>NZ_CP054128.1:5440000-6213959 GCF_013283895.1 Pseudomonas sp. MPDS | reverse complement strand
GACAGGGTCAGGGAGTCGTTTGCAAAATGGGCCGGCATTTTAACAGGCTCACAGAATTGTGCTGCTCTGTCCGACTTGTGACGCAACACTGCATTGTCATTTGCCGCTTTTGTTACTTTCACGCAGGATGTGGGGCGAATGGGCGTCCAGCGTTCGGCTTCGAGGGTAAGAAAAGCCGTCTGAAGCAAGTGTTTGAGAACCATTGGCATTGGTCATTAGCGGTCAGCAGGTCATAATGCCCTGCGCCTATTACCTTGCAGAGTCTAGGGAGTCAGCTTGTCAACGTCTGTCGAACCCTTGCGTTTGCTGCTATTGGCCGAAGAGCCGGTATGGTCAGCGATTTTGCGCGAGTGCCTGGCCCCCATGGGGCCGTCGGTCGTGTTGATCAGTGCTCCGAGCTGGGAGTCGGTCAGCAGCCTGTTCGAAGACAACCACAACGCGGTGCTGTTGACCGTCGCGGCGTTGCAGCCGGCACCCGGTCGTTGCCGTTTGCCGACGGTCCTGTTGCTCGAGCACGAGCCCACCACTGCACCTGATGGTGTCAGCGATTGGCTGGTACGTGATGTGCTCGATGGCGCCACTCTGCGCCGTTGCCTGCGCCATGTGCGCGAGCGCGGAGTGCTGGAAAACACGCTGCAGCGGCTTGCCGAACAGGATCCGCTGACCGGCATCGCCAATCGCCAGGGCTTCCAGACCCTGCTGGCGGCGCGCCTGGCGGAAAACGAAGGCCGTGGCCTGGCGCTCGGGCATCTGGATCTGGATAACTTCCGTCATGCCAACGATGCCCTCGGCCACCAGGCCGGTGACCGTTTGATCCTGCAAGTAGTATCGAGGCTCAAAGGTTCGCTTGAAGCCGGCGATCAACTGGCGCGCTTGGGCAGCGACGAATTTGCGCTGCTGATCGACACCCGCCGGGCGCCTCAGCGGGCTGAGTGGATGGCCGAGCGCATCACCGAAGCCATGGCCGAACCTTATTGGGTCGATGGTGAAAGCCTGCTGATCGGTTGCAGCCTGGGGATCGCCCACGCTCGCGCCCAGGCCGGCGCGGACCCGCTGATGTGGCACGCCCATATCGCCATGCAGCAGGCCAAGAGCACCCAGGGCTGCACCTTTCATATCTTCAACGAACGCATCAATCGTAACGCCCGCAGCCTCGCCGACCTGGAGAGCGAGTTGCGTCGGGCGCTGCGGCGCGACGAGCTGGAGTTGCATTACCAACCCCGGCTGAGCCTCGATGGCGGCACCATCGTCGGCCTCGAAGCCCTGGTGCGCTGGCGTCATAACGAACGCGGGCTATTGCCTCCCAGTGAGTTCGTGCCACTGGCCGAACAGAGCGGGCTGATCGTACCGCTGGGCTACTGGGTGATTTCCCGGGCATTGCGGGACATGCAGGCGCTGCGTGAAAGGGGATTGGCGCCCCTGCACATGGCGGTCAACCTGTCGTTCCGGCAGTTCCAGGACAGCCAGTTGCTGCCGACCCTGAGCCGCCTGATCGCCGAACGCGGTGTCGAGGCGCAGTGGTTGGAATTCGAACTCACCGAAACCGCCGTCATGCGCCGCAGCGAACTGGTCAAGCAGACCATGGACGCCCTGGGTCGCCTGGGGGTGCGCTTTTCCCTGGACGATTTCGGCACCGGCTTCTCCTCGTTCGTGCACCTCAACAGCCTGCCCATCGCCTTGCTCAAGATCGACAAGAGCTTCGTGGGTGGCATGGAGCAGCGCGAGGAAAATCGCAAATTGGTCCATGCGATGATCAACCTGGCCCACAACCTCAACCTGGAAGTGGTGGCCGAGGGCGTGGAAACCCGGGAGCAACTGGATTTGCTGCGCGGTTACGGCTGCGACCAGGTGCAGGGCTTTTTGATCAGCAAGCCGTTGCCCCTGGCGGAACTGGTGGAATACCTGACGTTTGACGGCAGCCAGCAGTCGGTGCTGGAAATCGGCTGACACCAAGCCTTGTGGGAGCGAGCCTGCTCCCGCATGGGATTTCAGTCGGCCTGGACAGTTTCAAAGCCCTGGTGCCGCAGAGGCTCACTGCGGATCATTCGCTTCATCTTCCACTCAAATGCCAGGGTCAGGCTCACCGCCGCGCAGGCCAGACCAAGGGCCAGGCCCCACCAGACGCCGGTCGGGCCCCAGTGCAGATGGAAGGCCATCCACCATGCCGCCGGTGCGCCAATCAGCCAATAACAGCCCAGGCCCACCAGGAAGGTGGTCTTGGCGTCCTTGAGCCCACGGATACAGCCCATGGCAATGGTTTGCGCACCGTCGAACAGCTCGAACCACGCCGCTACCGCCAACAGGCTCACCGCCAGCTCGATTACTCCGCGAAACGCCGGATCGTCGTGGTCCAGGAACAAGCCGACCAATGGGTTTGGCAGCAACCAGAACACCATCGCGAACGCCAGCATGACCGCTGCGCCGAAGCCAATTCCGACCCGACCGGCCAGCCGTGCCATCAGCAGTTGCCCGGCGCCATAGTGCTGGCCGATGCGCATGGTGATCGCATATGACATTCCCGCCGGGACCATGAATGCCACCGAGACAATCTGCAGAGCGATCTGGTGCGCTGCCAATGGCGTGCTGCCCATGGTGCCGATGCACAGCGCGGCGAACGCGAACAGCCCGACTTCCACTGCGTAAGTGCCGCCAATGGGCAGACCCAGGCGCCACAGTTCCTTGAGGTACTGGCGATTGGGCCGCGACAGACCATTGAGCAACGGATAAGCGCGGTAGGCTTGATGCCGGTGAATATGCCAGGCCAGGGCCAGAGCCATGCAGTTGGCGACGATGGCCGTGACCAGGCCGATTCCCATCAGGCCCAGTTTTGGCAGGCCGAACATGCCGGTGATCAGTGCGTAATTGAGCAGGAAGTTGGCCACCGTGCCGCCGAGACTGATCACCATCACTGGGGTAGCCCGGCCAATGGCGCTGGTAAAGCCGCGCAGGGCCATGAAACTCAGATAGCCGGGCAGGGCGAATGGCAGCACCAGCAGGAACTGGCCGGCGGCCAGGACATTGGTTTCGGTCTGGCCGAACAGCAACAGTACCGGCTTGAGGTTCCACAACAGGAGCCCGGCCACCAACCCCATCAACCAGGCCAGCCACAACCCGGCCTGAGTCAGTCGGGTGGCGCCTTCGACATCACCGGCACCCTGCCGAATCGCCACCAACGTGCCCACCGCGGCGATCACACCGATGCAGAAAATCGACACGAATGAATAGGTCGCCGCTCCGAGCCCGCCGCCTGCCAGGGCCTCGGGACTCAGGCGCGCCATCATCAGGGTGTCGGTCAGGACCATCAGCATGTGCGCCAACTGCGAGGCAATCAACGGCCCTGCCAGCCGCAGGATAGCCCACAGTTCGATTCGCACCGGATGCCGCATGATCATCACACTCCATGTTCAAACAAGGCTGTAAAACGGCGATTCTCGGCGCTCTCAGCGGTTTGCACAAAAGGATAAAAGCGATCACTGGCATGATTAAAACTCATGCTGATAACTTTCTGATAGGGTGCGTAAATATCGCCATAGGAGCTTTTCCCGATGTCTCGTCGTCTCCCTCCTCTTTATGCGTTACGGGCATTCGAAGCGGCGGCGCGATACAGCTCGTTCACCCGGGCGGCCGAAGAACTATCGATTACTCAAAGTGCCGTCAGCCGGCATATTCGTACACTCGAAGAGCACTTTGCCTGTCGGCTGTTCCAGCGCAGTGGTCGCAACCTGCAGTTGACCGAAGCGGCGCGGTTGCTGCTACCGGGCGTGCGTGAGGGTTTCATGGCGCTGGAACGGGCCTGTCATACCTTGCACGGCGAAGATGGCATCCTGCGCATGAAGGCGCCGTCCACTTTGACCATGCGTTGGCTGTTGGCGCGCCTGAGCCGCTTCCGGCATCTTCAGCCCGGCAATGAAGTGCAACTGACCAGCGCCTGGATGGACGTCGATTCAGTGGACTTCAACACCGAGCCTTTCGATTGCGCGGTATTACTGGGCAACGGGCATTTTCCTAGCGACTGGGAGGCAAGCTTGCTGTTTCCCGAGGAGCTGATTCCGGTAGGCGCACCGAACCTGTTGAACGACCAGCCCTGGGATGTGGCGCGGTTGGCCAGCGCAGAATTGCTGCATCCCACGCCGGACCGTCGTGATTGGCGCAACTGGCTTTCGCGCATGGGTCTGTCCGATCAGGTCTCGCTCAAGGGCGGGCAGGTGTTCGATACGCTGGAACTGGGCATGATCGCCGCGGCGCGCGGCTACGGCGTGTCCATGGGTGATCTGTTGATGGTGGCCGAGGACGTGGCCCAAGGGCGCTTGAGTCTGCCATGGCCTACCGCCGTCGCCAGCGGCGAGCACTATTACCTCGTCTGGCCGAAAACCCGTCCAGGAGGTGAACGTTTGCGCCGTCTGAGCGATTTTCTCCAGGGCGAAGTGAAGGCCATGCAATTACCCGACGTAAAGCGTCTGGGCTGAATCGTTGAAGCGCCCGTGCTAGCCACTTGGCATTATTCCTTCCAAAGCGCTCAAGTATTCGGTTTCGCCGCCGAATGTGTGGGAGTAGTACTTTCGTATTAGAAAGGGACTGCCTACATATCACCCGAATAAAATTGCCGAGTGTGCGACGTGATCAGGATGATCCGGTCACTTGGCTAGGAGCCGTCATGTCTCAACCTCGTGCCCGAATCGCCTCACAGCTGGGCCTAGCCCTTGCCGTGATACTGGCGATCGTGATCTCCGGCAGCACCGTCTTTGCCCTGCGCTCGCTGGACTCCGCCAACCTCGCGACCCGTGAAGAACACCTGGCCAGCGAAGCGCGCCTGATGGCCGACCAGCTCAATACGTTCCATGGCACCCTGCGTGAAAGCACGCAGCGATTGAGCGGGCTGTTCGATAAACGTTTCAGCGCAGGCCTGAGCGTTCACCCGGATGAGCCGGTCGCGGTGGCAGGCGTGCAGGCTCCAACCCTGAGACTGGGCAGCGAAGTGCTGAACAACAACTTCAAGGAAGTTGATGAGTTCAGGCAGACGACCGCCGGAGTGGCGACAGTGTTCGTGCGTAGCGGCGACGATTTCATCCGCGTGAGCACTTCCTTGACCAAGCAGGACGGTTCGCGGGCGATCGGCACCTTGCTCGACCGTGCCGGCCCGGCTTATGCCCCGGTCATGAGTGGGCAGAGCTACATTGGTCGGGCCCTGCTTTTCGGGCGCTTCTACATGTCGCAGTACACCCCCGTACGCGATAGCAGCGGTAAGATCATTGCCGTGTTGTATGTGGGATTCGATTACACCGACGCACAGAACGCCCAGTTCGAGAACCTCAAGCGCTTCCGTATCGGTCAGACCGGTTCGCTGGCGGTACTGGATGAGCAAAACAAATGGTTGGTTCCGCCAGCGGGTGTGCAGGCGCTGGAGCAGGCGACCGGGACCATCAAGGAGTTGGTCAAGAAGCCAGGCAAAGGTGTGTTCTGGAGCGATACCGCTGAAGATTTCTACAGCGTTGCCGTGCCGTTCGAGGACGGTCCGTGGGCGGTGGTGGCGAGCATGCCGAAAGCCGAGATTCGCGCCGTGACCTGGAGTGTTGGTACGCAACTGGCTATCGGCAGCTTGCTGGCCATGTTGCTGGCCGTGGGCTCGGCGGTGTGGCTGCTGCGCAGCAAACTGGCCCCGCTGGGCGATCTGGTGCGCCAGGCCGAGGCGCTGGGCGCCGGCGACCTGAGCGTGCGTCTGAATGTGTCGAGCCACGACGAAATCGGTCAGTTGGCCCGTGCGTTCAACCAGATGAGCCAGGCCCTGTCGACCATGGTCGAACATATCCGCAAGGCCTCGCAAGAGGTCAACAGCCGCGCCCAGGCCCTGTCCGGGTTGTCCAGCGGGGCCTATGAGGGCATGGAGCAGCAGTCCGGCGAAATCACCAGCATGGCTGGCGCAGTGGAAGAGTTCAGCGCGACCTCGTTGAACATCGCCGATAACATGGGCAATACCGAACGCCTGGCCCAGGATAACGCCCAGCAAACCCGCATCGGTCGTACGTCGATGGATGAAGCATCCTCGTCGCTGGAGCAAATTGCTGGCGCACTGAACAGCACTGCCACGGTCATCAACACCTTGGGCCAGCGCTCCCAGGAAATCGGCGGCATCGTCGGGGTGATCACCTCGATCGCCGAGCAGACCAACCTGCTGGCGCTCAACGCGGCCATCGAAGCCGCCCGTGCGGGTGAGCAGGGTCGGGGCTTTGCCGTAGTGGCTGACGAAGTTCGTAGCCTGGCGTCCCGTACCCGTCAGGCCACTGACGAAATTTCCGGCATGATCAATAGCATCCAGCAGGAAACCGGTAACGCCATCAGTACGATGGAGAAAGGCAACTTGTTGATGCAAGAAGGCTTGTCGCGCAATGCCAATGTGGCCTCGGCCCTGGCGCGCATCGACGAGCAAAGCCGTTCGGCAGGCCAGCAATTCGCGGCGATCACCACCGCCACTCAGGAGCAAAGCAGCACCGCGACCCTGCTCAGCAGCAACCTGCAAAGCATCGCCATGGCCAACAGCGAACAGCGCGAAGTGGTCTCGAACCTGGCGATCACCGCCAAGGAACTGGAAAAACTGGCGCAGGACCTGCGCAAAGAGGTTGACCGGTTCCGCTGAGGCGTCCTGCAGACTCATCGCGAGCAAGTTCACCCCAGATCCCTCTGGGAGCGGGCTTGCTCGCGACAACAGTGGCATAGCCAACATCCCCGCCACTGATCCACCGCTATCGCGAGCAGGCTCGCTCCCACAGAAGCTGGCGGCGAACGAAGATTTTGCGGCCATCCCCGACCAGTGTGGGAGCGAGCTTGCTCGCGAAGGCGTCGGCATAGCCGACATCCCCGCCACTGACCCACCGCTATCGCGAGCAGGCTCGCTCCCACAGAAGCTGGCGGCGAACGAAGATTTTGCGGCCATCCCCGATCAGTGTGGAGCGAGCTTGCTCGCGAAGGCGTCGGCATAGCCGACATCCCCGCCACTGACCCACCGCTATCGCGAGCAGGCTCGCTCCCACAGAGGCTTGGCGGCGAACGGGCGTTTGCGGTTTTCAAGGTTATCGCTGTTTTTAAGCTTGCTGAAACGTTTCTTCAAGTCTATAAAAACCGCACAACTCCAAGAAAAGGCTGCCCTTATGACTCCGCTCAAACTTGTCATTGCCCTCAGCGCCCTGGGCGCTACGTCCCACGCCATGGCCTGGGATTACGTCCTGCTCGACACCGATAAAGCCGCTCAGCCCTGGAAAATCACCAGCCAGCAGCTAGGCGTGAAAACCGACAAGCCGTTTTCCGTGACAATGCGCACCCTGCATGGCGGTCGGCAGGAAGGCGTCAGCATCGTCGATATCGACAACGGTACGATGAAGCTCTCGGTCGTCCCGACGCGGGGCATGAACGTGCTGCAGGCCTCGGTCGGTGAAGTGCGTATGGGCTGGGATTCGCCGGTCAAGGAAGTGGTCAATCCGTCGTTCATCGAGCTCAATGGTCGCGGTGGACTGGGCTGGCTCGAAGGCTTCAACGAGCTGGTGACCCGCTGTGGCTACGAATGGGTCGGCCATCCCGGTATGGACAATGGCGAGCTGCTGACGCTGCATGGCCGCGCCGCCAACATCCCGGCCAACAAAGTGACGCTGCACATCGATGAAAAACCGCCTTATGCGATTACTCTGCGGGGCGAGCTGAAGGAGCAAGCGTTCAAGAAGGTCGATTTCTCGGTACAAACCGAACTGCTGACCGAGCCCGGCAGCGTGAGCTTCGCACTCAAGGACACGCTGACCAACAACGGCGACTATCCGAAGGAATACCAAGCGCTTTACCACAGCAATTTCAGTACACCGTTCCTGGAGCAGGGGGCTCGCTTCGCGGCGCCGGTCAAGCAGGTCTCGCCGTTCAACGACAAGGCCAAGGGCGATCTGGCGGATTGGCAAACCTACCGAGGGCCAACCAAGGACTACGACGAAACCGTCTACAACGTCGTGCCTTATGCCGATGCCAAGGGCGACACCCTCACCGTGCTGCACAACAAGGCCGGTAGCCTCGGTGTATCGGTGGGCTTCAACACCGGCACGCTCCCCGTGTTCTCCCTGTGGAAAAACACCGATACCCAAGGTCAGGGTTACGTGACCGGGCTGGAGCCGGGCACCAGTTTTTCCTATAACCGCCGGTATCAACGGCCACTGGGCCTGGTGCCCACCATCGCGCCAAAAGAGCACAAGCAGTTCCAGATCCACTACAGCCTGTTGGCGGATAAAGGTGCCGTGGATAAAGCCCTCAAACGTATCGATGAAATCCAGGGCGCCCAGCAAACCGAAGTACGAAATACGCCGCTGGTGGACCTGAGCAAGCCATGATGCCCATCAGGGCGTGGCGGGCCGGTATTGCAATGCTTCGGCCAAGTGCTCCCGACTGATTCGATCCGCTTGCTCAAGGTCCGCTAGCGTACGGGCGACCTTGAGCAGGCGGTGGGCAGCTCGCAGCGACAGGGTCAGTCGTTCGCAGGCGGTTTCCAGCCAGGTTTCATCGGTTGTGGATAACTTGCAATGCCGACGCAACCCCGGCAGATCCAGGAACGCGTTGGCACAGCCCTGGCGCTTTTGCTGGCGTTCGCGGGCCTCGGCCACTTGCTCGGCTACGGTAGCCGTATCCGCACCGGATTCGCTTTTTGGGCTCAACGCCGTGGCTTCCCGGGCGACGGTCAGGTGCAGGTCGATGCGGTCCAGTAAGGGGCCGGAGAGTTTATTGCGGTAGCGCTGCACCATGTCCGGCGTACACGAGCATCGGCCACTGGTCTCGCCAAGGTATCCACAGGGGCAGGGATTCATCGCCGCCACCAACTGAAAACGCGCCGGAAAGCGCACCCGGTCACGAGCGCGCGAAACCACGATGTGGCCCGATTGCGGATTCCATGACCATCCGGACACCCATTCCACCAACATCCGGACACTGATTCCACGCTGATCCGGACACTCATTCCACAAGCATCCGGACACCGATTCCACGGCCATCCGGACACTTTGAGGCAGGCAGCAACGCAGGATTATTCACTACCATCGGCCTCTTTTATCGAAGCGAAGAGGTCGTCGTGGAGCGTTTATCCATGCGTAAAATCCGAGAGGTACTACGCCTAAAGTTCGACGCCGGCCTGTCCGTGCGCAAGATCGCCGCCAGCTTATCCATCGGCCATTCGAGTGCAGGAGATTACCTTTGCCGGTTCGCCGCAAGTGGGCTTCAGTGGCCCATCGATATTTCTGATGCGGAGCTGAATCGACGGCTGTTTCCACCGGCAGTGCCGGTGCCCACCGACCAGCGCCCGATGCCTGACTGGGCGTGGGTACACGCGGAGTTGCGCCGCCCCGGCGTCACTCTGGCCTTGCTCTGGCAGGAATATCGACTCGCTCACCCGCAAGGCTTCCAATACAGCTGGTTCTGCGAGCACTACCGCCTTTGGGCCGCCAAGGTCGACGTGGTCATGCGCCAGGAGCATCGTGCTGGCGAAAAGCTGTTCGTCGATTACTCCGGGCAAACAGCGCCGGTCATCGACCGGCAAACCGGCGAGATCCGCCAGGCGCAGATCTTCGTCGCCGTTCTCGGCGCGTCCAGCTACACCTTTGCCGAGGCCACCTGGTCGCAGAAACTGCCCGACTGGCTGGGCTCGCACGTCCGATGTTTTGCTTTTTTCGGCGGCACAACGCAGATCTTGGTGCCCGATAATCTGCGCAGTGGCGTGACTAAAGCGCACCGTTACGAGCCGGATATCAACCCCAGCTACCGCGATCTGGCCGAGCATTACGGCGTCGCCGTCTTGCCTGCTCGCTCGCGCAAGCCCAAGGACAAAGCCAAGGTCGAAGTCGGCGTGCAAGTGGTCGAACGCTGGATCCTGGCGGTGCTGCGCAACCGGCAGTTCTTCTCGTTGGGCGAACTCAACACAGCCATCGCGCTGCTGCTGGATCGCCTCAACCACAAGCCCTTCAAAAAGCTGCCCGGCTCACGCCGGTCAGCCTTCGAGGCCCTCGACCAACCGGCCCTGCAAGGGCTGCCGGAACACCCTTACGTCTATGCCGAATGGAAAAAAGTGCGCGTCCACATCGACTATCACGTCGAGGTCGATGGCCACTTCTACTCGGTGCCGTACCAACTAGTGAAGCACCAACTCGAAGTACGACTCACCGCCCAGACCGTCGAGTGCTTCCACGCCAACCAGCGCGTGGCCAGCCACCTTCGCTCACAGCACAAAGGCCGCCACACCACCCAAACCGAGCACATGCCCAAGAGCCACCGCGAGCACGCCGAATGGACTCCACAACGGTTGATCCGCTGGGCCGAGCAGACAGGGCCGAACACCGCTGGCGTTATCGCCTACATCCTCGAACGCCGAATCCATCCGCAGCACGGCTTCCGCGCCTGCCTGGGCATCCTGCGCCTGAGCAAACAGCACGGCGAAGAGCGGCTGGAAGCCGCTTGCCAGCGTGCGCTAGCACTGGGAGCGTGCAGTTACAAGAGCCTTGAATCGATCCTGCGCCAAGGGCTGGAGCGGCTGCCGCTGGCCCAGCAAAACCTGCCGCTGCTGCCCGACGAGCACATCAACCTGCGCGGCCCCGGCTACTACCACTGACCTGAAAAAGGAGCATCAAAATGCTACCGAACCCGACCCTGGACAAGCTACAAACCCTGCGCCTGCACGGCATGATCAAGTCGCTGGGCGAGCAACACGCAACGCCCGATATCAATGATCTCAGCTTCGACGAACGCTTCGGTCTGATGGTCGATCGCGAGCTGACCGAGCGCGAAGACGCCCGCCTGACCACTCGCCTCAAAGCAGCGCGGTTGCGCCATAACGCCTGCCTGGAAGACATCGACTACCGCAGCCCTCGTGGCCTGGACAAGGCGCTGATCCTGCAACTGGGCAGCGGCCAGTGGCTGCGCGACGGCCTGAACCTGATCATCGGCGGCCCAACCGGCGTAGGCAAAACCTGGCTCGCCTGCGCGCTGGCCCACAAGGCCTGCCGCGACGGCTACAGCGTGCGCTACCTGCGCCTGCCACGCTTGTTGGAGGAACTGGGCCTGGCCCACGGCGACGGCCGCTTCGCCAAACTGATGGCCGGCTATGCCAAGACTGACCTGCTGATCTTGGACGACTGGGGCCTGGCACCGTTTACCGCCGCGCAACGCCGCGACATGCTTGAGCTGCTGGACGACCGCTACGGCAACCGCTCGACACTGGTGACCAGCCAGATGCCGGTGGACAAATGGCATGCGCTGATCGGTGATCCGACCTTAGGCGATGCGATCCTCGACCGGCTGGTGCACAACGCATATAGGATCGAACTGAAGGGCGAATCGATGCGCAGGCGCGCAACGAAATTGACTGCAACCGGGACTTCAGACTAACAATGCGAACCTGCGTCGCTGCGCTCCGACTGCCTGTCCGAATGAGCGTGGAACGAGTGTCCGGATGTTCGTGGGCTGAGTGTCCGAATGGCGTGGAATCCGCAGCCCGATTCCAGCGGCTCCCTCAAGACCTCAAGAACCTTGCGGTCGAACTCCGGCATTTTGCTGTTTGAGACGTTAATCACAAAAAGTTGTCAAACATACGGTGATCAGCCCTCCGCTGTGATTAGTCGAGGTTCGCGTTCGGGTCAGGTGAGATGCAGGTTTCCAAGAAGCTCGTCGCCTCTCCGAAGTCAGGTACATCTATTCCGCGCTCATTTCCATTTCCGGACTTAAAGTGCCTAACCATGCGACAAGGCAAATTATGATGACTGCCATTAAAAACTCGAGTGTCATGCTGCGGCGCAAGGCATTGACCGCGGCAGAGTACTCTCCATTTCGAACTGACCGCTCCAATACCGGACTTAGGTGAAAGCGGTTCAGCGTGGCTAACACGATCATCCCGGCAAAGAGCAGGACCTTCAAAAATAGCAGTACACCGTACGTACTGAGCATCACTTCATCGAGATTTGGACCAACGACAAACAGATAATTCACTACGCCTGTGATGCTTATGATCACTACGATCACAGCGCCGGCCGATTCAAAACCAGTCAGCACCCGTGCAAGAATTCGAGCTTCTTGTTCGCCCTTTAGCGATTTCAACCTCAGCAGTAGAGCGAAAGCCAATAGAGCACCCAACCAGCCACCTGCGGCTAAAAGATGGAATATATCGGTGATGAAATGCCAGTAGCGTCGGCTGCCTTCATCCATGGCACCGTGCCCTGTCCAAGCCAACGTCGCCAACGCAATCGCTCCGCATACGGTGACGATCCAGAGACTGGGTGTCGGAAATCGCTTGTTCAACGCGACGCCAATAATTGCCATCACCAAGGCAGCTATTCGGACCATCCAAGTCAACCCGACGTCGGTCCCCATGAGGACCATTTCAAAAATATGGTGATGTAGCTCCATAAGCTCCGACACACCGCTCATTGCTTTCGCAAGCAACAACATGGCGACAAGGGATAGGGCTACACCTGCAACAGAAGTACCGTAAAGAAGCGACTCAAAATTCAAGACCGTGCCCGATACTCTTTCCTTTCCCCTGAGGCTGTATAAGCCGAAAATTGCCAATCCGAATAACAACATCAGGTCGAAATAGAGAGCAAAGCGAACCACAATATTTATTGAGTCGCTCATAAATCATTTCACTTTAAATGAGAAGTTGCCGGTGATCGGGTGAGTGTCCGAGGAGACAGCACGCCATTCAACTTTGTAGGTACCGGTGGTCAGAGGTGCTGCCGGTGTAATCACCATCGTTTTCGGATCACCGCCACCAGCGACGGCGGCCTTAACACCCATTGGGGAGTTTGGCATGCCAGGCATATCGGTCATGATCAGTTTTGCACCGGAAAACTGAGTGGTGAGATTCTCAGAAAAGTGCAGTTCAATTTTCGAAGGGGCCGCCGCATCCGAACCCTCTGCCGGAGTGGAAGAAAGGAGCTTTGGATGTGCTTGAGCAACTGCACTCAGAAGCAAACCAGCGGTAAGTGCAACAGCCACGGTCGTAGTTTTAAGGAATGACATGCAAGACTCCTCACAGCAAGAGCTGTTGATTCGAGGTTTGTTTGGGAATATCTAGTTTTTACTTTTCGGTTCTTGTTAAAACCACTGATGATTAGCTAGTAGCCTCCGTGTTCTAGGGCCGGTTGAACACGAAAAACTCACTAGGCCCCAACGTCACAGTGCAAGAACACGATGCCACACGAACGCAAACTGTTCGATTACATTTCAGTCAGCTTGAGGCGGTGTTTGGCCTCGAATTGGCGGGCGTAGCGAAACTTAAAGACGAGACCGCGTGCCCGCAATACTAGGGTTTTCACTCATTCAAAAATAACGAAAGTGGAACGCGGGGCGCAGGCTGGGAGATCGCCGTTGATCACAAATGCACCGTTGATCAGCTGACCTTCAAGTCAACACGAGGAAACTCCAGATGAAAGGCCGTTTTTCCATCAAAGGACGTACACCATATCTTGCCATCATGCGCTTCAATTATTGATCGGGTAATCGACAGACCTAGCCCCGCATTGCTTGGACTGCCTTCTCGCCGAGCTGGGTCCACGCGGTAAAAGCGATCGAACAGCTTTTCGAGGTGTTCGGGAGCAATGGGCTCTCCATGGTTCTCCACAACGACCAATACCGACATCTCCTTCTGCCGAATATCGACACTGATGGACTTCCCTTCATAGGTGTAGCGCAGCGCATTTGAGAGCAGATTAGAAATGGCTCTGTGGAGCATAAGAACATCGCCTCGAACACTGCCACTTCCTGAAACTGTTAGCTCAATACCTCGCTCATCAGCCAACAGACGGTAGTATTCGAGCAATTTCTCTACGACTTCCACCAAATCTATCGGTTTGTTCTCGTGCGTGATCAGACCATTGTCAGACTTCGCCAGAAAAAGCATGTCATCGATCATTCGCCCCATACGCTTCAAATCATCAAGATTTGAGTACAGATTGTCTTCGTAGTCCTCGATGTTCCTTTTTCTAGAAAGCACCACTTCGGTGTGGGTCATCAAGTTGCTCACGGGGGTCCGTAGTTCGTGGGCAATGTCTGCGGAAAAGTTCGATAAACGGACAAATGCATCGTCGAGCCTAGACAACATTGCGTTAAATGACAGCACCATTTGCTGAAGTTCTTTGGGAACGGGTGCTAAGGGGATGCGCTCTTTGAGTGATTTTGCTGACATTGAGGCAGCGACCCGTGTGACCTGGCGAATAGGCCGCATACCACTGCTTGCGACCATCCAGCCCAGCGCCGCACTGACCAGCGCGCTGATCACCAGCCCTATCCAAAACCATCGCTCAAGCGTCTCGAAAAAGGACATATGCTGAGTAACGTCAAAGATCAACATGACGGTCAATGGCTTGTCTTGTCCCGTCACAATGGCTTGTGCCGTCACTCCACGGAACATCTGCTCTTGATCTCGCCACTCCCAGACGTTGTTGTTTGGGATTGTGCGGAATTCCTCCGGAACATCGACGGGACCGGGATCAGCAAACAGTAGTTTGCCACCACCATCGATTATCAGGGCAGTCAAATCACGGTGAGCGCCAAGCAGCGCCTCCAGCTCAGGCTTAACATCACTGAATTGATCAATGCTGTTCAATCCCGTCAGAATTCTTTGAGTCGAATGGAGTTTTTCGTTCAGCGCCTGCTGATCCAGCATCTTGAAGTGATGCCGGCTGAGGTTATTGAAACTGAGTCCGGCAACGGTGAGAACGGCTGTTACCGCGAGCATGAACATAAGGCTCATGCGAGCTGTCAGGGACATTCGGTTCATTCCGACTCCGAATCAGGTGCGTCGAGCATGTAACCCATTCCCCTTGAGGTATGAATCAACTTGACCTCAAAGTCGTCATCTATCTTGGCCCTCAACCTTCTCACTGCAACCTCGATAACGTTGGTATCGCTATCAAAGTTCATATCCCAAACCTGGGAGGCGATAAGTGACTTTGGCAGCACCTCCCCTCGACGTCGTAGCAACAGCTCAAGCAGCGCAAACTCTTTGGCTGTAAGGTCTATGCGCTTACCTCCACGAATGGCCCGACGCTTGAGTAGGTCCACCTCCAGATCAGCCAATTTCATATAGGTTTGCGAGGGAGCGCCGTTACCCCGACGCAGCAACGTTCTGACGCGAGCCAACAGTTCAGAAAATGCGAAGGGTTTGATCAGGTAATCATCTGCTCCGAGTTCAAGTCCTTTCACTCGATCTTCAACGCGGTCTCGCGCCGTGAGGAAGAGCACGGGAACATCTTTTCCGGATGCACGAACCTTCTGAAGTACTTCCCAGCCATCCAGCCCAGGCATCATGACGTCTAGAATCAGCAGGTCATAGGCCTCGCTCAAAGCGTGCTGAAGCGCCACTTGGCCATTGGTAAAGCGATCCACATTGAACCCCGCCTCCGTGAGTCCTTGCTCCAAATAGATACCTATTTTGGGTTCGTCTTCAGCAACCAGAAGTCTCATGAGGGTGGCTCTCGGATAATGATGAAGCGCAGTCTGCAACGAAACACGCCAGCCAACCAGCAACTGACAGAAAAGTAATATTGGCTTCAGGTAGATGTCAGCAAGCGCTGTCTAGGGTTCAAGCATGAGTACTTCCTGGTGCTCAAACCGACTCTTCAGCATGAAACGTTTGGGAGCCGGAAAACAATTCCATAAGGAGTTGCCCCATGAATCGCCTGAAAATGCTGTTTTTTGTGAGCTCAATACTCGTCTCAGCTTCTGTATGGGCTGAAAGTGGCGGAGACCGGGTGATAGAGCGTATGGAAGGCCTACGCGACAGGGCTGAAGCCGTACTGATCCAAGCTGAAAAAGCCCCTGAAGGACAGCGTCATGTCCACATGGCCGAGCATATGAAGATGCTCGGCGACATCATGAGCCAACTCCATAAAGATCATCCAGACGCCTCAATGTCACCCCAACAGCACCTGGCCTGGATGGAAAAGCACGACAAAATTGTCGACGACGTTTTGAGCCAAATGCAACGTGAGCACAAGCTGATGCTTTCAGAGAATCATCAGTGAAAACCGGCTTCCAAAGGGCTTTTTGAACAGTTCAGTTGACTACGGCGTCTTTGGACGCCGTGTTTTTTTGAAAACTGACAGAGATGTAGTGTTCAGGTCAGTTAACTGGCAGCTCCGTGTCTTTAGCATAGCCAGTGTTCCCACTCTTACTCTCGAGGTCACTATGAAAGCTAAGCTCGTTACCCCTGTCATCGCAGCAATCACTCTACTCTTCGGTGCTACGGCTATGGCCAGCGCAGGGCATGGGAAAGAGGACATCGGCCAGCCTGGCGTCGCCTCTGAGGTTACCCGTACGGTGGAGGTCGAAATGGGCGATATTTTCTTCAAACCTGAAAGCATCGACGTAAAGCCTGGTGAAACTATTCGATTTGTTCTCCGCAATAAGGGTTCGCTGCTGCACGAGTTCAACATCGGAAAAGCCGCTGCTCATGCAGCACACCAAAAAGAAATGGCAAGCATGTTCCAGAACGGGACGCTTAACCCCACCGGTACCGGGAAAACGATGAGCGGTATGGGCCACAGCATGGGTGGGATGAAGATGGTCGGAATGGAGCACAACGACCCGAACAGCGTCCTGATTGAGCCTGGCGCAACCCAAGAGCTGATCTGGACCTTCAACAACAGCACAGGCCTTCAGTTTGCCTGCAACGTGCCAGGGCATTATCAGTCAGGGATGGTTGGTCCGTTTGACCTGAAGTAATCCGGATCTGGCTGCTACACCGCTTCGACGCACGAGTTGGCTACGCTCTGTCGCAGAGATCACAGCAACACTTACACAGTGGAGTTTAGATCATGAATAAACATCAACATCCGGATGGAAACACCACCGCACCATTTTGGAGGCGCAAAACAGGCGTTGTACTAATCATGCTCATTGCGATTGGTGCCTTCTACGTGTTGCGGGAGCATTTCAGCCACGTTTATCCATTTTGGCCTTATCTGATTCTGTTGATCTGTCCATTGATGCATTTTTTTGGACATGGACATGGCGGACATAGCCATGGCGATCAGGCAGCAACCCACAAGGACAAAGAAGGGAAATAGCCATGCCTAACATATCGAGCCACCACGACCACAGTCACGCCCATGCTGCTCCGCTCAATGACGATGATCTACGTGACCCGGTGTGCGGAATGGCAGTCACTTCATCAAGTAAATTTGGTGAGGCTTATCAGGGACAGACGTATCAATTCTGTAGCCTGAAATGCCAGGAGAAGTTTCGAGCTGATCCTGAACGCTTCAGCGGTAATGTTTCGAGCGCCGAATCCCGCGTCACCACTCCAGAGTCTGCGGTACAAACAAGCACTGAGTTTACCTGTCCGATGCACCCGGAAATACGCCAGTCCGGACCCGGCAACTGCCCTAAATGTGGCATGACATTAGAGCCGGTCATGCCCGCGCTTGATGAAGAAGAAAATCCCGAACTCCGGGAATTCGCCCGCCGCTTTTGGTGGTCGCTGCCATTAACCGTGATAGTGACCGTGCTCGCCATGGCGGGACACTCGCTACAACTCCTCCATGGCTCGACCCAAAACTGGATCGAGTTCGCTCTGGCGACACCGGTGACTTTATGGGCAGGTTGGCCCTTTTTTGTAAGGGGCATAGCCTCTATTAGAAATCGCAGTCCAAACATGTGGACTTTGATTGGTTTGGGTACCGCCGCAGCCTACCTTTACAGCGTCATGGCTACGTTCTTACCCCAAAGCTTTCCCGCTACCTTTATGCAAGATGGACGTATCGGCGTCTACTTCGAAGCCGCCGCGGTTATCATCTCGCTCACCTTGCTTGGGCAGATTCTTGAGCTCAAAGCCCGATCGCAAACTTCCGCCGCCATTAAGTCCCTTCTCGGTCTATCACCCAAAACCGCACGCCGGATCAATGCCGATGGCCAAGAGGAAGACATTCCTCTCACCCATGTTCACCTAGGAGACCACTTGCGGGTCAGACCAGGTGAAAAGGTGCCCGTTGATGGCTCAGTACTGGAGGGTGAAAGTGCGGTGGATGAGTCCATGCTCACTGGCGAGCCAGTGCCAGTAATGAAGAGAGCTGGAGATAGCCTGATCGGCGCCACGCTGAATACACATGGGAGCTTGGTAATGGAGGCGCAGAAAGTCGGCGCCGAGACCATGCTGTCACAGATCGTACAGATGGTCGCTCGGGCTCAGCGCTCCAAAGCACCAATGCAACGAATGGCCGACTCGATTGCCGGCTACTTTGTGATGGGTGTTATCGCGATTGCGATACTGACATTTGTCGGTTGGGGGCTTTTTGGCCCTGAGCCCAGTTGGGTGTTTGGTCTGATCAACGCTGTCGCCGTGCTGATCATCGCTTGCCCCTGTGCGCTGGGTCTTGCTACGCCCATGTCGATCATGGTTTCGACAGGTAAAGCAGCCAGCATGGGCGTGCTGTTCAGGGATGCCAGTGCCATCGAAAACCTTTGCAAGATCGACACGCTGATTGTCGATAAGACAGGCACCCTGACAGAGGGACGGCCAGTGTTTCACAGTGTGGAGGCCACTCCCAGTTTCAATCCCCGCGATGTTCTTCATTTGGCTGCCAGCCTTGATCAGGGCAGCGAACATCCCTTGGCTCATGCAATCGTCGATCACGCCCGAACCGAGAACATTAAGCTCACCAAGCCAGAATCCTTTGAGTCTGGTTCAGGTATCGGGGTCAGTGGCATCGTTGATGGCAAGAAGATCCAGCTGGGGAACACCGCGTTGATGGAAGCCGCAGGCGTGAGCACTAAGCCCCTACAAGAGCGTGCAGAGTTGTTGCGACTTGATGGCATCAGCATCATCTACCTCGCAGTCGACGGGGTATTGGCAGGGTTGTTGGCAGTATCAGATCCAATTAAGCCGACCTCCAAAGAAGCAGTCACCAAGCTCAAGGCTGATGACATCAAAATTATCATGGCTACTGGCGACGGGCTCACCACCGCTCGGGCTGTCGCCAGGGAGATGGGGATTGAAGAAGTCCACGGTGAAGTGAAACCTCAGGACAAGGAACGTCTGGTCGCAGACCTCCAGCAATATGGCAGGAAGGTTGCCATGGCTGGTGACGGTATCAACGATGCACCGGCCCTGGCGCGAGCAGATGTGGGCATAGCCATGGGGACAGGGACTGACGTGGCGATGAATAGCGCGCAACTCACGCTGGTAAAAGGCGACCTGATGGGGATTGTACGAGCACGGGCTCTTTCGGTCGCAACAGTAAAAAACATGCGGCAAAATTTGGGTTTCGCCTTTCTTTACAACTCAATGGGCATTCCTCTTGCCGCAGGCTTGCTCTATCCACTGACGGGACATCTCCTGTCGCCAATGATCGCTGCCATAGCCATGAGCGTCAGTTCTGCATCTGTAGTTTTCAATGCATTGAGACTGAGGAATACCCGAATTGACTGAGCTTCAAAATTGCAGCGCAGTTGCCATGCGTTTGCATACGACCTGACCAGTCATTCGCATTTGACTGATCAGCGATTGAGAATTTGACCAACCAGACATCAAAGCTGAGGGGCTCATAACGACCCAAAGCGGTAAACCTGGGCAAGTGACTACCCATGTGCTTTCTTCAGTCCCTTCAAGCGCACATTCGCCCTTTGCACAGCGGCCATTTTTTCAGGCCGCTTCATGCGTTTCCATTTTCTGATGTCTTCCTTGCTTCGCCCACAGCTCACACACAGATCACCACTGAGTTGGCAAACTGAGATGCAGGGATTCTCGATTTCTTTAGCCATTGTCAGCCACCTTTGGAAACACGTGATTGAGTCAGGCGGGTGTTCCAGTCACCTCCGTGAGTTCGCTGACACTCCCCCTCAGAGTCGAAGCGGACGTTAAGGTCTGAAGGGATCAGCTCGATGTTGGCCTCATTCAACGCTAGGGCCGTCAACTCAAAGATGCGCGCCTTAGCGTTAACCAGGGCGCGCTTTCTGTCAGCTTGGGTTTCGAACACCCAGATTACCTTCAGGGTTTCAGCCAATGCGTTCAGGTCAGCTATGTGGGTGAGCCAGGTAAAGCCTTCGATTTCACCTTTTGCTGTTTCGCACGCTTCGGTGAGCGTGGTCATCAACCGACGTTCGATTCGTGCCAGTTCACGTTTCCCTGGAGGCATTGCGGGTTCCTTTGGAGACATTGGTGGGGAGGCGCTGAATCAGACAGGTCGAAACTCGACCGTCAGATGGCTGATTTCGTGGACCGGCTTGAGACGTTCACGAATTCTATCGGCGTTCGCAGTGGCCTCACCAAGGACGCTGACGATGGCCGCATGGGCTTGCGGTCCAATCCGCCAGACGTGCAAGTCCGTGATAGTGGCATCCCCCGGTTTCTCAACCAGTTCGCGGATTTCCTCGGCAACGTGTGCGTCTGTCTGATCCAGCAGTACTCCTGCGGTGGCCCCCATCAAGGTCCATGCCCAGCGCGCGATAACAATGGCGCCGACAATGCCCATGACCGGGTCTAGCCAAACCCAGCCGAGATACCGGCCGGCGAGCAGTGCAGCAATGGCCAGAACCGAAGTCAGCGCGTCTGCGATGACGTGGACGTAGGCCGATTTCAGGTTGTTGTCGTTCCCGTGATGGGCATGGCCGTGATCGTGATCGTGATCGTGATCGTGCCCATGACTGTGCCCGTGGCCCAGCAGCAAGGCACTGACAATGTTGACGATCAAACCGGCAATCGCGATGAGCGTAGCGGTGCCGAACTGAACTTCCGTTGGCTGCAAGAGGCGCATGACAGACTCAATGCCAATTCCCAGGGAGACCATACCGAGAATCAGTGCCGAGGCGAATCCGCCCAAGTCTCCAACCTTTCCGGTACCGAAACTGTAGCGCTGGCTGGAAGCATGGCGTTTTGCGTATCCGTAAGCGGCCGCCGCGATGCCCAATGCGCCGGCATGGGTTGCCATGTGGAAGCCATCGGCCAGTAACGCCATCGAACCCGTAATATAGCCGGCGGTGATCTCGCCAACCATCATCACCACCGTCAGTGCCACAACCCAAAGCGTACGCTTGGCATTTTCGTCGTGCGCTGAGCCAAGGAACACGTGGTCGTGTGTGTGATTGATGTTGGTGCTGCTCATGAGTGTGTACCTAGATGCGTTCACTTGGCGTAACGGCGAATGGCTTCAAGAAGCTCTTCGACGCCCTTGTTACGCTCTTCTTCGCTGAGCGCAGGGTTCGCGACATGCTCCCGCGCGTGGTCCTCGATGATTTCCTCCATTAAGCCGTTGATTGCTCCGCGAGTGGCAGCAACAAGGTGTAGTGTTTTTGCGCAATCGAGATCCGATTCCAATGCCCGTTCAACGGCTTGGATTTGTCCGGCTATGCGTTTTACGCGTTTGAGAAGATTTTCTTTGTTTGCTGCAATATGGCCCATTGGATACCCCCCCCTACCTATGTATTGCGCATGATAGGCATACCCCCTATACCTATGCAAGATCAGAGAGCGGAGAGAGCATCTACAGTCCCTGGCAGGAAAGAGGCTTCAAGTGCGAGCGAGGAGCGAGAGGAGCTGGAATGTCCGCCTCTGGCCGTTCTCTGCTGGCCATGGCCAAAAGAAGCGTACTGGTCGAATACGCTGCAAATGGTTGGTCAGGTCAAATGCAAACGGGTGGTTAAGTCTGCGCAACTACCCATCAATGACGCTCACAACCCGGAACACATAACTGTTGACCTTGCCGTCGTGTCAACGTTGATGCTGTGGGTGCGGTGAAAAGAGACCGCTCAGCACGAGAGGAATAACCATGTTCGTCTTAGATGTATCAGGCATTGGTTGCGGCAGTTGCGTCAGCAAAATCACCAAAGCGATTCAGTCACTGGACAACGAAGCTACTGTTTCCGTGGATCGGTCAGCCGGTAAGGTGAGTGTTGAAAGCAGCGAAAGCCCAGAGCAGATTCGTAAAGCTGTCGAGGCGTTAGGTTTTCCTTCCCAGATCAGCGCTTGAATGCTGGCACCTTTCCATGGTCAGAGCCCCTTATACAGGGGCTCCCCTTGGTTAACCCTCAGGGAGTACCGAAGCAGCCACGTCGGCCACAATTATCGCTCGCAAGCCCTTGCGCTACTAATCACCTCGGAGAGCTTTTAGCAAACCTTTGAATGCTCCATTCAACCTAGTAAAAGCGGCGTCGAAACGTATTCCATTTTCTGTGTACTTTGCGATCTCAACCTGCTGATCGACAGTATTTTGATCAATGGCAGGTTGAGCCGGTGTGCTGTAAAGCAAAGCACCTCCGTAAATATCACCTGCTGACTCTTGTTCGGTTATGTGTTTTACATTTGTTGTCTTCAAAAAAAACGGACTAGCAGCAGTTTCTTTTGTCTGGCTTGCAAGCACGGTAGAAAAATCTAAGTCTCGGGACTTGAAGTTCGGCGTATCAGCGTTTGCGATATTGTTACTCAAGATTTCAGCTCTTTGACTACGAAAAATTAACGCTCTTTCTGCGGAGCCAAGCGCTTTCTCAAAATTAATACTCACACTCAATCACCCTCAGTAGCGTTGCTATTTCCATGAGCATCGAACACTTAAGTGTTACGCGGTGCATCCAGGCTCACATTTGCAGTTCCAGTGCAGAAACTAAAAAAGCATCTGCACCTTGAAAGCTATCGGACACTTACAATGTTAAGCGCCTCAACTGATACTCAGTAAATAGCGGTGTAACGTTGGAAGATCGAGACCTTACGGATTAAATAGCGTGTTGCTCAAGAGAAATATCGCAACCTGACACAACTGTAATATTGGCCTAAGGTTCCTGACAGGGTATGAGTCTTATAGTCCTATTGAGCCTTAAGCTCTCCCCTAAGAATCGTCACTTGATGTGGATTCGAGGGTTATCAATACTCATCCGAGGAAATTCAAATGAACCCCATCAAAACTTTGTTCGTCATCGCAGCCCTGACCGTCTCTTCTTTGGCTATGGCTGAAGGCGGTGGTGACCGGGCGTTCGCACGTATGGAAGTGGCTAGGAATAATTCGATGGAGTCGTACCAAATAGCTCAAACGCAAAGCTCCCAACCTCCCGTCGCAGAAAGCCAAGCCAAAGCGATGGACCACAAGAAATGCTAAATAGCTGGGTACATTCCCAAGCTGACAGAAATGTAATCACTGTGGTGGTTTAAATGTGGCAATTTCTGAGCTCGCTTGCCGTAAGAGTTCGTTTTTTTTGACGGTGGGCGAAGCTCATCCGGGCAACTCATTGGTTGTTTCGTACGGCTTCCCTTTTGACTGATTGGACATAAACGGCATGCATTCCAAAACCTCTAGGCGGACATTCGTTAAAGGCCTGGCCGCTGGTGGCATTCTTGGCGGCCTTGGTCTGTGGCGCACTCCTGTATGGGCAGTGACCAGTCCTGGTCTGCCGAGCGTTCTCACCGGCAACGAATTTGATCTGTTTATTGGTGAAACCCCTGTAAACATAACTGGCTCGCCGCGCACAGCCATGACCATCAATGGTTCGTTGCCCGGACCTTTGCTGCGCTGGCGCGAAGGCGAGACGGTCACACTGCGTGTGAAAAATCGCCTAGACCAAGACACCTCCATTCATTGGCACGGGATCATTCTGCCCGCCAACATGGATGGTGTACCGGGTTTGAGTTTCCATGGCATCGCGCCCGATGGGATGTATGAGTACAAATTCAAGGTGCATCAGAACGGTACGTACTGGTACCACAGCCACTCCGGTTTGCAGGAGCAGGCAGGCGTTTACGGTCCAATCGTCATCGACTCGAAAGAGCCTGAACCTTTCCAGTACAACCGCGACTATGTGGTGATGTTGACTGACTGGACTGATGAAGATCCTAGTCGCGTCATGGCCAAGCTCAAGAAGCAATCGGACTACTACAACCACCACAAACGGACCGTGGGCGACTTTATCGACGACGTCGGTAAGCAAGGTTGGTCTGCTGCCGTGGCCGACCGGAAGATGTGGGCTGAAATGAAAATGAACCCCACTGATCTCGCAGACGTCAGTGGGGATACTTACACCTATCTCATGAATGGCCAGGCGCCTAACGGTAACTGGACCGGTATTTTCAAGCAGGGCGAGAAGCTGCGCCTGCGCTTTATCAACGGCTCAGCTATGAGCTACTTCGACGTCCGCATCCCTGGTTTGAAAATGACCGTTGTGGCGGCCGACGGCCAACATGTCAAACCAGTCAGCGTCGATGAGTTCCGCATCGCCGTGGCAGAAACGTATGACGTGATCGTAGAACCTGCCAGCGAAGAGGCTTACACAATCTTCGCCCAGTCCATGGATAGAACCGGTTATGCACGTGGAACCTTGGCAGTTCGCGAAGGATTAAAGGCACAGGTACCTGCGATCGATCCTCGGCCGCTTTTGACCATGGATGACATGGGTATGGGCGGTATGGCGGGCATGGACCATGGCAGCATGGCTGGTATGGGCGGCGGCGATATGAAACAAGGTGACATGTCAGGCATGGCTGGCATGGACCACAGCAAGATGACGGGAATGGACCAAAGTGATATGACCGGGATGACCGGCATGGACAGCGGTGACATGACTAACATGGCCGGTATGGACCACAGCAAGATGGCGGGAATGGACAAAGGCGGTATGTCCAACATGGCCGGCATGGACCACAGCAAGATGGCGGGAATGGACAAAGGCGACATGTCCAACATGGCCGGCATGGATCACAGCAAGATGGCAGGGATGGGCGGTATGGGTGGCGAAATGCAAACTCATCCAGCCTCCGAAACCAATAACCCCTTGGTTGACATGCAAGCCATGAGCCCAACGCCAAAGCTAAACGATCCAGGCATCGGTTTACGGAACAATGGTCGTCGAGTGCTCACCTACTCTGATCTGAAAAGCACGTTCCAAGACCCTGACGGCCGCGAGCCCAATCGCACCATTGAGCTTCATCTGACCGGTCACATGGAGAAGTTTTCGTGGTCCTTCAACGGAATCAAATTTTCTGACGCCGAGCCGCTTCGTCTGAAGTATGGGGAGCGTCTTCGCATCACCCTGGTGAACGACACCATGATGACCCATCCCATCCACCTTCACGGCATGTGGAGCGACCTTGAAGATGAGAACGGCAAGTTCATGGTGCGCAAGCACACAATCGACATGCCACCAGGTACCAAGCGCAGCTATCGAGTCACCGCCGATGCTTTAGGTCGCTGGGCCTATCACTGCCACCTGCTTTTCCATATGGAAATGGGCATGTTCCGTGAAGTACGGGTTGATGAGTAAAGGAGACGATCTGTGAGCACATACCTAAATCGTAAATCGCTAGTCGGTTGCCTCTTTGCCATCGGCTTGATGGGTGGACTCTCGTCCGTGGCGCTGGCAGTCGAAGATAGCAGTGATCATTCGCCTGCTACTCCTGCGAAAGAAACGAGCAAGCCTGCAACTGCGACAAACGAGTCAAAGCCCGATCACGGGTCAATGGACCACAGCAAGATGAGCCATGAGTCGATGGATCATGACCAAAAAACCAAAAAGGCAGATTGAGATCATGACCAGTAAGTTTTTACGCCCAACGTTGATAGCACTGGCAGTCTCTACCAGTCCTGCTTTCTTTGTCCTGGCTCACGCCGCTGAAGAGATGGATCACTCCAAGATGGACCACGGCTCAATGGGAGCTATGGACCATAGCAAGATGGGGGCTATGGATCACAGCAAGATGAGTATGGATGACGGGAAAATGGACGGAATGGAAAGTATGGATGGAGGGGCGACTACCACCAGTCGAGCCCCAGTTCCCGTACTTACCGATGCTGACCGTGCAGCCGCCTTTCCAGATGTTGCTGGTCATGGTGTCCACGACAAAAAACTCAACTCCTTCATGCTGCTGGATAAGTTTGAGTACCAGGATGCTGACAACGGTAGTGCATTGGCCTGGGATGCAAAAGGATGGATCGGCGGTGACGTTGACCGACTGTGGTTGCGCTCGGAAGGCGAACGTACCAATGGCGTAACGGAAAACGCTGAACTCTCAGCACTTTGGGGGCACTCCATCGGTCCATGGTGGGATGTCGTCACCGGCGTACGACAAGACTTCAAACCCGGGTCGCCACAAACTTGGGGAGCGCTCGGTATTCAGGGCATGGCCCTCTATAACTTTGAAGCCGAAGCGACCGCCTACATCGGTGAGAACGGTCAAACCGCTGCTCGATTGGAAGGCGACTACGACATTCTGCTGACCAATCGCCTGATCTTGCAGCCGACGGCCGAAGCCAATTTTTACGGAAAAAATGATCCTCAGCGCGGCATTGGGTCTGGATTGGCAAACACCGAAGTAGGGCTCCGATTGCGTTATGAGATTGTTCGCCAATTTGCCCCTTACATTGGGGTTAGCTGGAGCCGCTCCTACGGCAATACGGCAGATCTGGCCAGCGATGAAGGAGAGGATGCCAACGAGGCCCGGTTTGTCGCCGGTATTCGAATGTGGTTTTGAGGGCCTGACATGAAAAGAACATTGAAAACATTGACTGCTGCCGGGGTGGTTACCGCAATAACAGGTGCCGGCGTGGTTTATTTTGGTGTGATCAATGTTGGGGCGGATGAACCACATTCCGATCCCGTTTACGCGCTACTTTCCACCGCTCGGGATCGCTCGATCGAAGTGCGCTCTCGCGACATTAAAGTCCCCGACCTGAGCGAAGAAGCTCTCATTCGCGCAGGTGCTGGCAACTACAACTCTATGTGCATCGGTTGCCATCTCGCTCCGGGTATTGCAGGAACCGAGTTAAGTAATAGCCTTTACCCTGCACCTCCGAATCTTTCAAAACTGGGCGTTGATGGAAACCCTGCCGCAGCTTTCTGGATCATCAAGCATGGAATCAAATCCACAGGCATGCCCGCTTGGGGTAAAAGCATGGCCGATCCCTACATATGGGGAATGGTCGCTTTTCTCCAGCAACTGCCTTCATTGGATGCAGAGCAATACAAAGCTCTAGCAACCAGCAGCGGTGGTCATCAACACGGTGGCGGCGAGAGCAAAATGCATAACCATGAAGGCCAGCATGAGGGCCAAAAAGGCGCTGTCGCGGAGCATCATGATGCGGGTGCAGCCCAAGAGATAGCCGAAGGCGACCATCATGGCGAGAGAAACAGCGCTCATGCCCATGAGGCGGCCGCAGCGCCTTCTCAGGATGAAAGTACCGAACACGCCCATCCTCAGGTTGTGGAGGCTTCACATGGCGCCCCTGCAACTCCGGCCACTCAGCCAAAAACTCATACCCACGCTGATGGGAAGGAGCATACCCATGCGAAATAACTTTCTTCGTCCCGGTCGGGCACTTCGCCTCGCTGCATTCGCGGCTCTGTTTATCAGTTCAGCTGGTCATGCAGCTGAGTCGCTGACGATCGACGTCCATCGTGACGCTAACTGTGGATGCTGCAAGAAGTGGATCAAGCACCTTGAAGCTAACGGCTTCACCGTCGTTGATCATGTAGAAACCAACATGAGCGCTATCAAGCAGGACCTGGGTGTTGTGCCGCGTCTCTCGTCATGCCACACCGCGGTGATCAACGGAAAATTTGTTGAAGGCCACGTACCAGCTGAGCAAATAGTTGCCTTGAGCAAACGTGACGACCTTATCGGGATTGCTGTGCCGGGGATGCCGGCAGGCTCGCCTGGTATGGAGGTTGGTGGGAAGCAGCATGCGTATCAGGTCATCGGTCTGAGCAAAGCAGGTACCGACCAAGTGATCGCTGAGTACCCGGCAAACTAATTACAAACGTTCATAACCCGAACGATACTAAACCGGTCGATCCGGCATCGGCAAAACGCTCAAATGTCCGGGTAGGAATAGCCCATCATGGCCCTGCATCAATACGATGCCGCAGTCAGATGCCGAATGACTATACGTGTGCAGTCGGCACGGACAAAAGTGGAAGTAGGCCGAGCTAGAGAATGAAGAGCTGGGTTACAGCAGAGATCGTGCGCTGGGCAGGTCATGCATGGGTTGGCCCTGGTATCGGTGTCTTTTATGGCCGTGCCGGTCACCAGGAATGGCACCTCCATCAAGCACATCAGATCTCAGTTGGCCTCGACTCAACTGTATCAGTTCAAACCCCGATGGGTATTCAAACAGGGGGCGCCATCTTCATTCCGGCCGGTTTGAAACACCAGATGAGCGCCGGTCACGTTCTGTCGATCTATGTGGATGCGCTTTCCGAGGAAGCCCACGCTCTGCGGGGTGCGGAAGAAGCGAGGGTGATCTGGATCACTCCGGCGGACGTAGCGCCGATAGTCGACGCACTGCACGAGCCAGGACACACTGATCTCCAGGTTAGGACCGGGGTGCGCCAGGCGCTGCGACTGCCCGATCTCCCGCCCCCAGATCCTCGCTTGATCAAGGTAATTGAGGCGCTGAGCAGAGGCCAAATGGGACGCGAAGAGTTGGCCGCTGTGGTGCATCTATCCCCCACGCGGTTTTCTCATTGGTTCGTGGAACATACGGGGCTGCCGCTTCGCAGTTACGTGAGATGGTTACGTCTCACGCAAGCCCTGCAGCATTTGGCTAAAGGTGCACGGCTGACCGACGCGGCTCATCAGGCGGGTTTTTCAGACTCGGCTCATTTCTCCCGGACATTCCGGGCGCTACTGGGTATCGATCCGTCATCCGCTTTGGCTGAAGTTCATCTCCAGGAGACTTAGCTCTTTCGTTCAAGCCGAAAGCTGGCTTCTACACATATTGTGATGGTTCCATATCCAGGAGCTGAGCAATGCCTTCCTTTCTCCAACTCGCCTTACGGTGGGTTAGCTATCCACTCGTGTTTGGCGGCTCTGCCACTTTTATGATCTGGACGCTGTATACCGGCGTACCGTATTGGCCCACGACTCCCCTAGTTGCTGCAGTGGGACTTTTGCTCATCGCTGGCTTGGAGCGCATCCAACCTTTCCGCGAAGCCTGGCTTGAGGATCATCAAGACACCGCGACAGACCTGCTGCACATGCTGGTGAACCTTTCCGTCATTCAATTCACAGCTGGAGTCCTAGTCGAGCTTGGTGATGCGGTGCCAGCTTCGGTTCGTCTCTTTCCGAACAAGAGCCCGCTGTGGCTGCAGTTGCTACTAGTCATCGCCGTGCTCGATCTGAGCCTGTATGCGATGCATCGGATCAGTCACCGAGTGTATTGGCTATGGCGTTTTCACATGCCTCATCACAGCGCCGAGCGGTTGTATTGGATGAACGGGGAGCGACGACATCCGTTGCACGCGGTGCTTATGGCGAGTCCGGGGCTGGTGATCCTGTTCGCATCAGGCGCACCCTCCGCAGTTGTGGCCACCTGGTTTGGAGTTCTAACAGTGCACTTGGCCTTCCAGCATTCGAACCTGGACTACCGGGTGGGATGGTTGCGCCACATTATCGGTGTTGCCGAAATTCATCGCTGGCATCACAAACGCGACTTTGAAGACGCCCAGGTCAACTTTGGTGAGTTTCTGATGGTGTGGGACCGAATATTTGGCACGTTCTATGACAGTCTGGGGAAACTAGGCCAAGCCGAGGTCGGATTGCATGAAACGGATTACCCTAAAAATTACCTGGGACAGCTTATCGAACCCTTTGAACATGACCGTGTAAACAAAGGCTAGGGATGGTCTGAAGTAGTTGTGTATTTCTGGCTGACTTCAGCCCCTGCCGATTTTAAAAGCGGCAAATCGATCAAAAACGCTCAGATCACCCGCTTATTTCTGTGTTTTTAGCCGCCGCGA
Organism: Pseudomonas sp. MPDS; assembly: GCF_013283895.1. Lineage (NCBI taxonomy): Bacteria > Pseudomonadati > Pseudomonadota > Gammaproteobacteria > Pseudomonadales > Pseudomonadaceae > Pseudomonas > Pseudomonas sp. MPDS. The sequence goes on along the minus strand of NZ_CP054128.1, from coordinate 6,184,244 downwards.
GCACCTCGCGGCAGCCATTTTCCACATTACAGGCGCACCTCTCCTGCATTCGCCAGTAAATGTCGGCGCGCCATCCACAGGTTCGACAGCGCGAACAGCGTCATCAGTTGCGCCGTGTTCTTCGCCAGACCACGGAAGCGCACCTTCACATAACCGAACTGGCGCTTGATCACCCGGAACGGATGCTCGACCTTGGCTCGTACCTGAGCCTTGGCCTTCTCAATCTTGCGCTTGGCTTTGTACAAAGCACTGCGCTTATCAAGCTTCTTGTAAGTACTACGGCGGGCGGCGATCTGCCAGATGACCCCCCGGCCTTCATGTTCAGGGCGTTTCTCGACGCCGGTGTAACCCGCGTCGGCACCGACCATGTTCTCATCGCCGTGCAGCAGCTTATCGACCTGGGTGACATCGGCCACGTTGGCCGCCGTGCCCACCACGCTGTGCACCAAGCCCGACTCATCATCGACACCGATGTGCGCCTTCATGCCGAAGTGGTGAGTCGGCCGCGGGAACTGCCCCCGCAGCCGCTCGCAGAACCGTACGTGACACTCTCGCGTCATACGGCTCCCGTTATCCAACCTTGCTGCCCGGTCACTCGCCAGTGATGAAACAGCCGGGGTACCACAGTCCGCATCTTGTCCAGCCATTGGCTAATGCGCCGCTTGCGCCTATGAAGAGCCTTGTATTTTCGTCGGGCCCAGCGTTCAAGCGCGCGGTCAATGTGCTGGAAGATGCCAAGCATGGCTGTCCGATAGAACGAGCCATAGTATTGCGACCACCCCTGTATCACTGGATTGTAGAGCCGAGCCACGTCGACCAGCGTCACGTGGGTTTGGCGATTGAGTCGCCACCTGCGTACCGCTTGCCGCATCCGCTTTAAGGCATCCGCACTCGCTCCCGGAAGGAAGCTCGTGAAGAGCTGGTCTTGTTTGCTGAGCGCCTTCCTCGGCCTAAAGGTGAAGCCGAGGAAGGTAAAGCTCACATGCGGATAACCTGCGCGACGGTTACTGTCCTTGCAGTACACGACCTTCGATTTCTCGGGGTGCATCGTCAAGCCACAGGCAGCCAGCCGTGAAGCAATGGAGCGCATCACGTACTCCGCTTGCTTTCGACTGCGGCAGTGCACCACCGCATCATCGGCGTAGCGGGCAAACGGGCAGTTGGGGCTGGTACGTTGCATCCAGGTGTCGAAGGCATAGTGCATGAACAGATTCATCAGGAGGGGACTGATCACTCCACCTTGCGGGGTGCCGCGTTCGCGTCGGACGCGCATACCGTGATCCGTTTCGAACGGCGCAACCAGCCACCGCTCGATGTACAGAAGTATCCAGTCCTCCTTGATGTGCAGGCGCACCGCCTTCATCAGCAACCCATGATTGATCTGATCGAAGGCTGCCTTGATATCAAACTCCACCACCCAGTCGTATCGCCAGCAGCGCTCACGCGTGATCGCCACCGCCTGCTTCGCTGATCGTCCCGGCCGGTACCCATAGGAGTCCGAGTGGAAGATCGAGTCCAGCTCCGGCTCGATGAGAAGCTTGACCACGGTTTGCGCGACACGATCACCAACCGTGGGCACTCCCAGCTTGCGCGTGCCTCCCGATGCCTTGGGAATTTCTACTTGCTTGACCGGAGGCGGGAAGTACGACCCCGACGACATCCGATTCCACAGCTTGTAGAGATTCTTAGACAGATCCCGCTCGAAATCGGCGATGGTTTCATCGTCGATGCCGGCAGCACCGCGGTTGGCCCTGACCTGCTGGTAGGCGTCCCATACCGTGCGTTTCGCTATGTCATAAGGTTTCGCCGAGCTCACGCCACTCATCCCCGGAGGTTGGCAACGCTCGTCGGCCGGATAACGCCGCCCCTTCGCTCCACCTCCATTACAGAGGCTTCATCGCTACTACGGGAGGCTCCGCCCCTCGTTCCAGCATCGGTATTCTTCCTCATGGTGTTGGCCATTTGTCATTTTCCTTCGCATCTGGAACAAGGTTCTCACGTTCCGTACCAAAGCCTGTATGAAGATCATGCCGCCTATACACCGGCTGCCATCGGGTCCGTAAGCAGGTAACGCCCCGACTTGTCCTGAAGCCAGTACTCCACCTCAGTTTCGGCAGCACCTTGGGCATAACGATGCGTCATCGGACGGTTTGCTTTCGCTCATCTTCTCCATACTCACCTGCCATCCTCAGGGATGACTTTTCCTCGGTCGCTCACCACCACACCTTTTGGATGCAGCAGCACCGGGTGGTTTGAAGTCCGCTCCTGCAAGCCGACTTCGGAAGGCCTACTTCCATCTTCGGCACAGCAGCACAGGTCATCTGACCTGTGTTCGTGACACACAGTACTGGTTACCCTTCTTGGTCTGATGCATTTCCGGGTCGCGCTTACCGTCCTTGTTCTTGGTCGAACTCGGCGCATTGATCAGCGTGGCATCGACGATCGTGCCTTGGCGCAGCGACAGCCCTCGGTCGCCCAGATAGCCATTGATGACAGCCAAGATGCCGGCGGCTAGTTCGTGCTTCTCCAGCAAACGACGGAAGTTGAGGATGGTGGTTTCATCGGGGATACGCTCCAAGCTCAGCCCCGCGAACTGGCGCAGGATGGTGGTCTCGTACAGCGCCTCTTCCATCGCTGGATCGCTGTAACCGAACCAGTTTTGCATCAGGTGCACGCGCAGCATCGCCATCAGCGGATAGGCCGGACGACCGCCTTCACCCTTGGGATAATGCGGCTCGATCAAGGCAATCAAACCCTTCCACGGCACCACCCGATCCATCTCGATCAGGAACAACTCTTTGCGGGTTTGTTTGCGCTTACCGGCGTACTCGGCGTCGGCGAAGGTCATCTGCTTCATCGGGAAACTCGGTGGGTGGAATCCGGGTATTTTGCCAAAATCTGGAAGTCTTCTTCAGAGTTTCCCTAGCATTAAGCTGGGCGCGACAACAGACGTCTAGTTGGGCGGCACCTGAAGGTTTCGACCAGCCACATAACGGCCTAGGTCAATCGACGGGCAAGAATAGAATGTCTCCTATAGTCCGCTAGTGTGCGCTCTCTTGCTTGGATGGCATTACGTTCTGGCCCAACGTTACTGTAGCGAATCCGCAGCAGTATCAATCAAAGCCTCCTGTATCCCGCGTGAAGAAAGACGCTACGTTGCGCCCGTTCTTCCACGGCTTCGCTTGCCGCCCCGCTACGGCAGATTCGAAGTATTCATCGAAATGTCATCCTTTAGAAGCAGTGCGGTAACAAGGAATTTCTACCCTTTGCATCGCGAACCGCAATTGTGCGGCCAGCAATATTGCGAAAGGTGATCAAATGACGCCCCATCCGATACAGGACGCCGTGCTGCGGGTCGACCGGTTGAGCGTCGTCTATCCAGGCGGCGTGACAGCCCTACGCGATACCTCGATTGCATTTCGGCGTGGTGAGTTCACCGTGCTGCTTGGTCTCTCGGGCGCAGGCAAGTCGACCTTGCTCCGTAGTCTCAATCGACTCGTCACGCCCACTGGCGGCAGTGTCACCAGCGAACTCGGTGAACTCGGCAGCGGCTCGGCCTTGCGTCAGCATCGTCGGCGTACCGCCATGATCTTTCAGCACCACCAGCTAATCGAACGTCAAAGCGCACTGGCTAATGTGCTTACCGGTCGGCTGGCCTTTCACAACACGCTCCGCTCGCTGTTTCCTCTGCCGCGTGCCGATCAGGAGATTGCGCTCAGTTGCCTCGCTCGGGTCGGTCTGGCAGACAAGGCGCTAAGCCGGGTGGACAAACTGTCCGGTGGCCAGCAGCAGCGGGTAGGCATCGCGCGTGCGCTAGCGCAACAGCCGGCGATCATTCTGGCCGATGAGCCGGTAGCCAGTCTCGACCCGGCCACTTCGGTCCGTGTTCTCGGATTGCTGCGCGACATCTGCAAGGAAGACGGCATCACCGCCATCGTTTCGCTGCATCAACTCGAATATGCCCGCCGCTTCGCCGATCGCGTCGTCGGGCTGGCCGATTCTCAGATCGTTTTCGATGCCGCGCCCTCGGAACTCACCGATGCGCAGCTTGAGCGCATCTATGCAGGCCGCTCTACGACTCAGCCAGCGAATGCTCCGGCTGAACCACCTGTCATGCTCGAACCTTCACTGGAGATGTCCCGATGAAACGCTTATCCGCGCTCTTATTGACTTGCTTGCTGTCCGCTGTTTCAAGTTTGTCCGCCCTAGCGGCCGATGCCGATCCGGATGTGCTAAAGGTTGCCCTGCTGCCGGACGAAAACGCCTCCGAGCTGATCAAGCGTAACCAGCCGCTGAAGGATTATCTGGAAGAGCATCTGGACAAGAAGGTGCAGCTGATCGTAACCACCGACTATTCCTCGATGATTGAGGCGATGCGCTTTGGCCGTATCGACCTGGCGTATTTCGGTCCGCTGTCCTACGTCATGGCCAAAAGCAAAAGCGACATCGAGCCCTTCGCTGCCATGGTCATCGACGGCAAGCCGACCTATCGCTCGGTGATTATCGCCAATGTGGCGTCAGGCGTGAATGAGTATGCCGACCTTAAGGGCAAGAAGATGGCCTATGGTGACCGGGCATCGACGTCCAGCCATTTGATTCCCAAAACCGTGCTTCTTGAGACGGCCGATTTGACGGGTGGGCAGGACTACGAACAACATTTTGTGGGCACGCATGACGCCGTTGCCGTCAACGTGGCGAACGGCAACGCCGATGCGGGTGGGCTGTCGGAGGTAATTTTCAATCACGTAGCCGAACGTGGCCTAATCGATCCGAGCAAGGTGAAAGTACTTGGTTACAGCGGCGAATACCCCCAGTACCCCTGGGCGATGCGCTCGAACCTGAGCCCCGAGCTGAAAACCAAGGTGCGGGATGTATTCGTCGGTATCGACGATCCCGAAGTGCTGCGCAACTTCAAGGCCGAGGCCTTCGCGCCAATCACCGACGCCGACTACGATGTGATCCGCAACATGGGATCGCTGCTCGGCCTCGACTTCGCCACGATGTGAGCACCGATATGTCTACTCATTACGACGTGCAGGCGCTGCCTGCAGAGCAACGCGAGCACATCCTTCGAGGCTTCGGCCTCGGTTGGTGGCGCCAGCTGGGGCAGGTGGCGATTGTATTCGGAGTGGTGCTGTTGGCCTGCTGGTACGTGGGGCTGCTCGATGCCACCACGCTGCTGAACGGGCTGCCCTCCATCGCGACCCTGGCAGGCGAGGCCATGCCGCCAGACTTTTCGGGCTATCGAAGCTGGATTCGCCCCTTGATCGACACCTTGGCGATGAGCATCGCCGGTACGGCCATCGCAGTGGTGTTCTCGCTGGTGGTGGCCTTCGTTGCAGCGCGCAATACGGCGCCGCACCCCCTTGTGTTCGGTGTTGCCCGGGTGCTGCTCAATGCCCTGCGGTCGGTGCCGGAGCTGATCATGGGCATCATCTTCGTTGCAGCCGTAGGGTTCGGCGCCTTGCCGGGCGTGCTTGCCCTGGGTCTGCATTCGGTCGGCATGGTCGGCAAGTTCTTCGCCGAGGCCATCGAGCACGTCGACGAAGCGCCGGTGGAAGCCGCTCGGGCGGCGGGGGCTACGCCGATGCAAGTGCTGCTGCACGCGGTTTTGCCACAGGTGACGCCGCAGTTCGCCGACGTGGCGATCTACCGCTGGGAATACAACTTTCGCGCCTCCACCGTGATGGGCATGGTTGGCGCCGGCGGTATCGGCTTCGAACTCATGGGCTCGCTGCGCATCATGCAGTACCAGGAGGTTGCAGCAATCCTGCTGGTCATCCTGGCCATGGTCACGCTAGTAGACGCCTTCAGTGGCGTGCTGCGCAAACGTTTCAAATAGGACAAACCATGCTGCCGAAACTCGTTATAACTCACCGAGTACACGATGAGATCCTGCAACTGCTGGCGCCACATTGCGAGCTGATGACCAACCAGACCGACAGCACGCTGACGCGCGAGGAAATTCTGCGCCGCTGCCGCGATGCTCAGGCGATGATGGCGTTCATGCCCGATCGGGTCGATGCAGACTTTCTTCAAGCCTGCCCTGAGCTGCGTGTAGTCGGCTGCGCGCTCAAGGGCTTCGACAATTTCGATGTGGACGCCTGTACTGCCCGCGGGGTCTGGCTGACCTTCGTGCCTGATCTGTTGACGGTCCCGACTGCCGAGCTGGCGATCGGACTGGCGGTGGGGCTGGGGCGGCATCTGCGGGCAGCAGATGCGTTCGTCCGCTCTGGCGAGTTCCAGGGCTGGCAACCACAGTTCTACGGCACGGGGCTGGATAACGCTACGGTCGGCATCCTTGGCATGGGCGCCATCGGACTGGCCATGGCTGATCGCTTGCAGGGATGGGGCGCGACCCTGCAGTACCACGAGGCGAAGGCTCTGGATACACAAACCGAGCAACGGCTCGGCCTGCGCCAGGTGGCGTGCAGCGAACTCTTCGCCAGCTCGGACTTCATCCTGCTGGCGCTTCCCTTGAATGCCGATACCCAGCATCTGGTCAACGCCGAGCTGCTTGCCCTCGTACGGCCGGGCGCTCTGCTTGTAAACCCCTGTCGTGGTTCGGTAGTGGATGAAGCCGCCGTGCTCGCGGCGCTTGAGCGAGGCCAGCTCGGCGGGTATGCGGCGGATGTATTCGAAATGGAAGACTGGGCTCGCGCGGACCGGCCGCGGCTGATCGATCCTGCGCTGCTCGCGCATCCGAATACGCTGTTCACTCCGCACATAGGGTCGGCAGTGCGCGCGGTGCGCCTGGAGATTGAACGTTGTGCAGCGCAGAACATCATCCAGGTATTGGCAGGTGCGCGCCCAATCAACGCTGCGAACCGTCTGCCCAAGGCCGAGCCTGCCGCATGTTGAATCCGGTCTGGCTGAAGAGCCTGGTAGCGATCGTTCAAACAGGCAGTTTTCAGAGCGCGGCGAGGGCGTTGGGGCTGGCCCAGCCGACGGTGTCGCAGCACTTGCAGAAGCTTGAAGAGCAGGTCGGCGTAACGCTGGTGCAGCGCAGTCGTAGCGGCTGCCAGCCTACCACACGGGCGCTGGCCTTCATGCCGCATGCGACCGCCTTGCTCGACATGCACGCCCGGGCGCTAGAAGCCCTGCATGGCAATCGTGAGCGCGTCGGGGCCAGCTCCAACATCGGCACCTACCTTCTCCAGCCATTCGTGCGCAACTATCTGACGACCGCAAATGAGAGGGGCGAGGTGGATCTGCGCATCGCCGCCAACCCGGATGTGGCCGACCAGCTACTGGCGGGCCAGCTCGACGCCGCGATCATGGAATGGTGGCTACCTCACCCCGACTTCGAACACCGCCTCTGGCGGGTCGAGCCGCTGGTGCTTATCGTCAGCCCCGACCATGCGCTGGCTGAAGCAGGGTGCATAGAACGTGATCGTCTGGTGGACCTGCCGATGCTGGGAGGTGAACCGGGTAGCGGTACCGGACGGCTTCTGACCGAATACTTTGGCGAACTGGGCGTGCCTCGCAGCGGTATGCAGCTAGGCAGCACCGAGGCAGTCAAACAAGCAGTGAGGGCGGGACTCGGCGTGTCGTTGGTGATGGCTTCCGCAGTACAAGACGAAGTTCGCAGTGGCGCGCTGGTAGCTCTTCCCATCCCGGGGCTTGAAAAGCGTCTCCAACTGATCTGGCGCAAACCTCCCGGAAATCTGCACCCGCCGGGATTTGTGCGGCACTTATTGGAGGAGGCAGATCTAGCTGGATAAGGTGATGGATGGTTGCGATCCAGCGCTTGGCTTGTCAGCCTAGGGAAACTCTGAAAAAGACTTTCTGATTTGGCAAAATACCGCGACCCCACCCACCGAGTTTCCCGATGAAGCAGATGACCTTCGCCGACGCCGAGTACGCTGGCAAGCGCAAGCAAACCCGCAAGGAGTTGTTCCTGATCGAGATGGATCGGGTGGTGCCGTGGAAGGGCTTGATTGCTTTGATCGAGCCACATTATCCGAAAGGTGAAGGTGGCCGTCCGGCCTACCCGTTGATGGCGATGCTGCGTGTGCATCTGCTGCAGAACTGGTTCGGCTACAGCGATCCAGCGATGGAGGAAGCGCTGTACGAAACCACGATCCTGCGCCAGTTTGCCGGGCTGAACCTGGAGCGCATCCCCGACGAAACCACCATTCTCAACTTCCGCCGCTTGCTGGAGAAACACGAGCTGGCGGCCGGCATCCTCGCTGTCATCAATGGCTATCTGGGCGACCGCGGCCTGTCGCTGCGCCAGGGCACCATCGTCGATGCAACGCTGATCAATGCGCCCAGTTCGACCAAGAACAAGGACGGCAAGCGCGACCCGGAAATGCACCAGACCAAGAAGGGAAACCAGTATTATTTTGGCATGAAGGCCCACATCGGCGCCGATGACGAATCGGGTCTGGTGCACAGCGTAGTGGGCACGGCGGCCAATGTGGCGGATGTCACCCAGGTGGACAAATTGCTGCATGGCGACGAAAACGTGGTCTGCGCCGATGCAGGCTACACCGGTGTCGAAAAGCGGCCCGAGCATGAAGGACGTGAAGTTATCTGGCAGGTGGCGGCACGCCGCAGCACCTACAAAAAACTCGATAAGCGCAGCGTGCTGTACAAAGCCAAGCGCAAGATTGAAAAGGCCAAGGCTCAGGTGCGCGCCAAGGTCGAGCATCCGTTCCGGGTAATCAAGCGCCAGTTCGGTTACACCAAGGTGCGCTTTCGCGGCTTGGCCAAAAACACGGCGCAACTGGTGACACTGTTCGCTCTGTCGAACCTGTGGATGGCGCGCCGACATTTACTGACGAATGCAGGAGAGGTGCGCCTGTAATGCGGGAAATGGCCACCGGAGTGGGGTCCGGGTGGCGAAAACGTAAGAAATACTCGTCGAATTGATTGTTTTTTGATCATTTGGCGAGTTTAAAAGTTGCGCTAGGTGGTATGCCGGGGAAATACATGGCTACTTCAGACCATCCCTAGTGGGCTCCCTTGCTTTGCAGCTACGGCAGCTACCGAGGCCACACTAATAGTAAAACCAATCAAACATGATCCGAACGGTATTCTGTGAGCTTTAACCACTTCCATGCTCAGGGAGTCGGGTTTCGCTGTTTAGCGAGTCCTTGTTTCTAGGCAAGGGGACTCATGTTGACCTGCAGGGCTATCTGGCTGGTTCTTCCTGACAGATTCGTAATGGTATAGCCCGTCACCAGCGACTAGACTCCCTCGCATGAAACGCTATCTGCGGTGTTGCCTCATTTTCCTGATCAGCCTGGCGCTTCCCCTGAGCGGGATGGCGGGCATTCAGTCACCGATAGAACCTTGCCCGATGAAAACGACGGGCATGACTATGATGGGTGATATAAACCAGGACGGCGACATGAGCAGCTCCGCCGATCATGGCAAATCCTGCAAACCTGGCCAGGAATGCAGGAGCGGCAGTTTGCTACAAGTGTCGTTGGAGAAACCTGCCACCCGTTTGTCCAATCCGCAGATGCTAAAAATCTTCAGCGACTCCCTGCCTATTCAGACCCCGTCCGGGGTGTGGCGACCGCCTCGCGCTTGATTCCTGTACCACACTGAACCTCATCCTGCTCTGGCGCGGGATGGCATATCTGCGCGCATGTCTAAAGAGGCGCGCAGTGGATCATCACAGGAATCGTGAACATGAAGCCCAAGTGCTACTGCACCGGTTGGCCCCTCGTGGCTGCCCTGGCGGCAAGCATGCTGGCATTGCCAAGCCATGCTGCGCCCCTGACACTCGACGAAGCCTTACGGTTGGCTGAAAACAATGCACCATCACTGACCGCCCAAGCGGCCAAACTGCAAGCGGCCAGCAGCGCCGCCATTCCAGCCGGTGAACTACCCGACCCGAAGCTCCTGCTGGGCGTACAAAACTATCCCATCGGCGGCCCTGACCGCTGGCGCCTCGAGCAGGACTTCATGACCATGCAGATGGTCGGCGTCATGCAGGAGGTACCCAACCGCGACAAGCGTAGGGCGCGCGTTGAAGTTGCCGAGGCGTCGGTAGATCGAGCCGCGGCTGAAAGCCGTGTCGAGCGCTTGAACGTTCGTCAGGCCACGGCATTAGCCTGGATCAGCAGCTACTCCGTCGAACGTAAAGAGGCGCTGTTTCAGGATTTTTACCGGGAGAACCGTCTGTTGGCTGATACCGTCCGGGCGCAGATCGCCGGTGGCCGTGCTCAGCCTGCCGATGCGGTCACGCCAAAACAGGAGGCGGCTCAGTTGGCGGAACAACAGGACGAGTTAATTCGCCTGCGTGCGCAAGCCCGAGCGGCCCTCAAACGCTGGATTGGCCCAGCGGCCAATGACCAGCCCGTCGGCAGCTTGCCCGAGTGGCCCATCGATACCTCAGGTTATTCCCATAAGCTGCAACATCATCCCGCGCTGGCGGCTTTCACTCCAATGACCCGCGAAGCGCAGGCCAAGGTCCGTGAAGCCGAGTCGGAAAAGCAGTCCGACTGGAGTTGGGAACTCGACTACCAGCGCCGCGGCCGCCAGTTCGGCGATATGGTCAGCGTGCAATTTACTTTCGACCTGCCACTGTTCCCCGACTCCCGACAGAACCCGAAAATCGCCGCCAAACACGCCGAACTGAATCAGTTGGAGGCCGAGCGCGAGGCTCTCTTGCGTGAACATTCCCAGCAACTGGAGGACGATTTGGCCGAGTACGAGCGTCTAAACCGTGCCATGCGCCGCAGCCAGGACAGTCTGCTACCCCTGGCCAAGGAAAAGGTGGCGCTGACCATGGCCAGCTACCGCGCCGGTAAAAGCGACTTGGCGGCGGTCATCGCGGCCCGACGGGAACTCATCGAGACCCGCCTCAAACAGATCGACTTCGAAGAACAGCGCGCCCTCACCAGTGCTCGCCTGTATTTTGCTTATGGGGACGCCAATCAATGAGCACTCGAATCTGGAAAGGGGCTTTGCTGACAGGCCTCTCGATTGCCTTGGGCGCTGCCGGCGGTTATTGGTTCGCTCAGCAGCGCATGAGTGCAATGCCTGAGACCACCTCCGAACAGGCCCCTAAAACGCAAGACGAACGCAAAGTACTGTATTGGTACGACCCGATGCAGCCGCAACAGAAATTCGATAAACCAGGCAAATCTCCCTTTATGGATATGGAGTTGAAGCCCCGCTACGCTGATGCTGCAGCGGACAGTGCTGCCATCAGTATTGACCCCAGCCTGACCCAGAATCTCGGCTTACGACTGGCCACAGTCACTCGCGGCGTGCTTGCTTCCAGCCTGGACGTGGTCGGTGTGCTGGCATTCGACGAGCGGGATGTTGCGGTGATTCAATCGCGTACTGCTGGCTTTGTGGAGCGGGTGTATGCCCGTGCTCCAGGCGATGTGCTCAAAGCCCATGCGGCTTTAGCCGATATCCTGGTCCCGGAGTGGGCCGCTGCTCAGGAAGAGTTTCTCGCACTCAAACGCAGTGGCGATGCCGACTTGCTGGCGGCAGCGCGCCAACGCTTGCGCTTGACCGGGATGCCAGCGACGTTGATTGCTCAAGTGGAGCGAAGCGGCAAGACCCAGCCGGTCCTGACGCTCACCAGCCCCATAAGCGGTGTGCTGCAAGAGTTGAATGTACGTTCGGGTATGACCGTGGCGGCCGGCGAGACTCTGGCTCGAGTCAATGGCTTGAGCAGCGTCTGGCTGGCAGTGGCCGTTCCAGAGTCGGAGACTGGATCGATCATCATGGGGCAAGCGGTCGAAGCACGTCTGCCAGCCTTTCCGGGCACAGTGCTTAAGGGCACGGTCAGTGCGATTTTGCCCGAAACCAATCCCGACAGCCGAACTGTGCGTGTGCGGGTCGAACTGCCCAACCTGGATGGGCGACTCAGGCCGGGTATGACGGCCCAAGTGCACCTGAATCGTTCGACCGAACAAAGTGTGCTGTGGGTGCCGAGCGAGGCAATCATTCGCACCGGCCGACGTGTACTGGTGATGCTCGCCGAAGACGCGGGTCGCTACCGCCCCATAGAAGTGCAACTCGGGCAGGAAAGCGAAGGCAAGACGGTGGTGTTAAAGGGGTTGGAAGAAGGCCAGCAGGTAGTCAGCTCTGGACAGTTTCTGCTCGACTCTGAGGCCAGTCTCAAGGGCATTGTTGCGAGCACGCTGGAAATGTCACCACCCAGCGCAGCAGCCTCCAGCTTTCATGAGGCGGATGGGAAGATCGTCGAGATCAACAACCAAGACGTAACAATTGCCCTTGGTCCGTTCAAGACGCTGGGCATGCCGGGTATGACCATGACCCTCCCATTGGCTGACCCTGCTCTCATTCAAGGTCTCAAGACTGGCGAGAAGGTTAGGGTCTCGGTTAGCCAAACCGATGATGGTTTGCGCGTTGAACACCTGGAAAAACTAGGGGGCCAGCCATGATCGCCGCCCTGATTCGCTGGTCAGTGGCAAACCGCTTTCTGGTGCTGCTGGCGACGATCTTCGTCACGGTCTGGGGCGTCTGGTCGGTCCAGAGCACGCCCATCGATGCATTGCCAGACCTTTCCGATGTTCAGGTGATTATCCGCACCCCTTATCCGGGACAAGCGCCGCAGATAGTTGAGAACCAGGTGACCTATCCGTTGGCCACCACCATGCTCTCGGTGCCGGGGGCTAAGACCGTACGCGGCTATTCCTTTTTCGGCGACAGCTTCGTGTACGTGTTGTTCGAAGACGGCACGGACTTATATTGGGCCCGCTCGCGGGTGCTGGAATACTTGAGTCAGGTCCAAAGCCGCCTACCGGCTTCCGCCAAACCGTCCTTGGGACCCGACGCCACAGGCGTGGGCTGGATCTATCAGTACGCACTGGTGGATCGCAGTGGCGGACACGACTTGGCGCAACTGCGCGCCTTGCAGGACTGGTTCCTCAAGTTCGAACTCAAGACCCTACCGAGTGTTGCGGAAGTGGCCACCGTGGGCGGCATGGTCAAGCAGTATCAGGTACAGCTCGACCCACTGAAACTGGCCAACCTAGGCATCACTCAAGCAGCGGTGACTGAGGCTATCGGCAAGGCCAATCAGGAAACGGGTGGTGCGTTACTGGAGATGGCGGAGACCGAGTTTATGGTGCGCGCTTCCGGTTACCTTAAGACGCTCAATGACTTTCGTTCGATTCCGCTCAAGCTCGGTGCCGGCGGGGTGCCGGTAACCCTCGGCGACGTGGCAACGATCCAGTTGGGCCCGGAGATGCGTCGTGGTATCACCGAGCTCGACGGCGAGGGTGAGACTGTCGGCGGCGTGGTTATTCTGCGTAGCGGCAAGAACGCTCGTGAGACCATTGCGGCGGTCAAGGCCAAACTGGACGACCTGAAAAGCAGTTTGCCGGCTGGGGTGGAAATCGTCACCACCTATGACCGCAGCAAACTGATCGATCGCGCCGTCGAAAACCTCAGCTACAAGCTACTCGAGGAGTTCATTGTCGTCGCGTTGGTCTGTGGAGTGTTCCTCTGGCATCTGCGTTCCTCCCTGGTGGCAATCATCTCCTTACCCGTGGGGGTGCTGATTGCCTTCATCGTTATGCGTTACCAAGGGATCAACGCCAACATCATGTCCTTGGGCGGGATCGCCATCGCCATCGGCGCCATGGTCGATGCCGCCGTAGTAATGATCGAGAATGCCCACAAGAAGATTGAGGCCTGGCATGTGGCCCATCCAGGGGAAGAGTTGAAGGGCGAACGTCACTGGCATGTGATAACCGAAGCGGCGGCGGAGGTGGGACCGGCGCTGTTCTTCTGCCTGCTGATCATCACCCTGTCGTTCATTCCAGTGTTCACCCTGGAGGCCCAAGAGGGTCGTCTATTTGGTCCATTGGCCTTCACCAAGACCTATGCCATGGCTGCGGCCGCAGGACTATCGGTAACCCTGGTGCCGGTGCTGATGGGCTACTGGATTCGTGGACGGATCCCCAAAGAGGACCGGAATCCTCTGAACCGCTGGTTGATCAAGATCTATCAGCCGGCCCTGGATGCGGTGTTACATCGGCCCAAAGTCACCCTGTTGATCGCGTTATTAGTCTTCCTTAGCGCGTTGTGGCCGATCTCCCGTTTGGGTGGCGAATTCCTCCCTGCGCTGGACGAGGGCGATTTACTCTATATGCCTTCGGCTCTGCCGGGATTGTCGGCTCAGAAAGCAGCGCAGTTGCTGCAACAGACTGACCGTCTGATCAAGACGGTACCCGAAGTTGAACACGTCTTCGGTAAGGCCGGCCGCGCCGAAACCGCCACCGACCCCGCGCCGCTGGAGATGTTCGAGACCACTATCCAGTTCAAACCTCGCGAGCAATGGCGTCCTGGTATGACCCAGGAAAAATTGGTGGAAGAGCTGGATCGAGTGGTACGCGTCCCTGGCCTGACCAATATCTGGATACCACCGATCCGCAATCGCATCGACATGCTCGCTACCGGGATCAAGAGTCCGATCGGAGTGAAAATTGCCGGCAGCAACTTGACGGAGATCGATGCAGCCACGCAGGCCGTTCAGCGCGCGGCCAAGGACGTGCCCGGTGTCAGTTCGGCACTGGCCGAACGATTAACCGGTGGGCGTTACGTCGATGTGGATATCGACCGCAAAGCCGCTGCCCGCTACGGATTGAATATCGCTGATGTGCAGTCGATCGTGGCTGGTGCTATTGGCGGTGAAAACGTTGGCGAGACCATTGAAGGGCTCGCACGCTTCCCGATCAACGTACGTTATCCCCGTGAGTGGCGTGACTCGCTCGGCGCCCTGGAGCAATTGCCAATCTACACCCCGTTGGGGAGTCAGATCACTCTTGGCACCGTGGCGAAGGTCAAAGTCAGTGAAGGCCCGCCGATGCTCAAGAGCGAAAATGCCCGACCTTCCGGATGGGTGTATATCGACGTGCGTGGCCGGGACATTGCTTCCGTGGTTGCCGACCTGCGTCGGGTTGTGAGTGATCAGGTCAAGCTGCAGCCAGGCATGAGCCTGAGTTACTCGGGACAGTTCGAGTTTCTCGAACGAGCCAACGCACGGCTCAAACTGGTGGTGCCCGCCACGCTGCTGATCATTTTCGTACTGCTGTACCTGACGTTTGCCCGATTCGACGAGGCTTTGCTGATCATGGCCACCTTGCCGTTCGCCCTTACCGGTGGGGCGTGGTTCCTCTACCTGCTGGGATTCAACCTGTCGGTGGCCACTGGCGTCGGTTTCATTGCTCTGGCAGGTGTTTCTGCCGAATTCGGTGTGATCATGCTGCTCTACTTAAAAAACGCCTGGGCCGAGCGTGTAGAGGCCGGCGACAGTACTGAGCGTGGACTAATCGCAGCGATTAGCGAAGGAGCCGTGCAGCGTGTTCGACCCAAGGCCATGACAGTAGCCGTCATCATTGCTGGCCTGTTACCGATCCTATTGGGAAGCGGTACCGGTAGCGAAGTAATGAGCCGCATCGCCGCGCCCATGGTCGGTGGCATGGTTACCGCGCCCTTACTGTCCCTGTTTGTTATTCCGGCAGCTTACCGCTTGATGCGCCGCCGGCGCCTCGCTGTTGAATCTAAACTCTCGCAAGGAAGCGGACTATGAAGTAATCGTGTCCGCCACTGCTGCACGACTCCTGGTTGCATGCGCAATATCATCCAGCGGTCTGGCTTTCTGATTGGACAGAGGACGACCCTTATAATCAATCCGGGATCGTACTCTATCGGCAATGCGCCTACACACAGCTGATAGAGATCGACGCAGGAGGCTAATAAGTCCTTCCCGATGCGGATAGGTTGTAAGAACGAAGGCATATTTCTTCTTAGGCAAACCCGGAGGAATGTATGGAAATGTCGGGCTTGATCGATTTACTCGTTGGTAAAGGAAACAGCTTGATCGGCAGTGTTCTGAGATGCCGAAGCGGTGTCGTTTGTTGAGGCGCATTTTCCGGGCAAAGCGTATTGCCTGGTAGCTGACTGGACCGTGATCGATGTGTCCGTTTCTGACGAGCAAACCAAAATGCTTGCGCCATGATGCTACCTATAACCCGATCACCAGCAACGGTGCGTTGGGCGAAGTCACGCTCTTAAACGGCAGTGCCAAGCAGGTCTTGCCGCTGGAACCCTCCGGCGACAACGCGATGTTGGCCGAAGGCTCTTACCAAGCCGCAGCAGGCAGCAAAGCTGGGCTCAGACTGACGTTTCCCGGCAAGTCGGCTGAGCTGTTTCGCTTCGTCTTACCGTAAGCAATAACTACTTTTTCCGTAGTGCTCAATGCCGAGTAGTTGATCATGATCAATGAGCGACTGGTTGCAACGGCGCAGCATGGTAGGCAGGCGATTGCTCGCCGAACAACAGTCGCAATAGTCACTGTTTTGCTAAAAGGATCAGCGCTCATGCTCAAGTTCAAACTGCTTTTGGCGTCCAGTCTCGCTCTGGCTTTAAACGTAGCGCTGGCAGCACCAGTTGGCACCGTGTACACGGCCAATGAGCGCGACAGTTCGATCAGCCAAGTCAGGCTCGACACGGGTGTGGTCAAAACGCTGGCCCTGAATATTGCACCGCATAATTTACAAATCAGCGCCGATGGACGCTTGCTACTGGTGGTGGGCATGCCTACGCATGCTGAACATCAAACAGGAGCCATGAAGGCGGGTGAGTTGTTGGTGTTCAGCACTGCCACGCTAGATAAACCGGCCTTTAGCCTGCCGGCGGGGCAACATCCTGCCCACGTGGTGACTGACCTGAGCGGACAGCGGGCTTTCGTTAGCGACTCTTCCGCTAATCTGGTGCGGGTGTTTGACCTACAAGCACGCACTCAGCTCGGCACTGTCAAGACCGGTAGTTTCCCCCATGGTTTACGCCTGAGCCCGGATGGCAAGATGCTGTATGTCGCCAATATGCGCAGTGGCAGCGTATCAGTAATCGATACCGCAACGCTGAAAGAAGCCACGCAAATTGCCGTTGGTAACGGCCCCGTGCAAGTCGGCTTCGCCCCAGATGGACAGCAGGCCTATGTGTCGCTGAGCGCGGAGAACAAGCTCGGAATCATCGATACGAAAAAACAACGCTTGATAGGTAAAGTTGCCGTCGGCAGAACGCCGATTCAGATGTATGCCACGGCAGATGGTCGCCAGGTCTACGTAGCCAATCAGGGCAGCAGCAGTGAGCCGGATGACCGCGTCTCGGTGATTGACCCGCAGACCTTGAGCGTTGTCGCCACCCTGACCACCGGTAAGGGCGCTCACGGCGTGGCCATCAGCAGCGACGGCGCTTATGTATTTGTTAGCAATATCGAGGCCGGCACCTTCTCTGTGATCGATACTGCCAGTCGCACAGTGGTGGCCAGCCATAAAGTCGGGGCCGGCCCCAATGGCATTAGCTACCAAGTGCCCGAGTGAGCCGCAAACGACCGCTGGTTTGTGCTGCCGGGCTGCGGCAACCGAGTTTGACGGTCCAAAGACTTGTGTGAAAATCTCGAAGGCAGCAATTGGTCGCTCTCTGCCGGCCATGGCCAAGAAACGTACTGGTCGAATCCGATGCAAATGGCTGGTCAGGTCAAATGCAAACGGGTGGTCAAGTCAGTGCAATTACCCATCAGCAGATCAAAAGAACCTAGCTAGCAGATTTCCCAAGCGGGGCAAACACAAGTACTGACAACAGAACGTCCCGCCCTTATGTCAATCCACATAAAAAAAGGCGCCACTAGGGCGCCTAAGCCGCCTCCCAAACCAAAGGAGAAACAAGGAGACGGGGTGTATCTGGTAATCGAACAATTGGTGCCGCAGGTTTGCGCTGGTTAAAGCAGTTGCAGTGGGTACTCGACAATCAGTCGGACCTCATCCAAATCAGATTCGAAATCGGTAGCACGCGTGGTTGCTTGGCGAACACGCAGAGACATGTCCTTCAGAGAGCCTGACTGGATGATGTACTTAGCCTCAATGTCTCGCTCCCAACGCTTTTGGTCTTGCAAGGGCGCTCCATCTGCTCCGCGACGCATGTACACGCTGTTCGCGTTGGAATAATCAGCGTCCCACCCCTTCGCGTAGCGAGTCATGAAGCTTAGGCCCGGAATGCCGAAAGCTTGCATATCCAGGTCGTAGCGTAGCTGCAAGGATTGCTCTTTCGGTGAGTTGAAGTCGCTGTACTGGATGGAGTTATCCAGAAAAATCGAGTCCGATTGGCGCAGGTAATCGAAGTCGTCATTGCCGTTGCTGCGCTGATAGCCAACGGTCACCGTGTGGACGCCGAATTTGACCCCGGTTTTGCCGCTCCAGATATTGTTATCAAAGCTGCCTAGGAGTTTTTTACCCTCGTCGACCGCGCGGTAGTAATTAAATCCACCGATCAACGCGACGTTGTCTGAGAGCGGATAACTAAAGGAAGTGCCAGCGTAATACTGATTCCAAACGTCCTTAAATTGGCTGGAGTAAAGACTCACACCAACATGCTCATTAACGGTGTAATCGCCCCCTAGGTAAGCAATCCACGGAGCATCAACAGCACCGGCATAGAAAGTCGAAAAGCCGTCACGCATGCTGCTCGAATTGGGTTGGCTCATCGCATGCAGCCGGCCCCCCTGAATAGTCAGGTCTTTAATGCTTGTATTGGTAACCGTTGCCCCCCTAAAGCTCTCTGGCAGCAGTCGAGAATCGCCATATGCCACGACAGGCGTGGATGGAAAGACGTCACCTACTTTGACCACCGTATCCATAAAGCGAGCCTTCGCGACTCCGCCTACTTTTGAGTAAGAGTCTTCAGGTTGGCCTTTGCTGTTATAGGGCATGACATCCACTGAGCTTCTAGCCCCCGAGCGTCCATCACCCGAATCAAGCTTGAGTCCTACCATTGCAAATGCATCAATGCCGAACCCGACGGTGCCTTGGGTAAAGCCCGACTCAAAACGTCCAATAATCCCATGAGCCCATTCTTCAGCGTAGCCATTGCCTGTAGGACTTGACTGGCCCTTTCGATAGTCACGATTGAAATAGAGATTACGATTGAGAAGACTAAAGGTGCTCCCTTCAATGAACCCCTCAGGCTTTTGCTCAACGGCCACTGCAACTTGCCCCATGCTCATGCCAAGGGCAATGAGAGAAAGACCATAAAAGCTTTTATTGTTCATTTAACACTCCAGGCTTTAGCTTGGCAGAGTTTCTTTATGAAATATTTTTATCATTATAAAAAAGCCACCGGCACGTAGAGATTTCCTCTAAGTGCCGGCAGACATAATTTCATACAAAAGATAACTCCAGCGTGACCTGAAAATTACTTCTATGTCAGCGACCAGTAAGCATGCTTAAAAAGCCTAATGAATGATCTGACTGACGTAGATATGACCTTTAGGGGTTAGCTTCCGTGTGGGCAGTTGGTACCCATAATCTTGTACTCAACGGTATTAAGCCTGCCCGCCGTGTCTTCATAGGTCATGCGCGAAGGCGCAACACCACAGGTTTTGTTGGCTTGCGTGACACTGACCACCTTCTGAATATCGAGGTTCATACCATATTCATAATGAACAATCTCAGGGATGGCCTTACCATTTTTCAAGGCATATTGCTCCATCGCCTGTTGGTTTTCTTGCATCATCCGACCGTAAACGCGGTCACCTCCGCCTTCAGCCATGGCCAATGACGACAAGGTCAAAATAGTGACGGCAAAAAGTGCTTTGAGTGTTTTCATGATTATCTCCTGGTTCGACGTCTCCCCGTCTTCAGTAGCAGCTGGCTTTAGAGTCCTGGGTCAATGTAACGGCTTTCGAGGCCAGTTGCTCGGCATAGGCCGATGGGGTTAACCCACCAAGCCCTTTCTTCGGTCTCTCTTCGTTGTATTCCCTCCGCCAGGACTCAATCACTACCTTGGCGTGCGGCAGGCTGGTGAACCAGTGTTCGTTCAGGCATTCATCACGGAAGCGCCCGTTAAACGATTCGATGTAGGCATTCTGATTGGGCTTACCTGGCTCAATCAGGAACAGCTGCACACCTCGCTGATGAGCCCAGGTCAGCATGGCCCTGCCACAGAACTCCTTGCCATTGTCCGTGCGGATGGCTTTGGGCAGTCCGCGTGACATGGCCAGACGATCCAGGATGCGCGTCAACGAAAGCCCGCCAATCGCTCTTTCCGGCACGATGGCTACAGCCTCATGGGTGGCATCATCCACCACGGTCAGGCTCTTGATGACACGCCCTTCAGCCGTGCGATCAAATACAAAGTCCATCGACCAGACCTGGTTGGCGGCCCGCGGGCGGCCCAGCGGCTGTCGATCTGCAATCGGAATCTTCTTGCGCTTACGCCTTTTCACCTGCAAGCGGGCTTCGGCATACAGGCGCTCCACCCGCTTGTGGTTGACCACCTCGCCAGCCTGGCGCAGCTTCAAATAGATCATCGCGGCGCCATAGCGGCGATGCCGATGAGCCAGGGCCACAATGCGCTTGCGCAGGCTCTGGTTGCGATCCGCCCTCGGTTGGTAGCGCAGAGCACTGGCGCTCATGCGCATCACCTGAAGCGCTCGGCGCTCACTCAAGCCGCGTGCCGTCATGTGGCGCACCAGCTCTCGACGCGAGGGTGCGCTCACCACTTTTTTCGCAACGCCTCGCGGGTGACTTCAATCTCCAGCATCGACTCGGCGAGCATTTTCTTAAGCCGGGCATTTTCGCTTTCCAGCTCCTTCAGGCGCTTGGCATCCGACACGCTCATCCCGCCAAACTTGCTGCGCCAGAGGTAGTAACTGGCCTCTGAAAAGCCGTGCCGACGACACAGCTCCTTGATCGGCAGCCCAGCCTCGGCTTCGCGTAGAAAGCCAATGATTTGCTCTTCAGTGAAACGCTTCTTCATGTCCAATCTCCTGGTTACTGGGATTGGACTCTAAAGCTGAGCGCTACTCAAATCAGGGGAGACGTCGGGTTCTCACTAACTTCTGAATAGAGCATAACCACTGAAGCCTTTCAGAAAGCTGCCGCGAATATTACTTATGTGTAAGCTTTCCCCCTTTCCCCCTTTCCCCCTTTCCCCCTTTCCCCCTGTACTTGTGAACGCAACTCTTAGGAGTTTAATTTTTTGGCGGAGCACGTTGTATCGTACCAGCATCAGAACTCGCTCGAATTCCATATTGAGTATCTACGAGCCTCTTATTCGAAATTACATATCCCCATAGCGAACGACTTCACTTAGTCGCTTTTTATCTGTCATGACTGACCGCTTCACGGTCAGTTGCCGTCCTTCGCGACAGAAAACAAACGGCCAACAGCTGCCGGTCAGGAAGGCAATCGGCAAGCCATCAGTCAGTCATTCGAAGGCCGGGTATACTTCCTCATCGTAGGTATCTTCACGAACCGACAAACACGTACGATGGCACCACCATCCCTCCCTATAGAATATTTACAGAGCCCCAGAGCGTGCCGCTGAACTGCCCTCTGATTGAATTGCCCCTGACTCTGTAGACACAAATGACTGGCAGCTATGGGTTCCGGTCCAGGCAGCTCTGGCTGATCTGAAGGATCTAGCAATCATCGTGAAGTACCGAATTCAATAATAAGCAAGAATCTCTGTTCGAAAGCTTGACGAGATATCCAGTTCGTAGAGGCCTTTTCTCTCTACATCCCCTACGAACGATATTTCACCCTCTACTTGAGGAACTCGCCGGTGTATCGAAATTTCAGTTGAGCCATCGAAGGGTGCGTCGAGCTCACTATTTTTTGTCCATGCAAGACGCGAGCTGGCGCCTTGAACATAATCTAGAACGGCCAGATCCTCTGGAAGATCCTCGGCAATCCGCTGGGAGAATTGTTGCAAAAGGGGCTCTGCAAGCGCATATAGCCATGCATGCTCATCAATATCTCCCATGCGTCTCAACACCCGACCCAGCACCTGCCGGTAATGTAGTTCTGTGCGAATCCTACTGAGGTAGCAGCAAACCTGCAGTCTTGGAATATCGGTGCCCTCGCTAATCATTCCCACGGCCACGATCCAGCGATCATTGCTATTGCGAAACTTATCAATAAGCCCTTGAGCCCCAGGAGTCTGGTTTGTGACGACCAGACAACTTTCACCGCGGGCCCTCAAAATAGAGGCAATCTGATTGGCATGCCGGACGTTAGTCGCTACCACCAAGCCTGCGGCATTTGGGGTGACCTTCCGGATCTCATTTAGCCGTTCACTGCCCAATTCGATGGTCTGCTGAACGATCTCATCGTTAGAGAGTAAGTCCTCAAAATTAACGGGAGACTCAGTGAGGAGTTGAGCAATACTGGGATATACAACGTCCGTTGAGCTGTTACCCACTTGCTCTGTCAGCCTTATCGCATTGTTATCGATCAGCACGATACGGGGGGGACGGCATACCTTGTCTGATATCGCCTCTTCGATGCCGTAGCGAAAGTCACAGATCAAGCGGCCCTCCGGATTTGAGTACCTTGCCAATGCGATGGCTCTCTCATCCGACCGCCAAGGTGTGCCTGACAACGCAAGGGTATAGGCAGCTCTGTCTTGAATCCTCTGTAAAATGATCTGCCCCCAAGAATTGCTTAAAAGGGGGTCATGGCCCGCACAGTGGTGGATCTCATCGAAGACTGCGAAGACTCGATATTTATCAAGCAACCTCCAGAATTCCTCACCTTGATGATGCATGCCTTGATAAGTGGTAGCGACACCAACAGAGCCTAATAGGCCATCAAACTGGCGGTTTAACACGCCTGAAAATGTTTTCCTCAATCCCTCTGCTACTTGGCAGGACGGGGCAAAACAGAGCACAAGATCAATCTCACCGGTGAGCAATAGTTGACGGGCGATCTCCGCCGCCATTCTACTTTTTCCCGCACCAGGGGTTGCTTGGCAAAAGAAATGCGGAGAATGCTTATAACGAGACAAAGCAGCATCAACGCATGCAGCCTGCCAGGCGCGCAGAGAAATACTCATGCGGCTAGCGACTTTAAGGTCTTCTCGACAGCCTTTAGGTGACCAAGAAGCCGAGAGCTTCGATCGCGGGCCTCAACGTAATTATCTTCAACCCAGACTTTCAGTTCTGGCATTTCATTCAAGAGCTGTTTATACCGCTCAGCCTCGCCCATCGATGTGAGCAAATCCAACCGAATTTCTTTGGCTAGCGTCTCAAGCCGTTGGGTAGGCGCTTCAACCGGTTTAAGAATACCCGCGGTAGGGTTTTGCCCTAGCAGAGGGGAACAACTCATGAAATTGCAGTCGACGAGTTCAACTGAGAGAAGCTCTGGCTTGTCTAGCACGTGAAAGACCTGTCCTCGTTTTCGACGCACTTCGTCCTGCCGAATCCAGCCGACATGCTTCAAGCGACGGACCTGCTCATATACATATTTCCAGAGCTCACCGAGACCGATATCTGATGGGGCTATTTTCTGAGCGTAGGCATCACGAAGGTCGAGAGTGGTGAATCGTTGGAGTTTCCCTTCCTGGAGTAACTCGAAGATGTGCCTGTTTAACTTAAATGTAGCCGGTTTCATGCAGGCACCTAGGAATGCAAATAGCTATACAAATGCGGATTATAATCCGTCGCTACCTAGTCCGCAAACGACGGATAGTTTCGCCTTGAGTAAGTCGAGGCGGTTATGCAGCAGTTGGCAAAGGATCTCGGGCAGAACATCCGTGAGCGAAGGATATCGGTAGGCCTATCTCAAGATGCTTTAGCGCACGTATGTATGATGGATCGCAGTTATGTCGGTAGGATCGAGAGAGGCGAAGTCAACCTTACGATCGAGAAGCTCTACCGCATCGCATACCAACTGGATTGCCAACCACACACGCTGCTGCCATACATCAGTCGTTAGAGCCCTAACTCTAGATCGACCCTTCTCCGAAGAAGCACTGAACCGATTTTCGCAAGGCTCGCCGATGGATCGAGGGGGATGCTTGCACTGGTGTTTGGCGGGCTGAAATCAGCTTGCTGCTATCCCGTAGCTGTTAGCCATGGCCTGAGTACCTAATTGGCCAGAGTGGCCCAAAAATTCGAGGTTAGAGGGCTGTGCGCGAAGGGATACTGCGCTAACCTCGCCGGATTGTAACGAGCATGTGTGCCCGTTACCGCATTGAGGAAGGAACCTATGCGCATCGAGTCGATCACGGTATCTGGCTTTCGCTGTTTCGGCCCGAATGAGATTGCAATCCCAATCTCAGATGAGGTCACCACAATCGTTGGTCCTAACGCTGCGGGTAAAACTGCGCTTCTTCAGGCTATGTCGAAGATGTTTGGGGTCACGCGGGCGCAGCGCACCGTATCATTCTCGGACTTCCACCTCGCCCCCGGAGAGGATCCTGAGAGCCGCGATTCCAAAGAACTCTACATAGAGGCGCTTATTGCCTTTCCAGAGTTGCTGGACGGGTCTGCAACCCCAGAAACCATCGCCCCTTCATTTCGGCACATGCTGATTACGAGAGCGGCCCAAGCGCCCGTTTGCCGAATGCGGCTTGAAGCACAATGGGACGACGATGGTACGCTTGAGGGAGAGGTATCACAGAATCTCTATTGGATCGATAGCCTGGATAAGGAGCCCGCAGAGGACAAATGCCAACCAGTGGCTGTAACCGATCGGGGTCTTATACAACTTTATTACACCCCAGCTAGCCGGGATGCCGCCGGCCAAATCCGTGCAACTGCCGGTACCCTGGCCGCCCGACTCCTAAGGGCTATTGAATGGTCCTCCGAAACCGAAGACAAAGTGCAAGAGGCGACTGAGAGTCTGACCGCTGCGTTTGAAGGCGAGTCTGCGATCACCGCAATCACCGAGGCTCTGCAAACACGCTGGGCAGACCTGCATGACGACGTTTCCAATACCAAGCCTAGGCTCAGTCTGGTGAGCCGACGGTTTGAGGAAGTGATCAATAAGATCGCGGTCATATTTGAGCAGGGACCTGACGGGCGAGAAAGAGGTATTGAAGCCCTCAGCGACGGACAGCAGTCGCTATTTTATTTTGCATTGGCCGCCGCCGTTTTTGACCTAGAGCGCGAGGTTGTTGAAGGTTCTGTGGCCGGATTTAGAGAGGATGCACTCCATACTCCCGCGCTCACACTGTTTGCTCTTGAGGAACCTGAAAACCATCTTTCACCCTACTTCCTTGCTCGAATCATCCGCCAGGTTAGATCGTTGACTGAGGCCAGCGGGGCGCAGGCCATAATTACGAGCCATTCGCCAGCAGTCCTTAGCCGCGTCGAGCCAAGCGAGGTCCGTTACTGTCGCTGTAGCGCAAAGACGCGCGTATCTACTGTGAAGCGAATTGAGCTGCCGGCTGATGATGTTGAAGCCAGCAAGTTCGTACGTGGTGCCATCTTGGCCTATCCCGAGCTTTACTTCGCGCGGTTTGTCCTGCTCGTTGAGGGTGACTCGGAAAGGATCGTCCTCCCTCATCTCGCCGAGGCACTTGATCTTCTCATCGACCCAGCTTTCGTCGCGATCGTCCCTCTCGGCGGACGACACGTCCAATATTTCTGGCGCTTACTTAAGAGTCTAGGTATTCCTTACGCAACTCTCTTGGACTTGGATCTCGGCCGCGATGGTGGTGGTTGGGGGCGAGTGAAAACAGCGATTGAGAAGCTTATTGAATTCGGCGCACCCAAGGCCAAATTGCTACAAACCACCACCGGCGTTTTGACCGACGCAGCATTGCTCGGGATGCATGGTTGGAACAATTCATCAGATCACTCCACTCAGTTGAGCTGGATCAATAGGCTGAAGGAATACGGGGTTTACTTTTCGGCTCCGCTCGACCTTGATCTGGCGATGCTAGATGCTTTCCCCGATGACTATGCGGCCGTGATCCCTAAAGGGGGAGGTCCACGTATGGCCGCTGACAAGGCTGCGGAGGTTGTGCTGGGGACGTCAGGTCCGGGACTTTCGATATATACGGGACCCTATGAGAATTACCCACCATTGTTTCCGAATTATCGGTACCACTTTCTCACCCACAGCAAGCCAGCTACACATCTGGCGGCATTGACACGCATTAGCAAGGCGAGTCTGATCGCAGAAATGCCAGCAGTTCTAGCCGAAGTTGTTCGACATATTGCCAACTCCTTAAGGCGAGACTAATCATGGCCGTTTCGTCACGCCGAATACGTCCCGAGGACTGGAAGCCCGTAGGAGTGAAAGCTCTAGAGGCGAATGCGCTGAAGGTGGCTCGTTCGCGAAAAAATCGGTCCGTTATTGCGGGTCCGGGTGCTGGCAAGACAGAACTGCTCGCGCAGCGCGCCGCCTTTCTCCTTCAAACTGATGCGGCCCCATCTCCTCGGCGCATTCTAGCTATTAGTTTCAAGCGCGATGCTGCGTCAAATCTGGCAGCACGCGTACGTCAGCGCTGCCACCACACCCACGCGAGCCGCTTCGACTCCATGACGTTTGATGCGTTTGCAAAAGGATTGGTCGACCGCTTCGGTCAGGCATTGCCTGACCGCTGGCGGCCAAGACCCGACTACGAGATCGCGACTCACAATGAACGAGATTTTCGCGAGTTTCTCCATGACCTTCCAACGCCGCCTTCGATAGTTGGAACGAAAAATGACGTGCGTGAGATTGGGCCAAAAATATTTGAGCGCCGGCACCTGCTCGGCTTACCGCTGCCTGTTGACGGATGGCCAGCCCCAACTGTCGCAGAATGGGCGGCAGATGCGTTCTGGAAAATGTCGCTCCACGACGGCGGCAAAAGTGTGCTGTCCTTCGCGATGATTGGCCGTCTCGCTGAATTGCTGTTGCGAGTCAATCCGATGGCGCGGGATGCCCTGCGCCTCACTTATTCGCATTTGTTCATGGACGAATTCCAGGACACCACAAGGGTTCAGTACGATCTGGTCAGCACGATTTTTCGAGGCACAGAAACCATCGTGACTGCTGTCGGAGATAACAAGCAGCAGATCATGCGTTGGGCAATGGCGATGGATGATCCTTTTTCTGCCTTCGATGCCGATTTCGAAGGTGTCCGGACTTCGCTCTTCAACAACTACCGATCTTCGCCGGAGCTAGTACGTATCCAGCACGTGTTGGCCCAGGCCTTAGACGCACGAGCTGTACAGCCGGTATCTCAGACTGATGGCACAATTGACGGGGAAAGTTGCTCAATTCTCGATTTCGCAAGTCCGAAAATTGAAGCGCGTCAGTTGGCACGATCAGTAGCGACATACATTGCCGATCTGAAACTGGCTCCTCGAGATTTCGTCATCCTGGTTCGACAAAAGGCGGGAGAGTATGCCGAACTTTTAGAACCTGCTTTCGCGAGCGAAAATCTGGCGCTGCGTAACGAAGCTGGAATGGTCGGCAAAGTAATGCTGCAAGAGCTGATGGCCGAGGAAATCTCAAAGTTGCTGGTCACCGTTCTCCGCCTCGCAATGACTCCGCGAGCTGGTGGTTATTGGTCGAGCTGCCAGAATTGGCTCGCTTCAATGAGAGGGATCGATGTCGATGACGCAATCAGGCAGAGTAGGCTCGCTCGTGAGTTGGATACCTATACAACCGAACTTGCTGCACGTTACTCGCATCCCCCAAAAAGCAAGGCGGCCTCACGCGCACTTGTTGACGACATCCTAAATTTCGTGGGTCCAGAGCATGTAATACGCTCCAACCCCGCCTATGACCAGGGAACCTGGCTAGACAAAGTGCTAGACGCGACCGCGGAACATCTTCTGTCCACCTCGCTCCACAGTACGGACTGGTCCTACGCCCTCGACATGTACGAAGGCGTCCACGCAGTTCCATTGATGACGATCCACAAGAGCAAGGGCCTTGAGTATCACACCGTCATTTTTGTCGGACTGGATGACGGCGCGTGGTGGAGTTTTTCCCAGGATGAAATTGAGGCGACAGCAGGATTTTTTGTGGCTTTCACCCGGGCCAAGCAGCGGGTCATATTTACTTACTGTGCCTCGCGTGGCACACGAACAAAAATTGCGACCCTGTACGAGCTGCTTACTAAAGCCGGGGTCCAAATTACGTCCGGATCGAATTGATGTTTCTAAGCGAGACTTCAAAGTAAGAGTATCGTGGCTATGAACTGTCTTCGGCAGTGTCGGCATGAGCAGGCTCGAAAATTCAAGGCACCTTGAGCAATATCATTCGGCTATTATGATTAAAAGCGTGTTCAGCCCTCTAAACCGCCTTTGTTGATCCAGTTGATTCAGAAATAAGGATTTTCGATGCCCGCCACAGCTTCGTTGCTGTCGACAGTTCTTTTTCTATCGCAATCTGCGCAAGCGCATGCTGCTCGTTCGAGCGGCGTTTTTGTCGTGGATTCTCGAAAAACGCCAGAGAGTTTTTCATGAATTACTTTACCGACACTGCCGTTAACATTTTAGGCAACAGTAAGCTGCGGACGCCTCAAATCGAAGCCTACATGAAGGCCCAAGAGCATTTTGCAAGCAATCCTGAACAGGATGCGCTGATCGTGCTGCCTACGGGCACGGGCAAATCAGGGCTGATTTCCATCGTGCCGTTTGGAATGGCGAAAGGGCGTGTCTTGATCATCACCCCTGGTCTTGTGACCAAGCAGAGCATTCGGAAGACCCAAGACCTCTTGGAAGACAATTTCTGGATTAACTTTGATGTGATCTTCAGTGGAAATGACCTGCCCGTCACCTGCGAATTCAGCTCGCTGACGCTTCAGCGCAGCCTGGAGCAAAGCCATATCGTTTACTCCAATATTCAGCAAATTCACAGCGACCGCGCTACGTGCCTGACCAGGCGAGTCCCGCCCGACTTCTTCGACCTGATCATCGTCGATGAAGGGCATCACGCGCCGGCTGACACTTGGCAAAAGACACTTGGCTACTTCGCCAAGGCTAAAAAACTTTTTGTAACTGGAACCCCATTTCGTGGTGACAACCAGGAAGTGCCCGGAAAGCTGATTCACAAAACGCCACTGTCTGAGGTGATGAGGGACCGCTACGTCAAATGGCTCAGGAAAGAAACGGTCAATGCTCATGAGCTCTATTTCACGTTGGCTGACCAGCCAGGCGTTAGGTTATCAAAGGAGGAAGTGCTGGGTTTCAAAGACCCTGAGTGGGTCCAGCGTAGCGTTGCATTGTCCAAAGAGTGCTCATTGGACGTGATTGACCAGAGCATTCACAACCTCACGGAGCTGAAGAAATCATCACCTGAAGTGCCTCACAAAATCCTTGCTGTGGGCTGCAGTATTGCCCACGCCGAGGATTTACGTACTTGGTACGAGGCCAAAAATTTAAGAGCGGCGATTGTTCATAGCTACATGGAACAGCCGGACATCGATGCAGCTTTTAGAACGATCGATAACAATCAGTGCGACGTGGTCATCTCAGTGAACATGCTGATGGAAGGCTATGACCACAGGTACCTTACGGTTCTTGCGCTTTTTCGGCCCTATCGAAGCCTGAATGCTTTCGCTCAAATCGTCGGCCGGGTGCTACGCGCAATCCCCCCAGAGGAAATCACTGCGTTCGAGATTGATAACAACGCCGTTGTGATCTACCACGAGGAAACCGGTCTGGATGCGATGTGGAGCTCGTTTCAGAAGGAGGTTGATCGAGCAAAACATCAACGCACCAAGGAATACACAATCACTGACGAGGAATACGTTCGAAGAGAGGAGTCCCTGGCGGGTGTTGGATCCTCCGAAGCGTTTGTGAGCGATCAGGACTCCTATTTGGAAGACTTGGACTTCAACAAGATTTTCTCTGACAAGCGAGCTGAAATCGATGCTTTTGCGGCCCAGAAAGTCAAAGAATTGCCGGGCATAGAGGGTTACGACGCTGACGTGCTTGCACAGTTGACGAACGTCATCCGAAACGCCGAGATGAAGAAAGCCGCCCAGGTCATCGACCCGACACTCATGGAAAAGCGACCAGAGATCGCGCGGAAGCAGCTTCGAGAGATTCTTACAAAAAAGGCCCAAGATGAAGTTGCCACGCTGCTCAGCGACTTAGGGGTCGACGATAAAAGCTCTACTCTTTATCGGAAATTCGCAGCTCACGTTCCGATGGCAAAGCCGAATACGCCCAACGACGGTATACTGGTGAGCTTTATCAATACCAAGCTTGCTAAGAAGTACGGCAAGGTTGCTGAGCGTGATAATAGCTCGCTTTCCGAGTCGATCTCGCACGTGGAAGTAGTCATCGCTGAACTGAGGAAAATGCTGAGATGAGCCTCGAATCTATCAAATTACTCGTTGACGAACTGACGACTCTCCATATCAGCCGAGGCGTTCAGCCTAGCGACCTCATCGACAACCTGTTCGAAGACGCTTACGTCGAATCAGCATCCCGTAAGACATCGAATGGTGTGATATTTGAGATCACCTTTCTCGAGATCGATGAAAACGACTGTCCTGTGAAAGTGGCGATGCGATACACCTACGACAGTAGTCGCAACTTGGTGCTCATCGAACAGAAAGTCGCAAAGAAATACGCAATTCAGTGGGATCGTGCAGCCTCAATACGCCAACGAGTTGAAAGACTCGAAGCCATGCTGGCCACCAGTCTCCCACAAGAGAAAGTGACGGCCATACTTTCCACCATCCCAGACGATGTTGTGGCCATCTTTCCTCGTCTGAAGCTCGTCGCTTAGTCCAGGTATAACTGGACATATACCGCTCGGAGAGCGCCCCGTCCTGTGTGGCGCGATCGGGTGACCCGATGGAGTTCAATTACTCGCGTAGAGCATGGTTTTGACCGATTCTGGTGGTCAATAGTCAGGCTTCTAATCAATAGCGTTTGAACCCCCGAGCACCAGATTCCATTCACGAGCTTTCAACTCGCGACATGCTGAAGGTGATCCACCAAAGCAGCGTTGCGAAACAGCCGTCATCTGTGCCTCTGTCGCATAGCGAATCTCGGACCCATTTTCATCCAATAAGACGCCTCCGGCACCTCTCAACAGCGCATGACCAGCCACAACATCATGCGCTGAAACAGCGTAGAGAGAGATGCCGCAAATTCCGTCACCCACAGCCACTCTTGCCAGTCTGTACGCGATCGATGGCATTGCATGGAAATGTCCTGGAGCACACAGTTCACGATTGAGTTCTGCCTTTGTCACCGCAGCTGCACTCACCATGATCGTGCTTTGATTCGAAAGCTGTTTATTTTCGAGGCGTACAGACACAGCTCGACCGTTGCGAATCAAATGGGGGGTGCCCTCAGCCCAACCGATGCAGTCGGGGCGCCCCTCAGAAGTCACTGGTGCGTATACGACCCCCATCACGGGAATGGTGTTATGCAGTAGCCCCACTGATATCGCTGATCCCTTCATGCCATTCAAAAAATCACTGGTGCCATCGTTAGGGTCTACAACCCAACACCACGACTGTCCTGTCAGAACATGCCCGGTCTCTTCGCCCCAAAAATCGCAGTCGAACACGCTGAGAAGTTCTGGTCGCAAAAAACATTCTATTTCGACATCGATCGCGGCCTTGTCACCAATGCCTCGAGGACCCTCTGGAAGACTCCACTCGGCCGCGAGGAGAGCGCCTGCGTGTTGAACGATCTCTGTTACTTGAGCAAGTAGTTCAGAAAGATTTGGGCTAGGCATAAGGCTCCTCAAGGCTGATAAACCGCTCAGGGAATGTCTCTAAGGCTGCTGTGGTGCATGATAGGCATACCGATTGCAATTCGCATCGTCTATAGCAAGTCGTTCCATAAACGCCTACATCGATACCCCCAGGATCATCATGAGAAGACCAAAGAAGATACGTTTAAAGCTTAAGCAGATTGTCGAATACAGGCGGATAGCCCGCTCGGTTCTGGAAAAGCGGTCTCTCAAACAGAGCAGATTCTTGGAACGCGCAGCAAGCTTTGACCGAGATTTTGAGCCAGTTGGGGGCCTGGCTGGTGCAAGCAAACATTCACCTAAATGCATATCTTCAGAAGATATGGAGGCCTGACAATTCTCTCCAACCTCAGGGTCGGCATGCGACCTTCGAATTTTAAGCCAATGGTTAAGGAGGGGGCAAGCAATTCGGATCAGCTAATCGCTGTGCAAAGTACGTGAACGGCCACTCGACAATATCAACCCTGATCTCATTTACTTTTGATTTTGGTGTGCTAGTAGAAAACTGATAATTCCAAATAACGCTTGTTAGGCCGAGTGCTGAAGCTCATTTAGATATTCGGATATCGTATTCAACAGCTCATTAACTGATGATGAGGTAAATCCCGCTTTTATTTCTGCTTGGGCCATTTTGACAGTTTGTAGTAACGATGAAAGGTGCTCGCTGCGGATTGCCGCCTCCACAACTTCTTTTCTGTTGGATATATCCGAGAAAGCAAGATGTATGTAGTTGTCTAAAGAATTAATGTTTGTGTGACCTGTCCATTGTTGCACCTCACGTTTGAAGGATTCAGTGTTGATTAGTAAGTTCCTGAACTCATCAGAATTATTAAAGTCATGCTGAATAATCAATTTTATGAAATATTGAGTGATGAAGCGATGTCTGTACATGTGTGGAGATAAGCGCTCATTGATGCCAGCTAGTCCCGCCAACTCCGAGATCTCCTGTGTGATCGTATTTGGCATAAGGCCCTTTCCAGTGCGTGCACTGATAAACAGCATGCCATCGTCCTCAACTCCCAGAGATCTAATTTTTGGGAGTCGGTTAAATTCAATATAAGAGGCGATGAATTTCAAATCCGGAATTGAGATGGGCAAGTATCGATGATGGATTGAGTTTCCGCGCTTTTTCGCCGTCATCAATTTTAAGCCGATGGTTGGCTCATGAAGCGCTGCATATACATCATGCGTCGTTATCGAAACCAATTCAGAACGTCGGCAACCAGTATGGGCAAGTAGTTTAAGCATCACGAATCTACGCTTTCTGAGAAAAAGGTCCTCAGTACCAGCGGCTGCTTCGATAATGGCATTAGAATGAGCGTCAGTAATCGGGAATCTTTTTTTGTCAGGAGATGGCTCAGGAAATGAACGGTGATGCCAATAGTATTTGGTGATGCGCTTTCTTCCGTTCCCAATATCGATTTCAGCTTTTCTTTTTTCAGCTTTGATCACTCCATCTTTACCGACAAACTCATCTCTACCGGTGATTTTTCCGATATAGACCAGTAAGTCGATACAGTTTTTCCCTATCGTAAGTATTGAAGTTGTCGACCGAAGTGTGTGTGTTGTAGACAGTGATTTCTTGTCGTTAAGCAACGTCTGCATGAATAGTATAAAGAGGCTGTCGGTCATTTGCGCAACATCAATCGCGTTATCCGAACAAAAGCGCAGTAAATGGCTTATGTTGCCCGCATAGGTTTTTAATGTTCCGCCTTTGTTATTGCGAGACAATCCTTTTCTATAAAGAGAATGCATGTAGCAATTAGAGTAGTGACACCATGTGCCGTTAGGATAGCGAAGCATCGGGATGTACGAAGCTGAGTTGAAAATATATGTTTGATCGGAAAGTAGCGCTAAAGGTAGCTGAAAGTGTGCTGATGTCAAACGATAAAGTTTAGTCATTGGTCGTTACTCTGGGGTATTTCAATAGTGCATAAATTTCCGATTGTTGTTTCTCGCAGAGTTGAATATTTACTATATTGTTTGTCTTCTTGGCGTACGTTCTTGCCTGTTCCATGCTTGTTTCTAATGCGATGGTGTAGCAAAGAATTTCTTCGTTGAGAAACTGTATTTCTTTTTTAAGAGCAATGACGTCGTCTTTTAACGTTCTAGGTTTGTCTTGAGCAGAAATCAGAACCACTACTGGGGAACACGCTTTTAGTGCCGAAATTCTTGCATGATCCATAGCCTCAAAGCCTCCTGCAAGAAAGCAATCAGCACGGGTCTTCAACGTATTTAAAGAGCAAGGATAGATGTTTTTATCCGGAGCTGAGTGTCGAGCTAATGAGCCTTGTGATTTTAAGAAAGCTCCTATCGCTGATTTCTGATATTTGTGTGGATGAGAGGCAATATCGAGAAGTAAATTGTAAAGGTTGATAGTCGAATGAAGTTTTTTGTTCATATTGATTTTATCAGCTTGGTTACCAGCCTATAGGTAGTTACGTCGTCTATCTTGATAAAATGCGGCTCGACAGTTAGCGAGTGGTTTTCGATTAGTGTTTCCAAGTAGATTTCTACTTCTTGAGAATCCAGTATGGTAAATTCAGATGTTCCAAAATGTGAAAGTAGAGCTGCCGCGAGTTCATTGGATACCTCTTTATCGCCAGCCGCTAAGGAGTCTGCCAGATAAGCTGCTTTTACCCCGCGAAGTACTTCTCCAGGAGTGGCTTCAGTAATGTAATGATAGAGGTGTTCAAGATCCGCATGGCCCAAGAACCATCTTAATGTGTCGAGGCCACCAAATGAATTGCCCCAAAAAAATATCATCGAAAAGCCGCGCCTCAGTTGGTGCTGGCGGAAATAAAATCTTGATCCTTCGCTGTTTCGAGGTGCCTCAATGTAGTCGCAGAAAAAATCAATACTTCTATTGTAGGCAGGCGAATGTAAGCTCTTTTTTAGTCCTTTTGCATATCTGTCAGGCGGGGCGAACAAATATGTATACTCAATAATAAGTTTATTTTTGAGCAGCAGGCTTTGGAAGTTTTCCAATGTTTCAATAATGTGAACGCCGATACTTGGAATGGGTCTTTTTAAAATTTGTTTATTGGATAAAAATCCGGATTTTGCGTTAAAAAATATTAAATTTCGCTTTGAGTCATCAAGGCACTCAAACGGCATCAGGCTTTTAAGTTCCGATTGGCGCCGCGCCATCAGTAATCCGATGATCAATTGCGCTGCGCCATAATATACTCGTAACAGTTCCCACAGCCCCTCGTTACTGCGGAGCCTGTTAAAATACTCCTGAACTTTGTTTTCTCTAAGTTCTTTAGAGAGTTTTTTGCCAGCCAGCATCTTGGTGCTAAGACTCCAGCATTGGACTCCTAACCCAGCTAAACGAGGTGTGATAGCTTTGCGAACCCACCAATCCGAATCAGGATCGTTTACGCTCTCACCATACTTTGCTTGAGCAGCAATGACAGCAGAAGCAGATTGGAAAATGTCTTCTCCGTACTCGTAAATAAAATCGATAGCCTTCTGCAGCGCAGGTAATAGGATACTCGGCCTCAATGTCTTAAAACGCATGGTTTGCGCTAAATTTAGGTGCGCTTTCAAAGCACTCAAACTGAGCTTAGTAAAAGCATGACTGGGAATTTCAATTCCTAATTCTGGCAGTTTGTTTATCGCCATAAAAGTTGCATAATATTTGGTAAACTGTCGATCTGACATCGAGTCTTCATTTGCCGTACGAACGCCAACGACATTGTACTCAGTTGTCATCCCTGGATAAGGGGCCAGATTTAGCTCAGGTAAAGCACTTTTTATAGCGCCCCCCACAAGGGTATTTTTATAGATGTGTGATGCCAGTCGGGTGATGCTTACCGTTAACCTGTACCCCGAGCTGAGAATGGGGCTATAATAATCGTTCTCATGTAGCCATATTTTGACTTTAAGAGTTTCGCTTGGCGAAAGGCCATATGCTGTTTCATTTTGAATCATTAAAAAATAGAGATCGGGATTTTTTTCAGCGAAACGTGAGACAATCTGATCGCTACATTCACTGGATCTTCTTAGGAAATCGACCACAGTTTGTCGCCAGTTATAGACCCCTTCAGCAATTTTTTCCGAACTCGACAACTGATAAAAAACGCTGCGACATCGTTTTCTGTTAGAAGGTTTAATCCATGGCTAGCGAGCTTAAGGCGCGAACTGTTCAGCAAAAGGTAGTCAATGATGTTTATCGCTCTTCGCGTGTTAGCGTACGCGGTGATACTACCTGGTTTTACACCTTGATTTAAATTCTGGGTATTCTGAACGGTTATCCAGTTTTTGAATAATTTCAATAATTTTTTGTTTTTGGGGGCGGAAAGTTTAGACCCGTCCTCGAGCTCCACGTTGAAATTTACACAAAATCTATACCCGCGCGCGAAATCAAAGCACCATACGTTGGAATCAAAGTCCGAGGTCAACCATTCGCTTTCAAACCGAGTTTTCTGGGAGGGGAACATTTCTTCCAGAAAGGCCAACGCGTGAATATTTTCTTTCGCGTTCATTTAAATGGTTATCCCTAGTTTGTTTTTAGCGTTAGAGAGTGCAAGCTGAATGTCTGGTCGATCACTAAGGCACGAGTCAACGTGAGTGATTATTTTAGAGCTCAGATCTTTCCAAAGACTTGATTGTATATGGCTGCTAGATTTGTACCTTGAATCATTAAGCTTTAATAGTTCTTCAAAAATTTGTTCATTCAGTGATACCAATATAGAGCTGTCGGGCCGCACCTCGCTAAAGCGAGTGTTTGATTCCTCAGGGGGGAGTTGTATCGAGTGGTTTAATAAAAACTCCTCAACCTGTTCTAAGGTGTCAAAACCTGAAGCCTTCAGTTTGTATGGGCTCCCATCCATCGCTTCGATAATTATTCCTGCTTGAAAAATTCTAATCCATCGATCTTGAAAGAAATCCCAAATGGGTGCTGGGAGATAGCGCGCTAACAACGATGGATCAAATGATTTATGGCCAAGAGCTTCGGACATTTTTTTTGCGCTTTTTGATTCTAAATAGATCATTACTCCAGCGGTCGCGCGAATTGTGGAGAGATTAGCGCGTTGTGCGAGGTACGTAGCTTCAGCATGATCTAGGTTCGTGTATTTCTTTAAGCCGGATACCAGTCTTTCTATTGGGATGGGTGATGTGGTAACCGAAGCTAACTTTGGTCGCTGAAATTTGCCGAAGCTTCTAACTGCGGATAATAATAAATATCTGTAATTATCATCTCCAATAGATTGTAGGTATCGTCTGCCGTAGTCGGTGACGTCCATTATTTGTTGAACAAGATATGCACCGTACTCGCAAAGGCTAATAACCTGCTCAGCTTCACGGTGCCCTCTACGAAGTTTATATCCAACTAATTGATACCCGTTGTCGGTTGGGATGAATCCAATTTTTTTCCCATGCTCATCATATATCTCCAAGTTTTCCAAGAAACCAACGGTGATTTTTGGATACAGACTAACGAGTAGTAGACAGTGTGGGTACAATGAGCTTGTTGTTGCTAATCCTAGCTCATATGCTGTTTCTGCAAATGGCGGAGCAAAAATTTGGACGGCTCGCTCCATTATATATGAATAGGAGTGCTCTTCGATATTTCGTGCTGCATTAGCAAAGCACGCTGGATTATTCCGATCTCTCATCCATTGAATTTGGCCTCCCTCGTTTTCTCCAGATCCACCGATCCAGCGCAGTGTTCCATTCGGTGCTTCTCGCAATCGACGATTTAGTCTGGCATGCAGATCTGCGACTTCAGCTTTAGCCCAGGTTGTTAAGTCGTTCATGGATGAGTTTAGGCTGTCAAAGATGTGGTAGATAGCCGCTTGGTCGGTAATCTCTAGTGGAATATCGTGCAATAATTTTGAATGAACGAGTGTTCCGTCATTTCCAGTGCTGATTCTTGAAGCCGCGTCGGTATAAAGTCTCTTTGGTAACACGGGTAATCCAGCATACCCCCCGCTTAGTAGGGATGCTGGAATAAGTTGGTTGCGCACGAAAGCTGAGAATTGTACGTTCCAGGCCGATGCGATGGTGCTTAGTTTCTGTCCTTTTCCGCTATCATATGCTGTTGTAACGTAATACTTCACAAAACGATCCCAGAATTCGCTCATGAATACGTCTGAAGTTAAGTGTGTAGGTGTGATAT
This sequence comes from Pseudomonas sp. MPDS, assembly GCF_013283895.1. Classification (NCBI taxonomy): domain Bacteria; kingdom Pseudomonadati; phylum Pseudomonadota; class Gammaproteobacteria; order Pseudomonadales; family Pseudomonadaceae; genus Pseudomonas; species Pseudomonas sp. MPDS. The sequence continues at coordinate 6,146,660 of NZ_CP054128.1, read as the reverse complement.
CTGATGGTTGAGTCTCTATAAAATCTCCTAGATTCGATAGCATTGGCATTGCTCGATAACGCCTTCCTGATAGGAAGATATGAGTTTCAGAATAGAGTTTCCTTGTAAAGTCGGCACCAAGCTTTCGGTAAAACGCCCATAAGGGAAGAAAATGCATTCCTCCAGAAACATTCAGCAACGGCCATCCTCGCCAATATTCTATTTTTTTGGGGCATTGCTCTAAGCTATTCAGCACACTTATGTATTTGTTTATTGCTTCGATAGTCAAGGGAAATGAATACTCTTTCTTGCTGGGGTATTTCTCTGATAGGAAAGGAATTATTGATATGAAAAACTTCGCTCGTTGGGCGCGAAGTAGCGGAGTCGTTTCAATATGTTTTTCTGAATATAAAAAACCTAGGAAGCCTTCCGCCACCTTTCGGAATTTCGATTGCGATCGCGGAGTTGCCAGCTGACGGGTTATCTGGAGGTAGCACTCAAAACTTTTAAGCGTAATCTGCTTCACCGATGAACATAGCCGACCACGGCTCGACGTTGCGTCGGTAAATATTGCCCTTTGGTATTCATTCAGCTGCTCATACGGATAGTGATCATAGTGGACCCCATTTGAGAAGATTGGCAACGATTGTATGGACGGAAATGCCATGGTAAGCCCTGATCTGACGGTCTAAATTCGATTTTGACAACCAAACCTAAAAAGTCAAAATGGAAGTTCATCGAGAAACAGCACGCCATGGTGGGCGAGGGTGATCTCTCCCGGTTGCGGCTTTGAGCCGCCACCCACCAGCGCCGGGCCGGACGCCGAGTGATGCGGTTGACGAAACGGGCGCTGCGGCCAATGGCTCAACGGTACGCAACTGGCGACCGACTGAATCGCGGCGACCTCCAGGGCTTCACTTTCAGCCAGTGGCGGCAACAACCCCGGTAAACGACTCGCCAGCAATGTCTTGCCGGTGCCTGGTGGTCCGCTGAACAACAGGTTATGAGCTCCCGCAGCGGCGATCAGCAATGCGCGCTTGGCCCCGACCTGGCCTTGTACTTCATTCAAGTCAGGATAGGGCTTGCTCGCCGAGAGCAGCCCGTTGGAAACATAAGGCACCACCGGGGTATGGCCATTGAAGTGGGCTACCGCTTCGAGCAAATGGTCCACCGCGATCACCTTCAGCCCCGATGCCAGACAGGCTTCCTCGGCATTCGCTCGCGGCACCAGCAGCGTACGCCCGGCCTTGCGCGCCGCCAGCGCCGCGGGCAACACACCGCGCACCGGGCGCACCGCGCCGGACAACGCCAACTCCCCGAGACATTCCACATCGTCCAGCATCAGGGTTGGCACCTGTACGCTGGCCGCCAGGATCCCCAGGGCAATCGCCAGGTCGAACCGCCCGCCGTCCTTGGGCAGATCCGCCGGCGCCAGGTTCAGCGTGATGCGCCGCGCCGGGAAATTCAGGCCCGAATTGATGATCGCGCTGCGTACCCTGTCCTTGCTTTCCTTCACCGCCGCTTCAGGCAAGCCGACCATCGTCAGTGATGGCAAGCCATTGGCCAGATGGACTTCAACGGTAACGGCAGGAGCCTCCACCCCCACCTGGGCGCGGCTATGGACAATGGCGAGCGACATGCAATCGTTCCTTGAGTGAATAAGGGGCCGCGTCCTGCGGCTCTTGAAGGTTAGTCGTGGGATAGGCTTTCGGTGGGGCAATCGAAGGCGAAAATTTTGCCAGGATGTTGCGGTTACTAATGGCCGATCACCCCCGCGAACACGATGGCGATAGGGCGCGCGTTCGTTCAGCAGGGCTCTGCGGTCGTTTCACGGAGCCTTCGAAATGACCGCCCCAGCCCCTGCTAGACTCCGATTTGTCCAATCGGCATCTACGGCACAGGGAGTGAGTGGCCCATGAACGATCTGCTGGCTCTGTTAACCGACAAGCGCTTTATACCCCATGGGCATTGCTATATGTGGCGACCGGATTTGCTGTGGACCAATGTCATTGCCGATGGCTTGATCACCCTGTCCTACATCTCCATCCCCTTCACCCTTCTGTACTTTATCCACAAGCGCAAAGACGTGCCTTTTGACTGGATGCTGACGGCTTTTGGTGTGTTCATCCTGGCCTGCGGGACCAGCCATGTGATGGAAATCCTGACTATCTGGCAGCCCTACTATTGGCTGTCGGCGCTGGTTAAGGTAATCACTGCTATCGCCTCGGTGATTACTGCCATCCTGCTGGTTCGGCTAGTGCCTGCGGCCCTTAAGATCCCCAGCCCGCAGCAACTGGCCAGGGTCAATGACGAGTTGCGTGAGGCGCAGGCCGAACTGGTCACTACCGCGCGCCGGGCCGGTATGGCGGAAATCGCCACCAATGTGCTGCACAACGTGGGCAATGTACTCAATAGCGTCAATGTGTCAGCCCGACTCTTGTACGAGAAAGTGCACGCATCCAAGGGGCAGGGGGTGATCAGGGTTGCTGAATTGATGAAGGAGCATTCCGATGATCTCGGCGCCTTTATCAGCAGCGATCCGAAAGGTCGCGCGCTACCCGGCTATCTTGGCAAGTTGGCCGAAGCCCTGGCAGCCGAGCAGCGGAGCATGATCGATGAGTTGGTGCAGCTGACCAAGAGCATCGACCATATCAAGGAAATCGTCGCCACCCAGCAGTCCTATGCCGGTAACTCCAGCGTGCTGGAGCCGGGTTCGCTGCGAGAGCTGATCGAGGATGTGGTGCGCATCTGCGATGTGTCCCTGGCGCGTCATCATGTGACGCTGATCAAGGAGCTCGCCGATATTCCGATGATGTCGCTGGACAAGCACAAGGTGCTGCAAATACTGATCAATCTAATCAACAACGCCAAGCAGGCGCTTGATTCGGTGGCGGATCGACCGTCGCGCATTACCCTGCGTCTGAAGGCCACTGACGACAAGCATGTGCGGATCGAGGTCGAGGACAACGGCGAGGGTATCTCCAGGGACAATCTCACCCGGGTGTTCGAGCATGGTTTTACGACGCGCGCCGACGGTCACGGCTTTGGCCTGCACAGTTGTATTCTGGCTGCGCACGAGATGGGCGGCGAGCTGACGGTGCAGAGCGCGGGGCCGGGTAAGGGCGCGCTCTTTACCCTGGAGTTGCCGCTGGCGCTGGCCCAAGGTCAATCCCAGCGAGCCGCGTGTGGCTGACCTAGTCGGCTTGAGGCCTCGGCAAGAAAGCGTTGCAGGGGCAGGGGAGCGAGACAAAAAATCGCAGCCTTCAGCAGCTCCTGCTGGGGGATTTTATTCGGTAGGAGGATTTATCTTCGTCTCCAACTCCGCCACCTTCGCCTCCAGGCTCTCCAACCGCGCCCGGGTCCGGGCCAGTACGACCATCTGGCTGTCGAATTCTTCCCGGCTGACCAGATCCAGCTTGCTGAACCCGCTTTGTAGCAGGGCCTTGAACTGGCTTTCGATTTCGCTTTTGGGCAGGGGTGTGTCGCCGCTCAAGAGGCGGGAAGCGTGGCCGCTCAGGGCGTCGAGGAGGTCTTTGGGCGCAAGCATGGCAGGTGTCCTGAAAACGATGAGGGCAGTGTATCACGCAGCGTCTATATTCATTTGGCGAGCAAGGAGTGCACGCTTTTCGCGCACTGGACCGGGCATCGTCGCACTGATGTTGTGCGTATTGTTCCGGTTCGGGGTGCGGCGCGAGCCGGCACAGTGGGTAAGAGACTGAAATCAGAAGGTTTGGGCACAGATGGCAAGGTTTCTGCTTAGTGGCTGATGACCCATGCACTGATGCAGTCGCTGTGACGAATGCAGTGCAGCCGGCGAGGCGGGGAGCTTCGTCAGAGTGGTTAGCTGGCACCGGTCGGGCAACTTGGGCCGACGATGCGTTACAAAGCCAGGCACTGCGCTTAGACTTGAGTCGGGTTTGTTTTCCTGGGGCAAGTCCACCAATTCGGGAGAAAGTTTCATGAAGCTAGTCACTGCCATCATCAAGCCGTTCAAGTTGGACGACGTGCGCGAGTCGCTGTCCGAAATCGGCGTGCAGGGCATTACCGTTACTGAGGTCAAAGGCTTCGGTCGGCAGAAAGGTCACACCGAGCTGTATCGCGGCGCGGAATACGTGGTTGATTTCCTGCCCAAGGTGAAGATCGATGTCGCCATTGACGACAAGGATCTGGACCGGGTTATCGAGGCGATCACCAAGGCCGCCAATACCGGCAAGATTGGTGACGGCAAGATATTTGTGGTCAATCTGGAACAGGCTATTCGCATCCGTACCGGCGAAACCGATACCGACGCTATCTAAGCCGCCAAACCCAACGCCCCAGGAGAAAACAATATGACTCTGCGTAAATTCGCAGGGCTAGGAGCCCTGTTGTCCTTCGTAACGCCTGGCCTGGCCATGGCAGAAGAAGCGGCAGCCCCAGTCCTGAACTCCGGCGACACTGCCTGGATGCTCACTGCCACAATTCTTGTACTGTTCATGACTATTCCCGGCCTGGCGCTGTTCTACGGCGGTATGGTTCGGTCGAAAAACATTCTTTCCGTGATGATGCAATGCTTTGCCATTACCGGTCTGATCAGCATCCTGTGGGTCATTTATGGCTACAGCATTGCGTTCGACACCACGGGGATGGAGCAGGGCGTCGTCAACTTCAATTCGTTCGTCGGCGGTCTGAACAAGGCATTCCTGGCGGGCCTCACGCCTAGTAGCCTGACTGGCCTGTTCCCTGAAGCGGTGTTCATCACCTTCCAGATGACGTTCGCCATCATCACCCCGGCCCTGATCGTCGGCGCGTTCGCCGAGCGGATGAAGTTCTCCGCCATGCTGATCTTCATGGCCGTGTGGTTCACCCTGGTGTATGCACCGATTGCGCACATGGTCTGGTCCGGCAACGGCGGCCTGATGTGGGACTGGGGTGTGCTGGACTTCGCTGGCGGCACCGTGGTGCACATCAACGCCGGTATTGCTGGCCTGGTGGCGTGCCTGGTACTGGGTAAGCGCAAGGGCTTCCCGACTACCCCGATGGCACCGCATAACCTGGGTTACACCTTGATGGGTGCGGCCATGCTGTGGGTAGGCTGGTTCGGCTTCAACGCCGGTTCCGCCATCGCGGCCAACGGCACCGCCGGTATGGCAATGCTGGTTACCCAGATTGCAACCGCTGCTGCGGCGTTGGGCTGGATGTTCGCCGAGTGGATCACCCACGGTAAGCCAAGCGCACTGGGCATTGCCTCGGGTGTGGTGGCGGGTCTGGTGGCGATTACTCCGGCTGCCGGCACCGTGGGCCCGATGGGCGCCCTGGTCATCGGCTTGGCGGCGGGTGTGGTGTGCTTCTTCTGCGCCACTACCCTCAAGCGCAAAATGGGCTATGACGACTCCCTGGACGCCTTCGGCGTGCACGGCATTGGCGGTATCCTGGGCGCGATCCTGACCGGTGTGTTCGCAGCGCCGGCCCTGGGTGGCTTCGGCACCGTGACTGATATCGGCGCGCAAGTGTGGATTCAGCTCAAGGGTGTAGGCTTCACGGTGATCTACACCGCGATCGTCACCTTCATCATTCTCAAGGTCCTGGACGCCGTCATGGGTCTGCGTGTCTCCGAGGAAGAAGAAGCGGTCGGCCTGGACCTGGCCCAGCACAACGAGCGTGGCTACAATCTGTAAGTACACGCAATAAAAAATGCCCGGTTCGCCGGGCATTTTTTTGTCTGGAGTTTGTCATTGCTCACAGGATGTGTCGGTTTTTCCGACGTCTTTTGTTATGTACGCGACATGGGTTTTTCTACCGCCATCGGCTTACACCAAAGCAGGCGTATTAGGCCCTTTGTTTTTTCCCAGAGCGCGCTAGAATGCGCGCCGAACGTGCGGAGATCTGTATGTGGCAACAGACGCTGATAACCCTGCGGGCAAGGCCTCGGGGCTTTCATCTGGTAACGGACGAGTTGCTCGCCGGCCTGCCTGAACTCCGGGCATGTCGTGTCGGTCTGTTGCATCTGTGGCTGCAGCATACCTCGGCCTCGTTGACCATCAACGAGAACGCCGATCCGGCGGTGCGTCGAGACTTCGAACGATTTTTCAATCGGCTGATCCCACAAGGAACCGCCGATTATGAGCACAACGACGAAGGCCTGGACGACCTCCCGGCGCACTTCAAGGCCAGCGTGCTGGGGTGTCAGCTTAGTCTGCCGGTCACGGCGGGACGGTTGGCATTGGGTACCTGGCAAGGTGTTTATCTGGGCGAGCACCGTGATCATGGCGGTGCTCGTAAAGTCCTCGCCACTTTGTACGGTGATGGGGAGTAACCGCTGATTGCCGGCGGATGTTGAATTTTTTCTGGCAGCCTTCGACAGACGGCGAAGCTGGGCTATAACTAATCTGCTTTTCGCAAGTCATGAGGTAGAACATGAGCGACGATGATCTGGAAAACGACGACCTCGAAGTAGGTGACGAAGACGAGACCGAAGAAGGCCTGGAAGCGGCGGCTGAAGACGTCGCCGACGACGATGGGGCCGATGTACCGGCGCCAACCGCCAAAGGCAAGGCCAAGGCGGCGGTTTCGGTCGACGAGTTGCCGAGCGTAGAGGCCAAGAACAAGGAGCGTGATGCGCTCGCCAAGGCCATGGAGGAGTTCCTGGCCCGAGGCGGTAAAGTGCAGGAAGTGGAGGCCAACGTTGTTGCGGATCCGCCCAAGAAACCGGACAACAAGTACGGCAGCCGCCCGATCTGAGCATCTGCTTCTTGCTTGCTGAAAAAGCCCGCCGTCGCTGCGGGCTTTTTCATGGGCTATAAAAATCTTCAGGCCAGGCGCCGCGGATCCTGTGGGAGCGAGCCTGCTCGCGATAGCGATCCATCTGTCACATCGACGCTGGATGTGCCATTGCTATCGCGAGCAGGCTCGCTCCCACAATTTGAGGTCTGGTGGCCACAAAACAGGCGGTTCAGGGTTGGCTATGCCACCCCGCCAGTAACCCCGGCAGCTCGGTCAGGCTGCGAATCTCTGCATCCGGTACATGCTCGGCATCCCAGGTTTTACCCGTCGGATTGAACCAGATTGCCCGCAAGCCGGCCTGTTGGGCGCCGGCGATGTCGTCACCCGGATGATCGCCAATGTGCACGGCGGTTTGCGCCGTGGCGCCGCCGCGTTGCAAGGCTTCGTGGAACAGCCGGGCGTCAGGCTTGGCGATGCCGATGTCCTCGGCGCACAGGGCGAACTTGAAATAATCCGCCAGTCCCAGGCGACGTACATCCGCGTTGCCATTGGTGACCACGCCGAGGGCGAAATGGTTGGCCAGAATTTCCAGGGTAGGCTGCACCTCGGGAAAGATTTGCAGTTGGTGACGGGCGTGCAGGAATGTTTCGAACGCTTCGTCCGCCAGCTCCGAGGCTTGCCACTGGTCATAACCGGCGTCCTGCAAGGCACGGAACAGCACTCGTCGGCGCAGTGCGCTGATGCGGTGCTTCAGGCCGGGCTCCTCGCGCAACACTTGCTCGCGAATGGTAAAAAGATGCTCCACCGGCACGCTGCCCAGGTTCGCGGCGTTGTCGGTCAGCCACTGGCGTAAGATGGCCTCGGCACTGGCGATCACCGGGGCGGTGTCCCATAGGGTGTCGTCGAGGTCGAAAGTGATGAGCTCGATGGTCATGATTCGTCGCCCTTGATTCGTTTGGCCCTTGGGTGGGCACTGTCATAGACCGTTGCCAGGTGCTGGAAGTCCAGGTGGGTATAGATCTGGGTGGTCTTGATGTCGGAGTGGCCGAGCAGTTCCTGGACGGCGCGCAGGTCCTGGGAAGACTCCAGCAGATGGCTGGCGAAGGAATGCCTGAGCATGTGGGGATGCAGGTTCTGTCCCAGTTCGCGTTCACCGGCGGCCTTGACCCGCACTTGGATCGCCCGCGGGCCGAGGCGCCGGCCTTGCTGGCTGACAAATACCGCGTCGTCGGCCGGGTTGGTCAGCGCCCGCAACGGCAGCCACAGCTCCAGGGCCTCACGGGCTTTGCGGCCAACGGGCAGCAAACGTGTCTTGCTGCCCTTGCCCAGCACCTGGACCATGCCGTCGGCCAAGTCCAGTTGATCCAGGTTGAGCCCCGTCAGTTCGGAAAGCCGCAGGCCGGAGGAATAGAACAATTCGAGAATCGCCTGGTCCCGTCGCGCCAGGAAGTCATCCTCGACAGCGCCTTCCAGCAATTGCAGGGCCCGATCGGTGTCCAGGGTCTTGGGCAGACGGCGTTCGCCCTTGGGCGGTGCCAGGCCGGTGGCTGGGTCGTGATCGCACAGCCCTTCGCGGTTGAGGTAGTGGTACAGGCCTCGCACTGCTGACAACAGTCGCGCCAGGCTGCGGGAGGATTGCCCTTGTTGATGAAGGCGGGCGACCAGGCTGCGCAGACGCTGGATGTCCAAGGCTGCCCAACTGCCGATGTTTTGCTTCTGGCACCAGGCCAACACTTTTTCCAGGTCGCGGCGATAGGCCGACAGCGTGTGGGGCGACACCTGGCGCTCACTGCGCAGGTGTTCGCAGTAGGCGTCCAGCTGCCGTTCCATCATCAGCGTACCGAGCGCAGTGAACCAGTCATGCGCGGCAGGACCCGGCCGGTGACTTCGGCGATGTAGCTTAAAAACAACGTGCCCACCGAGCTTTTGTAGTGTTGCGGATCACGACTGGCAATGGCCAGCACGCCATGTACGCCCTGGTGGGCGATGGCGACGACAGCGGTGGAGCCGATCTGCTTGCGCTGTTCTTCGCCGAAGAGGAAGTCCAGCTCATGTTCGCGCAGGCTGCCGCTGACGCTCTTGTTCTCCGTGAGCAAGCCGCCGATGGCTGTCTGTGCATCGGCGTGGGTTACCCAGCGCCCCACTGGCATGGCGTTATCGCCAAACAGGATCAGGCTGACAAAAGGCACCTGGAAATCCTGGCGCAGACTGTCTTCGACACTCATCACCAGGTCTTCGAGGGTGTTGGCATCCATGAGCGCCAGGATCAAGCGACGGGTCTTGTCGAAGAGCCGATCGTTATCCCGGGCTACGTCCATCAGGTGCGAAAGACGATGGCGCATTTCGATGTTGCGCTCGCGCAGAATCTTCATCTGATGCTCGACCAGCGACACCGTGTCGCCGCGGCGGTGGGGGATGCGCATCGTCGCCAGCAGTTCTTCATGCTCGACGAAGAAGTCCGGGTGAGCCTCCAGGTACGCGGCCACGGCTGCGGCGTCCGGATGGCTGGGGGATTCGTCGGGCTGCGGGGCTGGAACCTGTGGCTTGTCGGTCATGGGTTTGACTCACTCAAAGACGAACTTGTCCTTCGTATACGCGTACTGCCGGGCCGGTCATCAGCACCGGTTGGCCGGGGCCTGCCCATTCGATGGACAAGCGTCCACCGGGCAGGTCGATCAGTAAAGGCGAATCCATCCATCCCTGACTGATCGCGGCGACTGCCGCCGCGCAGGCGCCGGTGCCGCACGCCTGGGTTTCCCCGGCACCGCGTTCCCAGACGCGCAATTGCGCACGGTGGCGATCGATGACCTGCAGGAAACCGACATTCACCCGCGCGGGGAAGCGCGGATGATTTTCGATCTTCGGCCCCAGCTCATGCACTGGCGCGCTGTTGATATCGCTGACTCGCAAGACGGCATGGGGGTTGCCCATGGATACTGCCGCCAGTTCCACCGTGGTGCCGTCGACCTCCAACTGATAGCTCAAGGCCTGGGCCGGCGCTTCGAACGGAATGTCCTTCGGTGCCAGGCGCGGGGCGCCCATGTTGACGCCGATCTGGCCGTCGTTGCGCACATCCAGTTCGATGATGCCGCTTTTAGTCTCGACGCGAATCTGCCGTTTGGCGGTCAGGCGCTTGTCCAGCACGAATCGGGCGAAGCAGCGGGCGCCGTTGCCGCACTGCTCGACTTCCGAACCATCGGCGTTGAAGATCCGGTAACGGAAGTCCACGTCCGGGTTGTTGGGCGCCTCGACGATCAGCAACTGGTCGAAACCGATACCGGTGTGCCGGTCGCCCCATTGTTTGGCATGCTTGGGCAGAATGTGCGCGTGCTGGCTGACCAGGTCGAGGACCATGAAGTCGTTGCCCAGGCCGTGCATCTTGGTAAAACGCAGCAGCATGGTTTTACTCCGGCAGCAGGCTTTCGCCGGCAAACAACTCGGCTACCGTCTCGCGGCGACGCACTTCAAACGCCTGATCACCGTCCACCAGCACTTCGGCGCAGCGGCCGCGAGTGTTGTAGTTGGAACTCATGACAAACCCGTAGGCCCCGGCCGAATGCACGGCCAGCAGATCGCCTTCTTCCAGCGCCAGCTCCCGACCCTTGGCCAGGAAGTCGCCGGTTTCGCAGATAGGGCCGACAATATCGTAGCTGCGGGCGGCGGTAGCGCGAGGGCGCACCGCGGTGACGTCCATCCAGGCCTGGTACAGCGCCGGGCGGATCAGGTCGTTCATCGCCGCATCGACGATGGCGAAATCCTTGTGCTCGGTGTGCTTGAGGTATTCGACCCGGGTCAACAGCACGCCGGCATTGGCAACGATGTAGCGGCCCGGCTCGAACATCAGGGCCAGGTCGCGACCGTCGAGGCGTTCACGCACCGCCTTGACGTAGTCGGCCACCAGTGGCGGCTCTTCGTCGCGGTAGCGCACGCCGACGCCGCCGCCCAGGTCGATGTGACGCAGGTAGATGCCGCAATCGCTGAGGCGGTCAACCAGCGCCAGCAGGCGGTCGAGGGCATCGATGAAAGGTTCGAGGGTGGTCAGTTGCGAGCCGATGTGGCAATCCACGCCCAGCACTTCCAGGTTCGGCAGTTGGGCCGCGCGTACGTACACATCCTCGGCGTCGGCAATGGCGATGCCGAACTTGTTTTCCTTGAGACCGGTGGAAATGTACGGGTGCGTGCCGGCATCAACGTCCGGGTTCACGCGCAAAGAGATCGGCGCGCGGACACCCATCTCGGCGGCGACCAGTTGCAGGCGCTCCAGCTCATCGGTCGATTCGACGTTGAAGCAGTGCACACCCACTTCCAGGGCGCGGCGCATGTCTTCACGGGTCTTGCCGACGCCGGAAAAAACGATCTTGTCGGCGCTGCCGCCAGCGGCCAGCACGCGTTCGAGCTCACCACCGGAAACGATGTCAAAGCCGGCACCCAGGCGTGCCAGGACGTTGAGTACACCGAGGTTGGAGTTGGCCTTTACGGCGAAACATACCAGGTGCGGCATGCCGGCCAGAGCATCGGCGAAGGCCAGATACTGGGCTTCGATGTGTGCACGGGAATAAACGTAGGTTGGCGTGCCGAAACGTTCCGCGAGCGCGGACAAGGCAACCCCTTCCGCGAACAGCTCCCCGCCACGGTAGTTAAAAGCGTCCATGGCGTTCCCTTAATAAGTGGTGTGGGTATCGTGCGCGTGGGACTTGGATTGCGACGACTTGGCCTGTTCTTCAGGGGATTTGCTGTCGTCGGGCAGGTACAGCGGACCTTTTTGACCACAGGCTGTCACAAGGCAAGCAACCGCGACGAGCGCAGCAAGGGAAGAGATCAGGCGCTTCATGGCGAAATCCTTGAAAATGCGTTAATTGCGCCGGAGTATACCGGCCACCCGGCAGCTTGCCTATGCAACGGGGTTCCCGTCCGGCGCCGGGAGGCTTTTCCCAAAGCCGGCTGTCGTCGGTCGGTATATCCTTTGCAATCGCCGGGAAGCGTCCGTATCTTGCGGCGCTTGAGCATGAGCAGACATTTTCGAGGTTGCCGCAATGAGTTTGACTGAAGCCCGTTTCCACGATCTGGTCGATGCGACCCAGCAAACGCTGGAGGATGTATTCGACGAAAGCGAGCTGGACATCGACCTGGAAAGCTCCGCCGGGGTGCTGACCGTCAAGTTCGAAAATGGCAGCCAGTTGATTTTCAGCCGCCAGGAGCCGTTGCGGCAACTGTGGTTGGCGGCGGTGTCCGGCGGTTTCCACTTCGACTACGACGAGGAAAGCGAGCGCTGGATGTGCGACAAGAGCGAAGAGCAATTGGGCGAGATGCTCGAGCGCATCGTCAAGCAGCAGGCCGGGGTGGAACTGGATTTCGAAGGCCTTTGACAGCGTGAGCCAGAACACTCCGGCGCGGCCGCCCAAACCGCTCTACAGCAACGTCAGCCCCGCAGTGCCCTCTCCGTGCACCAGCGTGTGCAAGTTGGATGAGCAGAAGGTCTGCCTCGGTTGTTTCCGTCATGTGGAGGATATCCGCGAATGGCGCTCGGCCGATGATGAGCGCCGTCGGGTGATCTGTGCCGAGGCGGCTAAACGCAAATCTCTGGTGTAATCGCCCACTGTGTGGGAGCAAGGCTTGCCCGCGATGAAGACGACGCGTTCTTCCTGAAATCGAGGCGCCTGTTTCGCGAGCAAGCTTTGCTCCCACAATCCCCGCGCCACAGTAATTCTGCTCCCCATGACAATGGGTAGATTTGGCCCGGGTTGTTTATTTATTGAGCTGTGATAGTGTCCAGCTACGCCTCAACTCATCGAGGCCCGTGAAAACCCCGTCTTTTTGTGGCGGGGTTTTGCTTTTTTCGTGCAGAACAAAGGAGTCTGCCTGAATCATGACCGTACCTTCCATCACCCTTACACGTCTGGACGTACAGCGTCTGGAGCGCCTGATCGATAGCCTTGATGAAACGCTGCCGGGCGTGATTGCGTTGCAAACCGAGCTGGACCGTGCCGACACCGTGGTAGGCCACGATGAAGTGCCCGCCGATGTCGTGACCATGAATTCGCGTGTGCACTGCCGCGAAGAAAGCAGCGGCAAGGACTATCACCTGACCCTGGTTTATCCACAGGACGCCAATGCCGACGAAGGCAAGATATCAATCCTTGCCCCGGTAGGCAGCGCACTGTTGGGCCTGAAGGTTGGCCAGCACATCGACTGGCCGGCGCCGGGCGGCAAGACGCTGAAACTGACATTGCTGGCCGTGGAGTACCAGCCGGAAGCGGGCGGCGATTTCCACCTCTAAGCGCTTCAGACCAAGGCCAGCGCCTCGTTCAGGGCGCGTTCCAGGTCAGCCTTGTAACGCAGGTACAAATTACTTGAGCAGGCCCCATCACCCACAAGACCCGAGAGGTCCAGGTCGGTGATGTAGCAGCGATAGCGTTCGGCCTCGCGGCGCTGTTCGACGATCTCCCTGGCGACCACGCGGAACAGCTGGTCGCCATGTTCCAGCTCCGAAAACTCCCGCTGATCGCAATACAGGGTGACGTGCACCTGCCCATGAGTGGCTTTGCCGATGATTGCCTGCACGTCATAGAACGGCTTGTTCACTGGCGTTTGCGGCGCCTGCCGCGCCTCGATCCGCCGTGCCCGCCCGCTGCCCGAGGGCAGGAGCTGGTAGTACAGGGTTTCCAGGGGCAATGGCTGGGTGGCATCCATCGGCAGTAACGCGTCGCGGCGGTACAGCACCGATTGCAGGAAGCGCTGCAGCGGCAGCAGCAGGCTGTGGTCGTCGTGGTAAGGCAGGCGTTGCTGCCACAGGGCATTGAGCTCATCGAGCACGTACAGCTCAGCGTCGTCCTCGTTGACCCGGTAGAACACCTGAATGCACTCGGGCTGCCCCATGGGCAGGATCAGCGCCAGGTCATGGTCCTCCAGAGCCATCGGATCCAGATGCAGAGGGCTGTAGGCCGTCAGCTCCTCGCCCAGGTAATCCATCAGCGCCGACAGGCTGCCCAGGGCCACGTGATTGACCTGGCCCGGCACCAGCTCCAATACGTGGTAGTGCTGCTGGACCTGGAGCAGATAGCGGTGGTTGAGCCTACTCAGTAGCAGGGTCTGCGCCGTTTCGATGACTTCCTCGACCCGGCGGGCAATGAACTGCGCGCGGTTGTGGCAGAAACAGCGTACCTGCAAACGCGGCTGGCGCTGAGTGACGGGCAGGTCATTGAGGTAATCGCGCAGGCAGTCGAGCAGGGCGTGCTCGCCGTCGAAGCGGTTGACCAGCACCTCGTTCCAACTGTTGAGCGTGACCTGATCCAGGGTCAGCACCAGGTTCTCCCGAACCCCGGCGTAGCTCAGGGAGTCCGTGCGCTCGGTGGTCATCAGGATATTGAGGTCGCGATGATGCTTGAGCGGATCGACGCCGACGTTAACCAGTATCAGCACTTCGCTGGGCACGCTGGCGCGCAACAGCTGTTCTTCATCTACCGTGCTCAGCGGCAGGGCGATGGACTGTTGCAGGCTGCCCAGCAGGTTGAACAGCTCAAACTCACTCAGGTCGCTGCTACCTGGGTGCAGCGCAAGGCGCGTACTGCTGTCGATCACACCGTTGCGATGGCACCAGGTCAGCAACTCCAGCAACTCGCGGCAGCGTTTGATCGGTGCGAAGTTTTCCCACTCCAGGGCGTTGAGGCTGCCGTTGTACAGGCCCCACTGGTTCTGCCCGGGTTCTTTCTTGTTCGGTGACTGCACCAGCGTCAGGGTGTCTTCGGCCAGGTCCGGGGCGATGCCGGGGTTGATGAACTCGACTTTGTCGGCCTTGCGTTCGAATGCGGCATACAACCGCCGGCCCAGGACGTTGAGGTCGCGCTTGTTGATCAGGCTGACGGTTTTTTCGGTGCGGGCGAACTGGGTCAGGAAGCGGTAGCTGTAGGTCAGTTCGTTGACCAGCGCCCGCCGTTCGTTGCTGACCTGACGCACTTTCCACTGGCTGCGGCTGTCCAGCAGCGCCAGTTGCCGTGGGTCCCAGCCCCATTCCCGGGCCAGACGCTCAAGCAGAACCCGTTGCCAGCCAGTGCTGCGCCCCTGGCCGGTCAGCTTGCGATTGACCTTCAGGTAAAGCGCCCTGCGCACCAGCTCCAGGCGTTCGGATTCACCTCGGGCGGTGAGGTACTCCTCGATACGACGGTAAACCACCATGTAGGGATCCAGCTCTTCCAGGTCCAGGCGGTTGGCGAACACCGCCTGTTTGAAGCGCAGGCTCAGGCAGCGAACGTCCGGGTGTTCGCTGGCGTAGACTTCGATCAGCAGCAGCTTGAGCACTGATTTGTAGGGCGACTCGATGCCCTTGAACAATTGCCAGAGGCCGGCACCGATGAATTCTCCCGGCGGGATATAGGCCAGATGTCCCAGGTTGAGCGTTTCATCGGCGCGGATGAAGCGTTTGGAAATCAGCGTGTGGGTGTACTGCTCATAGTTTTCCTCTTCATACACCGGCACCAGCCACCAGATCGGCGTGCGTCCGGCCAGCCAGATCGCCGTGCGGTAGAACTCGTCCAGCAGCAGGTAATGCTGGGTTGTACCGCAATCGTCGGAACTGAGCTGAGTGTCCCGGTCGCCGCGGACAAAGCGCGCCGGGTCGATCAGGAAAAAATGCGCTTCAGCGCCCTGGGTCGCCGCCCAGGTTTCCAGCAGTAGACATTTTTTGCGCAGTTCGGCCAGTTCGTCCTCGCTCAGGTCCGGACCATGGCAGACCCACACATCCATGTCGCTTTGATCCGCTTGGGCGAGGGTGCCGAGGCTGCCCATCAGAAACAGACCCAGAATCGGTCGCGGCGGATTGCTGCCGTGGCGCGGCTTGTAGGAGAACGAGCGGGTCAGCCGCTGGGCTTCGGCGAGGACGCTGGCGTCGGGCTCGTAGTTGGACAACCCGGCAGGCGTGCTGCCAGAGACATAGCCGGGCAGTAACGGGTGGTTGACGTGGAAAAACAACGGCAACAGCGTCAGCACGCTTTGCTGGCGGGTCGACAGACCTTCCAGGGCGCGATCCATCCGTACGCTGTTGAGCTTGAGAAAACGTGCGCGCAACTGGCTCAGGACCTTGCGGTCGATTCCCTCGTCCAGATCGGGGCGTATTTCGTGATTGCGGGTCATGTCAGCTCAAACCGGCTCGCGGCGTCGAACGTGGGAGATCACAGGTGGTGGCAGTTTAGCGCCCGAACCCGGGATTTCTTAAGCTGAATGTATGTTTTTGACGTCAGAATTTTTACACAGTGCGCCAGGGCGCCTGCGGAAACCTCGATGAAGGAGATTTCCGTGGGCGACAGGAGGAATCAGGCGGCTTCTTTTACGACGTTGAGAATGGTCAGCAGGCTTTGCACATGCTCGGCGGCATCCCGGCCCAGGCTGGTCAGGTAACCACCGTCGGACTGGGTTATCAGGTCTTTTTCGAACAGGCGTTTAGCGGCAGCGATGGCAGAGGGGGCAGCGGTCTGATGGATTTTCAGGCCTTCCTGGGAACTGTCCAGGTTGAAGAGTGCAAGGATTTCCAGTTCGGCAACCAGCTCAGGGGTAAGCGACATAAGGACTCCAGACTTTCTAGGAATTTGGTCGACAGCGTCACTAAAGTGAGCGCACTCGGCCGAGCTGTCCAGTGTCAGCGTCATGCTTTTTTTGTTTTGGGTGACCGCAGGCGTAATTCGTTGTGGCGAGGGAGCTTGCTCCCGCTGGAGCGCGAAGCGGTCCCAATAGCTTGATGGCTGCTGCGCAGCCGAGCGGGAGCAAGCTCCCTCGCCACAGTCGGTGAGACCTTATTTCTTTTCTGGCGGCAACTCGGGAAGAGCGCGCAACGCCGTTTCGTACCACTGGGTATCGAACGCACGGTCCTCTTCGAGGATCGCGTCAATTTCCACTGCCAGCACATGGGCCATCAGGTTGAGAATTTCTTCGCGCTCGTAACCCACCAGGGTCAATTTATTGAAAACGGCCTTGGCCGCTGGCGGGTTGTCATTTTCGATCTGGTTTTCGATGGCCTGGATCAGCGTGTTTTCGACGAACTCTTCTTCGTCGGTGTCGATATCGGTTGGCTCGCTCACGGCAGGCTCCTTGGAGAAAGGTCGCCAGTTTACCTGCATTCAGCGCGGTGATGCGTCTGGCAAGAGATGGTTCGACGGTCTATAACGCAAGGCTGCCAACCCCGCACGGCCTGGAGGCCTTGTCATGCTCAAGCTTTATGGTTTTTCCGTCAGCAATTATTACAACATGGTCAAGCTGGCGTTGCTGGAGAAGGGCCTGCCTTTCGAAGAGGTGCCGTTCTACGGCGCTCAGACCCCCGATGTGCTGGCCATCAGTCCACGGGGCAAGGTGCCGGTGCTCAAGACCGAGCAAGGGTTTATCAACGAAACCAGCGTGATCCTCGAATACATCGAACAAACCCAGTCGGGCAAAGCCCTGTTGCCCAGCGACCCGTTCGAGCGTGCCCAGGTGCTGGCTTTGTGCAGGGAAATCGAGTTGTACATCGAGCTGCCGGGACGGGCTTGCTACGCCGAGGCGTTTTTCGGCATATCGGTACCCGACGCCATCAAGGAAAAGACCAAGGCCGAATTGCTGCTGGGGTTTGCCTCGCTCGGCCGTCACGGCAAATTCTCGCCCTACGTGGCGGGTGACAGTCTGAGCCTGGCCGATCTGTATTTCCTCTACAGCGTATCGCTGGCGTGCCAGGTGGGCCGGAAAGTGTTCGATACCGACTTGCTGGCGGATATGCCGGCGGCCAAGGGGCTGATGGAGCGGCTGGAGCAGAACCCGAATGTGCAGCGGATTGCGGCCGACAGGGAGGCAGAGATGCCAGCGTTTTTGGCGATGATTGCTGCCAAGAAGTGAGTTTTGTGGTGTTTTGAAGTGAGTCATCGCGAGCAGGCTCGCTCCCACATTTGATCTCCCTGTGTTCACACATGTGCGTTCACTGAAGATCCACTGTGGGAGCGAGCCTGCTCGCGATGCTTTCGGCTTTTAACGGCTGGCGAGCATCGCCTGGCCGCGCACCACGGCAGCCTTCACCTGGGCAGGCGCTGTGCCGCCGATGTGGTCGCGGGCATTGACCGAACCTTCCAGAGTCAGCACGGCAAACACGTCCTGCTCGATCTGGTCACTGAACTTGCGCAACTCGTCCAGGCTCATCTCCGCCAGGTCCTTGCCGTTGTCCACGCCGTACTTCACGGCATGGCCGACGATTTCGTGGCAATCACGAAACGGCAGGCCACGGCGTACGAGGTAATCAGCGAGGTCGGTGGCGGTGGAGAAGCCGCGCAAGGCCGCTTCGCGCATCACTGCATGCTTGGGCTTGATCGCCGGGATCATGTCGGCAAAGGCCCGCAGCGAATCACGCAGCGTATCGGCGGCATCGAACAGCGGTTCCTTGTCTTCCTGGTTGTCCTTGTTGTAGGCCAGCGGCTGGCCCTTCATCAGGGTCAGCAGGCCCATCAGCGCACCGAACACCCGACCACTCTTGCCGCGTACCAGCTCCGGCACGTCGGGGTTTTTCTTTTGCGGCATGATCGAACTGCCGGTGCAGAAGCGATCCGGCAGGTCAATGAACTGGAATTGCGCGCTGGTCCACAGCACCAGTTCTTCGGAGAAGCGCGACAGATGCATCATCGCAATGCTCGCGGCGGCGCAGAATTCGATGGCGAAATCGCGGTCCGAAACGTTATCCAGCGAGTTGCCGCCCACGGCGTCGAAACCCAGCAACTGTGCGGTGTATTCACGATCGATCGGGTACGTGGTGCCGGCCAGCGCGGCGCTGCCCAGGGGCATGCGGTTAGTGCGCTTGCGGCAGTCCACCAGGCGCTCGTAGTCGCGGCTGAGCATTTCGAACCAGGCCAGCATGTGATGCCCAAACGTTACAGGTTGAGCGGTTTGCAGGTGCGTGAAGCCCGGCATGATGCTCTCGGCCTCGCGCTCGGCCTGCTCCAGCAAGCCTTCTTGCAGACGGGTGATCTCGCCCAGGATCAGGTCAATCTCATCGCGCAGCCACAGGCGAATGTCGGTGGCCACCTGGTCGTTTCGGCTGCGGCCGGTGTGCAGCTTCTTGCCGGTCACGCCGATGCGATCGGTCAGGCGCGCTTCGATGTTCATGTGCACGTCTTCGAGATCGACGCGCCAGTCGAACTGGCCGGCCTCGATTTCAGCCTGGATGGTTTTCAGGCCATCGATGATGCTGTCGCGCTCGGCATCGGTCAGTACGCCGACCTTGGCCAGCATGGTGGCGTGGGCGATCGAGCCCATGATGTCGTGGCGATACAGGCGCTGGTCGAAGTTGACGGAGGCGGTGAAGCGGGCGACGAAGGCGTCGACGGGTTCACTGAAGCGGCCGCCCCAGGACTGATTGGTCTTGTCAGTGCTCATGAATTCGCTCGTGATCGGCTGTGGAAAAAGTAGCGGTTAAAGGCTGCGGCGGATGATAGCAGGGTTGCCGGGACTGGCGCTGGCACTGGTCGGCAGGTTTTTTGCGCACAACCCGAGCATTTAATGGGTTTTTTGCACAACGATATTTTTCGATTGAGCAATATCGGCGCGGCAACCGTCTACAGTGGACTGTAGGACTTTTACTTTTTCATCCACGGAGCATTGGACGAATAGAAGAGGGGGGCTCGTATTGGTCAGATGGAGTGTTAACAATTCCTACGACGGCGCCGTGCGACAACAGGCCTCAAGCATCGATTGGCAGGCGCGGGTAAAGATAGGTAACCGCCTCGCGGCACTTTTTGGCCCTCGAACGAGTCTTAGCGTGGATCGCGGTGACGGATGTCACTTCCCCTGTCTACGCTATCCTTGTGCGAGACTCACGCAGGAATCCAGCGCAATATGAATGTCCTGATCGTTGATGACGAACCACTGGCCCGTGAGCGCCTGAGCCGAATGGTTGGCGAACTCGAGGGTTACAGTGTCCTGGAGCCGAGCGCCACCAATGGCGAAGAGGCGTTGGCCCTTATTGACAGCCACAAGCCGGATATCGTGCTGCTCGACATTCGCATGCCTGGCCTGGACGGTTTGCAGGTCGCGGCGAAGTTGTGCGAGCGTGAGTCACCGCCCGCGGTGGTGTTCTGCACCACTCGGGACGACTTCCCGCCGGAGGTGCTGCAGGCCGGCGCCGTGGGCTATCTGATCAAGCCGGTCACTGCCGAGGCGCTGGTCGAGGCCTTGCGCAAGGCCGAGCGGCCCAACCGCGTGCAACTGGCGGCGTTGACCCGTCCGGCCGCCGAAAGCGGCAGCGGCCCGCGCAGCCACATCAGTGCGCGCACTCGCAAAGGCATTGAACTGATCCCATTGAATCAGGTGGTCTACTTTATCGCCGACCATAAATACGTGACCTTGCGTCACGAGAGCGGCGAGGTGTTGCTGGACGAACCACTCAAGGCTCTTGAAGACGAGTTCGGTGAACGCTTCGTGCGCATCCACCGCAACGCCTTGGTGGCTCGCGAGCGTATCGAGCGTTTGCAGCGCACACCCCTTGGGCATTTCCAGTTGTTTCTCAAAGGCCTCAATGGCGACGCGCTGATTGTCAGCCGGCGGCACGTGGCCGGCGTGCGGAAGATGATGCAACAGCTTTAGCTTGAGGTTCCAAGGCGTCCAAGCCGTTTAGCGCGTTCCATTTCCAGGACATTGACGGCCAGGGAGGCCTTGGGGTCGTGATTCAAGTCAAAGCGAATTTGACTGAGCTGTTATTATCCGCCGTATCTTTTAAGTACGGATTGATCCATGTCCCCTCGCGAGATCCGCATCGCCACCCGTAAAAGCGCCTTGGCCCTCTGGCAGGCCGAATACGTCAAAGCCCGTTTGGAAGAGGCCCATCCCGGCCTGATCGTGACGCTGGTGCCCATGGTCAGTCGCGGCGACAAGCTGCTGGACTCGCCGCTGTCGAAAATCGGCGGCAAGGGCCTGTTCGTCAAGGAGCTGGAAACCGCGCTGCTGGACAACGAAGCCGATATCGCCGTGCACTCGATGAAAGATGTGCCCATGGACTTTCCGGAAGGCCTGGGCCTGTTTTGCATCTGCGAGCGAGAAGATCCACGCGATGCGTTCGTTTCCAACACGTTTGCAAGCCTCGACGCCCTGCCCGCCGGGAGTGTGGTCGGCACCTCCAGCCTGCGTCGCCAGGCGCAGTTGCTGACCCGCCGCCCAGACCTGCAAATCCGCTTTCTGCGGGGCAACGTCAATACCCGCCTGGCCAAACTCGATGCCGGTGAGTACGACGCAATTATCCTTGCCGCCGCCGGCCTGATCCGCCTCGGTTTTGAAGATCGCATCACGTCGGCCATCAGCGTCGATGACAGCCTGCCGGCCGGTGGGCAGGGGGCGGTGGGTATCGAATGTCGCAGCGCCGACAGCGAGATCCATGCCCTGTTGGCACCGCTGCATCACGACGACACCGCCACCCGGGTCTTCGCCGAGCGCGCCCTCAACAAACACCTCAATGGCGGTTGCCAGGTGCCGATCGCCTGTTACGCCGTACTCGAAGGCGAGCAGGTCTGGTTGCGCGGTCTGGTGGGTGATCCGAACGGTGGCCGACTGCTCAGTGCCGAGGCCCGTGCGCCGCGCCGCGATGCCGAAGCGCTGGGTGTCCGGGTAGCCGAAGACCTGCTCAGCCAGGGTGCCGACGACATTCTCAAGAAGGTCTACGGCGAGGCGGGCCACGCGTGACGGGCTGGCGGCTGCTGCTGACCCGGCCGGTCGACGAGTCGTCGGCCCTGGCGGCTGTCCTGGCCGAGGCCGGGATCTACAGCAGCAGCCTGCCGTTGCTGGATATCGAGCCGGTCCCCATGTCCGACGCCATGGGGGAGACTTTTCAACGGCTGGACCAGTACTGTGCCGTGATTGTGGTGAGCAAGCCCGCCGCACGTTTGTGTGTGGAGCTGCTGCGCCAATATTGGCCCCAGCCGCCAGACCAGCCATGGTTCAGCGTGGGGGCGGCGACCGGGCAGATCCTTATCGATGCCGGCCTCACTGTGTTTTATCCCGACCACGGCGATGACAGCGAAGCCTTGCTGGAGCATCTGGTGTTACGCCAGGCTATCACCCGACCCAATCCCAAGGTTTTGATTGTGCGTGGCGAGGGCGGGCGCGGCTTGCTGGCGGAGCGCTTGCGCGAGCAAGGTGCTAGTGTCGATTATCTGGAACTGTACCGGCGCAGCCTGCCGCATTACCGAGAAGGTGAGTTGGCGGCAAGGGTCAAAGCGGAACGCTTGAACGCGCTGGTGGTCAG
This sequence comes from Pseudomonas sp. MPDS, assembly GCF_013283895.1. NCBI lineage: Bacteria > Pseudomonadati > Pseudomonadota > Gammaproteobacteria > Pseudomonadales > Pseudomonadaceae > Pseudomonas > Pseudomonas sp. MPDS. The sequence continues at coordinate 6,124,747 of NZ_CP054128.1, read as the reverse complement.
CAGTGGGCAGAGCTTCGAGCATCTGCAGCGGTTGGCTGGCGATGAGTGGCCCGCGCTGGCGCGGTTACCGTTGTTCGTTCCAAGCCCAAGGGTTGCCGAGATGGCCCGTGCCGCCGGGGCCCTGACAGTTGTGGATTGCCGTGGCGCCAGTGCTGCGGCTTTGCTGGCGGCGTTACGGGATCAGTCCGTGCCGTTTTCTAATGCAAAGGATGGATACGTGAGCGAAACAGCCTTGCCAAAAGATCAAGACCAACCCGCGATCGATACGCCGGTTGAAACCCCTGCTCCGAAGGCGCCGCGTCGCGGCAACGGGCTGGCCATTGTCGCGTTGTTGTTGGGAGCCGCCGGCGTGGCCGTTGGTGGTTGGGGCGTGTGGCAGGTGCGTCATCTGCAAGCCAATAACCAGCAGCAGGCCAGTCAGGTTCAGGCGCTCAATGATCAGGCCCAGACCCTCAAGCTCAATGAGCAACGCCTGAGTGAGCGTCTGGCTCAATTGCCTGCGGCGCAAGAGCTGGAAGAGCGTCGGCGTCAGGTCGCCCAGTTGCAGGGTGATCAACAACGACTGAACCAGCGCCTGGAAACCGTGCTCGGTGCCAGCCGCAAGGACTGGCGCCTGGCCGAAGCCGAACATCTGCTGCGCCTGGCCAGCCTGCGTCTTTCCGCCCTGCAGGACATCAGCAGTGCCCAGGCCCTGGTCCAGGGTGCTGACGAAATCCTGCGCGAGCAAAACGACCCTGGCTCATTCGCCGCTCGCGAGCAACTGGCCAAGACCCTTGCTGCGTTGCGCAGTACCGAGCAGCCGGATCGTACCGGGCTGTTCCTGCAGTTGGGGGCCTTGCGTGACCAGGTGCTGCAACTCACGGAGCTGGCACCCGAATACAAGGATCGTGGTGAGTCGTTGCTGGGCTTGACCGCCGATGGCGATGGCGCCAGCCGCTGGGCGCAGTGGTGGGACCAGATATCGCGCTATATCCGTATCGATTTCAACGCGGATGAGAATGTCCGTCCGCTCTTGGCCGGGCAGAGTCTGGTGCAGGTGCGCCTGGCCTTGAGCCTGGCCCTGGAGCAGGCGCAATGGGCCGCTCTCAACGGCCAGGCCCCGGTGTACACCCAAGCGCTGGCTCAAGCGCATGATGTGCTCAAGAACAACTTCAACCAGGACAACCCGCAAAGCAAAATCATGCTTGAGCGCGTGGCCGAGCTGGCCAGGCAGCCGGTGACGGTTGCAACCCCGGATCTGACAGGGACCCTGAGCAGCGTTCAGGCCTATCTGGAGCGCCGCAACCTGAACGCCGAAGAGTCGGTCAAGCCGCTGGCCAAACCTGATGAGCAGGAGGCCACGCCATGAAACGCCTCTACGTGATTATGTTCGTGGTCATCGCTGTCGCTGCCTTGCTGGGCGTGGCGATCGCCGAACATTCGGGTTACGTGCTGGTGGCATACAAGAACTTCCGATACGAGGCCGGCCTTTGGGTCACCCTGGCGCTGGTGGCGGTGCTCTGGCTGGTGTGGCGGGGCGTGAGCGCCTTGGTTGGCCTGGTGACGACCTCCACTGGCGTGGTCAACCCATGGTCGCGCCGCAACCGCAGCCGGCGGGTGCAGGTGGCCATCGAGCACGGGCAACTGGACCTGGCCGAAGGTCGCTGGGCCAGTGCCCAGCGCCACCTGCATCGCGCCGCTGAAGCCGAGCGCCAACCGTTGCTGTATTACCTTGGCGCCGCCCGTGCGGCCAATGAGCAAGGTCTTTACGAGCAGTGCGACAGCCTGTTGGAACGTGCCCTTGAACGTCAGCCCCAGGCTGAGCTGGCGATTGCCCTGACGCACGCACAATTGCAGATGGATCGCGGCGACACCGACGGTGCATTGAACACGCTGCAAGCCATGCATGATCGCCACCCACATAACGCCCAGACCCTGCGTCAGTTGCAACGTCTGCATCAGCAGCGCGGGGATTGGTCTGCGGTGGTCCGGTTGTTGCCGGAGCTGCGCAAGGACAAAGTCCTGCCGCCGGCTGAGCTGGCTGAACTGGAGCGTCGGGCCTGGGGCGAAAACCTCACCCTGGCGGCCCACCGTGACGAAGACGGCAGTGTCGGGTTGCAATCGCTTAACCGTGCCTGGCAACAACTGTCGTCCGCACAACGCCAGGAATCGGCGCTGGTGTTGGCCTATGCCGAGCAACTGCGGCAACTCGGGGCGCAGGCCGAGGCCGAAGAGGTGCTGCGGGCGGCGCTCAAACGTCACTATGACAGTCACCTGGCGCGCCTGTACGGGTTGGTCCGCGGCAATGATCCGGGCCGCCAACTGCAAGCGGCAGAAGGCTGGCTCAAGGATCACCCGAACGACCCTGGCCTGCTGCTGACACTGGGCCGCCTGTGCCTGCAAAACAGTTTGTGGGGCAAGGCACGGGATTATCTGGAAAGCAGTTTGCGCCTGCAGCGCAATCCCGAGGCCTGCGCCGAACTGGCGCGACTGCTGGCGCAACTGGGGGATGCCGAGCGCAGCAACCAGCTCTTCCAGGAAGGCTTGGGGTTACTGGATGAGCGCTTGCTGGCCGCGCCGCTGCCGGTCCCGGCTCAGGTCTTGGCCACTTGAGAGAGAGTGAGTCGTTCTTGAGGATTGCATGTCATTGTGGCGAGGGAGCAAGCTCCCTCGCCACGTGTTTATTGATGCCCCTAATGGCGTTAGCAATGCCTTCGGTAAAGTCCTACAGCAAGCTGCGCTTAATCTTCTCTTGCTTGTCGGGAATTCCCTACACCCCTGGTGAAGTGTCTGCACGGCCCCGCCTTGAAAGGCCGGCGGCCTTTCCTCTACCGTAACGGCCTGTCTCTTCTGTTACGGAACCGCCATGTCTTTGGCTTGCTCACGCTTCTTGTTTTTCATGGCTTTCATCGCCGCCGCTCTGGTTTTTGGTATCGCCAGTTACCTTGAATATGCGGTAGGTCTGACGCCTTGCAGCCTGTGTGTTTTGCAACGGTTGTGCCTGATGCTGTTTTTGATGAACTGTCTCGCCGCATGCCTGCATGGTCCTGCTCAGAAAGGCAGCATCTGCTACGGGGCGATGGGACTGGTTTTCGCGTCGAGCGGGTTGACGCTGGCATGGCGTCAGGTTCTGGTGCAAGGCGACTCGCTGGAGCAGTTGCCCGATTGTATCGATCACCTCAAGGCAGTGAGTTCGTGGTGGGGCGCTGTACATCGTGTACTCGAGGGGGCGATCGACTGCGCGAGCATCACTTGGACCCTGTTCGATCTGAGTCTTCCCGAATGGAGCCTGTTGTTTTTTCTCGCCGTGTCTTTTGTGATGTCCTATCTGTTGCTGCGCCTTGTCTGGAACGCTCTGATACGACCGCTCAGCGGCACAACGTCGCAACTGGTCCGGGTCATGGATTAAACACTTGTATGAACTTTATCTCCTGCGTACCTTGAAGCGGTTGTCGTGCGGGCATAATCTGGCCCGCACGTGTTATCGGATTTATGCCGCTCGATCATGTTGTGTCTGGCTTGTCCCTGATCATTTCAGGCGGTGCGCAGGCTGCGAGGGGCATGACTCACAAGGGAAGAAATCACCATGCTCGAAAGTTGTCAGAATGCTCAGGAACGCTGGGGTGGGGTGCATCTGCTGATCGACCGCTGGTTGCAGGAGCGTCACGAACTGGTTCGGGCCTATGATGCTCTCGGCGACAGGCCTGAAGCGCTGAGTGAAAGCCGCAAGCCGTTGCAAGAGTTCTGCGGTGTGCTGGTCGACTACGTGTCTGCCGGTCATTTCGAGATATACGAACAACTGACGAGTGAGGCCAAGGCCTTCAACGATAAACGTGGCCTGGAGCTCGCCGAGCAAATCTACCCGCGTATCGACGTCATCACCGAAAAACTGCTGGCCTTCAATGACCTGTGTGATGAAGGCAAATGCGTAGCGGAAAAATTCAAGGAACTGGGTGGCTTGCTGCACGAGCGTTTCGAACTGGAAGACTGCCTGATCGAAGTGCTGCACAACTCCCACAAGGAAGAAGCGCCGGCCCAGGCTTGAGGATTTTTGCAGAATCAAAAGAACGGTGCGCATTGCGCACCGTTTTTTTTTGGAGTCAACTTCAGGTCGTCGCGCCCAGCAACTCGATTTCAAACACCAGCGGCGTGAACGGGGGGATGACATCCCCGGCTCCTTCGGCGCCGTAGGCCAGGGTCGAAGGAATGACCAGTCGCCATTTTGCGCCTACCGGCATTTGCGGCAATGCACTGCGCCAACCGTCAATCACGCTGTCGAGACTGAACCACTGCGCTTGCCCGTTGGAATCAAACACGGTGCCGTCTGGCAATCGACCGACATACAACACCTGGACCTTGCCGTGAGGGCCGGCCTTGGCGCCATTGCCGGGCTTGAGTTCGGTCAACAGAATGCCATCTGCCAGTTGCTGTGCACCGGGCCGGGCTTTTTCCTCCTCAAGAAATTTCTGCTCGGTTTTCAGTGCCGCTTCGATCTGCGGCGTCGCCGATGACGACGTCAGCCGTGCCTGATGGTCGGCCAGTATCTGTTCGATGCGCTCATCTTTCAGGGCCAGCGGTTTGCCCAGATAGGCCTGTTGCAGACCCTCGACCAACGCCTGGATCTGCAGGTCGGGCACATCCTGGCGCAGACGTTCACCCAGGCTTGCCCCCAGGCTGTACGCCAAGTCATGAGCGTCGTTTGCGCTGGTTTTTTCTGCGGCCTGAGCCATGGAGCAAACCATGCAAAGGAATAAAAACAAGTGACGCGACATGTAGTGTTCTCCGGCCTCGAATGGAGGGGATTATGCCAGTGCCGATATCCGCAAAGGTGGTTTGCCCCGGCAGTGGGGTAGAAGATTTTTCGTCCCTTGCAACGCAACGTCTTGTGTACTGTCAACATGCCCTAGCGGCGGTTGCAGCAGAGGTCTAGTATGAGCCGCACTCACGTCAGTCAGGAGGTAAACCATGTCGGCCACCAAGAAGCCAGTAAACACTCCGTTGCACTTGCTCCAACAACTTTCGGGCAGTCTGCTCGAGCATCTGGAAAACGCCTGCTCCCAAGCCCTGGCTGATGCTGAAAAACTGCTCGCCAAACTGGAAAAACAACGCGGCAAAGCGCAGGAAAAACTGCACAAGTCGCGCACCAAACTGCAAGACGCGGCCACCGCTGGCAAGGCCAAGGCACAAGCCAAGGCCAAAGACGCTGTGAAAGAACTCGAAGATCTGCTCGATGCCTTGAAGGATCGTCAGTCCGAAACCCGCGCCTATATTCTGCAACTCAAGCGTGATGCCCAGGAAAGCCTGAAACTGGCCCAAGGCGTCGGTCGTGTGCAAGAAGCCGTGGGCAAGGCACTGAGCCTTCGTGCTGCCAAGCCTGCCGCTGCCGCTGTATCGGCCAGAAAACCGGCCGCTAAACCTGTCGCGACAAAAACACCGACCAAAGTAGCTGCCAAACCGGCCGCAAAAGCGCCGGCCAAAGCAGCGAGCAAACCAGCCGCTAAACCGGCTGCGAAAAAACCGGTTGCTGCCAGCGCGGCAAAACCTGCTGCGAAAAAAACCGCCGTTAAAGCTGTCGCCAAGCCGGCGGCCAAAGTGGCGGCCAAGCCAGCCGCTAAACCTGTCGCCAAGCCAGCTGCTAAACCGACCGCTAAAACAGCCGCCGCCAAACCCGCAGCGACAAAAACCGCCGCGGCTAAACCGGCTGCCAAGCCAGCTGCTACAAAAACGGCTGCTGCCAAGCCCGCCGCCAAACCGGCTGCCAAGCCAGCCGCTGCCAAAGCGCCCGCCAAAGTTGCAGCTAAACCCGCTGCCAAGCCAGCCGCTGTCAAAGCACCTGCCAAAGCTGCGGCTAAACCGGCTGCCAAGCCGGCTGCTGCCAAACCCGCCGCGAAGCCTGCCGCCGCCAAGCCTGTGGCCAAGCCTGCTGCGAAACCCGCCGTGAAAACGCCTGCTGCCGCAAAACCTTCGACTGCTCCGGCGGCCAAGCCTGCGACATCGACTCCGGCTCCTGCAGCGACCCCTGCGCCAACCGCCAGCACTGCGACCCCGGCGCTGAACCCGAGCGCCGCCCCGGCGCCGAGCAGCAACACCCCAACCCGCGCTTCCTAAGTGCTGGACGCCGCGACGCGCAGCTGATGCAGCGCGTCGCGGTTCCCTTGGTCGGCGCCCGCCACGAGTCCTTGCAGCCATTGCGCTGAATCTTTGGGTTGTTCCCCAGGCCAGTCCCTGGTCGCAGTCTCCAGTCGCTCCAGCAATCGTCGCTCGGCTTCCAGTTCCAGTCGCTTGACCTGCTCGCGCAGGCTATCGAGTGCCGTGTCTTGAAGGGCGCGGGCTTTCCATTGGTTACGGAGCGTGCGCAAGGGCTGAACGACGTCCGTGTCCCAAGGGCCGACCCATTGCTGAAGCTGTTGCAGTCTTTGTTCAGTGCAGGCTACCCCGCGCTGTTCCAGCCACAGCCCGCAAAGCAGCAGGCAGACATTGGCGCCGGCGCCCTGCAGCGCCAGGCAGGTTTGTTCCACACCAGGCTTGGCGTAGAGGTCGAGGGAAAAGCTCCATAGATCAGAGGACATCGTGCTACTCGCGCCAGTTGCGAGCGAAGCTGGTAGACTCCGCCGCCATTATGATTCGACTTCAGAACCTGACTTTACAGCGTGGCCCGCAACGTCTGCTAGAAGACGCCGAGCTGACCCTGCACGCCGGCCACAAAGCTGGCCTCATCGGTGCCAACGGCGCCGGCAAATCGAGCCTGTTCGCCCTGCTTCGAGGTGAACTGCACCCGGACTCGGGCGATTGCCTGCTGCCCGCCGATTGGCGTATCGCCCACATGCGCCAAGAGGTCGACACCCTTGAGCGCCTGGCGGTGGACTACGTGCTTGACGGCGACCTGCGCCTTCGTCAGGTCCAACGCGACCTGGCGGCGGCCGAGGCGGCACACGATGGCGCCGCACAGGCCCGTCTGCACGCGGAGCTCGACAGCGCCGACGGCTACACCGCCGATGCCCGCGCACGCAAGCTGCTGGCAGGCCTTGGGTTTACCAATGAGCAGATGGACCGTCAGGTTGGGGATTTCTCCGGTGGCTGGCGGATGCGCTTGAACCTGGCCCAGGCCCTGATGTGCCCTTCGGACCTGCTGCTGCTTGATGAGCCCACCAACCACCTGGACCTCGACGCCATCATCTGGCTCGAAGACTGGCTCAAGAGCTATCCCGGCACATTGCTGCTGATTTCCCATGACCGCGATTTCCTCGACGCGGTGGTGGATCATGTCGCCCATGTCGACCAGCGCAAGCTCACCTTGTACCGTGGCGGCTACAGCGCATTCGAGCGCGCCCGTGCCGAACGCCTGGCCCAGCAACAGCAGGCCTACGAGAAGCAGCAGGCGCAGCGTGCGCACATGGAAAGCTACATCGCCCGGTTCAAGGCCCAGGCCACCAAGGCCCGTCAGGCCCAGAGCCGGATCAAGGCACTGGAGCGGATGGAAGAACTGTCCGCGGCCCACGTCGATTCACCGTTTGATTTTGTTTTCCGCGAATCGACCAAGATTTCCAGCCCGCTGATCGACCTGTCGGATGCGCGTCTGGGCTATGGCGACAAGACCGTGCTGGAGAAGGTCAAGCTGCAGCTGACCCCTGGTGCGCGGATCGGCCTGCTGGGCCCGAACGGTGCTGGTAAGTCGACCCTGATCAAGAATCTCTCCGGCGAGCTCGAGCCCCTGGCCGGGCGTCTGACCCGGGGCGAGAACACCGTGGTCGGTTACTTCGCCCAACATCAGCTCGATTCTCTCGACGCCAAGGCCAGCCCGCTGCTGCATTTGCAGCGTCTGGCACCGAACGAACGCGAGCAGACCCTGCGTGATTTCCTCGGTGGTTTCGACTTTCGTGGTGCGCGCATCGATGAGCCGGTACTGAATTTTTCCGGTGGTGAAAAGGCTCGCCTGGCGCTGGCATTGATCGCCTGGGGCCGGCCGAACCTGTTGCTGCTCGACGAACCGACCAACCACCTCGATCTGGAAATGCGCCTGGCCCTCACCATGGCCTTGCAGGAATTCAGCGGCGCGGTGCTGGTGGTGTCTCACGACCGGCATTTGCTCAAGAGCACCACGGATAATTTTTTCCTGGTGGCCGACGGCAAGGTCGAAGAGTTCGACGGTGATCTGGAAGACTATGCCCGTTGGCTGGTGGATTACCGTCAGCGCAACGCACCGGTCAGTACCACGCCGGCTAACCCGGACAAGACCGACAAGAAAGCCCAGCGCCAGGCCGCCGCCGCATTGCGTCAGCAGTTGGCGCCTCACAAGCGTGAGGCCGACAAGCTCGAAGTCGAACTGGGCAAGCTGCATGAAAAACTGCAAAAGATCGAAACCAGCCTCGGCGACAGCGGTCTCTACGAAGCGGCGCGCAAGGATGAGTTGCGCGATCTGCTGGCCGAACAGGCCAGGCTGAAGGTTCGGGAAGCGGAGCTTGAGGAGGCGTGGATGCAAGCCCTGGAACTGCTGGAAAACCTGCAAGCGGAGCTGGAGGCACTGTCCTGATGGAAGCCTTGGCTCTGCCGATACCCGTCATGTGGGTCGAGCCGATCTGGCTCGGTGTGCAAATACTGCTGATCCTGCTGGCCGGTTACATCGCACAGCGTTGCGTGGCGCGGGCCCTCACGGGCCTTGCTGAGCGCTACCCGTTACCGTCCCAGTTGGTGATCATCCTGCGGGGTGTGCTGCGCTGGCTGATCATGGGCAGCGCGGTGCTGGTGGTACTTGAGCGCCTGGGCGTCTCGGCCACGGTGCTGTGGACCGCGCTGTCGGGGTTCGTCGCGGTGGCGGCGGTGGCGTTCTTCGCCATCTGGAGCGTACTGTCCAATCTGTTGTGCGCCATTTTGATCTACACCGTCGGGCCGTTTCGTCTGGGCGATGTAGTTGAGCTGGTGGAGTCCACCGACAAGCCCGGCATCAAGGGGCGGGTGGTGGCCATCAACCTGCTTTACACCACCTTGATCGAACCCGAGGAACTCGGTACGGGCAGTTCCATGGTGCAAGTGCCCAACAGCCTGTTCTTCCAACGTTCAGTTCGACGCTGGCGCGGCAACGAGGCGTTTCCGGTCGGCGGGTTCGTCGAATAAGCGGGTCTCGATCGTTAAATATCTGTGGTCAACCGTCCGGCGGCGCATTAGCTTAGTGGTTTCAACGAATCTGAGCCGAGGTGTGCAATGGTGCTGGAAACATGGCTGGCGTTTTTCGCCGCTTGCTGGGTGATCAGTCTTTCACCGGGTGCTGGTGCCATCGCATCGATGTCCAGCGGTCTGCAATACGGTTTCTGGCGCGGCTACTGGAATGCCCTGGGCCTGCAATTGGGTCTGGCGTTGCAAATCGTGATTGTCGCCGCCGGTGTCGGCGCGGTCCTCACCGCATCGGCGACCGCGTTTTATGCGATCAAGTGGTTTGGTGTGGCCTATCTGGTTTATCTGGGCGTCAAGCAGTGGCGAGCCATCCCGGGCGATCTCAGTGATGACGCGGCCGTGCGGCCTATCGGCAAGCCTTTGGCGCTGGTGTTTCGCGGTTTTCTGGTCAACATCAGCAACCCCAAGGCATTGGTGTTCATGCTTGCGGTGTTGCCTCAATTCATCGACCCGCATGCCCCGCTGATCAAGCAATACCTGATCCTGGGCGTGACCATGGTTTGCGTCGACCTCATCGTCATGGCCGGGTACACCGGGCTGGCATCCAAAGTCCTGCGCCTGCTGCGCACTCCGAAACAGCAGCGTCGAATGAACCGCACCTTTGCCGGGCTGTTCATTGGTGCAGCGGGGTTGCTGGCGACAATTCGCAAAGCCTCGGTCTAACCCGACGGTTCCAATGTGGCGGGGATAAATTTCCTCGCCACAAAATAATCGCTGAACCGCTTAGCGCAAAATGACCGGCGCGGTATCCCGTGGCAGGTTGTTGCGCGGCGCAGGCTCGCCGGCTTGTTCGTAGTTCGGCCCGCCAAGTTGTTCGCTCAGTTGCCGCGCTACGTCCTCACCCAGGGCCTTGGACACCTCGCGCACGACTCGCGGGCGGTTGAGGTTGATGCGTACGTCCCGATGATTCAGCAGCTTGGTGTCCTGGCCTTCACCCATGGCGGTGAAGGCCGAGGTGATTTCGTAGGTTTTGGTGTTGATCAGGCTGAAGTCCGCCACCAGGGTCAAGGCGAGCACGGCCGAGTAGCTGTTGGTATTGGCCAGTTCATTGATGTCGCGGGTGAAGTCGATGTCCGATACGGTGCCGAACAGCACGTAATCGGCGCCCTTGAAGTGCCCAGCCTTGATTCGCTTGATCACGTCATAGACGTCGCCCGTGGACGAAGCGGTGTGGGGCGTGCCTTGCACGAGCTGGAACATCCCGCTGCGCAGGATTTCGCCCTTGATGTCGCCGGTGAACTTGCGCAGTTCGCCCTGCTCGATGTAGCTGGTGGTGGCTTCCATCTCGTCGTAGCTCGACGAAGCGCTGGCGCTGTAAGGGTTCGCCTGGAAGTTGCTCTGGGCCGAAACGGTGTGGATGTATTCCTCCACCCGTTGCTGGTACGCCAGGTCAGTGACCGCGACTTTCGGGGCCGCCTGGGCGCCGAACGCGCAGGCCAGGGCCATGATGCCGATCCATGTGCGCATGGCTTAGCGCTCCGTGGTCTTGCGGATTTCTTTCTCGTCCATCCACTCGGCCAGACCGCTTTCGACGTCGATCAATTGCAGGCTGAATTTGTAGAAGACGTCCTTGTAGTCGCTGCTGCGCTTGACGATCGAGCTGATGGAGCCTTCGAGGCGGTATTTGGCCGCGATCATGTTGCCGGTCTTGGCCACGGTGCTTTTCTTGTACAGGCCGCTCTGGTTTTGCAGCTTGAGCTGGTCAACCTGGCTGTCCATGGCGTTGTTGTCGCTGGCGAAACGTGCCGCACCGGTCTTCATCAATTGGGTCTTGATGCTGGTGGTGATCTCGCGGGTGTCGATGTACTCGCTGGTCTTGTTCTTCACGTCATAGACCTGAACCACCGGGCGGCCCTGCAGAATGCCGGACTGGGCCAGGGAGCGGGTCATGGACTCGGCGATCATTTGCAGATCGGTGGAACCGAATTCGTTGGTCACGGTTTCCACGGCCTTGGTGTCGCCGTAGCTGATGTTCTTGTTGCCCAGGACCGGAGAGTTGTTGGCACAGCCGCTGACCAGCAGGGCGGCAAGGGCGAGGGATGAAATGCGTACAAACATGGGAGTGCTCTCGAAAGCTGAAAAATTAGGGTTAACGCGTGGTGCCAGTCAGTAGAGCCTTTTGTGGGAGCGAGCCTGCTCGCGATAGCGGTCTGTCAGCCAAGCGCATTGCTGGTTGATGCATTGCTATCGCTAGCAAGCTCGCTCCCACAGGTGTGTGGCTCAAGGCGTATTGATTTCCAATCGGAAATCCACAGCCTTGGGGGTCGGTGCGATAGCCGGCAGGAAACTGGTTTGTTCGCCGTACAGCGTCAGGCTTTTCCAGGTTTCTTCCTCGGCAACCGGAAAGCCTTCCGGTCCCAACCAGGCAAAGCGGTAGTACATCGTCTTGTTGTTGAAGCTGGTGTTGCTCAACTGCACATTGACGGTCAGGTAGCCGTTTTCCCGGGCCACGCGCATGGCGCCGACCACGATGTTTTTCTGCTTGCCCATGGCCACGACTTTGCTGGCGGCGCTGCCCGGCTCCGGCGGCGCAGGGGTGGCGCAACCGGCCAGCAAGGCCAGGACACCGAGGGTGATCAATTTTAAACGCATTTGAACAAGACTCCGTTCTTAAGGTTGCTTGATGCTGGCGACGGCGGTCGGGTTGGTGCTCGGGATCACCTGGGCGGCCAGGCCACCGGCGAAGACCTGATTGCCCACCGCCCGCAGGCTGATGACCTGGTAACGCTGATCGACGGTAACCTTGACCACCGAACCGCCCACCGCGCTCGGCAAGGTGACGTGGTGTTCACCTTTTTTCAGGCGCAGACGCACCACTTGGGTGTAGTCCGGCAGGGTGCGCCAGGTCCGGGTGTCCGCGCCTTCCAGCACGGCCGAGGTCAGGCCCACCGCGAGGCCGGCCAGGGGATTGGTTTCGTTGATCTGTTTTTGCGCCACGCCCCGGGTGATCGCGCGCACGGTTGTGCGCAGGATGATGCCGGGCATGTCGTCGCGCAGGGCGCGGCGGGACATGGCTGTGGTGCTGTTGAGCTGGGTCAGGTCCAGTTGACGACCGTCGACACCGATTTGAGTGAACGTGGCGGTGGAGGTGTCAGGCTTGATCAGGGGGAATGACAGTGGCGTGATCACCACATTGCCGCTGATGGGCAGGGGCAGGGGAATGCGGATCGAGTCCCGTGACGGCGCCAGGCCGCTCTGCACCACAATCAGGATGTCGCTTTCATCTTTCTTGCCAGCGGGCTTGTCGAGGTTGATCAATGCCTGCTCCAGCAACGGCGTATTCGGACGCAGTTCGGCGGCTTTGCGATAACCCGGAGCGGCCAGGTCTTTTTCGCCCAAGGCTTCATAGACGAACCCGGCCAGGTAATGGCTGAACGCACTCTGATAGCTGTTTTTCAGGCTGATCACTTCCGGCGCGTCGAGGCTGGCCACCGGGTAGCCCTGCAGGTCCTTGTACTCGGTCTTGACCCCTTGCTTCTCGGCGTCTTCCTCGCGCTTGAGGTATTCCTTGTCCCGCAGGTCGGCAATCACCGCTTCGCGCTCGTGGGTTTTCTTGATCTGCATCCGCGCGCCGTCGAAGTCGTTCACGGCCAGCTGGTTCAGGGCCATCTGCGTGGTCAGCATGACCTTTTCGTAGTCATAGCCTTCGTAGCGTCGAACTTTATCGTTGACCAGAAAGCTGCCGAACTGTGCCAGATATTTGCCTGTGTCGAGCTTGACTGCATCTTCCCACTGACCCACCTGCTGATCGGCGCTGGACCAGGCAGCCTGACTGCCGGGCAGGTCGCCCTTGGCGCGCAACAGTTCGCCTTTTTCGAAGAAATACAGCAGGTCTTTGTCTTGGCTGGTGTTGTTCTTCTCCAGCAGGGTCAACGCCGCGTCGACGTTGCCGGAAGCCAGTTGCTGATTGGTCTGGGCCAATTCGCTGTCGTAGTTGCGAAACGCAGAGCAGCCAGACAACAAGGTGATCGCGCCGAGGGCGATCGAAAGAGCGGCACGGGATGCCATGAATACTTCTTCCCTGAGGTATCAGCCGGGGGTGCGGGTCGGGCTGGGACGATCCACGGACGAGCGCTGGGCGCTGTCGGTTCCTCATAACCGGAGGAGCTTTTATGCCTTCGGACAATAAGAGGGCGGCGGGATTATAAACATGGCCGTTGGCTATGTAATGGCTTTTTAATCTCGTAATGCAGTTTTTGTGACATCACTTCCAAGCGTGAAGATCCGATGAAATCTGCTTCAGAAACACATCAACCCTTGAGTCAAGGTCATTGGAAGTGAACAATGTGTTACTTCTTATTTCCATCTGAGAGTCATTCATGACTGCCCCGTACCGTTTTCTGGCCTGGCTAGCGCTGCCGTTGTTTGCGCTATGCAGCGCCAATCTATTGGCCGACACCCTGGAGGGCGCCCCCCAGGCGCTGCATTTACTGGATTACATCGGGGCGGATTATCCGGCGACGGTGCAGGCGGGCAAGGTTGTCGACGAGTCTGAATACCGCGAGCAACTGGAATTTACCCAGCGCCTGGAAGGGCTGATCGTTGCGCTGCCAGCCAAACCTGAGAAAGCAGAGCTGACACAAGGCGTCGCCGCCTTGCGCAGCGCCATCACCGCGCATCAGGACGGCGATGAGGTCGCCCGCCTGGCGCGGCAACTGGGGGCCAGACTGGCGGTGGCGTATGAGGTCAGTCAGGCGCCGGTGATCACCCCGGACCCGGCCCGCGGTGCGCCGCTATATGCGCAGAATTGCTCGGTGTGCCACGGTGACAGCGGGGCCGGCGACGGTCCTGCCGGTGTCGGCCTGGAGCCTGCACCCGCCAACCTGCGCGATGGGGCGCGCCTGGATCATCTGAGTCTCTACGCGATCTACAACACGCTTGGCATGGGCGTCGAAGGCACTGACATGCCGGCCTTTGCCGATCAGCTCGACGACCGTCAGCGCTGGGACCTGGCGACGTACATCGCCAGCTTCAGCGCCGACCCGGCGGCCGCTAAAAGCGGACAGACCTTCAACCTCGCTGATCTCGCGCGCCAGACACCGACCGAAATCCTCGCGGCGCAGGGCCCTGAAGCGGCAGCCACCTTTCGTGCCCAGCGTGCCCAGCCGCCACAAGTGCAGCGTGGCCCGGCGCAGTTGCTCGACTACACCGCCACCACCCTGGACAAGAGCATCGCGGCGTATCGCGCCGGTGATCACGACCAAGCCTATGACTTGTCGGTAGCGGCTTACCTGGAAGGTTTCGAGCTGGTGGAAAGTTCGCTGGATAACGTCGATGCCAATGTGCGTAAGGACACTGAAAAAGCGCTGATGGCCTACCGTCAGTCGTTGCAGGATGGCTTGTCGGTCGAGCAGGCCGAGCAGCGCCTGGACGCGGCCAAGGCCAAGCTGACGGAGTCGGCGGATCTGCTGGGTGGCGACGGTTTGAGCTGGTCGCTGAGCTACATCTCGGGCTTGCTGATTCTGCTTCGCGAAGGGCTGGAAGCGATTCTGGTGCTGGCGGCGATCCTGGCGTTCCTGCGCAATACCGGTCAACAGTCAGCGGTTCGCAGCGTCAACGTCGGTTGGGGGCTGGCGCTGCTGGCTGGTCTGGCGACTTGGGGGCTGGCCGCTTATGTGATTGACGTCAGCGGCGCCCAGCGCGAATTGCTCGAAGGCGCAACGGCCTTGTTTGCCAGTGTGATGGTGCTGTGGCTGGGTGTGTGGATGCACGACCGACGTCACGCGGCGGCCTGGCAGGATTACATCAAGAGCAGTCTGGTGGGCGGCGGCGGACGTTTCGGTTTTGCGATCCTGGCGTTTTTCTCGGTCTATCGCGAGCTGTTCGAAGTGATCCTGTTCTACGAAACCCTGTGGCTGCAAGCCGGTCCCGCCGGGCATGATGCCGTATTGGCTGGCGGCGCCACGGCGCTGGTGCTGTTGGTGGGGTTGGCCTGGGTGATTCTGCGCGGCTCGGCGAAACTGCCGCTGGCGTTGTTTTTCAGCATCAATGCCGGATTGCTCTGCGCGCTGTCGGTGGTTTTTGCCGGTCATGGCGTGAAGGCGCTGCAGGAAGCCGGGATCTTTGGCACCCGTCCGGTGGCGTTCTTCGATTTCGACTGGCTGGGCATTCACGCCGATGCTTATTCCTTGGCCGCCCAAGTGGTGGCGATCGTGGCGATTGTGGTGTTGTACGGGCGCAGTCGGGTGGCGGAGAAGCGTAGGGTCCAGGTTTCCTGAACAGCATTCGCTGCGCTCATAATCGCGGGCAAGCCTTGCTCCCACAGTCAGTATTCGCCTGTGGAAGCAAGGCTTGCCCGCGATGCTTTTAATTAGAGGAAAAACTCAATGCGTGTATGGATCGACGCCGACGCCTGTCCCAAGGCCGCGAAGGAACTGGTGGTCAAGTTCGCCTTGAAACGCCGCTTCGAAGTGGTGCTGGTGGCCGGCCAACCGCAGATCAAGCCGGCCTTGGCCTGCGTGAAGCTGATCGTGGTGCCCAGCGGGCCTGACGCGGCGGACGATTACCTGGTGGAGCATGCCGTACCGGGTGAGCTGGTGATCTGCAGCGACGTACCGTTGGCTGACCGGCTGGTGAAGAAGGGGGTTGCGGCACTGGATCCGCGGGGCAAGGAGTTCGATGCGCAGAACATGGGTGATCGGCTGGCGGTGCGCAACCTGTTCACCGACTTGCGTGAGCAGGGCCATATGGGCGGCGGGCCGGCAGCGTACAGCGAGCGGGACAAGCAAGGGTTCGCCAATGCGCTGGATCGGATACTGACGCGCTTGGCCCGAACTTCCTGAGTCTTGCTCGGACCTCTTGTGGGAGCGAGCCTGCTCGCGATGACGGTGTGTCAGCAAACAGATACATCAACTGAACTGACGCCATCGCGAGCAGGCTCGCTCCCACATTGAAGGGTGGTGTTACTCGTCATTCTCGTGAGTCAACTCCAGCACCCGGTCCACCAGTTTATTGATCCCCGAAGCCGCTTCGCTGATGTTCTGCGCCAGCATGTAGGCCGGCGTGCTGACCAGCTTGCGCGCAGTGTCTTCGACGATATCGGTGACAGCGCAGTCTTCGTGGATGCCGCCCATTTTGGTGACGGCGGCGGCAGTGTCGGTATCTGTGCCAATGGTACAGGTCACCCCCGGACCATAGATTTTTGCCGCCAGGGCCGGGGAAATGCAGATCAGCCCCACCGGTTTTCCGGCCTCGGCAAAGGCTTCGGTCAGCGCCAGAACCTCCGGCTGGACGGTGCAGCCCGCGCCTTCGACGGCAAAGTTGGAGAGGTTCTTCGCCGCGCCGAAACCGCCAGGCACGATCAGCGCGTCGAAGTCCTCGGCGTTGGCTTCGCGCAAATCCTTTACATTGCCCCGAGCGATCCGGGCGGACTCCACCAATACGTTGCGGCTCTCGGGCATCTGCTCGCCGGTCAGGTGATTGATGACCTGCAACTGCGCGATGTCGGGGGCGAAACACTGCACCTGTGCGCCGCGCTGGTCGAGGCGCAGCAAGGTGATCACGCTTTCTTGGATCTCTGCACCGTCATACACGCCACAGCCGGAAAGGATCACTGCAACTTTTTTGCTCATGGGCTTTTCTCCAGATTCATGGCGTTAAATGTCCACTAATTTGTCACTCGTTGCCATAGGGTTATCGAGCAGCTACACCTAATCTGCCGACTATCTCCCTGCTTTGTCTGCTCGGGTTGCGTCATGAATTTCATTCTGTATGCCGTGCCGTTTTTCTTTGTGCTGATTGCCGTCGAGTTGCTGGCCGACCGCTGGCGGGGTGTGAGCCATTACCGCGTGGCAGACGCCATCAACAGCCTGAGCACCGGCGTGCTCTCCACCACGACCGGTTTGCTGACCAAGGGCGTGGGGTTGGTGACCTACGCGTTTGCCTTGGAACACCTGGCCGTTATCCACTTGTCTGCCGACCAGGCCTGGGTCTGGGTATTGGCCTTCGTGTTCTACGACTTCTGTTATTACTGGCTGCACCGCATGGGCCATGAGCGCAACATCCTCTGGGCGGCCCATTCGGTCCATCATCAGAGTGAGGACTACAACCTCTCCACGGCGTTGCGCCAGACCAGCACCGGGTTTGTGTTGAGCTGGATTTTCTACCTGCCGCTGGCGGTGGCCGGCGTGCCGCTGGTGGTGTTCGTCAGCGTGGCGGCGTTGAATCTGCTGTATCAGTTCTGGGTCCACACCCAACACATCCCCAAGCTCGGCTGGCTGGAGTGGTGTTTCGTTACGCCGTCCAATCATCGCGCCCACCATGCACAGAACCCTCTTTACATGGATCGCAATTACGGCGGGGTGTTCATTATTTGGGACCGTCTGTTTCGCACCTTTCAGGAAGAAGACGCTAACGAACCGGTGATTTTTGGCGTGACCACGCCGCTGGCGAGCTGGAATCCGTTGTGGGCCAACCTGCAGTTCTATGCGCAATTGTGGGCGGATGCGCGACGGGCAGAGCGCTGGCGAGACAAGCTGCGGATCTGGTTTATGCCCACCGGTTGGCGTCCGGCGGATGTGGCGGCGCGGTACCCGCTGAACAAGCCGGACCTGAGTCAGTTCCGCAAATTCGAGGTGCCGCTGGACGGCCGCCAGCAGTGGTACGTGGCGTTGCAGTTCTGTACCTACATTGCGCTGGGCAGTTACTTGATGAACCTGGAGAACAGCCTGTCGGTTGCTGCCCTGGTGTTGGGTTGGGGCACGGTGGCGCTGGGTTTGTTTGTGTTGGGCGTGGCCTTGGAGAATCGCCCGTGGGCCCTGAGGCTGGAGCTGTTGCGGCTGGTCCTGAATTTACCACTGGTGTGGCTGGCGCCGCTGGTGGGGTTGTGGCCGGCCAGCCCCGTGGCCTGGGTTGGGTTGCTCAGCTACAGCCTGCTCAGTGGCATCGGGCTGTATTGCTGTCGCAGCCGGGTCACTCGGCTGGCGTCGTAGGCTCGTGGGTCCTGGCTTGCTCCAGCCGTTCGGCTTCGAGGACTTTCCTGGCCAGCCGTGCATTCTTGATACGTCGACGCAGCCACAGGCATAGCCCCAGCACCAGCAGGGCACCGAGTACCCACAACTCATATTTCTTGATGCTGCCCAGCATGCCTTCGAGCACCGCGCCGAAGTGGTACGCGGCGGCGGCCAGGGCAGTGGCCCAGATCGCCGCGCCGATACCATTGAGCAACAGATAGCGGCCCGGCGGATAGCCCGACAGCCCGATGGCCACCGGCATGACTGTGCGCAAGCCGTAGACGAAGCGAAAACTCAGGACCCAGATGTCCGGATGCCGGCGAATGTGCTCCAGCGCCCGATCGCCCATCAACTGCCAGCGAGGTTTTCGCGCCAGTAGCCTGCGGCCGTGCTTGCGCCCCATGAAGTACCACAACTGATCGCCCGCGTAGCTGCCGCAGAACGCCACCACCACCACCAGATTGATGTCCATGTAGCCACGGAACGCCAGGAAGCCTGCGAGCACGAGGATGGTTTCGCCTTCGAAGAACGTGCCGATAAACAAGGCCAGGTAGCCGAAGTCATGGAGAAATTGCTGGAGCATTGTCTGGGTGCTGGCGAAATGAACGCGCAGCCTAACCCTTCGGACACATTCAGGAAAGTATCGAGATGTGTCTCGACGTGAACATTTCCTGCAACGACAATGACTGCGACGACGGGACGCAGGTGCACATATCTGTCATCTGTTCGTCATAATGGCCGTCTATAACTGTCACGCTCGCCCGTCAGCGCGGGCTCAGGAGTCTGCCGTGAGCTTTACCCCCGCCAATCGTCTGTTCCCCGCTACCCGTCTGCGTCGCAATCGCCGTGATGAGTTCTCTCGTCGGCTGGTGCGTGAAAACGTGCTGACCACTGATGACCTGATCCTGCCGGTGTTCGTGCTGGACGGTGAGAACCGTCGCGAGGCCGTGGCCTCGATGCCCGGGGTAGAGCGCCTGACCATCGACCTGTTGCTTGAAGAAGCCGCCAAGTGGGTCGAGCTGGGTATTCCGGCGCTGGCGCTGTTCCCGGTCACGCCTGCCGGGCTCAAGTCCCTGGACGCCGCCGAAGCCTGGAACCCCGATGGCATCGCCCAGCGCGCGACCCGTGCCCTGCGTGCCCGTTTCCCGGAACTGGGCGTGATCACCGACGTGGCGCTGGACCCGTTCACCACGCATGGGCAGGACGGCATTCTCGATGAAGAAGGCTATGTGCAGAATGACATTACCGTCGATGCACTGGTCAGGCAGGCGTTGTCTCACGCCGAGGCCGGTGCCCAGGTGGTGGCGCCGTCGGACATGATGGACGGTCGCATCCAGGCGATCCGTGAGGCGCTTGAAGTGGCCGGTCATGTCAATGTGCGGATCATGGCCTACTCGGCCAAGTACGCCAGCGCCTATTACGGCCCGTTCCGTGATGCGGTCGGCTCGGCGCTGAATCTGGGCAAGGCCAACAAGGCCTCTTATCAGATGGACCCGGCCAACAGCGAGGAAGCCTTGCACGAAGTGGCGGCGGACTTGTCAGAAGGGGCTGATATGGTCATGGTCAAGCCGGGCATGCCTTACCTCGACATTCTTTGCCGGGTCAAAGACGAATTCAAAGTACCGACCTTTGTCTATCAGGTCAGCGGCGAGTACGCCATGCACATGGCGGCAATCCAGAACGGCTGGTTGGGCGAAGGAGTGATCCTTGAGTCCTTGACCGCTTTCAAACGTGCAGGAGCTGATGGCATCCTGACTTACTTTGCTGTGCGCGCCGCCCAATTGTTACGAGAGCAGAAATAGCCTCCCAGGAACTTGTGATGAATACCGAAGGACTCTCTGAAGTTGCCGTAAAAGACGCTCAGCCCGTGGTCGAGCAGGTCGCCGAAACACCGCCGGAGCATGAGGCCGTGCCTACGCCGCCGGTGGTGCCCGAGGCCCCCGTGGCCCCTGCGATTGTCATTCCCAACCTGGATGACAGCAGCCTGTACATCCATCGCGAGCTGTCGCAACTGCAGTTCAACATCCGCGTGCTGGAGCAGGCGCTGGACGAGTCCTACCCGCTGCTGGAGCGGCTCAAGTTCCTGCTGATCTTTTCCAGCAACCTGGACGAGTTCTTCGAGATTCGCGTCGCCGGCCTGAAAAAGCAGATCACCTTCGCCCGTGAACAGGCCGGTGCCGACGGCCTGCAGCCGCACCAGGCTCTGGCCCGCATCAGCGAGCTGGTCCACGGCCACGTTGACCGCCAGTACGCGATTCTCAATGACATTCTGTTGCCCGAGCTGGAAAAGCATCAGGTTCGCTTCATTCGTCGCCGCTACTGGACCACCAAGCTCAAGACTTGGGTGCGCCGCTATTTCCGCGACGAGATCGCCCCGATCATCACCCCGATCGGCCTCGACCCGACGCACCCGTTCCCGCTGCTGGTCAACAAGAGCCTGAACTTCATCGTCGAGCTCGAAGGCATCGACGCCTTCGGTCGCGATTCCGGCCTGGCGATCATCCCCGCGCCACGCTTGTTGCCGCGCATCATCCGCGTGCCGGAAGACGTCGGCGGCCCCGGTGACAATTATGTGTTCCTGTCGTCGATGATCCACGCTCACGCCGATGACCTGTTCCAGGGCATGAAGGTGAAGGGTTGCTACCAGTTCCGCCTGACCCGTAACGCTGACCTGTCGGTAGACACCGAAGACGTCGAAGACCTGGCCCGCGCCCTGCGCGGCGAGCTGTTCTCGCGTCGCTACGGTGATGCGGTGCGCCTGGAAGTGGCCGACACTTGCCCCAAACACCTGTCCGACTACCTGCTCAAGCAGTTCAACCTGCATGAGACCGAGCTGTATCAGGTCAACGGTCCGGTCAACCTGACCCGACTGTTCAGCATCACCGGTCTGGACAGCCATCCGGAACTGCAATATTTGCCGTTCACGCCGCAGATCCCGAAGTTGCTGCAAAACAGCGAGAACATTTTCAGCGTGATCAGCAAGCAGGACATTCTGCTGCTGCACCCGTTCGAGTCGTTCACGCCCGTGGTCGACCTGCTGCGCCAGGCGGCCAAGGATCCCCACGTATTGGCGGTGCGCCAGACCCTGTATCGCAGCGGCGCCAACTCGGAAATCGTCGACGCCTTGGTGGACGCGGCGCGTAACGGCAAAGAGGTCACGGCAGTGATCGAATTGCGGGCGCGCTTCGATGAAGAGTCCAACCTGCAACTGGCCAGTCGTCTGCAAGCGGCCGGTGCGGTGGTGATTTATGGTGTGGTCGGCTTCAAGACCCACGCCAAGATGATGCTGATCCTGCGGCGCGAGGCCGGCGAGATCGTGCGTTACGCCCACCTGGGCACCGGCAACTATCACGCCGCCAACGCCCGTCTGTACACCGACTACAGTCTGCTGACCTCCGACGATGCCTTGTGCGAAGACGTCGGCAAGCTGTTCAGTCAGTTGATCGGCATGGGCAAGACCCTGCGCATGAAAAAACTGCTGCACGCGCCGTTCACCTTGAAAAAGGGCATGCTCGACATGATTGCCCGGGAGACGCAGTTCGCCCTGGACGGCAAGCCGGCGCACATCATCGCCAAATTCAACTCGCTGACCGATCCGAAGATCATCCGCGCGTTGTACAAGGCCAGCCAGTCGGGCGTGCGCATCGACCTGGTGGTGCGCGGCATGTGCTGCCTGCGGCCGGGTATCCCGGGGGTTTCCCACAACATCCATGTACGCTCGATCATCGGTCGCTTCCTGGAACATACCCGGGTGTTCTACTTCCTCAACGGTGGGGAGGAGCAGATGTTCCTGTCCAGCGCCGACTGGATGGAGCGCAACCTCGACAAGCGCGTCGAGACTTGCTTCCCGGTGGAAGGCAAGAAGCTGATCCTGCGGGTCAAGAAGGAGCTGGAAAGCTACCTCACCGACAACACCCACAGCTGGAGCCTGCAATCGGACGGTCGCTATATCCGCAACACGCCGACCGGCAACCAGAATGCCCGCAGCGCCCAGGCGACATTGCTGGAGCGCTTGGGCAGCCCGTTGCTGACGGTTCGTTAAGAGGTAGAGGTAGGCTTAGCTTTTGTGGCGAGGGAGCTTGCTCCCGCTGGGCTGCAAAGCGGCCCTGAATTCTTGGGAGGGCTTCGCCCTCCAGCGGGAGCAAGCTCCCTCGCCACAGGGATTGCAGCTCATTCCAGTGAGCAATCAGTGGATGTTCAGCACAATCCCGACTCGGGTAAGCCATTCGGCTTCCTGGGCGAAGTCAGCCTGGGTCAGTTGGTTCTCTTCCAGCCAGCCTTCGGGAAACAGCACATCCAGTTGAGCTCCGTCGGCGCGCAGGACCACCTGGGGCATTTCCTGGGTACCGCGGATGTGGTGGAACAGGATCGCAAAGCGCAGCAGCACGCACAGGCGAATCAGTTTGATGCCGTCATTGCCGAACTCGGCGAATTTATCCCTGGGAATATTGCGCCGGTGGCCACGCACCAATAGCGCGAGCATCTGCTGGTCTTCGCGGGAGAAGCCTGCCAGGTCCGAATGCTCGATCAGGTAGGCGCCGTGTTTGTGGTAGTGATAGTGGGCGATGTCCAGGCCCACCTCATGCACCTTGGCGGCCCAGCCCAGCAATTCGCGCCAGACCCCGTCGTTCAGATCCCAGTCGTCGGCCACCTGGTCGAAGGCGTGCAGCGCTTTGCGTTCGACCCGTGCGGCCTGTTCCTGATCGACGTGGTAACGCTCCATGAGCGAGCCCAGGGTGCGCTCACGGACGTCTTCATGGTGATGGCGCCCGAGTAGGTCATAGAGCACGCCTTCGCGCAGGGCACCCTCGCAGTGGTCCATGCGTTGCAGTTCGAGGGCGTCGAAAATCGCTTCGAGGATCGCCAGGCCCGCCGGGAAAATCGCCCGGCGGTCAGGCTTGATGCCTTCGAAATCGATTTTGTCCGAGTCGCCGAGCTTGAACAGCCTGCGCTTGAGCCAGGCCAGGCCTTCGGCGTTGACCTCGCCAGTGCCATGGCCGCCGGCCTTGAGGGCCAGGCCAATGGCGCGAATGGTGCCCGAGGAGCCAATGGCTTCATCCCAGGTCAGGCGGTGCAGGGCATGTTCGATGCTCATGATTTCCAGACGAGCCGCCGTATAGGCCTGGGCGTAGCGCGCCGGGGTGATCTTGCCGTCGCGGAAATAACGCTGGGTGTAGCTGACGCAACCCATTTGCAGGCTTTCGCGCAGCAGCGGCTCGAAGCGCTGGCCAATGATGAATTCGGTACTGCCGCCACCGATGTCCGCCACTAGGCGTTTGCCCGGTGTGTCTGCCAGCGTATGGGAGACACCGAGGTAAATCAGACGGGCTTCTTCACGCCCGGAAATGACTTCCACCGGATGGCCGAGGATCTCTTCGGCGCGGTGGATGAATTCGCCGCGGTTGCGCGCCTCGCGCAATGCGTTGGTGCCCACGATCCGTACCGCGCCCAGGGGCATGCCGTTGATCAGTTGGGCGAACCGCTTGAGGCAATCGAGCCCGCGCTGGATGGATTCTTCGCTCAGCTGGCGCTCTTCGTCGATGCCGGCGGCCAGTTGGACCTTCTCGCCGAGCCGCTCAAGAATTCGGATTTCCCCGTTCTGGGCCTTGGCGACGACCATGTGGAAGCTGTTGGAGCCCAGGTCTATGGCTGCGATCAGGGACAGATTCTTGGCTTGGGATGGCGGCATGGTCAAAAAGTCTCGGTCGATAACCTTGCCATCCTGCCACGATCAACCGCTTACGCCAACGCAAAGGCGACCGCTTCGCGTCAATCGCGAGCAGGCTCGCTCCCACAAGTGACCGAGTCGCGATCGAAGTGGGAGCGAGCCTGCTCGCGATGAGGCCAGAAACGGCGCAGCAGAACCTCAGGTCGCCGACTCGACCGTCCCGATAAAATTCGCCAGTTCCACCGTCTGCGGATCGGCGAACAGCACCTTGGGGTCCCCCGTCTCATGCACCTTGCCCTGGTGCATGAACACCAGCTTGTCCCCTACTTCACGGGCGAAGCGCATCTCGTGGGTGACCATGATCAGGGTCATGCCGTCCTTGGCCAGCTGTCGCACCACGCCGAGCACTTCATTGACCAGTTCCGGGTCCAGGGCGGAGGTGATTTCGTCGCACAGCAGTACTTTTGGCGACATCGCCAGGGCGCGGGCGATGGCGACCCTCTGTTGCTGGCCGCCGGACAGGCGGTCCGGAAAGGCGTCGAATTTCTCCCCGAGTCCGACTCGCTCCAGCATCTGGCGTGCCAATTCAGCCGCTTTGGCCTTGGGTACTTTTTGAACAACCTGCGGCGCGAGCATCACGTTCTCACCGACGGTCAGGTGCGGGAACAGGTTGAATTGCTGGAACACCATCCCGACTTTCTGTCGCAGGCTGCGCAGATCGGCGCGGCTGGCGTCGAGGTATTCGCCGTCGACTTCAATCACGCCGTCGTTGATCGACTCCAAACCATTGAGGGTGCGCAAGAGGGTGGATTTGCCCGAACCGCTGCGACCGATGATCGCCACGACCTGGCCTTCCTCGACGCTCAGGTCGATGCCTTTAAGCACGTGGTGATCGCCGTAGTATTTATGCAGGGCGGAAATTCTAAGCAGAGGCATGCAGTCTCCTTTCCAGGTAGCGCGCACTGAGGGACAAGGGGTAGCAAAGCAGGAAGTAACCGAGGGCCACCAGGCCGTACACCATGAACGGCTCGAACGTGGCGTTGGCGAGCATGCCGCCGGTCTTGGTCAGTTCGGTAAAGCCAATGATCGAGGTCACTGCCGTGCCCTTGACCACTTGCACCGAAAACCCCACGGTCGGCGCCACGGCGATGCGCAAGGCCTGGGGCAGGATCACGTAGCGCAACTGCTCCAGCGGGTTGAGGGCCAGGCTCGCCGAGGCTTCCCACTGGCCGTTGGATATCGCGTCGACGCAGCCACGCCAGATCTCCGCCAGATAGGCACTGGTAAACAGCGTCAAGGCAATTGCCGCTGCCATCCACGGCGAGATTTCCACCCCGGCCAGGGCGACGCCGAAGAACACCAGGAACAGCTGCATCAACAGCGGTGTGCCCTGGAACAGCTCGATGTAGGTGCGAGCAATATTGCGGGGCAGGGCGCTTTTGGAAATGCGCAGCACCATCACCAGCAAGCCGATCACGCCGCCCCCGATAAACGCCACCAGCGACAATGCCAGGGTCCATTGCAGGCCCGTGAGCAGGTTGCGCACCACGTCCCAGAAAGTGAAATCGCTCATTGGCTGCTCCTGGCAATGTAGCGGCGCCCCACCCAGTTCAGGAA
The DNA here is from genome assembly GCF_013283895.1 of Pseudomonas sp. MPDS. NCBI lineage: Bacteria > Pseudomonadati > Pseudomonadota > Gammaproteobacteria > Pseudomonadales > Pseudomonadaceae > Pseudomonas > Pseudomonas sp. MPDS. The sequence continues at coordinate 6,099,364 of NZ_CP054128.1, read as the reverse complement.
CTGGCGGATCAACAGCGCCATGCACAAGTAGATCAGCGTGGTCAGTGCATAGGTTTCGAACGCGCGGAAATTACGGGACTGAATGAAGTTGGCGGCAAAGCTCAGCTCTTCAGTGGCGATCTGCGAGCAGACCGCCGAGCCGAGCATCACGATGATGATCTGGCTGCTCAGGGCCGGCCAGACCTTGCCCAGCGCCGGCAGCAGCACCACATGACGAAAGGCTTCGAAACGGCTCATCGCCAGGGCCGCGGCGGCTTCCAGCTGCCCACGCGGAATGGCCTGGATGCCGGCGCGGATGATCTCGGTGGAGTAGGCGCCGAGGTTGATCACCATTGCCAGTACCGCTGCCTGCCATTCGGATATCTGCAAGCCCAGGGACGGCAGGCCGAAGAAAATGAAAAACAGCTGCACCAGGAATGGCGTGTTGCGGATCAGCTCCACGTACACGCCGAAGATCGCCGAGAACGGACGAATATGCCACGCCCGCACCACGGCACCGACGATGCCCAGGCCAACCCCGAGCAGCGCGCCGATGGCCGTCAACTCCAAGGTGAACAAGGCACCGCGCAACAGCAGCTCGGTGTTCTGCACCACCGGCATAAAATCGAACTGATAAGCCATGCTCAACCTCTCAGGCGACGGTCAGAGATCGGCCGGCAGCGGCTGCTTGAGCCAGGTCTGGGAGTTTTTCTCCAGGCTGCCATCGGTCTTGGCAGTGGCCAGGATCTGGTTGACCTTGTCCAGCAGCGCCGGCTCGTTCTTGTTCACGCCCACATACACTGGCGAATCCTTGAGTTTTACTTTCAGCGCCGGGACGCGCTTGGGGTTGCGTTCGCTGATTGCGACCATCACCACGTTGCCGCTGGCGATCAGGTCCACCTGACCGGCCAGGTAGGCGGCGATGGTCGAGTTGTTGTCTTCAAAGCGTTTGATCGTGGCGCCTTGGGGAGCTACCTTGGTCAGCTCGATGTCTTCGATGGCGCCGCGGGTGACGCTGATGGTCTTGCCCTTGAGGTCGTCCAGGCCATTGATGGCGGCCTCGGGCGGGCCGAATACCGCGAGGTAGAACGGCGCGTAGGCGCTGGAGAAGTCGATGACTTTTTCACGCTCGGGGTTCTTGCCCAGGCTGGAGATCACCAGGTCAACCTTGCCGGTGGTCAGGAACGGAATGCGGTTGGTGCTGTTGACGGGGGTCAGTTCAAGCTTGACCTTGAGCTGATCGGCCAGCAGTTGTGCGGTGTCGATGTCCAGGCCGCGCGGCTTCATGTCCGGGCCAACCGAGCCGAACGGCGGGAAGTCCTGGGGGACTGCGACTTTGAGGGTGCCACGCTTGACCACGTCTTCCAGGCCGTCCGCTTGAGCGGGCAGATGAGTGAGCATCAGGCTGGCGAACAGGGCGGTAAGCAGGGCGCTGTAACGCTTGATCATGGCGAATCTCCGCATCGGTGATGTGATTTCTGCGTTCGGACAGAGCACAGGCCATGCCAAGCTGGTTTTTAATCTGCCAAAGCCACGGTTTTACTGGCGGGATGAGGTCTTACTGGTCTGAACAGTTGCGCCGCGTTTCGCACCGTTATCGAGCGTTGGTATTTGCCGCCGAACCCAAGTGGAGCACGACTTGCCGGGCGCGGCGTTTAGCTTTACAACTGGTCGCTCACTGGCCCGGTTCGTCTGAAAAACCATGAATTCCATCTCTCGCGCGGTGCCCGAAGTGGCGCTGCAAGCCATCCGTAAACTGATCATCGATGAAGGCTTCGCTCCCGGGGATGCGCTGCCGTCGCAACGGGACCTGGCGTTGCAACTGGGGGTGAGTCGCGCCTCGCTGCGTGAAGCGCTTTCATCGTTGAGTGCGCTGGGCGTCATCAGCGTACAGCCGGGCAAGGGTGTGTTCGTGCAGTCGTCGGTGGAGGTTTCGCGCAGCGAACTGGCCCCGGGCTGGCCGTTCGCGGCCCAGGCTTCGCCGGTGGATATCTTCCAGTTGCGTTATGCCCTGGAGGGTTTCGCGGCCGGGTTGGCGGCGGTGACGTTGAGCGCCGATGAACTCGACACATTGGAGGACAACGTCGAGGCCATGCGTCGGGAGCTCAAGGCAGGGGATTTCGACGCAGCGGCGCGGCTGGATTTCGAGTTCCATCGGCGCATCCTGCAGGCCAGCGGCAACCAGGCGATGCTGAGTATTCTCACCGCCAGCGCCGACATCTTCCTGGAGAGCCAGAAACTGCCGTTCATCAGGGCGGAGCGGGCGATGGAGACCTGGCAGGAGCATCGCAAGATCCTTCGGGCCCTGGCCCGTCGCGCTTCGGGTGGCGCGCAAAAAGCCATGCAGGAACACGTACGTAACGCCGCACTGCGCACCGGAATTTCCTTCGTGGCCCCGGCTGCCCCATGACGGGCGTCATACCTAAATACATCAGACACCATAGCGAGACTCAATCAACTGCGGCTTCCTGAACCCGGTAAGGGCAGCTATGATGGGCCACGTTTTTTTGCTGACAATCCCGGAGATTCCATGAGCAGCGATCTGATCAAACATGTTAGCGACGCTAGCTTCGAGGCTGACGTACTCAAGGCCGAAGGCGCGGTACTGGTCGACTATTGGGCTGAGTGGTGCGGTCCATGCAAAATGATCGCCCCGGTCCTGGACGAAATCGCTGACACCTACGCTGGCAAGCTGACCATTGCCAAGCTCAATATCGACGAGAATCAGGAAACCCCGCCCAAGTATGGCGTGCGTGGTATCCCGACGCTGATGCTGTTCAAGAACGGTAATGTCGAAGCCACCAAGGTTGGCGCACTGTCGAAGTCGCAACTGGCTGCTTTCATCGACGCCAACATCTAAGCGCCGAATGCTGTTGAAAAAGCCCCGCTAATCGCGGGGCTTTTTTCGTTACTCGGGGCTAGACGCTCGCAAACCCAGGTGTTACATTCGGCCCCGCACTGGTTTCTCCTTTGCCCCCTGCAAGCCGTCGCCGACGCACTCCTTTCGAATAAGTACGCGATCCTGTCGCCTTCTCCGCGGCGCGGCCTCATTAAGCCAAAAGCTTAATTTCCCCCCTCCATAAATGATTACGTCATTCCTATATGAATCTGACTGAACTCAAGCAAAAGCCGATTACCGAACTGCTCGAATTGGCCGAACAGATGGGCATAGAAAATATGGCCCGTTCGCGCAAGCAGGACGTGATTTTCTCCCTGCTCAAAAAGCACGCGAAAAGCGGCGAGGAAATCTCCGGTGATGGCGTGCTGGAGATTCTCCAGGACGGCTTCGGCTTTCTCCGCTCCGCAGACGCTTCCTATCTTGCCGGCCCAGACGATATCTACGTCTCGCCGAGCCAGATCCGTCGTTTCAACTTGCGCACCGGTGACACCATCGTTGGCAAGATCCGCCCTCCGAAGGAAGGCGAGCGTTACTTCGCGCTGCTCAAGGTCGACACGATCAACTTCGATCGTCCGGAAAACGCGAAGAACAAGATTCTCTTCGAGAACCTGACCCCGCTGTTCCCGACCGTGCGCATGAAGATGGAAGCCGGTAACGGTTCCACTGAAGACCTCACCGGCCGGGTCATCGACCTGTGCGCACCTATCGGCAAGGGCCAGCGCGGTCTGATCGTGGCGCCGCCGAAAGCGGGCAAGACGATCATGCTGCAGAACATCGCGGCCAATATCGCTCGTAACAACCCTGAAGTTCATCTGATCGTGCTGCTGATCGACGAGCGTCCGGAAGAAGTGACCGAGATGCAGCGCACCGTGCGCGGCGAAGTGGTTGCCTCGACGTTCGACGAGCCGCCGACCCGCCACGTGCAGGTTGCCGAAATGGTGATCGAGAAGGCCAAGCGCCTGGTCGAACACAAGAAAGACGTGGTGATCCTGCTGGACTCCATCACCCGCCTGGCTCGTGCCTACAACACCGTGATCCCGAGCTCCGGCAAGGTGCTGACCGGTGGTGTCGATGCCCACGCCCTGGAGAAACCGAAACGTTTCTTCGGCGCCGCGCGCAACATCGAAGAAGGCGGCTCGCTGACCATCATCGCCACCGCGCTGGTTGAAACCGGCTCGAAGATGGACGAAGTGATCTACGAGGAATTCAAAGGCACCGGTAACATGGAACTGCCTCTGGATCGCAAGATCGCTGAAAAGCGCGTCTTCCCGGCCATTAATATCAACCGTTCCGGCACCCGCCGCGAAGAGTTGCTGACCGCCGACGACGAGCTGCAGCGTATGTGGATCCTGCGCAAGCTCCTGCATCCTATGGATGAAGTCGCTGCCATCGAGTTTTTGGTCGACAAGTTGAAGCAGACCAAGACCAACGATGAGTTCTTCCTGTCGATGAAGCGCAAGTAATCGATCAGGCAGGGCAGCAAAGCCGGGGAAACCCGGCTTTTTGCTATCCGTGCATTCACTATTTTGAACGGGCGGCGTTAAACTCGGGCCCCCGAACGCCACGGCTACCATGAGGCTTTTGCATGCAGTATCGCGACTTGCGCGACTTTATCAGCGGTCTGGAACAGCGCGGCGAACTCAAGCGCATCCAGGTGCCGGTGTCCCCCGTACTGGAAATGACCGAGGTCTGCGACCGTACGCTGCGAGCCAAAGGCCCGGCGCTGTTGTTTGAAAACCCGACCGGTTATGACATCCCGGTGCTGGGCAACCTGTTCGGCACGCCGGAGCGCGTGGCCTTGGGCATGGGCGCCGAAGCCGTCAGCGAATTGCGCGAGATCGGCAAGCTGCTGGCGTTTCTCAAGGAGCCTGAGCCGCCCAAAGGCCTGAAGGATGCGTGGTCCAAGCTGCCGATTTTCCGCAAGATCATTTCCATGGCGCCGAAAGTCGTCAAGGACGCCATCTGCCAGGAAGTGGTGATCGAAGGCGACGATGTCGACCTGGCAATGTTGCCGGTGCAGACCTGCTGGCCGGGCGACGTGGGGCCGCTGATTACCTGGGGCCTGACCGTCACCAAAGGTCCGAACAAGGACCGTCAGAACCTCGGTATCTACCGTCAGCAGGTCATTGGCCGGAACAAGGTCATCATGCGCTGGCTGAGCCACCGTGGCGGTGCACTGGATTACCGGGAATGGTGTGAAAAACATCCTGGGCAACCGTTTCCGGTGTCCGTGGCCCTCGGCGCGGACCCGGCGACCATTCTCGGCGCTGTCACGCCAGTGCCTGACAGCCTCTCCGAATATGCTTTCGCCGGGCTGTTGCGTGGCAACCGCACCGAACTGGTGAAATGCCGCGGCAACGACCTGCAAGTGCCGGCCACTGCCGAGATTATTCTTGAAGGCGTGATCCATCCCGGCGAAATGGCCGATGAAGGTCCGTACGGCGACCACACCGGCTACTACAATGAAGTCGACAGCTTTCCGGTGTTCACCGTCGAGCGCATTACGCATCGGATCAAGCCGATTTACCACAGTACCTACACTGGCCGTCCGCCTGATGAGCCGGCCATTCTCGGGGTGGCTCTGAACGAAGTGTTCGTGCCGATCCTGCAGAAGCAATTTCCCGAGATCACCGACTTCTACCTGCCGCCGGAAGGCTGCTCTTACCGCATGGCCGTGGTGACCATGAAGAAGTCGTACCCGGGGCATGCCAAGCGGGTCATGCTGGGGGTCTGGTCGTTTTTGCGACAGTTCATGTACACCAAGTTCGTTATTGTCACTGACGACGATATCAACGCACGAGACTGGAACGACGTGATCTGGGCCATCACCACGCGCATGGACCCCAAGCGTGACACGGTGATGATCGATAATACGCCGATCGATTACCTCGACTTTGCCTCGCCGGTGTCCGGCCTGGGGTCGAAGATGGGACTCGATGCCACGCACAAATGGCCCGGTGAAACCACCCGTGAGTGGGGCCGGGTGATCGTCAAGGATGAAGCCGTTACCCAACGGATCGATGCCATCTGGAATCAGTTAGGAATAGATTGATGCGTGTAACCTTGCAGCCTTCCGGGGCGGTGTTGGATATCCGGCCCGCCGAGCGGATTCTCGATGGCGCGCGACGCCTGGGCTACGAGTGCCCGCAAAGCTGCCGCAATGGCAACTGCCATGTCTGTGGTGCGCTGTTAGTGGAAGGCCGCGTGGAGCAGGCGGGTGAAGTGCGCGATCACGGTGAGATTTTCACCTGCATTGCCGAGCCCCTGGAGGACTGCGTGGTGCTCTGGGATGGCGTGCTGTCACCGGGCGAGTTGCCGGTGCGCAGCCTGGCGTGCCAGGTCACTGAATGCGCCGACGTGGGCGGTGATGTCTGGCGAGTACGCCTGCGCGCGCCGGCGGGCAAGCCGCCGCGCTATCACGCGGGGCAGTACCTGATGATCGAGCGGGAGAATGGCGAGAAATCGGCGTTTTCCCTGGCCTCGGCGCCGCATTCGGGGCGCGAGCTGCAATTGCACGTATTAGTGCGCGAAAACAGTGCGCAGACATTGTTGGAGCAACTTCAGCGTAACCCCAATGTGCGCATCGAAATGCCCTTTGGCGACACCCATTTGTCCGAGTTGCCGGAGGGCCCACTGGTGTTGATTGCCGCCGGTACCGGCATGGCGCAGATGCACAGCCTGATCGAACATTGCCGCGCAGCGGGTTTCAAGCACCCGGTGCATCTGTATTGGGGGGTGCGGCGTCCGGAAGATTTCTATGAAATCGAGCATTGGGATGAGTGGAAAAAACTGCCGAACCTGTATCTGCACAAAGTCGTCAGCGACCTGTGCGGCTGGACAGGTCGTTGCGGGATGCTTCACGAAGCTGTGTGCGAGGACATCAGCAATCTCAAGGATGTGCATGTCTACGCCAGCGGTTCGCCGGCCATGATCTATGCCACGCTCGATGCTTTGGTAGAAGCCGGAATGGACGCCCACCAAATGCGCGCCGACGTGTTTGCCTATGCGCCGCGCTCTTGAGCCGAGCTCTTGAGCGGCTCTTGAGCGGCTCTTGAAGCTTGATTGAGGTCCGTTTTTTGTAGCGAGAGGATTTCAGCTTTGTGGGAGCAAAGCTTGCTCGCGAAACAGGCACCTCGGTCTCTGAAAGACAGCATCGCTTTCATCGCGGGCGAGCCTTGCTCCCACAGGGTCATATACCTGGCGATATATCGATTCGATATTTAGTACGCACACTAGATGTCGTTAAGGTATATGCCTGAGTTTCAGGCATTCATGGCATCCAACTTGCCTTGATTCTGATCAGCGTCAGTGTCATGACGGCGCTACCAACTTCCGACCCGCGAGGAGCCAACTGCTACCGGCCATGACCGCTATCGAATCCGCCTTTGCCAGCGCCCCATACCCGCCACGCCTCGACCTGGGGCCGCAGCTGACCCATGAGCAGCTGCGCACGTCGATGCAATCGACCATGAGTCTGCACCAGGGCGGGCCTGTGTGGTTGTTCGCTTATGGTTCGTTGATCTGGCGGCCGGAATGCACGGCGGTGGAACGGGTGCGCGGCCGCGTCCATGGTTATCATCGCGGTTTGTATTTGTGGTCTCACGAACACCGTGGCACCCCCGAATTGCCGGGGCTGGTGTTTGGACTGGATCGCGGCGGTTCGTGCAGCGGTTTTGCCTATCGATTGCCGCAGGACAATCTTGAGGATTCGCTGTTCGCCCTGTGGCAGCGCGAGATGCCGTTCCCGTCCTATCGTCCGCACTGGCTCAGTTGCCGTCTCGAAGATGGCAGTCGGGTGCAGGCCTTGGGGTTTGTGCTGGAGCGGCACCTGCCCAGCTATGCCGGCAACTTGCCGGATCATGTGCTGAGCCAGGTGTTCGAAAGCGCCTGTGGGCGCTATGGCACCACTCGCGATTATGTCGAGCAGACCATCCACGCCCTGCGCAGCCACGCCATGCCAGACCGGAATCTGGAGGCGCGGCTCAAACGCTGTAAATCAGCCCTGGATCAGGCCACCGCTTCGCGGCTCTGACTGGCGATTTGCTTGTGCCACAAGGTTGGCGCGAGGAACGCCATCGCCAGCAGGCAAGCACCCACCAGCAATACAAAACCACCGTTCCAGCCGAAATGGTCCACCGTGTAGCCCATGGCAGCACTGGCCGCGACCGAGCCTCCCAGGTAGCCAAACAGCCCGGTGAAACCTGCGGCGGTACCAGCGGCCTTTTTCGGCGCCAGTTCCAGAGCCTGCAAACCGATCAGCATCACCGGGCCGTAGATCAGAAAGCCAATGGAAACCAGGGCGATCATGTCCACGGTCGGGTTGCCGGCCGGGTTCAGCCAGTACACCAGTGTCGCCACGGTCACCAGCGCCATGAACACCATGCCCGTCAGGCCCCGGTTGCCGCGGAAGATTTTGTCCGACATCCAGCCGCACAGTAACGTGCCGGGGATGCCTGCCCACTCATACAAAAAGTACGCCCAGGAGGTTTTATCCACCGTGAAGCCTTTGGCTTCCTTGAGGTAGGTGGGCGCCCAGTCCAGCACGCCGTAGCGCAGCAGGTAAACAAAGACGTTTGCCATGGCGATGTACCAGAGCATTTTGTTGCGCAGCACGTACTTGACGAAGATTTCCTTGGCGCTGAACTCGTTCTCGTGACTGGCGTCGTAGCCTTCCGGGTAATCGTTCTTGTATTTTTCGATCGGCGGCAGGCCTACCGATTGCGGGGTGTCGCGCATGGTCGCGAAGGCAAACAGCGCCACCAGTAGCGCCACGGCCGCCGGTACATAAAACGCCGCATGCCAGTCATTGAACCAGCCCATCCCCAGCAGGAACAACGGCCCAATCAAGCCACCGCCGACGTTATGCGCCACGTTCCAGACGGACACCACACCGCCGCGTTCTTTCTGCGACCACCAGTGCACCATGGTCCGGCCACTGGGTGGCCAACCCATGCCCTGGGCCCAGCCATTGATGAACAACAGGATGAACATCATGGTTACGCTGGATGTTGCCCAAGGCGCGAAACCGAAAATGAACATCACCCCCGCCGAGACCAGCAAACCGAATGGCAGGAAATAGCGCGGGTTGGAACGGTCGGACACCAGGCCCATCAGGAACTTCGAAAGCCCGTAGGCGATGGCAATGGCCGACATGGCCAGGCCCAACTGACCCCGGGTGTAGCCCTCGTCGATCAGGTATGGCATGGCCAGGGAGAAGTTTTTGCGCAGCAGGTAATAACCGGCGTAGCCGATGAAGATGCCGGCGAAAATCTGCCAGCGAAGGCGTCGGTAGGTGCTGTCTATTTTTTCTTCAGGCAGGGGCGCCTGATGTACGGCAGGACGAAAGAAAGCAAACATTCAAGGGCTCCAGATTCTTGTTATGACTGCGGATGCGAATGTTACAGTTTCGTTACCGAAAATAGCATCGCTTCTCATCACTTAAACAATGGGAATTTCCCTGAATGAATGTTCTTAAATGAACATGTCGCTCAGACATACGCCGATGGCGTTGTAGGAATTGCCTTGTAAGGTCTCTTTACTCCTGCACTCCATCGTTGCGGGACAAGAAAGTAGGAAACGTCCTTCAACCAACACAGAAATCTCGCCATTCAACTAATGAGCCTCGCTCTTTACACTTCACGTTTCTGCCGGAGCTGGCATTCAGGTGAGGAACGGTATGAGGGGGTGTGCTGTGATGCTGCTGTGCTTGGGCAGTGCGAGTTGGGCCGCTCAGGTTTTATGGGTGCCCGAGAACAATCCCGAGCCAGCCTCCCCGGCAGCGCAGACGCAAGCCGTGGAATCGTTGGAATTCCATCCGGAGGGCGAGCCGATCGATGCAGACAAATTGGCCGAGGCCTGGGAGTGCTCGGACATCAACGTGCATGGCGCCAACCATGGGTGCAGAAGTTGCGCTCGTTCCATTACACGCGCCGCTACGTGTCCGATGTGTTTTTCGGCAAGTAGATGCCGGGCGCCGGGCGTTTTGCCTTGATCGCCAGATTCAATCGTCACGCGGTCCGCCGCTTTTGGCACGCGGACCGCTTGATTGACTATCAACGCACCTGCACCACCACCTTCCCCACGGCTTTGCGCTGGCCCAGGTCATTGATCGCCTGGGCGGCGTTGCTCAATGGATACACCTGCGAGACCAGTGGCTTGAGCTTGCCTTCGGTGAACCAGCTAAACAATTGCTGGAAGTTGGCGGCGTTGTCCTGGGGTTGGCGTTGGGCGAAGGAGCCCCAGAACACGCCGACCACGGCGGCGCCCTTGAGCAGGGCCAGGTTTACCGGAAGCTCGGGGATGCGTCCGCTGGCAAAGCCGACCACCAATAGCCGGCCGTTCCAGGCGATGGCGCGAATGGCCTGGTCAAACAGATCGCCGCCCACCGGGTCGTAAATCACATCGGCGCCTTGGCCGTCGGTGAGGCGTTTGATTTCATCCTTGAGGCTGGTTTCGCTGTAGTTGATCAGTTCGTCGGCACCGGCAGCCTTGGCCACGGCCAGCTTCTCTGCACTGCTGGCGGCGGCAATCACCCGGGCGCCCATGGCCTTGCCGATCTCCACGGCCGCCAGGCCGACGCCGCCCGATGCACCGAGCACCAGCAGGGTTTCGCCGGGTTGCAGGTTGGCCCGTTGCTTGAGGGCATGCATCGACGTGCCGTAGGTCATGCTGAAGGCGGCGGCGGTGTTGAAGTCCATGGACGAGGGGATGGGCAACACGTTGTAGCCTGGCACGGCCACCTGTTCGGCAAAGCTGCCCCAGCCGGTCAACGCCATGACCCGGTCACCGACCTTCAGGTGGCTGACCTTTTCGCCCACGGCGCTGATGACGCCCGCTGCTTCGCCGCCGGGGGAAAACGGGAAGGGTGGTTTGAATTGGTATTTGCCCTCGATGATCAGCGTGTCAGGGAAGTTCACGCCGGCGGCATGCACATCCAGCAGCACTTCGTTCTTCTTCGCGACGGGGCTGGCGACGTCTTCCAGCACCAGCGATTCGGCAGGACCGAATTCTTTGCACAGCACGGCTTTCATCAGGGCTATTCCTTTGGGAGTGATGGCCGATAAGTGTAGGTGTGAGAGTCAATGGGTCAACGAGCATGCCCTGCCCTGATAGCCGGCCATAAGCTTGTGCTTGAACGGCGGGTCGGTATGCTGGGCCGCAAACCGTATGAGGAGTCGAATGTGAAAGCGTGGATCATGTTGATGCTGGCCCTGTCGTTGCCTGTGACGGCAACGGCCGAGGAAGCCAAAGAAGGCGAGGCGCCGAAGGTCAGTTACATCACCCTCAGCCCGCCGTTCGTGGGCAACTATGGCTTGGACGGCTCGGCAAAGCTGAGGGTGTACAAGGCCGATGTGGCCCTGCGTGTCACGGGGGATGCCGCCGCTGCAGCGGTGAAGGCCAACGAGCCGCTGATCCGTAATCAGCTGGTTGCGCTGTTCGCCCAACAGACCACCGAGGCCATGAACAATATCGAAGCCAAGGAAAAACTGCGTCAGGAAGCCTTGAAGCAGACCCAGCAGATCATGAACGACGAAACCGGCAAGCCGATGGTGGATGACCTGTTGTTCAATAACCTGATCATTCAATAAACCCGCTAGATCGCAGCCTTTGGCAGTGCCCGGATCCCCAGGCGCTACCCAAGGCTGCTTTTTTTCGTCAAGACGCCAGGCTTTTGCGAAACCGGCCCAGGGCGATTGCGAAGAACAACAGCCCGATCGCCGCCAGTGCCAGCAGGTCTGGCCATACCACGCTCACGCCTGCATCACGGAACAGGATCGCCGCGCTGAGGCTGACGAAATGGGTCGAAGGCGAACCTTGCATCACCCATTGCAACCATTGCGGCATGCTGTCCAGCGGCGTGCTGCCGCCCGACAACAGCAGCATCGGAATGATGACCGGGATCGACAGTAAGCCGAACTGGGGCGTCGAACGGGCAAGGGTGGCGAGAAAAATACCCAGGGCGGTGCTGGCGAACAGGTAGAGCGCAGTCACCAGCAGGAAGAGCAGCATGGAGCCGGCGAGCGGAACGCCCAGTGCGAACTTGACGATGATTTCCAGCGACGCCCAGGTACATAGCACCACCACCAGCATGTTGCTCCAGATTTTCGCCAGCATGATTTCCAAGGCCGTGAGCGGCAGCACCAGCAAGTGATCGAGGGTGCCGTGCTCGCGCTCGCGCAACAGCGCCGTGCCCGTCAGGATGATGGCCAGGATCGTGATGTTGTTGACGATCTGGATCACTGCGAGGAACCAGCCACCTTCCAGATTGGTATTGAACAGCGAACGAGTGGTCAATCTCACGGGCGTTTGTTCGCTCGCTTGTGCCTGGCCGGCATAGGTCGTCAGTTCCTGTTGGAAAATCCGTCCGATGTAGCCGGCTCCCATGAACGCCTGGCTCATGGCCGTGGCATCGACGTTGAGTTGCAGCGTCGGTTCGCGTCCTGCGAGCAGGTCGGCCTGGAAATTGGCGGGCACGTTAATGACGAAGGTGTAGCGGCCATTGTCCATGACCTTGTCCAGTTCGGCGTAGGGCAGTGCCACCGGGCTCTGGAACTCCGGCGGTTGCAGGACCAGGGCCAATTGGCGCGAGAGATGGCTCTGGTCTTCGTCCACTATTGCGACACTGGCGTTGTGCACGCCGATCACCGAACCGGCGGCCGGCATGTAGATCGCCACGGTGAAGGCGTAGCCCAGGAACAGCAGCAGAACGGAGTCGTAGCGCAGGCTGGTCAGTTCCTTGAGCCCAAGACGCCAGATATGTGAAAGCGTATGCATCAGGCCTCCTGCTTCTTCAGCATGATCAGGCTGAGCCCGGTGAAGCCCAGGAAAAACCCGAACAACGCCAGGCATTGTGGCCATAGCTGGCGCAGATCAAGGGCCTTGGTGAAGGTGCCGACGGCGATGTCGAGGAAGTGCCCGGCGGGAAACAGCTGGCCCATCACCGAGGCTGCACCGTCCAGGGATGAGCGCGGCACGATCAGCCCTGAGAACTGGATGGTCGGGAGGCTGGTGATGATCATGGTGCCGAGGATCGCGGCGATCTGGGTGCGGGTGAATGCCGAGATCAACAGCCCCATGCTGGTGGTCGCCAGCACATAGAGCAGGCCGCCCAACGCCAGCGTCAGGGCGCTGCCCTTGAATGGCACGCCAAACAGCCAGCGGTTCATCGCGGTCAGCAGGGCCAGGTTGATCAGGCTTACCGCCAGGTAGGGCACTTGTTTACCCAGCAGGAACTCCAGGCGGGTCAGCGGCGTAGCGTAGAAGTTGGTGATCGAGCCCAGTTCCTTTTCCCGCACGATGCCCAGCGCCGTCAACATGGCCGGAATGAATGCGAGGATCAGCGCCATGACCCCTGGGCCGATGGCGTTGACGCTGACCACGTCCTGGTTATAACGAAAGCGTGTCTCCAGCTTCGCGCTGGGTTGCCGGGTGGGCGCGCGACTGCTGGATTCAGCCAGTTGCTCAAGGTTGCCCTGGTGCACCGCCTGGACGTAGTTGCGACTGGTCTCGGCCCGAAACGGTATGCCGCCATCCAACCAGGCGCCCACTGTCGGTTGGCGGCCGGCGTAGAGGTCTCGACCGAAGCCGGGGGGGATTTCCAGGGCCAGCTTGATCTCCGAGCGCTGCAAGCGTCGGTGTCGCTCCTTTGCATCGCGGATTATCGGTCGTTCTTCGAAGTAGCGCGAGCTGCGGAACGCCTCCAGGTAGGCACGGCTTTGCGGGCTCTGATCCTGGTCATACACGGCGAAGGCCAGTTTCTCCACGTCGAGGGAAATACCGAAGCCGAAGACCACCATCATGAACAATGCCCCCAGCAGGGCGAATGCCATCCGCACTTTGTCGCGCAGCAACTCCTTGCCCTCCCGGCTGGCGACGGCCCACAGGCGACCGAGGCTCAGGCCGCGCCGGTCCCGGGGCGCGCCGGCGTTCTCAAGGGTCACTGGGGCGGCGTCTTGCTGCGTTTCGCCCTGGGCGTTTTCCAGGCAGGTGACGAACGCGGCTTCCAGCGTCTGACCGCTGAACTGCGCTTGCAAGGCCGCTGGCGTGTCGCAGGCCAGGACCTTGCCGGCGTGCATCAGCGAAATGCGATCGCAGCGCTGGGCCTCGTTCATGAAGTGCGTGGAAAGAAAAATCGTCACACCTTGCTCGCGAGACAACTCGATCAACAGTCGCCAGAAATCATCCCGCGCGGCCGGATCGACGCCTGAGGTCGGCTCGTCGAGGATCAGTACTTCCGGGCGATGCAAAACCGCCACCGCCAGGGACAGGCGCTGCCGCAGGCCCAGTGGTAGCGCCCCGGACGTTTGGTCCGCCAGTTCCTGGAGATTGAAGCGCTGGATAAGCTCATCGATGCGCTGGCGGCTGTCTGTAGTGGGCAGATCGAACAGCTTGGCGTGCAGCTCCAGGTTTTGGCGCACGCTCAGTTCGCCGTAGAGCGAAAAGCTCTGGGACATGAAACCCACCCGCTTGCGGGTGGCGAGGTCCTTGGCGTTGACCGGGTTACCCAGCAGCCGGGCACTGCCTTCGCTGGCGGGGATCAGTCCGGTCAGCACCTTCATGGTGGTGGTCTTGCCGCAACCGTTGGAACCCAGGAAGCCAAAGATTTCACCGCGACCAATCGCGAAGCTGACGTTATCGACGGCGGTGAAATCGCCGAAGCGCAAGGTGAGATCGTGGGCTTGGATGGCAATGTCGGTAGTGTTGGCGGCCCTGGGGGGGATCACCAGCGGTTCGGCGTCATGGCCGCTGCCGCCCTGGAAGTGGGTGAAGGCCGAATCGAGCTTACCGTCCTGGGTGACCTTGGCCAGCTCCGCACTCAAGCCCTTGGCGATCAAGCGACCGTTGTCGAGCATCAGGCAGTGCTCGAATTGCTCGGCCTCTTCCATGTATGCCGTGGCGACCAGCAGGGTCAGTTGCGGTCTTTGCCGACGCACGCTTTCTATCAGTTCCCAGAAGCGTCGCCGGGACAGCGGGTCCACGCCCGTGGTGGGTTCGTCGAGAATCAGCAGGTCCGGTTCATGGATCAGCGCACAACACAGGCCGAGCTTTTGTTTCATGCCGCCGGACAGTTTGCCTGCTGGACGGTCGGCAAAACGCTGCAGATCGGTGGCCAGCAGCAAGGTCCCCATGCGTTGTTCGCATTCTGCTCGCGATAGCCCGAACAATGTGCCGAAGAACCGAATGTTCTCGCCTATCGACAGGTCCGGGTAAAGGTTGCCCCCCAACCCTTGGGGCATGAAGGCAATGCGTCGGTAGAGAGTCTTGCGATGGCGTCGATCGTCAATCGAGGCGCCGAGCACATCCAGTTGGCCATGCTGGAGCTTCTTCACCCCGGCAATCAGCCCCAGCAGGCTCGATTTGCCGGCACCGTCCGGGCCGATCAGGCCACAGCGAGTGCCGGCGGGCAGGCTGAAGGCGATTTCGCTCAGCGCCACATGCTGGCCGTAGCGATGTTCGAGACCCGAGGCGTGCAATGCCTCGCCGGCGGTGGCGCTCATCGCAAGTTGGCCGGCCAGTCAATGGGCGCCGTGCGCACGTAACCGGCCCCGGGCATACCCGGTTTTGCCTGGGGCACTTCGCCGGGACGGGTCAGGTGCACTTTGACGCGGAACACCAGTTTCTGGCGCTCATCACGGGTTTCGACTTCCTTGGGGGTGAACTGGGATTTGGCCGCGACGAAGCTGACTTTGGCCGGTAGCGGCCGCTCGGGCAAGGCGTCGAGCAACAGTCGCGCTTCATCGCCCACCGCCAGTTTCCCGGCCACCGACGCCGGCAGGTAGAGGTTCATGTACTGGTCGCTCGGATCGATCATCAGCAATACTCGACCGCCGGCGCCGAGCACTTCACCTGGCTCGGCCAGGCGCAACTGGATCACGCCGTCGAGGGGGGCCCGCAAGGTGCTGTCATCTATTTCGCTGGTGAGCTGGGCCACCTGGGCCAGGGTCGCGCCGATGGCCGCATTCGCCGCCGATACCTGGGCCCGGGCGGCGTTGACCGCCGCGTTGGCGGTGTCGACGCGGGCTTGTTGTTGGTCGAGGATCTGGCCGCTGGCGTAACCGCGCTTGAACAGTTCCTGGGTTCGCTTGAGTTCTTGATGGGCGAGCAATTGTTCGCTCTGGCGCAGTTGCACGTTGGCTTCGGTGGCGGCGAGGTTCTGCCGGGCCCGGGTGACTTCGGCTTCGGCCTGGTTGCGCTGGGCCTCCAGTGTGCGGGTGTCCATGCGCGCCAGCACTTGGCCCTTGATGACGTTGTCGCCTTCGTCGACCTGAACGTCGGCCAGGCGCCCGGGTGTCTTGCTGGCGATCTGGACTTCGGTGGCCTCAAGGCGGCCATTGCCCATGCTCAAGCCTTCCGGCAGGCGATCCTGGCGTGACTTCCAATAGCCAAATCCACCGGCGGCCAGCAACAGAGCCATCAAGGCGAAGGCAAAAAAGCGAGAGGTACGATGGTTCGTCGACATGTCCGGCATCCTGCGGCTGTAGCATCGAAGTCTGCAGGATCAGCGACCGACCCCGCTTGATGTCCATCAACTCATCGGCGATCAGCGCAGCGCAATCACCGCTGCCCATTGTTCGGCCGTGACGGGCATCACCGACAGCCGTGAGCCTTTCTGCACCAGCGGCATTTCAGCCAGGGCGGTCTGTTGCTTGAGGTAGTCGAGCTTCAGCACGCGGGGGAATGTTTCGACGTGGGCCACGTCGATCGCGGTCCAGGGGTTTTTATCCGGCCCGGCCTTGGGGTCGAAGTAATGGCTGTCGGGTTCCAGCGCCGTTGGGTCAGGGTAGGCCGCGCGGACGATTCGGCCGATCCCGGCAATGCCTGGCTCGGGGCAACTGGAGTGGTAGAAAAAGAACGCATCGCCCACCGCCATGGCCCGCAGGAAGTTGCGCGCCTGGTAGTTGCGCACCCCATCCCATCGCGCCTGGCCGAGCTTTTCCAGACCCTGGATGGACAATTCGTCGGGCTCGGATTTCATCAGCCAATAGGCCATGATTTCTACTCCTGGGCGGTAATGATAAAAAAAGTTCAGCGATCTTATGACAAACCGACAGTCGGTTGACGCCAGAGTTTGCGTGTTGCAGCAGGTTGCCGCAAAATGCCGGCCTTCCAAGCTTTACGCTGCTGCACGGCCAATAAGAAAACCGCTGCTGTCATCGTGTGTGATATGCCTTGAGGGGGGCAATCGATGAAACGCAAACCGGATTTGTTGTGGATCTTGGTCATTCTGTTCGGCCTGGGGGTCGTTACCACGGGATACGCTCAGAGTCTGTGGGCCAGCAAGACCGATACACCGATGGAAATCACCCAGCCCGCGCCTTCGCTCAAACGCTGAGCCGGTCTTGCGGACGCCGCTGTTTCCCTGCGGCGTCTACCCCGCGATATACCAATGCCGGTCGCTGACCGTTCCCTGCAGCGGCACGTCCCAGCTCGCCTGCGCCAACCGTTCGACTTTCTGACATTCATGGGCCAGTCCCAGCAGTGTCGGCTTGCGCCATTGCTTGCGTCGCGCCAGATACGCCAGGCTGCGGTCATAAAAGCCACCGCCCATGCCCAGCCGACCTCCCGCATCGTCAAACCCCACCAGCGGCAATAGCACCAGGTCCAGAGTCCAGACCTTGCGTTGCCGGGCGATGTTCATCCGCGGCTCCAGAATACGAAAACGATTGGGCCGCAGCTTTTCGCCGGGGCGGATGCGCTGGAACACCATCTTGGTCTGCGGCCATGGGCTCAGTACCGGCAGATAAGTGGCCTTGCCCCGGCGCTGAGCGGCGCGCAGCAACAGGCGCGGGTCGATCTCGCCATCGTTGGGCAGGTACAGGGCGATGTGTCTTGCCCGGCGAAACAGCGGGTGCTGGGCCAGTTGCCTATAGAGCCCGCGAGCGGCTTCACGCTGCTGGGCAGGTGTCAGGGCGCGACGGGCCTGGCGTAGCAGGCGGCGGAGTTGCGGGCGCGGCAGCAGCGCGGGTTCGGTCATATCGATATTTCACGCAATCGGAGGCGACAGCACAGCGTAACCGCAAAACAGCGCGCTCAGAAATGCCTGCGCCAGACACAACAATGCCAGTCTTGATGACTGGCATTGTGAGAATCAGGCTCCCCGGATGAACCGCTGTCGGCTTAGCCCTTGAACCCGAAAGTTCAAGGTGGAAGTTGCAGGGGGCGTTAAGGCTTTCCGTCAAGCGGACATGCACACCGGCCCCAACGTGCAACTCCCGTGGTTGTGCGTATCGGCTCAGGGACATCACCAACTGGCAAGCACCCCAGGGAGTGACGCAAGTATACCCCAGGCAGCCTCGCGAATCAGCCCTTGCTGACGTCCGGGTCGGTGGCCAGTACCAGATCCACCCGATCGAGCAGGTCGCGCACCTGTTCACGGGTCGAGCCGCTGACTTGCACGTCCGGCGTATCCTGGCGGTGCAACAGCTCGTGGGTGATGTTCAAGGCAGCCATTACAGCAATGCGGTCGGCGCCGATGACTTTGCCGCTGCTGCGGATCTCGCGCATCTTGCCGTCCAGGTAACGGGCGGCGCTTACCAGGTTGCTGCGCTCTTCCTGGGGACAGATGATCGAATATTCTTTATCGAGGATCTGCACGGTTACGCTATTGCTTGAACTCATGAGTCTTGCTCCAGGGCCTTGAGGCGCGAAATCATCGATTCGACCTTACGCCGGGCGATTTCGTTTTTTTCAATGAGGTGCGCGCGTTCCTCGCGCCAGGTCTTTTCCTGAGCTAATAGGAGTCCGTTTTGGCTCTTAAGTTGCTCGACCCGCTCAATTAGCAATTCGAGTCTGGCCATCAGCGCTTGCAGGTCGGTGTCTTCCATTGTGTCCACTGAAGATTGTGTCTGATGGGGATAGGGTCGCACAGCCTCTGATAGTCTTGGCGAGTCTGTCGATGTAGGATACAAGGCCTCCATTCTAGACATAGCGCCGTCTGGCGCCTAGCTGCCCATGCCCATTCAGAATTCCCCGTATCAAGCGTTTGCCACCCTGCTGAGCACCAGCGGTCATCCTGTCTCGCCTGCTGAACTGCATGGCCTGTTGCTTGGGCGCAGTTGCGCCGGCGCCGGCTTCGATGCCGACGGCTGGCTGGCTGACGCCGCCGAGTTGCTGGAAGGCGAGCCGGCGGACAACGTGCGCAATGCGCTCATCGGCCTGCAGGAAATGGTCAAGGGTGAGTTGACCAGCGATGACATGACCGTCGTCCTGCTGCTGCCTACCGATGACGCTCCGCTGGCCGAACGCGCCGCAGCGCTGGGCCAGTGGTGCCAGGGCTTCCTCGCCGGCTTCGGCCTGACCCGCCGCGAATATGCGTTGAGTGACGAGGCCAAGGAAGTATTGCAAGACCTGGCGGCGATCTCTCAGGTCCAGGACGCCCTGGAAGAATCCGATGACGGTGAAAGCGACTACATGGAAGTGATGGAGTACCTGCGGGTCGCGCCATTGCTCCTGTTCACCGAAACCAAGAAAACCGCTGAACCGGCCGCCAAGCCGTCCTTGCACTGATTGCTTGAAAGGGAACACCGTCTGCCCATGATTCATATCCCGAAATCGGAATACAGCCGTCGCCGCAAGGCCCTGATGGCGCAGATGGAACCCAACAGCATCGCAATCCTGCCCGCCGCCGCCGTTGCCATCCGCAACCGCGACGTCGAGCACGTTTACCGCCAGGACAGCGACTTTCAATACCTCAGCGGCTTCCCCGAGCCGCAAGCGGTGATCGTGCTGATGCCCGGCCGGGCCCATGGCGAATACATCCTGTTCTGCCGCGAACGCAACGCCGAGCGGGAGTTGTGGGATGGCCTGCGAGCCGGCCAGGAAGGGGCGATGCGTGACTATGGCGCCGACGATGCATTTCCCATCACCGACATCGACGACATCCTGCCGGGCCTGATCGAGGGCCGTGACCGGGTGTATTCGGCCATGGGCAGCAACCCGGAATTCGATCGGCACCTGATGGAGTGGATCAACGTGATTCGCTCCAAGGCCCATCTCGGTGCCCAGCCGCCGAACGAATTCGTTGCCCTGGATCATCTGCTGCACGACATGCGCCTGTATAAATCGGCGGCAGAGGTGAAGGTGATGCGCGAAGCGGCGCGGATTTCCGCCCAGGCGCACATCCGGGCCATGCAGGCCGCGCGCACGGGGTTGTACGAATACAGCCTGGAGGCCGAGCTGGATTATGAGTTCCGCAAGGGCGGGGCGAAAATGCCGGCCTACGGGTCGATCGTCGCGGCGGGTCGCAACAGCTGCATCCTGCATTACCAGCAGAACGACGCACTGCTCAAGGACGGCGACCTGGTATTGATCGACGCCGGTTGTGAAATCGACTGCTACGCCAGTGATATCACCCGTACCTGGCCAGTCAGCGGCAAGTTTTCGCCCGAGCAGAAGGCGATCTACGAAGTGGTGCTGGCCGCCCAGGAAGCGGCGTTCGCCGAAATTGCGCCGGACAAACACTGGAACCAGGCCCACGAAGCAACAGTGCGAGTCATTACCGAAGGGCTGGTGCGCCTGGGCCTGCTGGAGGGCGAAGTGGACGAGTTGATCGCCAGCGAAGCCCACAGGGCCTTCTACATGCACCGCGCCGGCCACTGGCTGGGCATGGACGTGCACGACGTTGGCGAGTACCGGGTCGGCGGCGAATGGCGGGTACTGGAAGTCGGTATGACGTTGACCGTGGAGCCGGGCATCTACATCGCCCCGAACAACCGCAACGTAGCGAAAAAATGGCGCGGCATTGGCGTGCGCATCGAGGATGACGTGGTAGTGACCAAAACCGGTTGTGAAATCCTGAGTCACGGCGTACCCAAGACGGTCGCCGAAATCGAGGCCCTGATGGCCGCCGCCCGGGCTGATGCGGCATGAGCCGGGTCAATCTGGCGATCGTCGGCGGTGGCCTGGTAGGCGCGAGCCTGGCCCTGGCCCTGCAAGCCGGCGCCAAGGCCCGGGGTTGGAAGATCATGCTGATCGAACCCTTCGCCCCCGGCGATGCCTGGCAGCCGAGCTACGATGCCCGTTCCTCGGCCTTGTCGTTCGGGTCCCGGCAGATTTATCAACGCCTGGGTATCTGGCAGGAAGTGTCTCGTCGCGCCGAGCCGATCAAGCAGATCCACGTGTCTGATCGCGGGCGATTTTCCACGGCGCGGTTGTCGGCCATGGAAGAAGGGGTGCCGGCCCTGGGGTATGTGGTGGAAAACGCCTGGCTCGGCCAGTGCCTGTGGCAAGGGTTGGACACCGAGGTGGTCAGTTGGCACTGTCCGGCACAAGTTACCCGGATGGAGCCCATGGTCGGCGGCTATCGCCTGACGCTCGATGACGAAACCACCTTGGAATGCGACCTTGCCGTGCTGGCTGACGGTGGTCGTTCCAGCCTGCGCGAACAGCTGGGTATTGGCGTGCGCAATCGACCTTATGGGCAGAGCGCGCTGATTGCCAACATCACACCCGGCGAAGCCCACAACGGCATGGCCTTCGAGCGCTTCACCGACGACGGCCCGATGGCCTTGCTGCCGCTGCCGGAAAACCGTTGCGCGTTGGTCTGGACCCGCCAGGGCATGGATGCGCAACGTCTGGCGGTCCTGGATGAGCGCAGCTTTCTCAGCGAATTGCAGGGCGTGTTCGGTTATCGCCTGGGCACCCTGAAACAAGTTGGCGCTCGGCATCTTTATCCGTTGGCGCTGGTGGAAGCCGAAGAGCAGGTCCGCCCGCATCTGGCGATCCTGGGCAACGCGGCCCACAGTCTGCATCCGATTGCCGGCCAGGGGTTCAATCTGTCCCTGCGCGATGCCCAGGCCCTGGCCGACGCCTTGCTCGACAGCGA
Source organism: Pseudomonas sp. MPDS (assembly GCF_013283895.1). NCBI lineage: Bacteria > Pseudomonadati > Pseudomonadota > Gammaproteobacteria > Pseudomonadales > Pseudomonadaceae > Pseudomonas > Pseudomonas sp. MPDS. The sequence continues at coordinate 6,077,663 of NZ_CP054128.1, read as the reverse complement.
CAGCGCGCCGGGGGATTTCGCCGTGCTGCAAGCCTATCGCGAGCGTCAGCGGATGGATCAGACGCTGACCGTCGGGTTTTCCGACCAGGTTACGCGGCTGTTCAGCAGCAACCTGCCGCTGGTGTCCCTGGGCCGCAACCTTGGCCTGCTGGGGCTCGACCTGCTGCCTCCGGCCAAGCGCTGGTTCGCCCGCCAGGCCATGGGGTTGGGGACGCGTCCCGATGCGTGAGGCTTGGTTCGATCTTTTTTCTCATGGGCGACTCATGTCGCCAGCACAACAGGCTTAAAGCATGGAATTGCGTGCAGATCTGCTGATTGTCGGCGCCGGAATGGTCGGCAGCGCCCTGGCGCTGGCGTTGCAGGGTAGTGGCCTGCAAGTGCTGTTGCTCGACGGCAGCCCGATGAGCGTCAAACCCTTCGATCCCCAGGCTGCCTTCGAACCTCGGGTCAGTGCATTGTCGGCGGCGAGCCAGCGGATCCTTGATCGTCTTGGGGTCTGGGACGGTATTATCGCCCGGCGCGCCAGTCCTTATACCAACATGCACGTCTGGGATGGCAGCGGCACCGGGCAGATCCATTTCTCGGCGGCCAGCCTGCATGCCGAGGTCCTGGGGCACATCGTCGAAAACCGCGTCGTGCAGGATGCCCTGCTGGACCGCCTGCATGACTGCGATCTGGGTCTGCTGGCCAACGCTCGGCTTGAGCAGATGCGCCGCTCCGGCGATGACTGGTTGCTGACCCTGGCCGATGGCCGCACCCTGCGGGCACCGCTGGTGATCGCCGCCGACGGTGCGAACTCCGCCGTGCGTCGCTTGACGGGGGTTGCCACCCGGGAATGGGATTACCTGCACCACGCCATCGTAACCAGTGTGCGCAGCGCCCGGCCTCATCGGATGACCGCATGGCAGCGCTTTACCGATAACGGTCCCTTGGCATTCCTGCCACTGGAGCGCGACGGCCTGCACGACTGGTGCTCGATCGTCTGGTCCACCACCCCTGGCGAGGCTCAGCGGTTGATGGCGCTTGAGGAAGCGGATTTCTGCAACGAGCTGGAGCGGGCCTTCGAGGGGCAACTGGGGACGGTGCTGAGCGCCGATTCGCGCTTGTGCGTACCGCTGCGCCAGCGCCATGCCAAGCGCTACGTGGCCGAAGGGCTGGCGCTGATCGGCGATGCGGCCCACACCATCCATCCGCTGGCCGGACAGGGGGTGAACCTGGGTTTCCTGGATGCCGCCGTCCTGGCCGAAGTGCTGTTGCAGGCGGCCGGGCGCGGTGAACGGCTGGCGGACGTGAAGGTACTGAGCCGCTACGAACGCCGACGCATGCCCCATAACCTGGCGCTGATGGCCGCGATGGAAGGGTTTGAGCGGCTGTTCCAGGCCGATCCGTTGCCAGTGCGTTGGCTGCGTAATACCGGGCTGAAACTGGTGGACGGTCTGCCCGAGGCCAAGGCGTTGTTCGTACGTGAGGCGTTGGGGTTGACCGGGGATTTGCCGGATTTGGCCAAGGTCTGAGAGATGGGTTGGGGCTTATGGCCCTATCGCGGGCAAGCCTTGCTCCCACAAGCTCTTGCTTCCACAGGGGCAATGTGGGACGAGCTTTTGTGGGAGCACGGCTTGCCCGCGATGGCGGACGCAAAAACACAGCACCTCTCATAGTTGCAACATTTTGAAACGTTTCTGGACACTGTTCGATTGAGAAGGCAAATGTGAGTCCTTATCATTCGCGCACTTATAACAATCGAGAGACCGCTCCCATGTTGGCACCCAAGCGTCTGCTGTCCGTCCTCGCCTTGACCCTGATCGGCGCTACCGCCGCCCAGGCTGCCGATGAGGTAGTGGTCTACTCCTCGCGTATCGATGAGCTGATCAAGCCGGTTTTCGATGCCTACACCAAAAAGACGGGCGTCTCGGTGAAGTTCATCACCGACAAGGAAGCGCCATTGATGCAGCGGATCAAGGCCGAGGGTGAAAACGCCACCGCGGACCTGTTGCTGACCGTCGACGCCGGCAACCTCTGGCAGGCCGAGCAGATGGGGATTCTCCAACCGTTCACCTCCAAGGTGATCGACGCCAACATCCCGGCCCAATACCGTGCGTCTTCCCACGCCTGGACCGGCCTGAGCCTGCGGGCGCGGACCATTGTCTACTCCACCGACCGGGTCAAACCGAGCGAACTGACCACCTATGAAGCCCTGGCGGGTAAAGAGTGGGAAGGCCGTCTGTGCCTGCGCACTTCGAAGAAGGTCTACAACCAGTCCCTGACCGCCACCCTGATCGAAACCCACGGCGCGGAAAAAACCGAAGAAATCATCAAGGGCTGGGTCAAGAACCTGTCCACCGATGTGTTCTCCGATGACACGGCACTGCTTGAAGCCATCAATGCCGGGCAGTGCGACGTCGGTATCGTCAACACTTACTACTTCGGTCGCCTGCACCAGCAGAAGCCGGACCTGAAGGTCAAGCTGTTCTGGCCGAACCAGGCCGACCGTGGCGTGCACATCAATCTCTCGGGCATCGGCCTGACCAAGTACGCACCGCACCCGGAAGCCGCGAAGAAACTGGTGGAGTGGATGACCACGCCCGAAGCCCAGAACATCTTTGCCGACGTGAACCAGGAGTTCCCGGCCAATCCGAACGTGGAGCCTTCCAAGGAAGTCGCCGCCTGGGGCAAGTTCAAGGCTGACACCCTGCCGGTTGAAGTGGCGGGTAAACGCCAGGCCGAAGCTATCCGCTTGATGGATCGCGCTGGCTGGAACTAAAAAAACACTCAAGATCGCAGCCTGCGACAGCTTCTACAGGGGATCGCGTTCCAATGTAGAAGGTGGCGCAGGTTGCGATCTTTTTTTTGCGGTTTAATAGGCGTTTGCTGACTGCCCCGAGATTCCCCCTTGGCCCACCCCGTCCAACGCCGCTGGTACCCTCTGGTTTTTGCTATCGCCGCGCTGGTGCTGTTGCCCTTGAGCGTCCTGCTGCTGTCCTGGCAAAACATCGATCAGCAAATCTGGTCCCACCTGTGGGATACCCAGATGCCACGCTTGTTGGGCAACACCCTGACGCTGATTGTCGGTGTGGGTGTCGGTGTAACGTTGCTGGGCGTCAGCCTTGCCTGGCTCACCAGCCTGTGTGAGTTCCCCGGGCGACGCTGGCTCGACTGGGCGTTAATGTTGCCGTTTGCGATTCCGGCCTACGTGCTGGCGTTTGTCTTCGTGGGCCTGCTGGACTTTGCCGGTCCGGTGCAGACATTGATGCGCGAATGGTTCGGCAGCAACCTGCGCCTGCCCCGGGTACGCTCCACCGGCGGAGTGATCCTGGTGCTGGTCCTGGTCTTTTACCCTTACGTTTATTTGCTGGCGCGAAGTGCGTTCCTGGCCCAAGGCAAGGGATTGATGGAAGCGGCCCGGGTGCTCGGGCAGTCGCCGTGGCAGGCGTTCTGGCGAGTGGCGTTGCCGGTGGCCCGACCGGCCATTGGTGCCGGCGTGGCGCTGGCGTTGATGGAAACCCTGGCGGATTTCGGCGCGGTGTCGGTGTTCAACTTCGACACCTTCACCACGGCCATCTACAAAACCTGGTACGGCTTCTTCAGCCTCTCCAGCGCCGCGCAACTGGCCAGCCTGTTGCTGCTGGCGGTGATGCTGGTGCTTTACGGCGAACGCCGCGCCCGAGGCGCCCAGCGGGCGAGCAACGAGCGACCCCGGGTCAAGGCGCTTTATCACTTGCGCGGTCTCAAGGCGGTGGCGGCCAGCGGCTGGTGCGCCCTGGTGTTTGCCTGCGCATTTGTTATTCCGATGCTGCAACTGCTGGTGTGGTTCTGGCAGCGTGGCCGGTTCGATCTGGATGAGCGTTATGCCGGGCTGATCGTCCATACCCTCTATCTGGGTGGGCTGGCGGCACTGGTCACCGTTTGCGTCGCCTTGCTGTTGGCCTTCGCTCGGCGTCTGGCGCCGACCCGTCCCATTCGCGCCGGTGTTGGCCTGGCGAACCTGGGCTACGCCTTGCCCGGTTCGGTGCTGGCGGTATCGATCATGCTTGCCTTCAGCTATCTGGACCGCGAACTGGTCATCCCCCTGTCAACGCTACTTGGCGGTGCCGGCAAACCGTTGCTGTTGGGCAGCCTGTCGGCCCTGCTGCTGGCCTATCTGGTGCGCTTTTTGGCCGTGGCCTACGGTCCACTGGAAAGCAGCCTCGCGCGAATCCGTCCTTCTTTGCCTGAGGCAGCACGCAGCCTTGGGGTCAGTGGGCCGCGACTGTTTTTCAAAGTGTATCTGCCGTTGCTGTTGCCGGGCACCTTGAGTGCGGCGTTGCTGGTGTTCGTCGATGTGCTCAAGGAAATGCCCGCGACGCTGCTGATGCGCCCGTTTGGCTGGGACACGCTGGCGGTGCGGATCTTTGAAATGACCAGTGAAGGGGAGTGGGCCCGGGCCGCGTTACCGGCGCTGACCCTGGTGCTGGTGGGGTTGTTGCCGGTCATCGGATTGATACGACGCTCGGCCCATCGAAACAGCTAGGTGTCAGTCCTACATCATGCGGCTACAATGCGCGGCATTCGGTGCGGTCCGTCTGTCGGACCGGGCAACTGATAGCGTCTGAAAACGTTTTTGGCGTTCACGCTGTGCAGTGCTCGTCCGCACCTTCGCCAATCCCGGAAGGAGACACCCATGGGACAGCGTACGCCTCTGTATGACCTTCATCTCGCCCTCGGCGCGAAGATGGTCGATTTTGGCGGTTGGGATATGCCTTTGCATTACGGCTCGCAGGTTGAGGAGCACCATCAGGTGCGTCGCGACTGCGGTGTGTTCGATGTATCCCACATGACCGTTATCGATGTCGCCGGTCCCCAGGCCAAGGTCTGGTTGCAGCGCTTGCTGGCCAACGATGTCGATCGCTTGCAGGACACGGGACGTGCCTTGTACAGCACCATGCTTAACGAGCGCGGCGGCATCGTCGACGACATGATCATTTATCGGGTCGAGCACGGCTATCGGCTGGTCTTCAACGCCTCGACCCGCGATCAGGACCTGGCCTGGATGCAGGCACAGCTTGGTGAATACGATGTGCACCTGCTTGAACGCCCCGAACTGGCAATGCTGGCGATCCAGGGCCCCCAGGCCCGGCACAAGATTGCCGAACTGGTTTCGCAATCGCGCGGCCAACTGATCCAGCAACTCAAGCCTTTCGAAGGCCGTGCCGACGGTGACTGGTTCATCGCCCGTACCGGCTACACTGGCGAAGATGGCCTGGAAATCGTCCTGCCTGCCCACGAAGCCCCAAGTTTTTTCAATGATCTGGTGGGCGCCGGCATTTCTCCCATCGGCCTTGGCGCTCGCGATACCTTGCGCCTGGAAGCTGGCATGAACCTGTATGGCCAGGACATCCACCAGGACGTTTCTCCGCTGGCCTCGAACATGGCCTGGAGCATCGCCTGGGAACCGGCGAGCCGTCAGTTCATCGGGCGCAGTGCTCTGGAAGCCGAGCTGGCCGGCGGTGTACAGCAAAAACTGGTGGGCCTGGTGCTGGAAGAACGCGGCGTTCTGCGCGCTCATCAGGTGGTCCGCATCGCCGATGTTGGCGAAGGGGAGATCACCAGTGGTAGTTTTTCTCCTACGCTTAGCAAGTCAATTGCCTTGGCACGCGTTCCGATGGCCACCGCCGATCGTGCCGAGGTAGAAATTCGTGGTAAGTGGTACCCGGTACGAGTGGTCAAGCCGACCTTCGTCCGCCATGGCAAAACCCTGATCTAACCTTTTGCGGCGGGCCGCTGGCCGCTGACACTTCTCTTGAGGACACAGAGTATGAGTTTTATCCCTACCGATTTGCATTTTGCCGAAAGCCACGAGTGGGCGCGCCTGGAAGCTGACGGTACCGTCACCGTGGGCATCAGCGATCATGCGCAGGAAGCTCTGGGTGATGTGGTGTTTGTCGAACTGACCGAGGTCGGTAAGGTTTATTCCGCGGGTGACCAGGCCGGTGTGGTGGAGTCGGTAAAAGCCGCTTCCGACATCTACTCGCCGATCAGTGGCGAAGTGATCGCAATCAACGAAGACGTGGGCGGTTCACCGGAACTGCTGAACTCCGATCCCTACGGTGCATGGATCTTCAAGCTCAAGCCAAGCGACAAGGCCGAGCTGGACAAGCTGCTTGATGCAGCAGGCTACAAGGCCGCTATCGGCGAATAAGCAACAAACCTGTGGGAGCGAGCCTGCTCGCGATAGCTGTGGGTCAGTCAATATGGCTGCCACTGATCCACCGCTATCGCGAGCAGGCTCGCTCCCACAGGTTTAAGTGCCTTGGAGAGAATTGCCAGGCAAAAAAATGCCGCTCAATCGAGCGGCATTTTCCATCGGTCTGGAATCAGTCCTGGGCGACGGCGTTTTTCGCCAGGATCGCGTTGGCCAGTTCCATGTCGGTGGCCTGCAAGCCCGGGTTGTCGGCACGGACTTTCTGCATCGCAGCTTCCAGGTATGGACCACGGATACCGCCGTCGCTGGCAACGAAGCTGCCGGCGTCGTCCTGAGCGGCGACGATCAGCTTGTTATCCTTGAAAGTCAGGTAGGTGGAACCGGTGGTTGCACCGGACGAGATGACGTTACGCCAAAACGTGTCGGCCATTGCCGAGCCGACAGGAAGAGCAAGCAAGGCCAAGGTCGCGACAGCAAGTTTGAGACGCATGATAGGTGACTCCACTGGGTTAACTATGACTTTGGATAACCAACTCCTCGATTGAGTTCCATGACGTCTCAGTCAGCCCGTTCTACCAGCAGCACCGCGCCTTCCTGTGCCACCACCCTGACCCGCGTGCCCACGGGCGACTCGGGCCCCTTGGCCAGCCAGACACTGTCCGCCACCTTGATCTTGCCGCGTCCATCGATAATCGCTTCATGAATCTGAAAGACCTTGCCGATCAGTTCCTGCCCGCGCAGGTTCAGGAGCGGTTGATCGCTTTGGCGTACTGCGCTGCGCTGGCGTCGCCACCAGTACAGTGCTGTCGCGATGGCGAAAAGGCCGAACAACAGGAACTGCATTTCCCACGGCATCTGCGGCAGGATGAACGTGAGCACGCCGACCGCGGCGGCGGCTATGCCGATCCACAGCAGGTAGCCGCCGGCGCCAAACACTTCGAGGATCAGCAGGATGACGCCCAGCGCCAGCCAGTCCCAGTACGATAGTTGTTGCAGGAACACCCACATATTGGCGCCTCAGGCTTTCTTGCTGTCGAAGGTGGCCTTGACGATCTCACCGATGCCACCAACCGCTCCGATGACCTGACTGGCTTCCAGCGGCATCAGGATCACTTTGCTGTTGTTGGCCGACGCCAGGCGGCCCAGCGCATCAATGTATTTTTGCGCGACGAAGTAGTTCACGGCCTGGACGTTGCCGTCTGCGATTGCCTGGGATACCACCTGGGTGGCCAGCGCTTCGGCTTGCGCTTGACGCTCGCGGGCCTCGGACTCCAGGAACGCGGCCTGGCGGCTGCCCTCTGCCTCGAGGATCTGCGCCTGCTTCTTGCCCTCGGCGGTGAGAATCGCCGACGCTCGCAAGCCCTCGGCTTCCAGGATTTGGGCACGCTTGATGCGTTCGGCTTTCATCTGCCCTGACATGGCGGCCATCAGGTCGGCCGGTGGGCTGATGTCCTTGATCTCGATCCGGGTGATCTTGATGCCCCACGGTGCTGTAGCTTCATCGACAGTGCGCAGCAGTTTTTCATTGATGCCATCACGCTGGCTCAGCATCGCGTCCAGCTCCATGGACCCCAACACGGTGCGGATATTGGTTTGCAGCAGATTGCGGATCGCGTGCTCGAGGTTGTTGACCTCGTACGCAGCCTGGGCGGTGTTGACCACCTGGAAGAAGCACACCGCGTCGATCTGCACCGTGGCGTTGTCGGCGGTGATGACCTCCTGAGGTGGGATGTCCAGTACGCTTTCCATGACATTGATCTTGCGGCCGATGCGATCCATCACTGGGATGATGATGTTCAAGCCGGGCTTGAGGGTGTTGGTGTAGCGGCCGAACCGTTCGACAGTCCATTGGTAGCCCTGGGGCACGACCTTGAAGCCCATGAATAGAATGGCGACCACGAGGCCGATAAAAAGTAAAAGTACGCTACCGATCTGCATGACTGTTCCCTGTTCTGATTGAAAATGACTTGCGCGCCCTGAGTGTAGGGCAAACGGCCATTGTCATCACTCAGTGGGAGCAAAGCTTGCTCGCGATGCAGGCGCCTTGCTTCCCTGGGAGACCGCGTCATTTTCATCGCGGGCAAGCCTTGCTCCCACAGCCTCTCCCCACAGCTACTTCTGCTCGCTCTGCGGGGTCACGCGCAGGACTTCCTCAACGGTCGTCAGCCCTGCGGCGACTTTTTGTGCGCCCGATAACCGCAAGCTGCGCATCCCTTCCTTGAATGCCTGGCGACGCACCGCCAGCAGGTCGGTGTCGGGGTGAATCAAGCCTTTGACGCTGTCGGTCAATTGCATGATTTCGTAGACCCCGGCGCGGCCGCGATAGCCGGTGTCACGGCATTCCAGGCAGCCGACGGCCTGTTGGGCATTGGCCGGCAACGGGGCCTGCCAGGGGCGTGTCAGGGTCTGCCAATCGTCTTCATCCAGGGTCAGAGGGGCCTTGCAGTGCGGGCACAGCGTGCGCACCAGGCGCTGGGCCATGACGCCGAGCACCGTGGCTTTGATCAGGTAATGGGGCACGCCTAGCTCCAGCAAGCGACTGATGGCGCTCGGTGCATCGTTGGTGTGCAGGGTCGAGAGGACGAGGTGTCCGGTGAGCGCCGCCTGGATCGCCATTTCAGCGGTTTCCAGATCGCGGATCTCGCCGATCATGATGATGTCCGGGTCTTGCCGCATCAGCGCCCGGACCCCGGCGGCGAAGGTCAGGTCGATGTTGTGCTGCACCTGCATCTGGTTGAAGGACGCCTCGACCATTTCAATCGGGTCCTCGATGGTGCAAAGGTTTACCTCTGGTGTCGCCAGCTTCTTGAGGGTGGTGTAGAGGGTGGTGGTCTTGCCCGAACCGGTGGGGCCGGTCACCAGGATGATGCCGTTGGGCTGACGGGTCATGTCTTGCCAGCGGCGCAGGTCATCGGCGGAGAAGCCGAGCTGGTCGAAGTCCTTGAGCAGTACTTCGGGATCGAAGATCCGCATGACCATTTTTTCGCCAAACGCCGTGGGCAGCGTCGACAGGCGTAATTCCACTTCGCCACCGTCCGGAGTCTTGGTCTTGACCCGACCGTCCTGGGGCTTGCGCTTTTCCGCGACGTTCATCCGCCCCAGGCTCTTGAGGCGACTGATGATCGCCATCGTCACCTGCGGCGGGAACTGATAGACGGTGTGCAGCACCCCGTCGATGCGAAAGCGCACCGTGCCCTGCTCGCGACGCGGTTCGATGTGGATATCGCTGGCACGTTGCTGGAAGGCGTATTGGAACAGCCAGTCGACAATGTTGACGATATGGGCGTCGTTGGCGTCCGGCTCCTGATCGCTGGCGCCCAGGTTGAGCAGTTGTTCGAAGTTGCTCAGGTTGCTCGGTTGCTGGTCGACCGTAGTGGCGCCGCTGACCGATTTGGCCAGGCGATAGAACTCCACGCTCAGGCGCTGGATATCCACCGGGTTGGCAACGACCCTCTGGATCGGCAGCTTGAGTACATGGGTCAGGTCCGCTTCCCAACTGCTGACGTAAGGCTGGGCGCTGGCCACCGTGACCGCGTCGCGGTCCACAGCCACCGCGAGAATCTTGTGGCGCTGGGCAAAGGCGTAGGACATCAGCGGCGTGACGGCCGCCACGTTGATTTTCAGCGGGTCGATGCGCAGGTAGGGCTGGCCGGCCTGTTGCGACAGCCAGAGGGTCAGGCTTTCCAGGTCCAGGCGCTTGCCGGGGCGGCTGAGATCGTCCAGATGCTGGTTGGCGATGAACTCCAGTGGGTGCAGCTGGGCGCTGGCGCTATGGCGCCGGCGCGCATTGAGTGCGGTTTCGGCGCAGTCCTGGCTGATGAAGCCCTGGGCGACCAATTGGCGCAGCAGATCATTGAGGTCCAGCCAGCGGTCCTGAGTGGCGTGTTTGGTGGACATGCGGGTTCCTATTGGACAATTGCAGCAAAGCCGCGATACAGACGCTTCGGCGTCCTCGCTCGGTCTGCAAAAGAATAGTCCCGACACTATGGACCGTTGGGCCACTACCCGACCAATGCGTTTCGAATTCTTGCCGGCAGCCGTTCAGCCTGCCGCCTGGGCCGGCTCAAGGCGCGCACTGTCAGCGTCTTGCAGGTCCACGGAGCACACGCTGATCAGGTTACGTAATTTTTCAGCGAGCACTTGGGCACGGTGCCAGCTCAACCCGTCCATGAGGATCTCCATCGACAGCAGATCGTCGTCGCGTTCGACGTGGACCTGCCGGGGTGTCAGGCCTTGCAAGGCAAACAGATTCAGCGCCCGGCACAGCAGATCCGGTTCGGCTTCGGCCCGCAGATGGTAGTGGGCGCGACAATGGCGATTCTGGGCGTGCCAGACATCGGGTCGGTTGGAGGTGACGGCTTCGAGAGGGGGCATGGACGGTCTCCGGGGATGTGGAGAAATGTTTACATGCGCGACGGGGTATTTCTTATCTAATATGAATGATTATTCAGATCCGGTGAATCGTATGATTCTGGATTAAGCCTAGAAGAGGTTTATTTATGCACGGAGAGTTGGACGGCTACGACCGCAGGATCCTGGCGCTGCTCCAAGAGGATGCTTCGCTGTCCAGCGCGCAGATCGCCGAACAGGTGGGCTTGTCCCAATCACCCTGCTGGCGGCGGATTCAACGGATGAAGGAGGAGGGGATTATTCGCGGTCAGGTGACCTTGCTCGATCGCAAGAAAATCGGCCTCAACACGCAGATATTCGCCGAAATCAAACTCAACGCGCACGGACGTTCGAACTTCACCGAGTTCACCGAAGCCATTCGCGGCTTTCCCGAGGTGCTGGAATGCTACGTGCTGATGGGGTCGGTGGATTTCCTGCTGCGCATCGTCACGGCGGACATCGAGGCGTATGAACGCTTCTTCTTCGAAAAGCTGTCGATGGTGCCGGGGATCCAGGAAGTGAACTCGATTGTGGCGCTGTCGGAGATCAAATCGACGACGAGTTTGCCGGTGGTGCGCTGAGCTTGTTTTTGCGGTGTTTGTGCTGGCCCCCATCGCGAGCAGGCTCGCTCCCACATGGGATCTCTGTTCGCCGAAGATCCATTGTGGGAGCGAGCCTGCTCGCGATGGCGATGTTACAGGCGCAGCAAAGTCTTCCAGGCCCGATTCTGATAAACCGCAATCGCCTGTTGCTTGCGCGCCTCCAGGGCTTCTTCGGTAATCGGTTCGTTGGCCAGTTGTGCCAGTTTGTTCAGCTCACCGTAGAGGCGGTCCATTTCCGGGATTTCCAGCACATGGCGAGCGTGGTGCAGCCAGGCCTGGATGCGTTCAATGCGCGGCAGCTGTTCGGCCAGGTCTTCCGGCTGTTGCTGATAGCGTTGCAGTTGCAGCGACGAGGACTCTTCGCCCAGCAGGCGCGGCAGCCAGCTAGCCAGTTGGGCGGCACCCTGGCGATTGCCGCGGGTGTTGCGCTCGGCGGCCCAGCTGCGGGCCAGCAGCCAGCGTGAAGTGTTGAGGGAGAATTGGCCCCAGCGCGGGTCTTGCAGCTCTTCAAGGAACTGTTCCGGCGCGGCCTTGCGCACGTCTTCGTCATCCAGGCCGGCCTGGACCAACGGGCGCCAGTCTTCCAGCAGTGCGTCCAGGGCGACGCGCAAGTCATGCGTTGATTGGCGTGGTGCGGCCTGGCCGAGACTGCTGAGCAGGGCGCGCAATTCGGCCAGGTTTTCCACCCAGTCCTGCAGCAGGCGCCAGTGGCCGTTGAAACGATACTGTTCGGCCAGACGCTGGCTGCTGCTCAGCAAATGCCAGCTCAGCGCGGCAAAGGCATCATCGAGTGGCATCTCGGCGGTCAATTGCGGGGCCGGCAGACTCAGGGCATAGCTGTTCGCATCATGCAGGCGATAACCGCGCTCGGCCTTGCTGATATCACACGGCATCAAGGGCAGGGTCGCGGCCAGCTCGGCGGCCAGTTCCAGCAGGGCAGCGGGTTCACCTTCGCGCAATTCCAGCTCCAGCTCGCAGATTTCTTCCTTCTGCTTGCCGACCACGACGTGGCCCAGGTCCAGCGCGGCCTCGATGACCACTTTGCTTTTGCCGCGGCCCCAGGCGATTTCCGCGCGTTCACGCACGAAATCGGTGGTGAAGATGGCCTTGAGGGTTTTCTTGTCCAGTTCGGCCAACGCCTCTGGCCAGCATTCGCCATCGAGTTTCTTCAGGTCGAGCTTGGCTTTGGGCAGGTGCCAGTCGTACTCGTTGCGCTCGGACAGGCCGGCGATGCTCTGGCCGCGAGTCTTGAGGGTCTGGATCACCTCTTCGCCGTCGCGACGCAGGCGCAGGGCGACCTTGGCCCCGGCCAGGTCACGCTCTGGCGTGTCGAAATACTGGTTCATCAGTTCGTGGCGTTCCCAGCCGCTTTTGTTGCGTTTCTTGAGCAATGGGTGCTCGCGCAAGGCTGCCAGGGTCTCGCGGCTGACGCGGAGTTTGATTTCGGTTTCTTTCTGCATGGCCGGAAAATCCAGGGATCGGGTGCGCAGCCGGGGGAAGGTGTGGCTGCCAAGGCCGTGCAGTGTACAGGACTCATCCATTCTACGCGCCGCGGCGGTTTATGGGAGTGTCCTGTCTCACCAATACTGTTCCTTTTTGGTGAGACAGGACACTCGCGCAAGATGGTTCTATGATGGACATCAATTTGTAAGTCCGGAGCCAGCGATGCCTTTGCCCACCCTGAAAGATCAGTTCGCTGCCCTGATCGCCGCGCCTTCGGTCAGTTGTACCCAACCTGGGCTGGACCAGTCCAACAGTGCCGTGATCGAGCTGCTGGCGGGTTGGCTCGTCGATCTGGGGTTCTCCTGCGATATCCAGCAGGTCAGCCCCGGCAAGTTCAATTTGCTGGCCAGTTTCGGCAGCGGTCCCGGAGGCCTGGTACTGGCCGGGCACAGCGACACGGTGCCGTTCGATGGCCAGTTGTGGCAGACCGATCCGCTGAAGCTCACCGAGGTCGATGGTCGTTGGGTTGGCCTGGGCAGTTGCGACATGAAGGGTTTTTTCGCCCTCGCCATCGAAGCGGTCAAGCCCTTGCTGGAGCAACCGTTCAAGCAGCCCTTGCTGATCCTGGCCACTTGCGACGAAGAAAGCTCCATGGCCGGCGCCCGTGCCCTGGCCGATGCCGGAAGGCCGTTGGGGCGTGCGGCGGTGATCGGCGAGCCGACCGGCCTCAAGCCGATTCGGATGCACAAAGGCATCATGATGGAGCGCATCGACATCCTCGGGCGCAGCGGTCATTCCTCCGACCCGAGCCTGGGTCACAGCGCCCTTGAAGCGATGCACGACGCCATGGGCGAGTTGCGTGGCCTGCGTCTGCAATGGCAGCGCGAATTTCGTAACCCGCAATTCACCGTGCCACAGCCAACCCTGAATTTCGGCTGCATCCACGGTGGCGACAACCCCAACCGGATTTGCGGTCAGTGCTCCATGGAGTTCGACCTGCGGCCATTGCCCGGCATGGACCCGAATGTCTTGCGGGCGGCGATCCAGCAGAAGCTCAATCCCATCGCCGAGCGCCATAAAGTCAAGATCGACTACGCACCGCTGTTCCCCGAAGTGCCCCCCTTCGAGCAGGCCGAAGACTGCGAACTGGTGCGAGTGGCCGAGCGACTCACCGGCCATCGTGCCGAAGCAGTGGCGTTTGGCACCGAAGCGCCTTATCTTCAGCGTCTTGGCTGCGAAACCCTGGTACTTGGCCCCGGCGATATCGCCTGTGCCCACCAACCGGGCGAGTACCTTGAAATGTCACGTTTGCAACCTACCGTGCAGCTATTGCGGCAACTGATCGAACATTACTGCCTGACACCGGCCACGGCCGGCTAAATTGCCCACATCCGGGCCCGTATTCATGAGGAGAGCGCGCGTGTCGCCAAGCCTGTTCCGACGATAACCATCAGCCCGCTGTGCGTTCCGTTTCGTCTTTTTTCGGCTGCTATTTATTTACAGGCCCAGGTTCATGCCCGAATACGTCAATTGGCTTCGTCACGCTTCGCCCTACATCAACGCCCACCGCGATTGCACCTTCATCGTCATGCTGCCCGGCGATGGTGTGGAACATCCGAACTTCGGCAACATCGTCCACGACCTGGTGCTGCTGCACAGCCTTGGCGTGCGCCTGGTGCTGGTTCATGGTTCGCGTCCACAGATCGAAACCCGCCTCGCCGCGCGGGGCCTGACGCCCCATTACCACCACGGTATGCGCATCACCGACGCTGCAACCCTGGAGTGCGTGATCGACGCTGTCGGCCAGCTACGCATCGCCATTGAAGCGCGCCTGTCGATGGACATGGCGTCCTCGCCGATGCAGGGTTCGCGCCTGCGGGTCGCCAGCGGCAACCTGGTGACGGCACGGCCCATCGGCGTACTGGAAGGCGTGGATTATCACCACACCGGCGAAGTCCGTCGGGTCGATCGCAAGGGCATCAATCGCCTGCTGGACGAACGCTCCATCGTCCTGCTGTCACCATTGGGCTATTCGCCGACCGGGGAGATTTTCAACCTCGCCTGCGAAGACGTGGCGACCCGGGCGGCCATCGACCTGGCAGCCGACAAACTGCTGCTGTTCGGTGCCGAGCAGGGGCTGATCGGCGAAGACGGTCGTTTAGTGCGCGAGTTGCGCCCGCAACAGGTCCCGGCCCACATGCAACGGCTGGGCAGCGACTATCAGGCCGAGCTGCTGGATGCGGCGGCCCAGGCCTGTCGCGGCGGTGTGGCGCGCAGTCATATCGTCAGCTACGTCGAAGACGGTGCGTTGCTGGCCGAACTGTTTACCCGCGATGGCAGCGGTACGCTGGTGGCCCAGGAACAATTCGAGGTGGTGCGCGAAGCGGCCATCGAGGATGTCGGCGGTTTGCTGGACCTGATCAGCCCGCTGGAAGAACAGGGGATTCTGGTGCGTCGTTCCCGCGAAGTGCTGGAGCGTGAGATTGAGCAGTTCAGCGTGGTCGAACGCGAAGGCATGATCATCGCCTGCGCGGCGCTTTATCAGATCGCCGATTCGGATGCCGGGGAGCTGGCGTGCCTGGCGGTGAATCCGGAATACCGCCACGGCGGTCGTGGCGATGAGCTGCTGGAGCGGATCGAAACCCGGGCTCGGGCCAAAGGGCTCAAGACGCTCTTCGTACTCACCACCCGTACGGCCCATTGGTTCCGCGAGCGGGGCTTTGAGCCCAGCAGTGTCGAGCGCCTGCCAGCGGCGCGGGCATCGCTGTACAACTATCAGCGCAACTCGAAAATCTTCGAAAAAGCCCTCTAGGCGTCCTGCCTGGGGGAGCCGCACATCGGAGCGAACCGCGTAGCTGCGACCTTCTTGATTCCAGACAATGATCCGTCAGGCTGGAATCCATCAAGATCGCAGCTACGCTGTTTTGTCCATGAGTGCTGCATTTGGAATGCTTGGGAGCCTGCTGCGTTTCCCAGGATCGCCACAGTGCAGAACCGCCATCAATAAAAACATTCAGTAATTCACAGACTGGCCGATATGCCATGTCACCGTTGGATGACGCTTTGATGGCGGTGATATTTCCAAATGAGCTGAAAACTTATGAAACAATTCTTTTTAGATTTATAAACAAACCATTATTCTGCGGGCCGATGTCGCGGGGTTAGACGATGGTCGTAATCACAAATGCTTACGATTGACTTGCCAGTCACGGTCTGGCGCTAATCACGCATCCGCGGATTCCGGGCGTTCGATCCGGAACCAAAGACACACAAGAATTAGAAAACGAGAGGAGCGAAGCATGAACAAGTCCACCTTGGCCCTGGCTGTGGCCGTTGGGGTTCTGGCGCAGCAGGCAGGCGCCGCGGGTTTTATCGAGGACAGCAAGGCGTCTGTCAGTTCTCGTACGTTGTATTTCAATAACGATAACCGTGAAACGGGCACTGAAGATCTGCGCGAAACGGGCACCGGCCTCAAATTCGACTACAAATCTGGCTTCACGCAAGGTGTGGTTGGTTTCGGCATCGACGCTCAGGCGCTGGTTGGTATTCGTCTCGATGGGGGGAGGGGTCGTAACGCCGGCTCCTATATGCCAGCCGATACTGATGGTTCGGCTGTGCATGAGTGGAGCCGTTTGTCCGGCAACGTAAAGGCACTTTTCTCCAAAACCGAAGCTCACGTGGGTGGCGCCCTGGCACCAAACCTGCCGATCCTGGTTGCCAACGACAGCCGTCTGCTGCCACAGACCTTTGAAGGTGGCACCATCACCTCCAAGGAAATCGACAACGTTACTTTCAACGCTGGTCAGTTGGAACACGCCACAGGTCGTGCATCGAGCAACAGCACTGGTCTGGCAGTGGCGGGCGGTACCGAGGAAAGCAACCAGTTCCGTTACGCCGGTGCTGACTGGAAGGTCACCAAAGACCTGACCCTGCAGTACTACTACGCCAACCTGCAGGATTACTACAAGCAGCACTTCCTGGGCGCGGTACACGTTTTCCCGATCAGCGAGGGGCAATCCTTCAAGACCGACCTGCGCTATTTCGACAGCAGCTCGGATGGCCGTAACGGCGACGCGGGCTATCGCTTCAACAACAACAGTGGCTATGCCAAGAACCCGGGCGAGGTCGATAACAAGACCTGGAGCGCGATGTTCACTTACACCCTCGGCGGCAGTGCCTTCCTGTTGGGTCACCAGCAAGTCGGCGATGACGGTGGTTTTGTCTACCTGAACCAGGGCAACGTAGTTGATGGCAACGGTCGCCCCGAAGGTGCCGGTGGTGCGAGCTTCTACCTGTTCACCGACAGCATGATCAACGGGTTTGTCCGTGCCGGTGAAAATACCACCTTCGGCCAATACTCCTACGACTTCGCTTCCTTGGGCGTTCCAGGCCTGAAAGCCTCGGTTTCCTACCTGCGTGGTGATGAGGTTAAAACCGTCAGCGGCTCAAGCGATTACTCCGAGTGGGAACGCGACATGCGTGTGGATTACGTCATCCAGCAGGGTGCGTTGAAAGGCTTCGGTACCACCGTGCGTCACGGCTCCTACCGCAGCAGCGGTGTTGGCGATGATCAGGATCAGACTCGCGTGATCTTCAACTACACTTACAACTTCATGTAAGACGTAGCGAAGTAAAGAAGCCCCGCCCGGCAGCACGCCGGGCGGGGCTTTTGCGTCTTCGGATCAGGCCCACCCCTGTAGCCTTCTCCGAACCTTCTCCTCTTTCAGCAACTCGAGGCCTTCTCGAAGCCTCGGAAATAATCATGAGCGGCTAGGCCCGAAGCCGCCAGTGAACAGTTTTTTATATTCGCTATTGATCTAGATAAATGGATATTGATTCTTTTTAAAGCAATCAAAACCGGTGCACAGTTTGGACTCACAAAAACCACCAGGAGCCGCACCATGAGCCTCAGACTCGGCGACATCGCCCCCGATTTCGAACAGGATTCCAGCGCCGGCAAGATTCGCTTCCACGAGTGGCTCGGCGATAGCTGGGGAGTGCTGTTTTCCCATCCTGCGGATTTCACACCGGTGTGCACCACCGAACTGGGCCTGACCGCCAAGCTCAAGGACGAGTTCGCCAAACGTGGAGTCAAGGCCATTGCTCTCTCGGTAGACCCGGTGGACTCACACCACAAGTGGATCGAGGACATCAACGAAACTCAGAATGCGGTGGTCAATTTCCCGATCCTGGCCGACGCCGACCGCAAGGTGTCAGACCTGTATGACCTGATCCACCCCAACGCCAGTGACACGCTGACCGTGCGCTCCCTGTTCGTAATCGATCCGAACAAGAAAATCCGCCTGACTATCACGTATCCGGCCAGCACCGGGCGCAATTTCAACGAGATCCTGCGGGTGATCGACTCATTGCAACTGACCGACAACTACAAGGTGGCCACACCGGCCAACTGGCAGGACGGCGATGAAGTGGTGATCGTGCCGTCGCTCAAGGATGAGGACGAAATCAAACAGCGCTTTCCCAAGGGTTACCGCGCGGTAAAACCTTACCTGCGCCTCACTCCGCAGCCCAATCGCTGACGCAAAACCTGAACCTGTGGGAGCGAGCCTGCTCGCGATAGTGGTCTATCAGTCGACATCGCCGCCGGCCGCCATCGCGAGCAGGCTCGCTCCCACAAAGAGGATCTCTGTGCACTAAGGGTTTTGGCCGTTCCGACGGCCTTTTTTACGTCTTGATGTTTATATCTCTTTATCGAATAAACAAATGAAAAAATATGATTTAAAGGTATATAAACCGACTGTTATGGTTTGCTCCATCCCGCGAGATCGCCCACTGCGCATCGCACGTGACAGTTAAGGAATGGTTGGTATGTTGGTTGTCTCGCTCGGCGGCAGTCCTAGCCAGCGCTCCCGTTCAGGAGTGCTGCTGGAGCGCTCACAACGTTGGTTGCAACAACAGGGGGTGGAAGTGGTGAGCTATCAGGTGCGGGATTTTCCCGCCGAGGATTTGCTCCATGCCCGCTTCGGCAGCCCCAAGGTGGTGGACCTGCTCGCCCAGATCGAAAACGCCGACGGGCTGTTGATCGCCACGCCGGTCTACAAGGCGTCTTTTTCCGGTGCATTGAAGACAGTGCTGGACCTTCTGCCGGAACGTGCCCTGGCCCATAAGGTGGTATTGCCCATGGCCACGGGCGGCAGCATCGCCCATATGCTGGCGGTGGATTACGCCCTCAAGCCGGTGCTGTCGGCGCTCAAGGCCCAGGAAATGCTCCATGGGATTTTCGCCGAAGACAGCCAGATCGCTTATGGCGAAGGCAGTGCCCAGGCGCAGTTGGCCCCGGCCCTGCAAGCGCGCCTGAGCGAAGCGCTGGAGCAGTTCTACAGCGCCATGGCTCGTCGGCCAAAGCCGCTGGACCCCAGCGTATTGAATGAACGCCTATTGAATGCTCGCTGGAGCATCTGACCCGATACATCACTGATTCAACTCCACCTTACTCAGCCGCCAACGGCCAAGCAGGTGCAGCCAAAACCCCACAGCAAAAGGAGAGGCGCCATGCGCACTGTCATTTTGCGTCGCGGGCTGGTCGCTCTGTTTGCTGCGGCTGTGTCCTTCGGCGCCATCACCCAGGCTCAAGCCGAGACCCTTCGGATCGGTTACCAAAAATACGGCACGTTGGTGCTGCTCAAGGCCAAGGGTACTTTGGAAAAGCGCCTCGCCGCCCAGGGCGTGGACGTGCAATGGACCGAGTTTCCCGGCGGCCCCCAACTGCTTGAAGGCTTGAACGTCGGCTCCATCGATTTTGGTGTGACCGGCGAAACCCCTCCGGTATTCGCCCAGGCGGCCGGCGCTGACCTGCTTTATGTGGCTTACGAGCCGCCCGCGCCTGACAGCGAGGCGATCCTGGTGCCCAAGGGCTCGCCCATCCAGTCGGTGCAGGACCTCAAGGGCAAGAAAGTCGCGCTGAACAAAGGCTCCAACGTCCACTACCTGCTGGTCCGGGCACTCGAAGATGCAGGCCTCAAGTACGCCGATATCCAGACCGTTTTCCTACCACCGGCCGATGCCCGTGCGGCGTTCGAACGTGGCAGCGTGGACGCCTGGGTGATCTGGGATCCGTATCAGGCGGCCGCTGAGCAACAGTTGCAGGCACGCACCCTGCGTGACGGCAAAGGCATCGTCGATAACCACCAGTTCTACCTCGCCACCAAACCCTATGCGCAAAAAAATCCCCAGGTCATCACGACGCTGGTGGAAGAAGTGCGCGCGGTGGGGGAGTGGTCCAAGGCCAACCCTGAAGAGGTGACCCAGCAGGTAGCGCCGCTGCTCGGCCTGCCGGCGGACATCACCCTGACGGCGGTGAAACGCCAAGGCTACGGGGCGTTGTTCCTCACGCCGGAAGTGGTGGCGGCGCAGCAGAAAATCGCTGACCGCTTCTACCAGCTCAAATTGATCCCCAAACCCTTGAGCATCAAGGACGTGATCTGGACGCCGCCGGCGGCCGTTGCGAAAGCGCAGTAATTCGATCCCTTAGGAGACCACTCCATGAGCCTCAATATTTTCTGGTTCCTGCCCACCCACGGCGATGGCCATTACCTTGGCACTGCTGAAGGCGCCCGCGCCGTCGATCACGGCTACCTGCAGCAGGTAGCCCAGGCGGCGGATCGACTGGGTTTCGGCGGTGTGCTGATTCCTACCGGGCGTTCCTGCGAGGACTCCTGGCTAGTGGCCGCTTCGTTGATTCCGGTGACCCAGCGCCTGAAGTTCCTCGTCGCCCTGCGCCCCGGGATCATTTCCCCGACGGTGGCGGCGCGCCAGGCCGCGACGCTCGACCGGTTGTCCGGTGGACGTGCGCTGTTCAACCTGGTGACCGGCGGCGACCCGGACGAACTGGCTGGCGACGGCCTGTTCCTGGACCACGAGCAACGCTACCAGGCGTCGGTGGAATTCACCCGCATCTGGCGCCGGGTGCTGGAAGGCGAAACCGTGGATTATGACGGTGAGCACATCAGTGTGAAGGGCGCCAAGCTGCTCTATCCGCCAATTCAGCAACCGCGTCCGCCGCTGTATTTCGGCGGCTCGTCGGAAGCTGCCCAGGATCTTGCGGCCGAACAGGTGGAAATGGTGCTGACCTGGGGTGAGCCGCCCGCAGCCGTCGCGCAAAAAATCGAACAAGTGCGGGCCAAGGCCGCGAAGCTTGGCCGTACCGTGCGCTTCGGCATCCGCCTGCATGTGATCGTGCGTGAAACCAACGCCGAAGCCTGGCGAGCGGCCGACCGGCTGATCTCCCACCTGGACGACGACACCATTGCCCGTGCGCAGGCCTCCCTGGCGCGTTTCGATTCGGTGGGCCAGCAACGTATGGCCGCGTTGCATGGCGGCCGACGCGACAAGTTGGAAGTCAGCCCCAACCTGTGGGCCGGTGTCGGCCTGGTGCGCGGCGGCGCCGGAACGGCGTTGGTGGGCGATGGCCCGACCGTGGCGGCCCGGGTCAAGGAGTACGCCGACCTTGGTATCGACACCTTTATCTTCTCCGGTTATCCACACCTGGAAGAGTCCTATCGCGTGGCGGAACTGCTGTTCCCACACCTGGACGTGGAGCGCCCGGAGTTGCCGAAGAGCCAGGGCTATGTGAGCCCGTTTGGTGAAATGGTCGCCAACGACATTCTTCCCAAAGCCGCGTCCCAGAGCTGAGGCGGCCATGAAGAAAATTATCCACAACCTGGCGCCCTGGGCGGTGCCGCTGCTGTTGCTGGCGGTGTGGCAACTGTCGGTATCGGCAGGCTGGTTGTCCACGCGGATCCTGCCGGCCCCCGTGGCCGTCATCGAAGCCGGGATCAACCTGGTGCGCAGCGGCGAAATCTGGACGCACTTGGCCATCAGCGGTTGGCGCGCAGCGGTGGGCTTCCTGATCGGCGGCGGCATTGGCCTGACCCTGGGTTTCATCACCGGTTTGTCGACATGGGGCGAGCGACTGTTGGACAGCTCGGTGCAGATGGTGCGTAACGTGCCGCACCTGGCGCTGATTCCGCTGGTGATCCTGTGGTTCGGCATCGATGAGTCAGCGAAAATTTTCCTGGTGGCGCTGGGCACGCTGTTCCCCATCTACCTCAACACCTACCACGGGATTCGTAACGTCGATCCGGCGCTGGTGGAAATGTCGCGCAGCTACGGCTTGTCCGGCTTCAGCCTGTTTCGCCAAGTGATCCTGCCCGGCGCCTTGCCTTCGATCCTGGTGGGCGTGCGCTTTGCGTTGGGCTTCATGTGGCTGACGCTGATCGTGGCGGAAACCATTTCAGCCAGTGCCGGCATCGGTTATCTGGCGATGAATGCCCGGGAATTCCTGCAGACCGACGTGGTGGTCCTGGCGATTCTTCTGTACGCCGTGCTCGGCAAACTGGCCGACCTTGCCGCCCGCGGGCTTGAGCGGGTCTGGCTGCGCTGGCACCCGGCGTATCAAGTGAGCAAGGGAGGTCCCGCATGACCGCCCAACAACCTCCACGCTTGCTGCGCGGTATCCCGCTGGCCGTGCGCAAATTGCAAAAAAACTTCGGTTCGCGCCAGGTTCTGCGTGACATTGACCTGCATATACCGGCCGGGCAGTTCGTGGCAGTGGTCGGGCGCAGCGGCTGCGGCAAAAGTACTTTGCTGCGCTTGCTGGCTGGCCTCGATCAACCCACTGACGGCCAATTACTGGCGGGTTCGGCACCGTTGAGTGCCGCACAACAGGACACGCGGTTGATGTTCCAGGAGGCGCGTTTGCTGCCCTGGAAAAAAATCATCGACAACGTTGGCCTCGGCCTAAAGGGCAACTGGCGCCCGCAGGCGTTGCAAGCACTGGAAGCCGTCGGTTTGGCCGACCGCGCTCATGAGTGGCCGGCGGCGCTGTCTGGCGGACAGAAACAACGGGTGGCCCTGGCCCGCGCGCTGATTCATCAGCCACGCCTGTTGCTGCTCGACGAACCCTTGGGGGCGCTGGACGCCCTGACCCGGATTGAGATGCAGCAATTGATCGAGCGCTTGTGGCAGCAACACGGCTTCACCGTGCTGCTAGTGACCCATGACGTCAGCGAGGCGGTGGCCATCGCCGACCGGGTGATCCTGATCGAGGACGGCCGGATCGGCCTCGACTTGGCCATCGACCTGCCACGCCCACGGGCTCGCGGCTCTCATCGGCTGGCGAGCCTGGAAACCGAAGTTCTCAACCGCGTGCTGTCCTTGCCCGGCCAACCGCCGGAGCCCGAACCGATTTCACCCTTGCCTACGCAACTGCGTTGGGCGCAATAACTTCATCCAGACAGGAATCGACACCATGACTATCAAAGCCATCAACGTACGCAACCAGTTCAAAGGCACCATCAAGGAAATCGTCGAGGGCGACGTGCTGTCGGAAATCGACGTCCAGACTGCCTCGGGTATTGTCACCTCGGTCATCACCACTCGTTCCGTCAAGGAGCTGGAGCTGGCGATCGGCAGCGAAGTGATCGCCTTCGTCAAATCCACGGAGGTGTCTATCGCCAAGTTGTGAGCGATGTTTCAGGGGGCATCACGCTTGGGCAAATACGGCGGCAGATACAACCCCAGGTAAGCATCGAACACCCGCATGCCTTCTTCGGCCATGCGCGGGGTGATCTGGCCGTGTTGCTGCACCGAGCGCGCGTAGACGCGGTCGCCCAGTTCCATGGCCAGGGCGAACACATCAACGTCATGGGGCAGTGCCGGCAGTTCGAAATGGCGAGCGAAGAGCTTGTGCAACAATTCGCCGAGTTCGAGATCGTGCTGACGGTCGGCCTGGATGACTTCAGTCAGGCCATGTTGGGCCAGGATCAGTTGGCGGGCGGCGGCGTCCTGGCTGTAGATGGTCAGCATGCGCTGCTCCACCTGCCGCGACAGGTCGTGCCAGTGGTTCAGTTGCGCATGATCGATCGGCACTTGCAGGCAGGCGCGAAAGGCCGCGTGGACGTCGGCGGTCAGCCCTTGCAGCAGGGCCGGGACGCTGGCGAAGAAGTGATACACCGAGGAGGGCGGGATCCCGGCGCGTTCGGCGACGCTGTAGATCGACAGGCTGGCCACGCCTTCGGCAGCGAGCAGCGTGCGGGCGGCATCGAGAATCGAGTCGATCCGGGCCTGGCTGCGGGCGCGAGGCTTGCGAGGGGTGGCGGTGCGCGTCATCGGTGTCTCCTGCGGGGCTGCCGGGCATTGTACGAGCCGGGTTCAGTGTTGTCTTCAAGGCCGTCATCGCGAGCAGGCTCGCTCCCACATTGGATCTTTGGTGGTCAGTTAATCATGCTCACCACAGTTCCCTGTGGGAGCG
This sequence comes from Pseudomonas sp. MPDS, assembly GCF_013283895.1. Lineage (NCBI taxonomy): Bacteria > Pseudomonadati > Pseudomonadota > Gammaproteobacteria > Pseudomonadales > Pseudomonadaceae > Pseudomonas > Pseudomonas sp. MPDS. The sequence goes on along the minus strand of NZ_CP054128.1, from coordinate 6,053,779 downwards.
AGCCTGCTCGCGATCCGCCGAAGGCGGCCATCCACCCCAAGGCATAAAAAAACGCCGCAGCCTCGAAGGCCTGCGGCGTTTTTTTACTGCAACCCGCTTACACGGTATGCAGGTACCAGTTGTACTCAAGGTCGGAGATGGAGTGTTCGAACTCCTCCAGCTCGCTTTCCTTGCAGGCCACGAAGATATCGATGTATTTCGGATCGATGTACTTGGCCATGACTTCGCTGTCGTCCAGCTCGCGCAGGGCATCGCGCAGGTTGTTCGGCAGGCTTTGCTCGTTCTGCTCGTAGCTGTTGCCTTCCACCGGCGCACCGGGCTCGATCTTGTTGACCAGGCCATGGTGCACGCCAGCCAGTACGGCGGCCATCAGCAGATACGGGTTGGCGTCGGCGCCGGCCACGCGGTGTTCCAGACGCACCGCATCGGCGGAGCCGGTGGGTACGCGCAGGGCCACGGTGCGGTTGTCCAGGCCCCAGGTCGGCGAGTTCGGCACGTAGAACTGTGCGCCGAAACGACGGTAGGAGTTCACGTTCGGGCAGAGGAAAGCCATCTGCGCCGGCAGGGTCTCGAGCACACCGCCGATCGCGTGACGCAGTGCGGCGTTCTGCTCGGGATCCTCGCTGGCAAAAATATTCTTGCCATCTTTATCCAGGATCGAAATGTGGACGTGCAGGCCATTGCCCGCCTGGCCCGGATACGGCTTGGCCATGAAGGTAGTGTCCATTTCATGGTCGTAGGCGATGTTCTTGATCAGGCGCTTGAGCAGTACCGCGTAGTCGCAGGCCTTGATCGGGTCGGCCACGTGGTGCAGGTTCACTTCGAACTGCGCCGGGGCACTTTCCTTGACGATGGCATCGGCGGGAATGCCTTGCTCCTTGGCTCCCTCCAGAATGTCCTGGAGGCAATCGACGTATTCGTCGAGGTCGTCGATCAGGTAGACCTGTGTCGAGTGCGGGCGTTTGCCGGAGATCGGCGAGCGGGGCGGTTGTGGGCGTCCATTCACGTTCTCCTGGTCGATCAGGTAGAACTCCAGTTCGAATGCCGCGCAGATGGTCAGGCCCAGCTCATCGAACTTGGTCACGACCTGGCGCAGGACTTCGCGAGGGTCGGCGAAGAAAGGGTCACCTTCAAGTTCGTGCATGGTCATTAGCAGTTGCGCGGTAGGGCGCTTCTGCCAGGGCTCGTTGCACAGGGTGTCAGGGATTGGATAACAGATCCGGTCAGCGTCGCCGATGTCCAGGCCCAGGCCGGTGCTTTCCACCGTGGAGCCGTTGATATCCAGGGCAAATAAAGAGGCCGGCAGGTTGATGCCTTTCTCGTAAACCTTGTGGAGGCTGGTGCGTTCAATGCGCTTGCCGCGCACCACACCATTCATATCCGCAATCAGAAGGTCAACGTACAGAACCTCAGGATGTTCCTTAAGGAACGCGTTCGCTTCGTTAAGCTGAACGGCACGCGGGGGTACCGACATGATGCAACACCTTTGTTGTTAAAAATATCAATCATTGATCTCTTCTAAACCCAGTCAACCCGAACGGCATGCCGAAGTCAAGCTGGGCCTTTTTTGCTCTAAAAAAGCACCTGCGGGGCTTTTTTGAGGCAATTTGGGGCGTTTTTTTCCCTTTGGAGGAGATGGCGCCCGCAGGCTTGAGCGGGCCGTGTTGTATTTTTTACGGGGGTGTTGTGTAAAAAAATGAACAAGGCTAAGCTCGATTCAAACCCATAACAGCAATAATACCGGGGTGCTTCATGTCTCGCCTGCCGTTAATCGGCGTCACCACCTGCTCCAGGCAGATGGGTCTGCATGCGTATCACGTCAGTGGCGATAAATATTCCCGGGCTGTCGCGACAGCCGCCAAGGGCTTGCCAGTGCTGATTCCGTCCCTGGCGGATCTGTTCCCGCCGTCCGATATTCTGGACGCCCTGGACGGCATTCTTTTTACCGGCTCTCCTTCTAATGTAGAACCTTTTCACTATCAGGGCCCCGCCAGCGCGCCGGGCACTGCTCATGATCCTGCACGGGATGCCACCACCCTGCCGTTGATCCGCGCCGCTGTAGCGGCCGGCATCCCGGTGCTGGGTATCTGCCGTGGGTTCCAGGAGATGAACGTAGCCTTTGGCGGCAGCCTGCATCAGAAAGTTCATGAAGTCGGAACGTTCATCGATCATCGTGAAGACGACACTCAAGCGGTGGATGTCCAATACGGTCCTGCCCACGCTGTGCATATCCAGCCTGGCGGTATTCTGGCAGGGCTGGGGCTGCCGCTGGCGATTCAGGTCAATTCGATCCATAGCCAGGGTATCGAGCGTCTGGCACCTGGGTTGCAGGCCGAAGCGGTGGCGCCGGATGGCCTGATCGAGGCTGTTTCGGTGCCAGGAGGCAAGGCTTTTGCTTTAGGTGTGCAATGGCACCCTGAATGGGAGGTAAGCTCCAACCCGTACTACCTTGCGATTTTCCAGGCATTTGGCGATGCCTGCCGGGCAAGGGCAACACAACGCGACGCCGATGCGTCAAACAACGCCTGACTACTAAATAGCAGCCAGGAAACTCACGCCTAGAGGCATTTATGAGTAACAACCTCGACCAGCTCACCGATTGGTTGAAAGACCATAAGATCACAGAAGTCGAATGCATGATTGGCGACCTGACCGGCATCACCCGGGGCAAGATTTCGCCGACCAACAAGTTCATTGCCGAAAAAGGCATGCGCCTGCCCGAGAGCGTTCTGCTCCAGACCGTTACGGGCGACTATGTCGAAGACGACATCTATTACGAACTGCTCGACCCTGCCGACATCGACATGATGTGCCGCCCGGACGAAAACGCAGTGTTCCTTGTGCCCTGGGCCATCGAGCCCACCGCCCAGGTTATCCACGACTCCTACGACAAGCATGGCAATCCCATCGAACTGTCGCCGCGCAACGTGCTCAAGAAAGTGCTCAAGCTCTATGCCGACAAGGGCTGGCAGCCGATCGTCGCGCCGGAAATGGAGTTCTACCTGACCAAGCGCAGCGACGACCCGGACTTCCCGTTGCAGCCGCCCATTGGCCGCTCCGGTCGCCCGGAAACCGGCCGTCAGTCGTTCTCGATCGAAGCGGCCAACGAATTCGACCCGTTGTTCGAAGACGTCTACGACTGGTGCGAACTGCAGGAGCTGGACCTCGACACGCTGATCCATGAGGACGGCACGGCGCAGATGGAGATCAATTTCCGTCACGGCGACGCCTTGTCCCTGGCCGACCAGATCCTGGTGTTCAAGCGCACCATGCGCGAAGCGGCGCTCAAGCACAACGTAGCCGCCACTTTCATGGCCAAGCCCATGACCGGCGAGCCCGGCAGTGCGATGCACCTGCACCAGAGCATCATCGACAAAGACACCGGCAAGAACGTCTTTTCCAATGAAGACGGGACCATGAGCACGCTGTTCCTGAATCACATTGGAGGTCTGCAGAAGTTCATCCCCGAGCTGCTGCCGCTGTTTGCCCCCAACGTGAACTCGTTCCGCCGCTTCCTGCCGGATACGTCGGCGCCGGTGAACGTGGAATGGGGTGAAGAGAACCGCACCGTGGGCCTGCGCGTGCCGGAAGCCGGGCCGCAGAACCGTCGGGTGGAAAACCGTTTGCCGGGCGCCGACGCCAACCCGTACCTGGCGATCGCCGCCAGCCTGTTGTGCGGCTACATCGGCATGGTCGAAGGCATCAACCCGAGCGCGCCGGTGGTGGGGCGAGGGTATGAACGTCGCAACCTGCGCCTGCCACTGACCATCGAAGATGCCCTCGAGCGCATGGAAAACAGCGCCACCATCGAGAAATACCTGGGCAAGAAATTCATCACAGGCTACGTCGCGGTCAAGCGGGCCGAGCATGAAAACTTCAAGCGCGTCATCAGTTCGTGGGAGCGGGAATTCCTGCTCTTTGCCGTCTGAAGCGCCGGACGGGACTGCTTCAGGCAGTTCCGTCCCCACCGATCTACAAGGAGAATTCGCATGACCGGCAACAATCCGCAAACCCGTAAATGGCAGGCCCTGAGCAACGATCACCACCTGGCGCCATTCAGCGACTTCAAGCAGCTCAAAGAGAAAGGCCCGCGCATCATCACCCACGCCAAGGGCGTTTACCTGTGGGACAGTGAAGGCAACAAGATCCTCGATGGCATGGCCGGCCTCTGGTGTGTGGCCGTCGGCTACGGCCGCGACGAACTGGCCGACGCCGCCAGCCAGCAGATGCGCGAGCTGCCGTACTACAACCTGTTCTTCCAGACCGCTCACCCGCCGGTGCTGGAATTGTCCAAAGCCATCGCCGACATCGCCCCTGAAGGCATGAACCACGTGTTCTTCACCGGCTCCGGCTCCGAAGGCAACGACACCATGCTGCGCATGGTCCGCCACTACTGGGCGATCAAGGGCCAGCCGAACAAAAAAGTCATCATCAGCCGCAAGAACGGCTATCACGGTTCGACCGTGGCCGGCGCGAGCCTGGGCGGCATGACGTACATGCACGAGCAGGGCGACCTGCCGATCCCCGGCATTGTCCACATCGCCCAACCCTACTGGTTCGGCGAGGGCGGCGACATGAGCCCGGAAGAGTTCGGCGTATGGGCGGCCAACCAGCTGGAAGAAAAGATCCTGGAAATCGGCGTGGACAACGTGGGTGCCTTCATCGCCGAGCCGATCCAGGGCGCGGGCGGAGTCATCGTGCCGCCGGACAGCTACTGGCCGCGCATGAAGGAAATCCTCGCCAAGTACGACATCCTGTTCGTGGCCGATGAAGTGATCTGTGGTTTCGGTCGCACCGGTGAGTGGTTCGGTACCGATCATTACGGGTTGAAACCCCACATGATGACCATCGCCAAGGGCCTGACCTCCGGTTACATCCCCATGGGCGGCCTGATCGTGCGTGACGATGTGGTGGCGGTGCTCAACGAAGGCGGCGACTTCAACCACGGGTTTACCTATTCCGGTCACCCGGTAGCCGCTGCGGTGGCCTTGGAAAACATCCGCATTCTGCGCGACGAAAAGATCGTCGAGCGTGTTCATGGCGAAACGGCACCCTATTTGCAACAGCGCCTGAGGGAACTGAACGATCATCCGCTGGTGGGTGAGGTACGCGGTGTCGGCTTGCTGGGGGCGATCGAACTGGTACAGGACAAGGCCACGCGCAAGCGCTACGAAGGCAGGGGTGTGGGCATGATCTGCCGGCAGTTCTGTTTTGATAATGGGCTGATCATGCGCGCCGTGGGTGACACCATGATCATTGCGCCGCCGCTGGTGATCAGCAAGGCCGAGATCGATGAACTGGTGACCAAGGCGCGGCACTGCCTGGACCTGACGCTCAGTGCGTTGCAAGGCTAAGTGCTAGGCTCTGAGCGAGGCGCCCGTACGGGCCTCGTCCGGCGTAAACAAAAGGCTGGGCTTTTGTTGAAAGGCTGGCCTGTAACTTGCCAGACTACCGGCTGTTCAAGTTGCCCGCGAGCCGGCTACTGAACGACGGCTAAGAAGAATAACTGGAGCATTTTTCATGAAGGCATTAGGCATGAAGACATTAGGTATGAAGATGGCTGGCAAGACCCTCCTCGCCATGTCCCTGACGGGCGTGATGGCGAGTGCTGTTCAGGCGGACGACAAAGTGCTGCACGTCTATAACTGGTCCGATTACATTGCACCGGACACGGTCGCCAAGTTCGAGAAAGAGACGGGGATCAAGGTCGTCTACGACGTGTTCGACAGCAACGAGACCCTGGAAGCCAAGTTGCTGGCGGGCAAGTCCGGCTATGACATCGTGGTGCCGTCGAACAACTTCCTGGCCAAGCAGATCAAGGCCGGTGTTTACCAGGAGCTGGACAAGTCCAAGCTGCCGGACTGGAAGAACCTGGACACCGACCTGCTCAAGGCCGTGGGCGATGCCAGCGACAAGGGCAACAAATATGCCTTCCCCTACATGTGGGGCTCCATCGGTATTGGCTACAACCCGGAGAAGGTCAAGGCCGCACTGGGTATCGACAAGATCGATTCGTGGGACGTGGTGTTCAAACCGGAAAACATGGCCAAGCTCAAGAGCTGCGGCGTGAGCTTCCTCGATGCACCGACCGAGATGATCCCGGCGGCACTGCATTACCTGGGCAAGCCGACCGACAGCAAGGACAAGGCTGACTTGAAGGCCGCTGAAGACCTGTTCCTGAAGATTCGTCCTTCGGTTGCCTATTTCCACTCCTCCAAATACATCTCGGACCTGGCCAACGGCAACATCTGCGTGGCTGTGGGTTACTCCGGTGACCTGGAGCAGTCCAAGGAGCGCGCCAAGGAAGCGGGAGACAAGGTCAAGCTCAGCTACGTCATTCCAAAAGAAGGCGCCGGCACTTTCTACGACATGGTCGCCATTCCCAAGGACGCCGAGAACGTCGAATCCGCCTACAAGTTCATGAACTTCCTGATGCAGCCGCAGATCATGGCTGAAATCACCAACGCCGTACGTTTCCCGAACGGCAACAAGGCGGCCACGCCACTGGTGGACAAGGACATCACCAGCGATCCGAGCATCTACCCGTCTGACGAAGTGAAGAAGCAGCTGTATGCAATCAGTGATCTGGATGCCGGCACGTTGCGTCTGATCACCCGCAGCTGGACCAAGATCAAGTCTGGCAAGTAAGCCGGTCTGAGGCATCTTCCTGTTGTCGCCGGCATCGCGGCGGCGGCAACGGGAATAATTAAATGACTAAAAGTTTTGCTGGATCGGTTTATCGAGGGTAAGTTGCGCGCCGGTTTTGTTGCAGGGCACATCGCTGCCAGGTAACGGGGGCAACTTGGGCCCAACTATTTAAGAGGACCTCCACGTGCCTGTTTTTTCTTTGTTACGCAATGCCATGCTGATCGGTGCCGGACTGACGCTTGCCGTCAGCGTCCAGGCTGCCTCCACCGTGCATATTTATAACTGGTCGGATTACATCGGCGAGACCACCCTGGCGGACTTTGAAAAGGCCACGGGGATCAAGCCGGTGTACGACGTCTTCGACTCCAACGAAACCCTGGAAGGCAAACTGCTGGCCGGTCGTACCGGCTACGACGTGGTCGTGCCGTCCAACCATTTTCTGGGCAAGCAGATCAAGGCCGGGGCGTTCCAGAAGCTCGACAAGTCGCAGTTGAGCAACTACGCCAACCTGGACCCGGTGCTGCTCAAGCGCCTGGAAAAGAATGATCCGGGCAATCAGTACGCCGTGCCTTATCTGTGGGGCACCAACGGCATCGGCTACAACGTCGAGAAGGTCAAGGCTGCGCTGGGCGTCGACAAGATCGACTCGTGGGCCATGCTGTTCGAACCGGAAAACATCAAGAAACTCTCCAGCTGTGGCGTTTCGTTCCTCGATTCGGGCGACGAGATGATCCCGGCGATGCTCAATTACCTGGGCCTGGACCCCAACAGCCAGAACCCTGAAGACTACAAGAAGGCCGAGGCTCAACTTCTTAAGATCCGGCCTTACGTCACCTACTTCAACTCTTCCAAATACATCTCCGATCTGGCCAATGGCGAGATCTGCGTGGCTGCCGGTTTCTCCGGTGACATCTTCCAGGCCCGCGAACGTGCTGAAGAAGCGAAAAAGGGCATCGAGATCGCTTATGTGATTCCCAAGGAAGGCGCCAACCTCTGGTTCGACATGCTGGCGATCCCGCGCGATTCCTCCAACGTCAAAGAAGCCCACGCCTTCATCAACTATTTACTCAAGCCTGAGGTGATCGCCCAAGTCAGTGACGCCGTCGGCTATGCGAACCCCAATCCCAAGGCCGGCGAGTTGATGGACCAGCAAGTGCGCACCGACGAAGCGGTTTACCCACCGCAAGCGGTCGTTGACAAGCTGTACGTCAACTCCGAGCTGCCGCCCAAGATCCAGCGCGTCATGACCCGCAGCTGGACCAGGGTCAAGTCAGGCAAATAGGGTCAAGCGCTTTAACTATTCCAAGGCTCGTCCGCGCAGGGCGAGCTGCAAATTTTGTGGGAGTTTCGTAAATGGCAGTTGCCTCCGGCGCCTATAAGAAAGCCCTCGAGGGCGACCAGACACCCAAGCAGGTGTTGGTCAAAATCGACCGGGTCACGAAAAAGTTCGACGAGACGATTGCCGTGGACGATGTGTCCCTGGAAATCAAGAAAGGCGAAATCTTCGCCCTGCTCGGCGGTTCGGGATCGGGCAAATCCACCTTGCTACGCATGTTGGCGGGTTTCGAACGGCCCACGGAGGGGCGCATTTTCCTCGACGGTGTAGACATCACCGACATGCCGCCCTATGAGCGGCCGATCAACATGATGTTCCAGTCCTACGCCCTGTTCCCCCACATGACCGTGGCGCAGAACATTGCTTTCGGCCTGCAGCAGGACAAAATCCCGAAAGCCGAGATCGACGCCCGCGTGGCCGAAATGCTCAAGCTGGTGCAGATGAGCCAGTACGCCAAGCGCAAGCCGCATCAGCTCTCCGGCGGCCAGCGTCAACGTGTGGCCCTGGCCCGTTCCCTGGCCAAACGGCCCAAGCTGTTGCTGCTCGACGAACCGATGGGTGCCTTGGACAAGAAGCTGCGCTCGCAGATGCAGCTTGAGCTGGTCGAGATCATCGAGCGGGTCGGCGTAACCTGCGTCATGGTGACCCACGATCAGGAAGAGGCCATGACCATGGCCGAGCGCATCGCGATCATGCACCTGGGCTGGATCGCCCAGATCGGTAGCCCGATCGACATCTACGAAACCCCCACCAGCCGGCTGGTCTGCGAGTTCATCGGCAACGTCAACATCTTCGAGACCGAAGTGGTGGACGACGCCGAAGGCCACGCGGTGCTGACTTGCAAGGACCTGGACCGCAACATCTACGTGGGCCACGGCATCAGTACCTCGGTGCAGGACAAATCGGTCACCTACGCCATCCGCCCGGAAAAACTGCTGGTCACCGCCGAGCAGCCGGACTGCGAGCACAACTGGTCCAGCGGCAAGGTCCACGACATCGCCTACCTGGGCGGCCATTCGGTGTTCTACGTCGAATTGCCGAGCGGCAAACTGGTGCAGTCCTTTGTCGCCAACGCCGAGCGCCGGGGTCAGCGTCCGACCTGGGGCGACCAGGTATTCGTGTGGTGGGAAGACGACAGCGGCGTGGTGCTTCGCTCATGAACATGCGCAAATTCAAACGCCGACTCGACCGAATAACGCCCGGTGGCCGTCAACTGGTCATCGGGGTGCCCTTCATCTGGCTGTTCCTGTTCTTCATGCTGCCGTTCTTCATCGTCCTGAAGATCAGTTTTGCCGAAGCCGACGTGGCCATTCCGCCGTACACCGAGATCTACAGCTACATCGACCAGAAGCTGCAGGTGCTGCTCAACTTCAGTAACTATGTGCTGCTCAGCGAAGATGATCTGTACATCGCCGCCTACCTCGGCTCGCTGAAGATGGCCCTGATCAGCACCGTCTTGTGCCTGCTGATCGGCTACCCGATGGCCTACGCCATCGCCAAGGCCCGCCCGGACCTGCAAACGGTGCTCCTGCTGCTGATCATGATGCCGACCTGGACCGCGATCCTGATCCGCGTCTATGCGTGGATGGGTATCCTCAGCAACAACGGTCTGCTCAACGGCTTTTTGATGAGCATGGGCTGGATCAGCGAACCGCTGCAGATCCTCAACACCAATCTGGCGGTCTACATCGGCATCGTCTACTCGTACCTGCCGTTCATGATCCTGCCGCTCTACGCCAACCTGGTGAAGCACGACCCGAGCCTACTGGAGGCGGCGTCCGACCTGGGGTCGAGCACCTTCAACAGTTTCTGGAAAATCACCGTACCGTTGTCCAAGAACGGCATCATCGCCGGCTGCATGCTGGTGTTCATCCCGGTGGTGGGCGAGTTCGTGATCCCGGAACTGCTGGGTGGCCCGGAAACCCTGATGATCGGCAAAGTGCTGTGGCAGGAATTCTTCAACAACCGTGACTGGCCGGTGGCGTCCGCGCTGGCAGTGGTGATGCTGGCGATCCTGATCGTGCCCATCATCCTGTTCAACCGCAGTCAGGCCAAAGAAATGGAGGGCAAGGAATGAAGCGCTTCAGTTTTTCAAGCCTGATGCTGGTGCTGGGTCTGCTGTTCATCTATGCGCCAATGCTGATCCTGGTGATTTACTCCTTCAACGCTTCGAAACTGGTGACGGTGTGGGGCGGCTGGTCGATCAAGTGGTACGTCGGTCTGCTGGACAACAGCCAGTTGATGGGCTCGGTGGTGCGCTCGCTGGAAATCGCCTGCTATACGGCGATCGCCGCAGTGGCCCTGGGGACACTGGCGGCCTTCGTGTTGACCCGTATTACCCATTTCAAGGGTCGCACGCTGTTCGGCGGCCTGGTCACCGCACCATTGGTGATGCCGGAGGTGATCACCGGTCTGTCGCTGTTGCTGCTGTTCGTGGCGATGGCGCAGATGATCGGCTGGCCCCAGGAACGTGGCATCGTCACGATCTGGATCGCCCACACCACGTTCTGCTCGGCCTATGTGGCGGTGGTGGTCTCGGCACGCTTGCGTGAACTGGACCTGTCTATCGAAGAAGCGGCCATGGACCTGGGGGCGCGGCCGTGGAAGGTGTTCTTCCTGATCACCATCCCGATGATCGCGCCATCGCTGGCGGCGGGGGGCATGATGTCGTTCGCCTTGTCGCTGGACGATCTGGTGCTGGCGAGTTTCGTCTCCGGCCCGGGCTCGACAACGTTGCCGATGGAAGTGTTCTCGGCGGTACGCCTGGGGGTCAAACCGGAAATCAATGCCGTGGCGAGCCTGATCCTGCTGGCCGTATCGTTGGTGACTTTCCTGGTCTGGTACTTCAGCCACCGCGCCGAAGAAAACCGCAAGCGGGCGATCCAGCAAGCCATCGAAGAAAGCGCCGCCGACTCCTGGAAACAGCCAGACCCGCGCCGGGCAGCCGCGCCGGTCTGACCGGACGCTGAGTCACTGTGGGAGCAACTGTCTTGGATGGTTTATTTAGCCATCCTTTCCAGGGACAGCGAGGCTCCCACAGGTCTTTTTGTTGCCCACAAATCCGGGATCAGGCCCAAATCCAATGTGGAAGCGAGCCTGCTCGCGATAGCGGCGTAGCAGTCAATGAAGATCTCAGTGATCGCCTCTCACTTCTTCAACGCATCATGTGCTTCCAGCGCCCGCAGGGAGTAGATATACGCCGCGCCGGCATTCAGAGAAACCGCGGTGGCCAGGGTGGCGGCGATCTCTTCGCGGGTGGCGCCGGCCTTGATGGCCGCATCGGTATGCACGCCGATGCAGCCGTCGCAGCGGGTCGTGATCGCCACGGCGATGGAGATCAGCTCCCGGGTCTTGGCATCCAGCACGTTGTTATCGGCCGCGGCTTCATCCAGGGCCATGTAGGCCTTGACCATTTTCGGATTGCTTTTGCCCAGGGCGCCGAAGGCACTTTTGATGGTGGGCAGCAGTTCGGACCAGTTGATGAACATGGGGTTGACTCCATAAAGAGGGGGTAGTTGTTAAACCCTTCCAGTCTTGACCATAAATAGCGTCCAAGCCTGTTGATTGATGAAAAGCGTTACCCGTCATTGGGCTCAAGGCTTAGCCCCGACCGGCAGCAGCTTCAAGGTGCTGCGGGTATTGGCCATCACTTCTATTTCGGCCAGATGCGCCTGGTAGTACAGCCCTTCGATGTAAGCCTCGGCCTGATCCGCGTAATGCGCGTCGAACGGCACGCCGCTTTGGCCGACGGGGTTGACCGTGATGCTGTGGGCCGGATCGGCAAAGTCGATAATGCGTCGGGTGGACGGGCCATAGGTCACTGGCCAGGGCGCCGGACCGATTTTGGCCGAGAGGTTGTTGGGCACTTCATGGGTACCGGGAGCAGCAAAGGGGCCGACGTTGAAGATCCGATCCAGCGGCTTTTGCAGGCCCAGCGGATGACCGTGGGTGAGGGTGTGCGCCTTGCCCCATTGCCATTGGCTGGCATCGTCACCCAGGGTGGCCTTCAGGTGCGCCAGACTCTTGCCCCAGGCCCTCATCACCGTGTCGGCACGGGTCTCCTTGCCGGGGGTGGTGCGATCGTCCCACCAGGGCGAATCCTCTGATGCCGCCAGGCGTGGCAGCGCGGCGTCGATCACTCGGGTCGACAGCGCGGTTTCGAAGAGCCCGTCGCCCAATTCATCGTGCAGCGCGGCGTCGGCCAGGTTGAAGAGGAACTGGTTGAACAGCGTGGCGCTTATGGAGTCCAGCGGATAGTCGCCCTGCCATTGGGCCAGTTGTTCCACCCATTTGCGCTCCTGGGGGTCGCTGACCCCGTTACGCAGCGCCGGCAGCAAAGGCGCGAGCAAACGCGGGCCGTAGGCGGTGGTGGTGCCCAATTGCAGTTTGCGGGTGGTTTCGATGTCCCACTTGGCCTGCTTGTCGCCCAGTTGGAGGTTGAGTTTCTGGCCGCGATCGGCAAGGTTGTAGTAACCCGCAATCTCGATGCCGCTGGCCGATACCGGCTGGAAATTGGCCGACACGATGTAGCCTCGGGCCGGGTTCTCTTCCTGGGGGTTGCTGCTGAAAGGGTAGAAGCCTTCCTTCTGCGCCTCTGCGCTGCCGCCATCGAGCATGAAACCGGGCTTCACGCCGGCCGGCCGCTTGGGCAATTGCGCCGCGGCCCACCAGCCGATATCGCCCTTGGCGTTGGCCCACACCACATTCAGCCCTGGCGCGTGGATCTTGGCTGACGCGCTGCGAGCCTTGGTCAGGGTGTCGGCGCGATTGAGCTGGTAGAAGGCTTCGAGGATCGGGTTGCGGCTTTCCAGGAACCCCCACCACATGGCGATAGGTGTCTTGCCGGCGTTGGCGCCGAGGGCGTCGTTGACGATCGGGCCATGGGGCGACTGGCGCAGTTGCAGCGTCACCGGCGCCTGGCCCTTGACTGCGATCTGTTGTTCGCTGCGGGTCATGTCCACCCATTGGTCGCGATACCAGACCTGCTCGGGATTATCCGGGTTGACCCGTTCGACGATCAGGTCCAGGTCGTCGTTCTGGAACATCGTGACGCTCCAGCCGAAATCCTTGTTCATGCCCAGCGTCGCAAAGGGCATCAGCGCCTGGTAATGCCCGTAAAGCTCGAAACCCGGGGCCGACAGGTGCGCCTCGTACCACACCGAGGGCGCGGAAAAGCGGATATGCGGGTCGCCCGCCAGCAACGGTTTGCCGCTGTGGGTGCGGCTGCCGGAGACCGCCCAGGCGTTGCTGCCTTCGAACTGCGGCAGGCCGTTTTCGGCCAGGGCCTGTTCACTGAGACGGGCCAGGGTGTTGAGGTCTTTCCAGTCGGCGGCGGCCAGGGGCAGGCCGCTCTTGCGAGTCTCGGCCAGCACGCCCTTGGGCTGCCAGTCGAGGTCGAAAATGTTCAGGTAGTCGCTGCCAAGCTGATCGCGCACGTAAGTCAAAAGCGGCTCGGTGCGAAACGCGGCCGCAAAGCTGTAGGCCATGTAGCCGGCAATGCTCACGGTGTCCTCGGCGGTGAAAGGACGCTTGGGGATGCCCAGCACATCGAACTCCACCGGCCTGGTGTGGGTTTCCTGATAGCGGTTGATGCCATCCAGGTACGCCTGCATCGCGATCCAGGCCGGGGACTGTGGGTCCTGTTCCGTCAGATAGGTCGCGGCGCGTTCGCGAATGCGCAGGCTGCGCATCAGTTTGTCGGTGTCGAGCAGCTTCGGCCCGAGCACCTCGGCCAGTTCGCCACGGGCGAGGCGGCGCATGATCTCCATTTGAAACAGCCGGTCCTGGGCATGGACATAACCCAGGGCGCGGTACAGGTCGGTTTCGTTTTCAGCACGGATATGCGGCACGCCGCGTTCGTCGTAGCGCACGGTCACCGAGCCTTGCAGACCTTGCAGCTGCACCGTGCCCTGGCGGGTGGGCTGCTTGCTGTAGAGGTAGCCGCCCGCGACGATGATGGCGGTGACGACCAATGACAGGAAGGCGATGAGGCTGCGTTTCATGCTAAATCCTTATTGAGTGACAGCGGTCCCATGGTTTCGCTGTTTATTCCCATGTTTAACATGCCGCCGGGTGTCTGCGTATCCTTGCTTGGGGGATTTTCCCTGCGGCCTATTCTTTGGCGGATGTGTCCTGCCCCCACGGGCAATAACACCCTACCGCCAGCGTGTGGGTCGCATTCACCGCCCGGCCGCTGCTCAGGGCCTCGAGAATCGGCTCGATGAAGCTGTTGCTCGAATTGCAGGTCAGGCCTTCGCTGTAGGGGCCGAAGTACGCCAGTTTGCCGCTGCGATCCCAGATCGCCACCGCCGGGCTGGCGGGAATCTGGCTTGAGCCGGGGAGCACCGAAAGCGGTTTGAGGCTGCTCAGCGTGGTCGGCAATTGGCCCTGACTGCCGGTTTTTTGGACTGCATAAAACTCGACGCCTTGGGGGGCGTATTTCTCCACCAGCTCGGAAAGGTGCTGTTGGTTGCCGACGTTGCATGGGCAGGCGGGATCCCAGAAATGCACCAGACGGATCGGGCCAGGGCCGGCCAGGCCGGGGGGGAGGCGCAAAGGGTCGCCGGAAAATACCGCCGTGTGTTCGCTGAACGCTCGCAGAAAGCGGCCCTGGAACCAGTCGTAGGCGATCCACAACACGGCGGCGCACCCGAGGGCAAGCAAGGTCGTGCGGTGGGACGGGCGCATGGAGTCGATCCTCTGAGGCCGCGTAGCTTGCCATGCCTGGCGCGACAGATGAATATCGCAGGCCTACAAAGTCTGTTTCGCGCGTTGCGCTTTTATGTGGAAATCCTATGCCCGTCAGTTTCGACCCCGATCACCTGCGTGCCAGCCTGCAACCTTTGGCTCAGTGGCAGCCGCTGTCTGCGCAGGCGCTGGCTTATCAGCGGTTCTACGGCCTGGATTTCCCCCACCGCACGTTGCGCAAGGGCCTGGGGCGTTTCGAGATAGACGGATATGAGCTGGTCGGTCAGGTCTGGTGGCCGGAAAAAGCGCTAGCGACGCTGTTTCTGTTCCACGGCTATTACGACCATATGGGGTTGTACCGGCACTTGATCGAGTGGGCGCTGGAGCAGAAATTCGCCGTGATCGCCTGCGACCTGCCGGGCCACGGCCTGTCCAGTGGCGAACGCGCCAGCATCGGTGATTTCGCCGAGTACCAGGCCACGTTGCAAGCCCTGCTGACCGAGGCCGGGACGCTGGAGCTGCCGCAACCCTGGCATCTGTGCGGACAAAGCACCGGAGGGGCCATCGTGGTTGATCACGTGCTCAACCAAGGCCAGCACAGCCCTGCCCAAGGTCAGGTCATACTGCTGTCGCCCTTGGTACGGCCGCGGGCCTGGGGCTGGTCGCGCCTGAGTTACTACTTGCTCAAACCCTTTGTAACCGGCATCGCCCGACGTTTCAGCGAGAACTCCACCGACCCGGACTTCCTGCCATTCCTGCAAGCCGACCCGTTGCAACCGCTGCGCCTGCCCACCGCGTGGGTCGGAGCGTTGGGGCAATGGATCAAGCGTATCGAAGTCGCCCCGAGCAGCCCGCGCCAGCCCTTGATCGTGCAGGGCCAGGCGGACATGACGGTGGATTGGGCGCATAACCTGCAAGTGTTGCGCAGCAAGTTCGATCGGCCCCAGGTGCTGATGTTGCCCGAAGGTCGGCATCACCTGGCGAATGAGGCGCTGGCGATGCGGCAGGAGATGTTTGGATTTCTGACGAAGCGGATGAGCCGGGTTCGGCGCTGACCGGGCTATTGCTATCCAGAGCAGGCTCGCTCCCACACGGGTTTTTCGACGATCACAAAATCTGAGTTCACTCAAACACCCTGTGGGAGCGAGCCTGCTCGCGATAGCGGTGTCAGGGGCGCTGAAGATCTATCTATTGCCCGAGAGTTTGCCCCACCGCCAACCCCGCCCGAATCGCTGCCAAGGCCGCTTGATAATAAGCCTGGCCCTCAGCCGACTCGGCGAAGGTGGCGAACTCCTCCAGCTCGGTGTCCGTCAGGTCGCGGTAGACGTACAGCAGCGTGTTGTTCAAGTCCGCGCCGATCTGCTCCATCAGACGCTGGCGCTGACCGTTCAGCATGCCCTGGGCCTGGCCAGCACCCAGCAGGCCGGGGATCATCGAGCTCAGGCTGTCCGCCGCCACGCCGGCGATCGCCAGGCTGACTTCCGCGCCGGCCTCGCGGGCGGGCAGGGACTGGGCCAGATGGCCGATGATCAATAGGCGGTTGTCACTGACTTGCATCTTCGGCAGGCCCTTGGCGTTCTTCGCCAATTGGTCGCGACGGGTCGCCAGCAGCTCGGCTGCCACGACTTTGCGGCCCAGGGGCGACTGAAAAAAACTCAGGGCCGGGGCTGGGTCAGTGAGGTTCTTGCGCAATTGCGCCTCGGCCCGCTGGTCCATGGCCTGGGGGGCAAAGCGTTGATTGCTGTTGTTGACCAGTGCCTGGAACACTGCCGGTGGCAGGCTGCTCTGGTAACGCTGCTGCGCGGCGCTCAAGGCGTCATTGAAATGCGCCCGTTGTTCCGGCCAGCCGGCGACCTTGTACAACTGGTCGTAGCTGTCTGCCCAGGCGGGCAACGCACAGAACATCAACAATGAGAAAAGCAAACGGCGCATAGGGACTCCTGTCAGCAGCCGACTATTCTCCGTGGGGTGTGGGGACTTGTCGAGAATTCGTATCAAGTTCCTGCGCCTGCGCCATCAGGCGTGACAAACCCGCTGCGCGGCGCTGTCGGTTTTGCAGGCACAGGAATACTATGCGCGCCATGCAAATACCTTCTGATCACCCACTGCTGTTACGTATCGTCGACGACCTGGCCGAGCGCGGCTGGTCGCAGCAGAATATCTTCCTGCCGGATGCGCTGACCCGCGCCCTGGCAGCCGAATGTCGCCAGCGCGCCGCCGAAGGCGAGCTGGCTCCGGCGGCGGTCGGACGTGGGCCGTTTTCGGAGATTCGTGAAGGGATTCGGGGTGATCGTATCCAATGGATCGAGCCCGGTCAGGCGCAAGCGTGCGACCGTTACCTGGGCTTGATGGACAGCTTGCGGGAGGCGATCAATCGCGGGTTGTTCCTGGGGCTGGAGGATTTCGAAAGCCACTTCGCGCTGTACCCTCCCGGCGCCTTCTACCTCAAGCACGTCGACCGCTTTCGCGATGACGATCGACGCATGGTGTCGGCGGTGCTTTACCTCAACGACGCCTGGTTGCCGGAGCATGGCGGCCAGTTACGCATGTACCTGGACGATGGCGTGGAGCACGACGTGGTGCCCACCGGCGGTTGTCTGGTGGTGTTCCTGTCGGGGGACATCCCCCATGAAGTCCTGCCTGCTGCGCGGGATCGCCTGTCCTTGACCGGCTGGTTCCGGCGCCGCGGCACCGAGGTGTTCTGAGCATGGAAAAGATCCTCGTCAGCCGCTGCCTGCTCGGACATCGCGTGCGCTACGACGGCGGTGCCAGTGGCCCGTTCGATCAGCTTCAACGTTGGCTCGACGAAGGTCGGGTCGTGCCGCTGTGCCCGGAAGTCGCCGGCGGCTTGCCCACGCCTCGGGCGGCGGCAGAAATTCCCGGTGGGCAAGGCACGCAGGTGCTCGCCGGCCAGGCGACGGTAATCACCACCGAGGGTGAAGACGTCAGTGAACAGTTTCTGTCCGGCGCGTATCAAGCGCTGGAGCGGGTGCGCGAACACGCTATCCGTATCGCCGTGCTCAAGGCCAACAGCCCGTCGTGCGGCAATCTGTTGACCTACGACGGCACGTTCAGCGGCGTGAAAGTGCCTGGCGAAGGCGTGACGGCGGCCTTGCTCAAACGTCATGGGGTGCAAGTGTTCAGTGAGTTGGAATTGGCAGACGCTGCGGCGGCGCTCAGGGCCTTGACCGACGAATAAGCACCGGTAGCGACGCTCTCATCGCGGGCAAGCCTTGCTCCCACAAATCCCCTTGCCACAGGGGTTGTGTCATCTAGAGCTGCTCGGCCAACTGCTCGATCTGTTCCTGGCGTTCCGATTGGCTCAACCGCGCCTGCGGATTAAGCGACGACCATTGCGGGTACGCTCTGGCCTTGTTCAGCGCTTCGGGCAGTTTGCCCTCGCGCCAGGTTTTATCCTGGGGTGTGGCGATGTGGATGCTGTCCATTGCCGCATGGCCGCGCTGGTTGAGGGCTTGCAACAGTTGCCGTTGGCGCAGGGCCAACAGGCGTAGCACACTGTCGTCCACTGTCAGCTCCCGCTGGCCCTTGAGCTTGCCCATCAACCTGTTCCCGTAGCTGCGGGCGGTTTGCAGGGCGCCACCGGCAATGGCGCCGGCCAGGGCGGCGGCGCCGAGGGTCAGACCGCCCACCAGCAAATCCACGCCGGCACCGGCCGCTGCGCCCGCGGCGATCCCACCACCCACACGCACACCCAGCTGTTTGAGGGTGTCAGGATTGAACAGGTCATCGCCCCAGCGGCCGTCAAGTAGAGGCAAATCGCTGGCCGCGGCGTCCTGGGGACGGAAGGCGTAGAGCTTGAGCAAGGCTTCGACGCAGCGCTGCTCCCGTTGACGTACGGCGTTGCGCAGCTCGCTGATGGCCTGTCGTTCCAGCTCGGCATCGCTGGCTACGCTGCGTCGGCAAGCGGCGCAATCGATCAGCAGTTCGGCGATCAAGCGCTGCGCGCTCTGCTGACGGGCCAAGCGTTGGGCCTGTTGATCGGCGACCAGTCGTTCCAGTTGCCCACGGGCGCTTTCCAGCAACAGCGCCAGGCTTTCATACAGGCGTCGCTCGCCATCCTCGGGCGGGGCGACGCTGTCGAAACGTACCAGAGCGTGCAGCCCCAGCCGTGCCAGGGCTTCACGCCAGTCGGGCTCGCGGTGGCTGGCGCTGCTGACGAAATTCAACACTGGCAGAAGCGGTTTGCCGCAACTGGCGAGTACTTGAAGCTCATCCCGGTACTTGGCCAGCACCGGCTCTCGCGCATCGATCACATAGAGTCCGGCATCGCTGGCGAGCAATTGTCGCAGCACTTTGGCTTCCTGTTCGAAGCGTTGTCGTGCCTCGCTGCCGTCCAGGAATCGCGCCAGGCGTGCCGGCCCGTCCAAGCGCTCACCGGGGCGCTCCAAGCGTTCGAGGTAGTCAAGCAGGGCGATGGCGTCTTCCAGGCCCGGCGTGTCGTACAGCTCCAGCAACGCTTCGCCGTCCACCGACAGGCGCGCGCCCTCGACGTGTCGGGTTGTGCTGGGGCGGTGGGACACTTCGCCGAAGCCGACGTCCCGGGTCAGTGTGCGAAGCAAGGAGGTTTTGCCCACATTGGTGTGGCCAACCACGGCCAGCTTCAGCGGCTTGGTGGGTTCAGTCATGGCCGGTCTCCAGCCAGTTCAAAGGCGCGCAGTCCGCGAAGGGCAATTGCAACTGTTGCAGCGCGTTGTGCCAATCGCCCAGGCGTTCAGCGTCCAGCGCTTGCCCGGGCGGTGCCTGCAACAACCAGATGCGGGTGGCGCTGGCGCTGCGGGCCAGCTCGGCGATCAGCGCCAGGCTGCCACGATCCGGTGAGCGTCGTGGGTCGCAGGCAATCGCCAGGCGCGCGGGAGGAAAGCGTGACAGTTGTTCGAGGAGTTTGTGGCGCGATTCGCGGCTGTCGAGCACTCCGGCGTTTTTCACCGTGCCTGGCAGTTTCGGTGGCCAAGGCCGGTCGTCCAGTTCGATTGCCACCAGCAGCGCACCGTCGCTTTGCAGCGCGCCAACGTCACTTTCAATTTGATGCAATTGCGCGGGCGCGGCATCGCTGATGCCCAGGCGCTCGCTACTGGGCATCAGCCGCTCCCGCAGTTGGGCATAACCTGGCAGGTTCAAGTCCAGGCGAAGCGTGGCGCGGCCGCGACGCCAGCGCCACAGGCACAACAGCGCCAGACACAGGCGCGGCAACACGCCGTAGACCAGCGTCACGCCCACCAGCCAAGCGGCCCAGGCCTGGCGGGCGCTTTCGATATTCAGCGCGGCGTCGCCACTGGCGCGAATCATCTCTTCGGTTGGACCGCTCAAACCCAGTAGGGCGGGCAGGGCGCCGAGGGCCTGGGTCATGACGACAAAGGTCTCACCGCCGAGAATGGTGGTTTCCCATACAAAACCGTAGCGCCGGGTGGCCATCAGCATCAGTACGATGACCAGCGCGCTGAGCATCGCCAGCAACCACAAACCATTGACCAGCGCACCGAGGGCCCAGCGATTGAGCTTGTGTCGTTGCAATAACAGCAGCAGGGCCGGCGCCAGTTGCGCAGCCTTGGCATCGCGGGCGAGTTTTTCGCTGAGCCACAACCACAAGCGTCCCAGCGCTGCACCTTGCTCACCCGCAAAGATCAGGCCCAGGGCCCAGCCGATAAGCAAGATCAGGTTCAACGCCAACAGGCTGCCCAGGGCCCAGAACACATTGACCGGCGTGCGTCCGTCGCCGAGTGCGGCAAAGCCCAGGCCAGCGCCACTGATGATGGCGAGTACAGCCATTATGATCAGCGCCAGGCGCGCCCCTTGCAGCCAGTGATGCAAGGCCTGGCTGAGCCCGTCGCGCTCGGCCAGCCAGCGGGCGCGGTGACGGATACGGCTGGATAAATCGCCACCCGCCGCGCGGGCCAGGCGATTGGCCTCCTGATCTTCGAGCGGGCCGGCGTGTTCTTCACGCAGACGTACCGTCTCGGTCAACCAGAGGTCGTGCAGTTCTGTCAGAGGCTCAGACACAGGCGCTTCCGTCGCAAATGAGGGTTGAGCATAACCGCTGTGGCCTCTGGTATCCTCGCCGGCATGAAAAAAACACTCCCTTTAAGCCTGATCGCAGCCCTCGGTGAAAACCGTGTGATCGGCGTCGACAACAGCATGCCCTGGCACTTGCCGGGGGATTTTAAATACTTCAAGGCTACCACCTTGGGCAAGCCCATCATCATGGGCCGCAAGACCTGGGACTCCCTGGGGCGGCCGCTGCCGGGGCGCTTGAACATCGTGGTCAGTCGTCAGTCTGGCCTCGTGCTGGAGGGCGCGGAAGTCTTTTCCACGCTGGAGGCAGCGGTGGAACGGGCCGAGGCGTGGGCGTTGCAGCAGGGTGTCGACGAACTGATGTTGATCGGCGGCGCCCAGTTGTACGCCCAGGCCCTGGAGCAGGCGGACCGACTGTACCTGACCCGTGTGGCGCTGAGCCCGGACGGCGATGCCTGGTTTCCGGCGTTCGATTCGAGCCAGTGGAAACAGGTGTCGAACCAGCCGAACCCGGCCGAGGGCGACAAGCCGGCCTACAGCTTTGAGGTGTGGGAAAAGCTGTAAGCCATGTGGGAGCAAAGCTTGCTCGCGATTCAGACGACGCGGCGCTTCAGTCGAACCGCATCCGTTCTTCGCGAGCAAGCTTTACTCCCACAAGTATCGGGCAATCAAGCCTGCACCAACTCCCCATGCTCCTCGGCATCCAGCAAAGCCTTGTCGGTCTGCTGCATCACCTGGCTGGTGATCACCCCGGCAGTGATCGAACCGCTGACGTTCAACGCTGTGCGGCCCATGTCGATCAGTGGCTCGACGGAAATCAGCAGCGCCACCAGTGAAACCGGCAAGCCCATGGCCGGCAGCACGATTAGCGCGGCAAATGTCGCGCCTCCACCGACACCGGCCACCCCGGCCGAGCTCAAGGTCACGATCGCTACCAGCGTCGCGAGCCACACCGGATCCAGCGGGTTGATGCCCACGGTCGGCGCGACCATCACCGCCAGCATGGCCGGGTAGAGGCCGGCGCAGCCGTTCTGGCCGATGGTGGCGCCGAACGACGCGCTGAAGCTGGCAATGGCCCGTGGAATGCCGAGGCGGCTGGTCTGGGCTTCGATACTCAGCGGGATGGTCGCGGCGCTGGAGCGGCTGGTGAAGGCGAAGGTCAGGACCGGCCATATCTTGCGGAAAAAGCGTAGCGGGTTGATCCCAGCGGCGGACACCAGCAGACCGTGAACCACGAACATCAGGCCCAGCCCCAGGTACGACACCACCACGAAACTGCCAAGCTTGACGATGTCCTGGACGTTGGAGCCGGCCACCACTTTGGTCATCAGCGCCAGCACGCCGTACGGGGTCAGCTTCATCACCAGCCGCACCAGACGTGTCACCCAGCTTTGCAGGGTGTCGATGGCATTGATCACTTTCTGACCTTTTTCCACGTCATCCTTGAGCAATTGCAGTGCCGCGACACCCAGGAAGGCCGCGAATATCACCACGCTGATGATCGAGGTCGGCTTGGCCCGGGCCAGGTCGGCAAAGGGGTTTTGCGGAACGAACGAGAGCAGCAACTGCGGGATATTCAGGTCTGCGACCTTGCCGGCATAGTCGCTCTGGATCACCTGCAGGCGTGCGATTTCCTGGGTGCCGGCCACCAGGCCTTCGGCGGTGAGACCGAACAGGTTGGTCAGGCCGATACCGATAAGGGCGGCGATGGCGGTGGTGAACAGCAGTGTGCCGATGGTCAGGAAGCTGATCTTGCCCAGGGATGAGGCGTTATGCAGGCGCGCTACCGCGCTGAGAATTGAAGCGAAGACCAGCGGAATCACGATCATTTGCAGCAACTGCACATAGCCGTTGCCCACCAGGTCAAACCAGCCGATCGAGGCTTTCAACACCGGGTTGCCGGCGCCGTAAATCGTGTGCAGGACGGTGCCGAACACCACGCCCAGCACCAATGCCAGCAGGACTTTTTTGGCCAGGCTCCAGGTGCTGTGACGGGTTTGCGCCAGACCAAACAGCAAGGCGAGGAACACCAGCAGATTGAGGATCAGCGGCAGATTCATCAAAAAAACTCCGATAGGACTTGTGCCAGTCGCCTGAAGCCGCGACTGCGAGGCGGGAAGCCTAACAGCCTGATATCTAATGAATTAATAATAAAAAGGTATGTAGATTGTCGTTTATGGAATAAGGCAATGACGTTTATGGGCATGCCGCTGGCGGTATCAAGACGCAAGCGGTCGCGGGCAGGAGAGAAACGTCATGAGCATTTGTTAGCGTCGAGTTCTTTGAACCTTGGAGAAACGCCGATGAAGCTTGCACCTCACCTTCTCGTTGTCGCCATGGGCCTGGGCCTCGTTGGCCAGGCGCTCGCCACTGAGCTCAAGCACTGGCCAGCGGAACAGGCCAAGGCGCTGGACGCGATGATCGCGGCCAACGCCAACAAAGGTAACTACGCGGTGTTCGACATGGACAACACCAGTTACCGCTACGACCTGGAAGAGTCGTTGCTGCCGTTCATGGAGAACAAGGGCCTCATCACCCGCGAAACCCTCGACCCATCTCTGAAGCTGATGCCGTTCAAAGACACGGCCGAACACAAGGAAAGCCTGTTCAGCTACTACTACCGTTTGTGCGAAGTGGACGACATGGTCTGCTACCCCTGGGTCGCCCAGGTGTTTTCCGGCTTTACCCTCAAAGAACTCAAAGGCTACGTCGACGAATTGATGGCTTCTGGCAAGCCGGTCCCGACCACGTATTACGACGGCGACAAGGTGGTCAACTACAACGTCAACCCGCCGAAGATTTTCACCGGTCAGGTCGAGCTGTACAACAAACTGATGGAAAACGGCATCGAGGTCTATGTCATGACCGCGGCTTCGGAAGAATTGGTGCGCATGGTCGCCGCCGATCCGAAGTACGGCTACAACCTCAAGCCGCAGAACATCATCGGCGTGACCACGTTGCTCAAGGATCGCAAGACCGGCGAACTGACCACCGCCCGCAAGCAGATCAGCAATGGCAAATATGACGAGAAGGCCAACCTGAGCCTTGAGTACACACCGTATCTGTGGACTCCGGCGACCTGGATGGCCGGCAAGCACGCGGCAATCCTGACGTACATCGACGAATGGAAAAAACCGGTGCTTGTGGCTGGCGACACCCCCAGCAGCGACGGCTACATGCTGTTCCACGATGTGAACGTGGCCAAGGGCGGCATTCACCTGTGGGTCAACCGCAAGGACAAGTACATGGACCAGATCAACGGCATGATGGCCAAGCACGCCGCGGCCCAGGCCAAGGAAGGGCTGCCAGTGACGGCGGACAAGAACTGGGTGATCGTCAAGCCGGAAGATATCCAGTAAACCCCAGGACTCCTTGTGGGAGCGAGCCTGCTCGCGATGACGGTGTGTCAGCCAACTGAGATGTTACTGAACGTTATCGCGAGCAGGCTCGCTCCACAGTTGATCACCGATGGTTTGTTTCACTGCAAAAAAATGCCCCACCTTGAGTGGGGCATTTTTATTGCTGTTTATGGACGCTTACAACCCGTCGAGCATCGCCTTGTTACGCACCGCGCCCTTGTCGGCGCTGGTGGCGAGCAGGGCATAGGCCTTGAGGGCGGTGGTGACTTTGCGCGGACGCACTTCCACCGGCTTCCAGCCTTTGTTGTCCTGTTCAACACGGCGTCCGGCCAGTTCTTCATCGCTGATCAGCAGGTTGATCGAGCGGTTCGGAATGTCGATCAGGACTTTGTCGCCGTCGCGCACCAGGCCGATGGCACCGCCAGCAGCGGCTTCCGGTGAAGCGTGGCCGATGGACAGGCCCGAGGTGCCGCCGGAGAAACGGCCATCGGTCAGCAGTGCGCAGTCTTTACCCAGTCCTTTGGACTTCAGGTAGGACGTGGGGTAAAGCATTTCCTGCATGCCCGGACCACCTTTTGGCCCTTCGTAGCGGATGATCACGATATCGCCGGCCTTCACTTCGTCGGCGAGGATCCCGCGCACGGCGCTATCCTGGCTTTCGAAAATCTTGGCGTTGCCTTCGAACACATGGATCGATTCGTCGACGCCGGCGGTTTTCACCACGCAGCCATCCAGAGCGATGTTGCCGTACAGCACAGCCAGGCCACCTTCTTTGGAGTACGCGTGCTCGACGCTGCGGATGCAGCCGTTTTCACGGTCATCGTCCAGGGTTTCCCAACGAGTCGATTGGCTGAACGCCGTTTGCGTTGGAATACCTGCCGGGCCGGCCTTGAAGAAATGATGCACGGCTTCGTCGGTGGTCTGGGTGATGTCCCACTTGGCGATGGCTTCGGCCATGGTTTTGCTGTGTACGGTCGGCAGGTCGGTGTGCAACAGGCCACCACGGGCCAGGGAGCCGAGGATGCTGAAGATCCCGCCAGCGCGGTGCACGTCTTCCATGTGGTACTTCTGGATGTTCGGCGCGACCTTGCACAGCTGCGGCACGTGACGGGACAGACGGTCGATGTCGCGCAGGTCGAAATCGATCTCGGCTTCCTGGGCGGCGGCCAGCAAATGCAGGATGGTGTTGGTGGAGCCGCCCATGGCGATGTCCAGGGTCATGGCGTTTTCGAACGCCTTGAAGTTGGCGATGTTGCGCGGCAGCACCGACTCGTCATCCTCGCCGTAGTAACGCTTGCACAGCTCGACGATGGTCCGGCCGGCCTGCAGGAACAGCTGTTCGCGATCGCTGTGGGTGGCGAGGGTCGAACCGTTGCCCGGCAGGGCCAGGCCAAGGGCTTCGGTCAGGCAGTTCATCGAGTTGGCGGTGAACATGCCGGAGCACGAACCGCAGGTCGGACAGGCGCTGCGCTCATACTCCGCGACCTTTTCGTCGGAAGCGCTGGAGTCGGCGGCGATCACCATGGCGTCCACCAGGTCAAGGCCATGGCTGGCGAGCTTGGTCTTGCCGGCTTCCATCGGGCCGCCGGAAACGAAGATCACCGGGATGTTCAGGCGCAAGGCCGCCATGAGCATGCCGGGGGTGATCTTGTCGCAGTTGGAAATGCACACGATGGCGTCGGCGCAATGGGCATTGACCATGTATTCGACGGAGTCGGCGATGATCTCGCGACTGGGCAGCGAATAAAGCATGCCGTCGTGGCCCATGGCGATACCGTCATCCACGGCAATGGTGTTGAACTCTTTGGCTACGCCACCCGCGCGTTCGATTTCCCGGGCAACCAGTTGACCCAGGTCCTTGAGGTGAACATGGCCTGGCACGAACTGGGTGAAGGAGTTGGCAATGGCGATGATCGGCTTCTTGAAGTCGTCATCCTTCATCCCCGTGGCGCGCCACAATGCACGGGCGCCGGCCATGTTGCGGCCATGGGTGGATGTTTTCGAGCGGTAATCAGGCATGGAGCACTCCGGGCGGCAAATCAGGTACGTATCAGGTATCAATGGGAAGTGAGCTTCTGTTGACGTCTGGAACACCCGGGTTTGGCCGTGTGTCCGGAAGTGGCCGATGACTTTGCAGGATCGCTGCGCGCCTCAGCATGAGCTCATAAACCCGCCGGGGATGAATGGCGATGAATGTCGCGATTCTACACCCCTGGCGTCAGGATGAAATGACGCAAAGCGCTGATCGGGTGCCAATGTCGTGCTCGGGATGACGACTGGCGATGTTCAACCCGTCAACAGCGTCCTGTGACGATGCCGGAGCAGACCATTGAGTGCCAGCCCCAGGAGGCTGAGCAACATCAGGCATAGAGCCAGGGTGGTTTGCAGGTCCAGCGGAGTGAGGCTGAGCGCGGCGCTGGTCAAACCGCCGACAATGAAGATCAGCACGCTGCCTGCCGAGGCCGATGTACCTGCTTGCTCGGGGAAGATATTCATCGCCCGGGTGTGGGCGGCCGCACGAGCAATGGTCGTTCCGGCGGTGCACACGATCATGGGCAGCAGCAGCGTGGTGACCGACAAGCCCAGATGGCTGGAGAGCCCAAGCATCAACACTCCCGCCGTCAGGATCAGGCACAGCCCCGTGAGGATTTGCGTCTGTGGGTCGATCCGGTTGCTCAGCACGGCCGCGACCGCTCCACCGCCGATATAGGCCAGCCCGTAGCCCAGCAACGTCAGCGAAAATGCCTGCGGCGACAGTTGCAGCTGGTCAATGAAAACCAGCGGTGAGATGACGATGAACGAGAAATGGCAGGAAAAAGCCAATGCTGACGTCAGCCAGTAGGCCATGAAGTTGAAGTCACTGCATACCGTCCGGTAGGACGCAATGAAGTCCGGGCGCCTGGGTTGGCTATCCGCTGGCAAAGGCTTGAGTAGAAGACTGGCGCTCAAGAACACACTGACAGCCAGGGCAATGAATACCAGGAAGCTGCCGCGCCAGCCCATCCAGCTTTGCAGTCCGGTGCCGGCCAAGGGCGAAACGGAAATGAAAATGCCGCCGCAGGTGACCAGGAAAATCCGTAATCGCTGCTGCTCCTGACCTGTAAACAGGTCCTGGATCAGTGCCTGAGAGAGCACGAAACAACCGCATCCCACGGCTTGGATGACCCGGAAAAGCAGGAAGGACCAGTAGTCATTGGCCACGACGCACCCGGTCGCGCCAATGGCCGAGACGATGATCCCGATCAGCAACAGGTTCCTTCGTCCCATGGCGTCGGAAAGCGGGCCGACCAGCAGTTGGGACATTGCGATCCCCACTGCGAACAGGCTGACAGACAGGGCAATATCGGGCGATGGACGCTCAAAGTGTTCGGACAGCGCCGGAAACGAAGGCAGCACCACATCGATGGGGAATACGCCGAGCAAGGTCAGCATCAACAATAAGCCGACAGTGGCCGTTTTGCGTGTGGCGAGATCATGAGTGTCAGCCATCGAGAAACCCCGCCTGGAAGAACCTCTGCCGATTGGGGCCGTCTTCGAAGAAACCTGCCTGCTGCATGGCTGTGAAGGTCGAGACTGCCCCCGAGCGAACTCGCTGGGCGTGAGCGTCCGGTTGCAGGAGGTTTGCAACGATCTTCAACGCGTCCTGTTCGTCAAAGCCGACGCTGGCGAGGCTGCGCGTTAACCAAGGGATGTCGGGCTCGAAGTAAAGGCCGATGATGTCCAGCAGCAGCTTTGCGGCCAGAGCACGCTGGTCAGGGGCCAGGGCGGACCACAGATACTGGAACACCTCGCTGAAATAGCGACTATGGCGTGCCTCGTCCTCGAGATGATCCCTGAGCATCTGGTAAACCGTGGAGACCAAGGTCTCGCGGGTAATGGACAGCAGCTCCTTGGCGATGATCGTTTCGGAAACGAACCCCAGCAGAAACCACGCCAGAGGGCGATCCGGGGGGCTTGTGGCTTCGATCACGCCCACCAGGCGGTCGATGCGCCTGGGGAGCGAGCGGTCGCGGATGTCGTACAGGGCGACGATCTGTTCGGCCACTTCATTGGAAAACAGTGCGTGGTAACCCTCGTCGGTGTAGAGCTGCAGGGCGGCGGTTTTCATCTGGCTGGGGATGGGTAAGCTCAGTTCGCCATGGACGATGGTTTCCACTGCGCGATTGACCACCCGGTGTTCGAGCAAGGTGGTGTAGTCGAGGAAGTACACCAGATGATTGGCCGCCAGGCGTTGGGCAATGGCGCGCCCCGCCTTATTGATCAGCGGATGTTCGATATAGGGTATGAAGGCTGGCGCAAACCAGTCCCGACTGGCGAGTTGATGCTCCAGATCGTCGGGTAGGCGGTAGTGGTTTTTGCGCACGCGCACCGCAGCTTTGTTATCCCAGTCGCCCAAGGTGTAGCGCGGCCTCTGAGTGAAGGTCATGATGCAGAGTCCTGGCCATTGACCAGCGCCATCAGCGCCTGGCAGTGGACCTGCCCATCGCCATGACCGCAACCGACAAAAAACAACGGCTGTTCGGGAGTGTCTTCAAGGTCAAGCAGCCGTTCTACCTGACGGTCGCTCAATGCCCCGGTCAGCCAGGTCTTGAGGCCCAGCGCAGTCGCCACCATCAAAAAGGTCTGGGACACGTGGCCCGTTTCGACAAACGCCATTCGATAGGCGCGCGAGTGTTCGTACTTCCACCAGAGCTTGTCGAAGCGCGAAGTGATGAATAGCCCGAATGGCAACGGATTGATGAAGTGCTGTCCGGCTAACAATTGGCCCAGGGGTTCATCCGGAAGTGATCGGATCAGGCTCAAGGCATGTTCGGCCGGGTGGTAGGCGTAGATTCCCGGTTCCAGCCCGGCCACGTGACGCACGTACAGGTAACCTTCGCAGGCATTCAGGCCGCCGCCCGAGGGGCTACTGCGTCGCGCGCCCAGCGTTTCGGGATGACCGGTCTCGTGAGCAAAAGGGCGCTCGTTCAGGTAACCCAGGGTCAGGTAGAGGAGGGTGCTGACCTGCTCGATTGAAATGGCTCGTTCGCTGAATGAGCGAGAGGTGCTTCGACTGACAAGCGTCTGCCCCAGCGAAACGTCCTCGATGTCGACCAGGGAGCAGGGCGTCAAGGCAATCAGGTCAACCGGGCACGGTTTTATGCGGCAGGCCGGCGGCGGTGATGATAGAACCTCTTGGCAATGCTGCAGGTACAGGGTTGCCCATTCCTCGACATTTTGGGGAACACTTTCGCAAGGAATATTTTTTGTGCCGATATGAAATATTCTGGATAACTCGTCCCATCGCCATTCGAGGGCTTCCTTGGGTTCTGCAGTCAATATGCCGGCATTCAGGAATTCAATGTCGATGGGGTTGCAAGTGTCGAAGTGTGAAGGGTTGTGAATAAGTTGTGCCAGTCGCGTTGAATAATGCAGATCGAGCTCGAACTGAGTGTGCTGCTCATAGTTCCATACAATCTGGTGCGGCGGGCGCGCAAGTATGAAAACGCACGGATTTATATGCATTAAGGTTTTCCGCTGAGGGGGCGAGCATGGATGGGCTGAGGCGCCGGCACTCCTCAGCTCCACCCTTTACTTACTTAGCGGCCTGTTGGAACAATCAGGCCGGCCAGGTTTGCGATCTTGTTAGCTTCCAGATTGATTGCTTTCATGATACAGCTCCTTTTTTGAATAAGAGGTTTGAATAAATGTTGTTTTTTTCGAGGGTCATCACTTGCGAAGTGACAGTTCAATCATAGTTTTTAATGAGTGCTTGGCAAGCGGATATTGAGTAGGAAAGTTCCAGTAATAATGTGGGATGACTCATACAAAAAGTTATTTTGTAGGCTTTTGCTTAAGCGCTCGGTAACTTTTCACACGTGCAAAAAAAACGCAGCCAGGGCTGCGTTTAATAAGGGTCAGCAAATGATTCAGCTGTTGGGCAGCAACCGGCAGGTGATGCTCTTGATGTAGCGGGTCTCGGCGATGGCTGGGTGTACCGGATGGTCCGGTCCCTGGCCCCCGCGTTCGAGCAGCTGGATGTTGCGGTCCAGGTGCCGGGCGCTGGTCAGCAGGATGTTTTGCAGGTCGTCTTCGGGCAGGTGCATCGAGCACGAAGCGCTGACCAGGATGCCATCCTTGCTGAGCAGGCGCATGGCCTGTTCGTTGAGGCGGCGATAGGCGCCTTCACCGTTTTTCAGGTCTTTCTTGCGCTTGATGAACGCTGGCGGGTCGGCAACGATGACGTCGAAACGCTCTTCACTGGCCTTGAGTTCTTTCAGGGCTTCGAACACGTCGCCTTCAATGCAGGTCAGCTTTTCGGCAAAGCCATTCAACGCCGCGTTGCGCTCTACGCCATCGAGGGCGAAGGCCGAGGCGTCGACGCAGAATACTTCGCTGGCACCGAACGCCGCGGCCTGCACGCCCCAACCGCCGATGTAGCTGAACAGATCCAGTACGCGCTTGCCTTTGGCATACGGCGCCAGGCGTGCGCGGTTCATGCGGTGGTCGTAGAACCAGCCGGTTTTCTGACCTGCCATGACTGGAGCTTCGAACTTCACGCCGTTCTCTTCCAGGGCGACCCACTCCGGTACGAGGCCGAACACTGTCTCGACGTAGCGGTTCAGGCCTTCGGCATCGCGGGCGGCGGAATCGTTCTTGAACAGGATGCCGCTGGGCTTGAGCACCTGGGTCAGGGCGGCGATCACGTCGTCCTTGTGGGCTTCCATGGTGGCCGAGGCGATCTGCACCACCAGGATGTCGCCGAAACGGTCGACTACAAGGCCAGGCAGCAGGTCGGAGTCGCCGTAGACCAGGCGATAGAACGGCTTGTCGAACAAGCGCTCACGCAACGACAGCGCCACGTTGAGACGATGCACCAGCAGGGATTTGTCCAGCGGCAGCTTCACGTCACGGGACAGCAGGCGGGCGCAGATCAGGTTGTTGGGGCTCATCGCGACGATGCCCAACGGCTTGCCGCCAGCGGCTTCGAGGATGGCCTGGTCGCCGGCCTTGAAGCCGTGCAGCGGGGTAGCGGCTACATCGATTTCGTTGCTGTAGACCCACAGATGGCCGGCGCGCAGGCGACGGTCGGCGTTGGCTTTGAGGCGCAGGCTGGGCAGGGACATGACGTCGCTCCGGAAAAAAGAGCGGGAGTATAGCGTGTTGCGGCCTGTGCGGGGCTTGTGATGGACATGTGGCGCGATTTGCCCGACGGTGTATCGGATCCATCTTTAAGGGTTAGAATCGCCGCCTGACCCAGAGTGTATGCCCATGTCCCAAGAGCTTTCCGCCGAACAGATCCAACAGTCCCTGCAAGGCATCAGTGTGCCGCCCCAGCCGCAGATCATGGTGGATCTGCAGATGGAGCAGTACATGCCTGATCCGGACCTGGAGACCATTGCCAAGCTGATCTCCCATGACCCGGGCCTCTCGGGTGCCTTGCTCAAGATCGTCAATTCGCCGTACTACGGCCTGCGCAACAAGATCACTTCGATCCAGCGCGCGGTGAACCTGCTGGGCAGCCGTTCGATCATCAACCTGATCAACGCGCAGTCGATCAAGGGCGAGCTGCACGATGATGCCATCGTCACCCTCAATCGCTTCTGGGATACGGCCCAGGACGTGGCGATGACCTGCCTGACCCTGGCCAAGCGCGTCGGTCTGGAAAACGGTGATGAAGCCTACGCCTTGGGGCTGTTCCATGATTGCGGCGTGCCGTTGATGCTCAAGCAGTTCCCCAACTACATGAGTGTGCTGGAGCAGGCCTACGCCAATGCCAGCGCCGAGTGCCGGGTGGTGGACACCGAGAACCGCGAATTCAACACCAACCATGCGGTGGTCGGGTACTACACTTCCAAATCCTGGCGCCTGCCGGACCATGTCAGCCAGGCCATCGCCAACCATCACAACGCCCTGGCGATTTTCAGCGATGAGACGTCACGCAACAACAGTCAGCTGAAAAACCTGCTGGCGATCCTGAAAATGTCCGAAAACATCTGCTCATCGCACCGGGTCCTGGGCAATCAGCCGGTCGATCATGAGTGGGCCTGTGTCGGCGCTCTGGTGCTCGATTACATCGGTTTGTCGGAATACGATTTCCAGACCCAGAAGCAGGAAATTCGCGACCTCGCCACGCGCTAAGCATCGAAAACCAGCACCAGGCCTTCGCCTTATTCGAGAACCCCCATGCCAGAACTGCCGGAAGTCGAAACCACCCGCCGCGGAATTGCGCCCCACCTGGAAGGGCAGCGTGTCAGCCGTGTGGTCGTACGCGACCGGCGCTTGCGCTGGCCGATCCCCGAAGACCTTGATGTGCGACTGTCGGGTCAGCGGATAGTGCTGGTGGAGCGGCGGGCCAAGTACCTGCTGATCAACGCCGAAGTTGGCACCTTGATCAGCCACTTGGGCATGTCCGGTAACCTGCGCTTGGTGGAAGTCGGCATGCCTGCCGCCAAACATGAGCATGTGGACATCGAACTGGAATCCGGCCTGGCCTTGCGCTACACCGACCCGCGCCGCTTCGGGGCGATGCTCTGGAGCCTCGACCCGCTCAACCACGAATTGCTGATTCGCCTCGGGCCGGAACCGTTGACCGATCTATTCGATGGCGAGCGTCTGTTCCAGCTTTCCCGAGGACGCTCCATGGCGGTCAAGCCGTTCATCATGGATAACGCGGTGGTGGTGGGGGTGGGCAATATCTATGCGACCGAAGCGCTGTTCGCCGCCGGGATCGACCCACGCCGCGAAGCCGGGGGCATTTCCCGGGCGCGCTATCTGAAACTGGCGATCGAGATCAAACGCATCCTTGCCCATGCCATCGAGCGCGGCGGTACGACGCTACGTGATTTCATCGGGGGAGACGGCCAGCCGGGTTACTTCCAGCAGGAACTCTTCGTGTATGGCCGGGGCGGCGAGTCATGTAAGGTCTGCGGTACGGGGCTGCGGGAGATTCGCCTGGGCCAGCGCGCCAGCGTCTGGTGCCCACGCTGTCAGAGCTGATCCGTCCTGCGGTCTATAGTCTTATAGTCAGTTGTCATACTGCCTAGCCGAAGGATCGCCCGATGAATCTGCTCCGACCTGTCGTTCTCGCGCTGCTGTTGTGTCTCGGTTTGCCTGCCCAGGCGAACAGCGGCAGCGGCGACCCGCGCTACACCATCCAGAATCCGCCGGCCTACGCCATGATCGGCGACCTGCTGATCGCCCGTCCGCTGCTGCTCGCCGCCACCGTGATCGGTGCCGGGGCATTTGTGGTGTCGTTACCCTTTACGGCGTTGGGCGCTGGCGTCGGCGATGCGGGGAAGGCGTTGGTGGTGGACCCGGCGAAGGCGACGTTTGTGCGGTGCCTGGGGTGTGTTGGGGAGGGGTTTGAGCAGGAGTGATGTCGCTGTGGCTGCTGGCCTCATCGCGAGCAGGCTCGCTCCCACAAGGGATTTTGCTTAAGACATGAATGGTGTCGCCACCACAGAACCCTGTGGGAGCGAGCCTGCTCGCGATGAGGCCGGCACAGGCCCTACAGAACTACCTGGCTCAAACCTTGCCAGTAATCTTGCGATATTTCGCCATCAACTGTTCTTCCGTTTCCGGATGGGCCTCGTCCAGCGGAATGCAATCTACCGGGCAGACCTGTTGGCACTGAGGTTCGTCGTAATGGCCGACACACTGGGTGCACAGGTTCGGGTCGATGACGTAGATCTCTTCGCCTTGGGAGATGGCCTCGTTCGGGCACTCGGGTTCGCAGACGTCGCAATTGATGCAGTCGTCGGTGATGATCAGGGACATGCAGGCTCCTGCCGGGGCGTTGGGCCCGGGCATCTGAAAAACGTATGTGCGCAATTGTGCCGCATTGGCGAGCGCAGTGCACGCGGGCGCGATGGACTGCGCTGTGTTGGCTGCGAAGCGGATCGCAGCCAGCGGGTTATTTCTTGAAGCGCAGGGTCAACGCATCGGCCACGGCCGGGTGGACGAACTTGGTGATATCGCCGCCCAACGCCGCAATTTCCCGCACCAGGGTCGAGGAAATGAAGGAGTAGCGCTCCGACGGCGTCAGGAACAGGCTTTCGACGTCCGGCGCCAACTGGCGGTTCATGTTGGCCAGTTGGAACTCGTATTCGAAGTCCGAGACCGCACGCAGGCCACGCAGGAACACATTGGCGTTCTTTTCCTTGGCAAAGTGCGCCAGCAGCGTCGAGAAGCCGACCACTTCCACATTGGGCAGATGTTTGGTGACCTCGCGGGCCAGCTCCACACGTTGCTCCAGCGGGAACAGCGGGTTTTTCTTCGGGCTGGCGGCGACGGCGATGATCACATGGTCGAACAGGCGCGAGGCGCGTTCGACCAGATCGCCATGGCCCTTGGTAATAGGGTCGAAGGTACCTGGGTACAACACTCGGTTCATCGCGTCGTCCTGGCGGGTGTCCGTTGGGGAGTCGGATGGTATCGCAGCCTACTCGGTCGGCCAAGTCGGCTGTAAGGTAAGTAAGCACTATAGACAGTGCGAATAATCCGCCAACTCATGGGTTTTTCAAGCGATCGGCCAGGGATGTGGCCAATTGTGCCGTCAGCCCATACACCGATAATTGCGGATTGGCGCCAATGCTGGTGGGGAACAGCGAGCCGTCATGGATGGAAAGATTACTCAATTGATGATGTCGCCCAAGGCTGTCGGTGACGGCGCTTTTCGGATCTTCGCCCATGGCGCAACCACCCATCACATGGGCGCTGCCCAGGCGCGTGCGGTACAAGGCCAGGTCCAGGCCGTCGATCAGCGTACGGGCCTGGGCCAGGTTTTTCACGTAACGGGCGTCACTGTGCATTGGCATGACCGCCCTGGCGCCGCCGGCAAACTGAATCTCGGCCATGCTGTGAAACGCCCGGCGCAAGCCGTCCCAGGCATAAGGAGACACCGCATAGTCGAGCACAGGTGTGCCGTCGCTGCGCAACTGAACGTTGCCGCCGCTGCTGTCGGGGTGAAAACCATCGCGCAACAGCGCCAGCATGGCGTGGGTGTGGGGCAGTTGCGCCATATGCTCGGCGTTCTCGCTGCCAAACCCGCCCAGTAGCGCGGCGGCGAGGGCCGGGTGCAGGGGCGGAACTTCCAGTTTGTAGGACATCTTGCCGGTGGCGCCGTCCTGCCACTGGAAATGATCTGAATAAATCGATTGTGGTGCGCCGTAGAACGGATTGATCACCTCGTCGAATTGACCGGCCGACATGTTTACCAAGTGCAGGAAGGTGCGTTTACCCAGGCGTCCGTGCGGGTCGGGCGCTTCGGAGCGCAACAGCAAGGCCGGGCTGTTGATGCTGCCGCCGGCCAGTACGTAGTGCCGCGCCTTGACCGTGACGTGCCGTCCTGTCGGTGCCACACAACGTTCGTCCATGGCCAGGCATTCGAGGCCGACAACCGCAGCGTTTTTGATCATCAGCCGTTCGGCCCGTGCCAGGTAAAGCAGCGCGCCACCCTTGTCCAGCGTGGCCGGAATGGTGGTGACCAGCATCGACTGCTTGGCGTTGGTCGGGCAGCCCATGCCGCAATAGCCCAGGTTCCAGCAACCGCGCACATTGCGCGGGATGACGTGCCAGCTATAGCCCAGCTGTTCACAGCCTTTGCGGATCACGTCGTTGTTGGCATTGGGCGGAACCTGCCAGGGCGCCACCCCAAGGCGCTGTTCCATTTTTTCGAACCAGGGCGCCATTTCCTCGGGGCTGTGGCCCTTGACGTTGTGCTCGGTGGCCCAGTGATCCAGGGTCTGATCGGGCGTGCGGAAACAGGAGGTCCAGTTGATCAATGTCGTGCCACCCACCGCGCGCCCCTGAAGAATGGTGATGGCGCCGTCCTTGCTCATGCGTCCGAGGCCTTCCTGGTAAAGGCTGGTGTAGGCCTGGTCCTCGAGCAGCTTGAAGTCATGGCTGGTCTTGAGGGGGCCCTCCTCGATCAACACCACCTTGTAGCCGGCGGCGCTGAGAATTTCTGCCGTGGTGCCCCCGCCGGCGCCGCTGCCGATGATCGCAACGTCCGCTTCCAGGGTCAGGTCCTGGGTCAACTGCGCACCGTTGTAGGTGGTCCAGCCGCGGGCAAGACCTTCGCGGAAGGGGTCGAGTACGGGCATGTTGGTGCTCTCTTATTGTTATGAGTATGTGATGCCCCCTTGTGGGAGCGAGCCTGCTCGCGACGGCGTCGGATCAGCTGCGCCTGTATTGACTGACATACCGCCATCGCGAGCAGGCTCGCTCCCACAGGGTTTGGATGTGACTGTTAAACCGTTGGCGGTCCCGGGTATCCACAATGCGCCCAGGCCTCGGCCTGGCTGTACCACGCCATCATGACCATTTGCAGCAACGAGCTGTGCCCCTGGCGAAGCAGGTCCAGCGAGCTGTTTTCCCACCGACCGAGAAATTTCTGGATGTCATCGACGCTGGCGTTTTCCCACGAGCCCCAGATTCCGGTCAGTGGCCCACGGGTAACGCCCAGCGTGAGCACGTCGAATAACTGGTGCGTGAGCTTGAGCATGGATGGGGACAGATGAGCCAGGGTGGTGTCCAGGCTTTGCAAGGTCGCTTCAGCGGCGCCAGGAAGCTTTTCAGCGACCACGGAGCCGTCCAGCATCACGGGAATGACGGCGCGCAAAAACGGCAGGTCGTTGTCACGCAAGGCTACAAAACCGCTGGCCGAGCGGCTGGGGCCGCAACCGCTCAGGCTGGCACCCAGCCCGACGGTGACCAGGAAGGCGCTGGCGCCGAGGCTGAACTGCAACAGGCCGCGTCGTGAGAGGGCAGGTGTATCGGTCAGGCTTGGATTCATTATTGTTATTACCCGGAAAGACTGCTGCTAACGGACAAACAACTTCTGGATCAGTTTCTGGAGGGGCTTGCCGTATGGTGGATAAATCAGTTTCGCCGCGTTGAACCGCTGTTTGCTCAGTACGCCCTTGGCCTTGCTGAACGTCAGGAAGCCTTCGTGACCGTGGTAGTGCCCCATCCCCGAGGCGCCAATGCCGCCGAAGGGCAGGTCGTCCTGGGCGACGTGCAGCAGCGTATCGTTCAGGCAAACGCCACCGGAATGGGTCTCGTTGAGCACGCGATGATGCTCGGCCTTGTTGTAGCCAAAGTAGTAGAGCGCCAGCGGGCGAGGCCGCTGATTGATGTAGGCAAATGCCTGGTCCAGGTCCTGATAAGGCACGATGGGCAGCAGCGGGCCGAAGATTTCGTCCTGCATGACGGTCATGTCATCGCTGACGTTGAGCAACAGGTTGTGGGCCATGCGTCGCCCCTGACCTCGATCGAACAACTCGATCAGCAATGCGCCCTTGCTGGTGGCATCGCTTATGTAGCCGTTGAGTCGCGCCAATTGTCGTTCGTTGATGATCGCGGTGTAGTCCGGATTGTCAGTCAGGGTCGGATAAAACCCGCGAACCGCTTCGCGATACGCTTCAACGAATTCGCCGACACGGTTCTGCGGCACCAGTACGTAGTCTGGCGCGACACAGGTTTGTCCGGCATTCAGGGTTTTGCCGAATGCAATGCGCTCGGCGGCGTCTTTGACGGGCACGTCCGCGGATACGATGGCGGGCGATTTGCCTCCCAGTTCGAGCGTGACCGGGGTCAGGTTCTCGGCGGCGGCGCGCATCACGTGCTTGCCAATGCTGGTGGCGCCGGTGAACAGCAAGTGGTCGAAGGGCAACCTGGAAAACGCCATGCCGACCTCAGCCTCGCCGAGCACCACGCACACCAGATCCTGAGGGAAAATGCGCGCCAGCAGTTGTTTGAGCAGCAACCCGGTGGCAGGGGTCGATTCGCTCAGCTTGAGCATCACCCTGTTGCCCGCCGACAATGCCCCCACCAGCGGCCCGATAGCCAGGAACAGCGGGTAGTTCCAAGGCACGATGACCCCGACCACGCCCAGCGGTTGGTACACCACTTTGGCTGACGCCGGCTGGAAGGCCACGCCTACCTTGCGCCGGGAAGGTTTCATCCAGCCCTTGAGGTGTCGGCTGGCGTAATGGATGCCGTGCAGGCTCGGCATGAGCTCGGCCAGCAGCGTTTCGTCCGCGCTGCGGTGGCTGAAGTCCTGGCTGATAGCGTCGATCAGTGCTTGTCGCTCGTTGCTCAGTAACTCGCGCAACGCCTTGAGCCATTGCCGCCGCTGCTCGGCAGGTGGCATGGGGTGGGCGGCAAAGGCCTGGCGCTGGGTGTCGAAAAGCGCTTGCAGTTCGCCCAGGTGCTGTTGAGATTCGCGCAGGTAAGCAACGTCGGCAGGCATGGGCGGGCACCGATAGTATTAGAGTGAGTGTTTTCTAGAGCTTGTGCTCTAAAAAGTCAACCGACATCCGTGACGCCTTTGGGTTTGTCCCGTGACCGATAGGTCGTAAGATGCCGTTCAATGCTTTCGTCGAATTAAAGCTCAAGCCATGGCCATACGAATAAAAACCAGCGAGCGCATCGTGCAGAACAGCCTTGAGCTGTTCAATCAGCAGGGTGAGCGCAGCGTCAGCACCAACCATATCGCCGCCCACATGGACATGTCCCCGGGCAATCTCTACTACCACTTCCCCAACAAGCAGGCGATCATCGCCGTATTGTTCAGTGAATACGAAAACCTGGTGGACAGTTTCCTGCGTCCGCCCCAAGGCCGTGCGGCTACTGTCGAGGACAAGCGTTTCTATCTGCAGGAGTTGCTCTCGGCGATGTGGCGCTACCGCTTCCTGCACCGAGACCTGGAGCATCTGCTCGACAGCGACCCGGACCTTGCCGCGCGCTATCGTCGGTTTTCCCAGCGTAGTCTGATTCACGGCACCGCTATCTACGAGGGCTTTGTGGCCGCCGGTATCCTGAAAATGGACCGGGTGCAAATCGAGTCTCTCACCCTCAATGCCTGGATCATCCTCACGTCCTGGGTTCGTTTCCTCTGCACCACACGGGAAAACTCCAACCATTTGAGCGAGCAGGCCATCAAGCGTGGGGTCTATCAAGTGCTGGTGCTGGAGGCCGGTTTCGTGACTGAGCAGGCCCGCGAAGCGGTGGATGCGCTGTTCAAGGAGTTCTATGTCCCCCTGGCCCAGACCCTGGAAGAAGGGGCGTAAGATTCAAATTCGATCGAGCCACAGGAGCCCGTTATGCCCATTGCGCAACTCATCAGTCCTCAAGCCCTGGAACACAGGCGGTCGCAGCCCGGGCTGGTGATCCTCGATTGTCGTTTTGCCCTGGAGGACTCGGACTACGGCCAGCGCAGTTACGCCGAAGGCCATATTGCCGGGGCGTCCTTCGCTGACCTCGAACGGGACCTGAGTGGGCCGGTCACCAAAGGCGTGACGGGCCGCCATCCGCTGCCGGAGCCTGAGGCCCTGATGAAGCGTTTGCGGGCCTGGGGGATCGGCAACGACAGTGACATCGTTTTGTACGATGACGGCCCTGGCGCCTATGCCGCCCGGGCCTGGTGGTTGCTGGCCTGGCTGGGTAAGCGCGATGGCGTTTATATCCTCGATGGCGGGCTCAAGGCTTGGCATGCCGCCGGTTTGCCCTTGAGTCTGGATCCAGCGGTCAACGGTCCCGGGACCTTCAGTGGTTCGCCGGACGCGACCCTGTTGCTCAGTGCCGAGGCGCTTGAGCAGCGTCTCGGTGAGCCGGACATGACCTTGCTCGATGCCCGGGCGTTGCCGCGTTTCAAGGGTGAGGTCGAGCCGATCGATCCGGTGGCCGGACATATTCCGGGCGCGCAGTGCGCACCGTTCACCGAGAACCTGGGTGCTGATGGGTGCTTCCTGCCAGTCGACCAGCTCAAGCAGCGCTTTGCCGAGAAATTGGGAGGACGCTCGCCGACGGAACTGGTGGCCTATTGCGGCTCTGGCGTGACGGCATGCCATAACCTGTTTGCCTTGTGCCTGGCGGGGTATCCGTTGGGGAGGTTGTACGCCGGTTCATGGAGTGAGTGGATCACCGATCCCCAAAGGCAAGTGGCGGTCGGTGACTGAACGCAGGCCCCGCAGGAGATCGCAGCCTCGTTACGCTCCTCAGCTCCTACAGGACAGGCCCGCCAGCCAACCGGGGATTCGCCGCTCCAGATAATACCCTGGGCGGCGCAAGCTCCCGTCGACAAAGCCCACATGCCCGCCTTGTGCATGCAGTTCAAGCTGGGTAGAGGCGGACAGCTCGCCAGGTTCGGGCACGCTGTGGGGGAATACGAAAGGATCGTCGCAGGCCTGGATGACCAGGGTCGGCGTACTGATCTCGCCCAGAAAGTAGCGACTGGAGGCGCGGCGGTAATAGTCCGCCGCGTCAGAGAAGCCGTGCAGCGGCGCCGTCACCCGTCCATCGAAGTCCCAGAAGGTGCGCATGTTTTCCAGGGGGCCCAGTGCTGTGAGGGTCGCCAGACCCTCGTGGCGTCCGTCGTGCTGGAACTGGCGCTGCTTGTTGCGCACGTAGGCCACCATCTCGCGCATGAAATGGGCCTGATAAAACCTGGAAAATCCCTGTCCGATGCGATCGGCACACTGGTCGAGGCGAAACGGTACCGACACCGCGACCGCTCCTTGCAACTGACTGTCGCCCCCCGTTTCCCCCAGGTGCTTGAGCAGCACGTTGCCGCCCAGTGAATAGCCCACCGCAAACAGCGGTGCCAAGGGGCGGCGGGACCGCAGATGGGCGATGGCGGCGGCCAGGTCTTCGCTGGCCCCCGAGTGATAGCTGCGGGGCAACAGGTTCGGTTCTCCCGAGCAACCGCGCCAGTTCAACGCCACGCTGGCCCAGCCCTGATTGCCAAGAGCCTGTTGCAGGCCGGCCACGTAGGGCGAGTTGGAAGAGCCGGTCAGCCCGTGAAGCACCAGCACCAGTGGCGCGTCGACTCGGTGGGGGCCATGCCAGTCGAGATCGAGAAAGTCGCCGTCTTCCAGCCACAGGCGCTCACGTTCCCGAGCGATATGGATGGTCTTGCGCCACAGCGGTCCCCACAAGGTTTGCAAGTGCGGGTTGCCAAGGCCCAGGGCCGGGACGAAGTGTTCAGATGCAGCAGACACGATCATTTCTCGATGCACTGGCCAGCCGTTCAGCCAACGGCCTCGGCCACACGTTGCCACAACGCGTAATACACCCGTCCGGATTTCTGTTCACGATGCAGGCGCCAGTTGCCCGGCAACCCCAATGTGGACGGGGCGGCTTCGCTTTCAGTGTAGACCCAGGCATCGTCGGCCAGCCAATGACGTTCTTCGAGCAGGGTGCAAACGGCTGGCAGCAGGTTCTGATTGAAAGGCGGGTCGAGGAACACCAAGTCGAAAGGCGTCGCTGGCTGGCTGTCCAGATAACGCAGCGCGTCGGCGGTCTGCACCTGACCGACGGTGCAGCGCAGTGTGCCCAGGTGCTCTTTCAGGCTGGAGACCGCCAGGCTGCTGGCGTCCAGCGCCTGCCCCATGGCGGCGCCACGAGACAACGCCTCAAGAAACAATGCACCGCTGCCGGCAAACGGGTCGAGTACCCGAGCACCGGCCACGTAGGGCGCGAGCCAATTGAACAGGGTTTCGCGTACCCGGTCCGGGGTTGGGCGCAGGCCCGGCGCGTCGGGGAAGCTCAAGCGCCGGCTGCGCCATTGGCCGCCGATGATGCGCAATTGATTCACACCGTTATGCACGGGTTTCTTGCTGGAATTGGATGGGCGGGCCATTAGTGCTCCGGAACCCCGAGCGGTTGCTCGGCAGGTTTTTCAGTGGGTGCCGGCAGCGGCTTTTGCGGCACGGTCGGGCCGGCGGTGACGATGACCATTTTATCCGTGCTCAGGTGTTTGTTCAGCGCGGCCTTGACCTGTTCGACGGTCAGTTCCTGGGACTGACGCATGAAGTCTTCCAGGTAGCTGAGCGGCAAGTCATAGAAACCCATGGCCCCGAGCTGGCCGACGATGTCTTCGTTGCTGGCGGTGGACAGCGGGAAACTGCCGGCCAGCTCACGCTTGGCGTCATCGAGCTCTTTTTGGGTCGGGCCGTTCTTCAGGTAATCGGCGAACACCTCCTGCACCAGTTTCAGCGTGCCTTCGCTCATTTCGGCGCGGGTCTGCAGGTTGATCATGAACGGGCCACGGGCCTGCATCGGCGAGAAGCCGGAATACACGCCGTAGGTCAAGCCACGCTTTTCCCGGACCTCTGTCATCAGTCGCGTGCCGAAACCACCACCGCCGAGGATCTGGTTGCCCAGGGACACGGCCGCATAGTCC
The DNA here is from genome assembly GCF_013283895.1 of Pseudomonas sp. MPDS. NCBI lineage: Bacteria > Pseudomonadati > Pseudomonadota > Gammaproteobacteria > Pseudomonadales > Pseudomonadaceae > Pseudomonas > Pseudomonas sp. MPDS. Next base: position 6,011,550 of record NZ_CP054128.1, on the reverse strand, counting down.
GGGTCGTCCCGATCGATGCCCAGTTGCGCGAGCATCAGGTTGGTCTGCTTGGATGGGAACTCGATGTGACCGATGCTCGCCTTCGGTTCAACCGGTTGCACGGTCTTTGCCAGCGCCGGGCCCTTCGGCAGTGCGGCGGACACCTGATTGGCAATCGCTTCGGCTTCGGCACGGGACAGGTCCCCCACCAGCGCAATCACCGCGTTGCCGGCGGCATAGGCCCTGGCGTGGAAAGCCTGGACCTGGGCCAGCGTGATCGCAGGAATGCTTTGCGCGGTGCCGTCACTGGAATGGGCATACGGATGATCACCGTACAGACGCTTCATCAGTTCCAGCCCCGCCAGTTTGCCGGGGTTCTGCTTCTGGTACTCGAAACCTGCCAGCAGCTGATTCTTGATGCGCGCAAAGGAGTCGGCGGGGAAGGTCGGTTTGCCAACGACGTCGGCGAACAGCTTCAGCGCCGGCTCGCGCTTGTCCACCGCGCTGAGACTGCGCAGTGACGCCAGGGCCATGTCCCGCAAGGCACCGTTGCCGAAGTCGGCGCCGAGGCTTTCGAACCCTTGGGCAATGGCGCTGACATCCTTGCCCGCTACGCCCTCATTGAGCATGGCGTTGGTCAACAGCGCCAGGCCGGGTGTATCGCCGTCCTGGCTGCTGCCGGCGGCGAATGTCAGGCGCAGGTCGAACATGGGCAATTCCCGGGCTTCGACGAACAACACTTTGGCGCCGTCAGCGGTTGTCCAGGTTTGTACGTCGAGCTTGCGACGGCTGGGTGCCTTGCCGTCAAGTTCGGCCAAAGATTGCAGCTTGTTGCTGGCCTTGGCTTTGTCCAGCGCCTGGCTGGCGTTGGTGTCATTGGATGGCGACAGGTAAAAGGCCAAGGCGCCGATCAGGGCGATCAACACCACACCGATCAGCACCAGACGCGATGATTTGCGCTCACTCATGAGCTTTCTCCTCGGGCAGGACGTGCGCGACGCTCAGGCGCGAGCGGGTGAAATACAGCTGGGCTGCCTTCTGGATATCTTGCGGGGTCACGCTTTGCAGTTCGGCGAGTTCGGTGTCCATCAGTTTCCAGGACAAACCGACCGTCTCCAGCTGGCCGATGGCGGTGGCCTGGCTGGTGATCGAATCGCGCTCGTACACCAGGCCAGCGATGACCTGGGCGCGGACGCGCTCCAGTTCCTCGGCGGTCGGGGCAGTGGTTTTCAACTGTTCGAGCAAGCGCCACAGACCGGCCTCGGCCTGGGCCATTGTCTTGTTTTTCTGGGTGTTGGGCGTGGCCGACAAGGTGAACAGCGTGTCGCCACGGGTATAAGCGTCGTAGCTCGACGAACCGCCGGACACCAGCTCTTCGCCGCGTTCCAGCTGGGTCGGGATCCGCCCGCTGTAGCCGCCATCCAGCAAGGCCGAGATCAGCCGCAGGGCATTGACCGAGCGTTTGTCGGTCGCGGTGGCGATGCTCGGTACGTTGAAGGCCAGCATCAGGCTTGGCAGTTGGGTCTGCACATGCAGGGTAATCTGCCGCTCGCCAGGTTCGGCCAGTTCCAAGGGGATCTTCGCTGGCGGTACGTCGCGCCGGGCAACCGGACCAAAGTAACGCTGGGCCAACGTCTTGACCTCGTCTGGCGTGACGTCGCCGACCACCACCAGGGTCGCGTTGTTCGGCGCGTACCAGGATTCGTACCAGTGGCGCAGTTCCTCGACTTTCATCCGCTCCAGGTCGGCCATCCAGCCTATGGTCGGCGTGTGGTAGCCGCTGGCCGGGTAAGCCATGGCCTTGAAGCGCTCATAGGCCTTGGACATCGGCTTGTCGTCGGTGCGCATGCGGCGCTCTTCCTTGATCACCTCGATTTCGCGGCTGAACTCCTCCGGCGGCAGGCGCAGGCTGGCCATGCGGTCGGCTTCCAGTTCGAAGGCAACGCCCAGGCGATCGCGGGCAAGCACCTGGTAGTAAGCGGTGAAGTCATCGCTGGTGAAAGCGTTTTCTTCGGCGCCAAGGTCGCGCAGGATCAGCGAAGCTTCGCCGGGGCCGACTTTCGAGCTGCCCTTGAACATCATGTGTTCCAGCGCGTGGGACAAACCGGTCTGGCCCGGGGTTTCATAACTGGAGCCAACCTTGTACCAGACCTGGGACACCACCACTGGTGCGCGATGATCTTCGCGCACCACGACCTTCAGGCCGTTGTCGAGGGTAAATTCATGGGTAGGTTGTGGATCGGCAGCCAAGGCTGAAAAAGGCAGACAAACTGTGCTGAGCAGCAGGCCTGCAGCACGGCGGGCAAGAGCATTCATTCGTGTTTAAACCTGTTGGGCTGCCCGCTAGGTCTTAGCGTCGGCGGGCGAGAGGGTGCTAGGATACTGATCCGTTTTACTGGCGGCCACGCCTATCGGGCCTTTTCTCGGTCCGGGGTTGTTTGGGTTCTCGGAAGAAGCCCTGGGTTTGTTCGTTGATCCCAGCGTTTTCGCCGATGATGCCCTGCCAGTCCTTCGAAAAAATCGACCTTGAGGTGTCCTGGGGACAACTCGACAAAATGTTGCGCGTGAACAAGCTGGGTGAAACGCAGTCTGTTCAGCATCGAATATTTATCACCGAGGCGCCCTGGTGGCGCGTCGCTACCGTGAGATAGCCGTCCTCCATGTTTGGTTCCAACGACGACAAGAAGACCCCAGCTGCGGCTGGCGAGAAAAAAGGCCTGTTCGGATGGCTGCGCAAGAAGCCGCAGGAAACTGTCGTCGAACAGCCGCAACCGCAACCGCTGCCTGAGCCCGATGCCGAGGCGGTGGCCGAACAAGCTGCCCCGATTGTCCTGCCGATTGCCGAGCCGGTATTGCAACCGGCCGAGCCCGAGCCGGAGTCGAGCGCTGAACCGGTGGCCGAGCAACCGCTGACCCCACCCGAAGGGCAAACCCCCTGGCTGACCTTGCCCGTGGCGGAAGAGCCGGTAGCGTTGGTGGAGGACGCGCAGGCGTCGCATACCGCCCCGCCGATTCCGGCACTGACCCCATCTGTCGCGGCCCCGGCCGTGGAGCCGATTGTCGAAGTGCCAGCGCCTGCCATCATGCCTGTCGCTGTCCCAGCCGCCCCTGAACCGGAGCCTGTTGCAGTTGAATTGCCAGCTCTCGCAGAGCCCGCGCCTGCCGCCGAAGAGAACAAGGTCGGCTTCTTCGCCCGCCTCAAGCAAGGCCTGTCCAAGACCAGCGCCAGCATCGGCGAAGGCATGGCCAGCCTGTTTCTGGGCAAGAAAGTCATCGACGACGAATTGCTGGAAGACATCGAAACGCGCTTGCTGACCGCCGATGTCGGCGTCGAGGCGACGTCGGTGATCATCCAGAGCCTGACTCAAAAGGTGGCGCGCAAGCAGCTCACCGACGCCGACGCTTTGTACAAGTCTTTGCAGGGCGAGTTGACCAACATGCTCAAACCGGTGGAACAGCCGCTGGTGATTGCCTCGCAGAACAAGCCGTTCGTGATCCTGGTAGTGGGCGTCAACGGCGCCGGCAAGACCACGACCATTGGCAAACTGGCGAAGAAGCTGCAGTTGGAGGGCAAGAAAGTCATGCTCGCCGCCGGCGACACCTTTCGCGCCGCTGCGGTCGAACAGCTGCAAGTGTGGGGCGAGCGCAACAAGATTCCGGTAATCGCCCAGCACACCGGCGCCGACTCCGCTTCAGTGATTTTCGACGCCGTGCAGGCCGCCAAGGCCCGTGGCATCGATGTGCTGATTGCCGACACGGCCGGTCGCCTGCACACCAAAGACAACCTGATGGAAGAGCTGAAGAAGGTTCGCCGGGTGATCGGCAAGCTCGATGCCGACGCACCCCATGAGGTGCTGTTGGTGCTGGACGCCGGCACTGGCCAGAACGCCATCAACCAGGCCAAGCAGTTCAACCAGACCGTCCAACTGACCGGACTGGCCCTGACCAAGCTCGACGGGACCGCCAAGGGCGGGGTGATTTTCGCCCTGGCCAAGCAGTTCGGCCTGCCGATTCGCTACATCGGCGTGGGTGAAGGCATCGACGATCTGCGCACCTTTGAAGCCGAGCCCTTTGTCCAGGCACTGTTTGCCGAGCGGGAGCACTCATGATTCGTTTCGAACAGGTCGGTAAACGCTATCCGAACGGTCACGTCGGCTTGCATGAGCTGAGCTTTCGGGTCCGTCGTGGCGAGTTTCTGTTTGTCACCGGCCATTCTGGCGCCGGTAAAAGTACCTTGCTGCGCCTGCTGCTGGCGATGGAACGGCCCACCACCGGCAAATTGCTGTTGGCCGGCCAGGACCTGAGCACCATCAGCAATGCCCAGATTCCTTACTTGCGTCGGCAGATCGGCGTGGTGTTCCAGAATCACCAGTTGCTGTTCGATCGCACGGTGTTCAACAACGTGGCGTTGCCCTTGCAGATCCTTGGCCTGTCCAAGGCCGAGATCAACAAGCGCGTGGATTCGGCCCTGGAGCGTGTGGCGCTGTCGGACAAGACCGATCTGTACCCCGGCGACCTGTCCACCGGCCAGCAACAGCGCGTGGGCATCGCCCGCGCCATCGTTCATCGCCCGGCCTTGCTGTTGGCGGACGAACCTACCGGTAACCTGGACCCGCGTCTGGCGGCGGAAATCATGGGCGTATTCGAAGACATCAATCGCTTGGGCACCAGCGTGCTGATTGCCAGTCACGACTTGGCCCTGATCGCGCGCATGCGTCACCGCATGCTCACCTTGCAACGCGGTCGACTGATCGGTGACGGGGAGGCTGGCGTATGAGTGCGACCCGCAGCCCCAAGGTGGCCGAGCGCGTGGCTCCGAAAGCCTCCGATCCGCAGCCGCCAAAGAAGAAGCGCGACGATGACGACGGCCCGGATTTCGCGACACTGTTTCACGCCTGGGTCGAAAGCCATCGCGCCAGCCTGCTGGACAGCCTCAAGCGTCTGGGCAAGCAGCCGATCGGCAGCTTTTTTACCTGCATGGTGATGGCGGTGGCCCTGAGTTTGCCCATGGGCCTGTCATTATTGCTAAGTAATGTGGAGCGCCTGGGTGGCTCCTGGCAGCGTGCCGCGCAGATTTCCCTGTATTTGCAGCTGGAAGCGAGCCCTGCCGAAGGCCAGGCGTTGCGCGAGCAGATCAAGGCCATGCCGGGCGTGGCCGACGCCGAATACATTGGTCGCGAGCAGGCGCTGGAAGAATTCCAGCAGCAGTCCGGCCTGGGCGATGCCCTCAAGGAACTGCCGGAAAACCCGCTGCCAGGTGTGGTACTGGTGACACCCGACGAAGTCGACAAGCCGACCCTTGAAGCATTAAGACAAAGACTTTCCGAGTTGCCGAAGGTACAACAGGCGCAACTTGATCTAGTCTGGGTCGAGCGTCTTGCGGCGATCCTCAAGCTCGGCGACCGATTTGTCTTCGGTCTGACGGTGCTTCTGGTTTCTGCATTACTTTTGGTGATAGGCAATACCATTCGTCTTCATATTGAAAACCGCCGCACCGAGATAGAAGTGATTAAACTCGTCGGCGGTACGGACAGTTATGTACGCAGGCCCTTCCTTTATATGGGAGCGCTGTATGGCTTCGGTGCGGGGATTCTGTCCTGGGGCGTATTGGCGTTTGGCCTGGACTGGCTGAATGACGCGGTAGTGGGGCTGGCCGGTTTGTACGGCAGTGATTTTTCCCTGGCCGGAGTGCCAGCCGCCGACGGTCTGTCGCTCTTGCTTGGCGCGGTGCTGTTGGGTTATATCGGTGCATGGATTGCGGTAGCACGCCACTTGCGTGAGCTTGCTCCAAAATAGTGTTTTTTGCGCGTATTGACCTTTCGGTTTTTGTGGGAACTTGTCCTACGGTTCCCGGTCAATTTTCGCAGTGCTGAACTGCACGAGTTATGTGAGTCGGAGGTTTTTTCGTATGACCACTTCTTTGCAACCTGCTTATGCTCTGGTCCCGGGTGCGAACCTGGAGGCTTATGTGCACACGGTGAACAGCATCCCTTTGCTGACGCCCGAGCAGGAGCGTGAACTGGCCGAGAGTCTCTATTATGAGCAGGATCTTGAGGCGGCTCGGCAGATGGTGCTCGCCCACCTGCGTTTTGTTGTACATATCGCCCGCAGCTATTCCGGCTACGGGCTGGCCCAGGCCGACCTGATCCAGGAAGGCAACGTCGGCCTGATGAAGGCGGTCAAGCGTTTCAACCCGGAAATGGGTGTGCGCCTGGTGTCGTTTGCAGTGCACTGGATCAAGGCGGAAATCCACGAGTTCATCCTGCGCAACTGGCGCATCGTGAAAGTCGCGACCACCAAGGCCCAGCGCAAGCTGTTCTTCAACCTGCGCAGCCAGAAGAAACGTCTGGCCTGGCTGAACAATGAAGAAGTCCATCGTGTGGCCGAGAGCCTGGGCGTCGAGCCGCGGGAAGTGCGCGAGATGGAAAGTCGCCTGACCGGCCATGACATGGCCTTTGACCCGGCCGCCGAAGCGGACGACGACAGCGCTTTCCAGTCGCCGGCCAACTACCTGGAAGACCACCGGTATGACCCGGCGCGTCAACTGGAAGACGCCGACTGGAGCGACAACTCCAACACCAACCTGCACGAAGCTCTGGAAGTGCTGGACGAGCGCAGCCGTGACATCCTTTACCAGCGCTGGCTGGCCGAGGAAAAAGCCACGCTGCACGACCTGGCGCAGAAGTACAACGTGTCGGCCGAGCGGATTCGCCAGCTTGAGAAGAGCGCGATGAACAAGCTCAAGGTGTCGATTGCGGCTTGACCTGCGCAACAGCCATAAAAAACGCCCCGATCAGTGATGATCGGGGCGTTTTTTTGTGCGCCAATGTTTGACGCCACGCAGATCCCTGATGTGGGAGCGAGCCTGCTCGCGATGGCGTCGGGTCAGTCGATGACGATGTCGAATGATCCGACGCCATCGCGAGCAGGCTCGCTCCCACAGGGGATCTTCAGCGCCTCGGCTACTGGGCCCAAGGCGCCCGCCGCGAGTCATTGAGCCCCAGCAGGTAGCTGTCACCCCCCAACTGGCTCATCTGCCGGCGGATCCAGTTCGCGCGCCGCAGTACATAAGGGCTTGGGCGTGCGGCGCTCCATACCCGGGGGTTGGGCAGGACCGCCGCCAGCAGGCTGGCCTGTTGCCGGGACAATGCATCGGCGCTTACCCCAAAGTGATGCCGCGCTGCGGCTTCGGCACCGAACACACCGTCATCCCACTCGACGCTGTTGAGGTACACCTCGAGGATCCGCTGCTTGGGCCAGAGTATTTCGATCAGCGCGGTAAACCAAGCTTCCAGGCCCTTGCGCAGCCAGCTGCGGCCCGGCCACAGGAACAAGTTCTTGGACACTTGCTGGCTGAGGGTGCTGGCGCCGCGAATCGAGCCGCCACGTCCGTTATGGGTAAGCGCGGCCTGGATCGCACCGAAGTCGAAGCCCCAGTGCTCTGGAAATTTCTGGTCCTCACCTGCGATTACCGCGATTTTGAGGTTGTCGGAAATCTGATCCCAGGGTTGCCAGGTACGCTGCAGGTCGATCGGCTCGCCACCGAACCAGGACTCAACCTTGCGCTCGATCATCAGCGCGGTGAACGGCGGCGGCACCACGCGAAACAACAGCACCAGCACAACGCTGCCGACGGCGAACCAGAGCAGGGCTTTAACGAATCGTCGAAACAATGAACGCAACATAGAGATGGCTTGGCCGAACCCGTCGAGCGGGCCATTATACAGACCCTGTCCACCGAGTCTGACTGGAGTTCTCATGCTGCGTAGTTTTCTGATGCTGGCTGCTTTTTTCGGCTTCACCGGCGTGGCACTGGGAGCGTTTGCCGCCCACGGCCTGAAAAATCGCCTGAGCGCCGATTACCTGGCGATCTTTCATACCGGCGTCACCTATCAGTTGGTACACACCCTGGCGTTGCTGGGCGTCGCGCTGCTGGCCACGCACATCCCCGGACGTATCGTCACCTGGGCCGGGATTTCGTTTGTCATCGGTATCCTGCTGTTCTCCGGGAGTCTGTATCTGCTGACGCTCACGGGCATCAGCAAACTGGGCATTATCACGCCGTTCGGTGGGGTGGCGTTCCTGATCGGCTGGTTGTGCCTGGGGCTTGCCGCCTGGCGGTTGGGCTGACCGCACGGTCCAATTCATGACGAATGGCTTGGGTCGTCCAGACTGATCGGGCTAGAATGCCAGCCCCTAAAAATGATGGCGGCATCCGGCATGCGCATTCAATTGAACGGCGAACCCCTTGATCTGCCCGACGGTGAAACCGTTGCGGCCCTGCTGACCCGTCTGGAACTGACCGGACGCCGCGTCGCGGTGGAGCTCAATCTGGATATCGTCCCGCGCAGCCAGCACGCCGACACCACGTTGAACGATGGCGACAGCGTCGAAGTGGTCCACGCCATCGGCGGCGGCTAGTCCCTGCGGTTTTCCAGTATTTCGCCAGAACCTCACCCCAACAGAGGATTTCCCATGAGCATCGTTCGTAGCGACAAGCCCTTCGTCCTGGCCGGTCGTACCTACCAGTCGCGTCTGCTGGTTGGCACCGGCAAATACCGCGACATGGAAGAAACCCGCCTGGCCATCGAAGCCTCGGGCGCTGAAATCGTGACCGTTGCCGTGCGCCGCACCAACATCGGCCAGAACCCGGGCGAACCGAACCTGCTGGATATCCTGCCGCCAGATCGCTACACCATCCTGCCCAACACCGCCGGTTGCTTCGACGCCATTGAGGCCGTGCGCACCTGCCGCCTGGCCCGTGAGCTGCTCGACGGCCACAACCTGGTGAAGCTGGAAGTGCTGGCGGACCAGAAAACCCTGTTCCCCAACGTGATCGAAACCCTCAAGGCTGCCGAAACCCTGGTCAAGGAAGGTTTCGACGTGATGGTCTACACCAGCGATGACCCGATCATCGCCCGTCAACTGGCGGAAATCGGCTGCATCGCGGTGATGCCGCTGGCTGGCCTGATCGGCACGGGTCTGGGGATCTGCAACCCGTACAACCTGCAGATCATCCTGGAAGAAGCCAAGATTCCGGTGTTGGTGGATGCCGGTGTTGGCACCGCCTCCGACGCCACCATCGCCATGGAACTGGGCTGTGAAGCAGTGCTGATGAACTCGGCCATCGCCCATGCCCAGCAACCGATCCTGATGGCCGAAGCCATGAAACACGCCATTGTGGCCGGTCGCCTGGCATACCTCGCCGGCCGCATGCCGAAAAAACTCTACGCCAGCGCCTCTTCGCCGCTGGATGGTCTGATCAAGTAAGAGCCATTGATGACTGAATCGAACGACACGCCTGTCCTCCCGGAAGAAGGCGAAGAGCGCCAACACCGCCGCATCAAGAGTTTCGTGATGCGCGCCGGGCGCATGACCGAAGGCCAGCAACGCGGCCTGGAACAGGGCACGCCGCTGTTTGTCCTGCCCCTGGCCGATGCGCCGGTGGACTTTGACCAGGTGTTCGGCCGCTCGGCGCCGCGCTCGCTGGAAATCGGCTTCGGCATGGGCCACTCGCTGCTGGAAATGGCCGCCGCGGCGCCGGAACAGGATTTCATCGGTGTGGAAGTTCATCGTCCCGGTGTGGGCGCGCTACTCAACGGCGTACTGACCCAAGGACTGACCAACCTGCGGGTCTACGACTGCGACGCCATCGAAGTGCTCAACCGCTGTGTGGCCGACAACAGCCTCGACCGGCTGATGCTGTTCTTCCCGGACCCATGGCACAAGAGCCGCCATCACAAGCGCCGTATCGTCCAGGCGTCGTTCGCTGAGTTGGTGCGCAGCAAGTTGAAGGTCGGCGGTGTGCTGCACATGGCCACCGACTGGGAACCCTACGCCGAATACATGCTGGAAGTGATGAACGTCGCCCCGGGTTACCGTAACCTGGCCGAAGATGGCAAGTGCGTACCGCGCCCGGCCGAACGACCGATCACCAAGTTCGAACGCCGTGGCGAACGCTTGGGGCATGGGGTTTGGGATTTGAAGTTCGAGAAGGTGGCTTAAACACCAGAAGATCCTGCTGAAATGGGATCCCCTGTGGGAGCGAGCTTGCTCGCGATGAGGCCATAACATTCAATATCAATGTTGACTGTCAGGCCGCCATCGCGAGCAAGCTCGCTCCCACATTTCGTTCTGTGCTACATCGAAAATCAGCGACGGTCAGCGACCACCCCAATCAACACCAGCACCACCAACAGCACCGGTGCCAGGCTGTAGTTGTTGAACTGGCTCAAGCCCCGGACGACCCACGGCGTGGCGTAGATCAAGGCCGCGCCGCTGCCGATCATGCACAGCAGGGCGATCAGCGGGACGCGCAAGGCCCCGGCAATATTGCCAAGGCGTTGTTCGACCCAACCCTTGATGTCGGCACCAAACAGCACCAGCAGGCAGCCTACCAATGCCAGGGAGATTTCCGACAGGTTGCTGCGGCTCCAGCGGGACACGGTGGCGAGCAGGTCGAGTACCAGATCCATGGGGTTTCCTTGTGTGATTAGCTCAAAAATTTCTGCAACAGGTCATTGAGAAACAACTGTCCGCGCTCGGTGGCTGCCAGACGTGCCGGTTCGACCCGCAACAACCCGCTTTGTTCGGCCTCGCGTCGGCCTTCAGCCAGACTCTGCAAAGGCAGGCCGGTGCGTTCTGGGTAAAGCCGCGCGTCCACACCTTCGGTCAGGCGCAGCGCGTTCATCAGGAACTCGAAGGGCAGTTCTTCATTGCTCAGGGTTTTCTCGCCGGCCAGGAAGCGTTTGGCTGGGTTGAGGTAGTCCTTGGGCAGGCGGGTTTTCCAGGTGCGCACAATACGCCCGTCCGGATGGCTGAGCTTGCCGTGGGCGCCCGCGCCGATGCCGATGAAGTCGCCGAAACTCCAGTAATTGAGGTTATGCCGCGCCGGTCGCCCGGGCTGGGCGTAGGCCGAGACTTCGTATTGGCTGTAGCCATGTTCGGCCAGCAACGCTTGCCCGGCTTCCTGGATGTCCCACAGCGTGTCGTCTTCCGGCAAGGTCGGCGGCTGGTTCCAGAACACCGTGTTTGGCTCCAGGGTCAACTGATACCAGGACAGATGCGTGGGCTTCAACGCAATGGCCTGGCGCAAGTCGCTCAAGGCGTCGTCCAGGGACTGATCGGGCAGGCCATGCATCAGGTCCAGGTTGAAGTTGTCGAACCCGGCCTGACGGGCCATGCCGGCGGCGCGCACAGCTTCGTCACCGTTATGAATCCGGCCCAAAGCCTTGAGCTTGGCGTCCTGAAAGCTCTGGATGCCAATGGATAGGCGATTGATGCCCAGTGCCCGGTAAGCGACAAATTTCTCTTGCTCGAAGGTCCCTGGGTTGGCTTCCAGGGTGATTTCAATGTCATAGGCGAAGGGGATTCGCGCCTCGACACCTTTGAGCAGCCGGCCCAGGGCCTGGGCGCTGAACAGGCTTGGAGTACCGCCGCCGAAAAAGATCGAGCTCAGTTCCCGGCCATACACCGCCTGCAGGTCCTGGTCGAGATCGGCCAGCAAGGCGTCGACGTATTCTTCTTCCGGCAACTGCGGGCTGGCGGCATGGGAATTGAAATCGCAATACGGGCATTTGCGTACACACCACGGAATGTGGATGTACAACGCCAAAGGCGGCAGCACTGGCAGCGGTGCCCGAGGCGTTTGCGCACCGCCATGGATCAGAGGTGCGGGGGACTCATCGATCATTGCAGGCCCAGGCGTTGGCGCAGCAAAGCCATGGCGCGGGCGCGGTGGCTCAGCTGGTTTTTTTCCACCGGGCCCAGTTCGGCGCTGGAGCAGTTGCGCTCTGGCACCCAGAACAGCGGATCGTAGCCAAAACCGTGCTCGCCGCTGGCTTCGGTGAGAATGCGCCCGTGCCACAAGCCTTCGCAGAGGATCGGCAGTGGATCGTCGGCATGACGGACGAGGGCCAGGACGCAGACGAACTGTGCGCCGCGCTCGGCTTCGGGCACATCCTTGAGGGCCTCGAGCAGCTTGGCGTTGTTCGCCGCGTCGCCTTTGCCATCGGCGTAGCGGGCTGAATAGATGCCCGGCGCACCGCCGAGAAAGTCCACCGCCAGCCCGGAGTCGTCGGCCAGCGCCGGCAGGCCGGAAATGCGCGCGGCGTTGCGGGCCTTGATGATGGCGTTCTCGACGAACGACAGGCCGGTTTCTTCAGGTTCGACCTGGCTGAACTCGCCAATCGAGCGCAGTTGCACCGACCCGCCGAGCATGGCCTGGAGTTCCTTGAGTTTGCCGGCGTTGTGGCTGGCCAGTACGAGTTGGGTGAAATTCATCATTCGCCGGGGAACAGTTCCTGGTTGAAGTTGAGGGTGTTGATCTTATCGCCCGTTTTCACCTGGATGTTGAAGGTGCGGGTTTCCTGCTGTTTCACCGGGTATTGGGCGATGTAATAGGTCGCGTTGGGTTCGGCCACCTCCTTGAAGTTCAGCGTGACACTGCTGCTGGTAAGGTCCTTGACTGTCCCGCTGACCTCGGCCTTCAAGGGTTTGCCATCCTTGAGTACCGAAACGTTGATCACGCCCTGGGTCTTGTCGCGGATCAATCCGGCGGCGTCGGCAATATCCGGCGTCAGGAAGGTGGAATTGAAGGTGTTGTAGTGCACGGTGATGTCGCCGAACACTTCCTTGCGATCGCTCTTGATGACATCCGCGGCCATGGCTCCGGCGCTCAGGCAGGCGGTGATGAGAAACAACGCTAGACGTTTCATGTCGTGCTCCTGGTAAGGCCGGGCTTCACACCGCGACCTGATGATCGGCAAGGCCTGGGCTGCTGACCCGATAGATGCCTATTTCACCTAACAGATTAGGCCATAGCTTGCTGGCCCACCCGTGGCGGTGCTGCTGGTCCACCGCCAGGCGATCGATGACCTTGGCTTGGCGTTCGCGGCACAACGCCTCAAAATCCTCGAAGGTGCAGAAGTGGATGTTCGGCGTGTTGTACCAGGTGTAGGGCAGAAACTCCGACACCGGCATGCGGCCCTTGCTCGCCAGGTACCAGCGGCAGCGCCAGTGACCGAAGTTGGGGAAGGTGATGATGCACTGGCGCCCGACCCGCAGCATTTCGTCGAGGATCTTGTCCGGGTAGTGCACCGCTTGCAGCGCCTGGGTCATGACCACGATGTCGAAGCTGTTGCTGGCGAAGTTGCCCAGGCCCTTGTCCAGGTCCTGCTCGATCACGTTGATGCCCTTGGCCACGCACTCGGCGATGTTGTCCGGGTCGTTTTCCAGGCCGTAGCCGGTGACTTGCTTGTGGTCGCGCAGCCAGGTCAGCAGTTCGCCGTTGCCGCAGCCCAGGTCGAGCACGCGGCTGCCGGCGGGGATCCATTCCTGGATGATGTCCAGATCGGCTCTCATGACGTCCTCACAGCGTTATACGGTTCATGTAGTTGCCGAACGCCTGCAGGTAGCGCGGGATCGGGATCAGAAAGGCGTCGTGACCCTGGGGCGCGTCGATTTCCAGGTAGCAGACGTCCTTGCGGGCAGCCATCAGCGCGTCCACCAGCTCCCGTGAGCGGGCCGGGGAGAAGCGCCAGTCGGTGGTGAACGACATCACGCAGAACCTGGCGGTGGCGCCTGCAAAGGTTTTTGCCAGGTCATCGTCGAAGTTCGCCGCCGGATCGAAGTAGTCCAGGGCTTTCGTCATCAACAGGTAGGTGTTGGCATCGAAGCGTCCGGAGAATTCTTCGCCCTGGTAGCGCAGGTAGCTTTCCACCTGGAATTCGACGCTGTGGAAGTCGTAGTTGAGCTTTTCGCTCTTGAGACCGCGGCCGAATTTCTCACCCATGGAATCATCGGACAGGTAGGTGATATGCCCGACCATCCGCGCCAGCATCAGCCCGCGCTTGGGAATCACGCCGTGTTCCTGGAACGAGCCGCCGTGGAATTCCGGATCGGTGAGGATCGCCTGGCGCGCCACTTCGTTGAAGGCGATGTTCTGCGCCGACAGCTTGGGGGCAGAGGCGATTGCCAGGCAGTGGCGGACACGGTCCGGGTAAGTGATGGTCCATTGCAGGGCTTGCATGCCGCCCAGGCTGCCGCCGATCACTGCGGCCCACTGGGCGATACCGAGGCGGTCCGCCAGGCGTGCCTGACTGTGGACCCAATCTTCCACGGTCAGCACCGGAAAGTCGGCGCCGAAGGGTTTGCCGGTGTCCGGGTTGACGCTGCTGGGGCCGGTGGAGCCGTTGCAGCCGCCGAGGTTGTTCAGGCTGACCACGAAGAACTTGTTGGTGTCGATGGGCTTGCCCGGGCCGATGCAACTGTCCCACCAGCCCGGCTTGCGGTCGTCGACACTGTGATAGCCGGCGGCGTGGTGATGCCCCGACAAGGCATGGCAGATCAGCACGGCATTGCTCGCCGTGGCATTGAGGGTGCCGTAGGTTTCGAAAATCAGGTCATAGGCTGGCAACGAACGACCGCAGGCCAGGGCCAGGGGCTCGCTGAAATGCGCCATTTGCGGCGTCACCAGACCAACGGAATCGGGGGGAAAGGCAGCTGGCATCGACCCTGCTCTCGTTGAAATGAGGCGTAAGTCTAAAGACCGCTGTGGCAAGCGGCAAGCAAAGGGCGGAGCTGATTGTCCGCCGCTTTACCCGTGGCTAGGGAGCTTGCTCCCGCTGGGGCGCGAAGCGGCCCTGAAAGCTGCTGCCCGTGACTGTCCGGGATACGGTGGCGCCCGCTTTGGGGCTGCTTTGCAGCCCAGCGGGAGCAAGCTCCCTCGCCACAGGAAAGGCTGCAGCGTTTTAGATCAGCAACCGCAGGATTTCCGGCATCATGGTCATCGCCGCCAGGTTGTTGATCACCAGCATGTCGATCAGCTTGAGCACCAGGAACGCCAGGATCGGCGAGATATCCAGGCCGCCGAGGTTCGGCACGATGCGGCGGAACGGTGCCAGCGCCGGCTCGCAGATCTGGTTCACCAGTTCGGCGCCCGGGTTGTGGCTGCCGGGAGCGACCCAGGACAGGATCACGCTGATGATCAGGGCGAAGAAGAAAATCTTCAGGAACAGCGCGGTCACGCCAATGATCGACCAGATCAGCAGTTGCAGCGGGTTGCCGGTGGTGCCGTAGGTCAGCAGCAGGGTCAGGGCCATCAGCGCCAGTTGCACGATGATCGCCAGTACCAGTGACGACATGTCCAGGCCGAACACGCTCGGAATGATCCGGCGCAGTGGCTTGAGCAATGGCTGGGTGGCCTTGACGATGAACTGGCACAGCGGGTTGTAGAAGTTGGCGCGCACCAGTTGCAGCACAAAGCGCAGCAGTACGATCAGCAGGTACAGGCTGCCGAGGGTTTGCAGCACGTAGACCGCTGCAGTGTTCAATCCGATCATGAATGGCTCCTTATTGGCCCAGTTGTTCGGCCATTTCGGCCGAGCGGTGCGCGGCGGCGCCGAGTGCTTTTTCCACCAGGGCTTCGAAGCCCCCGGCCTGGAACGATTTGATGGCGGCTTCGGTGGTGCCGGCTGGCGAAGTCACCCGGCGCCGCAGTTCGGCCGCATCGACATCGCTGGACACTGCCATGTGGGCGGCGCCCAGGGCGGTCTGCAACGTCAGTTTGGCGGCGGTTTCGCGCGGCAGGCCGAGTTTTTCACCGGCGGCGGTCATGGCTTCGATCAGCAGGAAAAAGTATGCCGGGCCCGAGCCGGACACGGCCGTCACCGCATCCAGTTGCTGCTCGGTTTCCAGCCACAGTGCCAGGCCTACGGCCGAGAGCAGCTCTTCGGCCTGCTGGCGCTGTTCGGCGGTCACTTGTGCGGTCGCGAACAGCCCACTGACGCCCTGGCGCAGCAGCGCCGGGGTGTTGGGCATGCAGCGCACGATCGGCTGGGACCCGAGCCAGTTGTTCATGCTGGCGCAGGTAATGCCGGCGGCGATCGACACCACCATCTGATGGGGTTTGAGGCTTGGACGAATGGCCTCGCAGACAGTTTTCATCGCCTGTGGCTTGACCGCCAGCACGACGACGTCCGCGCCCTCGATGGCCTGGGCGTTGTCGGCGAACGTTTCGATGCCGTGCTCTGTGCTCACCCGGGCGCGAGTCTCGGCCCCCGGATCGCTGGCGCGGATCTGCGAAGCGTCCAGACCCTTGGCCCGCAGGCCGCCGATCAGGCTGGCGGCCATGTTGCCGGCGCCGATGAAGGCAATACGTGTGTTGCTCATGACAGGTCCTTGATTAGAGAGTTGAGTCAGCATGGCGTACGGCTAGCTACGGCTATAGTCGCGCGCACCAAACAGCGCGGTACCGATCCGCACCCAGGTGGCGCCCTGGGCAATGGCCGACTCGAGGTCATGGCTCATGCCCATGGAAAGGGTGTCCAGCGGTAGCTTCAGATCGGCTTGCAAGCGTTGAACCGCTGCGAAGGCGGCATCCTGGGCGGCACGCTCCTCGGTCGGTTCGGGAATCGCCATCAACCCACGCAGCTTCAGGCGTGGCAACGCGCTGATGGCGCTGGCCAGAGCGGGCAGGTCCGCCGCGGTGCAGCCGGATTTGCTGTCTTCACCGCTGACGTTGACCTGGATGCAGATATTCAGCGGCGGTAGGTCGGCCGGGCGCTGCTCGGACAGGCGTTGTGCAATTTTCAAACGATCCACGGAATGCACCCAGTCGAAATGTTCGGCGATAGCGCGCGTCTTGTTCGATTGAATGGGGCCGATGAAGTGCCAGATCAAGGGCAGGTCGGTCAGTTCGGCCTGTTTGCCCAGCGCCTCCTGCAGATAGTTCTCGCCAAAGTCCCGCAGGCCGGCGGCATAGGCTTCACGCAGGGCCTGGGCGGGCTTGGTCTTGCTCACCGCCAGCAGCTGCACGCTGTGTTCGTCGCGGTGGGCGGCTTGTTCGGCTGCGCGGATACGCGATCTAACCTGAGCAATGTTGTCTGCTATCGTGGACATTAAAGAAGCGCCAGCGGTGAGGTTCGCGGCATTCTACTGGAATTGAGGAGCGCTATGGATATCACTGAGCTACTGGCGTTCAGCGCCAAACAGGGCGCATCGGACCTGCACTTGTCCGCCGGGCTGCCGCCGATGATCCGTGTCGATGGCGATGTGAGGCGGATCAACCTGCCGGCCCTGGACCACAAGCAGGTCCATGAGCTGATCTACGACATCATGAACGACCGGCAGCGGGTAGATTACGAGAAGTTTCTGGAAACCGACTTTTCCTTCGACGTGCCGGGCGTCGCACGGTTCCGGGTCAATGCGTTCAACCAGAATCGCGGTGCAGGTGCGGTGTTCCGGACCATCCCGTCGAAAGTCCTGACCATGGAAGACCTGGGGATGGGCGATGTGTTTCGCAAGGTGACCGAGGCGCCTCGCGGGCTGGTGTTGGTGACCGGGCCGACCGGCTCCGGCAAGTCCACCACCCTGGCGGCGATGATCGACTACCTCAACACCCACAAACACCATCACATCCTCACCATCGAAGATCCCATCGAGTTTGTCCACGAGCCGCGCAAATGCCTGATCAACCAGCGCGAAGTGCACCGCGACACCCAAAGTTTCTCCACGGCCCTGCGCTCAGCCCTGCGCGAAGACCCGGACGTGATTCTGGTGGGGGAGATGCGTGACCTGGAGACCATCCGCCTTGCCCTGACCGCCGCCGAAACCGGTCACCTGGTGTTTGGCACCTTGCACACCACCTCGGCGGCCAAGACCATCGACCGGGTGGTGGACGTGTTCCCGGGGGATGAGAAATCCATGGTTCGTTCGATGTTGTCCGAATCCTTGCAGGCGGTGATTTCACAGACGCTGGTCAAGAAGATTGGCGGCGGCCGGGTCGCGGCTCATGAAATCATGCTGGGAACGTCGGCGATCCGTAACCTGATCCGCGAGGACAAGGTGGCGCAGATGTACTCGGCGATCCAGACCGGTGGGTCGCTGGGGATGCAGACATTGGATATGTGTTTGAAGGATTTGCTGAACAAGGGGCTGATCAGTCGCGAACATGCGCGGGAGCGGGCGCGTACGCCGGATAACTTCTGAGGATCGGCCACAAAACCTCCTGTGGGAGCGAGCTTGCTCGCGATAGCGTTGGATCAGCCAACATTGAAGTTGACGGATGTACCGCTATCGCGAACAGGCTAGCTCCCACAGTTTGCTTGAACTGGCAAATGTGCCACTTTCAAATCAGCGCTGAACCAGCTGCATCCCTTTCGACTCTTTGGGCAGCACTCGCTTGGCAAGGACGTAGTGGCTGTTCCAGTACGGCTTGTTCAAGGTGTCGATGGTCACCGACTTGCCACGGCGCGGGGCGTGGATGAAGCGGTCGTTACCCAGGTAGATGGCCACGTGGTTGACCCGGCGGCTCTTGAGCTTGAAGAAGATCAGATCGCCGGGCTTGAGGTCCTTGCGATCGACCTTCTGGCCGTGACCGCTGGCCATCGCATTGGAAGTGCGCGGCAGGTCGAAGGTGGCATCGTTGAAGGCGTACTTCACCAGGCCGCTGCAATCGAAACCTTTGCTTGGGCTACTGCCGCCCCAACGGTAAGGTGTTCCCAGTACGTTCACGGCACGGCTCAAGACGTTGCTGCTTGTCTTGGCGGTCATGACCGGAACCAGCTTGCTATTGGCGGTGCTCAAACGCTGGGCGTTTCGCTTGTTCTTGCTCGAAGGAGCAGAAACATGGGATTTGGGGGTGTAGCCGTTGACGTTGGGAAGACGTTGCTCACGATTGGTGGCGTGGGCGGCCAGGGGCAATAATAGGCAAATGGTTAGCCATGTCTTGATAAATGGACGCATTAGGCAGGGCTCTTGAAGGTAAGCGCGCAACTTTATAACAGCTTTTTTTACTGTTCCGAGGCCGTTTGTCGAATCGCAACCCCAGGTGAAACCCGCATAATTGCGACATATTGACCTGATTGTCTGACAGAACCCAGACAGCACGGGGGTTTACCGGGTTCCTGACGCTGGAGACCGCTTGTCGGCAATCCATAAAAAAGTCACAAATAATCCGAACAAATTTATCTATCGAGGCAAAAGAGGCGATTCATGAACAGCTATCAGCAGGACGCTTTACGCGATACCCACAGCAAAGTGATCGGCTATCTCTTGTGGATTTTCGGCTTTACCGGCGCCCACCGCTTCTACTACGGCAAGCCGGTCACCGGCACGATCTGGTTTTTCACCTTCGGCCTGTTGGGCATCGGCTGGCTGATCGACCTGTTCCTGATTCCGGCCATGGATCGGGAGGCCGATCTGCGCTTCACCCCGGGTCCCCTCGAGTACAGCGTGGCGTGGATTCTGCTGACGTTTCTCGGTGTGCTGGGTGTGCACCGCATGTACCAGGGCAAATGGCTCACCGGCATCCTTTACCTGCTGACTGGCGGGGTGTTTTTCCTGGGGGTGCTGTATGACTTCTGGACGCTGAACGATCAGGTCTCGATTCGCAATGCGCAGAAGCGCGGGGCTTTTCACTAAGACCGAGTCGCCTGCATCGCGAGCAGGCTCGCTCCCACACTGGATCAAGGTGTTCACAGGTTATGTGTTCACCGAAGATCCCTGTGGGAGCGAGCCTGCTCGCGATAAGAGCGACGCGATGTCAGGCCTGGTGAGTAATCCGCCCATCCATCAGCGTATAACGCACCACCCCCGGCAAACTGTGGCCAAGGAACGGGCAGTTGTCACCCTTGGAGCGCCAGGCTTCACCCGCCACAGTGGACGCCGCCGGGTCGAACAGCACCAAGTCCGCCGCCGCGCCCACTGCCAGTTTACCCACCGGTAATTGCAGCGCGTCGGCCGGGCCGTTGCTCAGGCGTGCGAGCAGGGTCGGCAGGTCCAGCAATCCGTCTTCCACCAGTGTCATGGCCAGTGGCAGCAACAGTTCGACACTGCTGATGCCCGGTTCCGTGGCGCCGAATGGTGCCAGCTTGGCATCGCGCTCGTGGGGCTGGTGATGGCTGGAGATGGCCGAGATCACCCCGGACTTCACAGCCTCGCGCAAGCCATCGCGGTCGGCGCGGGTGCGCAGCGGCGGTTGGACGTGATAGACGCTGTTGAAGTCGATCAGCGCTTCGTCGGTCAGGATCAGTTGGTACAGTGCCACATCGGCGGTGACGGGCAGGCCGCGAGCCTGGGCCTGGGCGATCAGTGCGGCGCCGCGGGCGCTGGTCAACTGGCTGAAGTGTGCGCGCACGCCGCTTTGTTCCACCAGCAGCAGGTCCCGGGCCAGGGCCACGGTCTCGGCGGTTTCCGGAATGCCCGGCAGGCCGAGGAAACTGGCGGTCGGGCCTTCGTGGGCCAGCCCGCCTTCAGCCAGATCGTGATCCTGGGAGTTGAAGATCACCGTCAGGCCGAAGGTCGCGGCGTATTCCAGGGCGCGGCACAGGGTGCGGGTATTGCGAAAACTGTTCAGGCCATTGCCGAACGCCACGCAACCGGCGTCGCGTAGCGCAATGAGTTCTGCCAATTGCTCGCCATCGAGGCCTTTGCTCAAGGCGCCGATAGGGAAGACCTTGGTGTTGCCGGCTTCGCGGGCGCGATCGAGGATCAGCTCGGCCACGGCCGAGGTGTCCAGTACCGGCTTGGTCTGCGGCGGGCAGCACAAACTGGTCACGCCACCGGCGGCGGCAGCCTGGGTTTCGCTGACGATACTGCCTTTGCGGCTGTAACCGGGTTCGCGCAGGGCGACGTTCAGGTCCACCAGCCCCGGAGCGGCCACCAAGCCTTGGGCGTTGAGGGTATCAACGGCGGTAAAACCGGCCGGAGCGGCGCCAAGGGCGACAATTTTGCAGGCATCGATATGGATGTCAGTCACTTGATCCAGGCCGCTGGCCGGATCGATCACGCGTGCGCCGAGAATGCTGAGCTTCACTGGGCGTTCTCCTGGTCGAATTGGCGCTGGGCCGTTTGCCCGCTCATGGCCATGGACAGCACGGCCATACGGATGGCGATGCCGTAGGTCACCTGGTTGAGGATCACCGAATGTGGTCCGTCGGCCACTGCCGACTCGATCTCCACCCCGCGGTTGATCGGCCCCGGGTGCATGACGATGGCGTCCGGCTTGGCCCCGGCCAGGCGCGCGGTGGTCAGGCCGAACAGGCGGTAGAACTCGCCTTCGCTCGGCAGCAGGCCGCCGGTCATGCGTTCGCGCTGCAGGCGCAGCATGATCACCACGTCCACGTCCTTGAGGCCTTCGGTCATGTCGGTGTAGACCTTCACGCCATACTGCTCGACGCCAATGGGCAGCAGGGTTTTCGGCGCGATCACGCGGATGTCCGGGCAGCCGAGGGTCTTGAGGGCGAGCATGTTCGAACGGGCCACCCGCGAGTGCAGGATGTCGCCGACGATAGCCACCGACAGGTTCTCGAAGCTGCCCTTGTGCCGACGGATGGTCAGCATGTCCAGCATGCCCTGGGTTGGGTGGGCGTGACGGCCGTCGCCGCCGTTGATGATCGCCACTTGCGGGCATACATGCTCGGCAATGAAATGCGCCGCGCCGGAATCACCGTGACGCACGACGAACATGTCGGCCGCCATGGCCTCGAGGTTGCGCAAGGTGTCGAGCAGGGTTTCGCCCTTGCTCGCCGAGGAGGTGGACACGTTCAGGGTGATCACGTCCGCCGACAGTCGCTGGGCCGCCAGTTCGAAGGTGGTGCGGGTGCGGGTGGAGTTTTCGAAGAACACGTTGCACACGGTCTTGCCGCGCAGCAACGGGACTTTCTTGACCGCCCGGGCCCCGACTTCGAGGAACGAATCGGCGGTGTCGAGGATTTCCGTCAGCAGCTCGCGGCGCAGGCCGTCGAGGGACAGGAAGTGCCGCAGCTGGCCCTGATCGTTGAGCTGTAGCGCTCGCTTGGTTTCGAGAGGCGTCATCGCAATGGACTCTTACAAGGGCAGTTAAAGGGCAAGGTCTTGCAGTTCGAGTTGCAGCGGCGCGGGGCCGGACAGCTTGACTCGCTCGTGGGCGGCCAGCGTCAGCGTCGCGCCGACCACGTTCGGGCGGATCGGCAGCTCGGCGGCGTCCAGGTCCAGCAGGCACACCAGGGTCACGCTGGCGGGGCGGCCATAATCGAACAGTTCGTTCATGGCGGCGCGGATGGTCCGGCCGCTCATCAGCACATCGTCGATCAGTACCAGATGCTGGCCTTCAATCTCGAACGGCAGGGCCGAAGGGCGCACTTGCGGGTGCAGGCCGTTCTGGCTGAAGTCGTCGCGGTAGAACGACACATCGAGGGTGCCCAGCGGCGCATCGCTGCCCAGTTCTTCGAGCAAGGCCTGGGCGACCCAGACGCCACCGGTGCGAATGCCGATGTAGCGCGGTTCGCTGATGCCGCGTTGTTCCAGATGCGCCGTGAGACGAATCGCCATCTGGCTGATCAGTTCGGCGGGATTGGGCAGGCTCATGCTGGCTCCTTCAGGTTCCCGGGCCGGTGGTCAGAGGCCCGGTTTATCGCTAAAAGAAAGCGCCCTGGCGGCGCTTTCAAAAAAATCAGGTTTCGAACAGGGCGGCGTTGGCGTCGAGCCAGCCTTGCAGCAGCAGGGCGGCCGCGATGGCGTCTACCGGGTTGTCGCGGTAACTGCCTTTCTGCCCGCCACGTACCAGGCGTTCGCCCTTGGCCTCGAACGTGGTCAGACGCTCGTCGTGGGTATAGAAAGGCAGGTTGTAGCGGCCGTTGAGCCTGCGGGCGAATTTCTCCGCACGAACGCACATCTCGCTGGGCGTGCCGTCCATGTTCAGGGGCAGGCCGACCACCACGGCGTCGGGTTTCCACTCCTTGATCAGCGCTTCGACCTGGTTCCAGTCGGGAACGCCGTTCTGCGCCTTGAGGGTGCACAGCTCGCGGGCCTGGCCGGTAATCACCTGGCCGACCGCCACGCCGATCTGTTTGGTGCCGTAATCGAAGCCCAGCAGCAAGCGCAGGGCCATCAGGCGTGTCCTGCCTGGCTGGTGAGCAGACTGAGGTTGACCCCCAACCGGCTGGCCGCCGCTTCCAGGCGCAGTTCGCTGCTGGTGTTGAACAGGATGTCGGCGTCGAACGGGCAGGTCAGCCAGGCGTTATCGGCCAGCTCGGCTTCCAGTTGCCCGGCTTCCCAACCGGCATAGCCTAGGGCGATCAGGCTTTTTTCCGGGCCTACGCCGTCGGCAATGGCGAACAGCACATCCTGGGAGGTGGACAGCGATACGCCATCCAGGTCCACGGTGGCCTGGTAGGACGGCCCCGTCGGGTGGAGCACGAAGCCTCGGTCGGTCTGCACCGGGCCGCCGATGAAAATCGGGACGTGCTGGCACAAGAGTGGCGGTTCTACATCCGGGCGCAACTGCTCAAGAATGTCCGCCAGGTTCAGTTCCTGCGGCCGATTGATCACCAGCCCCATGGCCCCATTGGCCGTGTGCTCGACGATGTAGGTCAAGGTGTGGGCAAAGTTCGGATCGGCCATGTGTGGCATGGCAATCAGGAAGTGATGCTTGAGGTAGGTGGGGCTGACGTTTTTCATAGGCGCTAGTGTGGCGGCGCAGGGGCGAACTGACAAGCTGGGGATGTGCAGCAAATGCCGGAGACTGTCACGAAACCCTTGTGGGAGCGAGCCTGCTCGCGATGCGGTGTGTCAGGCGACATCATGCTGAATGTTCGATTGCTATCGCGAGCAGGCTCGCTCCCACAAGGGGATGGGGTCAGTTGCTGGAGAGACGATCGCCCCGGGCGAACTTCCAGGTGCGGATGATTTCCAGGCGGTCGATGTCCGACAGGTCCCCGGTAAACGGTGCGAACGGCGCGGCGAGGCGCACGATCCGCTGAGCGGCCTGATCCAGCAATGGCTGGCCGGAGGACTCCAGCACCAGCACTTCATACAACGAGCCGTCGCGGTTGATCGAGACCAGCAGCCGCAAGTTGCCATAGATCTGCTTGCGCCGGGCTTCGTCGGGGTAGTTGAGATTGCCGATGCGCTCGACTTTCTTGCGCCACTCATCTTTGTACCAGGCGCCCTTGTCGCGCATGGTCGAGGCGGCGCTCAGGCGGTGGATACGCGGGCGTTTGGCATACAACTGCTGTTCCTGGGCCAGCTCGGCTTCCAGGCTGGCGATGTCGCTGGACAGTTGGGCGCTGTCGAAGGTGGGCACCGGGGCCTTGGGTTTGGGGTCGGGCCTGACCTCTTCCTTGACCGGGGCTTTTTTTGGCTTCGGCGCCACGGTGGTCACGGCTGCCTTGGGCGCCGTCTCCCGGACCTCGGGCTTGGCCGCTGGCGGCGGTGTGACCTTCTGCACTTTATTGTCCTGGAACGGCGCGATCTGGGTGGTCTTGGGCGTCGCCTTTTTTTCCAGGGTGCCACTGCCTTGCTGGTTTTCCTGGGCGAGGAAGTCCGCTTTTTGTGGCTTGGCTTCGCTTTTGAAGGTGGCCAGGGTGATTTCCAGGGTCTGGCTGATCTGTTTGGGTTCTACCGTGGCAAACCCGACGCCCAGCAGCAGTGCCAAGTGGATCAATGCCGCCAGGAACAGGGTAAAACCGAGACGATCAGCCGGGCGCACGCCGCGATGGGCGAGCTCTTGGGGCAGATCGGACGGGAGGGTCATGGCAAGGAAACCAACATCGCGTTTTTTTCAGGCCGGGCATGATAACGCAATGTGGGTTTCCTTCAGCAGGATCTGGATCAACGAGCCTTGAGCTTCTGATCGATGGCATCCATCAGCATCGCGCCGATGTCGGTGCCGAAGGCGTTGTCGATCTCGCGGATGCAGGTCGGGCTGGTGACGTTGATTTCCGTCAGGTGCTCGCCGATCACGTCCAGGCCCACGAACAGCAGACCCTTCTCCCGCAGGGTCGGGCCGACCTGGGCCGCGATCCAGCGGTCCTTTTCAGTCAACGGACGCGCCTCGCCACGCCCGCCGGCCGCCAGGTTGCCGCGGGTTTCGCCGGCTGCGGGAATGCGCGCCAGGCAATAGTCCACCGGTTCGCCGTCGATCATCAGGATGCGCTTGTCGCCATCGACGATGGCCGGCAGGTATCCCTGGATCATGATCTGCTGCTGACCGTGCAGGGTCAGGGTTTCCAGGATCACCGACAGGTTGGGGTGGCCGGCGGTGTGACGGAAAATCGAGGAGCCGCCCATGCCGTCCAGGGGCTTGAGGATCACGTCGCCGTGATGGTCGGCGAATTCACGCAGCACGTCCGGGCGACGGCTGACGATGGTGGGCGGCGTGCATTGCGGGAACAGCGTGGCGAACAGCTTTTCGTTGCAGTCGCGCAGGCTCTGGGGTTTGTTGACCACCAGCACACCGGCGTTTTCGGCCTGCTCCAGCAGGTAGGTGGAATACACGAACTCCATGTCGAAGGGCGGATCCTTGCGCATGAGGATCACGTCCAGGTCGCTGAGCAGCGCATCGCGTTCGGCGCCCAGCTCAAACCATTTTTCGGGGTTGGCGAAGACGTTCAGCGGCTTCATCCGCGCCCGTGCCTGACCTTCGGCCTGGTAGAGGTCGCCCTGTTCCATGTAGAACAGCTCCCAGCCGCGCTTCTGAGCGGCCAGCAGCATGGCCAGCGAGCTATCCTTTTTATAGGAAATGCTGGCGATAGGGTCCATGACAATGCCGACGCGTACGCTCATGGCTTGGTTCCTCGAAAATTGATGGGCACAAATGGTGTGAAAAAGTGGCGTCAGAGTGGCGCCCGGAAGATTGGCGGTCAAGGAAAAACCACTGTACCGAGCGGCC
Source organism: Pseudomonas sp. MPDS (assembly GCF_013283895.1). Classification (NCBI taxonomy): domain Bacteria; kingdom Pseudomonadati; phylum Pseudomonadota; class Gammaproteobacteria; order Pseudomonadales; family Pseudomonadaceae; genus Pseudomonas; species Pseudomonas sp. MPDS. Next base: position 5,985,920 of record NZ_CP054128.1, on the reverse strand, counting down.
GATAGATCGGCGATGGAGACTGTGCTAAAAAGGCTGGCATGTGACGTGCGGGCCTTGAACATCAAGGGTTTGCGCTGTCGTTCACACTTACGCGTTAAAAACCGGTTTGCAGTGGCAATGGCAGAGCATCTTACGCAGCAGCAACCCAGCGCCTTGAAGGTCATGGTCATCGACGACTCGAAGACCATCCGCCGCACCGCCGAGACCTTGTTGCGCAACGTGGGTTGCGAGGTCATCACGGCGGTCGATGGCTTCGATGCCCTGGCCAAGATCGCCGACCATCATCCGGGCATTATCTTTGTCGACATCATGATGCCGCGCCTGGACGGTTACCAGACTTGTGCCCTGATCAAGAACAACAGCGTTTTCAAGGCCACGCCGGTGATCATGTTGTCGTCCCGGGACGGTTTGTTCGACAAGGCCAAGGGGCGCATCGTCGGCTCCGATCAGTTTTTGACCAAGCCTTTCAGCAAGGAAGAACTGCTGGGCGCGATACGGGCTCATGTTCCGGGCTTTGCCGCTGTCCAGCCGCACCAGGCACATTAATGACACTCGGCCATCGGGCCTGGGGTCAACAAAAAATGGGGAACACCATGGCACGAATTCTGATCGTCGATGATTCGCCGACCGAAATGTACAAACTGACCGGCATGCTGGAAAAGCACGGCCACCAGGTCCTGAAGGCCGAAAACGGCGCCGACGGCGTGGCCCTGGCTCGCCAGGAAAAGCCCGACGCGGTCCTGATGGATATCGTCATGCCCGGCCTCAACGGTTTCCAGGCCACGCGCCAGTTGACCAAGGATCCGGACACCGGGCACATCCCGGTGATCATCATCACCACCAAGGACCAGGACACCGACAAGGTCTGGGGCACTCGCCAAGGCGCGAAGGACTACCTGACCAAACCGGTGGACGAAGAAACCCTGATCAAGACCCTGAACAACGTGCTGGCGGGTTGATGACACGGCCATGAGCCAATCCCTGACCGCTTTCGAACTGCTCCTGCAGATCGACCGGCGTTGCCGGCTGCTGGGGGCGGACCTGCCGTCACAACCGACCCACGGCGACAGCTGGAGCGGCATCGGTTTTCGCCTCGGCGAACACTGGTACGTGGCGCCCATGGGCGAAGTCAGCGAAGTGCTGCACGAACCGCGCTACACACATTTGCCCGGGGTCAAGCCATGGGTTCGTGGTGTGGCTAATCTGCGCGGGCGCTTATTGCCGTTGATGGATTTGTGCGGTTTCTTCGGCCATGAGCTGTCGAGCGTGCGCAAGCAGCGGCGGGTGCTGGTGGTGGATCATGACGAGGTCTTTACCGGGTTGCTGGTGGATGAAGTCCTCGGATTGCAGCATTTTGCCCAGGACAGCCTGGAGCCGACGCTGATGGACGACCTTGACGGCCCGGAGTCGGCCTTCGTCAAGGGCCGGTTTCGCGGTGAACGGCAGTGGCAGGTGTTCAGCCCGTTTGCGCTGACGCGCTCGCCGGGGTTCATGGATGTAGCTGTTTGACGAGATGCCACACGGTCCCTTGTGGGAACGAGCCAGTGGGAGCAAAGCTTGCTCGCGATGGCGGCGCCTCGGTAGGCGGGAAACCGTGTTGTTTTCATCGCAGGCAAGCCTTGCTCCCACAGAGTCACACTGATTGAGCAGGCTGCACTACAAGGGCTTGCTTACAGTTGGCAGTGGTGAGTGGGTTGGATTGGGCAGTACAGGCGAGAACCGATGATCAAAGCAAATACAGGTAAGCCTCTGGAAGCGTCGCGTAGTCGTTCGCAGATCATCGTGCTGTTCGTCGCGCTGATTGTCTTCATCATGCTGCTGTTCGCCAACTTCGCTTACCTCAACACCCAGTCCAACTACGACAAGCAGTACATCGGCCACGCCGGTGAGTTGCGGGTGCTGTCCCAGCGCATCGCGAAGAACGCCACCGAGGCGGCCGCCGGCAAGGCCGCGGCGTTCAAGTTGCTGAGCGAGGCGCGCAATGATTTCGCCCAGCGCTGGGGCTACCTGAAGCAAGGCGACCCGGTGACCGGCCTGCCACCGGCACCTGCTGCCCTGCGCCCGCAGATGCGTGCCGTACAGCTGGACTGGGAACGCCTGCTCAAGAACACCGATGCCATCCTGTCCAGCGAACAGACTGTGCTGTCGCTGCATCAGGTGGCGGCGACCCTCGCCGAAACCGTGCCGCAATTGCAGGTCGAGTACGAAAAGGTCGTCGAAATTCTCCTGCAGCGCGGCGCGCCCGCCGCGCAGGTCGCCATGGCCCAGCGCCAGTCGTTGCTGGCCGAACGGATTCTCGGGGCGGTGAACACCGTGCTGGCGGGGGATGAAAACGCCAGTCAGGCCGCCGATACCTTTGGCCGCGATGCCGCACGTTTTGGTCAGGTGCTCAATGGCATGTCGCAAGGTGACCCGGCCTTGAAGATCTCCCAAGTACAGGACCGCGATGCCCGGGCTCGCCTGAGTGAGATCAGCGAACTCTTCGAATTCGTCTCCGGCTCGGTGGACGAAATCCTCGAAACCTCTCCTGAGCTGTTCAAGGTCCGCGAGTCGGCAGGCAACATCTTCAACCTGTCGCAAACCTTGCTGGACGAAGCGTCGCACCTGGCCACCGCGTTCGAAAACCTGGCCGGCGGGCGTTCCGCAAACGCCATCGGTGGTTATGTGCTGGGTCTGTTGGCGCTGATGTCGATCATCCTGATCGGGCTGGTGATGGTCCGCGAAACCAACCGGCAGTTGCGTGAAACCGCAGAAAAGAATGAGCGCAACCAGAACGCGATCATGCGTCTGCTGGACGAGATCGAAGACCTGGCCGATGGCGACCTGACCGTGACCGCCTCGGTTACCGAAGACTTTACCGGCACCATCGCCGATTCCATCAACTATTCGGTGGACCAACTGCGTGACCTTGTGGCCACCATCAACCTCACCGCCGGCCAGGTCGCCGCTGCGGTGCAGGAAACCCAGGCTACGGCGATGCACCTGGCGCAGGCTTCCGAACATCAGGCCCAGCAGATATCCGAAGCTTCGACTTCAATCAATGAAATGGCCCAGTCCATCGATCAGGTCTCGGCCAATGCCGCCGAGTCGTCGGCGGTGGCCGAGCGCTCCGTGGAGATCGCCAACAAAGGCAACGAGGTGGTGCACAACACCATTCATGGCATGGACAACATTCGCGAGCAGATCCAGGACACGGCCAAGCGCATCAAGCGCCTGGGGGAGTCGTCTCAGGAAATCGGCGACATTGTCAGCCTGATCGATGACATTGCCGACCAGACCAACATCCTGGCCCTCAACGCCGCTATCCAGGCGTCCATGGCCGGTGACGCCGGGCGCGGGTTCGCGGTGGTGGCCGATGAAGTGCAGCGGCTGGCGGAGCGCTCTTCGGCGGCGACCCGGCAGATCGAGACCCTGGTGCGGGCGATTCAGGCTGACACCAACGAGGCGGTGATTTCCATGGAACAGACCACCACCGAAGTGGTGCGCGGCGCCCGACTGGCCCAGGATGCCGGGGTGGCCCTGGAAGAAATCGAAGGCGTGTCCAAGACCCTGGCGGCGCTGATCCAGAGCATTTCCAACGCGGCGCAGCAACAGACCACGTCGGCGGGGCAGATTTCCTTGACCATGAACGTGATCCAGCAGATCACCACGCAAACCTCTTCCGGCTCCACCGCCACCGCCGAGAGCATCGGCAACCTGGCGAAAATGGCCAGTCAGCTGCGTCGTTCGGTGTCGGGGTTTACTTTGCCGGCGGCGGCTGCGGCGGATGAGAACAAGGCGTAACTGGCTGGATCTGTATATTGAGAAGGGTCATGTGGCGAGGAAGCTTTTGTGGCGAGGGGATTTATCCCCGCTGGACTGCGAAGCAGTCCCAAAATAGCCAGTCTGGGACATAGATGTTGGATTCTGCATTGCAGGGGGCCGCTTCGCAGCCCAGCGGGGATAAATCCCCTCGCCACAAGGGCTGATGTTCCTGCGTCTTAGACTGTTGATTTGGAGTGGTTATGGGTGATCGGCACGACTATGTGGCCCTGGAGTGGGTCAAGGGCGAGATTGCCGAAACGCTGAAGCAGGCCCATCTGGCGCTCAATCGCCTGGTGGACGACCCGCAGGCGGCGGATGCCCTCGCGCATTGCCTGGCGTGCATTCATCAGGTGCACGGCGGCCTGCAGATGGTCGAGTTCTATGGTGCGGCGCTGCTGGCCGAGGAGATGGAACAGCTGTGCGTCGCCCTGCAGGACAACCGCATCGCCCATCGCGACGAAGCCATCAGTCTGTTGAGCCAGGCCCTTGGGCAGTTGCCGATCTATCTGGACCGCATCCAAGGTGCCCGCCGCGACCTGCCGTTGGTGGTGCTGCCATTGATCAATGATTTGCGCAGCGCCCGGGGCGAGAGCCTGTTGTCGGAGACCAGCCTGTTCAGTCCAGAGTTACCGCTGATCGCGCCGCTCAGTGACGAGGCCTTGAAGCGACTCGAACCGCCTGACCTGCCCAACACCTTGCGCAAACTGCGCCAGACCCTGCAAGTGGCCCTGGTGGGGCTGTTGCGCGAACAAGACGACGCCACCCATCTCGGCTATCTGGCCAAGGTCTTCCACCGCCTGGAAGGGCTGTGCGCCGGCGCACCGCTCAATGCGCTGTGGCAGGTGGCGTCGGCCCTGGTCGAAGGCATGCGCGAGGGGCGTATCGCCAATAGCCCGGCCCTGCGCAGCTTATTCAAGGAAGCGGACAAGGAACTCAAGCGCCTGTTGGACCAGGGCCTGCAAGGCATCAATCAACCGGCGCCGCCACAGTTGCTGACGAGTTTGTTGTTCTATATTGCCAAGGCCGAACATCCCAGCGGGCAGATGCAGATCATGAAAGAACGCTACTCACTGGACGACGCGCTGCCCGACAGCGCCATGGTCGACGAAGAACGCGCACGCCTGGCCGGACCGGACCGCGATGCCATGCGCTCGGTGCTCGCCGCACTCTGCGAAGAGCTGGTGCGGGTCAAGGAGCGGCTCGACCTGTTCGTGCGCAGTGACCGCCAGCACGCCTCGGAGCTGGACAGCCTGCTGGCGCCCCTGCGACAGATCGCCGACACCCTGGCGGTGCTCGGCTTCGGTCAGCCGCGAAAAGTGATCATCGATCAATTGGCGGTGGTCCTGAGCCTCGCCCAAGGTCATCGCGAGCCGGATGACGCGACGCTCATGGATGTCGCCGGGGCCTTGCTCTACGTCGAGGCCACTCTGGCCGGCATGGTCGGCACCGTCGAGCCCGAGAGCCCTGAAGACAGCCACCTGCCCACCACAGACCTGACCCAGATCCACCAGATTGTTATCAAGGAAGCCCACACCTGCCTGCAACAGGCCAAGGACATGATCGTCGACTACATCGACGCCGACTGGAACAGCGAACAACTGCAAGCGCTACCGGCGTTGCTGACCCAGGTGCGCGGCGCGCTGGCGATGATCCCCTTGAGCCGCGCCGCCAGCCTTGTGGAGGCGTGCAATGGTTTCATTCGCGAGCATCTGCTGTTGGATCACGCCCAGCCGGGCTGGGAAGAACTCGATCACCTGGCCGACGTAATCACCGGCCTCGAATATTACCTGGAACGTTTGAGCGAAGACCCGGAAACGCCCGGCGAACCCTTGTTGGACGTGGTCGAGCGCAGCCTGGGTGCCCTCGGTTATTTCCCCGACGAAGCCCGGGTGCCGTTGCTTGACGATGTGCTGAGCCCGAACGAGGCCCAGGTCATGCAGGACTTGCAGGAGCTGGATGACCCGCAGACCGTGCAGTCCTTGGCCCAAATGCTGGCCAGCCCGGTCTCGGCGGTCAACCCGCCGGCCCGGAGCACGCCGGGTAGCCTGTTGCCGCCGCCGTTGGACGAGCATCCGGTGGACGACGAGCTGCGCGAGGTCTTCCTTGAAGAAGCCGACGAGGTGCTCGACGTTTTGCGCGAATACCTGCCGCGCTGGGCCGCTCACCCTGACGACCATGGCGCCCTGGCCGAATTGCGCAGGGCCTTCCATACCCTCAAGGGCAGCGGTCGGATGGTGCGGGCGCTGGTCTTGGGTGAGCTGGCCTGGGCTGTGGAAAACCTGCTCAACCGGGTGCTGGAGCGCAGTGTTGAGCCGGGTGCTGCGGTCCGGCAGTTGCTCGATGACACGGTGCAGTTGCTACCGGCCCTGGTGAGCGAGTTTGCAGACAACCGCCAGCGTCAGCGCGACGATGTCGACCGTCTGGCCGCCCGTGCCCATGCGCTGGCAAAGGGCGTCGATGACGATGAAGACGCCCAGGATGTCGCCGCCCTCGACCCGTTGTTGCTGAAGATATTCGACAACGAAGCCCAGGGTCACCTTGCCAGCCTCAATCGCTTTCTCGACCAGGCCGCCGAACACTTGCCGCTGCAGGCCAACGACGAATTGCAGCGAGCCTTGCATACCCTCAAGGGCAGCGCATCAATGGCCGGCGTGTTGCCGATTGCCGAGCTGGCCGGCGCGATGGACCAGTTGGCCCGGGAATACAAGGCGCACCTGATCGCCCTCGACCTTGATGAAACTGAATTGCTGCTGGAGGCCGAGGGCCTGTTGCGCCTGGGCTTGCGTCAGTTGCACGGTGCCCCCCTGGCGCCGATCCCCGGCGCAGAAGAGCTGATCCAGCGAACCCAAACGCTGCTGGCCGAGCGCCTGCAAACGGCCCTCAGTGCACCGGACAAAGGCTTGCGGACCAAGCGCGATCCCCAACTGATCAACAACTTCCTCGCCCAGGGCATGGACATCCTGCTCGATGCCGAAAACCTGTTGCGCCGTTGGCAGCAGCACCCCGGCGAAGGCCAGGAACTCAGTGCACTGCTGGACGAGCTGACCACCCTCGGCGAAGGCGCGCACTTGGCCGACTTGCACCCGGTGGACGAGCTCTGTGAAGCCTTGCTCGATCTCTATGGCGCAGTGGAGGAAAGCAGCCTGGCAGTCAGCGACGTGTTTTTCCAGGAAGCGCAGCGCGCCCATGAAGCCTTGATCGACATGCTCGATGAATTGGCCGCCGGGCAACACGTGCACTCGCAGCCCGAGCGGGTGCAGGCCCTGCGCGGCTTGCTCCAAGAGAGCCTGGACCCATCCGCCACCGGCCTGATCCGCAGCGATGGCAGCCGCACCCTGAGCATCCGCGAACTGGGTAACGCGACAGCGGAACTGCAGCGCAGCGCCCCTGCTGAGACCTCAGTGGACGACGACATTGCCTCGATCTTCCTCGAAGAGGCGCAGGACATCCTCGAAAGCGCCGCCCAGGCCCTGCAACGTTGGCTGGCCGACCCGGACAACGCAGCGCCGCTGTCCTCGTTGCAACGCGACTTGCACACCCTCAAGGGCGGCGCACGAATGGCCGATATCCGGCCGGTGAGCGACCTGGCCCAGGAGCTGGAAAATCTCTACGAAGGGCTGGTGGACCGCCGTTACAGCCACAGCGAGGAACTCGAGCAACTGCTCAGCAGCAGTCACGAACGCCTCGATCTGCTGCTCGGGCAGTTGCAGCAGGGCCAGCCGTTGGGCGATCCCGTTGCGCTGATCGACGCCATTCGCCGGTTCCGTCAGGACAAGCCGAACCCAATCGATTCGGCAGGGGCGATCCAGGGCGAGGGGGCCGGACATGACCCGGAGCTGCTGGAAATCTTCCTCGAAGAAGGTTTCGACATTCTCGACAGCGCAGGCTCAGCGCTGCTGCGCTGGCAGGACGAACCATCGAACCGTCAGGCCCTGGAAACGCTGTTGCGGGATTTGCACACCCTCAAGGGTGGAGCGCGGATGGTGGAAATCGTCCCCATCGGCGACCTGGCCCATGAGCTGGAAAATCTCTATGAAGGCTTGTCGGCGGGGCTGCTCCAACCGACTCCAGCGCTGTTCGCCTTGCTGCAAAGCAGCCACGACCGGCTGGCGCAGATGCTCGATGCGGTACGCGCCGGCCACCCCTGCCCCGTTGCCGACCGGCTGATCGCGCAGATCCAGGCGGTGAATCATCCGCAGGACAGCGAGACGCCCAAAGTCGTCCCCGCGCCGGAACCGGCCCCGACCCCGCCGCCTGCGCCCACAAGGCCTGAGACCGGCACCCCGAGCGACGGCGCGGACATGGTCAAGGTCTCCGCCGAACTGCTTGACGACCTGGTGAACCTGGCTGGGGAAACCTCGATTTTCCGTGGGCGTATCGAACAGCAGGTCAACGACGCGCGCGTGGCCCTGGGCGAGATGGAAACCACCATCGAGCGCATGCGCGACCAGTTGCGCCGTCTTGATACCGAAACCCAGGGCCGGATCCTCAGTCGCCAGCAGGTCGAGGCCGAGCGCCTGGGCTACGAAGAATTCGACCCGCTGGAGATGGACCGGCATTCCCAGTTGCAGCAATTGTCCCGGGCGCTGTTCGAATCGGCCTCGGACTTGCTCGATCTCAAGGAAACCCTCGAACGCAGCAATCACGACGCTGAGAACCTGCTGCAACAGCAGGGGCGGGTCAATACCGAACTTCAGGAAGGGTTGATGCGCACGCGCATGGTGCCGTTCGAGCGCATGTTGCCGCGCCTCAAACGCATCGTGCGGCAAGTGGCGCAGGAGTTGGGCAAGGACGTGGAGTTCGTGGTTGGCAATGCTGAAGGCGAAATGGACCGTAGCGTGCTGGAGCGCATGGCCGCGCCCTTGGAGCATATGCTGCGCAACGCCGTCGACCACGGCCTGGAGCCAGCCGACGTGCGCATCGCTGCCGGGAAACCGGCCCGGGGGCGCATCAGCCTCGACCTGTCCCGGGAAGGTGGCGACATCATTTTCGACATTCGCGACGACGGCGCCGGCGTGCCGCTGGAGGCGGTGCGCAGCAAGGCGATCAAGCGTGGTCTGCTGGCACCGGACAGCGACATCAGCGACCGCGACGTGCTGCAATTCATCTTGCAGCCGGGCTTTTCCACCGCCGAAAAAATCACCCAGATTTCCGGGCGCGGCGTCGGCATGGACGTGGTCCATGAAGAGGTGCGGCAACTGGGTGGCAGTATGGTCATCGACTCTACGCCGGGGCAGGGCGTGCATTTCCGCATTCGCCTGCCGTTTACCGTGGCGGTGAACCGGGCGTTGATGGTGCAATGTCACGAAGACCAGTACGCGATCCCACTGAACACCATCGAAAGTATCGTCCGGGTGTTGCCCGCTGAACTGGATGGCTATTACCAGCTCGACCCGCCGACCTACACCTACGCCGGGCAACGCTATGAGCTGTGCTACCTGGGTGAGCTATTGAAAACCGGCGCTCGCCCGAAACTGTTGGGCCAGAGCCAACCGTTGCCGGTGCTGCTGATGCAATGCAGCGAGCGGCATATCGCGGTGCAAGTGGACGCTACCGCTGGGACCCGGGAGATCGTGGTCAAGAGCCTCGGCCCGCAATTTTCGGCGGTGCAGGGCTTGTCGGGGGCGACGATCCTGGGCGATGGCCGGGTGGTGTTGATTCTCGACCTGTTGGCGCCGATCCGCGCCTTGCCTCATCAGGTCCCACGCCGCCCGGCAGCGGCGCAAGGCGAGGGCGAACACCCGCGAGCATTGCTGGTGCTGGTGGTGGACGACTCGGTGACGGTCCGCAAGGTCACCAGCCGCCTGCTGGAGCGCCACGGCATGCACGTGCTCACCGCCAAGGATGGCGTGGATGCCATGGCGCTGCTGGCCGAACACTCCCCCGACCTGATGTTGCTGGACATCGAAATGCCGCGCATGGACGGCTTCGAAGTGGCCACGCAAGTACGCAATGACCCGCGCCTGGCCCACCTGCCGATCATCATGATCACCTCCCGCACCGGCCAGAAACACCGCGACCGCGCCATGGCCATCGGCGTCAACGACTACCTGGGCAAGCCGTACCAGGAATCGGTGCTGCTCGACAGCATCGCCCGCTGGAGCAAAACCCATGCATGACCTTCACCCGCGTACCGGGCACATCACTGGGCTGCTGCTACCCCTGGCCGACCGGCACCTGATTTTACCCAACGTGGCCGTGGCCGAGCTGATCGACTACCAGAGCAGCGCGTTCGATATGGACACTCCGCCGTGGTTCCTGGGTTGGGTGAGCTGGCGCGAACGGCAAATCCCGTTGCTGAGTTTCGAGTCGGCCTGCGGCCAGAAAACCGTGATCGGCGAGCGTGCGCGCATCGTCGTGCTCAATGCACTGGGCGGGCGCCCGGAGTTGCGGTTCATTGCGCTGCTGGTCCAGGGTATCCCGCGTTCCTACAAACTCGACACCCAGCTGAGCTACGTCGATGTACCGCTGTGTGGGCTGGAACAGGCGGCGGTACAAGTGGGCGAGCATGTGGCGAAGGTGCCGGATTTGTTGGCCCTGGAAGAGTTGGTCGTTGCCTCGGGGTTGGCAAAAAGCTAGGTCAGACACGGTACCTGTGGGGGCGGGCTTGCTCGCGAAGTCGGGCTGATAGCCGGCCAGGGTTTTGTTGACTGAGTACATATCCATTGCCGCCGTTACCGCAGCAACGGATATACACACAAAACTCAAGTAAGCAGTCCCAAGTCATCAAACCCTGAACCGCCCCACCAACGTCTGCAAATGAACCCCCAACCGGGCCAATTCAGCGCTCGAAGCGGCCGTCTCTTCACTGGACGACGCAGTTTGCTCCGACACATCGCGCACATTCAGCACGCTGCGGTTGATCTCCTCGGCCACGGCACTCTGCTGCTCGGCCGCAGCGGCGATCTGCTGGTTCATCGACTGAATGGCCGAGACCGTGCGGGTGATGTTTTCCAGGGATCCACCGGCGCGGCGGGTCAGTTCGACGCTGTTGTCGGTCAGGCTGCGGCTGTTGTCCATGATGGTCGCGACCTGCTCGGTGCCTGACTGCAGGCCGACGATCAGTTCTTCGATTTCTTCTGTGGACTTCTGGGTGCGCTGGGCCAGGCTGCGGACCTCGTCAGCCACCACCGCGAAACCACGTCCGGCTTCGCCCGCACGGGCCGCTTCGATGGCCGCGTTGAGGGCCAGCAGGTTGGTTTGCTGGGCTACGGACTTGATCACGTCCAGCACGCTGCCGATTTTGTCGCTTTCGCGCTTGAGGTCGCCCATGGCTGTGGTGGAGTTACCCACTTCGAGGGCCAGGCGTTCGATCTGGGCGATGGCTTCGCCGACCACTTTTTCACCCTCGCGTGCCTGCTGGTCAGCCGCGACGGCCGCTTCGGAAGCTTCCTCGGCATTGCGCGCCACTTCCTGCACCGTGGCGGTCATTTCGTGCATGGCGGTGGCGACCTGGTCGGTTTCCACTTTCTGGCTGTTGACCCCGGCGCTGGTCTGCTCGGTCACGGCCGAGAGTTGTTCGGCGGCGCTGGCGATTTGTGTAACGCCGTCGCTGATGCCGCCGATCAACTGCCGCAGGCCCACGGTCATGCTCTGCATGGCGCGCTGCAATTGACCGAGTTCGTCGCGGCGCTCGGAGGTGAGGTTGTGGGTCAGGTCGCCCGCGGCAATGCGCTCGGCGACTTTGAGGGTCTGGTCCAGCGGGCCGACGATCTGCCGGGTGATGACCAATGCTGCGATCACGCCGAACAACATGGCCAGCACGGCAGCCGATACCAGGACGGTCTTGGCCTGGGCGGCGTCCTGGTCGCGCACGGCGGTCTGGGACACGGTCAGGCTTTTGCTGGACTCAAGCAATACTTCGCCTTGCTCGGTCATGCGCTTGAGCGCCGCGGCGGTATCAAGCTGGGAATCGCGAAACTGACTGACCGCCGCACGGTAGGCGTTGATCGAATCGCTGGCTTGCTGCAGGTTGGCGGAGTGCTCCTCAGGCAACTGCGCCGGTAGGCGTGCGAGAAGTTTGAGGGCATCGGTAATGGCGTCAAGGGCCGGTTGCTGGGCTTCGTTCTTACCGCTGTAGGTGTAGCCGCGAACCTGATAACGCGCTTGCTGGATCGCCTTGCTCAGGGATACCACGCTGTTGAATTGGGCGACGTTCTCGCTTTGCAGCGTGGCTTTTTCAACCTCGGCGACGCGGGCCACGGCGTTGTCGGCGCTGGCGCCGAGTTTGCTGCGGGCATCTTCGCGACTGACGGTGGCGCTGGCCATCTCGGCGAAGGCGCTTTTGTACTCGGCCACAGCGGCCAGTTGTTTGTCGATCAGCGCCACGTCGGCCGGCTGCTCGATCATCTGGCGGGCTGCGGTCAGGCCGGTCTCGAGTTTGGCAAGCAGATCGTTGACTTCCTGCGGACCGTTTTCACCCCGCGTGGTGTAGTAGTCCAGGCGTGCCAGGCGCAGGTCCTTGCTCAACTCGTTCAGGCTGGAAATGTAGCCCAGCTTGTCGCCACGGCTAATGACATTGCCCAGGCCGCTCCAACCGGTGAAAGCGATCATCAAGGTTAGAAATAGCACCAGACCGAAGCCGAAGCCGAGTTTGTGATTGACGCTTACGTTTCCCAGACTCTGGGTAAGCATTCGGAACATGCTGATTTCTCCCTTGCTGCACTGAATTGGTTTTATGGGAGCTGTATCGGCGGGGCGGGAGGGATCTGTAGAAATGAACTGAGAATCCTGGCGCTCGCCACAAAAAACGGGCAAGCGGCAGGGGGTCAGAACAACCGTGCGAGCAGCGCGGTAACGGCGGTTTCGACGCGCAGGATGCGTTCGCCCAGTTGTACCGGTTGCAGTCCGGCCTTGGCCAGCAGGTCGATTTCGTAAGGAATCCAGCCGCCTTCGGGGCCGATGGCCAGGGTCACGGGTTCGTCCAGCGCGCGAGGGCAGGGGGGGTAGTTCCCCGGATGGCCGACCAGACCGCAGGTGCCGTTCGCCATGGCCGGCAGGCGGTCTTCAACGAAGGGCTTGAAGCGCTTTTCGATGATGATCTCCGGCAGCACGCTGTCGCGCGCCTGCTCCAGGCCAAGGATCAGTTGTTCGCGAATGGCCTCGGGCTCCAGGAACGGGGTCTGCCAGAAGCTCTTTTCCACGCGGTAACTGTTGACCAGTACCACGCGCGGCACGCCCATGCTGGCGATGGTCTGGAGCACTCGCCGGAGCATTTTCGGTCGAGGCAGGGCCAGCACCAGTGTCAGTGGCAGCTTGACCGGCGCAGGTTGGTCGAGTGTCACTTGCAGTTCGGCTTCATGGGCTTCCAGGCGCAGCACCTGGGCCGTGCCCATCAACCCGCCGATACGCCCGACCCGCAGGCTGTCACCGACGGCGCTACGGTGCACTTGCTGCATGTGGGTCAAGCGGCGATCGCTCAGCACGACGCGGTCAGGCCCGATGAAGTCGGCCTCTTCAAGCAGCAGCAGGTTCACGCTTGGGTCGCTGGCGGCTGGTCGTTATGGTCGTCGACCGGCTGATCGTCTGCTTCTTCCCGGCGCTTGCGCACCAGACCGCCGAACAGGATGCCGATCTCGAACAGCAGCCACATCGGCACGGCGAGCAGGGTCTGGGAGAAGATGTCCGGCGGGGTCAGGATCATGCCGACCACGAAGCAGCCGATGATCACGTACGGACGAATTTTCTTCAGGTACGCAACGTCGACCACGCCGATCCACACCAGCAGTACCACGGCTACTGGGATTTCGAACGCCACGCCGAAGGCGAAGAACAGCGTCATGACGAAATCCAGGTAGCTGGTGATGTCGGTCATCATTTCCACGCCCGCGGGAGTGGCGGCGGCAAAGAACTTGAAGATCAACGGGAATACGAAGAAGTAGGCGAAGGCCATGCCGGTGTAGAACAGCAGAATGCTGGACACCAGCAGCGGCACGGCAACGCGTTTTTCATGCTTGTACAGGCCTGGCGCGATGAAGCCCCAGATCTGGTGCAGGATCACCGGGATCGCCAGGAACAACGAGACCATCATCGTCAGCTTGAGCGGCGTCAGGAACGGTGACGACACGTCGGTGGCGATCATCGTCGCGCCTTCCGGCAGGTACTGGCGCAGCGGTGTGGAAACGAAGGTGTAGATCTGTTGGGTGAAGGCAAACAGCCCGGCGAAGATGACGAAAATCGCCGCCACGCAACGCAACAGGCGGGTGCGCAACTCGGTGAGGTGCGATACCAGCGGCATCGGCTGGTCGTTTTCAGGAATATCGCTCATGGGGCTCGCGGCGGCAAAGTAGGGTCGTTAGGAACGGCTGGTGCCGCCACTGTCGGGGCGGGCTCCACGGGGTTCGCGGGCGCGGCTGCTACAGGCGGCGTGTCATCCACCGGCGCCTGGGGGGCAATCGTCGGCTCGACCGCCGGCTGAACCGGTGTCGGCTCCTGCTGGGTCGGGGTGAAGATTTTCCGCGCTTCCTGCTCCAGAGACAGAATGTGTTCGTTGTGCAGTTGCCGACGAATGTCGTCGGCCCCGATTTCACGTTCAACTTCCTGTTTGATCGCATTGAAGCTGCGCTTGAGCCGCCCGATCCATAGACCTGCGGTGCGCGCAGCGCCCGGCAGCCGCTCGGGGCCCAGTACCAGCAGGGCGACGAGGCCGACGAGCAGCAGTTCAGTGAAGCTGATCCCAAACATTAGTCAGTGCTCACGAGTCTTTGCGGGCCGGCTCTTCGACTTTCTGTGCCTGCACATCGATGGTGTGCGGGGCATTCACAGGTTGAGTGGCCTGTGGGTGAACCGGTTGGCTCGGCTGCGCTGGTTGAGCGGGCGTCGCTGCCGGGTCGGCCGGTTTTTCGTCGTCGTTCATGGCCTTGCGAAAGCCCTTGATCGACTCGCCAACGTCAGTGCCCAGGTTCTTGAGTTTCTTGGTGCCGAACACCAGTACCACGACCACCAGAATGACGACCCAGTGTTTCCAGTCAAAAATACCCATGTGGCTATTCCTCTCGTAAGTTGATCAGGCGGACGGACGCGAGGCTTTCTCGACGTGCCCGGACAGACCGAAACGACGGTCCAGTTCATCCAGTACAGCCTGCGGGTGCTGCCCCAGTTGGGCAAGCATGACCAGGCTATGGAACCACAGGTCGGCGGTCTCGTAGATCACGTCACTGCAGTCGCCGCTGATGGCGGCGTCCTTGGCGGCGATGATGGTCTCGACCGACTCTTCACCGACCTTTTCCAGAATCTTGTTCAAACCCTTGTGGTACAGGCTGGCGACATAGGAACTGTCGGCCGCTGCGCCTTTGCGCTCTTCCAGCACCTGGGCCAGGCGGGTCAGGGTGTCACTCATGGGTATGTCCTGAATAAATGGCGTGCGGGTCCTTGAGCACCGGGTCGACGGTTTTCCAGTCGCCGTTCTCGAAGACGCGATAGAAGCAGCTTTGACGGCCGGTGTGGCAGGCGATCTCACCGACCTGCTCGACCATCAGGATGATGACGTCGCCGTCGCAGTCCAGGCGCATCTCGTGCAGGTGCTGCACGTGCCCGGACTCTTCACCCTTGCGCCACAGCTTGCCACGCGAACGTGACCAATAGATGGCGCGGTTCTCAGCGGCGGTCAGGGCCAGCGCTTCACGGTTCATCCAGGCCATCATCAGCACGCGCCCGGTCTTGTGATCCTGGGCGATGGCCGGCACCAGGCCGTCAGCGTCCCATTTGATCTCGTCCTGCCAGTTTTTCATCTTCGACTCCGACAATGGGCCGCGCATCTCAAGTCGACGGGCCCAGCCTTGAAACAGTGTGCCAGCGTGAACCGGTGCTGGCTATCGACGAACGACCAGATACAAACCAACGATGACCATGATGCCGGCGGGCCAGTGGCCCAGCTGACTCAACGGGCCCCCGCTCGCCAGTACTGCACCGCCACCCAGGTGAGCGGCGCCGAGCAGGCGCATGAACCAGTCGTCCCCGCGTTCTTTCCACGGCGGCGCGGGATCGTGGGCGTGGGGTTGGGACATGCGTTCGAGCAGGTCGCGGGTCATGTTGGCCAGATGCGGGAGCTGCTCGAACTGGCTCTGCACGTTGCCCAGCAAGGTTTTGGGGCTCACGCGCTCACGCATCCAGCGTTCGAGGAACGGCTGGGCGGTGTTCCACAGGTCCAGGTCCGGGTATAGCTGGCGACCAAGGCCTTCGATGTTCAGCAAGGTTTTCTGCAACAGTACCAACTGCGGCTGAACCTCCATATTGAAGCGACGCGCGGTCTGGAACAGGCGCATCAGCACCTGGCCGAATGAAATATCTTTTAACGGTTTTTCGAAGATCGGTTCGCATACCGTGCGGATCGCCGCTTCGAATTCGTTGAGTTTGGTCTCGGCCGGCACCCAGCCGGAGTCGATGTGCAGTTGCGCGACGCGGCGGTAGTCGCGCTTGAAGAAGGCGAACAGGTTGCGGGCCAGATAGTCCTGGTCTTCGGGAGTCAGGCTGCCGACGATGCCGCAGTCGATGGCAATGTATTGCGGGCTCCACGGTTGCACGGTGCTGACAAAGATATTCCCCGGGTGCATGTCGGCGTGGAAGAAGCTGTCGCGGAACACCTGGGTGAAGAAGATTTCCACGCCGCGCTCGGCCAGCAGTTTCATGTCGGTGCGCTGGTCGGCCAGGGTCGCCAGGTCGGTGACCTGGATGCCGTAGATACGCTCCATCACCAACACTTTCGGACGGCACCAGTCCCAATAGACTTGCGGCACATAGAGCAGCGGCGAGCCTTCGAAGTTACGCCGCAGTTGGCTGGCGTTGGCGGCTTCGCGCAGCAGATCGAGTTCGTCGTAAATGGTTTTTTCGTAATCCAGGACCACGTCAACCGGGTGCAACAGGCGCGCATCGGCCGACAGCCGCTCGGCGGCCCGGGCGAGAATGAACAGCCACGCCAGGTCCTGGGCAATGATCGGCTTGAGACCCGGGCGGATAACCTTCACCACCACTTCTTCGCCGCTCTTGAGCTGCGCAGCGTGAACCTGGGCCACGGAGGCCGAGGCCAACGGCTCGACGTCGAAACGGCTGAACACTTCGCTGATCTTCTTGCCCAGTTGCTCTTCGATCAGGGCCACCGAGACCTTTGAATCGAACGGCGGCACGCGGTCTTGAAGCATCATCAATTCATCGGCGATGTCTTCGGGCAACAGGTCGCGGCGAGTCGAGAGGATCTGCCCGAACTTGATGAAGATCGGTCCCAGGTCCTGCAAGGCCAGGCGCAGGCGTGCGCCACGACTCAGGTCCAGCGTTCGCCGGGGAAACCAGCGCCACGGCAGCACGAAGCGCAGCGCCAGCAAAAACCAGGGCAGCGGCAGGGCGAACAGCAGGTCATCGAGGCGATAGCGGATCACGACGCGCTGGATGCGCAACAAACGGCGGACGGCAAGCAGCTTCATGCGTTATCGCTTGGTTTCAAGGGAGCGGGAAAGGCGCTCGAAACGCGCCTCGAGACGTTCCAGGTCAAGTTTGATCTGGTCCAGTTCATTAAAGCGGGCGTCGGCTTCGCGTTGGCCTACGAGAGTACGCGATTCCTCAGCCAGGTATTCACTCAGATTCTGCCCCAGGCTGGCGAAGCCTTGGCGATACCAGCGAGTGCGGCTGCGCAGATGGCCACTGAGTAGCTGAGTGGCCACCGGCCCGAGCCAGCGGGATACTTCATATTCCCAGTCCAGCTCCAGGTCCTGGAGAATCGCCGCCAGCTCCAGCAGCACGCCGCTGTCGCCGTCCAGTTCCACCTCAGGGCCATGCAGCACGGCGGTCTTGTCCTTGCTCAGGGCCAGGTTCACCAGGCTCGATGCCGGGGCACGCAGGGTGCAGTGGGCCTCGGCTTCCCAGTGTGCGGCGAGCATCAGGCCTTCGTCGCTGGGCAGGATGAACAGCCGCAATGCGGGGCTGCGGCAATCCACCGCAATCACCTTGCCGCTTAAGTGCGCCAAGCGCGCCAGCGCCGTACTGTCCAGGCGCAGGACGCGATTGACGCCGAGTTCGACGCTGGCGAGCAGGCCGGTGAGCAGCATCAGGGCTTGATACCGCGGTGCAGGGCCACGATGCCCGAGGTCATGTTGTGGTAGGTCACGCGGTCGAAACCGGCCTCGACCATCATCGACTTCAGGGTTTCCTGATCCGGGTGCATGCGGATCGATTCGGCCAGGTAGCGATAGCTTTCCGAGTCGTTGGTGATCAGCTTGCCCATCAGTGGCATGAAGGCGAACGAGTAGGCGTCGTAGGCCTTGGACATCAGCGCGTTGGTCGGCTTGGAGAATTCCAGCACCAGCAGGCGACCACCGGGCTTGAGGACTCGTAGCATCGAGCGCAGGGCGTCTTCCTTGTGGGTGACGTTGCGCAGGCCGAAGGCGATGGTGACGCAATCGAAATGGTTGTCCGGGAAGGGCAGCTTCTCGGCGTCGGCCTGGACGAACTCGACATTGCCGGCCACACCCAGGTCCAGCAGGCGGTCACGACCGACCTTGAGCATGGACTCGTTGATGTCAGCGAGCACCACCTGACCGGTCGGCCCGACAATGTGAGAAAACTTCTTCGTCAGGTCGCCGGTGCCACCGGCGATGTCCAGCACCCGATTGCCGCTGCGCACACCCGACAGTTCGATCGCGAAACGCTTCCACAGACGGTGCATGCCACCCGAGAGCAGATCGTTCATCAAGTCATATTTGGCGGCTACCGAGTGGAAAACCTCAGCGACTTTTTCCGCCTTCTGGCTTTCCGGCACGTTCTTGAAGCCGAAGTGAGTGGTGGGTTCGGCATCGCTGCCTTTGCGCTGATCAGTCATATCGCTGTCACCAAAAAAGAATGCGGGACATTCTAATCCCGGTGGAGGGCTTTGTCTTGGCAAGCCTGAAGGTAAGATGAGCGACCGCCGGGACGTTTTGACGCAGCCAGGGTCAGAAACGTGCAGGCAAGTCCCGATAAAACAGGAGTCATCAGATGGCCCGTATAACAGTTGAGCGTGCCCATGGCCTGGGCAAGGAAGCGGCCCGCGCGAAAGCCGACCAGTTGGCGCAGAAACTGTCCGACAGCTATGGCCTGGAGCCGCAGTGGTCGGGCGACACGCTGAAGCTCAAGCGCTCCGGGGTCAAAGGCGAGGTGCATGTGGGCGAGGACTCGATCCGCGTCGATGTCGAACTGGGCATGTTGATGTCGGCCATGAGCGGCACGATCAAGACGGAAATTGAAAAGGCGTTGGATAAAGCATTGGCTTGATTGAAGAGATGACTCAAGTTCATCACTCATTCACCTGTGGGAGCGAGCCTGCTCGCGATAGCGGCGTGTCATTCAACATCAATGTTGCCGGTCTATCGCCATCGCGAGCAGGCTCGCTCCCACAGGGGAAGTCATCACCTCGGATTCTGTGGCAGTAGTTAGGGTGCCGTTTCTAATTATTGTCACTACTTTGTTCCTGAGCCCGACCGTGTACGGGCAGTTCCTCAAACCTGTTATCGAGTGAGGTGCACCATGGCCAAAGTTATTTTGAAGAAAAAAACCGACGTTGAATCTTCCACGCTCAGCGACGTGAAAACGTACGCGCGCAAGATCTGGCTGGCGGGCCTGGGCGCCTACACCAAGGTCGGCCAGGAAGGCAGCGAGTACTTCCAGGAGTTGGTAAAAGCCGGTGAAGTTGTTGAAACCAAAGGCAAAAAGAACATTGCCGGAAAACTCGAGGCGGCCAACAGCGAACTGATTGAAGCCAAGACTGACGTCAACACGTTCAAGGCCCGGGTTGAAGTACAACTCGATAAAGTCGAGAAGGTATTCGACGCCCGTGTTGCAAGTGCCTTGAATCGTATCGGCATTCCGTCTAAACATGACGTTGAGACACTCTCTGCTAAGCTCGATGAGCTGACGGCATTGCTTGAACGTGTCGCGCGTAAACATTAAGGAGAACGGGATGGCTGGCAAAAAAATCACCGAAAAAGAAGGCAGCTCGTGGGCCGGGAAGATTGAAAAATACTCCCGCAAAATCTGGCTTGCTGGTTTAGGCGTGTACTCGAAGATTGACACTGACGGCAGCAAACTCTTCGAGTCCCTGGTTAAGGACGGCGAGAAGGCCGAAAAACTCACCAAGACGGCGGTCGGCAAACAAGTCGATGCCACCAAGGACTCCGTCGAGTCCGCCAAGTCGCGAATCGGCGGTGTGAAGGATCGCGCACTGGGCAAGTGGGACGAACTGGAAGGGGCTTTCGACAAGCGCCTGAACAGCGCGATCTCTCGGCTGGGCGTGCCGAGCCGCAATGAAGTCAAGGCGCTGCACAGCAAGGTCGACACCCTGACCAAGCAGATCGAAAAACTCACCGGCGCCAAGGTCGCGCCAGTGGCGGCCAAGACTGCGGCAGCCAAACCTGCCACCAAGACGGCAGCCAAGCCATTGGTCAAGGCCGCGGCGAAAGCCGTCGCTAAGCCTGCGGCAAAAGCAGCGGCCAAGCCGGCGGCGAAAACCGCAGCCGCCAAACCTGCCGCCAAGGCAGCGGCCAAGCCGGTAGCAGCCAAACCCGCGACCAAAGCAGCGGCCAAGCCGGCTGCCAAAACCGCGGCCGCCAAACCTGCTGCCAAGCCTGCGGCAAAAGCGGCGGCCAAACCCGCCGCGGCGAAAAAGCCTGCGGTGAAAAAACCGGCTGCGCCAAAAGCTGCCGCACCGAAGGCGCCGACTGCTGCCGCCAAACCGGCCGCCCCGACGAGCCCCGCGAACTCCGCTTCGGCTCCGACTCCGGCGGTTACCCCGACCGCTGCGCCGGCTCCATCGACGCCTACCACCCAGTCCTGATATCCAGGGCAAACAAAAACGCCCGGCCTGTGAAGGTCGGGTTTTTTTATGCGTATTCATTTGATGCACCGCAGAAGTGGGCTTGCTCCTACAGGGGGGCGGTGATGCAAATACTGAAATCACCCAGAAAACATTGTGGGAGCGAGCCTGCTCGCGATAGCGGTGTGTCAGCCACATTGATGTTGGATGTGCGTCCGCCATCGCGAGCAGGCTCGCTCCCACAAGGGATCTTCCTCTGCTGGTCGTTAGTCGTGCTCTTCCAGGTACCGCAACGCCAGTTGCTCGGTGGCAACCTTTGCCGCCGGCGGCAGATGCGGCGCTACCAGCATCATGACCTGATAGACCACCAGTCGAACTTCACCCTCGCGGTCGAGGATTCGCTGATAGTCCAGCGAGAACAGTAAGGTCATGGTGATCTGTTCCACCAGTTGCCCCAATGCCTGGGTATCGCTGACCAGCATCCCCTGGGCCTTGAGTTGCGCCAGCAGCGAGGCCAGGGTGCGTTTCAGGGCGTTGAGCAACTGGCGGATGCCCTTGGCCAGTTTTGGCAGGCGTCCGGCCAGGTTCGACAGGTCCTGGAACAGAAACCGGTATTGAGCCAGCCGTTCGACGATCAGGTGCAGGAACAGCCAATAATCTTCCGGCGCCAGTTGTACATCTGCCGGTGGGTCCAGCAGCGGTGCCAGTTCGCCCTGGAAGCGCTCGAACAACCCGAGGATCAGGGGCTCCTTGCCATGAAAGTGGTAATAGAGATTGCCTGGGCTGATGCCTATTTCGTTGGCGACTTCCATGGTGGAAACGTTCGGTTCGCCCTTCTCATTGAACAACTGCAGGGCGCATTCAAGAATGCGGTCGCGGGTTTTCATCCGGTCTTCTTAGTGATGGAAATCGTGCCACGGCCCAGTGTCTGGCCGTGGAGTGAGCCCTTAGCGCACGCGCACATAGGTTCCCGGCGCCGCTTCCAGGGGCGGGTAGTTCGCGTTGCCCAGGGTCATCTGTGTTTCGCGTTGGGCGCCGGAGCGTTCCTGGACCCAACCCAGCCACTGGGTCCACCAACTGCCCTCGATGTGCTTGGCGTCGTAATACCAGGCCCGCGGGTCGCTGCTCAGTTTCGGGTTTTCGACGTAGTTGGCCTTGGGGTTGCCCGGCGGGTTGAGAATGCTTTGGACGTGACCGCTGTTGGACAGCACGAAGCGCCGCTCGCCACCGAGCAACAGCGTTGAGCGATAGACCGCGTCCCATGGCGTGATGTGGTCATTGATGCCCGCCACGCTGAAGCTGTCCACCGTCACTTTTTGCAGGTCGATCGGTGTGCCGCACACTTCCAGGCCGCCGGGGTGGGTCAAGGGATTGTGCTTGAAGAAGTCCAGCAGGTCGCCATGGTAGGCCGCCGGCAGTCGGGTGCAGTCGTTGTTCCAGTAGAGGATGTCGAACGCCGGCGGCTCCTTGCCCAGCAGGTAGTTGTTGATGAAATAAGTCCAGATCAGGTCATTGGGGCGCATCCAGGCAAACACCCGGGCCATGTCGCGGCCATCGAGGATGCCTTTCTGATAGGAGCGGCGCTTGGCGGCTTCCAGGGTCTGCTCGTCAGTGAACAGCGTGGCGGGGCTCTCCATCTGGCTGTCCAGCAGGCTCACCAGGTAAGTGGCGCTGGCGACCCGGCGCAGTTGGCGCTTGGCTTGCAGATGGCCTTGCAGGGCGGCGATGGTCATGCCGCCCGCGCAGGCGCCCATCAGGTTGACCTCACGAGCGCCGGTGATCGCCCGGCAGACATTCATGGCTTCTTCCGTTGCCTCGACATAGCTGGACAGGCCCCATTCGCGATGACGTACATCGGGGTTGCGCCAACTGATGATGAACACCTGCAAACCGTTTTTCAGGGCGTACTGGACGAAGCTGTTGGAAGGGCTCAGGTCGAAGATGTAGAACTTGTTGATCTGCGGCGGCACGATCAGCAACGGCTTGGCGTATTGCTTTTCGCTCATGGACTTGTACTGGATCAGCTCGAGCATTTCGTTGCGAAACACCACCGCCCCCGGTGTAGTCGCCAGGGTCTTGCCGACTTCGAAGGCATGAGGTGTGACTTGCCGCGGCAGCCCGTCATTGTGCAGCAGGTCGTCCACCAAGTGGCTGATGCCACGAATCAGGCTGGTACCGCCGGAATTGAACAGCTCCTTGACCGCCAGCGGGTTGAGCAAGGTATTGGAAGGCGATACGGCATCGTTGAGCAGGGCGAAAGCGAAGTGAGCCCGGGCACGGTCATCGGGGCTCATGTCGCATTCGTCGATCCAGCTCTTCATCTGTTTCTGCCAGCTCAGGTAGGCCTGCAGGCTGCGACGATAGAACGGATTGAGCTCCCAGGTGGGATCGGCGAAACGCTTGTCGTTGGGGTTGGTGGGGTGCAGGGTTTCCCCTAGCAGCACGCGGCCCAACTGGCTGCCCAACTTCAACGCATGCCGGGCGCTGTGCACTGGGTTGCGCAAGCCGTGTACGGCAACACTGCGCAGGGTGGAAAGCAGGTCCCGGCCCCGCAGGCCGGTGACCGCACTTTGTGCGTTGATGAAGTTGGCAGGGGCGGGCATGGAACCCTTCGCCGGTTTGTCGCGCATGAGTCAACTCCTTCGTCATCAGGCTAAAAACAAACACACCGAACCAGACAACATAGTCGCTGTTCCGGGTAGTTGCGCGATCCGGCGTCCTGCCAGGCGCTTTTGGGCGGTGTCAGCCGCCACCCAGCGGCGCGGGATGCGGGTGCATGACCGCGCGCTGACGTTCTTCCTCCAGAAACTTCATGATGATCGGCGCCACAGCCTCGGCCCGGGTAATCAGGAACAGATGGCCGTCGTCGATGATGTGCAGCTGGGCGTTGGGGATGCGCCAGGCCAGCATGCGCATGTTGATCAACGGGATCAGTGGATCGTCGTCGCCGGCGAGCACCAGGGTCGGCTGGTGGATCTTGTGCAGCCAGTGGATGCTGGTCCAGCCCAGGCCGGCGAACAGTTGCCAGTAATAACCCAGCTTGCCGGCCGAACGCACCTTGGCCGCATGACTGGCCGCCAGGCTGGGGTCGCGGCGGAACGAGCCGCCGTAGATCAGTGGGGCGATACGCATAACGTGGGACGGTTGCACGTAGCGCCGGGGGCTGGCCATCATCCACAGCACTTTCGGTTTGCCCGGCACCATCACTGCGCCAGCGGCGGTGGCCGCCAGCACCAGCTTTTTGCAGCGCTCAGGGTAGTCATGGGCAAATTGCTGGGCCAGGGCGCCGCCCCAGGACACGCCGATCACGTTGACCTGTCCGTAATCGAGGTAATCGAGCATCCGCGCGGTGAGTTTTGCCAGGCCGGGAAAGCGATACGGCCGGCTGGGCGTCGACGAGCCGCCGACGCCGGGAACGTCAAAGGCGATGACTTCCAGGTCCGGGTCCAGGGCCTGGATGAACGGGAACACCAGCTCAAGGTTGGCGCCGATGCCGTTGAAAATCAGCAGGGGCGTCAAATGAGGCTTGCCGGGGCGTACCGCGGTGCGCAAGGTCTGGCCATCCAGATCGACGGTACGGAAGATGTACGGTTGCGGCATGCTTCAAGCCCTGTGGGTTGGGTCGCTGTCTTTCATTTTTCCCCCGATCCCTGTGGGAGCGAGCCTGCTCGCGATAAGGCCGTTGCATTCAACATCACTGTTGCCTGACGCACCGCTATCGCGAGCGGGCTCGCTCCCACATTGGATCTGCTGTTAACGCAAGTTTGCGTTCACCAGCGGCGTGGGCCTTGCATTAATGTCGGCTGTTGACATGCTTTCGTGAGTAACCTCACGGCTGCAACAGACGAGTTGCACCAGTTACCGCTCATGCACATACGTGCCCGGCGCCGCTTCTCCCGCCGGATAAGTCTTGTTGCCCAGCACCGTGGGTGCCTTTTTCAGTTTGCCCGAGCGTTCTGCCTGCCAGGCCTGCCAATGCAGCCACCAGGAATCGGTGTGCTTGGTGGAGTTCTCCTGCCAGTCCTCGGCCTTGGCCGGCATGTCCTCGCTGGTCATGTAGCGCGACTTGGGGTTACCTGGTGGGTTGAGGATGCTTTGGATGTGACCGCTGCTCGACAGCACGAATTCCACCTTGCCGCCAAACAGCTGTGCGGATTTGTAGCAGGACTTCCAAGGGGTGATGTGGTCGTTGGTGCCGGCCAGGGAGAAGATGTCGGCGGTGACCTGCTTGAGGTCGATCGGTGTGCCGCACACTTCCAGTGCATTGGGCCGGATCAGCGGGTTGTTCTTGAACATCTCGATGAGGTCGCCATGGAATGCCGCCGGCAGCCGGGTGGTGTCGTTGTTCCAGAACAGAATGTCGAACACCGGCGGCTCGTTGCCCAGCAGATAGTTGTTGACCCAGTAGTTCCAGATCAGATCGTTGGGACGCATCCAGGCGAAGACCTTGGCCATGTCGCGACCTTCAAGCACGCCGGCTTGATAGGAGTGACGCTTGGCCGCCTCCAGGGTCTGCTCGTCGACGAACAGCGCCACGTCGGTGTCCAGGGTGGTGTCGAGCACGCTCACCAGCAGGGTCAGGGCGTTGACCTTCTTCTCGCCCAGAGCGGCGTAATGCCCCAGCAGCGCGGTGCAAGTGATGCCGCCCGAGCAGGCTCCGAGCATGTTCACATCCTTGCTGCCGGTGATGGCCGTGACCACGTCCACCGCTTCCTTGAGTGCCTCGATGTAGGTCGACAGGCCCCACTCGCGCTGCTCCTTGGTGGGGTTGCGCCAGCTGACAATGAACGTCTGCACATTGCTGCGCAGGCAGAAGCGCGCCAGGCTCTTGTCCGGGCTCAGGTCGAAGACGTAGAACTTGTTGATCTGCGGCGGCACCACCAGCAGTGGGCGCTCGTGGACCTGTTCGGTGATGGGGCGGTACTGGATCAACTCCAGCACGTCGTTGCGAAACACCACGGCGCCTTCCGTCACGCCCAGGCTCTTGCCGACTTCGAATGCGCCCATGTCGACCTGGCTCGGCATCCCGCCGTTGTGCACCAGGTCCTTGGCCAGGTGCGAAAGGCCGTCCAGCAGGCTCTTGCC
Source organism: Pseudomonas sp. MPDS (assembly GCF_013283895.1). Lineage (NCBI taxonomy): Bacteria > Pseudomonadati > Pseudomonadota > Gammaproteobacteria > Pseudomonadales > Pseudomonadaceae > Pseudomonas > Pseudomonas sp. MPDS. The sequence continues at coordinate 5,960,257 of NZ_CP054128.1, read as the reverse complement.
GCCGGTTTCGAAAAAGCGTTTGACCGCCGCCGGGTTGGCTGCCGAATTGGTCGGGGCCATGGCCTCGGTCATCAGGTTGATCACGAAGTGCCCGCGGCTGATGTCCTGGGGCGAAAGGTTGCTCTCGTCGATCCAGGCGTGCAGCTCCTTGCGCCACGCCAGGTAGGTTTGCAGATAGCGTTTGTAGAGCGGGTTCTGGCTCCAGGCCGGGTCGTTGAAGCGACGGTCATCGCCCGCAGGTTGCAGCTCGGATCTGCCGAACAGGACGTTCTTGAGTTCGACGCCGAAATGGGCGACGTGCTTGACGCTGTGCAGCGGTTGTTTGATGGCCTGGGTCAGCACCATTCGGGCAGAGGCCAGCAGATCTTTTCTGCGCAAGCCGACGACAGGATTCAACCCCAGGGTATTTTCCGAGGCTTGGTACTTCAGGTCATCGTTGTTCTTGTTGCTCATCTACGACGCTCCATTGTCCTTCAGACGAGTACCTGGGCCATGCCAGAAAGCCCATAGCCAATGCCAGGTACGCTGCTCGTGTGACCGTTAATTCCGCATCGAGGCAATGAGGAAACATGTGCAAGGAATTCGCCGATTCCTTTGCAGGGAACTTGCCAGCTCCATTGGTTACCCGAGTTTAATTTTTTTCGCAAGCAGGCCAGTCATTGACGTTGCCGCGGGGGCATTCAAGCAGATGAGTCTAGAAAATTCGCCCTAAAGCGCCAGCCCTTGAGTTAGAGCATCAGCTTGACGACCGACTCGTTCGGGTCGCGGGTTTTTCCGGCCGCCTTGAGTTCGGCAAGATAATCGTTCCACAGGTCCTCCTGGCGTACCGCCAACTGGTACAGGTAGTCCCAGGTGAACAGTCCGCTGTCGTGACCGTCGTCGAAGGTCAATTTCAGTGCGTACTGGCCGGCCGGTTCGACCTTGGTCAGGCCGACGCCGATTTTTCCGTATTGCAGGATCGGTTTGCCGTGGCCCTGGACCTCGGCGGAAGGCGAGTGCACCCGCAGGAATTCGGCGGGCAGGTGATACTCCTCGTCCGGCGCGTATTTGAGCGTCAGGGTCTTGGAGGCTTTGTGCAGGTTGATGGCGCTGGGGAGTTTGGTCATGGCCTCTGATCCGTTTCTGAAGGGAGCCTTGATCTGCAAAAACGACAAAGGTCCATGTGGGAGCGAGCTTGCTCGCGATAGCGGTTTGACAGTCAACGCATTGGTTGAATGATACGCCGCCATCGCGAGCAAGCTCGCTCCCACAGGTCCGAGGAAACCTGTCGGTGACTTACAGGATATACCGCGACAGGTCTTCGTTCTCTGCCAGTTCACCCAGGTGGCTGTTGACGTACTCGGCATCGATGAGGATCGGCGCTTCGTTATGGGCGCTGGCCAGGTCGCCGGCACTGAACGAGACTTCCTCGAGCAGGCGTTCGAGCAGGGTGTGCAGGCGCCGGGCACCGATGTTCTCGGTCTTCTCGTTGACCTGCCAGGCGATCTGCGCCAGGCGCTTGATGCCTTCCGGCGCGAACTCGATGTTCAGGCCTTCGGTCTTGAGCAGGGCGCAATACTGTTCGGTCAGGGACGCGTGGGGTTCGCTCAGGATGCGTTCGAAGTCTTCCGGCGTCAGGGCCTTGAGCTCGACGCGGATCGGCAGGCGACCTTGCAGCTCGGGCACCAGGTCGCTGGGCTTGCTCAGGTGGAACGCACCGGAGGCGATGAACAGGATGTGGTCGGTCTTGACCATGCCCAGCTTGGTGTTGACCGTGCAGCCTTCGATCAGCGGCAGCAGGTCGCGTTGCACGCCTTCGCGGGACACGTCGGCGCCGCCGACATTGCCGCGCTTGGCGACCTTGTCGATTTCGTCGATGAACACAATGCCGTGCTGCTCGACGGCCTCCAGGGCCTTGGCCTTCAACTCTTCTTCGTTGACCAGGCGGCTGGCTTCTTCATCGCGAACCAGTTTCAGCGCTTCCTTGACCTTGAGCTTGCGGTTCTTGCGCTTGCCCTTGCCCATGTTGGCGAACAGGCTTTGCAATTGATTGGTCATTTCCTCCATGCCGGGCGGCGCGGAGATGTCGACGCCGGCCATTTCGGCCACTTCGATCTCGATTTCCTTGTCGTCGAGCTGGCCTTCGCGCAGGCGCTTGCGGAACAGCTGGCGGGTGTTGGAGTCCTGGGTCGCAGCGGATTCGGCGTTGAAGCCCATGCGCGCTGGCGGCAGCAGCGCGTCGAGGATGCGCTCTTCGGCGGCATCTTCGGCGCGGTGACGGACCTTGGTGATTTCCTGTTCGCGCAGCAACTTGATGGCGGCATCGGCCAGGTCGCGGATGATCGACTCGACGTCGCGACCGACATAACCGACTTCGGTGAACTTGGTGGCTTCGACCTTGATGAACGGCGCGTTGGCCAGTTTGGCCAGGCGACGGGCGATTTCGGTTTTACCGACACCGGTCGGGCCGATCATCAGGATGTTCTTGGGGGTCACTTCGACGCGCAGCTCTTCAGGCAGCTGCATCCGACGCCAGCGGTTACGCAGGGCGATGGCGACGGCGCGCTTGGCATCGTCCTGGCCGATGATGTGGCGGTTGAGTTCGTGGACGATTTCGCGGGGAGTCATGGACATAGTATTTGGCGGTCCTCAAGCAGGAATGAGCCGTGGCACAGGGCCAGGCTTATTCCGCGAGATCCTGCTCCTCAATGGTCTGGGTGTGGTTGGTGAAGACGCAGATGTCGCCGGCGATGCCCAAGGCAGTCTCGACGATTTCGCGGGCCGACAGATCGGTCTTTTTCAACAGGGCGCTGGCTGCGGCCTGGGCGTAGGCGCCGCCGGAACCCATGGCGATCAGGCCATCCTCGGGTTCAACGACGTCACCGTTACCGGTAATGATCAGCGAGGCGTCCTTGTTGGCGACCGCGAGCATGGCTTCGAGGCGGCTCAGGGAGCGGTCGGTACGCCATTCCTTGGCCAGTTCCACGGCGGCACGCACCAGGTGGCCCTGATGTTTCTCAAGCTGGCCTTCGAAACGCTCGAACAGGGTGAAAGCATCGGCGGTGGCCCCGGCGAAGCCGGCGATGACCTGGCCGTGGTACAGGCGGCGGACTTTCTTCGCATTGCCTTTCATCACGGTGTTGCCTAGTGAAACCTGGCCGTCGCCGCCCATGACGACTTTGCCATGACGGCGGACTGAAACGATGGTGGTCAAGGGAAGAGTCTCCACGCAGCGGGGCGAAAATGCCCGGATGGAACTCATATGGGGGTGGCGTGGGTTTTTTCAACTGTGGGGTGGGAGAGGGGACGAGTGGCTTGTTTTGCTTTGAGGGCTGATCACGGCCCCTGTGGCGAGGGGATTTATCCCCGCTGGGGCGCGCAGCGCCCCTAAGATCTGCGATGCGGTATGGCAGGTCTATCGCATCAAGCCTTTAGGGGCTGCTGCGCAGCCCAGCGGGGATAAATCCCCTCGCCACAGGGCTGCGTTCACCTGCTTCAGCGGCTCTGGCGCTGTTGTAACAACAGGTTGCTGAAACCGCTGCCGGCCAATTGTTTTTGGGCTTTTGTCAGTTCTTCGCGGTTGCTGAACGGACCGACCAGCACCCGATACCAGGTTTCTTCCTTCACCGTGCCGGACTCCACCGCCACGGACTGGCCCAGCAGAATGATCTGCGCGCGTACCTTGTCGGCGTCGGCTTCCTTGCGGAACGAGCCGGCCTGCAGGAAGAACTTCGTCACCGGAGCGGCTTTCTGCACGGGCGGAGCCGGCGGCGGCGTGATGCCGGCCAGGGCTGCCTGAGCGCGAGCGGTGTCGATCTTCGCCGCTTCGGCCGGAGTTACCGGCGTGGTGGGCACCTGTGGCGTCGGCAGGGTTTTCTCCGGCACGGCATCGGGCGGCACGATGACTTCCGATTCCGGCAGCAGGGTGTAGAAGTCGTACTTGGGCTTGACCGGTTGCGTCGGGCTCGGCGGGGTCTTGTTGGCCTCGGCGATGCGCGTGGCTTTCTGTTGCTCTTGGCGCACGCGCTTGACGTCATCGCCCTGGCCCGGCTCCAGCTTCATCAGAAACACAATGAAAGCGCCGACGGTCAGGCCGATAGCCATCCACAACCAGCCGGGAATCGGCTGTTTGGCTGGGGGCTGGTAACGACTGGCGCCGCGTTTGGGTGCAGGTTTTTTCTTGGCGGCCAACTTACATGCGCTCCAGCGTTTCCAGGCCCAGCAGTTCCAGGCCTTGCTTGAGGGTGCGCCCGGTCAGTGCGGCGAGGCGCAGGCGACTCTGCATTTGCTCTGGCGTTTCGGCGTTGAGGATCGGGCAGTTCTCGTAGAAGCTGGAGAACAGACCGGCCACATCGTACAGGTACGCGCACAGGGTGTGTGGGGTGCCTTTGTCTGCGACGTTGTTCAGCACTTCGCCGAACTGCGCCAGTCTGGCTGCCAGCTCCTGTTCGTGAGGGGCTTGAAGCACAATCCGGCCGTCGACCTCATCGAAGTTCTTGCCGAGCTTGCGGAACACACCGGCCACGCGGGTGTAGGCGTACAGCAGGTACGGCGCGGTGTTGCCCTCGAAATTGAGCATCAAGTCGAAGTTGAAGCTGTAGTCGCTGGTGCGGTGCTTGGACAGGTCGGCGTATTTCACCGCGTCGATGCCCACGACCTTGGCGATCTGGCGCAGTTCGTCTTCGGCCAGGTCCGGGTTCTTGCCCTTGACCAGGGTGTAGGCGCGGTCCTGGGCTTCGCTCAGCAGGTCGATGAGCTTGACCGTGCCACCGTCGCGGGTCTTGAACGGACGACCGTCGGCGCCGTTCATGGTGCCGAAGCCCATGTGTTCCATCTCCATCGGATGGCTCACGAAACCGGCCTGGCGTGCGACTTCGAACACTTGCTGGAAGTGCAGGGCCTGGCGCTGGTCGACGAAATACAGCACTCGATCGGCCTTGAGCACGTTGTTGCGGTAGCGCACGGCCGCCAGGTCGGTGGTGGCGTAGAGGTAGCCGCCGTCAGCCTTGACGATGATCACCGGCAGCGGCTCACCGTCAGCGGTCTTGAACTGCTCGAGGAATACGCACTGGGCGCCGTTGCTTTCCACCAGCATGCCCTTGGCCTTGAGGTCGTTGACCACGTTGATCAGGTCGTCGTTGTAGGCGCTTTCGCCCATCACGTCAGCCATGGTCAATTTGACGTTCAGCAGTTCGTAGATTTTCTGGCAGTGGGACAGGGAGATGTCCTTGAACTTGGTCCACAGCGCCAGGCACTCGGCATCGCCGGCCTGCAGCTTGACCACCAGGCCACGGGCGCGGTCAGCAAATTCGGGCGACTCGTCGAAGCGTTGCTTGGCGGCGCGGTAGAAGTTCTCCAGGTCCGACAGCTCATCGCTGGTGATCGGGTTTTCCTGCAGGTAGGCCATCAGCATGCCGAACTGGGTGCCCCAGTCGCCGACGTGGTTCTGGCGGATCACCGTGTCGCCGAGAAACTCCAGTACCCGGGCCACGCCGTCACCAATGATGGTCGAGCGCAGATGGCCGACATGCATTTCCTTGGCGAGGTTGGGGGCCGAAAGGTCGACCACGGTGCGTTGCAGCGGACCGGCCTTGCGCACGCCGATGCGTTCGTCGGCCAGGGCCGCGTCCAGGCGTGAGGCCAGGGCCTGGGTGTTCTGGAAGAAATTGATGAAGCCTGGGCCGGCAATGTCAGCCTTGCTGACGTTTTCGTCAGCCGGCAGCGCGGCGATGATCTTTTCGGCCAGGTCCCGCGGTTTCATGCCGGCCGGTTTGGCGAGCATCATCGCGATGTTGCTGGCGAAATCGCCGTGGGTCTTGTCACGGGTGTTTTCGACCTGAATCGCCGGCGACAGGCCTTCTGGCAGCACACCTTCAGCGACGAGTTGGGCGATGGCTTGCTGGATGAGCTGGCGAATGGTGTCTTTCATGGTCTTCTCTTTCAACCGCAGGCGCGGCGGCGCTTCGATGCGCTGGTGGAAAAACTGGGCATTATCCGTGGCGAAGGCAAGCTTGCCAACTGTAGCGGGTCGGGTGGGGATGTGTGGTGGCTATTCGGGCCTCATCGCGAGCAGGAAATTGCATTCCAATGTGGGAGCGAGCCTGCTCGCGATGAGGATGTCTGGATCAATACAAATCCACCGGATCCACATCCAGCGACCAGCGCACCGCCCGCCCGCTGGGCATCTGCTCCAGCGCCAGCAGCCAGGTACTTAATAGCCGATGCAAAGGGGCCCGGGCATTGGCCTGTAGTAGAAGTTGAGCCCTGTAACGCCCGGCCCGTCGTTCCATCGGAGCCGGTACCGGGCCCAATAGTTCGATGCCGGTGAGGTTCTGTTGCCCCAGCAAGCGTTCGGCCTCGCTGCAGGCTTCGTCAAGGAACGCTTCGGCCTGCCCGGGCTTATGGGCTTCGGCCCGCAACAATGCCAGGTGAGCAAACGGCGGCAGGCCGGCGCCGCGACGCTCGCTCAAGGCCTGCTCGGCGAAGGCGAAGTAGCCTTGTTCGGTCAGTTGTATCAGCAGCGGATGGTCGGCCAGGTGGGTCTGGATAATTACCTTGCCCGGCTCCTCGGCCCGTCCGGCCCGGCCTGCGACCTGAACGATCAACTGCGCCATGCGCTCGCTGGCACGGAAGTCGCCGGAGAACAGTCCGCCGTCGGCATCAAGGATCGACACCAGCGTGACCCGAGGAAAGTGATGCCCCTTGGCGAGCATCTGCGTGCCCACCAGGATGCACGGCTGGCCTTTCTGAATGGTAGCGAACAACTGATTCATGGCGTCCTTGCGCGAAGTGCTGTCGCGATCGACCCGCAGTACCGGGTAATCGGGAAACAGGATGCCCAGCCGTTCTTCAGCGCGTTCGGTGCCGGCCCCCACCGGGCGCAGGTCCACTTTGCCGCACTGCGGGCAGTGCCTCGGCACTCGTTCGGCGTGGCCGCAATGATGGCAGCGCAGCTCGCCGTGGCGTTGGTGCACGGTCATGCGTGCGTCGCAGCGTTCGCAGCCCGACATCCAGCCGCAGTCATGGCACAGCAGGGTCGGGGCGAAACCCCGGCGGTTGAGGAACACCAAGACCTGTTGCCCGGCGGCCAGGGTCTGGCCGATGGCTTGTTGCATCGGCCCGGAAATGCCGCTGTCCAGCGGACGACTCTTTACATCCAGGCGCAGAAACCGTGGCTGCTTGGCGCCGCCGGCCCGTTCGTTCAGGCGCAGGAGCCCGTAACGTCCGGTGTAGGCATTGTGCAGGCTTTCCAGGGACGGCGTGGCTGAACCGAGAACAATGGGAATGTTTTCCTGGCGCGCCCGCACCAGGGCCAGATCGCGGGCGTGGTAGCGCAGGCCTTCCTGCTGCTTATAAGAGCCGTCATGTTCTTCGTCGATGATGATCAGGCCGGGGTTTTTCATCGGTGTGAACAGGGCCGAGCGGGTGCCGATGATGATGTCGGCCTCACCGTCCCGGGCGGCGAGCCAGGCTTCCAGGCGTTCTCGGTCGTTGACCGCCGAATGCACCAGGGCGATCCGCGCGTTGAAGCGTTGTTCGAAGCGCGCCAGGGTCTGTGGCCCAAGGTTGATTTCCGGAATCAGTACCAGGGCCTGCTTGCCGGCTTCCAGGGTCTGGCGGATCAGTTGCAGATAGACCTCGGTCTTGCCGCTGCCGGTGACGCCGGCCAGCAAGAAGGCGTGATAGCTGTCGAAACCGGCGCGAATCGCCTCGCAGGCGGCCCGCTGTTCAGCATTGAGCGGCAGTTCCGGCTGGGCCAGCCAATGCTCATGGCGAACACCCGGAGCGTGCCGGCGGATGTCTACCTGGACCAGGTCCTTGGCCAGCAGCAGGTCGAGGCTGTCCTTGCTGAGCATCAGTTTGCTCAATAGCTGATGGGCCACGCCGTGGGGATGCTGGGCCAGGGTCGCCAGGGCCTCACGCTGACGCGGGGCGCGGGCGATGCGCGGGTCGTCCAGCGAGGCGCCCGGTGCTACCGACCAGAACCGCTCCTGGCGTGCCTCGGCCGGTTCGCCCTGGCGCAACAATACCGGCAGCGCCCAGCTCAGGGTGTCGCCGAGGCTGTGTTGATAGTACTGGGAGGTCCACAGGCACAGCTTGAACAGCGAGGCGGGCAGCGGCGGCGTCGCATCGAGCAAGGCCAGGGCCGGCTTCAGTTTGTCGGCCGGGACTTCGCTGTGGTCGGCGACCTCGACCAGAATCCCGATCATCTCCCGTCGGCCGAACGGCACCCGCAGGCGCATGCCCGGATGCAACTGCTCACGCAGGACTCCGGCCGGGGCCCGGTAGTCGAACAGGCGGCGCAGAGGCGAAGGCAGGGCGAGGCGCAGGATGGCGTCGGGCACGCGGGAGGGTCTCGATATACAGACAAATTCAGAAGGCTTGGCACAACCCTTGTGGGAGCGAGCCTGCTCGCGATGGCGGAGTGTCAACCAATACCCATGCGGCTGATCCACCGCCATCGCGAGCAGGCTCGCTCCCACAGAAGAGCTTGCGCATGAGGCGGGGAGCCTAGCAGACGGTTGGTACAAGTCATAGCTTGCGTGATTGATGTTGTCTGGTAGAATCCGCGGCCTAATTACGTGCGGTATTCAACAATAGTGTTGGGTGGCGGCACGCTAGCCTGAGGAAAACCCCATGAAAACCGATATCCATCCGGAATACCCAGAAATTGCCGTGACCTGCAGCTGCGGCAATAAGTTCGAAACTCGTTCGACCTACGGCAAAGCCCTGTCGATCGACGTTTGCAACGAATGCCACCCGTTCTACACCGGTAAGCAAAAGACTCTGGATACCGGCGGCCGCGTTCAGAAGTTCGCCGATCGTTTCGGTGCTTTTGGCGCTACCAAAAAAGCCTGAGGCTAATCATTTTGGATGGTCGTTTCGGCTGCTCCAGACTGATGAAGAAGGCGTCCCTTGCGGGCGCCTTTTTTGTGTCCGCGATTTGGCTGAGCAGCGCGCAGGCCTTCTGCCCGGCGCCACCTGGCCTGGCCCATGTGACGGTCCAGAAGGTGGTGGACGGCGATACCCTGCGCCTGGCTGATGGCCGCAGCGTGCGCATGATCGGTCTCAACAGTCCTGAACTGGGGCGTCGAGGGCGTTCCGATGAGCCGTTCGCCGTCGCTGCACGCCGGCGCCTTGAGGCATTGGTGGGCGCCAGTGCGGGGCGCGTGGGGTTGGTGCCCGGCAAGGAAGGCAAGGATCGCTACGGTCGCACGCTGGCCCATGTCTACAGCGCCGACGGTCAGAATCTGGAAGCGCAGTTGCTCGCCGAGGGCTTGGGATTTCACGTGGTGGTCGCGCCGAATGTCGATCTGGCGCATTGTCAGCGCGCTGCCGAACGCCAGGCGCGGGAAGCGGGCGTCGGGGTGTGGAAGCGTTCGCCTGTGCTTGAGGCGCACAATATCAAGGCACCAGGCTTTGCCGTGCTCACTGGTCGCGTGATCGACGTCTCGCGCAATCGCGGCGGTATTTGGCTCCAGTTGGAGGGGCCGGTTGTATTGCGCGTTGCCCCCAATCTGGTGAGTCGCTTCGATATGGCGTCGCTCGAGCGACTCAAAGGCAAGCGGATCGAAGCGCGTGGCTGGGTGGTCGACCGTTCGCGTCGCGGCGGGCTTGAGCCGGGGCAGGCGCGCTGGTTACTGCCGTTGACCGATCCAGGGATGTTGAGTCGCGCGTCTCGATAAAAAATTGTAGACATTTATGCTTCGGATTGTATGCATATAGGCCTTGTGTTCTGCGGCTCTTGGCCCAAAGTCGTAGGGGGGCGCGCTTGACAGGGGTGACTGGTCAGTCTTGTAGGGACTTTGCGAGGCGCGTATCCTCGGCGGTCCGTCTGTCCAACACAGTAAAAAGCGGAATGCCCACATGTCTGATCTGAAAACTGCCGCTCTCGAATATCACGCTAATCCTCGTCCAGGGAAGCTGAGTGTCGAGCTCACCAAGGCCACCGCTACTGCCCGCGATCTGTCGCTGGCCTACAGCCCCGGCGTAGCCGAACCAGTACGCGAAATCGCTCGCGACCCTGAGCTGGCCTACAAATACACCGGCAAGGGCAACCTGGTGGCAGTCATTTCCGACGGCACCGCGATTCTCGGCCTGGGTAACCTCGGCCCATTGGCCTCCAAGCCGGTCATGGAAGGCAAGGGCGTTTTGTTCAAGCGTTTCGCCGGTATTGACGTGTTCGACATCGAAGTCGACTCCGAAAGCCCGCAAGCCTTCATCGACACCGTCAAGCGTATCTCCATTACCTTCGGTGGCATCAACCTGGAAGACATCAAGGCGCCTGAGTGCTTTGAGATCGAACGTGCCCTGATCGAGCAGTGCGACATTCCAGTGTTCCACGATGACCAGCACGGCACCGCGATCGTGACCGCGGCCGGCATGATCAATGCCCTGGAAATCGCTGGCAAAACCCTGCCACAAGCCAAGATCGTCTGCCTGGGTGCCGGCGCTGCGGCCATCTCCTGCATGAAGTTGCTGGTGAGCATGGGCGCCAAGATCGAAAACATTTTCATGGTTGACCGTACCGGCGTGATTCATTCCGGCCGTGACGACCTGAACCAGTACAAGGCCGTGTTTGCCCACGCCACTGACAAGCGCTCCCTGGCCGACGCGCTGGACGGTGCCGACGTATTCGTTGGCCTGTCGGGTCCGAACCTGCTGAGCCCGGAAAACCTGCTGCGCATGGCGCCGAACCCGATCGTGTTCGCCTGCTCGAACCCGGATCCGGAAATCTCCCCGGAACTGGCTCACGCTACCCGCAGCGACGTGATCATGGCCACCGGCCGTTCGGACTACCCGAACCAGGTCAACAACGTACTGGGCTTCCCGTTCATTTTCCGTGGTGCCCTGGACGTTCGCGCCAAGCGCATCAACGAAGAAATGAAAGTCGCGGCCGCCAACGCCCTGCGCGAACTGGCCAAGCTGCCAGTGCCTCAGGAAGTGTGCGATGCCTACGGCGGCATCAAGCTGGAATTTGGTCGTGAGTACATCATTCCCAAGCCAATGGATGCCCGCCTGATCACCCTGATCTCCGACGCCGTGGCCAAGGCCGCGATCGAGACCGGCGTGGCTACCCTGCCGTATCCGAAGAACTACCCGCTCAAGAGCGTGGATGACGTGTTCAACGGTTAAGCCGTTGTAGCGTTCAATAAAAAGCCCCGGCTCTCTTTGAGTCGGGGCTTTTTTGTACCTGCCGATTTTGTGTGACCACCGCAAATCCTGTGGGAGCCGAGCTTGCTCGCGATTGCAGTCTGGTATTCAGCATGGATGCAAGCTGACCTGCCGCCATCGCGAGCAAGCTCGGCTCCTACAGGGGGGTGTGTAATTTGAGGGCCTGAAAAAAGCCCCGCGCTTCTTTCGAAGGCGGGGCTTTTTGCGAGAAGCCCGATCAGAACAAATCGATCGGCGCCGCCTCATCCGCCGGTAGCGGGCTGCCTGGCGCTACGCCGTTGCCCAGCTCGTTGACTGACGGTGGGGTGTCTTCGCTCTTGAACAGCTCGAAGTACGCTCCCGGAGTGCCTGGGGTGGCTGCTCGGCCGCTGACCGGGTCAACCCGCAGGCTGAGGATGCCTTCGGGTTCCGGTTGGGTGTGTGGCGGTTTGTCCTTGAGGGCAGCGCCCATGTAACTCATCCAGATCGGCAGCGCCACGGTGCCGCCGTATTCGCGCCGACCGAGGCTTTCAGGCTGGTCGAACCCGGTCCAGACGGTGGTGACGTAATCGCCGTTGTAGCCCGAGAACCAGGCGTCCTTGGATTCGTTCGTGGTGCCGGTCTTGCCGGCCAGGTCGGTACGGCCCAGGGCCAGGGCGCGGCGGCCGGTGCCGAGCTTGATCACGTCCTGCAGCATGCTGTTGAGAATGTAGGTGGTGCGGCCATCGATGATGCGCTCGGCGATGACCGGCGCTTGCGGTACGGCTGGCGCTGTCGTGGCTTCACCTGGTGTTGCCTCTACCGTGAACGTCTCGCTGGCCGGTGCGGCGACGCCGTCGCTGGCCTGTTCGCCTGAAGGCACCCGTGGTGGGTTGGCGAGGAACAACGTGTCGCCGTTGCGGCTTTCGATCTTGTCGATGAGGTACGGGGTGACTTTGTATCCGCCATTGGCGAACGTGCTCCAGCCCGTGGCGATTTCCATCGGGGTCAGGGTTGCGGTGCCCAGGGCCAGGGACAGGTTGCGCGGCAAGTCCTGCTTGTTGAAGCCGAACTTGCTGATGTAGTCGATGGTACGGTCCACACCCAGCGCCTGCAGCAAACGGATCGATACCAGGTTACGCGACTTGTACAGCGCTTCGCGCATGCGGATCGGACCCAGGAAGGTATTGGTGTCGTTCTTCGGGCGCCAGACCTTGTCCAGGTATTCGTCGACAAACACGATCGGTGCGTCGTTCACCAGGCTGGCGGCGGTGTAGCCGTTATCCAGGGCGGCGCTGTACACGAACGGTTTGAAGCTTGAACCCGGCTGGCGCTTGGCCTGCATCGCGCGATTGTAATTGCTCTGCTCGAAGGCGAAGCCACCGACCAGCGACCGGATGGCGCCGTCCTGCGGGTCAAGCGACACCAGGGCGCCTTGGGCGGCCGGGATCTGGCTGAACTTGAGGGTGTTGTCCGGCTGGCGCTGTACCCGGATCAGATCACCGACCTGGGCGACGTCCGACGGTTGTCGGGGGTTGGCGCCCATGCTGTTGGTGTTGAGGAATGGGCGGGCCCATTTCATGGTCTCCCAGCTCACGTGCTCTTCCAGCTCGCCATTGCGGGTCAGCACCATGATGCCGTCCTTGTCCACCTGGGTGACGATCGCCGGTTCCAGGCTGCTGATGGTGCGCTGCTTGGTCAATTCCTCGGCCCAGGCTTCTTTGGTCTTGCCTGGCAGGCGCGATTCAGGCCCGCGGTAGCCGTGGCGCTGATCGTAGGTGATCAGACCCTCGTGCAGCGCGGTGTTGGCCATCTCCTGCAGATTGCTCGGCACCGTGGTGACCACGCGGAAACCCTCGGTGTAGGCGTCGCTGCCATAACGCCCAACCATCTCGGCACGGGCCATTTCGGCGATGTACGGCGCGTTCACCTCGGGGGTCGGCACGTGGTAGCTGGCGTTCAGAGGCTCATTGATCGCTGCGGTGTATTCGGCCTCGCTGATCTTGCCCAGCTTGTACATGCGCCCCAGGATCCAGTCGCGACGTTCCTTGCTGCGCGCCGGGTTGGCCAGTGGATTGAAGCGCGACGGTGCCTTGGGCAGGCCGGCGATCATCGCCATTTGCGCCAGGCTCACATCACGAATCGACTTGCCGTAATACACCTGCGCCGCCGCCTCGATACCGTAGGCGCGGTTGCCCAGGTAGATCTTGTTGACGTACAGCTCCAGGATCTCGTCCTTGGTCAGCTGTCGCTCGATTTGCAGGGCCAGGAGGATCTCGGTGGTCTTGCGCGAGAAGCTGCGCTCACTGGTCAGGAAGAAGTTTTTCGCCACCTGCATGGTGATGGTGCTGCCACCGGACTGGATATGGCCGCTTTTGATCAGCTGGCTAGCCGCCCGCATCAGGCTGCCCGGATCGACGCCGTAGTGATTGGCGAAGTTGTCGTCTTCAGCACTTAGTAACGCATTGATGAAATTGGGGGGAATGTCGGCGAAACGGATCGGCGTGCGGCGCATTTCGCCAAACTCTGCGATCAACTTGTCGTCGCTGCTGTACACCCGCAATGGAATCTGCAACTGAATACTTCTCAGCGCCTCCACGGACGGCAATCCCGGACTAAGGTAAAGAAACGCACCGCTCAGACCCAGGAGCAGTCCGCAGAAAACGGCGAGGATGGACCATCCGAAAAATTTCAGCAGACGAATCAAGGCTTTTGGATATCCAGGCAAAGAATGAAAAGGCGCCAGGTGCAGGGAAGGACCCGTGCTTGCAACAAAGCGAAAAAAACGCTGGGCATTATAAGCATTTTTTTTCGTCGGTAACGCCACCCGGACGTCCGTCGGGCCGGAGTGATTGAACGCAACGCATATTAGAGAGTCCGTAACTCACGGATAGTCATAGGGAATTGGTAGTGCTACGACTCTTCAATAAAAAAGCCCATACGCTTTTGGGGATAGACATCAGTTCCACGTCGGTGAAGCTGCTCGAGTTGAGCCGCCAGGGTGACCGCTACCGTGTCGAGTCTTACGCGGTCGAGCCGTTGCCGGCCAACGCCGTGGTCGAAAAGAACATCGCCGAGCTCGAGGGCGTGGGCCAGGCATTGTCACGGGTGCTCGCCAAGGCCAGAACACCCTTGCGTAACGTGGCGGTGGCTGTAGCGGGGTCGGCGGTGATCACCAAGACCATCGAGATGGACGCCGGACTTTCCGACGACGACATGGAAAACCAGCTCAAGATCGAAGCCGATCAATACATTCCTTATCCGCTGGACGAGGTGGCCATCGACTTCGAAGTCCTGGGCGTTTCACCGCGCAGCGCCGAGCGGGTCGAGGTGCTGTTGGCCGCCTGTCGCAAGGAAAACGTCGAAGTTCGCGAGGCTGCGCTGGCGCTCGCCGGGCTCACGGCCAAGGTGGTCGATGTGGAGGCCTACGCGCTGGAGCGCGCCTTCGGGCTGCTTGCCACGCAACTGGCCGCGTCCCAGGAGCGGCTGACGGTGGCGGTGATCGACATCGGCGCCACCATGACCACCCTGAGCGTGCTGCATAACGGGCGCATCATCTATACCCGCGAACAATTGTTCGGCGGTCGCCAGCTCACCGAAGAAATCCAGCGCCGCTACGGCCTGTCACCCGAGCAGGCCGGGCAGGCAAAGAAGCAGGGTGGCCTGCCGGACGATTACCTCGGTGAGGTCCTGCAACCTTTTCGCGAGGCCCTGGTGCAACAGGTATCGAGGTCCTTGCAGTTTTTCTTCGCCTCGGGCCAGTACAGTGCGGTGGACCACATCCTCTTGGCTGGAGGCACCGCCTCGGTCGCGGGCCTGGACCGGCTGATCGAACAGCGCCTGGGCACGTCGACCCAGGTGGCCAACCCGTTTTCCAACATGGCCCTGGGCAGCAAGGTCAACGCCGGTGCCCTGGCCAGTGACGCACCGGCCTTGATGATTGCCTGCGGGCTGGCCCTCAGGAGCTTCGACTGATGGCGCGGATCAACCTTCTTCCCTGGCGAGAGGAGCTGCGTGAGGAGCGTCGCAAACGCTTTTTGCTGGCATTGGTGGGCGCATTGGTCGGTGCGGTGGGCCTGACGCTGATTGCGGTCCGCTACCTGGACAGTGCCATTGACCACCAGATGGCTCGCAACAGTCATATCAGCGAGCAGATAGCCGTGCTGGACGAGCGCATCAAGCAGATCAGCGAACTCAAGGCCCGCCGCCAGCAACTGCTGGAGCGCATGCGCATCATCCAGGACTTGCAGGGTAACCGGCCGGTGAGCGGGCGCATCTTCGATCAACTGGCGCGCACCCTGCCTGACGGGGTGTATTTCACCGAAGTGAAGATGGAAGACAAGACCCTCTCCATCAAGGGCGCGGCGGAATCGAACAACCGGGTCTCGGACCTGATGCGTAACCTGGACTCATCGGACCTGTTCGATGCGCCCAGCCTGACGGAAGTCAAGGCCACCACGGCCGGTCAGCTCGATCAGGCCAACGTCTTCCAGCTGACGGTTCGCCAGACCCGTCCGGCCATTGTCGAGGACGCCCAATGAAGCCGGGAGAGTGGTTCGAAGCGCTGCGCAAGATCGACATCAGTGAGCTGGATACCAACAACATTGGCTCCTGGCCGATGCCGGTCAAATGGTTGAGCGGCATCCTGTTGGTCATCCTGGTGCTGGGGTTGGGCTACAACTTTGCCTTGAGTGACCTGGAGAACCAACTGCAGCAAGTGCGCGGAGAAGAAAACACCCTCAAGGCACAGTTTGCGGGCAAAGCTCACATGGCCGCGAACCTGGAGCGCTACACCGAACAGATGAAGCAGATGGAAGCCTCCTTCGGCGTGCTGTTGCGGCAATTGCCCAGTGACACCGAAGTGCCAGGCCTGCTGGAGGACATCACCCGTACCGGTCTGGGCAGTGGTCTGGAGTTCGAGGAGATCAAGCTGTTACCGGAGGTCACCCAGCCGTTTTACATCGAACTGCCGATCCAGATTACTGTGACCGGCGACTATCATGACCTGGCAACCTTCGTCAGCGGCGTTGCCGGACTGCCACGGATCGTCACGCTGCACGATTTCGACATCGCCCCGATGGAGCCCGACGCAGGAGCGAAACTGCGCATGAGCATCCAGGCCAAGACCTACCGGTACAACGAGCAGGAGGTGCAGCCATGAAGCCGGCTTGGCGCATTATCCTGCTGGCGGGGCTGGTCGTGCTGGCGGGCTGCAACAACGATAACGGCTTCAGCGACCTGGACGCCTACATGAACGAAGTGCGGCTGCGCCCGCCCGGCAAGATCGAGCCAACGCCGACGTTCAGGCCTTACGAAACCTTCACTTACAGCGCCGCCGACCTGCGCAGCCCGTTTTCACGGCAGGTCAGGGTGGATCAGGCCGGCCGCCAGAAGGGTGCACGCAACGTCCGGCCCGACCCGACTCGGGTCAAGCAATACCTGGAAGGCTTCAACATCGAGCAGTTTGAAATGGTCGGGACGATTTCCAACGTCAGCGGCTCCTTCGCGCTGCTGCGCGGCGCGGGCGGGGTGCACCGGCTCAAGATCGGTGACTATCTGGGACGCAACGACGGGCGGATCGTCGGCATTAGCGCCACCCAGGTCGAGGTGGTCGAAATCGTTCCTGATGGCGAGGGCGCCTGGCTGGAACGGCCACGGACCATTCCTCTGAAAGAGCACTCAATAGTGGAACTCGAACAATGAACAGGTTTTTTTCAGCCCTCGGTATTTCGCTATGGATAGCGCTGTTGTCGCCGATGGTTCATGCGGTCAATCTGAAAACGCTGGATGTCGCGGCGCTGCCGGGGGACCGCATCGAGTTGAAACTCACCTTCGACGGGCCGCCCCCTGCGCCTCGGGGCTACACGACCGAGCAGCCGGCCCGGATCGCTCTGGATCTGCCGGGGGTGACCAGCCAGTTGGCCCACAAGAGACATGATCTTGGTGCTGGCAATGCGCGAAGCGCCACGGTGGTCGAGGCGGCTGATCGTACCCGTCTGATCATTGGCCTTACCCAGCTTGCGCCCTATACCGCGCGGGTGGAGGGCAACAGCCTGCTCGTGGTGGTCGGCAAGGGAGCGGTTGCCAGCGCTACTGCCCAGGCGCCACGCCCGGCGGCTCCCAGCGCTGTGCCCACCAGAGCCAGTGCGCCGGTGGGCAAGGCGATCCGAGGGGTAGATTTCCAGCGCGGCACCCAGGGCGAAGGCAACGTGGTGATCGATCTGTCGGACCCCTCGATCGCCCCGGACATCCAGGAGCGTGAAGGCAAGATCATCCTCAACTTCGCCAAGACCCGGTTACCCGAACCGCTGCGCGTGCGTCTGGACGTCAAGGACTTCGCCACCCCGGTGCAGTTCGTCAATGCCAGTGCCGGCGCCGACCGGGCCACCATCAGCATCGAACCCAGCGGTACTTTCGATTACTCCACCTACCAGACGGACAACAAACTGACCGTCAGTGTCCGACCCATGACTGTCGAGGATCTGCAAAAACGCGATGCCAGTCGCGAGGCCTACAGCGGTGAAAAGCTGTCCCTCAACTTTCAGGACATCGAGGTGCGCTCGGTCCTGCAACTGATTGCCGATTTCACCAACCTCAACCTGGTGGCCAGTGACACGGTGCAGGGCGGCATTACCCTGCGCCTGCAAAATGTGCCTTGGGACCAGGCGCTGGACCTGGTGCTCAAGACCAAAGGGCTGGACAAGCGCAAGGTCGGCAATGTGCTGCTGGTCGCCCCCGCCGACGAAATCGCGGCCCGTGAGCGCCAGGAACTCGAATCCCAGAAGCAGATTGCCGACCTGGCGCCGCTACGGCGTGAGCTGTTGCAGGTCAACTATGCGAAGGCTGCGGACATCGCCAAGCTGTTCCAGTCGGTGACCAGCGCCGAAGCCAAGGCCGATGAGCGCGGTACGATCACGGTCGATGAGCGAACCAACAACATCATTGCCTACCAGACCCAGGACCGGCTCGACGAACTGCGCCGGATCGTGGCGCAGCTGGATATCCCGGTGCGCCAGGTGATGATCGAGGCGCGGATTGTCGAGGCCAACGTTGACTACGACAAGAGCCTGGGCGTGCGCTGGGGTGGATCGATCCAGAACAAAGGCAACTGGAACACTTCAGGGGTCACCACCGGCGACTCCACCACCATCGGCACGCCGGGCAGCACCAGCACCAACCAGCCGTTTGTCGATCTGGGCGCGTCGGGCAATACCTCCGGCATCGGCATCGCCTTCATCACCGACAATGTACTGCTGGACCTGGAATTGACGGCCATGGAGAAAACCGGCAACGGGGAAATCGTCTCTCAGCCCAAGGTGGTGACGTCCGACAAAGAGACGGCAAAAATCCTCAAGGGCACGGAGATTCCCTATCAGGAAGCCAGTTCCAGTGGTGCCACCTCGGTGTCGTTCAAGGAGGCCTCGCTGTCCTTGGAGGTGACCCCGCAGATCACCCCGGACAACCGCATCATCATGGAGGTCAAGGTCACCAAGGATGAGCCGGATTACCTGAACAAGGTGAATGATGTGCCGCCAATCAAGAAAAACGAGGTCAACGCCAAGGTGCTGGTCAATGACGGCGAGACCATTGTGATTGGCGGGGTTTTCTCAAATACTCAGAGCAAGGTCGTAGATAAGGTGCCATTTCTTGGCGATGTGCCGTATCTTGGCCGCCTTTTCCGGCGTGATGTGGTTTCGGAGCAAAAATCCGAGCTGCTGGTGTTCCTCACTCCGCGTATCATGAATAACCAGGCGATTGCTGTGAGTCGTTGATTCTGTGCGAAATTTGATTCTTGTTGGGCCGATGGGCGCTGGAAAAAGCACCATCGGCCGTTTGCTGGCCAAAGAGCTGCGCCTGCCATTCAAAGATTCCGACAAGGAAATTGAATTGCGCACGGGTGCCAATATCCCATGGATCTTCGATAAGGAAGGCGAGCCCGGCTTTCGTGACCGTGAGCAGGCGATGATCGCCGAACTGTGCGCGTTCGACGGTGTGGTGCTGGCCACCGGTGGCGGCGCGGTGATGCGCGAGGCCAATCGTCGGGCATTGCATGCCGGCGGACGAGTGGTCTATCTGCACGCCTCCGTCGAGCAGCAGGTGGGTCGCACCGCTCGGGATCGTAACCGTCCGCTGTTGCGTACCGCCGACCCGGCCAAGACCTTGCGCGACCTGCTGGAGCTGCGTGATCCGCTGTACCGGGAGATCGCTGATCTGGTGGTGGAAACCGACGAGCGGCCGCCGCGAATGGTGGTGCTGGACATTCTTGATCGCCTGCAGCAACTGCCACCCCGTTAATGCGTCGCGGGAAATGCGCTATCCTCGGCGTCCCGTCATGGCTCGCCGGGACGTGGCCGATGGCCATCGATTGACATCACAACAGGCACCGTGGACTTTCGTTAATTGCAGGCAGGACGCCTGATTCCATCTTCACTGTGGGGACACATGCAGACACTTAAGGTCGACCTGGGCGAGCGCAGCTACCCGATTCACATTGGCGAAGGTTTGCTGGACCGGCCCGACTTGCTGGCGCCGCATATCGCCGGACGGCAAGTGGCGATTATCTCCAACGAAACCGTCGCACCTTTGTATCTGGAGCGTCTGACCCGCAGCCTGTCGGCTTTCTCGGTCATTTCCGTGGTGCTGCCTGACGGCGAAGCCTTCAAGAATTGGGAAACCCTGCAGCTTATTTTCGATGGCCTGCTGACCGCGCGGCATGACCGCCGCACCACGGTGGTGGCCTTGGGCGGCGGCGTGATCGGCGACATGGCCGGTTTCGCCGCCGCTTGCTATCAGCGCGGTGTTGATTTCATCCAGATCCCCACGACCCTGTTGTCCCAGGTGGACTCGTCGGTGGGCGGCAAGACCGGGATCAACCATCCGCTGGGCAAAAACATGGTGGGTGCTTTCTACCAGCCCAACGTGGTGCTGATCGACACCGCGACCCTCAATACATTGCCCGCCCGCGAGCTGTCTGCGGGGCTGGCTGAAGTCATCAAGTACGGGCTGATCTGCGACGAACCGTTCCTGGGCTGGCTGGAAGAAAACGTCGACCGCCTGCGTGCGCTGGATCAGGCTGCGCTGACCTACGCTATCGAACGTTCCTGTGCGGCCAAGGCTGCGGTGGTCGGTGCCGATGAGCGCGAGTCGGGCGTGCGCGCCACGCTCAACCTGGGGCATACCTTTGGCCACGCCATCGAAACCCACATGGGCTATGGTGTCTGGCTCCATGGCGAAGCGGTTGCGGCCGGTACGGTCATGGCCCTGGAGATGTCCGCGCGTTTGGGCTGGATCAGTGAACAGGAGCGCGATCGCGGTATTGCTCTGTTCCAGCGCGCCGGGTTGCCGGTGATCCCGCCCGAAGAAATGACCGAAGCCGATTTTCTCGAACACATGGCAATCGACAAAAAAGTGATCGACGGTCGCCTGCGTCTGGTGCTGCTGCGCCACATGGGCGAAGCTGTGGTGACCGACGATTATCCGAAAGAGGTTCTACAGGCCACGCTGGGAGCGGATTATCGCGCCCTGGCTCAGCTTAAAGGTTAATAAGATTCCGATGACTAGTTTGCATGCCGACGAGGCTTTCCTCGGCCATTTCCAGTTGAGTCATGACCCTTTCGCGCCACGGGTTCCAGGCTTCAAGTTTTTCCCCGCCCAACGCAAACCGGTTCTGGGCCAGTTGCATCACCTGGCGCGTTACAGCCAGCTGTTGCTGGTGGTCACCGGCCCTCAAGGCAGCGGCAAGACCTTGCTGCGCCAGGCCCTGGTGGCCAGCACCAACAAGCAGTCGGTGCAAAGCGTGGTGGTGTCGGCTCGCGGCGCCGGTGATGCAGCCGGTGTGTTGCGTCAGGTGGCCCAGGCGCTGAATGTCGCCCAGGCTGAAGTCGGTGCGATTCTGGATCAGATCGTGCAACTGGCGCTGACCGGGCAGGAAGTCTATCTGCTGGTGGACGACGCCGAGCAACTCGACGAGTCGGCCCTGGAAGCCTTGCTGGCTCTGGCTGCCGGTGCGCCGGAAGGCCGTCCCCACGTCTTCCTGTTTGGTGAGTCGTCGCTGATCGCCGATCTGGAGCAGCTGAATCTTGAGCAAGAGCGCTTCCACGTCATTGAGCTGGCGCCCTACACCGAAGAAGAAACCCGTGAATACCTGGCCCAACGCCTTGAAGGCGCCGGTCGGGGCATCGAACTTTTCACCGCGGATCAGATCTCTGAGATTCACGAAAGCTCCGATGGCTGGCCTGGAAATATTAACCAGGTGGCCCGCGATGCTCTCATCGAAGTCATGATTGCCAGCCGCTCAGCGGTAAAGCGTCCAAGTATGGGGTTCAACATGCCGAAGAAACACGTATTGGCGATTTCCGCCGTCGTCGTGGTCGCGATCGCCGCCGCCTGGCTGATGCCGGGTCGCAGCAAGGCGCCGACCACCGGCGCACCCGCCAACGAGCAGGCACAACTGCCGCTGGGCCAGGACGCCGCGCAGCCCAATGGCGCTGCCCCGGAGGTGGAGTTCGCGGGTAACACCCAGCCGATGCCGCTGCCGCTGGTCGGCCAGTCGCAACCGGTCATGCGCAGTCCCTTGGCTGAGGCCGCTGGCGGTATCACCGAGGGTGATGACGGCGCGCCACCACCGATCGATGACACCAGCGATACGCCGCCAACCGTGACCACCAGCGCCCCACCGGCGGGTGTGCCGGCTGGCCCGGCGCCAACTCCAACTCCAGCCCCAGCCCCGGCGCCCGCTCCGGCTGCCAAGCCTGCGCCGGCTCCCGCCCAGGTGGCCACCGCCAAACCTGCTCCAGCCCCGGCCGCCAAGCCGGCCACTCAGGCCGCTGGCGGTAACTGGTACGCCGGTCAGGCTCCAGGCAGCTACGTGGTACAGATCCTCGGCACCAGCTCCGAAGCGTCTGCGCAAAAGTTCGTCAAGGAGCAGGGCGGCGAGTACCGTTATTTCAAGAAAATGCTCAACGGCAAACCGCTTTATGTCATCACCTACGGCAATTTCGCCAACCGTGATGCAGCCGTTTCCGCCATCAAGGCCTTGCCAGCGAAGGTTCAGGCTGGTAAACCTTGGCCTCGCACTGTCGCCAGCGTCCAACAGGAACTGGCAGCAACTCGCTGAAGATTCGGCGGCCTTACCCAGGCCGCCTCTCCCGGCACCTCAAAATTTCCGCAAGGGCGAGCGACCTTTCAGGCCGCGCGCCTTGTGGTGTCTGCGTCACAGTAGCGTTTGAGTCGCAGCGGTCGAACCCAAAAAAGTTTTGACTAGCACAGCGTATAGCTTTAAACCTTTCACAAATGCGACATGGATTTGCGACGTTTCGTCGTCAAATTTGTGAGCCCTTGTGTCGGTGTGTACAATGACCTCCCTTTTGCCCCCGCAAAGCTGGCGTACGTTCGGCGCGGCACGCAACTGGCTGAATTGAAAAGAAATTTGCCTCGATAAGAGGCAGCCTGGTGAGAAAGTGTCTATGAAAGCAGGTCTGTACCAACCAGATGAATTCAAGGATAACTGCGGTTTCGGCCTGATTGCTCATATGCAGGGCGAACCCAGCCATACCCTTTTACAAACGGCCATTGAGGCCCTGACCTGCATGACCCACCGTGGTGGGATCAACGCCGACGGCAAGACCGGTGACGGTTGTGGCTTGCTGATTCAAAAGCCTGACGAGTTCCTGCGTGCCATTGCCCAGGAAACGTTTGGCGTGACCCTGCCCAAGCAGTACGCGGTGGGCATGGTGTTCTTCAATCAGGACCCGGTGAAGGCCCAAGCGGCTCGCGAAAACATGAATCGCGAGATCCTGGCCGCCGGCCTGCAATTGGTGGGCTGGCGCAAGGTGCCGATCGACACCAGCGTCCTCGGCCGCCTGGCCCTTGAGCGTCTGCCGCAGATCGAACAAGTGTTCATCGCGGGCGAAGGTCTGAGCGACCAGGACATGTCGATCAAGCTGTTCAGCTCCCGTCGTCGTTCGTCCGTGGCCAACGCCGCCGACACCGATCACTACATCTGCAGCTTTTCCCACAAGACCATCATCTATAAAGGCCTGATGATGCCGGCGGACCTGACCGCCTTCTATCCGGACCTGAGCGACGAGCGCCTGAAAACCGCGATCTGCGTGTTCCACCAGCGCTTCTCCACCAACACCCTGCCGAAATGGCCGCTGGCCCAGCCATTCCGCTTCCTCGCCCACAACGGCGAGATCAACACCATCACCGGCAACCGCAACTGGGCGCTGGCCCGTCGCACCAAGTTCGCCAACGATCTGATGCCGGATCTGGAAGAGCTCGGCCCGCTGGTCAACCGTGTGGGCTCGGACTCCTCGAGCATGGACAACATGCTGGAACTGATGGTCACCGGCGGCATCGACCTGTTCCGTGGCGTGCGCATGCTGGTGCCGCCGGCCTGGCAGAACGTCGAGACCATGGACCCGGACCTGCGTGCGTTCTACGAATACAACTCCATGCACATGGAACCGTGGGACGGCCCGGCCGGTATCGTCATGACCGACGGCCGCTACGCCGTGTGCCTGCTCGACCGTAACGGTCTGCGTCCGGCGCGCTGGGTAACCACCACCAACGGGTTCATCACCCTGGCTTCGGAAATCGGTGTCTGGAACTACCAGCCCGAAGACGTCATCGCCAAGGGCCGTGTGGGCCCGGGCCAGATTTTCGCCGTGGACACCGAAACCGGCCAGATCCTCGACACCGACGCCATCGACAACCGTCTCAAGTCCCGTCATCCGTACAAGCAATGGCTGCGCAAGAACGCCCTGCGCATTCAGGCGACCATGGAGGACAACGATCACGGTTCGGCTTTTTACGACGTCGATCAGCTCAAGCAGTACATGAAGATGTACCAGGTGACGTTCGAAGAGCGTGACCAGGTGCTGCGTCCGTTGGGTGAGCAGGGCTACGAAGCGGTCGGTTCCATGGGCGACGACACGCCGATGGCCGTGCTGTCCCAGCGCGTGCGTACGCCGTACGACTATTTCCGCCAGCAGTTCGCTCAGGTGACCAACCCACCGATCGACCCGCTGCGCGAAGCGATCGTGATGTCCCTGGAAATCTGCCTCGGTGCCGAGCGCAACATCTTCCAGGAGTCGCCGGAACACGCCTCGCGTGTCATCCTCAGTTCGCCGGTCATTTCCCCGGCCAAATGGCGCTCGCTGACCAACCTCGACCGCCCGGGTTTCCAGCGTCAGGTCATCGACCTGAACTACGACGAAAGCGTCGGCCTTGAAGCGGCGATCCGCAACGTTGCCGACCAGGCTGAAGAAGCCGCGCGCGCCGGTCGCACCCAAATCGTGCTGACCGACCGTCACATCGCCCCGGGCAAGTTGCCGATCCACGCGTCGTTGGCCACCGGTGCGGTGCACCATCGCCTGACCGAAAAAGGCCTGCGTTGCGATTCCAACATCCTGGTGGAAACCGCCACCGCTCGCGATCCGCATCACTTTGCGGTGCTGATCGGTTTCGGTGCCTCGGCGGTGTATCCGTTCCTGGCCTATGAAGTGCTGGGTGACCTGATCCGTACCGGTGAAGTGCTGGGCGACCTCTATGAGGTGTTCAAGAACTACCGCAAAGGCATCACCAAGGGCCTGCTCAAGATCCTATCGAAGATGGGGATCTCGACCATCGCTTCGTACCGCGGTGCGCAACTGTTCGAGGCCATCGGCCTGTCCGAAGAAGTCTGCGAGCTGAGCTTCCGTGGCGTGCCGAGCCGCATCAAGGGTGCGCGTTTCGTCGACATCGAAGCCGAACAGAAAGCCCTGGCGGCCGAAGCCTGGAGCCCGCGCAAGCCGATCCAGCAAGGCGGCCTGCTGAAGTTCGTCCACGGTGGCGAATACCACGCCTATAACCCGGACGTGGTCAACACCTTGCAAGCCGCCGTGCAGCAGGGCGACTACGGCAAGTTCAAGGAATACACCTCGCTGGTGGACAACCGTCCGGTGTCGATGATTCGCGACCTGCTAAAGGTCAAGACCCTGGACACGCCGCTGGACATCAGCGAAATCGAGCCGCTGGAATCGGTGCTCAAGCGCTTCGATTCCGCCGGTATCTCCTTGGGTGCCTTGTCTCCGGAAGCTCATGAAGCCCTGGCTGAAGCCATGAACCGCCTCGGCGCGCGTTCCAACTCCGGCGAAGGCGGTGAAGACCCGGCGCGCTACGGCACTATCAAGAGTTCGAAAATCAAGCAGGTGGCCACCGGCCGCTTCGGTGTGACACCGGAGTACCTGGTCAACGCTGAAGTGCTGCAGATCAAGGTTGCCCAGGGCGCCAAGCCCGGCGAAGGCGGCCAACTGCCCGGCGGCAAGGTCAACGGCCTGATCGCCAAGCTGCGTTACGCAGTACCCGGCGTGACCCTGATCTCACCGCCGCCGCATCACGACATCTATTCGATCGAAGACTTGTCGCAACTGATCTTCGACCTCAAGCAGGTGAACCCGAAGGCACTGGTCTCGGTGAAGCTGGTGGCAGAAGCCGGCGTTGGCACCATCGCCGCCGGTGTGGCCAAGGCCTATGCCGACCTGATCACCATCTCCGGCTATGACGGCGGCACCGGCGCATCGCCGCTGACCTCGATCAAATATGCCGGCGCGCCGTGGGAACTGGGCCTGGCCGAGACCCACCAGACCCTGCGCGGCAACGACCTGCGCGGCAAGGTCCGGGTGCAGACCGACGGCGGCCTGAAAACCGGCCTGGACGTGATCAAGGCGGCCATCCTCGGCGCCGAGAGCTTCGGCTTCGGCACCGCGCCGATGATCGCCCTGGGTTGCAAATACCTGCGCATCTGCCACCTGAACAACTGCGCTACCGGTGTGGCGACCCAGAACGAAAAGCTGCGCAAGGACCACTACATCGGCACCGTCGACATGGTGGTGAACTTCTTCACCTACGTCGCCGAGGAAACCCGCGAGTGGCTGGCGAAGCTGGGCGTGCGCTCGCTCGAAGAGCTGATCGGCCGTACCGACCTGCTGGAAGTGCTCGAGGGCCAGACCGCCAAGCAGCATCACCTGGACCTGACGCCGTTGCTGGGCAGCGATCTCATCCCGGCGGACAAGCCACAGTTCTGCCAGGT
The DNA here is from genome assembly GCF_013283895.1 of Pseudomonas sp. MPDS. Classification (NCBI taxonomy): domain Bacteria; kingdom Pseudomonadati; phylum Pseudomonadota; class Gammaproteobacteria; order Pseudomonadales; family Pseudomonadaceae; genus Pseudomonas; species Pseudomonas sp. MPDS. Next base: position 5,934,072 of record NZ_CP054128.1, on the reverse strand, counting down.
TGATCGCAACCCGCCGTTCGACAAGGGTGAGTTGGCCGAGAAGATGGTCGACATGGCCGCTTCGGCGATCAACGACCTCAGTGGTGCCGAGTTCGACCTGGATATCTGCAACTGCGACCGTTCCATCGGCGCGCGGATCTCCGGCGAAATCGCGCGCAAGCACGGCAACCAGGGCATGGCCAAGGCGCCGATCACCTTCCGCTTCAAGGGCACCGCAGGCCAGAGCTTCGGCGTCTGGAACGCCGGTGGCCTGAATATGTACTTGGAAGGCGATGCCAACGATTACGTGGGCAAGGGCATGACCGGCGGCAAACTGGTCATCGTTCCGCCCAAGGCCAGCGTCTACAAGACTCAGGACAGTGCCATCATCGGCAACACCTGCCTGTACGGCGCTACCGGCGGCAAGCTGTTCGCCGCCGGCACCGCGGGCGAGCGTTTCGCCGTGCGTAACTCCGGGGCCCACACTGTGGTGGAAGGCACCGGTGATCATTGCTGCGAGTACATGACCGGTGGTTTCGTCTGTGTCCTGGGCAAGACCGGTTACAACTTCGGCTCTGGCATGACCGGCGGTTTCGCCTACGTGCTCGACCAGGACAACACCTTCGTTGACCGGGTCAATCACGAACTGGTGGAAATCCAGCGGATCAGCGGCGAGGCGATGGAAGCCTACCGCAGCCACTTGCAGCGCGTGCTGGACGAATACGTCGAGGAAACCGACAGCGAGTGGGGTCGTGAACTCGCCGAAAACCTCGATGACTATCTGCGTCGTTTCTGGCTGGTCAAGCCCAAGGCTGCCAACCTGAAATCGTTGCTTTCCAGCACCCGTGCCAACCCGCAGTGATATGCGCCTGAAGAGTTTGATGAGGTTTTAACAATGGCTGAACGTCTGAGTAATGACTTCCAGTTCATCGATGTCGGGCGCAAGGATCCGAAGAAGAAACTGTTGCGTCAACGCAAGAAAGAGTTCGTGGAAATCTACGAGCCTTTCAAACCCCAGCAGTCGGCCGACCAGGCCCACCGCTGCCTGGGCTGCGGTAACCCGTACTGCGAATGGAAGTGCCCGGTGCACAACTTCATTCCCAACTGGCTGAAGCTGGTGGCCGAGGGCAACATCCTCCAGGCCGCCGAGTTGTCCCACCAGACCAACACCCTGCCGGAAGTCTGCGGCCGGGTGTGTCCGCAGGACCGCCTGTGTGAGGGTGCATGCACCCTCAACGACGGTTTTGGCGCGGTGACCATCGGTTCGGTGGAGAAGTACATCACCGACACCGCGTTCGCCATGGGCTGGCGCCCGGACATGTCCAAGGTCAAGCCGACCGGCAAGCGCGTGGCGATCATTGGGGCCGGCCCGGCGGGCCTGGGATGCGCCGATGTGCTGGTGCGCGGTGGCGTGACCCCGGTGGTGTTCGACAAGAACCCGGAAATCGGCGGCCTGCTGACCTTCGGCATCCCCGAGTTCAAGCTGGAAAAGACCGTGCTGAGCAATCGTCGCGAAGTCTTCACCGGCATGGGCATCGAGTTTCGCCTGAACACCGAAGTAGGCAAGGACGTGACCATGGAGCAACTGCTCGAAGAGTACGATGCCGTATTCATGGGCATGGGCACCTACACCTACATGAAGGGCGGCTTTGCCGGCGAGGACCTGCCGGGCGTCTACGACGCGCTGGACTTCCTGATCGCCAACGTCAACCGCAACCTGGGCTTTGAAAAGTCGCCGGAAGATTTCGTCGACATGAAAGGCAAGAAGGTCGTGGTGCTGGGCGGCGGTGACACGGCGATGGACTGCAACCGCACTTCGATTCGCCAGGGCGCCAAGTCGGTGACCTGCGCCTATCGTCGTGACGAAGCGAACATGCCCGGCTCGCGCAAAGAAGTGAAGAACGCCAAGGAAGAGGGCGTGAAGTTCCTCTACAACCGCCAGCCGATCGCCATTGTCGGTGAAGACAAGGTCGAGGGCGTGAAGGTGGTCGAGACCCGTCTCGGCGAACCGGACGCCCGTGGCCGCCGCAGCCCTGAGCCGATCCCCGGTTCCGAAGAGATCATCCCGGCCGATGCCGTGGTCATCGCCTTCGGCTTCCGCCCAAGCCCGGCGCCGTGGTTTGAGCAGTTCAGCATCCAGACCGACAGCCAGGGCCGCGTCGTGGCCCCGGAACAGGGCCAGTACAAGCACCAGACCAGCAACCCGAAGATCTTCGCCGGCGGCGACATGGTTCGGGGTTCCGATCTGGTGGTGACGGCGATCTTCGAAGGCCGCAATGCGGCGGAAGGGATTCTGGATTACTTGGGGGTCTGATCATTTCCTGAATGGGAATGCAATCAAATGTGGGAGCGAGCTTGCTCGCGATAGCGGCGAATCAGTCGACGAAAATGTTGAATGTGATGCCCTCATCGCGAGCAAGCTCGCTCCCACAGTGGTTTAGGTGTTGCCTGATACCGCGACAAATTGCCCCGATAGATAAAAGGCACGGCTCTTGCCGTGCCTTTTGCGTCGCGCTCTGAGAAAATGCCCGCACTTTTTTTCCGGATGCCGACATGACTGCCCTGAAGAACGACCGTTTCCTCCGTGCTTTGCTCAAGCAACCCGTAGACGTCACCCCCGTGTGGATGATGCGTCAGGCCGGTCGCTACTTGCCGGAATACCGCGCCAGTCGGGCCAAGGCCGGCGACTTCATGAGCCTGTGCATGAATCCCCAGTTCGCCTGCGAAGTCACGATGCAGCCGCTGGATCGTTACCCGCAGCTGGACGCGGCGATTCTGTTTTCCGACATTCTCACCATTCCCGACGCCATGGGCCAGGGTCTGTACTTCGAGACCGGCGAAGGCCCGCGCTTCAAGAAAGTCGTCAGCACTCTGGCCGACATCGAAGCCCTGCCGATCCCCGATCCGCAGAAGGACCTGGGTTATGTCATGGACGCGGTCAGCACCATCCGTCGAGAACTCAACGGTCGCGTGCCGCTGATCGGCTTCTCCGGCAGCCCCTGGACCCTGGCCACCTACATGGTCGAAGGCGGCTCGTCGAAAGACTTCCGCAAGACCAAGGCGATGCTCTACGACAACCCGCAAGCCATGCACCTGCTGCTGGACAAGCTGGCCCAGTCGGTGACGTCCTATCTCAACGGGCAGATCCTGGCCGGTGCGCAAGCGGTGCAGATCTTCGACACCTGGGGCGGCAATCTCTCGGCGGCGGCGTACCAGGAGTTTTCCCTGGCCTACATGCGCAAGATCGTCAGCGGCCTGATCCGCGAACATGAAGGTCGTAAAGTACCGGTGATCCTGTTCACCAAGAACGGCGGCCTGTGGCTGGAAAGCATCGCCGATGCCGGTGCCGACGCCCTGGGCCTGGATTGGACCTGCGACATTGGCAACGCCCGCGAGCGTGTCGGCAGCAAAGTCGCTCTGCAAGGCAACATGGATCCGACTGTGCTTTACGCCAAACCGCAAGCCATCCGCACCGAAGTCGGGCGCATCCTCGCCAGCTATGGCAAGGGCAGCGGTCATGTGTTCAACCTTGGCCATGGCATTACGCCGGAAGTCGATCCGGAACACGCCGGTGCTTTCCTGCGCGCGGTGCATGAGTTGTCGGCGCAATACCACGACTGATCGTAGCTCGCTCATCCAGCCTGTCGGGATTCGTTCCAGGCAGGCTTTTTTTTGCCTGTTAATTATTCAATGAAACAAGTTGGTTATCTTTATCGGTTTGCCTGTTTTCTTTTGTTTAATAACTAACTTTGCCTGTAAGAAGTTTTTCTTCTGAACTCGGAAAAATAGATTCAGGGATTGTTCCTTCTATTTACCTCGATCTGGCAGCCCACCCGACATCGGCTCGACCTGGCCGAGCGTCAGTATTGGCAGCAGGCCGAACTCGCTGCCCGGATCCAGCGCCAGGAACCCACCGGCGCTACGACCGCCACGAGCTCTTTGTCCGTCAGGATCAACGACAGTGCGACGGCCGCGGGGCTGGAGCTGGCGGAGCTGGAGATCGACGGTGATTCGTTACGGCTTGCCGTCAGTGGCGATGCCAATCGACTGCTCGACTGGCTGGACCGACACGAGCGGGACGGCGCCACCTTGCAGGTGCTGAGCCTGGAAGTGCGCAACGGTGTCCTGGACGCGCGGATGGTGTTGGGGCAATGACTTGAGCGGCGGGCCAGCGCCTGAACAGTGTCCGCTCAAACCTGAGCGTTGCCCGGCAACACCGGCAACTTCGCCAGTTTCACCGCCACCAGCAACGCCACCACCAGCAAGCCGCCGATGAACAGGCTGACACCGTTCCATCCGCCCAGATGCCAGGCTAACCCGCCAGCCGTACCTGCGACGCTGGAGCCGGCGTAGTAGCTGAACAGGTACAACGACGAGGCCTGTCCCTTGGCTTTGGTTGCGCGGCGGCCGATCCAACTGCTGGCGACCGAGTGAGCGCCGAAGAAGCCGAAGGTGAACACCAGCATGCCCAGGATCACCAGCCACAGCGGCGTGGTCATGGTCAGCGCAAGACCGGCCAGCATCAGCGCGATGGTCGCCCAGAGCATTTTGCGACGGCCGTGTTTGTCGGCCAGTGCGCCGACTTTCGCCGAGCTGTAGATACCCGACAGGTAGACCACCGAGAGCAACCCGACAAAGGCCTGGTCCAAGTGATAAGGCCCGGCTAGCAGGCGATAGCCGATGTAGTTGAACAGCGTCACGAATGCACCCATCAATACGAAAGCTTCGAGAAACAATAGCGGCAACCCGGCATCGCGAAAGTGCATGGTGAAACCGTCCAGCAAGCTGCGCGGATGCAGCGAGCGGGGGCGGAAATTGCGTGACTCGGGAAGAATCCTCCAGAACACCGCCGCCGCGATCAAGGCCAGGCCACCGACCACCAGCATCGCGGCGTGCCAGCTGACGAAGTCAATCAGCACCCCGGCGATCAAGCGGCCGCTCATGCCTCCAATGGCGTTGCCGGCGATGTACAAGCCCATCGCCAGGCCAATGTGCTTGGGATGGATTTCTTCACCCAGGTAAGTCATCGCGACTGCCGCCACGCCGCTCAATGACAGCCCCACCAGGGCACGCAGCACCAGTACACCCTGCCAGGTCGGCATCATCGCGCTGGCAATGGTGCACAACGCCGCGGCAAACAGCGCCGCGACCATCACTGACTTGCGGCCGATGCGATCGGAAATCGGGCCGGTGATCAGCAGCCCGACGGCGAGCAGGCCGGTCGCCACCGACAGGATCAAACTGCTCTGGGCGGCATTGATGGAAAACTCTTCGGAGAGCAGCGGCATCATCGGTTGCACGCAATACAACAGGGCGAAGGTCGCAAAACCGCCACAAAACAACGCCAGCACCGTACGCATGAACAACGGTGTGCCTTTTTCGATGTAGATGTCTTTGCGTCCGGTGACGCCATCATCGGCAGGCGGAGGGATCTCATGGGCCAGTGGAGCGACAGCAGTTTTCACGGTGAACCTCGCAGGAGCACGACCAGGCAGGCAATGGAAAAAGCATATAGCCGGTTAATGTTTCTATCCAATATATTGTTCGACCTGTTTAAGACGTTCTACGACCTATTGGATTTCTTATGGAACTGCGTCATCTGCGTTACTTCATAGCCGTTGCCGAAGAACTGCATTTTGGTCGCGCCGCGCTGGCGCTGGGCATCTCCCAGCCGCCCCTTAGCCAGCAGATCCAGGCACTGGAGCAAGAGATCGGCGCGCGGCTGTTCAATCGCACCAATCGTCGCGTCGAACTGAGTGAAGCCGGACGTTTGTTTCTCGAGGAGGCCCGACAGGTGCTGGCCCAGGTCGACAAGGCCGCCGATGTCGCCCGCCGCGCAGAGTTGGGCGAACTGGGCGAGCTGAAAATCGGCTTCACATCATCGGCGCCTTTCAACTCCACCATCCCCCAGGCGATTTTCACGTTTCGCCAGCGCTTTCCCGCTGTACACCTGAACCTTCGGGAAATGAGCAGCACCCAAGTGGCTGACGCCCTGGTGGACGAGGCAATCGAGGTGGGCATCATGCGGCCCTTGCCGCTGCCCGACTCCCTGCGGGAGATCGAATTGAGCCGCGAGCCGCTGGTGGCCGTGCTCAGTTCCAAGCATCCACTGGCCCAGGGCAGCGAAGGGGGCCTGTTCCTCTCTGCACTGGCCCAGGAACCGTTCGTGTTCTTCCCCCGCAGCTACGGCAGCGGCCTCTATGCACAACTCCTGAGCCTGGCCCGCGACGCCGGCTTCAGCCCGAACTTCGCCCAGGAGGCCGGTGAGGCCATGACCATCATCGGCCTGGTGGCGGCGGGGCTGGGCGTCTCGGTCCTGCCGGCGTCCTACCAGCGCATGCGTATTGACGGCGTGGTCTACCGGCCACTGCTTGATCCGGCGGCAATGTCGGCGGTGTGGCTGGTGCAACGCAAGGATCAGTGCTCGCCGATGGCAAGGGCGTTTGTGGAGTTGTTGACTAATGTCGTGGATTTGTCTGTTTCTTAGAGTAGGTACCGATGACTCCATAAAGTTGAAGTTGGTAATAAATGTAAAGGCAGAGAGTGATTAAGAATATGCTGAAAATCTGCAAGTGGTGTGGGGATGTCCAGTAGCTTACATGGTGGACCAATATGGCTACGGTTAAAGCGGTGGAGACGTAGCTCGCGAGCTTTGTGAGGAGGTTGCTGGGCGAATTGTTTATTTTTTTCAAGCGATAAGGGTGCTGGAAGAGAAGGCATAGTAGTGATATGAGTAGGGTGCCAATAATCGCTGAAAATGGGATGGCGATAATATCATGGTCGGCAGCGTAAAGATTGTTTGTGAAGTTCGAGTATAAATTGTAGCCGCCGATGAATGGAGTGGTTGAAAGGCTGATTAAATAGAGCGATAAATAGTTGTGGGTTTTCATGATTTATCTCATTGTCGATAACAAAGTGTTGCCCATGGTCATGGCGTTTCGCTTAAAAATTCGGGGTCTGGAAACCCTTCCCTATCAAGTGTATTTTGTGTTCGCCTGATATATCGATTTCGTAACTTTTTCCTGGTAGAACCCTGCCGGCGGTAGTTAATTGTTCCAGTGCCAGCGGTCTATTGCTTTTATTGAAATCATAAAAATCATGGTAGGCCTTGACTGTTCCCAGAAATTGCCAGGAGGTGTCCTTGTGGCGAATGAAGTCACCTTCGACGCGAAGAGTGATTCGCCCCAGATAAGCACCACTGATCCAACTGTCTCTACCGGTGTCATAACCCACCTTTGGATCCACGAGGTGATACTTTCCGGGTGTCTTGGTATGTTCAATGGTCTGTTTTAATAAAGACAGGTTGTGTTCTTTTATTTGTAAGCCAATGCTATTTATGTCGACTTCGAGCTTCTCACCCTTCCCCCATAAATAGTGTGCTAATGCTTTTACTGGGCTGAATGTGCCTCCAGATAATTTTGGTGTTTCGAGTTTGAATGTTGTACTGCGGGCGTATTTTGAGTTGGCCACAGCGATGATGGCTTCTCTAGACGTAAAGCCGCTTCTTTCAAGCGCATCAGCCAGGCTGAAGCTAATCATTTTGTTTTTAAAAAATACATCATTTATACGCCAGTAAGGTGCTACCCAGCCGCGCTCTTTTTCGACAATTCGCCATATGTCTTTTATTGCGCCGTAGGCGTTTTTATGGTTTATGGCTTTGTCGAGGATTCTAAGGTTGAAGGTGAAATCATCCAGTCCCGTTTGAGTTTTTATAAGGTCGGTTATGTAGAGGTCATCATCTTCTGTCAATACGTCGGGTTGAGGAGGTGGATATATATAAGTTCCGTCAATGATAATTCCGTCCGTAGACCAGTATCCACCTAAGGAACCTCTCCAAGTGCCCGTGATATCAGTGGCGGGTAAAGTGATTTCTTTCTGTTTCATGGTTCAAATCCTTTTGAGTTTAAAGTCTGAGGTTTTGTAGTTTTGTAGTTTTGTAGTTTTGTAGTTTTGTAGTTTTGTAGTTTTGTATGTTTGTCTGGACTTTTACTTAAGCATAGGGCAGGAGTTGGCTCAATGACCTAATGGCCGCTTGGGAAATGGATTACGAAAGTTGCGGAAGTTGCCTGCCTAGGCTTGGCGACGAATTCAGTACCCTCCTGAGAAACAGACCAGGCGCAGCGAAATCCTGGCAGGAGCAAAACCCATGACCGAACAACTCACTCGCTGGGACTCTGCCGAGTACCTCAAGACCGAAGAGGACATGGCTAACTACCTGGACGCATGCATGGAGGAGGCAGGAGACGATCCTGCATTCATCGCAAAGCCTTGGGAACCATTGCACGAGCTCGCGGAATTGGCCCGTGATGCCGGGCTGTCCCGGGAAAATCTTTACCGCGCCTTGTCGGGGGAAGGAAATCCTGAGTTCGGCACTATTTTGAAAAGTTGTCAAAGCGTTGGGACTGAAACTGCATGCCAGCACCTGAACAGGTCAGCATGATGAATGACAAGCCAGTCTGTTTGTGAAGGGCGCCATAAGGCGCCCTTCTTCGTTACAGCCTCAGCATCGGCCCAACTATTTACCGTATTCCTTAACCCTCCCAAACCGTCGCAGGCCTATTGACGTGATAGTCATAAAACCCTTGAAGGGTCCAGGTATCGCCCTTGCGTTCAAAGGCAGCGCGCCATGCGCCTCTGCCACTCCCGGGTGACAGTTGCGCCATGTCGTACCAGTAATACCGGTTGATGCGCTTGGTGGTGACCCGGCCTGCACGAATGTCAGCCATGATTTCCGTTATTTTCGTTTTGGCTGCCTCAGTAAAAGTGTCATATGACATCTGTGACTCGGCCAGCAGGCTGGTGCTTGTCGAAAATTTGTCTGCGACAACCGGGCCTTCCGCAACAGCGAGGGGGGCGGTCGCGGCCGCAGGCTTGCCGGTGACTTTCTTCGTCGGGACTTGGGTCACGACCTCGATATCAAACGTGTCGTAGTTCGAGAGGTTTTTACTGAAGTTCGTGATGTCCTCGCCGGTGACCAATAACGTTTTCCGCTGCGACTTGCCCTTGTTGACGATGACATAAGGAATCTTATGGTTGCGGATTTCGGTCAGGAGGCCGGGCTTGTGTCTTTTTTTCATCTCGTCCCTGAACGCGCTGAGTTTGTTACTTTTATACGCCCGGAAATTTTCAGGGTTCTGTTTATATTGTTCCCTGGCCGCTTCCACCTCGGGTCCCGTCCCTGAGTACCGTTCGCCCAGATCGACCCAGACGCGCTTTTCCGCTGCCTCGACCACGTCATGAATATCGTCCTGGATTTTAGTCATGGCGGCTTTCTTTTTCCCCTGTTCAGGGATGATGGTAATGAATGACGCGCCGGTGAGATTGTCGGGCAAGGAGGACATCATCATCTTGAAGTTGCCTTCGCTGTCGAAAAGCTCCCTTTTCAGCGGCAGGGTCATGTCGAATACTTTTATCTTTTGAGCGGCCGTCAGCTGGATCCCTCTTGCCTGGGAGTCGATGTCTCTGGTGCAGTAGTCGACGGCCTGCCATACGTTGTATTTATACAGCAGGCTGTCGTGGGCCTTTTTATGTTGCGTGAGGTCCTGGTGTCCTTTGTTTATCCAGTTTATTCGTGAGCGATAAGTGTCTATGTCGCGTACGTGGATGTCATTCATGCTCTCGCGCACGATACGCTCTGCCAGTTCCTCGGGCATCGAGTAGATGACTTTTTTTGCCGTATTCACCACTGCCCGAGACGGCCACTGATGGTCGACGAGGACGCCCTCTACCAACGCGTTATAGGTTTTCTGTTGCGGGGTTTCCGGAGTCCGACCGAACAGGCTTTGTATGACTCCACCACCGAGCAGCCGTTTTGGTTCTTCGATCTGCCAGCGGCCATTTTCCCAGGTTACCGTCCGCTGGTCGGTACGGTTGTTCGGCCCGTAGATGATTCGTTCGCCTGCTTGTATGGCGGTTTTGCAGTAGTCCTTGCCCAGCTTCAGATAGCCCTGCCCACCGGCGTCCCTGTACCGATTGCGCCCCTCGGGCACCAGTCCCTTGCCGTCGAACCCTTTGAGGATGAACGGTTCGAGCTCCGGGTCCGGCATGCGGGGCAAGGCTGAGAGCGCCGGGCGAGGCTTACCTCGGCGCCGTGCCGCGCGGGACATGATCAGGTCCTGACCGCCCTCTGCCAGTACCTCACCGAGCCCGCTGATAAGATCACTCGTCCACTGGCTGAAGCTGCCCCCTTCATCCTTTATCGCCGACACCGCAGCGCCGCCGGTCATCACGGGCAGAATCGCGCGGCCCAGTACCCCACCCAGCCGGCCTGCATAGAACATTGACATCGCCCCCGTCAGTAGCATGACTGCAGTCCTGCGCCCATCTTGTGCCGCTGTGCTGTCGCGCTCGGCGTTGGTCACGGTCAGCAGGTCCGCCGTCTGGATCGCTTGGGTGATCTGCGTCTCATGCAGCGCTTTGAAAAGGTTGCCTTTAACCACGGGCGAATAGACTTTCAATGCGAAGTCGTCCTGAACCCTGTGCTTGATCCAGGAGAACGTGGGTTGCGTCACTTTCTTGATCTTCTCGTTGAGGGTCAGGTTTTCCGCGGACGGCACCAGGCTGGCAAGCTGATCGGCTTGCTTGAGCAGCGGCAGGTGCGAAATCAGCCAGCGGGTCATTTCCGGCGTGGCGGTGAGCGTCCGCACCAGGGCCGCCTCCAGCTCCCGGTCGCTTCCGGCATCGACGTCCCTGAACTGCTTGCCGTCCGGTGCTTCTGGTGTGTACAGGGTCAACGAAGGCCGGCTGCCAAGGGTCTTCACCCCAAAGGCCAACAACTCCTTGAGTACGCTGTCGCCCCACTGGATCTGACGGACCACCACCTCGTGTCCGTTGACCTTGCTGCGCCCCTGCGGCGTCGGGCTGTCCAGTGCCGCCAGCACCAGGTTCAGCCCGGTATTGTCCTTGTCGTGGGTAAAGTCGCCCGAGATATGGGCGGCCCACGCCTGCGCCCGCATCTGTTTGGCCTTCAGGGACATCCACTGTGCTTGCTGCTCCCGGGCTGCGAGCTGCAACGCGGGCGAGAGCCGGGCACCGATGTTTGCCCGTTCAATGACTTCTACAATCTGCGCAAAACTCAGCGGACCTTCCACCGTGGTGTCGCTGGCCGTGCGTTCCTCCGGCGTCAGGTTGGACATTGCCCACTGCGTCAGGGAGCGGCGGTCATCAAATAGGCCCTTCACCTTGCCCGACGAGAGCCCGGAGCCGAATGGCGACTCGCCTGTCGGGGCGCGCGGATCGAGCAGATGCTTGCGGATACTCAGAGAGACCTGGTCAGGATCGACTGGTGGGTACTTCTCCTTGATGAACCTGGCAAGCAGGGTGCGAGTCCGGTCATGAAGGGCGTCAGGGGTTGCCAGGGTGACCGGATCCGGCGGTGGTGGCGAATCTGTCAGGGTTTGCTGCAAGTCCTGCACGGCCTTCCACCAGGCCAGACGGTCGCTGCCGATAACGTTAGGGTCGCGGTGCAGCCAGTCGTGCAGTTTTTTCCGGTTCAGCCGTAACTCGCGCTCGTCCATGGCGCCAGCCAGATCCAGCTTGTGCCTGAGGTCCGCCGCCGCATCTATCCTGGCCATCCAGGTGGTGAGACTTTCTCCCTCTGCCGGGCCGCTGGATAGAACCTCGCTCACGGCGGTTTTCTGCGCCGCTCGCAGGTCAGTGACCAGGCGAGCGAGAAAGTTCTGCGCCATTGACGCCGTGCTCACCGTATCCTGAGTGCCGTCTTCCACCAGGCGGGCCTTCAACGCCGTCAAGTCAGCGTAAACCTCCAGTGGGCTACCCGGGCTGCATAGCACCGCGCCCCCCGGATGATCGGCATTATCGTGCTGCGTCAGCGCAACCGCCCCCGGCATCGGTACGCTGAACCCCCACCCTTCGGGGGTCAGATTCAAACCGTAGACCCCGGGCCGGACACGCTCCGCCAGCTTGGCACGGGACGCGCCGTCCGGCGCCGACAGGGCGAAGTCCGCCACCGCTTTGTGCATTGGCAGGCTCAACACAGCGTCCTGCCGGTGGAGATCCGCCTGTGCCTTGAGTTGCGTGCCGAACTCATCGGCCAGCCAGTCGCTGACACTGCGGTTTTGGCTGAACTCGGCAGGTTTATCCCAAAAATGCTCCAGCGCCCGCTCCAGCAGTCGTGCATGAGACGCGGGCGTGACGCTTATCCGCCGCTTGATCTCTTCCTTTGCGTCACGACTATTGAGGACTGCCGGCATTTGCGTGGCATCGTCCTTACCCGTGACGATGTCGATGTTGTTCAATTCGAGGAAGAACTCGTGCGCGTTGATCTCGCCGGCGATCGCGCGCCAGAAAAGCGTATCGAGGGGAACAGTCTGCACCACCGTTCGTTTTGAAGTCGGCTCGTCCTGCCGCCGGCACACCAGTATGTCTTTGGCTACCAGAGTGTTCGCCAGGCTGGGAAAGGCTTTCGCCAGCCAGTACTCCATATGTTGGGCTGTCACCTTCGACGCACGCGGAACGGCGCCGTTCAGGTGGATCATCTGCTGCTGCGAGGCATTGAGCCGGTTTATCAGCGCAGCGCTTGGGGCCATGGCACTGTCGGTCTGTAACGGGTTGTCTTCCAGCATGTTCTCTTCCTGAGAAATTTTCGGAAGGAGCAACCTATGGGAGAAGAATGGAGGCAGGGTGGTAGATAGATACCGCCTGCAGCGGCGTCAGGCGGTGTACGAACGAAACGGTCGAAGCCACTGCATCTGTGGGAGCAAGTTTTGCGCCCACAGATTGTTTTGGCTGCCAGGTGCAAGCCGATCAATGCCGGTCGCAGCCCCTCATTCCTTGATCACGGGTAACAGGGATATCAATCCAGCTCAGCGCCAGCGGCGGAAAATCAACGAGGTGTTGACCCCGCCAAAAGCGAAGTTGTTGTTCATCACGTACTCGTTGCTCATGGACCTGAACTCATTGCACAGGTAGTCGAGCTTGCCGCACTGGGGATCGACCTCATCGAGGTTGAAGGTGTGCACGTAGAGATCGCGGTTCATCATTTCGATGCTGAACCACGATTCCAGCGCACCGCAGGCGCCGAGGGTATGACCGAGAAAGCTTTTCTGCGAACTGATGGGCATGTGCTCGCCAAACAGGCTGCTGGTGGCCAGGGTTTCGGCGATGTCGCCCTGTTCGGTGGCGGTGCCGTGGCCGTTGACGTAGCCGATGGCGGCAGGTTCCAGGCCCGCATCTTCCAGGGCCAGTTCCATGGCCCGGCGCATGGTGCTCAGTTCGGGACGGGTAGCGTGCTGACCGTCGGCGTTGCTGCCGAAGCCGACGATTTCGGCATGGATTCGCGCTCCTCGGGCCAGGGCGTGCTCCAGTTCTTCGAGTACCAGCATGCCGGCGCCTTCACCGATCACCAGGCCATCGCGGTCCTTGTCATAGGGCCGTGGGCTGGTCTGCGGGGCGTCGTTTTTCAGGCTGGTGGCGTACAGCGCATCGAAGACCATCGCTTCGGTCGGGCAGAGCTCTTCCGCGCCGCCGGCGAGCATCAGCGGCAGGCGACCGAACTTGATTGCCTCATAGGCATAGCCGATGCCATGGCTGCCGCTGGTGCAGGCGCTGGAGGTGGGGATCAGCCGTCCGGTAAGCCCGAAGAAGATACTGATATTGGCCGCCGTGGTGTGGGGCATCATCCGTACATAGGAGTTGGCGTTCAACCCTTCGGCCACGCTGTTGAGCAGCATGTTGCCGAACGCCTTGATCTCGTCGGTACTGCCGGTAGACGAGCCACAGGACACGCCCATGCGACCGTCCTTGATCGACTCATCGCCCAACAGCCCCGCATCGGCCAGGGCCTGCTCGGCGGCGCCGACGGCCAGGCGCGATACACGACCCATGCTGCGCAGTTGCTTGCGCGTCCAGTGGGTCGGGACCTGGAAATCATCGACTGGCCCGGCCAGGCGAGTGTTCAGCTCGGTGAACCGGTCCCATTCATCCATGCGTCGTATGCCGCTGCGGTTGGCGGCGAAGTTGGCGGCGATGGTTTCCCAGTCGCTGCCCAGAGAGGTGATGCCGGCCATGCCGGTAACGACGACGCGCTTCATCAGCACAGGCCTCCGTTGACGGCCAGGACCTGCCGGGTGATGTAGCCGGCCTCGGCGGACATCAGGAAATTCACCGCGCTCGCGACTTCTTCCGGGGTACCCATGCGCTGGGCGGGGATCATTTTCATCAGTTCTTCCACGGGCACGTTTTCATCGAGCATGGCGGTATCGATCAGTCCGGGCGCGACGCAATTGACAGTGATCTTGCGCTTGCCCAACTCGATTGCCAACGCCTTTGCCGCGCCGATCAGGCCGGCTTTCGACGCGCTGTAATTGACCTGGCCGCGATTGCCGATCAGCCCCGAAACGGAGGTGATGCAAACAACTCGCCCAGCGGCGCGCCGACGGATCATCGGCATCATCACCGGGTGCAGGACGTTGTAGAAACCGTCCAGGTTGGTCCGCATCACCACATCCCAGTCGTCCTCGCTCAAGGCCGGGAATGCGCCGTCGCGGGTCAGGCCGGCGTTGAGCACCACGCCGTAATAGGCACCGTGGGTTTCAACATCAGCATCGAGAATGGTTTTGCACGCGCTGCGGTCCGACACGTCGAATTGCAGCACCCGGGCATTGCGGCCCAGCGCCTGGATTTCGACCTGGACGGCCTCAGCCTCGGCGCGCCCGCTGCGGCAATGCAGCACGATGTCGTGCCCGGCCTGGGCCAGGCGCAGGGCGATGGCACGGCCGATGCCACGGCTGGAGCCGGTGACCAGTACGGATTCAGTCATGGCGTATTTCCTGTTGCGGACGGTTCATGAAGGTAGTGGGCTGGCTGAGGTGGCCGGAACACATTCAACCGGGCCATGGCATGAATGCCCGGGGCGTTGATGTGGCATTCGAACACGCCCATGCCGTTGTCGTCTTCCAGCGAGCGCAAACCGTGGATGGTCAATTCGGTCCCGGCCGGGAAAAATTCGACATTGCATTCGAACTTGCGGGTGCCGAGCAAAAAACCCAGCTCCACGGCGTCGCCGCGGCGGCGTGCATGACAACCGGCAAACGCGGCGACGCTCTGGGCCATCAATTCAATGCCGACCCAGGCCGGCAGCCCGCCGTCGTCGCGGCTGAACAACCCGTCGGGCTTGACAGTGGCGAGGGTGTGGATCTGTTCATCATCGAACGCCAGGACGCGGTCGATGAGAATCATGTCGCCGGCGTGGGGCAGGAGTTCGGCGAGCGGCCAGTCAATCATGGGGCGTCTCCGATAATCAGGCTGACGTTGTTGCCGCCGAAGGCGAACGAGTTGCTCATCAGGCGGCGCGGTGATGTCGGGTTCAGGCGGGTGTCGGTAGTGATCCACTTCAATGCCGGCAGTGCAGGATCGGCCTGGCCGTCCCAGACATGCGGCGGCAAGGCCTGGGCGGTGTTTTGCGTACTCAGGCTCAACCAGCAGAACGCCGCTTCCAGCGCCCCGGCGGCCCCGAGGGTATGGCCGGTCATGGGCTTGGTCGACGAACAGGGCACTCCCGCTGGAAACAGCCCGGCCACTGCCTGGCTTTCCATGGCGTCGTTGTGTTGCGTGGCGGTGCCGTGCAGGTTCAGGTAATCGATCTGGCCGGGTTGCAGGCCGGCGCGACGCAAGGCTTTTTCCATGGCCTGGCGAGCGCCGCGACCACTGGGCTCCGGCGCTGAAATATGGTGGGCATCGGAGCTGGCGCCGTCACCCAGCAAGGCGATCGGTGCCGGATGTCCCGGCGTCCTGCTCATGAGAAACAGCACCGCGGCCTCGCCGATGTTGATGCCGCTGCGGTTGACCGAAAACGGATTACAGCGCTCGCCCGATACCGCTTCCAGGGCCGAAAAGCCGTTGAGGGTCAGTTTGCACAGGCTGTCCACGCCGCCGCAGAGCACCGCATCGCACAGGCCCAGGTCGAGCAGGCGTCGGGCGCTCATCAAGGCCCGGGCGCTGGATGTGCAGGCGGTGGATATCACATAGGACGGGCCGCTCAGCTCCAGCCAGTCGCAAAGGAAGTTGGCCGGTGCGCTCAGCTCCTGTTGCTGGTAGTCGTAGCCGTCGGGGAAGTGCTGCTCATGCAGGTAATGGGCAATGCCCTGACTGGCTTCTTCGATGCCCGAGGTACTGGTGCCCAGCACGACACCGATGCGAGCGCGACCGTAGGTCTGGATGGCCTGATCGATCTCATCGCGAATCTGCATCCCCGCTTCGAGCAGCAACTGATTGTTGCGGCTGCGGTGCGCGATCAAAGATTGCGGTATGCAAGCGAGTTCACCGGGCACCGAGGCCACCGGCAATTTACGTTCGGCCACCCAGCCATCCTGCACGCGCACGCCGCCGCAGTCGCCGGCAAACAGGTTGCGCGCCACTTCATCTTTACCCCGGCCCAGGGCGCAAATTACCCCCAGGGCATTCAAATAAGCGGTCATGGGGTACTCTCGGTCAACGGCATGATGCGGTAGTGCGGGCCTTCGTGCAGGCCCAGTTCAAAATCCAGCGGTTGCTTGTAGCGCACTTGCCAGCGTTGGCCCAGGGTTCGTTGCCGAGCCTCTTGCCGGGCGGTGGGGTAGTTGCCCGGCAGCTCGGTTTCAGGCGTCAGGGCAAACAACAGCGCGGCGAAAAGCTCACGGGCTTCGGCATTGGGTGGCAGCAGTCCGTCGGCTTGCCACTGGCCGTCCACCAGGCGTTGGCGGGCCAGGGGAATGCCCAGCGGGTCCAGCATCGACCAGCGGATACCGGCGCCTTCGCGCTGGATCACCAGCAGCCAATCCTGGCGCTGTCCGGCCAGTTGCCGCTCGATATGCAACTGCAGCGGCAGTGCCAGGGTTGGTGTGCGTTCCGGCAGCGGCGCCTGACTGGCGCAGGCACCGAGCAACAGCAAGCAGCCAAAAAGCAGCGCACGAATCATTCGACAGTCCCTTCAACGGGTTTACGGGCCACTACATTGATCAGGGTTTCCTCCCGCTCGCCAAAGGGCCGCGGGCGGCGCAGGCCGAAGCGTTCGAGAAGGCCGAAATCCCTGGCGCGGCTCCACCACAGATAGGGATACGAGACGTTGGCGGCTTCGAACTGGAAACCCTGATCGCGGATCATCTCCAGGTACTGCGCGGCACTTTTTTGCACGTGCATGGGATGACGGAACAGCCAGCGGATCACCCAGGTATCGATGTAGGCCGCCGTGGACTCCGCGAACATCAGATAGCCGCCGGGCTTGAGCACGCGATAGAACTCGGCGAGGGCTTTTTCCTGCTCCACCAGGTGATGAAAGGTCTGATGGCAGAACAGCAGGTCGACGCTGTCATCAGGCACCGTCAACGTCGCGCAATCGCTGCCGACCAGTTCCACGGCCATGCCTTGGCGTGCGGCTTCCGCAAGACTCAGGTCCAGGCTGTGAGGGTCGGCGTCGACGCCGATCAGGCGTTGTGGCGCGAACACCTGGCGCAAGTATTGGAACGACTTGCCCTGGCCGCAACCGGCATCGAGCAGCACCGGAGCCACCGGCAACGGGCCGCTGAAAAGGTTGCGCAGGTCATTGATCGCCACCCGCAAGACATGGTGCTGCCAGGTGTGGCTGCGCAGGAACCAGAAACCGAAGCGGGTCTCTTCGACGTAGTTGTCGCTCAGGTAGCTCATGGCTGCTTTCTCATGGTGCCGGGCTCGCACAGATTTCCGACAGCATGCGCAGGCGCCGCTTGGGTTCGCTAACGAACGGATTGCGCTCATCCCAGGCGTAACCGGCCAGGATCGCGCTGATCATGCGGCGAATGTCTGGCGAGCCGTCGGTGTAGAAAATCACGTCCTGGAAGGTGCCGGCGTACCAGCCCTCGACGTAGCAGCGGAAGGTGTCGACGCCACGTTTGAGTGGCTCGGCGAATTCGCTTTGCCAGTCCACGCTTTCTCCTTGCAACTGCCGATGCAGCACCCCAGCGGCCATGCTGGCCGAGCGCATGGCGATGGTCACGCCGGAAGAGAACACCGGGTCGAGGAACTCCGCGGCGTTGCCCAGCAGGGCGAAGCCTGGGCCATGCAGCGTTTTGACATTGGCCGAGTAGCCGCCGATGGTTCGCGCCGGGGTGTCCCATATCGCGTTGCTGAGTACACCGGCCAGGCTTGGCGTTTCGTCGATGAAGCCGCGCAGGCAAGCGTCAAGATCGTCAGTGCGACCGGCGAAATGTTCCGCCGCCGCGACCACGCCGACTGAACAGCGCCCGTCGCTGAACGGGATGGTCCAGAACCACACATCGCGTTGGGTCGGGTGAGTGGTGATAAGGATTTTTTCGCGGTCGAAGGTTGGGGCATCGATGCAATCTTCGATGTGGGTGAACACCGCCTGGCGCAGCGGAAAGTTCGAGGGCGCCTCAAGGTCCAGCAGGCGTGGCAAGACCCGGCCATAGCCGCTGGCGTCGAGGACGAAATCGGCCTCGACGAGATACGCGCTGCCGTCTTCGCGCTGGACGCCCAGTTGTGGTTTGGCAAGTGAGAAGTCGGCGCCGGTGATGGCCTGTCCATAACGGATCTCGACACCTTGCAACGCCGCCTGATCGGCCAGCAGCTTGTCGAAGTCGGCGCGCTGCACCTGGAAGGTGGTGGGCTTGCCTTTGCTGAAGGTATCGCCGAAATCGAAGGCGCTGTAGCGCTCGCCCCAGGCGAACGCCGCGCCATTCTTGCGCTGAAACCCGGCGGCATTCACCGCCTCGAGCATGCCGGCCTCTTCGACGAAGTCCAGGCAATGGGACAACAGGCTTTCGCCGATGGAAAACCGTGGGAAATGCTGGCGCTCGATGACTAGCACATCGTGGCCCTTGCGCTTGAGCAGCGCGGCGGCGATAGCGCCAGAGGGACCTGCGCCGATGACGACGACCTGTCGACGTTCCATTTCAACTGTTGGCACTGGAGCTCCTGGCCGGGACGGCAATCGAGGGAATACGGTGGAAGCCGGCCAGGGCCGGCAGCAATGTCGCGATCAGGCCCATCAGCATCAGCGCAAAGTACACCGCCGGGCTGATGAGCTGTTGTTGTAACAGCAGGTTGAGGAACACGATTTCACTCAAGCCGCGAATATTCAGCAAGACACTTTCGCGCCAGCGACTGGCGCCGGGGAACGAGGCCCCGGCCCAGCCCAGTCCCAGCCAGTTGCCCAGCAGTTTGCTGGCGATGGGTAACAGCAGCAATGCGCCGATCTGGAGCCAGTCGAGGCGACTCAGGGCGCTGTGGACGTTGATCTGCACGATGCCGAAGGTGAGGATCAGCGGGATCGCCAGGTAGGTCTGCAAACCTTGCATCCAGTTCGTGTTGAGCGGCAACACCAGCGGCACCTTGAGCGCGGCCATGCACAGCAGATAGCCGATGCCGACAATCAGCGCGTTGAGCCGGTAGTGTTCGGCCACCACCAGCAGGGCGAAAAAGATCCCGCTGTGCAGCAGCGGCTGGCGCAGGCCAAGCAGTCGCAACAGCAGCGGCACACAGGCACCGGCCAACGGCAGCAACAGGCTGGCCAGGTGCAGGCTGCCTTGGGCCAGGGCGAACAGGCTCCAGCAGATCAAGTCGATCAGAATCGCGGTTTGCACCAGGCGCCGTGTGGCGGCGGGCGGGTAGTCGATGTGACGCAGGTACAGGTACAGCACCGGAATGGCGGTGATCGCAAACAGCAGCCCCACCGCCAGGGAACTGATCCAGGGCTGGGGCGGCAGCAGCCAGAGCGCGGTCGCCAAACCGCAGGCGAATGGAACGCCGAAGCTGGGCAGGGCGACTTTCACGCTCTGGCGGTCCAGCCGCAGGTCGATCACGTCGCTGAGGATGTGCCCCAGCAACAGGGCGAAGGCGAGGCTGTAGAGATTGCTCAGCCACACCGGCGCCACCAGTTGCGCGCCGTTGAGCTGCCAGCCTGGTTCGATCCAGAAGTACATCAGCAACGGCAGGCCAAGCGTCGCAAACAGCAGTTGGCTGACAATCGGGATCAGTCCGAAGCGACGACCGATGACTGTCGCCACCGCGAACAGCCCCAGGGCCATGAGCCAGAACATCAGGATGATCACTGGGCCGGCTCCGTAACCGCTGCCGCGTGGGTCTGATGCCCGGCCCACGGCGCCAGCATGAAACTGAAGGCCAGCCCCAGGCTGACCGCCAGGCCGAAGTTGCTCACCGCCGGCGTGCTGGAAACTGCCAACAGGCCGAACGACAACCAGGTGGTGACTGCCGCCAGCAGGGTGCCCAGCAGGCTCACCGCGGCGCCGCCTATCTGTTCGCGCATCAGGATCGCGTAATCGACACCGATGGCGGTGACCAGCAACAGACCGAACAGACCGAACAGGGTCAGTGGCTGGCCCAGCCAGCCGAGGCTCGCCAGGCTGCACAGCGCCGCCAACAACGGCAGGGCGACGACGCGAAGGGCGCCGCCGACACCGAACGGCCAGGTCAATAACAGCAAGATGAGCACGCAGGAGGCCAGTTTCAATTCGGCGGCGCTGACTTGCGTGGCGGCAAAGACCCGGTTCAGGTCCCCCAGACGATCGACCAGTTGTACGCCGGGCAGATCCAGCGTCTGCACCCTGAGCAGCGCTGCATCATTCAAGCCTTGCAGGCTGACCACCGCCGCCACGCCCTCCGCCGTCGGGCCGAGCCAGAGTGTGCGGTACGGTTCGGCCAGGGGGCCGGCCAGTGCGGTATCGATGTCGGTCACCGGCAAGGCCTGCAATTGCGTCAGTTCGGCTTGCAGTGCGGCGACCGGCACTCCCAGGTCCAGCAGCGGTTGCCAGAACGCCGGCAACCGGGCCAGGGCGTCACGCACTTTCTGCTGTTCGGCGGGCGGGCTGACCAGTTGGTTCAGCGACAGGTAGCCCTCCAGCTTCTCCAGGCCAATCAACTGCTCCAGCCGCTCGTTGAGCACCGTCTGACGTTCCAGCAGGTGTGACTGATTATCGGCGCGGATCAGGAAGAATTGGCTGGTGGGTTGGAAGCCGGTGATACGGGCGATGGCCTGGGCTTCGTCGGTCAACTGCTCAGGCGTGCCGATCCATTGGCGAATGTCGTTTTTCGTGGTCAGTTGCCAGAGGCCGCCGGCGCAGAAGATCAGCAAGAGCCCTAACAAGACCGGTGTTCGCACCCGCGCCAGCAACGCTTCGCGCGCCCTGAGCAGGTGTTCGCACAGCCGCAGCGGCCACTGGGCCGGGTGTAAGTCCACGCCCTTGAGCAGTGCCGGCAAGAGACAAACCGCTGTCAGGTAAGCACCGATCAAACCGGCGGCGGAAAAGATCGCGATCTGGGTCAGGGCCGGGAACGGCGTCCAGGCCAGGGCCAGGTAGCCGATGCAGGTGGTCGCCAGGCTCAGGCTCAGTCCCGGCAGGGTCAGGCGTAGGGCCGACCAACTGCGCCACGGTTTGAGGCTCCAGCTTTTGGACAGGTAGTGCAGCGGATAATCCACCGCCACACCGATCAGGCTGGAACCCAGCACCAGGGTCATGACATGCATGCGACCGAACAGCGCCACGCAGGCCACCGCGCCGAACAGGATACCCACCAGTACCGGCACGAATGCCAGCCATGCTCGCAAGCGTCGGAAGGCCAGCAACAGCAACAGCAAAATGCCGATTGTCGCCCCGCCGCCCACCCAGGTGATTTCCCGCGAAGCCTGTTGTTGGCCACTGGCGGCGTACAGCAGGCCGCTGGCCGCCAGCAATTGCCCTTGGGCCAGGCCCGCCTGATCACGGCTGCGTTGCAGCAGGTCGGCCACTTGCAGCGGCAGGTCCATGTCGAAAGCGTTGCCATGGGTGCGGGCCCGCAGCATCACCCAGTTTTTGCCGTCGGCTTCGGCAATCAGCGCGCCGCTGCCCACGTCCAGCTGTATCGCACCGCGTTGGGGCTGGCTGTTCTGGATGCGCCCGGTCAGGCCCAGCCAGTCGTCCTGGCTCGGCACCAGGCTGAAGCCGCTGAACGGATCGAAGAGCGCCTGCACCCGTTGCTGGATGAAGGCCTGGGGCTGATCGATCAGTTGTTGCCGATCCGCGGCCGAGAGCATTGCCAGCCGCCCCTTGAGCAATTGCGCGCGCAAGGCCGGCAGGTCGGCCTGCAACGTCCACTGGACCTTGTCGAACAAACCGCTGGCCTGCCATTGCTCGCCAAGGGTTTGCGCCAAAGCGATCGCCTGTTGGCGCTCGGTGTGCCCGACCAGTAGTAGCACCTCGCGGTTGAGGGGTTCTTGCATGCGTTGTTCGGCGATGAGTTCAAGCGCATCAGGAGCGGTACCGGGCACCAGCTCCATGAGGTTGGCCGACAGCGGCGCGCCATTGCGCCACTGCCAACCGGCCAGCGCCATCACCGCCAACAGCAGAATCAGGAACAGTCGCGGCAGCTTGTGTTCACTCGGCAAAGTCATGTTGCTCCGCTTCGCTCAAGGCTTTCGCGCTGGTGCTGTTTTGCATGCGCAGCACGGTACGGTCACCCTGGGTTTCCAGCAGTTCGATACGCTGCACCAGTTCGCCGCCATCGATGTTGATCTGGTTGAAGATTTGTTTGAGCAGCACCGAGCGCGGGGTCAAGGTGAGCTTCCACTGCTGCGGTTGGCCCGACAGACTGAGGTCGAAGTCCCGTTGCAGGCCGCTGCTGTCGCCCTGTAACACCGCAAGGAACAAACGATTCTGCTCGGCGCCGGCACTCTTGTTCGGCAGTGTCTGCCAGGTGCCGCCATCGCGCCGGGCGATTCCCAGGGGGGTGATGCGGTAATCCTGCTGCAGCGGGGTTTGCAGCAGCCACAGCAGGCCATGGTTTTTTGCCAATACGAAACGGCCCTTGCTGGTGAGCGGCTGGGGCAGGGCGCGCAGGTGTTTTTCCTGGATGAACTGGCCGTGGATCACGTCCGGGCGCGCCAGTTGTTCGCTCAACTGTTGCAAGTCGAACGCCTGGGCAAAGGGCGCCAGGCCCCACAGCAGCAGCCAGATGAACAGGCGTTTCACGGTAGTTTCCTCTCGACGGCTTGGACAAAGACCCGCGGCGAGGCCAGCAGCATTTCGCGACTCGCGACGTCCACCGCCACTTGCACCGAGCTGGCGCGGGTCAGACGTTCACCCGTGGCTGCGTCGCTGATCAGGTAATTGATCTTCAGGCGGTTCTCCCATTCCACCAGGCTGGCGCGCACGGTCAGGGTCTGACCGAACACGGCGCTGCGCACGTAGCGCAGTTGCAGGTCGATCACCGGCCACGCATAGCCGGATGCGAGCATGTCGTTGTAGTTGTGGCCGATCAGGTCGAGCAAGGCGCAGCGGGCCACTTCCAGGTACTTGACGTAATGACCATGCCAGACCACGTTCATCGAATCGACATCGAAAAACGGCACCACGATCTGCGTTTCGACGTGCAACACCCCTTGGCTACGCATGCAGCCTCCAGTGTTGTTCGGCGATGCGTTGCAGGCACAGGCGCAATTCGCCTTCCAGAGCGCGATCCTCGATGACTGGCGGGAAATCCACGGCCAGCTGTTCGTGCATGTCGGCCAAGGCCGGCGGCAGCGGTCGGGCATCTTCGGCACGGCTGCGCAGCCACACGCCCTGGTTGGCGGCCAGCAGCGTCGCGGCGGCCACTTGTTCGGTCAGTTCCAGCACGCGGATCGCATCCCGGGCAGCGATGGTGCCCATGCTCACTTTGTCCTGGTTGTGGCATTCGGTGGAGCGCGAGAACACGCTGGCCGGCATGGTGTTTTTCAAGGCTTCGGCGGTCCAGGCGCTGGTGCCGATCTGCACCGCCTTGAAGCCATGGTTGAGCATCGCTCGCTCGGCGCTGGCGCCGGACAGGTTGCTCGGCAAGCCGTGGTTGTAGCGTTCGTCGACCAATAGCGCGAGCTGGCGGTCCAGCAGATCGGCGACGTTGGCCACCAGGTTCTTGAGGCTGTCCATGGCAAAGGCGATATGCCCGCCGTAGAAATGTCCGCCGTGCAGTACGCGCTCGGCTTCGGCGTCGATGATCGGGTTGTCGTTGGCGCTGTTGAGCTCGATTTCGATGAATGAACGCAGCCAGTTCAGACTGTCGGCCAGCACGCCAAGCACGTGGGGGGCGCAGCGCAGGGAGTAGCGATCCTGCAGGCGATGCAGCGGCGCGGTGGGGGCGTCGATCGCCAGGTCCTTGCGCAGCCACGCGGCCACTTGCATTTGCCCCGGATGCGGCTTGGCGGCGAACAGGCGCTCGTCGAAGTGCTCCGGGTTGCCTTGCAGCGCGACCACGTTCAGCGCGGTGATGCGGGTTGCCAGTTGCAACAGGTAGTCGGCGCGGGCGAAGGCCAGGCAGGCCAGGCCGGTCATCACGGCGGTGCCGTTCATCAGCGCGAGGGCTTCCTTGGGCCGCAGCACCAACGGAGTCCAACCGAGTTCGCGGTGCACGTCGGCGGCCAGGCGGCGTTCGCCAGCGAACATCACTTCCCGCTCGCCGGAGAGAGTGGCGGCGACGTAAGACAGGGGCGTCAGGTCCCCGCTGGCGCCCACCGAGCCTTCTTCCGGAATCAGCGGCAGGATGTCATGTTCGAGAAAGGCCTGGAGCCGCTCCAGCAGTTCCACGCGCACCCCGGACACGCCGTGGCACAGCGACTGCAAACGCGCGGCCAGCACGGCGCGGGTGGCCTGCGGGTCCAGCAGTTTGCCCAGGCCGCAACCGTGGAACGTATACAAGTGACGGGGCAGGGCCTCGACGTGGTGCAACGGCACGGCCACCACGCAGGAGTCGCCGTAACCGGTGGTCACGCCGTAGATCACGCCTTCCTTGTCCAGCAAAGAGTCGAGGAATTGCGCACCCTTGGCGATGCGCTGGCGGAATGCCGGATCATCCTGCAACCGCGTCTGCACCTGACGATTGGCCAGGGCCAGTACGTCCTCGATGCGCAAGGGGCGTTCGCCGAAGGTTACCGGCTCAAGAGTGGGCATCGTCATCGGTCTTCCAGAAAGGGTAAAAGTTGAACCACTGTTGCGGTGCCTGGAGGCAATAGTGCGCCAGGCGCTGGGCGTAGAGGCCGGCCCAATGGGTGATGACCTGCTCGCGGTCGCTGCGTTTCCACACCACGGCCTCGGCGAAGGGTTCGAGGGTGACCCGATAGCGTCCCTCGTGCTTGAGGCACATCAGCAGGTTGATCGGGCATTTGAGCAGCCCGGCCAGCAGCCAGGGCCCTTGGGGAAATGCCGCCGGGCGACCCATGAAGTCCACGGTCACAGTGCGTGCGCCGTGCAGCGGTATGCGGTCGCCGGCTATCGCCAGCCACTCGCCGCGTTCCAGGCGTTCGCTCAGTTGCAGCATGATCACCGGGTCCAGCTCGCTGACCTGGATCAGCCGCAGATGCGTGGCGCCGGCTTCCCCCAGCAAACGATTGAACTGTTCGGCGTGCTTGGTGTGCACCAGCACGTTCATGGTCACTTTCTCGCCCAGCTCGGCCAGGGCCCGGCACATTTCCAGGTTGCCCAGGTGTGCGCCCACCAGCATCTGCCCACGGCCGTCGCGCAAGTGATTGCGCAGCAATGCCGGATCGACGATTTCGATCTGTTCCAGGCTCAGCTTGCCGTTCCAGACGTCGAGCTTGTCCAGCAGGGAGTCGGCAAACGCCATGAACTGCCCGAACACTCGCCAATGGCTTGGGCGCAGCTCGGTGCGGCCGCTCCAGTCGGCCAGGCGCTGTTGGTATTGCCAGGCTGCCTGTCGGGCGCTGCGGCCGAAAATGAAGAAGTACAGGACGATGCCGTAGAGCAGCGGGCTCAATAAGCGGCGGCCCAATACCTTGGCGGCGAACGCGGTGAGTTTCATCAGCCAGAAACTGCCGCGCTCCTGGCGATCAGCCCAGTGCTGCTTGTCTGTCTCAAGGCTCATGTTCGCCACCGTCGCCAGAGAATCAGGGGGGAGCGCACCAGCATGCCGAAGAACAACCGGGTGTGCATGCTGGAAATCAGTACGTTGTCGTGGAACAGGCGAAAGTGCGAAACCCCGTCCAAGGGGTAGTGAACCCGGGTACGCAACCAGCGCATCGGTTGATTGCGCCAGGCCAGGCGCACCAGGATGTCGGAGTCGAAATCCATGCGCTTGCCAATGTTCGCCGAATTGATCAGCGTCAGGACCGGTGGCAGGGGGTAGACCCGAAACCCGCACATCGAGTCGCGGATTTGCAGGGACAGGCTGTTGATCCAGACCATGACATGCGTCAGGTAGCGTGCATACAAGCGGCCTTTGGGCACACTCTCATCGTATTGGGGATAACCGCAGATCACCGCCTCCGGGTGAGCGCGGGATTGCTCGATGAAGTTCCTTACGTCGCCAAGATCGTGTTGCCCGTCGGCATCGACCTGCAGGGCGTGGCTGAAGCCCAGGCGCGACGCTTCCCGCAGACCGGTCATCACCGCGCCACCCTTGCCTTGATTGACCGCCAGCCTGACCAGATGAACCTGCTCGCCCTCGGCCAGCTGCTCCAATACCGCCGCGCAGGCCGGGCTGCTGGCGTCGTCCACCAGCACGCAGGGCAAGCCGTTGGCGAGCAGTGCCTGCACCACGGTCGCGACGGCGGTTTCGTGGTTGTAGACCGGGATGACGGCGCAGGGGTTATGCATGGTTTGCGCCTTCCACCGATCCATTGTGAACAGGGCGCTTATTGTGGCGAGGGAGCTTGCTCCCGCTCGAGTGCGCAGCACTCGCCCGGCGATTTGAAACACTTGGGGCTGCTTCGCAGCCCAGCGGGAGCAAGCTCCCTCGCCACAGGAGGGCGGTGCAATCAATCATCGGCCACCCCCAGGACAATCCGCCCACTCGAACAGGCCGCCGTGTCATTGCGATAAGCGAAGTACAGCTTGCCGCGCTCGCGGTCGAAACGCAGGTGCAGTTGGATTTCATCGCCGGGGCGCATCAGTTGCTGGAACTTCAGCACTTCCATGCCGACGAACCGCGGCGGCAGGTCCATCAGTTGTCGGCCCAGGCTCAAGGCCCAGTCGACCTGCACCACGCCGGGGAGGACCGGTGCGGTGGGAAAGTGGCCGCTGAAATACGCCAGGTCCGGGGGCACCAGCAGTTGCAGGCTCCATTGCCCGTCGGTTTCGACCTGTTCGAGCACTTGCGGGGCTTTGGGGCGCGCAGCCATCAGCAGGGCTTCGACTTCGGCCTGGGGCAGCTTGCCTTGGGCGTTGAGCGGCAACTGCCGCAGCCAGCGCCAGCGCCGAGGCAAGGCGAGGGTTTCGCAGTGTTCGCTCAAGTGACGGCGCAAGGCCTCGGTCACGGCGCGTCGACCCAGGTTGCGCAAGGCGTGCAGGCCGCTTTCGCTCAGCACCAGCAGCGCCCCGAGGGAGGCGCGATTTTCCTGGACCACCCCCAGTCGGGCTTCGCTGACCCAGTCGTGGGCGATCAACGCCTGTTCCAGCATGGGCAGGGAGATGCGTTTCTCTTCAAGCTTGACGATGCGATCCAGCCGCCCGAGCAGTTCGAAGCGTCCATCCCCGGCGATCCGCGCCGCGTCGGCGGTGTGTTCCACATGGCCGGCCGGCAGATAAGGCGAGGCGATCAGCAAGGCGCCGTCACTGTCCTGGCTCAGCTTTACGTCGGCGAAGGGCTGCCATAAGCCTGCGCCCTGACGCCAGGCGATGCCGCCGGTTTCCGAACTGCCAAAGATTTCCGTCGGCCATTGCCCCAGCCGCTGGTGCAGGCTTTGGGCGGCCTCGGTCGGCAAGGCACCACCGGAGGAGAATACCCGGCGTACGCAGCTCAAGGCTGGCCAGTCGAGGTTATCGCCCATGCGCTTGAGCAAGGCCGGGCTGGCGACCCAGGCAAAAGCCGGGTACTGACGGCTGGCGCGTTGCAGGTCTTCGGGAAAAGCCAGTTGCCGGCGCACGAATGTACGCCCGGCACACAGCGGCCACAGCACCCGAAACAGCAGGCCATAGATGTGCTGGGTGGCGACGCTGCCGATCACGCAGGCCGGGCCCAGGTCGGTGCCCCACAATTGTTCCAGGGCCTGGACTTCGTTGCTCAACTGACGCAGATTTTTCTCGATGCGCTTGGGCTCGCCGCTTGACCCTGAGGTGCACAGGCTCAGCCAGCACTGATCGAGGTCCAGTTCAGTGGCCTCAAGGGGGGCTTGTCGCAGGTCGTCGAGACGGATGTCCGTGGGTTGATCGGTCAACCACAGGTCGACGTCCGCCGACCAGCGCTGGCGGGTCTGGGCTTGCAGGTCGGCCGGGAGCAAGACGCTGGCCCCGGCGCGCCAGGCACCGAGCAGGGCCACCGCCAGGTCGGCGGCGTCTTCCAGGTGCACCGCTATGCGCCGTACGCCGCGGGCCTGCAGACCGGCGGCCAGGCCCAGCGCCGCGTCCCGCAGTTGCGAGTGGCTCAGCGCCGGGTCGACGGCCACAGCACGGTCCGGCTGGGCGCTGAGCAACATCTGCTCAAGTGTTATCCAATTCATGGGCGGCCTCTTACCCGTTGTCGTATAAGCCATTCAATGGCAAACAGCAGCCCCATCAATCCGTAGGAAATCAGGCCGGTGTACAACATCCACCAGCTCAGCGGCGCCCAGAGGGTGAGGGCGGCGGCGAGCAAGCCGTTACACAGGAAAAACACACTCCAGACCACCGTGACCTGGCGGGTATACACCACCGCGTTGGCCGGTAGCTGCGGTTCGCGCAGGCGCGCCAGGCGCTCGACCATCGGCGGACCGTATTTCAGGCTCAGGGCGAACAGCCCGAGCATGAAGGCGCTGATCAGCACCGGATACCAGCGCAGCAGGAGCGGGCTGTCGAACAGCGCGAGCAAAACACTGAAGGCAATTGCCGTAACCGCCATCCAGCGGCTGCCGGGCCCGCTTTTACCGAGCAATGCCCGGGCCAGCCACAGGCTACCCAGCAGCAGGCCGAACTGCCATGGGGCGAAATGCTCCATGCCGAAATACACCGCAAAGGGGTACAACAGGCCCACCAGCAGCAGGCCGAGGCCAATCAGCCGGGTCATGCGGCCGGTTGAACCAGTCGATAGACCGCCTCGACCACGTCGTTGACGGTGCGCACCGACTTGAATTCTTCGGCGGCGATCTTCTTGCCGGTCTGGCGCTTGATGTGGTCGATCAGGTCGACCGCGTCGATGCTGTCGATTTCCAGGTCCTGGTACAGGTTCGACTCCAGCGTTACGCGCTCAGGGTCCAGCTCGAAAAGCTCGACCAGAGCATCGCGCAGGGTATTGAAAATGTCGTCACGAGTTTGCATGGTCCGGTCTCAGGCTACGCGATTTGCAGTGACGAAGGCCGCAAGGCTTGCCACATTGCTGAAATGGTTGCGGGTGTCCTTGGCGTCGGCATCGATCTTGATCCCGTACTCCCTCTGGATCGCCAGGCCCAGCTCCAGGGCATCCACCGAGTCCAGGCCCAGGCCTTCGCCGAACAGGGTCTGATGGTCGCCGATATCGTCGGTGCTGATGTCCTCCAGGCCGAGGGCGTCGATGATCAGCTGTTTGATGTCATGGTGCAGATCGCTCATCTTCGGCGAGCTCCTTGATGTAATAGTGATGCAGAAAATCGTTGAGCCTGCGCGAAGCCTGCGGCGCAGGGCCGAGCGCGGCGAACGCCTGTGGATCTATATCGGCCCCCACGTGGAAACTGAAGTGCACGCGGCGCTGAGGGATGCGATACCAGGGTTCGGCCTTGGTCAAAGTGGTGGGGCTGACCTTGATGGTCACCGGAGTGAGGATTTTCGCACCTCGCAGCGCGATGGCCGCTGCGCCCCGATGAAAGGCCGGTGGTTGGCCTGGCCGAGTACGGGTGCCTTCGGGGAACACGATCAGGCTCTGGCCGTCCTGCAGGGCGTCGCTGGCGGCATCAAGCATGTCCATGCTGCCGTCGTTGCTGATGTATTGGGTCGAACGCAGCGGGCCGCGGGTGAAGGGGTTTTCCCACAGGCTCTGCTTGACCACGCAGTTGGCGTCGCGCACCAGGCCGATCAGGAACACCACGTCGATCAGCGACGGATGGTTGGCGATGATCATTTGCCCGGGGCGACCGAGTTTCTCCGCGCCGTCGATCTGATAGGTGAGCACGCCGGTGCGGGCCATGAAACGGATAAAGAACCAGAACAGTCGCCCCACAGTGCGGCGGGCTCGCAGGCGGTGGGCCTGGGCGTCGCCGGGCAGCCAGGCCAGCAATGGAAACACCAGCAATCGCAGGCACAGCCCGCCTAGCCCGAACAGGACGAAGCTTGCCGCAGTCGCGATCAGGCGCCAGTAGTAGGCGTCGCGATGTTTGCCGTTCACCGGTTGCGTTGCCAGGTCCATACACGATTCTTCCAGGCATGTTGGCAGGTGGATAGGTTGTTCAGCAGCGTACGCAACAAACCCAGGGCATGGGGCCAGTCGCTGGCGGGCCTTTGATCGGCCTGGGTGGACAGGTCCAGTTGCCAATCGTCGCCTGGAGTCAACAGCAAGCCCACTGCATAGGGGAAGGGCACATCGTTGACCCAGGGAGCGTAGACCTGGGGCGGCTGCTCTTCGGTGATCACCAGCAGCACCGCCGCCGCTCCCTCGTTCAGCAGCGCAACGGCTTCCAGGATCCCGTGTTCCAGCCCGTCGCCCGTGGCCGCCAGGGCGGTCATTTCGCTGGTTTCGCCGCGCAGGATCGACCACAGGCCGATCACGGCGTTATGCACCGACAGGCTGAATTGAGTCGGCGATAACGGTTGGTTGGCTGCCAGGTCCTTGAGAATCTCAAAAGTACGCGGGGTTTCGCCGTGACGGGAAATAAAGACCAACGGCAGGTTCGACCGGCCTTCGGCCAGCGGCCAGCCCACGCTGAAGGCCATCCGCGCCAGGCGACTGAGGCGACGGCGCTGCATGGCCGGCAGAAACGAAACGTCAGGGGCGGCATCGCTGGCGGGCAACACGACCGGCTGTCGGCTCCATGCCTGCCAGTCGTCCACGCTTTCGAGCCCAGGGGCCCACGCGCGCCATTGGGCGATGTTGAAATTGATCACAAATACACCCCACCCCTGCGGGCTTTTATTGTCACGGTTCAGTGGTTTGACCCGCGTCCAACCCTGCATGGTCTTGCGACCCAAGTGGCGCGCATTATCAGGGTGCGGTTGGCTTGTAGCAAATGCTGGTTACATTTTGCTCAGCGAAATGTACCGGTTCGTTCGTCCAGGCGCAGACAAGAGCCATTGTCGCGATTATGACGAGTATGTCTGTCGGACGTTTCTGTCACTCTCGCGCCAAGTTGATGCTTCAGGGGTGGAAAAAACCTCCGGCGTCGTAGTCCATCCGCAGCGAAGGTAGCGAAGGGGTATCGAGGCCTACTACACTCGGGAATCTTTGATACACGGAGGTTTTGACATGCGGCGCGTGGTATTCAATCAGAAAGGTGGCGTGGGCAAGTCCAGCATCGCCTGCAATCTGGCAGCGGTCAGTGCCAGCGAGGGGTATCGCACGCTGTTGGTGGACCTGGATGCCCAGGCCAATTCGACTCAATACCTGACGGGCCTTACCGGCGACGACATCCCCATGGGTATCGCCGATTTCTTCAAGCAAACCCTGTCGTCCGGGCCCTTCTCGAAAAAGAACAAGGTGGATATCTACGAAACACCGTTCGACAACCTGCACGTCATCACTGCCACCGCCGAGCTGA
The DNA here is from genome assembly GCF_013283895.1 of Pseudomonas sp. MPDS. Classification (NCBI taxonomy): domain Bacteria; kingdom Pseudomonadati; phylum Pseudomonadota; class Gammaproteobacteria; order Pseudomonadales; family Pseudomonadaceae; genus Pseudomonas; species Pseudomonas sp. MPDS. The sequence goes on along the minus strand of NZ_CP054128.1, from coordinate 5,902,484 downwards.
CGGATCTGCAACCCAAGCTTGAGGCGAAACACAAGATCAACAAACTGCGCAAGTTGCTCGAAGAGCTGGGCGAGGATTACGACCGGATCTATCTGGATACCCCGCCCGCCTTGAACTTCTATGCGGTTTCGGCACTGATCGCCGCTGATCGTGTGCTGATTCCCTTCGATTGCGACAGCTTTTCACGTCAGGCGTTGTACGGTCTGTTGGCGGAAATAGAAGAACTCAAGGACGACCACAACGAAGGGCTCGAAGTCGAAGGCATCGTCGTCAATCAGTTCCAGGCGCGGGCCAGCCTGCCGCAGCAGATCCTTGACGAACTCATTGCCGAAGGCTTGCCGGTTTTGCCGGTGTACCTGAGCAGTTCGGTGCGCATGCGAGAATCCCATCAGGCGAGCTTGCCCCTGATCCATCTGGACCCGCGGCACAAGCTGACCCAGCAGTTCATGGAGTTGCATAGCTTGCTGGAAAGCGCCTGATTGACTGGCGTATACAAGTCCACTGTGGGAGCGAGCCTGCTCGCGATTGCGGTGGCACATTCAACATAGAGGTAGCCAGGCAGTCCGCTATCGCGAGCAGGCTCGCTCCCACAGTGCTGAGGTCAAATCCCCTGGCCGCGCAACCAACTCATCAACTGCGGCAACGGCAATGCCCCGCTCTGGCGCGCCACTTCGCGGCCGTCCTTGAACAGGATCAGGCTGGGTATCGAGCGGATCCCCAGCTGTGCCGATAGCTGCTGGTTGGCTTCGCTGTCGAGCTTGGCCAGGCGGCATTTACCCACCAGTTGCATGGCGGCCTGTTCGAACACGGGCGCGAAGGATTTGCATGGCCCGCACCAATCGGCCCACACATCCACCAGTAACGGCAGGTCACCCTTGATCTGGCTGGCGTAGTCGCCTTGCTTGAGTTCGAACGGTTTGCTCAACAGCACCTGGGCCTTGCAGCGCCCGCACTTGGGCTCATCGCCCAGGCGTTCGGCGGGGATGCGGTTGAGCCCGTTGCAGTGGGGGCAGGGGATCAGCATTGGGACAACTCCAGAAAAGATCATTGGTAAAGATTTGACCACCGTGTAGAGCACACCGCAAACACTTGTGGGAGCGAGCCTGCTCGCGATTGCGGCCTGACAGTCAATACGTCATTGACTGTCAGACCGTCATCGCGAGCGGGCTCGCTCCCACAGGGGTTACGCGTTGCCGGTTACTTCGCGCTGGTCAGCGTGTTGTAGCTGGTCATCAGGTTGCGGTAGTCCGGGATGTGGTTGGAGAACAAGGTCGCCAGCCCTTCCACATCGTTGCGCCAGTCGCGGTGCAGTTCGCAGGCCAGACCGAACCAGGTCATCAATTGCGCACCCGAGGAGGACATGCGGTCCCAGGCCGATTGACGGGTCAGCTCGTTGAAGGTGCCAGAGGCATCGGTGACCACGAACACCTCGAAACCTTCGGCCAGGGCCGACAGTGCCGGGAAGGCTACACAGACTTCCGTGACGACGCCGGCGATGATCAGTTGCTTCTTGCCGGTGGCTTTGATCGCCTTGACGAAATCTTCGTTGTCCCAGGCGTTGATCTGGCCGGGGCGGGCGATGTACGGCGCGTCCGGGAACAGGCTCTTGAGCTCGGGCATCAACGGGCCGTTGGGGCCGGTTTCGAAACTGGTGGTGAGGATGGTCGGCAGCTCGAAGTATTTGGCCAGGTCGGCCAGGGCCAGCACGTTGTTCTTGAAGCGGTCCGGGTCGATGTCACGCACCAGCGACAGCAGGCCAGCCTGGTGGTCCACCAGCAGAACGGCGGCGTTATCTTTGTCGAGACGCTTGTAGGAAGTGGTCATGGCGTTAGTCCTCTAAGTTTTGGCTGCCGAGCGGTTCGGCGTGGTTAAAGTTTTCAGTGTTGGTGTGTTGCTAAGCGATGGACATAGATTAAAACTGGCACCTTTGATGCGCTAGACTGCAAAAATCAGCCTTAGCGTTCTATTTGGAGAACGATCATCGAAGACCTCAACACGCTTTACTACTTCACCCAAGTGGTCGAGCACGGCGGTTTCGCCGCCGCCGGCCGAGCGCTGGACATGCCCAAATCGAAGCTCAGCCGGCGCATTGCCCAACTGGAAGAACGCCTTGGGGTGCGGTTGATCCATCGCTCCAGTCGTCATTGCTCGTTGACGGAGATCGGCCAGGCCTACTACCAGCGCTGCCTGGCGATGCGGGTCGAGGCCGAGAGCGCGGCCGAAGTGATCGAGCGCAACCGCTCCGAGCCCCAGGGCCTGGTGCGTATCAGTTGCCCGACAGCGTTGCTCAACAGCTGGGTCGGGCCGATGCTGACCCGCTACATGCTCAAGTACCCACGGGTGGAGTTGTTCATTGAGAGCACCAACCGCCGGGTCGACCTGATCCATGAGGGTTTCGATATCGCGTTGCGGGTACGCTTTCCGCCGCTGGAAAACACCGACATGGTCATGAAAGTACTGGGCAATAGCACCCAGTGCCTGGTAGGCAGCCCGGCCTACCGCGAGCGTCTGTCCTCACCCGCTTCACCGGCGGACCTGCACGGTTTGCCGAGCGTGCACTGGGGGGCGGCGCAGCGTGAATACCAGTGGGAATTGTTCGGCCCGGACGGCGCCAGCGCGTTGATTCGCCATGAACCACGCATGGTCACCGATGACCTGCTGGCCCTGCGTCACGCGGTACTGGCGGGTATCGGCATCGCTCACCTGCCTGCCGTGGTGGTGCGCGAAGACCTGGCTGCTGGCCGGCTGGTGGAATTGGTACCGGGCTGGACGCCCAAGTGCGGGATCGTCCATGCGATCTTCGCCTCCCGGCGCGGGTTGCTGCCGTCGGTGCGCACGCTGATTGATTTTCTGGCCGAAGAATTCAGCCAGAGTGATATGGCGTAGGGCGCAGGCAGCATTACCACCGGATTTCCCTTGTGGGAGCGGACTCACGATCCAGGCATTTTCCCAGGACATTTATCAAGACTGCCATTCATCAGGTGCGCCGCACTGAAAACGCCCCAGGCCCTCAAAAAACACACAGCACCTGTTCGCAACCCAGGAGGCCCCATGAGCAATCCTCAAGACCCAACTATCCCCCAGGCACCCACCAACCCTAACGACGACGGCTTCGTCCTCGGCACCGCCGGCCGCGACGAAGACCCGAACGCCGCCCCGTCCTACGCCATCGACCGTCGCCACGAACGGGATGAACTGACTCCCGAAGACGCCCGCGGCATGCCCGGCTACCCCGAGAAAAAACCGCCGGCCAAACCGGCTGGTGAAGCAGAGAGTGGCGAGGCAGAACCGGGCATCGAGACGCCTGAGCAGGGCAACGATAAGGTGGGGTGAGCAGGGCTCACATCCGCTCACATTTTTTGCCGAAGTCTTGAAGCCTTGGGTGACTAGGCTAAAAAAACACTTCGGCAACCTTCTGTCTATTTGGCTCTATCGCAATTTGCGATGCGTCCGATCTGTGTTTAACTCCTCCATAGCAAAATGCGATAAGGACATTGCATGCATGTGATCACTGAGAAGCGCATCTGGGAGGCCAAGGAAAAATGGCCGCACTGAGCCAATTCGCTGGATCAATGGTATCGGCTTATCAAACGCAACAGCCCGGCTGACTTCGCTGCGATGAAATCCATTTTTCCCGCAACCGACAAGGTCGGTCCGCTACATGTATTCGATATTGGTGGCAATAAATTGCGATTGATTGCCGTGGTTCGCTATCGGCCTCAGCGCTTGTACATCAAATGCGTGCTGGATCATCAGGAATACGACAAAGGCAAGTGGAAGGAGGAAAAGGGATGAGTGCACTAATCGAACAAGTCGCCGCCCATTGGGAGTTTGTGTCGCCCCTGCTGCGCAAACCCGGGAACGAGGAGGACTACGACCGGTTGGTCGCAGCTCTCGATGAATTGCTGGAATTGATTGGTGAAGACGAAGCCCATCCCCTTATGAGCCTGGTGGACATCATCGGCGAATGGATCGAGGCCTGGGATCACCAACATCGGCCAATGCCCAAGGCCAGCGGCGTCGAGACACTTCGCTACCTGATGCGCGAGCATGGGATGAGCCAGAGCGACTTGCCGGGCGTCGGCACCCAGTCGGTGGTATCGGAGGTGTTGAGCGGCAAGCGCCAGCTCAATTTGAGGCAGATCCGCTGGCTGGCGGGGCGCTTCGGCGTGTCGGTTGAAACCTTTATTTGACGTTTCCCTGTGGGAGCAAAGCTTGCTCGCGATACAGGCTCCTCGGTTTATGGGGAAGACCGAGTTGCTTTCATCGCGGGCAAGCCTTGCTCCCACATGCCTTGCCCTCGCAGGACTGAAGGTTTTACGACGAACAACTGATCTCCAGATGTTTGCCCCACTCCGGCGGGCGTTGCGCGTAGCTGTCCATGCCCGGCTGTTCTTCGAACGGCCTGCTCAGCACCGTGTGCAGGCGGCGGACTTCTTCGTAGTCGCCTGCCTCGGCGGCGTCGATGGCTTTCTGCGCCAGGTAGTTGCGCAGCACATACAGTGGGTTCACCGCGTGCATGCGGACGCGACGCAGGTCTTGATCGACAGGGCCTTCGCGGCTGACGCGGGCAACGTATAGCTCGCCCCAGGCGTCGAAGCCCTTGAGGTCGACGAAGTCATCGCGCAGGGCGGCGACGGCCTGTTCGGGGGACTGATCGCCTAGCCGGCGGAAGAACAGGCTGTAGTCGACGCCGCTGTTTTGCATCAATTGCAGCAGGCGCTCCACCAGGTTCTGGTCATCCTCCTCGGCGCTGGTCAGGCCCAGGCGGCGGCGCATCAGGTCCAGGTAGTGGGCCTGGTACAGCGGCAAATACAAACCGAGTGTTTCACGCAGGGCCTCGACGCTGATGAACGGCGTCAGGGCCTGGGCCAGTGCGCTGAGGTTCCATTGGCCGATCGGCACCTGGTTGCTGAACGAGTAGCGGCCCTGGTCATCGGAGTGGTTGCAGATGAAGTTGGCGTCGAAGTCGTCGAGGAAGGCGAACGGCCCGAAATCGAAGGTGATGCCCAGGATCGACATGTTGTCGGTGTTCATCACACCGTGGCAGAAGCCGTAGGCTTGCCATTTGGCGATCAGTTCGGCGTTGCGCTCGACGATTTCGCGGAACATCGCCAGGTACGGCTCCGGTTGTTCGCGGCACTCGGCAAAGTGCATGTTCAGCACATGCTCCGCGAGGGTGGCATGCAACTCGGGCTTTTTGGTGTAGTAGAAGTATTCGAAATGCCCGAAGCGCACATGGCTCGGCGCCATACGCAACACCATGGCGGCGCGCTCCTGCCTTTCGCGCCATACCGGGGTGTCGGACCCGATCACGCATAAGGCGCGTGTAGTCGGTATGCCTAGGGCGTGCAGCGCTTCGGACGCCAGGAACTCGCGGATCGAGGAGCGCAATACCGCCCGTCCGTCGCCCATGCGTGAGAACGGTGTCTGGCCGGCACCCTTGAGGTGCAGGTCCCAGTGTTCCCCGGCCTCGTTGTATACCTCTCCCAGTAGCAACCCGCGGCCGTCCCCCAGTTGTGGGTTGTAATGGCCGAACTGGTGGCCCGAATACACCATCGCCCGGGGCTCGGTTTCAGCCCACAGCTTGTGTCCGCCGAACAGCTCGGCGAACAGCGGCGCCTGGGCTTCGACTGGGTCCAGGTCCAGCAACGCCATGGCTTGGCGGCTGGCAACGACCAGCCGAGGATTGTCGATGGGCTCGGGTAGCACGTGGGCCGAGAAACCGTCGCCAAGACGGGCGAAGCGGTTATCGAAGGTCAATGTTTCCAGGGTTTTCATGGCCGTCTCCGGCGCGATGCCCGCAGGCTTCGCGCGATCAGTCGAGGGTGGCTGCCGGCGGCTCTGGCAAGGACTTGGGCCCTGGCGTGAGGGGAGGCTCAGGCGTCGCGGTTTTGTCTCCAGGCAAGACAGGTGTCAGCTTGTATTCCAGGCCTTGAAGATTTTTCAAGGAAACTTCTACCTGCCGAAAGGCAATGCTGATGTTCTGCTTCTTGAATTCGCGACTGATGAACCGGTTGATCTCGTCCAGCACAGGATTGCGGTCACCCAGGTCGCGCACATGCATGCGCAGCTCATGGTCCAGGGTACTCTCCCCGAAGTTGAGGAAGTACACGAGCGGTTCTGGTTCTTTCAGCACGCGCGGGTTCTCGCGGGCAGCCTTGAGCAGCAGTTCCTTGACCAGATCAAGGTCTGAGCCGTAGTCGACCCCCAGTTTGAGGGTTACCCGGGTGACGGTGTCGGTCAGCGACCAGTTGATCAACTGCCCGGTGATGAACGTTTTGTTCGGAACGATGATGTCTTTACGGTCGAAGTCGGTGATGGTGGTGGCGCGGATACGGATCTTGCTGACCGTGCCCGACAGGTTGCCGATGGTGATGGTGTCGCCGATCCGCACCGGACGCTCGAACAGAATCATGATCCCGGAGATGAAGTTGGCGAAGATTTCCTGCATGCCGAAGCCCAGGCCCACCGAGAGCGCGGCTACCAGCCATTGCAGTTTGTCCCAGCTCACGCCCAGGGTGGAGAGTGTGGTGACGAAGCCTATGCCAGCGATCACATAGGACAGCAGCGTGGTGGCGGCATAGGCGCTGCCCTGGGCCAGGTCCAGTTTCGACAGCACGAACACTTCCAGCAGGCCCGGCAGGTTACGCGCCAGGGCAAAGGTGATGCCGATGATGATCAGCGCGCCGAGCATATCGCCGATGCTGATGGGCACCATGCTCATGTTGGCGCCGGTGCCGCTGGTGTATTCGTAGAGGGTGATGTTGTCCAGATAGGAGAACACGCTGATCAGGTCCGACCAGACCCAATACAGCGCGGCGATGAAACCGCCCAGCAGCGCCAGGCGGATCAGGCGCAGGGACTGTTCGTTGACCTTTTCGATGTCGAGGGTCGGCTCCTCGACCACTGCTTCGCCATCACCGGCTTCCTTGGTCGCCTGACGCTTGGCCAGGGCGCGCTGGTAGGCCAGGCGCCGCGCCGCGACCGACAGGCCGCGCACGAAGGTGGCTTCGATCACCAGCCAGAACATCAGCAGGTACAGGGTATTGATCAGTCGGTCGCTGAGTTTGAGCGCGGTGTAGTAGTAGCCGAAGCACACGGCTACGAACAAGGCGATGGGCAGCGCGGTGAACATCACCCCGACGGCCTTGCGGAACAGCGAAGTGTTCTGGTGGGTCGGGCTGCTGAGCAACAGCCGGCTGAGCAGCCAGGCCATCAGGGCGTAGCAGGTCAGCACCACCGGCATGCCCAATACATCGTCGGCCAGGGCCGAGGGTTGCAATTCGGCCACGGCCACCACCGCGACCAGCGCCAGTACCACCAGCCCGAGTCGACGGATCCAGCCCTGAAGGAATTCGACCTGGGGTTTTTCCCAGCGGAAATGCAACTCGGCCACGCCACCGGGCGCCAGCACCCTATAGGCGGTATAGAACACCAGCCAGGCCTGGCCGATCTGCAGCAGCGCCGCGCCGAGGTTGGCGTTCTGGCCCCGGGCGTCGATCTGCAGGGCGTAGCCGCACAGGGCCAGCGCCAGGGCTACCGGCATCGCCAGCAGGATATTGATCAGAATCGCCTGGGGGGTGTGCCACTGACTGTCACGCTTGAAGTGGCCGACGTCCTGGTGAACCTTGTTCAACCGGGCATACAGATTCTTGCGTCGCCACAGCAGAGCACCGATGAGCAGCGCCAGGGGCAGGAACAGCAGCGGCCGCTGGGTCAGGCCGTCCGCCAGCTCACTGAGACTCGAGGCCCAGGGTAGCGAGTCGACCTGTTTTTCCAGGCGCGCTGGCACGCCCCGCATCCATTCGAAATCCAGCGGCTTGTTGCTGGGAATCCAGAACATTTGCTCTTCCAGGGTCGCCCGCAAGTTTTGGGCGGTACTGAGCAGTTGCTTCTGGTTGAGCTGCAAGGTGATGGATTCGTTAAGCACCGCGCTCAACTCGCGGTTCAGCCTTTCCAGCAGGTCGACCCGGGTCAGGGCCAGTTCCAGCAGGGTCTTGCGCAGTTGCGGCGTGACTTGCTCGGCAGGCTGCGAGGCCAGCAGATTGTCGACATAGGCGCTTGGGTTGTTCAGCAGCTCGCGTTGTTGACTGACTTCGAACTGGTACAGGCGAATGTCGGCAATCTGGTCCGCCAGATTCTTGTCCAGTACCAGGCGCGGCAGGGTCTGGCGCTGTTTGTAGAGAATCTTGGACAGCAGCAGGCTGCCCTTGAGTACGCTGATCTGCTCGTCCAGGGCCGCGTCGGTCTGGGTAACGCTGTCCAGCAGTTGCTTGGTCTGCAGGTTCTGCTGGGTGACCTCATTGAGGCGGTCGGTGCTTTTGAGCAGATAGTCGGAAAGTTTCAGGTTGGCCGTGCTTTCGGTCGCCAGCAGGCTGCTGCCGCCGGCCTTCTGGGCTTCGATGGATTGCTGGGTCACCGTTTCCTGGGACTGGGCCAGTCGCTTCTGGTTGATCAGCGTCTGCAGGTCCTGGATTTCCTGCTCCATGCGGTCGATCTTTTCCGTCAGCAAGTCGTGCTGACTGTTGCCCAGGTCTTGCAACTGGCTGTTGCCGGCCAGTTCCTGGCGCCGCAGCGGAATCAGGGCATTGAGTGCGGCCAGTTCGGCGTTGAGCTGGTCGCGCTGTTCGCCGTTCAGGGTTTTACCGGCATCCTTGCCCGTCTTGAGGATGGTGTTGATCTGCTGGATGCGGGTCTGGCTGCTGGCGATTTCGGCCTGGGCGCGCTCGGGGCGGGTCTGGGCGGTGATGATCAGGCTGTTGGCATCGGCCAGGGCTTTTTGCAGGTCACTCTGCTGGGTGGAACGGTCCGTCAGCATCTGTTCGAGCTGGGGCACCGGCAGGTTGGCGTAACGCTGCGCCACCGGCACCACGGGGGTGCTCTTGAGCCGGGCCAGCTCGCGCTGGTTTTCAATGTTTTGCTTGGGGGCACTGGCCAGCTGCTGTTTGAGATCGACCAGCTTCTGCTCGTATTCGGCCTTGCTGGTGAGCTGTGCCAAGGTCTTTTGCAGGGTCTCCTGCAAGGCCTTCTGCTCGGCTTCCGGCAGTTTGCGGTCAGCGATTTTGTCCAGGCTGGCCTGGACCGAAGCGCTGGTGAGCGGTTCGGCGGCTTGCAGTGGGCAGACGGAAAGACTCAGGCCCAGCAGGGCAATGGTTAAAAAGGAGCGCAGGGTAGGCATAGAGACCGGTCGAGCAAGTGAAAGTGGGAGCAGTTTAGAGGAACAAGCCGGGACCCGGGCGACTTCCTTCGGGGAATCTGACGCCCACTTTGCCGATCTTGTTCCCGTCCATGACCGCAACGGTCCAAAGGGTGTTGTTCCAATCCACCTGGTCACCGACTACTGGCGCGCCACCGACTTTCTGGGCGATGAAACGGCCCAGGGACATGTCCGGATCGATGCCGTCCAGCTTCAGCCCGTACAGGGCCGCAACCGCGGCCAGCTGGGCGTCTCCTTCGAGTACGAAGTCGCCGAAGAAGCGCAGATCCAAGCCCCTTTGCGGTGCCTGGCTGAACAGTTTTCCAAGGGCCGGCAAATCGTGTTCATGGCCGATCACACACAACAAATCACCGACTTCCAGCACCGTACTACCCGACGGATGGAGCAGTTGCTGGCCACGGAACAGGGCTGCGATCCGTGTACCGTCGGGCATTTTCAGATCCCGCAGGGGCGAGCCGATGCACCATTTCTCCGCGCCGAGGCGATAGATGAACAGTTCCCACTCGCTGGTGACGTGGACCTCCAGCGCTGCCCGGGAGATCGGCAGGGGTTCTGGGGGGACGGTAACGTGCAACAGTTTGGCGACCCACGGCAGGCTCGTACCCTGCACCAGCAACGACACCAGCACGATAAAGAACGCCAGGTTGAAGTAGAGCTGGGCGTTGGGCAGGCCGGCCATCAACGGGAACACTGCCAGGATGATTGGCACCGCGCCGCGTAGGCCGACCCAGGAAATGAACACTTTCTCGCGGCCATGGAAAGCCTTGAACGGCAACAGCCCCACCATCACCGACAGCGGACGTGCGATCAGGATCATCCACAAGGCCAGGCCCAGGGCCGGCAGGGCGATCGGCAACAGGTCATGGGGCGTGACCAGCAGCCCCAGCACCAGGAACATGCCGATCTGCGCCAGCCAGGCCATGCCATCGAGCATGTGCAGGATGCCATGACGGCTGCGCACCGGGCGGTTGCCGATCACCAGGCCGCACAGGTAAACCGCGAGGAAGCCGCTGCCGTGCAGGGCATTGGTCAGAGCGAACACCGCCAGGCCGCCGCTGATGACGAGGATCGGGTAGAGCCCGTTGGCCAGGTTGATGCGGTTGACCAGTTGCAGCATCAGCCAGCCACCACCCAGGCCGATCACCCCGCCGATGCCGAATTCACGCAACAAGTGCCCCAGCAGGTTCCAATGCAGACCGGTTTCACCGCTGGCGAGCATGCCGATCAGGGTTACGGTCAGGAACACCGCCATGGGGTCGTTGCTACCGGACTCGATCTCCAGTGTCGCGCTGACCCGCTCGTTCAGGCCCTTGCCGCCCAACAGCGAAAACACCGCCGCGGCATCGGTCGAGCCGACGATGGCGCCAATCAGCAGACCTTGCATCAGGTTCAGATTGAACAGCCACGCCGCCGCCAGGCCGGTCAGCCCGGTGGTGATCAGGACGCCAACGGTGGCCAGCGACAATGCTGGCCACAACGCCACGCGAAAGCTCGACACCTGCGTGCGCAAGCCGCCGTCCAGCAGAATGACCGCCAGCGCGAGGTTGCCGACCAGATAGGCCGTGGCGTAGTTATCGAACAGAATCCCGGCGCCGTCGACACCGGCAACCATGCCCACGGCCAGGATGATCACCAGAATCGGGATGCCCAGGCGGGACGAAAGAGAACTGACCAGAATGCTCGCACCTACCAGCAACGCGCCGATCAAGAACAGGCTGTTGATGGTCGTCGCAGTCAAAGGCAGTACTCCGAGCAAGCGTGGGGGGCGGGCGCAAACTGACCATGCAGTCTGCGTGCCAGCGATTCTAACCTGTTGAAATGTGATGCTGTCAAAAAAGGTTGGCGGATTGGGGGCAGGGCACAGCCCTTGTGGCGAGGGGATTTATCCCCGATCGAGTGCGAAGCGCTCGCCTGCTGACTGCATGGCAGTACAGTATTGGGGGGCGCTTCGCAGCCCAGCGGGGATAAATCCCCACGCCGCAAGGGCAGGTTTCGCTTAAAGGCTGAACCGCCCAACCATGCTGTTCAAGTCCACGGCCAGGCGCGACAGTTCGGCACTGGCGGCGCTGGTCTGGTTGGCGCCAGTGGCCGATTGCACCGAAAGGTCGCGGATGTTCACCAGGTTGCGGTCCACTTCACGGGCCACTTGGGCCTGTTCCTCGGCGGCGCTGGCGATCACCAGGTTGCGTTCGTTGATTTCGACGATGGCGGTGTTGATGGTGTCCAGGGACAGGCCGGCACCACGGGCGATGTTCAGCGTCGACTCGGCACGTTCGGTGCTGTTGCGCATCGAATCCACGGCGTGTTCGGTGCCGCTCTGGATGCTGCCGATCATGCGTTCGATCTCGCTGGTCGACTGCTGGGTGCGATGGGCCAGAGCGCGCACTTCGTCGGCCACCACGGCGAAACCACGACCGGCCTCACCGGCACGGGCCGCTTCGATGGCGGCGTTCAAGGCCAGCAGGTTGGTCTGGTCAGCCAGGCCGCGGATCACGTCCAGCACCTTGCCGATGTCACGGGACTCGTTGGCCAGGTCGCCGATCAACGTGGCGGTGCTTTGCACATCGGCGCTCATGCGCTCGATGGCGCTGACAGTTTCCTGTACCAGGTCGCGACCGTCACCGGCAGAGGCGGTGGCGTCTTTCGAGGCTTCGGAGGTGCTGACCGCGTTGCGCGCCACTTCTTCGACGGCGCTGGTCATCTCGTTGACTGCGGTGGCGGCCTGTTCGATTTCATTATTCTGCTGGGTCAGGCCACGGGCGCTTTCGTCGGTGACGCTGTTGAGCTCTTCGGCGGCGGAAGCCAGTTGGGTGGCCGAGCCGGAGATCCGTTGCAGGGTGTCGCGCAGTTTGTCCTGCATGGTCGACATCGCCCGCAGCAGGCGACCGGCTTCATCGTTGCCATCCACGGTAATCGGTCGGGTCAGGTTGCCCTTGGCGATTTCTTCGGCGGCGTCCAGGGCGCTGCCGATCGGACGGGTAATGCTGTTGGTCAGCAGCCAGGCGAACAGCAGGGTCAGGCCGGTGGCGATGACCAGCAGCGTGACCACCCAATTGAAGGCCGTTGAATATTGTTGGGTCGCACCCTGATTGAGGGCCTCGGCTTGCTGGTTGTTGATGTCCACCAAGCGGGCGATCGCCGCGTTGATGGCGTCTGAGTTGCTCAGCAGTTCAGTGTTGAGCAATGCACGCAGTTCATCGAGCTGATTGTTGCGCGACAACGTTTTCATCCGCTCTTCGAGCTGGCGGTATTGGCCCAGCAATTGAACGTATTGATCGTAGGCGGCCCGCTCTTGCGGGGAGCTGATGAGTTTTTCGTAGGCGCTTTGAGCCGTCTGGATCTGCTGGTTGCGTTGCTCGAACAAGCTGAAGGTTTTCTGCTGGACGTCCGGTTCGCGGTTGACCAGCAAGCGATAGGACAGCACGCGCAGACGCAGGGTCAGCGAGGTGAATTCATCCAGGGCCTTGATGCTGGGCACGCTGTTCTGGACGAGGCTTTCGCCGGATGCACGGATTTTGCTCATCTGGCTCAGGGCGAACACCCCGAGGGCCAGCATCAGGGCGCCGATCAGGGCAAACCCCAGGAACGCCCGCGGCGCGATATTCATATTACGTAGGGACATGGAAAGTACCGGAAGGGGGCGCGTCCGTGCGGGGGTGGTGACAGGTGTTCCCTGACTTATCGGTCATACGACTAAAGTCTTGAGTCGCTGCGTGCTTTTGTCGCAGGGCAGCGCCTGCTGCGCGACGAAGGGCGGGAACCAGATCTTCCATTCACAGTCTTTACAGCTCGCCAGCGAAGCACCGCCGCCCCAAGTCGTGGCATTGACGGTGACTTTTCTTTATCGTACGCGCCCCCTTGAAAAAGCCTGGAAATCAATATGTTGGAAACATCCCTCAGCCAACTGGAACAACTGGTCAACGACCTGGTGCAACAGAACCGTCAACTGGCCGGCCTGAATGAGACCCTGAACGCGGAACTGGCCAAGGCCAAGGATGAAAATGAAAGCCTGCAACTGAGCCTGATGGAACAGGAAGAGCTGCACGGCACCACCGCCGCGCGCATCCAGGCCCTGATCGAGCGCGCCAGCGCCGGTCCTGTCAGCGCATGAAGCATGGCGCCGACGGGGTGACGGTCGTCTCGATTCTGGGAGAGGACTATTCAATCAAGGCGCCGGCCGGGCAGGAACAGGCCCTGCTGGACGCCGCTTCGATGCTCAAGGCCGCTCTGGCCGACACCAAAAGGAAATACCCGACGCTGATCGGTGATCGTCTGCTGGTGCTGGCGGCCATGAACCTGTGCTCGCAGCAGATGGAAATGCAGAAGCAACATCAAGCGGAACTCGACCGTTACCAAGAGCAAGTCAGCGCCACGGTCGAGGTCATTTCCAAGACGATTCAGCAGGCTTGAAGTCGCAACTTGGCTTACAAAGCGTCGTTGTCTGTACTTAAGTCATCGCGAGCAGGCTCGCTCCCACATGGGGCTGAGTGAACGCAATATCCGTGTTCACCGCCGATTCACTGTGGGAGCGAGCCTGCTCGCGATTGGGTTTCAGCCGCGCCGCAAGAACTGGATCAGAACCACTCCTCCCGCATCCCAAGGCAGGTATCATCCCGCGCCTCAAGCAGCGCCAGCTCATGCTGACAACCCGGCACTTCCCAGGTCAGGAAATACCGCGCCGCTTGCAGCTTGCCCTTATAGAAGTCGGTGTCCGTCGCGTTCCCCTTGGCCAGGCCTTCCTCGGCCCGAATCGCCTGCTCCAGCCAGCGCCAGCCAATCACCATGTGCCCAAACACCTTGAGATACAGCGCCGAGTTGGCGAGGCTGCTGTTGACCTTGCCTTGGGCCAGGTCCGTCAGCAGGCCCAGGGTCACCGTTTGCAGGCGCGCCACCAGGGCTTCCAGCGGCTGACGCAAAGGCGTCAACGATTCGTACGCCTGGGCGCGTTCGCTGGTGTCGGCCACCAGGCGGATCAGTTGCTTGAGCCCTGCACCGCCGTTTTGCGCCAGTTTGCGGCCCAGCAGGTCCAGGGACTGGATGCCGTGAGTACCTTCATGAATCGGGTTCAAGCGGTTGTCGCGGTAATACTGTTCGACCGGGTATTCGCGGGTATAGCCGTGGCCCCCCAGAATCTGGATCGCCAGTTCGTTGGCTTTCAGGCAAAACTCCGATGGCCAGGATTTGACGATGGGGGTCAGCAGATCCAGCAACTCATGGGCGCGTCTGCGCTCGGCTTCGCTTTCAAGGGTGGTGGTGTCGTCGAACAGGCGTGCGGCGTACAGGCCCAAGTCAAATGCGCCTTCAACGTAGGCCTTCTGGGTCAGCAGCATGCGACGTACATCGGCGTGCTGGATGATCGCCACGGGAGCGGTGGTGGGGTCCTTGCTGTCGGGCACCCGGCCCTGCGGACGTTCGCGGGCGTATTCAAGGGAATACAGGTAGCCGGCGTAACCCAGCATGACCGCACCCATGCCAACGCCGATCCGCGCTTCGTTCATCATCTGGAACATGTAGCTCAGGCCGTGGTGCGGTTTCCCCACGAGGTAACCGACGCATTCGCCGTTGTCGCCGAAGTTCAGCGCCGTGGAGGTGGTGCCGCGCCAGCCCATCTTGTGGAACAGCCCGGCCAGCAGCACGTCGTTACGCTGGCCGAGGCTGCCGTCGTCGTTGACCAGGAACTTGGGCACGATAAACAGCGAGATGCCCTTAACGCCGGGTGGCGCGTCCGGCAGTTTCGCCAGGACCATGTGCACGATGTTTTCCGACAGCGGATGATCGCCGCCGGAGATGAAGATCTTGTTGCCCTTGAGCCGATAAGTGCCGTCGGATGCCGGCTCCGCACGGGTACGAATATCCGATAGCGAAGATCCGGCGTGGGGTTCGGTCAGGGCCATGGTGCCGAAGAAGCGACCATCGATCATCGGTTGCAGGAAACGTTGTTTCTGCTCCTCGCTGCCGAAGCTTTCGATCAGGTTCGCCGCGCCCATGGTCAGGAACGGGTAAGAGGTCGAAGCGGCGTTGGCCGACTGAAAGTGCGCGAAGCAGGCTTGGGACAGCAGCGTCGGCAATTGCATGCCGCCGGCGTCGAAACTGCGTGCGGCATTGAGAAAACCGGCCTCCAGGAAGGCATCCACCGCCGGCTTTACTTCCGGAATCAGGATCGCCTGACCGTCCTCGTAGCGCGGCTCGTTTTCATCGTTCTTGCGGTTATGCGGTGCGAAATATTTTTCGGCGATGCTGCGGGCGGTGCCGATGGCCGCGTCGAAGGTTTCGCGATTGTGCTCGGCGAACCGCTCGCGCTGGGTCAAGCCCTCGGCATCAAGGACTTCATACAGCTCGAAAGCCAGATTTCGGGAACTGAGCAACGTCTCGGACATGGCGGCTTACCTTTTTTGGGAATGGGCCGAGTCTAGGCGTGGCAATAGAGGCTGAACAGGATGATTGATTTGGGTGATGGAGGAGAGAGGGCGACGCTAATCAAAATGTGGGAGCGAGCCTGCTCGCGATAGCGGTGGGTCAGTCAGGAATGTTGTCGACTGATCCACCGCTATCGCGAGCAGGCTCGCTCCCACAGGGATTTTGATGACCAGGCACCCATTGCAGATGCCTGGTCTACAGCGGTTTAGCCGATGGTCATCAGGCTGGCGTTGCCACCCGCCGCAGCGGTGTTGACGCTCAACGCCCGTTCGATCACCAGACGCTCCAGTGCAATGTTGGTTTCGCCCTGGGACAAGCCTTGGACTCCGACAATGGCGCCGGCACGCTTGGCCACTTGCTGGCAAACGCTGCGCAGTTGATCCGAGTCGCCATGATGCAGGACGGCGTCGTAAGCCACTTCGTCCTTGGCCCAGTCGGAAACCCGCTGGATGCGCGCTTGAATTTCTTTCGGCAAACGTGCGAACAGAGCTTTGCTGGTGTCGGTTTCCGGCCAAACAGCCGAGCCGCCTACCGCCAGCACCGCGGCCAGTTGCGTCAGCAGATCGCCCTCTACGTCCGCCAGGCACAGCACGTGCTCGCGGGGCAGGATGGCGTAGCTGTTGCGTTCGCCGGTCGGGCCGGTCAGTTGGCGGGTGATACCGCTTTGCGACTGAGCCGCGAACTGTACGCACAGGGCGCTCAATTCGGCGAGTTTCTGGCTGTCTGCCCAGGCTTGCAGGGCGGTCAGCGGCTTGCTCATGGCGTCACGCAAGCGCAGGTCTGGCGCGTTGAGGGCGTCGTCACGGACGAACGACTGCTGGATCGCATCGGTAGGCCGTGTCGACAGCAGGCGGTACAGGTACAGCGGACCACCGGCCTTGGGACCGGTGCCCGACAGGCCTTCGCCACCGAACGGTTGCACGCCGACCACGGCACCCACGATGTTGCGGTTCACATAGACGTTACCGGCATGGACGTTATCGATCACCTTGGCGATGGTCTCGTCGATGCGGGTGTGTACGCCCAGGGTCAGGCCATAACCGGAGGCATTGATCTGGTTGATCAGTTGATCCAGTTCCTTGCGCTTGTAGCGCACTACGTGCAGCACCGGACCAAAGATCTCACGCTGCAGCTCGTCGAAGCTTTCCAGCTCGATCAGGGTCGGCATCACAAACGTGCCGCGCTTGCACTCGGCGCTGTCGGCGATTGCCATCTGGTACACGGTGCGACCTTTGTCGCGCATGGCCTGGATGTGTTTCTCGATACCGGCCTTGGCTTCAGCATCGATCACCGGGCCGATGTCTACCGACAGGCGCTCCGGGTTGCCGAGACGCGATTCAGCCATGGCACCCTTGAGCATTTCGATGACGCGGTCGGCCGAGTCTTCCTGCAAACACAGGACCCGCAGGGCGGAGCAACGCTGGCCGGCGCTGTCGAATGCTGAAGACACCACGTCGATGACCACTTGTTCGGTCAGGGCCGAGGAGTCGACGATCATCGCGTTCTGGCCACCGGTTTCGGCGATCAGCGGGATCGGACGCCCCTGGTTGTCCAGGCGCCCGGCGATGTTGCGCTGCAACAGACGAGCGACTTCGGTGGAACCGGTGAACATCACGCCTTTGACCCGATCATCACCCACCAGGCGGGCACCGACGGTTTCGCCACGGCCCGGCAGCAGTTGCAGCACGCCTTCCGGAATACCGGCTTCGAGCATCAGGCGCACGGCCTGGGCAGCCACCAACGGCGTCTGCTCGGCAGGCTTGGCCAGTACCGGGTTACCGGCGGCCAGCGCGGCGGCCACTTGTCCGCTGAAAATCGCCAGCGGGAAGTTCCACGGGCTGATGCAGACCACCGGGCCCAGTGGGCGGTGGGCATCGTTGGTGAAGTCGTTGCGGGCCTGCACTGCGTAGTAACGCAGGAAGTCCACGGCTTCACGCACTTCGGCGATGGCGTTGGCGAAGGTCTTGCCGGCTTCGCGGGCCAGCAGGCCCATCAACGGCTGGATCTCGCCTTCCATCAGGTCGGCGGCGCGCTCCAGGATCGCAGCGCGCTCGGCCGGTGGCGTGGCCTGCCAGATCGGCGCCGCGTTGAGGGCGCACTGGATGGCGTTGTCGACGTCAGCGACCGTGGCTTCCTGCACATGGCCGACCACGTCACGGTGATCGGACGGGTTCAGCACCGGTGCCGGTGCTTCTTCGCTGGCTGCGCAACCGAGCATCGGCGCGGCTTTCCAGTTGTTATGGGCGGTGGCCAGCAGGGCGCAGGACAGCGAGGCCAGGCGATGTTCGTTGGCCAGGTCGATGCCGCTGGAGTTGGCGCGTTCGCTGCCATACAGGTCACGCGGTAGCGGGATGCGCGGGTGCGGCAGGCCGAAGCCGCCTTCCAGGGTTGCCATCTGCTCGATGCTGGCTACCGGATCGGCCACCAGCTCCTGAATGGAAATGGACTGGTCGGCGATGCGGTTGACGAACGAGGTGTTGGCACCGTTTTCCAACAGGCGACGAACCAGATAAGCCAGCAGCGTCTCGTGGGTGCCGACCGGAGCGTACACGCGGCACGGACGGTTCAACTTGCCTTCGGAAACTTTGCCTACAACCTGTTCGTACAGCGGTTCACCCATGCCGTGCAGGCACTGGAACTCATACTGGCCCGGGTAATAGTTCTGACCGGCGATGTGGTAGATGGCCGACAGGGTATGGGCGTTGTGCGTGGCGAATTGCGGGTAGATGGCTTCCGGCACCGACAGCAGTTTGCGGGCGCAGGCGATGTAGGAAACGTCGGTGTACACCTTGCGGGTGTAGACCGGATAGCCTTCCAGGCCTTCGACCTGGGCGCGTTTGATCTCGCTGTCCCAGTAGGCGCCTTTCACCAGGCGGATCATCAGGCGGTGACGGCTGCGGCGGGCCAGATCGATGACGTAGTCGATCACGTACGGGCAACGCTTCTGGTACGCCTGGATCACGAAGCCAATGCCGTTCCAGCCGGTGAGCTGTGGTTCGAAGCACAGGCGTTCCAGCAGGTCCAGGGACAGTTCGAGGCGGTCGGCTTCTTCGGCGTCGATGTTCAAGCCGATGTCGTATTGCTTGGCCAGCAGGGTCAGCGACAGCAGGCGCGGGTACAGCTCTTCCATGACGCGCTCGTACTGGGCGCGGCTGTAGCGGGGGTGCAGGGCCGAGAGCTTGATGGAAATGCCCGGACCTTCATAAATCCCGCGGCCGTGGGACGCCTTGCCGATCGAGTGGATGGCTTGTTCGTACGAGGCCAGGTACTTCTGGGCGTCATGTTCGGTGAGTGCGGCTTCACCCAGCATGTCGTAGGAATAGCGGAAACCCTTGGTCTCGAATTTGTTGGCGTTGGCCAGGGCTTCGGCGATGGTTTCACCGGTGACGAACTGCTCGCCCATCAGGCGCATGGCCATGTCGACGCCCTTGCGGATCATCGGCTCGCCACTCTTGCCAATGATGCGGCTCAGGGAGGAAGTCAGGCCCGCTTCATTATGGGTGGCGACCAGTTTGCCGGTCAGCAGCAGGCCCCAAGTGGCGGCGTTGACGAACAGCGATGGGCTGTTGCCCAGGTGCGGGTGCCAGTTGCCGGTGCTGATCTTGTCGCGGATCAGTGCGTCGCGAGTACCTTTGTCCGGGATACGCAGCAGCGCCTCGGCCAGGCACATCAGCGCCACGCCTTCCTGGGACGACAGGGAAAACTCCTGCAACAGCCCCTGAACAATACCGGCACGGCCGCCGGCACTCTTCTGGTTGCGCAGTTTTTCAGCAATCGAGGAGGCCAGTTTGTTGGTGGCTTCGGCCATGTCTGCCGGCAGGCGCGCCTGCTCGATCAGCATCGGCACCACTTCCGGCTCCGGACGACGGTAAGCGGCGGTGATAGAGGCGCGCAGGACCGATTGCGGCAAAATGCTTTCGGCAAACTCCAGGAAGCACTGGTGCGCGTGGTCGACCTGGACGTCGCCGGCTTCATCGTTGTCGGCGCGGGTCGAACCGTTCAGTTCGGTCAGGGTTGCACCACCCTCGAGTTTTTCCAGGTAATTGAAAATTGCCTGCTTGATCAGCCAGTGGGGCGTGCGATCAATCGAGGTTGCGGCCGCCTTGAGGCGTTCGCGGGTTGGGTCATCGAGTTTGACCCCAAGGGTGGTGGTAGCCATATTTTTATCCTCATGTTTACCACGTATTGCGTGGCATCAGCTGGCGGCAAGATTAGCTGCGAGCTGGCCGAGGTGCAACCGGGTGCAACCTTTTTTCGTCGAAAAAATAAGCAGCTCATCAGGAAAGCAAAATTCGCGGCGTGAGCGGTGCTTCTGCTTAGTGCATTGGCTTCTAGCCAAAGGTTGATATCGCACTAAAAGGGAGCAAAAAACGGTCATTTGGCGAAAAAACCGACTGGGTGCAACTGAATCGAGCGAAACTGGTTGCACCTTATTTCATTTGTTGAATAGCATTCGTCGCCAAGGTGCAACCGGCTCGAAGCCGAGGGGCATCGGCTGATGGCTTTCCTGGGGAAACATCAGTCATAAATTCGCGGGTCCTGGAAACGTCAAGCAAGGTCTATGGTTGTCTTGTCGACGCTTCCTACTGCCACCGCTACATAAAAACAAAGCCAGGGCGTAACTCATGAGTGTTAGTAATCCCACCCTGATCACTTTCGTGATCTATATCGCTGTAATGGTCCTGATCGGCCTGATGGCTTATCGCTCCACCAATAACCTTTCCGATTACATCCTGGGCGGTCGCAGCCTGGGCAGCGTCGTGACTGCATTGTCCGCCGGTGCCTCCGACATGAGCGGCTGGCTGTTGATGGGCTTGCCCGGTGCTATCTACATGTCCGGCCTGTCGGAAGGCTGGATCGCCATCGGCCTGATCATCGGTGCCTACCTGAACTGGCTGTTCGTGGCCGGTCGCCTGCGGGTACAGACCGAGCACAACGGTGACGCGCTGACACTGCCGGATTACTTCTCCAGCCGTTTTGAAGATACCAGCGGCCTGCTGCGGATCATCTCTGCGGTGGTGATCCTGGTGTTCTTCACCATCTACTGCGCTTCCGGCATCGTGGCCGGTGCCCGTCTGTTTGAAAGCACCTTCGGCATGTCCTACGAGACAGCGCTGTGGGCCGGTGCGGCGGCAACCATTGCCTACACCTTCATTGGTGGCTTCCTGGCCGTGAGCTGGACCGACACCGTACAAGCGACCCTGATGATCTTCGCGCTGATCCTCACGCCGATCATCGTGCTGCTGGCGACCGGCGGCGTGGACACCACGTTCCTGGCCATCGAAGCGAAAGATCCTACTGCTTTCGACATGCTGAAAAACACCACGTTCATCGGCGTGATCTCGCTGATGGGCTGGGGCCTGGGCTACTTCGGCCAGCCGCACATCCTGGCGCGTTTCATGGCTGCTGACTCGGTCAAGTCCATCGCCAAGGCTCGTCGTATCTCGATGGCCTGGATGATTCTCTGCCTGGGCGGCACCGTGGCTGTCGGTTTCTTCGGTATCGCTTACTTCTCGGCGCACCCGGAAGTGGCCGGCCCCGTGACCGAGAACCCTGAGCGTGTGTTCATCGAGCTGGCCAAGCTGCTGTTCAACCCATGGGTGGCCGGTGTGCTGCTGTCGGCGATCCTGGCAGCTGTCATGAGCACCCTGAGCTGTCAGTTGCTGGTGTGCTCCAGTGCCCTGACCGAAGACTTCTACAAGGCTTTCCTGCGCAAGCATGCTTCCCAGTTGGAGCTGGTCTGGGTCGGTCGCGCCATGGTGTTGCTGGTGGCAGTGGTTGCCATCTTCCTGGCTGCCAACCCGGAGAACCGTGTCCTGGGTCTGGTGAGCTACGCTTGGGCCGGTTTCGGTGCTGCCTTCGGTCCTGTTGTCCTGATCTCGGTGATCTGGAAAAACATGACCCGTAACGGCGCGCTGGCAGGCATCCTGGTGGGAGCGATCACCGTGATCGTCTGGAAACACTTCGAGCTGCTGGGCCTGTACGAAATCATCCCAGGCTTCATCTTCGCCAGCCTGGCTATCTACTTCGTCAGCAAGATGGGCTCGCCTACCGCCGGTATGCTGCAGCGCTTCGAAGCGGCTGAGAAAGATTTCCGCCTGAACCAGTAAGACCTCCAGCGAGGCCTTGACGGCTCGCGCGAAGCTTCTGAATAGAGAAACGGCCCGTCCTCCCATGGAGACGGGCCGTTTTTTATGGGCATCAGTCCAGCTCTGTGTCGGGCTGATTGAGAAATATCAGCACGCCCAGTAGCGCCATGTAGGACCTGAAGGCTGCGTCCTGGCCATTCCAGATTTCTGATTGCCACATCAGAAACCATTCCCCGCCGACGACCATGAAGCCAAAGAACCAGACGAAGAAACCCACCGTCAAACCGATGATGGCGCAGCGTTTGGCCTGAGCGAAAACCACGCTCGGGGTTTTACGTGCCTGCCATAGTTCGAGCGCGCCATAGCCCAGCAAGCCTGCGGTGAGCGCTTCGCCAAGGATGATCAGCCAGTAGGCGCCGTGCCATGCCCAAGGCTGGTCGATGGCGCGATAGCGCGCGGCATTGTCGGGAAAGGTGGTGTCCATACTCAGCACGTGATGGACGAAATTGAAGTTGGAATGGTAGTCCGTGATGTTGTTGAACACGGTCAGCAAGGCGAAAGCGGCGAGAGCCAGGGTCATTGCGATTTTTGCGTAGCGAGTCGTCATGGGTTGCGTCCTTTGCTTTTTTGCGACGAAAGGACGTTAGCACGGCCCAGTGCGGTCCTGAGGCCGTCAGGTTGTAGGAATTTGCTGATTGTTTCCTGCGGCGACTTCGGTCACCACCATGCGCGGAATGTCTGTCGGAAAACGCAGCGGACAATGCGGCTTTAATCTCCTTGAATGTAAGGCAATTCTGTTTTTCCTGAGGTCCGATCAACTCTCCCTGGTGCTCATGCAGAATCGCCCGCTTTTATTCAGCAGAGGCACATCGGATGTTCGCGCCTGCCAACCAACCACGTTTCACCCTGGCACTCGACAGCGGGCCGAATGAACTCAAGGTGCTTGAGTTCAGGGGCAAGGAAGCCATCAGTCAACCCTATTGCTTTGATCTGGAACTGGTCAGTGAGCGGCCGGATCTGGCGCTGGAAGAGCTCCTGCATCGTCAGGCCTTTCTGGCTTTTGATGATCAGGGGCGGGGCATACACGGCCAGGTTTATAGCGCGGCCCAAGGCGACTCGGGCAAGCGCTTGACCCGTTACCAGATCAGACTGGTACCACGCCTGGCTTACCTGGACCATCGAATCAACCAGCGGATTTTCCAGCACCTGAGCGTGCCGGCAATCATTACCCTGATCCTGACGGATCACGGGATTCAGGGTGACGCGTTCCAGTTCAACCTCGGTGGGCAATACCCCGAACGCGAATACTGTGTGCAGTTTGGTGAAAGCGACCTGGCCTTCATCGGGCGGATCTGCGCCGAGGCCGGGATCCATTATCACTTCCGGCACAGCCGCGACGGCCATCTGTTGGTGTTCGGTGACGACCAGACGGTGTTTCCCCGCCTGCCCGAGGCGACGTTGTATCTGCCCGGCAGTGGCATGGCCGCCAGCGAGCCGGCGATCAAGCGCCTGGCTGTGCGTCTACAGACCCGGACCACGGCGGTGACGCTGCGTGACTACGATTTTCAAAAGCCCGGTCTGCTGTTGCAAACCAGTCTGGACAGTCAGCAGCAACCGGCTCTGGAGGCGTATCACTACCCCGGCCGGTTTTCCGATCGCGACCATGGCCGGCACCTTACCCGGCGCGCACTGGAGCGCCATGGCGCCGACCACCGTCTGGCCGAGGGGCGCAGCGACCAATGCGCACTCGTCAGTGGGCACTTCCTCCAAATCAACGGGCATCCTCGAGCGCAATGGAACGATCTCTGGCTGCTCACGCAAGTCACCCACCATGGGCGCCAGCCACAAGTGCTGGAGGAAACGGTCGGTGACAGTCCGGATGAGTTCCAGGGCTACAGCAATACGTTCCTCGCCACCCCCTGGGATGTTTTCTTTCGTCCGCCCCTGTCCCACGAAAAGCCAGCCGCCCACGGTTATCAGTCGGCGGTGGTGACGGGGCCGGTGGACAGCGAGATCCATTGCGACGAATACGGACGGGTCAAGGTGCAACTGATCTGGGATCGCCACGGTCAGCGCGACGAGCACTCCAGTTGCTGGCTACGGGTGGCCACGGGTTGGGCCCATGATCGCTATGGCAGCGTGATGATTCCCCGGGTCGGCATGGAGGTGCTGGTGGGTTTCATCGACGGTGATGTGGACAAGCCATTGGTCGTGGGCTGCCTGCCGAACGGCGCGACCCCGGTGCCCCTGGACCTGCCGGCCGATAAAACCCGCAGCATATTGCGCAGCCAGAGCAGCCCTGGCGGGGGCGGTTATAACGAATTGCGCATCGAGGATCGCCAGGGCGCCGAGGAGATTTACCTGCGGGCTCAACGCAACTGGACCCAGCATGTGCTGCATGATCAGCGGGTTCAGGTTGATCACGAACGCAGCATCGTTGTCACCGGCACCGCGCGGCATGAGCTCAAGGCCGATGAGTTGCGCATCACCCATGGTCAGCGCCAGGTTGAGGTCAGGCAGGATGATCATCTGGTGGTGGCCGGCGAGCGGCATATACGGGTAACCAGTCAGGCCCTCAATGCCACCCAGCAATTTCACGTC
Source organism: Pseudomonas sp. MPDS (assembly GCF_013283895.1). NCBI lineage: Bacteria > Pseudomonadati > Pseudomonadota > Gammaproteobacteria > Pseudomonadales > Pseudomonadaceae > Pseudomonas > Pseudomonas sp. MPDS. The sequence continues at coordinate 5,878,157 of NZ_CP054128.1, read as the reverse complement.
AGCGCCGGGCAGCAAGTGGTGCTGGATGGCGGCGTCAGCGCGACCATTCAGGCCGGTGGGCATTGGATCAACATCGGGGCTGGGGGGATCTTCAGCAGCGTGCCGATCCAGGTGGGTGGGGCACCGATGACGGCCAGGAGTGCCGCGCCAGGTTTACCCGGCAGTCCCGAAACACATGTCGCGGCCGCAGCCGCGCAACTTTCCCTCGCGCAAGTTTTCAGCCTGCAGGGCCAGGCGCCATTCTGTGAGGAGTGTGAGCGTTGCAAAGGAGGCGTCTGCGAACCATTGCCGGTGATGCCCAGGCGGGCTGGTGTCCAGGAGCGTCCATGAGTACCGGTCAATCTCCCCGCGCCTGGCTTGAGCAACAGCCCTTGCAGGCATCCGAGCAGCTCTACGCCATTTTCAGCAGCGCCAGCACCGCCGGGCCGCTGATGGCCTGGAGGCGTTCGATGACGGTGGCGCCCAGCCCGATCTGGGCCGATACGCCTTACGCCGACTGGGAAACGGTCATGCCCTATGTCGGAGCTGTCGCCCCGGACAGCGAGTTTCTTGACTGGGTCGCGACGACCGACTCGCTTGATTGGGGCTGGCTGGCGGTGACCGCTTGCAGCCAGCAAAGCCTTGCCGAACATCTGCGTGGGCTCACCCAGGTTCTGCTGCCCGGTGGCAAGTCGGTTTTTTTCCGCTTTTGGGATGGGCGTTTTATCCAGCCGATCCTGCGATCGGATGCGGTGGAGGTCAGCCAGCTGTTGCCCGCCATCAGCCGTTGCCTGATCAACGGTCGGTCTTTCGAGATCCCGGGAAATGCCCTGCGCCCGGCCCGGGCGTTCCCCTGGTGGGAAGTGCCTGCGCTGTTGTTGCAGGAACTGGCCGGGGATACGACGGACTGTCTGCTCAATAACCTGCTCAAGTGGTTGAGCGAAGAGCATCCGTATCTGTTCGAACAGGCCGACGAAAGCATCCTGCGCTGCAAGATCAGGCATTTTCTTGGGGCGCCAGGGATGGTCCATGGGCCAAAAGCCCCCCTGCAAGAATACTTGATGCAGGAGTTGGGCAGATGACCACCGGGTGTGGTCACGGCCCTTCCGTTCGGCTGCGACCCCCTGACGTTGGGCGCGCTTCAAGGTAAACTCCTCGGCCTTCGCAGGAGCCGCCATGAATTATCGCCACGCCTTCCACGCCGGCAATCACGCCGATGTGTTCAAACACCTGACCTTGACCCGTCTCATCGCTTTGATGTCGCGCAAGGAGCAGCCCTTCGCCTATCTCGATACCCATGCGGGCATCGGTCTGTACGACTTGCAGGGCGATCAGGCCAATCGTACCGGCGAATACCTTGAAGGCATCGCGCGGTTGTGGGGCCAGGAGGATCTGCCCGCGCTGACCGCCGACTACATGAAAGTGCTGCATGAAATGAACCCGGACGGGCAGTTGCGTTACTACCCGGGGTCACCGGAACTGGCGCGGCGCCTGACCCGTCCGCAGGATCGGGTACTTCTGAACGAAAAACATCCAGAAGACGGTGTGCTGCTCAAGGACAACATGAAAGGCGATCGTCGCGTGGCGGTGCACCTGGGCGAAGGCTGGCATGTGCCCCGGGCGCTGCTGCCGGTGGCGGAAAAGCGCGGCCTGATGTTGATCGATCCGCCCTTTGAGCAGCTTGATGAGATGCAACGCTGCGCCGCGTCACTCAAGGAGGCCATCGGCCGGATGCGCCAGACAGTGGCAGCAATCTGGTACCCGGTGAAAGACCAGCGGATGTTGCGCCGTTTCTACCAGGACCTGGCCGGCACCGGTGCGCCGAAATTGTTGCGAGTGGAATTGCTGGTGCATCCGCTGGCCACGCCCAATAGCCTGAACGGCTCCGGCTTGGCGATTGCCAATCCGCCATGGGGGCTGGAGGAGGAATTGCGCGAGCTGCTGCCTTGGTTGTCGAAGAAGCTTGGGCAGACCCAGGGCGGCTGGCAGATGGATTGGTTGATCGCTGAAAGCTGATCAGATGCATTGATACCGTCTGATAGGGCGCCTTCGCGAGCAAGCCCGCTCCCACATTGGTCAGACTCAGAACCATGTGGGAGCGGGCTTGCTCGCGAAGCTTTTCAGCGGCAAAAAGTCAGATCGGGCAAGTCACGCCCGTACCGCCAATTCCGCAATAACCTTCAGGGTTCTTCGCCAGATATTGCTGGTGATAAGCCTCGGCGAAGAAGAACGTCGGGGCTTCTTCGATCTCGGTGGTAATGACGCCTTTACCGGCCTTGGTCAATTCAGCCTGAAATACTTGCGCGCTGTGCTTGGCGGCAGCCAGTTGGGTTGGGTTGGTGGCATAGATCACCGAGCGGTACTGGGTGCCGATGTCATTGCCCTGGCGCATGCCCTGGGTCGGATTGTGCAGCTCCCAGAACATCTTCAGAAGCTGCTCGTAGCTGACTTTTTCTGGCTCGTAGACCACCAGGACCACTTCGCTGTGGCCGGTAAGGCCCGAGCAGACTTCTTCGTACGTCGGGTTCGGCGTAAAGCCACCGGCGTAACCCACCGCTGTACTGACCACGCCTTCGCGCTGCCAGAACTTGCGTTCCGCGCCCCAGAAACAGCCCAGGCCGAAGATCGCGAAATCCACGTCCATGGCAAACGGACCCAGCAGCGGCGCATCGTGGACGAAGTGTTTTTCCGGCACGGTCATTGGGGTTTCGCGGCCAGGCAGAGCTTGTTCTTGAGTAGGGAGCACGTTTTTGTTCACCAGGATTTCCGAGCGCAAGACCATCATCAGTCCTCTCAGTCAGATTGAGTTGAGCGAATGTAAGCAATGAGACCGTCAGTGTGCCCGAGTGTTACACCGCTTGTCAGGCAATTGGGCCGCGCGGATAACGCTTGAGCTTCTCGATCAGCTCCGCGCCGGGGATCGGTCGGTCGAACAGGTAGCCCTGGCCGACGTCGCAGCGGTGGCGCCGCAGGAACGCCAGTTGCTGTGCGGTTTCGATACCTTCGGCCACCACCTTGAGTTTCAGGTTGTGGGCCATGGCGATCACCGCGGAAGTGATTTCCATGTCGTCCTGGTTGTCCGGGATCTCGTGGATGAAGCTGCGATCGATCTTGATGATGTCGATCGGGAATTTTTTCAGGTAACTCAGGGATGAGTAACCGGTGCCGAAGTCGTCCATGGCCAGGGTCAGGCCCAGGCGCTTGAGTTGGTCGAGCTGCAGGTGGGTGTCTTCGGTGGCCTCCAGCAGTAGGCCTTCGGTCAGTTCCAGTTCCAGCAGGCGGGCCGGCAGTTGTTCTTCCTTGAGGATGCTGGCGATCGAGGCGACCAGGTCCGGGTCGGAGAACTGCTTGGGCGAGAGGTTGATCGCCACTTGCAGGTTGCCCAGGCCGGCGGCGGTCAATTGCTTGCTCATGCGGCATGCCTGACGGGCGATCCATTTGCCGATGGGGATGATCAGGCCGGTTTCTTCGGCCACGCTGATGAACTGGTCCGGGCGAATCATGCCCTTCTCGGGATGGTTCCAGCGCAGCAGCGCCTCCATGCCCAGCAAGCGACCGCTGCGCAGGCACAGTTTTGGCTGGTAGAACACGTCCAGCTCGTTCTGGGTCAAGGCGCGGCGCAGGTTGTTTTCCACGAACAACTTGTAGCTGGCCTCGGCGTTCAGCGCCTCGGTGAATACCTGGACCTGATGCTTGCCGTTGGCTTTGGCCTTGTGCAGGGCGAGTCCGGCGTTGCGCATCAGGGTCTGGGGGTCGCGGCCGTGCAGTGGCGCGCAGGCCAGGCCCACGGAGCCGGTCACGCTGATCAGTTGGTTATCGACGAACATCGGCTTGTCGAGCGTCATCAGCAACTGGCTGGCGATCTGCTGCCCGGCTTCCAGGTCGGTGTCGTCTAGCAGTACGGCGAATTCATTACTGGCGAACCGTGCCAGGCTGCCGCTGGGGCTCAAGCTGTTGCGCAAGCGGCGGGCCAGGCTGATCAGCAGCTTGTCGCCGGTCTGATGGCCGAGGCTGTCATTGATGCGCTTGAAGTTGTCGATGTCCACCAGCAACAGGCTGATGGGCGAATCGCTGTCCCGGGCGAAGCGTTCATCGAGGTTGCGGATGAACGCCGGGCGGTTGCCCAGGTTGGTCAGGTTGTCGGTGTAGGCCAGGCGCTCGATGCGCTGCTGAGCCAGTTTGGTCTGGGTGATGTCTTCGTAAATGCCGATGTAGTGGGTCAGTTCACGGTTATCGCCATAGACCTTGGAAATCGACAATTGGCCCCAGTAGGGTTCCAGATTCTTGCGCCGGCTCTTGAATTCACCTTGCCAGCTATTGCTCTGGGCCAGGGCCGACGGTGCATCGAACAGCAGCTCGCTGAGGTTTTCCAGGGCCGGTAGTTCCGACAGGCGCTGGCCGTGGACTTCCTCGGTGGAATATTGGGTGATGGCGGTGAAGCTGGGGTTGACGTATTCCACCACGCCGTCGCAATTGACCAGCAGGAACGCGTTGGCGCTCTGCTCCACGGCGCGCTGGAACAAGTGCAGGGCGTTGGTGGCGGTCCGGCGGTTGTGGTTGTTGATGACCTGGGCGAACTGGTCAGCCAGTTCACCGGCAAAGGCGATCTCGTCGGACTGCCAGGCGCGGGTGACGCCTATCTGCTCCAGGCACAGTACGCCCACCACCTGGCCGTCGATACGAACGCTGGCGTCGAGCATGGCGTTGACTTCACGGGTGCGCAGGCTTGCGGCCATTTCCCGGGTACGCGGGTCGCGCATCGCATTGTGCGCGTCGATGGCGCGGCAGGTCTGCAGCGCCTCCATGTAGTCAGGAAACTCGTTGGCGTTGATCACGTCCGGCAGAAAGTAGTCTTGGGAGGCGCGGTTATAAGCCGAAATCGGCACCAACTGGCCATCTTCCAGGTTCCAGATGCTGGCGCAATCAATCTGGTAGATGTCGCAGGCGCTGCGGGTGATGAGCTCGGCGGCTTCCTGCAGGGAATTGTTGGCGCTGTAGCGCTGGCGGGTCAGCAGCAGGATCAGGTCCTGCTGGGCGCGCACCCGGTCCAGGTGTTGCAGCTGCTCCTGCTGGGCGCGCTGGTTCAGTTCCAGGGCAATTTGCAGGCGCGAGTTTTGAGTTTCCAGGTCCAGGGCCGGCATCGACGGCTCGCTTGCCAGCAAATCGTCCACGGCCAGCAGGTAGCCGCGTAGTAGATGGCGATTGTGCTGTTTATAGGGCTCGCCCATTTCCAGCATATTCATGGCGCCCTTGGCGGTGTGGAGCGTGTAGCGGATCAGGTAATGCGGGGCCTGGGCCAACTGCTGCTGGATCGCATCGTGGAGTTGATAGCGCGCTTCGGGCTCCATCAGGCTGGCGTAGGGCGAACTGACCAGCGAGCAAAGCTCGACGGCCGGCAGACCGAAGTAACGCTCGCAGTTGGGGTCGAGGAACAGCAGAGCCCAGCTTGCTTCATTCAGCCGTTCGAAACGCAGCATGCCGAGCCGCGAGGGCACCGGTAACTGCGTCACTACCTCGGCCGCCATACGGCTGGCGGCATCGGGTTGGCTTTTCATGGGGAAACTCGCTTCGAAAATGCTGATCGCGCCGGGCTGACGCCCTCGTTATTACGGACTGCCGCAAGGTTGCATCATTGCGGCACTGGCTGACAAGAGAGATGAAGGCCAAGTGCTATAAACCTTTTATCGGCCGACGAAGGGATTTCTCCAGTCGCCCGCCGATCAGACGGCATGGGTGGTTATACCACCCGTCAGCGCAGCGGGATATCTACTGTCTGTAATGGGCTGCCATCACGGTCGTGAAACGTGACCTGAACGCTCTGCGCCGTGACTTTCAGGTGGGCGAAGTTGTCCTGGCTGATGACCTTGCCGCTCAACCCATAGCGATAGTCCCCGCTGGGCGTCCGAGCCATGGCATCACCAAAAATAAAACTCGCGGCGCTGGCATAAGGAAGCAGTTTGCTGTTGCAAAACGGCGAGGAAACGATGGTATGTACCTCGAAGTCAGGGTCCTGGCTGTGACTCAGGCGACTGGTGAGAGAGCCATGGACGTCGCCGGACACGAAAATAACGTTCTTGATCCGATGGCGGCGAACGGTTTCCAGCAGGCGCAGACGCTGTTCCGGGAAGGCCTGCCAGGCGTCCGAGGTATTGAGCTTGCGGTCCGGGTAGAACATCACGCCGGTCACGATGAACTTGACCCGCGCCGGACTGTTGACCAGCCATTTGATCAGCGATCGTTCCTGCGCTTGATCCAGGATACGTCGATCATCCGCCGACAGATTGCGCTGGGTCCGACTGTCGGTGACGAACCATTCGATATCGCCGTGAGCGAACTGATACCAACATTGTCTCAATGGTTTGCTTAATGTTCCGTCACTTAACAGTTCATGTGCCGGACTATGGCTGGCTTGATAAAGCGCATAGGCATCCATGGCATTGGCATAAAAGTTTTCGTCGCCTTTTTTCTTGCTGGCAGGCCAATTATCTTTGATTTCATGATCGTCGAGAATCATGTAGCTCGGTGTTCCCGCCATCAACTTTCTAATATGCGGCTGGGAAAAGGCGGTGCGGTATTTGAAAAGAATATCCTTTGGGTTCCGGTCCGGGGCGACAATATTCAAATCGTCTAGATAAACCTGGTCGCCGGTCATCACTACAGCACTGATCGGCGGGTCGGCCTGGGCCACGATGCGGTTGATGCCAGCGAAAGTCCGGTCGCCCAGTTCAGGTCTGGAGGGGACGCCGGCCGTCACCCGCAGGTAGCGGCAGGAACCCACGATATAACTGCGCGGTGCACTGATTTTGCTGGACGGCGTGCGCATCTGGTAAATATCCCGAGGCCATTGCAGCGGCAGTTCCTGGACGGTTTCGATTGTATGAGTAGGGCTCAGGCGGCTGAACCAGCCGGCTTGGTATTCATAGGCGGTATCGGCTTGAAGGTTCTTCAATACGATGACATCGGACATGTCGCGGTAAGCATGCAACTGAACAAAGTGTCCTTTCGACCAGATTGAATCTCCCTGGCGCCGGTAACGGATGGCGGCAAATACCAGGCTGTTCTTATCGTTATCCCCTCGCAGGAATATCCGCGTGTGATGAGGTGTCGTGTGGCCGACAATAGGGCCAACAGTGGGTTTGAACATCATTCGAGTCCATTCGAAGTTAAAGTTTTTTAGGTAAGTAGTTAATGGCTTCCCTGAACTCATCCTAAAGCGATGCATGGGATAAATATTGATATGAGAGGGGGCGCGTGTTGTGGGAAACGTCCAATAGATGACGTAGTCATCTAGGTGAAGTGCAGTAGGAAAGTTGGGCCCTGGAACGGGCTGCTCTGCAAGTTCGACTTTATTTCAGGCAAAAAAAAGCCCCGCCAAACGGGCGGGGTTGAGGTACGAGCGTGGCGCTCGGAAAACAGCGGTCCGAAGGGCCCTCCGTGGGGAGGGCCGCCCGGTGTTACAGCAAGATGGTACGGATGTCGCCCAGCAGGTCGCTCAGACGCTTGGTGAAGCGTGCAGCGGCGGCGCCGTTGATCACACGGTGATCGTAGGACAGCGACAGTGGCAGCATCAGCTTCGGCTGGAAGGCTTTACCGTCCCAGACGGGCTGGATGGTGGCTTTGGAGACTCCCAGGATCGCCACTTCCGGCGCGTTGACGATCGGCGTGAAGCCGGTACCGCCAATGTGGCCGAGGCTGGAAATGGTGAAGCAGGCACCCTGCATGTCGTCGGCGGTGAGCTTTTTGCTCCGGGCTTTTTCGGCCAGGGCAGCGGCTTCGCCAGCCAGTTGCAGCAGGCTCTTCTGGTCGACGTTGCGGATGACCGGTACCAGCAGGCCTTCCGGGGTGTCGACGGCAAACCCGATGTGCACGTATTTCTTGCGAATGACAGCCTTGCCGCTTGGGGCCAGCGAGCTGTTGAAGTCCGGCAATTCCTTGAGCAGGTGCGCACAGGCCTTGAGCAGCAGTGGCAGCACGGTCAACTTGACGCCAGCCTTCTCGGCCACGGCTTTTTGCGCGACGCGGAAAGCTTCCAGTTCGGTGATGTCGGCCTGGTCGAACTGAGTCACGTGTGGAATGTTCAGCCAGCTGCGATGCAGACTCGACGCGCCGATTTGCATCAGGCGAGTCATTGCCACTTCTTCGGTTTCGCCGAAGCGGCTGAAATCCACTGCCGGGATCGGCGGGATGCCCGCACCACCGGTAGCGCCTTCGGCCGGAGCGTTCTTGGCCTTCTGCATCATGGCCTTGACGTAAGTCTGCACGTCTTCTTTCAGCACGCGGCCATGTGGGCCGCTTGGGCTGACGGCGGACAGCTCGACACCAAATTCACGGGCCAGCTGACGCACCGCAGGGCCGGCATGCACCTTGGCACCGCTGGGTGCAGGTGTGGCGGCAGGAGCAGGAGCTGTCTCGGCCTTGGCGGCAGACGCGGCAGGCGCGGCAGCCGGAGCTGGAGCGGCTTCGGCCTTGGCGGCAGGCGCAGCAGCCTGGGCTGGGGCAGCAGGTGCCGCAGCACCGGCCACTTTCAGCTTCAGGATCAGGTCGCCGGTGCCCACTTCGTCTTCCAGCTTGATCTCGACGCTTTCCACCACGCCGGCGGCCGGCGACGGGATTTCCATGCTGGCTTTGTCGGATTCCAGGGTGATCAGCGACTGGTCGGCTTCGACGGTGTCGCCGACCTTGACCAGCACTTCGATGATCTTGGCCTTGCCCGAGGAGCCAATGTCCGGAACATGAATGTCCTGGACCGTGGCAGCGGCAGGCGCGGCGGCAGGGGCGGGAGCCGCCTCGGCAACCGGTGCGGCGGCAGGCTTTTCAGCCGCCGCCGGGGCAGCAGGAGCCGCCGCCTCAGGCGCCGCAGCGGCGCCCTCGACTTCCAGCTCCAGCAGTTCGTCGCCTTCTTTCAGGCGATCGCCCAGCTTCACTTTCAGGCTTTTGACGATGCCGGCCTTCGGCGCAGGCACTTCCATGCTGGCCTTGTCCGATTCAAGCGTCAGAATGCTCTGCTCGGCTTCGATACGGTCGCCGACCTTCACAAACAGTTCAATTACTTCACCTTCACCGCTGCCGATGTCAGGTACGCGAATGAGTTCGCTCACGGAAATTCTCCTCAGCAGTCCAGTGGGTTGCGTTTTTCCGGATCGATGCCGAACTTGACGATGGCCTCGGCCACCACCTTGGGTTCGATATCGCCACGGTCAGCCAGGGCTTCCAGGGCTGCCAACACAACGAACTTACGGTCGACTTCGAAGAAGTGACGCAGCTTCTTGCGGCTGTCGCTACGACCGAAACCGTCGGTGCCCAGCACCTTGAATTCCTTGGAAGGAACCCACTGACGGATCTGCTCGGCGAACAGTTTCATGTAGTCGGTAGAAGCGATGACCGGACCTTTGCGGCCGTTCAGGCATTCTTCGACGTAGCTCAGTTTCGGCTTCTGGCCCGGGTGCAGACGGTTGCTGCGCTCCACGGCCAGGCCATCGCGACGCAGTTCGTTGAAGCTGGTAACGCTCCACACGTCAGCGCCGACGTTGAACTCTTCACGCAGGATCTTCGCTGCTTCACGCACTTCGCGCAGGATGGTGCCGGAGCCCATCAGCTGGACGTGGTGCGCCGCTTCGCGGGTGTCTTCTTCGAGCAGGTACATGCCCTTGATGATGCCTTCCTCCACGCCGGCCGGCATGGCTGGCTGCTGGTAGGATTCGTTCATCACGGTGATGTAGTAGAAGACGTCCTGTTGCTCTTCGGTCATCTTCTTCATGCCGTCCTGGATGATCACCGCCAGCTCGTAGCCGTAGGTTGGATCAAAGGTGCGGCAGTTCGGGATGGTGGCAGCCAGGATGTGGCTGTGACCGTCTTCGTGTTGCAGGCCTTCGCCGTTGAGCGTGGTCCGGCCGGCGGTACCGCCGATCAGGAAGCCACGGGTCCGGCTGTCGCCAGCGGCCCAGGCCAGGTCGCCGATACGCTGGAAACCGAACATCGAATAGAAGATGTAGAACGGCAGCATCGGCTGGTTGTGGCTGGAGTACGAAGTACCGGCAGCGATGAAGGAGCTCATGGCGCCTGCTTCGTTGATGCCTTCTTCGAGGATCTGGCCCTTCTTGTCTTCCTTGTAGAACATCACCTGGTCTTTATCGACTGGCTCGTAGAGCTGGCCGACGGAGGAGTAGATGCCCAACTGACGGAACATGCCTTCCATACCGAAGGTACGGGCTTCGTCCGGGATGATTGGAACGATGCGCGGGCCGATTTCCTTGTCCTTGACCAATTGCGCGAGGATCCGCACGAAGGCCATGGTGGTGGAGATTTCACGGTCGCCCGAGCCGTCAAGGATCGCCTTGAGGGTATCGAGCGATGGGGTCGGCACGCTGAAGCTCTGGGCGCGGCGCTGGGGCACGAAACCACCCAGTGCGGTGCGACGCTCGCTCAGGTAGCGGGCTTCGGCGCTGTTGGGCTCCGGCTTGAAGAACGGCAGGTTTTCCAGTTCCTCGTCCTTGACCGGGATGTCGAAGCGGTCGCGGAACAACTTCAGGCTGTCGACGTCGACTTTCTTGGTGTTGTGCGCAGTGTTTTTCGCTTCGCCGGCACCGGTGCCATAACCCTTGATGGTCTTGGCCAGGATGACGGTCGGTTGTTCCTTGTGGTTGACTGCTTCGTGGTACGCCGCGTAGACCTTGTACGGGTCGTGGCCGCCACGGTTGAGCTTCCAGATCTCGTCGTCGGACAGATCGGCAACCATTGCCTTGAGTTCAGGCGTGTTGAAGAAGTGCTCACGGACGAACGCGCCGTCCTTGGCCTTGTAGTTCTGGTATTCGCCGTCGATGACTTCGTCCATGCGGCGCTGCAGGATGCCGTCGACGTCCTTGGCCAGCAGTGGGTCCCAGAAACGGCCCCAGATGACTTTGGTCACATTCCACTGGGCGCCACGGAACACGCCTTCGAGTTCCTGGATGATCTTGCCGTTGCCGCGAACGGGGCCGTCGAGGCGCTGCAGGTTGCAGTTGATGACGAAGATCAGGTTGTCCAGCTTCTCGCGGCCAGCCAGGGAGATCGCGCCCAGGGATTCCGGCTCGTCGCACTCGCCGTCGCCCAGGAAGCACCAGACTTTCTGCTTGCCTTCGGGAATGAAGCCACGGGCTTCCAGGTACTTCATGAAACGCGCCTGGTAGATGGCCTGGATCGGGCCCAGACCCATGGATACCGTCGGGAACTGCCAGAAATCAGGCATCAGCCAAGGGTGCGGGTAGGACGACAGGCCCTGACCATCCACTTCCTGGCGGAAGTTGTTCATCTGCTCTTCGCTGATGCGGCCTTCCATGAATGCACGGGCGTAAACGCCTGGCGAGGTGTGGCCCTGGAAGTAGATCAGGTCGCCGCCGTGTTCGTCGGTCGGGGCCTGGAAGAAATAGTTGAAGCCGATGTCGTACAAGGTTGCGCTGGAGGCGAAGCTGGAGATGTGACCGCCCAGGTCAGAATCTTTCAGGTTCGTACGCATCACCATGGCCATCGCGTTCCAGCGTACCAGCGAGCGAATGCGGCGTTCCATGAACAGGTCGCCGGGCATGCGTGCTTCGTGGGTAACGGGGATTGTGTTGCGGTATGGCGTGGTGATGGCGTAAGGCAATTGCGAACCGCTGCGGGTTGCGAGTTCGCCCATACGGGTCATCAGATAGTGAGCACGGTCTTCGCCTTCTTTGTCGAGAACCGATTCCAGGGCGTCCAGCCATTCCTGGGTTTCGACGGGATCGAGGTCTTGCATGGCTTGCTCCAGGGCGGAAAGGCTACCAGAATCGGTTGCCTGAGTTTGCGACTGGCCTTGTGGGCAGACGGTATAAATTCTTGGATTGCCGAAGGTTGTTTCGGCGGCGTGTAGTTTTACTACAAATCGTCGGCCGTTTCAGCCTTTCGAATGTATAGACGAGTAGTAAAACTACACATGAGCGGCTTATGGCCCCTCGTTTCGTTGTGAGAATAATCGTTACTGTTGGTCGTTAGCCAACTCGTACAGGTAAAAACTTGATGTCGGCTGCCAATAAAATCAGATTTTCAGCTATTTATCATCTTTGTTCGACAGTCGATCAGGTAGTGGCAGTTGAAAAAACACTACATCCAGCCTTTCCCCGCGCCGATCAAGGATAGACCATGAGCCTGCCCCCGCTTACCGAAGTTCCGGCAATTCTCCAGTCATTGGTCAGTCGTGCCGAGCAGTCGTTCCGTGCGGCGGTCGCTTCCCTGGACGACGACCACGGGCTGTCCACCTGGGCGCCCGAACGCTGGAGCGAGTTCAACCGTGTCGCCGCCGCCAGTGATTTTTTTATCGAGCAGAGTGTTCGTGACCCCTCGATGTTGCTGGAACTGGTGCGCAGCGGCGAACTGGACCGCCACCTGGCTCCCGGCGAAATGTGCGCTCAGATTGGCGCAGCCGTCCAGGCCGCCGAGACTGAAGACGAACTGGGTCGCATCCTGCGTCGCCAGCGCAGCCGCCAACAGGTGCGGATCATCTGGCGCGACCTGACCCGCCAGGCCGACCTGGTCCAGACCTGTCGCGATCTCTCCGACATGGCCGATACCTGCATCGACCAGGCCTATCAATGGCTGTACCAGCGCCATAGTCAGCAATTCGGTACGCCTACCGGGCGGCGCAGCGGTGAACCGCAGCACATGGTTATCCTGGGCATGGGCAAGCTTGGTGCGGTGGAGCTGAACCTGTCGTCGGACATCGATCTGATTTTCGCCTACCCCGAGGGCGGCGAGACCGTTGGCGCCAAGCGGGCCCTGGATAACCAGGAGTTTTTCATTCGTGTGGGGCAGCGCCTGATCAAGGCCCTGGACCCGATGACCGTCGACGGCTTCGTATTCCGCGTCGACATGCGTCTGCGCCCTTATGGTTCGGCCGGAGCGCTGGTGCTGAGTTTCAACGCGCTGGAGCAGTATTACCAGGATCAGGGCCGTGACTGGGAACGCTACGCGATGATCAAGGCGCGGGTGGTGGCGGGAGACCAGGTGGCCGGCGCGCAACTGCTCGACATGCTGCGTCCGTTCGTTTATCGCCGTTACCTGGATTTTTCCGCCATCGAAGCGCTGCGCACCATGAAGCAGTTGATCCAGCAGGAAGTGCGGCGCAAGGGCATGGCCGACAACATCAAGCTGGGTTCGGGCGGCATCCGTGAGGTGGAGTTCATTGCCCAGGCGTTCCAGTTGATCCATGGCGGTCGTGACTTGAGTTTGCAGCAGCGCCCGCTGTTGAAAGTGCTGGCGACCCTGGAAGGCCAGGGCTATCTGCCGGCCAAGGTGGTCGATGAGCTGCGCCAGGGTTATGAATTTTTGCGTTACACCGAGCACGCGATCCAGGCCATCGCCGACCGCCAGACCCAGATGCTGCCGGACACCCCGCAGGATCAGGCGCGCATTGCGTTCATGCTGGGTTTTGCCGACTGGGCGGCCTTCCATGAGCAATTGATGTACTGGCGCGGTCGCGTAGCCTGGCACTTCGGCCAGGTCATCGCCGACCCGGATGAAGAGCAGGACGGCGAAAGCGAAGTGACGGTGGGCGGCGAATGGTTGCCGCTGTGGGAAGACAGCCAGGATGAAGGGGCGGCGTGTCGTCAACTGGATGAGGGCGGCTTCGCCGACGCACCCAAGGCGCTCAAAGCCCTGGCCGCCCTGCGCGGCAGTGCGCAATTGCGCGCCATGCAGCGTCTGGGGCGCGAGCGTCTGGATGCATTCATTCCGCGCCTGTTGGCCCAGGCGGTGGAGCATGCCAATCCGGATCTGGTGCTTGAGCGCGTATTGCCGCTGGTGGAAGCCGTGGCGCGCCGATCGGCCTATCTGGTGCTGTTGACGGAAAATCCCGGCGCCCTGCGACGCCTGCTGACGCTGTGCGCGGCGAGCCCGTGGATTGCCGAGCAGATCACCCGCTTTCCCCTGTTGCTTGATGAATTGCTCAACGAGGGGCGACTTTTCAAGCCCCCCCTGGCGCCGGAACTGGCGGCGGAGTTGCGTGAACGCCTGACACGCATCCCCGAGGATGATCTCGAGCAGCAGATGGAGGCCCTGCGGCATTTCAAGCTCGCGCACCGTTTGCGGGTGGCCGCCTCGGAAATCGCCGGCAGCCTGCCGTTGATGAAAGTCAGCGATTACCTGACCTGGCTCGCCGAAGCAATTCTTGAACAAGTGCTGGCCCTGGCCTGGCGCCAGACCGTGGCCAAGTATGGCGTGCCGCTGCGCACTGACGGCAGCCTGTGCGATCCGGGCTTCATCATTGTCGGTTATGGGAAAGTCGGCGGTCTGGAATTGGGGCATGGTTCCGACCTGGATCTGGTGTTCATCCACGATGGCGATCCGCAGGCGGAAACCGATGGCCCGAAACCCATCGACGGCGCGCAGTTTTTCACCCGGCTCGGCCAGCGAATCATCCATTTGCTGACGGCCCAGACCAACTCTGGACAGCTCTACGAAGTGGACATGCGCTTGCGGCCGTCCGGGGCGTCGGGGTTGCTAGTCAGCTCCCTCGGGGCTTTTGCACGCTATCAGGAGAACGAGGCCTGGACTTGGGAGCATCAGGCTTTGGTGCGGGCTCGGGTGCTGGTGGGCAGTCAGGACGTGGGTCAGGCGTTCGAGAAGGTTCGTGCCCAGGTGCTGGGGCGCAAGCGTGATTTGTCGACGCTGCGCCAGGAAGTCAGCGAGATGCGCGCCAAGATGCGCGATAACCTCGGCAGCAAGGTCACCGCTGCCGGAACCGCAGCGAATGCCTTTGAAGCCACCGCGCCGTTCGACCTCAAGCAGGATGCCGGAGGTATCGTCGACATTGAATTTATGGTGCAATACGCGGCCCTGGCGTGGTCCGAGGAGCACCCATCGCTGCTGCGCTACACCGATAACATTCGCATTCTGGAAGGGTTGCAGGAAGTCGGGCTGATGCCGGTCGAAGACGCTACCCTGCTGCGCGAGGCCTACAAAGCCTACCGCTCAGCCGCCCACCGCCAGGCTCTACAGAAAGACGCCGGGGTGATTACAGGTGACCAGTTTGTGGATGAGCGCAGGCAGGTGCTGCGAATCTGGCGAGAACTGGGGCTGAGCTGAAGATTTAAATGTGGGAGCGGGCTTGCTCGCGAAGGCGGAGTGTCAGGCGACATTGATGTTGGATGTGCCGGCCCCATCGCGAGCAGGCTCGCTCTCACAATGGATTTGTGGTGCTGCACCATACTTGAAGTAGATGAATTTCCCTGTGGGAGCGGGCTTGCTCGCGAAGGCGGAGTGTCAGGCGACATTGATATTGGATGTGAGAGCCTCATCGCGAGCAGGCTCGCTCCCGCAGTTGTAGAGTGACGGCAGCAGGCAACGTCCTAAGCCACAGTGATTGTCGAGGCGGGGAGGCGTAGGCCTCCCCGCATCGTTTTTGGAAGCCACATGAATATTCTGATCGTAGGGCCCAGTTGGGTCGGTGACATGGTGATGGCGCAGACACTGTTTCAGTGCCTCAAGCAGCGCCACCCACAGTGCGAAATCGACGTGTTGGCCCCCGAGTGGAGTCGGCCGATTCTTGAGCGCATGCCCCAGGTGCGCAAGGCCTTGAGCTTCCCGCTCGGCCACGGTGTGCTGGAGCTGGCGACCCGTCGACGCATCGGCAAGTCCCTGGCCGGTCAGTACGACCAGGCGATCCTGTTGCCCAATTCGTTGAAATCGGCACTGGTGCCGTTCTTCGCCAGTATCCCCAAACGCACCGGCTGGCGTGGCGAGTTCCGCTACGGCTTGCTCAATGACGTGCGCACGCTGGACAAAGAACGCTACCCGCTGATGATCGAGCGCTTCATGGCCCTGGCCTACGAGCCAGGTGCCGAGTTGCCCAAGCCGTATCCGCGCCCAAGCCTTGCGATCGACCCGGTGACCCGCGAAGCGGCGCTGGCCAAGTTCGGTCTGAGCCTGGACCGCCCGGTACTGGCTCTCTGCCCAGGCGCCGAATTCGGTGAGTCCAAGCGCTGGCCGGCGGAGCATTACGCCCAGGTCGCCGAGACGAAGATTCGCGAAGGCTGGCAGGTCTGGTTGTTCGGTTCGAAAAACGATCATTCGGTGGGCGAGGACATCCGCTCGCGCCTGATCCCGGGCCTGCGGGAGGAGTCGGTGAACCTCAGCGGCGATACCTCCCTGGCCGAAGCCATCGACCTGTTGTCCTGCGCCGATTCGGTGGTGTCCAACGACTCCGGCCTGATGCACGTGGCCGCCGCCCTGAACCGGCCACTGGTGGCCGTGTACGGTTCCACTTCGCCGGGCTTTACGCCGCCGCTGGCCGAAAAAGTCGAAGTCGTACGCCTGGGCATCGAATGCAGCCCGTGCTTCGACCGCACCTGTCGCTTCGGTCATTACAACTGCCTGCGCCAGCTCATGCCGCCGTCGGTGAACGATGCCCTGGGGCGTTTGCAGGGCGCACCGGTGGAGGTTCAGTAACTTGCGGGTATTGCTGATCAAGACCTCTTCGCTGGGGGATGTGGTTCACACCCTGCCAGCGCTGACCGACGCGGCGCGGGCGATTCCCGGCATCAGGTTCGACTGGGTGGTGGAAGAAGGCTTTGCCGAAATTCCTACCTGGCATCCGGCGGTGGATACAGTCATTCCGGTGGCGATTCGTCGCTGGCGCAAGAACCTCTGGCAAACCATCAAAAGCGGCGAGTGGCGACGTTTCAAACAAAGCGTGCGTGCCAAGAAGTACGATCTGGTGATCGACGCCCAAGGCCTGCTGAAAAGCGCCTGGCTGACCCGCTACGTCAAGGCCCCGGTGGCAGGCCTGGATAAAGAATCGGCCCGCGAACCCCTTGCAGCGCGCTTCTATTCCCGTCGCCTGGGCGTGGCTCGCGGTCAGCATGCGGTAGAGCGCGTGCGCCAGTTGTTTGCTGTGGCACTGGGTTATGACCTGCCCAAAACCATGGGCAGCTACGGCCTGAATGTCGATCGCCTGGTTGAATTGCCGCGCAGTTACCCTTACGTGGTGTTCCTGCACGGCACGACTTGGGAATCCAAGCACTGGCCTGAGCTCTACTGGCGTCAACTTGTTGAGCGCATGGGCCAGTTCGGCGTCGTGGTGAAGCTGCCATGGGGCAGCCCGCTGGAGAAAGCCCGGGCCGAGCGGATTGCCAATGGCCTGCGCAACGCCCTGGTATTGCCAAAGCTGAATCTGGGTGGGATGGGCAAGGTGTTGGCCGGCGCACAGGCCTGTGTGGCCGTGGACACCGGCCTTGGCCATCTGGCCGCGGCCCTGGATGTACCGACCATTTCACTGCTCGGCCCCACCAATCCGGTGCTGACCGGTGCCTATGGCAAGGGGCAGATTCACCTTGCCAGTGATTTCCCTTGCGCGCCCTGCATGCAGAAACAATGCACTTATCCGCCGACCGCCGAAGATGCCCGTCGGTTTGACCTGAAACGCGAGCAGCCTCTGTGCTTCACGCGTCTGAATCCCGAGCGTGTTGCCAGCCACTTGAGCACGTTATTGGCTGAGGAGCCGCGCTGATGCAATTGGCTTTTGTCCTTTATAAATACTTCCCTTTCGGCGGCCTGCAGCGTGACTTCATGCGCATCGCCCTGGAATGCCAGCGGCGTGGTCACCAGATCCGCGTCTACACGCTGATCTGGGAAGGTGACGTCCCGCCGGGCTTCGAAGTGCTGGTGGCGCCGGTCAAGGCGCTGTTCAATCACCGTCGCAATGAAAAACTCAGTGCGTGGATGGAAAATGACCTGGCCAAGCGTCCGGTCGACCGTTTGATCGGCTTCAACAAAATGCCCGGCCTGGACGTGTATTACGCCGCTGACGGCTGCTTTGAAGACAAGGCGCAGAACCTGCGCAATTCGCTGTACCGGCGTTGGGGGCGTTACCGCCACTTTTCCGAGTACGAGCGAGCGGTATTCGCCAAGGATGCCAAGACCGAAATACTGATGATTTCCGAAGTGCAACAGCCTTTGTTCATCAAGCACTACGCCACGCCGCTGGAGCGCTTTCACCTGCTGCCACCGGGCATCGCCCAGGATCGTCGCCGGCCCGCCGACGCCGATGAGGTTCGCGCCGCGTTTCGTGCCGAATTCGATCTGGCCGATGATGACCTGCTGCTGGTGCAGATCGGTTCCGGGTTCAAGACCAAGGGCGTGGATCGCAGCCTCAAGGCCCTGGCCGCGCTACCTTCGCAGCTTAAAAAACGCACCCGCCTGTTTGTAATCGGCCAGGACGACCCCAAAGTATTCCAATTGCAGAGCGCCGCGTTGGGGCTTGGTGACAACGTACGCTTCCTCAAGGGCCGCAGCGACATTCCGCGTTTCCTGTTGGGCGCCGACCTGTTGATCCACCCGGCGTACAACGAGAACACCGGCACCGTACTGCTTGAAGCGCTGGTGGCCGGCTTGCCGGTGCTGGTCAGTGCGGTGTGTGGATACGCCCATTACATCGCCGAGGCCGACAGTGGCCTGGTCTTGGACGAGCCGTTCGAACAGGCGCAGCTCACCGAGTACCTGGGGCGGATGTTGGGTGACGCCGACGCACGCGCGGCCTGGAGCCGCAACGGTCTGGCCTTCGCCGAGACGGCCGACCTCTACAGCATGCCGCAGCACGCGGCCGATGTGATATTGGCGGAGCACGCACAATGAAATTGATGCTGGCCGAACCGTTCAAGAGCCTTTGGGCCGGACGCGATGCGTTCGCCGAAGTCGAGGCGCTCAAGGGCGAGGTCTATCGCGAACTGGAAGCCCGGCGCACCTTGCGCACGGAGGTGGATGGTCGTGGCTTTTTCGTGAAAATCCACCGTGGCATCGGTTGGCGCGAGATCTTCAAGAACCTGCTGACCGCCAAGTTGCCGGTACTGGGGGCGGGACAGGAATGGAAAGCCATCCAGCGCTTGCAGCAAGTCGGTGTGCCAACCATGACCGCCGTCGCCTATGGCGAGAAAGGCAGCAACCCGGCCGACCAGCATTCGTTCATCGTCACCGAAGAACTGGCGCCGACCGTCAGTCTCGAAGATCTCAGCATGGACTGGGTCAAGCAGCCGCCACAGCCGAAGCTCAAGCGAGCCCTGATCGCCGAAGTGGCGCGCATGACCGGCATGATGCATCGGGCCGGGGTCAACCATCGCGACTGCTACATCTGCCACTTTCTGCTGCACACCGATAAGCCCGTGACCGCCACGGATTTCAAACTTTCTGTGATCGACCTGCACCGTGCGCAGATCCGTCCGGCCATCCCCCTTCGTTGGCGCAACAAGGACCTGGCGGCGCTGTATTTCTCTGCACTGGACATCGGTCTGACCCGTCGTGACAAGTTGCGCTTCCTCAAGGGCTATTTCCAGCAGCCGCTACGGCGGATCCTGGCCGAAGAAGCTTCGCTGCTGACCTGGCTCGAAGGCAAAGCCAACCGGCTTTATGCGCGCAAGCTGCGGTACGGGGGCGCGCTCTGATGTCGGGTTGGGTACTGGAGCCTTCCTACGCTGAGCTGGCAGAGGATTTCGGCAGTCTTGATGCAGTGTTCGCCCTCGAGGGCGAGCGTCTGACGCGGGACCCGCTGTCCGAGGTGATTCGGGTACAGCGCAGCGGCGTGAATTACTATGTCAAACGCTACACCGGGGCCGGCAAGGGGCTGCGGCGATACTTGGGTAAGCCGCGGGTCAAGTCCGAATGGCAGAACCTCAAGCGCTTCGCCAAGTGGGGCATCCCCACTGCCGAAGTCGTGGCCTGGGGGCTGGAGCGACGTGGCGCAGCCTATGACCGTGGCGCGATGATCACGCGCGAGCTGCCGGGCACCGAAGACCTCTCGGCATTGGCAAGGCGTCACGATCCAAGGCTGGCCAATCGTGCCTGGGTCGACGGGGTGAGTCGGCAACTGGCCGGCTATACCCGGACCATGCACGAAAATCGTTTTACCCATAACGATCTGAAATGGCGCAACTTGCTGATCGACGAGCAGTCACGGCTGTTCTTTATCGATTGCCCCAACGGCGATTTCTGGCGCGGCTTCTGGCTCAACTATCGCATCACCAAGGACCTGGCGTGCCTGGACAAGGTCGCCAAGTATCATTTGTCGGCCACTCAGCGCCTGCGTTTTTACCTGCAGTATCGCCAGCGTAACCGGCTCGATGCGTGTGACAAGAAGCGCATCCGTCACGTAGTGAGATTTTTCGAGGGGCGTGAATGACTGATTTTCTGGCGACTGAAGACCAGTCATTGTTGCAACGCCACGGCCTGGATAGCTTCGAAGCCCTTTGGGACCTGCAATTGGATGCGGTGGATGAACCCAACACCGCGGGCGGCGGTTGGAGCAGTGTCTTCCGGCTGGAACTGGAAGGGCGGGGTTATTACCTCAAGCGCCAGAGTAATTACCTCACCAGGACGTGGTCCCACCCCTTCGGCGAGCCCAGCTTTTCCCGGGAGTTTCGCAATATCAGCCGCTACCGCCAACTGGGGATTCCGGCCCTGCAAGCGGTGTTCTATGGTCAGCGCAATGTGGGCGGGGAGGTGCGGGCGATTCTGCTGACGCGTGCCCTGGACGGTTGGGATGACCTGGATTCATTGCTGCAACGCTGGTCCAGCCTGGCGGCGACGCAACGCGCCACCGTCCTGCAGGCTTGCGGGCAGTTGGCGCGACGCCTGCACGGCATGCGCCAGGTCCATGGTTGCTTCTACCCCAAGCACATTTTTCTGCAAGCCACCGCCAGTGGCTATCAGGCGCAGTTGATCGACCTCGAAAAGACCCGGCCGCTATTGTTCGGTCAGCGGGATCGAATCAAGGACCTGGAGCCCTTGCTGCGTCGCGCGCGAGCCTGGAGTGACGACGATGTGCGCCAGATGCTCTGCACCTACCTGGATCAACCGCTCAAGAGTGCACTGGTTGACCGCTGGATGACTCGTCTGACCGCCCGGCGCAGCCATAAGGAGGCTCGTTGATGCATTTATCCGAATTGAAGAACGCCGGCCGCAGTCCCAGCCTGCCTTTGAGCCTGGAGCTGGCGGACGCCGCCGGCCCGGCGCAATTGCAGCTGCTTTCCCTGTTGCGTGTGTTGCCGGGACAGCGCTACGTCGGTGCTGGCGTCTGGCGCGGTCGTCCGGTGTTGGCCAAGTTGCTGGTCGGCAGTAAAGCGGGCAGGCACTTTCACCGCGAACTGCAAGGCGTGCGCCTGCTGGCCGAGCAGGGGCTGACTACGCCGCTGTTGCTGGCCGATGGCCTGAAAGAAGGCGAGGGTGGCTGGCTGCTGTTCGAATTGCTCGAGGGGGCCGAAAGCCTCGGGGACGCCTGGAAACAGGTCGAGGGCCTGCCACTGCTCGCCGACGAACAAACGGCGGTACTGGCCGAGGCGTTGGGAGCGATTGCACAACTGCACAGCAAAGGCCTGTGGCAGGAAGATTTGCACCTGGACAATCTGTTGCGTCACGGCGGCAAACTCTATTTGATCGACGGAGGCGGCATCCGCGCCGAAACCCCGGGCCAGCCATTGTCGCGCAACAAAGTGCTCGAAAACCTGGGGGTATTTTTCGCCCAGTTGCCCAAATCCCTCGAGCCTTTCAACGAAGAGTTGTTGGTGCATTACCTGCTGGGCAACGCCGA
The DNA here is from genome assembly GCF_013283895.1 of Pseudomonas sp. MPDS. Lineage (NCBI taxonomy): Bacteria > Pseudomonadati > Pseudomonadota > Gammaproteobacteria > Pseudomonadales > Pseudomonadaceae > Pseudomonas > Pseudomonas sp. MPDS. The sequence continues at coordinate 5,856,610 of NZ_CP054128.1, read as the reverse complement.
GCACGCATTGCCCATGGAGGCGCTGCAAAAACAGATCGACAAGGTGTACGCCTGGCGCCTGAATGACTTTCTGGAAAAAGTCGGGCGTGAGTGCAGTCTGTTCAGCGTGCAGCGTGGTCCGTTCGGTTTGCGAGCGATTCGTCGTGATGAAGAGGCGGTCATGGCGCCGGTACTGGAGCAGGCCGATGCCTTGCTTGACCAAGGCCACTTATACAAGACCGGTGGGTCGGCGAGCGTTGGTAAAGTCGATGTGGACGGGCGCTCTGTGTTGATCAAGCGCTACAACATCAAAAACTTCGCCCACTGGCTCAAGCGCTTCTGGCGTCCGAGCCGCGCCTGGCATGCCTGGCGCGAAGGTCATCGCCTGACGTTCCTCGGTATCGCCACGCCCAAGCCGCTGGCGCTGCTGGAAAAGCGTTTTCTGTGGCTGCGTCGCGGCGCCTACCTGGTGACCGAGCACCTGTCGGGGCCTGACATCATCGAACGCCTGGCCCCTTACGTCGAAAACGGCGCCGCTCCCGAGCCTGAGTTGCTGGCGCTGGACCGGTTGTTCGCCGGCCTGATCCGCGAGCGTATCAGTCACGGCGATTTCAAGGGCCACAACCTGCTCTGGCAGGACGATCGCTGGGCGCTGATCGACCTGGACTCCATGTGCCAGCACCGCAGCCTCTCCAGCTTCACCCCCGCCTATGCCAGGGATCGTGCGCGGTTCATGCGCAACTGGCCGCAAGACAGTGCGTTGTATCAGGTGATTGATCAGCGGTTGCCCAAAAGCTTTTGAAGGGTGCCCCGATAGCTGCTTTGGCACGTCTTCTGTGTAGGAACTGCTGAAGGCTGCGATCTTTGTTTTACCCCTTGAGGTTCAAGGGAAAGATCAAAATCAAAAGATCGCAGCTTCGGCAGCTCCTACGAGGCTTGCCAACGCTTTTAAGCTATAATCCCGCCCTTTAGCTGCCCCGCGCCCCGGCGTGCGGCACATCTTTTTTCGAGGCGTTTGTCGCCTCGCATGCAGACATTAAGAGGCTAGACCCCTGTGGCATTGACGATTCTTGGCCTGTCCGGCGCCCTTAGCCATGATCCCTCCGCAGCGCTGTACATCGACGGCAAGCTGATCGCGGCGGCCGAGGAAGAGCGCTTCGTACGCGATAAACATGCAAAGAACCGCATGCCCTACGAGTCGGCGAAGTTCTGTCTGGAACAGGCCGGCATCAAGCCGTCCGACGTCGACGTGGTGGCAATCCCGTTCGCCCCGATCAGCCTGTTCGGCGAAGCGCGCTGGCATTACGCCAAGCGTTACTGGTACGCCCCGGATCGCGCCCTCGATGCGATCCTGATGGGCAACCGTCGCTACAAGCGCTATCGCCGCAAGATTGTCTGGTGCCTGGAGCAGCTGGGTTTTGATCCGAAAAAGATCAAGATCGAGCCGGTCGAGCACCACCTGGCCCACGCCTCCAGTGCGTACCACTGCTCGGGCTTCCAGGAGAAAACCGCGATCCTGGGCATCGACGGCAAGGGTGAATACGCCACGACCTTCTTCGGCTACGGCGAAAACGGCAAGATCCACAAGATCAAGGAATTCTTCGACCCGGACTCCCTCGGCGGCCTGTATGGCGCGATCACCGAGTTCCTGGGTTTCGAGATGCTCGACGGTGAGTTCAAGGTCATGGGCATGGCGCCTTACGGCGATGCCAGCAAGTACGACTTCTCGCGTCTGGCCTCGTTTGAAAACGGCGAACTGGTGATCAATACCGACTACGCCAACGTGATCGGCCTGCGGCGCTATAAAGAGAAGGGCAAGGGCTTCTACTTCTCGCCGAAGCTGATCGAATGGCTCGGCCCGAAACGTGAAGGCGACATCGCCGACGAGCCGTACATCCACTACGCGGCCAGCATGCAGGCGCTGTTCGAGAAGCTTGCGCTGCAGATGATTGACCACTATCTGGGCGACGTGCTCAAGGAAACCGGCAAGCTGGCGTTCGCCGGTGGCTGTGCGTTGAACGTCAAGCTGAACCAGAAAATCATCGCCCGTGACGACGTCAAGGAACTGTTCGTGCAACCGGCTTCCGGCGATGCCGGCACCGCCGTGGGGGCGGCAGCTTATGTGTCCCACGCCCGTGGCGTGCCGGTGGAGAAGATGGAACACGTCTACCTCGGCCCGGCCTACAGCAACGAAGACGTCATCGCCGCCTGCGCCCGCCATCCGAGCAAGCCTGCGTGGCGCAAGATCGACAACACCCCTGAGCGCATCGCCAAGATCATGGTCGACGGCAACCCGGTGGCCTGGTTCCAAGGGCGCATGGAGTTTGGCCCGCGTGCCTTGGGCGGTCGCTCGATCATCGGTTGCCCGAGCGCCAGCGGCGTGGCCGATCGCATCAACGAACAGATCAAGTTCCGCGAGCGCTGGAGGCCTTTCTGCCCGTCGATGCTCGACACGGTCGCACCGCAGATGATCAAGGTCGATCATCCCGCGCCGTTCATGACGTTCACCTTCGAAGTGGCTGAAGAGTGGAAAACCCGCGTGCCGGAAGTCGTCCACGAAGACGGAACATCCCGGGCCCAGGTACTCAAGCGTGAATACAACCCACGCTATTACGACATGATGAAGGCCCTGGAAGTACTGACCGGCAACGGCGTGTCCCTGAATACCTCACTCAACCGCCGTGGCGAACCGATGATCTGCTCGCCTACGGACGCTCTGAATATGTTCTTTGGCTCTGACCTGCAATACCTGATCATGGAGGATATTCTGGTGGTCAAAGACGGCGTGGATGCATATGACACGTTCGGCTGAGCGGCATGTATTGCAGTTCTGTCACGGTTACGATGGGCCGTTCCTCGACTGCGCCCGTCAGTATGCCAGTCTGTTCGCAGGCACTGGCTATCGCGTGACGACAGTGTTTCTTACCGGGGCGGCCGATACGGAAGTGGCCGCCCGTTGCGCCTCTGACGAGGTGCTGTTCATGGAGTACAGCTCCAGTGCCATCAGAGGCTTGAAGCTGGGCGCGATCAGCGATTTGAGAAAGATTGCCGCCTCGCGCAATTTCAGTTTTTGCATCGCCCATCGCTTTAAGCCGATCTACATCACCTTGCTCGCTACCGGTCTGCCGGTGATCGGAGTGCACCACGCGTTGGGGGACTATCAGCGGTTGACCAGACGGGTGTTCGTCCAGTTTTTCCGCAAACGCCTGAGCCTGCTTGGTGTCTCCGATGCAGTGCGTGACGACATTCGTCGTCTCTTGCCGAAATGGCCGGCTAGCCGGATCCAGACCCTCTACAACCGTATCGACCTGGAAGCCGTACAGGCTGGCCTGGTGTCCCGGGACGAAGCGCGGCATAGCCTGGGGTTGGATGCCCAGGCCTGGATTGTCGGCAATGTTGGCCGTCTGCACCCGGACAAGGACCAGGCCACGCTGTTGCGAGGTTTTGCCCTGGCGCTGGAGTATTTGCCCGCCAATAGCCAGTTGGTGATTCTCGGCAAGGGCCGTCTGGAACAAGACCTTAAGGAACTGGCGCTGGAACTGGGCATTGCCGACCGTGTGCTGTTCCTCGGTCAGGTGCCTGAAGCGCGTCGCTATTTTCGCGCCTTTGATGTATTCGCTCTGAGTTCTGACCATGAGCCGTTCGGCATGGTGCTGCTCGAAGCCATGGCCGCCGGTGTGCCGCTACTGGCCACCGCCTGCGGTGGAGCAAAGGAAGTGGTGGAGGGTGTCGGCATTTTATTTCCGCTAGGCGATGCCGAGCATATGGCGCAGGGACTGCAACACTTGGCGGCCATGGACGAGTTGCAGCGTCGCAGGTGTGCAGAGCTGATGCTTGATCGCTTGCGTGAACGCTTTTCCGATCGGGCTGCTCGTGAGGCTTTCTGGCGTTTGCCTATGGTCGCCGAACTGGCGTCAAGGGCCTGATCCAATAAGATCCGCAGTTGGCGTCGGCGTAGCAGCCTCGCATGATGAGGCGGGGAAGTCCGCCCGGCGCGATACCGGGTTATTTATCAAGTCGTTCGGTGCCGCAAGGAAGACGATGAAAGTTTTATTTTTGGTCCAGAAAGAGCAGCGGGCCATCCTGGACCGCCTCTATGAAGGCGTGGCAGCCCATTGCGAGTGTGACCTGCGCTGGCTCGACAGCAATGAGCAGCGTAACTTGCGAGGGTATTTCCGGCGTCACGTGGACGTATCGCGTTACGATCGGATCGTATTTTTCCTGCGCTTCAAGCAGGAGATCCGCCAGGCGGCATTCATTCGCACGATCCCGAATCTGGTGATCCTGGAACACGACGCCTATCAGAACTACATTGCGTGCAAATACACGGGCAAGTTCAGTGCCCATTATCGTCGTCTGCCATGGGTGCGGGTCATCAGCTCCGGTTTCATGGTTGCTCAACGTCTTCGCACCGAAGGTTTCGATGCGGTGTTCGTACCCAAAGGCTACGATCAATCGTTATTGCAAAATCAGAATCGCGAGCGGGATATCGAACTGGCCTTTGTAGGAAGCACCAACAGCGCCGCCTACAGTGGGCGCAAGATACTGCTGGATGAGTTGGCACGCGTTGAGCCGCTGGTGGTAACCCGCACCAAGTCCGGGGAAGAGTATTGCGAGACCCTGAACCGCATTCGTTTTTTTGTCAGCGCCGATGTGGGTATGGGCGAGTTCATGATCAAGAATTTCGAAGCCATGGCCTGTGGTTGTGTGCTGCTGGCTTTCGATCAGGGGGTCGATGAAGCGCGTGCGCTGGGGTTGCAGGACATGCATAACGTGGTGTTGTATTGCGACGTTGCGCAGCTTCAGGAAAAGCTTTACCGACTGCGAGCTGACCCCGAACTGGCCCATCGTATTGCGCGCAACGGCCATGAGCTGGCGCTGGAACAGTTCAGTTTCGCACGCATCGGGCAAAAAATCGTTGAGGCACTGGAGCCGCCCTTGCGGCCTCGTGCACCGTTGAGTCTGCTGGAAAAATTGCGCCTGAAATTGGGCGTTTGACGGGAACCGTTCAGCCATCTGGCGTTCGGATGGCGTTTGACTAAATGGTATTTCAGGTGCAGTTTTCCGACGAAAGTGACATTACCCTGGTGGTGACCAGTTGCGGTCGGCTCGATCTGCTCAAGCGAACCCTTGAGAGCTTCGACCATTTCAACACCGCGCCGATTCGTGAAGTCTTCATTACCGAAGATGCCGGCGACGAGGGCGTAAATGCAGTTATCCCAGCGCATTGGAAGGATCGCTGTACCGTATTAGTCAATCGACCGAAGCTGGGGCAATTGGCGTCTATTGACCTGGCGTACGGGCATGTGAAGACCCCTTACATCTTTCACTGTGAAGACGACTGGGAGTTCTATCGCCCGGCCTTTGTAGAAGACTCGCGCAAGATTCTCGAATTACGTCCAGAGATCCTACAGGTATGGCTGCGCAACTATGTTTACGACCTGTGTGTACACAGCCCTTACATTCGCCTGGGCGAGCGTGAGATCGTCGGCGGCGTGCCGTGTTATCCGCTTATATCCGACAAGCCCGAGTGGCAGAGTTTTTCCCTCAATCCCGGCCTGCGACGCCTGAAGGAGTATCAGCTGTGTGCCCCGTTTGCGGGCTATGGCGGCGAGAAGGCACTGTCGCTTCGCTATGCGCAACTGAACTTGACGGCGGTCACGCTGGAAGGGGATGCTGTTTTGCATACCGGATTCGGCGTCCATGTCGAAGTCCCTGTCGAGCGTCAGCGCAAAGCGCGTCGCAGACGCAGAGAGCAAATCAAGCTCTTTCTGGTTCTTTTGCTCGGAGTCTGCGTTGGCTGGATTATCAATTATTAGATGTCTCGAAGCACGAATCCTGGTCGGCGATAAAAGGTTTGCTGCTTGATGAGCATTATCAATGTTATGTGGGCAGGCGGTTTGCCGTTTGCTTCGGTACACAAGGTCCATCATCAGATCCTTTCGCGAATCGAGCCTGGGATGCCCGTAAAAACTTGGCTTTTGCAGGGGGCGGCTTCTGACTGTCAGGTCGATGTCGGGCCCGCGCATGAGTGGAATCTGACGTCAGCCCGACTCAAGGGGCGGCACATCTGGCGCCTGTTCAGACCCTGGATGCGAAGCCGTTTTCGGGAGGCTTTGCTCGACAGTGATGCCCGCGTGGTATTGCTCGATGGCCTGGGCGTGGCCCGGACTCTCTTGCCTGTGCTCAAGGACATGCCTCAGATCCGCGTGGTGGTGATCTTCCATGGCGCGACACGCCTGCACATTACAAGCCGTGAGTTGCTGCGCGGGTTTCCCGCTTCGCGCCTGAGTCTGGCGGCAGTCTCCGAGACCTTGGCTACGTCGCTGCAGGACGAACTCGGCCTGCCGGTCGTTGCATTACGCAGCGCGTTCGATCCGGTTGCCTTTCAGGCTTCACTCAAGTCCCGTGAGGAGGCTCGCGCTCGTTTGGGTTTGTCCTCTGCAGATCGGCGTGTATTTGGTGCCGTCGGCCGGCTGGTGGGTAAAAAGGGATTTGCCAGCTTGTTGGACGCGTTCGCGCGAGCGGCGTCGGGCCATGGCGATTGGCGCTTGGTCATTGTAGGTGAAGGGCCGAGACGCGATGCGCTCCAGGCTCGGATCGCCCAGCCGGATCTTGTTGGCAAGGTCTTGTTGACTGGGCATCTGGAGGATGTCGCGACGCTTTATAAGGCATTCGACTGGGTGTTGATTCCGTCACTCGACGAAGGGCTTGGTCTGATCCTTCAGGAAGCAATACTGGCAGGCATCCCGGTACTGGCCAGCGAAATCGCTGTATTCCGTGAGCAACTGGGGGATACCGGCTGGTACGCACCGGTCAATGACGAAGTGGCATGGAGTGAGGTGATTACGCTGGCCTCACAGGCTCCAGCCGACGCCGTGGCGCAGGCCCAGTACCAGGCGCTGGCCCCTGAGCAGGCTTGGCTGAGTTTCAGCCAGACTGCTCGGGAGTTGATCTCAGGCAGACAGTAAGGCGCTTTCCAGTGCCTGCATGGGAAAGCTCTCGTTCAGGTTCTCCCTGGCAATATAACGAGCGAAATGTTGCAGGTTGCGACGCACAAGGCGGCGTGGCAGTGGGGAGCGCAGGAAGCGCATGTCGGCCACGTCGATCAGTCCCAGCTTGTTCTCAGGAGTGACGACGATGTTACCCAGGTGCAATGAGCGAAAATAAATGCCACGAGCGTGAAGGCTGCGAATCAGCTCGACCAGTGTCGGAAGGGTCTGCTGCCAACTGAAGTTTTCCTGATTCGATAGTTGACGCAGGGTTTTTCCTGGCAGAGGTCGATACAGCACGGCGGTCATGCCGGGCTTTTGCAATTTGTAGAAGGCCAGCACTTCGAGCGTAGGCACGCCGAGTTCCTGCAATCGGGTCGCGTTGTTGATGAACCGCGCTGAATAAGGCCGTAAAAGGGCCGAAGAAAAAAACCGCTTGAGGCGAAACAATTTGAGGATATTCCCATCCTGCAACAGATAGACTTTCGGGCCGTGGCCGTCGGCCTCCAGAATACTGGCGCCTTCAATCAATTGATTCAAAGCGGCTTGGGGAAGCCGTGAGGATTGCATCGTAGGAAAGCCTTGTTGAAAAAAGAACCGGTGCCGTAGCGGGCCATGATGCCCAAAAGTTTGTGTTTTAACCATGCCGGTTTTGGCTGGTAGACCGTTTAGGAGCGATAGATGTACGCGACGCGTTGGGCACAGGTGTGGATGGCCTTTGGCTTGTTATGGTTTTTGATGGCGATAGCCCTGGCACCGACCAACAAGGTCTATCAGCAAGGTTTGATCGCGTTTCTCTGGTTGCCGGTGATTATCTTCGCTTGGTCAGCGCGCCATCGGCTGTTGGAGGTGTGGCGTGCCCAGCGGTTGATTTACCTGGCGCTTCTGGCGTTGGCGGCCTGGGCGCTGATTACACTGTTATGGTCCGAGGTGCCGGAGCCAGGCCGCGAAGCCAAGCGACTGCTCTATATCCTGGCGTTCCTGTTGTTTTTCCCAATCCTTGCCAATCGTCAGCCCGAGCGAGTGATTCGTATCATGCAGTGGGGAGGGCTGGGGCTTGCGCTCGTCGCGCTGGTGTCGATTGTCGACTTCTACGGCATTGAAGGGCGCAACTGGGTGGCGCGCCTGGAGGGGTTGGGCAAGCTTTCCCATCCGATCCTGGGCACCTACGTGATTGGGCTGGCGGCGGTCTGGATGCTGCACTGGGTGCCGCGCCATATCGGGTTGCAGGTACTTTGGGCGTTGGCGTTGGCTGTGCTGGGTGTCTTTGTTGTGATGTCCCAGAGTCGCGGCGCGGCCCTGGCCTTGTTGCTAAGTGTGCTGGCAATGCCTCTTTACTGCACCGACCAGCGTACACGGGTCATCGCCGCCATGACTGTGGTGCTGGCCATGCTGACCTTCTGGTTGCTTGAGCCGCTGGTGATGGCCAGAGGTGCGTCCTATCGGCCCGAGATTTTAATGTCGAGCCTGCATATGATCGCCGAACGGCCGTGGGGTGGCTTGGGGTTGGCGGGTGACTACAGGGTCGCGACTCCAGGCCACTCTTTTGATCACGCGCATAACCTGTTCAGCCACGTTGCCATTCAGCTCGGGCTGCCTGGGCTGCTGCTTTGGTGCACTGTCTGGTTCGCTGTGCTGCGTGAAGCCTGGCGTGCCCGGGACACCCTGCTGGGCCGAGGCGTGCTGGGCATGTGGGTATTTTCATTCCTGGCGATGCAGTTCGACGCCGCGAGCCTGACAGGAACCCCTCGCGCGGAATGGTTCATCAGTTGGCTGCCGATCGGCTTGGCCGGGGTTTTGGTCTGGGCACGGGCCAAGCCGGGCGCCTGTGATAAAGTTCCGTGTTCTTCTTAATCAGTGAGCTCGACAATGAGTGACGCACCGCCCAAAACGGAACAGGATTCCAGCCTGAAGATCTATTTTCGTTTGCTGGGATACGTCAAACCCTACGCTGGCATTTTCCTACTGAGTATCCTGGGCTTCGTGATATTTGCGTCCACCCAACCCATGTTGGCGGGGATTCTCAAATATTTTGTCGATGGTCTGAGCAATCCCAATGCGGTGCTCTTTCCCACCGTTCCGTATCTCAAGGACTTGAAACTGCTGATGGCGGTGCCGCTGCTGATCATTCTGATCGCTGCCTGGCAGGGCCTGGGGTCGTTCCTGGGAAACTATTACCTGGCCAGGGTATCCCTGGGACTGGTGCACGACCTGCGGGTCGAACTGTTCAACAAGCTGTTGGTGCTGCCTAACCGCTACTTCGATACGCACAACTCCGGGCATCTGATTTCCCGAATCACGTTTAACGTCACCATGGTTACCGGCGCCGCCACCGATGCTATCAAGGTGGTGATTCGTGAAGGTCTCACTGTGGTCTTCCTCTTCGCTTACCTCGTCTGGATGAACTGGAAGCTGACGCTGGTGATGTTGGCGATCCTGCCTTTGATTGCATTAATGGTGAGCAGCGCCAGTAAAAAATTCCGCAAGCAAAGTAAAAAAATCCAGGTGGCCATGGGCGACGTTACTCATGTCGCGTCCGAGACCATCCAGGGGTACCGCGTAGTGCGCAGTTTTGGTGGCGAGGGCTACGAAAAGCAGCGCTTTGCCAATGCCAGCCAGGGTAATACCGATAAACAACTGCGCATGACTCGCACCGGCGCTGTCTATACACCCATGCTGCAACTGGTGATTTACACCGCCATGGCGGCTCTGATGTTCCTGGTGCTTTTTCTGCGTGGCGATGCGACGGCCGGCGATCTGGTGGCCTACATTACCGCGGCGGGCTTGTTGCCCAAGCCGATTCGCCAGCTTTCGGAAGTCAGCTCCACCATCCAGAAAGGCGTGGCCGGTGCTGAAAGCATTTTTGAACAACTGGACGTCGAGCCGGAAGTCGACAGGGGAACGGTCGAGAAGGAGCGCGTCAGCGGCCGTCTGGAGGTTCGCAATCTGAGTTTCACCTACCCTGGCGCTGATCGGGAGGTGCTCAAGGACATCAGTTTCACGGCGGCACCTGGGCAGATGATTGCACTGGTGGGGCGTTCAGGTAGCGGTAAGTCGACCCTGGCGAGCCTCATCCCGCGCTTCTATCACCATGACGTCGGGCAGATTTTTCTCGACGAGGTGGAAATAGAAGACTATCGCCTGCGCAACCTGCGTCGACATGTCGCCCAGGTCACCCAGCACGTCACACTGTTCAACGACACGGTGGCCAACAATATCGCCTACGGGGATTTGGCCGGCGCGCCACGGGCCGATATTGAGAAGGCGGCTGAAGACGCCTACGCCATGGACTTTATTGCGCAGCTGCCCAAGGGGCTGGACACCGAGGTGGGTGAAAACGGCGTGCTGTTGTCCGGCGGGCAGCGTCAGCGTCTGGCCATTGCCAGGGCCCTATTGAAGAACGCACCGTTGCTGATTCTCGATGAAGCCACGTCGGCCCTGGATACCGAGTCCGAACGGCATATCCAGGCCGCGCTGGATCAGGTCATGAAAGGCCGCACTACGCTGGTCATTGCGCATCGTTTGTCGACCATCGAAAAGGCCGATCTGATCCTGGTGATGGATCAGGGCCGGATTGTCGAGCGTGGTGTTCACAGCGAGCTATTGGCGCAGAATGGCTATTATGCTCGTCTCCACGCCATGGGATTGGACGCTCCCACTCAGGACATCGCCTGAGTACGGGTCAAGCCTGTGGGGGGCTGTGCTCCTGCAGGCATTTGTATCTAATCGCTTACTTGTAGTGACCAACCCACAATAAATCTATGACCCGCGCTTGATATGGTTCCGACTACAGGAAGTCCTGCTGAACGAATTTTGGATCATTAGGGGGTAACCCCCGGCGCGCGGGTATTCGAATGCTGCAACGTTATCTCTGGAAGCTGCTGCCCAAGTCGCAGCGCTCCTTCTTGTTGGGACGCTTGTCGGTGGTTGACCGACAGATCGTGAACAAATCGATGTCAGCCAACTGCCGCTTCCCCAAAGCCTTCACGCAGCGCGCTTGTCTGTTCATCCATGTGCCCAAGTGCGCCGGAAGCAGCATTTGCACGGGCATGTTCGATGGCTACAGCCCGGGTCACTTGCCGCTGTACTGGTACCAGGAGCAATTTCCAGAGCAGTACGCGGGCAGCTTCAAATTTGCTTTTGTCCGTGACCCGTTGGAGCGCACATATTCGGCCTATGCTTTCCTGCGAGGGAATACGTTGGGAGCACGCGATCATGCCGCACAAAACCTGGTAAGTCATTATCGGGACTTCGATGATTTCGTCGCCCGCTGGCTGCATCCGGAAAACATTACACGGCAATTGCATTTCACCGCCCAGACGGATTTCCTCACCGACTCCCTTGGCCACTTGGCGATGGACTTCATCGGTTATCAGGAGTACCTGAGCCGTGATTATCAAAGGGTGTGCGAGCATTTGGGGTTGACTGCAACGTTGCCCCACGTAAATCGTACCCAGCAACGCGTGGCGTTGCCGGTCCGGGAAATCTGCTCTGTGCGTACCCGCCGTTTGGTACGGCGAGTGTATCAACGTGACTACGAGATGCTCGGCTATGAATGAAACGTCAAAGGTGTTGATGCCAAAGTCAGAGATTGGCCCTTGCGCACTGGCTGTTGCGCCAAAGGACCGGGCCGCGATCAAGTCCCAGAGGCCGCGTTGTATCTGGCTGACTGGGCTATCAGGTGCGGGCAAGTCTGCGCTGGGCAATGCTTTGGAGGTGCAGCTCAACCAGCAAGGCTTGCACACCTGCCTGCTCGACGGCGACAACCTGCGCCGGGGGTTGTGCCGTGACCTGGGGATGGACGCCGAGGCGCGCAAGGAAAATATCCGCCGGATTGGCGAAGTGGCGCGCTTGATGGTCGATGCCGGCCTGATCGTGATAGTGGCAGCAATCTCCCCGTTTCGCGCTGATCGGGAGACGGCGCGAAAATTGTTCCCTCAGGGCGTCTTTCTGGAGGTTTATGTAAGCACGCCTTTTGAAGTTTGCGCCCAGCGTGATCCCAAGGGGTTGTATCGGGAAGCGCGCGCCGGGCGGATCAAGAATTTCACCGGGCTCGACAGCCCCTACGAGGCGCCGCTGTCGCCCGACTGTGAGATCGATACCAGCGAGGTGGAACTGGCCCAAGCCGTTGGCCGACTTTCGGCACTGCTGCAAAAGGAATGAAAAAAGCGCAGGTCAGGAGGGCCATGGACGAGCCTTCGCCAACCCTGTGCTAATATCGCGGCCCTGTTCATTTTGTATGTGGGATGCTCCATGAAGTTGTCCATGCCGCGATTCGATCAAGCCCCTGTATTGGTGGTCGGCGATGTCATGCTCGACCGCTATTGGCATGGCGGTACCTCACGGATTTCCCCTGAGGCGCCGGTTCCGGTGGTCAAGGTCGAACACATCGAGGACCGTCCCGGTGGTGCCGCCAACGTTGCCTTGAACATCGCCGCCCTTGGTGCACCGGCCTCTCTGGTGGGGGTGACCGGTGACGACGAAGCCGCCGACAGCCTGACCAATAGCCTCAATGGCGCCGGCGTGCGGGCGATATTCCAGCGGGTTGCGCACCAGCCGACCATCGTCAAGCTGCGGGTCATGAGCCGTCACCAGCAACTGTTGCGGATCGATTTCGAAGAACCGTTCGCCACCGATCCCCTGGCCCTCGGGGCGGAGGTCGATAACCTGCTCGAAGGCGTCAAGGTGCTGGTGTTGTCGGACTACGGCAAAGGTGCGTTGAAAAACCATCAGGCGCTGATCCAGGCCGCTCGTGCCCGTGGCATTCCGGTACTGGCTGACCCCAAGGGCAAGGATTTCTCGATCTACCGCGGCGCGAGCGTGATCACGCCGAATCTCAGCGAATTCGAAACCATCGTCGGCGGTTGCGCCGATGAGCACGAACTGGTGAGCAAAGGCGCACAGCTGATGCAAGACCTCGACCTCGGCGCTTTGCTGGTGACCCGTGGCGAACATGGCATGACCCTGTTGCGTCCCGATCATCCGGCGTTGCACCTGCCGGCGCGTGCCCGTGAAGTGTTCGACGTGACTGGTGCCGGCGATACCGTCATTTCCACCCTGGCCGCAGCCATCGCCGCCGGCGAGGAACTGCCCCATGCGGTGGCCCTGGCGAACCTGGCGGCGGGCATTGTCGTCGGCAAGCTCGGTACTGCCGCCATCAGCGCCCCGGAGCTACGCCGCGCGATCCAGCGCGAAGAAGGCTCCGAGCGGGGCGTGCTGGGCCTGGAGCAATTGCTGCTGGCCGTCGACGACGCCCGTGCCCACAACGAGACAATCGTTTTCACCAACGGCTGCTTCGACATCCTGCATGCCGGCCACGTGACCTATCTCGAGCAGGCCCGGGCCCAGGGGGATCGCCTGATCGTCGCGGTCAACGACGATGCATCCGTGAGTCGTCTCAAAGGACCTGGGCGGCCGATCAACAGCGTCGACCGGCGCATGGCGGTCCTGGCTGGTCTTGGCGCGGTGGATTGGGTGATCAGCTTCAGCGAAGGCACGCCGGAAAACCTGCTGCGCGAGGTCAAGCCGGATGTGCTGGTCAAGGGCGGTGATTACGGGATCGATCAGGTCGTGGGAGCGGACATTGTCGCGGCCTACGGCGGCACTGTGAAGGTGTTGGGGCTGGTGGAAAACAGCTCGACGACGGCGATTGTGGAAAAGATCCGCAATCACTGAGCCTTTGCTGGTGACAATGTGTCAGGCAATGCGCCAACCTGTGGGAGCGAGCCTGCTCGCGATAGCGATGTGTCAGCCAAATCGAGGCTGACGGGTCCAACGCCATCGCGAGCAGGCTCGCTCCCACAGGGCCCATCACCAACTCGATGACGTTAACGAGCCACCTTGCGCGGCACAATCTTCTTGAGCAATTGCCGGGCCTTGCCCCTCAGCCGGGTCAGCCCCGACTCCTTGCCCGGTGGCGTCAGCCCTTGCTGGTGCAGCCAATCCTTCCAGCGAATCCGCTCGTCTCGTACCAGCCAGCCGTCCTGCCTGGCAAAACTCTCCGCCAGGTACAGCCCGCGGGTGCTGGCCGGGTACAGTTGATCCTTCTTCAAGGTGTACAGCTCGGGCAAGGGTTGGCCGTCCTGTAGCGGCATCAGGTAAAGATCGGGTCGCTTGCGGTCCAGGCGCGCCACCAGTTGGTCTCCCTCCAGGCGCTCATCCACATGAAACAGGCTCAGGGACTTGGCTTCCTTAGGCACATCCAGGCGCAAATCGTAAATCAGTTGCAGCGAGGCCGTCGGCAGGTGCACGTAGGCGCGTGGTCGCTCGATCAGTTGCAGGTTGGCGCTGCGCACTGGGCGGGCCGAACCGGACAGCGGCGTCAGGCGAAACGGCAAGGCTTCACGATAATGCAGGGCGGTGGCGTAGGGCGCGGGCAACCAGGTGTCATTGAAGCGTCCGCCAAGCCAGCCCTCGGGGGTTTCCAGAAGGCATTCTTCGGCAATTTCACTGATGGCGGTGAGCAGCGGCAGGTTCAGCTCATGGGCCGGGACATAACCGGAAATCAACTTGAGCACCACGTCGCCGCGGTCCTGTCGACGCTGGCGCACCAGCACCCAATAGTCGCGGTTCTGCCAGTGCAGGGTCAGGCGCACCGAGACACCGAGGTTTGCCAGTTCCAGGGAAAAACGCTCGGGGTCGTCCACCGTCACCGGACGGCGCCGCTGCAAGGTCTGGGAAAAATTCAATGGCATCCCGACGCTCTGGTAAGTCAGGCCTTCGGGTGTCGCTTCGACGAACAGGGGCAGGGTCTTGAAGTTGCTGGGGTTTTTTCTGATGAGCGTGCGCGGCATGTCGGCTCCTTCCTTAAGGCCGCGCAGGGCGGCGTCAGTTTTTACGTAGGACCTTGGCTACGGTCGCGACGTTATGGGCGAGGTGCAGCGGATTGATGGTGCCGACAATAGCACTGGCGACACCGGGATGTTCAAACAACAGTTCGAAGCTGGCCCGGACCGGGTCCACGCCAGGGTTCAGGCAGACGTGACCGCTGGCCAAGGCTTTCTTCACCAGAATGGCCTTGCCATGCAAGGCTGCGTAGTCAATGACAGTCTTCTCGTTTCGTTCGTTCAGATTGTAGGTGACCATCGCGCAATCGCCTTGCTCCAGGGCTTTCAAACCGCCCTCGACGGTTTTGCCGGAAAAACCGAAGCCGCCGATCTTGCCCTCGCGCTTGAGCGCCGCCAGGGTTGGGTAGACCTCGCTGTCGTTGAGGATCGCCAGGTCGTTGCCGTCGGAGTGCACCAGCACCATGTCGATGTAGTCCGTTTCCAGGCGCTTGAGGCTGCGTTCCACCGAGAGTCGGGTGTGGGCGGCACTGAAATCGTGGTGCGACTGGCCGTCACTGAACTCTTCACCGACCTTGCTGACAATCACCCAATCCTGACGCTGGCCGCGCAACAACGGGCCCAGGCGTTCTTCGCTGCGGCCATAGGCCGGCGCGGTGTCGATCAGGTTGATGCCCAGGTCACGCGCCAGTTTGAGCAGCATGCGCGCTTCGTCGTCATCGGGAATCTGGAAACCGTTGGGGTATTTGACCCCCTGGTCGCGGCCGAGCTTGACGGTCCCCAGGCCCAGGGGTGAAACCCGCGGGCCGTTATTGCCCAGCGGGCGATGCAAGTCGTGCAGGGTCGGTTGGCTCATGGCAGCAGTTGCTCCCAGGCCGGGATGCCCATGGGCGGTTTCTGCAGGTCCGGCAATGGCGCCGGATGGCTGGGGGTGATGCCATCGCGTTGCAGCGTGGCGATCACTCGATCGGCAAAGTCCGGGGCCAGGGCCAGTTTGGTCGGCCAGCCCACCAGCAGGCGATCCTGTTCGGCGAGAAAGGCGTTGTCCGGGCGGGTCAGGCCCGATTGCAGCGGTTCGGCGCGGTCGACCCGCAGCGTGGCCCATTGTGCGGCGCTGAGGTCGACCCAGGGCAGCAATTGGCCAAGTTCTTTCTGGGCGGTAGCAATCTGCGCGGCGGGCTCGCGGGCCACGCCGTCGGCTTCGGCAATGTCGCCGCCCAAGTACCAGACCCATTGGCCATCGGCGGCCGGGTGGGTGGTCACGGTGATGCGCGGCTTCGGCCCGCCCCCCAGGCAGTGAGCGTACAGCGGCTTGAGGCTCGGTCCCTTGACCAGCACCATGTGCAATGGCCGACGCTGCATGGCCGGTTGCTCCAGGCCCAGGGCACTGAGCAGATCGGCGGTGCCGGCCCCGGCGCTGAGGACGATACGCTGGGCGCGGATCTCGCGGCCATCAACCTTGAGGCCGATCAGTTCGTCGCCGTCGCGCAACGGCTCGATATCTTTGCCGGCCAGCAAACCATCGCCGGCCAGATCTGCCAGCCGCGCAAGCAGGCTGGGGACGTCCACCACCAACTCGGCCAGGCGATAGACCTTGCCCTTGAAGCGCTTGTCTTGCAGGGCCGGCGGCAGTTGCTCGCCCTTGACCTGATCGACCCGCCCACGCACGGCCTTGCTGGCGAAGAAGCTGGTGAGGTTGCCGGCCAGGGTGCCGGGAGACCAGAGGTAGTGAGCTTCGGACAGCAGGCGCACGCCGGACAGATCCAGTTCGCCCTCGCCGGCCAGGGCTTCGCGCCAGCGGCGCGGCATGTCGGCGATGGCTTCCGAGGCGCCGGTGAGGGCACCGTGCAAGGCGTACTTGGCGCCACCATGGATGATGCCCTGGGATTTGATGCTCTGCCCGCCGCCGAGGCTGGCGCTTTCCACCAACACAGTCGAAAAGCCCTGGCGGCGCAGGCGCGCATTCAGCCAGAGGCCGGCGACTCCGGCGCCGACAATCAGAACGTCGGTGGAAATAACGGATGGCATGCAGCGACCTCAGTGTTCAAGACGAGGGCGCAGTATACAGACTCGATGGATGGAGTTTTCGCCGCTCAACCTGTGGGAGCAACGCTTGCTCGCGATACCGGCGCCTCGGTTCCAGAGAGACCGCGTCATTTTATCGCGGGCAAGCCTTGCTCCCACAGATTTCTCCTTGCCGCACATGTGCTATCAGCCCCACTAATCCATGTTTTCAGTGCCCGGCAGTCTTGGAAAACAGCTGGATCACCACCACCCCCAGTACAATCAACGCCATCCCCAGCATCGCCGGCACGTCCAGCTTCTGCCCGTAGATGAACAGCGCCGCCACGCTGACCATGACGATCCCCATTCCGGCCCAGACCGCATACGCCACGCCCACCGGAACGGTGCGCACCACCAGGGTCAGCATCCAGAATGCGATGCCGTAGCCAGCGATCACCAGCAGCAGAGGCAGGGGTGTGCTCAAGCCTTTGATCGCTTTCATCGACACGGTGGCGATCACTTCGGCGCAGATGGCGATGGCCAGGTAGTAGTAAGCGTTCATAGGCGAAAATCCTCTTGAAGGGTGCGTCTTTCTGTGTGGACATTTTAGGGCACGGTCAGATGGGGTAAAGTCATTACCTATCTGTATACGAGATAGGTCGGGGCATGAGTGTTCTGTGGAATCTGGAGCAGCTGCGGCTGTTTGTCGGTGTCGCCGAGAAACGTTCGTTTTCCGCCGTGGCGCGGGACCAGCGCAAGGCTCAATCGGCCATTAGCAGCGCGATTGCGTTGTTGGAAACCGACCTGGGCGTGACGCTGTTCGAGCGCAGCAGTGGCCGCCAGCCGAAGCTCACCGAAGCCGGCGAGGCCTTGTTGGAAGAGGCGCGGGAAGTGCTGCGCCAGTGTGAGCGTCTCAATGGCCGGGCCCTGGCCCTGATGCGCGGTCAGGAGGCGATGTTGCGCCTGGCTCAGGATGAGGCGATGCCCTATCAGCCGGTCATCGACAGCCTGGCGGCCCTGGCCGAGCGGTTCCCGACCCTCGAGGTACAACTGGCCAGCGCCGCGCAGGGCGATGTGGCGCGCAAACTGGTGGAGCGCCGCGCTGACCTGGGGTTGTTGTTTTATCACGACCAGATCCCCGAAGCGCTGGAGCGCCGGGTGCTGGGCAGCGTCGAGATGGTCACGGTCTGTGGCAGGGGGCATCCACTGGCGAGCCATGATTACGTGACCTGCCTGGAAATGGCCCGGCATCGGCAATTGCTCATGGCGACCCAGTCCAGTGTCTACCCCGGGAGTGAACAGGCCAGCCCGCAGGTCTGGCGCGCCGACAGTTTCTACGTCTTGGCCGAATGGCTGAGAAGCGGCCTGGGCTGGGCGTGGCTGCCACGGCATGTGGTGCAGTACCCGGCGTACCTGGGGGATATGGTCGAGCTCAACAGTGAGTGGACCCCGCCGGCCCTGGTGGTGGAGCTGGTCTGGCGCCGCGATGAGCCGTTGGGCCCGGCCGCGCGCTGGCTGGCGGAACGTTTTGCCGTGCAGTTGCAGGCGATCGGCTGAAAACCCGATAAACTCCGCCGCCATGAACAGAACTCTCTATAGCGCATTGTTTTATCTGGGGCTGCCACTGGTAGCGATTCGGCTCTGGTTGCGGGCACGCAAGGCGCCGGCCTACGCCCGGCGCATCGGCGAGCGTTTTTCCTGGGGGTTGCCGGTGATGGTGCCGGGAGGCATCTGGGTCCACGCCGTGTCGGTGGGCGAGAGCATTGCCGCCGCGCCGATGATCCGCGCCTTGCTGCAACGTTATCCACAGCTGCCGATCACGGTCACCTGCATGACGCCCACCGGTTCCGAGCGCATCCAGGCGTTGTTCGCCAACGAGCCACGCATCCAGCATTGCTATTTGCCCTACGACTTGCCCTGCGCGGCCAACCGTTTCCTCGATCGGGTTCGGCCGGTGCTGGCGGTGATCATGGAAACCGAGTTGTGGCCCAACCACATTCATCAATGTGCCAGGCGCGGCATTCCTGTTGCCTTGGCCAACGCACGACTGTCGGAGCGTTCTGCGCGCGGTTATGCACGTTTGCCCAAACTCACCCGGCCAATGCTCGCCGAGATGAGCCTGTTCGCTGTCCAGACCGAAGCCGAGGCCGAGCGCTTGCGCCAGTTGGGTGCCCGGGCGCAAACCGTCGAGGTCACCGGTTCGATCAAGTTCGACCTGACCATCGATCCGCAACTGCTGGAAAGCGCCAGCGCCTTGCGCCATGAGTGGCAAGCGACGGAGCGCCCGGTGTGGATCGCCGCCAGTACCCATGAAGGCGAAGATGAGGTGGTGCTGGCCGCCCACCGTCGGTTGCTCGCCAGTTATCCCGATGCGTTGCTGATCCTGGTGCCGCGCCATCCCGAGCGTTTCGATTCAGTGCATCAATTGTGTGAGAACGAAGGTTTCGCCACGGTGCGGCGTTCCAGCGCACAGCCTGTCACTGCCCAGACCACGGTGCTGTTGGGCGATACCATGGGCGAGCTGTTGTTTCTCTACGCGCTGGCCGACAGCGCGTTTGTCGGCGGCAGCCTGGTACCCAACGGCGGCCATAACCTGCTGGAACCGGCGGCACTGGCCAAACCGGTGCTCAGCGGGCCGCACCTGTTCAACTTCCTCGAAATTGCCGCGCAACTGCGCGAGGCCGGGGCGCTGACGGAAGTCGAAGACGCCGAAAGCCTGGCCTTGGCGGTACAACGCCTGTTCGAACTGCCTCGCGATGCCCAGCGCATGGCCGAGGCGGGGCTTGCGGTGATGCGCACCAATCAGGGCGCGTTGCAGCGGTTACTGGAGGGGTTGGGGCGGTTGATCGACTGAGTATCTGTGGGAGCAACGCTTGCTCGCGATGCAAGCGCCCCGGTTCCAGGGCGATCGAGTTGTATTCATCGCGGGCAAGCCTTGCTCCCACAGGGAGGTTGCTGAGGGGGCTTCCCTCCGAGGGGTTACTGCGTCGGCCGCGAGCGCAGTTGCTCCGCCGCAGCCTGTGCCAGATCCGGCGGTAGAAAGTCCTTGTCCGGGTTGTAGTCGGGTTTGAGATAGCGCGACAGGTCCTGCAGATCCGACGGGCTCAACGTACCCGCTGCCTGCTTGAGCCGCAGGTTGTCGAGGATGTAGTCGTAGCGGGCGTTGTTGTAGTTGCGCACCGAGGTGTACAGCTGACGCTGGGCATCGAGTACATCGACGATGTTGCGCGTGCCCACCTGGTAACCGATCTCCGTGGCTTCCACTGCGCTCTGGTTGGAGATGATGGACTGGCGGCGGGCCTGGACCTGTTCCACATCGGTATTCACCGCCCGGTGCAGGTTGCGGGTGTTCTCCACCACCTGCCGGCGCAGGGCCTCGCGCTGTTGTTCGGTCTGAGTCAGTTGCGAGTAGGATTCGCGAACCTGAGAGCTGGTCAGCCCGCCGCTGTAGATCGGGATGCTCAATTGCAGGCCGATGGTGCGTTGCTCGGCATCGCCACCATAACGCTGACCGGTGGGGCTGGGGTTGGTAAAACCGAGGCCATCGTTGTCGCCTTTTTTGTATTGGGCGATCGCATCGAGGGTCGGGGCATGCCCGGACTTGCGCTGACGCAGGGTGTCCTCGGCGGCCGTGACGGCGTAGTTGCTGGCCAGTAGATTGAGGTTCTGCTTGGCGGCCGTATCGACCCAGGCCTTGGCGTCGTTCGGTGCCGGCGGCAGGATCGGCAGCGTGTGGACGATGCCCTGGAGCGAGTTGTACTGACGGTTGGTCAGGGTGATCAGGGCTTCGAAGGCGTCGTCGACCTGCCGCTGGGCCAGGATCCGGTTGGCTCGCGCGGTGTCGTAGCTGGCCTGGGATTGCAGCACGTCGGTCTTGTCCGACAGACCCACGTCGAAGCGCTCGTTGGACTGGTCGAGCTGACGCTTGAACGCCGCTTCCTCGGCCTTGGTCGAGGCCAGGTTGTCCTGGCTGCGCAGCACGTTGAAATAGCTCTCGGCGCTTTGCAGGATCATGTTCTGTTCAGTGGCCGAGAGTTGCAGCGACGCTTGTTCGTTGACCGACTTCGCCGCCTGGAACTGAAACCAGCGATCGGCACGGAAAATCGGCTGGGACAGCGTGGCCTGGTAGACCGTACCGCTACGGGAGGCGGTCATGGCGGGCTCGTCGAGCTCGGTACGGGTGTTGTTCAGGTCGGCACCGGCCGACAGGTTGGGTAGCAACCCGGCGCGCGCCTGGGGCACCACTTCTTTCTGGGCGCCATACTGGGCGCGGGCGGCGGCCAGGTCGGCGTTGTTGTCCACCGCTTCCTGGTACACGCTCACCAGATCGGTTTTGGTGGTCAAGGGCGCTTCGGCAGCCCAGGCCATTCCATTGGACGCACAAGACACGGCAAGGGCCAGTGAGAGTTTGCGCAGCATGAGGCGTTCCCTACTTCTCAAATGATTGCGCACAAGAGGCGCGGCGTAGCGAGTGTAGTTGCGCCCGCGCACGGCAACAATCCTGTATATGCGCCATTCATCACGCCTTTTGCCCTGGCGATGGCGTTCTGGCGTGGTTGTGTCTAGACTGGCCGGGTTCTTGTCGGGGTGCCTTGCTATGAGGCTGAGATCGAATAATTTCGGATCCCGTTGAACCTGATCAGGTTAGCGCCTGCGTAGGGAACAAGATTTCTCGTCACCCGGCGAGTCCTCTTGTGCTTCGTCCGGGATGTTGTTCGACAATCGACTTTCGATCTTCGAGCAGCCTCGAGCAGCAAGCACAGCGTCCGCACTCTCGTGCAGGGACGCGTCCATTCGTTACAGGTTCGCTCCGACAAAAATCCACTGCCTGGATGTGTGTCTGGAGAGCCCGTGATGACGACAAAATCAAAAAACGCGACCAACCTCAGTGATTCGGCCAAGGTCGATGAGCAATCGGTTCAGCCCTTTACCCGCTCGCAAAAAATCTATGTCCAGGGCAGCCGCCCGGATATTCGCGTGCCCATGCGCGAAATCAGCCTCGACGTGACCCCCACCGACTTTGGCGGCGAAATCAATGCGCCCGTGGTGGTGTACGACACTTCGGGTCCCTACACCGACCCGAATGTGATCATCGACGTACGCAAAGGCCTGGCCGATGTGCGCTCACCGTGGATCGAAGCCCGTGGCGACACCGAGCGCCTGGCGGGACTGAGCTCCAACTTCGGCCAGGAACGCCTGGCCGATCCCGAGCTGACCAAACTGCGCTTCGCCCATGTGAACAACCCGCGTCGCGCCAAACCCGGCGCCAACGTCAGCCAGATGCACTACGCGCGCAAAGGCATCATCACCGCTGAGATGGAATACGTCGCCATCCGCGAAAACATGAAGCTGGAAGTGGCCCGCGCCGCCGGCCTGCTGGACCAGCAACACGCCGGCCACAGCTTCGGTGCCAGTGTGCCGAAAGTCATCACCCCGGAATTCGTGCGTGACGAAATCGCCCGGGGGCGCGCGATCATCCCGGCCAACATCAACCACACCGAACTGGAACCGATGATCATCGGCCGTAACTTCCTGGTGAAGATCAACGGCAACATCGGCAACAGCGCACTGGGCTCGTCCATCGAAGAAGAAGTGGCGAAGCTGACCTGGGGGATTCGCTGGGGTTCGGACACGGTCATGGACCTGTCCACCGGCAAGCACATCCACGAAACCCGCGAGTGGATCATCCGCAACTCGCCAGTTCCGATCGGCACCGTGCCGATCTATCAGGCCCTGGAAAAAGTCGGCGGCGTGGCCGAAGACCTGACCTGGGAGCTGTTCCGCGACACGTTGATCGAACAGGCCGAGCAGGGCGTCGACTACTTCACCATCCACGCCGGCGTGCTGCTGCGTTATGTGCCGATGACCGCCAAGCGCGTCACCGGCATCGTCAGCCGTGGTGGTTCGATCATGGCCAAGTGGTGCCTGGCGCACCACAAAGAGAACTTCCTCTACACCCACTTCGAAGACATCTGCGAAATCATGAAGGCCTACGACGTCAGCTTCTCGCTGGGCGATGGCCTGCGTCCGGGTTCGATTGCCGACGCCAACGACGAAGCGCAGTTCGGTGAGCTGGAAACCCTCGGCGAGCTGACCAAGATCGCCTGGAAGCATGACGTGCAGTGCATGATCGAAGGCCCGGGCCACGTGCCGATGCAGTTGATCAAAGAGAACATGGACAAGCAGCTGGAGTGCTGCGACGAGGCGCCGTTCTACACCCTCGGCCCGCTGACCACCGATATTGCGCCGGGCTATGACCACATCACCTCCGGTATCGGTGCGGCGATGATTGGCTGGTTCGGTTGCGCCATGCTCTGCTACGTCACCCCGAAAGAACACTTGGGACTGCCGAACAAGGATGACGTGAAGACCGGGATCATCACCTACAAGATCGCCGCGCATGCGGCCGATCTGGCCAAAGGGCACCCAGGCGCGCAAATCCGCGACAACGCCTTGAGCAAGGCGCGTTTCGAGTTCCGCTGGGAAGACCAGTTCAACCTCGGCCTGGATCCGGACACCGCCCGCTCGTACCACGATGAAACCCTGCCGAAGGATTCGGCCAAGGTCGCGCATTTCTGCTCGATGTGCGGGCCGAAGTTCTGCTCGATGAAAATCACCCAGGAAGTGCGCGAGTACGCGGCCAACCAGCGCATTGAAGCGGTGGATGTCGATGTCGCCCAGGGCTTGGCGGAACAGGCTGAGCGGTTCAAGAAGGAAGGTAGTCAGCTTTATAAGAAAGTCTGATCAATGCTGAGGGCGGCGGTGACTTCACCGCCGTCATCGCGAGCAGGCTCGCTCCCACAGTGGATCTCGGTTGTTCACAAATTTTGTGTTCGCCGCAAATCTCCTGTGGGAGCGAGCCTGCTCGCGATAGCAATCGCCAGAACAACAAATATCCCCCGAGATAACAACTTTGAACATCCAACCCAGCACCTACTCCCCCGACGCCGCCGTCCCCTTGGACAGGCGCGTCTTCGGCGCCCGCGATCTGTTTTCCCTGTGGTTCTCCCTCGGCATCGGCCTGATGGTCTTGCAGGTCGGCGCCTTGCTCGCGCCGGGCCTGGGCCTGAGCGGTTCGTTGCTGGCGATTTTCCTCGGCACATTGGTGGGCGTCTTGCTGCTGGCGGCCGTCGGGGTGATCGGCAGCGACACCGGCCTGTCGGCCATGGCCGCCCTCAAGCTCAGCCTGGGTGGCAAGGGTGCGAGCGTGCCGGCGGTGTTGAACCTGTTGCAGTTGATCGGTTGGGGCTCATTCGAAATCATCGTCATGCGTGACGCCGCCAGCCTGCTCGGCGCCCGGGCCTTCAGCGAGGGCAGCCTGGGCTCGAACCCTCTGCTGTGGACGTTGTTTTTCGGCGCACTGGCGACCCTGCTGGCGGTGAGCGGGCCGCTGACGTTCGTGCGTAAGGTCCTGCGCAAGTGGGGCATCTGGCTGCTGTTGGCGGCGTGCATCTGGCTGACCTGGAACCTGTTTGCCAAGGCTGATCTGGCGGCGTTGTGGGCGCGGGCGGGAGATGGTTCGATGCCGTTTGCCGTCGGTTTCGACATTGCGATAGCCATGCCGCTGTCCTGGTTGCCGCTGATTGCCGACTACTCACGCTTCGGCAAACGCGCAAAAAACGTCTTCGGCGGCACCGCGCTGGGGTTCTTTATCGGTAATTTCTGGCTGATGAGCCTGGGCGTGGCCTATACCCTGGCGTTCGCGCCGAGCGGTGAAGTCAACGCGCTGTTGCTGGCCCTGGCGGGCGCCGGGCTGGGCATCCCGCTGCTGCTGATTTTGCTGGATGAATCGGAAAATGCCTTCGCTGATATCCACTCGGCGGCGGTGTCCAGCGGCATGCTGACGGGGTTGAAAGTCGAGCACCTGGCCTTGGCGATTGGCGTGGTCTGCACCTTGATCGCCTGCTTCGCGCCGTTGGCGCAGTATCAGAATTTCCTGTTGCTGATCGGCTCGGTGTTCGCACCGCTGTTCGGGGTGGTGCTGGTGGACCACTTCATCCTGCGCAAGCGCGCCAGCCGGGTCGTGTCAGCGGCGTTGTGCTGGCCGGCACTGTTGGCCTGGCTGGGCGGGGTGAGCACCTATCACCTGCTGGCCAACTTCTACCCGGACATCGGCGCCACCCTGCCGTCGCTGGTCCTGGCAGGGTTGCTGCAACTGATACTGGGCCGGGCTTTCAACTACGGCCGGGAAACAGCTCGGGCTTGAGGATGCCATTGAGGCGCGGGTAAGCGATCTTCAGTTCGATGTGGCCCAGGGCGTATGGCGCGATGGTGCTCACTTGGTACTTGAGGATCACGCCGCCGTAGGTCAGCGCCACGTTCGGGGTTTTCTGGAACGGCCACTGCTTCACGAACTCCGGTTCCTGATCCAGTTTGGTGCTGATCAGCCAGCTGTTGTGGGCGACCTGCACGGCTTTCCAGAACGCCTCTTCCTGGCCCGGCAGCAGCATGTCCGACAGCGTCAATACCTTGTGCTGTTGGCGTGAATAGTTGATGAAACCACGACCCGGTGTACCGTGCGCACCGCCAGTGTCCAGGTAGCTGGACAATTCGATGATCACCAAGCCGTCATGCTGCTCCCGTACCTTGGCTTGCAAGTAACTGCTGTTGCGCGGCGCGGCGCTGCGCAAAAACTGCTCGCGGTAGGCGGCCAGCGTCGGCGCCACCGGAGCGTCCGGTGTGGTGCGGGTCATTTGCAGCAGGCGTTTCTCGATAATGCCGTCCAAGGCCGGCTCGGCGGGAAAGCGCAGGGTGTCAATGTTGACCAAGGGGCAGTCGGCGCTGGCGCATCCTGGTTGCAGTTGTTCCGAGGCATCGCGGGTGGTTTCCAGCGGAGCGCGGTAGTTGGGTTGGAACAGGCTTTGGCAAGCGCCCAGGGTCAGGGCAATAGTGGCCACGCAAAGGGTTTTGAAAAGCGACATGGGCGTCCTTCATGAAACAGGGAAAGGCGAAAAGTTACCCGCTTCGACTGTCGGCAGGGCAATCAGTTCGCCACTAAGCTCATTAGAGTGGCTTTGAGGGCAGCCGTCTATCCCGATGACGGGAAAGGGGCTGCATCAAACGGTACGGGCGCGTTAGGATGGCGCGAAGCCGAGGCTGGAACCTCGCATCGATCCGCTGCAAACGAGGACTGTCATGACCGATTTCGCCAACGCCACACCGAGCGCCGTGGACATCGTCAAGCGTGAAAACTGCTTTCAGGGTTTCTACAAACTCGATCGCGTCCACCTGCGCCACGAATTGTTTGCCGGTGGCATGAGCCGTGAAATCAGCCGTGAACTGTTCGTGCGTCATGACGCGGTGTGCGTGCTGCCCTACGATCCGCAACGCGATGAGGTGGTACTGATCGAGCAGTTTCGCGTCGGCGCCATTGGCAAGACCACCAACCCCTGGCTGGTGGAACTGGTGGCCGGCCTGATCGACAAGGACGAGCAACCGGAAGAAGTTGCTCATCGCGAAGCGCAGGAGGAAGCTGGGCTTGTCTTCGCTGCGCTCTGGCCGATGACCAAGTATTTTCCATCGCCGGGCGGCAGCAATGAATTCGTGCATCTTTATTTGGGGCGTTGCGACAGTGCGGGGGCCGGTGGCCTGCATGGGCTTGTGGAAGAAGCCGAGGACATTCGTGTGAAGGTCTGGGCTTTTGAAGATGCCTTGCAAGCAGTGCGCGACGGGCAGATCTGCAACGCGGCCAGCATCATTGCCTTGCAATGGCTGGCCTTGAATCGCGATGAAGTGAGGGGGCTATGGTCTTAAGCAAGCTGCGCGACCGTTATCGCGTCGATCTGGTCGGGTTGCAGGCCGCCTGCGAGGCCAACTACGCCCGCCTGATGCGCTTGTTGCCGGACATGCGCAACGACCCCGCGCCCCGGCGCATCGCCGTGACCCATGGCGACCAGATGCTCGGCGTGCTGGCCATTGAAGTGCTGCAAACCTGCCCATACACCACCACCTTGCAAGTGCGCCAGGAACACAGCCTGCCCTGGTTGCCGGTGCCGCAACTGGAAGTGCAGGTCTATCACGATGCGCGCATGGCCGAAGTCGTGAGCGCCGAACATGCGCGACGTTTTCGCGGCATCTATCCTTATCCCAATGCGTCGATGCACCAACCGGATGAAAAGGCCCAGTTGAACCTGTTTCTGGGGGAATGGCTGAGTCATTGCCTGGCGCTGGGCCACGAATTCGAGGTTGTTCGGTAGCTGCCGGTCAAAAACTGGACACTGGTTGTGAACCGGTTCCGGTTCGCGGGTTTCCCCTTTCGATCTTCCCCAGCATAATTGCCGCTTCATCCAATGGCGTAGTCGCGCCTGGGAGAGAGCGATTTGCCGAGCGTATCCACCTTGACCACCGCCGATACGGCGCTGCTGGTCCAACTGTCTGACAGTCACCTGTTTGCCGAGGCCGACGCTTCGTTGCTGGGCATGAACACCCGCGACAGCCTGCGGGCGGTCATTGACTTGGTGCTCAAGCAGCAGCCGAACATTGACCTGATGCTTGCCACTGGGGATTTGTCCCAGGACGGAACGCTGCAGTCCTATGAGGCGTTTCGGCAACTGAGTGCGCGTATCGACGCGCCGGCGCGTTGGATTCCCGGTAACCATGATGAGCCGCAGGTGATGCTTGAGGCGGCGGTCAAGAGTACGTTGCTCGATCCGGTGGTGGACATTGGCAATTGGCGGGTGACGATGCTCGATTCTGCCGTGCCAGGTTCTGTGCCGGGGTTTTTGGCTGAGGAGCAGTTGATTCTGTTGGCCAATGCCTTGAGCGAGGCGCCGGAGCGACATCACTTGGTGTGCCTGCATCATCATCCTGTTTCGATTGGGTGTGCGTGGATGGAGCCGATTGGGTTGCGTAATCCTGAGGCGCTGTTTGCGGTGTTGGATCGGTTTCCTCAGGTGCGTGCTGTTCTGTGGGGGCATGTGCATCAGGAGGTTGATCAGGTGCGTGAGGGGATTCGTTTGTTGGCTTCGCCTTCGACCTGTATTCAGTTTGAGCCGGGGAGTGAGGATTTTGCGGTGGGGGGGCAGGCGCCGGGGTATCGGTGGTTGCGGCTTTTGCCGGATGGGCGGTTGGAGACGGGGGTTGAGCGGGTGGTTGGGTTTGCGTTTACCCCGGACTATGGCTCCAACGGGTATTAAGTTCGGCCCAACTGTGGGAGCGAGCTTGCTCGCGATGGCGGCTTGACTGAGTACATATCCATTGCTGTGGTAACGGCGGCTTATGGTTCCGCCCTTACGGCGGGTCACTTTCGAAAAGCGCGAAAGTAACCAAAGCGCTTCTGCCCCACCACTCGGTGCCTCGCCTAGGCTCGGCATGCCCGAACGAAGGCATTGCTCCGTGGGCCCGCCGCGAAGGGCCATCCATGGCCCAGCGCGGCTAACCCGGCATCCATGCCGGGTTGCCCACTACGCAACGCCTGCGTTCGGCCAGCGTGGTTAACGGGGCGCCCAAGATCAACCTCCACCGCGAGGCGGCCTGAGAGCCGGCCTGGCTCTTGCAGGTGTACACCCATCAGACTTGTTTGAGCTGGACCTGTGGGAGCAAAGCTTGCTCGCGAAGGCGGCGGTACATTCGGCATTGATGCAAGCAGACTCACCGCTATCGCGAGCAAGCTTTGCTCCCACAAGATTGGCGGTGGGCACTGATCTTATAAGCGACCGAAATCAGTGTGGGAGCGAGCCTGCTCGCGATGGCGGCCTGACAGCCGACCAGGATTGTGGGAATGGTCGGACAGGCCTCCGGGCTGCAGTAGATTTTTCCGACGAACTCTGGCGGTTGCCGGGTGGGAAGGGCTGTCGCTAGTCTTTTTCCGTCGCTGCAAATTCAGCGGCCGGGCTTGGAAATCCGATAAGTAGACGGCGCGAAAGCGCCCTTCATAACGTATGCTTGCGGTCGTTTTTTGACCATGCTTTCGTTATGGCGGCTGTGCGCGGGAGACCTTCGGGTCTGTCGGGCTCGTTTACCCCGGTTTTCCAACCTGCGTACGGCTGCCACCCCCTCGCTTGGAAACGAACGTGGTAGCTCCAACCAGTAAACGGAGTGTCACCCTATGTTCAAAGCCACACCCAATCCCCCCGAAACTGATCCCTCATCACCCCACGCCGGTCTCGATCCCCAAAAACTCGATGAAGCCGCCAAGCGCGCCATCGACCATTATCTCGACCCCAAGCCCCAACCCAAGAAGAAACAACCCTCAAGCCAACTGTTCTCCGTCGCGGAGAGCGCAGACACCGAAACCCTCCTAGCCAACCTCAGCGAAACCCTAGCCTCCGCCAACGCCATGCTCGGCGACCTGACCTTCGACCTGGAAGGCTCGCGTCGGCATTTCGCCCTGGGAGTCCAGCAGATGATCGAACTCAGTGAATTGTTGGCGAACCGGGCGTTGGATATCGTCGATCCGCGCTAGCGCCGAGCGGAAGCATTGTGGGGGAGCACTTATCGCCGACCTGTCTCCGGTGGCAGTACTTCAATCCAACTGTGGGAGCGAGCTTGCTCGCGAAGATGGTGGTCCATCCAACGCTGATGCAAGCTGGTCCACCGCCATCGCGAGCAGGCTCGCTCCCACATTTTTTTCGAGTTGTTCTCAGGTATCGCATTCACCACAAATCCCTGTGGGAGCGAGCCTGAACTGGTCAAGTAATTCTGGACACCAGTTAAGGTTTCACGCCGCCAGTTTCTCCATGGCTACCGGCGACCGGTAGTCGTTGTAGCTATGGAGCCTGACGTTGTTGTATCGCATCACATAACGTTGCACATCCACGCGGGCTTCATGCTCCGAGCTGTAGCCATCGTCTGGCACCCACTCTGATTTCAGGCTCCCAAAGAAACGCTCCATCGGGGCGTTGTCCCAGCACTCACCTTTACGACTCATGCTGTGCAGGAGTCCATGCTTGCGCATCTCATTCCTGAATTTGTGGCTGGTGTATTGGCAACCTTGGTCAGAATGAAACAGCACCTCTTTTGGACAGCCTCGCAATTGAACCGCCATTCGCAACGCTTCGCAGGTCAGCGTGGCATCGGAAATCATTGAAAACGACCACCCCACGATCCGGCGAGCAAACAAATCCAACACTGCCGCGAAATACATCCAGCGCTTACCCACCTTGATGTACGTCACATCTCCACACCACACCTGGTTGATCGCCGTGACATCAAACTTGCGCTTGAGCACATGCGGCGCTACCAGCGCTTCCACGCCGGAAGATTTGTACTTGTGCCGCCGCCGCTGATGACTGGCAACACCGGCTTCGCGCATCAAACTGCGAGCCAGATGTCGCCCGACACGATGCCCCTTTGCTTGCAGTTCCTTGGAAAGGGTGCGAGACCCGGCGGATGCTCTGGATTCCTTGTGATGCTCGACCAGCACGGCTTTGAGTTTCTCCCGCTCAGGCTTCACCTTGCCTTGGCGCTGACGCCAGGCGTAAAAGCTGCTGCGGTTGACCCCAAACGCCCGACAGCAATTGTTAACGCCGTACTGCTCGTCCAGCTCGTTGATCAACGAGAATGATCTTTGGAGTCCAAAAGCAGGAGAGCACTGGCCTTTTTTAGGATTTCAATGTCCAGGTCTTTTTGCCTGAGCAACGCTTTGAGCTGCTGAATCTCTCGCTGATCGGCGGTAATCGCCTTAGCCCCCTCGGGGGTCGAACCCAAGCGCTCTTTGCGAACCTGGTCGACCCAACGGCGCAAGGCGGTAGGGCCAATATCCAGGCTGGCACAGACTTCGGGAACGGACTGGCCCTCGTCCAGCACCATGCTGGCAGCCTTGAGCTTGAACTCACTGGAATAAGATTTGCGCATATCCAAACACCTCAGATTTGGGCGCCATCATAGCGCCCGATTGAAGTGTCCAAAATCATTAGGCCAGTTCAGCCTGCTCGCGATGGCAGCGGCACATTCAGCATTGATGCAAGCAGACCCATCGCCATCGCGAGCAAGCTCGCTCCCACAGGAGAAACGCGATCACCCTAAGCCAGGTCGGCTCTCAGGCCGCCTCGCGGTGGACGTTGATCTTGGGCGCCCCGTTAACCACGCTGGCCGAACGCAGGCATTGTGGAGTGGGCATCCCGGCATGGATGCCGGGATAGCCGCGCTGGGCCATGGATGGCCCTTCGCGGCGGGCCCACGGAGCAATGCCGGAGTGAGGGCACGCCGAGCCTAGGCGAGGTGCCGAGTGGTGGGGCAAAAGCGTTTTGCTTACTTTTGCGCTTCTCAAAAGTGAGCCGCTGTAAGAGCGGAACCATAAGTAGCCGTTACCGCAGCAATGGATATGTACTCAATCAGACCGCCATCGCGAGCAGGCTCGCTCCCACAGTTTGATCGAAGTACAACCGGGAGAAACAGATCGGCTACAAAGCCGCCTCGCGAGCAAGCTTTGCTCCCACAGGTGCTGTGATCGACGGATCATAGGAGGCGACAACACGGGCAAATCCCCCCCAATCACCGCAATCTCCCTGTAAACTCCGCCCTTTGCCCAACACCCAGGGAGTCGGCAATGTCGGGTTCGATCCTTTACATCCACGGCTTCAACAGCGCCCCAGCGTCGACCAAGGCCAGTCAGTTGATCGAAGTAATGGCACGCCTCGGCCTCAGCGACCAGCTACAGGTGCCCGCCTTGCATCACCACCCCCGCCAGGCCATCGGTCAGCTGGAACAGGCGATTGCACAACTGGGCCGCCCACTGCTGGTCGGCAGCTCGCTCGGCGGCTACTATGCGACTCACTTGGCCGAGCGCCACGGGCTCAAGGCCCTGCTGGTCAACCCTGCAGTCAGCCCCCATCGGATGTTCGACGGTTACCTGGGCACGCAGAAGAATTTGTACACCGATGAAACCTGGGAATTGACCCACGACCACGTCACGGCCCTGGCCGAACTGGAAGTGCCGGCGCCCCAGGATCCGCAGCGGTATCAGGTATGGTTGCAAACCGGTGACGAAACGCTGGATTATCGCCACGCCCAGCAGTATTACCGCGCCTGTGCCTTGCGCATCCAGGCCGGCGGCGACCACAGTTTTCAAGGGTTTGCCCAGCAGTTGCCGGCACTGTTGAGTTTTGCCGGCATTGGCGCCGATTTGTACCAGGCGATCGACTTCACGTCGCTGTGAGCCATCGCCTCTTTTTCATTGAACACTGACGACGAGACCCCATGGCCACTCCCAGCGCTAGCTCTTATAACGCAGACGCCATCGAAGTCCTCTCGGGCCTCGACCCGGTGCGCAAGCGCCCCGGCATGTACACCGACACCAGTCGGCCGAACCACCTTGCCCAGGAAGTCATCGACAACAGTGTCGACGAAGCCTTGGCCGGGCACGCCCGTTCGGTGCAGGTCATCCTGCACGCCGATCACTCGCTGGAAGTCAGCGACGACGGTCGCGGTATGCCGGTGGATATTCACCCTGAAGAGGGCGTATCCGGCGTCGAGTTGATCCTCACCAAGCTCCACGCGGGCGGCAAGTTTTCCAACAAGAACTACCAGTTCTCCGGCGGTTTGCACGGGGTGGGTATTTCCGTGGTCAACGCCTTGTCGACCCTGGTCCGCGTGCGGGTCAAGCGTGACGGCAACGAATACCAGATGACGTTCGCCGACGGCTACAAGGCCACCGAACTGGAAGTGGTCGGCACCGTCGGCAAGCGCAACACCGGGACCAGCGTGTATTTTGCGCCGGACCCGAAGTATTTCGATTCGCCTAAATTCTCCGTCACCCGCCTCAAGCACGTGCTCAAGGCCAAGGCCGTGTTGTGTCCGGGGCTGCTGGTCAGTTTCGAGGACAAGGCCACCGGCGAGAAAGTCGAGTGGCATTACGAGGACGGCCTGCGTTCTTACCTGGTGGACGCGGTCAACGGTTTCGAACGCCTGCCGGACGAGCCATTCTGCGGCAGCCTGGCCGGTAATAAGGAAGCGGTGGACTGGGCGCTGTTGTGGCTGCCCGAAGGCGGCGAAAGCGTCCAGGAAAGCTACGTCAACCTGATCCCCACCGCTCAGGGTGGCACCCACGTGAACGGGTTGCGCCAGGGTTTGCTCGACGCCATGCGCGAGTTCTGCGAGTTCCGCAACCTGCTGCCCCGTGGCGTGAAGCTGGCGCCGGAAGACGTCTGGGAGCGCATTGCCTTCGTATTGTCGATGAAGATGCAGGAGCCGCAATTCTCCGGCCAGACCAAAGAGCGTCTGTCGTCCCGCGAAGCGGCGGCGTTTGTTTCCGGGGTGGTCAAGGACGCGTTCAGCCTGTGGCTCAATGCTAACCCGGAAACCGGCTTGGCCCTGGCAGAACTGGCGATCAACAACGCCGGCCGGCGCCTCAAGGCCAGCAAGAAGGTCGAGCGCAAGCGCATCACCCAGGGGCCGGCGTTGCCCGGCAAGCTCGCTGACTGTGCCGGGCAGGACCCGATGCGTTCCGAGCTGTTTTTGGTGGAAGGTGATTCCGCCGGCGGTTCGGCCAAGCAGGCGCGGGACAAAGAGTTCCAGGCGATCCTGCCGTTGCGCGGCAAGATCCTCAACACCTGGGAAGTGGACGGCAGCGAAGTGCTGGCCAGCCAGGAAGTGCATAACATTGCCGTGGCCATCGGTGTCGATCCGGGCGCCGCGGACATGAGCCAACTGCGTTACGGCAAGATCTGCATCCTCGCCGACGCCGACTCCGACGGTCTGCACATCGCCACGTTGCTCTGCGCGTTGTTCGTCCAGCATTTCCGCCCGCTGGTGGACGCCGGTCACGTCTACGTGGCGATGCCGCCGCTGTACCGTATCGACCTGGGCAAAGAGATTTACTACGCCCTGGACGAAGCCGAGCGCGATGGCATTCTTGATCGTTTGGTGGCCGAAAAGAAACGCGGCAAACCGCAGGTCACCCGATTCAAGGGCCTTGGCGAGATGAACCCGCCGCAACTGCGCGAAACCACCATGGATCCGAACACGCGCCGCCTGGTGCAGTTGACCCTGGATGATTTCGAAGCGACCTCGGAAATGATGGACATGCTGCTGGCGAAAAAACGCGCTGGCGATCGCAAGTCCTGGCTCGAATCCAAAGGGGACCTGGCCGAGGTGCTGGCCTGATGCGCAACGGTTTCGCCCTGGCGTTGTTGCTGTGGGCGGGGGTGGTGGTCGCAGGTCCTGCACCGCAGTTGAAGTTGCTGTCCGAGCATGCCGTCGAGGATTTGCGTGGCGGTAACTTGTCCGGGCTGGCCGTGTGCGGGGGTGAAATGTGGACGGTGTCGGATCGCGATGACGATCGGATCTACCGTCTCAAGTCTTCTGATGCGCCGGTCTGGCAGGCAGAAGCCGTTGAAATCGAGGTGCCGCCGGTGCCGGACAGCGGTTTGCCGTGGGGTTTGAGATCGCGGACCTGGGCGGCGTCGTACCTGCGCGGTGGCGAACTGGATTTCGAAGGCATCAGTTGTGATAGTGCCGGCAATCGCTACGTGGTCAGTGAATCCCATGCCGCGGTGTTGCAGGTGTCGCCGACGGGCGCCGCGTCCTGGTTGAAAATCGGACCGGCGATGATCCGCCAGGCGCGGGCCAGCGGCATGTTGCTGCATTTCAATGCGTTGTTTGAAGGCTTGGCGATCAATCCGGCCGGTGATCAGCTATGGCTGGCCGCTGAGCGGGAGCGTCGCGGGTTGTTGCTGATCAAGCGTCAGCAAGCGGTGTGGGAGTGTGATGGCAACTGCGTGTTGCTCAGTGAAGCGGGGAAGCAGATGCAACCTGAGCAGTTTCTCAATGCCCGGGCGGTATCACGGGATTTCGCCGATCTGTCACTGTTCGACGGCAAGCTGTTTACCCTGGAGCGCAACGCTTATCAGATCTGCCGGCGTGACTCGCAAACCGCTCAAGTGGAGCGTTGCTGGTCGTTCGCCGCCGAGGCGTTGCAGGAAAACCGTCGTTATTCACAGAACTACGGCTTGGCCGAAGCGCTGGTGGTGGATGCCGAGGGCGCCTGGGTTGGTCTGGATAACAACGACGGGGCACGGGCCGACGGTGAACGGCGGCCGATCATCTGGCGCTTTGCCGCGCCGGACGGTGGTTGGGGCGCCACGCCATGAGCCAGCAACCGCCGGGCAAGCGCGCCGGCCGGGTGTTGATGATACTGGCCTGGTGCGCGGCGCTGTTTCTGGCGACGCGGTTTTTTGCCCAGTGGGAGCAGCGTGCGCAGAATCCCAATACCGAGGTGTATTCGCAAAAGGGTGAAGGTTTTATCGAGGTGAAGCTGGTCAGCAATAAACAGGGGCATTTTGTCGCCAGCGGCCAGATCAACGGCCAACCGGTGGACTTCATGCTCGACACCGGCGCCACGGACGTGGCGATCCCGCAGGAGCTGGCCGCGCGCCTCAAGCTGGAAAAAGGTTTCGGTGTGATGTTGAGCACCGCCAACGGTTTGAGCGAGGGTTATCGCACCCGTATCGACCGTTTGCAATTGGGTGACATCGTATTGCGCGATGTCCGTGCCCTGGTGGCGCCAGGCCTGGGCGGCACGCAAGTGCTGCTGGGCATGAGCGCCCTGAACAAACTTGAATTTACCCAGCGCGGCGGCACCATGTTGCTGCGCCAGACAACGAACTGATGAGGCCCGCATGAGCGACATTCTTGCAGACAGCTTAGACGGCGTAGAGCGCCGGTCGCTGGCTGACTTCACCGAAAATGCCTACCTCAATTACTCCATGTACGTGATCATGGACCGCGCCTTGCCGCACATCGGCGACGGTCTGAAGCCGGTTCAGCGGCGGATCATCTACGCCATGAGTGAGCTGGGGCTGGATGCCGATTCCAAGCACAAGAAGTCGGCGCGTACCGTCGGTGACGTGCTCGGTAAGTTCCATCCCCACGGTGACTCGGCCTGCTACGAAGCCATGGTGCTGATGGCCCAGCCGTTCAGCTACCGCTACACCCTGGTGGACGGCCAGGGGAACTGGGGTGCGCCAGACGATCCCAAGTCTTTTGCTGCCATGCGTTACACCGAGGCACGGCTGTCGCGTTATTCCGAAGTGCTGCTCAGCGAGCTGGGCCAGGGCACCGCGGACTGGGGGCCGAACTTCGACGGTACTCTCGATGAACCCCTGGTGTTGCCAGCGCGTTTGCCGAACATCCTGCTCAATGGCACCACCGGTATCGCTGTGGGCATGGCCACCGATGTGCCGCCCCACAACCTGCGGGAAGTGGCCACCGCGTGCGTGCGCTTGCTGGACGAGCCCAAAGCCACGGTGGAGCAGCTCTGCGAACACATTCAGGGCCCGGACTACCCAACCGAAGCGGAAATCATCACCCCGCGCGCCGACCTGCTGAAGATCTACGAAACCGGTCGCGGTTCGGTGCGTATGCGCGCGGTGTACCACATCGAAGATGGCGACATCATCGTCACCGCCCTGCCGCACCAGGTTTCCGGGGCCAAGGTGCTGGAACAAATTGCCGCGATGATGCAGGCAAAACCGTCGAAAGCACCGCAAGTCGCTGACCTGCGCGACGAATCCGACCACGAGAACCCCTGCCGGATCGTGATTATTCCGGTCAACAGTCGGGTTGATCATGACGCGCTGATGCAGCACCTGTTTGCCAGTACCGATCTTGAGTCCAGCTACCGGGTCAACATCAACATCATCGGTCTGGACGGCAAGCCACAGCTGAAAAACCTGCGGGCGCTGCTGGTGGAATGGCTGGAGTTCCGGGTCAAGACCGTGCGCCGGCGCCTGCAATTTCGCCTGGACAAGGTCGAACGTCGCCTGCACCTGTTGGACGGTTTGCTGATTGCCTACCTCAACCTGGATGAAGTGATTCATATCATCCGTACCGAGGAGCACCCCAAGGCCAGCCTGATCGAGCGTTTCGCCTTGAGCGAAATCCAGGCCGACTACATTCTCGATACCCGCCTGCGGCAACTGGCGCGGCTGGAAGAGATGAAGCTGCGGGCCGAGCAGGATGAACTGCTCAAGGAGCAGGCCAAGCTGCAAGCCTTGCTGGGCAGCGAAGCCAAGCTCAAGAAGCTGGTGCGCACCGAACTGCTCAAGGACGCCGAAACCTACGGCGACGACCGTCGCTCGCCTATCGTCGAGCGCGCCGAAGCCAAGGCGCTGAGTGAGCACGATCTGCTGCCGAACGAGAAAGTGACTGTCGTGCTGTCAGAAAAAGGTTGGGTACGCTCTGCCAAAGGTCATGATATTGACGCGACGGGGCTTTCCTACAAGGCCGGGGATGGCTTCAAGGCCCTGGCGGCCGGGCGTTCCAACCAGTTTGCGGTGTTCGTCGACTCCACCGGGCGCAGTTATTCGGTGCCGGCGCATACCCTGCCATCGGCTCGCGGACAGGGCGAGCCACTGACCGGTCGATTAACTCCTCCACCGGGTGCAACTTTTGAATGCGTGCTGATGCCTGATGATGACGGGCTGTACGTTATTGCGTCGGACGCCGGCTACGGGTTTGTCGTCAAGGGTGAGGACCTGCAAGCCAAGAACAAGGCGGGCAAGGCGTTGTTGAGCCTGCCGAATAACGCCAAGGTCATAGCGCCGCGACCTGTGTCCGATCGTGAGAACAACTGGCTGGCATCGGTGACGACCGAAGGTCGGTTGCTGGTCTTCAAAATCAGTGACTTGCCACAGTTGGGTAAAGGTAAAGGCAACAAGATCATCGGTATTTCCGGCGAACGGGTGGCAAGTCGTGAGGAATATGTCACGGATATTGCAGTGTTGCCGGAAGGCGCCACGCTTGTGCTGCAGGCTGGAAAGCGTACGCTTTCGTTGAAGGCAGACGATCTTGAACACTACAAAGGTGAACGCGGTCGGCGGGGCAACAAGCTTCCGAGAGGGTTTCAGCGGGTCGATGCACTGCTCGTCGAAAACCTCAATTAAGCGTGCTAGAGCGCTCGGTCTGCGATTAAAAGCCGCAGATCGGCACTTTCGCGCTGGAGTCGGAGCGCATATTCACGGATGATAGGCCCTTTCAAGCGCCGGCGTGGCCGAGCGTTCTTCATATTGACCGAGTATTTTTTCACTGTGGTAAGCCTTGTGGCCGCCACCTGGACGGGACGATGACTGCTCTGCGCCTTCCTATTTTGTGGCTCGCCGGCCTGCTTGGCCTGGCGGGCTGTAGCGTCAATCAGCCAGTGTCGCTGTATCAACTCGACAGCGGAAACCCGGCCCAGCCTGCACAAAGCGCAGGCATGGCGGTATTACTGGGCCCGGTATTGATTGCCGATTACCTGCAACGTGAAACCCTATTGCAACGCCAACCGGACGGCAGCCTGCAGGCCGCCACCGACGGTCGTTGGGCCGGCAGCCTGTCGTCGGACATTGACCAGCTGTTGCTGCGTCAGGTCGCCGGGCATCTGGACAGCCAGCGCGTAGTACTCGCGCCGGCCACCCAGGGCTTTACCCCGGATGTTCAGGTCTTGCTGTCGATTACTCGGCTGGATTCGGGCGAATCGCAACCGGCGGTACTGGATGCCCAGTGGCGCCTGATCGATCGTCGCGGAAAGGTTCGCGAGAACCGGATCATTCATCTGCAGGAGCAACATGCCGGCGGTACCGCTGCGCAGGTCCAGGCTCAGGGCGTGCTGCTGCAACGTCTGGCCGAGCAACTGTCCGTGGCGCTCAAGCCTTTGGCCAACCAGCCGCCTGTCGCAGAGGTGCCTCGCAAATCTGCTCCTGCAGCGACCAAAAAGGTCGAGAAGGAAAAGGACAAGATTCCAATGGCCTTGCCGATCCGTACGGACATGGAAGTGTTCAGGTTCTGATGGTTGAACTGGATGCAAAACAAAGCCCGCGTTGATGCGGGCTTTGTTGTTT
This sequence comes from Pseudomonas sp. MPDS, assembly GCF_013283895.1. Classification (NCBI taxonomy): domain Bacteria; kingdom Pseudomonadati; phylum Pseudomonadota; class Gammaproteobacteria; order Pseudomonadales; family Pseudomonadaceae; genus Pseudomonas; species Pseudomonas sp. MPDS. The sequence goes on along the minus strand of NZ_CP054128.1, from coordinate 5,818,093 downwards.
CTGTGGGGTGCAGTCTCGGGTGTCTATGCCGGCCTCATCGCGAGCAGGCTCGCTCCCACACTGGATCTGTGGCTAGCAGAGGTCCCTGTGGGAGCGAGCTTGCTCGCGATGAGGTAGGCGAAGGCCACAAAAAAGCCCGCAGACAATCACTCATCTGCGGGCTTCGTCATTTCAGGTGTTGAGGCTCAGGCCTGACGCTCATGCATCCGCGCCAGTTGTCGCTCCAGCATCGACGGATAGGGCTCCATCAGTCGCTCGACGCAGCATGCGCCTTCCGGGCTGGCGATAGGGCGGATGCGGGCGCGCTGGCGGATCAGGGCATCGTCGTTGATCTTGCGCTCCACCAGCAGCAAGTTGCGGCTGTGCTGCGACAGGGCCAGGGCGTCCTGGGCGGTTTCGGTCAGCAGCAGGTCGATCTGGCTCAGGCCGAACAGCCCGTCACCCAAGGTCAGGCCCAACTGCAATTGCAGGGTGATGCCGCTGTCGGCGACTTCGATCTGCAACTGGTGTCCCAGGGCTCTGAGCAACTCACCGCAGCAAATGGCGTTGGTGAGGTAGTCATCACCGCTGTCCTCGGTGTGGAACAGCATCAGCGTGCTGCCATCGTTCAGGGTGTGCAGTTGGCCCTGATACAGCGATGCGGCTTGGTCGAGGCAGTCGCGGTAACGCTCAAGCAGTTCCTTCAGGCGCGCCTGGGGCAGTCGGCGCAGTTGGTCCTGGGCGCCCAGTTGCACGGCCAGCACGGCACTGTGTTGGGGCAGGTCCGAGGCGACGGGTCTGGCGACCGATTGCGGCTCATCGGCGATTGAGTCGTCACGCAGGTCGGCGAAAGCATCGTCGTCTTCATCGTCCTCTACCGTGCGGACCACGCGGCGTGGCCCGGGCCTGGAGGCGGGTAGAGGTTGGCTTTCATCGAAGTCCGGGTCCCGCAGGTTACGCACTTCGAAACCTGGTTCGGCTTCGTCGTCGTCACTGTAGTCGATGTCTTCAGGCTCCGGCACGGGGGCAGGTTCCGGGGCGAAGCTGGCGTGCAGTTGCCGAGCCAGATCGCCAATTTCGTCCTGGCGCTGGGTCGCTGGGGTGTGCTCGTCGATATCCCGCAGCCAGACCCGCAGTTGCAGCAATGGCGTAGAGATGTGCCGTCCCAGGCGCAAGCTCAAGGCCAGCGCCAGCGCGAGCAATATCGCGCTGAGGATGCCCATGCTTTGCAGGCTGATGGTCATCGGCTGCTGGAACTGGTCCATGTCCAGGCTGATGCGCAGTTGCCCGGCGGTCACGTCCTGGAAAGTGATCCTGCTCTGGTACATGCCGCCGGATTCGCCCAGCAGGCCCGGCTTGGGACGCTGGCCGGCTTCGGCGAGGATGCGGTTGTCCACGCTATAAATGGCGGCGTGGGCCACCAGTTTGTTTTTGGTGAGGTTGTTGAGCAGCACGTTGAGGCTGAGGATGTCGTTGGACACCAGTAGCTCAGTGGCGGACGTGGCGGTCTGCGTGGTCAGGCTCTCGCCCAGGGCATCGGCCTGCTCGTGCATTGCCTGCTTGAACTGCAGGCCCATCACACAGGCATAGATCACCAGGGCCAGGGCGACCAGGATCACGTTATGGCTGGCAATGCGCAATGCAATCGGCACGCGACGGTGGCGCAGTGCACGGAAGATCAGCAGAAAGAAATTGTCGGTTTTGACTGGCGTGGGCCGGTTCACTGAGCTCGGCTCTTTGTCCGTGAAATTGACGCGCAGTATAGCGACAGGCCCATGACCGGCAAAGCACCGACGGTGCCCGATGGTCACTGAAAGTGGGTAGAATGCGGTTTTTTTCCACCTGCGGGGGTGCGCCTTGCGCGAAATCGTCCTGATAAACATCACTGGCAGTGACCGTCCGGGTCTGACTGCGGCCATTACCGGCGTTCTGGCCCAGGGTGGTGTGAACATTCTCGACATTGGTCAGGCGGTGATTCACGACACACTGTCGTTCGGCATCCTGGTTGAAATCCCGGACGCCGAGCAAAGCAAGTCGGTGCTCAAGGACATCCTGTTCACCGCCTACAAGCTCGACCAACAGGTGCGTTTCACCCCGGTGTCCGAAGCCGATTACCAGCATTGGGTCAATGGCCAGGGCAAGAAGCGTCACATCGTGACCCTGTTGACCCGCAAGGTTACCGCCGAGCAATTGCAGCGGGTCAGTTCGATCACTGCCAAATACGACCTGAACATCGACCACATCGACCGTTTGTCCGGGCGCATGCCGCTGGATACGCCGGATGACAAGGGCAAGGGCTGCATCGAATTCTCCGTGCGCGGCGAGCCGGCCGATCCCCAGGCGCTGCGTGCCGAGTTCCTCAGCGTGGCCCAGGAGTTGAATGTCGACGTCGCGTTCCAGGAAGACTCGCTGTTCCGCCGCAACCGTCGCCTGGCGGTATTCGACATGGATTCGACGCTGATTGAAGCCGAAGTCATCGACGAACTGGCCAAGGCCGCGGGTGTGGGCGACAAGGTCTCGGCCATCACTGAGCGAGCCATGGCCGGCGAGTTGGATTTTCGCGCCAGCTTCAAGGAGCGCCTGGCGCTACTCAAGGGCCTGGACGTCAACGTGCTGGACTCCATCGGCGCTTCCTTGCGCCTGACCGAGGGCGCCGAAACCCTGTTCGCCGAACTCAAGCGTCTGGGCTACAAGACCGCGATCCTGTCGGGGGGCTTCACCTACTTTGCCAAGCAGTTGCAGGCCAAACTCGGCATCGACTATGTGTTCGCCAATGAACTGGAAGTCGTGGATGGCAAGGTCACGGGCGTGGCCGTCGAACCGATCGTCGATGCCCAGCGCAAGGCGGATCTGTTGCGCGAACTGGCCGAGAAGGAAGGCCTGCGCCTGGAACAGACCATCGCCGTGGGCGACGGCGCCAACGATTTGCCCATGCTGGCGATCGCCGGTCTGGGCGTGGCGTTCCGCGCCAAGCCGCTGGTCAAGCAGTCGGCCCGGCAGGCGATCTCCACCCTCGGGTTGGATGGGGTGTTGTATCTGTTGGGCTTCAGGGATCGCGACGGGCAGCTCTGACTCAATCTCCTGTGGCAAGGGGATTTATCTGTGGGAGCAAGCTTTGCTCCCACAGAGAGCTCTCTCTTCGCAAAGGGTTATGTGTTGGCGGTCTAAAGCGACTTCCACAACGAATCAAAATCCCCTTCATTGTCGTGGCCATCTCCGGTGGTCGCTGAGTCCTCCTGTCGATAAGCAAACTGGTTGAAGCTGTGCGTGCTGGTCACCCGTCGGTCCAAGCTGGCGCGGCGTTCCTGGCCGTTGGTGTTGATCAACACTTGCTGGCCTTCCTGGAAAGGCAGGCGGGGCGCGATCATGGTGGGAGGCAGGTCAATGGCGCTGATCTCAGGCAACAGCAGCCCTCGCAGGTAGTGACCATGCTCATCCTTCTCTCGTACCAGTTGCAGCCCGCAAGGCTGGGCATGGGGCGCGACCAGCTCGATACCCATTTGCATGGCGCCATTGCGCACTTGCCTGATCCAGCGCACCACGGCGATGCTCCAGGCTTGATCGTTAGTGTCGCGAATGCCGACCATTTCCCCGGCCTGCAGTTGCTCAGGCACCTCCTTCGGCCAGCCGAGGCAGTAACCTCCGGGGCTGTGATTGATGATGGGCAGGTCGTAGGTCGCGAAGTGGTGCTGGTTGTCGGAGCTGGCGCCGTCGTCATCGGCTGGATTGACCGGGTACTCGATTTCTTCATAGGGCAACAGATCACTGTCACCGGCCGCAGCTGCGTCGAAAGCCTGGCTCCAGGTGTCGTTGGTCTTGGTCGGTGTGGCCTCGAACCGGGCCTTGCGCGTTGCAGAGTCCTTGAGGATTTCGCTGAAAGAGCGCTCGCCGCCCAGGTAATAGTGCAAAGCGCTCATGCCCACGCAGAGCGTCAGCGTGCCGTTGCCCTCCGTGCGCTGGAAGCTGCGTTCGACCGCTTCGCCCCAGGCCGCTTGCAGGTGATGCAAGGTGTCGGCGTTCATTGCGCCAGGCACGGGCAAGGTGTGATCGTCGGGTTGCTCCAGATGAGTGGCAATGGCGCGCACCAGCGGCTGCGGATCGAAACCCAGCAGGCTGGGCTGTTGCTCGGCCCTGAACTTGGAGCGATAGCGCGGCCCGATATCCAGTTGCGGTGCAACGGCGAACAGGCTCGTGGCGGTGGTGGCCGGGTCCAGCGTGACCTTCTGACTCCAGGATTCGAGCACCTCGACGAGTCGCGCAATCTGGCCCTGGCGCAGTTGATTGCTGCGTGAGGTGCCCAGCAGCAGGGCGACCACGTAGGTTTGCTCGACATTCAACTGGTGCACCTGGCTGGCCAGTTCATCGCTGACGCTGAGGTGTTGCAGCCGATGGTGGCAGGCGATTCGGTACAACTGATGCAAATCGAGCCACAGCCCTTCGGGTACCGGGCTATACAACTGGCTGATACGCAGCAGCGTGCCGTCCAGGGCATGCATCGCGCGTTGCAGCGCGGTGCTCAGCAGCCGGGCGCGGTCCTTGGAGTATTTCGGCGAGATGCGCGCGACGATCTGTTTGTAACCCATGGCCAATTGGGTTTGCAGGGCCTGGCACAGGTTGACGATCTTGCGCGAGCGCTCATCCAGAACGATGGCCTGTTGCAAAAAATGCCGCTCCAGGTGTTTGCAGACGTAATACACCTCGGGCCGCAACAATTCGAGCAGTTGCAGGCGATTATCGCTGGGGGTGATCAGTTGGTTGAGTTCGCCGATGGCCTGGTACAACAGGCGTGCGGTTTCGCCGATATTGGCCTTGGGCAGGTTGGCGATCCAGCGCTTGAGGTCGCGCGGCGTGGCGTCGCAGAACGACAGGCGCGACTGGGTCGGTGTCAGAACGCGCGAAAGCTGGAGAGGGCTGGTCTCATTCATGCCGTGGATGGGCTCCGGCGGGAAATGAAAGGGATGTTCCCAACTCTAGCAGCTGACAGAGAAGCGCGCCGCGCTGGATGTGCTGTGGAAGCCAAGCTTGCTCGCGATGCAGGCGCCGCGGTCTTTGTTTCAGACTGCGTTATCGTTCATCGCGGGCAAGCCTTGCTCCCACAAGCCGGCTTCCAAGGGCGTGAATCAGGCTTTTGGCAATGCCAACCCCTGGCCCATCTGCACCGGCGAACCGGCCACCAGGTCTTCGACCCATTGCACCTGATTCGGGCCGAACAGCACGATGGCGGTCGATCCCAGTTTGAAGCGGCCCAGCTCGGCGCCTTTCTCCAGGTGGATCGGCGCCCGGGCGGCTTCGTCGTAACGGAAGGTTTTCAGTTCGCGCTTGGGTGGCGTCACCAGGCCGGCCCAGACGGTTTCGATGGAGGCAACGATCATCGCGCCCACCAGCACCACGGCCATCGGCCCGCGCTCGGTGTCGAAAATGCACGCCACGCGCTCGTTACGGGCGAACAGTTCCGGAACGTTTTCGGCGGTGGTCTGGTTCACCGAGAAAATCCGTCCCGGGATGTAGACCATTTCCCGCAGGGTGCCGGCCAGTGGCATGTGCACGCGGTGATAGTCCTTGGGCGACAGGTAGATGGTGGCGAAATCGCCGCCCATGAACGGCGCTGCGTTGGCTGCATCGCCGCCCAGCAGTTCCAGCACGCTGAAGCTGTGGCCCTTGGCTTGGAATACCCGGCCGTGCTCGATGGGACCGAGTTGGCTGACGGCACCGTCGGCGGGGCTGAGGATCGCTCCCGGTGTTGGGTCCAGCGGGCGGGCGCCTTCTTTCAGCGCTCGGGTGAAGAACGCATTGAAGTGCTCGTAGGCCGTAAGGTCTTCGACCAGCGCCTGGGACATGTCCACCTGATAACGTTTGGCGAACCATTGGGTGAAGGCATTCTTGAACCAGCGCACGCGGCATTCGGCAATGCAGCCGGCCAGCCGAGACAGCAGGTGGTGGGGTAGCAGGTATTGGCTGAGGATGAACAAGCGGTTTTTCATTAACTGTCCTTAAGAACCTTCAGAGCTCGATGGGGGTATCAGGGTGGTTGCCCCATTCGCCCCAGGAGCCGGCATAGCCTTTGACTCGCGGATAACCGAGCGCCTTGGCCACCAGATAGGTGAAGCCAGAGCGGTGGTGGGTCTGGCAATGGGTGATGATTTCTTTGTCAGGCGTGATGCCCAACTGTTCGAGGATCTGCGGCATGTCGCTGCGGATGCGCAGGTTGCGTGCCTGATCCATGCCGGCGGTCCATTCGAAGTTGATCGCGCCGGGAATATGTCCGCCCCTGGCTGCGACGACTTTCTCGCCGGAATATTCCAGCGGCCCGCGTGCGTCCCAGATCGCCAGGTCAGCGGCACCGAGGCGGCTTTGCAGGTATTCGCGGGTGGCGGTGGGTTCATCGTGCAGGGTCAGGCTCACCGGGCCTGTGGCGGGCGGCGGCACTTCAGTGGACACCGGCAGGCCTTCGTCCAGCCACGACAGCAAACCACCGTCGAGGTAGTGGTAGTTCGAATGGCCGATCACATCCAGCAGCCAGATAAAGCGCCCGGCCCAGCCACCGCCTTCATCGTCATAGACCACGTAGACCGCATTCGGGTTGTGCCCCAGTTCGCCGAACAGCGCCTCGAGGTCGGCTTTTGCTGGCAGCAGACCTGGTGCCGGGGGCTGGCCGAGTTGGGTGCGCTTGGGGTCGACGAAGCGTGCGCCAGGGATGTGCCCGGTGCTGTAGCGGGCGGCGCTGGTCAGGTCCACCAGAATCAGTTCGCGGGCGTCGAGGCGCGACAGCAGGTCGCTCGGCTCGATTACCAGCGGCAAGCCAGAGAAGTCAGGCATGTGAGGTCTCCAGGGGCGCAAAGGGAAAAGATTGTATCAAGATCAGCGACCGCGGTTGGTAAAGCTGTGCAAGGCGCGTTCGATACACTGCACGGTTTTGCCGAAGGCCTGCACCGTCACGTCCGAGAAGGGCCCGCCGCCCTGGTCCACCGCCACCAGCATGATCACCCGGCCGTTGCAGGTCAGTGAACGCAACAGCAGGTGTTCGCCGCGAAACAGGCTGCGCAGGCCCGGCGGCAGCAACGCCGAAAACTGAGCGTTGTTGTCCGGGTTCAGGCGAACCTGGGCCTGCTGGGCCTGCAACCGTTGCAACACTTTGCTTTGGCTGATGGAAAAACTCATGGCCGCCGCTTCTTTGGGCAGGCCGGCGATCTGATGCACGCGCAAGCTGGTCTGGCTGCGGTCGGCCATCAGAATCATCACTCGCCGCATGCCGCAGGCCACCAAGGCGTCCCGTGCCGAGGTGGTCAGGTGCATGGCGTTGCTGAACGGGCTCGGTTCCAGCAGCAATTCGGCGCATTGCTTGCGCCACTGGGTCAGGTCTTCGGCGCTGGGCGGGGCGGCCGGCAGCAGCCCCGGGTGGACGCGTCGGCTGCCCCAGGGCCAGATCAACGCCACAGCCGGATGCCAGAGGTCCGGCATGGTGTTGTGGCGGGCACTGATGACGGCTTGCTGGTGCAATTGCTGCTGGACGTCATCCATGGACATCTGCAGATACAAACTTGTCAGATATTGCCAGCGGGTGCTGTGAGGGCCGTCCCACGCCTGTTGCGCTGAAAGGGCCAGGCCGTTGGCTAGCAGCACTGTGTTGGCTGGCTGATTGAGCCAGCGCCGCAGGGTCGGGTCATCGTCCAGGCGATTCTGCTGGCGCAGCGGGTGTTCACTGTCCCGGGCGATGCGTAGGACTTTCACCAGCTCGCGGCGTTCGTTGAGCAGCAGGCGGTAGCCCTGCGCCACCCAGACCGGCAGGCGCCAGGTCTCTACCAGCGCCAGGCAGATTTTCAGCAGGCTGACGCCGAACAACTCGCGCTCCACTTTGCTCGCTGACTGGCCTTTATGGACAACCCGCAATTCCCACTCGCCCAGCAATCCCGGATGAGTCAGGGCCAGCGGCCAGAGCGGTGACAGAAACAGCAGGCTGCCCCAGTGGATGTCTTGCCATAGCCGCGCCAGGCGGCTGGCAAAAAAACCATTGGCCTGTTGCGTTGCGTGCTGGCTGATCAATTGCAGTTGGCGCAGCGCGAGGGGGATTTGCTGTTCCGGCAACGAGGGCAGTCGGGCGAGCAGTTCTTCGGTGCGCTTGAGGCCGAGGCGGTTGATGGCCACTTCGAGATTTTCTGCCGGTTCGGCAAAGTTGCCATGGGTGTGATGGTTGGCTTCACGAATGACGCTCAGCGCCAGGGCGGGGCTGTCCTGGATCAGCTCGGCAATGTCGCGCAGTGAGCGGCGGCTGTCGGCAATGGCTTTGCAGACCAGGTCATGACTGGCTTGCGGCACTGGCAGATGGACGCCCTCGAGCAGCTTGACCCAGCCTTCGAGCGTGTTCGGTCGTGGAGTTGGAACCTTCGTTTCATTAGCCATGGCTGGACGCGATCATCATAGGGAGTATCTACGCCCGGAACGGGGCAAATTGGCTTTTCGCCTGAACTGGCTATAGTCTGGCGCAGTTTTGCCGATAAGTAGAAGAAGAGATTTTTCAGCTTCCGAATATGACCTTGAACCCGACTTAAATAAGTACTTTCTATCTATGGCTAAAATTATCGGCATCATTGTCGTGTTCGCGAGCGTTCTGGGCGGATACGTGCTCTCCCATGGCAAGATTGCCGCCCTGGTCCAGCCCTTTGAGGTCTTGATCATCGGCGGCGCGGCCCTTGGCGCATTCCTGCAAGCCAACCCCGGCTACATGACGATGCACGTGCTCAAGAAGTCCTTGAGCATGTTCGGCTCGCGTTTCAGCCACACTTTCTACCTTGAGGTGCTGGGGCTGATCTACGAGATCCTCAACAAGAGCCGCCGCGAAGGCATGATGGCGATCGAAGGGGATATCGAAGACGCAGCGTCCAGCCCGATCTTCGCCAAGTACCCCACGGTACTCAAGGATGAGCGCATGACGGCGTTCGTCTGTGATTACCTGCGCATCATGTCGTCCGGCAACATGGCTCCCCATGAGCTCGAAGGCCTGTTCGACATGGAACTGTACAGCCTCAAGGAAGATCTGGAGCACCCGTCTCACGCGGTCAACGGCATCGCCGACGGCATGCCGGGTTTCGGTATCGTCGCGGCGGTATTGGGCATCGTGGTGACCATGGCCTCCCTGGGCGAAGGCGACCAGGCATCTATCGGCCTGCACGTAGGTGCGGCACTGGTAGGTACCTTCTTCGGTATTCTCGCCGCGTATGGCTTCTTTGGCCCGTTGGCCCATTCCCTGGCCCACGACGCCAAGGAAGAACTCAATGTCTACGAAGCCATCAAGGCATCGCTCGTGGCCTCGGCTTCGGGCATGCCTCCATCGCTGGCTGTGGAGTTCGGTCGCAAGGTCCTGTACCCGGCGCACCGTCCAAGCTTCGCCGAGTTAGAACAAGCGGTTCGCGGTCGCTAAGATGGAAAACAACCAGCCGATCATTATCAAGCGCGTCAAGCGCATAGCCGGCGGGCATCACGGGGGCGCCTGGAAAATCGCCTTCGCCGACTTCGCGACGGCGATGATGGCGTTCTTTCTGGTGCTGTGGCTGCTGTCCACCGCGACTCCAGAGCAGAAAATCGCCATCGCCGGTTATTTCAAGGACCCGGTGGGTTTTTCCGAAAGCGGCACGCCGTATATCATCGACCTGGGCGGCTCGCCGGTCCTGGCGCCGGAAAACACCCTCAACCCTGAAGTCGAATCCCAGCCTCAGCCCGACAAGGCGAAGGTAGACGCCAATGACGCCGAAGGCATGGCCGAGGAGGTCGAGCGAGAGCGTCTGGAGTTGTTGCTGCAAGAGTTGCAGAACAAAGTCGAAGAGAACCCTCAACTGCAGAAGTTCAAGGACCAGATCCTGTTCGAAATCACGCCGAACGGCTTGCGCATCCAGATCATGGACGCCGAGAACCGTCCGATGTTCGACTCTGGCAGCGCGCGCCTGAAACCTTATTTCGAAGATATTCTGCTGGCCATGGCCGACACCATCAAAGCGGTGCCGAACAAGATCAGCATCAGTGGTCATACCGATGCCAAGCCCTTCATCGGCAAAGGCGATTTCGGTAACTGGGAACTCTCCGCCAATCGCGCCAATGCGGCTCGTCGGGCCCTGGTGGCCGGCAGTTATCCGGACGAGCAGGTGGCGCGGGTGGTCGGTTATGCCTCCTCGGCGCTGTTCGACCGCAAAGACCCGTTCAACCCGGTCAACCGGCGGATCGATATCGTGGTGTTGACCAAGAAGGCCCAGAAAGCCATCGAAGGTTCGCAAACCGATGACCCGGCGCCGGACCCGGCCCAGGGCGCCGGCGCGCCGGGTGAAGTGCCGGTTACGCCCGGCGCGGCGGCGGATCCGAACGCATTGCCGGCGGACCAGCAGCCTGTTCCCGCCCATGAGGTGCGCGAACGTCTGAATCTGTTCGATGATCTCGCGCCGAAACCGGCCGAGCCGCCTGCGCAGTGACCTGACTGGCGAGCGTAAACCTGTGGCGAGGGGATTTATCCCCGTTGGGCTGCGAAGCAGCCCCTCTTTTTTCATCTGATATTCGGGGTGATAAAGGGGGGGCGCTTCGCGCCCCTGCGGGGATAAATCCCTTCGCCACAACTGTGTCCGGCTTGCCTTCCTTTCAGATCAGTAACTGCTTTCCGGCAAGCTGGCGATGATCGAGCGATAGCTGTTCATCCGTTGCTGCTGCACACGACCGTCTTCCAGCGCCTTGAGCAGGGCGCAACCGGGTTCGCGGTCGTGCTTGCAGTCGCGGAAACGGCAGGTGCCGATCAGGTCGTTGAACTCGATGAACCCCGCTTCCACGTCGGCTCGGCTGACGTGGCCCAGGCCAAACTCGCGGATGCCCGGCGAGTCGATCAATTCACCGCCGCCGGGGAAGTGGAACAACCGCGCCGTGGTGGTGGTGTGAGTGCCCTGGCCGGACAGCTCGGACAACGGCCCGACGCGCGTCTCGACTTCCGGCAGCAGGCTGTTGACCAGCGACGACTTGCCGACACCGGACTGGCCGACAAACACGCTGATGCGCCCGTCCAGTTGTTCCTGCAATTTCTCCATGCCATCGCCGTGGTGAGCCGAAACTTCCAGCACCGGGTAGCCCAATTGCCGATAGACCGAGAGCAATGCGTTCAGCGCCGGGGCGTTGTGTTCATCGATCAGGTCGAATTTGTTGAGCAGCAACAAGGGGCGGATGCCGGCGTGTTCGGCCGCGACCAAATAGCGATCGATCAGGTTGGCGTGGGGCTCGGGCAGCGGGGCGAAGACGATGACGATCATGTCGACGTTGGCCGCCACCGGCTTGAGCTGGCCTCGGCTGTCCGGACGGCACAGTTCGGTGTGGCGCGGCAGTTGAGCCACGATCACGCCGATGCCTTGGTTGCCGGCACGCCAGACCACCTGATCACCAGTGACCAGGGCCGGCAGGTTGGCTCGCAGGTGGCAGCGGAATACCTGGCCGGCCAATTCGCCTTCACGGGCCTCGACCTCGACCTGTACACCGAAGTGCGCGATCACCAGACCGGTCTGTTCAGGGCCCAGATCGCCGCCCTCCAGCGCTTGTACCGCGCTGGATTCGCGTTTGGCGGCGCGGGCGGCGCGCTCGCCCTGAATCTTTTCGATGCGCCAGTTTTGACGACGATTGAGTTGGCGTTTGGCCATGGGTGTTCCGTATGAAGAATGCAGCGATTAGGTAAAAACGGCCGCGAGTTTAGCACGCTCAAGGCCCAGCCTCGGGTTTGAACGAAAAGTCGCCGAGCAGCGAGCAGGCAGGGCGAAAACAGGCGAGGAAGCGGCGTTGACTGGTGGTCAATGAGCATTCCGAGGCTGTTTTCAACGCAGCATGATCGTCGCGCAGGCACTTTTCGTTCAAAGCCTAAGCTAAACTGCGCAGCTACGCCGAGGAGCTCCCCCATGCAGAACCCGCAGAACCTGATCTGGATCGACCTTGAAATGACCGGTCTGAACCCGGACACCGACGTCATCATCGAAATGGCCACCATCGTCACCGACAGTGATCTCAACACCCTGGCCGAAGGCCCTGTGATCGCGATCCATCACAGCGACGAGGTCCTGGCGGGTATGGACGAGTGGAACACTCGCCAGCACGGCGGCTCAGGCCTGACCCAACGGGTGCGCGAGAGCAAAATCAGCATGGCTGAGGCCGAAGCCCAAACCATCGCCTTTCTTGAGCAGTGGGTGCCCAAGGGCAAGTCACCGATCTGTGGCAACAGCATCTGCCAGGATCGTCGCTTTCTCTATACCCATATGAAATCCCTGGAAAGCTACTTTCACTACCGCAACCTGGACGTCTCCACCCTCAAGGAACTGGCCGCCCGCTGGGCACCTGAGGTGCGTGACAGCTTCCAGAAGGGCGGCAGCCACCTGGCCCTGGACGATATCCGCGAGTCCATCGCCGAGCTGCAGCACTACCGTAAGCACTTCATCAAGTTCTAAGTCGGCTCCTCGGCTGTTGTGCGAGCACGCTTTTGTGGCGAGGGAGCTTGCTCCCGCTGGCCTGCGAAGCAGGCCCAACAGCTTCAGGTAGATCGAGTTGTCCGGTTTGGCGAATGCTGCGCAGCCGAGCGGGAGCAAGCTCCCTCGCCACAGGGGTAGTTTGAACGGGCGGCATGGCGCTCAGGCAGAAGACGGTGTCGCGCCCTCTTTTGGTGCCTGCCCAAACTGGCTAGACTGCGCGCCTTCCTGCAAGGACCGCCATCATGTTGCTGATGCTTTACCTGATCGCCATCACCGCCGAAGCCATGACTGGGGCCTTGTCTGCCGGGCGTCGTGGCATGGACTGGTTCGGCGTGGTGCTGATCGCCTGCGTCACCGCGTTGGGTGGCGGCTCGGTGCGCGATGTGCTGCTCGGTCATTACCCGCTCACCTGGGTCAGGCACCCGGAATATCTGGTGCTGACCACCGCGGCGGCGATGCTGACGGTGATCCTGGCGCGCTGGATGCGCCATTTGCGCTCGTTATTCCTGGTGCTCGACGCCGTGGGCCTGGTGGCGTTCACCCTGATCGGCTGCATGACCGCCCTGGAAATGGGCCATGGCATGTTGGTGGCTTCGGTCAGTGGCGTGATTACCGGCGTTTTTGGTGGCATCCTGCGTGACATTTTTTGCAACGATATCCCGCTGATCTTCCGTCGCGAGCTCTATGCCAGCGTTTCGTTTGCCGCAGCGTGGTGTTACATGCTGTGTGTCTATCTGCAGTTGCCGAGTGAACAGGCGATCCTCATCACCTTGTTCGGCGGTTTCCTGTTGCGGCTCCTGGCGATCCGCTTTCACTGGGAAATGCCGAAGTTCGTCTACAACGACGAGGTCTGACGCTCGGCGTGTTGGCGCAACGCCCACTCCACATGCTCGCGCACCAGTTCCGATGGGTAATCGCGCCGCGCTTCAAGCGCTTGCATGACCGGGATGGTTGAAGGTGCATTCCCCAGCCCCACCGCCAGGTTGCGCAACCAGCGTTCGTACCCGGCGCGGCGCAGGGGCGAGCCCTCGGTACTGCTGAGGAATTTTTCCTCGTCCCACATGAACAACTCGGCCAACCCGGCGTTGTCCAGGTTGTGTCGCGGTTTGAAGTCGCTTTCTCCGGATGGTCGGGCGAAGCGGTTCCACGGGCAGACGATCTGGCAGTCATCGCAACCGAACACCCGGTTGCCGATCAATGGCCGCAGTTCCTCGGGGATGGCGCTTTTGAGTTCGATGGTGAGGTAGGAAATGCAGCGTCGGGCATCCAGGACGTAGGGGCCGACGAAGGCATTCGTAGGGCAGATGTCCAGGCATGCGGTGCATTTTCCGCAGTGTTCGCTGGCGTGGGGCGGGTCAACCGGCAGCGGCAGGTCGACGAACAGTTCGCTCAGGAAGAAATAGCTGCCGGCCTTGCGGTTCAGTACCAGGGTGTTTTTACCGATCCAGCCCAGCCCTGCCTGCTCGGCGATGGCTTTTTCCAGCACCGGTGCGCTGTCAACGAAGGCGCGATAACCGAAGGGACCAATGATCGCCTGAATTTTTTCTGCCAGTTGCTGCACGCGTTTACGGATCAATTTGTGGTAATCGCGGCCCAATGCATAACGCGAGACGTAGGCTTTTTCCGGTTGGCCGAGCATCTGCGCCATTTGCGTGTCGCCCGGCAGGTAGTCCATGCGCAGGGAAACCACACGCAATGTGCCCGGCACCAGTTCCTCGGGGTGCGAGCGTTTGCTGCCGTGGGCGCCCATGTAGTCCATCTCGCCGTGATAGCCCGCGTCGAGCCAGCGCTGCAAATGTTGCTCATGCTCGGCAAGGTCCAGGCCGCTGATGCCGACTTGCTGGAAACCCAGCTCGCGGCCCCAGTCCTTGATGGATTGGGCGAGGGCGGGGAGGTCTGTGGGAATGACGGGCATGAGGCGAGAGAAACCGGAGCTGAGATGCGTATAATTCTGCCAGACATCGGAGCCCGAAGACGCATGCCGCACACTAAAGATGATTTTCCCGACGCGCTGTACAGTGCCGCGCAGGTCCGGGCCCTTGACGCACAGCTGATTGCGGCAGGCACGACTGGCTTCGAATTGATGCAGCGAGCCGCCCGCGCCACCTGGCGCGCCATTGTCCGGCACTGGCCAGACGCCAGCGAGCTGACCGTGCTGGCCGGGCATGGCATCAACGCCGGCGACGGTTATCTGGTGGCGACCCTGGCCCGCCGTGCCGGCTGGTCAGTGCGGGTGCTGACGGTGGGTGAGCCCCGGCGTTTGCAGGGGGATGCCGCCAATGCCCACGCCGAGGCGGTGGCGGTGGGTGTGCCGGTGGAGCCATGGTCGGACGAGTCCGACTTGCGCGGTGTGCTGCTCGACGCCTTGCTCGGCACGGGATTGAGTGGCGAAGTACGCGAGCCCTACGTTCGGGCAATCGACACCATCAATGTCAGTGGCCTGCCAGTGGCCGCGGTGGATATCCCTTCGGGGCTGTGTGCCGACACGGGACGGGTGCTGGGTACGGCAGTGACGGCCGACCTGACCGTAACCTTTATCGGCCTGAAGCTGGGCCTGTTCACAGGCGATGCGGCGGACCGGGTCGGTGAACTGATATTCAATGATCTGCATGCCGATTCCGACATCGTCGAGGCGGCGCCGGCCACGGCCCGGCTTCTGCAGCCCGCTAATCTGCCGGGTCTGACGCCGCGCGCGCGCGCATCCCACAAAGGCAAGTTCGGTCATGTTCTATTGATCGGCGGCGATCGAGGTTTTGGCGGGGCTATCCAGATGAGCGCCGAGAGTGCCCTGCGTTGCGGCGCGGGGATGGTGTCCATGGCCACTCGCAACGAGCATGTGTCCGCTGCGCTGACGCGTTTACCCGAAGTCATGGTGCAGGGCACCCACTCAGCAAACCAATTGATGGGGTTGCTTGAGCAGGTCAGTGTGTTGGTGGTGGGGCCGGGCCTCGGTCAGGCTGCGTGGGGACGTAGCTTGTTGTCGGCGGCGGCCAACGCATTGCTGCCCCAGGTGTGGGATGCCGATGCGCTGAACCTGCTGAGCAGTGGTGCGGTCAGTTTGCCCGCGCACTGTGTGATCACCCCTCATCCGGGCGAGGCGGCGCGGCTTCTGGGTATCTCCACGGCTCAGGTGCAGGTCGATCGTCCGGCGGCGGCCCACGCATTGAGCAAACAATACGCGGCCACAGTGATTCTCAAAGGCGCTGGCAGCCTGATTGCCAGTCCAGACGGTCGCCTGTCGGTTTGTAGCCAGGGCCATCCGGCCATGGCCACGGCAGGCCTCGGGGATGTGCTGGCCGGGGTGGTCGGTGCGTTGCTCGCCCAAGGCATGGATGGCTTTGACGCCGCCTGCCTGGCGGTGTGGCTGCATGCCAATGCCGGTGCGCAAGCCGGTCAGTCGGGCCGGGGATTGGCGGCGACCGATCTGATCCCGGCCATTCGTCAGTTGTTGGAGGAGCATTCACCGTGTCTGAAGTAACCCTGTACGTGGCGGACGAACAAGCCATGACGCAATTGGGGGCGCGCATTGCGCGTACCACGGCAGGCCATGGTCTGATTTTTCTGGAGGGCGACCTCGGCGCGGGAAAAACCACCTTGTCCCGCGGCATTATTCGTGGTCTGGGACACGTCGGCGCAGTGAAAAGTCCTACGTTCACGTTGGTTGAACCCTACGAAATCGGCGACATTCGTGCCTTCCATTTTGACCTGTACCGACTGGTGGACCCTGAAGAGTTGGAATTCCTCGGTATCCGCGATTACTTCGAAGATGACGCCTTGTGTCTGATCGAATGGCCCCAGAAGGGTGCAGGCTTTTTGCCAAAGCCCGACCTGACCATTACCATTGGCGCGCAGAACGGCGGGCGTTCGTTGATACTGACGCCGCAAGGCTCGCGTGGCGAGTCGTGGTGTGCCGCTTTGGCACTGGAAACTAATTGATGATGGGGTTTGGTATGCGCTTTCGCGCGGTGGTTGCTGTCGTAGGAATGTTGCTTACGGCACTGGCCGTCGATGCTGTGGCACAGACGAAGGTCAGCAGCGTTCGTCTGTGGCGGGCGCCGGACAACACTCGTCTGGTGTTCGACCTGACGGGGCCGGTGCAGCACAGCGTATTCACCCTGACCGCTCCGGATCGCCTGGTGATCGACATCAATGGCGCATCCCTGGGGGCGCCGCTGACAGCCGCCACCGCCAACACGCCGATCACGGCCATTCGCTCGGCTCAGCGCACGCCGACTGACCTGCGGGTGGTCGTCGATCTGAATAAGGCGGTTACCCCGAAAAGCTTCACCCTGGCGCCCAACGCCCAGTACGGCAACCGACTGGTGGTGGACTTGTTCGACAACCCGGGCGATGCCGCGCCACCGCCTGCGCCGCCGACCAAAGTCGCCACAGTGCCGGCGGTGCCGGTCACGCCGACCGAGCCTGCTCTCAAGCTACCGCCGGCGCCTTCCGGCAAGCGCGATATCATCGTTGTGATCGATGCCGGTCACGGGGGGGAGGACCCGGGTGCCTCTGGCTCGCGAGGGCAGCGTGAAAAGGACGTGGTGCTGTCCATCGCCCGTGAGTTGCAGCGCCAGGTCAATGGTATGAAGGGCTTTCGCGCGGAGCTGACCCGTACCGGAGACTATTTCATCCCCTTGCGTGGCCGTACCGAAATCGCCCGCAAGAAGGGCGCGGACCTGTTCGTCTCGATCCATGCCGACGCCGCCCCTTCAAAAGCCGCGTTCGGGGCCTCGGTGTTTGCCCTGTCTGACCGGGGGGCCACCTCCGAGACCGCCCGTTGGCTGGCTGACAGCGAAAACCGTTCCGACCTGATTGGCGGTGCCGGTAACGTCAGCCTCGATGACAAGGACCGCATGCTCGCCGGCGTGCTGCTCGATTTGTCGATGACCGCCTCGCTGACGTCCAGCCTGAACGTCGGTCAAAAAGTCTTGAGCAACATTGGACGTGTCACGCCGCTGCACAAGCGACGCGTCGAGCAGGCCGGGTTCATGGTGCTCAAGTCACCGGATATCCCGTCGATTCTGGTGGAAACCGGGTTCATCTCCAACGCCAACGAAGCCTCGAAGCTGACATCCTCCAGCCACCAACAGGCCCTGGCCCGTTCCATCAGCAGCGGCGTGCGACAGTTCTTCCAGCAGAACCCGCCACCGGGCACCTACATCGCCTGGCTACGAGACTCCGGCAAGATCGCCCAGGGGCCGCGAGACCATCGGGTCAATCCTGGCGAAACCCTGGCAATGATCGCGGTGCGCTATCAGGTGTCGCCCGCGTCGTTGCGCAGTGCCAATAATCTCAAGAGCGACGAGCTCAAGATCGGCCAGACCCTGACCATTCCCGGCAACGAAGTGGTGGTCAAGCAATGAGCGATGAACTGACCGGCAGCACTGCCCGCATCGAACTGCTCAGCCCCCGGCTGGCGAACCAGATCGCTGCCGGTGAGGTGGTCGAGCGTCCGGCTTCGGTGATCAAGGAGTTGCTGGAGAACAGCCTCGACTCCGGGGCCCGGCGCATCGATGTGGATGTCGAGCAGGGCGGTGTCAAGCTGCTGCGTGTGCGCGATGACGGTGGCGGCATTCCTGCCGACGACCTGCCGTTGGCCCTGGCGCGCCACGCCACCAGCAAGATCCGCGATCTGGAAGACCTCGAGCGGGTCATGAGCCTGGGGTTCCGTGGCGAGGCGCTGGCCTCCATCAGTTCGGTGTCGCGCCTGACGCTCACCTCGCGTACCCGCGAAGCCGACCAGGCCTGGCAGGTCGAGACCGAAGGCCGGGACATGGCCTCTCGCGTCCAGCCCGCGGCCCATCCGGTGGGCACCTCGGTGGAAGTGCGCGACCTGTTCTTCAATACCCCGGCGCGGCGCAAGTTTCTCAAGGCCGAGAAGACCGAATTCGATCATTTGCAGGAAGTCATCAAGCGTCTGGCGCTGGCGCGTTTTGACGTGGCGTTCCATTTGCGCCACAACGGCAAGACCATCCTCAGCCTGCACGAGGCCCATGATGATGCGGCCCGTGCTCGACGCGTCGGCGCGGTGTGCGGTGCCGGGTTCCTGGAGCAGGCTCTGCCCATCGAAGTGGAGCGCAATGGCCTGCACCTGTGGGGCTGGGTCGGGCTGCCGACTTTTTCTCGCAGCCAGGCGGACTTGCAGTACTTTTACGTGAACGGGCGGGCGGTGCGCGACAAGCTGGTGGCCCATGCGGTGCGCCAGGCCTATCGCGACGTGTTGTTCAACGGTCGGCATCCAACGTTCGTGCTTTTTTTCGAAGTCGATCCCGCGGTGGTGGACGTCAACGTCCATCCCACCAAGCATGAAGTACGCTTCCGTGACGGGCGCATGGTGCACGATTTCCTTTACGGCACCTTGCACCGCGCCTTGGGCGATGTGCGCCCCGAAGATCAATTGGCGGCACCGGCGGCAGTTGCCGGCATGGTCCGGCCAACGGGGCTGGAGGCTGGCGAATTCGGGCCTCAGGGCGAAATGCGCCTGGCCGCCAACGCACTGCTGGAGCAACCCCAGCCCCAGCCGACCTACAACGCCGCCGGGACCGGCGCGGGCAGCGGTTACCAGTACCAATACACCCCGCGTGCGCAATCGAGCGTGCCCGCCGCCGAAGCTCAGGCGGCTTATCGCGAGTTCTTCAAGCCCCTGCCTGAGGCCGGTGCGGCGGCGTTGCCGGACGGCCAGGGTGACATTCCGCCACTGGGTTATGCCCTGGCGCAGCTCAAAGGCATCTATATCCTCGCGGAAAATGCCCAGGGCCTGGTCCTGGTAGACATGCATGCCGCCCACGAGCGGATCATGTACGAGCGGCTGAAGATCGCCATGGCCAGCGAAGGCCTTAGCGGGCAACCGCTATTGGTGCCTGAATCCCTGGCGGTCAGTCAGCGTGAGGCCGATTGCGCCGAGGAGCATGTGAGCTGGTTCCAGCGCCTGGGCTTTGAGCTGCAGCGCCTGGGCCCGGAAACCCTGGCGATCCGGCAGATCCCGGCGTTGTTGAAGCAGGCCGAGGCCAACCGACTGGTCAGCGACGTGCTGGCGGACCTGATGGAGTACGGCACCAGCGACCGGATCCAGGCGCACCTGAACGAACTGCTCGGCACCATGGCCTGCCACGGCGCAATCCGCGCCAACCGGCGTCTGGCCTTGCCGGAAATGAATGGCCTGCTGCGGGATATGGAAAACACCGAGCGCAGCGGCCAATGCAACCATGGCCGGCCGACCTGGACCCAACTGGGCCTGGACGACCTGGACAAACTGTTCCTGCGCGGTCGTTGATGAGCCAGTTACCACCTGCGATCTTTCTGATGGGGCCGACCGCAGCCGGCAAGACCGACCTGGCCATTGAGTTGACCAAAGTGCTGCCCTGCGAGCTGATCAGCGTCGATTCGGCCTTGGTCTACCGGGGCATGGACATCGGCACGGCCAAGCCGTCAAAAGAGCTGCTGGCCGAGTTCCCGCACCGACTGATCGACATCCTGGATCCGGCCGAAGCTTACTCGGCAGCGGATTTTCGTCGCGATGCCCTTCAGGCCATGGCCGACATCACCGCCAGAGGCAAGATTCCGCTGCTGGTGGGCGGCACGATGCTGTACTACAAGGCTCTGGTCGAGGGGCTGGCGGACATGCCGGCTGCCGATCCCAGCGTGCGCGCGCAGATCGAAGAAGAGGCTGCACGCCTTGGCTGGCAAGCCCTGCATGAGCAACTGGCGGTCATCGACCCGGAGTCGGCGGCCCGCATTCACCCCAACGACCCGCAACGGCTCAGCCGGGCGCTGGAGGTCTATCGGGTCAGCGGGCAGAGCATGACGGCCCTGCGACAGCGACAATCTGCGCAAAGTACTGAAGCAGCCGCTTCGGGAATGCAACAATTGCCCTATACTGTCGCCAATCTGGCCATCGCTCCGGCGAACCGGCAAGTGCTGCATCGGCGAATTGAACAAAGATTCACATTAATGTTGGAACAGGGATTCATAGACGAGGTCGTAGCCCTGCGTGAGCGAAGTGACCTGCATGCCGGGTTGCCGTCTATACGTGCGGTGGGTTATCGACAGGTCTGGGACTATCTGGACGGCAAGCTGACGTCAGCCGAGATGCAGGAGCGTGGAATCATTGCCACGCGCCAATTGGCGAAACGCCAGTTCACCTGGCTGCGGAGCTGGACTGACTTGCATTGGCTTGACAGTCTTGATTGCGACAATCTGCCGCGCGCCTTGAAATACCTTGGGACCATCTCCATATTGAGCTGAGTCCTTGCAATTGCCGTCTATCCTTGGGGGTGTGACGGCCCAAGCCATCTGATTCCGATTTTAATTATTGATCCTTAAAGGAGTGCGGCACATGTCAAAAGGGCATTCGCTACAAGACCCTTACTTGAACACTTTACGTAAAGAGAAAGTTGGGGTGTCCATCTATCTGGTCAACGGGATCAAACTGCAAGGCCATATCGAGTCTTTCGACCAGTTCGTCATCCTGTTGAAAAACACCGTCAGCCAGATGGTCTACAAGCACGCGATCTCGACAGTAGTGCCTGTGCGTGCGATTCGTCTGCCTAGCGCAACCGAATCCGAAGCCGGTGACGCTGAACCGGGTAACGCTTGATAGGAGTCTCCTTTGTTCTTTGAGCGCCACGGTGGGGGTGAGCGGGCCATTCTCGTTCACTTGGATGGACAAGACCCTGAGGCGCGCGAAGATCCGCAGGAGTTTCAGGAATTGGCACTTTCGGCCGGCGCCGAGACCGTCGCGTTTTTTAACGTGCCGCGTCATCGGCCAACCGCCAAATACCTGATAGGTAGCGGCAAGGTCGAGGAATTGCGCGACCTGGTCAAAACCGAGCAGGTCGACCTGGTGATTTTCAATCACATCCTCACGCCCAGTCAGGAACGTAACCTCGAGCGTGTGTTCGAGTGTCGCGTGATCGACCGGACGGGGTTGATTCTCGATATCTTCGCCCAACGCGCCCGTACCCATGAAGGCAAGCTCCAGGTCGAACTGGCCCAGCTTGAGCACATGAGTACGCGCCTGGTTCGTGGCTGGACCCACCTTGAGCGGCAGAAGGGGGGGATCGGTCTGCGCGGTCCGGGTGAGACCCAGCTGGAAACCGACCGGCGCCTGCTGCGGGTTCGCCTGCGCCAGATCAAGGGGCGTCTGGAAAAGGTCCGCAGCCAGCGCGAGCAATCCCGGCGTGGCCGCAAGCGTGCTGATATCCCGACGGTTTCATTGGTGGGTTACACCAACGCCGGCAAATCGACGCTGTTCAATAACGTGACCCAGTCCGATGTCTACGCCGCCGACCAGTTGTTCGCCACGCTCGATCCGACCCTGCGCCGGCTCGATCTGGACGACCTCGGGCCGATTGTGCTGGCCGACACCGTGGGCTTCATTCGGCACTTGCCGCATAAGCTGGTGGAGGCTTTCCGGGCTACGCTCGAAGAGTCGAGCAACTCCGACCTGCTGCTGCACGTGATCGATGCCGCCGAGCCGGACCGGATGCTGCAGATCGAGCAGGTCATGGTGGTGCTGGGCGAGATCGGAGCCCAGGACTTGCCGATCCTCGAGGTATACAACAAACTCGATTTGCTCGAAGGCGTGGAGCCGCAGATCCAGCGTGATGCCGATGGCAAACCGCAGCGGGTCTGGTTATCGGCCCGCGACGGCTCCGGCCTCGACCTGCTCAAGCAGGCCGTGGCGGAGCTGCTGGGCAACGACTTGTTTGTTGGCACGCTGAAGTTGCCGCAACGTTTCGCTCGGCTGCGGGCCCAGTTCTTTGAGCTCGGAGCGGTGCAGAAAGAAGAACACGACGAAGAAGGCGTCTGCCTGCTGGCGGTTCGCCTGCCTCGGGCGGAGCTCAATCGACTGGTCAGTCGCGAAGGGCTGCAGCCGATGGAATTCATCGAGCAACACACTTTGCAATAAAAGCCTGAGAAAGCTGTGTCAGGCATTCTGTAGCATTGGTCGGCGCGCCGTGGGTGCGTCTTTGCTTTATCAGATGGAGAGCGCTATGGCTTGGAATGAGCCGGGTGGCAACTCGAATAATCAGGATCCCTGGGGTGGAAAACGTCGTAACAACGGCGACCGCAAAGGGCCGCCGGATCTCGACGAGGCCTTCCGAAAGCTGCAGGAAAGCCTGAACGGTTTGTTCGGTGGTGGTAAGAAACGCGGTGACGATGGTGGTGGCCGTTCGGGCAAGGGTGGCGGTTATGGCCTGCTCGGCATTGGTCTCGTCGTGCTCGCGGCTGTCTGGCTGTACAGCGCGGTATATGTCGTGGACGAGCAGGAGCAGGCCGTGGTGCTGCGCTTTGGCAAGTACTACGAGACTGTCGGTCCGGGTCTGAACATCTATTTCCCGCCGATCGACAAGAAGTTCATGGAAAACGTCACGCGTGAGCGTGCCTATACCAAGCAGGGCCAGATGCTCACCGAAGACGAGAACATCGTCGAAGTGCCGCTGACCGTGCAATACAAGATTTCCAATCTGCAAGACTTCGTACTGAACGTCGACCAACCGGAAATCAGCCTGCAGCACGCCACTGAAAGTGCCTTGCGTCATGTGGTGGGCTCTACCGCCATGGACCAGGTGCTGACTGAAGGTCGTGAGTTGATGGCCAGCGAAATCAAGGAGCGCCTGCAAAGGTTCCTCGATACCTATCGCACCGGTATCACCGTTACCCAGGTCAACGTTCAGAGCGCAGCGGCACCGCGTGAAGTCCAGGAAGCCTTCGATGACGTGATCCGTGCCCGTGAAGACGAGCAGCGTTCGCGCAACCAGGCCGAGACCTACGCCAACGGCGTCGTGCCGGAAGCCCGTGGTCAGGCCCAGCGCATCATTGAAGATGCCAACGGTTACCGCGACGAAGTGGTCTCCCGCGCCAAGGGTGAGGCGGATCGCTTCACCAAACTGGTGAGCGAGTATCGCAAGGCGCCTGAAGTCACCCGCGAGCGTCTGTACCTGGACACCATGCAGGAAGTCTTCAGCAACACCAGCAAGGTCCTCGTGACCGGCAACAAGAACGGCCAGAGCAATCTGCTGTACTTGCCGCTGGACAAGATGGTCGAAGGCGGTCGTAAAACCGGCACGCCACCGTCCAGCACGGCAGCGGCCAGCAATGAAGCCAATGCCCGCGCGGCGGCGGAGCAGCAGCAACAGCAAGCACGTACCAGGGAGAGTCGCTGATGAGCAATAAATCGCTGATCGCCCTTATTGTCGGTGTCGTCGTGGCGATCGCTGCCTGGAACTGCTTCTACATCGTGGCTCAGACCGAGCGTGCGGTGTTGCTGCAATTCGGTCGCGTGGTCCAGGCGGATGTCCAGCCGGGCCTGCATGTGAAAGTGCCGTACGTCAACAAGGTGCGTAAGTTCGATGCCCGCCTGATGACACTGGATGCACCGACACAACGCTTCCTGACGCTGGAAAAGAAAGCCGTGATGGTGGACGCCTACGCCAAGTGGCGCGTGAAAGATGCCGAGCGCTTCTACACCGCGACTTCCGGTCTCAAGCAGATTGCCGACGAGCGTCTGTCCCGTCGTCTTGAGTCGGGCCTGCGTGACCAGTTCGGTAAGCGTACGCTGCATGAAGTCGTGTCTGGTGAGCGTGATGCGCTCATGGCCGACATCACTCGTTCGCTGAACGCGATGGCGGAAAAAGAGCTGGGTATCGAAGTTGTCGATGTCCGGGTCAAGGCCATCGACCTGCCCAAGGAAGTGAACCGCAGTGTGTTCGAGCGGATGAGCACCGAGCGTGAGCGTGAAGCTCGCGAGCACCGCGCCAAGGGTAACGAGCTGGCTGAAGGCATCCGTGCCGACGCCGATCGTCAGCGTCGCGTATTGCTGGCCGAAGCCTACCGTGAATCGGAAGAGCTGCGCGGTGACGGTGATGCCCAGGCCGCTGCGATCTACGCCAAGGCCTATGGTCAGGATCAGGAGTTCTACGCGTTCTACCGTAGCCTGCGTGCCTACCGTGAAAGCTTTGCGGACAAATCCGACGTCCTGGTCCTTGACCCAAGCAGCGACTTCTTCCAGTACCTGGAAAAGTCCAAGCCTTGATGCGACGTTGACCTGAAGCACTCCGCCCGGCGGCTAAAGCGTCGGGCGGGGTGATCCTTTGGGAAAACGTGTGTATGATGCGGCAGCCGGGAAATTCCCGGCTTTTTTGCGTCTGCACGTTCGATTGCGGTTTTTGTTGCAGGCGTCGGGTTGAACGGCTCGACAGGTTTTTCGAGGAAAGTGCTTGGCGAGGCCGACTACAGGCCATTCGTCACGTTGCTCATGCGCGGGGTTTGCGCATGTGGCGGGCACTTTCTGCTTCACTCAAGGCTTGCCCGAGGGCTGGCCGCCCGGACCATAGGGGAATGGCGTAATGGCAACGGTAGACCGCTGGCTGCTGCCAGATGGCATCGAAGAAGTACTGCCACCGGAAGCTGCGCGTATTGAAGTAGCGCGTCGGCAGGTGTTGGATCTGTTCCAGAGCTGGGGTTACGAATTCGTCGTTACCCCGCATATCGAGTACCTGGAATCCCTGCTGACCGGCGCGGGCCAGGACCTGGATCTGCGCACCTTCAAGGTTATCGACCCGCAGTCGGGCCGGCAGATGGGCTTTCGTGCCGACATCACGCCGCAAGTGGCGCGTATCGACGCCCACACCCTGCGTCGTGAAGGTCCGAGCCGTCTGTGCTATGCCGGCAGTGTGCTGCACGCCCAGCCGCGCGCCCTGTCGTCTTCGCGCAGTCCGATCCAGCTGGGTGCCGAGTTGTATGGCGATGCGAGCCCGAGCAGCGACGTGGAAGTCATCAGCCTGATGCTTGCCATGCTGCAACTGGCCGACGTACCGGATGTCCACATGGACCTGGGCCACGTTGGCATCTATCGTGGCCTGGCGCGTGCGGCCGGTTTGTCCGGCGAAGTGGAGCAGCAGTTGTTCGATGCCTTGCAGCGCAAGGCCATCGATGAAGTGATCAGTCTGACCGAAGGCCTGCCGGCCGATCTGTCCGGCATGTTGCGGGCGCTGGTGGATCTGTGCGGCGGTCGCGAAGTGCTGGCCGCTGCCCGCGAGCGGCTGGCCCATGCGCCGGCGCCGGTGCTCGCGGCACTGGACGATTTGCTGGCGATTGCCGAGCGACTGTCGGTGCGTTTCCCCGAGTTGCCGCTGTACTTCGACCTGGGTGAACTGCGCGGTTATCACTACCACACCGGTGTGGTGTTCGCGGTGTTCGTGCCGGGGGTTGGCCAGTCCATCGCTCAGGGCGGTCGATACGATGATATTGGCGCCGACTTCGGTCGTGCCCGTCCGGCGACCGGCTTCTCTACCGATTTGAAAACCCTGGTGACCCTGGGGCGTGCTGAAGTCGAGCTACCGTCTGGCGGTATCTGGATGCCTGACAGTACGGATGCAGCACTCTGGCAGACGGTCTGCCAGTTGCGCAGTGAGGGTCAGCGTGTCGTCCAGGCCTTGCCTGGGCAGCCTTTGGCCGCCGCCCGTGAAGCGGACTGCGACCGGCAATTGATTCAGCAGAACGGGCTTTGGCAAGTATTGCCGCTGGCTTCTTGAGTTTTCCTGCCGGCCGCGGCCGGCACCAAGTTTGCGCGAATGAGGACAAGTGTTATGGGTAAGAATGTCGTAGTCCTGGGCACCCAGTGGGGTGATGAGGGCAAAGGCAAGATCGTTGATCTGCTGACCGAACATGCTGCCGCCGTAGTGCGCTACCAGGGTGGCCACAACGCAGGTCACACCTTGGTGATCGACGGTGAGAAAACCGTACTGCACCTGATTCCGTCGGGCGTGTTGCGCGAAGGCGTGCAGTGCCTGATCGGCAACGGGGTGGTGGTTGCCCCTGACGCCTTGTTGCGGGAAATCATCAAGCTGGAAGAGAAAGGCGTACCGGTGCGCGAGCGCCTGCGTATCAGCCCGTCCTGCCCGCTGATCCTGTCCTATCACGTTGCGCTGGACCAGGCCCGCGAAAAGGCCCGTGGCGAGCTGAAGATTGGCACCACCGGTCGCGGCATCGGCCCGGCCTACGAAGACAAGGTGGCCCGTCGTGGCCTGCGCATCGGTGACCTGTTTCACCGTGAGCGCTTCGCCGCCAAGCTGGGCGAGTTGCTGGACTACCACAACTTCGTTCTGGTCAATTACTACAAAGAGCCGGCCATCGACTTCCAGAAGACCCTGGATGAATGCATGGAGTACGCCGAGCTGCTCAAGCCGATGATGCTCGACGTCACTGCCGAGCTGCACGAGCTGCGTCGCGCTGGCAAGGACATCATGTTCGAAGGTGCCCAGGGGTCGCTGCTGGACATCGACCATGGTACCTACCCGTACGTCACCAGCTCCAACACCACTGCCGGCGGCATCGCCACCGGCTCGGGTTTCGGCCCGATGTACCTGGATTACATCCTCGGTATTACCAAGGCATACACCACTCGCGTCGGTTCGGGTCCGTTCCCGACCGAGCTGTTCGATGATGTTGGTGCGTTCCTGGCCAAGCGTGGCCATGAGTTCGGCGCCACCACTGGCCGTGCCCGTCGTTGCGGCTGGTTCGATGCCGTCATCCTGCGTCGCGCCATCGACGTCAACAGTATCTCGGGCCTGTGCCTGACCAAGCTGGACGTACTGGACGGCCTGGAAACCATCAACATCTGCGTGGGCTACAAGAATCAGGACGGCGCGGTCATCGACGCACCGACTGACGCTGACAGCTACATCGGTCTGGAGCCGGTATACGAGCAGATGCCAGGCTGGACTGAGTCGACCGTGGGTGCCAAGACCCTGGAAGAGCTGCCAGTAGCGGCTCGCAATTACATCAAGCGCGTCGAAGAGTTGGTCGGTGCACCGATCGACATTATTTCGACGGGGCCGGACCGCAACGAAACCATCGTTCTGCGTCACCCGTTTGCCTGATAAGCCGTTGATGTAAAACACAAAGGACCCTCGTTTGGGTCCTTTGTCGTTTCTGCCTGCCAGACGGCACGACACTTGCTATACACCATGAATAATAAGTGCTTCTTGTGAAGTGCCATCAAATTAATGGCGTTAGTAGAGGGATTCCCTGTGTCGGCCGTTCTCTCATTGTTACAAAGCCGCCTGTTGCGGCCTGTGTTCGTTACTCTTGGTGTCGCCCTTTTGGTGCAGGTGCTGGTCGCTGTCGCGCTGACGCGAAGCACGGTCACTGCGCTGGAGGCTGATCTGGAGGCGCGGCTCGGCGGCGACAGCCAGAAGTTGTCTGGCGAACTGGAGCAGGCCGGGCGTGAAGTCACGTCGAGCCTGGACAGCTTGTCTGCCAGCACTCGTCAGCGCCTCACCGCCGGTTTATCTGCGCGACTGAAGGATGAGCAGGCACAGTTGCGGGCGACGCTGGAAAAATCGCTCAAGGACTCTGCCAATGATATGGCGCAACTCCTGGCTTCGGTTGCGCCCCGCGCCATGTGGGACAGCGACGTGCCTGCGCTCTCCGAGTTTGCCCGTCGGGCCCAGCGCAATCCCAACGT
This sequence comes from Pseudomonas sp. MPDS, assembly GCF_013283895.1. NCBI lineage: Bacteria > Pseudomonadati > Pseudomonadota > Gammaproteobacteria > Pseudomonadales > Pseudomonadaceae > Pseudomonas > Pseudomonas sp. MPDS. The sequence goes on along the minus strand of NZ_CP054128.1, from coordinate 5,790,169 downwards.
ACTCTTCGTCATTTATGACGACGCCACCGGCCAGCACCTGACTCGCTACCTGAATCGGGAGAACCCGATCAACAAGGCTTTGTTGGAGAAAGGCCAGGGCGACCGGGCGCTGGACAAGGTGTTGGACGCGGCGAAGAACGACCCTTCGGTGTATTACCTTGAGGCCTCGATCAACCCCAACGGCGTAGAGATCGGCAAGGTGTTGATGGGCGTTTCCACGGCCTCCGTTGAAGCTGACCTGGAGGCGTTGGACCAGCGCTTCTCGGCCTTGATCGCCAGTGGTGACCAGTTGGTGGGTGATAGCCTCAAGGGGGCGGCAGCCGACAGCGCCACGGCAATGCGCGGGCGCCTGGAGTCGGCTCAGTCCACCGCGACGCAAATGCAGGCCAACACCGCCACCACCGTACAGGACGCTGCGGGCACTTTGCGCTGGCGGATCGGCCTGGGTCTAGCGCTGGTGGGGTTTGGCGTGCTGGTGCTGCTGGCGGTGGTGTTGGGGCGGCGAGTGGTCAATCGTTTGAAACTGTTGATTGCCGCGATGAACGATCTGGCGGCGGGTGAGGGCGACCTGACCAAGCGCGTGCAAATCAGCAGCAAGGACGAAATCGGCGAGATGGCCTCGGCGGTCAATCGTTTTGTGGATAAGTTGCAGCCCATCGTGCGAGAGGCGGGGGATGTGGCCCAGCGCACCGGTGTGGAAATCGGTGCAATGACCTTGCGTAACTCCGGTGCCGATGCGGCGGCCGGAATGCAGCGTGATGAAGTGGCCGAGAGCCTGCGAGCGTTGTCGCAAATGGCCGATGAAGCGCAATCGGAAAGTCAGGCGATGCAGGCTGCCTTGCAGCAGGTGGTGGAGATTCGCAAGGCCACCGACGAAAACACCCGAACCTCGGCCAAGGTCGGTGGTTTGATCGAAGCGCTGGCCGGGCAGGTCGACACGGGGGCAAAAGTCATCGAGCGGCTGGCGCAACAGAGCGAGCAGATCGAAGTGGTGCTCACGGTCATTCACGGCATTGCCGAGCAAACCAACCTGCTGGCTTTGAACGCGGCCATCGAAGCGGCGCGGGCCGGGGAAACCGGGCGTGGGTTCGCAGTGGTTGCCGACGAGGTGCGGGCGCTGGCAAGCAAGACCCAGAGTTCGACCGGCGACATCCAGGCGCATATCGTCGCGCTGCAGCAGGGCGCTCGCGAGGCGGTGGCTGCCATCGGCCAGGCCGGGCGTCAGGCCAGTGAGGGGTTGTTGGTGTTGCGTGACAGCGCGCGCTTGCAGCAGTCGGTACAGACCTCTGTAGAGCAGGTGCATGCGGCCATCGGTCTGGCCACGCAAGCGGCGGCTCACCAGGCGCAAGGTGCGCAAGCGGTGCGTGGGCGGGTGGAAACCATTCACGCCCAGGCCGAGAAAGCGGCTCAGGCTGTGGTCGAGACCACGGCCAGTGGCAAGGTATTGGATAGTCTGGCGGCGCAGTTGAAGGCGAGCCTGGGGCAGTTCCGGGCTTGATGGGCTGGCCTCATCGCGAGCAGGCTCGCTCCCACATTGATCCACTGTGAACAGAGTATCTGTGAGCGCTGGAGATCCCGTGTGGGAGCGAGCCTGCTCGCGATAGCGGTTTCAGTGGCTCAGAGGCATCTTGTCGTGAGCGAATAAATCGCCAACCCCAGAAACGCAAAAACCCGCTTTCGCGGGTTTTTGTGAGTTCAAGGCCGTAACCTTGAAGCTTGAATTGGTGCCCAGAAGAAGACTCGAACTTCCACGACCTTGCGGTCACCAGCACCTGAAGCTGGCGTGTCTACCAATTTCACCATCTGGGCAGCATCTTCAGCGTTGCCGCTGTCGATGTGGCGCACTATACGGAGCGAGTTTTGATCTGTAAACCCCTGTTTTTGTTTTAGTAATTACCAGTCAGATTCCAGGGGCCGAAAATGCAAAAACCCGCTTTCGCGGGTTTTTGGGGAGCTGGCAGATCATTGATCTGTCGCTCGAAATTGGTGCCCAGAAGAAGACTCGAACTTCCACGACCTTGCGGTCACCAGCACCTGAAGCTGGCGTGTCTACCAATTTCACCATCTGGGCAGTATCGGCAACGCGTGTGCGTCGTCGATGGCGCGCACTATACGGAGCGTGTTTTTAACTGTAAACCCCTCACGAGAAAAAAACCGCTAAATTTCACGAGCGGTGCATTTCCGGGCTTCAAGAGGGGTCAAAAGGCTTCAGAAAAAGGCATTGGATGCTTGAAATTTCCCGTTTCATTACGCCTATGCCAAACTAACCCGCATATAGACAAGGTGAAAACTCTCTAATGGCCGATTGGCAGTCCCTCGATCCCGAGGCCGCTCGTGAAGCGGAAAAATACGAAAACCCTATTCCTAGCCGCGAACTGATCCTGGCGCATCTCGCCGATCGGGGTTCGCCTGCTAGCCGCGAGCAACTGGTCGAAGAGTTCGGTCTGACCACCGAAGACCAGCTCGAAGCCCTGCGCCGCCGTCTGCGCGCCATGGAGCGCGATGCGCAGTTGATCTACACCCGGCGCGGCACCTATGCGCCCGTGGACAAGCTTGACCTGATCCTGGGCCGCATCGCCGGTCACCGTGACGGTTTCGGCTTCCTGATTCCGGACGACGGCAGCGACGACCTGTTCATGAGCCCGGCGCAGATGCGTCTGGTGTTCGACGGTGACCGGGCTTTGGCCCGGGTTTCCGGCCTGGACCGCCGCGGCCGCCGTGAAGGCGTGATCGTCGAAGTGGTGTCCCGTGCCCACGAAAGCATCGTCGGCCGTTACTTTGAAGAAGGTGGCATCGGCTTTGTCGTCGCCGACAACCCGAAGATCCAGCAGGAAGTGCTGGTCACCCCGGGCCGCAATGCCAACGCCAAGGTCGGTCAGTTCGTCGAGGTGAAAATCACCCACTGGCCAACCCCGCGCTTCCAGCCCCAGGGCGATGTGGTGGAAGTGGTCGGCAACTACATGGCGCCGGGCATGGAAATCGATGTCGCCCTGCGTACTTATGACATCCCGCACGTATGGCCTGAAGCGGTCCTGAAAGAAGCCGCCAAGCTCAAGCCGGAAGTCGAAGAGAAAGACAAAGAGAAGCGCATCGACCTGCGTCACCTGCCATTCGTCACCATCGATGGCGAAGACGCCCGGGACTTCGACGACGCGGTCTACTGCGAAGCCAAGCCTGGCAAGCTGCGCCTGTTCTCCGGCGGCTGGAAGTTGTACGTGGCGATTGCCGATGTTTCCAGCTACGTGAAACTCGGTTCGGCGCTGGACGCCGAAGCCCAGGTACGCGGCAACTCGGTGTACTTCCCCGAGCGCGTCGTACCGATGCTGCCAGAGCAACTGTCCAACGGTTTGTGCTCGCTCAATCCTCACGTCGATCGCCTGGCCATGGTTTGCGAGATGACCATCTCCAAATCCGGCGAGATGACCGACTACTGCTTCTACGAGGCGGTGATCCATTCCCACGCCCGCCTGACCTACAACAAGGTCAGCGCGATGCTGGAAACCCCGAAACTTGCCGAATCGCGCAAGCTTCGTGGCGAATACACCGATGTCGTGCCGCATCTCAAAGAGCTGTACTCGCTCTACAAAGTGCTGCTGGCGGCCCGTCACGTGCGTGGCGCGATCGATTTCGAAACTCAGGAAACCCGGATCATCTTCGGCTCCGAGCGCAAGATCGCCGAGATTCGTCCGACGGTGCGCAACGATGCCCACAAGCTGATCGAGGAATGCATGCTGGCCGCCAACGTCGCCACTGCTGAGTTCCTGAAGAAGCACGAGATTCCTGCGCTGTACCGGGTCCACGATGGCCCGCCGCCGGAGCGCCTGGAAAAACTGCGGGCCTTCCTCGGTGAGCTCGGCCTGTCCTTGCACAAAGGCAAGGACGGTCCGTCGCCCAAGGATTACCAGGCCCTGCTGGCCAGTATCAAGGATCGTCCGGATTTCCACCTGATCCAGACCGTGATGCTGCGCTCGTTGAGCCAGGCGGTATACAGCGCCGATAACCAGGGCCACTTCGGCCTGAATTACGAAGCTTATACCCACTTTACGTCGCCGATCCGTCGTTACCCTGACTTGCTCACGCATCGGGCGATCCGCAGCGTGATCCACTCGAAGATGGACACCCCGCACGTCAAACGTGCCGGTGCGATGACCATTCCCAAGGCGCGCATCTACCCCTACGACGAGGCGGCCCTGGAACAACTCGGCGAGCAGTGCTCAATGAGCGAGCGCCGTGCCGATGAAGCGACTCGTGACGTAGTGAACTGGCTCAAGTGCGAGTTCATGAAGGATCGCGTGGGTGAGTCGTTCCCGGGCGTGATCACTGCCGTGACCGGTTTTGGCCTGTTCGTCGAGCTGACCGACATCTACGTCGAAGGCCTGGTGCACGTCACCGCGCTGCCGGGCGATTACTACCACTTCGACCCCGTGCATCACCGCTTGGCGGGTGAGCGCACCGGCCGCAGCTTCCGTCTTGGCGATACGGTCGAAGTGCGGGTCATGCGCGTTGATCTCGACGAGCGCAAGATCGACTTCGAGATGGCGGAAAAAACCATCAGCGCGCCGATTGGCCGCAAGAAGCGCGGCACTGAAACTTCTGCGCCTGCGGCCAAGACCGCCGCCGAGCCTGCTGCGGCCAAGTCCGGGCGTCGCGGCCCGGCCAAGGAAAAGGCCGTCGAAGCCTATCGCCCAAGCGATGCGGCGGCAAAAAACGCCGAGCTGCGCAAAAGTCGTGAGATGAAACAGGCGTTGCTCGCCGAAGCCAAGAGCGGCGGTAAAGCGGCGTCTGGGGGAAAGACCGGACGGTCGGCGCCGGACAAGGCGACCGGCAAGCCGAGCAAACACCGTAAAGGCCCGCCGAAAGCGGGCTCGGCCCCAGCCAAGAGCGGCGGGGCGCGTAAACCCAAGGCCAAGTCATGAGTCAGTTGGAAAAAATCTACGGTGTGCATGCCGTGGAAGCATTGCTGCGTCACCATCCCAAGCGGGTCAAGCAGATCTGGCTGGCGGAAGGCCGCAGTGATCCGCGGGTCCAGACCCTGATCGAGCTGGCGGGCGAGAATCGCGTAGCGGTCGGCCAGGCTGAACGGCGGGAAATGGACGCCTGGGTCGAAGGTGTGCACCAGGGGGTGGTGGCTGAGGTCAGCCCGAGCCAGGTCTGGGGCGAGGCGATGCTCGACGAGTTGCTCGATCGCACCGAAGGCGCGCCATTGTTGCTGGTACTGGATGGCGTGACCGATCCTCACAACCTTGGCGCTTGCCTGCGCTCGGCCGATGCGGCGGGTGCATTGGCGGTGATCGTACCTAAAGACAAGTCGGCGACGTTGACGCCGGTGGTGCGTAAAGTCGCCTGTGGCGCGGCGGAAGTTATCCCGTTGGTGGCCGTGACCAATCTGGCGCGTACCCTGGAGAAACTCCAGCAGCGTGGCCTGTGGGTGGTCGGCACGGCGGGCGAGGCCGAGGTCAGCATTTATGACCAGGACCTGACGGGCCCGACGATCCTGATCATGGGGGCCGAAGGCAAGGGCATGCGGCGCCTGACCCGCGAGCATTGCGACTACCTGGTCAAGCTGCCGATGGCCGGCAGTGTCAGCAGCCTCAACGTTTCGGTCGCGACCGGCGTGTGTCTGTTCGAGGCTCAGCGCCAGCGTAGCGTCAAGGCTGCTGCGGCCGCCAAGAAGTCCTGATCCAGTTGTATTCCTTTGGGAGCGAGCCTGCTCGCGATAGCGGAGTGCCGTTCAACGCAAATGTTGAATGGAGCGCCCTCATCGCGAGCAGGCTCGCTCCCACATTGGTTTGTGTGGGTAAGGATTGGTGGTTGTTCAAATAATCACCAATCACCTTGCGCCGCCCTCGGCCCTTCTCTACAATTGCGCCCCTTGCTGTGATGGCAGGCACTTATGTGTCTAGCGTCCACAAGTCCATAAGTGTCATTCACTCCTTGTCTGACCGTTTTTGAGCGGCAGGCTACAACCCGTAAGGAGCATTCATGCGTCATTACGAAATCATCTTTTTGGTCCACCCGGATCAAAGCGAGCAAGTCGGCGGCATGGTTGAGCGTTACACCAAGCTGATCGAAGAAGACGGCGGCAAAATCCACCGTCTGGAAGATTGGGGCCGTCGTCAACTGGCCTATGCAATCAACAATGTTCACAAGGCTCACTACGTGATGCTGAACGTTGAATGCACCGGCAAGGCCCTGGCCGAGCTGGAAGACAACTTCCGCTACAACGATGCAGTGATCCGTAACCTGGTCATCCGTCGCGAAGAAGCCGTCACCGGCCAATCCGAGATGCTCAAGGCTGAAGAAAACCGCAGTGAGCGCCGTGAGCGTCGCGACCGTCCTGAGCACTCTGACAGCGCCGATGGCGATGACAGCGATAGCGACAGCGACAACAGCGATAACGCTGACGAGTAATCCACGGACCTTTTAAGGAGCCAATCACATGGCACGTTTCTTCCGTCGTCGTAAATTCTGCCGCTTCACCGCTGAAGACGTGAAAGAGATCGATTACAAAGATCTCAACACTCTGAAAGCCTACGTATCCGAGACCGGCAAAATCGTTCCAAGCCGTATCACCGGTACCAAAGCTCGTTATCAGCGTCAGCTGGCCACCGCTATCAAGCGCGCCCGCTTCCTGGCCCTGCTGGCCTACACCGACAGCCACGGCCGCTGAGACCGGGCAGTCGACACGTAGCAAAGGATTGAATGCATGCGCGCCTTAGCTGAGTTCATCATGCGCGGTCGTATGCAGGCCACTCTGGTAGTGGCTGGATGCGCGGCATTGCCGTTGTTGTATTGGTTGGGTGCTGCCGCGGTGAGTCTTGTACTCCTGCGGCGCGGATTGAAGGACGCCCTTGGCGTTCTTGCTCTGGGACTGCTGCCGGCTTTGCTCTGGTGGTTGTATTCCGCTGACCCGCGGGCACTGATGGTGCTGCTGGGGTCTTCGGCGCTGGCGTTGGTGTTGCGCGCAAGCGAATCCTGGAACCGCGTGCTGCTGGTCAGCATAGCGATGGGAGTGGTGTTTTCAGTGGCGCTCGGGGTGGCTTTCGCGCCCCAGATCGAGATGCTGTCGCAGGCTTTGATAAAAATCCTGCCCGAGGCCCTCGGTGATCTCTACCAGCAGATGTCGGTAGAGGAGCAAGCGCGTTTCGCGTCCCTGATCGCACCGGTCCTGACCGGCCTGATTGCGGCCTTGTTACAAATCGTCAGTGTGCTGAGCCTGATTATCGGGCGCTACTGGCAGGCGTTGTTGTACAACCCGGGTGGTTTTGGTCGCGAATTTCGCGCCATCCGTTTCCCGCTTGGGCTGGCGATGTTGCTGCTGGCGGGCATGCTTCTGGGGCCGAACTTCGGTCCGCAGATGGCCATGCTCACGCCGTTGTGCAGTGTACCGCTGGTATTTGCCGCTCTGGCCCTGATTCACGGGCTGGTGGCGCAAAAGCGACTGGCCAGGTTCTGGCTGGTGGGGTTGTACGTCACGTTGTTGCTGTTCATGCAGCTGATCTATCCGTTGCTGGTGGTCCTGGCCATCGTCGACAGCCTGATTGATTTTCGCGGTCGTATGGCGCCGAAAGACGCCGACAACGCGAACGGTGAAGGTTAAAAGTTAGAGGATTTTCACATGCAACTGATCCTTCTGGAAAAAGTCACCAACCTGGGCAACCTGGGTGACAAAGTAAACGTTAAGGCCGGTTACGGTCGTAACTACCTGCTGCCTTACGGCAAAGCCACCGCTGCGACCGCTGCCAACCTGGCCGCGTTCGAAGAGCGTCGCGCTGAGCTGGAAAAAGCCGCAGCAGACCGTAAGACCTCGGCTGAAAGCCGTGCTGCCCAACTGGCCGAGCTGGAAGTGACCATCACTGCCACCGCTGGCGACGAAGGCAAGCTGTTCGGTTCGATCGGTACTCACGACATCGCTGACGCACTGACCGCCTCTGGCGTTGAAGTGTCGAAGAGCGAAGTTCGTCTGCCGAACGGCACCATCCGCAACGTAGGCGAATTCGACGTAGCCGTGCACCTGCACGCCGAAGTTGAAGCCACCGTACGCGTTGTCGTGGTAGCAGCTTAAGCAATACCTGTCGGCTGGCACCCTCGGGTACTAGTCGGTAACATCGGGCACGATCCTGTTTACAGGTCGTGCCCTTTGTCTTTCTGCAATTGCTGATTTTCAAAACCCCCTGCGTTTCCAAAAGAATCAAGTGGCCATGAACGAAATCACCGCTCCCGAGCAATACGATCTGCAAACCGCAGCCCTGAAGGTGCCTCCGCACTCCATCGAGGCCGAACAGGCCGTGCTCGGTGGTCTGATGCTGGACAACAACGCCTGGGAACGCGTGCTCGATCAAGTATCCGACGGCGATTTCTACCGACATGACCACCGCCTGATTTTCCGTGCCATCGCAAGATTGGCCGATCAGAACATGCCGATCGACGTGGTGACCCTGGCCGAGCAATTGGACAAGGAAGGCCAGACGTCTCAGGTTGGCGGCCTCGGTTACCTGGGTGAGTTGGCAAAAAACACGCCGTCTGTCGCCAACATCAAGGCCTATGCCCAGATCGTGCGCGAACGGGCGACCTTGCGCCAATTGATCGGTATCAGCACCGAAATCGCGGACAGCGCCTTCAACCCGGAAGGCCGAACCGCTGCCGAGATCCTCGATGAAGCGGAACGGCAAATCTTCCAGATCGCCGAGGCCCGGCCAAAAACCGGTGGCCCGGTGAGCGTCAACGATCTGCTGACCAAGGCCATCGACCGCATCGACACCCTGTTCAACACCGACAACGCCATCACCGGCCTGTCCACCGGCTACACCGACCTCGATGAGAAGACCAGCGGCCTGCAGCCATCGGACCTGATCATCGTCGCCGGCCGTCCGTCCATGGGTAAAACCACCTTTGCGATGAACCTGGTGGAAAACGCCGTGCTGCGCAGCGACAAGGCCGTACTGGTGTACTCCCTGGAGATGCCAGGTGAATCGCTGATCATGCGTATGCTCTCGTCCCTGGGGCGTATCGACCAGACCAAGGTCCGTTCCGGCCAACTGGAAGATGACGACTGGCCGCGCCTGACTTCGGCGGTCAATCTGCTCAACGACCGCAAGCTGTTCATCGACGATACTGCCGGTATCAGCCCTTCGGAAATGCGCGCCCGGACCCGTCGCCTGGTGCGTGAGCACGGTGATATCGCGTTGATCATGATCGACTACCTGCAGTTGATGCAGATTCCGGGCTCCAGTGGCGACAACCGGACCAACGAGATTTCCGAAATCTCCCGTTCCCTCAAGGCCCTGGCCAAGGAATTCAACTGCCCGGTGGTGGCGCTCTCTCAGTTGAACCGTTCCCTGGAACAGCGCCCCAACAAACGCCCGGTGAACTCCGACTTGCGTGAATCCGGAGCGATCGAGCAGGACGCCGACGTGATCATGTTCGTCTACCGTGACGAGGTGTACCACCCGGAGACGGAGCACAAGGGCATCGCTGAAATCATCATCGGCAAGCAGCGTAACGGCCCGATCGGCTTCATTCGCCTGGCCTTTATCGGTAAATACACCCGATTCGAGAACCTGGCGCCGGGTAGCTACAATTTTGATGATGATGAGTAAGTTCGTCGTCGCCTGAACTGGCCCCATCGTCGGAACGCCGCCCGGAGCAGGCTCGTTCCCACAGTTGACCGAGTTCCTTCAAAGGGAATGCGATTCAATGTGGGAGCGAGCCTGCTCGCGATGAGGGCGTCACCATTTCCGACCATAGTCGTCGGAATTGGTCAAATTTTGTGCTATATTCCGCGCCCGCGATTTTTCATCTTTCATACCGGTCATCGACATGCAAGCAGCCAAGCCGTTATTTGACTATCCCAAGTACTGGGCCGAATGTTTCGGCCCAGCGCCGTTCCTGCCCATGAGCAGGGAGGAGATGGATCAGCTCGGCTGGGATTCGTGCGACATCATCATCGTGACCGGTGATGCCTACGTCGATCACCCGTCGTTCGGCATGGCGATCATCGGTCGGCTGCTGGAAGCCCAGGGCTTTCGCGTCGGGATCATTGCCCAGCCAAACTGGCAGTCCAAAGACGACTTCATGAAGCTCGGCGAGCCGAACCTGTTTTTTGGCGTCGCGGCCGGCAACATGGACTCGATGATCAACCGCTACACCGCCGACAAGAAAATCCGTTCCGACGACGCCTACACCCCGGGTGGCATGGCGGGCAAGCGGCCGGACCGTGCGAGCCTGGTCTACAGCCAGCGCTGCAAGGAAGCCTACAAGCATGTGCCGATCGTGCTCGGCGGTATCGAAGCCTCCCTGCGCCGCATCGCCCATTACGATTACTGGCAGGACCGGGTGCGCAACTCGATCCTGATCGACGCCTGCGCCGACATCCTGCTCTACGGCAACGCCGAGCGGGCGATTGTCGAAGTCGCCCAGCGCCTGTCCTATGGCCACAAGATTGAAGACATCACCGATGTCCGTGGCACCGCGTTCATCCGCCGCGACACCCCGCAAGGCTGGTACGAGGTTGATTCCACCCGCATCGACCGCCCGGGCAAGATCGACAAGATCATCAACCCGTATGTGAACACCCAGGACACCGCTGCCTGCGCCATCGAGCAAGAGAAAGGTCCGGTTGAAGACCCGAGCGAAGCCAAGGTCGTGCAGATTCTGGCGAGCCCGCGCATGACTCGCGACAAGACCGTGATTCGTCTGCCGTCGGTGGAAAAGGTTCGTGGCGATGCGGTGCTCTACGCTCACGCCAACCGCGTGCTGCACCTGGAAACCAACCCGGGCAACGCCCGTGCTCTGGTGCAGAAGCATGGTGAAGTCGATGTCTGGTTCAACCCACCACCCATTCCGATGACCACTGAGGAAATGGACTACGTGTTTGGCATGCCTTACGCGCGTGTTCCGCACCCGGCGTACGGCAAGGAAAAGATCCCGGCCTACGAGATGATCCGTTTCTCGGTGAACATCATGCGTGGCTGCTTTGGCGGCTGCACCTTCTGCTCGATCACCGAGCACGAAGGCCGGATCATCCAGAACCGCTCTGAAGAATCGATCATTCGCGAGATTGAAGAGATCCGCGACAAGGTCCCGGGCTTCACCGGCGTCATTTCCGACCTCGGCGGCCCGACCGCGAACATGTACCGCATTGCCTGCAAGAGCCCGGAAATCGAATCCGCGTGCCGCAAGCCATCCTGTGTGTTCCCCGGTATCTGCCCGAACCTCAATACCGACCATTCTTCGCTCATCCAGCTGTACCGCAGCGCCCGGGCATTGCCTGGGGTGAAGAAGATCCTGATTGCCTCCGGCCTGCGTTACGACCTGGCGGTCGAGTCGCCGGAATACGTCAAGGAACTGGTGACCCACCACGTGGGTGGCTACCTGAAGATCGCCCCGGAACATACCGAGGAAGGTCCGCTCAACCAGATGATGAAACCGGGCATCGGCAGCTATGACAAATTCAAGCGGATGTTCGAGAAGTACACCAAGGAAGCCGGCAAAGAGCAGTACCTGATTCCATACTTCATCGCCGCCCACCCGGGCACCACCGACGAAGACATGATGAACCTGGCGCTGTGGCTCAAGGGCAACGGTTTCCGCGCTGACCAGGTGCAGGCGTTCTATCCGTCGCCGATGGCCACCGCCACGGCCATGTACCATTCGGGCAAGAACCCGCTGCGTAAGGTCACCTACAAGAGCGACGCGGTGACCATCGTCAAGAGCGAGGAGCAGCGCCGCCTGCACAAGGCCTTCTTGCGGTATCACGACCCCAAGGGCTGGCCGATGCTGCGCGAAGCGCTGACCCGCATGGGCCGCGCCGACCTGATCGGGCCGGGCAAGAATCAATTGATTCCGTTGCACCAGCCAGCCACCGACAGCTACCAGAGCGCCCGTCGCAAGAACTCGACGCCGGCTGGCAGCCACAAGGTAGGTAAGGAAACCACCAAGATCCTGACCCAGCACACCGGTCTGCCACCGCGCGCCAGCGACGGCGGCAACCCGTGGGACAAGCGCGAGCAGGCCAAGGCCGCGGCATTCGCCCGCAACCAGCAGGCCGCCAAGGAGCGCAAGGACGCCGCCAAGGGCAAAGGGCCGAAACCGGCGCGCAAGCCAGTCGTACCGCGCTGATCGCCAAGCCACATTGCAAACGCCAGCTTAAAAGCTGGCGTTTTGCTTTCTAGCGGCTGTGCTACTCGTTTGCTATCGTGGCGACCGCCAATGCCAGTCAGTTCCGTGCAATAAAGCCAAACACCGCTCTTGTGGCGAGGGAGCTTGCTCCCTCGCCACAGATGTCAGTGTTGGCCCTGGCAGAGCCCGGCTTGCCCGCAATCACGGCCACACAGGCAATAAAGTTCTCACCCTCGGATTTTCAAGGACGATTCATATGAGTACCCCTTTACCGGGTATCGGCATGGACTACAGCCCCTCCCAGTTCATGGCCCGCCAACGCATCGAAAGCCAGATCAACCTGCCGCGCCTGTTCGCGGCCATCGACGCCGATCCCAGTATCGTCGGCGCTGGCGTGGTGTACATCGATGCCGAATTCAACGTGGTGACCCTGCGCGAGTTCAAGCCGATTTGCAGTATCAAGCCCAAGCGGATCATCTTGCGCGAGGCGCAGAAGTACATTGCGCCGGCTCAGTTTGCTGATCAGGTAAAGAACAACCCGCGTGAGTCTCGTTTAGTGGGAGAGGCTGTCAATACGACGTTATCCTGCGCTGGCGCCATTCTGGGCTGGATTGTGGTTTTCAGTGGCACGATCGCAGTTCCATTTACAGCGGGTGCAAGCCTGGTTGTCACAGCCGTGGGGGCAACCGCCGCCGCTGCCAGTACTGCGCAGTGCGTGGTTGGGAGCATGCGTACCTACAACGAACTCAACGATCCAGCAGCTAATGATGATATGGACAGTGAGGACTGGTATCGCTACGCAATGCCAGTGTTGGATGCCGCGTCATTGCTGGGAGCCGGGGCATCCACTTTAACAACGCTCAAACTCTTGCAAGCGAGGAAGGTCTCGACTGGCAGGAGTTGGTACGAGCTTTCCAAAGGTTTGACTCGTCAGCAAAGAAAGGCATTGACCAAAGAGTTGTTAACACTGAAGGACCCAAGCCTGACTAACAAACTATTGAAGCTTCGCCAGCGTTCGGGGACGCTTGCAAAGCGTTTCACGGCTACCCAGATCAATCACGCGACCGTGACCCAGATTCGCGACTCTCTGGGGGCCGCCATCGGCTTAACGGGCAGTAGCTTGTCTGGGAACCTGAAGACAATTGCCGTGGGGCTGTATGAGGAAGTTGAATAATGGACCGCAAGCATTCATTGAACGCTTTCCTCGCTCATTATTTTCCAACCTTCATCTGCGCTTTTTTTCTAGCCTGTTTCGCGGTTTCCGCTTCAATTTCATTAGTCTCTAGCACTTACTTTCGAGGCGATCCTGAACGGGCCAAGTATTCTTTTCTGGTTGCGTTGATCCTCTCTTTGCTCTTGGCGTTGAGCCATTTCGTCATGATCAGGGGGCGGTCATGGGGTGTTCGTGCCATCGTTGTGTTCTATCTGGCGTGTCTCTTCACGGTCCTCCCCACCTACGGCTACAAGCCGCATCCTTTTGCCTATGTGACGGGGTTGTTGTTCCCGTTGCTGGGGCTGCTATTGCTCAACAGTAAGCGCCATCGAGAGATGCGCCAGAAATTGTCGGAGTTGCGCGAGGAGCGTATGGCGATAAGGTCTGCCGTCCGTTTACAGAAGAAAAGGAAAGGACGCTAGATGGAAAACTATCCGACTTTCATCCATTTTATGAAGCGCTACTTTCCGACCTTCATCGCAACGATATTCGTGGCGAAAATATCGTGTTTACTGGCGCTCTTTGCTCTTCTCGACAGTTTTTTTGTGCGCGCTACGTTGTCGAGCCAAGCGAAAATTTCCGCTGTATGCATTGCTATTTGTACGTTGGTTCTGGTCCATAGCAACTTTATGGTCGTGCGCGGCAGAGCGGGTTGGGTCTGGGTGTTTGCCGGGCTTTTTGTGGTCTGTCTGTTGTGTGTCTTGCCGACTATTGGTTATCGCCCGAATCGATTCGTTTATGCGGCGGGTCTGTTTTTTCCATTGCTCGGGCTGCTACTGCTCAACAGCAAACGTCACCGCGAAATGCGCAGCAAGCTGGTAGAAGTCCGCCGCCAACGCGAACTCTTCATCCAGGCCGCCAAAGCCTCCCGCTCACGGCGTTGAGTCGATTCGCTACCGCCGCTGCCACATTTATGTGCTTAGCTTTGCACCCGAATGCGAGCATCGCGCGCTTTTAGTGCTCTACTGCCTTGAGTAGACGAAGAAAGTGTCCGGCTTGCCTGCATGGCATAAGTCTTGCGCCGCTTTCGATAACGCCCAGGCTCGCAGGAGGTACGTCGTGTCGATTCACGTCGCATTGCACCATGTCACGCATTACCGGTACGACCGCGCTGTCGAGCTCGGTCCGCAGATCGTTCGCCTGCGCCCGGCGGCCCACAGCCGCACGCGCATTCTTTCTTATGCGCTGAAGGTCGCGCCCGATCAGCACTTCATCAACTGGCAGCAGGATCCCCAGGGCAATTACCTGGCGCGGTTGGTGTTTCCCGAGAAAACCCGGGAGCTGCGCATTGAAGTCGATCTGCTGGCTGAAATGGCGGTGTTCAATCCGTTCGACTTTTTCCTGGAGCCCTACGCGGAAAAAATCCCGTTCACCTATGCCGCCGACGAGCGCAAGGAGTTGGCGCCTTACCTTGAAACCCTGCCGTTGACGCCGAGATTCCAGGCCTATCTGGACGGCATCGACCGCACGCCGTTGCCGGCGGTGGATTTCCTGGTGGCGCTCAACCAGCGCCTGAGCGAAGACATCAACTACCTGATCCGTATGGAACCGGGCGTCCAGACCCCGGAGCACACCCTGGAGCATGCGTCCGGTTCCTGCCGCGACTCGGCCTGGTTGCTGGTGCAGTTGTTGCGCAACCTTGGCCTGGCCGCGCGGTTCGTTTCCGGCTACCTGATCCAGTTGACCGCCGACGTGAAAAGCCTCGACGGTCCGTCCGGTACCGAGGTGGATTTCACCGACTTGCATGCCTGGTGCGAGGTCTACCTGCCCGGTGCCGGCTGGATCGGCCTGGATGCGACGTCCGGGTTGTTCGCCGGTGAAGGGCATATCCCGTTGGCCTGTAGTCCCGATCCGTCCTCGGCGGCGCCCATCAGTGGCTTGGTGGAACCGTGCGAGTGCGAATTCAGCCACGAAATGTCCGTCGAGCGGATCTGGGAAGCGCCACGGGTCACCAAGCCCTACACCGAAGAGCAGTGGCTGGCGATTCAGGCGTTGGGCCGGAAAATTGATGCCGACCTGCTGGAAGGCGATGTGCGCCTGACCATGGGGGGCGAACCGACCTTCGTCTCGATTGATGACCCGGACGGCGCCGAATGGAACACCGCCGCGCTGGGGCCGGACAAACGTCGCCTCTCCGCCGAGCTGTTCCAGCGCATGCGCAAGCATTATGCGCCCCAGGGGCTTGTGCATTTTGGCCAGGGCAAGTGGTACCCCGGTGAGCAGTTGCCGCGCTGGTCGCTCAACTGCTATTGGCGGCGTGACGGAGTGCCGATCTGGCACAACAGTGCGTTGATCGCTGACGAGCAGCAGGACTACGGCGCCGACGGCGAAATGGCCGGGCGCTTTCTGACAAGCGTTGCCGAGCGTTTGAAAATTCCTGCGCGATTCGTGTTCCCAGCCTACGAGGACAATTTCTATTACCTCTGGCGCGAAGGTGCATTGCCATCGAACGTCACGGCCCAGGACCCCCGCCTGGAAGATGCTTTGGAGCGGGAACGGTTGCGCAAGGTCTTCAGTCAGGGCCTGGATAAAGTGATCGGGCAGGTCCTGCCGCTGGCGCGTACCGCCAAGGGCGATCAATGGCAAAGCGGTCGATGGTACCTGCGCGATAGTCACTGCCGGTTGGTTCCGGGGGATTCGCCCTTGGGCTACCGCCTGCCATTGGCTTCCCAGCCCTGGGTGACAGCGGCCGAATACCCTTTCATTCATCCCACCGACCCGAACCAGGACCTGCCGGCGCTGCCCGATGCTGAACGCCTGGCTCGTCATGGTGAGCCGGCAACCGAGCAGGATCGTGCCCCGCAGATTGACGAATCCGCCGACTGGCTGACCCGCACGGCGTTTTGTGCCGAGGCTCGCGAGGGGCGTTTGTACCTGTTCATGCCGCCCCTGGAGCGGGTCGAGGATTATCTGGAACTGGTCAGCGCCATCGAAGCGACAGCCGAGGAGCTGCATTGCCCGGTACTGTTGGAAGGCTACGAGCCACCGAGCGACCCGCGCCTGAGTAACTTTCGCATCACCCCCGATCCGGGTGTGATCGAGGTTAACGTGCAGCCGTCCGCGACCTGGGATGAACTGGTCGAGCGCACCGAGTTTCTTTACGAAGAGGCGCGACAGACACGGCTGACCACCGAGAAATTCATGATCGACGGTCGGCACACCGGCACCGGTGGTGGCAACCATTTCGTACTAGGGGGCGCAACCCCGGCCGACTCTCCCTTTCTACGGCGCCCTGACCTGCTGCGCAGTCTCATCAGCTACTGGCATAACCACCCGTCGTTGTCCTACCTGTTTTCCGGCTTGTTCATCGGCCCGACGTCCCAGGCGCCCCGGGTGGACGAAGCGCGCAACGATGCGTTGTATGAGCTGGAAATTGCCTTCGCACAAATGCCGCAACCTGGCGAAGAGTGCCCGCCCTGGCTGGTTGATCGGCTGTTGCGCAATCTGTTGATCGACGTGACCGGCAACACCCATCGTGCCGAATTTTGCATCGACAAGCTCTATTCGCCGGACGGCGCCACCGGGCGTCTCGGTCTATTGGAGCTGCGGGCTTTTGAAATGCCGCCCCACGCCCGTATGAGCCTGGCCCAGCAGCTATTGCTGCGGGCGCTGGTGGCGCGGTTCTGGCGTGAGCCCTACCTGCCTGCGAAGCTGGCGCGGTGGGGGACCGAACTGCATGACCGCTTCCTGTTGCCGCATTTTATCGAACAGGATTTTGCCGACGTCATCAATGAACTGAACGCCGCCGGTTACCCGCTGCGGGCCGAATGGTTCGCCGCGCACCTGGAGTTTCGTTTTCCCAAGGTGGGTGATTACGCGGTCAGCGGCATCGAACTGCAATTGCGCCAGGCCCTTGAACCCTGGCATGTACTGGGAGAAGAGGGGGCAGCGGGCGGCACCGTGCGCTATGTGGACTCTTCTCTTGAACGTTTGCAGGTCAAGCTTAGCGGCCTGGCGCCGCAACGGTATTTGCTGACCTGCAACGGTGTTCCGGTGCCGCTTCAAGCCACCGGCCGGGTCGGCGAATTTGTCGCCGGGGTGCGTTTTCGCGCTTGGCAACCGGCCAACTGCCTGCAGCCGACCATTGCGGTCCATGCGCCGTTGGTCTTCGATTTACTCGACACCTGGACGCAACGTTCGGTGGGGGGGTGCCAGTATCATGTGGCCCATCCGGGGGGACGTAATTACGACAGCCTGCCGGTGAATGCCAATGAGGCGGAGAGCCGGCGAATGGCGCGTTTTTTCCGTCTCGGACACACGCCTGGGAAACTTCCGATACCTCACCTGACAGTGGACGACGAGTTTCCCCTCACGCTCGATCTGCGACGTTTTTGAGAGCGCTCCCTAAGTCGTACACGACACCCGGATATTTCAACTATCCGGGTGTCATGCGCTTGCGCTAGTCTCACGTTTCATTGCTGTCTGCCGAGCTTTCCATGCCTGACCTGCTTGACCGTTACCCGCTGACGACGGGCACCTATCACGAACTGTTGGACGACAGCGGCGCGGTGCGCGGGCACTGGCGCCGCCTGCTCGACCATTTGCAGCGCAGTACGCCGGCCCAACTGCTCCAGCGTCAGGCACTGTTGGCCCGGCAGATCCAGGAAAACGGTGTCACTTACAACGTCTATGCGGACCCGAAGGGCGCCGACCGGCCGTGGGAGCTGGACCTGCTGCCCCACGTGATCGATGCGCAGGAGTGGAAGCACCTGTCGGCGGGCATCGCCCAGCGTGCACGCTTGCTCAACGCAGTACTGGCCGACCTGTACGGGCCGCAACGGCTGATCAGTGAGGGGCTGCTGCCGGCGGAACTGGTGTTCGGGCACAACAATTTTCTCTGGCCGTGCCAGGGCATCACGCCGCCGGACGGCATTTTCCTGCACCTGTATGCCGTGGACCTGGCCCGTACGCCCGACGGTCGCTGGTGGGTCACGGCGGATCGAACCCAGGCGCCTTCGGGGGCCGGGTATGCGCTGGAAAATCGCATGATCGTCTCCCGCGCCTTTCCCGACTTGTATCGTGACCTGAAGGTCAAGCACCTGGCCGGTTTCTTCCGCACCTTGCAGCAGACCCTTGCGCGTCAGGCCCCCAGTGATGGCGAGTCGCCGCTGGTGGTGCTGTTGACGCCTGGACGGTTCAACGAAAGCTATTTCGAACACCTTTACCTGGCGCGCCAGCTGGGCTATCCGCTGGTGGAAGGGAGCGACCTGACCGTTCGCGACGCCACGGTGTACCTCAAGACCCTGAGCGGGCTACGACGGGTTCACGCCATCATGCGCCGGCTCGACGATGATTTCTGCGACCCGTTGGAGCTGCGCACCGATTCGGCCTTGGGTGTACCGGGATTGTTGGAGGCGGTGCGCCAGGGCCGGGTTCTGGTGGCCAATGCCTTGGGCAGCGGCGTGCTGGAATCACCGGGCTTGTTGGGCTTTTTGCCAAAGATCAGCCAGTTTCTGTTCGGTGAGGAACTGATACTGCCGTCCATCGCCACCTGGTGGTGCGGTGAGCCGCCGGTGCTGGCCCAGGCCTTGGAAAAACTGCCGCATTTGCTGATCAAACCGGCGTTTCCTTCCCAAAGTTTCAGCCCGGTATTGGGGCGCGACCTGAACGAACAACAGCGTGCACTTCTGGCCGCGCGCATGCAGGCGCGTCCCTACGCCTATGTCGCCCAGGAACTGGCGCAGCTGTCCCAGGCACCGGTCTGGCAGGCCGAAGACGGTCAGCTTCAGCCGCGGGCCATCGGCATGCGCGTGTATGCCGTTTCCGGGGAGGATGACTATCGGGTGCTGCCGGGCGGCCTGACCCGCGTGGCGGCCGAGGCCGACGCCGAAGTGGTATCGATGCAGCGAGGTGGCGCCAGTAAGGACACTTGGGTCTTGGGAGAACAGCCGCCCAGTGGCGAACAATGGAAGGCCCAGCGAACCGTGGGCGTCCACGATCTGGTTCGGCGTGATCCCTATCTGCCGTCCCGCGTCGTGGAAAATCTGTTCTGGTTCGGTCGCTACTGCGAGCGCTGTGACGACAGTGCGCGGCTGCTGCGGATCATGCTGGCGCGCTATGTCGATGGCGACGACCCGCAAGCGCTGCTGTCGGCGGTGTCCCTGGGGGAAAGCCTGATGCTGTTGCCGGAGGAGGGCGAGCTGCCCGAGCGACTGCTGGCGGCCTTGTTGGGGGACGATTGGTCGTTCAGCCTGCGTTCCAACCTGCAGCGATTGCAGTGGGCGGCCTCCCAGGTTCGCGGCAAGCTGTCCCGGGAGAACTGGCAGGCACTGGTGGAGCTGCAGCGCGAAGCCATGGAGCTGGAAACCGCGGAGCCGGATTTCGGTGAGTTGCTGGATTTTCTCAACCGTTTGGTGATGTCCCTGGCGGCGTTGTCCGGATTCGCGTTGGACGACATGACCCGCGACGAGGGCTGGCGTTTCCTGATGATCGGTCGTCGTCTGGAGCGCCTGCAATTTCTCAGCAGCAGCCTGGCGGCGTTCCTGCGAGGCGAGGCGGTGTTCGACCAGGCGGGGCTGGACTGGTTGCTGGAACTGGGCAACAGCAGCATCACCTATCGTTCGCGTTACCTGGCGGTGGCCCAGTTGATTCCGGTGCTCGACCTGCTGTTGCTGGACGAACAAAACCCTCACGCGGTGCTCTTCCAGTTGAAACTGGTGGCCCGTACCCTCAAGCGCTTGAACGATGACTTCGGCGCGCCCAGGGAAACCGCCTTGCCAGAGCTGGTCGCTCGCCTGTCATGCTTTGACCTGCGTTGCCTGGAGAGTCCGCTGTTCGGCGAGGCCAGCCTGCGCGCAGCCCTCGATGGCTTGGCCGATCTGTTGCAGGAAGTGGCCGACGTCAGCGGCCAGGTGTCCGATCGCCTGGCCTTGCGTCATTTCGCTCACGTCGATGACGTCAGCCAGCGTACGGTGTCCGTCTGATGAGCGCTCGTTACCAGATATTCCACGACACCCACTACCATTACGACAGCCCGGTATCCCTGGCCCAGCAGCTTGCTCACCTGTGGCCGCGCCCCTGTGAGTGGCAGCGTTGCACCGAGCAGCAGTTGTTGATCAGCCCGGAGCCGACGACCCGCCGCGATGAGCTGGATGTGTTCGGCAACCCACTGACCCGCCTGGCGTTCGAACGGCCCCATGACGAGTTGCTGGTCAACGCGCGTCTGAGCGTGGAAGTGTTGGCGCGTCCTGTGCTGGACTTCAGTTTGTCCCCCGCCTGGGAGTCAACCCGTCATGCGTTGACCTACAGCGGCCGGCCAATGGCTGCTCCGTTGCTGGATGCGTGCCGCTATCGTTTCGAGTCACCCTATGTGCACCTCAAGCGCAGCTTTGTCGAGTTTTCCGAAAGCTGTTTCGCGCCGGGGCGCCCATTGATGCTCGGCGTGCGGGCGCTGATGGAGAAAATATTCGAGGAGTTCACCTTCGATGCCGAAGCCACCCAGGTGGCAACGCCGCTGGTGGAGGTGCTGGAACGGCGGCGGGGCGTTTGCCAGGACTTTGCTCACCTGATGCTGGCCTGCGTGCGCTCCCGCGGGTTGGCGGCGCGTTACGTCAGCGGCTACCTGTTGACTCAACCGCCGCCGGGTCAGCCACGGTTGATCGGTGCCGATGCCTCGCACGCCTGGATCTCGGTGTTTTGCCCGGTGCTGGGCTGGGTGGACTTCGACCCGACCAACAACGTTCAGCCGGCGCTGGAACACATCACATTGGCCTGGGGCCGGGATTTTTCCGATGTGTCGCCGTTGCGGGGAGTCATTCTGGGCGGCGGTGATCATGACCCCGAAGTGCGGGTGACGGTGATGCCGCTTGAATCGTAAACAGATCCCAGTGTGGGAACGGACTGGGCTGTGAGGGCCGGCAGCGAGGCTGCCGACCCTGGACACAGAACCGGGGGGCCGGATCAGATCATCGGGCCCTGAGGGTATCAGGCGTCGGGCGTCTGATCTTTCGGTGCATCAACATCTACGTCTGCTGCCACGTCGCCTTCGGTATCCGGGGTCAGTGCTGCTGCTTCTTCTTCTTCAGCGGTAGCTTTCTTGCGCTGAAGCTTTTCCTCTTTCTTCTGCTCCTTGGCCAAGTCTCTCTGACGTTTGGCGAAGGAATAATTGGGTTTGGCCATGGGCGATCCTCTGGGGTCGAAGGTGAGGTTGAGCGGCGCGTATTCTGCCCTGTATCGGGGTCGAGCCGTTAGCTGGGTTTTTGTTCGGCCCACTTTGGCTGCACCGACGGTTGCCATTCGTCCAGCGCATCGAGCAGGTGGTGGGGTGATTCGCTCACTTGCAGCATGTCACGGTGGGGCCCACGGACGAAGCCTTCGCCGACGATATGATCAAGAAAACCGGTGAGTTTGCTGTAGAAACCGTTCACTTCCAGCAGCCCCAGCGGTTTGTTGTGATAGCCGAGCTGGCCCCAGGTCCAGACTTCGAACAACTCCTCCAGCGTGCCAAGGCCGCCGGGCAGGGCGATGAAGGCATCGCTGAGCTGAGCCATGCGTGCCTTGCGGGCGTGCATGCCGTCCACCACTTCCAGGCGGGTCAGGCCGCTGTGGCCGATTTCCTTGTCTTTGAGGCTCTGCGGGATGATACCAATCACTTCGCCGCCGGCCGCCAGGGCCGCATCGGCGACGATGCCCATCAAGCCGACCGCGCCGCCGCCATAGACCAGGGTCAGTTTTCGTTCTGCCAACGCACGCCCCAAGGCCTGCGCCGCTTCACGATAGGCTGGGTGGCTACCGGTGCTGGCGCCGCAAAATACACAAACAGACGCTAAAGACATGCCTTACTCCGTGGTCAGTAACTGGACCAGAGTAAAGCCTGGCTTTGGCTGCGCAAAGCAATTAAACCTCGCGCCGGGGTTTTTCGTAGGTGCCACTGGCACCGCAGGCGTAGGCGGCAAGCAAGCTGCACAGCAGGCCGTTGAGGTTCATGATGCGGTACTCCAGAGAGGTGATGGAGCTGATCATATGGCCGCCTCATACCTTTGGCTGGTTGATTATGCTCATCAGGCTGATAGCCTTAAGTTGTATACAATCTTTGACTCAGGTCATAGGAACTTGTCTGAAATTCAGGCAGTCTTCCCCATTGACGGAATTTTTCTAACCATGCCTTGGAGATTCACCATGTTTGCCAAACTTGCTGCAGTATCCCTGTTGACGCTGGCCAGCAGCCAGCTGATGGCAGCCGAGTGCAAGACCACCATCGACTCGACCGACCAGATGTCCTTCAGCACCAAGGCCATCGAGATCGACAAGAGCTGCAAGACCTTCACCGTTGAACTGACTCACTCAGGCAACTTGCCGAAGAACGTCATGGGCCATAACTGGGTACTGAGCAAAGAGGCTGACATGCAGCCGATTGCTACCGATGGCCTGGCAGCCGGCATCGACAAGAACTACCTCAAAGAAGGCGATGCGCGCATCATCGCTCACACCAAGCTCATTGGGGCCAAGGAGAAGGACTCGGTGACTTTCGATGTATCGAAACTGAGCGCCGATGAGAAATACGGCTTCTTCTGCTCGTTCCCGGGCCACATCTCGATGATGAAAGGCACGGTTACCCTGAAGTAATCACATCAGGCATAAAAAAAGCGCCCGTTTCAGGGCGCTTTTTTGTGCCTGGCCGATAACCGCACCTCCTGTGGGAGCGAGCCTGCTCGCGATGACGGCAGCACATTCAACATCAATGCAAACTGACCCACCGCTATCGCGAGCAGGCTCGCTCCCACAGGGATTGCCGGTCACGGCGCGTACGGCATCACCCGCTTGTGCTCGGTCTTGCGATAGGTCTCGCAAATGATTCGAGCGGCTTCTTCGCGCACCGGCAGCCCATGCAGGAACGCATCGATCTCGCCATAGGTCACGCCGTGGGCGGCTTCGTCGGGCTTGCCGGGCGACAGGTCCTCAAGGTCGGCAGTGGGGACTTTTTCCACCAGCGATTCCGGCGCACCGAAGTCTCGGGCAATAGCCCGGACCTGGTTTTTCACCAGGCCGCTCAACGGCGCCAGGTCACAGGCGCCGTCACCGAACTTGGTGAAGAAACCCATCACGGCTTCGGCCGCATGGTCGGTGCCGATGACCAGGCCTTGCTCGGCACCGGCGATGGTGTACTGCGCCACCATGCGCATCCGCGCCTTGGTATTGCCCAGCACGAAATCCCGGGAGCCCGGCCCTTTGCCTTCGAACGCCAGTACTTCCTTGGCCAGTGCCTTGACCGCCGGACCGATGTTGACGGTATGGCGCTCGTCCGGCTCGATGAAGTCCACGCAGGCCTGGGCTTCATGTTCGTCGAACTGGGTTTCGTACGGCAGGCGCACGGCAATGAACTTGTAGGCGGCGTTGCCGGTTTTCTCCCGCAGTTCACGCGCGGCGCGTTGGGCCAACAGGCCGGCGGTCAGCGAATCGACCCCGCCGCTGATGCCCAGTACGAGGGTCTTGAGTCCGGAGTTGACCAGACAATCCTGGATAAAGCCCACCCGACGAGCGACTTCGGCCTTGAGGGCAGCGTCATCGGCGAACGGTGGCTGAACCTTGAGCTGTTCAGCAATCTCACGCTGTACGGCTTGCATGAATTCACTCCTTGCTTGGTGTGTCAAAGGGCGGCAGGTACTTGGAAAACGTGTCGCATGTAAGCGACGAAATTCGGGTCTTTGCAGTGGGTCTTGCCGGGCTCGTCTGAAATCTTGGCCACGGGTTGCCCGTCACAGCTGATCATTTTAAGCACGATGCTCATCGGCTCCACACCCGGGATGTCACACGTCAGGTTGGTGCCGATACCGAAGCTGACATTAATGCGACCACGCAATGCCCGAAAAATCTCCAGGCATTTGGGCAGTGTCAGGCTATCGGAGAACACCAGCGTCTTGCTCATCGGGTCGATACCGAGCTTGTGGTAGTGAGCAATGGCTTTTTCGGCCCAGATGACCGGGTCCCCGGAGTCATGGCGCAAGCCGTCGAACAGCTTGGCGAAGAACAGATCGAAGTCCTTGAGGAAAGCGTCCATGGTGATGCAATCGGTCAGTGCGATTCCCAGCAGGCCCCGGTACTCACGCACCCAGCAATCGAGGGCGGCGATCTGACTGTCGATCAGCCGCGGGCCCAGTTGCTGATGGGCCATGATCCATTCGTGGGCCATGGTGCCCAGGGGTTTCATGTCCAGCTCGCGGGACAGGTGCACATTGCTGGTGCCGACGAAGCGTCCAGGGAAATCGTGCTTGAGCACGTTGACGACTTCTTCCTGGACGCGATAGGAAAACCGCCGGCGGGTGCCGAAGTCCGCGACCTGCAGTTCGGATAACTCGTCGGCGCTGGCGTTGGCGGTCAGCCAGTCGAACTTGCGATACAGCTGTTCGCGCGCCTGCTCCAGAACGATCTCGCGGTAGCGATAGCGATTACGTACCTCGCTGACGATGGCCAGCAGCGGCACTTCGAACAGAATCACATGCAACCATGGCCCACACAGGCGGATAAACAGCTCGCCGTTCTCGATACCGGTGTGCACATAGCGCAGATTGAAACGGAACAGGCCCAGAAAACGCAGGAAATCGGGTTTGAGGAAGCTGATGCGCTCCAGGAAGCCCAACTGGTCGACGCTCAGATTCAGCTCGGCCAGGCGTTCGATCTGAAAGCGGATCTCCGCCAGATACGGGCGCAGGTCTTCGCTGTTGCGGCAGCGAAATTCCCATTCGACTTCGACGTTGGGGTAGTTGTGCAGCACCGCCTGCATCATCGTCAGTTTGTAGAAGTCGGTGTCGAGCAGGTTCTGCACGATGCGATCGGCAAATACACTCTCGCTCATGGCGGGAATCTCCAGACAGGCCGCTGCGGCGGGCAGCGGGGTGAAGCGGTTGGTGGTGAAGGGGCTAGTGGCGCATAACCCTGGTGAGTATTGCCAGCGATTTTTTAACGGCGGGTACCCCGCTGGAGTGTCTGGATATGCCAACGGGCCTCATTGCGGGCAAGCCTTGCTCCCACAAGAGAGTGGGCGACCGGCAGCTGTGCACACCCCCTGTGGGAGCAAGGCTTGCCCGCGATAGCCATGCTCAAGGTGCCATTGAGGCCTCGATCTGCTCCAGCATCCACTCCACAAAAAGCCTGACCTTGGGCACTTCCGCCGAATGTTCAGGATAGGCCAGGTAATAGGCATCGGTACTGGGCATCGCATAGTGCCAGGGGATCACCAGCTTGCCGTCAGCCAGTTCTTCTTCCACCAGAAAGCGCGGCAGCAGGGCGACGCCGCAGCCAACCTGGGCGGCCCGGATGCACATGTAGAACGTTTCGAAGCGCGGCCCGTGGTAGCTGTGTTCGGTGTGATAACCCTGGCTGGCGAACCAGTCGTGCCAGGCCTGGGGGCGTGAGGCGTTTTGCAGCAGCACCAGATCGGTCAGTTGCGTCGGGTCGCTGAAGGGCTGGGCCGGCAGATTGCCAGGCGCGCAGACCGGCACCAGTTCTTCGCCGAACAGTTTCAGGGATTCGGCGCCGGGCCGTGAGCCCTGGCCGAAATAGAACGCCAGGTCGCTGCGCCCCTGAAGCAAGTCGTCGGCCTCCTGCTCGCTGCACAGGTCCAGATGAATTTTCGGGTGCCGCAGGCGCCAGCCTTTGAGCCGTGGGACCAGCCAGCGAGCTCCGAAGGTTGGCGGTGTGGAAACCCGTAGGACTTCGGTATCGCCGCCGTAGGAGCGCAAGTAGTGGGTCGACATCTCCACCTGCGTAAGGATTTTTCGTACCTCCCCCAGGTACAAATCCCCGGCCGGTGTCAGCTGCAAGCGTCGACGTACGCGGCGAAACAGCAAATGCTGTAGCAGTTCCTCCAACTGTGCGACCTGTTTGCTGACGGCGCTCTGAGTCAGGTTCAGCTCTTCGGCGGCGCGAGTGAAGCTCAGGTGTCGGGTCACCGCTTCGAAGCACTGTAGCGCCGTGATCGACGGCAAATAGCGTTTATTGATCATGATGAGGCCTTATTTCTTGTGGCGCTGCTTATCCGGTCATGGCCAGCATGAATAAACGGAATGATATCTCGCTTAAAGGTCGTTTGTTGGCAAGTCTCGGGCCAGCTACAACTACAGGTCTGATCAGCCGTGATCGTCCGGCTGCCAATTCTTTGTCTTTTGTTTGAGGAATTAACCATGGTTGCTGCATTGCTTGATCGTCTGGGTGTCGAACCGGCCTTGTACCAGAGCGGCACACAACCGGTGCATTCGCCCATCGACGGCAGTCGCATCGGCGCCGTGAACTGGGAGGGCGCCGCAGAGGTTGAGCAGCAGGTCAGCCGCGCCGAGCATGCGTTCGACCTGTGGCGCCAGGTGCCGGCCCCTCGCCGCGGCGAGTTGGTACGTCAATTTGGTGATCTGCTGCGCGAGTACAAGGCCGACCTCGGCGAGCTGGTGTCCTGGGAAGCCGGCAAGATCACCCAGGAAGGTTTGGGTGAAGTGCAAGAGATGATCGACATCTGCGACTTCGCAGTCGGTCTGTCCCGTCAGCTGTACGGCCTGACCATCGCCTCCGAGCGTCCGGGCCACCACATGCGTGAATCCTGGCATCCGCTGGGCGTGGTCGGCGTGATCAGCGCTTTCAACTTCCCCGTGGCGGTCTGGGCCTGGAACACCACGCTGGCCCTGGTTTGCGGCAATGCGGTGATCTGGAAACCCTCGGAAAAGACCCCGCTCACCGCCCTGGCCTGCCAGGCGTTGTTCGAACGTGTGCTGAAGAACTTCAGCGATGCGCCACCGTACCTCAGTCAAGTGATCATCGGCGGTCGCGATGCCGGCGAAGCGCTGGTGGACGATCCGCGCGTGGCGTTGATCAGCGCCACCGGCAGCACCCGCATGGGCCGTGAAGTGGCGCCGAAAGTCGCCGCGCGCTTTGCCCGCAGCATCCTCGAGCTGGGTGGCAACAATGCGATGATCCTGGCCCCCAGCGCCGATCTGGACATGGCCGTGCGCGCCATCCTGTTCAGCGCCGTCGGCACCGCCGGCCAACGTTGCACGACGCTGCGCCGCCTGATTGCCCATGAGTCAGTGAAAGAAGAGATCGTCAGCCGGCTCAAGGCCGCTTATTCGAAAGTGCGCATCGGCCATCCGCTGGAAGGCAACCTGGTCGGGCCGCTGATCGACAAGCAGAGCTTCGAAAACATGCAGGATGCACTGGAGCAGGCCTTGAGCGAAGGCGGGCGAGTATTTGGTGGCAAACGTCAGCTTGAAGACCAGTTCCCGAATGCCTATTACGTCTCGCCGGCCATCGTCGAGATGCCGGAGCAGAGCGATGTGGTGTGCCACGAAACCTTCGCGCCGATCCTTTATGTGGTCGGCTACAAGGATTTTGCCCAGGCCCTGCAACTCAATAACGCGGTGCCTCAAGGCCTGTCGTCCTGCATCTTCACCACGGACGTGCGTGAAGCCGAGCAATTCATGTCAGCAGTGGGCAGCGACTGCGGCATCGCCAACGTCAACATCGGCCCGAGCGGCGCGGAAATCGGCGGCGCGTTCGGCGGCGAGAAAGAGACTGGCGGCGGACGTGAGTCAGGCTCCGATGCATGGCGCGGTTACATGCGTCGCCAGACCAACACCGTGAACTACTCGCTGGAGCTGCCGTTGGCGCAGGGGATTACCTTCGACTGAGGTCGTGTCAACGAGTGTCCCCTGTGGGAGCGAGCCTGCTCGCGATAGCGTCGGATCAGCCAACATGGATGTTGCAAGGTAAACCGCATCGCGAGCAGGCTCGCTCCCACCATGAGTTTATGTGCAGTGGTTGGGTTTCATTTCCGGAGTCTGGCAATGCCGTTACGCGAAGAATGTCTGTGGGAAAAACTGACGCCGCAAAGACCTGAAAATACCGCCCTCACCGGCGAAATCACGGTGGATGTCTGCGTGATCGGCGCAGGTTTTACCGGTTTGTCGGCGGCGGTGCATTTGCTCGAACAAGGCAAGCGCGTGGCTGGGCTGGAGGCCCATCGGGCCGGGCATGGTGGGTCGGGGCGCAATGTCGGATTGGTCAACGCCGGCTTGTGGATCCCGCCGGATGAGATAGAAGCCGGCTTCGGCGAAGCGGTGGGCAGCCAGCTCAATCGCATGCTCGGGGCGGCGCCGGCGCTGGTGTTCAGCCTCGTCGATAAATACAACATTGATTGCCAGCTGCGCCGCGAAGGCACGCTGCACATGGCTCACAACGCCAGGGGCGAAGCGGACCTGCGCAGTCGTGAAGAACAATGGAAGCGCCGTGGCGCCCCGGTGGAGTTGCTCACCGGCCAGGCGTGTGCCCAGGCCACGGGCACCTCGAAAATCGCTGCGGCATTGCTCGACCGGCGTGCCGGCACGCTAAATCCGATGGCCTACACCAGTGGGCTGGCCAAGGCTGCCAGCGACCTTGGTGGCCAGTTGTTTGATCATTCCCCCGTCACGCGCCTGGAACGCCAAGGGCAGCGCTGGTCGGTGCAAACTGCCCAGGGTTCGGTACTGGCCGAGCAAGTGGTGATCGCGTCCAATGCCTACACCGAAGGTGACTGGACGGAGCTGCGGCGCAATTTCTTTCCCGGTTACTACTATCAGGTTGCCTCCGCTCCGCTGACCGACGAAGCGGCGCAGCGCATTCTGCCAGGCGGCCAGGGCTCGTGGGACACCCGCCAGGTCTTGAGCAGCATTCGTCGGGACAAGGACGGGCGTCTGTTGCTGGGTAGCCTGGGGAATGGCAATCGCAAACCCACCTGGTTCCTCAAGGCGTGGGCCGACCGGGTGCAACAGCACTATTTCCCTTACCTCAAGCCGGTGGAATGGGAATGCACCTGGACCGGGTGTATCGCCTTCACCCCCGATCACCTGATGCGCCTGTTCGAGCCGGCCCCCGGTCTGGTGGCCGTGACGGGTTACAACGGCCGCGGCGTGACGACTGGCACAGTAGTGGGCAAAGC
Source organism: Pseudomonas sp. MPDS (assembly GCF_013283895.1). NCBI lineage: Bacteria > Pseudomonadati > Pseudomonadota > Gammaproteobacteria > Pseudomonadales > Pseudomonadaceae > Pseudomonas > Pseudomonas sp. MPDS. Next base: position 5,760,941 of record NZ_CP054128.1, on the reverse strand, counting down.
CTTTGCCGACTATCTGTGTCACGGCGACGCCAGCGCGCTGCCGATTCCCTTCGCCGCCATGCGGCCACTGGCCGGGACAGGCTTGCGCAGCTGCTTGTATGAAGCGGGTTTTTCGCTGTATCACGCCGGCCAGTGCCTGCGAATTGTGATCTGAATGTTGAAAAATGTTGCCGCAGCGCTCGTTTTCCACCACAACGTCTAGCCTGTTATGGTGCGGGTTGTAGCAGTTGTGCACCGCCAGTGTGCAGTTCGGTGACGCGGGTTGTTACAGGTGGGTTGCACGTCGTTTCGTGTGATGGTTGCAATGATGGCTCAGGGAGGGTTGTACCCATTTGGTTCTATGGTTGTACCTTGTGCGGTTTAGACGGTTGCACGCCCAATAAAAAAGGGCTCGAAACAGTCGAAATAACAATAAAGCAGCGACTTTTTTAAGAATAAAAAACCGATGGCACGGCGCTTGCTCTGAGCTTTTCAGTGAAGTCGCAGTGCCAACTAAAAAAAACCTTGGAGCACCACCTCATGTCCCAGACGTTTTACAAGAAAGGCTTTCTGGCCCTCGCAGTGGCAGCTGCGCTGGGTGTTTCTGCGTTTGCTCAGGCCGACGTCAAGATCGGCGTAGCGGGTCCGATGACCGGTGCCAACGCGGCATTTGGCGAGCAGTACATGAAAGGCGCACAAGCGGCGGCAGACGAGATCAATGCCAAGGGTGGCGTGAACGGCGAGAAAATCATTCTGGTACAGGGCGACGACGCCTGCGAACCGAAGCAGGCCGTGGCCGTGGCCAACCGCTTTGTCGATCAGGACAAGGTTCTTGGCGTGGTCGGTCACTTCTGTTCCTCGTCCACCATCCCGGCGTCCGAGGTCTACGGCGATGCCGGCATCATCTCCATCACTCCGGGTTCCACCAACCCGCAGGTCACCGAGCGCGGCCTGAGCGCGATGTTCCGTATGTGCGGTCGTGACGACCAGCAGGGCATCGTCGCCGGCGACTACATCGTTGACGTGCTCAAGGGCAAGAAAGTGGTCGTCCTGCACGACAAGGACACCTACGGTCAGGGCCTGGCGGATGCTACCAAGGCGCAGTTGGCCAAGCGTGGCGTGGAGCCGGTGCTGTACGAAGGCCTGACCCGTGGCGAGAAAGACTTCAGCGCCGTGGTCACCAAGATCCGTTCGGCCGGTGCCGACGTGGTCTACTTCGGCGGTCTGCACCCGGAAGCCGGCCCACTGGTCCGCCAGTTGCGTGAGCAAGGCCTCAAGGACGTGAAATTCATGTCCGACGACGGCATCGTCACCGACGAACTGGTCACCACCGCCGGCGGCCCGCAATACGTGGATGGTGTGTACATGACCTTCGGCGCCGACCCACGCCTGCTGCCAGACAGCAAGGCCGTGGTGGACGCGTTCCGTGCCAAGGGCACCGAGCCGGAAGGCTACACCCTGTACGCCTACGCCTCGGTCCAGGCCTTGGCGGCCGGTTTCAACGGCGCCAAGAAAAATGACGGCGAAGCCGCGGCCGAATGGCTCAAGGCCAATCCGGTCCAGACCGTGATGGGCAAGAAGGAGTGGGACTCCAAGGGTGACCTGAAAGTCTCCGACTACGTGGTTTACCAGTGGGACAAGGACGGCAAATACCATCAGCTGGAAAAACAGAAGTGACATGAACGGCTGAATCGCCCGGCGCCCCAGGTGCCGGGAGGTTTATCCGTATTCATGCAGTACCTGTCTTTTCTCCCGAGAGCTGCGCGCACATCGTGCAGCGTCGGCGGCTGAACCCCGGTCCGTCGCAGCGGTGTGCGTGCAGTCTCTCAAATGCGTGAGATTGCGTTATGGATGGTATTTTCCTGCAGCAACTGATCAATGGCCTGACCCTCGGGTCGGTCTATGGTCTGATCGCCATCGGCTACACAATGGTCTACGGCATCATCGGCATGATCAACTTCGCCCACGGCGAGGTTTACATGATCTCTGCGTACCTCGCGGCGATCAGTCTGGCTCTGCTGGCCTGGTTCGGTATCGAATCCTTCCCCCTCATGATTCTCGGCACGCTGGTGTTCACCGTGGTGGTGACCGGCGTCTACGGCTGGGTGATCGAGCGCGTCGCCTACAAACCCCTGCGTAACTCCACTCGCCTGGCACCGCTGATCAGTGCCATCGGCATTTCGCTGATCCTGCAGAACTATGCCCAGATCAGCCAGGGCGCTCGCCAACAGGGCGTGCCCACGTTGCTCGAAGGCGCCATGCGCGTGGACATCGGCAGCGGCTTCGTCCAGCTGACCTACACCAAGATCTTCATCCTGGTCGCCGCATTCGCCGGGATGGCCTTGCTGACCTACATCATCAAGTACACCAAGCTCGGCCGTATGTGCCGCGCGACCCAGCAAGACCGCAAGATGGCCTCCATCCTCGGGATCAACACCGACCGGGTGATTTCCTATGTGTTCGTCATCGGTGCGGCCATGGCGGCCCTGGCCGGTGTGCTGATCACCATGAACTACGGCACCTTCGACTTCTATGCCGGCTTCATCATCGGCATCAAGGCGTTCACCGCGGCGGTACTCGGCGGCATCGGTTCCCTGCCTGGGGCGATGCTGGGCGGGATCATCCTCGGCATCTCCGAGTCGCTGTTCGCCGGTCTGATCAACTCTGACTACAAAGACGTGTTCAGTTTCTCGCTGCTGGTGCTGATTCTGATTTTCCGTCCCCAAGGCCTGTTGGGTCGCCCACACGTGGCGAAGGTATAAGTATGTCTGCTGCCAATAAACCGATTGATATCAAAAAGAGCGTCATCGACGCGATCCTGGCTGGCCTGATCTCGCTGATCGTGTTCGGGCCGATTGTCGGCGTGGTGCTCGACGGCTACAGCTTCAACCTGCAACCGGCCCGCGTGGGCTGGCTGGTGGCGATCGTGATGGTCGGGCGCTTTGCCTTGAGCCTGTTTCTGCAAACCCCCAAGGGTCTGAAGATTCTCCAGGGGTTCGAAAGCACCAGCTCCGGCGTGCATGTGCTGCCGCCAGACTACAAGTCGCGCCTGCGCTGGATCATCCCGGCGTTGATCGTGATTGCCATCGTGTTCCCGTTTTTTGCCAACAAATACGTGCTCACGGTGGTCATCCTCGGGCTGATCTATGTACTGCTGGGCCTGGGGCTTAACATCGTGGTCGGCCTGGCCGGGCTGCTCGACCTGGGTTACGTGGCGTTCTATGCCATCGGCGCCTATGGCCTGGCGCTGGGTTACCAATACCTGGGGCTGGGGTTCTGGACGGTGCTGCCGCTGGCGGCGATTGCGGCGGCGATGGCCGGGTGCATATTAGGATTCCCCGTGTTGCGAATGCACGGTGACTACCTGGCCATCGTGACCCTGGGTTTTGGCGAGATCATCCGGCTGGTGCTCAACAACTGGCTGTCGTTTACCGGCGGGCCGAATGGCATGCCGGTGCCGTCGCCGACCTTCTTCGGCCTGGAGTTCGGCCGGCGAGCGAAGGAGGGCGGGGTGCCGTTCCACGAGTTCTTCGGCATTGCCTACAACCCCAACGTCAAATTCCTGTTCATCTACATCGTCCTGTTCATCACCGTGTTGCTGGTGCTCTACGTCAAGCATCGCCTGACCCGCATGCCGGTCGGTCGCGCCTGGGAAGCCTTGCGCGAAGACGAGATCGCCTGCCGCTCCATGGGCCTGAACCATGTGCTGGTCAAGCTCTCGGCGTTCACCATTGGTGCTTCCACGGCGGGCCTGGCAGGCGTGTTCTTTGCCAGTTACCAGGGCTTCGTCAACCCCTCGTCGTTCACCTTCTTCGAGTCGGCGCTGATTCTGGCGATCGTGGTACTGGGCGGCATGGGGTCGACAGTGGGCGTGGTCATCGCTGCATTTGTCCTCACCGTGGCGCCGGAGTTGCTGCGCAGCTTCTCGGAATACCGGGTGCTGCTGTTCGGCGTGCTGATGGTGTTGATGATGATCTGGCGCCCGCGCGGCCTGATTCGCATCAGTCGTACCGGGGTGACGCCGCGTAAGGGAGTAGCGCCATGAGCGAAGTCGTGCTTACCGTTGAAAACCTGATGATGCAATTCGGTGGGATCAAGGCCCTCAGCGACGTCAGCCTGCAAGTCAAGCGCAACTCGATCTTCGCCCTGATCGGCCCCAACGGTGCGGGCAAGACCACGGTGTTCAACTGCCTGACCGGTTTCTACAAGGCCACAGGCGGCAAAATCGAGCTCAATGTGCGCGGCGAGCGGACCGATGTCATCAAGCTGTTGGGCGAACCGTTTCGTCCCACTGACTTCGTGTCCCCCAAATCCTTCGCCAGCCGGGTGTTCTACAAGATGTTCGGCGGCACCCACCTGGTGAACCGTGCAGGCCTGGCGCGGACCTTCCAGAACATTCGCCTGTTCAAGGAAATGTCCGTGCTGGAGAACCTGTTGGTGGCTCAGCACATGTGGGTCAATCGCAGTCTGGTGGCGGGCGTGCTCAACACCAAGGGTTACCGCCAGGCAGAAAGCGATGCCCTGGACCACGCCTTCTACTGGCTGGAAGTGGTGGACCTGGTGGATTGCGCCAACCGGCTGGCGGGCGAACTTTCCTATGGCCAGCAACGGCGCTTGGAAATTGCCCGGGCCATGTGCACCCGCCCGCAGATCATCTGTCTCGACGAACCGGCCGCCGGCCTAAACCCTCAGGAAACCGAAGCGCTGAGCGCGATGATCCGGCTGCTGCGCGACGAGCACGATCTGACCGTGGTGCTGATCGAACACGACATGGGCATGGTAATGAGCATTTCCGACCACATCGTGGTGCTGGACCACGGCAACGTGATCGCCGAGGGCGGTCCCGAGGCGATTCGCAACGATCCGAAGGTGATCGCGGCCTACCTGGGTGCCGATGAAGAGGAGCTGGTATGAGTGGACCTATCCTCGAACTCAAGGAGCTGGACGTATTCTATGGGCCGATCCAGGCCCTGAAAAAAGTCTCGATGCACATTGGGGAAGGTGAAACCGTCAGCCTGATTGGCTCCAACGGTGCCGGCAAGTCCACGTTGCTGATGTCGATTTTCGGCCAGCCGCGGGCGGCGAGTGGGCAGATTATCTACCAGGGCGTGGACATCACGCACAAGTCGTCCCACTACATCGCCTCCAACGGCATCGCGCAATCGCCGGAAGGACGGCGGGTATTCCCTGACATGACCGTTGAGGAAAACCTGTTGATGGGCACCATTCCCATCGGTGACAAGCACGCCAGCGAAGACATGCAGCGCATGTTCGAGCTGTTCCCGCGGCTCAAGGAGCGGCGCAACCAGCGGGCCATGACCATGTCCGGGGGCGAGCAGCAGATGCTCGCCATCGCCCGGGCGCTGATGAGCCGGCCCAAGTTGTTGCTGCTCGATGAACCCAGCCTGGGATTGGCGCCGATCGTGGTCAAACAGATCTTCGCCACCTTGCGGGAACTGGCGTCCACCGGCATGACGATCTTTCTGGTGGAGCAGAACGCCAACCACGCCCTCAGGCTGTCGGACCGGGCCTATGTGATGGTCAACGGTGAAATCCGCCTGACCGGCACCGGCAAGGAACTGCTGGTCAACGAAGAGGTGCGCAACGCGTATCTGGGCGGCCATTGACACAAGGCCAGCCATGAAAAAACCGGCGATTGAATCGCCGGTTTTTTTATCTTTCAAAGCCACCACCATTCCCCTTGTGGGGGCGAGCCTGCTCGCGATGGCGCCGGACCATCCAACCTCTTTATATCGGACATGACCCTATCGCGAGCAGGCTCGCTCCCACAGGGTTTGGCGCTGTGCCCGAGAATTGTGGACAACAATCCTGAGCCCCTGCGAAACCGCGACATAAAGTCGCCGCAAACAGTTGTTTTGTCACGGTTTTGACTTGTCCCCGTTTGCTGTGGAACCGGCTGTGGGTAACGTGGGAGTAGCTGGCTGCAAGCCTCTGAATACGTGGCTTTCAGGCGTGTGGTTGTTTTTTGATCAGGGGTTTTCGGTCAAGCGGGTACGAGGGTTGTCAACACTTTTATGAGGGTCGCCAAAGGCTTGGAAATCTGTGCGCAAGCCTGTGGATAAGTCTGTGATTAAACTCTGGAAAGACCGCGCTGAGGGCCGAATTTGCTGGCTTGAAGCCATCGTTCTTTTTACTGTCGGCTTATAGCAGATAAGTCGATCTGCACAACCTGCATTGCAGGGTCAAGGGAAAAAATTTTCCAAATCCCTCGCAAAGCCTTATGCACAGCGGCTTGGGGAGTTTGCACTTGCCCCCGATTGCTGTGGACCCGCCTGTGGATAAGGTGCGGGCAACCGCCTGTGGCCCTTGTTTCATAAGGCCTGGCGCCGATTGGTTGTTTTATGAGCAATGCTCGAATGAAACCTCGCTTCCAGAAGTCTTGCCCATGCTGTGCCAGGCCGGGCATGCTGTGGGCCGATTTCCATTCATTGGCCGTTTTGAGCCCCAAGGAGAACACGATGTCCAACACCCTGTTTATTACCGGCGCAACGTCCGGTTTCGGTGAAGCCTGTGCCCGTCGTTTTGCCGAAGCAGGCTGGAAACTGGTGCTGACCGGTCGTCGTGAAGAACGCCTCACTGCCCTGTGCGCCGAGTTGTCGAAGCAGACTGAAGTCCATGGTCTGGTGCTTGATGTGCGTGACCGCACAGCCATGGAGGAGGCGATCGCCAACCTGCCACCGTCCTTCGCCAAATTGCGGGGCTTGATCAACAACGCCGGTCTGGCGCTGGGCGTTGATCCTGCGCCCAAGTGCGACCTCGATGACTGGGACACGATGGTCGATACCAACGTGAAAGGTTTGATCTACAGCACCCGCCTGCTGTTGCCGCGGCTGATCGCTCATGGCCGTGGTGCCGGGATCGTCAACCTGGGGTCCATCGCCGGCAACTATCCGTACCCTGGCAGCCACGTGTACGGGGCGAGCAAGGCGTTCGTCAAACAGTTCTCCCTGAACCTGCGTTGCGATCTGCAAGGCACTGGCGTGCGGGTAAGCAACATTGAGCCGGGTCTGTGCGAGAGCGAGTTTTCCCTGGTGCGCTTTGCGGGTGACCAGGAACGCTACAACGCGACCTATGCCGGGGCCGAGCCGATCCAGCCGCAGGATATCGCCGACACCATTTTCTGGGTGCTCAACACTCCGGCCCACATCAATATCAACAGCCTGGAATTGATGCCTGTGAGCCAGACCTGGGCCGGGTTTGCCATTGAGCGCAACAAGGCGTAAGACCGCGTTATCGTTCATCGCGGGCAAGCCTTGCTCCCAAAGAGTTGACTCATCTATGGGGCAAGGTCGGCCAAATGTCTGTGGGAGCAAGGCTTGCCCGCGATAGCGATTTACCGGTCAGGCCAGATAATCAGCCAGCCCGCGGTAGCAGGTCAGTAGGTGATACGGCGTGGTCGATGGCATGTCCTGGCGGCTGACAGTGCCGTCGGCGTCCAGGCATTCGTTCCAGCCTTTGGCATGCAGGAAGTGCTGCTGCAACGCCCGTAGTTGATGCAGCAATGCGCCCTGATTGCCCGGGCGTAATGTCAGTGCCCGCAAATATTCCGCCTGAGCCCAGATGCGCTGGGTGGCGTCCCGCGGTACCTGTGATCCCAGGCTCAGCATGGCGCACACCGCGCCGGACTGCGGGCTCACGCCTTGCTGTTCGGTACGGCTGAAGCTGCTATCAAGGGCTGTGTGCAACTTGCCGCCGCGCAACAAGGGCGATGAGGCCAGCAAGTAATACCACTCGAACTGATGGCCTGGCTCAAACCAGTTATCCACAGCCTTGACCGGTTTCTCCATCATGACGCGCTGCTGCGGGTCGATGAAGTGCTTGAACATGGCATCGCACAGGGCCAGCAATGCCTGGCGCACGTTGATGTCGTCGCGAACCGAGAGGGTGGCGAGGAAGGCTTCGGCCAGGTGCATCAACGGGTTTTGCAGCGGGCCGGATGCGCGGGTCGACCAATCGCGTCCCAGGCTGGCCTCGTAAAGGCCGTCTCCGGTCGCAAAGCGCCGGGCGATGACTTCCAGGGCCGCGTTGAGTACCGACTCCACCAGCGGCTCGCGAACCTTGCTCCAGTAATGGGCGCAGGCAAACAGGATGAAAGCGTGGGTGTAAAGGTCTTTGCCGGTGTCCAGCGGTACGCCTTGGGGGTCAATGCTGTAGAACCAGCCACCATGTTCGCCATCATGGAAGTGCCGCTGCAGGGAGCGGAACAGTGCGCCAGCCCGTTCTTCGGCCTGTGGCGCTTCGCCGATCAGGCTGGCGAACACGTATAGCTGTCGCGCACAGGCCATCGCCCGGTAGCGCTGGGGCTCGAGCGGCTTGTGCCGGGTATCGAGGGATTCATAGGGCAGCGCCAGCTCGGCATTCCATCCCGGGCCTTGCCACATCGGCACGATCACGTCGTGAAAGTGCTGACGTACCGTGGCGAACAGGGCAGTCAGTTCAGGTGCAGGAGCGGGGCGGGAAGCATCGGGCATTGGTGGACGTCGTCACGGCTGGAGGGGTGATTGCGCGACATGGTAGCAGAGTGGCAAGTTCGAGAGAGGCGAGGCCTTCCAGTCCGTCATCGCGAGCAGGCTCGCTCCCACATTTATTGGCGTATGCCATACCCTGTGGGAGCGAGCCTGCTCGCGATTAGCCTTGATGGGTGCTGAAAATCAACCCGCCAACAACCACACTCCAGCCGCCGCCGAACCCGCTCCGGCCAGACGCACCAGAGGGGCGGCCGCTTGCGGCAAGACGCGAACCACGGCGTAGCCTGCGCCATGCAACGCCGCCGTCGCCGCGACAAAACCGGCCGCATAAGCCCAAGGGCTTGTCATGTCCGGCAGTTCCAGACCATGGGCCACGCCATGGAACAGCGCGAACACCGCCGTCGCGCCAATCGCCAGGCTCAGCGGCGGGCGCACCGCCAGTGCCACCGCCAGGCCCAAGGCCAGCACCGAGGCGGCAATCCCGCTTTCCAGCGCAGGCAGGTCCAGGCCTTCAAAGCCCAGCAAACCGCCGATCAGCATGCTGACGACGAAGGTGCACGGCAGCGCCCAGCGCGCCGCGCCTTGTTGTTGGGCGGCCCACAAGCCGACCGCCAGCATGGCCAGCAGATGATCCAGCCCGCCGATGGGGTGACCGAGGCCGGCCATCAGGCCGTTATCGCCATGGCCAGGGTGAGCAAAGGCCAAGGCCGGGGTCAGCAACAGGGCGAGGGCGCCAAGCAGGCGTTTGAATGTCATGGATAAGCTTCCTTGTTGAGCGTGTGAACAGTTGAAGTTGAAAAATCAGGCGGCGGTCAGCAGGCCCTGGCGTTCGATGAAGGCGATGATCTGCTCCAGGCCCTGGCCGGTTTTCTGGTTGCTGAACACGAACGGCTTGCCGTTGCGCATCCGACGGGTGTCGCTGTCCATCATTTCCAGGGACGCACCCACCAGTGGCGCCAGGTCGATCTTGTTGATCACCAGCAGGTCGGATTTACAGATGCCCGGTCCGCCTTTGCGCGGCAGCTTGTCGCCGGCCGAGACATCGATCACATAAATGGTCAGGTCCGACAGCTCTGGGCTGAAGGTCGCCGAAAGGTTATCGCCGCCCGATTCCACCAGGATCAGATCCAGCCCCGGAAACCGTCGGTTCAATTGATCCACGGCCTCAAGGTTGATCGAGGCGTCTTCGCGGATCGCCGTGTGCGGGCAACCGCCGGTTTCCACGCCGATGATCCGCTCCGGCGCCAAGGCTTCGTTACGCACCAGAAAATCGGCATCTTCACGGGTGTAGATGTCGTTGGTGACCACCGCCAGGTTGTAGCGTTCACGCAGGGCCAGGCACAGGGCCAGGGTCAGGGCGGTTTTGCCGGAGCCTACCGGGCCGCCGATACCGACGCGCAGAGGTTGTGTATTCATGAGGGTCTCCTAGGAACGGAACAGGCGGCTGTACTGGCGCTCATGGGCCATGCACGCCAGGGACAGGCCAAACGTGGCGCTGCCGTAATGGTCGGGATCAATGTTCGAGGCGTTGTGTTGAGCCTGTTGCAGCAGTGGCAGCAGTTCGCTGGTCAGGCGCTGGGCGGCTTGCTGGCCCAGGGGCAGGGTCTTCATCAGGACGGCCAACTGGTTTTCCAGCCAGCTCCATAACCAGGCGGCCAGGGCGTCCTGGGGGCTGATGTTCCAGGCGCGGGCGGCCAAGGCCCAGCCCAGGGCCAGGTGCGGTTCAGTACGTTGTTCAAGAAAGCGCCGTGCCGCGGCATCGAGTTCCGGCAGGCCGCCCAGCAACTGCTGCAACGAATAACCCATCTGCCGACTTTCCTGATGCAGCTCGCGGGTTTCCCGGCTGGCGCGGTGTTCCTCGCAGTGTTGCAGCAAGGCGTCCCAGTCGTCGGCGGCGGCGGCGGTGCAGTGGGCCAGTAGCAAAGGCGCCTCGAAGCGTGCCAGGTTCAACAGCAACTGATCGCTGATCCAGCGACGGGCGTCGTCGCAGGTTTTGACCTGGCCGTTATCCACTGCCATCTCCAATCCCTGGGAATAGCTGTAGCCGCCGATCGGCAATTGCGGGCTGGCCAGACGCAGCAGCGCCCACGCCGGGTTCATGTGCGTACGCCGAACTGATGCAGGCGTGGCGCGTAGTTGAAATCTTCGTCGCCGTGTCGGGAATGATGATGGCCGCCGCCATACGCGCCGTGTTCCGGTTGGAACGGAGCCTCTATGTTTTCGGCACTGGCACCCAGTTGCTCGAGCATCGCCTTGAGCACGTAATCGTCCAGCAGGCGCAGCCAGCCATCGCCCACTTGCAGGGCGACATGGCGATTGCCCAGGTGATAGGCCGCGCGGGTCAGTTCAAATGCATTGGCGCAGGTGACATGCAGCAATTGTTCGGGGCGGGCGCAGACGCGCACGATGCGTCCGTCTTCAGCTTGCAGGCATTCGCCGTCGTATAACGGCGGCTGACCTCGCTCAAGGAACAACCCCACATCTTCACCCTCGGCACTGAAACAGCGCAGGCGGCTTTTGCTGCGGGCGTCGAAGGTCAGGTGCAGCTCGGCGTCCCAGCGGGGTTGAGTGTCGATTCTGCGGTGAATCACCAGCATCGGAGTGCTTCCAGCAATGAACGGTGCTGTGTTTAGAGCAAGGGGCTTGCCAATCGAAGAAGGTGTAGGAAATAGCTGGGACGGCGTTTCAGGATGGGGCGGATTGCGTGCCGTTATGGTGCGCTTGTCGATATCGCGCACCATTTTGCAGCTTTCGCGAAACACTGTGGGAGCGAGCCTGCTCGCGATATCAGTGCATCAGAAAATCAACGCTGACTGACCCACCGCTATCGCGAGCAGGCTCGCTCCCACAAAGGAAACGTCTCGGTGGCTACTCGGTACTGCCCAGCCCTTGCCAATGTTTGAGGCCAATAAAGATGAACCGCAGTTGCTGGGTAATCTTCGCCTGGGGCGTGAGGTGTTCGGGGAGAGCGTGAGCGGGTGGGTCGATAATGTCAGGCAGGGTGGCGAACACGCTTTTGACGATCAGGTCGGCCATTACGCTCAAAGCGGCAAGGTCCAGGTGCTGCAACTTGGGCATCAATGCCAGGTCGGCGGCCAGGTCCGAGCTGATGCCTTCACGCAGACAGGCGATGGCCTTGCGCACGGGCAGCGAGCCGCCGTATTGCTCACGGGCCAAAAACAGGAATTGCGAACGGTTGGCTTGGACCACGTCGAGGAAAATACGCACGGAGGCATCAATGATGCCGCCCATGACGAATTCGTTGTGGCGTACCAGCCGGATCGTTTCGCGAAAGGTCTGACCGACTTCGCTGACCAGAGCCAGGCCCAGTTGGTCCATGTCGTCGAAATGCCGGTAGAACCCGGTGGGTACGATGCCGGCGGTCCTGGCGACTTCGCGCAGGCTCAGGCTGCCGAACCCTCGGCCGCACTCCATCAAATGACGGGCTGCATCCATCAAGGCATTGCGGGTCTGTTGTTTCTGTTCGGCGCGGGGCAGCATCGCAGGGCTGACTTCTGATTCACGGAAGCGACGCACTCTAGCAAATCGGCTTTGCCGACGTCGAACGGTAGAGGGGGATATAGCGGGGAAAACGAGGTTCTCGGAAAGTCAAAAGCCCGATTGCAGGAATCGGGCTTTTTTCCAGGCCACCATGGGCTCAGCTCACTGCGCTGTTGCGTTCGATCACACGGTCACCACCACCTTCGGCAATGGCGCCCTGTGGGGTGCGCTCGTAGCCACCTTCAACCAGGCCTTTTTCTTCCAGGCGGTCACGGCCACCTTCAGCGACTTCCTGACCCTGAGGGGTACGTTCGTAGCCACCTTCAGCCACTTCCTGGCCCTGAGGGGTACGTTCGTAGCCGCCTTCGGCTACTTCTTGACCTTGAGGGGTACGTTCGTAGCCGCCTTCAGCTACTTCTTGACCTTGAGGGGTACGTTCGTAGCCGCCTTCAGCCACTTCCTGACCTTGACGGGTCTGGTCGAAGCCATCTTCAGCAACGGTCTGGCTATAGACCGAACGGCTGTCTTTAACCTGCGGCGTGGCTTGTTCGGAGGCTGGCAGTGCGAAAGCAGTGGAGGCCAGCATTGAAAGGGTGAGGCTCATCAGTAATTGGCGTTTCATGATCATTGCTCCTTGGGAGGGCGATAAAGTGGGTACGGAGGCAATGCTACTCTCGATAAGTCGATATAAAAGTTCATAAAGGCAATGGTAATAATCAACGGAATTGATTGTTCTGTGGAAAGGCTCTAGAACGGGCCTTTGCGAGGCGTGGTTTTGCACCGCAGTGGGTATTTTGTACCCATTGATGCCACGCAAAAGTGCGGGGGCGGTAACAGGTAGTTGGCGGTTTGGTCAGGATTTTTTCAGTTTTTTGTACCGCCCGTCGCCCAAAGTGTTAAACCAGTTGGCCGTATCGCCAGTCCTACTCTTCACAACGAGCCGATTACAGGCTCGTGTTTCCAAGGCGTCGCCGTCCGGACGCAGATTTGTCATCAGGAGCCTTGTGCATGACGCGCACCTCAAAAATCTTCGCCTGGACCTTCGCCAGCCTTGTTTTCCTGCTGGCCGTATTGGTGCTGGTCATCGCGTTCTTCGATTGGAACCGGATAAAGCCGCCGCTCAATGCCAAGGTTTCCGAAGAGTTGCATCGCCCGTTCGCCATCAATGGCAACCTGGCGGTGGTCTGGCAGCGCGAACCGCTGGAAGGCGGCTGGCGGGCCTGGGTGCCGTGGCCCCATGTGGTGGCCGAAGACTTGAGCCTGGGCAACCCGGACTGGTCGAAAACTGCGCAAATGGTCACGCTCAAGCGCGTCGAATTACGCATTTCGCCCCTGGCCTTGCTGGCCCGGCGAGTGGCAATTCCCCGCATCGACCTGACCGAGCCCGACGCCAACCTGCAACGCCTGGCCGATGGTCGCGCCAACTGGACGTTCGAGTTCGATCCGAAAGACCCCGACGCCGAGCCGTCCAGCTGGGTCGTGGACATTGGTACCATCGGCTTTGACAAAGGCCATGTCACTATTGATGACCAGACGCTGAAAACCCGCCTGGACCTGTTGATCGACCCGTTGGGCAAACCCATCCCGTTCAGCGATATCGTCGGCGACAATGCTGCGAAAAAAGCCCGGGACGCAGGTGCGGCTCCCCAGGATTATGCGTTTGCCTTCAAGGTCAACGGCCAGTACCACGGGCAGAACCTGGCAGGCTCCGGCAAGGTCGGTGGCCTGTTGGCTCTGCAGGATGCCTCGCAACCTTTTCCGTTGCAGGCTCAGGCGAAGATCGGTGATACCCGTGTCGAACTGGCCGGCACGCTGACCGACCCGATGAACCTGGGGGCGCTGGATCTGCGCTTGAAGCTGGCCGGGAACAGCCTGGCCAATCTTTATCCGCTGACCGGCGTGACCCTGCCGGATTCGCCGCCCTATTCCACCGATGGCCGCCTGATCGCCAAACTCCACGAGCCCGGCGGGGCACTGTTTCGTTATGAGGCCTTCAACGGCAAGATCGGCGATAGCGATATTCACGGTGACCTGGCCTACGTTGCCAGCCAGCCGCGGCCAAAACTCAGTGGCGCGCTGGTGTCCAATCAACTGTTGTTCAGCGACCTGGCCCCCCTGATCGGCGCCGATTCCAACGCCGAACAAAAGGCCCGAGGCGGCGCGAGCAAACAGCCGTCCGACAAAGTGCTGCCCGTGGAAGAGTTTCGTACCGAGCGCTGGGGCGTGATGGATGCCGATGTGGAGTTCACTGGCAAACGAATCGTCCACAGTGAGCAGTTACCGTTCACCGACCTTTACACGCATCTGGTGCTCAACGACGGCCAACTAAGCCTTGAGCCCCTGCGCTTCGGTGTGGCCGGTGGCCGGCTCGACGCGCAGATCCGCCTCAACGGCCGCACCCGGCCCCTTGAGGGACAGGCGAAGCTGACGGCGCGGGGTTTCAAGCTCAAGGAGTTGTTCCCCGGTTTCGCGCCGATGAAAACCAGCTTCGGTGAGCTGAACGGCGATGCCGATATCACCGGCCGTGGCAATTCGGTGGCGGCGTTGCTGGGCACCTCCAACGGCACGTTGAAAATGCTCATCAACGACGGCGCCATCAGTCGGGAGCTGATGGAACTGGCGGGGCTGAACGTCGGTAACTATGTGGTGGGGAAAATCTTTGGCGACGAGGAAGTGAAGATCAACTGCGCGGCGGCGGACTTCGACATCAAGACCGGCCTGGCGACCACTCGCCTGTTCGTGTTCGACACGGCGAACGCGATCATTTATGTCGATGGCACGGCGAACATGGCCACCGAACAACTGGACCTGACCATCACTCCGGAGTCCAAGGGCTGGCGCTTGATTTCCCTGCGCTCGCCCTTGTACGTGCGCGGCACCTTCGCCAAGCCCGCGGCGGGCGTCAAGGCCGTGCCGTTGATGCTGCGTGGGGCCGGGATGGTGGCGCTGGGCGTCATTGCCGCGCCGGCGGCCGGGTTGTTGGCCCTGGTTGCGCCCAGCGGTGGCGAGCCGAACCAGTGTGCGCCGTTGCTGGAGCAGATGAAGGCCGGCAAGGCACCGGTGACGGTCAAACCAACCCGCTAGCCAGGCTTTGCGGTGAGGTTACTGGCCCCATCGCGAGTAGGCTCGCTCCCACATCGACCGCGACAGGACACGATTCAATGGGGGAGCGAGCCTGCTCGCGATAGCGGTATTACAAATCGGCCAGGATGTCGGCCATGTCATCGGCATGCTCTTCTTCCTGAGCCAGGATGTCTTCGAAGATTCGCCGGGTGGTCGGGTCCTTTTCGCCGATGTACTGGATGATTTCCCGGTAGCTGTCGATGGCGATCCGTTCGGCGACCAGGTCTTCGTAGACCATTTCCTTGAGGGTGTTCCCCGCCACGTACTGGGCGTGGGAGTTACGGGTTAACAGGTCGGGGTTGAACTCCGGCTCGCCGCCCAACTGCACAATGCGCTCAGCGAGCTTGTCGGCGTGTTCGGCTTCCTGGTTGGCGTGTTCGAGAAACTCGCTGGCCGCCACGCTGGCCTTGAGGCCGGTGGCCATGAAGTAGTGGCGCTTGTAGCGCAGCACGCACACCAGCTCCGTGGCTAGCGCTTCATTGAGCAGGCGAATGACTTCCGGTCGATCGGCGCTGTAGCCCTCGGTCACCGCGCCGTTCTGCACGTTCTGCCGTGCCCGTTCGCGCAGGGTGGTTACATCGGATAGGTGCATGTCACTCATAGCATTCTCCTGGAGGCTGATCCGGTAGGGCGTCACGCTCTGTTGGCGTGATCGCTCTAAATCTGAGTGACGCGATCCTCGAAAAGTTTTACCGAATTTTTCAGTGCATGAGCGGACTGCCGCGCCTCTTCCTCCAGCCACTGGAAGAATGCCCGCACCGGCGGATGGCGTTCACGGCCTGGAACGCACAGGGCACTGTAGCCAGCGCCGTTGACCTGAATCTGCGGCCGATAAGCCACCAACAGGCCACTGGCGAGGCTTTCGGAAGCGAGGATGTTGCTCGCCAGTACCAGGCCTTGCCCGGCTATCGCCGCTTGCAGGGCGTAATGCTCCTCATCGTACTCGCGCATGCAAGGTTGCCGGGCCAGCCAGGTTTCGCCGGCCTGAGCGCACCAGGCTTCCCAGCCATGGGCATACAGTTTGGAATTGTGCCAGCGCACGCTGATCAGCGTGGGCTGCCTCTGCGCGGCCAGGGCCACTTGTTCCGGCGAGCCGTACACGCCGAAGTGTTCATCGAAAAGGCACAGGCCGTACAGGTTCGGGTAGCTGTCCAGGCTGTAGCGCACCACCAGATCGACGCTGGCGTCCTGATGCAGATCGACCACTTCGCAGTGGGTGTCCAGGCGCACGTTGATATTCGGATGACGCGCATAAAACCGGCCCAGGCGCGGCACCAGCCACAGGGTGGCAAACGCTGCGGTGGTGGACAGTGTCAGGTGAGTGTTGGTGCGTTGCGGGCGCAGGGTGTCGACGCTTTGCGCCACTTCCAGCAGGGCCCCGTGCAGGCTGTGGAACAAGCGTTGGCCGCCGTCGGTGAGCCGCACCTGGCGCGGCTGGCGTTCGAACAGCTGCACACCTAGCCAGGTTTCCAGGGCGCGGATCTGATGGGAAACCGCTGTGGGTGTCACCGACAGCTCCGCCGCCGCAGCCTTGAAGCTGAGCAGCCGTGCGGCAGACTCAAAGGCCCGCAGTGCGTTGAGGGGCAGCGTGGCAAACATTACTGATCTCCTGAAGTGCCATGGGTGAAATTAACTCATCTTGCGTGACGAGCCCTCATTTGCCCGGCTACCGCGTTGGACATCAAGCTTTAAGCCGAAAGGTTCTATTGATTGTAGTCGCAACCCAAGGAGATTCAGATGAGCAAAATTCTTGTCGTGCATGGCAGCCCTCGTGGCGAGCGTTCTCACTCCCGACGCTTGACCGAAAGCTTTGTCTCGGCCTGGCAGGCGGCCCATCCGCACTCCCAGTTGAGCCGGCGCGAAGTGGGGCGCACCGTGATTCCTCCGGTCAACGAAGCGTTCATCGCGGCGGCGTTCTACCCCGAACCGCAAGCCCGACCGTTGACCATGCAGGCGGATCTGGCACTCAGTGATGCATTGGTGACGGAATTGCAGGCCCATGATCGGTTGGTCATCTCCGCGCCCATGCACAACTTCAGCGTGCCCAGCGGTGTAAAAGCCTGGATCGACCAGATCGTGCGGATCGGGCTGACGTTCAACCACAGCCTGGATAACGGTGTGTCGCAGTACGAACCGCTGGTACTGGGCAAGAAAGCGCTGATCGTGACCAGTCGTGGCGACTTCGGTTTCGGGCCGGGTGGTCAGCTTGAAGGGATGAACCACGCCGACACGCTGCTGCGCACCGTGCTGGGTTTTATCGGTATCACCGATGTGACGGTGGTTGCCGCCGAAGGTGAGGAGTCGGCTGAGCGCAGTTTCGCCCAATCCTGTGCCGAGGCCGAGCAACGCTTGCTGGGGTTGGCGCAGACGTTCTGATGGCGCGGGTGTCATAGACTGGTCATCATCGATACCGATGCTGACCACCTATTGATCAAGGATGTCGCCATGTCACAACAGTGCGCCACTCGTTACCCGCTGGTGCTGGTCCCCGGAATGCTCGGGTTCATTCGTCTGGTGCTGTATCCGTATTGGTACGGGATCGTCTCGGCGTTGCGCCGGGGTGGGGCAGTGGTGGTTGCTGTGCAGGTGTCACCGCTGCACTCATCCGAGGTGCGCGGCGAGCAGTTGCTCGCGCGGATCGAGGAGATCCTCACGCAAACCGGTGCGCAGAAGGTCAACCTGATCGGCCACAGCCAGGGCGCCCTCACGGCACGCTACGCGGCGGCCAAGCGCCCGGACCTGGTGGCATCGGTCACTTCGGTGGCCGGCACCAACCATGGGTCCGAGCTGGCTGATTACCTGCAGGCCCATTACCCGGCCAACAGCGCCAAGGGTCGCCTGCTCAGTGCTTTGCTGCGGTTGATCGGCGCCCTGATGAGCCTGCTGGAAACCGGTTATCGCGGGCCCCGGTTGCCGGTGGATATCCAGGCGTCCCACGCCTCTCTCACTACCGCGGGCGTGGCCCTGTTCAACCAGCAGTATCCCCAGGGCCTGCCGGAAACGTGGGGCGGGAACGGACCGGAAGTGGTCAATGGCGTGCGTTATTACTCCTGGTCCGGAACCTTGCAGCCAGGCAAGACCAACAGGGGGCGTAACCTGTTTGATGGCACCCACCGGAGCTGCCGGCTGTTCGCCCGCACTTTCGTGCGTGAGGCCGGGCAGTGCGACGGCATGGTCGGGCGTTACAGCTCGCATTTGGGCACGGTGATCGGCGATGACTATCCGCTGGATCACTTCGATATCATCAACCAGTCGCTGGGGCTGGTGGGCAAGGGCGCCGAGCCGGTTCGCTTGTTCGTCGAGCATGCGCAGCGGTTGAAGGCTGCCGGCGTGTAGGGCTTCAGGTCGGGTTGTCCGTCATCGCGAGCAGGCTCGCTCCCACATTCGGATTGGGTTTCTTCTGGCGGAGTGCGGTCAACTGTGGGAGCGAGCCTGCTCGCGATGACGGTCAATCAGGCACGGAAATTCGCGCAGATGAAGGTGTAACAGGCGTTGTCTACACTGCACCTCATCGCCGTACCCATCGTGCGGCAGCCAGGAGAAAACATCATGAAGATGCTGCGTGTTCCTTTGTTGGTGATCGGGTTGCTGCTGTCTTCCCAGGGTTTCGCCGCCACGGCCCAACAGAACAAGATGACCACCTGCAATGCCGACGCCACCGCCAAGGCCCTCAAGGGCGACGAGCGCAAAGCCTTCATGAGCAACTGCCTCAAGGCCACCCCCGTCGATGCCAGCACCCCGCAGGAACGCATGAAAACCTGCAACGCCACGGCCACGACCCAGGCACTGAAAGGCGATGCGCGTAAAGCGTTCATGAGTGAGTGTCTGAAGAAAAAATAACCGCCGGGATTTTTTCAGACGGTGAAGGCCTCATCGCGAGCAGGCTCGCTTCCACAGTTGATTTGCACTGCCCGGTCCATTGTGGGAGCGAGCCTGCTCGCGATGGGGCCGGCAAAGGCGCTACAAAAAACACCTGCACTGTGATCGAGGTCAGCCGATACAATCCCTAGTGCTGTTGGTGGAACGCTGGCAGACTGCCGATCCTTTCACGCCGTTTTGTTCTGAGGCTGTATGCCAACGTTTTCTCAGCGTCATGTCTTGTTGGTGATCAGTTGGGTGATCATTTTTGGTGGGTTGTTGCTGGTGCTGCCACTGCGCCTGTTGCCGAGCCTTTTGGCCGGTTTGCTGGTGTTCGAGCTGGTCAACATGCTCACCCCGCAGTTGCAACGGCTGATCGAGGGCCGGCGGGCCCGCTGGTTGGCGGTGGCGCTGCTGGGCACGCTGGTGGTCAGTGTGCTGTCGTTGATTTTCGCCGGGGCCTTCAGTTTCCTGCTCCATGAGGCGGAAAACCCTGGCGCATCCCTGGACATGTTCATGACGGTGGTCGACCGCGCCCGGGGGCAGTTGCCACCGTTCATCGACGCCTACCTGCCGGCCAGCGCGGCCGAGTTTCGGGTGGCCATTGGCGACTGGATGAGCAAGCACCTGAGCGAGCTGCAGTTGGTGGGCAAGGATGCGGCCCACATGTTCGTGACGTTGTTGATCGGCATGGTCCTGGGGGCTATCGTCGCCCTGCAGCGCATCCCCGACCTGACCAAGCGCAAGCCCCTGGCGGCGGCGCTGTTCGACCGTCTGAGCCTGTTGGTCAAGGCGTTCCGCAACATTGTGTTCGCCCAGATCAAGATTTCCCTGCTCAACACCTTCTTCACCGGGATTTTCCTGGCGGTGGTGCTGCCGCTGTTCGGCATCCACCTGCCGCTGACCAAGACCCTGATCGTCATGACGTTCCTGTTGGGGCTGCTGCCGGTCATTGGCAACCTGATGTCCAACACCCTGATCACCATCGTCGCCTTGTCGCTGTCGATCTGGGTGGCAATGGCGGCGCTGGGTTACCTGATCGTGATCCACAAGCTCGAATACTTCCTCAATGCCCGCATCGTCGGTGGGCAGATCAGCGCCAAGTCCTGGGAATTGCTCATGGCGATGCTGGTGTTCGAAGCCGCGTTCGGCCTGCCGGGCGTGGTGGCGGGGCCGATTTATTATGCTTACTTGAAGAGTGAGTTGAAGCAGGTGGGGATGGTTTGATCTGATCGGCGTCGCCTGTTCTGACGCCATCGCGAGCAGGCTCGCTCCCACCGTTGAGCGAGTTCCTTCAGAGGGAATGCGGTTCAATGTGGGAGCGAGCCTGCTCGCGATAGATGCGCCGCAGAACTTGAATCAGACCTGCGTGCCGTAACGCTTCATCGCCTCGATCGCCAGCCCGCTGCCGATACTGCCGAAGATATTGCCTTCCACATGCCGGGCCAGGGGGAGCATCGCCGAGACGCTGTTGCGCAGTGCCGGGATGCCGCTGGAGCCACCGGTAAAGAACACCGTATCCACCTGATCGACGCGTACGTTGGCATCGTTGAGCAATTGCGTGACGCTGCCGCGCACCCGCTCCAGCAGGCCGTCGATGGCCGATTCGAACAGTTCCCGGCTCAGGTCCACGCTCAGGCCTGCCTCGATCCGGTCCAGGAGCAAATGGCGCTGGTCGGAGTGGGTCAGCTGGATCTTGGTTTCTTCCACTTCCATCGCCAGCCAGTGCCCCGCGCGCTGTTCGATCAACTTGAACAACCGGTCGATGCCGCCGGTGTCTTCGATGTCGTAGCGCATGCTGCCCAGAGCCAGGGTGGATTTCTGCGAGTACACCGCGTTGATGGTGTGCCAGGTCGCCAGGTTCATGTGGTGGCTGGTGGGCATGTAGGCGCCGCTTTTCATGCGGCTGCCGTAGCCGAACAGCGGCATCAGGCCGGCCAGCGAGAGCTGCTTGTCGAAGTCGGTGCCGCCGATGTGCACGCCACCGGTGGCGAGGATGTCGGCGTGACGGTTGTCATGGGTGCGCCGCTCGGGCGACAGGCGTACCAGGGAGAAGTCCGAAGTACCGCCACCGATGTCGACGATCAGTACCAGCTCTTCCCTCTCGATGGTCGACTCATAGTCGAAGGCCGCCGCGATGGGCTCATACTGGAACGAGACTTCCTTGAAGCCGATGGCGCGGGCCACGTCCACCAAGGTGTTCTCCGCTTCCTGATCGGCCATTTCATCGTCGTCGACGAAAAATACCGGGCGACCCAGTACCACTTCTTCGAATTCCCGACCGGCGGTGGCCTCAGCGCGCTTCTTCAACTGGCCGATGAACAGTCCCAAAAGATCCTTGAACGGCATGGCCGTGCCCAGCACGCTGGTGTCGTGCTTGATCAGCTTGGACCCCAGCAGGCTCTTGAGCGAGCGCATCAGCCGGCCTTCGTAGCCTTCCAGGTACTCGTGCAGGGCCAGGCGGCCATACACCGGGCGGCGTTCCTCGAGATTGAAAAAGACCACCGAGGGCAGGGTGATCTTGTCGTCCTCCAGCGCAATCAGCGTTTCCATGCCGGGGCGCAGCCAGCCGACAGTGGAGTTGGACGTGCCAAAGTCGATGCCGCAGGCACGGGCCGGAGATGCGTTTTTCATGTCTTTCGGATTCCAGTTGAAAAAACGGCCGCGCAGTGTATGTCAGTGCGGCACGGATTCGAAGGCCGGTTATCTGCTAATTCGTAAACTCTGGCCTTGAAAGACAGCGTCGCACCCCCAAACTTGCTGGCATGGGCCTGGCAGCCACAAGGCGAGTACAAGAACCGCCACCGGCTGCCGATAAACTTCTGAAGCGCCGCCCGGTCACAAACCTTGAGATCGGTCAAACCCCAGGACTTGTATCACGAGCATGCTGCGGGTGGCGGTGCGATATCGATAACGGATGGTGATCCTTCGATGGACTTCAAAGACTATTACAAGATTCTGGGTGTGGAGCCGACGGCTGATGACGCCACGATCAAGGCTGCTTATCGCAAACTGGCCCGCAAATACCACCCGGATGTGAGTAAGGAAAAGGATGCCGAGACCAAATTCAAGGACGTCTCCGAAGCCTATGAAGCGCTGAAGAGCGCCGATAAACGCGCCGAGTACGATGACCTGCGTCGCTATGGCCAGCACGGCCAGCCTTTCCAGGGACCGCCGGGCTGGCAAAGCCGGGGCGGCTTTGGCGGTGGACAGGACACCGGCGATTTTTCGGATTTCTTCAGCTCGATTTTTGGTAATCGCGGGCCGGGTTTCGGTGGCGGACAGTCAGGCCGCAGCACCGGCCGTCGAGGGCAAGACGTGGAAATGGAACTACCGATTTTCCTGGAAGAGACCCTGTCGAGCGAATCGAAGAAGGTCAGCTTCCAGGTGCCGCAGTACAACGCCGCCGGCCAGCACGTCAGCAATACCAGCAAAAGCCTGAACGTGAAGATTCCCCTGGGCGTGACCGACGGCGAACGCATCCGCCTCAAGGGCCAGGGTGCGCCGGGTATTGGCGGCGGTGCCAATGGCGATTTGTACCTGACCATTCGTTTTGCCCCGCACCCCAAGTTCGACGTCGAAGGCCAGGATCTGATCATCACGTTGCCCCTGGCGCCGTGGGAATTGGCACTGGGCACTGAAGTGGCGGTGCCGACCCTCACGGGCAAGATCAACCTCAAGGTTCCGGCCGGCAGCCAGAATGGCCAGCGCATGCGCGCCAAGGGCCACGGCCTGCGCAACAAGGCCGGCGAGCGCGGTTACCTGTTCGTACAGCTCAAGGCCGTGATGCCCAAGGCCAGCGACGAGGCAGTCAAGGCGTTGTGGGCGGAGCTGGCGAAGAAGGCTGCGTTCGATCCGCGGGAGAATTTCTGACTGTTTTGAGGCGCTAGACTCGACAGTTAAAGCATTGGGAGAAGCAGACCATGAACAACCCGATCATTGAACTGAACCTGATGGAATTTTGCGAGGCCGCTGCGTTGGCGGATGTCCATGTGATCGAAATCGTCGAGCATGGCATTCTCGAACCCCATGGCGCGGCCCCGGCGGATTGGCGCTTCACCGATTACGAACTGGTCTTGGCCCGGCGTGCGGCCAAGCTGCGCCGCGAGCTGGAACTGGAATGGGAAGGTGTCGCCCTGGCGCTGGACCTGCTGGAAGAAGTGCAGCAACTGCGCAGCGAAAACCGCATGCTCAAGCAGCGGTTGGGGCGGTTGGTGGAGTAAAAAACGCTCAATGAACAAGCGCCAACCTGTGGGAGCAAGGCTTGCCCGCGATGAATTCAACTCGGTTCTCAAGAGTTGAGGCACCTGTATCGCGAGCAAGCTTTGCTCCCACAAGTCTTGCTCTCAGGTCCTCACTCCATTCAAAACAGAAAATAGCGCTGCGCCATCGGCAGCACATCAGCCGGTTCACACCACAACAACACCCCATCGGCCTTGACCTGGTAGGTCTGTGGATCGACATCGATGTTCGGCAGGTAGTCGTTGTGGATCAGGTCGGTTTTCTGCACATTCCGGCAGCCTTTGACCACGGCAATTCTCTTCTTTAGTCCAAGCTGTTCGGGCAGCCCCGCCTCGGCGGCGGCCTGACTGATGAACGTCAGGCTGGTGGCGTGCCGCGAGCCGCCGAAGCTTGCGAACATCGGTCGGTAGTGCACCGGTTGCGGTGTCGGGATCGAGGCGTTGGCGTCGCCCATCAGGCTGGCGGCAATCGCCCCGCCCTTGAGGATCAGGGTCGGCTTGACGCCGAAGAACGCCGGGCGCCACAGCACCAGGTCGGCCCACTTGCCCACTTCGATGGAGCCCACTTCATGGCTGATGCCATGGGTGATCGCCGGGTTGATGGTGTACTTGGCGATGTAGCGCTTGATGCGGAAATTGTCGTTGCCTTCGCCATCGCCGGGCAGGGCGCCGCGTTGCTTTTTCATCTTGTCGGCGGTCTGCCAGGTGCGGGTGATGACTTCACCGACGCGGCCCATGGCCTGGCTGTCGGAACTGATCATCGAGAACGCGCCCAGGTCGTGGAGGATGTCTTCGGCGGCGATGGTTTCACGACGGATGCGGCTTTCAGCGAAGGCCACGTCTTCGGCGATGCTCGGGTCCAGGTGATGGCAGACCATCAGCATGTCCAGGTGTTCGTCGATGGTGTTGCGGGTGAATGGCCGGGTCGGGTTGGTGGAGCTGGGCAACACATTGGCAAAGCCGCAGGCCTTGATGATGTCTGGCGCATGGCCGCCACCGGCGCCTTCGGTGTGATAGGTGTGGATGGTGCGGCCCTTGAACGCGGCCAGGGTGGTTTCCACGAAACCCGATTCGTTGAGGGTGTCGGTATGGATCGCCACCTGCACGTCGTACTGATCGGCCACGCTCAGGCAGTTGTCGATGGCTGCCGGCGTGGTGCCCCAGTCTTCGTGCAGCTTCAGGCCGATGGCACCGGCCTTGACTTGCTCGATCAACGGCTCTGGCAGGCTGGCGTTGCCCTTGCCGGTGAAGCCGATGTTCATTGGGAAAGCGTCGGCGGCCTGGAGCATGCGCGCCAGGTGCCACGGCCCGGAGGTGCAGGTGGTGGCATTGGTCCCGGTGGCCGGGCCCGTACCGCCGCCGATCATGGTGGTCACGCCACTCATCAAGGCTTCTTCGATCTGCTGCGGGCAGATGAAGTGAATGTGGGTGTCGATACCGCCGGCGGTGAGGATCATGCCCTCACCGGCGATCACTTCGGTGCTGGCGCCAATGGCGATGGTCACATCGGGCTGGATGTCCGGGTTACCGGCCTTGCCGATGGCTTTGATGCGCCCGTCCTTGAGACCGACATCGGCCTTGACGATGCCCCAGTGATCGATGATCAGCGCGTTGGTGATCAGCGTGTCGACGACCTCGGCGGCCAGCAGCTGGCTCTGGCCCATGCCGTCGCGAATCACCTTGCCGCCGCCGAATTTCACTTCTTCGCCATAGGTGGTGAAGTCCTTTTCCACTTCGATCCACAGTTCGGTGTCGGCCAGGCGGACCTTGTCGCCGACGGTGGGGCCGAACATGTCGGCGTAGGCTTGTCTCGAAATCTTCATGTGCTTGCCTTGGAATTCAATTGAATGTGGAAACCGTTCGCTTCGCTCACTCATCGCGAGCAGGCTCGCTCCCACAGTTGATCGCATTCCCCTGTGGGAGCGAGCCTGCTCGCGATGGGGCCGGTGCTGGCACCCTATGGCTTAAAGGTCGCCCATCACCCGCCCGGCAAACCCGAACACCCGGCGATGCCCCGCCAAATCCACCAGTTCCACCTCGCGGCTCTGGCCCGGTTCGAAGCGCACCGCGGTGCCGGCCGGAATGTTCAGGCGCATGCCACGGCTGGCGGCGCGGTCGAAGGTCAGGGCGTCGTTGGTTTCGAAAAAGTGATAGTGCGAGCCGACCTGGATCGGCCGGTCGCCGCTGTTGGCGACGTTCAGGGTGAGGGTGCGGCGACCGACGTTGAGTTCGATGTCGCCGGGCTGGACCTGGTATTGGCCTGGAATCATTGCGGTTGCCCCAAAGTCTTGTAGTAAATGGCGGTCGGGGTGTACGTCCCGTCCGGGCTCTGGCAGTAGTCGGGCAGTTCACCGACGCGGGTGTAGCCCATGGCGCGGTAGAATGCCTCGGCCTCGGAACCAGCCTCCGTGTCGAGGTACAACAGGCCGCGCTTGTGCTGGCGGGCGCCGAGTTCCAGGGCGCTCATCAATTGCTGGCCCAGGCCGCGGCGGCGAGCCTCGCCGCGCACCAGCAGCTTTTGCACTTCGGCACGGTTGAGGCCGTTGGGTTTCTGGCACAGGGCAAGTTGGACGCTGGCCTGCACCTGTTCATCCTTGACCACCACCCACAGCAGCAAGTGGCCCTGATTGAGACTGGCCTGAACCTCATCGAAATAGGCGCGTGCCTGGACCGCATCGAGATCGGCCATGAACCCCACGCTGGCGCCATAGCCGACGGCGTCGAGCAACAGATCAATCAGGCCCTGGCGGTAGTGCGCAAAGCTCTCGGCGTGGACTCGGCGCAACTGGGCGGGGTTCATAGGCATCACTCCTTGTCGACGGCAGGCGGTAGCGCCCCTGGGTTGAGGATCAACTGCATGAAAGTCAGGTCCAGCCAACGGCCGAACTTGGTGCCCACCTGGGGCATCTGCCCGGTGGTGATGAAGCCAGCCCGCTCGTGCAGGCGAATCGAGGCGGCGTTGCCGCTTTCGATGGCCGCGACCATGACGTGTTTGCCGCACGCCCTGGCGCGCTCGATCAGGGCCGTCATCAACAGTGAGCCCAAGCCGTTGCCGCGTTGGTCATCACGTACGTACACCGAATGCTCCACGGTGTGCCGGAAACCATCGAAGGGTCGCCAGTCGCCGAACGAGGCATAGCCGAGGACGTTATCTTCGTCATCGACCACCACCAGCACCGGATAGCCTTGCGATTGACGGGCGCTGAACCATGCCTGGCGATTGCCCAGGTCCACGGCCTGTTCGTTCCAGATCGCCGTGGTGTTCAGCACCGCGTCGTTGTAGATGTCACGGATCGCTGGCAAGTCGGCGTGGCGGGCGTCTCGAATGTCATAGGTCATGGTGCGGCCTCACGCGATCGGCTGGTGGACAGTGACCAGTTTGGTGCCGTCGGGAAACGTCGCCTCGACCTGGATCTCCGGGATCATTTCCGGGATGCCCTCCATTACCTGTTCGCGGGTCAACAGCGTGGTGCCGTAATGCATCAGCTCGGCCACGGTCTGGCCATCGCGGGCGCCTTCGAGCAGGGCGGCGGAAATATAGGCCATCGCCTCCGGGTAGTTGAGCTTCAAGCCGCGAGCCAACCGTCGCTCGGCGACGAGGCCGGCGGTGAAGATCAGCAGCTTGTCTTTTTCGCGTGGGGTCAGGTCCATGTGCAATCCATAAGGGCAGATAAAAAATTCTTGCTGTAAACACAGATCTCCTTGTGGGAGATCCTTTGTGGGAGCGAGCTTGCTCGCGATAGCGGTGTGTCAGTCGACATTAATGTTGAATGTTCCATCGCCATCGCGAGCAAGCTCGCTCCCACAGGAAAGCAGATTCATGTACTCCAGATTCTGGGCGGCATGGCCTCTCTTCCAAGCAATGCAGGCCTGAGCAAACGCCACAATTCAATCAACCAACCCCGCGCCAGCAGCGCCTCGCTCGCCAGACACCGGGCCACGATCAGGCCGGGCAATTGAGTCAGGTCGCCGCGCACGTCATGGCCCAGAGATCGGCACTGTTCCAGCAACGCACTATCGATTTCCCCGGTCACCAACAACGTGGCAAACACCGGATCGCCGCCCAGCCCGATGGGCGAGTCGAGCAATCCGTCACCGCCCACAATGCGCTGGCGTTCATGCCAGAGCAACTGCCCGTCGCGGCGGATGTCCAGCCGCGACTGGAAGTGCCCCAGGTCAAATCGTTCACCGCTGGCCGGCCGGCCGAGGGCCACCATGTCCCAGTAGAACAGGCGCCCGTCACCCTGCAGGTCGATGCTGGTGCTGAGTTCGGCCTGGGCGGCGCTGAAGACGATGGTTTCCTGGGGCAGCCATTCCAGGGTCGCCCCCGCGGCCACGCTCAGGTTCAGTTGCTGATAGGCCGGGCCGGCGGCGCGATACCACTTGGCCGCGCCGGGACTGGTCAACTGCGCCCACGCAGCGGGGCCGACGTGGGCCGCGATGTCCAGCCGATCACCGCCGGCAATTCCGCCGGGCGGGTGGACGATGATGTGTTGGCACACTTCGGGGCCCTCGGCGTACAGGTGTTTTTGCACCCGCAGCGGACCTTTGTGGCGGCGCTGCACCGGACGCGTGCAGTCACCGAACCGGGCATAACCCAGTTCCAGCTCGGCATGCCAGCTGGGGGTGAACAGGGCCGAAGGCGCCAGTAAGGAGACAGGTAGGTTCATGATTTCCGATTATCGTTAGAGCGCTACAGACTAGATCGTAACCAGCCCGCGCACACCCTCGGCTTCCATATTTTCTCCGCGCCCCTGCTGCACGATCTCGCCCCGGGACATCACCAGGTATTGATCGGCCAGTTCGGCGGCGAAGTCGTAGAACTGCTCCACCAGCAAAATCGCCATGTCGCCCCGGGCCGCCAGTTTCTTGATGACCACGCCGATCTCCTTGATCACCGACGGTTGAATGCCTTCGGTGGGCTCGTCGAGAATCAGCAGGCGCGGACGGCTGGCCAGGGCCCGGCCAATGGCAAGTTGCTGTTGCTGGCCACCGGACAGGTCACCGCCACGGCGTTGTTTCATTTGCAGCAGCACCGGGAACAATTCGTAAATGAACGCCGGCACCTCCTTGGCCTCGGCGGCGGGAAAACGCGACAGGCCCATCAGCAGGTTTTCTTCCACCGTCAGCCGTCCGAAAATCTCCCGGCCCTGAGGCACGTAGGCAATACCGGCGTGCACCCGTTGGTGCGGTTTGAAGGTGGTGATGGGTTTGCCTTCCCAGCTCACCGCCCCTTCCTTGGCCGGCAACAGGCCCATCAGGCATTTGAGCAGGGTGGTCTTGCCCACGCCGTTGCGGCCCAGCAGGCACGTCACCTCGCCGACCTTCACGTCGAATGACAGGCCGCGCAGGATGTGGCTACCGCCGTAGTATTGGTGCAGCTTGTCGACTTGCAGCATTTTCCAGATTCTCCTCGAACCCCTGTGGGAGCGAGCCCGCTCGCGATAGCGTCAGAACATTCAGAATGGATGCTGACTGACACACCGCCATCGCGAGCAGGCTCGCTCCCACATAAAAAGCAATTTTGCGCCTCAGCGCCCGAGATACACCTCGATCACCCGCTCATTGTCCTGCACCTGCGCCAGCGACCCTTCGGCCAGCACGCTGCCCTGGTGCAGCACGGTGACGTGGTCGGCAATCGCGCCGACGAAGCCCATGTCGTGTTCCACCACCATCAGCGAATGCTTGCCCGCCAGTGATTTGAACAGCTCGGCAGTGAACTCGGTTTCGGCGTCGGTCATGCCCGCCACGGGTTCGTCGAGCAGCAAGAGTTGTGGGTCCTGCACCAGCAGCATGCCGATCTCCAGAAACTGTTTCTGCCCGTGGGACAGCAACCCGGCGGCGCGATTGACCGACGTCGTGAGGCGGATGGTCTCCAGCACTTCGCTGATGCGCTCGTGTTGCTCGCCAGTGAGTTTGGCCCGCAGGCTCGCCCACACCGATTTGTCGGTTTTCAGCGCCAGCTCCAGGTTCTCGAACACGCTCAAGGCTTCGAACACCGTGGGTTTCTGGAATTTGCGACCGATGCCGGCCTGGGCGATCTGCACTTCGCTCATGCTCGTCAGGTCCAGGGTTTCACCGAACCAGGCCTTGCCGTGGCTGGGCCGGGTCTTGCCGGTGATCACGTCCATCAGCGTGGTCTTGCCCGCGCCGTTGGGGCCGATGATGCAGCGCAATTCGCCGACGCCGATGTACAGGTTAAGAGCGTTCAGGGCCTTGAAACCGTCGAAACTGACGCTGATGTCTTCCAGGGTCAGGATGGTGCCGTGACGGGTGTTCAGGCCCTTGCCGGCGGCCTGACCGAGGCCGATGGCGTCGCGACTGCTGCCTTGGTCTTTGTTGGGATCCAGTATGGGTTCGAGCATGAAATCGGCTGTGGGTGTGATTCGCATCATTCGCCCCTTTTCTTGAGTAGCCCGATCACACCCTTGGGCAGATACAGGGTCACAACGATGAACAGCGCGCCGAGGAAGAACAGCCAGTACTCGGGAAAGGCCACGGTGAACCAGCTCTTCATGCCGTTGACCACACCGGCCCCCAGCAGCGGCCCGATCAGCGTGCCGCGCCCGCCAAGGGCCACCCACACGGCGGCCTCGATGGAGTTGGTCGGCGACATCTCGCTGGGGTTGATGATGCCCACCTGCGGCACATACAACGCCCCGGCCAGGCCGCACAACACCGCGCTCAATACCCAGACGAACAGCTTGAAGCCACGGGGATCGTAGCCGCAGAACATCAGGCGGTTTTCCGCGTCGCGCAGGGCGGTCAGCACTCGGCCGAACTTGCTGCGGGCCAGGCGCCAGCCGATGAACAGGCTCGCCACCAAGAGCAGCACCGTGGCCAGGAACAGCACCGCTCGGGTGCCCGGCTCGGTGATGCCAAAGCCCAGGATCGAGCGAAAGTTGGTGAAGCCGTTGTTGCCGCCAAACCCGGTTTCGTTGCGGAAAAACAGCAGCATCCCGGCAAACGTCAGGGCCTGGGTCATGATCGAGAAATACACGCCCTTGATCCGCGAGCGGAAGGCGAAGAAGCCGAACACCAGCGCCAGCAACCCCGGTGCCAGCACCACCAGGCACATGGCCCAGACAAAGCTGTCGGTGCCGCTCCAGTACCAGGGCAATTCGCTCCACGACAGAAAGGTCATGAACGCCGGCAAGCCGTCACCGGCGGCCTGGCGCATCAGGTACATGCCCATGGCATAGCCGCCCAGGGCGAAGAACAGACCGTGGCCCAGGGAGAGCAGGCCGGCGTAGCCCCAGACCAGGTCCAGCGCCAGGGCGACGATGGCGTAGCAGAGAATCTTGCCCACCAGGGTCAGGGTGTAAGCCGAGACATGCAGCGGGTTATCCACTGCCAACAGCGACAGCAGCGGCAGGCTCAACAGCACTGCCAGGATCACCACGCCGACGGCGAGGGTGACTTTCGGGCCGGCCTTTTGCGCGGCCGTGAGCATCAGGGGCTGGT
Organism: Pseudomonas sp. MPDS; assembly: GCF_013283895.1. Taxonomy (NCBI): domain Bacteria; kingdom Pseudomonadati; phylum Pseudomonadota; class Gammaproteobacteria; order Pseudomonadales; family Pseudomonadaceae; genus Pseudomonas; species Pseudomonas sp. MPDS. Next base: position 5,730,286 of record NZ_CP054128.1, on the reverse strand, counting down.
TCATCAGTCGATTACCCGTCCTTTGAGCGCGAAGAGGCCTTGCGGACGCTTCTGGATGAACAGAATGATCAGCGCGAGGATCAGGATCTTGCCGAGCACGGCGCCGATCTGCGGTTCAAGAATCTTGTTGGCGATGCCCAGCCCGAACGCGGCGAACACACTGCCGGCCAACTGACCGACGCCACCGAGCACCACCACCAGGAACGAGTCGATGATGTAGCTCTGGCCCAGGTCCGGGCCGACGTTGCCGATCTGGCTCAGGGCCACGCCGCCAAGCCCGGCGATGCCCGAGCCGAGGCCGAAAGCGAGCATGTCCACGCGGCCGGTGGGCACGCCGCAGCAAGCGGCCATGTTGCGGTTCTGGGTCACCGCGCGCACGTTCAGGCCCAGGCGGGTCTTGTTCAGCAACAGCCAGGTCAGCGCCACCACGAACAGGGCGAAGGCGATGATCACGATGCGGTTGTAGGGCAGTACGAGATTCGGCAGTACCTGGATGCCGCCGGACAGCCAGGCCGGGTTGGCGACTTCAACGTTCTGCGCGCCGAACACCAGGCGCACCAGTTGGATCAGCATCAGGCTGATGCCCCAGGTGGCGAGCAGGGTTTCCAATGGCCTTCCGTAGAGATGGCGAATCACCGTGCGCTCCAAAGCCATACCGATGGCGGCGGTGATGAAAAACGCCACCGGCAGGGCGATCAACGGGTAGAACTCGATGGCATTCGGGGCGAAGCGCTGGAACAGCATCTGCACCACGTAGGTGGAATAGGCCCCCAACATGAGCATCTCGCCGTGGGCCATGTTGATCACCCCCAGCAGGCCGAAGGTGATTGCCAGGCCCAGGGCGGCCAGGAGCAGGATCGAGCCCAGGGACATGCCGCTGAAGGCCTGGCCCAGCAATTCACCGATCAGCAGCTTGCGCTTGACCTGGCTGAGGCTGGTTTCGGCGGCGGTGCGTACCGTGGCGTCGGTTTCAACGCCGGGTTCGAGCAGGCCTTCGAGGCGGGTGCGGGCCAACGGATCGCCGGTTTCCCCCAGTAGCCGGACGGCAGCCAGGCGAACCGACGGGTTGGGGTCTACCAGTTGCAGGTTCGCCAACGCCAGGCTCAGGGCTGCATGCACGTCTTCGTCCTGCTCGCCGGCCAGTTGTCGATCGAGAAATGCCAGTTGGGCCGGGCGGGCGCTTTTTTGCAGTTGCTGGGCGGCGCTCAGGCGCACGCTGGCGTCAGCGGCCAATAGTTGATGGCTGGCCAGGGCGGTTTCAATCAACCCTCGCAAGCGGTTGTTCAGACGCAGGGTCTTGGGCTGGCCGTCGACGGTCAACTGGCCTTGTTGCAAGGCGTTGATCAGTTCGACACGCTCAGGTTCCGGCTGCGCGGCCCAGGTTTCCAGCAGCGTGGCTTGCTGGGGCGGCTTGGCGGCGAGGAAATCTTCGGCATCACCGGCGTGGGCCTCCAGTGGCAATAGCAGCACCAGGGCGAGGATGAGGCGGTAGAGGGCGGTGGGCATATGCTTGGCCTTGCGCGAACTTCTTTCTTATGTGGGAGCGAGCCTGCTCGCGATAGCGGAGAGTCAGTCACATCATTTCTAGCTGACCCACCGCTATCGCGAGCAGGCTCGCTCCCACAAGGTTGTGTGTCGGTCCCGGGATCCAGGACCGACACCCATGGGCTCAGTTGCTCTTCACCGCATAGTCAGGCTTCTTGTCGTTGCCTTCGATGAACGGGCTCCACGGCTGGGCGCGGATCGGGCCCTCGGTCTGCCAGACCACGTTGAACTGACCGTCGGCCTGGATCTCGCCGATCATCACCGGCTTGTGCAGGTGGTGGTTGGTCTTGTCCATGGTCAGGGTGTAGCCCGACGGTGCGTCGAAGGTCTGGCCGGCCAGGGCTTCGCGGACTTTGTCGACGTCGGTGGACTTGGCTTTTTCAACCGCTTGCGCCCACATATGGATGCCCACGTAGGTGGCTTCCATCGGGTCGTTGGTCACGGCTTTGTCGGCGCCTGGCAGGTTTTTGGCCTTGGCATAGGCCTTCCAGGAATCGACGAATTTCTTGTTCGCCGGGTTATCCACGGACTCGAAGTAGTTCCACGCCGCCAGGTTACCCACCAGCGGCTTGGTGTCGATGCCGCGCAGCTCTTCTTCGCCCACCGAGAACGCCACCACTGGTACGTCGGTGGCTTTCAGGCCCTGGTTCGCCAGTTCTTTATAGAACGGCACGTTGGAGTCGCCGTTGACCGTGGAGATGACCGCGGTCTTGCCGCCGGCCGAGAACTTTTTGATGTTGGCCACGATGGTCTGGTAGTCGCTGTGGCCGAACGGGGTGTAGACCTCTTCGATGTCCTTGTCTGCCACACCTTTGGAATGCAGGAACGAACGCAGGATCTTGTTGGTGGTGCGCGGGTAGACGTAGTCGGTGCCCAGCAGGAAGTAGCGCTTGGCACTGCCGCCTTCTTCGCTCATCAGGTATTCCACCGCCGGAATGGCCTGCTGGTTCGGCGCCGCGCCGGTGTAGAAGACGTTCGGCGACATCTCTTCGCCTTCGTATTGCACCGGGTAGAACAGCAGGCCGTTGAGCTCTTCGAACACCGGCAACACGGATTTGCGCGACACCGACGTCCAGCAGCCGAACACCACCGCGACCTTGTCCTGGGTCAGCAATTGACGGCCTTTTTCGGCGAACAGCGGCCAGTTCGAGGCCGGGTCCACGACCACCGCTTCGAGCTGCTTGCCGTTGACCCCACCTTTGGCGTTGATCTCGTCGATGGTCATCAGCGCCATGTCCTTGAGGGACGTCTCGGAGATCGCCATGGTGCCGGACAATGAATGCAAGATGCCGACCTTGATGGTTTCGGCGGCCTGGACGGTCCAGGCCATGCCCATCGCGGCAATGCTTGCCGAGAGTGTAAAAGCCTTGATCAAGCTACGACGCTTCATTGTGCGATCTCCGTGCAATTATGAGTTTTTTTCGATGGCAGATGCGGACGCTGAAGGGGCTTTTGCAAGGGGTGTGCCCGGTTGAGCAAAGGCATTGAGAATGCGGGGTTGGCGCGCTGGGGTAAAAGTGCGAATGCACCACTAGCGACCGCGGCCTAGGCGCTGGTGCGATCAGATGCGCCACATTGGGGCGAAGGCTTGCAGTTCCCCTGTTATTTGCAAGTCAGGGAGACAGGGGTGGATTCAGCGACGGCGCATCAGGCCGATGAAGAACAGGCCACCGATAGCGGCAGTGGCGACGCCAATGGGCAAGTCCTCCGGTGCGATCAGGGTCCGGGCCGCCACATCCACCCACACCAGGAACAGGCTGCCCAGCAGAACACACGCAGGCAGCAGCCGACGGTGTTCGGCACCCACCAGGCGCCTGGCAATGTGCGGCACCATCAGCCCGACAAAACCGATCGAGCCGCTGATGGACACCAGCACGCCGGTCATCAGCGAGGCGATCAGGAAAATCCACAACCTCACCTTCGCCGCGTTCAGGCCCAGGGTCACGGCGGTCTGTTCGCCCGCCATCAGTGCATTCAGCGGCCGGGCCATGCCCAGCAGCAATCCCAGCCCCAGCAACACACTGGCCGCCGGCACCGCCAGCAATTCCCAGCGCGCCAGGCCCAGGCCGCCGAGCATCCAGAACATCACTGCGGAACTGGCGCGATGGTCACCCAGAAACAGCAAGAGGTTGGCCGCCGCCATCATCACGAATGACACCGCCACGCCGCACAGCAACAAGCGATCGCTTTCCAGACGGCCTTGGCGGCTGGCGATGGCCAGTACCAGCAACATGCTCAACAATGCGCCGATAAATGCGGCCAGCGGCAGGGTCAGCAGACCAATGATCTCACCGACATGCAGCACCACAATGACCGCACCCAGGGTCGCGCCGGACGTGACGCCCAGCAGGTGCGGGTCGGCCAGGGGGTTGCGCGTCACCGCTTGCAGGACCGCACCGATCAACGCCAGCCCCGCGCCCACCAAGGCACCGAGCAGCAGGCGCGGGACGCGGATCAGCCAAACGATATGTTCCTGGCCGGGCGACCAATACACGTCACCCACACCGAAAGCCTTGTTCAGCAGGATGTCCCAGACCACAGCCACCGGCACCCGCGCCGGACCGAACCCCAGGGACACCACGCACGACACCAGCATCAGTGCACCGAGGCACACCAGCAACGCGCCATAGCGACGATTGCTCATGGACGGTGAAAACCCTTTGCCAGGGTTTGCACCGCTAATACGTTATCGATACCCGGCGTGGCCTGAACGTAAGGGATCACGATGAAGCGCCGGTGCTTGATCGCATCCACCGATTGCAGGGCCGGGTTGTTCAGCAGGAATTGCTGCTTCTGCTCGGCGCTGACTTCGCCGTAATCGACAATCACGATCACTTCGGGGTTGCGCTCGACCACGTTCTCCCAGCTCACCCGGGTCCAACTGGTCTGCACGTCATCAAGAATGTTGCGCCCGCCGGCCGCATCGATCAGGGCCTGTGGCATGCCGAGACGGCCGGAGGTCATGGCGCGGTCTTCGCCACTGTCGTACAGGAACACTCGGGGCTGATCAGCAGGCAACTGCTTGCGCACTTGCGTCACCTGGGCCTGCATCGAGGCGATCAACTCATTGGCGCGATCCTGCACATCGAAAATCCTTCCCAGGTTGCGCAGGTCGTTATAGGTGTCTTCCAGGGTGGCCGGCGGGCGTTTCATCACGAACGCGCAGGATTCGGTCAACTCGTACACATTGATGCCCAGCGGTTGCAGGGTTTGCGGCGTCAGGTCGCCGCCCACCCGCATGCCGTAGTCCCAGCCGGCAAAGAAGAAATCCACGTTGGCATTGAGCAGGGTTTCCACAGACGGGTATTTGGCCGCCAGCTCCGGCAGGCCATCGAGGATTTTCTCCATGTCGGGCGTCACGGACTTCCAGCCGCTGATGCCGCTGTAGCCCACCATGCGCGACTTGAGCCCCAGGGCGAGCATCATCTGGGTCATGTTGATGTCATGGCTGACGGCGTGTTTCGGCGCTCGGTTGAAGGTGACTTCGCGATTGCAGCTTTGGATCGTCAATGGGTAGCGGGTGGCCTCGGCCAAAGCATGTGCACTGCCGAGCAGCAGCGGCAGAAGCAGCAGGGAACGCAAGATCATGGTTGGGTTATCCAGGTGATTCGGGGGTGGGCGGCCAAGGGGTGTTCGTCAATCAGCGCCTGCACACCAAAGACGTCGCGCAATAGCGTGACCGTCAGCACTTCCTTGGGCGTGCCGCTGGCGACGATGTGTCCGTGGTCGATGACGTAGAGCCGATCACAGAACGCAGCGGCCAGATTCAGGTCGTGGATGCTGGCGAGGGTGCCGATCCCCAGGCGTTTGATCAGTTGCAGCAGTTGGAGTTGATAACGCGGGTCGAGGTGATTGGTCGGCTCATCGAGGATCAGCACCTGCGGCTGCTGCGCCAGGGCGCGAGCCAGGATCACCCGTTGCTTTTCCCCGCCCGAGAGTGTGGCGAAAGCATGGTCGCCGAAACCTTGCAGCCCCACCGATTCCAGTGACTGGCTGACCAGGCTCAGGTCTCGCTGATTGTCGCCATCGAACAGGCCTTTGTGTGGCGTGCGCCCCATGGCGACCACTTCCTGGACCGTCAGACCGAAGGCGTCGGGAAACTCTTGCAACACCACAGCGATGCGTTGGGCGCACCAGCGCGAGGACTGTTTCCAGACGTTGTGATGGTCAAGTTTGACCTCTCCCGCCTCCGGCTGACTGAACCGATAGGCGCAGCGCAACAGACTGGTCTTGCCGCTGCCATTGGGCCCGATCAACCCGACAAACTCCCCGGCACCCACCTGCAACGTGGCGTCACGCAGCTGGAACTGATGATGGCAGTGGCCATGGCCCAGGGGTGTCCAGGCGAGGTGGGAGAGGGTTAGTGCGGTCATGCAGCTACTCAAATGGTTGGATCGAGACACAGCCCCCTGTGGGAGCGAGCCTGCTCGCGATAGCGGTGGATCAGCCTGCGCAGAGGTGGCTGACAGACCGCTATCGCGAGCAGGCTCGCTCCCACAGGAACACCGTGTTCACAATTCGCAAGGCGGGCGCGATTGTAGAGGTTTCGCGCCGTCTTTCGTTAACGCGCTGTCTTCAACTTGAAGATGAAACCACCTCAGGCTGGCGATTGAAACGGGTGACGAGCCGATCCAGCAACCCCATCACCAGCAGCGACGCGCCCACCAGCGGAAACACCACCGCCAGGGCCAGCATGATGAACACCCCGGTCTTCCAGGTCGGCAAGTCGTGACGCAGCGCCGGTACGCCGAACTTGCCCTGGGGCCGACGCTTCCACCAGATCACCACGCCGCTGACGGCGCTGAGCAGGATCATCAGGCAAATCAGCAGCACGATGATCTGGTTCAGCGGGCCGAACATCTTGCCTTCGTGCAGCATCACGCCGGTTTCGGTGGCGCGGGCGACGACGCCGTAATGTTCCCAACGCACATCCGCCAGGACCTTGCCGGTGTACTGGTCCACGTGCAGGGTCGCGTCGTTGCGCGGGTCGTCGGCGAATACAGCGATGGTGAATACGCCGGTGGCGGTGGTCGGCAGGGTGATGCTGTAGCCATGTTCCACTTTGCGTTCGGTGGCGATGTCCTGCACCGCTTGCAGGCTTATGGTCGGCGCGGCGGGACCTTCATGGGCGCCGCCGTGGGCCATGTGTTCGGCATGGTCGCCGGACATCGGCATCGGGGTATTTTCCACGGCCCAGGGTACGGTCTGGCGGTGCGCATTGTTGAGGCTGCCGGCGGCGACGTCGGACTTGGGCATGTCGTTCCACATGGCAGCCGGGAAGCGGTTCCAGAGGTCAGCATATTGCTTGCCCCAGAAGCCGGTCCAGGTCATGCCGCTGAGCAGCATCACCAGCAGAAACGCCGCGCCCCAGAAGCCGACGACCCCATGCAGGTCGCGCCAGAACAAACGACCGCGAGCGCTCCAGCGTGGCCACAACACTCCGGCCGACGACTGCCCGCGAGGCCACCACAGGTACAGGCCCGACACCACCAGGACCACGCCCCAGCCGGCGGCCATTTCCACCAGTCGGTCACCCACGGTGCCGATCATCAACTCACCGTGGATGGCCCGGGCGATGGCTTGCAGGTTGTCCTTGGCGTCCTGTTCACCGAGGACATCGCCATGGTACGGGTCAATGAACACGTTAAGCTCGCGGCCCTTTTCGATCACCACGAATTGCGCACTGCGCTCGGCATTGATCGGCGGCAGGTACTGTTTGACCTGGCCTTGAGGGTAGGCTTGCCTGACCTGTTTGAGCAGGTCGTCCGCCGCCATCGTGTGATGGCCGGCCGGCACGTTCAGCAGGCTGCCGTACATCAGAGGGTCGAGTTGCGGCTTGAACAGGTAAATGATGCCGGTCAGGGCCAGCATCACCATGAACGGCGCCACGAACAGCCCGGCATAAAAATGCCAGCGCCAGGCCAGGTTGTAGAAATTGGGTTTCGGTTGGCTCATTTTAGAAGCGCTCCGCAGGGCAAATGTGATCGTTATGTTTTTTGCGGTTGCTGCGCAACCGATCGCGGGCAAGCCTTGCTCCCACAGTACTTGTCAGTGCAGTGGGACAAGTTGTGCCCCTCAGCAATGAACTACCTGTGGGAGCAAGGCTTGCCCGCGATGCTTTCAGAAACTCATATCCACCTTGGTCCAGAGCGTGCGCCCCGGTTCGTTGATGGCTTGCGGGTCACTCGCCGGGTAGCCGAACCCGGCGTTGCCGGCCAGGTTCAGATGTTCGGCGTAGGCTTTGCCGAACAGGTTGTCGACGCCGCTGCTGACCTTCCAGTGTTTATTGATGCGGTAGGCACCGTTGAGGGAGAACACCCCGAACCCGGAGCTCTTGCCGTAGTCCTTGCCCACCACGTTGCCCTTGTTCTCGTCGACACGGTTTTGCGCGGCCACCACGCGCCACAGGGCACCGGCGCTCCAGCGATCTTCGCTGTAGGTCAGGCCCAGGCGGGCGTCGAGCGGCGGCATCTGTGCCAGGGCGCTGCCATCGCTGCTGTTTTTGCCCCAGGCGTAGGCCAATGTTGCATCGGCTTTCCAGCGCTCGGTCAGCTTGTAGGCCGCGCCCAGCTCACCGCCCATGATCCGTGCATCAATGTTCTCGGCCCGGGAGGTGGTGCCCATCATGCCGGGCGTGTAATCGAACAGGATGTAGTCGCGCACCTGCCCGACATAACCCGACGCCCAGGCTTCGAGGGTTTCGGTTTTGTACTGCAGGCCGAAGTCGAGTTGGGTGGTTTTCTCCGGTTTGATCGAGTCGAAAGCATTCAGCGAACCGGCGGGGCCGGCGTTGGCCGAAAACAGCTCCCAGTAATCCGGGAAACGTTGCGCGTGGCCCAGGCCCGCATAGAGGGTAGTAGGGCTGTCGGCCAGATCGTGTTCGTAGCGTACGAAACCACTGGGCAGCGTGTCGGCGCGGGTTTGGTCGGCAGTGGGATTGGGCCGGACGGACATGCCGGAGCCGATGCTTTGGCGGTAATCCTTGGCCGAGGCGCGGTCGAGGCGGGCGCCGCTGACCAGCCGGTCGCGGTCGGCGGCGTACCAGGTCAACTCACTGAACACGCCGTAGTTATGAAAGTCGGCGTCCTTGGTGCGCGGCCGTTTCTTGTAGGTGTCGATGCCCATGCTGCTGCGTTGGCGATGCTCGTTGGTCTGGGCGTCCAGGCCACTGATCAATTGCACATCGGCCCAGCGCCAGGTGGCCTTGATGCGTGCGCCGAGGGTGCGGCGGTCGACGTTGGACGCCATGGGGCCGGCCATCATCCCGGTGCCGGACGGCGTGCGCAGCGTGTAGTTGTCCATCACATGGTCGGCGTAGTTGTAGTAGACCTGCGCTTCGAGCGTATCCAGCACATCGCCCATGTTCGAACGCTCGAAACGCAAGCCCAGGCTTTCACGCTTGAACTGCGAGCCATCCATGCCACGTCCGGCGTAGCGTGCTTCACCGTCGCCCTTGCCAGCGGTCAGTTCCAGCAGGGTATCGGCATCCGGCGTCCAGCCCAGCGTCACGTCGCCGTTCCACTTGTCGTAGCGCGACGGCACCGTGTCGTTGTTGCCGTCACGATAATCGTCTGAATGAGCGGTGTTGCCGATCACCCGCACGTAACCCAAAGACCCGCCGGCGGCCGCATCCACGACCTTGTCGAAGCGCCCGTTGGAACCGGCCAGTACGCTGGCGTTGACCCGGGTGCCCAGTTCGCCGAACTGCTCCGGCTCGCGTTCGAACAGCACGGTCCCGGCCGATGCACCAGGGCCCCAGAGCACGGTTTGCGGGCCCTTGATAACGGTGAGTTTGTCGTAGGTTTCCGGCGAAATATAGGACGTCGGCGCGTCCATCCGGCCCGGGCAAGCGCCCAGCAGCATGCTGCCATTGGTGAGAATGTTCAGCCGCGAGCCGAACATGCCCCGCAGTACCGGGTCGCCATTGGTGCCGCCGTTGCGCACCAGGGCGAAGCCGGGAATGGTCTTGAGATAATCGCCGCCGTCGCTGGCCGGCACCGGTTGGCGCGGATCCTTGGGGTTGGTGACCACGGTCAGGGGCGAGCTGGGAGCGACGGCGGTAATGACCGTCGGGCTCAGCTCTTCGATCTGAGCTTCGTGGTGAGCATGCTCGTCGGCCAGCGCACAGGGCGTGAGCAGCAGGCCGCACAGTGCGGTGGCGGTGTAGCGAAAACGAACCCGTGGCTCGTTCGGGGAGCAGCGAACCTGGGCTGCGCCCAATGCGATGCCGGCAGAAAACCTGGACATGATGATTCCATCGAACAGACGTAAACGACACGGTCGGGCAACCTGGGGCTGTCTTTTGCGACCGGGTGAGGTAAGTGTCGGGGTCTACGCGACGAGGGGCGGTGCGCGGGTGCGGGCACCGGGGAAGAATGACGTTCGGGCATGGCCCAGGCGTGGTGAGGGGCTGGTGTAGGTGTGGGGTGGCGGGGTATCGAAGACGGCGAAGCTATGCCCCCCCGTCAGCGCAGGGCAATTGAACAGCAGGCTGCAATAACCACACTTTTCCCACAGTACGTGATGCTCGCTCTGGGGCGGGCAATGTTCGGCTTTCGCTGCTTCATGCTCGGCGTGAACGCCCGCCGACATGTCCATTTCCATGTTCATGGTCATGGACGAAGACATGCGCTGATCCATCGGCATCGACTGAGAAATCAGCGGACCGATAAAGATCATCAGCATGGCGAACAGGCTGATCCAGCTGCCGCGTGTCAGGCTCATCAGCTGACGGCGGGGCATGACCGACCTGGCGCGGGGCGTTCGCATGGGCAAAGGTGATCAGTGGGCGTGCGTTTGGGTTTTGCTGCTGTCGGGGGCTTTTTTCTGCACCGCGACATCGACCGTGACATCCCCTGCTTTTTCGAAATGCAGGGTCAGAGGGAAGCGTTTGCCGTCGCTGAGCAGGCTGCGATCCTCCAGCCCCAGCAGCATCACGTGATAAGCCATCGGCGCGAAGGTGACAGTCGCACCGGGGGCGATATCAACGACGGGCACCGCTTGCATTTTCATCAGGTCGTTTTGCATCACGTGTTCGTGGAGCTCGGCTTTGTCGGCAATCGGCGAATCGACGCTGAGCAGTTTGTCGGCGGTTGTGCCCTTGTTGTGAATCACGAAATACGCGGCCACGGTCGGCGCATTGGGCGGCAACTCCTGGGACCATGGATGAGCGATTTCAAGCTCGCCCGCTTTGTACTGGTGAGCTTGGGCGAAGCCGACGGGAAGCAGCAGGGCGGCCAGCAGGATAAGTCTGTTCAGCATGGGTCATTCTCCGGAACGATTCAGGGCGCAGGGGCATGCGGGAAGAATCAGGCCAGAGGTGAGGCGCGGGGATTGAGGCTCGGCCATTGCTGGCGCGGTGTGGGGCTGTCGAGCAGTGGGTGGGCAGCGCCGCGATGGGCCGGCTGAGCATTCAGGTACAACTGCGGCTCGTGCCCGGTGAGCGCCACCAAGGGCGGCGACCCCGCACAGCACCAGCAATGCTGCATCGTCGAGTGATCGTCGTTCTGCGGCGTGCTCTGCTCGAACTTGCCCAGGGAAATCGCCACCAGTTTCGTTCCGCTGGAAGAGCAGAAACTGCCCCACAGCAATTGCTCGGCTGGCGACTGGGCCTGTGCCATCGCACCACCGCTGCCGGAAAGCGGCATGGCAAGCATGTTGAACAGCACTGCGAAGCAGGCGATCCAGGCAAATGCAAGCCGTTGTCGGGACATGGGGCAATCCGCTCGATGGTCGATCAGGTGGCGGTATTTAGCCTGATCGGGGTTGATAAGTAAAAAGAGCACGTGCGGTGTAGGGTCGCAGGGCTTGGGTTAACAGTAGCAACAGATCTTCAAGGGAGTGCTTTTATGGCAAGGGATTTTGATCATCTCCGGCTCTGCGTTCAAAAGCAGAGTAGGGGCTTCATCATGTGTTTATAGCTTCGTGTCAGGGCCATAGCATTCCTTTGAAAATCTAGGGGTGTGCGCACTCTTTGTGGCGAGGGGATTTATCCCCGTTGGGGCGCGAAGCGGCCCTGGGTGCAGGGGACTGTCAGACCAAATGCCGAAGCCCCTGCAGCACCTCACCCACCGTCCCAAACTCCCGATCCACCCCCGGCAACACCGGCCGCTTCAACACCAACACCGGCAGCCCCCGCTCCCGCGCTACTTCCAGCTTCGGCTCGGTGGCCGTGCTGCCGCTGTTCTTGCTGATCAGCACATCGATCCGCCGCCGTTCGAACAGTTCGCGCTCACCGTCAATATGAAACGGTCCACGGGCACCTATGACTTCGCAGCGCTCATTACCGGGGTAAACCTCCAGGGCCCGCAGGGTCCAGAATTGCTCGGGCGGGATTTCGTGCAGGTGTTGCAGCGGCTCGCGGCCAAGGGTGAAGAGGGGGCGGTGGAACGGCAGCAGGGCCTGGATCAGTTCGGCCCAGTCGGCCACTTCGCGCCAGTCATCCCCGGCCTGGGGTTGCCATGCCGGACGGCGCAGGGCCCAGCAGGGAATGCCGCAAGCGCGGGCTGCGTGGGCGGCGTTGTGGCTGATCTGTGCGGCGTAGGGGTGGGTCGCATCCAGCAACAGGTCGATGCCTTGGTCACGAATGAATTGCGTCAGCCCTTCGGCGCCGCCGTAGCCGCCGACGCGCACCTGACAGGTCAGGTCGGTGGGAACGCGGCCGATCCCCGCCAGGCTGTAGAGGTGTGTTGGGCCCAGGGTGCGGGCGATGGCCAGGGCTTCGGTGACACCCCCCAGCAGCAGAATGCGGTTCATTTGAAAACTCCGGCGTGACCGACGACGCCGCCCTGGCGGTCGATGGCGAAGACTTCGACCTGGACCTGGGCTGGTACGATGCCGCGAGCGAAGGCCAAGGCGTGTTCGCAGACTGCGTCGCCGAGGGCGATGCCAGCGGCGCTGGCCATCGCCAGGGCTTGCTGGCTGGTGTTGGCCTGGCGAATGCCTTGCTGCAATGCCTCATCGGCACCGATGGCGGCTGCCCATTGCGCCAGTTGTGGCAGGTCGATACTTGAATGACGGCTGTGCAGGTCCATGTGACCGGCGGCCAATTTGCTGATTTTGCCAAAGCCGCCACAGAGGCTGAGTTTCTCCACGGGCACCTTGCGCACATGCTTGAGCACCGCCCCGACAAAATCGCCCATTTCGATCAGGGCGATTTCCGGCAGGTTGTAGACCCGGCGCATGGTGTCTTCGCTGGCGTTGCCGGTGCAGGCGGCGATGTGCAGGTAACCGTTGGTTTTCGCCACGTCGATGCCCTGGTGGATCGAGGCAATGTAGGCCGCGCAGGAGAATGGTCGGACGATGCCGCTGGTGCCGAGGATCGACAGGCCGCCGAGGATCCCCAGCCGGGGATTCATGGTTTTCAGCGCCAGCGCTTCGCCGCCCTCAACGTTGACCGTGACCTCGAAGCCGCCGGCATACCCGGCTTGCTCGGCCAGCCGTCCCAGGTGGTCGCCGATCATTTTACGTGGTACCGGATTGATCGCCGGCTCACCGACGTCCAATACCAATCCTGGCCGCGTCACGGTGCCCACGCCACGTCCGGCAATGAAGCGCACCCCAGGCTCGGCTGTCAGCCGCACTTGGGAAAACAGCAGCGCGCCGTGGGTCACGTCCGGGTCATCGCCGGCGTCCTTGATCGTCCCGGCTTCGGCGCCTTGCTCGGTCAGGCGGCAGAATTCCAGGCGCATCTGCACGTGCTTGCCTTTGGGCAGCACGATCTCCACGGCATCGGCCTGGATGCCGCAAAGCAGCAGCCGGGCGGCCGCCAGACTGGTGGCGGTGGCGCAACTGCCGGTGGTCAGGCCGCTGCGCAGGGGCGCGGGTTGTTCGGCGGTTTCGTCACGCATCGAAGGGTTTGACCAGGTCGAGCAAGGTGATGGGCAATGCCTGGCGCCAGGTGTCGAACTCGCCCAATGGCTGGGCCTGGGCGATGTGGATACGGGTCAGTTCGCCGCCATGAAGTTCGCGCCAGTTCATCAGCGTCATCTCGCTCTGCAGCGTCACGGCGTTGGCCACCAGCCGTCCGCCGGGCTTGAGTCGAGCCCAGCAAGCGTCGAGCACGCCCTCGCGGGTTACGCCGCCGCCGATGAATACCGCGTCCGGCGGCTCCAGTCCTTCCAGAGCCTGCGGTGCCCGCCCGCGGATCAGTTGCAGACCGGGCACGCCTAGGGTGTCGCGGTTTCGTTCGATCAACCCTTGGCGGCCTTCGTCGGCCTCGATGGCCAGGGCTCGGCAACTGGGGTGGGCGCGCATCCATTCGATACCGATGGAGCCGCTGCCCGCCCCCACATCCCAGAGCAATTCACCGGGCATCGGGGCCAGACGGGCGAGGGTAATGGCGCGCACGTCACGTTTGGTGAGCTGGCCGTCATGTTCAAACGCAGTGTCCGGCAAACCGGCCAGGCGCGACAGGCGCAACGCCGAGGGTTCGGCGCGGCATTCGATGGCGATCAGGTTCAGGTCCGCGACGGTGGGATCGGACCATTGTGCCGCACAGCTTTCGATCCGCCGTTCGGCGGCGCCGCCCAGATGTTCGAGCACGGTCATGGGGCTGGGGCCGAAGCCGCGCTCGCGAAGTAGCGCCGCCACGGCGGCAGGACTGTGGCGGTCGTTGCTCAGCAGCAACAGCCGGACGCCTGTGGATAAGTGAGCGCTGAGTGCCGCCAGGGGCCGTGCCACCAGCGACAGGGTGACCACCTCCTGCAAGGGCCAACCCATGCGGGCCGCCGCCAGCGAACAGGACGATGGCGCTGGAATGACCCGCATCTGCTCGCCAGGCAGGTGTTTGGCGAGGCTGGCGCCTACGCCATAGAACATGGGATCGCCGCTGGCCAGCACGCACACGGGGTCTCCGCGCCGTGCCAGCAGCGGTTCGAGGGAAAATGGACTGGGCCACAGCTCCCGTTCACCGCGGATGCACAGCGGCAATAGCGCCAACTGGCGCTCACTGCCCAGAATACGCGAGGCCTGCAGCAAAGCGTGGCGAGCCGCTCGGCCCAGGCCCTTGAAGCCGTCTTCACCGATGCCCACTACGGTCAGCCAGGGGGTCATCTCTGTTCCTCGAATGGATAGGTTTGATCGGCGGGCTTGTTGCGCACGCGAACCGGGCCGCCATCATACCGTGCGCCTTCGGTTATGGCGTGGGCTGTTGGGAGCCTGCCGGCGTGCGGCACCGATTCAGACAGACCGCTTCGCGAGCAGGCTCGCTCCCACAGTTTTGATCGGGGGAGGCACAAGGTCTGTGTTTGCCACAGGTCCCCTGTGGGAGCGAGCTTGCTCGCGATGGCGCCGGCACATTCAACATCACCTTCTCAAGCAGGCAGCCGATTCATCGGTAGACGTATTTGAGGATATAGGCATACAGATCGTTGTAGACCGAGTCGGGTACGTGTTCAGCATGGGGCTGGGTCTTGAGCAGTGTCAGGTGGCACTCCTTTACCATTTCTTCGCGGTCGCCGATGAGGTGGAGGCGGTTGTTGGTGATGATCTCGAAGGCATTTGCATAAACCACCTTCGGTCCCGCGATGAGCAAAGTCCCGTCCGGATCGAGGGTATAGGTGCTTTGGGTGCGCAGGATCCGTTCCTTCAAAGGGCCGAACCCGCGCTCGTACAAGCATATCTGCGAGCCGCTGA
Organism: Pseudomonas sp. MPDS; assembly: GCF_013283895.1. Lineage (NCBI taxonomy): Bacteria > Pseudomonadati > Pseudomonadota > Gammaproteobacteria > Pseudomonadales > Pseudomonadaceae > Pseudomonas > Pseudomonas sp. MPDS. The sequence continues at coordinate 5,715,106 of NZ_CP054128.1, read as the reverse complement.
CTGCTTTGGCCGCCGTCTCGATAGCCAGCAGGGTCGGCTGGGCGTTGCCCAGGCTGGCATTGAGCGCCGATAGCGTGACGAACCTTTCCAGCTCCTGTTTTTCCAGGCTTCTGAGGGCTCTTTTGATACTCGATAGATGAGCGAACTCTTTTATGCAGGCGATGATGTGGGTTTCCAGCTGATAGCCCGCTGCCGTGGCCATCGCCGGGAAGGCCGCGAAATCGATGCTGTCGAACGCGCATTCCATGATGATGTTGTATTTTTTCCTGAACGCCTCTGCGAAGATTTTCGAGCAAACCTCTCGAACAAAGGCCTCTGTATGCTCATAAGCATGCAGCACACCGTGTTTGATCATTTCGGCGTAGTGAGGGTGTTTTTCCCGGTACTCGGGCAGGTACAGGCGCACATGATTGTCGTAGCGTTGGGAGGGCAGGAGGCTTTTTTCCAGCAGATAGGTTTTACCCGATCCCTGCGATCCGGCGACGATCAGCATTTTGGGGACGGACTCGACCGTAATGCCATTGAACAGCGTGTCGGTGATCCCGGTGAATGCGGTCGTGACCTGTTCCGGGGTGTAGGCGTAATTCGATGTGTGTGGCATATCCTGATGTCCTTATCAAAGATTCCCATGAAGTGAAGTGAGTGGTTGCCCTTTGAATAAAGCGGGGTTTTGCGGCTTGTTCAAATGAGCATGTGTTCCAAGATATGTGCCTGTTTTTTAAGGTAAAAATCCCTACATGGAAGGCGCCGGAAACTTACGTCAGCGTGCCTGACACCGAACCCCTTTGGCGGGCTTGCTCGCGAAGGCGTTGACACATTCAACATCACCCTTTCAGGTGGACCGCTATCGCGAACAGGCTCGCTCCCCCCGTTTTGTGGCCGTGATCGGCTCCCTGGCGCAGCGCGATGCCCGCAATCCGACCAGCAAGCTTTCCATGCCCCCCGGCAAAGCAGGCATAATGGCGGGCCCTCGCCGTTGCGGCGTGCCTTATCGACCGGTTTGCCCTTGAACGAACGTCCATCATCCAGCGTCATACGCCCCTCGGGTTGTCCGGGGTTGCTGCGTGTCGTCCAGGCGCTGGACGGAGGGATCTGCCGGATCAAGCTCGACGGTGGTTCCATCCAGGCGGATCAGGCCGACGCCGTGGCGTTGGCGGCCGAGCGGTTCGCCGGTGGCGTCATCGAGGCGACCAACCGCGCCAACCTGCAAATCCGTGGGATTGGGCCCCAGCACGATGCGTTGATCGAGCCCTTGCTGAACGCCGGACTTGGCCCCCGCAAACTAGCCGGCGATGACGTGCGCAACCTGATGCTCAGCCCCACGGCCGGGATCGACCGGCAGATGCTGCTCGATACCCGTCCGTTGGCCGCGCGGATTCTTTTCACCCTGCAAACCCATGAACGCTTCCATGAACTGTCGGCCAAGTTCGCCGTGCAATTGGACGGCGGGGAAGGGTTGGCGATGCTTGAACATCACCATGACCTGTGGCTCTCGGCGCTGGTTCGCAACGGCGAACCGTGGCTGGCCTTCGGGCTGGCCGGCACCCCGCTGGATAAGCCGGACGGCGCTGTGCGCCTGGCCCAGGGACATGATTTGGTGGTGGCGGTGCTGGAGTTGTTTCTCGACCTGGCCCGTCCCGACCAGACGCGCATGCGTCACGTGCTGGCCGAAATCCCGAGGGGTGAGTTCCTCGTCCAGTTGGCCCGCCGCGTGGCGTTGCAGCCCCCTCCGGATTGGCGGCGGGGCGAGTCCATCGACGGATTGCACATCGGCATCCATTCCCAGCACGACGACCGGGTCTACGTTGGCGCGGCGGCACCTCTGGGCCGGCTCGACGCCGTCATGCTGCGCGCAGCGGCGCAATTGGCGCGGGACAAGGGCGACGCCAGCCTGCGTTTCAGCCCCTGGCAGAGCCTGTTGCTGCCCAACGTGCGCCGCGAGGATGCGCCCGATGTGCTGGCGCGGCTCGAGGAGTTGGGGCTGTTGTGCTCGCTCGAGCAACCCCTGGCGCAACTCATCGCGTGTACCGGCTCCAGTGGCTGTGGCAAAGCCCTGGCCGACACCAAGGCCGATGCTCGTCAATTGGCCGAGCTGCTGCAACGCCAGGGCCGTGCCCTGAAGATCCATCTCTCGGGCTGTCCGCGTTCCTGCGCAGCGGCCCATGTCGCGCCCGCCACCTTGCTGGCGGTCGCCCCCGGTCGTTACGACCTGTATTTTCGCGATGCGACGCTGCCGGGTTTCGGCGCGTTGCAGGCGCACGATCTAACTATTGAAGCGCTCGGCCACTGGCTCGACGCTCGCCCCCGGAGCCCCCTTGATGCTTGATTACATCCGCGACGGTCAGGAGATCTATCGCAACTCCTTCGCGATCATTCGCGCCGAAGCCAACCTGGCGCGCATTCCGGCCGACTTGGAAAAACTCGCGGTGCGGGTGATTCACGCCTGCGGCATGGTCGAGGCCGTCGATGGCCTGCAGTTTTCCGAGGGCGCCGGCACGGCGGGACGCCAGGCGCTGGCCGCCGGTGCGCCGATCCTGTGCGATGCGCGGATGGTCAGCGAAGGCGTGACCCGGGCTCGCCTGCCAGCGAACAATCCGGTGATCTGTACCTTGCGCGACGAGAGCGTGCCGGCGTTGGCCCTTGAATTGGGCAACACCCGTTCGGCGGCCGCCCTGGAGCTTTGGCGTCCGCATCTGGAAGGCAGTGTCGTGGTGATCGGCAACGCGCCGACCGCGCTGTTCTACCTGTTGGAAATGCTCGATGCCGGCGCGCCGAAACCGGCACTGATCCTGGGCTTCCCGGTGGGCTTCGTCGGGGCCGCCGAGTCCAAGGCGATGCTGGCAGCCAACAGCCGTGGCGTGCCGTTCGTGATCATGCAAGGCCGGCTCGGCGGCAGCGCCATGGCCGCCGCCGCCGTCAACGCCCTCGCTACGGAGATTGAATGATGCAGCAGCCTGGACGTCTGATCGGCCTCGGCGTAGGCCCCGGTGACCCGGAACTGATTACGGTCAAGGCCCTGCGCCTGCTGCGCGAATCGCCGGTGGTGGCGTACTTTGTCGCCAAGGGCAAGAAGGGCAACGCTTTCGGCATCATCGAGGCGCATTTGCAGGAGGCGCAGACGTTGCTGCCGCTGGTCTATCCGGTGACTACCGAAGCGCTGCCGGCCCCGCTGTCCTATGAACAGGTCATCGCCGACTTCTACGACACCGCTGCCGAGCAGTTGGCCGTGCATCTGGATGCCGGTCGTGATGTGGCGGTGATCTGCGAGGGCGATCCGTTCTTCTACGGCTCCTACATGTACCTGCACGATCGCCTGGCCGAGCGCTATGACGCCGAGGTGATTCCTGGCGTGTGCTCGATGCTCGGTGGCGCCTCGGTGCTGGGTGCGCCGCTGGTCTATCGCAACCAGAGCCTGTCGGTGCTCTCTGGCGTGCTGCCCTTTGAGGAACTCAAGCGCCGCCTGGCCGACGCCGATGCGGCGGTCATCATGAAGCTGGGGCGTAACTTCCCCAAGGTTCGGCAGGTGCTCCAGGAACTGGGCCTGGACGGTCGGGCGTTGTACGTCGAGCGGGCAACCATGGCCAACCAGAAGATCGTGCCGCTGGATGAAGTCGAGCCGATGTCCTCGCCGTACTTCTCGCTGATCATCGTGCCCGGCGAACGGTGGCAGGGTTGATGACTTCCAAAGTGCCGGCCATTGTCATCCTCGGCCCGGGGAGTCTCGCCACCGCCCGGCGGATCCAGCAGCGCTACCCTGACGCCCTGATTCACGGCCTGAGCGGACGGGTCGAGGGTGTGGATCGTCAATACACCGAGTTCGGCACAACGCTGCGCGAACTCTATCAACAGGACACGCCGATCATCGCCCTGTGCGCGGCCGGCATCGTCATCCGCACGCTGGCGCCGCTGCTGCTGGAAAAAGGCGTCGAGCCGCCGGTGCTGGCGGTGGCCGAGGACGGCAGCGCGGTGGTGCCGCTGCTTGGCGGGCTGGGCGGGGTCAATGTCATGGCCCGTGATATCGCCACAGCACTGCAAGTCACCCCGGCGATCACCACCAGCGGCGAATTGCGTTTCGGCACCTGCCTGCTCAATCCGCCGAGTGGCTACAGCCTCGGCGATCTGGAGCAAGGTAAGCGTTTTGTCTCCGATCTGCTGGCAGGTGAATTGGTGCGCATCGAAGGCGCCGCGCCGTGGCTGGCTCAGGCGCAGTTACCCGAGGATGAACGGGCACGGTTGGCGATCCGTATCGACAGTGCTGCGGGTACACCGGCGGCGGATGAGCTGCGTATTTATCCGCGCAATGTGCTGGTGGCGTTGAGTGCAGGGGCGTCGGCGGACATCGGCGCGATACTGGAGCAGGCCGGCCTCGCGCCGCAGTCGCTGGCGTGCCTGTTGGCGGCGGACAGCGACATGGCCCGTCCTGAGCTGCACGAAACGGCATCGGCCTTGGGTGTGCCGCTGCGTTTTGCCGCAATCAATGGCAACCTCGAAACAGGGTTGAGCGATGCCCTCGGCCAACCGGCATCGCTACAGGTCATGGGCAGCCATGCCATCGCCGTGACTGAGCAGCCCCTTGACCCCGAACAGATCGGCCGCCCGCGCGGGCGTCTTGCCGTGATCGGCCTTGGCCCCGGCGCTGCCGAGTTGATGGTGCCGGCCGTGCGCGCCGAACTCGACCGTGCCACCGATGTGCTGGGTTACGAAACCTACGTGCGCATGGCCGGTCCCTTCCGGTCCGATCAGGTGCAGCACTGCACCGACAACCGCGAAGAAATGCAGCGTGCCCGTCATGCCTTCGAACTGGCGGCCCAGGGCCGTTCCGTGGTGGTGGTGTCGTCCGGCGATCCAGGCGTGTTCGCCATGGCCGCCGCGGTGCTCGAAGCGCTGCACGAGTCGACGGATGCCCATTGGCATAGCGTCGACCTGCAAATCCTTCCGGGCGTCTCGGCTTCCCTCGCCACCGCCGCCCAGGCCGGTGCGCCGCTGGGTCATGATTTTTGCGTGATGTCTCTGTCGGACAATCTCAAACCGTGGTCGATCATCGAGAAACGCCTGGATCTGGCGGCTGAAGCAGACCTGGCCCTGGCGTTCTACAACCCGATCTCCCGTTCCCGACCGTGGCAGCTGGGGCGAGCGCTGGAGATCGTTGCGCAACATCGCACGCCGCACACGCCGGTGGTGTTGGGGCGTGATATCGGTCGTCCGGGCCAGACCCTGCGGGTCACGACATTGGGACAGTTGACCCCGGACCAGGTGGACATGCGCACCATGGTGCTGATCGGTTCCTCCACCACGTGTGTATTCCCGCGCGCCGAAGGGGGCGACTGGGTGTACACGCCGCGTTGGTATGGCAGCAAACCGCTCTGATAAAACCCGGCGGCCCGCCTGGGCCGCCTCTATCTGACTTCGTCATGTTCGAGACTTCGTGGGTACAAGACGACCCGCTGTTTGACGCTGTAGACGTCGCGAATACCTGTTTGTTTGAATAATGAAATAAATATTCGATGCGCGAGCGCTAAGTCATTGTGTTCGGAAACTTATTGAATTCCTTGTGAGTTGAACAGCGTTCGAAGTGTGGGCTATGTTTGCTTCCGCTTTGAAATTGATTGGGACTGTAAAGTGCTGTTTGCGGCCTGAGTGAACGCTGTTGTTGGGGCGCACTGGGGATGGCTGCTACTTATCTATTGCAGGAGAGAGCGCGCAAATTCTCCTGACAAGATTATTTCTTTGGATGACTTGATGCAGAGGCTGCCCGAGTGCTTGGAAGCGCTTGTCGGCGGTCATCGTGCAAGGCTGTCCTGTATTTATATACGATAAATGGAAGTATTGTTTATGAGTGAACCTGAGCGCTCATCGGCGGATGACTACGTCGATTTTGTGAGTTTGTTGAAACTAAAGGATCTTGAACGGGCATTAATACCGTACAAGGGTTCCGAACAATATGATTCGGTACTTCGGTATTACTTTGGTTGTATCGCCTTGTTGGATTCTGCGCGCATGTTGGAACCGTTGGGGCTGCTCAAGCAGGCGGTGGGAACCTTGCAGGGAAACAGCCGGCGCCGTCGTGCGCCGGAGCCGCTGAGCACCGATGGCGCCGGGCCTGCGAACCTGGCGCAGATACAAAACAAAATCGAGGGTTTCGAAGCGCGCCTGCACAACAGCTTCGAGCAGTTGAAACTACCCGCTACCGAAGTGCCGAAAAACCTGCATTTTGTCTGGCTTGGGGGCGGCGTCGGGGCGATTCAGCGTGATTACATCAATATCTGGAAAAAGGTGATGGGCCCGCAGGGCTATCGCCTCAGTCTCTGGTATGACAGCGACGCGCTGCTGGCCTATGAGACCAACCGGATCATTGTCGAAGCCGCGAAGGCCGATGCCATGCTCAATGGCGGGCAGGCCAGTGTCGATCCGTTGGAGTTGGGCGACCGTTATGAAGAACGCGCCATCGTCCTGAAGCAGCAGATGTATGCGCATATCACCAAGGTTGTGAAGAACGGCGGCAGTGCCGATGAGGCTCGAATCGATCTGCTGGTTCGCGCCTACGGCCAGGATAAGGCGCGGCTCAATACCCTGATGAACGATAACCGCCTCAGCCTCACGGCCTTGGCTGAGGGTTGCCTGAGCCTGCGCGACGTTGCCGCCGGTCAAGCACCCCTTCACTTGCGGGATATCTACGAGCGCGAGATCAGTCTGCGTGGCATGTTTGCCGGGGGCTCCGACATTGTGCGTGTCGAAGCCCTGTTCGCCGAAGGGGGCAGCTATGTCGATATCGATCACCTGCCGCCCTTGCTGGAGAAACTGGGGGAGGTGGACATTCGTGAGTTCAAGACCGACGCGCGCCTGGGGGTGTTGCAGTTGTTGCTTGATCGAAACCCGGATTGGATGCCCGGCCGTCAGGCATTGCGCAGCCAGTACACGGATTATCTCCACGCGATCCCGTCGCAGCATCGCGATGCGCTGGAGCGGTTCGCTAAAAGCCAGCCCGAGTTGAACCGCGTTTTTCGCCCGCCGGTGGAGCGTCTGGCGCGTCCGTACGAGCTGCGCGCCGTTGCCGCGCGAAACTCGTTGAGCAACGCTTTTTTGATGGGCCACCCTGGGGCGGCGATGCTCAAAACCGTGCTCGAGCGTTTCAGGCTCAACTATGAAATCGTCGATGCCACCGCGCGCCTGGCCGATGAGCAAAACGTTGCCCTTACCGATGCCCAGAGCATGATCGGCCTTGCGCGTCAGGCCGCAACGCAGGTTTTCGGTGCGTTTCACGAACTGTCGCCGGAAGCGGAAATGGCCGCGGCGTTTCTGGTGGAGGCGGCCGCCATTTACTACAGCGACGGTATCCGCCCCCAGAGCGAAGTGACGATCTACCTGACCGGCCCAGCCGCCATGCGCGAGGGGATGGCCGATTACCACCGGGCGCATTTCACCCCGCGAACCGCCGAGCAGTGGCGCGCGGAGGCGGCCATCGCCGCCGTCGGCAGCGTCAATGGGGCCACCGAGGAGGAGCTGGATCACTCCTGGAAGGAAAACGAAAGTGACACCGGGCAATGGCTCGTTAACGAGAAAAAACGCTGGCAAGAGGGCCGGTTCAAGGCTCGTTATGCCGGCGATATGGCCGAGCTGCTCAAATACCGTACGCTCCAGTTCGATGAAGGCTGGCCGGTGATCGAGGGGCGACATGTGTTGTCCACCGAGCTTTTGCAGCATCTTGCCGATGAGCTGGGTAAGCCGTTCATGCAGATGATGAGTCTGGGCCATGACGGGACGGTGATTTTCGACAAGGCGATACCGCTGGGTTTTGATGAACGTCAGTCGATCCTCGCCCAAAGCGCCAGTGCGTTACCGCCAGCATCGTTGAGCGATCAGCAAACGCGCCGGTTGTCCGTCGTTGAGCTTCTGGAGCGCCTCGCCAAAGGTGATTTTGAAGTCGCTCAATTGAGTCCCCTGCAACGTCTGCTGCTGGGGGGCTTGACCGGTGCGACGGCCTTGGATAATCGCAGCTTCGATGCGGTACGCCCGCAGTTGGATAACCTGGCCAACAACGTCGCGAACCAGGGAAGCGCCGGCGGCTATGCAACGATCGAGCATGCGTTGTACCAACGTAAGGCGCCGGCTTTTCTGGTCGGGCTTGCCAGTGCGGCCGAGTATCCGCCAGGGCATGAGGAGACCGCCCTGGCCCTGAAGAAAAACGCCCTGGAGCAGCCTTTGACATTGCGCCAATGGGGCCAGCACGTCGCCCGGATCCGCCAGGTGGCGAAGCTTGAATACCGTGTCCGGGTCGTTGAACGCCTCGGTACTGTCCTGGACGATTTCGATGCCGACACAATCAAGCTTGTACCTCAGGATCTGCTGCTCCAGGGCGATGGCGACAGGGTGGGCGGACGTTGTTATCCCTTGGCCCTGGCAATGGCAGCTGCCTTGTCGCAGGACAAGGTTGCGGTCAACACCTTGCGTGAGCGGTTCTACCTGGGGGTGATCGAGCCTCAGGCCAGTGATTCGCAGACGTTCCTCAACTGCGTGGAGTCGTTGCGCGACGTGCAGATCGGCGACGTCGGCCGTGGGTTGGCGCGCTCGGATCTGAATGCGGTGGTGGACATTCTGCAAGCCAGGACAACGACCAGCACGCTGATGCTCAACTCCGACAATCACGCCATGCTGGTGGCCAAGACCCTAGAGGGGGAGCGCAGTACGTATCACTTCTACGATCCGAACTTTGGCGTATTCGAGTTCCAGCAGGCGACACGCTTCAGGCAAGCCTTGGAGCAGTTCTTCCTTCAGCACGAGATGGCCAGTTATTACGCCGCGTATGGCGATGCGGCGCGCCCGACCTTCGATCTCATCGACCTGGACGGTGCCAAGGTGGCGAGCCTGGCATTGTCTGGTGCAATTGAAGTTTCCAAACTGCTGCAACCCGGCGCGCTGCCCGGGCAGGCGCTGCGCCCGGTCAGGCAGCGCCTGGCCAATGCCCGGGGGCAGTCGCTGCAGAGTAATCCTCGACTGGGCAACTGTCTGCTGGCGCTGGATGGCCAGTGGTGGGGGCAACAGATCGCGCAGGCAACGGCCCATCTTCAGCAGGCGGGTCAATTGGCATCAGGCCTTGTGCCGTTGTTCGAAACCCTGGAGGTCATGTCGAACGGATCGTACCGCATAAGCCTGATCGATCCTGAGAGTCCCGAGCACCTGGTACGGGTCGTCACTGACGACCATCGACTCTTGCGTATAAAAAGCTACCTCTCGGAACGTTTTTCAGCCTTGGCCAATAAACCGTCCGTGCCCAGCGATCCCACCGAAGTGGGCAGCGTCCATACCCTGAACGCCGGTTTCGCCATACAGGCATTGATGAATGCATTGAGACGGCAGGAAGGGCCTGATCGCTCCCTGACGCTGGCGGTGCGCTTGCATGGCTATGTCAATTACGCGCAATTGGTTCACGGCAACGTGGTGGATATCGCGGGCCTGGTGGGGCTGGTGCGTCAGGCACTGGCTGAAGAAAAACTGATTGCCCGTACCGTCGCGCCAGTGGTGAAGGCGGCGGTGGGAAGCAGCGTGAGCGAAGCGACAGGGGGGCTGCTGCAACTGGCGAATGTCGGCTTCGACATCTATCAGTTGTCGACTGCCCGAAACGAAGTGGAACGCGCGCAGTTCGGCACCCAACTGGCGTTCGACTCGGCCGGTCTGGCGTTGTCGGTAGGCGCTTACGCCGCCGGTGCCACCACCGCCGGAGCGTTTCTGGGCGGCGCCGCGGTGATGCTGGGCGGGCTGGCGGTGGGGGTGGCCGCGCTGGCCCAGGGTTTCGCCACCATTGCTGAAGAAGCCAAGCAAGTCGGGCTTTTCTTCGATGAGGCTACAAAAGCTCATCTTCAGCCTTATCACTTTGATGCCCCCAGTGGGGCATGGCTGCCGCGTTCTTCGTTGATCGTTCAGACGCTGGACCTGACCCGCTCCGAGCTCGTGCTGGACAGCCCCAGGCTGTATCCGCTACGTGATCATTTCGGCGTGCCGACCTTTGATGACGATTACCGCCGGGCAATCGATATCCGTCGAGAGCTGAATCTGCCAGGTCGGGTCAAGTTCACGCCGCCGGCAGACCAGGTCGTCGTCCTGCCTTGCACACCGCAAACCTGTTATCGCTACGAGTACAAGGCGCTGCCCTTCGCGAGCCTGCGCCATGACACCGGTTTCGACACGGCCCGGCGTCTGGAAAAAAGGAAAGCGGATGGTGGCTGGCTGTTCCTGTTTTCGTTCTATTCGTTTCCCAGCGACTACATCCTCTACCGCATGGTGCCTGACTATCGGCCAACAGTGATCGATGTGTGGCTCGATTCCGTCGATCGCTCGCTGGTGGTGCCCGTTCTCCCTGCCGTCTGGCACGCAAAGGTTGCCTATCGGATTCGGGGTGCCGGAAAACGCTGCGCGTTGGGACTCAATCCCGGCGTGGGCCTGATCCTTGAGTCGGGGCCTGCGCAGAAGTCCAGTTGGGTATTGGGCGCCCCTTGGGTCGGCGAGAGCGACATCCGTTTCGAGGGTTCAGGGAAACTGTTTATCGGTGAGCTCCAGGTGACGCTAACGGGAACGGGGAGCCATGAAATTGTGCTCAAGATCTCCGACAATCAAGTGTTTCAGGTTGAGCTGCAGGCATGCAAACTCACCCTCGTCGAGCAGGATGTGCCTCCGGGCATGAGTCGACAGGCGTTGCAGGGACACCTCAAGACTCTGGCTCAAAAGCACCGCCTGGTGATGCCGTATACGGCGGTGCACCATTATCTGATTCCGTTCGAGGCACCGGACGAACCCCGCTACGTTACGGCCTGGTACGACGCGAAGGAGGACCGCTTCCTGTACATCCGTGACGATATGCCGGGTGTCGATGGCGCTGTGTTGGGGGCGGTGGCGGGTGCTTCCTGTTACTTCTACGACCCGCAGAACCTGATCATCTGGCAAGTCGACGCGGTGACCGGGCTGTTGAGCCATCGTTATTGGCTGTGGGGCGCAAGCAATGTCGCAAGCACCATCAAGCGCGTCGAGGTGGATGCTCAGGGGGTGATTCATGTCGTTCAGCAAATCACCCGCAAGGATCAGGCCCGCGATGTTCTGGTTTATGTGATACATGAGGGGCAACTGCTGCTCAGTTCGATCACTCGGGACCTGGACCTGGCATTGGAGTCGGTCCTGAGTGCCAGCGAAACACTGGCCGACTGGTCGCTGATCCTTGGTAACGGCTACCCCTTTACCCCGTCCGCCAGCGAAAAGGACAGCTTCATCACCGTCAACTGGCGGCCTGCCCCCTTTGTTTCGGTTTGCTGGAAGCCCGAGGCGCAGTGGCGGGACATGGCCTGGGTTCGCCGCAGCGATCACTTGATCATCCGTCCCTCACCCCGCCGCAACCATCACCGTGGCTGGGCCGACTCGATCAAGCACATGACTGACCTGACGTTGCTGACACCGGCGGGCGACAGCGATGTGTTTGTCATCTATGACCGGCTCAGACAGGAACTGTGTCGCAAGCAACGTACCGAGGTGGCGGGAAAGGGACACTGGTCCGAAACATGGATGCGCCCGCAGAAGCTGGAAAACGTCATGGCGGTTGACGGCGGCTACGTCGCCCTGACGTCAGAGGGCCTGTTCTTCAACCTGACGAGCCAGGGCAGACTGGCCTTGGGCGGTTTGAGTGAAGTGTGGCTCAAGGATCGGGCGCACTGGTGGTCCGCATTGGAGCCCTTGGCCCGGCAATACGCAACCGACAGCTTTGCCCTGATCGGCTTGACCCACTTGAACGGTGACGCGAGGTTGTGTGCCTGGTACGTCGGCAACCGATTGTTGCTGGCTGAATGGGGGCATGCAAAGCAAGTGCGCCTGCTCGGCGTTACCCCGGATAGCGAAGCGGCCTGGCTGTTCGATGTATCGAGTGGCGAAGTCTATCGCCAGGCATTCATCGATCCGCAGAAACTGGAGTCCGCTTTTGGCCAGGGTTCGCAGTTGCTGCAGGCTGATGCATTACCCGCCGCGGAGCGTGCATGGGCGCCCTGGCAGTTTGTCGAACTGACGGTCGAAGGAGTGGGGCTGCGTGGCGTGACATTCGAGGGCGTGGTGGTTGTGCTGCGAGACCGGGAGCCGGCGTTGATTACCGGCGTCACTCACGAATGGGTCGTCGCACAAGGTGGCCGGAAGCTCGAGGGCCTCAAACAGCTGGCGGCCCAGCCATTTCGCAGCGCACTGCTGTCAGTGGAGGAGCCCGGTAACCTGCAATGGTTCGTCGCCGAGACCGAGCGTGTGATTCGGGTTCCCAAGACGGTCATTCCAGAGTCCTTTGAACTATTGGGCACCCAGCAGCGGAGCAACGTGCTGCTTCATGAAAGCAGGAACGGAAAGCTGCTGACCTTGCCGGGTATGGAGCATCTTGGGCCACTCAGTTACATCCGGCGTGATGCCGAGGTTCTGGCTATTGAGGGCCAGATGAAGGTTGATGATCTTCTTGCGCTGATGCCGGACGATGTTACGACTCTGGTCCTGCGCATGGGACAAGGCGCGGTGAGTTACAGGTTGTCGAAAGCGGCCTGGTTGAGAGTCAAGTCGGTCATTCTCGATTGCCGGCACTCGCTGGGCAGCGCGCAGACAATCCCCGGTAAGTTGATCTGGGAGCACGATGAGCCTGACCAGTTGTTGCTGAGCCCCATCCATGAACATCTGGTGATCATCGACCCGAACAGTGGGCACAGTGTGATTTTTCGTGAAGTGTATGCGGCGGATGTCAACTTGCGCGGAGAAGTCGTGCTCAGCTTTGGAGGAAACCGGCATTACACCGTCTCGACACTGATTGAGCAGTTGGGTGCTTTGCAGAATGCCAGCAACGGTGTCGCGCTCAAAGAGTTGTCACACGTATCGTATGAGGAGGAAAGCAATCTGGTGAGTTGACCACGGTCCGATATTCTCGCTGGGGTCTTACGTCGCAAGCAGACCGCTGCTGTGTCAGGGCACCAGATAGCCTCTGACCCCGGTAAAGATGATCTGCGCGGCCAACGCGCAGACAAACAACCCCATCAGGCGGCTGACAATCTGTAAGCCCTGGTCACCGAGAATCCGCTCGATGCGGCTGGACAGGTAAAGCACCACGCCGACGGTAAAGCTGGCCAGGGCGATGCTGATGATGGCCATGAGTTTGTCGTCCCAGTGCGGCTGGCTCACGCCCATCACCAGCAGGGCGCCAATGGTGCCGGGGCCGACCGTCAACGGAATGGTCAGCGGGACAATGGTCACGTCCTGCTGAACATTATCTGTCTGTACGGCTGATTTGCCTTGGGCCATGCCCAGCGCCGAAATGAACAGCACGCTGCCGGCGCCGATTCGGAACGCATCCACGGTGATGCCGAACACGCTGAAAATCACCCGTCCGAACAAATACAGCAATACGCTGGACACCAGCGTCGCGATCGCGACTTTCCAGGCCAGGCGCCGTTGTTCCTTGCGCGAGTAGCCGCGAGTCAGGCCGATAAAACACGACAGCACGAAGAAGGGGCTGTAGAGCACCAGCATCTTCAGATAAACGCTGAACAACACATGAAGCATGGTCGAGGCTCAAGGCGGAGAAAGACGTCGGGGAGTCTATCAGGCGTTTTGGTGTCTGTCGGCTCAGGACGTCTGCGCTGTACGATTCTGCTGGTCGCGCTGGGCCACCCAGTGTTCGATCAGCTCGCGCAGTTGCGACAGTTCCACCGGTTTGGCCATATGGCCGTCCATCCCGGCCTGACGGGCGCGCTCCTTGTGTTCGGCCAGGATGTGCGCGGTGAGCGCGACCACGGGGGTGCGGGTTCGCTGGTTACCCATTTCCCAGGCACGCAGTTGCTGGGTGGCGGAAAAGCCGTCGAGGATAGGCATTTCGCAGTCCATCAAGACCAGGTCGTAGCGCTGCTCCTTCATGGCCTTGAGGGCTTCCTCGCCGTTGCTGGCGGTATCGGGTTGCAGGTTGAGCTTGCCGAGCATGCCACGGATGACCTTGGTGGAAATGCTGTTGTCTTCGGCCACCAGGATGCGGAAGTCGCTGGGCACTTTTACCGGAACGACAGGACCGGCGCCCATCGGAATGCTCGGCGCCTGGCCTTTGTTGCGCTGGTTGAGTTCGTCCGCCAGGGTAGTCTTGAGGGTATAGCCGGCCACCGGTTTGGCGAGGATGCGCTTGACCCCGCTGTTGCGAGCCACGACCTTGCTCGGCGCGTTGCTGATGCCGGTGAGCATGATCAACAGGATGTCGTGATTCAGGCTCGGGTCTTCCTTGATCTTGGCCGCCAGTTGCATGCCGGTCATGCCGGGCATGTTCTGGTCCAGCAGCACCACGTCGAAGTAGTCCCGCAGGTGCGCCTTGGTGCGCAGCAGCGCCAGGGCTTCCTTGCCCGATGGTACGGCGCTGACGTTCAGGCCCCAGGCGCTGCATTGCTGCACGAGCACTTTGCGGCAAGTGTCATTGTCGTCGACGATCAACACCCGCGCCCCTTGCAGCGGACTGTCGAGGTCGGAAGTCGGATGTTCGAGGCGATCCGGGTCCAGGGGCAAGGTCAGCCACAAGGTACTGCCCTGGTTGCTGCCGCTTTTGATGCCGAACTCGCCGTGCATCAGCATGATCAATTGACGGGCGATGACCAGGCCTAGGTTGCCGCCCAGGCGGGTGGCCGAGAGGAAGTTCTTGCTGTGCAATTCGGCATGCATCAGCGTGTCGCGCTCTTCGGCGTCCATGGGTGTTCCGCTGTCCTGCACCGCGATGCGCAGGCGCGGCTGATTGCTGCGCTCGTCCAGCGCAACGACGATCAACACTTCGCCCTCGTCGGTTTTTTTCAGGGCGTTTTCCAGCAGGCTCAGTAGCGCCTGGCGCAACCGTGTCGGGTCACCGCTGATCACTCGCGGCACCTGGGGTTGGATAAAGCTGATCAGTTCGACATTCTGCTGTTCGGCCTTGGCGCGGAAGATACTCAGGCAGTCCTCGATCAGCGCATTGAGGTCGAACTGCACGTCGTCCAGTTCGATCTGCCCGGACTCCAGCCGGGAAATGTCGAGGATCTCGTTGATCAGGGTCAGCAGTTCGTTGCCGGCGCTGTGGATCGTCTGCACGTAATCGCGCTGCTTGACCGACAGCGGCGTGCCCAGCAGCAGTTCGGTCATGCCCAGTACGCCGTTCATCGGCGTACGGATTTCGTGGCTGATCTTGGCCAGGAACTCGGCCTTGGCATTGATCTCGGCATTGCTCGCCGCCAGGTCGCGGCTGATGCTGAAACGGCTCTCGTTGATCGAGCGCTGGCGCTCACCCAGGGCGACACTCATCAGCAGTCCGCTGACGCAGATGAACCCCAGCAGGGTGATGATCAGGCCCTGGGGAGCGACTTCCGTCAGCCCTTGCAGGGCCGGCAGGATGATCAGCGTGCCCAGGTTGAAAACCACCATGGCGGCGACAAACAGCCGTGCCGGGCGATAGCCCTTTTGCCAGTGCCAGGCGCTGACAAACAGCATGCTCAGGCCGGCCAGCGCGACCAGGGCATAGGTCATGATATTGAGCGGCAGTGTGTTCACGAACAACAGCAGCAGGCTGCAGAGCGTGATGAACACGATGTCTCCCAGCAGCAGCCGGTTCAACGGGTGCGGCCCCTGGGGGGCGAAGAAGCGGTAGGCGAACATCAGGCCGCAGGGCGCGGTCAGCAGCAGGGCCAGATAGGCCCCCGGCGTCTGAATGGCCGGCCAGTCGGGCAGCCAGGCTCCAGCCAGGTTCAACAGCAGCACCAGGCTGAGCATCAACAACCCTTCGCAGGCCGCCAGCCACAGGCAACTGCGTGAGCGGGTATAGGCGTAGCGGGTCAGGTTGTGCAGGATCAGCATCGCGATGCAGCCGAACAGCAACCCGTAGATCAGCGTCTGGTTCTGGTTGGCCGCCGCCTGAATCGCCGTTTCCAGGGTGACATAGGGCCGCAGTTCGTGCCGGGACGCCAGGCGCAGGTAGACGTCCAGCTGTTTGTCGCTGCGCGGCAGGGCCAGCATGTAATCGCTGCTGGGCAGGGGTTGTTCGATACGGGGCAGGGCATCGCCGCCGACCTGTTGGTCCACCAGGGTATCGCCGTCCAGCACATAGAGGTTCAGGCGAGACAGGTCGGGTGCAAAGATACGCAGTATTTGTTCATGTGGGTCGGGGGCCAGCCGGAAACGCAACCACAATGCCCCACCCGGCTCGGCGGCCTTCAGGCGGTCCAGGTCGATGGGGCTGAATTGATTGGTGTAGCGGGCAGAACGGATGTCGCTCAGCTTCAGGTCGCCCTGTTCGTCGAGCAATACCGCCCAGCCACTGCCTGGCGCGGCCTGAGCCGGGAGCGTGCAGAGCAGTGTCAGCAGGGTGACGGTTAAACCTATGGCAATCCTGAGCCAGCGCACGGCGAAATCCCTTCGTAGGTTGATGCCAGATTATAACTATGCGCGGCGCCGGAGCAGACAGGCAAGGGCCATGGGCGCTTGCCGGTCTGAATGGCCGGGTTATTCCAGATTTTCGCCACGCTCGCGGGCAATGGCACGGTAGCCAATGTCCTTGCGGTAGAAACAGCCTTCCCAGTCGATCTCGGCGGCAAGCTTGTAGGCCTGCTGCTGAGCCGCGTCGACACTGGACCCCATGGCGGTGGCGCAAAGTACGCGACCGCCGGCGGTGACCACCTGGCCATCCTTCAGCGCGGTCCCCGCATGGAAAACCTTGCCTTCAAGCCCGGCTGCAGCCTCCAGGCCTTGTATCGCATTACCTTTAGCGTAGTCGCCCGGATAACCCCCGGCTGCCAGTACCACACCGACGCTCGGACGCGGATCCCACTGGGCTTCGACCTTGTCCAGAGCCTGGGCCAGGGCCGCTTCGACCAGCAGCACCAGGCTCGATTGCAGGCGCAGCATCACCGGCTGGGTCTCAGGATCGCCGAAACGGCAGTTGAATTCGATGACTTTTGGGTTACCAGCCTTGTCGATCATCAGGCCGGCATACAGGAAGCCGGTGTAGACGTTGCCTTCCTCGGCCATGCCGCGCACGGTCGGCCAGATGACCTGGTCCATGACCCGCTGATGGACCTCGGTAGTGACCACCGGGGCAGGGGAGTAGGCACCCATGCCACCGGTGTTCGGGCCGCTGTCGCCATCGCCAACACGTTTGTGGTCCTGGCTGGTGGCCATTGGCAGGACGTTCTTGCCATCGACCATGACGATGAAGCTGGCTTCTTCGCCGTCGAGGAACTCTTCGATCACCACCCGGGAACCGGCGTCCCCGAAGGCATTGCCGGCCAGCATGTCGCGCACGGCGTCTTCGGCTTCGGCCAGGGTCATGGCTACGATCACGCCTTTACCGGCGGCCAGGCCGTCGGCCTTGATCACGATCGGCGCGCCTTTTTCGCGCAGGTAAGCCAGGGCCGGATCGATCTCGGTGAAGTTCTGGTAGTCGGCGGTCGGAATCTTGTGACGTGCCAGGAAATCCTTGGTAAAGGCTTTCGAGCCTTCCAGCTGTGCGGCTCCGGACGTCGGGCCGAAGCAGTCCAGGCCACGGGAACGGAACAGGTCGACCACGCCGGCGACCAGCGGCACTTCCGGGCCGACGATGGTCAGTGAGACGTTCTTCTCGGCGAAGTCGGCCAGTTGTTCCAGGGCCAGCACGTCGATGGCGACGTTTTCGCATTTGGCTTCGATGGCGGTACCGGCATTGCCCGGTGCCACGAAAACCTTCTGCACACGCGGATCCTGAGCCACTTTCCAGGCCAGGGCGTGTTCACGGCCACCGCTGCCAATGATCAAAACATTCATTTCAAAAACCTCGGATGACGCTGATTCTGTTTGGAGCCTAGGGCGTTTTGCGCCATAGGAGGTCGCAATGAAGTCGGTAGATGCAAGGCGGAGTCGACCTCGATGAGCGGAGTTGCCTTTTGGCAATGAGCATCATCGAGGTCGGCTCCAACGCAGCAGATGCCGGCTTCAGTGCGGCCGTTGTCTTGTTAGTGACGGAAGTGGCGCATGCCGGTGAATACCATGGCGATGCCGGCTTCATCAGCCGCGGCAATCACTTCAGCGTCACGCATCGAACCACCCGGCTGGATCACCGCAGTGATGCCGACCTTGGCCGCGTTGTCGATGCCGTCGCGGAACGGGAAGAACGCATCGGAGGCCATGACCGCGCCCTGTACCTGCAAACCGGCGTGTTCAGCCTTGATCGCGGCGATGCGGGCCGAGTTCACGCGGCTCATCTGGCCGGCGCCGACGCCGATGGTCTGGCGGTTCTTGGCGTAGACAATGGCGTTGGACTTGACGTACTTGGCGACTTTCCAGGCGAAGATCAAATCGTTGATTTCCTGCTCGCTTGGGGCGCGCTTGGTCACCACTTTCAAATCTTCGCTGCCGATCATGCCGATGTCGCGACTTTGTACCAGCAGGCCGCCGTTGACACGCTTGTAGTCCCAGGCCGGCGCGCGGTCGGCCGACCATTGACCGCAGGCCAGCAGGCGCACGTTGGCCTTGGCGGCGACGATGGCACGGGCTTCTTCGCTGACCGAAGGGGCGATGATCACTTCGACGAACTGACGCTCGACGATGGCCTTGGCGGTTTCGGCGTCCAGTTCACGGTTGAAGGCGATGATGCCGCCGAAGGCCGATTCGGTGTCGGTGGCGTAGGCCAGTTCGTAGGCCTGGCGGATGCCGCCCTCGGCGTCCGGGCTGACGGCCACGCCGCACGGGTTGGCGTGCTTGACGATCACGCAGGCGGGCTTGACGAAGCTCTTGACGCATTCCAGCGCCGCATCGGTGTCGGCCACGTTGTTGAACGACAGTTCCTTGCCTTGCAACTGGGTGGCGGTGGCGATACCGACTTCGGCCGGCTTGGCTTCCACGTAGAACGCCGCGCTCTGGTGCGGGTTCTCGCCGTAGCGCATTTCCTGGGCCTTGATGAACTGGGTGTTGAAGGTGCGTGGGAATTCGCTTCGGCCTTCGGTCGACAGGGTTTCAGCGGCCTGGTTCACGGTGCCCATGTAGTTGGCGATCATGCCGTCGTAGGCGGCGGTGTGTTCAAAGGCCTTGAGCATCAGGTCGAAACGCTGGGCGTAGGTCAGGCCACCGGCCTTGAGGTTTTCCAGCACGCTGGCGTAGTCACTGGCGTTGACCACGATGGCCACGTCTTTGTGGTTCTTGGCCGCCGAGCGGACCATGGTCGGGCCGCCGATGTCGATGTTTTCAATGGCGGTCGGCAGGTCGCAACCTGGCTTGTTGATGGTGGCTTCGAACGGGTAGAGGTTGACGGCCACCAGGTCGATCGGCTTGATGCCGTGCTCGTTCATGATGGCGTCGTCGATGCCGCGACGACCCAGGATCCCGCCGTGGATCTTCGGGTGCAGGGTCTTGACCCGACCGTCCATCATTTCCGCAAAACCGGTGTAGTCCGCGACTTCCACTGCGGCGACGCCATTGTCCTGCAGCAGCTTGAAGGTCCCGCCGGTGGAGAGTATCTCGACGCCCAGCTGTTGCAGTTCGCGGGCGAATTCGAGGATCCCGGTCTTGTCGGAAACGCTGATCAAGGCGCGGCGGATCGGCAGGCGGGTGGTCTGGTCGGTCATTTCAATTTCCATCAAAAGCAAGGGAAGTCAGCAAAAAAGGCGACCGTTTTTTACGCGGGCGCCTTTCTGGTTTGATTGAATGCTTACAGCAGATCGTACTGCTTGAGTTTCTTGCGCAGGGTGCCGCGGTTCAGGCCCAGCAGCTCACTGGCCTTGGTCTGGTTGCCCTTGACGTAGTTCATCACGCTCTCGAGCAGAGGTGCCTCGACTTCCGAAAGCACCAGGTTGTACACATCCGTGACGGCAGCGCCCTCAAGGTGGGCGAAATAATTGTGCAGCGCCTTCTCGACACTCCCGCGAAGGGTCTGACCTTCTTCGCTGGGCGTATTGAGGTGCTGTTTCAAATTTACGTTGTCGCTCACGGGTGTTATTCCACTCACTAAAGTCTCGGTCATCATCGTCATGCGGCCACCCCTTCGTCCCCTGTCAGGCTCTTGTAACGCTCAGCGAAGAACGCCTGAACGTCGGCGCATTGTGCTTGCGTACCATCCAAACGATTGAAACGGGCGCGAAACTCCCTGGCGCCCGGCAGGGTTGCGAGATACCAGCCCACATGCTTGCGAGCGATGCGTACACCCATGACTTCTCCGTAGAAGGCATGCAGCGCGGCCAGATGCTCTAGCAGAATACGTTCCACCTCGGACAGTTGCGGCGCAGCGAGCTTTTCGCCGGTGCGCAGGAAGTGTTCGATTTCACGAAAAATCCATGGCCGCCCCTGGGCAGCCCGGCCGATCAACAACCCGTCGGCACCCGTCGCGTCCAGCACGTACCGGGCCTTTTCGGGCGAGTCGACATCGCCGTTGGCAAAGACCGGCATCGACACCGCCTGCTTGATCGCGGCAATGGTGTCGTACTCGGCCTCGCCGGTGTACAGGTCGGCACGGGTGCGGCCATGCACCGCCAACGCCGTGATGCCTGCCTGTTCGGCGATCTTGGCCACCGTCAGGCCGTTCTTGTTCTCCCGGTCCCACCCGGTGCGGATCTTCAGGGTCACCGGCACATCGACTGCGGCGACGACCGCCTGCAGGATCTCGGTGACCAGCGCTTCATCCTTCAACAGTGCCGAGCCTGCAGCCTTGTTGCAGACCTTCTTCGCCGGACAGCCCATGTTGATGTCGATGATCTGTGCGCCCAGCTCGACATTGGCCCGGGCCGCCTGCGCCAGCATCTGGGCATCGCCACCGGCGATCTGCACCGAGCGGGGCTCGGGATCGCCTTCGTGGATCATGCGCAGACGCGATTTGCGGGTGTTCCACAAACTCATGTCGCTGCTGACCATTTCCGAAACTACAAGCCCGGCGCCCAGTCGCTTGCACAGCTGACGAAAGGGCTGGTCGGTGACGCCCGCCATTGGGGCGAGAACCAGGCCGTTCTGTAATGTATATGGGCCGATGCGTACCGCCGACATAGGACTTCCCTGAAGTGGGGCCGGATCATGAGACTTCGAAAAAGGGTTGGCATGATACCCGCTCTCGATGACTGGATAAAGGTCGAATTGGATAAAATCTGAACAGCTATTTTGTTATCGCCAGCGGTTTGGTTCGGGTGCGCTGAGTCAGAAAGCTGCCGCCAATCGCCCGGCCCTGGTGTGCATCACTCTGGTGAATGAAAGCTCAGGCTGTAGTTCACCGCTTTAGGTCCCGGGTCGAGGATATCCAGGGCAATATGAATGGGCGTCTGCGGCGGCATTTCCCCCAGGCCTTCGACATCGCCGCCCAGATATTCACCGGGCTTGAAACGGCGACTGGCGATCAGATGCCCGTTGAGGTCGGCGAAACGCAGCTCCAGCAGCGGGAAAGGCTGGGAGAACGGCGCACGGTTGTAGATGATTGCGTCCACCACCAGGGCGCCGCTGAACTCCGGATGGCTGCGCACCACCAGGTTGCTGCTTTTGATTTTGCCGATGTCGACCTTGGACGGCACGTCGCAGCCGATGGTCGGGCAAATCTGCAGGAACCACGGGCGATACTGATCCTGACGGGCCAGTTCTTCGAAGTGGTAGGCGATGTACTGGCCGGCCAGGGCCGCGGCGGCGAACAGGATCAACAGGCCCCACAGCAAACGCCGGCCCCAGGGCGAGCGACGCTTGCGCCAGTCCAGTTGCAGCGGATCGTCATCCAGGTCCTGAAGGGCCTCGGCGCGTAATCCGGATTCATGGCGCTCGCGTGCCTTGCGCGTCGGCACCGCTTGCAACGGTGCTTCGTCGTGATCATCGTGATCATCGCTGGCAGACAGACTTTCCAGGTGTTCGTGGGGCTCGTCGTCCGGCTCCAGGCGTAGCGGGGTGACCGGCTCGTCGTCCGGTTCCAGCGGTTCCAGGGTCAGGGGCAAGGACAAGGACGGTTCGGTGCGCGGTGGGCGGGCCGGTTCATGGGGCTCGAACGGTTCGACCGGGGTTTGTAGGGCCGTTTCGTCGCGCTCGCTGGCGGATTCGCTGTACAGGCTGTCGGACCAAGGCTCCTGATCGTTCGAGAGCGGGTCGCGTTGCGCGCTCAGGTTGTCTTCACGACGTCGGCCGAAGGTATCCGGCGCACGCTTGTCACGCCGCTCCAGTCGAGCCAGTTCCTTGTCCAGATCATCGAGGTCCAGCTCGGCGGCGGTCCATTGCTTCTGGCTGATCGCACGGGGCGGGGATTCGGCGGCGGGCGTCTTGATTGGCGGTGCCAGGGGCGTGACGGTTTCCTTGGCAGTATGCTGTTCCAGCAATTGCCGTGCGGCATTGAACACTTGCAGGCACGAGCCACAGCGAACCACCCCGCGGGCCACGCTCAATTGAGTATGGCTGACGCGAAAACTGGTGTGGCAATGCGGGCACTGGGTGACGAAACTGTCAGTCATGCGGCAATCCGGTTGATACAGGCGGCCATTCTAGCGCCGACGACCGGTGATGCGCACCCAGCCATCGCGATTGGCGATGGGGTCCAGATCAAAGTCCGCGGCATAGGCCGCAGCGACTTCTTCACCCTGTTCGGCCAGGATGCCCGACAGCGCCAGGCGTCCGCCCGGCTTGACCAGGCTCGACAACTGCGGCGCCAGGGACACCAGCGGACCGGCCAGGATGTTGGCCACCAGTACGTCGGCCTGAACCTGTGGCAGGTCTTGCGGCAAGTACAGGGGGAACAGCTCTGGGGCAATGTTGTTGCGCCCGGCGTTGTCGCGGGAGGCTTCCAGGGCCTGGACGTCGATGTCAGTGCCGACCGCTTCCTTGGCGCCCAACAGCAGCGCGGCAATGGCCAGGATCCCCGAGCCGCAGCCGAAGTCGAGCACGTTACAGTCTTTAAGGTCCTGGCCGTCGAGCCATTCCAGGCACAGCGCGGTGGTCGGGTGCGTGCCAGTGCCGAACGCCAGCCCTGGGTCCAGCAGCAGGTTCACCGCATCCGGCTGCGGCGCGGCATGCCAGCTCGGCACGATCCACAGGCGCTGACCGAAGCGCATCGGCTGGAAGTTATCCATCCAGCTGCGTTCCCAATCCTGGTCTTCGATCACTTCGCTGTGATGCTCGGGCAACGGGCTGCCGGTGAGCAGCTCCAGATGTGCCAGCACGCTGGCCGGCTCGGTGCCACCTTCGAAAAGGGCCAGCAGGTGAGTGTGGGACCATAACGGCGTGGTATTGAGTTCCGGCTCGAAGATCGGCTGGTCTTCGGCGTCCATGAAGGTTACCGATACGGCGCCTACTTCAAGAAACGCGTCTTCGTAGGTTTCGGCTTGTTCCGGGCTGATGGCCAGACGTACTTGCAGCCAAGGCATGGCGGGCACCTTTGGAAAAAAATCTACAGGAGGCAGCGCGGGGCTGCAAAGGCGCGCAGTGTACGCCAGGTCGCCATCAAAGTGGATAAGCGAGTCTCGTGCCGCCGGCGTGGTGTTTCGATATATATATGTATGACATGGGGGCAATGCAGGGCGGATAAGGTGCGGGTCCACACAACAGGGAGGAATGTGATGGACAACACTGCCGAACGGCACAGCAACACGAGCGGCGCGGGGACGGTCTCTTCCCCGCAGGCGGAAACAGCACAAGTCATTCTGGAGAAGTTGGCACGTTGGCAGGCGGCTATCGACCAGCGATTACACGCTCAGATGCCCTTGCTGGAGGTGCTGGAAGAGTACCTGCTGGTCCAACTGCGCACCCATTATTACCAGGGCAACATCGATCCATACTTCATCGGCACCCTGCTCGATGCGGTGCTGCAACGGATGATCGACCAGACGCCGGTGGCTTTTGATGAAGAACAGGATGCTCCTTATCGCTGGCCCGGCGGGACTGATCCGGGGTTTGCGGCTGAGCGTCGGGAAGTCATCGTGCAGGTGGTGGAAGCAAGCGCTGCGGGCTTTACCCATCACTACAAAGACTATCTGCAACGTCACTGGCGCATGGCCGGGAGCGACGCCTCTCTTGAGGAGGTGGTCAAGCACAGGCTCGCTGAATACCTGGCCCGGATCGATAGGATTTTCCAGCCGGAGCAACTGGCGGGGGTGGACGTCGATGAGCTGAGGGAGAAGCTTGAAAACCTTCAGGCGCACTGGCGTCTCACAAACCAGATCACCTCGTTGGCAACCGCTCAGGAACGGCGGAGTCTTCAGGCAATCGCTGGGGGGCAATTGCCTGGCTGGCTGAAGGCGCTGAGTGAAGTCGAGCGTAAACAGTTGAAGGCTTTTGAGGCACGGACCTCGCAGGCGCAGGCGCTGGTGGATGAGCTGCTCGACGGCCTGGGCTCGCTGCAGGCGTTTGCCCGGCGGCTGGCCAGGGACTATGTCAGGCGTGAACTGGACATGGAAGTCGAGCCTGACGGCATTCGAGTGCAGTTGCAGTGGCGAGGGATCATTGACCAGCCGGTGCAGACCCATAGCCTGAGCGAATTGCTGGCGGCAGGTCCGATAAGATCGGACGCTATATCGGTGTTCCTGGTGGAAAATGGCGCCATGCTGCGCAACCAGCCTCTTTCGCCGGCGTTCATTACCCAACTGCTGGCAGACGTGGATGCCCCCGCTGGGTATGGGGCAGCATTGGTCAGCCAATATGGCCGGGCAGACCTGAAGGACGCCATGCTCGATTGGTTCGTGGCGCGCCTGGAGCAAAGCGCGTTCGTGGCACGTTGTGCGGGCCATTTGAAGGTGAGCCATCACGAGGCGCTCAAAACCTTATGGGCAAACGAGACGTCGGCGCAATCGGCCAGTGCCTGGCGTGTGGCCTGCCTTGCGCTTCCAAACGCACTGAAGTGTTCCGATCTTCTGTTGTTCTACCGCGAGGACCGGTCGGGCGAGGTCAGTGATCTGTTGTTGTACGCCCCCGGCAAGCCAGATGGGCAGGAGTGGATCGAGTTGCCCTCGCTTCGGTCCGTGAATGCAGAGATAGGCGCCTGGATTGAAAGCCAGGCGGGTCGCGAATACCTGTTGCAACAACTCTCTGCCGCCGGGCGTGATGTGGCTCGGGAGTACTTTGCCGGCGTGGCGGACAAGCCGACGGCATGGGATCTGAACAAAGACCTCAGGAGCACTGCGATGGCCTTCAAAGCCTGCCTTGAGGCGTCTGTTGCAATGGGCCTGGCCAACAACCTGGCGCAGGTGGAGCAGGACGAATCGCCCCAGTGGTACGCGGCCCTGCCGCTTGACTCCCGACGCATCATCAGCAGCTTGAGCCAGGAGCTCCTGGTTCATCAGCAGGTCTTCAACGAGCAGATCGCCGGCTATGAGGTCTTTGTGGACTTCGCCAAACGTACCGTCACCCAAGCCATCGCACCGTACATGCGTAGCAAGGGGGTGCAGGAACCGGTCGATCCTGCCACGGTGCTCATCGACTACACACCCGGGCTGGCGAGTGGCAAGACCCAGGTTGCCAGCTTGCTGGAGCTGGCCATCCATGGGTATGACGACAACTCGGGCATCGACAACCCCAGAAAAGGCGTGCGGTCATCGATCGGGCAGGACCTGGGGCAGGTTCGCAGTGCGGAGCTGGCGACCTACATCCGGCGGGCCTACGTGGGCGAGCAGTATGCGCGGCAGATCCGCGCCAGGTTCCTTGATGCCAGCGCTGCCGAATACACCAAGCGGCGCAATGCCTACCGCAACCTGTTGCTGACTCGGATGGATCGCGACCTGCGGATCGCGACGGGCAAGTCCTTGTTGAACGCCCGTGAGTTCTGGTGGCTCACCCGGCAAATCACGCTGCTGAGTGAGTCGACGCCGGTGACCGGCTCAGTGAGTTCGCAGGCAGTGGTGCAGCGCGAAGGTCTGATCCGGTTTACCGTCGGCGGTCATGTGGTATTGGGCGTCTATGTCTTTGCCTACTTTGATCCCAAAGGCGCCTATTGGCTGTACACGCCCGACGCTCCCGACGGCGTCACGTTTCGCCCATACCAGGACTTCCCCGGGGCGATCGCCGCACGCCTGCGTGATTACGTGCTGGAGCGGGTGGCCGTTGGTGCTCGTGCCGCGGTAAGGCGCTCGCTGACGGCTTTGGCGACCACGACCCGTGGCCTCGAAGTATTGCGCGAATTCAATCGGGTAATGGATATCTCGTCGCAGTTCGATGCCTACATCGAGCGTGCTGTCACGGACGTGGAAGATGTCACGAAAAGTCGCGGCGAGGTGATCAGGGATCAGGTGCTCAAGGGCCTGCTCTTCGCCTCCGCGCCGGTGTGCATGGTTTACCCGCCCTTTGCCCTGTTGCTGGATGCCGGCTTCATTGCCCTCAGTTCCAGGCAGGCGATCGAGGCGCATGGGCAGGGCGACACGGATCGCGCCCTCGGCCATTGGCTGCAAGCGACCTGGGGCGCGTTGTTCGGCATGCTTGGGGCAATGAGCATGACCCGGCTGCTCGGTCAGGCTGTCAGGAGTCTGAAGCTCGCCGTAAGGCCCATGTCCTTGGCCGCTCAGCGCCTGAGGCAGGTGACATCAGTCGCTGCCAGGGAGAGCGGGCCGCTGATCCAGCCGATCCGTTTCGATCCGAAACAGGCGGTCAGGGAAACGCCGAAGAATTTGCAGCAGGTGACCGAGGGGGCTTTCAAAGGCACCTATCTCAGCCCGTCCAGCGCTACGCAGCCGCGAAATGCTTTCTACATACTCGACAAGGGCAGGTACTACCAGGTGAGGGGGAATATATACTTCGATGGTCTGTGCCTGGTGGATGCCCGTTATCCCGGCGCGTTTTACAAACCGCCCGTGTACAGGATGGCGAATGGCAAGTGGGCGCGTAAACCCGTTGGAATGAGTGGCGGCAATGATGATGTGCGTAACCTTGGGCGAGTGAGCGATCTTCGCGAAGCGTTTCCCGGGCATGTCTTCCCGGACGTGGCGCGGGGCGCGTTGCAGGGCGAGGCGGTGGTCGCCAGGTTCAGCGAGACGGCGGCAGACAACTATCTGTTCTCCCTGAACGCCCAGACATGCGTGATCGCTTCGTTGTACAACCCGACCACCAAGGTCGGGGCGGTCATTCATTTCGATCACAACATCCGCGCACTGATCGAGCGCAGTGTTCGCGAAGTGAAGCAGCGTTTGGGAGGGGCAGCGAAGGATATTCGCGCCATTCTGGTGGGCGGCGATTGGCTGACAGGCGCTGATATTGGCGAGCCGGTCAGATCGGTGATGAGGCGCCAGGGGCTGCAGCCAACCTGGGATCACTGGTCGTATTCTTCCTGCTTCGGTAATACCTATGGTGTGTCGCTGGATCTGCGCACTGGGGTGACGTCGGTGTTCAAGACATCACAGAGTCAGGTTGAGCGCTACTACATACCGGTGCTGGCGAGGGCGAAACAGAGTTCCGACCCGGTGTCGGTGCGTGCGCGTGGGTTCATGACGCGCTTGCGTAGTGAGCCGTTGGTAGCCAATGCCAATGGTGGCGTTCGCACCCAGCAGGGCAGGGCGGCGACGAGGGCGCAGATCGAAGCACAGGCACTCCCTACGGTAGCGCTGAGCTGAGTCATTCGCCGCCATTGTGAAAGGCAGGCAAAAAAAGACCCCGGCCAATGGACCGGGGTCTTTTTTACATCACTCGGGACATCAAGCCTGATCAGCCAGCTTGTGTTCCAGGTAATGGATGTTGACGCCACCTTTGCAGAAGCCTTCGTCGCGGACCAGGTCGCGGTGCAGCGGGATGTTGGTCTTGATCCCGTCCACCACGATTTCGTCCAGCGCATTGCGCATGCGCGCCATGGCTTCGTCACGGGTTGCGCCGTAGGTGATCAGCTTGCCGATCAACGAGTCATAGTTCGGCGGAACCGCATAACCGCTGTACAGGTGCGAGTCGACGCGAACGCCATTGCCGCCTGGAGCATGGAAATGCTTGACCGTGCCTGGGCTTGGCATGAAGGTTTTCGGGTCTTCGGCGTTGATCCGGCATTCCAGCGAGTGGCCGCGGATCACCACGTCATCCTGGGTGAACGACAGTTTGTTGCCGGCGGCGATGCTGAGCATCTCCTTGACGATGTCGATACCAGTGACCATTTCCGAAACCGGGTGCTCCACCTGAACACGGGTGTTCATTTCGATGAAGTAGAAACGACCGTTCTCGTAGAGGAACTCGAAGGTGCCGGCGCCGCGGTAGCCGATGTCGATGCAGGCCTTGACGCAGCGTGCCAGGACTTCCGCGCGAGCCTGCTCGTCGATGCCCGGTGCCGGTGCTTCTTCGAGGACCTTCTGGTGACGACGTTGCAGCGAGCAATCGCGGTCGCCCAGATGGATGGCCTGGCCCTGGCCGTCGGACAGCACCTGGACTTCGACGTGACGCGGGTTGGTCAGGAACTTTTCCAGATAGACCATCGGGTTGCCGAACGCCGCGCCCGCTTCGGAGCGGGTCAGTTTCGCCGAGGAAATCAGGTCTTCTTCCTTGTGTACCACACGCATGCCGCGACCACCGCCACCACCGGCAGCCTTGATGATCACCGGATAGCCGACTTCGCGGCCAATGCGCAGGGCGGTTTCTTCGTCTTCAGGCAGCGGGCCGTCGGAACCTGGAACGGTAGGTACGCCGGCGGCGATCATGGCGTGCTTGGCCGATACCTTGTCGCCCATCAGGCGGATGGTGTCGGCTTTCGGACCAATGAAGGCAAAACCGGAGTTTTCGACCTGTTCGGCGAAGTCGGCGTTTTCCGCCAGGAAACCGTAGCCAGGGTGAATGGCGGTGGCGCCGGTCACTTCAGCGGCGGCGATGATCGCCGGGATGTGCAGGTAAGAGTGCGCAGCCGACGCCGGACCGATGCAGACGGATTCGTCCGCCAGGCCCAGGTGCATCAGTTCTTTGTCGGCCTTGGAGTAAACGGCGACGGTCTTGATGCCCATCTCTTTGCAGGCACGCAGAATCCGCAGGGCGATCTCACCGCGGTTAGCGATCAGAACTTTTTCCAACTTCGCAGTCATCAAAGGCTCTCCGCGGTTCAAACGATGGTGAACAGCGGTTGGTCGTACTCAACCGGCTGGCCGTCTTCAACGAGGATGGATTCGATCACACCGCTGGTTTCAGCTTCGATGTGGTTCATCATCTTCATGGCTTCGACGATGCACAGGGTGTCGCCTTTCTTCACGGTCTGGCCGACTTCAACGAAGGACGGCGAGGACGGGGAAGACTTGCGATAGAACGTGCCTACCATTGGCGAACGGGCAACGGTGCCGTTGAGCGTTGGCGCGGCAGGTGCTGCTGGAGCGGCGGCAACTGGCGCTGCTGCCGGAGCAGGCGCGGCGGCTGGAGCCTGCATCGGTGCCGGCGCGTAGAACTGCTGGGCCGGGGTCTTGCTGTGACGGCTGATGCGTACGGACTCTTCGCCTTCCTTGATCTCGAGCTCGTCGATGCCGGACTCTTCCAGCAATTCGATCAGTTTCTTAACTTTACGGATATCCATGAATCATCAACTCCCAAGGGTCGGTCAGGGGCGTTTAACGCTTGTTGTTCAAGCTGTTGCCTGTTTTTCAAGCTGCTCTAGGGCGGCCTCCAGAGCCAGTCGGTAACCGCTGGCGCCAAGGCCGCAGATCACTCCCACCGCTACATCGGAGAAGTAGGAGTGATGGCGGAAAGGTTCGCGTTTGTGCACGTTGGACAAATGCACTTCGATGAATGGGATGCTCACTGCCAGCAGCGCGTCACGTAATGCGACGCTTGTGTGCGTAAAAGCAGCGGGATTGATCAAAATGAAGTCCACACCTTCGCCACGCGCGGCATGGATGCGGTCGATCAATTCATATTCGGCGTTGCTTTGCAGGTAGAGCAAATGATGGCCGGCATTGCGGGCCCGCTGTTCCAGGTCCTGGTTGATCTGGGCCAGTGTCACGGCCCCGTAGACGCCCGGTTCGCGGGTGCCCAGCAGGTTCAGGTTGGGTCCGTGCAGGACCAATAGGGTCGCCATCTGCTGTTCCTTGTTATCTGTGAGCAGGTGTCAGAACCCGGCGACTATGCCGCAAAGCCTTTATGACTGTCCAGTTCTCTGCAATAGCCAGCACGATGACCGATGTTTGCGCGAAATTTGTGACCATGCTCCAAGATCCGGTCACCCGCCCCTAGGATGCCTGCGCTAAACCCTGTGGGAGCGAGCCTGCTCGCGATGGCGGCGATACATTCAATATTTCTGCAAGCTGACCCACTGCAATCGCGAGCAGGCTCGCTCCCACAGGGGATCTGTGGTGAACATCAAGGTTGGGAATAACCCGAAACCCGCGTGGGAGCGAGCTTGCTCGCGATGGCGGCGGCACATTCAGCACTGATGCAAGCTGACCCACCGCTATCGCGAGCAAGCCCGCTCCCACAGGGATCTGTGGTGAATATCAATGTTGGGAATAACCCGAAACCCGTGTGGGAGCGAGCCTGCTCGCGATGGCGGCGATAGATTCAATATTTCTGCAAGCTGACCCACTGCAATCGCGAGCAGGCCCGCTCCCACAGGGGATCTGTGCTGCTTAAACCCGAAATGCCTGCACCGCCGTGTGCAGCCGCCCACCCAACACCAGCAGGTTGTCGCCCTGTTCCCGCCCCTGACCAATGCGCAGCAGATTATCCCCACCCAGTTGATGAATCCGCTCACTGTGATCGCGGATTTCGCTGACGGCGCCGCTTTGTTGGGCGGTGACGTCGGCGATGCGCACTGCGGTTTCGGAAATGGTCTGGATGGCCCCGACGATTTTATCCAGTGCGCCGTCGGCCGCTTGTGCCTGGTTGGCGGTGGCTTCGGCGTGTTCGACCTGGGCGCGCATGCCGTCCACCGACTGGCGCGCGGCCAGTTGCAGGCGGGCGATCAGTTCCTGGATCTCGGCAGTGGCGCCCGCCGTGCGTTGGGCCAGGGAGCGGACTTCTTCGGCCACCACCGCGAAACCTCTTCCCATGTCTCCGGCGCGTGCGGCTTCGATGGCGGCGTTGAGGGCCAGCAGGTTGGTCTGATCGGCAATCGAGCGAATCACTGTCAGCACGCCGCCGATGGTGGCCGATTCCTCGGCCAGTTGTTCGATCATTTGTGCGTTGCCTTGCACTTCGCCCACCAGCGCATGCAGGCCGGTGAGGCTCAGGCCGATGACTTTCTGTCCTTGCTCCACAGCATGCCCGGCGCTACGGCTGGCGTCGGCGGCCTGGCTGGCGTCACCGGCTACTTGTTGAATGGTCGCTTCCAGTTCGCTGAGAGAGTCGCGAATCAGCGCCGTGTCACCGGCCTGGTGCTCGGCGCCGCTGTGCAATTCTCCACTCAGCTCGGCCAGTGCCCGGCTGCTGCCAGCGACCTGCTCGGCATTCAGGCGAATGGTGCCGACCAGATCCACCAGATACGCCCGCAAGCGATTGAGCGAGGCCTGGATGTCTTGTAACTCGCGGTTGCTGGCGCCCACATGAATGTCGCGGCTGAAATCCCCTTCGGCCCAAGTCGACAGGGCGGGTGCCAGATTCGTCAAAGTCCGGGCCAGGCGCCGCTGCAAGGTGTCGATGAGCAATGCGATCAGCAGGATCAGGCCGATCATCAATCCCTGAATCAGCCGAACTTCGCCCTGGATCTGGCCATGTTGGGCGCGAACCGCCGACTCCATGGCATCGATCGCCTGTTGCACATCGGCGATTTTCAAGTGCGTGGCGCCGCTCAGTTCTGTGCGCTTCTGGATCAATGCGCGAGTGCGCCCCAGTTCGGCAGGGTAGCGGCCGAGCAGGCTGTTGAGTTCGCGCTTGAGGGCGATGCCGGCGTCTTCGGCGACGGTTTCTTCCTGGGTCTGCAAGCCCATCAGCGCAGCGAAATCATCGCCCTGCGCTTCGTTGCTGGCTGTCACGCCCAGCAGCGGCAGGCTGTCGAGGCTCTCGGCCTGTGTGCGGATGCTCTGCAGTTCCCGTTCGACATCGGCGGCCAATTCGCTGCGTCCGCTGCTGACCAGTTTGTCCCGGGCGAGGGACAGTCGGCCCAGATGTTGCGAAGCGGCGAACAACGGCGGCAGGTAGGCCGGGGCGCCATTGGCGTATTGCGCAAGGCGGTCCAGGCTCGCGCTCAGCTCCCGTTCGGCCTGCAACAGCAGGGCTTGCGGATCGCCCGCCAGCTTACCGGCGGCCAGCAGATCGGTCTTGCTGAAGCCGTCGAGGCTGGACAGGCTTGGGCGCAAGCTCTTGGCCAACTCGGGCGGAAATTGGTCCAGGTCCTTTTGCAAGGTATCAATGGACTGGGTCGCTGCGCTGAGGCGCAAGGCGTCGCCGCTGGCCAGGTAATCTTCGATGTTGCGCGCCACCTCGCCCTGGAACTGCCGCGACAGGCTCAGGTAGCGCTCCATCAACAGATAGGGGCGCTCCAGGGCGATTTGCGACCACCACAGGGTGCAAGCCAGGCCAAGGCACACGGCAACTAAAAGAAGGGTATTGAGATTGGTCAGCAGCTTCAGGCGCATCAAGGGTCTACCAAGGGCAGAATCGTAAGTGCTTGAAGTTATTGCGTTTGGGTTACAGGTTTATGACTGAATCGGTGGATTCCGATGAAAAGGTGGCACTTTGCTTTGATTGCCGCGCGCTTTGTACCCGATTGCGCCCTGCGTGCTTGGCGCGGTACAGCGCTTCGTCCGCCTGGCTGGCCATCATCAGGCTGTCGGACTCTTCGCTCATCTGCACCACGCCCGCGCTGAAGGTGCACCACAGGTCCTGGGGCTGCGCCGGGTAGTGAATTTCGGCAAAACGCTGGCGGATTTCATCCAGTACCTTATAGGCCGCATCGATATCCGTGTCCGGCATGACGATGGCGAACTCTTCACCGCCGTAACGGCCGATGAAGTCGGTCTTGCGCAGACGCTGCTTGAGAAACAGCGCCAGGCTTTTGATCACCCGGTCGCCCATGGGGTGGCCGTGGCTGTCGTTGACCCGTTTGAAATGGTCGATGTCCAGCATGGCAAAGCTCAACGGCTTGCCTTCGCGGCGAGCGCGGAAGCAGCAGTCTTCGAGCAATTGCAGGATATGGGTGTGGTTGTAAAGACCGGTGAGGCTGTCGCGGACCATCCGCGCCTTGAGGTTGCGCGCCCGGGCCGCTCGGTTGCGCACGGTGGTGATCAGGTGCCGGGGTTTGATCGGTTTGGTCAGGAAGTCGTCGCCGCCTTCACTCATGGCGTCGAGCTGTTTGTCCAGGTCGTCTTCGGCGGACAGGTAAATGATCGGCACGCTGACATAGCGGTCATTGTGGCGGATCACCTTCGCCAGCTCCGTGCCGGTGCAGGCGGGCATGTACATGTCGAGGATGATCAGATCAGGCTGGAAATCCGCCAGCTCGGCCATGGCCTGGATCGGTTCGATCAGCGTGCGGGTGACGATACCGGCGCTGTTGAGCAGGCGCTCGGTGTGCAGGGCCTGGGCACGGGAGTCATCAATGATCAGCACTTTGTAGGGTTCGTACTGGGCAACGCAGGTCAGCACTTCGATCTTTTCCAGCAGGCTCGAGGCTTCCAGGGTGCCGGTGAGGAACTCCTGCCCGCCGGCGCGCACCGCCGCCAGGCGTGTCGGCGTGTCGGTTTCCAGCAGGCTGAAGAACAAGAGCGGCAACGGCTGCTCCAGACCTTCCTGAGCTTCGGCGGCCAGTTTCAGGCCGATGCCGGGGCCGCTGAAGTCCACGTCCATGACAATTGCGGCCGGCAGGCGCTCGACCATCGAAGCCCGAAACGCCGCCACGCTGTCGAGCGCCTGGGCGCTGAGGCCGAAGAACTCCAACTGCTTGGCCAGCCGCTCGGCGCGGTCATGGTCCTGCAACATCACGTAGATGGGTTTGCGCAGCGGCGGCAGGAAGGTCTGTT
This sequence comes from Pseudomonas sp. MPDS, assembly GCF_013283895.1. Classification (NCBI taxonomy): domain Bacteria; kingdom Pseudomonadati; phylum Pseudomonadota; class Gammaproteobacteria; order Pseudomonadales; family Pseudomonadaceae; genus Pseudomonas; species Pseudomonas sp. MPDS. Next base: position 5,681,312 of record NZ_CP054128.1, on the reverse strand, counting down.
CGAGCTGATCGCCATGGCGCAGGCCGGTGCGGGACAGGCGCTGCATCAGTCGATTGATTTCAGTGATCAGGTGGCTGCTCAGACGCCCGCGATTGGCTTCCACCGCTTGCAGCGATTGACTGATGCCCTGGGCGAGCTGGCAATGCTCCGGTTGCTCGAAGCGCTCGGCAAAGCGCAGCAAACGCAGGTTGGCTTCGCTGAGCTCCGACAGGTCGACGCCTGACCATTCACTGCGTTGCAGGCGCTGCCAGATCTCCAGGATCTGACGAGCCTGGTGAATTACCCGCTGGGCAAAGTGGTGCTTGAGGCGCTCACGGCTGGGGTCTTCTGGCTCGGTCATATCCTGACTACTAGTTAGGGTGCATGCTGAGATCGACTGGTGGCTCTATGCTAGCACCTCTTTTCATTCGCATGAGTGTCATACGTCAATAATCTGTCTTGGGAGGGTATTCAGTTTATGACCGGTCAGTTTCGTAGGCTGGTGACAGCGCTTCCTTTATAGTGGCCGTTCGATTGCCCTGTCGTGGTCGGCATGATTTGCGCCGCATTATCGCGTTTCAAATCAGGCACGATGGCGTAGGGTTGTGGTCGAACCGTGAACTCAAGTGATTGAAGGGACATCGCCATGCTGGACTGGAAAAACCGCGCGGGCAGCGCGCCTGAACGTGCCGCCGAGCCGAAATCGGCCACCCGCAGCTACCTGGGTGGGCTTTTTTTCAGCCGGGCACTGGCCACCCTGGTCGGCCTGTACTTGCTGGTGACCATTGCCGTCGGCTGGTACTGGAGCCAGGAGCCCGCCCTGTTCCCCGTGCAGCAGAACGCCCAGGCGGCCGCGGAGAAGGAAGGCCGGCAAATGGTGATCGGCTACACCACCGTCGAGACCCTCAAGACCGTGGCCGAAACGCTGCTGACCAAGCCAGGTGGCTACATTTCCAACGACCGGTTCCCGCCGGGCCTGTGGATGGACAACATGCCGAGCTGGGAATATGGCGTGCTGGTGCAGGTACGCGACCTGAGCCGCGCTCTGCGCAAGGACTTCGCCCGATCCCAGTCCCAGTCCGCCGAGGACGCCGACCTGGCCAAGGCCGAGCCGCGCTTCAACTTCGATAACCGCAGCTGGGTGCTGCCCTCCAGTGAGTCGGAGTACCAGGAAGGCATCACTCTGCTGAGCCGCTATCAGGCGCGCCTGTCCGATCCGAACCAGAAAAGCGCGCTGTTCTATGCCCGCGCCGATAACCTGAATAATTGGCTGGGCGATGTCGGCACTCGTCTGGGTTCGCTGTCCCAGCGCCTGTCGGCCAGCGTGGGCCGGGTCAAGCTCAACACCTCGCTGAAAACCGAAGTCACGGCCCCGGGCCAGGTACCGCAAGTGGACGAGGAGGTGGTCGAAACCCCGTGGATGCAGATCGACAACGTGTTCTACGAAGCTCGCGGCCAGGCCTGGGCGCTGTCGCATTTGCTGCGCGCAATCGAAGTGGATTTCGCCGATGTGCTGGCAAAGAAAAACGCCACGGTCAGCGTGCGGCAGATCATTCGTGAACTCGAAGCCTCCCAGGAGCCGGTCTGGAGCCCGATGATCCTCAACGGCAGCGGCTTCGGTGTATTGGCGAACCATTCGCTGGTGATGGCCAACTACATTTCCCGCGCCAACGCGGCGGTGATCGACTTGCGGCAACTGCTGAACCAGGGCTGACAGATGGAAGAAAGCCCGCGGGAGGTCGCTCATCGAGTGGCCTCGGATGCCGAGCTCATCGCTTGGGTCGATAAAGACGACAACCTGCTTGGCAGCCTGGTGCGTTCGGACCTGCGTGAGCGCGGTCTGATCGGACGCGGCACCTACATCATGCTGTTCAACTCTGCCGGTGAGTTGTGCGTTCATCGGCGGACCCTGAGCAAGGCGATCTATCCGGGTTTCTGGGACGTGGCGGCCGGCGGGATGGTGCAGGCCAACGAGACCTACGCCGAGTCGGCGGCTCGAGAGCTGGCGGAAGAGTTGGGCGTGAGCGGCGTCGAACTGACGGCCCATGACCATTTTTATTTCGAAGACAGCGGCAGTCGCCTGTGGTGCTCGGCGTTCTCGGCCGTGTGGGACGGGCCGCTGATTCTGCAACCTGAAGAGGTACTCGAGGCGCGTTTCCTGCCGGTCGACCAGGTGCTCGATGAAATCCAGCACAAGCCTTACTGCCCGGACTCTCTGGCGGCACTGGAGCGCTATTTGCGAGCCCATGGCGATGATGTCGCAAAGAAGCGCTAAATTGGCGCCGATTGGCCCTTAGCAAGTTAGCTTTTTGCCGTTACACTGCGCGACTTTTCAAGCTGAATCGCTGTCTGCGATCCAGTAGCGCTGCCCCTGCCTGAGTGGGGCTTCGCGGTCGGGGCACTTACTTTTGCCCGGCCAGTCTTTGTCCTCCCAAGAGGATTGCCGGTGGCCAAAAAAGCCGCATCCTTCGCCGCCTTGGGCGGCCTGGTATTTTCTACCGACGCCGGTCGTCATTGCCCTGATTGCCGCCAGCCGGTGGATGCCTGCATCTGCAAACAGACCACCATCCCGGAAGGTGACGGTATCGCTCGCGTGCGCCGTGAAAGCAAAGGTCGCGGCGGCAAGACGGTGACCACGATCACTGGCGTGCCGCTGGCCGAGGACGCGCTCAAGGAACTGGCCACCACGTTGAAGAAACGCTGTGGCACCGGTGGTGCTTTGAAAGACGGCATCATCGAGATCCAGGGCGATCACGTCGAGCTGCTGCTGGCGGAACTGACCCGACACGGCTTCAAGGCGAAAAAGTCCGGCGGCTAGCAGCCTCTGTGAAAACCACCCTCGGCTTGATTCGAACCCTTTCTACGAAGCACGGTTCGAAGTCGCCCACATGGTTTTCACAGAGCCTGTTCTGAACGGGTTTCTAAACTCAGCGCTGTGAGCAGGGTCTACCTTGCTTACAGGCAAATCGTCATTTCCATTCTCTAGACTGCTCCAGCCTCCTACCGGATGGTGCATTTTGACTTCTTTATAGGGGACTTCGATGTCCGTACGACGCACACGCAAAGACGATGGCAGCCAATGGACAGTTGCGGACAGCCGCAGTGTTTACGGGATCCGCCATTGGGGGGCCGGGTATTTCGCGATCAATGACGCCGGTCGCGTCGAAGTCCGTCCGAACGGTCCAGGCAGTTCGCCCATCGACCTGTTCGAGCAAGTCGACCAGTTGCGCCAGAGCGGCCTGTCGCTGCCCTTGCTGGTGCGCTTCCCCGACATCCTGCAAGACCGCGTGCGCCAGCTCACCGGAGCGTTCGACAGCAACATCGCGCGCCTGGAATACCAGAGCCAGTACACCGCGCTCTATCCGATCAAGGTCAACCAGCAGGAAGCGGTGATCGAAAACATCATCGCCACCCAGAACGTTTCCATCGGTCTTGAGGCCGGCTCCAAGCCCGAGCTGCTGGCAGTGCTGGCCCTGGCGCCCAAGGGCGGGACTATCGTCTGCAACGGTTACAAGGACCGCGAGTTCATTCGCCTGGCGCTGATGGGCCAGAAACTGGGCCATAACGTCTTCATCGTGATCGAGAAAGAATCCGAAGTCGGCCTGGTGATCGAAGAAGCCGCGTCGCTCAAGGTCAAGCCACAGGTCGGCCTGCGGGTACGCCTGTCGTCCCTGGCGTCGAGCAAGTGGGCCGATACCGGTGGCGAAAAGTCCAAGTTCGGCTTGTCTGCCGCGCAACTGCTGTCGGTGGTCGAGCGCTTCCGCGCCGCTGGCCTGGATCAGGGCATCCGCCTGCTGCATTTCCACATGGGCTCGCAGATCGCCAACCTGGCGGACTACCAGCATGGCTTCAAGGAAGCGATCCGCTACTACGGTGAGCTGCGCAACCTCGGCCTGCCGGTGGATCACATCGATGTTGGCGGTGGCCTGGGCGTGGACTACGACGGTACGCACTCGCGCAATGCCAGTTCGATCAACTACGACATGGACGATTACGCCGGTGTCGTGGTTGGCATGCTCAAGGAGTTCTGCGATGCCCAGAGCCTGCCGCATCCGCACATATTCTCGGAAAGTGGTCGCTCCCTGACCGCCCACCACGCGATGCTGGTGGTGCAGGTGACCGACGTCGAGAAACACCACGACGACGTGCCGGTGATCGAAAACAAGGAAAGCCTGCCGGAGACCGTGCAGTGGCTGGTTGACCTGCTGGGCCCGACCGATATCGAGATGGTCACCGAGACCTACTGGCGCGCCACCCACTACATGAGTGACGTGGCCGCCCAGTACGCCGACGGCAAGCTGACCCTGGCGGAAAAAGCCCTGGCCGAGCAGTGCTACTTCGCGGTGTGCCGTCGCCTGCATAACTCGTTGAAGGCCCGCCAGCGCTCCCACCGTCAGGTGCTGGATGAGCTCAACGACAAGCTCGCCGACAAGTACATCTGCAACTTCTCGGTGTTCCAGAGCCTGCCGGACACCTGGGCCATCGGTCAGGTGCTGCCGATCCTGCCGCTGCATCGCCTCGATGAAGAGCCGTTGCGCCGCGCCGTGCTGCAAGACCTGACCTGCGACTCCGACGGCAAGATCAAGCAGTACGTCGACGAGCAGAGCATTGAAACCAGCCTGCCGGTGCATTCCCTCAATCCGGGCGAAGATTACCTGTTGGGCATCTTCCTGGTGGGTGCCTACCAGGAAATCCTTGGCGACATGCACAACCTGTTCGGTGACACCGACTCGGTGAACATCTACCAGAATGCCGACGGCAGCGTGTACCACGCCGGTATCGAAACCCACGACACCATCGAAGACATGCTGCGCTACGTGCACCTGTCGCCGGAGGAGTTGATGACCCACTACCGCGACAAATGCGCCAGCGCCCGTATCAGCGCCGCGGAACGCACCCAGTTCCTGGATGCCCTGCGCCTGGGGTTGACGCGGTCGTCCTACCTGTCTTCCTGATGGCGGCCTGAACGCCCTCCGGGACTGTCAGAAAATACACCGTGTGCTGCGGGTTTTTTCGGATAGTCCCGGAGGGCGTTTTTATTTGTGCCGCTGTTATTTCCGAACACTGGTGCATTTAACCGGTGGTGTCCTTATTTCGTGTAGTCCCTTTCCTAACTTGTACTTGGGCTCTCTACTCGGCCATGGCTCTCAGCGAGAATCCTCAGCCGCCCCTCCTGTAGAGAAACGCCGATGTCCGATCCAGCCAGCGAGCCGTCATTTCGTCTGGAGATAGCCGGTCTGCCCGAATCCTTTGTTGTCGTGGCCTTCACGGGCAGCGAAGCCATCAGCGAACCCTTTGTCTTTGATGTGGAGCTGTTGATCGGCGATACGCCCCTGGACCTTGCCGGGTTGCTCTACCGCAGCGTCTGGTTGAGTTTCGACGCTGGAGGGCGGGGCATCCATGGGCAGATTCACGAGCTTGTCCAGCATCGTCAGGGCGCTGGTTGCCGGGTACGCATCGGGCCGAAGCTGGCGTGCCTGGCGCAACGATTCAGCCAGCGGGTGTTCAGTGCCCGCTCAGTGCCGCAAATCATTCGCCAGGTGCTCAAGGCCCACGGCATTGCCGGACGCCAGGTGTGCCTGGCTTTGAGTGGTGATTATCCGCTGCGCGATTTCTGTACCCAATATCGGGAGTCAGATCTGCAATTTCTCCAACGCGTGTGCGCCGAGGCGGGCATTTACTTCCATTTCGAGCAGGCTCGGGATGGGCATTGCCTGGTTTTTGCTGACAGCACGGACGATTCCCTGCCCGATGGCGAGACGCTTTACGGGCTCGAGGGAACGGCTCCGGCGGTGCGCAACTGGCGTGTACAAAGCGATGTTTCGGGGGAGCAGGTAGCCTTGGGCCGCAGCGATCTGATGGGGCTGCATTGCGGCCGGACGCTGTCGCTGGCAGGGCACCCTGTCGAAGGCTGGAACCAGCCCTGGCTGTTGACGAAAGTCGAGCATCGCGCGCAGGCCGGCGTGTATGGCAACCATTTTCGCGCCATTCCTGCGGGATGGCCGTTCGTGGCGACCGGGGTTGCGGCAAAACCTCGCATGCTGAGTCGGCAGCGCGGCTGGGTGGTCACGGTCGATGAGCCGCAGATGCAGGTGGCGGGGCGAGTGGCGGTGCAGTTCGACTGGGTCTATCAGGGGGAGGGAGCCAGTCCCAGTCATTGCTGGCTGCCGTTGGCCCCTGAGCTGGCCGCATGGGGGCACGCCATTGGCAAGGGCACTGAGGTGCTGGTGAGTTTTATCGAGGGCGACCCGGATCGTCCATTGATCAGCGCCTTGCTCGACGCGCCGGCATCTCGGGAAGACGCGGATGAATCCCCCCTGAGTGAAACGTCCCAACCAGTCCATGAGGGCTCTGGCTTCGACCCGCTTCTGTTGGCGGCGATCCAGAGTGCCGAGCCGTTGGTGTTGTTGTGTCTGTTGCCCGGAGGCGGCAGCTTCAACCCCTGTAGCCAGCCGTTGTGCACCTGCCGCATGCTCACGCAGCTTGGCGCGGGCGCTGCTCCATGAGTGCTGCCGCCATGTCTGCATCAGCACCGCAATGGCTGCTGCTCGACGTACCCGGTGCGCCGGACGCCGCGCAGCGTTTGCAGGAGCAGTTCGCCGAGATCCGGCGCTTTGCCTTGTTCGAAGGCACCGAATTGCACGGGCTGAGGGAGCATGGTCCGTTGCTGGTGGATTTGCAGCAATCGCCGGCACTGGCCAGCCTGTGTCACCTGGATGCCGGCGCCTGGCCGGGGCTGTTGTTGGTCAGCCGAGCGTCAGAGGCGCAATTACTGGCGCATCTGCGGCGCATGTTGACGGTGACGTTAGGCCTGCATCACAAGGCCTTGCTGAACTATTACAACCCTCACACGGCCAGTTATTTCTTCGACGGTTGCGATCCTCGGGAACTCAGTTGCTGGCTGGGGCCGATCAGCCTGGTGCGCTGGTTCGGCGGGACCTGGGGCGACAGGACCATCGGCAGCCAGGGCTGGCAGCAACTCTGCAATCCGGGGCTGGCAGTACCGGCACTGGAAAATGAACACAGTCTCAGCCATTGGCAGCAGAGTCAGTTGCAGCGATGTCTGCTGGAACGCCACGTCTGGCAGTGGTCTTGTTCTACCGGACGGGATTTCCGCCTGCTCTGGGAGGACTTGCAGCAAGGGCTGACCCTGGGGTTCACCGAACGACCGGTACTCGACGACTGGTTATGGCTGCGCCTGCAGTACCCCAATGCCCGACCCGTGCCGGGGCTCAAAGGCGGTTCGCAGCGCGAACGCCTGGATCACCTGCGGCGGCTGTGGCAGGACAATCAAGGTTGAAAAGGTCAATGGGCGCCGGCACCGAACCAGCTATCGCGCTGTTGCATGCGCCAGGCGAAAGCACCCAGGGTCAGGCTGCGCAAAGCCATGAACAGCAGGAAAGTGATCCACAGCCCGTGGTTGCCCAGCGCTTGCAGTACCCAGGCAAACGGCGACACCAGCAACAGGGTCAACAGCATGCCGTTGCGCATTTCCCTGGCACGAGTGGCGCCGATGAACAGGCCATCGAGCAAATAACTCCAGACCGCAATCAACGGCAGCGCTGCCAGGTAAGGCAGGTAGCGGTAAGCGGTGTCGCGCACGTCCGGAATATCGGTCTGCATATCGATGAACAGGTGGCCGGCGAGCAGAAACAGTAAGGCAAACCCCACGCTGGCAATCAATGACCATCCGCAGGCCACCACCAGCGAGCTGCGCAGGGCCAGGCGGTCGCGGGCGCCGATGGCGTGACCGCACAGCGCTTCGACGGCATGGGCCAGACCGTCCAGGGCGTGGGCTGTCAGCAGCAGACCATTGAGCAGCAGCGCGTTGGCTGCCACGGTCGCATCCCCCAGACGCGCGCCTTGCACCGTGATCAGGAAGAACACCGCTTGCAGCGCCAGGCTGCGAATGAAAATGTCCCGGTTCACCGCCAGCAACGGACGCCAGCTTTGCCACACCCCCAAGGCCGCCCAGGCGATCTGCCCCGGCCAGGCCTGCAGCGTGTTGCGCGCCAGGATCAGACCGACCAGGGCGCCGGTCCACTCGGCAATCACCGACGCCCGGGCCGAACCGGTCACGCCCCAGTCCAGGCCGATCACGAACCACAGGTTCAGGGCGATGTTCACCAGGTTGGTCACCAGCAGGATCGCCAACGGCGCCCGGGCATTCTGAGCACCTAGAAACCAGCCCACCAGCGCATAACTGGCCAGCGCCGCTGGCAAGCCAAACAGCCGGGTGTGGAAAAAGTCCCGGGTCAACTGCTCAAGCTCGGCGGATGGCTGCATGAAATGCAACGCCACGCCACTCAACGGCACGCCGACTGCCCCCAGCACCAGCGCCAACCCCATCGCCAGCAGCAGACCTTGCAGCAGCACCTGCCGCAACGCCGCTCCATCCCCACGCCCGGCTGCCTGGGCGGCGAACCCGGTGGTGCCCATGCGCAAGAAACCCATGGCCCAGGCCAGCACCGTATACAAACTCGCCCCGACCGCCACCGCGCCTAACTGATGGGCATGGGGCAAGTGGCCGATGACGGTGCTGTCCACCAGTGCCACCAGCGGCACGGAAATGTTCGAGAGAATCATCGGCGCGGCCAGCGCCCATACCCGGCGGTGGGTAAGACGGTCGCGCCAGTCGGTGATCAGGTTGGACATGCGAGCTCCTTGGCGGAGCGCGATTGTAGCGGGTTCTCGCATGATCGTTCTCATGCTCCGCGTGGGAATGCCTCTAGGGACGCTCCGCGTTCGATCTCAAGAAACTCTGTGGGAGCAAGGCTTGCCCGCGATGAAGATGACGCGGTCTTTCAGGGCGCCGAGGCGCCTGTATCACGAGCAAGCCCTTGCTCCCACACAGTGCTCTCGGCCCTAGTGAATGATCCAGCTCAACAACCACAACCCCAGCACCAACCAGATAATGCCCAGGATGATCGATGCCCGCATGAAGGCGCGGATTGCCGAGTACAGCAGCATCAGCCCGAGGATCAGCGCAATGATGCTGATGATCGAGGTGTCCATGCCCAGTGTGCGCGACAGGCCATCGACAAAGTTGCCGCCAGCATTGGCCAGGGTGTTGAACAGGCCGCTGAGCAGGTCGACGATAAACCGGATCACCGAACCGAGCGCCTGGCCGAGCCATTCGAAAAAGCTTTCTACCTGCATGTGTACATCCTGATGAGAGAGATCGGAATCGAGCCTTGGGCTTCTGGTTGTAAGAGCGGCTGAAGGCCAAGATCGTTCGATTATGGGGCAAAACGCCGCTTCGTACCGAGACGCTTGCCTTCCCTCGTCATCCCCCCGAAGCTATGCGCATTCAGGAGACCCCGATGAACCTTGTTGAACTGACCGAACGCCTGCATGCCATTCGTGACCATAACGATTGGCGGCAATTTCACAGCCCGAAAAACCTCGCCATGGCCGCCAGTGTGGAAATGGCTGAACTGGTGGAGATTTTCCAGTGGCTGACCGAGGACCAGTCGCGCCAGTTGCCGGCGGACAAGCTGGCCCACGCTGGGCAGGAAGTCGGTGACATTGTGTTGTACTTGTTGCTGCTGTGCAGCGAGCTGGGGTTGGACATGGAGGCCGTGGTGCGCAGCAAGCTGGCCGACAGCGAGCGGCGGTTCGGCCAATGAGCGACCGTCATTTCGATCAGCTCGCCACGCGCTTCGCCGAAAAAATCTACGGTGGGGCCAAAGGTGCGATCCGTCTGGCGGTACTGCAGGCCGATCTGCTTGAAGCCTTGCCTGAGCGTCCGTTGCGTGTGTTGGACATAGGCGCCGGCTTGGGCCACATGTCGTTGTGGCTGGCCGAGCGCGGCCATCAAGTGACCCTGGCCGAGCCAGCCGAGCCCATGCTCGAAGGTGCCCGTCAGCGATTCGCCGATGCCGGTCAGAGCGCAACGTTCATTCAGGCACCGTGGCAGGCGCTGCCCGACCAGCTCACTGAGCCTTACGACCTGGTGCTGTGCCACGCGGTGCTGGAATGGCTGGCCGAACCCCATGCGATCCTGCCGGTGCTGCATCAACTCACGGTCCCGGGCGGCTGGTTGTCCCTGGCGTTCTACAACCGCGACGCGCTGGTTTATCGCAACCTGCTCAAGGGGCATTTTCGCAAGTTGCGCAAAAATGACATGGCCGGTGAAAAACAGAGCCTGACCCCGCAACAACCCCTTGATCCGCGGGAATTGGCGGCGCAACTTGAAGGCGTGTGGCAGGTCGAAACTCAAAGTGGTGTGCGGGTTTTCCATGACTACATGCCGGTGGAGTTCCAGGGCCGCGTGGAGCTGGTGCAGTTGCTGGAGATGGAGCTGGCTCACCGCCGCCATCCGGCGTTTGCCGGGTTGGGGCGTTATCTGCACTGGGTCTGCCGTCCCCTCTGATCTGAAAGAGCAATCGGAGCGCGAAATGAAAGGTCGTTCAGGGTTGTTGGTGTTGTGCCTGGGACTGGCTGCCTGCCAGGGCAGCAACCCGTATGTCGCCACGTCTAACCCGCTGCCACCGGCGCCGCCGCAGGCCGCCACGGTGTTTGACCGCAGCGCTTACCCCGCGCCACCCCGTGACTACGGGCGCTATCGCAGTTGGGCCTGGCTCAACGGGCGACTGCCACCGGGCACCGCTTGGGCGGACTCGGCCCAGGTGGCTGAAGCGGTGAGCAACGCCCTGGATCAACGCGGCCTGCGTCCATTGCATGACAACCGCCCGGCCGACCTGTTCGTCAGTGCCGACCTGCGCCTGGAAACGCGCGTGCGTCAGGTTCGGGACGACTATGATTCCGGTTACTACGGCGGCTACAACCGTTACGACCGCTACGGCCCCGGCTATGGCATGTATCACTCGGTGCCGGTGGTGCGCACTTATCGGGAGCAGGTCGTGGTGGTGCGAGTGGACCTGTTCGATGCCCGTAATGGTCAGCCGGTGTGGAGCGCCAGCGCCGAGACCAGCCAGCGCGGCAGTCAGAGCGCGCGCACCGATGCCATTCGCGAAGCGGTGGAAAAAGCCCTGTCGGCTTATCCTCCAAGTTGATTACGCAACGGAGAAAAACCATGTTTCGCCGTATCGCTCTACTGGCTTTTACCCTGTTGCTCGGCGCCTGTGCGGGTACCCCGGTCAACCACGACTTTGACACCAGCCGGGATTTCTCGGCTTACCGCAGTTGGAGCTGGAAAGAGCCGGCGCTGCAATATCGTCCCGATGATCCGCGCATCAAGAGCGACCTGACCGAACAGCGGATCCGTCAGGCGGTTGCCGATCAACTCGACCAGCGCGGTCTGCGCCCGGCCCAGGCTGGCGGGCGAGGGGATGTGATGGTCCAGGCCTACCTGATCGTCGAGGATCGCCAGCAACAGATTACGACCAACTACGGCGGTGGTTGGGGCAGCCCTTGGAATGGCTATTGGGGCGGGCCGATGTACAACGAAACCCGCAACATCAGCTACAAGGTCGCCACGGTGCAGATTGACCTGCTCGATGGCAAGGACGGCAAGCTGGTGTGGCGTGGCAGTGATGAACGAATGCTCAGCAACTCGCCCAATCCGACGGATCGCAGCACCGCAGTGCGTGAGACGGTTGCGCGGATCCTGGCGAACTATCCGCCGCGGTAGGCGGACTCAGCATCGACGCCAACTGACCCACCGCTATCGCGAGCAGGCTCGCTCCCACAGGGGATTTGTGTCGAACGCAGGCCCCATGAACGCCCGAGAACCCATGTGGGAGCGAGCCTGCTCGCGATGACGGCGGCCCATTCAACATCGATGCAAGCTGACCCACCGCTATCGCGAGCAGGCTCGCTCCCACAGGGGATTTGTTTCGAACGCAGGCCCCATGAACGCCCGAGAACCCATGTGGGAGCGAGCCTGCTCGCGATAGCCATCGCACATTCAACAAAGATGCCGGTCCTCAGCCAGCCGGCCGCCAGCTCCCCACCATATGCTCCAAGTCCCCCGAACCGATCAATCGCAAGTCTCCGCTGGACCCCGCGGCACTCGCCAGCAGTGTCACTTCGCTGGGCAGGCGCACCGGCTTCTTGAAGGTGACATCGATCTCGACGTTGGCATCGGGTAAGTGTTCGTCCAGCGCCGCCAGGGTCCTGGCCTTGTTCCACAGGCCGTGGGCGATGGCGGTAGGGAAGCCGAACAGCCGGGCGCTGAGGCCGCTCAGGTGGATCGGGTTGTAATCGCCGGACACCTTGGCATATTGCCGGCCAATGTCAGCCGGCGCGGTCCAGTGCGCCACTTCAGTCAATGCCTGAATCTCTTGCAGCGGCTCTTCCACCAACGCGCCGTCAAGCTGGACGCCCTTGCAAAGCATCTGGCTCTCGGCCTCCCACAACGGCCCCAATTGATCATCAATGCGAGTCACAAGGTCGAACACCGCGCCCTTGGGGTGAGCTTGCAGATTCTGCACGTTGACGCGAGCCTGCACTTGGCTGACCCCGCCCATGGGCCGCAGTAAACGGATGCGATTGCTCAAGTGGATCAGCCCCAGCAACGGGAACGGAAAGTCCCGGGCGGTGAGCAATTGCATCTGCAGGGCAAACGCCAGTACGTGGGGGTAGGTCGGCGGCAGCAGTCCGTTTTCGGCAAAACCGCAGACCTTGCGATAGGTCGCCAGGCGTTGCGGATCGACCTGTATCACTTGGCGCAGTCCGTCCTGGGGCAAGGTTTTTCCAGTGACCTTGCGCCGTGTCGCGGCTTTCACGTACAGCGAGGACATACCGGGCGCGGCGTTTACTTCATGCCATTGGATCGTCATGGTCATGCTCCCAGGAGGCTTTGCCCGCACACCCGCAGCGTTTGGCCGGTAACGGCGCCCGTCCCCGGCTGGGCGAGCCAGGCCACGGCTTCGGCGACGTCCTGTGGCAGGCCGCCCTGGCCCAGGGAACTCATGCGCCGCCCGGCTTCGCGCAGGGCGAAAGGGATGTCGGCGGTCATGCGGGTTTCAATGAAACCCGGGGCTACGGCATTGATGCTGATCCCCCGAGGTTGCAGGACCGGCGCCCAGGCCTGGGCCAGACCGATCAATCCGGCCTTGCTCGCTGCGTAGTTGGTCTGGCCGCGATTGCCGGCGATGCCGCTGATGGACGCCAGCAGAATTACTCGGCCATTGTCCCGCAGGGTGCCACTGTCGAGCAGGGCCTTGGTCAGCACCTGCGGCGCGTTGAGGTTGACCGCCAGCACCGCGTCCCAGAACTCCGGGGTCATGTTGGCGAGCGTCTTGTCCCGGGTGATGCCAGCGTTGTGCACCACGATGTCGATGCCGTCGGGCAGGTGTTCAGTCAACTGTGTAGCGGCGTCTTCAGCACAAATGTCCAGCGTCACGCTGCGCCCGCTAAGGCGTGCAGCCAGGGCTTCGAGATCGGCCTTGGCCTGCGGGACGTCCAGCAGGATCACGTCGGCGCCATCGCGGGACAGGGTTTCGACAATGGAGGCGCCGATCCCCCGGGCCGCGCCGGTGACCAGAGCCTTGAGGCCGGTGAGCGGACGCGTCCAGTCCTGGACCTGGGCCTGGCAGGCATCAAGGCGAATGACCTGCCCGGAAACGTAGGCGCTCTTGGGCGACAGGAAAAACCGCAGCGCACCTTCCAGTTGGGCCTCGGCGCCGTCACCCACATACAGCAATTGCAGCGTCCCGCCGTGGCGCAACTCTTTGGCCAGGGAACGGCTGAAGCCCTCCAAGGCCCGCTGCGTGCTGGCGGCAAACGGATCGGCGAGACTTTCCGGAGCGCGGCCGAGGATGACGACATGGGCGCTGTGGTCGAGGTTCTTCATCAGGGGTTGGAAGAACTCGCGCAGTTGCTTGAGCTGGTCGGCCTGCGCCAGATGACTGGCGTCGTACACCACCGCCTTGATTTTCGGACCGTGACCGGGGATCCATTCGGTGGCCAGTGTCGGTTCGCCCCCGTAGATGAAGATCGCATCGGTCAGGCGCTTGGCAAATGCGCCGATCTGTTCGGTCAACGGCCCGCCGCCCAACAGCAACGCACCTTCGATCGGCCGCAGCCGCCCGGCCTGCCAGCGCTCCAGGCGGGCCGGCGATGGCAGGCCCAGCGCACCGACCAGACGCAGGCCCAGGGGCGAATTGGCGAAGTCGATATAACGGTCTGACATGGAACACACTCCGGCTGATGAGGTTCAAAGTGTGGACCATGATTGGCAATCAGTCGTTCGATTGGCCAGATAAAGCCTAAGCTTGTGCGGGAGCCGGGTTTCCGCAGGCCCATTGGCGCATCCGGACATACACAGGGAGTTCTTCATGACACAGCTACGCCGCGTCGCGATCATTGGTGGTAACCGCATCCCCTTCGCCCGCTCCAACGGGGCCTATGCCACCGCCAGCAACCAGGCGATGCTGACCGCCGCGCTCGAGGGGCTGATCGAGCGCTATAACCTGCATGGCCTGCACATCGGTGAGGTGGCCGCCGGTGCGGTGCTCAAGCTTTCCCGGGATCTGAACCTGACCCGCGAATGCGTGCTCGGCTCGCGGCTATCGCCCACCACCCCGGCCTACGATCTGCAACAGGCTTGCGGCACGGGGTTGGAGACTGTGCTGTTGACGGCCAACAAGATCGCCCTCGGGCAGATCGACAGTGCCATTGCCGGCGGCGTAGACACCACCTCGGATGCGCCGATTGGCGTCAACGAAGGGCTGCGCAGAATCCTGCTGCAAGCCAATCGCGCCAAAACCACCGCTGAGAAAATCAAGACCTTCCTGCAACTGCGTCCCCAGCACCTCGTTCCCGAACTGCCGCGCAACGGCGAGCCACGAACCGGCCTGTCCATGGGCCAGCATTGCGAACTGATGGCTCAGACCTGGCAGATTCCCAGGGAGGAGCAGGACCAATTGGCCCTGGAAAGTCATCAGAAAATGGCCGCGTCCTACGCCGAAGGCTGGCAGAACGACTTGATGACGCCGTTTCTCGGCCTGACACGGGACAACAACCTGCGTCCGGACCTGACCCTGGAAAAACTCACCGCCCTCCAGCCGGCCTTCGAAAAAAGCGCCAAGGGCACGATGACGGCGGGCAACTCCACGCCATTGACCGATGGCGCGTCACTGGTGTTGCTGGGCAGCGAAGAGTGGGCCAAGTCCCGGGGGTTGCCGATCCTGGCGTATGTGCGCGACGGCGAAACGGCAGCGGTGGATTTCGTCAACGGAGCAGAAGGGTTGTTGATGGCGCCGGCCTACGCCGTGCCTCGGTTACTGGCGCGCAACGGCCTGACGTTACAGGACTTTGATTACTACGAGATCCACGAGGCATTTGCCGCTCAAGTGTTATGCACACTCAAAGCCTGGGAAGACCCGGATTATTGCAAGACGCGACTGGGCCTCGACGGTCCGTTGGGCAGCATAGACCGCAGACGGCTGAACGTGAAAGGCAGCTCCCTGGCCGCCGGCCACCCGTTTGCCGCCACGGGTGGAAGAATCGTCGCCAACCTCGCCAAGTTGCTGGACGCGGCGGGGCGGGGCCGCGGTCTGATTTCCATCTGCGCGGCCGGTGGCCAGGGTGTGACGGCAATCATCGAGCGTTGAGGGACGCCTCGCGTTGTTGATGAATGAGTTCCCGTTGGCGGTTGGCGTAGCGCTCGGCCAGGATCGAACAGACGATCAACTGCAACGGGTGATAGATCATGATCGGCAACAGGATCAGCCCCAGGCCGGGGTTGTTGCCGAAAATCAACGCGGCCATCGGCACCCCGGCCGCCAGGGATTTCTTGCTGGCGCAGAACACCGCGGCAATCTCATCGGCGTTGCTGAACCGCAGGGCCCGGGCGGTGCGGGTGGTCATCCACAAAATGATTGCCAGCAACACGGCACTGCCAAGCAATGCACTGAGCAGCACAGTGTTGCCTTGTTGTTGCCAGATCCCGGAGACCATCGAATTGCAGAACGCCGCGTAGACCAGCAGCAGGATCACCAGTTTGTCGATGATGCTGGTGTAGCGTTTGTACCGCCCGAAAAAACCGGCCAGCCAGCGCCGCAGTAACTGTCCGAGCACCAGCGGCAGCAGCAACATCAGGCAAAGGTCGAGCAAAGTCGCACCCAGATCGATACCCCCGGCGCCGCTGCCGACCACGAAACTGACCAGCAGTGGCGTCAGGAAAATCCCCAGCACGCTGGACAGGCTCGCGTTCAGAATCGCCGCCGGTACGTTACCGCCGGCGCTGCCGGTCAGGGCCACCGAGGATGAAATGGTCGAGGGCAGGACGCACAGGTAGAAGAACCCCAGCATCAGCAGTGACGGCACATGGCGGCCCAGAAGCCAATCGCTGACCAGCCAGATCAACGGAAACACGCCGAAGGTAAAGAGCTGCACCATCACGTGCAGTCGGGTGTTTCTCAGACCGTGGCGGATCTGCTCGCCGGACAGGTTTATCCCGTGCAGGAAGAACACGACAAAGATGCCGATATTGACCACCCACTCGGCATGCATGGCGCCACCCGTGGCGCCAAAGCTGGGAAACAGATACGCCAGCAACGTGGCAAGCAGCATGCCGCACAGGAACCAGTCGGTTACCAGGCGTTTGAGGTGTCTGAAAATGTGCATACGGCACCGCAAGTTGTAAGAAAAGTCGACTTAGCCTAACGTCGGCACTTGCAGCCGTCTTGCGACATAAGGCCAATCCATGCCGACTAACGGACACCAACAACTCGAAAGACGCATTCCCGACCTGACGGAATTGCCCAGGCCGCTTTATGCCCGTGTCGAAAGCTTGAGCGCCGGTTCGTGGACCCAGGCCCATCGTCATGATTGGGTGCAGTTTTCCTACGCCATCAGTGGCGTGCTGGGTGTGCACACCGCCGAAGGCAGTTTTTTCGCCCCGCCACAATGGGCCATCTGGATTCCTGCCGACCTGGAGCATCATGTGATGACCTCCACCCGGGCGGAAATGCGCAGCCTTTATGTCCACCGCGACGCCTGCCCGTGGGCCGATGAGCGTTGCCGGGTGCTGGAGGTCACGCCGCTGGCGCGGGAGCTGATCAAGGCTTTTTGTCAGTTGCCGGCCGATTACTCCCAGGGCGATACCCAGGACGCACGACTGGTGCAAGTGTTGCTTCACCAGTTGGCAGCACTGCCGGAGGTTGGCTTTTGCCTGCCACTTCCCCGGCATGCGCGTCTGCTGGCGTTGTGCAACGAGCTGATCGAACAGCCCGACCAGAACGTGACTTTGCAAGTGTGGGCCGAGCGCCTGGGCACATCGGAAAAAACCCTGATGCGTCTGTTCCAGCGCGAAACCGGCCTGAGCTTTCGCGCCTGGCGCCAGCGTACGCGGCTGTTGTCGTCCCTGGGGTCGTTGGAAAAAGGCGATAGCGTGACCAGCGCGGCGTTGTCCTGTGGCTACGATTCCACGTCCGCTTTCATAGTGGCGTTCAAGGGGATGTTTGGATTGACCCCGGGGGAGTTGTTTAAACATTGAATCAGCTGCACTGGGCATGGCTGTCAGCTCTTGTCGCAAATGCCTTTGCATTCAGTTGCCAACGCTATGCGCTGTCTCGGCTATGATTCGGCTCGGTCGATTTAATCCGGCACATTGTGTGCATCGAAGGGTTCATAAGTCGGCAACCCCTCCCCGTGGAGGGAGGATTGCCGTATAACGACTGTCATTCGCGTGTTCGGTAATAAAGGACCCACAATAAAAGCTGATGAAGACTCCAAAACGCATTGAACCCCTGATCGAGGACGGTCTGGTCGACGAGGTGCTGCGCCCACTCATGAGTGGTAAAGAAGCAGCTGTTTATGTGGTGCGCTGCGGCAACGAGTTACGTTGCGCCAAAGTCTACAAGGAGGCGAACAAGCGAAGTTTTCGTCAGGCGGCCGAATACCAGGAAGGCCGCAAGGTGCGTAACAGCCGCCAGGCCCGGGCCATGGCGAAGGGCTCCAAGTTCGGGCGCAAGGAAACTGAAGACGCCTGGCAGAATGCCGAAGTGGCGGCGCTGTTCCGGTTGGCCGGTGCGGGCGTGCGAGTGCCCAAGCCGTACGACTTCCTCGAAGGCGTGCTGCTGATGGAGCTGGTGGCTGACGAATACGGCGATGCGGCACCGCGTCTGAACGATGTGGTACTGGAGCCGGATCAGGCTCGTGAGTATCACGCGTTCCTGATCTCCCAGATTGTGTTGATGCTGTGTACCGGTCTGGTGCACGGTGACCTGTCGGAGTTCAACGTGCTGCTTACGCCGACGGGCCCGGTGATCATCGATCTGCCGCAGGCGGTGGACGCCGCTGGCAACAATCACGCCTTCAGCATGCTGGAGCGGGATGTGGGCAACATGGCGTCCTACTTCGGCCGGTTTGCCCCGGAGCTCAAGCGCACCCGGTACGCCAAGGAAATGTGGGCGTTGTATGAGGCCGGCACCTTGCACCCGGCCAGCGTGCTGACCGGCGAGTTCGATGAGCCGGAAGAGCTGGCGGATGTCGGCGGGATCATGCGTGAAATCGAGGCTGCCCGTCTGGACGAGGAACGCCGCCAGGCCGTCCGTGCCGCTGACGACGCTCCACCCGGCAAAACCGAAGAACCGCCTCCGCCCTGGATGCAGTGACCGCTTGACCAGAAACCCGGCCCAGGCCGGGTTTTTTGTGGCCGCCCAAAAAATCCCACAGTGTTTTTGTGAGGCCCTCAACACCTGCGTCCGCCACCAACTCCCTGTGGGAGCGAGCCTGCTCGCGATAGCGGTGGATCAGCTTGCATGGATGCAGGATATGCCGGCGTCATCGCGAGCAGGCTCGCTCCCACATTGGTTCTCGGGGGTATATGGATCCTGCGTCCTGCACAAATCCCCTGTGGGAGCGAGCTTGCTCGCGATAGCGGTGTATCAGCTTGCATGGATGTAGGATGTGCCGGCGTCATCGCGAGCAGGCTCGCTCCCACATTGGTTCTCGGGGGTATATGGATCCTGCGTCCTGCACAAATCCCCTGTGGGAGCGAGCTTGCTCGCGATAGCGGTGTATCAGCCTGCATGGATGTAGGATGTGCCGACGTCATCGCGAGCAGGCTCACTCTCACCTTCGCTCAAGCATGCACTGTCTTCTCGCAACACCCCGACGCCAGTTCCTTGAGAATCGGGCAGTCCGGGCGGTGGTCGCCGTGGCAGTGTTCCACCAGGTCCTGGAGGGTGTCGCGCAGTTCGGCCAGTTCGCGGATTTTCTGGTTCAGTTCGTCGATGTGTTGCCGGGCCAGGGCCTTGACGTCGGCGCTGGCGCGTTGGCGGTCCTGCCAGAGGGTCAGCAATTTGCCGACCTCTTCCAATGAAAACCCAAGGTCCCGGGAGCGCTTGATAAAGGCCAGGGTGTGCAGGTCATCGGCACCGTAGATCCGGTAGCCGCTGTCGGTGCGATGAGCCGCCTTGAGCAGGCCAATGGATTCGTAGTACCGGATCATCTTCGCACTCAGGCCGCTCTGGCGGGCCGCTTGGCCGATGTTCATCGCTTGTCCTCCAGGTGTTTGGGTGTCCAGAGTTTCAACAGTAACGCGTTGCTCACCACGCTGACGCTCGACAAGGCCATGGCCGCGCCGGCCAGCACCGGGTTGAGGAAGCCGAACGCCGCCAGGGGAATACCGATCAAGTTATAGACGAATGCCCAGAACAGGTTCTGACGGATCTTGGCGTAGGTCTTGCGGCTGATCTCCAGCGCCGCGGGCACTAGCCGTGGATCACCGCGCATGAGGGTAATACCGGCGGCGTGCATTGCCACGTCGGTGCCGCCGCCCATGGCAATGCCAATGTCCGCGGCGGCGAGGGCCGGGGCGTCGTTGATGCCGTCGCCTACCATGGCCACCACCGCATGGGTCTTCAACTGTTGGACGATGGCGGACTTGTCGGCCGGCAGTACTTCGGCATGAACGTTGGCGATGCCCAATGCCTCGGCCACCACCCGGGCACTGCCGCGGTTGTCGCCAGTCAGCAGGTGGCTGCTGATATGGCGTTCATTCAGGGCGTGTACGGCCGCCAGGGCGCCGGGCTTGAGTGTGTCGCCGAAAGCGAACAGGCCCAGCACCCGTGGCGTTGCGTTTTGCTCAATCAGCCAGGACAGGGTTCGGCCCTCGGTCTCCCAGGCCTGGGCCGACTCGCTCAGCGAACCGGGGGCCAGGCCCAGTTCGTCCAGCAAACGTCGGTTACCGAGGGCCAGACGCTGTCCGTCCAGGCTGCCGGCAATACCGCGTCCGGTCAGCGACTGGCTGTCGTTGATGTCCGGGACAACCAGGCCGCGCTCCGCACACGCATCCAGCACCGCCTTGGCGAGGGGGTGTTCGCTGCCGCGTTGCAGGGCGCCGGCCATTTGCAGCAGCTTGTCTTCGTCACCGTCCAGAGCGCTCAAGTGGGCGATGCGTGGTGTGCCGGAAGTCAAGGTTCCGGTCTTGTCGAACACCACGGTGTCGACTTCATGGGCGCGCTCCAAGGCCTCGGCATCCTTGATCAGGATTCCATGGCGGGCAGCCACCCCGGTGCCGGCCATGATTGCCGTGGGTGTCGCCAGACCGAGGGCGCACGGGCAGGCGATCACCAGCACGGCGACAGCGTTGATCAGTGCCGTCTCCAGGGGGGCGCCATACAACCACCAGCCGATCAACGTCGCCAATGCCAGCACCAGCACGACCGGCACGAAGACCTGGCTGACTTTATCCACCAGCTTTTGAATGGGGGCCTTGGCCGCCTGGGCGTCTTCCACTAGGCGGATGATGCGCGCCAGGACGGTTTCCGTGCCCAGGGCCAGGGTGCGCACCAGCAGGCGGCCTTCGCCGTTGATGGCACCGCCCGTCACCTTGTCGCCGGGCTGTTTGGGCACCGGCAGGCTTTCGCCACTGATCAAGGCTTCGTCAGCGTGACTCTGGCCTTCCAGCACTTCGCCATCCACCGGGAAGCGTTCGCCGGGTTTGACCAGCACCCGATCATTCAAGCGCAGGGCGCTGATGGCGACGTCCCGCTCCTGCCCGTCAATGACCTGAATCGCCCGCTCCGGTCGCAAGGCTTCGAGGGCGCGGATAGCACTTGCGGTTTGGCGCTTGGCGCGGCTTTCCAGGTATTTGCCGAGCAATACCAGGGCAATCACCACGGCCGAGGCCTCGAAATACAGGTGCGGCATGCTGCCAGGGCGGGCAATGGCCCATTCATAAATGCTCAAGCCATAACCCGCGCTGGTGCCCAGGGCCACCAGCAGATCCATGTTCCCGGCCCCGGCACGCACGGCCTTGTAGGCCGCGATATAGAAGCGCGCACCGAAAATGAACTGCACCGGCGTCGCCAAAGCGAATTGAACCCAGGCCGGCAGCATCCAATGCACGCCAAACGGTTGCAAAAGCATGGGCAGCACTAACGGTACGGACAGCAAAATCGCCAGCACCAAGGCCAGGCGCTCGCGATTCAGGCGATTGCTTTGTGCGTCATGGGGTTGCTCGGCCTGCCAGACACTGGCGTCATAACCGGCGCCCTTGACCGCATCGATCAGGGTTTGCGGGTCGACCCGGCCGAGCAAGTCCAGGTGGGCCCGTTCGTTGGCGAGGTTGACGCTGACACGGTTCACCCCGGCGACTTTGCTTAGGGCACGCTCGACCCGGCCGACGCATGAGGCACAGGTCATTCCCTCGATGGACAGTTCCAGCGTCTGGACGGGGACACTGTAGCCGGCCTGTTCGACGGCCTGCATCAAGGCTGGCAGGCTGCCCTCGGGCGCCTGGATCCGCGCCTGTTCGGTCGCCAGGTTCACGCTGACGGCGCTGGCCCCTGTGACGTTGCTCAAGGCGCGCTCGACCCGCCCGGCGCAGCTGGCACAGGTCATCCCGGCAATCGGCAGATCGAAAAGGGTGGATTCAGACATCGGACAGGCTCCCTGTAGTGAATGACTACAGGATCAACCTTGCCACGCCGGGAAGGTCAAGCGCTAATCCAAACGCTTGCACACACACTTTGTGGGAGCGGGCTTGCTCCCACTTTTTATCTAAGGGGTCAATAACCCAGCTCAGCCGGCTTGAGATACATCCCTTCCTGGGTCATGGCAATGCGGAACTTCAGTATGTCGCCAGCCTTGAGCGTCACATCCTGCGACCCCGGCGCAAGCATGCCCGGGCTGCAGCCCGGCGCCTGGCCTGGCAGCAGCTTCAAGCGCAAGGAGAATTTTCCGGGTGGCAGGTTGAAGGAGGTGCTCTGTTCCTGGAACAAACGCCCCGAGAGCTGATCGCCGATATAGATGCCGATTTCGCAGGAAGTCGGCACTTCCAGGCGCTCGCGGGAAATGATCAGCACGCCGTAGTCTTCGCCGACGGCCAACGCCTGAGGGCTCACCGCTGACAAACCGAGCATGCAAAACAGGCTGAACGCTGACCAGCGCATGGCTGAACCTCCGGTGTGAAATCCTTGATGTGTGCAGCTTGGCCGAGCTTGGCAGCGATTGCCAGCCCGGCAGTTTTCGTCAGAACTTGACCTTTCCATGATGGCAAGCTTGAAACTGCTGGCAACCTCAATCCCAAGGAGTCATCTCATGCAAACATTCAATGTTCAGGGAATGTCCTGCGGTCACTGCGTCAAGGCCATCACCCAGGCTGTGCAGGCCAAGGATCCGGCGGCGCAGGTGCAGATCGATCTGGGCGCCAGGACCGTTCAGGTCCAGAGTTCGTTGTCGGTCGATGCCGTGCTCCAAGCCATTAAAGAGGAGGGGTACGAGGCCAGTCCCGCCTGAGATTTTTTAATAGTTAGCGACCTATCGGAATGTTCAAGAGCGCCCGGCAGGGCTAGACTGTCGGGCTGCTGACTGACGCCTGAACCTGGACGCCCGATGAACTTCCGTACCATTCTGATTCTTGGCGCCTTGAGCGCATTCGGTCCCTTGGCGATCGATTTCTATCTGCCGGCTTTCCCGGCCATGGCGACTGCCTTCGGCACCGACGAAAATCACATCCAACTGACCCTGGCGGCTTATTTCCTCGGATTGTCCATCGGGCAACTGGCTTATGGGCCGGTGGCGGATCGCTTCGGCCGGCGCATTCCATTGCTGACGGGCGTCGGTCTGTTCACCCTGGCTTCTCTGGCCTGTGCCTATGCGCCGAGTCTGGAATGGCTGATCGGTGCCCGTTTCGTCCAGGCTCTGGGCGGATGCGCCGGCATGGTGATTTCCCGGGCGGTGGTCAGCGACAAATGCGACGCGGTGGGCTCGGCCAAGGTGTTCTCGCAACTGATGCTGGTGATGGGGCTGGCGCCGATCCTCGCGCCAATGCTTGGCGGGCTGTTGGTGAACCTGCATGGCTGGCAATCGATCTTCATTGCCCTGACGCTGTTCAGCGCACTGGCGGCGACGGCCGTGGCATTGTGGCTGCCGGAAAGTCTGCCGGCCCATGTGCCGCGTCAACCATTGTCCGGGGCGTTGCGCCAATATGGTCGACTGTTGACCGACACGGTCTACCTCGGGCATGCCTTGACGGGAGGCATCGCTATCGCCGGGATGTTTGCCTACATTGCCGGTTCGCCTTTCGTCTTCATCAAGCTCTACGGTGTGCCGGCCGAACACTTCGGCTGGCTGTTCGGAACCAACGCGGCGGGTTTTATCCTGGTGGCACAGGTCAACGCCCGGTTGTTGTCCAAACGTGAGCCGGCATTCCTGCTGTCGCGCGCGGTGTGGGTCTATCTCGCCGCCGGGCTGTGTTTGTTGGCGGTCAGTTCTTTGCACCCTGAGCGGTTGTGGCCGTTATTGATTCCGCTGTTCATTTGCATCGCCAGCCTGGGTTGCATCCTGCCCAATGCCTCGGCTTGCGCCATGAGTGGACAGGGTGCTCGTGCCGGTAGCGCGTCGGCGATGCTGGGATGCCTGCAGTTTTCGGTGGCCGCCGGTGCCGCCGCATTGGTGGCGGCGCTGCACGATGGCAGTGCCGTGCCGATGGCGATGGTCATCAGCCTTTGCGGGTTATTGGTGGTGGGTGCAGCGATGCTGACCCGCCGCCTGCAACAGGCCCGGACACTGGCACAAGCCAGTGGCCAGGACTGATTCAGCCGGCCGCTCGCTGCTGCTGTTCAGGGTAGCGGTGAGGTGCGTGAATACGCGCTTGCAGGGTGGTGGCGAAAGCCTGGGCCTCGGCCTCGGTGCGGAAGGTCACGACGTGTTGGTCAAGACGCACTTGCCACTGGGATTTTGCCACTTCTTTTATCAGGATCTTCATTGCTGACCTCCTCACGTAAAAGATTGTGCTGCAAAGGCCTCGAGTGTAGACCTGAATGCGATCGCAATTGTGACAAGGGTCAATTCTCAGACTGACGGTGCAGGTTTTTTTTGTGGGAGCAAAGCTTGCTCGCGATACGCGACGACTTGGCCTGACGGGGAACCGCGCGACCTTCATCGCGAGCAAGCTTTGCCTCTACGAAAAACGCCCCCTTATCGGTGGTTAGAAACCTTCAAGCACAATCTTGCCTTTGGCTTTTCCGCTTTCCAGCAGGGCATGGGCCCGGCGCAGGTTTTCGGCGTTGATGGTGCCAAAGTGCTCGCCCACGGTGGTCTGCAATGTGCCGGCATCGATTAGCGCGGCGACGCGGTTGAGCAGGTTATGTTGCTCAATCATGTCCGCCGTTTCGAACAGCGAGCGGGTGTACATGAACTCCCAATGCAACGACAGGCTCTTGCGCTTGAGCTTGGTCACATCCAGCGCCTTGGGATCATCGATCAGCGCCAGTTTGCCTTGGGGCGCCAGGGCTTCCACCAATTGATCCAGATGCAGATCGGTGTGGGTCAGGCTGGCGACATGGGTCACCTGAGCCTGGCCTGCCTGCTTTAATACATCGCTCAGCGGATGGCTATGGTCCACGACCAGATCGGCACCCAGGCCTCTTACCCAGTCCTGTGTCTGCGGCCGGGAAGCGCTGCCAATCACTTTCAGTGCGGTGAGCTGGCTGGCCAGTTGCGTCAGTATCGAGCCGACACCTCCTGCAGCGCCGACGATCAACAGGCTTTGCCCCTGATCCTCCTGGCCTTCCTGGATTTGCAGGCGCTCGAACAGCAATTCCCACGCGGTAATGGCCGTCAGCGGCAGGGCAGCGGCTTCGGCGAAACCGAGCGTCTTGGGCATCTGGCCGACGATACGTTCATCCACCACATGCAATTGGCTGTTGCCGCCGGCGCGGGCAATGGAGCCGGCGTAGAACACTTTGTCGCCCGCCTTGAACAGCGTGACCTCATTGCCCACCGCCTTGACCACGCCGGCCACGTCCCAACCCAGCACTTTGGCTGCGCCGTCTTCAGGCTGGACGTTCTGGCGAATTTTCGTGTCGACCGGGTTGACCGAAATGGCTTTGACTTCCACCAGCAGGTCCCGAGGGCCGGCGGTGGGTTCCGGCAGTTCAATGTCCTGCAGCGATTGCGGGTCGGTGATCGGTAACGAATGGTAGTAGGCGATGGCTTTCATAGGCGGCTCCTTGAAGTGAGTTCGATGAAGCCAATGGTTAGCTATTTATCGCCGAGATAAAACCGGCTAAAAGAACAGGCTCTTTCAATGTTTTTTTGATAATGAGGCCGTCATGCTTCGATTCGACGACTTGCAGTTGTTCGTCCGGGCCGCAGACCTGGGCAGCCTGTCTGCCGCGGCCAGGGTCATGGACCTGTCGGCGGCGGTGGCCAGCGCCGCATTGAAGCGGATAGAACAACACTTGGGCGCCCGGCTGTTGGCGCGCTCTACCCGCAGTTTGCGCCTGACGGCCGAGGGCGAAGGCTTCCTTGAGTATGCCCGCGCGGCGCTGAGCAGCCTCGACGAAGGACGCAGGTTATTGACCAGCGGCCAGGACCAGGTCAGCGGGGTGTTGCAGTTGTCCGCCCCCTCGGACTTGGGACGCAACCTGCTGCTGCCCTGGCTGGACGCGTTCCAGGAGGAGCATCCGGGGCTGACCGTGCGACTGCTGCTGGGTGATCGCATCGCTGATCTGTTCAAGCAGCCGGTGGACGTCGCGTTGCGTTATGGCGAGCCGGAAGATTCGAGCCTGGTGGCCCTGCCGGTCGCGCCGGATAACCGCCGGGTGCTGTGTGCATCGCCCAGTTACCTGGCTCGGCATGGCGAACCTGTTCAGTTGGAGCAACTGGCCCAGCACAATTGTCTGTTGTATATGCTCGGCACGCGGGTTCATGACCGTTGGCGTTTTCATGACGGCAAACGGGAAATGAGCCTGACCGTCAGCGGCGACCGCTTCAGCGACGATGCCGATGTGGTGCGTCGCTGGGCGGTGGCAGGCGCGGGGATCGCTTACAAGTCCTGGCTGGACGTTTCAACCGATGTGTTGGCCGGACGTTTGAAAATCCTTCTGCCGCATCTGCAATGCGAACGCGCGCCGCTCAATCTGCTGTGTGCTCACCGAGCGCAACTGAGCAAACCCATCAATCTGCTGCGGGAAATGCTCAAGCTGCGTTGTGGCCGGTTGACGGCACAATTTGCCCTCTCGACGGGGGACGACCATTAGTCGCGCGTAAATAGAGACTTTTCCCTCACGAACAATCGCCTCCAAAGGTTTCCGGAGGACAGGAAACCTCGATCCGCACGCTTATACTAGCGGCCGCCTGAAGCGGCGCGCGATTTGCGGCGGTCGAGCCGCTTTGGGCGGCCCCATTGCTGGTCACTAGCGCCAGAGCAGTAGACGAATGATTCAACAGGGAGTGAATACATGGAACATGCACCTTGCATCAGCCAGATCGCCACGCTGCTGGCCGACCCAAAACGCAGCGCAATGATGTGGGCCTTGATGGACGGCACTGCGCGGCAGGCTGAAGAGCTGGCGTTGCTGGCCGGGCTGTCGCCGTCTTCGGCCAGCGCTCATCTGGGCCGTCTGTCCGCCGGTGGCCTGTTGAAAGTCGAAGCCCGTGGCCGCAAACGGTTTTTCCGCCTGGCGGCACCCGAGATCGGCGCTGCCGTCGAAGCGCTGGCCAGCGCGACCCTGGCCAGTACGCCGCGCCAGCTTCCGGAAGTCTTCAAGCGCGGAGTCATGCCGGGCAAGGCCCCGTCGGCTCCCGCTTCGTTGATGAGGGCCAGGCTTTGCGAAGACCATCTGGGCGGCACCCTGGCGGCCGACCTGTATCAGCGCCTGCTGGATGCCGGATGGATCGAGCAGGGCGACCAGCGGGTGATCGTGACTCACAAAGGTGCCAATGAGCTGGCCGGGCACGGCCTGTTCATCCAGGCGCTGGCCCACCGCAACGCCCGCACCGCTTGTGCCTGCCCGGACTGGAGCGAGCGACGTCCGCACCTGGGGGGCGCCTTGGGTGCTGCGTTGCTGCAACTGTTCATGCAGTCCGGTTGGCTGAGCTTGCCCAACGACTCCAGGGCCTTGCAGGTAACGGTGCTTGGCCAGCAGGAAATCCATCGGTTCGCCACGCAGGACACCGTGGAAATGGCGTTCTAGGGCTGCCGACAGGTCGTATTCAGCAATAGCCTCCAGCAAGGTTCGCGCACACTCGAACCTGGGATTTTTTTGGATTGGGGGAAACAGCATGGATACTCACGGCTACAGCGCGGCGGAACGTCTGGAGCGACTGCCCATCAGCGGCTACCACCGGATTATTTTCATCATTATTGCCTTGGCGTTTTTCTTCGACTCCATGGACCTGGCCATGATGACGTTCCTGCTGGGCTCGATCAAAGCCGAGTTTGGCTTAAGCACCGCCCAGGCAGGTTTGCTCGCCAGCTCCAGTTTCTTTGGCATGGTACTGGGAGCATCGCTGTCGGGCATGCTGGCCGATCGGTTCGGGCGCAAGCCGGTGTTCCAGTGGAGCATCGTGTTGTGGGGCGTCGCCAGTTATTTGTGCTCGACCGCCCAGAGCGTCGATTCACTGATGCTGTTCCGTATCCTGCTGGGTATCGGCATGGGCATGGAGTTTCCGATCGCTCAGTCGATGCTCTCGGAACTGATCCCGGCCACACGCCGAGGCCGCTATATCGCGTTAATGGATGGCTTCTGGCCGTTGGGTTTCGTGGCGGCGGGCGTGCTGTCGTATTTCCTGTTGCCGGTGATCGGCTGGCGCGACATCTTCCTGGTGTTGGCGGTGCCGGCGGTGTTCGTCCTGGTCATTCGCTTCTTCATTCCCGAGTCGCCGCGCTGGCTGGAACAGGCCGGCCGGGGGGACGAGGCGGACGCCGTGCTCAAGCGAATCGAAGACAAGGTCCGAGCCTCGTTGGGACGTGGAGAATTGCCTGAACCGATTCGTCTGCCGAGGGGCGAGAGCGCGCCGGGCAATTTCTTTTCGGCCCTGGCGCAGATCTGGTCACCGCTGTATCGCCAGCGCACGATGATGATCTGGAGCGTCTGGTTTTTCGCCTTGCTCGGTTTTTATGGCCTGACGTCCTGGCTCAGTGCCTTGTTGCAGCAGTCCGGATTCGCCGTGACCCAGTCGGTGTATTACACCGTGCTGATTTCCTTGGGCGGGATTCCCGGCTTCCTCATGGCGGCGTGGCTGGTGGAGCGCTGGGGACGTAAACCGGTGTGCGTGGTCACGTTGCTGGGTGGCGGGGTGATGGCGTTTCTTTATGGTCAGAGCGCGGTGTTTGGCGGCAACGTGGGCCTGCTCATCGGCACCGGGCTTTTGATGCAGTTCTTCCTGTTCGGCATGTGGGCGGTGCTCTACACCTACACGCCGGAGCTGTACCCCACCTCGGCACGGGCCACGGGCTCAGGTTTTGCCTCGGCTGTCGGTCGCATTGGTTCGCTGCTCGGGCCCCTGGTCACCGGGTTGGTGTTTCCCATTACCGGACAGGGCGGTGTGTTCGCCCTGGGCGCGCTGTGCTTCGCCGTGGCGGCGGGGGTGGTCTGGTTGTTTGGCGTGGAGACGCGGGGCAAGACATTGGAGGAGTTGAGCGAGGGTACGGTGGCCGGTTAAACCACTTCACTCTTGTGGGAGCGAGCCTGCTCGCGATGGCGGTAAGTCAGGCGACATCGATGTCGAATGTCATGCTGCTATCGCGAGCAGGCTCGCTCCCACAAGGGGGCATCACCCGTCTTAGGGTTTTACCAGCCGTGCATCCAGGCTGTTCTGCGCCAGGCGTGTGGCCTGGTCCTGGGTCATGCCCAGGTGGGTGTGCAGCGCGTGGAAGTTTTCGGTGACGTAGCCGCCGAAGTACGCCGGGTCATCGGAGTTGACCGTCACCTTCACACCGCGTTCGAGCATGTCGAGGATGTTGTGTTGTGACATGTCGTCGAACACACACAACTTCGTGTTGGACAACGGGCAGACCGTCAGCGGGATCTGTTCGTCGATGATCCGCTGCATCAGTCGTTCATCTTCAATGGCCCGCACGCCGTGGTCGATGCGCTGGATCTTCAACAGGTCCAGGGCTTGCCAGATGTACTCGGGCGGGCCTTCTTCACCGGCGTGGGCAACGGTCAGGAAGCCCTCGTTGCGTGCACGGTCGAATACCCGCTGGAACTTGCTCGGCGGGTGACCCATTTCTGAACTGTCCAGACCCACGGCCACGAACGCGTCGCGGAACGGCAGCGCCTGGTCGAGGGTTTTCTCGGCCTGTTCTTCGCTCAGGTGGCGCAGGAAACTCAGGATCAGGCCGCTGGTGATGCCCAGTTGCTGTTCACCGTCCTTGAGGGCCGCGGCGATGCCGTTGAGCACCACTTCGAACGGGACACCACGGTCGGTGTGAGTCTGCGGGTCGAAGAACGGTTCGGTGTGAATCACGTTCTGCGCCTTGCAGCGCAACAGGTAGGCCCAGGTCAGGTCGTAGAAATCCTGGGAGGTGCGCAACACGTCGGCGCCCTGGTAATACAGGTCGAGGAATTCCTGCAGATTGTTGAAGGCATAGGCCTTGCGCAGGGTGTCCACGTCGCTCCACGGCAGGGCGATCTTGTTGCGTTCGGCCAGGGCGAACAGCAGCTCGGGCTCCAGCGAGCCTTCCAGATGCAAATGCAGTTCAGCCTTGGGCAAGGCGTTCAGCCAGTCGTACATGTTCTTTTCTCATCAGCGAATCGATGGCGGGCATTCTACAGGGGCTGGCCGCAATGTCTGGTAAAACCTGACCGGCTGATCCACTACACCGCCTGTTGTTCCCGCCGATAAGCATAGGTGTCAGCGAAGCGTGACAGCAGGAATTCGGCGCAGGTGGTGGTCGGGTACTTCGGTGGGTGGCCCTCATCCTGACAACCGGGCAGGCATTGGATCTGCGTGTCGGGGTGCGGCTCGGCAAAGAACGGCATCGAGTAGCGGTCTACCCCCAGCGGGCTGATCACCCGGTGGGGGGTGGACAGGTAACGGTCGTTGCTCCAGCGCGCCATCATGTCGCCGAGGTTGACCACGAACGTGCCGTCGATGGGCGGCGCGTCGATCCATTGGCCGTTGACGTTGCGCACTTGCAGGCCACCAGCGGCGTCCTGGTAGAGCAGGGTGATGCAGCCGTAATCGGTATGGGCGCCGGCACCTTGCTGTTCGGCAGAGCTGGCGGTGTGACGCGGCGGATAGTGAATCAGGCGCAGCACGCTCACAGGCTCGGTGAAGCGCGTGTCGAAGAAGTCCCGCTCGATGCCGAGGGCCAGGGTCATGGCGCGCAGCAGGGTTTGGGCAAGGGCCTGCATGTCGCGGTAATGCTGCTCCATCAGGGGTTCCCAGCCCGCCAGATCCGGGTGTCGGTTAGGACCGCGCAGAGGCTTGTGCGCCAGCACGTCGGGATGATCGGCCGGCAAGTGCAGGCCCATGTCGAAGGTTTCTTTCAGGTCGCTGGGTTTGGCCGGGTCCAGTTGTTCGGTGGCGACGGCGCCGTAGCCGCGATGATGGCGGGTCTGGGTGATGTCGATCTTGAGTTTTTCTTCTACCGGCAGCCTGAAGAAGCGTTGGGCATGGTCCAGGACTTCGGTGATGCGAGCCGGGCTGATGGGGTGACCCTTGATGTAGAAAAAGCCCCACTGGCGGCAGGCCTGGTCGATCTGGTTGGCGACCGATTGCCAGGCGCTGGGGCTATCGCCGTAGAGCGGGCTGATGTCGATGATGGGAAGGCTGTTCATGCGGCTTTCCTGATTGTGTGAGGGGGCCGATGTGGGAGCGAGCCGGCTCGCGATAGCGATTTGTCTGTCGACATCAACGTTGAATGTCAGTCCGCTATCGCGAGCAGGCTCGCTCCCACAGGGTTTTGTGTTGACTCGTCAGTTATTTGGGAATCTCAGCCTTCATACCTTCGACGTAGTAATTCATCGACGCCAGTTCCACATTGGTAGCGCTCACGCCCGCCGGGATTTTCTCGACGCCGGCCTGGTCCTTGATCGGCCCGGTGAACGGATGGAAAGCACCGCTCTCGATGTCGGCGATGATCTGCTCGGCTTCGCCTTTGACCGCCGCTGGCACCAGGTCGCTGATCGGCAGTTTCACCGTGCCTTCCTTCAGGCCGCCCCAGTAGTCCTGGGATTTCCAGCTATGGTCGAGCACGCTTTGGGTGGCCTGGATGTAGTGCGGGCCCCAGTCGTTGACAATCGAGGTCAGCACCGCCTTGGGACCGAAGTGGGCCATGTCCGAAGCGTAGCCGACGGCATAGACGCCGCGCCGCTCGGCGGCCTGGATCGGCGCCGGGCTGTCGGTGTGCTGGAACACCACATCCACGCCCTGGTCGATCAGTGCGTTGGCGGCATCGGCTTCCTTGCCCGGATCGAACCAGGAGTTGACCCACACCACTTTGATTTCGGTGCCGGGGTTGTATTTGTTCAGGGCCAGTTGGATGGCGTTGATGTCGCGGATGACTTCCGGGATCGGGAAGGAGGCGACGTAGCCGATCTTTTTGGTCTTGGTCATCTTGGCCGCGAGGAAACCGCCGACGTAGCGGCCTTCGTAGGTGCGAGCCAGGTACGTGCCCAGGTTCTTGTCCTGCTTGTAGCCGGTGGCGTGTTCGAAGGTCACTTTGGGGAATTGCTTGGCGACCTTCAGTGTCGGGTTCATGTAGCCGAAGGACGTGGTGAAGATCAGGTCGTACTTGTCCTTGGCCATGTTGCGGATCACCCGCTCGGCGTCGGCGCCTTCAGGCACGTTTTCCACGTAGTTGGTGGTGATTCGGTCGCCGAGTTTCGCCACCAGTTCCTTGCGTCCCTGTTCATGCTGGTAGGTCCAGCCGTGGTCACCGATGGGGCCGATATAGACGAAACCGACCTTCAGCGGGTCGGCAGCGCTGGCATTCAGGCCGGCGCTCAGACCGACAGTCGCAGCGACGGCGCAAAGCAACATCTTCAAGGGACGCTTGTGCATGAACTCGAACTCCATTTTGTTGTGAGGTTGGCTGAACAGCGCTAATGCAAAATGCTGACCAATAGGACAACAAAATCTGTGATCTTTTCGAGGCAGCCATCGCGAGCAAGCTCGCTCCCACAAGGACAACGCAATACCTGTGGGAGCGAGCTTGCTCGCGATGAGGTCCTTGAGATCGATAAAGGTGCACCTGCCACCCACTCGCCACTCCCTGGTGCGTCACTTCGCCCGAACGTTCGCCGCCCCCTACAGTCAGTAGCTCATGACCCCGCCCACGGTGATAGGCCCGCGATGCTGACTTTGATCAAGCAAGAAAAACTGCTGTTGCTGGCGCTGATCGCCGCGGTGCTCGCCTATCCGCTGGAGCACTGGCTGTTGGGTAGCGGACAGATCGTGGCGTTGCTCGGCGGTTTGGTCCTGATCGGCTTTATCGTCGCGGCTTCCATGCGTGTGGCCCATCACGCCGAGCTGCTGGCAGAGAAGGTCGGCGATCCCTACGGCACGATGATCCTGACCCTGTCGGCGGTGCTGGTAGAAGTGGTGATCCTGGCGATCATGATGAGCAACGAAGCCTCGCCAACGCTGGTGCGCGACACCATCTATTCTGCGGTGATGCTCGATATCAACGGCATTCTTGGCCTTGCGGCGCTGATGGGCGGAATCAAGCATGGCGAGCAGGCTTACAACGATGATTCGGCGCGCACCTACAGCGTGATGATTCTCACCGCCATGGGCGTATCGATGGTGGTGCCGGAGTTCATTCCCCAAGAGAGCTGGAAGCTCTATTCGGCATTCACCATCGGCGCGATGATCGTGCTGTACACCCTGTTCCTGCGCATGCAGGTGGGGCCTCACAGTTACTTTTTCAGCTACAGCTACCCGGAAAAACGCCGTCGGAAAGAGCCGGTGGAAAACCAGCCGAAACCCATCAGCCTGACGTTCTCCATCGCGGCGCTGGTGTTTGGCGTCGTAGTGATCGGAGCGTTGGCCGAGGTCATGTCCAAAGCCATCGACCTGGGGCTGGAAGGTTCAGGGGCGCCGCCGGTGGTTACGGCGATTCTGGTGGCTGCCATTTCCGCGGCACCGGAAATCCTCACCGCCTTGCGCGCGGCGTTGGCCAACCGTATGCAGTCGGTGGTGAATATCGCCTTGGGGGCTTCGCTGTCCACCGTGATCCTCACCGTGCCGGTGATGGAAGCGATGGCGCTCTACACCGGCCAGCCGTTCCAGATGGCAATGACCCCGGTGCAGACGGTGATGATCTTCATCACCTTGATCGTCTGCGCCATCAACCTCAACGATGGGGAAACCAATGCCATTGAAGGCATGACCCATTTTGTGTTGTTCGCGACGTTTATCATGTTGTCGTTGCTGGGACTCTAGAAGAGTATCGCGGGCAAGCCTTGCTCCCACTGGTCTCACGGCAAGGCTGCTTCATACATCCACCCTTGATGTGGGAGCAAGGCTTGCCCGCGATAGCGTCCGGTCAGGCGCCGGCGATCAACTCCCGCGCCGCCTGGCTGTGATCAGCAATCAACCCCTTCAGGTCCAACCCTTCGACCTGTCCGTCGATGACCCGCCATTGCCCACTGACCATCACCCGGTCCGCCCGGTCCGCGCCGCACAGCAGCAGGGCCGAAACCGGATCGTGACTGCCGGAGAAGCGCAGTTCGTCGAGTTTGAACAGCGCCAAGTCAGCCTGTTTGCCCACCGCCAGCTCACCGATATCGTTGCGCCCCAGCAGTTGTGCCGAGCCGCGGGTCGCCCAGCCCAGCACTCGCTGCGGGGTGATCGCCTGCGCGCCATAGCGCAGGCGCTGAATGTACAACGCCTGGCGGGTTTCCAGGATCATGTTCGAGGCATCGTTGGAGGCCGAGCCGTCCACACCCAGGCCCAGCGGTGCGCCGGCGGCGGTGAGTTCCAGGGTAGGGCAGATGCCCGAGGCCAGGCGCATGTTGGAGCTTGGGCAATGGCAGATGCCGGTGCCGGCGGCGCCGAGACGGGTGATTTCCTCAGGATTGAAATGAATGCCGTGGGCCAGCCAGGTGCGCGGGCCGAGCCAGCCGACGCTGTCCAGGTAGTCCACGGTGCGCAGGCCGAAGCGTTGCAGGCAGAAGTCCTCTTCGTCGAGGGTTTCGGCCAGGTGAGTGTGTAGGCGTACGTCGAGTTTCTCCGCCAGCTCGGCGCTGGCGCGCATGATTTCAGGCGTGACCGAAAACGGTGAACAAGGCGCCAGGGCAATCTGGATTTGCGCCCCGTCGCCGCGCTCATGGTATTGGCTGATCAACCGCAGGCTGTCCTCGAGAATCACGTGGCCCTGCTGCACGGTCTGTTGTGGCGGCAAGCCACCGTCGGCTTCACCCAGGCTCATGGAACCGCGGGTCAGCATCGCGCGCATGCCCAGTTCACGGACACTTTGTACCTGCACATCGATGGCATTTTCCAAGCCTTCGGGGAACAGGTAATGGTGATCGGCCGCTGTGGTGCAGCCTGAAAGCAACAGTTCGGCCAGCGCCACTTTGCTCGCCAGAGCGAGCTTTTCCGGTGTCAACCGCGCCCATACCGGGTAGAGGGTTTTCAGCCACGGGAACAGGGGCTGGTTCACCACCGGTGCCCAGGCGCGAGTCAGGGTCTGGTAGAAATGATGATGGGTGTTGATCAGCCCCGGCAGGATCACATGTTCGCCGGCGTCGAAGACTGTGTCGCAGGGCTGGGCGGGTTGCTGGCCGGCCCTCAGCAATTCGACGATCACGCCGTTTTGCAGGACAAGACCGCCACGGGCATCAAGGTCGTTGGCCGTGAAGATGGCGAGGGGATTTTTTAACCAGGTACGGGTCGCAGGCATGGTGGCCGGCTCCTCTGAAAGTGGGTTCAGGTTAGCCAGCTCAGTGATGCCCTGTCTGCTGATCCAGGGTCGCCCGTTGGGTAGGGCGAGGTGCTGAGTTTACTCAGGTTGCGGGGCACATTTCCAGAGTTGAACGGGAGCCATGTGGGAGCGAGCCTGCTCGCGATAGCGGTGTGTCAGTCGACATCATGGTGAATGTCAGGCCGCAATCGCGAGCAGGGGGAAGGCTTGGGTTACCAGGGAATCGTCTCGCCCTTGTAGTTGACGAAATGATGCCCACCCTTGCCGGCAAAGGCATTGACCTGATCAATCAGGCCGCGGGTGCTGGTCTCGACATCAATGTCCGCCCCTTCGCCACCCATGTCGGTCTTCACCCAGCCCGGGTGCAGCGACAGAACCGTCAATGTCTGCTCGCCCAATTGAGTGACAAAACTATTGGTCATCGAATTGAGCGCCGCCTTGCTGGCCTTGTACAGCGCCAGTTCCGGGGCGTCAGGCATGGTCACGCTGCCCAGCACGGAGCTCATGAATGCCAGCACGCCACTGCCGTCGCGGATCTGACCGACGAAACGCTGGGCCAGATTGATCGGTGCCACGGCGTTGGTGAAGAACAACTGGCCGACTTCGGCCAGCGTCGCACCGCCGGGGCTCTGGTTGTCAGGGCCTTTGACGCCGGCATTGACGAACAACAGGTCGAAGGTTTCGTCCTTGAGCTGCTGGCTCAGGGTGATGACGGCTTGCTGGTCGTCCATGTCGAGCTTTTCGATCCGCACTGGGCCCAGTGCCTTCAACGCCTCGGCGTTCTGCGGGTTGCGCACGGTGGCGGTCACGCTCCAGCCATCGCTGAGCAGCGTCTTCACCAGGCCGAGGCCCAGGCCCCGGGAGGCGCCAATGATCAATGCGTTTTTTGCCGAATTCATGAGGAGCATCCTTGATGAAAAAAGGTCACGGATTTAATGGACAGCGTTGCCCGAGCCGTTGTTTCAGCTCATGGCGCAACGCGTCGAGTTCGGTCATACGGGTTTCGATCAGGTTCAGTTTTTCTTGCAGCAATTGCGTCACGGCGCAGTCAGGGTCCTGCGCCTGCCACAGGGCGGCGACGCTGGCGCCGATCTCGCCCAGGGTAAAACCCAGGCGCTGGGCGGTCTTGATGTAGAGCACCAGTTGCACCATGTCGGCGGGGTAGTGGCGATAGCCATTGGCGCTGCGCTGCGCCGCGATCAGGCCGCGCTGCTCGTAGAAGCGCAGGGTGTCACGGCTGACGGCACAGGCTCGGGCGAGTTCACCGATGCGCATGGTGGGTCTCCGAAGGGCTTGACCTTGGAGCATACCCCAGGCTTTAGGCTCTTTGCTTCCCAATTATCTGGAGCAAGGTGTATGTGGACTTTGATGCAATATCGCCGGGTGGTGCGCGGCAGCGCCTGGTACGACCTTATCGTGTCGGCCGTGCTGGCCACGCCGTGGAGCTTTGCGGCGTTGCATGGTGTGTTGATGAGTATGACTCAGTTATTTGATCTGCCTGGAGAACTGCCGCCGTTTGCGCCGGCGCATGTGCTGATGGTGAATCTGCTGGGCTCGATTGTTTGCGTGTGGGCGGTGCTGCGGATTCGTGATCCGCAGCCGCTGTACGGGCGTTATGACGCGGCGGGGCGGTTTTTGTTTTCCGCCTGGATGCTGTATGCACTGCTTCATGGGGCCAGTGCGGTGTTGTGGGTTTTCCTGTTTTTCGAGTTGGTGTGGGGCTTGGTTCAGGTATTGCCTGTTCGGGCCTCATCGCGAGCAGGCTCGCTCCCACAGGGAGAGATGGGGCGAGCCTGAAACTGACGGTCACCCCGATCAAATGTGGGAGCGAGCCTGCTCGCGATAGGCGCGCCGCCGTCTACCTCAATGCCCTGCCTGCCAAGGCTGTCCCAGCGACACCGGCGCATACAGCCGCGTGCGCACCGCGTCCCGGGACAGCAACACCAACACCACAATGGTCGCGACGTACGGCAGCATCGCCAGCAAGCTCGATGGAATCGCCAGCCCCAAGCCCTGGGCCACCAGGTGCAGGATGCTGGCGAGGCCGAACAGGTAGGCGCCCAGCAGCAGGCGCCAGACTCGCCAACTGGCGAACACTACCAGCGCCAGGGCGATCCAGCCGCGCCCGGCGCTCATGTTTTCGGCCCACATCGGCGTGTACGCCAGCGACAGGTAGGCACCCGCCAGCCCGGCCATGGCACCGCCGAACAGCACCGCCAGGGTCCGCACCCGCAACACCGGCAGGCCCATGGCACTGGCGGCATCGGGATTTTCCCCCACCGCCTGGATGATCAGCCCGACGCGACTTTTCACAATCACCCAGGCCACCAGGGCGAACAGCGCAAAAGACAGGTACACCAGCAGATCCTGGGCAAACAGCATCCGCCCGATCAACGGGATGTCGCTCAAGTAGGGAATCGCCAGCGGCTCGAACCCCGCCAGCGGCTTGCCGACCCAGGCCGCCCCGACAAAACTCGACAGCCCCACGCCGAAAATCGTCAGCGCCAACCCGGTGGCCACTTGATTGGCATTGAACACCAGCGCTACCAACGCGAACAGCGCCGACAACAGCATCCCGGCGGCCATCGCCAGCAGCACGCCAAGCCACAGGTTGCCGCTGTTGAACGCGACGATAAAACCGATCACCGCGCCGAACAGCATCATGCCTTCCTGGCCCAGGTTCAAAACACCACTTTTCTCGCAGATCAGCTCACCCAGAGCCACCAGCAGCAACGGTGTGCCGCAACGGATCATAGCGTAGAAAATATTGCTCAACAGGTCGATATCCATCACAGCGCTCCTGCCTGTACGGCGGTGGTCCGGGTGCGCCGGGCCCAGCGCAGGTTCAGGCGCGGCCGATACAGGATCAGTACGTCGCAGGCCAACAGGAAAAACAGCATCATGCCCTGGAACAGCTGGGTGATTGCCTGGGGAAGGTTCAGCGACATCTGCGCGCTTTCGCCGCCGATGTACAACAAGGCCATCAGCAGGCTGGCGAACAGAATGCCGATGGGATTCAGACGTCCCAGGAACGCCACGGTAATCGCCGCATAGCCGTAGCCCGGTGACACTTGCGGCACCAGTTGGCCGATTGGCCCGGTCACTTCGCAGACACCGGCGAGCCCGGCCAGTGCACCGCTGATCAACAGCGCCAGCCACACCAGCGGCTTCTGGCGAAAGCCGGCGAAGCCGGCGGCCCGAGCGTCCAGGCCCAGCACTTTGATCTGAAACCCGACAAAACTTTTCTGCAGCAACACCCAGACCGCCACCAGTGCCAGCAGAGCGAAATACAACCCGGCATGAAGCCGCCCGTCTTCCACCAGCAATGACAGGCGACTGGCATCGCCGAACATCGCCGACTCCGGAAAGTTGAACCCGGCCGGGTCTTTCAGCGGTCCGTGAACGCAGAACAGCAGCAGGTTAAGTGCGATGTAATTGAGCATGATGCTGGTCAGGATTTCATTGGCATTGAAGCGCGTGCGTAGCCACGCCGTGAGCCCGGCCCAGGCGGCACCGGCGAGGGTGCCGGTCAGCAGAATCAGCACCAGTGCCCAGCGGCTTTGCATGCCGATGATGTTCACCGCGACGGCGCTGCCGGCCAGGGCGCCCAATAGCAATTGTCCCTCGGCGCCAATGTTCCAGATTCGTGCCTGGTAGGCCACCGCCAGGCCGAGGGCGCAGAGCAGGATCGGCAAGGCTTTGACCAGCCATTCGGACACACCGTATAGATCACTGATCGGGGCTATCAACAAGGTGTACAAGGTTTGCAACGGATCATGCCCCAGGACGGCGAACAGCAGCGAGCCACAGCCCAGGGTCAATACGGCGGCCAGCAGCGGCGAGCACCAGAGCATCAGGCGCGATTGTTGGCCGCGGGGTTCAAGAGACAGCAGCATAAAAACTCCGTTAGACCGTCGCGGGATCAGGGGATTGAGGGGCGTCGAACTGGCCGGCCATCCAGCCGCCGACGTCGCTAAGCCGGGTTTGGACAGTGGGCCTCAAGGCGGACAAACGCCCGCCACACAAAGCGCCGAGGCGGTCGCTGATCTGGAACAGTTCGTCGAGTTCTTCGGAGATCACCAGGATGGCGGCACCCGCATCGCGCAAGGCAATCAGGGCCCTGTGGATGGTCGCCGCTGCGCCGACGTCTACGCCCCAGGTCGGATGCGCCGCCACCAGCAGCCTGGGCTGTTGAAGGATTTCCCGACCGAGGATGAATTTTTGCAGGTTGCCCCCCGAGAGGCTGCGCGCCGGGGTTCTGGTGTCGGGCGTCTTCACCCCAAAACGACGGATAATCTCCTCGGCCAGGTGCTCGACCTTGCGCCGTTGAATCAGGCCGCAACGGATCAGTCCTTGTTGGAAGGCGCTGAGCAGGGCGTTATCCGCCAGGCTCAATTGCGGCACGGCGCCGTGGCCCAGGCGTTCGGCTGGAACAAATGCCAGCCCGAGGCGGCGCCGGGCATTGGGGCGCAGATGCGCCACCGGTTGCCCATCGAACCTGATCGTCTCGCCTTTGTGGCGGGGCAGTTGCGTTTCACCGCTGAGTAATGCCAGCCACTCGTCCTGCCCATTCCCCGCCACTCCGGCGATACCGACGATTTCGCCGCTGCGTACCTCAAGGTCTATATCCCGTAACGAGCAACCGAACGGGTCTGGGTTTGGCCATGACAGTTTGTGGATCTCAAGGAACGCTTTGTCCGCGCTGACCTTGGGGTAGTCCGCGATCAGCCCGGCCGCTTCGCCGACCATCAACTGTGCCAGTTCCCGGTCCGAGCACAGTGCTGGTGTGCAATGCCCTGACACCCGTCCGCCACGCAGCACCGTCGCGCTG
Source organism: Pseudomonas sp. MPDS (assembly GCF_013283895.1). Lineage (NCBI taxonomy): Bacteria > Pseudomonadati > Pseudomonadota > Gammaproteobacteria > Pseudomonadales > Pseudomonadaceae > Pseudomonas > Pseudomonas sp. MPDS. The sequence continues at coordinate 5,641,470 of NZ_CP054128.1, read as the reverse complement.
TGGCACAACGCGCGGACCTCGCCCAACTTGTGGCTGATGAACAAAATGCTGCAGCCTTCGCTCGCCAGGCGCCGCAGGGTCACGAACAGTTCTTCGGCTTCCTGGGGCGTCAGCACCGAGGTGGGTTCATCGAGAATCAGCAGACGGATGTCCTGCATCAAGCAACGAATGATCTCCACCCGTTGACGTTCGCCAATCGACAGGCTGTGGACCAACCGCTGCGGCTCCAGGGCCATGCCGTAGCGTTGGGAAACTTCGCGGATTCGCGGCTCCAGTTGCGCCGGTGTGCCGGCTGCCGCGCCCATGGCCAGGGCGATGTTCTGCGCCACGGTAAGGGTTTCAAACAGCGAGAAATGCTGGAACACCATACCGATGCCCAGGCTACGGGCCTGGGCCGGGTTGCGCAGGTCGACCCGTTGGCCTTGCCAGATCACCTCGCCCGAATCGGCTTGGGTAACGCCGTAGATAATCTTCATCAGGGTGCTTTTGCCAGCACCGTTTTCGCCGAGCAGCGCGTGGATCTCGCCGGGCTGGATGCTCAGGTCGATGGCGTCATTGGCCAGGCAACCTGGGTAGCGTTTGCTGATCTTGCGCAATTGCAGGCGCGGGATGGAATCGGGGTCGGACATGACAGGCTCGGGTCAGGGGACATGAATGCCTGTGGATAAAGCAATTTCCTGGCCAGTAGGTCAGGAAATGTCAGCGAGCCCCGCGCTTTGCCTATCGGCTTGGCTTACTCGCCAACACCCTCGCTGTGGATAGGGCACCGCAATGGGGCGAGCAGGTGATAGAGGCGTTGTTTGTGCCCCGAAACGGGTGGTTAAAAAATGATCAGGCGGCTGCGAGCCATGCCTTTCATGGGACGGCGTGAGCCATGAACGGGTTATCCACAGGATGTTCCACAGTTATTGTGCGCAAGCCTGAAGGTCCGGCATAACCAGCGCCCGGCTTTCTTCTAAAGGTGATAAAACCTCGCAAGCATTTGTTTTTCTGAAGAATTCCTACAGAAAACAGTGCTTTGATCAAAAAACGAACAACAGCCGCAAAGCCGCATGACAGAAGGGTTACAGCGGAATGTGCTCAGGTTATCCACAGTCGGGTGCACAGTGGATGTGGGCAAGTCGCACGATGGCGTTTGCCCTGAAAAGTCGCAGACCCCCTCGCGCTCAACGGGCCAGCAGAATCCGTCCACGGCTCAGGTCGGCCAATTGCTTTTGCAATGTTTCGATCTGCGCTTCACCCACGGCCACCTGCAAGTCCACGCCATTGGCTGTAAAGCTCTCGGTGTTCACCAATCCGCCGCATTCGGCGACCCGCAGTTTCACCAGGGCCAGTTCCGCGAAACCGCAGGTGCAGCGCAGCGCCACACGGCTGATCAACTCAACCTTCTCGGCGTTTTGCAGGCATTTGTTCGCGCCCCCGCCATAGGCCCGGGCCAAGCCTCCGGTGCCCAACTGGATTCCACCGTACCAACGGATCACCAGCACCACGACCTGATCGCAAGCCTGGGCTTCGATGGCCGCCAGGATCGGCCGCCCGGCGGTGCCACCCGGTTCGCCGTCGTCGTTGCTGCGGTATTGGTCGCCGAGTTTCCAGGCCCAGCAGTTGTGTGTGGCGTTCAGATCGCTGTGCTGCTCTATAAAGGCCACTGCGTCGGCAGGGCTGGTGATAGGGGCGGCGAGGGTGATGAAGCGGCTTTTGCGAATCTCTTCGCGGTATTCACAAAAGCCGGTGAGGGTAAAAGGCATGAGGGTCTTAAAAGGTTGGTTTCAGGCCGCAGCCCTTGAGAATGATGCGGATCAGGTTGTCGCCGGCATCGATCATGTCCTGCTTGGTCAGCTTGCTGCGACCGGTCACGCGGCAGATCTGGGTGGCGAAGTCGGCGTAATGCTGAGTACTTCCCCACAATAGAAAGATCAGGTGCACGGGGTCGATCGGGTCCATCTTGCCGGCATCGATCCAGGCCTGGAACACTGCCGCGCGGCCGTTGAACCAGGTGCGATAATCCTGGTTGAAATATTCAGTCAGGCATTCACCACCGCTGATCACCTCCATGGCGAAAAGCCGGGACGCCTGGGGATGGCGGCGGGAAAACTCCATTTTGGCGCGGATGTAGCGGGTCAGGGCTTCGGCCGGATCATCCTCGGCGGTGAGGGTATTAAAGGTGCTATCCCACAACTCGATGATGTTGCTCAGCACCGCCACGTACAACCCAAGCTTGTTGGTGAAGTAATAATGCAGGTTCGCCTTGGGCAGCCCGGCCTTCAAGGCAATGGCATTCATGCTGGTGCCTTTGAACCCGTGACGGGCGAATTCATCTTCGGCGGCCTTGAGGATGGTCTCTTCGTTTTTTTGACGAATGCGGCTGGTGGGCTTGCCACCGTGGGCAGGGACTTCAAAGGTCATGGGCGTTTCCGGGCTGGGTCTGTGGGGCAAGCAAATGCGTTGATAGCGCACCGGCAGCGATCCGACAAGTGCCATCATGCTAAAAGCCTTTCGCTGGGGGCAGGCTAACCCAGCCAATGTCGGACCAAGGGTTAGCGGGTTGCCGCCAGGCTCTGGAGAAAGCTCTCCAGCACCAGATGAGGCCGACGCCCCTTGCGCGTGACTGACGCCAGGCTCAAATCATAGAAACGGGCCGTGGGTTTGAGGGCGCGCAACCGTCCCTGCTGGACCCACAGGCTGGCGTAATGATCCGGCAGGTAACCGATGTAGCGCCCTGTAAGAATCAGGAACGCCATGCCTTCGCGGTCCGATGCACTGGCAGTGCAATTGAGTGCCTGGTAGTGGGCCTGGATCTCGGCGGGCAGGCGGAAGGTCGGTGCGATGGCATCCTGGCTGTTGAGGCGAGCGTCGTCCAGTTGTTGGTCATCCACATAAAACAACGGATGCCCGACCGCGCAATACAACAGCGAACGTTCGCTGTAGAGCGGTTGATACTCCAGCCCGGAAAGGGCACTGGCCTGGGGCACCACGCCGACATGCAATCGGCCGTCGAGTACGCCTTGCTCGACTTCGTTGGGAGCGATCATGCGAATCTGAATCTGCACGTCTGGACCGCGTTCCTTCAATTGGGCCAGGGCATGGGTGATGCGCATGTGGGGCAGGGTGACGAGATTATCGGTCAGGCCAATGATCAATTCGCCGCGCAAATGTTGATGCAGGCCGTTGACTTCGGTGCGAAAGCTTTCCAGTGCACTTAATAGTTGCAACGCTGATTGATAGACCTCGCGGCCTTCCTCCGTCAGGGAAAAGCCCGCCCGTCCGCGCTGGCACAACCGTAGGCCAAGACGCTGCTCAAGGTCGCTCATCTGCTGGCTGATGGCGGAGCGACCGATCCCAAGCACCGTCTCCGCTGCGGAGAATCCACCGCACTCCACCACGCTGCGAAAAATGCGCAACAGACGAATATCAAAGTCGCTGACCTGGGCCAGTGGATCGGGACGACGCGCGCTCATAGTTTAGTGATCTGCTGACTGAAGGTTAGAAAAGTTGGATTTCATCGACTTTATCGCCGTGGCAAGTTAGCTGCAAGAACGCCTTTGGATCCCTGTCGCTTCTCTCCTGCGAGGTTCTGTCGATGAACATGCCCGAACATGCTGCCGGCTCCCTGGCCAGCCAGCTCAAGCTTGATGCCCACTGGATGCCTTACACCGCCAACCGCAACTTCCAGCGCGATCCACGTCTGATCGTCGCCGCCGAAGGCAGTTGGCTGGTGGATGACAAAGGGCGCAAGGTCTACGACTCGCTGTCGGGCCTGTGGACGTGCGGCGCCGGGCACACCCGCAAGGAAATCCAGGAAGCAGTCGCCAAACAGCTGGGCACCCTCGACTACTCGCCGGGCTTCCAGTACGGCCACCCGCTGTCGTTCCAGCTGGCAGAAAAAATCACCAGCCTGACACCGGGCAACCTCAACCATGTGTTTTTCACCGACTCCGGTTCCGAGTGTGCCGATACCGCGGTGAAAATGGTCCGCGCCTACTGGCGTCTCAAGGGCCAGGCGACCAAGACCAAGATGATCGGCCGTGCTCGTGGTTACCATGGCGTGAATATCGCCGGTACCAGCCTCGGCGGCGTCAGCGGCAACCGCAAGTTGTTCGGCCAGGCGATGATGGACGTCGATCACTTGCCCCACACGCTGCTGGCAAGCAATGCCTATTCCCGTGGCATGCCAAAAGAGGGTGGTATCGCCTTGGCCGATGAGCTGTTGAAGCTGATCGAACTGCACGATGCCTCCAACATCGCCGCGGTGTTTGTTGAACCGATGGCCGGCTCCGCTGGCGTACTGGTGCCGCCTGAGGGTTATCTCAAGCGCCTGCGGGAAATCTGCGATCAGCACAGCATCTTGTTGGTGTTCGACGAGGTCATCACCGGGTTCGGCCGTACCGGTTCGATGTTCGGTGCCGATAGTTTCGGCGTAACCCCGGATCTCATGTGCATTGCCAAGCAGGTTACCAATGGCGCGATCCCCATGGGCGCGGTGATTGCCAGCTCCGAGATCTACCAGACGTTCATGAACCAGCCGACGCCTGAGTACGCAGTGGAATTCCCCCATGGCTACACCTATTCGGCGCATCCGGTGGCATGCGCGGCAGGCTTGGCGGCACTGGATCTGCTGCAAAAGGAAAACCTTGTGCAGAGCGTGGCCGAGGTGGCTCCGCATTTCGAGAAGGCCTTGCATGGCCTGAAGGGGGCGAAGAACATCATCGACATCCGCAACTATGGCCTGGCCGGGGCAATCCAGATTGCGCCCCGCGATGGCGACGCGATCGTGCGCCCGTTCGAGGCTGGCATGGCGTTGTGGAAAAAGGGGTTCTACGTGCGTTTCGGCGGTGACACTCTGCAATTCGGGCCAACGTTCAACAGCAAGCCACAGGATCTGGATCGCTTGTTCGATGCGGTCGGTGAAGTGCTGAACAAACTCGACTGACGCGTCCCTCTATATAGCTTTCAATACGGGCGTCCGGCAGCGGGCGCCTGCGGATAACATTCTGGAGTCCCCATGAGCCTCATTGCGCATTTGATCAATGGCGAACTGTTGAGCGACAGCGCTCGTACCGCCGACGTGTTCAACCCTTCCACCGGCCAGGCGATTCATCAGGTGCCTTTGGCCGATCGTGCGACGGTCCAGCAGGCTATCGACGCCGCCAAGGCGGCTTTCCCTGCCTGGCGCAACACACCGGCGGCCAAACGAGCGCAGGTAATGTTCCGGTTCAAGCAGTTGTTGGAGCAGAACGAGTCGCGCATCGCCCAGTTGATCAGCGAAGAGCACGGCAAGACCCTGGAAGACGCGGCTGGAGAGCTTAAGCGCGGGATCGAGAACGTCGAATTCGCCTGTGCGGCACCGGAAATTCTGAAGGGCGAATACAGCCGTAACGTAGGACCGAACATCGACGCGTGGTCAGACTTCCAGCCCTTGGGCGTGGTGGCGGGCATCACGCCATTCAACTTCCCGGCGATGGTGCCGCTGTGGATGTACCCGCTGGCGATCGTTTGTGGCAACTGCTTCATCCTCAAACCGTCCGAGCGTGACCCTAGTTCGACGTTGCTGATCGCCCAATTGCTTCTGGAAGCCGGGCTGCCCAAAGGCGTGTTGAGCGTGGTGCATGGCGACAAAGCTGCAGTGGACGCACTGATCGAAGCGCCGGAGGTGAAGGCGCTGAGTTTTGTCGGCTCCACGCCGATTGCCGAATACATCTATGCCGAAGGCGCCCGGCGCGGCAAACGCGTGCAGGCACTGGGTGGGGCGAAGAACCATGCGGTCTTGATGCCGGATGCGGATCTGGATAACGCCGTCAGTGCGCTGATGGGGGCGGCCTACGGTTCGTGCGGCGAACGCTGCATGGCAATCTCCGTGGCGGTGTGTGTGGGCGATCAGGTGGCGGATGCGCTGGTCGCCAAGCTGGTGCCGCAGATCCAGTCACTGAAAATCGGCGCGGGTACGTCGTGCGGACTGGACATGGGGCCATTGGTGACCGGTCAGCATCGCGACAAGGTCAGCGGCTATATAGAAGATGGCGTATCGGCGGGTGCGTCGCTGGTTGTCGATGGTCGCGGTTTGAGCGTGGCCGGGCATGAGGAGGGGTTCTTCCTGGGCGGCTGCCTGTTTGATCGCGTGACGCCTGAGATGCGCATCTATAAAGAAGAGATTTTCGGGCCGGTGCTGTGCATCGTCCGGGTCAACAGCCTGGAAGAGGCGATGCAACTGATCAACGATCACGAGTATGGCAACGGCACATGCATCTTTACCCGTGATGGTGAGGCGGCGCGGTTGTTCTGCGATGAAATCGAAGTCGGCATGGTAGGCGTCAACGTTCCTTTGCCGGTGCCCGTGGCCTACCACAGCTTCGGTGGGTGGAAGCGTTCGCTGTTTGGCGATCTGCATGCCTATGGTCCGGACGGGGTGCGCTTCTATACCCGTCGCAAGGCCATTACCCAGCGTTGGCCGCAGCGTGCCAGCCACGAGGCGTCACAGTTCGCCTTCCCGAGCTTGTAAGCGGTAGGTGGGTGAAGAGGCCGGTGTCTTTGGACACCGGCCTCTGTGTTTGCGGGGCTTTTGGCTGTTGTGACAGAAATATGAAAATAGGTGTTGACGGCAAATCCTGGAAGTCTATAATTCGCCCCACTTCCGGCGCAGTCGAAACGAAAAACTCCTTGAGTTTCAATGAGTTAAACGATTTTCGGCAGCGCAGGGCTTCAGGTCATCGAAGCTTGGGAAGCAGTTAGTGGGGCGGTTTTTCTGGCTCCGTTAACGATTCGATCTTCTCGATCGAAAGCGTCAAAAAGAGGTGTTGACAGCAGCGAGTAACGCTGTAGAATTCGCCTCCCGCTAACGAGAGATCGGAAGCGCAAGTGGTTGAAGTTGCAGAGGAAACTTTGAAAACTTCTTAAAATAACCGCTTGACAGATACGCCGGGCGCTGTAGAATGCGCGCCTCGGTTGAGACGAAAGGCTCAACCCACCGCTCTTTAACAACTGAATCAAGCAATTCGTGTGGGTGCTTGTGGAGTCAGACTGCTAGTCAACAGATTATCAGCATCACAAGTTACTCCGCGAGAAATCAAAGATGTAACCAACGATTGCTGAGCCAAGTTTAGGGTTTTCTCAAAACCCAAAGATGTTTGAACTGAAGAGTTTGATCATGGCTCAGATTGAACGCTGGCGGCAGGCCTAACACATGCAAGTCGAGCGGTAGAGAGGTGCTTGCACCTCTTGAGAGCGGCGGACGGGTGAGTAAAGCCTAGGAATCTGCCTGGTAGTGGGGGATAACGCTCGGAAACGGACGCTAATACCGCATACGTCCTACGGGAGAAAGCAGGGGACCTTCGGGCCTTGCGCTATCAGATGAGCCTAGGTCGGATTAGCTAGTTGGTGAGGTAATGGCTCACCAAGGCGACGATCCGTAACTGGTCTGAGAGGATGATCAGTCACACTGGAACTGAGACACGGTCCAGACTCCTACGGGAGGCAGCAGTGGGGAATATTGGACAATGGGCGAAAGCCTGATCCAGCCATGCCGCGTGTGTGAAGAAGGTCTTCGGATTGTAAAGCACTTTAAGTTGGGAGGAAGGGCATTAACCTAATACGTTAGTGTTTTGACGTTACCGACAGAATAAGCACCGGCTAACTCTGTGCCAGCAGCCGCGGTAATACAGAGGGTGCAAGCGTTAATCGGAATTACTGGGCGTAAAGCGCGCGTAGGTGGTTCGTTAAGTTGGATGTGAAATCCCCGGGCTCAACCTGGGAACTGCATTCAAAACTGTCGAGCTAGAGTATGGTAGAGGGTGGTGGAATTTCCTGTGTAGCGGTGAAATGCGTAGATATAGGAAGGAACACCAGTGGCGAAGGCGACCACCTGGACTGATACTGACACTGAGGTGCGAAAGCGTGGGGAGCAAACAGGATTAGATACCCTGGTAGTCCACGCCGTAAACGATGTCAACTAGCCGTTGGGAGCCTTGAGCTCTTAGTGGCGCAGCTAACGCATTAAGTTGACCGCCTGGGGAGTACGGCCGCAAGGTTAAAACTCAAATGAATTGACGGGGGCCCGCACAAGCGGTGGAGCATGTGGTTTAATTCGAAGCAACGCGAAGAACCTTACCAGGCCTTGACATCCAATGAACTTTCCAGAGATGGATTGGTGCCTTCGGGAACATTGAGACAGGTGCTGCATGGCTGTCGTCAGCTCGTGTCGTGAGATGTTGGGTTAAGTCCCGTAACGAGCGCAACCCTTGTCCTTAGTTACCAGCACGTAATGGTGGGCACTCTAAGGAGACTGCCGGTGACAAACCGGAGGAAGGTGGGGATGACGTCAAGTCATCATGGCCCTTACGGCCTGGGCTACACACGTGCTACAATGGTCGGTACAGAGGGTTGCCAAGCCGCGAGGTGGAGCTAATCCCACAAAACCGATCGTAGTCCGGATCGCAGTCTGCAACTCGACTGCGTGAAGTCGGAATCGCTAGTAATCGCGAATCAGAATGTCGCGGTGAATACGTTCCCGGGCCTTGTACACACCGCCCGTCACACCATGGGAGTGGGTTGCACCAGAAGTAGCTAGTCTAACCTTCGGGGGGACGGTTACCACGGTGTGATTCATGACTGGGGTGAAGTCGTAACAAGGTAGCCGTAGGGGAACCTGCGGCTGGATCACCTCCTTAATCGACGACCGCAGCTGCTTCATGAGCTCCCACACGAATTGCTTGATTCATTGAAGAAGACGATTGGGTCTGTAGCTCAGTTGGTTAGAGCGCACCCCTGATAAGGGTGAGGTCGGCAGTTCGAATCTGCCCAGACCCACCAATTTCATGGTGTTCCCTGTAGCGATACGGGGCCATAGCTCAGCTGGGAGAGCGCCTGCCTTGCACGCAGGAGGTCAGCGGTTCGATCCCGCTTGGCTCCACCATTACAGATTGGCACCAACGTTTAAAGCTTAGAAATGAGCATTCCACCAAGACGGTGCTGAATGTTGATTTCTAGTCTTTTGATTAGATCGTTCTTTAAAAATTTGGGTATGTGATAGAAAGATAGACTGGACGTTACTTTCACTGGTAACGGATCAGGCTAAGGTAAAATTTGTGAGTTGCTCTTAGAGCATGCGAATTTTCGGCGAATGTCGTCTTCACAGTATAACCAGATTGCTTGGGGTTATATGGTCAAGTGAAGAAGCGCATACGGTGGATGCCTTGGCAGTCAGAGGCGATGAAAGACGTGGTAGCCTGCGAAAAGCTTCGGGGAGTCGGCAAACAGACTTTGATCCGGAGATGTCTGAATGGGGGAACCCAGCCATCATAAGATGGTTATCTTGTACTGAATACATAGGTGCAAGAGGCGAACCAGGGGAACTGAAACATCTAAGTACCCTGAGGAAAAGAAATCAACCGAGATTCCCTTAGTAGTGGCGAGCGAACGGGGACTAGCCCTTAAGTGGCTTTGAGATTAGCGGAACGCTCTGGAAAGTGCGGCCATAGTGGGTGATAGCCCTGTACGCGAAAATCTCTTAGTCATGAAATCGAGTAGGACGGAGCACGAGAAACTTTGTCTGAATATGGGGGGACCATCCTCCAAGGCTAAATACTACTGACTGACCGATAGTGAACTAGTACCGTGAGGGAAAGGCGAAAAGAACCCCGGAGAGGGGAGTGAAATAGATCCTGAAACCGTATGCGTACAAGCAGTGGGAGCCCACTTTGTTGGGTGACTGCGTACCTTTTGTATAATGGGTCAGCGACTTATTTTCAGTGGCGAGCTTAACCGAATAGGGGAGGCGTAGCGAAAGCGAGTCTTAATAGGGCGTCTAGTCGCTGGGAATAGACCCGAAACCGGGCGATCTATCCATGGGCAGGTTGAAGGTTGGGTAACACTAACTGGAGGACCGAACCGACTACCGTTGAAAAGTTAGCGGATGACCTGTGGATCGGAGTGAAAGGCTAATCAAGCTCGGAGATAGCTGGTTCTCCTCGAAAGCTATTTAGGTAGCGCCTCATGTATCACTGTAGGGGGTAGAGCACTGTTTCGGCTAGGGGGTCATCCCGACTTACCAAACCGATGCAAACTCCGAATACCTACAAGTGCCGAGCATGGGAGACACACGGCGGGTGCTAACGTCCGTCGTGAAAAGGGAAACAACCCAGACCGTCAGCTAAGGTCCCAAAGTTATGGTTAAGTGGGAAACGATGTGGGAAGGCTTAGACAGCTAGGAGGTTGGCTTAGAAGCAGCCACCCTTTAAAGAAAGCGTAATAGCTCACTAGTCGAGTCGGCCTGCGCGGAAGATGTAACGGGGCTCAAACCATACACCGAAGCTACGGGTATCACTTAGGTGATGCGGTAGAGGAGCGTTCTGTAAGCCTGTGAAGGTGAGTTGAGAAGCTTGCTGGAGGTATCAGAAGTGCGAATGCTGACATGAGTAACGACAATGGGTGTGAAAAACACCCACGCCGAAAGACCAAGGTTTCCTGCGCAACGTTAATCGACGCAGGGTTAGTCGGTCCCTAAGGCGAGGCTGAAAAGCGTAGTCGATGGAAAACAGGTTAATATTCCTGTACTTCTGGTTATTGCGATGGAGGGACGGAGAAGGCTAGGCCAGCTTGGCGTTGGTTGTCCAAGTTTAAGGTGGTAGGCTGGAATCTTAGGTAAATCCGGGATTCTAAGGCCGAGAGCTGATGACGAGTTACCCTTTGGGTGACGAAGTGGTTGATGCCATGCTTCCAAGAAAAGCTTCTAAGCTTCAGGTAACCAGGAACCGTACCCCAAACCGACACAGGTGGTTGGGTAGAGAATACCAAGGCGCTTGAGAGAACTCGGGTGAAGGAACTAGGCAAAATGGCACCGTAACTTCGGGAGAAGGTGCGCCGGTGAGGGTGAAGCACTTGCTGCGTAAGCCCACGCCGGTCGAAGATACCAGGCCGCTGCGACTGTTTATTAAAAACACAGCACTCTGCAAACACGAAAGTGGACGTATAGGGTGTGACGCCTGCCCGGTGCCGGAAGGTTAATTGATGGGGTTAGCTAACGCGAAGCTCTTGATCGAAGCCCCGGTAAACGGCGGCCGTAACTATAACGGTCCTAAGGTAGCGAAATTCCTTGTCGGGTAAGTTCCGACCTGCACGAATGGCGTAACGATGGCGGCGCTGTCTCCACCCGAGACTCAGTGAAATTGAAATCGCTGTGAAGATGCAGTGTATCCGCGGCTAGACGGAAAGACCCCGTGAACCTTTACTATAGCTTTGCACTGGACTTTGAATTTGCTTGTGTAGGATAGGTGGGAGGCTTTGAAGCGTGGACGCCAGTTCGCGTGGAGCCATCCTTGAAATACCACCCTGGCAACTTTGAGGTTCTAACTCAGGTCCGTTATCCGGATCGAGGACAGTGTATGGTGGGTAGTTTGACTGGGGCGGTCTCCTCCTAAAGAGTAACGGAGGAGTACGAAGGTGCGCTCAGACCGGTCGGAAATCGGTCGTAGAGTATAAAGGCAAAAGCGCGCTTGACTGCGAGACAGACACGTCGAGCAGGTACGAAAGTAGGTCTTAGTGATCCGGTGGTTCTGTATGGAAGGGCCATCGCTCAACGGATAAAAGGTACTCCGGGGATAACAGGCTGATACCGCCCAAGAGTTCATATCGACGGCGGTGTTTGGCACCTCGATGTCGGCTCATCACATCCTGGGGCTGAAGCCGGTCCCAAGGGTATGGCTGTTCGCCATTTAAAGTGGTACGCGAGCTGGGTTTAGAACGTCGTGAGACAGTTCGGTCCCTATCTGCCGTGGACGTTTGAGATTTGAGAGGGGCTGCTCCTAGTACGAGAGGACCGGAGTGGACGAACCTCTGGTGTTCCGGTTGTCACGCCAGTGGCATTGCCGGGTAGCTATGTTCGGAAAAGATAACCGCTGAAAGCATCTAAGCGGGAAACTTGCCTCAAGATGAGATCTCACTGGGACCTTGAGTCCCCTGAAGGGCCGTCGAAGACTACGACGTTGATAGGTGGGGTGTGTAAGCGCTGTGAGGCGTTGAGCTAACCCATACTAATTGCCCGTGAGGCTTGACCATATAACACCCAAGCAATTTGCTGACCCGATACAGGGCACCAGATTGCGGTGTGTGAAGACGCTATGAACCGAAAGTTCGCACAACACACAAACCTATCGCATACCCATTCGCTGGAACGTGACCGCAAGGCACGCGCTGGCTACCGAATTTCTTGACGACCATAGAGCATTGGAACCACCTGATCCCATCCCGAACTCAGTAGTGAAACGATGCATCGCCGATGGTAGTGTGGGGTTTCCCCATGTGAGAGTAGGTCATCGTCAAGATTAAATTCCGAAACCCCTATCTGCTGATGCAGGTAGGGGTTTTGTTTTGCCCGCAGGAAAGTTCTTACGACAAGCACGGACACCTCCCGGCTGTCACAGCCCCCCGACAGTGCTAAGGTTCGGCCCTAGCTTTTGCATTTTCAAGGATGCCTTTATGCCGGACGCGACGTCCTTAAGCCCTGCTTTCATGGTGGTCCACGGGAATCGCCTGGATGAGTTGCGCAGCCTGGTGATCAGCTTGATGCGGCGCTACCCGCTGGGGCCTCTTGAAAATGAAATCGCGCTGGTTCAAAGCAATGGCATCGCCCAATGGTTGAAGCTGGCATTGGCTGAGGATCCGGAAGATGACGATACCGGTGGCTGCGGTATCGCCGCCGCCATTGATGTGCAGTTGCCCGGCAGTTTCATGTGGCAACTCTATCGAACGGTCCTGGGACGTGACGAAATTCCGGCCAAGTCGTTGCTTGATAAGGCTCCACTTACATGGCGGCTGATGCGCCTTCTGCCACAGTTGATCGAGCAGCCCCATTTCGAGCCCCTGCGGCGTTTCCTTACCCACGACACCGACTTGCGCAAGCGTTATCAGTTGTCCGAGCGTCTTGCCGATCTGTTTGACCAATACCAGGTGTACCGGGCGGATTGGCTGGAGGACTGGGCGGAAGGTCGGCACCAGACAAGAAATGTCCGGGGCGAAATCAAGCCGCTCGCGCCAGAAAACTGTTGGCAGGCCGAACTGTGGCGGGCCCTTTTGATGGATGTAGGGGAGCAAGGCATGGCCCAAAGCCGTGCTGGGGTTCATCAACGGTACATCGAGCGTATCAACAGTTTGGAAGTGGCTCCCAGGAACCTGCCCGCGCGGGTGATAGTGTTCGGCATTTCTTCTCTGCCGGCCCAAGTCCTTGAAGCACTTGCCGGTCTGTCACGGTTTAGCCAGGTTCTGCTGTGCGTTCATAACCCATGTCGCCACCATTGGGCGGACATCGTGGCCGACAAAGACCTGCTACGCCACCAATACAAACGGCAGGCCCGCAAGGCCGGAATGCCCGTTGTCCTCGACCCGCAGACCTTGCACCAGCATGCTCATCCATTATTGGCAGCGTGGGGCAAGCAGGGGCGTGACTATATCAACCTGCTCGACAGCTACGACGACCCCAACAGTTATCGCTCGGTATTTCGCGATGGACGGATCGACCTGTTCAGCGAGGGGAATCCCACGACCCTTCTCGGCCAACTGCAGGATGACATTCTCGAGCTGCGCCCCCTGAACGAAACCCGGGAACACTGGCCAGCGGTGGATACGGAGCAGGACGGGTCTATCCGTTTCCATGTAGCCCACAGTGCTCAGCGCGAGGTTGAAATCCTCCACGATCAGCTGCTGGCCCGCTTTAGTGCGGATCCGAGCCTGCGCCCCCGGGATATCATCGTCATGGTCCCGGACATCGACAGCTACGCACCGCATATACGCGCTGTGTTCGGTCAGCTTGAAAGAACTGATCCCCGTTTCATTCCTTTCACCCTCACTGATCAGGGCCAGCGTGGACGTGATCCGTTATTGATCGCTGTCGAACACTTGCTCAAGCTGCCGGATAGCCGCTTTCCGGTCAGCGAAATCCTCGATCTGCTCGATGTTCCGGCGTTGCGTGAGCGGTTCGGTATCGATGAAGCTGACTTGCCTACGCTGCACCGCTGGATCGAGGGTGCCGGTATCCGCTGGGGCATGAGTGCCGAACATCGTGCCGGACTGGGATTACCCGCGGAGCTTGAGCAGAACAGCTGGCGTTTCGGTCTTCGGCGCATGCTGCTGGGGTATGCCGTCGGCAGCGCGGGCGCTTATGACGGCATCGAACCCTATGATGAAATTGGTGGCCTGGATGCGGCGTTGATCGGTCCTCTGGTTGCGTTGCTGGATGCTTTGCAAGTCGCTCATCAGGAACTCACCCGGCCTGCATCACCGCAAGAATGGGGCTCGCGCCTGCATGATCTGATGCAACTGTTTTTCCAGGCGAGCAACGAACATGACGACTATCTGCTGGCCCAACTCGAAGACTTGCGTGAAACCTGGCTGGAGACCTGTGAGTCGGTTGCCTTGCAGGATGAGTTGCCCCTGACTGTTGTCCGTGAGGCCTGGTTGGCAGGGTTGGATCAGGGCCGACTGTCCCAGCGTTTCCTGGCCGGAGCGGTCAACTTCTGCACCCTGATGCCGATGCGCGCGATTCCTTTCAAACTGGTGTGTCTGCTGGGTATGAACGATGGTGATTACCCGCGAGCACAACCGCCCCTGGATTTCGATCTCATGGGCAGCGACTATCGCCCCGGGGATCGTTCCCGACGCGAAGATGATCGATATCTGTTATTGGAGGCACTGCTTTCAGCCCGGGAAAAGCTCTATATCAGTTGGGTCGGACGCAGCATCCGCGACAACAGCGACCGTCCTGCTTCAGTATTGGTCGGCCAACTGCGGGATCATCTCGCCAGCGGTTGGCGGTTGGCGGATGACCGCGGGGACCTTCTTGAGGCGTTGACCCAGGAACATCCGCTGCAACCGTTCAGTGCTCGTTATTTTCATCAAGGCAGTGCATTGTTCAGTTACGCCAGTGAATGGCGAATGCTCCACGGTGCCCACGAACACGCCGCCCAAAGCCAGGTGCTGGAACCCTATGTTCAGGAAGAGCCCTTGGGCCTTGGGCAACTGCAGGACTTTCTGCGCAATCCCGTCCGGCACTTCTTCAGTCAACGACTCAAAATATTCTTCGAGGCCATCGAGGCCCCTTTGGCAGATGACGAACCCTTCGTTCTCGATGCGCTGCAACGCTACAGCCTGAGCGACAGCTTGCTGGAGGCCGCCCTGGTTCGCCTCGATCAACCGGATCTGGCACTGGCCACTCATGCCAAAAGACTGCAGAACAGCGGCCTGTTACCGATGGCCGGTTTCGGTGAATGCATGCAACGTGAATTGATCGAACCCTTGCCTGATTTGCTCCAGCGTTACCAGCAGCTTCTGGCGTTATGGCCCACGCCGTTGACCAGTGCCTTGCCTGTCAGCTTGCAATTGCATGGCGTGAGCGTCGAGGGCTGGCTGAGTGGCCTGCACCAGCGTGCTGATGGAGCGGTTCTCACCATCAGCGCGATACCCAACGGTATTGGCTCCCCCAAGACCCGTAAATGGCATCGTCTGATTCGTCCTTGGGTCAATCATCTTGTTGCGTGCGCTAACGGCTTTTCGATGACGACGGCACTGGTGGCCAGTGATGACAGCTTGCTGCTGGCTCCTTTTGAAGAGCCCGTGGCACGACGGTTGCTCGGCGATCTATTGCAAGCCTGGCAGGCGGGTATGCGTCAGCCGCTTCCCGTCGCCGTGAAGACCGCCTTCGCCTGGCTCGGCCAGAGCGATCCAGCCAAAGCCGATGCGGCTGCTCGAAAAGCCTACGAAGGCGACGGGCAGAACTCTGAGGGTGAGCGGCGGGAAAGTCCGGCGTTGGCCCGGCAGTTTGCTGACTTCGATGCCTTGACGGCCGACGAGACATTCCCCGACTGGTGCGATGCTCTTTACCGGCCACTGCTCGAAGCACCATGGCGTTCATTGGCCGGCGAGGAGGTAAGCTCATGACTCGCCAGCCTCCACTCGCCCTGGCCTTCCCGCTACGTGGCAGTCAATTGATCGAGGCCAGCGCCGGTACCGGCAAGACCTTTACCATTTCGGCGTTGTACCTGCGTCTGGTACTGGGGCATGGCGGCCCGGCTACCGGCTTTGGTCGCGAACTGCTTCCTCCGCAGATCCTGGTGGTGACCTTTACGGACGCTGCCACCAAGGAGTTGCGTGAACGTATCCGCATGCGTCTGGCCCAGGCGGCGCGCTTCTTTCGTGATGAAATTGCCGCCCCGGATTCGCTGATCGCCGAGTTGCGGGATGAGTTCGATGCAACGCAGTGGTCTGGCTGTGCGAACCGGTTGGACATCGCTGCGCAATGGATGGATGAAGCAGCAGTGTCGACCATCCATAGCTGGTGTCAGCGCATGCTGCGTGAACATGCTTTTGACAGCGGTAGCCTGTTTACCCAGACCCTGGAAACCGATCACAGCGACTTGCTCGGCGAAGTGCTGCGCGACTATTGGCGGCTGTTCTGCTACTCGATGCAAGGCGAGGCGCTGAATTGGGTGCGGACACATTGGGGCGGGCCCGCTGCGCTGCTGCCGCGAGTCAGAGGACTGTTTTCCAGCGAACGCGATGCTGCTGAGGGGCTTGAACCGGCCGAACTGATCGCCGCATCGCTTCAGGAGCGCAGCGCCGCCTTGCTCGATCTCAAGGCGCCGTGGCGGCAATGGGCCGTGGAGCTGCTGGAGATCTGTCAGCAAGGTGTCGCCAACAAAAGCGTCGACGGGCGCAAGATGCAGGCCCGGTACTTCGAACCGTGGTTCCAGAAAATCAATGCCTGGGTGGAGGACGAAAGCCTTGAGCTGTTGGACATCGGCAGCGGATTCACACGCCTGACCCCCGAGGGCATGGCCGAGGCCTGGAAAGGCGAAGTGCCCAGTCATCCCGGGCTGGACGCCATGTCTGGTCTCAAGGCCAGCCTGGAGGCCTTGCCCACCCCCGATGCCGCGGTGCTGCAACATGCCGCGCAATGGGTGGGGGCACGTTTTGAGGCGGAGAAACGGCGCCGTGCGGAGATGGGTTTCGACGATATGCTGCTGCGTCTGGACGCGGCCCTTCAGGCCGAGGGCGGAGAGCGGCTGGCGAGCTTGATCCGCGAACAGTTTCCGGTGGCGCTGATCGATGAGTTCCAGGACACCGACCCGATTCAATATCGCATCTTCGAAAGCATCTACCACATCGCTGAAAGCAACCCCGACACCGGGCTGTTCCTGATCGGAGACCCGAAGCAGGCCATTTACGCTTTTCGCGGCGCTGACATCTATACCTACCTGCGCGCCCGCGAAGCCACCGCCGGCAGGCTGCATACGCTGGGAACAAACTTCCGTTCCAGCCACGCCATGGTCAGTGCGGTGAACCATATTTTCCAGAACGCCGAATCTCGCCCTGAAGGGCGCGGTGCTTTTCTGTTTCGTGAACCGTCGGGCAAGAACCCGGTGCCGTTCCAGCCCGTTGAGTCCCAAGGGCGCAAGGAGTCCTTGCAAGTCAACGGGCTACCCGTTGCCGCAATGAATATCTGGCACCTGTCTTCTGATCAGCCGCTTTCCGGGGCGGTGTATCGGAAGCACATGGCGGCGGCTTGTGCCAGTGAGATCACGGCGTTGCTCAATGGCGGCCAATCGGGGCGCGATGGCTTTACGGTCGATGAAAAGACGCTCCAGGGATTACGCCCGGCGGATATCGCCATCCTGGTGCGTGACGGCAAAGAAGCTCAGGCCGTGCGCGACGAGCTGTCCGCGCGGGGAGTGCGCAGTGTCTATCTGTCCGACAAAGACTCGGTCTTCGCTTCACAGGAAGCGCGGGACCTGCTGATCTGGCTCAGGGCCTGCGCCGAGCCGGATGTCGAGCGGCCACTGCGGGCAGCGCTGGCCAGCATCACGCTGAATCTTGCGCTGACGGAGCTGGAACGTCTCAATCAGGATGAGCTGGCCTGGGAGCGTCGGGTCATGCAGTTCCGGGGCTATCGTACGGTCTGGCGTACCCAGGGCGTGTTGCCCATGCTGCGTCGCCTGCTACATGATTTCGAGCTGCCCCAGGCCTTGATGACGCGCAGCGACGGCGAGCGGGTGCTGACCAATTTGCTGCATCTTTGCGAGCTGTTGCAACAGGCCGCCGGTGAGCTGGATGGCGAGCAAGCTTTGATTCGGCATCTGTCCGAGCACTTGGCGCTGTCCGGGCAGGCTGGTGAAGAACAGATCCTGCGCCTGGAAAGCGATGAGCAACTGGTCAAGGTGGTCACGATTCACAAGTCCAAGGGACTTGAATATCCACTGGTGTTTTTGCCCTTCATCTGTTCGACGAAACCGGTGGATGGCAGTCGGTTGCCTTTGCATTACCACGATGAAGCCTGCAAGGCACAGATCAGCCTCAAGCCTACCGCCGAGTTGATCGCCAAGGCCGATGACGAGCGTCTGGCCGAGGATCTGCGGCTTCTCTACGTGGCCCTGACCCGCGCACAACACGCTTGCTGGCTGGGTGTGGCTGATCTCAAGCGGGGCAATAACAACAGCTCGATCCTGCACTTGTCCGCATTGGGCTATCTGTTGGGCGGTGGTGTACCGTTAGTCGAGTCGGTGGAGTTGAGGCGCTGGCTGGAGGACCTGCAGCAAGGCAGCGCAATGGTCAGCTATCAGGAGATGCCCCAGGCCACCGACGAGCATTACCGGCCGCCACGCAACGAAGCGGTATTGCTTGAACCTTTGATACCCGTACGCAAAGCCAGCGAAAACTGGTGGATCGCCTCCTACAGCGCCTTGCGTATCGGGGAAAGCCTGAGTGCGGGCAGCAATGATGCGCCGGAGAACCCGCAGGCTCAGAAGCTGTTCGACGATGAGCGGCTTGACCCCGATGCCCCAAGGGAAATTGTTGCCGTGGGTGGCGATATTCACCGCTTCCCTCGCGGCCCTGGTCCCGGCACATTCCTTCATGGCCTGCTGGAGTGGGCCGCTGGCGAAGGATTTGAAGCTACGCCAACCGCCATTGAGGATGCCATAGCCCGGCGCTGCAATCGTCGAGGTTGGAAAGGCTGGATCGCTACCCTGGTTGACTGGCTGCAACACCTGATCAAACTGCCTATGCACATAGGTGGTGACCAGGCGCCGGTGGTGCTCGAGAACCTGTCCCGGTTTCAGGTCGAGATGGAGTTCTGGTTTGCCAGCCACAAGGTCGATGTGCTCAAGCTCGACCAACTGGTTTGCCAATTTACCCATGGCGGTGTCGCTCGCGTGGCCGCTGAGCCGGTGTTGCTCAACGGGATGTTCAAGGGCTTCATCGATTTGACGTTCGAGCACGAGGGCCGGTATTACGTGGCCGATTACAAGTCCAACTGGCTGGGTGTCGATGACATGGCCTACACCGAGCAGGCCATGGAACAGTCAATCCTCGACAATCGCTACGACCTGCAATACGTGTTGTACCTGTTGGCCCTGCACCGTCAGCTCAAGGCGCGCCTGCCCGACTATGACTACGATCGGCATGTCGGCGGGGCGTTGTATCTGTTCCTGCGCGGTACCCGCTCAGCCAGTCAAGGCGTTTACTTCACCAAGCCTCCACGGGTGCTGATCGAGCAACTGGACCGCATGTTCCAAGGGGTTTGCGAGCCAAAGGCTGAACCGGCATGGGAACAGGGGGAGCTGCTATGAAACGTTCTTTTGCCGATCTGTTACCCAAATCGTCTGATGACGAGAGCCTGATGGATCTGGCGCCGCTGAGCCGTGCGGATGACTTGCTGCTGTTGCTCACCCGCTGGGTCGAGCGAGGATGGTTGCGCGCCCTGGACAAGGCATTCGTCGCCTTCCTCCATGAGCTCGCGCCTGAAGATGATCCGTTGGTGCTGCTTGCTGCGGCGCTCACCAGCCATCAGTTGGGTCACGGGCATGTCTGCCTGGATCTGTTCGAAACGCTCAAGGAGCCGGATTTCGCCCTGTCACTGCCGCCTGAAGGCGACTCGCAAACGGGGGTAGAGTTGTTGCCCTCGCAAATACTACGGACCCTCGATGGGGCTCACTGGTGCAAGGTCCTGGCTTCCAGTGCTCTGGTGGCCTTGGCCGTCGATGAGCATGAAGAAGCGCGGCAGCGCCCTTTGGTGTTATCAGGTAAGCGGCTTTATCTGCGTCGTTATTGGGCTTATGAGCGGCGGATCGATGAGGCGTTGCGACAACGGCTTGCCGAACATGAAGCGGCACCTGATGATCTTCGCGAGCGTTTGAACGGGTTGTTCGGGCCGGCCAACGCCGCTGGCCCGATCGATTGGCAAAAACTGGCCTGTGCGCTGGCGACCCGTGGAGCCTTCAGTATCATCACTGGCGGCCCGGGTACCGGCAAGACCACCACGGTTGTGCGCTTGCTCGCCTTGCTTCAGGCGCCCGCTGTCGAGGCAGGCAAACCGCTGCGGATCCGCCTGGCCGCGCCCACAGGCAAGGCGGCGGCGCGTCTGACCGAGTCCATCAGCCAGCAGGTTCGCACCCTCGATGTGGTTGACGCCGTGCGCGAGCGCATTCCTTGCGATGTCACCACGGTCCATCGCTTGTTGGGCAGTCGGCCTGGCACCCGACATTTTCGCCATCATGGGGGCAATCGCTTGCCACTGGATGTGTTGGTGATCGATGAAGCCTCCATGATCGATCTGGAGATGATGGCCAATCTGCTGGATGCGCTGCCGACTCATGCGCGACTGGTATTACTGGGTGATAAGGACCAACTGGCTTCTGTTGAGGCCGGTGCGGTACTGGGGGACCTGTGTCGGGACGCCGAGGAGGGTTGGTACAGCCCCCGGACCCTTGCCTGGCTGGAGTCGGTCAGCGGTGAAAACCTGGCGGCCAGTGATCTGCGGCAAGACCTCGATGGCACTCATGCCTTGGCCCAGCAAGTGGTCATGCTCAGGCATTCGCGGCGCTTCGGTGAGGGCAGTGGGATCGGTCAACTGGCGCGTCGGGTCAACCAGCAGCAACCGGAACAGGCCCGTCAACTGCTACTCGAAGGCAAGTTCAGCGACCTGTTTTCCCTGGCGCTGAGGGGCGAACACGATGGGGCGCTGGAGCGCTTGTTACTCGACGGCAAGGCAGAAGGGCCGAAGGGTTATCGGCATTACTTGAGCCTGTTGCGTCAGCGCCGCCCGGCCATATCCCGACCGCTTGAGGACAGCTGCTGGACCGATTGGGCTCGGGAAGTCCTGTCGGCTTTCGACGAGTTCCAGCTGCTTTGTGCCGTACGCAAAGGCCCGTGGGGCGTCGCGGGGTTGAACCAGCGCATCACCGCCGCACTGCTCAAGGCCCAGCTTATCGACAGCGATCATCAATGGTACGAAGGGCGCCCGGTTCTGATGACCCGCAACGACTACGGGTTGGGCCTGATGAATGGCGATATCGGTATCGCGCTCAAACTGCCCGAGCGTGATGGGCCGGACGCCGGCAAGCAGGTTCTGCGGGTGGCGTTCCCTCGTAACGATGGCCAGGGCGGTGTGCGTTTTGTACTGCCCAGTCGCCTGAACGATGTAGAAACTGTCTTTGCCATGACGGTGCACAAATCCCAAGGTTCGGAGTTCGCCCATACGGCTTTGATTCTTCCGGATGCGCTGAACCCGGTGCTGACGAAAGAATTGGTGTACACCGCCATTACTCGGGGCAAGCACTGGTTCAGTCTGATTGAGCCGCGAGCGGGCGTCTTTGAAGAGGCGGTTCAGCGCAAGGTCAAGCGCTTGAGCGGGTTGATGCTGGCGCTGGAAGGAGCTGTCTGAGCGATCGACTTTCGCGATTCAGTGTCCAGGGCGGCTGTTCTGCACGCTTGTGTCGTAAGCGCCGTAGGACGCTGCCTCGCTGGCTTTTTGGCACTGTGCTATCTTTCCGGCACTTATTGCATCGACCAAGAGACTTTCCATGAGTGTGGCTGTTCAGGAGACAGTGCGCCGCAAGGGCTGGAGGCAATATTTGCTTGCCGGCCTGCTGTGCTCACTGGCGCCTGTGGTTGTCGCCCAGGATCAGGCCACCACGACCCGGGCTGAACAGCGGGCCGAATCCGTCACCCAGGTTGTGTTGGGAATTCTCAGCTACGCCCGCTGGCCCGTGGAACCAGCGCAATTGCAGCTGTGCATTGTCGGGCCGACTCAATACACAGACGATTTGGTCAAGGGTACGACTCAGGCCACTGGCCGGCCTGTGACTGTGCAGCGGGTGCTGGCCGACCACCCCAGTATTGCCACTGATTGCAACGCGATCTACATCGGCAGATTGACCCATGACGAGCGCACCCGGCTGTTCGCGTCCTTGATCGGTAAACCTGTGTTGAGCATCAGTGAAGGCGGCGATCAGTGCACCGTCGGCAGCCTGTTCTGTCTGCGGGTCGCTGACGAACAGGTCTCGTTCGAGGTCAACCTGGATTCGGTGGCGCGCAGTGGCGTGCGCATTCACCCCAGCGTTTTGCAGCTTTCACGTCGCAGGCCAGCAGCCCCATGAATCTGCCCACGGCACGGATCCGTCCCACACTGGGCTCGGTCATTGGTCGCGGTCACCTGATTGTCGCGTTGGTGGCGATCACCATGGCCAGTGTCTCCCTGACGTTGCTCGGTGTACTTGCGCTGCGAGTCTATGCCGATCACAACCTGCACCTGATCGCCCGCTCGATCAGCTATACCGTTGAAGCGGCCGTGGTGTTCGATGACTCAGTGGCGGCGACCGAGGCGCTGGCTGTGATTGCCTCCACCGAAGAGGTCGCCGATGCCGAGGTGTTCAACGAGCATGGGCGTCTGCTGGCTCGCTGGCAGCGACCGGAAACCGGCTTGTTGTCGGAATTGGAAAGGCACATCGCCAAAACCTTCCTGGAAAAGCCCATCAGCCTGCCAATTATCCATCAGGGACAGAATATAGGCGCAGTTCTACTGTCGGGGCATGGCGGCAGTCTTTTGCGGTTTTTGCTCAGCGGCCTGGCGGGAATTGTCTTGTGCACGGCGGTGAGCGCCTGGGTGGCGTTGTATCTGGCGCGGCGTCAGTTACGCGCAATCACCGGGCCGCTGCGCAGCCTCGCCGAGGTGGCCCATGCCGCGCGCAGCGAACGCGCCCTCGACCGACGCGTACCGCCGGCCGCTATCGCCGAACTGGATAACCTGGGCAATGACTTCAACGCGCTGCTTGATGAGCTGGAGTCCTGGCAAACCCACCTGCAAAGCGAGAACGAAACCCTGGCTCACCAGGCCAGTCATGACAGCCTGACCGGATTGCCGAATCGGGCATTTTTCGAAGGCCGGCTGATCCGTGCACTGCGCAATGCCAACAAACTCGACGAGCAGGTCGCCGTGCTCTATCTGGACAGTGACCGGTTCAAGGGTATCAACGATAACTTCGGCCATGCTGCCGGTGATGCGGTGCTGACGGCGGTGGCGACACGGGTCCGGGCGCAGTTGCGTGAAGGTGACTTGGTGGCGCGCCTGGGCGGGGACGAATTTGCCGTGCTGCTTGCACCCTTGCACCGGACCGAGGATGCCGAACGGATTGCCGAGAAAATCATAGCCAGCATGGAAATGCCCATTCAATTGCCCGGCAATGCCTCGGTGCTGACCTCTCTGAGTGTCGGCATCGCCGTTTATCCTGATCATGGCGCTACACCAGGCGCCTTGCTCAACGCCGCCGATGCGGCGATGTATCAGGCCAAACGCCTCGCCAGAGGCGGTCAACACACGGCTGGGTCGGAGCACCCGGTTGCTGATCTTCAAGCCAGGAGCTGACTCGTGCGCCTATATCCTCAACTCTCCCTGCAGCGCTTCGCCGCGCTTTTGTTCATCACCGTTCTGGCCCTGTCCGGCTGCCAGACGACACCCCAAAAAGGTCTTACCCCGGCGCAAGTCGCCGTGCTCAAACAACAAGGGTTCGAATTGACCGATGAGGGATGGGCTTTCGGCCTGTCCGGCAAAGTACTGTTTGGCAGCGATGTGGAAACCCTCAACCCGGCCAGTACCGAGATTGTCGAGCGAATCGGCAAGGCTCTGCTGGGGGCCGGAATCGAGCGGGTGCGGATCGATGGTCATACCGACGCATCAGGCTCGCAAACCTATAACGAACAACTGTCGATACGTCGGGCCTACAGCGTGAGCAAGGTATTGATTGGCGTGGGCATGCGCGAAGAAAACGTTCAAACACGGGGGCTGGGCAGTAGCAGGCCAGTCGCCTCCAACGACACGGTCGAGGGGCGCACCGAAAACCGTCGCGTCGCCATCGTGGTCATCGCCGACTAGTCGGCGAATACCATCTCTCGGCTCTCGCCCATCAACAATGGCTGATTCTGCTCAGTCACTTCGCGGATGTAATCCCACAACAGCGTGATGCGTTTGAGCTTCCTCAAATCCTCCCGGCAGTACATCCAGAACTGCCGGGTGACGGTGATTTCCTCCGGCAGCACCGGCAGCAGGCGCGGATCCTGGGCGGCGAGGAAGCACGGCAGGATCGCCAATGATCGTCCTTGCTGCGCTGCCACGAACTGCGCAATCACGCTGGTGCTGCGCAGGTGAGCATGGGCGCCTGGCAATACATTCGCCAAGTAGAGCAGCTCGGAACTGAACGCCAGATCATCCACGTAGCTGATGAACGAATGCTTGCTCAGGTCCGCCGGTCGGTGGATGGGAGGATGGCTGTCCAGGTATGGCTGGGTGGCGTAGAGCTGCAGTCGGTAGTCGCACAGTTTGCAGCACACATACGGGCCATGTTCGGGGCGTTCGAGGGCGATGACGATGTCGGCTTCGCGCTTGGAAAGGCTGATGAAGTGCGGCAGCGGCAGGATGTCCACGGAAATGGCCGGGTAGGCATCGACGAAATGACTCAGTTGCGGCGTGATGAAGAAGCTGCCGAAGCCCTCGGTACAGCCCATGCGCACGTGGCCGGACAACGCCACCCCAGAGCCTGACACCTGTTCGCAGGCCATGTGCAGGGTGCTTTCGATCGATTCGGCGTAACCCAGCAGACGCTGGCCTTCGGCGGTCAGGACAAAACCGTTGGTCCGGGATTTTTCGAACAGCAGCGTCCCCAATGACGTTTCCAGCGAGCTGATGCGTCGCGACACCGTGGTGTAGTCGACGGCCAGGCGCTTGGCCGCCGTGCTGGCCTTGCGGGTGCGGGCCACTTCGAGGAAAAACTTGAGGTCGTCCCAATTCAGCGACCCCAGGGAGGTGATGTTTTTTTGCATGATGGACCGGTTTTTATGTGCGTTCTTATTAGAAGTTTGCACATCTATACTCCAAAAACCGTCTCATCACCAAGGTGTCTGTCTATGCACCTTGATCTGTGCTGAACCAGCGCTCTCTATAAGAACAAGTCCCGGAGGCCAGCATGAACGTTTCCCTTACGCCCAGCGACACTGCCCTGCAAACCGTAAAATTGTTGATCGACGGCGAGTGGGTTGAATCCCAGTCCAGCGAATGGCACGACATCGTCAACCCGGCCACCCAGCAGGTACTGGCGAAAGTCCCGTTCGCCACGGCGTCGGAAGTCGATGCCGCCATTGCCGCCGCCCAGCGTGCTTTCCAGACCTGGAAGCTGACCCCCATCGGTGCGCGGATGCGCATCATGCTCAAGCTCCAGGCGCTGATTCGCGAGCACTCCAAACGCATCGCCGCCGTACTGAGCGCCGAGCAGGGCAAGACTATCGCTGATGCCGAGGGCGATATTTTCCGTGGCCTGGAAGTGGTCGAACACGCCTGTTCCATCGGCACCCTGCAAATGGGCGAGTTTGCCGAGAACGTTGCCGGCGGCGTCGATACCTACACGTTGCGTCAACCGATTGGTGTGTGCGCGGGCATTACCCCGTTCAATTTCCCGGCGATGATTCCGCTGTGGATGTTCCCGATGGCCATCGCCTGCGGTAACACCTTCGTGCTCAAACCGTCGGAGCAGGACCCGCTGTCGACCATGCTGCTGGTGGAGCTGGCCATCGAGGCTGGCGTGCCGGCGGGCGTGCTCAACGTGGTGCATGGCGGCAAGGATGTGGTGGATGCCCTCTGCACCCACAAGGACATCAAGG
This sequence comes from Pseudomonas sp. MPDS, assembly GCF_013283895.1. NCBI lineage: Bacteria > Pseudomonadati > Pseudomonadota > Gammaproteobacteria > Pseudomonadales > Pseudomonadaceae > Pseudomonas > Pseudomonas sp. MPDS. The sequence goes on along the minus strand of NZ_CP054128.1, from coordinate 5,615,508 downwards.
CGGTTTCCTTTGTCGGCTCAACGGCGGTCGGCACTCACGTGTATGACCTGGCGGGTCGGCATGGCAAGCGCGTGCAATCGATGATGGGCGCCAAGAACCATGCGGTGGTGTTGCCTGATGCCAATCGCGAACAGACCCTCAATGCTTTGGTCGGCGCCGGTTTCGGGGCGGCGGGCCAGCGTTGCATGGCCACTTCGGTGGTGGTCATGGTGGGCGCGGCCAAACAATGGCTGCCCGAGCTCAAGGCTCTGGCGCAGAAGCTCAAGGTCAACGCCGGCAGTGAGCCGGGCACGGATGTCGGCCCGGTCATTTCCAAGCGGGCCAAGGCGCGGATTCTTGAATTGATCGAGAGTGGCGTACAGGAAGGGGCCAAGCTGGAACTTGATGGCCGTGACATCAGCGTGCCGGGTTTCGAGCAAGGCAACTTCGTCGGCCCGACCCTGTTTTCCGGCGTGACTACCAGGATGCGTATTTACACCGAAGAAATCTTCGGCCCGGTGTTGGTGGTGCTGGAAGTCGACACCCTTGATCAGGCAATCGCCCTGGTCAATGCCAACCCGTTTGGCAACGGCACCGGCCTGTTCACGCAAAGCGGGGCGGCGGCGCGTAAATTCCAGAGCGAAATCGACGTCGGTCAGGTGGGGATCAACATCCCGATTCCGGTACCTGTGCCGTTTTTCAGCTTCACCGGCTCCCGTGGTTCGAAGCTTGGCGACCTGGGTCCATACGGCAAACAAGTGGTGCAGTTCTACACTCAGACCAAGACCGTTACCGCACGCTGGTTCGATGATGACAGCGTCAATGACGGTGTGAACACCACCATCAATCTGCGTTAAGGAGCCGGACATGAAGATCGCATTTATCGGTCTGGGCAACATGGGCGCCCCCATGGCGCGCAATCTGCTCAAGGCCGGCCACTCGCTGAACCTGTTCGACCTGAACCAGACGGTGCTGGCTGAACTGGCCACATTGGGCGGCACCATCAGCGCCTCACCTCGCGATGCGGCCCAGGGCGTGGCCCTGGTGATCACCATGTTGCCGGCTGCTGCTCATGTACGCAGTGTCTGGCTGGGTGACGACGGTGTACTGGCCGGCATCGCCGCCGGTACGCCCGCGGTGGATTGCAGCACCATCGACCCGCAGACCGCTCGCGATGTTGCCGCCGCAGCCGCCAAACAAGGCGTAGCAATGGCCGACGCGCCAGTCTCCGGCGGCACCGGTGGCGCAGCGGCCGGCACGTTGACCTTCATGGTGGGTGCCACCGCTGAATTGTTCGCCACCCTGCAACCGGTGCTGGCGCAGATGGGCCGTAATATCGTGCATTGCGGCGACGTCGGCACCGGGCAGATCGCCAAGATCTGCAACAACCTGCTGTTGGGGATTTCCATGGTAGGCGTCAGCGAAGCCATGGCCCTGGGCGATGCCCTGGGGATCGATACGCAGGTACTGGCCGGGATCATCAACAGCTCAACAGGCCGTTGCTGGAGTTCAGACACCTACAACCCGTGGCCTGGCGTGATCGAAACAGCACCGGCGTCCCGTGGCTACACCGGGGGCTTTGGTGCCGAGCTGATGCTCAAGGACCTGGGCCTGGCTACCGAAGCGGCGCGGCAGGTTCATCAGCCGGTGGTGCTAGGCGCGGTTGCGCAGCAGTTGTACCAGGCGATGAGTCAGCGGGGCGAGGGCGGCAAGGATTTTTCGGCGATTGTTAACAGCTATCGCAAGCCGCAATAAGAGCTGGGGCACCGACGCCACAGAGCCTGTGCAATTTGGAAAGCTGTTTTCCGAGAGACCATGTCGGGTGGTCTCTCGGTTTTTTGTTTCAGGCGAAGACGAAGTATTTACGCACGGTCTCGACCACTTCCCACGTGCCTTTCATGCCAGGCTCGATGACGAAGATGTCACCGGCCCGCAGATGGATCGGCTCCATGCCATCGGGGGTGATGATGCAGTAGCCTTCCTGGAAATGGCAGTACTCCCACTTCACATAGTCGACGCGCCACTTGCCCGGTGTACAGATCCAGGTGCCCATGATCTTGCTGCCGTCTTCGCTGGTGTAGACGTTGAGGTTGACGGTGTGCGGATCGCCTTCGAGTTTTTCCCATTTGCAGGCATCGAGTACGGGCAGCGGATGGGTATCGCGCAGGACGGTGATGGGGGCGGTCATGTGAACTCCGAAAGGGACAGAAGAGAGCAGGCACCCTAACGCGCGACATGATCGGGCAGATGCCTGTGCTCGACACCGGCCTATCCAGAAGCGCGCATCAGCGAGCGGTCAGGTGCGTGGCAAGGGCTTTGGCGTAGGCGGGCAAGTTGTCGAAGCGGCGGGCGCACAGCCGCAGTGAGCGTTGAGCCCAGGCCTCTTGCAGCGAGACCCATTGCCAGGAAGGTTCGGGCGGGCGCCGCGCGATCGCGGCCTTTGGCACGATGGCAATGCCCGCACCATGAGCGACCATGCGAATCACGCCATCAAAACCGTCGGCGCGAATGCGAATGTGCATGCGTCGTCCGCTGTGCAGCGCCTGTTCTTCGAGGTAGATCGCCAGCGCACTGGACGCGTTCAGGCCTACATAATCATGGCCGAGGGTCTCATTGAAGTTCAGCGGACGACCGTCAGCCAGGGGATGTTCCGAGGGCAGGATCAATACCAGCGGATCATCGCGGAAGGGCCGGGTTTCAAGGCCGGCGATGTCCACCGCGTCGGAGATGATACCCAGGTCCGCCGCACCCTGACGCAGCGCATGGGTGATCCGTGAACTGGGCAATTCCTGCAGATCGATGTCGAGGTTGGAATGGGCCTTGAGAAACTCGGCCAGCAATTCCGGCAGGTATTCGGTCATGGCGCTGGTGTTGCACAACAACCGCACCCGGCCTTTGACGCCGCGGGCGTATTCGCCGAGGTCCTGTTGCAGGTGTTCGGCATGTTGCAGCAACACCCGGGCATGTTGCGCCAGTGCCTGGCCGGCCGATGTGGGTGTTACACCGCGCCGCCCGCGTTCGAGCAATTCAATCCCCAGGGAGGCCTCCATGGCCCGGACCCGGGCACTGGCCGCTGCCAGGGAGAGATGGCTGCGGGCAGCGCCGGCAGTGATGTTGCCGGTGTCGAGGATGTGCAGGTAGAGGCGCAGGTCGGTGAGGTCGAAGTGCATGGGGGATGTGATCCTGTGCCGGGTTCTGGGGTGTCTGGAACATTGTCATCGCGAGCAGGCTCGCTCCCACGAGAACAATGCAGGATCCAAGGTGGGAGCGAGCCTGCTCGCGATGGCGTCTACAGCCTCAGCAAATTCTTCAGCCTCTTGCTCGGCCAGAGGCTATCTCAGTATATGGCAGATTTAAAACCCGACCGCCAGGGCCCACGATAGCCCCATGAACACACTCATGGCTTTCTATCAAAATCTCGGCCCTGCCCTTTCTTTGCTGGTCATAGGCACTTTCCTGCTGGCCGGCACCATCAAGGGTGTGATCGGCCTCGGCCTGCCGACCATTTCCATGGGCCTGCTCGGCCTGGCTATGGCTCCGACACAGGCTGCGGCGTTGCTCGTCATCCCGGCCACGCTGACCAATATCTGGCAACTGACCTTTGGTGGTCATCTGCAAACCCTGATCAGGCGCTTGTGGCCACTGTTGCTGGCGATTTGCATCGGCACCGCTCTGGGCACGTTGTGGTTCGATACGGTGGGGGGACCTTGGGCGGTGCGAGCATTGGGTGGCGCGTTATTGCTGTACGCGCTGAGCGGGTTGTTGCTGCCGACATTGCGGGTCGCTTCCAGTGTTGAGCCGTGGCTCGCACCGTTCTGCGGTCTGCTCACTGGCCTCATCACTTGTGCGACAGGTGTGTTCGTCATCCCGGCGGTGCCGTACCTGCAAGCGTTGGGCTTGAGCAAGGACGAACTGGTGCAGGCGTTGGGGTTGTCATTCACGGTTTCGACACTGGCCCTGGCGGCCGGCCTGCTGTGGCGCGGCGCCTTGGGCGGTGGCGAATTAAGTGCTTCGGTGCTGGCCCTGGCGCCAGCGCTGTTGGGGATGTGGCTGGGGCAATGGCTGCGTCAGCGCATCAGCGCCGTGCTGTTCAGGCGGGTGTTTTTCATTGGCCTCGCTGTGCTCGGCGGCCATTTGCTGATCAGCGGCTAGCCGAGGACGGGCTGAGCATGTCGACGCGGCGGATCTCGAAATCGCGCTCCAGGTATTCCATGCGCTGCTCAAAAAACTGCTTCATGTGCGGCAGGTTCGAATGCACGTCCAGATGAGCCTGGGATTGCCAGATCTCATAGAAGATAAACAGGGTCGGGTCTTGCCGGTCTCGCAGCATGTGATATTCGATGCAACCGGGTTCGGCACGGCTCGGTTCCACGTAGGCACGAAACAGCGTTTCGAAGGCTTCGGCTTTTTCCGGACGGGTCTTGGCGTGCAGGATGAAACCGTGCAATTCGCTCATCGGAGAGGCTCCTGAATAAAAGTATGCGAATGCTACGGCAAGAATTGGCTACCTATTCGTGCGTATAGGTCAAATCAGTTTTGCCGTTGCAGTGCTTACTCCGCCGCAAGCTCATCGGTACTCTGCCGCCATCATTTTCAATCTTTCCATTGGGTGACCGTTCAACCGTGTCCCCTGGAATCCGATGAGGCTCTCCATGAAAAAAGTCCTGCTGCTCAACGGTGGTAAACAATTCGCTCACTCCGACGGTCGCTATAACGCCACCCTCCATGATGCGGCGGTCAGCGTGTTGGACCGTGGCGGGTTCGATGTGAAAACCACGTTCATCGACGGTGGTTACGACATCAAGGAAGAAGTTGCCAAATTCCTCTGGGCCGACGTGATCATTTACCAGATGCCAGGCTGGTGGATGGGCGCGCCGTGGACCGTCAAGAAATACGTCGATGAGGTCTTCACCGAAGGCCATGGCAGCCTCTATGCCAGCGACGGCCGCACCCGCTCCGATGCTTCGCAGAAATACGGCAGCGGTGGTTTGTTGCAGGGCAAGCAATACATGTTGTCGCTGACCTGGAACGCCCCGCAGCAAGCCTTCGATGACCCGACCGACTTCTTTGAAGCCAAGGGTGTGGACGCTGTGTACTTTCCGTTCCACAAGGCCAACCAGTTCCTGGGCATGAGCGGATTGCCAACCTTCCTGTCTGTGGACGTGATGAAACGCCCGAATATCGAGGCCGATGTGGCGCGTTATGAGCAGCACTTGATTGAGGTGTTCGGCCTGAAGGCGTGACCTTTCTTTTGTCCCGTATCCCGATACTATCCTGGGGCTCGGGTCCGCTTTGCGGCCCGGCGGGGATAGATTCCCTCGCCACAAGAGAGCGCAGTCGACAGGGGGATACGTGAAAGCCAGATCCGACGAATTGCAGATTTTCGTCTGCGTGATCGAGTGCGGGTCGATATCCGCCGCCGCCGAGCAGGTCGGGCAGACGCCGTCTGCGGTCAGTCGTACCTTGTCGCGCCTGGAAGCCAAGCTCGATACCACGCTGATCAACCGCACCACGCGGCGCATGGACCTGACCGAAGAGGGCAAGTATTTCTTCGAGCAGGCCAAGGGCATTCTCGACCAGATGGATGAGCTGGAGGAGCGCCTGTCGTCTCGCCAGAAAAACCCGGCGGGGCGGTTGCGGATCAATGCGGCTTCGCCTTTCATGTTGCACGCTATCGTGCCGCATATCGAAGAGTTCCGCGGGCTCTACCCGGATATCCAGCTCGAACTCAACAGCAACGACCTGATCATCGATTTGCTCGAGCAAAGTACCGACATAGCGATCCGCATCGGCACCCTCAGCGACTCGACGCTACATGCCCGATCCCTGGGGTGCAGTCCGCTGCATATCCTGGCCAGCCCGGCCTATCTGAAGCAGCACGGTACACCTGCCACTGTCGCCGAACTGGCCCGGCATGCACTGTTGGGGTTTGCCCAGAATGAGGGCCTCAATCAGTGGCCGCTGCGTCACGAGCACGGTGATCGTTGGCCGATCCAGCCTGCCATCAGCGCGTCCAGTGGCGAAACCGTGCGTCACTTGGCGCTGCAAGGGCAGGGCATAGCGTGCCTGTCGGACTTCATGACCCGTGAAGACATCCGTGCCGGCCAGCTCAAGGTGCTGCTGGCCGATGCCAACAGCGGATATCGCCAACCGATCAACGCGGTGTATTACCGCAACTCCCAACTGGCCCTGAGGATCCAGTGCTTTCTGGACTTCATCCAGGGCAAGCTCGCCGAATACGCCTCGCGGGAATTCAAAGGCTGATTCGTGGCTTCAAGGCGAGTGTGGTTTGGGTTCGGGGGCTGGCCGATGCGCGCGTACGTCGGTGAGCGGCTGTGAAGCGGCGCTCGTTTGTCGTCAGCCGCGCAGATGAGTCAGCGGCAGTTCGGTGCTGTTGAGCACCTGGTTCAACACGAAGCTGGACCGCACACTGGTGACCCCGTCAATCCGGGTCAGGTGCCCCAGCAGCAGTTTCTGATAATGGTCCATGTCCGGCACCACGACCTTGAGCTGGTAATCCGCATCCATGCCGGTCACCAGGCTGCATTCCAACACCTGGGGCAAATTGCGGATGGCGGCTTCGAAGTTCTCGAAACGTTCAGGGGTGTGGCGGTCCATGCCGATGAGCACGTAGGCCGTCAGGCTCAGGCCGAGCATTTTGCGGTCGAGCAGGGCGACCTGACGGGTAATGTAGCCGTCGTCTTCCAATTGCTTGACCCGCCGCGAGCAGGGGGACGGCGACAGGCCGATGCGTTCGGCCAGCTCCTGATTGGAGATGCGCGCGTCGCGCTGCAATTCCGCCAGAATGCTCAGGTCGTAACGGTCGAGTTTGCTCATTGGTCGGGCCTTTGTCTGGATAATTGCTGGATATTATCTATCGCAGGTAAAAAATTGCGCAAGTGATGTTTATTTACGCAATCTTCGCAATCATTCGTCGGTGCTCCGAGCCTATTCTTATCACCAAGATCACTGCTCGGACAAACAGTCCAGTGCGGCCCGCCTAATCCGGCCGGCCGCGGTCGCAGCACCCACCGGTGTCTGGCAGACCCCCGAGCTGCACACTGTCCAGAAGACGGCGTGAGGTGAGCCGACGTCAAAAGCGTCGCGCACGGACGAAGTTCTCAAGGGGAGGCCGACGGGCCTCCCTTTTTTATGCCTGCGAAATAATGGCGGCGACTGATAATCTGTCGCAGAACCGGCCTAGGCTTTTCCAGTCTCATTCATCAGGCCCTGAACCGTTGTGAGGAATTTCATGAAGTCGCGCATCTGGCGTTTGGCAGGTGTTGGTCTGTTGTGGGCAAGTGTCAGTGCGCAGGGAGTGGCCGACGATCAGCAAAATCGTGGCGGCCCGGACGGGCGAGGTGGCAATGGCCAGGGTTATTCAGGCCAACCCCGGCCACAGAGCAACGAGATCATTCGCGGCGACAACAGCCGCCAGTTTGAGGTCCAGCCTCACGCTCAAGGCGGCCAGCCCTACAACCGCCCGCCGCAAGACCCCAATGGTCGTCCGCCGCAGCCACCGGGTAACAGCCTGCCGATCCAGGGCCGCCCCGACAGCGTGACCCAGACTCAGGAGCCGAGGCCGGGTTACTACCGCGATATTCCGCGCCGCAGTGATGGTTATCCGAGCGGTGGGCCACGCCCCAGCCATGACCCTCGCCCTGATCAGCACTGGTCCGGTCGGCCGGACGGTCATGGCAACGGCTGGGGGCCGGGGCCGCAATATCGTCCTGGGTATGTAATCGATCGTTTTCCGGATCGTCACTACCGCGTGCCTTACCGTGGCCATGACTATTTTTATTCGGGCGGTTACTGGTATCGCCCCCAAGGGCCGCGCTATATCGTGATTGAGCCGCCGCGCGGAATCCGTACCCGTTATCTGCCCGATTATGCCCGGGAAGTCTGGATCGGCGGTTCGCTGTTTTTCCTCGCCGCCGGTGCCTATTACATCTACGAAGCCAACACCCGGGACTACGTCGTCGTTGACGCGCCGGTGAGCAACCCGCAGCCCCAGCCCCAAGGCAACAGCTACGATGTGGTGGCTTATCCAGCCAACGGCCAGTCTCCCGAGCAGGTCAATCAGGATGGCTACGAATGCTATCGCTGGGCGGTGCAGCAGAGCGGTTTCGATCCGCGCAACTACACCTACCCGCCCGCGCCGCAAGTGGTACAGATCTATCGTCAGGCCCAAGGGAGTTGCTTGAGCAGTCGTGGGTATCAGGTGACGTACTGATCACTCGAAAGAAAAACACTCCCCTGTGGCGAGGGAGCTTGCTCCCGCTCGGTTGCGCAGCGACCGTAAAATCTTGGGCTTGCTGCGCAGGCCAGCGGGAGCAAGCTCCCTCGCCACGGGGTTCTGTGTTCGGCGTCAGGCGCTGGTGCGCTTCACCACTTCCGACGGATCGGCATGCACCAACACTTCCGCCTTCGGATAGGCGCGGTGTATGGCATCGGCGGCCTGGTCGCTGATGCCGTGGGCTACGGACAGGGTCAGTTCTCCCGGCAGTTCCAGATGCAGTTGCACGAACCAATGGTTACCTGAGATCCGCGTGCGCAGATCGTGGGCACCCAGTACCCCGGGCACCGCGCAGGCCAGTTCCAGCATGCGCTGGCTGACGTCGGGCGGCAGTTCCTCATCCATCAATACCGCGAAGCTTTCCCGGGCGATCTGGATCGCGCTCCACAGGATGTAGACGGCGATGCCCAGGCCGAACCAGGCATCCAGTTGATGCCAGCCCAACCCGGCCAGCACCAGGGCGACCAGGATGCTGCCGTTGAGCAACAGATCCGAGCGATAGTGCAGCGAGTCAGCGCGCACGGCGTTGGAGCCGGTGGCGCGGACGACCCGATGTTGCAGCGCCAACAAGGCCAGGGTCAGCCCCAGGGAGAATACGATCACGCCGACACTGAGCCAGGCCGCTTCCACCGGGACCGGGTTTTTCAGACGCTCAAACGCCTGTAGCGCAATCAACACCGCACTGCCGCCGATGAACAATGCCTGGGCCATGCCGGCCAGGGACTCGGCTTTGCCGTGGCCGTAACGATGGTCCTCGTCGGCGGGGCGCAATGCGTAATGCACCGCCAGCAGGTTGAGCAGCGACGTGACGCCGTCCAGCGCCGAGTCGGTCAGGCCGGCGAGCATGCTCACCGAGCCGCTCAGCCACCAGGCCAGTGCCTTGGCAATGACCAGAATAAGCGCCACGGCCACCGAAGCACGGGTGGCCAGACGCAGCAGACGGGCATGTTCGGTGCTGGTGGTCATGGCGCGGTCGTTCCTTCAATAGCGCCCATCACGCGGCCGGTTTAAGCCCGAGGGCGGCCAGTTGCTGGGCGTTGCCCTTGCTTTGGATCAAACGTGGGTCGTCCAGGGGGAAACTGCGGCCCAGTTCGCTCTCCAAAATCGCTTGCAGCTTTTGGTTGTTGACGCTGCCGTCGGCGTTGATCGCCGGCTTGAGTTTTTCTGGCTCGATCTGGACGCTTCTGCCGGGCTCGAAATAAATCGCCCCGGTGGCGAAGTCCACGGCGAACGCGATCAGGCCGGGGATGATGTAGAACAGCAGGCCGACGGCGTCCAGCGCGGCAATCGCCGGGTCGATCTTGCCGTCGATCTGGCCGCGACGGTCGGGGTAGAAGATCGAGCCGCAGGCGCTGATCTGGGTCAGCAGGGAGGCGACCAGAACGCCGCCGATCACGCGAAAGGGAATACGCATAGCAATCTCCTGAGCAGGTAAAGGCGTTGCTGGTTGGAGTCCAGACCACGCTAAACAGTTCGCCGTTATACTCGGCCCTCTGTTTTGGAGCCAGCATGATTTCTTTGCCGATTGATGAAGTTTTACCTGCCCTGCGTCAAGCCTTGGCGTCGCGTCACGAAGCCGTGCTCGAAGCGCCGCCCGGCGCTGGTAAAACCACCCGCGTCCCCTTGGCCCTGTTGAATGAGTCCTGGCTGGCCGGGCAGACGATTCTGATGCTTGAGCCCCGGCGCCTGGCGGCACGGGCGGCGGCCGAGCGACTGGCCAGCGAGCTGGGGGAAAAGGTCGGTGAAACCGTCGGCTACCGAATTCGTCTCGACAGCAAGGTGGGCCCCAAGACCCGCATTGAAGTGGTCACCGAAGGCATCCTCACCCGCCGCTTGCAGGACGACCCGGCGCTGGAGGGTGTGGGGCTGCTGATTTTTGATGAATTCCACGAACGCAGTCTCGACGCCGACCTGGCCCTGGCCTTGAGTCTCAATGGCCGCGAGCTGTTTCGCGACGACCAGCCGCTGAAAATCCTGCTGATGTCCGCGACTCTGGAAGGCGAGCGCCTGGCCGGGTTGTTGGACGACGCGCCGATCCTGCGCAGTGAGGGGCGCATGTTCCCGGTGACGGTGCGCTGGGGCCGGCCGTTCCAGCCCGGCGAGTTCATCGAGCCGCGCCTGGTGCAGACCGTGCTCGAAGCCCTGCACGATGAAACCGGCAGCGTGCTGGTGTTCTTGCCTGGGCAAGCGGAGATCCGCCGGGTTCATCAGCAACTGGCCGATGCCTTGGGTGAAGGCGGCAATGTGCTGCTCTGTCCGTTGCATGGCGAGCTGGACCTCGCCGCCCAACGCGCGGCCATCGACCCGGCGCCGCCCGGCCAGCGCAAAGTGGTGCTGGCCACCAACATCGCCGAAACCAGCCTGACCATCAATGGCGTGCGGGTGGTGATCGATGCCGGATTGGCGCGGGTGCCGCGTTTCGATCCGGGCAGCGGTATGACTCGCCTCGACACCCAGCGGATTTCCCGGGCTAGCGCCACTCAGCGGGCCGGGCGGGCCGGGCGTCTGGAGCCGGGGGTGTGCTATCGGTTGTGGTCCGAAGACCAGCACGAACAACTGGCCGCTTATGGCAGCGCAGAGATTCTTTCGGCGGACCTGGCCGGGCTGGCTCTGCAATTGGGGCGTTGGGGCGTGACGCCGCAGCAATTGGTCTGGCTCGACATCCCGCCCACCGCCGCTTATGCCCAGGCGCAGGAGCTGCTGCAACGCCTGGGCGCGCTGGACGGCGAGCAACTGACCCGTCATGGCCAAGCCATGGCCGAACTGCCGGCTCACCCGCGCATCGCGCATTTGCTGCTGCGGGGGCAGTCGCTGGGGCTGGCGGACATGGCGTGCAACGTCGCGGCGCTGTTGGGTGAGCGAGACATTCTGCGCGGCGCCGGGGCGGACCTGCACACGCGCCTGGCGTTGCTGTCCGGTGAAGAGCGGGCGGCCCGTGGCGCCCAGGGCGGGGTACAGCGGGCGCGGCAACTGGCCCGGCAATATCGCGGTTACCTGCGGGGCAAGGCCGAAGACGCCGTCGCCGACCCCGAACATCCGCGCTGGCTGGGCGCTTTACTGGCGTTGGCCTACCCGGATCGCGTCGCTCAACAGCGGCGGCCCGGCGGGGCGGAGTATCGCCTGGCCAACGGCCGTGCAGCGTTGTTTGCCGAAGCGGACAGCCTGATGAAACAGCCGTGGCTGGTGATCGCCGACCTGGGCAGCCGTCAGGGGCAGCGGGAAGAACGGATCTACCTGGCGACGGACTTCGATCCGGCGCTGTTTGATTCGGTGCTGGCCGAACAGGTGCGCACGGTGGATCAACTGGATTGGGACGAGCGTGAGGGCGTGCTGCGGGCCGAGCGCCAGCGCAAGGTCGGCGAACTGGTGCTCAGCCGTGAGCCACTGACCGGGCTGGATGAGTCGGCGCGCAGCCAGGCGCTGGTGAACCTGGTACGGCGCAAGGGACTGGAGTTGCTGCCCTGGACGCCGGAGCTGCGGCAATGGCAGGCGCGGGTGGCACTGTTGCGCCGGCTCGATCTGGAGGCCAAGAGCGAGAGTGATTGGCCAGATGTCAGCGACGGGGCGCTACTGAACACGCTTGAGCAATGGTTGATGCCGTACCTGGGACGCGTGTCACGCCTCAGCCATTTCGCCAACCTGGACCTGTCGAGTATCGTCCACAACCTGCTGCCCTGGCCCTTGCCGCAGCGGCTGGATGAATGGGCACCCCATCATCTGAGCGTGCCCTCGGGCTCGTCGATTCGCCTGGACTACAGCGAACACCCGCCAATTCTCGCGGTACGCTTGCAGGAACTGTTCGGCCTGGCCGACACCCCTCGCATTGCCGGCGGCCGACAGGTCGTCAAACTGCACCTGTTGTCACCGGCGCGGCGACCGGTGCAGGTGACCCAGGATCTGGCGAATTTCTGGCGCAGCACCTATGCCGAAGTAAAGAAAGACCTCAAGGGACGTTATCCCAAGCATTACTGGCCGGACGATCCGCTGGTGGCCGAAGCCACGGCCCGGATCAAACCCCGCAAGTGATAAACCGCCGGTTTGGCCCGCCAGCACGGGGGCGCAAATGGTAGATTCACTGACCCATCAACTGCTTTATACGCAGTCCCGGTTACTTGGCTTCAGATTCGGAACAGTTCATGGCAAAGAAACCAGCAGCGCCCACCTCCCAGGCACCGATGACCTTGGCCACCAGGGGTTCGAGCCTGACGTTGATCGATGTGGCAAAGATTGCAGGCGTCTCGCCAATGACCGTTTCCAGGGCTTTGCATCGCCCGGAACTGGTGAGCGAGAACACGCGGGAGAAGGTCCGCGAAGCGGTGCGCCAATCGGGCTATGTGCCGAACATGCTGGCGGGTAGTCTGGCGAGCAACAAAAGTCGCCTGGTGGCGATTTTCCTTCCAACCATCGCTAACTCCATTTTTGCAGACACCGTGCAATCGCTGATGGACCGCCTGACCCAAGCGGGCTATCAAACCCTGCTCGGTCTGACCGGCTACAGCGCGGAGCAGGAAGAGAAACTGCTTGAAGCCGTACTCGGTCGTCGTCCGGACGGCATCGTATTGACCGGTACGCTTCATACCGAATCAAGCCGCTTGCGCCTCGCCCAGGCGGGAATTCCCGTGGTCGAGGCCTGGGATCTGAGTGAAGACCCTTTGGACATGCTGGTTGGCTTCTCCCATGAAAAAGTCGGGCAAGAGACCGCGCGACATTTGCTTGAAAAGGGTTACCAGCGCTTTTCCGTGGTGACCATCAGCGACCCGCGTGGCCTGCGTCGCTGCAACAGTCTTATCGCCGAGCTGCAGCGCCAGGGCATTGAAGAGGTGCCCATGGAAGTCCTGGCGCCCCCCGCCACGCTGGAGGTGGGGCGCGAGGGGCTGCGGCGGCTGCTGGATCTGCCGGTGCGCCCCGACATCGTGGTGTGCAGCTCCGATACCGTGGCTCAAGGTGTGTTGGCGCAAGCCGCCAGCCTTGGCTTGAAGGTGCCCGCTGAGCTGGCCGTCATGGGCTTCGGGGATCTCAGCAGCGCGGCGCAGGTTTACCCGGCGCTGTCGACCGTCAGCGTCGACGGCGGCAGGATTGGCCTGCAAGTGGCTGAAGCACTGCTTGAACGATTCGACAATCCCGGCGCCCATCTCAAACCCGTGCGAATTGACACCGGCTTCACGTTCATCGACCGCGCCAGTACCTGAGCCTGGCAGTGGATTTTCCGGGGATTTACGGGATTGAATGATTGCGCAATCAGTGTAGTATCGAGACAAGAGACCTTCTGAAGCATCGACGAAGGTCTTTTTTATGTCTCTTGATGATTGCGCAATCATCGTCGCCTTCAGAGCCTGTCCAAGGAGAGCCCCATGCTCGTACAACAATCGCTCAAGTCCTCCGATGACGACCGAATCGCCTGGGTTCGTGTCGCTTCGGTCATCCTGCCGCTGGCCAATCCCATCAGTGATGCCAAGGTCCTTACCGGACGGCAAAAGCCGATGACTGAAATCGCCATCCTGTTTGCCGAAATCGAGACCGTCGATGGGCATCAGGGCCTGGGTTTCAGTTACTCCAAGCGTGCCGGCGGGCCGGGACAATTCGCTCATGCCAAGGAAATCGCCCCGGCGCTGATCGGGGAAAACCCCAGTGACATTGCCAAACTCTGGACCAAGCTGTGTTGGGCTGGCGCGTCGGTGGGCCGCAGCGGTATGTCGACCCAGGCCATCGGGGCGTTCGACGTGGCGTTGTGGGATCTGAAGGCCAAGCGCGCCAACCTGTCGCTGGCGCGCTTGCTCGGTGCTCAACGTGACTCGGTGCGTTGCTACAACACTTCCGGTGGCTTCCTTCACACCCCGCTTGATCAGTTGATGAAGAACACCGACCTCTCGCGAGAAAAGGGAATTGGCGGCATCAAGTTGAAGGTCGGGCAACCGGATTGCGCCATCGACATTGAACGGGTCAGTGCGGTGCGCAAGCACTTGGGTGACAACTTCCCGTTGATGGTGGATGCCAACCAGCAATGGGATCGCCCGACGGCCCAGCGCATGTGTCGGCAGTTTGAAGCGTACAACCTGATCTGGATTGAAGAGCCGCTGGACTGCTATGACGCTGAAGGCCATGCCGCGTTGGCGCAGCAGTTCGATACACCGATTGCCACGGGTGAAATGCTCACCAGCGTTGCTGAACACGCCGAGTTCATCAAACAGCGCGGCGCTGATTTCCTGATGCCCGACGCGCCACGAGTAGGCGGCATCACCCCTTACCTGAAGGTCGCATCAATGGCCGAGCAGGCGGGCCTGATGCTGGCTCCCCATTTCGCCATGGAACTGCACGTTCACCTGGCAGCCGCTTATCCGACCGAGCCCTGGGTCGAGCATTTCGAATGGCTTGAGCCGCTGTTCAACGAGCGCCTGGAAACCCGCGACGGTCGGATGCTGGTGCCCACTCGCCCCGGTTTGGGACTGACGCTGAGCGAACAAGTCAAACCCTGGACGGTTCAGGAAGCCGAGACAGGTACTCGACCCTGATCAAGCGTGGGTTACGCGGACCAGCGCCACACTCGTCTGACGGCGAATGTGGCTTGGCATCACGGCGTGGCCGGCAACAGGAATCGGGCAATCACCGGCAAATGATCGGAGATACGCAAGGTATCGTCTTGCCGCACCCGAGCCTCGACCCGCTTGATCCGAGGGCTGTAGAACAGGTAGTCGACAGTGCGGTCAGGGCCGTTGAGGCCGGGGTCGTTCGGGTAGTGGGTCAGCCAGTGGCTGCGATCGATGCCGCTAGCTTCGTTGTTGGTGGGGATCATCGGGTATTTGTCCCACAGCAGGTGCAGAGGGCTGTCGGCGGAGTAGGGCGTGCGCTGCGCGGCTGGCAGGCGCCGGTATTGGCCCAGGGGTAGCAGATTGAAGTCGCCACCGATCAGCCAGGGTTTGCCTCGCGATTCAAGTTTGTCCAGTACCTTGCTCACGGCCTTGACCTGGTTCGGCAGGGTTTCATCCGGCTGCGTGGCCCGTTCCAGGTGGGTGTTGAGCACGACCAGGTGGCCACCACTGCTCAGCGGCAGGTGACTGACCAACAAAGCGTTTTTCGGCTGGAACTGACGGCTGATGAAATTGGCCCCGGCCACTGGCAACTGCACCCGTTCCGCTTGATCGATGCGGTAACGGCTCAACGTCGCCAACTGCCGGCCGACGCTGCCGAAGATATGCGGGTCGGGGATGAAATCGGCTTTCCAGTCAAAGGCGCTGGTGCTGCACGGATACAGGTCGGTCAATCGTTCCTGCAACAACTTGAGCTGGTTCTGGTAGTCGCTCGCCTTGGCGCCGTCGTCCAGTTCCTGGAGCAACACGACGTCCGGTTGCTCGTCGCGAATGACCCTTGCCACTTCGTCGAGGCTGAAGGCCATGTCTTCGAGGGTCGGGCTTTCATCGTCACCCTGGGCCAGGTCGTGCCAGAACACGTAGCGCTTGCCGGCCAGGAACTGGACGTTCCAGGTCATCACCTTCAAGGCCTGGCCAGGCACGAGCGTTGCGGTGTTGGCGGGGCAACTGACCGGCAGTGCTTCCCGGGATTGTGGGCGCCAGGTCAGGCTATAGATCGACAGGGCGGCCAGGCCGAGAATCAACAACAGGCCCAGCAAGGTGTAGCGCAATAGACGGGTCATGGCTCGACTTAAATGGGCAATACGCAAAAGTGATCCCGAGCATAACCGAGAGCAGTTGCCGAGCCCAAGCCCGTAACCTGCGCAGCAGTCGTCAACGGCTGTCAGGTTTTGCCGCGACCAGCATGAACATCCGGAACAGCACCACGGTGGTGAACAGCTGCAGGAAACTGTGAACGCTGTCGATCAGCAAGGTGATCAACGGGTTCTGGGGCGGCGGGTACACCGACAGGCTGGCGCCCTTGAGCAGCCAGAGCGGGACCATCACGCAAAGAATGCACAACAGG
Source organism: Pseudomonas sp. MPDS (assembly GCF_013283895.1). NCBI lineage: Bacteria > Pseudomonadati > Pseudomonadota > Gammaproteobacteria > Pseudomonadales > Pseudomonadaceae > Pseudomonas > Pseudomonas sp. MPDS. The sequence goes on along the minus strand of NZ_CP054128.1, from coordinate 5,599,301 downwards.
ATGCGCCAGAAACTGCCGCGGCTCAGGCGCAGGCTTTCCTTCATTGCTGCCAGCGGAGTCAGGCCGCGCAGCACCAGCAGGTATTCGCCAAAGGCCAGGACCACCATCAGCCAAAGGCCCGGCAGGAAGTACAACGAAATGCCCACCAGAATCAGCAACGTATTGAGTGCGGTCAGCAGGGCAAAGCGTGGCCACAGGGTCAGGGCCGTCGCGAGAAGGTCACGGGGACGGGGCGATTCACCGCGACTGCGAGCGTCGAGAAACAGAATCAGCGCGGCGGTGTAGAGCGGGTATATCAGCAGCCCGACGATCAGGCTGTAGCCGGAAAAACCTTCGGGGCCCACGGCGCTGTCCACGCCTTGTTGCAGCACGGCCTCGAGGATCACCAGCGGCAGGCACAGCTGGGCGATCCGGCCAAGATGGCGTTTGAAGAAATACAAAGAGTCGCGCAGCACGTCAAACGGATTCATGAGTCGGTATCGCAGGTCAAAAAGCGGTCCGACACTTTAACCGATCAGGCGCCTGCACAAGCAAACGTAAACATCAGGTAAAGACCATTGAAACCTCTGTGCCCAGCCCCATTACTGGCTGGCACCGGTCCTGTAGGGCCGGCATGGTTTTTCTACCCGGCAATCTGATGAGGTCGCCATGAACAGCGAAGAACAAACCCTGATCGATGGACTGTTTTCACGGCTGCAACAGGCCGAAAAGGATGCAGCCCCGCGCGATGTCCAGGCCGAGGCGCGGATCAAGGAACATATGACCCGCCAGCCCGCGGCGGGCTATTTCATGACCCAGGCGATTCTGGTGCAAGAGACGGCGCTCAAAAGCCTCGACGAGCAGAACAGGCAACTGACCCAGCAGGTCGAGCAGTTGCAAGCGGACCTGCAACAGGTCCGGCAACAGCCTCCAGCGCCCAGCGGTGGTGGTTTTCTCTCGAGTATTTTCGGTGGCAGCTCGCGCGACCCACGGCCAACGTCCGCTCCAGGCGCTTCGCCCGCCAGCGGTGGCGGCTGGCGCGAACCGGCGCGGCCTGGCTTCAATGCGCCACCCCAGCAGAACTACGCCGCGCCGCCCGCTAACTACGGCGCCGCGCAACAGCAGGCTCCAGGGGCCGGCAGCTTCATGAGCGGCGCGCTGAAAACCGCGGCTGGTGTGGCCGGGGGCGTGATGCTCGCCCAGGGCATCAGCAGTCTGTTCCACGGTGCCCAGCAGCCTCAGGAAGTCGTCGAGGTCATCGAGCCAGAGCCGGCCCAACCGGTCAACGACACGGCAAGCAGTGACAGCGGCTGGGGCAATGACTCAAACGTCGCTGGTAACGATGCCTATGGCAACGACCAGGGCGGTTTCGCCGACGCCGACTACAGCGACGATTCATCCTTCTTCGGCGATGACGACTCCTTCGTCTGACCTGCCATTCGTCCGGGGCGCCCAGGTGCCTCGGACCGATTATTCGCGGAACATTCCTCTGGGCTGGCATACTGGGCAACTTTTCGGGCCCGCTCTGCCGGCTTGTGCATTCAAGAGGAAACGCGGTGAAAAAAATCGCAGTGTTCGCCGATGTCCAGAACCTCTACTACACCGTGCGCCAGGCTTATGGTTGCCATTTCAACTACGCGGCCTTGTGGGCCGATGTCAGCAAGCAGGGGCAGATCGTCGAGGCCTACGCGTATGCGATCGATCGCGGCGACAGCAAGCAGCAGCAATTCCAGCAGATCCTGCGCAACCTGGGGTTTGTCGTGAAGCTCAAGCCTTACATCCAGCGCAGCGACGGCTCGGCCAAGGGTGACTGGGACGTGGGCATCACCCTGGACATCATGGACGCCGCTGATCACGTTGACGAAGTGGTGTTGGCCTCCGGTGATGGCGATTTCGACATGCTGCTCGAACGCATCATCAGCAAACACGGGGTCCAGGCGGTGGCTTATGGCGTACCGGGGCTGACGGCCAACTCGCTGATTCGCGCCGCCAGCCGCTACGTGCCGATCGAAGGCGCGTTGCTGCTCAAGAATTGATTTTTACGGAGTTCAGACAGGTTTGGAACGCATCGCAGTCATCGACTTTGAAACCACCGGCATCACGCCGAGCAGCAGTTGCCGGGCCACCGAAATCGCCGTGGTGATTCTCGAACAGGGCCGGATTGTGGATCGCTATCAGAGCCTGATGAACGCCGGTGTGCGCGTGCCTGCGTTCATCGAGCAACTGACCGGCATCAGCAACGCCATGCTGCGCAGCGCCCCGCCGGCGGAAAAGGTGATGAACGAGGTCAACGAGTTCGTCGGCATCACGCCGCTGCTGGCCCACAACGCCGCATTCGACCAGAAGTTCTGGGATTTCGAGCTAGGCCGGATCAAACGCACCCGCTTGCAGAATTTTGCCTGTTCACTGCTGCTGGCCCGGCGCCTGATGCCGACGGCGCCGAACCACAAGCTCGGCACGCTCAACACCTTCGCCGGCCTGCCCCACACGGGCCAGGCTCACCGGGCCATGGCCGACGCCGAAATGGCCGCCAACCTCACCGCGCACCTGGCGACGCAACTGCGGCAACAGCACGGGCTGCGGGAGTTGTCCCACGATTTGCTGTGCAGTTTGCAGAAAGTGCCGGCGGCGAAGATCAACGAGCACCTCAAGCGGCATCGCGGGTTCTGAAAACACCCCCCAACAAGCCACTGTGGGAGCGAGCCTGCTCGCGATAGCGTCGGTTCAGTCGGCAACTAAGTTGACTGATACACCGCCATCGCGAGCAGGCTCGCTCCCACCGTTCTGATGTGTGTTGGCGCGATTATTTCCCGTTGCCTTCCAACTGCCCCAACGGCACCCGCTTTTCAATCGCGCTGGACAGCACGATCGAGGTCTTGCTGAAACCGAACTTGGCGATGCGGTTGATCAGCTCTTCCAGTTCCGGCATCGAGCCGACCGCCGCCTGCATGATCACGCACGGGTCGCCCGTCACCCGGTGGCATTCGGTCAGTTGCGGGATCCTGCACAGTTCATCGTAAGTCTTCTGGTTGCCGTGCTGGTTCATGCGCAGTTCGATGACGCACTGCACCGGCAAGCCGATTTTCGCCATGTCGACTTTCGCCTGGTAGCCAGTGATCACGCCGCTGGTTTCCAGCTTGCTGACCCGCTCGGCCACGGCCGGGGCCGACAGGTTCACTTTGCGGGCCAGTTCGGCATAGGACGCACGACCGTTTTCCAACAGGGCGCTGAGCAGCATGCGGTCGTATTTATCCACGGTTCGGGCTTCCAAGGGGCTGACTTTCGAAAGTACGGTTTATAACGCTGATCTCCGTGTTTTTAAAAGTGTACGGTTCGGATAAACAGGTTTTGTAACTTATTTTCCGCCTGTCGCCTTTCTAGAATAGCGTCTTTCATTGTCCTGACTTCGAGCTGACCATGCCTGGCCCACGCCGTTTCCCCTTGCCATTGATCGCTGCATTTTTTGCCTTGTACGTCATCTGGGGGTCGACCTACCTGGTGATTCGCATCGGTGTGGAGCATTGGCCGCCGCTGCTGCTGGCCGGGATTCGCTTCGTGATCGCCGGCTCGCTGATGTACGGTTTCCTGCGCTGGCGTGGGGCGCCGGCACCGACTTGGGCGCAGTGGAAGGCGGGGGCTGTCATCGGCGTGTTGTTGCTCAGTTTCGGCAATGGCGCGGTCAGTGTCGCCGAACACACGGGTGTGGCGTCCGGGGTGGCGGCGCTGGCCGTGGCGACGGTGCCGTTATTTACCTTGCTCTGCGGATATTTCTGGGGCGCCCGTAATACCCGTCTGGAGTGGGCGGGGATTGTGCTGGGGTTGATCGGCATTGCCATGCTCAACCTCGGTTCCAACCTGCAATCGAGCCCATTGGGCGCGACCTTGCTGCTGTTCGCGGCGGCGTCCTGGGCCTTCGGTTCGGTGCTGAGCAAGCACTTGCCGCTGCCGGCGGGGGCGATGGCCAGTGCCGTGGAAATGCTGGTGGGCGGTGTGGTGCTATTGATCGGCAGCGTGGCCAGCGGCGAACACCTGGACAGCATGCCGCCGCTGGAAGGCTGGATCGCGCTGGCTTACCTGACCTGCTTCGGTTCGATCATTGCCTTCAACGCCTACATGTACCTGCTCAAGCACGTACGTCCGGCGGCGGCCACCAGCTATGCCTACGTCAACCCGGCGGTGGCGGTGTTGCTGGGCATTGTGTTCGCCGGTGAAACCATCGGGATCGAAGAGGCCCTGGCGATGTTGGTGATCATCAGTGCCGTGGTGTTGATTGGATTGCCCCAGTGGCGCAAACCCAAGCCTGCGCCGGCCGAATCCTGATTTAGGGTAAACTGCCGCGCATTGCACACCTTGCGCTGATTTTCCTACGGTACTTCCATGACTTTCGCCACCCTTGGCCTGATCGAACCCTTGCTGCGCGCCCTCGAGACGCTCGGCTACCAGACCCCAACCCCGGTGCAGGCCCAAGCCATGCCGGCGGTGTTGGCCGGTCGCGACCTGATGGCCGCGGCCCAGACCGGCACCGGCAAGACCGCCGGTTTCGCCGTGCCGCTGTTGCAGTTGCTGACCACCGAGGGGCCGAAGGTCAGCGCCAACTCGGTACGGGCGCTGATTCTGGTGCCGACCCGTGAACTGGCCGAGCAGGTCCACGAAAGCGTGCGCCAATACGCGCAGAACCTGCCATTGAGCACCTATGCGGTGTACGGCGGTGTCAGCATCAACCCGCAGATGATGAAGCTGCGCAAAGGGGTTGATCTGCTGGTCGCCACGCCGGGACGCTTGCTCGACCTGTTCCGCCAGAACGCGCTGAAGTTCAATCAGCTGCAGACCCTGGTGCTGGACGAAGCCGACCGCATGCTCGACCTGGGCTTCTCCGAGGAACTGGCGAATATCTACAAAGCGCTGCCGAAGAAGCGCCAGACGCTGCTGTTCTCGGCAACCTTCTCCGACGCGATCCGCTTGCTGGCCGGGCAAATGCTCAACGACCCGTTGAGCATCGAAGTGAGCCCGCGCAACGTGGCCGCCAACACCGTCAAGCAATGGGTGGTGACGGTGGACAAGAAGCGCAAGCCAGAGTTGTTTGTGCACCTGATGCGCAAGAACAAGTGGAAACAGGTGCTGGTATTTGCCAAGACCCGCAACGGTGTCGATGCGCTGGTGGAAAAACTCCAGGGCATGAGTGTCAATGCCGACGGCATCCACGGCGATAAACCCCAGGCCACCCGCCAGCGCGCGCTGGACCGTTTCAAGGCCAGTGAGATCCAGATCCTGGTGGCCACCGACGTCGCCGCTCGTGGGCTGGATATCGAAGACTTGCCGCTGGTGGTGAATTTCGATTTGCCGATTGTCGCCGAGGATTACATCCACCGTATCGGTCGTACTGGCCGGGCGGGTTCCACCGGGGAAGCGATTTCCCTGGTCTGCGCCGATGAAGTGAATCTGCTGTCAGCCATCGAAACCCTGACCCGTCAGACGTTGCCACGGCAGATGGAACAGGACTTCGAGCCTGAACATCGGGTGCCGGAGACCGATGCCAGCGGCCAGGTTATCAAGAAGCCGAAAAAACCGAAGAAACCGAAAGCCTCGGGCGGTGGCGGCAAGCGCAACCTGGGCAAGTGGGTCGACAGCGGCGACGCCTCGCCCGTGGAGCCCTCGGTCAAGCCAGTGCGTAAAGTGCCGGTGTTCAATACCGGGCCGCGCAAGCGTAAGCCTTGATGACCCGCAGCGTTTGACAGGCCGCCATCGCGAGCAGGCTCGCTCCCACATTGACGGTGTACACAAATCAAATGTGGGAGCGAGCCTGCTCGCGATGGCCGCGCCTGGGTTTTCAAACCTTGCGCTGTAACCACTCCAACATTCCCAGCCCAGCCGCCCGGCCGCTGGCAAAGCAGGCCGTGAGCAGATAGCCGCCGGTCGGTGCTTCCCAGTCGAGCATTTCCCCGGCGCAGAACACGCCAGGCATCTGCTTGAGCATCAGGCGTTCGTCCAGGGCTTCGAAGGTCACGCCACCGGCACTGCTGATGGCTTCGTCCAGCGGGCGGGGTTTCACCAGGGTGATGGGCAAGGCCTTGATTGCCTGGGCCAGCCGCGCCGGGTCGGCGAAACAATCGGCAGGCGTTTGCTCGCGCAGCAACGCAGCCTTGACCCCGTCGATACCCAATTGACTGTGCAGATGCTTGGCCATTGAGCGTGAACCGCGTGGCTTGCTCAGGGCTTGCTGGATTTTATCCACAGGCCGGCCCGGCAGCAGGTCCAGATGGATCGTCGCGCTACCGTGCTGGTTGATGGCTTCGCGAATCGGCGCCGACAGGGCATAGATCAGGCTGCCTTCGATGCCGGTGGCGGTGATCACGCATTCACCGAGGCGCGGTACATCGTCATTCAGGCCGATGGCGATATTTTTCAGCGGGGCGCCGGCGAATTTGCTGACCATCAGATCGCTCCAGGCCGGCACTTCGAATCCGCAATTGCTCGGCTGCAAGGGCGCAAGGCCTACACCGCGCTGTTCCAGTGGCAGCATCCAGGCACCATCGGAGCCCAGGCGTGACCAACTGCCACCGCCCAGCGCCAGCAATGTCGCAGTGGGGCGCAGTGTTTTTTCGCCGTCCGCAGCGGCGACTAGCAAGCTGCCGTCGGGGTTCCAGCCCAGCCAGCGATGGCGGGTATGGATCATCACGCCGGCATCGCGCAGGCGTTTGAGCCAGGCGCGCAGCAGCGGGGCGGCTTTCATGTCGGTAGGAAATACCCGCCCGGAACTGCCGACAAAGGTCTCGATGCCCAATCCGTGAATCCATTGGCATAACTCGTTGGCGCCGAATGCCCGCAGCAGCGGGGCGATATTGGGCGCGCGCTCGCCGTAGCGGGACAGGAACGGCGTGAAGTCTTCCGAGTGGGTGATGTTCATGCCACCGACACCGGCCAGCAGGAATTTCCTGCCCACCGAAGGCATGCCGTCGTACAGGTCGACCTGGATCCCGGCTTGGCTCAACACCTCGGCCGCCATCAGGCCGGCAGGGCCGCCGCCGATGATGGCGACGTTTGGGATGGAAGGCTTGGGCGCTTGGGTCATGGTGAGCTATGTCTGGCGGATCAGGGCGGGCATTCTATCAGCTCGGTTCACTGGCCGAGGGGCATGGCGTGTGTGTCTACAACTTGAAAGTATCGACCACACTCCGGAGTCGTCCGACTTCAAAATCCAGTTCTCCACACGCCGTGAGGGTCGAGCACAAGTTGTCGGTGGCATGGCGATTCAACTGGCTGATCTCATGAACATCCCGAGTGAGCTGGTCGACAGCGCTGGTTTGTTCCTCGGTTGCAGCGGCGACCGTCAGGCACATCTCATCGATCTCGATGATGCGTGACACCACGGTCAGCAGGCTGTCCCCGGCCTGGGTTGCCACACGTACACTTTGGCTGCCGATTTCATGGCTGCGCAGCATGGTCTTGGCAGCCTGGGTAGCCCCCTCCTGCAGTGCCTCGATCACCGCCCTGATTTCTTCGGTCGCTGTCTGGGTGTGGTGGGCAAGGCTTCTGACCTCGTCCGCCACCACGGCAAACCCGCGCCCGGCCGCTCCGGCCCGGGCTGCCTCGATGGCAGCGTTCAAGGCCAGCAGGTTGGTTTTTCCGGAGATCGTCGAGATGACCTCCAGCACCTTGCCGATATTGGCGCTTTTGGCGTTGAGCTCTTCGATCTGTGCGCGGGTTTCTTCGATGTTTTCTTGCAGGCAACTCATCGCATTGACCGTGTTCTCGACGAGCATGCAGCTCGAATCGATCTGCGCCCTGGCGCTCGAGGCGCCTCTGGACGCCGCCGAGGCACTCGAGGCGATTTCTTGCGCCGACGCCCCAAGCTCCTCAATGGCCGCCGCCACGTTGCTGGTAAAGCCGGATTGGTGTTCCGATTTCCCAACCGAGGAGTTGGAGGCCGTCAGGACCTTGCGGGTGGCCTCTTTCAGGGAGTTCGTCGTTGATGAGACTTCGGTGATGGAGGCATGGATCCGGTCGCCGAAGCGATTGAAACTCACGGCCAGTTGGCCGAATTCATCATTCGACAGGATCGACAGGCGTCGGGTCAGGTCTCCGTCGCCCTGGGCGATATCTTCCATCGCGTGACTGATAAGGCGCAGGGGCTTCATCAACACGCGAATAAGCAGCCCGAGCAGCAACAGGGTGGCCAGACCGGCAACGATTGTGGTGATGATCGCCGAACTGCGGAACGCAGCAAGACTGGCCATGGCTGCCTGTTTGTCCAGGACGATGCCGATGTACCAGTCTTTCATCGGCAGGCCTTTGATCGCAGAGAACAGTGTGAATTTCACGCCATCGACCGTAGTGGCTTCCACCAATCGATCATTGAGCGTCGGGGTATTGCCCGGAAACAGATCGGACAGTGTCTTGCCGATCAGTGCCTTGTCGGGGTGAACCAGTATTTTGCCTTCCTTACTCACCAGAAAAGCGTATCCACTGCCCTCGAAGGCTTGCGCGTTGAGCGTTTGGGAAATCGTCTCGATGTTCAGACTGGCGCCCAGGACGCCGAGCGTTTGCTGCCCGGCGTGGAGGGCGACCGCCTGGGTGATAATCGGGTAGTCGATCCCGGCCCCTACGTAGGGTTCGGTCATTGCCACGCCATGGTCTACGGCGTCTATGTACCAGCGCCGTTGCCGACTGTCGTAATCGGCTGGCATCTCCCGCGGGGGATGGATCTGGAACCCACCGTCACGGGTGCCCACATAACCGGCGATAAACTGGCTCATGAGCACTTGGCTTTGCAACTTGTCGAGTATGTTTTGCGGCGAGGGATCGTGGCCGATGAGTTCGGCAAATCCCTTCAGCAGAATCAGTCTTCCGTCCAGCCAGCTCTGGATATCATGTGCCATCGATGTCGAGAGCGCTCGAGTGTGTTCCTCGATTTTTTTTACGTTGTCGTCACGCAACCGAACGTCATTCAATACGGTGAATGTGGAAAACACCGTCATGATAAGCAACGAAGCAATCAGTAGTATCTTCTGGTTAAACCTGAGATTTTTCATTGCGCTTTCTCTGAATAAGGATCGGTTGCGCAGGGACAAAGGTCGCCGTCAGCGAATTACCAAAGGGCTAATGTGTAACTGACGATCAGGCGGGTTTCATCCAGGTCATTGCTGAAGTTCGAACGAACCGTAGCGTTTCTGAGTTTGACCCCGAGGTTTTTCAGCGAACCGCTTTGGACCACGTAACCGATATCCGTATCGCGCTCCCACTCTTTGCCCGTATTACTGCCCCCGACCAACGCGTTGTCACCCTGGACATAACGACTCATGAACGTCAGCCCGGGAATGCCCAGCGCGGCGAAGTTGTAGTCATAACGCAGCTGCCAGGAGCGCTCTTGGGTGTTGGCAAAGTCATTGATCTGGACGAAGTTGACCAGGTAAGGGTCGCTATTGGCAATGTACGGGAAGGGATCGTCACCGCTCATGCGCTGATAGGCGGCGGTGAACACGTTGGCGCCCAGGGTGTAGGCAACCAGTCCGTTCGCGGCGCGGTTATCGAGGGGGCGGAAGTTACCGTCATCGGTACTTTTCGAATAACGTAGATCGAACTTCAGCGACTGTTGTGCGGCAAGAGGGATTTCATAGACGACGCCGCCAAAGAACTGTCGGTAGACATTTTCCAGATTGCCGTAGAACAGACTTGTGCTAAGGGCCTTGTTGAAACTGTAAGTACCGCCGGCAAAGCGGAAGTCATCACTGACACCGCCGATGCGGTTACCCGTGAAGTCCTGATAGTTCGAGGAACTGTTGAACTTGATTTGCTCCAGCTTGCCGCCTTGCAGGACCAACTGATCAATGTCCTTGGAGGTCAGTAGCGCGCCTTCGAAGGTGGAGGGCAACAGGCGTGTGTCATTGCTCGATACCACGGGCGTACGGAAGGCGAGTGAGCCAACCTTTAGAGCGGTTTCCGACACCTTCGCCTTGGCCGTCAACTCAAGTTTGGAATATTCGTCCTGTGAGCCGCGGCCGTTTTTCGAACTAAGGTCAGCCGGCAACAGGCCCGTGCCACCGGAACCATCACCGCCGTCAAGCTTGAGGCCGAGCATGCCAACCGCGTCGATGCCCAGGCCCACGGTGCCGGCGGTATAACCTGACTCGAATCGCAGCATGGCGCCCTGGGCCCATTCTTTTGCCGAGTCCCGCTGGGCCGTGGGAGGACCGTTGCGAAAGTCACGATTGAAGTAGAAGTTACGCAGTTCCACACTGGCCTTACTGTCGGCAATAAAATCTGCAGATGCCGTAAAAGGGAAAATCAACGCGCAAGTACCCGCAATAGCCAAAGTCTTATTGATTGACATGCTCTTTATGCTCCAGATAACAGCAGATTTATGTGTTGGGTTTTATCGTTATTTTGATTGCAAAGTTACATCTACAGTTTTCTGCGGGCAGCACGCGGCAACCGGGTTATTACCCCGTTGCGCGTACTGACTGCGAAAAGAAAAGTTTTAAATCAGAGAGCTGTTTTGATGCGGCCAATGACGGAGCCGGCTTCAAAATAGTCGCCGGCCTGTTTGGCGATCTGCACCTGGCCTTCACAAGGTGCGAGGACCGAGGTTTCCATTTTCATGGCTTCTACAACCGCGATCACTTGCCCGGTGCTCACCGACTCGCCGTCTTCGACGACCCAGGTATGCAGATTACCCGCCACGGGCGTCAGTACCGCCTGCGGATCAGTGACCTCGGAGGGGGCCGTGTTTTCGCTGGCGGTACCCGCTGCGTTCAGGCTGACGCCTCGCAGCAGCGCAGCCGGAAGGCCCAGTTCGTGGCGCTTGCCGTCGATCTCGACAAACGTGCGCAGGATGCCTGGGTCGGCCGATACCGCGGTACGTGGGGCGAGCGTGATCTGTTCGGCGAAATCGGTTTCGATCCAGCGCGTGTGCACGGCGAATTTATCGGCACCGGTGAAGTCGTCATGGTCCATCACCGCCCGGTGGAACGGCAGCACCGAGGCAATGCCTTCAATGTTGAATTCCGCCAAGGCGCGTCGGGCGCGGACAATAGCCTGTTCGCGGGTAGCGCCGGTGACGATCAGTTTGGCCATCATCGAGTCGAAGGTGCTGGGCACTCGCGAGCCGCTTATCACGCCGCTGTCCAGGCGCACACCCGGGCCAGACGGTGGCAGGAAATCGGTGATCTGACCGGCGGTGGGCAGGAAGCCCTTGCCTGGGTCTTCCGCATTGATGCGAAATTCGAAGCTATGGCCACGTGGGGTCGGCGTCTCACTGAAGGACAACGGCAAACCGTCGGCGATCCGCAGTTGTTCGATCACCAGATCCACCCCAGTGGTCTCTTCGGTCACCGGGTGCTCGACCTGCAAGCGGGTATTGACCTCAAGGAACGACAGGGTGCCATCCTGGCTGAGCAGGAACTCCACCGTGCCGGCACCGACGTAGCCGGCTTTGGCGCAGATATCCTGAGCGGATTGATGAATACGGTGGCGCTGTTCGTCGCTGATAAAGGGCGCCGGCGCTTCCTCCACCAGCTTCTGATTGCGCCGCTGCAAGGAGCAGTCACGCGTGCCGACGACGACGACCTTGCCGTGTTTGTCGGCGAGGATCTGCGCTTCGATGTGCCGAGGACGGTCGAGGAACTGTTCGACATAGCACTCGCCACGACCAAAGGCCGCTTGCGCTTCGCGCACGGCGGAGGCGAACAATTCAGCCACTTCATCCATGCGCCAGGCGACTTTCATGCCGCGTCCACCGCCGCCAAAGGCAGCCTTGATGGCAATTGGCAGGCCGTGCTGTTCGGCAAAGGCCAATACTTCGGCGGCGCTTTCGACCGGGCCAGGCGTACCGGCTACCAGAGGCGCCCCGACCAGTTGGGCAATTTTTCGCGCCTCGACCTTGTCGCCGAGCACGTCGATGGTCTGCGGGTTGGGACCGATCCAGATCAACCCTGCGTCGATCACCGCCCGGGCGAAGTCGGCCCGTTCAGACAGAAAACCATAGCCGGGGTGCACGGCATCGGCGCCGCTGCGTTTGGCCACGGCAATCAGTTTGCCGATATCCAGGTAGGTTTCGGCCGGGCGCTGGCCATTCAGTGAGTAGGCTTCGTCGGCCTGGCGCACGTGCAGGGCGTCGATGTCCGCGTCGGCATAGACCGCGACAGACTGCACGCCGTAGTCGCGGCAGGCGCGGGCGATGCGGACGGCAATTTCACCACGGTTGGCAATCAGTAATTTTTTCATGGAATTTTTTTCACATCGGCAGTTGAAGAAGCTTGCGTAGCGGGTTGAATCTCTTTGAAGCCGTCCACAGGGTTGAAGCGAATCTGCGCATTGATAGGGATCTGGCCAGCCAGGTCGAGATGGTAGCTGGCGACTGCGGCGATCACTGGATAGCCACCGGTCAACGGGTGATCGGCGAGAAACAGAACCGGTTGGCCGCTGGCCGGGACCTGAATGGCGCCCACGGAGGTGCCTTCGCTGGGCAACTCATGGTGGTTGCTGCGCGCTAGCGGTATTTCACCGGCCAGACGAATACCGACGCGGTTGGACTGTGAGGTGACGCGCCAGAGCTGGCTGCTCAGACGCTGGATGGCGTCTTCGGTGAACCAGTCGGTACGCGGTCCCATGACCACGTCAAGGGTGACGATGTTGGTAGCTGTAGGCAGCTCAAAGGCTGGGGCTTCGTTCAGCGATACGCTGGTTCCCGTTGTCAGTGTCGTAAAGCCCAATAGGTCGCCGGCGGCGAGTGCCGGGGGACCGACCTGGGCCAGGGTGTCTGTGGACAGGCTGCCCAGCACCGGAGTGACGTCAAAGCCGCCGCGAATCGCCAGGTAGCTGCGCAGCCCCGCGAGGGGGGAACCCAGGCTGACGCGGTCACCCGCGTCCAGCTCGATGGGCTGGTAGTGACTTGCCTGCCATTGCAGGCCACTGGCGTTGGTGATTGTGACCGGGGTTTGCGCACCGGTGACCGCGATCACGGCACGGCCATGGCAAACGAAGCTCAGGCCGCCGAGTACCGACTCCACACAGGCCATGTCCGAGCGGTTGCCGACCGCGCGGTTGGCTGCCCGCAGCGCGCCCAGGTCCAGCGCGCCGGAACGGGATACGCCTTGGCCGGTCTGGCCTGGACGGCCCATATCCTGCAGTACGCTGTGCAAACCGGGGGTGATGATTTCCAGATAGGCGCCGCTGGGCGCGGCGGCACTTGCCGGTGCCGTGGGGGCGGGCAGGCCACCCGCCGGGAGCGGGCCAGCATCGGTGAAGCGCACTTTATAGCCTGGACGCAGCAAGGCCGATTCAGCGCGGTTCAGGTCCCACATCTGCAGAGGCGTGACGCCGATGATCTGCCATCCACCGGGGCTGGCTTGCGGATAAACACCGCTGAACTCCCCCGCCAGGGCAACCGCACCCGCGGGTATGCGGGTGCGTGGAGTTTGTCGGCGAGGCACCTGGAAACCCGCACCGCCGGTGAGGTAGGCGAAGCCCGGCGCAAATCCGCAGAAGGCCACGCTGTAGTCATGGGCGGTGTGGCGTTGGACCACCTCGGCGCGGCTGATCCCCAGCAGCGTGGCGACCTCGTCGAGGTCTTCGCCATTGTAATGGACGGGAATTTCCACCCGGCGATGCTCGATCGCGCGGCGCTGGCTCAGGTCTTGGCTAGCGATACGATTGACGAGCGCCTGCTGCGCAATGGCGCTGGGGCGAAATTGGATCAGCAGCGTTCGTGCGGCAGGAATGATTTCCTCCACGCCAGCAATCGGCTCGGCCATCAGGGCGTCGAACAACGCCAGTGTCTCGTCGAGGTCTTTCAATTCGACAAGCAGGGCGTCCAGGTTGACCGGTAGAAAACGCACGGGAGACTCCTAGACGTGGTAGGTGCTGTCAGGCACATCGGTGATGAACATATGGCCCGGCGAATGGGTGATGGCGAAGGGCACGCCCGAGGCCATGACCGCGGCCTGGGGAGTGACGCCGCAGGCCCAGAACACCGGGATCTCGCCGGGTTCGATGCGTACGGCATCGCCGAAATCGGGGCGCCCCAGGTCCTGGATGCCGAGCAGCGCGGGTTCGCCGATGTGCACCGGGGCGCCATGGACTGAGGGATAGCGTCCGGAAATAGTGCTCGCCTCAGCCACGCGATCGGCGGGGATCGGTCGCATCGATACCACCATTTCACCCTGTAGACGTCCGGCCGGGCGGCAGGCACGGTTGGTCCGGTACATCGGTACGTTGCAACCATCGGTGATATGCCGCACTTCGATGCCGGCCTCTTGCAGGGCGGTTTCAAAGGTGAAGCTGCAGCCGATCAAAAAGGCCACCATGTCGTCGTGTTCAGCCCAGGCCTGAGTGGCATCGCTGACTTCCTCGGCCAGCTTTCCATCACGCCAGATGCGGTACAGCGGGATGTCAGTGCGCAGGTCCGCCCCTTCAGCCAGCAGCGTACTCGGGCTGCCGGCGTCGCTGACGTCAAGGATCGGGCAGGCTTTGGGATTGCGCTGGGCATACAGCAGGAAGTCGTACGCCCAGGCGCGCGGCAGGGCGATCAGGTTGGCCTGGGTCATGCCCGGCGCGATACCCGCCGTGGGGGCGACCTCGCCGTTACGGTAAGTGCTGCGTGCATCCCGGGCAGCGGCGATGGCCGCCTGGCGGGCGAGATCAAGGGCGTTCATGGGCGTGCTCCGGCAAAGGGCTGCAAGGACATGTGCGCCTGTTCCAATACCCGGCGCAGCTCGCGGGCCATTTCCACCGCTGCGGGGCTGTCGCCATGGACACAGATCGAGTCGGCCTGGATTTTGGTCAGGCTGCCATCGATCGCTTCGAGGCAGCCGTCTTCAACGAGGCGCAGCATACGTTGGGCGACGAGCTTGGGATCGTGCAGCACCGCGCCTGGTTCGCGGCGAGAGACGAGGGTGCCCTGTGGCGTATAGGCGCGGTCAGCGAAGGCTTCGGCGACACACTGCAAACCCTCGTTACGGGCCAGTTCAATCAGGCTAGAGCCGGCCAGGGCAACCAATATGAGGTTGGAGTCGATCGCGCGGATGGCTTCGATCACGGCCAGCGCCTGACGGCGATCGTGAGCAATGGTGTTGTACAAGGCGCCGTGGGGTTTTACGTAGCGCACCGACGTGCCGGCGGCTTTGGCCAGGCCTTGCAGCGCGCCGATCTGGTAGATCACGTCGGCCGTCAGCTCATCGCTGGCCACGTCCATGTTTCGGCGGCCAAAGCCCACTTTGTCCGGGTAAGCGACATGGGCACCAATGGTGACATTTTTGGCCGCCGCCGCTTTCAGTGTCCGCAGGATGCCGGCCGGGTCACCGGCGTGGAAACCGCAGGCGACATTGGCGCTGGTCACGACATCGAGCATCGCGGCATCGTCGCCCATGTGCCAGGCGCCAAAGCTTTCGCCCAGGTCGCTGTTGATATCTATGGTTGGCATTCACGTGACTCCTTGTTCGTTATCGGGCTCAGGCAACGTTGAGGAAGGCGAAGATCGGCCCAACGGATTTGATTGCCATGTACCAGGTCAGCAGGCAGGTCAGGGCGCCCAGCACCAACAGCCAGCGTGGGTAATGGTAACCGCCCATGAGGTCGGACCGGCGCCAGCCGACGTAGATAAAGATGCTCAGGCCGATTGGCAGTATCAGGCCATTGAAACCGCCCGCGAAGAGCAGCAGTGCGGCGGGAGCCGTTCCCATCAGGGCAAAGATCAGCAGCGACAGAGCGATGAACACGGTGGTGGCGCGGTTGCGCCCCTGCTCAGTGATGTCCGGCTTGAACACGGTGACAAAGGAAATGGAGGTGTAAGCGGCGCCGATCACGCTGGTGATACTGGCGGCCCAGAGGATGAGACCGAAGACGCGCAGGCCGAACTGCCCGGCTGCTGCCTGGAAGGCTTGTGCGGCCGGATTGGCGCCCTGGCCCGAAGTGTCGATGACTACGCCGCTGGCAACGACGCCGAGGATGGCGAGAAACAGGATGTAGCGCATGAGGCCGGTGACCATGATGCCGCCCAAGGCTGCCTTGGTCACTGCCTGGAGGTTTTCTACCCCGGTAGTCCCGCGGTCCAGCAGTTTGTGAGCCCCCGCATAAGTGATGTAACCGCCGACCGTGCCGCCGACAATGGTGGTAATGGTGGCGAAGTTGATCTGGTCCGGAAGGACGGTTTGATAGAGGGCTTCGCCCAGTGGCGGGTTGGAAGCGAAGGCCACGAACAGGGTCAGGGCGATCATTACCAGACCCAGCACGACGATCAGCCGGTCGACGGCCACTCCGGCGCGGTGGGAAAGGAAGATGCCGATAGCCAGCAAGGCGCTGAGACCGCCGCCCCATTTTGCATCAAGCCCCATCAACGCGTTCAGGCCCAGCCCGGCACCGGCGATGTTGCCGACGTTGAACACCAGCCCGCCGAAAATCACCAGCACCGCCAGCAGGTAACCACTGCCTGGAATCGCGTTGTTGGCCACGTCTGCGGCACGCATTCGGGTCAGGGTGACGATACGCCAGACGTTAAGTTGAACCACGAAGTCGATCAGAATCGACGCCAGGATACCGAACGCAAATGCCGCACCCATTTTGGCCGTGAACGTGGCGGTCTGGGTGATGAAGCCAGGGCCGATGGCGGACGTTGCCATCATGAAAATTGCTGCGATCAGGGAAGCGCGTCGCGTCTTTGTAAAATCTTGAGCGGTCTGTGTCACGGCTGTCTGTGTCACGGCATCAATTCCTACGGTGGGAGATATTTTTTATTGAGCAACGAGCGTGCCAGGACTCAAACATCGGCCTAGAAGTGTTGATCTATAGCGTCTGAATTGTTCAACAATCAGTTTAGTGTAAGGCTACAATTCGCACCAAATTGTAACCTTGTCACTCGTGGGTGTTACTTAATGATGCAGGCGACACCCTTGCTCCTTGCCATGGGCGGGGCTCTCATGGAACATCAAAGTGACTTTCTCTTATTCTTATTCTGGATTGCACATGAACGACGTTTCACCTTCCCTTCCTCGCTCGCTGGGAGAATCCATTACCCAGGAGGTCCGCAGAATGCTGGTCGAAGGTGAACTGGTTCCGGGTCAACGATTGTCCGAAGCGGCCCTGGCCGAAAGCCTGCAGATTTCCCGCAACACCTTGAGGGAAGCGTTCAGGGTCCTGACCCGCGAGGGGTTGCTCAAACATGAGCCCAATCGCGGGGTGAGCGTGGCGGTGCCCGATATGGCGTCGATCATCGACATCTATCGTGTCCGTCGCTTTATCGAATGCAAGGCCATTGCCCAGGGTTACCCGCTGCATCCGGGAACGCTGCATATGCGTGAGGCGGTGGAGGCGGGCATGCGAGCGCGTGAAGTCAAGGACTGGAAGGCTGTCGGCACCGCCAACATGATGTTCCACAAGGCTATCGTCGAACTCGCCGACAGCCCGCGATTGGTGGTGTTCTACGGTCAGATATCAGCCGAGCTGCGGCTGGCATTCGGCCTGCTCAAAGATCCGGAGTTCCTGCATATGCCCTATGTCGATATGAACGTTTCAATCCTGCGTTGTATCGAAGAAGGGCGATCAGAGGAGGCAACCCGGCTGCTTGAAGCCTATCTGGTGCAGTCGGAGCGCACCGTTCTGGCCGCTTACGAACGCAGTCTGAACCGGTAGCACCCTACGAGCGCGACGAACTCCTCGCCAGCCAAGCCAAGCCTGTCGATAATTGATACCTGGCGCAGCCGCGTGGCTCACTCGATCAAGCTGGGCACGGCGCCTGCGTCTCCCACCTTGATCCCGGCAGCGGCCGTGGGCCGTTTATTTGGGCGTGGCGATTTCGCTTGAGTAGGCGTTGGGGCATGGAGAGGAAGCAAATGGAGCCGATACTGGAACTGCAAAGCGCGCGGTTGATACTGCGCCAGTGGCGCGACGCGGACTTGCCGGAGTTTGCCGCCATGTCTGCCGATGCGCAGGTGATGCGTTATTTTCCGGCGCCCCTGAGCCGCCTGGAAAGCGCCGCACTGATCGGGCGCGTGCGGGGGCATTTTGCCGAGCATGGCTTTGGTTTGTGGGCCCTGCAGCGCAAGGACACCGGGGCCTTTATCGGCTTTACCGGCCTGGGCGTGGTCGGGTTCGACGCGCACTTCACTCCGGCGATCGAGATCGGCTGGCGTCTGGCCCGTGAGCATTGGGGCCTGGGTTATGCCAGCGAAGCCGCATGGACGGCCCTGCGGTGTGCGTTTGATCGCCTGGGGCTGGATGAGGTGGTGGCGTTCGCCGCCGTCGATAACCTGCCATCGCAGAAAGTCATGCAAGCCATCGGCATGCATCATGACCCGGCCGATGACTTTGAACACCCAAAGCTCGCCGTCGGTCATCCATTGCGTCAACATGTGCTCTATCGTATCAACCGTGAACAGTGGCTACAGACCCTGCACGGTTAGCCGACACGGACGTTTACAATGCCCGCCACAATGGCCCGGGCCAACAATCGATCCACCGTCGCAGCACCGACTGCGCGGTTGAGCTGTGTGAGGAAAGTCTGAATGAGCCACGTGTTGGAAGATCTGGTCGACCTGCTGACCCTGGAACCCATCGAAGAGAACCTGTTTCGCGGTCGCAGCCAGGACCTGGGGTTTCGCCAGTTGTTCGGCGGCCAGGTGCTTGGCCAGTCACTGTCGGCGGCCAGCCAGACCGTGGAAGAGGCCCGTCATGTGCATTCGATGCACGGTTATTTCCTGCGTCCGGGCGATGCGGCCTTGCCGGTGGTCTACCAGGTGGACCGGGTGCGTGACGGCGGCAGTTTCAGCACCCGCCGGGTCACGGCGATCCAGAAGGGCAACCCGATTTTCACGTGCAGCGCTTCGTTTCAATACGACGAGCAGGGTTTTGAGCACCAGAACTCTATGCCCCAGGTGGTCGGGCCGGAGAACCTGCCTTCGGAGCTGGAACTGACCCAGCAGCGGGCGCACCTGCTGCCCGAGCACATGCGGGAAAAACTGCTGTGCCCCAAACCGATCGAGGTGCGCCCGGTCACCGAGAAAGATCCCTACAATCCGCAGCCGGCCGATCCGGTCAAGTACGTGTGGTTCCGGGCCGATGGTGCCCTGGCGGACTCACCGGCCCTGCATAAATACCTGCTGGCCTACGCCTCGGATTTCGGTCTGTTGACCACCTCGATGCTGCCCCACGGCAAATCGGTTTGGCAAAAGGACATGCAGGTCGCCAGCCTCGACCACGCCTTGTGGTTCCACGCCGACCTGCGTGCCGATGACTGGTTGCTCTATGCGATGGACAGCCCGTGGGCCGGCAACTCCCGTGGGTTCTCTCGTGGCAGCGTGTTCAATCGCGCCGGACAACTGGTGGCGTCGGTGACCCAGGAAGGCCTGATTCGCCACCGCAAGGACTGGGCATGAGTCTGGCGGATGTGCGGCACTGGGTGTTCGACATGGACGGTACGCTGACCATCGCCGTGCATGATTTTGCGGCGATTCGCGTGGCCCTGGCGATCCCGGCCGAAGACGACATTCTGACCCACCTGGCGGCATTGCCGGCCGACGAAGCCGCAGCCAAGCATGCCTGGTTGCTGGAACACGAGCGGGACCTGGCGCTGGGCTCCCGGCCTGCGCCGGGAGCGGTCGAGCTGGTACGCGAGCTGGCGCAGCGGGGTTACCGCCTGGGGATCCTGACGCGCAACGCTCGCGAACTGGCCCACGTGACCCTGCAAGCTATCGGTCTGGCGGACTGTTTCGCCGTGGAAGATGTCCTGGGCCGCGACGAAGCGCCGCCCAAGCCCCATCCCGGCGGCCTGTTGAAACTGGCCGAGGCCTGGAGTGTGGCGCCTGAGGCGATGGTGATGGTGGGTGACTACCGTTTCGACCTGGACTGCGGCCGTGCGGCGGGTGCGCGGACGGTGCTGGTGAACCTGCCGGACAATCCTTGGCCGGAGCTGGCGGACTGGCATGCGCGTGATTGCGGGGAGTTGCGGCGGATGCTGTCGGCTTGAAAGAGGGTTGGCTGATAGATAGCTATCGCGAGCAGGCTCGCTCCCACAGTAGATCTGCGGTGGACCCACTTTTGATCGACACCGATCCCCTTGTGGGAGCGAGCCTGCTCGCGATGAGGCCCTGTCTACTCCTACAGAACTCACTGACCAAACAGCGCCTTCTGCCCCTCAGCCGAATTGAACATCCCATCCCCGTTATGCCCCACCCCCGGCACTTCGATCAGCCGCTGGCTCAGCCCCTCGGGATGACGCCGGGTCAGGTAGTCGAAAAAGAACTGCCCGCGCAGTAACCGATACGGCCCTTGGGTCTGCGCTTCACAGCCTTTATCCAGCGCAGGGTGCTCAGGGTCGATGTCTTGTTGCCCAAGCAGATAAACGATGTCGCGTTTGATGTAGTTGTCTTCCAGTTGAGCGGGGGGTTGCCCGGCGGCATAGGCGGGCAAGTTCTGCAGGCCGTACTTCCAATGGTTGAAGCCGGGACAACCGGCCGGGTCGAAGGCCATGGGGCGCTGCGCATCGAAATAGGCATAGGAGGACGGGTTGGCGATGACGAATCTGGGGGCGATCCGGGTTTGACCGCGAGCGAGCAGGGCGTAGCGCTGCGCGACCTGCGCGCCGCCGGAATGGCCCGCGATGACGATCTCTTTCACCTCGGGAAACTGCTGCCGGTCACTGACCCGGGCGACGATGTCGTCGATGACTTGAAAGGAACTGACCGCCTTGGGCCCCGTGGATAAGCCGCCGGCCATCCAGTCGTTGCCTTGCCAGCGCAACAGGTCATTGGGCAACTGATGGCGGGCAACGTCATGTTCGTTGAGAAACTGCGGGGCGATGATCAGGGTCGTGGTCAGTTGACCGGCGTGTGCGGCGGCCTTTTCGGCGCTGTGCAGATAGGTCTGGGCGTTGCGCAGCCGGCCATGGAGGATGATCAACACGCGCTGGATAGACGCCGGGGGTGGACTCACGCCGACGACCATGGCGCCGCCCTTGAGCTGCAGTCGCCCTTGAGCGACCACGCCCACGCCCTGTTCGTCTGCCTGGGTAAAAGTGCAGCACAGCAGCAGGCTGAGGAGGGCGCCCCACTTCATTACAGATTTTTTGCCGCGAAGGTGTCGCATTGGCTGACCTGACCCTGGGCAAACCCGGTCTTGAACCAGCGAACCCGTTGCGCCGAGGTGCCGTGGGTGAAGGAGTCCGGCACTACCCGGCCCTGGCCCTGCTGCTGAAGGCGGTCATCACCGATGGCGTTGGCGGCGGTCAAGGCCTCTTCAATGTCCCCCGGCTCCAGCCAGTTCAGGCGCTTCTGTGCATGGTTGGCCCAGACGCCCGCCAGGCAGTCGGCCTGTAATTCCTGACGGACCAGCAGACCACCATCGCCTTCCATCTGGCGGCCCTGATGGCGAGCCTCCTGGATTTTTGCCGACACCCCGAGCAGGGTCTGAACGTGATGCCCGACCTCATGGGCGATGACGTAGGCCTGGGCGAAATCCCCAGCGGCGGAGAACCGTTGGGACATTTCCTGGAAGAAACTCATGTCCAGGTAGACCTGTTTATCGGCCGGGCAATAGAACGGGCCGGTGGCTGATGAAGCGAGGCCGCAGGCCGAGTTGACCCGACCGCTGAACAGCACCAGTTTGGGTTGCTGGTACTGGCGCCCGGCCTGCTGGAAGACCTGGCCCCAGGTGTCTTCGGTATCACCCAGGATTGAGCGCACGAACTCGGCCTGTTCATCGTTCGCGGGCGGCGCCTGCCGGGTTTGGGAGGAGGGGGCCGAGGTCTGGTCCATCTGCCCGGCCAGTTGCCCGAGAATCTGCATGGGGTCCTGGCCGGTGATCCAGCCGATACCGACGATCAGGACAATGGCCGTCAGGCTCAGCCCCTTGCCGCCACCGAAACGCATCCCACCACCGCCGCCACCGTCACCGCGGGCGTCCACCACGTTGTCACTGCGGCGACCTTTTTTCCATAACATGTGGGAAATCCTCTGATTGACCGTGTGAAGAGTGTTGCCGCTGAGTGGGGTTGCCGCCAGTTCACGGACAGACATTCGCAGTGAGTCTAGCGTTTGAAGGCGCAGGCTGTACGCCTGAGCTCTCAGGCAATCGCCACGGGTTTTGGTTCATCCGTCAACAATGAATGTCGGGTTCCAGAATTTGCATTACACTTCGCATATTTTGGAATCAGCCTCTCTTCTCTGGATTTTTCATGGCCGGCAGTCAAATCGAACGGGTTTTCAATGTGCTGGAAAGTCTCGCCAGCGATCCCCACGGCTGGGCTCTGCAAGGGTTGGCCGAACAATTACAGATTCCCAAGAGCGCCACGCACCGCCTGCTTGCTGAACTGACGCGCCTGGGTTACGTGCGCCAGAATCCCGAGAACCTGCGTTATCACTTGTCGACCCGCCTGGTCGCCTTGGGCTTTCGCTACCTGTCGCGCAGTGGTGCCGACATCGTGCAGCCGGTGCTCGATCGTCTGGCTCGGGAAAGCGGTGAACTGGTACGCCTGGGTGTGATCGAGGGTGATCGCCAGACCTGGATTGCCAAGTCCCAGGGCGCTCGCTCCGGGTTGCGCTACGACCCTGACATGGGCCGCGAGACGCCATTGGTCTATACCGCGTCGGGCCATGCCTGGCTGGCGTGCATGAGCGATGCCGAGGCGCTGTCGCTGGTGGACCGCCAGGCCCTGAAAATGCCGGCGGACGTGGGCCCCAACGCGCCGCGTGACAGCGTTGAACTGCTTCAATACCTGCGTCAGGCCCGGGAGCAGGGCTATGCCTGTGTCGAGGAAAGTTCGGCGGTCGGCACCTCTGCCATTGCAGCCGTGGTGCGTCATCCGCTGGATGGCCGGGTCTTGGGCGTGCTCAGCATCGCCGGCCCCACCGCCCGGATGACGCGATCGAGGCTGCATGAGCTGGCGCCGACCTTGCTTGCGTTTACCGAGGAGTTGTCACACGCCAGCCAGGCATCGGAGTTGTTCAGCTGAATCGCCGTCGCAGACATCGGCTCCCTACATCAAGCAACACAGGATTCCTACATGACCGTCAGCACTCCGCTTTCCGGCGTCAATCAGGCCTTCAAGGGCATCCTGTTGATACTCTGCGCGACGTTCCTGTTCTCCAGCCATGACGCCTTGTCCAAATACCTTTCAGGGTTCTATCCGATCATCATGGTGGTGTGGGCGCGTTATGTCGTGCACACGCTGTTGATGGCCGGGATTTTCCTGCCGCGTTCGGGGCTGCGGGTGCTGCGTACCAAGCGTCCGTTATGGCAGTTGGCGCGTGCGTTGTGTCTGTTGGGCACCAGCCTGTTCTTCACCACGGCGCTGCTATACATCCCTTTGGCGGAGGCGACCGCGGTCAACTTCCTGGCGCCCGTGCTGGTCACTGCATTGTCGGTGCCTTTGCTGGGCGAACACGTGACACGCGGCCAGTGGATCGCGGTGATCTTCGGCTTTATCGGGGTGTTGATCATTGTCCATCCGGGCGGTGACCTGTTTACGCCAGCGGTGTTATTGCCGTTCTGTTCGGCGCTGTTTTTCTGTTTCTATCAACTGCTCACTCGCAAGCTCAGTGAGATTGACAGCCCGACCACCAGCAACTTCTTCGCCGGCTTGTGCAATACGTTGGTGATGAGCGCCCTGGTGCCGTTCTTCTGGCAGGTGCCAAGCCTGGTGCATGGGGCAATGATGCTTGCGTTGGGAGCGTGTGGGATGACGGCGCACCTGATGCTGACCCAGGCCTTCCGCTTCGCCGCCCCGGCGCTGCTGGCACCGTTCGGGTATTGCCAGATCGTATTTGCCGGCCTGTTGGGTTGGTTGCTGTTCAGCCATACGCCAACGTTGACCACGGTGTTCGGCATTGTGCTGATCTGCCTCAGCGGGCTGGCGGCGGCGTGGCAACAGCGGCGGAGCTAACGCGCGCCGTGGTGGGATCGATTGTGGGAGCAAGGCTTGCCCGCGGTGAAGACGATACGGTCCTGAGTGAACCGAGGTGCCTGCATCGGGAGTAAGCCGTGCTCCCACATGGGGATGAATCCCGGGCTGACTGGTATCAGCTTTCCAGCGTCGGCACCTTGCGTGGTGCCATGAAGTACAACCAGATCAGGGCAATGAAGTACATCGCCGGGATCAGGGTGAACAGTACGGTGTAGTTGTTGTGGGTCACCGTGAGGATGTGGCCCACCAACTGGGTCATGAACATCCCGCCGACGGCGGCGCACATGCCGCCAAAGCCGAACACCGTGCTCATCATGTGCTTGGGCGTGTAGTCCATCACCAGGCTCCAGATGTTGGCGGTCCAGGCCTGGTGCGCGCCGATGGCCAGGGAGATGGCAAACACCGCCATCCACAGGCTGCTGGAACCGGCGGCCAGGATCACGCCGATGATGCAGCAGGCGAACAGCAACATGGAAATCAGCCGTGCCTTGATCGGGTTCAGGCCGCGGCCGATCAGGAATGAGGACAGAATCCCGCCGCCCACGCTGCCGAAATCGGCGGTGAGGTAAATGATGATCAGCGGGATGCCCATCTGGGTCACGTTGATGCCCAGGTTGTATTGCTGGTTCAGGAACGGCGGCAACCAGTAGAGGTAGAACCAGAACACCGGTGCGGTGATCGAGTAGGCCAGGGCGAACGCCCAGGTGCCGCGCATGCGCAGGATACGGGAGAAGGGCACGCGGACCTGATCGGGTTCGTCCTGGGCCTGGATGTAGTCCAGTTCCGCCTGTTTGACGCTGGGATGATCCTCCGGGTTGAAGTATTTCAGGCCCCAGAACACCAGCCAGATCCCGCCCAGCGCGGCCATGCACAGGAACGCAGCCTGCCAGCCCCACACCTGCAGGACCAGCGGCAGCAGCATTGGCGTGAACATCGCGCCAACGTTGGTTCCGGCGTTGAAAATACCGGTCGCCACGGCCCGTTCACCGGCCGGGAACCATAGCCGTGTGGTCTTCACGCAGGCCGGGTAGTTGGCGGCTTCGGTCAGGCCCAGGATGAATCGGCAGACCATGAAGCCCACCGCCGACGTGGCCAGGCCATGGGCGCCGGTCGCCAGACTCCAGAGCAGTACGGCGCAAAAGAACACGCGCTTGACGCCGATCCGGTCGATCAGTCGGCCTTGCAGCACGAAACCGATGGCATAACCAACCTGGAACCAGAAGTTGATGTTGGCGTAATCCATCGCCGTCCAGCTCATTTCCTTGGCGAGAATGGGCTGCATCACGCCCAGTGCGGCGCGGTCGATGTAGTTCAGGGTGGTGGCGAAAAACACCAGGGCGAGCATGCCCCAACGGGTTTTGCCCACGGCCAGGGCGCCGCGGATCTTGTCACCGACGCCAGCGGTGGTGGCACCCAGGACGGGGGGCAGGCGGGAGCTTTGGGAAGGAATCATAGCGTGTACCCGTTTTTGAAATTCTTATGGTGTGGTCTGGGTCTGTTCAAAGGTGCCGACGATCAGGGCGGCCTCAATGAGGGGCCGATGGTGCGCAGTGAGCAAAAAACCGTCAATTCGCTGATCGGGCATTGTGTTCGATAATCGCCCAAAAAACTAACCGGTTGGTACATATTAAATTGCTGAAACAAACCTCCAGCTCAATAATCGGCTCACTCTTTCAAAAGCGGCACACCTGTGTGTAGCCGATGCCTGTCCCGGGAGCCGAAGTCATGCAGCGTTCCATTGCCACCGTGTCCTTGAGCGGTACCCTGCCGGAGAAACTTGAAGCCATTGCCGCCGCCGGTTTCGACGGCGTGGAGATCTTCGAGAACGACCTTCTCTATTACGATGGCAGCCCTCGGGAAATCAGGCAGATGTGCGCCGACCTGGGCATCGCCATCACGCTTTTCCAACCGTTTCGGGATTTTGAAGGTTGCCGTCGCGAACGCCTTGCGCGCAATCTGGAGCGGGCCGAGCGCAAGTTCGACCTGATGCAGGAGCTGGGCACCGACCTGGTGCTGGTGTGCAGTAATGCCTCGGCCGACAGCCTGGGTGATGAGCAGATTTTGGTGGATGACCTGCGATTGCTGGCCGAACGAGCCGGGGCGCGAGGCTTGCGCATCGGTTACGAGGCGCTGGCCTGGGGCCGGCACGTCAATACTTATCAACAGGTCTGGAACATCGTGCGTCAGGCCGATCACCCCAATCTGGGGGTGTTGCTCGACAGCTTCCATACCTTGTCCCTCAAGGGCGATCCGAGTGCGATTGCCCAGATCCCCGGCGACAAGATTTTCTTCGTGCAAATGGCCGATGCGCCGATCCTGGCGATGGATGTCCTGGAATGGAGCCGGCATTTCCGTTGCTTCCCGGGCCAGGGCGAGTTCGATCTGCCGGGCTTCCTGGCACCGATCATCAAGAGTGGCTACACCGGGCCATTGTCGCTGGAGATTTTCAACGACGGTTTCCGCGCCGCGCCACCACGGGCCAATGCCGCCGACGGCCTGCGTTCGTTGCTGTACCTGGAGGAGAAGACCCGCCAGCGGCTGGCCGAAGAGGCCGCACCGGCAAGCCATGCTGACATCCTGTTCGCCACACCACCGGCCAGCGAATACAACGGTATCGAATTCCTTGAGTTTGCCGTGGACGACAGTCTTGGCGCGAAGCTGTCCCATTGGCTGGAACGGTTGGGGTTCGTCAAGGCCGGCCAGCATCGCTCCAAGAACGTGAGCCTGCTGCGCCAGGGCGACATCAACCTGATCCTCAATTGCGAACCCTATTCGTTTGCCCACAGCTTTTTCGAAGCTCACGGGCCATCGCTGTGCGCCACCGCCGTGCGGGTCAAAAACAGCGCCAGCGCCCTGGAGCGGGCCGTGGCCTACAAGGGCCAGCCTTATCGCGGCCTGGTGGGGCCCAACGAGTTGGAGTTGGCGGCGGTGCGTGCACCGGACGGCAGCCTGATTTACCTGGTGGATCAGGACGCCGACGTCTACGGCACCGATTTCAACCTGCAACCGGGCGCTGTCATCGGTGCCGGACTCAAGCGCATCGACCACATGGCGATGGCGCTGCCGGCCGATAGCCTCGACAGCTGGGTGCTGTTCTACAAGAGCCTGCTGGATTTCGAAGCCGACGACGAAGTGGTGTTGCCCGATCCGTATGGCCTGGTAAAGAGTCGCGCCCTGCGTAGCCGTTGCAGTTCGATCCGCTTACCGCTCAATATTTCCGAGAACCGTAACACCGCGATCTCCCATGCGCTGTCCAGTTATCGCGGCTCCGGCGTGCACCACATCGCCTTCGACTGCGATGACATCTTTGCCCAGGTCAGCCGCGCCAAAGAGGCCGGCGTGCCGCTGCTGGACATTCCGCTCAACTATTACGATGACCTCGCGGCGCGTTTCGATTTCGATGATGAGTTTCTCAGCGAGCTGGCTTATTTCAACGTGTTGTACGACCGAGATGCCCAGGGCGGTGAATTGTTTCACGTCTACACCGAGCCGTTCGAAGGGCGCTTCTTCTTTGAAATCATCCAGCGCAAGAACGGCTATGCCGGCTACGGCGCCGCCAATGTCGCGGTAAGGCTGGCAGCCATGGCCAAGTCCCGCAGCGGTGGCTTGCGGCACGCCAAGTTGTAGGCAAATCGTAAACGCGGCGGTAAAGGGCAACCCCGTGGCTTGGCTTGACTGCGCGGTGCGGCCCATAATCGCCAACCTGTGCAGTGATGGCCGTGAGCCCCGCAATGACTACGAATTCAGAGCTTTCCGCAGACCTCGACGAACCTGTCGTCGAGCCGCGCAAGAGTCGCAAGAACAACCCGGAGAAAACCCGGGAAAACATTCTTCAGGAAGCCATCGTCGAGTTCGTCCAGCAGGGCCTGTCCGGCGCTCGGGTCGACGCCATTGCTGAGCGCATCCACACCTCCAAGCGCATGATCTACTACTACTTCGGCAGCAAGGAGCAGTTGTACGTCGAGGTGCTGGAAAAACTCTACGGCGATATCCGCAACACTGAGAGCCGCCTGCACTTGGCGGAACTGGCCCCGGTCGATGCGATCCGGCGCCTGGTGGAATTCACCTTCGACCACCATGACCGCAATGTGGATTTCGTGCGCATCGTCTGCATCGAAAACATTCACAACGCCGAGTACGTCAAGCAATCGGGCGCCATCAAGGCAATGACCAATACCATCCTTGATTCCTTGGGCGTGATCCTGCGCCGAGGTGCCGAAGAGGGGGTGTTCCGCGCCGGCCTGGAACCGCTGGATGTGCATCTGCTGATCAGTTCGTTCTGCTTTTACCGCGTGTCCAACCGCCACACATTCGGTGAGATTTTTCAGATCGATTTGCCGGACGAAGCGATCAAGCAGCGTCATCGCCAGATGATTTGTGAGTCGGTGTTGCGGTATCTGCAGGCCTGACCTTGAAACCTTTGTGGGAGCGAGCCTGCTCGCGATAGCGGTATGTCAGTCACATCAACACTGACTGATTCACCGCTATCGCGAGCAGGCTCGCTCCCACAAGGGTGGTTTCAGTGATTCATGCTCTGGAAATGCTCCAGCATCCGCTGCGCATCCGGCGCTACGCCGCTGAACAGCTCGAACGCCTTCACCGCCTGGAACACGGCCATGTTGCCGCCATCCAGCGTGCGGCAACCCAGAGCGCGGGCGTTGCGCAGCAGTTCGGTTTCCAGGGGGAAGTAGACAATTTCCGCGACCCACAATTGGCCCCGCAGCAGCTCCACCGGCACCGGCATGCCCGGCAGTTTCGCCATGCCCATGGGCGTGGTATTCACCAGGCCGTCCGCCTCGGCCATCGCCGTAGGCAAATCATGTCCGGCCCGGGCGCGGCCAGGACCGAAGTGTTGATTCAGGTTGTTTGCCAGTGCTTCGGCACGGCTGACTTCAACATCAAAAATGCTCAGCGTCTGTATGCCTTCTGCCAACAGCGCGTGGGCCACCGCCGCGCCTGCGCCGCCGGCACCCATCTGGACCACGTGCTTGCGAGCCACTTCACCCAGGCCGCGGCGAAACCCTTCTGCGAACCCCAGGCAGTCGGTGTTGTGGCCGATGCGTTTGCCCTCCTTGAACACCACGGTATTCACCGCGCCAATGCCCCTGGCCTCGGGCGACAGCTCGTCGAGCAACGGGATGATCGCCTGTTTGCAGGGAAAGGTGATGTTCAGGCCGGTGAAGTTCATGCGCTCGGCGGCCTTGAGCAAATCGGGCAGGGCGCCGCTGTCGAGTTCCAGGGCGTCCAGGTCGATCAGTCGATAGAGGTAACGCATGCCCTGGGCATCGCCCTCGCGCTCATGGAGCGCAGGGGTGCGCGACGCCTGGATGCCCGCACCAATCAGGCCGGCAAGCACGGTGATATTCGACATGCTCATCAACCCTTCAACCGCTGACTGAAATGCTCCAGCGCCAGGCGATAACCATGGCTGCCAAACCCGCACATCACACCGATGGCGACCGATGAAACAAAGGAGTGATGACGGAACGTTTCGCGGGCGTGAACGTTGGACAGGTGCACCTCGATCACCGGGACTTCGCTGGCGACCAGCGCATCACGGATCGCTACCGAGGTGTGGGTCCAGGCTGCCGGGTTGATGACGATGCCGGCACACCGACCGCGGGCGCCATGCACCCAGTCGAGCAATTCGCCTTCCTGATTGGTCTGGCGAAACTCCACCGCCAGGCCGAATTCTTCAGCGGCGCGGCCGCACAGTGCGGAGATGTCCGCCAGGGTTTCGTGGCCATAAGTCGCCGGCTCGCGGGTGCCGAGCAGGTTCAGGTTCGGGCCGTTGAGCACCAGAACGATCGGAGGCATCGCAATTTCTCCACAATTTTTATTGTTGGTGTCGGCGGATTTCAGCCGGTGGAGATAAATTGTACTAGATGGTTAATTTGGTCAAACAAAGCCGATGGCATCGGGCAATAAGTGTTCGATGATCGAACATGATCTTGGTCGGGAGGTGAGGGAGGGCAATGGTAGCGAGGGGATTTATCTGTGGGAGCAAAGCTTGCCCGCGATACAGGCGGCTCAAATTCTGAACGACCGCATTGCCTGTATCGCGGGCAAGCCTTGCTCCCACATAGCTTTGCCCTGTCCAGCCCCGCAGCGTTTAGCGCCGCGTCAACAACACCCCGGATTCCATGTGATGGGTCCAAGGGAATTGATCGAACATCGCGCAGCGCGTGATGTGGTGGGTGTCGTGCAGTTGCGCGATGTTGGCGGCGAGGGTTTCCGGGTTGCACGAGATGTAGAGGATGTTCTCGAAACGCCGGGTCAGTTCGCAGGTGTCCGGGTCCATGCCGGCGCGGGGCGGGTCGACGAAGACGCTGCCGAATGCGTAGCTCTTGAGGTCGATGCCGTGCAAGCGACGGAACGGGCGGACTTCGTTCAGGGCTTCGGTCAGTTCTTCAGCGGACAGGCGCACCAGAGTCACGTTATCCACAGCGTTTTCGCTGAGGTTGCTCAGCGCGGCGTTCACCGACGTCTTGCTGATTTCGGTCGCCAGCACTTTACGCACGCGGGTGGCCAAAGGCAGGGTGAAGTTGCCGTTGCCGCAGTACAACTCCAGCAGGTCGTCGCTGCGCTCGCCCAAGGCCTCGTAGGCCCAGTTGAGCATCTTCTGGTTCACGGTGCCGTTGGGCTGGGTGAAGGCGCCTTCAGGTTGGCGATAGCTGAAAGTGCGGCCACCGACGGCGAGTTTCTCCACCACGTAATCATGGCCGATCACTTCCCGTTTGCCTTTGGAGCGACCGATGATGCTCACACCGAGGTCGCTCGCCAGTTTCGTGGCCGCTGCTTGCCAGTGCTCATCCAGCGGGCGGTGGTAACACAGGGTGATCATCGCATCGCCGGCCAGGGTGGTCAGGAACTCCACCTGGAACAGCTTGTGACTCAGCGGCGCGCTGGCCTGCCAGGCCGCCTTGAGTTGCGGCATCAACTGGTTGATGCGCAGGCTGGCGATGGGAAACTGCTCGATGAGGATCGGCGTGCGCTTGTCGTCCTGGGAGAACATCGCGTAATGCCGTTCGCCGGCCTCGCGCCACAGGCGGAATTCGGCCCGCAGGCGGAAGTGCTCCAGCGGTGAGTCGAACACCGCTGGCTCCGGCGCATCGAACGGGGCCAGCAGGTCACGCAAGCGGCTGACCTTGTCCTGGAGTTGGGCGGCGTAGGCCTGGGAATCAAAAGTCATGCGTTGAACCAACCCAACTTGATCACGAACAGAATCGACAGGATGACCAGCGCCGGGTTCAGCTCACGGCCACGGCCAGACACCAGTTTGATGGCGGTCCAGGCGATGAAGCCGAAGGCAATGCCGTTGGCGATGGAATAGGTGAACGGCATCGCCAGCGCGGTAATCACCACGGGAGCGGCCACGGTGATGTCGTCCCAGTCGATTTCCGCCAGGCCTGAGGTCATCAGCACGGCGACGAACAACAGCGCCGGTGCGGTGGCGAAGGCCGGGACACTGGAGGCCAGTGGCGAGAAGAACAGCGCCAGCAGAAACAGGATCGCCACGACGATGGCGGTCAGGCCGGTGCGGCCGCCGGCGCTGACGCCCGCCGCCGACTCGATGTAGCTGGTGGTGGTGGAGGTGCCCAGCAGCGAACCGGCCATGGCGGCGGTGCTGTCGGCGATCAGTGCCCGCCCCATCTTCGGCATGTGGCCGTCCTTGCCCATCAGTCCGGCGCGCTTGGCGACGCCGATCAGGGTTCCGGAATTGTCGAACAGGTCGACGAACAGGAAGGCGAAAATAACGCTCACCAGACCGATGTCCAGGGCGCCCTTGATGTCCAGTTGCAGGAAGGTCGGGGCCAGGGATGGCGGCATCGACATCACGCCGTCGAACGGGGTGAAGCCCATCAGGATCGAAACGACGGTGACCGCCAGGATGCCGATGAGCACTGCACCGCGCACTTTCAGCGCTTCGAGGGCGACGATCAGGACGAAGCCGAGGGTAGCGAGGATCGGCGCGGGTTGTTTCAAATCACCGAGGCCGACCATGGTTGCCGGGTTTTTCACCACGATGCCGGCGTTATTCAGGGCGATCAGCGCCAGGAACAGGCCGATACCGGCGGCGATGGCCGAGCGCAGGGGCAGCGGGATGCTGTTGATGATCCACTCGCGGATACGAAAGATCGACAGCAGGAAGAACAACACGGCGGAAATGAACACCGCACCCAGCGCCACCTGCCAGGTATGGCCCATGTGCAGGACCACGGTGTAGGTGAAAAACGCATTCAGGCCCATGCCCGGCGCGAGGGCGATCGGGTAGTTGGCGATCAGGCCCATGGTGGTGGAGCCGATGGCCGCCGCCAGGCAGGTGGCGACGAACAACGCACCTTTGTCCATGCCGGTTTCGCCGAGGATGCTCGGGTTGACGAACAGAATGTAGGCCATGGCCAGGAAGGTGGTGACGCCCGCCAGAATCTCGGTCCGCACGTTGGTGTTGTGTGCCTTGAGTTGAAACAGCCTTTCCAGCATGTCTGCTCCCCGTGGCGCGCCGGGCGCCGTGAATGTATCGACCTCAACAGCAAAGCACAGACCGCCAGGGGCGCTCGGGAATTTTCTGTGGGTCGGAAAAAGCCGCGCATCATACCAGCAGCGTGGCGCTGTGGCTGCGATCGTCGTCGATGTTTTGCCCAAGCGCCAAGTCGGCCATACTGCGCGCGGTTCCGGGAGGTCTTTATGCATCGTATGAAAAAACACCTATTGGTCGCATGGGGGTGTGCGCTGGGCCTGGGGTTACCCGGGCAGGCCGTCAATGCCGCTTCGGCGCCGCCCCTGAGCGAGGTCAAGGTGCTCAAGGTCGAGTCGCCCGCCTGCGGTTTCGAGGACATCGCCCAAGGGCAAGAGCAGACCCGTTGCAATCACAGCGGCCCGAGTATCAAGGTCTATGTGCTGGAGGTGGGGTATGGCCGTCAGCCTCACGTCACGCTGGACGGTTTTGAAGTCGATGGCACCCGCTCGCCGGTCTGTGCGTTCAGCAATGGCAACCTGAATGATTGTTCCGTGCGGAGCAAAACGGTTGGCTATTTGTATGTCTTCGATCTGAAGGGCAAGCAGGAAGGCACCTTCAGCTTCAGCAACCAGTCGATCAACGCACCAGGCAACCGGATGTCGACCCAGCTGTACATCAAATGACCTTCCAGCCTGACAAGCCGCACGCGGCCCGGAAAACCTGACTAGGCTTCATAAACCACCCAGCGGAGAACACCGATGATGCCTGGAACCAAGATCCCCCGAGCCCTGATAGCCGTCGCCGAGGGTGTCGACGACTTGCAGACCGTTACGCTGATCGACGTGCTGCGTCGAGCTCAGGTCGAAGTGGTGGTGGCAAGTATCGAAGGGCGGCGGATGCTCACCTGTGCCCGCGGCACGCGCCTGACCGCCGACGGTATGCTGGTGGACTTGTTGGCACAGGACTTTGATCTGATCGTCCTGCCCGGCGGCATCATCGGCGCCCAACACCTGGCGGCCCATCAGCCACTGCGACAACTGATCAAGGACCAGGCCGCCACTGGACGTTTCTTCGCCGCCATCGCCGAAGCCCCGGCCCTTGCCTTGCAGGCGTTCGGCGTACTGCGCCAGCGCCGCATGACCTGCCTGCCCGCCGTGAGCCAGCAACTGTCCGGTTGCAATTTTGTCGATCAGCCGGTGGTGGTGGACGGCAACTGCATCACCGCCCAAGGCTCGGCTGCAGCGCTGGCGTTTGCCTTGACGCTGGTGGAACAGCTCTGTGGCAAGGGCGTGAGGGGCGTGGTGGCGGCGGAGTTGCTGGCCTGACACTCTTCAAGCCACCGGCCTGTGGCGAGAAAGCTTGCTCCTCAACATCAATGCAAGCTAACCCACCGCTATCGCGAGCTGGCTCGCTCCCACAGGGATTTGTGGTGGAGGCAGCATCTATGAACACCCGAGAACCAATGTGGGAGCGAGCCTGCTCGCGATGGCGTCAGTACATTCAACATCAATGCAAGCCGACCCACTGAAGGCGCTGGCTTCCAACGTCGCTAACTTGCCTTGAACGCTCACCCCACCCCGAAGTCGTACCCCTTATGACGGCGGTTTGCGAAAACGCCGCGAGTGTACGACCAACCGTGAGGTGTTTATGAGCGCGACCCTGTCCGAAGCGACACCGGCGTCCTTCGTCCGCCATCCGATCCGCCTGACGCTCAATGGTCAGGCGCGCGAACTGCACGTGCTGCCCTGGACCACGCTGCTGGACCTGCTGCGTGAGCAACTGGATCTGGTGGGCAGCAAGAAAGGTTGCGACCACGGTCAATGTGGTGCCTGTACGGTGCTGCGCGATGGCAAGCGGATCAACGCCTGCCTGACCCTGGCGGTGATGTGCGACGGCGCTGAGCTGACCACCATCGAGGGGTTGGCCAACGGTGATCAGTTGCATCCCATGCAGCAGGCTTTCATCAAGCACGACGCCTTCCAGTGCGGTTACTGCACGCCTGGGCAGATCTGTTCCGCGGTGGGATTGGCCAATGAAGGCCGGGCACAGACTGGGGCGCAGATCAGCGAACTGATGAGCGGCAATCTCTGCCGGTGCGGCGCCTACAACAACATTCGTGACGCTATCGAAGAGGCATTGCCGCTCTGTCAGCAGGGAGGTGATCAATGAACCCTTTCCAATACAGCAAGCCCGACACCGTGCAGGCCGCCGTCGACTTGTCGAGCCCGGTTTCACGCTTCATTGCCGGTGGCACCAACCTGCTGGACCTGATGAAAGAAAACCTCACCCGCCCCGAGCACCTGATCGACATTACCGGGCTGCCCCTGGCGGACCTCAGCGAAACCCCTTCCGGTGGGGTGATGATCGGCGCGTTGGTGAGCAATGCCGATCTGGCTTGGCATCCCTGGATCCAGCGCCGCTATCCGCTGCTTTCCCAGGCAATCCTGGCGGGCGCCTCGCCGCAGTTGCGCAACATGGCCAGCACCGGCGGTAACCTCCTGCAACGCACCCGCTGTTATTACTTCTATGACGCCAACGTGCCGTGCAACAAGCGACGGCCAGGCAGCGGCTGTCCGGCTCGGGACGGCTTGAACCGTATGCACGCGATATTCGGCGCCAGTGATCAATGTGTCGCCACGCACCCTTCCGACATGTGCGTGGCACTGGCTGCCTTGGAGGCCGTGGTGCATGTTATCGGCCGGGGCGGGGCACGGACCATCGAGTTCGCTGACTTTCACCGTCTGCCCGGCGATGCCCCGGAACGGGACAACCAACTGGCCGATGATGAACTGATCACCGCCATTGAGTTGCCTGCCGCCGGTTTCGCTGAACACAGCCATTACTTGAAAATTCGGGACCGGGCCTCCTACGCCTTTGCGCTGGTTTCGGTAGCGGCGGCGCTCGAGCTGGACGGGCCGGTGATCCGCCAGGCGCGCCTGGCCCTCGGCGGCGTGGCCCACAAACCCTGGCGCGACCGGGCCGTGGAGAGCTGGCTGACCGGTCAGACCGTCAGCCGCGAAACCTTCACTGCTGCCGCTGACGCGCTGTTGCAAAACGCCGAGCCGCTGGAACATAACGGCTTCAAGGTCAGACTGGCGCGCCGGGCGGTGGTCCGCGCCTTGAGCGATGCCGCACTGGTGGGAGGACAAGCCTGATGAATGCTTCGAGCAAATCCATAGGGCAACCACTTGACCGGGTCGATGGCCTGCTCAAGGTCACCGGCCAGGCCCGATATGCCGGCGAATACCCCGAGGACGGTTTGCTGCACGGCAGCGTCGTCTCCAGCAGCATCGCCCGTGGCCGCGTGCTGCGCATCGATGCCACCCGAGCGTTGGCGTTGCCCGGGGTGGTCACGGTGATCGACCACACCAACCGCCCCAGGATCGCCAGCTACGACGAGCCTTACGAGGACGCCGATGCGGCAGAGGGTTCGCCGTTCCGACCGCTGTACAACGATCAGGTACTCTACAGCGGCCAGCCGTTGGCCTTGGTGGTCGCTGAAAACCTCGAGCTGGCCCGTTACGCCGGTTCGCTTATTGAAATCGAATATGAAGCCCGGGACCATCAGACCGATCTGGCAATCCTGCAAAACGAAGCCCATCCGGCGCCGGCAGAATTGCCCAAGCCCCGTGGGAATTTTCAGGGCGAGTACGCCAGTTCGGCCCTCAGTGTGGACGTGTCCTACAGCACACCGATCGAACACCACAACCCGATGGAGCCTCATGCCTCCACCGTGCTGTATCAGCCTGACGGCAGCCTGCACATCCACGACAAGACCCAAGGCACGCAAAACTGTCAAGCCTATGTGCAAAAGGTCTTCGGGCTTGAGAAAGAGCAGGTGCGAGTGTTTGCCGCCTATGTGGGCGGCGCCTTCGGTTCCGGGCTGCGGCCACAGTACCAACTGCCCCTGGCGGTGATGGCAGCGCTGACGCTCAAACGCTCGGTGCGGGTCAGTCTGACGCGCCAGCAGATGTTTACCTTTGGCTATCGACCACGGACCTTTCAGCGCCTGCAACTGGGGGCCGCGGCCAACGGGCGACTGTTGGCGGTGGCGCATACCGCCATCGGCCAGACCTCGCGCTTTGAAGATTTCACCGAGCATGTGGTGGAGTGGAGCGGCATGCTCTATCACTGCGACAACGTTGAATTGACCTACAAACTGGTGCCGCTGGACGTCTATACGCCGCTGGACATGCGCGCCCCTGGCGCTGCCTTGGGACTGATCGGCCTGGAGTGCGCCATGGATGAACTGGCCTGTGCCCTGGCGATCGACCCGATCCAGCTGCGGCTGCTCAACTATGCCGAGCGTAACGAGAATGAAGGTAAACCATATTCCAGCAAGGAGTTGCGTGAATGCTATGCCCAAGGTGCCCGTCGTTTCGGCTGGGACAAGCGCAACCCGGAACCGCGCAGCATGCGTGAAGGTCGGCAGTTGGTCGGTTGGGGCATGGCGGGCGGTGTGTGGGAGGCCATGCAGCAGAAGGCCAGCGCTCGGGCCTCGCTGGATGCCAACGGTCAGTTGACCGTCAGCAGTGCCACCACTGACATCGGTACTGGCACCTACACAGTCATGACCCAGATCGCCGCCCAAGCGTCAGGGGTTTCCCTGGAAAACGTCACCTTTATCCTCGGTGATTCGTCGCTGCCGACTGCGCCGCTGCAGGGCGGCTCGTTCACCGTCTCGTCGGTGGGCACCGCTGTGCAGCAGGCCTGTGAAGCCCTGAAGGAAAAACTCCTGGCTGTGGCGCGGCAGAGCTGTCCGGCCTTTGCTGGCGCGACCCTTGAGCAAGTGACGTTTGCCGACGGTCAGCTACGGTTGGGCGAGGACTGTGTCTCGTTGGCAGAGTTGGCGCAAAAAAGCGGCGAGACGCCCTTGCAGGTTCAGGTTACTGCCGAGCCGGAGGAAAAACGCCAAGCCTACGCTACGGCCACGCATTCGGCGGTGTTTGTCGAAGTGCTGGTGGATGAGGACTTGGGCACGGTGAAGGTCAATCGGGTGGTCAGCGCCATCGCCGCCGGACGGGTGATCAACCCGAAAACCGCGCGCAGCCAGATCCTCGGCGGCGTGGTCTGGGGCGTCGGCATGGCCTTGCACGAAGAAACCTTGACTGACCATGCGTTGGGCCGGCACATGAATCACAGCCTGGCGGAATACCATGTGCCGGTGAACGCCGACATCGGGGACATTGACGTGGTTTTTGTCGACGAGCACGACGAGATCGTCAATGCCCTCGGCTCCAAGGGCGTCGGTGAGATTGGCATCGTTGGTGTGGCGGCGGCCGTGGCCAATGCGATTTATCACGCCACCGGCAAACGGGTCCGGGACTTTCCCATCAAGCTGGATAAATTGCTTTAGGTTTTCGCAGCGTCCACCGGTTCGTGCATCCGGTCACGGTTGGCCAGGGTCGGGAACAGTTTGATCCAGACCCCGGTCACCAGCAGTGTGCCGACACCGCCCATGACCACCGCCGGCACGGTGCCGAACCAGTGGGCGGTCAGGCCGGACTCGAACTCGCCCAACTGGTTCGAGGCACCGATGAACAGTCCGTTCACGGCGCTGACCCGGCCGCGCATTTCGTCTGGCGTTTCCAACTGCACGAAGGAGGCGCGGATCACCATGCTGATCATGTCCGCCGCGCCTAGCACCACCAGCACCGCCAGGGAAAGCCAGAACGAAGTGGAGAGGCCGAAGGCAATGGTGGCGACGCCGAACACGCCCACGGCGGTGAACATCACCCGACCGACCTTGCGCTCCACGGCAAACCGCGCCAGCCATAGCGACATCAGCAAGGCCCCCACCGCCGGAGCCGAGCGCAGCAGGCCCAGGCCCCAGGGACCGGTAAGCAGAATATCCTTGGCGAACACCGGCAACAGCGCGGTCGCGCCGCCCAGCAGTACCGCGAACAGGTCCAGCGAAATCGCCCCGAGAATGTCCGGGCGGCTGCGGATGAAGCGAATCCCGGCCAGCAACGAATCCATGGTTGCCTTGCCTTTGTTCAGCGGCGTCTGGCGGGCGGGCAGGTTGAGCATCAGGCAGCAGGCGATGACGTAGAGCAACACGGTCGGCCCATAGACCCAGACGCTGCCGAAGGCATAGAGCAGACCGCCCAGTGCCGGGGCGACGATGGTCGCGGACTGCTGGGCCGACTGCGCGGCGGCCACGGCGCGGGGAAACAGCGCGGCCGGCACGATGCTCGGCAGCAGCGCTTGGGTGGTCGGCATCTCAAAGGAGCGGGCGGCGCCCAGCAGGAAGGCGAGGATGAAGATCATCTCCCGCGTGACGTTATCAGTGGCGCTGCCGATGACCAGCGCCAGGGCAATCATCGCCTGCAACGACTGGCAGATCGCCGCGACCTTGCGGCGATCATAGCGGTCGGCCACATGCCCGGTGTGCAGCATGAACAGCACACGCGGAGCAAACTCCACCAACCCTACAAGACCCAGGTCCAATACGTTGCCGGTCAGTTGATAGAGGTTCCAGCCGATGGCCACGGTGAGCATCTGGAAGCCACTGGCGGTGAAAATCCGGGCCAGCCAGAAGGCGATGAAGGGGCGGTGGTGGCGGAGCAGCAATGGCGCTTGGCTGGGCATCTATGACGGGTCCGGTGATGAGGGCATCGAGATTATCACCGAGTTGTAACTGGAGGTTGCGGTTGCTGGAAAAATAGTTAGCCAAGCATCTACTTTTTACATAGCACGCTTTTTTTGTGGCGAGGGGATTTATCCCCGCTGGGGTGCGAAGCGGCCCCAAGCTTTTGCGAGCGCTGCGCACTCGAGCGGGGATAAATCCCCTCGCCACAACAGTGCACTCCTCAAGATTCAAGAAATCTTGGCTTAGAGCAGGATTGCAGCACTGAGACAACCTGTCACGCGACAAAAGACCACGCCGTCCGGCGGCCATAATGCGACTACTCTTTGAGCATTGCTTGATCCAGGTCAATACCCTTCGGGGGCTTGGGCTGGCGGCCATCCGGCCACGTTCCTGCGTTGTGACGGTTTAAAAAAAGAACGATTTGAAAAGCATCGCACTCCATATCCCTGGAGGTTGCGATGCAAGCCCCGCCCGCAGCCGGTTTTACCTGACAGAGGAAGACTTATGTTCGGTTTGGAGGCGCTCGATCTCGCCCGAATCCAGTTCGCGTTCACCATCTCGTTCCATATCCTGTTCCCGGCCATCACCATCGGCCTGGCGAGTTACCTGGCGGTACTCGAGGGCTTGTGGCTCAAGACCCGCGACGACACCTACCGCGACCTGTACCACTTCTGGTCGAAGATCTTTGCCGTCAACTTCGGCATGGGTGTGGTATCCGGTTTGGTCATGGCCTATCAGTTCGGCACCAACTGGAGCCGTTTCTCTGACTTTGCCGGCGCGGTCACCGGGCCGCTGCTGACCTACGAGGTGCTCACGGCGTTCTTCCTCGAAGCCGGGTTCCTGGGGGTGATGCTGTTCGGTTGGAACCGCGTCGGGCGCGGTCTGCATTTCTTTTCCACAGTCATGGTAGCGATCGGCACGCTGATCTCGACGTTCTGGATCCTGTCCTCCAACAGCTGGATGCAGACTCCCCAGGGCTACGAAATCATCGATGGCCGGGTCATCCCGGTGGACTGGCTGGCGGTGGTGTTCAACCCCTCGTTCCCCTATCGCCTGTTGCACATGTCCACGGCAGCGTTTGTCGCCACGGCGTTTTTCGTCGGTTCGTCGGCGGCCTGGCACTTGTTGCGCGGTCGGGATACCCCGGCCATTCGCCGCATGCTCTCGATGGCGATGTGGATGGCGTTGCTGGTGGCGCCGATCCAGGCCGTCATTGGCGACTTCCATGGCCTCAACACCCTCAAGCATCAACCGGCCAAGATCGCGGCCATCGAAGGTCACTGGGAAAACGTCGGCAATGAGCCTACCCCGCTGATCCTGTTTGGCTGGCCGGACATGCAGGCGGAAAAGACCCGGTTCGCCGTGGAAATCCCCTACTTGGGCAGCCTGATCCTGACCCATAGCCTGGACAAGCAGGTGCCGGCCCTCAAGGAGTTTCCGCCTGAAGACCGACCGAATTCGACCATTGTGTTCTGGTCGTTCCGGATCATGGTGGGCCTGGGGCTGCTGATGATTTTCACCGGTCTGTGCAGTCTCTGGTTGCGCCGCAACGACCGGCTCTACCAGTCTCGACCGTTCCTTCACATGGTCTTGTGGATGGGGCCGTCCGGCCTGATCGCGATCCTGGCAGGCTGGTTCACCACCGAAATCGGTCGCCAGCCCTGGGTGGTCTACGGCCTGATGCGCACGGCCGATGCTTCCTCCGGCCACAGCTTTGCGCAGATGAGCATCACGCTTGTGCTGTTCGTCGTGGTGTATTTCGCGCTGTTCGGTGCGGGGCTGAGCTACATGATGCGCCTGGTGCGCAAAGGGCCGGAAGCCCATGAAGATGAGCCGGCCGACGGTGGCCCGGGTCAGAAACGTACCCCGGCCCGTCCATTGTCGGCCGCCGATGATGGCGACGACGAAGTGGACCACAACGACAGCTCGCACAAGGGGAATTGAGTCATGGGTATTGATCTTCCGCTGATCTGGGCCGTGGTCATCATCTTCGGCATCATGATGTACGTGATCATGGATGGCTTTGACCTGGGGATCGGCATTCTTTTCCCCTTCATCAAGGCCGAGCGTGATCGTGACGTGATGATGAACACCGTAGCGCCGGTCTGGGACGGTAACGAAACCTGGCTGGTGCTGGGTGGCGCGGGCCTGTTCGGGGCGTTTCCGCTGGCTTATTCGGTAGTGCTTTCGGCGCTGTACCTGCCGCTGATCCTGATGCTCATCGGGCTGATTTTCCGCGGCGTGGCCTTTGAGTTTCGCTTCAAGGCCAAGGCTCACAAGCGCCATCTGTGGGACAAGGCGTTCATCGGCGGTTCCCTGACGGCCACCTTCTTCCAGGGAGTGGCGTTGGGGGCGTTCATTGATGGATTCGAAGTGGTCGATCGCCAGTTCGCCGGCGGCTCCCTGGACTGGTTCACACCGTTCACCGTCTTCTGTGGCCTGGCCTTGATCGTCGCCTACGCCTTGCTCGGCTGCACTTGGCTGATCATGAAAACCGAAGGCAAGTTGCAGGAGCAGATGCATAACCTGGCCAGGCCGCTGGCGTTCGGGGTGCTGGCGGTGATCGGTATCGTCAGTATCTGGACTCCGCTGGCTCACGTCGATATCGCGGCGCGCTGGTTTACCCTGCCGAATCTGTTCTGGTTCCTGCCGGTACCGATCCTGGTGCTGGTGACCATGTACGGGTTGTTTCGCGCCGTTGCCCGCAACGCCAACTATACGCCGTTCATTCTGACGCTGGCGCTGATCTTCCTCGGTTACAGCGGTCTGGGCATCAGCTTGTGGCCGAACATCGTGCCGCCATCCATCTCCATCTGGGACGCGGCGTCACCGCCACAGAGCCAGGGGTTCATGCTGGTCGGGACGCTGTTCATCATTCCTTTGATTCTGGTGTACACCTTCTGGAGCTACTACGTGTTCCGGGGCAAGGTGACCCATGACGACGGCTACCATTGATTGACCTGCGAGGCATTGAAAATGGCCAAGCCTGATTTGAAAGACATCGAAGCGGCTGAAAAGAAGCCGCTCTGGCAGCGACTTGGCTGGCTGGCGCTGATCTGGGCCGGCAGTGTACTGGCGCTGTTTATCGTCGCCAGCCTGATGCGGATGTTCATGAACGCCGCAGGGCTGACCACCCACTGACGCTCCCGGGCAGGGTCAAATTATTTGCGGGCCTTGAGGATGACGAATTTCGGGGTTGCGGCCACTTGTTCGACACCCCGGAACAACCGCGCCAGTTTGCTGTGGTAGCCCAGGTGCCGATTGCCGACGATGTACAGCGCGCCGCCGACCACCAGTGCTTCGCGCGCCTGCTGAAACATCCGCCAGGCGAGGAAGTCGCCCACCACCTGCTGTTGGTGGAAAGGCGGATTACACAGCACTACATCCAATGACTGCGCCTCTTGCCCGGCCAGACCGTCCCCAGCTCGTATGGTCACCTCACGCTCGCCCAGGGCGGCGCGCCAGTTCTCGGCGGCCGACTGCACGGCCATGTACGATTCATCCACCAGGGTGTAGTGGGCCTCGGGATTCTGCAGGGCGCTGGCGATTGCCAGTACACCGTTGCCGCACCCCAGGTCCGCGACGCGGGCGGTGCCCAGGTTCTTTGGCAGATGCGGCAGAAATGCCCGGGTGCCGATGTCCAGGCCTTCGCGACAGAACACGTTGGCGTGGTTGAGCAATTCGATCTTTGGCTCTTCCAACCAATAGCGCGTGGGGTAGGGGGATGCGGTCGGCACTCGGGTTTCTGGCTGGAGCGCTTCTGGCGTGGCGATCAACAAGCGAGCTTTTTTCACTGCCAGCGAGGCCTGCACCGGGCCAACGTAGCGTTCCAGCAGGTCACCGGCGGCCCGTGGCAGATGCTTGACCATCGCAGCAGCAATCACCTGGGCGCCGGGGGCCAATTGGCCTTGCAGGCGAATCAACTGTTCTTCCAGCAGGGCCAGGGTTTTCGGCACTTTGATCAGGACGCGGTTGAAAGGTCCGGTCAACGGTTCACTGGCCGGCAACGTCGGCACTGCATCAAAGGGCAGGCCGTTGCGCACCAGGTTTTTCTCCAGCGCCTGCAAGGCCAGGTACGAGTCGCTGCTGCTGATGACTTCAACCTTGCCGGCAAGGCTCGCCGCCAGGGCACCAAAGCTGTCATTGAGGACCAGGACCCGGGTATCGGCGAGCGGCTGTTGCTCGGCCAGATACGCGAGCAGGTATTCGTCGGCTGCGTCAAAGGCTTGCAGCGGTTCGTTCTGCTGTTCGGGTTGGCGGATCAGGTCAAGTTGGGCGAAGGGACTGTCGAGCAAGGGCATGGCTGGGACTCTGGAGATCAACGAATGTCCCGCTGCCCCGGGGCAGGTGTCTCAGCGGGACCGCCTGAATGAACTTCGTCGCGTACTGGGCGCGTCATCATTCAAGTGGAGCCGTAAATGGTACGTTTTTTTTCCAGGCATTACTCGCGGGTTTTTTCAGGTTGGTAAGTGCGCCGCACGGTTCAGATCACATGGATGTGGGCCGCCTTGGCTACCGCTGAGATTTTGTTGTTGACGTTCAGCTTTCGCATGCAACTGCACACATGGAAGTTCACGGTGCGCTCGGAGAGGCAGAGGATTCTGCCCACTTCCGAAGCCGTCTTGCCTTCGGCCGACCACCTCAATACTTCGATCTCTCTGGGTGATAAATGACATTTTTGTGGAGTCGCGGCAGCGTCAGCCAGTTTTTTGCTGGCCAGCGCATGCAATCTTTGACTGGCGAAAATGGCATAGCCCAGATTTGCGTAATGCTCGTCGATATCGATGGGGCAATGAGTCCGAGCCAGGCTGAAAAGGCTGCAGTGTGCCCCTGTTCATCATGAACGGCCTGGGTCCAGCCATACTTGAGTCCCTGTCGATTAAGTTCTCGCCACAACTTGGGGGCCTGAGCAAAAACAGTCTCATCCCACAAGATTGGAAGCGGTGATTGATTGCAATGTGCTACTAGTGGGTCGTTCGATGCATAGCCGTTCTGTTCATATAGTCTGTCCCATCCATAAGGGTAGTTATTCAGGTTTACCTTGTTGGTATGCTTGTCCGGGCTTCCGAGATAGGCTGAGAATGCACAATATTCAAATCCCTGATTGTTAAAGAAATTCAGGACTAGACGATAGGCCGTCTGTAAGTCCTTTTCACAGGATAACTTCCTCAACAGCAAGTCCTTCCACTTGTCCATCGCTCTCTCCTGGGTTGAGTTCGTCCATGCGGATCCAATCCATGATGCGAATTTTTAGTGTAGGACTATTCTTAAATTGCAGTGAGCTTTTTTTTATTTGCTTACAGTTTGAAATGTTTAAGAAATAAACTTTTTGAGTATGATTTTACAGTTGGGATAGTTTTGTATAAGTCTGGTAGAAGATATGCTCGGCGACGGAGGCATTAGTAGCTAAAGTG
Source organism: Pseudomonas sp. MPDS (assembly GCF_013283895.1). Classification (NCBI taxonomy): domain Bacteria; kingdom Pseudomonadati; phylum Pseudomonadota; class Gammaproteobacteria; order Pseudomonadales; family Pseudomonadaceae; genus Pseudomonas; species Pseudomonas sp. MPDS. Next base: position 5,554,971 of record NZ_CP054128.1, on the reverse strand, counting down.
CCACTACTCGTTGTCAGTGGTGAAGGGGCTCACTTTGCGGGACACTGTAAGTCTTGTCTCGTTGGAGTGGCTCATGATCGACAGCTCAGAGAAGTTCACCCGTCAAACCTTGCTCGATGTGCAGCCCGTGGCACCTCATTTGTTTACGTTGCGTACCACACGGGATCGCGGTTTTCGTTTTCGGGCGGGGCAGTTCGCCCGGCTCGGGGTCGCTAAAGCGGATGGCACCATCGTTTGGCGGGCATATTCCATGGTGTCTTCGCCGTTCGATGAATTCCTCGAGTTTTTTTCCATCGTGGTACCGGACGGCGAGTTCACCAGCGAACTGAGTCGGCTGCAGCCAGGCGACAGCCTGCTGGTTGATCGCCAGGCCTTTGGCTACCTGACGCTTGATCGTTTCGTTGACGGGCGCGATTTGTGGCTGCTGTCCACGGGAACGGGCGTCGCACCGTTCCTCTCGATTCTCCAGGATTTCGAAGCATGGGAAAAATTCGAGACGATCGTCCTGGTGTACAGCGTCCGCGAGGCACGGGAGCTGGCATATCAGGAGCTGATCAAAGGGTTGACCCAGCGCGACTACCTGGCCGGCTACGCCCACAAGTTTCGTTTCATCGCGACCGTCACCCGTGAACAGCATCCCGGTGCGCTCAGCGGACGAATCACGACACTGATCGAAAATGGCGAGTTGGAAAGGGCGGCTGACATCGAGCTGACGCCGGAACACTCGCGGGTGATGTTGTGCGGCAATCCGCAGATGATTGATGACACGCGCAAGCTGCTCAAGGCCAGGGGCCTGCAACTGAGTCTCAGCCGTCGGCCAGGTCAGGTGGCCGTGGAAAACTATTGGTAGAAAAGGCGCCTGTGGCGAGGAGATAAAAACCCACGCCACAGGCGGCGAAGCGTGAGTCAGGGCCTCTCGTTCTGGGCCTTGAGCAGGTCGCGAATTTCGCTCAGCAACAGTTCTTCCTTGGTCGGAACCGGTGGCGCGCTGGGAGCAACGGCTTCTTCGCGCTTGAGACGGTTGATGGCCTTGACGCCCATGAAAATGGCGAACGCCACAATGATGAAATCAATGGTGCTTTGAATGAATTTGCCATAGGCCAATACCACCGCCGGCGCATCGCCTTGTGCCGCCTTGAGTGTGATGGCCAGGTCGCTGAAGTCCACCCCGCCAATCAAAAGGCCGATCGGAGGCATGATGACGTCGCCAACGAAGGACGAAACGATTTTGCCGAAAGCAGCACCGATAATGATCCCGACGGCCATGTCGACGACATTGCCTTTGACCGCGAAGGCCTTGAACTCGTTAATCACGCCCATGAGTTGTTCCTTGTGACAGATGAAGTGGATGGTGGCAGTGTAAATCAGCCAAACGCGTCCTGCTCGAAACGCCTGCTTACAAAGCTTCAGTTATCGACTCGGGACAGGAGGAAAAGTTTACAAAGTGCCATCAATCGCGCGTGATACGCGGTCCCGAGCCGATTCCCTATAAGGATTTTTCTATCGGATCGGTGCGGCATTTCTATTTAGGTTTTTCTTTTTAGAGCACTAGCCTCTGCAAGGCGCACATGGATGCGCTCTATAACATCAGAGGAAACGCCTATGAACATTTCCCTTGGCGGCGGGACTTTTACCCCTCGCCGTGCTTTTTTTGTGCTCACCGCCAGCCTGTTGTCCTTGTCCGTCAACGCGGCCACCCTGACCCGCGATAACGGTGCGGCCGTGGGCGACAACCAGAACTCGCAAACAGCCGGTCCTAACGGGCCGACCTTGTTGCAAGACGTGCAACTGATCCAGAAACTCCAGCGCTTCGACCGCGAGCGCATCCCCGAGCGCGTGGTGCATGCACGAGGAACCGGTGCCCATGGCACATTTACAGTCACCGACGACCTCAGTGATCTGACCAAGGCCAAAGTCTTCGCCGCTGGCCAGGCCACGCCGGTGTTCGTGCGTTTTTCTGCTGTAGTGCATGGCAACCATTCGCCGGAAACCCTGCGTGACCCCCGTGGCTTTGCCACCAAGTTCTACACGGCCGAGGGTAACTGGGATCTGGTGGGTAACAACTTCCCGACCTTCTTCATTCGCGATGCCATCAAGTTTCCAGACATGGTCCATGCTTTCAAACCCGACCCTCGGACCAACTTGGATGATGACGCCCGCCGTTTCGATTTCTTTTCTCACGTGCCCGAAGCAACGCGCACGCTGACCGAGTTGTATTCCAATTCCGGCACGCCGGCCAGTTATCGTGAAATGGACGGTAACGGTGTGCATGCCTACAAGTTGGTGAATGCAAAGGGTGAAGTTCACTACGTAAAGTTTCATTGGAAAAGTTTGCAGGGCCTGAAAAATCTCGATCCGAAAGAAGTTGTGAAAGTTCAGGGGCAAGATTACAGCCATATGACTAACGATCTGGTGAGTCATATTAATAAGGGCGACTTCCCGAAATGGGACTTGTACGTTCAGGTGTTGAACCCGCAGGACCTTTCCACGTTTGATTTCGATCCTCTTGATGCGACAAAAATCTGGCCGGGTGTGCCTGAACGCAAAGTCGGGCAAATGGTTTTGAACCGTAACCCGGCGAATGTTTTCCAGGAAACCGAGCAAGTGGCGATGGCGCCGGCCAATCTTGTTCCGGGCATCGAGCCGTCGGAAGATCGACTGTTGCAGGGGCGGGTGTTCTCCTATGCCGATACGCAAATGTATCGAGTGGGACCCAACGCGCTTCAGTTGCCCATCAATGCGCCGAAGGTGGCGGTCAACAATGGCAACCAGGACGGCGCGATGAATTCGGGCGCCACCAGCACCAGCGTGAATTATCAGCCGAGCCGCCTGATGCCTCGCCAGGAACAGCCAACGGCACGCTACAGCCAGACCGCGCTGACTGGCAGTACCCAGCAGGCGAAGATCCAGCGTGAGCAGAACTTCAAGCAAGCCGGTGACCTGTACCGCTCGTTCAACCAGAAAGAGCGCAATGACCTGATCGAAAGCTTCGGCGGATCGCTGGCGACCACCGATGAGGAGAGCAAGCACATCATCCTGTCGTTCCTCTACAAGGCTGATCCTGAATACGGCACCGGTGTAGCCCGTGTCGCCAAAGGCGATCTGACCCGGGTCAAGGCGCTGGCGGAAAAACTCAGCGACTGATCCACAGCCTGGCACGTGCATAACCCGTGGGAGCAAAGCTTGCTCGCGAAGCAGGCGCTGCGGTCTGAAGCCAGACCGAGTCGTCTGCGTTGCGGGCAAGCCATGCTCCCACAGCCCTGCATCTACAGCCTTGCGCCAAGGAGACGTCATGCTGCGTAACTTCCTATTTTCGATGCTCGCAATCGGGTCGTTGAGCGTATGGGCCGATCAGCCCATGCCCACCGACCCGGTTGCTGTCCAAGAGCAGTTGCAAACTTATTACTTCGACGCCGCCCGCCGGGGCGACGTGCCGATGCTCGAGACCTTTATCGAGGCCGGTTACTCGCTCAACCGTCAGGACGAAAAGGGCTACACCGCGCTGATCCTGGCCGCTTACCACGGCCATGGCGCGGCGGTGGAGCGGCTGCTGGCCGCTGGCGCCGATGCCTGCACCCAGGACAACCGGGGCAACACGGCGCTGATGGGCGCCATTTTCAAGGGCCAAGTGCAGATCGCGCGCCGTTTGTTGTCCACCGATTGCAACCCGGACCAGCGCAACGGCGCCGGACAGACCGCAGCGATGTACGCCGGCCTGTTCAAGCGCGTCGAGTTGCTCGACGCCTTGGCGGCCAAAGGGGCGGACCTGCAGGCCCAGGATCCGCTGGGCAATACCGCGGCGAACCTGGCCAACGGTGAAATCAGAATGCCGGCCCCGCGCTGACCCCCGCGTGGGCTATCATCGCGGTTTTTATCCCGGAGTTCAGATGGCCAAGGCAAAGCGCATGTATGGCTGCACCGAGTGCGGCTCGACCTTTCCCAAATGGGCCGGCCAGTGCAGTGAGTGCGGTGCCTGGAACACCTTGACCGAAACCATGGTGGAGAGTGGCGGTGCCGCAGCCCCCACCGGTCGCACGGGGTGGGCCGGTCAGCAGGCGCAAATCAAGACCCTCGCCGAAGTCAGCGTCGAGGAAATTCCACGGTTTTCCACCGCGTCCGGCGAGCTGGACCGCGTATTGGGCGGTGGTCTGGTGGACGGTTCGGTCGTGCTGATTGGCGGGGACCCGGGCATCGGCAAGTCCACCATCCTGTTGCAAACCTTGTGCAACCTGGCCACGCGCATGCCGGCGCTGTACGTCACTGGCGAGGAATCTCAGCAGCAAGTCGCCATGCGCGCCCGGCGTCTGGGGCTGCCCCAGGATCAACTGCGGGTCATGACCGAGACGTGCATCGAAACCATCATCGCCACGGCCCGCCTGGAAAAACCCAAGGTCATGGTGATCGACTCGATCCAGACGATTTTCACCGAACAACTGCAATCGGCGCCGGGCGGCGTGTCACAGGTGCGTGAAAGCGCGGCGTTGCTGGTGCGGTATGCCAAGCAGAGCGGTACGGCGATTTTCCTGGTGGGGCACGTCACCAAGGAAGGCGCGCTGGCAGGCCCGCGGGTGCTGGAGCACATGGTGGATACCGTGTTGTATTTCGAGGGCGAATCCGACGGTCGCCTGCGTTTGTTGCGGGCAGTGAAGAATCGCTTTGGCGCCGTCAATGAATTGGGTGTGTTCGGCATGACCGACAGAGGCTTGAAAGAAGTCTCGAATCCTTCGGCGATTTTTCTCACGCGCGCCCAGGAAGAAGTGCCGGGCAGTGTGGTCATGGCGACCTGGGAAGGCACCCGACCGATGCTGGTGGAGGTTCAGGCGCTGGTGGATGACAGCCATTTGGCGAACCCGCGTCGGGTCACCTTGGGGCTGGATCAGAATCGGCTCGCCATGTTGCTGGCGGTCCTGCATCGACACGGTGGCATTCCTACCCACGATCAGGATGTTTTCCTCAACGTGGTGGGCGGCGTCAAAGTATTGGAAACCGCGTCTGACCTGGCGTTGATGGCGGCGGTCATGTCCAGCTTGCGCAATCGGCCGCTGCCCCATGATCTGCTGGTGTTCGGTGAAGTGGGGCTGTCGGGGGAAGTCCGGCCGGTGCCCAGCGGACAGGAGCGGCTCAAGGAGGCGGCCAAGCACGGTTTCAAACGCGCCATCGTGCCCAAGGGCAACGCGCCGAAGGAAGCGCCTGCCGGGTTGCAGATCATTGCCGTGACTCGCCTGGAACAGGCGCTGGATGCATTGTTCGAATAACTCCGAGGCCTGCTGCGTGGTGCAGGGTTATTCAAATATGTACCAACGCCGCCAATTCCCGCTCAAGCTCAGCCTGATCGGCGAGGTTCAACTCCACCAGCCGGCGCAGATGGGCGATGGAGTCCAGGTCGATATGCTCGCAGACAAAGCCCAGATGGCCATGGTCGTCGTGGGTCAACCGAACCTCCATCTGCACTTCCACGTCGTTGCTCAAGTGAATGTCGGCTACGAAAGTCTTCTCGGGATTGCCAAGCCAGGGCTCGGGCTTTTTGATCAGCAGGCCCTTGAGAGACAGGTCCAGCAGTTCGACCGGCCAAGTCAGTTTGTCCTCGTCCTTGCCCTGACTCAGCTCGGTTCGGGCATGGAACTCGATTCGTACGAAGCGGCGGCGTTCGCTCATTACGTATTCCTTTCTGAAGATTGATTGACTATAGACCCAACTGGCGCGCCGTCGTCACCGTTGGGCTGCTGGCAGACAAATGTCGGGGGTGGCCTTTGTTCTCGTTAGCGCTAAACTCCGATGGCTGTCTTTCTTGTCCACCCTGGCCGGAATATAAAAATGACAAATAATAATAGCCTGCTGCGCCACATACCCTGGCTACTGCTGGCCGTCTTGGGAGCGAGCGCCCTGGGCGTCGTGGCATTGCGTCGGGGAGAGGCGATCAACGCCCTCTGGATCGTCGTCGCAGCCGTGGCCATCTACCTGGTCGCCTACCGCTACTACAGCCTGTTCATCGCCAATAACGTGATGCAACTCGATGCGCGCCGGGCCACCCCCGCCGTGCTCAACAACGATGGCCTGGACTATGTCCCGACCAACAAACACATCCTGTTCGGCCACCACTTCGCGGCCATTGCCGGTGCGGGGCCGCTGGTCGGGCCGGTACTGGCGGCGCAGATGGGCTACCTGCCCGGTACGCTCTGGCTGATCGCCGGGGTGGTGCTGGCCGGTGCCGTGCAGGACTTCATGGTCCTGTTCCTGTCCACCCGTCGTAACGGTCGCTCCCTGGGCGACATGGTCCGCGAAGAGATGGGCCGCGTTCCCGGCACCATCGCGCTGTTCGGCTGCTTCCTGATCATGATCATCATCCTCGCGGTGCTGGCGCTGATCGTGGTCAAGGCCCTGGCCGAGAGCCCGTGGGGGATCTTCACGGTGATGGCGACCATCCCGATCGCGATGTTCATGGGCATCTACATGCGCTACATCCGCCCGGGCCGCATCGGTGAAATCTCCCTCATCGGCGTGCTGTTGCTGCTGGGTTCGATCTGGCTCGGCGGGCAAGTGGCCGCAGACCCGGTCTGGGCCGAGGCCTTCACCTTCACCGGCGTGCAAATCACCTGGATGCTGATCGGCTACGGTTTTGTTGCCGCGGTGTTGCCGATCTGGCTGATCCTGGCGCCGCGCGACTACCTGTCCACCTTCTTGAAGATCGGCACCATCGTCGCCCTGGCGATCGGCATCCTGGTCACCATGCCCGAGCTGAAAATGCCGGCACTGACCCAGTTCACCGACGGCACGGGCCCGGTGTGGAAGGGCGGATTGTTCCCGTTCCTGTTCATCACCATCGCCTGTGGCGCGGTTTCGGGTTTCCACGCGCTGATCTCTTCGGGCACCACGCCGAAGATGCTCGATAACGAAGTCAACGCCCGCTACATCGGTTACGGCGGCATGCTGATGGAGTCGTTCGTGGCCATCATGGCAATGGTCGCCGCTTCGGTGATCGAGCCGGGTGTGTACTTCGCCATGAACAGCCCGGCGGCGATCGTCGGCGGTGATGTGGTGAGCGTGGCGCAGACTGTCAGCAGCTGGGGCTTTGCAATCACCCCCGAAGCGCTGCAGGCGGTGGCCAATGACATCGGCGAGACCACCATCCTGGCCCGTGCCGGCGGTGCGCCGACCCTGGCGGTGGGGATCGCGCAGATCCTGCACTCGGTGTTGCCGGGTGAGAACACCATGGCGTTCTGGTACCACTTCGCAATCCTGTTCGAGGCGCTGTTCATCCTCACGGCGGTAGACGCCGGCACCCGTGCCGGGCGCTTCATGCTGCAGGACCTGCTGGGCTCGTTCGTCCCGGCCCTCAAGCGGACCGAATCCTGGGTTGCCAACCTGATCGCCACCGCCGGCTGTGTGGCGCTGTGGGGCTACCTGTTGTACCAGGGCGTGATCGATCCGCTGGGCGGCATCAACACCTTGTGGCCGCTGTTCGGCATCTCCAACCAGATGCTGGCCGGTATCGCCCTGATGCTCGGCACCGTGGTACTGATCAAGATGAAGCGCCAGCGCTACGTCTGGGTGACCATGCTGCCGGCGGTCTGGCTGCTGATCTGCACCACCACGGCGGGCCTGATCAAGCTGTTCGACGCCAACCCGGCGATCGGCTTCCTGGCCCTGGCGCGCAAATACAACGATGCCCTGGCCGCCGGCCAGATCCTGGCCCCGGCCAAGAGCATCGAGCAGATGCAGCACGTGGTGTACAACGCTTACACCAACGCAACGCTGACGGTGTTGTTCCTGCTGGTGGTCTTCAGCATCCTGTTCTACGCGCTCAAGGTCGGCATCGCTGCCTGGGGTCACAAGGAACGCACGGATAAAGAAGCGCCCTTCCAGGCCGTGCCGGACGCCTGAATCGAGGATTGCAACGATGTTCAATGACTTGAGTCGCCTCGGTAAATACCTCGGTCAGGCCGCCCGCCTGATGGTCGGCATGCCCGACTACGACAACTACGTCGAGCACATGCAAAGCAAACACCCGGACAAACCGTTGATGGACTACGAGGCGTTCTTCCGCGAACGCCAGGAAGCCCGATACGGTGGCAAGGCCGGGCCCAAGTGCTGTTGATCAACTGATTTCAGGTTGATGAGGTAACCCTGTGGGAGCGAGCTTGCTCGCGATGGCGTCGGGTCAGTTACGATGATGTTGACTGATCCACCGCCATCGCGAGCAGGCTCGCTCCCACAGTTGTTTTAGGATGGCCTCGGGATTTGCATATGCCACCGCTCCCACAGTTGTTTTGGGGGGATCTCAACATTTGCATACACCACCGATCCCCTTGTGGAAGCGAGCCTGCTCGCGAAGGCATCGCAACAGTTTGCCTCGCCTCCACATGGGGGCTGTGCTCTTCTTTTAATTTCGCAACAGGAGAATTACGTTGTCCTCTCCCATCCCGGTCACCATCCTCAGCGGCTTCCTCGGCGCCGGCAAGACCACGCTTTTGCGTCATTTGCTCAAGGCCGAGCACGGCCTGAAAATCGCCGTGATCGAGAATGAATTCAGCGATGCCGGCATCGACACCCAGCTATTGGGCGATGAGCCGGTGCAAGTCATGACCCTGACCAATGGCTGCGTGTGCTGCACCATTCACACTGACCTGACCAAAGCCCTGTACCTGCTACTCGAACGGCTGGACAGCGGCGAAATTGCCTTTGATCGCCTGGTGATCGAATGCACCGGTCTGGCCGATCCGGCCCCTGTGGCCCAGACATTTTTTATCGATGAGGACCTGCGCGAGCGCTACATCCTCGACGGTATCCTGACCCTGGTGGACGCCGCTCACGCCGAGATCCACCTGACCCAGGCCATTGCCCAGGCCCAAGTCGGGTTTGCCGACCGTCTGCTGCTGAGCAAGACCGATCTGGTGGACGCAGCCCATGTCCAAGCCCTTGGCGAACGACTGACGCGGATCAACCGACGGGCGCCGATCAGGGTGGTGGAGCACGGCAAGATCGATCTGGCCGAACTGCTCGACATCCGCGGCTTCAATCTCAACGCAGACCTGGGGGCGGGGTTCAGCCTGCGACCGGTGGGCAAGGCAAGCACCGGGGATCGCATAAGCAGCCTCGTGCTTCGCACCGACAAACCGCTGGATATCGACAAACTCAGCGAGTTCATGAACCAGTTGCTGGAGGAGCACGGCAAGCAGTTGCTGCGCTACAAGGGGGTACTGAGCATCGCTGGCGAATCCCGACGACTGGTGTTCCAGGGCGTACTCAAACTGTACGGTTTTGACTGGGACACCGAATGGGCGCCAGGCGAAGCACGGGAGAGCGTCATTGTGTTCATCGCCGACGAGTTGCCCGAAGAGAAGATCCGCGCAGGCTTCGAAGCCGCGCTACTTTGACGTCCCGGTGCCTGCGGCCATCAGCAGCTTTTGCTCAAGATGGTCCAGGTGCTCGCTCATCAGTTGCAACGCTTGATCAGCGTTGCCACGTTCTATCGCGTCTACGATCGCCAAATGCTCCTGCCAGGCGCAATGTCTGCGGGACTTGAGCTCATGCCGCGCCAGGGCCAGCGAGGTTAATGGCACGAGGCTGCCGAGAAACTGCGCCAACGGCGCATTCCCGGCCATGGTCGCCAATTGCAGGTGAAACTCGCCGGACAGGCGAATCGCCGGGCCGCGTTCGCCGCGATCCAGGCACTGGCGCTCGCGCTCTATCAGATCGCGTAGGCGCTGCAGGTCCTTGGGCTGCGGCGCCTTGCAGGCCAGGCGCACCAGGGTCTGTTCGGCCAGGCGCCGGGCATGCAGGATTTGCCGGGTCTGTTCCAGGTCCGGTGCCGCCACCTGGGGCCGATGGTTGGGCCGCAGGATCACCACTTGCTGGTGGGACAGGCGCGCCAGGACACGGCGAATGATGCTGCGACTGACACCGAACACATCCCCCAGGCTTTCCTCGGTGAAACGGCTGGCCGGAGCAATGCGTTGTTCGAGGATGGCGTCGAAGATCCGCGGGTAGATATCGTCCACCGACGGTTTGCCGGCCCGACCGGGCAGCGACAGGGACGCGAGCACGTTACGCTCAGGCTGATCCGGGTGGGGCATGAGGTTGTTCATGGCGGTCTCCGCAGGGTGTGGCTCAAGTGCCGAGGTTGTCGTCCGGAATGTTCAGTTCGATGCCCATGCGCTGGCCTTCCCTGAGGATATGCCGGCGCATTTCGGTGCTGGCCTGGGCGCTGTTCTTGGCGCGGATGGCGCGCACCACGGCTTCGTTTTCCTCCAGGCGTTCGGCCAGATGCTGGGGTGAATTGCGCAACACATCGGCGCTTTGCTTGAGCGCGTTGCTGGTCTGCTGGACCACGTTTTGAAAAATCGGGTTGGACGTCAAGGCAAACAGCTCTTCATGGAAGGCAATGTAGGCGTTGGCGCAAGCGTCGCTGTCGTTGGCCTCCAACGCTTCGCGCATGTCCATGAGGGTCAGGCGCAACTGGCCGACCTCCTTGCTGCTGATGGATTGCGCCACAAGGCCGACGATGAAAGGCTCCAGGGTGTAGCGCAGTTGCAGCACGTCCTCCAGGCTGGCGCCGGCCATGGCGCTGCCTTCATTGGCGGTGTCGGTGAAGTTGGCCTCCAGCACCACGACGCCCTTGCCGGGCATCGAACGCACCAGCCCCAGGGTTTCCAGGACAATCACCGCTTCGCGCAGGCTTGGTCGGCTGATGCCCAATTGCTCGGCCAGCTCGCGCTGGCCGGGCAGCATGTCGCCCGAGCGCCATTGGCCCCGAGCGAGGGCGGCACGTAGTTTCTCCACTACGGAATTGACGACGGTTGATGAACTGATCACTGGTGACTCCTCGAAAATCAATCAGGCGGTACCGGTTCGCGGGCCGGCACCGCAGTCTTTCAGAATTGCTGCTGATGGGCAGTGCCCACCGGTTTCCTGGATTGGAAGGTATAACCGTGTTGGCCGGACAGTACCTTGCGCGCCCGAGGGACATCGATGTCTTTTTCCCAGCGGGCAATCGCCACGGTGGCCACGCAGTTGCCAATCAGGTTGGTCAGGGCCCGGCCGATGCCCATGAACCAATCCACCGCCAGTACCAGCACCAGGCCAACCACCGGGATCGCCGGGACGGCCGTCAACGTGGCAGCCAGGATCACCAGCGCCGAGCCGGGAATCCCGTGGGCGCCCTTGGAGGTGATCAGTGACACCAGCAGGATGGTCAGCAAATCACTCATGGCCAGAGGTGTGCCGGTGGCGTTGGCAATGAACACAATCGCCAGGGTCAGATAGATCGAAAAACCGTCCAGATTGAACGAGTAGCCGGTCGGAATCACCAGGCCGACGGTGGAACTGCCGATCCCCAGGTGCTCAAGCTTGCGCATGATCTGTGGCAGCACGGCGTCGGAAGAGGCCGTACCGAGCACGATAAGCAGCTCTTCACGCAGGTATTTGAGAAACGGCAACATCGGCAGGCCCGAGACACGCATCACCAAGCCGAGGATCAGCGCAACGAAGGCGATGCAGGTCAGGTAGAACAGGCCCACCAGGCTGCCCAGGTGTTGCAGCGAGTCCAGGCCATATTTGCTGGTAGTGAAGGCGATGGCCCCGAAGACCCCAATGGGGGCCAGACGCACGATCATGCCCATGATGCGGAAGATCACGTGGCTGAGTTCGTTGATCAGCCGCGAGATGCCGGACGCTGCATCGCCCACCAGGTTCAGGGCGCTGCCAAACAGCACGGAGAACAACAACACTTGCAGAATGTTGTTTTCAGCGAAGGCCCCGAGCACCGAGGTTGGGATCAGGTTCATGAGGAACTGGGTGGTGGTGACCAGGTGCTCGCCACGCTGGGCGATATCCCCCATGTCCGCGCTGGAGAGTTGTTCCAGGTGGATGTTCGCACCACTGCCGATACCGGTGCTGAAGGCAAGCACCAGACCGATGACCAAGGCGATGGTGGTCAATACTTCGAAGTAGATGACCGACTTGAGGCCAATGCGCCCGACCTTCTTGAGGTCTCCGGCACCCGAGATACCGCTGACTACCACACAGAACACGATCAGGCCGATGAGCATCTTGATCAGCTTGATAAAGCCGTCGCCGAGGGGTTTGAGCTGTGCGGAGTATTCGGGAAGGGTCAGTCCACAGACGATGCCGAGCACCAATCCGAGGACAACTTGAAGGAAGATCGAACGCGAGCACCATTTGAGCATGGGAGGGATTCCTGGTTCGGTGTCCTTTTCGCCGTCAATAGAGCTGTTGGCGTCAGGACTTCATTATTGTGGTCTTACCGGTTTGTCCAGTGCAGGCGCAGTCTAGGCCCTGTTTTCGCTGCTGCGCAAGCTGATCTGTAGAGATTTGGCATGACCGGTCTTACCAGTTAGGCCGGAACCCTTGTGCTTGAGCCGTTTGTTGCAGTGAAAAAATGTGGGTGGCAAGCAGTGCGCCACAGCTCCCTGTGGCGAGGGATCAGCCCACTCGCCACAAAGATATCGACATGTTCTTTAAAGAACACTCAGGATGAATGTCACTTTCGATTTTTCTTCTGTCTCGGCGAGATAAATATAAGGCGAGCCTCGAACTTTCAATCCGCCGATATATTTTTTATTTTTTGTCATGAACGAGACAGGTAAATGCGGCGTGGAAATATTCTGCCGGGTGATGGCGTTGTTCTGATGATCAACGAGGGTAAAGAGCATCGGATCATCCGTGCCGGAGTCCTGTGCGCCGAGAACCTCAAGCCAGCGTTTACCGATAAGTTTGTTTTCATGTTCCCCTGTGTTTTTAATGACCAGGTTGTAGCCGTTCGGGGTGTGTCGCAAATGCAATTTCAATGGGTTGCTGGATTGACCCTGATTTTTGGGGCGCATGCCGAGCAGGCTGGAGTGGTCATGGGTTTGCGGGCGGCCGGTGAAGAAGCCGCCGCTGAATAAACTCACGGTGGCCATCGCGGGTTTGCCATGAAGTATTTCAAGCAGGTTGACGTGGTTGTCAAACATTCGAAGTGTGGCGTTAAAAGATTGATCACGGTCCATGTGATTCGACTCCTCGTTGGGTTTATGAAGTGTGCAGTTATGGAGCGATATTATTGATTTATTAGCTGTCGGTGGTGGTGTGTGTATTGCAAGACATTAGATAAGCGTGGGGGTTAGTTATTTGGGGTAATTGTTTGCGCCCATGAAAAAGGCCCCCATCTTTCAATGGAGGCCTTTCTTACTGAGGTGTAACGGGCTGATTAAGCACCGTATACCGGCAGCTTTTTGCAGATCGCCTTGACCTTCTCGCGAACGGCGTCGATCACCGCTTCGTTGTTCAGGTCCGCCAGGATGTCGCAGATCCAGCCAGCCAGCTCCTTGCACTCGGCTTCTTTGAAACCACGAGTGGTCACGGCCGGGGTGCCAAAGCGCAGGCCGGAGGTGACGAACGGGGAGCGTGGGTCATTGGGCACCGAGTTCTTGTTCACGGTGATGAACGCCTTGCCCAGCGCTGCGTCGGCGTCTTTGCCGGAGATGTCCTGTTTGATCAGCGACAGCAGGAACAGGTGGTTCTCGGTCCCGCCGGATACTACGTCGAAGCCACGCTCGATGAATACGCCGGCCATGGCCTTGGCGTTTTTCACCACTTGTTGCTGGTAAGCCTTGAACTCAGGCTGCAGCGCTTCCTTGAAGCAGATCGCCTTGGCGGCGATCACGTGTTCCAGCGGGCCACCCTGGGCGCCCGGGAATACGGCGGAGTTGAGCTTTTTCTCGATGTCGGCGTTGGCACGAGCCAGGATCAGGCCACCACGTGGACCGCGCAGGGTCTTGTGGGTGGTGGTGGTGACGACGTCGGCGAATGGCACGGGGTTGGGGTAGACGCCAGCGGCAACCAGGCCCGCAACGTGCGCCATGTCCACGAACAGGTAGGCACCGACCTTGTCGGCGATTTCGCGGAAACGTGGGAAGTCGAGGATCTGCGAGTAGGCGGAGAAACCGGCCACGATCATTTTCGGCTTGTGCTCGAGTGCCAGGCGCTCGACTTCGTCGTAGTCGATCAGGCCATTGCCGTCGATGCCGTACTGGATGGCGTTGTACAGCTTGCCCGAGGACGAAACGCTGGCGCCGTGGGTCAGGTGACCGCCGTGGGCCAGGCTCATGCCCAGAATGGTGTCACCGGCCGACAGCAGCGCCAGGTAGACAGCGGCGTTGGCCTGGGAACCGGCGTGAGGCTGGACGTTGGCATAGTCGGCACCGAACAGTTCCTTGGCGCGGTCGATGGCCAGTTGCTCGACCACGTCGACGAACTCGCAACCACCGTAGTAGCGCTTGCCTGGATAGCCTTCGGCGTACTTGTTGGTCAGTACCGAGCCTTGAGCTTCCATCACCGCGGGGCTGGTGTAGTTTTCCGAAGCGATCAGCTCAATGTGCTCTTCCTGGCGCTGAGCTTCTTGCTCCATGGCGGCAAAGAGATCGGCGTCGTACTTGGCAATAGTCAAATCACGGCTGAACATGGCGGTCCTCAAGGATCGGGGGCAGAAAAGGGGGGCATTCTAACCCAACCGGTTTTGGAAGGCATATGAAAGGACGTCATGTCGCGGACGAATGGGATTCACGCTGCCTGTACTGGCCTCATCGCGAGCAGGCTCGCTCCCACAGGGGGGCTGTGGTGTATGTCTATTCCAAGGACAGCCAAAAACAAGTGTGGGAGCGAGCCTGCTCGCGATGAGGCCCGCCCGGCCAGCACAAGCTTTCAGTCGAGCATGAACAGCGCATCATTGCTGAACTGCGCCTCAAACCGGTTGGCCGGCATCGGCCGGCCGAACAGGTAGCCCTGGACTTCATCGCAGCCGTGCTCGCGCAGAAAGTCCAGTTGCTCGTGGGTTTCGACCCCTTCGGCAATCACCGCCAGGTTGAGGCTGTGGGCCATGGCGATGATCGCCCGGGCGATCTGGGCGTCCTGTTCGCCGGATGGCAGGCCATCGACAAAGGTGCGGTCGATTTTCAACACGTCGATGGGGAATTGCTTGAGGTAGTTGAGGGACGAATAACCGGTGCCGAAGTCATCCACGGCGATGCTCAGGCCCAGGTTTTTCAGCCCGGCCAGGATCTGCATCGCCTCGCTGACTTCACGCATCAGGATGCTTTCGGTCAGTTCCAGTTCCAGACAGGCCGGCGGCAGGCCGGTGCTACGCAGGATGTTGGCGATGCGCGTGCCGAGCTGGCCATCGGAGAACTGCCGGGCCGAAATGTTGACCGAGACTTTCGGCACCCGGACCTTGGCCTGGTGCCAGGTCTTGAGCTGCCGAGAGGCTTCGCTGATCACCCAGTCACCGACGTCCACCACCAACCCGAGCTCTTCGAGGACCGGGATGAAGTCCCCTGGCGGCACCAGCCCGCGTCGTGGATGGCGCCAGCGCAGCAAGGCCTCGGCGCCGGTCAGGCGTTTGCCGTCGCCGCTGAACTGTGGCTGGTAATACAGCACGAACTCGTTCTGCTCCAGGGCGTGGCGCAGGTCGCTTTCCAGCTCCAGTCGTTCCAAGGCGCTGGCGTTCATGTCGGCCTGGTAGAACTGGAAGTTGTTCTTGCCGCGCTCCTTGGCGTGATACATGGCCGTGTCGGCGTTCTTCATCAGCTGACTCAGCTCGTTGCCGTCCTGAGGGCTCAGGGCGATACCGATGCTGGCGGTGACGAAGAACTCCCGACCTTCCAGTACGAACGGTCGGACCAGGCTGGCGAGGATCTGCTCGGCCACGTTGATCGCCCGGTTGAGCGCCATTTCGCGGCTGGAACGCGGTTGCAGCAGCAGGGTGAATTCGTCGCCGCCCATGCGCGCCACGGTGTCGTCGTCGGCCACGCAGCCGAGCAGCCGCGTGGCCATTTCCTTGAGCATCCGGTCGCCGGCGGCGTGGCCCAGGGAGTCGTTGATCGGCTTGAAGCGGTCCAGGTCGAGGAACATCAGCACGACCCAGTTTTTCTGGCGCTCGGCCGATTGCAGCGCGGTGTGCAGGCGATCCTGAAACAGCGTGCGGTTGGGCAGGTGGGTCAACGCGTCGTAGTAGGCCAGGCGATGGATGCGCTGTTCGCTGGCCTTGCGTTCGCTGATGTCGCTGAAGAAGCACACGTAGCTGGCCAGGTCGCCTTCATCGTCCAGCACCGCCGTAATGCCGACCCAGGCCGGATAGTGCTCGCCATTGCGGCGCTTGAGCCAGACCTCGCCTTCCCACGTGCTGTGTTGCTGCAACTGCTTGAGCACGTAGCGCAGGTGGGCTTCCTGCTGCTCGTCCACGGTCAGCATGTTGGGCAACTGGTCCAGCACCTGCGACACCGCATACCCGCTGACGCGGCTGAAGGCTTCGTTGGCCTGGACAATGTAACCGGCCGGGTCGGTGATCAGGATCGCCGAGGTCGAATGCTCGAATACCGTGGCGGCCATGCGCAGGTCTTTTTCGGCGCGTCGTTGCTGGCTGATATCGCGGCCCACGCCCAGCACGCCTTCGAACGCGCCGTGCTCATCCCACACCAGTACCAGCCGCAGCTCGATGGGGATCTTGCGCCCGTCGGCGCGCAGGCAGTCGAACAGAAACAGCTGGGTCTGCATCTGGTTGCGCAACTCGGCCAGTTGCTCAGGCTTGTCGAGGGCTTTGCTGACCCGATCCATCAAGGTGTAGATGCCGGTCAGTTGTTGCGGGTTGGCGATGGTCGATTGCCAGCCGTTCTGGAATATCCAGTCAGCGCTGTAGCCCAGCACTGCTTGCACCGAGGGGCTGACGTAGTTGAGCGAAAGCTTGCTGTTGGTGGAGAAAATCACGTCGCTGATGCTTTCGGCGAGCATCCGGTAGCGTTGTTCGCTGTCGCGCAGCGATTCGCTGGCTTCGATCTGTTCGGTGATGTCCTTGGCTACGCCGATGATCCGTGTCACCTGATCGTGCCGGTCCCGGGCCAGGGCTTGTTCGCGAATGTCGAAGCGCCGCCATTTGCCATTGCGATGGCGAAAGCGCAGCTGGCATTGCAGCAGTTGCGCATACCCGGCCTGGCGTTGTGCCTGGCGCAAGTTGTGATAGTGGTCGGCGTCTTCGCTGTGCAGCAGGATTTCCCAGAAGTATTCGCCCATCTGGTGCAGTTCGGTGCGGTCGTACCCCAGGGTCTGTCCCAGGTGATGGTTGCTGAAGATCATCCGCTGGCTGATCACGTCTTGCACATAGAGATGGTCCGGTACGGTGCGCACCACGTCGGACCAGAAGCCTTCGCGTTCGAGCAGCGACAGTTCGATCAGCTTGCGGCTGGTAATGTCGCTGATGCTCAGGATGACGGCGTTGTAGTCCTGCTGTTTTTCCGGCAGACGCAGCACCAGCCATAGGTGCTGATCACGGCCATGGGCGTCCTGCAGCTTGATTTCCAGCTCCAACTGCTTGTGCTGGTCGAGCAGCGCTTCGAGCAGCTTCGAACCCACCGGGTTGTTGTCCTGGGCAGCATTGCCGACCAGCAGTTGCCAGGCCCGCTCGCAGGAGTTGACGTTGAGCAGCTTCAACGCCATCTGATTGACCTCGGTGACGTGAACTTCCTGCTGCAGTTGTTCAAGCTGGTGAGGGATGGCCAACCAGGCGCGCAACTGGTCGCCGTTGCGCAGGCCGGTCCTTTCAAAAAATGCCTTGAGGCTCGACAGGTCAAGCACGCAGAGCGCGACGCCGGTGCCTTCGAAAATATCCTGGTAGCGTCGGCGGCCCTCGTGCAACTGACGCTGGCGACGGCGCATGCTCAAGAGCGCGATCACCGGCAGCATTGAAAACGCCAGGCCTAGCAGGCATTTGCCGATGAAGGCCGGCAGCAATTGCTCCAGCACCTGGCGTCGGTCGAACAGTCCACGCAATTGCCAGTCGCTGCTGCTCAGGGGCACGGTCAGCACGGTGTTGCTCAGATCATCCGGGGACAGCCGGGTAGGGCTGGCCGAGGGCAGGCTTTCGTCCCGGCTGATGATTTGCTGGTTGAGGCGGTTTTCCACCAGCCACAGTGGGCGCATGCCTGTATCGGCCTGCTTGGTCAGGGTCGAGAAGAAGGTTGGGGTCAGGCGCAGCGCCCAATAGCTGCGGCTGCTGCCGCTGGCCTGGTGCAACAACAGATGCACCACGGAGCCGTCGTCGGCATTGCTGAAATAGTGCGCCTGGGCCCGACTGCGCCGTACCAGCTCTGCCAGGTAATCGGCATCGTGGCTGGCAGGATCACTGTCGCTGAGCACCCGGCCGGAAGGGCTCAGCAACGCCAGGCTGCGTAGCTCGGGCAACGATTGCTGGAGTTTGCGCAACAGGGCCTGCTGTTCGTCGGCGCTCTGCGGTTGTTCGACGATCGGTAGCAGGTTGAGGGCGATCTGCGCATTCAAGGCCATGTTCAGGCTGACTTGCGCGGCCAGGTCGGCGGTGTAATCGATGGTGTACTGGCGCTGTTGCTGCTGGGTTTCGCGCAATTGATCAAGCAACTGCCAGAAGAGCAATCCAAGCAGCAAGAGCACCAGTGTGGCCAGCGCGCCCTTCAATGTCCCGCGCAGGGGCGAGCCGCTCGCAGCAGTCGGTGCGCGTGGGGACAGGGTCGGCGTGACGTTGGACAAGCTGTAATCCTGCAGTTTGCTGGACTGGCGCGACGTGCACTATAAGCCGGACGCCCAAAGGGCGGCTAGCATGCCTTGACTTGTGGCAAAGTGCCAGCCCCTGGTGGCTGGACCTTGACCGATGGTTGAGGTAGCTTTGCCGGTCAAACAAGAGCGCGCAAGCTCCGATCCCCAGGCTTTATCTGCCCGCCGGCATTGATAACCGTCAAGCGCCGGCGCCGCGCATGGCCTGGCTCGTTCTTTTCACCTGTCACTGACGCTAGGTTCACCATGGCTCAATACGTCTTCACCATGCATCGGCTGAGCAAAGTTGTTCCGCCGAAGCGGGAAATCCTGAAAAACATTTCACTGTCGTTCTTCCCCGGGGCCAAGATCGGCGTACTGGGCCTCAACGGTTCGGGTAAGTCCACGCTGCTGAAAATCATGGCCGGTGTCGACAACGAGTTCGACGGTGAAGCCCGTCCGATGCCCGACTTGAACATCGGTTACCTGCCTCAAGAGCCTCAGCTGGATCCGACCAAGACCGTACGGGAAGTGGTCGAGGAGGCGGTCAGCGTGATCAAGGATGCCCAGGCGCGCCTGGACGAGGTCTACGCGGCCTACGCCGAACCGGATGCCGACTTCGACAAGCTGGCCGCCGAACAGGCCAAGCTCGAAGCGATCCTGCAGGCCAGCGATGGCCATAACCTGGATCGCCAGCTGGAAGTCGCCGCCGATGCGCTGCGCCTGCCGGCCTGGGATGCCAAGGTTGAACACCTCTCTGGTGGTGAAAAGCGTCGTGTGGCTCTGTGCCGCCTGCTGCTGTCGGCGCCGGACATGCTGTTGCTCGACGAGCCAACCAACCACCTGGACGCCGATTCTGTCGCCTGGCTCGAACACTTCCTGCACGATTTCCCGGGCACTGTGGTCGCGATCACGCACGACCGTTACTTCCTGGACAACGTCGCCGGCTGGATCCTGGAACTGGACCGCGGCGCGGGTATTCCTTACGAAGGCAACTACTCGGGCTGGCTTGAAGCCAAGTCCGATCGTCTGGCCCAGGAATCCAAGCAGCAGTCGGCCCATGAAAAAGCCATGAAGGAAGAACTGGAGTGGGTGCGCAAAGGCGCCAAGGCCCGCCAGTCCAAATCCAAGGCACGTCTGCAACGCTTCGAGGAAATGCAGTCCCAGGAATTCCAGAAGCGCAGTGAAACCAACGAGATCTACATCCCGGCCGGTCCGCGCCTGGGCGACAAGGTCATCGAATTCAAGAACGTCACCAAGGGCTATGGCGACCGCGTGCTGATCGACAATCTGTCGTTCGCCATGCCCAAAGGCGCCATTGTCGGTGTGATCGGTGGTAACGGTGCGGGTAAATCCACGCTGTTCCGCATGCTGATGGGCAAGGAAACACCGGATTCGGGCACCATCGAAATCGGCGAAACCGTGCAGCTGGCCTGTGTCGACCAGAGCCGCGAAGACCTGGACGGCAGCAAGACCGTGTTCCAGCAGATCTCCGACGGTTCCGACCAGATCCGCATCGGCAACTATGAAATTCCGTCGCGCACCTACGTGGGGCGCTTCAACTTCAAGGGCGGCGACCAGCAGAAGTTCGTCAAGGACCTGTCCGGTGGTGAACGCGGTCGCTTGCACTTGGCGTTGACCTTGAAGGAGGGCGGCAACGTCCTGCTGCTCGACGAACCGTCCAACGACCTCGACGTCGAAACCCTGCGTTCCCTGGAAGAAGCCCTGCTGGACTTCCCGGGCGCAGCGATTGTGATCTCCCACGACCGGTGGTTCCTCGACCGTGTGGCGACCCACATCCTGGCGTACGAAGACGACTCGCAAGCGGTGTTCTTCGAAGGCAACTACACCGAGTATGAGGCCGATCGCAAGAAACGCCTGGGCGAAGCCGCTGCCCAGCCGCACCGCGTAAGGCACAAGAAGCTGGCCTGATTCGGCCGGCGACCGAGCGACAAACCCTGTGGGAGCGAGCCTGCTCGCGATAGCGGTGGATCAGCCAGCGTAAGTTGCCTGACCCGCCGCCATCGCGAGCAGGCTCGCTCCCACACTGGTTTGGGTCAGCCACAAGCTGCACGGTGGGGCTCGCTCCCACACTGGTTTTGGGTCAGTCACAAGCTGCACGGTGGGGCTCGCTCCCACAGTGGTTTTGGGTCAGTCACAAGCTGCACGGTGGGGCTCGCTCCCACAGTGGTTTTGGGTCAGTCACAAGCTGCACGGTGGGGCTCGCTCCCACGCTGGTTTTGGGTCAGTCACAAGCTGCACGGTGGGGCGCGATTCCTGTGGGAGCGAGCCTGCTCGCGATGAGGCCGGCAAGATCACCCCGGTTCTATCGCCACCACTTCAATGGTCAAATCCCCCACCGGCCGTTTCCAGATCACTTCATCGCCAACTTTCGTCCCCAGCAACGCCCGCCCCAGCGGCGAGCCCCAATTGACCAGTCCGCTGGCCGCATCGGCCTGATCTTCACCCACCAACTGCACTCGCTGCTCGTGGTCATGCTCATCGACAAAGGTCACCCAATGCCCGATCCGCACCTGATCCAATGAGGTTGGCGTAACGACCTGCGCGCTTTGCAAACGCTGATTGAAATACCGCAGATCCCGTTCGATATCCGCGATTCGCTGCTTGTCCGCCAGTTCTCCCCTGGCCACCTGCTGGCTGTGCAGCGCCTGCAGCTCAGCGACCCGGGCCTGTAATTGGGCGAGTCCGGCGGGCGTGACGTAATTGGGTTGCGCGCTGACCTGGCGTTCGACCGGCTGATCGGCCTGGGCAGCGGCGTTGTCCTCATTGACGAAGGCGCGACTCATGATGTTCTCCTCTATTGGAGTTTGGGCCATGGTCGCAGGCTTTTGGTTTCAGCGGATGTCTGTACGCGACTCACTGTGAGCGATAAGCCCGGGCTGCGTCCTGGTCCTTCTGCTGCTGCCAGGCCCGTTCTCGCTCGTCCCAATGGCGTTCGCGGTAAGCGTTACGCTCCTCACTTTCGCGCATGGCCTGGCATTGACGGAAACCGTCGCTCCAGCCTTCGGCATAGGGAGCGTCCTTGAGATACCGTGGCACGTCCTTCCTGAACTGGCCGGTGATCACGCCGGCTGCCTGCCGGCCGCTGCTGCAACCGTCATCAAAGCCGTCGGCGAATGCCGGAGGGTAACCCCGGGCGATCAGGTTTTCGTGGGTGGTTTCGCAGCCACCGAGCAACATCACCACACTCAGCACCACCGCGCGCCTCATTTTTTTTGCATTCCTGCCTGATCCACTCATAAGAGAAGTTTAGAAGTGGATTCGTCAGGCCGATGTGAAAGCGCTGTGATGAATCTGTTCGCTTAGGTGAGTGCGGGGTATGCCCCGGTCAATAGTGATACCACTTCACCTCCAGCATCACTTCGTTCTCCGGTGACGCCAGATGGCTGAACTCGCGCTGGGCACTCAGGCGCAGACCGAGGTTGCGTGACAGTTCCCACTGCTGGTTCAGGCTCACGCTACGGCGCACTTCGCCGTTGATGAAATAGTCGCCTTTGGCCTCCAGGCTCAAGTTGCCCAGCGGGTTTTTCCACAGCACGCCAGTGTTGAAGCCTGCGGCCGGAGCGATGAACTGGGCGAAGTCGTTGTTGTGTTCGACCCGCACCGTGCCCAAGGCGAACCCCAACATGTCGTCACCCAGTGCCCAGGTGCCGCCGGCTCCGCCATTGACGTGGCTGACCAGGGTTTCGTCGTCGTGCTTGCCCGGCACCCGCTCCAGGCCGCCGGTGACTTGCCAGGACAGCGGCTGCAGCAGTTCGTTGCGCGGAGTCAGGGAGCGAATGGTCGCAAGGTCCAGCTGTTGCACCTGCCAGTCATTGCCTTCGTACTGGCGCAGCTTCAGTTGCAGGATCTCGATCTGTGCGCCCAACGGGAAACTCTCGGCGTTGTCGTTGAGGTCGTGATAGGCCATGCGCAGGCCATATTCGCCGAACGCCCGGTCGCCACGAGTGCCGAGGCCAGCCTGCCAGGTGCGCGACTCGTGGCCATCCTCGGGCAGGCCCGGTTGCGGGATGTCGAGTTCCGGCGCGGGGTTCTGGTTGATCGCCCGCAACAGTTCGAAACTGCGCTGGGCGCGCTGTGGGTCGCGTTCCTGGCCGTTGGCGCGGTAGCGCTCCAGGCGATAGGCGGCGTCGATGATCAGCGCCTGGCGAGCGCGAGGCAATGCCTTGAATGCTGAAGTCTGCAGTTGTTTCTGGTCGGCGCTGACTTTCAGCACCCACTGCTGCTCGTCGTCGATGAGTGGTTCGGCGCGGCTGAGCAGTTCCCGCTCACGGGAGGGCCGGTATTCGATGCTTTCCACCAGGCCGGCTTCTTTCACCGCCTTCACGGTGTCGGTGGGAATCGCCGTCAACGGGAACTGTTCGGTGAGCCGCAGGCTGGGACGGGCCACTTGCAGCAGTTCGAGCAGGCGATAGGAGCAGTTTTCGTCGAAGAAAAAATAGTCGAACTCAATCTGCTTGAGTTCCC
The DNA here is from genome assembly GCF_013283895.1 of Pseudomonas sp. MPDS. NCBI lineage: Bacteria > Pseudomonadati > Pseudomonadota > Gammaproteobacteria > Pseudomonadales > Pseudomonadaceae > Pseudomonas > Pseudomonas sp. MPDS. Next base: position 5,531,931 of record NZ_CP054128.1, on the reverse strand, counting down.
ACACATGCTCGACCATGCGCTCGGTTTCCACCTGGCTCAGATTGAGGCGGTATTCCCACAGGTCGCGGTTTTCCAGGCTGCGGTACTCGGAGAGTTTTTCCTGATAGGGCACCAGGGCGAACAGGCCCGGGTAACCGCCCATCAGGCCTTTCCAGGCATACAGAATGCTGTTGTCCGAGCCTTCGATATAGGCACCGAAGTTGATCGCATAGCTGAGCAGCGCGGTCTTGTCGCTTTGCACATCGGCCTGGTCGATGCGCAGCAGGGTGTGGCCAAACATCGAAGAAGGGCTGTTCAGGTAGGCGGCCGGAAAAATCATCACCGCGCTGTGGGGCGCGACATCCTTGAACCATTGGGTGAATTCGCTGCAGTCAACCGTCGGCAGATCCGTCAGGTTGAGCTGCGCCTTCAGCCAGCGTGTTCGCGCCGGGTACACACATTGGGCGTGTTGCTGACCAGCACTGGCCGGGCCGTACAGCGCTTGCACCGTGGCGGCCAGTTCGTGGTCGGGATGTTCGTTGCCGTCGGGAGCGAGGAAAAACTCTTTGTCGCTGATATAGCTGCGCCAGCCACCGAGCTTGGCGGTTTCGTAGTGGCCCAGGGAAATCCAGAAACGGTCGTTGGCCAGTTGCTGCAAGCGTTGAGGGTCGACATGAGGTGCGGCGGACAACGGGGCGCACACACAGAGCGCCAGCCAGGCAAGGCGTTTGAGCATAGTTGGCTACTTGGACAATCGAAAAATAAAGACCGGAAGGGGCCCCAAAAAGAAAACCCGCTCCCCGAGAGGAGCGAGTGGTGTCGAGCTTAAGCTGGAGTGGCGTACTTGGCCAGGCGTGGGTCGCTTTTCAGCACGGCCAGGGTGTTGGTATGCACGTCTTCTGCGGTCACATCAGCCTTGCTGAAGATCTGCTGGAAGTGCTCGTGAGTGACAGCGGAGAAATGCGCACGGTCTTCCGGTGCCACGCCCAGTACTACGGCGTAGGTGGTGAGCGCTTCGCCTTGGCCCTTGGCCATGTCTTCGGACAGCTCGTTCATCATGCCATTCATGGCCAGCCAGGACTTGCCACCGTAGGTCAGTGCCGCGTTGGTCGAGCAACCGTTGGTGCCGGATGTCATGCCGAAGGTGGCGTTGCCCGAGGTGCCGTTGGTGGTGGATGCCAGGAAGTGAGCTGGGGTGCCACGCTGACCTTCGAACAGCATGTTGCCCCAGCCGCAATCCGGACCGCCTGGCGCCTGAGCCATGGCGTTGAGGGATACAGCGGTGAAGAGAGTACCGAGAAGAATCCGTTTCATAGCTATGTTCTCTTTTATGTGCATACCAATGGACAGGGTCTGACCCTACAGGCCAGTGGGCCGGTTATTGTTCCAGCCGCGCAATTTGGAGTTTAGGCACGATCCTGGGGTTCCGTGACATTTTGCAAAAAGTAACAGCAGTGTCATGAATTTACGGGCTCGGGCTCAGGGGATGCCCCTGGACTATGCTTTGGCCTGAGGCGCTTCTTGCCAGTCAGGTGCAGGCAGCGCCAGAATGCCGCTATCTGCCCCGCCTGATGTAAGGAAGCCCGATGCCTGATCCTGTTGCTGCCAGCTTGCGTCTAGCGCCCGAAGCGCTGACCCGCCCGTTTTCCGCTGAACAGTTCAGCTTCTCTACCACCAATGATCTGGAACCCTTCCGCGGTGTGCTTGGCCAGGAGCGTGCGGTCGAAGCATTGCAGTTCGGCGTGGCCATGCCGCGCCCCGGTTACAACGTATTTGTCATGGGAGAGCCCGGCACTGGCCGGTTTTCGTTCGTAAAGCGTTATCTCAAGGCCGAAGGCAAGCGTATGCAGACCCCGGCGGACTGGGTCTACGTCAATAATTTCGATGAGCCCCGCGAACCCCGCGCCCTGGAGCTGCCATCGGGTACGGCGGGGGCTTTCATCGCCGACATCAACGGCCTGATCGACAACCTCCTGGCGACTTTCCCGGCAGTGTTCGAGCATCCGTCCTATCAACAGAAGAAAAGCGCCATCGACCGTGCTTTCAACCAGCGCTACGACCGCGCCCTGGATGTCATCGAGCGCCTGGCGCTGGAGAAGGATGTCGCCCTGTACCGTGACAGCAGCAACATCGCCTTCACGCCGATGAGCGAGGGCAAGGCCCTGGACGAAGCGGAATTCGCCCAGTTGCCGGAGTCCGAGCGCGAGCGTTTTCATGACGACATCTCGGGCCTGGAAGAACGCCTGAACGAAGAGCTCGCCAGCCTGCCGCAGTGGAAGCGCGAGTCCAGCAACCAGTTGCGTCAACTTAACGAAGAAACCATCACCCTGGCCCTGCAACCGTTGCTGGCGCCGCTGTCGGAAAAGTACGCAGAGAACGCCGCGGTCTGCGGCTACTTGCAAGCCATGCAGGTCTACTTGCTCAAAACGGTGGTCGAGCAGTTGGTGGACGACAGCAAGACCGACGCCATTGCCCGCAAGCTCCTGGAGGAGCAATACGCCCCGAGCCTGATGGTAGGGCACCCAACCAGCGGTGGCGCGCCGGTGGTGTTTGAACCGCACCCGACCTACGACAACCTGTTTGGGCGCATTGAATACAGCACTGACCAGGGCGCGCTCTACACCACCTATCGACAACTGCGCCCGGGGGCGTTGCACCGGGCCAACGGTGGTTTCCTGATCCTTGAAGCAGAAAAAATGCTTGGCGAGCCGTTCGTGTGGGATGCACTAAAACGTGCCCTGCAATCGCGCAAACTGAAAATGGAGTCGCCACTGGGCGAGCTGGGGCGTCTGGCCACGGTCACCCTGACCCCGCAGCACATTCCACTGCAAGTCAAAGTGGTGATCATCGGCGCCCGCCAGCTCTACTACGCCTTGCAGGACCTGGATTCGGACTTCCAGGAAATGTTTCGCGTGCTGGTGGATTTCGACGAAGACATTCCGATGGGGGATGAAAGCCTGGAGCAGTTCGCCCAGTTGCTCAAGACCCGTACTTCGGAGGAGGGCATGGCCCCGTTGACCGCCGATGCGGTGGCGCGCCTGGCGACCTACAGTGCGCGCCTGGCCGAACATCAGGGGCGTTTGTCGGCGCGGATTGGCGATCTGTTCCAGCTGGTCAGCGAGGCGGATTTCATTCGTCAGTTGGCCGGTGACGAGATGACTGATGCCGGTCACATCGAACGCGCCCTCAAGGCCAAGGCCACCCGCACCGGGCGCGTCTCGGCGCGGATCCTCGACGACATGCTGGCGGGAATCATCCTGATCGACACCGACGGCGCGGCCGTAGGCAAGTGCAACGGCTTGACGGTGCTGGAGGTGGGGGATTCGGCGTTCGGCGTGCCGGCGCGGATTTCCGCCACGGTCTACCCCGGCGGCAGCGGCATCGTCGACATCGAGCGAGAGGTCAACCTCGGCCAGCCGATCCACTCCAAGGGCGTGATGATCCTCACCGGTTACCTAGGCAGCCGGTACGCTCAGGAGTTTCCTCTGGCGATCTCGGCCAGCATCGCCCTGGAGCAATCCTACGGCTACGTGGACGGCGACAGCGCGTCCCTGGGGGAAGCGTGTACGCTGATTTCTGCCTTGTCGAAGACGCCGCTCAAGCAGTGTTTCGCTATCACCGGCTCGATCAACCAGTTCGGTGAAGTGCAGGCGGTGGGCGGGGTCAACGAGAAGATCGAAGGCTTCTTCCGCCTCTGCGAAGCCCGTGGGCTGACCGGCGAGCAGGGTGCGATCATCCCCCAGGCCAACGTCGCCACCCTGATGCTCGACGAGAAGGTGCTCGCCGCCGTGCGCGCCGGGCAGTTCCACGTTTATGCGGTGCGCCAGGCCGACGAAGCCCTGAGCCTGCTGGTGGGTGAGCCTGCCGGCGAGCCGGATGAAAACGGTGAGTTCCCCGAAGGGAGCGTCAATGCCCGGGTGGTGGAACGGCTGCGGGTGATCGCGGAGATGATCAGCGAAGACGACATCAAGGAAGCGGAAAAGGAACTGGCGCAACAGGCGCTGGCGGAGGCCAAGCCGGCTTGATGCGTTCCAGGTCGGAGTAAGTCAATGTGGGAGCGAGCTTTGTGGGAGCAAAGCTTGCTCGCGATAGCGGTTTTACAGCCAACAGAGGTGTTGTCTGTGACGACGTCATCGCGAGCGAGCTTTGCTCCCACAGGCTCGCTCCCACAATTGTTTGTGGTGATGGCTAAAAAGTGCCACCACTTTGGCGTCAATATTCACACTATGACCATTCGGCGCATTCTGGTCTCGGCGGGACTTGCGGCCGGAACTTTTCTTCTATCCTCAGTTCAAGGATAACGAGAGCCATCATCGGATCGAAACAGCCTTGTCCTGAGGCTGAATACCGGATCTATCGAGGGGCGCCGCCATGTCGCGCAACCTTTGCCTCACTCGTCAATGCCTGGGCCTTGTGACCCGTATCGAATGCGCCATCCGTCCGCTGGCGGGAGATACCGGTATGTGGACCTTGCTCTTCGCCGCCGGAATGGCTGGCGAACAACCTTCGGCCATCAAGGCCCAAGGCCCTTTTCCCGGCCCGAATGCCGCTGAGTCCATTCTCGACACCATTGTGCAAAGCCTGACAACGCATGGTTATGAGCTGGCCGACGACCCGCAGATCTGGTGCCTGCACATGCAGGCCCAATTGCGGGAAATCAATGGAGGCCGTTGTCGCAGCGTTGACGGCTTCGAGTTTCGCCCGTTGCATTGAAAGCCGTCATCGTGCGGGCGCTGGCAGTACGGTTTAGCTCCAAGGGCTGAAGTCGCGGATGGGCCTGGCGTTTATGACCCAGGTCGTGACTGATATACTCGCCGCGATTTTTCAGCCCTGGTGTGAGACTCAATGGAACGCTTTATCGAAAATGCAATGTACGCCTCCCGTTGGCTGCTGGCGCCGATCTATTTCGGGCTGTCCCTCGGCTTGCTGGCCCTGGCCCTGAAGTTCTTCCAGGAAGTCTTTCACATCATTCCCAATGTGTTTGCCATGGCCGAATCCGAGCTGATTCTGGTGCTGCTGTCGCTGATCGACATGGCGCTGGTGGGCGGCCTGTTGGTGATGGTGATGATTTCCGGCTACGAGAACTTCGTCTCGCAACTGGACATCGATTCCGACAAGGAAAAGCTCAACTGGCTCGGGACCATGGATTCGTCCTCGCTGAAAATGAAGGTCGCGGCCTCGATCGTTGCCATTTCCTCGATTCACCTGCTGCGCATCTTCATGGATGCCAAGAACGTCGATCCCGAGCACCTGATGTGGTACGTGATCATCCACATGACCTTCGTGGTTTCGGCGTTTGCCATGGGTTACCTGGATAAACTGACCAAGCACTGAGGTCCGTTCATCGCTGCGGCGCACCGCCCGTCTGCTGCAAAGCAGGCGGGCGTTGTCGTTTCTGGTGGCGGCGCTTTGATCAGGGGGCTCGTCACCCGCTGCGGCATCTGTGCTAGTCTGCTCGCCCTTTTGGTTCCGGGCGCTCCGGGAGGCGCTGTGTCAAGCACGGCAAATTCCCGAGCCGTCCGCACAGCGGAGCAGCATCATGTCCGAAGTTAACCTGTCCACCGACGAAACCCGCGTCAGCTACGGCATTGGCCGTCAGTTGGGCGACCAACTGCGCGACAACCCGCCACCGGGCGTGAGCCTGGACGCAATCCTGGCTGGCCTGACCGACGCTTTCGCCGGCAAGCCGAGCCGTGTGGGCCAGGACGAGATGTCCGCCAGCTTCAAAGTCATTCGCGAAATCATGCAGGCCGAAGCTGCCGCCAAGGCAGAAGCCGCCGCTGGCGAAGGTCGTGCATTCCTGGCTGAAAATGCCAAGCGCGAAGGCATCACCACCCTGGCCTCGGGCCTGCAATTTGAAGTGCTGACTCAGGGCGAAGGCGCCAAGCCGAGCCGTGAAGACCAGGTGCGTACCCATTACCATGGCACCCTGATCGATGGCACTGTGTTCGACAGCTCCTACGATCGTGGCCAGCCTGCCGAATTCCCGGTGGGTGGCGTGATCCCAGGCTGGACCGAAGCCCTGCAATTGATGAACGCCGGCAGCAAATGGCGTTTGTACGTGCCAAGCGAACTGGCCTACGGCGCTCAAGGCGTTGGCAGCATTCCGCCGCACAGCGTACTGGTGTTTGACGTCGAGCTGTTGGACGTTCTGTAAGGCATCAACGCTTAAGCAGGCTTTTGTGGGAGCGAGCCTGCTCGCGATGACGGTCGGTCAGTCAATATTGATGTTGAGTGTCACACCGCTATCGCGAGCAGGCTCGCTCCCACAGGGTTTGCGCGCTTCATCCATGAAACCTGCCATTGAAATCCGCCGTAGGGCGCAACGCCCGGGCGTAACAGAACAGAAATAGATTGCGCACCAGTTCCTTGAGCACCAGCGGTTCGCTGGAATTGAGGCTGTTGAGGTCCAGATCCCCCTGGTCCTGCAATTCGTTCAGGGCTTCTTCTTCAAGCACCGCACAGACTTCCCCGGTTTCCCGATGCAGGATTCTCAGGTAAGGGTGTGGGCGGTCCAACCAGGCATCGATCAAATAAGTCATGGTTCTCATCTCCTTGATGGGCGTTATGAGAATAATTCTTATTCGCTAAATAGCAAGGCTCTATTGGTTTTCGAATTGTTTTTCTGACGGTGGGTTGCGGCAGCTCAATCGGCTCGCGCTTGGCTCGGAGGCGCAAATGGGGGGTGGAGCGGGGAGGGTGAAGCACCATCCCACGCGGGGCGTGGGATGGAATACACACGGCTCAGACTTTTCTGACGAACTCGGATTTGAGTTTCATTGGGCCGATGCCGTCGATCTTGCAGTCGATGTCGTGATCACCATCGCACAAACGGATGTTCTTGACCTTGGTGCCCACCTTGACCACCAGCGACGTGCCTTTGACCTTCAGGTCCTTGATCACAGTGATGGTGTCGCCGTCCTGCAGGACATTGCCGACCGAATCCTTCTTCACCGTCTCATCGGACGCCGTTTCAGCTTCACCGCTGGCAGACCATTCGTGGGCACACTCCGGGCAGACCAGTTGAGTACCGTCTTCGTAGGTGTATTCGGAATTGCATTTCGGGCAGGGAGGCAACGTGCTCACTAAGGTTCCTTGGGTATCAGGAGGGTAAAAGGGCGCACATTATATAGGGTTTTAGGCCGCGAAGGGCAGGGCAGTGAAATACCCTTGTGGGAGCGAGCTTGCTCGCGATAGCGGTCTGCCAATCAGCATCAAGCTTACTGACCCAACGCTATCGCAAGCAAGCTCGCTCCCACAGGGGCTTCATGCCATCAATGGGTGCGAGCCACCGCAAACTCGCTCAGTTCCACCAGCGCATCGCGGTATTCGCTGGCCGGCAGGGCGTCGAGGCATTTGATCGCGCGGGCGACGTAGTCACGGGCCAGGTTCGCGGTGTAGTCCAGCGAGCCGGAGGCTTCAACCGCTTCCCGGATGCTCTCCAGGTCTTCGATCCCGCCTTTCTGGATCGCCTGGCGTACCAGTGCTGCCTGCTCAGGGGTGCCTTCGCGCATGGTGTAGATCAGCGGCAGGGTCGGCTTGCCTTCGGCCAGGTCGTCCCCGACGTTCTTGCCCAAAGTCTCGGCGTCGCCCTTGTAGTCCAGCAGGTCGTCCACCAACTGGAAGGCCACGCCCAGGTGATCGCCAAAGGTGCGCAACGCTTCGCTTTGCTCGGCGCTGGCGCCGGCCAGGGCTGCGGCGCTGTGGGTCGAGGCTTCGAAGAGCATCGCCGTCTTGCCGCGGATGACTTCCATATAGGTTTCTTCCGTGGTGCTGGCGTCGCGCACCTTGGACAGCTGCAGCACTTCGCCTTCGGCGATGATGCGCGTGGCCTGGGACAGGATCTTCATCACCGGCATCGAGCCCAGCTCGACCATCATTTCGAACGAGCGCGAATACAAGAAGTCGCCCACCAGCACGCTTGGGGCGTTGCCCCACATGGCGTTGGCGGTCGAGCGGCCGCGGCGCATGCCGGACATGTCGACCACGTCGTCATGCAGCAGGGTCGCGGTGTGCAGGAATTCGATGGTGGCGGCCAGCAGGCGCATGTCGTCGCCTTCGCGGCCCAAGGCCTTGCCACACAACAGCACCAACAAAGGACGCAGGCGTTTGCCCCCGGCCGAAGTAATGTAATCGCCGATTTTCGATACCAGCGGCACTCGGGAAGTCAGCTGCTTCTTGATGATGCCGTCGACGGCGCTAAAATCGTCCGCCACCGCGCGGTAGAAAGCTTGGGGTTGCATCAGCGACAGGTGCTCCAGAAGGGTTGCGCGGCATGCTAGGACCCACGCCTGGGCCTGTCAAGGCGCGATGGACGGCCTCTTGCAAGGCGCTTGCGGCTTGCGTACAATCGCGCACCCTGAACTTCCTGGGCAGCACCTGCCTTACGCAATTGCATCCGGGCCTTCCAGCCCATGCAGCCATGCCAGCCAATACCTCTTCTTATAAAGCGCTGGGTGAGCAGGATTATCGGAGAAATACCATGTCGTACGCAGTAATTGTTACTGGTGGCAAGCAATACAAGGTCGCCCCAGGTGAATACCTGAAGATCGAAAAACTGGAAATCGCTACTGGCGAATCCGTGACTTTTGATCGCGTTCTGTTGGTCGCCAATGGCGATGACGTGAATATCGGCGCTCCAGTCGTTGCTGGCGCTACCGTTGTGGCTGAAGTGATCTCCCAAGGTCGTCACGATAAAGTCCGCATCATCAAGTTCCGTCGCCGTAAGCACCACATGAAGCGTATGGGCCACCGCCAGTGGTACACCGAGATCAAAATCACCGGTATTCAGGCTTAATTTCAGCCTAATTCCTCACTAGGAGAATTGAACTCATGGCACACAAAAAAGCTGGTGGTAGTACCCGTAACGGTCGCGACTCAGAAGCCAAACGCCTTGGCGTCAAGATGTATGGCGGCCAGGCTATCAAAGCGGGCAACATCATCGTGCGTCAGCGCGGCACCCAATTCCACGCTGGCTACGGCGTAGGCATGGGTAAGGATCACACCCTCTTCGCTAAAGTCGAAGGCGTGATCAAGTTCGAAGTAAAAGGCGCCTTCGGTCGTCGTTACGTAAGCGTTATCGCAGCTTAATTGCGAGACCGCTGGAAAAGCCCTGTCTTGCGACGGGGCTTTTTCGTTTGTGGGGTGAGTCTCTTGCAAAACTGTTTGTATGGGCTGTCGGCGCTGCGGTTGGGGCGTGTCATCAGGTCGCTGCGCTCATTTTTGCAAGAGTCTTATGTCTTGTTTTTTTGGCTCGTCCGTATGGCGAGAGGCGTGTGTCATGAAGTTTGTTGATGAAGTATCGATTCGAGTAAAGGCCGGCGACGGCGGCAATGGTTGCATGAGTTTCCGTCGAGAAAAATTCATTGAGAACGGTGGTCCGAACGGTGGTGACGGCGGCGATGGCGGCTCGATCTACATGCTCGCCGACGAAAACCTCAACACCCTGGTGGACTACCGTTACACCCGTCACTTCGATGCTGAGCGTGGCTCCAATGGCGGCAGCACCGACTGCACCGGCAAAAAGGGCGAAGACCTGATCCTGCGCGTGCCGGTCGGCACCACGGTGATCGACTCCGCCACCCAGGAAGTCATTGGCGACCTGACCAAGGCTGGCCAGCGTCTGCTGGTGGCCCATGGTGGCTGGCACGGTCTGGGTAACACCCGTTTCAAGTCCAGTACCAACCGTGCGCCGCGCCAGACCACGCCAGGCAAGCCAGGCGAGCAGCGTGACCTGAAGCTGGAAATGAAAGTGCTGGCCGACGTGGGCCTGCTGGGTCTGCCGAACGCCGGCAAGAGCACCTTCATTCGCTCGGTATCGGCAGCCAAGCCGAAAGTCGCCGATTACCCGTTCACCACCCTGGTGCCGAACCTGGGCGTGGTCAGTGTCGACCGCTGGAAGAGCTTTGTGGTTGCGGACATTCCGGGGCTGATCGAAGGTGCGTCCGATGGCGCCGGCCTGGGGATTCGCTTCCTCAAGCACTTGTCCCGTACCCGGCTGTTGCTGCACCTCGTGGACATGGCGCCGCTGGATGAAACCAGTGCTGCTGATGCGGCCGAAGTCATTGTCAGCGAGCTGACCAAGTTCAGCCCGGCCCTGGCAGAGCGTGATCGCTGGTTGGTGCTGAACAAGTGCGACCAGATCCTCGAAGAAGAGCACGAGGAGCGGGTCAAGGAAATCGTCGATCGCCTGGAGTGGGAAGGTCCGGTCTACGTGATCTCGGCCATTGCCAAAGAAGGCACCGAGCGCCTGTGCCACGACATCATGCGTTACATGGAAGATCGTGCCGATCGCCTGGCCAATGACCCTGCCTACAAGGAAGAACTGGCCGAGCTCGATCAGCGTATCGAAGACGAGGCGCGTGCTCAGTTGCAGGCGCTGGATGATCAGCGTGCCCTGCGTCGCAGCGGCGTGAAGTCGGTCCATGACATCGGTGACGACGATTGGGACGAAGAGGATGTGGATGACGAAGACGGTCCGGAAATCATCTACGTTCGCGACTGATCGTGTGCTGATGTCACTCAGTTGAAGCCAGGACCTGTGGGAGCGAGCTTGCTCGCGATAGCGGTGTGACAGCCGGTATCAATATTGCTGACCCAATGCAATCGCGAGCAAGCTCGCTCCCACAGGTTTAAGTGTTTCAGCGCGGTGTTATCATCGCAACCAGCCGGTTTCCAAGGCGCCGCTCATTCGAGCGGCGTTTTGGTATCTGTAAAACGCAAATACGAATAATCCCATGGGCGGTGCTGGGTCGCGCCGTTCGCTGGCAAAGGTTGAAGATGATGCGGAGCAAGGTGACGGGTGCGCAGCGCTGGGTCGTGAAGATCGGCAGCGCATTGCTGACGGCGGATGGCAAGGGTCTGGATCGCAAGGCAATGGCGGTGTGGGTCGAGCAGATGGTGGCTTTGCATGAGGCTGGCGTCGAACTGGTCTTGGTCTCTTCGGGGGCTGTAGCCGCTGGCATGAGCCGGTTGGGCTGGACATCGCGACCCAGCGCGATGCACGAGTTGCAGGCCGCTGCCGCCATCGGTCAGATGGGGCTGGTGCAGGCCTGGGAGTCGAGCTTTGCCGAGCACGGTCGCCATACGGCGCAGATCCTGCTGACCCATGACGACCTGTCCGACCGCAAGCGCTACCTCAATGCCCGCAGCACCTTGCGTGCGCTGGTCGAGCTGAAAGTCATCCCGGTGATCAACGAAAACGACACTGTGGTTACCGACGAGATTCGTTTCGGCGACAACGACACCCTGGCCGCGTTAGTGGCGAACCTGGTGGAAGCGGACCTGCTGGTGATTCTCACGGATCGCGACGGCATGTTCGACGCCGACCCGCGCAACAATCCTGATGCCAAGCTGATCTACGAAGCCCGTGCCGATGATCCGGCGCTGGACGCGGTGGCAGGCGGTACTGGTGGTGCGCTGGGGCGTGGCGGCATGCAGACCAAGCTGCGCGCCGCCCGTCTGGCTGCTCGCTCCGGGGCTCACACCATCATTGTCGGTGGTCGGCTGGAGCGAGTGCTGGATCGCCTGAAGGCGGGCGAGCGCATTGGCACATTGTTGTCCCCTGAGCGCGGCATGCTGGCGGCGCGCAAGCAATGGCTGGCCGGGCATCTGCAAACCCGTGGCACGCTGGTGCTGGATGCGGGGGCGGTGTCGGCGCTGTCCCAGGGCAATAAAAGTCTGCTGCCGGTGGGCGTGAAGCTGGTCCAGGGCAGTTTTCGTCGCGGCGAAATGGTGGTGTGCGTGGCGCCGGATGGTCGCGAAATCGCTCGCGGCCTGGCCAACTACAGCGCGCTCGAAGCACAAAAAATCATCGGTCAATCGTCTGATGCGATTGTCGGTCTGTTGGGTTACATGGCCGAGCCAGAGCTGGTTCACCGTGACAACCTGATTCTCGTCTAAGGAAAAATCATGGGTTTGGCAAAAGGATTGATCGGCTTGCTGGTGGCATTGCCGCTGCTGGCCTCGGCTGAGGAAATTGGCCAAGTGTCGACGGTGTTCAAGTTTGTCGGGCCAAATGACCGGATCGTCGTTGAGGCCTTCGATGATCCGAAGGTGGACGGGGTGACGTGCTATCTGTCCCGGGCCAAGACCGGTGGTGTGAAGGGTGGTCTGGGTCTGGCTGAGGATCGCGCCGAGGCATCCATTGCCTGCCGCCAGGTCGGTCCCATCAGCTTCAAGGGGGAGCTCAAGGACGGCGAGGAGGTGTTCAGGGAGCGCACGTCGTTGGTATTCAAGACCATGCAGGTGGTGCGCTTCCTCGACAAGAAGCGTAATACGCTGGTGTACCTGGTCTACAGCGACCGTGTGATCGAAGGCAGTCCGCAGAATGCGGTGACGGCGATCCCGATCCTGCCGTGGGCTCGTACCCAATAACCTGACGCAAATCCCAGTGTGGGAGCGAGCCTGCTCGCGATAGCTATATAACAGTCAACTTGTATTGAGTGTTAGTCAGCTATCGCGAGCAGGCTCGCTCCCACATTTTTGCGATATGTGTGGTAAATCCCAGGCAATAAAAAACCGACCCTAAGGTCGGTTTTTTAACGAGCGCGTCGCTTAGGCAGCAGCGGCAACGTTCAGGGCCTTTACGTGGCCATTCAGGCGGCTCTTATGGCGAGCAGCCTTGTTCTTGTGGATGATGCCTTTATCGGCCATACGGTCGATAACTGGCACAGCCAGAACGTAAGCAGCTTGTGCTTTTTCAGCGTCTTTTGCGTCGATGGCCTTAACTACGTTTTTGATGTAGGTACGGACCATGGAACGCAGGCTGGCGTTGTGGCTGCGACGCTTCTCAGCCTGTTTTGCACGTTTTTTGGCGGAAGGTGTGTTGGCCACCGTCGAGCTCCTCGAAAGACTTTTTAGGAAATAGCAAACAAAATAGGCCGCGAATCATGCCGATGAGTTGATGTCTTGTCAAGGGCGGGTGACGCGTTCCGCTGAATGGCAGGTACAACGCACCGGATGATTTCTTTCCGGCGTGCGACCTGTAAACTCGCGGGCTTTGGCTCTGCACTGTTTAGCGGCGCGGAGTATCGCATAAGTGGGCGCGTTGTTCGCCTGCTGTTTATCGACAGGCAAAAACTCTTTTCATGAATCTGCTCAAATCGTTGGCTGCCGTCAGCTCTATCACGATGCTTTCACGCGTCCTGGGGTTCGTTCGTGACACGCTGATCGCTCGGATATTCGGTGCCGGGATGGCCACCGACGCCTTCTTCATCGCTTTCAAGTTGCCCAATCTGTTGCGGCGGATCTTCGCTGAAGGGGCGTTTTCCCAAGCCTTCGTGCCGATCCTGGCGGAATATAAAAGCCAGAAAGGCGACGAGGCGACTCGCACGTTCATTGCCTATGTCACGGGTTTGCTGACGCTGGTGCTGGCACTGGTCACGGCCGCCGGCATGCTCGCCGCGCCCTGGGTGATCTGGGCCACGGCTCCGGGTTTTACCGATACCCCGGAAAAATTCCAGCTCACCTCGGACCTGTTGCGGGTGACCTTTCCTTATATATTGCTGATTTCCCTGTCGTCCCTGGCCGGGGCGATCCTCAATACCTGGAACCGTTTCTCGGTGCCAGCCTTCGTGCCGACCCTGCTCAACGTCAGCATGATCGTCTTTGCGGTGTTCCTGACACCGTACTTCGACCCGCCGGTGATGGCACTTGGTTGGGCGGTGCTGGTGGGTGGCCTGGCGCAGTTGCTGTATCAGCTGCCTCACCTGAAGAAAATCGGCATGCTGGTGCTGCCGCGCCTGAATCTGCGCGACAGCGGCGTGTGGCGGGTGATGAAGCAGATGTTGCCGGCGATCCTCGGGGTTTCGGTGAGTCAGATTTCCCTGATCATCAACACCATTTTCGCCTCGTTCCTAGTGGCCGGCTCGGTGTCGTGGATGTACTACGCCGACCGCCTCATGGAGTTGCCGTCCGGTGTGTTGGGCGTGGCCCTGGGCACGATCCTGTTGCCGACCCTGGCCAAGACTTACGCCAGCCAGGACCGCCAGGAGTACTCGCGCATCCTCGACTGGGGCCTGCGCCTGTGCTTCGTGCTGGTGTTGCCTTGTGCCCTGGCGCTGGGCATCCTGGCCGAGCCGCTGACCGTCTCGTTGTTCCAGTACGGCCAGTTCAACGCTTTTGACGCGCTGATGACCCAGCGTGCGCTGATCGCTTACTCGGTGGGCTTGCTCGGGATCATTGTGATCAAGGTGCTGGCGCCAGGCTTCTACGCCCAGCAGAACATTCGCACGCCGGTGAAAATCGCCATTTTTACCCTGGTGATGACCCAATTGTTCAACCTGTTGCTGATCGGCCCGCTGGCCCACGCTGGCCTGGCCCTGGCGATCAGTGCCGGCGCGTGCCTCAACGCCGGGCTGCTGTTTTACCAACTGCGCAAGCAGAAGATGTATCAGCCGCAGCCGGGCTGGGGCAAGTTCGGCCTCAAGCTGCTGGTGGCCGTGGGGGTGATGTCGGCGGTGCTGCTGGGGGCGATGCATTTCATGCCAGCCTGGGGTGAAGGACAGATGCTCGAGCGTTTCCTGCGCCTGGGTGTACTGGTCGCGGCGGGTGTGGTGGCGTATTTCGGCATGCTGCTGCTGATGGGCTTTCGCCTGCGCGACTTCAACCGCAAGGGCTTGAGCTGAGGGGTTTACCCTCGATAATCCCGGGCCGGGCAGTGGTTTTGTCGGCTCGATCACTTTGGGTTACGGTGTTGCCTGTCGTCGGCCGCCGGGTGTGGTTATAATCGGCCACTTTATGAGCAAGAAGCGCGTTATGCAGCTGGTTCGAGGCCTCCACAACCTGCGCCCCCAGCATCGGGGCTGTGTCGCCACTATTGGCAACTTTGACGGTGTTCACCGTGGCCACCAGGCTATCCTGGCGCGGTTGCGCGAGCGTGCCCAGGAATTGGGCGTGCCCAGTTGCGTGGTGATCTTCGAGCCGCAACCCCGGGAATTTTTCGCCCCGGACACCGCGCCGGCCCGTCTGGCCCGGCTGCGGGACAAGCTGCATCTGCTGGCCGCCGAAGGCGTCGACCGGGTCTTGTGCCTGGCCTTCAATCAGCGCCTGAGCAAACTCAGTGCCGCCGAATTCGTCGAGACCATCCTGGTGGGCGGTCTGGACATAAAACATCTGGAAGTCGGTGATGATTTCCGTTTCGGCTGCGACCGGGCAGGGGATTTCGATTACCTGCAACAGGCCGGCAAGGCCCGGGGCTTTACCGTCGAAGCGGCGCAGACCGTGGAGATGGATGGCATGCGCGTCAGCAGTACCCAGGTCCGCAATGCCCTGGCGGCTGCCGACTTCGAATTGGCCGAGCGTTTGCTCGGCCGGCCATACCGGATTGCCGGACGGATCCTGCACGGGCAGAAACTGGCGCGCCAACTGGGCACGCCGACGGCCAACGTGCAACTCAAGCGTCGTCGTGTACCGCTGACCGGGGTGTTCCTGGTGAGTGTCGAGATCGACGGCAAGACCTGGCCCGGTGTCGCCAATATCGGCGTCCGGCCCACGGTCCAAGGGGATGGCAAGGCCCACCTCGAAGTACATGTTCTGGATTTTGCCGGCGATCTGTATGACCGGCGTTTGACGGTGGTTTTCCACCAAAAGCTGCGTGAAGAGCAGCGTTTTGCCTCTCTGGAGGCGCTCAAGACGGCGATCCATGCAGATATCGCCGCCGCCCGTGCCCTTGTCGCAACCAGCGCCAATCGCTAATGAAGAGCCTTAAATGACCGACTATAAAGCCACGCTAAACCTTCCGGACACCGCCTTCCCTATGAAGGCCGGCCTGCCTCAGCGCGAACCACAGATTCTGCAGCGTTGGGACAGCATTGGCCTGTACGGAAAGTTGCGCGAGATTGGCAAGGATCGTCCGAAGTTCGTCCTGCACGACGGCCCTCCGTACGCCAACGGCACGATCCACATCGGTCACGCGCTGAACAAGATTCTCAAGGACATGATCGTGCGCTCCAAGACCCTGTCGGGTTTCGACGCGCCGTATATCCCGGGCTGGGATTGCCATGGCCTGCCGATCGAGCACAAGGTTGAAGTGACCCACGGCAAGAACCTGGGCGCGGACAAGACCCGCGAATTGTGCCGTGCCTACGCCACCGAGCAGATCGAAGGGCAGAAGTCCGAATTCATCCGCCTCGGCGTGCTGGGCGACTTCGCCAACCCTTACAAGACCATGGACTTCAAAAACGAAGCCGGCGAAATCCGGGCCTTGGCGAAAATCGTCGAGGGCGGCTTTGTGTTCAAGGGCCTCAAGCCCGTGAACTGGTGCTTCGATTGCGGTTCGGCCTTGGCCGAGGCGGAAGTCGAGTACGAAAACAAGAAGTCGTCGACCATCGACGTCGCGTTCCCGATCGCCGATGAAGACAAGCTCGCCGCCGCTTTCGGCCTGGGCAAGCTGAGCAAACCGGCGTCGATCGTGATCTGGACCACCACCCCGTGGACCATCCCGGCCAACCAGGCGTTGAACGTTCACCCGGAATTCAACTACGCCCTGGTCGATGTTGGCGACAAGCTGCTGGTATTGGCCGAAGAACTGGTCGAGTCCTGCCTGGCCCGCTACAACCTCGAAGGCTCGGTGCTGGCTACCGCGCCAGGTTCGACGCTGGAACTGATCAATTTCCGTCATCCGTTCTATGACCGCCTGTCGCCGGTGTACCTGGCCGACTACGTAGAGCTGGGCGCAGGCACTGGTGTGGTTCACTCCGCGCCGGCCTATGGCGTTGACGACTTCGTGACCTGCAAGAAGTACGGCATGGTCAACGACGACATTCTCAACCCGGTACAGAGCAATGGCGTGTACGTGCCGTCGCTGGAGTTCTTTGGCGGCCAGTTCATCTGGAAAGCCAACCCGGCCATCGTCGACAAACTGACCGAAGTCGGCGCGCTGCTGCACACCACCGTCATCGAACACAGCTACATGCACTGCTGGCGCCACAAGACTCCGCTGATCTACCGCGCCACCGCGCAGTGGTTCATCGGCATGGACAAGCAGCCAGCCACTGGCGACACCCTGCGCCAGCGCTCCCTCAAAGCCATTGAGGACACCAAGTTCGTGCCGGCCTGGGGCCAGGCGCGCCTGCACTCGATGATCGCCAACCGTCCTGACTGGTGCATCTCCCGCCAGCGTAACTGGGGCGTACCGATCCCGTTCTTCCTGAACAAGGAAAGCGGCGAACTGCACCCACGCACCGTCGAACTGATGGAAATGGTGGCCAAGCGCGTCGAAGTCGAAGGCATCGAAGCCTGGTTCAAGATGGACGCCGCCGAACTGTTGGGCGACGAAGCGCCGCTGTACGACAAGATCAGCGACACCCTGGACGTCTGGTTCGATTCCGGTACCACCCACTGGCATGTGCTGCGTGGCTCGCACCCGATGGGCCATGAAGCCGGTCCGCGTGCCGACCTGTACCTGGAAGGTTCGGACCAGCACCGCGGCTGGTTCCACTCCTCGTTGCTGACCGGTTGCGCTATCGACAACCACGCACCGTACCGCGAGTTGCTGACCCACGGCTTCACCGTCGATGAGTCCGGCCGCAAGATGTCCAAGTCCCTGGGCAACGTGATCGCCCCGCAGAAGGTCAACGACACCCTGGGCGCCGACATCATGCGCTTGTGGGTCGCCTCCACCGACTATTCCGGCGAGATGGCCGTTTCCGAGCAGATCCTGCAGCGCAGCGCGGACGCCTACCGGCGGATCCGTAACACCGCGCGCTTCCTGCTCTCGAACCTGACCGGTTTCAACCCGGCCACCGACCTGCTGCCAGCCGAAGAAATGCTCGCGCTGGACCGCTGGGCCGTGGACCGTACCCTGCTGCTGCAACGCGAATTGCAGGAGCATTACGGTGAGTACCGTTTCTGGAACGTCTACTCCAAGATCCACAACTTCTGCGTGCAGGAGCTGGGTGGTTTCTACCTCGACATCATCAAGGACCGTCAGTACACCACTGGCGCCAACAGCAAGGCGCGCCGTTCGTGCCAGACCGCGCTGTTCCACATCAGCGAAGCGCTGGTGCGCTGGATCGCGCCGATCCTCGCATTCACCGCCGACGAGCTGTGGCAGTACCTGCCGGGCGAGCGCAACGAGTCGGTGATGCTCAACACCTGGTACGAAGGCCTGACCGAACTGCCGCAAGGTTTCGAGCTGGACCGTGCCTATTGGGACCGGATCATGGCGGTCAAGGCGGCGGTCAACAAGGAAATGGAGATCCAGCGCGCGGCCAAGGCCGTCGGTGGCAACCTGCAGGCCGAAGTGACGCTCTACGCCGAAGAAGCCCTGAGTGCCGATCTGGCCAAGCTGAGCAACGAGCTGCGTTTCGTGCTGATCACTTCCACCGCCAGTGTCGCACCGTTGGTGCAGGCGCCGGCCGATGCGGTCGTCACTGAAGTCAGCGGCCTGAAGCTGAAGATCGTCAAGTCGAACCACACCAAGTGCGCCCGTTGCTGGCACTGCCGCGAAGACGTCGGCGTGAATCCGGAGCATCCGGAGATCTGCGGCCGTTGCGTCGACAACATCAGCGGCACTGGTGAGGTTCGTCACTATGCCTAGTGCGTCTAACGTGGCGAGCCGTTTCGGCCGGCTGAGCTGGCTGTGGTTGAGCTTGCTGGTGCTGGTCATTGACCAGGCCAGCAAGTTCCACTTCGAAAACTCGCTGACCATGTACCAGCAGATCGTGGTCATCCCCGACTACTTCAGCTGGACCCTGGCTTACAACACGGGCGCGGCGTTCAGCTTCCTGGCCGACAGTTCGGGCTGGCAGCGCTGGCTGTTCGCCCTGATCGCTGTCGTGGTCAGCGGCGTGCTGGTGGTCTGGCTCAAACGCCTGGGGCGCGATGAGACCTGGCTGGCCGTGGCGCTGGCATTGGTGCTTGGGGGCGCGCTGGGCAATCTTTATGATCGGATTGCCTTGGGCCACGTGATCGATTTCATCCTGGTGCATTGGCAGAACCGCTGGTACTTCCCGGCGTTCAACTTTGCCGACAGCGCCATCACCGTGGGCGCCGTAATGCTCGCCCTGGACATGTTCAAGAGCAAGAAACCCGGAGAAGCCGTCCATGACTGAGCAGCGTATCGCTCAAAACACTGAAGTGAAGCTTCACTTCGCCCTGCACCTGGAAAACGGCGACACCGTCGACAGCACCTTTGACAAGGCTCCGGCCGTGTTCAAGGTTGGCGACGGCAACCTGCTGCCGGGCTTCGAGGCGGCGATCTTCGGTTTCAAGGCCGGTGACAAGCGCACCGTGGTGGTTCCACCGGAAAACGCCTTTGGTCAGCCCAACCCGCAAAACGTGCAGACCATGCCACGCTCCCAGTTCCAGGACATGGAACTGTCCGAAGGGTTGCTGGTGATCTTCAACGATGCGGCCAATACCGAACTGCCGGGCGTGGTGAAGGCGTTCGACGACGCCCAGGTGACCGTGGACTTCAATCATCCGTTGGCGGGCAAGACCTTGAACTTCGAAGTGGAAATCCTCGACGTCAAGGCAGTTGAGATTTAACGGCAGTTACCGCCCCCACCATACCTGTGGGAGCGAGCCTGCTCGCGATGGCTGAATCACAGCCACCATCGAGTTGACTGTTCTGCCGCATCGCGAGCAGGCTCGCTCCCACAGACACGAGGCACAGCATGCAAATCAAACTCGCCAACCCCCGTGGCTTCTGCGCCGGCGTGGACCGGGCGATCGAAATCGTCAACCGCGCCCTGGAAGTCTTCGGGCCGCCCATCTATGTGCGCCATGAAGTGGTCCACAACAAATTTGTCGTCGAAGACCTGCGTAGCCGCGGGGCGATCTTCGTCGAGGAACTGGACCAGGTGCCAGACGACGTCATCGTGATCTTCAGTGCCCACGGGGTTTCCCAGGCAGTGCGTACCGAAGCCGCCGGCCGTGGCCTGAAGGTATTCGACGCGACCTGCCCCTTGGTGACCAAGGTCCATATCGAAGTGGCCCGTTACAGCCGTGACGGTCGTGAGTGCATTCTGATCGGCCACGAGGGCCATCCGGAAGTCGAAGGCACCATGGGCCAGTACGACGCCAGCAATGGTGGCGCGATCTACCTGGTCGAGGATGAAGAGGACGTCGCCGCCCTTCAGGTGCGTAACCCGGAAAAGCTGGCGTTTGTCACCCAGACCACCCTGTCCATGGACGATACCAGTCGAGTGATCGACGCCCTGCGTGCGCGCTTCCCGGCCATCGGTGGGCCACGCAAGGATGACATCTGCTACGCCACCCAGAATCGTCAGGATGCGGTCAAGCAACTGGCCGACGAGTGTGATGTCGTGCTGGTAGTCGGTAGCCCGAACAGCTCCAACTCCAATCGCCTGCGTGAGCTGGCCGAGCGCATGTCCACTCCGGCGTACCTGATCGACGGCGCTGAAGACATGCAGCGCAGCTGGTTTGACGGCGTCGAGCGTATCGGCATTACCGCCGGTGCTTCAGCGCCGGAAGTGTTGGTGCGCGGCGTGATCCAGCAACTGCAGGCCTGGGGGGCAACCGGTGCCGATGAATTGTCCGGTCGCGAGGAGAACGTCACCTTCTCCATGCCCAAGGAACTACGCGTGCGCTCCTTGCTTTGAGTCCATTTCGCACAAGGCCTGCTCGGTTTTCTCGCTGCGCAGGCTGACGCGGCCGCTGCGCGACAGGACCACCTGGTGGTGACTGACCGGCTTATGGTGTGCACAAACGTGTAACGTTCCCGCCTGAAATGCGCCGCTGGGCAGGAGCGGCTCCCCCTGGCTTGCGAATCTCACCGAGTGTTTTACCGGCCCGTTGCCAATGATTCGAGCATGGCGGCTGTGCTGCGTCAGCAGTGGCTGGTCATCGCCGTCCAGCATGATTTGCCAGCCCAGGCTCCAATCGTTGTCTATTCCTTGAATCGTCACTGTCCGATTGCGCGTGATTGCTTCGCTGCGGGCGCTGCGCAGACCGCTGGCCAGCAGCCGTGCGGCGTCGTCGCGGTCAGTGGATTCCACCAGGGCTTTGTATCCGGAACCGGCCCACGGCAGAACAATCGCGGCAATCGCCAGTCCCATGAGCAGTTCGATCAGGCTAAAGCCCTGTTGATACATGACGTCTCCTCCCTGGAGAGCTTGTTGTAGAGAGGGAGCAAGCTCCCTCGCCACAGGCAGTCGTTTGTTCTAGCGTGTAGAAGCAGGTATAGCCAATGGCGACGGAGGGCATCGATGGATCTTCGTACAAAAGGTTTCACGCTGATTGAGGTGCTGGTCGCCCTTGGCGTGCTGCTGCTCCTGATCACCCTGGCGGTACCGGCCCTTACCGGTTCGGTGCAGGGCACCAAGGCCGATACCGATATTGACGACCTGCGCCGGGCACTGAACTTCGCCCGGATGACGGCGATCGACCGTGGTGTCACCACACGGATTCGCCCCACGGTCCAGGGCAGCGTATGGAGCAGCGAGCTGACGGTGTATGACAGTACTGGCGCTGAGCCCAATGTATTGCGGGTTGTTCCAGCGATGAGCAGCGGCGCGACTCTGACGCTAACCTCAGACGTGACCAGCATTGATTTCAACAACCTCGGCGGGTTGTCGGCACCGGCCACGCCGGTGACTTTCAATTATGTAAGGGGGGCGCAGAGCAGGACACTGAGTGTTTGCCTCAATGGACGAATCGTATTGGGTGGAAGTTGCGGATGAAGGGTTGCAGTAAACAGGCACAGGATGGCATGACACTGATCGAGGTGCTGGTGGCGGTGCTGATTCTTGGCGTGGGCTTGCTGGGAGCGGCGATGGTTCAGCTCAATGCCCTCAAATATACCGACAGCTCGCGCATGACCAGCCAGGCCAGCTTCATCGCCTACGACATGCTCGACCGCATTCGTGCCAACTCCGGCGCCGATTACACGGTTACGCCGCCCAGTTCACCCAATCTCAACGTAGCCCGGGACCAGGATCTCTACGATTTCAAGACCAACATCGTCAGCTTCGGCGGCGCCACGGCCACCGGCACTGTTGCGCTGCACCAGCGGGTCTACACCATTACCATCTCCTGGGATGACGCCCGGGCCGCCAACACGACCAACGCCGCCGAGGCGCGACGCAGTTTCGTGCTGACCAGTCGCGTCGCCGTCGACCCACCCGGGGCGACGCCATGAACAGGCATTGCCGGGGATTCGGCCTGATTGAGCTGATGATCGCTTTGGTGCTCAGCCTGATTGTCGTGCTGGGTGTGGTGCAGATTTTCATCGCCGCCAAAAACACCTACGTCAGCCAGGGTGCGGCGGCGGTGATGCAGGAGGATGCGCGGTTCGCTCTGAGCAAGATGGTCCAGGAGCTTCGTATGGTGGGCATGTTCGGTTGCCTGGAGACCGTCCTCGACGCGTCCTCGGCGGGGGATTTCAATGCCAGCAAGGTCACGCCGATCAGCTGGGACAATGCCAATCTGAAGCTGACCCTGGTGACGACGGATGTCGGCAACAGCGGCGGCGTGCCGACCTGGACCGTGATCTCGGATTGTCGCAACACGGCGACCGCCTATACCGGGGCGCGGATACCGGCGGCCGGGCAAATGGCGTTTCCGATACGGCGGCTGGTCTACAGTTTCAGCAATAACCAGTTGTTGATGGGCACCGGGGCTGGCAACCCGACCCAGGCGGTGCTGGTGGATAACGTCCGGGCATTCGATGTGACATTTGGGGTGGCCAGCAGCGCGACAGACATCGCGGCATCGAGCTACAGCCGCAACCCGAGCAATCCGGCCCTGATCCGCAGCGTGCGCCTGACCCTCACGCTCTTTGATCCGAAGAACAACGTGCGTGAGCAGACCTTCAACGTGGTTGCCGCTTTGCGCAACCGGCTTCTGTGAGGGCGACTGATGAATTCAACGCCCATCAAGCATCGCCAGCGCGGTATGGCATTGCTGGTCAGCCTGGTTTTCCTGCTGCTCCTGACGCTGATCGGCCTGTCGTCGATGCAGAGCGCCACCCTTCAGGAAAAAATGACCAGTAGCGTCATGCTACGCAACCAGTCCTTCCAGTTGGCCGAGGCAGCGCTGCGGGTTGGTGAAAGCGCGGTACAGGCCGAGGCCTACTCCCTGCCGGTGTGTACCACCGCGACCCAGTGTGCGCCGCCGGCTGAATCGGCAACCCTCACGACGGCCGGGCGCAATTCATCGTCGGGGGTGACCTGGATCGCCGTCCCTGGCGGGTTCTATGGCGTGCAGAATCTGGGCACCACGCTGACGGCGGTCAACGTGCCGATCAATACGTCGGCGACGCTGTACCGGATCACGGCGGTGGCCGTGGTGGGAAATAACCAGCGCAGCGTCGTGGAGAGCATCTATGCGAAATATTAAGGTGCGTCGCGATTGGAAGCAGGCGTTGTGGGGTGTGCTGCTCAGCCTGTACCTGGCTGCACCGGCCTATGCTTTCACGCCTTCGGATTCGCCGTTGCTGAGTGCCGCCGCAGTCACGCCCAACGTGATGCTGCTGATCGATGACTCGGGGAGTATGAACAACATCATTTGGGCGTCGGGGTTTGATCCGACGGTGACGCAAACGCGCACTTATGCATGCAGCGCCAGTAGCAATTGCAACGATAGGTATGAACTGGATCTGGATGACTCGAACATTCTGTTAATGAGCCTGTTGCGGGGCGGTTGCTCGTCTGGCTGGTACGGTTTCTACCGGCCCGGCCTTGGCCGGATCTGTCTGCGGCTGCCAGACCCGGTGGGTGGGGGCGATACACGCTACACCGCCAAGTACCTGGCGTATCTGGTAACCCTGGCCAACGGCTCGAACCGGGACTACACCAATGGCTCAATCCCCAGGGATTATCGAATCAACGTGGCACGGGATGTCTCCAACGACCTGGTCGCCAACAACCGTGCCTTGCGCATCGGGCTTGCCACCTTCAATCCTCCCAACTTCAGCAACTCCGGCCCGGGGGGCTACATCGCCCGTGTCGTCAGCGATCTGTCACCCGTCAGCGGCAGCGTGACCCAGACCCAGGCCAACGCCAACTACAGTGCCCTGATCAACGCCATCAACGGTCTGGGCGCGGTCGCCAATACGCCATTGGCCGAGAGCTATTACGAGGTCACCCGTTATTTCAGGGGCATGGCGCCGTACCACAACAATAGCCCCAGCACCTACACCAGCCCGATCCAGTACCGGTGCCAGAAGAATTTCGGTGTGGTGATCACCGACGGCTTGCCCACCTACGACCGTACCTTTCCCACCAACGATCCGTTAGGCGGATCCCGTCTGCCGAACTGGGATGGCATCAGTACCAACGATGGTGCTGACCGCAACGGTGACGCTGAGGGCGATACGCTTTATCTGGACGATATCGCCAAGTTCGCTTTCGACATCGACATGCGTTCCACCGGCACCGACGTCACTGGCCAGAGCTGGAATGCCACGGATTTTCCCCGGCAGTACCTCAATACCTACACCGTGGGTTTTGCCGTCACCAATACGATGCTGTCCGACGCCGCTCGCTACGGCGCGGGTAAATATTATCCAGCGTCCGACAGCGAAGGCCTGAACTCGGCCTTGTCATCGGCCTTGAGTGACATCACCTCCAAGGCCGGATCGGGGGGCGGCGGCACCACCAACGGTGCAACGTTGTCCACCACCTCCAGCTATTACCAGACCACCTATGACCCCAAGGACTGGCGAGGCACCATCCGCGCATTCGGTTTTACCTCGGCGGGGACGGTCGATACGGCGGCCGTGCAATGGACCACCAACACCAGCATCGTGCCGGGTGCCACGGCACCGACCTATCAGTCCTGGAACACCGCGACCAACACGCCGGTAACCTTGGCCTACGGCAACTTTTCACCGGCCCAGCAAACCAGCCTCAGCCAGGGCCTGCCCACGGGGATCACCGGCAGCGATCTGGTGGAATGGAGCAAAGGTGTCAATAAAACCGGGCTGAAGGTGCGCAGCGCGTTGCTGGGGGACATTATCAACTCGCCACTGCTCCTGGCCTCGCCGAACGACCAGACCGCCTCGGACCTGCTGAACGACACCAGCTACAGCACTTACCTGGCAACCAAGGCGGCGAACATGAACGCCAATCTCGTGGTGAATGCCAACGATGGTTTCTTCAGCGTCATCAACAGCGCAAACGGCACGCGGCGTTACGCTTATATGCCCTCGAGCGTCCTGCCCTCGTTGCGGGACATCGCTGACACCAATTACATCAACGGCGTGAGTCACAAGTTCCTGGTGGATGGGCAGATCGGCGTATTCGATGCGCAATTGGGCAATGCCTGGAAGACCGTTGCCCTGGGCGGGACTGGAGCCGGGGGCAAAGCGTTCTATGCGGTGCAATTGTTCGACGCCGCGGCAGGCAATGCGCTCCGGGCGTTGTGGGAAATCAGCGCACCGACCGTCGCCAATACGGCCAACGCCTTCAATGACCTGGGCTACGCCTATGCGCGTCCCGAAGTCGCGCGCCTGGCCGATGGTCGCTGGGCCGCGTTCATCGCCAATGGCTATGGCAGCAACACCGGCGTAGCGGCGCTGTACGTGGTGGATATCCGTGATGGCTCGCTGATCAGGAAAATCACGGTCAATAACAGCGAGACGGGTAACGGCCTGTCGTCGGTCAAGCTTCGGGTCAATTCCCAGAACGTGGTGCAGGCCGCGTACGGTGGCGATTTGAAAGGGCGGATGTGGAAATTCGACCTCAGCGGCACTTCCCCCACCGCCTGGGGCGTTGCGTTTGCCGGGCAGCCGTTGTTCACCGCGCCCGGTGGTGCAACCCAGCCCATCACCGTCCAGCCGTTGCTGGCGGAAAACCCTCAAGGCGGGACCCAGGTTTTTTTCGGCACGGGCAAATTCAACGAAGCGGTGGACAAGCTCAATAAGGATCTGCAGGGGTTCTATTCGATCTGGGACGCCGTCGGCGGTACCGGACAAATCCCGGTTTCGAGCCTGCAAGCCCAGTCGATCACCGGGGTGTTCTCAGGCAGCACCGGGCAATTCGTGACGACCAGCCAGACCGACGTGACGTATCCTGCAAAAAATGGCTGGTATCTGCCCTTGGTGTACAACAACGCATTGACTGGGGAACGGGTGATCAACCCGGCCAGTCTGGTGCTCGGGCGCGTGGTTTTCACCACGGCCGCGGTGGACACCACCGATCCCTGCGCCAGCTTTGGTACTGGCAAACTGATCGAGGTGGATGCGTTCAACGGTAAGATGCTCAACTACGCGGTGCTCGACACCAACGGTGACGGCATGCTCAACAGCCTCGACACGGTCTCCAGCGGAGTGATTTTCACGGGCGGGATCCCGACCTTGAGCGCTGTCGTCAGTGCCAACGGGGCCACCAACATGATCGTGAACGACTCCGGTGGCGGTATCACCGACCTGCTGGGGAAATCCGTCGGCGGCAGCCGCCGCATCATGTGGCGGCAAATACAATGAGAGATAAGGTATGCGCAGATCCAACCGGGGTTTCACCTTGATCGAAATCATGATCGTGATCGCCATCATCGGTATCGTGATCACCGTCGGCTATCCGAGCCTGACCGAATACATGAAAAAGGGCCGAAGGGCCGAAATCGCCGGGCTGCTATCGGAGCAGGCGCAGATTCTTGAGCGCCATTACTCCAAGAACAATGTCTACACCAACGCGACCGGGCTGAGCAGCGGTAATGATTTCTACACCATTACCCAGACGCTCATGGATCAGAGTTTCACCCTGACTGCCGTGCGCAACAGCGCCTCGTCCATGGCCACCGACAAGTGCGGTGATTTCACCATCAACAACACGGGCGCGCGAAGCATCATCAACGCTGCTGCCGGGCTGACTGCCAAGGATTGCTGGGGTCGCTGAGTTTATTTTTTCGGGCGCTGTCCTGCGCCCTTTGTCTTGTGAGTTGAAATAGAACATGACCAGGCAACAGCAAGTGGTGATTGTCGGCGGCGGAGTCATTGGCCTGCTGACGGCGTTCAATCTCGCGTCCGAAGGGCAGCGCGTGGTGCTGCTGGACCGCTCCAGTGTCGGCCAGGAATCGTCCTGGGCCGGCGGCGGTATTGTTTCGCCGCTGTACCCCTGGCGCTACAGCCCGGCGGTCACCGCACTGGCCCACTGGTCGCAGGACTTTTATCCACAGCTGGCCCAGCGTCTGTTCGCGGCCACGGGGGTTGATCCGCAGGTGCATGTCACCGGTCTGTATTGGCTGGACCTGGACGATCAGGCCGAAGCACTGGCCTGGGCCGAGCGGGAAGGGCGCCCGTTGCGGGCTGTGGAAATCTCGGCTGTCCATGACGCGGTGCCAGTACTGGGCGCGGGTTTCTCCCGGGCGATCCACATGGCCGATGTGGCCAATGTGCGCAATCCCCGGTTGGTGAAGTCCCTCAAGGCTGCGTTGCTGGCGCTACCCAATGTCACGCTGCATGAGCAATGCGAGGTCGGCGGGTTCATCCGCGACGGTGGGCGTATTGTGGGGGTTAACAGCTCCGAGGGGCCGATCCTTGGCGATCAGGTGGTCCTGGCGGCGGGCGCC
Source organism: Pseudomonas sp. MPDS (assembly GCF_013283895.1). Lineage (NCBI taxonomy): Bacteria > Pseudomonadati > Pseudomonadota > Gammaproteobacteria > Pseudomonadales > Pseudomonadaceae > Pseudomonas > Pseudomonas sp. MPDS. The sequence goes on along the minus strand of NZ_CP054128.1, from coordinate 5,504,475 downwards.
TGGAGCGGTGAATTGCTCAAGACTCTGGGGCTGAAGTTGCCGGTCGAGCCGGTCAAGGGCCAGATGATTCTGTACAAATGTGCGTCGGATTTTCTATCGAGCATGGTCCTGGCCAAGGGCCGTTATGCGATTCCGCGTCGCGACGGGCATATTCTGGTGGGCAGTACGCTGGAGCGCGAAGGCTTCGACAAGACCCCGACCGATGTTGCGCTCGATAGTTTGAAGGCGTCGGCGCAGCAGCTGATTCCTGCGCTGGCGGACGCCGAGGTGGTCGGGCATTGGGCCGGCTTGCGGCCTGGATCGCCGGAGGGCATTCCCTATATTGGTGAAGTGCCGGGGTTCTCGGGGTTGTGGTTGAACTGTGGGCATTATCGCAATGGGTTGGTGTTGGCTCCGGCGTCGTGTCGGTTGTTTGTTGATGTGATGTTGGGGCGTGAGCCGGTGATTGATCCTGCGCCGTATGCGCCGGCGGGGCGGTTGTAGGGTTCGGCTTTGGCTTGGGGGTGAGCTTGGTGACGAGGCGGCCTGACAGCCGGCCTGTCTCTCACGGTTGTACCCGGATCCAACTGTGGGAGCGAGCCTGCTCGCGATGGCGGCCTGACAGCCGGCCAGGGTTTTGTTGGTTGGGTATATATCCGTTTCTGCGGTAACGGCTACTTATGGTTCCGCCCTTACGGCGGGTCACTTTTGAAGAGCGCAAAAGTAACCAAAACGCTCTTGCCCCACCACTCGGTGCCTCGCCTAGGCTCGGCATGCCCTCACTCCGGCATTGCTCCGTGGGCCCGCCGCGAAGGGCCATCCATGGCCCAGCGCGGCTACCTCGGCATCCATGCCGAGGTGCCCACTCCACAATACCTGCGTTCGGCCAGCGTGGTTAACGGGGCGCCCCAGATCAAAAGCAAAAGCGAGGCGGCCTGACAGCCGGCCTGTTTTTTGCGGGTGTACACCCATCGGACCTGTGGGAGCAAAGCTTGCTCGCGAGGCGGCCTGACAGTCGGCCTGTTTTTTGCGGGTGTACACCCATCAGACATGTTGAGCCGGACCTGTGGGAGCAAAGCCTGCTCGCGAGGCGGCCTGACAGCCGGCCTGTCTCTTGCGGGCGTAGCCCTATCCCAGTGTGGGAGCGAGCCTGCTCGCGATGTCAGCCCATCCACCCTCGATGCAACCGAGGTGTCGCTATCGCGAGCAGGCTCGCTCCCACAGGAGAAACGCGTTCGCCCAAAACCAGGCCGGCTGTCAGGCCGCCTCGCGGAGGACGTTGATCTCGGCGCCCCGTTAACCACGCTGGCCGAACGCAGGCATTGTGGAGTGGGCATCCCGGCATGGATGCCGGGATAGCCGCGCTGGGCCATGGATGGCCCTTCGCGGCGGGCCCACGGAGCAATGCCGGAGTGAGGGCACACCGAGCCTAAGCGAGGTGCCGAGTGGTGGGGCATGAGCGCTTTGGTTACTTTCGCGCTTTTCGAAAGTGACCCGCCGTAAGGGCGGAACCCTAAGTAGCCGTTACCGCAGAAATGGATATACACACTCACAATAGCGCCTTCACAGCCAACCAGAATTTGTGGGAATGGTCGGACAAGGCCCCTAATTCGAGCCGAATTTTCCGACGAGTTCTGGCGGTTGCCGGGTGGGAAGGTCTCTCGTTAACCTTTTCCCGTCGCTGCCAATTCAGCGACCGGGCGTCGCGGCCCGCAAACTTGGTAATCCATTCCTTCCTTTGGAGTACCGCAATGTGTGACAAATCTCCATCCGCTTCAGAAACCAATAACGAGTCCCCATACTCCAGCCTTAACCCAAAACAGCTTGATGAAGCCGCCAAGCGCGCCCTCGACTATTACCTCGGCCCAAAGCCCGAAGCCAAAAAGAAACCCGCCTCAAACCATCTATTCACCGTCGTGGACGGCATCGACACCGAATGCCTGCTCGCCAACCTCAGCGAAACCCTGGCCTCAGCCAACGCAACCGTCAGCGACCTGGCCTTCGAACTCGAAGGCTCGCGACGGCATGTCGCATTGGGAGTGCAACAGTTGATTGAGCTGAGCGAGTTGTTGGCCAACCGTGTGCTGGATGAGCGGGTGCCGGTGGCGGAAGGCTAGAAGAGCTGCCAAGGCAAACACGGGGTAAGTAGGAGCATCAGGACCGCGCCTCAATCCAACCCCAACTTCTTCAACCGATACCGCATCGACCGAAACGACAACTTCAACCGCTGGGCCGCCGCCGTGCGGTTCCAGCGGGTTTCCTCCAAAGCCTGGAGGATGAGTTTGCGTTCGACGTCCTCCAGATAGTCTTCCAGGTTATCGACCCGCATCAGGTCGGGGCTGCCTGCGTCGGTGGTGCTGATGCCCTCGGCCAGGCGCAGGTCGTGGGCTTCGATCAACTGGTGCTCGCAAAGGGTGTAGGCGCGTTCGAGCATGTTTTCCAGTTCCCGAACATTGCCCGGAAAGCGGTAGTTTCGAAGGGCGTCCAGGGCTTGGGGATGGAGCTTGACTGCGGGGCTGCCGGTGTTGGCGGCCAGGCGCTGGAGGGTGTGATTGGCGAGCGATTCGATGTCTTCGCGGCGTTCGCGCAGCGGCGGGACGCGCAGTTCGATGACGTTGAGTCGATAGTACAGGTCCTGGCGAAAGCGCCCGGCGGTGACTTCGGCGTCCAGGTCCTTGTGGGTGGCGCAAAGAATTCGTACATCCACCACTTCTTCCTGCTGGCCACCAACGGCCCGCACGGCTTTTTCCTGGATGGCCCGCAGCAATTTGACTTGCATCGCCAGGGGCAGGTCGGCCACTTCGTCAAGGAACAAGGTCCCGCCGTGGGCGGCCTGGAACAGTCCGGGTTTGTCTTCGATGGCGCCGCTGAAGCTGCCTTTTCGATGGCCGAAAAACTCGCTTTCCATCAGCTCAGTGGGAATCGCCCCACAGTTGACCGGCACAAAACGCTGGGCGGAACGCGGGCCTTGCTCATGGATCAACCGGGCGACCAGTTCCTTGCCGCAACCCGATTCCCCGCTGATGTAGACCGGCGCCTGACTGCGAGCGAGTTTTTCGATCTGTTTGCGGACGTTGTGCATCGGCGGGGAATCGCCCAGCAGACAGCGCTCGATGGACGCCGCCGGGATGGCGACCGACGGCAGGCGTAATGCGCTGGTTACCAGCTCACGCAGCCGACCCAGGTCGACCGGTTTGGTCAGGAAGTCGAAGGCGCCGGCCTTGAGGGCGTCGATGGCGGTTTCCAGGCTCCCGTAGGCGGTGATCATTGCCACGGGCAATTGCGGGTAGCGTTGCTGGATATGTTGCACCAGCTCCAGGCCAGTGCCGTCGGGCAGGCGCATGTCGGTCAGGCACAGGTCAAAGGTGTCTTCAGCCAGCAGGGCCCGGGCCTGGGCAAGGTTCTCGGCGCTGCGGGTGTCGAGTTTCATCCGGCCTAGGGTAATGTCCAGGAGTTCGCGGATGTCCGGTTCGTCATCGACGATCAGGATTCGTTGCCGTGAGCGCGTAGTCAAATCTGTTTCCGTCCGTGAGCAAAAGTGATGCGAAAGCAGCCGCCGCCTTGGCGTGGTTTGAAGTCTAGGCGGGCCTGGTTGCTTTCGCACAGCTCACGGGACAGATAGAGCCCAAGGCCGGTGCCCTGGCTGCTGGTGGTGAAGAAAGGTTCGAACAAATGCGCTTGCTGGTCCGGTGTCACGCCGGGGCCGTTGTCGATAATGTCCAGCGTGGACAGCTGGCTGTGGGGGGCGATGAACAGCTTCAGCCAGACCTCGGCCTCTTCATGGGCCATCGCGCTATGACGCCAGGCGTTGCGCAGCAGGTTGTCGAGCACCTGGGTCAACTGATCGGGGTCCATCAGCGTGAGGTAGTCACCCGGGTCGATGCTCAGGTGCAAGTGCTGATGCTCAGCCGCGTTTTCCCGGGCTTGTCGGACGAACTGGTCGAGCCAGATCCGCAGATCCAGGCGCTGCGGCGTGGTCTGCTGGCGGCGGGACAGTTGCAGGACGTTTTCAATGACGCGGTTCATTCGTTGGGAGTGATCCTGGATGATCTGCGTCAGACGCCGATCCGCGCTGTTCAGTTCCTCGGACTCGCGCAGCAATTGAGCCGCATGGCTGATCGCCCCCAACGGGTTGCGGATTTCATGGGCGATACCGGCGGTGAGGCGCCCCAGGGAGGCGAGTTTCAACTGCTGGGCGTGCTGGGCCACTTGGGCCAGGTCTTCGAGGAAGACCAGGATCTGATGCTGATCGTGATGCCCCAGGGCAATGAAACTCGGTTGCAAGGTCAGGCCGGTGCCGTTAATGGTCAGGCTTTGCGGACGCAGGCTGGGGTTGTTCAACCACAGCTGCAGCCGCTCCACCAGGGCGCCGGAGCAGTCGTCGAGCCGCTGGCCGACCAGATCGTGCATGCCTAACAGACTCAATGCGCTTTCGTTAGCCAATTGCACCCGGCGCTGGCCATCGAGCACCAGGATGCCGGTGCGCATGCGTTGCAGGATCAGTGCGTTGAGCGCTTCCAGGCCGACCACTTCGCTGGCCCGTTGTTCGGCGAGGATTTCACTGGCTTCCAGGCGTCGGGTCAGGCCTTGTACCAGCAGCGCGGCGGCAAAACACAAGGCCCCCAGGGTGCCGGCCTGCAGATAACTGCTGGGACGGCTCGAGTCGCTGAGGTCTAGGAAGAAGCTCGATCCGACGATGCCCAGCGTGGCGACAGCGGCAATCAACAGGCCGATTCGGCCTCGCAACAGCGTATTGCCGATGGCCACCGAGACGATGAGCAGGTTGCCGATGGCGCTGGGGGCACCGCCGGCAGCGTAGAACAGCCACGACAACAACAGCACGTCGGTCAGAGCCAGGCCGAACAGCCGGGCCGGGCGGCGGGTATTTTCAAGAAACACCACCAGCAGGATATTCAGCACCAGGTACAACCAGCTGCCGCTGCGCAGCAAATCGTCGTTGGCGAACTCCAGCAGGCGGTTGTCCATGTTGCTGGAGATCAGCAGCACCAGGGTGATGCCGATGCTTAGACGGTACAGGTGATAGAGACGCAGCAGGCGCTGCGCCTGTTTGACGCGAGGGCTTGAGGCTTGCTCAGCGGTCACGAGTGCCCGGGCCTTGCTCGAGGTGAGCCTGGCTGCAATACCACTGTTGTTCGAGGGCCAGTGCCCGATCTCGCGGCAGGTGCACGCCGCAATGGGCGCAACGGACCATGGGTGGTGCGTCCTGTTCCCGAGGGGAGTTCGGCGCGGCAGAGGTCCCCTTGAACTTGCGCCACAACCATATCGCGGCGGCAATCAGGGCGATCCAGAACAGTAAACGAAGCATGATGGGCGGCTTTTTGGCTAATGATCAGGCAGTTTAGCCAAGGACAGGAACGGCGCACAGCGCTATAAAATCCAGGCACAAAAAAGGGAGACCCGCGGGCCTCCCTTTTGCTGACACCTGGCCTCAGTCGAACAGGCCGAAGGTCATGTAGCTGAACCAGGAGCGATCGCTGGATTCGCTCTCAGGCTCTTCTTCTTCGAGCACGTCGCCATTTTCGTCCTTGGGCTTGAGCTCGTTTGGAATGGCTTCCTTGGCATCCTGGAACTGGCGCTGAACGTCCTGGTTGGCGCGGGTTTCGCCCGGCGGCAGAGGTGGACGGGATTCGATCAGGCCCAGGGTCGCCTTGCTCAGCCACGAACGGTTGTCGGCCTCGTCAACCCGTGGAGTGAACTGACCATCCTCCAGGGACGGGTGATCCGGGTAGTTGAGCTTGAGGGTTTCCAGGCTGGTGGCGGCCAGGTCGTCCAGGTGCAGGCGCTGGTAGGCTTCGGTCATCACTGCCAGGCCGTCGCCCACCGAGGGGGTTTCCTGGAAGTTTTCCACCACGTAGCGGCCACGGTTGGCGGCAGCGACGTAGGCCTGACGGGTCAGGTAGTAGTCAGCCACGTGGATTTCGTAGGCGGCCAGCAGGTTGCGCAGGTAGATCATGCGCTGCTTGGCATCCGGCGAATAACGGCTGTTGGGGAAACGGCTGGTCAGCTGGGCGAACTCGTTGTAGGAGTCGCGCGCGGCGCCCGGGTCCCGCTTGGTCATGTCCAGCGGCAGGAAGCGCGCCAGCAGGCCGACGTCCTGGTCGAAGGAGGTCAGGCCCTTGAGGTAGTAAGCGTAATCGACGTTCGGGTGCTGCGGATGCAGACGAATGAAGCGCTCGGCGGCGGATTTCGCAGCTTCCGGCTCGGCGTTCTTGTAGTTGGCGTAGATCAGCTCCAGCTGGGCCTGATCGGCATAGCGACCAAACGGATACCGCGACTCCAGCGCCTTGAGCTTGGCCGTGGCGCTGGTATAGCTGTTGTTGTCCAGGTCGGTCTGCGCCTGTTGGTACAGTTCGACTTCGCTCAGGTTTTCGTCTACGACTTCCTTCGACGAGCAAGCAGCAGTCAATGCGAGGATGGCGATCAGCAGCAGGTGTTTCACTTGCATGGCGGCTTGCGTCCCTATGACGGCCGCTGTCTTGGGCGGGGCCGTCCTGTTATGATGAGCGCCCCGTTGAGAAGCCTCGGGGCAAAAGACGCCGTATTTAACCACAAGCGCGCAGCCGAAACCAAAGGCTGTGCCGACGCCTAGTCCGAGCATGTCCGATAAAATAGAACTTCGCGCAGAGGTGCCGTCCGAATTGGGCGGCCAACGCCTCGATCAAGTCGCCGCACAACTCTTCGCCGAGCACTCGCGCTCGCGCCTTTCCGCCTGGATCAAGGACGGCCGCCTGACTGTGGATGGGGCGGTGATCCGCCCGCGCGACATCGTCCATGGCGGCGCCATCCTCGAACTGACTGCCGAGCAGGAGGCCCAGGGAGAATGGGTCGCCCAGGACATTGCCCTGGACATCGTCTATGAAGACGACGACATCCTGGTGATCAACAAGCCTGCGGGCCTGGTGGTGCATCCGGCCGCCGGTCATGCCGATGGCACCCTGCTCAACGCCTTGTTGCACCACGTGCCGGACATCGTCAACGTGCCCCGCGCTGGCATCGTGCACCGCCTGGACAAGGACACCACCGGTCTGATGGTGGTGGCCAAGACCATTCAGGCGCAGACACAACTGGTCACACAGCTGCAAAGTCGCAGCGTCAGCCGCATTTATGAATGCATCGTGATCGGCGTGGTCACCGCCGGTGGCAAGATCAACGCCCCCATCGGCCGTCACGGCCAGCAGCGCCAGCGCATGGCGGTGATGGAAGGCGGCAAGCAGGCGGTCAGCCACTATCGCGTGCTGGAGCGTTTTCGTTCCCATACGCATGTGCGAGTCAAGCTGGAAACCGGTCGTACCCACCAGATCCGCGTGCACATGGCCCACATCAACTTCCCGTTGGTGGGCGATCCGGCCTATGGCGGACGTTTCCGCATTCCGCCGGCCGCGAGCATCACCATGGTCGAGTCGTTGAAAAACTTCCCGCGCCAGGCGCTGCATGCACGTTTCCTGGAGCTGGATCATCCGACCACCGGCAAGCGCATGAGCTGGGAATCGCCGCTGCCGGATGACTTCGTCTGGCTGCTGACGTTGCTCAAGCAGGACCGCGAGGCGTTCATCGGATGAATGACTGGCTGATACCCGACTGGCCCGCGCCGGCCTGGGTAAAGGCCTGCGTCACTACCCGGACCGGCGGCGTCAGCCTGGCGCCGTTCGACAGCCTCAACCTGGGCGACCATGTGGGCGATGAGCCCACGGCCGTCGCTGAGAACCGTCGCCGCCTCACCGATCGATTTGCCATCCGTCCGGCCTGGTTGCAGCAGGTCCACGGTATTACCGTGGTCGAGGCTGATCCGGCTCAGGTGGCCATCGCCGATGCCAGCTGGACCGCCACACCGGGTATCGCCTGCACGGCGATGACGGCGGACTGCCTGCCGGTGCTGTTCTGCAACCGTGCCGGCACCCGCGTCGCGGCAGCCCATGCCGGTTGGCGCGGGCTGGCCAACGGCGTACTGGAAGCGACTCTCGACAGTCTCCAGGTCCCGGCCGACGAAATCCTTGCCTGGCTCGGCCCGGCCATCGGTCCGCAAGCCTTTGAAGTGGGGCCAGAGGTGCGTGAAGCGTTCATGGCGCAACTGCCTAGGGCGGCAGACGCCTTCGTGCCTGGCGACACTGCCGGCAAGTTCCTGGCCGATATTTATGCACTGGCCCGCCAACGGCTGGCGGTGCGCGGTGTCACGGCGGTCTATGGTGGCGGCCAGTGCACGGTGACCGACCCACGCTTCTTTTCCTATCGGCGCAACTCGCGTACCGGTCGCTTCGCCTCCCTGATCTGGCTCGACCGCTAGACTTCTCTGATCTGTATCAATAGCGCACTGCTTGAATCTTCCAGAATCGTCCACATCTATAGCGGTATCTGGCAGGTTTCTTCATTCAGGATGTTTTTAAGGTCCGGCCTGCTCAAAAGGAAGGTGACCCATGCGTATTGACCGTTTAACCAGTAAGTTGCAATTGGCCCTGTCCGATGCCCAGTCATTGGCTGTCGGCCTGGACCATCCCGGCATTGAGCCGGCGCATCTGATGCAAGCCATGCTCGAGCAGCAGGGCGGCTCCATCAAGCCACTGCTGATGCAGGTGGGCTTTGACGTGAGCAGCCTGCGTAAAGAGCTGGCCAAAGAGCTCGACCAGCTACCCAAGATCCAGAATCCGACAGGGGACGTGAACATGTCCCAGGATCTGGCGCGCCTGCTCAACCAGGCCGACCGCCTGGCCCAGCAGAAGGGCGATCAGTTCATCTCCAGTGAGCTGGTGCTGCTTGCCGCCATGGACGAGAACAGCAAGCTGGGCAAGCTGTTGCTCGGCCAGGGCGTGAGCAAGAAGGCCCTGGAAAATGCCATCAACAACCTGCGTGGCGGCGAAGCGGTAAACGACGCCAACCACGAGGAGTCCCGCCAGGCGCTGGACAAATACACCGTCGACCTGACCAAGCGTGCCGAGGAAGGCAAGCTTGACCCGGTGATCGGCCGTGACGACGAAATCCGCCGCACAATTCAGGTGCTGCAGCGTCGCACCAAGAATAACCCGGTGCTGATCGGTGAGCCTGGCGTGGGTAAAACCGCCATCGCCGAAGGCCTGGCCCAGCGCATCATCAATGGCGAAGTGCCGGATGGCCTCAAGGGCAAGCGACTGTTGTCCCTGGACATGGGTTCGTTGATTGCCGGTGCCAAGTACCGCGGCGAGTTCGAAGAGCGGCTCAAAGCCTTGCTTAATGAATTGTCCAAGCAGGAAGGGCAGATCATTCTGTTCATCGACGAGTTGCACACCATGGTCGGTGCGGGCAAGGGCGAAGGCTCGATGGACGCCGGCAACATGCTCAAGCCTGCGCTGGCCCGTGGCGAGCTGCATTGCGTCGGTGCGACAACGCTCAACGAGTACCGCCAATACATAGAGAAGGACGCGGCGCTGGAGCGGCGTTTCCAGAAAGTGCTGGTGGAAGAGCCCAGCGAAGAAGACACCATTGCCATCCTGCGTGGCCTTAAAGAACGCTATGAGGTTCACCACAAGGTGGCGATTACCGATGGCGCGATCATTGCGGCGGCCAAGCTCAGCCATCGCTACATCACCGACCGTCAGTTGCCGGACAAGGCCATTGACCTGATCGACGAAGCCGCCAGCCGCATCCGCATGGAAATCGATTCCAAACCGGAAGTGCTGGATCGTCTGGAGCGGCGCCTGATTCAACTCAAGGTCGAATCCCAGGCCTTGAAGAAAGAAAGCGACGAAGCGGCGAAGAAGCGCCTGGAAAGGTTGCAGGAAGAGATTGTTCGCCACGAGCGCGAGTATTCCGATCTCGAGGAAATCTGGAATTCGGAGAAAGCTGAAGTCCAGGGCTCGGCGCAGATCCAGCAAAAGATCGAACAGTCCCGCCAGGAACTGGAAGCGGCCCGTCGTAAAGGCGACCTCAACCGCATGGCCGAGCTGCAATATGGGGTGATCCCGGATCTGGAGCGCAGCCTGCAAATGGTCGACCAGCACGGCAAGAGCGAAAACCAGTTGCTGCGCAGCAAGGTCACCGAAGAAGAAATTGCCGAAGTGGTTTCCAAGTGGACCGGCATTCCGGTGTCGAAAATGCTCGAAGGCGAGCGCGACAAACTGCTGAAGATGGAAAGCCTGCTGCACCAGCGCGTGATCGGTCAGGAAGAAGCGGTAGTGGCGGTTTCCAACGCCGTGCGCCGGTCTCGAGCCGGGCTGTCGGACCCTAACCGTCCGAGTGGCTCGTTCATGTTCCTCGGCCCGACCGGTGTCGGTAAAACCGAGTTGTGCAAGGCGCTGGCCGAGTTTCTCTTCGACACCGAAGAGGCCATGGTGCGCATCGACATGTCCGAGTTCATGGAGAAGCATTCCGTGGCGCGGCTGATCGGCGCACCACCGGGCTATGTCGGCTACGAAGAGGGCGGTTACCTGACCGAGGCTGTGCGACGCAAGCCGTACTCGGTGATCCTGCTCGATGAAGTCGAGAAGGCCCACCCGGATGTGTTCAACATTCTGCTGCAAGTGTTGGAGGATGGTCGTTTGACCGACAGCCACGGACGCACGGTGGACTTCCGCAATACCGTGATCGTGATGACCTCCAACCTGGGCTCGGCGCAGATCCAGGAGCTGGTGGGTGATCGCGAGGCGCAACGCGCGGCGGTGATGGATGCAATCTCCACTCACTTCCGACCGGAGTTCATCAACCGGGTGGACGAAGTGGTGATCTTCGAGCCGCTGGCTCGTGATCAGATCGCGGGCATCACCGAGATCCAGCTGGGACGTCTGCGTAGCCGTCTGACCGAGCGCGAGCTGAAGCTGCAATTGAGTGACGAGGCACTGGATAAGCTGATCGCGGTGGGTTACGACCCGGTCTATGGCGCGCGGCCACTCAAACGTGCCATCCAGCGCTGGATCGAAAACCCGCTGGCACAGTTGATTCTGTCCGGGCGCTTCATGCCGGGCGAAACCGTGACCGGCACGGTGGAGAACGACGAAATCGTCTTCAACTGAAAGCCTGCGGATCGGGTGATTGGAATGGCCTCGCACTGCGAGGCCATTTTTTTCATCAGGCCGTTGAACTCAAAGGAAAAGGCTTGTAAAGTGCGCCCCGCAGTACGTCACCCCCAAGGGCCACTTCTCTGTGAGAAGCAACCCGAAATAAGTTGCAAATCATTGTCTTGAAAGCAATTTAAGGGGTTGACAGAGGTTTTTAAGATTGTAGAATAGCGCGCCTCAGACACACGAACGCAGCGATGCGAACGGGTAGAAGAGGTTGAAGCTGGCTTCAATGTTGTAGCTTCAAATAGCAGTAACTTGAAATATCAGTTCCGTGATAGCTCAGTCGGTAGAGCAAATGACTGTTAATCATTGGGTCCCAGGTTCGAGTCCTGGTCACGGAGCCATTTCAATCGGGGTATAGCGCAGTCCGGTAGCGCGCCTGCTTTGGGAGCAGGATGTCAGGAGTTCGAATCCCCTTACCCCGACCATTTTTGGGTCGTTAGCTCAGTTGGTAGAGCAGTTGGCTTTTAACCAATTGGTCGTAGGTTCGAATCCCACACGACCCACCATTTTTGAAACCAGTTCGCTGGAATCGAATCTTAAGATCAGAGGCCAAAAGCGCTGATCGAGGAAGGCGACTTGCGAAGGTCGCCTTTTTTTTACCGGGGTATAGCGCAGTCCGGTAGCGCGCCTGCTTTGGGAGCAGGATGTCAGGAGTTCGAATCCCCTTACCCCGACCATATTAAAAATCCTCGTATCGAAAGATACGGGGATTTTTTTTGCCTGCGATAAAGCAGATTGCCTTAAGTCATCGTACAACCTGCCGATAACCCACCGACAGGGGCGTGGCCCCACTTCAGGCCAAAATAAAAAAGGCGCTCCCCATGGTTCTTCGTCAACTGAATATCGCCCCCCGTGCCGCGTTGGGGTTCGCTTTGATCGCCGTGTTGGTGGCGTTGCTCGGGGTGTTTGCGCTTGGACAGATGTCGAGTATCCGTGACAGTGAAGTCGCGGTAGAAACTCAGTGGTTGCCCAGTATTCGCGGCGGTGACGAGATCCGTGAATTGATGTTGCGCATCCGCACCATTTCCCTGCGCATGGCCTTGGACCAGGACCCGAAGAACATCCCGGTGTACCGTGGGCAAATGGACACCCGCGACAAAGAACTGAGCGAAAAAATCGTCAGTTACGAAAAGCTCGTCATCACGCCTGAAGGCAAGGCGCTTTATGACCAGTTCAAGCAAACCTTTGCTGCTTACCGCACGGGCATCGCCCAATCCTTCGCCCTGGCAGAGCAGGGGCGTCGGGACGAGTTGATCAAGCTGCTGCTGGTGGACATGAAGACCGTGGTGGACGGTTCCGGCAAACAGCTCAACGATCTGGCGGAACTGTTCTCCAGACAAGTCTCCATCGAGAGCCAGAAGTCCCAGGAACACTACGTCAATTCCCGGATGATCGTCAGCCTGTTCATTGTGCTCGCCGCCTTGGCGACGGTGGCCCTGGCCATGCTGCTTACTCGCAGTATCGTCAAGCCTTTGGGCGAGGCGTTGAATGCCGCCGAAAACGTCGCCCGAGGTGACCTGACCCGACCGATCAAGACCCACGGCAGCGACGAAGTCAGCCGCTTACTCAAGGCGCTGGCGACCATGCAGCAGAACCTGCGTGAAACCTTGCAGGGCATCAGCGGCTCAGCTACCCAACTGGCGACCGCCGCCGATGAGCTGAACGCGGTCACGGTCGATAGCACCCACAGCCTGCAACAGCAGAATAACGAAATTGAACAGGCCGCCACCGCCGTCACCGAGATGACCACCGCCGTGGAGGAAGTCGCGCGCAATGCGGTTTCCACCTCCGATGCCACGCGTCAGTCCAGTGAGTCGGCGTCCCTTGGGCAGCAGCGGGTCAGCGACACGGTCGACGCCATCGGCGCCCTGGCCAGTGATGTGCAGGTGACTGGCGGCCTGGTGCAGTCCCTGGCCAACCAATCGCAGGATATCGGCAAGGTGCTGGACGTGATCCGGGCCATCGCCGAGCAGACCAACCTGCTGGCCCTCAACGCGGCCATCGAGGCGGCCCGGGCTGGCGAAAGCGGTCGTGGGTTTGCGGTGGTGGCCGATGAGGTGCGGGCGCTGGCTTATCGCACGCAGCAATCGACCCAGGAAATCGAGCAGATGGTCCAGGGCATGCGCAGCGGCGCCACCCAGGCGCTGGATTCGATGCAGGCCAGCTCCAGTCGCGCCGCCAGCACTCTGGCAATGGCGGAGCGGGCAGGGGAGGCGCTACAGACCATCACGGCGTCGGTCAACGAGATCCACGAACGCAATCTGGTGATCGCCAGCGCCGCTGAAGAACAGGCGCAAGTGGCTCGGGAGGTGGATCGCAACCTGGTGAACATTCGGGATCTGTCGGTGCGCTCGGCCACCGGTGCGGACCAGACCAGCGCGTCCAGCCATGAGTTGTCGCAACTGGCGAATTCATTGCGCACCATGGTGCAGCGGTTTCAGGTTTGATCGATGGATGGCTCGGACAGTGATCCTGCCCGAGCTCAAGTATTGACTGTACCGCCCCCATCGCGAGCAAGCTCGCTCCCACAGGATGACCGCGATCAACTGTGGGAGCGAGCTTGCTCGCGATGACGGTGGATCATTCGATGTCAGTACTGCTGACTCAATGCAGCTTCAGCCGAGGCTCGGTCCCACGCCCGATCTTGCTGCCCAGCATCAGCATGGCCGTGCGGAACATGCCGTACAGCGCCATCTGGTGCATGCGGTACAGCGAGACATAGAACATCCGCGCCAGCCAGCCTTCGAGCATCACACTGCCGGTCAGGTTGCCCATCAAGTTACCCACCGCTGAGAAGCGCGACAGCGAAATCAATGAACCGTAGTCGGTGTATTTGTATTCCGGCAGGGCCTTGCCTTCGATCCGCAGCTTCAGGGATTTGGCCAGCAGCGAGGCTTGCTGATGCGCGGCCTGGGCACGGGGCGGAACGTTGCGATCGCTGCCGGGTTGCGGGCAGGCGGCGCAATCGCCGAAGGCGAAGATGTTCTCGTCACGGGTGGTCTGCAGCGTCGGCAGCACCTGCAGCTGGTTGATCCGGTTGGTCTCCAGACCGTCGATTTCCTTGAGGAAGTCCGGGGCGCGAATCCCGGCGGCCCAGACTTTCAGGCTCGCGTCGATGACCTTGCCATCGACGGTGATCAGGCTGTCGGCTGTCACCTGGCCAACAGCGGCGTTGGTCATGACATTGACCCCAAGTTTCTCCAGGGTCTTGTGCACAGGGCCGCCGATGCGCTCCGGCAAGGCCGGCAGGACTCGCGGTCCGGCTTCGATCAGGGTGATGTGCATGTTCTCCGGTTTGATCCGGTCCAGGCCATAGGCTGCCAGCTCATGGGCGGCGTTGTGCAGCTCGGCCGCCAGTTCAACCCCCGTCGCACCGGCGCCGACGATGGCAACGCTGATGCGTTCGACCACGTCGGTTTGCCCGGCATGGGCGCGCAGATAATGGTTGAGCAATTGCTGATGGAAACGCTCGGCCTGTTTGCGCGTGTCGAGGAACAGGCAATGCTGCGCCGCGCCTTCGGTGCCGAAGTCATTGGTGGTGCTGCCGACGGCGATCACCAGAGTGTCGTAACCCAGTTCACGAGCCGGCAGTAGTTCCAGGCCCGCCTCGTCATAGGTGGCGGCCAGCTGGATGCTCTTGCGCTCGCGATCCAGACCGCTCATGCGCCCCAGCTGGAACCCGAAATGGTTCCATTTTGCCTGGGCGACGTAGTTGAGTTCGTCTTCGGAGGAGTTCAGGGAACCGGCAGCCACTTCGTGCAACAGCGGTTTCCAGATATGGGTCAGGTTCGCGTCGACCAGCATCACACTGGCCGTGCCGCGCTTGCCCAGAGTCTTACCCAGACGGGTAGCCAACTCCAGACCGCCGGCGCCGCCGCCAACGATGACAATACGATGAGTCATGGGGATATCTCGCAAGGCTAAAGGAAATCGGTGCCGTTACCCGCGCGAGCATCAAGCGGCTCATAGCGTCAGGTAACTGATCAGTCGGCTCAACAGGCCCAGGCCGATGGTGATGGCCAGTACCACCACCAGGAGCATCCACGGCCGGAAAGGCCGGCGCTCGACTCGGTGCTGGGACAGTTGCAGGTACTCTTCGACATGCTTCTGGTCTTCCGGGTTCAGGCGGCTGGTCATAAAGGCCTCGGCAGGTAGACGTTGCGAAAGGTATAGACGCTACAGCGTCTGGCTATCCGGCATTGAAAGCAGCGTAGCCGCTCGCCGGAACAGGTTCGACACTCAAGCTGTCGTCCAGGCGAATGATTCCACTTTTTAACACCCGTGCGGTGATTCCGCCATGGCCGCGCACGGCCTGGAACGTCCCTTCGCCGAGGTTACGCTCCAGTCGCGCGCACGGCTGGCACCAGCCGGTGGTTTCGAAGATGGCCTGGCCGATGCGAAAGCGCCGGCCCTTGAGGCTGAACAGATTGATACCGCTGACCACCAGGTTGCGTCGCAGCTCTTGCGGCAACACCGGCTGATCCACCGGGCGGCCCATCAGTGAACCGATCACGGCCAGGTGTTCCCACTGAATCAAGGTGACTTGCCGTGCATTGCGCACGCCGGGACGGGCATGGTCGCCCGTCAGGCCGGCCTCCAGACGGGCCTCCACGGCGTCGAGTTCAATCATGGGTGCATGGCCCTGGGGTCGCACGCCTATCCAGCGTACGCGGCCTTGCTGGGGCACGGCGGCAATCAGTTCCTGCAGTGGGCTCACAGGCTGATCCCGACATCGAACACGATGCTGCGCCCCAGATTGCTGCGCAGGAAATCCGGCGCATCGGGATGGGCGAACAGCACCCGGGCAAACGTCGGCCCCACCAGCGACAGCGAGCGCCAACCCTGGCGCAGGTATTCGGTCGGCGGCGGGAAATGGCTGTTGAGGTCCAGCACTTCGCGCTTGAGGCTGGCGAAGGCGATGATGTCCAGCTCCCCCAGATCCATGCCGCGTTCGGTGTAGTTGTGGGCTTTCTTGCGCAGGGTCGGGGCCAGGCGCAGCAGGAATTCATTGGCCGGGATGCGTCGGGGCTTGGCTTCGCGGCGCACCAGTTGGCTCAGGGAGAAAGCGCTACGGCGGCGCTGCAGCTCGTCGCGCCATTCGTCATTGAGGCGACGGCCTTCGTCGAGGACAAAAAACACCTCGAAGTTGGCATCGCGAAACAATACGTCCGGCGGCTCTCCCGCAGGGGCGAACTCGTCGGCGCGATAGGGTACGTTCAGCCCTTGCAGCAGACGCTGGCAGACCCAACGCTCACGCTCCCATTTGCGGGCATTGGAGAGAAAGGCGTTGGCTTGCTCGGCCGCGATGGTCAGCAGGCGTAAATAATCTGAATCATCCATGAGCCCAAGCTTAGCGTTCAATTGCGACAAGCTGGAAGCGTTGCATTGATTTATGGCCGGTTAAGGGTGGGGTGTAGACTGCTGGCTTGAATCCTGAGGTGATCATGGAGTCTTTGATGCAAGGACAAGCCAGAGGAGTAGCGCCATGATCGGTGCCGAACTGCTGTCTGCGCAGACGTTGACGGTCGGCTGGCTGATTTATGTGCCGGTGCTGGCCTGGGCCGTAGCACGGGCGCCATGGGTGGAGCTGTTCACCGACAGCCGTCGCCAGCACTTGCTGTTCGGCACAGTCCTGGCCGTGTTCATGTTGTGGCTGGTGCGACGGGATTTCGATACCGGCGTCTCGTATCACTTCATCGGCATGACCGCCGTGACACTGCTGCTGGACTGGCCGCTGGCGATTCTCGGCGGCCTTTGCGCCCAGCTGGCCCTGGTGCTGCTGGGACGCCAGGACATGGCGGCGGTGGGTATCAACGGTGCGTTGCTGATTTTGCTGCCGGTGCTGGTCACCGAGTGCTGCGCGATCCTGGTGGAACGCGCCCAACCGCGCAATCTGTTCGTGTACATCTTCTGTTCGGGATTTCTCGCCGCCGCGCTTTCGGCGTTGTTGTGCCTGCTGGTGGGGCTTGGCCTGCTGTGGTACGACGGAGTGTTCGCCATGCCTTACTGGCTGGAAGATTTCATCGGCTACCTCTGGCTGATCATCTTTCCCGAGGCGTTTATCAACGGCATGGTGGTCAGTGCGTTGGTGGTGTTCAGCCCCGAATGGCTGGAGACCTTCAACCGTACGCGCTATCTGTCGGCCCCCTGGAAGGATGACGACAAGCCTTGATTCACATCAAGGCTGAGCAGCCGGGTGCGCTTCATGCTCTAGAAAAATTCCAGGAGCACAACCATGAGTGTTTATGAGTGGGCGAGACAAGAGATCAGGCGCAGCCAGGATGCGGCAGTGGAAATCGGCTTCGACCCGGGCCTTAGCCTGCGGGCCTTGCTCAGTGCGATCGTGCAGCAGAGCAAGGCGGTGCGCAGTGCTGAAGACCTGGCCGATGAACTGAGTTTCCTGGCGGAGAATCTCGACGA
The DNA here is from genome assembly GCF_013283895.1 of Pseudomonas sp. MPDS. Classification (NCBI taxonomy): domain Bacteria; kingdom Pseudomonadati; phylum Pseudomonadota; class Gammaproteobacteria; order Pseudomonadales; family Pseudomonadaceae; genus Pseudomonas; species Pseudomonas sp. MPDS. The sequence goes on along the minus strand of NZ_CP054128.1, from coordinate 5,487,028 downwards.
TGAACAGGACTACGGCTTCATGCGGCCTTAAGGCGACAACGCGGTGGGGAAACTCATGGCTCCCTAGTGGCGAGGCTCGAACTCTTCGCTGAACAGGTCGTCCTCGGCATCGGGGCTGACCGGGATCTTGTGTTCTTCCGACGCCCAGGCGCCCAGGTCGATCAGTTTGCAGCGGTCGGAGCAGAAGGGCCGGAAGGTGTTTTCCGGGCTCCATTCCACAGGGGCGCCACAGGTTGGGCAATCAACGGTTGGGGTTTGGCTCATGACTGGCCTCCACGCAAAGTAAGGTAAAAGTGATGCAGGCGCTCGACCTCGCTGTGCAGCCAGGCGAGGTCGCGGTCATTGACCACCACGTCGTCGGCATGGCTCAAGCGATCCTGACGGCTGGACTGGGCCTTGAGGATCGCCTGGACCTGTTGCTCGCTGGTCTTGTCGCGCTGCAAGGTGCGTTCGATCTGTAGTTGTTCCGGTACATCGATCACCAGGATCCGCTGGGTCATGGCGTACTGGCCGGACTCGATCAACAGCGGCGACACCAGAATCGCGTAGGGTGATTGTGCCTGGGCCAGATGATGAGCGATTTCCTCGGCGATCAACGGATGCAGCAGCGCCTCGAGCCAGCGGCGTTGCTCGGCATCTTCGAAAATCAGTTGGCGCAGGGCCGCTCGGTCCAGTGTGCCGTCGGCCTGCAATACGCCGGGGCCAAAATGTTCGGCGATCTTGGCCAGCGCCGGGCGTCCGGGTTCGACCACCCAGCGCGCCGCGTGATCGGCGTCGACGACGTGTACGCCCAGGTCGATAAAGTGCTGGGCCGCCGCGCTTTTGCCGCTGCCGATACCGCCAGTCAGGCCGAGAATCCAGGGTTTTTCTGCGGGGCTATTCATTAAAATCGACATTAGGAACCGACAGACTGCCAATAGAAGTCGGTTATTTGACCACCCCAGAGCAAGGCAATCCAGCCGGCAATGGCCAGATAGGGCCCAAAGGGGATTTGCGTCGATGTCGGAGCATCACGCAGGCGCAGCACAATGACCCCGATAACGGCGCCCACCAGCGATGACAACAGCAACGTCAGTGGCAGGATCTGCCAGCCACCCCAGGCGCCCAGCATCGCCAGCAGCTTGAAATCCCCGTAGCCCATGCCTTCCTTGCCAGTGATCAATTTGAACACCCAGAACACCGACCACAGCGCCAGATAGCCGGCCACGGCGCCCCACATCGCCTGATTCAAGGGGACGAACAACCCGAAGCTGTTGACGATCAAGCCCAGCCACAACAACGGCAGCACCAGGGTGTCAGGCAACAATTGGTGCTCGGCATCGATCAGGCTCATGCCCAGCAGGCCCCAGGTCAGCACCATCACCATTGCGGCCTGCCAGCCAAAGCCGAAATACCAGGCGACGAACGCCGACAGGATGCCGCAGGCCAGTTCGGTCAGGGGATAGCGCCGGCCGATGGGCGCGGCACAACTGGAGCAACGACCGCGCAATGCCAGGTAACTCAATAGCGGAATGTTTTCCCAGGCCCGGATGCGGTGGCCGCAGTGCGGGCACTGGGAATGCGGCAGCATCAGGTTGTAGACCGGGCCAGGGGCTTCGGCGGGCAGGCCCAGCAAGTCATGGGCTTGCAGCCGCCATTCGCGCGAGAGCATCTTGGGCAGGCGCCACACCAGGACGTTGAGGAAACTGCCGATGATCAGTCCGAGCAGTAAAGCGGCGAGCACAAAGGCCAGGGGATACAGCGCGAAAAATTCGGTCAGGGGCATGTCAGATCGCAGAGCCGAGTTGAAAGATGGGCAGGTACATGGCAACCACCAGGCCGCCGACGACCACCCCCAGGACCACCATGATGAACGGTTCCATCAGGCTGGTGAGATTGTCCACCAGATTGTCCACCTCGGCTTCATAAAAGCTCGCCACTTTGTCGAGCATGTCGTCCAGCGCGCCGGACTCCTCGCCGATGGCGGTCATCTGGATCGCCATGTTCGGGAATATGCCTGAAGCACGCATGGAAAAATTCAATTGCATGCCGGTCGAGACATCCTGCCGGATGCGTTGTACCGCGCGTTTGAACACCACGTTACCGGTGGCGCCTGATACCGAGTCCAGGGCTTCCACCAGCGGCACGCCGGCCGCGAATGTCGTGGACAGGGTCCGGGCGTAGCGGGCCACGGCGGATTTGTACATCAGGGTGCCGATCAGCGGCAGTTTGAGCAGCCATTTATCGCGCCAGTCACGCAAGCCCTGGGAGCGCTTGAGTGCATGTTTGACACCGAAGAACGCCGCCACCGCGCCGCCCAGCAGCATCCACCACCACTGCTGCATGAACTCCGACAGGCCGATGACCATCACCGTGAAGGCCGGCAGTTGGGCGCCGAACCCGGAGAATACCGATTCGAACTGCGGCACCACCTTGACCAGCAGAATACCCGTGACCACGGCGGCGACGAGCACCACAGCGGCCGGGTAGGTCATGGCCTTCTTGATCTTGGCCTTGAGGGCTTCGCTTTTTTCCTTGTAGGTCGCGACGCGCTCCAGCAGCGTATCCAGGGCGCCGGCCTGTTCACCGGCGTCCACCAGGTTGCAGTACAGTTCGTCGAAGTATTGCGGGCTCTTGCGCAACGACGCGGCGAAGCTGTTGCCGGCGGCGACTTCCTGTTTCACCTCGTCCACCAGCTTGCGCATGTTGGCGTTGTCGAAGCCTTCGCCAATGATGTCGAACGCCTGCAACAAGGGCACGCCGGCCTTGAGCATGGTCGCCATCTGACGAGTGAACAGGGCGATATCCAATGGCTTGATACGCTTGCCCTTGCTGAATATCGAGGTGGACTTCTTGCGAACCTTGCCTGGGTTGATGCCTTGTTTGCGCAACTGGGCCTTGACCAGGGCCGGGCTCTGCCCAGTCAGTTCGCCGGTCATTTTCGTGCCTTTGCGGTCTTTGCCTTCCCACGTGTAAACGTCGGTTTTTATTGCCTTGACCGCCATGTTCAATCCTTGGTGACCCGGTTGATTTCTTCGAGGCTGGTGATGCCTTGCATCACTTTGAGCAGTCCCGAGGCGCGCAGGTCATTAAAACCGTCCTTGCGCATTTGCAGGTCGATTTCCAACGAGTTGCCCTCGGCCATGATCAGCCGTTGCAGCTCGGGCGTATTCCTGACCACTTCGTAAACCCCCACGCGCCCCTTGTAGCCGTTGTTGCACTGTTCGCAACCGACCGGCTCATAGATCGTGAACGAGCCGATGCGTTCCCGCGGAAAGCCTTCCTTGAGCAGGGTTTCCTCGGGAATCTCGATGGCCCTTTTGCAATGCGGGCACAGCTTGCGCGCCAGTCGCTGGGCGATGATCAGGTGGACCGCCGTGGCGATGTTGAAGCCGGGAATGCCCATGTTGTGCAGGCGGATCAGGGTTTCGGCGGCGCTGTTGGTGTGCAGGGTGGAGAGCACCATGTGTCCGGTCTGGGCGGCCTTGATGGCGATTTCGGCGGTTTCCAGGTCGCGGATCTCGCCCACCATGATCACGTCCGGGTCCTGGCGCAGGAACGAGCGCAGGGCCTGGGCGAAATCCAGACCCTGGCGCGGATTCACGTTGACCTGGTTGATGCCTTCCATGTTGATTTCCACCGGATCCTCAGCGGTGGAAATATTGATGTCCACAGTGTTGAGGATATTGAGCCCGGTATAGAGCGACACGGTTTTGCCAGAGCCGGTGGGCCCGGTCACCAGAATCAACCCTTGTGGTTGTTTGAGCGCCGCCATGTACAGCTCTTTCTGGTCCGGCTCGTAGCCCAGGGCATCGATACCCATCTGCGCGCTGGAGGGGTCGAGGATCCGGATCACCACTTTTTCACCCCAGAGCGTCGGCAGGGTGTTGACCCGGAAGTCGATGGACTTGTTTTTCGACAGGCGCATTTTCAGGCGCCCGTCCTGGGGTTTGCGCCGCTCGGAAATATCAAGGCTGGCCATGACCTTCAGGCGCGCGGCGATGCGGGTGGCCAACTGGATCGGCGGGCGGGCCACCTCTCGCAGCATGCCGTCGGTACGCACCCGCACCCGGTAGATTTTTTCATAGGGTTCAAAGTGCAGGTCGGAGGAGCCGCCCTTGATCGCGTCCAGCAGCATCTTGTTGACGAACCGCACCACCGGCGCATCGTCGGTGTCCTGGCCGGCGATGGAGTCTTGCTTGTGATCATCGATCGACTCGATGTCCAGGCCGTCGAGGTCGACATCGCCCATGCCTTCCAGGCCGGTGCTGGTGGATTCGAAAAACTTTTCGATGGCGTCGCTGAGCTTGTCGTCCTCCACCAGAATGGCTTCGGTGGTCAAGCCGGTGCTGAACTGAATGTCATTGATGGCCTGGTGATTGGTGGGGTCGGAGATGCCCACGAACAGCTTGTTGCCACGCCGCCACAGCGGCAGGGCGTGGTGCTGGCGCACCAGTTTTTCGCTGACAAGGCCGGTGGGTTGGGTTTCCTTGTCCAGGCTGTTGAGGTCCAGCAGGGCCACGCCGAAATGCTCCGAGGCAATTTCCGCCACCTGGCGACTCTGGACCAGTTTGTTCTGCACCAGGTAACTGACCAGGGGCATGCGACTGCTTTGGGCTTGTTGGTACGCCTGCTGCGCACTTTGCTCGGTGATCAGTTCGGCCAGCACCAATTGCTTGGCCAGACCGCTTAAGGCGATGTCATTCATGGGAATCCCGACGCGGACAGTTCATGACTTATAGCCTAGTCAAGCATCCAGACCAAACCAGCGGGGGCGCAGTGACAAAAAACGTCAGATAGTGCGCTTGTTGGGGTAGGACATAGGGGCGCTGCGGGTCGAAGTCCCTTGCCAGCGGGCGCGACAGGGTTGGCACATGCCATGCAATGGCCTCCTCAGGTCATGAGACTCCACCTCATGATTTGGAGATTATCTATGAATAAGCAAAACGGTTTTACCTTGATCGAGTTGCTGATCGTTGTAGCGATCATCGGCATCCTGGCGACGTTTGCGTTGCCGCAGTATTCCAAGTATCAAGCGCGGGCGAAAGCTACGGCGGGGCTGGCGGAAGTCTCCGCGTTGAAGGTGCCGTTCGAGGACGTCATGAACCAGGGAACCAACCCGACGTTAGCCAACATCGGCGGAACATCGCCCACCAGCAATTGCACCCTGACCGCTTCAGGTACTGCAGCGGACGGAACCGGAACCATTGCATGCACCCTGCTGAATGCGCCAGCTCCCGTTCTCGGCAAGGCAATCACCCTTTCCCGTTCAGCAGCCGGTGTCTGGACCTGCGCTTCGACGGCCGTCCAGGAATTCTTGCCCGCCGGTTGCACGGGGGCCGCTGCACCCTGATTTTGGGTCTGGTTGAGCCGGTGGCGAGGGGCTTTTCCCCTTGCCCAGGAAAACCTCAACAATTCATAAACTTAGGGAGCGCCGAAAAAGCCGCAACTTGCATGTCCCAAATCAGCAGGCCATGCATTTTGCATGATTGTGAAAATTGCCGTTTCGCTTAACTAGTTGATTTTAAAAGAATTAATTAATTCGTGAAAACTGGCACAGCCTTCGCACTACTCCTGATAACCCTGCCGGGAAACACCTCCGGCAGTTTTTGAGAAAAACAGGAGTTACTCGTATGAAGAAGTTCGCTATCACTGCCGCAGCTGCCACCGCCCTGACTCTGACCATGGCTAGCGCTTTCGCCGAGACCACTCAAGCAACTCAGGCTCCGATGATGCTGGCTGCTGGTGAAGTGACAGAAGCCAAAGAAGATGTTTCTGATACCTGGATCACCACCAAGGTCAAAGCCGATCTGGTCACTGAAAAAGGCATCCCAGGTTCCGATATCAAGGTAGAAACCAATAAAGGCGTAGTGTCGCTGTCGTCGACTACTGTCCTGACCGACGCGCAAAAAGACACCGCCGTGGCGATTACCAAGAAAATCAAAGGCGTCCGAGACGTTTCGGCTGACGGCCTGAAATCCGAGTAAGACTCAAGGCTTCTCGCCTGGACCGGGAGAAGGCACGGCAAGCGGGCTGAGACATACGTTTGCCGTTGCTTTGGAGTTCATGCGAAGGCCACACGGAAGTGGCCATTACAGGCCCCCGGCATTCGTGCCGGGGGCCTGTTCTATTGCGCAATGGAAAAGTATTCAGGGACCCATCTGGGAAATCGACTGGCCGATTTCGCGAGCATGCTCGCTCCCACAGTGGACGAGCTTCTTCGGCAAGATGCGTTCGAATGTGGGAGGGAGCCTGCTCGCGATTGGCGGCGGCACATCCCACGCCATCTCAACTGAATGACAGAACCGCTCAGCGCCCCCGCTTGCTGGTGATCTGCACCAACCGATTCCCCTCGAAACGCAGGTACTGGTACATGCCACTGTTGGGGCCGTAGGTCCATTCTTCCACCGGGTATTCTTCCCGGCGATTGACGCTGCGTTTGTAGCCCAGGTCATCCCGCGCCGCGGGTTGCCCGCATTTTTGCAGGACTTCGCTGGAGCGGTCACCGACGCTGATCAACTGGCTGCCACAGCGCAATGTATCGGCTGCCGACGTCTGGCCGCTGGCGAGCAGCAAGATCAGGCTAAGCCCGTACAGACGTTTCATCTTATTCGGCATCCAGATGCATGGGGGTGATCACGCGCCCGTCGCTTTCGGCCTGACCGAGGCTGGCGTCGATGAAATACACACGGTCATCAGCCAATTGCCCTTTGTCCACCAGGAAATCCTTGATGCTGCTGGCGCGCTCCTGTCCCAGCTGGCGCAACAGCACTTCGTTGCCACTCCAGAACGAGATCACGCCTTCGCGCAGTTTTTCCGTGCGCGCCTTTTTATCCAGTTGCGTCCATTCGACCGGTGGCTGGGTCTTGAGACGGGTGCGATAGATGCCTTCGAGCAGCGGTGCCTTTTCATCCTCGGGCACCTCCAGCAGCGAGGCCTTGGCAGGGACTTTGTCGCCTCTGCGCTGCAGCATCTTGTAGTAGTTGTACTGGTATTCGCGTTCCAGACGCTGGGCGGCGAGCAGCGGACCGTCGCTGCTTTGGGCGGCGGTGCCTTCGATCTCCAGGCGCAACTCCGGACGTTTACCGAGGGCTTCGGACAACTTGAGCAGCGTGCCTTCGTTGTCCGGGTTCAGTTCGCTTGAGCCCGGGGCGAATGACACGCTGCCCAAGTCTTGCGAGGCACCCCCGGCCACCAGCCCACCGATGAGTTTGAATGGCGCCTGGGCCGCCCGTACCACTAGGTTGCGCAGGGTTTGCCAGACAATCGGCATCACGCTGAATTGCGGGTCATTGAGGTCGCCGGAAACCGGCAGCTCGATGGAAATCCTGCCTTCGGAATCCTTCAGCAGCGCGACGGCCAGCTTGAGCGGCAGGCTCACGGCGTCCGGGCTGTCGACCTTTTCCCCCAACTGCAGTTGCTCGACCACCACTTTGTTATCGGCCAGCAACTTGCCTTTGGTGATCCGGTAGTGCAGGTCGAGGTTGAGTCGGCCCTTGCGGATGCGATAGCCGGCGAATTTGCCGGAATAGGGTGTCAGGGTCGTCAGTTCGACCCGTTTGAAACTGGTGGCGATGTCGAGGCTGGCCATCGGGTCGAAGGGGTTGAGCGCCCCTTTGATGGTGACAGGCGCGTAGCGGTCGACCTTGCCGTTGATGTCCACGGTGGCCGGCTTGGCCTGGCGGCTGTCGATGGTGCCGATCTGGCCGTTGAGCTGCTGGATGGCCGTGGCGAAGTTCGGCGTCAGGCTGAAGTCGGCGAAGTTGGCCGAGCCATCGTTGATGGCAATGCCGCCGACGTGGATGCCCAGCGGTTTCTCCTGGGATGCCGGTTTTGCCGGGCTGTTGTTCGTACCACTGTCGGCCGGTTGCGGGATCAGCAGGTCATCGACGTTGGTGGTGCGGTCTGGGTTGATCATGAATCGCGCGTAAGGCTGGTACAGGTTGACCTTGTCGATCGACAGGCTGTCGCCGTGCTGATAGTTGAGCCCTTCGAGCACCAACTGTTTCCACTTGATGAAGTCCCGGGTCCTGAGGGTATCGAGGGTGTGCAGTTGATCGACCTGGGCGCGACCGGTGACGGCGAATGCCAGCGGCTCGGTGCTCTTGAGGTCCACCGCCAGGTCGCTGCCGAGCATCCCGGAGCGCAGTTCCAGGCGAATGAACGGGTTGATGTAGGCCTGGGCGACCCGCAGGTCGATGTCCTGGGTCTTGACCTTGAGCCGGGCGGTGATCGGGTTCAGGTTGACCTCGCCGTCAGCCAGGATCTTGCCCTGTTTGCCTATCCCGGTATCCAGCTTGAGGGTAAAGGGTGAGCCGTTGAGGGTGTCGTAGTTCTGCAGGTCGAGGTTCAGCGGGCCGACCTCCAGGGCCACCGCCGGCTGCGCCTGACGGTCGGCCAGGTGCACCTGGTAATTGCGCAGTTGCACGTCCTTCAACAGCACCTGCCAGGGCTTGCTCGGTGCCTGGGGGGCAGGCTCGGGCGAATCGGCGGCTGCCGGGGCCGACGCCGGTTCGACCTTGACCTGCGGTTTGGCCGGCTGACTGGCGAAGAGTTTTTGCCAGTCCAGTTGCCCATCCGCCTCGCGCGCGGCCCAGGTTTCCAGCTTCTGGCTGCGGATCTTGCCGACGATGACTTGTTGCTTGGCCAGGTCGACGGTTGTATCACTCACATCCAGGCGTTCGAGCTTCGCCAATGGACGGCCATCCGGCGCCTTGATGGAGAAGGGGGCCACGCTGACGGCCACGTTGTTGAGCAGCAGTTCGGTGCCCTTGGCCAGGTTGAGCTTGTAGTCGGTACTCAGGTTCAGCACGCCGTTTTCCAGCACCAGCGGTACCGCGTCGCGTACGTAGGGCCACCAGACTTTCATCTGGCCGTCGGTGACTTTGATCTTGCCCTCGGAGGCGATCGGCGTGAGGCTGAAGTTGCCGGTCCAGTCGACCCGGCCGCCTTGAGGGCTGACGGCCACCAGGGTCATGTCGGCGTTGTCATCGGGCAGTGTGCTGAGGTTCTTGAGCTCGAAATCAAGGGTGTCGTACAGAAACTCGATGGGCTCGCTGGGACGCAGGTCCTGAAAATGCAGGTAACCGCCGGCCAGTTTGATCCGGTCGATTCGCAGGGGAAACGGCTTGGCGTCGGGGTCGGCCGGGGTGGGTTCGCTGGCCGGCAGCTTGAACAGGCCCAACAGGTTCAACTGACCGTCCTTGGCGAACATGATCTCGGTCTTGGGCTTGTCCAGCTCGATATCGGTCAGGTGCAGGGCGCCGGACCAGAGGCTGTCGAGCTGCAGGTTGGTGTACAGCCGTTCGAAGGCGACCTGCTCCTTGCCCGGTTCGCCGACATTCAGGCCCCAAAGCGTGACTTCGAGGCTGAAGGGATTGAGCTCGATACGCTGAATCTGGGCTGGCACCGTTGCATGGTCGGCCAGTTGTTGATTGGCGATCCGCAAGGCGACACCGGGTAATATCAGAAAACCCAGCAGGCTGTAGAGGGCCAGTACGGTCAACAGGGCGCCGAAAGCGCGAATCAATCCTTTGGGCATGTGCGGCTTCATCTGGTGTGAATTCGGAGTGCCTTGGAGTATGGCATGCGTTTACGGTTCCGAAGCCACTGTGATTTATCAGATTTGTCCGTTTTCGGCGTAGGAGTTGAACCGCTGGTTCAGAGCTGAAGGATCAACGTCTTGAGTGGCGGCTGCTGGTCCCGCGAGGGGAAATCGCTGCCGGGTGTCAGTATTTTCCATTCGCGCACCGGGCGGCCGGCCTTTTCCGCGCAGCGCAGCACCTGCTCGCGCCAGTCGTCCATGGAGACTTTTGCCAGGTTGTTGCAACAGATCAGCACGCCATTTTCAGCGGTGGTGAGCAGCGCCGGCTTGAGCAGGCTCTGGTAATCGCGCAAGAGGTCGACAGTGCCGAACGCGCTCTTGGCCCAGGCGGGCGGGTCGAGCAACACCAGGTCGTACTGGCGTTGCTCCAGGCGCACATAACCTGGCAGCTTCTGCCCGCGTCGCTGACTGATGGGCAGGCCGGCCAGTTGGCGGATGGCCGGGAAGTAATCCGATTGCACGAAATCCATGGGCGGCAGATCAGGGTTGAGCAAACCGTTCTCGCGCCCCACCGCCAGGTTGCCTTCGGCAAAGTCCAGGTTGCACACCTCGCGCGCGCCACCGGCCGCGGCGCTCAGGCCGACGCCGCAGGTGTAGGCGAACAGGTTCAGCACGCTTTTGTGACGGCTGTGTTCCTTGACCCAGCCCCGGGCGTTGCGCAGGTCGAGAAACAGCAATGGATCCTGCCCGGCATGGCGCCCGCGCACGCGGTAGTTCAGGCCCCATTCACGGCCGACAAGGTCTTGCAGGGCGGCTTCGTCAGCCTGGTAAACGGTGTCCTGGCGGTCGACGCGCGAATTGCCCCGGGCGCGATCGTTGTAGACCAGCAGGGTGTCCAGGCCCAGGCACTCGTTGACGATACCGTGCAATTGCAGCAAGGCATCGCGTTCCAGTGACTGATGGAAACTTTGCACCAGCAATTGCGGGCCGTAGCGGTCGACCGTCAGGCCAGGGGCGCCTTCCTGGCTGCCATGGAACAAGCGATAGCAATCGGTGCCTTGCTGGTGCAATTGGCCGAGCAGGTCCTGGCGCTGATCGAGGGCGGCGCGCAGCGCCTGATTCAAGGAAGACATGCCGGGCGCGCCTTAAGGAAATGAGGCGCGGGAGTTTAGCAGTTTCTGTGGCGAGGGGATTTGTGGGAGCAAGCTGTGCTCCCACAGTCCAGCGACGCAAGGACTCGATGCCTCAGGGGAACCGAGTCATTCGCTCAGCGATTAAGGCGCTTGTCGATCAGCCCCTCCACCACGCTTGGATCGGCCAGGGTCGAGGTATCACCGAGGCTGTCGAGCTCGTTGCAGGCAATCTTGCGCAGGATGCGCCGCATGATCTTGCCCGAGCGGGTCTTGGGCAGTGCCGGCGCCCACTGGATCAGTTCCGGTTTGGCGAAGCTGCCGATCTCCTTGCTGACGTGGTCCAGCAATTCCTTTTTCAACGCGTCGTTGGCCTCGATTCCGTCCATCGGCGTGACGAAAGCGTAGATGCCCTGGCCTTTGAGGTCGTGGGGGTAACCGACCACTGCCGCTTCGGCGATGTTGTCGTGCAGCACCAAGGCACTTTCTATTTCGGCAGTGCCGATGCGGTGACCGGAGACGTTGATCACATCGTCGATGCGCCCGGTGATCCAGTAATCGCCATCTTCGTCTCGACGGGCGCCGTCGCCGGTGAAGTAATAGCCGGGGTAGGGCTTGAAATAGGTGTCGACCATGCGGGAGTGGTCGCCATAAACGCTGCGAATCTGCCCCGGCCAGCTCGCCTTGATCGCCAGCACACCGCTGCCGGCGCCATGGATTTCCTTGCCGGTTTCATCCAGCAACACCGGTTGCACGCCAAACATCGGTCGGGTGGCGCAGCCCGGCTTGAGCCGCGGCGCACTCACCAGCGGGCTGAGCATGATGCCGCCGGTCTCGGTCTGCCACCAGGTGTCGACAATCGGGCAGCGCTGTTCGCCGACCACGTTGAAGTACCATTCCCACGCTTCCGGGTTGATCGGCTCACCGACGCTGCCGAGCAATCGCAGGCTTTTGCGCGACGTTTCCTGCAACGGTCCGGCACCTTCGCGCATCAGCGCTCGCAGGGCCGTCGGCGCGGTGTAGAAAATATTGACTTGATGTTTGTCGATCACCTGCCAGAAGCGCGAACTGCTGGGGTAGCTCGGTACGCCTTCGAAGATCAGCGTGGTGGCGCCGTTGGCCAGCGGGCCGTAGACGATGTAACTGTGACCGGTGACCCAACCGACGTCGGCGGTGCACCAGAACACTTCGTTGTCGCGGTAATCGAGCACGTACTTGAACGTCATCGCCGCTTGCAGCAGATAACCACCTGTGGTGTGCAGTACGCCCTTGGGCTTGCCGGTGCTGCCGGAGGTGTAGAGGATGAACAGCGGGTCCTCGGCGTCCATCGGTTCCGGCGGGCAATCGTCGCTCATGTCGTGCATGGCCTGGTGGTACCACAGGTCGCGGCCTTCGACCCAGGCCACTTCGCCCTGGGTGCGCTCGACCACCAGCACGGTGCTGACGTTCGGGCAACTTTCCAGGGCCTTATCGACGTTGCGTTTGAGCGGTATGAATCGTCCGCCGCGCACGCCTTCGTCGGCTGTGATCACGGTGCGGCAATCGGCGTCGAGAATCCGGTCGCGCAGCGAGTCCGGTGAAAAACCGCCGAACACCACCGAATGCACCGCGCCAATCCGTGTGCAGGCAAGCATGGCGTAGGCCGCTTCAGGGATCATCGGCATGTAGATGCAGACCCGATCGCCTTTCTTCACGCCGCGGCTTTTCAGCACGTTGGCCAGGCGGCAAACATGGTGATGAAGTTTTTTGTAGGTGATTTCTGCCGATTCGGCGGGGTTGTCGCCTTCCCAGATGATCGCCGTCTGGTCGCCACGTGTCTCCAGGTGGCGGTCGATGCAGTTGGCGCTGACGTTCAGCTTGCCCCCGGCGAACCAGGTGGCGTCGCCGATCTTGAGGTCATAGCGCTGGACGGTTTGCCAAGGCGTCATCCAGTCGAGAAAGCGCGTGGCCTGCTCGCCCCAGAAAGCGCTGGGATGTTCGATGGATTCTTTGTAGAGCCGCGTGTACTCGTCCTGACTCAGTTGCGCAGCCCGGCGGACGGCATCGGCTTGGGGGTACTGGCTGATATCGAACATGACGGTTCCTTATTCTTGTTTTTGCGACAAGTCATAAAGATGCGCCGAGTAGCCGGAGGGTTCAAGTCATGTACAAATCAACTGTGGGAGCGAGCCTGCTCGCGATGGCGCTGTGTCAGTCAACATCTGTGTCAACTGATCCACCGCCATCGCGAGCAGGCTCGCTCCCACAAAGCTAACGCGGGCCTTGATAACTACTTGAGGATCAGCCGCGATGACGCCCGCGGAAGTAGTTGATCAAGCCCTGGGTCGAAGGGTCTTCGGCCGCGCTTTCTTCGCTGCCCACCAGACGGTTGTAGACGCCCTTGCCCAATTCCTTGCCCAGCTCCACGCCCCATTGGTCGAACGCGTTGATACCCCAGACCACGCTTTGCACGAACACTTTATGTTCATACAGCGCTACCAATGCGCCAAGGCGACGTGGGCTGATGCGTTCGACCACCAAGGTGTTGCTCGGACGGTTGCCCGGGATCACCTTGTGGGAGGCCAGTTTCTGCACGTCTTCTTCGCTCGCACCTTTGTCACGCAGTTCCGCTTCGGCTTCGGCGCGGGTCTTGCCCAGCATCAGTGCCTGGCTCTGGGACAGGCAGTTGGCGTACAGCCACTGGTGGTGATCGGAAACCGGGTTGAAGCTGACGATCGGCACGATGAAGTCTGCCGGGATCAACTGGGTGCCCTGGTGCAGCAACTGGTGGTAGGCGTGCTGACCATTGCAACCGACGCCGCCCCAGATCACAGGACCTGTGTCGGTAGACACCGGCGTGCCGTCCTGGCGCACACTCTTGCCGTTGGATTCCATGTCCAGTTGCTGCAAGTGCTTGGTGATGTTGCGCAGGTAGTGGTCGTACGGCAGGATCGCGTGGCTTTGCGCGCCCCAGAAGTTGCCGTACCACACGCCCAGCAGCGCCAGCAGTACCGGCATGTTCTGTTCGAACGGCGCGCTCTGGAAATGCTGGTCCATGGAATAGGCGCCGGAGAGCAATTCCTTGAAGTTCGACATGCCGATGGCCAGGGCGATCGGCAAGCCGATGGCCGACCACAGCGAGTAGCGCCCGCCGACCCAATCCCACATCGGGAAGATGTTTTCTTCGCGGATGCCGAAGGCCACGGCGGCGGCGTTATTGCTCGATACGGCGATGAAGTGGCGGTACAGCTCGGCTTCGGAACCGCCCTGGGCCAGGTACCAGGCACGGGCAGCCTGGGCGTTCTTCAGGGTTTCGAGGGTGTTGAAGGATTTCGACGAGACGATGAACAGCGTGGTCTCGGCGCGCAACTTCATGGTCAGTTCATGGAACTCGCTGCCGTCGATGTTCGCCAGGTAGTGACAGCGCACGCCTTTTTGCGCGTAAGACAGCAGCGCTTCGGAGACCAGTTCCGGGCCGAGGAAAGAGCCACCGATGCCGATGTTCACCACGTCGGTAATCGGTTTCTCGGTGTAGCCGCGCCACAGGCCGTCATGGATGCGCCCCACCAGATCAGTGATCTGGTTCAACACCTTGTGTACGTCGGGCATGACGTCGGTGCCGTTCACCAGCAGTTTATCGCCCACAGGGCGGCGCAGCGCGGTATGCAGGGCCGGGCGGCTCTCGGAGGCATTGACTATTTCGCCTTCGAACAGCGCCTTGATCGCGCCCTTGAGGTCGACTTCATTGGCCAGGCACACCAGCAGGTCACGGGTCTGGGCGTTGATCAGGTTCTTTGAGTAGTCGAGAAACAGGCCGCAGCTCGACAGAGTGAATTGATTGAAACGCTGCGGATCGGCATGGAACGCTTCGCGCATGCTGAAATCCTGCATGGCTTTGCGGTGGTCATTCAGCGCTTGCCAGGCAGGCAGAGCGGTCACGTCGTGAGGGGTTCGGTAATACGCCATCGCTGCGGGTTTCCTTTTTACTTGAACGACCTTTTGTACACTAAAAATTCCGGCATGGCCTCTGGGGGCGTCCGGACAACTGTGTCGACACGATCTATGGGCACAGGGCGACTACAGTAAACCTCGCGTTGCGATCTGTCTTGGCTTTGTCAGACCGTTTCCCGGTACTTTTTTATACAACAGGGGCGGGATTGGTCCGACAGACGGAAGCGCGGCGATGTTCCCTGGCACAAAGTCCCTATTCTGGGGAATGCCCGCTGTGGGAGCTAAGCGTGCTCCCCAAGCTTGCACACCGAGGGAGCGGCACAGGGTTCGGTCAGGCGACCTGAACCGGGATGGCATTGCTGGTGTGGCTCAGTTCGTTGCCCGGGGCCATGTACAGCATGCGGGGCTTGAAGTTGGCCAGTTCGGCTTCGCTGTAATGGGCGTAGGCGCAGATGATCACCCGGTCACCCACCTTGGCCTTGTGCGCCGCAGCGCCGTTGACCGAAATCATTCGCGAGCCTTCTTCGCCACGGATCGCATAGGTGGTGAAGCGTTCACCGTTGTCGACGTTGTAGATCTGGATCTGTTCGTATTCGCGGATACCCGACAGGTCCAGCCACTCACCATCAATGGCGCAGGAGCCTTCGTAGTCGAGCACGGCGTGAGTGACTTCGGCGCGGTGCAGCTTGGCCTTGAGCATGATGGCGTGCATGAATGTTTCCTCTGGTCGGGTCCGAACGGCGGGCAGTTTGCCCGAAGGCTCTGGAGGCAGCAATACACAAGAGATGTGAGAATGCAGTCTGTAAAACACCGTCTATCCCTTGTGGAAGCGAAGGCTGTGGGAGCAAAGCTTGCTCGCGATGACACCGTCAAATTCAACACATATGTCGACTTTTAGACTGCTATCGCGAGCAAGCTTTGCTCCCACAGGGCCCCCATTGGGGCTAGGGCGTGTTCAGGCGAGTGCGTCGAGGTCCAGGTGCAGGTTATCGATCAACCGGGTGGTGCCCAGGAAAGCGGCAACCAGAATCACCAGATCACGATCCTCGGCCGTGGCCGGACGCAAGGTACGGGCGTGGCGGACTTCCAGATAATCAGGACGCAAGCCGGCAGTTTCCAGTTGCTTGACCTGCTCGGCCACCAGCACCGGGAAATCCCGCCGCCCCAGCCTGATCGCCTCGGCAATCTGGCTCAGGCTGCGATAGACCACGGGTGCCACCGCGCGTTGTTCAGGGCTGAGGAAGCCGTTGCGTGACGACAGCGCCAGGCCATCTTCGGCGCGAACGGTCGGCTCACCGATGATCTGAATCGGCATGTTCAGGTCATGGACCAGCGCGCGGATCACCGCCAGTTGCTGGAAGTCCTTCTGGCCGAACACCGCAAGGTCAGGCTGGACCATGTTGAACAGTTTGCTGACCACCGTTGCCACGCCCTCGAAATGCCCCGGACGGCTGGCGCCGCACAGGCCTTCGGACAGTTGCGGGACACTGACCCGGGTCTGTCCGGCCATGCCGTCGGGGTACATTTCTTCGACGGTTGGAGCGAACAGCAGATGGCAGCCGGCCTGGAGCAGTTTTTCCTGATCGGCAGCCAAAGTGCGCGGGTATTTGTCCAGGTCTTCGCCGGCACCGAATTGCAGCGGGTTGACGAAAATGCTCGCCACCACGAAGTCGGCCCGCTGCGCCGCTTTGGTGATCAGCGCCATATGGCCGCTGTGCAGGTTGCCCATGGTCGGCACGAAAGCAATGCGTTTGCCTTCGCTGCGGGCGCGGGCCACGGCGGCCCGCAGTTCGCGTACGGTTTTGACGGTGTTCATGCAGAAAATCCGTGCTCGACGCCAGGGAAGGTCGCCGCTTTGACTTCGGCAACGTAGGCGCCCAGGGCGGCCTGGATGGTCGCTTGCCCGGCCATGAAGTTCTTCACGAACTTGGGTACGCGACCGGTGATCGACAAGCCGAGCATGTCATGCAGCACCAGTACCTGGCCGTCGGTGGCGCTGCCCGCGCCGATGCCGATGACCGGGATCTTCACCGCCTGGGTGATTTCCTCCGCCAGTTCGCTGGGCACGCATTCGAGCAGCAACATCGCGGCACCCGCCTGCTCCAGCGCGATCGCATCGGCGCGCATCTGACGGGCCTGGTTTTCATTGCGGCCCTGAACCTTGTAGCCACCGAGGATGTTCACCGCTTGGGGCGTCAAGCCCAGGTGTGCGCACACCGGGATGCCGCGTTCGGCCAGCAGGCGAATGGAATCGGCCAGCCACAACGCGCCTTCTACTTTCACCATGTGGGCGCCGGCCTGCATCAGCATGGCGCTGTTGGTCATGGTTTGTTCGAGGGTGGCGTAGGCCATGAATGGCAGGTCGGCAAGGATCAGTGCATCGGTGTTACCGCGTTTGACGGCGGCCACGTGATAGGCCATCTCGGCGGTGGTCACCGGCAGCGTGCTGTCGTGACCTTGCAGCACCATGCCGAGGGAATCGCCCACCAGCAGCACTTCGACACCGGCCTCATTGCAGGCGTGGGCGAAAGTTGCGTCATAGCAGGTCAGCATGGTGATTTTTTCACCTTTTTGCTTGAGACCTTGCAGCGTGGTCAGGGTAATAGCTGGCATGAAAAAGTCCTCATTAGGCGCCAGGGGATGTTCTCAATCGGTTTCCCTGACTGAGAACACCTCCTTGAACTACTGCGAGTAACGCGCATGATTCGTCATTTATACAGGCGCACCCTCTATGCGTGGTGCTTGTAAGGCCTGGATTGCGCCCTTTAGCGCCGCGTTGGCGGCGACGGGACGCCTATAGTCGTGAGGAGTACCCGGGAAGTCAATTGGATGTGTTACCGCCGGGTGTTACCGGGATTACTGATGCGTTTCAGCGTGGGGGAGAGTCTCGAAAGTGACTGTAGGGTCCGAATCTTGTGGGAGCGAGCCTGCACGCGGTTGCGGTGTGTCAGTCGACATTTGCATTGGTTCAATCACCGCTGTCGCGAGCAGGCTCGCTCCCACAGGCTATCTACGTCAGTTGGAGGGCAAGCGTTCCAGGCCGACAAACGGGCACGCTGCAAGCAGGTCCTTGAGCAGCCTTCCATCGGCCAGGCGCAGGTCGGCGGGTGCCAGTTCTGCGAGGGGATAGAGTACGAAGGCCCGGGCGTGCATGTGGTAGTGAGGGACTTTCAGGCGGGGCTCGTCGATCAGGCGATCGCCGAACAGGAGAATGTCCAGGTCCAGGGTGCGCGGACCCCAGCGCTCCAGGCGTTCGCGACCTTGCCCGGTTTCGATGGCTTGCAGCGCATCGAGCAGGTCCAGCGGCGCCAGGCGACTGTCCAGCGCCGCGACCGCATTGGTGTAGCGTGGCTGGCCGGGCAGCAGGGAGTCGCTCTGGTAGAACGCTGACACGCCCGCCAGTTGCGTGTCGGGCAGTTGCGCCAGCGCCTGGACAGCGCTGCGCAATTGTTCGGCGGGCTCGGCGAGGTTGCTGCCCATGCCGATGTAGATGCGCTCCATCGATTACTCGTCCGAAGCGCTCGGGACACCGGCACGTTTACGCTTGGCGCCGCTGCTGCGACGACGCTTGCGCGGGCCGCTGGCACCGTCGTCCTTACCACTGAGTTCGCGGATCATGTCGCGGCGCTCGCTGTCGTTGGCGTCCTGGTAGTCAGTCCACCATTCACCGAGGCCATCGGTTTGTTCGCCGGCGCTTTCACGCAGTAGCAGGAAGTCGTAGCCAGCCCGGAAACGCGGGTTGTCCAGCAGCAGGTCGGCACGTTTGCCGCTGCGCCGTGGCAGGCGTTCCTGCATGTCCCAGATTTCGCGGATCGGCATCGTGAAGCGTTTCGGAATCGCGATACGCTGGCACTGTTCGCTGATCAGCTCGTGGGCGGCTTCCTGCATGGCAGGGATTGGCGGCATGCCGCGCTCCTGCAGGCGCAGCACTCGGGCCGGGAGGGCAGGCCAGAGCAGTGCGGCAAACAGGAAGGCCGGGGTCACCGGTTTGTTCTGCTTGATGCGCAGATCGGTGTTGATCAACGCTTCGCTGATCAGGGTGTGGGTGTAGGTCGGGTTGTGCTCCAGCGCTTCGGCGCTGGCCGGGAACAGCGGGTCGAACAGTTGCAGGTCCACCAGCATTTCAAAGGTGTCCGCCGCGTTGCCCGACAGGAACAACTTGAGCACTTCCTCGAACAGACGGGCCGACGGGATTTCCCGCAGCATCGGTGCCAATTCGCGGATCGGCGTGGCGCTGTGTTTTTCGATGCCGAAATCCAGCTTGGCGGCGAAACGCACGGCTCGCAGCATGCGCACCGGGTCTTCCTGGTAACGCTGCTTGGGGTCGCCGATCAGGCGGATCAGGCGATTGCGGATGTCGTGTACGCCATTGGCGTAGTCGAGGATGCGTTCGCTGACCGGGTCGTAATACAGGGCGTTGATGGTGAAGTCGCGGCGTTGCGCGTCTTCTTCCAGCGTGCCGTAGACGTTATCGCGCAGGATGCGCCCGCTCTCGTTGCGCGAAGACTGGCTACTGTCTTCGTCTTCATCGTTTTGCGGGTGGTTGGCGCGAAATGTCGCCACTTCGATGATTTCGCGGCCGAAGTGGATGTGGACCAGCTTGAAGCGCCGGCCAATGATCCGTGCGTTGCGAAATTCGGCGCGGATCTGTTCCGGCGTGGCGCTGGTGGCGACGTCGAAATCCTTGGGCGTGATGTTGAGCAGCATGTCACGCACACATCCGCCCACCAGATAAGCCTGGTAGCCGGCGTTCTGCAGGCGTTCGACGATGTTCACCGCGTAACGGCTGAACTGGGCCTTTTGCAACGAATGCTGGCCACTGTTGAGCACTTCAGGCGTGCTGCGAATGTGTTGCGTACGACGCAAGGGAGAACGGAATGACTGGAACAGCTTCTTCAGCATGGGATGCACTGTTTGAAGGAATATTCGGCCAAAAACGAAGAGTGACCGCATGATGGGCGGGGATTCTAGCATTTAGTCGAGGGATGGTGTAGGACGGAGCAGTTTTGAGCTGCAAGCTTGAGCGACAAGCCTTGTAGGCTTTAAGGGAAGGGGAATGGCGGAAACCACAGGGGGAGCCGAAGCTCCCCCAGAATTAGTTGCGTGCTCTGTTTTTATTATTGATTTCGGGCTTCTTGTTTTTGTTGAGTGCCCGCGCCACGAGGTTTTCCCTGCGTGACACTCCCATTCGGGAGTCAAGAGCAAACGGATTGCTTTGGTCGCTGTGTTGCAGTGATCAATCGATCCAACCAGTTCAGGCACCTGTCTTGGGACAGTTTTATTGTTCTCGGCCTGGTTGTGGGGCAAGCCCCAAATACAACGCCTCTCCAAAAGAATCAGTTAGCTGCGCCTCTCGCCGTCTTGTTTTTATTGTGCGTGAGTCGATTCGTCTTATTTTTATTGTCGTTTACACGGTTTGTTATTGTTCTTGTACCAAAGCTATAGCAGGGTGCGTGCCAACTTTTGCGAACCCCAGCAAAGTCGGGAGGCTGGCGGGGTTGTTGGTTATTTCGGGGCGAAAAAAAGCCGGGGTTTCGTTACCGTAAACCCCGGCTTCTGTTACGTGAAAAAGCTGAGGTAACAGTTTTTTCACATTGGGCGGTGTTACCCGCGCACCTCAGCTTTCGCTGGCGACCCCGGTCTTGCGGCGTGGGATACCCAGGCGCTGGCGGCGTTCCCACAGGCATTTGCGGCTAACCCCCAGTTTGCGCGCCAGTTCGGTCTCAGTCATGTGGTCCTGGTGTTCGAGGACGAAATGCTGGAAGTAATCTTCCAGGGACAAGTCTTCGGTAGGCTCGTGACTGGAGTTGTTGGCACCACCCTGTTGCGGGGCCAGGCCGATGAACTCGTCATCGTCCAGGTCACTGAGCTCGATGTCGATGCCTAGCAGGTCGGCCGAGATTTCCGGGCTCTCGCAGAGGATCACTGCTCGCTCTACCGCGTTTTCCAGCTCTCGAACGTTACCCGGCCAGGCGTAGTGACGGATGGCCTGCTCGGCATCCGGGGCGAACTTGAGATCGGTGCGGTTGACCCGCGCGCTCTGGCGGGCAAGGAAAGCATTGGCGATTTCGTTGACGTCGGCGCCACGCTCGCGCAGGGCCGGCAGCTTCAAGGCGATGACGTGCAAACGGTAATACAGGTCTTCACGGAACTGGCCGATCTTCGCCAGGCTCTTGAGATCGCGGTGCGTGGCCGCGATCAGGCGCACGTCGACTTTCTGCGACTGCACCGACCCAACCCGACGGATCTCGCCTTCCTGAAGCACCCGCAGCAAACGTGCCTGGGCTTCAAGGGGTAGTTCACCGATTTCATCGAGGAACAGCGTCCCGCCGTCCGCCGCTTCCACCAGCCCGGCGCGCCCGGCGCTGGCACCCGTGAACGCACCCTTTTCGTGACCGAACAGTTCGGACTCGATCAGGCTTTCCGGGATCGCCGCGCAGTTCACCGAAATCATCGGGGCCTTGGCCCGTCGGGACAGGTTATGCAGCGCCCGGGCTACCAGCTCCTTGCCGGTGCCGGACTCGCCCTGGACCAGGACATTGGAGTCGGTGGGCGCCACTTTGCGGATCTTGCTGTACAAGTCCTGCATGGGCGGGCAGGAGCCGATGATGCCGATTTCGCCGTTATGGTTGCCGGCGCCGCCTTTGGTGGAGGCTGTCGCCTTGCTCGCCGGTTCCGGCGCATGGCTGGCCGCCGTCTGTCGGTCGCGCAGGATGCGGGCCACGGCCTGGAGCATCTCGTCGTGGTCAAACGGCTTGGCGATGTAGTCCACCGCGCCCATTTTCATGGAGTCCACCGCCGAGCGCAGGCTGGCGTAACTGGTCATGATCAGTACCGGCGTGCCCTGGCCGAGCTTGATCAGTTCGGTGCCGGGGGCGCCAGGCAAGCGCAGGTCGCTGACGATCAGGTCAAACGTTGGAATGCTGAAACGTTCTTGTGCTTCCTGCACTGAACCGGCTTCGCTGACCTGGTACTGATTGCGTTCCAGCAGGCGGCGCAAGGCGGAGCGGATAATTGTTTCGTCTTCGACGATCAAAATGTGCGGCATTGATTCGATTCTCTCGACGGTCTCAGTTCACAGCGGACGTCGCTTCGACATGACGCGGCAAGGTCACCCGTATACGGGTGCCGCGTTGGCTTTGTACATCGGCCGGGCTGTCGATGGTGATTTGTCCATAATGCTCTTCAACGATGGAATAGACCAGTGCAAGGCCCAGACCGGTGCCTTCGCCCGGGTCCTTGGTGGTGAAGAAAGGTTCGAACAATCGGTCCATGATGTTCTGGGGGATACCGCTGCCTTCGTCTTCGACGATCAGGTCGATCGTGTGTTCGCTGGCTTCGCTCTTGACCCGCACCGCGCTGCCCGCAGGTGAGGCGTCGCGGGCGTTGGAGAGCAGGTTGATCAGTACCTGGGCGAGCCGCTGGGGATCGCCGTCGACCCAGTGATCCGGGTCGCACAGGTTGAAGAATTGCACCTCGAAATTGCGCCGGTTCAGGGCCAGCAGACCAATGGCGTCCTGGGCCACTTCGGCCAGACAGACGGGCTCGTCGTTGTGCTGGTGGCCGCCGGCATGGGCGAAGCTCATCAGTGACTGGACGATACGCGACACACGCTTGGTCTGTTCGAGGATCTGGCCGCTGATTTCCGTCAGTTCGCCGTCGTCCTCGCGCTCTTCGCGCAGGTTTTGCGCCAGGCAGGCGATGCCGGTGATCGGGTTGCCGATTTCGTGGGCCACCCCGGCGGCCAGCCGACCGATGCTTGCCAACCGTTCGGAGTGGACCAGCTTGTCTTCGAGCATCTGAGTATCGGTGAGGTCTTCCACCAGCAATACCAGGCCACTGTTACCCGGCGCCAGCGGCTCGTCGATCGCCGCCTTGTGCAGGTTCAACCAGCGAGTCTGGCCGTCGAGGGCCAGGTGCTGCTTGTGCAAATGCTCATCCGGCAGGTCGATGAAGCCTTGCAGCAGGCCTTTCCACGGCTCACTCAGGGTACTCAGGCGTGAACCGACCACGCGCTGGGCGGCGATTCCAGTCAGTTCCTCCATGGCCTTGTTCCACATCAGGATTTCCTGGTCCTTGGCCAGGGAGCACACGCCCATCGGCAGTTCCTGCAAGGTCTGGCGGTGATAACGGCGCAAGGCGTCCAGTTCGGCGGCCAGGCCGGTGAGGCGCGAGTGGTAGTCTTCCAGGCGGCTCTCGATGAAGTGGATGTCTTCAGTGACATAGTTCTCGCCGCCGGCCTTGTAGGGCAGGAACGTCTCGACCATGTCCTGGGCCACGCTGGGGCCCATCAGGCCGGACAGGTTGGCTTCGATCCGGTCCCGCAGGCGACGCAGGGCATATGGACGGCGTTCATCGAAGGGCAGGTAGAGGTCGCGCAGGGCCTGTTCGACTTCTTTTTGCGCGGCCTTGGCGCCCAGGGGCTTGGCCAGTTGCGTGGCGAACTCCTGGGGTGAGGCGGCGTGCAGTTCCCGGCGCTGAGGGCGGCGAACGTTGTCCACCGCGCAGGCTTCGGCGGCGCTGGCCTCTTCGCTGCTGGCGTTGGTGAACAGTGAAATCAGGGTGAACATCAGCACGTTCGCCGCCAGCGAGGCGATGGCCGCCATGTGCCAACTGGTGTCGTCGAGCACGTAGATCATGTTCAGCAACGGGATATAGAAGCCCTGCATGTTGCCCAGCAGTGGCAACAGCATGGCGACCAGCCACACCAGGATCCCCGCGAGCAGACCGGCGATAAAACCACGGCGGTTGGCTGTTGGCCAATACAGCACCGACAGTACGCCGGGCAGGAACTGCAAGGTGGCGACGAACGCGACAATGCCGAGGTTGGCCAGGTCCTGTCCGTCGCCCAGCATCAGGTAAAAGCCGTAGCCGGCCATGATGATAGCGACGATCAGTGCGCGGCGGGTCCATTTCAGCCAGCGGTAGATATTGCCCTCGGCTGGCGGCTGGTAGAGCGGCAGCACCAGATGGTTGAGCGCCATGCCCGACAGCGCCAGCGTGGTAACGATGATCAGGCCGCTGGCCGCCGACAGGCCACCGATGTAGGCCAGCAACGCCAGGGCCTTGCTGTTGGCGGCGATGCCGATGCCGAGGGTGAAATACTCAGGATTGGTGCTGGCTCCCAGCTTCAGTCCGGCCCACAGGATCAGCGGCACCGCCAGGCTCATCAGCAGCAGGAACAGCGGCAGGCCCCAGCTCGCGCTCACCAGCGAGCGCGGGTTGAGGTTTTCGGTAAAGGTCATGTGGTACATGTGCGGCATGACGATCGCTGACGCGAAGAACACCAGCAACAGCGTGCGCCACGGGCCTTCCTGCAGGGGTGTGTGCAGGGCGGCGAGGGCGGTCTGGTTCTGCAGCAGCCACAGCTCCAGTTGTTGCGGGCCATCGAATACGCCGTACAGGGCATAGAGGCCGACGCCGCCGATGGCGATCAGTTTGATCACCGATTCGAAGGCGATGGCGAACACCAGGCCTTCGTGTTTCTCCCGGGTGGCGATGTGGCGGGAACCGAAGAAAATCGTGAAGAGAATGATCAGCGCGCAGAAACTCAGTGCGACCCGGTGCTGCACCGGTTCGCGGGTGAGGATGCTGATGGAGTCGGCCACCGCCTGGATCTGCAGGGCCAGCAACGGCAATACGCCCACCAGCATGAAAATCGTGGTCAGCGCGCCGGCCCAGGTGCTGCGAAAGCGAAAGGCGAACAGGTCGGCCAGGGATGATAGCTGGTAGGTGCGGGTGATTTTCAGGATCGGGTAGAGCAGCACCGGTGCCAGCAGGAATGCCCCCGATACACCCAGGTAGCTGGACAGAAAACCGTAGCCGTACTGATAGGCCAGCCCGACCGTGCCATAGAACGCCCACGCGCTGGCATAGACGCCCAGCGACAGGGTGTAGGTCAGCGGGTGGCGGATGATCGCCCGGGGGATCATGCCCCGTTCGCTGATCCAGGCGACGCCGAACAGCACTGCCAGGTAGGCTGCGCTGATCAGGATCATCTGGGTCAGGCTAAAGCTCATCGGCATCTTTTTGGCTCTGCAGGATGAAGGTCACGACGATCAGGATCAGCCAAAGCAGATAGGGCCGATACCAGGCACCCGTGGCGTCGATCCACCAATCCATGATGGCCGGGGAGAACAGATAAATCCCCACTACCAGGAGCAGGACCAAGCGATAGATGTACATCCCGGCCTCTCTTTTTTAAACGCGTGCCCGAAAACGTGCGGCGATGGTAACGGATGGGGGCCAAGCTGCAAGCGCCGTCAACGTATTTGCGCCTCTGGCAGGGTCAAAGTGCGCGGTATCTTCCCCGCATCCCAATGGCGAATGCCCCAGTCCAGCAGGTCCCGGGGGCTGGCGTCGACCCGTTCGGGGCCTGGCTGTTGGCCCAGCGCGCGCAGTGCCCGCAACAACAATGGCGTGGCCTGATCGGCCGCCAGCGGTGGCGAACGGTAGGACTTGCCGAGTTTGTGTCCGTCCGGTTGGGTGATCAGCGGCACATGCAGGTAGCGCGGTTGTGGCAAGCCAAGCAGCTCTTGCAGGTACAGCTGACGTGGCGTGGAGTCCAGCAGGTCGGCACCGCGCACGATATCGGTGACCCCCTGCCAGGCGTCGTCCAGCACCACCGCCAGTTGATAAGCATAGAGCCCGTCGCGACGGCGAATCACGAAATCGCCGACTTCACGGCCCAGGTGCTGGCGGAACGGGCCTTGTACTCGGTCGTTGAAGTGATACGCCAGCTCGGGAACGCGCAGGCGGATGGCCGCGTCTTTGGTGTCGTGACCGGCGTTGCGGCACAGGCCCGGATAAATGCCCTGATACGGCTCCAGTTGTTTGCGCGAGCAGGTGCAGGCATAGGCCAGACCCTGGCTGAGCAGGCGATTGATGACCTGGTCGTAGTCCTCATGGCGCTCACTCTGACGGACCATCTCGCCGTCCCATTCAAACCCGTAGCTTTGCAGTGCCTTCAAGATTGCCGCTTGCGCGCCAGGCTCTTCCCGTGGTGGGTCAAGGTCCTCCATGCGCAGCAACCAGCGCCCGCCCGCGGCCCGGGCATCCAGATAGGACGCCAGCGCGGCGACCAGGGAGCCAAAGTGCAGGTGGCCGCTGGGTGTGGGGGCGAAGCGGCCGATGTAGGGGGCAGTGGCGGTCATAAAGCGAATGTTACTGGGTCCGGGCTGTTGGAATACATATCCTGCTGACGAAGCCACCCCTCTGTGGGAGCGAGCCTGCTCGCGATAGCGTCTTATCAGTGGGCATTGATGTGGCTGACCCACCGCTATCGCGAGCAGGCTCGCTCCCACAAGGGAACCGGGTGTGCGGTAAGTATCAGAAACAAAAAACGGAGCGTGTGAACGCTCCGTTTTTCGATGACAGCCCAGGCAATTTACTTGCCGACCTGTTTTTCCTTGATTTCCGCCAGGGTCTTGCAGTCGACACACATGTCGGCGGTCGGACGTGCTTCCAGCCGCTTGACGCCGATCTCGACGCCGCAGGACTCGCACCAACCGTATTCTTCGTCTTCGATCAGTTGCAACGTCTTGTCGATTTTCTTGATGAGCTTGCGCTCACGGTCGCGGGCGCGCAGTTCGAGGCTGAATTCTTCTTCCTGGCTGGCACGGTCGGCCGGGTCAGGGAAGTTCGCCGCTTCGTCTTTCATGTGATCCACAGTGCGGTCGACTTCCTGCATCAAGTCCTGTTTCCACTTGTTCAGGATCTTGGTGAAGTGCGCGCGCATGGGGGCGCCCATGTACTCTTCGCCAGCTTGCGGCACGTACGGCTCAAACCCGCTGAGCGACTGATTTTGATTCTGCTTTGCTTGGGTGGGCATGAATGGACCGCCTCTACTCTTGTAATCCACTACGCAGGATTGCTCCATCACCGACACCTGCCGGCCCTGCGGCTGCAAGCGGGCGAACTTACCAGATCAAATCGGGCCGCGCTACTCCCGGTTGTCGAGCCTGCGGTGGCCGGGGCTTGCAAAGCGTGGTCAAGTTCAGTCCGGTGGAGTGACAAACCTGCTCAATGCTTGATTCTAGTCAAGCCTGAGCCGATCGCTGGAGACATTTGCTGCAAGCGGCCGGACCCTGAGTTCGTGCTCGCTTGCGCAGTTGTTTCTGGGTTGGCCGGAGAGTTAGGTAGAATCGGTTCTTTTTTACCAGAAGGAAGGCTAATGGCTCAGCCCTACAGTGCGCGTAGCCGCGCCATCGAACCTTTCCATGTGATGGCGCTCCTGGCCCGTGCCAATGAGCTGCAGGCCGCCGGGCACGATGTCATCCACCTGGAGATCGGCGAGCCGGACTTCACCACGGCTGAGCCGATCATCCAGGCCGGCCAGGCCGCGCTGGCGGCGGGAAAGACCCGTTACACGGCGGCCCGTGGCATCCCCGAGCTGCGCGAAGCCATCGCCGGTTTCTATGGGCAGCGCTACGGTGTGGACATAGACCCACGGCGCATCCTGGTCACGCCGGGCGGATCCGGCGCGTTGCTGCTGACCAGCGCGTTGCTGGTGGACCCGGGCAAGCACTGGCTGTTGGCGGACCCCGGTTACCCCTGCAATCGCCACTTTCTGCGGCTGGTGGAAGGTACGGCTCAATTGGTGCCGGTAGGCCCGGACGTGCGCTACCAGCTGACCCCGGACCTGGTGAACCGCTATTGGGACTCGAACAGCGTGGGTGCGCTGGTCGCGTCGCCGGCCAACCCGACCGGGACGATTCTCAGCCGGGACGAACTGGCCGGCCTGTCCAAGGCAATCAAGGGCCACAACGGTCACTTGGTGGTGGATGAGATCTATCACGGCCTGACTTATGGCACCGATGCCGCGAGCGTGCTGGAAGTCGACGACGAAGCTTTCGTCCTTAATAGCTTTTCCAAGTATTTCGGCATGACCGGCTGGCGGCTGGGCTGGCTGGTGGCCCCTTCGGCGGCTGTTGGTGAGCTGGAGAAGCTGGCGCAGAACCTTTACATCAGTGCGCCGAGCATGGCCCAGTACGCGGCGTTGGCCTGTTTCGAACCGGCGACAATCGAGATATTCGAGCAGCGCCGGGCCGAGTTCGCGCTGCGGCGCGACTTTCTGCTACCGGCCTTGCGTGATCTGGGGTTCGGCATCGCAGTGGAGCCGGAAGGGGCGTTTTACCTGTATGCCGACATTAGTGCATTCGGCGGCGATGCTTTTGCGTTCTGCCAGCACTTTCTGGAGACCGAGCATGTGGCGTTCACGCCGGGGCTGGATTTCGGTCGCCATCAGGCTGGGCACCATGTGCGTTTCGCCTACACCCAGAGCTTGCCGCGGCTCCAGGAAGCGGTGGAGCGAATCGAGCGCGGACTGCGGAGTTGGCAAGGCTGATGCTTTTTTCACCTGCGCTGGAAGAAGGCCGGCTGATTCGACGTTATAAGCGTTTTCTTGCCGATATCGAGACCGTTCATGGCGAACTGCTGACGATTCATTGCCCCAACACCGGTTCGATGCTCAATTGCATGGCCGAAGGTGCGCGAGTCTGGTTCAGTCGTTCCAGCGACCCCAAGCGCAAATTGCCCGGCACCTGGGAAATAGGCGAAACCCCCCAGGGGCGGTTGGCCTGCATCAATACCGCGCGAGCCAACCCGCTAATCGAAGAGGCCCTGCGTGCCGGGGTCATCAGCGAGCTGAACGGTTTTACCGGGCTCAAGCGTGAAGTGGCTTACGGTCAGGAAAACAGTCGTATCGATTTTCGACTGGACTACGACGAAGGCTCCGCCTGGGTCGAAGTCAAAAGTGTCACGTTGGGTTTTGACGGCACGACCGTGGCGGCGTTTCCTGATGCGGTGACCCAGCGGGGAGCCAGGCATCTGCGCGAACTCGCTCACCTGGCCCGGGACGGCGTGCGGGCGGTGCAGTTGTATTGTGTCAACCTGAGCGGGATCGACGCCGTGCGCCCGGCACAGGAAATCGACCCGCTGTACGCGGCGGCGTTGCGCGACGCTGTGGCCGCGGGCGTGGAAGTGCTGGCCTACGGGGTGACGCTGACGCCCGAGCAAATGTGGGTGGATCGGCCGTTACCGGTGCTGCTCGACCCAGATGCCTTGCTCGTCCTCCCGGCTCTCTAACGCAGCCAGGGACTGCCCGGCACAGGGGCCGGCGACGCATTCACCGCTTTCAATCAGAAACAGTGCGCCGTGGGTGGCGCACTGGATCAGGCTGGCGCTGGGGTCGAGAAACTCATCGGGCCGCCATTCCAGCGGTACGCCGCGGTGCGGGCAGCGGTTGAGATAGACATACACCTGGCCGGCGCGACGCACCGCCAACAACTTGCGCCCATCGAGGTCGAAACCGCGACTGCTGTTGTCGGGCAATTCGGCGCCGGTACAAAGAAACTTCATGTGGGTCTCTATGGTTATGAGTGGGCGAGTTTGTGTGGGAGCGAGCCTGCTCGCGATAGCGGTCGATCAGCCAGCAGCAATGGGTCGACACACCGCTAATCGCGAGCAGGCTCGCTCCCACAGAGGCAACCCCCCCAAAGGTTCATGCTTGACGTCCAAATGAAAACAATTATCAAATGGCGCCTCCTTCGCAGGGGGCTGAGGATACTTTGCCTGCGGGGTTCATGCTCGGCCCTGTGAACATTTCTTCGAGGAAGCTGCCCGATGCGCCTGAATATCCGTGTTGTCACGCTCTGTGTCGTCATGTTGGCCAGCCAGGGCTTGGTGGCGGCTGAACTGCCGCAGCGCTGGGTCAGTGCCGGCGGGGCAGTGTCCGAATGGGTCAGCGCGCTGGGCGGTGAGTCGAAACTGGTGGGTGTGGACACCACCAGCCAGCATCCCGAAGCCTTGCGAGGCTTGCCCAGCATAGGCTATCAGCGACAGCTGTCGGCCGAGGGGGTATTGAGCCTGCGTCCGCAGATCCTCGTAGGCACCGAAGAAATGGGGCCGCCACCGGTGCTGTCGCAGATCCGCAGCGCCGGGGTACAGGTTGAACTGTTCTCGGCCACGCCCGACCTGTCGACCCTTCAGGGCAATCTGCGGCACCTGGGTCAACTGCTGGGCGCCGAGGCCAAAGCCGCGCAGTTGTTCGACAGTTATCAACAGCAGCTCAGCCAACAGAAAGCTCGAGTGAGTAAAATCCAGCTTGAGCAACAGGCCCCCGGCGTGTTGCTGTTGGTCGCAAGCTCCGGCGGCAAGCCGATGGTCGCAGGCCTGGGCACCTCCGCCGATTGGCTGGTGCAGCAGGCCGGCGGTCACAACTTGGCGACACACCATGGTTACAAGGCATTTTCGGTGGAGAGCCTGGCCAGCCTGAATCCCGAAGTACTGGTGTTCGCCGATCGCGCGTTGAGTGGCGAAGAAGCGCGTGCGGCGTTGTTCAGGGAAAATCCGATTCTTTCCTCCACCCGTGCCGCCAGGGCCGGGCGCGTTATCGAGCTTGACCCGACACTGTTGGTCGGCGGGCTAGGCCCGCGGTTGCCGCAAAGTCTGGTGAAGCTGACGGCCGGTTTTTACCCGACCGAACCGGCCAAGGCACCATGACCCCTCTGGTCAAACCGCGCACCTTGTTTATTGGCCTGGGCCTGTTGTGTCTGCTGGCGATCTGGCTGTCCCTGGCCCTGGGGCCGGTGAGTTTGCCGCTGTTCGATACCTTGCGCGCCGCGTTGCGCTTGATGGGCTTGCCAGTGGCCGCCGAAGGTCTGGAGCAGGCCGAACTGATCCTCGGTCAGATCCGTCTGCCACGCACCCTGCTGGGGCTGGCGGTGGGCGGGGTATTGGCATTATCCGGGGTGGCGATGCAGGGGCTGTTCCGCAACCCGTTGGCCGACCCGGGGCTGGTCGGGGTGTCCAGCGGTGCGGCACTGGGCGCGGCGTTCGCCATTGTTGGCGGCTCGGCGCTGGGCGGCTTGCCCGAAGCGTTCGGCCCCTATGTGTTGTCGTTATGTGCGTTCCTCGGCGGGCTTGGGGTTACGGCATTGGTTTATCGCCTCGGCCGGCGCAACGGCCAGACCCATGTCGCGACCATGCTCCTGGCCGGTATCGCCCTGACCGCGCTGTCCGGCTCGGCGGTGGGCTTGTTCACTTACCTGGCGGACGACGCGACCCTGCGCACCTTGACGTTCTGGAACCTGGGGAGCCTGAATGGTGCCAGCTATGCGCGGTTGTGGCCGCTGTTGCTGGTCAGCGTTGGCGTAGCACTCTGGCTGCCACGACGGGCCCGGGCACTCAATGCTCTGTTGCTGGGTGAGTCAGAAGCCGCCCATTTGGGCGCTGATGTCGAAGGGCTCAAGCGTGAACTGGTGTTTTGCACGGCCCTGGGGGTTGGCGCGGCAGTGGCGGCGGCGGGCATGATCGGCTTTGTCGGGCTGGTAGTGCCGCATCTGGTACGGTTGATGGCCGGCCCCGATCATCGCGTTCTGTTGCCGGCTTCGGTGCTGGCGGGGGCGAGCCTGCTGCTGTTCGCCGATCTGGTGGCGCGTCTGGCGCTGGCTCCGGCGGAACTGCCGATCGGCATCGTCACGGCATTCATCGGGGCGCCGTTCTTCCTCTATTTATTGCTGCGAGGACGCGCCTGATGTTACGAGCGCAGAACCTGCACATCCAGCGGGGTCGCAAGACCGTGTTGGCTGATGTCAATCTTGAGCTGCATCCCGGCCAGGTGCTGGGGGTGCTCGGGCCCAACGGTGCAGGTAAAAGTACTTTGCTGGCGGGGCTGTGCGGTCAATTGCCTCCTGCGCAGGGACAGGTCTGGCTCGATGATCGGCCTTTGTCCCAGTGGGACGGCGCCGAGCGTGCCCGCCGCCTGGCGGTATTGCCGCAGTCATCGACCCTGGATTTTGCTTTCCGAGTCGAGGAAGTAGTCGGCATGGGGCGCCTGCCTCATCAGTGTGGTCGAGTGCGTGACGAGCAAATCGTTGCCTTGGCGTTGCACGCTGCAGACGCGGCACATCTGCACGGTCGCAGTTACCTGGCGCTGTCGGGGGGCGAGCGTCAGCGGGTGCACCTGGCGCGGGTCTTGGCACAGTTGTGGCCAGGGGAAGCGGGGCAGACCCTGCTGCTCGACGAACCGACCTCGATGCTCGATCCACTGCACCAGCACACCATCCTGCAAGCGGTGCGTGAGTTTGCCGATCGCGGCGCGGCCGTATTGGTGATCCTGCATGACCTGAACCTGGCGGCGCGTTATTGTGATCGCCTGTTGTTGCTCGCGTCTGGCCGGCCGGTGGCCCTGGACACGCCGCAGCAAGTGCTGCGCCCGGAACCGCTCAAAGCGGTGTTTGGCCTGGAAGTGCTGGTGCAACCCCATCCGGAGCGCGGACATCCATTGATCATCGCCCGCTGAGGGTTGCCTGAGGATGTAGACGTGCGCCTGATCCTGATTCTGGCATTGAGTGTGCTGACGGCCTGTCAGAGCACCGCGCCGCCCCCGGTCGACGGGCAGATCCTTGATTTGCACAATGGCCGGGCCGTCACGCCTCAAGCGTTGATCGAGCGTCTGGCCCGGGCGCCGCGAGTGGTGGTCGGCGAGCAGCACGACAATCCGGATCACCACGCGCTGCAGCTATGGCTGCTTCAGGCCCTGACCGCGCAACGGGCCCAGGGCAGCCTCCTGCTGGAAATGCTGACACCCCACCAGCAGCCTCGCGTTGACGCGGTCCGCCAGTTACCTGCCTTGCCAACTGATCTTCCCGGTGCCCTGGATTGGTCGCCGGGATGGGACTGGAGCCTGTATGGTCCGGTCGTGGAGTTCGCCCTGACGCAACGCTATCCGTTGTTGGCCGCCAATCTGGACGCCGCCGAGATCCAGCGCGTCTACCGGCAGGCGCCGGACTTGCGAGGCGCCCGTGCGAATGCGGCAAGTGTGAAGGATCAGTTGCTGGAGCAGATTCGCCAATCCCATTGCGGCCTGCTGCCCGAATCTCAGATGCCGGCGATGCTGGCTGTCCAGCAACAACGTGACCGACGCATGGCCGAACGTCTGCTGGCTGCGCCATTGCCTGCGTTGTTGTTCGCCGGTGCCTGGCATGGACGAAAAGACGTCGGGGTGCCGCTGCATGTGCTGGACTTGGGGGCCAGTGAGGCGCCCACCGTCCTGATGCTGGCCGAGGAGGGCAGCGAGATGACATCGGTCATGGCAGATTACGTGTGGTACACCAAGGCCGCTCCCCCTGAGGATTACTGCGCGCAGATGCGTGAACACAGCGCATTTCCTCCAGACAAAAAAAGACCCGACAAAAGTCGGGTCAAATAACCGTGATTAGCCTGATGAGGAGATATCTGAGAGTCCGAACCAAGGGCTATTCAAATATCGACCAGTCTCGCGACCGGATGCGCTAATCATAGCGATTCTCATTACCATGTCAAACGTTGTTTTTTAAATTGGCCCAAATAACTTTCAACCGGAGGCCGTGTGGCGACAAACAAGGAGAATGGTCAGGCTTTGTGACGCGTCGAAACGGCGTCCAATTGTTTGTTCAAGGCTTCCTTGCGTTCGGCGGGGATGTCATTCCAGTGCACATCCATCAATGCGCCCTCAATGGCATAGAGCAACACCTTCGAAGCCCGGAACCCGCGAGTGCGTACTGCGCGATAGGCATCAACCGCTCCGAGGCGACGCAGATCCGAGGCGCTGTGGATGCCCACGGCATGCAGCCACTGGGCTGATGTCTTGCCCAGGTTCTTCAGGTGTTGCAGTTCATCATTCATCGAACCTCCTTGCGACGGCCGACTGGTGCAGTGGGCAAGCTTCTCAGGAGTGTAGCGGTCAGTAGGAAAAACGTGATTCTTTGGTGGGATTTGAAGCAAAAGCTTCTAATGCATTACGCACGATAGGTGGGGGCGCGCGGCAAGATGCAGCGTCCAGCGCAGGCGGGGGCGCTGGAGATCAATTGGGTTGACGGCAGATTCGGCCCGATTCAGCGGGTGCGGTAGCGCAGCCGGGTGCCAAAGTTCATCGACATCAGAATTTCGTCGGCAGACAGTTCTGCCGGGAAATAGGCGCCCGATATTTGCGCATGGGCCAGGCTGGCACCTTCCAGGGACGACTTGCGAAAATCGATGCCGCGCAAATCCGCGGAGCGGAAGTAAGCGTCGGTGAAATCCACGTCGTCGGCATTGAGCTCTCGCAGATCCAGACCACGAAAATCGCCGCCACGCATATCAACCGGGCCTTGTGGCCGTTCGTTGTTGAAACCGGCAATGTCGTCTTCGCGCAGCAAAGCATAAAGCGGGGTACTGAGAAGCTTGGGTAGGCTCATTTCATATCACCTGTTGGTTTTATGACGCCAGTATAGTGCCACTGTTTGACGGCCGTGAAGGGTGGGCAGACTCCACGGCCGAAATAGTTTTTTACAGGCCTGGCAAGCGTTGACGAATCTGCGCGACCACGATGTCGAGCGTGCCGCTTTCATTGGTCTGGACCCGTTTGCTGCACAGGATTTCCGCAGGGGTGAGTGCTTCGCGGCTGGCCTGTTGGGCGGCGATAACGGCCAGATTTGCGTCGGACGGATCTGTCTGATCGGCCTGACGCTGCGCCAGCCTGCTCTCGATAACCGCTTGTGGCGCATTGCAATCGAGGATCAGGAACGGAGCGCCCGTGGCCTCGGCAACTTTCGCCGCAGCATCGCGCTGATCGTGTTTGAGGTACGTGGCGTCGATCACTGCTGGGAAGCCGGCATGCAGGATGACACTGGCGATTTCATGCAAGCGGGCATAAGTGGCGTCGCTGGCGCCGCTGCTATAGATGCCGGCTTGTGGATCATTGGGCACTTGCTGCTCACCAAACAGACGCTTGCGCTCAACGTCCGAGCGCAAGCGAATGGCGCCCAGGGCTTCCACCAGGCGCATCGCGACATGGCTTTTGCCAACGGCCGAAACGCCGTGGGTGATGGCCAGAAAGCGCGAGGGAATGGTGCTGTAGCTTTCGGCCAGGTTCGCGTAGTTGCGGTATTGGCGCAGGGTTGTGGCGCGCTGCACCGGGTCGGCTTCGGCCGGCATGCTGAACAGCGCGACCTTGGCGCGGACCAGGGCGCGGTAGGCTTTGTAGAAGTTCAGCAGCTCCAGGCCTTGATAGTCGCCGGTCAGCTCCAGGTATTGGCTGACGAAACGTCGCGCCAGCGACTTGAGGCCGCGGTCTTCCAGGTCCATCGCCAGGAATGCAGTGTCGGCATAGACATCGGTGAAGCGGAACGGCTCGTTGAACTCGATGCAGTCGAAAATCACTACCTTGCCATCGATCACCGTGGCGTTGCCCAAGTGGATGTCACCGTGGCATTCGCGGATGAAACCTTCGGCTTTGCGTTGGGTGAACAGCGGTTTGAGGCGTTCGAAGCTGCTTTCGGCCCAGGCTTGCAGGGCTTCGAGCTGCAACAGGTCAGCCTTGTCACTGAGGAACGGACGAATCTGTTCGAAGTTCTGCCGCACCGGTGCCATAACGCTGTCGGGGGTGCCGGCGGCGTTTTCGGCAGGCACGGTGGGCGTAGAGAGATGGAAGCGGGCGATCTGCGCGGCCATTTCGTCAACGTGCGCGGTGGTCAGTTCGCCGTTGGCCTGGAGCGTGCTGAGCAGTTGGCTCTGGGGAAACTGACGCATCTTCAGGGCGTATTCGATGGCCGGACCTTCGCCACCCAGTTGCGGCACTTGCGGGGTGCCGGTAATCGGCATGACTTCCAGGTACAGATCCTGGGTCAGGCGCTGGTTCAAGCGCAGTTCTTCCCCGCAGAAATGCTTGCGTGCCTCGAGGCTGGTGAAATCAAGGAAGCCGAAATTGACCGGTTTTTTGAATTTGTAGGCATACGGCCCGGTGAGCAATACCCAGGAAATGTGGGTCTCGATGACCTGGAACCCTTCGACGGGATGCGGATAGAGGGCCGGGTTTTGCAGGGCAGCGATCAGGGACTGGCTCACGGGCGATCCTTCAGAGACTGGGAAAATTCAAGGCCGTCATTATGGCGGCAAGCCGCGTTAACGCAAACAGGAGGGGGCCGTTGTGTGGTCATGTTGAACCGCGGCAAAGTGCGTATAATCCGCCGCCATGACTCGTACCCGATCCCCCCGTACCCCCAAGAAACCACCCGCCAGTCGCTTGCGGCCCTGGCTGGGCTGGGCCCTTAAACTCAGCCTGGTGGGCCTCGTCGTGCTCGCTGGCTTTGCGGTCTACCTCGATGCCGTGGTCCAGGAGAAGTTCTCCGGCAAGCGCTGGACCATCCCGGCCAAGGTCTACGCCAGGCCCCTGGAGCTGTTCGTCGGACAAAAGCTGAGTCGGGACGATTTCCTGACCGAGCTCGATGCCCTCGGCTATCGCCGTGAAAGCGTTGCCAATGGCCCGGGTGCCGCGTCCGTCAATGGCAATACCGTCGACCTCAATACCCGTGGTTTCCAGTTCTATGAAGGCATGGAGCAGGCGCAGGCGGTGCGAGTGCGCTTCTCCGGCGACTACGTGGCTGCGCTGACCGGTGCCAACAATGCGAAGCTGTCGGTGGTGCGCCTTGAACCGCTGCTGATCGGTGGCCTCTACCCCAAGAACCTTGAAGACCGGATCCTGATCAAGATCGACCAGGTGCCGCCGTTCCTGCTCGATACGCTGATCGCTGTCGAGGACCGCGATTTCTACCATCACTTCGGCGTCTCGCCCAAGTCGATTGCCCGGGCCATCTGGGTCAACACCTCCTCGGGCCGTATGCGCCAGGGCGGCAGTACCTTGACCCAGCAATTGGTCAAGAACTTCTATTTGACCAACGAGCGCAGCCTCAGCCGCAAGCTTACCGAAGCCATGATGGCGCTGTTGCTGGAACTGCACTACGACAAGCGGGAGATTCTCGAGGCGTACCTCAACGAGGTCTTCGTCGGTCAGGACGGCCAGCGGGCGGTTCACGGTTTCGGCCTGGCCAGCCAGTTCTTCTTCAGCCAGCCGCTGTCCGAGCTCAAGCTGCATCAGGTGGCATTGCTGGTGGGGATGGTGAAAGGGCCGTCCTCCTACAACCCGCGGCGTAATCCGGAGCGCGCCCTCGAGCGGCGCAATCTGGTACTCGACTTGCTGCAACAGCAAGGCGTGGCGACGGCCGAGCAAGTCGAAGCGGCGAAGAAGATGCCTTTGGGCGTAACCAAGCGCGGCAGTCTGGCCGACAGCTCGTTTCCTGGTTTCATGGACCTGGTCAAGCGTCAACTGCGTGAGGACTACCGCGACGAAGACTTGACCGAAGAAGGCCTGCGGATCTTCACCAGTTTCGACCCGATCCTGCAGATGAAGGCCGAAGCATCGGTCAATGACACCTTCAAGCGACTGGCCGGGCGCAAGGGCTCTGATGAAGTGGAAGCCGCGATGGTGGTGACCAACCCGGAAACCGGCGAAGTCCAGGCCATGATCGGCAGTCGGCAGGCCAGTTTTGCCGGTTTCAACCGGGCGCTCGATGCGGTCCGCCCGATCGGCTCCCTGATCAAGCCGGCGGTCTACCTCACCGCCCTGGAAAAACCGAGCCAGTACACCCTGACCAGTTGGCTGTCCGACGAGGCGTTCTCGGTCAAGGGCGCGGACGGCCAGGTGTGGAAGCCGCAAAATTATGATCGCCGCTCCCACGGTACGGTGTTCCTGTACCAGGGGCTTGCGCATTCCTACAACCTGTCGACGGCTCGCCTCGGGCTTGAAATCGGCGTGCCGAATGTCCTCAAGACCTTGGCCCGCCTGGGTGTCAGTCGCGAATTCCCGGCATTCCCATCGATGCTGCTGGGAGCCGGTGGCCTCACGCCGATTGAAGTGGCAGCCATGTACCAGACACTGGCCAACGGTGGCTTCAACACGCCGATGCGCGGCATTCGCAGCGTGCTTACCGCCGACGGCGAGCCGCTCAAGCGCTATCCGTTCCAGATCCAACAGCGTTTTGATCCCGCGTCCATTTATCTGATCCAGAGCGCCATGCAACGGGTCATGCGTGAAGGCACCGGCAGTTCGGTTTATAACGTACTACCGCGTAACCTGACCCTGGCGGGCAAGACCGGTACCAGCAACGACTCGCGCGACAGCTGGTTTGCCGGTTTCAGCCAGGACCTGCTGGCAGTGGTCTGGCTCGGCCGTGACGACAATGGCAAGACCCCGTTCACTGGCGCCACCGGGGCATTGCAGGTCTGGACCAGTTTCATGCGCAAGGCCGATCCGTTGCCGCTGGACATGCCGCAACCAGACAATATCGTTCAGGCCTGGGTGGATTCGCGCACCGGTCAAGGCTCCGACGCCAGTTGCCCGGGCGCGGTGCAGATGCCGTATATTCGCGGCAGCGAACCACCACCCGGTGCAGCCTGTGGCATTCCAAACCCCGCCGAATCGGTCATGGATTGGGTCAAGGACTGGATGAATTAAGCAAAGAGGGTTTCAAGTGAACAAGTGGTTGATTCCAGCGGTTACGGCCGTGGCATTGCTCAGCGGTTGCTCTACCGTACAACGCGGTTCGATTCCGGTTGTCGATTCCGGCACTGCCGTTTCCAATAGCGAGCGGGTCTCGGCCAATGGCGGCTTCCGTCAAACGACGGTGCAGCGGCCGGTGCAGGGACAGGTCCAGGCGATTCCCCAGGGCGATACCGGTGTCGTCGTGATGGTGCCCGGTGGCGGCGCCACGACGTCGGCACCGATCAGCAGCACACCGATCACGCCAGGGCCGATCACGCCGGGCCCTATCGATACTTCACCAATCGACCAGGGCAGCTTCAACATGCCTTCTGCACCGAGCAGCATTCCCTCGACCAGTTCGGGAGGTCTGTCCGCTGATGAACAATTGGACGGTCCAGTACTGGCATTGCTCACCACAGCCCAACAGCAACAGGCCGGTGGTGACCTCAATGGTGCGTCCTCCAGCCTTGAGCGAGCCCAGCGTGTTGCGCCGCGTGAACCCCAGGTTCTCTATCGCCTGGCCCAGGTGCGCATGGCCCAGGGCGATGCGCCGCAAGCCGAGCAACTGGCCCGCCGTGGCCTGACATTCGCCAACGGTCGTCCGGCGCTTCAGGCCAGCCTGTGGGAATTGATCGCTCAGGCCCGTGAGAAACAAGGCGACTCCGCCGGCGCGGCATTGGCCCGTCAGAAGGCCAAGGTTTCGCTCTGATGGATACGCGTTTTCCCAAGATCGCCGATCAGTTGCTGCTGATTGAGCGCGAGTTGCGGGTCCAGGGCTGGTGGAGCAGCGTTTCGC
Organism: Pseudomonas sp. MPDS; assembly: GCF_013283895.1. NCBI lineage: Bacteria > Pseudomonadati > Pseudomonadota > Gammaproteobacteria > Pseudomonadales > Pseudomonadaceae > Pseudomonas > Pseudomonas sp. MPDS. The sequence goes on along the minus strand of NZ_CP054128.1, from coordinate 5,448,311 downwards.
CGTCGGCCGAGGCGTTGGCCAGTGTCGAGCCGTTCGCGGTCGACACGCTGGACTTCGAGCAATGGCTGCAATGGATTTTCCTGCCGCGCATGAAAGCCATCCTGGAAAATGACCTGCCGCTGCCCAACGCCTCGGGCATCCTGGAGATGGCTCAAATGGTCTATGCCCAGCGGCCGGGGCAAGGCGTGGAGTTGCAGCGACTGTTGGCGCAGTTCGACCAATTGATCAGCGACGTTAACTGACCGCCATTTATTGGCAGTGCTCCTCGATCTGCTTGCGGGTTTCGTCGATGCGCTGGCGCCGCTCCTCTTCTGTGAGGCGGCGCATTTCCCCTTCCACATCCTCGCGTACCCGCGGGTTGTTCTGCAGTTGCGCCAGATTGGTCCGAGTCTGTTCGCAGAAGGCCTTGAGCTGGGCTTGCTGCTCGGCAATCTGTTGCTTGACCTGTTGGTCAATCGCCTTCTGGTCACCAATGACCCCGGCAGGCGGGGGGGCTGCTGGCTTGGCGGCGGAAGGGGAGGACTTGATCACCGTCGTGGCCTGTCCTTCAGGCGGTGGCTGGGAGCCAAAGTGGGTAACCCCTTGGGCGTCCACCCATTTATAGACCTGACCGGCCATGCACATCGGGCTCAGGCCAACCAGCAGGCTGGCCGTCAAGAAGAACATTCGCATGCTGTTTCCTTGTCATGGGTTGCGCAATTGAAGCTAACACAGTTGCTGTTTAAAGGTTTTTTCTTGCGTTCTCATGCGCTTACTTCGAATAAAGCACATTGACGGCTTGACTTGCAGAGGGCGAAACAGAAGAATCCAAAGTCCGCTGTAGAGGGACTGCCAGAAGCAGGCCCACTCGGCAGATCATGAGGCGCACATCCGCGCCGACCTGTTACACCCGCAACGCGTTACCTCGCGCTGGGTGGGAAAGGCCCGCAACACTTGGGACGATCCCAATACTTGCTCAGTCAGTGCTGACGTAGTCGGCGACCACCGTCGCTCATGCTCTGCCGAGAAGTAAACCTATTAAGACCCGTCCCTTTTTGTGGGCCGGTATTCTGGCGTTTTAGAGGTGAACAACGTGGAGCTTTTATCTGGCGGTGAGATGCTCGTCCGCTTTTTGCGTGACGAAGGCGTCAAATATATCTACGGGTACCCCGGTGGTGCTCTTCTTCATGTCTATGATGCCCTGTTCAAAGAACCGGAAGTGACCCACATCCTGGTTCGTCATGAGCAAGCGGCGACCCACATGGCTGACGGTTATGCCCGTGCCACCGGTAAAGCCGGCGTGGTCCTGGTGACTTCCGGCCCTGGCGCCACGAACGCCATCACCGGTATCGCCACGGCGTACATGGACTCTATCCCGATGGTGATCATCTCCGGTCAGGTGCCCAGCACCATGGTCGGCACCGACGCGTTCCAGGAAACCGACATGATCGGTATTTCCCGGCCGATCGTGAAGCACAGCTTCATGATCAAGCACGCTTCGGAGATCCCGGAGGTCATGAAGAAGGCGTTCTACCTGGCTGAATCCGGTCGTCCGGGCCCGGTTGTGGTCGATGTCCCGAAAGACATGACCAACCCGGCCGAGAAGTTCGAATACATTTTCCCCAAGAAAGCCAAGCTGCGTTCCTACAGCCCGGCTGTGCGCGGTCACTCCGGGCAAATCCGCAAGGCAGCCGAAATGCTGCTGGCGGCCAAGCGTCCGGTGCTGTACTCGGGTGGCGGCGTCATCCTCGGTGGTGGCTCCGCGCCGCTGACCGAATTGGCGAAAATGCTCAACTTGCCGGTCACCAATACGCTGATGGGGTTGGGCGCCTACCCGGGCACTGACCGTCAGTTCATCGGCATGCTCGGCATGCACGGCAGCTATACCGCCAACCTGGCGATGCACCATGCCGATGTGATTCTGGCGGTCGGCGCGCGTTTCGACGACCGTGTCATCAACGGCCCGGCGAAATTCTGCCCGAACGCCAAGATCATCCATATCGACATCGACCCGGCGTCGATCTCCAAGACCATCAAGGCAGACGTGCCGATTGTCGGTCCTGTGGAGAGCGTGCTGAGCGAAATGGTCGCCATCCTCAAGGAAATCGGCGAGGCTCCGAACAAGGAGTCCGTGGCCAGCTGGTGGAAGCAGGTTGATGAGTGGCGCGGTGATCGTGGCCTGTTCCCTTACGACAAGGGCGACGGCAGCGTGATCAAGCCGCAGACCGTAATCGAAACCCTGTGCGAAGTGACCAAGGGCGATGCCTTTGTGACCTCCGACGTGGGCCAGCACCAGATGTTCGCCGCGCAGTACTACAAGTTCAACAAGCCCAACCGCTGGATCAACTCCGGTGGTCTGGGCACCATGGGCTTCGGTTTCCCGGCGGCCATGGGCGTCAAGTTGAGCTTTCCGGATAGCGACGTCGCCTGTGTCACGGGCGAGGGCAGTATCCAGATGAACATCCAGGAGCTGTCGACCTGCCTGCAGTACGGTTTGCCGGTGAAAATCGTCAACCTGAACAACGGCGTACTGGGCATGGTTCGCCAGTGGCAGGACATGAGCTACGGCAGCCGTCACTCGCACTCCTACATGGAGTCGTTGCCGGACTTCGTCAAGCTGGTCGAAGCCTATGGTCACGTGGGCATCCGCATCACTGACCTGAAGGACTTGAAGTCCGGGCTCGAAGAAGCTTTCGCCATGAAGGATCGCCTGGTGTTCCTCGATATCAAGGTCGATACCAGCGAGCACGTCTACCCGATGCAGATCAAAGACGGCTCCATGCGCGATATGTGGCTGAGCAAGACGGAGCGTACCTAATCATGCGACATATTATTTCCCTGCTTCTGGAAAACGAACCGGGTGCTCTGTCTCGCGTAGTGGGCCTGTTTTCGCAGCGCAACTACAACATCGAAAGCCTGACCGTGGCGCCAACCGAAGACCCGACCCTGTCGCGTCTGACGCTGACCACTGTGGGGCACGATGAAATCATCGAGCAGATCACCAAGAACCTGAACAAGCTGATCGAGGTGGTCAAGCTGGTGGACCTGTCGGAAAGCGCGCACATCGAGCGCGAGCTGATGCTGGTCAAGGTCAAGGCCACCGGTGCCCAGCGCGCCGAGATCAAACGCACTACCGATATTTATCGTGGGCAGATCGTCGATGTCAGCGCCAGCGTCTATACCGTTCAGTTGACCGGTACCAGCGACAAGCTCGACAGCTTCATTCAATCGATCGGCACTGCCTCGATTCTGGAAACCGTACGCAGTGGCGTCACCGGGATTGCCCGTGGCGACAAAGTACTGAGCATCTAAACCAAATTAGCGAATGGCCTGAATGGCCGGAAATAGGGGTAATTCATGAAAGTTTTCTACGATAAAGACTGCGACCTGTCGATCATCCAGGGCAAGAAAGTCGCCATCATCGGTTACGGTTCCCAAGGCCACGCCCAGGCGTGCAACCTCAAGGACTCCGGTGTTGACGTGACCGTCGGCCTGCGTAAAGGCTCGGCCACCGTTGCCAAGGCCGAGGCCCATGGCCTGAAAGTCACCGACGTGGCTTCTGCCGTTGCCGCCGCCGACCTGGTCATGATCCTGACCCCGGACGAGTTCCAGTCTTCGCTGTACAAGAACGAAATCGAACCGAACATCAAGAAAGGCGCCACCCTGGCCTTCTCCCACGGTTTCGCGATTCACTACAACCAGGTAGTGCCACGCGCCGACCTCGACGTGATCATGATCGCGCCGAAGGCCCCGGGCCACACCGTTCGTTCCGAATTCGTGAAGGGCGGCGGTATCCCTGACCTGATCGCGATCTATCAGGACGCCTCCGGCAACGCCAAGAACGTCGCTCTGTCCTACGCTGCCGGTGTTGGCGGCGGCCGTACCGGCATCATCGAAACCACCTTCAAGGACGAAACCGAAACCGACCTGTTCGGCGAACAAGCCGTTCTGTGCGGCGGTACTGTCGAGCTGGTCAAGGCCGGTTTCGAAACCCTGGTTGAAGCTGGCTACGCGCCGGAAATGGCCTACTTCGAATGCCTGCACGAACTGAAGCTGATCGTTGACCTCATGTACGAAGGCGGTATCGCCAACATGAACTACTCGATCTCCAACAACGCTGAATACGGCGAGTACGTGACGGGTCCGGAAGTGATCAACGCCGAATCCCGCCAGGCCATGCGTAACGCCCTGAAACGTATTCAGGACGGCGAATACGCCAAGATGTTCATCAGCGAAGGCGCTACCGGCTATCCTTCGATGACCGCCAAGCGTCGCAACAACGCCGCTCACGGTATCGAAATCATTGGCGAGCAGCTGCGCTCGATGATGCCGTGGATCGGTGCCAACAAGATCGTCGACAAAGCCAAGAACTAAGTCGCGAGCTTGATCGGAAAACGCGGCCCTGGCCGCGTTTTTTCGTTTGGGCGGTGGCTTCTGGTATAAAGCTGCATCGTTTGCGGCCGAACCCTCGTCCCAGACACCTGTCGAATTTTTCACACCGTTGCAAGGTACTGTCCATGAGCGAACGCCCCGACGAGCCCAACCAGGCTCCTGACGCCGAAAGCCTGCTGCCCATCGATGAGCACGTCGAAGAAGGACATGACGCTGAAGGCCGTAAGGTCCGGCACCGTGGCATCTATCTGCTGCCGAATCTGTTCACCACCGCGAACCTGTTCGCCGGTTTCTATTCCATCATCAGCTCCATGAGCGCCCAAGCGGCCTTGAGCGCCGGCGATAGCGCCGGGGCGAGTCGTTACTTTGCCTTCGCTGCCATCGCGATCTTTGTCGCCATGGTGCTCGATGGCCTGGACGGGCGTGTGGCCCGCATGACCAATACCCAGAGCGCGTTCGGTGCCGAGTACGATTCGCTGTCGGACATGGTCGCTTTCGGCGTGGCCCCGGCCTTGCTGGCGTTCGGTTGGGCGCTGGGGGACATGGGCAAGGTTGGCTGGATGGTCGCTTTCATCTATGTCGCCGGTGCCGCGTTGCGTCTGGCACGTTTCAATACCCAGGTCGGTACGGCTGACAAGCGCTACTTCATCGGCTTGGCGAGTCCTGCCGCTGCGGGTGTCGTAGCCGGTGTTGTTTGGGCTTTCAGCGACTACGGTATCCAGGGATCGAAGATGTCGTTCCTTGTGGCGCTGCTGGTAGCGGCGGCCGGTATGCTGATGGTCAGCAACATCAAGTACAACAGCTTCAAGGAGCTGGATCTCAAAGGGCGAGTGCCGTTCGTTGCGATTCTGGCGGTGGTGCTGGTGTTCGCGGTGGTCTTCAGTGATCCGCCACGTATCTTGTTGCTGGTATTCCTCGCCTATGCCGCTTCCGGCCCGGTTCAATACCTGTTGCGCCTGCGCCGACACAAAAAAGCCGAGTGATGTAATTTCCCTCATACTCCGCAGTCTATTGGTGCATCTGCCCTCCAATGCTGCGGAGTTGTCATGCTGATCAAGATCCCCAAGTCGTCCGACTGCCTTGAGTCGGACGTCACGCCAGAATCCCTCTATCTATCCCGTCGCCAAATGCTTGGGGCCGCCATGGCGGGGCTTGCCGTCAGCGGTCTTCCGCGTTGGGCCAGTGCTGCCGATGTTGCGCGTTATGCGGATGTCGAGCCCGGCAAGGCGCCGTCGTGGTTTGCCGAGAAGCTGCCGTCCACCCAATGGGGCGCGGTTACGGTCAAGGATGAGTCCATCACCCCTTTTAAAGACGCCACCCATTACAACAATTTCTATGAGTTCGGAACCGGCAAAGGTGATCCGGCGGCCAATGCCGGATCCTTGAAAACCGAGCCCTGGAGCGTGGTGGTCGATGGGGAAGTGGGCAAGCCGGGGCGCTATGCGTTGGAAGACTTCATGAAACCTTACCAGTTGGAGGAGCGAATCTATCGCCTGCGGTGCGTGGAGGCCTGGTCCATGGTTATCCCATGGATTGGCTTTCCCATTTCGGCGTTGCTCAAGCAGGTCGAGCCGACCTCCAAGGCCAAGTACATTCGTTTCGAAACCCTGCAGGATCCCAAGACTATGCCAGGGCAGCGCTCAGGGTTTGCTTTGATCGACTGGCCTTATGTCGAGGGCTTGCGACTGGATGAAGCGATGAATCCGCTGGCAATCATGGCGGTTGGGATGTATGGGCGAGAGTTGCCGAATCAGAACGGTGCACCGTTGCGCTTGGTGGTGCCGTGGAAGTACGGGTTCAAAAGTGTGAAGTCCATTGTGCGCATCAGTCTGGTCAGCGAGCAGCCCAAGACCACCTGGCAGAGCATTGCGTCCGACGAGTACGGCTTTTACGCCAATGTCAATCCGACGGTCGATCACCCGCGTTGGACCCAGGCACGGGAGCGCCGTCTGCCGAGCGGGCTGTTCAGTCCTAACGTGCGCGATACGTTGATGTTCAACGGCTATCAGGATGAAGTCGCTTCTTTATATGCAGGGATGGACTTGAGGAAGGACTACTGATGCGTTTTCCAGTCTGGCGAATCGGCGTCTTTGTCGCGGCGGCGGTTTGGCCGTTGCTCTGGCTCTACGAAGCGTTGATGAATAAGTTGGGGCCTGACCCAGGCAAGGTGCTGGTGGATCGGCTCGGGTTGGGCACGCTTATTTTGTTGTTGATCACCTTGAGCATGACGCCGTTGCAGAAACTCACGGGGTGGGCAGGGTGGATCGCGGTCAGGCGTCAGCTGGGATTGTGGTGCTTTGCTTATGTGGTGCTGCATTTGAGTGGGTATACGGCGTTCATCCTGGGGTTCGATTGGTCGCAACTGGGCGTCGAGCTGAGCAAGCGACCTTATATTATCGTAGGAGCGCTCGGGTTTCTGGGGCTCTTGGCGCTGGCGATTACTTCCAATCGCTACAGTCAGCGGCGACTGGGCGCGCGCTGGAAAAAACTGCATCGCCTGGTTTATCCGATCTTGGGCCTTGGATTGCTGCATATGTTGTGGATTGTGCGGGCGGATCTTAAGGAGTGGTCGATTTACGCCTTTATAGGTGCTGTGCTTTTGATGCTTCGAATTCCTGTGGTTACGCGCCGGATACCGCGTTTAATTGGACGCAAAGCACCTTCTGCAACAAAAGCGTAATTAACGCTTGACGGCAAATCCTGGACGTCTATAATTCGCCCCACTTCCGGCGCAGTCGAAACGAAAAACTCCTTGAGTTTCAATGAGTTAAACGATTTTAGGCAGCGCAGGGCTTCAGGTCATCGAAGCTTGGGAAGCAGTTGGTGGGGCGGTTTTTCTGGCTCCGTTAACGATTCGATCTTCTCGATCGAAAGCGTCAAAAAGAGGTGTTGACAGCAGCGAGTAACGCTGTAGAATTCGCCTCCCGCTAACGAGAGATCGGAAGCGCAAGTGGTTGAAGTTGCAGAGGAAACTTTGAAAACTTCTTAAAATAACCGCTTGACAGATACACCGGGCGCTGTAGAATGCGCGCCTCGGTTGAGACGAAAGGCTCAACCCACCGCTCTTTAACAACTGAATCAAGCAATTCGTGTGGGTGCTTGTGGAGTCAGACTGCTAGTCAACAGATTATCAGCATCACAAGTTACTCCGCGAGAAATCAAAGATGTAACCAACGATTGCTGAGCCAAGTTTAGGGTTTTCTCAAAACCCAAAGATGTTTGAACTGAAGAGTTTGATCATGGCTCAGATTGAACGCTGGCGGCAGGCCTAACACATGCAAGTCGAGCGGTAGAGAGGTGCTTGCACCTCTTGAGAGCGGCGGACGGGTGAGTAAAGCCTAGGAATCTGCCTGGTAGTGGGGGATAACGCTCGGAAACGGACGCTAATACCGCATACGTCCTACGGGAGAAAGCAGGGGACCTTCGGGCCTTGCGCTATCAGATGAGCCTAGGTCGGATTAGCTAGTTGGTGAGGTAATGGCTCACCAAGGCGACGATCCGTAACTGGTCTGAGAGGATGATCAGTCACACTGGAACTGAGACACGGTCCAGACTCCTACGGGAGGCAGCAGTGGGGAATATTGGACAATGGGCGAAAGCCTGATCCAGCCATGCCGCGTGTGTGAAGAAGGTCTTCGGATTGTAAAGCACTTTAAGTTGGGAGGAAGGGCATTAACCTAATACGTTAGTGTTTTGACGTTACCGACAGAATAAGCACCGGCTAACTCTGTGCCAGCAGCCGCGGTAATACAGAGGGTGCAAGCGTTAATCGGAATTACTGGGCGTAAAGCGCGCGTAGGTGGTTCGTTAAGTTGGATGTGAAATCCCCGGGCTCAACCTGGGAACTGCATTCAAAACTGTCGAGCTAGAGTATGGTAGAGGGTGGTGGAATTTCCTGTGTAGCGGTGAAATGCGTAGATATAGGAAGGAACACCAGTGG
>NZ_CP054128.1:2205000-5437500 GCF_013283895.1 Pseudomonas sp. MPDS | reverse complement strand
ATCACTTAGGTGATGCGGTAGAGGAGCGTTCTGTAAGCCTGTGAAGGTGAGTTGAGAAGCTTGCTGGAGGTATCAGAAGTGCGAATGCTGACATGAGTAACGACAATGGGTGTGAAAAACACCCACGCCGAAAGACCAAGGTTTCCTGCGCAACGTTAATCGACGCAGGGTTAGTCGGTCCCTAAGGCGAGGCTGAAAAGCGTAGTCGATGGAAAACAGGTTAATATTCCTGTACTTCTGGTTATTGCGATGGAGGGACGGAGAAGGCTAGGCCAGCTTGGCGTTGGTTGTCCAAGTTTAAGGTGGTAGGCTGGAATCTTAGGTAAATCCGGGATTCTAAGGCCGAGAGCTGATGACGAGTTACCCTTTGGGTGACGAAGTGGTTGATGCCATGCTTCCAAGAAAAGCTTCTAAGCTTCAGGTAACCAGGAACCGTACCCCAAACCGACACAGGTGGTTGGGTAGAGAATACCAAGGCGCTTGAGAGAACTCGGGTGAAGGAACTAGGCAAAATGGCACCGTAACTTCGGGAGAAGGTGCGCCGGTGAGGGTGAAGCACTTGCTGCGTAAGCCCACGCCGGTCGAAGATACCAGGCCGCTGCGACTGTTTATTAAAAACACAGCACTCTGCAAACACGAAAGTGGACGTATAGGGTGTGACGCCTGCCCGGTGCCGGAAGGTTAATTGATGGGGTTAGCTAACGCGAAGCTCTTGATCGAAGCCCCGGTAAACGGCGGCCGTAACTATAACGGTCCTAAGGTAGCGAAATTCCTTGTCGGGTAAGTTCCGACCTGCACGAATGGCGTAACGATGGCGGCGCTGTCTCCACCCGAGACTCAGTGAAATTGAAATCGCTGTGAAGATGCAGTGTATCCGCGGCTAGACGGAAAGACCCCGTGAACCTTTACTATAGCTTTGCACTGGACTTTGAATTTGCTTGTGTAGGATAGGTGGGAGGCTTTGAAGCGTGGACGCCAGTTCGCGTGGAGCCATCCTTGAAATACCACCCTGGCAACTTTGAGGTTCTAACTCAGGTCCGTTATCCGGATCGAGGACAGTGTATGGTGGGTAGTTTGACTGGGGCGGTCTCCTCCTAAAGAGTAACGGAGGAGTACGAAGGTGCGCTCAGACCGGTCGGAAATCGGTCGTAGAGTATAAAGGCAAAAGCGCGCTTGACTGCGAGACAGACACGTCGAGCAGGTACGAAAGTAGGTCTTAGTGATCCGGTGGTTCTGTATGGAAGGGCCATCGCTCAACGGATAAAAGGTACTCCGGGGATAACAGGCTGATACCGCCCAAGAGTTCATATCGACGGCGGTGTTTGGCACCTCGATGTCGGCTCATCACATCCTGGGGCTGAAGCCGGTCCCAAGGGTATGGCTGTTCGCCATTTAAAGTGGTACGCGAGCTGGGTTTAGAACGTCGTGAGACAGTTCGGTCCCTATCTGCCGTGGACGTTTGAGATTTGAGAGGGGCTGCTCCTAGTACGAGAGGACCGGAGTGGACGAACCTCTGGTGTTCCGGTTGTCACGCCAGTGGCATTGCCGGGTAGCTATGTTCGGAAAAGATAACCGCTGAAAGCATCTAAGCGGGAAACTTGCCTCAAGATGAGATCTCACTGGGACCTTGAGTCCCCTGAAGGGCCGTCGAAGACTACGACGTTGATAGGTGGGGTGTGTAAGCGCTGTGAGGCGTTGAGCTAACCCATACTAATTGCCCGTGAGGCTTGACCATATAACACCCAAGCAATTTGCTGACCCGATACAGGGCACCAGATTGCGGTGTGTGAAGACGCTATGAACCGAAAGTTCGCACAACACACAAACCTATCGCATACCCATTCGCTGGAACGTGACCGCAAGGCACGCGCTGGCTACCGAATTTCTTGACGACCATAGAGCATTGGAACCACCTGATCCCATCCCGAACTCAGTAGTGAAACGATGCATCGCCGATGGTAGTGTGGGGTTTCCCCATGTGAGAGTAGGTCATCGTCAAGATTAAATTCCGAAACCCCTATCTGCTGACGCAGGTAGGGGTTTTGTTTTGCCCGCAATAAAATTGCGCCGAGGCTCGGAATAAATTTGCACAGTTATTTTCAAGCCAGCGAACTAGAATAGCCTCCACCTTAGTTGAGCCAGAGCTCTTTATGCCCGATCCGTTTGACGCCCCTCGGTTGTCAGATCTGCCGTTGGATGACTTGGTGGCGTGCCATGAGTGCGACCTGTTGATGCGCAAGCCCCAGCTGGCCCATGGCGAAAAAGCCGAATGCCCTCGCTGTGGGTATGAGCTCTACGCTCACCGACACAATGTGGTCGAACGCAGCCTTGCATTGGTCATTGCCGCTCTGCTGTTGTATGTGCCTGCGAACTTTTTACCCATCATGCAGCTCAATTTGCTCGGCCAATCCTCCCAGGACACCGTTTGGAGTGGTGTGGTCGGCCTGTTCAATACCGGCATGCAGGGTGTATCGGTGGTGGTTTTCCTGTGCAGCATGGGTATTCCGCTGCTTAAACTGCTTTGCCAATTGGCCGTGCTACTGACCATTCGCTGGAATATCGGCCGTAGCTACGGCTTATTGCTCTATCGCATTTATCACCATTTACGCGACTGGGGCATGCTGGAGGTTTACCTCATGGGTGTGCTGGTGGCCATCGTCAAGTTGGCAGACATGGCGGCCATTACCGTGGGGCTTGGTCTGGCGTGTTTTATCAGTTTGTTGCTCGTCCAGGTCTGGCTGGAGGTGGTGATGTCGCCGCATCAGATCTGGCAAGCGTTATCAGGAGAGGACGCTCATGCGGGCGATTGATGCGGGTATTTTGATCTGCACAGAATGCCACGAGCTAAACCGGCAGGAAGCTGACGTCGATACACAAACCTGTACCCGCTGCGGCGCCCTGGTTCATCCTCGTCGCCCAAACAGCTTGATGCGGACCTGGGCGTTATTGGTCACTGCCGCGATTCTCTACATTCCGGCCAACATGCTACCGATCATGACCATCAACTCGTTGGGGCAAGGGGCTCCGAGCACCATCATGGCCGGGGTCATCGAGCTGGTTCAGCACGGGATGATTCCGATTGCCGCCGTGGTGTTCATCGCCAGTATCGTCGTTCCGACTTTCAAGTTGGTAGGCATCGCCTTGCTGCTGTTTTCCGTGCAACGGCACCAGCCCATGTCTGCGCGGCAACGCATCCTTATGTACCGTTTTATCGAGTTCATTGGGCGCTGGTCGATGCTGGATATTTTTGTGATCGCCATATTGGTGGCGGTAGTGAATTTCGGTCGACTCGCCAGTGTCGAAGCCGGTCTTGGTGCAATTGCTTTTGCCAGCGTAGTGATTTTGACAATGATTGCCGCAGTAACCTTCGATCCCCGACTGATTTGGGATAACACGGAGTCGGATGACGACCATGACTGATTTGCCTACCGCTAAAACCCGACCGGCTTCGAACTGGTCCGCAATTTGGGTCTTGCCGCTGATTGCCTTGATTATCGGCGGCTGGCTCGGCTGGCGGGCCTATAACGAAACCGGCATCGAGATCAACGTGCGCTTTGAAAGCGGCGAGGGTATTCAGGTCAACAAGACTGAAGTCGTCTACAAGGGTATGCCGGTTGGCAAAGTGAAGTCCCTCAAGCTCGATGACGAAGGCAGCTCGAAAGGCGTGGTCGCGACCATTGAGATGAACAAGGACGTCGAGCAATACCTCAAGACCGGGACACGCTTCTGGTTGGTCAAGCCGAGCGTGACCCTGGCCGGCATCACCGGCCTGGAAACCCTGGTTTCCGGTAACTACGTGGCTATCAGCCCGGGGGAAGGGGAGCCGATCCGTAAATTCAAGGCCCTGGCCGAAGAGCCGCCGCTCTCGGACGCCAAGCCTGGTTTGCACCTGACCCTCAAGGCCGAGCGCCTGGGCTCGCTGAACCGTGGCAGCCCGGTGTTCTATAAACAGATTCAGGTCGGGCAGGTGAAAAGCTACCTGCTATCGGAGGATCAGAGCACGGTCGAAATCAAAATCTATATCGAACCGACTTATGCCGGCCTGGTGCGTAAACATACGCGTTTCTGGAATGCCAGCGGCATCAGCATCGATGCCAATCTGTCGGGCGTCAAAGTGCGCAGCGAATCCCTGGCGAGCATCGTGGCCGGTGGTATCGCGTTCGCCACGCCGGAGAGTCGCAAAGACAGTCCGCCCACAGACCCGAGCCTGCCGTTTCGTCTTTATGAAGACTTCGACGCTGCCGCTGCCGGCATCCGCGTGAAGGTCAAGCTCAGCGACTTCGAAGGGTTACAGTCCGGTCGTACTCCGGTGATGTACAAAGGCATTCAGGTCGGCAGCCTGAAGAACCTCAAGGTCGATCCGGATCTGTCCAGCGCTACCGCTGAATTGACCCTAGACCCACTGGCCGAAGATTACCTGGTGACCGGCACCCAGTTCTGGGTGGTCAAGCCGTCGATCTCGCTGGCGGGGATTACGGGCCTTGAGGCATTGGTCAAAGGTAACTACATCGCCATACGTCCCGGCGACAAGGGAGGCGCGCCGCAGCGCGAGTTTGAAGCCAGGCCGAAGGCGCCACCTCTGGACTTGCGTTCGCCCGGGCTGCACCTGGTCCTGCTCACTGAAAACCTAGGTTCGCTGGAGGTCGGCAGTCCGATTCTCTACAAACAGGTCAAGGTTGGATCGGTGCAGAGCTACCAGTTCTCCCGCAAGAAAAAGCAGTTGATCATTGGTGTGCACATCGAGAAGGAATACGAAGGTCTGGTCAACGGATCGACCCGGTTCTGGAATGCCAGCGGGATTACGCTCACGGGTGGTTTGACGGGGGGGATCCAGGTCAAGAGCGAATCCTTGCAAAGCCTGATGGCCGGCGGCATTTCTTTCGAGACGCCGGAACCCAATGTGCCGTTGAAAAGGCGCATCCCACGGTTCCGCCTGCATGCAGACCGCGAAGCCGCGCAACAGAAAGGCACAATGGTGACGATCAAGGTCGATCGCGCCGACGGTTTGCGCAGCGGCACGCCGATTCGTTTCAAAGGGCTGGATGTGGGCAAGATCGAGGACGTGGACCTCAGCGCCGACATGCAATCTATCCTGCTCACCGCACGTATCACCGAAGTGCCGGAGCGTATTGCTCGGGTCGGCTCCCAGTTCTGGGTGGTCAAGCCCGAACTGGGGCTGATGAAGACCTCGAACCTGGAGACGCTGGTGACCGGGCAGTACATCGAAGTACAGCCACCGGTGAAAAACCTGGGGCCGCAGAAAAACTTCGTGGCCCTCGCCAGCCCACCGCAAAACGCCGTCCCTGAAGCCGGTCTGAGCCTGGTGTTGAGCGCCGCTCGCCGTGGTTCGTTGAAGACCGGCGTGCCGGTGACGTATCGCGAGATTACCGTGGGCAAGGTCACCGGCTATGAATTGGGCCAGACGGCGGACCGTGTGCTGGTCCATATCCTGATCGAGCCCAAGTACGCGCCATTGGTGCGCAGCGGCACGCGATTCTGGAATACCAGTGGCTTCGGCATGGACTTCGGGTTGTTCAAAGGCGCGACAGTGCGGACTGAGTCGCTGGAGACGCTGATCCAGGGCGGCATCGCTTTTGCCACCCCGGATGGCGAGCGGATGGGCAACCCGGCGCGACCGGAGCAGACCTTCCCCTTGTTCGATCAGTTTGAAGAGGAGTGGCTGACCTGGGCGCCGAAGATCAAGCTGGGTAAGTGATCAGGGGGCAATCAGTCTGTTCTGACGCCATCGCGAGCAGGCTCGCTCCCACGAAGTGTCATCTGATTGCGACGCTAAACCTGTGGGAGCGAGCCTGCTCGCGACAATCCTAAAAAGCCCAATGAAAAAGGCCGCGATCCATTGGATCGCGGCCTTTTTTGTGTCCGGCTATTTACCTCAAACCGGATCCAGCTCCGGCTCGTCGGCCTGCACGTTCACCGTGGCTTTCACCGCATCGTGACGGCGGATGTACTTCCAGTCCGCCTCGTCGATGTAGATGCCGTTGGGGCCGCTGCCGCCTTCCAGGTCGATGGCGACGCTGGCGCAGACTTGCGGTTTCACACTGGCCAGGATCGGCACAAAACCCAGCTGCAAGCTGGTTTCCAGCAGCGCGGCCTGGTTTTTCTCGTCGATGTCTGCCGCTTCGTCAAGGTAGTACGGCAGACGCACGCGACCGGCCTGTTCGCGGTCCATCAGGTGCAGCAACAAATACATGTTGGTCAGCGCCTTGATGGTCATCGTGGTGCCGTTGGACGCCGCACCATCGATATCGGTGTGGATCACGGGCTGGCCGTTGACCTTGGTGATCTCGAAGGCGAGTTCGAACAGGTCCTTGAGGCCGAGCTGGTTGTGGTTGGCCGCCACCAGGCGGGCCAGGTATTCCTTGGCCTCTTCGTTCTTGTTGTCCTGCTCGGCGCTCTGGCTGAGGTCGAACACCGACAGGGTCTCGCCTTCCTCGTACTGGCCGGCGCTGTGGATGATCTGGTCGATGTGCTTGAGCGCTTCCTTGTTCGGCGCCAGGACGATCCGGAAGCTCTGCAGGTTGGACACCTGACGCTTGTTGATCTCGCGGTTGAACAACGCCAGTTGATGCTCGAGGCTGTCGTAGTCGCTGCGGATGTTGCGCAGGGTCCGGGCAATGTCAGTCACCGCCGCACGCCGTGCCTTGCCCAGGGTCAGGGCTTCGTCGGTACGGTGGGCATAGGCGTTGATCAACAGTTGCAGGCGGCGCTCCATGTCGTCTTCGCTGTCGAACTTGGCCACGCCTTTGAGCCGCACCTGGGCGTACAGCGCTTCGATCTGGCCATCGACCCGCAACAGACCCTGCCAGCTGTCCTGGTAGTCATTGAGCAGTGGCAGCAGGTTGTCCATGGAGTCGTCGACTGGGTCCATGAACGGCGTGCCAAACGGCAGGTCTGCTGGCAACAATTGACGACGGCGCAGGGCGTCGTCGAGGGTACGTTGCTTGGCTTCCATGTCGGCGATCTGCCGGCCCACCAGTTGCAACTTGGCGGACAACTGCTGGACACGTTCGGTGAAGGCATCGCTGGAGCGCTTGAGTTCGTCCTGGGCGGCTTCCATCTGCGCCAGTTGCTCAAGCTTTTCGCCTTCCTCGGCACTCAGGGTCTGGGTGCGGCGGAAGTCTTCCAGGGCTTTCTGCGCATCCAGAACCTGCTGGTACAGCGCCTCGGTCTGGGTCTTGCTCGCGGCGCGGTCGGCGGCCACCGCTTGCTGGGTCTTGAGCTGCTTGAGTTCTTTTTCCAGGCGTTCTTTCTGGTCCCGCAGTGCGGCGCGATCGGCCAGGGCTTGCAGGGCAGGCGGTTCGATGTGGGACAGGTCGATGGACAGGCCCGGTACTTCGAAACGCTCACCTTTGAAGCCGTCGAGGATCAGCTCCATGGATTTGACCCACTCGCCGTTCTCGTCCAGCGCGATACCGTGCTCGCCCAGCGGCAGGCTGAACAGCGCACTGTTGAACAGGCGCATCAGGCGTTCAACGTCCTGTTGCGAGAATTCTTCCCGCAGGCGGGCGTAGCTGTTGTTATCGGCGTGATCGAGTTGCTGCTTGACCGACTTCAGGCGTTTTTCCAGATCCCGCAGGCGCTCATCCAGGTCTTCGGCGCTGAACTGCCGGGACTGGGCCAGGGCACCGGCCAGTTCGTCGTGGGCATCCTTGGCCGCGAGCAGTTGTTGCTCGAGGACCTTGACGTCATCCACCAGGGCAAAGCGGTTCTTGAGCACCGACAGTTCGCCAATCCAGCGCTGGATACCGCTGATTTCCCGTTCCAGGCGCATCAACTCCTGAGTGCCGCCGCGCTGGTCGTTCTGCAGCGAATCCTGCTCGTTGCGGTAGTGTTCGGCCTGGATGGTCAGCTCTTCCTTGCGCGCACTGGCGTAGTCCGACCAGGTGCCCAGCAGCGAGTCGAGCAACGGTGACAGGCGATGCAGTTTGCCGCGCAGTACATCGCGCTGCTTCACGCCATTGGCCAGGGCCTCCACCAGCGGACCGGCAGCCACCAGGGAGTTGTAGTCCTGTTCCATGCGTCGTACATCACGGAAGGCCTCTTCACACGCGGCGATGTAATCCACGCTACCGGAACGCAGGCTGTGCTCGAACGCGTCGAGGAACAGTTGCTTGAGCTTGGCCGCAGTAATTTCGCGCATGTGCAACAGGTTGATGAACAGCGCGCGGAAGGTCTTGAGGCTTTGCTCGCTGGTGGAGCGCAGCGGGATCAGCGTCAGGTCCAGCGGAATCGAGGTATGACCGCCCACCAGCAGGCGTCGCAGTTCATCAGGCTTGAGTTCGTAGGCTTTGAGGCCTTCGCGCTCCAGGTTGGTGAACAGCTCTTTCTGACGCAGGCAGGTGTCGTCTTTCTGATAATGGGCCAGGTCCAGCTTGCCGGCGTAGGCAAAGAACTGGTGGCCGAAACCGCCGCCGGGGCCGCGCCCGACCACACCGATCACGTGCGGGCCGTGGGGCAGGGCGACTTCCACCAGGATGTAGCTGGTGTCCGAGGCAAAGTAGAACCGCCGGGATTGCTCCAGGCTGTACTTGCCGAAGCTCATGTCCGACATGCGCGCCAGGATCGGGAACTGCAAGGCGTTGATCGACGCGGATTTACCGAGGTTGTTCGCGCCGTACACCGACAGAGGTTCTTCCAGCGGGAACAGGCCCAGGCTGTAGCCGGCGGTGTTCAAAAGGGCAAAGCGGCGGATGCCGTAGCGTTCCTTGCTCATGCGTCGGTCTCCTGTTCTTCGGCAATGGCACGGGCCAGTGCGTCTTCTTCGCTTTCACCTTCGAATTCGCTCAGATCCAGCGGATCATCGGTTTGCAGCAACTTTTCGTCGCTGTCTTCGTCGATCAGTACCGGCGCCGGCAACGGCAGCACGCTGTGCAGGCTGGCGGCCAGGTCGCGGTCCTGCTGGACCGACAGGCAGACGTCGAGGAAACGGTGCATCGGTGGCAGGAAGCGGTAGACACCGTTCTCTTCGCCGGCAAAACCCAGTTGGGTCATGCGGCGCATGATTTTTTCTTCCAGCTCTTCCTGGGTCTGCACTTCGGCCTGAAGGAACAGGTCGCGGTACTTTTCCAGAAGCGAGGGCAGCTCATCGCGGCCCAGGCTCCCACCGTCGAGCACGGCAATCGGGTCGCGGCCCTGGTCGGCCAGGTGCTCGACGAGGATGAAGGTGAACAGCGCCAGGCGTTGGGCGGTCTTGTTCACCGCAGCGGCGGCGAGGTCCGGCACGAAGTAGTAGAAACCACGGGTGTCGCACACCAGTTCGAAACCCAGGGCCTTGAACAGCGTGCGGTACTGGTCCTGGAAGTTCGACAGTTGTGCGTACAGCTCCGGGTCGCGGCGGCTGACGTGGTAACCCTTGAACAGCTCGCGAAAAATCGGCGCCAGTTGGGACAGTTCGGATAGATCAAGATGCATGGGGGATGCTCGCAGAATCCTCGGCGGCGGTGTCGCGGGCCGAGAGCAGGGCGAAGGAGCGCAGGCTGACCTGATGCTCGTGAGTGTGGTAGTCGCGGCGTTCCAGACGCTCGCGCTTGAAACGTTTTTCCCGCGACAGGCGCGAGAACCAGTACAGTAATTCGTCGGTGGCGCCGTCCGGCTCCTGCTCCAGCAACCAGGTCATCAGGTCCGGCATTGGCAGCGCGTCTTCGCAACGCTCGACCATCTCGCGTACGGTGCGCGGCGCGCGAGGAGCCTCGCCGCCCTTGTGGGTCTTGTGGGACTTGGGGAAGCGCGCCGGTTTCGGTTCGAAACGGGCCAGGGCGTACACGTAGGCTTCGACCTGACTGGCGCTGCCCAGGAAGGTGCTTTGCGGGCGGGTGAACAGCGGCATGGCGGCTTGGGGCACGGCATCGAGGCCTTTGCGCCGAATGGCGGCCAGGGCCAGGGCGGCGCCACGGGTCACCGCGTTGTGACGGCGGGCCTCTTCGCGTAGCGGCAGGAGCAATTCGCGGGCATGGCGCAGGGTCAACTGGGCGCTGGTCTGCATCTCGAGGATGCGCGCGTGGGTGCGCAGCAGCATGTCATCGTCCACCAGGTGGCCGAGGCGCTGCTGTTCGGTGAGCATGCGCAACAGCACATTCTCGACCTTGCGCACGCCTTGCTCGAACGCACCGTCGGCGTTCACCAACTGGATCATCGGTTCGACGTATTCATCCCAGGTCGCCAGTACTTCGGCGTAGCGCTGGCGCAACGGAATCTGCCGGTCGCTGGTCTTGGCCCGTTCGGCCACCGCTACCAGGGCCTGTTCGTCGTTGGCGAGTTTCTTGAGTACGTCGCGCACGCGCATGTCCAGCAGGCGCAACTGGCGGGCCAGGTCGTTGCCGTCGCGAATGTCGAACGCGTCCTGGATGTAGCCGGCCAGGCGCTCGAGGTGGCGCAGGTAGGCTTCGATCTCCAGGCACAGGCCCAGACGGTGTTCGCGGCGCAGGTAGGCGAGGAAGTCATGGATCTGGGCGTTGAGCTCGAAACGGTTCGGGCTTTTCGCCACCGGTACGAGGATGTCCAGGCGGATCCACACGTCCAACAGGTTGGTGATGTCCTGGGGCGTGCTGTCCAGTTGTTGGGCGGCCAATTGTGAACGCAATTCGTTGAGGCTCAGGGTGCCCTGGTCGAAGTGCTCGCACAAAGGTTCCAGCAATGCCCAGTGTTCAGCGAGGGCGCGCAAGACGCGCTTGGGTTCGATCATCGCAATGGCCGTCGGGTTGGCAATTAAAAGGGGCGATTGTACTGCATCAGGCCGGTTGCGATTCACCCCTGAGACGGACTGTCGGTTGAATCGCTCAACTATTGATTCAACAGGGAAGCGATCTGTCTCGAAGGGCGGTAGAATCCCTTCCACTTTCAGTTATCCACAAGTGGCCGACCCTTGCTTATCGAGTCCCGCCGCCGCGCCTATCTGACCGCCATGCAGGTGGTCAACTGGCTGCCGCGTACCGAATTGCCGTTTGCCGCCCCGTCGCGGCCCGAGCTGCTGGAAACGCCCGAGCCGCTGGATATCGAGCCGGTCGTGAGCGCGCCCGTGGCCAGGACGGTTGCCGAGCCGGTGGCGCCCGTGGTCGAACGGCCGAAGATCGAGGTTCCGCGCCCGAGCCTGGCATCGACCCGCACCAACGCCAAACCGGTAGAGGCCGCCGATGAGACCCCGGCCCCGGTCAAGGCCCCTTACGTCGCACCGCCGCGTTTCGCGCTGCAACTGCTACGGGCAGGACGTTGCCTGCTACTGGTGGAACTGCCCACGGGCGAACCGTTTCAAAGCCGCGATCCGGCGTATCTGCTGCTCAAGGACATGCTGCGCGCCGCCGGTCTGCCGGACAGCCCACAGATCATTGGCGAGCCGGTGCGCTGGCCGTTGTTGTCTCGCGGGACCATGGACCAGGGACCAGAAGCGGCGCGGGATTTTGTCCAGGGTTTTGTCTCGGCGCGGCTTGAGGATGAGCCCTGCGTGTGCCTGTGGCTGATCGGCCTGCCGGCGGTGAAATTTGCGGGTGAGGTGGATGCTCAAGCATTCAATCGCGAACTGCAGGTCGAAGGCCTGGGCTCGGCCTGGGCGTTGCCCGGCCTGGAATTGTTAATGGAAACGCCACAGCGCAAGGCTGATGTCTGGCAAGCCATGCGCCGGCTGATGGCGCGTTGGAAAGAATCGAATGAGTGACGCTGTATCGTTCCGCCCGATGACCGAGGCGGACCTCGACGCTGTGCTGAAAATCGAATATGCGGCCTACAGCCACCCCTGGACCCGAGGGATCTTTCTCGACGGGCTGGGCAAGTACCAGATCTGGCTGATGTTCGAAGGCCAGCAGCAAGTGGGCCACGGCGTGGTGCAGATCATCCTGGATGAAGCGCACTTGCTCAACATCACCGTCAAACCGGAAAACCAGGGGCGCGGCTTGGGTTTGCGGCTGCTGGAGCATCTTATGTCCATTGCCTACAAGGCCGAGGCTCGGGAGTGCTTCCTGGAAGTGCGTGACAGCAACCGCACAGCGTTCCGGCTGTATGAGCGCTATGGCTTCAATGAAGTCGGCCGTCGCCGCGATTACTACCCTGCGGTGGGCGGACGCGAAGATGCGGTGGTCATGGCGTGTACCTTGGTGGACTGAACTTGCCACATCGAGGTTAACCGCAACGCCGTCATCGCGAGCAAGCTCGCTCCCACAGAGAGCTTGGCGGTGTGCATCAAATTTGCGCTCGAACACAAAACCCTGTGGGAGCGAGCTTGCTCGCGATGACGGCGGCACATTCAACCCCAGTGCAAACTGATCCACCGCTATCGCGAGCAGGCTCGCTCCCACATTGGATCTGCATCGCTCAAGACATTGGGTTATGACGCAGAACCTGTGGGAGCGAGCCTGCTCGCGATGGCGTCAGCTCGATCGACACTTACCGCTTGCCATCCAACGGATCGATATCGGCCATTTCCGCTTCGTCGAGCCCGTCACCCCCGCCAATGTCATTTTCATCCACTACGCTCAGGTCCCAGTCCGCCCGTTTGTCGTCACCGGCTTCATGGGCGTCCCGGGCACCGTCTTCGCGGATCAGTGTTTCCGGGCTCATGTCGTCGTCGGTGGGTTCGTGATCATCCGTTGAAGCCCCTGTCAGCCCGGCTTCACGCACGCGTTCACGCGGCATCAACTGTTCGCGTTCATTTTCCGGCAGTTCGTCGCCGATTTTCGCGCTGGGCTCTTGTTCGTCGAATTCCAGTTCATGCATCGAGCCCATGCGGTCTTCGTTATCGTCGATGGGTTCCGGCTGGACCGCGTCGAAAGGACGTCGTGAATCATTCATGGCAATTCCTCATACTGTGGGGCTTACTGGGTGGACCCACAGCCGTGGCGAGAATTCCAACGGCATTCTGGACGTGACCTCGACGGGCGGTCGTCTGTCAAAGTTGCGCACTATTCTCGAGGGCTAGATAGCATGAACGAATTACAAGATCTGATTGATAACAACGCGCGCTGGGCCGATGCGATCAAGCAGGAAGATCCTGATTTCTTTTCCAAGCTGGCCCGTCAGCAAACCCCTGAGTACCTGTGGATCGGCTGTTCCGATGCGCGGGTGCCGGCCAACGAGATCGTCGGCATGCTGCCCGGCGATCTGTTTGTGCACCGTAACGTGGCCAACGTGGTGCTGCACACCGACCTCAACTGCCTGTCGGTGATCCAGTACGCGGTGGACGTGCTCAAGGTCAAACATATCCTGGTCACCGGGCATTACGGCTGTGGCGGCGTGCGTGCCTCGATGCAGGATCGTCAACTGGGTCTGATCGACGGCTGGCTGCGTTCGATTCGCGACCTGTACTACGAGCACCGCGAAACGTTGGCCCAATTGCCGACCGAAGAAGAGCGCGTGGATCGTTTGTGCGAGCTCAATGTGATCCAGCAGGTGGCCAACGTCGGCCACACCAGCATTGTGCAGAACGCTTGGCATCGCGGGCAGAAGCTGTCGATTCACGGCTGTATCTACGGGATCAAGGACGGCCGCTGGAAAAGCCTGGACACGACGATCAGCGGTTTCGAGCAGTTGCCGCCGCAGTATCGGCTACGTCCGGTCGGCGCGCCCTGATTCGGCTCATTCAGTCGCGACGCCAGTGCCGTAGAAATTTCATCCCTCGCTCGTTGGGCGGTTCGTCATAGCCTGTGATCCAGCCATGACAGTTGGACGAACCGCACCGGCAGGCGAACTGTCGATACAATTTCTGTTCGGTACTGGCGTAATCCATCGTCAGGCAGTCACCTTCCTCGATGATGGTCAACGCCCATAACCACAGTTCGCTCATGTCCAGGAAAACGTTCGGGCTGCAGGAGTGCTGCAGCAATCCGGCGAAGCGCGGGTCATACATGTGGATGTCCGGCAGGATCTGCAGTGTATGCAGGCGTCGTCGGCTGACGATCAGCCCCGATACCCTGCACATCCTTTCCAACGGCGCAAACCGCTTGCGGGCGACGATGCCATTGCCGCGGCCGTTAGTCGTCTGGCGCACTTCGAAATCGCGCCTGGATGGATAACCCATGCGCGTGCTGAGTTGTTTCTCGGGGTAGATGCCGTCCCCGTTCGGTGAGGATGCGCTGTCTGCAAGGAAGGTGGTCATGACGGTCCCTGTCGCGTAGGACGCTCGGCCTTCTGGCGCTGGCGATCCTGCCAGCGATCATTGAAACCTGCCTAGCTTCGCGCAACCTTGAAACGCCATCTACTGTCGACTCTGACAGGAGCCAAAGGCGCTTTCCCGCGTGAGCCCAGGCTTACGCAGGAAAGTCCTTGGGGTTTAAACCGCGTCAGGCAGCGCTGGCATGGGGACTTTCAATTGT
This sequence comes from Pseudomonas sp. MPDS, assembly GCF_013283895.1. Lineage (NCBI taxonomy): Bacteria > Pseudomonadati > Pseudomonadota > Gammaproteobacteria > Pseudomonadales > Pseudomonadaceae > Pseudomonas > Pseudomonas sp. MPDS. Next base: position 5,423,182 of record NZ_CP054128.1, on the reverse strand, counting down.
GGAAGTTGTGATTTGATTGCCGGCTCCGCGCATTTTTTCGCCGCTTCGTCCGCAGACAGCTTGCGGATCGAGGTATAGAACAGCTCACAGGTTTCTTCCTTTTGCGTGACCTGCCAGGTCTGTGTGCATTGATTCAATTGCGCACTCGGATCGGTGCCCGGTTTGCTGCCCATGCCGGCTTGCCAGCATGCAGCGCTGAGGTCCTGCCCCATGACTTTCAAACCTGCCGCATCCGCCTTGGCCTGATCACCGTTGTAGCTGTCAGGGTCGGCGGCATACCAGATGTAGCTCGGGTGGTTGGAGCCCAGGACCGGAACCTTGACACCCGCAGTCGGCGTAATGGTCGCCAGACCCAGCACGTCCACGGTCTGGCCGTACTGTGTCTTGATCCAGTTCCGCACGGGAGCACCGAAGGCCACCATCGGCAGGGCGTCGCCGCTGGCGTTCTGGCTGACTTGCTTGACCATGGTGGTCTGGTAGTCATTGAAATAGTCGTAGACCCCGCCCAGCGCCTGGCCGGCATTGGATGGCGCCGCAATCGGTGCGATGTCGACAATGGTCTGGAAGGCCGGGGTCTGTTCGGCGGCGATGCCGTTGGCGGTCAGCAGCGTGGCCCAGCGATCGGTGGTGGCCGATTCCAGGTAGTCCTGCGCCTGGGTCAGGGAGTAATCCGGCGGGAAGTGCAGCAACTCAATGCTCTTGCGGTTCTCCAGGGCCATGCCCAGCGGCAGGAACAGGTACCAGTCGTAGGCCCATTTGTTATCGCTGTTGAGTTTGGTGGCGCCCTTGTATGCCAGGTCACCGGCATCCAGCAGCGCAGTCAACGGTTTGCCGTAGTCTTGCGGCACGCCGCTAATACTGGCGTAGACCTTATCGTTGTCGCTTTTGACGCTGACCTTGGCCGCGCTGTAGCCGTCACGCTGCACGCTTTGGGTCAGGTAATGCTCAACGGTCTGCTCCAGCGTCCAGTTGCGAAAACAAATGACGTTGCAGTTGTTGGGATAGGCGAAGAGACGGGTGACGCGTTCGGTACTGCCCAACTGAACATCGATGTCGGCATGGGCGGCGGCACTGAAGGCCAGGGTGGCAAGAGAAAGTACGGCGAGTTTGGACATGCTCAGATCCTTTTCAGCGTGTGGACCCCTCGAACAGGGTGTAGCCATACTGAAACAGACCGGAGCGAAGAAAAAGTGGGCCGACGAAAATATCGGCCCTTTTTTATGGCTTTATGGCATCACGGGCGGCAGATAAGACAATGTCGTCCCCAGCGCCCACAGCAGCACCAGCACCAATGGCGTGTGAACCAGTAATTGCACGAAGGAGAAACCGATCAGGTCCCGGGCCTTGAGCCCCAACACTCCCAGCAGCGGCAGCATGTAGAACGGATTGATCAGGTTTGGCAGCGCTTCGGCGGCGTTATAGATCTGCACCGCCCACCCCAGGTGATAGTTCAGATCATTGGCCACCTGCATGACATAGGGGGCTTCGATGATCCATTTGCCGCCTCCCGAAGGAATGAAAAAGCCCAGCACCGCCGAGTAGGCGCCCATCAACACGGCGTAGGTATCGTGGGACGCGATCTGTACGAAAAAGGTGGATATGTGATGGGCGAGCGTCTGGGCGTCGCTACCCTTGACCGTGGTCAGCAGCGCGGCAATCGAGCCGTACAGCGGGAACTGGATCAGCACGCCGGTGGTGGTCGGCACCGCGCGCGCCACGGCATCGAGAAAGCTGCGCGGCCGCCAGTGCAGCAACGCGCCAAGCATCAGGAACAGGAAGTTATAGGTGTTGAGCCCGGAGATGGCGCTTATCGCAGGTTTGGTCGAGAACTCGTGGAACAGCCAGCCGGCGGCCAGTAGCGCCAGGGCAATGGTCAGCAGCGGGCTATGTTCCAGCCATTCTCCCGGGCGGGTGCGAGGCTGCAATGCCGGCATGCTGAAGCTGGGATCAATCCCGCAGGCGGCGGCGTCACGGGCACTGTTCGGGCCGGGAGCGGTGGCATAGGCCACGATCAGCGAGATCACGATCAACGCCAGCAACATCACTCCCGATTGCCAGAGAAAAATGGTCTGGGTGAACGGAATGACCCCGGTGATCGACAGGATCGATGGTGGCAGGCTGGCCGGGTTGGCCTGCAATTGCGCCGCCGAGGAAGACAAACCCAGTGCCCAAACCGCGCCCAGGCCCAAGTAAGCGGCGGCGCCCGCGGCGCGGTAGTCCATTTTCAGATCGGTGCGACGGGCCAGGGCACGTACCAATAAACCGCCAAATACCAGGGAAAGCCCCCAGTTGAGCAGCGACGCGACCATGGAGATCAATGCGACCCAGGCCACCGCGGAGCGACCGTTTTTCGGGATGCGTGCCAGGCGATCGATCAGTTTGACGGCGGGCGGCGAGCTGGCGACCACGTAACCGCCGATCACCACGAAGGCCATCTGCATGGTGAACGGTATCAGGCTCCAGAAGCCATCGCCGAACGCCATGGCAGCGGCCGTGGGTTTGGCGCCGATGAACAGTGTCGCCACCGCGACTACCAATACTGCCAGGGCGGCAAATACCCAGGAGTCAGGGAACCAGCGCTCGGCAAAACTGGAACAGCGCAAGGCGAAGCGGGCGGAACGGCTGTCTTGTATGTCGGTGGTCACGGCAATTACCTCGATTTTTATGGTTATGGGTATTGGGTGCGGCAGGGTCTTGGCGTCAGGCGCCAACACTGGAACATTCCAGTGACCATGGGAGGCTAATCGGGGTTCGCGAGCGCGCAGGATTATTTTCAGAAGCGGCCCGGGGCGCTCTTTAGAAAAAAATCGGCGAGCCGATGGCAAGAGAACAGGCCACCTAACTCTCCTGCTCTCGGAGCATGCCATGTTCAATAAACGCTTGAAGCAGGAGCTTTCGGCTCTTCGCCAGGAACTGTCCAGCCTTGTGCAGGTGAAGGAGAGTTTGGACCGCGAGATGCTGGCCCTCACTCTGGATGCCGAAGGGCGGGTGCAGACGGTCAATCAGAATTTTCTCGACGAAATGCACTACAAGTCCCAGGACCTCATCGGCCGGTCTGTCGAAGAGCTGGTGCCGGCTTACCTGAAATCCAATGAGTTCCAGTTGCGTTTCAAGACGGCGCTGACTAGAGGCGAGCATTTCTCCGGCGCCGTACGGCTGCTCCGGGGCAACGGTAAGGAAGCCTGGTTGCGTTCGATTCTCCAACCGGTTCGGGCGGCTGATGGCCGAATCCGCTATTTCTCGATGTATTCCAGCGACCTGACCCGTACCATCGAGGCGTCGCGTGAACATGAAAACCTCATTGGTGCGCTGGTGCGTTCAACGGCGGTGATCGAATTCGACCTGGGCGGTCACGTACTGTCAGCCAATGATCGCTTCCTCAATGCCATGGGATACAGCCTGGCGCAGATCAAGGGCAAGCATCACCGCATGTTTTGCGAACCGGAGGAGTACAACAGCGCCACCTACCAGCAGTTCTGGCAGCGTCTCAATAGCGGCGAGTTCGTGGCCGGTCGCTTCAAACGCTTGGACAGCAACGGCCGTGAAGTCTGGCTGGAAGCCTCTTACAACCCGGTGCTTGATGCCAACGAGCGATTGTACAAAGTGGTCAAGTTCGCCACGAACATCACTGATCAGGTCAACCAGGAAAAAGCTGTCTCCGAGGCGGCCGGCATTGCCTACAGCACCTCGTTGCAAACCGACAGCAGCGCCCAGCGCGGCACCACCGTGGTGACCCAGGCCGTGGGCGTGATGCGTGACCTGGCCCGGCACATGCAAACCGCCGGCGAAGGCATCGAGGCCCTGAATGAGCAATCTCTGGTGATCGGCACCATCGTCAAGACCATCAGCGGCATTGCCGAACAGACCAACCTGCTGGCGCTCAACGCGGCCATCGAAGCCGCCCGGGCGGGTGAGCAGGGCCGGGGCTTTGCGGTGGTGGCCGATGAAGTGCGGCAACTGGCGTCGCGTACCAGTCAGGCCACTGATGAGATCGTCGGCGTGGTTCGCCAGAACCAGGACATGGCCCGCAACGCCGTGGCACTGATGACCGACGGCCAGCACCAGGCCGAACAGGGTCTGGCCCTGGCAGCGGAGGCGGGGACGGTGATCGTCGAGATTCAGGATGGCGCGAAGAAGGTGGTCGATGCCGTGAGCCAGTTTGCCAATCAGTTGTCGACTTGAGTTTGATGTTATCGTTTTTTACATATTAATTATTGTTCTGCGATAATTTCACCGCTATGGTTTGCGCTTCCTTTGTTCTGTGGAGCCTTCCATGTCCTCGAATCGTCTCGCCCTGTACAGCCAGCGCATGGCTGTCATCACACTTGTCTTCATTATCACGATGATGGTCCTCAACGCCGGGGTCTGGCTGTTTCCTGACGTTGCTTCAGAATACGGTCTGGGCTTTGCCCTGACCGAGCGACAGCTGTCGAGCTTGTCAGCAGAGGCTATGCGCTTGACTGGTTGGCAATGCCTTGGCGCAATGCTGTTGTCGAGCATACCGCTGCTGGCCCTGGCGTTCGGGCTGGGCCATTTGCGGCAGTTGTTCCAGCGATATGCCCAAGGCGAGTATTTTTCCAGCGAAGCAGCCGTTTGCCTGGGGAAGGTAGGTCGCGCTGTGGCGCTGTGGGTGCTGCTGGATTTCCTGTGTGAGCCGTTTCTCAGCCTGCTGGTGACGATCAACGCACCGGTCGGTCAGCGTCTGCTTACCCTCAGCGTTACCGCCCCGTCGTTTGTCGCGTTGTTTCTTGCAGCCTGCATTGCAATCATTGCCCGGATATTGTCCCGGGCCAGTGAAGTCGATTCAGAAAACCGAACTTTTGTTTGAGAGCCCTATGCCTATCGTTATTCAACTTGATGTGATGCTGGCGACGCGCAAGGTTAAATCCAAGGACCTTGCCGCCGCGATAGGCATTACGGAAGCCAACCTTTCCTTGTTGAAGCAAGGAAAGGTCAAGGGTATTCGCCTGGCTACCCTCGAAGCCATTTGCAGCCATCTGCAATGTCAGCCCGCCGATCTGCTGATTTACCAACCGCAGAGCGATCCCCCCAAGGCCTGACCCCTTGGGGGGAGCGAACCTGCTCGCGATGGCCGGCGACGCGACTTCGCAGACTGGCCAGATAGCCGCGACGCTCAATCCCCCAGCGCTTGACCCTCACGCCGCGGGTCCGCCCCACCGGCCAGTGAGATTTTGCCCTGGGCATCACGGACTCGGACGATCGCCTGGGTTCCACTGGTCATGTCGATTTCACTCACGGCATGGCCTTTGTTTTTCAACGCCTGGATCAGCGTCGGGCTGAACTGACCTTGTTCCAGTTCGGTGGGGCCGTTGCGGCTGCCGAAGTTGGGAAGATTGATTGCGGCTTGCGCGTCCAGGTCCCAGTCCAGCAGGCCGATCACTGACTTGGCGACGTATTCGATGATTTGGGAGCCGCCCGGTGAGCCGACAGCGGCCAGTAGTTCACCGCTCTGGCGATCAAAGATCAGGGTCGGCGCCATGGACGAGCGGGGGCGTTTGCCGGGTTCGACGCGGTTGGCGACCTTTTGCCCATTTTCTTCGGGTATGAACGAGAAGTCGGTCATCTGGTTGTTGAGCATGAAACCCCGGACCATCAGGTGTGAGCCGAACGCCGACTCCACCGTGGTGGTCATCGACACGGCGCCACCCTGATCATCCACTGCCACCACTTGCGAGGTGGAGATGCGCAGGGGCGAACGGTCCGGGGCGTAGGCCACCTGGACGCCCGGTGGTGTGCCGGGTTTGGCGATGCCCATGCTGCGTGGACCGATCAGGCTCGCGCGGCTGGCCAGATAACCGGGATCGACCAGACCTTTGACCGGTACGGGGACGAAGTCCGAGTCAGCGACATACAGGGCGCGGTCGGCGTAGGTCAGGCGTTCGGCTTCGGCGATCAGGTGCACTGCTTCGGGCGTCGGCTCAATGCCGGCGGGTTTATCGGTCTTGACGGGTTTCATGGGCGCGAGGGCCGTGCGGCGGTCGCGCTGTTCCAATGCCTGCAAGGTTCCGAGAATCTGTGCCACGGCGATCCCGCCCGAAGACGGGGGCGCCATGCCACAGACTTGCCAGCGCTTGTAGTCAGTGCAAAGCGGCGCACGTTCCCGGGCGGCGTAGCCCTGGAGGTCATTCAATGACAGGCTGCCGGGGTTGGCATGCTTCTGCACCTTGGCGACGATTTCTTCGGCAATCGGCCCTTTGTACAAGGCGTCGGGACCTTCGCGGGCGATGCGCTTGAGCACGTCGGCCAAAGCGGGATTTTTCAGCAGTGTGCCGACCGCCTTCGGGCTGCCGTCGGCGTTCAGGAAATAGGCGGCCATGTCCGGCGACCCCGGCAGGGACGCATCGGCCGCAATCATCGAGTGCAACCTGGGCGAGATCGCAAAACCCTGTTCGGCCAATGCGATGGCCGGCTCGAACAGCGTGGCCCATTCAAGTCGGCCATGTTTGCGATGGGCCAGTTCCAGTGCCCGCAACACGCCCGGTGTGCCCACGGAACGGCCGCCTATCTGCGCGGCGGTAAACGGCATGGGTTTGCCATCTGCTTGCAGGAAAAGTCTCTCGGTGGCGCCGGCCGGTGCCGTTTCGCGACCGTCGTAAGTACGTACTGCCTTGCCGTCCCACAACACGATGAATGCACCGCCACCGATCCCGGAGGACTGCGGCTCCACGAGGGTCAGCACCGCCTGCATGGCAATCGCCGCGTCGATGGCCGAGCCGCCGCGCCGCAACATCTGCCGCCCGGCTTCGGCCGCCAGCGGGTTGGCCGCCGCGGCCATGTGCTTGTCAGCGTGGCGGGTCTGCAGGTCGGTGCGATAGCCGGAGGCGATCTCCGGTGCGACGGGCAATGCTGGGGTTGTGGAGGAGGACGGGGCCTTACAGGCAACGAGTGCCAGGGCTACAGCCAGCAGCGAAACGGCTGACAGGCGATGAAGATTCGGTTTCAGATCTGCAAGCATGTGTCGCTCCATCCGTGGGCCAGGGGATAGGGATCGACTGTAGCGATGCGAGGCGTCGGGCGCAAATCAGCGCGGACTTGGGGGACGGCTTTTATCGAGGCATAAAAAAACGGCTTATCTTTCGATAAGCCGTTTTTAGTACTTGGTGGCTACACAGGGACTTGAACCCCGGACCCCAGCATTATGAATGCTATGCTCTAACCAACTGAGCTATGTAGCCAAGTGGCGCGCATTATTCGCCGGTAACGAAGATGTGTCAAGCGTAAATCTGAAATATTTCTCAGCGCTTTCAACCGCTTATCAATCCTCGCCGCAAATACCCGTCAACCGAGTTGAAATCTCCCTGTGTTGGCGCTCAGGGCCTGGCTGCCCTGGCTCAAAGTATCCGCCGCGAGGTTCACGGCGCGTGCCCCTTCAAGCAATCGCATGGCCGCCTGGTCGACCTGCTGGATATTGCCGCTGACCTCGTCGGCGGTGCTGGCTTGTTCGTCCACCGCGGTGGCGATTTGCGCCAGGGTGTCGGTGACGCTCTGCACGGCGCTGGCAATTTCTCCCAGGCGCTCGCCAAGGCCGGTAACGGCTTGCGCGTCGGTCTGGGCCTGGCCGCATGCGGCTTCCATCAGGCTGACCGCTTCGTTGACCGTAGCGCGCAGGCTGTCGACGGTGCCAGCAATCTGTTGGGTGGAGGACTGGGTGCGTTGCGACAGGCTGCGTACCTCATCGGCCACCACCGCGAAACCACGGCCCTGTTCCCCAGCGCGAGCGGCTTCGATGGCGGCATTGAGGGCCAGCAGGTTGGTCTGCTCGGCTACGCCGCGGATGGTGTCGACCACCACCTGGATCTGTTGCCCCTGTTCGCTGACCCGGCCCAATGCGGCGGCGGTTTCGTTGAGGCGCTGGTTGAGTTGCTGGATGCTCGCCGTAGTGCGTTGACTGTCGCGGCTGCTGTCGGCGGCGATACGCCGGGTCTGCTGGGCGCTGTCGGAGGCCTGTTCACAGCTTCTGGCGACCCCTTGAGAGGTGGCGGCCAGTTGCGTGGCGGCCGCGGCGATCTGGCTGATCTGCATCTGTTGGGCTTCGACTTCGCCCAGGGCGCCGCTGGAGTGCGTGTTGAGGGTGCGAACGGCATTGCTCAACTGCAACGTTTCGTGGTCCACACCCAACAGGCTGTTGCGCAACTGCACCACTGCAACGTTGAGAGCGGTACTGATGGCCGCCAGTTCGTCGCGTCCTTGCACCGGCACTTGCAGACTGAGGTTGCCGTCACGCAGGGCTTCGGCCAGTAATGTGATGCCACTGGCGCTGCGGCGGATGGACGCTTGCAGGCAGACGAAGAGGTAAAGCGCGGCCAACAGCAGACAACCCAGCACCGTGGCCACCAGGGTGAACTGGCGGATGGCTGAGGAGTGGTAGTGGTCCAGTCGCGCATCCAGAGCCATCAGAGACTGCTGGCGCAAGGTCGCCAAGTCCGCCAGGAGCGCATCCATGTGTTTCTCGAATTCTTCCGGCTTGAGGCTGATGGAGCCGGCGAAGACCCCTTCATCCAGGACTTTCAGGCCGGAATCCAGATGCTTGAGGCTGTCCTGGAATTGTCCGGACCAGGCTTGCAGTTCGTTCGGCAGGCGCGCCTGCAGTACTCCACCGGTTTTGACCAGTTGATCCCGGGCATCGCCGATCCGGCTGCGCAGGTCGCGCAATTGCAGGCGGCTTTGCAGGGTGAACTGACCCGACACAACGGAGGCCTGGCCAACGCTGGCCAGGCGACCGACCCGCTCGATCAGGTCCGGTGTCTGCTGGGTCGAGATCTGGATCAGCAGGTAGGTTTCCAGCCAGGAGGCGAGGGTCAGGCGATTGTCCATGACGATCTGCTCGCGCAAGGCTTGCAGGGCACTCAAGGCCGCAGTGAAGCGGTCATAGCCGTCCGGCCACCAACCGACGGTGCCCAGGCTTTTCGAATCAAGACCATTGAGACTGGTTTGCAGCGTTTGGAAGCGAGCCAGGGTGTCGGCTTCGGCACCTTCGGTTTGCAAGGTGCTGCCCAGATCATTGGCGGCCTGGTTGAGGGCCGGCTGCACGGCATCGAAAGCCGCCATCGCGGCAAGCGTTGCGGGTGTTGCCTGGCGATTGGTTTCCGTGGCTCGCCAACGGGCCGCGCGGTTGCGCTGGGCGGCGAGCAGGTTGTCCAGGTTATCCAGGGCCAGCAACTGGCGAACCCCGGCGCGCTCTTCGGAAATCAGGCTGAGTTTGTCGCGATAGTCCTGGCCGATGATCCACAGGCTGCCCATGAGTGGCAGGATGAAAAGCAGGAACAGCAACTGAAATTTGCGGGCAAAGCCGAAACGCCCCAGCAACCTGATTCCCGGTGATAGAAAAGCCTGCATGCCCATACTCCCCTGAACACCTTTGCACTATTTTTGTGCGTTTCGACACAGTGCCGAAACAGGTGCCCTTTTAAAAGGCCTCGAAAGTTTGTCCAGGCCCGCTCTGTAGGCTGGCTCTGTAGCGAAACTTCCCATTCTCGGTCCCCTTTGTAAGGGGCCGCGTTGTAGACCGTTAACAAGGCAAGATTCAGACCATGGCTTTGCGCTATTACCGAGCTCGCTGACAATATTTCAAGTCGATAGCAAGCTAAGGGGATAGCCTTGCTGCACCGAAAAATGGCACATTGATGAATCCGCTTCCTGTGCAAACCCCGTATGGAAACTCCCATGGCTATCAGCGATACCCAGGTCGATACCGCGTCTATCCCTGCCACACCTCAAAGCAGCCCGTTGGTCATGCGCATCATCGGTGCCGTGGCGTTGGCGCATTTGATCAACGACCTGATCCAGGCGGTACTACCGTCTATTTACCCGATGCTCAAGGCCAGTTATGGGCTGACCTTCACCCAGGTTGGCTTGATTACGCTGACCTTCCAGTTGACGGCATCGCTGCTGCAGCCCTGGGTGGGTTATCACACGGACCGGCACCCCAAGCCCTGGCTGCTGCCGGCCGGTACGGTCTGCACGCTGATCGGGATCGTGATGATGTCCATGGTTGGCAGTTTTGCCATGATCCTGCTGGCCGCCGGTCTGATCGGTATTGGCTCCTCGACCTTTCACCCTGAAGCCTCGCGAGTCGCACGCCTGGCGTCCGGCGGGCGTTATGGGTTGGCGCAGTCGACGTTCCAGGTCGGCGGTAACGCCGGCTCTGCTTTCGGCCCGTTGCTGGCGGCGGCGATCATCGTTCCTTACGGGCAAGGTAATGTGGCTTGGTTCGGCCTGTTCGCACTGTTTGCGCTGTTCGTGCTGTACCGCATCAGCCGCTGGTACGCCAATCACCTGAACCTGTTCAAGCTCAAGCAAGGCCAGGCGGCTACTCATGGTCTGTCCAGGGGCCGGGTCTTGAGTGCATTGGCGGTGCTGGGTTTGCTGGTGTTCTCCAAGTATTTCTACATGGCCAGTTTCACCAGCTACTTCACCTTCTACCTGATCGAGAAGTTCGACCTGTCGGTGGCGTCGTCGCAGTTGTATCTGTTCTTGTTCCTCGGCGCTGTGGCGGCGGGGACCTTCTTTGGCGGTCCGATAGGCGACAGGATCGGACGTAAGGCGGTGATCTGGTTCTCGATCCTTGGTGTGGCACCGTTCACGCTGATCCTGCCTCACGTCGACCTGCTGTGGACCAGCATTCTCAGCGTGGTCATCGGCTTCATCCTGGCTTCGGCATTCTCGGCCATCGTGGTGTATGCCCAGGAACTGGTGCCGGGTAACGTCGGCATGATTGCCGGCGTGTTCTTTGGCTTGATGTTTGGCTTCGGCGGAATTGGCGCCGCGCTGTTGGGGCATCTGGCGGACATCCGTGGCATCGAGTATGTGTATTGGTTGTGCTCGTTTTTGCCGTTGTTTGGAGCCCTGGCGATTTTTCTGCCCAAAAGCAGAAAAAACTGACGTGTACTCAACCGGCGGAGGCGAGTGGGCCCCGCCGGTCGTTGCGAAACAACTGAATTTCAAAGCATTGAAAAATACCCGCCCACCAGAGCGATTTGATTAGTTGCTTGGAACCGCGACTAAAGTACCGTTTTGTATAAGTCTTAAGTTTGATTTTGTATAAAAGTCGGTCATGTTAATTTGCTGCTGTGGTTGATGGATTGAATGGACGCAGCGGCAATCTTCAAGGGAGTCCGCTGGGGTGACCGGAAAGCAGCTTTCCACATTCTTTCCACCCGCCGCTCTTATTGTCTTCGGACATAAGGCCTTCGGCTCTTGATCTGAATACCTTCACCCCTCGGGTGAGGTGACTCACGCCCCTACCTGCCACGCTTCAAATACTTATAAAGCAGTTGTATCGCCGCGTCCGTTCAAGGCGATTGCCTCGTGGACAGCGTAAACAGCCGTGAGCGATTGTTATTTGCCGTGTCGTGCACAAGTTTGAGGCTGTCGTCTTAAACGTTGGCAATAAAAATAATCAGGCAGGGGATGATATGAAGTTCAAGTCGTTGCAGGCACGCATTTGTGTCACGGCAGGCGTATGTCTGTTTGTTTCATCAATTAGCCTGGTTATTTACGGGCTCTTTACCGCCAGGGCCAATGAACAATACGTGGCGACCGAAGTCTCGGCGTTGGTTGAAGAATCAACGATCCGGGAAATTCAGAACCTGGCCGAGTCCCGTGCCAATGCCATTCAGGCCAAGTTGCAAAATGCTCTGGATGCGGCCCGCACCATGGCCAATACCTTTGCCTCCAGCAAGGCTTCGCAGAGCCCTTTGGCGTTGGGACGTGAGCAGATCAACACGGTATTGCTCAGCGTTCTAAAAGATAACCCGGACTTCAATGGCACTTACTCCTGCTGGGAACCGGACGCGTTGGATGGTCAGGATCTTGTGTTGCGCAATGCTCAGGACGGCAGTAATCCGTTGACCGGGCGCTTCACGCCTTACTGGACGCGCAGCGCTGGCGGACATGTGGCAGTACAGCCATTGGTCGAGTATGACTCCCCGGATCGCCACCCGAACGGTGTACCCAAAGGGGGTTGGTACAGCGGCCCACGCGACACTCTGAAGGAAAGCGTGCTGGACCCCATTCCTTATGTGGTTCAGGGCAAAAACGTATGGCTGACCACTTTGTCGGTGCCGATCGTATCCGATGGCAAGTTCTACGGCGTGGTCGGCGCTGACTTCGATATCGACTTTATCCAGAAACTCAGCGAGCAGATGTCGGCCGATCTCTACGGTGGCAAGGGCACGGTGTCGATTCTGAGTAACCAGGGGCTGGTGGTCGCGGACAGTCAGCGTACCGACCTGATCGGCCAGCCCATCAAGGCCTTGTTGCCTGACTCTTGGGAGAAAGTACTGCGCGATATCCAGAGTGGCCGTGGTGACGGTCTGCTCAATCCGCACACCCAGCATATCGAAGTGCTGATGCCCATTGAGCTGGGCCGCACAGGCAAACCCTGGGCGGTGCTGATTCGCCTGCCAAAGGCAGTGGTCATGACTCAGGCCATTGCCCTGGAGCAGGAGTTACAGGCGCGCAGTATCAGCAACAGCATCTGGCAGGTGTCGGTTGGCCTGGGCGTTTCGCTGTTGGCGCTGGTCGCCCTGTGGTTTGCCGCCGCAAAAATCGTTGGGCCGATTCGCGAAGCCGCCGCCTTGGCAGCCAACATCAGCCTGGGAGATTTCTCGCGTCGCCTGGTGCAGAAATCCGAGGACGAAGTGGGCCAGTTGTCTGTCGCGCTCAACGATATGTCTGAAAGCCTGCAACGGCAGGTCAGGGTGGCTGAGCGCATTAGCGAAGGTGATCTGGACCTGGAGGTCCGGTTGTCCTCGCCCCACGATACCCTTGGCAAGTCACTGGAGAAGATGGTGGGTAATCTGAACCAACTGATTGGCGAAGTTCAGGCCAGCGCCACCCAGATCACCGGCAGCTCGGCGCAGGTTACCGACCTGAGCCAGTCATTGTCCGATGGGGCGTCCAATTCCGCGTCGTCCATCACTGAAATCAGCGCGGTGATGACACAAATGGCCGCACAGACCCGGGACAACGCCGCCAATGCCAAAAAGGCCGATGAGCAGTCCCAGGCATCACGGGCCGATGCCGGGGAAAGCGACAAATTGATGAGTGAGCTGATTGCCGCCATGGCCGAAATCGACAATTCGGGCAAAGACATTACCGCGATCATCACCACCATCGACAACATCGCCGCGCAAACCAACCTGTTGGCGTTGAACGCGGCTATCGAAGCCGCCAGGGCAGGTGAGTTGGGGCGTGGTTTTGCTGTGGTGGCGGATGAGGTGCGTAGCCTGGCCGCCCGCAGCGCCGAGGCCGCCCAGCAGACGGCTGCATTGATTGCTGACTCCTCGAGCAAAACGCAACGCGGCATGATCATCGCAGGCCGGACCGCCGAATCGCTGAAAAACATCGTCAGCGGAACCAGTGCTGTTTCCAACCTGGTTTCATTGATCTATCAAGCTTCCAGCGAGCAAGCCTCAGGCCTGCAACAGGCCAGCATCGGGTTGGAGCAGATCGATGAAGTGACGCAGAAAAACCAGTCCAACTCACAAGAGTGCGCGGTGGCGGCCAAGGATCTTTCGGAGCGAGCATCTTTGATGCAGCGCGTGCTGGGGCGCTTCAAAGTCAAAAGGGGGTAGTGGGTTTCCTGGCCACGCGCTCCACTCAGATTTATTGTGCGAGGGACCAGCTCCCTCGCTGCGGATTCAATCCGGTTCTTGAGTGATCGCAATTGCATTGCGTTATCCAATAGGGTCTCGGTAACGCCCTTGAGGGTGTACTATCGATACTCGCCCATCGGATACCAGTTAGCCATGTCCACGCTAAGCGAAGAGAGCCGTCAGATCGTAGCTTCTCTGGCGCACCGCGTTGGCCCCAACGCTGACATTGCAAAGACCGCCCACGCGATCGTTTCCATCTTGCAGGATATAGAGGCGACCCTGACGCCCGTCATTGGTCAGCAAGGGGTTATCGCGTTGTATCGCCGTAGCCTGCATCTGTGTGGCTCCGCTCATCCGCGCCTGACCAGCACCTGCAACAAGGTGCCGTCCGGCATGGTTCTGACCGCCCTGAATTCAGTGCTTGTTGAGCAAAGCGAAGCCGATGCGCGGTTTTTCGGTGAAATGTTGCTGACCACTTTCTATGAGTTGCTGACCACGCTGATCGGACCCTCGCTTACCGCACGTTTGCTTCGTGACGTGTGGGATTCTTCTTTGAGCGACACCCCTTCGCAGGAAAATTCGCCATGAGCAGCAAAGTGACTATCAACCGCTTGGCCACCGGCGTGCCAGGACTGGACGAGGTCTTGGGCGGAGGATTGCCGGAGTTTTCGTTCAATCTGATCGCCGGCCCACCCGGTTGCGGTAAGACCACCCTCGCGCACCAGATGATGTTTGCCCTGGCGACCCCCGCACGTCCGGCGCTGTTTTTTACCGTGCTGGGTGAGCCACCACTGAAGATGCTGCGCTATCAGCAGCAGTTCGATTTCTTCGACAGCGACGCGATCAATCATTCGATCCGCTACGTCAACCTGGCTGACGATACCCTGGCCGGGGATCTGGACGAAGTGCTGCGGCGCATTGTCAGCGAGGTGGAGGCGCACTCCCCGGCGCTGGTGTTCGTTGACTCGTTCCGCTCGGTGGTGCTGGCCAGCCAGACCCAGGACAACCCGAACAACAACTTGCCGCAGTTCGTCCAGCAACTGGGCATGTTGATGACCACTTGGCAGGCCACGACTTTCCTGATTGGTGAGTACTTTACCGAAACCGATACCAACCCGATTTTCACTGTGGCCGACGGACTGATCTGGCTGCGCCAGAGCGTTCAGCGCAATTCCATGGTGCGCAAGATGGAAATCATGAAGATGCGTGGCCAGCCAACGCTGCCGGGTCTGCACACTTTCCGTATCGCCCCATCGGGAATCAAGGTATTTGCCCCTGCGCCCTACAATCCGATCGAAGCCCCGCTGGAGTTCCCCATCAAACGCTTGGGAATGGGTGTGCCACAGCTCGACGAAATGCTCGGTGGTGGCCTGCCGCGCGGTTACTCCCTGTTGGTTGCTGGCCCGTCGGGTTCTGGAAAAAGCATTCTCGCGGCATCGTTTCTCGCTGAAGGCGCGCGAAACGGTGAAAACGGCGTGATCGCCGTGTTCGAGCAGCGCCCGAATCACTCCCAGAACGCCACCCTCTCAAACTTGATTAAAAGCGGCAAAGTCGGGCTGGTGGATAGCCGTGCTCCAGATCTGTCCATCGACGAGATCGTGCAGTTGCTGTTGAGCGAGATTGCTCGCCTGAACGCCACGCGGGTGGTGATTGACTCGCTGTCGGGGTTCGAACTGGCCCTGGCGCCGACCTTTCGCGAAGACTTTCGCGAGTCGCTGTCGCGCATGGTCACCGCGTTGACCAGCGCCGGTGTCAGTGTATTGCTGACCTCGGAGTTGGAGGATCGCTACACGGATCTGCGATTCAGTCCTTACGGCACGGCTTTTCTCACCGATGCAATCATCGTTCAGCGCTACATTGAAGTGCAAAGCCGTTTATTGCGCATCATGGCCGTGGTCAAGGTGCGGGCCAGCGCTCACTCCGATGAGTTACGCCTTTACAGCATTGACGATAGCGGTTTGCAGATCGGTGACATGTTGCCGGATCAGGAAGGTTTGCTCGGAGGCCGGCCTACCCGGCAGATGTCTGGCAAAGGTACTGGATGAGGCATCATCATGAATGAGGCCAATGGCGGGAATGAGCAGGCGAAGGCGATGGCCGCTCGCGAGCTGTTCCTGCTCGGCCAGAAAACTGTCGAGGCGCGTGCGGTGCTGGCCGCGCTGCGCAAGGAGCTGAACGACGCCAACACCCAACTTGCCGACAAGCAATATGTCGAGCAACTGATCGAGGCCAATCAGCAACTGGTCCTGGCGATCCTGTCGGCCCAGTCCGAGGCTGAAAAGCCACCTTCCACGCAGGCAGAACAACAACTGTATCGGCAGATGCGCGAGGCCAATGAGCAATTGGTCATTGCCGCCCTTAGCGCGCAGCATCTGCAAGACGCGGCCGAACGGGCGCTGGAGCGCCAGCGTAGCGTTCTCGCTTTGGTTGCCCACGAACTGCGTCATCCGCTGACGCCCATCAGCATGATTGCCGGCCGACTGGTGCGGGTGCCCAGTGAGGAGTTGCCGCGCATGCAGAAGCTGATCGAAGGTCAGGTCCGGCACATGTCTCGATTAGTGGAGGACTTGCTCGATGTCTCCCGCGTCAGCACCGGCAAGTTTCGCCTCGATTGCCAGATTGTCGATATGGTGCAGATCGTTCGCGAGGCCATCGATATCTGTAAACCGGCCATGGTCAGCGGCAATTTGCTGTTCAGCACCACACTGCCCGAGTGTGCCCTGCTGGTGTACGGCGATCCGGTACGGCTTGCTCAGATTCTCGGAAACCTGCTGGGTAATTCGGTCAAATACACCCCTGTGGGCGGCACCGTCGAATTGTCGGTTACCGTCGAAGGGAGTGTCTTGCAGGTCAGCATCCGTGATACCGGCATAGGTATTTCGGCCAAGGCGCTGCCGTTTATTTTTGAACCCTTTGTGCAGGATGTTCACGCCATCGGCTTCAACGGCGTTGGCCTGGGCATTGGTTTGACGGTGGTGCGCGAGTTGGTCGAAAGCCACGGTGGCACAGTGGTCGGCAAGAGTGAGGGGGATGGCAAGGGGAGCGAGTTCGTGGTGAGGTTGCCGTTGGCAAATCCATGAAGCTGCGCAGTCGTCCCATCTGCCGCCGCGTGCGGGGATGTCAGATTCTGTAATAATTCGATGCGTATGACGCGTTCGGAAACATTATAGGATCACCTCCCCAATTATTTTCAGGTCTATATGAACACCCTTCTGGAGCCTCCCAGTCGTTTTTTTCAATCCGCGCCCTCTACAAGTCCGCTCTGCGTTACCCAGCGTTTATCCGGTTTTTCTGGATCGCTGGATATCCAAATCCCATCCGTAGGCTTCTCATCGATTTCTCCCAGTGAGACCAACGGTGTCGCCTCCCAAGTCATGCCTTGCTCTATCCGCTCGATAAAGCTTCTTTCCCTGGCACCTTTCGCCCCGACTCTACGAGAGGTTGAATAACCCTTATGGAATGGATTGCTGATCCGACGGCATGGCTCGGCCTGCTGACCCTGATCGTGCTGGAGCTGGTGCTCGGCATTGATAACCTTGTGTTTATTGCCATCCTGGCTGACAAGCTGCCGCCGGAGCAGCGCGATCGTGCCCGTATCATTGGCCTGTCGCTGGCATTGTTGATGCGCCTTGGCCTGCTGGCCAGCATCTCCTGGATGGTGACCCTGACCGAGCCGTTGTTCGAGGTCTTCGACAAGACGTTCTCGGGCCGGGACCTGATCATGCTGTTCGGTGGTGTATTCCTGTTGTTCAAGGCCACCATGGAGTTGCATGAACGACTTGAGGGGCATGTCACCGAGCGTACAGGTAACGCCGCCTATGCGATGTTCTGGCCTATCGTTGCGCAGATTGTGGTGCTGGACGCGGTCTTCTCCCTGGACGCCGTGATCACGGCCGTGGGCATGGTGGAACATCTATCGGTCATGATGATCGCGGTGATTTTCTCCATCGGCCTGATGATCATCGCAAGTAAGCCCCTGACCCAGTTCGTCAACAGCCACCCAACCGTCATCATGCTCTGTCTGGGCTTTCTGATGATGATCGGCTTCAGCCTCACGGCTGAGGGCCTGGGCTTCCACATTCCGAAAGGCTACCTCTATGCCGCAATCGGTTTTTCGATCCTGATCGAACTGTTCAACCAGTTGGCTCGCTCTCGTCGCAAGAAGAGCATGCAGGGGCATCGCCCTATGCGCGAGCGCACTGCCCATGCGGTCATGCGTTTGCTGGGTGGGCACAAGTTGGGGGCTGATGAAGTCGGTGAAGAGATCGCTGACATGCTGTCAGGCGACGAAGCCGAACAGGTCTTCCACCGACGTGAGCGGGTCATGATCAGTGGCGTGCTGCAGTTGGCGGAGCGCCCAATACGCAGTGTCATGACTCATCGTGCGGAAATCGACCACCTCGACCTGGCCGATTCCCCAGACGAGATCCGCACCAGGCTGATGCACTCGTCGTATTCCAGGTTGCCGTTGATCCGCGAAGGCCGTGTGGATGAGCCTCTGGGGTTCATCCACAAGAAGGAGTTGCTCAAGGAGCTGTTGGCGGGTAACGAGCCGAATCTGGAAGCCATGGCTCGCAAGGCCATCAACCTGCTGGACAACTTCACGATTCTCAACGCGCTGGAACAGATGCGCAAAGAGTCGACCCACATCGCCTTCGTGGTGAACGAGTTCGGTGATTTCATTGGTCTTCTCACCATGACCGATATTCTCGAATCCATCGCGGGTGAACTGCCCGATGCCAGTGAAATAGAAGGTCCGAACATCGTGGCCCAGGATGACGGATTTCTGGTCAGCGGTGCGCTGAATCTCAGCCAGGTTCGCGAACACATCGGCTTCCAGGCAAAAGCGACGGATGACTATCAGACGCTCGCCGGGTTGGTCATGAGCTTGCTGGACCGCTTGCCCATCATCGGAGACAAACTCGATTGGCAAGAGTGGAGCATGACCGTTGTCGAGGTTGAAGAGCGTCGGGTGACGAGGGTGCTGTTGCGTAAAAGCTAACGTGGAAGAATTGGGGCCGCATCCGCGGCCTCGTTTGTTTGAAGCGTATGGCGAGTCTCTGTCACCGGTGAAAATCCCGAGACGAAAAAAATCCCCGTATCAGTCATGATTACGGGGATTTTTTCGTCCAGGGAAGTCCGTGTGATTCCACGGGCTCTCTTAAACGTTGAAGCGGAAGTGCATCACGTCGCCATCCTTGACGATGTATTCCTTGCCTTCCAGGCGCCATTTACCAGCTTCCTTGGCGCCGGCTTCACCTTTGTACTGGATGAAGTCTGCGTAGGCGATGACTTCGGCGCGGATGAAGCCTTTTTCGAAGTCGGTGTGGATCACGCCAGCGGCTTGCGGGGCAGTGGCGCCGACGCGTACGGTCCAGGCGCGGACCTCTTCGACACCGGCAGTGAAGTAAGTCTGCAGGTGGAGCATTTCGTAACCGGCGCGGATCACGCGGTTCAAGCCGGGCTCTTCCAGGCCCAGGGCTTCGAGGAACATGTCTTTCTCTTCACCATCGTCCAGCTCGGCGATTTCCGCTTCGATCTTGTTGCAGACCGGAACGACCATGGCGCCTTCTTCTTCGGCGATGGCCCGGACCACGTCCAGGTGCGGGTTGTTCTCGAAACCGTCTTCAGCGACGTTGGCGATGTACATGACCGGCTTGGTTGTCAGCAGGTGGAAGCCTTTGATCACCAGCTTCTCATCGGTGCTCATGTTCTTCATCAGGCTGCGCGCGGGCTTGCCTTCGGTGAAGTGGGCGATCAACTGCTCCAGCAGACCCTTCTGGACCACTGCGTCCTTGTCGCCACCCTTGGCGTTGCGAGCGACTTTCTGCAGTTGCTTCTCGCAGCTGTCGAGGTCGGCGAAGATCAGCTCAAGGTCGATGATCTCGATGTCACGCTTGGGGTCGACGCTGTTGGAGACGTGAATGACGTTCTCATCTTCAAAGCAGCGCACCACGTGGGCGATTGCATCGGTTTCACGGATGTTGGCCAGGAACTTGTTACCCAGGCCTTCACCTTTTGAGGCACCGGCGACGAGACCGGCGATGTCGACGAATTCCATGGTGGTCGGCAGGATGCGCTTGGGATTGACGATGGCCGCCAGCGCTTCCAGGCGTGGGTCGGGCATCGGCACGATGCCGCTGTTAGGCTCGATGGTGCAGAAGGGGAAGTTTTCGGCCGCGATACCGGACTTGGTCAGGGCGTTGAACAGGGTGGACTTGCCGACGTTAGGCAGGCCGACGATGCCGCAATTGAATCCCATGGTGTTTCCCCTCGGAGTAGAGTCAGGCCTTCTGGCTGTGCAGGTTTTTCATCGCGCGGTTCCATTCACCGGCGAGGATATCCGGCAGCACGCCGAGGGCAAAGTCGATGCTGGCATCGAGTTTTTCCTGTTCGGCGCGAGGCGCACGACCCAGGACAAAATTTGAAACCATGCTGGCAACGCCCGGGTGGCCGATGCCGAGCCGCAGGCGGTGAAAGGTATTCTGATTACCCAGTTGCGCGATGATGTCGCGCAACCCGTTGTGACCGCCATGGCCGCCGCCCTGCTTGAGCTTGGCGACGCCCGGAGGCAGGTCGAGTTCGTCGTGGGCCACCAGGATTTCTTCAGGTTTGATGCGAAAGAAACCGGCCAATGCCGCCACGGCCTGGCCGCTGCGGTTCATGTAGGTGGTGGGAATCAACAGACGAACATCCTGACCCTGGTGTGAAAAACGCCCGGTCAGGCCGAAATATTTGCGATCGGCCGCCAGGCTGACGCCTTGTGCGTGCGCGATGCGCTCAACAAAAAGGGCCCCTGCGTTATGCCGGGTCTGTTCGTATTCAGCGCCTGGATTTCCCAGGCCAACGATCAGTTTAATGGCAGTCACGATAGGGGCCCTTCCTGGAGTGTGGATAACAACGTCGCGCTCAAACGGTGTTGCGACAGTGAGACGAAAATGGCGGATCTACCGTTAAGTAAACTTCGCGTTCTCGCCCGCTGTCTCGCTACGTTCCAGTCCGCGATGTTTCCGGTCACTCCGGCGACAGAGTGAAATTACTCTGCAGCTTCTTCTTCAGTCGCTTCTGGAGCAACACGTGGAGCGTGGACGTTGGCAACAGCCTTGTCATCGCCGTGCGCCAGGGCAACAAACTCAACGCCTTTAGGGGCCTTGAGGTCGGACAGGTGAATGATCGTGCCGATTTCGGCGTCAGCCAGGTCGACTTCGATGAATTCAGGCAGGTCTTTCGGCAGGCAGGAAACTTCCAGCTCGGAAGTTACGTGCGAGATTTCGCCGCCTTTCTTGACCGGAGCAGCTTCGTTGATGAAGTGCACTGGAACAACAGCAGTCAGCTTCTGACCGGCAACAACGCGTACGAAGTCAGCGTGCATCACGTGGCCTTTGGCCGGGTGACGCTGCAGGGCTTTGATCACGACGTTTTGCTTGGTGCCGCCAACGTTCAGCTCGATGATGTGGCTGTAGGCCGCTTCGTTTTCGAGCAGTTTGGCAACTTCTTTGGCCAGCATGCTGATGGACTCAGGGGCTTTGTCGCCACCGTAGACTACAGCTGGAACCAGGCTTGCGAGACGACGCAGGCGGCGGCTCGCACCTTTCCCCAGGTCGGAACGCACTTCAGCATTCAGGGTAAATTCGTTCATGTTGTATCTCCAAAGTAACCACATTCACCCCAGCGCTTGCGACCAGCGCTAAAGGCGATATGGGCAAAAAAGCCCCGCCCCGGCAGGTAATGTCGGGGCGGGGCGCTTTTCGTCAACGAGATGTAATGGAAAGGGCAGGGCCCTTAACGGAACATCGCACTGATCGATTCTTCATTGCTGATGCGGCGAACCGCCTCGGCAACAACCGGTGCGATATCCAGTTGGCGGATACGCGCACAGGCTTGTGCTGCAGCGGACAGCGGGATGGTGTTAGTGACCACCAGCTCGTCCAGCACGGAATTTTCAATGTTTTCGATCGCTCGGCCCGACAGCACAGGGTGTGTGCAGTAGGCAAAGACCTTGGCAGCGCCATGCTCTTTCAGGGCCTTGGCCGCGTGGCACAGGGTGCCGGCGGTATCGACCATGTCGTCGACCAGAATACAGGTACGCCCTTCGACGTCGCCGATGATATGCATCACTTCGGAGTGATTGGCTTTCTCACGGCGTTTGTCGATGATACCCAGATCAACGCCCAGGGATTTGGCAACGGCCCGTGCACGCACGACGCCGCCAATGTCCGGGGACACGATCATCAGGTTTTCGAAGCGCTGATCTTCAATGTCATCCACCAGGACCGGGGAGCCGTAGATGTTATCCACGGGAATATCGAAGAAGCCTTGAATCTGGTCAGCATGCAGATCGACCGTGAGCACACGATCGATGCCGACTACGGTAAGCATGTCAGCCACGACTTTCGCGCTGATTGCCACACGTGCGGAACGCGGACGGCGATCCTGACGGGCATAACCAAAGTAAGGAATAACAGCAGTAATACGAGTAGCCGAGGAGCGGCGGAAGGCATCAGCCATCACGACGAGTTCCATCAGGTTATCGTTGGTCGGAGCGCAAGTCGGCTGAATAATGAAGACGTCTTTACCGCGAACGTTTTCATTGATCTCGGCAGTGATTTCGCCGTCGGAGAACTTACCGACAGAAATGTCACCGAGAGGGATATGCAGCTGACGTACAACACGCCGAGCCAGATCGGGGTTAGCGTTCCCCGTAAAGACCATCATCTTGGACACGCGCAGTACCTGAAGGCTGAGGGTATACCTGGATGAGTATAGGAAAATGGCAGGGGCGGCTGGATTCGAACCAACGCATGGCAGGATCAAAACCTGCTGCCTTACCGCTTGGCGACGCCCCTGTATCTGTTGCTTCGAGTGCCCAGCACTCGATTCCGTTAGAGCAGACTTTGCAGCTTGCGATGCAACATCGAAACGTTGCTTCCTTTTGCTACAAACCCTGTAAGGGTCTCTGTCAGAAGGGCCGAGACTTTATCAGCTTCAGCTTTGCTTGGGAAGCCCCCAAACACACAACTTCCAGTTCCGGTGAGTTTTGCTTCGGTAAATTTACCTAACAAATTCAAAGCGTTACGAACATCTGGATAACGCCTTGCTACCACCGGTAAGCAGTCATTTCGACTGTTTCCCTTGGGAACGGGGCGCACTTTAATGGGAGGAGAGTTACGTGTCAACAGTGGATCTGAAAAAATTTCTGCTGTACTTACAGATACTTGCGGCACCAGCACCAAGTACCAGGGTTCCTCGGGCTCTACCGGTGTGAGTTTTTCCCCGACGCCCTCGGCAAAAGCCGCGTGGCCTCGTACGAAAACCGGCACATCGGCGCCCAGCGTAAGGCCCAATGCAGCCAGGCGATCAGCGTCCCAACCCAGCTGCCACAGGTAGTTGAGCCCCAGCAAAGTCGTTGCCGCGTTTGAGCTGCCGCCGCCGATGCCGCCGCCCATGGGCAGGATTTTTTCGATCCAGATATCAATGCCCAGCGAACACCCGGATTGCTCCTGAAGTTTTTTCGCGGCTTTGACGATCAGGTTGCTGTCGTGAGGAACGCCTTCGAATTCGGTGTGCAGGTGAATCACGCCGTCGTCGCGCACGGCAAAGGTGATTTCATCGCCGTAGTCGAGAAACTGAAAAATCGTCTGCAACTCGTGATAGCCGTCCGGGCGACGGCCCAGGATGTGCAACATCAGGTTGAGCTTGGCCGGGGAGGGCAGGGTCAGGCGTGCAGCGGTCATGTCATTGCCCCAGCTTGCGCGGCTGCCATTGCTTGATCACCAGCGTGACGTCCAGGTTGCTGCCGTGCAGTTTGATGCGCTCGGGCAACCAGTACCCGTTTTGCTCGGCGTAGCTTAAGTATTCGATCTGCCAGTCGTCCTGCTCCAGGTTGGACAGGCGACTGTCGGCATCGAGGGTCAGGCGGCTTTTGCTGTCCGGTGCCGGCAGGCCGCGAACCCACCAGGTCAGGTGGGATACGGGCAGCTTCCAGCCCAGTTGTTCTTCCAGCAAGGCTTCCGGCGAGGGTGATTCGTAGCGACCCTGATTGGCCACTTCCAGCGAAACCTGGCCTGGTCGGCCGGTCAGGCGCGCCGCGCCACGACCCAGCGGGCCGGACAGGCGAATGTCGTAGTAGTCCTGGCGTTGCAGCCAGAACAGTGTGCCGCTGCCCGAGTCTTTCGGTGCGCGTATGCCGATCTTGCCATCGATCTGCCAGCCGTCGAGACCGCTCAGTTGTTCCTTGTGCTCTCGCCATTGGGCCGTGTTGCCGTGGCCCTGGACGGATTCTCGGGCGCCGAAGCCGGCGCAACCGGCGAGCAGGGCGATAAAGCTGAAAACGATGAAGTGGCGCAAAAGCATAATTTTAAAGGGTCTCTGATCCGGTCAGGCGTTTGATGGTGCTGCGCAGGATGGGGCTGTCGGGCTGTTCCTTGAGGAACTTGCTCCAGATCTGCCGGGCTTCGCGCTGTTTGCCGTTGGCCCACAGGACTTCGCCCAGGTGCGCGGCGACTTCTTGGTCGGGAAAGCGCTCCAGGGCCTGGCGCAGCAGGCGTTCGGCCTCGTCGAGGTTGCCCAGGCGGAAATGCACCCAGCCAAGACTGTCGAGCACCGCCGGGTCTTCCGGGTTGAGCTGGTGGGCCTGTTCGATCAGCACCTTGGCTTCGGCGTATCGGGTGGTGCGATCGGACAAGGTGTAGCCCAGGGCATTGAGGGCCATGGCATTGTCGGGGTCGCGCTGGATGATCAGGCGCAGGTCTTTCTCCATCTGCGCCAGGTCATTGCGTTTCTCCGCCAGCATGGCGCGGGTATACAACAGGTTCAGGTCGTCCGGGTACTGCTTCAACGCCCGATCGAGCACAGTCCAGGCTTTGTCGCCCTGATTATTGGCCGACAGGGTTTCAGCCTCGATCAGATACAACTGGATGCCGTAGTCCGGCTGGGTGTCCCGCTGCACGGCGAGGCGACTCTGGGCCTCGGCCGTTTTGCCGTTGCTCATCAGGATATCGGCCTGGCGCAACTGGGCCGGCAGATAATCGTTGCCTGGGCCGACTTGGGCGTACTCGAGCAGTGCACTCTCGGGGTCGTTGCGTTCTTCCGCGATGCGGCCCAGGTTCAAGTGGGCGGAGTCGACATGCGTTCCCCGCGCAATCAGGTCTTCCAGGTGACCCTTGGCTTCTTCCCAAGCTTTGGCTTCCAGGCAGACCAACGCCAGGGAATAGCGCAATTCATCGTCTTCAGGGTACTGCTGGACCAGGCTGGAAAACTCCACCTTGGCGTCGTCCATGCGGTCGTTTTCCACCAGCATGCGCGCGTAGGTGAGACGCAGGCGCTTGTCGTCCGGGTATTGCCTGATGGCTTTTTCCAGCAGCGGCAGGGCTTCGTCGCCGCGGTTCGCGCCTTGCAGCAAGCGAGCGCGCAGCAGAATCGGCGCCACTTCGCCCGCTTGCGGCGGGTTGTCTTCCAGCAGGGAAAGGGCGCCCTGGATGTCACCATCCTGTTGCAGCAGCAGGGCCTTGCCGAAAATCAGTTGACCGTTATCGGGATGGCGCTGCAGCAGTCGGTCGAAGCTTTTAGTCAGGCCGTCGCGGGTTTCCTGGTCGGTATCGGCTGCTGATAGCGCAAGGAAGTCGAAATGGGTGTCGCCCTTGCCCAGCAGGACTTTCTCCATATACACCATGGAATCGTCGTAGCGTCCGGCCCGGGCCAGTTGCACGGCGGCGGCGCGTTGCGCTTCGAGGTCTTGCGGGGCGTTTTTGGCCCAGATCAGTGCGGTATCCAGGGCGGGCTGGTCGGCACCCAGGTATTCGGCAATGCGAAACGCCCGCTCGGAGATGCCCGGGTCCTGTGTGTTGATGGCCTGGGTGACGTAGTTGTCCAGCGCAATGTCGAAGCGATTGCGCTGGCCTGCCAGTTCGGCGCTCAACAGGCTGAAAATGGTTTCTTCGCTGAATGAGCTATAGACCTTGGGCTTTTCAGGGGCCTGGGTGCTGTCTTCGACCGGCGGCGTACCGTCTGTCGACACGGGGGCCATGGACTGACAGCCGCCGAGCAAGGCAAAAGCGAGGAGCAACGCGGAAGATCTATTCATATAGGAAAAGGACGACTAACCTGCGGTCGGATCATCATGACACAGCCTTCGGTCAAACATAACCGGCCCGTCGATTTACGGCACGGGGCAGGGCGATAGATATCGAGTGGTTGTTCTGAATCTGGCGAAGTAGGACAATTGCCGGCTTCACGTCACTATCAGCGACCTTGAATGGCCTTCCTTGCACTTGGTATTAACCACAAGACTGCTTCCGTAGACGTCCGCGAGCGCGTGGCCTTTACGCCTGAGCAACTGGTTGAGGCCCTGCAGCAGCTTTGCCGACTCACCGAGAGCCGCGAGGCTGCCATCCTCTCCACCTGCAATCGCAGCGAGCTTTATATAGAGCAGGATCACATTTCGGCCGATACCGTGCTGCGCTGGCTGGCCGAATATCACGATCTGAGTCTTGAAGAGCTGCGCGCCAGTGCCTATGTGCATGAAGACGATGCGGCCGTTCGTCACATGATGCGCGTTGCCTCCGGGCTCGATTCGCTGGTGCTGGGCGAACCGCAGATTCTCGGCCAGATGAAGTCGGCTTATGCCGTGGCCCGTGAGGCCGGCACGGTCGGGCCTCTGCTGGGGCGCTTGTTCCAGGCTACGTTCAATGCCGCCAAACAGGTGCGCACCGACACGGCCATCGGCGAAAACCCGGTGTCCGTGGCATTTGCCGCGGTCAGCCTGGCGAAACAGATTTTCAGCGATCTGCAACGCAGCCAGGCGCTACTGATCGGCGCGGGGGAGACCATCACCCTGGTCGCGCGCCATCTGCACGACCTGGGGGTCAAGCGTATCGTGGTTGCCAACCGTACCCTGGAGCGCGCCAGTACCCTGGCCGAGCAGTTCGGCGCCCATGCTGTGCTGCTCTCGGACATCCCGGCCGAGCTGGTGCACAGTGACATCGTCATCAGCTCCACCGCCAGCCAGTTGCCGATCCTGGGCAAAGGCGCAGTGGAAAGCGCCCTGAAACTGCGCAAGCACAAGCCGATTTTCATGGTGGACATTGCCGTTCCCCGGGACATCGAGCCGGAAGTGGGCGAGCTCGACGACGTTTATCTGTACAGCGTCGACGACCTGCACGAAGTGGTCGCCGAGAACCTCAAGAGCCGGCAAGGGGCGGCCCAGGCGGCCGAAGAAATGATCACCATCGGCGCGGAGGATTTCATGGTCCGCCTGCGCGAGCTGGCGGCGGTGGATGTGCTCAAGGCTTATCGTCAGCAGAGCGAACGCCTGCGCGACGAAGAGCTGCAAAAGGCCCAGCGCCTGCTGGCCAACGGTGGCAGCGCCGAAGAGGTGCTGGTGCAACTGGCTCGCGGCCTGACCAATAAATTGCTTCACGCGCCCAGTGTCCAGCTCAAGAAGCTGACCGCCGAAGGCCGCCTCGATGCGTTGGCCATGGCCCAGGAACTCTTTGCCCTCGGTGAGGGTTCACCGGATAGTTTTTCGGATAAAAAATCGCAATGAAAGCGTCACTGCTCAATAAGCTGGACATTCTCCAGGACCGTTTCGAGGAACTGACCGCCCTGCTGGGCGATGGTGAAGTCATTTCCGACCAGAACAAGTTCCGCACGTATTCCAAGGAATACGCCGAAGTCGAGCCGATCGTCGCCACCTATAAACAGTTGCTCAAAGTGCAGGGCGACCTTGAAGGCGCCCAGGCGTTGCTCAAGGACAGCGATCCGGACATGCGCGAAATGGCGGTCGAGGAAGTCCGTGAAGCCAAGGAGCAGTTGCTCGAGCTTGAAAGCAACCTGCAACGCATGTTGTTGCCCAAGGATCCGAATGACGGTCGCAATGTGTTTCTCGAGATCCGTGCCGGCACCGGCGGCGACGAAGCGGCGATATTCTCCGGGGACCTGTTCCGCATGTATTCGCGTTACGCCGAGCGTCGCGGCTGGCGGGTGGAGATCCTCTCGGAGAACGAAGGCGAACACGGTGGCTATAAAGAGGTCATCGCCCGGGTCGAAGGTGACAACGTCTACGGCAAGCTGAAATTCGAATCCGGCGCCCACCGCGTGCAGCGTGTCCCGGCCACCGAATCCCAGGGGCGTATCCACACTTCGGCCTGTACCGTGGCGGTTTTGCCCGAGCCGGACGAGCAGGAAGCCATCGAGATCAACCCGGCGGACCTGCGGGTCGACACCTACCGCTCCTCGGGTGCGGGCGGTCAGCACGTCAACAAGACCGATTCGGCTATCCGTATCACTCACCTGCCTTCGGGCATTGTGGTCGAGTGCCAGGAGGAGCGTTCCCAGCACAAGAACCGTGCGCGTGCCATGTCGTGGTTGTCGGCCAAGCTCAACGATCAACAGACCAGTGCTGCGGCCAACGCCATCGCCAGCGAACGCAAGCTGTTGGTGGGCTCTGGAGATCGCTCGGAGCGGATTCGTACCTACAACTTTGCCCAGGGGCGGGTCACCGACCATCGAGTCAACCTGACGTTGTATTCGCTGGACGAAATTCTCGCCGGCGGCGTCGATGCAGTGATCGAACCGTTGCTGGCCGAATACCAGGCCGACCAGTTGGCCGCGATTGGCGAGTAAGCACAGGTGAACATATGACCATCATCGCCAGTTTGTTACGCGCCGCCGAGCTGCCGGATTCGCCCACGTCCCGACTGGATGCCGAATTGCTGCTGGCCGCGGCACTGGGCAAGTCCCGCAGCTTCCTGCACACCTGGCCCGAGCGAATCGTGCCAAGCGAAGCGGCGTTGGTGTTCTCTGAATACCTGCGCCGCCGTCGTTCTGGCGAGCCAGTGGCTTATATCCTCGGGCAGCAAGGCTTCTGGAACCTGGACCTGGAAGTGGCGCCCCACACCTTGATTCCGCGTCCCGACACCGAACTGCTGGTGGAAACCGCGCTGGCCTTGCTGCCGGCCGCACCGGCGAGGGTTCTGGATCTGGGCACCGGCAGCGGCGCGATTGCCCTGGCATTGGCCAGCGAGCGCCCGGCCTGGACAGTCACCGCGGTCGACCGTGTGCTGGAGGCGGTGGCCCTGGCCGAACGCAATCGCCAGCGCCTGGACCTGCGCAACGTCACGGTGCTGAGCAGCCACTGGTTCAGCGCTTTGGACGGTGAGCGTTTTGAGCTGATCATCAGCAACCCACCCTATATAGCCGCCACCGATCCTCACCTGGCCGAGGGCGACGTGCGGTTTGAGCCGGCCAGTGCCCTGGTGGCAGGGCACGACGGGCTTGATGATTTGCGCACAATTATCACCCAGGCCCCCGATCATCTTGAAACGGGTGGCTGGTTGATGCTCGAGCACGGTTACGATCAGGCCGACGCGGTGCGTGATCTGCTGCAAACCCAAGGGTTTACTGAAGTCCACAGCCGCCAGGACCTGGGTGGGCATGAGCGCATCAGCCTGGGGCGCCTGCCGTGCTGAACGATCAGGAGCTGTTGCGCTATAGCCGGCAGATTCTGTTGCAGCACGTCGACATCGACGGGCAACTGCGACTCAAGCACAGCCGCGTATTGATCGTCGGCCTCGGCGGACTCGGCGCTCCGGTGGCGTTGTACCTGGCCGCTGCTGGCGTCGGTGAGTTGCACCTGGCGGATTTTGACACGGTCGACCTGACCAACCTGCAACGCCAGATCATCCACGACACCGACAGTGTGGGCCTGAGCAAGGTCGATTCGGCGATGCGTCGCCTGACGGCGCTCAACCCTGAAATCAGCCTGGTGCCTCACCCACAGGCCATGGATGAAGACAGCCTGTCTGCTGCCGTTGCGGCAGTGGATGTGGTGCTGGACTGTTCCGACAATTTCTCCACCCGCGAAGCGGTGAATGCGGCGTGTGTCGCTGCAGGCAAACCGCTGGTCAGCGGTGCGGCGATTCGCCTGGAAGGGCAGTTGTCGGTGTTTGATCCACGCCGCCCGGAAAGCCCCTGCTATCACTGCCTCTACGGCCACGGCAGTGAAGCCGAGTTGACCTGCAGCGAAGCCGGTGTGCTCGGGCCGCTGGTGGGGTTGGTGGGCAGTCTGCAAGCCCTTGAAGCCTTGAAACTGTTGGCCGGTTTCGGCGAACCACTGGTGGGGCGCCTGCTGTTGATCGACGCCTTGGGCAGCCGTTTTCGTGAGCTGAGGGTCAAGCGTGATCCGGGGTGCAGCGTCTGCGGTGGCAGCCAGCATGAGTGAAGCGCCGGTCGGTGTGTTCGATTCGGGTGTCGGCGGGCTGTCGGTGCTGGGGGAGATCCGTCGGCTGTTGCCCAATGAGTCACTGCTCTACGTTGCAGACTGTGGGCATATTCCC
Source organism: Pseudomonas sp. MPDS (assembly GCF_013283895.1). Classification (NCBI taxonomy): domain Bacteria; kingdom Pseudomonadati; phylum Pseudomonadota; class Gammaproteobacteria; order Pseudomonadales; family Pseudomonadaceae; genus Pseudomonas; species Pseudomonas sp. MPDS. Next base: position 5,393,229 of record NZ_CP054128.1, on the reverse strand, counting down.
TACGGCGAGAAAACCCCGGAATTCATCCGGCAGCGCTGCGCAATCATCGCCAACTTTCTCCATCAGCAGGGCGCCAAGGCGCTGGTGGTGGCTTGCAATACCGCGACGGTTGCCGGGGTCGCCGATTTGCGTCGCGATTATCCCCACTGGCCCATTGTCGGCATGGAGCCGGCGGTCAAACCGGCGGCGGCCGCCACTCGAAGTGGCATTGTCGGTGTGCTGGCAACCACTGGCACATTACAAAGCGCCAAATTCGCCGCGTTACTTGATCGGTTCGCCACCGATGTGCAGGTGATCACCCAGCCGTGCCCCGGGCTGGTAGAGCTGATCGAAGCAGGCGATCTCCAGAGCCCGGCTTTGCGTCAATTGCTGCAGGGCTATGTCGAACCTTTGCTGGCCGCCGGCTGCGACACGCTGATCCTGGGTTGCACGCACTATCCCTTCCTCAAGCCATTGCTCAAGCACATGGTCCCCGCGCACATCAGCCTGATCGACACGGGGGCCGCCGTTGCCCGGCAACTTCAACGCCTGCTCGCTGAACGCGGCCTCCTGGCCGCCGGTCCCGCCAGCGAAACGCGATTCTGGAGTAGCGCAGATCCGATACATTTAAGAAAAATCCTACCAACGCTATGGAATTCGTCCGGCGTTGTGCGAAGCTTCAGTCTGTAAAAAAACCTGAAAAATACCTAAATCAGGCTGAACTTCTGTTTTAACGCGGATTTCTATAGCTTTGTCTGTTTGTAACAAAACTAACTAAGTCTGTTCGGAAAAGGATGTTTCTAATGAAGCGTTTATTCTGCTTGGCCGCACTTGCGGCTGCATTGTTGGGGCACACTTACTCCGCACAAGCGGCAGGTGTGGAGTTTGGGGTGGGCCAGACCGGCGAGTCGACCATGACTTACCGCTTGGGTATGCAGTTCGATTGGGACAAGAGCTGGTTGCAGAGTGATGTAGGTCGCCTGACCGGCTATTGGAGCGGCGCTTACACGTATTGGGAAGGGGATGAGGCCTCCAGCAATCACAGCCTGTCGTTCTCGCCTGTCTTTGTGTATGAGTTTGCCGGTCAAAACGTAAAACCCTACATCGAGGCGGGTATCGGTGTTGCGTTGTTTGAAAATACCCAAGTGGAAAACAACCAGCTCGGTACGGCTTTTCAGTTCGAGGACCGCATTGGTTTCGGCCTGCGCTTCAACGGTGGACATGAAGTGGGTATTCGCGCCACTCATTACTCCAACGCCGGCATCAAGTCGACCAACGACGGTGTCGAAAGTTACGCGCTGCACTACACGATGCCGCTGTAACCCAAACCCGTGGGAGCGAGCCTGCTCGCGATAGCGAAGTATCAGACAACCTCATATTGACTGGTCTACCGCTATCGCGAGCAGGCTCGCTCCCACGGGCTACCGATACGCAGTCGCAATCCCTTTGCGTTCTTCAATACATTCCGGCGCGCCCATCTCGAACTCGCGGCAGATCAGCGGGCGTTTTTCGTAGATCGTGCACCTCATGCTGTCGCGATCCAGCGCCGCGCACCAACCATCGTCGAGCCGCAACATCACTTCTCCACCCCATTCGTCCGTGTCGATAAAGCGTTCGGGCACGCCAGTGTCAGTGATCAGCATGACTTCCAGTTGGCAACAGCACGCCGCGCACGTCGAACAAGTGACGGCAGGCTGGGGGATCTGATGGACAGGGATGGTTTTCATGGCGCGCAGTGTAAGGCAACCGCGCCCCTCAGGGTTGGCCCTTGATCGGGCACCCATTCCCCGCTTTATCTGAGTTGACGTCAGTGAGCATCGATTCGGTCGATGAAGGTAGCGGCCAGAGTACGGTCATGGACGAAACGGGGAGCGCCACTTCATGGGGGCGCTCGGCCAGTTGTTTCAGCACGTGATGTGCCGCCGTTTCGGCCGTCCACTGGACTGGGGCCGGAAAACAGTCGTCGAGACTGAGCGAAGGGCTGTCGAAGCCCGGATGAACCAGCGTCACGTCGATGCCCTCGGCCACCAGTTCGACGCGAGCCGACTCAAACAGAAAACGCATGCCTTTGCCGTCGGCCTCGCTATATGACGGTGGCAGGTAAGTCGCCGGGCTGGCGATGCCCACCAGATGGGACCGGTTGCCTGCACGCAGCAATGGCAGGGCAGTGTGAATGCAGAAGCTGGCCGCTATCAGATTGCTGCGCACAATGTGTTCGATGATCAAAGGGTCGGCGGGTTGGCCGTCGATGTATTCGGCGGTTCCTGCATTGAGAATCACGGTGTCCAGCGAGCCCCACTGCCGGGCAATCTGTTCGCCGATCTCGCGTACGGTCTGGCTGTCGGTCAAGTTGCCGGGCACCGCCAGTACTTGTCCCGGATAACGTGCCGAAAGGTCTTCACTCGAGCGCGACGAGCGCGAGCTAACGGCCAGGTGTGCGCCGGTTTTGAGTATCGCTTCGGCCAACGAAACGCCGATTCCGTTGCCCGCGCCGGTCAGCCAATATCGCTTACGAGTTTCTAGACCCATTCCATACTTCCTTCGCCGAGCAGAGTGCACGAGTTTGGTATAAGACTGTATGGCCGCAGGGTTGAAATTGCATCTTACGGTCCGTGTTTTTCTGTTCGCTGATCGCCCGATTTCTTGGTTTTACACTTATCGAGTTGGCAGGTTTCTGAACGCCTGCAATGCACGAGCCCGGGACTGACCCAGGTCGACAATCGCCGGAGGATAATCCGTCACGCCAAACAATCGGCCCTGCATGTTTGGATTATGGACCTGTTGCTTATCGAGATCGTTCAGTTCAGGTAACCAGCGTTTGATGAACAATCCTTCACGGTCGAATTTTTCCGATTGACTCAAGGGGTTGAAGATCCGAAACCAGGGCGCAGCATCCGTCCCGGTCGAGGCGCTCCACTGCCAGCCGCCGTTGTTGGCGGCCAGGTCGCCGTCGATCAGGTGTTGCATGAAAAAGCGCTCACCCTCGCGCCAGTCGATCAGCAGGTTCTTGGTCAGAAACATCGCCACCACCATCCGCAAACGGTTGTGCATCCACCCGGTTTCCAGCAACTGGCGCATGGCCGCGTCGATGATCGGCAAGCCAGTGCGTGCCTGTTTCCAGGCCTCCAGCTCTTCAGGGGCGTTGCGCCAGGCCAGCGCTTCGGTTTCCGGACGGAACGCGCGATGGCGAGACACCCGTGGATAGCCCACTAGAATGTGTTTATAGAACTCACGCCAGAGCAATTCATTGATCCATGTCACAACACCGACATTTCCGCTCTCGAATTCACCCTGGTTGGCCTGCAGCGCCGCATGCAGGCATTGGCGTGGCGAGATCACACCCGCCACCAGGTACGCCGAGAGCTGGCTGGTGCCTGGCCTGGCGGGAAAGTCCCGTTCGCTCTGGTAATAATCGAGGTGTTGCTCAGCGAAGGTGTCCAGGCGCCGCCGGGCTTCGTTTTCACCCGCTGGCCAGAGGGCGCGCAGCGTTTCACTCGCAGGCGAGAAGCCTTCGACTTGCGTGGGCACCGGGTCGCTGACAATGCCGGTGGGTGCCTGCCGGGCCGGTTTGGCGACCAGGCTTGGCAGCGAAAAGTGCAGGCGGCTGTAACAGACCTTGCGGAACTGGCTGAACACCTGGAAATAGGTGCCGGTCTTGGTCAGCACACTGCCGGGCTTGAACAGCAACTGGTCGAGGTGGCTGTGAAATTCGATGCCCTGGCCCTGCAACGTTCGGGCAACTTCGGCATCTCGGTGGGTTTCGTTCAAGCCGTATTCTTCATTGACATGGACGGCGTCGATTGCCAGTTCGTGGCACAGCGAGAGCAGAATCTGCGGTGCCTGATCCCAGCGTGCAGCGTGGCGGATCAGCAGCGGGATGTTCAACGCCTCCAGGGCAGTGCTCAACGAGGCGAGGTTACGCAGCCAAAAGTCGATCTTGCACGGTGCATCGTCATGCGCGCGCCATTGTTCCGGGCTCGGCAGGTACACCGCCACACAAGGTCCCCGGGCTGCTGCGGTGGCGAGGGCGGTGTTGTCGTGCAGGCGCAGGTCGCTGCGCAGCCAGATCAGTTGCGTGGGTTTTTTCATTCAAATAAGTGCTCTGCGACTCAGTTCGCGGTAAGCCGATAACGGATCTTCGGCCCACGTAAGGTTGTCGGTCGAAATGCCTGTGGATAACCGGGCGTGATGGATCGATGCGGCCGGGCCGGCGATGATGATCGGGCAATCCACTCCACTGATCAGCTTGGGCAGTTGGGACAGGTTCAGCGCGTTGCTGGAGTACAGCAGCACTCCACGGGCTTTGAGGCGTTCGACGGCCAAGGCCAGTTCGCCTGCGGGTATCGGCCCATCGAACACTTCCACGGGGCAATCGGCGCTGCTGGCCAGCCAGGCGCTAAGCCACAATTGGGGTTCCAGGGGCAGGTCCGAATGGTTGACCAGCAGCAATGGCGCACCGCGCAACTGACGATTGTTGTGGTAGATCCGACTGCCGAATTTGCTGCGCAGCCAGGAGTACAGAAACACCCGCTCCAACTGCGCACCGAACTGGCCTTGCCAGCGCAATTGCAGTTCGGCCAGCAAAGGCAGCAACAACTGCTCGCACACCGTCCAGGGCGGATAAAGCGCCATAGCCTGGTTGACCAGATCATCGACCTGACGCTCGGCCAGTTGCGTGACCGCCAGCATCAGGGCGTGGCGCTGACGCTGCCAGTCGTTTTCCAACGGTTCACTGGGCGGCTGCGGTGTGTCGAGCAGCGGTTTTATCTTGCTCACCGCCACCCCCCGATCGATCCAGGTGAGGATGCTCAAGATACGTTGCACATGATCGGCATTGAACAGTCGGTGACCCTTGGGGGTGCGGTGCGGCACGATCAGGCCATAACGGCGCTCCCAGGCTCTTAGCGTGACGGCATTGACCCCGGTTTGGCGGGCAACTTCGCGTATGGGCAGCCAGCCCTGCGCCAGGGCTTTGGCGAAGTCGGCCCCCAGGTCTTCGCTGGCGCTGGAATCAGGTTCGCTTTTCATCAAATGGCATTTCGCAGACTGAGGTTTTCCGGGTGTGGTTGCAGGTAGACCTGCTGCGCCAGATAGGGATCGGGATGCAGGCGCAAGTGATGCTTGAGCAAGGTCAGCGGAACTACCAGGGGTACGATGCCGAGGCGGTATTGCCCGATGAGGTGTTGCACTTCCTGCTTGTCTTCGGCGTTGATGGCGCGTTTGAGGTAACCGCTCAGGTGTTGCAGCACATTGGTGTGAGTGCGGCGGGTGGCGCATTTCTTCAAAGCAGCCATCAAGGCGCTGAAGTAGCGTGCGCCCAGCTCGTCAGGATCGGCCTTGCCCATGTTGCCCAACAGATTGCCCAAGGCCTTGTATTGCACCGGGTTATGGGCCATCAACAGATATTTGTAGCGCGAGTGAAAGTGGATCAGGTCACGGCGTGTCAGGCCTTTGCGGCGCAGCGGTTGCCAGGCCGCGTAGGCAAATACCCGGGTCAGGAAATTTTCCCGCAGCACCGGGTCGTTCAGGCGACCGTCTTCCTCCACCGGCAAGTCGGGGTGGCGCTCGCAAAACGCCTGGGCATAGATGCCGCGTCCGCCGCCGTCCTGTGGCACGCTGTTGTGATCGTAGACCTTGACCCGCTCCAGTCCGCAGGACGGCGACTTCTGCATGAAGATGTAGCCGCAGATGTCATCCAGTTCCTCGGCCATCTGCTCTCCGTAAGCGGCCAATGGCCGGGTTACATTGAGGTCGTGCCTGACCGTACCAACCGCGTCAGGCCGTTCGGGATTACCCACCAGCCGGATCGGCTCGCGGGGGATGCCCAGGCCAATGGCGACTTCAGGGCAGACCGGCACGAAGTCGAAGTAGTCGACCAAGGTACGGCTGCATAGCTGCGATTGCTTGTGTCCGCCGTTGAAGCGAACTTCAGCGCCCATCAGGCAGGCGCTGATAGCGATTTTCGGTTTGACGACGGCATCATGGGGCATGGGCGACCTCTGATTTCAAATCTTGTACAAAATAACATTTGTGTACAATATTTTCATCATAGATCCGAACGCGCACAAGTCAACCGCTTTTGCGTGTGGGGCGATGTGGTTTTTGCGCAGACAGGCTGCTGCCTGTTTCGACAGCAGCGGGTGACGTAGGCTGGCGCGTTCTATTGCAGGCTGGCGTGCAGACGGCGTGCGGCTTCCTGACCGCTTAGCCAAGCACCTTCGACACGACCGGACAGGCACCAGTCGCCACAGACATACATACCCAGGTCGGCATCGGCCAAGGCGCCCCATTCATGGTTGCCGGCGGGGCGCGCGTAAAGCCAGCGATGGGCCACGCTGAAGCTGGGCGCAGGCATAGCACTGTGCAGCAGTTCGGCGAACGCGCCGTGCAGGTGTTCGATCACCGCTTCCTTGGCCATGTCGATGTGTTGGCGACTCCAGTCGCTGGTGGCGTGCAGCACCCAGGTGTCGAGCGTGCTGTCGCGCCCCGGTTTGCTGCGGTTGCGAGCCAGCCAGTCGAGGGGGCTGTCCTGGACGAAGCAGCCTTCCATGGAGGTATCCAGCGGTGTTTCGAAGGCCAGGGCCACGGCCCAGGTGGGGTCCATCTTCACGCCCGCCGCCACTGCGGCCAGCTTTGGCACGGCCGCCAGCAATGCCGTGGCCTGGGGCGCGGGCGTGGCAATCACCACCTGGCCGAAGGGGCCGTGGGTGAAACCTTCCGCGTCCTGCAAGTGCCAATGTTCCTGACCGCGGTACACCTCGGTGATGCGGCAGGAGAACTGCACCTGCAACTCGCCAAGCAGGGCACGGGTGATGGCGCTCATGCGCGGGGTGCCGACCCAGCGGGTCTGCTCATCCGGCGACGGGCTCAGTTGCCCATCCTTGAAATGATAAAGCTGAGGTGTCCATTCCGCCGCCCAGCCCTGGGCTTGCCAACGCTGGACTTCCATCACGAAGCGGCGATCGCGGGCAGTGAAATACTGCGCGCCCATGTCCAGTGCGCCGGCATCACTGCGCTTGCTGGACATGCGTCCGCCACTGCCATGGCTTTTATCGAAGAGTTGAACGACATGCCCGGCCTCCGTCAGGGCCTGGGCGGCTGAAAGTCCGGCGATGCCGGTGCCGATGATTGCGATAGGTACAGTCATGAGGGCCTCGTTTACCTTTCTGTACAGACTACGCCGTCGTTTAAACCTGTACAATTAGGGTTTTTGGTATAAGTTTTACCGTTCGCGTTTTGACAGGGTGACCTATTGTTAAACACAGACCCTGCCTGATACGAAAAATCCCTGCTTATAAAAATAGACTAATGGGCTGGGTAAAACGCGATGCGAGGAACACTTCATGCACATATTGCTGACCGGCGGTACTGGTTTGATCGGACGTCAGCTCTGCCGCCACTGGTTGGCGCAGGGCCATCGCTTGACGGTGTGGAGTCGTCGCCCCGAAGACGTGGCGAAGATCTGCGGCGCGCAAGTGCGGGGTGTCGCCAGGCTCGAGGAGATTGCCGAGCCGGTGGATGCGGTGATCAACCTCGCGGGGGCACCGATTGCGGATCGACCCTGGAGCCATAAACGCAAGAAGTTGTTGTGGAGCAGTCGCATCACCCTGACAGAAGCGTTGTTGGCTTGGCTGGAGCGTAGCGAACACAAACCCGGGGTATTGATTTCCGGTTCCGCGGTGGGGTGGTACGGCGACGGTGGCGAACGTGAGCTGACCGAGGACTCGGGACCGATGAGCGAGGACTTCGCCAGCCAGTTGTGCATCGCCTGGGAGGAAACCGCGCAGCGCGCCGAGGCCATGGGCATACGGGTGGTACTGGTTCGCACCGGTCTGGTCCTGTCGGCCGAGGGCGGCTTTTTGTCGCGGCTGCTGCTGCCGTTCAAACTGGGGTTGGGCGGGCGTATTGGCAATGGCCGGCAGTGGATGCCGTGGATTCACATTGCCGATCAAATCGCTCTGATTGATTTTCTTCTGCACCGCGATGAGGCCAGCGGTCCTTATAATGCCTGCGCGCCGAACCCGGTGCGCAACCGCGATTTTGCCAAGGCCCTGGGGCACGTGCTGCATCGGCCGGCCGTGGTGCCGATGCCGGAACTGGCGCTGAAGGTCGCATTGGGAGAATTGTCATTGCTGTTGCTGGGCGGCCAGCGCGCAACGCCGGCCCGATTGCAGGCGGCGGGTTTCACTTTCCGGTTCACTGATTTGCATGCGGCTCTCGACGATTTGTCGGACCGCCTTTGAAATAGGACGTTGCATGACCGATCACGCGTTGCTTCTGGTGAATCTGGGTTCGCCTGCTTCTACTTCGGTGGCCGATGTGCGCCGCTACCTCAATCAGTTTTTGATGGATCCCTACGTCATCGACCTGCCGTGGCCGGTGCGGCGCTTGCTGGTGTCGCTGATCCTGATCAAGCGCCCCGAGCAATCGGCCCATGCCTATGCGTCGATCTGGTGGGACGAGGGCTCGCCGCTGGTGGTGCTCAGCCGTCGCTTGCAACAAGCCATGACTGCGCAATGGACCCAGGGGCCGGTTGAGTTGGCGATGCGTTATGGCGAGCCGTCCATTGAGTCGACCCTGGTGCGCCTGGCAAGCCAGGGCCACAAGAAGATCACGCTGGCGCCGTTGTATCCGCAATTTGCCGACAGCACAGTCACCACGGTGATCGAAGAAGCCAAGCGGGTGGTGCGCGAGAAGAAGCTCGATGTGCAGTTCTCGATTCTCCAGCCGTTCTACGATCAGCCGGAATACCTCGACGCCCTGGTTGCCAGCGCCAAGCCGTATCTGATGCAGGATTACGACCACCTGCTGTTGAGCTTCCATGGTTTGCCCGAGCGGCACCTGACCAAGCTCGACCCCACGGGTTTCCATTGCTTCAAGGACGCCGACTGCTGCAAAAATGCGCCGCCTGAGGTCATGGCTACGTGTTACCGCGCGCAATGCATTCGCACCGCCGACCTATTCGCCCAGCGCATGGGGCTCAAGGATGGCCAATGGTCGGTGTCGTTCCAGTCGCGACTGGGGCGCGCCAAGTGGATCGAACCCTACACCGAAGCGCGCCTGGATGAACTGGCTAAAAGTGGCGTGAAAAAAGTGTTGGTGATGTGCCCGGCGTTTGTGGCCGACTGCATCGAAACCCTGGAAGAAATCGGTGATCGCGGGCGCGAGCAATTTCGTGAGGCGGGCGGGGAGGAGTTGGTGCTGGTGCCGTGTCTCAATGATGATGTGCAATGGGCGCAGGCGTTGAGCACCCTGTGCGAGCGGGCACCGATCGCTCTGTAAAATTCAAGGGCCCAATCGCGAGCAGGCTCGCTCCCACAATGGATCTCGAGTGTTCAAAGATCCGCTGATGTGGGAGCGAGCCTGCTCGCGATAGCTATCTGACTGGCAGCACAAAACTTCAAGCTTGAGTCAGATCAGCGGCTCATCCGCCTTCTTCTGCTTCCAACCGTCATTGCCCGGCAGGATCAGGTTCAGGGCGATCGCCACCACCGCGCACAGCGCGATGCCTTTGAGGCCGAAGTCGTCCGGGCCGGTGCCGGTGCCTACCAGCACACCGCCGATACCAAACACCAGCGTCACCGAAACGATCACCAGGTTGCGCGCTTCGCTCAGGTCGATCTTGTGGCGGATCAGCGTGTTCATGCCCACCGCCGCGATCGAACCGAACAACAGGCACAGGATCCCGCCCATCACCGGCACTGGGATGCTTTGCAGCAGCGCGCCGAACTTGCCGATGAACGCCAGGCTGATGGCGAAGATCGCCGCCCAGGTCATGATTTTCGGATTGTAGTTTTTGGTCAGCATCACCGCGCCAGTGACTTCGGCGTAGGTGGTGTTGGGCGGGCCGCCGAACAGGCCAGCTGCCGTGGTGGCGATGCCATCGCCGAGCAGGGTGCGGTGCAGGCCGGGTTTTTTCAGGTAGTCGCGACCGGTCACGCTGCCCACGGCGATGACCCCACCGATGTGCTCGATGGCTGGCGCCAAAGCCACCGGCACGATGAACAGGATCGCTTGCCAGTTGAACTCCGGCGCGGTGAAGTTCGGCAAGGCGAACCATGGCGCGGCGGCGATTTTGGCGGTGTCCACTACACCAAAATAAAACGCCATGGCAAAGCCCACCAGCACGCCGGAAATGATCGGCACCAGGCGGAAAATGCCTTTGCCGAACACCGCGACGATCAGGGTGGTGAGCAGCGCCGGCATCGAGATCAGCATCGCCGTCTGGTAGGCAATCAGCTCGGTGCCGTCGCCGGCCTTGCCCATGGCCATGTTGGCGGCAATCGGTGCCATGGCCAGGCCGATGGAAATGATCACCGGCCCAATCACCACCGGCGGCAGCAAACGGTCGATAAATCCGGTGCCCTTGACCTTCACCGCCAGGCCCAGGAAGGTGTAGACGAAACCGGCCGCCATCACCCCGCCCATGGTCGCGGCCAGGCCGAACTGGCCCTTGGCGAGAATGATCGGGGTGATGAAGGCAAAGCTCGATGCCAGAAACACCGGCACCTGACGCCCGGTGACGATCTGGAACAGGATTGTTCCTAGCCCCGCGGTGAACAGCGCTACGTTCGGGTCCAGCCCGGTGATCAGCGGCATCAGTACCAGCGCGCCGAAGGCGACGAACAGCATCTGCGCGCCAGACAATACCTGGCGCCAGAGCGGATCGTTGAACTCATCCTGCATGCTCAAGCGTCCTTCTGCTTGGTGCCGAAGATCTTGTCGCCGGCATCGCCCAGGCCCGGGATGATGTAGCCATGTTCGTTGAGTTTCTGGTCGATGGAAGCGGTGTAGATGGTGACGTCGGGGTGAGCGTCTTCCACGGCCTTGATGCCTTCGGGGGCCGCCACCAGCACCATGGCGCGGATGTCACGGCAACCGGCTTTTTTCAGCAGGTCGATGGTGGCGACCATGGAGCTGCCGGTGGCGAGCATCGGATCGATGATCATTGCCAGGCGCTCGTCGATTTCCGGCACCAGTTTTTCCAGGTAGGTGTGCGCCTGCAGGGTCTGCTCGTTGCGGGCCACACCCACGGCGCTGACTTTGGCGCCCGGGATCAGGCTCAGCACGCCTTCGAGCATGCCGATGCCGGCACGCAGGATCGGCACCACGGTGATTTTCTTGCCGGCGATTTTTTCCACCTGGACCGTGCCCGCCCAACCGTCGATTTCATAGGACTCCAGCGGCAGGTCCTTGGTGGCTTCGTAGGTGAGCAGTGCACCGACTTCCTGGGCAAGTTCGCGGAAGTTCTTCGTGCTAATGTCGGCGCGGCGCATCAGGCCGAGTTTATGTCTGATCAGCGGGTGGCGGATCTCGAGGATGGGCATGGGGAAAGCTCCGGCGGCGGGCAAAAAAACCGGCCTAGATTAATCTATCCGAGGGTGTTGTCCTATAGACAATACAGAACGTTAGTCCACAAACGCTTGATCTGGCCGGGCGGGATGCGTACCTTTGCCCGCTTTTCCGACCCCGTCCCTCCCCCAACCTCCCCTGGAGAGCGCCATGTCCGCTGATCTCGAGCATATCCGTCAAATCATGCGAGAGGCTGACTGCCTGTACACCGAAGCCGAAGTCGAAGCGGCCATCGCCCGTGTCGGCGCGCAAATCAACGACCAGTTGGCCGATTCCAACCCGGTGGTGTTCTGCGTCATGAACGGTGGGCTGATTTTCTCCGGCAAGCTGCTGACCTACCTGAACTTCCCGCTGGAAGCGTCCTACCTGCACGCCACCCGTTACCGCAACGAAACCAGCGGTGGCGACCTGTTCTGGAAAGCCAAGCCGGAAGTATCGTTCATCGACCGTGACGTGCTGATCATCGACGACATCCTCGACGAAGGTCACACCCTGGGCGCCATCATCGACTTCTGCAAACACGCCGGTGCCCGCGCCGTGCACACCGCCGTGCTGATCGACAAGGACCATGACCGCAAGGCCCGTCCGGACCTGAAAGCCGATTTCGTCGGTCTGCCGTGCATTGACCGCTACATCTTCGGCTACGGCATGGACTACAAAGGTTACTGGCGCAATGCCAACGGTATTTTCGCCGTCAAAGGAATGTAATCGATGAACCAGCCGGGCTTTCTGGATCAAGCGCTGTTCAACGAACTGGCCGAGAAAGCCACGGCCAGTCCTCGCGGGCGCCAACACCACAATTTTCATCAGATGGACGAGCCTTGCCATCGCATGGCGGTTGGCTTGCAGCCGTCCACTTACATCCCGCCGCATCGCCACCTGAGCGCCGACAAGGCTGAAACCCTGCTGGTGCTCAAGGGCCGGCTCGGTGTGTTGATCTTTGATGAAACCGGGATGGTGGTGGACAAGCGAATCCTGCAGGCCGGTGGCGATTGCCTTGGTGTCGACCTACCGGCCGGCGTTTACCACGGTTTAGTGGTGCTGGAAGCCGACAGCCTGATGTTCGAGTGCAAGGCCGGGCCTTACCGCCCGGTGGGCGATGGCGAACTGGCCCCCTGGGCGCCCCGCGAAGGCGAGGCGGGGGTGGCGCAGTACCAGGCCTGGATGCGCGCTCAGTTCGACTGAGCGGTGCTTCTGTGGCGAGGGAGCTTGCTCCCGCTGGGCTGCGCAGCAGCCCCAATTGCAGGTGGATGCTACGCACCCAAGCGGGAGCAAGCTCCCTCGCCACAAAAAGCTGTGTGGCAACAGATCAATCAGGCCGGGCTCGAGTGTGCAGCGCTACCGGCGAGCCATTTTTCGCTTTTGGCCCGTGCCTGCTCCAGGGTCTGCACATACGCCAGTTGGCGCTGCTCGCGATGGATGCCGGCGCGGCGCAACTTCAGGCGTACCCGTGGCGCGGTTGCCACCAGAATCAGGCCGATGCCCTGCTTGCGGTAGTCCTTGAGGATACTTTCAAAAGCCGCCAGCGCAGTCATGTCCAGCATCGGCACGGCGCTCATTTCCACCACCATCACCCGAATCCCCGGATCGAATTTGCGCAGCACATCCAGGGCCTTTTCTGCCGCGCCGAAAAACAGCGGTCCGCGAATGGCGTAGCAGCGGACGTGCTCGGGCATCTCCAGCAGGGCCTGATGAAAATGGCGCGGCAGTTCGGCGGTGTCCGTCAGCTCGCTCATGCGTTTGATGAACAGCCCGGCGGCCAGCAGCAGGCCGACGGCGACGGCCAGGACCATGTCGAACAGTACGGTCAGGCTCAGGCAGGTCAGTAGCACCAGCACGTCACTGCGTGGGGCGATACGCAAGGTGTGCAGCACGTGTCCGGCTTCGCTCATGTTCCAGGCCACCATCACCAGCAATGCCGCCAGCGCTGCCATGGGCAGATAGCTGAACAACGGCGCCAGCAGCACAATCGCCCCCAGCACCACGAGGCTGTGAATGATCGCGGCCAATGGCGAAAACGCGCCGCTGCGCACATTGGTGGCGCTGCGGGCAATCGCCGCCGTGGCAGTGATGCCGCCGAACAGTGGCGCCACCAGATTGCCCAGGCCCTGGCCGATCAGTTCGGCGTTGGGGTCGTGTTTACTGCCGGTCATGCCGTCGGCCACCACCGCGCACAACAGCGACTCAATGGCACCGAGCATGGCGATGGCAAAGGCAGGCCCGAGCAATTGGCGGATCAGATCGTAGGACAGTTCCAAGGAGCGGCCCTGATTGTCCGGGAGATTCCAAGGCCAGTCGAAACTCGGCAAAAATGGCGGGATGCCGGGGTAACTGATGCCGTCGACCACGTAGCTGAAACGTTCGCCCAATGTCGCGATTTGCCAGCCGCCGCTTTCCAGCGCCAGCCCCAACAGCGCACCCACCAACAGGGCGACCAGATGTCCCGGAACACGCGGCACCCAGCGCGGCCAGACAATCAATACCGCCAGGCAGATGAGGCCGATAAGGCCGTCGCCGAGCCGGGCGCTGGGCAGCGCCGTGATCAAGGCGCCCAATTGCTCGATGTAATGCTCGGCGTTGCCGACAGTGGTCAGGCCCAACAGGTCTTTGAGTTGCAGGGTGGCAATGACCACGCCGATCCCAGCGGTAAAACCGAGAACGACCGGATAAGGAATGTACTGGATCAGCCGCCCGGCCCGCATCAGGCCCAGCGCTATCAGGATCATGCCCGCCAGCATCGTGCACAGCAGCAGGCCGCCCAGGCCGTATTGCTGGGTAATGGGCAGCAGGATCACCACGAACGCCGCTGTCGGCCCGCTCACGTTGAAGCGCGAGCCGCCGGTGAGGGCGATCAGGGGGGCGGCCACTAGCACCGTGTACAAGCCATGCTGCGGCGGCACGCCGACGGCGATTGCCAGGGCCATGGCCAAGGGGATGGCAATGATGCCGACGGTCAGCCCGGCCACCAGATCGCCGCGCAGGCGCTCAAGGGTGTAACCGGCGCGCCAGGTTTGGCGCCAAGCGGCGAATATCGGTGGGGCGGAGAAGGACATGGGCACTCCACGAAATGAGCGGGGCAAATACCAAATACCCGGCAAACACCTAACCAGTGGCGAGGGGATTTATCCCCGTCGGGTTGGGTGATCTGTCTGATTCACCGAGTATCCGGTTTAGGTCTGCTTCGCAGCCCAGCGGGGATAAATCCCCTCGCCACAAGGGGCATCATGTGATGCGAGGGCTGATGGCTCCTTGAGTATGCCGTGCTCGTGGCGCGGATGTATTGACCTGGATCGTTATTTTTACCGCCTGGGCTCATGCTAGAGTGCCGGGCCAAGATCCTGGAGCCTGTCATGAGTGTACTGACCCGCCGCTGCGCCGCTCTGCTGCTGATGTCCAGCCTGTCGTGGGCGGCCGTTGGCGCACCGATGCACAGTCAATTTCTGCCCCCCGACGATCTGGCGGTACGTCAGGAGCAACCCGAACACCAGCAATTGCTCCAGGTCACCGAGTATTCGGTGGTGCTGGGCAATCAGCGTCAGTCCAACCAGCAACCGATACCGGTTACATCGCCGTTGCTGGTGCGCCTCAAAGGTAAACCCCTGAACAAAGGCGCCACCCTCAACCAGGTGATCTTGAACTTCGATGGCGAAAGCAAAAGCCTGAAAAAACCTGCCTTCGACGAGGCGAGCAAGACTCTGACCCTGTCTTATCCACAGGCCCAGTATCAAGTGGTGATCGATCTGCTGCGCAGCGACACGGTGTACGTGCAGTTCCTCAGCTACGCCAACGGCCATATCTGGGCCGACCTGCACACCGGTGCTGTACGCCCGCGTTGAGCCCCGAGGCCTGCCGGGGGTAAACTGCCCGCCCCCGTGAACTGTGCGAGCTGGAGCCCGGCAATGCGTAAAGACAAGAAACAAGTGATTGGTGACGAGATTGGCGATGAGCAGATCAAGCTGTTCCTCAATTTCGATCCGGTCGATGCCACTTCGCCGTCGCTGCACAAACTGATCAAGGCCTACCGTGGCCTGCGGGTCGACGACTTCGAGCGCTTTCTGACGTTTTTCGTCGAGGCCGGCTACGACCTCAATGGCAAGGATGAGCATGGCAACGATTTCGTGGCGCTGATCCAGGACCAGCGTAATGCCGAGGAGTACATCGAGTTGATCAACAAGGCTCGTGGCTGATTACTAAGCGGCCTGCCTCGCAGGCCAGCGGGAGCAAGCCCTCTCGCCACGACAGCTTCTCCCATAAAAAAACGCCCCGTTCTCAGAAAGAACGGGGCGTTTTTTTATCCGGCAGAATCAAGCGAAGCTGGGTGTCTCGCTGCTTTCTTCAACCAGTTCCAGGGCGACGTTGTTCTGCGCATTGACCTTGCGATACAGCGCCGCGTCGGTTTCCAGCACTTTTTCCCGCGCCGGGAAGATCTCAGCGAGTTTGCTCGCCCATTCTCCCTTGGCTTTGTCCGGGAAGCAGCGCTCGATCAGGTCCAGCATGATCGAGACGGTCACCGAAGCACCGGGCGAGGCGCCGAGCAAGGCGGCGAGGGTGCCGTCCTTGGCCGCCACCAGTTCGGTGCCGAACTGCAGGACACCGCCTTTCTTCGGGTCTTTCTTGATGATCTGAACCCGTTGGCCGGCCACTTCCAGGCGCCAGTCCTCGGCTTTCGCCTCGGGATAGAAGCGACGCAGGGATTCCAGGCGCTGCTCCATGGACTGCATCACTTCGCTGATCAGGTACTTGGTCAGGTCCATGTTGTCCCGGGCCACGGCCAGCATCGGGCCGATGTTGCCGGCACGTACCGACAGCGGCAGATCCATGAGCGAACCATGCTTGAGGAACTTGGTGGTGAAACCGGCGTATGGCCCGAACAGCAGGGATTTCTTGCCATCGACCACGCGGGTGTCCAGGTGCGGCACGGACATCGGTGGCGAGCCCACGGCGGCCTGGCTGTAGACCTTGGCCTGGTGATGCTTGACCACTTCCGGGTTGTCGCAACGCAGCCACTGGCCGCTGACCGGGAAGCCACCGAAGCCTTTGCTTTCTTCGATGCCCGACGCTTGCAGCAGCGGCAATGCCGCCCCACCGGCGCCCAGGAAGACAAACTTGGCATCGACGTCACGGCTGCTGCCGGAATTGACGTCCTTGATGCTGACGGTCCAGCCCGCGCCGTTGCGCTTGAGGCCGGTGACGCGCTTGCAATACTTGACCTGGGTGTCCGGGGCGCTGGTCAGGTGCTTGAGCAACTGGTTGGTCAGGGCGCCGAAGTTGACGTCGGTGCCGTTCATGACGCGGGTGGCGGCGATGACTTCGTCAGCTGGCCGGCCCGGCATCATCAGCGGCATCCACTCGGCCATCACGGCCTTGTCCTCGGTGTATTCCATGTCAGCGAAGGCGTGATGCTGGCGCATCAGTTCAAAGCGCTTTTTCAGGAACGACACGCCTTTTTCACCCTGCACGAAGCTCAGGTGCGGGACGGGGGCAATGAAGGATTTGGATGAGCCGAACGTGCCTTTTTTGGTCAGGTACGTCCAGAACTGCTTCGACACCTCGAACTGGGTGTTGATGTGCACGGCTTTCTTGATGTCGACACTGCCATCGGCCGCCTGGGGCGTGTAGTTCAGCTCACACAGCCCGGCGTGGCCGGTGCCGGCGTTGTTCCACGGGTTGGAACTCTCCGCGGCACCGGAATCCATCAACTCGACGACTTCCAGCGAGATCGCGGGGTCGAGTTCCTTGAGCAGCACGGCCAGGGTGGCACTCATGATGCCGGCCCCTACCAGAACTACATCGACTGCTTCGTTATGCGCCATTTAACGCGTCTCCAAAATCTGCAGCACCAAATTGTCGGCATGGCGGCCAGGAGTGGCGGGGCAGGTCAGTTGCGCCCCAGGTATCCATGGCCAGGATCGCCATGTCCGAATCTTCGCAATTTTTCGCAACTACTGCGGATGCATGCAGCCTGGCCTCAGAGTCCCATGAACTCATTTAAGCGCCGGGCAGGCAATTCGACTTATGGCCGAGACATCCGTTCGTGCAACCAAATCCGTAGCGGACAGGCTTCAGGCGCCGGTTCTTGAACGATAGGCGGTCCTGTGTCGTTGGGCTGTTTCAGACGCTAATGGTGCTTGTTCAGACGCAAAACTATTCATTTGCTCGCCACACTCTCGTGAAGTTGTGAAAACCCGTTTTTTCACGCTCTTTTGAAGACGTGAACCTCAAAAAAGGGCTGTCCCAGCCTGGCACCGCGCCCGGTTTGGTTTGCCCCCATGTAATACATGACAGGCAAAACGGGCAGACAGCTCAGTGACCGAGCGTAATGACAGCTCTGCAGATTCGCGAAAAGTGGTGATTTGCTTGAAAAACAGCAAGCGCGCCAGCTTCACTCGATCTGTGTGGGCGGCTCTCTGTGGGCGGTGCGGGGTGCCAATACAAGCGCATTAGCGGTGTTGCGAGGCCCGATCAGGAGACGTCCTTATAATCGGGGGCAGATTGTATCGAAGAAACGCAGGGAAATGGTCGTGTTTAATGACTTTTATTAGCCATCCGGTCAGACGGCCAACAGTTGACGGTTGCGTGGGCGAGCGCCAAGGGTTTGCACGCGGGCGCTGGCGGGCAATGGCTGGTGCAGCCAGTTCAAGCGAATCTCTTCGATTTCCACCCAACCTTCACCCATGGGCTGCAGGTTGCATTGCTTGAATGCCTGGCAACGGCCGTTGCGGTCCAGCAGGGCGAAGCAGCGGTGCTGTGGGCGCGGGGTGAACAGGGAAATGAGAAAACGCATGGTCGGACACCGTGTCGGGGAGCTTGTGCCAAGGCTGACAGGAGGCCATGACATGCCGGTGTAAGGATCATGACAATGGCATGACACGAACCGGTTTTCCCATGGAGTGTCAGACATTTGAGTATTCATCGTGCAGCGCTAGTTCACCGCCATGGCGCACCGCTATACTGCTGGCCTGTTTGTGCCCGATTCTGGAGAGAAGAGCATGTTGCAACGCCTGTTGTTCGGTTTGATCGCTGTGACCAGTCTGGCCCTCGTCGGCTGCGCCCACAGCCCGCAACAACTTAACCCGGAGCCCAAGCTCAACGCCCAGCTGGCGCCCGTGGGCCGCGGCCAGCCGGTGGTGGTACGGGTGGTGGACGGTCGTCCGTCGCCGACCCTCGGCACCCGCGGCGGGCTGTACCCGGAAACCAGTGTGATCACGGTGCAGGGCGCGCAGATTTTGCCCAAGCTGCAGGCCCAGGCCGAAGCGGCGGTACGTTTGCTGGGCTTCACCCCTACCGCCAACGCGATGAATGCACCGCAACTGACCGTCACCCTGGCCGAGTTGAAGTACCAGTCGCCCAAGGAAGGTATGTATGTGACCGAAGCCACCATCGGCGCGACCTTCCGCTCCGAGGTGCAGAACGCCAATCGTCGTTACAGCGGTCGTTACGGTGCCTCGCTGGACCAGCGCTTCGGCATGGCGCCTAACCAGGACACCAACACCAAGCTGGTCAGCGACGTGTTGAGCGACGCCCTGACACGCCTGTTCAAGGACCCGACCATTGGTCAGGTGCTGGCTGAGTAAGTAGGACGTTCCGTAACCCCTGTGGGAGCGAGCCTGCTCGCGATGGCGGATCAGTCAACATTGAGGTGACTGACACTCCGCTATCGCGAGCAGGCTCGCTCCCACAGTTTTTTGCAAGCAAGAAACCTTCATGCAGCCTGGGAATACAGCTCCAGCACACTGATACCGGTCAGCAGATCGGTCTCCGGAAGGTCGGCGTGTTGATGGCCGCCAAGGGCGCAATACACCAGCCAATGCCGATCCTGTACGTTGAAGGACAGGCTGCCGACGAGGTTCTGTTGTTCGTCGCTCGGGCTGATGAGATAGAGACGATCCTGGTTTTCGGCGTGGAGCATGGTGGGTTCCGGGCAGGTTTGAAGGGCGACAGGGTGGCCTATTCAGATGACGAAACCGTGACGCCTGGAATTAGCCGGATTGAACCTGTGGCGAGGGGATTTATCCCCGCTGGGTCGCGAAGCGGCCCCTGGGACGTCTGCCTTGCTTAAGCGTTTGCGAGCGCTGCGCACTCGAGCGGGGATAAATCCCCTCGCCACAAAGTCTGCGCGCCATCGCCCCAACTGATCGTTATTGGTCGGAAAAAGTGCAGTAGGCGAGGGCGCTTTCGGTAGAATTCACGCCGATCGTAGGTCCCGGGCGCGTCCTGTCCGTTTATTGCTTGAGGTTTGTGATGTCGCTGCATTTGTTTTCGTTGTTCGCTGCTCACCCCGCCAAACTGATCAACCTGCTCGCATTGTTGTTTGCCTGCCCGGGCGGTTGGGTGCTGCATGCCACGCGCCGCCGTGAACAACGGGCGCGGGCCTGCCTTGAGGCGCGCAAGAGCGACGGCGACGAGCGATTCGAAGCCTTGCTGGACCTGGCGACCCAGCGCATGAACCGGTTTTTCTACCGTTTCGGCTTTGCCTGCCTGGGCCTGGCACTGCTGGTGTCGTGGGTCAGCACCCAGTTCTGATGGATAAAAAAAGATCGCAGCCTTCGCCATCGCCTACAAGATGAACAATCGATTCATGTAGGCGCTGGCGAAGGCTGCGATCTTTTTGACAGGCGTCGCTTAAAGCGCCAATCCCGCCTTGACCCGATACTGATTACGCACCGGTGTCGCGTATTGCAGCACCAGGAATGGGCGGTGCTCCGGCGGGCAAGCGTCCAGCCGGCGCTGCCATTCTTCCTGGGCCTTGGCCAGTTCATCGGCGCCAAACACCTCGGCCGCTGTCGGCACCTGCAACTGCGGGTCGGCGTCGGCCCATTGGGCGTAAGCCAGGTAATGCACCGGGAACAGGCGGTAGCCGCCGAGAATCTGCCGGTCCATTTCCTGGGCCAGTTGCTTGGTGTCCTCGAACAGCTCGGTGATCGGCGCGGCGAAGTTCACGTGGACCCGCCCCTTGTAGCCGGTAATGCCCTTGGCGATGCTCACGTCGTCTTCGCCCGGTGCCTTGGTGTAGGTGCCGGTGGTGGCGCGGATGTACAGCTCGCGGGCCTTGGCCTGGTCGCACGGGTCGTATTCGTAGCTGATGGACACCGGCGTGAGGTTCAGCGACTGGATGACCTCGCCGAAGGGTTCGTCCTTGCGGCTCATGTGGAACATCTTGAGGATCGCCGATTCGGTGCGGTCGTCACCGTCCTTGGCCCGACCCTCGGCCTGGGCAATCCAGATCGAGGCGCAGTCGTTGCGGATCGAGTGATTGATATAGGCCGAGAGCAACTGGTACGCGGCCATTTTTTCCCGCCGTCCGGTGATGGAGCGGTGCACGATGAAGCTTTTGTTCAGACGCATCAGATCGCTGACAAAGGGCTTCTGCAGCAGGTTGTCGCCGATGGCGATGCGTGGCGTCGGCAAGCCGGCGTGGTACACGGCGTAGTTGACGAAGGCCGGGTCCATCACGATGTCGCGGTGGTTGGCGATGAACAGGTACGCGCTACCGGATTTGAATTGCTCCACCCCGGTGTAGGTCACGCCATCGGTGGCACGCTCGATCGTGTGGTCGACATAGAACTCCACTTTGTCCTGCAAAGTGGCGACCGATGTCACGCCGGCGAACTCACGACGCAACCTTTGCGCTATAAGAGGCTTGAGCATCCAGCCGAAAGCCCCGGCCAGGCGTGGGAAGCGGAAGTGGGTGAGGATATCTAGAAACGCCTTGTCGCCGAGCAGCCGTGCCAGCACCGCTGGGACTTCGCTGTCGTCGTAAGGTCGGATGGCATCGAATTCGCCCATCATGCTCTCTTGTAGGAAACGGCTAGGGTAAGTAAAGGTTCGATCGAAAAACCGACAGGGCACGGCCTGGAAGATCCGCCAGACAAAAATAGCCCTGCAAATAGACCGGCGATTATACGCACAAGTCACCTGGGAGACCGCGATGCTGGAAACCGCTCCGTATGAATGTCCGTATTGTGGTGAGGAAGTGGAAACGCTGGTGGACCTGTCCGGCGGTGATCAGACCTATATCGAGGACTGTCAGGTCTGTTGCCGACCGATAACATTTGTCCTGCAGGTCCACGATGAAGAATGGCATCTGGAAGTCTTCAGTGAAAACGAATGATGGGGGACGTCCATGCAGCGAATCTACGAGCTGGAAAACCTGATGGAAGGTGAACTGCTCCAGGGCATGCTCGCCAGCGAAGGCATCACCGCCCACCTGGTGGGCCGTGACCTGGTGGGCGGCGCCGGCGAGTTGCCGATGTATGGCCTGCTGGGACTGGCGGTGGAGGACGACCAGGCGCAATACGCCCGGGAGCTGATCGCCGCCTACAATGCCGCGTTGCCATTGCCCGGCGATGAGCCGGACAGTTACCCCGGCACATTGGTCTGTTAGGCTGGCGACCGTTTGATCAAGAGTCGTGTTGCCCCATGTGTGGACGTTATGCCCTGTTTCGCTGGAACCCCGCCTTTGCGGCCTTGCCCGGCTTCCCCGCCGACCAGAAGGCCCAGTGGAATATTTCGCCCAACGATTCGGTGCTGATGCTGCGCGCCGGCGCTGAGGGGCAGCGCGAACTGGCCCGGGCCCGCTGGGGCCTCACGCCGCCCTGGCTGACCGACCTGTCCCGTACCCCGGCCCACGCCCGGGCCGAAACCGTGGCCGAGCAGCCGATGTTTCGTGAGGCCCTGCGCCTGCGCCGCTGCCTGCTGCCGGCCAACGGCTTCTATGAATGGCGCGGTGGCACGCGCAAACGCCCTTACTGGTTGACGCCGGGTGAGGGCTCTTCGTTGTTTTTCGCCGCGATCTGGGAAGCCTATCCCGTGCAGGAACAGGTGTGGCTGAGCACCGCAGTCATCACCCAGCCGGCGGCAGGGCAGCGTCGGCCGTTGATCCTCGATGAAGAGGGCCAGCGCCTGTGGCTCGATCCCGAGACGCCACTGCATGTATTGCAAGGCTTGCTGGCCAGTGAACCGGCGGCACTGCGCGAGCGGGTACTGGCCAACATGGTCAATGATCCGAAGCTCAACGGGCCGGAGTGCCTGACTCCGGCTTGAGTGTTGAGGCGCCTGTGCTGGCCCCATCGCGAGCAGGCTCGCTCCCACATTGGACTGGGGGATACACAGAAATGGTGTTCACCCCCCCGCCCCCTGTGGGAGCGAGCCTGCTCGCGATGGGGCCCTAGGATCAAACCTTGAACTGATTGATCAACCGCCGCTGCTGCTCCGCCAGTTTGGTCAGATCCGCACTGGCCGCGCTGGATTCGTCCGCGCCGCCCGCCACTTCATTTGCCACTTGCCCGATGTTGATCACGTTACGGTTGATGTCATCGGCCACCGCGCTTTGTTCCTCGGCGGCGCTGGCGATCTGGGTGTTCATGTCGTTGATCACCGATACCGCCTGGGTGATGGTCTCCAGGGCCTGGGCCGCTTTCGCTGCGTGTTGCACGCTTTCATCGGTGCGGTGCTGGCTGTCTTCCATCACCCGCACCACATCCCGGGTGCCTTGTTGCAACTGTTGGATCATCGTCTGGATTTCTTCAGTGGCCTGCTGCGTTTTCTGCGCCAGATTGCGCACCTCATCGGCCACCACCGCAAATCCACGTCCCTGTTCACCGGCGCGAGCTGCTTCGATGGCCGCGTTGAGGGCCAGCAGGTTGGTCTGTTCGGCGATCCCGCGGATGGCGGTGAGAATCGCGTTGATGTTCTCGCTGTCCTTGGCCAGAGCCTGCACCACGCCCACGGCCTTGCCGATTTCCACGGCCAGGGCGCCGATGGAGGTGGAAGTGTCCCGCACGATCTGCATGCCCTGGCTGGCAGCCTGGTCTGCGTGACCAGCGGCTTGGGCGGCCTGGGTCGCGTTGCGGGCCACGTCCTGGGCGGTGGCGGTCATCTCGTGCACGGCGGTGGCGACCTGATCGATCTCCACCATTTGCTTGTGCACGCCCTGGTTGGTGCGGATGGCGATGTCGGCAGTGTGCTCCGAGGAATCGCTGACGCTCTGCACCGAGGTGACGACCTGGGTGATCATCCCTTGCAACTTGCTCAGGAAGGTATTGAAGCCCTTGGCGATCGCACCCAGTTCATCCGCGCGGTCGCTCACCAGGCGACGGGTCAGGTCGCCTTCGCCCTGGGCGATGTCATCGAGCATCGCCACCATTTGCTTGAGGGGACGGGCAATGCCGTGGGCCACCAGCCAGATCACCAGCAGGCCGATGCCGGCAATCACCAGGCCCACCATGGCCATGCCGAAGATGTCGGTCTGGCGTTGCGCATCCAGGTCTTTTTGCAACGCTTGCAGTTCGGCCATCACCGCATCCAGTGGCAGTTGCAGCATCAGCGTCCAACGGGCTTGGGTTTCACCGATGCCGAACGGCATGTACACCTCGATATGCCCATGGGCTTCATCGACGTCGTAACGTACCTGGCCGACGCTGAGCTTGGACAGGTTGTCCAGTTCATTGGCGTCCAGCAGGTCGCTGGCCTTTTCTCCCAGTTTGGACGGGTCCTTCGTGAAGGCCACCAAGCGGTTGTTGCTGGAGAGCAACGCCATTTCCCCGGCGCCCTCATACAGCTCGCGGTCGGCAGCGACGAGCATGTCCTGGATGAAGTTCACCGACAGGTCGGCGCCGACGATGCCCTGGAACTTGCCATCGACCATGATCGGCTCGATGAACGAGGCGAGCATGGTCATGGTGTTGCCAACGCGATAAGGCGCCGGGTCGATCACGCAGGCTTTCTTGCTGTCCCGGGAGCACAGGTAGTACTCACTGGCGCGAATACCGGTGGACAGCAGTTTCTGGTCCGTCACATCGGCGAGCTTTTCCAGGCCCAGGGTGCCGTCCTGGTTGCGAAACCACCATGGCAGGAAGCGCCCGTCGGTTTCCATGCCCAGCACCGGGCTGTTCACGTAATTGGCGTCGTCGTGGTCAATAGCGTTCGGTTCCCAGGCGATGTAGGCGCCGAGAATCTTCGGGTTGCGCACCACGGTTTCGCGCAGCAGGCTGATCATCTGCTCGCGGGGCACCTTCAGTTGTGCGTTGCCGTCCGGGCCGTTCATGCCCATCAAGGCATTGGTGGTCGCCAGGCCCCGGGCAAGCAACAGCGGTGCCTCCAGTTCTCGCTGGATCAGGCTGGCCTGGGTGCGGGCGAGCGCGTCGAGGCGTTGTTCGATCAGATGCTCGAACTGCGCCTTGGTCCGCTGTTGCACCATGTCCTGGGTGCGGGCGCCGGCAAACAGCGCGTACAGCACCAGGGCACCGACCACACTGAGGATGATGGCGCCGGCCAGAGCGGCCACGGAAAACTGGATCGATTTGAATTTCATAAAGGCTCCGGACGCGGGAATGACGTCTGAAGCCTGTATCGGCGATTCTTTGGCCCAGCATGAGGTGCTGTTCGTCGGATGACTGTTTTGGCTTTGTGGGTGTCGTAAATGGACTGGAGTAGGGTCTGTCTGAAAAAACTGTAATCCCACGCTATGTATCTGGCGCCGATACAAATCAGCGCCTAGGATACGCCCACGTTTCCAGGGAGCTTCTTACATGAACAAGATATTGATGGTGAGTGCACTGAGTGTGGGCTTGCTGCTTGCCGGTTGCCAGTCGGTCAACACTACCAGCGGCGGAGCCGTGGGCGTGGAGCGCAAGCAATACATGTTCAGCATGCTGTCCACCGACCAGGTCAATCAGATGTATGCCCAGTCCTACCAAAAGACCATGGGCGAAGCGAGCGCCAAGGGTGTATTGGACAAGACGAGTAGCGATGCCAAGCGCGTCCAGGCCATCTCCAGTCGGCTGATTGCTCAGGCACCTGTGTTCCGCCCGGATTCGGCGCAATGGAACTGGGAAGTGAACCTGATCAAGAGCGATGAGCTCAACGCCAGTTGCGGCCCCGGCGGCAAAATCATTTTCTATACCGGCTTGATCAACAAGCTCAAGCTCACTGACGATGAAATTGCCGCGATCATCGGCCACGAAATCGCTCACGCCTTGCGCGAGCACGGCCGCGAAGCGATGTCCAAGGCCTACGGCATCGAAATGGCCAAGCAGGGCGCCGGTGCATTGTTCGGTCTGGGCCAGGACAGCCTGGCACTGGCCGATACCGTGGCCAACTACGGCATGACCCTGCCCAACAGTCGCGGCAATGAGAACGAAGCCGACCTGATCGGCCTGGAACTGGCCGCTCGCGCCGGCTACGACCCGAATGCCGCGATCACGTTGTGGAACAAGATGGCCAAGGCTTCGGAAGGCGCGCCGCCGGAATTCATGAGCACCCACCCGTCCTCCAGCAGCCGGATCGCTTCGTTGCAGGCGGCGATTCCGAAGGTGATGCCGCTGTATCAGCAGGCCAGAAAGTAACCATCGTTGTGGGAGCAAAGCTTGCTCGCGACAGAGGCGACGCAGACTTCAATCTGAGCGCGTTATCGTTCATCGCGAGCAGGCTCGCTCCCACAAGGGATTTACCGTGTTCGATATTCTTGTGAGTACCCGCAGCCAGTGTGGGAGCGAGCCTGCTCGCGATGAACGATAACGCGGTATTACTCACCTACCCGATCAAACCCACCCACTGCTCTGCATCGCCTTGTACACCGCCACGATCGCCAGGACCAAGAACGCCGAGGCGGCCAGGCGGCGGATCAGCGTCAGGGGGAGCTTTTCAGCGGCGAAGTTACCGGCCAGGACCACCGGCACGTTGGCAATCAGCATGCCCACGGTGGTGCCGATGATCACCAGCCACAGTTCCGGGTACTGCGCGGCGAGCATCACTGTGGCGATCTGGGTCTTGTCGCCGATTTCTGCCAGGAAGAACGCGATCAGCGTGGTCAGGAAAGGCCCGAACTTGCGGGCCGTACTGGCTTCGTCATCGTCCAGTTTGTCCGGCACCAACGTCCACAGCGCCGTGGCGGCAAAGCTCACCGCCAGGATCCAGTGCAGGACCGCGTCCGAGAAAATACTACCGACCCAGGCTCCCACCGCGCCGGCTGCCGCATGGTTGGCCAAGGTCGCGGCAACGATGCCGGCAATGATGGGCCAGGGTTTGCGAAAGCGAGCCGCGAGAATAAGCGCGAGCAGTTGCGTCTTGTCGCCGATTTCGGCCAGCGCAACGATAGCGGTAGGTACGAGGAAAGAGTCCAGCATCAGGTGATTCCTAGAGGGGCGGGTCGACACGGCTATGACACGTACAGCCTTCCCGCCCCGGGTAAGGTGTGCGTGTCATAGGTCTTGTCAAACCCAGCGACCATCTGCGTGGACGCTTGGGCCGCATACGCCATGGTCTGCTGACCAAGTATGTTGACGTATGCCGGGCGAGCGTGGCGCTCGCGGGAGACTACTCCCCTAGGACGGAGCGGATTCTGCCTAGGCAAATCCGATTGGGCAAGTGCTGTTTCTTAAATTTGCTTCAGCCGCGCTTGGCCCGGTAGATGCGAAAACCCTGGCCTTCGGCCTTGATCGCGCACACGCCCAGATGCTCTTCGATCAGCGGCTGATACTTGAGGAAACTGTTTGCCACCAAGCGCAGTTCGCCGCCGTTTTTCAGATGTTTCGCTGCTTTTCGCAGCAGATTTTCTGTGGCGTGGTAGTCGGTGTGCACGCCGACATGGAACGGCGGGTTGCTCAGAATCGCGCTTAATCCCATGGGCGCGGCGTCGATACCGTCGCCGGTCAGCACCTCGGCCTCCAGACCATTGGCGGCCAGGGTCAGGCGGCTGCTGGCGGCAG
This sequence comes from Pseudomonas sp. MPDS, assembly GCF_013283895.1. Classification (NCBI taxonomy): domain Bacteria; kingdom Pseudomonadati; phylum Pseudomonadota; class Gammaproteobacteria; order Pseudomonadales; family Pseudomonadaceae; genus Pseudomonas; species Pseudomonas sp. MPDS. Next base: position 5,366,191 of record NZ_CP054128.1, on the reverse strand, counting down.
CGAACGCATCCACGTCCAGTAGCGTGACGGTGTTGTGCGGATAGCGACGCTTGACCACTGCCCCCAGCACCCCGGCGCCACAACCGAAGTCCAGCAGGTGGCCGCTGGGCAGTTTATCCAGGTGTTCCAGCAACAGCGCACTGCCGCGATCCAGGCGACCGTGGCTGAACACCCCCGGCAGGCTGATGACCTTCAGTGCGCCTTCGGCCAGGGGCAGCTCGTAGGTCTGGGCGAGGCTTTCCAAAGGCTTGGCCTCGGGGGCGTCGGCCACGGTGACCTGCCATAGCTGACAATGGCGCGCGCTGTCGAGCTTGCGCGGCTTGCCGAAGGCATTGAGCTGCTTGGACGCGCCTTCGATGCCGCTGCGCTTTTCCCCCACCAGATACACCTCGCGACCGGCCAGGCGCGAGGCCACGGCGTTGAGGATGTAGTCGGTCAGGTCCTTGGCCTTGGGCAGGAACACCACGGCGGTCTCGAACTCACGGGCCGGCACGTTCACGCCAAAGTCGCTGCGCTCGGGGAAACGGGCATCCAGCGCGGCCTGATCACCGGCGTGCCAGCACCAGCCATGGGCTTGGGGCAAGCGACCGAGCAGATCGTCGGCGGGCAGGCCGGCCAGCAGGACCGAACCCTGAAATAACTCGGCCTGACGAAGCAGTACTTCACTGCGCGGATCCATGGTCTGCTCCTTGAAAAAAAGTGCGGCAGTTTATCAACTGACGACTCGCCGCGCTGTACCGCTGAAAAAACCTTGGGCGTTTTCCGTCAGTTGGCCAACGATCCGTTGCCGCGCCTCGCGGCTGCCCCAGGCGTTATGGGGCGTGACGATCAAGCGAGGAATGTCGGTGGCCAGCAGCGGATTGCCCTGGGTCGGTGGCTCCACGCTCAGCACATCGGTGGCCGCGCCGCCCAAATGGCCGCTGCGCAAGGCATCGGCCAGGGCCTGTTCGTCGATCAGGCCGCCGCGGGCGGTGTTGAGCACAAAGGCGCCGGGTTTGAGCTGCGCCAGTTGCCGGGCACCGATGAAGTTGCGCGTGTGTTCGTTGAGAGGACAGTGCAAGGTCAGGGCATCGATCTGCGGCAACAGTTGATCCAGAGGCAAGCGGTCGGGGCGGGCAGGGCGTCCGGGGATCTGCCCCAGCAGCACGCGCATGCCAAAGGCCTCGGCCAGTCGTCCGACGGCGCTGCCCAGTTCACCATGACCCAACAGCCCGAGGGTTTTGCCTTCCAGTTCGACAATGGGATAGTCCAGCAGGCAAAACTGCGAAGCCTGCTGCCACCGACCTGCGCCGACTGCTTTTTGGTAATCACCCAGGCGCGTCGCCAGATTCAAGAGCAGCATGATCGTGTGCTGGGCCACCGACGGCGTGCCGTAGCCCTGACAGTTGCACACTGTTATGCCGTGTTGGCGCGCGGCGTCCAGGTCGACGTTATTGGTGCCGGTGGCGCTGATCAGGATCAGCTTCAGCTCGGGGTTGGCGGCCATGGCGGTCGCATCGATCACGACCTTGTTGGTGATCGCCACCGTGGCGCCCTTGAGCCGCTCGCTCACTTCATCCCGGCTCGTGCGGGCGAACAGTTGCAGTTCACTGAAGCAGTTGCGCAGTGGTCCCAGGTCCAGATCGCCGAGGTCCAGGGAAGGGTGGTCGAGGAAAACTGCGCGGCCGTTGTTCGTCATCAGCTGTACCTTTTATCGCTGGAATCGAAGGCGTAATGTGGCGAGCCTATCAGATGTGTGTGGGAGCAAGCTTTGCTCCCACACAGCCCCTCACTCACAGTTGATGTTTGTCTTGAGATTGAGCTAGCCAAGGAGTCCCCATGTACCTCACCGAATTCCTCACCGTCGCCCTGATCCACCTGTTGGCCGTGGCCAGCCCCGGGCCGGATTTTGCCGTGGTGGTGCGCGAGAGCGTGACCCATGGTCGCCGCGCCGGAACCTGGACTGCGCTGGGTGTGGGCACGGCGATTTTCCTGCATGTGGGGTATTCGCTGCTGGGCATTGGCCTGATCGTGTCGCAATCGATCGTGCTGTTCAACGCGCTGAAATGGGCCGCCGCCGCCTACCTGCTGTACATCGGCTTCAAGGCGTTGCGGGCGCAACCGGTCAAGCCGACGGCTGACAACCTGCACGAGGAGGCCGGCCAACGTACCGCCCGTGGCGCGTTCACCTCGGGCTTCGTCACCAACGGCCTGAACCCCAAGGCGACGCTGTTTTTCCTGTCGCTGTTCACCGTGGTCATCAACCCTCATACCCCCCTGGCAATCCAGGCCGGCTACGGCGTTTACCTGGCGGCGGCGACGGCAGTGTGGTTCTGTCTGGTGGCCATGCTGTTCAGCCAGCAGCGAGTGCGCGCCGGGTTCGCCCGCATGGGCCACTGGTTCGACCGGACCATGGGCGCGGTACTCGTTGCCATTGGCGTCAAATTGGCGTTTACCGAGATGCGTTGATCGCCCCGACTCCTGACTGCAGGTGACGGTATATGGCTCAAGGCTAGTATTTGCGGGCGGATCAAATCATTCCTTTGGCTGATTTGATCCGCGTACCGGCGCTCTACAGTGCTTACTTCCAGCCAAGACCGTGCAGTCAGAAAAGGGACTCTTATGTTGCAGACTCGCGTTATTCCTCCAGCCGAAGGCGCTTATCAATACCCGCTGCTGATCAAGCGGCTGCTGATGTCCGGTGCGCGTTACGAGAAAACCCGCGAGATCATTTACCGCGACCAGTTGCGCTACAGCTATCCGACCCTGATCGAACGCGTCGCGCGGCTGGCCAATGTGCTGACCGAGGCCGGGGTCAAGGCCGGTGATACCGTGGCGGTGATGGACTGGGACAGCCATCGCTACCTGGAATGCATGTTTGCGATCCCGATGATCGGCGCGGTGATCCACACCATCAACGTGCGCCTGTCACCGGAACAGATCCTCTACACCATGAATCACGCTGAAGACCGCTTCGTGCTGGTCAACAGCGAGTTCGTCGGTTTGTACCAGGCGATTGCCGGACACCTGACGACCGTAGAAAAAACCCTCCTGCTGACCGACCTGCCTGAAAAAACCGCCGACCTGCCGAACCTGGTGGGCGAATACGAACAACTGCTCGCCGCCGCCAGCCCCGCCTACGATTTCCAGGACTTCGACGAAAACTCGGTCGCCACCACGTTCTATACCACCGGCACCACCGGCAACCCCAAGGGCGTGTATTTCACCCATCGGCAACTGGTGCTGCACACCATGGGCGTGTCGACCATCATGGGCGCCATCGACAGTGTGCGGTTGCTGGGCACCAACGACGTGTACATGCCGATTACGCCGATGTTCCATGTCCATGCCTGGGGCCTGCCGTACGTGGCGACCATGCTCGGGCTCAAGCAGGTCTACCCCGGCCGTTATGACCCCGAATTCCTGGTCCAGTTGTGGCGCAAGGAGAAAGTCACCTTTTCCCACTGCGTGCCGACCATTCTGCAAATGGTCCTCAATGCCAAGGGCGCCCAGGACACCGATTTCGCTGGCTGGAAAATCGTCATCGGCGGCAGCGCCCTGAACCGCAGCCTGTATGAAGCGGCCAAGGCCAGGGGCATCCAGCTCACCGCCGCCTATGGCATGTCGGAAACCGGCCCGCTGGTGTCCTGCGCCCACCTCAACGACGAATTGATGGCCGGCAGCGAAGACGAACGCATCACCTACCGGATCAAGGCCGGCGTACCAGGGCCATTGGTGGAAGCGGCGATTGTCGACGCCGAGGGGCATTTCCTGCCCGCTGACGGCGAGACCCAGGGCGAGCTGGTGCTGCGCGCACCGTGGCTCACCGAGGGTTATTTCAACGAGCCGCAGAAGGGCGCCGAGCTCTGGGCCGGCGGCTGGCTGCACACCGGCGATGTCGCCACGCTGGACAGCATGGGCGTGATCGATATTCGCGACCGCATCAAGGACGTGATCAAGACTGGCGGTGAATGGATCTCGTCCCTGGACCTGGAAGACCTCATCAGCCGTCACGTGGCGGTACGCGAAGTAGCAGTGGTGGGGATTCCCGATCCGCAGTGGGGCGAGCGCCCATTTGCCTTGCTGGTCATCCGCGAAGGGCATCAGATCGGGGCTCGCGAGCTCAAGGAACATCTCAAGCCGTTCGTCGAATTGGGGCACCTGAGCAAGTGGGCGATCCCGAGCCAGATCGCCCTTGTTACGGAAATTCCCAAGACCAGCGTCGGCAAGCTCGACAAGAAGCGTATCCGCATCGACGTCACCGAATGGCAGAGCAATAACAGCACCTTCCTGTCGACGCTTTAAACGTTTTTGCCGTGTCCAAAAGGGCACGGCAGCCCCACCAAGCAAGCGCTTGCCTTGTCAAACCGAAAATTTCAGCCATCCTTGCCGTGCCGACATCTGTCGGCCTGGCGAAAGGACTGTTCCAGAGTGGTCGCGGGCTGCAAATCACACTTTAGAGGGATCAAGCCGTACTACCTGCTGGCTATAGTCCGTTTAAGGATTTTCAAGAACGGGGCGCACGCACTAAACGGGCGATGCGACTTTGAACGGGGTGGAACGTTGCCATTCCCAGCCGTTGAAAGTGTTCTTGGAAAATACTGACTGCCATAAAAATAAAAGCACATGGAGTAGCGTCGATGACCTCAGCAAACACGTTCTGGCGCCGGGCAAAACTGCCTCTGGCGGTCAGTCTCGCCTCTTCGCTCGCCGGGCCAGCATTCGGCGTCAGTTTCAACATCGGTGAAATCGAGGGCCAGTTCGACTCGTCCCTGTCGGTCGGCGCAAGCTGGTCCACGGCCAAGGCCAACAGGGACCTGATCGGCGTCAACAACGGCGGCAAGGGCCTGTCCCAGACCTCCGACGACGGTCACCTGAACTTCAAGCGCGGGGAAACCTTTTCGAAGATCTTCAAGGGTATCCACGACCTGGAACTCAAGTACGGCGATACCGGCGTGTTTGTGCGCGGCAAGTACTGGTACGACTTCGAACTCAAGGACGAACATCGCCTGTACAAGGACATCAGCGACACTAACCGCAAGGAAGGCGCCCAGTCTTCCGGCGGGCAGATCCTCGATGCCTTCATCTACCACAACTACGCCATTGGCGATCAGCCGGGTTCGGTTCGTCTGGGTAAACAGGTGGTCAGCTGGGGTGAAAGTACCTTCATCCAGGGCGGGATCAACTCGATCAACCCGGTCGACGTGTCGGCGTTCCGTCGTCCTGGTGCCGAGGTCAAGGAAGGCCTGATTCCGGTCAACATGTTCTATGTGTCCCAGAGCCTGACCGACAACCTGTCGGCCGAGGCGTTCTACCAGTTGGAGTGGGACCAGACCGTGGTGGACAACTGCGGTACGTTCTTCTCGCAGCCGGACGTGGTTGCCGATGGTTGCACCGACAACCTGCGAGTGCTGAACAAACGCTCCACGCTCCCGGCGGCCGCCTTGGGCCCAGCGGAGGCGCTGGGCGTCAACGTCAACGAAGAAGGCGTGCTGGTGCGTCGCGGTCCGGATCGTGATGCTCGCGACAGTGGCCAGTGGGGCGTGTCGTTCAAGTACATGTTCGAGCCGCTGGACACCGAGTTTGGTGCCTACTTCATGAACTACCACAGCCGTGCGCCGATTTTCAGTGCCACCGGTGCTCCACAGTCCGTCTTTGACCTGGCAGCAGGACTGCCGCCTGCGTTCGCCGCACTGTCGCCTCTGCTGGTGGCGGGTAACTCGAACTATTTCATCGAGTACCCTGAAGACATCCGTCTCTACGGTTTGAGTTTCTCCACCACCTTGCCTACCGGTACGGCGTGGAGCGGTGAACTGAGCTATCGTCCGAACGCCCCGGTGCAACTGAGCACCACGGACATTCTTTTCGCCGGTGTGACCCCGCTTCCCGGTCTTGGCAATGCTTCGATCCTCCCTGGCTCGCCGGGTCAGGACCTGCATGGCTATAACCGTAAGGAAATCACTCAGTTCCAGACCACGTTCACCCACTTCCTGGATCAGGTCATGGGCGCCAGCCGTCTGACCCTGGTGGGCGAAGTCGGCGTGACCTACGTGGGCGGCCTGGAAAGCAGGTCCGACGCTCGTTACGGCCGTGACCCGGTGTTTGGTCCGGGCGAACTGCCCAACGGTTTCTGTAACCTGCTCAATGGCTCGACTGCGGCCGGTGGTGGCCAGACCAGTGCCGATGTGAACAGCAACTGCAACAACGACGGCTTCACCACCTCCACTTCCTGGGGCTACCGTGCCCGCGCCATCTGGGAATACCCGGACGTGTTCGCCGGTGTGAACCTCAAGCCCAACGTGGCCTGGTCCCATGACGTCAAAGGCTACTCGCCAGGCCCGGGCGCCAACTTTGAAGAAGGCCGCAAAGCCGTCAGTCTCGGACTGGATGCCGAGTATCAGAACACCTACAACGCGAGCCTGGCCTACACCAACTTCTTTGGTGGCGACTTCAGCACCGTGGACGATCGCGATTTCCTGGCGCTCAGCGTCGGCGTGACCTTCTAAGCACAGTATTTCAGGACGACACACTATGAAAATAACAAAGAGTCTGTTGCAGGTCGGTGTTTTGGGGCTATCCCTGCTGGCCGCCAGCGTCATGGCGGCTGTGCCTGCCGCCGAAGCCGACAAACTGGGCAAAAGCCTGACGCCGATGGGCGCCGAAATGGCCGGCAATGCCGACGGTTCGATCCCGGCCTGGAAACCCATGGCCAAGAACGCCGGCAGCGTGGACAGCAAGGGTTTCCTTTCCGACCCGTACGCCAGTGAAAAGCCGCTGTTCACCATCACTGCGCAGAACGTCGACCAGTACAAAGACAAGCTCGCGCCGGGCCAGTATGCGATGTTCAAGCGATACCCGGAATCCTTCAAGATGCCGGTCTACCCATCCCATCGCGGCGCCACCGTGCCGGATGACGTGTATGCCTCCATCAAGAAAAACGCGGTGAACACCAAGCTGGTGTCCGGCGGTAACGGTCTGGAGAACTTCGAGACGGCTGTGCCGTTCCCGATTCCCCAGAGCGGTGTGGAAGTGATCTGGAACCACATCACTCGCTATCGCGGCGGCAGCGTGACCCGCCTGGTGACCCAGGCCACGCCGCAGCCCAACGGCTCCTACAGCCTGGTGTACTTCAGGGACCAGTTCGTGTTCCGCGACAAGATGAAGGATTTCGATCCGGCCAACCCTGGCAACATCCTGTTCTACTTCAAGCAGCAAGTCACCGCGCCGGCGCGTCTGGCCGGTGGTGTACTGCTGGTGCACGAAACCCTCGACCAGGTGAAGGAACCGCGTTCTGCGTGGGTCTACAACGCCGGCCAGCGCCGTGTGCGCCGTGCGCCACAGGTCTCCTATGACGGCCCGGGCACCGCTGCCGACGGCCTGCGTACCTCCGACAACCTGGACATGTACAACGGTGCGCCGGATCGCTACGACTGGAAGCTGGTGGGCAAGAAAGAACTGTACATTGCCTCCAACAGCTACAAGATCGATTCGCCTCAGCTCAAGTACGCCGACATCATCAAGGCCGGCCATATCAACCAGGACCTGGCTCGCTACGAGCTGCGTCGGGTCTGGCATGTGACCGCGACCCTGAAGGAAGGCCAACGCCACATCTACGCCAAGCGTGACTTCTACATCGACGAAGACACCTGGCAAGCCGCGGTGATCGACCATTACGACGGTCGTGGCCAACTGTGGCGCGTTGCCGAGGCCCATGCCGAGAACTACTACGACAAGCAAGTGCCGTGGTACGCCCTGGAAACCCTCTACGACCTGCAGTCCGGCCGCTATCTGGCGCTGGGCATGAAGAACGAAGAGAAATCGGCCTACGACTTCGGCTTCACCGCCAGCACCGCCGAGTTCACTCCCAACGCATTGCGCCAGGAGGGTATCCGCTAAACAGCTTCACCCGAGGCCGCATCCTCGAAAAAACGCCCCGACTGGTTCGGGGCTTTTTTTTGCCCAACACAAAACCCCTGTGGCGAGGGGATTTATCCCCGCTGGGCTGCGAAGCAGCCCCAAAAAGCTCTAGCATTCCCTCGCTCCTGCGTGGGAATGATCAAACTCCCCCGCCACAAGAGCGGTGGCTGCCTGAGATTTTCGAATCGGTCGGCTTGTAGCCTTTTTGTAGCCATTTGTAGCAACTCCCTTCAATACCTCCTCGTTTACCGCTAGTCTGCGGACATCTGCAACGCCGCCACCCGCATTTCAACAAGAGCCGGCCATGACTGATCTGTCTTCACTCCCGGGTTCTGCCCGCACCGCCGTCGCGGTCCAGGACGGGCGCTTCTACCGCCCGCCCTTGCCTGACGGCCATGTCGTGCGGCCGCGGTTGTGCGAGCGCTTGAGTGCGGGGCTTGGAGGTCGGTTGCTGTTGGTGAGCGCACCGGCGGGGTTCGGCAAAAGCTCACTGGCGGTGGAGTTCTGCCAGAGCCTGCCGGCCTATTGGCAAAGCCTCTGGCTGGGGCTCAGTGCCCGGGACAACGACCCGGGACGCTTTCTGGAACGGCTGCTCGAAGGGCTCCAGGCGTTCTTCCCGCAGTTGGGAGGTCGGGCGTTGGGGCTGCTGAAAATGCGCCAGCGCCACCAACCTTTCGCCTTCGAAGAATGGCTCGACGGCCTGCTGGATGAACTGTCCGCGCATCTGTCGCCGGATACACCCTTGCTGCTGGTGCTCGACGACTACCACCTGGCCCAAAGCCCGGTGCTGGATCGTTGCCTGCAATTTTTCCTTAATCACCTGCCCGAAGGTTTGCTGGTGCTGGTCACCAGTCGGCAGCGCCCGGACTGGCATCTGGCGCGCCTGCGTCTGTCACGCCAATTGCTCGAACTGAACGAGCAGGACTTGCGTCTGACCCATGAAGAAGCCCTGACCCTGCTGCAGCACCACAGCAGTTCGTTGCGCGGGGAAGCCCTGGAGAGCCTGATCCAGCGCAGCGAAGGCTGGGTGGCCGGGCTGCGTTTCTGGTTGCTGGCCGCTTCCGAGGCCGGGACTGAGGGCCGGATGCCCCAGGCTCTGCATGGCGGCGAAGGGCTGATTCGCGATTACCTGCTTGAGGAAGTCATCGACTGTCTGCCCGCCGAAGTGCAGGCGTTTCTCTACGACACCGCGTCCCAGGAACGTTTCTGCAGCGAACTGTGTGATGCCGTGCGCGAAGCCCATGACAGCGCCGAAATTCTGGAGTATCTGGCGGCGCACCAGGTGTTCCTGGTGCCGCTGGACGAGCATGGCCACTGGTACCGTTACCACCATCTGTTTTCCGATTTGCTGCGCAGCCGTCCCAGTGCGCCGGCCATGGTGCCGGCTGCGACCCTGCACCTGCGGGCCTGCCGCTGGTTCAATGCCCAGGGCCTGATCGACGAGGCCGTGGAACAGGCGCTGCGGGCCGGGCACCTGGATGTGGCGGCGAACCTGGTGCAGAACCTCTCGGAGGAGCAATTGCTGGCCGAGCAGAACGTCGGCATGTTGCTGCGCTGGAAAATGGACTTGCCCGACAGCCTGCTCATCAGCACGCCGCGCTTGATCGTGCTGTACAGCTGGGCGCTGGGGCTGGCCTGCCAGTTGGACGCCGCTGAAGAACTGGCCGCCCACCTGAGCCGGTTCCTGCCGGCGCCTTCGGCCACTGCGCAAAAATCCATGCTTGCCCAATGGCTGGCCCTGAGCGGAATCATTGCCCGTGGCCGTGGGGATCGCGAGGCCACTGTGCGTTACTGCACCGAAGCCCTGGAGAGCCTGCCGCAAAAGCGCTATGGCCAACGTCTGATGTGCCTGTCCACGCTGTCGAACCTGGCGATTGCCGACGGTGACCTGTGGCGCGCCCGGGCCTTGAACCGTGACTCCCTGGAGCTGGCGCAGCGCGTCGGTAACCCGTTGTTCGAGGCCCTGGCCCATTACGACCGCGCCCGGGTGTTGCAAGCACGAGGGGAGATCCTGCGGGCGCTCGATGAGGTGCGCCAGGGCCTGCAACGCCTGCACGCACTCTCGCCGCAACGGCTGTATGCCGTGCGGGCGCGATTGATTCTGTACGAAGGGTTCCTGCTGACTTTGCGCATGCAGCCCCAGGCCGGCTTGGCGCGGTTGCAGGCCGGTCTTACCGAAGCGCGGGCGTGCCGCGACATCAGCGTGTTGATCGGTCACTGCGTGATCGCGCGGGTTGAAGGCCACGCTCGCGAATTCGCCCGGGCCTTTGCCGAACTGGCCGAAGCCGAGCGCCTGATGCATATCTGGGACGTTCCGCCGATTTATTACCTGGCGATGATCACCCTGGTCAAATGCGAACTCTGGCTGGCCCAGGGGCGTACGGACCTGGCCGAAGCCTGGCTGGCGCGGCTGGGGCAGACCTACACCGGTGAGCGGGCCGCCGCGCCGCCGGAATTCCACCCGCAACTGCCGCTGCACGTCGAATTGCAACAGGCGGTGCTGGAGTCCATCCGCGGCCAGCCCATGTTGGCCGAAGGACGGCTCAATGCCTTGCTTGAACACGGCCAGCAAACCGGCCGGCAGATGCTCAGTGTGATGGCGCTCAACCAGAAGGTCGCCTTGCTGCTGAGCGTCGGCCGCGAACCCGAAGCCCGCAGTACCCTGGCCCAAGCCCTCGAAGCCGCCGCTGGCGGGGTGCTGCAGCCGTTCGAATGGTTGCTGGGCGAACATCGGGAGTGGCTGCGCGAGCAATTGTTGCGCGCACCCTCCAGTCCCTTGCGCCAGAACCTGCTTGAGCGCTTGCCGTCGACGGTGGCTGCCGATTCACCGGCCCCCGTTGAAACCCTCAGCAGTCGCGAGCGGGCGGTGCTGCAATTGATTGCCCAGGGCTGTTCGAACCAGGAAATCAGCGAGCAGTTGTTCATCTCGCTGCACACGGTCAAGACCCACGCCAGCCACATCAACAGCAAACTCGGCGTGGAGCGCCGCACCCAGGCCGTGGCGCGGGCGAAGGTGCTGGGGTTGTTGGGCTAGGACTGGTTACTTGTGCCAAGCGGTTGGCCAGCGATAAGGAATGCTTGATGTTACCCCTGTACAAAACCATCCCATCCCCCGTAGGCCAACTGATCCTCGTCGCCCGGGATACAAAACTGGCGGCCATCCTCTGGGAAAACGAGCGTCTCAACCGCGTGCGCCTGGGGCCTTTGGAAGAGGACAGCCAGCATCCGGTCCTCAAGGAAACCGAGCACCAGCTCATGGAGTATTTCGCCGGCCAGCGCCGCCGTTTCGACCTGGCGCTGGACTTTGCCGGCACCGACTTTCAGGTCCGGGTCTGGCAGGCGCTGCTGACCATTCCGTTCGGTGAAACCCGCAGCTACCGCGACATCGCCATCCAGATCGGCCAGCCCACGGCGGTGCGGGCGGTAGGCGCCGCCAACGGCCGCAACCCCATCTCCATCATCGCCCCCTGCCACCGCGTCATCGGCACCTCCGGCAGCCTTACCGGCTTTGCGGGCGGCCTTGCGGCCAAACAGTTCCTGCTGAGCCTGGAAGGTCAGCAGACGCTGCAGTTGGCGTTTTGAGTTATTTCATTTGGCCGCAAGCCCATAACACTGCAAATCCCTTGTGGGAGCGAGCCTGCTCGCGATAGCGGAAGGTCAGCTTGCAAGGATGTTGGATGGGCCTGCGCTATCGCGAGCAGGCTCGCTCCCACACAGGACTCACTCGGTTCAGGCCGAAGGCTCTTGCGGCGCCAGCATGCGCGTCGGCGGTTGGCCGTTGGCGTTGTGCTGGAATATCTGCGTCGGCTGCCCCTGTTCATTGAAGAACACCTGCCCGATCCCCGCCGAGTTCCACAACCGCTCTCCCGCCTCGGCGTGTTCGGGGGTGTGAGGAATGATGCGCATGCTGCGACGCTTGGTGAACCAGTTCAGGGGCGAGCGGGGAGAGTAGAGCCAACGGTTCAGACGATCGAACCATTCCAGCAGCGCCGGCGGGAACTCATTCTTGATGCCGCTGCTGGTGATCTGCCAGATGCGCGGGCCGCCCTTACGGTGTGGGATCAGCACCTCATAGACGAAGGAATAATGCACATCCCCGGACAGCACCACGTAATTACCGGGCGTGCGTGAGTGCCGGAAAATGTTCAGGATTACTTGCGCCGCGCCGCGATGGGCCATCCAATTTTCCGCGTCCACCAGCAGCGGATAACCGCACCAACTGAACACCCGTTGCACGGTTTCGATCAGCTTCACACCGAAGATCGGCGCCGGTGAAACGATAATCGCGGAGGGATGATCCAGCAGTTCCTGCTGAAGTTCGCTCAGGGCTTCCCAATCGAGCAGTCCCGAAGGCTGCTTGAGGTTGCGCTCGCTGCGCCAGCGGCGGGTGCGGGTGTCGAGCACCACCAGGGCCGGGGTGGTCGGCAACACGTAGTGCCATTGCTGGAAACCCAGCAGCGTGTCGATCAGTTTGTCCTGTGGGCCGCTGTCCAGGTAGCGGTCCCGGGCGGTGTCGCTCAGGGCCAGGGTTTGCTGGATCACCTCATCAAACGCGTCCGGGTTGTTGCCCCAGCCCTGGCAGAGCATGTAGGCGATCAACGCGTTGCCGATGATGCGCTTGGAGAACGGGTGGCCGTAGGCCGTTTCTTCCCACTGCGCGGATAGATTCCAGTCATCGGTGATGTCGTGATCGTCGAAAATCATCAGGCACGACAGGTGTGCAAACACCCGCGCCGCGCCCCCAAGACCGGTCTTGAAACCCTCGATGCGCTGCTGTTCCAGCGCATAGCGCTGGCGCCGCTCGGCGGTCAGTTCCGGCGGTTGCGGGTCGATCAGGGTCCACGGCACGGGTGACCACACCAGCAAATACATCGCCATCACTTCAGCGAAGGTCACCAGATGATTGTCGGCGCTGCTGCTGGTGAATATCGGCTTGCGGGCCCCGCCGAAAAAACGCTCGCGTAGGGTTTCATTGCTTTCCAGCGCCGGTAATAAATCGGCGCGGTGGTAGTAGCTGGCCGGGTGTTCATAGAGCTTGGCGCTGTCTTCAACCACCGCGCCGTCCAGGCATTCCTCGAACAGCCCCAGCCGCTCGATCAACGCATGAATCGCCCGCAGCATGGGCCCGGCGACGTCATCGGCATAGACCTGATCGCCGCTCATCATCAACAACGCCGGACGCTGCTGTGGGGCTTGTGCCAACAGCCGGTCGACGCAGAGCAAGCCGTCGTGGGTCGGATAGTGGGGTTTGCGGCAGGAACCATGGACCAGTTGATCGATACGCGAATGCAGGACGAAGTTCGGGCACTGCGCCTGGCCATACAACAGATGGGGCGCCCATTCGGCAATGGGCGCGCCGTCCACCAGCAGGTCGTAGTCAATCACCACGTCCTGGGGCAGGGCGGTGTCGAGTCGTACATCGATCAGGTGCACAAAAGCCTGCTGCCCCACCGGCACTACGGTGCAGCGCGGGGCATCCAGGGTGAGATCGCCCACACCGGCCACACGCAGCGTCAACGTGAGGGGGCGTGTACCCACCAGCCACATCACCAGCCGTGTGGGCTCCAGTCGCCGCAGCAGCGGGCCGACCAGGACAGGGGGCAGGGCAGGGGAGATGTCAGATGAGGACGGCAACATTCGCAGGTAAAGCTCTGGCTCCGATGGAGGCGGGGATCATAACGCAATGCGCTGGAGAACTGGGACTCGGTGAAAAGGCGGCGTGCTCCAGCTCTTGTGGCGAGGGAGCTTGCTCCCTCGCCACAGGCTGCACTGGGCTTTGCTGCCTCACTGCGCCTGATTGGAAGCTTCAGCGGCTTTAATCAAATCCGGCCCAATCTCTTTTTCAAACTTGGCCCACACCGGTTTCATCTTCTCGCGCCAGGCGTTGCGCTGCTGGGGGGTGAGGCTGATGATCTCGGTGGTCCCGGCGTCGAGGATGAACTGCTTGTCCTGCTGGTTCAGTCGGTCCGCCTCACTGTTTGCATAGGCGGTGGCCTCGACCACGATCTTGTCCAGTTCGGTGCGGATATCCGGCGGCAGGCCGTTCCAGAAGTCGGACGAGGCGATCAGCATGTAGTCGAGAATGCCGTGGTTGGATTCGGTGATGTACTTCTGCACTTGATGCTGTTTCTGGTTGTAGAAGTTTGAGTAGGTGTTCTCCGTGCCGTTGACCAAACCGGTGCGCAGGCCCTGGTATACCACAGAGAAAATCATCGGTTGGGGGATGGCGCTCACGGCCTTGAATTGTTCTTCCAGCACGGCCGAACTCTGCACCCGGAACTTCAAGCCACGGGCATCCTCGGGTACACGCAGTGGTTTGTTGGCCGACAACTGCTTCATGCCGTTGTGCCAATAGGCCAGGCCAGTGACGTTCTTGCTTTCCATGGACTTGAGCAGTTTCTGGCCTTCCGGGCTCTGCTGGAAGCGGTCCACCGCGGCAATGTCGTTGAACAGAAACGGCAAGTCGAACAACTGCACGGATCGGGTGTACTGATCGAACTTGGCCAGCGAGCGCGCAATGATCTGCACGTCACCCAGCAGCAGCGCTTCCATCTCCTTGTCATCGCCAAACAACGTGGAGTTGGGATACACCTCGACCTTCACCCGGCCTGGCAATCGTTCATCCGCCAGTTTCTTGAACATCAACGCGCCCTGGCCCTTGGGCGTTTGCTCGGCCACGACATGGGAAAATTTGATCACGATCGGTTCAGCCGCCATGGCTGAGCCCAGCAGGCTGAAACTCAAGGTACAGACGAGCGCTTTGCAAAGAGGTTTTAGCATGGTGAGGCTTCCCTTTTATTGGTCGACGGTGCGACACGCAGGCTTAGCCCGACAGCGCAGTGGCGAGGGAACAAATGCCCTCGCCGCTGCGCCTGTCTTGAGTCGGGGCTAGCTCATCCCCAACCAGTTCGGCAAGGCCAGCGAGATCCATGGCACATAGGTAATCAGCATCAGGAACGCCAGCAGGATCATCAGCCATGGCATAGCTGCGCGGATGGTGGCGGGCAGCGACATGCCGGTCACCGCCGAGGTGACGAACAGGTTCAGCCCCACCGGAGGCGTGATCAGGCCGATCTCCAGGTTCACCACCATGATGATGCCCAGGTGGATTGGGTCGATGCCCAGTTGCATGGCGATAGGGAACAGGATCGGCGCCAGGATCAGGATGATCGCCGAAGGCTCCATGAACGCACCGGCAATCAACAGCACGATGTTCACCACCAGCAGGAAGGTCACCG
Organism: Pseudomonas sp. MPDS; assembly: GCF_013283895.1. Lineage (NCBI taxonomy): Bacteria > Pseudomonadati > Pseudomonadota > Gammaproteobacteria > Pseudomonadales > Pseudomonadaceae > Pseudomonas > Pseudomonas sp. MPDS. Next base: position 5,351,057 of record NZ_CP054128.1, on the reverse strand, counting down.
GCGTCAGCCCGGCATCGATCACCCAAGCGGTGATTTGCTGCGGCAGTTGCTCGGTGGTCAGCACATGGGCGAAGAGCATGGCGTTGGCAATGATGAACATCAGCATGATGCTCAGCTTGGCCGATTCGAGCAGCACTTTGGGCGTCTCACGGAACGTGAGGTCCTTGTAGACGAACAGTGCGATGAAGGCCGAATACACCGCCGCCACCGCAGCCGCTTCGGTGGGTGTGAACATCCCGGAATAGATCCCGCCGAGGATGATCACCATCAGCAGCAGACCCCAGAGGGCCTTGCGCGCCGTGGACAGCCATTCGCGCAACGTTGCCCGAGGCAGGGCCGGCAGGTTTTTCTTCACAGCGACGATATAGATCGCCACCATCAACGATAAACCCAGCAGCAGGCCCGGGATCACCCCGGCCATGAACAGCTTGCCCACCGAGGTTTCGGTCGCGGCGGCGTACACCACCATCACGATCGACGGCGGAATCAGGATGCCCAAGGTGCCGGCGTTGCAGACGATGCCGGCGCCGAACGCCTGTGGATAACCCGAGCGCACCATACCGGCAATGGCGATGGAACCGACCGCCGCCACCGTCGCAGGGCTTGAACCCGACAACGCGGCAAACAGCATGCACGCCAGTACCGCCGCAATCGCCAGACCGCCACGGATATGCCCGACGCAGGCGTTGGCAAAGTCGATCAGGCGTCGCGCCACGCCACCGGTGGTCATGAACGCACCGGCCAGCAGGAAGAACGGAATCGCCAGCAGTGTGTAGTGCTCAGAGGTTTCGAACAGCTTGATCGCCAGGGAGCGCACTGAGTCCGGGCTGAAGAAAATGATGGTCAGCGAACCGGCCAGCCCCAACGAAATGGCGATGGGCACGCCGATAAACATCAGCACGAACAGCGCCACGAACAGGAAGGCAATGGTCATGGCTTGTCTTCCTCGTGTTCAGTCAATTTGATGGCTTCGGCCGCTTCATCGGCCAGGCCCAAGCCGGTCTGACGATTCATCAGGATGCGCACGAGGATTTCCGCGAAACGGATAAACACCAACGCAAAACCCACCGGCACGATCAGGCCGATGTGCCATTGCATGATGCCGAAGTGGCCCAGGTCCTCTGCGCCGATCTGCGCGATCATCAGGGTATTGATCCACTCGTAACTGGCGACGGCCAGCAGCCCGGCGTAAGTCAGGCAGCACAGGCAAGCGATCACGCCGATAAAGCGTTGTACCGGTTTGCTCGCCAGTTTCACCAGCGCATCCACGCCGATATGCCCGGCCGTGCGCACGCCGTAGGACAAGCCGAAAAAGATCAGCCAGCCAAACAGGGCCTTGGTCAGCGAGCTGCTCCAGGTCATCGCCTGGGCCATGCCCATGATGCCGTCACCAATGGCGAACGCCGGCTCGCTGGCGGCTGGCCAGTTGTCGCCGAGGCTGTAAAAAACGGTGTAGAGGTTGTTGAGCACCACATAGACGAAAGTAACCAGCGTCATGGCGGCCAGAAGAAAGGCAATGAAACCTTCCTCGAAGTGTTCCCAGATGCGCCGAAGGGCGTTCATGGATGACATCTCCTGCAGGGGGGACGACAGGCCGGCGCTGCCAGGGCGGCAGCACCGGCCAACCCATTACTGAGCCTTGTTGGAGGCTTCGGCGGCTTTGATCAGGTCAGCACCGATGTCACCTTCAAACTTCTTCCATACCGGCTTCATCTTGTCGCGCCACTCGCCGCGCTCTTCAGGCGTGAGGGTGATGATTTCGGTGGTCTTGGCGTCCAGGATGCGCTGCTTGTCTTTCTGGTTCAGTTGCGCCGCCTCGTTGTTCACGTGGGTGGTGACTTCAACCAGAATCTTGTCCAGTTCGGTACGGATGTCAGGTTGCAGGCCGTTCCAGAACTTGGTGTTGGTGATCAGCATGTAGTCGAGTACACCGTGGTTGGACTCGGTGATGTACTTCTGTACTTCATGCATTTTCTGGCTGTAGATGTTCGAGTACGGGTTTTCCGCACCGTTGACCACGCCAGTCTGCAGGCCTTGATACACCTCGGCGAAACTCATTTTGCGCGGGTTGGCGTTCACCGCCTTGAACTGCTCTTCCAGCACGGCCGAGGCCTGCACGCGGAACTTCAGGCCACGGGCATCCTTGGGTTCACGCAGTGGCTTGTTCGCCGACAACTGCTTCATGCCGTTGTGCCAATAGGCCAGGCCGGTGATGTTCTTGCTTTCCATGGACTTGAGCAGCTTCTGGCCTTCAGGGCTCAACTGGAAGCGGTCCACAGCGGAGATGTCATCGAACAGAAACGGCAGGTCGAACAACTGCACGGACTTGGTGTAGTGCTCGAACTTGGCCAGCGACGGCGCAATCATCTGCACGTCGCCCAGCAGCAGGGCTTCCATTTCCTTGCCATCGCCGAACAGCGAGGAGTTGGGGTACACCTCGACCTTCACTTTGCCTGGCAGACGCTCTTCCACGAGCTTCTTGAACATCAGTGCGCCCTGGCCCTTGGGCGTTTGTTCGGCTACTACGTGGGAGAACTTGATGACGACAGGATCCGCCGCCATGGCCGTGCTCAACGCACTGAGTGCCAGCGTACAGGCGAGCGCTTTCCAGATAGGTTTGAACATTGTGGGGTTTCCTCTTTTGTTTTTGTATTTATCGTGCGGGCTCATTCAAAACGCAGCGCACGGCGGGACAGTTGCAAGTCTAGGCAGAAAAACAGTTTGCCGGGGGATTGTGACGGTCAGTGCGGGAAAAATCGCGGGTATTGGCTAACGCCTCAAAAGGGTGCGTTAGAGCCTTCCAGGGCTGGGGCGACAACCATCGGGACCGAAACAGGGCGAAAGGTTTCAGCCTGCAACCGTAACGGGGGTCAGGAAACCATAAAAGCGAAATAATGGCTACTGGCCTGTTCGCTGGCCACGCATCGGGTGTCGGAGGATTTAGCCCGGTGAGACGGCGAAATGCTCGGTCATGGCCTTGTGATGCTACTCCTGGCTGCGCGAGAATCCCCGCGCCCGTCTCGATATGGGCCCAGGAAGCCTGGAACGCTTTTCAACCCCACAAGGATTTACGGATGATCGATTTCAACAACAAAGGCTTCTTCAAGCTCAAGCAGAACGATGAATACGCCGAACGCGTAACAGCGCTGCTGCTGGATGGTGAACAGGTCATCGACGCCTATAAGTCCATGCGCGACGGCGTAGTCTTCACCAACAAGCGCATCATCGCGGTGAACGTGCAAGGCATCACCGGCAGCAAAAAGGACTTCACCTCTCTGCCTTATAAGAACATCGTGGCCTACTCGGTAGAAACCTCCGGTACCTTCGACCTGGATTCGGAACTGGAGATTTACTTTTCATCCCTGGGCAAGGTGAAGTTTGAATTCACCGGCAAGACGGGCATCGTCGAAATATCGAAGCTGATCTCCAGGCATCTTTTGGCCTGATGTCAGCGGACCCTGAATGAATACGAAAACTCGATGGGTGAAGTGACGCCTGTTACGTTGAGCATTCAAGCGGCAGGGTGACAGCCACATGCCACTTCAATGAGGGGCATGTGGCGAGTTCTTCGGGACCGTTCATTTGCAGTACATGTCGGTCACTATTTTGCTGCTGGAGTTGTCGGTAACCACAGTGAGACGATCATTTCTCAAGTCCTTGGTCATGACGACTCCGGTGACCCTGACCGCTTCCAGGTTCAGTTGCGTTACGTACTCTTCTTCGGACAGAGCCGTTTCACCCATCCCCCCTGGTTTCAACTCCTTGGCTTGCGCGACCTTGTCCGCGCTGCAAGGCTCGCGTCCTGCCGCGAAAGCTTGAAAAGTCATGCCGCTCAATAATAGGGAAAGAGCCAGCAGGGTCGGTTTAGTGGGACAGTATCTTGTGTTCATCATGAACTCCTTGCGGGTCATCGAAGATTGGCTTCGCGTACTTGCGAGGCTGGATCAGGTTAGAAGTGAGCCGCAGTGAGGACCACTGTCATATCTGACAGTAGCCAAGACCTGATGGAAGTAAGTGAATACGTATTTTGTATTGGAACGCTATAAGCGAAAGCCCGCCACACATCCCCTGTGGGAGCGAGCCTGCTCGCGATGACGGCGGCACATTCAACATCACCGCTTCAGACAGACCGCTATCGCGAGCAGGCTCGCTCCCACAGCTTTGATTGGTGGTGTTCACGAATTTTGTGCCCGCCATACATCCCCTGTGGGAGCGAGCTTGCTCGCGATGACGGCGGCCCATCCAACATCACCGGTTCAGACAGACCCCTATCGCGAGCAAGCTCGCTCCCACAGTTTTGATCGCGGTGTTCACAGATTCTATGCCCGCCACAGATCCCCTGTGGGAGCGAGCTTGCTCGCGATGACGGCGGCCCATCCAACATCACCGGTTCAGACAGACCCCTATCGCGAGCAAGCTCGCTCCCACAGTTTTTTGGTGGTGTTCACGAATTTTGTGCCCGCCACAGATCCCCTGTGGGAGCGAGCCTGAACTGGTCAAGTAATTCTGGACACCAGTTAAGGTTTCACGCCGCCAGTTTCTCCATGGCTACCGGCGACCGGTAGTCGTTGTAGCTATGGAGCCTGACGTTGTTGTATCGCATCACATAACGTTGCACATCCACGCGGGCTTCATGCTCCGAGCTGTAGCCATCGTCTGGCACCCACTCTGATTTCAGGCTCCCAAAGAAACGCTCCATCGGGGCGTTGTCCCAGCACTCACCTTTACGACTCATGCTGTGCAGGAGTCCATGCTTGCGCATCTCATTCCTGAATTTGTGGCTGGTGTATTGGCAACCTTGGTCAGAATGAAACAGCACCTCTTTTGGACAGCCTCGCAATTGAACCGCCATTCGCAACGCTTCGCAGGTCAGCGTGGCATCGGAAATCATTGAAAACGACCACCCCACGATCCGGCGAGCAAACAAATCCAACACTGCCGCGAAATACATCCAGCGCTTACCCACCTTGATGTACGTCACATCTCCACACCACACCTGGTTGATCGCCGTGACATCAAACTTGCGCTTGAGCACATGCGGCGCTACCAGCGCTTCCACGCCGGAAGATTTGTACTTGTGCCGCCGCCGCTGATGACTGGCAACACCGGCTTCGCGCATCAAACTGCGAGCCAGATGTCGCCCGACACGATGCCCCTTTGCTTGCAGTTCCTTGGAAAGGGTGCGAGACCCGGCGGATGCTCTGGATTCCTTGTGATGCTCGACCAGCACGGCTTTGAGTTTCTCCCGCTCAGGCTTCACCTTGCCTTGGCGCTGACGCCAGGCGTAAAAGCTGCTGCGGTTGACCCCAAACGCCCGACAGCAATTGTTAACGCCGTACTGCTCGTCCAGCTCGTTGATCAACGAGAATGATCTTTGGAGTCCAAAAGCAGGAGAGCACTGGCCTTTTTTAGGATTTCAATGTCCAGGTCTTTTTGCCTGAGCAACGCTTTGAGCTGCTGAATCTCTCGCTGATCGGCGGTAATCGCCTTAGCCCCCTCGGGGGTCGAACCCAAGCGCTCTTTGCGAACCTGGTCGACCCAACGGCGCAAGGCGGTAGGGCCAATATCCAGGCTGGCACAGACTTCGGGAACGGACTGGCCCTCGTCCAGCACCATGCTGGCAGCCTTGAGCTTGAACTCACTGGAATAAGATTTGCGCATATCCAAACACCTCAGATTTGGGCGCCATCATAGCGCCCGATTGAAGTGTCCAAAATCATTAGGCCAGTTCAGCCTGCTCGCGATGACGGCGGCCCATCCAACATCACCGTTTCAGGCAGACCGCTATCGCGAGCAGGCTCGCTCCCACAGTTTTGATCGGTGTGTTCACGAATTTTGTGCCCGCCACACATCCCCTGTGGGAGCGAGCTTGCTCGCGAAGACGGCGGCACATTCAACATCACCGTTTCAGGCAGACCGCTATCGCGAGCAAGCTCGCTCCCACAGTTTTGATTGGTGGTGTTCACGAGTTTTGTACCCGCCACACATCCCCTGCTCGCGATGACGGCGGCACATTCAGCACCACCGGTTCAAGCAGAGCGCTATCGCGAGCAGGCTCGTTCCCACAGTTTTGATCGCCGGTGTTCCGGTCTTTCCAAGTCCTACCTGGTAACGCTGTGGTATGACGACTTCTGTTGTTTATGATGTGAGAAATAACCTCTTCGCTATGGAAATCCCATCATATGTTGGTTTTTGTGTGATTTACCGGTTGACAGTCTGACGGAAACGTCCGAATAATCAGCTATGTTGTATGACGACATACAAATAAAAATCACAATACATGGTGTTCTTCCCCTTATGAGAATCACAGGCGTTCACGTCGAAGTCTTTTCCACCCCTTCGCGCCGCGCTCAAGACAGCGCCGGCCACGCTCATCCGGGCGAGGAGGTTCTGATCAAGATGGCCTTGCTGCGAATTGGCTGCGATGACGGCAGCGAGGGCTATGCCTTCGGTCCGCCTGAGTTGGTTCGTCCGCACATCATCGAGTCCTTTGTGCGCAAGGTGCTGATCGGCCGGGACCCAATGGACCGCGAAAGCATCTGGCAAGACTTGGCGCACTGGCAGCGCGGCAGCGCCGGGCAGTTCACCGACCGCGCGTTGGCGCTGGTGGAACAAGCGCTGTGGGACCTGGCCGGGCGCAAGCTCAAGTTGCCGGTACACAAGCTGATTGGCGGCTATCGCGACAAAGTGCCGGCGTACGGTTCGACGATGTGTGGCGATGATCTGCCGGGGGGCTTGTCCACGCCGGACGAGTACGGCCAGTTCGCCGAAAAACTGGTCCAGCGCGGCTACAAGGCCATCAAGTTGCACACCTGGATGCCGCCGATTTCCTTCGCCCCGAATCCGCAGATGGACATTCAAGCCTGCGCCGCCGTGCGTGAGGCAGTCGGTCCGGACATCGCGCTGATGCTCGACGGCTACCACTGGTACAGCCGCATGGACGCGCTGACCATTGGCAGGGCGCTCGAGCAACTCAATTTCGCCTGGTTCGAAGAACCGATGATGGAAGATTCCGCTGAGTCCTATGCCTGGCTGGCGGCCAATCTGGACATCCCGGTACTGGGCCCGGAAAGCATCGCCGGCAAGTTCCACAGCCGCGCCAGTTGGGTCACCCATAAGTCCTGTGACATCCTGCGCGCGGGCGTGGCCGGGGTCGGGGGGATCGGGCCGTGCCTGAAGGTGGCGCACCTGGCCGAGTCGTTCGGCATGGACTGTGAAGTCCACGGCAATGGCGCGGCGAACCTGGCTGTAGTCGGTGCAATCAGCAATTGCCGCTGGTACGAGCGCGGCCTGTTGCATCCCTTCCTCGACTACGAAGAAGTCCCTGCGCACCTCAATAGCATCGTCGACCCGATGGACGCCGACGGTTTTGTGCACCTGTCTGATCGGCCTGGGTTGGGCGAGGACATCAACTTCGCGTATATCGAGGCCAATACCTTGTCTCGACATTGATCGCGCACCACGTCCGCGGCCGATAGCTGCCCGGACGACAAGTCTTTATAAATATAAGAAAGGACTGAACCATGAAACTCTGGCCCAAGCGCCTGACCAGGCTGCTGTGTGTCACCGTGGCCCTGTGCACAGTGCAGGTGCCCGTCAGCCTGGCTCAAGGCGAAACGCCCGCCGACCAATTGGTGGTGGGCATGAGCATGATAAACCTGCTGTCCCTGGACCCCGCCGCGGCAACCGGCCTGGAGGTCGCCGAGGTTAACGCCAACGTTTATGACATGCTCCTGGAGCAGGACGCGGCGCAACCGGACACGCTGATCCCGGCCCTGGCGAAAACCTGGGAGGTCAGCCCCGACCGCATGCGCCTGACCTTCCAGTTGCGCGATGACGTGCGTTTTCACTCCGGCGCACCGCTCACCGCGCAAGACGTCGCCTGGTCGCTACAACGGGTGGTCACCCTCAACCGCGCCCTGGCTTCGACCTGGAAAGCCTACGGTTTCACCGCCGACAACGTCAGCAAACTGATGCGCGCCGAAGGGCCGCATACCTTTGTCATGGACCTGCCGCGCAGCACCGACCCGATGCTGGTGCTTAACACTCTGGCGACCTCTCCCAGCGCCTTCATCATTGATCGCTCGGTCGCTTTGCAACATCAGGTCGGTGATGATCAGGGCGCCGCGTGGCTGGCGACCCACACAGCCGGCTCCGGTGCCTTCAAGCTCGACATCTGGCGCGCCAACGACGTGATTCTGATGAGTCGTCATGACGACTATTGGCGCGGCCCCGCGAAGTTGCGCCGGGTGATCATGCGCAACATGACCGAGTCCCAGGCCTTGCGCCTGATGGTCGAGCGCGGTGACCTGGACGTCGCCCGAGGCATGGCGGCCACTGACATCAAGGCGCTGGGCAAGGTCGATGAGGTACGCATCCAGAGCATCGCCCGTGGCACGCTGTATTACGTGGCGATGAGCATGCAACAGCCGCTGTTCCAGGACATCCGCGTGCGCCAAGCCATCCGCCTGCTGATCGACTACCAGGGCATCAACGATGTGGTGATGCCGCACTACGGGGTGATCAATCAGCGGCCGATGCAACTGGGGCTGCCGGCACGCCTGGAAGATCCTGGCTATCGCCTGGATGTGGCCGAGGCGAAGCGTCTGCTGGCGGCGGCGGGGCACGCCGAAGGCTTCAAGGTGAGCATCCGCTCGCTGACCGATCCGCCGTTCATCAACATCGCCACCAGCCTGCAAGCGACGCTGGCCCAGGCAGGTATCCAGGCCACGATCATCACCGGCACGGGAAATCAGATTTACGGTGCAATGCGCGACCGCCAGTTCGACATCCTCGTCGGTCGTGGTGGTGGCGGGGCGGAGCGTCATCCGCATTCAAGCCTGCGGGCCCTGGTCTACAACCCGGACAACCGCACCGAAGCCAAGCTGAGCAACTTCCAGGGCTGGCGCACCTCGTTCTTCAACCCGCAGCTCAATCAGTTGATCGAGCAGGCCGAGCGCGAGCAAGACTCCGCGCGCCAGCGGGAAATGTACGCGCAGATCCAGACCCTCTACGACCAGCAGGCCGGAGCAATCATGCCGGTTTCACAGATGGTCGACGAAGTGGTGATCCACGCTGACGTGCGCAACTACATCGGCCATACCGCCGCCACCACACGTCTTCGGGACGTTTACAAGCAGCGCTGAAATCGACGGCCGCAGGGCCAAGGCAGGAATGAACATGTCGACTGCATCCTTTTCAATCTGGACATCCCGGGTCGCTTCGGCGTCCCGGCGCAGCGGGTCGGTGGCGGTGACGCTGCTGGGGCTGCTGCTACTGACCTTTTTCATCGGACGGGTCATGCCCCTGGACCCGGTGCTGGCCATTGTCGGCCCGGACGCTGACACCTCGGCCTATGCCCAGGTGCACCAAGAGCTGGGCCTGGATAAACCGTTGTGGACGCAGTTCGCGATCTACCTCGGGGATCTGCTGCACGGTGACTTCGGCATGGCCTTGCTGACAGGCAACCCGGTCATCACCGACATCGCCCGGGTCTTCCCGGCCACCTTGGAACTGGCCACCCTGGCCATTCTGTTCGGCGTGTTGGCGGGCTTGCCGCTGGGCGTCTACGCGGCGACACATCAGGGGCGTGCCGGGGACCATATCGCGCGGCTGATCACGCTGTTCGGTTACTCCACGCCGATTTTCTGGATCGGCATGATGGCCTTCCTAGTGTTCTACGCCTGGCTGGGTTGGGCCGGTGGCGTCGGGCGCATCGGCCTGGCCTACGATGGGCTGATCCCCAAACACACCGGGCTGCTGTTGATCGACACCGCCTGGTCCGGCGACTGGGAGGCCTTTCGCAGCGCGTTGCGCCACATCCTGCTGCCGGCGGTGATCCTCAGTTTCAACTCGGTGGCTTACATCAGCCGCATGACCCGCAGCTTCATGCTCGAGCAGCTGTCCCAGGAATACATCATCACCGCCCGGGTCAAGGGTTTGTCCCAGCGGCGCATTGTCTGGGGCCATGCCTTCGGCAACATCCGCGTGCAGCTGTTGACCATCGTTGCGCTGGCCTACGGCGGGCTGTTGGAAGGCGCGGTGCTGATCGAAACCGTATTTGCCTGGCCGGGCTTCGGTCAGTACCTGACCAGCAGCCTTTTGCTTGGCGACATGAACGCGGTGATGGCCTGTGTCCTGCTGATCGGCCTCATCTTCGTGACGCTGAACCTGATCAGCGACGCGCTGTACAAGATCTTCGACCCGAGGACTCGCTAATGAACCTGCCTCTTGCTTCCAGCGCAGCCGGCAGTGCCGCGCTGCCATCTTCAAGTACGGCAGCGATGGCCGTCAGTGCCTTGCGCCTGCTGCGTTTCCTGCTGCGCAACCCGATGACCTTTGCCGGCCTGATCGTCGTCTCGACCCTGATGCTGGTCGCGGTTTTCGCGCCATGGATTGCCGGTCACGATCCGCTGTTGCAGAACCTTGCCGGGGCGTTGCAAGCACCCAGCAGCGTCCACTGGTTCGGCACTGACGAATACGGTCGCGATGTCTTCGCCCGCTTGGTTTACGGCTCGCGCATCACCCTGTACATCGTTTTGCTGGTGACCGTGATTGTCGGGCCAATCGGCTTGCTGGTGGGCACGGTGTCCGGTTACTTCGGCGGTTGGGTCGACAGCCTGTTCATGCGCATCACCGACATCTTCATCTCGTTTCCCAGCCTGGTCCTGGCGCTGGCGTTCATCGCTGCCCTCGGCCCGGGCCTTGAGCATGCGGTGATCGCCATCGCACTGACCGCCTGGCCGCCGATTGCCCGACTCGCTCGCGCTGAAACCCTGCCGCTGCGCAACGCTGACTTCGTCGTGGCGGTGCAGCTTCAAGGCGCGTCGAGTACCCGGGTCATCCTGCGCCACATCATTCCGATGTGCCTGTCCTCGGTGATCATCCGCCTGACCATGAACATGGCGAGCATCATTCTCACCGCCGCCGCCCTGGGCTTTCTCGGCCTCGGCGCCCAGGCACCGTTGCCGGAATGGGGCGCTATGATCTCGACCGGACGGCGCTACATGCTCGAAAGCTGGTGGCTGGTGGCGGCGCCCGGTGCGGCGATCATGCTGGTCAGCCTGGCCTTCAACCTGTTGGGCGACGGTTTGCGCGACGTCCTTGACCCACGTAGCCAATCCTGAGGAGCAGCCCCATGACTGAGATAAAACTTGCCGTACAGGACTTGTGTGTGGAGTTTCGCAACGCCGGCAAAATCTCCCGGGCGGTGCGTGACGTGTCGTTCACTTTGGGCCGGGAAAAACTCGCCATCGTTGGTGAGTCCGGTTCGGGCAAGTCCACCGTTGGCCGCAGTCTCTTGCGCTTGCATCCGCCGACGGCGCGAGTCACCGCCAAGACGTTGCGTTTTGCCGATATCGACTTGCTGGCCGCCAGCGAAAAGCAGATCCAGGCGATTCGCGGTGCGCGCATGTCGATGATCATGCAAGACCCCAAGTACTCGCTGAACCCGGTGGTGCGGGTCGGCGAACAAATCGCCGAGGCCTATCTGGCCCATCACAAAGTGCCCCATCGCGAGGCCCGCGAACGCGCCCTGGACATGCTCGCCAAGGTACACATTCGCGACCCGCAGCGGGTCTACGACCTGTACCCCCATGAAGTCTCGGGCGGCATGGGCCAGCGGATCATGATCGCCATGATGGTGATCACCGACCCCCAGGTGATCATCGCCGACGAACCCACTTCTGCCCTGGATGTGTCGGTGCGCCGGCAGGTGCTCAACGTGCTGGAGGAGTTGGTCAGCGAGCGCGACCTCGGGCTGATTTTCATCAGCCACGATTTGAATCTCGTGCGGAATTTCTGTGACCGCGTGCTGGTGATGTACGCCGGCCGTGTGGTCGAGTCGATTGCCGCCGCCGACCTGGATCAAGCCAGCCATCCCTATACCCGTGGCCTGCTGGCCGCACTGCCGAGCCTGGATCATCGGCGCGCCACGCTGCCGGTGTTGCAGCGTGACCCGCAGTGGTTGAATGCTTGAGGAGCCTGTCATGAGCATGATTGAAATCGCCGGCCTGAACCTTTGTTTTGGCACCGGCGCGGCACTGAACGCGGTATTGCACGACGTTGATTTGAGTGTTGCCGAAGGCGAGGCATTCGGCCTGGTAGGGGAGTCCGGTTCGGGCAAGACCACCGTGCTGCGCTGTCTGGCCGGGCAGTATCAGCATTGGACCGGGCAACTGCAGATCGCCGGCCAGGCCGTGACCCGCAACCTGCCGCTGAACCACTATCGTACGGTGCAGATGGTGTTCCAGGATCCCTACGCCTCGCTGCATCCGCGCTACACCATTGATGCCGCGTTGCAGGAACCGTTGCGCATCCACGGCATCGACGGGCGTGCGCAGAAGGTCAGCGAGATCCTGCGCAAGGTCGGCTTGAACGACAGCTTCCGCTTTCGTTACCCGCATCAATTATCCGGTGGCCAGCGCCAGCGCGTGGCGATCGCCCGCGCGTTGATCCTGCGTCCCCGGGTGCTGTTGCTGGACGAACCGACCTCGGCGCTGGATGTCTCGGTGCAGGCGGAAATCCTCAACCTGCTGGCCGACTTGCGCCGCCAGGAAGGCCTGACCTACCTGATGGTGACCCACGATCTGGCGGTGGTTGCGCACTTGTGCGATCGGGTCGCGGTGATGCAGCAGGGCAGGGTGGTGGAGACGCTCGACAGTCAGCTTCTGGCGAGTGACGGTGCCACGCACGCGTACACCCGTTTGCTGGTGCAGGCCAGTCGCGACATACAAGGCATCCCTGTCGCCGTTTGAATTAAACCCTGATTCATCAGTTGCATTTGTTTTAACCCGTAAAAGACGTTGAACCCCAGGTTTCAATGCCGCGCACGCGCTCGCCTGTGATTTAGCGTTTAACCCAACTAACCCGTTCAACCAACAAGAATAAAAAAACATGAAAAAGACATTGGTAATACTTTCTCTCGCTTCCTTGTTTACTTCGGTTATTGCCCAGGCCGATACCGGCTATATCAATGTACGCCACCAATATGCGGAAAAAAGTCGCATGCATGCCGACCGTGCCAAGTTTGGTATTCGGCTGGACAGTGGCCTGGGTCTGGAGGGTGAACTCAAATACAAGACCGCCGGTGACCGGCAAGACGTCGCCTTCGACAATACCGTCGGCAGCGGTCATGAATTTACCGTCAACTACCAGCACAAGATCAATGATCGCTGGATGCTGACGCCCTCGTTGGCCTTGGACAGCGACGAAGAATCCACCACCTACAAGCTGGGCCTGCGCCTGGGTTACCGCGTGACCAAAGAGTTGAGCATCGCCGGTCGCTACCGTTTGGATTCAGCCAAACTGGACCGCGACAAGATCGACCGTGACGTGCCGCATAATGGGCAGGACGATCAGACGGTCAATCGTTACGATGTATATATCAACTATGGCCCCCAAGGACCGTGGGCCTATGAATATCAGTTGACTTACTTCGATGCCGACTACATTCGCTATAACGGCGGCACCGACGACTATGAACAGAACGCCGTGGTCAAATACCAGTGGGATAAACGCTGGGCACCGTTCTTTGAAGTGGGTGATATTAAAGTCAACTCGGTCGACAGCGATCGCCAGTTGCGGCTGCGGGTCGGTGTTAAATACAGCTTCTTCTAAATTGTAGGAGCACGGGTCGACGCTAAGTCTGTGAACACCGGGATCAAAACTGTGGGAGCGAGCTTGCTCGCGATGGCGTCGGATCGGCAGACATCGATGTTGAATGTACCGCCGTCATCGCGAGCAAGCTCGCTCCCACAGGGGGGTGCGGGGTCATTCGTTGTAAAAAGCCTGCCGCTGCTGCGTTTCACACAGGCGCATGCGGCTATTGCTCAAATGCAGGTACATGGCCGCCCGCGCCGCGTCGACATTACCACTGGCGATGGCGTCGAAGATCTGTTGATGTTCGGCGTTGATCCCCTGCAGGTAGGCGCTGCGATCACTCTGCCCGGAATAGGCGGAGTTCATCCGGGTACGTGGGATCAGCTTGGTACCCAGGTGCTTCATGATGTCGATCAGGTAGTAATTGCCAGCGGCCTTGGCGATTTTCAGATGGAACTGGAAATCGGCATTGATGGTGGTGCCGGACTTTTCCGGGCCTTGCAGCAACGCTTCCAGCGCCTGGGCCAGTTCGGCCAGGGCTTGGGGCGTGGCGCGCTCGGCAGCCATGCCGGCGGCCTGGACTTCCAGGCTCAGGCGAAACTCCAGCAGGTTGAGCACATCCGACAACGTGGCAATCGTCGCCGGCCCGAGGGTAAAGCCCTCCGGCGCCGGCATGTCCAGGACAAAGGTGCCGACCCCATGCCGCGTCTCCACCAGCCCCGCCGCCTGCAAGCGCGACAGCGCTTCACGCACCACCGAACGACTGACGCCCTCGGCTTCCATGATATGCACTTCGGTGGGGAGCTTTTCGCCGCGCTTGAGAATGCCTTCACGCATGCGCTGGGCAAAGCGGTCCACCAGTGTTTCGGCGAGGCGGCGCGGTTTATTCAATGGAGATAACGCTTGATCCGTCATCGGCTTGCTCTAGTGTGATCAGCCGGCATTATAGTGCGTTTCGACGTTAGGTCGCGGCTATAATGCCGCGATCGTCTGGCTTTAATGGATAGGTGCAATGGACCGTGTCACACCCGATCGACGCCTGAGCATGACCCAGCAACTGGTGGTCGATCTGACGCAGCAGATACTGGCCGGCGAACTGCCCGCAGGCAGCAAACTGCCGACCGAGCAGGTCATCATCAAGGACCGTGGCGTCAGTCGTACGGTGGTTCGCGAAGCCATGTCGCGGTTGCAGGCCGAAGGCCTGGTGGAAACGCGTCACGGCATCGGCACCTTCGTGGTCGACACTGCTCGCCCGGGGGATTTCCAGGGCAGCAAGCACGTCAAGGGTGGCGCGTACGACGCGCTGGCGGTGATCGAATTGCGCCAGAGCCTGGAAGTCGAAGCCGCTGGCATCGCCGCCCAACGCGCTACGCCGCAGCAGTTACTGGCGATGCGTGAAGCGCTGGATGTGGCGAACGCTTCTGAAGCCGCGGATGCCGAAAGCGCCCAGGTGGATTTCGAATTTCATTTACAGATCGCCCAGTGCACCGGCAACAGCTTCTTTATCGATGCCATGGCCCATGTGGGCAATACGTTGATCGCGGTGGTTCAACAGGCCGGGCCAGCTGTCACGGCTGAGAATCGCGCCTTGGTGATTCGTGAGCGCGAGCAGATCTACGCAGCGTTGGCGCGCCATGATGCCGAAGCGGCCCGGGCTTCGATGCGGTTGCATTTGATCAACATGCTGCAGCGGGTGCGGGGAGCGGTTGAGTCGACGACGCAATAACCTCCACAAAACCTGTGTCCACCACACCCCCCTGTGGGAGCGGGCTTGCTCGCGAAGACGGCGACCCATCCAACATCACCGTTTCAGACAGACCGCCATCGCGAGCAGGCTCGCTCCCACAGTTTTGATTGACGGTGTTCACGAATTTTGTGCCCGCCACAGATCCCCTGTGGGAGCGAGCTTGCTCGCGATGACGGCGGCACATTCAACATCACCGTTTCAGGCAGACCGCTATCGCGAGCAAGCTCGCTCCCACAGTTTTTTGGTGGTGTTCACGAATTTTGTGCCCGCCCCACATCCCCTGTGGGAGCGAGCCTGCTCGCGATGACGACGGCACATTCAACATCACCGTTTCAGGCAGACCGCTATCGCGAGCAGGCTCGCTCCCACAGTTTTTTGGTGGTGTTCACGGATTTTGTGTCCGCCATAGATCCCTGTGGGAGCGAGCCTGCTCGCGATGACGGCGGCCCATTCAACATCACCGTTTCAGACAGACCGCTATCGCGAGCAAGCCCGCTCCCACAGTTTTTGGTGGTGTTCACGAATTTTGTGCCCGCCACAGATCCCCTGTGGGAGCGAGCCTGCTCGCGATGACGGCGGCCCATCCAACATCACCGTTTCAGACAGACCGCTATCGCGAGCAAGCTCGCTCCCACAGTTTTTTGGTGGTGTTCACGGATTTTGTGTCCGCCATACATCCCCTGTGGGAGCGAGCCTGCTCGCGATGACGGCGGCCCATCCAACATCACCGGCCCAGACAGACCATGAAACTCAGGGCTCCAGCGCGGGCCCCTTCAGCTCAATCTGATTGCCATCCGGATCGAAGCAATAGATCGACCAACCTTTCCCCTCCGCGCCATAGCGCATCTGCGCTTTCTCAACGCTCAGGCCGGCTGAGGCCAAATGAGCGATGAGGGCTTGTTCATCAAACGGTTCGATGCGCAGGCAGAGGTGGTCGACGTTGTGCCCTTGCTTGCCAGCCGCCGGCCCACCCGCGCGACCCAACGGCCCGTCGACAGCAACCAGATCAATCATCGAAACACCGGTGCTGAGGTGAATCATTCCAAGATCGTCCCGGCGCTTCTTCAGCTCGCAACCAAGCACCGACGTATAGAAAGCGAGGCTGCGCTCGATGTCTTTTACGCGCAGGACGATGTGGTCGATGTGTTGGATCGTGAAGTTCCTCATACGGGCCTCCTGTTCAGTGCTAGCCGCTAACGGGTTACTTCACCTTAGCTACCCATGCAGGAATGTCGTCGTAAAAGTCAGCTCTGCTGTGCCTGATTAACATCCTCTTGCGCACCGGATGATGCCTGGGGCCCATGACTTAAAAAAATTTTGTTTGCCCTTTGGGACCAACTCAGGAAAACCTCCTCGATACGATTGCACTCCGGCTCATCCAGATACATATGAAAAATCCCATGGGCCAGATACTCGGTGACGCCAATGAGTTTTTCAGTTTCTGTGTAGGTGGCGTTTTTTACGCAAGGAGGGTACTTGATCGTCGATTTTGCGCCGGAGCCGGGCGCCGTTCGTTGACTTTCGATATTCCAGCCTGTCTTCAAATCAGCCAATAACACTTTGATCGAGGCGCAGAATTCGGATGTCAGCAGGGCGAGAACTGCATCCCTATGCTCAAAGGGGGAAATTTTTTCCAGTTGCTCTACAAATGCTTCCAGTTGCCGAAGCTGTACGCGAATGTCGGCAGCCTTGAAACCCAGTGACCGCCATTGTTTGCCGCCTGTTATTTTCAGGTCGGGCTCGCCCTTGCGCGGGCCGATATCCTTGGCTGACAGACTCTTGTCATAGGCATTCTCACGCACGTAGCTGAAGCTCATGAACGCGCGAAGCACGATCTGGTAGATCGCCCTGGTGGTTTCTATCTTCTCTTGGTTGACTCTTTGGGCTTCACGTCTGTGATCTTCTGCTCGTTCCCGTCTGCTTCTTTCCTGGGCATTTCGGCCTTCATGCCGGGATACGAGTATTGCCACGATGATTGCGTAGATGCTGCCGATGCCTTGAAGCCACGCGGGAAGATCCTTGCTGCCCCAAATCAGTACCGCAGACATGACTATGATGAAGGACGTGGCAATGGTGCCGTACATGAACAACTGAGAGTCTTGATTCGATTTTTGATGGGCTTTGCTCAAGGTCTTCGTGATGCCCAGGACAAGCAAGCAGGATAAAACGATGATGAAAAACGTAGCACGTTGCCCGATGGCGTCGGCGGTGAGGAGGGTCATGAGCTGATCTTCGTTGTGACGCTCAGAGGGGCGGGCGTTCCAGGCATTTTCGGGCTTCCTTGAGGATTGATGGCTCAATGCTATCCTCTGGGTCTTCATTCGGACAAGGCTCGCGAAGACGCCAACCCATCCACCACGAATATCCGGACACACCGCCTCATGATGAAATGGTTCAAGACCCTCACCCGCACAGATGGAATTGCGACGCTCGCCTTACTCGTCTCCATTGCATCCGCTTTCTTCAGTTACCAGCAATATCAGGACAGTGTCGCCAGCCGCAGGACTCCGATCATCATCCGGGTCGGCGCCGAACACAGCAAGGTGTCGTTCTACAAGGCCTATAAAGATGATCAGGACGTACTCTTCAAACAGCGCTACAAAATCATCCTCACCAACAACAGCTTCAACCCGGAAAGCGTCATCGATTGGCGAATATGGGAGCGCAGGGAAGAAGGCGGTGGGGAATACGCTGGTATGAAATACAAGCTGCTGGATTCGACGGGCACACCCATGACCTTGCCTTTCCTGATCGCCGCGAAAGAAAGCAAGGTGGTCTTCCTGGATGTCGGCCAGAAGGTCACGCCAGAGGCATGGGCAATGGTGGAGCAACGTGTGAGCCTTGATAAGGAGATGGACTGGTTCGAAGCTGACAGGATTTTTGCCGACGCGGGCTATCCGCTGTTCGGGCAACTCACGCCCGGGGAAAGCTCCAGGTATCAAGGTCTGCAAGTTAACCGTTGGCTGGCCGGTCCTGCTTATCAGGAGTTTCAGTTGAACTTCAGCAAGGCTGATGGTTATGAGGTGGCTGCGAAGTTGTCGTTGAATGTCAGTGATATTTATCCACAGGGGGAGGCGGAGCGTTAGGTTGGGGCATCGAACGTTAAATCCCAGTTTGGGATGTGCACAAATCGAAGGAGCATCTACTTTCAATCACCAGAGGCGTGTCGTGCTCTGACTTAGATGTTCGTCTCCAACCGTTCGAGCCTTTGGTGACAATAAGTTCGGGATGACGCTCGAGGACATGCCCTACGTCGTAACAACTTTCTCGCACGCTATCAATACATCTGATAGCGTGCAAAAAACATGATTCAAGTGAGGCGGAAGGCTTCTTCAATCGTCTTGATCAAACGGTGGCCATCTACACCTTTGTAGGCTTGGGGATTTGACGCCAGCTCAGCAGGCACTTGGTCAAGAAAGCTCTTCAAATCGCGCGCCAGCCGTTCCGGTAGCTGGGCCATTCCTTCGGTGAGACCGACGGTCAGTACGATCACATCCCTAAAGTGTTTTTTGATATCGCGACTGTCTACTGGAATACCTTGCTCAAGCTGCGCCTTCTTGTTAAGCCAGGCATGGGCTTTGAGGGGAACGAGCCGATCAGCACCGATGTGGCTGATCTCCTGAGTATGATCGACGCCCTCCAAGAGAAAGGCGTAGTACTCATCATCAAGAATGATCGCAGACAGGCTGGCGGCTTGCTCCTCCACGGGGACTTTGGTCATTCTGGCCGCTTCTTCGTGCTCCAGGCCATCCGGGACACGGGAAAACAGCTCGACCTGAACGGGAAAGGATTTGTCCTCCGGATTCTGGAAGCGATAAAAAACCGGGGAGTCCCCATCGCTGTCACCATTCTGGCGAATGGCATAGCCACCGTCCTTGATGAACTTCCAGAACTGCCCGACGAACGCACGATCAAGCGCCTCGACGACCAGGACGATATCCAGATCCTTGGTCAGTCGAAATTCCTCACCCAGTTCCTCCATGGCAATCGAAGCAGCCACCCCGCCAATCAGAACGTAGCTGCCCTGGAAATCCCTGAAATACTCTCGAAACCGGTCGACACCCACTACCATTTCACGTTCTCCATCATTTCATCCAGACACATTTGCACGCGTTCATCATGGTCATCCTTGAGGCTCAGATAGAGAGAAAAGGGGTCCACCGTTCCAGTGGCGATGTTGCTGCGCGGCGGCTCATAACTCCAAAACTGAATGCAACACGCGGCATGGTTTTGCGGCACTTCAAGGTAGGGCGCCGTGGTCTCGAGTTTCGACTTGGCCGTTTTCGAAGTTGAGCCCCAAGCGCCGAATTCCTCCCCGTAGGCCGCATTCTTTTCAGTTTGAGCATGCTCCCGAATATGCTCGAACTGCGCTGCCGTCATCGCATAGCAAGGGACTTTTGGGCCGGCGAGAAGACTCATTTCAGCCAGGGCCGTTTCTCCGGCCAGCAACATTGGGGTGTCGTCAAAAACCTGGGGAATTGCATTGAGCCAAAGTGCTTTTTTGACCGGCGTACGCATGGACTCCTTGGCCATCTCCCAAGTCTCCCTGGGGGACAAGTGAAACAGGATCGCGGCCTCACCCATTTCCTTTCCAGGCTTAACAATGTCCAAGTCGGTCAGTTCCTTGATCGCTCTGCTGACGGTCATTTTCGCGTAGGTAAAGGACTTCTCGAAGGTTGCGCGAGTGGTCAGGAGCTGGTGGTGCCATCCCTTGATCAGAAATTGAATCAGCATGGCTTGGGTGGCGGGGCTCAGGACCTGAGGTTTTTCCAGGCGCTGGCGGTAATACTCACGCAAATCCATACCAAAGGCCGGAAGAAAAAGCTGATTGCCCGGCACGATGAACTGGACGCCTTTCTCCACCAGTCGCTTGCGGTCATAGCTCGGAAGCGTGTCGGTGACGAAAATCATCAGGTCGCCGGTATCGGGCAACTTGTTGGATGCCTGCAAGTTGTGGATGGCCTGGATATGCTTGGCGACATCCGCAACGCTGGCTTCACGCTGTGGACGTTCCTTGAGAATGAGGCAGCCGGCCCCGAAGATTTCTGTGACAAAAAATTCGTAGCGGTCACGCAATGCATACGGAAGGATCTTGACGTGCTCCCACGGTTTCAAGCGCAGCTTCAGGCCTAGCACGTTCTCTACGTAGACTTTGAGCTCGATCAGATCACGCCTTTCGGAGAGCTCATGGTCTTGGCGGATAGCAGTCATGGTCATTCTTCCGTATCACGATTCCAGCACGGTATCAGAAGTTGTGATAGCGTGCAAAATTCTTGATATTTTATGGTGGATATTGACGCGTAGGGTGATGGAGAGGACGTTCCAATCCATTCTGCCGAACCCCAACCTTGTGGCGAGGGAGTTGCTCTCACCAGGCGGCAATGGCCTTTTCCATCAACCGCAAACGCAGCTCCGGCTTGTCTTGCCTGGCCCCGATATCAATCCAACCATGGTGCCTGTAAAACCGTGCCGCCCTGTGGTTCGTGTCGCTCACAGACAATCTCATCCGCTCGCACCCCAACCCTGCAAGAAAGTCGGTCGCGTAGGCCAGCAGCAACTTCCCTGCACCACGTGATCGCCACTCAGGGGTTAGGTAGAAAAAATGGATGTAGCCCACTGCGGGCTCAGCCTTCAGCCGCGACATTTCTATCTGGCCCACGATCTGCGTTTCATCCCAGGCATGGACAATGCTGCCAGGAAGCTCGGCTGCTTTTTCTTGGAGAGATTGAAGGTAACGCTGTGTGCCATCCGGGTCGTGCAGTTTTTGTGTGGAACCAAACGCGCAGAGCAGCATGTCTTCAAAGAAACGTACGCAAACGCCGCTGTCCTGGTCGAGGTTGACTGGACGCAAGTGCAGGAGAAAAACGGGTTGAGCGTCGCTGCGCATCATGGTTCGTGACCTCATGCTTCAATGGGTTGCTACGCTGGTACTGCCAGAATTTGGAACCGACCAGCAACGGACCCAAAACCATGAAAAGACAAGACCTTCTCCAGACCCTGAAAACCCGCTTCGACCAGAACCCACATCGCCACCCGGACATCCTCTGGGCCGACGTCCAGGCCAAGCTGGAAAGCAACCCTAACGCCCTGAAGTCGCTCCAGGCAATGGAGGCCACCGGCGGCGAACCCGACGTGATCGGCCACGACCAGCAAGCCGGCCTCGTCACCTTTTGCGATTGCGCCAAAGAAAGCCCAACCGGTCGCCGAAGCCTCTGCTACGACCGCGCCGCCCTGGACGCACGCAAGGAAAACAAACCCAAAGGCAGTGCCATGGAAATGGCCGAAGAAATGGGCATCGCCTTGCTGACTGAAGACCAGTACCGAGCCTTGCAGCAGCTTGGCGAGTTTGATGCCAAAACGTCCAGTTGGCTGGCAACACCCCCTGAACTTCGCGCCCTCGGCGGTGCGCTATTCGGTGACTATCGTTATGAACGGGTGTTCGTTTATCACAATGGTGTGCAGTCGTATTACGCGGCGCGAGGGTTTCGGGGCTGGCTTTGTGTTTGAGCAGGGTAAGCCCCTATGCCTCACCAAGCCGAGAAGCCACACCGATGATGTATGTCACCCGGCGACAAAGTACTTGGGCGACAGGCATTCAGCGCGCAATTCAATCGTAAGGTCTTTCTGCCTGAGGTCTCGAATGGTACGCCCTCAGGAAGTTGTAGTACTCGCGGTAGTACTCATCTGGGATGCCCGCATTTATGGAATCGTCGATAACGGCGCGTAGGCTTGGCCGGTACACCGTCTTGATCTCTCTCATCCTCGACACTCGAATTTGATCGAAGACATCAGGACCGTCATAGGAGCTATAGAGGTATCGCTCGCCAACTGAAAAACCCCGTTTTGCAAGCATCGCGTCGACGATGGATTCCGCCTGTTCAGGATGGATTCGGAACCATTCTGACGAGCGTCCGGTGGCGAGGTGCCCGATCGGTGTACCGAACACAGCTCGGCGATGAATGTAGCGTTCGATATCAGCCAGCTCTTTGGCTGACGTACCCCAAGTACACCGCGCGAGATCGTAGGTGGTGAACAGCACGAGAAAGGGGTTGTAGGTTCTTCCTTCTGCGATCCGCATCTCGGGAGTTCGCTTGGTCGTTAACCCGATTTTGGCGATTCCCATATCCCTGACATCCACTGCAATGTAAAGCCACGCATGGGGAGAAGGCGGACAAGCCGCGTAGTACTCACTCCTTTCTGCCGGCTCATCATCGGAATCGAACCCCATACCACTCCCTCTGTTTTTTCAGTCGAAACTCAGAACATCACTACCTTTGGTTTCAAGTATCTCAGCAAACCCCGGCAACCGCGCCACAAACTCCGCCTCAAACGCCAGATACCGATCCTGCGCCGCCAGGTAACGAATCTCCGGCTTGACCCGCGCAATATCCTTGGACGACAGCTTCATCACCTCACTGCTGCACTGATTCCAAAACCACGCCAAGGTCTGCGTGCCAAACGTATTCGTCCGGTAATTCCACACCCACCAATCCCCATGCCCCCGGGCAACATGCAGTTGCCCATGAAACGTGCGCAACGTGATGACCTGCTTGGGCTGTGTAACAAGCAGGCGGGTGTCCTGGCGCAGCTCACTACCAAAGCCGTCCAACAGCGCCTTCGTCGTAGCGCCGGTCACGAAGTTGAAGCGCCACGCCAGCAGCACCGTCTCCTGATAGCCCGAGTGCTCAAGGTTCTGTCGCTCGCCTTCGCTGAACAGCAGGACCTCGTCACCGCCCAGGTACGCGGTCGCCGCCCGCAGTTTATAGGCGTCAGCGGGCATCGGCTTGGCGGCAATGGCCTGGTGCGGCGGGTCTTGATTCCAGATCCAGCAGCGCGGGCCGTTGTGCTGCATGAACAGCAAGCGGCGCGGGCCGATGGGCAGGATCGTCAGTTCATCCGCGTACTCGAAAATGACCTCGCTGGAGTCCGCCGTGATCCGCCAGATCCGCGTCAAATGCTCGGGTTCGTAAATACACTGACGTTCGAATATCTCCGAGTCGACCACGACACAGGGATCTTCAAACTCCGACCATTGCATCCCGACAGGTCCGAAACTTTGGATGTCATCGCCCTGGCGAATCTCGTATTGGTAGCGGTCATCTGAACTGTAAGCGCCGCTTTTCACCCGACGTTTCCACAGGCTGCGCTGGGTGTTGGCATCGATGAGCTGCAAGTCTGCGCCGTCCACCCCATCGTTGCGGTGTTCGAGCATGTCCTGCTCAGCGGGCGGCCATGGGTTGTAATCGATCAGAAAACACAGCCACTGGTCTTCCTCCTGCTCGGTGATGGCGGCCCAGCCGTTGCGGTAGTTGTAGTCATGCACGTAAGTGGGGCCGGGATAGTCGTGGACTTCCTGTAGCCAGTTCAGCTTGCTGCGCTTGGGCTTGCTGGATTTACGGTCGGGGGCGGCAGGCTTTTGCGCTTCGATCAGCCTCGGCGTGAACCTCGGTTCTGCGCTTTGGCCTTGCCAGTGTTGTGCAAAAGCCTCGCGTTGATCGGCCGGGACAATCACCGGTCGGTAATCATCGCCACCGGCGTCCAGGTTCCACAGGTCAAAGCCGTGACGCGCCAGCACAGGTGCCAACGCCTCGAAACAGACCTCGGCCATTTCGTTGGAAAGCTCATCCAACAGCGCCTCGAATTCCGGCCCGGAAAACACACCGATGTCGGGATAGTAATGCTGCAGCAGCCCAAGCAACTCAGCGCCGGGTGTTTTCCAATCGATATGAACCAAGGGATCAAAACGGGATTGCATCACGCCAGCCTTCCTTGTGAACTCGCCTGCGCGCCATCTTAGCCGTACACCGCCTGAAAAGAATAACTACCACCGTGGCGAGGGAGCTTGCTCCCGCTGGGCTGCGCAGCGGCCCCAAAACCATCCTGCCGCCCATCAGAACTCCCCACCCAAATAACAAACCGGCGAACTCCCCTCCGCCCGCTTCTCCACCTCATCCTCCAACCATTCAGCCAACACCACGGCATTGTTCTCGACCGTGGACTTGGCGGCATATACCAGAGTGAGATTGCCGCCCCGCGCAACATCCACCAACCGCCACCAACACTGCGGCCGCGCAGCCAACTCCTTGCGATAGGCCACCTTGAACTGCTCAAACGAAACCGCCCCCGCTTTGAACGCCTTGCGCAGCTCATGAGAAGGCGCCACCTCCGGCAGCCACTGCGCGATGGGGAGTTCGTCCTTGCGACAATTACGCGGCCATAGACGGTCCACCAGAACCCGTACGCCGTCCTCGGTGCTGGCTGCTTCGTAGGCTCGTTTGCAGTGGATCATGGGGCCTGCCTGTGGGAGAGGGGACAGCGTCAGAATAGGCCGAGGTCAGTGATCGGGTTGAGTCCCCCCTCGCAACCTGCTGAGATAATCCTAATATCAATGCTCGACTGGGGTCCTGGGAAGTGCTGATCCACAGCATGGCGGCCGCAAAGGTGTGGGGCTTGACAGGTCTGGGATACTGAAAGCAGTACCGCGGTTACGCGATGCGTCTATCACGACACAAGGTGCCCTATGCGCAGTGAAGACCTCAAGATATTGTTCGACCAGCAAGCTGTCAGCTACGACAAGCAATGGGAAAGGATGGCGCCGATTCGCGCCGCCCTCTATTTGCTGCTCGAATCTCAGTTCGCCGGCCTGCCGGAAAATGCCCGGATACTCTGCGTCGGCGTTGGCACGGGGGCGGAACTTGCCCATCTGGCGGAGCGCTTCCCCGGCTGGCATTTCACTGCTGTCGACCCTTCGGGCGCTATGCTTGATGTCTGTCGTCAGAGGGCCGTTCAGCATGGCTTTCTCGCGCGCTGCCATTTTCACGAAGGCTACCTGGATACGCTCGTCGCCGAGGCCAGCTACGACGCGGCTACCTGCTTGCTGGTCTCCCAATTCTTGTTGGAAGAAGATGCCCGCACCAGGTTCTTTCGCGAAATAGCCCAGCGCCTTAAACCCCACGGAATATTGGCGAACGCCGACCTCGCCTCTGATACCGAATCGCCTGCCTATGAGGCGCTGTTACGCAGTTGGATGACATTGATGTCCTCCGACGGTCTTCAGCCAGAAGTGCTGGAGCGAGCGCGTATTGCTTACGCCAGAGATGTTGCGATCCTGCCTGCGCAACAGGTCGCGAGCCTTATCAAGGCCGCCGGGTTTGACGCCCCTGTACAGTTCTTTCAGACGGGATTGATGCACGGATGGGTCTGTACGCGGCGAGCACATCTGGAGTGAGTTAGAGACATTTTCATAAGCGTGCGTAGATGACGGGTAGGGCCTTGAAGACTGAGCGGGTGGAGCGAGGCGCGGTGTGCCGTTCGTTACGGATGCTGACTCATTCATATTAATGCTGCTTGTTTGCACAATTTTGCTGTAGCGCGACTCGCCGCCCACTCATGAAGCACAGTGTGCCGCCCAGCGCCGTCAACAAGCTCAAGGCATAGAACATCGTCGGCGCTGGGGTGTGCATGAGCAGGAAGCCGCAGATCACCGGGCTCAACGCGCCGCCCAGGGCCGCGAGGTTCTGCGCGCCGTAGTAGCTGCCGCGCAGTTCTTCCGGTGCCAGGGTGTCAACGAAGAGGAATTCGGCAGGGTAAATGATCATCTCACCGAGGGTGAAAATGAACATCGCCACGCACCAGGACACCAGGCTGTCGGCCAGGCTGAAGCCGATCAGACCGAGGATGAATAGGCTGGTGCCACCGGCGATCCAGTAGCGCAGCTGTTCGCGCTTGAGAAAGCGGCCGATCTGGTATTGCAGCAGGATCACGGCAATCGCATTGCAGGCGAGCAGGGCCGCCATGGTTTGCAGCGCGCGCTGGGAGTCCTCGACCACCAGCAGGTATTGCGACAGGTACAGGGTAAAACGCCCGTGGACCACGGTACTGAGCAGGCAGCCGCAGGTGAACATGATCAGCGTGCGGTCGTTTTTCAGGGTCACCAGGGTCTTGAGAAAACTCTGTGGCTGACCGATCGCGGGGGCCGGGGCCGAGTCGCTGGGAATGCCGCTCATCAGGAAGATGCTGCCGAAAGCGATGGCGCCGGCAATCAAGAACGGTGCAATCGGGTACACCCCGGCAATCACCACGCCGAGCATCGGGCCGGTGGCGTAGCCGATATTGGTAAGGGTGTAGCGTAAGGAAAACGCCTTGGCCCGCTGGCCCACGGGCAGGTTTTCGCTGAGGATCGCTTTGGAACCGATCAGGAACAGGGCCGACGCGGTTTCGGTGATCACCAGGGTCAGGGTAGTCAGGTAGAGGTTCTGGGCGAAAGTTAGCAGTATGAATCCGATGGCGCTGGAGAGCATGGTCAGGATCAGTAACCGGCGTTTCTCCAGGCGATCGATGATGTAGCCACCGTAGAGCGCGAGCAGGGTGGCAATGAACACCGCGATGCCCAGCAACAAACCGACGTCCTGTTGGTTGAGACCGAGTTTGTTGCTCAGGAACAGGGTGAGCAACGGGCTGGTAATGGCGCGGCTGACGACGATAGTCAGTGAAACGATCATCAGGCGGCGGATGACGAGCGAGTAAGTGGCCACGGTGGGGCAGATGTCCTTATTCCAGTTTTTAGCGTTTGTTTGCGCCGAGGCACTGCCATCGCGAGCAGGCTCGCTTCCACAGGGGAAGGTAATTCAATTGTGGGAGCGAGCCTGCTCGCGATAACGCCCGATCAGGCAATAAAAGTTTCAACCCAACCACCGTTCGAGCAGTCCAACCGACTCCAGCGTTTCCAGCCGCGCTAGTTGCCCCAGCAACGCCTCGGCCTGCACCCGCGGCATCACTCGCTCCGCCAGGCTGAAAAATTTCTGCTCCAGCGCCGCATCGCTCAACGGATTGGCTGGCGCACCCAAGGGCGGATCGACGCACAGCCGCGCCTGCCGACCGTCCACGGTCCGCACGCAGACCACGGGTTCGCCATCCTCTGACCGTCGCGGGTCAACTTCAAGGCGAATGCGCGACAGCCAGCGGTCAATCCGCGGGTCGCGGCGCGCGGTCTCGTCATAGGCTTCAAGTCCGCAATGCCCGTGTACCAGCCGCGCCGCCAGGGCGTAAGGCAGGCTCATCTGCGCTGCCGGCAGCGTGCTGACATCCTGGCCACCGCACATGTCCTGTAGAAACCCGCACAACGACACCTGAATGTCTTCGACCTGATCGGCGCCGACTTGCAACTGATCCAGCAGCAACCCCAGCGCATCGATGGCCGAATGGGTGCCACGGCACGAGGCATAGGGCTTGATCGAGCAGCGGGCGAGTTTCCACACCGATCCGAGATCCGCGTCCAGCGCTTGCGGTTCTGCCGTCGGCCCGGCCAGGGTCTTGAGAAAACCGCCCCAGACGTCATCAAACAGCCTGGCCGGCCCGGTGATGCCCTGCTGGGCAAATCGCGCGGCCAGCAATCCTCCTTCAGCCGCACGACCGCTGTGCAGCTTCTTGCTTTGCGAACCGTCATGGATGAACGCCCACAAGCCGCCGCTGAAACTGCCCGCAATGCCAAGCGCAGCGAGCGTTTGCCCGGCGTCCAGTCTCAGGATGCGCGCACTGGCGGCTGCTGCGCCGAACACCCCGCAGGTGGCAGTGGAATGCCACCCCGCGCCGTTGTGCGCCGAATAGCCGCCGCAGGCTTCGAGCACCCGGCGACCGACTTCATAGCCAAGCACCACGGCCGTGATCAGCTCACGACCGTTGACCGTTCCGGGCGCCATCGACACCGCGGCCATCACCGCCGGTAGGACCACCGCTCCGGAGTGGTCGCAGCCACCGGTGTCGTCCAGTTCCAGCGCATGGGCGGCGACGCCGTTGAGCATTGCCGTCTGGGCGGCGCCGAGTCGCAGGTTGGTGCCCCAGACCAGGCTGTTGCCGGTTTCGCCCTCGAAGACCTGACGTGCCTGCCGTGCGACGTCGCTGTCCGCGCCGGCCAATGCCGCTCCGAACGTATCGAGGATGTGCCGTTTGGCCTGCGCCACCAGCGCCGCAGGCAAGTCTTCGAAGCGAGTGTCGACGCAGAACTGCGCCAGTCGCTGCAGGCGCTCGGTCATAGCAGGTAGTCCCGATAGTGCCGCTCGTACACCGAGGCGGGGTGATCGCCGGCCGTTGGCAGCGCCGAGTCCGCCCACCATTGGGCGACTTCGCAACCTCGGGCGATCCATACATCATCGTGCTGCTGGATGCCCCGCAGCAGCTCGCGCAACACGCCGATTCGCCCCGGCGTACCGATGATCTCGGGATGCAGGCGCAGCACGTAACACAGGCCGAAGCGGTGAAACCCGGCGAAGTCCATTTGCAGATTGCCCAGAGTGTGACTGTAGGAAGCGATCCGCGATTGCGCAGGTGGCACCGCCGGGCTCAGGTTGAAGGCGAAGTAGGGCTCGTCCTCCAGTTCATAGTGCAACGGCAGTTCGATAATCCCGGGTGCGGTAGGGTGAGCGAAAGGCAAATCATCGCCACGCCATGACGACGACCAGCTTATGCCGTGTTCGCCCAAGGCCTCGATGAACCCCGGTGCGCCATTGCCGGCGGGGATGCGAAAACCGCTGGGGCGCTGGCCGGTCAGCGCCTGCAACGCTGCACACCCTCGGGCGATTTCGTCACGCTGCTGCGCCAGGTCGAGAGTGTCGTAGTTGCAGTGGCGATAACCGGCGCAGGCAATCTCGTGCCCGCCTGCTTGAATCGCCTGGATGTGTTGCGGGTTTTTTTCGGCAACGATGCCGGGAATGAACCAACTGCTGCACACCTTCAGTTCGTCGAACAGCCCCAGCAGGCGCTCGACACCTCGTTGTGTGCCGTAACGCCACACGGACAGGGTCTTGTCGCGCCCGGCGACTTCCGGGGCCTGGGTGAGAATGCCGTGGATGTCGTTGTAATCGACCGTCAACACGACAGCGCAGCGGTAGCCCTGGGGCCAGAAAACCGAATCAGCCATGGTGATGCTCCTTGAGCCACCACTGCGCGACATCGCGGCAGGTGGCAAACCACACGTCGTTGCGCTGGCGCATGTGCCCGAAGAGTTTTTCCAGCAGCAGGATGCGTCCCGGCTTGCCGGTGATCTTGGGGTGGAACAGGGTGGTCAGGCACAAGCCTTCATTCATGGCACCGTCGTATTCGCGACACCAGTTGTCCAGGGTCAGCTCATAGCTGGCGGTGCGATCCAGCCCTGACGGAAAATCCGGCGCGCGGGTATAAGCCAGTGAGGCGTAGTCATCCATCTCCCAGCGACCGGGGATCTCCACCAGGGGCGTGTCAAAACCTGGCACCTTCACCAGGTACGGGCGGTCATCGCCACGCATGCTGCTGGAATAGGTCACGCCGGCCTCGACCAGCATCGCCGGGGTCTCGGCGCGCCAGTCGCCGGAGGGGGTGCGAAAGCCTTCGGCGCGGATGTTCAAGTGGTTCCAGAACACCTCGCGGCAGCGCTTCATCACGTCCTTCTGCTGTTCCAGCGTCAGGGCGTAAAAGGATTCGTGCTTGTAGCCGTGGTACGCCACCTCATGCCCGCGCTCGACAATCGCCTGGCACTGCTTTGGCCAGTTCTCAACGACCCAGGCCGGGACGAAGAAGGTGGTCGGGATGCCGAAGGCGTCGAGCAGATCGAGCAGTCGCGGCAGCGCCCGGTAAGGACCATAACCGCCAAATCCGAAATACTCAGGCTTGTGCCAGATCGAGCCGTTGAGCATGGCATCGCCGGTGGGGCCGTCGAGGTCGAAGGCCAGGGCGAGGCAGGCTTTGTGCGGCGCCGGCCAGGTGGGTTGGGGTGAGGAGGACATCGTGGTGCTCCAGCTATTTCATAGGTAAAGCCCAATCCGTGGGGGAGCGAGCCTGCTCGCGATGGCGTATCAGCGCACCCGTGTCGACTGACACACCATCGCGAGCAGGCTCGCTCCCACAACAAACGGACAGGCTTGTTCCTTGCGGTTACTTCCCGGCGTTAATGGTCGCCGTCTTGATCGCGCCCAGCTCCAGCTCCCACTTCTTCAGGATCGCCTGGTAGCTGCCGTCGTCGATCATGCTCTGCAGTGCGACTTTCACCGCTTCGCTCAGCTCAGGTTTTTTCTTGCTGACGCCCAGGCCGGTGAACTGCGACGAGATCGGCAGGCCCACGGTCTTGTACATGTCCTTTTCCTGGGTCTTGAGGTACGGCAGGGTTTCGCTGCCTTGCATCGCCGCGTCGATACGGCTCTGGCGCAGTTGCGCACGGGCGTCGGCGGAGCCTTCGGTGCCCACCACGTTGATCGCCGGTTTACCCGCCGCTTCGCAGTTGGCCTTGCTCCACTCGGCGATTTCCGTAGGGAAGGTGGTGCGGCGGCTGGTGCCGACTTTCTTGCCGCACAGGTCGATGATCTCGTTGATGTCTTTGTTCTTTTGCAGGGTGTAGAACTGCGGACCGCTGGTGAAGTAGTCAACGAAGGTCACGCTGGCCTGACGTTCGGCGGTGTCGGTCATGCCCGACAGCACCATGTCGACGCGGTCGGTGGTGAGCGCGTTGATCATTTGTTCGAAGCCAGTTTCCTGCCATTTGATCTTGATGCCCAAGCGTTCGGCCAAGGCGTTGCCCAGGTCATAGTCCAGGCCGGTCAACTGGTTGGTGGCCGGGTCCTTGAAATCCATCGGCGGATAGTTCGGCATGATCGCGACGACGATCTCGCCCTTGTCCTTGATGCTGGCCGGCAGTTCGGCGGCGAAGCTGAAGCTGGAGGCCATCAAGCCTGCGAGTACTGCTGGGATTACGAAGTTCTTCATGGTCGTTCTCTTTTGAGTGTTGTGAGCGCCAAAGGGCGCTTAGGTTCGAACGGCAGAAATGAAGCTTTGGGTGCGAGGGTTTTGCGGACTTATTAGTATTTCTTCGGGGCTTCCAGCCTCCACGATCTGCCCGCCGTCCATGAACACCATGCGATTGGAAACCTCGCGAGCGAAGCCCAGTTCATGGGTGACGACGATCATGGTCATGCCGGTCTGCGCGAGGTCGCGCATCACCGACAGCACCTCACCGACCAGTTCCGGGTCGAGTGCCGAAGTGGGTTCATCGAACAACATCAGCTTGGGGCGCATGGCCAATGCACGCGCAATGGCGACGCGTTGCTGCTGGCCACCCGAAAGTTCGATCGGGTAGCTGTTGCGCTTGTCGGTCAGGCCGACGCGGGCGAGCAATTCCAGGGCTTCTTCATTTGCCTCTTTGGGCGAACGCTTGAGCACCTGGCATGGCCCTTCGATGATGTTTTGCAGCACAGTCATGTGCGGAAACAGGTTGAAACGCTGGAACACCATGCCGGTGGACAGACGTTGACGGGCGATCTGGGACTCGTTGAGTTCGTGCAGTTTGTTGCCGACGATGCGGTAACCCACCAGTTCGCCATCGACCCACAGGCCACCCTTGTCGATCTTTTCCAGTTGGTTGACGCAACGCAGCAAGGTGCTTTTACCGGAACCGGACGGGCCGATGATGCACAGCACTTCACCTTGCTCGACTTCGATGTTGATGTCTTTGAGCGCGTGGAACTGGTCGTAATACTTATTCAGACTCACGGCCTTGACGATGCTTCTCATGTAGGGCTCCTCAAGAACGCTTGCCGGCGCCGCGAGCGAAACGACGCTCCAGACGGCTTTGACCAAAGGACAGGACGGTGACGGTGGCCAGGTACCAGATACCCGCGACGATCAGCAGCTCCATCACCCGGGCGTTGGCGTAGTAGATGTTCTGGGCGTTGTAGAGCAGTTCCGAGTACTGGATGACGCTCGCCAGCGAGGTCATTTTCACCATGCCGATAAACTCGTTGCCGACCGGCGGAATGATGATCCGCATCGCCTGCGGCAGGATGATCCGGCGCAGCGCTTGAAGGCGTGGCATGCCAATCGACTTGGCGGCTTCGTACTGCCCGGTGTCCACCGACAACAGGCCGGCGCGCACCACTTCGGCGGTGTAGGCGCCCTGGTTGATGCTCAAGCCCAGGAGGGCGGCCGCGAATGGCGTCATCAGGCTCACGGTGTCCATTTCGAACAGGCCGGGAATGCCGATGGTGGGGAAGATCAGCGCCAGGTTGAACCACAACAGCAGTTGCAGGATCAGCGGCGTGCCGCGAAACAGCCAGGTGTAGGTCACCGCGACGTAACGCAGGATCGGGTTGGCCGACATGCGCATGATCGCCGTGATCACCCCGAACACAATACCCAGCCCCATCGCCAGCACGGCCATGACGATGGTATTGAGCAAGCCCCACATGATCGCTTGGGAGGTGAGGAACTGGCCGATGTACGACCATTCGATCTTGCCTTCGGCAAAGGCGCGCACCAGGCCGATGATCGCTATGAGGATCACGGTGGCGAAAAAAATCCGCCCGTAGTAACGACGTGGCACGTGGTCGTACTGGGTTATATCAAACTGGTTTTCCGCCAGTTTGCGCTCCGCCTGAAGTCGTTCTGCCTGAGTCTGACTCATGTTGTTTCTCCGAACACGGGTATTGCAGGTCAAACACATTTCCTTGCAGGTGCCGGCTTGCCAGCTCCTACCGGGGTTTTGCGTTGTCTATCAGAGGCGGAAGCCCTGATAGTTCTTGGTCCATTCGTGTTGCGCGGCGAGGGCGGTCTTCAACCGGCCGATCTGCTCGCGCACCTGCTGCGGCGCGGTACCACCCCAACCGCTACGGGCAGCGATGGCGGCTTCTAGCGTCAGGCTGTCGCGTACTTCCGGGGTCAGGCGCGGATCGATTTCGGCCAACAGCGCCGGCGAGGCTTCCCACAACTCGATGTCGTGTTTCTCACAGGCTTGAACCAGCGCGCCGGTGATTTCATGGGCTTCCTTGAACGGCACGCCGCGCACCGCCAGCCAGTCGGCCACTTCGGTCGCGAGGGTGAACCCGAGCGGTGCCTGGCGGCGCAACTCTTCAACGTTGACCTTCATGGTCGCGACCATCCCAGCCATGGCGGGCAGGACCAGCAGCAAGGTGTCGACGCTGTCGAGCACGCCGTTCTTGTCTTCGCTCAAGTCGCGGTTGTATGACAGC
Source organism: Pseudomonas sp. MPDS (assembly GCF_013283895.1). Lineage (NCBI taxonomy): Bacteria > Pseudomonadati > Pseudomonadota > Gammaproteobacteria > Pseudomonadales > Pseudomonadaceae > Pseudomonas > Pseudomonas sp. MPDS. The sequence goes on along the minus strand of NZ_CP054128.1, from coordinate 5,317,724 downwards.
GGCAGCGATTTCAGGGTAGAGAGCAGACCGGTGAGGTTGCCGATCAGGCGACCTGCCTTGCCCCGGGCCAGTTCGGCAATGTCCGGGTTTTTCTTCTGCGGCATGATTGAGCTACCGGTGGCGTAGGCATCGTCCAGGGCAACCCAGCGAAATTGCCGCGATGACCACAGACAAAATTCTTCGGCAAGGCGGGAAATGTTGATCCCGAGCATGCTGGCAATAAACAGGAATTCGGCGACGTGATCGCGGCTAGCCACCGCATCGATGGAGTTTTCGCAGACGCCGCTGTAACCCATTTCCCTAGCCGACTGCTGCGGCAGGCGCGCGATGGCGGAACCGGCCATGGCGGCGGCGCCGAGTGGCGACAGCGCGGTGCGGATGTCCCAGTCCACCAGTCGTTGCACGTCACGCAGCATCGATTGGGCGTGAGCGAGCAAGTGATGGGCAAAGACGATCGGTTGCGCCTGTTGCAGGTGAGTGAAGCCTGGGCAGATGCTTTCGATGTGTTGTTCGGCCTGATCGACCAGCGCTTGTTGCAAGGCAAGTACTTCGACGGCCAGGGTGCGCACGTGGTCGCGCAGGAACAGACGCAGGTCGTTGGCGGTCTGGTCGTTGCGCGAACGGCCGGCGCGCAGCTTGCCGCCCAATGGGCCGAGGCGCTCGGTCAGCAGGCGTTCGATGAACGTGTGGACGTCTTCGTCATCCAGCGTTGGCGCGATGCTGCCGGCTTTGAAATCAGCGCCGATACCTTCCAGCGCGTCGAGCATGGTGTGGGTTTCCTGCTCGCTCAACAGTCCGGCGCGTTGCAGCTCACGGGCATGGGCCTTGGAGCCGGCGAGGTCGTACGGGGTCAGGCGAAAGTAACGCTCAGGGCAACGGGACAGGGCCGCCAGGGCTTCGGAGGGGCCGCTTTTGAAACGGGCCCCCCAGAGACGTTCGGTGGGTTGAGACATTGTTGTTTTCCTCGTCGGTAAAGCGAACTGAAATGGATGCGAAGAGCCGAGAAGACCCGCCGGAAATAATTCGGGCGTGGTTCGGCCTAAGCAGTTTTCAAGAGGGCAGTTGCAGCGTTGCGAGAGCTGATCGAAGTGTCAGCTTTTAGCAGTTCGAAGTCAGTGAGTTGGCACTGAAGTACGGGGATTATTAGCGGTTGCCAAGCCTGGTTTTCTGTGTTCATTATTATTGGCCAGCTTTATTTTTGTTGTTGGACACAGGTTGTTGAATAGCGCGCCAGAGGTAAATAAGCATTATGGAAACCCCACTTTCCAATTCCGGAAACCCGGCGCCAAAAACGCTGCATCGGGCGCCGCTGGCCCTCAGCGGGCTGGATTTCAAACTGCTCAAAGTGTTCAAGGCCGTGGTCGAGGCTGGCGGTTTCAGTGCGGCGCAGAACGAGCTGAATGTGGGGTTGGCGGCCATCAGCAAACAAATTTCCGACCTTGAAATTCGTATCGGTATGCGCTTGTGCACCCGAGGTCGCGAGGGTTTTCATCTGACCGAAGAAGGCCGATTGGTCTATCAGGCGTCGATTGATTTATTTGCCTCGGTCGATAACTTTCGTGATCGCCTTAGTTCCGCGCAGAATGAACTTGTTGGCGACCTGGGTGTGGGCGTTATTGACAATACTATTTCCGACATTAATTCGCCGTTAGTTGCAGCGCTTGAACGAATAAATAAAGAGTCACCGAAAGTAAGGTTTCAACTTCAGACCTCACAACTGGATGAGGTTGAAAGAGGGGTCGTAGAGGGGCGCCTGGTGGCCGGTATCGTGCCGGTTTATCAGAAGCGCGAAGAGTTTGACTATTACGCGTTGTATGAAGAACGCTCAGAGGTCTACTGCGCGATCGGCCACCCGTTGTTTTCGGTGTCGGACGCAGAAATCGGCAGCAACGTACTCAAGGAGTACGAGTGCATCAACCATCGCTACGCGATCCATCGCGACAAACTGAATTTTGCCCGGTACGACAGTTTTTCCGCCTCGGCGACCCAGGTGGAAGCCGTGGCGCTGCTGATCAAGACCGGGCGCTTCGTGGGTTTTCTCCCACAGCATTACGCCGCGTCAATGGTGTCTGAAGGGCAATTGCGAGCCTTGCGGCCGGACCTCATTCACATTAGCACACCGTTTAATCTGATCCTGCGTCACAACATCGTGCGCAGTCCGCTGGTGAAGGCATTTGCCCAGGCATTGGGCGTCGATTTGAAGGCGTCGACTTGATAACAATCATTAAGTAATAGATAGCTCCCGCCCCGACGACGCGGCAACCAAACTGATCTGGCTTGGGTTGCGTAATATCACAGCAAAGTGGGGCCCAGCGGCACATGACATCCCGCCGTACGGCCACGCAAGAGCACCCGAACTTGTGGCGAGGGGATTTATCCCCGCTGGGCTGCGCAGCAGCCCCAAAACCACCCAACCCGATACACCCGGCCCCGGAATTATTTAGTGGCTTGAAATTAAACCCGTTCCCTTCGCTATGTAGCCTTATCTGCAGGCTTCGGCACTTAGGCCTTCTCCCGCAGGCCCGCCTTGCTAAAGTTCGCGATTCATAGGCCGACAGACTTCGTTTCCACCTCACGGATGATTCTAATGTTCCGCTCTGTTTTTTCTGGCGTTGCTTTGCTCGCCGTCGCCGCTGCCTGCACTGCCCAGGCTCAGACCGTCACCACGCCCGAACAACTGCTGACCGAATTTTCCCGTTGCGATGCGCATTTCTTCGAGAGCCTGCGCGACGCCCGCCTGCCGTCAGGTACCGTGCGCCTGAGTGATTACGGCTCGGTCAAGGCACCGACCATCATGAGCCCGCTACAGGAAGGTGGCACTTACCAACACTTCGAAACGCCCCTGATCGTCAACGGCGTGCAGATGGTCGGCTATTACAACCAGGCCGAAACCATCAAGAATGCCGGCAATTTTCTGTTCTGGGGTTTCGTAGCCGATGGTTCGCCGCAAGAGGTGGCCGCAAAACTCAAACCATTGATCGTCGATAACGCGCGTTTTGTCGGTCAGGGCAAAGCCATTACCCGCGCCGAAATTCGCCGCGTCGGTGACCCGATCGGCCAATGGCGCACCGAAGGATTGACCGGCCCCGGCGTCGTCACTCCGTTTGGTTTCGTAGACCGCGTGTTGATGGTCGACACGGGCGGCACAACACCGCCGCTGGCAGGGCACACCACCGTGTTCTGCTCGCTACAAGGCACCGTGACCGCGCCGCTCTTGCAGGTCTATCGCCCTGACCTCAACGCTCGTCTGTTCGACTAACAAGGATGCTTTTCATGAATGCTCGCTGGCCCGCACTGATCGCCTGCTCCCTCATCCTCACAGGATGTGCCGGAATGCAGAACCCGCAAAAAGCCAACCTCGCGCACTGCACAAATCAGATTAAGGCGTCCAAAGCCGAAAATTACCCTCTGGCGCTACAGGAAGGTGATCTATGCCTGCAGAAAAATACCTTGCCCGCCTCGCTGGAAAGTTTGATTTACGCGGTGCAGGCCGACGCCCACAGCAACCTCAAGCATTTCCCCGAAGCGGTGGCTGCCAAGGAAAAATCCATCCAATTGGAGGCCAAGCCTGATGCGCGCGCCAATCTGGATTTGAGCAGCATGTATCGCGACGCTGGCAACCCGAAAAAAGCGCTTGAACTTGTGCAGTACAACCTCGACAACGGACTGGGAGAAGCCGGAAAGGGCTCCGGCTTCCACATGCCGACCTACTATCATCAGGGCCTCGCGCTGACAGACCTGGGTCAGTACCGAGAGGCCGCTGAAGCATTCAGCACCGGCCTTGAGCGCCAGGCGGACTATGCCTGGGCCTATTACGAGCGTGGGATCGCGTACGACCATTTGGGAGATAAGGACGGCGCCAAGGCCGACTTCATGAAGTTCTCGCAGATCGTCAACAAGAAGTACGTACGTGAGGAGCACAAGGCCAAGCTCGCCGAGTACAAGATTTCCATGCCGTGAGGTGGTTTCCCAAAATAAATAGCATCGCCACCGAGCTACACACGTATCGCTCCGGTTTTTTTGTCATGACTGGCGGTGTACTGCTGACATTGGTGTTCCTGTGTATTTCCTTCAGGACGTTCGGTCGCATTTATCGCATGAAAGAAGAAGACCGCTTCTATTGAAACGGTTGTCAGTCATGGCGCCCAGAGCCCCCATTCATCCAGGTAATCGGTTTCCCCACCCATGAAAAAGTTGATTCTCGCGTTGCTTTCGGTCGTCCTGCTTTCCGGGTGTGTAACCAAGTCTTTGAGTGTCGAAGACCGCCACCAGATCAAAACGATCAAGATCCTTCCCGTGTACTTTGCCGTAGAAAACTTCAAATACACGAGCATGACTCAGGCGTGGGGTGCAGGCCTGGGTGCTGGAGCAGGCGCAGCGACTGGCATGTTGGCCGGAGCATCGAGCGCTGGCACAAGCGCGTTGACGGGCGCCGGCTCGGTCGTGGGCACCAAGGCGGCCGATGGCGCGACGGCGGATATTTCCCAAGCGATTCTGAACAACATGCAAGCCCACGGTATCGATGTGGGCAAACTGGTGCGTGAAAGCTTCGAGAGGCGCATCAAGCAAGAAGGGCTGTTCACCATCGTGGCGCAAGGCGAGAGAGCGGATGCCGACGTTGAAATCATGGTCATGCAGTGGGGGCTTAGCCTGAAAAACTACAGCTCTGTGCTTTACCCAGTCATTGGTGTCAACGGCTCCATGAAACGCAGCGGCACCTCGGTTTGGCGCAACTTCAATACCATTTCGGCATTCAATGAAAGCAACACCCTCGCTTACACCCCTGAGCAGTACGCCACCGATCCCGAAGCAGCGCGTGCGGCGTTTTCCCGGGTGTCTGATTTGGCTGTAGGTAAGCTGATTGAAGACCTGAAGCAATAATGGCTCAGGCGAAACGGAGAGCTGCACGCCTCCTCATGGATTAGGAGCTATTGATGACCGTTGTCTCGACACTTAGGCAGTACTCGGTAAAAAGCTGGGCCGTTATCGTCGCAATTGTTGGCTTAATGGCGGGGTTCCCCAGCATTTCATCCTGGTTGGCCGAAATGAGGACCGACTACTACAAAAGCCATTTCATTGGACGTTGGACCGAGCAGTTCAGCTATCCCAATGCCGGCGGGGTTCAGTTCGAGTTCAAGGGCATGATCGAGTACTTCGCCAACAACCATTACAACGTTAGCGGCGTGGCCGCATTGGTTGGGACAGATCATTCGAAACCCTATCGGTTCGAATACAGCGTAAATGGCGCGGGTAATTGGAGTGCTGACAGCGAGTACCTTTCCTTCACATTGGAGCAGATGAAGACGTTGCCCAAGGCCTATACGCTTGACGGCGTAGCTATTCCGCCTTTGATGGTGGCGCATTTTGTCGGCCCCAGCATGCCCAACCTCAGTGATATCTACCCGGCAGGGGCATCGGGGCAGGCGCGCATCAAGGAGGTGGAGAAGAACAAGATTGTCTTGGAACAAATGGACTTGGCCGGCAAGCCCTTCATCGTGACTACCCACCGCCAGGTAGCTGACCCGTCAGAGAAGCCTTGATTTGAGGCTAGGTATCCGCGGGGGGCGACCCACAATCTCGCGTCGCACATCACCGACCCTACCTGAGGCGCTTAGTCGGTACCATTTGCGAAAAACCCCATCAGCTAAGACAAAATCCCCGCCTTCCCAGACTCGATAAGGATGACTATGAATGAGTTTGGCCTATACGCGTTGGCATACGTAGTGTTCCTGCTGTTGTTTTTCTATATGAAATCCTACGGCCTCAGGAAATGGCTAGGCATCGCCCTGGTTGCCCTAGGGTTTGCGAGCATTTTTACACTGCCGTCTTTCGTCTCGGGTTTTGATCTGGGTATCGCCTCAACCAGTGCTATTGGCATCGGAGCGGCACTGTTTTTTAGCCGGGCACGGTATGTGGCGTGAACCTAAGGAACGAGTCAGTCATCCCTGCCCCCAAGTGGGTGAATGGGGCTTTGATGTGAGGCTGGGATGATGACTTGGAACTGGCGGATGCCTCCTTGCATCGGTTGGCGCTGGAGCAAGCTGGTGAGGTGATGACCGGATAAGATTTAAGGCGCGCTGAGGCATAAAATCGACGCTACCTGCTAACACGAGCGGAGCAGCAACCATGGAATACGACGACAGATTGATAGAAGAAGCTGTGCTTGCCTTATTGGCAGCCTTCAGCTCCGACACCGGCAACGCCTGGAAAGGTTTCGACTTCGAGGTCATGAACCGAGGCATGAACAAGGTCTCATCAGCGATCCGGTAAACAGGAATAAGTCGATCTGGTTGACGGAAGAAGGGTTGGAGCGAGGCCGGCAGATTGCCGAGCGGTTGTTTGGAAAGAAGAGTTGAGGGTGCGCGTCGCCTTGTGATCGCACGCCGGAAGCCATAGCAAACCCTATCGAAAGCCTGGCTTCAGCTAATGCCATGTTAGGTGATCATTCGTCGCCCAGCACAACTCGGCCAAACCTGGCGTTCTTATCCTGCGGCGTAACTGCCAATAGCTGATCGAGGCGAATCTCCTGGCGGCCGTCCGTGGTTTCGACTTCGAGAAACTCTTCCCGGGTGGAAGCGGTTCGTGTGGTGATCGCACGGGCTGTCAGGCGTTGGCCGTTAGTTAGCTCGATGTCCAGCGTATAGCCGCATAGGCAGGCAATTTCCAGGTAGTCGTGCAGGTCGCAGTGCAACGGTTTATAGGTGCTCATCTCATGCCTCGCAGCCTTGCAATTTAAGAATGGAAAAGCCCTGCTTGGCGGTGGCTTCGCCGATCTCAGGGATACGTCTCGAATTGGTCCTTAACGGGGCAAATAAACAATAGCTGTCGCTCTGAAAGTTAGTTGCTGCTGGTTAAAAAAAGCAATAGGTTTCGGGGCAGCTCTATTGAGCAAGCATTTTCCAATGCTTCAATTTGAGATGTGTTCAGTTCGTAATCGTAAAAGTAGTTCTCTTCTTTGGTCCAGTTCATTATTTTTGCTAGAGCCTGAGTGTCAATGCAGAGCGTTTTTTCGTATGAAGCGAAGTCGTCGCCGGCAATGACACCCATTATTTTGTGTTTCATGGTTCTACCCACCTCGTTGGGTTAGCTGGTTTGGTTTGGGCTCCCGTAATAGGGTCGAATTCGCCCAAGTGCTTTCCACGCTTGTTATATTTTTCTACTGCGCCATGTTGGAAATCCCATTCATATATTAATTTCTCATTGTCCTTCCAGCGAGGACGTAACCCTCCTCCTTTCATGCGGGTTTTGGGTGGCGCCCATTTGGCACTTGGAAAAGCGGGTAAAAAATCTGGTTTCGGGTGGTAGTCATGATGGGCCGTACTCACCACAACATAAACCGGCCGAACCCCCGAATCCGCCGGAAACACCAGGATGAAATCCCTGTACTCCGGCGGATAGATCGGATCGACGATGATGCTGTCAGCCATCGGCGTCGGCGGGTAGATCCAAATAGGCGGTGCCTGGGGCGCCGCTTCCAAGGCGGGAATGCCGAGGGTGTCAGCTGGATTGGTGGCCGGTGTCCAGATCAGTTCGATGCCATCCCCCAGGTCGGCGATGAACTGATCGGCTCGCGACGTGAACTGAACAACATCAACCATTTCCCAATCGTGGTTTTGACCGGTGTAAAAGCCATACCCCTTGAGACTGCCGTCGGCCTGCTGCTCGATGCTCAGGCGCATGCGGCTGCGGGCCTGTTTGAGGTTGCGTAACTGGTCTTCGCTGTAGAGCGCGCTGTCACCCAGATTGGACGGCCAGAGCAGGGCGACGATGCCGGTTAGCAGCGCTGCGCCGACGGTGCCGCCGGCAGCCGCAGCCGTGGAAGTTGCCGAACCGCCCAGCGCGAGCCTGCCCAAGGTAACCGGAACCGTGCCAGCGCCGATCCGCTTGAGGGGAATCGTGCCGGACGGGTCGGCGCTCCGGCCGCCGAGCCACATGAGGTCGCCGTACTGCTTGACCAGATCTGCCGGCACGTAGCCGTTGGGGTTGCTGTAATCGATGATGCCGTTGGGGAGCTTGCAGCTCTTGGCAAACACGCATCCGGTTGCGGTGGACAACGGCTTGTTATCCACCGTGGCCCAGCGCGCTTGTTCATAGGCAGCCTGCCGGGCAAGCATGGCTTGGTAAGCCTGCTGTCGGGTTTCGCGCTCGGCCAGTTCGCTGGCGGTCATGTCCCGATAAGTGACGTGATGCCCATCGCCGCTGGGTGGGTTTCGGACCTGGGGGATGTCTTTTTTGCGTGTCGCCACGTAGTGAGTCTCGTCCGGAAAAAATGCAGGACAGACGCTAACGCGTGAAGAGAGGGGCGCGATGTAGGCGCTTTCTTGAAGTGGTTGTTCTGGTTTCCTCAATACCGGTAGGACTGGCTATTTGAGGCTCGGAACAATCTGAAGCGTCAGATCGGGCTGTCAGTCATTGGGCGCCCGCCATTCGCCAGCCGACCTCGCCTTGCGCCTTTGCCTACAACTACGCCAGAATCCGCCGGCTTGTTCGCCTTGGGTTGCATCGGTAGTTTGGGACCTGTCACTGCTCATCAGTGATCGGGTTTAGTCGCCCGTCGTTGCTAAGTCGCTCAAGCGTCCATCAGTCAGGTATCCCCATCCCTGCACTCGATGGTGGCTGTGCGCAGGGCGCCCTCGGGCGCGCCGATTCCTTAGCTCGTCGGTCGACTAACCTGCGTACAGCTGCCTCCCAATCGTTTAGTCGCGAGCGGGAAGTAGCCTCAACCAAAGAGAGCTAAGGCTATGGTCAAAATTACACCGAATCCTCCAGTTACAGACGAACCCACATCCCGTGCTCAGTCTGCCCGTAACAAAAAGCTCGACGAAGCGGCCACTCGTGCCCTGGATTACTACCTGAAACCCAAGCCTAAGGGCGAAGCGTCTGACAAGACCGACTCCATTTTTCGGATTGATCCGGGGGTTGATTCTGAGTGTTTGCTTGCGAATCTGAGTGAAAACCTGGCTTCGGCGAATGCCATGATCAGTGATCTGGCGTTTGATCTGGATGGGTCGCGACGGCATGTTGCATTGGGGATTTTGCAGGTGATTGAGGTGAGTGAATTGTTGGCTAATCGGGCGTTGGATATTGTTGAGGTGAGGTAGGGGCTGCAGCGCTATGTGCCGCCTGGATCAAAAAAGGTCTTGCTAGCAAGACCTTTTATTTCCGAGGGAGACTGTCGGGTTCCATATAATACGTGGCTCGCAGCGCTATTTTAACGATAGGGATACAAGCAGGGATACAAATTCATTCCGGCTGCTTCGTTTCAGTCGACGGGTACAGTAATTCGAGACGAGCACGGGAGACAGCTGCCTCTACGTTTTCAACGAATGTCCTCACATTCTCCATCGCCTCCGTCACCCAGGCAGTTGGGAATGAGTGTTCCTCGCCGTCCTTGTCCTTTCCATTCCGATGTACCACGTCGTGCCTGATTTGTACGATCTCAAGAAGTCGGACCTTGAGATCCTCGTCTGGAAAAATATCGACCTCTAGGGCGATTTTAAACATGGCCTCAACTTTAGGCAGGTTGTGATAAAGCAACCCTTTGAGGTAAGTACGGATCTTGTCGCTGACCACGTTTGGATTTGCCAGGATGATATTCAACGGGACCTTCTCGGCTGACAGCTCCTTATCCTTTACGGTCAAACGCTGCTTTGCCTTTGCACTGATTAGCACTGCTTGTTGAAGTGTGTCCCCTAGGTACGCCTCCATCGAGCTGATCGTCTCGGCGAAAATCATTCTCTGAATTACCGCAGCAGAGCGCCTAAAGACTCCTGCTTCGCTGCCTGAGCACTCTGCAAGCACGTCGCCCAGATGATGATAGTTAGAGATGTAGATGTCGTATGGTCTCTGCGGGATGGAGTTGTTCAGCCATTCGTTTTCCTGTGAGTCATCGGATGCAAATGGGGCTTCTTCTGCATCAACCTCCACGTTGGGATGGTCAACCATCTCGATAAAGCAACCAGCAGGGGAGTTCTGAATGTTGATGTTGAAAGACTCTCCGCATTGGTCACATTCCATCTCACCGTCATCTTCAGATAGTGAGTCTGAGAGAGGCTCAACACACCAGTCCACCTCTGGCACTTCAACCGTGGCACAGGCTTGTTTCTGACATACCGGACATTCGAAACGTGCTGTGGTTGTTAACTGACTCATGGAGTGCTCTGTCGTTGGTTTTCGATGGGGTGGATAGCGATCAGCGTAGATCATCCTCCAGAAATCTACGGGGACCCTGGAGCATACGCAAAGGCACGGGGTCGGAAACCCGCGGGATCGTGGTAGCGGCAGCCACACCAGCTTACTGAAATTTCAATGTTGAAATTGAAAGGATCTTGAAGAAATGAGGGCATCGTTACCGTATTGGTAACGGTGCTCGCAGATGGTTGAAACGGTAGGGCAAATGCAGGTGCACTGGAGTTCACCAGGTTCACCTGTTCACTAAGCTGGGTGCATTTCCGCTAACACGATCCGGCGGGTTTCCGACCCCGTGTCTTCCCGAGATACCCAGGGTCCCCTGCGAGGTTCCCGTCCCTAGTGCAGACTCACCGGTGAACAGCAGTTCACCCGGTATACCTGCTCAATAAGCCGGGCACCTTTTCGCTGGCACGTTCACGCGGGTTCTCTACCTCGTTTGTAGTTCAACCACCTGGGGGGCCATATGAATATTAAGTGGGAGGGGCAGAACCATGATCTATATCGCTGAAGGAGTAACAACGCGCGGGGCTAGGGGAGCTAAAAAAGGTGTTACAGGTGTTACAGGTGTTACGCATTTTATTATGTAGTTGATTTATATATATTTTTATAGCATTACACCTCCTTTGGCTCGACCGCAATGAGGTGTTACAGACACTACGGGTGTTACATCTGAATGCTTTCTCGAGCTGGTGGAGCTAGTACTGACGTAACTCTATATGAGAACCATTTTCGTCAGTTGACGCCTATCACAAATGGTGCTCTGGAGCGGATAATTGGATGTCCTTGGCAATACACTCCCGAGATGGCTTTCTGGCCTCAGTCCGGATACGCTGGCTCGCATCATGGAGGAGGCCCGATGAGTCAGTACCTTTTGAGTTTCGCCAGGCAGAATCTTGAAGGGCGCTCGGACGCTTATCTTGTGCTGCTCTGGTGTATGTACAAGGCCTATCAGGGGAAGGGGCGCTACTCGGACCACATAAAGAACCATATCTCGACAGCGGCTGACGCACTGTTAGGCCGTGATTATCAGCGTGCAGCTGCGCGTTTCAAGAAGGTGCTCGATAACAGACCGGAACTGGACGCGATCGCGCCCTCTGCCTTAAGTCCAATCGACTATCTGCGGGTGAAAAACTTTCGGGGATTTGGCGAATTTGGCGCTGATGACAAAGGAACTACTCTTCGTTTCAGCAAGCTCAAGAATATCTTCTACGCCCCAAATGGCGGAGGAAAGTCGTCTTTATGCGAGGCGCTGGAAATTGGCGCAACCGGAACGATCAAAGAGGCGCTACGACGTAAGACGAAGGTCAAACAGTACATCGCGCGAGATTCCAATCGGCCCGTGCTAACGCTTATGGGTACGAATAACTCCAAAGTCACACAAAGTTTGACATGGTCTAGCTGCTTCATCGACCGCAATCGTCTTCAGGAGTTTTCGCTGCTGGGATCCAAGGACACGGGCAGTGCTGAGGGCGATGTCGTGGCCACCTTGTTCGGTTTAGAGGAACTACAGGAGGTTATATCGCGCTTTGTTCGTCCCGAAAGTTTTGTGCTCAAGGATTACAGGCGTGCTGATCGCGCGGAAGAACTCGCAGGCTTGGAGCGCATTCGATCAGAATTCGCCCTTCAGAGACGAAAGCATGGTGCAGACATTCGTTCATGTGTAGCAAAGGTGTGCCAGCTGTTGGGATTGCGAACTGACCAAGTTTACGATGTGCCATTCAGAACGCGCAGACTGTCGAAGCTGACTGAGTTAAGAATACGAAAAGTCGAGCGGCTACGCGTCGCTCAAGTACCGGTAGTTTTTGCCTTCCGGCAAGCTATGCGTATTCGAGCTATCGCCGAACGCCTACTATCTCGGAAAGAATCTATCGATGCTGAATTCATTAAGCGGGCCAGCGACGTCAATTACCATGCAATTTATCTGGCCCTGCAAGGTGTTGAGTCTGACAGCTCAGATAATCACTGCCCGGCCTGTCTGACTCCCCTGGACCGAGTTTCTGAGAATCCATTTAAGCATGCACGGCATCAACTCCAAGAACTGAGCACCTTGGAGCAACTCAGACATTCAAAACGCCGAAACGAAACCCGCATAGCGCGTCTGGCGGCGGCTATCGCGACAGCCGTAGCTGCCGTCAAGTCAAACTCGCAAGCAGGCGTGCCTTGCGATGTTCCTATGGAAGTACTGAACGTTGAACTCGACAGTTTTCATTCGGCTACTGACCGGGCCGAGATCGGTGCGAGCGTCCTTGGCCTTTTCGTCACTGTTTTTACGAATCAGGCCTCTGCTATAGAGGCATATCTTTATGCCTGCCATGTCAAGTATAAGGAAGTGACTCAGGCAGAAGTACAAGCTACGCGACTTGAAAGCGAAGCTGCCGGGTTGAAGCAGATGCGCGAAACGCTCGAACAGCTCTTTAATCAAAAAAGGGCGCTTGAAAAAGGCTTCGAGGTCATTAATGAGAAGATGTGGGATATCTCAAGAAAAAGAGAGGCGCTGCTGGAAGACGCCACAGATAACAGTCACTTCAATCACCTGCTACACAATCTGGAGGCCGAGTACGCCAATCTTTATCGGGATCTGCAGGGCTTTAAGTTAGAGCTGGAAAAGTCGCGGATTACAGGCATCGAAAATAAAGCTGCTGAATACTACAGGTCGATCAATAATCATGATGAGGAGCATGAGCAGATCCAGTCGCTAAACTTCGAGAAAGATGGTGATGCCTACAGAATAAAAATAACTGATGTCAATGGTTTCACGCTTGATGCTTTTACAGTATTGAGTGAGGGGCATTTGAGAGCGCTGGGGCTGTCGTTGCTGCTCGCGATGGCTCAAAAAAATAATTTTCCACTGATTGTGTTCGATGACGTAGTCAATGCCATCGATAGTGATCATCGATCGAACATCATTGATCTTTTTTTTGATGACCCCTATCTGAGTCGAGTTCAAATGGTGGTGACGACTCATGACCGCCTCTTCTGGGAGCGATTTTGCATTATTGCCGATCGCCATGCCCATGCCGATGAAATTGTCAGCAATGTCTTGACCTACACGAACAAAGGCATTGTTGTCATTGATTATTCTGCGGGCTTTCAGAAAAAGGTTCATGTAGCACTATCAGTTTTCGACGTGCGCCAAGCGTTGGTGTATTGCCGTATATGGTTTGAGTCTATAGTGCTTGAATTTTGTATCGAGAAAGGACTTTCTATAACCGCACAGTTTGGCCGGCTGAGCGTGAAGAACAATATGTTTCTTCAGGTCAGTCTCGAGAAGACTTTCACTCTCATCGAGCCTCACATCAACTATGATCTAACACACTTTAATCTTATCAAGAGCGATCTTGTAAACTGGCGAGGGCAAAATCAGGAGCATCACGCTTTCGACGAAGGTAGCCTGAATTTCGTCCACTCAAAGACTAGCAAGGAAATCGTCAGGATCTATGATGCGATCCGTATGCTGGAGTGCCAGCTGTTTACGGCGAGAAAGAAGGAGTCCGGGCAAAAATTTCTTGCGGAACTCAACGCCAAGATTGAGTGGAGCCGAAAGAAAATGCCAGGTTTTGCCAAGGCACCACCAGCGGTGCAGCAGGAGCGGCAGGCTGCACTGGAGGCTTTGGAAAAACGTGCCGCCGAACTGGAGGAGGAGCTCAACTTCATAGAGCGGTGTCTTGAGAGCATCGGTTCACGAGATCAGGGCGAAGGGCTGCCTGGTAAGCCTCCGCCTGCCTGTGGATGAAGAAAAGTTGGCTACTGGTCGCTAATACAAACTAGATGCGCCAGCGGCATAGCGTACGTTCGGTGAGATGGTCGTCGGAACTCAAACTGATATGACGTTGAGTACTCGGGCAGGAGGTGGTCCGACCATAATACGATATCTGTTGCAGCTCATGGCATGTCATTTGACCTGGTTTGGCGACGCACAGTTACACCGAGAGTGCTCTGTGCAGGTCTCTCAATAATGAAACGCAGAAAATGAGCTTCAGCGATGACCAGCTTTGAAAACTGCTATACTATCAAAATGCCACCTCGGTTAAAATCTTGTGCGAGCTAGCCTTTGTAAGAGGAGGCATATACAACGCGGCGGTTATTGAAGAAAAGCTCCTGATCTCTGAATCTGCATTTTTTCAGTAAGTTAAAAAATAAATAGATTATCATGTGTTTTAAGGAGTATTCGTGAATACGGAAATTGGCAAAAGACTTCCTGCGGTTAAATCCCTATCTTGCTCGCTTCCCGCCGGAACAGAAGGAGGCAAAGAATTTGCAAGAGTAATAGGGCTCCTCTTATTCCAAGAAGCAAAAAAAACCGGTTTGGATTTTTCGCTTTTTGATGATGCGGCAGGCGACTTCGAGGGGCTAGATGGATATTCAAGGGCTAAACGATCAAAGGAAGCAGTCGGGTACCAGTACAAATTTTTTCCCTCTCCCCTTAGTGACGCTCACCGAGCAGAAATAAAGAAATCGCTTAAGCATGCTTTAGAGTGCACTGAGAAGTTGCAGTTAAAAAAATGGATAATTGTAACTCCAGATGATTTCAAGAATTCTGCTAAACGAAGAGGGGGAGGGGATGTAAGTTGGTTTGAAGGGCTCCGAACAGATAACCCTGGTATTGAAATAGAACATTACGGGCACTCCAAAATACTTTCGCTTTTTTTGCAGACTCATTATTTGTGTCTATACTATTATCCTTCTTTAGTCGATTCTGGACATCAGCATCAGAAAAGCATACAGGCATGGCGAGTCCAGTATGACGAGAATATGAGGAGAAAATACGGACGGATTGAATTCGTCGGTATGTCGGTTTACAAAGAAGAAGCTTCGCGCCGTATTCCCCTTGAAGATATCTATATACCGTTGTCAGTAGTGCCGGAGCGCTCGGTAGAAGAGGTTGAAGATACACCTCGAATTAACCCCTATATGTTTTTGAAGCCAGGATCAAAGAACATTATTCTCGGCGATCCCGGCTCAGGAAAGTCTACGTTGATGTGCTTTCTAGCGTTGGCTGGAATCAATAAAGCCCTACAGGCTCGCTGTGAAGCTTTCGAGGATAATCGGCTTGCAGTTGTAGTGACTTTGCGTCGATATGCTGATGAATTAAAGCATAGGCGAAATCTTCCAATCCTTGATTATATACTGGAGGTTGCGCAGGCTGACTTTAATATGAGTGGCCTACAGAATACATTTTTTAGCTATTACATAGAAAGTGGTCAGGCTATTTTGTTGTTTGATGGTCTTGATGAGTTGCCTTCGAAGGAGTTTAAGTCTTTAATAAGGCAAAGAATAGATTCATTTGCTGAAAGTTTTCCATTAAACACAGTTATAGTGACGTCAAGACTTGTCGGTTATGAGGCAGAAAGTAGATTTGATGATTCCTATGGGCACTATCGTGTTGCGAAGCTAAAAGTAAGCGAAATTGAAAGTTTTATTAATGATTGGTATGCTGCGAGAATTGATGATGCAGTAGAAAAAAATCGAAATGCTGCTGATTTGGTAAAGATCATAAAACATCCAGATAGTGACTCGATCAGAGAGCTTGCAAGAAATCCTTTGCTATTGACAATTGTGGCGTTAGTTCATCGAATTGATGCGGTTCTTCCAGATCAGCGAGTTGTGCTATATCAAAAATGTACGGAGACATTATTAAATACTTGGTACAAAGCAAAACGACAAGATGAGGAGGCTGCTAAAGGTAGAATAGAGCGGCGTAACCGCATACGAGTGGAAGCTATTGCGTACTGGATGCACAGAAGAAGTCTAAAAGGTAAAGGTCGATCAGTAGCGCCGAGAGCGGAACTAATTGAATTTCTTACAAGGCATATTTCAGAGCACGAAAGCCTACGCCCACAAGATGAATTAGCCGAGGATCAAGCTGAAATATTTGTCGATTTCATAAAAAACTCAGCCGGATTATTAATTGAGGCTGGTGATGGGTTATACAGTTTTATTCACTTAACGTTCCAAGAATATCTTTGCGCTACTCATTTGGCAGCATTTGGGGAGACAGGAGGTACTGCCTCCATTTGGAAAGAGCTCCGAGGAGACCTTCAAAATCCAAGATGGAGAGAGGTTGTCCGCCTACTTGTCGCGAGCCTTCGATCCACTCAAGCGCAAACATATTTTGTGGAGCGCCTACTTGAGGATGGCGATGCCAAACTATCGCGTGATAATAGCCTACTTCTGCTAGGTCTACTACGTGACGCCATAGAACCTGCCGAAAACCATGTGGACGACATTATCACCAACTGCTTTGAAACGTTATTGAGTTTAACGGATAGAAGCGATGTAGGTGCTGTAATACAATCGTTTTTACACTGGTTGTTGAAAGAGGATGCGAACGAAGACGTATGCGCAGTTACGTGGCAAAAGCTGTATAGCGTCGTTCCGATCGCCGATCGTACCAAAATGCTTCTGATCAATGCGGCTTTGGTTTCTCCAGCTCCATGGGAAGAAATTCTTAATTATCCTTCAGCGGATAACTCAATCGAGAGTGATGTTGCCAGGTTTTTGAATGGTAAAGATGGTTCTCCTAAAACTTCTGTGTTAGCTGAAAGGCTTCATGCTCTTTCAGTATATTCGGCATTTAACAGTCCCATCACAAACGTCGAGGCGGCAGTTTTAATGACATGTTCCGTAGCTTTAGATAAAGTATCTTCTGCCTCGCGGATGTTCTTAAAAGAGTTAGCTCTGGTCGGGAGCGGGTGTGGAGGTGGTCCTCATAGGGATAACGGTCTGAACATGGTTAGCATTGCCTCTAGCCTGGTTGGTGATATTCCTGCGGAATTTGAACTTGCATTGAGTAACTATCTTGAAGATGAGAATTTCAAGTTGCGAAGCAATGTAAACCTTGCGCACTGTATCGATGCCTTCATTGATGCGAGTTCTGAAAAACAAATTAATGCGTCACGTGTCTCTTCGTTTCAAAATGGTAAGATTCGGGATAGAGCTAGAAGTCTGCATGTTCCCGAGAAGCTATTAAGAAAAAATAACCAAGGGGAGTCTTCTAAAAATATAAAGCTTATTCATTCAGAATATGCATTTAAGAGAAAGGAAGATCCCAAGCTATTTTGGTCGCTTCTGCGAGCGTCAGATATATTTGGTCGCAATTTTATCCGCTCTTTCGAAGGCTGCTCTGGCATCAAAATAGACGGGCTGTGGGATCAAGCATTACACTCGGGCTTAGCCAGCAGAATCCCAAAAAGCATCGAAAGATTTTTTAGCAGTAAATCGCGTATGCACTTTCAGAGTAAAGCACTTGACGCGGATGCTGATGAAGAATCTCTCTACTTTGCGGCATGGGTGGTACTGTTCGATTTGTGGGCGTGGTCTGGAGCGGGCTATAAGAAGGATAGTGATTCGTCAATTGGAAAGTTCATTGCTGATCTTAAAGCCTCTTCGGTGTTTGATTTTCCTCCGATTAAACTTTCAATTCTCATCCATTCATTAGTTACTAATCCATCTAAAAGTAGCCAAGAAGCGCTTTTGGAATATTGGCGCGATTCATCTGACGTAGGAATGATGTTGAGTCAGGCTGGCTGGCTGGATCGTAAGGTTCCAGGGGCAATTAGAAAGGCGCGCGCGGACCACCAGCGCAACGAGAGCCGTCACTCCAAAACCGATCAGTTGCAAGAATGAGATGTCTGATGGACGGCTAAATTCAGGTGCTGCACAACTTGTAAGGGCGCTGATGGGGTGGGCAACGGGCCGAGTACAGAGTCAGGCGATGACGCTGGTATTTCATCTCCTGGTGTCCTCGGCGTCAGCGGTGTATTTCACCAATACACTCATCTGCACCTCTAATATAGGATGCGGGAGACTGTCCAAGGTTACCCGTCTAGATATGCAGCACGAAGAGATTTACGCGAATCTCGAGTCAATCTGCTACCGGCAGTTATTGGCTGTTGCGGCCTCTCGGGATTGGCAGCTATTGGCCGATTGAGCCTAGTAGGGAGTAGACACTCCCTACTGAGTCACGGCGTGTGAAGGAACATTTTATAAGGGTGGGCTCCAAGCGACTGCTTATTTGCACATGAATGGTTGTCCCGCATCCGCTTCAGGTGATGCGTGATATTCGAGAAAGTAAGCAGCCCGTTGGTGCGGGCTGCTTCGGGGTCAAGCGGTGAGTAGGTCTTCCAAAGAGATGCTACGGGCCACCGTTGCCAAATCGGAGTGTTCAAGTCTCGAGTGGAAGGGGCCGAAGCGGGGTACATCAAGTCCAGACAATTCGGCTCCCATTCCACCTCTTTGGAAGCTGACGGCAATTATGCGCACGCCCAGAGCCATCAGTCGTTCGGTTGCTGCATTCCACTCCTCGTCCAGCGCAAATCCTATTGCACTCAAGGCTGCTGTCTTGGCTTCATCTCCACGTTGGCGGGCATGAGTGATTTGAGCCTCAAGGGTATCAAGCTCTACTTGCAAAGCGCTGAGGATCAGGTCTTGCCTTCTGACCTGTTCGTCCGTTGTTATCAGTTGCTTGGCGGCCTTTTGCAATTCGCTGCTTGCTGATTTTTCCCCTTCGCTGTCGCCACTTGCCAGGCTTTTGGCGTAGGACGTCGCGGCGTCTCGCTCGGCTTGTAGCGCCTTTTCCAGCGCTTGATCCGCTTCCGATTTAATCGTCTGAAGCCGCTCACTCAGATGCGCTTTTTTTCGTCCCAGCGCTTCGATTTCAGCTGTCGTATCGGCCATTGCTTGGATGGATTCGGCTTTGATTTGATCGTTTTTTTCCAGGCGTTCTAGGTGTTGAATTTTCCGATCAATTGCTTCCAACTCGTGTGGTATCGCTCGTATACGGGCTTCGACGGTCGCCACTTTATCCGCAGCGGCGGTACTTTCCGGACTGCCAATCACGTTGCCATTAGCACTGTATCCACGCGATGAATTTCGCCATTCGGCTTCCAGTTGTGGAAGGCCTTTTTCAAGGGTTTCCAATTCTTGAATCAAGGCGGTTTGTCGCTGTTTTAGCTCGTTCATGTTGAATTCCAAAAAAGATGAAAGGTGGGTTTTTTTCGCTGGCGGGCCAGGCCACGGTGAGCCGGCGGTTCCTCGTAGCGCAGTCTTTTTAGGCCGCTTGGGTGCCGTGGTCACCTTGGTCTGGTACCGCCACAACCACATAGCAGCGCTGCAACCCCAGTCCCGGTAGTCGCACTGCTGTAGAGGCTTTGCCGTCTTTTCCTGGTTCTAGAACTCCTCGTCGCAGAAGCTCTTTGTTTACCGCATTCAGGTTCATTCCTCGAAAGATCTCGGATCGCCATGCCTCGGGCAGCACGTAGTAGGTGTGGGTGGTGTGCATGGTGTCGCCCATGCCGTGCTCCAGGGTTTTGCGAAAGCCCAGGCGGTCGATGGTGCGTGGCCCGTGCTCATCGATCTTTGCGGCGGCGGTTTCCCAGCGGGTGAAGCGGCTTTCCCCAAAGCGCTCGATGATCTGGCGTAGGCGGGCCAAGATCGCATCACCTTCAAAGTTTCCGGCACCGCCACGCTCATGCAGCCATGCGCTCAGGCACACACGTGCCGCTGTGGTCGCGGTGCCGTCGGGCCAGCCGGTAATGCCGAGAGCGGTCGCCAGCTCTCCGGCTGCGGCGGCCAGCCCAAAGCGTGCAGCGGCTCGGTGTGCCTGCCCGCTGGCCGAGGCGGGGAGGGCTTTGGCAACGAACCCTTCTAGAGTCCGGCGGAGGATGGTTGACCATCCGTGCATCTTGCCGGGCTCGCAAAGGGCCGCCAGGAATGCGGTGAGAGGCGTGCCGTAGTATTTGGCTACCCGAGCCTTGGGCGCGTCAGAGAGGGCCGCTGCGTCATCGAACTCAGCACATCGAACATGCCAAGGCCTTTGCTGGCATCCGCTGGT
This sequence comes from Pseudomonas sp. MPDS, assembly GCF_013283895.1. Lineage (NCBI taxonomy): Bacteria > Pseudomonadati > Pseudomonadota > Gammaproteobacteria > Pseudomonadales > Pseudomonadaceae > Pseudomonas > Pseudomonas sp. MPDS. The sequence continues at coordinate 5,297,701 of NZ_CP054128.1, read as the reverse complement.
ACGGCGAGCATGCGCACTTCCATACCGGCTTTCAGCTCCTTGTTTGCCTCGGCCATGTGCTGCGCCAACGTCTTCTCGCCGGTCGAGAGAAACAGCAAGCGCCACTCCTGCACCTGTCGGCCCGCTTGTCCTCGATCATTGGCGCGAGCCTTGCCGGTGCCGTTGCCCAGCATGTACACCGTTTCGCCGATGATGCGCGGGTCGCACATGCCGATTTCATCCAGCACGAGGAATCGAGTGGAATTAGGGGCAGATGTATTTCTCCTGACCCCGGTATTTCGAATCGATAGCTTCTACGGCCCCCCAACCGCAGCTATCCAACACCGCCCACACTAGCCACAAACTCGATATTCGTGCCTCTGCAGGTGCATTGCCGACGGATCGAGCGAGCCTACGAAGCTCGATTATGCATTGATTTATGCATAAATGCATATTTTTGTTGATTTCATTGCTGTGTTTTTATACAGTGTTTTTGCCTTGTTCGCTCCCAGCTCTAGAGGCGGAGGGCAACACAGGCACGGAAGCCGTAGGTCTCGATAGAGACCTTAACAGTGCTGATATCCCACTGATCAACAGTGTGATCTCATATTAGGAGAACATCATGTCTACAAACGGAACCATAGAATTACCCCCAATCATAATTACACCTAATCCGCCGCCGCCGCTGCAGCCGCCCAAACCGATACCAGGTGGTGGATACATTGCGAAACCCCAACCATGGGTTAAGGGGGTCGGCCCCATAACCAAGCTTAGTGATCTGCGAATAAATCTAGATCACGACAGTGCGGCAGTTTCCATATTTGTGGTGGCGGCTGGCTCCCTAAAAACAATTGAAGACGCATACAAAGCCAGTGTGCGAAATATTCCTGCCAATCTTGAACTTCAAATTAATGCAGCTACTGGATCAAATGTTAATGAATCGCTACAGGGGCTGAAGAAAAAAAAGGCTTCGATTGAGGCCCTTTTGCTGGCCAAGCAAGCTGAGGCTAAGAGTGATACTGCAAAATCCAGATCTTTTTTTGGAAGGGATTTTTTAAGTAAAGACTTTAAGCAGAACGGAGTCGATTTTGCAAATAGGATTTACTCTCGTCGTGATAAGGATGCATATTATAATCTTTTTATCGCGGCTGGTACTGCGGCATACAATGTTAAGGTTTTAACCGAGGAGATTAGAATTCTCACTGCGAAAACTAAGACTTTCGCGACGAAGATTGCGGTAGCCCAAGCGGCGGAAGAGAAGGCCAAGGCTGAAGCTAAGCGGTTGGCAGAAGAGAAAGCCAAAGCCGAAGCTAAGCGGTTGGCGGAAGAGAAGGCCAAAGCCGAAGCAGAGGCTAAGCGATTGGCAGAGGAAAAGGCCAAGGCAGATGACGAGTTAAAGGATGCTATTAAATTTACTGCTGATTTTTACAAAGATATAAGTGAGAGATTTGGCACGCAGATGTCGACTTTAGCTCAACAGCTGTCTGAGGATGCGAAAGGCAAAGTACTTCGAAACGCTGATGAAGCTTTGCGAGCATTCGATCAGTACAAGGATAATCTGAACAAGAAATTTAATGTCACTGATCGGACGGCAATTGCTAACGCTCTTGAGTCGTTAGATAGGAGCGAGTTGGCAAAGAATCTAAATATTTTTGGTAAGGCTTTTGGGTACGTGGGGAAAGCTATTGACGCCATGGATCTGCTTGTCGAAATAAAAAAAGGTTATGAGACTGGTGACTGGAACAGTACGGTATTGAAAGTTGAAACCCTATTTGCCGGTGCAGCCGCGACGGGTCTGATAGCATTTGCATTCGGCCTATCAGTTACCACCCCTATGGGTATTGTTGCATTTGGTCTCATCATGGCGTTGGTAAGTGCGTTTGTTAATGATGCACGTGTCAAGATGTTTAACGATGCTCTTGATTCGGTTTTGAGCCGATAGCAGAAATGAGAGCGGTCTATTTAGGCCGCTCTCTTTATCCCGAGATAAATTAAAAAGCCACCGCCCAAAGGTATTGCTGTAGCCATGCATATGAAAAAATATATGACGTAGAGTCCATTCTTTCCGGGGCTCTCAGTCAATAGTCCAGTTGTCCAAAACTCACGGCTGGTAAAGCGCAAGCATGTATCTTCAATAAGCTTTCGGGAAAAAGGAAAAAGGAAGGCGCTGCAGAAAGATATAGCTAGATAGCTAAGGTTTACCACTTCGTATAACGGCTCGTTGTAAAACCAAACGGTTAGGCCCAGTGCGAGTAGGCTGAGGGAAATTAATAGATTGTTAAGGTAATATTTTTTGTTCAAGGGGGCTCTCGAGAATCATGTTGAGTTTAGTTCGATTTTTACGTCTTGTATGGTAGGTTGTTTATCGGCGCTCGCAGGTCTTGATTGCTGAGCTAAATAATATATTAGATGTGTAATTATTAAGATGTAGAATTCAATTCCTTCTGATGTCTATATGGTGTCGTTATTCTACTCTGGGCATCCTGCCAATCTCAAGACTCAAACTGGCGGTGTTGATACCCTTGGCCCACCGCAGGCGGCATATTTCGAAAAGGGAGATCGTTAAATTGTAGGTTTAGAGATGCTTTATTTTTCCTAAATGTACCCAAATGCGATGATCGGGGCACGAATCTCGTCGCTGCCCACACGGTAATGAAGCCACAACCGCGACATTTTCAGCCTTTGAAGTCCGACAAAACAAACGACGTACAGCTAGTAAGATAAGCCGCAACCCTTTCCAACGACGGCATCACCTCGCTACACGACTCGGTGCGCTCCCCGTTAGTCTCCCGAGTCAGTCCAACGGTATACCCGCCCTCAACCCGCCGCAGGGTGCCAACATATTTAACCGCACGACCTTCTTCGTCACTAAACGACGTCGCGACGAGATCCTTCTCCGGCAAGGCCTGCTCCGTTCGCGTCATCAGCGCCTTACGTTTCGCAGCGTGATCCTTCGCGGCGATCACGCTGGCAATCCCGAAGGCGATCCAGAAGAGCGTTTCCAGGTTGCTCACCATCCGCCGCTTTGCTTCATGGGTTTCGGTTAGCCAACTGCCTACCGCTGCGATGATGTCGTCCATGGATTTACCTGCGTAGGAGTGTGTTCTGCCTGTTTAGTCTGCAACGCAGAGCGTTGCGGGATGCGTTACCACGCGGAGCGTGGGAACGAGCGCTGCGGTTTATAGGATATCTTTCACATAACCGTTAAGCGCGATGAGCGGAGCGTAAAGGTCGTCCATTTTCTGCGCCGCGCTGAAATCCGCAGCCAGACGATGCAGCTCTCGACCCAGGACAGTATCCATTCCGCCAATCGCCCCCAACGCTAAATCAAGGCATCGACCGATTTCGCCTTGAATCCCAGCCACATCGCCCCGCCGTATCAACAACTCAAAAACCTCACGGTCGCAACTGCCCATCAACGGATCATCCCGCAGAATCGGGCTGTGGCCCTCCGTCTCATAAGCCAGCTTGAGCGAGTAAAGAGCGACCGTTTCCAGCAGCAATTCCATGGGGTGAAATCCTTAGTGACTGGGTGGGTAGGGTGAGGTGGAGCTGGGTTGATGGGTTATGCCTTTGCAGTGGCAGATCGGAGTATCGGTGGGGGTGGTGACTTTTTTGTGAGCGCTTTGCGCTCAAGCGGGAGCAAGCTCCCTCGCCACAGGTTTCCCCCCCCACCGGTTCTTCTCTACCACTGGCTCTTCCTCACCATGAGGTTGGGTATTCTGGGGCCGCTTCGCGGCCCCGCGGGGATAAATCCCCTCGCCACAAAGGGGAGCGGTGACTTATCCCCCCACCACAAAAGCGGGTGGGGGATTGGTTGGGATCTGCGTTAGCCGCGAAAAATCACTTTCCAGCAGGCGAAAAAAAAGACCTTGAATTTCAAGGTCTTTCTTTAAGATGGTGCCCCGAGGGAGACTCGAACTCCCTCAAAAACACCATAAGACCCAGCAATGCCGCGAGTTTAAAGGCTTTCAGTGGCTTTGGGTAGAAATTTTGGGTAGAATTTTGGGTAGAAATGACTAGCGAAGGCTTTTGCTATGACCGATTTTTTAGTTCTGAAATCTGGCACCTACTACGTCCGTCTGGACGTTCCAGAAGACGCACGGGAAGCCTTTTCCGGGCGTAAAGTTCTGACTAAAAGTCTCAAAACGGGCAACCGTTCGGAAGCCCATATTGTCAAACTACGATGGTTGCAGCAGTGGAAAACCGAAATCGAAAAAGCCCGAAGGGGTGAAATCGGTAATTTTCGTGATGATGTTCTTCAAATAGTTGAAAAGCATCAAAGGGCAATAAACCAAGATAAAATTAAGGGGAAACCCGCAAACAATGAAACAAAAATGGGTTTTGAAGTAATCCAATATGCACAAGAAAAGAAGTTAAGCATCGACCTTGTTAATGAAGCAATTGATATTGCAGCAGGTCGTTCGGACTACTCACCCAAAACCCCATTTTTCAAAAGTCGCCTTGATGCTTTCTATAACTATGAATTAAATCAACGAAAAGTTGACTTGAATACAGTCGATAGACATATAAAGAGAATTAAAGCACTTGATGCGTTTTTGAAAGCTGAGGACTTACTGCTAGATTATGAAGCAGTTGGTTCATTTTTGATTTCAAAAAATCTTGAAGCTAAAACTAAAAAACAATATCTCTTTTCGTTTAATGCATTCTATAATTTCTTGATTAAAAAAGAACCACCATTTAAAGAGCGTTATCCTATGAATCCATTTAAAAATCATGAGCTGAGCCAAGTCCGACGCGGAACACTTAAAGAAGACGAGAGACGTGCTTTTACTACTGACGAGGTTAATACCCTGCATAGTAAAGCAATTGAAATGGGAAAGCGTAAGCTAGCAGATTTGATTGAAATAGCCGCTTACACGGGGGCACGTATTGAAGAAATTTGTCGTTTGAAAACATCGTCAGTTGTTAAAGAGGATGGCGTTGATTGTTTTCATATTACAGAAGGTAAAACACAAGCATCTGTTCGATTTGTTCCAATTCATCCGGTTCTTATGGAAACGGTCAAACGGCTTGTTAATTCATCGGACGATGGGTATTTGTTGAAGACAAGCAAAGGCGGGAAGTATGAAACTAAATCGAAAGGTTTAGGCAATCAATTTTCAATTTTCAAAACAGATTTAGGATTTGACAAAAAATGTGTTTTCCATAGCATACGGAAAACTGTAATCACTACATTGGAACGTGCAGATGTGAAGAACCTTGTCATCATCTCTTTGGTCGGTCACAAGGCTGATGGGTTATTACGAATGACTTTCGATAGATATTCGGAAGGCCCAACCCCATCATCAAAAATGGATGCTGTTAAATACCTGCAATATAAATTTTCAGTCTAGTTTTTATTGTTGTCGTCAGTTATGAGGCTACCTAATCAGGTGGCCTTTTTAATGCCTGTTATACATTGCTATACGTTACTATACGTTGTTATACGCTTTCATTCTTTGTTATCTGGCTTATTGAATGCTATACAACTTGAAAACATTTTAATATATGATAACTTGATATTAGTAGTTTGAATTCTTTATATGCGAGCAATGTAAATGTATAGCACCTCACTTCGTTCGTTGCTTACATTTACGCTCGATTTTTCGCACTACGTTTGAAAAATTAAAATCAACAACCATGAGGAATGTATGAGTGATAATAAAAAACCAAGACAGATGAATGTAAGAATATCCGAAAGTGATTACGAAAAGATTGAGCACGAAAGAAAAATGATGCACAAAAGCCAGTCCGGCTTTATTTCCCACATTATCAATAATGGCATCAATTCAATTATTGAAATCACCAATCCTGAGCTTAGACAAGACATTGATAAGATTGAAAGGTTTCTGGGCGGATATGGAAACAACCTAAATCAAATAGCTAAAAGTCTAAATGCTAATGAGATACCTCCTTTTGATATTCTAAAAAGGCTAACTGAACTCGACCAGAACATAACCATACTTACTAAAAAGTTGGACAAATTAAAAAAGGAGACATTAACCAAAGTAGGTAAGTCATGATACGCAAAAAACTCAGCACTCAAAAATCAAAATCAGCCATTTACAAAACGGCCAAGTATTTCAATAAAGAAGATGGGTGCATATTATTCGAGTCCAACATGCACACGCCCTTGAATGCTTCAAAGAAAGATATTGCGAAAGCAATATCACAATCAATTGAAAGCGACATTACTGACAGCAAGAAAGGCCGAAAGCAATCGGTTAGAACCCAGCATGATGTTGTCAGCTTTCATACCAATGACAACATCACACCAGAGCAAGCCCGAGATATTGCAAAGGAACTCTATGAGGCCACGCATAAACTTTCAAACAGAAAGTATTCGCTAGGCGTTCACATTGATACCGATGAGGTTCATGTTCATATTGTGTGGGCAATAAAAGACTTTGATGGCAAATGCTACAACGTCAGTAATGACTATCGCAAAATAGAAAGGCAGTGTGAATGCCTAGAAAAGAAGCATCACTTGATTGCTCCCCAAAATAGAATATCAAGAGACATTGATAGATTGGAAAAGCATCCAGACCTAAAAGGTAAAAGTGAATCCGTTAAGAAAAGAGCAATTGCCAACGCAATCAATAAAAAGTATTCCGAGAAGCTTCCTTCGTCCAATGAACGCATGCTTGATGTTCGAGGCATAATTTCCAACAAGCAGCAGATGAAAGACGCTTTAAACGTTTACCTTGTTAGTTCTTCAAGCCCTTCCGACTTTATCAACCAGATAGCTGCGAATGGTTTTAATGTCATTCACAATGGAAAATCATCTTTCTCCATTCAACATGAGGACCAGATATTTAAAGCATCCGAGCTTGGCCTATCTTACAAAACACTTAAATCGAAACTAGGTGAAGACACTGGCTTTGAGCAGGCTTTGAAAGATAAGCACAACGTTAAGAAATACGAAGATTGTTCTATTGCTTCCAATGAAGCTGAACCCGACTACATGAAAAAGATTAAACCGAACTCAGTTCTTGCCACCAAGTTCAAGTTTATTCAGCATAATGACAAGGTTGAATATTTCTATAATTCAGCCAGCAGCAAGAAATCATTCGAGTATTACAAAGACCCGTCAAAAGTTTCATTCCATGATTTATCAAGACAGTCAGCAAAGGCTGGTATTCAAAGGCTTGTTGCTGACGCCAAACCACCACAATCATTCACAGTGAATGGCCCGGATTTTTTTAAGAAAAATATATGGCTTGAATTTCAGTTAATGGGATTAGAAGCCAAGGGGTTCAAGCTTGAAGGTTACAAACCTACACCAGCAGATTTAGACGAGTTGAAGAAAATTCAAGAGCAATATGCTTCGATGAATAAGAAGCCAGAACCTAAACCACAACCAGCACCAGAAGCCCCTACGGTGGCCGTAGAAGCTCCCAAACCAGTTGAGCCTGTCATACGTGCACCTGTTCAAAAAGCTCCTGAAAAGCCACCAGAGCCTACAAAGCAGGTTGAACAAGAAAAGGTTACGCCAACCAATGATGGCTTAATTGATGACCTGCACGATATTTTTGGACCAGCCAAAACTAGCCCAGTCGCAAAAGCTCCTACGGACTCGGTAGAGCCATTTAAACCAGTTAATACTGTTATAGATGAACTCTACACACCGATGATACCAGAGCCGCTTGTAGAGCCTGAAAGCAATAAGGTTGAAGGTGACTATTCAACATATTCTAATGATGAACTCGTTGAAGCATTTGAAGGTATACAGAAAAAACTTGAAAAAACACTCTTCACTGGAAACAGTAAAAGCGACATTGCGGGCCATAGATACATGGACAAACAAAATCTTATCTATGAGAGAACTGGTGAAATTAAACGCCAATATAATTTAAGGCAGGACTTTTATAAGGTGTTTGATGAAATTAAGGAAAGAGACCCAGCGGCAGCAAAACAGCTTGAACAAGCTTTTAAAGCACAGATGGCAAACAAAAGAGCGGTTACGTTTGACCTAAAACCACAGTTAAAAAAATAGCCCTATCAGGGCTTTTATTTGTCTTGGGTTTGAAAGTTTCTAATCCCCACTTGTAGCATTACATCTTTGTTGAACCCGTTAACCTTGCTTACATTCAAGTATTCTTTCATGCAATCATTTATAAAGCGTGACAACGGAAATTTGTGAGCATTGGCAATTTCTCTAAATTGATTATGTGTTTCAGCGTCGAGTGTGATGGTGCAAACTTTAAGATTTGCTTTTGCTTTTGGTTTTTTCATTAGTGCCCCTTTCTTATTTATATATATTTATTAGAGCACAAATAAAAGCAAAGTCAAATAAATACATATTTTTCATGACAAAATTCAGGCACAAAAAAAACCAGCATTCGCTGGCTTTGTTATAGGTCTTTTATACACTCGTCTTGATATTCGTAAGGAACTCTACTTTGGTCTACCAGCACCTTGAATGTGTAATCTAATGGGTCAAAAATCAAATGACAAACACTTTTGTTATGTGCATTCTTAACATCTTTATACAAACCAAAAAGACCTAGTTTTTTTGTATACTTTAAGATTTCTTTTCTTTTGCTAGTTACCCTTATTAGTTGCATGCTCATAATCTCCTGTTCTTGCTAACAATATAACATGCGATTATAAATAATCAATAGATAAGTATTTATTTATTGCGGCTCGGCAGCATCAAGCAATGCAGTATCAATAATTTTGTAATTTGCTTTTATATCAATCATTTCTTTTGTGCTCAAATCAATTATGTATTTACCTATTAATCTTTTTCCGAAAACATCACCGAGCAGGTCATTCTTAAAGACTTGTATTTTGCTGTATAGCCTCATTATGTTTAGCTTTCCATTTACAAATATAGAGAACCCAATGAAATCGTTCTTGCCCACGAATGCGAACGCCTTATCAACAACTTCATTCTTGCCTTTCAAGAATGGTTTTCTTTTCAGTTCTCTCCATAGTGATAACGTGTTCTTAACGCCGAACATTGCATATCTACGCACACCCCACAAAGCTTGAACTGCTCTAACTTTTTTGTGATTTGAGATTTCCAACTTATCGATATTTAGGACGCCGCCTTTCAACTCGAAATCCATATTGAATGACTTAGTTAGATACTTCATCACGTATGATGTTGCCTTGCTTTTCTTTGTGTCAATTTCTTCAATTCTTACGGCGTTTTCCGAGTGCCTAAAATGCTTGTTAATCAAGATTACTAATTCTTCATAGTGTTTCTTATTAACATACATTAAAGCATGCTTATGAAAGCACTGGTCTTTGTGAGGTTCGACAGCCCAGAAACCATTCATCTCAATCTTATGTCTATGAATGTCTTTTCTAAAAGCATTCCATAAGCCTTTCAAGTAATCATTGCTATCCTTTGGGGTTGAACCGTCCCAAGAACTAACGCCTTTCGACGGCTTTGGATGAAATCTTGCCGGAGCGGTAAAAGTTATGAAAAGAGGCTTGTAGTCAAGTTGTTTGGCGTAGGCGTCCAACGATGAGACTTGAATAAATATCTCAGCAAATCTTTGCTTTTCAGTGCTTGCTACTTTCCATAGCGGGATTTTCTTGTTGTTTTCATTAACAAGAGATTTCTTCATGATGTAATCAAGCTGGCTGGCTTCGTCAGCTTCTCTATTGCGAACAACTTCATCACTACAAATCTCAAATGCTCGACCAGAACCAATCAAACCTGAGTGCAGCTTTAAAAGTTCGCTTCTTTGTTTTTGTATTCTTTTTATTTGTGATTTAAGTCTTTTCTCATCAGCAATGTTGATGAGCTTGTCTTTTATAGTTGACCCTTTAATGTCCTTTATTTTGATACCATAACCGATATCCCAATCATTCTTTATGCGTGAAAAAATACTCTCGCCGGAGTCATCGTTGTCAAGGTTTCTCTGTTTTATTATTAGTTGCTCTTGAATTCTCTCGAAAACAAACGTGATATTTTTGACGATTTCGTCCAAATCGCCAGCTAGAATGTATTTATGTCGTATCTTCCAGTATCTATATTCACTGCAAGTGGCAACCCAAGTGAATTTATTTTTAAGGTTTCTTATTTCTTTGGCTATGTTTTCACGCTTTCTTTTTGATGAGTTATTTAACTTATTTTCAAGACATTCCTTTGCAATCATCTTTTTTTCGATGGCTCGCTCAAAAACATACTGCCTTTCACATTCCGCAAAGAAAAATTCAGGAGTAAGATTTTTAAGGATTATGCGTTGTGGAATAAATATCATGTAAGTTATTATTGTTTGTTACTAATACAAATACCATGCCGTGCATGATTGTCAAATAAATAAATATTTTTACTTTCCAACCTGTAAAAAAGCTGATTTTTTTAAAAATCAAAAACGGTCAAAAAAACCTATAAAATCAACTTGCGACACTTATTTAAGAGTTATCCAAGAAGAGCAAAAGCAAAAGCCCGCCCTAACAGGCGAAAAGCATCTGGGTATTGCGAACAAAGTTCGCATATCAAAATCAAAAGCGTAGAACTCAAATTTGTATATTCAATAAATTTTGAGTAGCAAAACTTTCAAAAATCAAAACCTTTGAAATTGCCGTTTTTAGACGATTTACCATCTTGTGCGTATGGTAATACCGAGAATTAAAACACGCCGTTTTTAGCTTGTTTCTGTTGACGCACTAGAAAAGTGCATTGAGTTTTTTCTACGTTTTTTTGTCGGTTTTTTGAGTTTCAATTTTCTTGGATAGTCGTTTTTTGGCTTAAAATCAATGAAAAACGTTGTCAATAGAAAACCGAAAATATATTTAAGGTGGAACCTTAATTATCAAATAGAGGTCAACCATATTCTTTAAATTTCACAAAATATGAAATGACCATCCACCGCGTTCATCTGGTCATTTTTCAAGCTTGAACAACTTCAACCGCTAAAAACGACCTAGCAGGCCGATATGTTGTATTCAGTCTTTGGTAGGCAGAACATAACTTGATAGCCCTGTATTCACGTAATTCCAGATTTTTTTTGATATTAAGCCGCGATCTAAAAAATACTCAGCAGCAAATAGAACTCTTGGAGCTAATTGTTTTGCATCTTGTATATGGCCATTGGCTGCCAAGTTGACACAATATCTGGTCACAACTTTTAATGCGACCTCTTCATCATTTATCTCATCACGAACAGCTTCATCAACTATGCTTTTATAATCGGATAGCGAAATAAAATTTGGATTTAACTCGTTATCAACTTTATAGTCTTGCCATAATATCTGTTTGACTATTTCGTAATGCTTCTGTCTCTTTTTATAATGCCCAAACATATTAGTTACCTACACCGATGAACCCAGCGAAATAACACAAACACTAACCCATGGCATGTCATTTTGCCATCATGCTTTTGTCGCCTTTTATGTAGAGGTTTTTTGCAGAGCTTAGTGGCAATCGAAATAGTAAATGGTCTGATAATCATTCTTAGGCTAATCCTCACCTGAGTATGAGACACATTCGATCCATGGTTGACCCTTTCCCGCACTGCTGCAGAGCCGCAGCACGTCAAACGGTCTGGATAAGAAGGATAGCTTCAATACACCGTTTCAGGTGTGCAGAGCGAAGCCGAAGCGGACGCCACCGGGAGGCGGTTTTTCCCAAGAAAAGGGTATGAGAAGGGTAGATTTTTTGGATAGAAAAAGGGGTAGAAATTTCTTTCTACCCCTTCTCTAAGTCCTTGATTTACAAGGAAAATTATGGTGCCCCGAGGGAGACTCGAACTCCCACTCCTTTCGAAAACGGATTTTGAATCCGCCGCGTCTACCAATTCCGCCATCAGGGCTCAATGGCGGCGAAGTATAGAGAGGTGCCTACCGTTGGTCAATCACGTTTCATGGTGAATTTTTGATAATTCCGCTAGACTTTCCGGCCCTGCTAGACGAACCCCATCATGCGTGTTGCTGACTTTACCTTCGAACTCCCTGATTCGCTGATCGCTCGCCACCCTCTGGCCGAGCGTCGCGCCAGTCGACTGTTGACCCTGGACGGGGTCAGCGGTGCCATGGCTCACCGTCAATTCACTGATTTGCTTGAGCATTTGCGCCCGGGCGATTTGATGGTGTTCAACAATACCCGGGTGATTCCGGCGCGGTTGTTTGGCCAGAAGGCCTCCGGCGGCAAGCTGGAGATTCTGGTGGAGCGGGTGCTGGACAGTCATCGGGTGCTGGCCCATGTGCGGTCGAGCAAGTCGCCCAAGCCGGGTTCGTCGATTTTGATCGACGGCGGCGGTGAGGCGGTGATGGTGGCGCGGCATGAGGCGTTGTTCGAGCTGGCGTTTGCCGAAGAGGTGTTGCCGCTGCTCGACCGTGTCGGGCACATGCCGTTGCCTCCTTATATAGACCGCCCGGACGAAGGTTCGGACCGCGAGCGTTATCAGACCGTGTACGCCGAGCGCTTGGGGGCGGTGGCGGCGCCGACGGCGGGGCTGCATTTTGATCAGCCGTTGCTGGAGGCGATTGCTGCCAAGGGCGTGGAGACGGCGTTTGTGACGCTGCACGTCGGCGCCGGCACGTTCCAGCCGGTGCGGGTCGAGCGCATCGAAGACCATCACATGCACAACGAATGGCTGGAAGTGAGCCAGGAAGTCGTCGATGCCGTGGCGGCCTGTCGCGCTCGCGGTGGGCGGGTGGTGGCGGTGGGGACCACCAGCGTGCGCTCCCTGGAAAGCGCGGCGCGCGATGGCGTGCTCAAGCCGTTCAGCGGCGACACCGATATCTTTATCTACCCGGGCCGGCCGTTTCATGTGGTCGATGCCCTGGTCACCAATTTTCATTTGCCCGAATCCACGCTGTTGATGCTGGTTTCGGCGTTCGCCGGTTATCCCGAAGCCATGGCCGCCTACAAGGCTGCTGTCGAGCATGGATACCGCTTTTTCAGCTACGGTGATGCGATGTTCATCACCCGTAACCCCGCGCCACGCGGACCCGAGGAAACAGTATGAGTCGCACCTGTCGCATGTCCTTCGAGTTGCTTGCTACCGATGGCAAGGCTCGTCGCGGTCGTCTGACCTTCCCCCGCGGTACGGTGGAAACCCCCGCGTTCATGCCGGTGGGCACTTACGGCACGGTCAAGGGCATGCTGCCACGGGACATCGTGGCCACGGGCGCGGAGATCATCCTCGGCAACACGTTCCACCTGTGGCTGCGCCCGGGCATGGAGGTGATCAAGGCCCACGGTGACTTGCACGATTTCATGCAATGGAAAGGTCCGATTCTGACCGACTCCGGCGGTTTCCAGGTGTTCAGCCTGGGCGCGATGCGCAAGATCAAGGAGGAGGGCGTGACCTTCGCTTCTCCGGTGGATGGCGCCAAGGTGTTCATGGGGCCGGAAGAGTCGATGCAGGTCCAGCGCGACCTGGGCTCGGACATCGTGATGATCTTTGACGAATGTACGCCGTACCCGGCCGATGAAGACGTGGCGCGGGTGTCCATGGAGCTGTCGTTGCGCTGGGCCCAGCGCTCCAAGAACGCCCATGGTGAGAACACGGCGGCGCTGTTCGGCATCGTTCAGGGCGGCATGCACCAGGATTTGCGCATGCGCTCGCTCGAAGGCCTCGACAAGATCGGCTTCGACGGCCTGGCCATCGGCGGTCTGTCGGTGGGCGAACCCAAGCATGAAATGATCAAGGTGCTCGATTACCTGCCGGGTCAGATGCCGGCTGACAAACCTCGTTACCTTATGGGCGTTGGCAAACCGGAAGATCTGGTTGAGGGTGTGCGCCGCGGTGTGGACATGTTCGATTGCGTGATGCCAACCCGTAATGCCCGCAATGGGCATCTGTTCATTGATACAGGCGTGCTGAAGATCCGTAACGCGTTCCATCGCCATGATGAATCGCCGCTGGATCCGACCTGCGATTGCTACACCTGCCAGAACTTCTCCCGTGCTTATCTGCACCATTTGGACAAGTGCGGCGAAATGCTGGGTAGCATGTTGAATACCATCCACAATTTGCGCCATTACCAGGTGCTTATGGCTGGTTTGCGCGAGGCTATTCAACAGGGTACATTGGCCGCCTTTGTCGATGCCTTCTATGCCAAGCGCGGGTTGCCTGTTCCGCCCTTGGACTGAGTTTTCCGATCCTAAGATTCAATACTTGCAACTGGAGTGCTAAATGAGCTTTTTTATCTCTAATGCCATGGCTGATGCCGCTGCCCCTGCAGCAGCGCCAATGGGTGGCGGTTTCGAGTGGATTTTCCTGGTTGGCTTTCTGGTCATCTTCTACCTGATGATCTGGCGTCCACAGGCCAAGCGTGCCAAAGAGCAGAAGAACCTGCTCAGCAGCCTGCAAAAGGGCGATGAAGTGGTCACCACCGGCGGCATCGCTGGCAAGATCACCAAAGTGGCCGATGACTTCGTGGTACTGGAAGTGTCCGACACCGTTGAAATGAAATTCCAGAAGGGCGCCATCGCGGCCACGCTGCCAAAAGGCACGCTGAAAGCGATCTAAGTAACAACTTCTATTCAATCGACGGGGCGCGCAAGGCGCCCCGCGTCATAAGCGGGCGGCGTGATGCTGAACAAATACCCTCTGTGGAAATATTTACTGATCCTGGCGGTGCTGGCGGTCGGTCTGATTTATTCCGCTCCCAATCTTTATCCTGATGACCCGGCCATTCAGGTCAGTGGCGCAAGCACTGCCTTGCAGGTCACTCAGGCCGATCTGGACCGTGCGAGCACAGCGCTCAAGGCGTCCGGTATCGACGTGAAGGCCGCGACCATTGCCGAAGGCGGCAAGGGCGGTTTGTTGCGTCTGCTCAAGGCTGAAGACCAGCTGCCGGCCAAGGACGTGGTGCGCAAGGCCCTCGGTGACGACTATGTCGTGGCCCTGAACCTGGCCCAGACCACCCCGCAATGGCTGCGCAACCTCGGCGCGCATCCGATGAAGCTGGGTCTGGACTTGTCCGGTGGTGTGCACTTCCTGCTGGAAGTGGACATGGACAAAGCGCTGGATGCACGCTTGAAAGTCTACGAAGGCGACGTCAAGAGCCTGTTGCGTAAAGAGCGTCTGCGCTATCGCAGCCTGCCGCAGCTCGACGGTGCCATTCAGCTGGGTTTCACTGACGAAGATGTACGCGAGAAGGCCCGTGCGCTGATCCGCAAGAACCTCAACGATTTCGACATTGTGCCAGCCGACCTCAATGGTCAGCCGGTGCTGCGTCTGGCGATGACCCCGGCCAAGCTGGCGGAAATCCGCGAATACTCCATCAAGCAGAACTTGACCACGGTGCGTAACCGGGTCAACGAGCTGGGTGTGGCCGAGCCGATCGTGCAGCGCCAGGGCGCCAACCGCATCGTGGTTGAGCTGCCGGGCGTGCAGGACACCGCCGAAGCCAAGCGTATCCTCGGCAAGACCGCCAACCTGGAATTCCGTCTCGCGGCCGAACCGGGTGCTTCCCGCGCTACCACCGAGAGCTTCGAGTTCCGTGAAGGCGGTCGTCCGGCGGCGCAGATCGAGCGCGGCCTGATCATCACCGGTGACCAGGTGACCGACGCCCAGGCGGGCTTCGACGAGCAGGGTCGCCCACAGGTGAACATTCGCCTCGACGGCCACGGCGGCGAACTGATGAGCCGCGCCACGCGCAGCAACGTCGGTCGCAGCATGGCGGTGATCTTCATCGAGCAGAAGCCGACCACCACTTACACCAAGCAAGTGGTCAACGGCGTCGAGAAAGACGTACCGGTCCAGACGTTCAAGGAAGAGAAAAAGATCATCAGCCTGGCGACCATCCAGTCGCCACTGGGCAGCCAGTTCCGCATCACCGGCCTCAATGGCCAGGGTGAATCCTCGGAACTGGCCCTGCTGCTGCGTGCCGGTGGTCTGGCTGCGCCGATGTACTTCGCTGAAGAGCGCACCATTGGCCCGAGCCTGGGTGCCGACAACATTGCCAAGGGTGTCGATGCATCGCTGTGGGGCATGCTGTTTGTCTCGCTGTTCATCATCGCCATCTACCGCTTCTTCGGCCTGATCGCCACGGTTGCGCTGGCGGTGAACATGGTGCTGCTGCTGGCGCTGATGTCGCTGCTGGGGGCTACGCTGACCCTGCCGGGTATTGCCGGTATCGTGTTGACCATGGGTATGGCGGTGGACGCCAACGTGCTGATCTTCTCGCGGATTCGTGAAGAGATCGCCGCGGGCATGTCGGTCCAGCGTGCAATCAACGAAGGCTTCGGCCGGGCATTTACTGCGATTATCGATGCCAACCTGACCACCTTGCTGGTGGGCGGGATTCTCTTCGCCATGGGCACCGGCCCGGTGAAGGGCTTCGCAGTGACCATGTCCCTCGGGATCTTTACCTCGATGTTCACAGCCATTCTGGTGACCCGTGCAATGGTCAACCTGATTTATGGTGGCCGTGACTTCAAGAAGTTGTGGATTTAAGGGGCTGCCATGTTACGTACAATCAACTTCATGGGCGTTCGCAACGTTGCGTTCGGCGTCACTGTATTGCTTACCTTGCTGGCGTTGTTCAGCTGGTTCAGCAAGGGCTTGAACTACGGCCTGGATTTCACCGGCGGTACGCTGATCGAGCTGACCTACGAGCGTCCGGCCGATGTCACCAAGGTGCGCGAGCAACTGATGACCTCGGGTTACACCGACGCTGTGGTGCAGAGCTTTGGCGCGACCACCGACCTGCTGGTGCGGATGCCGGGTGAAGACCCGCAGCTGGGTCAGCAAGTGGCCGAGGCCTTGCAGAAGGCCGGTGGCGACAACCCGGCGCAGGTCAAGCGTGTCGAGTATGTCGGCCCGCAAGTGGGTGAAGAGCTGCGCGACCAGGGCGGCCTCGGCATGCTGATGGCGCTGGGCGGGATCCTGCTGTACCTGGCTTTCCGCTTTCAGTGGAAGTTCGCGGTGGGCGCGATTGTCTCGCTGATCCACGACGTGATCGTGACTGTGGGCATCCTGTCGTTCTTCCAGATCACCTTCGATTTGACGGTGTTGGCGGCGGTGCTGGCGATCATCGGTTACTCGCTCAACGACACCATCGTGGTGTTCGACCGGGTGCGTGAAAACTTCCGTGTGCTGCGCAAGGCCTCGCTGATCGAGAACATCAACATCTCGACCACCCAGACCCTGCTGCGGACCATGGCGACGTCGATCTCCACGTTGCTGGCGATCGGCGCGCTGCTGATTTTCGGTGGCGACAACCTGTTCGGCTTCTCCATTGCGCTGTTCATTGGTGTATTGGCGGGTACTTACTCGTCGATCTACATCGCCAACGTGGTGCTGATCTGGCTGAACCTGAGCACCGAGGATCTGATTCCTCCGGTGGCCACCGACACGGAAGTGGACGACCGACCGTAAGGTTTGGCTTCCGCCCGTCACGGCCTGAAAGGCGCGAGTTGAACTCGCGCCTTTTTTTGTGCTCCAAGGCTGGGAGAAGCGCGGATAAATCCGCATGTGATGGTCAGGAGGTTCAAGTGAACAAATCGATGCTGGTTGGTGCGGTATTGGGTGCTGTCGGTGTGACTGCCGGTGGTGCGGTAGCCACCTACAGCTTGGTCAAAAGCGGCCCTGAGTATGCGCAAGTATTGGCCGTGGACCCGGTTAAAACACAAATCAAGACCCCCCGTGAGGTGTGCAAGGACGTCACCGTGACCCGGCAGAAGCCGGTCCAGGATCAACACCAGATCGCCGGTACCGTATTGGGCGCCGTGGCCGGTGGCCTGTTGGGCAACCAGATCGGCGGCGGCACCGGCAAGAAAATCGCCACCGTGGCGGGTGCGGCCGGCGGCGGTTATGCCGGTAACAAGATTCAGGAAGGCATGCAGGAGCGCGACACCTACACCACCACCCAAACTCGCTGCAACACGGTCAACGACATCAGCGACAAGGTTGTAGGTTATGACGTTCGCTACATGCTCGATGGCAAGGAAGGCAAAGTCCGCATGGACCGCGACCCGGGCAACCAGATCCCGGTGAACAAGGAAGGCCAACTGATCCTGGGTCAGAACGAACCGGCTCAGTGATCCAGCGGTTATGAAGAAGCACCCTTCGGGGTGCTTTTTTTACGCCCGCATTCTATGGCCCACCCCAAATTCCCTGTGGGAGCGAGCCTGCTCGCGATAGCGGTGGTTCAGCTTGCATCCATTGATCGTTCCCACGCTCTGCGTGGGAATGCCGCCAGGGACGCTCCGCGTTCCGCTTCTAGAGGTGACGCAGAGCGTCACCGGATGCATTCCCACGCAGAGCGTGGGAACGATCAGTGAGCGGTGTGAGACAGGCATAAAAAAAGCACCCCGAAAGGTGCTTTTTCTGTAGCCGAGCTGCTTAGCGCTTCAACGAAGCCGGCAGGTGTGGCTGGATGGCCGTCAGCACAGCCTTGAAGCATTTGGTGTTGCCGGCAACGATGTGGCCTTTTTCAAGGAAGTCGTGGCCGCCGGTGAAGTCGCTCACCAAACCACCGGCTTCCTGGATCAGCAGGGCGCCTGCTGCCATGTCCCATTCGGACAGGCCCGACTCCCAGAATGCATCGAAACGACCGGCGGCGACATATGCCAGGTCCAGGCTCGCGGCGCCCGCGCGGCGGATGCCGGCGGTCTGGCCGACCAGGGCGCGGAACATGCCCAGGTAGTTGTCCAGGTTGTCCATCTGGTCATCGCGGAACGGGAAGCCGGTGCCCAGCAGGGCGCCGTCCAGGCTGGTGCGACCGCTGACGCGCAGGCGACGACCGTTCAACTGGGCGCCACGGCCACGGCTGGCGGTGAATTCTTCCTGGCGAACCGGGTCCAGCACGACGGCGTGTTCCAGGCGACCACGGTATTTGCAGGCGATGCTGACAGCGAAATGAGGAATGCCGCGCAGGAAGTTGGTGGTGCCGTCCAGCGGATCGATGATCCACAGGTACTCTTCGCCTTCGATGCCGGTGCCGGCGTGCATGCCGGTCTCTTCACCCAGGATCGAGTGGTTCGGGTAAGCCTTGCGCAGTGCGTCGACGATTTTCTGTTCGGCGGCGCGATCAACCTCGGACACGTAGTCCTTGGCGTCTTTTTCATCGACCTTGATGGTATCCAGGCGCTCGATGGAGCGGAAGATCAGTTCACTGGCGCTGCGGGCGGCGCGCAGCGCGATATTCAGCATGGGCTGCATGGATGTGTCACCTAAGGTTGTTAAAGAAAGCCGCGCATTCTATCAGAAAGTTTTCCCAGGAGAAGGTTGGTGTTCGCTTTCATAGCTTAACGGTAGGTGCTTAGGTAAGATTTGCTCCCTTTATCGTGTTCGAGAGCGCCTCCCTTGTTGCAGAACATTCGTGTCGTCCTGGTCAATACCAGCCATCCGGGAAATATCGGCGGGGCTGCGCGGGCCATGAAGAACATGGGCCTGTCGCGGCTGGTGCTGGTCGAGCCACGCTCGTTTCCCCATCACGAAGCCGACGCCCGGGCTTCCGGCGCCGGTGACATCCTGGCAGCCGCCCAAGTGGTCGCCACCCTGGAAGACGCCCTGGTGGGCTGCAACCTGGTGCTCGGCACCAGCGCCCGCGACCGCCGTATCCCCTGGCCGCTGCTCGACCCCCGCGAATGCGGAACGAAAGTGGTCGAGGAAGCCGGGCAGGGCGCTGAGATCGCTCTTGTGTTTGGCCGTGAAGATTCCGGCCTGACTAACGAAGAGCTGCAGCGATGTCACTTTCACGTGCATATCCCTTCCGACCCGCAGTTCAGTTCCCTGAACCTCGGGGCGGCGGTGCAGGTGTTGAGTTATGAAGTGCGCATGGCCTGGCTGGCAGCCGAAGGCAAGCCCAGCAAGGTGGAAAAATTCGAGGCCACGTCGCCGCGCAGTGAGACACTGGCGACCATGGACGAGCTGGAGCGGCTCTATGAACACCTGGAGCAGACCCTGGTGGACATCGAGTTTCTCGACCCGGACAAGCCCCGGCACTTGATGGCGCGCCTGCGTCGGTTGTACGGACGAAGCTCGGTCAGCCGGGCGGAGATGAATATATTGCGCGGCATCCTCACGGAAACCCAGAAAGCGGCCCGTGGCGAGCTGATTAAGCGGAAGGAATAAAGATGTTCGATCGTTTGCGTGAAGATATCCAAAGCGTTTTCCATCGTGACCCGGCGGCGCGCAATGCCTTTGAAGTGCTGACCTGCTACCCGGGCATGCACGCCATCTGGATCCATCGCCTGTCGAGTGCCTTGTGGGGCATGGGCTGGAAGTGGTTGGCTCGAGTTGTCTCCAACTTCGGACGCTGGCTGACCGGAATCGAGATCCACCCGGGCGCCAAGGTCGGTCGGCGGTTCTTCATCGACCACGGCATGGGCATTGTCATTGGTGAAACCGCCGAGATCGGCGATGACGTGACGCTCTACCAGGGCGTTACCCTCGGCGGCACCAGCTGGAACAAAGGCAAGCGCCACCCGACGCTGGAAGACGGCGTGGTGGTCGGTGCCGGCGCCAAGGTGCTCGGGCCGTTCACGGTGGGAGCGGGGGCGAAAGTCGGCTCCAATGCGGTGGTGACCAAGGCTGTGCCGGCCGGAGCAACCGTGGTGGGCATTCCGGGGCGGATCATCGTCAAGACCGATGACGAGCAGGACGCCCGCCGCAAGGCCATGGCCGAGAAGATCGGCTTCGATGCCTACGGTGTTGGCGAAGACATGCCCGACCCGGTCGCCCGTGCCATCAATCAACTGCTCGATCACCTGCAGGCCGTCGATGGGCGCCTGGAGGGCATGTGCGGCGCCCTGAAGGACCTGGGCAGTAATTACTGCGCCAAGGACCTGCCTGAACTGCGCGAGGAAGATTTTGCGTGTGTGAAGGATAAGGATCAGAGTCAGGCGGGCTGAAATCCTGTAGGCCCCTTCGCGAGCAGGCTCGCTCCCACATTGGATCTGTGGTGTACACAAATCGTGCAGCCACCCAAGACCTCCTGTGGGAGCGAGCCTGCTCGCGATGAACGTTAACGCGGTATCACTGGTCGCCACTGGCCAGCCTTTGCTATGATGCGCGCGCTCTTTTGCGGGTAAACCTGAGTAAAGCACTAGGTCTTATACTTGACTTAAATACTCGGGAATTGCATACTCGCCCCATTCCGAACTCCGTGGTAATTGTCCATGCGACTGACTACAAAAGGCCGATACGCCGTGACCGCGATGCTGGATTTGGCATTGCATGCGCAGCACGGGCCGGTGTCCCTGGCCGATATCTCCGAGCGCCAGGGCATTTCCCTGTCTTACCTTGAACAGCTGTTCGCCAAGCTGCGCCGCAGTAACCTGGTTTCCAGTGTGCGCGGCCCCGGCGGCGGTTATCAGCTGTCACGCGACATGCAGGGCATCCAGGTTGCCCAGGTGATCGACGCGGTGAACGAATCGGTCGATGCGACCAAATGCCAGGGCCTTGGCGACTGCCATGGCGGCGATACTTGCCTGACCCACCACTTGTGGTGCGACCTGAGCCTGCAGATCCACGAATTTCTTAGCGGTATCAGCTTGGCTGACCTTGTAACTCGTCGTGAGGTGCAGGAAGTAGCCCAGCGTCAGGACCAGCGTCGTTGCAATGGCAAGACGCCGCACCTGGACAAGATTGAAGCGTCCGCCGTCGAATGACCGCCGCAGAGCAAGCGGAACGCCAGCCAGCCTGATTTAGGAGAAAGTCCATGAAATTGCCGATTTACCTTGATTACTCTGCGACCACCCCGGTTGATCCGCGTGTCGCGCAAAAGATGAGTGAATGCCTGCTGGTCGACGGAAACTTCGGTAACCCGGCGTCCCGCTCCCACGTGTTCGGCTGGAAAGCTGAAGAGTCGGTCGAAAACGCCCGCCGCCAGGTCGCTGACCTGGTCAATGCCGACCCGCGTGAAATCGTCTGGACCTCTGGTGCTACTGAGTCCGACAACCTGGCAATCAAGGGTGTCGCGCACTTCTATCACACCAAGGGCAAGCACCTGATCACCTCCAAGATCGAGCACAAGGCTGTCCTGGACACCATGCGCCAACTGGAGCGTGAAGGCTTCGAAGTCACCTACATCGAGCCAGGTGAAGACGGCATCATCACTCCGGCCATGGTGGAAGCCGCACTGCGGGACGACACCATCCTGGTTTCGATCATGCATGTGAACAACGAAATCGGCACCGTCAACGACATCGAGGCCATCGGCGAGCTGACCCGCTCCAAGGGCGTCCTGTTCCACGTCGACGCGGCTCAGTCCACCGGCAAGGTCGACATCGACCTGTCGAAGCTCAAAGTCGACCTGATGTCGTTCTCCGCCCACAAGACCTACGGCCCTAAAGGCATCGGCGCGCTGTACGTGAGCCGCAAGCCGCGTGTTCGCCTCGAAGCGACCATGCACGGCGGCGGTCACGAGCGTGGCATGCGTTCCGGCACCCTGGCGACCCACCAGATCGTCGGCATGGGCGAAGCCTTCCGTGTGGCCAAGGAAGACATGGCCGCCGAGAACGTACGCATCAAGGCCCTGAGCGACCGCTTCTTCAAGCAGGTCGAGCACCTCGAGGAGCTTTACGTCAACGGCAGCATGATCGCCCGCGTACCGCACAACCTGAACCTGAGCTTCAACTACGTTGAAGGCGAGTCGCTGATCATGGCGCTCAAGGATCTGGCCGTGTCGTCCGGTTCGGCATGCACCTCGGCGTCCCTCGAGCCTTCGTACGTACTGCGCGCCCTGGGCCGCAACGACGAACTGGCTCACAGCTCGATCCGCTTCACCTTCGGCCGCTTCACCACCGAAGAAGAAATCGATTACGCCGCGCAGAAAGTCTGCGAGGCCGTTACCAAGCTGCGTGCTCTTTCGCCGCTGTGGGACATGTACAAAGACGGCGTCGACATCTCGAAAATCGAGTGGGCGGCGCACTGAAGAAGTCGCCACCAGAGCGGCTCACTGATGAGGATTGAAGCAAATGGCATATAGCGAAAAGGTCATCGACCACTACGAAAACCCGCGCAACGTCGGCAAGATGGACGCGCAGGATCCTGATGTTGGCACCGGCATGGTCGGCGCCCCAGCGTGCGGCGACGTCATGCGTCTGCAGATCAAGGTCAACGAGCAAGGCATCATCGAAGACGCCAAGTTCAAGACCTACGGCTGCGGTTCGGCCATTGCGTCCAGCTCCCTGGCCACCGAGTGGATGAAGGGCAAGACCCTTGATGAGGCTGAAACCATCAAGAACACTCAGCTGGCCGAAGAACTGGCCCTGCCGCCAGTGAAGATCCACTGCTCGGTACTCGCCGAGGACGCCATCAAGGCTGCCGTTCGCGATTACAAGCAGAAGAAAGGCTTGATCTGATCCGCGCACAGGTAAGGAGTTTTCATGGCTATCCAGATGACAGAAGCGGCAGCTAAGCATGTGCAGCGCTCTCTTGAGGGGCGCGGCAAGGGCGAGGGTATCCGCCTGGGTGTTCGCACCACGGGCTGCTCTGGTCTTGCCTACGTGCTCGAATTCGTCGACGAAGTGGGCGAAGACGATCAGGTGTTCGAGAGTCATGGTCAGAAAGTGATCATCGACCCGAAAAGCCTGACGTACCTGGACGGCACTGAGCTGGATTTCGTCAAGGAAGGGTTGAACGAAGGCTTCAAGTTCAACAACCCCAACGTGCGCGGTGAATGTGGCTGCGGCGAAAGCTTCAACATCTGAGGCGGCTTGTGGGTACTCCTTGTCATTTTGCTTTGTTCCAGTTGCAGCCGGGCTTTTCCCTGGATATCGAGCAGTTGTCCGCTCGTTATCTGGAGCTGGCCCGCGGTGTCCATCCCGACCGCTTCGCTGATGCCTCGGAGGCAGAGCAGCGGCGCGCGCTGGAACAGTCGGCGAACCTCAACGACGCTTACCAGACGCTCAAGAACCCGGCCAAGCGCGCGCGTTATCTGCTGGCCATCAGTGGTCATGAGTTGCCTCTGGAAGTCACCGTGCATGATCCCGAGTTTCTGTTGCAGCAGATGCAGTGGCGCGAAGAACTCGAAGATCTGCAGGACAGCGCCGATCTGGCCGGTGTCGCGGTGTTCAAGCGCCGCTTGAAGGACGCCCAGCACACCTTGAATGAAAGCTTCGCAGCCTGTTGGGACGATGCCGCGCAACGCGAACAGGCCGAACGCCTGATGCGGCGCATGCAGTTCCTCGACAAGCTCACCTACGAAGTGCGCCAGCTTGAAGAGCGCCTCGACGATTAACCCAGTGCCGCTCCGGTCGCACGCCTGATTACAGATAAGTCCTGATTACGATGGCCCTACTGCAGATCGCCGAACCCGGCCAAAGTCCACAACCGCACCAGCGTCGCCTGGCTGTGGGAATTGACTTGGGTACTACCAATTCCCTGGTCGCTGCGTTGCGCAGCGGTCTTTCCGAACCGCTGGCCGATGAGCAGGGGCAAGTGATCCTGCCGTCCGCCGTGCGCTATCACGCCGATCATGTGGAAGTGGGCGAGTCAGCCAAGCTGGCCGCCGCGACCGATCCGTTCAATACCATTGTGTCGGTCAAGCGCCTGATGGGGCGTGGTCTGTCCGACGTCAAGCAATTGGGTGATCAGCTGCCGTACCGTTTCGTCGACGGCGAATCCCACATGCCGTTCATTGAAACGGTGCAGGGCCCGAAAAGCCCGGTGGAAGTTTCCGCTGACATTCTCAAGGTGCTGCGCCAGCGCGCCGAAGCGGCATTGGGCGGCGAATTGGTCGGTGCGGTCATCACTGTCCCGGCCTATTTCGACGACGCCCAGCGTCAAGCCACCAAGGACGCGGCCAAGCTGGCCGGTCTGAACGTGCTGCGCCTGCTCAACGAGCCGACCGCCGCTGCGGTGGCCTACGGTCTGGACCAGCACGCCGAAGGCCTGGTCGCGATCTATGACTTGGGCGGCGGCACCTTTGATATCTCCATTCTGCGCCTGACCGGCGGTGTATTCGAAGTCCTGGCCACCGGCGGCGACAGCGCCCTGGGCGGCGATGACTTCGATCACGCCATCGCCGGCTGGATCATCGAGCAAGCGGGCCTGTCCGCCGACCTTGATCCGGGCGCGCAACGTCACCTGCTGCAAACGGCCTGCGCCGCCAAGGAAGCCCTGACCGACGCTGCAAGTGTCGAAGTGGCGTACGGCGACTGGAAGGCTGCACTGAGCCGTGAGGCCTTTGATGCGCTGATCGAGCCCATGGTCGCCCGCAGCCTCAAGGCTTGCCGCCGCGCCGTGCGTGATTCCGGCGTGGAGCTCGAAGACGTCAAGGCCGTGGTCATGGTCGGTGGTTCGACCCGTGTGCCTCGGGTTCGCGAAGCCGTTGCCGAGGCCTTTGGCCGCCAGCCGCTGACTGAAATCGACCCGGACCAGGTGGTTGCCATCGGCGCCGCGATCCAGGCCGATACCTTGGCTGGCAACAAGCGCGACGGCGGCGAGCTGCTGTTGCTCGACGTGATTCCATTGTCCCTGGGGCTGGAAACCATGGGCGGCCTGATGGAGAAGGTGATTCCGCGCAACACCACCATCCCCGTTGCTCGCGCCCAGGACTTCACCACTTACAAAGACGGCCAGTCGGCCATGATGATTCATGTGCTGCAAGGCGAGCGTGAACTGATCAGCGACTGCCGTTCCCTGGCCCGCTTCGAATTGCGCGGCATCCCGGCGATGGTGGCCGGTGCGGCGAAGATCCGCGTGACCTTCCAGGTCGACGCCGACGGTTTGCTCAATGTTTCCGCCCGCGAGCTGGGTTCGGGCGTCGAGGCGAGCATCCAGGTCAAGCCGTCCTACGGCCTGACCGACGGCGAAATCGCCAAAATGCTCAAGGATTCGTTCCAGCATGCCAGCGACGACAAGGTCGCCCGGGTATTGCGCGAGCAACAGGTCGACGGCCAGCGTCTGGTCGAAGCCGTGCAGGCCGCTCTTGAGGCCGATGGCGACCGTCTGCTGGACGCCGAGGAACGCATGGTGATCGAGCTGCAAATGCAGGAATTGTCTGAATTGATCAAAGGCACCGATGGTTATGCCATCGAGCAGCAGACCAAGCGTCTGTCGCAAGTCACCGATGCCTTTGCTGCCCGCCGCCTGGACTCGACGGTCAAAGCCGCCCTGGCGGGGCGCAACCTGAATGAAATTGAGGAATAACTGATGCCGCAGGTGATTTTTCTGCCCCACGAGAAGTTCTGTCCCGAGGGCATGGTCGTGGAGTGTGAGCCCGGAATTTCCATTCTCGAGCTGGCCCATGAGCACCATATCGAGATGGAAAGTGCCTGTGGCGGCGTCTGTGCGTGCACTACGTGCCATTGCATTATTCGTGAGGGTTTCGATTCGCTGGAAGAAGCGGATGAGTTGGAGGAAGATTTCCTCGATAAGGCCTGGGGCCTGGAAGCCCAATCGCGTCTGGGCTGCCAAGCCATTGTCGGCACCGAAGACCTGACCGTCGAAATTCCGAAATATTCGCTTAACCATGCGGCCGAAGCGCCGCACTGATGGTGACACTGTCATGAGCTATGGTTGGAATGATGTACAACGCATCGCAGAAGAACTGGCCGAAGCCAAGCCGGACGTGAATCCGCTGACTGTGAATTTTGTCGATCTGCAGCGCTGGATCATGGAGCTTCCCGATTTCGACAATACCTCTGGCCGTTGTGGCGAGAAGGTGTTGGAGGCCGTCCAACAGCTCTGGATCGAAGAAATCGACTGATCCACCTGGCAGGTTAGGCAATACCCCTGAACCCGCGTATAATTCGCGGGTTTAATTTTTCGCAAATTACCGTTTCTGGAGTTACACCATGGCTGTTCAACGTACTTTCTCCATCATCAAGCCTGACGCCGTTGCTAAAAACGTGATCGGCAAGATCGTTACCCGCTTCGAAGACGCTGGCCTGCGCGTTGTAGCTTCGAAAATGAAGCAACTGTCCAAGGCCGAAGCCGAAGGCTTCTACGCTGAGCACAGCGAGCGCGGCTTCTTCGGTGAGCTGGTTGCCTTCATGACTTCCGGTCCGGTTGTCGTTCAGGTGCTGGAAGGCGAAAACGCCATTGCTCGCAACCGTGAGCTGATGGGCGCCACCAACCCTAAAGAAGCTGCTGCCGGCACCATCCGTGCTGACTTCGCTGAGTCGATCGACGCCAACGCCGTTCACGGTTCGGACTCCGAAGCCGCTGCTGCTCGCGAAATCGCTTACTTTTTCTCCGCTACTGAAGTAACCACTCGCTAAGCCCAGGCTTTTGAGTGAAGGTGAATCCATGACTACATCGAACGGCAAAACCAACCTGTTGGGCCTGACCCAGCCGGAAATGGAGAAATTCTTCGACTCGATCGGGGAGAAGCGTTTCCGTGCCGGCCAGGTGATGAAATGGATTCACCACTTTGGCGTCGACGACTTCGACGCCATGACGAATGTCAGCAAGGCCCTGCGCGAAAAGCTCAAGGCCGTTGCTGAAATTCGCGGTCCGGAAGTGGTCAGCGAGGACATCTCCAGCGACGGCACCCGTAAGTGGGTGGTGCGCGTGGCGTCCGGCAGCTGCGTCGAGACCGTCTACATTCCCCAGGGCAAACGCGGCACCTTGTGCGTTTCGTCCCAGGCAGGCTGTGCCCTGGATTGCAGTTTCTGCTCCACCGGCAAGCAAGGCTTCAATAGCAACCTCACCGCCGCCGAAGTGATCGGCCAGGTGTGGATTGCCAACAAATCCTTTGGCAGCGTCCCGGCGACCGTCGACCGTGCCATCACCAACGTGGTGATGATGGGCATGGGTGAGCCGCTGCTGAACTTCGACAACGTCATCGCTGCCATGCACCTGATGATGGATGACCTGGGTTATGGCATCTCCAAGCGCCGGGTGACCCTGTCCACCTCCGGCGTGGTGCCGATGATCGATGAGCTGGCCAAGCACATCGACGTCTCCCTGGCGTTGTCGCTGCACGCACCCAATGACGCATTGCGTAACCAATTGGTGCCGATCAACAAGAAATATCCGCTTAAGATGCTGCTGGAATCGTGTCAGCGCTACATGTCGTCCCTGGGCGAAAAACGCGTGCTGACCATCGAGTACACGCTGCTCAAGGACGTGAACGACAAGGTTGAACACGCGGTCGAGATGATCGAGCTGCTCAAGAACATCCCTTGCAAGATCAACCTGATCCCGTTCAACCCGTTCCCGCATTCCGGTTACGAGCGTCCGAGCAACAACGCGATTCGTCGCTTCCAGGACCAGCTTCATCACGCGGGCTTCAACGTCACCGTGCGTACTACCCGCGGCGAAGACATCGATGCCGCGTGTGGCCAATTGGTAGGACAGGTGCTGGATCGCACCCGTCGCAGTGAACGCTACATTGCCGTGCGTGAGTTGAACGCCGCCGACGATGTTGCGCAAAACGCTGCGAACAGTCACTAAGAGAGGAACTCTATGTCCCTGCGCTTCGCGCTGCTGTTGCTGTTGGCCGGTCTTTGCACCGGCTGTGTTCTGTCGGGTGACTACAACCCCATGAAAACCAGCAAGGGGCGTGACGAGGCGCGTGAAGCCTATGTGCAATTGGGCATAGGTTATCTGCAACAGGGCATGACCGAGCGGGCCAAGGTGCCGCTCAAGAAAGCCCTGGAGCTGGACGATTCGGATGCTGATGCCAACGCGGCCCTGGCGTTGGTATTCCAGGCCGAGATGGAACCTGAACTGGCCGACGCGCATTTTCGCAAGGCGCTCTCCGCTGTGCCGCAGGATGCGCGGATCCTGAACAACTACGGCAGCTTCCTTTTCGAGCAGAAGCGTTACAAAGAGGCCTACGAGCGCTTCGAGCAGGCGACCGCCGATACCCTTTACCCCGAGCGTTCGCGGGTGTTTGAAAACCTGGGCATGACGGCCTCGAAACTCGGCCAGCGTGATCTGGCTCGCCAGCAGCTTGAAAAAGCGCTGCGGCTCAACCGCCAGCAGCCACGGGCATTGCTGGAAATGGCTGAGTTGTCTTACGAAGACAGGCATTATGTGCCCGCGCGCGATTATTACGAACGTTTTAGCCTGCTGAGCGAGCAAAATGCACGTAGTCTATTGCTCGGTGTTCGGCTGGCCCACGTGTTCGAAGATCGTGACAAGGCCGCCAGTTTTGGCCTGCAACTAAAAAGACTCTATCCCGGTACGCCGGAATATCAGCAATACCTGTCGGAGCAATGATGAAAGCGGCGCATCCTGAAGTTGTAGCAGCGACTCGCGTAAATCCCGGTGAGACCCTGCGCCAAGCTCGCGAAAGCAATGGTTGGTCGCTGGCAGAGGTGGCCCTCAAGCTCAATCTCACCGTGGCTTCCCTGGGCAACCTGGAAGCCGGCGCGTTCGATAAATTGCCTGGGCATACTTTCGCTCGGGGCTACATCCGTGCCTACGCCAAATTGCTCGGCATGGACCAGACCGAACTGGTCCAGCAATTCGATCAATACACCGGTTCCGACGCCCAGGGCAGCAGTGTGCACAGCCTGGGCCGCATCGAAGAGCCGGTTCGCGTTTCCCACACCATTTTGCGAATCGTCAGTTTGTTGCTGTTGATCGCGGTGATTGGTGGCGGTTTCCTCTGGTGGCAGGACCAGGCCGCCTTGCGCGCCAAGGATCCCATCGCCATGAACCCTGAGCATGTCGAGGTCGAAGGCGCCGACGGCACCACTCGCATACATCCACTGGATGAGCCGGAAGATCAGGCTGTGGTGGAAGGCCAGAGCGCAGGGGAGACCAACCTGGTGTTGCCTCAGGGGCAGGATGGCGCAGATCCGGCCGTCGGTGCTGAACCGAGTGTGCCGGCCGCTCCGGCAGACGCGCCTGCTGCACCCACCACGCCAGCCCCGACCGCCAATGCGCCGGCTACTCAAGCGCCAGCTGTACCGAGCACACCAGCCCCTGTCATCGAGACTCCGGCTGCGCCAGCCGCAGCGCCAGCAACTCCGACAGCCTCCACCACTGCGGTAGCGCCCGTCGCTCCCGCAGCCGGTCAAGGCCAGGTACAGATTCAATTTACCGCCGACTGCTGGACGCAGATCACCGATGGCACCGGCAAGGTGCTGTTCAGTGGCCTCAAGCGCAAGGGCGACAGCACTTCCGTCAACGGCACGCCGCCGTTTGCCGTGCGCCTGGGTTATGCCCGTGGCGCGCAGGTCAGCTACAACGGCCAACCGGTCGACGTGGCTCCGTTCACCAGTGGCGAGACCGCTCGCCTGAAGTTGGGTCAATAAGTCATGCACGGCGAATCTCCAATCAAACGTCGCGAATCGCGAAAGATCTGGGTCGGCAACGTTCCTGTTGGCGGCGATGCGCCCATCGCTGTGCAAAGCATGACCAACAGCGACACCAACGACGTGGCCGCCACCGTTGCGCAGATCAACCGACTGGAAGCCGCCGGTGTCGACATCGTGCGGGTTTCCGTGCCGGACATGGACGCCGCCGAGGCGTTCGGCAAAATCAAGCAGTTGGTCAAAGTGCCGTTGGTGGCCGACATTCACTTCGACTACCGCATCGCCCTGCGCGTGGCCGAGCTGGGTGTGGACTGCCTGCGCATCAACCCGGGCAACATCGGTCGCGAAGACCGCGTGCGTGCGGTGGTGGATGCCGCCCGCGACCGTGGTATTCCGATCCGCATCGGCGTCAACGCCGGTTCCCTGGAAAAAGACCTGCAAAAGAAATACGGCGAACCGACCCCGGCTGCACTGGTGGAGTCGGCCCTGCGCCATGTCGAGCACCTGGAGCGCCTGAACTTCCAGGACTTCAAGGTCAGCGTGAAGGCTTCCGACGTGTTCATGGCCGTCGAAGCCTATCGCTTGCTGGCCAAGGAAATCGTCCAGCCGCTGCACCTGGGCATCACCGAGGCCGGTGGGTTGCGTTCGGGCACGGTGAAATCCGCCGTCGGCCTCGGTATGCTGCTCGCCGAAGGAATTGGCGATACCATCCGCATCTCGTTGGCGGCCGATCCGGTGGAGGAAGTGAAAGTCGGCTACGACATTCTCAAGTCCCTGCACCTGCGTTCCCGTGGCATCAACTTCATCGCCTGCCCAAGCTGCTCGCGGCAGAACTTTGATGTGGTCAAGACCATGAACGAGCTGGAAGGGCGCCTGGAAGACCTGCTGGTGCCGCTGGATGTCGCGGTGATTGGTTGCGTGGTCAACGGGCCGGGTGAAGCCAAGGAGGCCCATATCGGCCTCACCGGCGGTACACCGAACCTGATTTACATCGACGGCAAGCCGTCGCAGAAACTGACGAATGACAATCTGGTGGATGAACTGGAACGGCTGATCCGCCAGAAAGCGGCCGAAAAGGTCGAAGCCGACGCTGCTGTAATCGCGCGTGGTTGAGTCGAACGAATTTAAGGATTACCTGTGAGCAAGTCCCTGCAAGCCATTCGTGGCATGAACGACATCCTGCCCGAGCAGACGCCCCTGTGGCGCTATTTCGAGGGCACCGTGGCGCGTTTGCTGGATAACTACGGTTACCGGCAGATCCGCATGCCGATCGTCGAGTTCACCGAACTGTTCAAGCGTTCCATCGGCGAAGTGACCGACATCGTCGAAAAAGAGATGTACACCTTTGAAGACCGCAACGGCGATTCGCTGACCCTGCGCCCCGAAGGTACGGCGGCGTGCGTGCGTGCAGTGCTCG
Source organism: Pseudomonas sp. MPDS (assembly GCF_013283895.1). Classification (NCBI taxonomy): domain Bacteria; kingdom Pseudomonadati; phylum Pseudomonadota; class Gammaproteobacteria; order Pseudomonadales; family Pseudomonadaceae; genus Pseudomonas; species Pseudomonas sp. MPDS. The sequence goes on along the minus strand of NZ_CP054128.1, from coordinate 5,266,217 downwards.
AGCACGGCATTACCGGTGGTGGCCAGGTGCAGAAACTCTGGTACATCGGCCCGATGTTTCGCCACGAGCGTCCGCAGAAAGGTCGTTATCGCCAGTTCCACCAGATAGGCCTGGAGGTATTCAACCTCGACGGTCCGGACATCGACGCCGAGCTGATCGTATTGACCTGGCGCCTGTGGGGCGAGCTGGGCATTCGTGATGCGGTCAAGCTCGAACTCAACAGCCTGGGCACCAGCGAGTCCCGTGGGCGCTACCGCGAAGCGCTGGTGGAGTTCCTGTCCGCTCACCTGGACAAGCTGGACGAAGACAGTCAGCGCCGCCTCAAGACCAATCCGCTGCGGGTGTTGGATACCAAGAACGCCGACACGCAGGCGATCCTGGTCGATGCGCCGAAAATGGCTGATTACCTCGACGATGAATCCCGTGCGCACTTCGAGGGGCTGAAGGCGCGTCTGGATGCCGTCGGTATTCCCTATGTCATCAACCCGAAGCTGGTCCGCGGGCTGGATTACTACAGCAAGACCGTCTTTGAATGGGTCACCGACAAGTTGGGCGCCCAGGGAACTGTGTGTGCCGGCGGCCGTTACGACGGGCTGGTGGAACAGATGGGCGGAAAGCCGACCTCGGGCGTGGGTTTTGCCATGGGCATCGAACGTCTGGTGTTGATGCTTGAGACGCTGGACAAGATCCCGCAGGAAATCGCCCGTCAGGTCGACGTTTACCTGTGCGCCTTCGGCGAAGCAGCCGAACTGGCGGCCCTGGCGCTGAGCGAGCGAGTTCGCGACCAGTTGCCCAACCTGCGCCTGCAGATCAACGCCGGCGGCGGCAGCTTCAAGAGCCAGTTCAAGAAGGCCGACAAGAGCGGTGCGCTGTATGCACTGATTCTCGGTGACGACGAATTGGCCCAGCAAGTGGTAGGTTTCAAACCCCTGCGTGGCCAGGGCGAACAACAAAGCATTGCCTGGGATGCGCTTGCCGCACACCTGGCCACCTGCGTCGTGCAGGGTTGAAGCTGTCAAACAGCCGATTTAGCGATTAAGGAGTATTGGGGTGTCGAGTACCGAAGATGAACAGCTGGCGGATTTGAAGGACTGGTGGACGCGCAACGGCAAGCCGCTGGTCACTGGCGGCCTGTTGGCGCTGGTCATCGTGTTCGGCTGGCAGGCCTGGCAGAAATACCAGAGCAACCAGGCGCAAGGCGCTTCGATGCTCTATCAGCAGTTGCTGGAAACCACCCTGACCCCGGACGGCAAGCCTGACGCTGCCCGCGTGGCGGAGTTGGCCGGCAAGCTCGACAACGAATTCGGCGGCACGGCCTACGCGCAATATGGCCGTCTGTTCGTGGCCAAGGTCGCGGTAGACACCGGCAAGCTGGACGACGCCGCCACCGAGCTGAAGGCCATTGTCGACAAGCCGGTCAACCCGACCCTGGGCGAAGTGGCGCGTCAGCGCCTGGCGCAGGTGCTGGCGGCGCAGAACAAGGCCGAAGATGCGTTGAAGCTGCTCGACGGTGATGCCGACAAGGCGTTCCTGGCGACCCGTGAAGAACTCAAGGGCGACCTGCTGGTACAGCTTGGTCGTGCTGATGAGGCCCATGCGGCCTACCAAAAAGCCAAGGCTGCGCTGTCGGATGAAGCCGCGGTCGGTGGCCTGCAAATCAAGCTGGACGACCTGGCCAAAGGGGATGCGTGACGTGATCCGTTGGAAACATGCAGCATTGCTGGCTCTGGCCATTCTGGCCGCGGGTTGCAGCAGCAACAGCAAGAAAGAACTGCCACCGGCCGAACTGACCGACTTCAAAGAAGAAGTCGTGCTGCAGAAGCAATGGAGTCGCTCCATCGGTGACGGCCAGGGTGAAACCTACAACATGCTGGTGCCAGCCATCGATGGCGACACTATCTATGCCTCCGACGTCACTGGCGTGGTGATGGCGATGGATCGCACCAATGGCGACGTCAAGTGGGAGCAGGATCTCGAACTGCCCGTTTCCGGCGCCGTTGGCGTGGGTTACGGGTTGGTCATGATCGGCACGCTCAAGGGCGAAATCGTGGCCCTGGACGCCAGCAGCGGTGAAGAGAAATGGCGCGCTCGCGTGACCAGTGAAGTCCTCGCACCGCCGGCCACCAACGGTGACGTGGTCGTGGTACAGACCCAGGATGACAGCCTGATCGGTCTGGATGCCGCCACTGGCGAGCAGCGCTGGTTGTACGACAGCACCCCGGCGGTACTGACCCTGCGCGGCACCAGTGCGCCGATCGTCACCAACCGCCTCGCGGTGGCCGGGTTGTCGACCGGTAAAGTGGTGGCCCTGGATATTTCCAACGGCGTGCCGGTCTGGGAACAGCGCGTGGCCATCCCACAGGGCCGTTCGGAACTGGAGCGCGTGGTCGACATCGACGGCGGCCTGCTGTTGTCTGGCAGTACGCTGTACGTTGCCAGCTACCAGGGACGCGTTGCGGCGCTGGACCTGGAAAGCGGTCGCCCGCTGTGGCAGCGCGATGCGTCCAGCTACGCCGGCGTCGCCGAGGGTTTGGGCAGCGTCTACGTGAGCCTGTCCTCGGGCACGGTTGAAGGCGTCGACGAGCGTTCCACCACCGCATTGTGGAGCAACGACTCCCTGGCCCGTCGTCAACTGTCGGCCCCGGAAGTGTTCTCCAGCTACGTTGCAGTCGGTGACCTGGAAGGTTACCTGCACCTGCTCAGCCAGGTGGACGGTCGTTTCGTCGGCCGTGAGCGCATCGACAGCGACGGCCTGCGTGCCCGTCCGCTGGTGGTGGGCAACATGATTTATGTGTATGGCAACAGCGGCAAACTGGAAGCCCTGACCATCAAGTAAGACTATGCTTGGGTTAATCCCAAGCGGCTTCATTTTTGTGGGAGCGAGCCTGCTCGCGAATGCGGTGGTCCAGTGGCATGGATGTCGACTGATCCAACGCTTTCGCGAGCAGGCTCGCTCCCACAGGATGGCCCCCGAGCACCAGCCGCTGCCTCGCAGCGGCTTTTGTATTTTCTGAAATAACGAAGTGGAGAGCCGCATGGTTCCCGTAATCGCCCTGGTGGGCCGACCGAACGTCGGCAAGTCCACCTTGTTCAACCGCCTGACCAGGACTCGCGACGCTATTGTCGGCGACTTGTCCGGTCTGACCCGTGATCGCCAATACGGTGAGGCCAAGTGGCAAGGGCGTACCTATATTCTGGTCGACACCGGTGGCATCTCCGGTGATGAACACGGCATGGACGAAAAAATGGCCGAGCAGTCGCTGCTCGCCATCGAAGAAGCGGATGTGGTGCTGTTCCTGGTAGACGCCAAGGCCGGTTTTACCGCCGCCGACCAGATGATCGCCGAGCATCTGCGCAAACGTAACAAGCGTTCCTACGTGGTGGCCAACAAGGTCGACAACATCGACCCGGACATGGCTCGCGCTGAATTCGCGCCGTTGGGCATGGGCCAGGCGATCCCGATCGCCGGCGCCCACGGTCGTGGCATCACCCAGATGCTGGAAATCGCCCTGGCTGATTTCCCCAAAGACGACGAAGACGAACCGGAAGACGGTGAAGAAGAAATCGTTGCCGAAGGCGAGGAAGCCAAGCGCATTCCTGGCCCTAGCGAAAAAGACGGGATCAAGATCGCCATCATCGGCCGCCCTAACGTTGGCAAGTCGACGCTGGTCAACCGCATGCTCGGCGAAGACCGGGTCATCGTATACGACCAGCCCGGCACCACCCGCGACAGTATCTACATCCCGTTCGAGCGCAACGAAGAGAAGTACACGCTGATCGACACTGCCGGTGTGCGCAAGCGCGGCAAGATCCACGAAGAAGTCGAAAAGTTCTCCGTGGTCAAAACCCTGCAGGCGATCAAAGACGCCAACGTGGTGATCTTCGTGATGGACGCCCGCGAAGGCGTGGTCGATCACGACCTGAACCTGCTGGGCTTCGCCCTGGAAGCCGGCCGTGCGTTGGTCATCGCGATCAACAAGTGGGACGGCATGACACCTAGCGAACGGGATTTCGTCAAGGTTGAACTGCAGCGTCGCCTGTTCTTCGTTGACTTCGCCGACATCCACTTCATTTCGGCCTTGCACGGTACGGGCGTGGGCAACCTCTACGCGTCGGTGCAGAACTCGTTCAAGTCGGCGGTCACCCGCTGGCCGACCAACCGTCTGACCCAGATCCTCGAAGACGCCGTCGGCGAGCACGCGCCACCGATGGTCAACAACCGCCGGATCAAGCTGCGTTACGCTCACCTGGGTGGCGCCAACCCGCCGATCATCGTGATTCACGGTAACCAGATCGAGAAGGTGCCCAAGTCGTACGTCCGGTATCTGGAAAACACTTATCGCCGCGTCCTGAAGCTGGTCGGCACGCCGATCCGCATCGAGTTCAAGGGCGGCGAGAACCCGTACGAAGGCAACAAGAACACGCTCACCGACCGTCAGGTCAACAAGAAGCGCCGCTTGATGTCGCACCATAAGAAGGCTGACAAGAAGCGTCGTGATAAACGCTGATCGATAGTCACCGCAGTTCCACTGTGGGAGCGAGCTTGCTCGCGATAGCGGCAGTACATCAACAGGGATGCATGCTGATCCACCGCCATCGCGAGCAAGCTCGCTCCCACAGGGTATGAGTTGTGTCAGCGTAAGAAGGGTGCCCTTGGTGGCACCCTTTTTCATGCCCGGCGATTGGGCTATCCTCGACCTCTCCCGCGCCGCACCAGAGCCGGGTTAGACGCAGGAAACCCCCAATGATCACCAGCAAGTTGCCGAATGTCGGCATCACTATCTTCACCCAGATGTCCCAGCTCGCCGCGCAGACCGGCGCGCTCAATCTGTCCCAGGGGTTTCCCGATTTCGATGGTCCGCAGGCCCTGCGCGATGCAGTCGGCCGGCATGTCGCCCAAGGGCATAACCAATACTCGCCCATGACCGGTTTGCCGGCGCTGCGCCAGCAGATCGCGGCGAAGATCGCCCGCAGCTATGGCGTCACCGTCGATGCCGACCAGGAAGTGACCGTGACCCCCGGTGCGACCCAGGCGATTTTCTGCGCCATCGCGGCAGTGGTTCACAGCGGCGACGAAGTGATCGTGTTCGACCCTTGCTACGACAGCTATGAACCCGCCGTCGAGTTGGCCGGTGGCCGTTGCGTGCATGTGCAATTGGGCCTGGATGATTTCGCCATCGATTTCCAGAAGCTCGGTGAAGCTTTGAGCCCGCGTACGCGCATGATCATTCTCAACACGCCGCACAATCCCAGTGGAGCGCTGATCAGCCGCGCCGAACTCGACCAGTTGGCGACGCTGATTCGCGACCGCGACATTTACCTGATCAGTGACGAGGTCTATGAACACCTGGTGTTCGACGGCGTCGCCCACGCCAGTGTCCTGGCCCATGAAGAACTGTACCAACGGGCCTTTGTGGTCAGTTCCTTCGGTAAGACCTACCACGTCACCGGCTGGAAAACCGGCTATGTGGTGGCGCCACCGGCCCTGACGGCGGAACTGCGCAAGGTGCATCAGTACGTCAGCTTCTGCGGCGTAACGCCGTTGCAGTACGCCCTGGCTGACTACATGGCCGATCACCCGGAGCACGTCGAAGAACTGCCGGACTTCTACCAGGCCAAGCGTGACCTGTTCTGCGATTTGCTGGCCCCCTCGCGCTTCAGTTTCAAGCGAGTACCCGGCACCTATTTCCAGCTGGTGGATTACTCGCAGATCCGCCCGGACCTCAATGACGTCGACATGGCAGTCTGGATGACCCGTGAGCACGGCGTGGCGACGATCCCTGTCTCGGTGTTCTACCAGAACCCACCCGAAGGCCAGCGCCTGGTGCGCCTGTGCTTTGCCAAACGCGAGGAGACGCTGCGCGAAGCGGCGGAAAAACTATGCGTGATCTGAGTACCTTGCCCAATCTCAATGTTGCGCTGATCCAGACCACCCTGGCCTGGCACGATCGCCAGGCCAATCTGGAACATTTCGAGGGCTTGCTTGCGCAGGCGCGCGGGGCGGACCTGATTATCCTGCCGGAAATGTTCACCACGGGTTTTTCCATGGAGTCCGAGACCCTGGCTGAGCCGGAAAACGGTCCTTCGCACAAGTGGCTCCAGGCTCAGGCTGCGAAGCTCGAAGCGGTGATCACCGGCAGTGTGATTATCCAGGCCGCCGACGGCAGCCATCGCAATCGTCTGCTCTGGGCACGACCGGACGGCGAAGTGCTGCATTACGACAAGCGTCATCTGTTCCGCATGGCCGGTGAGCATAATCACTACACGCCGGGCGAGCGCCAGGTGCTGTTCGAACTCAACGGCTGGCGGATCCGCCCGCTGATTTGCTATGACCTGCGTTTCCCGGTGTGGAGCCGCGACGCCGAGGACACCGACCTGTTGCTGTACACCGCCAACTGGCCCGGCGCTCGGCGCATGCACTGGAACCGGTTGCTGCCGGCCCGGGCGATCGAGAACCTGTGCTACGTGGCGGCGGTCAACCGCGTCGGCACCGATGGCAAGGGCTTCGCCTACACCGGTGACAGTCAGGTGCTGGATTTCCAGGGTGAAACCTTGCTCAGCGCCGGTGAGGCCGACGGGGTATTCACTGTGTGCCTGAGTGCGGCGGAGCTGGCGGCTTACCGCGCACGCTTTCCGGCGAACCTGGATGCCGATCGTTTTGAATTCATCTGATTGAAACGTTTCAGCCCTTCAGAAGCGCTGGTGTTTGCCGATAACCGGGGCAGCCAAGGAGAAGTCCCTTATGACCAGCATCAGCGCAATCACGGTAAATCCATACCCTCTCTCTGCACCCAAGGTTTCCATCAAGGGTGCGGAAGACGAAGCAGCAGTCAGCCCTGCGGTATCGACTGACGCCAGCGAAGACAAAGACCGCCAGTTGAAAGTTGACACCAGTGGCGCGAACATCGGCGGTGCTCCAGCCAGCGGCAGCGGCGATGTCATCGAGCAGCTGAAAAAACAGATAGAGCAAACTGAAAAGCTGCTGGCCGAGCAGCAAGCCCAGTTGGCTCGCGTGCAGAAAAGCCAGGCCAACCAGGAGCAGAAAGCCCAGGAAGCCATGGCGATCCAGACTCAGATCATGGCGACCCAGGCCACATTGCAGACCTTGCAGGCCGCTTTGCTGCAGGCGATGACTATTTCGATTGATACCCATGCCTGAGACTTGTATTGCCTGACAGGCCGCCATCGCGAGCAGGCTCGCTCCCACACTGATCTTCAGCGGGTTCAAAATCCTGTGCCCACCTCAGATTCCCTGTGGGAGCGAGCCTGCTCGCGATGAGGCCGGAACAGTCACCCAAGTCATCAGCCAAACAAAAAGGCCCCAGGGCTCACACCCCAGGGCCTTTTTGCATTTCAGCTAAACCATCAGGCCGCTTTGGCTTCCGGCTGGCTCAGGGAGCGGTTCAGCGCGCTGAACAGGGCCTTGAAGCTGGCGGTAGTGATGTTTTCATCGATACCCACGCCGTGCACCGCGCGCTCACCGTTGACCCGCAGCTCGATGTACGCCGCAGCCTTGGCGTTGGTGCCGGCGCCGATGGCGTGTTCGTTGTAGTCCATGATCTCCACCGGAATCGGCAGCCCGGCCACCAGCGCTTCCAGCGCGCCGTTGCCCTTGCCGCGCCAGTGCAGGTTGGTTTCGCCCTGGCCCTTGCTGGCCACTTCGACTTCCACGGCGCTGTTGCCGTTTTCTTCCTGCAGACGATGGCTGACCAGCGCGTACGGGGTGTTGGCTTGCAGGTATTCGCTGTGGAGCAGGGCATGGATCTGCTGGGCGGTCATTTCCAGGCCCAGGCGATCGGTTTCGCGCTGAACCACTTGGCTGAACTCGATCTGCATGCGACGCGGCAGGCTGATGCCGTATTCCTGCTCCAGCAGGTAGGCGATACCGCCCTTGCCCGACTGGCTGTTGACCCGGATCACCGCCTCGTAGCTGCGGCCGATGTCGGCCGGGTCGATCGGCAGGTACGGCACTTCCCACAGGGTGTCCGGTTTCTGCTGGGCAAAACCTTTGCGAATGGCATCCTGGTGCGAGCCGGAGAACGCGGTGTGAACGAGGTCGCCCACGTACGGATGACGCGGGTGCACCGGGATCTGGTTGCACTCTTCGACCACTTTGCGCACGCCGTCGATGTCGGAGAAATCCAGCTCAGGGTTGATGCCCTGGGTGTAGAGGTTCAGCGCGACGGTCACCAGGTCGACGTTACCGGTGCGTTCGCCGTTGCCGAACAGGCAGCCTTCGACACGGTCGGCGCCGGCCATCAGGCCCAGTTCGGTGGCGGCTACGCCGGTGCCACGGTCGTTATGGGTGTGCAGGCTGATGAGCACGCTGTCGCGACGGGTGATGTTGCGACCGAACCACTCGATCTGGTCGGCGTAGACGTTCGGAGTCGCGACTTCCACGGTGGCCGGCAGGTTGAGGATGACCTTGCGCTCAGGCGTCGGGTTCCAGACCTCGATCACTGCGTCGCAGACTTCCTTGGCGAATTCCAGCTCGGTGGCGCTGAAGGTTTCTGGCGAGTATTCGAACTGCCACTGGGTTTCTGGCTGCTGGGCGGCGTATTTGACGAACAGCTTGGCCGCGTTCACCGCGATTTCCTTCACGCCTTCCTTGTCCTGGTTGAACACGATGCGGCGGAACGAAGGGCTGGTGGCGTTGTACAGGTGGACGATGGCTTTTTTCGCGCCGCGCAGGGATTCGAACGTGCGGGCGATCAGGTCTTCACGGGCCTGGGTCAGCACCTGGATGGTGGTGTCGTCCGGGATGTGGCCTTCTTCGATGAGGGTGCGCACGAAGTCGAAGTCGGTCTGCGAAGCCGCCGGGAACGACGCTTCGATTTCCTTCACGCCCACAGCGACCAGGGTTTTCCAGAAACGCAGCTTCTTGGCGGCGTCCATCGGCTCGATCAGCGACTGATTGCCGTCACGCAGGTCGGAGCTGCACCAGATCGGCGCGGCGGTGATGGTCTTCGACGGCCAGGTGCGATCCGGCAGGTTGATGGTCGGGAAGGCGCGGTACTTGGAAGACGGGTCTTTGAGCATGCTCATCGCAGAATCCTTTTATTGTCGTGGCCGGGAAAAGGCGGCCTGCCGGTGGTTCGAACGGGTGGCTTTACAGCCGGAACGAGGTGCCGCGATTCAGCCCGGCAGTCGTGCGCTGACGAGGCACAGGCTGCGGTGCTGGCGAAGCTGAATGAGGGTGTGAGAGGTTTTCATGCCTTCAACCCTAACCGCGCGGAGGGCGGATCGCAAGCAGTCGGGAAAAATTGAGATAAGTTCTGTTTTTAGGCGGTTTTGCGCGATTTAATCGCGCAGGTTCGAAGTGTTGATCTTGGAAATTGCGTCGATGTTTTGAGCTTGGCAATTCGCTGGATGGTGGTGATGCAGCGGCCTGATCGCGAGCAGGCTCGCTCCCACAGGGATTTTCTGTTGGTCACAAATGTTGTGTTCACAAGAGATCCAAGTGTGGGAGCGAGCCTGCTCGCGATCAGGCCGGCAGCTTCACCGCAAAAACTCAGGGCTGGAATGCCCCGATAAAAATCGCCGGATCCACCCGCGCATCGTTCAGGCTGATATTCCAGTGCATGTGCGGGCCAGTTGCCCGGCCCGTGGAGCCGACTTTGCCGACGACCGTGCCGCGCTTGAGCTGCTGGCCGACTTTCACGTCGATTTTCGACATGTGGCAGAACATGCTGATGAAACCCTGGCCGTGATCGACGAACACGGTGTTGCCATTGAAGAAGTAATTGCCGGTGAGGATCACCTTGCCAGCGGCCGGAGTCTTGATGGGTGTGCCGGCGGGCACGGCGAAGTCCAGGCCGGCGTGGGGGTTGCGTTCTTCGCCGTTGAAGAAGCGCCGCACGCCGAACTTGCTCGACATCGGACCATTGACCGGCTTGTCCAGCAGCAGGTTGCTGGGGATGTTCGGGCTGAAGCTGCGATACGCCTTCAATTGCACGGCCAGTTCGGCGTTGATGCGTTTGAGGTCCGCCGGGTTCGGATTGACCTGACGCTTGTTCTTCAGGGTGATGTGTTGCTCGGGGTACTTTTTATAGCCGACCACGAACGGCTGGGTGCTGCCGCCACTGCTGATCTGCTGGGTGCCGGGCTTGACCGTCAGCGGGATGCCGACAATCGCCAGCCAGTTGTCCTTTTCCTTGACCACCAGCACCGGTTTGCCCTGGTAACTGGCTTTTGGCGCCTGGGCCGCGCTGCCCAGGTCCACCACGGCCACGCCGCCGGGCACCGGTTTGTTCAGCAGGCGGGTGATGTAACTGTCGGCGTTGGCGTTGAAGGTCAGGCACAGCAAGAGCAATGGGGCGAGATATCGCGGCATGAATCAATCCAATAGAGAAAGGGTGACCGGCGTCAGGTGATTGTCTTCGACCCGCACCAGCAGTTCGCCTTCACCGAGCCGCGCGGTCAGGCGCTGGCCGGTTTGGGTCTGCGCGGCGTTGCGGATCGCCTGGCCGCGTTCGTCCAGCAAAATACTGTAGCCGCGGCCGAGGGTCGCCAGGGGGCTGACAATGTGCAGCGTCTGCATCTGGTTGTGCAGTTGCAGGCGTCGTGCTTTCAGGCCCTCGCGCATGGCCCGGGGCAAGCGCGCGGCGAGGCTGTCCAGGCGTTGGCGCAGCAGTGCCAGGTGCCGCCCCGGATGTTGCCCGGCCAGGCGGGTTTCCAGGCGGATCAGGCGTTCGCGGCGGGTATTGAGGCTGCGCTCGAAGGCCCGGCGCATGCGCATGTCCAGGTCGTCGAGGCGCTGGGCTTGCTGGCGCAGGCGCTCACCGGGATGGCGCAGGCGTCGGGTCAGGCCTTCAAGGCGCAGTTGATCGCGCATCAGGCGGTCGCGCATGCGCATCACCAGCCGCCGGTGCAGGCTTTCGACCCGGCGCACCAGGTCGCCGGCATCGGGGGCCAGCAGTTCGGCAGCGGCGGACGGGGTCGGGGCGCGCACGTCAGCGACGAAATCGCTGATGGATACGTCGGTTTCATGGCCGACGGCGCTGACGATCGGCGTGACGCAGGCGTCCACGGCCCGGGCCACGGCTTCTTCGTTGAAGCACCACAAGTCTTCCAGCGAGCCGCCGCCTCGGGCCAGGATCAGCGCATCGAACCCCCGGGCATCCGCCAGTTTCAGCGCACGGACGATTTGCGCGGTGGCTTCGCGGCCCTGTACGGCGGTGGGGATCAGCGTCAGGGAAATCTGCGGTGCACGGCGGCGGAACACGCTGATGATGTCGCGGATCACCGCGCCGGTGGGCGAACTGATGATGCCGATGCGTTGCGGATGGGCCGGCAGCGGCACCTTGCGCTCGGCGCTGAACAGGCCTTCGGCGCTGAGCTTTTCCTTGAGCGCATCGAAGGCCAGGCGCAGGGCGCCATCGCCGGCCGGTTCCACTGTGTCGAGAATCAGCTGATAGTCGCCGCGCCCCTCGAACAGTGAGACCTTGCCGCGTACTTTCACCGCCAGTCCGTCTTTGAGGGCTTGACGCACCCGCGCGGCATTTTGCCGGAAGAGTGCGCAACGCACCTGGGCGCCGCTGTCCTTGAGGGTGAAATACACATGGCCGGAGGCAGGGCGGGCAAGGTTGGAAATTTCGCCCTCGACCCAGATGTTGCTGAACACGTCTTCAAGCAGCACCCGCGCACGGCCGTTGAGCTGGCTGACAGTCAGGACCTCGCGGTCCAGGCCCAGTCGGGCAAAGGGATCTTTAATCATGGGCAGCATGATAAGGGCATTCGCGGCTCAATCTCCATGTTCACCGAAAAACCTTCCGGGAATTGGCGCGGTACAATGCACCATTGCCCATAGGTTCAAGGTGGGCGCGGGCTTGCTCGTCGCCACCCGTAGATTCGCCGCAGGATGTCCCATGAATTCGCAAAGCATCATCGTCCCGAAAATTTCCTCCTTGCCGGTCCACGAGCCTCGGGCCCGGGCGGTTGTGCGCTGGCTGGTGCGCAAGAATATCGTCGAAGAACAACTGACCACCTGCGGGCGTACCGGCAATCGCATGGCCCACGCCATCGCCCCCGGCGCCCGCGAGGTGGTCATGCACCCTGAGGCCTTGCCGTTTGGCGAACCGGTCAATGGCCTGGAAATCATCACCAAGCGCTGCATCTATACCCCGGCCAAAGGCTTTCTCGAGGAAGCGGGCTGCGCCGAATGCCGCAAGGAAATCGGCGAGGCGCTGTTCGAAAGCCTGGAAGACTGGATGCCGGCCCGCACCGACAACTTCACCTGCCCAGAGTGTGGGCATGAAGATGACATCAACGGGTTTCTGTTCCTGCAACCGTGTGGCTTTTCCAATTTGGGGTTTATCTTCAACAACTGGCTCGAGGCGGGGTTCAAGCAGGACTTTATCGACGAGTTCGCCGACTGGCTGGATCAGCCGGTGAGTTGGGTGAAGGTGGAGTTGTAAGAGAGCGATTCCCCCCCTGTGGGAGCGAGCCTGCTCGCGATTGGCGTCGGGTCAGTTGGCACGGTGTTGACCGATACACCGCTATCGCGAGCAGGCTCGCTCCCACAAGGGAATGTGTAGCAATCGGGCAGTGTTTAGCCCCTTCAATCACCCCGGCAATAATAGACAGAGTTTTACATTGAGCCAGAGGGGGTGCATGTATATAATGGCGCGCTTCCATTTTCCCGCTCGGGAGCCCCCGCGATGCTGCGTATCAGCCAAGAAGCTCTGACCTTCGACGACATTCTCCTAGTGCCCGGTTATTCCGAGGTACTGCCTAACGAAGTCAGTCTCAAAACCCGTCTTACCCGTGGCATCGAACTGAATATCCCGTTGGTTTCCGCCGCCATGGACACCGTGACCGAAGCCCGTCTGGCCATTGCCATGGCCCAGGAAGGCGGTATCGGTATCATCCACAAGAACATGACCATCGAACAGCAGGCCGCCGAAGTGCGCAAGGTCAAGCGGTTCGAGGCTGGCGTGGTCAAGGACCCGATCACCATCGAGGCTGACGCCACGGTTCGTGATCTGTTCGAACTGACCCGCATGCACAACATCTCCGGCGTTCCGGTGCTGCACGATGGCGACCTGGTCGGCATCGTCACCTCCCGCGACGTGCGTTTCGAGAACCGCCTGGACGCCACCGTCCGTCAGGTGATGACGCCTAAAGAGCGTCTGGTCACGGTCAAGGAAGGCATCGGCAAGGACGAAGTTCGCGAGTTGCTGCACAAGCACCGCATCGAGCGCGTGCTGATCGTCGACGACAAGTTCGCCCTCAAGGGCATGATGACCGTCAATGACATCGAAAAAGCCAAGGCTTATCCGCTGGCCAGTAAGGACGACCAGGGTCGTCTGCGCGTAGGCGCTGCGGTCGGCACCGGCAAGGACACTGGCGACCGCGTCGCGGCCCTGGTCAATGCCGGCGTCGACGTGGTGGTGGTCGACACCGCCCACGGTCACTCCAAAGGCGTGATCGACCGCGTTCGCTGGGTCAAGCAGAACTTCCCTGAAGTGCAGGTGATCGGCGGCAACATTGCCACCGGCGCTGCCGCCAAGGCCCTGGCCGAAGCTGGCGCCGACGCGGTCAAGGTCGGTATCGGCCCAGGCTCGATCTGCACCACCCGCATCGTTGCCGGTGTCGGCGTGCCGCAGATCAGCGCTATCGCCAACGTCGCCGCAGCCCTTGAAGGCACTGGCGTACCGTTGATCGCCGACGGCGGCATCCGCTTCTCCGGTGACCTGTCCAAGGCCATCGTCGCCGGGGCCTCCTGCGTGATGATGGGTTCGATGTTCGCCGGTACTGAAGAAGCGCCGGGCGAGATCGAGCTGTTCCAGGGCCGTAGCTACAAGGCTTACCGCGGCATGGGCTCGCTGGGTGCCATGTCCCAGGCCCAGGGCTCCTCCGACCGTTATTTCCAGGACTCCTCCGCGGGTGCCGAGAAGCTGGTGCCCGAAGGCATCGAAGGTCGCGTGCCATACAAAGGCACCCTGAGCGCCATCATCCATCAACTGATGGGCGGCCTGCGTTCTTCCATGGGTTACACCGGCAGCGCCAACATCGAAGAGATGCGCACCAAGCCGGAGTTCGTGCGCATCACCGGCGCCGGCATGGCCGAGTCCCATGTCCACGACGTACAGATCACCAAGGAAGCGCCGAACTACCGCGTAGGTTAAGGCCTTCAGCAAAACGTTAATCACCGGGGCTGTTCATTCAGCCCCGAGTTGTTTCTGATTCACTACATGAGAATGAGTCATGGCCCTCGACATTCACGCTCACCGCATCCTGATCCTCGACTTCGGTTCCCAGTACACCCAGCTGATCGCCCGCCGCGTGCGTGAAATCGGCGTGTACTGCGAATTGCATCCGTTCGACATGGATGACGAAGCGATTCGCGAATTCGCGCCTAAAGGCGTCATCCTCGCCGGCGGCCCCGAGTCCGTGCACGAAGCCGACAGCCCGCGTTGCCCGCAAGCGGTGTTCGACCTGGGCGTGCCGGTCTTCGGTATCTGCTACGGCATGCAGACCATGGCTGAACAGCTGGGCGGTAAGGTAGAAGGCTCCGACCTGCGTGAGTTCGGTTATGCCCGCGTCGACGTGGTCGGCAAGAGCCGCCTGCTGGATGGCATCGAAGACCACATCGACGCCGACGGCCTGTTTGGCCTCGACGTGTGGATGAGCCACGGTGACAAGGTCACCAAGATGCCGGAAGACTTCCACATCCTGGCCAGCACCCCGAGCTGCCCGATTGCCGGCATGTTCAACGATGATCGCCGTTACTACGGCGTGCAGTTCCACCCGGAAGTGACCCATACCAAGCAAGGCGGTCGCATCCTGTCGCGCTTCATCCTCGATATCTGCGAGTGCGAAGCCCTGTGGACACCATCGAAAATCGCTGAAGACGCCATCGCCCAGGTTCGCGCCCAGGTCGGCACCGACAACGTACTGCTCGGCTTGTCCGGCGGCGTGGACTCCTCGGTGGTTGCCGCGTTGCTGCACAAGGCCATCGGCGACCAGTTGACCTGCGTCTTCGTCGACAACGGCCTGCTGCGCCTGCACGAAGGCGAGCAAGTGATGGCCATGTTCGCCGAGAACATGGGCGTCAAGGTGATCCGCGCCAACGCCGAAGAGCAGTTCCTGAACAACCTGGCCGGCGAGTCCGACCCGGAGAAGAAGCGCAAGATCATCGGTCGCACCTTCATCGACGTATTCGATGCCGAATCCTGCAAGCTGGACAACATCAAGTACCTGGCCCAAGGCACCATCTACCCCGACGTGATCGAGTCGGCCGGCGCCAAGAGCGGCAAGGCCCACGTGATCAAGTCCCACCACAACGTCGGTGGCCTGCCAGAGGAAATGAACCTCAAGCTGGTCGAGCCGCTGCGCGAGTTGTTCAAGGATGAAGTGCGTCGCCTCGGCCTGGAACTGGGCCTGCCGTACGACATGGTCTACCGCCACCCATTCCCAGGCCCGGGCCTGGGCGTGCGGATCCTTGGTGAAGTGAAGAAGGAATACGCCGACCTGCTGCGTCGCGCCGACCATATCTTCATCGAAGAACTGCGCAAGGCCGACTGGTACCACAAGGTCAGCCAGGCGTTCGTGGTGTTCCAGCCGGTGAAATCGGTTGGCGTGGTCGGCGATGGCCGTCGCTACGCCTGGGTCGTGGCCCTGCGCGCCGTGGAAACCATCGACTTTATGACCGCGCGCTGGGCGCACCTGCCGTACGAGCTGCTGGAAACTGTTTCCGGGCGGATCATCAACGAAATCGAAGGCATCTCCCGAGTGACGTATGACGTGTCGAGCAAGCCGCCGGCGACGATTGAGTGGGAATAAGGTTGATCCGCAACTCTCTGTTTTATAAGTAAAAAACTAGAGAGTCCCAGGTCGAAACAAAATTGTGACCTGGGTGATATTCAGTCAGGCAGGTGACATCGCCAGACGCTACGGGCTTTACCATCAGCCTCAAACAACAAAACCCGCATTGGCGGGTTTTGTTGTTTCAGACGAACACGTTGATCAGAAGTCGTAACGCACGTTCGCAGTGAAGGTGTCGGCGTCGAAACCACTGCTGGTCAGGTAGTTGTACGTCCCTCCCACGCTCCACGCGCCCACGCGGTAGTTCGCGCCCAGTCCCAGCTCGTAGCTGTCGCGCGCCGGTGTCGCGCCTGTGGTGGTGAAGGGGGTACCACCGAGCACGAAGGTGGAGGTGGTGCCGGCCTTGTCGCCGATGAAATCGTGCCAGGCCATCAGCTTGGCTTCCGGTTCCAGGCTCCCCACACCTACGTCAAAAGCGGCCGCCAGACGAGCGCCCAGGCCCATTTCGCCGATTTCATAGCGCTGGCTACCGACGTTGAGGGCGGCTGAGCTACCTTTTTCACGGTACGAGTCAATCGACACGTTGGCATAACGCGCACCGATCTGTGGTTCCAGCAGCCACTGCTTGTCGAGCTGGAAAGTGTAGCCTGCCAGTGCGTTGACGCCGAAGATCTCACTGTCGTAGTCGGCCTTGGCGCGGGTACCGGCGATGTAGCGTTTGGACTCGTTGTCGTTCCAGCCATACATCAGCGAGGTGTCGACAAAGAAGTTGTCATGGGTCCAGTTGCCGTACAAGGTCAGTGCATGGCCGCTGACGTCGGTTTTGTGGCCCAGGTCGGATTTAACGTCGCTGGTCAGGTAGCTGTAAGCCAGGCCCATGGTGGTATCGGCGTTGAGCTTGCCGTCGGCACCCACGGCGATGCCGTTGGTGTTGGCGTCGTAGCCGTCGATACCGTGGCGGCTGTCCTGGTTGGCATCGCTGGACAGCGCTTGCAGCCATACGCCTTGTTCTGCCAGGACGTCACCGGAGGACAGACCGCTACGCGCTTTGCTGGCGCGGCGGTTGATGGCACTTGCGACCAGGTTCTGGCTGTTGGTGGCGGCGTTGATCGCCCCGCGGCTGACGTCCGGGGTCAGGGTTTCGGCAAGTTCGGCCAGATCTTCACTGGTGGCGGCGTTGGCGAAACGCTGGAATACCGGGTCACTTTCGTCCAACTGGCCCATGACCGTGTTCTTGAACGGATTGATGGCGTTCACCGCGTTGCGCGAACCACGGGCACCCAGCAGGTCTTGCGTGATCGCCTCATCACTGCGGGTGGCAACCAGTGCTTTCACGTCCTGACCTTCAATGCCGAAGTTCCTCACCTCAAGCAACGCCGAGGAGGAAACCACGGACAGGTTCTGCGGGTCTTCCCAAGTGCCAGAGTTGATGAGGGTGTAGCGGGTGCCCGACGTGCGGAAGTCGTCGGAGCGAGCCTGCAGTTCGATCTGGCTGCCAGGAGAGAAGTAGGTATTGCCGGTGACTTTCAGGATCGGCGTGTTGGGCAGTGTGTTGTTATCCAGCAGCAGGCGCAAACGCGCAGTCTCGCTGTCCATGTCGAGGTCGCCCACAATCGTAGTCTGCGGGCGAAGCAGAGTCAGGCGGCCCCCGTCGATATCGACGAAACCGGCGCGGATGGTCGAGCCATCGAACATCGCGTCCCCTTGCACCAGCACACCACTCAGGCCCAGCAGGTCACCCTTGACCTGACCACCTTGCCAGTAGAAATACGAAGGGGAGGCATTGTCGTCCGCCAGAATTGCTGCGGTGCCGCCTTCGATCAGGCCACCTGTCTGCCTGATGGTGAGGATGTCGAAACCGCCGGAGGTGTCGAGACTGCGAAAATGGATACCGACTCCATCGGCGGAGATAGTCCCGCTGTTGTTGATATCGCTCTTGAAGGGAGCGCCTGTCATCTGACCGGTAAAGCGAGCGTTCTCGATCTCGATACCCGCAGAGTCGATGCCACGAGCGGTGATAGTGCCCGAGTTATTGATGTTCGCCTGGGTCGAGGTGATCATCATGCCGTTGGCATCTTCGCCAGTCACAGTGATGTTGCCGTTGTTGTTCACTTCGCCAGCGATATTCGCCAGATACAGGTCCAGCCCCATGGCGCCATTGCCGCTCACCGTAATGTCGCCATGATTTACCAGATCGCCAGCGACGGTGGAATTGAGGGTCATGGCGATGCCGGCCGGGATGTCGCTGGGGTTCGCGGCCGTCAGGTTGATGTTGCCCTGGTTGACCAGGTTGCCCGCCAGGGTCACGTCGGTCAGCTCTACACCAGCGTTTTGCGACGTCCCGGTGAAGGTGGCGTTATTGAAAACGTCACCGGAGCTGCTGTATGCCCCTGTGCTCAGGTCGTGGTTGAAGTCGGGTGCGGGTGCGGCATGGACCGTGGCAGTGGCAGCCGCGATGGACAGCGCCAACAACGAGCGGCGCAGGTGGGAGATGTTCAAGACAGTATCCTTACAGGGTAGAAACTGACAGAGAACAACCTGCGCGTCAGCGTCTGTTTTAGGCTTCCCTGCCAGCTTGTCAGTGAAGTGCTGATTCAAGCGCGGTGAAATTTACACGATGCTTGTAGGGCAAATCACCATAAAAAGAATAAATGACGAAGAAAAAGCTAAAAAATGCGACGTTACAGTTATTTTTTGAGGCTTTATAGGGTTATTCAGCAATAAGCGGAACTTAAGGTCGCCGTTGTGGTCACGCCCGGGTCAGGCACTAGGGGGAATGGTGTTCGGATGTTTTTAAACGGACGTGCCCACCCTTAATCTCAGGATTCTCATGTGCCAATGGAATTTTGGCCCACCGGCTCCATGTCGCTTCCCACCCCCTATCATGGCTGGCTCCTGGTACATGGACGTATTGGGAAAGGGGCGAGCCCAGCGCCTGTTGGTACCTATCAGCTAAACGACCTGGAACAATCAGGTCTGCTTCTCCGATGAGATGACGCTGGGGCAATAAGGCGAGTCGACTACGATAGTCCAGCGGATCCAGTGAACCGTCGAGTGGCGACAGTCCTTTCATCGTCGCCCACAGACGTGGACTGAGATTGCCAGCAAGGGTTTGCACCTGAGTAACATCATTGCGCTGTGCCGCTAACAATAATGCGAGAGCGGCTCCACCTGAATACCCCACCAGTTCGAACTCCCTATTGCCATATCGCTGTTTCAGTTGGTCCAGCGCCTGGCTGAGACGGGTGACCACTTCCTGAGAAAAGCGGCGATTGGTCCAGAGTGCTGATTGACAGGCTGCGGCCATGACGAACTGGCAGGGGCGTGCCAGGTACGCGTTCGGTGTCGGATCATCGACCGCCAGTCGTGGCACTAACAGATTGTGCGGGCTCGGATCCAGGCTGGGTTGAGTGGCCGTCGCCCAGGAATGGCCATCGCCTTCCAGGTAGACACGCAGGCGAGTCATCTTTTCCCCAGTGTGCGGCGCAAGTATGAGGAGGGGGAAGGCGTGGCCTGGCAAGACCTCCCATTGTCGGCCGTGCTCTTCAGCCAGTTGTTGCAGTGCCTCGCGCGGCGATTGGCAGGCGATGAGAAGCGCGCTGACCATCACCATCCAGGCTTTATAGAAGCCAGCCAATGTCCCACGACAGGAAAAGTATCTACTCATCATCTGTCGTAACACACCTTGGCAATTGGCAGCATCGGCATTGAAGTCGGCATTGGCGGTGTAGTTCTTGGTTAAGTTAGGGCGGCGATGGCAGGATGTGGCGACCAGCCTATCCCAGTTCGAAGCGCGCCATTTATAGATCCGATTTCGATCCCCAAGTTGCTGATTCAACGCAGCAGATGCGCGAAGAGTCTCTTATCTGCGCATGCTGCACGAATGACCACCGTATCGATGTGTACAGGAAAACCCTGTGGATAACCTCTCCAGGGTTTTTTCATTTTGACTGGCCTTACTATTTCTCATCTGCGGGTCTCCTGAGGAAAGCTTCTGTCAGGCGGTTTTCCCGTCACGTTTCGCTACGATTACCGTCTCAGCGGGGGCCGAGAGGCGCTTATCATCGGGCGGTATGGCCTGCGGGAATCGCAGCTATTGAAGAGCGGGCCAAGGTTGTCGATTGACAACCTGGTGGGCCATGCGAATACTGGAGATCACGGATGAGTCGTCCCTCGCACCCGAAGAAAGAGGTCGAAGAAGTGCTTAGGCATGCCGAAGCGCAGGGCTGGCGTGTAGTAGTTGGCGGTAGTCACGCCTGGGGGCGGGCTTATTGTCCTTATAACGATGAGGACTGCCGCAGCGGTGAGTTCTGCATTACGTCGATATGGAGCACGCCAAAGAACCCTGGCAATCACGCGCGAGCATTGCGGCGCGTTGTGGACAATTGCACTGCGCATCGTAATTGGCGCGAATCTGATGACGGTGCTGAGAACTAGGAAATGGAATACACCTTTACCTTGAAATATCAGCTCGCTGGTGATGACTTTCCCGCGGATGAACTGGTCGAGCGGCTGGGTGAGGCTGGCTGCGACGACGCTCTGGTAGGCATTGGGCAACCGGGGCGGCTGGCGCTTGAGTTCACTCGGGAGGCTGCGGATGCGAGCAAGGCCGTGCTTAGCGCCCTGGGCGATGTCCGCCGCGCGGTGCCGTCGGCCAAACTGATCGAGGTTGCTCCTGATTGGGTCGGGCTGACCGACGTAGCCGAAATCGTAGGCGTATCTCGACAGAACATGCGCAAGCTGATGTTGGCTCATCCTGGCAGCTTCCCGACGCCTGTGCACGAAGGGAGTTCGTCTATCTGGCACTTGGCAGACATCCTGACCTGGCTGCAGGCCAAGGGCAGCTATTCACTTCCCAAGCACGTGTTGGATCTGGCGCAGGTGGCTTTGCAGGTCAACGTTGCGAAAGAGGGGCGGCGGTTACCTGGCTTGGCTGTCAGAGAGTTGGAAGCTTTGGTTGGGTGACGGTCTGAACCGCTTGGGGCGCCATTAGGCGCCCTTGTCGCATCTGACGATGATGGCTCGACCGGGCGACGCGACAATCCTTCACTTAATATTTCTCAATTGCAGGTGTATCGTATTCGCCTTTTGCGGGCCCCAGGGTCCGCCGCAGATTCAAGAGGTGGTCGCTTCATGTCCTTTACCCGTCGCCAAATACTCGGTGGCCTGGCCGGTCTTGTTGTCGTGGGCGTAGGGGCGGGGGGCGCGTCGCGGTATTGGTTGGGCAAGATGGCCGATGCCGAGGCCGGTCACGACTATGAATTGATCGCCGCGCCCCTGGACGTGGAGCTGGTGGCCGGGCACAAGACCCAGGCCTGGGCTTTTGGTCCGTCGGCACCGGGTACTGAATTGCGGGTGCGTCAGGGCGAATGGTTGCGGGTGCGCTTCATTAATCACCTGCCGGTTGCGACCACCATTCACTGGCACGGTATCCGTCTGCCGCTGGAGATGGACGGCGTGCCGTATGTCTCGCAATTGCCGGTGCTGCCGGGTGAATACTTCGATTACAAGTTTCGTGTGCCGGACGCCGGCAGCTATTGGTATCACCCCCACGTCAACAGCAGCGAGGAGCTCGGTCGCGGGCTTGTTGGACCTTTGATTGTCGAGGAGCGTGAGCCCACCGGCTTCAAATACGAACAAACCCTCAGCCTCAAGAACTGGCATGTGGATGAGCGAGGCGAGTTCGTCGCCTTCAGCATTCCCCGTGAAGCGGCGCGTGGAGGGACGGCCGGGCGTCTGTCGACTATCAACGGCGAGCCGCTGCCGGTGATTGATCTGCCGGCCGGGCAGATCACCCGGGTGCGTTTGCTCAATCTCGACAACACTCTCACTTACCGCATTAACATCCCCGGCGTTGAAGCGCAGATCTATGCGTTGGACGGCAACCCTATCGAACCGCGCCCGCTGGGCAAGGAATACTGGCTGGGTCCGGGCATGCGCATTTGTCTGGCGATCAAGGCGCCGGCGGCCGGGGAGGAGTTGTCATTGCGCAATGGTCCGGTGCGGCTGGGCACTTTGCGCTCCGTGCCCAACAACGAGGCGCCGGCCCAGTGGCCGCCTGCGTTGCCACCTAACCCGGTGGCCGAGCCAGACCTGGCCAATGCCGAGAAACTCAACTTCAATTTCGAGTGGGTCGGTTCGGTGTCGGTCAATGTCGACAACGGCAAACCACCGAGTTTGTGGCAGATCAACGGCAAGGCCTGGGACATCACCGACAAGACCTGCGCCGACCGGCCAATCGCCACGTTGAAAAAAGGCCAGAGCTATATTTTCGAATTGAAGAACATGACTCAGTACCAGCATCCGATCCATTTGCACGGCATGAGCTTCAAGGTGATTGCATCCAACCGGCACAAGGTCATCCCGTATTTCACCGACACCTATCTGCTGGGCAAGAACGAGCGGGCGCAGGTGGCGCTGGTGGCGGATAACCCAGGCGTGTGGATGTTCCATTGCCATGTGATCGACCACATGGAAACCGGCCTGATGGCCGCCATCGAGGTGGCGTGATGCGCCAGATTCGCCCCGCCAAAATCATCGACCGCAGCCGTGACCAGGATTTCATGCGCGAAGCCCTGAGCCTCGCCGCACAAGGCGCGGCTTTGGGTGAAGTGCCGGTGGGCGCGGTGCTGGTGCAGGACGGTGAGATCATCGGCCGCGGCTTCAACTGCCCGATCAGCGGCCACGACCCCAGCGCCCATGCGGAAATGGTCGCCATCCGCGCCGCCGCCCAGGCCGTGAGCAACTATCGCCTGCCCGGCAGCACCCTCTATGTGACGCTGGAGCCGTGCAGCATGTGCGCCGGCCTCATCGTTCACTCGCGCATCGCCCGGGTCGTCTACGGCGCCCTGGAGCCCAAGGCCGGCATTGTGCAGAGCCAGGGGCAATTTTTCAGCCAGGGGTTTCTGAATCACCGGGTGATGTTCGAGGGCGGGGTGTTGGCTGACGAGTGCAGTGCGGTGTTGAGCGAGTTTTTCAAGGCCCGCAGAGCCAAATCCCAAGACTGACGCTGTACCCTGTGGGAGCGGGCTTGCTCGCGAAAGCGGCGTGTCAGTCACATAGATGTTGAATGGTCCGCCGCCATCGCGAGCAAGCTCAGCTCCCACATGGGGTCCCGGGTGTCCACAGATCCTGCGTTCACCACAATCCCTGTGGGAGCTGAGCTTGCTCGCGATAGCGGTGGGTCAGCTTGCATTCATGTTGAATGTGCTGCCGCCTTCGCGAGCAAGCCCGCTCCCACAGAGGGGGGTTATGGTACCTGGGCGATTTATTTCCGCGCCACAATCACCGCCCGCATTGGCGCCGGCAGTCCTTCGATGGTTTTGCTGTGGTCGGCGGGATCGAGAAAGTCGCTAAGCGACTGATACTTCATCCACTCGGTGCTGCGCTGTTCTTCCACGGTGGTCAAGCTCACGTCCACACAGCGCACATCGCTGAACCCGGCGCGGCGCAGCCAGCGTTCCAGGGCTGGGACTGAAGGCAGGAACCAGACGTTACGCATCTGCGCGTAACGATCCTCGGGCACCAGAACCTGATGTTCGTCGCCCTCGATCACCAATGTTTCCAATACCAGCTCTCCGCCCTTGACCAGGCAATCCTTGAGCGCCAGCAAATGCTCGATCGGCGAGCGGCGATGGTAGAACACGCCCATGGAAAACACTGTGTCGAAGCCTTCCAGCTCCGGCGGCAGCGCCTCGAATGGGAAAGGCAGGTGCCAGGCGTTGGGCTGCGAGAGGTAGCGCTGCACCGCCTGGAACTGGCAGAAGAACAGCCAGTTGGGGTCGACGCCGATCACCGTGTCGGCACCGGCACCGAGCATCCGCCACATGTAATAACCGTTGCCGCAGCCCACATCGAGGATGCGCTTGCCCACCAGGTCCAGGTGCGGGGCGACCCGCGACCACTTCCAGTCCGAACGCCATTCGGTGTCAACGTGCACGCCAAACAGGTCGAAAGGCCCTTTGCGCCATGGCGACAGGCCCATCAGCGCCGTACGCATTTGTGCTCGGGTTTCGTCGCTGCAATCGGTGTCGAGGGTCAGGCCGTTCAGCAGGTCAATCCGGGTCGGTTGCAGCACTGGCAAGGCATCGAGGGCGCTCTGCCAGCGCTCCAGGTCGCCATGACCCTTTTCCATTTTGCTGTCCAGTTGCGTTTGCAGCGTCGCGGCCCAATCGGCCAGAGGTGTGCCGGCCAGATGGCGGGCCAGGGGAGACAGATCAATCATGGCAGGGCAATCAACGAGGCAAAATTAAGACACTGGAACCACGGCACGACTTTCGAGAAACCGGCCGCCAGCAGGCGTTCGCGGTGTTCTTCGAGGCTGTCGGGCTTCATGACGTTTTCGATGGCGCTGCGCTTCTGGGCGATTTCCAGCTCGCTGTAGCCGTTGGCGCGCTTGAACGCCACATGCAGGTCGTTGAGCAGCGCGTGCTCTTGTTCATCGTTAAAGCGCAGCTTCTCCGAGAGGATCAACGCACCGCCGGGCAGCAGGGACTGGCGGATGCGGCTCAACAAGGCGGTACGCTGATCCGGCGCGATGAATTGCAGGGTGAAGTTCAGCGCTACCACCGAGGCCGGCTGGAACGTCAGGGCGAGGATGTCGCCTTCGATCACTTCAACCGGCAGCAACTCCTGGAACATCGAGTCCTGGCCGTTAAGGTACTCGCGGCAGCGCTCGACCATGGCCGCCGAGTTATCCACCGCAATCACCCGGCAACCGTCGGTGCGCACATGGCGGCGCAGGGCCTGGGTCACCGCGCCCAGGGACGAGCCCAGGTCGTAGAGGACGCTGCCCGGCTGGGCAAATTGCGCGGCGAGCACGCCGAGGTTCTCGACGATGGTCGGGTAACCCGGCACCGAACGCTTGATCATGTCCGGAAACACCCGCACCACGTCCTCGTTAAAGGCGAAGTCAGGCACCTGGGCCAGGGGCTGGGCGAATAGGCGATCGGGTTCTTTGCTCACGGCAGTTCCAGCGGCATGGGTGGTGAAAAGGCCGGCATTTTAACCAAAAAACCTCTGGGAGCGAGCCTTTGTGAGCGCCGGGCTTGCTCTCTGGTTCAGTGGTTTTTTTGAGTGAAGGCCGACGCCGCAATGCCCCACTGGCCCAGCCAATAACTGATGATGATCAGGTAAGGCGCGGCATGAAAGGGCGCCACGAACCGGTTTATGCCAATGACGCTGTCGGAAAACACAAACGCCAGAGCCCCGGCAGCGGCCAGCCAGGCCGAGCGCTCGGGGACTTCAGTACCCAATCGCGCCAGCGCACGCCAGAGCATGGCGCTGATGGCCAGGCCATAGACAATCACCGGGACGAGCAAAGGCCCCAGACCGCTCGATATCAGAATCCCCAGCAGCGTTGCGCCAAGCCCCAATGCCAGGGCCAGCGATAGCAACGCCGGACGGCGACAGTCGCTGAGGTAGGCTTTCAGATAGGCCAGGTGCGCCAGCAGAAACGCGCCAAGGCCGAACACGAACAGATCCCCGGGCCAAGCCAGCAGCACATCGCCCACCAGCGAGAAAATCAAGCCCAGGCTGATCCAGCGTCGATATTCGCTGGGTGGCGCATCGTGCAGCCAGCCGAGCAGGGCCAGCACCGGCATCGGCTTGACCAGCAGGCACAGCAGGGTGGCATGCACAGTGAGCCCGTACACATAGGTGGCCGCGCCCATCAATGCAAGGATCAGCCAACCCATGGTCAATTCACCGAAATGGCGCAGTCGAAGGTTTCCACCGGCGGCACTTCAGGTGCCCAGGGCTGTTGATAAGTCAGGCGCAAGCGACCGGTTCCGGCAGCAAATGCCTGGAAACGCCAGGTTGATACCCCGGCCGCGCCGACGATGCCGGCGTCTTCCGGGTTGCGGTAAACCTCAGGCCCCAAGGCCTTCAGCACGCCGCCAGCCGAATCCTGGACTGCCCAGCGATAACCGGTGCTGGGGTTGCTGGGCAAATTCAGGATCAGGTTCTGGCCGTTAGTGAGCTGCACCGGGCACTGGCTCAGTTTTTCCACGGTCACGTTGTGTTTCGGTTGCGTGGCGCAGGCACTCAGCAGGGCGAGACTGAAAGGGACGAGCAGGCGGGTGAGGGACATAAGGGCTCCGGCATTCACGACGAACGGCGAGCATAACCGAAGATGCTACTGGGTGTGTCAGCGGGGCATGTGTTGGATCTCATGGCCTTATCGCGAGCAGGCTCGCTCCCACAAGGGTTTGGTGTGGATCACACATGTTGTGAACAACACAAAGCCACTGTGGGAGCGAGCCTGCTCGCGATGAGGCCCACACAAGCGCTACAGGACTATCAGAACAACACCTTGGCCACATCGGCAAACCGCTTGGCGAAGTGCACGGTGACGCCTTCCTTGAGGTAGTCCGGCAGTTCTTCGAAGTTGCCCCGGTTGGCTTCCGGCAGGATCAGCTCATTGATTTTCTGCCGTCGCGCCGCGATCACTTTCTCGCGCACCCCACCAATGGGCAGCACGTGCCCGGTGAGGGTCAGTTCGCCGGTCATGGCCACGCCTTTTTTCGGCGCCTGGTTGCGAGCCAGGGACAGCAAGGCGCTGGCCATGGTCACCCCGGCACTCGGACCGTCCTTGGGGGTGGCGCCTTCCGGTACGTGCAAGTGAACGAAGGCTTCGTCGAAGAACTTCGGATCGCCGCCAAACTGCTTCAAATGCGAGCTGACGTAGCTGTGGGCGATTTCCGCTGACTCTTTCATCACCTCCCCCAGTTGCCCGGTGAGCTTGAAGCCGCGATTGAGCGTGTGGATGCGCGTCGCTTCGATCGGCAGAGTCGCGCCGCCCATGCTGGTCCAGGCCAGGCCGGTAATCACACCGATGCCGGACAGCACTTGCTCGTTGCGGAACACCGGCTTGCCCAGCGATGCCTCAAGGTCCTTGGGCCCAAGCTTGATCACGGCTTTCGGGTCATCGATCAGTTTCATCACCGCCTTGCGCACCAGCTTGCCCAGCTGTTTCTCCAGCTGCCGTACCCCGGCCTCACGGGCATAACCGTCGATCAGGGCCTTGAGGGCGCTGTCGGTGATATTCAGGCTGCCTTTGGACACGCCGGCCTTGGCCAGTTGTTTGGGCCACAAATGGCGCTTGGCGATGGCGACCTTCTCTTCGGTGATATAGCCGGACAGGCGAATCACTTCCATCCGGTCCAGCAGCGGGCCAGGGATCGAGTCCAGGGTGTTGGCGGTGCACACGAAGAGCACTTTCGACAGGTCCAGGCGCAGGTCCAGGTAGTGATCGAGGAATTCGACGTTCTGCTCCGGGTCGAGGGTTTCCAGCAAGGCCGAGGCCGGATCGCCCTGGTAGCTCTGACCCATCTTGTCGATCTCGTCGAGCATGATCACCGGGTTCATCACTTCGACATCTTTAAGCGCCTGCACCAGCTTGCCCGGTTGAGCACCGATGTAGGTGCGCCGATGGCCCTTGATTTCGGCTTCATCGCGCATGCCGCCGACGCTGAAACGGTAGAACGGCCGACCCAGGGTTTCGGCGATGGACTTGCCAACACTGGTCTTGCCCACCCCCGGCGGCCCCACCAGCAGCACGATGGAGCCGCTGATTTCGCCTTTATAGGCACCCACGGCGAGAAACTCGAGGATGCGGTCCTTGATGTCCCCCAGCCCGGCATGGTGCTGGTCGAGCACCTTGCGCGCGTGCTTGAGGTCGAGCTTGTCCTGGCCATACACGCCCCACGGCACCGACGTCGCCCAATCGAGGTAATTGCGGGTGACCGCGTATTCCGGCGAGCCGGTTTCCAGGATCGAGAGCTTGTTCATTTCCTCTTCGATGCGCTTTTGCGCCTGGGCCGGCAAGTCCTTGCCCTCCAGCCGTTGCTCGAATTGTTCGATATCGGCGCTGCGATCGTCCTTGGTCAGCCCCAGCTCCTGCTGGATGACCTTCAACTGTTCCTTGAGGAAGAATTCGCGCTGATGCTCGCCAATCTTGTTGTTGACCTCGGCAGAAATCTCCTTCTGCAGCCGCGCGACTTCAACTTCCTTGCGCAGCATCGGCAGCACTTTTTCCATGCGCTTGAGCATGGGGACGCAATCGAGCACTTCCTGCAACTCACTGCCGGTGGCCGAGGTGAGTGCGGCGGCAAAGTCAGTCAGGGGCGACGGGTCGTTGGGGCTGAAGCGGTTGAGGTAATTCTTCAGCTCTTCGCTGTACAGCGGATTGAGTGGAAGCAGTTCCTTGATCGCATTGATCAACGCCATGCCATACGCCTTGACCTCGTCGGTCGGCTCGCTTGGCTGGTGCGGGTATTCGACTTCCACCAGGTACGGTGGGCGATGGTGCTTGAGCCAGGTGCGGATGCGCACGCGAGTCAGACCCTGGGCAACGAACTGCAGTTTGCCGCCTTCGCGACTGGCGTGGTGTACCTTGACCAGCGTGCCATACAGCGGCAGCGCTGAGGTGTCGAAGTGGCGCGGATCTTCCTGGGGCGTATCCATGAAAAACAGCGCCAGGGAATGGTGTTCGGATTTGGCGACCAATTCCAGGGTTTCAGCCCAAGGTTCCTCATTGACAATGACCGGCAGCACTTGGGCCGGGAAGAACGGGCGATTGTGGATTGGAATGATGTAGACCTTGTCCGGCAGGTTTTGGCCGGGCAGGGCCAGGCCGGTGCCGGAGGAGGTGTGTTCGATGTGTTCGGAGTCGGCGTAATCGTTCGTGGCTTCAGTAGAGTGCTGGTCGCTCATGGGGCACCTGCGCAATGGAGTATGGGTCTTAGATGGGGCAGGCGAGGGGTGGTTTCAATGGTGGATGATTGTTAGCTGTTATTTCATTGCAAGGCATTCAGCCTTGTGACAGGTTCGGTGCGGGCCTGTTGCCGGGCCCGCACCGAGGGTTCAGGCGACCCTGTTCAAATCGTTATGGCGCGTCTCTTTCAGGCACAGTACCGCGATCACGCTGAGCACCGCGGCCCCCGAGACATAACCACCGACGTAGCTCAAACCGCCCATTGCCACCAGTTTCTGGGCAAAGAACGGGGCGGCCGAAGCGCCGACGATGCCGCCCAGGTTGTAGGCGGCCGAGGCGCCGGTATAGCGCACATGGGTGGGAAACAGCTCCGGTAGCAGGGCGCCCATGGGGGCGAAGGTCACGCCCATCAGAAACAGCTCGATGCACAGGAACAGCGCCACGCCCAAGGTTGTGCCCTGGGTCAGCAAGGGCTCCATGAGGAAACCCGAGGCAATTGCCAGTACGCCCCCGATAAGCAATATCGGTTTGCGCCCGTAGCGGTCGCTGGCCCAGGCCGACAGCGGCGTCGCGGCGGCCATGAACAGCACCGCAAAGCACAGCAGGCCGAGGAAGGTTTCGCGGCTGTAGCCGAGGGTGGACACACCGTAGCTCAGGGAAAACACGGTCGAGATGTAGAACAGCGCATAACACACCACCATCGCCGCGGCACCCAGCAACGTCGGCGCCCAGTACTGGCTGAACAGCTCGACCAGCGGAACTTTCACCCGTTCCTGGCGGGCCATGGCATCGGCGAAGACGGGTGTTTCATGAAGCTTGAGGCGCACATAGAGGCCGACGATCACCAGCACCGCACTGAGCAGGAACGGGATGCGCCAGCCCCAGGAACGGAACTGCTCGTCGTCCAGGGTCATGGCCAGGGTCAGGAACAACCCGTTGGCCGCCAGAAAGCCGATCGAGGGCCCCAGTTGGGGAAACATACCGAACCAAGCGCGTTTGCCCTTGGGCGCGTTCTCGGTGGCAAGCAACGCTGCGCCACCCCATTCACCGCCCAGGCCCAACCCCTGGCCAAAACGCAGCACGCACAACAGGATCGGCGCCCAGGCGCCAATACTGGCGTAACCGGGCAGTACGCCGATCAGCGTGGTACACACACCCATCAGCAGCAGGGAAGCCACCAGCGTGGACTTGCGCCCGATCCGGTCGCCGAAGTGGCCGAACAGCGCCGAACCCAACGGGCGAGCGAGGAATGCGATGCCGAACGTCAGGAAGGACGAGAGCATCTGTGCCGTGCCTGAGGTTTGCGGGAAGAACACCGGCCCGATCACCAGGGCCGCAGCCGTGGCGTAGACGTAGAAGTCATAGAACTCGATGGCCGTGCCGATGAAGCTTGCGGTCGCCACGCGGGTGGCGGAGTTCGTCGGCGGGGCAGACACAGCTTCGTTGCAAGTGGTCGTTGTCATGCGGTTATCCCTGACAGTCATGTGCTCCGTTGGAGCTAATTATTATGGTCGAACTCCCTCGGCTCGCTGGCGCGCGCTGGATAAGCGGGTTGAGTATAGGAAGGGGGCTAACGATTCAACAAGAGAGCCCGTACACAATAGCGGCGCTTGCGCACAACCCTGTGGCGAGGGCTTAGGACGCCAGCGGCACCGAACTGTTGTGCCACACCAGCACCTGGCTGACGCGGTTATCCACGGTTTCGATGATTTCCAGCCGATAGCGGCCGATCTTCAGGCAGACCGGGCTTTCGGGAATGGTCTCCAGTGCTTCGGTCACCAGGCCGTTGAGGGTCTTGGGGCCTTCGCAAGGCAGGTGCCAGCCCAGGGTCCTGTTCAGTTCGCGGATCGACGCGGCGCCATCGATCATGAGGCGTCCATCAGGCTGGGGATGGACGTGGGGGTTGTCGAGGCTGTGCTCGCTTTCGAACTCCCCGACGATTTCTTCAAGGATGTCTTCCAGGGTGACAATGCCCAGCACTTCGCCATATTCGTCCACCACCATGCCCAGGCGCCGTTGCTGCTTGTGGAAATTCAGCAATTGCAGCTGCAGTGGCGTGCTCTCGGGAACGAAGTAGGGTTCGTGGCAGGCAGCCAGCAACGCTTCCTGGGTCAGGCTCGCGTCCTTGAGCAGGTGGCGGATCTGGCGGGTGTTGAGCACCGCTTCGACCTGGTTGATGTCGCTGTGAAACACCGGCAGGCGAGTACGGCGGTTCAGGCGCAACTGTTCAATGATGTCGCCGATGGGGTCGTCGAGGTTGATGCCATCGACCTCACTGCGGGGTACGAGAATATCGTTGACGGTAATGTTGTCCAGGGCATGGATGCCGGAAACCGGATGCGGCCGACCGCTGTTGTGTTCGGGGTCGTGATCGTTGCGCGCGGGTGTGGGCATTTCATCGTCGTTTTGCTGTACCACGCTTGCCTGGCGGGCAAACGGACGCAACAGCAATTGACTGATGCCATTCAACAGCCAGGCAAATGGATAAAGAATCTTCAAGGGTACGCCAAGCAAGGCGTTGCCCAACGCCAGTACCGCGTCGGGATGGCGGGTGGCCAGGGTGCGCGGCAGGTAATCGGCAAAGACCAGCAAGGCCGCACTGGTACCGAGCCACGCTACCCAGGCGCCGTGTTGCAGCCAGGTAAAAATCGCCAGCAGTGTTCCGATCACCACCGCGAGGGCGCGGCAGAGGGTATTGCACAGAATCAGACTGTCCCGGGGGAAACTCAGCTTCGCCAGCGGTTTGTCACCGGCGCGCGAAGCCTTGCGTTGGGCCAGCAAATGCTGCTGGGCGGCTTCGATGGCCGTGAACAGGGCGGACCAGAGGATCAGCACGACCAGTACAGCGAACAGCGGGCCCACGGGCAACATATCCATCAGAGGCGTCCGTCAGACATGCAGAATGTATTCACGAACCAGCTTGCTGCCGAAGTACGCCAGCATTAGCAGGCAGAATCCGGCCAGGGTCCAGCGAATGGCTTTATGGCCGCGCCAGCCCAGACGATTTCGGCCCCACAGCAGTACGCTGAACACCACCCACGCCAGGCACGCCAGCAGTGTTTTGTGCACCAGGTGCTGGGCGAACAGGTTTTCGACGAACAGCCAGCCAGAGATCAGCGACAGCGACAGCAGCGTCCAGCCGGCCCAGAGGAAGCCGAACAACAGGCTTTCCATGGTCTGCAAGGGCGGGAAGTTGCGGATCAGCCCGGAAGGGTGCTTGTGCTTGAGCTGGTGATCCTGCACCAGCAGCAGCAAGGCCTGGAACACCGCGATGGTGAACAGGCCGTAAGCGAGGATCGAGAGCAGGATGTGGGCCAGGATGCCCGGTTCTTCATCGATGATCTGTACCGTGCCCGACGGCGCGAATTGCGCCAGCAGCACCGTGGCCAGGCCCAGCGGGAAAAGCAGCACCAGCAGGTTTTCCACCGGGATGCGTGAACAGGCCAGCAGCGTCAGGGCGATCACGGCCACGGCAATGAGGCTGGCGGCGTTGAAGAAGTCCAGGCCCAGGCCAATGGGCGTCATCAGGTGGGTATAAAGGCTGGCCGCGTGGCCGAGCACCGCCAGCACGCCAAGCATGACCAGCAGGCGTTTGTTCGCCTTGGCGCCGGTGGCCAGGCGGGAGCCTTGATAGAGGGTCGCAGCGGCATAAAGACAAGCGGCGGCGAGGGAGGCAAGCAAACTGGGTGACAAGGGGAGCATAAATCCTGTTAGGCAGGCCCGAAAGGCGCTGAGTTTGGCATAGAATCCCCATCGCACGAAAGACCAGCGCAACTGACGGCGAGGTGTGCGCCGGGCGCAGTCTTCGCTATAATCCGCGACCTGCCCACGCCGCAGGCTCGCCGAGCACATTTTTTACGGTCTGGGCCGCCATTATCCCGGTCTTATCTGGGCCTGAAAGGATCGCGCATGTTTGAAAACCTAACCGACCGTCTCTCGCAGACGCTGCGCCATGTCACCGGCAAGGCGAAGCTGACCGAGGACAATATCAAAGACACCCTGCGCGAAGTGCGCATGGCGTTGCTCGAAGCCGACGTCGCCCTGCCGGTGGTCAAGGACTTCGTCAATTCGGTCAAGGAACGCGCCGTCGGCGCCGAGGTGTCGCGCAGCCTGACGCCGGGCCAGGCGTTCGTGAAGATCGTCCAGGCCGAACTCGAAAGCCTGATGGGCGCCGCCAACGAAGACCTGAACCTGAGCGCCGTGCCGCCAGCGGTGGTGCTGATGGCCGGCCTGCAGGGCGCGGGCAAGACCACCACGGCCGGCAAGCTGGCGCGCTTCCTTAAAGAGCGCAAGAAGAAGTCGGTGATGGTGGTGTCCGCGGACATCTATCGCCCGGCGGCGATCAAACAGCTCGAAACCCTGGCCAACGACATCGGCGTGACGTTCTTCCCGTCCGACCTGAGCCAGAAGCCGGTGGACATCGCCCAGGCGGCTATTAAAGAAGCAAAACTGAAATTCATCGACGTGGTCATCGTCGATACCGCCGGTCGCCTGCACATCGACGAAGAGATGATGGGCGAGATCAAGGCGTTGCATGCCGCGATCAACCCGGTGGAAACCCTGTTCGTGGTCGATGCCATGACCGGCCAGGACGCGGCCAACACCGCCAAGGCGTTCGGTGATGCGCTGCCGCTGACCGGCGTGATCCTGACCAAGGTCGACGGTGATGCCCGTGGCGGTGCCGCGCTGTCGGTCCGTGCCATCACTGGCAAGCCGATCAAGTTCATCGGTATGGGCGAGAAGAGCGAAGCGCTCGAGCCGTTCCATCCCGAGCGTATTGCCTCGCGGATCCTCGGCATGGGCGACGTGCTCAGCCTCATCGAGCAGGCCGAGCAGACCCTCGACAAGGACAAGGCCGACAAACTGGCCAAGAAGCTGAAGAAGGGCAAGGGCTTCGACCTCGAAGACTTCCGCGATCAGCTGCAACAAATGAAGAACATGGGCGGCCTCGGCGGCCTCATGGACAAACTGCCGAGCATCGGGGGCGTGAACCTGGCGCAGATGGGCAATGCCCAGGGCGCGGCTGAAAAGCAGTTCAAGCAGATGGAAGCCATCATCAACTCCATGACCCCGGCCGAGCGCCGCGACCCTGAGCTGATCAGCGGTTCGCGCAAACGCCGCATCGCTATGGGGTCCGGTACCCAGGTGCAGGACATCGGTCGCTTGATCAAGCAGCACAAGCAGATGCAGAAGATGATGAAGAAATTCTCCGCCAAGGGCGGGATGGCCAAGATGATGCGCGGCATGGGCGGTATGTTGCCCGGCGGCGGCATGCCGAAAATGTAAAGAATCTGCGCCGGCTGTCATGCCGGCGTTGCCCCGCACGGATGCGGGGATCTCCAGCAAACCCGTGCTGCACGGGAGCTGACCTGCCGTTTTTCATGACGGCTCTATGGCAAATCTTGATCGCATGGCGCCAGGCGCCGGAAAAAGACATTTGCAAAAGTCCGGATATTCCTTAGAATATGCGGCCTTTCGGGCACCTATGCCCGCTGTGCATTTAGATTTGCAGCACCGACTACAGGAACGATGTTCACATGCTAACAATCCGTCTTGCCCTTGGCGGCTCCAAAAAGCGCCCGTTTTACCACCTGACCGTAACCGACAGCCGCAACCCGCGTGACGGTTCCCACAAGGAGCAGGTTGGTTTCTTCAACCCTGTTGCCCGTGGTCAGGAAGTTCGTCTGTCCGTGAACCAAGAGCGCGTAGCCTACTGGCTGAGCGTTGGTGCACAACCTTCTGAGCGTGTTGCTCAGTTGTTGAAGGAATCGGCTAAGGCTGCGGCCTGAGCAATATGAACGCGACGCCAAAAGATGCTGATGATTTGATCGTTGTCGGCAAAATCTATTCTGTTCATGGCGTTCGCGGCGAAGTGAAGGTGTATTCCTTTACTGATCCGATCAAAAACCTGTTGGACTACAAAACCTGGACGCTCAAGCGCGAAGGTAGCGTGAAACAGGTTAAGCTGGTCAGCGGACGTGGGAACGACAAGTTCCTGGTCGCAAAGCTCAAGGATCTCGATGATCGTGAAGAAGCGCGTCTTCTGGCCGGTTTTGAGATCTGCGTGCCACGCAACCTGTTCCCTGAACTGACCGACGGCGAGTACTACTGGTACCAGCTGGTGGGTCTGAAGGTCATCGACCACCTCGGGCAATTGCTCGGGAAAATCGATCACCTGCTCGAGACCGGTTCGAACGATGTCATGGTGGTCAAGCCTTGCGTCGGCAGCCTGGATGATCGCGAACGCCTGTTGCCCTATACCGAGCAATGCGTGTTGGCCGTCGACCTTGCAGCAGGCGAGATGAAGGTGGAATGGGATGCGGATTTCTAAACGTGGCTAATTTGCGCGTTGAAGTCATCACGTTGTTTCCCGAGATGTTTTCCGCCATCAGCGAGTACGGCATAACCAGCCGCGCGGTGAAACAGGAGCTGTTGCAGCTTACCTGTTGGAATCCGCGGGACTACACCACGGATCGGCATCACACTGTGGACGATCGCCCGTTTGGCGGTGGTCCGGGCATGGTGATGAAGATCAAGCCCCTGGAAGACGCTCTGGTTCAGGCCAGAACCGCAGCCGGGGAGGGCGCGAAGGTGATTTACCTGTCGCCCCAAGGCCGTCAGCTGACTCAGTCGGCGGTACGCGAGCTGGCAAATTCGGATGCATTGATCTTGATTGCCGGCCGTTATGAAGGCATTGACGAGCGTTTTATTGAAGCTCATGTCGATGAAGAGTGGTCGATTGGCGACTATGTACTGTCTGGCGGCGAGCTGCCGGCGATGGTCCTGATCGATGCGGTTACACGACTGCTGCCTGGAGCTTTAGGGCATGCAGATTCCGCCGAGGAAGATTCCTTTACGGATGGTCTGCTGGATTGCCCGCACTACACCCGACCGGAGGTGTATGCGGATCAGCGTGTTCCCGACGTGTTGCTAAGTGGCAACCACGCGCACATCCGGCGTTGGCGTTTACAGCAGTCCCTTGGTCGGACCTATGAACGACGCGCCGATCTTCTGGAAAGCCGCTCGCTTTCTGGAGAAGAGAAGAAGCTGCTCGAGGAATATATCCGCGAGCGGGACGATAGTTCACAACGTATCGATGGTAAGTCCGACGACTTGCCTTAGGAGCACAGCATGACTAACAAAATCATTCTTGCACTCGAAGCAGAGCAGATGACCAAAGAAATCCCTACCTTTGCCCCGGGCGACACCATTGTCGTTCAGGTGAAAGTGAAGGAAGGCGACCGTTCGCGTCTGCAAGCGTTCGAAGGCGTTGTTATCGCCAAGCGTAACCGCGGCGTAAACAGTGCATTCACCGTTCGTAAAATCTCCAACGGTGTTGGCGTAGAGCGTACTTTCCAGACCTACAGCCCGCAAATCGACAGCATGGCTGTCAAGCGTCGCGGTGACGTACGTAAAGCCAAGCTGTACTACCTGCGTGACCTGTCCGGTAAAGCAGCTCGCATCAAGGAAAAACTGGCTTAAGTCCAGCTTCCGATGCAAAAAAAGCAGCCTGCGGGCTGCTTTTTTGTTGCCTGCGATTTGGTCTTTGAGCACCCTGCATCTCATCATTTCCATTTCGA
Source organism: Pseudomonas sp. MPDS (assembly GCF_013283895.1). NCBI lineage: Bacteria > Pseudomonadati > Pseudomonadota > Gammaproteobacteria > Pseudomonadales > Pseudomonadaceae > Pseudomonas > Pseudomonas sp. MPDS. The sequence goes on along the minus strand of NZ_CP054128.1, from coordinate 5,230,154 downwards.
TGCCGCGTACGCACGCATCCCTCATGAGTTTTTATGCCAGCCATTGATCACCCGCTGATAGACCAGTTTCTCGACGCCCTATGGCTGGAGAAGGGGCTGTCCGACAACACCCGCGATGCCTATCGCAGCGACTTGGCGCTGTTCAATGGCTGGTTGCAGGAACAAGGCCTGGAGCTGGCCAATGCCGGGCGAGAGTTGATCCTCGATCACCTGGCGTGGCGTCTGGAGCAGAACTACAAGCCGCGCTCGACCGCACGGTTTCTCTCGGGTTTGCGTGGGTTTTATCGTTATTTGCTGCGGGAAAAGCTGATTGCGGTGGATCCGACCTTGCGCGTGGAGATGCCGCAGCTGGGGCGACCGTTACCCAAGTCCCTGTCCGAAGCCGATGTAGAGGCGCTGCTGGCGGCGCCGGATCTCAGCGAAGCCATCGGTCAGCGCGACCGGGCCATGCTGGAGGTTTTGTACGCGTGCGGCCTGCGGGTCACCGAGCTGATCAGTCTCACGCTGGAGCAGGTCAACCTGCGTCAAGGCGTGCTGCGGGTGATGGGCAAAGGCAGCAAGGAGCGTCTGGTGCCGATGGGCGAAGAGGCAATCGTCTGGGTCGAGCGCTACATGCGCGATGCGCGTCATGAACTGCTGGGCGGGCGTCCCAGTGACGTGCTGTTTCCCAGCCTGCGCGGCGAGCAGATGACTCGCCAGACCTTCTGGCACCGCATCAAGCACCAGGCCAAGGTGGCTGGGATCGGCAAGTCACTGTCCCCACACACCTTGCGCCATGCCTTCGCCACGCACCTGCTCAACCACGGCGCCGACTTGCGTGTGGTGCAGATGCTGCTGGGCCACAGCGACCTGTCCACCACTCAGATCTACACCCACGTCGCTCGGGCGCGGTTGCAGGATCTGCACGCCAAGCATCACCCCCGAGGCTGAATGAAGATCCCTGGATTGATGAGTACCCGATAGCCCATGTGGGAGCGAGCCTGCTCGCGATGACGGTGGCGCATTCAAAATCAATGCAAGCTCACCCACCGCTATCGCGAGCAGGCTCGCTCCCACAGGGAGTTGTGGTGAGCGCCAGATATGTGAACCCACGCCAGCACACAGAAAAAAGGCATCTATATGCCTTGTATCACCGGCATTCGGCCATGCGGGCCTTATGTGGTAGGCTTTGCCGGTTTGCACAGTGGGCGGTTGGAACCCGAATCTGCCGGTCGGCGTTCCCCGTCCCATTTGTCCGTCTCAGGAGCTCCCATGCGTTTGATCCAGATGTTCACCGCCGCCGCCATTGCGTTGGCCAGTACTGTTGCCATCGCCGACGACGCGGCCGACAAGGCTATCCGCAAGAGCCTGGAAAACCTTCAGATGGAGGTGCCGATCGAAACCATCACCGCCAGCCCCATGTCCGGCCTGTATGAAGTCAAGCTCCAGGGCAGCCGCGTGCTCTACGCCAGCGCCGACGGTCAGTACATCGTCCAGGGCAACCTGTTCGAGCTCAAGGGTGGCAAGCCGGTCAACCTCACCGAGAAGACCGAGCGCCAGGGCATTTCCAAGCTGATCAACGGTATTCCTGTTGCCGAAACCGTGGTTTACCCGGCGGTCGGCGAAACCAAGTCCCACATCACCGTTTTCACCGACACCACCTGCCCGTATTGCCACAAGCTGCACGCCGAAGTGCCGGAGCTGAACAAGCGCGGCATCGAAGTGCGCTATGTGGCGTTTCCGCGCCAGGGCCTGGGTTCACCGGGTGATGAGCAGTTGCAGGCGGTCTGGTGCTCCAAGGACAAAAAAGCGGCCATGGACAAGATGGTCGATGGCAAGGAAATCAAGGCCGCCAAGTGCGAAAACCCGGTTTCCAAGCAGTTCGCCCTCGGTCAGTCCATCGGTGTGAACGGTACGCCGGCCATCGTTTTGGCGGACGGCCAGGTGATTCCGGGCTACCAGCCGGCGCCACAAGTCGCCAAACTGGCCCTTGGTGCCAAATGATCATGGGCAGTGCGTTTATGAAGATCACGGCTCGGCGAAAACCTTCGTCGGGCCGTTAAACACAAAGTCGCGTTGCTGCGCGGCTGTATTTCACGGCCGACCTTGCGTCGGCCGTTTCATGGGGAGTCAAGAGTGAATCCGGTCAAAGTAGGCATCTGTGGGTTAGGTACCGTCGGTGGCGGCACCTTCAACGTACTTCAGCGCAACGCCGAGGAAATTGCTCGTCGTGCCGGGCGTGGAATCGAAGTGGCACAAATTGCCATGCGCACGCCAAAGCCTCAGTTCCAGACGACCGGTATTGCGATTACCAACGATGTCTTCGAAGTGGCCACGAACCCTGAGATCGACATCGTCATAGAGCTGATGGGCGGCTATACCGTTGCCCGCGAGCTGGTACTCAAGGCCATCGAGAATGGCAAGCATGTGGTCACCGCGAACAAGGCGCTTATCGCTGTTCACGGTAATGAGATTTTCGCCAAGGCGCGGGAAAAGGGCGTGATCGTTGCGTTCGAAGCCGCCGTGGCCGGTGGCATTCCGGTGATCAAGGCGATTCGTGAAGGCCTTTCGGCCAACCGCATCAACTGGGTCGCCGGGATCATCAACGGCACCGGGAACTTCATTCTCACCGAGATGCGCGAAAAGGGTCGCACCTTCGAAGACGTGCTCGCCGAGGCCCAGGCCCTGGGTTACGCAGAAGCCGATCCGACCTTTGACGTGGAAGGCATCGACGCGGCGCACAAGCTGACGATCCTGGCGTCTATCGCCTTTGGTATTCCGCTGCAATTCGACAAGGCATACACCGAAGGCATCACCAAGCTGACCACCGCTGACGTGAACTACGCTGAAGCCTTGGGCTACCGCATCAAGCACCTGGGCGTAGCCCGTAGCACGGCCAGTGGCATTGAGCTGCGCGTGCACCCGACCTTGATCCCGGCCGATCGCCTGATCGCCAACGTCAACGGCGTGATGAACGCTGTGATGGTCAACGGCGACGCCGCAGGCTCCACGCTGTTCTACGGTGCTGGCGCCGGCATGGAACCGACCGCTTCCTCGGTGGTGGCCGACCTGGTGGATGTGGTGCGTGCGATGACCTCCGACCCGGAGAACCGTGTGCCGCACCTGGCTTTCCAGCCGGACTCGCTGTCGGATCATCCGATTCTTCCGATCGAAGCATGCGAAAGTGCCTACTACCTGCGTATCCAGGCCAAGGACCACCCAGGGGTACTGGCTCAGGTGGCGAGCATCCTTTCGGAGCGCGGCATCAACATCGAGTCGATCATGCAGAAGGAAGTCGAGGAACACGATGGCCTGGTGCCGATGATCCTGCTGACCCACCGAGTGGTCGAGCAGCGCATCAACGACGCGATCACCGCGTTGGAGGCTCTCCAGGGCGTCGTCGGGCCGGTGGTCCGTATCCGCGTCGAACACTTGAACTGAAGCAGCTACAAGCGACGAGCTGCACGCTACAAGTTAAAAGCAACCCCGCTTTACTTGTAGCTTTCAGCTCGTAGCTTGCAGCTCAAACCAAAGGTTTGCTCCTATGCGCTATATCAGCACCCGCGGCCAGGCACCGGCCCTGAATTTCGAAGATGTCCTGCTGGCCGGCCTGGCCACGGACGGCGGCCTCTATGTGCCGGAAAACCTGCCGCGTTTCACCCAGGAAGAGATCGCCTCCTGGGCCGGCTTGCCGTATCACGAGCTGGCCTTCCGGGTCATGCGCCCGTTTGTCACCGGCAGCATCCCGGACGCCGACTTCAAGAAAATCCTGGAAGAGACCTATGGCGTCTTTTCCCACAACGCCATCGCGCCGTTGCGTCAGCTCAACGGTAACGAATGGGTGATGGAGCTGTTCCACGGCCCGACCCTGGCTTTCAAGGACTTCGCCCTGCAATTGCTCGGTCGTCTGCTGGACTACGTGCTGCAAAAGCGTGGCGAGCGTGTCGTGATTGTCGGTGCCACTTCCGGCGATACCGGTTCGGCCGCCATCGAAGGCTGCAAGCATTGCGAGAACGTCGACATCTTCATCCTGCACCCGCACAACCGTGTCTCGGAAGTGCAGCGTCGGCAGATGACGACGATTTTCGGCGATAACATCCATAACATCGCCATCGAAGGCAACTTCGATGACTGCCAGGAAATGGTCAAGGCCAGTTTTGCCGACCAGAGCTTCCTCAAAGGTACGCGGCTGGTCGCAGTGAACTCGATCAACTGGGCGCGGATCATGGCCCAGATCGTTTATTACTTCCACGCGGCCCTGCAACTGGGCGGCCCGGCCCGTTCGGTATCGTTCTCGGTGCCTACGGGTAACTTCGGCGATATCTTTGCCGGTTATCTGGCGCGCAACATGGGGCTGCCGATCAACCAGTTGATCGTCGCCACCAACCGCAACGACATCCTGCACCGCTTCATGAGCGGCAACCAGTACGTCAAGGAAACCCTGCACGCTACGCTGTCGCCGTCCATGGACATCATGGTGTCGTCGAACTTCGAGCGCTTGCTGTTCGACCTGCACGGTCGCAATGGCGCGGCAATTGCCGGCCTGATGGACAGCTTCCGGCAGGGCGGTGGTTTCAGCGTCGAGCCTGAGCGCTGGACCGAAGCGCGCAAGCTGTTTGACTCCCTGGCGGTGGATGATGCGCAAACCTGCGAGACCATTGCCGAGGTGTTCGAGCAGAGCGGTGAATTGCTCGATCCACATACGGCCATCGGTGTGAGAGCCGCTCGTGAGTGCCGTCGCAGTCTGGACATTCCGATGGTGATCCTGGGCACTGCTCATCCGGTCAAGTTTCCGGAAGCGGTGGAGAAGGCCGGTGTAGGAAAAGCGCTCGAACTACCCGCACATCTTTCTGATTTGTTTGAGCGAGATGAGCGTTGCACCGTGTTGCCCAATGACTTGAAAGCCGTGCAGGCCTTTGTCAGTCAGCATGGCAACCGCGGCAAGCCTCTCTGAGCGCTGAAACCTGTCACATTTTGAAGCCCGTCTCCTGACGGGCTTTCTTGTTTCTGCATGCCAAACTGATCGGGTTTTCGCCATTGGAGGGACGGGCGAGTAATCTCGAAGGATATGCAGATGTTGTTTTTTATCAGACGCAAACCAGCCCTGGGCTGGATGATGGGCCTGGTCCTGGTGTTTTGGACACTGGGGGTGGACGCCGCACAGTTGGCGACCTACGAAACGCCACCGTTCGGCCCCGGCGAACGGTTGGTGCTGGATCCGCAGGAATTGAAATGGATCGAGCAAAACCCGCAGGTCATCGTGGCCTCGATGCAGTTTCCGTTGTACCTGTTCAAGAATGAGCATGGGCAGTGGAACGGCCTGAACAACGACATTCTCCAGCGTATTGCGCGCATGACAGGCCTTGAGTTTGTGCATCGGGAGTCGTTCTCCCCTGAACAATTGCTGGCGATGCTGGAAAACGCAGAGGCCGACATGACGACCACGCTGGCGATGAACGACGAACGCAGGGATTTTCTGAGCTTCAGCCACGCCTTTGGCGGTTCCGGCTGGGTATTCGTCGGGCGCGACGGGGAGTCCGTCCCCGATTCGCTGGAGCAGCTCAATGGCAAGATCCTGGCATTGCCGGCACGGCATGCATTGGAGGCGCAGATCCGGCGCGACTACCCGGCCATCGAGTTGCGCACGGTCAAGACTTACGGGGAAGCGAGGGCCCTGGTGGAGAGCCGGGAGGCCCACGCCACCATTGAAAACGAAACCGGGGTGCACCTTTATCCGGCGGGACAGTTGCGTGTAGGAAGAAGTCTGGAGGGCAAGTGGGAACCGGATTATCTGGCTGTACGTCAGGATCTGCTCCCATTGCTGAGTATTCTGAACAAGGCGCTGGAAGCTTTTCCGGCCGAAGAAATGCGGGCGCTGCGTTCCAAATGGATGGCCGGTATCGCCCCTGGCCAGGCGCCATCGGTCTGGTTGCGGATTTCCCGCTGGGGTTATTGGTGTGTGACGGTGGTCGTGTTGTTCGCTCTGCTGTCCCTGCTCTGGAACCGCCGCCTGCAGATACAAATCGACCAGCGCCTCAAGGCCGAGGCTGTCCTCAATGATCAGTTGATGCTCCAGAGGGCCTTGATGGATGCCATTCCCGATCCGATCTTCATTCGTGACCTGGAAGGGCGCCTGATCATGTGCAACAAGAGTTACGAAGAGCAGTTCGCGACGCGCTTTGAAAAGTTGCGGGGGACCCGGCTGACGGATTCCGCGGTGTTCCCGCCGGCGACTGCCGAGCTGCTGCATGGAGAGGTCATGGAGCAACTGCGAACCGGCCAGTCCCGGTTCGTCGATCGTCAACTGATGTTCAGGAGTGGATTACGCAAAATCTATCATTGGTCGGTGCCTTTTTATGGGGCCGATGGGCAGTTGCGCGGTTTGCTGGGAGGCTGGATCGATGTCGGGCGCCGGTGGAACCGCGCTGAGCCATTGCTGGCTTGATGCAGGCTGCTCGTGAGGAAATTTCTTCAAGCGGTAGCTGTTGTTTGCCTGTCATATTGGACGCGCATGCTCGGTTCAACGGCTTCGAGGTGTACCGGCTCGGTATGCGAACGAACTTTCTGCTGCGGCCCACGGTCATTTACCGTGAACAAGCAGTTGTTTTCGGACTATTGAAGGGTGAGCGAATGGAAAGTATCAGCCTATTGCTGGGTGAGGCTTTGAGCCCGTATCAGGTGACGCTGACTCCCTCTGGCGCCAGGGGCGAGTGTCTGGTAACGCTGAAGAATGCCTCCGGGGCCATCATGGTCGAACGTATGTTCAACCAAGCGCAATTGACCGACAGACGCCAACTGACGGACGTGGTCGATGGCCTGCACCGCGACGTGCTGATTGCCGAGGGCCGGCTTGAGCCCTGTGTGATCGCGGCGCTGCGTAATCTGGCACGTGACAAGGTGATGGTTCTCCCAAATTGAACACTATTTCGTGGGAACCTTCCTACGTCCTGATGAGTCAGACCCTTTACCAGCAAGATCAAGCATTGTGCTCCGGTGCTTGTCGCTTGTTGTACGGACCTGAATGGTCGCGTTTAACCCCGAGTTGTCTCCCCACTTCTCGGGGTTTCTTTTTGCCCGGCGTTTAAGGTTTTAGCGTGCTCTGGCGCTGAGCGATGCCGCTCCCACAGTTGATCTTCAGTGGCCACAGACTTTCGTTCACCGCATCAAATGGCGCCGTCGATGCGCAGTTGGGCGATCTGCTGTGCATCATAGCCAAGCTCGCCTAGCACTTGGGCATTGTGCTCACCCAGCGTCGGTCCCACCCATTCAGAGGTGCCCGGTGTGTCGGAGAGTTTCGGTACGATGCCCGGCATCTTGAACGCCTTGCCGTCCGGCAGCTTGGCCTGGAGAAACATTTCCCGGGCCAGGAACTGCGGATCGCTGAACATATCTTCGGCGCTGAAAATCCGGCTGGCCGGCACTCCCGCCTGGTTCAAGTGCTCGATAACGGTATCGAGCGGGAGTGAATTGACCCAGCGATCAATGACCCCGTACAGCTCATCGCGGCGGCTGTCGCGCCCGTCATTGCTGGCCAGTTGTGGGTCATTGGCCAGATCCTCACGGCCGATGACCTGCATGAAGCGCTTGAAGATCGCGTCGCCGTTGGCGCCAATCTGCACGTGCTTGCCATCGGCACTGGTGTGGATCGACGACGGGGTGATGCCGGGCATGATGTTGCCGGTGCGCTCACGGATGAAACCGAACACATCGAACTCCGGCACCATGCTTTCCATCATGGCGAAAATCGCCTCGTACAGCGCCACATCCACCACTTGCCCGGTTCCGCCGTTGACCTCGCGATGACGCAGCGCCATCAGTGCGCCAATCACGCCCCAGAGGGCGGCAATCGAATCGCCGATGGATATGCCGGTGCGCACCGGTGGCCGGTCTTCGAACCCGGTGATGTAACGCAGGCCGCCCATGGACTCGCCCACTGCGCCAAACCCGGGCTGATCTTTCATCGGCCCGGTCTGACCGAAGCCCGAGAGCCGCACCATGACCAGCTTCGGGTTCAGCGCATGCAATACATCCCAGCCCAGGCCGAGCTTTTCCAACACGCCGGGGCGAAAGTTCTCGATCAGGATGTCGGCTTCGCCGATCAGCTTTTTCAGAATCGCCAGACCTTCGGGGTGCTTGAGGTTCAGGGTCAGGGATTTCTTGTTCCGCGCCTGGACGAACCACCACAAGGACGTGCCTTCATACAGCTTGCGCCATTTACGTAACGGGTCGCCGCCATCGGGCGATTCGACCTTGATCACCTCGGCACCGAATTCACCGCAGATCCGCGAGGCAAAAGGTCCGGCGATCAAGGTGCCGAGTTCGATGACTTTGACGCCCGCAAGGGGTTTGGCAGTAAGCGACATGACGGATCCTGTAGAACAAAGGCAGAACGAAAGAGCGTTTTATCATAGGCCGGCGTCAGTCGCCGCAGGTTGATGGTCGGCAATTCGTGGAATGCCCGCCTCATCGGTTAGACTTGCCGCCTTTCCTCGTATCAAGAAGCCCGTTCATGGCCCAGCCGTCCACGACCTATAAGTTTGAACTGAACCTCACCGACCTCGATCGCAGTGTGTACGAGAACGTGAAGCAGACCATCGCCCGTCATCCTTCGGAAACCGAAGAACGCATGACCGTGCGCCTGTTGGCCTACGCTTTCTGGTACAACGAGCTGCTGGCATTTGGCCGAGGTCTGTCGGATGTCGATGAACCTGCGCTGTGGGAAAAAAGCCTGGATGACCGTGTGCTGCACTGGATCGAAGTGGGCCAGCCCGACGCCGACCGCCTGACCTGGTGCTCGCGCCGCACCGAACGCACCAGCCTGCTGGCCTACGGCAGCCTGCGAGTCTGGGAAGGCAAGGTGATCCCGGCGGTAAAGAACCTCAAGAACGTCAACATCGCCGCCGTGCCCCAGGAAGTGCTGGAGACGCTCGCTAAGGATATGCCCCGCGTGATCAAGTGGGATGTGATGATCAGCGAGGGGACGATTTTCGTGACCGATGATCGCGGCCAGCATGAAGTCCAATTGCAATGGTTGCTGGGTGAGCGCGGCTGAGCCATTGACCCGGTATTGAGTGAGCCCTTGTGGGAGCGGGCTTGCTCGCGAAGGCGGCAGATCAGTTTGCATTGATGTTGAATGTGCCGCCGCTTTCGCGAGCAAGCCCGCTCCCACCCAAGCTTTCCTTGCCACAACCTTCACGATTTCCAGAGAAAACTTTGTCACCCCATGCGCATAGAACCCCGCCAGCTACCCGACACCCTGCCATTCCTCGGTGACCTGCCACCCCTGTTGACGCGCCTGTATGCGGCCCGTGGCGTGCAGTCCGAGGCTGAACTGGACAAGAGCCTGGCGCGCTTGATTCCTTATCAGCAACTCAAGGGTATCGACGCGGCCGTGGATCTGTTGGTGGTGGCGCTGGAGCAGCGCCAGCGCATCCTGATCGTCGGCGACTTCGATGCCGACGGGGCGACAGCCAGCACGGTGGGCATGTTGGGCCTGCGTTTGCTCGGTGCGGCCCATGTCGATTATCTGGTACCCAATCGCTTCGAGTATGGCTACGGACTGACCCCGGAAATTGTCGAGGTCGCCCTGACCCGTGAGCCGCAGTTGCTGATCACCGTGGACAACGGCATTTCCAGTGTCGAAGGTGTGGCAGCGGCGAAAGCGGCGGGGCTCAAGGTGCTGGTTACCGACCACCATTTGCCGGGCCTCGAACTGCCGGCGGCGGATGCCATCGTCAACCCGAACCAGCCGGGCTGTGAGTTCCCGAGCAAGGCATTGGCCGGTGTCGGTGTGATCTTTTATGTGCTGATGGCCTTGCGGGCGCGTCTGCGCAGCCTGGGCCGGTATGCCAGCAGCCCCCAGCCAAACATCGGCGAACTGCTGGATCTGGTGGCACTGGGCAGCGTGGCGGATGTGGTGCCTCTGGACGCCAACAACCGGATCCTGGTGCATCAGGGCCTGGAACGCATTCGTGCAGGGCGCGCCCGACCCGGCATCAAGGCGATCCTGGAAGTGGCCAGGCGCGATCATTCTCGTATCACTTCCACGGACCTCGGGTTTATCCTCGGCCCGCGCCTGAACGCAGCCGGGCGTCTGGACGACATGAGCCTGGGCATCGAATGCCTGCTCACTGACGATCCGGCCTTGGCGCGGGAGATGGCGGCGCAACTGGACGGCATGAACCAGGATCGCAAATCCATCGAACAGGGCATGCAGCGTGAAGCGCTGGCCCAGCTCAAGGACTTGCCGCTGGAGTCCATGCCGTTCGGTCTATGTCTGTTCGATCCTCAGTGGCACCAGGGCGTTATCGGGATCCTCGCCTCGCGGATGAAGGAGCGGTATTTCCGCCCAACCATTGCTTTTGCCGATGCCGGAGACGGCCTGCTCAAGGGCTCGGGGCGCTCGGTGCCGGGTTTTCATATTCGTGATGCCCTGAGTGTGGTGGCGGCGCAACATCCAACGCTGATCAGCAAGTATGGCGGCCACGCCATGGCGGCGGGCCTGACGTTGGCGCAAGAGAATTTTCCACTGTTCGCCGAGGCGTTCGACGCTGAAGTGCGCCGCCAATTGCGCGAAGAAGACCTGACCGGACGCCTGTTGTCGGACGGCACCCTGGCGGTGGAAGAGTTCCACCTGGAGCTGGCTCGGGCGCTGCGTCACGCCGGGCCCTGGGGGCAGCATTTCCCGGAGCCGATGTTTCACGGTGTGTTCCAGTTGGTCGAACAGCGCGTGGTGGGCGAACGGCACCTCAAGGTCGTCCTCAAAAGCGAATGCGGCTCGGTGAAACTCGACGGTATCGCCTTCGGCATCGACCGCGATATCTGGCCAAACCCCACTGTGCGCTGGGTGGAACTGGCCTACAAACTCGACCTCAACGAGTTTCGCGGCCAGGAAACGGTGCAGTTGATGATTGCCCATATCGAACCGCGGTAGACACGCCGCCATCTTGCGTTCGTACTCTGTGGCGAGGGAGCTTGCTCCCGCTGGACGCGCCAGCGTCCCCTTGCGATGTGATGGCTGCAATGCCGGGGCTGCTTCGCAGCCCAGCGGGAGCAAGCTCCCTCGCCACAGGGGTACACCATTGCGTCACACCGTCGATTTTTAAGTTCTGAACCCTCCCGCCTCCCAGGTTGTCGACTAGGCTCTAAGCACTGCTTGATAGCCCTTGTGACGTCTTGTCGGATTTCTTTGCCCGCGGGGGCGGGTGTTGCACCTTTTGTCACTCGTCGACTTTTCAAACAGAACCCTGGAGCCTGCCCACTGATTCGAGAGGTGCCCCATGAGTCTGCTGCTGGAACCCTATACCCTTCGCCAATTGACCCTGCCCAATCGCATCGCGGTGTCGCCGATGTGCCAGTACTCGAGCGCCGATGGCCTGGCCAATGACTGGCACCTGGTACACCTCGGCAGCCGCGCCGTGGGCGGTGCCGGCCTGGTGTTCACCGAAGCCACTGCCGTCACTGCCGACGGCCGCATTACTGATCAGGACCTGGGGTTGTGGAACGATGAACAGATCGGCCCCCTGCAACGCATCACCCGCTTCATCACCGCCCAAGGGGCCGTGCCCGGCATTCAACTGGCCCACGCCGGACGCAAGGCCAGCACCTGGCGACCCTGGCTCGGTAAGCATGGCAGCGTAAAACCGGAGGAGGGCGGCTGGGTTCCGGTCGGCCCGTCGCCGATTGCCTTCGATCCGCAGCACACCCAGCCGATCCAACTGGACGAGGGGCAGATTGCCGGTGTCATCCAGGCGTTCGTGGAGGCGGCCAAACGTAGCCTGACGGCCGGATTCAAAGTCGTGGAAGTCCACGCAGCCCACGGCTATCTGCTGCATCAATTCCTGTCTCCCTTGAGCAATCAGCGGCGCGATCAATACGGCGGCTCGTTCGAGAATCGCATCCGGCTGGTGCTGCAGGTGACCGAAGCGGTCCGGGCGGTATGGCCTGAGGAATTGCCGGTGTTCGTGCGCGTATCAGCCACCGACTGGGTCGAGGATGGCTGGAACCCGGATGAAACCGTGGAGCTGGCGCGGCGATTCAGGGCGCTGGGGGTGGACCTGATCGATGTGTCATCGGGCGGCACCGCTGTGAATGCGGAAATTCCCACCGGTCCGGGGTATCAGACGCGCTTTGCCGAACGGGTGCGCAAGGAGTCGGAAATCGCCACCGGCACTGTCGGCATGATTACCGAACCGGCCCAGGCCGAGCACATCTTGCGGACCTGCCAGGCCGACATCATTTTCCTGGCCCGCGAACTGTTGCGTGATCCGTACTGGGCGTTGCATGCCGATGATGACCTGGGGGGCCGCAAGGCCACGTGGCCAGCGCAGTATCAGAGAGCCACGCATCGGGACCAGCCGATTCATGAGTCGGATTTGCGCGATTAAGGGTTAGCTTGAAACAAAAAGCCCCGGTCGTTTTGGCCGGGGCTTTTGTTTATTTGGCTGGATGGTACGGCGTCTGTACGTGCCTCATCGCGAGCAGGCTCGCTCCCACAGTGGATTGGTGTTGTTCACAGAATTTGTGATCCACACCCCACCCTGTGGGAGCGAGCCTGCTCGCGATGGCGTCATCCCTGACGCGCAAGGATCAAGGGTATTTACGCTTATCCGGCGCCGGCGGGAAGTACTGGTACAGCCAGGTCTCGCTCAAGGTCCGGTCATTGGTGCGCAGGAACAGGCGCATCTCCACCGGGTCCACGCGGTCGTCGGTCGGGTACCAGTCGAAGGTGATGCGGTAACCCTTGATCGCATCGAGCACCAGCACGTTGAAGTCCTTCACCTCGCCGTGGGAGCAGGTCACTACCGGTTCGATACCGGTGCCAGGGGGGAGCTGGTCGAGGCCGCCGCCGTTGAAGTCCACGGCAAAACGTCGGGCCCAGACGGTGGGGTAGTGCTCGCCCGGTGCCCAGCCTTCGATGAAGCCGCCCATGCCTGAACGGGTCGCGTTGACCTGGGCCAGCTCGGTGCTCACCGGTGGCAAGGCGCTCCAATAGAGCTTGTAGCCGTAGTTCAGCGATTCACCGGCAGCGACCGGCTTCTTCGGCGTCCAGAATGCGACGATGTTGTCCAGGGTTTCACCGGTCGTAGGAATTTCCAGCAGATCGACCGAGCCTTCGCCCCAGGCCGTTGTCGGTTCGACCCACAGGCTCGGGCGCTTGCTGTACCAGTCCACGGTGTCCTGGTAGCTGGCGAAGTCGTGATCGGTCTGCACCAGGCCGAAGCCTTTGGGGTTGTTGTCGGCGAAGGCGTTGAACTGCAGGGTGGCGGGGTTGTTCAGCGGGCGACAAACCCACTCGCCATTGCCGCGCCACATCGCCAGCCGGTCGGAATCGTGAATTTGCGGGTGGATGGTGTCGCACATGCGCCGCTCAACGGTGCCGCAGCTGAACATGCTGGTCATCGGCGCGATGCCCAATTGCTCGATGGCGGTACGGGCATTGATGTGCGCATCGATTTCCATCACGACGCGGGTGGGCTGACAATCGATGTCAAAACGATAGGCGCCGGTGGCGCTGGGCGAGTCGAGCAGGGCGTAGACCACGAAACGGGTACTGTTCTTGTCCGGGATTTCGAACCAGAACTTGGTGAAGTCCGGGAATTCCTCACGCTTCTTGGCGTAAGTGTCGATGGCCAGGCCCCGGGCCGATAATCCGTACTGGCCGGTGTTGTCCACGGCGCGGAAATAACTGGCCCCCAGAAACGAAACGATATCGTGCCGGTCCAGCTCCGGCGCCTTGAACACCCTGAACCCTGAGAAGCCCAGGTCACCGGTCAACTGCGAAGTGTTGACCGTGGTTTTCTCATAGTTGAACAACTCCGGGCGGAAGTGCACTTCACGGGCCATGCGGGTCTTGGCATCGACACTGTACATGCGCACCGGTTGCTTGAAGCCCATGCCGACGTGGAAAAACTGCACGTCCAGTTGACCGTCCAGCTCCTTCCACAGCGAGTGGTTGGCGTCGTAGCGGATGGCGTTGAATTGCAGCGGGGACATCATCGCCAGTGTCGGCGGCAAAACTTGCTTGGTGTCGACGTAACGGCTCTTGGCCAGTTCCCGGGCCTGTTCTTTCAACCCATTGAAATCGAAAGGACGGGCCTCGCCGTCGGCGGTCCGGTCAGCAGCCCAGGCGCGTGCGGCCATAAGCCCTGAGGCCGAAAGCCCGGTGTAGGCAGCGAAAGCCATGGACGCCTTGAGCAGATTCCTGCGGTGCATAAATACAACCTTTCTGGAAACAATCCCGAGCCTTTCCTGGCAACAGAGACTGGTAAAGAAGTTCGGACATGCCTTTGGCCAAACGCGACGGACGTTAGAACAGATACCTGAGAGCTGGATCGGTTCACCGAGGCGCAAAATCATAGGGGATACGTGGCACGGGAGAGAGAGGAAAGCGTGGTTTAGTTAAATTTCCTTACAGATATTTCCTTTTTTAACGGGTAACTCTGCATTTTTTGACTAATTACTCTAAAACTCCCTGTTCACGGTGTGAATCCTCCCTATCCTTTAGCGTGATAGAGGTTGAACCCGCGGATTCAGCAGGTGCTATCGGTCAATTCGACGTACAGAAGGACAAGGCTCAATGACAAAAATACAGGGCATCACCCAATTGCTGGGGATCCTTCCATGCTTGACGAGCGCGCGCCGGACCCGGCCGCTCAGCATGGACGAACTAAGACTGGTGGAACGCTATCGCGAACTGTCGGAAAACGACCGGATCGCCATGCGTTGCCTGATGGATGCGATGCGCAGTGTTTCGAGGTTTTGAATGAGTGCGGATCTGCTCGTAGAGAGCTCGGATTGCGCTTTTATCCATCTTTCTGGTTTCACATCAGCCAGTAGGAGGCGGGAAAAATAACGTGCTGGCCGATTTTTTTATCGGTGCCCATGCGGCTGTGAATGGCCTGCCTTTGCTCACTCGTGATGCCAAACGCTACCGAAGTTATTTTCCCTCAGTGGCGTTGGTAGTGCCGTCATGACACTTGAACCGCCACGACCAGACTCTGCCGTCCGGCCGTGGTAGTCGTTCTTTGGTTCAATGCTTGAACATCACATGCCGCACTACTGTGTAGTCCTCCAGTCCATACATCGACATGTCCTTGCCATAACCGGAACGTTTCTGACCGCCATGGGGCATTTCGCTGACGAGCATGAAGTGGGTGTTCACCCAGGTGCAGCCATATTGCAGGCGTGCCGCCAAGCGATGGGCGCGGCCGATGTCGGCGGTCCAGACTGAAGACGCCAGGCCGTAGTCCGAGTCGTTGGCCCAGGCCAGCACCTGCGCTTCGTCGATGAACGGTGTGACGGACACCACCGGCCCAAAAACCTCGCGGCGCACGATTTCGTCGTCCTGCTGGGCGTCGGCCAATACCGTTGGTTCAAAGAAGAATCCGTTGCCGTCCACGGCCTTGCCACCGGTAATCAGGCGAATATGCGACTGGGCGATGGCCCGTTCGACAAAGCCGGCCACGCGGTCGCGGTGCTGGGCTGTGATCAGCGGACCCATCTCGGTGTCCGGGGCGGTTTGCAGACCGTATTTGATGCTGGCCACCGCCGCACCGAGTTTCTCGACGAACCTGTCGTAGATGCCTTGTTGGGCGTAAATGCGGCAGGCAGCGGTGCAGTCCTGGCCGGCATTGTAGAAACCGAAGGTGCGGATGCCTTCCACGGCTGCGTCAATGTCGGCATCGTCGAAAATGATCACCGGGGCCTTGCCGCCCAGTTCCATGTGGGTGCGCTTGACGCTGTCGGCGGTGCTGGAAATGATGTTCGCGCCTGTGGCGATGGAGCCGGTCAGCGAAACCATGCGCACCTTTGCGTGAGTGACCAACGGTTGCCCGACCGTCTGACCACGACCGAACAGCACGTTGAGCACGCCTGCTGGGAAGATATCCGACGCCAGTTCCGCCAGGCGCAACGCCGTCAGTGGGGTCTGCTCCGAGGGTTTGAGCACTACGGTGTTACCGGCGGCCAGGGCTGGGGCGATTTTCCAGGCGACCATCATCAACGGGTAATTCCACGGCGCGATGGAGGCGATCACGCCCACAGGATCGCGGCGGATCATCGACGTGTGCCCCGGCAGGTATTCGCCACCCGCCGAGCCGCTCATGCAACGGCTGGCGCCGGCAAAGAAACGGAACACGTCGGCAATTGCCGGGATCTCGTCGTTCAGCACGGCGTTCAAAGGTTTGCCGCAATTGTCCGATTCGAGCCTGGCCAGTTCTTCGCCGTGGGCTTCGATGGTGTCGGCCAGCTTGAGCAGGAGCAGGGAGCGGTCCTTGGGCGACACCTGGGACCAGCTTTGGAAGGCACTGTCGGCCGCGCGCACGGCGGCATCGACCTGAGCTTCGCTGGCTTCGTTGATTTCCACCAGCACCCGGCCCAGCGCGGGGTTGAACACGGCCTGGCCGGGCCCGTCGCCGTTCACCAGGTGACCATTGATCAGCAGTTTGGTTTGCATGTCCAAGCCCTCGTCAAAGCTGTTTTTGCTGCGGTTTTTCAGTTGATTCGAGTCTATATCGTTTTATCGGGTTCGCCGCAGCCACAGGAAAATTGGCAAGCAACATCTCGAAGCACTCTCACCGACAGACTCGGGCACTTTCGAACTAGGCTGATTGCCTTAATGATCCGGTTACCCGAATGCGTGGAGGCAGCAAATGAACACCCGTGGATTGCTCGATCAGCTTCTCAAGTCCGGTCAGGAAATGTTGCAGAACAAGGCTGGCGGCTCCCAAGGCAAGTCATCCGGCGGCCTGGGCGGTTTGCTCGGCGGTGGTGCTGGCAATTTGGGCGGGATGCTCTCCGGCGCGGGTGGCGGGGCGCTGGCCGCCGGAGCCATGGGCCTGTTGCTGGGCAACAAGAAGGCTCGCCAGTTTGGCGGCAAGGCCCTGACCTATGGTGGTCTGGCGGCATTGGGCGTGATCGCCTACAAGGCCTATGGCAATTGGCAAGCCCAGCAGGGCAGTGCGCCGAAAACTGAACCGCAGACGCTGGATCGTCTTCCCCCGGCCCAGGTCGAGCAGCACAGCCAGGCGATCCTCACGGCCCTGGTGGCGGCGGCCAAGGCCGATGGCCACGTCGACGAGCGTGAAAAGCAGTTGATCGAAGGCGAGTTCACCAAGCTCGACAACGATCAGGAGCTGCAACACTGGCTGCACGCCGAGCTCAACAAACCCCTGGACCCCGCCGATGTCGCCCGGGCCGCCAGCACGCCGGAAATGGCCGCCGAGATGTACATCGCCAGTGTGATGCTGGTGGATGAGGAAAACTTCATGGAGAAATCCTACCTCGATGAACTGGCGCGCCAGCTCAAACTGGAGCCGGGGTTGAAGACTGAGCTGGAGAAGCAGGTACGTCAGGCCGCTCTTTGAGCCAGGCCTGACCCCAAGGTAAATATCACCCCCTGTGGGAGCGAGCCTGCTCGCGATAGCGGTATGTCAGTCGACACCATTATTGACTGATGCACCGCAATCGCGAGCAGGTTCGCTCCCATAGAACTTTTGCATCGACTGCCACATTGATGCCTGGCTTGAGCTGTTTGAACAGCTGAGCGAATCACCAAACTCCTTCCTCACCGCCATACAGCCGCAACGTCGCCCTCGGCTATACTCCCCAGCATTTCAAAATGCCCGAGGTTGTACTGTGAAGAACTGGACGTTGCGCCAACGCATCCTGGCGAGTTTTGCGGTGATCATCGCCATCATGCTGCTGATGGTGGTCGTCACGTATTCGCGGTTATTGAGGATCGAGGCCAGCGAAGAAAAAGTACGCGTCTACGCGGTGCCGGGGGTGTATTACAGTTCCATGATTCGCGGTGGCTGGGTCGACAGCTACGTCAAGACCCAGCAGATCGTCGGCCTCTCGGGCCAGCGGGAAATCACTGCCGAGGACAAGGCCCTCTACCAGGGCTACGAGCAGCATCTGCGCGAGGAAATCCAGCACTATCAAAAGCTGATCCAGGACCCTGCCGACCAAGTCTCCTTCGACGAATTCGAGGTCAATCATCAGGACTTCAACAAGGCCCTGGCGAAGGTTCTGGACCTGTATGAACGCAAGGATTTCGAAGGGGCACAGCTGGCGCTGGAGAAGGAGCTGACGCCGGCATGGCTCGACGGTCGCGGGCATTTGAACCAGATCATCGAACGCAACCGGGAGCTGGCGGAAAAAGCCGCCCTGACCATCAGTCAGTCGGTAACCGCCGCTGAAGTTGCCATGGGGCTGTCGTTTCTCGTGGCGGTGCTCATTGCCATGCTCTGTGGCCTGTTGTTGATGCGCGCGATCATGGCGCCGATGAACCGCATTGTGGAAATCCTCGGCATCATGCGCAGCGGCGACCTGAGCGGGCGCCTGAACCTTGCGCGTAAAGACGAGTTCGGTGCGGTGGAAACCGGCTTCAACGACATGATGGCCGAGCTGACATCGCTGGTGTCCCAGGCCCAGCGCTCTTCGGTGCAGGTCACCACCTCGGTCACCGAGATTGCCGCCACCTCCCGCGAGCAACAGGCCACGGCCACCGAAACCGCCGCTACCACTACGGAGATCGGCGCGACCTCTCGGGAAATTGCCGCCACCTCCCGGGATCTGGTGCGCACCATGACCGAAGTTTCCAGCGCCGCCGACCAGGCCTCGGTGGCGGCCGGTTCCGGCCAGCAAGGCCTGGCACGCATGGAAGAAACCATGCACTCGGTGATGGGCGCGGCGGATCTGGTGAACGCGAAGCTGGCGATCCTCAACGAGAAGGCCGGCAACATCAACCAGGTGGTGGTGACCATCGTCAAGGTGGCCGACCAGACCAACCTGTTGTCCCTCAATGCCGCCATCGAGGCCGAGAAGGCGGGAGAGTATGGCCGCGGTTTTGCCGTGGTCGCCACTGAGGTTCGGCGCCTGGCGGATCAGACAGCCGTGGCGACCTACGACATCGAGCAGATGGTGCGCGAGATCCAGTCCGCCGTATCCGCTGGAGTGATGGGCATGGACAAGTTCTCCGAAGAAGTGCGCCGTGGCATGGCCGAGGTGCAGCAGGTCGGCGAGCAACTGTCGCAGATCATCCATCAGGTACAGGCGCTGGCGCCGCGGGTGTTGATGGTCAACGAAGGTATGCAGGCCCAGGCCACCGGCGCCGAGCAGATCAACCATGCCCTGGTGCAATTGGGCGATGCCAGCAGTCAGACGGTGGAGTCCCTGCGCCAGGCCAGTTCTGCCATCGATGAACTGAGCCAGGTGGCCGTGGGGCTGCGCAGCGGCGTCTCGCGTTTCAAAGTCTGATGAGCGAGTTCGAGGCCAGACGTGGCGCCGTGTCGGCGGCCCGTCAGTCGTTGTTCCTGGTGTTTTGCATCGGCAACGAACGCTACGCCCTGCAAGCCATCGATGTGGTGGAAGTGCTGCCGCGCTTGCCCCTCAAACCGATTGCCCAGGCCCCGTCCTGGGTGGCGGGCGTGTTTGCCTGGCGCGGCGCGGTGGTGCCCGTGATCGATCTGTGCACGCTGACCTTCGGTCAGAGCGCCCAGACGCGTACCAGTACGAGACTGGTGCTGGTGCATTACCGACCCGACGCGCAGCAGGCGGGGCAGGTTCTGGGGCTGATTCTGGAACAGGCCACCGACACCTTGCGTTGCGATCCGGCGGATTTCCGACCTTATGGCTTGGATAACCCACAGGCGCCGTACCTGGGCCCGGTGCGCGAAGACGCGCAAGGCCTGTTGCAATGGGTGCGGGTCAATGACCTGCTCGACGAGTCGGTCCGTGCCGTGCTGTTTCCCACGCCGCCCTTGAACTTCGATGACCTCGAGGGACGGGCATGAACAGCGACCAGCGGTTTTTCGATTTTCTCAAGGTGCGCATCGGCCTGGATGTCACCTCCGTCGGCACCGCCATCATCGAGCGGGCCGTGCGCCAGCGCATCATTGCCGTGCCTGGGCGTGCGGCAGATGAGTACTGGCAATGCCTGCAACATTCTGCCCAGGAGCAACAGGCGCTGATCGAAGCGGTGATTGTCCCGGAGACCTGGTTCTTCCGTTATCCCGAGTCCTTCGCCACCCTCGCCAGGCTGGCCATCAAGCGTCTGGCCGAGATCAAGCACCTGCGTGCGCTGCGCATCCTCAGCTTGCCCTGCTCCACTGGCGAAGAGCCTTACTCCATTGCCATGGCGTTGCTCGACGCGGGCCTGGGACCGCATCAGTTCAAGGTGGACGCGCTGGACGTCAGTCCGCTGTCGATAGAACGTGCCAGGCAAGCGCTTTACGGCAGGAACTCGTTCCGTGGCGCCGACCTCGGCTTTCGCGAGCGATATTTCAGCGCCGAGGCAGAGGGGTATCGCCTCAGCGAGCGGGTGAGTGAACAGGTGCGTCTGCAAGTGGGCAACCTGCTGGATCCGACCTTGCTGGTGAACGAGGCCCCTTACGATTTTGTGTTCTGCCGCAATCTGCTGATCTATTTCGAGCAGCCGACCCAGCAGCAGGTGTTCGAGGTGCTCAAGCGCCTGACCCACCAGGACGGCGTGCTGTTTATCGGCCCCGCCGAGGGCAGTTTGCTGGGGCGGTTGGGCATGCGTTCAATCGGGATTGCCCAGTCGTTCGCTTTCAGTCGCCAAGGTGCCCCGCAGCCACAGCCAGTGCCCGCGTTGATGTCGACTCCGCTGCCGCTTGGCCAGGTCGCGCCTCGAGTCATTCCACCGGTGGTCCGGCCCCGGCCGTTCGCAGCAAGCGTGGCTCCGATCACTGAGCCGAAAAACAGCGACGCCACTACCTTACTGGCCTATATCGCGGCGCTGGCCAATGCTGGCAAAAGCGCCGAAGCCCGTGCGGCCTGCCAGCAGTACCTGCGCAATCATGCGCCGGCGGCCCAAGTGTTCTACTGGCTGGGGCTGCTCAGTGACATGGCCGGTAGCGCGCTTGAGGCCCAGGGTTTTTATCGCAAGGCGCTCTATCTTGAACCGCAACACGCCGAGGCCCTGGTGCATCTGGCGGCGTTGCTGGCTTCCCAGGGAGACGCGGCCGGTGCCCGTCGATTGCAGGACCGCGCCGCTCGCAGCGGGCGCATGGCTGACAGTGAGCGTAAACAATGAGTGGTTCGGCTAATGACAACCTGACCCATGACGATGCCCAGGCCATCGACGATTGCTGGAATCGCATCGGGGTGCATGGCGATAAATCCTGTCCGTTGCTGGCCGAGCATATTCACTGCCGCAACTGCGCGGTGTATTCGGCGGCTGCCACCCGTTTGCTCGATCGCTACACCTTGCAGCACGACGACCGGGACTTGGCCCACGCGCCGCTGGACACCGATATCGTCACACGATCGCTGTTGATGTTCCGACTGGGCGAAGAGTGGCTGGGCCTGACCACCCGCAGTCTGGTGGAAGTGGCGCCGTTGCAGCCGATTCACTCGCTGCCCCACCAGCGCTCGCGGGCCTTGTTGGGCGTGGCGAATGTGCGCGGGGCCTTGGTGGCCTGCCTGTCGCTGGTGGAACTGTTGGACCTGGAACCCGGCGGGGCAGTGGTGGCCGGCGCGCGGGTCATGCCGCGCATGTTGATCGTCGCGGCCCAGGGCGGTCCGGTGGTGGTGCCGGTGGACGAGGTGGACGGCATTCACGCCATCGATGAACGCGTCCTGGGCGCGGCCTCGCAATCGGCGGCCAAGTACACCCGTGGCGTATTGAAGTTCAAGGGCCGCAGCCTGCGCTGGCTGGACGAAGAACAGTTGTTGTCCGCCATGACCCGGAGCCTGTCATGACCCCTGATCAAATGCGTGACGCCTCGTTGCTGGAGTTGTTCAGCCTGGAAGCCGAAGCCCAGACTCAGGTGCTCAGCGCCGGCCTGCTGGCCCTGGAACGCGACCCGACCCAGGCCGATTATCTTGAATCGTGCATGCGCGCGGCCCATTCCCTCAAGGGCGCGGCGCGGATCGTTGGAGTGAACGCCGGGGTCAGCGTGGCCCATGTCATGGAGGATTGCCTGGTCAGCGCCCAGGAGCGCCGCCTGGTCCTGCGCGCCGAGCACATCGACGCCTTGCTGCAAGGCACCGACCTGTTGACGCGAATTGCCACGCCAGGCAACAGCGTCGGAGCCCAGGACGTCGATGCGTATGTGGCGTTGATGGGGCAACTGCTCGATCCTGCCGCTGCGCAGACGCCTGTCGTGTCGCCGCGAATCGAGATGCAAGCGGAGGCTTTTCGCGTTGAGCCGGCCGAGGCAGAACCGCTCGCGGCAACGGAACCGCTGCCCAAGGGTAAGCGGGTCACCGAAGGGGGCGAGCGGGTCTTGCGGGTCACCGCCGAGCGCCTCAATAGCCTGTTGGACCTGTCCAGTAAATCCTTGGTGGAAACCCAGCGCCTCAAGCCCTGGCTGGCGACGATGCAACGGCTCAAGCGCCAGCAGAGCAACGGCTTGCGGGCCTTGGAAGAGCTGAATGTGCACCTCAAGGAACACGCGTTGAGCTTGCAGGCCGAGGAAGCGCTCAACGACGCCCGCCGTTTGCTGGCCGAAACCCAGCAACTGTTGGCGCAGAAAACCGCGGAGATGGACGAGTTCGCCTGGCAGGCGGGTCAGCGAGCACAGGTGTTGTACGACACGGCGCTGGCCTGTCGCATGCGACCGTTTGCCGATGTGCTATCCGGCCAGGCCCGGATGGTCCGTGACCTGGGGCGCAGCCTGGGCAAGCAGGTGCGCCTGGAGATTGAGGGCGATAAAACCCAGGTCGACCGCGACGTGCTGGAAAGACTCGAAGCGCCGCTGACCCATCTGCTGCGCAACGCCGTGGACCATGGCATCGAATCTCCGGAGCAACGGGTGCTGGCCGGCAAGCCCGCCGAAGGCCTGATCCGCTTGCGCGCCTCCCATCAGGCTGGCCTGCTGGTGCTGGAACTGGCGGACGACGGCGCCGGTGTGGACCTGGAGCGGGTGCGGCGCAGCGTCGTCGAACGAGGGCTTTCCCCTGAGCAGACCGCAGCCAATTTGAGCGAAGAGGAACTGCTGACGTTCCTGTTCCTGCCCGGCTTCAGCCTGCGCGACACCGTCACTGAGGTGTCCGGGCGCGGCGTCGGCCTGGACGCCGTCCAGCATATGGTCCGGCAGTTGCGCGGCGCGGTGGTGCTGGAGCAGACAGCGGGCGAGGGCAGCCGCTTCCATCTTGAGGTGCCGCTGACGCTCTCAGTGGTGCGCAGCCTGGTGGTGGAAGTCGGCGGTGAAGCCTACGCCTTTCCCCTGGCTCACATCGAGCGCATGTGCGACCTCGCTCCTGAGGACATTGTGCAGGTCGAAGGGCGCCAGCACTTCTGGCACGAAAGGCGGCATGTCGGGCTGGTCGCCGCCAGTCAGTTGCTCAATCGTCCGGCATCGCAGAGCAGCAGCCAGGCGCTCAAGGTCGTGGTGATCCGTGAGCGCGAGGCCATCTACGGCGTGGCGGTCGAACGGTTCATCGGCGAGCGCACGCTGGTGGTCCTGCCCCTGGACGAACGCCTGGGCAAGATCCAGGACATCTCCGCCGGGGCTTTGCTGGACGATGGTTCGGTGGTGCTGATCGTCGATGTCGAAGACCTGCTGCGCTCGGTGGACAAGTTGCTCGACACCGGGCGCCTGGAACGCATCGCTCGCCAGAACCAGACGCAGACACCGCGCAAGCGGATCCTGGTGGTGGACGACTCCCTGACCGTGCGCGAGCTGCAACGCAAGCTGTTGCTCAATCGTGGTTATGACGTGGCGGTGGCCGTGGACGGTATGGACGGCTGGAACGCGCTGCGAGCGGAGGATTTCGACCTGCTGATCACCGACATCGACATGCCGCGCATGGACGGCATCGAGCTGGTGTCGCTGTTGCGGCGCGATAACGGTCTGCAGTCGCTGCCGGTGATGGTGGTGTCTTACAAGGATCGTGAAGAAGATCGTCGCCGTGGCCTGGATGCCGGCGCTGACTATTATCTAGCCAAGGCCAGTTTCCATGACGACGCCTTGCTCGATGCCGTCGTCGAATTGATCGGAGGAGCACGCGCTTGAAGATCGCCATCGTCAATGACATGCCCCTGGCGGTCGAAGCCCTGCGCCGTGCCCTGGCTTTCGAGCCGGCGCACCAGTTGGTCTGGGTGGCCGCCAACGGTGCCGAGGCGGTTCAGCGTTGCGCCGAATACACCCCGGACCTGATTCTGATGGACCTGCTCATGCCCATCATGGATGGCGTGGAGGCGACCCGGCGGATCATGGCCGAAACCCCGTGCGCCATTGTGATTGTCACCGGTGACAGCCAGCAGAACGTTCACCGGGTGTTCGAAGCCATGGGGCATGGCGCGCTGGATGTGGTTGATACCCCTACCTTGGGGGTGGGCAACCCCGCGGATGCGGCGGCACCGCTGCTGCGCAAGATCACCAACATCGGTTGGCTGATCGGTGAGCGCAATCACCGTGAGCGCGCTGCGCCGGCTGCGCAGCGGATGTCGGTGTCACGCAATAGCCTGGTTGCCATCGGGTCGTCGGCGGGTGGGCCGGCCGCGCTGGAGATCCTGCTCAAGGGCCTGCCCCGACATTTCGCCCCGGCCATTGTGCTGGTCCAGCATGTGGACGAGGTGTTTGCTGCGGGCATGGCCCAATGGCTGAGCAGTGCGTCAGGCCACCAGGTGCGCCTGGCCCGGCACGGCGAGCCGCCGCAAAGCGGTACGGTGCTGCTGGCCGGCACCAACCACCATCTGCGCCTATTGAAAAATGGCACCCTGGCCTACACCGCCGAGCCGGTCAACGAGATCTACCGGCCGTCCATCGACGTGTTTTTCGAGAGCGTCGCCCACTTCTGGAGCGGTGACGCGGTGGGCGTTTTGCTCACTGGCATGGGCCGCGACGGTGCCCAAGGGCTTAAACTCATGCGCCAGCAGGGCTATATGACCATCGCCCAGGACCAGCAGAGCAGCGCGGTGTACGGCATGCCCAAAGCGGCCGCGGCCATCGACGCGGCTGCGCAGATTCTAGCGCTGGACCACATAGCGCCACGGTTAGTGGAGATTTTTACCCAATGAAGAACCCCGGCAGCCTTGTCCACCAGCCGTATTCAGGTGAGTTCCCATGAGTGATTTACAGCTCGACGATTTCAAGCGTGACGAGAACGCGGCCATGGTCTTGCTCGTCGACGACCAGGCGATGATCGGCGAGGCGGTGCGGCGCGGGCTGGCCAATGAAGAGAACATCGACGTTCACTTCTGCGCCGACCCACACCAGGCCATCGCCCATGCGGTCCGCATCAAGCCAACGGTGATCCTCCAGGACCTGGTGATGCCCGGTCTTGATGGCTTGAGCCTGGTGCGCGAATACCGTAACCATCCGGCGACCCGGGATATTCCGATCATTGTCCTGTCCACCAAGGAGGACCCGCTGGTCAAAAGCGCGGCGTTCGCCGCCGGGGCCAACGATTACCTGGTCAAGTTGCCGGACAACATCGAACTGGTGGCGCGCATTCGCTACCACTCGCGGTCCTACATGATGCTGCTGCAACGCGATGCGGCCTATCGCGCCCTGCGGGTCAGCCAGCAGCAACTGCTCGACACCAATCTGGTGCTGCAACGGCTGATGAATTCCGACGGTCTGACCGGGCTGTCCAACCGCCGGCACTTCGATGAATACCTGGAGCTGGAGTGGAGAAGGGCGCTGCGGGACCAGTCCCAGCTCTCGCTGTTGATGATCGACGTGGATTACTTCAAGTCCTTCAACGACAATTTCGGCCACCTGGAGGGGGACGAAGCCCTGCGCAAGGTCGCCACGGCGATCCGTGATGCGTGCAGTCGTCCGTCCGACCTGCCGGCCCGTTACGGCGGCGAGGAGTTCGCCCTGGTCTTGCCCAGCACCTCGGCTGGCGGCGCGCGGTTGATGGCCGAAAAGCTGCGCCAGAGCGTCGTTGCCCTGAACATCCCCCACATCACGCCTCATGAGGGGGCGAACCTGACTGTCAGCGTTGGCGTCTCGACCTTCACGCCACAGCAAGGTGGCGATTGCCGCCAGCTGATTTCGGCGGCGGACAAAGGGCTGTACACGGCCAAGCACAATGGGCGTAATCGGGTGGGTATCGAGTAGTGCGTCCGGCCGGCTGGAGAGTTCTTGTGGCGAGGGAGCTTGCTCCCGCTGGGGCGCGTAGCGGCCCCTAAACCAGATAACTCGGTGAGTCAGTTGACTGAGCTGTGTTTTTTTAGGGCTGCTGCGCAGCCCAGCGGGAGCAAGCTCCCTCGCCACAAGAATTGGTGTCCCTAAAGCCGCCAGGCGGGCTGCCGCTGGCGCTTGATTACGTTATACTCGCCGGCTTTCAAAAGTTCGCCAACGAGTGCTGCCCGCCATGGAAATCAACCCGATCCTGAACACCATCAAGGACCTGTCCGAGCGCTCCGAAACTATTCGGGGGTATCTTTGACTACGATCAAAAGCATGAG
Organism: Pseudomonas sp. MPDS; assembly: GCF_013283895.1. Lineage (NCBI taxonomy): Bacteria > Pseudomonadati > Pseudomonadota > Gammaproteobacteria > Pseudomonadales > Pseudomonadaceae > Pseudomonas > Pseudomonas sp. MPDS. Next base: position 5,203,786 of record NZ_CP054128.1, on the reverse strand, counting down.
CGTCTGACCGAAGTCAATCGCGAGCTTGAAGATCCGAATGTCTGGAACAACCCGTCGTACGCCCAGGAACTGGGCCGCGAGCGCGCTGCGCTGGCGCAGATCGTCGAGACCCTGGATGAAATGTCCAGCGGCCTGGCCGACTGCCGCGACCTGTTGGACATGGCTGTCGAAGAAAACGATGAAGGTGCCGTCGGCGATGTCGTCGCCGAGCTGACACGCCTCGAGGAGGCGTTGGCCAAGCTGGAATTCCGGCGCATGTTCAGTGGCGAGATGGATGCCAACAACGCCTACCTGGACATCCAGGCCGGTTCCGGCGGCACCGAAGCCCAGGACTGGGCCAACATCCTGCTGCGCATGTACCTGCGCTGGGCCGACAAACGCGGCTTCGACGCGACCATCATGGAACTGTCGGCCGGTGAAGTCGCCGGAATCAAGGGTGCCACCGTGCACATCAAGGGCGAATACGCCTTTGGCTGGCTGCGCACCGAGATCGGCGTGCATCGCCTGGTGCGCAAAAGTCCGTTCGACTCCGGTAACCGTCGTCACACGTCGTTCTCGGCGGTGTTCGTTTCGCCGGAAATCGATGACAACATCGAAATCGACATCAACCCGTCGGACCTGCGCATCGACACCTACCGTTCCTCCGGGGCCGGTGGCCAGCACGTTAACACCACCGACTCGGCCGTACGGATTACCCACGTACCGACCAACACCGTGGTCAGTTGCCAGAACGAACGCTCCCAGCACGCGAACAAAGACACCGCGATGAAAATGCTGCGGGCCCGTTTGTACGAGCAGGAAGTGCAGAAGCGCAACGCGGCGTCCCAGGCCCTGGAAGACACCAAGTCGGACATCGGCTGGGGTCACCAGATCCGTTCGTATGTACTTGACGCCTCGCGCATCAAGGACCTGCGCACCAGCATCGAACGCAGCGACTGTGACAAGGTGCTCGATGGCGACATCGACGAATACCTGATCGCCAGCCTCAAACAAGGGCTGTAACGCGACACCCATGCGGCGGGCAGGCGCGCTTCCACCCAGGAGCGAGGCCTGGCCGCAAACTCCGGCCCGGGGCCGGGGGCAACGAACCTGTGATGGAATCTTTAAAGACATGAGCGACCTAGAACTCGACCCGCAAGCCCTGCAACAGGAAGAAAACTCCCTGATCGCCCTGCGCAAGGAAAAGCTTGCTGCCGAGCGCGCCAAGGGCCAGGCCTTCCCCAACGACTTCCGCCGCGACGCCTACTGCGACGTCTTGCAGAAGCAGTATGCGGACAAGACCAAGGAAGAGCTGGCCGAGGCGGCGATTCCAGTCAAGGTGGCCGGTCGTATCATGCTCAACCGTGGTTCGTTCATGGTGATCCAGGACATGACCGGGCGCATCCAGGTCTACGTCAACCGCAAGACGCTGCCGGAAGAAACCCTGGCCGCCGTCAAGACCTGGGACCTGGGCGACATCATTGCCGCCGAAGGCACCCTGGCCCGTTCCGGCAAGGGCGACCTGTACGTCGAAATGACCAGCGTGCGCCTGCTGACCAAGTCCCTGCGCCCACTGCCGGACAAGCACCACGGCCTGACCGACACTGAGCAACGCTATCGTCAGCGTTACGTCGACCTGATCGTCAACGAAGACGTGCGCCAGACCTTCCGCGTGCGCTCGCAGGTCATCGCCCACATCCGCAGCTTCCTGATGAAGCGTGACTTCCTTGAAGTCGAAACGCCGATGCTGCAGACCATCCCCGGCGGTGCGGCGGCCAAGCCGTTCGAAACCCACCACAACGCTCTGGACATGGAAATGTTCCTGCGTATCGCGCCGGAGCTGTACCTCAAGCGCCTGGTGGTGGGTGGCTTCGAGAAAGTCTTCGAGATCAACCGCAACTTCCGTAACGAAGGCGTTTCGACCCGGCACAACCCCGAGTTCACCATGCTCGAGTTCTACCAGGCCTACGCCGACTACGAAGACAACATGGACCTGACCGAGGAGCTGTTCCGCGAACTGGCGCAGCTGGTGCTCGGGACCACCGACGTGCCGTACGGCGACAAGGTGTTCCATTTCGGCGAACCGTTCGTGCGCCTGTCGGTGTTCGACTCGATCCTCAAGTACAACCCGGACATCACCGCGGCCGACCTGCAGGACATCGAAAAGGCCCGCGCCATCGCCAAGAAGGCCGGCGCCAAGGTGCTCGGCTTCGAGGGTCTGGGCAAGCTGCAAGTGATGATTTTCGAAGAGTTGGTCGAGCACAAGCTGGAGCAGCCGCATTTCATCACCCAGTACCCGTTCGAAGTGTCGCCGCTGGCCCGTCGCAATGACGAGAACCCAAGCGTGACCGACCGTTTCGAGCTGTTCATTGGTGGTCGCGAAATCGCCAACGCCTACTCCGAGCTCAACGACGCAGAAGATCAGGCAGAGCGTTTCATGGCCCAGGTGGCCGACAAGGACGCCGGCGACGACGAGGCCATGCACTACGATGCCGACTTCGTTCGCGCCCTTGAGTACGGCATGCCGCCGACGGCCGGCGAAGGCATCGGCATCGATCGCCTGGTGATGTTGCTGACCAACTCACCGTCGATCCGGGATGTCATTCTTTTCCCGCACATGCGGCCCCAAGCGTAAGTGTTTCAATTAAAAAGCCGCCTCGAACAGGCGGCTTTTTATTGCCTGTCTGGTACAAACGTATCAATTGGTTAATTTTGAAATAGCGAGGAAAGACCTGTCGTGAATCGTGTAATGGCTCCAGAAGGTGCGGCGGGCGTCGCCACTGCTGTCGCTGAAAGTGTTCAGTACCAGGGTCGCAAGGCCAGCCGGCAGGGCAGTGAACAGCGTCGCCAGGAGATTCTCGATGCGGCCATGCGCATTGTGGTGCGTGATGGTGTGCGGGCGGTACGCCACCGCGCCGTGGCCGCCGAAGCGGGTGTGCCGCTGTCGGCCACGACTTATTATTTCAAGGACATCGATGACCTGTTGACCGATACCTTCGCCCAGTACGTGGAGCGCAGCGCGGCGTTCATGGCCAAGTTGTGGACCAACAATGAAGGCCTGCTGCGGGAGATGGTTGCCTACGGAGACGGCAGCGCCGAATCCCGCTCGCAGCTGGCGGACGACATCGCCCGGATGACCGCCGACTACGTGCAGCATCAATTGCACAGCCGGCGCGAATACCTGATGGCGGAACAGGCTTTTCGTCAGGAAGCGCTGCTCAACCCGCGCCTGGCGGAGCTGGTGCGCTCTCACCAGCAGATCCTGTTGCACGGCACTTGTCAGTTTTTCCAGGTTTTGGGCTCGCGTGAACCCCAGCAGGATGCCAAAGTGTTGACGGCGATTATCGGACGGATGGAATATCAAGGCTTGCTCAATGGCGCCGAGCCGGTAGCGGCAGAAGAAATGCTCGGCATCCTGACCCGCTACATGCATCTGGTATTGGCGTCGGTATAACCCTTGTGGGCGTAGGCTATGTGGGAGCAAAGCTTGCTCGCGATGAACGATAACGCGGTCTCTCGATAGATCGAAGTGCCTTCATCGCGAGCAAGCTTTGCTCCCACACACCTGCCCCGCATGTAAGGACAAGGCGCCTACCATAGGGAGTTCAAATGAAAGCCTGGCGTGCCGTTGTAATGGCCGTGTCGTTGCTGCTGCTCAGTGGCTGCCTGGTGTCCTTCAAGGCGCCGTTGCCCGACAGCGAAGCCGCGCCCCAAGGGCTGGTCGGCCACTGGACCAGTACCAACGCCTGGGGCGAGCCGCTCAATCTGGAGTTGGTCGAAGTGGGCCCGCGCCGTTATCAAGCCGTCACCTACTTCAGGGCCAGGCCTCTGGAGCGCGAAGCCATCCCGGTGACCGTCTCCCGTCACGGCAGCCGCTGGTATCTGTCGGCCAAGGTGCCGGCCCGCTTTGGAGGGCATTTCGTGATCGCCGGTTTTGAACTGACCGACAAGCAGGAACTGGTGATCTACAACCTGGATATGGATCAGATCAACCAGGCCATCAGCCAGAAGATCCTCAGTGGCCAGCCGAACCAGAGCGAAGAAGGTGACGGCGTGCTGGTGGACAGCGACATGGGGACGGTTTTCCGTTACCTCGACGACCCGGCCAACTCCGATGTGTTCTCGGAGGCCGTGCGCTACCAGCGGCTGGTCAAATCCCAATAATTGCAACAAGCGGACGTTTTTTCACAGGAGTTCCGGGTGGACGATTACCAGCAGACGATACGCACCTTGTCCGATCGCATTGTGCTGGCGCAAACGCCGATTCGCATTCTCGACGCAGTAAAGTGGGACGAAAGCATCCGCAAGGGTTTCCTCAAGGCCAAGGGCAAGGAAATGCCCGCCGTGGACCGCGACTATTACCTCAACCGGCCCCTGTCGTTCGATTCCAGCAAAGTGAAGCTCGAATTCCAGAACATCGAACGTGACATCACCCGTCAGCTCGGGCAGTTCAACCCGGTCGGCCAGATCATGCGTCGCATGTGCAAGGAATACCGCATGGTGGTGCGCATGCTCGAAGCACGCGGCACCGAGGATTTCGGGCTGATCTCCCAGGAGTTGTACGGCGCCGCCTCCGATGCGTTCCATGCCGGCGACCCGACCCTGGCTGACCTGGGCTTGATGCTGTCCGATTACCTGAACAACATTGATGGCCGTGGCGACCTGAAGGACGAGCCGAAGATTTTGACCGCCCAGGACGCTGTCAGCCTGCTGCAGCATCGGCTCAACCGGGTTTTTGGTGAGGCCGAGGAAACCATCCGGGTGTTCGAGTCCGACGGGATCGTGGCCGATGCGGCGGCTGGCGCCGATTACATCAAGATTCGCACCGATGCGATGTTCAACGACCGTGACGTTCGGGCCCTGGAAGTCCATGAAGGTCTGGTGCACGTCGGCACCACCCTCAATGGCCTGAATCAGCCGATCTGCACCTTCCTGTCCAAGGGGCCACCCTCGTCCACGGTGACCCAGGAAGGCCTGGCGATCCTGATGGAGATCATCACCTTCGCCTCTTACCCAAGTCGTCTGCGCAAGCTGACCAATCGCACCCGGGCCATTCACATGGTGGAGGAGGGGGCGGACTTTCTGCAGATATACGAGTTCTTCCGTGAGCAGGGCTTTGAGATGGGCGAAAGCTACGGCAACGCCAGCCGGGTTTTCCGTGGTTCGGTGCCAACCGGTCTGCCATTCACCAAAGACTTGTCCTACCTCAAGGGCTTCATCATGGTTTACAACTACATTCAGCTGGCCGTACGCAAAGGCAAGCTGGAGCAGGTGCCGCTGTTGTTCTGCGGTAAAACCACCCTTGAAGACATGCGCACGATGCGCCAACTCGTGGACGAAGGCCTGGTCGTGCCGCCCAAATACCTGCCGGAACAGTTCCGCGACATGAACGCGCTGTCGGCCTGGATGTGTTTCTCCAACTTCCTCAACCACCTGAGCCTGGACCGGATCGAAGCGGATTATTCCAATATCCTCTGAATACAATGTGGTTGAAAATGTGGGAGCGAGCCTGCTCGCGATTGCGATGTTCCAGTCAACATTGATGTTGACCGTTCTACCGCAATCGCGAGCAGGCTCGCTCCCACAGGGGACGGTGTTTCATTTATTTTTTGCGAGGTTTCACCGGATGCGAACCCTCGGCATCTTATGCCTGCTGCTGACCCTGAGCGGTTGCAGTTCCCTGCTGTTCTACCCCGAACGCGGCCTGCCCTTTACCCCGGAACGGGCCAAGCTCGACTACCGCGACGTCACCCTGACCACCGCCGACGGTGTCAGGCTCCACGGCTGGTGGCTGCCGGTCAAACAAGGGGTGGAGGTCAAGGGCACGGTACTGCACTTGCACGGTAACGGCGGCAACCTGGCCTGGCATCTGGGGGGGAGTTGGTGGTTACCCGAGCAGGGTTACCAGGTATTGATGGTGGATTACCGCGGTTACGGCCGGTCCGAAGGCGAGCCGAGCCTGCCGGCGATCTATCAGGACATCGACGCGGCGTTCAAATGGCTCGACCAGGCGCCACAGGTTCAAGGCAAGCCTCTGGTGCTGCTCGGCCAGAGCCTGGGCGGCGCGCTGGCGGTGCATTACCTGGCCGATCATCCCGAGCGTCAGCCGCAACTCAAGGCCCTGGTGCTCGATGGCGTGCCCGCCAGTTATCGCGACGTAGGGCGTTTTGCCCTGAGTACTTCATGGCTGACCTGGGCATTGCAGGTGCCGCTGTCCTGGCTGGTGCCCGACGGTGACAGTGCAATCGGTTCGGTGGCGCAATTGAAGGGCGTACCGAAATTGATCTACCACAGCCTCGATGACCCGATCGTGCCTCTTTCCAACGGCATCCGTCTGTATCAAGCTGCGCCGCCGCCCCGGGTCCTGCAACTGACTCGCGGTGGGCATGTGCAGACATTCGCCGACCCGGTCTGGCGAACGGTGATGCTGCGCTATCTCGACGACCCCTGGCACTTCGACGGCCTGCGCCGCCTGGGCGAGATCCCGAATTATCCGAAATCATCCGTTGAATCTTCAGAGAGCCCGCAATGAGCGAAGAACGTAACGCCATCCCCCTGATCATCACCGGTATCTGCAGCATCCTCGGCACCGTCGCGGTGCTCTGGTACTACGGCTACCTGCACTTCGCCAAACCCGAGGATGCGTTGCTGCTCAACGAGTTCACCATGCTCAAGACCGTGCCGGGCGAAGACTACAAAGTCGCCCTGGAGCCTGCCCCCCAGGTCGCCCAGTGCATCGATGGTGTGCTGGTGCTGTTCGACACCGAACAGAAAGGCCTGACCGGCGTGCTGATCAATGAGAAGAAGCGTGCGGTGCGCTGCATGGGGCAGGAGACGCCGCAGAAGCTCGAGCCATAACCCAGCCATAATTCCCCTGTGGGAGCGAGCCTGCTCGCGATAGCGGTGGACCAGTCGCAACTGCATTGACTGACCCACCGCTATCGCGAGCAGGCTCGCCCCCACAGGGAAATGTGTTGGCCGATAAAAAAGCCCCGCCTGATCACGTCAGGCGGGGCTTTCCAGTTGCAGTCAGCCGATCAGTTGGCGCTCATGGTCGAGCGCGGGGCGACTGGCTGGTTGTCGTTGGAGATGGTCACCTCGACCCGACGGTTCATCGCACGGCCGGAGACGCTGGTGTTGTCCGCTACCGGGAATTCCTTGCCGTAACCCTGGGTCACGATGCGCGCCGGGTCGACGCCCATTTTCACCAGTGCCATACGCACGGAGCTGGCGCGGCGCTCGGACAGCGACTGGTTGTAGGAGTCCGAACCGGTGCTGTCGGTGTAGCCTTCGACAATCACCTTGCGGTCGGGATTTTCCTGGAGGAACTGGGCCAGTTTGTTCACGTTGACCAGGCCGCTGGAGCGCAGCTCGGACTTGTTGGTGGCGAACAGCACGTCACCGAAGGTCACCAGCGTGCCGCGTTCGGTTTGCTTGGCGTTGAGGCTGTCTTGCAGTTGCTTGATCTGCGCGTTACGGGCCTCGAGCAGTGCGCGGGCGCGTTCATCACCGGCGTTTTTCAGCTCGGCTTCAGCGGTGCGCAGGGCGATGGTCTGCTTGGCCACCTCCACGCGCTGGTTGGTCAGATAGGCCAACTGGTCGACCTTGGCTTCATCTTCCTTGTCCATGTAAGCCTTTTCTGCTTTGGCCAGGAAGTCGGCGGCGTCCTTGGTTTCCAGAGCCGCAACCTTGGTCGCCGCCGGGTCAGCCTGCAGACCGTTGTAGTTGGTACGGGCCTGTTCCAGATTAGCGTTCGGATCTGTGGAACACGCGGCCAGCGAGACGCAGGCGGCCAGCAGGGCGGGGATCATCAAGTGTTTGTGCATCATAGTCTGTCGTCCTTTTATCAATGAGAAGTACGTCGCGGCGTGAACGGCTTACTGAAGCTTGTTCATGCCTTCCTGACGCAGTTCCTGAACCCCTTTCTGGGAGTCCTTGAGAGCCTGTTCGGCCTTGGCGGCCTGGGCCTTGCGCTCAGCGACGCGGGCGTCCCACTCGGCCTGCTCGGCCAGACGCTTGGCTTCTTCGTAGTTCTTGTCGTGCATCGCGATTTCGGCCTGCTTGAGCTTGTCCTGGGCCGACTTCATTTCCACGGCGGCGAATTCGGTACCGCCGGCGCTGACGGCGCTGTTGACCGCCGATTGGGTCACCGCGTACTGCTCCGAGGGCGGGTTGCCGGCGCAACCGGCGAGGATGAAGCTGCTACCGATCGCCAGGGCAGCCAACTTCAGGCCGCGCAGGCCAGTGGATGAGGGTTTGGCAGTGCAGGTATTCATAGGCTTCAACTCCATTGGAAAACTCCTGAAAAAACTACAGATCCATGCTGGGACCGAAGCCGGGACGTCTGTTTCGGCGCTGGCGCCGGGGCGCGTTTATTTAAACGACCGTTCCAGTATGGTTACTCGGTGTGACCTGAGGCGTTTTTCAAAAGTTCAGCGAGGATGGCCAATCGCCAAAAGTTTTACTGACTGATTGGTCAACAGCAGAAAAGCTGAACTTTCAAGGCGCGCAGCGGTATTCCCGGCGTAGGAGGCGTGCGTTTTTGTGGGGAGCGCATGTAGGAACTGGCGAAGGCTGGGGCTGCGTTCGGACGATCTTTTGATCTGTCGTCTGGGAAAGATCGCAGCCCCGCTCCTAAAGAAAATTAGTGCTTGGACTTGTCATTCTGCGAGGAGAGTTGATGCAGATGACGCCGCGACAGAGCGAGAAAACGCGGGGTCGGGCCGACGTCTTCGTAGAGCGGGTCACCCTCTTCATCGGTGGCCACCACTTGCGAGCCCTTGATGTAAGGGAAGCTGGCTTCCAGTTCTTCCAGCGCCGCCCCGATCAATTCGCCGAGCAGTTCCTCGGGTTGGCGCTTGGGGTACATCTCGCAGATCGCCGCCAGTCGTGCGGCGGCCTCCACGTCCAGGTGAATGGTGTAGCCGGTCTGGGTCAGGCAACCCTTGGCGTTTTCTTCCCAGTGTTGGGCGAGCTCACGGATTTTCATGATGGCCTCAATAGCCCGCGGATGGCAGGCGCGCAGAGTGACAAGCCGTTGTGTGGCTTACTGTTAAGACTAGCTTTGTCCGACAAGGTTTAATGTCCCCTCGTCGCTTGTCATAAACGTCTTGCGTCGGCACTCTCTGTAAAACGTCTAACCCAAGAGCTGTCCGGACCTTTTGCTGGAGAACTGCTGATGACCGATATCGATGCACGCTTGCGCGAGGATGTTCACCTGCTCGGCGAGCTGCTGGGCAACACCATCCGCGAACAGTACGGGGACAGGTTTCTCGACAAGATCGAGCAGATCCGCAAGGGTGCCAAGGCCGATCGACGCGGCTCCATGGACGCCGAACTGAGCGCCAGCCTCAATCAGTTGGGCGAGGACGAACTGCTGCCGGTGGCGCGGGCGTTCAATCAGTTCCTCAACCTGGCCAACATCGCCGAGCAGTATCAACTTATCCACCGACGCGAAGAGTCCAAACCGGCACCGTTCGAGGCGCGGGTGTTGCCCGAACTGCTTGCTCGATTGCGGGCCGAGGGCCATGGCGCCGAGTCCCTGGCGCGGCAATTGGGACGGCTGGAAATCGAGCTGGTGCTCACCGCCCACCCCACGGAAGTGGCCCGGCGCACGCTGATCCAGAAATACGATGCCATCGCCGCGCAACTGGCGGCCCAGGACCACCGCGATCTCACCAGCGCCGAGCGTGCGCAGATCCACGAGCGTCTGCAACGGCTGATCGCCGAAGCCTGGCATACCGAAGAAATACGCCGCACCCGGCCGACCCCGGTGGACGAGGCCAAGTGGGGCTTTGCGGTGATCGAACATTCGCTGTGGCAAGCCATTCCCAACTACCTGCGCAAGGCCGATCAGGCCCTGCATGCCGCCACCGGCTTGCGCCTGCCGCTGGAGGCTGCACCGATCCGCTTTGCCTCGTGGATGGGCGGCGACCGGGATGGCAACCCCAATGTCACCGCTGCGGTAACCCGCGAAGTGCTGTTGCTGGCGCGGTGGATGGCGGCAGATCTGTACCTGCGCGACGTTGATCACCTGGCGGCTGAGCTGTCCATGCAAAAAGCCAGCGAGGCTTTGCGCGCCCAGGCCGGTGATAGCGCTGAACCCTACCGTGCCGTGCTCAAGCAATTGCGTGAACGCCTGCGCGCCACGCGCAATTGGGCGCACGCGTCCCTGAAAGTCACCACCCCAGCCTCTGCCGATGTGTTGCAGAACAACCGCGAACTGCTGGACCCGCTGGAGCTTTGCTACCAGTCCCTGCACGAGTGCGGCATGGGCGTGATCGCCGACGGGCCGCTGCTCGACTGCTTGCGCCGGGCGGTGACGTTCGGGTTGTTCCTGGTGCGCCTCGATGTACGCCAGGACTCCACGCGCCACAGCGCAGCCATGACTGAAATCACTGACTACCTGGGCCTGGGCCGCTATGAGGACTGGAGCGAGGAGCAGCGCATCAGCTTTCTGCTGGAGGAGCTGAACAACCGGCGTCCGCTTTTGCCCGCTCATTTCAAACCGTCGGCCGATACCGCGGAAGTCCTGGCCACGTGCCGGGAAGTGGCGGCGGCGCCGGCGGCGTCCCTGGGCTCGTACGTGATCTCGATGGCGGGCGCCGCTTCCGATGTGCTCGCGGTGCAGCTCTTGTTGAAAGAGGCCGGCGTGTTGCGACCCATGCGGGTGGTGCCGCTGTTCGAGACCCTGGCCGACCTGGACAACGCCGGGCCGGTGATCGAGCAATTGTTGCTGCTGCCGGGCTATCGATCGCGGCTGCAAGGGCCTCAGGAGGTGATGATCGGCTATTCCGATTCGGCCAAGGATGCCGGCACGACAGCGGCGGCCTGGGCACAGTATCGAGCCCAGGAACGGCTGGTGGACATTTGTCGCGAACAGCAAGTCGAACTGCTGTTGTTCCATGGCCGCGGAGGCACCGTGGGGCGTGGCGGCGGTCCGGCTCACGCGGCGATTCTGTCGCAACCGCCGGGTTCGGTGGCCGGGCGGTTCCGTACCACTGAGCAGGGTGAAATGATTCGTTTCAAATTTGGCCTGCCGGACATCGCCGAACAGAATCTCAATCTGTACCTCGCCGCCGTGCTGGAAGCGACACTGCTGCCACCGCCGCCGCCCACTCCTCAGTGGCGTCATCTGATGGATGAACTGGCGGCCGACGGGGTCAAGGCTTACCGCGCCGTGGTGCGGGAAAATCCGCAATTCGTCGAGTATTTCCGCCAGTCCACACCGGAGCAGGAGCTGGGCCGTCTGCCGCTGGGCAGCCGGCCGGCCAAGCGCCGGGCCGGAGGCATCGAAAGCCTGCGGGCGATCCCGTGGATCTTCGGCTGGACCCAGACGCGCCTGATGCTGCCGGCCTGGCTCGGTTGGGAGACCGCCCTGGGCAAGGCGCTGGAGCGCGGCGAGGGCGAGTTGCTGGGGCAGATGCGCGAGCAATGGCCGTTTTTTCGCACCCGCATCGACATGCTGGAGATGGTGCTGGCCAAGGCCGACGCGGACATCGCGCGCTCCTACGATGAGCGTTTGGTCGAACCTGGGTTGCTACCGTTGGGCGAGCATTTACGCGACCTATTGTCGCAGGCATGCGCGGTGGTCCTGGGGTTGACCGGTCAGTCGCAGCTACTGGCACATAGCCCTGACACTCTGGAATTCATTCGTCTGCGTAATACCTACCTCGACCCGTTGCACCTGTTGCAGGCTGAACTGCTTGCCCGTTCCCGGCAGCAGGACGTTGCCCAGGGCAGCCCCGTGGAACAGGCGCTTCTGGTGTCTGTGGCGGGGATTGCCGCCGGTTTGCGCAACACCGGCTAAGGTTAAGCGGCGTACCGAAACGGCCCGTCCGGTATCCCCCGGGCGGAGGCCGGTTGGGCAGGGAGGAGGTCGGTCGGGCGACAGTTTGTTGTCCGGTTGCGACGATCGCCACCTCCTCCCAAGGTCGCGTCAGGCGCGGGTTCCTTCGACTTTCGGCGGCTTGTGTGGGTCGGGCCTGCTGTGTATCTTGATCAGCCTTTGGCCGTTTGGGCGGTCACGATCCTGTTTTCCGAGATTGGCCCCACGAGGCGAATCCGAGCGTTTACATAAAAAAATTGAGGAGCACATCGATGCGCGTCATTCTGCTGGGAGCTCCCGGGGCCGGTAAAGGTACTCAGGCAAAGTTCATCACCGAAAAATTCGGTATCCCGCAAATCTCCACTGGCGACATGCTGCGTGCCGCGGTCAAGGCCGGCACCGAGCTGGGCGTCAAGGCCAAGAGCATCATGGATGCCGGCGGCCTGGTGTCGGATGACCTGATCATCGCGCTGGTCCAGGATCGCATCGCTCAAGCCGATTGCGCCAACGGCTTCCTGTTCGACGGTTTCCCGCGCACCATTCCGCAGGCCGAAGCCTTGGTTACGGCTGGCGTGGAGCTGGATCACGTTGTCGAAATCGCCGTCGACGACGAAGAGATCGTTCAACGCATTGCCGGTCGCCGTGTCCACGAGCCGTCCGGCCGTGTCTACCACACCGTCTATAACCCGCCGAAACTCGCCGGCAAGGACGACATCACCGGTGAAGCACTGGTGCAGCGCAAGGACGACACCGAAGAAACCGTGCGCCATCGCCTGTCGGTCTACCACTCCCAGACCAAGCCGCTGGTGGAGTTCTACCAGAAGTTGTCCGCCAAGACCCAGGGCAAGCCCAAGTACAGCTACATCGCCGGCGTTGGTTCGGTTGAAGCGATCACCGGCAAGGTGCTTGAAGCACTGAGCTGACAAGTCTGCTGTGCAGCAAATAACAACGGCCCGCTTGCGGGCCGTAGTTGTTTATACTGGCGCACTTTTCCCCATCTGATTTACGGACACACCGATGAGCACCTTGCTGGCCCTGGATACCGCGACTGAAGCTTGCTCCGTTGCCTTGCTGCACGACGGCAAGGTCACGAGCCATTACGAGGTGATCCCGCGCTTGCACGCCCAGAAGCTGCTGCCGATGATCCAGCAATTGCTCAGCGATGCAGGGACCACCTTGCAGGCGGTGGATGCGATTGCCTTTGGTCGTGGGCCGGGAGCGTTCACTGGCGTGCGCATTGCCGTCGGCGTGGTGCAGGGCCTGGCGTTTGCCCTGGAGCGGCCGGTGTTGCCGGTGTCCAACCTGGCGGTACTCGCCCAGCGCGCCTTGCGTGAACAGGGCGTCAGCCAGGTCGCGGCGGCCATCGATGCGCGCATGGATGAGGTGTATTGGGGCTGCTACCGCGAGTCCGAGGGTGAGATGCGCCTGGTGGGCGCCGAAGCGGTGCTCCCCCCCGAAGCGGCGGCGTTGCCTGCCAACGCCAGCGGCGACTGGTTCGGCGCCGGGACCGGTTGGGGCTACGGCGAGCGGATTGCCGTCCCCCTCAGCGGCCAGGACGCCTCGATGCTGCCCCATGCCGAAGACCTGCTGACCCTGGCCCGCTTCGCCTGGGAGCGCGGCGAAGCCATCCCGGCCGACGATGCACAACCGGTGTACTTACGGGACAAGGTTGCAACACCCAAATCCGAACGGTAGACCCAGGCGTTGTGAGAGCAAAGCTTGCTCGCGATACGGGGGCCCCGGTTCTCCGGCGGACCGCGTCATCTTCATCGCGGGCAAGCCTTGCTCCTACAAAGTCATTTGCTCCCCCAAAAGTCACGCCAATATTACCAGTCGTCATTTTTTCGAGTCGGTTTTAAACCTTTTTGACTTTATGTGCTCTAGTTATCACTTGCGCATTTGCGCGGCTGTGAAAGTGCCGCTAAATTGCCATCATTGATACCGAGCATTCTGTTATGCGTATAGACGGCGTTTCATCCCAGTCCTACCCCATCAAACGCAGGCCTCGTGCAGGCAAAGCTGCTGCGGATGAGTCCTTCGATGACGTCGATGGCGAACTGGAATTTCCGTCCGAAGAGCAACTGGCCGCCCGCGCTGCCAAAGCCTCGGCGCAACGCCTGAGCAATCTTCCGGCCCGTCAGCAAGACATGCTGTATCACCGCGCCATGAGCCGCAGTGTATCCGCGGCCCTGGCCAGCTACCTGAGCACTGCCGGTTTCGTTGACTGGGATATGGAAGTGCTGGGACTCGATCTCTACATCTGATGGGGTTGCCTTACTACCTGGGCTGCCCGTCCTGGAGCGAAAACGCCTGGCGCGATTATCTTTATCCGCAAGACGCCAAAAGCTCCGATTTCCTGAAACTCTATTCTCAAGTGTTCAATGCCGTGGAAGGCAATACGACCTTCTACGCCAGCCCCTCTGCGGCCATCGTTCAGCGCTGGGCCGAGACCATGCCCGAGCAGTTTCGCTTCACCGCCAAGTTGCCCGGTGAGATCAGCCACAATGGCGATTTGCGTGAGCACCTGACGGCCGTCGAAACCTTCGTGCAATTGCTCAGCCCCCTGGGCGAACGGGTTTCACCGTTCTGGTTGCAGTTATCCAAGGCCTTTACCCCGAATCGATTGCCGGAGTTGGCGGGCTTCATTGATGCCTTCGAGCGCCCCTTGGCCGTCGAGGTCCGTCACGGTGACTTCTTTGCCAAAGGCGATGCCGAACGACAGCTCAACCGCCTGCTCCTTGATCGCGGGGTAGAACGCATCTGTCTGGATCCCCGGGCATTGTTCAGTTGCACCTCGACCGATCCTGCCGTGCTCCATGCTCAATCGAAGAAACCGCGTGTGCCGCCCCGGCCGACCGCGTTCACCCACTGCCCGCAGGTGCGTTTCATCGGCCATCCAGTGCTGGAGGCCAACGAACCGTTCCTGACCCCCTGGGTGGAAAAAATCGCCGGGTGGATCGAAGAGGGGCGCACGCCTTATATCTTTCTGCACACCGCCGACAACGTGCTGGCGGCCAAACTCGCGCAACACTTTCATCGCCGATTGATGAGCCGTTTGCCTGGCTTGCCGGCCCTGCCTGAGCTATACAGAGAGCCCGCCGCCGAGCAACTGGGTTTGCTCTGAGGCGAAAATTTCCTCTGCTCAGGAGTGATTTCCATGGATGCGCAAACCCGTCGAGCCCAGGCCTTCAAAGCCTTGCATGAACGCGAAGGCGCGTTCGTCATTCCCAACCCGTGGGACGCCGGTTCGGCAAAGATGCTTGCCAGTCTCGGCTTCGAGGCCCTGGCCACCACCAGTGCCGGTTACGCTTTTTCCTTGGGACGGCCCGATGGTGCCGCGGGGCTGGATGACACCCTGGCCAATGTCCGGGCGATTGTGGCGGCCACTGACTTGCCAGTGGCGGTCGATCTGGAGAACGGCTTCGCCGATGCCCCCGAGGCGTGCGCCAGCAGCCTGATCCGCGCGGCGCAGGCCGGCGCGGTGGGTGGCTCGATCGAAGATGCCACAGGGCGCGAAGACAGCCCGATCTATGGCTTCGAGCATGCCGTGGCGCGGGTTAAAGCTGCGGCTGACGCGGTGCGCAGTCTGCCGTATCCCTTTGTGCTGACCGCCCGGGCGGAGAATTTTCTGCACGGCAAGCCCGACCTGGATGACACCATTGCCCGCCTGAAGGCGTTCGCCGATGCCGGTGCCGACGTGCTCTATGCCCCAGGCTTGCGCTCGGCCGAGCAGGTGCTGGCGGTGGTCCGGGCGCTGGCGCCGAAACCGGTGAATGTGTTGATGTCCGGGGCGCTGGACCTGACGGTTGCGCAGCTGAGCGAGATGGGCGTCAAGCGCATCAGTGTCGGGTCCGCGCTGGCCCTGGCGGCGTATGGCGAGTTTTTCCGCGCCGCCGAGGAAATCCGCGAACAGGGCTCGTTCACCTTCACCCGTCGTTCGATGCCCTTCAACCAGGCCAACCAATTATTCAAGGGTTGAGGCCCGAGGCATTGTCGTGCGGGTTTTGAAAGGTTTTACGCTATTGGTGCTGGTTGTTGGCGTCGCAGTGCTGGGGGTATGGCGCGGTTGGCTGTCGGTGCCGCCACAATGGAATCCCTGGGCGCCCCTGGACGTCAATGCGCCGCCGAACCTGCTGACCCGTTACAAACTCATGGCCCTGCGCAACGATCCGCAGTTATGCGACCAGGCGCTCGCGACCTCGGGGCTGCGGGCCACCCGCCAGGCCGACAGCAGTCCCCAGGCCAGTTGCCCGCTGAGCAATGTGCTGAGGGTGCAGGGCGGCGAGGTGGCGTTGAGCAGCAGCTTCCTGGCCAGTTGCCCGCTGGCGGTGGCGTTCGCCTTGTTTGAACGTCACGCGCTGCAGCCGGCGGCGCTGGCGACCTATGGGCAGGAAGTGGTGCAGGTCGATCATCTGGGCAGTTTCGCCTGTCGCAATATGTACGGTCGGGAGAGCGGGGCGCGCAGCCAGCATGCCACGGCCAGTGCGCTGGATATCGCCGGGTTTCGCCTGGCGGACGGCCGTCGCGTGAACGTGCTCAAGGACTGGCCGAAGGACAACACCCACGCCCAATTCCTGCGCCAGGTGCGCGACGGTGCCTGTGACGTGTTCAATGTGGTCTTGAGTCCGGATTACAACGCGGCGCACCGCAACCATTTTCATCTGGATGTCGGGCCGTGGTGGATTTGCCGTTGATTCAGGCGGCGATGCGCAGGTTCTGCAACACGATCGGGCGTGCCCAGCGGGTATCGAAGTCCAGTTGCTTCTGCTGTGCCACCAGTTCCTCTTCCGGGAACGGCGGGAACGGCTTGTCCAGCAGGTCCAGTTCGAATTCGGCAATCGGCAGGTGCAGTGGACGTGGCTGAGGCGCAGGTCCCGGTTCTGGCAGCGGTTGGCCGGCGGCAAGCACCAGAGGGCGAACCCAGTTGCTTTCGAAGGTCTGCTGTTTTTGCTGGGTGGCGATTTCTTCCGGCGGGAACGGCGGGAAGGGTTTGTCCAGCAGGTCGAGTTCAAATTCAGCGATTGGCAGGAACAGCGGCTCAGGCGGTTTGACTTGGGTTTCTGTCACTTGGCAGTTGCGCTGGCTGACAATGTGCTCGAGCAATTCGGCGCCGAGGGTCGGTTCAACAGCCGCATCGAGGGCAACTGGCTGGTAGCTGCCAGGCGCCGGTGCGTTATCACCCAGTTGATCGGCCAGGGCCCGGGCAAAAAAATCCTGCCACAGGTGACTGACGCCGCTCAGGGCTTGGGTGTTGCGCAGGCTGTAATCGCCGTAAGGGGAGATGACGCCTATCGATGTGGATTGAATGTCTGACATTTTTCTCGGTCGACGCTCAGCTCTGGCAAAATGCCGTTCACCGTTGTTATCGGCCGTTTTTGCCGATCCTTAATTTTTTGAGCATGTTTCCAAGAATGAACAACTTCCATGAGTGATCAACCCGCGGCCTGCCGCATCCATGTTGAGGCCCTGGCCCCGGCCTTCCAGCCGCAGGCCGAGCACTGGGCACAGCGCCTTGACCTGCCGTTGCAGGTGGACGATGGCGAGTTTGCCTTGCAGGTCGGTGAGCAGGGGTTGCAATTGCAGCAACTGGGGCCGGATGCGCCGGGACCGGTGCGGGTGGACTTCGTCGAAGGCGGCGCGGCCCATCGCCGCTTGTACGGCGGCGGTAGCGGCCAGATGATCGCCAAAGCCGTCGGTGTGGCCCAGGGCGTACGTCCGCGTGTGCTGGATGCCACGGCCGGGTTGGGCAAGGATGCGTTTGTGCTGGCCAGCCTGGGCTGTGAAATGAGCCTGATCGAGCGCCAGCCGCTGATCGGCGCATTGCTCGAGGATGGCCTGGCCCGAGGCGCGGAGGACTTCGACGTGGCGCCGATCGTCGCCCGCATGCGGTTGCTCAAGGGCAATTCCATCGAGGTGATGCGCAACTGGCAAGGCGAGCCGCCCCAGGTGATCTACCTGGACCCGATGTTCCCTCATCGTGAGAAAACGGCCCTGGTGAAGAAGGAAATGCGCCTGTTCCGGCCGCTGGTGGGCGACGACCTGGACGCTCCGGCGTTGTTGGCCGCGGCCCTGGCCCTGGCGACTCACCGCGTCGTGGTCAAGCGTCCGCGCAAGGCACCGTGCATCGAAGGGCCAAAACCCAGCCACGGGCTTGAGGGTAAATCCAGCCGCTACGACATCTATCCCAAGAAGGCGCTCAAGGCCTGAGACCGCGTCGCCTCCATCGCGAGCAGGCTCGCTCCCACAGATGTGTGTTGTGTTAACTACACCTTACCCTGTGGGAGCGAGCCTGCTCGCGATGAGGCCCGCCCAGTCGGCGAGAATCTATCAGATGATCTGCGGCCGATAAGCGCGCATAAACAACCCCACCACTTCCTCGACATGAGCCTCGGCCGCTGCGGCTTCCAGCGGTGCGCCGCAGCCATACAGCAAGCGGAAATTCGCCGCACCCTTGATGAGGCAGAAGAAGTGTTCCGCCGCATTGCGCGGTTTGTCGATGCTCAGGGCGCCGCTCTGGTTGACCTTGTTCAGCAGCCTTTCCATGCCTGAGAGCATCCGTTGCGGGCCTGCTTCGAAGAAGATCGTCGACAGCTGCGGGTCCTGACTGCCCAAGGCCATGATCAACCGATGCAGGTTCACCGATTCGTCGCTGTTGATCAGTTGGTGAAAACCACGGGCAATGTTCAGCAACACATGTTCGATCGGCACGCCGTCAGGCCATTCGAAGAAAAGCGGCGGCACTTGCTCTTCACACTTGGCCACCACGGCAGCGGAAAACAGCGTTTCCTTGTCGTTGAAGTGGCTGTAGACCGTCAGCTTCGACACACCGGCCTCGGTGGCGACCGCGTCCATGCTGGTGTTGGCATACCCCAGGCTGACGAAGAGTTTTTTTGCCGCGTCGAGAATGGCCTGGCGCTTGGCCAGATCCTTCGGACGGCCTGGGCCGTTGGGAGGTGAAAGATTGTTCGACATTATTCGCTTTTAATACTGGACTGGTGAGTTTGCTATTAATAACATACTCGTCAGTATAATTATTCCAAGCACCATTAGCGAAAGGTCACTCGCCATGTTCCGCTATGCCTTGCCCCTCGCCCTGCCAGTGAGCCTGGTTTTTTTATTGTCTGCGTGTGGTCAGGACGAACCCGTGTCCCTTGCCGTGCGCCCCGCCATGGTGGTGCAGCCAGAGCCTTCGGGCCAGGCGATGGAAAGTTATCCGGGTGAAGTCAGGGCGCGATTCGAGCCAGACCTGGCCTTTCGCATCGGCGGCAAAGTAAGCCGACGACTGGTCGAAGAGGGCCAGCGAGTCAAGGCCAACCAGCCCCTGGCCGAGCTCGATCCCCAGGACGTGCGCCTGCAGCTGGAAGCCACCCGTGCCCAAGTCGCCGCCGCCGAAGCCAACCTGAACCTGGTGCGCGCTGAACGTGATCGCTACAAAACCTTGATGGAGCGGCAGATGGTCAGCCGCTCCCAGTACGACAACGCAGAAAACCTCTACCGCTCCGGTGCCGCGCGGCTCAAGCAGATCAAGGCTGAATTCGATGTCGCCAGCAACCAGGCCAGTTACTCGGTGCTGCGTGCGCCTCAGGATGGCGTGGTTGCCCGGCGTTCCGTGGAGGTAGGGCAGGTGGTGTCGGCCGGTCAAACGGTCTTCACCCTCGCCACTGACGGCGAGCGTGAAGTGCTGATCAGCCTGCCGGAGCAGGGCTTTGGCCGGTTCAAGATTGGTCAGCCGGTCTCGGTGGAGCTATGGAGCCAGCCCGATCAGCGTTTCAGCGGACGCATCCGCGAACTGTCGCCAGCCGCCGATCCCAGATCCCGCACCTTCGCCGCTCGCGTTGCCTTCACCGCCGGCAGTGTTCCGGCTGAGTTGGGCCAGAGTGCCCGAGTGTTTATCCAGACCGGCGACCAGGTGTCGCTGTCGGTGCCGCTGTCTGCACTCACCGCCGAGAACGGCGCCACTTACGTGTGGGTAGTCAACGGCAATAACACCCTGAAAAAAGTCCCGGTGCGCGTCGGCCCGTTTGGCGAAAAAACCGTTCCGGTGCTTGAAGGGCTGAGCCCCAATGACTGGGTCGTCGCAGCCGGTGTGCACGTGCTCCTCGACGGCCAGCAGGTGCGGCCGGTGGATCGCTCCAACCGCGTGGTCAATCTGGCGGCCAAGGAGTAATCCCCGATGGGCTTCAATCTTTCCGAATGGGCGCTGCGTAACCGCCAGATCGTCCTGTTCCTGATGTTGCTGCTGGCAATCGTCGGCGCGCTTTCCTACACCAAGCTCGGCCAGAGCGAAGACCCGCCGTTTACCTTCAAGGCCATGGTCATTCGCACCAACTGGCCGGGGGCTACGGCCGAGGAGGTTTCTCGCCAGGTCACCGAACGCATCGAAAAGAAACTGATGGAAACCGGCGATTACGAAAGAATCGTCTCGTTCTCCCGCCCGGGCGAATCCCAGGTGACGTTCATGGCTCGCGATTCCCTGCATTCGGCGCAGATTCCCGAGTTGTGGTACCAGATCCGCAAGAAGGTCAGTGACATCCGTCACACCTTGCCGCCGGGCATCCAGGGGCCGTTTTTCAACGATGAGTTCGGCACCACCTTCGGCAATATCTATGCGCTGACTGGCGATGGTTTTGACTACGGCGTGCTCAAGGATTACGCCGATCGCATCCAGATCCAACTGCAACGGGTCAAGGATGTGGGCAAGGTTGAACTGCTGGGTTTGCAGGACGAGAAAATCTGGATCGAACTGTCGAACGTTAAGCTGGCGACCCTCGGCGTGCCGCTGGCGGCAGTCCAGCAGGCGTTGGAAGAGCAGAACGCAATATCGACCGCAGGTTTTTTCGAAACCGGCAGCGAGCGAGTCCAACTAAGGGTATCGGGAAATTTTCAGACAGTAGAAGAGATCCGCGACTTTCCCATTCGTGTCGCTGATCGCACGTTCCGTATCGGCGATGTCGCGGATGTGCATCGCGGTTTCAACGATCCGCCAGCCCCGCGCATGCGCTTCATGGCCGAAGATGCCATTGGTCTGGCCGTGGCGATGAAGGACGGCGGCGACATTCTGATTCTGGGCAAGGCCCTGGAGGCGGAGTTTGCCCGTATCCAGAACAACCTGCCGGCCGGCATGCAATTGCGTAAGGTCTCGGACCAGCCGGCGGCGGTGAAAACCGGTGTTGGCGAGTTCGTCCAGGTGCTGGTGGAGGCCCTGACGATCGTGTTGCTGGTGAGCTTCTTCTCCCTCGGGCTGCGAACCGGGATGGTGGTCGCCCTGGCGATTCCGCTGGTGCTGGCGATGACCTTCGCCGCGATGTATTACCTGGGCATCGGCCTGCACAAGATTTCCCTTGGCGCGCTGGTGTTGGCGTTGGGTCTGCTGGTGGATGACGCGATCATCGCGGTCGAGATGATGGCGATCAAAATGGAGCAGGGCTTCGACCGGATCAAGGCCGCCAGCTATGCCTGGACCAGCACCGCATTCCCGATGCTCACCGGTACGCTGATCACCGCTGCGGGTTTCCTGCCGATCGCCACGGCGCAGTCAGGCACCGGTGAGTACACCCGTTCGATTTTCCAGGTCGTTACCCTGGCGCTGCTGGCCTCCTGGGTGGCCGCGGTGGTGTTCGTGCCGTACCTGGGTGAGAAACTGTTGCCGGACCTGGCGAAAATTCATGCCGCCAAACACGGCACCGCTGATGGCCAGTTCAACCCCTACGGCACGCCGTTCTACCAGCGTGTCCGGCGCTTGGTGGAGTGGTGCGTGCGGCGGCGCAAAACCGTCATCGTGCTGACTGTGCTGTTATTTGTGGGCTCGGTGGCACTGTTCCGTTTCGTGCCACAACAGTTCTTCCCGGCCTCGGGGCGACTTGAGCTGATGGTCGACCTGAAGCTGGCCGAAGGCGCGTCCCTGAGCAACACCGCCGAGCAGGTCAAGCGCCTTGAAGCGCTGCTCAAGGACCACGCGGGCATCGACAACTACGTGGCTTATGTCGGCACCGGTTCACCGCGTTTCTACCTGCCGCTGGATCAACAACTGCCGGCACCCAGCTTCGCCCAGTTCGTGGTGCTGGCCAAGACCATCGAAGACCGCGAGCCCCTGCGCAGCTGGTTGATCACCACGTTGAACGAGCAGTTCCCGGCCCTGCGCTCGCGGGTCACGCGCCTGGAAAATGGCCCGCCAGTGGGTTATCCGGTGCAGTTTCGCGTGACCGGTGAGCACATCGAACAAGTCCGGGCCCTGGCCCGGAAAGTGGCGACCAAGGTTCGTGAAAATCCCTACGTGGCCAATGTGCATCTGGATTGGGAAGAGCCGAGCAAGGTGGTGTACCTGAACGTCGATCAGGACCGCGCCCGAGCGTTGGGCGTGAGTACGGCTAACCTGTCGAGCTTTTTGCGCAGTTCCCTCACCGGCTCCAGCGTCAGCCAATACCGGGAAGACAACGAACTGATCGAGATTCTGCTGCGCGGCACGGTGCATGAGCGCACCGAATTGTCCCTGCTGCCGAGCCTGGCGGTGCCGACCGACAATGGCACAAGCGTTGCGCTGTCACAGATCGCGACGCTGGAATACGGCTTCGAAGAAGGCGTTATCTGGCACCGCAATCGCCTGCCAAGTGTGACCGTGCGGGCTGATATCTATGGCAAGGAACAACCGGCGACCCTGGTGCAGCAGATCTTCCCGACCCTGGCCCCGATTCGTGCCGAGCTGCCGGACGGTTATCTGCTGGAAGTGGGCGGTACGGTAGAGGATGCCGCCCGCGGCCAGCAATCGGTGAACGCCGGCGTGCCGCTGTTCATCGTCGTGGTGCTGACGTTGCTGATGCTGCAATTGCGCAGTTTTTCCCGCACGGCCATGGTGTTTCTTACCGCGCCCCTGGGCCTGATCGGTGTCACGCTGTTCCTGCTGGTGTTCCGCCAGCCGTTCGGTTTCGTCGCCATGTTGGGCACCATCGCCTTGTCGGGGATGATCATGCGCAACTCGGTGATTCTGGTGGACCAGATCGAACAGGACATCAAGGCGGGGCTCGCCCCGTGGCAGGCGATCATCGAAGCCACTGTGCGACGGTTCCGCCCGATTGTGCTCACCGCGCTGGCGGCGGTGCTGGCGATGATTCCGCTGTCACGTAGCCTGTTCTTTGGCCCGATGGCGGTGGCGATCATGGGCGGGCTGATCGTGGCGACGGCGTTGACGCTGTTGTTCCTGCCGGCGTTGTATGCGGCGTGGTTCAGGGTCAAGAAGACCTGACACGATTTTGATAACACTGAAGATCGAATGTGGGAGCGAGCTTGCTCGCGATGGCGGAACATCAGTCAACACAGATGTTATGGCTGATACCGCTATCGCGAGCAGGCTCGCTCCCACAGTGTTTTTGCGCTGAATCTCAGAGCGTACCAAACACCTTCTTGGCCAAACTGCTCGCCGCCGCCGCAGGGTTCTGGCGGATGGTGGCTTCCTGTTTGCCGATCATCTCGAACAAACCGTCCAGCGCTTGTTCGGTCACGTAGTTTTCGATGTTGGCGCTTTTGGCGTCCAGTACGCCGAAGGTCGCCGCTTGGCCTGCGAACGTGTTGTATTTCTGCGCCAGGCCAACCTTGTCGGTGGCTTGCTTGACGATGGGCAGGAACTTGGCGCGGATCTGCTCGCGGCTGCTCTTGTTCAGGTACTGCGTGGCGGAATCGTTGCCGCCGCTCAGGATCCCCTTGGCATCGCTCACACTCATGTTCTTCACGGCATTGACCAGGATCGGCTGGGCCTGGACCACAGCGGCTTCAGCGGCCTGGTTCATGCTGGCTTCCAGTTGTTCGACCTGATCGCCCATGCCAAAGGCTTTCATCTTGCTGGCGACTTTACCGAGCTTGCCCGGCAGTTCGATCTTCACCTCGGGGTTGTTGCTGAAGCCACCGGGTGCGCCCAACTGCTTGACGGCTACTTGGGCGCCCTGGGTCAGTGCGTCCTTGAGGCCGCCGGTGGCGTCCTTCTGCGAGAGGTCGGCCAGGGACAGGGCCATGGTGTTGGCGCAGAACAACAGGCCGGCGCACAGGCTGGTGAAACGGAGCGTAGAGCGGAGCATGGCAGCTTCCTTGGAAAAATTAGAAAGAGAAATCAGCGGGCGGCGTTGACGCGGATCTTCAGCGGCTGTGGATCTTTGCCATCGAGCTGCACGGTGTGTTGTTCGGTGGTGATGAACATCAACTGGCCGTCCACTTCAATGCGCGCGCTCACGGCAAAGCGATGGCCGGGTTTGACCTGGGCCGGATCATAGCTGAGGTGAAACGGCAGCGGGACCTGGCCCTTGACCGGACCGCTCTGTTCATCGAGCACCACCGCGGGGGCGTCGGCCAGGGACACATCCTGCAGGCTCACGCTTAAGACAGCGGTAGGCGGCAGGGCGATGCGCTGCAGGTAGAACACTTCACCGTCGAGACTGTTTTTGCTCGCCAGCGGTGCGCTGGAGCAGGCACTGAGTAACGTGGCAACGGCGACGAGAAGAAGCTTTTTCATTGGGGGCATTTCCATATTGAGGGCGCCAGAGAGAACCTGGCGCCTGTGGGGTCAGTCCGCAACCACCGGGATGACCTGATCTGCCGCATCTTCACTGCGATGCAACGCCACCTGACGGATCGACAAACGGATCTCCGCCGGCAGGACCCGCTTGGCCGCACCTTCGGCCAGTTCACCCAGCAGCTCGTGATAGCTTAGCTTGCCCGCTTCGTCCCGGCGCAGTACGTCCAGGTCCAGCATTGTCTGGATGAAATGCCGGAACAGGCTCTTGTCGAAGAATTCCGGTGCGTTCAAGCCGTGCAGGATCGACAGGCGCTGGGCCATGACCGTGCAGAGGTCTTCCAGTTCTTCGGCGCTGATGCTGTTCTGGCCGCTGTTGAGCAGCAGGGAGACGGTCATGTAGAAGCGCTGCAAGGTCTGCGCGATGCTCTTGGACAACAGGGTCAGCAGCACGAAATGCCGCGAACTTGGGGCCGGGCGCAGGTACAGGTCTTTTTCGAAACGCAGCAGCCCTTGTTCGACGAACGCTTCGAGCCATTGGTCGACCACGGCGTCCAGTTCTTCCAGTGACCAGCGAATGAACAGCTCCGATTGCAGGTAGGGGTACAAGGCGCGGGTGTAGCGCAGGATCTGTTCGCGGCTCATGCGCGAAGTGCTTTGGAAGAAACTCGCCAGCAACGCCGGCAGGGCAAAGATGTGCAGCACGTTGTTGCGGTAGTAGGTCATCAGGACGGCATTCTGCTCGTCCAGATACAGAATCTTGCCCAGGGCATCGCTCTGTTCCGACAGCAGGTGCATGCCTTTGACGTGCTCGATCAGCGCTCGACCATCGCCCTCGGGCAAGGTGGTGTGAGGCGAGTACGGCACTTTGCGCAACAACGCCAGGTACAGGTCCAGCACCCGGGCCATGGCACGGTCGTCCAGGGCCAGGCGGCTGGTGGACAGCAGCGCCAGGGCGACCAGGTTGACCGGGTTGATGGCCGCCGCTTCGTTCAGGTGCCGGGCCACCCGCTCGCCGAGGCGGTGGGTGGTTGCGTTGAGCCAGGCCGGTTTGAATTGCGGGCCCAGCTCCTGTTGGCGCCAACCCGGCTGTTCGCCGTCGAGAAACTCCGCCAGTTTGATCGGCTCACCGAAGTTCACCGCTACTTGGCCGAAGCGCTGCTTGAGGGCGCCGATGACCTTGAAAATGTCGAAGATCGATTCTTTCTTCTTGCTCGCCCCACGCAGTTCACCCAGGTAGGTGCGGCCTTCCAGGACGCGCTCATAGCCGATGTAGACCGGCACGAACACGATGGGCATGCGCGATGAGCGCAGGAAGCTGCGCAAGGTGATGGCGAGCATGCCGGTCTTGGGTTGCAGCATGCGTCCGGTGCGCGAGCGACCGCCCTCGACGAAATACTCCACCGGAAAGCCTTTGGTGAACAGTGTGTGCAGGTATTCGTTGAACACCGCGGTATAGAGCGGGTTGCCCTTGAAGGTGCGACGCATGAAAAACGCCCCGCCCCGACGCAGCAGACCGCCGATCACCGGCATGTTGAGGTTGATGCCGGCGGCGATGTGCGGCGGGGTCAGGCCGTTGCGAAACAGCAGGTACGACAGCAGCAGGTAGTCGATATGGCTGCGGTGGCACGGTACGTAGATGACTTCGTGGCCCTGGGCGACCTTCTGCACGCCTTCGATGTGGTTGACCTTGATGCCGTCGTAGATCTTGTTCCAGAACCAGCTCAGCACCACTTCCAGGAAACGGATCGCGGTGTAGGTGTAGTCCGAGGCGATTTCGTTGCCGTAACGCAGCGCCTGGGCCTTGGCTTTTTCCGGGGTGATTTTTTCCCGCTCGGCCTCGTCGGCAATCGCCTGTTTGACCAGCGGCTGGTTCAGCAGCCCCTTGACCAGGTTGCGTCGGTGGGAAATGTCCGGGCCAATGACCGCCGCTTTCAAGTTGCGAAAATGTATCCGCAGGATCCGCTGGGCCATGCGCACGGTGCGTTCGTGGCCCTTGTCGTGCTCGATCAGTTCGCGCAAATGGATCGGTGCGGAAAACTGCACGCGGGTCTTGCGCCCCAGGATCATGATGCTCAGCAAGCGCCGTAGCCGGCCAGTGACGGCCCAGCTGTCGGCGAACAACAGTTTCCACGGGCTGGATTCGCTGTCGGGCGACTGCCCCCAGAACACGCTGACCGGGATGATCTGCGCGTCTTCGGCGGCGTTGTGGGTCAGGGCATTGACCAGTCGCGTCAGGGTCGGCGGCGCGCCACGTTTGTCCTGCCGGCCGAGCCAGTCCGGCTCCGGGGTCAGGTAGAAAAACGCCGCCGGTTCCAACAGGTTGCCCACGGACACCGGCAGTACCGGACGGGGCAGGCCAGCCTTGGTGCACTCGGTGTCGAGCACCGCCAGGTCGGTGAGCGAAGGGTTTTGCAGGACGTAGAACACCGGACGACTGCGGTCGAGGTTGAGGGTGAAGGACGACTGATTGATCGTCTCGGAGCGAACCCAGAGGTACAACAGTCGGCGCAGGGTGCCAAACACAAGACGGCGGAACGGGGAACGGGTCATACGGCTTCTGCATGAGTGGATAAGATAAAGCGGCGGCTAGTGTGCCGGATTCGTCGAAAATCGGCAAAAAAGCGCCGAAGTAAAGTCAGTTGAGAGTTTTTACGTCTGTCATATACTCGGGCAGCTGACTGCCTCTGCCTTCCGCGTGGACGGCTGGACGGCGGCGAAGATCGTACGGCTTTCTATCGAAAGGCCGACTTAAAAATAAAAATGGGAGTGAGCAATCATGGCAGCACGCGAAACCGGCAATGTGAAGTGGTTCAACGACGCCAAAGGCTACGGCTTCATCCAGCGTGAAGGCGGGGCGGATGTATTCGTGCATTACCGCGCGATCCGTGGCGAAGGCCATCGTTCTCTGACTGAAGGCCAGCAGGTCGAGTACGCGGTGGTGGAAGGGCAGAAGGGCTTGCAGGCTGAGGATGTGGTGGGGTTGTAACCCGCATTCACTGGCGAGACAAAACCCCTTGTGGGAGCGAGCCTGCTCGCGATAGCGGTGTGTCAGTCACTTCTAATCTGGCTGATCTACCGCTATCGCGAGCAGGCTCGCTCCCACATGGGTTGTGCTTTTACCTTTGTATCTGCGGCGGGCATCGCGAGGGTGGCCCTCAGATAGTCACGCCGTCTTCCAGGTAATCTCTTCTTCCCCATCGGCGCTGATGCGAATCCAGCGATCCGCCGACTCTTCACCTTCTTCCTCCACCCACGACCCAGGTGCGCAGCGCACTTCGACGTTCAGCGCGGCAAAGGCTGCACGGGCGCAGGCGATGTCGTCTTCCCACGGGGTCTGGTCGCTTTCCAGGTACAGGCTGTTCCATTTACCCACAGCCTTGGGTAGCCAGGTCACCGGGATATCGCCGGCCTTGCACTTGTAGGTCTGGCCTTTCTGGACCCAGTCGCTGCACGGGCCCAGGGCCTGGCCGAGCCACGCGGCAATGGCCTTGTGATCGACGTCGGCGTCTTTGAGGTAAATCTCGATATCGGGTTGGCGCATGGATGTCCTCACTGCGGTCTTGAAAAATCCATTCGCGGATTTAACTGGCCTCTGGCGGTTGCCCGAGGCCGGGAATTAAAAGTTATTGAAGAACGAAATAATCGTAGCGCATCGACACGGTGACCTCGAACGGCTCGGCCTGCTCGATCACGCTGGCGCGGCGTTCGGCACTGGCGCGCCAGCCGTGGGGCGTCATCGCCAACAGGTTGGCGCGGTCCTGGCCACTTATGAGTGTGAGCTTGAACTCGAGGGTTTCGCTGTGATCGAGCACCATGCCCGACGGCACCAGGGCCAGGTGTTTGTCATCCGTGTACTGGCGCACTTCGTCGTACAGTCGCTCGCGCAATTCCATCAGGTGGCCGCTGGTCGGGCCGACCTTCATCAGGCCGCCACCGGGGCTGAGCAGGCGTTTGGCCTCCTGCCAGTCCAGCGGGCTGAACACGCTGGCCAGAAACTGGCAGCAGCCGTCCGCCAGCGGTACGCGGGCCATGCTGGCGATCAACCAGGTCAGCCGTGGATCGCGTTTGCAGGCGCGTTTGACCGCCTCGCGGGAAATGTCCAGGGCGTAGCCATCGGCATCCGGCAAGGCGTCGGCGATCTGCGCGGTGTAGTAACCCTCGCCACAGCCGATGTCCAGCCAGCGACCGGGCGCGCGCTCGGCGGCCAGTTCGGCCAGGCGCCGGGCGACAGGGGCGTAATGCCCGGCGTTGAGGAAGTCGCGGCGGGCTTCGACCATCGCCTGGTTGTCGCCGGGATCGCGGCTGTTCTTGTGCTGCACCGGCAGCAGGTTCAGGTAACCCTGCCGCGCGCGGTCGAAGCGATGGCCGGCCGGGCACACCACGCCGTCGTCCACCGCGTTCAGCGGTTCACTGCAGATCGGGCAGGCGAGCATCAGGCGAGCAACTTGATCAGCGTCTTGTAGTAGATCTCGGTCAGTACGTCGAGATCGGCCGCCAGCACGCGCTCGTTGACCTGGTGGATGGTCGCGTTGACCGGCCCCAGTTCCACCACTTGGGTGCCCATGGTGGCGATGAAGCGGCCATCGGAGGTGCCACCGCTGGTGGAGGCTTTTGTCTCGCGACCGGTGACATCCTTGATGCTCGAAGACACGGCATCCAGCAACGCGCCTGGTTCGGTGAGGAATGGCAGGCCCGACAACGCCCAATCGATGTGCCAGTCCAGTTGATGCTTGTCGAGGATATCGGCGACGCGTTTTTGCAAGCCTTCGACGGTGGACTCGGTAGAGAAGCGGAAGTTGAACACCGCCACCAGGTCGCCAGGGATCACGTTGGTCGCGCCAGTGCCGGCGTTGAGGTTGGAAATCTGGAAACTGGTGGGCGGGAAGAAGTCGTTGCCGTGGTCCCAATGCTCGGCGGCCAACTCTGCCAGGGCCGGCGCGGCCAGGTGGATGGGGTTCTTCGCCAGGTGCGGATAGGCCACGTGGCCTTGCTTGCCGCGCACCGTTAGTTTTGCGCCGAGGGAGCCGCGGCGGCCGTTCTTGACCACGTCACCCACCAGGGTGGTGCTTGACGGCTCGCCGACGATGCACCAGTCCAGGCGTTCCTGGCGGGCCTTGAGGCGCTCGACCACGGCCTTGGTGCCGTGGTGGGCCGGGCCTTCTTCGTCGCTGGTGATCAGAAAGGTGATCGAGCCTTTGTGGTCCGGGTAGTCGGCGACAAACCGTTCCGCTGCCACCACCATCGCCGCCAGGCTGCCTTTCATGTCTGCCGCGCCACGGCCACAGAGCATGCCGTGTTCATCGATGACCGCATCGAACGGGTCGAGCTGCCAGGCTTGAACCGGACCGGTCGGCACCACGTCGGTGTGCCCGGCGAAACACAGCACCGGGCCGTCATGCTTGCCATGGCTGGCCCAGAAGTTATCCACATCCTCGATGCGCATCGGTTCGAGCGTAAAGCCCGCGCTGCCCAGGCGCTGCATCATCAGTTTCTGGCAATCGGCATCCACCGGCGTCACGGACGGACGGCGGATCAGGTCGCAGGCGAGTTGCAGGGTCGGCGAGAGGTCGGCGTGGGCCGTCATGGAAAACTCCGAAAGCTGGAAAGGAGATCACAGTCCATGTGGGAGCGGGCTTGCTCGCGAAGCTTTTAGCGTCAGTGATGACGCCTTCGCGAGCAAGCCCGCTCCCACAGGTCCTGAGTTCGACCGTTGGATTGTATTCGGTCGAGGCTTACAAAATGGCGGTTATCTTATAGCAAAACGACCCCGGTGGGCCCCTGGTGCTGGTCAGTTGGACCACGAAACCTGTGGGAGCGAGCTTGCTCGCGATGGCGTCGGATCAGCCGCATCAATATTGACTGACACACCGCTATCGCGAGCAAGCTCGCTCCCACAAGGGAAATTGGTCGGATTCATTTCGCGACCGGCTCGAATTGCCGCAGCAAAGCCCTATAATGCGCGCCGGTTTTTGGGGTAATGGTCATGAGTACAGAAGATCCACGGTTTGCCGGTATCGCCCGTTTGTATGGCATCGAAGGCCTGGAGCGCTTGCGGGCGGCCCATGTGGCGATTGTCGGGGTGGGCGGCGTTGGTTCCTGGGCGGCGGAAGCCATCGCCCGTTGCGGCGTGGGCGAGATTTCGCTGTTCGACCTGGATGATGTCTGCGTCAGCAATGCCAACCGCCAACTGCACGCCCTGGACAGCACCGTCGGCAAACCCAAGGTCGAGGTGATGGCCGAGCGCCTGCGCGGCATCAACCCCGACTGCACGGTGCATGCCGTGGCGGATTTCGTCACCCGCGACACCATGGCCGAATACATCACGCCGAACATCGATTGCGTGATCGACTGCATCGACAGCGTCAACGCCAAGGCGGCGCTGATCGCCTGGTGCAAACGCCGCAAGATCCAGATCATCACCACCGGCGGCGCGGGTGGGCAGATCGACCCGACGTTGATCCAGGTGTGCGACTTGAACCGCACGTTCAACGACCCGCTGGCCTCGAAAGTGCGTTCCACCCTGCGCCGCGACTACGGCTTTTCCCGTACCGTGACCCGTCACTACAGCGTGCCTTGTGTGTTCTCGACCGAACAATTGCGCTACCCCAAACCTGACGGCAGCATCTGCTTGCAGAAGAGCTTTGTCGGCGATGGCGTCAAGCTCGACTGTGCTGGCGGGTTTGGTGCGGTGATGATGGTCACGGCGACGTTCGGCATGGTCGCGGCGACCAAGGCTGTGGATAAGATTGTGGCGGGTGTGCGGCGGCCGGCGGACCGGGTTAAGCCTCAGGTTTGAGCACTGGGGCTGATGGCCTCATCGCGAGCAGGCTCGCTCCCACATTGGAATCTCATGGAACACAAGTTTTGTGTACGACACGGATCCCCTGTGGGAGCGAGCCTGCTCGCGATGGCGATCATTCAGTCAACTCAAGCATCCGCTTCAACACCGCATTCAAACCATTGCTGCGCGAAGGCGACAACTGCCGTGACAATCCCAACTGATTGAACCACCCCGGCAAATCCACCTGCTGCAACTCGTCAGCCGACAAGCCGTTGACCCGCGCCAGCAGCAACGCCACCAGCCCACGAATCAACCGCGCATCGCTGCTGGCGGCAAACTGCCAATGTCCGTCCTGCAGCCGTCCCACCAACCACACCTGACTTTCACAACCATGGACGAGATTGGCGTCGCACTTATCCGCATCGCTCAAGGGCGGCAGGCGCTCGCCCCATTGCATCAGTAGCCGGGCGCGTTGTTCCCAACCCGATGCGTCCTGAAACACTTGCAGCGCTGTGGCCGCGTCGGCCGGCAGGCTCATCGGAGCATCTCCAGGGCCTGGTCCAGAGCCTCGAAGAAGCGTTCGATATCGGCGGAGTCGTTGTACAGCGCCAGCGACACGCGAATCGCCCCCGACAGCTTCAGATGTTTGAACAGCGGCATGGCGCAGTGATGCCCGGCGCGTACAGCGATGCCTTGTTCGGTCAGCAAGTGGGCCACGTCGGCGTTGTGCACGCCTTCGACCATGAAGCTGACCAGGGCCAGGCTCGGATTGCCCACCAGGCGGACGCCATTGCGCGCCAGCAGCCCGTGAAGCAGGTAGTCATGCAGTGCAGTTTCATGGTCGCTGACTGCCTGCGGGTCGAGGCCGGACAGGTAGTCGAGGGTCGCGCCCAGGCCGATCACACTGGCAATCGGCGGCGTGCCGGCTTCGAAGCCCAGTGGCGCCGGACGGAACGTGGCGCTGTGGTAGTCGGCCTGTTGCACCATCTCGCCGCCGAACTGCCAATGACGCAGTTGATGAAGCGCTTCGGTGCGGCCGAACAACACGCCCAGTCCTTCGGGGCCATAGAGCTTGTGGCTGGAAAATACATAAAAGTCGCAGCCCAGTGCCTCCACATCGTGACGGCCATGAACCACACCCTGGGCGCCATCGATCACCGTCAGCGCGCCTTGGACCTTGGCCAGGGCCAATAGCGCTGGCAAGGGCTGCCAGGTGCCCAGCACGTTGGACAGCTGGCTCACCGCCAGCAGGCGCGTACGTGGGCCGATCAGTTCGGCGGCGGCGCTGATATCGATCACCCCGTCGGCACCCAGCGGCAACACCACCAGCGTCAGCGCACGACGCTCGGCCAGTTGTTGCCACGGCAGCAGGTTGGCGTGGTGTTCCAGGGCACTGATGACGATTTCATCGCCCGGATTGAAAAGATGTTCCAGCCCATAGGCCAGAAGATTCAGCGCCGAAGTGGCGCCATGGGTGAAGACGATTTGCCCGCAATCCCCGGCATTGAGCCATTGCGACACTTTGAGTCGGCTGTCTTCGAATGCCTGGGTCGCATGGGCGCCCGGCAGATGCTGTGCGCGGTGCACGTTGGCCGCGCCATTGGCGTAGTAATGCGCCAGGGCGTCCAGCAGGGCTTGGGGTTTTTGCGTGGTGGCGGCGTTGTCCAGGTAGGTCTGGCCTTGCCGTTGCAAGGCGGCGATGGCCGGGAAATCGGCGCGCCAGGGAGAGGGAATCAACATGCTTTCGGGCCCTGCTGGAGTTACGCCGGACCCTGTGGGAGCAAGGTTGCTCCCACAGGTGATGGTGTGAAGCGGCTTAGTTGTGGGCGTGCAGTGCTTCGTTCAGCTCGATGGCCGATTTATGGGTTTTGCATTCCACCGCGCCGGTCTCGGAGTTGCGGCGGAACAGCAGATCGGGCTGGCCGGCCAGCTCGCGGGCCTTGACCACCTTGACCAGTTGGTTGTTCTCGTCCAGCAGCGCCACCTTGGTGCCGGCGGTCACGTACAGGCCCGACTCCACGGTGTTGCGGTCGCCCAGCGGAATGCCGATGCCGGCGTTGGCACCGATCAGGCAGCCTTCACCGACCTTGATCACGATGTTGCCGCCGCCCGACAGGGTGCCCATGGTCGAGCAACCGCCGCCCAAGTCCGAACCCTTGCCAACGAACACGCCAGCCGATACACGGCCTTCGATCATGCCCGGGCCTTCGGTGCCGGCGTTGAAGTTGACGAAACCTTCGTGCATCACTGTGGTGCCTTCGCCTACGTAGGCGCCCAGGCGGATCCGCGCGGCATCGGCGATACGCACGCCGGCCGGGACCACGTAGTCAGTCATTTTCGGGAACTTGTCCACCGAGAACACTTCCAGCAGCTCGCCGCGCAGACGGGCTTCGAGCTGGTGCTCGGCCAGTTCGCCCAGGTCGATTGCGCCCTGGCTGGTCCAGGCCACGTTCGGCAGCAGCGGGAAAATACCGGTCAGGTTCAGGCCGTGAGGCTTGACCAGACGGTGGGACAACAGATGCAGCTTGAGGTAGGCCTCGGGCGTGGTGCTCAGTTGGGCGTCTTCAGCCAGCAGAGTGGCGACCAGCGGCTTGTGGCTCTCGGCCAGACGGGTCAGCAACGCGGCTTGCCCGGCATCGACGCCCTTGAGCGCGTCAGCCAGTTGCGAAGCCTGGGCGGTGGTGAAGGTGATGGCCTGGTTGCCTTCGCTATAGCCCAGAATCGGCGCGATGGCCTTGACGATCTCGGCCGAAGGGTTGAGCAACGGTTGGGCGTAGAACACTTCCAGCCAGCTACCTTGACGGTTTTGCGTGCCGACACCGAAGGCCAGGCTGAACAGAGTATTGGACATGAAATTACCTCTACAAAATGGACTGGGCAGGCTTACTTGATCTCTGCCGCATATATATCTGGCTTGAAGCCAATCAGGGTTCGGTCACCGAGATCAAGCACCGGGCGCTTGATCATCGAGGGTTGGCCGAGCATCAGTTCGATGGCTTTCGTCTGGTCGAGATCGGCTTTGCGTTCGTCGTCGAGTTTGCGAAAGGTCGTACCGGCACGGTTCAACACCACTTGCCAGCCATGCTCGTTGCACCATTGGGTCAGGTGCTCACGGTCGATGCCGGCGGTCTTGTAATCGTGAAAGTCATAGTTGACAGCGTGTTCATCGAGCCAGGTGCGCGCCTTTTTCATCGTGTCACAGGCTTTGATACCGAAAAGGTGCAACGTTTTACTTGAATCGGTCAAGGAATTGCCCCCTTTGCAGGTGCTGGAAATAAAAGGTCAAGGATTATGCCATGACCGGACGGTTTCGCGACGCCAGATCGGCATGCACCCAAACCGGTGGGCGAGCCTGTGGGAGCAAAGCTTGCTCGCGATACAGGCGACACGGTTCAACTGCAAGACTGCGCCATCGTTCATCGCGAGCAAGCTTTGCTCCCACAGGCTCATTCCACAGGGCTGGCTGCGACATAGGTGTAACGGCCAAGTTAATGCTAGGCGGTTAATATGGCACTTCAACGGCAAGCTGTTGCCGGATGTGTGTCGCTGTGAATGGAAACTCGTTATGCAAAGCGCTTATACCGTGCTGATCCTGTTGACGCTGGTGGGTGTTTCACGGCTGATCGGACGGTTGATTCCGCTGCCGTTGCCCTTGGTGCAGATCGGCGCAGGGGCGTTGCTGGCCTGGCCATCCCTGGGTTTGCATGTAACGCTCAATCCGGAGTTGTTCCTGTTTTTATTCCTGCCACCGCTGCTGTTCTCCGACGGCTGGCGTATGCCCAAGCGCGAATTCTGGCGCCTGCGCGGGCCGATCCTGACGCTGGCGGTGGGGTTGGTGCTGTTTACGGTGGTGGGCGCCGGTTATTTCATTCACTGGCTGCTGCCGAGCATCCCGCTACCGGTGGCGTTTGCCCTGGCGGCGGTCCTGTCGCCGACCGATGCGGTGGCGGTGTCGGCGATTGCTCGCGACCGCTTGCCCGGCCCCCTGATGCACATGCTCCAGGGCGAAGCGCTGATGAACGACGCCTCGGGCCTGGTCACCTTCAAATTCGCCCTGGCGGCGGCCATCACCGGGGTGTTTTCCCTGGCCAACGCGAGCCTGACCTTCGTGCTGGTGGCGATCGGTGGACTGCTGGTCGGCGTGGCCTTGAGTTGGCTGGTGGGCCGTATGCGGGCCTTGATGATCGGGCGCGGCTGGGACGACCCGGCCACCCACGTAGTGTTCATGTTGCTGTTGCCATTCGCGGCCTATGTGCTGGCTGAACGTTTGGGCGCTTCGGGGATTCTCTCGGCAGTGGCGGCCGGCATGATGCAGAGCTGGCTCGACCTGCTGCCGCGCCAGACCGGCACGCG
The DNA here is from genome assembly GCF_013283895.1 of Pseudomonas sp. MPDS. Lineage (NCBI taxonomy): Bacteria > Pseudomonadati > Pseudomonadota > Gammaproteobacteria > Pseudomonadales > Pseudomonadaceae > Pseudomonas > Pseudomonas sp. MPDS. The sequence goes on along the minus strand of NZ_CP054128.1, from coordinate 5,168,347 downwards.
GTTGCTCAACCGCAGCGTCTGGTCACTGCTGGAGTTCGCCTTCAACGGCTTGATCTTCCTGCTGCTGGGCCTGCAATTGCCGGACATCGCCAAGGCGGTGACCAGCCACGAAACCACATTGTGGCCGACGCTGTTCTACCGCTGCCTGGACGTGGTGGCGATTTTCCTGGTGTTGCTGGTGCTGCGGTTTGTCTGGGTGCAAAGCACCTGGCGCCTGTCCGGACTATTGCGCCGCTGGCGTGGCAAGGGCGAGCTGACGCTCGTGCCGACTGCGCGCTCCTGCTGGTTGCTGACCTTCGGCGGGGTGCGCGGAGCGGTGACACTGGCGGGCGTGCTGTCGGTGCCGATGCTGTTGGCGGCGGGTGAGCCGTTTCCCGAGCGAGACTTGCTGATCTTCATTGCCGCCGGGGTGATTCTGCTGTCATTGATCGCCGCCTGCATCGCCCTGCCATTGCTGCTGCGAGGTATCGAGAAAAGCCCCGATGACAAGCGCCGCCACGAAGTGCGCGATGCCTGGCGCAAAACTGCTGAAGCGGCGATCCATGCATTGGAAGTGGACGAAACGAGCGAGGCTGCCAGCGCGCCCGACGCGACCCAAGCGGCGCTGGCGACCGAGGTCAAGGCGCGGTTGATGTCTGAATATCGCCACCAGTTGGAGGTGTTCAACGACTCCGCCGAAGCCCAGGCGCTGGCGTTTGAGATGGACCTGCTGGAACGCCGGCTGCGCTTGAAGGCCTATCGGGCGCAGCGGCTGGAGTTGTATCGCCTCAGCCGTCATCACCAGATTGGGGATGATGTGCTGCGAGAGGTGCTGGGGGAGTTGGATCTGGCAGAGGCGAATTTGGGGTTGGGTAAATAGCAGCCATGGCGCAAAGCTAATTGTGGCGAGGGAGCTTGCTCCCGCTGGGGCGCGAAGCGGCCCTGGTACCAGACAATCCGGTGTATCAGGTAAATTGAGTTCACTGCTTTGGGGCTGCTGCGCAGCCCAGCGGGAGCAAGCTCCCTCGCCACAGGGATGGCGGTCTGTCAGACGCACCGAAGTTTCCGACAAGTTTTTAAGGTTGTCCGTCGGAAGCGAGGGCTCTAGCCTCTGGGTGTCGCTGCCAATTCAGCGACCGGACGTGAGAATCCGAACAAAACCTCTAGGAGCACGGCTTCTGCGCTATCCAAGCGCGGGGCTTTACATACTTCAGCTCTAGGGAGCAATTTTGATGGACAACAAAGAGACTCAAAACGCACCAAAGCCCGCATCCACTTTCCCCTACGGCGATTACGCACCCGAAAAACTGCAAGAAGCCGCTGATCGTGTGCTGGATCACTATCTCAAACCTGACGACAGCGAGTCAGAACCCAAGCCCTCAGTACAGCTATTCACTGTGGCTGACGGTATCGACACCGAAGTGTTGCTGGCCAATCTCAGCGAAACCCTGGCTTCGGCCAATGCAATGCTCAATGACCTTGCCTTCGATCAGGACGGCTCGCGACGACATGTAGCATTGGGAGTGGCCCAGATGATTGAGTTGGGGATGTTGTTGGCGAACAAGTGCCTGGATCGGGTAGAGCTTCGGGCTTGATTGTAATAGTGCCGTCCTCATCGCGAGCAAGCTTTGCTCCCACAGGATCCGGTATCGATCACAAACTTTGTGAACAACACCAAACCACTGTGGGAGCAAAGCTTGCTCGCGATAAATCGAAAGGCAAACACAAAAATCCCGGCAGAGCACTAAACCTGTGGCGAGGGAGCTTGCTCCCGCTGGGGCGCGAAGCGGCCCTGAAACCGCACAAATCGGTATGTCAGGCAGATTGAGTTGACTGCTTTGGGGCCGCTACGCAGCCCAGCGGGAGCAAGCTCCCTCGCCACAACAGCGTCCGCTTCGGCGGGATATAGCCATCAACCCCGACGCTGAATGAACGCGCGAATCCGCTCCGCCGCTTCCACACATTCAGCCAATGGCGCGACCAGGGCCATGCGCACGCGTCCGGCGCCTGGGTTGACGCCATCCACTTCGCGGGACAGGTACGAGCCCGGTACCACGGTCACGTGTTCCTGTTCGAACAGGTCACGGCAGAACGCCGCATCATCGCCCGCTACGTTCGGCCACAGGTAGAAGCTACCGTCGGGGCGTTGCACGTCCAGTACCGGGCTGAGGATTTCCAGTACCGCGTCGAACTTTTCCCGGTACAGCGCGCGGTTGGCCCGTACGTGCACTTCGTCGTTCCATGCGGCGATGCTCGCCAGTTGGGTCTGAACCGGCATCGCGCAGCCGTGGTAGGTGCGATACAGCAAGAAGCCCTTGAGGATGTCCGCATCGCCGGCCACGAAACCGGAGCGCAGGCCTGGCAGGTTGGAGCGTTTGGACAGGCTGTGGAACACCACGCAGCGCTTGAAATCCTGGCGGCCGAGCTCGACGCAGGCGCTGAGCAGCCCTGGTGGCGGGGTCTGTTCGTCGAAGTACAGCTCGCTGTAGCACTCGTCCGCGGCAATCACGAAGTCGTGCTCGTCGGCCAGGGCAATGAGCCTCTTCAGCACATCCACCGGGATCAGCGCACCGGTCGGGTTGCCCGGGGAGCACAGGAACAGGATCTGGCAGCGTTTCCAGATGTCCGGCGAGACCGCATCGAAATCCGGATTGAAGCCGTTTTCGTCCAGGCACGGCAGGTAGTGTGGCTTGGCCCCGGCCAGGAACGCGGCGCCTTCATAGATCTGATAAAACGGATTCGGGCTGACCACCAGGGCGTCGTCGCCACGGTTGACTACGGTCTGGGTGAAGGCAAACAGCGCTTCACGGGTGCCATTGACCGGCAGCACGTGGCGCGCCGGGTCCAGCCAGCCGTTCGGCACGTTGAAGCGGCGTTCGCACCAGCCGGTGATGGCTTCACGCAATTCCGGGATGCCGAGGGTGGTCGGGTACACGGCCATTTTTTCCAGATTGCTGGCCAGGGCTTCAGCCACAAAGCTTGGCGAGCGGTGCTTGGGCTCGCCGATGGACAGCGCGATGGGGCGTTTGTCCGGGTTGGGCGTGACGCTGCCCAGCAGGGCGCGGAGCTTTTCGAACGGGTAGGGCTGCAACTGGTTCAGAGCGTTGTTCATCGGGGGCCTCTTTTAATGTGGGAGCGAGCCTGCTCGCGATAGCGGTATGTCAGGAAACATCTGTGCTGGATGTTCTGCCGTCATCGCGAGCAGGCTCGCTCCCACAGGGGGAAATTTGTTCGTTCAGATGCTGATCCGTGTCAGGTGAGCATCAGGTTCCTGGTTGACGCTCAACTGCCGGACAATCGCGTCCTGCAAGCGGCTGCACAGCTGCGGATCGGACAGCGGCTGGTTATGCGCGTCAGTGATGAAGAACACGTCTTCCACCCGTTCGCCCAAGGTGGCGATCTTGGCGTTCTGCAACGACAGGTCGAACTCCAGGAATATATGCCCGACCCGCGCCAGCAGGCCAGGGCGGTCCGGGGCGCTGAGCTCCAGCACCGTGACCTGACGCTGGGCGTCGTTGTGGATCGTTACCTGGGGAGCGAAGGCGAAGTGCTTGAGCTGGCGCGGGACCCGGCGCTGGATGATGGTCGGGTAATCCGCCGGGTTGCGCAGGGCCTCGGTGAGACCGTCGCGGATCTGTTTGACCCGCGTCGGGTTGTCGCCAATCGAATCGCCATCGGTGTCGAGCACAATGTAGGTGTCGAGGGTGAACTGGCTGCTGGAGGTAATGACCCGGGCGTCGTGAATGTTGAGGTTGAGCTGGTCCATCGCCGCCACAGTCACGGCGAAGAAGTCGTGCTGGTCCGGGGCGTAGATGAAAATCTGCGTGCCGCCCTCGAACTCGCGCTGGGTGGTTTCCTTGATCAGCACCAACGGCCCGCCATCGGCCGGTTGCTGCAGAATCGCGTCGCTGTGCCAGGCGACGTCGCCGGCAGTGTGGCGCAGGAAATAGTCATCGCCCAACTGCGACCAGAGCTGTTCGACGTCGTCCGGATCGGTGCCGCCGCGCACCAGGATGTCCAGGGCGGCAGTCTGGGTGCGACGGATCTGCTCTTCGCGGTCCACCGGGTTTTCCAGGCCGCGGCGCAGGGCACGCTTGGTCTCGGTGTAGAGCTGGCGCAACAGGCTGGCGCGCCAGGAGTTCCACAGGCTCGGGTTGGTGGCATTGATATCGGCCACGGTCAGCACGTAGAGGTAATCCAGACGTGTTTCATCACCGACGATCTGGGCGAAGTCGTGGATCACTTGCGGGTCGGACAGGTCCTTGCGCTGGGCGGTGGTCGACATCACCAGGTGATTCTGCACCAGCCAGACGATCAGCCGGCTGTCCCATACCGGCAGTTGATGGCGCTGGCAGAACGCCTCGGCATCCACCGCGCCGATCTCGGAGTGGTCGCCCTGGCGACCCTTGCCGATGTCGTGGTAAAGCCCCGCCATGTAGATCAGTTCGGGCTTGGGCAGCTTGCCCATGAGCTTGCTGGCCAGCGGGAATTTTTCCGATACCTGGGTGTATTGCAACTTCCGCAGGTGTTTGATCAGGTTCAGCGTGTGGGCATCGACCGTATAGATGTGGAACAGGTCGTGCTGCATCTGACCGACGATGAAACCGAACTCCGGCAGGTAGCGCCCCAGAATGCCGTAGCGGTTCATCCGCCGCAGGTTGCGATGCACCCCGATCCTGCACTTGAACAGCTCGATGAACAGGCTGGTGTTGCGGATATCGTGGCGGAAGTCGTCATCGATCAGGTGACGGTTTTCCCGCAGCAGGCGAATGGTGTCGGCGCGCACCCCCTTGATTTCCGGCTGCTGGGCCATGAGCACGAAAATCTCCAGCATGGCGAACGGCGTACGGCGGAATACATTGGCGTTGCGCGCTTCGATGTAACCATCGTGGAGCTGGAAGCGTGAGTTGATCGGCTGCGGCGGTTCTTCGTCTTCGGGGGCGAGGATGACCTCTTCGAAGTGCTGGATGATCAGTTCGCTGAGCTGGGCGATGCTCATCACCACCCGGTAGTACTGCTGCATGAAGTTTTCGATGGACTGCTTGGCATCCTGGCCCTCGAAACCCAGCAAGCCCGCGATGGAGCGCTGGTGATCGAACAGCAAGCGGTCTTCGGAGCGCCCGGCAAGCATGTGCAAGGCGTATCGCACTTTCCACAGGAATTCTTGGGACGAGGCCAGCAGGGCATTTTCGCTTTCCACCAGGAAGCCTTCGCCAGCCAGGGCGCGCAGGTTCAGGGTGCCGTACTGGCGACGGGCAACCCACAGGATGGTCTGGATGTCCCGCAATCCGCCAGGGGAGCCTTTGACGTTGGGTTCCAGGTTGTATTCGGTGTCGTTGTACTTGTGGTGGCGGGCCTTTTGTTCGGCGTGCTTGGCCAGGAAAAAGTCCTTGCTGGGCCACATGTGCGCGGTGCTGGTGACTTCGAGCATGCGCTGGCGAAGGCGCTCGGGGCCGGCGATGGTGCGGCTTTCCATCAGGTTGGTGATCACCGTCAGGTCGGCGCGGGCCTCTTCGGCGCATTCCTGCACCGAGCGCACGCTCTGACCGACTTCCAGGCCGATGTCCCACAGCAGTGTCAGGAAACGCTCGATGGAGTCGCGGAAAACTTCATGGTCGGCGCTGTCCAGCAGGATCAGCAGATCGATGTCGGAGTAAGGGTGCAGCTCACCGCGCCCATAGCCGCCCACCGCCACCAGGGCAATGTCGGCGTCTTCGCTCCAGTTGAACTGCTCCCAGGCCTTTTGCAGGATGTTATCGACGAACCAGGCACGGTCTTCGATCAGCCGGCGAATATCCCGGCCACTGCGAAAGCGCTGGTCGAGCACTTCATGAGCCTGGCGGATCGCCTTCTTGAAGGCCGATATGGGGCTTGCCTTCAGGGCCAGTTCAGCCTGGAACTGGCCGCGGTCGAAGAGTTCGGGATCCACCTGCGGCATCGAATGGCTTTCCTTTCTTTCTATCTATAGCTGGGTTGTGGATCAGGCGGAAACGCGAGCGATGGTGTCATCGCTGCGCAGGGTGAAGATCTCGTACCCAGTCTCGGTAACCAGCAAGGTATGTTCCCACTGGGCCGACAGCTTGCGGTCCTTGGTGATGGCGGTCCAGCCGTCGCCCAGTACCTTGGTGTCGGCGCGACCCTGGTTGATCATTGGCTCGATGGTGAAGGTCATGCCCGCTTGCAGCTCCATGCCGGTGCCGGCACGGCCGTAGTGCAGGATCTGCGGTTCTTCATGGAATACTTTGCCGATACCGTGGCCGCAGAATTCGCGCACCACCGAAAAGCCGTTCTTCTGCGCGTGTTTCTGGATCACTTCACCGATGTCTCCCAGGCGGCAGCCCGGTTTCACCAGTTCGATGGCCATGTACATGCATTCCTGGGTGACTTTCGACAGGCGCTGGGCCCATTCCGGCACGTTGCCGACATGGAACATGCGGCTGGTGTCACCGTGGTAGCCATCCTTGATGACGGTAACGTCGATGTTCAGGGTGTCGCCATCCTTCAACGGCTTTTCGTTGGGGATGCCGTGGCAGACCACGTGGTTGATCGAGGTGCAGATCGACTTGGGGAAACCTTTGTAGTTGAGCGGGGCAGGGATGGCTTTCTGCTCGTTGACGATGTAGTCGTGGCAGATCCGGTCCAGTTCTTCGGTGGTAACGCCCGGCTTGACGTGTTCGGCAATCATTTCCAGCACGTCGGCGGCGAGTTTGCCGGCGACACGCATTTTTGCGATGTCCTCGGGGGTCTTGAGGGTGACGGTCATACAGGCTCTCTCTGCGCCCGGCGGCGCTGTTCAAAACGAAATAGGCGGCGGATGATGAGCAGCGCGGCCCTGAAAGAGGCGATTCTAACAGACGATCAGCGCAATGAACCCTATCGCCTGGATGGAACTCTGTGGCGAGGGGATAAAACCCCTTCCACAGGGGTTTTCAGAATCCGTGTTCCGTTTTCGCCCTTGCTGTGGTATAAAATGCGCCGCTTTCCGGGGATGACCCCGCAAGCTTAAATCCACACACGTGTCGACACGATGACCTGGGTGCCTTCGGCTTATATAGGCCGCTGGTTGGTCATTGGGATACGTGGAGGCCAAACCCGACTTATCAAGGAACTATCATGTCCCAAGTCAACATGCGCGATATGCTGAAGGCCGGTGTGCACTTCGGTCACCAGACCCGTTACTGGAACCCGAAAATGGGTAAGTACATTTTCGGCGCGCGTAACAAGATCCACATCATCAACCTTGAAAAAACCCTGCCGATGTTCAACGAAGCACTGACCTTCGTAGAGCGCCTGGCCCAGGGCAAAAACAAGATTCTGTTCGTCGGCACCAAGCGTTCCGCTGGCAAGATCGTTGCTGAAGAAGCAGCACGTTGCGGTTCGCCGTACGTCGATCACCGCTGGTTGGGCGGCATGCTGACCAACTTCAAGACCATTCGCGCTTCCATCAAGCGTCTGCGTGACCTTGAAGTGCAGTCCGAAGACGGTACTTTCGCCAAGCTGACCAAGAAAGAAGCGCTGATGCGCACTCGCGATCTTGAGAAGCTGGACCGCTCCCTGGGCGGTATCAAGGACATGGGCGGTCTGCCTGACGCACTGTTCGTGATCGACGTTGACCACGAGCGCATCGCGATCACCGAAGCCAACAAGCTGGGTATCCCGGTCATCGGCGTTGTCGATACCAACAGCAGCCCGGAAGGCGTTGACTACATCATCCCAGGCAACGATGACGCCATCCGCGCCATCCAGCTGTACATGGGTTCGATGGCTGACGCTGTTATCCGTGGTCGCAACAATGTTAATGGCGGCACCGAAGTCTTCGCTGAAGAAGCTCCGGCAGCAGCCGCTGAGTAATTGACGCCCTGGCGTTGACTCAGTAAGCAAAAAGGGGGCTTGGCCCCCTTTTTGCCACCTCGAAAACCATTTGTCAGCAGCGCAGCTACAGCATCTGTAACGTGCAGCGGCTAACAAGGGTGGTTCGGGAAGAATTGCACGCCCGTTCAATCGGGTGGAATGGTTGAAAACCTATCCAAGAGGATTTTGAAATGGCAGAGATTACTGCAGCGTTGGTCAAAGAACTGCGCGAGCGTACCGGCGAAGGCATGATGGACTGCAAGAAGGCCTTGACCAAGGCTGGCGGCGACATCGAGAAAGCCATTGATGACATGCGTGCTTCGGGCGCCATCAAGGCTGCCAAGAAAGCCGGCAACGTCGCCGCTGAAGGCGCCATCGCCATCAAGGACGACGGCAAGGTCGCCGTTCTGCTGGAAGTCAACTCCCAGACCGACTTCCTGGCTCTGCAGGATGACTTCAAGGCATTCGTCGCTGCCAGCGTCGAAAAAGCCTTTGCTGACAAACTGACTGATGTCGCTCCGCTGATCGAAGCTCGTGAAGCTGATCGTCTGGTTCTGGTCGGCAAGACCGGCGAGAACGTCAACATCCGTCGTCTGGCTCGCGTTGAAGGTGACGTGGTCGGTACTTACCTGCACGGTAACAAGATCGGTGTTGCAGTTGTCCTCAAGGGCGGTTCCGTTGAACTGGCCAAGGACATCGCCATGCACGTAGCGGCCAGCAACCCTGAGTTCCTGCTGCCATCGCAAGTTTCCGCTGAAGCCATCGAACGCGAAAAAGCCGTGTTCATGAGCCTCAACGAAGACAAGATGAAAGGCAAGCCAGCTGAAATCGTTGAAAAAATGATCGGCGGCCGCATCAGCAAGTTCCTGGCTGAAGCCAGCCTGGTTGAGCAAGCTTTCGTCAAGGACCCGGAAATCACCGTGGGTGCCCTGGCCAAGAAAGGCGGCGCTGAAATCGTTTCCTTCACTCGCTTTGCGGTAGGTGAAGGCATCGAGAAGCCAGTCGACAACTTCGCTGACGAAGTTGCTGCTCAGGTAGCGGCTGCTTCCAAGCAATAAGACGGTTTTTTTAACTGTCGCCCTGAAGAGGCTGCCCGCTCACGCGCGCAGCCTCTTTTTGGATGGGATACCGATTTTTATTGGTTTCCTGTCGGAACTGGCTTACAAAGCCGTGTTTCGATGGCGCTGTGTCAGCGTCAAGCTAGAGTGAACGCAGGCTGCAAACAGCCTGAAAGAATTTTCGAAAATACGCCGCAGGAGAGATTCGCAATGGCTCAGCAGGGCAGTGGTTATCAGGCTCGCTATAAACGCATTCTACTCAAGCTTAGCGGCGAGGCCCTGATGGGCTCGGAAGAGTTCGGGATCGATCCGAAAGTGCTGGATCGCATGGCGCTGGAAGTCGGCCAGTTGGTCGGAATTGGCGTTCAGGTCGGCCTGGTCATCGGCGGCGGCAACCTGTTCCGCGGCGCAGCGCTGAGCGCGGCCGGCATGGATCGGGTTACGGGCGACCACATGGGCATGCTGGCCACTGTGATGAACGCCCTGGCTATGCGCGATGCGCTGGAGCGTGCCAATATCTCGGCCATCGTAATGTCGGCCATTTCCATGGTCGGCGTGACCGATCACTACGACCGCCGCAAAGCCATGCGCCACCTCAATGCCAAGGAAGTGGTGATTTTTGCCGCCGGCACCGGCAATCCGTTCTTCACCACGGATTCGGCCGCCTGCTTGCGAGCGATCGAGATCGATGCCGATGTCGTGCTCAAGGCAACCAAGGTCGATGGCGTCTATACCGCTGACCCGTTCAAAGATCCGCATGCCGAGAAGTTCGATCATCTGACCTACGATGAAGTACTGGATCGCAAGCTGGGTGTCATGGACCTGACGGCTATCTGTCTGTGCCGCGACCACAAGATGCCGCTGCGCGTCTTTAACATGAACAAGCCCGGCGCCCTGCTGAATATCGTGCATGGCGGCGCCGAAGGAACACTGATCGAGGAAGTACAACAATGATCAACGAAATCAAGAAAGACGCTCAAGAGCGCATGCAGAAATCCGTGGAATCGCTGGCACACAACTTCGGTCGCATTCGTACCGGCCAGGCGCACCCAAGCATTCTCGAAGGCGTGATGGTGCCGTACTACGGCGCTGATACGCCGATCAAGCAAGTGGCCAACATCACCGTCAAGGATGCCCGGACCCTGCAAGTCGTTGCCTTTGAGCGCAACATGCTGGGCGCGGTCGACAAGGCCATCGGCAGTGCCGGCCTGAACCTGAACCCGACCAACCTGGGTGAGTTGCTGCTGATTTCCATGCCTGCCCTGACCGAGGAAACCCGTAAGGGCTTCACCAAGCAGGCCCGTGATGTGGCTGAAGACGCTCGCGTTGCCGTGCGCAACATCCGTCGTGATGCCAACAGCCAGCTCAAGGATCTGGTCAAGGAAAAGGAAATCAGTGAAGACGAAGAGCGTCGCGCCGCTGGCGAGATTGATGATCTGACCAAGAAGTACGTGGCTAAGATCGATGCGGATTTGGCGCAGAAAGAAAAAGACCTGATGGCCGTATAAGGGTCTCGTTTTCATGGAAAAGACCAAACAGGCCGTGCCGTTTGCGATTCCGCGTCACGTGGCGATCATCATGGATGGCAATAATCGCTGGGCCAAGAAGCGCTTTATGCCTGGCGTGGCCGGGCACAAGGCGGGGGTCGATGCAGTTCGCGCGGTCATCGAGGTGTGTGCCGAGGCCGGGGTCGAGGTGCTGACCCTGTTCGCCTTCTCCAGCGAGAACTGGCAGCGTCCGGCCGATGAAGTCAGCGCCTTGATGGATCTGTTCCTCAAGGCTCTGCGGCGTGAGGCCAAGCGCCTCAACGACAACAGCATCAGCCTGCGCATCATTGGTGACCGCTCGCGCTTTCATCCCGAGTTGCAGGCTGCGATGCGCGAAGCCGAGGCCGCCACGGCGGGTGCCAATCGGTTCGTCCTGCAGATTGCCGCCAACTATGGCGGCCAATGGGACATCGCCCAGGCAGCCCAGCGGCTGGCGCGGGAGGTCCAGGCCGGGCATCTGCGGCCGGAAGACATCACGCCTGAGCTGCTGCAGACCTGTCTGGCCACTGGCGACTTGCCGTTGCCGGACCTGTGCATTCGTACCGGTGGCGAGCATCGCATCAGTAACTTCCTGCTCTGGCAGCTGGCTTACGCCGAGCTGTATTTCTCCGACCTGTTCTGGCCGGACTTCAAACACGAAGCCATGCGCACGGCGCTGGCCGATTTCGCTTCCCGTCAGCGTCGTTTCGGTAAAACGAGCGAGCAGATCGAAGCTGGAGCCCGGGTTTAATGCTTAAACAACGAATCATCACCGCTCTGATCCTGTTGCCCATCGCCCTGGGTGGATTTTTCCTGCTTGAAGGTGCCAGTTTCGCGCTGTTCATCGGGTTGGTCGTGACCTTGGGGGCATGGGAGTGGGCGCGCTTGGCGGGCTTCCCGGCGCAGTCTGCGCGCGTGGCCTATGCCGTGGCCGTGGCGGCGATGCTGTTCGTCATGTACCTGGTGCCGGGTATCGCGCCCTGGGTTCTGGGGGCAGCGGTATTGTGGTGGGCCACGGCGACCTTCCTGGTGTTGACCTATCCGCGGACCACGCATCATTGGGCAGGTGCTGCCGCGAAGCTGGTGATTGGCCTGCTTATCCTGCTGCCGGCCTGGCAAGGGCTGATCTGGATCAAGCAAGGCCCGTTGGGCAACTGGCAGATCATGGCTGTGATGGTGTTGGTCTGGGGGGCGGATGTCGGTGCCTATTTCTCCGGACGGGCGTTTGGCAAGCGCAAGCTTGCTCCCAAGGTCAGTCCCGGCAAGAGCTGGGAAGGGGTCTATGGAGGCCTGGCCTTGAGCCTAGTGATCACAGCGGTGGTCGGCGTCGTGCGGGAGTGGAGTGCCGGGCAGTTGCTGATGGGCCTGTTTGGGGCCGCTCTCATCGTATTTGTATCGGTGGTCGGCGACCTGACCGAAAGCATGTTCAAGCGTCAGTCCGGCATCAAGGACAGCAGTAATCTGCTGCCCGGCCATGGTGGCGTGCTGGATCGCATCGACAGCCTGACCGCTGCGATTCCGATCTTTGCCGTGTTGCTATGGATGGCGGCATCGTGAGTCGCCCTCAACAAATTACCGTCCTGGGTGCTACCGGTTCGATCGGCCTGAGTACGCTTGATGTCATCGGCCGTCACCCGGAGCGCTATCAGGTATTTGCCCTCAGTGGTTTTACTCGCTTGAGTGAGTTGCTGGCGCTGTGCATACGCCACACCCCGCGTTTCGCCGTGGTGCCTGAGGCTGGCGTTGCCCGCGCCTTGCAGGACGACTTGCGCGCGGCAGGCTTGCCTACCCGTGTGCTGGTGGGGGAGGAAGGGTTGTGTCAGGTCGCCTCCGATCCTGAAGTTGACGCGGTGATGGCGGCGATTGTCGGCGCGGCGGGTTTGCGTCCAACGCTGGCGGCGGTAGAGACAGGCAAAAAAATCCTGCTGGCCAATAAAGAAGCACTGGTCATGTCCGGCGCGCTGTTCATGCAGGCCGTGCGCAAAAGCGGTTCGGTGCTGCTGCCCATCGACAGCGAGCACAATGCGATTTTTCAATGCATGCCGCAGGACTTTTCCCGCGGCCTGGGCGCAGTGGGGGTCCGGCGGATTTTACTGACGGCTTCCGGCGGTCCGTTCCGGCAGACTCCGCTGGAAGAGTTGGTGCATGTTTCACCCGAGCAGGCTTGTGCTCACCCGAACTGGTCCATGGGGCGCAAGATTTCCGTGGATTCGGCCAGCATGATGAACAAGGGCCTGGAACTGATCGAGGCCTGCTGGTTGTTCGATGCCAAGCCGTCCCAGGTGGAAGTGGTGATTCACCCGCAGAGCGTGATTCACTCCCTGGTGGATTACATAGACGGTTCGGTGCTGGCTCAATTGGGCAACCCGGATATGCGTACTCCGATCGCCAATGCGCTGGCCTGGCCTGCGCGGATTGATTCGGGCGTGGCGCCGCTGGACCTGTTCGCCATTGCCCGCCTGGATTTCCAGGCGCCTGATGAGCAGCGCTTTCCATGCCTGCGTCTGGCGCGACAAGCGGCTGAGGCAGGCAACAGTGCTCCGGCCATGCTCAATGCTGCCAATGAAGTGGCGGTTGCAGCGTTTCTCGACGGACGTGTCCGTTACCTCGAGATCGCGAGTATCATCGAGGAGGTCTTGAACCTCGAGGCTGTGGTTTCGCTTGATGACCTCGATGCGGTATTCACGGCGGACGCCAGGGCTCGTGAGCTGGCGGGCCAATGGTTGAAGCGCCACGGGCGTTGAGGCTGCGGTACGTTAGCCAGGGTTGTCCTGGGCAGGATTGCGGAGAAAACAGATGAGCGCGCTCTATATGATTGTCGGCACCCTGGTTGCATTGGGGGTGTTGGTCACTTTTCACGAATTCGGTCATTTCTGGGTCGCGCGGCGCTGTGGCGTCAAGGTTCTGCGTTTTTCCGTCGGTTTCGGCATGCCGCTGCTGCGCTGGCATGACAAAAAGGGCACCGAATTCGTTGTTGCAGCCATTCCGCTGGGCGGCTACGTGAAGATGCTCGACGAGCGCGAAGGTGAAGTGCCGGCCGATCAGGTCGACCAATCCTTCAATCGCAAGACCGTCCGTCAGCGTATTGCCATCGTGGCGGCGGGGCCGATAGCCAACTTTTTGCTGGCCATGGTTTTTTTCTGGGCCCTGGCCATGCTGGGCAGCGAGCAGGTACGGCCGGTCATCGGCGCGGTCGAGGCCGGCAGCGTCGCCGCCCGTGCCGGGCTGGGTGTCGGACAGGAAATCGTTGCCATCGATGGGGAGCCGACATCGGGCTGGGCGGCGGTCAACCTGCAACTGGTGCGTCGCCTGGGTGAGAGCGGTTCGTTGCAATTGATGGTGCGCGAGCAGGGTTCCACGGTGGATTCGCCTCGCGAACTGATCCTGGACAACTGGCTCAAGGGCGCCGACGAGCCGGATCCGATCCGTTCCCTGGGGATCAAGCCATGGCGTCCGGCCTTGCCGCCGATACTCGCCGAACTCGACCCGAAAGGCCCGGCCCAGGCTGCAGGCCTGAAGACCGGTGATCGGCTGCTGGCGCTCGATGGCCTGCCGGTCAGTGACTGGCAGCAGGTGGTCGATTCGGTTCGTGTACGTCCGGATAGCAAGATAGTGCTGCGCGTCGAGCGCGATGGTGCGCCGATCGACGTCCCGGTAACCCTGGGCGCCCGTGGCGAGAGCAAGGCGCCGACCGGCTATCTGGGTGCCGGCGTCAAGGCTGTCGACTGGCCGCCGGAAATGATCCGCGAGGTCAGTTTCGGCCCTTTGGCGGCGATTGGCGAGGGCGCGCGTCGTACCTGGACCATGAGCATCCTGACCCTCGATTCGCTCAAGAAAATGTTGTTCGGCGAGCTCTCGGTAAAAAACTTGAGTGGACCGATAACCATTGCTAAAGTGGCGGGCGCTTCTGCCCAGTCGGGCGTCGCTGATTTCCTGAATTTCCTTGCTTATCTGAGCATTAGCCTGGGGGTTCTGAATTTGCTGCCCATTCCGGTACTGGATGGGGGGCATTTGTTGTTTTATCTGATCGAGTGGGCGCGTGGTCGTCCCTTGTCGGATAGGGTGCAAGGTTGGGGGATACAGATCGGTATCAGCTTGGTGGTCGGGGTAATGTTGCTTGCCTTGGTCAACGATCTGGGTCGTCTGTAACGCTTCGCTGAATTGCGAATCTGCCGCATTTTGCGGCAGTTTGTTTATTGCCAGTTGGAATAAGAAAGGACTTCATGAAACGTCTGCTGCTAACTGCGGTTCTCACCGTATTGATGATCGCCGAAGTTCACGCCGAGTCCTTCACTATCTCTGATATTCGCGTCAATGGCCTCCAGCGGGTCTCCGCGGGTAGTGTCTTTGGTGCCTTGCCGTTAAACGTCGGCGAGCAGGCGGATGATCGGCGTCTGGTGGAATCCACTCGCGCGCTGTTCAAAACCGGCTTCTTTCAGGATATCCAGCTGGGTCGTGATGGCAATGTACTGGTCATCACGGTAGTTGAGCGTCCATCGGTTGCCAGTATCGAGATCGAAGGCAACAAGGCGATCTCTACTGAAGACCTGATGAAGGGCCTCAAACAGTCCGGCCTGGCCGAAGGCGAGATCTTCCAGCGCGCCACCCTCGAAGGTGTTCGTAACGAGCTGCAACGCCAGTACGTTGCCCAGGGCCGTTACTCGGCCACCGTCGACACCGAAGTGGTGCCGCAGCCGCGCAACCGCGTAGGCCTGAAGGTCAACATCAATGAAGGCACCGTGGCGGCGATCCAGCACATCAACGTGGTGGGCAACACCGTTTTCCCTGATGAAGACCTGATCGACCTGTTCGAACTCAAGACCACCAACTGGCTGTCGTTCTTCAAGAACGACGACAAGTACGCCCGTGAAAAGCTCTCCGGTGACCTGGAACGTCTGCGTTCCTACTACCTGGACCGCGGCTACATCAACATGGACATCGCTTCGACCCAGGTGTCCATCACCCCGGACAAGAAGCACGTCTACATCACCGTGAACGTCAACGAAGGCGACAAGTACACCGTTCGTGACGTCAAGCTCAGCGGCGACCTGAAGGTGCCGGAAGACCAGGTCACCTCGTTGCTGCTGGTGCAGAAGGGGCAGGTGTTCTCGCGCAAGCTGATGACCACCACTTCCGAACTGATCACCCGTCGTCTGGGTAACGAGGGCTACACCTTCGCCAACGTCAACGGCGTGCCGCAACCGCACGATGAAGACCATACCGTCGACATCACCTTCGCCGTGGATCCGGGCAAGCGCGCCTACGTCAACCGCATCAACTTCCGTGGCAACACCAAGTCCGAAGACGAAGTGCTGCGCCGTGAAATGCGCCAGATGGAAGGTGGCTGGGCGTCGACCTACCTGATCGACCAGTCCAAGACCCGTCTGGAGCGCCTGGGCTTCTTCAAGGAAGTCAACGTCGAGACGCCGGCAGTACCGGGCGTCGATGACCAGGTCGATGTGAACTACAGCGTTGAAGAGCAGGCGTCCGGCTCGATCACCGCCAGCGTCGGTTTCGCCCAGAGCGCCGGCCTGATCCTCGGTGGTTCGATCACCCAGAACAACTTCCTGGGTACCGGTAACCGGGTCAGCGTTGGCTTGACCCGCAGCGAATACCAGACCCGCTACAACTTCGGTTTTGTCGACCCCTACTGGACTGCAGACGGTGTGAGCCTGGGCTACAACGCCTTCTATCGCACCACTGACTATGACGAGCTCGACTCCGACATCTCCAGCTATGCCGTGGACAGCCTGGGTGCAGGCGTCAACGTGGGTTATCCAATCAGCGAGACTTCGCGTCTGACGTTCGGTCTCACCGCCCAGCAGGACGAGATCAGCACCGGGCGTTATACCGTTGACGAGATTTTTGACTTCGTTGAAAAGGAAGGCGACAAGTACCTGAACTTCAAGGCGTCTGTCGGTTGGTCCGAATCGACCCTGAACAAAGGTGTGCTGGCGACCCGTGGTCGTTCCCAGAGCCTGGTATTGGAAACTACCACCCCTGGCAGCGACCTCTCGTTCTTCAAGCTCGACTATCGTGGCCAACTGTTCCAGCCGCTGTCTGATAATTACACCATGCGCCTGCACACTGAGCTGGGTTATGGCGACGGTTATGGTTCCACCGACGGCTTGCCGTTCTACGAGAACTACTATGCCGGCGGTTTCAACTCGGTCCGTGGCTTCAAGGACAGCACTCTTGGTCCGCGCAGTACGCCGAGCCGGGGCACCAACCCGGGAACCATACGTGATCCGGACCAGGATCCGCTGCCGTTCGGTGGTAATGTCCTGATCCAGGGCGGTGTCGAGCTGTTGTTCCCGATGCCGTTCGTCAAGGATCAGCGCTCCTTGCGTACCTCGGTATTCTGGGACGTGGGTAACGTATTCGACTCTTCGTGCGAGGACACCACCAACGCCGACGGCACCAGGTCCAATACCAAGTGCAACGACATCAGCCTGAGCAACATGGCAAGTTCCGTGGGCGTGGGTGTGACCTGGGTCACCGCGCTCGGTCCTTTGAGCTTCGCCCTGGCGATGCCGATCAAGAAACCGGATGACGCTGAAACCCAAGTGTTCCAATTCTCCCTCGGCCAGACGTTTTAAGCGTCTGACCCAAGATAACGACAATGGATTTTGTAGGAGTACATCGTGCGTAAGTTGACTCAATTGGTTCTCCTGGCGACCTTGATGGTCGCAGGTCCGGCTTTTGCCGACATGAAGATTGCCGTACTGAACTATCAGATGGCCCTGCTGGAATCCGACGCGGCGAAGAAATACGCCGTGGATGCCGAGAAGAAGTTCGGCCCGCAGCTGACCAAGCTCAAGAGCCTGGAGAGCAGCGCCAAGGGTATCCAGGATCGTCTGGTTTCCGGTGGCGACAAAATGGCCCAGGGCGAGCGTGAGCGTCTGGAGCTTGAGTTCAAGCAAAAGGCTCGTGACTTCCAGTTCCAGTCCAAGGAGCTGAACGAAGCGAAAGCCGTTGCCGACCGCGAGATGCTCAAGCAGCTCAAGCCAAAGCTCGATCGGGCGGTGGAAGAAGTCATCAAGAAAGGTGGTTTTGACCTGGTGTTCGAGCGTGGTGCAGTGATTGACGTCAAACCCCAGTACGACATCACGCGCCAGGTTATCGAGCGCATGAATCAGCTGAAGTAATCCATGACAGCGACTATCAAGCTCGGCCAACTGGCTGAGTTCCTCGGCGCCACCCTGCGTGGCGACCCGGAGAAGGTCATCACTGGGCTAGCCACTTTGCAAGAGGCTGGCCCAGCTCAGTTGAGCTTCCTGGCAAATCCTCAATATCGCAAATACCTGGCCGACAGCCGGGCCGCAGCGCTGTTGCTCAAGCCTGCCGATGCTGACGGGTTCGCGGGCGATGCGCTGATCGTGCCGGATCCCTATCTGGCGTATGCGCGGATTTCCCACCTGTTCGACCCCAAGCCCAAGTCGGCCCCCGGCATTCATCCCAGCGCGGTCATCGCGGCGGATGCGGTGGTTGATCCCACGGCCAGCATCGGTCCTTTTGTCGTCATTGAAAGCGCCGCCCGGGTCGGCCCGGGCGTCACGCTGGGCGCCCATTGCTTCATCGGTGCGCGCTGCGAGATCGGTGAGGGTGGCTGGCTTGCTCCGCGGGTCACGTTGTATCACGACGTGCGTATCGGAAAGCGGGTGGTGATCCAGTCGGGTGCGGTACTGGGCGGTGAAGGTTTCGGTTTTGCCAAGGAGAAGGGGATCTGGCAAAAGATCGCCCAGATCGGCGGCGTGACCATCGGTGATGACGTGGAAATCGGCGTCAACACCGCGATCGACCGGGGCGCCCTGTCTGATACGGTCATCGGCAATGGCGTCAAGCTCGACAACCAGATTCAGATCGCCCACAACGTCCAGGTCGGTGATCACACCGCCATGGCCGCCTGCGTAGGCATTTCCGGCAGCACCCGGATCGGCAAGCATTGCATGCTCGCCGGTGGCGTGGGGCTGGTGGGGCACATTGATATTTGTGACAACGTATTCCTCACCGGAATGACCATGGTGACCCATTCGATCACCGAGCCGGGTGCTTATTCTTCCGGCACGGCGATGCAACCGGCGGCCGAATGGCGCAAGAGCGCGGCCCGAATCCGCCAGCTCGATGACATCGCGCGGCGTTTGCGTCAGTTGGAAAAGCGTGTAGGGGACGTGACCCCTGACGGTAATGCTTCATCAGATGGCTGATACCATTTCCATATCAAGTGTGCACAGCCGCTAGACTGCCTCCTTGATTTGCTAGAGGGGCGCGCGTCGATCGTGCGCTTCCAATCTTTACATAGGCTTCCCCCCGAAATGATGGACATCAACGAGATTCGCGAATACCTGCCTCACCGTTACCCGTTCCTGCTGGTGGACCGGGTGGTGGAACTTGACGTTGAAGGCAAGCGGATTCGCGCCTACAAGAATGTCAGCATCAACGAACCGTTCTTCAATGGTCACTTTCCCGCGCATCCAATCATGCCCGGCGTGCTGATCATCGAGGCAATGGCTCAGGCTGCCGGGATCCTTGGTTTCAAAATGCTCGACGTGAAGCCTGCCGACGGCACGCTTTACTACTTCGTGGGCTCCGACAAGCTGCGTTTTCGCCAGCCGGTCACCCCGGGCGATCAGCTGATCCTCGAAGCCACATTCATCAGTTGCAAGCGCCAGATCTGGAAGTTCGAATGCCAGGCTTCGGTCGACGGCAAGCCAGTCTGCTCCGCTGAAATCATCTGTGCGGAACGCAAACTATGAGTTTGATTGACCCTCGCGCAATCATCGATCCGGCGGCAGTCCTGGCCGCCGATGTCGAGGTCGGCCCATGGTCGATCATCGGCCCAGGTGTGGAAATCGGCGAGGGTACGGTGATCGGGCCCCATGTGGTTCTCAAGGGTCCGACCCGGATCGGTCGGCACAACCGCATCTACCAGTTTTCTTCGGTAGGCGAGGACACGCCCGATCTCAAGTACAAAGGTGAAGAAACCCGGCTGGTCATTGGCGATCACAACGTGATCCGCGAAGGCGTGACGATTCACCGTGGCACCGTTCAGGATCGTTCCGAAACGACTCTGGGCAACCATAACCTGATCATGGCCTACGCCCATATCGGTCATGACAGCGTCATTGGCAACCATTGCATCCTGGTCAACAACACCGCGTTGGCTGGCCACGTGCATGTGGACGACTGGGCGATCCTGTCCGGTTTCACTTTGGTCCATCAATATTGTCATATCGGCGCCCACAGCTTCTCGGGCATGGGCACCGCCATCGGCAAGGACGTACCGGCCTATGTCACTGTGTTCGGTAACCCGGCCGAAGCCCGCAGTATGAATTTCGAAGGCATGCGCCGTCGTGGTTTCAGTGAAGAGGCGATCACGGCATTGCGGCGCGCCTACAAGGTTGTGTACCGCCAGGGGTTGACCGTCGAACAGGCCCTTGTCGAGCTGGCCGAGGCTTCGGCGCAGTTCCCGGAAGTTGCGATATTCCGTGACTCCATCCAGTCCTCGACTCGCGGCATCACTCGCTAACCATGGCTAACTTGCGTATAGCACTGGTGGCGGGAGAGGCTTCCGGTGACATTCTGGGTGCCGGTCTGATGCGTGCGCTCAAGGCGCAGCACCCAGCAGTGGAGTTCATCGGTGTCGGTGGCCCCTTGATGCAGGCCGAAGGGCTGGCGTCATATTTCCCCATGGAACGCCTGTCGGTGATGGGGCTGGTTGAGGTGCTCGGACGTCTGCGCGAACTGCTGGCTCGCCGCAAGAAGCTGATCGCGACCCTGATCGACGAAAAACCGGATGTGTTCATCGGCATCGATGCGCCGGATTTCACTCTCAATATCGAACTCAAGTTGCGTCAGGCCGGTATCAAGACGGTGCACTACGTCAGCCCCTCGGTCTGGGCCTGGCGGCAGAAGCGCGTGTTGAAAATCCGCGAAGGCTGCGACCTGATGCTCACGCTGCTGCCGTTCGAAGCCCGATTCTACGAAGAGAAGGGCGTGCCGGTACGGTTTGTCGGCCATACCCTGGCCGATACCATTCCCCTGCAAGCGGATCGTGACGCGGCGCGTCAAACGTTGGGCCTGCCCGACGGCCCGCTGGTGGCCTTGATGCCCGGTAGCCGTGGCGGCGAGGTCAGTCGCCTGGGAGGCTTGTTCTTCGACGCCGCCGAGCGTCTGCGAGCGATGCGTCCCGGCGTGCGTTTTGTTCTGCCCTGTGCCAGCCCGCAGCGACGGGCTCAGCTTGAAGCGCTGCTGGCCGGGCGCGATCTGCCTGTCACATTGCTCGATGGCCGCTCTCATCTCGCACTGGCTGCGTGTGACGCCGTGTTGATTGCGTCCGGCACTGCTACCCTTGAGGCGTTGCTGTACAAACGCCCGATGGTGGTCGCCTATCGCTTGGCGCCGTTGACGTTCTGGATCCTCAAACGCATGGTCAAGAGCCCTTACATCTCCTTGCCCAATCTGTTGGCCCAGCGCTTGCTGGTGCCTGAATTGCTGCAGGACGAGGCAACCGCCGATGCGCTGGCCCGTACGCTGTCGCCCTTGATCGACGGTGGCCAGGAGCAGACCCGGGGCTTTGATGACATTCACCGTACCTTGCGCCGCGATGCCTCCAACCAGGCCGCCGACGCAGTATTGACCCTGATCGGCGCCAAACCATGAGTAACGTGAAATTGCAGATGGGCCTGGACTTCAATCTGGTGGCTGAAGTTGAAGAACTGGTGGCCGGTGTTGATGAGGTCGGTCGTGGTCCGTTGTGCGGCGCAGTGGTGACGGCAGCGGTGATTCTCGATCCAAACCGGCCCATTCTGGGCCTCAACGACTCCAAGAAGCTCACCGAAGCCCGTCGCGAAAAGCTCTACGACGAAATCTGCGAGAAAGCCCTGAGCTGGTGCATTGCCCGGGCTGAAGTGGAGGAGATCGACGAGCTGAATATCCTGCACGCCACCATGCTTGCGATGCAGCGTGCCGTGGAAGGCCTGCACATCACCCCGAAACTGGCGATGATCGATGGCAATCGGTGCCCGAAGCTGTCTATGCGCGCCGAAGCAGTCGTTCAGGGGGACGGCAAGGTGCCGGCCATTGCGGCGGCATCGATTCTGGCCAAGGTCAGCCGTGATCGGGAAATGAGCGCCTTTGAATTGATTTACCCGGGCTACGGCATCGGCGGCCACAAGGGCTACCCGACACCCGTTCATCTGGAAGCGCTGGCGCGCCTTGGGCCAACGCCGATCCATCGGCGCTCGTTCGCGCCGGTGCGGCTGGCTTATGAAGCCCGTGAGGGTTTGATCGTAAGTCATCAGACTGCGGTCTCTTGATGCAGGCTTTTGTGGCAAGGCAATCATGCTGATGTTTTACCCAAGGCTCGGTACAATCCGGGCCTTGTTGTTTTCATGACTTAACGCAGGATCACTATGCCGGCTTCATTCGTTCATCTACGCCTGCACACTGAGTACTCCCTGGTCGATGGCCTGGTGCGGATCAAGCCACTGGTCAAGACCCTGGTGGGCATGAACATGCCTGCTGTGGCGGTCACCGACCAGAACAACATGTGTTCGCTGGTCAAGTTCTACAAAAATGCAATGGGCGCCGGGATCAAGCCGATCTGCGGGGCCGACCTGTGGCTGTCGAACAAAGACCCGGACGCGCCGCTGAGCCGCATCAGCCTGCTGGTGATGAACGCCGTGGGTTACCGCAACCTCACCGAGTTGATCTCCCGCGGTTTTATCGATGGCCAGCGCAACGGCTCGATCATCATCGAGCGCGAATGGGTAGCTGAGGCCAATGAAGGTTTGATCATGCTGTCGGCGGCCAAGGAAGGTGAAATCGGCCTGGCCCTGCTCAGTGGCAATCCAGAAGAAGCCGAAGTACTGGCCCGCGATTGGATGGCGGTGTTCCCGGACCGCTTCTACATTGAAGTGCAACGCACCAATCGCCCCAACGACGAAGAACACCTGCATGCCGCCGTGGCCCTGGCCGACCGGATCGGCGCGCCGCTGGTGGCGACCAACGACGTGCGCTTCATCAAGCAGGAAGATTTCGAGGCCCACGAAACCCGCGTCTGCATCGGTGAAGGCCGGGCGCTCGATGATCCGCGTCGTCCGAAAAACTACAGCGATCAGCAGTACCTCAAAAGCGCCGAGGAAATGGCCGAGTTGTTCAGCGACCTGCCCGAGGCGCTGGAAAACACGGTCGAGATTGCCAAGCGCTGCAACATCGAAGTGAAGCTGGGCAAGCACTTCCTGCCCAACTTCCCGATCCCCGATGGCATGACCATCGACGAGTATTTCCGCAAGGTGTCCTTCGATGGCCTGGATGAGCGCCTCAGCGTTCTCTTGCCCAAGGACACCACCGAAGATTACGAGGCCAAGCGCCAGGTCTATGTCGACCGGTTGAATTTCGAGCTGGATATCATCATCCAGATGGGCTTCCCCGGTTACTTCCTGATCGTGATGGACTTTATCCAGTGGGCCAAGAGCAACGGCGTGCCGGTGGGGCCAGGCCGGGGGTCGGGTGCAGGCTCCCTGGTGGCTTACGTGCAGAAGATCACCGACCTCGACCCGCTGGAATATGACCTGCTGTTCGAACGTTTCCTCAACCCGGAACGGGTGTCCATGCCCGACTTCGACGTCGACTTCTGCATGGACGGTCGCGACCGGGTGATTGATTACGTGGCCGAGAAATACGGCCGCAACGCGGTGAGCCAGATCATCACCTTCGGTTCCATGGCCGCCAAGGCTGTGGTGCGTGACGTGGCGCGGGTGCAGGGCAAGTCCTACGGTTTGGCGGATCGTCTGTCGAAGATGATCCCGTTCGAAGTCGGCATGACCCTGGAAAAAGCCTACGAGCAGGAAGAAATCCTGCGGGACTTCATCAAGGTCGATGAAGAAGCCGCGGAAATCTGGGAGATGGCCCGCAAGCTTGAGGGCGTGGTGCGTAACGTCGGCAAGCACGCCGGGGGCGTGGTGATCGCGCCGACCAAGCTGACTGACTTCTCGCCGATCTATTGCGATGAAGAGGGCGACGGCCTGGTGACCCAGTTCGACAAGGATGACGTCGAGGCGGCGGGCCTGGTGAAGTTCGACTTCCTTGGCCTGCGGACCCTGACGATCATCGACTGGGCGCTGAAAACCATCAACCGTGACCGGGCCAAGGTCGGCGAAGAGCCGCTGGACATCGCTTTCATCCCGCTGGATGACAAGCCGACCTACAGCCTGCTGCAAAAAGCCGAAACCACGGCAGTGTTCCAGCTTGAATCCCGGGGTATGAAGGAGCTGATCAAAAAGCTCAAGCCCGACTGCCTCGAAGACCTGATCGCACTGGTGGCCCTGTTCCGTCCGGGCCCGCTGCAATCGGGCATGGTGGATGACTTTATCAACCGTAAGCACGGGCGCGCCGAGCTGGCGTACCCGCACCCGGATTATCAGTACGACGGCCTCAAGCCGGTCCTGGCACCGACCTACGGCATCATCCTGTACCAGGAACAGGTGATGCAGATTGCCCAGGTAATGGCCGGTTACACCCTCGGCGGCGCGGACATGCTGCGTCGGGCGATGGGTAAGAAAAAGCCCGAGGAAATGGCCAAGCAGCGCGGCGGTTTCATCGAGGGTTGTGCGAACAACGGCATTGATGCGGACCTGGCCGGTAACATCTTCGACCTGGTGGAAAAATTCGCCGGTTACGGCTTCAACAAATCCCACTCGGCCGCCTATGGTCTGGTGTCGTACCAGACCGCGTGGCTGAAGGCCCACTACCCGGCGCCATTCATGGCCGCGGTACTGTCGGCGGATATGCACAACACCGACAAGGTCGTGACCTTGATCGAAGAAGTGCGGACCATGAAGTTGCGCCTCGACGCACCGGACGTGAACGCTTCGGAGTTCAAGTTCACGGTGAACGACGAAGGCCGCATCATTTATGGACTGGGGGCGATCAAGGGTGTGGGTGAAGGACCGGTGGAAGCCATCACCGAAGCCCGTCAGGACGGACCGTTCAAGGACCTGTTCGATTTTTGCGCCCGGGTCGATCTCAAACGCATCAACAAACGTACCCTCGACGGTTTGATCCGCAGCGGTGCATTGGACCGTCTGGGCCCGTACTTCCAGGATGAACCCAAGGCCTACCAGGCCAATATCGACCGCAACCGCGCGGTGCTGCTGGCGGCCATGGAAGAAGCGATCAAGGCCGCCGAGCAAACCGCCCGGACCCATGACAGTGGTCACGCCGACCTGTTTGGCGGGTTGTTTGTCGAGGAAGATGCCGATGTCTACGGCAATCACCGCAAGGCCAAGGAGCTGACGCTCAAGGAGCGTCTCAAGGGTGAGAAAGACACCTTGGGCCTGTACCTCACGGGTCACCCGATCGACGAGTACGAAGGCGAGATCCGCCGGTTCGCCCGCCAGCGCATCATTGATCTGAAGCCGGCGCGTGACACGCAGACCGTCGCCGGTATGATCATCGCCCTGCGGGTAATGAAAAACAAAAAGGGCGACAAGATGGGCTTCATCACCCTCGACGACCGCTCCGGGCGCATCGAGGCGTCGTTGTTTGCCGATGCGTTCCATTCGGCCCAGTCGCTGTTGCAGACTGACGCGATGGTTGTGGTAGAAGGCGAAGTCAGCAACGACGATTTTTCCGGTGGCCTGCGGCTGCGGGTCAAACGGGTGATGAGCATGGAAGATGCCCGGACCAACCTGGCCGAGAGCCTGCGCCTGAAATTGCAGACCCAGGATCTCAAGGGCGATCAGCTACGCTGGCTGGGGGAATTGTTCAAGCGCCATCGCGGTGCTTGTCCGATTACCATGGAGTACGTGCGCCCCGACGCCAAGGCTGTGCTGCAGTTCGGCGAAGGCTGGCGGATCGATCCGGCGGATGCGTTGATTCAAGCCTTGCGTGACCAGTTCGGCAAAGACAACGTCTTCCTCCAATACCGTTGACGGCCAGGTGCCACTCCTGAACCTTGGAGCGGCCCTGATCTCGACCCGAATTTTTAATCTCGACCTGAACGCGCCTCTCCCTTAAGGTAGGGCGCGAATAGACAACCGGCCGGCCCAAGCTCTCTTGGACGTCGACCCAAGACGGACGCCTATGAACCCGAATTTTCTAGATTTCGAACAGCCGATCGCCGACCTGCAAGCCAAGATCGAAGAGTTGCGCTTGGTCGGTAATGACAATTCGCTGAATATCGGCGATGAAATCTCTCGTCTGCAGGACAAAAGCCGCACGCTGACCGAAGACATCTTTGGCAAGCTGACCAGCTGGCAGATCGCCCGCCTGGCGCGTCATCCGCGTCGTCCCTACACCCTGGACTATATCGAGCACATCTTCACTGAGTTCGATGAGCTGCACGGCGATCGGCATTTCTCCGACGACGCCGCGATCGTGGGTGGCGTCGCCCGTCTGGACGACCAGCCAGTGATGGTCATCGGCCATCAGAAAGGCCGCGAAGTCCGCGAAAAGGTGCGCCGCAACTTCGGCATGCCGCGTCCGGAAGGCTATCGCAAGGCGTGCCGCCTGATGGAAATGGCCGAGCGCTTCAAGATGCCGATCCTGACCTTCATCGATACGCCGGGCGCTTATCCGGGCATCGACGCCGAAGAGCGTAACCAGAGCGAAGCGATCGCCTGGAACTTGCGCGTAATGGCGCGACTGAAAACCCCGATCATCGCCACCGTGATCGGCGAAGGTGGTTCCGGCGGTGCGCTGGCCATTGGTGTCTGCGATCAGCTGAACATGCTGCAATACTCCACCTACGCGGTGATCTCGCCGGAAGGCTGCGCCTCGATCCTGTGGAAAACCGCCGAGAAGGCGCCGGATGCCGCCGAAGCCATGGGCATCACCGCTGAGCGTCTCAAAGGCCTGGGTATCGTGGATAAAGTGATCAGCGAGCCTGTAGGCGGCGCTCATCGTGATCCGGCCGCGGCTGCGGCGCTGATTCGTGCCGAGCTGAGTTCGCAACTGTCGATGCTCAAGAAGTTCGACAACGAGGCGCTGCTGGCCCGTCGCTATGAGCGGCTGATGAGCTACGGTCTCTGATCCGACCGCAATGCCCATGTGGGAGCGAGCCTGCTCGCGATACGGTTTAACATTCAACAAATGAGTTGACTGATATACCGCAATCGCGAGCAGGCTCGCTCCCACAGTTGTTTGTGCCAAGGCTGACTCCTATGAACCCAAGCGCGGATCTGCCAACCCGGCTCCTCACACAGCTATCCCCCTGGCGCAACGCCGTCACCTGGCGCATCGCCTTCTCCGGTGGCCTCGATTCCACCGTCCTGCTGCACCTGCTCGCGTCTCTCTCCAAAAATGAAGCCCTGCCACCGTTACGTGCTGTCCACGTCCATCATGGCCTTCAGGCTGTGGCCGATGCATGGCCGGACCATTGTCGCTCGGTCTGCAAGGCCCTTGGGGTGCCGCTGGAAGTAGTGAACGTGCAAGTCCCGGCCGGTGCCAGCGTCGAGCGTGCCGCCCGGGAGGCGCGCTATGCTGCCTTCGTGGCGCTGCTCCACAGCAATGAAGTGCTACTCACCGGTCAACATCGCGACGATCAGGCTGAAACCCTGTTGTTTCGTTTGTTGCGTGGGGCAGGGGTGAGGGGCTTGTCGGCGATGCCTCGGCAGCGTCCTCTGGGCCAGGGGTACTTGCTGCGACCCTTGCTCGATGTGTCCCGGGCGGAGCTGGAAGCCTACGCGACGCAACAGGGCTTGAACTGGATCGAAGACCCTTCCAACGACGATCACCGGTACGCGCGCAATTTCCTGCGCCAGCGAATTTTCCCGGTATTGACCGAGCAGTGGCCCCAAGCCTCGACGACCTTCGCCCGCAGCGCTGCGCACCTGAGTGAGGCGCAAGGCTTGCTGGATGACCTGGCGCGAATCGATCTGGATCGAGCCATCACGCCCTGCGCGTTCGACTGGCTTGGGTTGCGGTCGCTTGAGTTGGCCCCGTTGCGAGCCTTGTCGCCGGCCCGTCAGCGTAATGCGTTGAGTCATTGGCTGGTTTCAATGACAACGCTGCCCGACAGTGATCATTGGTCTGGCTGGGACTCGTTGCGCGATGCAGCGGACGATGCCCGGCCGATCTGGCGGCTGGCCGGTGGCGAACTGCACCGCACCGGCGGACGCGTCTGGTGGTTATCCGACCGCTGGCTGCGACCGGCCGCAGGCCCCGTAGAATGGACGCTGACTGCTCAAGCATTGACCCTGCCAGACAACGGCACGGTGACCCTCGACGGTAAAATGCCCGACGGACCGCTCTGCGTCCGCTATCGTCAGGGAGGTGAAGCCATGATGTTGCCCGGCCGTGGCCACCGGGACCTCAAGCGTTTGCTCAACGAAAGAGGCGTGCCGGCGTTTGCGCGCGGTCGATTGCCACTGCTGTATCGGGACGAGCAATTGCTGGCGGTGGCGAACCTGCCAGGACTCGACAGCGGCATTGATGGCAACTGGCAACTGATCTGGCAGCCATGAAACCAAGATCTGGGTTTGAGCTGAAAGGGGCTTTCCGGTAGACTACGCTCCCTTCTTGATACAACTTCTGTGGATTCGCCTGAATTGCAGGAGTTGCCGATTACCAAGCAGTCTTTGCTGGGCGATTCCAAAAAATGTGTAGCGAGCAACGTACCGGTGATTTCACTTCCGGTCTGTCCCAACGCGGCGGTTTTTTTGAAAGGTGCACTGTGATTAATGCAGGTGATCGGGGGCTTCGGCCTTCCTTCGCTTTCCCCGGCGGCTCGGACCGCTTTAACGCAGACTTCTAGGGTTTTTCATGACGCGCTACATATTCGTCACGGGCGGTGTTGTTTCTTCATTGGGGAAAGGCATTGCCTCGGCTTCATTGGCGGCCATCCTGGAGGCGCGGGGACTTAAGGTCACCATGCTCAAGCTGGACCCGTACATCAACGTCGACCCGGGCACCATGAGCCCGTTCCAGCACGGTGAAGTGTTCGTCACCCACGACGGCGCCGAGACCGACCTGGACCTGGGCCATTACGAGCGGTTCATCCGCACGACCATGACCCAGAACAACAACTTCACCACCGGCCGTGTCTACGAACACGTGCTGCGCAAAGAACGCCGTGGTGATTACCTGGGGGCGACCATCCAGGTCATCCCGCACATCACCGACGAAATCAAGCGCCGCATCATCAAGGGTGCCGGCGACGCCGACGTGGCGATGGTCGAAATCGGCGGCACTGTGGGGGACATCGAGTCCCAGCCGTTCCTCGAAGCCATCCGCCAGTTGCGTTTCGAAATCGGCGCCAAGCGCGCGATGCTGATGCACCTGACCCTGGTTCCGTACATCGCCACCGCTGGCGAAACCAAGACCAAGCCCACCCAGCACTCGGTCAAGGAACTGCGTTCCATCGGCCTGCAGCCGGATGTGCTGATCTGCCGCTCCGATCATCCGATCGATATTTCTTCGCGGCGCAAGATCGCCCAGTTCACCAACGTTGAAGAGCGTGCGGTGATCGGCCTGGAAGACGCTGACACTATCTACAAGATTCCGGGCATCCTGCACTCCCAGGGCCTGGACGATTTCGTCGTCGAGCGTTTCGGCTTGCAGTGCGCCAGCGCCGACCTGTCCGAATGGGAAGCGGTGGTCGATGCCAAGCTCAACCCGGAACACGAAGTCACCATCGCCATGGTCGGCAAGTACATGGAGCTGCTGGATGCCTACAAGTCGCTGATCGAGGCGATGAGTCACGCCGGTATCAGCAACCGTACCAAGGTCAACCTGCGCTATATCGACTCTGAAGACATCGAGAACCAGGGCACCGGTCTGCTCGAAGGCGCCGATGCGATCCTCGTGCCGGGCGGCTTTGGCTTGCGGGGCGTGGAAGGCAAGATCACCGCTGTTCAATACGCTCGCGAAAACAAGGTGCCTTACCTGGGCATCTGCCTGGGCATGCAAGTGGCGGTCATTGAGTTCGCCCGTAACGTGATGGGCTGGAAGGACGCCAACTCCACCGAATTCGATCGCGCCAGCGGTCACCCGGTCGTGGGCCTGATCACCGAGTGGGAAGATGCCACCGGCGCCGTGGAAGTACGCACCGAAGCCTCCGACCTGGGCGGCACCATGCGTCTCGGTGCCCAGGAATGCCTGCTTGAAGCCGGCTCCAAGGTGCACGATTGCTACGCCAAGGATGTGATCGTCGAGCGTCACCGCCATCGCTACGAAGTGAACAACAACCTGCTGCCGCAACTGATCGAAGCCGGCCTGAAAATCTCCGGTCGTTCCGGTGACGGCGCGCTGGTGGAGGTGGTCGAAGCCCCGGATCATCCATGGTTCGTTGCTTGCCAGTTCCACCCCGAGTTCACCTCGACGCCTCGGGACGGCCACCCGCTGTTCAGTGGTTTCGTGAAAGCCGCTTTGGCTCAACACCAGAAGAAGGCGTAAAACGATGGCCCAGAAGATCATTCGCGTCGGCGACATCGAGATTGCCAACGACAAGCCCATGGTGCTGTTCGGCGGCATGAACGTACTGGAAAGCCGCGACATGGCGATGCAGGTTTGCGAGGAGTACGTGAAGGTCACCCAGAAGCTGGGCATCCCTTATGTCTTCAAGGCCAGTTTCGACAAGGCCAATCGCTCGTCCGTGACCTCTTACCGTGGCC
Source organism: Pseudomonas sp. MPDS (assembly GCF_013283895.1). NCBI lineage: Bacteria > Pseudomonadati > Pseudomonadota > Gammaproteobacteria > Pseudomonadales > Pseudomonadaceae > Pseudomonas > Pseudomonas sp. MPDS. Next base: position 5,138,317 of record NZ_CP054128.1, on the reverse strand, counting down.
CGGGCCTGGAAGAGGGCATGCGCATCTTCCAGGACATCAAGCAAGCCTTCGGCGTGCCGATCATCACCGACGTCCACGAGCCTGCCCAGGCCGCAGTGGTCGCTGAGGTCTGCGACATCATCCAGCTGCCGGCCTTCCTGTCGCGCCAGACCGACCTGGTGGTCGCGATGGCCAAGACCGGCGCGGTGATCAACATCAAGAAAGCCCAGTTCCTCGCGCCCCAGGAGATGAAACACATCCTGAGCAAATGCGAAGAGGCCGGCAATGACCAGTTGATCCTCTGCGAGCGTGGTTCGAGCTTCGGCTACAACAACCTGGTGGTGGACATGCTTGGTTTCGGCATCATGAAGCAGTTCGAATACCCGGTGTTCTTCGACGTGACCCACGCGCTGCAAATGCCCGGTGGTCGTTCCGATTCCGCTGGGGGGCGTCGCGCCCAGGTCACCGACCTGGCCAAGGCCGGCATGAGCCAGTCCCTGGCAGGTCTGTTCCTCGAGGCCCACCCGGACCCGGACAATGCCAAGTGTGACGGCCCTTGTGCCTTGCGCTTGAACAAGCTGGAACCCTTCTTGTCTCAGCTCAAGGCGTTGGACGAACTGGTCAAGAGTTTTCCGACGATAGAAACCGCGTAACGCGGTTTTCTCCGGTAAAGTACCGCTCGATTATCGCTCTGGCCCGCTGGCCGCACTGCTTTTGTGGGAGCATGGCTTGCCAGCGATGACGTCCTTCGGGACCGTCGTCGGCAAGCCTTACTGTTACAGCGTTTCGTCAACTTTGGAGTGTTTACAACAATGGCAAAAATCGTCGACATCAAAGGTCGTGAAGTTCTCGACTCCCGTGGCAACCCCACTGTTGAAGCGGACGTGCTTCTCGACAACGGTATCATCGGCAGCGCCTGCGCGCCGTCCGGTGCTTCCACTGGCTCGCGCGAAGCGCTGGAGCTGCGTGATGGCGACAAGAGCCGTTACCTGGGCAAGGGCGTGCTCAAAGCCGTCGCCAACATCAACGGTCCGATCCGTGACCTGTTGCTGGGCAAGGATCCTGCCGACCAGAAAGCCCTCGATCACGCGATGATCAAGCTCGACGGTACCGAAAACAAAGCCACCCTGGGCGCTAACGCGATCCTCGCCGTGTCCCTGGCCGCTGCCAAGGCTGCCGCCCAGGACCAGGACCTGCCGCTGTACGCACACATCGCCAACCTCAACGGTACCCCGGGTGTCTACTCGATGCCGGTGCCGATGATGAACATCATCAACGGTGGCGAGCACGCCGATAACAACGTCGACATCCAGGAATTCATGGTCCAGCCGGTGGGCGCCAAGTCCTTCTCCGAAGGCCTGCGCATGGGCACCGAGATTTTCCATCACCTCAAGGCTGTGCTGAAGGCCCGTGGCCTGAGCACCGCCGTTGGCGACGAAGGCGGTTTCGCACCGAACCTGGCGTCCAACGAAGACGCACTGAAAGTGATCTCCGAAGCCGTGGCCAACGCCGGTTACAAATTGGGCACCGACGTGACCCTGGCCCTGGACTGCGCGGCCAGTGAGTTCTTCGAAGACGGCAAGTACAACCTGTCCGGTGAAGGCCAGGTGTTCACCGCCGAAGGTTTTGCCGACTACCTCAAGGGCCTGACCGAGCGCTACCCGATCATCTCCATCGAAGATGGCCTGGACGAGTCCGACTGGGCCGGCTGGAAAATCCTCACCGACAAGATCGGCGAAAAAACCCAGCTGGTAGGCGACGACCTGTTCGTCACCAACACCAAGATCCTGAAAGAAGGCATCGACAAGAAGATCGCCAACTCGATCCTGATCAAGTTCAACCAGATCGGTACCCTGACCGAAACCCTGGAAGCCATCCAGATGGCCAAGGCCGCCGGCTACACTGCCGTGATCTCCCACCGCTCCGGCGAAACCGAAGATTCGACCATTGCCGACCTGGCCGTGGGCACTGCGGCAGGCCAGATCAAGACCGGTTCGCTGTGCCGTTCCGATCGCGTCTCCAAGTACAACCAACTGCTGCGTATTGAAGAGCAGTTGAACGGCAAGGCCAAGTACAACGGTCGTGCCGAGTTTCGCGGTTAAGCGGTAGATGGTAAAAAGACACCGGATGATGTCGAAAAAGTCGCAATAGCGGCGGTTTTGCCTCTAATCTGATGCCTTATCAAGCACAAGCCTGGTTTTTCCAGGCTTCGTGCTATCAGACGCTTCAAAGTGTGGCATGGCTGTCTTTTTCACTGGATACCTGAGATTCGATGCGCAGTCCCAATTGGTTGTTTCTTGTCTTGCTCCTGTTGCTGGCTGGCCTGCAGTACCGCCTTTGGGTGGGTAATGGCAGCCTGGCGCAAGTGGCGGACCTGACTCAGCAGATTGCCGAACAGCATGCCGAAAACGAGGCGTTGCTGGAGCGTAACCGGGTGATGGACGCCGAAGTCAGTGAACTGAAAAAAGGCATGGAGACCGTTGAAGAGCGGGCTCGCCATGAACTGGGCATGGTTAAAGAGGGCGAAACCCTCTACCAGTTGGCCCAATGAGTATCCGTTTGCCGGCCTTCTGGGCCGTGATTCCTGCCGCGGGCGTTGGAGCCCGTATGGCTGCGGACCGTCCCAAGCAATACCTGCAACTGGGCGGACGCACAATTCTCGAACACAGCCTTGGCTGTTTCCTCGATCATCCGACCGTAAAAGGCGTGGTGGTCAGTATTGCACACGATGACCCTTATTGGCCGACCCTGGCCTGTGCCAGCGATACACGCATCCAGCGCGTGGACGGTGGCGAACAACGTTCGGATTCGGTGCTCAATGCCTTGCTGCATCTTCACGGACAGGGTGCCGATGATCACGACTGGGTCTTGGTGCACGACGCCGCCCGGCCCAACCTGGCCCGGGACGATCTGGACACATTGCTCAGGGAACTGGCGAATGATCCGGTCGGCGGCCTCCTGGCTGTGCCGGCGCGTGACACCCTCAAGCGAGTCGACAAGCACGGCCGTGTAGTGGAAACCGTTGACCGCAGCGTCATCTGGCAAGCCTATACACCGCAAATGTTTCGTCTCGGTGCCCTGCACCGGGCCCTGGCTGACAGCCTGGTGGCCGATGCCGTGATTACCGATGAAGCGTCCGCCATGGAATGGGCAGGTCAAGCGCCACGCCTGATCGAAGGGCGGGCCGATAACCTCAAGGTCACACGCCCTGAAGATCTGGAGTGGTTGCGCCAGCGTTGGGCGAATCGCCATTAAGTGGAATCGCCATCGCGAGCAGGCTCGCTCCCACAAGGGACTTTGGCTGTACACAAAATTTGTAGCCGCTGAAGATCCAGTGTGGGAGCGAGCCTGCTCGCGATAGCAATCGCTCAGATAACATAAAAACCAGTGTTACCCCCGATACTCCGGCCGCTGCGCCAACCCCTCCTTCAAGTAATCCACCAACTTGCGCACCTTCGGCGACAAATGCCGTTGCTGCGGATACAACGCCCACACCGCTGTATTCGGCGGCTGGTGAGCCTCTAACAGCGATATCAACGCCCCGCTGTGCAAATGCTCCAACACGTAATAATCCGGCAACTGACACAATCCCACCCCTTGCAAAGCCGCATCCAGCACCGCCTGCCCGCTGTTACAACGCCAGTTTCCCTGCACTCGTTGGGAAAATTCCCGCCCGTTCTGCTCCAGTTGCCAGAGGTCGGAGCTGCCGATTAGGCAATTGTGGCGGCTCAATTCCGACAAGCTATGGGGCCGACCGTAGCGCTCCAGGTAGGACGCCGATGCGCACAGGTACATGCGCCGTGGCGCCAGTCGCGTGGCAACCAGGCGTGAGTCCTGCAAACGGCCCAGGCGAATCGCCAGGTCCAGGCCTTCGTGAACCAGATCGAGGGGGCGGTTGCTCAGTTCGATGTCCACCCGCAATTGCGGATAAAGCGTCATGAACCGTGTCACCAGCGGCACAATGAACCGCTCGCCGTAGGCCACGGCACAGGTCATGCGCAACATGCCCTTGGGTTCGCTGGTGAGGTCGCCCACCGCCCGCAGTGCTTCTTCGCGTCCGTCCTGCAGGCGCTGGCAATGCTGCAAGAACGTCTGGCCGGCCTCGGTCAGAGTGACCCTGCGGGTACTGCGATACAGCAGTCGTGTCTGCAGACGCTCTTCAAGCCGTACGATTTGTCGACTGATGTGGGAAGACGAAACCCCCAGGCGTTCGGCGGCGGCGGTGAATTGGCTGCATTCGGCCACGGCGACGAATTCGTCAATGCCCTCCCAGCGGTTATCGGACATGAATGATTATCCCTGTGCAGCAATAATGTTTTGCTTTTGGTTGGATTATTCATCGTCCGGTGAGGGATTACACTCCCTGTCTTGTTTTTATTTGCTGGAGACTCCCCATGATCAAGTCACGCGCGGCCGTTGCCTTCGAGGCCAAGAAACCCCTGGAAATCGTTGAAGTCGACGTCGCCATGCCCAAGGCGGGCGAAGTGTTGCTGCGTGTGGTGGCCTCGGGTGTCTGCCACACCGATGCCTACACCTTGTCGGGCGCTGATCCGGAAGGGATCTTCCCGTCGATCCTCGGCCATGAAGGCGGCGCTATTGTCGAGGCCATCGGCGAAGGCGTGACGTCGGTTGCGGTGGGCGATCACGTCATTCCGCTGTACACGCCGGAATGCGGGCAGTGCAAGTTCTGTAAGTCGGGCAAGACCAACCTGTGTCAGGCGATTCGCGCCACCCAAGGCAAAGGCTTGATGCCAGATGGCACCTCGCGCTTTTCCTACAAGGGGGAGACGATTTTCCACTACATGGGGACCTCGACGTTCTCCGAATACACCGTATTGCCAGAAATTTCCGTGGCGAAAATCCCCAAAGAAGCGCCGCTGGAAAAAGTCTGCCTGCTGGGTTGCGGCGTCACCACCGGTATCGGCGCGGTCCTCAACACCGCCAAGGTCAAGCCGGGTGACACCGTGGCGATCTTCGGCCTGGGCGGCATTGGCCTGTCGGCGGTGATTGGTGCGGTGAAAGCCAAGGCATCGCGCATCATTGCCATCGACATCAACCCGGCCAAGTTCGAAATCGCCAAGCAACTGGGCGCCACCGATTGCGTCAACCCAAAAGATTTCGACCGTCCGATCCAGGAAGTCATCGTCGACATGACGGACGGCGGCGTGGACTTTTCCTTCGAGTGCATCGGCAATGTGCAACTGATGCGTGCCGCGTTGGAATGCTGCCACAAGGGCTGGGGCGAGTCGGTGATCATCGGTGTGGCCGGGGCCGGCCAGGAAATCGCCACCCGTCCGTTCCAGTTGGTGACCGGGCGCGTCTGGCGCGGTTCGGCGTTTGGCGGCGTGCGCGGGCGCAGCGAATTGCCAAGCTACGTGGAAATGGCCGAGAAGGGCGAGATTCCGCTGGATACCTTCATCACCCACACCATGGGCCTGGAAGATATCAACAAGGCGTTCGACCTGATGCATGAAGGCAAGAGCATCCGTACCGTTATTCATTTCTGAGGTCGGTCATGAGTCTTGAAAACATTTCCTGCCAGAAAAGCTTCGGCGGCTGGCACAAGCGTTACCGGCATCGTTCCGAAGTGCTTGGTTGTGACATGGTGTTTGCCGTGTACCTGCCGCCCCAGGCCGAGCAGGGCGGCAAGTTGCCTGTGGTGTATTGGTTGTCCGGATTGACCTGCACCGACGAGAACTTCATGCAAAAGGCCGGCGCCCAGCGCATGGCTGCCGAACTGGGCCTGATTATTGTCGCGCCGGACACCAGCCCGCGCGGCGCCGACGTGCCGGGCGATCCGGACGGTGCCTGGGACTTTGGCCTGGGTGCGGGGTTTTATCTGAACGCCACGCAGGAACCGTGGGCGCGGCACTATCGGATGCATGACTATGTGGTGCAGGAATTGCCGGCCTTGGTCGAAGCGCATTTCCCGGCCTCGGATAAGCGCGGCATCAGTGGTCACTCCATGGGTGGCCACGGCGCGCTGGTCTGCGCTTTGCGTAACCCAGGGCGTTACCGCTCGGTGTCGGCGTTTTCGCCGATCAACAATCCGATGGATTGCCCGTGGGGCCAGAAGGCGTTTTCTCGTTATCTGGGGGAAGACCGCTCGAAGTGGCGTGAGTGGGATGCCTGTGCATTGATCGCCGAAGCTGACGAAAAGCTGCCGTTGCTGGTGGATCAGGGCGATCGCGATGATTTCCTGGCCAACCAGCTCAAGCCCGAAGCCTTGCAGCAAGCGGCCAGGGCCGCCGGTCATCCGTTGGAGCTGCGCCTGCAACCGGGCTACGACCACAGCTACTTCTTCATCGCCAGCTTCATTGAGGATCACTTGCAACATCATGCCCACGCTTTAGGGGGCTCTTAGTCTGTTTCCCCTTGGCGAGGGAGCTAATTGAGGGCGCTCCCCACGCTGAATGCAGGTAGAATCACGCCCTGACAAAAATCGGGGCGTTTTTTTATGCGTATTGGCCACGGCTACGATGTTCACCGTTTCGCTGAAGGCGACTTCATTACTCTGGGCGGCGTGCGTATTGCACACAGCTTCGGGCTGCTCGCGCATTCTGACGGTGACGTCCTGCTGCACGCCTTGAGCGACGCCTTGCTTGGCGCGGCCGCGCTGGGGGATATTGGTAAACATTTCCCCGACACCGACCCGCAGTTCAAGGGCGCCGACAGCCGGGTGCTGCTGCGCCATGTGGTCTCGCTGATCCACGCCAAGGGCTGGAAAGTCGGCAATGTCGATAACACCATCGTCGCCCAGGCGCCAAAAATGGCGCCACACATCGAAACGATGCGTCGGTTGATTGCCGAGGACCTGCAAGTTGAGCTGGACCAGGTCAACGTGAAAGCCACCACCACCGAGAAACTTGGTTTCGTCGGTCGCGAAGAAGGCATTGCCGTTCATAGCGTTGCCTTGTTGCTGCGCCCATGACCGAACTGGAACTATTAGGCCCCCGTGCCTACGGCGAGTCGCTGGGCAGCGCAGTACTCAAGGCCACTGCTGAAGATTTTCAGGTCGACGAAGTGCTCGACATCCCGCTCACGGGCGAAGGCGAGCACTTATGGATCTGGGTTGAAAAACGCGGTTTGAACACTGAAGAAGCGGCTCGGCGAATTGCCAAGGCCGCTGGCGTATCGTTGCGCACCGTCAGTTATGCCGGTCTCAAGGACCGCCAGGCGCTGACCCGCCAGTGGTTCAGCGTCCAGTTGCCGGGCAAGGCCGACCCGGACCTGTCGGCGGCCGAAAACGAAACGCTGAAGATCCTCAAGACCGGTCGTCATAAACGCAAGCTGCAACGCGGCGCGCACTCGGCCAATGGCTTTACTTTGCGCCTGACCCAGTTCAAGGGCGATCCAGCGGCGATCGATGCGCGTCTGCAACAGATCGCCCGTCTGGGCATTCCCAATTATTTCGGCGCCCAGCGCTTCGGGCATGACGGCGGTAACCTCGTCGATGCCCGCGCCTGGGCGGCGCGCAAGGCTTTGCCGGAACAGCGCAATGTGCGTTCGCGGCTGTTGTCCACCGCCCGCAGTTTTCTCTTCAACCGGGTGTTGGCGGCTCGGGTGGCCGATGGCACCTGGCAGCACGCGCAGGTGGGCGACTTGCTGGCCTTCACCGACAGCCGCAGTTTTTTCCCCGCCGGCGAGGCCGAGTGCAGTGACCCACGCCTAGCGATTCTCGACCTGCACCCCACCGGGCCGCAGTGGGGCGAGGGACCTTCGCCTGCCGCCGGCGCGGTCCATGATCTGGAGCAGGCCATCGCCGAGGCGGAGGCCGATCTGCGCGACTGGTTGATAAACGCGGGAATGAGTCACGAACGTCGCATCCTGCGACTGCCCATTGGCGGCCTGTCGTGGCATTATCCCTCGCCTGACATTCTGCAACTGGAATTCGTCCTGCCGGCCGGATGTTTCGCCACTGTCTTGGTGCGCGAACTCGTCGATCTGGTGCCGGTGGGGCAGACGGACAGCCCATGCGTATTCTGATTTCTAACGACGACGGGGTGACAGCACCCGGCCTTGCCGCGCTTTATGCTGCGCTGGCGGATTTTGCCGAATGCGTGGTCATCGCCCCGGACCAGGACAAAAGCGGCGCCAGCAGTTCGCTGACGCTCGACCGACCATTGCACCCGTGCTATCTGGATAATGGTTTCATCAGCCTCAACGGCACCCCCACCGACTGCGTGCACCTGGGCCTCAACGGCTTGCTGGAGCGCGAGCCGGACATGGTGGTTTCGGGCATCAACCTGGGGGCCAACCTGGGGGATGACGTGCTTTATTCCGGCACCGTGGCCGCCGCCCTTGAGGGCCGTTTCCTCGGGCATCCGTCGTTTGCCTTTTCGTTTGTTTCGCGGCAAGTCGATAATCTGCCTACTGCCGCCTACTTCGCTCGCAAGTTGGTCGAGGCCCATGGCGAGCTGGACCTGCCACCGCGCACGGTGCTGAACGTGAATATTCCGAACCTGCCACTGGATCACATCCGAGGCATCCAGCTCACTCGCCTGGGTCATCGTGCCCGCGCGGCCAAGCCCATGCAGGTGGTCGATCCCCGGGGCAAGGCCGGTTACTGGATCGCCGCCGCCGGTGATGCCGAGGATGGCGGGCCGGGCACCGATTTTCATGCAGTGATGCAAGGCTATGTCTCGATAACGCCGTTGCAGCTGGATCGGACCTTCAACGATGCTTTTCGAACGCTCGATGGCTGGCTGGAGGGGCTGCGCTGATGGCTCGCGAGCAAGACGATATACTGCGCCGCGGAATCGGCATGACCTCCCAGCGTACCCGGGAGCGCCTGATTCAACGGCTCTATGAAGAAGGCCTTTCCAACGCCCAGGTGCTGGAAGTGATTCGCCGCACCCCACGGCATTTGTTCGTCGATGAAGCCTTGGCCCATCGCGCCTACGAAGACACCGCATTGCCGATCGGCCACAACCAGACCATTTCCCAGCCTTATATGGTGGCCCGCATGAGCGAGTTGCTGCTGGAGGCGGGCCCGCTGGACAAGGTGCTGGAGATTGGCACCGGTTCGGGTTACCAGACGGCGGTGTTGTCGCAGCTGGTGGAGCGGGTATTTTCCGTGGAGCGGATCAAGGTGCTGCAGGATCGCGCCAAGGAACGCCTGGTGGAACTGAACCTGCGCAATGTGGTGTTTCGCTGGGGTGATGGCTGGGAAGGCTGGCCGGCCCTGGCACCTTATAACGGCATCATCGTGACCGCCGTTGCCACTGATGTGCCCCAGGCCTTGCTGGATCAACTGGCCCCCGGCGGCCGGCTGGTCATTCCGGTGGGGGCTGGTGAAGTCCAGCAGTTGATGCTGATCGTGCGCGAAGAACAGGGTTTTTCACGTCACGTGCTGGGGGCGGTTCGGTTTGTTCCGTTGCTTAACGGGCCATTGGCCTGAGCATTTATAAACAGACGCTGAATTCCGTGGCGTGGGTTGTGTCTTACACCGGCGCTGATCAATTAACCGTTGATTGGTTAAACGGATTGCAACGGCGTCCAGCAAACGTGTGCGGCAGCGCCTCGCGCTTCATTAATAGAGGTGGGGTTGCGGCCAGCTGTATTTGTAATACCGTTGCCTGCACAGGCAGTTTCCAATTTTTCAACCACCACAAAGGGAGCGGCGGGTGAGTCTCACAGTCATTGCGCAGCGTATGGGTATCACGAGCTTTCAGCGCCTGGTGACTGGCCTTGTCTTGAGTACCTTGCTGGTCGGTTGCTCCAGTACCCCGTCGGGTAACGTCCGGGTTGTCGATCGCACCAACGCAACGCCTCAACGTCCTACAGTAACGACCGGTCAGTATGTAGTCCGTCGCGGTGATACGCTGTTTTCCATCGCTTTTCGCTATGGCTGGGACTACAAAGCCCTCGCAGCGCGAAACAACATTCCTGCGCCTTATACGATTCATCCGGGTCAGAGAATTCGCTTTGATGGGCGCAGTGGTTCAACGCCTACCGCGGTGGTGACTCAGTCCGGTTCGACGGCTTCGTCGTCGAGTAGAACCACGGTGATTCAACGTCCGGTCGGTGCCGCAACGGCAACAGTACCGTCCGTCGCGAGCAAACCGACACCTGCTCCTACCCCCGCGCCAGGCCCCAGCCCGAGCGGCTGGGGATGGCCTTCTAATGGCGTTCTTATTGGAAAATTCTCTTCAAACGGTAGTTTGAATAAAGGAATTGATATCGCCGGGGATTTGGGACAGCCTGTTTTAGCCGCGTCTGATGGCACGGTTGTGTACGCCGGGAGTGGTTTAAGGGGCTACGGCGAACTCGTGATCATCAAACACAGCGATACCTACGTCAGTGCCTACGGTCACAACCGCAGGCTGTTGGTTCGGGAGGGGCAGCAGGTCAAGGTCGGGCAAAAAATTGCCGAAATGGGATCAACGGGAACGGACCGGGTGAAACTGCATTTTGAGATTCGCCGACAAGGTAAGCCAGTCGATCCGCTGCAATTCCTGCCACGTCGTTGATTTGATTGTCAGCCTGTTCCGTCACGTAGAGGGAACAGGCTCCAGCGTTGCCAAGGATAAAGGCGTCGCTTGAGCTTGAGGTCGAACTCACCAAAGGACTATAACAATGGCTCTCAGTAAAGAAGTGCCGGAGTTTGACATCGACGATGAGGTTCTCCTTATGGAGACCGGCATCGCTATGGATTCGATGTCGAATGATGAAGGGGCGACTCCACCTTCCGTTCGTGCCAAATCCAGACACTCCGCTTCGCTTAAACAACATAAGTACATCGACTACACACGGGCGCTGGACGCCACTCAGCTGTACCTCAACGAAATCGGCTTCTCGCCGCTGCTCTCCCCCGAGGAAGAAGTTCATTTTGCGCGTCTGTCGCAAAGTGGCGACCCGGCCGGGCGAAAACGCATGATTGAAAGCAACCTGCGCCTGGTGGTGAAGATCGCCCGACGCTACGTCAATCGTGGCCTATCGCTGCTGGACCTGATCGAAGAGGGTAACCTGGGGCTGATTCGCGCTGTCGAGAAATTCGACCCCGAGCGAGGCTTCCGTTTCTCGACCTACGCGACCTGGTGGATTCGCCAGACCATCGAGCGGGCGATCATGAATCAGACCCGGACCATCCGGTTGCCGATCCATGTGGTCAAGGAGCTGAACGTCTACCTGCGGGCTGCCCGTGAACTCACCCAAAAGCTCGACCACGAACCCTCACCCGAAGAGATCGCCAACCTGCTGGAGAAACCGGTGGGCGAGGTCAAGCGCATGCTTGGGCTCAACGAGCGGGTTTCTTCGGTTGATGTCTCGCTGGGGCCGGACTCGGATAAGACCCTGCTGGACACGCTCACCGATGACCGACCTACCGACCCGTGCGAACTGCTCCAGGACGATGACTTGTCCCAGAGCATCGACCAGTGGCTCTCGGAGCTCACGGACAAGCAACGGGAAGTGGTGATTCGCCGCTTCGGCTTGCGCGGTCATGAAAGCAGCACCCTTGAAGATGTGGGCCTGGAAATTGGGCTGACCCGTGAGCGGGTCAGGCAGATTCAGGTCGAAGGCCTCAAACGTCTTCGGGAGATCCTGGAGAAGAACGGCCTGTCGAGCGAGTCGTTGTTCCAATAACGGGAACGCACGCGTAATAAGAAAAGCCCCGACTGGTTCGGGGCTTTTTCGTTTTTTTGGCGGCTGTTGCAGCGCTTACTCTGTTTGCCGGCTTGGCGTGTAAGCTTTTGCCTAGTGTTGCGTAAGCGTTTGGTTTCCCGTCGAAGGGATAGACGACTATAAAGGCCGTCGTATTTTTCGTATGTTGTTGATATATAGCTATATTTTTATGTATTTCAGTCCTGTGACGAGGCACGGCGACGGCGTTTGGCCAATTGCACTCGCTGGGGAAAATACTAATATCAGTCCTGTGTCGACGGACAGACACACCTGTCACGGACGATGGGGAAGGAAGGACATCGCAGGATGCGATTCATCAGGACGATGAAAAGGATCAAAGGGATTAGGGAAAAAATGTGGGCGGGTCAAACCGCCCCTTTTTTTGCCTGCGATTTATTGAATCCGAGAAAACAAAAAGGCCCGCAAGGGGCCTTTTTCAACGAGCGCAGGGTGATATCAGCGTTCGAGGTCTTTGAGCTTGTCTGGTTTGCCATCCCACTCTTTGGCGTCTGGCAACTCGTCTTTCTTTTCGGTGATGTTTGGCCAGATGTCCGCCAGTTCAGCGTTCAGCTCGATGAAGTTCTCCATGCCGGCCGGCACTTCGTCTTCCGAGAAGATGGCATTCGCCGGGCATTCCGGTTCACACAGGGCGCAATCGATGCACTCGTCCGGGTGAATGACCAGGAAGTTCGGCCCTTCGTAAAAGCAGTCCACCGGACAGACTTCTACGCAGTCGGTGTACTTGCACTTGATGCAGTTGTCGGTGACGACGAAGGTCATTTCTAATTCTCTCCTCAGGCGGCGGCAGCGGAACCCCTTCACGGTGGGCTCGCCAGGTTCGGGAGCGATAGTCTGCGGACCAGGCTAATAGTCCGCAGCATCCCAAACCGCGCGAGATTCTACCAGCTTGAACGCCAGTGCGTTAGATCCGTGTCTTCAATGAATAAAGCAATTCAAGTGCCCGCCGTGGCGTCAGGTCGTCCAGATCCACTTTGGCCAGTTCATCAAGCACCGGATGCGGCAGGCTGGCGAACAGGTCGCTCTGCTGCGGAGCCGCCGGTTTGCCTTTGCTCGGGCGCGGTGTTTCGTGGGGCAGGCTGGTGGTTTCCAGACGGCTCAGATGCTCGCGCGCACGGCTGATCACTTCGCTGGGGACGCCGGCCAGTTGCGCCACCGCCAGGCCGTAGCTCTGGCTGGCCGGGCCGGGCAGCACATGGTGCAGGAACACGATGCGCTCGTTGTGCTCGGTGGCATTGAGATGCACGTTAGCCACCAGCGGCTGGCTTTCCGGCAGTACGGTGAGTTCGAAATAGTGGGTGGCAAACAGGGTGTACGCCCGCAGGTGCGCCAGCCGTTCGGCCGCTGCCCAAGCCAGGGACAGGCCGTCGAAGGTGCTGGTGCCGCGTCCGACCTCGTCCATCAGCACCAGGCTGCGTTCGGTGGCGTTGTGCAGGATGTTCGCGGTTTCGCTCATTTCCACCATGAAGGTCGAACGCCCGCCGGCCAGGTCATCGCTGGAACCGATGCGGGTAAAGATCCGGTCCACCAGGGACAATTCGCAACTGGCTGCCGGCACGAAACTGCCAATGTGGGCCAGCAGCACGATCAAGGCGGTCTGACGCATGTAGGTGGATTTACCGCCCATGTTCGGACCGGTGATCACCAGCATGCGGGTGTTGTCATCCAGGCTCAGGTCGTTGGCCACGAACGGCGTGGTCAATACCTGTTCGACCACCGGGTGACGACCCTGGGTGATGCGCATGCACGGCTCGCTGACAAACCGCGGGCAGTTGAGGTCCAGGTTCAGCGCGCGTTCAGCCAGGTTGCTCAGCACGTCAAGCTCCGCCAGGGCGCCGGCGGTGTCCTGCAGCGGTGGCAGTTGGCTGATCAAGTCTTCGAGCAGCGCCTCATAGAGCATCTTTTCCCGGGCCAGGGCACGGCTCTTGGCCGACAACGCCTTGTCTTCGAACGCCTTGAGTTCCGGGGTGATGAAACGCTCGGCGCCTTTTAGCGTCTGGCGACGAATGTAGTCAGCCGGCGCCTGTTCGGCCTGTTTGCTCGGCAATTCGATGAAGTAACCGTGGATACGGTTGTAACCGACCTTGAGATTGGCAAGGCCGGTACGGGCTTTTTCCCGGGCTTCGAGGTCGATCAGGAACTGCCCGGCGTTCTCGCTCAGCGATTGCAGTTCGTCGAGTTCGGCGTCGTAGCCGGTTTTCAGCACACCGCCGTCACGGATCACCGCTGGCGGGTTGTCGATAATGGCCTTTTCCAGCAGCGCAGCCAGCTCCGGGTAAGTGCTGGTGGTGCGCGCCAGTTGTTGCAGGTGCGGCGCTTCCAGGTCGGTCATCGCCACCTGAAGCTCGGGCAGGGCGCCGAGGGCATCGCGCAGGCGCGCCAGGTCACGGGGGCGGGCGTTGCGCAGGCCGATACGCGCCAGGATCCGCTCGATGTCCCCGATTTCCTTGAGCTGCGGTTGCAACTGCTCGAAGCGATAACGATCCAGCAGGCAGGTAATGGAGCTCTGACGCGCCAGCAGCACCGTCAGGTCTCGCAGCGGACGGTTCAGCCAACGGGTCAGCAGACGGCTGCCCATGGCGGTCTGGCAGCGATCGACCACCGATTGCAGGGTGTTGTCGCGCCCGCCGGCCAGGTTGGTGTCCAGCTCCAGGTTGCGTCGGCTCGCGCCGTCCAGCACCACGGTGTCATCCAGGCGCTCATGACGCAGGCTGCGCAAGTGGGGCAGGGCGGTGCGCTGGGTTTCCTTGGCGTAGGCCAGCAGGCAGCCGGCCGCGCCAATGGCCAGGGTCAGGTTTTCGCAACCGAAGCCTTTAAGGTCCTGAGTGGAGAACTGCTGGCAGAGACTTTTCAGCGCCGAGTCGCGCTCAAAGTCCCACGGCGCCCGGCGCCGAACGCCACGGCGTTTTTCCGCCGGCAGGTCTTTGGGCCAGTCATCCGGGATCAGCAACTCCACCGGATTGACCCGCTCCAGCTCCGCCAGCAGGTTTTCCCAGCCCTTGATCTCTAGCACCGAGAAATTGCCGCTGGTGATGTCCAGCACCGCCAGGCCGAACAGGCGCTCATCGCCCAGCACGGCGGCGATCAGGTTGTCCCGGCGTTCATCCAGCAAGGCTTCATCACTGACCGTGCCCGGCGTGATGATCCGCACCACTTGGCGTTCCACCGGCCCTTTGCTGGTAGCCGGGTCGCCGACCTGCTCGCAGATCACCACCGACTCGCCCAGCTTGACCAGCTTCGCCAGGTAACCTTCCGCCGCGTGGTAAGGAATCCCACACATCGGAATCGCCATGCCCGCCGATTGCCCACGCGCCGTCAGGGTGATGTCCAATAGCTTGGCGGCTTTCTTCGCGTCCTCGTAGAAGATCTCGTAGAAGTCGCCCATGCGGTAGAACATCAGCTGATCGGGGTGCTGATTCTTCAGGCGCCAGTATTGCTGCATCATTGGCGTGTGGCTGGAGAGGTCGTTTACGGCTGTATTCATGGGTGTCAGGGAGGCTCGTTGAAAGGTGTGGGGCAAAAGGAGGGGCATTGGCCCGGCTTTTCCGCGATGGGCGCAAGGTTAACATGGGCGGTCGGGGGGGACCCAGGGATGAGTGTTGTTGGGATCGTATGTATATCCGTTGCTGCGGTAACGGCTGCTTATGGTTCCGCCCTTACGGCGGCTCACTTTTGAGAAGCGCAAAAGTAAGCAAAACGCTTTTGCCCCACCACTTGGCACCTCGCCTAGGCTCGGTGTGCCCTCACTCCGGCATTGCTCCGTGGGCCCGCCGCGAAGGACCATCCATGGTCCAGCGCGGCTATCCCGGCATCCATGCCGGGATACCCACTACGCAATACCTGCGTTCGGCCATCGTGGTTAACGGGGCGCCGAGATCAACGTCCACCGCGAGGCGGCCTGACAGCCGGCCTGGTTCTTCCGGTCGTACATCCATCATATCTGTGGGAGCAAAGCTTGCTCGCGAGGCGGCCTGACAGCCGGCCTGGTTCTTCCGGTCGTACACCCATCATATCTGTGGGAGCAAAGCTTGCTCGCGAGGCGGCCTGACAGTCGGCCTGGTTCTTCCGGTCGTACTCCGATCCAATTGTGGGAGCGAGCCTGCTCGCGATGACGGCTGCCAATACAACTTAGTTGTAACTGGACTACCGCTATCGCGAGCAAGCTCGCTCCCACAGTGATTACTCGGGCTTCTCTTAGGTCTCGGCTTGCATCATGAATGCCTACCTCGGCTCAACCACATCCAACGCCCGATTCGCCAGCAACTGCCCCAGTTCGATCATCTGCTGGACCCCCAGCGCGATATGCCGTCGCGAGCCCTCCAGGTCGAATGCCAGATCACTGACCATGGCGTTGGCCGAGGCCAGGGTTTCGCTGAGGTTGGCGAGTAGGCATTCGGCGTCGATGTTGGGGGCGATGACGTAAAGGGTGTCGAGTGTGTCGGATGTTTCTTTGTCAGCTGGCGGCTTGAGGTAGTAGTCCAGAGCGCGGGTGGCGGCTTCGTCGAGTTTTTTGGCTTTGGCCGATTGGGTGCGGGCGATGTGATCGTCTGAGGTTGGGGGATTTGGAGTGTTCTTGAACATGCTTTTGGATCCTTGAGGTTGAGCCACCACTCACTCGCGACTAAACGAGGGGGGGGCAGCTGTACGCAGGTTAGTCGACCGGGGATCCAAGGAACCGGCGCGCCCGAGGGCGCCCTGCGCACAGCCACCATCAAGTGCAGGAATGGGGATACCTGACTGAATGGAGCAATGAGCACCTTGGAATACCGAGCGACTAAACCCGATCACTGATGGGCAGTGACAGGATCAAAAGTACTAATTGGATCCAAGGTGGACAAGCCGGCGGATTCTGGCGCAGTTGTAGGCAGAGGCGCAAGGCGACGTAGCCCGGCCTCGCAAATTTGAAGGACGCAGATCGGGCGGTTTCCCAAGAGGTTGTAGGGGGTTTTTCCAAGTGCCGACAATAGCTGACACCAGCCCATCGCGTTAGGGCCGCCTGCATCGGTGTTGAATGTGCCGCCGTCTTCGCGAGCAGGCTCGCTCCCACAGTTTTACCGAGTCGTTCACAGACCTCGCATACACCCCAAATCCCCTGTGGGAGCGAGCCTGCTCACGATAGCGGTGGGGCAGCTTGCATTGATGTTGGACGGAAACACTTCACCATCGATATGCACACTTATGCAAAACAGCATTTGTCTTCTGCAAAAAGAACCCGCATCATGCGCGTTATGCAAAAACGCAACGTTTCTACCGTATTAAGGGCACTGCTCGATCAGCACGGGATCTCCCCCACGGAGCTTCACCGTCGTACCGGCGTGCCTCAGTCAACCCTGTCGCGGATTCTCAGCGGCAAGATTGTCGACCCTTCGGATAAACACATCTCGAAGATCGCCGAATACTTTGCCGTGAGTACCGATCAGTTGCGCGGGCGCGCGGACATTGCGTCTGCCGGCCATCCGCGCCGCGACGAGCCGCATTCCGAACTCAAGGACATAAGCCTGTGGGATGACGACACCCCCGTCGAAGAAGACGAGGTGTCGGTCCCTTTTCTGCGTGAGGTTGAATTGGCTGCTGGATCAGGAAGATTCGTCATCGAGGAAAGCGAGCGCTCAAGCCTGCGCTTTGGCAAGCGCAGCCTGCGTCATAACGGCGTGCAGTTCGACCAGGCCAAATGCGTGACGGTACGCGGCAACAGCATGTTGCCGGTGCTGCGCGATGGCGCAACGGTCGGGGTGAACGCAGGCAAGTGCGGGATCGGCGACATCGTCGACGGCGACCTCTATGCCATCAACCACAACGGTCAACTGCGGGTGAAGCAGCTTTACCGCCTGCCCACCGGCATCCGTCTGCGCAGCTTCAACCGCGACGAGCATCCGGATGAGGACTACACCTTCCAGGACATGCAGGATGAGCAAATCGTCATCCTCGGCCACGTCTTCTGGTGGGGCATGTACGCCCGTTAACCCCTCCGCTGTCAGATAAAACCCGCCATCGTGCGGGTTTTTTTACGCCTGTGAAAATCCCCTGACCCCTGTGTTTGCTGGGCTTTATGCGCCTATGCATTCGATGCGCATAAATAAATGCATTTACGCATTGACTGTATATGCATCCATGCATATTCTGTGTCCAAGCCGCTCGACAAAGCGGCTGGCAACGAAGCTCTTTAGTTCCACCAACAGGCAGCGATGAACCGGCCTTAACGGTTCAGAGGGTTGGCAACTGACCCGGGTGTGCAGCGTAAAGCACCAGAAGCAGTTATCCGGCGGGCAGGGACCGCGGTCGGAAAAACAATTTGAATGGATCCGTACCGCGCCAGTCGCGCCGAAAGATCAACTTCCTTCTGGCCATCGGCCAGGGAAGGCGAAGGACCGCATTACTGAAAAGCCCGGTTCACCCCGGGCTTTTTGGAATGCCTACCTCAAGAGACATCGTTTGAACCCAACACACATTTCTCATCCATCACCCCAGGAGGCGTGACATGACAAACGAGCAACAAGCGTTGCTGGACATGCCGATCTGGCTGGTCATCGTGCTCGCCCTGGTGGGCGGCGTGACCGGCGAGATGTGGCGTGCCGACAAAGAGGGCGCCCGCGGCTGGTCGCTACTGCGTCGCCTGGCCCTGCGTTCCGGCGCCTGCATGGTCTGCGGCGTCTCGGCGATCATGCTGTTGTACGCCATGGGCCTGTCGATCTGGGCCGCAGGAGCCTTCGGTTGCCTGACGGCGATGGCCGGGGCGGACGTGGCCATCGGGCTTTACGAACGCTGGGCCGCCAAGCGGATGGGCGTCAGTGAGCTGCCGCCGCGTGATTCCCGTTCCGACCAACATTGATCCCTCGCTGCTGATCTTCGTGCCGCCATAAAAAACAGGAGACCTTGATGCCTGCCGCCCTCGAAAAACCGTCGCAGCTGTTCTTCGCCATTGCCCAGACGCTACGCGCCACTCATCCCACTTTGAAAATCGGCAGCCCCCAGGAGTTCGATGGCACCGACGACCAACCCTGGGTGCTGATTGCCCTCGAGCGTGATGCGTCAGGCAACCGCGCCAACGACGGACGTATCGCCCATGTCCTGACGGTTTCCCTGCAAGTGGTCATGGCCGTTGCGGGATGGGAGGCGTGCGATCTCGCCGGTGAGCTGAAACATCTGGTGGTGGATAACCGCTGGGGGCTGTCGGGCGATCAATGTGATCTGCCCACGGAGATCGATGGTCTTGCATCCACGTTCACCCACGAAGCTCGGGCATACACCGCCTGGACCCTTTCATTTACCCAAACCCTCTACCTCGGCTCGACGCTGCTGGAGGACCCGTTGGGCATCCCGAAATTTGCCCGGACCTGGGAAGTCTCGAACATCGATGACCCGGCTCAATACACCGCACTTGAGGGCTGACCCATGTTTGATGCGCTATTACGGATGCATCTGGGGCCGCTCATCGAGCGTCTGGCCGAGATGGAAACCGAACTGGAAGACCTGCATCGGCGCGCCGACAGTTTCTGTCGCATCGGCGTTTGTCAGGAAGTCGACGCGGCCAGCAACACCTGCAAGGTCAGCCATGGCGAATTGCTGACCCCCGCGATCCGTTTTTTCAATCCCAGCGCTGGCGAACAGAGCGAGTCGCGGATTCCCTCCGTGGGCGAGCAGTGCTTGCTGCTGAACCATGGCGGCGGTGAGAGCGGTGGGCAGTCAGTGGCGTTGTTCGGTCTCAACGGCGGTCAATTCCCGCCCGTCTCCACACAGGCATCACTGACGCGCCGCCGCTATCAGGACGGCACGGAAAACGGCTACGACCACGCCAGCCATGTCCTGCACTGGCAAAACGGCCCGACGGCATTCACCGGTTCCCGTGAGTCCATCGACTTAAGCATTGGCCCGGCGAGGCTGGCGATGACGCCGCAGGCCATCGAATTGCAACTGGGCGCCGTCGGCATACGGCTCGACGCGTCCGGTGTGCACCTGAGCGGCCCGGTGGTGGATCACCAGGGGCGCGTCATCAGTACCGCATAAGAGATTTCCTCATGATTGGAATCGATCGAAATACCGGCGCCACGGTCGACGACTGGCTGCAGTTCGTGCAGCGCGCCACTCGTGCATTGACCACGCCGTTGGGCACTCGCCAGAAGCGCCCTCTGTATGGCTGCGCCCTCACGCAATTGCTCGGGCAGAACCTCGGCGATGACCTGCTGATCCTTGCCCAGAGCCACGCGGCCCAAGCGTTCTACAACCCGGACAACGGCATCGGCGACTTCGAGCCGCAGGTCATTGTCGCCAGCCGACAGGGTGCCGGTTTGTTGTTGCGCTTCGCCGGCACCTGGAAAAACCGCAAACAGACTTTCGAGGTGGTGACATGAGCATGTTGATACCCGGCCAGAACCAGTTGGCCGAACCGGCAATCGTCACTGTCGAAGCGTTCGAAGACTTGCTCGCAGAGTTCAAGACCTTCGTGGTCGAGTACGTCGCCGCACGCTCTCCCGCCAGCGCGGCGAAGCTGGTGGACAGCCTCGAAAACGAAAGCGAATTGCTGACCCTGGCCCTGGAGGCGTTCTGCGTCCGCCTGCAAACCCACGAACGCAAATACAACGCCCGCATCAAGCAGATGCTGGCGTGGTGGGCCACGGGGACCAACCTCGATGCGCGCCTCGCGGACATGGGCCTCGAACGCCAGTTGCTCGATCCTGGCGACCCGGCAGCATTCCCGCCCATCCCTCCGGTTTACGAGAGCGATGATGACGCCCGCTTGCGCTATTACCTGGCGCCCCATGCCCCGGCGGCCGGCTCGCGCATGCAGTATCGGCGGGAGATTTTTACCTTGGGTGAACGGCCCGTCGTGAAGGTGGAAAACGCCTCGGCCGGTGTCGTGACGGTTACCTACACCTTCAACCCGGATGGCTATGCGGCGCAGGTCAAGGACGGCAATGGACGCCGCACCGCGCCGGGAGAAGTCACGGTCACGGTGCTGTCCCGGGAGGGAGATGGCACACCGTCCGAGACACTCCTTGAGGGTGTTCGTCAGCACTTCGCTCGTCCTGATGTGCGACCGGAGACGGATCACATCATCGTTCAGGCTGCGCAAATCAAACCCTACAAAATCCGCGTCGTGGCGAAGATCAATGCCGGCCCGGATTCGGGCTTGACCCAGGTCGCGGCACAACAGCAGCTGCAGGCGTACGCCGAGGCCTGTCATCACTTGGAGGGCCGGGTGGACCCGAGTTGGATCGACTACACGCTGCACAGCGCGGGGGCGGTTCAGTTGCAGATTCTCGAACCGCTTGCACCGATTGTGACGACGGCTTTCCAAGCCCCGTACTGCACGGGTGTCGAGGTCGAGGTGGATACGTTATGAGTGACGACACACCTCGCCCAAGCCTGTTGCCGGCCAATAGCTCGGCGCTGGAAAGGGCGCTCGATCTGGGTTTCGCCCGGTTGCTCGAGCGCATCGATCCGCCGTTCCCTGAGTTGATGAACGCGAGCCAGACCCCGTCTGCTTTCTTGCCTTATCTGGCGGCGGATCGCGGTGTCAGCGAGTGGGATGCGGCCGCCAGCGACCTGGAAAAACGTCTGACGGTTTCGCTGTCCTGGCAGATCCAGCGCCAGGCTGGCACTCGCCAGGCCCTGAACCATGCCGTCGAGTCTTTGGGGTTCACGCCCCACGTCACCGCCTGGTACGAACAGCAACCCAATGCCCATGCCTACACCTTTGATGTGCAAGCCATCATCGGTCAAGGCTGGGCCAGTGGTGATCACAATCGTTTGATACAGCGAATCAATGCTGCCAAGAGCGAGCGTGACCAGGCCACCATTACCCTCGTGCATCAAACGCGCGGCGGCCTGGCAGCGGCGGCAGTTTTGCACGGGCCGCTGACCGACGGTGAGCTGTTTTTGTGCGGGGCACTGCCGGCACTTGAGCTGGGTGCGCGGCTTACTGGCATTGGGATTTCCCAGCGCTACACCATTAACGATTACGACCTCAGGGCGCAGCCATGACAGAAGACATTACGCGCTTGGTTCGCTTCACTTCCGCCGGCCTGGCGGAAGTGTTGCAGGCAAAAAACCAAGGCTTGAAAGGTGAGATCACTCACATCGGTGCCGGTACCGCTCGCTACGATCCCAACGGATCGGAAACGGCGCTTCGCAATGAACGGCAGCGTGTGGCGATCGTGGATTACGAAGACCTCGATTCAGGGCAATTGAGAATGGCCGCTTTGTTCGACGGGCTTGATGAATACGAGATCGGCGAATTCGGTTTTTATCTCTCCACCGGCACGCTATTGGCCGTGTACTCGGTGGCTGGAAAGTTGCTGACTTACAAAGCCGCTGCTGCGCGCGTGTTGCAAAAGTTCACGCTGGATATCTCTCCGCTGCCAGCGCAAAGCGTCACGGTGGTGGTTGGGTCTGACAACCTGAACCTTCTATTGAGTGAGGAGATTGCGACGTTGGCTACAGCCAATATCGACAACATGGCGCGGCACCTTGGCCTGATGTTTCGGGTGATGGCGCTCGAAGCCAAATAATCAAATAGCACAAGGAACCTGAATGTGAGTCTGGAAACCACTATCGCGTCGCTGGTATCAGCGGCCAACAACTTGACCACGGCGGTCAATGGAAAAATTGGCAGTATCAATACGACCATGGCTACGGCGTTGGCACAGTTCAACGAATGGCGAAATCTCAAGGATGTAGAGGGCGATCCGGCTGCGCTGGGCACGATTCGTCGCAATGTGCTGCAGGGCCATGTTAATGGGACTGGAGCACCCTATGGCAGCACCGCGCAAGGGGAATTTATTCCTACTGACTTGGGTGCCAGCACGAATGTATATATGCACTTCAAGGTGCCGTTGAACATCAATGTCAACTCGGAAATGTTCTGGTTCAACATCAAGGGTTATAGCTACGGCACCGCGAAAATCATCGACGAAACTTTGGTGGGATACTGCTATCAACCGACTCGGGTTCTGCAAAGCGTTTCGACCTTTGGCAACATGACGCCGGCGGTTTATGTCGATACGAACGGCAACGTTGTCATGCGAATTCTGGTCCCCAATGTTTACTACACCACCATAAGGATTGACACGATGCGCGTGGGCAATGGTCGGTTGTTCAATCAGGGCGACTTGAAAACCAAATTGTCATTGGCCGATACCGTCGTTTTCAGTAAGGAATGATCATGTCTGATACCTCCACCACCGACACGCCTGCACTTCCACTCGCCGTGCCTTCGCGTGAAGTCGAATGGGCGGCCATTCGTACACGCCGTAACCAGCTTCTGCGTGAAACGGATTTCACCCAACTGCCGGACTACCCTGCGACAGACGCACAGCGAGCCGAGGTTAAGGCCTACCGCCAAGCCCTGCGGGATATCCCCGAGCAGCTCGAGGACCCATCCAAGTTGGTCTGGCCCGTGCTACCGACCTTCGTCAAGTAACCCCAACCGCGACAGCGGTTTTTTTTCGCCCGCAATAAGCCCCGTGACGGGGCTTTTGTGTTTTTCGCGTATGGAGACCCCGTAGATGCCCATTCGTAAGCAATACACCGTGCTGTTGCCATTCCCTGCCGGCGGCGGCCACTGGTCGAGCATCGGCCAGAAGCTCGAACTGCTGGACGTCGAGGCCAATGCCTTGCGCAGTGCCGGTCGCCTTGAGCTGACCAGCGTCCTGGAGGCGCACAAACAGACTGGCGACACGCAAGTTATCCAAACCACCCCGGCCAAAAAGGCCACCACCAAAAAGGCTGAATAACCATGGCTGAGGTTTTGAACTTCGAGCACAACGGCATCACCGTCAATGCCACTGAATCTCCCGAGGCCATGGGTGGCCTGGGTGACAACGTCATCGGGCTGGTCGGCACCGCGCCGAATGCCAACCTGTTGATTCCGAAAAACACCCCATTTCGCATCAACAGCTTCACCACTCAGGCCCAGTTGGACCCGACCGGTGCTGAGGCGGGGACGCTGTTTCAGGCGGTTTACCAGATCCTCAAAGTGGTCAAGGTGCCGGTCTACGTGGTCATCGTCGAAGAGGGCGCCACACCGGCCGATACGCAGAACAACGTGATTGGCGGCATCGAGGCCGAGACCGGGCGCAAACTCGGTCTGGCGGCGCTCAGTGGAGTCGCTGAAGACCTGACCATCATCGGCGCGCCAGGCTTCACCGGCACCAAGGCGGTGGCGAGCGAGTTCGCCTCGTTCGGCAAGCGCATCAAGGCGCGTGTGGTGCTCGACGGCAAGGACGCGGCGGTTGCTGACCAAGTGACCTACAGCCAGGAACTGGGCGGCGCGGACCTCGGTTTCGACCGTTGCCTGGTGGTGCACAACATGCCGGCGGTCTACTCGAAAGCGGCGAAGAAAAATGTCTTCCTGGCGCCGTCGAGCCTGGCCATCGCCGCGCTGGCCAAGGTCAAGCAATGGGAGAGCCCGGGCAACCAGGTGACCTACGCCGAAGACGTGTCGCGCACCGTCGAATACAACATCCTCGACACCTCCACCGAAGGCGATCTGCTCAACCGCTACGGCGTTTGCTACTACGCCCGGACCATTCTCGGTGGCTTCTCGCTGCTGGGTAACCGCTCCGTCACCGGCAAGTTCATCAGCTACGTCGGCCTTGAAGATGCCATCAGCCGCAAGCTGGTGAAAGCCGGCCAAAAGGCCATGGCCAAGAACCTGACCAAATCCTTCATGGACCAGGAGGTCAAGCGCATCAACGACTGGCTGCAAACCCTGGTCGCCGACGAAACCATCCCCGGCGGCAGCGTGTACCTGCACCCGGAATTGAACAGCGTCGAGAAGTACAAGAACGGCACCTGGTACGTGGTCATCGACTACGGCCGTTACGCGCCGAACGAACACATGATTTATCAACTCAATGCCCGCGATGAAATCATCGAGCAGTTCCTGGAGGACGTTCTCTAATGTTTACCAACCGCGTAAGACAGGCCATCGCGGCCACCCTGCAAGGCCTGCCGTTGTCGGCGACGGTGGAAGAGTTCAGCCCGCCGAAGATCGAATTCGACATGGAGGCGATGGTCGGTGGACGCTTCATTGCCGAAGAAATGGCCAAGAGCGGCAAGGTGCTGAACGCTACCCTCGTACTGCAAGGGGCCGGTCCGGAAATCATGCTCGCCCTGGGTGTGCAACTGGGCGATGACATTCTGCTGAACGTGCGTGAAGCCGGTCAGGATCAGGATGGCAACACCTGGTTCACCTACCACACCGTCGGCGGCAAGCTCAAATCCCTGGAGGAGGCCAAGCTGAAGATGGGCGACAAACCCACCACGACACTTGAGCTGGCCTGCCGCACCTACAACCGTCTCGAAAACGGTGTCCCGGTGATCGACATCGACGTGCGCACCCAGAAGTTCGTGCTCAACGGCGTCGACATCCTCGGCGACGCCCGTCGTGCGGTGTTGTTGCCCTAAGCAAATGCCTGGCAACTGAACGCAATCCGGTGGGAGCGAGCCTGCTCGCGATAGCGGTGTGTCAGACACCTTGATGCTGGGTGTACCGCCGTCATCGCGAGCAGGCTCGCTCCCACAGGTTGCGTCCTCCACTGACCGGCACCGCGCAACTTCCCATGATTGACCAAGGAATTCACTTCATGCCCTGGACACCTCCTGTTCACGTCTTGCTGTCGCCGATTACCGGTGATGACGGGGCGCAAATCGAGCAGCTTCAGCTCAAGCCGCTGCACTACGCCGCACAGAAAGACGCCCTGGCCCGTGCCGGCGACGATGAGGACGACCAGTTTTTTGAGCTGGCCAAATTGGCCACCGGCCTGTCGGTCAAGGAGCTGGATCAGCTCAAGCGCCCGGACTACGTGAGCATCGCGCAATACGTGCACGAAATGTCCACTCACCCGACGTCCCACTTCCTGGAATCAACGGATGGTGCAGCAGTCGACCCCGACCAGGTACAACTGCTCCAAACGCTCAACGTCGCTGGCCGCAGCCTGACCTCGCTGACCCTGGAAATGCCCGTGCTGCGAGCGACCAAGGCGATGAAAAAACTGAAGACGGCCAAGGAACGCGCCGAGTTCATCACCGCCCATTGCACCGGCCTGATGATTCCCGATCTGGACCTGCTGACCGTGCCCGACTGGACACAGCTTCAGGTACGCATCGACGATTTTTTAAACAAACCGGCGGACTTCTTTCGGAGCGCGACATCGAAGTGATCCTCGATGTGGTGCCGCTCATTTACCCGGTAAGTGAAGCGGAAATTCTGGAGTGGGACGTCGGCAAGGCATTACGTCGTTACGACATCGCGATGACTCGCCTTGGCGTGAAAAAGGAGTAGGGCCGGATGGCGGACGATAAATATTCGCTCAAATACGCAGCCTTCAATGAGAGCGGGCTGGCGTTCGGTAATACCAGCCTCACGAGTGGTGTGGCAGCGCAAGGTGCGTTCGCCGGGGATCAACTGTCGGGCCTCGATCGGGTGCTGGAAGAGCTCGGGCTCAAACTCGGGTTGCTGACCACGGCGATCGAGTCGCTGACCGTGAAACTGTCGGCGCAACGATTGTTCTCCCAAACGATGGGCGCCGGCGCCAAGGGTGAGTCAGCCAGTGAGCCCAAGGGGAAGTCGGGTGGCGGTATCGAACCACCGGCGCTGCTCAAACCTGCGATAGCGATGGATTCGGCCATGGCCGATCTGAAAAAGGCCAGCCAATTCGGACCGCGCCAGATTCAACAGGTGGCTGAGTCAACCCCGCAGATCGCCACCGCACCGCTGGTGGCGGGCGGGGGCACCACGGCGGTTGAAGTGGTGAGGATGCAAAGCCTGGCGGCCAGGAAAGGCATCGGTAGCGATGTGCACGATGCCTCGGAGCGACAGTTGGTCCTGTCGAACTTCGCCTCGGATGCTGGCGTCACCGCGGCGGCGTTCGAGATGCCGGCCATGAAGGCCGCCGAAATGCTGGCCGACTGGCGCATCTCCATGAAGCTCAGCGGCGCGCAAGCCTTTGACCTGGCGGATGCCGCTAACCAATTGGGCAAATTACCCAACGGTGCGAAAGCGGCTGAGATCGGCGCGGTCTTGCAGCATGACGGTGCCGCTGCGACGACGGCGGGCCTGGCCCCTGCACAAGCCGCCGCGTTGACGGCGGCATTGCTCAATACCGGTACCCAACAAGCTGAAGCCGGGGTGGCGCTGGATAGTTTCACGACGGCCCTGGGCAAGGGTGACCAGGCCTCCGCCACCGAGCAAACGGCCTGGAAACAGCTGGGTCTGGCGCCCACGGCGGTGGCGAGCGGCTTGCGTGACAAGGACACGGCGTCTGGCACGGTGATGACGGTGCTGGCGGCCTTGAACGCGCAACCGGACGACAAGCGCTCGGCCCTTTCCGCCACGCTCTTCGGCAATGGCGATGAGGCGGTGCTGCGCATGGCGCAGAAACTGCCTGATGTGAACGCAGCCTTCTTGCAGGTGAAAGACCCAGGCCAATATGCCACGTCGCAATTGGGCAACGACGGCTCGGTGCGGCAGGACGCGTTGGCGCTGTCGAAAACCCAACAAGGCCAGCTGAACATCCTCAACGCCCGTAGCGAGCGTTTGTCGGTGGCTACGGGAAATGCCCTGATGCCTTCGACGGATACCTCCTTCCAGTGGCTGGGTTCGCTGGCCGATGGCATGAGTGAATTGGCTGAATCCTCCCCTAAAGCCACCGCTGCAATTGTGCTTGTTGCCGCGGCGATCAAACCGCTGGTGGGTGTGCTGCTCAAGGCCGTAGTGGATGAGATGTCCAGTCAGGTGGCCAAGCGGGTGCTGGGTAGGGCCGCCCCGCATCTTCCCGGCCGATTGGGTGAGGTGATCTCCGAAGATTTCAGAAATCCTCGTGTGGGCAAGCTGGATACAAGCAATGCCAACCAGCGTCCCGAATCCACGAGAAGGTCGAAAGTACGCGTCAGTACACGAGGCTCACAGGGAGGCGTAGGGCGTTTGTCGCTCGCGCCAACGGCCTCATTGCGCTCGATGACTCGCAAGGCGCCCGGTCCATTGAAAGTAGTCGGCGCCGTCGCTGATGTGGCCGAGGGTGTGCTTACCGGCGACAAACGGATGATGGGCGCAGGCCTGGGAGCCGCAGGGGGCGGCTGGGCAGGCGCTGCCGCAGGTTCCGCGGCCGGTGCCGCTTTGGGCAGTGTCGTTCCGGTGATCGGCACTGCCATTGGTGGGCTGATTGGCGGACTGTTGGGCGGTTGGTTGGGGAGCGATGCGGGGGCGTCTCTGGGCGAAAAACTCGTCGCACCCACCGACAGACTCGCCGCTCCAGAGCAGGTCAGCAAAGACCTGACCAGCACCCCGACAAGCACTCATCAGAACACCATGACCGCAAACATCTACATCAACGGCCAGGACCAGGCCAGTGCCAGTCAGTTGGCCAACCTGGTTGTGCAACAGCTCTCGGGCCAGTTCGGCCTGACAACCATGCCCAACTCACTCGCCATGCGCAGTGACGCGGCGCTGACTGACGGAGGTACGTGATGCGTCAGCAAATGGCACTGGGCAGTTTCATTTTCGGTCTGTCCAGAAACTTCGCCTACCACTCCTTGGTCCGCACCTCGGATGGCGGTTGGAAAAGCATCGACATCCTCACCAGCAAACCCAAATCCAGTCAGGTCGGTCAAGGGCTGCAAGCGCTGACGATCACCGGCAAGTCGATGTACGCCACTGCCATGGACCGACTCGATGAGCTGCGTGCATTACAGGCCCGACGCGCTCCGGTGCCGTTGGTTGACGGCATCGGCCGCAACTGGGGCCTATGGCAGATCAACAAGGTGTCGGAAACCCAGACCGAGATCATTGATGACGGCACCGCGATGGTGGTCGGCTGGGTGATTGAATTGACGGAGTTCGCCAATGCGTAGGGTTCGAAGTATCGCCGGTGATTCGGTGAATCTGTTGCTGTACCGCGAGCTTGAGCGTTGTGACGATGCCGCCGAAGAGGCGCTCTGGCGACTCAATCCGAAGCTGGCCGAGTGGGGGCCGGTATTGCCGGCGGGTGTATGGATTGTCCTGCCGGAAGTGGATCTACAGCCCGTCGCACCCACACCGGTTTCGGCCTGGGATTAAGGAGGCAATATGTCACTGGGTTTCACGCCAGCGGTGGAAATCTACGGTGCGAACGCGGCGCTGCTCAACGAACGCTTGCTCAGTTGGACGCACATCGACGCGGCGGGGATCGAGTCCGATCAACTGACGCTCACCATCAGCCTGGAAGGGCTTGAAGGATTGCCCAGCCTGGGCGGGAAAATCGGCCTGCGGGTCGGTTATCTGGAGTCGGGGCTGGTGGATAAAGGTGAGTTCGTCGTGACCCGGCGCACGCCGACGCTGTTTCCCCTGCGCCTGACGCTTGTCGCGACGGCGGCGCCGTTCAGTGCGGCCGATCAGACCGGTTTCAAGCAACGGCGATCCGTCAGTCATGGTCCGACGACCCTGGGCGCGCTGTTTCGTCAGTTGACCTCCAGACACGGGTTTTCCCCGCGTGTGGCGCCGGACCTGGCGCTGATAAAACTCGAGCACATCGATCAGTCCAACGAAACCGACATGGGTTTTCTGACGCGACTGGCTCACCGTTATGACGCCGTCGCCAAGCCGGTCAACGAGCTGTATGTGCTGGCGCGCCGGGGGCAGGCGAAGTCTTTGTCGGGCAAAGTCCTGCCCGAGACAAAACTGTCGGTGACGACGAATAACCGCCCGGGCGACAACGCCTTTATCTCCGCCGTCCTGGATGACACCGCCCGGGCGAAATACCAGGGCTGCAAGGCCAGTTGGTGGGATGCGGCGGCAGGAAAAATGCGCGTCGAGGAGAGCGGCATCGCGCCGTTCAAGACCCTTCGCCAGCGCTTTCAAAGCGCCAACGATGCTCGCGCCGCCGGAGAAGGCGAGGTGCGCCGGATGATGCGCGAGGCACTCAAGGTGGCGATCGAATGCCCCGGCAATCCAGGCTTGTGCGCCGAAGGCATCGTGCTGCTGGACGCCTCCTGGCCGGACTTCATGCGCGGGCGCTGGTCGATCGACAAAGTCACCGCCAGCGGCGACCGGGAAAAAAGCTATCGCAGCAGGATTGATGCGACCTGCCTGGATGCCAGGGCCTAAACACCACTCCCCTGTGGGAGCGAGCCTGCTCGCGATGAGGCCGTCATAGCCAGCATTGATGTTGCCTGACACACCGCCATCGCGAGCAGGCTCGCTCCCACAGTTCTGACTGCGCCTTCCATATAACTGGAGCACCTCCATGAAGATCACTCCGATCCTCACGCAACTGCGTGAGCAATGTCCTGCGCTCGGCAATCGCGTGGCAGCAGGGTTTGACCTCGCCACGTTGCAAGCCGACACGCCGCTGCAAACCCCCTGCGCCTATGTCCTGCCAAGCGCCGACATTGCCAGCAAGAACGCCGCCCAGAACGCCACGCTGCAAGCGGTGCGTGACCGTTTCGACACCGTACTGGTGCTCGACGCCACCGATGCGACAAAAGCGCTGGATCTGTTGCACGACCTGCGCGCCGAACTGTGGCGGGCGCTGGTGGGGTTCAAGCCCGGTGGTGACTACACCGGCATCGAGTACGACGGCAGCGAACTGGTTTCCATCAACAGCAGCCGTGTGTTGTACCGGCTGCACTTTTTCGCCGAGTTCCAGCTGGGCCGCAATCTGGCGAGCCAGCCTGCCGAAAGCTGGCACGAGCGTGAACTGGACGGCTTGTCGTCCTTTACCGGGGCCACCGTGCGGGTCGATGCCATCGACCCGGCGGACCCCAACCTGAAACGTCCCGGGCCCGATGGGCGCGTGGAACTGACCTTCTCTGGAGACGTAACCCCATGAGCAAACGCATCACCGTGCTGCCGGCCCCGGGCCGTGCCGTACCGGACCCGGAAGCGGGCGATCTGTTGCCCCTCGAGGGCCGTGAAGTACCGGACAGCGCCTGGTGGCGTCGACGTCTGGCCGATGGCGATATCACTACCAAAACCGTGAAAGCGGCAAAACCACAGGGAGCCAAATAATGGCGATCGGATTCAGCAACATTCCCGCGGACATTCGTGTTCCGCTGTTCTACGCCGAAATGGACAACTCGGCGGCCAATAGCGCGTCGTCGGCCATGCGCCGGTTGATCGTGGCTCAGGTCAACGACAACGTGGCCCCGGCCGAGGTCGGTAAACTGGTGCTGGTGTCCAGCGTTGCGCTGGCCAAAAACATCGGCGGTCAAGGTTCGATGCTTGCCTCGATGTACGAAACCTGGCGCAAGACCGACCCGCTGGGCGAGATCTGGTGCCTGCCGCTGCACAACGTCGAAGGTGCCATTGCCCAGGGCGTGCTGACCCTGACCGGCGCCGCCACTCAAAGCGGCATGCTCAATCTGTATGTGGGCGGCGTGCGTGTTCAGGCGGCCATCGTCAATGGAGCGACGGCCGCTCAAGCCGCCACTGCGCTGGCCTTGAAGATCAACGCGGCGGCCGATCTGCCGGTGATTGCTGCGGCTGCCGAGGGTGTTGTGACCCTGAGCGCCAAATGGACCGGCGACAGCGGTAACGATATCAGCCTGCAATTCAATCGCCTGGGCAAGAGCAATGGCGAAGACACCCCGGCCGGCCTGACCACCGCCATCACGGCAATGACCGGTGGGGCCGGTGTACCGGACCAGACCGCCGCCGTCGCGGCGCTGGGTGACGAGCCGTTCGAATTCATCGCGATGCCGTGGTCCGATGTGGCAAGCCTCAACACCTGGCAAGCGGTCATGGACGACAGCACTGGTCGCTGGTCCTGGGCCAAGCAGTTGTTCGGCCATGTCTACAGCGCCAAGCGCGGCACCATCGGCACCCTGGTGGCGGCCGGTCAGGCGCGCAACGACCAGCACATGACTATCCAGGCCCTGGAATTGGGTGTGCCGCAACCGTTCTGGGTCCAGGCCGCTGCATTGGCCGCCCGTACTGCGGTGTTCATTTCCGCCGACGCCAGCCGTCCGACCCAGAGCGGCAGTCTGCCAGGCCTGGATCCGGCGCCGGCCAGCGAACGTTTCACCCTGACCGAGCGTCAGTCGCTGCTCAACTACGGTATCGCCACGGCGTACTACGAAGGTGGCTACGTGCGCATCCAGCGTTCGATCACCACCTATCAGAAGAACGCCTTTGGCCAGGCTGACAATTCCTACCTGGACAGCGAAACCATGCACCAGTCGGCGTTCATCGTGCGTCGCCTGCAAAGTGTGATCACCAGCAAATATGGGCGCCACAAACTGGCTGCCGACGGCACTCGTTTTGGCGCCGGCCAGCCCATCGTGACGCCGAGCACCATTCGCGGCGAGTTGATCGCCCAGTACGCCAAGCTGGAGCTGGAAGGCCACGTGGAAAACGCCGAGCTGTTCGCCGAGCACCTGGTTGTCGAGCGTGACAGTCAGGACCCGAGCCGGGTCAATGTGCTGTTCCCGCCGGACTACATCAATGGTTTGCGGGTGTTCGCACTGCTCAACCAGTTCCGTCTGCAATACGACGACGCCGCCTGAAAGTCGCGTTTGAACGTATGAACTGCGCCCACCTCGTGTGGGCTTTTTATTTGAAGGGAGAAACACCATGGGTCAACTGATTGCGGGCACCTGCTACGTCAAAGTGGACGGCGCTCAACTGACCATCAACGGCGGCTGCGAAGCGCCACTGATGTTCACCAAACGCGAAACCGTCGTACCGGGTTTCTATAAGGAAACCGACATTGCCCCGTCCTTCAAGGTGACGGCGCTGCACACCGCGGACTTCCCGCTCAAGCAACTGGTCGCCGGCACCGACATGACCGTCACCTGCGAATTCAACAATGGCAAGGTTTACGTACTGGCCGGCGCCTACCTGGTGGAAGAGCCGGTGTCCAAGGGCGACGACGCCACCATCGAACTGAAATTCGAAGGCCTCAAGGGGACCTGGCAATGAGCGATGTCGTGACGCTGCGCGTGGCCATCGAGGCCCACGGCGAGCCGCTGAGCGAACTGACCCTGCGCCGTCCGACGGTGCAGGAGGTCCGGGCGATCAAGGCGCTGCCGTACAAGATCGACAAGAGCGAGGAGGTGAGCCTGGACATGGACGTCGCGGCCAAATACATCGCGGTCTGCGCCGGCATCCCGCCGTCGTCGGTCAACCAGTTGGACTTGGCTGACCTCAACGCACTGAGCTGGGCCGTCGCGAGTTTTTTCATGAGTGCGGCGTCGCAGCCATCGGCGACCTGATCGCAGCCGCCTATGACCTGGCCTGGTTCTGGAAGGTTGACCCCGAACAGATGATGGCCAGGCCACTGGATGTGCTCCGCGAGTCCCTGGAGCACGCGCAACGGATCAATGCGATGCAGCAGGTGCAGTGATGGCAGAGACACAAAAGGTAGAGAAAAAAGCAGTGCTGCTGACCGGCATCGATGAGCTGTCGCCCAAGCTTGCCAGCCTTCGAGCGAAGGTCACCAGCTTCAAGCAGAACCTCGATGCCACGGGCCTTGGCAGCCTGGATATTTCCGCTCTGCTCCCCGAGGGCGGCCTGGCCAAACCGTTCATGGAGGGGCTCACGTCAGCAGAGGCTTTCAAAGGTGAAGTGGGCGCGGCGAACGCGGCGGTCAGCAGCTTGAAGGCACCTGAAGCGCCGCGTGTGGCGGCACAGAGCCTGGATGGATTGAAGACTTCCATCAGCAATGTGTCGGTGCAGTTCGGTTCGGCCCTGGGGCCGGCGGTCAACGCGGCGGCAGCCAGCTTGCAGCCGATGGTCACGGGTGTGGCTCAGGTGCTGCAGGATAACCCGCAATTGGTACAGGGCCTGGCGACTGGCGTCGTGGCGTTCAATGCGATTCAAACGGCGGTCAGTGGTGCAAGCCAGGCGCTGGAAGTGGTCAACCTGGCCTTGAAGATGAATCCCATCGGCTTGATTGCCATGGGCATCGCCTTGGCGGCCGGGATGATCATCGCCCACTGGACACCGATCTCGGCGTTCTTCGCCGGGCTTTGGCAGAAGCTAGCGCCGATCGTCATGCCGATGGTCGAGTTCTTCAAGACGATGTTCGCCTTCACCCCGATGGGGTTGGTGATCAGCAACTGGGGCCCGATCAGCAGTTTTTTCGGCGCGCTCTGGAATGTGATCGTGGCGGCGGCAACGCCAGTCATCGGTTTCATGCAGACGCTGTTCGCCTGGTCACCGTTGGGTTTGATCATCAGCAACTGGACGCCCCTGAGCGGATTGTTCGCAGCGATCTGGGATCTGCTCAAGGCGTTGACGGTGCCGGTAATGGACGCGCTGAAAGGTCTGTTCGACTGGACGCCGCTGGGGCTGATCATGGCCAACTGGGGCACGATCGGGGAAGTCTTCGCCGGTATCTGGGAAGGCATTCGCAATCAGGTGTCGATCATGCTGGCGGTGTTCAGCGGTTTGTTCGACTGGTCGCCCATTGAGGGCCTGACCCGACAGTGGGGGCCGGTGGGTGAATGGTTCAGCCAGTGGTGGGACGAACTGCAGGGCGTGATTGCACCGATCAAGGCGTTCTTCAACGGCGGCTTCGGCGAAATCATCACCTCGTTCACCGGCAAGGTCGAAGGGTTGACCGAGGCGCAGCGCCAGACCAATGCCGAAGGCAAGGGCGAGCTGGCGCCGGCGTTTTTTGGTGGGGCCAGTGAGCCGCCTGCGGGCCTGTCATCCAGCCTTGCGCCGGCGTCCGGCAACCTGCCGATGAAAACCTCATTGACGCCAGGCGCATTGCCGCAAACCTCCAGCGCCCTGGTGCAACAAAGCGCCGCCAACAATCGCACGCAGCTCGAAGGCGGCCTGACCGTGCGTTTCGAAAACGCGCCGGCCGGTTTGCGCGCCGATCCACCACAGACCAATCAACCGGCCCTGGCGGTGAGTTCGCGCATCGGCTATCGCTCACTTTCCACAGGAGGTTCCAATGAGCTGGCGTGATCGTTTGTTGCCGGCGTCGTTTCGTGGTGTCGGGTTCTGGGTCGATCAGGCGAAAACCCCGGTCGGCCACAAGGGTCAGTTGCATGAATATCCCCAGCGTGACCAGCCGTTCTTCGAAGGTCTCGGTCAGCAAGCGAAGATTCATGAGCTGACCGCGTTTATCGTCGGCCCCGATTGCCTGGAGCAGCGCGACAAGTTGCTCAAGGCCCTGGAGCAGGGCAGCGGCGAACTGGTGCATCCGTGGTTGGGGCGCCTGCAGGTCAAGGTCGGTGAATGCGACATGACCCACACCCGTCAGGACGGTGGCCTGGTGACCTTTGCCCTGAAGTTCTATCCCGACCAACCGCTGCAATTCCCGTCGGCCGCGATCAACAGCCAGAAACTGTTGCTGGTGTCGGCTGACAGTTTTCTGGGGGCGGCGGTGCGGCGCTTCGAAGAGGCCATGACGCTGATCAAGGCCGCGCGGATCGGCATCGCTGACCTGCGCAACAGCCTCAAGGATGTCTACGGCGTCATCGAGCAGGAACTCAAACCGTTGATCGAGACTTATCGGCAACTCAGCGATCTGGTCAAGGCGGTGAAGGAGCTGCCCAAGGAAGTGGCGGCCGAGTTCAAAGGGTTGCTGGGGGACATCCGGGAATTGAAGGACTTTGCCCGTGACGGCTATCGCGGTGTGATTGCCAGCGTGTCGCAACAGGTCGAGGCGATTCGCAAGGCGGACGCCCCCAAACTCACCACTGGCAAGGACACCACGGCGGCGGCCCAGGCCGTGGCCGATCTGGTCCAGGACACGCTGTTGGTGCAGGCCGCGCAATGGATTGCGGCGATGCCGGTGGCCGCACCGGCGGTCAAGTTGGGCGCCACCCCATCGGTGGCGCAGCAGGCGGTGCAGCCGGTCCAGCGTCGTGACGTGCCGGTGGCCGACGATGTGCTGGCCCTGCGCGATGCCCTCAACGAGGCCATCTGGCAAGCCTCGCTCAAGGCCGATCCGGATCACTACCAGGCAATGAACAATTTGCGTCAGCAGATGGCCGCGCACCTGACGGCGGTAGCGTCGTCGGGCGTAAGGCTGATCAACCTGTCGTTCAAGCAAAGCCTGCCGGCGTTGGTGGTGGCGTATCAGCAATTTGCCGATGCTACCCGGGTCACCGAAGTGACCCAGCGCAATGGCGTGGCTCACCCTGGTTTCCTGCCGCCCAACGACCTGAAAGTCTCGGGGGAATAAACCATGAACGAGCTCGACAACGCTGTCTCGCTCACCGTCGGCGGGCTGGATTACGGCGGCTGGAAAAGCGTGGAAATCAGTGCGGACCTGGAGCGGCAGTTCCGCACCTTCAAACTCGACATCACCTGGCAATGGCCGGGGCAGACTCAGTCGGTGCCGATTCGACCTGGGGATGAATGTCAGGTGCGCATCGGTGCCGACCTGGTGCTCAGCGGCTACGTGTTCAAAGCCCCGGTCAGTTATGACGGGCGCCAGATCAGCCTGAGCATCGAGGGTGGTTCCAGGACCCAGGACTTGGTGGACTGCGCGGCGATCAATCGCCCGAGCCAATGGCGCGGGCAAACGGTGCTGAGCATCGTCCAGGCCCTGGCCTCGCAATATGGCGTGGGAGTGATCAGTGAGATCCCTGAAACCGCTCGGTTGAGCGAACACAGCATCGTGCCGGGGGAAACGGTCTTTCAATCCATCGACCGTCTGCTGACGTTGTTCCGGGTGTTTTCCACTGACGATGCCGAAGGCCGCGTGTTGCTGGCCAAACCCGGGAGTGGCGGGCGAGCCAGTGATGTGCTGGAACTGGGGAAAAACATTCTCTCGGGCAATGCACCGATGGATTACAGCCAGGTGTTCTCCGAATACCGGGTCATCGGCCAGCACAAAGGCAGTGATCAGCAGAGCGGGGCGGCGGTGAGCGAAGTTTCCGGCATCGCGACCGACCTGGGCTTCAAGCGCAAGCGGGTCACGGTGATCAGCGAAAGCGCGCAATTGACCTTCGAGCTGGCCCAGCAACGGGCCGATTGGGAAAGCGCCATCCGCACTGGCCAGGCCCTGACCACGACCTACCGCGTGCAGGGCTGGCGTCAGGCCAATGGTGATTTGTGGCGACATAACACTCTGGTGCGAGTGATCGACCCGGTGCTGGGGTTTGACGGCGACATGCTGATCTCCAAAGTGACGTATTCACTGTCCGCCCAAGGCTCCGTCACCACCCTGCAGGTCGCGCCGCCCCATACGTTCGACGCGAACCCGGTGCCGCCCAAAACCTGAGCCCAACGCAAAACTCCTTGTGGGGGCGGGCTTGCTCGCGAAAGCGGTGGGTCAGCTTGCCTCAATGTTGAATGAGCCCAGGCCATCGCGAGCAGGCTCGCTCCCACAAGGGATCTCCAGTGGATACAAGTTGTGTGTTCGGCACAGATCCCCCTGTGGGAGCGAGCCTGCTCGCGATGGCGTCGGTACAGCCAACAGAAGTTATGGCCAATAAACACCGCTTTCAAACTTCCGATTCCGAAGGAAACCTCAATGAGCCTACTGACCCGCCTCCTGGCGCGCGGCACTGTCGTGATCGCCAATTCGGCCACCAAGTTGCAATCGCTGCAAATGCGCCTCACCGCCGGTGAAGTGAACGACGACATGGAGCACTTCGAACCCTACGGCTTCACCAGCAACCCGTTGGCGGGTGCCGAGGGCATCGCCACGTTCCTGGGCGGTGACCGTTCCCATGCCGTGGTGCTGGTGGTCGCCGACCGTCGTTTCCGCCTCAAGGCCCTGGCCCCTGGCGAAGTGGCGATCTACACCGATGAAGGCGACAAGATCCACTTCAAGCGCGGTCGGGTCATCGACATCGACACCGCGACCTTGAACATCCGCGCCAGCAGCGCGGTGAATATCGACAGCCCGGTCATCAACCACACCGGCAAGCTCGTTTCCCAGGGCGACCAGATCGCCGGCGGCATCAGCCAGATCAAGCATGTGCACGTCGGCGTGCAGGCCGGCAACGGCCAGACCGGCGTGCCGGCGGGGGGCCAATGATGTTCATCAGCCAGAACCTGCACGCCGCGCTGACCCGCTCGGTGCTGATCAGTCTGTTCACCTGGCGCCGCGCTGCTGACGACGATGCCGTGGATGACGAGCAACGTTTCGGCTGGTGGGGCGATACTTTTCCCACCGTCGCCGACGACCGCATCGGTTCGCGGCTGTGGCTGTTGCGCCGGGTCAAGCTGACCCGGCAGACCCAGCTTGACGCCGAATTCTATGCCCGCGAAGCCTTGCAATGGCTGATCGATGACGGCCATTGCAGCGCCATCGACATCATCAGCGAACGCCTCGACGCCCAGCGCCTGAATCTGCGCACGGTTTTGACCCTGGCCGACGGCGAGCGCCTGGACATCAACCCCGATAACAGTTGGCAGGTGACCTATGCCGTTTGAAACCCCTTCGCTGCCGGTGCTCATCAAGCGCGCCCAAAGCGACCTGGCCAGCGATTCGCTGCGCCAGTCCGATGCCCAAGTGCTGGCTCGCACCCTGGGTGGCGCCGCCTATGGCCTGTATGGCTACCTGGATTGGATCGCTGAGCAGATCCTGCCAGACAAGGCTGATGAATCCACCCTGGAGCGTATCGCCGCCCTGCGCCTGAACCAGGCGCGCAAAGCGGCCCAGGTGGCCAGCGGCAGTGTCAGTTTCACCGCCACCGCGGGTGCGGTGCTGGATGTCGACACGCTGCTGCAATCCAGCGATGGGCGCACCTACAAAGTGACCAGCGCCCGCACCACCAGCAATGGCCTGAACAGCACCACTGTCGCCGCGTTGGACGCCGGTAGCCTGGGGAATGCCGATGCCGGCCTGGTGTTGACGCCGGTGCAGCCGATCCTTGGCATCGGCAACAGCTTCACCGTGCTCGCGCCCGGGCTGACCGGCGGTCTCGCCCGGGAAAGCCTCGAATCCCTGCGGGCCAGGGTGATCCGTTCCTACCGCATCATTCCCCACGGCGGTTCCGCGCAGGACTATGAAACCTGGGCCCTGGAATGCCCTGGCATCACCCGCGCCTGGTGTCGCGGCAGCTACCTTGGGCCCGGCACCGTTGGCGTGTTCGTCATGCGTGACGACGATCCACTGCCGATTCCCAACGCCGAACAACTGGAAGAAGTCCGGGCCTATATCGAGCCGCTGCGCCCGGTCACCGCCGAGGTGCATGTGCTGGCGCCAACCCAGGTGCCGGTGACCTACAGGTTGCGAATCACCCCGGACACCAGCGCCGTGCGCGCCGCCATCGAAGCGCAACTGCGCGACCTGCATAACCGCGAAGCTGGCCTCGGCGAAACCCTGTTGCTGACCCACATCGCCGAAGCCATCAGCAGCGCCACCGGTGAAACCGACCACAAACTCACCGCGCCCATCGCTGACGTGGTCGCTGCCAGCAATCAGTTGCTGACCTTCGGAGGCTGCGTATGGCTGGAATAAGAACCGCCGAGCAGTACCAGGCCCAACTGCGCAGCCTGCTGCCCAGCGGTCCCGCATGGGACCCGGAGCGTGTGCCGGAACTGGAAGAGGTGCTCGAAGGCATCGCCCAAGAACTGGCGCGTCTCGACGCCCGCGCCGCCGACCTGCTCCACGAAATGGACCCGGCGGGGGTGAGTGAGCTGGTGCCGGATTGGGAGCGGGTGATGAACCTGCCCGACCCGTGCCTCGGCGCTACACCGCTGTATGACGATCGCCGGTTGGCGGTGCGTCGGCGGTTGTTGGCGGTGGGCAGTCAGGCCATCGCTTATTACGTGGAAATCGCCAAGAGCCAGGGCTATCCCAACGCCACCATCACCGAACTCAAGGCCCCCCGTATGGGCCGCGCCCGCTTCGGCGAAGCGCACTTCGGCACCTGGCAGGCGCAATTCATGTGGACCCTCAACACCGGCGGCCGCCTGCTGCTTGGCCGACGTTTTGGCGCCAGCTATTGGGGGGAGCGTTTCGGCGTCAATCCGGGATCGGCGCTCGAGTGCCTGATTCATCGTAGTGCGCCGGCGCATACGAAGGTTCACATCAATTATGACTAGGGAGTAGAGAGATGGATTATCCGAAGAGTGTGCCCAGCGCCGGGCTGGTGAACGGGAAGTTCGTGGATGAAAACCCGTTGACCGGGACGCCGGGGTCGTTGATTCCGGCGGCCTGGGGGAATGGGGTGACGCAGGAGATTGTGAATGTCATCAAGGCGGGGGATCTGACGCCCGATGAAACCCAAAACGATCAATTACTCGAGGCGATTCAGTCAGTCGCCGCCAAGGGCTGGAACCAGGATCTCGCGCTTCCGATCGCCGCTTTGTCGCTGCCGACGATTGCAACGGCGGATGCCCGTCTGGCAGTAACGCCTACGGCCGTATCCACCAGCGGCGGCCGCGTCTCGATTCCGGCGGGTGTGTACCTCAGCATCGGACAAGACCTGGTGAGTGGACGGTTGGGCCGTTCACGTACCTACGTGACGACGGCGTGGAGCAGCGCCGATCTGTTGCCCAGCGCCAGCTATTTTCTAAGAGCACAGGTCATAGGCGGCGCACTGACGTTCTATGTGCAGCGTGGAAGCCTGTATGACCTCCCGCCGGAATCCTTGAAGGGGACTGTCAACGGAGCGTCCGGCGGCGGCTTTGCGTCGACGCCCCTGGACATGTGCCTGGCCTGGGTGATGACCGGGGCGCCGGGCTCCTTGCCGACGATTCGCACGATTTACAACCGTGCTCAATTGACCTGGACGCAAACGGTGAATGGCAGTGGAGTGGTATATCTGCCGTTGGATCCCCACGCCCGAGCAGCACGGCTTGTGGCGGGTAATCCGACACCCGCGCCGAACGTCGTGACCTCGCTGTCGTTTGTTCAGTCAGGGTGGCTTGGGGGCAACTACAGCTACCTGTCACCCGCCGCTACAACTCCTGGCAACAATGCCGTGGGCTGGGCGAACCCCGCAAGTCCGTATATGTGCGTGTTGTTCTCCAACAACGTCGTCAATGACGTGAGCGTCTCCACGGTCACGGCCAGTTTTGACCATGCCCAGTCGCGTTCGCTTTGGCAGTCGTATCAGGCCGAGCACACATTGGGCGCCACCAATGCCGATAGCGACGAGTTGCTATTGAGCATGGGGATCAAGGGGCACCAGGCCCTGACGGATTACAGCGTGGGCATCGGCGTCAACTTTATCAACGCAGTCAATGTTCACCTGTCCTGGGAGCTGATCCGATGAAAGTCATTCAAGAGCTGCACCAGTACGAAGATGGACTTCGCCCGCCTGCGCCTTCATCCGCCCATATCTGGGAGGACGGTACGTGGGTGCTTACCGAAGAGAATGCCGCCGAGCAGTTGCGTCAGGAAGCCGAACGCTTGTGCGCCACGGTCGATACCGCTGCCGACAGCGCCCGCCGCACGTTGGCCGGTGATCCCTTGCGTGCCTTGGAATACCAACAAGCCGCCCAGGAGGCGCAGGCCTTCAAGGATCAGGGCTACCCGAAAAAATTGGTTCCGTTGTCCGTTTCTGCGTGGGTCGTCAAAGGGCGCACAGCCAGGCAGGCGGCGGATCAGATTCTCGCCAAGGCCGCCGAATTTGAAGCAAACCTACTGGCGCTTCGCGAACTGCGTCTCAAGGCCAAGGCACAGATTCGCGCACACATGGCCAAAGGCAAGGCGGATCTTGCCAGCCAAGCCGTTGATGATGTGCTCGCGACTATCCGGGCACTACGTCTTCGTGCTTGAGCCCCATCTCATAGAGAGCAATAAAATATGGATTATCCAAAAAGTGTTCCCAGCGTCGGGCTGGTGAACGGTCGGTTTGTGGATGAAAACCCGTTGGCGGGTACGCCTGGATCGCTGATTCCGGCGGTATGGGGAAACAGTGTCACCCAAGAAATCCTCGGCGTGATCTCCTCGGCCGGCATGACGCCGTCCGAAGCGGATAACGGCCAGTTGATCAAGGCACTGCAAACCATTCTCGGGCGTAGTAGTCCGATGCGTTCAGTCGTCACGCGGCTTACCACATCAAAGGTGTTGGCCGCCGACGAGTTAGGGCTGTGCTGATCGATTCAAGTGCTGGTGCGAGCACTGTAACCCTACCTGCGGCCAATGCGGCGCTCGGTGTTCGCGATGTGATTGTGCGGCGTGTGGATAACAGTGGTAACCGTCTGACGGTGCGGGCTGACGGTAATG
Source organism: Pseudomonas sp. MPDS (assembly GCF_013283895.1). NCBI lineage: Bacteria > Pseudomonadati > Pseudomonadota > Gammaproteobacteria > Pseudomonadales > Pseudomonadaceae > Pseudomonas > Pseudomonas sp. MPDS. The sequence goes on along the minus strand of NZ_CP054128.1, from coordinate 5,096,624 downwards.
ATAGGGTTCGGTTTCATACCCATCTGGCAGCCAATGGTTATCCATTCCTGGTGTTAATGGGCAGCGGGGATTGGTGGCACCTGCGCAGTGACGGGACGGGAGTCTGGTGGCCCTTGGGGCGGTTTGATGCCACCCCGTTGGGGCGCATCTCATTTGATAGCGCGCGTCAGGTACTGCCCGGCGGTTATGCCGTACTCAATGGTAATCTCCTGTCGCGTAGTGATTGGCCGTGGTTGTTCGATTTAGCTCAATCATCCGGTGTGATGGTGACCGAGGCTACCCGAGTAGGGAGCGAAGGTGCCTGGACTAACGGTGACGGTGCTACCACCTTTCGCCTACCCGATATTCGGGGCGAATTTCTGCGTGTCCTGGATGAGGCGCGAGGGGTGGATGTCAACCGCCTGGCGGGTAGCAGGCAGGCGGATGCCTTGGAAAGTCATAACCATTTCCTGCCAACCAGCTCAGGTACTGCTGTGCGTCCGACGCCTAGTCTTCCTGACAGCCTATGGGATTTGACGCATGACGTTAATGCCGCGCCCGTGTCTGGCACTCTCGGTACGACATTTCCCAACGCGGCTTATAACAGTGGCGATTCTGTGGGCAATATCGGAGGTTTCAGTACCGAAACTCGTCCCAGAAACATCGCCTATCCCGCTCGAATCAAGTTGATCTGAGGCCACTATGTTCATCTATCTATTTGACGACAATGGCGTCCTGTCGGGCCCGGTCGAGCTTCCAGTAACGCCCGGCATGGGCATCCAGATTCCAAGCAACGGCATCCAGCTCTCTTTTGAATTGCCCGCTGCCCAAGATCATCATTCTTGGGTCATGGTCAATGGCGTTCCTCGTGAAATGGTGGACTGGCGTGGTTCGGTGTATCGCAAGGACAACGGCGCTCTTCTGGAGTGGACCGAGTTCGGTGAGTTGCCAGATACCTACACAGCCGAACCTTGGCCGGGTAGTTACCATGTGTGGCGAGAGAGCATGTGGGTATTTGATGAGGCGCTACAGCGGGCTGATCTCAAACGCGAAGCCTTGGCAAAACGCGATAAATTACTGCGTGAGGCCGTTCAAAGGATTGCTCCTTTCCAATACGCCGAAGACATCGGCGACGCGAGCGATCAGGAACAACTGGCGCTCATGGAGTGGAAACTCTATAGCGTTGAATTGAATCGCATCCAGCATCAGGTCGGTTTTCCAACCGATATCAACTGGCCTGTCATGCCAGAATCTGCCGCGTAAGCAACCACGGCAGACCATCAAAACTTCCTTAATCTTATGGTGCCACTGCGCATTAACGGTGAGGCTTTATATCGCCTTCATTTTGATCGCTGGTCAGTCAGGAGCGAAAAGTTGGATTATCCAAAAAGTGTGCCCAGCGCAGGTCTGTCGAACGGCAGGTTTGTGGATGAGGATCCCTTGACGGGTACGCCGGGATCCTTGATTCCCGCCAGTTGGGGCAATGGTGTGACGCAGGAGTTGCTGAGTGTCATTCAAACCGCAGGACTAACACCGTCGGAACAATTGGATAACCAGTTGTTGACGGCCTTGCGTGGCAGCGGATTATTTACCACTGCTCCGCAGTTTGATAACGATAGGTCCGTGGCAACCACAGAGTTTGTAAAACGCAGCGGTGTTCAATATTCCGGCTTTTCCGTGTACGCAGTCAGTACGGCGTTGACACAAGCCCATGTGGGTGGAGCCGTCAGTTTTGCCAGCACTACGGCGATCAACGTCACGCTGCCCAGTACAGTGGGAATCATGCATGGGGCGACGCTGACACTGATCAACGTAGGGGCCGTCGTGAACGTATCGACAGCCTCGCCTACCGATACGCTAGGGCCATCATCCTCAGCGCTTGGCCCCATGGAGCTGGGCCGTGGTGAAACAGCGGAGTTCGTCAAGCTGGACAATCAATGGCGGTTGATAGGTGGCACTGTTCTTCTGAAATATACGTCGTTGTTTTCAGGTCAGCAGGGTAATCCGGGTTATCAAAAGTACGCGAGCGGAAATATCGATCAGTGGGGTTACGGTACAACCGACGCCAACGGAGAAGTGTTTGTTACGTTCCCGATCTCGTTCCCCAATGCTTTTGTTTCGGTTGTGGCGAACCATGCAGGTGGTGATGGGGCCATGGTCATTATGGTAGGTGGAACCGCCACCCGCCAAGGCGTGCGCCTGAAAGTCCGAGACTATTCTGGGCACGTCGCTGCTGGATGGGGCGTTACATATTTTGCGAAGGGTTATTGAATGAATGAATTCACTTTGTTATTCAGTCCAAGCACTTGCGGAGCGTATGTTCCCGGTATCAATGTTTCTGATATTCCCGACGATGTCATCGAAATCCCTCGGGCTTACTGGCTGTCGCTGCTTCAGCAACTCGCCATCTCGCCCAAGCGCGTTTCAGCCAACCCCGACAACGGTTATCCCGTTCTCGTTGACCCACCTGCTCTGACATCGGCCCAGGCTTCAGAAAATGAATATGCGTGGCGCAACGCCCAGCTCACAACAACCGACCGCCTCATCGCGAGAGATCGCGACGAAATGGACGACGGCGGCGGTACGACGCTGGACCAAACACAGTACACACAGCTCCAGGCTTATCGCCGGGCTTTGAGGGATTGGCCGCAGGATGAGCACTTTCCAGCCACTGAATATCGTCCGGTTGCGCCGTCCTGGCTGGCCGGGCACCTTTGATCATGCACTTGTCGATAACCTGAACATGGACCTTACGCAGCAGCAACTCATCAACATCATGCCCAACGCCCGCGCCCAAGCGGGCGTTTTTGTTTCCGCGCTAAACACCGCGATGTCGCGCCATCGTGTCGACACACCCAAACGCATGGCCGCGTTTCTGGCCCAGGTTGGCCATGAATCAGGGCAATTGCGCTACGTGCGCGAACTTGGCAGTGATCAATATCTCAGCAGGTACGACACGGGATCGTTGGCCGTTCGCTTGGGCAATACGCCCCAGGCCGACGGTGACGGTCAGCAATATCGTGGTCGCGGCCTGATTCAGATTACCGGGCGTGACAATTATCGGCGTTGCAGCCTGGGTTTGTTCGGCGATGAACGACTGTTGGCATTGCCGCAACTGCTGGAGCAACCGCAATGGGCGGCTGAGTCTGCCGCCTGGTTCTGGAATCAGAACGGTTTGAACGAACTGGCCGACCGTGATCAGTTCAACACCATCACCCGCCGTATCAACGGCGGTTTGAATGGCTTGCAGGATCGTCTGCAACTCTGGGCGCGGGCGAGGGCGGTGTTATGTCAGCCTTCGACCTGATGCCATTTTCTTCCCGCACCCTTGGCGTCGCTGTGTTGCTGGCGTTGGTGGCCGGCGGCCCGGCGGTGTTGGCCTGGCAAGTCCAGGCGTGGCGTTATGACCGGAAACTGGCGCAAGCGGCCCAGGTCCAGGCGCAGACGCTGAATCAAATCACCCAGGCAGCAGCGATTCAACAGAAGGCCGAGCAAGACAAGCGCCTAGCCCTGGAACAACAACTCTCCGCCAGCGAACAATCCCATTACCGAGCCTTGAGCGATGCCCAACGTGATCAGGATCGCTTGCGCGATCGTCTTGCTACTGCCGATGTTCGGCTGTCAGTCCTCCTCGACGCCGACGATGTTGCCGCCGGTTGTGCAGTGCCTGCCACCGCCAGCGCCGGCGGCGTGGATCATGGCCCCCCACGCGCCCGACTTGACCCGGCGCATGCTCAACGAATTATCGCCATCACCGACGAAGGGGATCGCGGATTGATCGCTCTGCAGGCCTGTCAGGCGTACGTCAGGGCATTGGGGCGCTGATCCGGCGAGCCTTGCAAGCCTGGAATGCTCGTGTACGGTAGGGCCCTTGCATCGAATCAGGAGAGCATCATGGACGACATTACCGAATTGGCCGCTGAACTGGGCCGACGCCTGCAGCGGGTCAATGCCCATGTGAGCACGGCCGAATCCTGTACCGGAGGCGGGATTGCCGAGGCGATCACCCGCATTCCCGGGAGTTCGGCGTGGTTCGAGGCGGGTTATGTCACCTATTCCAACCGCCAGAAGACTCAGCAGCTGGGTGTGCCGGCCGAGCTGTTCGCAACGGTGGGGGCGGTCAGTCGCGAGGTGGTCGAGGCAATGGTGCGGGGCGCGCAGCAAAAAAGCCTGGCGCGTTTTGCCGTGGCGGTCAGCGGCGTGGCCGGCCCCGATGGTGGTACGCCGAACAAACCAGTGGGCACTGTATGGCTGGCCTGGGGCGTTGGCGAGACGGTCATCAGTGAGCAGCGATTCTTCCCGGGTAACCGCGACGAGGTCCGCCGACAAACGGTGAAGGCCGCGCTAGAGGGGCTGTTGCAACATGCCGCTGTAGAAATCTCAAATCAGGGGTAGGCGATCTGTAATCGCTGTGGAATAATACTGGCTACTTATACAGGTGTTGGCCGTCAGGCCTTATTGATTACGTGAGGACTTTAATGGACGACAACAAGAAGAAAGCCTTGGCTGCGGCCTTGGGTCAGATCGAACGTCAATTCGGCAAGGGTGCCGTAATGCGTATGGGCGATCAGGACCGTCAGGCTATTCCTTCCATCTCCACCGGCTCCCTGGGCCTGGACATTGCGCTGGGCATCGGCGGCCTGCCAAAAGGCCGTATCGTTGAAATCTATGGTCCTGAATCTTCCGGTAAAACCACGCTGACCCTGTCCGTGATCGCCCAGGCTCAAAAAGCCGGTGCGACCTGCGCCTTCGTCGATGCCGAACACGCCCTGGACCCGGAATATGCCGGCAAGCTGGGCGTCAACGTCGATGACCTGCTGGTTTCCCAGCCGGACACCGGTGAACAGGCCCTGGAAATCACCGACATGCTGGTGCGTTCCAACGCCGTTGACGTGATCATCGTCGACTCCGTGGCTGCACTGGTACCAAAAGCGGAAATCGAAGGTGAAATGGGCGACATGCATGTGGGCCTCCAGGCTCGTCTGATGTCCCAGGCCCTGCGCAAGATCACCGGTAACATCAAGAACGCCAACTGCCTGGTGATCTTCATCAACCAGATCCGCATGAAGATCGGCGTGATGTTCGGCAGCCCGGAAACCACCACCGGTGGTAACGCGCTGAAGTTCTACGCTTCGGTTCGTCTGGATATCCGCCGCACTGGCGCCGTGAAAGAAGGCGACGAGGTTGTCGGCAGCGAAACCCGCGTCAAGGTTGTGAAGAACAAGGTCGCTTCGCCGTTCCGTCAGGCGGAGTTCCAGATTCTTTACGGCAAGGGTATCTACCTTAATGGCGAGATGATCGACCTGGGTGTGTTGCACGGTTTCGTCGAAAAATCCGGCGCCTGGTATGCCTACAACGGCACCAAGATCGGTCAGGGCAAGGCCAACTCGGCCAAGTTCCTGGCGGATAACCCGGAAATTGCAGCAACCCTCGAGAAGCAACTGCGTGACAAGCTTCTGAGCCCAGTTGCGGACGTCAAGTCGGTGGCTAACCGCGAGACTGCAGACGACCTGGCTGACGCTGACATCTGATCGATTCGATGACCGTCGTACTCGATAACCTCGTCGCGGTGCGGCGAACCGCGATGGACCTGCTCGCCAGGCGCGAGCACGGTCGAGTCGAGCTGACGCGTAAGCTGCGTCAGCGCGGCGCTCCAGATGAGTTGATCGACACGGCCCTCGACCGTTTGACGGAAGAGGGCTTGTTGTCGGAGTCTCGTTACCTTGAGAGCTTTGTCTCTTATCGCGCTCGCTCTGGATACGGCCCCTTGCGAATTCGTGAGGAACTCGGTCAGCGTGGCTTGCAGCGCCCGGATATCGAACTGGCCTTGCGCGAAAGCGGTATCGATTGGCAGGCGCAACTGATGGACACTTGGCGCCGCAAGTTCTCAGGGCATCTGCCCATCGATGCTAGGGAGCGAGCCAAGCAAGGACGTTTCCTGGCATATCGAGGATATTCCATGGAAATGATCAACCGTTTATTCAGCGGGCGCGGCATGGACGACTAAACAACAATGGCCCGCTATTTTGATAGCGGGCCGTTTTTTTATGGACTCAGGTCACCTTGATCGGCTCCCAGGTGAGGGGTTGGGCCTTGGTGGCGGGCTGGGCCCAGTTTTCCGACAGGTTGATGTAATCCACCAGTTCCCTCAAACGACCGTGATCGCGGGCATTGAAGGTAAAGGCCAGTCGGGTCAGATGGCTGAAACGGGCCTCGTCGTGTTCCTCGCCGGCGTAGGCGTGTTGATGAAAACAATCGTTGAGGCACAGGTCGGCAAACTCCGCCTGCAAATGCCCAAGGGCCTGCTCGTTCAGCTTGTGATTCATACGGATCACGAATTGATGTTTGAGCCAGCGGCTGGAGTGGAAGTTGCTGTAAAACTGATTGATCTCCTCTACTGCCTCTTGAGCGCTGTACACCAGGCGCATCAACTTCATATCGGTGGGCAGGATGTAGCGGTTTTCTTCCAGTTGCTCACGGATGAAGTGCAGGGCGCCTTGCCAGAACTTGCCTCCCGGTACATCCAGCAGCACCACCGGCACCAGCGGGCTTTTACCGGTTTGCACCAACGTCAGGACTTCCAACGCTTCATCGAGGGTGCCGAAACCGCCCGGGCAGAGCACCAGTGCGTCGGCCTCTTTGACGAAGAACAGCTTCCGGGTGAAGAAAAAGTGGAACGGCAGCAGATTCTGCGTGCCGTCAACGGTCGGATTCGCATGCTGTTCGAAAGGCAAGGTGATGTTGAAACCCAGGCTGTGGTCCCGGCCAGCGCCTTCATGGGCGGCCGCCATGATGCCACCGCCGGCGCCAGTGATGACCATCATGTCCGAGCGTGCCAACTCCGCCCCCAGTTCCCGGGCCAGGCCGTACAGCGGATGTTCGATGGGCGTTCGGGCCGAACCGAAGACCGTGACCTTGCGTCGGCCCTTGAATTGTTCGAGCGTGCGAAAAGCGTGCTCCAGTTCTCGCAAGGCCTGCAGCGTGATCTTGGCATTCCAGCGGTTGTGATCTTCCTGGGCCATGCGCAGGACGGTCAGGATCATGTCTCGGTAGATGGGGAGGTTCGGGCTGTTGGGGGAGACCAGGTTGAGTTGCTCTTCGACCTTGCGGGTGAGGTCGTGTCCATGGTTCTCAAAATGACGACTCAGCAAGTCATTCGGTTTATAAGGCATTCAGCTTCTCCTTCTTGGCAAAACCCCAGCCCGAACGAGAGATTCGTCAGGGCCACGACACTCCGTGTGTCGTTGTCAGCCCAGGACCGTGCCTGGACGTTCGACCTGGTTCGACGCGGCGTGCGACAGGCGACCAAGCCATCCTGCGGGTTCTGCGTTTCCCTTGTATGAAAGAACTGTCACGCGCAAAGGTGTCGGTAGGGCAGCCTCGTTCTGCCTTAAGCAAAAGAGATACTTTTGAATCTAGTCCCTCGCGCGGATCTTCGCTGTCTTGATCATGGCGCTCAAAAAATATCGTTGGCAACCGCTCAAATGTCATGCCGCTCGTCAGATTGCCAACTAGGTGCGTGCCGCTCTGATTAACTGATTAGCAAGCATTCAATGCTATGGCGCGTCCAGGACTGGACGCTGCGCGATGGATTGAAGTGGATCGGGCATGGAGGCGGGACTGATGACCAGAGTAACTTTGGAGCTCGACAAGCAGTTATACCTGACGCTGTTGAAAGCGGCTCATGCTAATCGGGTAAGCCTCGAGGAGGAGTGCTGTCGCCGGTTGGAAGGCCGAGCATGGCGCTCGCGCTACCTGCAGGCGCTGGTGGCGGAACTGCGCGCCGACGATGAGCAGCGGCGCGCCAGTTCGGGTTGATTATTTTTTGGTCTTGGCCGGTTTCGGGCAGTCGGATTCCTGGAAGCGCTCAGTCGCAATGGGGCGATTGGTCTTAACTTCGGTGAACTCGTAGCGCATGGTCGCGCCCTGGGCCATCAATTTGCGCAAGCCTGGGTTGGTACACACGGTGGCACCCAGCTGGAAATAGACGGCCTTGGGGTCGGCCCGCATTTTCTGGGCATGGCTGCTTTGCACGCTCAGATGATTGATCAGCTCAGTGCCTTCTACGGTGTAGCCCTGGTCGAGAATGTCCTCGTTGATTGCCCGGGGCGTGCCGGCGCTGCTTTGCGCGGCTACATTGCGCAGCATCTTGTTCAGTTCGAGTTCTTTCAGCGAAGCGGCCTGTGCGGTGACGGACGTCGCCAGTAGCACGGCAACGGTGGGGACGATAAGGCGCAGCATGAAACTCTCCTGGTTCAGTGACTGGTGGTTCGACCGGTCACATGGCTGTGCGTTCAGTGGTGGCGAATTATAGGGTAGGCCGGGTGGACGGTACAGGTTTGCGCGCTCTGGTAGACTGCCGGCCTTTATCCTGCCGAGTCTTGTTCGTGTCGATTTTCCCTGCCTGTCGGCGTCGCCTGCGATGAACCATGCCCCTAACGCCGTAGCCCGTCTGCGCGACCTGCGCATCGATGAAGGTATCAAGCCGATTCAGGCCCGTGGCTGGCGCGCGCCCCGTTGCAGCGCCTGCCGGGTGATCGAGAGCCATTGCCTGTGCGCCTGGCGTCCGAGCGTCGAGGCTCGTTCGGGTGTCTGCCTGATCATGACCAACAAGGAAGTGTTCAAGCCGAGCAACACGGGTTGGCTGATTGCTGACGTAGTGCGCGACAATCACGCGTTCATCTGGTCACGCACCGACGTCGACGAACAACTGCTGGCGCTGCTCAACGACCCGCAATGGCAGCCATATCTGGTGTTTCCCGGTGAGTATGTCGAACCATCGCGGGTCACACATACCGTCAACCTCGATCAGGGCAAGCGTCCGTTGTTCATTCTGCTGGATGCGACCTGGACCGAGGCGCGCAAGATTTTCCGTAAAAGCCCGTATTTCGACCGTTTGCCGATTCTGAGCCTGCTGCCCGACAGGCTGTCGCGCTACCGCTTGCGCCGCTCGACTCGCAGCGAGCATCTATGCACCGCCGAAGTGGCGGCGTTATGTCTGGAACTGGCTGGGGACAGTGACGCTGCCTCGGCCCTGGATGCCTATTTCGATGTGTTCAGCCAGCATTACCTGGGTGCCAAACGACAGCAGGAGATGGATGTGTCCACTGCGGCCCACGCCGAGTTGCAGCCCTTTATTCGTACGGCGCAGCCAGTGTTGGCTTAATAGTGGCCCATACTGAACACGGTAGCGGCCGTGCTGCTTGACCACCCCGGTTTCGCTGGGCATGCTTGGCGCCGATTAGGGTACGGCCAAGGTTTGAAACGCCGTGTTTTTACGTGTTGGCGTTGAACGTACCCCTTTGATGCCGCGGCATGTCGGTGTCTTGAGTTGCTTGGGCGAGGCGTGAGTGCATCGGGCCTGCCATTAAAAACAGGATCATTTGAAAAATGGCCACATACGAAATCCTGATAGCCGATGACCATCCGCTCTTTCGCAGCGCGTTACATCAGGCGGTGACCATGGGGCTGGGCCCCGATGTCCGACTCACGGAAGTGGCCAGTATTGCGGAACTCGAGGCCCGGCTGACTGAAAAGGCCGATTGGGATCTTGTGCTGCTGGATCTGAACATGCCGGGCGCCTATGGTTTTTCCGGGCTGGTCTTGCTGCGCGGCCAATACCCGCAAATTCCTGTGGTGATGGTATCGGCCCAGGAAGAAGCTTCGGTGATGGTCAAGGCCCGGGAGTTCGGCGCCAGTGGTTTCATTCCTAAATCCAGTTCCCTTGAGATGATCCAGGTAGCCGTCAAGGCGGTCCTGGATGGCGATGTGTCCTGGCCTCCCCAGGCATTCGAAGCTGTGAGCGTGTCCGACGAAGCCAAGGCCGCCAGCGAAGGGCTGGCCAGCCTCACTCCGCAGCAGTTCCGCGTGTTGACCATGGTGTGTGAAGGCCTGCTGAACAAGCAGATTGCCTATGAGTTGAACGTGTCCGAAGCCACCATCAAGGCCCATGTCACTGCAATCTTTCGTAAACTGAATGTGCGCACCCGGACCCAGGCGGCCTTGCTGCTGCAGCAACTTGAGTCCATTTCACCGCAATCGTAGCGTTTTGTTCACGCTTTTTTGACCGGGTTTGAATTAGCTTCTCCACCCCTTTTGATCAGTTGCCCACTTATGTCGCCTTTTAAAGGCCAAACCGGCCTGAAACGCATCCTCAACGCCTCCGGCTATTCTCTGGACGGCCTGCGCGCGGCCTTCGTCGGTGAAGCCGCGTTTCGTCAGTTGGTCTTGCTCGACGTCATCCTGATTCCGTTGTCGTTCTTCCTGAATGTCAGCCGTGTCGAGCAGGCGCTACTGATTGCGGTCTGCCTGCTGGCATTGATCGTGGAGTTGCTCAACTCGGCGGTGGAGGCGGCCATCGACCGCATTTCCCTGGAGCTGCACCCGTTGTCGAAAAATGCCAAGGACATGGGCAGTGCCGCTCAGTTCGTTGCTTTGAGCATGATTGCCTTGGTGTGGGGCCTGATTTTGCTCTAGTGCCCCGGCGCTCAGGCAATGGGGGGCAGGACGATTTCGTCGCTGCGCTGCACGCCAGCGGTGAATGCCCGGCACAGCTCGAGGAATTCGCGCATGGCCGACGTCTGGTATTTTTGTTTGTGCCAGATGAAATAAAACTGCCGGGCCAGGTCCATGTCCGGGGTTTCCACGGCTACGAGACTGCCGCGCCGGAAGGCGTCACGCAGGGCCAGGCGTGAAATGCAGCCAATCCCCAGGCCTGATTCCACGGCTCGCTTGATGGCTTCGGTGTGTTCCAGTTCCAGACGTACGTTCAGCGCACTGCGATGGTGACGCATGGCCTGGTCGAAGGTCAGACGGGTGCCGGAACCTTGCTCCCGCAGAATCCACGCCTCATGGGTCAGTTCCTCCATGGTCGCCTGGCCGCGTTTGGCCAGCGGATGTTGAGGAGCGCAAAACACCACCAGTTCATCCTCGACCCAGCTCTGGACCTCGATGTCCGGATGGCTGCAGTCGCCTTCGATTAGACCCAGATCAATTTCATAGTGAGCAACCTGGTGCACGATATTGGCAGTGTTTTGCACATGCAGCTTCACCTGGCTTTCCGGATGACGCTGCATGAAACTGCCGATCAGCAAGGTCGCCAGGTAATTGCCGATGGTCAGGGTGGCGCCCACCGCCAGTGAGCCGAAACCGGACTTGCCGTTGAGCAGGTCTTCGATCTCCTTGGATTGGTCCAGCAGCGCCACCGCCTGGGGCAGCAGTTGTTTGCCCAAGGCATTGAGACTCAGGCGTTTGCCGGCGCGGTCGAACAATTGGCAGCTGGACTGGCGCTCCAGTTCGGTGATGGAGGTGCTGGCCGCCGACTGCGAAAGATTGAGCAGGCCCGCGGCACGGGACACGCTCTCTTGCTGGGCGACGGCGACGAAGACTTGAAGTTGACGTAGAGTAAATCGCATATCGATATAACCGATAACCCTTATCTTAATAATTCATTTAACAGATATTGTCGCCGCCATTAGAATGCGATGCAATTGCGCAAATTAACGACGCAGGCATCATTCCCAGGAGTCCCCGTACATGAGCAACATGAACCACGAGCGTGTCCTCAGTGTTCATCACTGGAACGACACTCTGTTCAGCTTCAAGTGCACCCGTGATCCGGGCCTGCGCTTCGAGAACGGTCAGTTCGTGATGATCGGCCTGCAGCAGCCCAACGGCCGCCCGCTTATGCGCGCTTACTCGATCGCCAGTCCGAACTGGGAAGAGCATCTCGAATTTTTCAGCATCAAGGTGCCTGACGGCCCGTTGACTTCCCAGTTGCAGCATCTGAAGGAAGGCGACGAGATCATCATCAGCAAGAAGCCCACCGGCACCCTGGTGCTGGACGATCTCAAGCCTGGCAAGCATTTGTACCTGCTCAGCACTGGCACCGGGTTGGCGCCATTCATGAGCGTGATCCAGGATCCGGAAACCTACGAGCGTTTCGAAAAAGTGATCCTGTGCCACGGCGTACGTTACGTCAATGAAGTGGCCTACCGCGAGTTCATTACCGAACACCTGCCGCAGAACGAATTCTTTGGCGAAGCGCTGCGTGACAAACTGATCTACTACCCGACCGTTACTCGCGAACCGTTCGAGAACGAAGGCCGCCTGACCGACCTGATGCGCAGCGGCAAGCTGTTTCGCGACATCGGCCTGCCGCCGATCAACCCGCAGGACGACCGCGCCATGCTGTGCGGCAGCCCGAGCATGCTCGACGAGACCAGCGAAGTGCTCAACAGCTTCGGCCTGACTGTTTCGCCACGCATGCGTGAGCCGGGTGATTACCTGATCGAGCGGGCGTTTGTAGAGAAGTAAGCCTCGGTTTATGCGGTGGTTGATCGATCGCCATCGCGAGCAGGCTCGCTCCCACAATGGAATATGTGGGAACACAAATCTTGTGGCCACTGAAGTTCAAAGGTGGGAGCGAGCCTGCTCGCGATAGCCGCAACCCGGTCTGCAGTTACCCATGAAAAAGCCCGCGCTACCTGAAGAAGGCAGCGCGGGCTTTTTCGTTTCTGGCGGTTACGATTTCGCCGGAATCACTTCCAGCACCTTGATCACCCCGGGCTGCGGATAATGCCAACGCACATCCAGATCCCAGAACTGTGCACCATATTCCCGTTCGGGCGTAGGAATCTGGTACGCCGGACGTGGGTCTTGGGCCAAGCACTGTTCGATCAGCTCCACCAGGGGTTCTTCCAGGCGCTTGGCGTGGTCGCGGGCCTGATGCAGGGCAGAGCTGGCCCATCGCACCGCAATCAGCTCAGGCGCTGCGCTGGCGATGTTGTTGTGGGCCGAGCCGATGATGTCTGCGTAGGGCACGTAGGGTTTGATATCCAGCACTGGGGTGCCGTCCAGCAAGTCGATGCCCGAGATCCACAGGCGCCCGGCTTCGACCCGCTCCAGTTTCACCACCGACTGGCCGATGCCGTTGGGGCGATGGGTGGCGCGAGTGGCGAACACCCCCATGGACTTATTGCCGCCCAGACGCGGCGGGCGCACTTTCAGCCGTGGCTTGTCTTCCAGGGCCTGGTGGAACAGGAACAGCAGCCAGACATGGCTGACCTGCTCCAGGCCCTGCACCGCATCGCCCTGATCGAATGGCGCCACCAACTCCAGCACACCGCGCGCGGCCGGGGCCAGTTGCGGTTGACGGGGAATGGCGAACTTCTCCTTGAAGCAGGAGCGGACGTAGCCGATGGGGGAGACGTTGTAGGTCATGGTTCGGCGGGAAATCAGCCGCGAACGCGCAGCGTCAGACCCTTGAGGAAGTTGCGCAGTAACTGGTCACCGCACGGGCGGTAGTTGGTGTGACCGAACTTGCGGAACAATGCGCTCAGTTCCGGCTTGGATACCGGGAACTCCGCGGCCTTGAGGATGGCGTGCATATCGTCTTCCTTCAGTTCGAAGGCCACCCGCAGCTTCTTGAGGATGATGTTGTTGGTGACCGGCACTTCGATTGGCTGCGGTGGACGGCTTTCGTCCTTGCCGCGCTTGAAGATCACCAGGCCGTCGAGAAAATGCGCCATGACTTCGTCAGGGCAGAACACGAAGCCTTCTTCCTCGTCTTTCTTGAGGTAACCCACCAGATCCGCCATGGGCACTTCCAGGCCACCCAGCTTGATGATCTCGATGACTTTTTTGTCGCTGATGTCGAGCATGTAGCGCACGCTGCGAAGTACGTCGTTGTGAACCATGTGTGCAATCCTGATCAATCGGCAGTGGGCACCGCAGCTCGGTGCGGCGCCGGAAAAAGAAACTAGAACTTCTCTTTGGTGGACAGGTAACGCCACTGGCCCAGGGGCACCTTACCGATGGACACGCCGCCAATGCGGATGCGCCGAATGGCCACCACCTTGAGGCCGACCGCCTGGCAAAACAGCGCGATCACCCCCGGTTGCGGGTTCTTCATGGCAAAGCGCAAGCGGTTCTCGTTCTGCCAACTGGCCTTGACCGCCGGCAACTCCTTGCCTTTGTAGGTCAGGCCATGGTTCAGGCGATTGAGGCCATGGGCGACCATTTCGCCTTCGACTTCCACCACGTATTCCTGCTCGATCTTGGCGGCATCGGCGGTGAGCTTGCGCAGAATCTTCCAGTCCTGGGTGAACACCAGCAACCCACTGGCGTTGGCCTGCAGGTCGGCACTGGCGGTCAGGCGCAGAAAATGGCCCTTGAGGGGGCGCTTGCCGAAGCGGTGTTCTTCGCTCAGGGTCTGTGGTCCAAGGGACGCCATCGCCGTGTCTGCATCCATGCCCGCCGGGGCGTTCAACAGGAGGGTGACCGGCTCTGGCGCGGTGGCCTTGGCCTCGGGGTCGAGTTCGACTTTCTGGGTAGTGACCTTGAACTGCGGTTCGTCGATCACTTCGCCGTCCACGGTGACCCAGCCGCCCTCGATGAACAGCTCAGCCTCCCGACGGGAACAGCCGACGAGTTCGATGAGGCGTTTGGAGAGACGAATCGGGTCAGTCATGACAGGGCCGTAACAAAAAGAGGGTGGGCATTGTACCTGCCTGGCGCCGGTTAATCGCGGGTCCATTTGCCTTTTAGCCGCGTTGGACCTTCAGGTCGGGCTGTTTGTAGCGCATGTGCAGCAACGGGTACGGCTGGTTCATGCCGTCCTTTGCCGAACGGCCAACCACTTCGAAGCCTTGCTTGAGGTAAAAACCCAAGGCTTGCGGGTTCTGTTCGTTGACATCCAGCTGATCGGCGTTCATGTGCTCCATGGCATAACGCAACAGCTGTTTGCCCAGGCCCTGGCCACGGTGTTGCGGGTCGATGAAAAGCATCTCGATCTTGCCGGCCGCAACCCCGGCGAAACCGGTAATGCGCTGCCGTGCATCCCGGGTGCAGATGAGCATCACCGCGTCCAGGTAACGGGTGAGCACCAGGTTCTTCAACAGTTCGATGTAGCTGTCCGGCAGAAAATCGTGGGTGGCGCGTACCGAGGCCTCCCAGACCCGGGTCAGTTCCTGATAGTCGCTGGATTTCGGTGTGTGGATGACCGAATGCTGACGCATGCCCGCCTGCTCCTTGTGCTGGATATCTCCATACGATAGCTGCAAAAAAGCCTCGCATCTTGTGAGGATAGCGAGGCTCTTCAATTTTTCGGCCTGTGAAAGAACCTGTGGGAGGCAAGCTTGCTCGCGATAGCGGTGTGTCAGCCAATATTGATGTTGGCTGATGCACCGCTATCGCGAGCAAGCTTGCCTCCCACAGGTATCACATTGAGTCTGTGAAGCAGCAGCTCAACCGATCTGTTCAGCCCACAGATCGTATTCGTCAGCGTCGGTCACCTTGCACCAGACCTTGTCGCCCGGCTTGAGATTGCTGCCGTTGTCGATGAATACGTTGCCATCGATTTCCGGGGCGTCGAAGAAGCAGCGGCCCACGGCGCCTTGTTCATCCACTTCATCCACCAGTACTTCGATTTCACGGCCGATGCGCATTTGCAGGCGCGCCGAGCTGATGGCCTGCTGGTGCGCCATGAAACGCTCCCAACGATCCTGCTTGACCTCGTCCGGCACCACATCCAGGTCCAGGTCGTTGGCCGGTGCGCCTTCGACGGGCGAATACTGGAAGCAACCGACGCGGTCGAGCTGGGCTTCGGTCAGCCAATCCAGCAGGTACTGGAAGTCTTCCTCGGTTTCGCCAGGGAAGCCGACGATGAAGGTCGAGCGGATGATCAGGTCCGGGCAGATCTGGCGCCAGTTCTTGATGCGGGCCAGGGTCTTGTCTTCGAAAGCCGGGCGCTTCATGGCCTTGAGGACTTTCGGGCTGGCGTGCTGGAACGGGATGTCCAGGTACGGCAGGATCTTGCCGGCGGCCATCAGCGGGATCAGTTCGTCGACATGCGGATACGGGTAGACGTAATGCAGGCGGACCCACACGCCGAGGGTGCTGAGGGCTTCGCACAGTTCGGTCATGCGGGTTTTCACCGGCGCGCCGTTCCAGAAGCCAGTGCGGTATTTCACGTCGACGCCATAAGCGCTGGTGTCCTGGGAGATCACCAGCAGCTCCTTGACGCCGGCCTTGACCAGGCGCTGGGCCTCGTCGAGCACATCACCCACCGGGCGGCTTACCAGTTTGCCGCGCATCGAGGGGATGATACAGAAGCTGCAACTGTGGTTGCAGCCTTCGGAAATCTTCAGGTAAGCGTAGTGGCGCGGTGTCAGCTTGATGCCTTGCGGCGGCACCAGGTCGATCAGCGGGTTGTGGTCCTGGCGAGGCGGCACTACGTCGTGCACGGCATTGACGACCTGCTCGTACTGCTGCGGACCGGTCACGGCCAGCACGCTGGGGTGCACGTCGCGGATATTGCCTTCTTCCACACCCATGCAGCCGGTCACGATGACCTTGCCGTTTTCCTTGATGGCTTCGCCGATCACTTCCAGGGACTCGGCCTTGGCCGAATCGATGAAGCCGCAGGTGTTGACCACTACCACGTCGGCGTCCTGGTACGTGGATACGACGTCATAACCTTCCATGCGCAGCTGGGTCAGGATGCGCTCGGAGTCGACCAGAGCCTTCGGGCAACCCAGGGATACGAAGCCAACCTTGGGGTTGGCCGGCGCGGTAGTGGTGGACATGTCTAACCTCGGTGTAGGGGAGATCGTCTCTTGTGGAGACAGGACGCTTGACGCGCCTCTGATCAAAAAGTGCGCAATTCTAGCGGTGCTGGAAGCGCTTGACCAGCTTTATACGGGGAAAAACGACGAGTGCTGCGCTATGCTTCGCGCCGTCCAGCGCAACTGAATCTCTACAGTCAATCATTTGTCTGTAACAGGAAGTAAGGTGGCCTGGACGCAAGGTCAATCAGGGTGCTTCTTTCCAGCAGCGCGGATCAGGTAGTGGGAGTGTTGGATGGAGCAGGCAGAGAGTCAGGTGTCGGGTACCGGGCATGCAGCGGCCAGGCCCGTGGGAATGTTGGTGGCCGCCGCGGGGGTGGTCTATGGCGACATCGGCACCAGTCCCTTGTACACCATCAAGGAAGTGTTTTCCGGTCAATATGGTGTGCAGGTCAACCATGACGGAGTGTTCGGGATTCTGGCGCTGATCTTCTGGTCGCTGGTCTGGGTCGTCTCGATCAAATACGTGCTGTTTATCCTGCGCGCCGACAACCAGGGCGAAGGCGGCATCATGTCGTTGACCGCGCTGGCCCGGCGGGCGTCCACCCCTTATCCCCGGTTGCGTTCGGTGCTGGTGATTCTCGGGCTGATCGGCGCCTCGTTGTTTTACGGTGACAGCATGATCACCCCGGCCATTTCCGTATTGTCGGCCGTGGAGGGTCTGGAAGTGGCCTTTGATGGGCTGGATCACTGGGTTGTGCCGATGGCGCTGGTGATTCTGGTGGCGCTTTTCCTGATTCAGAAACACGGGACCGATCGGATCGGTAAATTGTTCGGGCCGGTCATGGTGCTGTGGTTCGTGGTCCTTGGCGGCCTGGGCATTCATGGCATTGTCCAGCATCCGCAGGTGCTCGAGGCGTTGAACCCGGCCTGGGGCGTGCGCTTTTTCATGGTGCATCCGGGGGTTGGCGTTGCGATCCTGGGGGCCGTGGTACTGGCCTTGACCGGCGCCGAAGCCTTGTATGCGGACATGGGGCATTTTGGCCGCAAACCGATTGCCCGGGCCTGGTTCGTCCTGGTGTTGCCAGGACTGGTGCTCAACTATTTCGGTCAGGGCGCCTTGCTGTTGGAGAACCCGGAGGCCGCTCGTAACCCGTTTTATCTGTTGGCCCCAGGCTGGGCGCTGGTGCCGCTGGTGGTGCTCTCGACCTTCGCCACGGTGATCGCATCCCAAGCGGTGATTTCCGGCGCGTTTTCCCTCACACGCCAAGCCATCCAGCTCGGCTATATCCCGCGCATGTACATCCAGCACACCTCCAGCGCCGAACAAGGGCAAATCTACATCGGCGCGGTGAACTGGGCGTTGATGGTTGGCGTGATCCTGCTGGTGCTTGGCTTCGAGTCGTCCGGCGCGTTGGCCTCTGCCTATGGCGTGGCAGTGACCGGCACCATGCTGATCACCAGCATCCTGGTGTCGGCGGTGGCGTTGCTGCTGTGGAAATGGCCACCTCTGCTGACGGTGCCGTTGCTGGTCGGTTTTCTATTGGTGGACGGCCTGTTCTTTGCCGCCAATGTCCCGAAAATCCTGCAGGGTGGCGCATTTCCGGTGTTGGCGGGGATCGTGTTGTTCATTCTGATGACCACGTGGAAGCGCGGGAAGGAACTGTTGGTAGATCGGTTGGATGAAGGCGCTCTGCCGTTGCCGGTATTTATCAGCAGCATCCGTGTCGAACCTCCCCATCGGGTCAAGGGCACGGCGGTTTTCCTCACTGCTCGCCCGGATGCCGTGCCTCACGCGCTGCTCCATAACCTGTTGCACAACCAGGTGCTGCACGAGCAAGTGGTGCTGCTGACGGTGGTGTACGAAGACATCCCCCGGGTGCCGCCGCAACGGCGCTTCGAGGTGGATTCCTACGGCGAAGGTTTCTTCCGGGTGATCCTGCACTTTGGTTTCACTGACGAACCGGACGTGCCACAGGCGCTCAGGCTGTGTCATCTGGATGAGCTGGACTTCAGCCCGATGCGCACCACCTACTTCCTCAGCCGCGAAACGGTCATCGCTTCCAAGCTTGAAAGCATGGCCCGTTGGCGCGAAGTGCTATTCGCCTTCATGCTGAAAAACGCCAACGGCAATTTGCGCTTTTTCAATTTGCCGCTGAACCGGGTGATTGAACTGGGGACCCAGGTGGAAATGTAGCCCAAACAAAAAAGCCCCCGTTGCCTTGTGGCAGCGGGGGCTTTTTGGTGGATCACACAATACCGATACCTACGCTAAACCCTTGTGGGAGCGAGCCTGCTCGCGATAGCGGTGGATCAGTTGATGGCGATGTTGACTGTGCTGTCGATATCGCGAGCAGGCTCGCTCCCACCTGGGTGGATCAAATAAACCCATCTGCTCACGGTTGGGTCACCTTGTTCTGGCGCTTGTTGATTTCGTCCACCAGGCGCTTGGCCAGCGCCGGATAGTTCTCGTCGAAATGATGGCCACCAGGTAGCTGGATGGCTTCGCCCACCGCGGTCTTGTCGGTACAGCCACTTTCAGCCGCTTCTTCTACGCCGTAGATGCACACGACTTTGTCGGCGGGCAGCTTGGCCATTTCCGGGCCCGTGGCGGCTTCGGTGCCGGCATTGCCGAGCCAGCCTTCGACTTCGATCTCGAAGCTGCCGGTGCGCGCGAAGGCCAGCAGGATGATTGCGTCGACCCCTTGCTGTTCGCTGGCCGGAAGGCGATTGTAGATTGCGGGCAGTACGTCGGCGCCGAAGGAATATCCGGTCAGGATGAAGCGCTTGGTGCCCCAGACCTGACGGTAGTGCTGCATCAGTTCGGTGAGGTCCTGGGCGCTTTGTTCCGGACTCTTGTGCTGCCAGTAGTAGCGCAGGGTGTCGATGCCGACGACCGGGTAACCGATCTTGGCCATTTCTTCGGCCACGTCCCGATCCAGGTCCCGCCAGCCGCCGTCTCCGGAGAGAAACAGGGTCACGGTGTCCCGGGCCTGGCTGGCCGGCACTTCCACTACGGGAATGCTCAGGCCGCCCTGGTCGGTGCCTACCAGGATCTTGTGCAGTTCGTTGTTCAGCACCTGTGGCAGGTTGATGTCGTAGTTGCTGATGCTGGTTTCAGCGTTCGGTTGATCCCGTACGAAACCGGCGCTGGTGTCGTCGGGGTTGTCATTCCAGGCCACCAGCCAGTGGCCGTGGGCCGCGCTTTTAGGCAGCAGGTGGGTGCAGCCGGGTTTTTCCAGGGCCAGGTCCACCGAAACGGCCTGGGCCTTGTCGTTCTTCTGCTCCGCCAGCCAGCGCCAGGCCAGCACGGCTCCGGGGCCGATACCACTGACCAGCGTTGCTGGCCCCTGGAGCTGCTTCAGGCCGGCCTGCAGGGCACGGCCTTGCAGCATGCAGTCCTTGGGCAGGATCACCTGGACGATTTGCGCCGAGCCGCTGCGGCTGAGGGTCAGCAATTGCGTGTCGCTGAGTTTCTGCTCTTCGTTGACCGCCACCAGCACTTGGGCGCGGGGCGGGGTGCCGGGAATGATCCGGGTCATGGGGGCACCGTCGACCGGCGTCAGCTGTTCAAGGGTCGGTTGCGGGGCAGGGCGGTTCCAGTACCAGTAACCGCCACCGAGAATCACCGCCACCACCAACAGGGTGGCCACTACGTATCGCCAGGAGCGTTGCATCATCAGCGTTTCACCAATCCAGTCAGGCCGCCTGCAATCAGGGCGGCGGTATCGGCCAGAGCTACCAGCGGATCGAGTCCGGCGGGCACGGCCATGTAACGAGGTTCCCAGTCAGGCTGGAATTTATCTTTGAAACGGCGCAGGCCCTGGAAGTTGTAGAGCTGTTCGCCACGGCGGAACACCATCGAACCCAGACGCTGGGTCAGCGGTGCGCCGCGTCGCGGTTGCAGGCCCGACAGGGGGACCATTCCGAGGCTGAAGCGGGCATAGTCATGGGCTTTGTAATGCTGAATCAGCCCGACCATCATGAATTCCATGGTCAGTTTCGGGGCGTCGGGATGGGCGCGCATCAGGTCGAGGCTGGCCAATTCATGGCTGTGCGTCTCCAGCAGATTGGCGAACGCCACCGGGCGGCCTTCGAAACGAATCACTGCGATGCGGAAATGCTTGAGGTAGTCATCGCTGAAGCGGCCAAGTGAAAAGCCTTTTTCCCGCACGTTCTTGCCGGTCAGCCAGGCGTCGGAAATGACCTTCAGCTCATCCATCGGCGCCTGGCCCGGTTCGTGGATCTCCAGCGACAGGCCGTCCCGGGTACCGCGGTTCCAGGTGTAGCGCAAGTCCTTCATCTCTTTGCCCTTGGCTTCGAGATCGAAATGCTTGAGGTCGACCCGTGCTTCTTCACCCAGCTTGATCGCGGTCAGTCCGATGTCCATGTAATACGGCAGGTTCTCGGCGCGAACCTGATAGAACACCGGGCGCGCATGATGGATATCGCACAGGTCGCGGAACTGCCAGATCATTTCTGCGCGTTGCTGGGTAGGGCCGATCGGGTCGTACAATGCCACCAGACTGCGGCCACGGCGGGCATACATCAGAAATGCTTCGTCGTTGGGATGAAACAGCAATGCCTTGTCACCGGTCAGGGCCAGGCCGCCGTCGGGTTGTGAAGAGGCCATGAGAATCTTTTTGGCTCGCTCCAGTTCTTCTGCCGCCGGCAGCTGGATCACCGGGCGGGCGGTACGCAGCAGCCAGGTAAGGGACACCACCACCAGCAGCACCGCCGCGCCCAGCAGTGAGCGCAGACCACGAGGTGCGTCGGCATCGAGGGTGAATTGCCACCACAGTTCATGGCTGTAGGGCACGTCCTGGTATGCAAACAGCAGCAGCCAGATTGACGCGCCGAGCACGCATAGGCTGGCAATCAGAAACAGCGGCGAAAATGGCAACTCGGTCAGGCGACTCGGACGATAAAACGAACGCCGGAACACCGCCAACAAGCTGGCCGTCAGCGTCAGCAGCGTGGCCTCTTCCCAATCGAAGCCCTTGAGCAGTGAGAGCAGGGCGCCCACCAACAGTAAAACGGTGGTCAGCATCCAGGCAGCAGACAAGCGACGGCGCAGACCCTGGGCGAGCAACAGGCACAACACGCCCACAAGGCTGGCGCCCAGGTGCGAGGCGTCCACCAGCCGATGAGGGATCAGGAAACCAATGTGCTCCAGGCGAGTATCGATTTCCGGGGTCACGCCGGAAAACAGCAGCACCACGCCCGAGAGGAACACCAGCACCGCCAGGATCGGCGCCGCCAGGCCCGACGCTACCCGCAGGGACTGGCGGGCCTGGAACAGCCGTTGCGCCTCATTGATCAGCAACAACACACAGGCCACCAGCATCGGCAGCAGGACATAGATCAAGCGATACAAAAGCAGGGCGGCGGCCAAAGGCGCGGCCCCCAGTTTGTCGGCGAAGGCCGCCAGCAGGATCGCTTCGAACACCCCGACCCCGCCCGGTACATGACTGAGTACGCCGGCTGCCAGCGCCAACAGGTACACCAGCAGGAAGGCGCCGAACGGTGGTGTTTCGGGCAACAACAAGTACAGCACCGTGGCGGCCGCCGCGACATCCAGCGTGGTGATGATCAGTTGCAGGAGCGTCAAGCGTCGGCCCGGCAGGCGCAGGGTGCGGCGCCCGGCCTTGATCAGCAGGCTGTCCCGATAGGGCTGTTCTGGCAGGCGCCGACGGTAGATGCCGATAGCCAGCGCACAGGTGAGCAGCAGCACCGCCACGCAGATCGCTCCCAGCCAGGTGGCCGGCAAGTGCAGGGCGGCGGAAGCGGCGGGCAGATCACTGAGGGTTGCCAGGGCTGCCAGCGGCGGCAGTGCACAGCCCAGGGACAGGCTGGCGAACAGGGTCATGTGGGCGACATCTGTCGCGCCCAGGCCATGGCGGGCATACAGCCGGTAGCGAACCGAGCCCCCCGACAATAACGAGAGCCCGATGGCGTTGCCGATGGCAAAAGCGCTGAATCCGCCCAGGACCAGCGTTTTTGCGGGCAATTTCACACCGGCATAACGGCTGGCGGACCATTCATAGCCCAGCAAGATGACGAATCCGACGACCGTCGCGGCGACTGCGCCGAGCAGGGCTGAGCGCGGCACCTGCATGATCGAGTCGTGCAGAGCGTACAGATCGAGCTCGCTCAGCAGGTGGCGACAGGCAATCAATGCAAGGGCGAACAACAACAGTGTGACGGCGAGGCCGATAGGCTGACGGTACTGGCTGATACGCTCCAGCCAGCGCAAGCGCCCGGCCTTGATCGGTTGTACCGCAGTAACAGTGTCTTGTGGGGCAGTCGAGTGAGCGCGCATCAATCACCTCTTGAACTATGCGCGACAGGATGGGGGCAACCCGCTTAGTTACCAATCCCTGCCGAAAAAAATAATTACAAAATATTTGTCATGAAAGCTTTTTTCGACAGGCACAAAAAAGGCCACTCTTTCGAGTAGCCTTTTTTGATGTTTGGTTGCGGGAGCCGGATTTGAACCGACGACCTTCGGGTTATGAGCCCGACGAGCTACCAGACTGCTCCATCCCGCGTCTGTGTGGCGGCATTCTACAGGCGAACGCCTGAGTGTCAACCGTTAAAAGGTGGTGAGGTCAAATAAACGGCCAATTCGTCGCCAACCGAGCTAAACACAAGAAATCAAAAGGAAATTGTCCTACAGGCAGGCAGTCTGCATTGCGTCGCCGTGGGGTTGGGCGAGGTTCGCAGGTCTTCTCTTCACGGCGCCTTGCTCAAAAACAAACGGCCACAAAAAAGGCCACCCTTTCGAGTAGCCTTTCTTGATGTTTGGTTGCGGGAGCCGGATTTGAACCGACGACCTTCGGGTTATGAGCCCGACGAGCTACCAGACTGCTCCATCCCGCGTCTGTGTGGCGGCATTCTACAGAGGATCGGCTGGCTGTCAACCCTGGCGCCAGGAAAATCTGTTCAGCTTCAATTGCTTAGCCTTAGTCCTGGGCATTGTGACAGCGCTGTGACGCAAGCCTGGCAAGGGCTGGCGCTCTATTGGACGCTTCGCTGCGATTGAAGAAATAAATTCACGTAGGCTTTTTCCAGCCGCAGTGAAGGATCTTTTCAACTACTGGTGCTATATACAGTTGTCGGTGCGATACTGGCGTCCCGACTTGTCGCACATCCGCTTCTCTTATGACGCAACGCAAAATCATCCACGTCGACTGTGACTGCTTCTACGCCGCTATCGAGATGCGCGATGACCCGCGGCTGGCCGGCAAACCCCTGGCGGTCGGTGGTTCGGCGGACCGGCGCGGAGTCATCGCGACCTGTAACTACGAGGCCCGGGCCTACGGTGTGCGCTCGGCCATGTCATCCGGACACGCCTTGAAGCTCTGCCCCGACTTGACCATCGTCAAGCCGCGGATGGACGCCTATCGGGAGGCGTCGAAGGAAATTCATACGATCTTCAGCGATTACACTGACTTGATCGAGCCGCTGTCCCTGGATGAGGCCTACCTGGATGTCTCCGCCAGTGCCCATTTCGGTGGGAGTGCCACCCGCATCGCCCAGGACATTCGTCGGCGGGTTTCCAATCAACTGCACATCACGGTGTCCGCCGGCGTCGCCCCCAACAAGTTTCTGGCCAAGATCGCCAGCGATTGGAAAAAGCCCAACGGCTTGTTCGTCATCACCCCGGATCAGGTCGAAGACTTCGTTTCGGCCCTTCCGGTGAGCAAGCTGCATGGGGTGGGTAAAGTGACCGCCGACAAACTGAACAGGCTCGGCATTGTCGATTGCCTGCAGTTGCGTCAATGGGACAAGCTGGCGCTGGTGCGCGAATTCGGCAGTTTCGGTGAGCGCCTCTGGAGCCTGGCTCGTGGGATTGATGAGCGTCTGGTGCACAATGACAGCCGTAGACAGTCCATCAGTGTGGAAAACACCTACGACGTCGATCTGCCTGATCTGACAAGCTGCCTCGATAAACTGCCGGAGCTGATGCAGTCCCTGAGTGGGCGCATCGCCCGGATCGACAGTAGTTATCGACCGGGCAAGCCGTTCGTCAAAGTGAAATTCCATGACTTCACCCAGACCACCCTGGAGCAGGCCGGGGCAGGGCGCGATCTGGGCAGTTACCAGTTGCTATTGACCCAGGCATTCAACCGCGGCGGCAAGCCGGTGCGTTTGTTGGGGATAGGGGTACGGCTGGAGGATCTGCGAGGCGGGTTTGAGCAGTTGGAATTGTTTGAGCGGTGAGGCTGCCACTTACATGAAGGCTTTGCCGGCTCTTGTGGCGAGGGAGCTTGCTCCCGCTGGGCTGCGCAGCAGCCCCAGAAACAGTTGATTCAACTTATCTGGCACACCGAGGTGGCAGGCTTGAGGGCCGCTGCGCGCCCCAGCGGGAGCAAGCTCCCTCGCCACAAGGTTTTGCTGCTAGTTCGCTCCTGGATCCGCCACCAGGCGCCCGCCATCCTTGGTCAGGGCTTTGAGGAATTCGGTCTGTAACTCCGGATCATTGCGGGTCAGTTCGATCAGGCTCTGTTCCAGCTCGCTGGCCTCTTCTTCAAGCCCCAGCTCCGACAGCCGCTTGACCCGATGAACCCACTGGCTCACCTCGTCATCTTCCAGATCGTCGTAGATCAACCCATGGGCTTCCACCAGCTTGCCGCGCAACGTGCTGCTGATGCTCAGGGACGAGTCGGTGTGTACCTCGTCCAGGGCGTCCGTCACGCTGATCTGCAACTTGCCGAAGTGGCTCAGATCATGCTCGGCGAACGGGCTTTCCAGCAGATTCAAACGCAACACGCCATTGCGGTCGGTGCTCAGTTCGAAGGTTTGCCGGGCAGCCTTGACCTGTACCGGGCGTTCGCTCCAGGGCAGGCTCGTGTGTTCGACGCGTTTGTCGCGTTGCACTTCGTCGATTCCGGCCAGGTTCTGCTGGGCGCGGCCATGGGACGGCACGTTCATGAATGGATTGAGCCCGGCGAAGCCGTAGCTGATCCAGTCTCGAGTCGCGCTCTCTGGGAGGTTGCCAAGAGCGAACACATTGACCACATTGGCGCCGACACCCGCCACCACTGCCACCGCGCCCAGCGGAATTTCGTAAACTTCGCGCCAGGGCTGATACGGCGTATAGCGATCATAATGGCGGGTGACTTCGAATTCGGTGACTTCGAAGGTCTTCTGCTCATTGATCCGCACCCGACGTTGCGGCAGTTCGAGTACTTTGGGCTCGCCCACTTCGATATGCAGGCTATGGTCGAGCAGTTTGCGCTCGACCCGCTCTTCGTGCTCGCTGCGTTGCGACATTTGGTTGGCACAGCCGCTGACCAGGAGGGCGCCGCACAGCGCGGCGCCCCCGAGGCCTAAGGTGTTTCGCTTGAACATGACGTCTCTATCTGGTGTCAGCGGCGGATACGGGCCTGGAGGAACGACAGCACGTCAGCGACCGGCAGCGCTTGCGGCTCGGCCTCGGTGCGACTTTTGTATTCCAGGTTGCCTTCGGCCAGGCTGCGGTCACTGACGACGATCCGATGCGGGATGCCGATCAGTTCCATGTCTGCGAACTTGATGCCGGGGCTGGTTTTTTTGTCGCGGTCGTCCAGCAGCACTTCGAAGCCGGCCGCCGTCAGTTCGGCGTAGAGCTTGTCGGTGGCTTCGCGAACCAGTTCGGTCTCGTAGCGCAGCGGCACCAGGGCAATCTGGAATGGCGCCAGGGCGTCGCTCCAGATGATCCCTTTCTCGTCGTTGTTCTGCTCGATGGCCGCGGCGACCACGCGGGATACGCCGATGCCGTAGCAACCCATTTCCAGGGTCACCGGCTTGCCATTCTCGCCCAGCACTTCGCACTTCATGGCTTTGCTGTACTTGTTGCCCAGCTGGAAGATGTGCCCGACTTCAATGCCGCGCTTGATTTCCAGGACGCCTTTGCCGTCCGGGCTCGGATCGCCGGCCACAACGTTGCGCAGGTCGGCCACGGCCGGAACCGGCAGGTCGCGCTCCCAGTTCACGCCGAAGTAGTGCTTGTCATCGATGTTGGCGCCGATGGCGAAATCGCTCATCAGCTCCACCGAGCGGTCGATGATGATCGGCAGCGGCAGGTTCAACGGGCCGAGGGAGCCGGCACCGGCGCCGATGGCGTCGCGCAGTTCGGCGTCGGTGGCCATGACCAGGGGGCTGGCAACGCCAGGCTGGTTGCCGGCCTTGATTTCGTTCAGCTCGTGATCGCCGCGGATGATCAGGGCGATCAGCTTGCCTTCTTCTTCGGCGCGCACGATCAGGGTCTTGATGGTGCGTTCGATCGGCAGGTTGTAGCCTTCCACCAGTTGAGCGATGGTCTTGGCGTTTGGCGTGTCCACCAGGCGCAGTTCTTCGGTCGGTGCAGGGCGGGAGGTTTCCCGTGGCACGGCCTCGGCTTTCTCGATGTTGGCGGCGTAGTCGGAGCCGTTGCTGAATACGATGTCGTCTTCGCCGGACTCGGCCAGTACGTGGAACTCGTGGGAGCCGGCGCCACCGATGGAACCGTTGTCGGCTTCAACCGGACGGAATTTCAGGCCCAGGCGGGTGAATACGTTGCAATACGCCTGGTGCATGCGATCGTAGGTGACTTGCAGCGAGGCCAGGTCGGTGTGGAACGAGTAGGCGTCCTTCATGATGAATTCGCGGCCGCGCATCAGGCCGAAGCGTGGACGGATTTCATCACGGAATTTGGTCTGGATCTGATACAGGTTGATAGGCAGTTGCTTGTAGCTGCTCAACTCGTTGCGCATCAGGTCGGTGATCACTTCTTCGTGAGTCGGGCCTGCGCAGAAGTCACGACCGTGACGGTCTTTGATGCGCAGCAACTCAGGGCCGTACTCTTCCCAGCGCCCCGATTCCTGCCACAGCTCGGCCGGCTGGGTGCCCGGCATCAACACTTCCAGAGAGCCGGCGGCGTTCATTTCTTCGCGAACGATGGCTTCTACCTTGCGCATCACACGCAGACCCATCGGCAGCCAGGTGTACAGGCCCGAGGCGAGTTTGCGGATCATGCCGGCGCGCAGCATCAGCTGGTGGCTGATCACGACGGCGTCGGAAGGCGTTTCTTTCTGTGTGGCGAGCAAAAATTGACTGGTGCGCATGGTTGGCCGTTGTCGGTTGCTGATGACGAGAAGTGACGGAGCATTGTACGGGCGAGATGCCCTGGCGTACAGGCGCGTGGCCGGTCGCCAGGCATGAGCGCCGGTTTCGCCGGCGCTTGCTGGAAGTTTCCTAAGATTCTTGCGCAGGTCGCGTGGGTGTCGGTTCCGGCTCCGAAGCCGAGCCTGAACCCTGGCGGCGGTTTTCCTGATACCAGTGCAAGGCAATCAGTAACAGGGTCGGAACCCCCAGCAAGGCGGTGATCAGGAAGAAGTCGTGATAGCCGAATTTCTCCACCATCACCCCTGAGTAACCGCCGATCAAGCGCGGCAGCAACAGCATGATTGAGCTGAGCAGGGCGTATTGGGTGGCCGAGAACTTCAGGTTGGTCAGGCTCGACAAGTAGGCGACGAACGCCGAAGTGGCCAGGCCGGAGCTGAAGTTGTCCAGGGAGATGGTGACAACCAGCATCTGCAGGTTGGCGCCCATGTCGGCGAGCATCAAAAACAGGATATTGGTGCCGGCGGAGGCAACGCCGCCGATAAACAGGATCGGCAGGATACCGAAACGCACGATCAACAAGCCGCCCATGCCGGCGCCGACGAGCGTCATGATCAGCCCGAAAATCTTGCTGACGCTGGCGATCTGGTCCTTGGTGAAGCCTTGGTCGATGTAGAACACGTTGGCCATGACGCCCATGACCGTGTCGGACATCCGGTAGGTGGCAATCAGCCCAAGCAGCAACAGGGCCTGCCAGCGGTAACGCAGGATGAAATCGTTGACCGGTGTCAGCACCGGCGCCAGCCCGCGGCGCCCCATGGCCGAAAGGCACAGGGCTGTCAGGGTGATATAGAGAATGGCCCGCAGGAAGGCACGGTCTTCGAGCAGCAGGTCCAGAAGGCTGACGCCTTCGAACAGGACACTGGCAAAGTCGGTGTTATAGAGCTGGGTGAACATCGCCGGTACCGACACCAGCAGCACGATGAGTACGAACACCGAGGCCAACTGGTGGACGAAGCTATAGCGACCGGCCTGCAACTGGGTGCGTAGCGGTACCGGCGGTTCGCGCATGAATAGCGAGGTGAGCAGAGCAGGGACCATCAGCGCGCCGAACAATAGATAGGTGCCTGCCCAGGCCGAGTGCTTATAACTGAAACCGGTGGAGCCGAACCCTTCGGCAAAGAACAGTGCGCCCGCGGTGGCCAGCAATGCCGCGATCCGGTACCCGGACATGTAGCTGGCGGCGAGGGCCGCCTGGCGGGTGTCGTCGGCGATCTCCAGGCGATAGGCATCGACGGCAATGTCCTGGGTGGCCGACGCGAAAGCCACGATCACGGCGATGGCGATCAACCATGACAGGTGCTTTTGCGGGTCGCAGAAGCCCATGCCGATCAGGCCGAGGATCACCAGGGCCTGGGAGAGCACCAACCATGAACGCCGACGGCCGAGTTTGCCCAGCAGCGGCAGGCGCCATTGGTCGAGCAGGGGCGACCAGACCCATTTAAAGGCATAGGCCAGGCCGATGAGGCTCGCGTAGCCAATAGTCTCGCGGGCCACGCCAGCTTCGCGCAACCAGACCGAAAGCGTGGAAAACACCAGCATGTAGGGCAGGCCGGCGGCGAAGCCAAGCAGCAACAGCACGAGCGTCGAGGGACTGGCATAGGCGGCGAGGGCGGCGCGCCAGGTTTTACGGGGCATGGGCTGGAGTCTGCCTCAAAAATTGCGAAAACAAAGCGCGCACTCTAACCGCTGTGCTCTACCGGGCGCCAGCCATGGCGCTGAATATCAACACGATTATTCAGGACACTCACCCCTTCCGTGCGCAGGCGCGCGCGTTGTTCATCCCCTGAGGCGCTGCCGGCCGGCAGGCTGATCCGACCGCCGGCAGCCAATACTCGATGCCATGGCAGCTTTGTGTCGTTCGGCAACTGACTGAGGGTACGCCCTACCCAGCGCGCCGCTCGGCCCAGACCGGCCATCTCGGCTAGCTGACCATAGGTCACGACCTTGCCGGCCGGCACTTGTGCCAGGGTCAGGTACAGGGTGGTGCGGCGGATCTGGGCGGCGTTCTCTGGGGCCGCGGGAGCATCAGTCACGTTCAGGTGTCCTGGGCAAGGGCGTATTGCCGTTTGTAGATTAAATCCCGCAAGGTTGGTTGAGAAATGAACTCATTACAAATACTTCGGTCAGTCCTTGCTAAGGTGTCGTCCCGGGGGATAATGCCGCCTTTTTACCGCAAACTTGAGCTCTTTATACGCTTATGTTGTCTAGAACCCTGCTATGCCTAGCTGTCACCAGCGCCTCCATGCCATTGCTTGCCGATACCGTTTGGTTGAAGAACGGCGACAAGCTCAGCGGCAAGATCACCGTTTTCGATGGCGGCAAGTTGCTGATCCAGACCGATTACGCCGGCGCGATTCCCATCGACTGGAAACAGGTCAAGACTCTTGAGAGCGACCAGCAATTGCTGGTCAAGCAGGATGCCTACACCGGCGAAAAAGCCAAGGCGCTGCAGGCTGCCGAGGACGGCAAGGTGACCCTGGCCAACGGCGACGGACCCAAAACCGTCGAGCTGGCCAGTATCCAGCAAATCCTCAAACCCAAACCGGTGGTCGAGGATCTGGTGTGGAAGGGCAATATCGACGCCGCACTGGATTATCAGCGCGCGGAAAACGATACCGATGACTACGACATCGATTTCAAGACCTCGGCACGCCACGGCAGATGGCGGCATACCGCCGAAGGCGAATACAACCGTGAGTTCCAGGATGACGTGGTTTCCACCGACAACTGGAGGTTGGAGTATTCCCTCGACCGCTTCCTGACGGAAAAATGGTTCTGGCAAGGGCGCCTGAATTACAAGCGCGACAAAGTCGAAGAGCTGGCTCGCCAGCGCGTGGTGGGTACCGGTCCGGGCTACCAGTTCTGGGATGACGAGCTGGGTGCTTTCTCGTTGGGTTCGCTGTTCAACCGCACCGATTACGAATACCGCGACGGTGGCACCGACAACTTCTATTCCATCGCCATGAAGTGGGACTACAACCGCTACCTGATTGGCAAGCGCGTCGAATTTTTCACCAATGGCGAAGTCGGCAAGCCGCTGTCCAGTGTTGCCGAATATGCCTACGACGCCGAGGTGGGGCTGCGCTACAAAGTTACCGACTGGGCTTCGCTCAACCTCAAGGCCGAGAAAGATGTCATTGAGGGCACCGAAGACAGCGACTTGAGCAAGACGCGCTACACCGCCGGGTTTGGCGTGACCTGGTAATCCCGGTCTAGCAACCAACCCGTGTGGGAGCGAGCCTGCTCGCGATAGCGGCGGATCAGCAACATCAACGTTGACTGACACGCCGCTATCGCGAGCAGGCTCGCTCCCACATTTTTTTTGTGCGTGGGCAAAAACACACAGGCACAAAAAAGCCCCGCTTTTGAGGGCGGGGCTTTTTACTAAAGCAAGGACAAGTTAGATAACTTGAACTTCTTCAGCTTGCATGCCTTTCTGACCGCGGGTAGCGATGAAAGAAACCTGTTGGCCTTCTTTCAGGCTTTTGAAGCCGTCGGATTGGATTGCTTTGAAGTGAACAAACAGGTCGTCACCGGATTGTGGAGTGATGAAGCCGAAGCCTTTTTCATCGTTGAACCACTTAACGGTACCAGTTTGGCGATTAGACATGGTGTAACTCCTTGAACAAAGATAACTGCGACTCAGGAAGAACCCTGGCCGAGACTGAGTGCAAAGAGCAGGAAAAATTCTTGTAGATGGTTGGATCGAAATTCAACATATCGTGTAGAGATTCTCAGTGACACAAGCAACACAGTGACGTCACCTTAACCCTTTTTCCTGAATGTGCCAATGGTCTTTGCGAAGGTTTCTCGGTTTTGGTGACTGACGGCCAGCGGTATTGCCGTCAGGACCAGGAAATCAAGGTGGATCGGCGAGATTTACGTCCCGCACTTTGAACCCGGCCTCGCGCCCCGGTAAGATGCCGGACGTATTTTTTCCACCTCGCTATTTCAGGAAACCGCCATGAGCATCAAATCGGACAAGTGGATTCGCCGCATGGCGCAAGAGCACGGCATGATCGAGCCTTTCGTCGAGCGCCAGATGCGTGGCGAAGGCGCCGATCGGCTGATTTCCTTCGGCGTCTCCAGCTACGGCTACGATGTGCGCTGCGCCGATGAGTTCAAGGTGTTCACCAACATCAACTCGGCGACCGTGGACCCGAAGAACTTCGACGAGAAGAGCTTCGTCGACGTCAAGAGCGACGTCTGCATCATTCCACCGAACTCATTTGCCCTGGCGCGCACCGTCGAGTATTTCCGTATCCCGCGCAACGTGCTGACCATCTGCCTGGGTAAAAGCACGTACGCGCGCTGCGGCATCATCGTCAACGTCACGCCGCTGGAGCCTGAGTGGGAAGGCCATGTGACCCTGGAGTTCTCCAACACCACGACCTTGCCGGCAAAAATCTATGCCAACGAGGGTGTGGCGCAGATGCTGTTCCTTGAGTCCGATGAGGAATGTGAAGTGTCCTACAAGGATCGTGGTGGTAAATATCAGGGCCAGCGCGGCGTAACGCTGCCGCGTACCTGATTCTGACGAACAGTTTGAATTCCTGGGCGGGCAGGCACTCTATGGGGTGTACTGCCCGTTTTTTTGCCTCAGCGCAGCGGGCCTTCGCCCAGGAGTTGCTCTATGAAGATCGATCCGCGAATCAGTGCCGAACTGGCAAAGCTTGAGCCCAATCAGATCGGTGTCATGGCTTGGTCATTGCTGGCCCACCCTGCCGAAGCGGCGGGCGGTATTCCAGGCCAGCCTGATCCCGATACCCCCAACGAACAGCCCCTCGAACCCAGCGAACCCGGTGAACCCACCCTGCCGGATGAGCCGCCTCCTGCGCCTGTTGCCTGATCGCAAAATGGCCCGTCAGTGGAAAGCACGTGTGCTTCAACTGACGGGCCATATTTCGTTATCCCCAATGACAAAGATCCTGCAGTCATTGTCCTGTTCGACCCGATGACCCCCTGTGAATGCGCCAAAGGCGGGCAGCAGGCTGATGTCGCTGGCGAGCCGGAAGCAGGCCAGGCGCAGCCGTTGCCGTCCTTTGCCGCTCAGGTGGTAGACGGGATGGACATGGCCCGCCAGGACGTGGCGGCAGGGATGCGGATTGGGCTCATGTTGTACGGCGAAAGGTCCGAGCAACAAAGGCTCCGGCACGACCCGGATGTTCAGCGCTGGCGGCGGGTCGCCGGCACGTTTGTCGTGATTGCCGCGAATCAGCGTCATGGCCAGGTGCTGATGTCGTTCACGCCAGCTACAAAGGGCCTTCAAGGTGCCTGGGGCATGGGAACCTGGACCGTGGAGAAAGTCGCCTAGGAAGATCAGTTGGCGACATGGCAGGCTCGCCAGTAGCCCGTCGAGCACGGCGATGTTGCTGGCCGTCGTACCATGGGGCACCGGTTGGCCAAGGCTGCGATAAGCAGCGGCCTTGCCGAAATGCACATCGGCGACCATCAGGGTTTGCTGGGCAGGCCAGTACAGGGCTTTTTCCGGCAATAGCCAGAGTTCTTCGCCGGCCAGGCTGACGGGATAGGGCGCCGGCATCAGGCGTCACCACGATCAGCGGTCGTTTCCAGTTCGCTGACCATCCGCCGGATGCGATCGGCGAGCTTCTCCGAACTCATGCTTTCCCTGAATCGCTCCACCAGCAAGGGAAACCCCAGTGGGGTGGGGCGTTTAATGGCATGCAGGTCGAGCTTCAAAGTATTGAGGCGTTCCAAGGTCTGCTCCAGTCGACGTATATCCAGTTCTTCACGCAGGACCTCTTCCCCGGCCTGGGCCAGCAAGAGGTTGTCGGTGTCGTATTGCTTGAACACCTGAAAGTACAACCCGCTGGACGCCTGGACTTGGCGGGTGCTTTTGGGTGCGCCGGGATAGCCGGCAAATACCAGTCCGGCGATCCGGGCGATTTCGCGAAAGCGTCGAAGCGCCAGCTCTCCGGCGTTCAGGCTCGCCAGCACATCGCCCAGCAGGTTGTCGACGCTCAGGAGTTCCGGCCCCAGGTGCTGCGTCCAGTCCAGTGTCGTGGCACTGAGCAGTTCCAGGCCGTAATCGTTCACCGCGATGGAAAACGTCACCGGCTGTTGTTGGCTGACGCGCCAGGCCAGCAGGCTCGCCAACCCCAGATGAACCTGGCGCCCGGCAAAGGGATACAGAAACAAATGCCAGCCCTCGCGGGATTTGAGGCGCTCGGCCAACAATGTTTCTTGCGTGGGTAAACCGGACCAGCGTTGTTGGATCGATAACAAGGGCTGCACGGCGCTCATCTCCGGGCCCTCGAAGCGGCCCGTGGCGGCCTCGCTCAGACGGGCCACGACGGCGCCGGCCAGCTCGCTGGAAAGCGGCATCCGCCCGCCGTTCCAGCGCGGCACGGCGGCTTTTTTGGCCTGGCTGCGTCGCACGTAGGCGGTCATGTCTTCGACGCGGACCAATTCCAGCAAGCGTCCGGCAAACAGAAAACCATCTCCAGGCCGCAGGCGAGCGATGAAGCCTTCTTCCACGCTGCCCAAGGTCTTGCCGCCACCGCCTTTGCTCCAGAACTTCAATTGCAGGCTGGCATCGCTGACGATGGTGCCGATGCTCATGCGATGTCGTCGGGCCAGTCGCCCATCGGGGACTCGCCACACGCCGTGTTCGTCCGGCTCGACCCGCCGGTAGTCGGGATAGGCGGTCAATGACAGCCCACCATGGCGCACGAAGGCCAGGGCCCAGGCCCATTCGGCTTCGTTGAGGTCCCGATAGGCCCAGGCGTCGCGCACTTCCTCAAACAGCTCGTCAGGCAGGAAACCGCCGCCCAGGGCCATGCTGACCAGATGCTGGACCAATACATCCAGCGGCTTGTGGGGCGATTCCCGGGGTTCGATGCGCCGCTGAGCCACGGCGTCTTGGGCGGCGGCGGCTTCGATCAGCTCCAGGCTGTGGGTCGGCACCAGCGTGACCCGCGAGGTCCGCCCCGGCGCATGACCAGAACGCCCGGCGCGCTGCATCAGCCGCGCCACGCCTTTGGCCGAGCCAATCTGCAGGACCCGTTCGACTGGCAAGAAGTCCACCCCCAGATCCAGGCTGGAGGTGCAGACCACCGCCTTGAGCTGCCCTTCCTTGAGGGCCTGCTCTACCCAGTCGCGAGTTTCCCGGGACAATGAACTGTGATGCAGCGCGATCAGCCCGGCCCAGTCCGGTCTGGCTTGGAGAATGGCCTGATACCAGATTTCCGATTGCGCCCGGGTGTTGGTGAAAACCAGGCAACTGCTGCTGGCGTCTATTTCAGCAATGACCTGGGGCAGCATCTTCAGGCCGATGTGGCCGGCCCACGGAAAACGTTCGAGGGCCGGGAGGAGCAGCGTATCGACCCGTAGCGCCTTGCCGTTGGCCCCCTGCACGCTGATGCCATTGCCTTGCGGGATTAATACCTGTTCGGCGTGGGCCTGGTTACCCAAGGTGGCGGACACACCCCAGACGATGAGTTGGGGATGCCAGCGCCGCAAGCGCGCCAATGCCAATTGCAACTGCACCCCCCGTTTGTTGCCGAGCAACTCGTGCCATTCATCCACCACGACCATGCGCAGCGTCGAGGTAGCCGTTTGCGCATCGGCACGGGCGAGCATCAGGGTCAGGCTTTCGGGCGTGGTGATCAGCGCGGTGGGCAGACGCCGACCCTGGCGGGCGCGTTCGCTGGCGCTGGTGTCGCCGGTGCGCAGGCCGACGCTCCATGGAATCTGCAGCTCTGCCAGTGGTGCCTCGAGGGCTTTGCCTGTATCGGCGGCCAGCGCGCGCATCGGCGTGATCCACAGGACCGTCAGCGGTTCGGTCACTGGTTTGCGTTTACGGGGTTTATCCGGCGGTGGCGCCGAGCGGGCGAACCGGTTGAGCGCCGCGAACCACACGGCGTAGGTCTTGCCGGCCCCGGTGTTGGCGTGCAACAGCCCGGATTCGCCGCGTTTGACGGCAGCCCACACTTGTTTTTGAAAGGCGAACGGCTTCCAGCCGCGGGCGCTGAACCACTGGTTTGCGTAGTTGTTGGATGTCGCCATACCCGCCGCGTGCGCCCTGAAAGTCCTCTTTCAGTGACCGCGGTGAGGGATGAAAGGTTTAATGAAGAAAATCGTGGCGAGGGCGCTTTTGTGGCGAGAGAGCTTGCTCCCGCTGGACGCGCAGCGTCCCCAGCAGCGTGTCATCCAGCGCCTGGGGGCTGCTTCGCAGCCCAGCGGGAGCAAGCTCCCTCGCCACAGAAGCAGTCTTTCAGGTTTGTCGGGTTTATTTCAGGTTGCCACTGAGAAACTGCTGGAGCCGCTCGCTTTTGGGATTGCCCAGCACGTCTTCCGGCGCGCCTTCTTCTTCCACCAGGCCCTGGTGCAGAAACAGCACCTGATCAGACACCTTGCGAGCGAAGCTCATTTCGTGGGTCACCATGATCATGGTCCGGCCTTCTTCGGCCAGGCCCTGAATCACCTTCAAGACTTCTCCCACCAACTCCGGGTCAAGGGCCGAGGTGGGTTCGTCGAACAGCATCACCTCCGGCTCCATCGCCAGGGCGCGGGCGATGGCCACGCGCTGTTGCTGACCACCGGAGAGGAACGCCGGGTACTGCTCGGCCACTCGCGCCGGCAGGCCGACCTTGTCGAGATAACGACGGGCACGGTCTTCGGCTTCCTGCTGACTGACGCCCAACACCCGGCGCGGCGCCATGGTGATGTTTTCCAGTACGCTCATGTGGCTCCACAGGTTGAAGTGCTGGAAAACCATGGCCAGGCGGGTGCGCAGGCGCTGCAGTTCCTTTTCGTCGGCCACGCGCATGCCGTGGCGGTCGTTGATCATGCGGATCGCCTGGCCGTCCAGGCTCATTGCGCCGTCGTTAGGTTGTTCCAGAAAGTTGATGCAGCGCAAAAAGGTACTTTTGCCCGAGCCGCTGGCGCCGATCAGGCTGATCACGTCGCCGGTCCTGGCCTTGAGCGAAACGCCTTTGAGCACCTGATGTTCGCCATAGCTCTTATGCAGGCCTTCGATGGTCAGTTTGTACATGGGGCATGCATCCTCAAGGCGAAAGTAGGTAGCCGCTGCGGTAGGCTTCGGCGCCGGCGACATGGGCGATCACCATGCCGGCAGTGGCCATGCGACGCAGCGAGCGGGCGTACAGCAGCCCGGCATTGCAGCAATGAACGGGGGTGACGGTGTCGTTGATGGGGTCGATGATTTGCGCCACCAGTTGCCCCGCCTCCAGGTACTCCCCGGGCACGGCGCTGTAGACCAGCAGGCCGCCGACCGGTGTCGCCACCGGCTCCACGCCGGCCAGCGGCGTAGCCGGGTAGGGCAGGTCGGGCAAGGGCATCGGTTCGCCGTCAATGGCACCGAAGCGGATCAGGTATTCGATCAGGGCCTGGCAGTCGAGACTCGCCAGGTCGTGGGTGACGTCGCCCTGGCCGCGCAGTTCGACGGTGACCGAAAAACAGCCCAGGGGAATCTCGAATTGTTCGCCGAAGCGCTCCTTGAGTTGCCACCAGAGCAGGGTGAAGCATTCATCGAACGACTGACCGCCCGAATCCGTTGCCAGCAGGCTCGCTTCGGCGCCGATGTAGCGGGCCAGCGGCTCGACCTGGGGCCAGGCTTCGGGGGTGGTGTAGAGATGAGCGACCGCTTCGAAATCACAATGCAGGTCCAGCACCATGTCGGCGTCGCAGGCCAGCCGTTGCAGAACCAGGCGCTGGGATTGCAATTGCGTGCTGGCGGTCTGGCGGGCGAGGGCGTCGCGCAGGTGTTCGCGGATCAGCATCAGGTTGTGCTGTGGATCATCCGTGAGCTGGCCTTCGATCTGGTTGCCGATCTCTTCGCTCAGGTCGACGAACCGGCGGTTGAAATTCTGCCCGCTCTCCATTTCGTAGCGGCCCAGCGGCACGTCCATCAGCACTTGTTCCAGGCCGATGGGGTTGGCCACGGGCACCAGCACGATTTCGTGCCGCAGGTGACCGGATGCCTCAAGCTCGGCCAGACGCTGCTTGAGGTGCCAGGCCACCAGCATGCCGGGCAACTCATCAGCGTGCAGGGACGACTGGATGTAGATTTTGCCGACGGCTTCTTCCGGGCCGAAGTGAAAACTGTGGATCTTGCGTGCGGTCCCCGGCAGTGGGGCCAGCAGGTCATGAATCTGGTGGCGCATTTGCGTGTATGTCCTGGAACAGAAGCCCTAGTGAGTCGGCCCGAGAAAGGCCAGCCAGCGGCGTTCGGCGAGGCGGAAAAGGCCCACCAGTGCAAAGGTCACGGTCAGGTAGATCAACGCGGCGATACCGAACGACTGGAAGGTCAGGAAGGTGGCCGAGTTGGCGTCCCGGGCGACTTTGAGCACGTCTGGAACGGTAGCGGTGAACGCCACGGTCGTCGAGTGCAACATCAGGATGACTTCGTTGCTGTAGTACGGCAGCGAACGTCGCAACGCCGACGGCATGATCACGTACGCGTACAGCTTCCAGCCCGTCAAGCCATAAGCCTTGGCCGCTTCGACTTCGCCATGGTTCATGCTGCGAATCGCCCCGGCGAAGATTTCCGTGGTGTAGGCGCAGGTGTTCAGGGCGAAGGCCAGGATCGTGCAGTTCATCGCATCGCGAAAGAAGCTGTCGAGCAGGGGCTGGGCGCGCACGGCTTCGAGGCTGTAGATGCCGGTGTAGCAGATCAATAGCTGTATGTAGAGCGGCGTGCCGCGGAACAGGTACGTGTAGAACTGCACTGGCCAGCGTACGTAGACTTTGGGGGAGACCCGGGCGATGGACAGCGGGATTGAGATCACGAAGCCGATCAGCAGCGAGGCGCTGAGCAGCCACATCGTCATGGCCAGGCCAGTGATGTGATTGCCGTCGCTGTAGAGGAACGGTCGCCAGTATTCCTGAAGAAGTTCGATCATCGCACCGCCTCCCGTGCACCGGCGGCGTAACGGCGTTCAAGCCAGCGCAGCACGACATTGGACGCGCTGGTGATCAGCAGATAGATCAGCGCCGCGAGCACGAGGAAGTAAAACAGTTGGTAGGTGCTTTTGCCGGCATCCTGGGCGGCCTTGACCAAATCGGCCAGGCCGATGATCGACACCAGCGCGGTGGCCTTGAGCATCACCATCCAGTTATTGCCGATGCCCGGCAGGGCAAAGCGCATCATTTGCGGAAACACCACGAACCGGAAACGCTGGCCACGCTTGAGGCCATACGCCGTGGCGGCTTCGACCTGACCCCGGGGCACCGCGAGAATCGCCCCGCGAAAGGTCTCGGTGAAGTACGCGCCATAAATGAAGCCCAGGGTGATGACCCCGGCGCCGAATGGGTTGATCTCGATGTATTCCCATTCCATGAAGTCGGTAAAAGAGGTCAGCCAGGTTTGCAGGCTGTAGAAGATCAGCAGCATCAGCACCAGATCCGGCACGCCACGAATCAGCGTGGTGTAGAGCTGGGCCGGGATACGCAGCAGTTTGACGCTGGACAGCTTGGCGCTGGCCCCCAGCAGGCCGAGCAAAACGCTCAGTAACAAAGACAGGACCGCCAGCTTGATGGTCATCCAGGTGCCCTGCATCAGCAGCGGGCCGAAGCCCTGCAGGCTGAAGGCGCTGAGCCCCAGATTTTGTAGGAGTTGTTCGAACATGGAAGAGGCCTTTGGCAGAAAAAAAGCGCCCATCCGAGGCCGGATGGGCGCTGCGCATTATTTGCCGCTGTACAGATTCAGATCGCCAAAGTGTTTCTTCTGGATCTCGGCGTACTTGCCGTCTTCGTGTAACGCTTTGATACCTTTATCCAAAAGAGCCTTCAGCTCTTTGTTACCTTTCTTGATACCGATGGCGGTCTTGGAAGGCAGCAGTTCGCTGTCCACGGGTTTGCTGACTTCATAGTCACCACCTTTTGGCGATTTCAAGAAGCCCAGTTCGGCCTGCAGCATGTCCTGGATCGACGCATCGAGGCGGCCGGAGGTCAGGTCGGCATAAACCTGGTCCTGGTTCTGGTAGGCCTGGGTCTTGACCCCAGCCTTGTCCAGTACGGTTTTGGCATAGGTTTCCTGGATGGTGCCTTGCTCGTAACCGACGGTCTTGCCTTTGAGGGACGCGACATCTTCGCTCAGGCCGGAACCCTTCTTGAACACATACGAGGTCGGGCCGGAGAACAGTTCATTGGAGAAGTCGATGACTTTTTCCCGGGCCGGGGTCACGGTCATGGACGAGATCACGCCGTCGAACTTATTGGCCTTCAGGCCAGGGATCATGCCGTCGAAATCGCTTTCGACCCAGCGGCACTTGACCTTCAATTCTTCGCAGATTGCATTGCCCAGGTCGATATCGAAACCTACCAGGCTACCGTCGGCGGCCTTGGATTCAAACGGGGCATAGGACGGGTCGACACCAAAACGCAGTTCCTTGTATTCCTTGGCCGTGGCGACGCCGGCGGCCATGCACAACGCCAGTGCAGAAAGGGTCAGCAGTGCTTTTTTCATTATTCAATCCCTAAAACCAATATGAGCGCTTGTGGCGCGTAAGTATTGTTACCGGTGAAGGCGAGAACGGTATGACGGCATAAAGGTAGCAATTTCCGAACCAGAGTGCCGAACAAGCGTTTTAAAAACTTTGGCGGCAGCCAGCGGGACGTGATGGTGCGCGGGGATGAGCAGGCTTTAAAAGATGCACCAGGATGGCGCGGACGCTGCTGTTTTTTTAGGCCTCGGTATCAGGTCTCAATACCGGACCGCTGTGCGAGGGGGTGTTGCTAAGCGCTCGGCCAAGGGATTGCCCGGTCATTTCGACATATCGGTAGGTGAACATCGACACCAGGACTACCGATCCCGCTACCAGCAAAGCGATGAGGTTGTTGAGCAGTACATTACCGAGGTCCAGGTAGCGAGTCCCGTCGATCACCGGTGCAATGTCAACGCCAACGATTTTCTTCGCCACCATGAATGCCGACACTACGCAAAACAGAACGGCCGCGTGGGTCAGGTAGATGGAATAAGACAACTTGCCGAGAAAACCGAAGCCACGGCCCGCCAACAGCCGCGACACGGCGCCATGATCAAAGGCGAATATCACAACGATGACACCGAACAACGGACTGGCCCACAACTGCTTGCCTGCAAAATCGTTGATTACGAAAATCAGCGCCGCTGTCACTGCCGCCACTTCAAGCGTGCTCAATAACCAAGTCTGGGCCCGGCTGGGCTGGGGGAGCCTCAGGTACACGGCGTAAGCCAGACAGCCAGTGAAAAAGTAAGCGAGGCCGCGCAGCGACTCGATGGTGAAGAAGGTATTACCGGCATACATCAGCGCCAAGGCCAGGAGCATCACCGTCGCCCATATCCATGTCCTGATGCCGAAAGCGATACACACGATCAGGGCGAAGATCATGTAGGTGTAATACTCGATACTGATGCTCCAGGACGGATAGTTGAATGACAGTGGGTTAGTCAAATGCGTCCAGGATTGCAACAGCAGTGCATTCGGCAGGATTTCAGAAGGGGCGAACTTTCCTGAGAATGGCGCATTGTTGAAGTCCATGCCTTTTTGCGCAGCCCAATATCGACCGCACTCTAACAGTATAAAGACGCCCAACATAAAGAGGTGCAAGGGAAGCAAGCGGAAGGTTCGTGAAATGAAGAACTTTCTAAAGTTAAATTTTACCGAGCTGCCATAGGCGTGCGTCAATACAAAGCCACTCAATACAAAAAAGAAAGATACAAATACTTCAGCGTGACGGAATAACAACCATTCGGTAAAACTACCGCTGACGCGCAAGTGATAGAGCATTACTGAAATGGCCATCAACCCCCTGAAACTGTCCAGTGAATGAAACCGCTGCTCTGCGCGCATGTCAGGCTCCCTTGCTTGTACGATTGGCACGTCTTGGGTTTCACTCCGGTCGCCACGTCATTGGGGCAGCACCCTGGGAGGGCGGCTGCCCACTCCCTGAATGATGGTATCCCCGTCACTGTTGCATGAAGGGCCTGGCGCAGGATCTGGACGGTTTAAGACACTTAAATAAATAGTGGGCTCTGATGTCACGTTAGCATTGCTCTTTAAAAGAGCAAGTCGGTTTTTTATTGTTGTGATAGATACCCTGATGACGCAATTACGGCGTCAGAAAAACTGCTAGTGGGCGGGGCATCAATAGTTTTTTTAGAAACGCATAAAACGCCATCTGAATACATATCTTCAAATACCGTTCATCGACGATTCACACTATTTTTCTCACGCCTGTTACACAGCGACTACTGTATAGAACGATGATGGCAGAGCGCCAACGCGCCTCAGTTAGATGGTGAAAAGGACATTATGAAACGCATCGCCGTGTTATTAACGCTGGCGTTCAGCAGCCTGGCCCAGGCCGCGCCAATGCGCTGGGGCGATGTGCGTGACGGCAGCCTCTATTTGCAGGCAGGGCGCGACGACACCTTGCGCGTCAGTTGGGTGCCGGCCTGGCAAACCGACGCTAATGAAGAACGCATCTACTTGCTCGACGGCCAGGGGCAACTGCGCGACGAGCGTTTTATTCCCGCCAGCGAAGGGAGCGGCAAACAAGACTGGGCATTGCCCGCCAGCGCCGCCAGTTACCGCGTCGAAGTCCCGGGCTATAGCTTCAGGCGCTATCGCTTCGAGCACGACGACAAGACCGTCGCCCTGTTCGCGCCGACGAAAGTGCACTTCAGCGTCGAGGCCGCCGCCAACGTCGAGTTGTATTTCAAGGTCCGCGGTGGCGAGCAGGCGATCTTGGCGGGCAAGTATTTCGGCGGCGTCAGGGCTCTGAATGCCGAGCGCCTGGGCGATGGCAAAACAGTCGAACTGAGGCTCAAGCCCTACCAGGAGTACCCGAAGTTCGACCAGGTTGCCTTACCCGTCAGCGATAGGGATCAAGACTGGCGCTTGCGCCTGCAAGGTAGAGGCAAAGCGGCCTTCTGGCTGGACGGCACCGCCAACCTGTTCGCCCAGCGCCCGCAGCACCTGCAGCCGCTGCGACAGGACAGCGGCCGCACCGAGCTGGCCCTGCACCCCGACATGCTGGGCCCTACGCCGCGCTTGGGCTTGGCCTTGCCCTACCTGCTTCCACCGCCGGCAAGCTACAGCGCGCTCGACGCGCTCAAGCCCCGTGCGGGCAGCTTTTACAGCGCCGTCGACATCATGGCCGCTGACCCCCATTACGAAGATGCCTTCAGACGTTTTTATCTGGAACGCGGTGGCATTGATACGAACATCACCTTGCTGGCCGCCACTGGGCGTAAGGCCGACCTGAAGGCCAACAGCCAGAGCAACGCCGGCCTGAACGCCTGGCTGGCGGCCACCGTAGCCCTGGGTAGCGGCACGCACTACCTCTCGTTTGCCGACGAACCCAATTACAACTATCCCGACTATGCGACGTACAAGCACTTCTTCGACGCCATGTATCGTCAGGTGCTCGACTACCCGGGGGCGCGGGAGGCCGGCGTGCGCATCGCCATGCCCGCCAGCTCGCGTTTCGTCAACGGACCGTTTACGCGACGAGGCGCCCAGCACCGTGGCATCGACTGGGCTCGGCGGATGCTCGACGAATCGGCAGCACAAATCGATGCCTTGGCCTGGCACGAGTGGATGATTCGCGACCTGCTGGCCACGCGGGTCTACCGCGACTCCGTGCGCCGGGCCGCCGAAGTCGTCGGCCTGCAAGCCGATGGCCGGCCACGCAAGGCGTTGTTGCTGGACCAGACCAATATCTCCAGTGGCTCAAGCGTGAGCCCCTACGAACAGGAGACGCACTTCGCATCGCTCTGGTGGGCCTCGGTTGCGATCAACTCAGCCCAGGATGGTTTGCTCGACGTGCTCAATTGGTTTCAGGCCGCTGACGATCCGCACCACCTCAAAGGCATGATCCGCCTGCCAGGACCCGATCGCTTCGAGCTCAAACCGGTAGGCTTGGCGCAGCAATTCATCCAGTCGCACTGGCTCGATCAGGTTCTGCGTATGGACAACAGCGCGTTCGAGGTCGATGCCCTGGCGATGGCCCGCGGCAACGAACGCAGCGTGCTGGGGGTAAACAAGGGCGACCGTCTGCAACGGATCAGCCTGCAGGGCGCAGGCACTGCTTGCCCATCCCTTGCCCTTTTCGGTCCTGATAGCCGCCAGCGCGATGCCCCTGTCCAGTGCCGGGATGGACGCATACGTTTTGAAGTACCGGGTGAAAGTATTTTCGCCTTGATGTGGAGGGCGTCATGACACGGGCCGACGCTGGCCCTGTTCGGAGGAGAACGGTCAACCTTTCAACAGATCCTGAAGCGTCGCCAGCGTGTCAGCCTCCTCGACGCTTTTGTCCTGGCGCCAGCGCAGCATCCGCGGGAAGCGCACAGCGATCCCGCTCTTGTGGCGCTTGGATAATGCAATGCCCTCGAAGCCCAGCTCAAAAACCAGGGTCGGCGTGACGCTGCTCACCGGGCCGAACTTCTCCACGGTGGTCTTGCGCACGATGCTGTCGACCTGACGCATTTGGTCATCGGTCAGCCCCGAATACGCCTTGGCGAACGGCACCAGTGTGCGTTCGCGGCTGCCCGGCGGGTTGTCCCAGACGGCGAAGGTGTAGTCGCTGTACAAGCTGGCGCGGCGGCCATGCCCGCGTTGCGCATAGATCAGTACCGCGTCGACACTGAATGGGTCGATTTTCCACTTCCACCACACGCCCATGTCCTTGGTCCGGCCAACGCCGTACAGCGAGTCGCGGGCCTTGAGCATCATGCCTTCGACGCCGAGGCTGCGGGACGCTTCGCGCTGCCGGGCGAGGTCGAACCAATCCTTGCCGGTGATGATCGGGGAGGGCAGCAGCACCGCGCTGCGACAGCGGGTAATCAGGGTCTGCAGTTGTTCGCGGCGCTCGGTCTGCACACGACTGCGCCAATCCTTGCCTTGCCATTCCAGCAGGTCGTAGGCCATCACCACCACGGGGGCGTCTTCGAGGACTTTCTTGCCCAGGGTTTTGCGGCCGATGCGTTGTTGCAGCAGGGCAAAGGGCTGCACCCTCGGTTCCAGCGGCGTATCCGGATCGAAGGCATCCGCGGTGGATGGCGGCGCGGCTTTCCATAC
This sequence comes from Pseudomonas sp. MPDS, assembly GCF_013283895.1. Classification (NCBI taxonomy): domain Bacteria; kingdom Pseudomonadati; phylum Pseudomonadota; class Gammaproteobacteria; order Pseudomonadales; family Pseudomonadaceae; genus Pseudomonas; species Pseudomonas sp. MPDS. Next base: position 5,051,881 of record NZ_CP054128.1, on the reverse strand, counting down.
CACGATTTCGCCGTCGATCACCGTGCCGTCGGGCAACGCCTGCGCCAGGCTGTGCAATTCGGGGAAGCGCTCGGTGACCAGCTCTTCGCCCCGGGACCAGACCCACAAATGGCCATCGCGCTTGACCACCTGGGCGCGGATTCCGTCCCACTTCCATTCCACCTGCCAGTCACTGGCCGGTCCCAGCGTCGTGTCGAATTGCTCCACCGCTTGCGATAGCGCATGAGCCAGGAAAAACGGATAAGGCTGGCCGCCGCGCTGGGCGTGCTCATCAGCGGATTCGGCAGCGATGAGCTTGAGGTAACCTGCAGCGGTCGGACGATGGGACAGGTCGGTATACCCCACCAGCCGCTGGGCGACCCGTTTGCTGTCCAGCCCGGCCATGGCCGCCAGCGCGCGCGTGACCAGCAACTTGGACACGCCCACGCGGAAACTGCCGGTGATGAGTTTGATGCACAGCATCAGGCTGGCTCGGTCGAGTTGCGCCCACAACGCCGGCAACCGCACCGCCAGCACCTCGGGCGATTCACCGCGCAGCGGCAGGAGTTTCTCTTCGATCCACAGCGCCAGGCCTTCGTCGGAACGCTGAGGTGATTCTGGCAGGACCAGTGAGATGGTTTCAGCCAGATCACCCACGGCTTGATAGCTTTCTTCGAACAGCCACAGCGACAACCCGGATATCTGCACCGCCAGTTCCCTCAAGGTCTTGACCGGTACCAGTTGTCGCGGGCGCCCTCCAGACAGGAAATACACGGCCCACGCTGCGTCCTGGGGCGGGGCCTTGGTGAAGTAATCCTGCATGGCGGCGAGCTTGGCATTGCTGGAGGTGGTGGCGTCCAGTTCGGCATACAACTGGGCGAAGGCTTTCATGACGCGTCCTCGTCGGTGGCGCTGCCTGAGTCTTCTTCATCGTCACCGTATTCGGTGCTGAAGCCTTGGGCATCCAGGCCTTGCTCGCACAAATGGCGCACCAGTACGCCCACTGAACCGTGGGTGACCATCACCCGCTCGGCGCCGGTCTGTTCGATGGCCCAGAGCAAGCCGGGCCAATCGGCGTGGTCGGACAGCACAAAGCCGCGATCCACGCCGCGTCGCCGACGGGTGCCCCGCAGGCGCATCCAGCCGCTGGCGAAGGCGTCGCTGTAGTCACCGAAACGGCGCATCCAGGTGCTCCCACCGGCAGAGGGGGGAGCGATGATCAGCGCCTGGTTCATGATTGGGTCGTTCTTTTTGATGTCGCCGGCATAGATCGTCGCTGGCAAACGGATCCCGGCCTCGCGATAGACCCGGTTCAGGGGTTCTACCGCACCGTGGGCCAGGATCGGACCCAGGCTCGCGTCAATTCCGTGGAGAATCCGCTGGGCTTTGCCGAAGGAATAGCAGAACAGCACGCTGGCCCGGCCGACGGCAATGTTGCCGCGCCACCACTGATTGATTTCGTCGAAGACCTGCGCTTGAGGCTGCCAGCGATAGATCGGCAGGCCGAAGGTGGATTCGGTGATGAACGTATGACACTTCACCGGTTCGAACGGCGCGCAGGTGCCGTCGGGTTCGATCTTGTAGTCCCCGGACGCCACCCAGACCTCGCCTTTATATTCCAGGCGCACCTGGGCCGAACCCAGCACGTGGCCGGCAGGATGAAAACTCAAGCTCACGCCGTGGTGCAGCAAGCGCTCGCCGTAGGCCAGGGTTTGCAGGTTGATGTCCTGGCCCAATCGCGAACGCAAAATGCCTTCTCCGGGGGCCGCTGCCAAGTAGTGTTGGTTGCCACCACGGGCGTGATCGCCGTGGGCGTGGGTGATGACCGAACGTTCCACCGGACGCCAGGGGTCGATGTAGAAATCTCCGGGCGGGCAGTACAGTCCTTCTGGGCGGGCAATGACAAGATCCATGCATTCACCGGGAAGATGGGCTTGTCTGGTAGAGGCGGGGGCGGGAGGAGAAGTTCTATCGGGTTTGGTGCGGCAGGATCAGGTGGCAGGGCGGACAAATGTGGCGAGGGGGTTTAGCCCAGCGGGGATAAATTCCCTCGCCACACAGGACAGCCTACTTACCGGGCACCAGGGTCAAGCGCGCCTTGCCGTACGCCCGCTCAAAGTTCTGCGGCTGCAATGGCAGGTTCTGATAGTTCCCCTTGATCCACGGATCAATGCCGTTGATGTAGTTCGGGCTGGCGGGGTTGCCAGACTGGCCGGTGCCGCCCTGGATCATCAACGGCTCGGGCTGGCCGAAGTCGACGATGAATCGCATGGCCGGTGCCTGGGTGGTGTTGAAATTCTCGCCCCAGGCGAATGCCGAGCTGTTGAGCGTGGAGGCATCGCCGCCGGCGGGCAGGGGGCCGCGGACGATTTGGCCGCTGCTGTTCTTCCATTCGTAGCGATGCAGCTTGCCCCACTGCCAAGCCTTGTGGTCACCGCCCAACTGGCTGTCGCCAGCAGTGATGGCCGCTGCCAGGCTGCGGGCCAGGATCACGGATTTGTCTTCCTTCTGCGGTGTGCGCACGTCATCCCAGAACGGGCTGTCTTCGCGACCGAGCAAGTGATCGGCCTGGGCCGAGTAGGACAACTGACCGTTGGCGAGCAGCGCTTTCCACGCCGGGCTGCTGTCCGGACCCAGTTCGTCGAGGAAGATCTGCTTCATGCTTTCCTGCAGAAACAGTTCATAAATCGCCGCGTCGGCGGAGCCTGGGCTGAGCCGGCCATCGAAAGCCATTAGCCGGGTATAGGCCTCGCGAGCCTTGGCCCGGTCCGCCACTGGTAGCGCGTCGATCGCCTGCTTGAGCGGTTGGGCCATGCCCGGGGCTTCGAAGACTTTCTTGAGCTTGGCGGCAAAGGTCGTGGTCTGGTCATATTGCATGGCAGTCAGGCTGCGGCTGTCGTGCTTGCCGGCCCCGGCCAGCTCGGCCATACGCTCGCCGCGCTCCGGTGCGCCCCAGGAATTGGACAACTGCATGCCGTAGCCGTCGGGAATGACTCGCTGGTTGGCGGCGCCGAGCCAGCCCTGGGCCGGATCCTGATCGTAGGGGTGCAGCATCGGGTCGGCGTAGCCATCCCAATCGTAGCGACCTTCCCAACCGGGCGATGGCAACAGGCCTTCACCTTCGCGGCGGTTCGGATAGCGCCCGGTAACTTGCCAACCAATGTGGCTGGCGTCGGCAAAGATCATGTTCACCGCGATGGCGCGGATTTCACGGCTGGCATCGGAGGCTTTCTCGACATTCTGCGCTCGGGACAAGTCAAAGAACGCGTCCAGGGTTTTGTCGTCGCTAAAGCTCGGCGTCTGCAAGGCCAGGCCAAGACCGTTGGCCATGGCCGAGCCCTGGACGCTGTTGAGCAGGGGGCCGTGGCGGGTCTCATACACCGCTTCGCGAATCGGCCGCTGGCCTTTGATGAAGTAGGTCTCGTTGCGGACCATCACCGGCTGCCATTTGCCGTTGACCTCGTAGGACAGACCATTGCCCTGGCGTCGGATTTTTTCCAGGAACAGGTCCTGGTTGTCGCCCAACACGCTGCTCATGCTCCAGGCCACTTTGCCGTTGAACCCCGCCAGAATCATCGGGATGCCCGCCACGGAAACCCCGGCGGCCTGATACTTGGGCGCACGAATCTGCACGGGAACCCACAGTGACGGCACGCTCAATGGGCCATGGCTGTCGCTGGCCAGCAGGCTCTTGCCGTTGCGGCTGCGATGCGGGGCGATGGCCCAGTTGCTGGAGGAAGCAATATTCAGCAAATTCAGTTCGGACAACTGAGCGCTGGCCTTGCTGACTTCGTTGAGGCCCGGGACCTGACCGCTGAGCCGCAGGCCCTGGAGCTTATCGGCCTCGGCCATCGGCAGTTGTTCATCCGGGTACGAGGGGCTCAGCCAGGCCAGTTTGTCCTGGGTGACCGTCTGGGCCAGCACCAAGGCGGCGATTTCTTCCGGCAGGTTGGCCGATTGGCTGAAATTGAGCAGGCAAAACATCAGCGCCGAATCTTGCGGTTTCCAGTATTCGGGTTTGTAGCCGTTGGCGGCCAGGTCCGGTGGCAACTTGTCGCGATAGCGGAACAGGTACGCGTTGACGCCGCGGGCATAGACTTCGAAGAAGCGTTTGAGCCGCGGCGAGGAGGCTTTGTACAGCTCGTCGGCGCTTTTCTTCAGGTTGACCGCACGCATGTAGCGATCGACGTCCAGTCGTTCGGCGCCGGACATTTCTGCCAGACGACCCTGAGCCAGCAGGCGCATGGTCACCATCTGGCTGATGCGGTCGCTGGCATGGACGTAGCCGAGGCTGAACAGGGCGTCATGGAAATTGTTGCTCTCGATCAGTGGCATGCCCATGGCATTGCGTCGAACCGAGACGTTCTGCGCCAGCCCCTTGAGCGGTTGCACGCCGGACGTCGGAGGAACCGTGTCCTGGGCGTTCCAGGTCTGGCAACCGCTCAGACCGAGCACACTGGCCACTGCGGCGGCAACGCCGAGCCGGGGGAAGGGAAAAATAGAGGCTGGCGAGGCCATGGCAAAGCTCCTGCGGGAGGGGGGGACACCGATAAAGGCGCTACGTTAGTGAGCAGGAGGAGGGCGCGCAAGCGGGGGCAGGGGTTATTTGTTGATTTGGCGATGAAAGCCTGCTGTGAGGCTTACCCACAGCAGGGTTTTGGGTGTATCAGGAGGGCTCAGGGCTTGGGCGGGTTGACCTTGTCCACCAGGGCATAGGCCTTGGCAGTGGCCGGGCGCTCCTTGATGCGATTGAACCAGCGCTGCACGTTCGGGAAGTCTTCCAACCGCTGGCTTTGCCATTGGTGTGAAACGGTCCAGGGATAAATCGCCATGTCGGCAATGCTGTACTCGTTGCCCGCCACGAATTCACGGTCCGCCAGACGGCGATCCAGCACACCATACAGACGAGCGGTTTCGTCGACATAGCGTTTGATCGCGTAGGGGATTTTTTCCGGGGCGAACCGGCTGAAGTGATGATTCTGCCCGGCCATCGGCCCCAGGCCGCCCATCTGCCAGAACAGCCACTGCAACACTTCTTGCCGTCCGCGCAAATTCTCTGGAATGAACTGGCCGGTTTTTTCCGCCAGGTACAGCAGGATCGCGCCCGACTCGAACAGCGAAATCGGCTCGCCACCATCGGCGGGTTTGTGGTCGATGATCGCCGGAATGCGGTTGTTGGGGGCGATTTTCAGGAAATCGGGCTTGAACTGCTCTGCCTGGCCGATGTTGATCGGGTGCACCTTGTAGGGCATGCCGGCTTCTTCAAGGAACAACGAGATTTTATGGCCGTTGGGCGTGGTCCAGTAATACAGGTCGATCATGGAGGGCTCCAGATAAGACAGCGTGATGGATGGACAACACATGACGGCGGGAGGTCGTCCTGATTGCCGAAAGGCTTGCCTGTAGGAAGAGGTGATGCTCAAGTGTGGAAAATTCAATGACCGAACACGAGAAAACCGGCATGGAGTTACAGAAAAACGCAGCGTTGATTCTTATCGATCAACAAAAAGGCATCCTTCACCCCAGGCTAGGCCCTCGCAACAACCCCGATGCGGAGCTGCGCATGCTCCAGTTGCTCGATTTCTGGCGACAATCGGCACGGCCGGTGATTCATGTCCACCACCTGTCCCGCTCGCCGGACTCAGTGTTCTGGCCCGGGCAATCGGGCGTGGAGGTTCAGGAGCGGTTCGAGCCGTTAGCCGGGGAAAGGCTGGTTCAAAAGCAGGTGCCGGATGCGTTCTGCGGCACGCGCCTGGAGACAGACTTGCGGGAAGCGGGGATTGAGCAATTGGTGATCGTGGGCGTGGCGACGAACAACTCGGTGGAGTCCACGGCGCGTACGGCCGGCAATCTGGGATTCGACACTTGGGTGGCCGAAGACGCGTGTTTTACCTTCGACAAGGCTGACTATTTCGGCCATGCCCGTTCGGCTGGCGAGGTCCATGCCATGTCGCTGGGCAACTTGCATGGCGAGTATGCGACGGTGGTCAGCGTGAAGCAGATTCTTGCGGCGGGTTGAAACCGAGTGTGTGGGGTTGCCCCAGCCGGTATGGATTAGCCTCAAACGCCCCATCGCGAGCAGGCTCCCACAGGGCTCAGTAGTGAATCCAGATTTTGTGTTCGCCGCAGGCCCCTGTGGGAGCGAGCCTGCTCGCGAGGACGATTCAATAGGCGAAGATTATCTTCGCCCGGATCATCAAGCGCCGTGGCACTTCTTGAATTTCTTGCCATTGCCGCATGGGCAAGGGTCGTTGCGGCCGACATCCTTCAGGGTGTTGCGCACCGGTTCCTGGTGGGCGTGGCCACAGTTCGGGCCATGGACATGTCCGTGATCATGATCGTGATGATGGTCATGATCGTGGTTGCAGTCAGGGCCATGGACGTGGGGTTGCTGGGTCATCGGGGTTACTCCGCAATAAAATCGGCGGCGATTATCACGCCATTGCGCCTCAGGTGCACGTAGTGGGCGATGAATAAACCGGTTTCCAGCTCACCTTCCAGGCGATAGGGGATCTGCTGGCGAGGTTTTTCGAGCATTTTCACCAGCTTGCGCACTTGCGGCCACAGGTTGGTGCGGATCGGAACCCTGAAGTAGCGGCTATGCCCGGGACGCACCGTGAACCAGTGCTCGTGCTCTCCTTCGGTCAGCAACAGGTCGCCCAGATGAATGCGGTAGGTTATGCCGCGCACGGTCAAATCACTGTCGTCGGGGTTGTCCACACGAAAGTGCAGCATGAACTTCTGCTCCACCAGCCGCGCCCGTACCACCTCGACCTTGGTCAGATGCACCTGCGGTTCAGGGGCCTCATCACCTCGCCAGGACGCACAACTGCCGAGCCCGATGAACAGCAGCAGGCAGGTGATGCGCAGCAGATGTGATGAAAGGGTCATGTCCGTGCCTCTGGTTTATCCCAGTCTAGCCTGCTGGCGAGCGCAGCAGTGTCGGACGATTCCGATATCAGCGATTAAAGTAGCCTGCGCAGCACTTCTTGAATTTGTGCCCACTGCCGCACGGGCAGGTGTCGTTGCGTCCGGTCTTGACTGGCACTGTCGGGTCGATGAAGTACCAGCGTGCGCCGTTCTGTACGAAGGATGACTGTTCGCGGTGGCTGTGTTCCCCCTGGCCGTCGTGCCAGCGCGCGGTGAAGGTGACAAAGGCGTGTTCGGGTTGGCCACCGAATACTTCGCTGCTTTCCACCTCCAGTCCGAGCCATGTGCTTTTGGCGCTCCACTCGCTGATGGATTGGCGATCCAGGCCGTCCTGCTGGGCGGGCAAGGTCGTGGCTACCAGATAGTCCACCAATCCCAGCACGTAGGCACTATAACGCGAACGCATCAAGGCTTCGGCGCAGGGCGCCGGGTGACCATCGTGGTAATGGCCGCAGCAGGCGTCCAATGGGTTGCCACTGCCGCACGGGCAAATGGTTGTGTGCATGCTTGTGTTCACGGCTACCACCAGTATTTTCCAAAGTTTTCCGGGTTGGCCCAAAAGCGTGAGTTGAGCCAGTCAGGGACTTGTTTGTATTCAAGCAGATCGTAGGTAAACAGGGTCAGCACCTGCTCCTCGCGCTGGAATCGCTCACTGGCCTGCAGGGCCAGGGAAAAGAAATCAGTTTCTTGCCAGCCGCAGGCATTGAGGTCCGCCAGCACGGCGATACGGCTGGCGTTGAGATTGCGGATGCCACCCAACAGGTTCAGACCGTCACGTTTGGGCAAATGCTCCAGGCAATCAAGCGCCAGGGCCAGGTCAAAACGTCGCGCCGCCACGTCCGCCGCAAGGGCGCCAGGGGCGGCGTGGACCACTTCAGTATCAGGATGCGCTTGCTGGAACGCCTCAAGGGCAGGGAAGCTGCTGGCCCCGATCAACAGCAGTTTTTTCGGGGCATAACGGTCCAGCACGGCAGCCAGGGCTTGCTGGGGCGTACGGGAAGAAATGGCAACGGTCATCGAAGTTCCTCTGTCAGAGCCGCCACGATAGCCTGCGCGGACCCCATGGCCTAGAGCGGTTTGTGCTTAAACGTATCGATCTACGGCAAATAGGGGGCAAAAACCGCGATAGCGTGATGCTGGCGCGGATGCGGAGTCGGGTCTTTACTCCCCTGAATCGGCGCAAAGCCGATCCCTCAAGGAGAAAACCCAATGAGCATAGTTCGCACAGCGTTACCCTTGGTTCTGCTGACCGGTGTGTTGACTGGTTGCGCAGGTTTGCAGAAAACCGATTGGCCGACCTGCGCGGCGGTTGGCGGTGTGACGGGCGCTGGATTGGGCGCCATCGAAAGCACCTCCTGGGCCGGCGGTGGTGCATTGTTTGTCGGCACCATGGCGGCGGCTTATTGCTGGGTGCATGGCGACGGCGATGAGGATGGCGATGGCGTGCCGGACAGCCGCGACAAATGCCCGGGCACGCCTAAGGGCGTGCAAGTCGATGCCGACGGCTGCCCGCCACCGGCACCGGCGCCGATGGTTGAAGAAGTCGTGGTGGTCCAGGAAGAAACCATTGTGATCCGTGACGTGCATTTCGAATTCGACAAGGCCACGCTGACGGCGGCAGACAAGGAGGTCCTGAGCACGATTGCAACCCGACTCAAACAGGAAACGTCCACCGCGCAACTGCGCGTCACCGGCCACACTGACAGCGTCGGCAGCGATGCCTATAACCAGCGCCTGTCTGAACAACGGGCCAACGCGGTGGTGCAATACCTGGTTGAGAGCGGCGTGCCCCGTTCCAGCTTCGTTTCGGTGGAGGGGGCCGGTGAGAGCCAGCCGGTGGCGGACAACAGCACCGCCGATGGTCGGGCCATGAACCGCCGCACGGAGATCAAGATAAATCGCTGAAGCCCCCGTCATCCGCGGCTTGTACAGTCGCGGATGCGGGTCTTTACTCCTGTGTGACCGGTATGGGCCGGTAACACAGGAGCATTCACCATGAAGGTTCTACTCAGGGCCGCCTTACCGGTACTGCTGGCGGGCAGTCTATTGTCAGGTTGTGCCACTCACAGCGATGGCGGCGCACCGCTCAATCAACGCACCTGGCCAGTCTGTAGCTTGATCGGCGGTCTGGTTGGCGGCGGCCTGGGGGCCCTCGAAAGCAGCGGTTGGGCGGCGGGCGGTGCTGCGCTGGGGCTGTTGACCGGCGGCCTGATCTGCTACGCCCAGGATGGCGACGAGGACGATGACGGCGTGTTCGACCGCCGTGACCGTTGTCCCGACACGCCGGCCAATACCCCGGTTGAACATCATGGTTGCCCGTTGCCGCAATACCCGGTCAGCGCTCCGCCGGTTGAACCTCAGGCACCGGCCACTGAAGTGATCACCCTCAACGATGCCGGCAAGGTGCTGTTCGACTTCGATAAATCCGATCTCACTCAAGACGCGCGAAGCCAACTCGATGGGCTGATGAGCAAATTGAGTCATGCCAATGTCGCCAGTATTCGCGTGGTGGGGCACACCGACAGCGTCGGCACTGACGCCTACAACCAGGGGTTGTCCGAGCGTCGGGCAAGCAGCGTGGTGGAATATCTGCTTACCCAGGGGCTTTCACCGGACAAGCTCACCAGTGAAGGCAAGGGTGAAAGCGAGCCGGTGGCTGACAACGAGACCGATGAGGGGCGGGCGCAGAATCGTCGGGTTGAGTTGCATATCCAGCGCTGAGCCGCGTGCCAGAGCCGTCGGGTCGCCAGTGGGGCGACCCGACGAGTCGAGGTTTGCGTCAGATTAAATTTGCCCTGGCCTCTGGCTTATTCTGCGCGCAAGCCGTTACTGTGCGTGCAAAGAATAATACTTACCGGGGGGATGTATGAAGCTGTTATGGGCGCTGGGGCGCTTGTTGACCCTGCTGTTCTGGCTGGTGGTGCTGGTCAACCTGGTCATGCCGTTCGTTCATCCGCTGCATCTGCTGGTCAATTTTGGCGCAGCGATGTTGCTGGCGATCCATTTGCTGGAACTGGTGTTGTTTCGAGCCAGCTTGCGCGGCCGGCCGGCTTCAGGCCGTGATCGCCTGCGAGTGCTGCTGTTCGGCATCTTCCACCTGCAAACCCTCCCGATCGCCGCCGAGGCTTCCCATGCGTAAATTGTGTCTGCTTGTCGCACTCGTGTGCCCCTGGGCCAGTGCCCAAGTGATCCAGGTCGAAACCCATTCCTTGATGCGCCTGCCCAATACCACCAGCGCCCTGACACTGGAACGGCTGGAGGTGGCCGATTACGGCACGTTGCTGGTGCCTGCCAACGTCACTGAGTTGACCATTGGCCAACTGCACCTGGGGCGCGAAGCACGCATCGCCATCGTGCCTGGGCAACAGGCACTGCAGATAAAAGTTGCCGAGGGGGAGCTGGCCGACGGCAGTCAGATCACGGCTCGGGGCGCGCCCGGAACCTATACCAAAGCGGCACGACCGGGGCGTGATCTCAATCTGCGCTTCAATGCCTTGAATGCGCCATTGTTGTCGGTGGATGCCCGCGGTGGAACCGGTGCGCCAGGTTACGTGGGCCTCGACGGCGCCAACGGCCAGGCGCCGGGTTGTACGTGGGGGGCAGCCGGTCGCGGTGCCGACGGCAGCAATGGCAGCGATGGCCAGCCGGGTGCGGCGGGTGCGCAGGTGCGTCTCGAACTGCCCCGTGATTATCCCGATGAGCAGATCAAGGTTACGGTGGAGGGTGGCGCGGGCGGCGCCGCTGGAGCCGGAGGTAAACCCGGCGCTGGCGGCAAGGCCAAGGGGTGCTTTGTCTATACCGCCGACGGTGGCAAAAGCGGTCGCCCTGGTGCCGATGGCCAGCCGGGACCAGCCGGAGCAGCGGGGGCGCTGACGGTGCAGCGATTCTAAGAGGACTGAGCTCGAGACCTGTGGGAGAGAGCCTGCTCGCGATGGCAGGGTATCAGTCAACCTTGATGTGACTGACCCACCGTTATCGCGAGCAGGCTCGCTCCCACCAGGGGATACGCTAAGTTCAGAACATCGGCCGCGCCGCGCCAATCGCCACCACCAGCAACCCGATCAACAGATTAATCCCCACCAACTGCCGGATTTTCCCCAGTACCGCCGCGCCCGTCGGCCAGTCCTGGGCTGCTACGGCCTTGCGCAGGGCCGGCAATTGCAATCCCTGGATGCGGATAAACAGCGCCGTCATCACCACATACAAGCCGATCATGATCTGCACATAACGTGGCGCGGTCTCGAAGCCGGCAAAGCGCATGTGGATCAAGCCCACGCCGCTGATCGGCAAAAGCACCACTGCGACCCAGACCCAAACGAAAAAACGCTGAAACACTTCTGTCCATAATTTGAGCCGGGCCGGCCCCTCAAGGGCCGCGATTGCGGCGGGGCGCAGGATCATCCAGGCGAAGAACATACCGCCGACCCAGACCAGGGCCGCCAGTAAATGCAGGGTGTAGACGAGGGCAAAGGGTGTCATTGAGTTACTCCGTTCTGCGCAGGATTGATTAGCGGGGTATGATAGCCGCCGATCCGAACCACTGAAAATTTATCCAGCGTTTTTAGCGCCCGACCATTCATGATCAGCACCGAACTCAAAACCACGATCCAGGGCGCCTATTCGCGTTTTCTCGAAGCCAAGAGCCTCAAGCCGCGATATGGCCAGCGCCTGATGATTGCCGAAGTGGCAAAAGTCCTGGGTGACATCGACACCGACGACGAAGGCCGGCGCAGTGGCGAGCCTGCCGTCGTGGCGGTGGAGGCCGGCACCGGCACCGGCAAGACCGTGGCCTACAGCCTGGCGGCAATCCCCACCGCCAAGGCCGCCGGCAAACGCCTGGTGATCGCCACGGCCACGATCGCCTTGCAGGAGCAGATCGTTTTCAAGGACCTGCCTGACCTGATGCGCAACAGCGGGCTGAATTTCAGCTTCGCCCTGGCCAAGGGGCGTGGGCGCTACATGTGCCTGTCCAAGCTCGACATGTTGCTTCAGGAAGGCCAGGCGCAGACCGCCACGGCCCAGTTGTTCGAGGAAGAAGGCTTCAAGATCGAAGTCGATGAGGCCAGTCAGAAGCTGTTTACCAGCATGATCGAAAAACTGGCCGGCAATAAATGGGACGGCGACCGCGACAGCTGGTCCACCGCCCTGGAAGACGCCGACTGGTCACGCCTGACTACCGATCACAGCCAGTGCACCAACCGTCATTGCCCGAACTTCGGCCAGTGCGCCTTTTACAAGGCCCGCGAAGGCATGGGCAAGGTCGACGTCATTGTCACCAACCACGACATGGTCCTGGCCGACCTGGCCCTGGGCGGTGGCGCGGTGCTGCCGGATCCGCGTGACACGATCTATGTGTTCGACGAAGGTCACCACCTGCCGGACAAGGCCATCGGCCATTTCGCCCATTACACCCGGCTGCGTTCCACCGCTGACTGGCTGGAAACCACCGCCAAGAACCTCACCAAGCTGTTGGCCCAACACCCGCTGCCGGGTGACCTGGGCAAGTTCATCGAGCAGGTGCCCGAGCTGGCCCGTGAAATCAAGACGAACCAGCAGTTCATGTTCAGTGCCTGCGAACAAGTGGCGGATTTCAAGCCCGGCGAAGACGTCGAGGGTCGTGATCGACCTCGCCATCGCTTTGTCGGCGGCGTCATTCCCGAGCACATGCGCGAGATGGGCATCGAGCTCAAGAAAGGCTTTGCCCGCCTGACCGACCTGTTCACCCGTCTGACCGACCTGCTCAAGGAAGGCATGGATGGCGAGGTCAATATCGGTATCGCCAGCAACCAGGCCGAGGAGTGGTACCCGTTGTTCGGCAGTCTGCTGTCCCGCTCCCAGGGTAACTGGGAGTTGTGGACCGCGTTCACGACTGAAGACCCGGAAGACAACCCGCCGATGGCGCGTTGGTTGACCCTGGCCGAAAGCGGCTCGCTGTTCGACATCGAGGTCAATGCCAGCCCGATCCTGGCGGCGGAAATGCTGCGTCGCAACCTGTGGAATGTCGCCTACGGCGCGCTGGTGACTTCCGCCACGCTGACCGCCCTGGGCACGTTCGACCGTTTCCGCATGCGCGCCGGCCTGCCGAAAAAAGCCGTGACCGCCGTGGTTCCGAGCCCCTTCCATCATGCCGACGCCGGCGTGCTGCGGGTCCCGGACCTCAAGGCTGATCCGCGGGATGCCGCCGCCCACACCGCGGCGATTATTCGCGACCTGCCGGAACTGGTGGAAGGCTCGCGGGGCACCCTGGTGCTGTTTTCCTCGCGCAAACAGATGCAGGACGTGTTCGACGGCCTCGACCGCGACTGGCGCAAGCAAGTGTTCATCCAAGGCAACCTGTCCAAGCAGGAAACCCTGAACAAGCACAAAGCGCGGGTCGATGGCGGCGATTCCAGCGTGCTGTTCGGCCTGGCGAGTTTTGCCGAAGGCGTGGATTTGCCCGGTGCCTACTGTGAGCATGTGGTGATCGCCAAGATCCCGTTTTCGGTTCCGGACGACCCGGTGGAAGCCGCGTTGGCCGAATGGATCGAGGCCCGCGGTGGTAACCCGTTCATGGAAATCTCCGTGCCGGACGCCTCGCTGAAACTGGTCCAGGCCTGTGGTCGATTGCTGCGCACCGAAGAAGACCGCGGCACCATCACCTTGCTCGACCGCCGACTGGTGACCCAGCGCTACGGCAAGGCGATCCTCAACGCCCTGCCACCGTTTCGGCGGGAGATATCCTAGCCTCCCGGTGATTTTTGACTGAGGAGGTCTCTGTGGCGAGGGGATTTAGCGAAACGGGCAGTGTCAGTCCGGTCAGCCGTCTTGCGGCGGTTCCCAAAAACCTCAATGGCTGAAACAATGCAGGCCACTTCAAAAAAGTGTTTGTTTCAAGGGAGTTGCGGGTGCAGATTCAAGGCCATTATGAGCTTCAATTCGAGGCGGTGCGTGAAGCCTTCGCCGCGCTGTTCGACGATCCTCAGGAGCGCGGCGCGGCGTTGTGCATTCAGGTTGGTGGCCGCACGGTCATCGATCTGTGGGCCGGCACGGCCGACAAGGATGGCAGTGAGGCCTGGCACAGCGACACCATCGCCAATCTGTTTTCCTGCACCAAGACGTTCACCGCCGTCACCGCCCTGCAACTGGTGGCCGAAGGCAAGCTGCAGCTGGACGCCCCTGTCGCCCGCTACTGGCCTGAGTTCGCGGCAGCCGGCAAGCAAGCCGTCACGCTCCGTCAGTTGCTTTGCCACCAGGCCGGGTTGCCGGCGTTACGTGAATTGCTGGCGCCCGAAGCACTTTATAACTGGCAGACCATGGTCGATGCTCTGGCCGCTGAAGCGCCCTGGTGGACGCCGGGTGACGGTCACGGCTACGCGGCGATCACTTATGGCTGGCTGGTCGGCGAACTGCTGCGCAGGGCTGACGGTCGTGGACCGGGGGCATCCATCGTGGCCCGTATTGCCAAGCCGTTGGGCCTAGATTTCCACGTCGGCCTGGCTGATGAAGAGTTTCATCGCGTGGCCCACATCGCTCGCGGCAAAGGCAATGTGGGGGATGCGGCGGCCCAGCGCCTTTTACAAGTGACGATGCGCGAACCCACGGCCATGACTACCCGGGCCTTTACTAACCCGCCCTCGATCATGACCAGCACCAATAAGCCAGAGTGGCGGCGTATGGAACAACCGGCGGCCAACGGCCATGGTAACGCCCGCAGCCTGGCCGGGTTTTATGCCGGCCTGCTGGACGGCAGCCTGCTGGAGGGAGAAATGCTCGACGAACTGACTCGCCAGCACAGCTTCGGCGAGGACAAGACATTGTTGACCCAGACCCGTTTCGGCCTGGGTTGCATGCTCGATCAGCCGGATGTGCCGAACGCGACCTATGGCCTCGGCCCTCGGGCATTCGGTCATCCTGGGGCGGGGGGCTCCATCGGTTTTGCCGACCCGGAGCACGATGTGGCTTTTGGCTTTGTGACAAACACCCTCGGGCCATACGTTTTGATGGATCCGCGGGCGCAGAACCTTGCGCGGGTACTTGCCACTTGTCTATAAAACGTTAGCGAAGGCGGCGGGCACAGGAACCTCGTGTTCCTTTCAGTTTCCAACCGTCTGTTTATGCGGCCCGAACATGGCCTTTGTTTTTTTTTTTACATCATTTTGTGGATATCCAATGTCATTGAATAAATCTTTCGCTCTGGCGCTGTGCTTCGCTATCACCGGTTGCGCACAAACCCCACAAAATGATGCCGAGGGCGGCAGTGGCTGGTGGCCGTTCGGCGCCTCCGACAAGGTCGCGGCCAAAGAACCGACGTCAGCGGCGCCGCTGAAACCGGCTGCCGTCGCGCCACAAGCCAAGGCCGAGGGTGCCACTCACTGGTGGTGGCCGTTTTCTTCCGATGACGCCGCCGACGGCGTCGCCAAAAAAGTCGACGCCAAACCTGAAGTCAAGACGCCGGTTACCGTCGCCAAGGCTGAAGCTGAAAGCAACGGCAAGTGGTGGTGGCCATTCGGCGGTAAAGATCAGGAAACCGCCAAGACGGTGCCGATGCCGGATCCGAAAGTCACCCAGGCTTGGCTCGACGACTACGAGCCGAAATTGCGCACGGCCATCAAGGACAGCAAGCTCGAACTTGAACGCCGCGACGACGTGCTGGTGGTCACCGCACCGGTGGACGGCTCCTTCAACCCGGATCGTCCGGCCATGCTGCTGCCGGTGAGCCTCGGCCCGTTCACCCGCGTTGCGAAAATTCTGGAAGCTGATCCGAAAACTGCCGTGCTGATCCTCGGCCACGCCGACACGTCGGGCGCCGCGCCGGTCAACCTGAAGCTCAGCCAGGAACGCGCCCAATCCGTGGCGGCGATTTTCCGTCTCAGCGGCTTGCAGCGTGATCGCCTGATGCTGCGTGGCATGGGTTCGGTTGCGCCCCGTGCCGCCAATGACAGCGTTGAAGGTCGCGCTTTGAATCGTCGTGTCGAGCTGCTGGTCACGCCGCAAAACACCATGGTTGCGCTGCTGAGCAAGTACAACATGCCGGCCCCGGCACCAGTAAGGTTGGTGGCGGTCCAGGACGTGAAACCTGCGGCTTTGGCGCCAGCGCCCGCGCCGGCGGCTAACAAGTCCAAGGCTGTTGCCAGCAAAAAAGCGCCGGCCAAGAAGGCTGTCGCCAAGGCTCCTGCCAAAAAAGCCCCGGCCAAGAAAGCGCCGGTGGCGAAGAAGCAGCAACCGACCAAAGCCGCTACCGATGCCAAGAAAGTCGCGGCTGCCGATGCATCCAAGCAGTGATGGGCTAACTACAAGGAACGCGCCATGACCCAGACGCTGGCTGATATGCGCCGCGACTACACCCGCGATGGCCTGACCGAGGCGCAGGCCCCGGCCGAGCCGTTCGCGCTGTTCCACCAGTGGTTCGCCGACGCGGTGAAAACCGAACAGGCGCCGGTGGAGGCCAACGCCATGACCTTGGCGACCGTGGATGCCGATGGGCGCCCGCACTGCCGGATCCTGCTGCTCAAGGGGCTCGATGCCCAAGGCTTCACGTTCTTCACCAACTACGAGAGCGCCAAGGGTCAGCAACTGGCCGCGAACCCGTTCGCGGCCATGACATTTTTCTGGCCGACGCTGGAGCGTCAGGTGCGTATCGAGGGCAAGGTGCAGAAGGTCACGGCGCAAGAGTCGGACGCCTATTATCAGGTACGGCCATTGGGCAGTCGCCTCGGGGCCTGGGCTTCACCTCAAAGCCGGGTGATTGCAGGTCGAGGTGAGCTGGAAGACTTGCTCAAGGCCACCGAACAACGCTTCAGTAACAGCCAGCCTCACTGCCCGGAGCATTGGGGGGGCTATCGTCTGCTGCCCGAGCGTATCGAATTCTGGCAGGGACGGGCCAGCCGTCTGCATGATCGCCTCAACTACCGCCTGCAAGAGGCGAGCTGGATCCGCGAGCGTCTGGCGCCTTAGCCCTGGGTATACCCTGCCGCCGCGGCCTGAAGCCATTGCGGCAGGTCGCGCCGCTTGATCCCTTGCTTCTGGGCGTGGGCCAATTGTTGCAGCATGTAAGTTTTTTTCAGCTCATCCTGCCCCGCCAAAGACAGCGCCAGATCGCGGTCCATCCAGCGTTTGATCCGCACGTACAGCCACCAATGAAAGTACAAACCGGCGACGGTGGTAGCGGCTATGATGAAATAATCCATGAGAAATCCTCAGGCCAGTGACGCGGATAGCGGAAATTGGCGCTACTGTTTGGGTGAATTTTTCGGGCGAGTCTGTATCCCACCTGAATGAAAACAATTTTATCCCGGCGAGGCCGTGACAGGCGTCAAGCTGCGGAGTTTAATGAATACCTGTCTTTTGGAGTTTGATGCTATGCGTAAGTCTGTTTTGCTGGTTGCTTCCTTTTCCACGATGGCGATGTTGCTCACTGGCTGTCAGTCGAGCCTGACCGGTGACTCCTATTCCCGTGACGAAGCGCGTCGCGTGCAGACGATTCGCATGGGGACCATTGAAGCCTTGCGTCCGGTCAAGATCGAAGGCACCAAGACCCCGATCGGCGGCGCGGCGGGTGCGGTGGTAGGTGGTGTGGGTGGCAGCGCCATCGGCGGTGGCCGTGGCAGTATCGTTGCTGCCGTGATCGGCGCCGTGGCCGGCGGCCTGATCGGCTCCGCGACCGAAGAAGGCCTGACCCGTACCCAGGGTGTGGAAATCACCGTTCGTGAAGACGACGGCAGCATGCGCGCCTATGTGCAGCAGGTTCAGGAAAACGAAGTGTTCCGTGTGGGTGAGCGGGTTCGTATTGCCACTGTGGATGGTACGAGCCGCGTATCGCACTAAGCTGGAATCGCTAAGAGAAAATCGCGCTTTTTCCTGAACGGGGAGGCGCGATTTTTTTATGGCTTCGTTTCGGTGGGGGGGGGCGGCGTGTATATCCGTTTCTTCGGTAACGGCCACTGGCGGTTCCGCCCTTACGGCGGGTCACTTTCGAAAAGCGCGAAAGTAACCAAAGCGCTTCTGCCCCACCACTCGGCACCTCGCTTAGGCTCGGTGTGCCTGAACGAAGGCATTGCTCCGTGGGCCCGCCGCGAAGGGCCATCCATGGCCCAGCGCGGCTAACCCGGCATCCATGCCGGGTTGCCCACTCCACAACGCCTCCGTTCAGCCAGCGTGGTTAACGGGGCGTCCAAGATCAACGTCCACCGCGAGGCGGCCTTATAGCCGGCCTGATTCTTGGTGGGACCGCGTTTCTCCTGTGGGAGCGGGCTTGCTCACGCAAGCGGTATCACAGTCGATGAAGATGTTGGGTGTGTTGGCCTTTTGGCGAACAAGCCCGCTCCCTCAGTGGTTCTGTGTTGGATATAAATTTGTGCTCACTGAAAGATCGAATGTGGGAGCGAGCCTGCTCGCGATGACGGCATCCAATTCAATCGCTATGTAACTGAACTATCGCAAGGCTGAGAAGGCGGCTACACAGTTGACGAAGATGTTGCATGTGTCGACCTCTTCGCGAGCAGGCTCGCTCCCACAGGAAAAACGCGATCATCAAAAAAACAGGTCGGCTATAAGGCCGCCTCGCGGAGGATGTTGATCTTGGACGCCCCGTTAACCACGCTGGCCGAACGCAGGCATTGTGGAGTGGGTATCCCGGCATGGATGCCGGGATAGCCGCGCTGGGCCATGGATGGCCCTTCGCGGCGGGCCCACGGAGCAATGCCTTCGTTCGGGCACACCGAGCCTAGGCGAGGTGCCAAGTGGTGGGGCAGAAGCGTTTTGGTTACTTTTGCGCTGTTCAAAAGTGACCCGCCGTAAGGGCGGAACCGCCAGTGGCCGTCACCGAAGAAACGGATATACACACCAATAAACACACAACAAACATCACCCCGATCAGGTAATTTTAGTTGGCTTTAAATGCAGTCTGCTTACGACTAGCCGCCGCTGTCACCGCATAACCCAGCAACGCCGCCAGGATCGAGCCAGTGAGAATACCCATCCGGTCCATACCGGCATACTCACTGGTACCGGGCGCGAACGCCAGGGAGCCGACGAACAGGCTCATGGTGAAGCCGATGCCGCACAGGATTGCCACGCCCAGTATCTGCCCCCAGTTGGCGCCGGCGGGCAGGCTGGCGATACCGATCTTGACCGCCAGCCAGGTCAGGCCGAAAACGCCGACGGTCTTGCCCAGCAACAGGCCGATGGCGATGCCCATCGGCACGTGATGGGTGAAGCTCTCGACGGTGACGCCGCTCAGGGACAAGCCGGCGTTGGCGAAGGCGAAGAGCGGCAGGATGCCGTAGGCCACCCAGGGGTGCAGGGCATGTTCCAGGGTCAGCAGCGGCGAGGTCTCGGCATTTTTTGTGCGCAGCGGAATGCAGAACGCCAGGGTCACACCGGCCAGGGTGGCATGGACACCGCTCTTGAGTACGCAGACCCAGAGAATCAGGCCGACAACCATGTAGGGGCCGAGCTTGACCACTCCCGCGCGGTTCATCGCCACCAGCGCGGCGATGCAGGCGGCTGCCAATACCAGTGACAAGGTCGACAGGGCGCCCGAGTAGAAGATGGCAATGATGATAATGGCGCCCAGGTCGTCGATGATCGCCAGGGTCATCAAAAACAGCTTGAGCGACACGGGTACCCGTTTGCCCAGTAGGGCCAGCACGCCAAGGGCGAAGGCGATGTCGGTGGCCGTTGGAATCGCCCAGCCTGCGAGGGCGGCCGGATTGTCGCGGTTGAGGAACCAGTAGATCAGGGCGGGGACGACCATGCCACCGATCGCTGCCGCACCCGGCAAGACGATCTGCGAGGGTTTCGACAGCTGCCCGTCGAGAACCTCACGTTTGACTTCGAGGCCGATGAGCAGAAAGAACATGGCCATCAGGCCGTCGTTGATCCACAACAACGCCGGTTTGGCGATTTTCAGCGCCCCGATCTGGGCCACCACAGGGGTGTCCAGAAAGTCCGTATAGAGCCACGACAGCGGTGAGTTATTGAGTATCAGGGCCAGCACGGCGGCGGCGATCAATAGCAGGCCGCTGGCAGCTTCCAACTGAAGGAAACGGGTCAAAGTATTACGTAGAGGCACGGTTGCTCTCCATGGATCAAATCAAAAAGATGGTCCACCCTAACCGGTACTGTTAGTTGTTAAAACAAAAGTTATATTCTTTTTTGTTATATGTCGTTACAACGCATGCAACGCGTGGTCAGGCAGTGACAGGCCATATTGGACCTTAGCTGTACCTGTGCGCGATGTCGGTTTTTTCCTAAGCTTGCGACTGGTTTTTCCGAGACAAGTCGTGCCTGTCTGTACGTCAGGTTCCTCGCGTCGCATTGATCCAGTGAGAAGACATCATGAATGACCACCGCCAGTGGGCGCGTGAAGCGATCCGTATCATCGAGGCTGACTTCCAGCGCAGCGCCGACACCCATCTGATTCCACTGGCGCTGCCAGGGCTGCCGGGTATCGAGTTGTACTTCAAGGATGAGTCCAGCCACCCCACCGGCAGCCTCAAGCATCGACTCGCCCGCTCGCTGTTTCTCTACGCGCTGTGTAATGGCTGGCTCAAGCCTGGCGCCCCGGTGATCGAGGCTTCAAGCGGATCGACGGCTATTTCCGAGGCTTACTTCGCGAGGCTTTTGGGCTTGCCCTTTATTGCGGTGATGCCGGCGACCACCTCCCGGGAAAAAATCGCACAGATCGCCTTCTATGGTGGCCAGAGTCACCTGGTGGACGATCCTACGCAGATCTACGCCGAGTCCGAGCGTTTGGCCCGTGAGCATGACGGCCACTTCATCGACCAGTTCACCTACGCCGAGCGCGCCACGGACTGGCGCGCCAATAACAACATTGCCGAATCGATCTTCCAGCAGATGCGTTTCGAGCGGCATCCGGAGCCGAGCTGGCTGATTTCCAGCCCCGGCACCGGCGGCACCACCGCGACCCTGGGTCGTTACGTACGCTACCGCCAGCACTGTACCCGTGTGCTGTGTGCCGACGCCGAGCGTTCGGTGTTTTTCGACTATTACCGCAGCGGCGATGCGAGCCTGCGCCTGGATTGTGGTTCGCGGATCGAAGGTATCGGCCGGCCAAGGGTCGAAGCGTCGTTTTTGCCCAAGGTGATCGATGCGATGGTCAAAGTGCCGGATGCCCTGTCGCTGGCGGCCATGCACTACCTGGCCCAGCGATTGGGCCGACGGGTCGGCGGATCCAGCGGCACCAACCTGATCGGCGCGCTGATCGCCGCCAGGCAGATGGTGCAAGCAGGTGAGACGGGCTCGATCGTGGCAATCTTGTGTGACGGCGGTGAGCGCTATGCCACGACCTATTACGATCCGGCGTGGCTCAAGGCCCAGGGCTATGAGCTGAGTGGATTGATGGACGCCGTGGCGGCGAGTGTGGAGCGGGGTGAGGCGCTGCCGGAAAGTGTGCTCCGAGCCAATATCTGAACACTGGAAAACACTGAATTTCCTTGTGGCAGCGAGCTTGTGTGGGAGCTGGGCTTGCCCGCGATAGCATCACCTCGGTTCACCTGATAGACCGAGCTGCCTGCATCGCGGGCAAGCCCAGCTCCCACAAAGCTTCTCCCACAGTGGGTAGGGGTCAGGCCTTGAGGCCCAGGATATCCCGCGCCACCGCCTCGGCAATCCGGATTCCGTCCACGCCCGCCGAGAGAATCCCGCCCGCGTAGCCGGCGCCTTCGCCAGCCGGGAACAAGCCCTTGACGTTCAGGCTTTGCAACGTTTCGTCGCGGGTGATGCGCAGCGGCGACGAGGTGCGGGTTTCAATGCCGGTCAGCACGGCGTCATGCAGCGAGTAGCCGCGAATCTGCTTTTCGAACGCCGGCAGGGCTTCACGGATGGCTTCGATGGCGAAGTCGGGCAGGGCCAAGGCCAGGTCGCCCAAAGACACACCCGGCTTGTAGGACGGCTCGACGCTGCCCAGCGCCGTAGACGGTTTGCCGGCAATGAAGTCGCCCACCAGTTGTGCCGGGGCTTCGTAGTTGCTGCCACCGAGCACGAAAGCGTGGGATTCCAGACGCTCCTGCAATTCGATGCCCGCCAAGGGGCCGCCCGGGTAATCCACTTCAGGCGTAATGCCCACCACGATGCCGGAGTTGGCGTTGCGCTCGTTACGTGAATACTGGCTCATGCCGTTGGTCACGACGCGGTTCGGCTCGGAGGTGGCCGCCACTACGGTGCCGCCCGGGCACATGCAGAAGCTGTACACCGAGCGACCGTTCTTGGCGTGGTGCACCAGTTTGTAATCGGCGGCGCCAAGCTTCGGGTGGCCGGCATATTTGCCCAGGCGCGCGCTGTCGATCAGCGATTGCGGGTGTTCGATGCGGAAACCCACCGAGAACGGCTTGGCTTCCATGTACACGCCGCGGCCGTGGAGCATGCGGAACGTGTCCCGGGCGCTGTGGCCCAGGGCCAGAATCACATGTTTTGAATGAATACGTTCGCCGCTGGCCAGTTCAACACCGACCAACTGGCCGTCCTCGATCAACACATCCGTGACCCGCTGCTGGAAGCGAACTTCGCCGCCCAAGGCGCGAATCTGCTCACGCATGTTTTCCACGACGCCTGTCAGACGGAACGTACCGATGTGCGGCTTGCTGACGTAGAGGATTTCTTCCGGCGCGCCGGCCTTGACGAATTCGTGCAGGACTTTGCGACCCAGGAACTTGGGATCCTTGATCTGGCTGTAGAGCTTGCCGTCGGAGAACGTCCCCGCACCGCCTTCGCCGAACTGCACGTTGGATTCGGGGTTGAGCACGCTTTTGCGCCACAGGCCCCAGGTGTCCTTGGTGCGCTGGCGCACTTCGGGGCCGCGCTCGAGGATGATCGGTTTGAAGCCCATCTGTGCCAGCAACATGGCGGCGAAGATCCCGCACGGGCCGAAGCCGACCACGATCGGCCGTTCGCTCAGGTCAGCCGGTGCCTGGCCCACCACTTTATAACTGACATCCGGCGCCTGGTTGACGTTACGGTCATCGGCGAACTTGCGCAGCAAGCCGGCTTCATCGCGCACCGTCAGGTCGATGGTGTAGATGAAGCACAGTTCAGAGGACTTCTTACGCGCGTCGTAGCTGCGTTTGAACAGGGTGAAGTCGAGCAGATCATCGCTGGCGATGCCCAGGCGCTGCACGATGGCTGGGCGCAGGTCTTCTTCGGGATGGTCGATCGGCAGCTTGAGTTCGGTGATTCGTAACATGACAGGATCCGGTTCGCGGGACGCACAACTGCGCCAGGGCGTGAGGCGGCGATTATAAGCCAAAAACCTTCGAATCAGTCGTTACGCGCACCGCCGAAGTAAGCGCAGCCGCGCTGGACCTGACCGTTGACCCGCAGCTCGGCGCTCATGTGTTGCACGCTGCCGGTCGCGCTGTCGACGCAGCGCTGGGGAGTGACCCAAAGCTCGACCTTCTGGCCGTTGGCTTCGGTGCCGAGATTGAAGCGGCCATCGCCCAGTTGTTCTTCAACGAAAGGCACTGCCAGAGGCGGCTGGCCCTCACGTTCGAGCACCAGGCCTTTGCCGCTGGCGTTCAGATTCCACTCGGGGCCATGGCCGGTGGCGCGCAGGAGCAGCCGCTTGAAGTCGGCGTCGTCGCAAGCGCTGCCCGAACGCTCCAGGCGATACAGCTGCTCAAGATTCAACTGGCTGTCGGTACCGGCCGCTGCGCTGGTGACGATATGGCCGCGCACATCGGCAAACAGTTTGCCCTGATCATCGGCCAGGCTGGCGGCCTGTTGCAGTACGCTGGTGCCGCCGCTGTCGTTGACGATGTAGCGACGCTGCTCCTGGCAGGGCTGGAACACCAGCTTGCCATCGGCCGCCGTAAGTTCGCCCTGCATGCGCATCTGGCCGGCATGGGAAACGCTCTGGGGTGGAGCGTCGAGCAACTGGCAGCCGGCGAAAAGCGGCAGGAGGGCGACAAACAGCAGGGAACGGGCGGCACGCATCATTGAGTCTCCAGACAAGTGCCGCCACGTTACGCAGACTGATCCTGCATCACAAGAGGTCAACCGACGTGAAAGGTCTGGCCAGTCTGCAGGCCTTCGACACTCTTGGCGTAGGCCAATGCGACATCGGCGGCTGGTACCGGCTTATAGCCACGGAAGTACGGGGCATAGTTGTCCATGGCTTCGAGCAGCACGTTCGGACTGACCGAGTTGACCCGCAAGCCCCGGGGCAATTCGATTGCCGCGGCACGCACGAAACTGTCCAGGGCACCGTTGACCAGCGCCGCCGACGCACCGCTTCTGATCGGATCGTGGCTGAGCACGCCAGTGGTGAAGGTGAAGGACGCACCGTCATTGGCGAATTCGCGGCCGATCAGCAGCAGGTTGACCTGGCCCATCAGTTTGTCTTTCAAACCCAGGGCGAAGCTGTCCTGCGTCATCTCGTCCAAGGGCGCAAAGGTGACGTTGCCCGCGGCGCAGACCAGTGCATCGAAGCGACCGGTTTTCTCGAACAGGGCACGGATCGAAGAGCTGTCACTGATATCCACGTGCAGGTCGCCGCTGTGACGGCCGATGCGGACAATCTCGTGACGCGGCGACAGTTCTTTATCAATGGCCGAACCGATGGTGCCGCTGGCGCCGATCAACAGGATTTTCATTAGCTGTTCCTCAATGGGCTGGATGAGATTGCAGTCTAGAGAGGTTCTTTCTCTTGATAATCGTGGTAATAGGCAACCTTTGGTTTTCAATTGGAAACAATCCGATGAGCGAAATGGACGACCTGGCGGCGTTCGCCGTGTTGATCGAGGCCGGTAGTTTCACCCTGGCGGCCCAGCAATTGGGCTGCAGCAAGGGCCAGTTGTCCAAGCGCATCAGCCTGCTGGAGAGTCGGTTTTCGGTGGTGTTGCTACAGCGCACCACGCGGCGCTTGAGTCTCACGGCAGCGGGGGCGGCGTTATTGCCCCAGGCCCAGGCGTTATTGGTGCAGGTGCAAAGGGCGCGTCAGGCCCTGGCTCGCCTGAAGGATGAAATTTCCGGGCCGGTGCGTATGACGGTTCCGGTGTCGTTGGGCGAAACCTTCTTTGAGGGTTTGCTGACGGAGTTCGCCCAGCGCTACCCCGACGTGCAGATTGAACTGGAACTCAACAATGGCTACCGGGATCTGTCCCGTGATGGTTTCGACCTGGCGATCCGCTCCGACGCTGCCCTCGATGAGCGCCTGGTGGCGCGTCCGTTGCTGGCCTGGCATGAACTGACCTGCGCCAGCCCGGCCTACCTCGAACACTACGGCGAACCCCTGACGCCCCAGGGCCTGGTCGAACATCGTTGCTTGCTCAACAGTCATTACAGCGGCCGCGAAGAATGGCTCTATCACCAGCAACACGAATTGTTGCGGGTGCGGGTATCGGGACCGTTCGCCAGCAATCACTACAGCCTGCTGAAAAAAGCCGCCCTGGCCAACGCCGGGATCGCCCGGTTGCCGTCCTATCTGTTGCATGAGGAATTGGCTGACGGACGTTTGCGCTGGTTACTCAGGGATTTTCAGACCCGTCGCATGCCGATGTACCTCGTGCACCCGTACCAGGGCGGTTTGCCCAAGCGCACCCAGGTGCTGGCCGATTATCTGATCGACTGGTTCAAGCGCAGTGGCGAGGCGCTGGATCGGCTTCAGCGATAGCAAGGCATCACACGAACCTTGTGGGAGCGAGCCTGCTCGCGATAGCGGTGGGTCAGGCAACAATTGTGCTGAAGCTGACACTGCTATCGCGAGCAGGCTCGCTCCCAGAGGAGTCCCGAACTTGATCAGCGAGCGTAGTGCCTGGCGATCAGGTGGTCGAGCGACAGCTTGCCCGGCCCGCGCGCCATCAGATAAAGCAGTACCGCCGCCCAGGTGCCATGGGTCGGATAGGCGTCGGGGTAGACGAACAGTTGAATGGTCAAGGTCATGCCCAGCAGGGCCAGGGCCGAGAAGCGTGTCGCCAGGCCAAACAGGATCAGGGTCGGGAACACATGCTCGGCCGCTGCCGCCAGATGCGCTGCCAGTTCTGGCGACAACAGCGGCAAGGCGTATTCGCTTTTGAACAGGGGAATGGTCGAATCGGCCAGTCGCGGCAGGCCGAGCTGGAAGGTGCCGTCGATCAGGTCTATGGCCAGGCCTTCGATTTTGGTCTGGCCGGATTTCCAGAACACCGCCGCGATGCAAAAGCGCCCAACGAAGGCGATCAGGCTGTGAGGGATTTTATCCAGCCATTCAATGGAGCGAGTGATCAGGGCGTTCATGGCAATACCTGCTCGGCTAACAGATGGGTGACGGCTTGATGGCTGATGAGCTGCGCCAGGGTGTGCTCCAGTTCCAGATCGCTGTCGCGCCTGGTTGCAGCATCAATGGCCGCGCCCAGGAAACAACCTTGCAGCAGGTCCTTGAGGAAATCATGGGCGCCGGGACTGATCGCAAACACCTCCACGTCCAGATTGTTGCGCAGCACCAGGGCGCATTGCGGCGTGAAGGGGTCGACCGGCATGACGGGCTCTTGCTGATGGGCGGCCCAGATCGCCACCACGGCGAAGGGCGATTGCAACAGGTGCAGTGACGGGTGAAGACCGACCCTCAGATGATCATGGGATGCCGGCGATGACAGCACTTGCATGACCTGTTGTGCATCCATGGGCCGGGCGTCGGCGGCGTGCCAGGCTTGCACCTGCAGGCGCTCCAGTCGGGCGACATCCGCCAGATACGGCACGCTGGCGGCGGGTTCGAAATGTTCGATGAACCCGGCAAAGTCAGCACCGTAGTCACTCATGACTGGGCTTCGCGGTGCGGCGCACTGGGCGTACATTCCGGCCATCGCGCCGAAGAACTCCTCGCCCACCAGTTGTGCCACCACCGGATAGTTGTCGGCCAGGGCGTTGATCAATGAGCTGAGCACGTTGTTGCGATACACCGCGAACCGGCTCTCTGGATCGGCGCCGGTGGCGCAGGTCAAACCCTGCGGACAAGCTTTGCGCGGGTCGAGCAGGGCGGCGGCGAATTCGCTGTAGCGGCTCATGGCTGGACCCTGGCGGCGTTTAATAGTTGGTCGGCCTGACCGGCTTCGGCCAACAGCACTGCCAACGCCGGGATGCGGTTGTCGCGCTCGATCAGCGTGGCGACTGGCCCGGTCCGCGCCAGCGCCGTGCGATACAAGCGCCAGACCTCGTTATCGATTGGCGCACCGTGGTCATCGATCAGCAAACGCTCGCCCAGGCTGTCGGAGTCTTCGGCAAACCCGGCCAGATGAATTTCGCCGGTGGCCTGCAGGGGCAGTGCGTCGAGGTAAGCCTGGGGATCACGGCAATGGTTGATGCATGAAACGTAGACGTTGTTCACATCCAGCAGTAGTCCGCAGCCGGTGCGACGGATGACTTCACTGATGAAGTCAGGCTCGTCGAGGGTCGAGTCCTCGAACGCCAGATAAGTGGCCGGGTTTTCCAGCAGCAGTGTGCATTTGAGGCTGGACTGGACCTGATCGACGTGTTCGCAGACGCGCCTGAGCGTCGTTTCATCGTAGGCCAGGGGCAGCAGATCGTTGAGAAACACCGGGCCATGGCTGGACCAGGCCAGGTGTTCGGAAAAAGACTGGGGCTGATAGCGTTCGATCAGTGTGGCCAGGCGCTGCAAATGCGCAACATCCAGCGGCCCCTCTCCACCGATCGACAGGCCGACGCCGTGCAGTGACAGCGGATACTGTTCGCGTATCCGCCCCAGGAAGTGATGAAACGGCCCGCCGGCCACCATGTAGTTTTCCGCGTGCACTTCGAAGAAACCCAGATCCGGTCGGGTCTGGAGCACTTCACGAAAATGCTCGGTCTTGAGCCCCAGCCCCGCCCGCGGCGGTAGCCGGGTATCGAAGGCGAGGGAAGCGGTGTTCGACATGGCGGCAGGCCTCAGGCGGTGCGATCAGGACTTGGCTTTATAGGCTTCAAGCTGGCCGAAGCCGGTGGGCGAGGTTTCGCTTTTGAGGGTGGTGCAGGTGCCCTTGGGGACCGATTTCCAGGCGTTGGCCTGATAGTCCATTTTCGCGGTGCCGGCACAGGTGGTGCCAGCGCCGGCGGCGCAGTCGTTCTTGCCTTTGAGGGCGACACCGAAGCATTTTTCCATGGTGTCGTCGGCGGCATGGACAGTCGAGACGCCTGTCATGCTCAAGGCAGAGCCAAGTGCCAGGGCCAGGGCGGCGGCGGACAGGGTGCGGGTCGAAGCAGTCATGATGATTCTCCAGTTTCAGGAAATGAACCGGCGTTAGCGCCGGTCTGTTGAACTAGAGAGGGGGTGGAGGAATGCGTTACAGCAGGTTCTCGATTTTTTTTGTTTGTTTCGAAATCCATTGTGGCGAGGGGATAAATCCCCTCGCCACAACAGCATTCACTTGAGAACTGGGCAAAAAAAAACGGCCCGAAGGCCGTTTTCTCATGCAGCAACAGACTCAACCGCCCAGATACGCCTCGCGTACTTTCGGGTCGGTCAGCAGCGCCTCACCCGTGCCTTGCATCACCACGCGGCCGTTCTCCAGCACGTACGCCCGGTCAGCGATTTTCAGCGCCTGGTTGGCGTTCTGCTCCACCAGGAATACCGTCACGCCATCCTTGCGCAGTTGTTCGATGATGTCGAAGATCTGCTGGATGATGATCGGCGCCAGGCCCAGGGACGGTTCGTCGAGCAGCAACAACTTGGGCTTGCTCATCAGCGCACGGCCGATGGCGAGCATTTGCTGTTCGCCGCCGGACATGGTGCCGCCGCGCTGGCTAAAGCGTTCTTTCAGGCGGGGGAAAAGGTGCAGCACCTTGTCCATCTGCTCCTGAAAATCACCCTTTTCGGTGAAAAAACCGCCCATGGCGAGGTTTTCTTCCACGGTCAGTCGGGCAAATACCCGACGGCCCTCCGGCACCACGGCGATGCTCTTGCGCATGATCTGCGAAGAGTCCTGGCCCACCAGTTCCTCACCCATGTAGCGGATGCTGCCACTGTGGGCCTGGGGCGAACCGCAGAGCGTCATCAGCAGGGTGGATTTGCCGGCACCGTTGGCACCGATCAGCGTCACGATTTCGCCCTGGCGGACTTCGACGTTGACGCTGTGCAGGGCCTGGATCTTGCCATAGAAGGTGGAAACGTTTTCGAACTGCAGCATTTACGCTTCCCCCAGGTAGGCTTTGATCACTTCAGGATTGTCGCGGATCTGTTCCGGCGAACCGTCGGCCAGCGGCGTGCCCTGGTTGATCACGACGATATGGTCGGAAATGCTCATGACCAGCTTCATGTCGTGCTCGATCAGCAGCACGGTGACATCGTGCTCCTCGCGCAGCACGCCGATCAGCGCTTTGAGGTCTTCGGTTTCCTTCGGGTTCAGGCCGGCGGCCGGTTCGTCGAGCATGAGGATCCGCGGGCGGGTCATCATGCAGCGGGCGATTTCCAGGCGCCGTTGCTGGCCGTAGGCCAGGGTGCCGGCGGTACGGTTGGCGAACTCCTTGAGATTGACCTTCTCCAGCCAGTACTCGGCGAACTCCATGGCCTCGCGTTCGCTCTTGCGGAACGCCGGGGTCTTGAACAGGCCGGCAAAGAAGTTGGTGTTCAGGTGACGATGCTGGGCGATCAACAGGTTCTCGACCGCCGTCATGTCCTTGAACAGCCGCACGTTCTGGAAGGTGCGCACCACACCCTTGCGGGCGATGTGGTGACCAGGCAGGCCCTGGATCGGCTCGCCGTCCAGCAGGATCGTGCCGCCGGTAGGCTGATAGAAGCCGGTCAGGCAGTTGAACACGGTGGTCTTGCCCGCGCCGTTCGGCCCGATCAATGCAACGACCTGTTTCTCTTTCACGGTCAGGGCCACGCCATTGACCGCCAGCAAGCCGCCGAAGCGCATGCTCAAGTTTTCGACTTTCAGGATCTCGCGGCTCATTTGCGCAGCTCCATGTGCGGGCGTTGCATAGGCAGCAGACCTTGAGGACGCCAGATCATCATCAGCACCATCAAGGCGCCGAACATCAACATGCGGTATTCGCTGAATTCACGCATCATTTCAGGCAACAGGATCATCACGATTGCCGCCAGGATCACACCCAGCTGCGAGCCCATCCCGCCCAGCACCACGATGGCGAGGATGATCGCCGACTCGATGAAGGTGAAGGATTCCGGCGTCACCAGACCCTGACGGGCAGCAAAGAAGCTACCGGCGAAACCGGCGAAGGCGGCACCGAGGGTGAAAGCTGAAAGCTTGATCACGGTCGGGTTCAGACCCAGGGCACGGCAGGCGATCTCGTCTTCACGCAGCGCTTCCCACGCACGGCCGATAGGCATGCGAAGCAGGCGGTTGATGACGAACAGCGCAGCCAGGGCCAGCAACAGCGCAACCAGGTAGAGGAAAATCACCTTGTTGATCGAGTTGTAGGGCAGTCCGAAGTACTCGTGGAAGGTCTGCAGGCCTTCGGCGGCTTTGCGTTCGAAGGTCAGGCCGAAGAACGTCGGTTTCTCGATATTGCTGATGCCGTTCGGGCCACCGGTGATGTCGGTCAGGTTGCGCAGGAACAGACGGATGATCTCGCCGAAACCCAGGGTCACGATTGCCAGGTAGTCACCGCGCAAGCGCAGCACCGGGAAACCCAGCAGGAAACCGAAGGTGGCGGCCATCATCCCGGCAATTGGCAGGCAGATCCAGAAGCTCAAGCCGAAGTAGTGGGACAGCAGCGCGTAGCTGTAGGCGCCGACGGCATAGAAGCCGACGTAACCCAGGTCCAGCAGACCGGCCAGCCCTACCACGATGTTCAGGCCCAGGCCCAGCATCACGTAGATCAGGATCAGGGTGGCGATGTCCACCGCACCGCGAGAGCCGAAAAACGGCCAGACCAACGCGATGACGATCAGGGCCAGGATGATCCAGCGCTGGGTAGTCGGCAGGGTCAGGAAGTTGCTGGCCTTGGCCGGGACTATCGGCAGGCCGGGCGAGGCCTTCCAGGCGGCGCTGATCTGCGTGCTGAACAGCACCCGCAGGAACATCAGCACCGAACACACGGCGATGGTCGCCAGGATGGCGGGGCTGGTGCCGTGCACTTCAAGATCGATGCCCACGATGGTCAGTTTCAGGCCGAGTACCGGGTACGCGACCGCCCAGACCAACAGCGCGCTGAAGAGCGCCGATTTAAGATGTTTAGTCATACCTTCTCAACCTCCGGACGGCCCAGGATGCCGGTCGGCCGGAACAGCAGCACCAGAACCAACAAGCCGAACGCTACGACGTCCTTGTATTGATCGCCGAAGATGTCGGCACCAAAGGCTTCCGCCACGCCCAGCACCAGCCCGCCGAGCATGGCTCCGGGGATGCTGCCGATGCCGCCCAGTACCGCGGCGGTGAAGGCCTTCAGGCCCACGAGGAAACCGGCGTTGGGGTTGATCACACCGTATTGCATGCTCAACAGCACGGCGGCGATGGCCGCCAGGGCAGCGCCGATGACGAAGGTCAGGGCAATGATGTTGTTGGTGTTGATGCCCAGCAGGTTGGCCATCTTGATGTCCTCGGCGCAGGCGCGGCAGGCGCGGCCCAGGCGGGAACGGGAGATGAACAGCGTCAGGCCGAGCATGGCGACCAGGGTCACCACGAACACCACGATTTGCATGTAGGAAATCAGCACTTCCTGTGCCCCCCCTGGCCCGAAGGTAAAGTTACCCGGAATCAGGTTGGGAATGGATTTGTCCTTGGAGTCTTGCGACAGCAGAACGGTGTTCTGCAGGAAGATCGACATGCCGATGGCCGAAATCAGCGGGATCAGACGGTTGCTGCCGCGCAAGGGGCGGTAGGCGATCCGTTCGATGCTGTAGCCATAGGAACTGGTCACCACGATGCTCGCGATGAACGCCGCGGTCATTAACAGCGGGACACTGTCGAGTCCCATCATGGCCAGCCCGGCGATGGCGATGAACGCCACGTAGGAGCCGATCATGTACACCTCGCCGTGGGCGAAGTTGATCATTCCAATGATGCCGTAAACCATCGTATAGCCGATGGCGATCAGGGCATACGTGCTGCCAACGGTCAGGCCGTTAACCAGCTGTTGGAAGAAGTGATAGATGTCAGGCATTACAGCGCTCCTAAAAACCTGATACGCATTTCACTGGTGGAGTCATTTTCCCGCCCGGCCCCGTGGATCTGCATCCACTTCGAGCACGAGGTTTGCCAGCGAACCGCTGATGACGGTTTTGAGATTTTCAGGTGGGGAGACTGGCGGATCACGCCAGCGCGGCCCAATACATTTAAAACAAAGCCCACGGCACGCCGTGGGCTTTATTGGCAGTCAGTCAGGCCAGGCCTTACTGAGGCGAAGCTTCGGTTTTAGGTTTGCCGAAATGCCACTGGTAAACCACAAACTTGAAGTCCTTCAGGTCGCCCTTGTCGTCGAAGCTCAGGTCACCGGTCGGAGTCTTGAAAGTACCGGCGTGGATGGCTTCAGCCACTTTTTCCGGGTCTTCGCTCTTGGTTTCGGTGATGGCCTGGGCAATCACTTGAACGGCCGAGTAGGACGGGAACACGAACGGACCGCTCGGGTCTTCCTTCTTGGCTTTGAACGCGTCAGCCAGGGCGATGTTGGCCGGATCCTGGTCGAAGGATTTCGGCAGGGTCACCAGCAAACCTTCGGAAGCTTCCTTGGCGATCTGCGAGATCGAGTCGTTACCCACGCCTTCCGGACCCATGAACTTGGCGTTCAGGCCTTTTTCCTGGGATTGACGCAGGATCAGGCCCAGCTCCGGGTGGTAGCCGCCGTAGTAGACGAAGTCGACGTTGGCTTGCTTGAGCTTGGCGATCATCGAGGAGAAGTCTTTGTCGCCGGCGTTCACGCCTTCGAACACGGCGACTTTCACGCCTTTCTTCTCAAGGGTCGTTTTCACGGCACTGGCGATACCTTCGCCGTATTGCTGCTTGTCGTGCAGGACGGCAACGACTTTCGGCTTGACGTGGTCGGCAATGTAGTTGCCCGCGGCAGGGCCCTGGGCGCTGTCCAGGCCGATGGTGCGGAAGATCATCTTGTAGCCGCGAGCGGTGATGTCCGGGCTGGTGGCGGCTGGCGTGATCATGATCACGCCTTCGTCTTCATAGATGTCCGAAGCCGGTTGGGTGGAGCTGGAGCACAGGTGGCCGACCACGAACTTGACGCCGTCGTTGACGACTTTGTTCGCCACCGCGACCGCTTGTTTTGGATCACAGGCGTCATCGTATTCAACGGCAACCAGTTGCTTGCCGTTGACGCCGCCCTTGGCGTTGATCTGCTCGATGGCCATTTTGGAGCCACTGAATTGCATGTCGCCGTACTGGGCTACGGGGCCGGTCTTTGGGCCGGCGATGCCGATCTTGATGGTGTCGGCGGCGAACGAATGGCTGGCAACCCCGGCCAGAACCATAGCGGCAAACAGTTTGGAAATCTGCTTAGTAGCCTTAGTCATAGTGCTCCACTCATGCTGTTGTAGTTTTTATAGTCCTGGCGCCGAAGCAGCAGAACCGGGTCAGATATCTTGGATATCCTCGCGGAAAATGCCCCCGGCAACTGTACCGGTACAGTGTAGAGCGCCGATTGTTGGCAAGGGAAGCTGGCGCTTGGGGGCAAAACCTGAGGGTGTCGCTTAATTGAAAGAAAAAGACAGAATGGCGGCGGGGTTCGTCCGGACAAATCGGCAATCCCTGGCTTTCCTGCGCTTTCCAATCGGTACTCCAATTGCTACCGGGTTTTTCTGCCAGACCACCGACGTTATCATTCGCGCCGATTTCTTTTCCGGACAGCTCCCATGAATCAAGAACCTAGCACCCTCTATGCCAAACTGCTTGGTGAAACCGCATCCATCACCTGGAAGGAGCTGGAGCCGTTCTTTGCCAAGGGTGCCCTATTGTGGGTCGACCCGGCCCTGGATCTGATCGCCGCGGCCGAGGCCGTTGCCCAGGACGAAGGTACCAAAGTCGCCGCCTGGCTGGCTGCCGACCAGGTGGCCAAGCTGTCTGAAACGCGGGCGCTGGACTTTTTCGAACGCGATCCGCAGCTATGGGCGGTGGTGGTTTCACCGTGGATTATGGTCCAGGAAAGGGCATCGGTTTGATGTCTGCACCAAGTTGGTTCGTATTTTCTGCGGAGTAAAAGTGTGTAGGTGAGTAGCGTGATGGCATCCTGCCGTGGTGAAACGCCACAGCGGAGGGTGACGTATACGTAACGGGAACAGTTTATTGGGCAGCCGTTGGGCTGCTTAATTGTTTCTGAATGTTGATTTTGTGTTTTGGTCAAGGCCGCCAATCGCGAGCAGGCTCGCTCCCACAGTGAGCCGCGGTTCTCAGAAAGAACGCGATTAATGTGGGAGCGAGCCTGCTCGCGATTGGCGCGACGCGGTCCTGCGCCTGCCTCAATAAGTCTTGCCCGTATGGTTATTCAGGGAAATAACCTTGGTCTTGCCGATGCGGTGACGGTAGATCTCACGCAAATACTTGATCGCCTTTTTCACGCAGTCGCGGGACAGGCGGATGTCGTTGATCGAGACAAACTTGTCTTTGTCGCTGATCAGCTCGCGGTATTTCTTCTCGTACATCGGCTTGATCGCGTACCAGTTGGTGTCGAGGATCTTCGCCGGGTTTTCGAACTCGTTGAGCAGATCGTCGATGCGCTCTTCGTCGAAGTCTTCGTTGATGATGAAGTCCAGGATCGAGTTGTCCAGGGTGTCATCGAAGCGATACGGGGTGCGGGCAAAACAGCGCTTGATGAACGCCACGATCAGGGTCAGGAAGTCATCCGACAGGCAGGGGCTCTTGGCGATCAGGGTGGTCAGCGACAGGTTGGCCGAGGCACCGATCACCAGCGCGTAACGCTTGAGGGTGGTGTTGGGGAACAGGCTGTTGAGGTGGGTCTTGAGCCGGTTCAGGTCCATGTAGGACAGCTTGTAGTCCTTGGGCAACGAGACGATCGACACCACCGACGAGCAGTTCTTGAAGAAGTGCAGGTCATGCAGGGCCGCGGCGTCGTAGCCGGAATTCTTGTACTGCTCCAGCGAGGCGCGGTAGCGCTTGGATTCGATCGGCAACAGGCTGATGCCTTCGATGGCCTGGGTGACTTTGTTGAAGTGCGGCAGGTCGATGGAGCGGAAGAACAGGTCGTCGATGTTCAGGCGCGGCGGCTCCTTCTCGAACACCTTGAACTTGTCGCCGCTGGGCGCTGGGGTTTCCGGAACGACGGACTCGGCGTAGGCAATCGCCACCGGGCCGGCCAGGCTCATGAACAGGTCGTTGGCGTCCAGGCGAATGGTTTCGCCAATGTCGATGCCCGCACGACGGAAGTAGTTCTGGTCG
This sequence comes from Pseudomonas sp. MPDS, assembly GCF_013283895.1. Lineage (NCBI taxonomy): Bacteria > Pseudomonadati > Pseudomonadota > Gammaproteobacteria > Pseudomonadales > Pseudomonadaceae > Pseudomonas > Pseudomonas sp. MPDS. Next base: position 5,016,704 of record NZ_CP054128.1, on the reverse strand, counting down.
TAGTCGGTGGTCACCGCCTGGGCGGTCAGGATGTTGAAGATCTGCTGGGAGATGTACTGGTTGGCGTGCTTCTCCATGGCATTGACATCGATGTTCTGGATGTTGCCGTCATCGCTCTCTTCGGCGTAGCGCATGATGTCGTTGGAGATCAGCATCATCGCGTTCCAGGGGCGGATGCGGCCCATCACGCTGGCTTCGCTGCTGTCTTCGTTGGCGAAGTTGTACGAGAAATCCCATTCTTCCGACAGGTACTTGCACAGCAGGCGTCCGGCGTTGATGTGCAGCGCCTCGGACATTTCGCTGCGGTGATCGGAAATATTCGGCAGTACGCAAATGCCGCTGGTGAAGATCGGCTCGAAGACGAAGGAATGACCGCTCTTGCTGTCGTGTTCGTCCATCGGCTTGGTGTCGAACGTCTTGTTCATGTACGAGTACTGCTGAGCCAGGCCGAACTCCGAGGCCATGCCCGAACCGGTACCGCCACCGGCACTGAAGATCGAGAAGTACAGGCGCGACTGGTTGGCCTTGATGCCGCAGCTGTCGATCAGGTACGAGTGGATCATCTTCCAGTCGGGGCTGGAGAAACGCTGGGTGTCCTTGTTCAGGATGATCTTGGCCAGGTACTGGCCCAGGATCGGCGCGTTACCGGCGCCCCCGGCATGGACTTCCGACAGGTCCATGATTTTCATTTTGCTGTAGTCGCGCAAAAAGCCGCTTTTTTCGCCTTTGCGCGAAAAACGGATGCGTCCGGCGATGTCCTTGTCCAGGTCGCCGAGCATCACCAACGGCTCGACCAAAAACACCGGCTTGCTCACCTTGCTGGTGCCCAGGCGCAAATTGTTGCGGATCCACTGCGCCGGGCTGTAACCCTTGTCGCTGTAGCCCTTGTCTTCGGCATTGAATTCGTTGAGGTAGAACTTGCGGGCGTTGTACACCAGCTCGGCTACGTCCAGGGCGATGTTGGAGCCACAGCGACCCAGGCCGATCAGGCATACGGACGGGAACTCCTGCTGATCGCGTTCGCTTTCGTCGTCCACCAGGTGCGGCGGGCGCGGGAACACGCTGTCACGTAGGCCGTCGAGGTTGTCGAGGATGCGGTCGGTGTTGGTTTCGGTGAAATACAGATACTGCTGAGTCGACAGGGAACGTGAGCGCCTCGGCGGCTTCGGGGTTTCAGGACCGTTGGCGGCCGGGCTCAACGTAAGATCGGATACTGCAGTGGCTGTTTTTTTAGAGGTCATTGTGCGCCATATGCCTGAACTGGTCGGTTCGATGACCACTGTCATCAAACCATCGCGGATGGGAGCTCGCGTCCTTGACGGCGCGAAGGTCGGCCCAAGCGTTCAGGGGGGGCAGCCTGAGCAGCGCTCGGGAAAATCTTTCCTGATAGGTTGAATCGGCCATCGGAAGGCGATCTTTAGTCGAAATAAGGCAAAATGATGTCAATTGCTTCAGGGAATTGACCATAGTCACTAAACACGCCGCCCGCCATGGCCGGGTATCAGTCATGCGAATGATTGGAGACAGCCTGCGCGCCGCTGTCTAGATTGCAGACTCCGGGTTCGGATGCCTCGCCGTGCCCCATAACAATAAAGAGACGGACCCATGCAGAACTCGACCCAAGCGGCGAATGCCTGGCGCATTCTGTTCCTGCTGTTCCTGGCCAACCTGTTCAACTTCTTTGACCGCACCATCCCGGCGATCATCATCGAGCCGATCCGTATGGAGTGGAGCCTCAGCGACTTCCAGATCGGCATCATCGGCACCGCCTTCACCATCGTTTACGCCATCGCCGGGCTGCCGCTGGGGCGCATGGCCGATACCGGTTCGCGCAGCAAATTGATGGGTTGGGGCCTGGCGACCTGGAGCGGGCTGACGGCGGTCAATGGCTTGGTGGGCAGTTTCTGGGCGTTTCTGGTGGTACGCATGGGCGTAGGGATCGGCGAAGCCAGTTACGCGCCAGCGGCCAACTCGCTGATCGGCGACCTGTTTCCGGCCCACCGTCGGGCGCGGGCCATGGGCATCTTCATGCTCGGCCTGCCGATCGGTCTGCTGCTGGCGTTCTTCACCATCGGGGCGATGGTCAAGGCCTTCGACAGCTGGCGCGCGCCGTTCTTTATCGCGGCGGTGCCGGGGCTGGTGCTGGCGGTGTTTATGTTTTTCATCAAGGAGCCCAAGCGCGGCGCGGCGGAAGCGGTGCAGATCTCCCAGGAAAAAATCGACAAGCCGATCCGTCGGGTGCTGGCGATTCCTACTTTTCTGTGGCTGGTGTTGGCGGGGCTGTGTTTCAACTTCGCCACCTATGCCTGCAACTCGTTCCTGGTACCCATGTTACAGCGCTATTTCCTGATGCCGCTGCACGACGCGGCGGTTGCCACCGGGATCATGGTGGGCGTGACCGGGCTGTTCGGGTTGACTCTGGGCGGCTGGATTGCCGACAAGATTCATCAACGGGTGCCCAACGGACGCCTGCTATTCGCCGCGTTCAGCCTGGTGATCTCCACGGCCACCACCGCTTGGGCGTTGTATGCCGGACGGATTGAAATTGGTGTGTTCGTTGCGGTGTTCAGTGTCGGCTGGCTGTTTGCCTATACCTTTTATACGTGCGTATACACGGCGATCCAGGACGTAGTCGAACCGCGTCTGCGGGCCACGGCGATGGCGTTGTTCTTTGCCGGGTTGTATCTGTTGGGCGGAGGCATGGGGCCGGTGGTGGTGGGTGGCTTGTCTGACTACTTTGCCCATGCGGCCATGGCCGCGACCGGCGCCTCGCAGATGACCGAGGCGTTCAAGGCCATTGGCTTGCATGACGCGATGTTCCTGATTCCGGTGGCGCTGTTCCTGACCATGGTGTTCCTGTTCCTGGCGTCGCGCTGTTTCGTGCGCGATGCCAAGCGGATGAAGGATGGGATGAGCGCGGTGGCGCCGCTGGAGGGAGTAGTGGCGCCGGCTTGATAGCATCTGCGGGAGCAAGGCTTGTGTGGGAGCAAGGCTTGCCCGCGATGAAGGCGATGCGGTCGTTCAGAAAACCGAGGCGCCTGTTTCGCGAGCAAGCTTTGCTCCCACAGATCTCCCACCACAGGTTATTTGTGCATTCTGACTAGCGCGCCTTGTCATCCCGCCCACGCAACACGCGATTGGGCATCGCCACTGCCGCCGCCAGCCCCAACAACGACACCGCGGCGCTGATCAGCAACAAATGCCGGAACGTCGTCTGCAATTGCTGACGCAAGGCGTGTTGTGCTTCGCCGGGGGCAGCGTTCAAGCCATCCAGCAAAACATTGCCGGAATGCCCTTCACCCAACGGCGACGAACCGGCGAGTTGGGCAACGCTTGAGTCCTGCAGCAAAGCCAGCAGCAACGCCGACATCAGCGCCACGCCCACGGCGCCGCCGAGGGAGCGGAACAGGTTGGTGGTGCTGGTGGCGACTCCGATGTCCTGCTGTTGCACCGAGTTTTGCGACCCCACCAGCGAAGTCGGGAACTGCATGCCGGAAGCGATGCCGCTGAGCAGCATGAACAGGCTGCTGAGCCAGAACGCGTCGGGCGGGGTGAAGGCCATGCCGAGGATGGCAAACGGGAAGAGCAGGGCGCCGCTGAGGATCATCGGTTGGTAGTGGCCAGTGATCGAGGTACGGCGTCCGGCGAAATAAGCACCTATGGGCAACCCCATCGCCAGCGGCAACAAGTGCAACGCTGCGCTGTCGGCGCCAGCCCCGGTCACGCTCTGATAGCGCAACGGCACCAGCACGGTCAGGGAAATCGCCTGGAAACTGGTGAAAAACACCGTGCACCAGCACAACACGGCGTTGCGGTTGACGAACAGGTGCATCGGTAACAACGGTTCCCGGGCCCGGCGCTCCTGCCAGATGAATAATCCCAGCGCTAACACGGCGCAACCCAGCAGCCCCAGTACCTCTCTGCTGTGCCAGGCGTGGCCCTGGCCAACCTCGGTGATGCCCAGCAGCAGCGCGGTCAGGCCGATGATCAACAATACGGTGCCCAGGTAATCGATGATCGGCTTACGGTGCGGCACCGGCAACCCGACGAGGGTGCGCCGGGCAATCAGCCAGGCTCCCAGGCCCAAGGGCAGGTTGATCAGGAACACCCAGCGCCACGACAGGTACTCGGTCATGTAGCCGCCCAATACCGGCCCCGCCACACTGGCCAGCGCATACATGCTGCTGAAATAGCCCTGATAACGGCCACGTTCGCGGGGCGGCACGATGTCGCCGATGATCGCCTGGCTCACCGAGATCATCCCGCCGGCGCCGATGCCCTGGAAAATGCGCGCCAGCACCAGTTGTTCCATGTTTTGCGCCAGCCCACAGAACAGTGAGGCCAGGGTGAACAGCCCCATGCCGAACAGCATCAACGGCCGCCGACCGTAGAGGTCACCGAGCTTGCCGTAGATCGGCACCGCCACGGTCATGGCGACCATGTAGCCGGAAATCACCCAGGCCAGCAGGCCGACATCACCCAATTGGGCGGAAATGGCCGGCATCGAGACGGCAACGATGGTTTGATCCAGTGCGCAGAGAAAAATCGCCAGCATCAGGGCCACCAGCACACTACGGATGGCAGGCTGTGGGGCTTGGGAGGTATGGAGTTGAGTCAAGGCAGAACCTGCGGGCATCACGCCTGGGGGGCGAATAGGACTGCCCGCAGTTTAAGTCGTTAGCCGGCTATTCGATAGCCTCGTAAGGAAGTCCGACGTAGTTTTCCGCGATGGTTTTTCGACCCGCCTCGGAGTCGACGAAATATTCCAGCTCCGCTTCGCTGATGCGCTGGTTGAAGGCGTCGTCGTCGAAGCGGTGCAGCATGGACGTCATCCACCAGGAGAAACGCTCGGCTTTCCACACCCGCCGCAGGCAAATGGCGGAATATTTTTCCAGCAAGTCCGTACGGCCGTCGCGATAGACCTTGAGCAGAATGTTGAACAGCGTGCTGACGTCGCTGGCCGCCAGGTTCAGCCCCTTGGCGCCGGTGGGCGGAACGATGTGGGCCGCGTCCCCCACCAGGAACATCCGTCCATACTGCATTGGCTCGACCACGAAGCTGCGCAGCGGCGCGATGCTTTTCTCGATGGAGGGACCTGTCACCAGTGCTTGGGCCAGGTCGGCTGGCAGGCGGTTTTTCAGTTCAGACCAGAAGCGCTCGTCCGGCCAATCGGCCACTTGCTCCTCGGCGGGCACTTGCAGGTAATAACGGGTGCGAGTCTTGGAACGCATGCTGCACAGGGCAAAACCACGTTCGTGACGGGCGTAGACCAACTCCTCGTGAACCGGTGGGGTGTCGGCCAGGATGCCGAGCCAGCCAAACGGGTAGACCCGCTCGAAGACCTTGAGTTTTTCCGCGGGGATCGACTGGCGCGCCACACCATGGAAACCGTCACAACCGGCAATGTAGTCGCAGTCCAGGCGCCAGGTTTGCCCTTGGTGCTCGAAGGTCACGAAGGGGTTGTCGGTCTGCATGTCGTGGGGCTGGGCATCGCCGACCTGATAAAGCGTGCGGGCGCCGGCGGCTTCTCGGGCGGCCATCAGGTCGCGGGTGACTTCGGTCTGGCCGTAGATCATGACGTTTTTACCGCCAGTCAGCCCCTTCAGATCGATGTGCACCCGACGACCGTTGAGCGCCAGCTCAAAGCCGTCATGGGGCAGTCCCTCGGCGTCCATGCGCTGACCGACGCCGGCCTGGCGCAGCAATTGGGCCATGCCTTGCTCCAGCACACCGGCGCGGATGCGGCTCAGCACATAGTCCGGGGTCTGGCGTTCGAGGATCACCGTGTCAATTCCAGCGTTGTGCAACAACTGGCCGAGCAGCAGCCCAGAAGGGCCGGCACCGATAATGGCAACTTGGGTCTTGAGGGTTTTCATTGTTGTTATGACTCGCTCGAAGCACCTGACCAGGGTCGGTGTTGATTGGGGTGCTTGCATTTTTCGCTTGCGGACCTGTCAATTGAAGGGGAAAACTGAGCCGATACCTGTACTTTCTACCAATCGGTGCGATTATCGCCCGCAACCCAGGCCGATCCTCGTGATGAAAAAAACAGACCTGCCTTCAATCCCGGTATTCAAGCTCTACGGCGAGAGCCAGGATTGGCCGACCCCGGACCTGCTGCACTGTGAAACCATTTCCAAGCGCAGCCGAGAGCACCAATGGGAGATCAAACCCCATCGGCACGCCGATCTCTGTCAGTTGTTGTTTGTCTTCAAGGGCCAGGCGGAGCTGGAAATCGAAGGCCAGCGCACACAGCTCGACGAGCCGGCGGTGCAGATCCTGCCGCCGTTGTCGGTGCATGGCTTCCGTTTTTCCGAGGATGTGCAGGGTTACGTGGTGACCCTGGCCGCACCGCTGGTGACGTACCTGCAAGCGCAGCTGGGTCATTCGGTCAACGTGCTGGCCCAGGCCGAAAGCTACCCGGCCCTGGAAGATGCCGAGTACCTCAATAGCCTGTTCAGCGCCCTGCAGGCTGAATACGGTGGGCATCAGCCGGCCCGGGAAATGCTGATGCATGCCTTGGTCAGCGTGATCATGGTCTGGGTCAGTCGTCAGGTGATGCAGCGGCGTACGCAGGCCCAGCGCCCACAACGCGCGCGGGAGTACCTCAACGGGTTCATTCAGTTGGTGGAAGAAACCTATCGCCAGCATGTCAAGGTCGAAGACCTGGCCCATCGTCTGGGCATCTCCGTGTCGCACCTCAACGGCACCTGTCGGGAACTGGCGGGGCAGCCGGCCCTGCAGATCATGCATGAGCGCCAACTGCTGGAGGCCAAACGACTGCTGACCTACACCGGCATGACCATCTACGAGATCTCTGAAATGCTCGGCTTTTCCGACCCGACCAATTTCACCCGGTTGTTTCGCCGGCGGGTTGGCATCTCTCCCAAGGCATTCCGGGACCGGCTCAAGACCGATCAACCGGACGACTGAACACGCCTCAGCGCAAGGCGTTCAGGGTCGCGGTGTGAGGAATGCAGCGTTCGAAGTTGCAACTGGCGTATTCACGCGGCAACTGCCTGGTCTGTTCGACCCGATAGGCCGCCGTGCCATACAGCGCAAGCGTGGCGGTGCAGGTGATAAAAATGGCGAGGCGTCTTCTTGTTTTAATGTTCATGGCGATGACCTCTGAACGAATACCCGTGGGTACTACTTTCAGCATAGGTCAGCCGTAGCGGGTTGCCAGCCAGTCAGTGGTTTGATGTAACCGATATTCAGGACGCTGATAACCCTTTGTGGGAGCGGGCTTGCTCGCGAATGCGGTGGGTCAGCCCCCATTGATGTTGACTGTTGCACCGCTATCGCGAGCAGGCTCGCTCCCACCGGGAATTGGGGGGCTTTGAACCAGGTTACTCCAGGTGTTCAGGCTTCATCGGGTCGCCCGGCTTGACGTCCAGTTGCTTGCGTACGTCTTCGAACATCTCGTCGTAGTACTTGTGCATCGAGCCGATGCTGGCGGTCTTGGGCAGGCCGTATTTCTGGGCGATGCGCGTGGCATGGCGGGCGAAGTCGAAGGCTTGGTCCTTGGCCAGGAAAAATTCTTCGTCCACAGGCTTGTCTTCAACGGTGCCATGCACCCGGAACGACATGCCCGTGCCCTCTTTTTTGTTCTGGTCGACCTTATAGTCGATGCACAGGTTATAGCTGAAATCATCCTTGTTCAGTGCATGGCGTTCCATGTGCAGGTGACCGGGTTCGAACATGGCCATAAACGACTCTCCTTCGAAGGCGTGGGTGTAGGGCAGACCGTGAATCTGCCCCGCAAGTTTCCTGTTATCGATAAGCGATGCCAAGTTGGGCCGTGCTGATGCGGGTGCCGGCGGTGCCTTGGACGATCGCTTCGATGTCCGAGAGTGAGCCGATCACCGCGACCTTGCCAGTGTTGCGGGCAAATTCGCAGGCGGCCTGGACTTTCGGCCCCATGGAACCGGCGGCGAACCCCAGCTTGTCCATTTCATCGGGGTGGGCCTGGGCAATGGCTTTCTGGGTCGGCTTGCCGAAATCGACGAACGCGGCGTTGACATCGGTGGCAATCACCAACAGATCGCTTTCCAGTTGTTCAGCCAGCAGCGCCGAGCACAAGTCTTTGTCGATCACCGCTTCCACGCCCCGTAGCTTGCCGTCGGCGTCGTACATCGTCGGGATACCACCCCCGCCAGCGCAGATCACGATGCTGCCTTTTTCCAGCAGCCACTTGATCGGGCGGATTTCGAAGATGCGCTTGGGGCGAGGGCTGGCGACCACGCGGCGGAACTTGTCACCATCCGGGGCGATGGACCAGCCTTTTTCAGCCGCGAGTTTTTCCGCCTCAGCCTTTGTGTAGACCGGGCCAATGGGCTTGGTGGGGTTCTGGAAGCCTGGGTCGTTGGCGTCCACTTCGACCTGGGTCAACAACGTGGCGAACGGCACTTCGAAGTCCAGCAGGTTGCCCAGTTCCTGTTCGATGATGTAACCGATCATGCCCTCGGTCTCGGCGCCGAGCACGTCCAGCGGATACGGCGAGACCGAGGTGTAGGCCGCGGCCTGCAGCGACAACAGGCCGACCTGGGGGCCATTGCCGTGGGCGATGACCAGCTCGTTGCCGGGGTGGATTTTGGCGATCTGTTCGGTCGCCGTGCGGATGTTGCTGCGTTGGTTGTCGGCGGTCATGGGTTCACCCCGACGCAGAAGGGCGTTGCCGCCCAGGGCTACGACGATGCGCATAATGCTGTCCTCTGACAGAGAAATAATGGACGACTCGGCCCCCTTGTGGGAGCTGGCCTGTGGGAGCATGGCTTGCCCGCGATGGCATCGCCTGGTCCATCAGCTACACCCAGGTGTCTGTATCGCGGGCAAGCCTTGCTCCCACAGTTCTGCTCCAGAACGCGCGAGTTGCCTGAGGTTCTAGATATCCGCCAGCGCCGACACCAGGATCGCCTTGATGGTATGCATGCGGTTTTCCGCTTGCTCGAAGGCGATGTTGGCCGGGGATTCGAACACCTCCTCGGTCACTTCCACGCCGTTGGCCAGGTTCGGATAGCGCGCGGCGATGTCCTTGCCGACCTTGGTTTCGCTGTTATGGAACGCCGGCAGGCAGTGCATGAATTTCACCCGCGGGTTGCCCGAGGCCTTCATCATTTGCGCGTTGACCTGGTAGGGCAGCAGTTGCTCGATGCGCTCGTCCCAGGCTTCCACCGGCTCGCCCATGGAGACCCAGATGTCAGTGTGGATGAAGTCCACACCCTTGACGGCTTCCTTCGGGTCCTCGGTGATGGTGATGCGTGCGCCGCTTTCGGCGGCGAAGGCCTGGCACTGGTCGATGAAATCCTGGTGCGGCCACAGGGCCTTTGGCGCACCGATGCGTACGTCCATGCCCAGTTTGGCGCCGATCATCAGCAGCGAATTGCCCATGTTATAGCGGGCATCGCCCAAGTAGGCGTAGCTGATGTCGTGCAGCGGCTTGTCGCTGTGCTCGCGCATGGTCAGGGTGTCGGCGATCATTTGAGTGGGGTGGAATTCAGCGGTCAGGCCGTTGAACACCGGCACGCCGGCGAATTTGGCCAGCTCCTCGACGATCTCCTGCTCGAAGCCGCGATACTCGATGGCGTCGAACATCCGTCCCAGCACCCGGGCGGTGTCTTTCATGCTTTCCTTGTGGCCGATCTGCGACGACACCGGGTCGATGTAGGTGACGTGGGCACCCTGGTCATGGGCCGCGACTTCGAAGGCGCAGCGGGTGCGGGTCGAGGTTTTCTCGAAGATCAGCGCGATGTTCTTGCCCTTGAGGTGTGGCTGCTCGGTGCCGGTGTACTTGGCACGCTTGAGGTCGCGGGACAGGTCCAGCAGATAGTGCAGTTCGCGGTTGGTGTGGTGCATCAAGCTCAGCAGGCTGCGGTTGCGCATGTTGAAAGCCATGATTTGGATCTCCTTGGGTTTCGGTTATCCCCTGGGCCGGTATTGGGTAAATACCGGCCCAGGCTCAAAGGTCAGTAGTCGATCGGGTCGCGAATGATCGGGCAGGTCATGCAGTGACCACCGCCCCGGCCGCGGCCCAGTTCGCTGGCGCTGATGGTAATGACTTCCACCCCGGCCTTGCGCAGCAGGGTGTTGGTGTAGGTGTTGCGGTCGTAGCCGATCACCACGCCCGGTTCCAGGGCCACCACGTTATTGCCGTCATCCCATTGTTCGCGTTCGGCGGCAAAGCTGTTGCCGCCGGTTTCCACCACCCGCAGCGCCGGCAGCTTGAGGGCCGTGGCGACGGTGTCGAGGAAGCTGCCTTCTTCGCGACGTATATCGATGCCGCCGGGCTTGCTCTCGTCTGGGCGCAGGGAGAAGGCGACGATCTGGCTCACCACTTCCGGGAAAACCGTCACCAGGTCGCGATCGCAGAAGCTGAACACGGTGTCCAGGTGCATGGCGGCGCGGGATTTCGGCAAGCCGGCGACGATCACCCGTTCCACGGCCTTGTGCTTGAACAGGTTCAGCGCCAGTTGACCGATGGCCTGGCGCGACGAGCGTTCGCCCATGCCAATCAGCACGACGCCGTTGCCAATGGGCATCACGTCGCCGCCTTCGAGGGTCGCGTTGCCGTGATCCTGGTCCGGGTCGCCGTACCAGATCTGGAAGTCAGCCTGGGTGAACTCCGGGTGGAACTTGTAGATGGCGCTCGCCAGCAGGGTTTCCTGGCGGCGTGCCGGCCAGTACATCGGGTTCAGGGTCACGCCGCCGTAGATCCAGCAAGTGGTGTCGCGGGTGAACTGGGTGTTGGGCAGCGGCGGCAGGATGAAACTTGAGTGCCCGAGAAAGTCGCGGAACATCTGGATGGTTTTGCCGCCGAAGCTGTCCGGCAGGTCATCGGCCGAGACGCCGCCGATCAGGAATTCGGCGATATGGCGTGGCTCCAGGCTGCGCAGCCAGGAACCGACTTCATTCACCAGGCCCAGGCCCACCGAGTTGGCGGTGATCTTGCGCTGCAGGATCCAGTCCAGGGCTTCGGGGATGGCGACGATGTCGGTCAGCAGGTTGTGCATTTCCAGCACGTCGATGTCACGCTCGCGCATCTTGGTGACGAAATCGAAATGATCGCGCTTGGCCTGGTTGACCCAGATCACGTCGTCGAAAAGCAGCTCGTCGCAGTTGTTCGGGGTCAGCCGCTGATGGGCCAGGCCTGGGGAACACACCATGACTTTACGTAATTTACCGGCTTCGGAATGAACGCCGTATTTCACTTTTTCCGTGGTCATTACAAATCCTCCAGTTAAGACAATCAGCCAGCTACAAGGTCAGGAAGCCGTCGTAGAGCCCATAGGCGGCCACCAGGGCGCCTGCGATCACTGCGGCGAAAATCAGCTTCTCGACAGAGGTGAAAATCGGTTTGCCCAGCTCGCGCTTGGCCTTGGCGAACAGGATCGCGCCGGGGGCGTAGAGCAGGGCGGAGAGCAGCAGGTATTTGATCCCGCCGGCATACAGCAGCCACACCGCGTAGATCAGGGCGATAGCCGCCACGGTCAGATCCTTGCGGCGGTCGGCCAGGGCGTTTTCGTAGGTCTCGCCGCGTACCGCCAACAGCACGGCGTAAGCCGCCGACCACAGGTAGGGCACCAGGATCATCGAGGTGGCGAGGTAGATCAGTGACAGGTAAGTGCTGGCCGAGAACAAAGTGATGATCAGGAACAGCTGGACCATCGCATTGGTCAGCCACAGGGCGTTGGCCGGTACGTGGTTGGCGTTCTCCCGGCGCAGGAACTCGGGCATGGTGTGGTCCTTGGCCGCAGCGAACATGATCTCGGCGCACAGCAGCACCCAGGACAGCAGGGCACCGAGCAGCGAGATGATCAGGCCGACGCTGATCAGTACCGCGCCCCAATGGCCGACGACGTGCTCCAGCACGGCGGCCATGGACGGGTTCTGCAACTTTGCAAGTTCAGGCTGGGTCATGATGCCCAGGGACAGCACGTTCACCAGTACCAGGAACAGCAGCACGGTGATGAAACCGATCACGGTCGCCTTGCCTACGTCTGTGCGTTTCTCGGCACGGGCGGAAAATATGCTTGCCCCTTCAATGCCGATGAACACCCACACGGTGACCAGCATCATGTTGCGCACCTGATTCATCACGCTGCCCAGGTCCGGGTTCTTCAAGCCCCAGATATCGGCGGTGAAGATATCGAGCCTGAAGGCGAACACCGCGATCAGCACGAACAGCAACAGCGGCACCACCTTGGCGATGGTGGTCACCAAGTTGATGAACGCCGCTTCTCTGATGCCCCGCAGGACCAGCCAATGCACCGCCCAGAGCAGCACTGATGCACCGATCACCGCCGCGACGGTATTACCCTCGCCAAACACCGGGAAGAAGTAGCCCAGGGTGCTGAACAACAGCACGAAGTAACCGACGTTGCCCAGCCAGGCGCTGATCCAGTAACCCCAGGCCGACGAGAAGCCCATGTAGTCACCGAACCCGGCCTTGGCATAGGCATATACACCCCCGTCCAGATCGGGTTTACGGTTGGCCAGGGTCTGGAATACGAAAGCCAGGGTCAGCATGCCGACGGCGGTAATGGCCCAGCCGATGAGCACGGCGCCGACATCGGCACTGGCCGCCATATTTTGCGGCAAGGAAAAGATTCCGCCGCCGATCATCGAACCGACGACCAGGGCGACCAGTGCACCCAATCGAAGTTTTGCGGGGGTATCAGACATTTGCGAGACTCCAGCGCAGGAGAAGAGAATCAACAGACTAAGTCGATTTGAAAGTTGAATAGCTGATCTGGATCAGTGCATGACAACATTCCATTGTTAATGAAGGCGTTAACGGCGTCCGTAGGCGTCTGTAGTTGTGCGAAAGGCCCACTCTATGGGGCGTTCGGCAGGGGAATATAAAGTTTCCTTCCCTCGGGATTATTCACGCTAGTTGATTTTCAATGAGTCGCAACTATTTTGTAGGCTGCTGACATGACAAAAATAATCTTGCCACATGGACTTTTTAATTGATGCCATTGGACAATGGTCGGTCCATAAGTATTTGGAATTTTCGTGGATGGCGTTATTCAAAAACGTTATGTCGATTTATTTACTTATTTAAATAGTGAGAGAACATGCCGCAGCCCATCGAAAAGTTACCCCTCGGCGCCCTGATCGCATTGGTGGTGGGGTCGATGATCGGTGGAGGGATCTTTTCCCTGCCGCAAAACATGGCGGCTCGGGCGGATGTCGGAGCGGTGCTCATTGGCTGGGCCATTACCGCCGTCGGCATGCTGACCCTGGCCTTTGTGTTCCAGACCCTGGCCAATCGCAAGCCGGAACTGGACTCGGGCGTGTATGCCTATGCCAAGGCCGGGTTCGGTGACTACATGGGTTTTTCGTCCGCCTGGGGGTACTGGATCAGCGCCTGGATGGGCAACGTCGGTTACTTCGTGCTGCTGTTCAGTACCTTGGGCTATTTCTTCCCGGTGTTCGGCCAAGGCAATACGCCGGTGGCCATCGGCTGTGCATCGTTGCTGCTGTGGGCGGTGCATTTCCTGGTGCTGCGGGGCATCAGAGAAGCGGCGTTCATCAACCTGGTGACCACCGTGGCCAAGATCGTGCCGCTGTTGATGTTCGTTGTAATGGCCGGGGTGGCCTTCGAGGCCGAGATTTTCACCCGCGATATCTGGGGCACACTGAGCCCGGACCTGGGCAGTGTGATGGACCAGGTGCGGCACATGATGCTGGTCACGGTGTTCGTGTTCATCGGTATCGAAGGCGCCAGTGTGTATTCGGCGCGGGCAGAAAAACGCGCGGACGTAGGGCGTGCGACAGTGATCGGATTCCTCGGGGTGTTGGCGTTGCTGGTGCTGGTGAATGTGCTGTCCCTGGGGGTCATGAGCCAGCCTGAACTGGCGCAGTTGCAGAACCCATCCTTGGCCGGCGTCCTGGAGCATATCGTCGGGCCGTGGGGCGCGTTGCTGATCAGTGTGGGACTGGCGGTGTCACTGCTCGGCGCGCTGCTGTCCTGGGCGTTGTTGTGCGCGGAAATTCTTTACGCCACCGCCCGGGACAAGACCATGCCGGCATTCCTGACCAGGGAAAACGCCAACCATGCGCCGGTCAATGCGCTGTGGCTGACCAATGGCATGATCCAGCTGTTTTTGTTGATCACGCTGTTTTCCGCCGGTACCTACACCAGCCTGATCTATCTCGCCTCGTCGATGATTCTGGTGCCGTATCTGTGGTCGGCGGCCTATGCGGTGCTGCTGTGCGCCCGTGGGGAAACCTATGAACAGGCCTCGGCTCGGCGCATGAAAGACCTGTGCATCGGTGGCGTTGCCCTGTGCTACGCGGTGTGGTTGTTGTATGCCGGTGGCGTGAAATACCTGCTGTTGTCGGCGCTGTTGTATGCGCCCGGGGTGATCCTGTTCGCTCAGGCCAAGCGAGAGCAGGGGCAGCCCTTGTTCACTCACGTTGAGAAGGGGGTCTTTGCCTGTGTGATGGCCGGGGCGGGCATGGCGGCTTATGGGTTGTACAGTGGGTTTTTGGCGCTTTGAGGCGAAGGTCAGCTTTTTGGGGGCGTTGAGGGATTTATGTGGGAGCAAGTCTTGCTCCCACATAAATCCCCTCGCCACAACGGACGGTCGTCACCACCGGGCCCGATGCGCGCCCAACTCCGCCGCCGGCAAGGTCCATTGCAGTGGTGTTCCGGTGATTTTCAAGGGCACCTGCAGGCGATGGGCCGGTCCCCACGGCGTCTGTTCGACCACCAGTCCCTGATCATCCTCGGCCTCGGCCCGCAATGAGGTCCGATCCCCCGCGCCACGTTCGATCAACAGCTTCGCCGTGCGCGCCAGTGACAAGCGTGCCGAGCCGCCCTGGCCGCTCATCAATCGTCGGGACAGCAACACAATCGCGCTGGCGGCCATCAGGTATCCGGTGCCGTGGTCCAGGGCCTGCACCGGCAGCGGGGTTGGCTTGTCTGTGTGTTTCCAGCCCATGCCGGCTTCGGCGATGCCGCTGCTCATTTGCACCAGGCTGTCGAAGCCGCGCCGGTTCTGCCAGGGGCCGCTCCAGCCGTAGGCGTTGAGGCTGACATCGATCAGACCAGGGGCGATTCGCTGGCGTTGTTCGGCACCGTAGCCCAAACGTTCCAGGGCGTCGGCGCGGTAGCCATGCAGGAGGATGTCGGTGTCCTTGAGCAGAGCCTCGAAAGCCACGCGATCTTCAGCTCGGTGCAAATCCAGGCGGGCGCAGCGTTTGCCGAGGGTGACTTCCGGCACCACGCCGGGCTCGTTCCAGCTCGGTGGGTCGATGCGCAGCACGTCGGCTCCCAGGCCTGCGAGGAACCGGCTGGCGATGGGGCCTGCCAGGACGCGGGTCAGGTCCAGTACCTTGAGGCCCGCCAGTGGCTGGGTCACGGAGCCGAGCCAGGGCTTGCGCTGCTCTCCAGTCGTTTCACTCAGGTGCACCAGCGGCTCGGCATTGACTGCCAAGCCTTGAGGGTGGGTTTGCCACGCTTGCCATGAACGCATCTCGGCGGCGCAACCGCCCGCCTCGACCACCGCCTGCTCCAGCTCGGCCTTGTTCCAGCGAGCCACCCTGGCCGCCATGTCGGCGCGGTCGGTGCAGGTGCCGAGGACTTTTTCCGCGGCAAGGCGATGATGCGGCGCATTGGTGTGCAGGCGAATCCAGCCGTCGGTGGTTGGGTAGTCGCCGGCTACCGGATCCCACATCGGCGGTACGCTCCAGCCGATGGGGCGCAGGGAGGTGGAGAACCAGAACGACGCCAGCCGTCGGTCGACCTCCAGGGCCGGCAGACGGCCGGTTTGTTGGTGGATGAGCTCGGCGGCGGCTTGGCCGGCTGCGGCAATACTGGCGCAGGCCAGCTCCGTGACGGCGAACGCCGACGGCAGGGCACCGACGCCGGTGAAGGGGATCGGGGTCGTGGGCAAACCAAGCGCGGCTTGCATGGACGTGAGCAGATCTGACATCGAAAGCCCTCCGGAACGAGAGGGCGATCATAGTTCAAAATCGCGTTGGGGGCCGCTTTGCGGCCCAGCGGGAGCAAGCTCCCGCACTTGTTCCGGGCGGAACCAGATCCACAGGTTACCCAGGACCATGCCGGCCAAGGCCAGATACACCGGCCAGCCGTGGTCGAGCATCACCAGCATCAGCCCGGCGCAGAACAGCATGCTGGCGGTGGCACCGACCTTGGTCCGGCGCGGGATGACCTTGCCGTTGCGCCAGTTGTGCAGCATCGGCCCGAACAGCCGGTGACTTTCCAGCCAGGCGCTCAGTCGCGGTGAACTGCGGGTGGCGGCCCAGGCTGCCAACAGGATGAACTCGGTGGTCGGCAGGCCGGGCACGACGATGGCGACCAGGCCGATGGCCAGGCTGGTGTAGGCGAGCAGGGCGAAGAGTAGTTGGGCGGTTTTCGAGGCTGGACAGTTCATGAACTTCTTTCAGGCCTACGCATTTCCTTGTGGGAGCGAGCCTGCTCGCGATAGCTGTGTGCCAGGCGCCATCATTGGAGGCTGACACACCGCAATCGCGAGCAGGCTCGCTCCCACAGGCAGTGGTGGTGAATTTCAGGCCAGTTCAGCTTCATAGGCGTGCTCGAGCAACACCGTAAACCGATTGAAGGCATCCAGCGCGCCTTTGTCCGCTTCGGCTTCCTGCTGTTCAGTGAAGGCCAGGCCGTCGAGGGTGCGGATGAAGGTTTTCCAGCCTTCAGCACGACCGCCGGCAGGTTCTGCCAGGTGCCGAGCGCCGAAGGTTTCGCTCAGGCCCAGGCCGACGGCGCGCTTGATCAAAAATGCAGCACCGAGCTTGGAGCCTTCGGAGACAAACAGCCAACCCAGGGCCTCGGCCTGGGTCGGATTTTTTACCGCGCCGGCTACTGGCGCGGGGACGTCGGTGTCCAGGTCCGCAAGATCTGCCTTGGCCGCTTCTGCCCGGCAACGGGCCGGCAGGTCGGGGATCAGGCTGGACAGTTCGGCGTCGTTGTACAGCGCCACCAGTTCCGATTGGAACAGGTACTGGGCCACGACGAAGCGGGCGAAGTTGGCCTTGGTTTCGAACGGGGCGTGGGCCTTGACCAGTGCATCGAGCCTGCTGTGGGGCTCGTGGGTGATCTGGTTCAAGCGTTGGGAGCGTAAAACGGGGTGTTGGGTAGTCATGAAAAACTCCTTCGAATGAGCACATTGTGGCGAGAGGCTGTGGGAGCAAAGCTTGCTCGCGAACAGGCGCCTCGATTCCTGGAAGACCGCATCACCTTCATCGCGGGCAAGCCTTGCTCCCACATGACGCTCCTCGCCACAGGTATTTGTTTTGCCTGGCAAGCGAGTCAGATATCCCAGATCAGATTGACCGCGAAATTACGCCCGGGCTGGGTCAGACGGTCGAGGTTGGCGGGGCTCAGCACCGCTGCTTCGCCAACGCTGTCGTAGCCACGCACGTCATCCCACAGCCAGTACTTCTTGTCGGTGAGGTTGTAGAGACCACCGCTGACGGTGACGTCGTGGGTCACCTTGTAGAAACCGGTCAGGTCGAGGATGCCGAAGCCCGGGGTCTTGAACTGGCTGCTGACGCCATCGGGCGAGTTGAAGTTGCTGTCGTCGACGCGGTCTTTTTTCTTGACCAGGGTCCAGCTGAGCAACGTGCCGAACCGGTCCTGCTCGTAACCCAGGCCGAACACGCCGGTGAGCGGGTTGACGCTGTTGATCGGCTCGCCTGTGTCGTTATTGCGACCGTAGGCATAGGCCACCGAGCCTTGGGTGTACAGGCCTTGCGGTGCGCCGAACAGATCCAGGTTCAGGCGTCCCTTGACCTCGGCGCCCTTGATGGTGGCGTGCTTGATGTTGTTGCTCTGGAAGGTCAGCGCATCGGCCCCGGGCGTGATCGCATCTTCGTTGATGAAGTCGCGATACTTGTTGTAGAACACCGCCACATCGAACGAACCGGAGTCGAAACGGCCCCGCAGGCCAGTCTCATAGCTTTTGCTTTTTTCCGGTTCCAGATCGGGGTTGGGTTCCACGCTGTAGCCGGCGCCGGGATTGTCAAAGCGACCATACAGCGCCTTGGCGGTTGGCGTGCGGAAGCCTTCGGCGTACTGGCCGTACCAGGTGTACTGGTCGCTCAGGGCGTAGGTCAGGCCGAATTTGGGCGAGACGCGATGCCAGGTCTTGTTCTTGTCGCTGACTTGACCGCCGCTGGTGGGGTCCACGGTGTTGAGGAATGCCTCGGTCAGGTGCGGCTTGAGCCGCGTGTAGTCGTAACGCAGGGCCGGCGTGAAAGTCCATCGGTTCCAACGGATCTGATCCTGGGCGAACAGGCTGTAGGTGTTGATGGTCGGGTCCGGGAAGTCGCTGGCTTTTTCCAGCACGTCCCGGGTGCTGATGGCACCGACGGCTGAGCAACCCACGCCGACGGCCAGACAGACGCCATTGCCACTGCGCGAACCGGTGACTTTCTGCTGCTTGATCGTGGTGCCGTAGGTCAGCGCGTGATCGGTGTCGGCGAGGCTGAAGGCCTTGTCCAACTGGGCGTCGAGAACCCACTGTTTTTCTTCGTAGAGGGTCTCTCGTGTGCGTAGCACCTGGCGGGTGATGGGGAAGTAAAACTCGGCGGTGCTCTGGTCGGTCTTGGCGATCTGGTGGTTCAGGCTCCACTTCACGTGGTCGGCCAGCAGGCTGTCGAGGGCGAAGCTGTGCTCCAGGCCGAAGCGTTCGCGGCTGATGGTGTCGTTACCGGTGCGCCACTGATACATGCCGCCGGGCAATACAAAGTCAGGAATTGCCGGCTGGCCGTCGGAGTAGGGGCCGCCATAGGCACTTTTCAGATCGGTGTCCCGGTCATCCTTGTACTTCTCGTAGACCAGGCCCAGGCGCGAATCATCGTTGTAGTTCCAGCCGAGCTTGGCCAGCACATTGTGGGTGCGCACGTCCTCAGGGTTGGCCGCGGTGCGGTCCAGGCCGGTGCCGTTGTTATTGCCGTAGGATTGGGTTTCATGACCGTCGCGCTGGCTGTAATGCAACAGGCCGTCGAACGGCCCACTGCGACCTGCGAGGGTGGCGGATTTGAGCCAGCTTTCGTCGGCGGAGCTGTAGCCGGTCTTCAGGCGGGCGCCGACGTCGTTACCCGGTTTGATGATGTCGTCCGGATCAAGGGTGAAATAGCTGACAGCGCCGCCGATGGCATTGCTGCCGTACAGCACCGAGGCCGGGCCGCGGAGGATCTCCACGCGCTTGACGATTTCCGGGTCCACGTAATTGCGCTGGGTCTTGGCGTACGGGCCGTTGAAGAAACCCCCGGGAATTTCCACACCGTCGACCTGCGTCAGCACCCGGTTGCCGTCGATTCCGCGAATGTTGTAGCCGCTGATGCCGCCGCGCTGGCCTGCCCCACCCACTGAAACGCCGGGTTCATAGCGCACCAGATCCTTGAGGGTGTTGACGTTGTTGCGGTCCAGTTCCTGCCGGTCGTGGACGCTGACGCTGCTGGGTACGCTGACGATGTCCTGTTCCTGGCGGGTGGCGCTGATCGTCACCTGCTGCAGGTTCAGTACGCTGCTGGTGCTGTGCTTTTGCAGAACAATGCTGGTGTTGCCCAGTTTGCGGTAGCTCAGGTTGGTCCCCACCAACAGGCGCTCCAGGGCTTTTTCCGCTGGCAGCGAGCCGTTGACGCCAGGCGACGCGACGCCTTCGGCCAGTTCTGCGGGCAAGCCGACCTGCCAGCCCGTGACGGCGGTGAACGCATTCAGTGCCGAGACCAGCGGTTGCTGGGCAATGGCAAAAGTGTAATCACCAAGATTGCGCGCAGGCGGCTGCACGGTGGTGGCGGCGAGGGCGGTCGGCGCGGTGCCGGCGATCAGGATGGCGGCGGTCAGCAATGACAGCGTGCACGCAGGGGCAAGGGACCGGCGGGTAAGGCGAGAGGACATCGATAGCGCTCCGTGTCGCATCTGTTATAGGTGCAGATGATGTCGCTGGATGCGAATCAATTGCATTGGCTATAACGAGACGAACCAGCGAAGCCTATCGAGTAAAAATAATTCTCATTTAGTTCAGGATCACCAGCGCCGGGAATTCCTGGAGGCGCGCAGAGGTGATGTGGGCCAGAGAACGGACCACGTCCAGCGGCTGGTCGAGGCGATAATTGCCGGTCACTGCGACCTGGGCCAACTGTTCGTTGTTGTTGATGATCCAGCCAGGGTAGTAGCGTCGCAGCTCGGCCAGTACCTGGTTCAGCGGTCGATTCTCGAACACCAGTCGTCCCTGGACCCACGCCAGATCGGTGCTGGCATCCATCCGGGCAGGGCGGTCGAAGCCGTTGGGGCCGATGCGGATGCTTTCCCCGGCCGACAGCCTGACATGGGCGTCATAACGCGTGGCCCGCAAATCCACATCACCGCGCTGCACCTGCACTTGCGTCACGCCATCGAGGTAGCGCACCGCGAAGGTGGTGTTGCTGACGCTGGCGATGACCGGCCCGGCGTCGATTTGCAGAGGCAGGGTGCGTGTGTCCGGGACTTCGAAAAACGCCTCGCCTTTGTACAACCGAGCTATGTGCCGTTGGTCGTTGAACGTGCTGGAAAAGGCCGAGTCGGTGTTGAGCAGGACCTTGGAGCCATCCTCCAGTTGCAGGCGCTGGCGTTCACCGACCACGGTCAGGTGATCGGCCTGCAGACGCAGGGGCAGGTCGCTGAAGTTGAACAGGCCCAGAAACAGCACGGCAGCGGTGGCCAAGGGTTTCCAATGGGCGCGCAAGCGTGACAGTGCACTGGCTTGGGGGCGGCCTTTGAGTTGCCGGGCGCTTTGCATCACTTGCGGGCCGTTCCAGATCGCCTGGGCCCGCTTGAATGCCTGACCATGGCGCGGATCGGCCGCCAGCCAGGCCTGGAACTGCCGGGTCTGCTCCTCGCTGGGGTTATCCAGCAGAATGAGCCAGTCCAGCGCCTGTTCCATGGCATGGGCGGTGTCCTGCGCCGCAGCGTGCTCAGGGGCACGTTGTTTGTCTGTCACGGTGGTTCCTCGCAGTGTCTTTTGCACGGCTATTTAGCGTCAGCGACCAAGCCTAGCAGGGTCGCAGGCCAGCGCAATCGGCGACGGCCTCTTAGAGAAAGTCCTTACAGGTTCAGTCGCCACCAAGGCGTTCGGCCACGCCCACACAGATCGCCATGATCAGCTTCAGTTCCTTCTGCACGGTGCTCAGCGACACGTCCAGCCGTTTAGCGATGTCCTGGTAACTGTGACCGTGCAGCCGGCTGAGGATAAAAATCTGCTGCTGTCGCGGGCTCAGCGCTTGCAGGCGGAGATTGAGGCGTTCGAGCATCTGCTCGGCATGGGCCGCGTCTTCGGCGCTGCTTTGGGGGGCGACCACGTTGTGGACAACTTCCTGCGGCACGTCGTCCAGCAGGGTCCGGGACTGAATACGCCGCGCACGCAAGTGGTCCAGCGCCAGGTTGCGGGCGGTCTGGAAAACGAAGGGTTCGAGGTGCTCGACCGTGCGCTCGCCCAAGGCGCGAGTGACACGCAGGTAGGTTTCCTGAAGCAGGTCTTCGGCGGTGCTGGGGTTGTTGACCATGCGCTGGAGGGTGCGCAGCAGTGGCGTGCGCTGGGCAAGGAAGACGTGATGAAAGCGCGATTGACTCACGGTAGGGCCCGATTCGATTTGACTAGATGATAATGCTTATCATCTAGTCAATGGGTCAAGCCCTCATTTCACCACCCCGAGTCCATGTGGGGAGCAAGCCTGGGAAGCAGGCCTGTGGAAGCAAACCTGTGGGAGCAAAGCTTGCTCCCACATTACCGGCTGCGCGGTGAGTTACTCGGCGTTACACAACGCCAGGCAGTTATCCAGCATGCGGTTGGAGAAGCCCCATTCGTTGTCATACCAGGCCAGTACCTTGAGCAGCTTGCCGCTGGCCTTGGTGTGGTTGGCGTCGAAAATCGACGACAGCGGGTTGTGGTTGAAATCGCTGGAGACCAGCGGCAGGGTGTTGTAGCCGAGAATCTTCGAATGCTGGCTAGCCTGGCGCAGCAGTTCGTTGACTTCTTCGGCCGACGCTTCACGCTTGAGCTGCACGGTCAAATCCACCAGCGACACGTTGATCACCGGCACGCGCACGGCCATGCCGGTCAGCTTGCCCGCCAGTTCCGGCAGCACCAGGCCCACCGCCTCGGCGGCACCGGTCTTGCTCGGGATCATGTTCTGCGTGGCCGAACGGGCGCGGTATGGGTCGCTGTGGTAGACGTCGGTCAGGT
Organism: Pseudomonas sp. MPDS; assembly: GCF_013283895.1. NCBI lineage: Bacteria > Pseudomonadati > Pseudomonadota > Gammaproteobacteria > Pseudomonadales > Pseudomonadaceae > Pseudomonas > Pseudomonas sp. MPDS. Next base: position 4,994,490 of record NZ_CP054128.1, on the reverse strand, counting down.
TCTGGTCATTGGTGTAGGCATGGATCGTGGTCATCAGGCCGCTTTCGATGCCCAGCTCGCGGTGCAGCACCTGGGCCACCGGGGCCAGGCAGTTGGTGGTGCACGAAGCGTTGGAGATGATCTGGTGGGACTGGCGCAGGATGTCGTGGTTCACGCCATACACTACGGTGGCGTCGGCACCCTTGGCCGGGGCCGAAATGATCACCTTGCGGGCGCCGGCGCTGATATGGGCGGCGGCCTTGGCTCGGTCGGTGAACAAGCCGGTGCATTCGAACACGACGTCGATTTTTTCGGCGGCCCAGGGCAGTTCGGCCGGGTTGCGGATGGCGCTGACCGAGATACGGTCACCATTGACCGTCAGGCTTTCGTGATCGTGCTGCACGTCGGCATCGAAGGTGCCGTGAACCGTGTCGAACTTGAGCAGATGAGCATTGATTGCGCTGTCGCCCAGGTCGTTGATGGCGACGATCTGCAAGTCGCGACGATAACCTTGGGTATACAGTGCACGGAGGACGTTGCGGCCGATGCGGCCAAAACCATTGATTGCGATTCGAAGAGTCATTAACTGCGCCGCCGTCGATTTGTTGTTGGAATTACAAGATTATTCGCATAAAAATAGAAAACAAGCCTTTTTAGTGGCAATATTTTGTTTTATCTACAACGAGTGACCTGAATCAACTGGTCCGAATGGTCAAGAAATCCGCTGTCGCCCAATGCGTGGCGGGGTTTTGACCAGCATAGACAATCAGGTCGCCACACCCGTTAGCCTGGAGTTCTACACATGCATCCCCGCGTACTTGAGGTCACCGAACGGCTTATCGCCCGCAGCCGCGCCACGCGTCAGGCTTACCTTGCATTGATCCGCGGTGCAGCCAGCGACGGTCCGATGCGCGGTAAGTTGCAATGCGCCAACTTCGCCCACGGCGTGGCCGGTTGCGGCACCGAAGACAAGCATCACCTGCGGATGATGAACGCCGCCAACATCGCCATCGTGTCTTCCTACAACGACATGCTCTCGGCCCACCAGCCCTACGAAACCTTCCCGGAACAGATCAAGAAAGCCTTGCGCGAGATCGGCTCGGTCGGCCAGTTTGCCGGTGGCACGCCGGCCATGTGCGATGGCGTGACCCAAGGTGAGGCGGGGATGGAACTGAGCCTGCCGAGCCGCGAAGTGATCGCGCTGTCGACGGCGGTGGCGTTGTCCCACAACATGTTCGACGGCGCACTGATGCTCGGCATCTGCGACAAGATCGTGCCAGGCCTGATGATGGGCGCGCTGCGTTTCGGTCATTTGCCGACGATTTTCGTGCCAGGTGGGCCCATGGTCTCGGGCATTTCCAATAAGCAGAAAGCCGATGTGCGTCAGCGCTATGCCGAGGGCAAGGCCACCCGCGAGGAACTGCTGGAGTCGGAGATGAAGTCCTACCACAGCCCCGGCACCTGCACCTTCTACGGCACGGCCAACACCAACCAGTTGTTGATGGAAGTGATGGGCCTGCACTTGCCGGGTGCCTCGTTCGTCAACCCGAACACGCCGTTGCGTGATGCGCTGACTCGCGAAGCGGCGTTCCAGGTCACGCGCCTGACCAAGCAGAGCGGCAACTTCATGCCCATCGGCGAAATCGTCGACGAGCGGTCGCTGGTCAATTCCGTTGTCGCGCTGCACGCCACCGGCGGTTCCACCAATCACACCTTGCACATGCCAGCCATTGCCATGGCCGCAGGCATCCAGCTGACCTGGCAGGACATGGCCGACCTCTCCGAGGTGGTGCCGACCCTGAGTCACGTCTATCCGAACGGCAAGGCCGACATCAACCACTTCCAGGCGGCGGGCGGCATGTCGTTCCTGATCCGCGAATTGCTGGAAGCCGGCTTGCTCCACGAAAACGTCAACACCGTGCTGGGTCACGGCCTGAGCCGCTACACCCAGGAACCGTTTCTCGAAGACGGCGAACTGGTATGGCGCGAAGGCCCGATCGAAAGCCTCGATGAAAACATCCTGCGCCCGGTGGCCCGCGCGTTCTCGGCCGAGGGCGGGTTGCGGGTGATGGAAGGCAACCTGGGGCGCGGCGTGATGAAAGTCTCGGCGGTGGCCCTGGAAAACCAGGTCGTCGAAGCCCCGGCCATGGTCTTTCAGGATCAACAGGACCTGGCCGATGCGTTCAAGGCCGGCCTGCTGGAGAAAGATTTTGTCGCGGTGATGCGCTTCCAGGGCCCGCGCTCCAATGGCATGCCGGAGCTGCACAAGATGACACCGTTCCTCGGTGTATTGCAGGATCGCGGTTTCAAAGTGGCGTTGGTGACGGACGGACGCATGTCCGGCGCGTCGGGGAAAATTCCGGCGGCTATCCACGTCAGCCCCGAAGCCTACGTCGGCGGCGCATTGGCCCGCGTGCAGGAGGGCGATATCATCCGCGTCGATGGCGTCAAAGGCACCTTGGAGTTGAAGGTGGACGCCGAGGAATTCGCCGCACGCACACCGGCCAAGGGCTTGTTAGGCAACAACATTGGCACCGGTCGCGAGCTGTTTGGTTTCATGCGCATGGCCTTCAGCTCGGCAGAGCAGGGCGCCAGCGCCTTCACTTCTGCCCTGGAGACGCTTAATTGAAACTGGCTTTGGTCGGTGACATCGGTGGGACCAACGCCCGGTTCGCCTTGTGGAAGAACCACAACCTGGAAAATATCCAGGTGCTGGCGACCGCGGATTACGCCTGCCCCGAAGATGCCATCAAGGTTTACCTGAGCGGCGTGGGCCTGAAGCCGGGTTCGATCGGTTCGGTGTGCCTGTCCGTGGCGGGGCCGGTCAGCGGCGATGAGTTTCGCTTCACCAACAATCACTGGCGCCTGAGCAATCTGGCCTTTTGCAAGACCCTTGAGGTCGAGAAGCTGCTGCTGGTCAATGACTTTTCGGCCATGGCCCTGGGCATGACGTGCTTGCGTCCCGATGAATACCGGGTTGTCTGCGAGGGCACGCCGGAGCCGTTGCGTCCGGCGGTGGTGATCGGTCCTGGCACCGGGCTGGGTGTGGGCACGTTGCTGGATTTGGGCGGCGGTCGTTTCGCGGCATTGCCGGGGGAGGGGGGCCATGTCGACCTGCCCATGAGCAGCCCGCGGGAAACCCAACTGTGGCAGCACATCTACAACGAGATCGGTCATGTCAGTGCCGAAACCGCCCTGAGCGGCAGTGGGTTACCTCGGGTGTACCGCGCCATCTGCGCGGTGGATGGCCATACGCCGGTGCTCGACACGCCCGAATCCATCACCGCCGCCGGTCTGGCCGGAGACCCCATTGCCCTGGAAGTACTTGAGCAATTCTGCCGCTGGCTGGGGCGAGTGGCCGGTAACAATGTGCTGACGGTGGGTGGGCGTGGCGGTGTATACATCGTCGGCGGGGTGGTCCCGCGATTCGCCGATTTTTTCCTTGAAAGCGGTTTCGCCCGTTGCTTCGCCGACAAGGGCTGCATGAGCGATTATTTCAAGGGTATTCCAGTCTGGCTGGTGACGGCGCCGTATTCCGGGCTGATGGGCGCGGGTGTGGCGTTGGAGCAGTCGAACCCGGTTTAAAGTTGAAGTGTGGCCTCCCCCTGTGGGAGCGAGCCTGCTCGCGATAGCGGTGTATCAGCCAACATTCGTGGCGACTGAAACACTGCTATCGCGAGCAGGCTCGCTCCCACAAGGTTTTGCAGTGTTTGTAGATTCCGTCCTTCAGGCATAATCCGCCCAACCCAAACAACAAGGACGAGGCCCTGTGAGTTCAGTGAACAAATCGATTTTGTTGGTCGACGACGACCAGGAGATTCGCGAACTGCTGGACACTTACCTCAGTCGCGCGGGTTTTCAGGTACGTACTACCCCTGATGGCGCCGGGTTTCGCCAGGCACTTAACGAAGCAGCCAGCGATCTGGTGATCCTCGACGTGATGTTGCCTGACGAGGACGGCTTCAGCCTTTGCCGCTGGGTTCGTCAGCACCCGCGCCAGGCCCACGTACCGATCATCATGCTCACGGCCAGTTCCGACGAGGCCGACCGGGTTATCGGCCTTGAGCTGGGGGCCGATGATTATCTGGGCAAACCTTTCAGTCCGCGTGAACTCCAGGCGCGCATCAAGGCGCTGTTGCGTCGTGCGCAGTTTGGCCAGGAACGCTCCGGCGGCGAAGTGTTGGCCTTCGACGAGTGGCGGCTGGACATGGTCAGCCATCGACTGTTCCACACCGACGGCGAAGAAGTGATCCTCTCCGGCGCCGATTTCGCCTTGCTCAAGCTGTTTCTTGACCATCCCCAGGAAATCCTCGACCGCGACACCATTGGCAACGCCACTCGCGGTCGGGAGTTGATGCCCCTGGACCGAATCGTCGACATGGCGGTCAGTCGTCTGCGCCAGCGCCTGCGTGACACCGACAAGCCACCACGGTTGATCCGCACGGTGCGCGGCAGTGGTTATCAACTGGCGGCCAGTGTGATTGCCAGCAATGGTCATTGATTGGATCAAGAAAATAGCCCGCCGGGTGCCGGTGCCGCGTTCGTTGCTTGGAAGAATGCTGCTGCTGACCCTGCTGGTGGTGCTGTTCGCCCAGACCTTGTCCAGCCTGATCTGGGTCTCGCAACTGCGCGCCACCCAGCTCGAAGGCCTGGTCACCAGCGCCCGTAGCCTGGCCCATTCGATGACCGCCAGTGTCAGCTATCTGCGCTCGTTGCCGGTGGCTTACCGGCCATTGGTGCTGGATCAATTGCGCAGCATGGGCGGCACGCGGTTTGTCGTCACGCTCAACGACAAACCCCTGGGCATGGACGTGCTGCCGGTTACGCCGCGCAAGCTGGCGGTGCTCAAGGCGGTGGACGACGTACTGCGAAAGTCCCTGGGCAACAGCGCCGATATCTCGGTGAAGTTTGTCAGCCCCGAAGACCTGCGGATTTTCAACGGCGGCCTGAAGCTTGATGAATTGCCGCGCTCCTGGGCCCACTACGCCTTGACCCTGGAACCGGTGAACCCGCCGGTGCTGGTCACGCAAATCCAGATGGCGCCGGGCGAATGGCTGTACATCGCTTCGCTGCTCCCAGAGCCCTACACCAGTCTTGAAGAGCAGAGCCTGCCGACGCAGCAGGTCGGTTTCATCGTGCTGACCAGCAGCCTGTTGTTGCTGTTCATCGGTTTGCTGGTGCATTGGCAGAGCCGGCCCCTCAAACGCCTGGCCCGCGCGGCACGCGACATGTCCCTGGGCGCCGAAGTGGAACCGGTAGCTGAAGGCGGCGGCAGCGAAGTGGTGGAAGTGGGCAGGGCATTCAATGCCATGCGTGAACGCATCAGCCGTTACCTGACCGAACGCAGCCAATTGTTCAGCGCGATTTCCCATGACTTGCGCACGCCGATCACGCGGCTGCGCTTGCGGGTCGAACTGTTGGAGGACGAAAACCTGCAGGCCAAGTTCGGCCGCGACCTGGACGAGCTGGAGTTATTGGTCAAAGGTGCGTTGCAATGCGTCAAGGACACCGACATTCACGAAAACATCGAGCCGGTGGACCTCAACCATGTGCTCGATTGCCTGGTCGAGCCGTACCTGGCGCCCAATGGCAATGGTCGGGTGACCCAGGATGGCCGCGCGTTGGCGCCGTATCCTGGCAAGCCGCTGGCCCTCAAGCGCTGCATCGGTAACCTGATCGACAATGCGCTGAAGTACGGGCAAAACGCCCATTTGCACATCGATGACGATGACACCGCGTTCATCCTGCACGTCGACGACGAGGGGCCAGGTGTGCCGGAGCAACGTCTGGAGCAAGTCTTCGAACCGCACTTTCGCCTGGCCGGGCAGCAGCAGGGCTATGGCCTGGGCCTGGGCATCGCCCGCAACATCGCCCATAGCCATGGCGGCGAAGTCAGCCTGCAGAACCTGCGCGAGGGTGGGTTGCGGGTGACGTTGCAGTTGCCTCGCAGTGTGGATTAGCCGGACCGCGTTCTCGTTGATCGCGAGCAGGCTCGCTCCCACAGGGCTCGGTGGTGACCACAAAAATTGTTTATTCCCTGGCGCCAATGTGGGAGCGAGCCTGCTCGCGATGACGCCGTCAGCTTCAGCACATCGCTCAAGTGAATGTCACAAGTCGGTGACATAACTCGCCCCTTTCGTTACCTGCCGCCCGCCATCCCTTGTTTAGACTCCCTGCGTCAAAACAACAAAAAAAGGTACTCCCATGGACACCTTCCAACCGGCCTTCAGCAGTTGGCTGAATGCGCCTGCCCACCAGCAATGGCTTGCCGCCGAAGGCTTGCGTCTGCTGGCGTTCGCCAAGGCTTCGAAGCTGCCGGACGGCTTTGGCAACCTGGACGAGCAGGGTCGCCTGCCGGACGATGCCCGGGCTGAAACCATGAACACCGCACGCATGACCCATAGCTTCGCCATGGCCCATATCCAGGGGCTGCCGGGGTTCTCCGAGCTGGTGGACCACGGTGTCCAGGCCCTCAGCGGCCCTCTGCGGGACGCCGAGCACGGCGGCTGGTTCGCCACGGCGCAACCCCATGAGAACGACACCGGCAAGGCCGCCTACCTGCACGCATTTGTCGCCTTGGCGGCCAGTTCCGCGGTGGTGGCCCAACGTCCTGGCGCCCAGGCGTTGCTGGATGAAGCCGTGCGGGTGATCGATGCGCACTTCTGGAGCGAAGAGGAGGGCGCCTTGCGCGAGTCCTTCAACCGCGACTGGAGCGACGAAGAAGCCTATCGCGGCGCCAACAGCAACATGCACGCCACCGAAGCCTTCCTGGCCCTGGCCGATGCCACGGACGAGCCCCGCTGGCTGGTTCGCGCGCTGCGTATCGTTGAGCGGGTAATCCACGGCCACGCCGCCTCCAATGACTACCTGGTGGTGGAACACTTCGATCGTCACTGGCAGCCGCTTCGCGAGTACAACCACGACAACCCCGCCGACGGTTTTCGCCCTTACGGCACCACGCCCGGCCATGGTTTCGAATGGGCGCGGCTGCTGTTGCACCTTGAGGCTGCACGGGTGCAGATTGGCATGTTGACCCCGGGCTGGCTGGCCCAGGATGCGCAGAAACTTTTTGACCAGAATTGCCGCCACGGTTGGGAGGTCGACGGCGCCCCAGGCCTTGTCTACACCCTGGACTGGGACAATCGCGCGGTAGTTCGTCATCGCCTGCATTGGGTGCATGCCGAAGCAGCAGCCGCCGCCAGTGCCTTGCTCAAACGTACCGACGAGGCGCAATACGAAGCCTGGTACCGGCGGTTCTGGGAGTTTTGTGACAAACATTTCATCGACCGTTGCAACGGCAGCTGGCACCACGAGCTCGATCCGCAAAACCGCCCCAGCGCCGACATCTGGCGGGGCAAGCCGGACCTGTATCACGCCTGGCAGGCCGTGCTGATCCCGCGTTTGCCCCTCGCCCCCAGCATGGCGACGGCGTTGGCGAAACTCTCCAGTCCTGCGCCTGTGTAACCATGCCGTGACATTTACGCGTCCCTTCGTTACCTGCGAAGGGATTTCCCCTGTTTAGAATCCATGCAGCGCAAGCACCAGACTTGCATGCATAACAACAAGAAAGGTACTTCTAGATGAATGCGATTTCTCGCCTCGCTACTGTCATTTCTCTTGCTTCCCTGCTTCCCGTCGCAGCATTCCCTGTCAGCGCCCTTGCCGCCGAATCCAAAGGCAGCGTGGAAGTCGTTCACTGGTGGACGTCCGGTGGCGAAAAAGCCGCGGTCGATGTGCTCAAGGCCCAGGTAGAGAAAGACGGCTTTACCTGGAAGGATGGCGCTGTTGCCGGTGGTGGCGGCTCAACTGCCATGACCGTGCTCAAGAGTCGTGCCGTGGCCGGTAACCCACCGGGTGTGGCCCAGATCAAAGGCCCGGACATCCAGGAGTGGGCGTCTACCGGACTGCTCGACACCGACGTCCTGAAAGACGTTGCCAAAGAAGAGAAGTGGGACAGCCTGCTCGACAAGAAAGTCTCCGATACCGTGAAGTACGAAGGTGACTACGTTGCCGTGCCGGTGAACATCCACCGCGTCAACTGGCTGTGGATCAACCCGGAAGTCTTCAAGAAAGCCGGCATCACCAAAAACCCCACCACCCTCGAAGAATTCTACGCCGCCGGCGACAAGCTCAAGGCAGCAGGCTTCATTGCGCTGGCCCACGGCGGCCAGCCTTGGCAGGACAGCACGGTGTTCGAAGCCGTGGTGCTCTCGGTCATGGGCGTCGATGGCTACAAGAAAGCCCTGGTCGATCTGGACAACAAAGCCCTGACCGGTCCAGACATGGTCAAGGCGTTGACCGAGCTCAAGAAAGTCGCGACCTACATGGACGTGGACGGCAAGGGGCAGGACTGGAACCTGGAAGCGGCCAAGGTCATCAACGGCAAGGCCGGCATGCAGATCATGGGTGACTGGGCCAAGAGCGAATGGACCGCCGCGAAGAAAGTCGCCGGCAAGGACTACGAGTGCGTAGCTTTCCCGGGGACCGACAAGGCCTTCACCTACAACATCGACTCCCTGGCGGTGTTCAAGCAGAAAGACGAAGGCACCGCGGCCGGTCAGAAGGACATCGCCAAGGTCGTGCTGGGTGAGAACTTCCAGAAAGTCTTCAGCATCAACAAGGGTTCGATCCCGGTGCGCAACGACATGCTGGCCGACATGGCCAAGTACGGTTTCGATTCCTGCGCCCAGACCGCTGCCAAGGACTTCCTGGCGGACGCCAAGTCCGGCGGCCTGCAGCCGAGCATGGCGCACAACATGGCGACCACGTTGGCAGTACAGGGCGCGTTCTTTGACGTGGTGACCAACTTCATCAACGACCCGAAAGCCGACCCAGCCGACGCCGCCAAGAAACTTGGCGCAGCGGTTCAGTCTGCCAAGTAACCGTTAGCACCGCGACCCCCTGTGGGAGCGAGCCTGTGGGAGCAAAGCTTGCTCGCGATGAACGATAACGCGGTCATTCGAAAGACCGTAGCGCCTTCATCGCGAGCAAGCTCAGCTCCCACACAAGCCCGCTCCCACAAGGGATGCGAGTAGTCTTTTTCTCAAGTACTGGATCTTCCCATGAGTTCTGTTGCTGTGTTCAGCAAGGCCTCGCCGTTCGATGCATTGCAGCGCTGGCTCCCAAAACTGGTGCTGGCGCCGAGCATGTTCATCGTTCTGGTGGGCTTCTACGGTTATATCTTGTGGACGTTTGTTCTGTCGTTCACCACCTCGACCTTTCTGCCGAACTACAAGTGGGCGGGCCTGGCGCAATACGCGCGGCTGTGGGACAACGACCGCTGGTGGGTGGCGAGCAAGAACCTGGCGCTCTTTGGCGGCATGTTCATCGGCATCACCCTGGTGATCGGCGTGCTGCTGGCGGTGTTTCTTGACCAGCGCATTCGTCGTGAAGGTTTCATCCGCACCATTTACCTGTATCCGATGGCGCTCTCGATGATCGTCACCGGTACGGCCTGGAAGTGGTTGCTCAACCCGGGCATGGGCCTGGACAAATTGTTGCGTGACTGGGGCTGGGAAGGTTTTCGCCTGGACTGGCTGATCGACCCGGACCGTGTGGTGTATTGCCTGGTGATCGCCGCAGTGTGGCAGGCCTCGGGTTTCATCATGGCGATGTTCCTGGCCGGCCTGCGTGGGGTGGATCAATCGATCATCCGGGCTGCGCAGATCGATGGCGCGAGCATGCCGCGCATCTACTGGAAAGTGGTGCTGCCGAGCCTGCGTCCGGTGTTCTTCAGCGCCGTAATGATCCTGGCGCACATCGCGATCAAGAGCTTTGACCTGGTGGCGGCGATGACAGCCGGCGGCCCGGGTTACTCCTCTGACCTGCCTGCCATGTTCATGTACTCCTTCACATTCAGTCGCGGCCAGATGGGCATGGGCTCGGCCAGTGCGATTCTGATGCTCGGTGCGATTCTCGCAATCATCGTGCCTTACCTGTACTCCGAGCTGAGGACCAAGCGTCATGACTAGTCTCGCTGCCAAACCTTCCATCAGCCTGAGTCGCATCGCGATCTACGCGGTACTGATCCTTGCCGTATTGCTTTACCTGGTGCCGCTGGTAGTCATGCTGTTGACCAGCTTCAAGACCCCGGAAGACATCAGCACCGGCAACCTGCTGAGCTGGCCGACCGTGGTCACCGGCATCGGCTGGGTCAAGGCCTGGGCCACGGTTGACGGATATTTCTGGAACTCGATCAAGATTACCGTCCCGGCGGTGCTGATCTCCACCGCGATCGGTGCATTGAACGGCTACGTGTTGTCGATGTGGCGCTTTCGCGGTTCGCAGTTGTTCTTCGGCCTGCTGCTGTTCGGCTGCTTCCTGCCGTTCCAGACCGTCCTGCTGCCGGCTTCGTTCACGCTCGGCAAGATGGGCCTGGCCAGTACCACCACGGGGCTGGTGTTCATACATGTGGTCTACGGCCTGGCGTTCACCACGCTGTTTTTCCGTAACTACTACGTGAGCATTCCCGATGCGCTGGTGAAAGCGGCGCGACTGGACGGTGCGGGTTTCTTCACCATCTTCCGGCGGATCATCCTGCCGATGTCCACCCCGATCATCATGGTCTGCCTGATCTGGCAGTTCACCCAGATCTGGAACGACTTCCTGTTCGGCGTGGTGTTCTCCAGCGGCGATTCGCAGCCCATCACGGTGGCGCTGAACAACTTGGTCAACACCAGTACCGGGGCCAAGGAATACAACGTTGATATGGCGGCGGCGATGATCGCCGGGCTGCCGACCCTGCTGGTCTATGTAGTGGCAGGCAAGTATTTCGTGCGCGGTCTGACGGCCGGCGCAGTCAAGGGGTAATCATGGCAACGCTCGAACTTCGCAATGTAAACAAGACCTATGGTGCCGGCCTGCCGGACACCCTGAAGAACATCGAGTTGTCGATCAAGGACGGTGAGTTCCTGATCCTCGTCGGCCCTTCGGGCTGCGGCAAGTCGACGCTGATGAACTGCATCGCCGGCCTTGAAACCATTACCGGCGGCGCGATCATGATCGGTGACCAGGATGTCAGCGGCATGAGTCCGAAGGATCGCGACATCGCCATGGTGTTCCAGTCCTACGCGCTGTACCCGACCATGAGCGTGCGGGAGAACATCGAGTTCGGTCTGAAGATTCGCAAGATGAGCCAGCCGGCCATCGACGAAGAAGTCACCCGCGTGGCCAAGCTGTTGCAGATCGAACACCTGCTCAACCGCAAGCCCGGCCAGTTGTCCGGTGGCCAGCAACAGCGCGTGGCCATGGGCCGGGCGCTGGCGCGGCGGCCGAAGATCTACCTGTTCGACGAACCGCTGTCCAACCTCGACGCCAAGCTGCGGGTCGAGATGCGCACTGAAATGAAACTGATGCACCAGCGCCTGAAGACCACCACGGTCTACGTCACCCACGACCAGATCGAAGCCATGACCCTGGGCGACAAAGTGGCGGTGATGAAGGACGGCATCATCCAGCAGTTCGGCACGCCGAAAGACATCTACACCAACCCGGCCAACCTGTTCGTGGCGAGCTTCATCGGTTCGCCACCGATGAACTTCATCCCCCTGCGCCTGCAACGCAAGGACGGCCGTCTGCTGGCCTTGCTCGACAGCGGCCAGGCTCGTTGCGAGCTGCCGATGGGCATGCAGGATGCGGGTCTGGAAGACCGTGAAGTGATCCTCGGCCTGCGCCCGGAACAGATCATGCTGGCGGGCAACGAGCCCAATGGTTTGCCGACCATTCGCGCCGAAGTCCAGGTCACCGAACCCACCGGACCGGACACGCTGGTGTTCGTCAACCTGAACGACACCAAGGTCTGCTGCCGCCTGGCGCCGGACGTGGCGCCGCAGGTGGGGGAGACCCTGACGCTGCAATTCGATCCTTCGAAAGTGCTGCTGTTCGACGCCAAGTCCGGCGAACGCCTGGGCGTGGCCGGCCAGGTGCAGACAGATGCCCGGACCGCAAACGTAGCGCAGTTCAAAGGCCGATGAAGAACAAATGGGGGAGGGGGCTTTGCTCCCAAACAAGCTCTCTCCCACAAGGGAGTATGCGGTGAGTGGGGGACCATTCGCCGCAATCGTTGTAAACCGCGTTAGATAAAAACAGTTAATAACAATAAAGACGAGGATGTAGGGATGAAGAAGAACAACAACGCCCGGCGTGTCTGCCAATTGTCCGCTGTTGCGGCGATGATGCTGGCCGGTAGTGCGCACGCGGCCGAGGCTTTCAGCGCCGATTCGCAGTGGATGACGGGCGACTGGGGTGGCGAGCGGACCAGGCTGATCGAGCAAGGTATCGATATCAAGGCTGATTTCGTCGGTGAGATGGGGGCCAATCTCGACGGCGGTTACAACGATGACAAGACTGCGCGTTGGTCCCAGCAGTTTGGCTTGGGTGTAGCCCTCGACCTGGAGAAACTGGCAGGTTGGGGTGATACCACGGCCAAGATTCAATTCACTCGCCGTGACGGTCGCAACATCTCCAACGACCGTATCGGTGATCCACGTGCCGGCACCCTCAGCTCTTCCCAGGAAGTCTGGGGCCGTGGGCAAACCACCCGTCTGACGCAGTTGTGGATCAAGCAGCAGTATTTCGACAGTAAGCTGGATGTCAAAGCCGGTTATTACGGGGTCGGTGAAGATTTCAACAGTTTCCCGTGCGAGTTCCAGAATCTGGCGTTCTGCGGTTCGCAAGCGGGTAACTGGGCAACCGGCATCTGGTACAACTGGCCGATCATGCAGGCGGCGATTCGCGTCAAGTACAACCTCACGCCCGAACTCTATGCGCAGATCGGTGCTTACAACCAGAACCCTTCGCAGCTGGAAAACGGAAACCGCTACAAGCTCAGCGGCAGTGGCACCAAGGGCACGCTCATTCCTGTCGAGTTGGTCTGGTCGCCCAAGCTCAATGGCCTGCCAGGCGAATACCGTATCGGTTACTACAAAAGTACGGCCAAGGCTGACGACGTGCGCGAAGACGACAATGGCCAGGATGCCGCGACAACCGGTAACGCCTACCGCAGCCACAGCAGCAAGGATGGCTACTGGTTCGTGGTGCAGCAACAGCTCACCACCCACAACGGTGATGCATCGCGCGGTCTGAACATTGCGGCCAACGCCACCTTCCATGACAAGGAAACCAACGTCGTCGACAACTACCAGTCGCTGATGTTCGTGTACAAGGGGCCGTTCAATGCGCGTCCTAAAGATGACGTCGGGATTGGTTTTTCCCGCATCCATGTCAACGAAGATGTGAAGAAAAACGCCGAGCTGGTCAACGCGGCCAATGGTGTCAGCGACTACGACGATCCGTTGTTCTCGCCGTTGCGTGGCACCGAATACAACTACGAAATCAACTACGGTTTCCACGTGACCAACTGGCTGACCGTACGCCCTAACCTGCAATACATCACTCATCCGGGTGGTGTGAATGAAGTCGACGACGCGCTGGTCGCCGGTCTGAAAATTCAGTCGGTGTTCTAACGCTGTTGCGATAAGCTCCTCTCTATGTGCGCATATTTGCGGATGGCCAAGGCTGTCCGCTTTTTTTTGCGGAGTGTGCTTGGTTGACGCTGGGCTTGTGGCGAGGGAGCTTGCTCCCGCTGGGTTGCGAAGCGACCCCAAAGCCATTCACTGCGGTGCCTCAGCCAGGCCGCATTTGCCTTGTTTACGACTGCTTCGCAGCCGAGCGGGAGCAAGCTCCCTCGCCACAAAAAATGCGTTGCAAACAGATGAGTAACTCAATGATTTCCAGGACCGCAGCTCATGCATGAGCATCCGCTACAACGCTTTTTCAGATCCTTGCGCGAGCGCCCGGTGTTTGCGTGGGAGCGCTATCAGCAACGTGATGTGTTGGTGATCGATCATCCTCTGTGCCAGGCGGTGTTCAGTCGCCAGGGCGCGCAGCTGTTGCACTTTCAGCCGCGGGGTCAGAAACCCTGGTTGTGGTGTGCGGCCAAGTGGCCACAAGTCGGTGCGATCCGCGGCGGGGTGCCGGTGTGCTGGCCGTGGTATGGCCGTCATCCCAGCGAAAACGCCTGGCCGTCCCATGGCTGGGCACGGTTGATCGACTGGAAACTGCTCGACAGCCGCAGCCATGAAGACGGTGTGCACCTGCACTGGCAGCTCCAGTTGTGCGACTGGCAGGTCGATCTGTACGCCGATCTGGGCGAACGCATGGAATTACGCTTGAGCACCGAGCATCAAGACAGCCTGCCGTGTCAATTGAGCCAGGCTCTGCACGCCTATTGGCGTATTGGTGACGTTGGTGAGATAGCGCTGTCTGGGCTTGAAGGCGCGCTGGGCTACGACCAGTTGAACCGTGCAGCCTGCCAGCAGGAAGGCGATTTGCGGGTCGAGGGCGGTTGTCAGCGGGTGTTCCAGCATGAGGGTGAACTGCAGCTTAAAGACCACGCCTGGCAGCGTGAGCTGTGCATCGACACCGGCGCCAGTGCCGATACCGTGGTGTGGCATCCCGGTGCCCGGCCTTTGCTGGGGGTGAGCTGGGATGAGGTGTCGGAGTTCGTCTGCGTCGAAGCGGCCAGCGGTGGCACTGACAGCCTCTGCCTGGCGCCGGGGGAGCGGGCGCATTTGAGTTTGCAGGCGCGGGTGGGGGCTTAGTTCGGGATCTGGAGTGTTGCTGCTGGCCCCATCGCGAGCAAGCTCGCTCCCACAGGGGGCTTGTGAACGCCAAAGATCCAGTGTGGGAGCGAGCTTGCTCGCGATAGCGGTTTATCAGGCGACAAGATACCCAAGGTCGAATCAGTTGAACTCATCCCCCACCGGATACCGGCTGGCATTGAGGCTTTCCTTGATCTTGCGCAGATGCGGCTGGAAGTCCACACCGCGGCGCAAGGTCATGCCGGTGGCGAGCACGTCCAGCACAGTGAGCTGGATGATCCGCGAGGTCATCGGCATGTAGATGTCGGTGTCTTCGGGCAGCGGGATGTTCAGGCTCAGGGTGCTGGCCTTGGCCAGGGGCGAGCCTTCGGCGGTCAGCCCCAGTACCGACGCGCCGTTCTCCCGGGCGATGCGTGCGACTTCCACCAGCTCGCGGGTACGGCCGGTGTAGGAAATGATCACGAACAGCTCGCCCGTGTGGGCCACTGACGCGATCATCCGCTGCATCAGCACATCGGCGTGGGCGGTCACCGCCAGGTTGAAGCGGAAGAATTTGTGCTGGGCATCCAGCGCCACCGGTGCCGAGGCACCGAGGCCGAAGAAGTGAATCTGCCGGGCCTGGATCAGCAGATCCACGGCACGACTGATCAAATTGGGATCAAGGGCCTGGCAGGCGCTGTCCAATGAGGCAATGGCACTGCCAAAGATTTTCCGGGTGTAGGCTTCCGGGTTGTCATCGGCCTCCACTGCGCGACTGACGTAAGCGGCGCCGCTGGCCAGGCTTTGGGCCAGTTGCAGCTTGAGTTCCGGGTAGCCGCTGACGCCGAATGAGCGGCAGAAGCGGTTGACGGTCGGTTCGCTGACCGAAGCGGCCTGGGCGAGGGCGGCGATGCTGAAGCGGGTGGCCTGCTGTGGGTTGAGCAGGATCACTTCGGCCACTTTGCGTTCTGCCTTGTTCAGGTCTTCAAGGCGACTCTGGATCTGTTCCAGTAAATTTCGCACGCGGTCCATACAAGATTCCTAGAAAGACGGGTCTTTGATACGACCCTTTGCGGTGGCCTATCCTACTGATGGCTCCGGTGTACCACCACTCGGAATCGGTATTTTCGAAAAATGTTGTGGTTATTACTACATTTTTCCTTGAGTGATGCCTTGAAAAAAGGTATTTGTAGCTTAACTTGATAAAAGAACAAACATCATGCATTCGATTACGGTTGAACCGTGCACCTTCGCCTTGTTCGGCGCGTTGGGCGACCTGGCCTTGCGCAAGCTGTTTCCTGCCCTTTATCAGCTCGATGGCGCGGACCTGTTGCACGAGGACACGCGGATCATTGCCCTGGCCCGGGAGCCGGGTAGCGAACAGCAACACCTGGCGTTCATCGCCGCGGAGTTGCGCCGCTACGTGGGCGACAAGGATCTGAACGAGACCGTGGTTGAACGCTTCCTGGGGCGATTGACTTATCTGCACGTGGATTTCCTCAAGGCCGAGGACTATGTCGCCCTGGCCGAGCAGGCCGGTTCAGCCCAGCAAGTCATTGCCTATTTTGCCACCCCAGCGGCGGTGTATGGAGCGATCTGCGAGAACCTGGCGAAGGTCGGTTTGTGCGAAAACACCCGCGTCGTGCTGGAAAAACCCATCGGCTCGGACCTGGAATCGTCGCGCAAGGTCAACGACGCCGTGGCGCAGTTCTTCCCGGAAAACCGCACCTATCGCATCGACCACTACCTGGGTAAAGAGACGGTACAGAACCTGATCGCGCTGCGGTTCGCCAACAGCCTGTTCGAAACCCAGTGGAACCAGAATTACATTTCCCATGTGGAAATCACCGTCGCCGAGAAGGTCGGCATCGAAGGCCGCTGGGGCTATTTCGACAAAGCCGGCCAACTGCGCGACATGATCCAGAATCACCTGTTGCAGTTGCTCTGCCTGATTGCCATGGACCCGCCGGCCGACCTGTCCGCCGACAGCATCCGTGACGAGAAGGTCAAAGTGCTCAAGGCCCTGGCCCCCATCAGCCCGGAAGGCCTGACCACTCAGGTGGTGCGCGGCCAGTACATCGCCGGCCACAGCGAGGGCAAGTCGGTGCCGGGTTACCTGGAAGAGCCCAACTCCAACACCCAGAGCGATACCGAAACCTTCGTGGCCCTGCGCGCCGACATTCGCAACTGGCGCTGGGCCGGGGTTCCGTTTTACCTGCGCACCGGCAAGCGCATGCCGCAGAAACTGTCGCAGATTGTCATTCACTTCAAGGAACCGTCCCACTACATCTTCGCCCCCGAGCAGCGCTTGCAGATCAGCAACAAACTGATCATCCGCCTGCAGCCGGACGAAGGGATTTCCTTGCGAGTGATGACCAAGGAGCAAGGCCTGGACAAGGGCATGCAATTGCGCAGCGGTCCGTTGCAACTCAACTTTTCCGACACCTATCGCAGTGCGCGGATTCCCGATGCCTACGAACGGTTGTTGCTGGAAGTCATGAACGGCAACCAGAACCTGTTTGTCCGTAAAGATGAAATTGAAGCCGCGTGGACGTGGTGTGACCAGTTGATTGCTGGATGGAAGAAATCCGGCGATGCGCCCAAGCCGTATGCGGCCGGGTCCTGGGGGCCAATGAGCTCCATTGCACTGATCACGCGGGATGGGAGGTCATGGTATGGCGATATCTGAAGTGAAACTGCCGCAGGGTGTCAGCGCCCACGAATTCAAAACCCCGGTGCTGCTGGCCGAGGGCTTGGCGTTGAAGGTGGCCGAGCAATTACGCGCGGCCATCGAGGCGCGCGGCACGGCGACCCTGGTGGTCTCCGGTGGTCGCAGCCCCGTGGCGTTTTTCCAGAGCCTGGCCAAACAGGCGCTGGACTGGTCGAACGTGGTGGTGAGCCTGGCCGACGAGCGTTGGGTGCCGGTTGAGCACGCTGACAGCAACGCCGGTCTGCTCAAGCGTTACCTGCTCCAAGGTGCGGCAGCCAAGGCCCAGTTCCTGAGCCTCTACAGCGCCAGCGCCGACCTGGAAGCCGCAGCCGAGCAGGCCGATCGTTTGCTGGCCGAGCTGCCGCCCATCGACGTACTGATATTGGGCATGGGCGATGACGGGCACACCGCCTCGCTGTTCCCCGACAGTCCAAACCTGGCTCAAGCCTTGGATGCCAATGGCGCTCGCCGCTGCTGGCCGATGCTGGCGCCCACCGTGCCGCACCAGCGCCTGACCATGAGTCGCGCTTTGCTGGCCTCGGCGAAACACAAAGTGCTGTCGATTTCCGGTCAGTCGAAATTGACCACCCTGAACGCTGCGGTGGCCGGTGACAATGTCGCCGAAATGCCGATCCGCGCGTTTTTGCAACCTACGTTAGAGATTTACTGGTGCCCATGAACCAAGGATCAGCCGCTATGACAAACCCATCCCCGACCGTTTCCATGGCGGACAAAGTTACCCTGATCGACAGCCTCTGCGCCAAGGCGCGGATCCTGCCGGTGATCACCATCGCCCGTGAGCAGGACATCCTGCCGCTGGCCGATGCCCTGGCCGCCGGCGGCCTGACGGCGCTGGAAGTGACCTTGCGTTCCCAATACGGCCTCAAGGCCATCCAGGTGCTGCGCGAGCAACGTCCGGAACTGGTGACCGGGGCCGGTACGGTGCTGGACCGCCATATGCTGGCCGCTGCCGAGGCTGCCGGTTCGCAGTTCATCGTCACCCCAGGCATCACCCGTGATCTGCTGGAAGCCAGCGTCGACAGCCCGATCCCGTTGCTGCCGGGCATCAGCAACGCCTCCGGCATCATGGAAGGCTACGGCCTGGGTTATCGCCGCTTCAAACTGTTCCCGGCGGAAGTCAGCGGCGGTGTCGCGGCCATCAAGGCCCTGGGCGGCCCGTTCGGCGAAGTGAAATTCTGCCCGACCGGCGGCGTAAGCCCGGCCAATATCAAGAGCTACATGGCGTTGAAAAACGTGATGTGCGTGGGCGGCAGCTGGATGCTTGATCCCGAGTGGATCAAGAACGGCGACTGGGCCCGCATCCAGGAGTGCACCGCCGAGGCGCTGGCGCTGCTGGACTGATTGTCTTACCGAACCTTCGTTGGGTGTTCTACGGTTTTACGGTGCGCTTGGTCGGCGCGCCGTTTTTTTTTGCCTGGGTTTTATCGTACCGCGCTGGATGAACGCTGGATTTGTGGCGAGGGAATTATCCCCGCTGGGGCGCGCAGCGGCCCCGAAACCTGACATCTCGGTGCGTCAGATAGGTTAAGTCCTCCTTACTGGGCTGCTGCGCCGCCCTGCGGGGATAAATCCCCTCGCCACAACTACATTCGGCTCAGGTTAATCAGCGCCGCAGTCAACCGCTCGATATCCTTCGCCAAGGTGATCAACCCTGGGGTAATGCGAATACACGGCCCGACACTGGTGTTGCGCACCACGGTGAAGATCCCGTAGTCATTGAGCAGTCGATCGGCCATCGCCTGTTGATCGGGCTGGGCGGTGAAGCGCATCGACGTAATGCCACAGTACAGGCGCGGATCGTCCGGCGTCATGATTTCGATCCCCGGTACATCACGCACGGCGTTCACCCACAGGTCGCGCAGATAACTGAGCCGCACGCCCTTGGCCGATGCGCCACCCAATGAGCGGTGCTCCTCCAGGACCAAGGGCAGGGTGAGCAAAGCCGGGATATTGGGCGTGCTGTGGGGCGTTCGCGAGCGCACGTCAGTGGCAGGGTAATGATCTTCGTCCATGTCCGGGTCGATGTCGGCCAGCCGTTGCGGTGCGATGTATAAAAAGCCCAGGGCCAGCGGCCCGCCGATCCACTTCTGCAGGTTGAACCCGGCGAATTCGATACCGAGCTTCTTCAGATCGAAATCGATCTGGCCCAGGGCGTGGGCACCGTCGAGA
Source organism: Pseudomonas sp. MPDS (assembly GCF_013283895.1). Lineage (NCBI taxonomy): Bacteria > Pseudomonadati > Pseudomonadota > Gammaproteobacteria > Pseudomonadales > Pseudomonadaceae > Pseudomonas > Pseudomonas sp. MPDS. The sequence goes on along the minus strand of NZ_CP054128.1, from coordinate 4,975,032 downwards.
ATGATATCGACGCCAAACTCACGGGCGGTTTCGGCAATGGCCTGGACCGGCATCACCAGCCCAGTGAGGTGGTTGACGTAGGTCAGCGCCATCAGCTTGAGGCGCGGGTAACGAATGAACGCTTGGCGATAAGTGCCCACCAGGCTTTCGAAACTGGCGGGGTGCGGGTGGACGAGTTCAATCACCTCTACGCCACGCTGCCGGGCCAGCCAGCGCATTGCGCTTTTGACCGACGCGTATTCCAGATCACAGATCAGCACCTGATCGCCAGGCTTGAGACCGTTGTAGTTGCGAATCAGCGTTTGCAGGGCGTCTCCGGCACTGTTGGCCAACGCTACGCTAGCGGGGGACGCGTGAATCAGTTGCGCCACTTGCTGACGAATCGCTTCGCCATGGTCCCGGTCGAAATGCTGGCGCGCGTACACAGAGTTACCGCGGTTGACGAACTCAATATTGCGTTGGTACTCCTCGACCACGGTCCGGGACATGCGGCCGAAGTAGCCGTTTTCCAGATTGAGCGGCCCATTGGGGTCGACATCGTAGCGACCCACAAAAGTTTCCCAGAAAGCTTCATCGTGGGCGCGCAGGGTGTTCTCGGGCATGGCGAGGCTCAATCAATGTTGGGGCTTGGGTTTGCCGTGTTTGGCACGCAGGGGGTCAAGCAGATCCGACAGACCGTTGTGGTCGATCTCCTGCATCAGCGCCAGCAAACCGCCCAGTTCCCCGTGAGGAAAACCCTCGCGAGCGAACCAGTTCAGGTATTGCCCGGGCAGGTCGGCCAGGATTCGGCCTTTGTATTTGCCGAAGGGCATCTGGCGTGTCACCAGCAGTTCGAGCTTTTCCGGGTTCATGGTAGGGGTCTTGATTCAGTCAGCCTGGAAAATACAGGCATTCTGCATGCAGGCCAAATGACAGATCATGCAAAGAACACGGATACAGTTATCGAGCGATTGATTAAGTTATTGATTTTTAATGTTTTTATTTGTGATTGCGGCTGGCACGACCGATGCAATATTCCTTGTAGGTTTTTTATTCACCAAGCAAAGGAATTGAAAAATGACCGACATCAACAAAGAATCCATCTCCGTCCTGAACGACCTGATCGAGACCAGCAAAGATGGTCAGGAAGGTTTCAAGACTTGCGCTGAAGACATCAAGCATCCACAACTCAAGGATTTGTTCGTCCAGCGCGCCGCAGACTGCGCTGCCGCCGCGGCTGAGCTGCAAGCTGCCGTACGGGCCCTGGGTGGCGATCCGGAAACCTCCACCAGCGTTGCCGGTGATATGCATCGCCGTTGGGTGGACGTGAAATCCATGTTCACTGGCAAGGACGAAGAAGCGGTGCTCAACGAAGCCGAGCGCGGTGAAGACCATGCCCTTAAGGCTTACAAAGAAGCCATGGAGAAAATCAGCAAGCACAACCTGGTTGGTATTCGCGATCTGGTTGAGCGTCAGTATCATGGTGTGCAGCGCAACCATGACCAGGTAAAAGCCCTGCGTAACCAGGCGCGCGCCAGCTAAACAAGCGCGCTGTACAAAAAAACGCCAGCCTGTCTGGCGTTTTTTTATGCCGATCATGTAACGGTGGCTCTGGACTCAAATAGATAGCCAGCTAATAATTGCACCCTCCATCACCCTTTATTGCATCTATCGTTACTGCGTCCCCATAAGAGTTTTTCGCGTGCCCATTACTTTCCAGGCCCTGTTCGCTCCCGACCGCCTCGCTGTGCAATTCGCCATCAAGACCGTGCTTGGTGGCGGCTTGGCGCTTTGGCTGGCCTTGCGCTGGGGCCTGGAGCAGCCTTCATGGGCGTTGATGACCGCGATCATCGTGGCGCAACCGCTGTCCGGGATGGTGGTGCAGAAAGGTTTGGCGCGATTGGTCGGCACCCTGGTGGGCACCGTCATGTCGGTGGTGTTCATGGGGCTGTTTGCTCAGGCACCCTGGTTGTTCCTACTGGCGCTGGCCGTGTGGCTGGGCTTGTGCACGGCTTGCTCCACACTGCTGCGCAGCGCCTGGTCCTATTCGTTCGTGCTGGCCGGTTACACAGTGGCAATCATTGCCTTGCCGGCCATTTCCCATCCGCTGGGGGTGTTCGATCAGGCCGTGGCGCGCTGTACGGAGATCAGCCTGGGCATTGTCTGCGCCACGGCGGCCAGCGCGTTGCTCTGGCCGTTGCGGGTCGAGCGGCAATTGGCCGATCAGGCCCGTGTCGCCTGGCAGAGCGGCATGCAGGCGGCCCGTGCCACCCTGACGGGCGATGCCCAGGCCCGTAAAGGACTGCTGGAAATCCTCGGCAAGATCGTCGCCGTGGACGCCCAGCGTGAACACGCCTGGTTCGAAGGCAGCCTGGGTCGGCAACGGGCTCGGGCCATCAGCGCTCTGAGCCAGAAACTGTTGATGCTGCTGCGCATCTCCCGCTCGGTACGGCGGCAATGGAAACAACTCGATCCTGAGGAAGCCGAGGCCCTCAAGCCGTGGATGAGCGAGGTGCAACAAGCCCTCGACGCCGACAGCGCGACCCTGCAAGCCTTGCGACCACGGGTGCTGGATGCATCCCACGATCCACTGATCAGCCCGGCGCAAAGTTATTGCCTGGCCCGCTTCGCCTTGTTGCTCGATACCGCCCTGGCTGCCTGCGCAGCCTTGAAGGCGGTGCAAGAGGGCAGGGAGGCGGTGGATCCGCCGCGCACCCTGGCGCCCCATCGTGACCTGCCCCTAGCCATGGTCTTTGGTGCGCGTAGCGCCCTGGCGTTTCTGGCGGTCGCCTGTTTTTGGCTGGCGACTGCCTGGCCTGCCGCCTCAGGCGCGCTGGTGCTCACCTGCGTGGTGTGCAGTCTGTTCGCCAGTCGTGAAAACGGCGCGCAGATCGGCATGAGTTTTCTTCGGGGAATTCTGTTGGCGGTGCCGACGGCGTTTGTCATCGGTGAGATTTTGCTGCCGCAGTGGAGCAGTTTTGCGATGTTGTGCATGGCCATGGGCGTGCCGCTGTTCCTGGGGGCGCTGGGCATGGCCAAGCCGCAGATTTTCGCCACGGCCACCTCGTTCTGTCTGCATTTCGTGGTGCTGATATCGCCGCTCAATGCCATGAAATATGACGTGGCGGCGTTCTTCAACAATGCTCAAGCGATGATGATCGGTGTGGGTGCGGCGGTGTTGGCATTCAACCTGCTGATTCTGCGCGATCCGGCCTGGCATAGCCGGCGCCTGCTGGCCGCCACGCTGGATGATCTGGTGCGGTTGACGCGCCGTAGCCTGCGGGGCGCCGAGAGCTGGTTCGGCGGACGCATGGCTGATCGGCTGTTGCAACTGGCGCGGCACTATCCCGAACTGCCGGTGCCGGCGCGTAGCCGTTGGGATGACGGATTGCTTGGCCTGGACATGGGTGACGAGTTGCTGCACCTGCGTTTGAGTCTGGCCGTCGCCCAAATGCCCGACAACCGGGCCCAGCGCCGTTACTTCGATGCGCTGGAGCAGGTGCTTGAGCGCGGTCCGGCAGTTGATCAGGCCGAAGCACTCGGCCCGGCGAGCAACGAGTTCCTGAAGGTGTTGTCGACGCAACCGCCCGGCGATGCGCTGAAACTGGCCCAGGGTGCGGTGGTGCAATTGCAGAACAGCTGGCGCGCCTGGTGCCGTCAGCACGAACCTGAACAACGGGAGCACAGCCATGGGCTTGCGTGAGTGGTCGATAGGCGGGGTATTGCTCAGCCCGTTCTTGATTTATGTGGTGCTGGCCTTGCTGGTGACCGGTGGGCTTCGCCTGTTGCTCAGCCTCGTGCCGGCCGGGCGCTGGATCTGGCATGAAGCCTTGTTCGACTGCGCCCTGTATGTCTGTGTCCTGACTGTTATTACCGTGGTCCTCGGACCGCTATAAGGAGTTGAACATGCGTACTTCCGTACGTGTTGCCGTCACGCTGAGCGTGGTGGCCGTGGCGATCTTTGCCGGGTTTCATCTGTGGCAGTACTACATGCTCACGCCCTGGACTCGGGATGCGCGGATTCGCGCCGACGTGGTGGTGATCGCCCCCGACGTGTCGGGTTGGGTGCGCGAGCTCAAGGCGGTGGATAACCAGCAGGTCAAGGCCGGCGATGTATTGCTGAGCATCGACCGCGAACGTTTCGAGGCCGCGCTGGAGAAAGCCCGGGCGGTGGTCCAGACCCGGCAGCAGCAACTGAGTTTGCGTGAACACGAAGCCAGTCGACGCGCCGCTCTGGGGCCCCAGGCTATCAGTGCCGAGTTGCGGGAAAACGCCCAGATCAACGCCGGCATCGCCCGAGGCGAACTGCGCGAGGCCCAGGCCGAGGCCAAGGTCGCCGAACTCAACCTGGCCCGCAGCCAGGTCCTGGCCCCACGGGGTGGCCATATCACCAACCTGCGCCTGGCCGAGGGCAACTACGTGAATGCCGGACAACCGGTCATGGCGCTGATCGACGATTCAACGTTTTATGTGCAGGCCTATTTCGAAGAAACCAAACTGCCCAGGATCCGCGTTGGCGATCCGGTCAAGGTCTGGTTGATGAGCGCCGGTCATGCCCTGCAAGGCCACGTCGAAAGCATCAGCCGCGGCATCACCGACCGCAATACCAATCCCGATGCGCAGTTGCTGGCGGAGGTCGAGCCGACCTTCAATTGGGTGCGCCTGGCCCAGCGGATTCCGGTGCGGATCAAGCTGGACAAGGTGCCAGAAGGGGTAAACCTGAGCGCGGGAATGACGGCGAGCGTGCAGGTGCGTGAAGACCCGCAATAACCCTTTGTGGCGAGGGGATTTATCGAAACGTCGCACCGCCCCGCTGGGGCGCGAAGCGGCCCCAATATCTCAAGACCTCTGAGGTGTGTCTGCCCGAGCGCAGGGGGCTGCTTCGCAGCCCAGCGGGGATAAATCCCCTCGCCACAGGTCATTCACTTTAGATAGTGGTAATCAGCCGACAGTAATCGCCGGCAGCGTCGGCAAGGTCACGGTCTGCTGCTTGCGTGGCGCGAGGATTTCCGCTTCGCCGTCCACCACCAGCTCGTCGCGCTGATTGAACACGCGAGTGGCAATGCGTACGCGAAATTTCGGCAGTTTCTCAAGGATCTCCAAGCGCACGGTCAGGGTGTCACCAATCTTCACCGGCTTCTGGAAGCTCATCTGCTGGCCGATATAGATGGTGCCCGGCCCAGGCAGCTCGCAGGCCACCGCCGCGCTGATCAGCGCACCGCTGAACATGCCATGGGCGATGCGCTCCTTGAACATGCTCGCCGCAGCGAATTCGGCATCCAGGTGCACCGGGTTGTGATCGCCCGACATGGCGGCGAACAGCTGAATGTCGCGCTCTTCGACGGTCTTGCTGTAGCTGGCGGTCTGACCGACTTCGAGGGCTTCGTAGGGGATGTTGGTAACCTGGGTCATCTATCAAATCCTGTGACGAGTAAAGGAAAACGCTGCAAACCTATTCGCTGCGTGGCGGTCGCTTGTGACTCAGGGCCTGGGCAATCCAGGCCAGCACGTCGGCCGTCACTTCATCGCGGTTGGTTTCATTGAACAGTTCGTGCCGGGCTTGCGGGTAAATCGTCAATTGCAAGTGCTGGCTGCCGGCGCCGCGCAGGGCGTCGGCCAGATCCTTGAGACGTTTGCCTTCACTCACCGGATCACATTCACCGCCGATCACCAGCAGGGGCAGGCCCGGATCGATCTGGGCGAGATTGGACGCTTTGCTGATCTGCTGCAACCCGCCGAGCAGGTCGACCCACAACTGATTGGTGCAACGAAAGCCGCACAGCGGGTCGAGGCGGTACTTGTCGACCTCGGCCGGGTCGCGGCTGAGCCAGTCGAAGGGGGTACGCGTGGGTTTGAATTTCTTATTGAAACTGCCGAAGGACAGCCACTCGATCAGGGCGCTGCGGCCCTTGGGACCCTGGCGCTTGCGCTCGAAACAGGCGATCAGGCGCGCGGCACGATAGAGCGCCACGGGCTGGAAATTCGAACCGCTGAGAATCGCCCCGTGCAGACTGGCACTGTGATGCAACAGGTAACCCTGGGCGATGTAGCTGCCCATGCTGTGACCCAGCAACACGATGGGAACATCGGGGTGCTGCTGGCCGATGTGTTGATTGAGGCTGGCCAGGTCGCCGACCACCTTGGCCCAGCCATCCTCGTCGGCAAAATGGCCGAGCGTCGCTGCTTCGCCGGTTTTGCCATGGCCGCGCAGGTCCGGCGCGTAGACACCGTAGCCTGCATCGCACAGCGCCCGGGCCAGACGCGCGTAGCGGCCGCTGTGTTCGGCCATGCCGTGGGCCAGCATGATCACCGCTTCAGGGGCGGTTTCAGGCAGCCACTGATTGACGAACAGGCGGGTGTGGTCGGTGGCGGTGAGCATGAACGTTTGGTGGATCATGGTCATTCCTTTACTCACGGGCATACACAAGGACAAACACAGCGTCGCTGCATTGTATAGCGCATCCGTTGCGTCTCGCCTGATCAAGTCACGTTACGTTACGTCGTGGCAGGTAGATTCACACAATCTATGAAGCAGGTTGCCATATTTGCCTGATTGGCCATAGCTGCTAGTGTCCCAAGAGCACCGCCTGTGCAAGAGCCACAGAAGCGGCCCGGACACGTTCAGGTAAAGAGGATAAAAACAATGCAGCCTGATTTCTGGAATGACAAACGCCCGGCCGGCGTGCCCCTGGACATTGACGTGGGGGCCTACAAATCGGTGATCGAGGTGTTCGAGCGTTCCTGCAAGAAATTCGCCGACCGTCCGGCGTTCAGCAACATGGGGGTTACCCTGACCTATGCCGAACTCGAGCGCTACAGCGCTGCCTTCGCCGGCTACCTGCAAGCCCATACCGACCTGGCGCCTGGCGATCGTATCGCGGTGCAGATGCCCAATGTCCTGCAATACCCCATCGCTGTGTTCGGTGCCTTGCGCGCCGGGCTGATCGTGGTCAACACCAACCCGTTGTATACCCCGCGGGAAATGCGCCACCAGTTCAAGGACTCCGGCGCCCGGGCACTGGTGTACATGAACCTGTTCGGACAGAAAGTCCAGGAGGTGCTGCCCGACACCGATCTGCAGTATCTCATTGAGGCGAAGATGGGCGACCTGATGCCAACTGCCAAGGGCTGGCTGGTCAATACGCTGGTGAGCAAGGTCAAGAAGATGGTCCCTGACTATTCGCTGCCCCAGGCCGTTTCCTTCAAGAGCACGTTGCGCCTGGGGCGGGGCCATGGCATCAAACCGCTGAAAGTCAGCCTCGAGGACATCGCGGTGCTGCAATACACCGGCGGCACCACCGGCCTTGCCAAGGGGGCGATGCTGACCCATGGCAACCTGGTAGCGAACATGCAGCAGGCCCGGGCATGCCTCGGCCAGTTCGGCGACGACGGCCAACCGTTGCTGCGCGAAGGCCAGGAGGTGATGATCGCGCCGCTGCCGCTGTACCACATCTATGCCTTCACGGCGAATTGCATGTGCATGATGGTCACCGGCAACCACAACGTGCTGATCACCAACCCGCGGGACATCGGTGGCTTTATCAAGGAGCTGAAGAACTGGCGTTTTTCGGCGCTGCTGGGGCTCAACACGCTGTTCGTGGCGCTGATGGACCATCCGGATTTCAAGACCCTGGATTTCTCCAGCCTCAAGCTCACCAACTCCGGTGGCACTGCGCTGGTCAAGGCCACCGCCGAGCGTTGGGAACAGCTCACCGGCTGCCGGATCACCGAAGGCTATGGCCTGACCGAAACCTCGCCGGTGGCCTGCACCAACCCCTACGGCACCAAGTCCCGGCTGGGCACGGTGGGGCTGCCGGTGCCGGGCACGCTCATGAAAGTGGTCAGCGACGACGGCGCCGAACAGCCATTGGGCGAGCGCGGTGAGTTGTGCATCAAGGGCCCGCAAATCATGAAAGGCTACTGGAACAAACCCGAAGCCACCGCCGAGGTGCTGGACAGCGAAGGCTGGTTCAAATCCGGTGACATCGCGGTGATCGACCCGGACGGTTTCGTGCGCATCGTCGATCGCAAGAAAGACATGATCATCGTCTCGGGTTTCAACGTATACCCAAACGAAATCGAAGACGTGGTGATGGCCCATCCGAAAGTTGCCAACTGCGCGGTGATCGGTGTGCCAGACGAACGTTCGGGGGAGGCGGTGAAACTGTTCGTGGTGCCACGCGAGACGGGCGTCAGCCTTGAAGAGCTCAAGGCTTACTGCAAGGAGAACTTCACCGGCTACAAGATACCCAAGCACATCGTGCTGCGAGAGTCGTTGCCGATGACGCCAGTGGGCAAGATATTGCGGCGGGAGTTGCGGGATATCGCCTGAGGCCGGCCATCCTTTGGAATAAACCCTGTGGGAGCGAGCCTGCTCGCGATGGCGGTGTATCAGTGACAGAGATGTCGACTGAGGCGCCGCCATCGCGAGCAGGCTCGCTCCCACGGTTTTTATGTATTCGCAGTGATTAACCAGTGCTTAGTATTTTTACTCTAAAAATGACCACTGCATATTCTTGAGTCATATTTATGACTGTAGGGGCCACTTTTGGCTCTAGGCGACCCTTGGCAAAGCTGCTACTCTCGGCGCGCTTTTGTGACTTCTCGGCGTTGAATTAGGCCAGATTCACCAATAAACACACACCAATAATAATCGCATCAAATGCGGTGAGAATTCGCGTTGCTGAGGAGTGGGCTTCCATGATCGAAGACTTTTGGAAGGATAAGTACCCAGCTGGGATTGCTGCCGACATCAATCCAGACGAGTATCCGAATATTCAGGCGGTGTTGAAGCAGTCCTGCCAACGCTTCGCCGACAAGCCGGCATTCAGCAACCTGGGCAAGACAATTACCTACGGGGAACTGTATGAATTGTCCGGTGCCTTTGCTGCGTATCTGCAACAGCATACCGACTTGCAGCCTGGCGATCGAATCGCCGTGCAACTGCCCAACGTTCTCCAGTACCCGGTTGCCGTGTTCGGTGCGATTCGCGCCGGCCTGATCGTGGTCAACACCAACCCGCTGTACACCGCGCGGGAAATGGAACACCAGTTCAATGACTCCGGTGCCAAGGCGCTGGTGTGCCTGGCGAACATGGCGCACCTGGCCGAGGCTGTGGTGCCCAAGACGGGCGTCAAGCATGTGATCGTCACCGAAGTTGCCGATTTGCTGCCGCCACTCAAGCGTCTGCTGATCAACAGCGTGATCAAGTACGTCAAGAAGATGGTCCCCGCTTATCACTTGCCCAAGGCCATCAAGTTCAACGATGTGCTGAGCAAGGGCCACGGCCAGCCAGTGACCGAAGCCAACCCCACCAGTGACGACGTGGCCGTGTTGCAGTACACCGGCGGCACCACTGGCGTGGCCAAGGGCGCGATGCTGACCCATCGCAACCTGGTGGCGAACATGTTGCAGTGCAAGGCACTGATGGGGTCCAACCTCAACGAAGGTTGCGAGGTCCTGATCACGCCGCTGCCGCTGTATCACATCTACGCTTTCACCTTCCATTGCATGGCGATGATGCTGATCGGCAACCACAATATCCTGATCAGCAACCCGCGCGACCTCCCGGCGATGGTCAAGGAACTGTCGAAGTGGAAGTTCAGCGGTTTTGTCGGCCTCAACACGTTGTTCGTGGCCCTGTGCAACAACGAAGCCTTCCGCAACTTGGATTTCTCGGCAATGAAGGTGACGTTGTCCGGTGGCATGGCCCTGCAACTGGCGGCGGCCGAGCGCTGGAAAGCGGTTACCGGCTGCCCGATCTGCGAAGGTTATGGCATGACCGAAACCAGCCCGGTCGCCACGGTCAATCCGATCCAGAAAATCCAGATTGGCACCATCGGCATTCCGGTGCCGTCGACGCTGTGCAAGATTATCAATGACGCCGGCGAAGAACTGCCATTGGGCGAAATCGGTGAACTGTGTGTGAAAGGTCCACAGGTCATGAAGGGCTACTGGCAGCGCCAGGACGCCACCGACGAGATCCTCGACAGCGAAGGCTGGCTCAAGACCGGCGATATCGCGCTGATCCAGCCGGACGGCTACATGCGCATCGTCGATCGCAAGAAAGACATGATCCTGATCTCCGGTTTCAACGTATACCCCAACGAGCTGGAAGACGTGCTGGCGACCCTGCCGGGCGTCCTGCAGTGCGCGGCCATCGGTGTACCGGACGAAAAATCCGGCGAGGCAATCAAGATTTTCATTGTGCCCCGCCCGGGTGTCACGCTGACCAAAGAGCAGGTGATGGAACACATGCGCGCCAACGTCACGGGCTACAAAGTGCCCAAGGCGGTGGAATTCCGCGACGCGCTGCCGACCACCAACGTGGGCAAGATCCTGCGACGCGAGTTGCGTGATGAAGAACTGAAGAAGTTGGGTCTGAAGAAGTAAAACCGCTGCCAATAAAAAGCCCCGCCAGTGCGGGGCTTTTTATTACGCGGCAATTCTGGGGCGTGGCAGCTGTTGTGGCGAGGGAGCTTGCTCCCGCTGGGCTGCGCAGCAGCCCCTCCGATCCAACTGATCCACTGCAAGGGGCCGCTACGCGTCCAGCGGGAGCAAGCTCCCTCGCCACAATAGCGCCTCTGCGCCACCCACCTGTGTAGAGCGTTACAACCGAAACTGCGCAAAATCCAGGTTGGTGCCACCCGGGCGCATGTCCTGCAGGTACGAATCCTTGTCGGCGCTCAGCTCCAGGCTCAGGGCCGCCTTGCGCTTGCCCTGGTTGCGTACTTCCAGGCCTTCCATTTTTTCGCGCAGGAACACGGTCGGTACCTTCAGGTGCAGCAGCTCATCGGTGGCCGGCGTGTGCAGCAGCAGGTGGATCCATTCGTACTGACCGATGGCCAGGCGTGCCACCGGGATATCGAACCAGAAGATGTTGCGGTTGCGGTTCAATTCGCTGAAGTGGCAGTTATTGACGCCCAGTACGGCGCCGCCCAGTTCCTGGTTTCTGCGGGCGATGGCCTGCTTTTTATCGAGTTTCATAACGTTCCTACGAGATTGGAGCTTCAGGTCGCAGCCTGAATACGTGGGGCATTCTCGGGGGTGGATCGGCAAACATAAAGCGCAACCTGCATCTGACGATGAAATGCGCTGCTGAAAAAATGAAACTCCCCGCAAACGGCCTCGGTCAACCCTTATGTAATGACTTTTCGTACAGTTGTTCACAGGAGAGACATCATGGGTAGCACGAGCGATAAAGTGAAGGGCGTTGCCAACGAAGCCGTCGGCAACATCAAGCAAGGCGTCGGCAAGGCCACCGACAATGACCGCATGCGCGCTGAGGGCGTGGTCCAGGAGAAAAAAGGTGAGGTTCAGCAAAACGTGGGCAAGGCCAAGGACGCAGTCAAGAAAGGCGTTGACGAGGCATAACCGGCCTGTTGAATAACCGATTGGAACGGCCATCCGCGGGTGGCCGTTGTCATGTCTGCTCGAACTTGCACCGGGGAAATTGTTCCAAAGTCGCCAAACAGGTTACTTTTGTCTTGGATAGCAACCCCGAGAGTCGCCAGGCGACCTTCCTTTTTTGCGGCGAAAGGAGACGCACATGATGTTCCCGGCCTTGAAAGGCTTACCCTTGCATCGTGTGATGATGCGTACCGTGACCGAGTTTCTCGACGACGAGATGTCGACCTACGCCTCGGCATTGGCCTACCAGATGCTGTTTTCGCTGTTCCCCTTCATTCTGTTCCTGATCGCACTGATCGGTTTCCTGCATTTGCCGGACTTCTTCTCCTGGCTGCGCCTGCAATCGGAACTGGTGTTGCCGCCCCAGGCCCTGGAGCAGGTCAACCCGGTGATCGACCAGCTTCAGCAATCCAAGGGGGGGTTGTTGTCAGTGGGTATCGTCATTGCGTTGTGGACTGCCTCGGCCGGTGTCCGATTGATGATGAGCGCGATGAACGCCGCCTACGATGTGGTAGAGGGCCGTCCGATCTGGAAGCGCTTTCCGCTGTCGATTTTCTACACCATCGGCATCGCCGGCATGTTGTTGGCCGCCGCGGCGCTGATGGTGCTCGGGCCGCAGGTGATGGGCTGGATCGCGGCCCAGGTCGGGCTGGAGGAGTTCATCGTCACACTCTGGACCATCGTGCGCTGGCCGGTGATCGTGTTTTTGCTGATGGTGGCCGTGGCGTTGATCTATTACGTGATGCCCGACGTCAAACAGGAGTTTCGCTTTATTACGCCGGGGTCGGTGCTGGCGGTGGTGGTGTGGATCATCGCGTCCCTGGGCTTTGCGTTTTACGTCAAGACCTTCGCCAACTACAACGCCATGTATGGCAGTATCGGCGCGATTATTGTGCTGTTGCTGTACTTCTACATTTCTTCGGCGGTGCTGTTGCTCGGTGCCGAGATGAACGCGGTGATCGAGCACATGTCCGCCGAGGGCAAGGACCGTGGTGAAAAGAGCCCGGGCGAGCACGAAAAACAGCATGTGTCGGGCCTGGGCCGTGACCATTCCATTCCTCACCCCCACACTGACGAAACCTGACCATGATTCGTGAAATCCTGAAAATGGGCGACGAACGCCTACTGCGTATTGCCCCGCCGGTGCCGCCGGAAATGTTCGACAGCCCAGAGTTGTGGCAGTTGATCGACGACATGTTCCAGACCATGGAAAGTGTGGGCGGCGTCGGCCTGGCCGCGCCGCAGATCGGTGTCGACCTGCAACTGGTGATCTTTGGCTTCGAGCACAGCGAGCGTTACCCGGACGCCGAGGCGGTGCCCCAGACGATCCTGATCAACCCGCTGATTACGCCGTTGGGCCCACTGATGGAGGAGGGGTTCGAGGGCTGCTTGTCGGTGCCGGGCCTGCGCGGTGCGGTCGATCGCTATCAGCACATTCGCTACGAAGGCTTTGACCCCAAAGGCGAAGCCATTGTGCGCACGGCCTCGGGCTTTCATGCGCGGGTGGTGCAGCATGAGTGCGACCACCTGATCGGGCGGCTGTACCCCTCGCGCATCACTGACTTCAGTAAGTTCGGCTTTACCGAGGTCATGTTTCCGGACCTGGACCCTGCGGTGGACGACTAGCCTACGCAAACCCTCTGTGGGAGCGAGCCTGCTCGCGATAGCGGTGAGTCAGCTATGAAGCTGTTGACTGACACGCCGCTATTGCGAGCAGGCTCGCTCCCACATTGGATTGTGATGCGCTTCAGGAGAGTGTTTTAGGTTCCATCCCCATCGCAATCATCGGCTTGCTGCGTGCATAACGACTCAGGCGCTCGGCCATCGCATAAGGCAGCACGGGGTCGAAGCTGAACCCCTGCCGCTCATAAAAGCCGCGCAAATCAGGATGGCAGAACAACCAGACCGGTCCTTCCACGCCTTTCACCGCTTCGTCGATCAAGCGCGCTGCGATCCCCTGCATGCGATACGCCGGGTCGACAAACAACCCCGTCAGCCAATGCCCACCCGACACCGCTCGCAAGCACAGGGCCGCGATGATTTCATCCTGCCGCGCCACCCACAACTGCGCTTCACGCACCGCTTTCATTGAAGATTGGTGGGCGCGATAAAACTTGTTCATCAGCGGCCACAAGGGTTCATCGAGCCGCGTGTAGTGGATCTGGGACATGGCAAAGTCAGGGGCGGTGAAGGGGAGGGTGATTATAAAAGAACATGTCGGCGGCGATAGGTGTATACCTGACTTCACATCCCGTATGAGTGGAGTACGTATCATGGCCAAAGGCATGGATTCAAAAAAAGCGGCAAAGAAAAAACCGGCGAAGACCGCCGATGAAAAGCGCGCCGACAAAAAGGCCAAGAAGGTGAATCTGTTCGGTCATTGAATCGACGCCAGCGGGCGATGGGCCAGGGATGCATCCCGGCCATCGGCCCGCTGACCCCAGCAGCCTATCAAAGCGAGGCGAGGAACATGTCCGTAGCCGGGTCTTTGCCGGAGTTGCGACTTTCCTGGTCCTTCTCGACCTGCGCCATCGCCGTCTTGTCCTGCATGCGCTGGGCAATCTCCTGACTGACCGCCAATTGCTTCTCGGGCGGCATCGCCTCGAACTCTTCCTGGGTGATGCCCATCTCTTCAAGAATGCTGTCGCGCAGACGCTCTTCAGGCGTCTTGCTCATGTAGTCCTTGAATGCGTCCAGAGCAGAGCTGCCCTGTGCCTTGGCCTCATCGGAGGCTGATGAAGCAACGGTCTGCAACTGAACCCGGGTCTTGGCAAACGCTTCATCAACCTTGTCGCTGATGGCGGTGGCGGCATTGACCTGCTGTGTGGCTTGTCGGGCGATCGAAGCCTGCACCTGCGTGCTGCCCTGGCTGGCCTGAGCCTGGACGTTATCGCGCAATGCCTGCAGCGCGGCGCTTTGCAGGCCGCTGGCGGCTTCTGCGGTGGGATCCTCGCCCGGACGCTTGGGCAGCAAAATCATCGCTTGCTGTTGTGCACTGACCAACATGATGGATACCTGCGGTTATGGCTGAGCCATGTGCAGGAGCAAATCCCATGCCGCCGTCGCGAGCCCTGGATCCAAAGGCCTGTGTAGCATCTGCCGGCGATCATGGCGGCCAATCCTTGCCGTCGGACGGCATGGATCGACCGCACGTGACCGTCGGACTCAGGTGCTTTCGCGAACCTTGAGTTCAAATCCCATGTCCACCACCGGCTGAGCGATGCGGTTGCCGGCCATCAACGTGAGCATCTGTTCGGCGGCGCGTTGGCCGATGGCTTCCCGTGGCGTGCTGATGCTGCTCAGGCGCGGCACCATGTGGGCCGAGGCGGGCAAATCGTTGAAGCCCAGGACCGCAACCTGTTCGGGAATCTTGATGCCACAGCGCAGGGCTTCGAACAGCGCGCCGTGGGCCAGGTCGTCGTTGCCGAAGAAGATTGCATCGACGTCCGGATGGCTGGCGAGTAACTGCAGGAACAGTTCGCCGCCCAGACCCACCGAGGATGGCCGTGGGGTCAACAGTTCCAGATCCGGGTCGTACAGGCCGGCTTTCTGCAGAGCACGGCGAAAACCTTCGCCACGCAGCAACGTGCGCTGGTCCAGTTGCGCGCCGACATAGGCCAGGCGCTTGCGACCCCGGGAGATCAAGTGCTCGGCCGCCGTCTCGCCGGCCTTGAGTTGCGAAAAGCCGACGCAGTTAAGGCCCGCACCGGGGTCCAGTTCCATCATGTACACGCAGGGAATGTTGCTGGCCTCGATCATGCGCCGGGCGCTCTCGGTACGGTCGAAGCCGGTCAGCAACAGACCGCGTGGCTGATAGGCCATGTAGTTGCGCAGCAGGTCTTCTTCTTCGTCCCGGGAATAGTGATAGTTGCCGATGACCACTTCGAAGCCCTTGGGCCTGAGCACACGATGAATGGCTTCCAGGGTGTCGATGAACAACAGGTTGGACAACGACGGCACCAGCACCACCACCGAATGGCTCTGGGCCGAAGCCAGGGCGCGGGCGGCGGGGTTGACCACGTAGTTCAGGTCGCGGGCGGCCTGGCGGACTTTTTCCACCAGGCTTTCGGCAACGGTGCTGACGCCGCGCAGGGCACGGGAGGCGGTGATAGGACTGACACCGGCCAGGCGTGCGACTTCGTTGAGCGTGGGGCGACCGGTGGTGCGGGTATTCTTATCGTGTTTAGTGACGGTCATCAGGGCGGCTTGCCAAACAAAAATCAAGGCACTAAGGTAGCGCTGTCTCGACGCGGCTGCAAATGCGTGAGCGGGGTTTGCCTGAGCCCTGACCGTTAGCGTTGTGAACGAACATGCTGCAACCACAAAAATGACAAGAAGGCGTCGGCAACTTCTGCTTTTGCTCTGGTGTCACAACTTGCAAAGGTAGCGCTGTCTGCGCGCTGAGGTGTTACATGAATAATCCCATCACCGCCCTGGTCATCATGGGCGTTGCCGGTTGCGGCAAGACTTGCGTCAGCCAGGCCCTGTGCCAGTTGAGCGGCGCCACCGCCATTGAAGGCGACACTTTCCACCCTGCGGCCAACATCCAGAAGATGAGCGCCGGTATCCCCTTGAACGACGACGACCGTGCCGGCTGGCTTGACAGCCTGTGTGATGAGTTGCGCCGTGTCGATGCGATGGGCGAGCGTCCGGTGCTGACCTGTTCGGCCCTCAAGCACAGTTATCGCGAGCGTCTGCGCAGTGCCTTGCCGGGCCTGGGCTTCGTATTTCTTGAGTTGACCCCTGAAGTGGCCGCCGACCGCGTGTCCCATCGTCCGGGGCATTTCATGCCGTCGACCCTGATCGACAGCCAGTTTGCCACCCTTCAATCCCCTGTTGGCGAGCCCCTGACCCTGGCTCTGGATGCATCCAGCCACAGCGTCGATGAACTGGCTCATCAGGCTTATGTCTGGTGGGTGGATCACGGTTTGAAGCTGGCCAGTTGAGTTGCAAAAATTTTGCGTCAGAAAGATAGCGCTGTCCCGACGGCTTACAAATAACCGCTTCAATAACAACAACAAATCAGGAGACACCTCCCATGTTCGGCATGTCCCACGAGACGTTTCTGCTGCTTGATGCAGTGGTTACGGTGATCGGACTTATCGTCCTCATCACCAAGTTCAAACTCCACCCGTTCATTGCACTGACCATCGCGGCCGCTTTTCTGGGCCTGACCTCGGGCATGCCGATCGGCACCATCATCAAGGCGTTCCAGGACGGCTTCGGTGGCGTGCTGGGCTTTGTCGGCATCATTCTGGCGTTGGGTACGATGCTCGGTAAAATGATGGCCGAATCGGGCGGGGCCGATCAGATCGCCCAAACCCTGATCCGCGCCTTCGGCAAGGATAAAGTGCAGTGGGCCATGATGTTCGCCGCCTTCCTGGTGGGCATTCCGCTGTTCTTCGAAATCGGTTTCGTGCTGCTGATCCCGCTGGTGTTCATCGTGGCGCGTCGCACCGGTGTCTCGATCATCAAGATCGGTATCCCGCTGCTGGCCGGTCTTTCCGCGGTCCACGGCCTGGTGCCACCGCACCCGGGCCCGCTACTGGCGATTGGCGTATTCGGTGCCGACATCGGTAAAACCATTCTCTATGGCCTGATCGTGGCGCTGCCGACGGCCATTATTGCCGGGCCGATTTTCGGTACATTCATTGCCAAGCATATCCCCGGCCATCCGAATCAGGAGCTGGTGGACCAACTGGCACGTGAGACCGATTCTGCCGATCTGCCGAGCTTCAACATCACGCTGATCACCGTGCTCTCGCCGGTGTTCCTGATGCTGCTCAAGACCTTTGCCGATGTGGTGTTGCCTGAGGGCAATTTCTTCCGCACGTTCATGGACCTGATCGGGCATCCGATTTCTGCACTTCTGTTGGCATTACTGCTGTCGCTGTACACCTTCGGCTACAAGCAGGGCATCGGTTCGAGCCAGATACTCAAGTGGCTGGACGCGAGTCTGGCACCGACTGCGGCGATCATTCTGATCATCGGTGCAGGCGGTGGCTTCAAGCAGATGCTGGTCACCAGCGGTGTGGGTGATGTGATCGGTCACATGGCGGTGAGTGCGCAGATTTCACCGATCCTGTTGGCCTGGCTGGTGGCGGCGGTGATTCGCATCGCCACAGGCTCGGCGACCGTGGCAACCATTACGGGTGCCGGGATCGTGGTACCGGTGGTCGGGATGATTCCGGGTGTGAACCGTGAGCTGCTGGTCCTGGCGACCGGTGCCGGTTCGCTGATCCTGTCTCACGTCAACGATGCCGGCTTCTGGCTGGTCAAGCAGTACTTCAACATGACCGTGGCCGAAACCTTCAAGACCTGGACCGCGATGGAAACCATCCTGTCCGTGGTAGCGCTGATCTTCATCCTGTTGCTGTCGCTGGTGATCTAAGCGACGACGCATCACCCATTGTGGGAGCGAGCCTGCTCGCGATAGCGCACTGACCGTCAGCAACGAAGTCGACTGTCATGCCGCTATCGCGAGCAGGCTCGCTCCCACATTGGCTTCTGGTGATCTGAAGATCCAGAGTGGGAGCAAACTCCCACATTGATTTTGGTATCAGGCGTTCGGTTTGCTTACCAACCCATCCGCCCGGAACATCCCGCGAATGCCGCGAACGGCCTGGCGAATCCGGTCCTGGTTTTCGATCAGTGCAAAGCGCACGTGATCATCGCCATATTCACCGAACCCCACCCCCGGCGAGACGCAGACCTTGGCTTCGGCCAACA
Source organism: Pseudomonas sp. MPDS (assembly GCF_013283895.1). Lineage (NCBI taxonomy): Bacteria > Pseudomonadati > Pseudomonadota > Gammaproteobacteria > Pseudomonadales > Pseudomonadaceae > Pseudomonas > Pseudomonas sp. MPDS. The sequence goes on along the minus strand of NZ_CP054128.1, from coordinate 4,956,915 downwards.
GCTTCTTGGCAAACTCTAGCGAACCCAGGTGTGCATAAGCCTCGGGGATCTTGGCCCAGACGTACATCGACGCCTTGGGGTTTTCCACCATCCAGCCCAGTTCATGCAGACCCTTGACCAGCACATTGCGGCGCTGGCGGTACTGTTCGGCGATATCACGCACGCACTGCTGGTCGCCTTCAAGCGCGGCGATGGCCGCCACTTGCAGCGGTGTGAAGGTGCCGTAGTCGTGGTAGCTCTTGATCCGCGCCAGGGCGTTGACCAGTTCCGGGTTGCCCACCATGAAGCCGATACGCCAGCCAGCCATGTTGTAGCTTTTGGACAGGGTGAAGAATTCCACGGCGATGTCTTTTGCACCCGGCACCTGCATGATCGACGGGGCTTTCCAGCCGTCGTAGACGATATCGGCGTAGGCCAGGTCGTGGATCACCAGCACGTCGTACTGTTTGGCCAAGGCGATGACCCGTTCGAAGAAATCCAGCTCCACGCATTGCGCGGTAGGGTTGGACGGAAAGCCCAGGATCATCATTTTCGGCTTGGGAATCGAGCCGCGAATGGCGCGCTCCAGCTCGTCGAAGAAATCCACCCCCGGCACCAGTGGCACCGAACGCACCTGGGCGCCGGCGATCACTGCGCCGTAGATGTGGATCGGATAGCTGGGATTGGGCACCAGCACGGTGTCGCCCTGGTCCAGGGTCGCCAGCATCAGATGCGCCAGGCCTTCTTTGGATCCGATGGTGACGATGGCTTCGGTTTCCGGGTCGATGTCCACCTCGTAACGGTCCTTGTACCAGCGCGAAATGGCGCGGCGTAGGCGCGGTATGCCTTTGGAGGTGGAGTAACCGTGGGTGTCTTCACGCTGGGCGACGGTGACCAGCTTTTCCACGATGTGTGGAGGTGTGGCGCCGTCGGGGTTACCCATGCTCAAGTCAATGATGTCTTCGCCGCGCCGACGCGCAGCCATCTTCAGCTCGGCAGTGATATTGAATACATACGGGGGGAGTCGATCGATGCGCGCAAAGCGGCGCGGCGAACCTTGGTTGGCCATTATTGCCTCGAGATACGTGAGCGCCCGGAACCGTCCGAGCGACGTTGGCCACTGCGGTGGCCTGCGGCGCAAGATAAAGGGGCTGATGGCCAATTGTCCAGTAGCGGCGCGCAACTATTTTCGACGACACTGTCGATCCGCTCAGGGGACTTTCAGTAACACCTGCGCACTGCACGACTCGCCCTGTTCAAAAAACGAATGGACTGAATGATGGAATTTTCCAGCGGTTTCCTGCTGAGCCTTTCTTTGTGCCTGGACATTGGCGTGGCCAATATCGCGATGATTACCCTGGCCATGCAACGTGGCTATTTCCAAGGTTTCGCCCTGGGCCTGGGCACATGTGTGGGGGACCTGGTCTACGCGGTCCTGGCCTTGGCCGGCATGACGGTGCTGCTGCAATACGAAACGGTGCGCTGGGTGCTGTGGATCGGCGGCTCGGTGGTGCTGCTGTATTTCGCAGCGAAGATGATTCATTCGGCGATCTATCACCATGCGGCGTTGGCCGAGGCTGGCGAGGTGCGGAGTCATTCATCCGGGCAGGAGTTTTTTCGCGGGATTTTCCTGGCGATGTCGTCGCCCAGTGCCATTCTCTGGTTCGCGGCGGTGGGCGGCACATTGATCGCTCGCTCGGGCGGCGGAAGGATCCTCAGCTCGGCGCTGTTCCTGAGTGGATTTCTCTGTGCCGGACTTCTCTGGTGTGCAGGCCTGTGCCTGGCAGCAACCCAGGGCGGCAGGCTGCTGGGGGATAAACTGTTGCGCTATTGCTATTGGGCATCGGCCGCCATCTTCTGCTATTTCGCGGTGTACGTGATTGTTTCTGGCTACAACGAGTTTATCGGGAAAGTGGCGCCGGCCGTTGTGCCTGGACTCGGATAAGCGAAACGGGCCTGGCAATCTTCATCAGGCTTCTATACTGCAACACCCGACCTCACGTTTCTGGAGTGTTGACGCATGGAAAAGCACGAACCCGATAACGCAGCCGAACCACGCTTCGAACACGGACGTTTTCAGATAATCGCCGGTTTTGGTGGCTGTTTTACCCCGGACACCGCCGAGGATATCCCGCTGCTCTGGGAAAAGTTTTTGCCCTGGCTCGGTAAAGTGCCAGGGCAGAAAGATGAGGTCACCTATGGCGTGTGTTGCAACCCGGACGGGAAGGGTGGGTTTGAATACATTGCCGGCGTGGAAGTCAGCCGGCTCGATGACTTGCCTGAACAGTTGCGCTGGATCGAAATACAGCCTGCGCACTACGCAGTGTTCGAACACAAAGGTCCGTTGAAAGCCCTGCCGCAGACGTTCCACTACATCTGGAAAGAGTGGCTGCCGCGATCCGGCCACACAGCTGCCGAGGCCCCGGAGTTCGAACGCTACAGCGAAGACTTCAACCCCAGGACCGGCGAAGGCTCTCTGGAAATCTGGATTCCTCTCAAACCGAGCTGATTGCCATCCTCTCGGCAATGCAAACCGGTGGGAGCGAGCCTGCTCGCGATAGCGGTGCCACATCCAACATTCATGCAAGCTGGCCCACCACAATCGCGAGCAGGCTCGCGCTCACAGACAGGTTATCTCCTGGTCAAACACCAGCCCCATCCGCCGCTCATAACCGATGCGGCCCTTGTACGCTTCGCCACTGTCGACCCAGCCCAGCCGGGTATACAGGCCGATGGCCGAGACATTATCGGCGTCGACCGAAAGCTCCAGTCCTCTGATTTGCGGCCATGCCGCCCGAGCCACGGCAGGAAGCGCTAGTAGGCAGGCCTTGCCGTAACCCTTGCCCTGGGCCCGATAATCGACTTGCAGGGCGTGCAGGGTGGCGCTGTGTTCGTTGGCCCAGGCGGGCAGTACTGGCGGGCGCTTGAGTAACAGGAACGCCACTGGCACTTCGCCTGCCAGCAACGCAAACCCTTTGACGCCAGGGCCGGGCCTGGACAACAGCGTGTGCAGTGCGCCGTGGATATCGCCGGCGAACTTGATCTGTTCGGGGTGGATTTCGATGGCTTCGACCTGCGTGCGCTGCAGCTCGGTGAGGTCTTCGTAGGGTACGAGCTGAGCGGTCACAAAAGCATCCGTTGTTTGCCGACAGAATGGGCCTGGGATTCTAGCGAATTTTTTTCTTTGAATTATTTTTGTTTGGGTTGTCGATTCGCAGTTTCTCTAAACGACAAAGGGTGTCTTCAACAAAAACCTGCGGAGAATCACCATGAATACCCAAGCCACCGAAACCGAAATCAAGGCCTTGATCGAGACTTATCGCCAGGCTGTCATGGAAAAAAATGTTGAAAAAGTCATGGCGCTCTATGACGACAATATCGTTTCGTTCGATGCCATCCAGGCCCTGCAATTCAAGGGCAAAGTCGCTTACCGGGCCCATTGGCAGGCGTGCATGGAGATGTGCCCTGGACCGCACAAGTTCGACTTCCATCAGATCGAGATTACCGCAGCTGACACGATCGCCTTCGCTCACTGGCTGGCCTATTGCGGCGGCACCAACGACAAAGGTGAAGAGCAGGCTTGCTGGATGCGCACGACCGCCTGCTATCAACGGGTGGCCGGGCAATGGAAGATTGTCCACGAACACTGGTCCGCGCCGTTTGATCCGATGGCCGGTACGGTGATGTTCGACCTGCAGCCCTGATCGTCGGTTTTTTCGCTGAGCGCTTTTCTGCGGTTCATAGTTGATCAGTTCGATCACGGAGCTTTCCATGAAGTACTTATGCCTGGTCTATAGCAACGAGCATGCGCTGCACAACTCACCCGACAGCCCGCAGGACGCTGAATGCATGGCCTACGCCGAGTCGGTCCAGGGGAGCGGTCGTATGATTGCCGCCGAGGCCCTGGAGTCGGTGCAGACCGCTACCACGGTGCGCATGCGCGGCGGCAAGTTGTCGATCACGGACGGTCCGTTTGCCGAAACCAAGGAGCAACTGGCGGGCTTCTACCTGATCGACGCCAAAGACCTGAACGAAGCCCTCCAGGTCGCCGGCAACATTCCGGCGGCCCGGGTCGGCTGCGTCGAGGTCCGACCGGTACGCCAACTGAGTCCCTGAACAACAATCACAAACAGGATTTTATTCATGAACCTCAAACCTGCCGCGTTCGAGTTATCCATCAGCCGAGTGATCGACGCCTCGCGCCAGAAGATTTTCCGCGCCTGGACCGAGCCGGCGCTGCTTGTCCAATGGTGGGGACCCCACGGCATGACTACGCCGGAGTGCGAAATGGAGCTGTGGGTCGGTGGTCAGTTTCGCACCCTGATGCGTGCCCCGGACGGCAGTGAATATCCGACCATGGGCGTGTTCCTGGAAATCGTTGCCCCGCAGCGGCTGGTCTTCACCGATGCGTTTGTGCCCGGCTGGATCCCCTCCGGCAAAGCCTTCATGACCGGCGAAGTGTTGCTTGAGGAAGTGGGCGATAAAACCCGTTACACCGCCCGCGCCCTGCACTGGAACGAAGAAGACCGCCAGGCCCACGAAGCCATGGGCTTTCATGACGACTGGGGCCAGAGCCTTGACCGGCTCGAAGCGCTGGTGACCCAGGGCATGCCCGACTGATGTCGGCCGAAGAAGTCAGTGCACGGGTCGAGCAGGTTTATCGGCAAGACTCGCGGCGCATCCTGGCGACGCTGATTCGCCTGCTGGGGGATTTCGACCTTGCTGAAGAGGCCTTGCACGAGGCCTTCTTCATCGCGGTCGAGCGCTGGCAGCGCGACGGTGTGCCGGACAATCCTCGGGCCTGGCTGGTGTCGGCCGGGCGCTTCAAGGCCATCGACAGTTTGCGCAGGCGCGCTCGCTTCGCGGCGAGCCGGCCGATGCTGATTGCCCAGCTCGAAGAACTGGAGCAGAGCGACTGGAGTGATGAGGACGTGGAAGACGATCGCCTGCGGCTGATCTTCACCTGTTGCCACCCGGCCCTGGCCGCTGATGCCCAGGTGCCGCTGACGTTGCGGGAAGTGTGCGACCTGACCACCGAAGAGATCGCCCGGGCTTTTCTCGCCGCCCCGGCGGCCATCGCCCAGCGCATCGTGCGGGCCAAGGCAAAAATTCGCGATGCGAAGATCCCCTATCAGGTGCCGTCCCGCTCGGAACTGCCCGAGCGGCTGGACAGTGTGTTGCGAGTGATCTACCTGGTATTCAACGAAGGCTATTCGGCCTCGATGGGGGCTGAGGTGACGCGTGAAGATTTGACCCGCGAAGCCATCCGCCTGGCCCGCCTGTTGATGGAGCTGTTGCCTGAAGCCGAAGTCATGGGTTTGCTGGCATTGATGCTGCTGCACGAGTCGCGGCGGCGAGCACGAACCTCTCCCGGCGGTGAACTGATCCTGCTGGATGAGCAGGACCGGTCCTTGTGGGACGCCGACATGATCGCCGAAGGCTGCGCCCTGGTGGAAGCCGCGCTCAATACCCGAAGGTTCGGGCCTTATTGCCTGCAAGCTGCGATTGCGGCAGTGCATGCCGAAGCCCCCACGGCGCAGGAGACCGACTGGCCGCAGATCGTCGGCCTCTATGATGTGTTGCTGCGTGCGGTGCCTTCGCCGGTGATCGAACTCAACCGCGCCGCGGCCCTGGCCAAACGCGATGGACCGCAAGCGGGCTTGCAGCGGATCGACGCGATTCTGGACCGGGGCGAGTTGCTCGATTATCACCTGGCCCACTCGGCGCGGGCAGAACTCTGTCGGCAGTTGGGACGCGTGGAGGAGGCGAGAGCGGCATATCGACGCGCGCTTGAATTGACTCAGCAATTGCCGGAAAGGCGGTTTATCGAGGGGCGGCTTGCGGGGTTGCAGTGATGACCACAAGCGATGAAATTTCCTGTGGGAGCGGGCGTTGTGGTGTGCATCGTATTTATGAACAGCTGAAACCACTGTGGGAGCGAGCCTGCTCGCGATAGCGTTATGTCAGTCACATTGCTGTTGGCTGATACATCGCTATCGCGAGCAGGCTCGCTCCCACAGGGTTTTACGGCTTGGCTGACGGGCATAACCCGTCAGTCAACCAGCCTTGATCAGAACTCGTGATCAGCGCTGTCCGGGTTCAGGTCGCTGATGCCCAGTTTGCCCGCGGCCTGTTCGATCGCGCCGGTCTGCTTGACCAGTGCGGCAATGGCGTCGCGCACGACCTGGTTGCCAGCGGTGTTGCCCGCAGCGATCAGTTGGTCGTAGTGCTCACCCTTGTTGGCGTGATCGACCATGACCTGGATCTTGGCTTCGGTGTCGGCCAGGTCGGCCTTGAGGGCGCTGTCAGCGGCCGGGTCAGCCTTGGCCACCAGGGACGACAGGCTGGCGCCGGTCATCTTGGTGCCGTCGACGCGGGTGTATTCGCCCAGGTAAACGTTGCGTACGCCTTTGGCATCGTAGAAGTGCGAGTTGTGGGTGTTGTCGCTGAAGCAGTCCTGCTCGTCTTCTGGCGAGTTGGCTTCCAGGGACACCTTCATGCGTTCGCCCGCCAGTTCGCCCAGTGACAGGCTGCCCATGCCGAACAGCATCTTGCGCAGGCCGGTTTCGGCAGGCTCGGCTTCCAGGGTGGCGCGGTAGTTGTCAGCCACGTTTGGCTTCCAGTTGCCGACCATTTCTTCCAGATCGCTGACCAGCAGTTGGGTCACGGCCTTGAGGTAGGCGCGACGACGGTCGTTGTGACCGCCAGTAGCCCCGGCACCTTCCAGGTAATCGGAAGCCGGACGCTTGCCGGCACCAGGGCCGGTGCCGTTGAGGTCCTGGCCCCACAGCAAAAATTCGATGGCGTGGTAGCCGGTGGCGACGTTGGCCTCGGAACCGCCCAGCTCGTTCAGGCTGGCGAGTTTCTCCGGGGTGATGTCTTTCACGTCGACCTTGTCTTCGCCTACCTGGACTTCGGTATTGGCGATGATATTGGCGGTGGCGCCCGGGTTACCCAATGCGTGCGCGTAGGAGGTGTCGACGTAGTCGATCAGGCCTTCATCCAGCGGCCAGGCGTTCAATTGGCCTTCCCAGTCGTCGATGATGGTGTTGCCGAAGCGGAACACTTCGCTTTGCAGGTAAGGGACGCGCGCAGCGACCCAGGCGGCCTTGGCGGCGTTGAGGGTCTCGTCGTTCGGTTTGGCCAGGAACGCATCGATCGCGGTTTGCAGGGTTTTCGCGGTGGATTCGGCATCGCTGTAGACCGCATGGACGATGTCGGCGTAGTGCGCGACAACGGCCTTGGCAGCGGCCTCGTCGATTTTGCCGGCTGCGGCTGGGGCGGCGGTGCTGGCTGCAGGCGTGGGCGCTTGCGGCGCGGCGGCCTTGTCTTTGCCTTCGCCGCAACCGGCGAGGGAAATAGCGATGGCCAGCAAACTGGCGGTAGCCAGAGGCATACGAATCATGGCGAACATCCTGCTTCGGTGATGGATGGGACAGGCGCGAGGTGCGCAAAGCTGCGACATAATGCGAAAGATTTGCATTATGTGTAAAGGGTTGTAGCTGTAAATATTTCTTATTTGTGATGCGGCGCGGGCAGCCTTCCGTAGGCGCCGCCGAGCTAAGCGAGGCGGCGATCTCTGCCCAGACGCTTGAGTCTCAAGCGAACAAACCAAAGAGTGCAGGCTTCGCCAACTCCGGCAGAGGCATGACTATCCGAGGAGAAAGAATCAGATGATGGAGACTTTGCTGCGCTGCGCCTGCTTGAGATAGATGCCCAACTCCCGTGCCGGTAGCGGTTTGCTGTAGTAATACCCCTGACCTTCATGGCAGCCCTCGGAGATGATGTAGGCTTCCTGCTCGACCGTCTCAACCCCCTCGGCGATTACCTGCATCCCCAGGCTCTTGCCCAACTGGATGATGGCCCGGACGATGGTCGCGTCATCCTCGTCATCGAGCAGGTCCTGGACGAAGCTCTTGTCGATCTTGATCTTGTCCAGCGGCAGGCTCTTGAGATAACTCAGGGACGAATAACCGGTCCCGAAGTCATCAATGGCAATCAGCGCGCCGGAGCGGCGCAGGCTGAGCAAGTGCTGGGCGGCTGTCGTGATGTCTTCCATCAGGCCGGTTTCCGTGACCTCCAGCTCCAGGCTGCGCGGCGGCAGGCGGTACATCTGCAGCAAGTTGTTCACCACCCGCGGCAGTTCGGCATGGTGCAATTGTACGGTGGACAGGTTGACCGCCATGCGCAGGTCAACGAAGCCCTGGTCATGCCATTCGCGCAACTGTTTGCAAGCCTGATCCAGGACCCATTCACCGATGGCGATAATGGTGCCGTTCTGTTCGGCCAAGGGAATGAACAGGTCCGGCGGCACGAGGCCGTGTTCGGGGTGATGCCAGCGAATCAGCGCCTCGGTACCGACCACTCGCAGGTCGCGATAGCTGACCTGCGGCTGGTACACCAGGCTGAACTGCTCGAGGAGCAGAGCCTCGCGCAGGTCTTTTTCCAGCTCGCGACGGCGGCGCATTTCACTGTCGACGCTGGCGATGTAGAACTGGTAGCGATTGCGCGAGCGGGCCTTGGCCAGGGTCATGGTCTGCTCGGCTTTCTGCAACAACTTCTCGGTGCTGTCCCCGTCCTCGGGAAAGAGGGTGATGCCGATGGTCGCCCGCAGGCGGATTTGCCGATCGTCGAGGACGAACGGCGCTTCCAGGTCATCGAGGATGCTTTGGGCCAACTCGGCGGCTTCGTAAGGTTGTTCGATATCGGCCTGGACCAGGGCGAACTGGTCGCCCCCCAGTCGCGCCAGCGCGCCAAGGCGGCCGCTGTGGGCTCGCAGCCTATCTGCCAGGGCCAGCAGCAACTGGTCGCCGGTTTGATAGCTGAACTGTTCGTTGATGCCCTTGAAGTCATCCAGCCCCACACACAGTACGGCCACCCGACGTTGCAAGCGCCCGGCATCCACCAGGATCTTGTCCAGTTGCTGTTGAAGCTGCTGACGATTGGGCAGGCCGGTGAGGAAGTCATACTGGGCCATGCGCAGCAGGCTGTTTTCCGCCTCGTGGCGCAGGTGTGTATTGCGCTCGATGGAGGCGAGCAATTGGTTGGCGGTGTTGATCCAGAGCCCCAGCTCGTTTTGTTCGTGGCCGCGTAGCTGCGGGATCTTGTGTTCACTCGGCCGGTCGGGGTTGATTTCGGTCAGGTGTTCGATGATCCGCGACAGCGGTTTGGTCAGCAGCCAGTGATAGACCAGGTACAACACCAGGCCCATCGCCAGGGCTCGCAACATGCCCGATATGAAAATGATCACAGAGTTGACGATGAAACTCTGGCCGTAGGTGGCGGTGTCGAGAGTAATGCTCAGGTCACCGTAATATTCACTATAAGGCCCGCGACCCACCAGTTGCGTGGTGAATGTGCGTTCCTTGCCAAGGATCAGGTCGGTCAGCCAGCGACTTCCAGAGTGCTGCAAAGGCCGGGTTTTTTCGGCGAGCATGGTCTCGTGAGGGTGACCGATAGAAGCCATGCGCACAGCTTGGTCCTGAAACAGCCCCTCGATCACTTGCATGCCCATCTCCCGGTCAAGGCTATAGACGGCCTGGGTCGAAGGGTCGCGGAACATATCAAGAATTCGTTGGGCATCGCTGGCGACGGCATGGTCGGTTTTGTAGGCATCGAAAACGATCTGGGCGCAGCTCAATACCACGCCGACGATCAATGCCGAAAGGAGCACGACCCGGAGCAACTTCACAGACAAGCTGTTCTTGAGTTCCAGCTTCAAAGAGGGGGTTCCTTGTTCCGTGCGAGTAGCGTCAAGTTGCCATGAGTATTGGCAATCCTGTGATGTCAGTCAAAGGGACAATCAAACACAAGGGTCTTCGCCTGAAACCTGGCCGTTATACGGTGTTTCCAGAGTTATTGCTCTACGACCATTGTGTCGGATGGAAGGGCCCCCAACTTGAGGCCTGGGTTTGATTTTTGTTGGATTTCAGACACGAGGTAGGGGGCCGGACAAGATCCCGGGGCTTTGTGCCAGCTAAAAAAAACCCGGCAAAGCGCCGGGTTCTTTTGTCTGGCATTACGGATCAAGCGGTGAAGGTCTTGCCTTCGAACTGCTCGGCCACGAACTTCCAGTTGACCAGGTTCCAGAACGCTTCGACGTATTTCGGACGAAGGTTGCGGTAGTCGATGTAGTAGGCGTGTTCCCAAACGTCGCAGGTCAGCAGCGGGGTGTCGCCGCTGGTCAGCGGGTTGCCGGCGCCGATGGTGCTGGCCAGGGCCAGGGAACCGTCAGCCTTTTTCACCAGCCAGCCCCAACCGGAACCGAAGGTGCCGACGGAAGTCTTGGTGAATTCTTCCTTGAACTTGTCGAACGAGCCGAACGCACTGTTGATGGCGTCGGCCAGCGCGCCGGTAGGTTGACCACCGGCGTTTGGCGCCAGGCAGTTCCAGTAGAAGGTGTGGTTCCAGACCTGAGCGGCGTTGTTGAAGATACCGCCCGAGGAAGTCTTGACGATTTCTTCCAGGGTCTTGCCTTCGAACTCGGTGCCAGGTACCAGGTTGTTCAGGTTCACGACGTAGGTGTTGTGGTGCTTGTCGTGGTGGAATTCCAGAGTCTCTTTGGAGATGTGCGGCTGCAGTGCATCGTGTGGATAAGGCAGCGGCGGCAATTCGAAAGCCATGGTGATTCTCCTAATCAGGTCAGTTGCGGTGAGCGCAAGGCCGATCACGGGCGGCCAGACTAGCGCCGGGGAGTTTGTACTCATTGCGGCGCAGGAGTCGGATCATAGCACCGGGGGAACGGCATAACCACGCAACAACTGTGTGGGATAGAGGTTCCAGAGCGGTTTGGAATAATCAGCCAGAGACGATCAACTGTATGGCCACGCTGAACATCATCGTTGCCACCAGCACGTCCAGTATCCGCCAGGTACTCGGCCGGGCCAGCCACGGTGCCAGCCATGCCGCACCGATTGCCAGTGTGAAGAACCACAGCAACGAGGCACTGGCCGCTCCCACGACATAGGCGCCAGGCACGCTTTGCTGGGCCCCGAGGGAACCGATCAGCAACACGGTGTCGAGATAGACGTGGGGGTTGAGCAGGGTCACTGCCAACGCACTGAGCAGCACCGCCCGTAACGAGCGCACTACCTGTTTCTCATCTTGTTGCAGGCTTTGTTTCGAACAGGCCCGACGCAACGCCAGGCTGCCATACCAGAGCAGGAACCCGGCGCCGCCCCAGCGGGCTATTGAAAGCAGCAACGGGCTTTGGGCCAGCAGTGTCGCCAGCCCGAATACCCCGGCGGCCACCAGCAACGCATCGCAAGTTACACACAGGGCGGCGACCGGCAAGTGATGTTCGCGGCGCAGGCTTTGCGCCAGCACGAAGGCGTTCTGAGCGCCGATGGCCATGATCAGCCCGAGGGCCACCAATAGTCCGTTCATGTAGCTTTGCCACATAAATTACTCCCCGAGTAGGTATGAATGCGGGTGTCATTCTCTGGTGCAAAGCGGTATAAGAAAAACCAATATTGCTGATTGCTCATTAGGAAAACTGATGTTCGATTACAAATTGCTTTCCGCTCTGGCGGCGGTTGTCGAACAGGCCGGATTCGAGCGTGCCGCCCAAGTGCTGGGTTTGTCGCAGTCGGCGATTTCCCAGCGGATCAAACTGCTGGAGGCGCGGGTCGGCCAGCCGGTGCTGGTGCGCGTCACGCCGCCGGCACCGACCGAAATCGGTCGCCGCTTGCTCAACCATGTGCAGCAGGTGCGGCTGTTGGAGCGCGACCTGCAAAGCCTGGTGCCAGCGCTGGATGAGGAGGGGCTGCCTGAGCGCCTGCGGATCGCCTTGAATGCCGACAGCCTGGCCACTTGGTGGGCGGTAGCCGTTGGGGATTTCTGCGCCGAACATCATCTGTTGCTCGACTTGGTGGTGGAAGACCAGACCGTCGGCCTCAAACGCATGCGTGCCGGTGAGGTGGCGGCGTGCGTCTGCGCCAGTGAACGTCCGGTGGCTGGTGCCCGTAGTGTGTTGTTGGGGGCCATGCGCTACCGGGCGTTGGCCAGCCCGGCGTTCATCGCCAGGCATTTCCCCGATGGGGTGCGCGCCGATCAACTGGCGCGCACGCCGGCGCTGGTGTTCGGCCCGGATGATTTCCTGCAGCATCGCTACCTTGCTTCCCTGGGGGTCGAAGGCGGTTTCGAACATCATCTCTGTCCGTCGTCCGAAGGTTTCATTCGGCTCGCCGAAGCGGGGCTTGGCTGGGGACTGGTGCCGGAGTTGCAAATGCGTGAGCAACTGGAGCGGGGCGAGTTGGTGGAATTGCTGGCAGATAAACCGATTGATGTGCCGTTGTACTGGCATCATTGGCGCAATGGTGGGCAGTTACTGGGTTTGTTGACTGAACGATTGATCAAGGCGGCAAGCAGCAAGCTCCAAGCGGTAAGTTGAAAAGCGATTGGCTTGAAGCTTGTAGCTTGAAGCTCGAATCTGATTTTAGGAGTCTTCATGAAAATTCTGGTTACCGGCGCAAGTGGCTTCATTGGCGGGCGCTTTGCGCGTTTCGCTCTGGAGCAGGGCCTGGATGTACGGGTCAACGGTCGCCGGGCCGAGAGCGTTGAGCACCTGGTGCGTCGCGGGGCGCAGTTCATCCAGGGGGATCTGAGTGACCCGTTGCTGGCTCGCGACCTGTGCCTTGATGTTGACAGCGTCGTGCATTGCGCCGGTTCCGTGGGGCTTTGGGGTCGCTATCAGGATTTTCACCAGGGCAACGTCCAGGTCACGGAAAACATTGTCGAGGCCTGCCTCAAGCAGAAGGTCCGGCGTCTGGTTCATCTGTCATCGCCGTCTATTTACTTCGACGGCCGGGACCATCTGGACCTGACCGAAGAACAAGTGCCCAAACGCTTCAAACATCCCTACGCTGCCACCAAATACCTGGCTGAACAGAAAGTCTTCGGGGCCCAGGAGTTCGGTCTCGAAGTACTGGCTCTGCGCCCGCGCTTTGTCACCGGCGCCGGCGACATGAGCATTTTCCCCCGGCTGTTGAACATGCAACGCAAGGGCCGCTTGGCCATTGTCGGCAACGGGTTGAACAAGGTGGATTTCACCAGCGTGCAGAATCTCAACGAAGCGCTGCTCAGCAGTCTTTTGGCCGGCGAATCGGCCCTTGGCAAGGCTTACAACATCAGTAACGGCACACCGGTGCCGTTGTGGGATGTGGTCAATTATGTGATGCGACAGATGGAAGTCCCACAGGTCCGGCGTTATCGTTCCTACGGGCTGGCCTACAGCGTTGCCGCCCTGAATGAAGGTTTTTGCACGTTATGGCCGGGCCGTCCCGAACCGACGTTGTCGCGCCTGGGCATGCAGGTCATGAACAAGAATTTCACCCTGGACATCAGCCGTGCCCGGCATTATCTGGATTACGATCCACAGGTCAGCCTGTGGACCGCTCTTGATGAGTTCTGCGCCTGGTGGAAAGCCCAGGATGCCCGCTGATCGCCCCGTCATGAACCGAGTGCCAGGTTCGGGGTCAATCGGTGCGGCGGGCGAGGGGGTTATACTCGCTGCATCAAGCCAACACCGGTTTCTCAAAGGTTGAACCCAATGCCCATGCGTAACGATTCCAACGACGACTTCGATGATATACCGAGCTTGCGGATGCGGGCCGACATTCCCGATGACGATGACTTTCTGCCTGAGCGCGAACGCCCGCCCCACGTGCAAGCGCGCCCGGCACCCGTTGCGGCGGCCAAGGTCAAGGGGGCCAGTACCGGGCCACTGTGGGCACTGGTCGGTGCGCTGTTGTGTGCGCTTGCCTTCCTGGCGTGGTGGAGCTTCCAGCAGATTTCCTTGATGGAACAGCAACTGGTGGCCACCCAGGAAAGTTTCGCCCGTATCAGTGAAGATGCGGCGGGACGCTTGCAGGACATTTCCGGCAAGGTGGTAGCCGGTCAGTCCAATGTCATGAGCGACAGTGAAGCCTTGAAGTTGCAGATCAAACAGCTGGAAGGCAAGCTTCAGGAGCAGGGCAAGCAATTCGAAAGCAAGCTGCAGGAGCAGTACAAACAACAGATGGTCGCGTTCGGTCCGTCCGCCGACCTGGACAAGGAGCTGGCCCAGATCATTGCCCAGACCACTGAGCAGCAGAACGCCAGCACTCAGTTGCAAGCTTCCAACAAGGAACTCCAGGACCAGGTCAAGGCGCTGGCGGCTGAAGTTTCCGCCCTGAAAAACCAGGGCGAGGATGGTGCTCTCGATGCCCGGCTCAAGAGCATCGGTGCCGACATCACCGCCCTGAAACGCGCCACTTCCAACTCTGCCATCGAGCGTCTGGAGCAGGACGTGATCGTGCTCAAGAGCCAACAGGACAACGGGGGCAGCAACACCGCCGAGTTCGACGCCTTCCGCGGCCAGGTCACCCGCAATATCAACACGCTGCAATCGCAGATCCGCAACCTGCAGCAGCAACTTGGCAGCCGGGCTCAGTGACGAGGCTGTAGTCGCGAGCGGTGGGTCAGTCAGTTTGCATCAATGGCTGATGTGCCACCGCCATCGCGAGCAGGCTCGCTCCCACATTGTGAGTCGTGCGCCTGCAAAGTGTTCAGCCGCTGCAAACCGGTGGGCTTGCCGATCCTTGCGCTGATCGGCAAGTAGGACCAGACAAATGCACAAAAAAAGGCCCGCATCGCTGCGGGCCTTTTGTTGAGTAGCGGCGGCAATCAGCCCGCCACCAACACCCGAATGGCTTCCAGGCGCAGCGCCGCTTTCTCAAGCATCGCCAAACCTTGCTCACGCTGTTGGCGCAGAGCCACCAGTTCGCTGTCGCGTACCGTCGGGTTGACCGCTTGCAGGGCAGTCAGGCGCGCCAGTTCTTCGTCGGTATCGGCTGCCATGCGACGCTGGGCTTCGGCCACGCGTTCGGCGTGACGCGGGGCGATCTTCTCTTCACCGGCGTTGATCCGTGGCGAGAGCTGGTCACGCTGGGCCTGGATGAACTTGTTGGCGCTGGCCCGAGGCACGCTTTCCAACTGATCGTTCAAAGTCTCGAACGAGACTCGGGCGGCGAGGTCGTTGCCGTTGGCGTCCAGCAGGCAGCGCAGGGCGGCCGGCGGCAGGTAACGGCCCAGTTGGAGGGAGCGCGGGGCAACCACTTCACTGACATAGAGCAGTTCCAGCAACACGGTGCCGGGCTTGAGGGCCTTGTTCTTGATCAGCGCTACGGCGGTATTGCCCATGGAGCCGGACAGCACCAGGTCCATGCCGCCTTGCACCATCGGGTGCTCCCAGGTAATGAACTGCATGTCTTCGCGAGACAGCGCCTGGTTGCGGTCGTAGGTGATGGTCACGCCTTCGTCGTCGCCCAGCGGGAAGCTGGCGTCGAGCATTTTTTCGCTCGGCTTGAGGATCAGCGCGTTGTCCGAATGGTCCTCGCTGTCGATGCCGAACGCATCGAACAGGGTTTCCATGTAGATCGGCAGGGCGAACTGGTCGTCTTGTTCGAGAATGGCCTCTACCAAGGCATCGCCTTCACCCGCGCCGCCGGAGTTGAGCTCCAGCAGACGGTCGCGACCGGTGTGCAGCTCGGCCTCCAAGCGTTCGCGTTCGGTGCGGGCTTCGTCGATCAAGGCTTGCCACTGGCCGTCATCGGCTTCTTCCAGCAATGGCAGCAGGCGCGGGCCGAACTGATGCTGCAAGGCGTTGCCGGTCGGGCAGGTATTGAGGAACGCGTTCAGGGCCTCGTGATACCACTGGAACAGCCGCGCTTGCGGGCTGGTTTCCAGGTACGGCGCATGCAGCTCGATGGTGTGTTTCTGGCCGATCCGGTCCAGACGGCCAATACGCTGTTCCAGCAGGTCCGGGTGCGAGGGCAGGTCGAACAGCACCAAATGGTGGGCGAACTGGAAGTTGCGGCCTTCGCTGCCGATTTCCGAGCAGATCAGCACCTGGGCACCGAACTCTTCGTCGGCGAAGTAAGCCGCCGCACGGTCGCGCTCCAGGATGTTCATGCCTTCATGGAACACCGTGGCCGGGATGCCGGAACGCACGCGCAGGGCATCTTCCAGGTCCATGGCGGTCTCGGCGTGGGCGCAGATCACCAGCACTTTGGTGCGCTTGAGCATCTTCAGGGTGTCGATCAGCCACTCGACCCGTGGGTCGAAACGCCACCAGCGCTGTTCTTCGTTGGCGTCCGGCTGAGCCTGGAAGCTGACTTCCGGGTACAGCTCGGCGTGATCACCCAAAGGCAGCTCGAGGTATTCGTCCGGGCACGGCAGCGGGTAGGCGTGCAGCTTGCGCTCCGGGAAACCCTGTACGGCGGCGCGTGTATTGCGAAACAGCACGCGGCCGGTGCCGTGGCGGTCCAGCAGTTCGCGGACCAGGCGGGCGCTGGCTTCGACATCGCCATCATTGACGGCGGTCAGCAGCGCTTCGCCCTCGTTACCCAGGAAGCCGTGAATGGTTTTGTGCGCCTCGGGTGAGAGACGGCCCTTGTCCAGCAGCTCCTGCACGGCCTCGGCCACCGGGCGATAATTCTCGCTCTCGGCGCGGAAGGCCTTGAGGTCATGGAAGCGGTTCGGGTCCAGCAGGCGCAGGCGGGCGAAGTGGCTGTCCTGGCCCAGCTGTTCCGGGGTCGCGGTCAGCAGCAGTACGCCGGGAATCGTTTCGGCAAGCTGTTCGACCAGAGCGTAATGCGGGCTGACCTGATCTTCGTGCCAGACCAGGTGATGGGCTTCGTCGACCACCATCAGGTCCCAGCCGGCGGCAAACAGCGCGTCCTGGGCCTTCTCATCGTCCACCAGCCACTCCAGCGCCACCAGGGCCAGTTGGGTGTCTTCGAACGGGTTGCTGGCATCGCTTTCGATGAAGCGTTCTTCGTCGAACAAGGCGACCTGCAGGTTGAAACGCCGGCGCATTTCCACCAGCCACTGGTGCTGAAGGTTTTCCGGTACCAGGATCAGCACGCGGCTGGCGCGGCCGGAGAGCAGTTGGCGGTGGATGATCAGGCCGGCTTCGATGGTCTTGCCCAGGCCCACTTCGTCTGCCAGCAATACCCGTGGCGCGATGCGGTCGGCCACTTCACGGGCGATGTGCAATTGGTGGGCGATGGGCTGGGCACGGACGCCACCCAGGCCCCAGAGCGGCGACTGCAACTGGCGGCTGGTGTGTTCCAGGGTGTGGTAGCGCAGGGAAAACCACGCCAGCGGGTCGATCTGGCCGGCGAACAGACGGTCACTGGCCAGGCGGAACTGGATAAAGTTCGACAGCTGGGTTTCCGGCAGAGTGACAACCTCGTTCTGCCCATTGAGGCCGTGGTAGACCAGCAGCCCATCGACATCGTCGACTTCGCGCACGGTCATTTTCCAGCCTTCGAAGTGAGTGATCACATCGCCCGGCGAAAACCGCACGCGGGTGAGGGGCGCATTCCGTAGCGCGTACTGGCGAGTGTCGCCAGTGGCCGGATAGAGCACGGTCAACAAGCGGCCGTCCTGTGCCAGAACGGTGCCTAAACCCAGCTCGGCTTCGCTGTCACTGATCCAGCGTTGCCCCGGTTGATACTGCTGCGCCATGCTGCCTGACTCCCGCCTTGAAAAAGCCGGTTATCTTAACGGAATGATCCCTCAGACCAAAGGATTTACGTAGACATCGGGTCGCCATGGGCATTGATTACTTACCGGCGGTGCGGAACTTAAGTGTGCTGAGTGATCAAACAAGCTCGGCCCGGCCTATTGTGATAATGCCAACCGGGTCACAAGTTTCAGACCAGCGGTTCAAGCTGCCCCTCGCTCAGCCGACAACCTGAAGACAGGAGACCTTTATGTTGCCACCCATGCTCCCTTTGAGCGCCGTACCCATCACCGCTCAACAGGATCCGGTCCGCCAGCGGCCGGACATACCGCCCGTGGTCCCGGTGCAGCAAAGCTCCAACGAAAGCACCATCGACCTGAAAAATCGCGACCCTGAGGAGGCTGCTGTGTTGCTGCGCGAGGAGCAACAGCGCCAGCAGGAACGCAACAAGCGCCGCCGCGAAGCCGACGAAGATCCCGAAGCGCACCTGGCCGTACCGGGCACTGAACTGAACGCCGATAACACCGTGCCTGTGGTGCCGTTGGTGGAAGGGGAAGAGCGTCAGGGCTTGTGGGTCGATATCCAGGTCTGATCCAGGCTTTTGTCGACGCATGCAGGCTGGTCAACCCGCTCGACAGCCTTCATCATGAGAGCATCCGCAGTTCACCGTACGATGCCGACACGCCATGAGCCAAGACGACAAACTGATCGACCTCAGTGCTGAGCGCGCCAAGCGCGTTCACGACCTCAACGAAAAACGCCTTAACGAAGTCCGCCAGGCTTTTGAGCAAGCCATGCCATTGGGCAAAGCCCAGAAAAAACCGAAGAAAAAACCCAAAAAGCGCTGACTCCCCCCTCTATCCATTGATACAGATCAGTTATTTCCCTTCCTTTTCGCCGCGTCGCGAGCGTTATTGACCCCGGTCAATTTTCATCCAGGCCTGATTGGTTAACTTGCACCCATCGCAACAGGGGCAAGACCAGGAGGCCAGTCATGTTTTTCGATAATGTGGTGTTTGCCGGAGTGTTGACCGTCGGCCTCATGTTCGTGTTTTTCGCCGGCTTCGGATTATTCATCTGGAAAGATGCACACAAGCGCAAAAAGCCGTAGGTCTTTCCAGCTACAACGAGCACGCAAGGCATTTTGGGCGACTTCGGTCGCCCTTTTTTTTGAGCGGATTTCCCCTGTTCCACACAAGCCCATTGTGGGAGCGAGCTTGCTCGCGATAGCGGTATGTCTGTAGATACATGTGTTGACTGACCCGGCGCCATCGCGAGCAAGCTCGCTCCCACAGTAGTCAGGTGTCCGGGCATAAAAAAAGGTGCGATCCGCCAGGACCGCACCTTTTTTATTAGCCGCTGATATCAGCTGCCGATGGCCTTGGACGCCAGCCAGAACAGCGCGGCCGAGAGGGCCACTGTCGCCGGCAGGGTCAGTACCCAGGCCAGCAGGATGGTCCGTACCGTGCCACCTTGCAGACCGCTCTTGTTGGCGACCATGGTGCCCGCCACGCCGGACGACAGTACGTGGGTGGTGGAAACCGGCAGGCTGAAGATGTTCGCCGCACCGATCATGCACGCCGTGGTGATTTGCGCCGACATACCTTGAGCGTAGGTCATGCCTTGCTTGCCGATCTTCTCACCAATGGTCAGCACCACACGCTTCCAGCCGACCATGGTGCCCAGGCCCAGGGCCAGGGCGACTGCCAGAATCACCCAGAACGGGGCGTATTCGGTGGTGGCGGTCAGGTCTTTGCGCAGCTTGTTCAGGTCGTCTTTTTCCCGAGCTGCCAGGCCTGGCAGCTTGCCAACCTTCTTCGCCGTGTCATCCAGGCAGAGCAGGTAGCGGCGAACCTCGATGCGGCTTTCCGACGGCAGCGATTGGTAATCCGCCACGCCTTTGAGGGTGTCGAGCAGCGCCGCAATGGTGGGCTCGGTCTGCTGTGGGTTGCAGCGGAATTTCTCTGGCAGATCGCCCTTCACGCTTTTGCCCAGCGCCAGGTATTCACCCAGCGATTCGCTGTTGCGCTGGTAGAACTGGCTCAGGTGCAACGTCGCGTCGCGGGTGCGCTCGATCTGGTAGGTGGTGCTGTTCAGGTCAAGCACGAACTGCGCCGGTACGATACCGATCAGCACCAGCATGATCAGGCCGATGCCTTTCTGGCCATCGTTGGAGCCGTGGACGAAGCTGACGGCCATGGCTGAAATGACCAGCACCAGGCGATTCCAGAACGGGGGGTGTTTCTTGTCATCGATCTTGCGGCGCTGTTCCGGCGTCTTGTGCATCTTCGACAGCGGACGCCACCACTTCAGACTGATCAATACCAGTGCGGCAATCAGGAAGCCCGCCATGGGCGAGAACACCAGGGAGGCACCGATATCGATTGCCTTTTGCCAGTTCACTCCGTCGGCCAACGGGATATCGTTGATCAGCGCGTTGGCCAGGCCCACGCCGAGGATCGAACCAATCAGCGTGTGGGAGCTGGAGGCTGGGATACCGAAATACCAGGTGCCCAGGTTCCAGGTGATGGCCGCTGCGAGCAGCGAAAACACCATGGCCAGCCCGTGTCCGGTGTTCACATTGATCAGCAGCTCTACCGGCAGCAGGTGAACGATGGCATACGCCACGCCCACACCGCCCAGCAGCACGCCGAGGAAGTTGAACACACCGGAAAAGAACACCGCCAGATGAGGCGGCATGGCTTTGGTGTAGATAACAGTGGCCACCGCGTTTGCGGTGTCATGAAAGCCGTTGATGAACTCGAAGGCGAGGACAAAGGCCAGGGCGAGCAAGAGGCTCACAAGCACCCAAGCATCCAGTCCGCTAAATAAATCGATCATGAAGGTTTTCTGACCCGGTCGTAAGGGGGCGCGATTATGCCAGAAAACCTCGGTAATCGATGCATTGCCTGCTCATCGGTAACATTCTTCAACGAAATAATTTGCAGGCACCCCTTCGAACCCTGGCGTTTAGCGGGTTGCGCAACCCATTGATTCGGGAGCGGAAAGCGCGCCAGGCAGGGGGCCGCTCGTCGTTGCAAGAGCCTCAAGCGGTTGTGCGAAAAATCCGAAAAGAAGGTAAGCCAAGGCCATTCCTCGACCGTTGTCGGGGAAATGGCGGCCCGCTCATGGCGGGCGTCCGGTACGGGGCCGGCCAGGGTGTCGGCCGGATACCGCTTCACAAGAACATCAAGCGCTGAGCATTACCGCTCTTCCGCTTTGAGTTCCTGTTCCATTTTCTGAAGTTCCTGGGTAAAGGCCTGGTCCTGAACGGTGGCGCGTTTACGCCAGGGTTTGCGTTCCGGTTCAGGTTGCGCGGCGTAGGTGGTGATTTCCCCGCCGTAAACTTCCTTGTAACGTTGTTCCTGGCGCTCAAGTTCCGCGCGCAGTTCGTCTTTCGTCACAGTATTACCTAATGGATTGAATTGGATCTGGTGATACGCACTGCATGTAGACATGCAGACGGCCACGGCACCAGAGCTGACAGCTGACGTAGCATCAGGAGTTTCGTATACCGCCGATACGGGGAAGCGCCATCCGGGTGCTTCGGGCACCGGCTGCCGGCACCACGCAGGATAGAAACCTGCAATGCCTGCGGACGGGAGCGGTCGATTGCCGCACCGTCACTGTGGTGCATTATAGCGGGCTGCCCGAAGAACACTATCGGGAAAAGTTAAAAGAATCTGTTGTTGTGTGAATCAATATTTGTATGTGCAACTTGTGGCAATTAGGTTTCAGGCAATGCCAGACAATGTCGCTATCCACTCTGCTGGCGCGAACTACGTTCAATACTCGTGTCGTCTTACTTATTTATCAACCCTTCACACAGAAGCAAGAGGGGGGTAGGGTGCCTTGATTGCGATTATCGGTTGATGGTTCGATAATCGAACGGTGCTGACAGCCAGCCCTTGTCTGCTCAGCGGGCAGCCGCTTGTAATAGCCGCCATTCCCCGGGAAGGACCAGATATGAACGACCAATTGCGCAACGCCTTTGCTTCTGTAGCGCCACCCATCGTTGCTTCGCCGGCCAAGCGCATCCAGGCCCTGACCGGTGACCCGGACTTCATGACGTCCCTGGCCCGAGGGTTGGCCGTGGTCCAGGCGTTTCAGGAGCGCAAACGGCACCTGACCATCGCTCAGATCAGCCACCGCACGGAAATTCCCCGCGCCGCCGTCAGACGTTGCCTGCATACCTTGATCAAACTCGGCTACGCCACCACCGACGGACGAACCTATTCGCTGCTGCCCAAAGTATTGACCCTGGGCCATGCCTATCTGTCATCGACGCCTCTGGCCGTGTCCGCGCAGCCGTATCTGGATCGCATGAGCGAACAGCTGCATGAGGCCTGTAATATGGCGACGCTTGAAGGCGACGACATTCTTTATATCGCCCGTTCGGCCACCACCCAGCGGCTGATATCCGTGGACCTGTCCGTCGGTGGACGTCTGCCGGCCTATTGCACCTCGATGGGCAGGATTCTTCTGGCGGCACTGGACGACGCTTCCCTGCGTGATTACCTCGACCATGCCGACCTGCAGGCCAAGACCAGCCGGACCCTGCACACTCCCCAGGCTTTGCTGGAGTGTTTGCAAGAGGTGCGGCGGCAGGGATGGTGCATCGTCGATCAGGAACTGGAGCAGGGGCTGCGCTCGATTGCCGTGCCAGTCTACGACGCCTCCGGCCAGGTGGTGGCGGCGCTGAATGTCAGTACCCATGCCGGGCGGGTCAGCCGCAATGAACTGGAACAGCGCTTCCTGCCGGGGCTGTTGGGAGCCAGCCGTGACTTGAGCGCGCAACTGTTCACTTAAGCTGTTCGATAAACGCACAGAGTCGCCTCTGACGAATTGACGGTATTTGCCTCGGATCATTAATGTCGCGGCAGCGTCATCCGACGTGATCGAGCCTGGCTCGACCGATGGATGGCGGCCCAATAATAATGAGAGGCACACCTGCCATGTATACCTTCCTCGGCCTTCACCTTGACGATCGACCGACCTGTCTGTCCCGGATCGCCCGCTAACCAACACCTTTTTTGCAGCCTTGCGGTTTATTTGCCGGGCCTCTGTTCGCCTGCGTTTTCTTGCGTGGAATAAAAACAAGATGAACCAACCCCAGACCTCCGTAGGCAATTGCCTCGACGTGCAGTCCTTCATCAACGCTCAACCCATCTCGCGCTATCAATGGCGGGTAGTGATTCTGTGCTTTCTGATTGTTTTTCTCGACGGGCTCGACACTGCGGCCATGGGCTTCATCGCTCCGGCGCTCTCCCAGGACTGGGGCATTGATCGGGCCAGCCTCGGTCCGGTCATGAGTGCGGCGCTGATCGGCATGGTCTTCGGTGCTCTCGGCTCCGGTCCGTTGGCAGACCGTTTCGGCCGAAAAGTTGTGCTGGTAGGCGCGGTCGTGCTGTTCGGCGCGTTCAGCCTGGCATCGGCTTACAGCACCAACATCGATCAATTGCTGGTGCTGCGCTTTCTGACCGGCCTGGGGTTGGGCGCCGGTATGCCGAACGCCACTACCTTGCTGTCGGAATACACCCCGGAGCGTAAAAAGTCGTTGCTGGTGACCAGCATGTTCTGCGGCTTCAACCTGGGAATGGCCGGTGGCGGGTTTATCTCGGCCAAGTTGATACCGGCGTTCGGTTGGCACAGTCTGCTGCTGATCGGCGGGATCCTGCCGTTGATCCTGGCGGTGGTGCTGGTGTTCTGGTTGCCGGAGTCGGCACGTTATCTGGTGGTGCGCAATCGCGGCACGGACAAGGTGCGCAAGACCCTGGCCCCGATCGATCCGCACACCGTCGCCCAGGCGGCGAGTTTCAGTGTGCCGGAACAAAAAATCGTTAAAGCCCGCAACGTGCTGGCGGTGATTTTCTCCGGCACCTACAGCGCCGGGACGCTCTTGTTGTGGCTGACCTATTTCATGGGGCTGGTAATTGTTTACCTGCTGACCAGTTGGTTGCCGACGCTGATGCGCGACAGCGGCGCGAGCATGGAGCAGGCGGCGTTTATCGGGGCGTTGTTCCAGTTCGGCGGCGTATTGAGCGCGGTTGGGGTGGGTTGGGCGATGGATCGGTTCAATCCGCACAAAGTCATCGGCATTTTCTACTTGATGGCCGGGATATTCGCCTACGCGGTAGGGCAGAGTCTG
Organism: Pseudomonas sp. MPDS; assembly: GCF_013283895.1. NCBI lineage: Bacteria > Pseudomonadati > Pseudomonadota > Gammaproteobacteria > Pseudomonadales > Pseudomonadaceae > Pseudomonas > Pseudomonas sp. MPDS. The sequence continues at coordinate 4,933,279 of NZ_CP054128.1, read as the reverse complement.
GGCAACATTACCTTGCTTGCCACGTTGGTGCTGGTGGCCGGCATGTGCGTCAACGGCGCGCAATCGGCGATGCCGTCGCTGGCGGCGCGGTTCTATCCGACCCAAGGCCGGGCCACCGGTGTCTCGTGGATGCTGGGTATCGGCCGGTTCGGCGCGATCCTCGGCGCCTGGATGGGCGCGACATTGTTGGGCCTGGGCTGGAACTTCGAACAGGTCCTGACCGCCCTGGTCATTCCAGCGGCCCTGGCGACTGCGGCGGTGGTGATCAAGGGCATGGTCAGTCATGCGGATGCGACGTGAGGCAATGATCTGAACCTTGCGGCAGACCGGTGGGAGCGAGCCTGCTCGCGATAGCGGTGGGTCAACTTGCATAAGTGTTGACTGACCCACCTCAATCGCGAGCAGAGCTCGCTCCCACAGGATCAGGGTGTCTGGGAAATCGATAGCCAAACAACAATCTGTTCGATAAACGAACACTCAGTCGATTATCGGATTGTTTGGCTGTCACCCCGAGCTTAATCTTCAGTCACTCCGGCGCTTAACCTCGCGCCTTTTTCTTCATCTTGGTCTACTGAAAAACGGGAGCCTGCCCCATGGCTGAAATCCTTTCGCTGCACGACGCAGTGAAGCAATTCGTCAATGACGGCGATACCGTCGCGCTCGAAGGCTTCACTCACCTGATTCCGACGGCGGCGGGTCATGAAATCATTCGCCAGGGCAAGAAAGACCTGACCCTGGTGCGGATGACGCCCGACCTGATCTACGACCAGTTGATCGGCGCCGGTTGTGCTCGCAAGCTGATTTTCTCCTGGGGCGGCAATCCTGGGGTGGGCTCCCTGCACCGGCTGCGCGATGCCGTGGAAAAACAATGGCCGCAGCCGCTGGAAATCGAAGAGCACAGCCACGCCGACCTGGCCAATGCCTACGTCGCCGGGGCCTCGGGCCTGCCATTCGCGGTGCTGCGGGCCTACGCCGGCTCCGACCTGCCAAAGGTCAATCCGTTGATCAAAACCGTGACCTGCCCCTTCACCGGGGAAGTGCTGGCCGCCGTGCCATCCGTGCGTCCGGACATTACAGTGATCCACGCTCAAAAAGCCGACCGCAAGGGCAACGTCCTGTTGTGGGGCATTCTCGGCGTGCAGAAAGAAGCCGCCCTGGCCGCCAAGCGCTGCATCGTCACCGTGGAAGAAATCGTCGATGACCTCAACGCACCGATGAACGCCTGCGTGCTGCCGACCTGGGCGCTGAGCGCGGTGTGCCACGTACCGGGCGGCGCTCATCCGTCCTACGCGCATGGCTACACCGAACGTGACAACCGCTTCTACCAGGCTTGGGATCCGATCGCCCGGGACCGTGAGACCTTTACCGCATGGATCAATGAATACATCCACGCAACGAAAGATTTCAGTGAATTCCAGGCCCGACTGGCTGCCACTTCGCAGGTGAAATAATGACGTACTCCACCAATGAAATGATGACCGTCGCCGCAGCCCGTCGATTGCAGAACAACGCTGTGTGCTTCGTGGGCATCGGCCTGCCATCGAAGGCAGCCAACCTGGCGCGGCTGACCTCGTCGCCGGATGTCGTTCTGATCTACGAGTCCGGTCCGATCGGGGCCAAACCCAGCGTATTGCCACTGTCCATCGGTGATGGTGAGCTGGCTGAAACCGCGGACACTGTCGTACCCACCGGTGAGATTTTTCGCTACTGGTTGCAGGGTGGACGCATCGACGTCGGCTTTCTCGGTGCAGCTCAGGTCGACCGGTTCGGCAACATCAACACCACGGTGGTGGGCGACTACCATCAACCGAAAGTCCGCTTGCCGGGCGCCGGTGGTGCACCGGAAATCGCCGGTTCGGCCAAGAGCGTGCTGATCATCCTCAAGCAGTCGGCGCGCTCGTTCGTCGACAAGCTGGATTTCATCACCTCGGTCGGTCACGGTGAGGGCGGGGATTCGCGTAAACGCCTGGGCCTGCCGGGCGCAGGTCCGGTCGGTATCATCACCGACTTGTGCATCATGGAGCCGGAAGCCGGCAGCCATGAGTTCGTGGTCACTGCGCTGCACCCCGGCGTGACCCGCGAGCAAGTCGTTGCCGCCACCGGTTGGGCGATTCGTTTTGCCGACCAGGTGCAAACCACCGCCGAGCCGACCGAAACAGAGCTGCGCGCACTGCGCGACCTGGAAGCTCGCACTGCCGCGGCCCACGGCCAGGCACCGGGAGAAGCGTGATGCGCGACGTTTATATCTGTGATGCGATTCGAACCCCCATCGGTCGCTTCGGTGGCGGTTTGGCCGCGGTGCGCGCCGATGACCTGGCCGCTGTGCCGATCAAGGCGCTGATGGAGCGCAACCCATCGGTGGACTGGAATGCCGTGGACGAAGTGTTTCTCGGTTGCGCCAACCAGGCCGGGGAAGACAACCGCAACGTGGCGCGCATGGCGCTGCTGCTGGCTGGCCTGCCGCAGAGCATTCCCGGCGTAACCCTCAACCGCCTCTGCGCCTCGGGCATGGACGCCGTTGGCACGGCGTTCCGCGCCATCGCCAGCGGCGAAATGGAATTGGCCATCGCCGGCGGCGTGGAGTCGATGTCCCGCGCACCGTTCGTGATGGGCAAGGCCGATGCCGCGTTCTCCCGCAACATGAAACTGGAAGACACCACCATCGGCTGGCGCTTCATCAACCCGTTGATGAAAAACCAGTACGGTGTGGACGCGATGCCCCAGACCGCCGATAACGTGGCCGATGATTACGCAGTGTCCCGCGCTGACCAGGATGCTTTCGCCTTGCGCAGTCAGCAGCGCACGGCGGCAGCCCAGGCCGCAGGGTATTTCGCCGAGGAAATCGTCCCGGTGCGCGTAGCCCACAAGAAAGGCGAAACCGTGGTCGAGCAGGACGAGCATCCTCGCGCCGACACCACGCTGGAGACCTTGAGCAAACTCAAGCCGGTCAACGGTCCAGACAAAACCGTCACGGCCGGCAACGCCTCGGGCGTGAATGATGGCGCGGCGGCTATGATCCTGGCTTCGGCCGAAGCGGTGAAGAAACACGGGCTGACGCCTCGGGGTAAAGTGTTGGGCATGGCCAGTGCCGGCGTGGCTCCACGGGTGATGGGCATCGGCCCGGTGCCCGCGGTGCGCAAACTCACTGAGCGCCTGGGCCTGGCGGTCGCAGACTTTGATGTGATCGAACTCAACGAAGCCTTCGCCAGCCAGGGCCTGGCGGTGCTGCGCGATCTGGGTCTGGCGGACGACGCGCCGCAGGTGAACCCCAATGGCGGCGCCATCGCCCTCGGCCACCCGCTGGGTATGAGCGGAGCACGGCTGGTGCTGACGGCGCTGCATCATCTGGAAAAGACCGGCGGCAAGAAAGGCCTGGCGACCATGTGTGTCGGCGTCGGCCAGGGTCTGGCGTTGGCAATCGAACGCGTCTGACACGTCGTTCCACTAATAAGAAACCGAGGAATGCTTCATGACTGACAAGCCTGGTTATCGTCGCCCCCAAGCGGGCACCCAACCGGAGTACCTGCACCCGCCGTACCAGTCCACCAACCTGCGCTCGCCTTCAAAGCCGTTGGTGTACCTGCCTCATTCGCTGTCGGAAATTACCGGTCCGACCGTAGGTGCCGATCGCCTGCAGGAGAAGGACAACGACCTGACTGCCCAGCATGCCGGCGAGCCACTGGGGGAGCGAATCATCATTCACGGGCGCGTGCTGGATGAGCATGGCCAACCCGTGCCTGGCATCCTGGTGGAGATCTGGCAGGCCAACGCCGCCGGTCGTTACAACCATGACCGTGACCTGCACGACGCACCGCTGGACCCGAACTTCACCGGCACCGGTCGCACCGTCACCGACGCCGATGGCTGGTACCAGTTCCAGACCATCAAGCCCGGCGCCTACCCGTGGGGCAACCATCACAATGCCTGGCGCCCGGCGCACATCCATTTCTCACTGTTCGGCCCGAGCATCCTGACGCGCCTGGTGACGCAGATGTATTTCCCCGGCGACCCACTCCTGGCCTACGATCCGATCTACAACTGCGTGCCGGACACCAGCGCCAAGGAACGTCTGATCGCCCGTTTCGACCTGGAAAAAACCATTCCTCACTACGCCCTCGGTTATCGCTGGGACATCGTATTGCGCGGCCGCGATGCCACGCCGATGGAGAAATAAGATGACGCTCACTGCCACCACCTCCCACACCGTTGGTCCTTACTACCACATCGGCCTGACCTGGCTGAACCGCGAAGACCTGACCGTCGCCCAAACCCTCGGCCAGCGCGTGGCGATCACCGGGCAGGTGATCGACGGCAACGGCGAATTCGTCAATGACGCGATGCTGGAAGTCTGGCAGGCCAACGCCGCCGGCAAATACGCACACCCGGAAGACGACCAGGACAAGCCCCTGGACCCGAATTTCGAAGGCTTTGGCCGGGTGCCGGTGGATGCCGAAGGGCGTTTTCGTTTCACCACCATCAAGCCGGGCTCCGTGCCGGGCCTTGGCGGCACGACCCAGGCGCCGCATCTTGTCGTGCTGGTGTTCGCCCGCGGTCTGGTCAAGCATTTGCTGACGCGAATCTACTTCGATGGTGAGCAGGCCAACGAAACCGACCCGCTGCTGGCCTGCGTGCCCGAGGAACGTCGCGCCACTATCGTGAGCAAGCCCGATGCTTCGGGCGTGTATCAGTGGAACGTGGTTTTGCAGGGGACGGATGCCGAGACGGTGTTCTTCGACTACTGATTGAAACCCGTGTGGCGAAGGCTCTTGGCCCAGCCCCGCAACAACGGTGGGGCGTGGGTTGTACAAAATACTGATGACCCTGTTCCACCCGAAGGCGTAGGGTTGGCCTGCGCGGGTGATGAATAGGATGTGCGACAACCCACGTATTTACGTTGCAGCTTTTGACCCAACCGCGTCAGGCCGGCAGACCTGCACTCCCAAGGACTTTTTATGAGCGAACGACCGGGTAATCAGCTCTTTGATGCCTACTTCACCACCCGCCACATGCGCGAGGTGTTTTGTGATGCGGGCCGGGTGCAGGCCATGCTCAATGTCGAGGCGGCGCTGGCCCGGGCGGAAGCGAAGGTGGGCTTGATCCCTGTCAGCGCAGTGGCTCCGATCGAGAAGGCCTGTGACGCGCAGTTGTACGATTTTTCGGCGTTGAGCGAGGCGATTGCCACGGCGGGTAATTCGGCGATTCCACTGGTCAAGGCCCTCGGCAAGCGCATTGCCGCGCAAGACGCCGAGGCTGAGCGCTACGTGCACCTGGGGGCTACCAGTCAGGACGTGATGGACAGTGGGTTGGTGCTGCAACTGCGTCAGGCATTGGGTTTGATTGAAGGCGAACTGGCGCAACTGGCCACGATTCTCGCCCGCCAAGCCGAACGCTACGCCGCCACGCCATTGGCCGGGCGCACTTGGTTGCAACAGGCAACACCGGTGACCCTGGGCATGAAAATCGCCGGTTGGCTGGGAGCCATTACCCGTAGCCGCCAGCGCCTGAATGAGCTCAAGCCGCGCTTGCTGGTGTTGCAGTTCGGTGGTGCCTCCGGAACGCTTGCCGCACTGGGTGAGCAGGCCTTGCCCATCGCCGAAGCCCTGGCCGCCGAGCTGCAACTTAGCTTGCCGGAGCAGCCGTGGCACACCCAACGCGATCGCCTGGTTGAGTTCGGTTCGGTACTGGGGTTGATCGCCGGCAGCCTGGGCAAACTGGGCCGCGACATCAGCTTGTTGATGCAGACCGAGGCCGGTGAAGCGTTCGAACCCTCGGCGCCGGGCAAGGGCGGTTCGTCCACCATGCCGCACAAACGTAACCCGGTGGGCGCGGCGGTGCTGATCGGTGCGGCGACCCGAGTCCCTGGCCTGTTGTCGACGCTGTTCAGCGCCATGCCCCAGGAGCACGAACGCAGCCTGGGCCTGTGGCACGCCGAATGGGAAACCTTGCCGGAGATCTGCTGCCTGGTGTCCGGCGCCCTGCAACAGGCGCGGCTGCTGGCCGAAGGTCTGGAAGTGGACGCGGCGCGCATGGCTCGCAATCTGGAACTGACCCAAGGGCTGGTGCTGGCCGAGGCGGTGAGCATCGTCCTGGCCCAGCGGGTCGGGCGCGACACCGCGCATCATCTGTTGGAGCAATGTTGCAAACGCGCCGTGGCTGAACAACGTCATTTGCGGGACGTGTTGGGGGACGAGCCCCAAGTCACTGCGCAGTTGTCCGCCGCTGAGCTGGATCATTTGCTCGACCCCGCCCACTACCTCGGCCAGGCCCAGACCTGGGTCGCGCGCGCGGTGGCTGAACACCTTGCCTTGAACGCCTGAAAGGAGACTGTTGTGGGATTCGTCAAACTCGCCGAAGGCGAACTGAACTATTGTTTCGATGGACCGCAGGATGGCCCGGTGCTGGTGCTCTCCAACTCCCTGGGCACCGACCTGCACATGTGGGACGAGCAGATCGCCGCCTTCAGTGAACACTTTCGCGTGTTGCGTTTTGACACGCGCGGGCACGGTCAATCCTTGGTGACTGAAGGGCCGTACAGCATCGACCAACTGGGCCGCGACGTGCTGGCGATGCTCGATCAGCTGAACATCGACAAGGTGCATTTCTGTGGGTTGTCCATGGGCGGATTGATCGGCCAATGGCTGGGGATCAATGCCGGTGAGCGGCTGCACAAACTGGTGGTGTGCAACACCGCCGCCAAGATCGGCGACCCATCCGTATGGGACCCGCGGATCGAAACCGTACTGCGTGATGGCAAGGCGGCGATGGTCGCGCTACGGGATGCCTCGATTGCCCGTTGGTTCACATCGGACTTTGCCCAGGCTCATCCAGAGAGGGTCAGGAAAATCACCGACATGCTTGCTGCCACTTCGCCCCAGGGCTACGCGGCTAACTGCGCGGCGGTGCGCGATGCCGATTTCCGCGAGCAGTTGTCGTCGATTCGCGTGCCGCTCTTGGTGGTCGCCGGCACCGAAGATGCCGTGACCCCACCGTCGGGCGGGCACTTTATCCAGGAGCGGGTCAACGGCGCCGAATACGCCGAATTCCATGCCGCGCATCTGTCCAACGTCCAGGCCGGCGCTGCGTTCAGCGAACGGGTGCTGGCTTTCCTGCTGGATTCCAGTCGTTCTTGAGGGAGTATTTTGTGGACGAGAAGCAACGTTACGACGAAGGCATGCAAGTACGCCGCGCGGTGCTGGGCGATGCCCACGTCGACCGCAGCCTGAATGCCTTGACTGAGTTCAACAGCGAATTCCAGGAGATGATCACCCGTCATGCCTGGGGCGACATCTGGACCCGCCCGGGCCTGCCGCGCCACACCCGCAGCCTGATCACCATCGCCATGCTGATCGGCATGAACCGCAGCGAAGAACTCAAACTGCACTTGCGCGCTGCTGCCAATAATGGTGTGAGCCGCAGCGAGATCAAGGAAGTGATCATGCAGAGTGCTATCTATTGCGGCATCCCTGCGGCCAACGCCACCTTCCACCTGGCCGAGTCGGTGTGGGATGAACTGGGCGTCGAATCACGGGCTTGAGATCCACCGCCAATCCCTGTGGAAGTCAAGACTGGGGGAGCAAAGCTTGCTCGCGAAAGCGGTGGGTCAGTTGGCGATGATGTTGAATGTGATGACGCCATCGCGAGCAGGCTCGCTCCCACACTGGATCTTCAGTGAGTACAAATTTTATGCTCGACGCTGATCCCCTGTGGGAGCGGGCTTGCTCGCGAAAGCGGTGTGTCAGCTTGTGACGATTTTGAATGTGATGACGCCATCGCGAGCAGGCTCGCTCCCACACTGGATCTTCAGTGAGTACAAATTTTATGCTCGACGCTGATCCCCTGTGGGAGCGGGCTTGCTCGCGAAAGTGGTGGGTCAGCTTGCATCGATGTTGAATGTGATGACGCCATCGCGAGCAGGCTCGCTCCCACACTGGATCTTCAGTGAGCACAAATTTTATGCTCGACACTGATCCCCCTGTGGGAGCGGGCTTGCTCGCGAAAGCGGTGGGTCAGCTTGCATCGATGTTGAATGTGATGACGCCATCGCGAGCAGGCTCGCTCCCATACTGGATCTTCAGTGAGCACAAATTTTATGCTCGGCACTGATCCCCTGTGGGAGCGGGCTTGCTCGCGAAAGCGGTGGGTCAGCTTGCATCGATGTTGAATGTGATGACGCCATCGCGAGCAGGCTCGCTCCCACACTGGATCTTCAGTGAGCACAAATTTTATGCTCAACGCTGATCCCCCTGTGGGAGCGAGCCTGCTCGCGATGACGCCGGTACAGCCTCCACTTATGTTTGGCTTTTACAACAAGCTGATCGGATAGCTGACGATCAGCCGGTTCTCATCGAACTCATTGGTGCTGTAATCCCGACGCATCGTCGAATTACGCCATTTCACATTGAGGCTCTTCAACGCACCGCTCTGTACGGTGTAGGCCAGTTCGCTTTCGCGACCCCATTCCTTACCGTCGGTGATGGTGCCTGTGTGTACGTTGTCACCGCTGATGTAGCGGTTCATCAGGGTCAGGCCCGGTACGCCGACGGCGGCGAAGTTGAAGTCGTGGCGCACTTGCCAGGATTTTTCCTGGGCGTTGTCGTAGCTGGAGTTGTAGCTGTCGTTGGCCAGGGTGCCGCCGCTGGTGCCGTTGACGCGCATCCAGCCATCGTCGCCGCTGAGTTTTTGCAGGCCGACGTAGAAGGTGTTGCCACCGTATTTGGCCGAGAGCATGGCGAACGCGGTCTTGTTGTCCAGGTCGCCCGCCAGGGCACTGCCTTCTTCCTTGCCGATGAAGTAGCCCAGGTTGGCGCCCAGGGTCCAGTCACCGATGGGCTGGCTGTGGGTCAGGTTGAAATATTTTTGCTGGTAGATGTCCGACAGTTCCGCGTACCAGACGCCGACCTGAGTGCGCTTGTCGTTGAAGGCGTATTCGCCGCCGCCGAAATTGAAGCGGTCGGACGTGAACGCGCTGCGGCCGTTCATCGACATGTCTTCCATGCTCGCGTCGTTACGCGGGCTGTTGGCGCGGAACTGGCCGCCGTACAGGCTCAGGCCGTTGATCTCGGTGGAGGTGACCTGACCGCCGCGGAAAGTCTGCGGCAGGGACCGGCCATCGTCAGAGCGCAGGATCGGCAGCACCGGCATCCATTCGCCCACTTTCAGCTCAGTTTTCGACACCTTGGCCTTGAGTGCGACACCCAGGCGACCAAAGTCATCGGCCGGACGGCCATCGTCATGCACCGGCAACAAGGCGGTATTGGCAGTGCCGCGACCACCGTCGAGCTTGAGCGAGTACATGCCCAGCACGTCTACACCGAAACCGACTGTGCCCTGGGTGAAGCCGGACTTGGCGTCGAGAATGAAACTCTGGGTCCATTCCTCGGCTTTGCCTTGGGCGTTAGCCGGGTTGGTGAAGTTGCGGTTGATGTAGAAGTTGCGCAGGTTGAGATTGACCTTGGCGTCCTCGACAAAACCCGACTCTGCGGCCAGGACGGGCAGGGTGGCGCCAGACAGGGCGATAGCGATAAGACTGGGGAATAAATGCTGTGTAGGTTTCATGGGCATGTCTCTAGTTTTTGTGGGCAAAGCGGGTCGCTGCCGCAACCTTGGGTTGCAGTCGGCACTGTGGAGCTGGACGGTAAGGCGATCGAAGGATCAGCCGGATGAGGCGGGGTCTATGGGCATGGCATCGAACCTGTTGTTATTGGTTTTGTGCTAGGGATGGTGAAGGGCCGGCTGGGATCGGTTCAATTGTCGTTTGCGGGTTTTGGGCGATTATCGAACGGCAAAAATTGATTGGATCTTTGTGGGAGTGAGCCTGATCGCGATGGCGGCCTACAGTCGGCCAGGATGTTTTTGACTGAGTACATATCCATTTCGCGGTAACGGCGACTTAGGGTTCCGCCCTTACGGCGGGTCACTTTCGAAAATCCGGAAGCCGGCCCAGGCGAAAGTAACCAAAGCGCTCTTGCCCCACCACTCGGCACCTCGCTTAGGCTCGGTGTGCCCTCACTCCGGCATTGCTCCGTGGGCCCGCCGCGAAGGGCCATCCATGGCCCAGCGCGGCTATCCCGGCATCCATGCCGGGATGCCCACTGCGCAATGCCTGCGTTCGGCCAGCGTGGTTAACGGGGCGCCCGAGATCAACGTCCACCGCGAGGCGGCCTAGTAGCCGACCTGGCTCTCCCGGTCGTACGCCGATCCCATTGTGAGAGCGAGCCCGCTCGCGAAGGCGGTCTGACAGCCGACCTGTCTCTCCGGCCATACCCCGATCCAACTGTGGGAGCGAGCTTGCTCGCGATGGCGGAGGGACAGTTTGCGGTGGTGTTGGATGTGCTGGCGTCATCGCGAACAAGCTCGCTCCCACAGGTTTTTGTATCGTGTGCGAATGTTGTGAACACCCGCAAACCTATGTGGGAGCGAGCCTGCTCGCGATAGCGTAGGGTCAGTTTGCGGCGATGTTGGATGTGCTGGCCTCTTCGCGAGCAAGCTCGCTCCCACAGGAGGAACGCGATCACCAAAAATCAGGTCGGCTATCAGGCCGCCTCGCGGTGGACGTTGATCTCGGGCGCCCCGTTAACCACGCTGGCCGCACGCAGGCATTGCGCAGTGGGCACCTCGGCATGGATGCCGAGGTAGCCGCGCTGGGCCATGGATGGCCCTTCGCGGCGGGCCCACGGAGCAATGCCGGAGTGCGGGCATGCCGAGCCTAGGCGAGGCACCGAGTGGTGGGGCAGAAGCGTTTTGCTTACTTTTGACTGGGCCGGCTTCCGGGCTCCTCAAAAGTGAGCCGCCGTAAGGGCGGAACCCTAAGTGGCCGTTACCGCAGAAACGGATATGTACGCAATCAACAAAACCCTGGCCGACTGTCAGGCCGCCATCGCGGGCAAGCCTTGCTCCCACACAGCGTGCACAAACAAAAAGCCCACCTTCCGGTGGGCTTCGTGTTTCAGCGTTCAGGCATCAAGTCAGAACAGTTTCAACGGCGGCGCTTTCTCCGCCACCGGTTCGTTCTTGCCGGGTTCGGCATTCCAACCACCGCCCAACGCCTTGTACAGATTGACCTCGCTGGTCAGTTGCGCCAGGCGGTCGGTGATCAGCGATTGTTGGGCGCTGAACAACTGACGTTGGGCGTCGAGGAAGGTCAGGTTGCTGTCGACACCGATGCGATAGCGACGCTCGGCCAGGCTGTAGTAGTCCTGGTTGGCGGCGACGAAGGCGGTCTGGGCCTGCAACTGTTCATTGTAGGTCCGGCGTGCGGCCAGGCCGTCGGAGACTTCCTGAAACGCGGTCTGAATCGACTTCTCGTAATTGGCGACGTTGATGTCTTTCTGGATTTTGGCGTAATCCAGGCTTGCCCGCAGGCTGCCGGCGTTGAAGATCGGCAGGTTGATTTGCGGGGCGAAGGTCCAGGTGCCCGAACCGCCCTTGAACAGGCCGGACAGGTCCGGGCTCAGGGTGCCGGCGTTGGCCGTCAGACTGATGCTGGGGAAGAACGCGGCCCGTGCGGCGCCGATGTTGGCGTTGGCGGCCAGCAGGTTGCGTTCGGCCTGGAGGATGTCCGGGCGACGTTGCAACAGGTCTGACGGCAACCCCGCCGGCACTTCGCTGAGCAGGTCATCGCTCAGCGGTTGGGTGCTCAGGTTGGACGGCAGTCCGGTGCCCAGCAGCAGGGTCAGGCTGTTTTCATCCTGAGCCACCTGGCGGGTATAGCGCGCCAGTTGTACGCGGGCGTTTTCCACCGCCGTGCGTGCCTGACTCAGGTCCAGGGCCGAGGCCACGCCGACTTCGGCGCTGCGGGAGGTCAGCTTGAGGCTTTGCTCGTAGGTGCCCAGGGTTTCCTGGGTCAGCTTGAGCAGTTCCTTGTCGGCCTGCCAGGTCAGGTAGGCGTTGGCAACGCTGGCCACCAGGCTGATCTGGGTACTGCGACGGGCCTCTTCGGTGGCGAAGTAGCTTTGCAGCGCTTGCTCGCTCAGGCTGCGCACCCGGCCGAACAAGTCCAGTTCATAAGCACTGATGCCCAGGGTCGCGGAGTAGGAGCTGCTGATGGCTGCCTCACCGGTTTGCGACGCCCGTGCCGGTACTCGCTGACGGCTGCCGGAACCGGTGGCCGAGACCGCCGGGAACAGGTCCGCCCGCTGGATGCGGTATTGCGCGGCGTAAGCATCGATATTCAGCGCCGCGACGCGCAGGTCGCGGTTGTTTTCCAGGGCAACCTGGATCAGCTGTTGCAAGGCCGGGTCATGGAAAAACTGTTTCCAGCCCTGTTCGGCGGCGGCCTGGCTGGCCGCCTTGGCCGGCTCGTAGGCCGGACCTTGCGGGTACTGCGTGGCGACCGGTGCTTCGGGCCGCTGATAATCGGGGATCAGCGAGCAGCCGCTGAGCACGACGGCGGCGATGGTCAGAGAGAGGAGCGACTTGCTCATTGGCCAGCCTCTTTAGAAGTTTCAGGAGTGTCGTCCTGGTCGATATTTTTGCGACGGCCTATCGACGACACAGTCACGAAGAACAATGGCACCCAGAAAATCGCCAGGATGGTGGCGGTCAACATACCGCCGATCACACCGGTGCCGATGGCGTGCTGGCTGCCTGAACCTGCGCCGGTGGAAATCGCCAACGGCACCACGCCGAGAACGAACGCCAGGGACGTCATGATGATCGGCCTTAGACGCATCCTACAGGCTTCAATGGCGGCTTCCACCAGCGTGCGGCCCTGTTCGTGGAGTTCCTTGGCGAATTCCACGATCAGAATAGCGTTTTTCGCCGCCAGACCGATGGTCGTCAACAAGCCCACCTGGAAGTACACGTCGTTGGACAGGCCGCGCAGGCTGGTCGCCATCAAGGCACCGATGATCCCCAGTGGTACCACGAGCATGACCGCGATCGGAATCGACCAGCTTTCATACAGCGCAGCCAGGCAGAGGAATACCATCAGCAGCGACAAGGCGTACAACGCAGGCGCCTGGGAGCCGGAAAGACGTTCCTCGTAGGACAGACCCGTCCAGGAAATACCGACGCCGGCCGGCAGTTTCTGGGCGATGGCCTCGACTTCGGCCATGGCTTCACCGGTGGAGTAACCCGGGGCCGGCGACCCCAGAATTTCCATCGCTTCCACGCCGTTGTAACGGGCCAGTTTCGGCGAGCCGTAGACCCACTCGCCCTTGGCGAATGCGCTGAACGGCACCATAGTCCCGGCGCTGTTGCGCACATACCACTTCTGCAGGTCTTCGGGGCTCATGCGTGCATTCGGCTGACCTTGGACGTACACCCGCTTCACCCGACCACGGTCGATGAAGTCGTTCACGTAGCTACTGCCCAGGGCAACCGACAGGGTGTTGTTGATGTCCGAGAGGGTGATGCCCAAGGCGCTGGCCTTCTCGTCATCGATTTCCAACTGGTACTGCGGCTCGTCATTCAGGCCGTTCGGACGCACCTGGGAGAGAATCTTGCTCTGGGAAGCCATGCCCAGGAACTGGTTACGGGCTTCCATCAGCTTCTCATGGCCGATGCCGGCGCGGTCCTGCAGGAACACGTCGAAACCGGTGGCGTTACCCAGTTCCATCACCGCCGGCGGAGCGAAGGCAAACACCATTGCGTCGCGGAAGGTGAAGAAGTGTTGCTGGGCGCGGCCAGCGATTTTGAACACGGTGTTCTCAGCGTCACGCTCTTCCCACGGCTTGAGCATGATGAACGCCAGGCCGGAGCTCTGGCCACGACCAGCGAAGTTGAAGCCGGTCACGGTGAACACCGAGGCCACGCCATCGCCTTCACCGCCATCCTTGCTTGGACGCAGCAGGAACTCGCGCATGTTGTCCACCACCACCTGGGTCCGTTCGGCGCTGGAACCGGCCGGGGTCTGCACCTGGGCAAACAGCACGCCCTGGTCTTCTTCCGGCAGGAACGCCGTCGGGATGCGGGTGAACAGCCAGACCATGCCAACCACGATGATTACATAGGCCAGCAGGTACGGCGCCTTGTGCTTGAGCATGTTGCCCACGCCGCGCTCGTAGCTTCGGACGCCGCGGTCGAAGGTGCGGTTGAACCAGCCGAAGAAGCCGCGTTTCGGCGTGCCGTGCTCACCCTTGGGAATCGGCTTGAGCATGGTGGCGCACAGGGCCGGGGTAAAGATCAGGGCCACCAGTACCGACAGGGCCATGGCCGAGACGATGGTGATGGAAAACTGCTTGTAGATCACGCCGGTGGAGCCGCCAAAAAACGCCATCGGCAGCAGCACCGCCGAGAGCACCAGAGCGATACCCACCAGGGCGCCCTGGATCTGGCCCATGGATTTCTTGGTGGCTTCCTTGGGTGACAGGCCCTCTTCACTCATGACCCGTTCGACGTTCTCCACCACGACGATGGCATCGTCCACCAGCAAACCGATGGCCAGCACCATGCCGAACATGGTCAGGGTGTTGATGCTGAAGCCGAATGCCGCGAGGATCCCGAAAGTGCCGAGCAATACCACCGGCACCGTCATTGTGGTGATGATGGTGGCGCGGAAGTTCTGCAGGAACAGGAACATCACCAGGAACACCAGGGCAACCGCTTCGATCAGGGTTTCAACCACACCCTTGATCGACTCGCTCACCACCGGTGTGGTGTCGTAGGGGAACACCACTTCCAGGCCTTGCGGGAAGAACGGCTTGAGATCTTCGACGGTCTGGCGCAGGGCCTTGGCCGTGTCGAGGGCGTTGGCACCGGTGGCCAGTCTCACTGCCAGACCGGAGGCCGGGGCACCGTTGAACTGGGCATTGATGCTGTAGCTCTCGCCGCCCAGGGCGACATCTGCCACGTCGCCGACGCGCACTTGCGAGCCATCCGGATTGACCTTGAGCAAGATGGCCTTGAACTGTTCGGCGGTCTGCAGGCGGGTCTTGCCAATAATGGTGGCGTTCAGTTGCTGACCGGGCAGGGCAGGCAGGCCGCCGAGTTGGCCGGACGCGATCTGGACGTTCTGCGCGGAAATGGCGTTGGTCACATCTACCGGGGTCAGGCTGTAGTTATTCAGCTTGGCCGGGTCGAGCCAGATTCGCATTGCGTACTGGGCACCGAAGACCTGGAAGTCACCGACACCGGCTGTGCGCGAGATCGGGTCCTGCATGTTGGACACGATGTAGTTGGACAGGTCTTCCCGGGTCATGCTGCCGTCGCGCGACACCACGCCGATCACCATCAGGAAGTTTCTCACTGACTTGGTCACGCGGATGCCCTGTTGCTGCACTTCTTGCGGCAGCAGCGGAGTGGCCAGGTTCAACTTGTTCTGGACCTGGACCTGGGCGGTATCGGAGTTGGTGCCTTGTTCGAAGGTCGCCGTGATGGTCATGCTGCCGTCGGAGTTACTTTCCGAGGAGACATAACGCAGGTTATCGATGCCGTTGAGCTGTTGCTCGATGACCTGCACCACGGTGTCCTGCACGGTCTGCGCGGATGCGCCCGGGTAGGTGACCTGGATCGCAATGGCCGGCGGCGCGATGCTGGGGTATTGGTTGATCGGCAATTTGAGGATCGACAGGGCCCCGACCAACATGATCACCAGGGCGATAACCCAGGCGAAAATCGGACGGTCGATAAAAAATTTCGACATGGTTTACTCCCCTTTGCCGCCGGCGGCTTTGTCAGCTGCCTGTGCGGGGGCCGGGTTCTTTGCGCCAACGTTGGTGGCCTCAGTGGCTTTGACTTCCACCCCTGGCCGTACGTACTGCAACCCTTCGGTGATCAAACGATCGCCAGTCTTGAGCCCGTCTTCGATCAGCCATTGGCTACCGACGGTACGGCTGGCCTTGAGCTGGCGCAGCTCGACCTTGTTGTCCGGGCCCACCACCAGGGCGGTCGGCATGCCTTTGAGGTCGCGGGTCACGCCTTGCTGCGGCGCGAGAATCGCCGCGCTGTTGACCCCGGCCTGCAATTGCGCGTGGACGAACATGCCCGGCAGCAGGGTGTGGTCAGGGTTAGGGAACACCGCGCGCAGGGTTACCGAACCGGTGGTCTGGTCGACCGACACTTCGGAGAACTCCAGCTTGCCCTCATGGGCATATTGGCTGCCGTCTTCCAGGGTCAGTTTGACCATGGCGGCGTTGTCGCCAGCCTTCTGCAGGCGGCCGCTTTCCAGTTCACGGCGCAGTTGCAGCAGTTCCACGGAACTCTGCGTCACGTCGACGTAAATCGGGTCCAGTTGCTGAATGGTTGCCAGGGCATCGGCCTGGCCGTTGCTGACCAGCGCACCCTCTGTCACCGAGGAGCGACCGATGCGACCGGAAATCGGTGCGTAGACCTTGGTGTAGCGCACATTGATCTGGGCGGTCTGCAGATTGGCTTCCGACTCCAGGCGGTTGGCCAAGGCGGTGTCGTATTCCTGGCGGCTGACGGCCTGTTCGTCCACCAATTGTTTATAGCGATCGGAAATGGACTTGGTTGAGCGCAGGTTTGCTTCGGCGCTTTTGAGGGTCGCTTCGTACATGGCCGGGTCAATCTGATACAGCTGCTGGCCAGCCTTGACGTCGGCACCTTCCTTGAACAGACGCTTGAGGATGATGCCGTTGACTTGCGGACGAACTTCCGCGATGCGGAACGCGCTGGTGCGACCGGGAAGCTCCGACGTCAGGGTGAACGGCTGGGTCTTGAGGGTTACGACGCCGACCTGAGGAGCCGGTGCGGCAGGTGCCGCCTCTTCCTTTTTACATCCGCTGAGCAGCGATGCCAGGGCGATGGCGGTAACCAGAGCGGTAACAGCTGGCTTGAATTGCATGGAAATCCTCGGGTCCAGGCGCGTAAGAGGCGCACAAGAAAGTGGAAGGTGAAAAAGAGCGAGATAAACAATTAGTAGGATGCTAAGAAATATACTTACGTACACGGTTGTTTGTAAACACCCAAATTGCGTACCATCGGTATTTACAAAAGCCTGACAAAAGGCCTGCGCAGGTCGCAGAAGCGTTGTGAAGAACGCCGCCTCACATTTTGTTCAGTTGATCCTTACGCATTGCTTACGCATCCTGATTGAGGTGTTTACTGCCATGGTCCGTCGTACCAAAGAGGAAGCTCTGGAGACTCGCAGCCAGATACTCGAAGCGGCCGAAAAAGCCTTTTTCGAGCGCGGTGTGGCCCGCACGACACTGGCTGACATCGCGACGCTGGCCGGTGTAACGCGCGGTGCCATCTACTGGCATTTCAGCAATAAGGCGGACCTGCTCCAGGCCATGCTCGATACGTTGCACGAGCCGCTCGACGATCTGGCCCGCGCCAGTGAAAGTGAAGAGGAGCTTGACCCCCTGGGTTGTGTTCGCAAGCTGCTGGTGCGGTTGTTCCAACAGGTGGCCCTGGACCCGAAAACCCGACGCATTAATGAGATTTTGTTTCATAAGTGCGAATTCACCGATGAAATGTGCGATTTGCGCCAGCAGCGGCGCCAGGTCAGTCTCGATTGCAACGTGCGTATCGCGTTGTCGTTGCGCAATGCGATGAAGCGTGGCCAGTTGCCGGACGATCTGGATCCCGAAAGGGCAGCAGTCGCCATTCATGCCTACATCGACGGCATTTTGTACCAGTGGCTACTGGCTCCCGACAGCTTCGCACTGGCGGGTGAGGCCGAGCGCTGGGTGGAAATCGGGCTGGATATGCTGCACCTGAGCCCCAACCTGCGCAAATAAAACAAAATGCTCAATTTCATCGGTTTGTGTCAATAGCTGAACGGCGAGGACCCCGCCGGGCCTTGATCCCGGCAGAGTCATTTATAGACGAACTGCAGACACGTTGATCGCTCGCGAGTCGCTATTGTGCAGGAGGATTATGGCGTGTTGATGTACCGGCGCCATTGAGGCGCCTGTACTTGTCGTGCCGGCCTGTTACCGACCCTCTGGTTTATTCAACAATGAGGCGCACGGAATAGTTGAAAGGGGGTTCGAGCATCTTCTGGAAGATTTCCGAGCGGCAGGTGTATTCACCATTGCCGGTATACGCAGTTTTGCTTTTCCTGTTTGGCCTGTAACTGGATTCCAGGACGCCAAAACCGATGGGGGCTTCAAAGCGGGTTTGCATTTGGCAGCCGAAGTTGAAGGTGCTCATTTGATAGGAGAGAACTAATTCAATCGGTTTGATTTTTCTCAGCGTCGGTTGCCAGCCAGCAGCGGGATAAGTGAATTTCCTGTTATGGGCGAAATAGAATTCGCGGGTTGTTTTGGCGGGGACATCATAAGCGCTCAAGGACATGTCCGGGGGCGTGGGTTGCTCACTTAAAATGTTGGTCATTTCCAAGGCGTGAGAAGTTTTGTTTACCAGCTCCACGGTGATGCCGGTGTTGGCCAGGCTGGTGGCGACGGCTGCCGGTCCCAGTAGCAGAGCGAGGATTAAGTTTTTCATCATGTTCATTGTAATGTGTCTCTCATGTATTACGAGGCGCGCTAAAGCCTGCGTAAGATAATGGCGCGTAATTGAAGTTACTCGGTTTAGTGTTATTTTTTACAAGAATTTAAGTTGCTTATTAAGTTTGATAGATGTCGGTTAAATCCATTGGTTGAGTGGGTTGTTGTTCGGGCTTATTATTAACGCTGTCCGGTGTGTTAATCCATAGTGAGTAAGTGTGGTGTTGTTATTTGATGTTTCGATTTCTGCGGAGTTTGATTGCGTCAGCCGTCAACAGATGTAAAAAAGCCCCGGCTCTTGCGAGTCGGGGCTTTTGGTAAGGCCGGTTTTTTATTTACATCACGGGGTAATCGATGTAACCCACCGGGCCTTTCCCATAGAACGTTTCCGGATGCGGCTCGTTCAGCGGTGCGTCAGCTTTCAAGCGCGCCGGTAGGTCCGGGTTGGCAATGAACGGCACACCAAAGGCAACGGCATCCGCTTTGCCCTCGGCCAGCCAGGCGTTGGCGCTGTCCTTGGTGAAACGTTCGTTGGCAATGTACGGGCCACCGAAAGCTTGCTTGAGCTGCGGGCCGATGCTGTCTTCGCCTTCCTTTTCACGGGAGCAGATAAAGGCGATGCCACGCTTGCCCAACTCGCGGGCCACATAGCTGAAGGTTTCCAGGCGGTTCTCGTCGCCCATGTCATGGGAGTCGGCGCGTGGTGCCAGGTGCACGCCAACCCGGCCGGCGCCCCAGACTTCAATGGCAGCGTCGGTCACTTCCAGCAGCAGGCGGGCACGGTTTTCCAGGGAGCCGCCATAGTTGTCGGTGCGCTGGTTGGTGCTGCTTTGCAGGAACTGGTCGAGCAGGTAGCCGTTGGCGCCATGGATTTCCACGCCGTCGAAACCGGCGGCCTTGGCGTTCTCGGCGCCTACGCGGTAAGCCTCAATGATATCGGCGATTTCCTCGGTTTCCAGCGCGCGTGGCGTCGGGTAGTCGGCCAGCGGACGCACCAGACTTACATGGCCCTTGGGCTGGATGGCGCTGGGCGCCACCGGCAATTCGCCGTTCAGGTAAGACGGATGGGAGATCCGGCCCACGTGCCACAGTTGCAGGAAAATCTTGCCGCCGGCGCCGTGGATAGCCTTGGTCACGTTGCTCCAGCCGCGCACCTGGTCGTTGGACCAGATGCCGGGGGTATCGGGGTAGCCCACGCCCATGGGCGTGACAGAGGTGGCTTCGCTGAGGATCAGGCCAGCGGAGGCACGCTGCACGTAGTACTCGGCCATCAGCGCGTTGGGCACACGGCCGGCGTCGGCACGGCAGCGGGTGAGCGGCGCCATGATGATGCGGTTCTTCAGCTCGATGTCGCCGAGTTTGATTGGATCGAAAATAGTCGTCATCAATTACAGCCTCGAAAGTTAAGGGTTAAAAGTCAGTGAGTGGCAGGGGCCAGGTCGGCATTGCCGCCCTGGCGGAAAGTGATCAGGGTGACCAGCAGCGCCAGCACGGCCAGCGCACCGGCGGCCAGGGGCACGCTGGTCAGGCCCAGGCCGTGGTCGATGACACTGCCGCCGACCCAGGCGCCCAAGGCGTTGCCGATGTTGAAGGCGCCGATGTTCAGGGTGGAAACCAGGTTTGGCGCGTCTTTGCCGAAGGTCACCACGTTGACTTGCAGGGCCGGCACGGCGGCGAAGCAGGCGGTGGCCCAGAGGAACAGGGTGATTTCAGTGGGGATCAGCGCGACGCTGGTCCAGCTCAATACGGTGGACACCACAGCCATGGTGGTGAAAACCCCCATCAACGTGTTCGCCAGGCTCTTGTCCGCCAGCTTGCCGCCGATGATATTGCCCAGAGTCAGGCCCAGGCCGATCAGCACCAGGGTCCAGGTCACGCCGCGGGGCGATACGCCAGTGACTTCTCCCAGCAGCGGGGCGACGTAAGTGAACAGGGTGAACACCGAGGCGGAGAACAGCGCGGTCATGCTCAGGGACAGCCACAGGCCTGCGCCCTTGAGGGCGACGAGTTCCGAGCGCATGTCGAGTTTTTCTTCATCGCGCTTGGCCGGCAGAAAGCGGATCAGGCCGATCAGTGCAATCACGCCGATGACGGTCACGGCCCAGAAGGTCGAGCGCCAGCCGGCTTCCTGACCCAGCGCGGTGCCCAGCGGTACGCCGAGTACGTTGGCCAGGGTCAGGCCGGTGAACATCAGGGCTACGGCCGAGGCGCGCTTGTTGGGTGCCACCAGGCCGGCGGCCACCACCGAACCGATGCCGAAGAACGCGCCATGGCACAGGGCGGTGACGACCCTGGCGAACATCAGCACGTTGTAATCACTGGCGATGGCGCAGAGCAGGTTGCCGACGATGAAGATCCCCATCAGCGCGACCAGGGCGGCCTTGCGCGGCAACCGTGCGGTGGCCAGGGCCATGAACGGTGCCCCGATGGCCACGCCCAGGGCGTAGCCGGTCACCAGCCAGCCGGCGCCGGGAATCGATACACCCAGGTCGGCCGCCACCTCAGGCAACAGGCCCATGATGACGAACTCGGTGGTGCCGATGGCGAAGGCGCTCAGGGCCAGGATGAGAAGTGAGAGGGGCATGGTGGATCCTTGTCGGGTCAGAGCTCTTGGCTCATTTGCTTGAGGAACTGCTGGATCACGTCCTCGTTGCGTTTGAAGAAATGCCATTGACCGACCTTCTGGCTGGTGATCAGCCCCGCCCGTTGCAACACCGCCAGATGGGCGGACACCGTGGACTGCGACAGGCCGCAACGCTGGTCGATCTGCCCGGCGCAAATGCCGAATTCGTGGTTGTGCAACTGTTCGGGGAACTGGACCTTGGGGTCTTTGAGCCAGTTGAGGATGTCTCGCCGTACTGGGTGTGCCAGGGCTTTTATTATTTCGTCGAGGTCGAGGGGCATGGTTGGCTGCTCGGAATGAGTAAAACGCTATATCGCGATGGGGCGAACTTTAAATCGTTATTTCGCGATACACCAATATGGATTTGATCTGAAAACCGAATAAATCGCTATATCGGGTTATAACGATATTGGCGCGGCGGTGCTAAGCTTCGCGCCATGAACTATCTCGCACACCTGCACCTCGGCGGCCCCGGCCGGGAACGACTGCTCGGCAGCCTCTACGGCGACTTCGTCAAAGGGCCGTTGCAAGGGCTGTACGATCCGCAGATCGAAGCGGCGATTGCCCTGCATCGACGCATCGACATGTACACCGATCGCCACCCCGTGGTGGATATCGCTTTGTCGCGCTTTTCCACCGTACGGCGGCGCTATGCCGGAATTGTGCTCGACGTGTTTTTTGATCATTGCCTGGCCCGGGACTGGGCGCTGTATGGCGAAGGGCCGTTGATGGATTTCACCTCCCAGGTCTACCGAGTGCTCGCCGCCGAGCCGCAGTTGCCTGGGCGTCTGGCGCAAATCGCGCCTTACATGGCGGCGGATGACTGGCTGGGGTCTTATCGAGAATTCGATGTGCTTGGGCAAGTATTGCGGGGGATTTCCCGACGCCTGTCCCGGCCGGAGGAACTGGCCGGGGCCATGGAAGAATTGATCAGGCTCTATGAACCGTTGAGCGAAGACTTTCAGCTGTTCTACCCGCAGTTGCAGGATTTTGCGTTGAGCCAGACAACACGGCAGGGGTGATGTTGGAGCCGGTTCTTGCCGTCACTGAAGTTCAAATGTGTGAGCGAGCCTGCTCGCGATGAAGGCCTGGCAGTCAAGAACCAACTGACTGACCGCTATCGCGAGCAGGCTCGCTCCCACAAGGGCTCTGCATAGGGCCGCCGGATCAGGCCGCGATCGCAGGCCGCATCGGCACTTGCTGCTTCTGTGGGATTTCGCCAAACAATGCCTTGTGCACCGCCTGTTGCGCCTGAAAGGCCAGGGCAGCTCGCTCCTGGCCGTGGCAGGCAATCGGTTCCAGCAGATGGATGTGCACCTCGCCCCGGTCATTGGCGAACAGGCGCATCAGGTGCGACAGCAAATCATCATCGCCAACGAACGGCGCCAGCGAGTCCGGTTCACCGTTGCGCAGGTAACGGATCGCCACCGGTTGCAGCGCCACGTCCGCATCGATGGCCGCCGACAATAAACGACCGTGGAAAGTGCGCAGGGAGCGGCCATCGGTGGTGGTGCCTTCGGGAAACATCAGCAGCGGATGGGCCTGTTCCAGGTGTCGGCTCATTTGCTTGCGGATCAACTGGCTGTCGCCCGAGCCGCGCCGGATAAACAGGCTGCCAGCCTTGGCCGCCAACCATCCGGCCACTGGCCAGGTGCGTACTTCGGCCTTGGACAGGAACGACATTGGCGTGAGCATGCCCAGCAGCGGGATATCGGTCCAGGACACATGGTTGCTGACCCACAGCATGGGCTGTTGCGGCATTTGCCCGTGCACCGTCACGCAGAAGGGTAGGGCATTGCTCAGGCGCGCCATGAAAAAACGCGACCAGCGCTGGCGGCGCACCATGGAGTTGGCCACACCCAACCGTTCGAACAGCCCGAATACGCTGGCCATGCTCAGGCCCAGCGTCACCACCAGCAACACTCGCGCGATTCGCGCGTACACCCGCAACCGACTCATCACACCGCTGCCTTGAAGTGGCGGGCGTAGCGTGGGCAGAGTTCGTCACGCTTGAGCAGGATGAACACGTCGGCCACCTGGAAATCCTCATCCCAGCACGGCTCACCGCAAATCTTCGCGCCCAGGCGCATGTAAGCCTTGAGCAGAGGCGGCATTTCGGCGATGACGTTGGACGGTACGTCCAGGGCCGGCAACGGTTTTTTCGGCACCGCCCGCAGGTGTTCGGTGCACAGATAACGTTCGCGCAGACGCTGCATGATCGCTTGGGCCTGGACGCCGCCGTCCTGCATTGGAATGCTCGCGCATCCCATCAGGTAGCTGTAGCCGCCCTCGTTCAGCACCTCGGCCAGTTCGCCCCACAATACAGCGATGGTGCCACCGTTGCGGTAGGCCGGGTCGACGCAGGTGCGGCCGATTTCCAGGATCGGGCCCTTGAGATGGACCAGGCCGTGAAGGTTGAACTCTTCTTCACTGTAGAACCGGCCCAGGCTGCTGGCAGCGTGGTGATCGAGCAGGCGTGTCGTCGCCACGAGTCGGCCGGTATTCAGGTCGCGTACGCCGATGTGGGCGCAGTGAACATCATAGTCATCCATGTCCAGACCCATTTCCGCGCCTTTGAGCTTGGCGTTGAATTCGCCGCTGAAGACGTTGAAGCGCAGGGCCTGGGCTTCTTGCAAAGCCTTGGCGCCAATCAGGCGTTCGGCTTGCAGGCGGCGTTCATTGCCAGTGTCGCTGATGCGGGCGATCTGAGTCATAGCGAATCTCCGTGCGGGCTGTTCAGTTGCAGCCGATCGACTTTCTTTATGCAGCCATGTTGTGCAAAGTCAGGCTATGTAGCCCCGGTGTCATCGCCATGAAGCTTTGGTGATGCTTATATGACAGCCCATTGAGGAGCCTCCCATGCCCTGGAAAAACCTGATCGAACGCGGCGAACGGTTGCCCGCCCATCCGGACCTGGCTGAGGGTTATGCGGCCTTGCTGCAACGCCTGGGGCCGGTTACGCCGTTCGAACTGGCCGTCATGGGGGCGCGATTGATGGCAACGCCGGGGTTGGCTTTTCTGGTGGGGTATCAGGCGGCGCTGCGGGTGCTTTGGCCGAGCGCGCCCCAGAGCCTGGGCGCCTTGTGCGCCACGGAGCAGCGCAGCCTGCGCCCGGCGGACATGCAGACTCGCATCACCGACCTGCGATTGAACGGGCGCAAGGATTTCGTTACTGCGGGCGATGCGGCCGAGTGGCTGCTGATTGCCGCCCGCAGCGAAGCAGCCGGCGAGCCGCCGCGGTTGAATCTTGCGGTGGTTTATCCCGGAGAGCCGGGGGTGACCCTGGAAAAACTCCCGGCCATCGCCCTGATGCCAGACATCAGCCATGGCCGTGTGCTGTTGGATGGCGCGCTGTGCGAGTTGTTGGCCGGGGACGGTTGGGACGCCTACGTCAAACCGTTCCGCACCTTGGAAGACCTTTATGTGCTCAGTGCCATGGCCGCTTGGCTGTATGGCGTGGGGCAGGAGTGCGCTTGGCCCCAAGCCCTGCAGCTGCGTCTGCTGGGATTGCTGGCCGGTTGCGCTGAAGTGAGTCGTCACAACCCGTCCAGCGCGGGCGGGCATGTGCTGCTGGGTGGGTTGTTCGCCCAGTTCAACGGGCTCGATGAAGAACTGAACGACGCCCTGGCCGCCGGCCCGGCGGTGTGGCGCGAGATGTGGACGCGAGATAAAGCCGTGATGGATATGGCGGCGGGTGCGCGGGCCAAGCGGTTGGCCAAGGCGTTGGGATAACCCTTTGTGGGAGCGAGCCTGCTCGCGATAGCGGAGTGTCAGTTGACATCAATGCTGCTGAGCCAGCGCTATCGCGAGCAGGCTCGCTCCCACAGGGAAATGCCACTCATACCCAAATTGTCATCAAGTCTGAATAGGCTCCGAAGGTTCAATCCTGCGAGCCCCGAGCATGTCCAAAGGCTGGTTCCTGATCCCGTTGCTATTGCTCAACCTGTACGCCCAGGCTGAAGACTGGCCCGGTGAGCAATGGCCAAGTGGCCCGACCCCCACCGGGCTGGCCATCGAAGCCCTGGAGCAATACGCCTTCCCACCCCGCGACGATGCCTCTCGCCAGGGCATCCGTACCGATGCGCTGCTGGTGATCCTGGACGGGCGGCTGGTTTACGAGCGTTATGCCGGGTCCACCCGTGCCGACACTGCGCACCTGACCTGGTCGATCAGCAAAAGCCTGATGGCGACGGTGTTTGGCGTGGCCTATGGGCAAAAGCTGTTCAGTCTGCAGGATCCTGGCGCCAGGTATTACCCAGCGTTGAGCAAGCATCCGGACATGACCTTGGCCGATCTGTTCCATTGGGCCTCGGGGTTGGATTGGCAGGAAGATTACGAATACGCACCGCTCAAGTCCTCGGTGGTGGCGATGCTTTATACCCGTGGGCGTCATGACATGGCGGCGTTCACTGCGCAGCATGAACGCGACAGTCCGCCGGGGCAGGTGTTTCGTTACTCCAGCGGTGACAGCAACCTGCTGGCCGCGGCATTGAAAAATATCGTTGGCCCGGCGCGGTATGCCGATTATCCCTGGACGGCCCTGTTCGAGCCGCTGGGTATCCGCCACGCCACCTGGGAAACCGACGCCGCCGGCACGTTTGTCGGGTCCTCCTACGCCTACCTTACGGCGCGGGACCTGGCGCGTGTGGGGCTGTTGATGCAACGCGAGGGACGCTGGGGCGAGCGGCAACTGATCCCGCAAGCCTGGGTGGCGTTCAATCGCGAACCCTTCGCCCGCTTCCGGGCCGGCCAGGATGAAGCGGTGCCCGGTGGGCATTGGTGGCTCAACCGCGCGGCCGACCCGGCCATCCACCCGTGGCCCGATGCACCGCCGGATACGTTTGCCGCGCTGGGCCATTGGGGGCAGGCGCTGTACGTGATCCCCAGCGCCCGGTTGGTGATCGTGCGCTACGCTGATGACCGCGACGGCAGCTACCGCCACAACGAACTGCTCAAGCGAGCCATGGCGGCGTTCGCCGGGACGGTGCAGCCATGAGACGCAGACCGCTGCTCACGCTGATGTCGTTACTTGTTGTGGCCCTGCTCGGCTGGATCTGGCTCGAGCGGGTGGCGCTGCGGGCCTTCCCCGACATCATCAGCGCCTACACCGCCAAGGAATATTGCTCGTGTCGCTACGTGATGGAGCAACCGGCTGACTATTGCCGTGGCTATGTAAAGCAGTCGGTGCCCATCAGCGATTTTCTCGAAACGCCTGAAGCGAAACGCATCACCGTCGCCGGGCTGGGGCGAAGCAATAGCGCACGATGGCTGGGGGAGCGGCAGGGCTGTCGGTTGGAGCCGTGACCGGACCTGTGTATTCCCGCAGAGGATTGAAACAGAAGGTTTGCAAGTGCCCTCGGCCCGGTTAAGGTTCGCCACAGGTTTATCTGCCCTCCGAGTGTGTATGTTCAAGCGGTCTTTTTCTCACGCTGTCGCGACCTTGCTGCTGGCCTGCGCCGCGCTGCCGGTCCAAGCCAATTGGTATCTGGACGGCGAATCGTCGCGGCTGTCGTTTATCAGCAGCAAAAATGGCAACGTTTCCGAGGTCCAGCGTTTCCTGGTGCTTCATGGTCAGGTCCAGCCCAAGGGGATGGTCCGGCTGGAAGTGGAGCTGGAGTCGGTCAACAGTGGCATTCCCCTGCGTGACGAGCGCATGCGCGCCGAGTTGTTCGAGATCAAGCAATTTGCCGACGCCGCCATTACCGCGCAGCTCGACCTGTTACCGATCCAGGACCTGGCCAACGGTGCTCAACTGGAACTGCGCTTGCCGCTGACCGTGGACCTGCACGGCAAGCAACATGTGTATCAGGCCGAACTGCTGGCAACGCGCCTGGATGAACGGCGGTTCCAGGTCGTGACCCTGGAGCCGGTGGTGCTCAATGCCGCGGATTTCGACTTGGCGCCGGGATTGGAGAAGTTGCGCAAACAGGCCGGGCTGTCGGCCATCAGCCTCGCAGTGCCGGTGAATGCGGTGCTGATTTTCACGGCGCGCTGACATGGGAGGCCCGGTATTTCCGTGGCGCGAGGGCAATCGCTTCGAGCTGTTGATCGATGGCCCGCAGTTTTTCCCGCGCATGCTGGTGGAAATTGCCCGCGCCCAGGAACAGGTCGAGCTGGAGCTGTACCTGGTGGAGGCGGGAACTTGCGCCGAGGCGATGGTCCAGGCACTCGTCCAGGCTGCCGAGCGCGGTGTTCGCGTGCGTTGCCTGTTCGATGACTACGGCAGCCTGGCGTTTACCCAGGACCTGCGCCACCGCCTGATCGAGGCGGGCGTGGAGCTGCGTTTTTACAATCGGCTGAGTTGGCGCCGCTGGGTACGGAATTTATATCGGGACCACCGCAAGCTGCTGTTGGTGGACCAGCGCCTGGCGGTGGTTGGCGGCACCGGGGTCACTGATGAGTTCTGGAGCCCGCTGGATGACCGCTGCGAGTGGCACGAGGTCATGGTGGAAATCGTCGGCCCCTTGGTGCTCGACTGGCAGTTGCTGTTTGACCGCCAATGGCTCGCCAACCGCCATCGCCGTGCCTGGAAACCGGCTTCCAACTTCGGCTTGCCGCGCTTGCCCCGGGTTCCGCCGATGGGTGAGGGCATGGGGCGGGTGGCTTATGCCGATGCCCGCCAGAATCGCGACATCCTGCAATCGTTGTCCCGGGCCCTCAACAGCGGCCAGAAGCGGATCTGGATGGCGACCCCGTATTTTTTGCCGACCTGGAACGTGCGTCGCTCCTTGCGCAAGGCTGCCGCCCGGGGCATCGATGTGCGCCTGCTGCTCACCGGCCCGCGCACCGATCACCCGTCCGTGCGCTACGCCGGGCACCGGTATTACCCGCGTCTGCTCAAGGCTGGGGTGAAAATCTTCGAATACCAGCCGTGTTTCCTGCACCTGAAGATGGTGCTGGTGGACGACTGGGTCAGCATCGGCTCCTGTAATTTCGATCACTGGAACCTGCGCTTCAATCTGGAAGCCAACCTCGAAGCCCTCGACTCCGCACTCAGCACGGCAGTGGCGGCGAGTTTCGAGCGTGACTTCGCCCAGAGCCTGGAGGTCAGTCTCGACGCCTGGAAGCGCCGGCCACTGTGGAAACGGGTCAAGCAACGGGTGTGGGGGTTGGTGGATCGGTTGGTGGTGAATGTGCTGGGGCGGCGGGGTTAAGGTTCAGCAAAAACAATGTGGGAGCGAGCCTGCTCGCGATGGCGGCCTGACAGTCAATGATGCGGTGACTGGTAGGCCCTCATCGCGAGCAGGCTCGCTCCCACGGTTATTTGCGCTGTTGATGAATCAGAGCAACTCGAAACTCTGTTGTTTCACATCCTGGGAATCCAGGCCGATCTGGACGTTGAACTTGCCCGGTTCAGCGGCGTATTTGAGCTGGGCGTTGTAGAACTTCAAGTCGTCTTCGGTGATGGTGAAGTGAATGACTTTCTTCTCGCCAGCCTTGAGCATCACCTTGCGGAAGTTCTTCAGCTCCTTCACTGGGCGGATGATCGAGCCGGTCACATCCTGGATATAGAGCTGCACCACGGTTTCGCCGTCACGCTCGCCGGTGTTTTCCAGGGTCACGCTGGCATCGAGCTTGCCGGTCTTGTTCAGCGTGGTGGACGACAGGGCCATGTCCGTCAGGCTGAATTCGGTGTAGCTCAGGCCGTAGCCGAACGGGTAGAGCGGGCCAGTGGTGTCATCGAAGTATTGCGAGGTGTAGTTGCCCGGCTTGCCCGGCGTGAACGGTCGACCAATGCTCAGATGGTTGTAGTAGGTCGGAATCTGTCCTACCGAGCGCGGGAAGGAGATCGGCAGTTTGCCCGACGGGTTGTAGTCGCCGAACAACACGTCGGCGATGGCGTTGCCGCCTTCGGTGCCGCTGAACCAGGTTTCCAGGATCGCATCGGCCTGTTGCTTTTCATCCACCAGCGCCAGCGGGCGGCCGTTCATCAGCACCAGCACCAGTGGTTTGCCGGTAGCCTTCAGGGCCTTGATCAACTCGCGCTGGCTGGCGGGGATGCTCAGTTCCGTGCGGCTCGAGGATTCGTGGGACATGCCGCGCGACTCACCCACGGCGGCCACCACCACATCGGCTTGCTTGGCGGCCTTCACGGCTTCGTCGATCAGCACTTGGGCAGGGCGCGGGTCATCCACCACTTCCGGGGCGTCGAAGTTGAGGAAGTTCAGGTAGTCGAGCACCTTCTTGTCGCCGGTGATGTTGGCGCCACGGGCGTAGATCAGTTTCGATTCTGCGCCCAGTGCGCGGGTCATGCCGTCGAACAAGGTCACCGATTGCGCAGGGCGCCCGGCAGCGGCCCAACTGCCCATCATGTCGATCGGCGCCTTGGCGAGCGGTCCGACCAGGGCGATTTTTGCGTTTTTGTTCAGGGGCAGGGTCTGGTTGCGGTTTTCCAGCAGGACCAGGCTGCGGCGGGCCACGTCACGGGCATCGTCGCGGTGCAGGCGGCTTTCAGCGTAGGTGTCGGCCGGGTCGTCCTCGGCCTTGCCGATGCGCAGGTACGGATCCTTGAACAGGCCCATGTCGTATTTGGCGGCGAGGACTTCGCGCACCGCATTGTCGATGTCGCTCTGCTCGATTTCACCGGCCTTGAGCAGTCCAGGCAGCTCCTTGCCGTACAGCGAGTCGTTCATGCTCATGTCGATGCCGGCCTTGATCGCCAGCTTCGCCGCTTCGCGACCGTCCCGGGCCACGCCATGCTTGATCAGTTCGAAGATGGCGCCGTGGTCACTCACCGCCAGGCCCTTGAACCCCCATTCCTTGCGCAACAGATCGTGCATCAGCCAGGTGTTGGCGGTGGCGGGCACGCCGTTGATGGAGTTCAGCGCGACCATCACCCCGCCGGCACCCGCATCGATGGCGGCGCGGTAGGGTGGCAGGTAGTCCTGGTACATTTTCACCGGGCTCATGTCCACGATGTTGTAGTCCCGGCCACCTTCCACCGCGCCGTACAGGGCGAAGTGCTTGACGCTGGCCATGATGCTGTCGGCCGCGTTGGCGCCACTGCCCTGGAACGCTTTGACCATCACCCCGGCGATGCGCGACACCAGGTAGGTGTCCTCACCAAAGCCCTCGGAGGTCCGGCCCCAGCGGGGGTCGCGGGAAATATCCACCATCGGCGCGAAGGTGATGTCCAGGCTGTCGGCCGCCGCTTCCTGGGCAGCGACGCGGCCGGAGCGGTAGATGGCGTCCATGTCCCAGCTGGAGGCCAGGGCCAGGGGGATCGGGAAAATCGTGCGATGGCCGTGGATCACGTCATAGGCGAAGAACATCGGGATCTTCAGCCGGCTGCGCATGGCCGCGTCCTGCATCGGGCGGTTTTCAGCCCGGGTGATGGAGTTGAACGTTCCTCCGATGTTGCCAGCGGCGATTTCCTTGCGAATCATCTCCCGAGGCATCTCGGGGCCGATGCTGATCAGGCGCAACTGGCCGATCTTTTCCTCGAGGGTCATCTGCTTCATCAGGTTGCTGATGAAGGCATTCTTGTTCTCTATCGGGGTTGGCAGGTTGTCGGCTAATACGGATTGACTGGCCAGTGTGACGAACAGGCCCAGCAAACACAGCTTCTTCATGAATGGTTTCTCGCAAGCCTAAGGGCGGTAATCAGGACTCGCCGGTCAGCAAAATGTGAGGAGCGGCTATTGTTGTTCGAGTATTGTCTGAATAAGAGCAGCACTGTTTTCGAACGCACGCGGATGAACTTAGTTTCGCACCGGGCATCTTTTAGCCCATCGACCCGATTCAATCCCGTGGCGGCGGCAGATTATGCCCCAGACGCTGGTGAGATAGGTGGCTGTGTTTTCTTCAATGGACTGTATAGGGGAGTTTCAACCGATGAATCTACGACTCGATCACCTTCGCCACCTGCCAATACTGGCGCTGATGCTGTTCACCACGCTGCTGGCCGGTTGCGGCATCAACAATATTCCAACCCTGGACGAACAGGCCAAGGCCGCCTGGGGACAGGTGCAGAACCAGTACCAGCGCCGAGCCGACCTGATCCCCAACCTGGTGGAAACCGTCAAGGGCTATGCGCAGCACGAACAGGAAACCCTGACGGCGGTGGTCGAGGCGCGGGCCAAGGCCACGTCCATCCAGGTCGATGCCGGTACCCTGGACAACCCGGAAAAACTCAAGCAGTTCCAGCAGGCCCAGGACCAGTTGAGTGGTGCGTTGAGCCGGCTGATGGTGGTGGTCGAGCGTTATCCGGACCTCAAGGCCAACCAGAACTTCCTGGCCTTGCAATCACAACTCGAAGGCACCGAGAACCGCATCGCCGTGGCTCGTCGCGACTTCATCCTGGCGGTGCAGAAATACAACACCGAAATCCGCACCTTCCCCGGTCGCTTGTGGCACAGCGTGCTGTACAGCGATCTGCCGATCCGCGAAACCTTCGAAGCCACCAGCCCCAACGCCGAAAAAGCCCCTGAAGTGAAATTCTGAAAAAACTGTGGGCGCGAGCCTGTGGGAGCAAAGCTTGCTCGCGATGAACGATAACGCGGTCATTAGAAAGACCGAGGTGCCTTCATCGCGAGCAAGCTCAGCTCCCACACCAGCTCGCTCCCACACAGGAGTTACGATGCGAGTGTTGAAATTTGGCCTGGTGCTGTTGCTCTGGGTCTTTGCCATCACGGCCCAGGCCGAGTTGAGTTTTCCGACACTGACCGGGCGGGTGGTGGACACTGCCCAGATGCTGGAACCTTCGGTGCGCACGCAACTGGATGCACAGCTCAAGGCCCATGAACAGGCCACCGGTGAACAGGTGGTCGTGGTCACGCTGGCGGACCTGCAAGGCAGCAGCATCGAAGACTTCGGTTATCAACTGGGGCGTCACTGGGGCATTGGGCAGAAGGATAAAAACAACGGCGCGCTACTGATCGTGGCCCGGGATGACCGTAAACTGCGGATCGAAGTGGGCTATGGTCTGGAAGACCGCCTGACTGACGCCCAGAGTTCGGTGATTATCAATCAGGTGATCACTCCGGCGTTCAAGGCCGGCAATTTCAACAAAGGTATCAGCGACGGCGTAGCGGCGATGCTGATGGTGCTGGGCGGCAATGCGCTGGATGAGCCGGCTGCGGTGTACGGTGCCGACGGCCAGGAGGAGGGCGATTTCGTCGGGCGCCATCCGGGGCTGTTCGTGTTGTTGGTGCTGCTGTTCATCGTAACGGTGTTCGTGTGCCAGATGCTCGGTATCCTGCCGGCCGGACGCGGTGGTTCCGGGGGCGGCTATGGCGGTGGCGGCGGTTTTGGCGGCGGCGGTGGCGGCGGCTTCAGTGGTGGTGGGGGCAGTTTCGGGGGCGGCGGTTCGTCGGGCGGCTGGTGACAATAATAATGAGTGGGCACTTTTAACCATGGCATTACTGACTGAACACGAACAACGCAAGGTCGCCGAGGCCATCGCACGTGTGGAGCGCGATACCGACGCCGAGCTGGTCACCGTGCTTGCTGCCCGCGCCGACGACTACGCCTACATCCCGCTGCTATGGGCCAGCCTGCTGGCCTTGGTGGTGCCCGGCATGGTGCATTACCTCACGGGCTGGCTGAACATGCACAGTCTGCTGCTGGTGCAGTGGGTCCTGTTTATCGTGCTGTGCCTGGTGTTTCGCATTCCTGCAATCACCACTCACCTGATCCCCCGTTCCGTGCGCCACTGGCGCGCCTCCAATCTGGCGCGCCGGCAGTTTCTCGAGCAGAACCTGCACCACACCGTCGGCGGCACAGGAATGTTGATTTTCGTTTGCGAGGCCGAGCGGTATGTGGAAATCCTGGTGGACGAAGGCATCTCCAAGCGTCTCGACAACTCGCGCTGGGAGGCCATTGTCGCCACCTTCACCCAGCAGGTCCGCCAAGGACAGACGTTGCAGGGCTTCGTCACCTGCATCGAGGCCTGCGGCGAATTACTTAAGGAGCATGTGCCCGTGACTCACGCGCGCAATGAGCTGCCGAATCGGTTGGTGGTGCTGGGCTGAAAAATTTTTGCCAGCACACGCCTGTGGGAGCAAAGCCTTGCTTCCACAGAGGCTACTGCTCGCCACACGAACTTTTCCGTGCCCTCACTGCCCATCCCCCCTAAAATACCCGCCATTCCCGATCCGCCCGCCCCGAGGCCGCTTTTTCCATGTCTGTCACCGCTACCCCCGCCCGTCCTGCGCCGGATCACCACGCCCAGTTCATCGAGCTGCTGCAAAGCAGCCTTGAGCAGAACGCCTTCATCAAACTGGTGCTGGCCAAGTACGTCGGTGACGAAGCGGACCTGCAACGGCTGATCATCAAGCAGTTGACGGTCAAGGATCAGCCATGCCTGTCCTTCGTTTACCGCTACAAAACCCGCGACATCACCAAGAATTTCCCGCTGGCCGAAGGCGTGGCGACCATCGCCGCGTTGTTGCCGGTGTCGTTCAAGAACGCGCACCTGCTGGCTGTCACCGACGAAGCGCAGCTGGAATACAGCAAAAAGGGCAAAAGCTCGCTATTCAAGAGCAAGCCCCAGCAACTGCGAGAAGTGCCATCGGCCGAGCACAATCGCGAGAAAAACCGCTTCCTCGACCTGAACCGCCCGTTCCTGGCGGATTTGGGCGTGACCAACCATAAGCACGAGCTGATCCCGGCGATGTCGCGCAAGTGGAAGCAGATCAACAAGTTCATCGAAGTCTTCAGCCATGCGCTGACATCTTCGCCGCTGGCCCTGGATCAACCGGTGCGGGTGTCGGACTTTGGCTCGGGCAAGGGTTATCTGACGTTCGCCATCCATGACTACCTGCGCAACACCTTGCAGGCTGAAGGGATTGTGACCGGCGTCGAACTGCGAGAGGACATGGTCAAGCTGTGCAACGAAGCTGCCGCGCGGCTGGAGCACCCGGGCCTGAGCTTCCAGCACGGCGATGTGCGCAGCGTGGCGCCGGCCGCGGTGGATGTGATGATTGCCTTGCATGCCTGTGATATCGCCACCGATTACGCGATCCACATGGGCATTCGCTCGGGCGCTTCGATCATCATGTGCTCGCCGTGCTGCCACAAGCAGATCCGCTTGCAAATCCAGAGTCCGGCGTTGCTCAAGCCGATGCTGCAATATGGCCTGCACCTGGGCCAGCAGGCAGAAATGGTCACTGACAGTCTGCGGGCGCTGTTTCTGGAGGCATGCGGCTACGAAACCAAGGTGTTCGAGTTCATTTCCCTGGACCACACCAACAAGAACAAGATGATCCTGGCGGTCAAACGCGCCGAACCGGTGGACCCGGCAGAGCTGCTGGCGAAGATCCAGGAACTCAAGGCGTTCTACCACATCACCGAGCACTGCCTCGAAACCCTGCTGCGGGCTGACGGTTACCTCGCCTGAGTGACTGACACATTACCCTGTGGGAGCGAGCCTGCTCGCGATTGAACGATGACGCGGCGCACCTGAAAAACCGCGTCGCCTGAATCGCGAGCAGGCTCGCTCCCACACGTTGCATTCAGCATCCAGCGATGTGCAGCCCGTCAGGTAATCGCCGCTTATCCCTCATCTACCGACGTACCGGTCTACCTTTAATGCGTTCACCCCCTACGCATTTTTCAAGGAGTCCACCCCATGGCCGCAAAGAAAATCCTCATGCTGGTCGGCGATTACGTCGAAGACTATGAAGTCATGGTGCCATTCCAGGCCTTGCAGATGATCGGCCACACCGTTCATGCCGTGTGCCCGGACAAAAGCGCCGGGCAGACCGTGCGCACGGCGATCCACGACTTCGAGGGCGACCAGACCTACAGCGAAAAACCGGGGCATCTGTTCGCACTGAATCATGATTTCGTCGGTGTCGAGGCCGCTGATTACGATGCGTTGCTGGTGCCGGGCGGACGTGCGCCGGAATATCTGCGCCTGAATGAGAAAGTCCTGCAACTGGTGCGTGAATTTGACCAGGCGGGCAAGCCGATTGCAGCGGTATGCCACGGTGCGCAATTGCTGGCAGCGGCGGGTATCCTGGAAGGGCGCGAATGCAGCGCCTATCCCGCCTGTGCCCCGGAGGTGCGTCTGGCGGGAGGGACCTTTATCGAGTGCGCGGTCACCGAAGGCCACGTTCAAGGCAATCTGGCGACCGCGCCCGCCTGGCCGGCACATCCGAACTGGCTGGCGGGGTTCCTGACGTTGCTGGGCACGGCCATCACCTTGTAAGGCACTGGCAGAACAAGCGCAGCGGGTCTTTACTCTTGGGGATGCCTCAACCGCCCAGGAGAAAGAACATGTCCGGATGGTACGAAGTCAGCAAAAGCAGCAACGGCCAGTTTAAGTTTGTGCTCAAGGCGGCGAACGCCGAAACGATTTTGACCAGCGAGCTGTACACGACCCGCAGCGGTGCCGACGGTGGCATCGCTTCGGTGCAGAAGAACAGCCCACTGGCTGAACGTTATGAACTCAAGAGCACCAAGGACGGCCATCCTTACTTCAACCTCAAGGCTGGCAATCACGAAGTGATCGGCAGCAGCGAAAGCTATTCCTCTGACGCCGCCCGGGACAAGGGCATTGCCAGCGTCATGGCCAACGGACCGACGACGGTGATCAAGGACAAGACGCTGGCGGCGCTTTGACAGGACGCCAAAAGCCGAGGGCCAATGTGGGAGCAAGCTTTGCTCCCACCGATAAATCCCTTCCCCACAAGCTACGGGGCCATGCCTGCCCTGGCTCTAAACCTCCACCGGCACCGACAGTTTCGGGTTGCCCAGCGGATGCGTCTTGGCATCGAAGAACCGCAGTTCAACCGCCAACCCCTGGAACACCTTGGCGTAATGGCGCTTCTGGTGCTGAATGAACGCCTGACTGCGGGGGTAGATCGAGATTGCCACGGTTTTCGGCGCGGCCTGGCGCAGGGCATGGACGATGTGACTGTCCTGTTCGCCCAAGGCATGGCCGAACAGGCACAGGTTGTCGCCGTGGTGCAGCAACTGGTCGTAGCAGAACGATAGGTAATCAGAGCTGCGAATGGTCTTGAGCTTGTCCTGGCTCGGGCCTTCATTGACGAACAGCGGCACGTCGTCAAGGGTCTTGATCGTATTGTTGATGGCGAAACTGCCCAACAGCGTGCCTTCGGTGGCGGTCAGCTTGCGTGCCGTGCCGTCCTGGTTGCGTACCAGGTGCAGGCCACCGTGCAGGTACAGCAGACGTGGTTTGTCCGTGTCTGCCTGGCTCAGATCAAAGCTGTGATCGTTGCCCAGGAACAGGTCGGTGACAGTCTCGGGCGCATGCTGGATCGCCCAGTAGTTGAGCAGATCGTAGTTGGTGGTGAACACCGTGCGATAGCGGCCCAGCTCCTGATTAAGCGTCGCCAGGGTCGAGGGTTCGACCAGTCGCCACGGGATATGCACCGCGTGCACGGTGTTGATCAGTGCTTCCTTTATTGCGTAGTAGCGATTGCGCGGTGCAGCGGAACTGACGGCCAGGGCCTTGTTGACCCGGCTGGTGGTTTTCAGCGCACCGAGTACCTGTTCGAAACTGCGTGTCTGCATCGCGTCGAACACACTCATTTCCGACGGGCTCAAGGGTTTTTCTTCGACTGTGCGAGCGTTTTCGAACAGCGAGTCGTAGCCGAAATCGTCCCAAACGGCGCGGCTGGCGCCGTTACCCAGCAGCAAGCCGCTGAAAGCGGTGCTGGCGCGCAAGGCATCCCAGTCTTCGAGCTGGGCGTCGTATTGCTGGAAGTCGGTCATTGCGAAAGTTATCTCAAAACGTGGTTAAGGCAGGGCGCGACTTTATCACGACCCAGTCTTGAGCCAGATCAAGATGCGCTGTGACCAGTCGGTCATTCTGGTAGCCCTGCCAATCCCGGCCTCTTCCAGGAGCATCTCCCATGAGCAGCACCTTTTTCATTCCCGCCGTGAACGTCATGGGGCTGGGTTGCCTCGACGAGGCCATGACCGCCATCCGTAACTACGGCTTTCGCAAGGCCCTGATCGTCACTGACACAGGGTTGGCCAAGGCCGGCGTCGCCAGCAAGGTGGCCGACCTGCTGGCGCAGCAGGACATCGATTCGGTGATTTTCGACGGTGCCAAGCCCAATCCCAGCATCGCCAATGTCGAGCGCGGGCTGGGGTTGCTGAAGGAGAGCCAATGCGATTTCGTGGTGTCGCTGGGTGGTGGCTCGCCCCACGATTGCGCCAAGGGCATCGCCTTGTGTGCCACCAACGGCGGGGAAATTCGTGACTACGAGGGCGTTGATCGCTCGAGTAAACCGCAGTTGCCGCTGATCGCCATCAACACCACGGCAGGTACTGCCAGCGAGATGACCCGTTTTTGCATCATCACCGACGAGACCCGCCACGTGAAAATGGCGATTGTCGACCGCAACGTGACGCCGCTCATGTCGGTCAACGATCCGGCGTTGATGGTGGCGATGCCCAAGGGGCTGACGGCCGCCACCGGCATGGATGCGTTGACCCATGCGATCGAAGCTTACGTATCCACTGCCGCCAATCCGATCACCGATGCCTGCGCGCTGAAAGCGGTCACGTTGATCAGCAACAATCTGCGTCAGGCCGTGCGCGACGGCAACGATCTGACGGCGCGGGAGAACATGGCCTACGCGCAGTTTCTCGCGGGGATGGCGTTCAATAATGCTTCGCTGGGTTTTGTGCATGCGATGGCCCATCAACTGGGCGGTTTTTATGACTTGCCCCACGGCGTGTGTAATGCCGTGCTGTTGCCCCATGTGCAGAGTTTCAACGCCTCGGTATGTGCCGCTCGGCTGACCGACGTGGCCCATGCCATGGGCGCCGATACACGCGGACTCAGCCCGGAGGAGGGCGCGCGGGTGGCCATTGAGGCGATCCGCAGCCTGGCCCGGGATGTGGATATTCCGGCCGGCCTGCGTGAGTTGGGCGTACGTCTCAACGACGTGCCGGTACTGGCCACCAACGCATTGAAAGATGCTTGTGGCCTGACCAATCCACGGGCAGGGGATCAACGGCAGATCGAGGAGATTTTCCGCAGCGCCTTTTAGGCGACCCGTGGCGGCATGAACCGCACGCACAGCATCGCTGCCACCGCCAGCAGTGTGCACAATGCCGCCAGCGGCCAGGCCTGTTGACTCAACAACAGGCTGGCCATGGCGCCGATCGCCGATGCCATCAGTTGATGCAGGAAACCGCTCAACGCCATGGCATAAGCACCGGCCACCGGTGAACCCTCATTGGCCAGGGACAGGCTGATGGGGTAATTCAACGATTGGCCGAACACCGCGAAGCAGTACGGCAACCAGAACAGCAGCGCAACACTGCTCAGCGCGACGCTCCCCAGCAGCATGGTTGCGCTGCCACCCAGCACCAGCGCAATGCCCCAGCTCATCAGCCGTCGCTGACCGGTGCGCAGCACAAAGGCGTTTACCGCCAGCGCGCCGAACAGGTACGCCGCACTGATCGGCCAGCCCAGCAGGCCGTACTCAATCGCTGACCAATGAAAGCTTTCCTGCAGGATCAGTGGCGCGGCGGTGTTGAACGCGACGATCACGCCGTAACCCAGGCCACCGGCCAATGCCGGCAGTAAAAAACCTCGGTATCTGAGAATTCTGCCGTAGACGCGCCACGCTGATTGCCCGTGGCTGCTTTCTGTCAGCACTGGGAAACCGACCCGGGACACTGCCAACGCCATGACCAGGCTGACCGCACCCAAGCCGTAGAAGATCGCTTCCCAGCCCAAGGCAACCTGGATCAAGGAGCCCAGATACTGGCCAATGCCAAGGGCAATCACGAAGGCTATCGAGATCCATGACAGGGCCTTGGCCAGCAGATCGCCGCTGAAACTGTCACGGATCAATACCCTGGCCATCACCGAGATACCGCTGGCGCCGATGCCCTGAATCAACCTGAGCGTCAGGAACGCCTCGACTGTCGTACCCAGCGGTAACGCCAGGTTACTCAGGCCGTACAACCCCAATGCCGCCAGCAACACCGGTTTGCGTCCCAGACGCTGGCTCACGCTGCCCCACAGCAACATTGGCAGCGCCATGCCGATCAGGTAAACCGACAAGCCCCAGGAAACCCGGGACGCATCGGCCCCCAGATCCCGGGCAATGTCGGGCAGGGCCGGCAAGTAGATGCTCATGCCCAGTTGTGCCAGGAAGACAGTGGTGCAGGTGATGATCAGGGTCGTACGGTTCTTCATCAAGGCGCTCGTTCAAGGACGGATGTCACGCCCGTGTGCCAGCAGCAGATCGGTGATCCGTTCGCAGAACGAGCGAATCACGTTCGTCTCCATGTCGGCGCGCAGGGTGATGCGGATTGCGGCCTTGTTTTGCGGCACTACGGGGAAAAAGACCGCTGAAGTGAAATACCCCAGGTCGGCCAATTCGACCGCCAGGCTGTTGGCCAGGGTTGCTTCACCGCATGTCACCAGGCGGATCGCCATGGCATTGCCGAGCTGCTCGGTGCGGATGAGGCTGTCGAAGAGGCGGATATTAGCCTGCAAACGCTCCTGCAAGGCGCTGAATTCTCGACTGCGGTGCAGGCGGATCGAGGCAATGCCGGCGCCAATGGCCGCCGCGTTCAGGCTCTGGGACCAATTGCTCGGCCCGCCGTAGCGCTGCACCAATGTTTTTTGCCGTTCACTGCCAAACATCGCCAGGCCG
The DNA here is from genome assembly GCF_013283895.1 of Pseudomonas sp. MPDS. NCBI lineage: Bacteria > Pseudomonadati > Pseudomonadota > Gammaproteobacteria > Pseudomonadales > Pseudomonadaceae > Pseudomonas > Pseudomonas sp. MPDS. The sequence continues at coordinate 4,893,710 of NZ_CP054128.1, read as the reverse complement.
CCACTGGCCCCGAATGATTTGGCCAGCGAGGCGACAATCAGCGTGCGCTCGTCCACGGCGTGCAAGCGTGACCGGACCAGGCCCGCTCCGCATTGCCCTACGGCGGACAGCGCGTGGGAGTCATCCAGATAGAGAAACAGGCCATAGCGCTGTTTGAGGTACAAAAGGCTGTCCATATCCGTCACCCCGCCCATGCTGTAGGCCCCATCGGCCACATACGCCACGTTGCGCTGTCGTTTGCACACGTCCTCGAGAAAGTCCATGTCGTTGTGGGGCCCGGTGATGACTTGGGTTTCATCGGCGCAGGCAGCCTTGACGTGGTTCATCGAGTAATGGGCATGTTTGTCAAACACCATGACTGGCGGCCGATTGTCGGTGAGCACGCCGCTGGCCAGCAACGGCAGGATCCCGGCGCTCGCTGCGCTGCATGACAGGGCGCTGAGACAACTGGCGCCAAACAACTCCGACAATTGGGTTTCGTATCGGTCCAGGATCGCCAGTTTGCAGCGGTTTTTCGAGTTGGCGACGCGCAAGGTCCCGGTTTCCCACAGGGCCGTCATGGCCCCGTCCAGCAACGCCGGATGGTGATCCAGGCCCAGATAGGACGTGGTACAGAAGTGGTGAAAGGTTCGGCCGTACTGGTCGACCAGGACATTGGGTGTCTTGACCTCGACATTCAGCCCTGAGATTTTTCCGACTTCGGCGCTCTGCCAGTCCTGGTCCGCCAGGGAAATGACCTTACGGTAGTTGGTGTAGCGATGGGTTGGCTGTGCAGTCTGGTTCATGGTGCGCTTACATTCCTTGGTTGAGTGGTGCTGTCCGTGGGTGGTTTCGATATCTGTGTGTTTCCAGACTTTACAGATCGTTATGCAGGGCTTTGAATCGGCCGTTTCCGGCGTGTTTGAGTGTTACCGGAGACTTCTGTGTAGGATCTTGCCTAAGGGGCTGGGCGGGGAATCCATTTACGCTGTCGGAGCTGGGCAAAGCGATGCTTTCACCCTTGAGCCTGCTGCACTTGACCCATCCGTTTCTTTTCCAAAGGTTGCTTGTCGATGCTCTCAGGCTTCAATCATCTGACACTTGCCGTCACCGAGCTGAACCCAAGTTTGGTTTTTTATAGCGAGCTATTGCAGCTTCGCCTTGAGGCCAGGTGGGACAAAGGGGCCTATTTGTCGCTGCCCGGACTATGGCTGTGCCTGTCTGTTGACCCGTTGCGCAAAAAGGAGGCTGCGGCGGACTACACCCATTACGCATTCAGTATCCGTGCCGAGGACTTCCCGGTGCTGGTGGCGCGGCTCAATGCGGCCCAGGTGGTGACGTGGCGCGACAACCGCAGCGAAGGGGACTCGTTTTACTTTCTCGACCCGGACGGGCACAAACTCGAAATCCATGTGGGAGATCTGACGTCCCGCCTGCAGGCCTGTCGACAGGCGCCTTACGCCTCCATGGAGTTTTTTACGGCTCCCTGATTCTTCGCCTCGCCTGTGCAGCCGTGCCGAGCTGCTGCATGGGTCGATATTGCCATTGCTGATAACAATCAGTTTTTTGGGCGGCCCGTTGGCCTACGCTATCCTCATGGGTATTGTTGGCGCGAATCGGTTGTTGGCCAGCAAGGCGCAGGGCTGACGTGCCGGCTGCGCAGGCAAGGCTTTTTTCAACGATGCATTATCGGAAGACCACCAGCCCCATGGACACTCGCAATCGTGCGCCGCTGGCCAGTTACATGGATCTTTTGCTGGACGCCGTGTGTGCCGTCGACGGCCAGGGGCGTTTCGTATTTGTCAGCGCCGCTTGTGAACGCATTTTCGGTTACACCCCGCAGGAGCTGATCGGCCAGCCGATGATCGACCTGGTGCATCCTGCCGACCGCCAGCGGACTCTTGATGCGGCGCGGGAGATCATGGACGGCGAACCCAAGCTCAATTTCGAGAACCGCTACCTGCACAAGGACGGTCGGGTGGTGCATATCTTGTGGTCGGCGCGCTGGTCGCCGGCGGACCAGTTGCGGATCGCCGTGGCCCGGGATATCACCGAACGCAAGCAGGCCGAGTCTCGGCAGGCGGCGTTGTATGCGATTTCCGAGGCCGCCCATGCGGCTGCGGACCTGCTGGCGTTGTTCAAGCGCATCCACCTGATCATTGGCGAGTGGCTGCCGGCGCTGAATTTTTCGGTGGCGCTGTATGACGAGCAGTGCGAGCAGTTGAACTTTGCCTATCACGTCGATGACCTGGAACGACAGCCCGATGGACCGGGCTCGGTCACCAAGCGCCTGTGCGCCGAAGTGATTCGCAGCGGCCAGCCAATCCTGCTGACGCCCGGTTGCAGTCAGTTGCCATCGGGGTTTTGCGACCTTGTGGCGCAACCGAACGCTCCCTGCTGGCTGGGTGTACCGCTGATCTCGCAAAACGGCACGATCGGTGCGTTGATCGTCAAGAGCACGCAAGACAACCAGCGCTACACCGAGCAGGACAAGGAGTTGCTGCAATACGTCTGTGCGCAGCTCACCATCGCCATCGAGCGCCAGCAATTGCACGCCCGGTTGCAGCGCATGGCTCAGTACGATCAGTTGACCCAGGTGCCAAACCGCGAATTGCTGCGCGAACGCTTCAAGGCCGCACTGGCCACCGCCCGGACGGCGTCTGGGCGCATGGCGCTGCTGTATATCGACCTGGATCGCTTCAAGCAGATCAACGATACCTACGGCCACGCGGTGGGCGACATGTTGTTGCAGGCAGTGGCCAGCCGGCTCCAGGGCTGTGTGCGCGACACCGATACGGTGGCGCGTATTGGCGGCGATGAGTTCGTTGTCCTGCTCCATAGTGTCCAGGCCTTGGAAGATGCCCACCATGTGCAGGAAAAGATCCGTCATGCACTGACCCAGCCGCTGCGCCTGGACGGGCATTGCCTGAGTATCGAGCCGAGCATCGGGGTGGCCTGTTTCCCCGAGCATGGCCTGGAAGATGTCGCACTGTTCCGCCACGCCGATGAGGCGATGTACGCCGCTAAACGCCAGAATCACAAGGCGTTCGATATTTGACTACGGGCCACCGTTCGTCGTGGCACGCAACGAATTTTCAAACCTTTCAGTTCGCGACCCTTTCGAATATCAGGTGGGGCCCGCTCGCCGGAAACATTGCCCTGGATCGAACGAAGGCGTCTGGATCGGGTCGCACATTTGGGAGAACCACCCACTTCATCGTCGTCGAGAGGCACCCGTTGAAGCCGGTATCGGCCGTATTCGGAACAGACGTTCGTCCAAATCGTTACAGGTGGTTCTGATTCAGTGGCGAGAAATCTGCCGCAACTTTTTAGAGGAGGGCGTGACCATGAGCCGGATGGCCACCTTTTTACGCAGCACCAGTCTCGTCGTGCTGATGGGCCTGGGGATTAACAGTGCCTGGGCACAATCGCCTGCCGAGTTTATCGATGATGCTTCGGCCAAAGGCATGGCCGACATCGAGGCCAGCCGCATGGCCCACGGCAAGGCCGAGTCCAGGGAAGTCAAGGATTACACCATCATGGTGATCAACGACCGCACCACCGCCAACCAGCATCTGGCCAAGATTGCGAAGAAACTCGACCTGCCTGTAGCGCCACGGGAAGAAGTGGCAGACAAGGCCAAGACGCTGATGCCGCAAGTGCCGGAAGGCGAGTCGTTCGAGGCTGCCTATGCCGCCAGCCAGGTCAAGGCTACCGAGGAAGCCATTGCGCAGATCCAGGAACAGGCCAAGACCACGGAAGTGCCGGAAATCAAGGCGTTCGCCGACGAAACCCTGCCTAAGTTGCAGACCCACCTCGAAATGGCCCGGGCGCTCCAGGCCAGTCGCTGATTCGCCGCACGTTTAACATTCAGGGCCAGGGCGCTTGCGTCCCGGCTCATCTTGCCCGCCGAAAAGGAGAAGCTCGATGTCCACACGCCGAGAACCCAACCAATACGCGATGCAGAACCCTTTGACCCAATATCCCCGTCCCCCTTTCCCCGACCAGCCGCAGTCGCCACCGGGTATCGATCAGGACATGGTGCCCAAGCCCGATCACGGTGAAAAAAGTTACCAGGGTTTCGGGCGCCTCGAAGGGCGTAAGGCCTTGGTGACCGGTGGCGACTCGGGCATCGGTCGCGCCGCCGCCATTGCCTACGCCCGGGAAGGCGCTGATGTTGCGATCAACTATCTGCCCAGCGAAGAGCGTGACGCACGGCAAGTCATTGAGCTGATCGAGGCCGAGGGTCGCAAGGCGATTGCAATCCCGGGCGATCTGAAGGATGAGCAATTCTGCGTCCAACTGGTGAAAAGCGCCCATGAGCAACTGGGTGGCCTGGATATCCTGGTGAATGTTGCGGGTAAACAGGAAGCACAGAAAGACATTGCCGATATCACCACCGCGCAATTCGATGACACCATGAAAACCAACATCTATGCGATGTTCTGGATCTGCAAGGCCGCGGTGCCTTTGATGCCAGCGGGGGCGACGGTTATCAATACCGCGTCGATCCAATCCTATGATCCGTCTGCCACCCTGCTGGACTACGCCACCACCAAAGCGGCCATTGTCGCATTCACTAAGGCGCTGGCGGGGCAGGTGATCAGCAAGGGCATACGGGTCAATGCCGTGGCACCGGGGCCGATCTGGACCGTGCTGCAACCCAGCGGTGGACAACCCCAGGAGAAAATCCCCACCTTTGGTTCACAAGTACCAATGAAGCGCCCGGGCCAGCCGGCCGAGTGTGCGCCGCTCTATGTGCTGCTGGCGTCACAGGAGTCGAGCTACATCACCGGGGAAGTGTTTGGCGTGACGGGCGGTAATCCGCTGCCCTGACTTCACGCTTGGCCGCGCGAGTGGCGAAGGCTGCTCGCGCGCCAGTCTCAGCACTGATTCAGATCGATCTTGTTTTTTGGCTCCAGGCCTTGCTCGGCGCCGAGGTTCTTGGCCTCCTTCTCGCCCATGGCTTGGTAGTGTCTTCTCATCGCTTCCAACTGCTTGAGGTCCAGCGACTCCAGCCCGAGCATTGCATCGTGCGCATTTTTGTTCGCCCTGATCAATTCGTCGACCTTCAGATGCAAGATGTCGGTATCGCGGTTCTGTGTGTTCTGAATCAGGAACACCATCAGGAATGTGATGATCGTGGTCGAGGTGTTGATGATCAGTTGCCAGGTATCGTTGAACTGGAAAAACGGCCCGCTGACTGCCCAGAGCACCAACAACACCAGCGCCCCCAAAAACGTCTTGGGACTGCCTGCCCACAGGGCCAGTTTTTGTGCGATTTTTGCGAAGTTCATTGCTGCGTTTCCTTCTAGGACTTACCTGTCTGGTGTGACAGCAATGAAGCGATGAAAATTCTACTTACATTTGCCGCGCAGCCTGAAGTTCAGCGAGCTGCAAGGTCATCGCAACCATTCACCGTATTCAGAGGTCACTGCTTAAAGCCCTCAATCGGAGTACACCATGAATCTCACGCGCACCTTTTTCCTCACCTGTTGCCTGTTCGCCCTGCAGGGCTGCTTCGACAACTCGGACAACGAGACCAAGGACAACACCGATGGCACCAAGTCGTCGGTGCAGATGCAGGAGTCCGGTTCGGAGAAAAAATAACCGGCTTATTGCAAAAAAAATGTGGGAGCGAGCCTGCTCGCGATGGGCAGATCAGTAGGGTTTGACTGATAGGGCGCCATCGCGAGCAGGCTCGCTCCCACAAGGGTTAGGGCAGGGGATTTAGGGCAGGTTGGTTTTCAACGTCCTTGCTGCAACACCTTCAGCGCCGCCGAGGCCAGAAACCCGGAACGGCTTTTTTCTTCAGGATGGTGCAGCACGTACTCGTCAATACGGTTCAGCAGATAACCAGGCAAGGTGATGTTGAGCTTCTGCGCCTTGCCCAGATATTTGGTCACATCAATATCCACCAGCGCCCAGGTGCAACCTGCGTATTTCGCATTGGCCGCATGCAAGGTGACTGTATTGGCCGATGGAATCGGCGAGCCGTCCTCAGCCAGAATCTCGAAGTGCCCTTCAATCGCCTCGCGGGCCATCGCCATGGCATCGTCCAAGTCATCGCCTGCTGAAAAACAACCCGGAATATCCGGTACTTCAACACCCCAGGCGTGCTTCTCATCGCCCATGGAAATTGCAATCGGGTAAAGCATGTCAATCGTTCTCCGGGAGGGCAGGGCAACTGGCAAATCGGCTATTCACATCACCTCTGTGTGGTGTGCTTGGTGGTTACTATACCTACTTGATTTTTATGATCAACACTATAACCACCAAAAGTCGGTCGGATTTTCGACTCCGATTGCTTCGCTCTTCTCCAATCAGCCTGTCCAAAAGCACTACGACTGCTGCACAAAGCCCAGTCGCACCGCAAACCCAATCAAAAGACTCCCAAATAGCCACTGCTGCAGGCGCTGGGCCGAAGGAGAACGCTGGAGCCAGCGACCGAGCGCCACGCCCACCAGCGCATAGGCGCTATCAAACAATAAGCCGACGCTGACCAACACCACGCCGAGGGTTGCAAATTGCCCAAGCACTGGCCCGCCCTGTGGGTCGATGAACTGTGGCAAAAGCACCGAGCAAAACAGCAGCGCCTTGGGATTGAGCAGGTTGGTCAACAACCCGCGCCGTATCGCCTGGCGCCAATGCCGCTTTCCAGCCTTAACGCCGGCACTTTCAAAACTCGGCAACAACGAAGTCCGCAGGCATTGAAAACCAATCCATAACAAATAAGCGGCACCGGCCAGGCGCACCACGTCAAAGGTCCAGGGCGCGGTCTTGAACAACGCCGAAAGCCCCAACGCTGCCAGCGCGACATGACACCCCCGAGCGATCCCCAGGCCTACCGCAGTCGCCAGCGCCGCGCCCTTACCCTGACGAGCGCCCGTTTGCAGAAGCAGGATCATGTCCGGCCCAGGCAACAGATACACCACCACTAACGCCATCAAAAACAACCAGAGCTCTGCCACACCATCCCCCTGCATATCGACGATTTCGGTAATGCCAGTCTATGGCTGAGGGGCAGGGCAGGTGGTTGCGAAGTCAGCTTCTAAAGCTTATGAAATTGGCATAACCTGCTAAGTAATCGTGAAGTTCAATCGGAAACTACCAATCCATGAAACTGGACGCCTTCGATCGCAAAATCCTCGCCGCGCTGCAACGCGACGGCCGCTTGAGCAACGTGCAACTGGCGGAGGAAATCGGCCTGTCCGCGTCGCCATGCCTGCGCCGCGTGCGGATGCTGGAAGAAGCCGGCGTCATTCGCGGTTACCAAGCCATCCTCGACCGTGATGAAGTAGGACTTGGGTTGACGATCTTTGTCGGCGTCAAGGTTGAACGGCACAACGACGAACAGGCCGAAGCGTTTCGCCAAGCGGTCACGGCGTTGCCGGAGGTGATTTCAGCATTTCTGGTCTCAGGCGAATCGGACTTTCTGTTGCAAGTGGTGGTGCCGGACTTGCGGGCCTACGACCGTTTTCTCACTGGGCGGCTACTGAAGTTGCCGGGGGTGAGTGACATCCGGAGTAATTTTGCGATTCATACGGTGAAGACTCCCGGGGCCCTGCCGTTGGGGCATTTGCCGGGGGCTGAATAGTTACGGCGGCTAATCTGCGCCTCGATAAGGATATCCAAGGAATGCATATGTACCGGCTTTACTATTCTCCCGGCGCCTGTTCGTTGGCGGCCCATATAATCTTGGAAGAGTTGGGGCTGCCCTTCGAATTGGAATTACGTTCTGCACTCAAAGGCAGCGGGACCCAGACGCCCGAATATTTATCGATCAACCCGAAGGGGCGAGTGCCTGCTTGCAATCAAGTTCGGGGGATATCGGCGGCGTCGGTGATGTCCTGACCGAGCTGCCCGCCATTCTGTTTTTTCTCGCAGCCCGGCATCCGGAAGGCCACCTCCTTCCTTGCGAGCCTGGCGCGCAGGCACGTTGTATCGAATGGTTGAATTGGCTGTCGGGCACCGTGCATACATTGGCATACGGACAGATCTGGAGGCCCCAGCGAGTCCTCGACGATCCCTCGTGCTTTCCCAATGTGATTGCAATGGGCATAAAGAATGTCGAGCGGGACTATGCCTTTATCGAACATCAGTTGAGGGCATTGCCCGATCCTAAAAGCTTCACGATCGTGCTTCCCGTGCTTCTGGTGTTCTGGCTTTGGGGAAAATGGATCGGCCTGGATATGAGCAAGAACTATCCGATGTGGGCACATACCATGAGCCTTGTAATTGAGCGGCCGGCTGTTCGACGTGCGTTGGCCACTGAAGGCATTGATCTGGGCTTGTTTACTTGATTTCCCGTCCATAGTCGCCAAGGAAAGGAGTGTGAAAATGCTACAAATTCGTCCAGCCAAACAAGGTGACGCGCAGGTTGCTTTTGATATCCGCGTTCAAGCAATACGGCACCAGTGCATTGCTGCTTACACGAACGATCAAGTGATGGCTTGGACTTCTGTGCCATTTACGGACGGGTACAGGGCGTGGGTGGAAAAGGACTATCACCTGGCGTCGGTGGATGGGGTTCCCGTTGGAACAGGTCTGATAGATTTCCAAAGCGGTGAACTGGGCGCAGTCTTTGTGCTGCCGCAGTTCATGGGGCAGGGCATCGGTAAACGTATGGTCAGTTATCTCGAGCATCTGGCCCGAGAGGGGGGACTTGCTGAGATCCATCTTGAAGCGACTCTAAACGCTGCTGCTTTCTATCGCCGTTGTGGCTTCACCGCAGGTGCCCAAAGTGTTTACAACTCTCCCTCTGGGCTGCAATTGGCTTGCATACCCATGCGTAAACAACTAATCGATCCAGGTGCTTATGATCTTGCGGGTGTCAACTCGATTGAAGCGGACACTCAGGCTGGCGGTTAGCAAATGTGCTGCACGATTGGCAATGAGTGATGGACGTCCGACAGATTTTGCTGGCTTCTCAGAAAGCGACGCTGAGGCGGTGGCTCAAACCCTGGAAGGATGATCAATGCTTCAGAACGAGATAATTTAGAGCTCGATCGAAATGGTTCACAGACTCAGCACGGCCTGCGGCCTCGGAGGAAAATGAGACATGCCTACGCATCGTAGTTATCAAGCAAGCATCGAGCAATTGCATCAAGAGGTAGAGGCGTTAGCTGAAGAGATGAGACGCCCTGCCCCGACCACAATGCGAGTTACGTTGTTGCCGTTCAGCATCGGTGCAGTGTTCGCTCTGACCTTGTTTGCCGTCGTCGCTTTTGTCGCAAAGCATGTTTGATTCTCTATCGCTCAGACACCCCCGAGGGAGCGGGATAAGCGGGAAACCGTGAAAGGGCGAGCCGATATTGATATTCACAAAAAGCCCCGGTGCGAAAGCATCGGGGCTTTTTGCTGCCTATCGGATGGGGTTTGCTGTGCCCCCTACGCAACTCTCGGAGTTTGCCTACAAACCTCCCCAGAACTATTCGATATTTTACTTTGACTCGCTGGCCGGAACGGAGACCTCAGTGACCGTCTATTTTCCACCGCTGACCATCGGTGGTCAGGTTTACGATTTTGCTCATCTTGAGCCGTTTACATTCACAGTACAGAGTGATTTGGCGGGACGTGATTTGGGTGTGCACGTCACCTTCTCGAGCCACTGTTTCAGTCAGGGGTATGACGAGGCCACGCATCCGGTCGAACAGCAGATTGTTCTCGACCAGGCCGGGCGGCAGCGTACGTTCTGTTCAACCCGTTATCGTCTGTCGCTGATGTTACCGGCCGTGATCCAAGCGCTAAACCATCCCCAGGCCAAGGTGCGCGAGACGGCGGCGCTGCGCAATTGGGCGTACTCAATGACGATCGTAGACCCGAACGGACCTTATCACGTGTTTTTTGAGATACGTCGGGCTGCCAAGAATAAGCCTCAGGACCTGAACCTTGTCGTTGAAAGCGCTTATCATCAAACCGACAAACCGCCTCGATTACTGGGCAGGATGGGCTTTATATTGCTGTGCGGTAAGATCCACATGCGGCAGCCGACATCGACCAAGCGTTAGAGACAGAAACGAAAAAAGACGCCGCAGGCGTCTTTTTTCGTATTCGGTAAAGCAGATCCAGACACCACTTACGAACCGCCTTGCGCGGTTACGACTTTCGTCGCTGGGAAGCGCTCAATCTCATCTGGTCAGTCGCTTCGATGGGGGTGAATCTAGAGAGAATTGCCACGTGCGTCAACCCATTTTCTGCTTGTTAGCGGAGGGCTGACGCGAGTGGGGCATTGCATCTCAGCTTCACCATCTGGACTGGTGAGCCTTGACTCTGATTATCATCCATCACTGTACCTTTTGGCTTAGTGACTCACGGCCTTTAAGGGCCGAGCGGATAGCCTTCGGTCTGGCGCTATGGTACTGAAGGTTCTGATTGAGCACGGTGATGGTTTTTCGACTGACCGGAACCTTGTAAACAATAGGATCCAGCACCCTGCGCATGTTGGCGATGTGCGGCCGGCCCATTTCGCGTCATGCCGCTTGCGCAGGCGGCTTCTTGCAGGCATCCGCGTATTCCCGCTGAATGCCCCTGAGCGCCCGTTACACCGGTTTTGAATTCAGACCCACACTCCAGACACAGTGTTCTATGCTGCTATCAAGCCCCGCGTAGTGATAGTGACCGTAAACGACCGTTCACTGCGGCTCTGTATCCGGCCTTTACCCTTGCCAACGGACGGCGCCTGATATGAACCTGCTGACAAGTTATACCGACACCAACGACCAGTTGAATCAACGCATCTTGAACAACCTGGAAGCGGGGCGGCCTGGCGGTCTGAAAGTAGATCTCTATCTGGGCGACCAACCTACGCTGGATCTGACCACGAATAACCTGACGCTTTTATCGAGCCAGCAATACCCTTACACAGCCCTCGGAACGATAGGCATACGAAAGTTGCTGGATCCACCCGAGAGTAGCCTGATCAGCCAGATTGTGAACCGTCACACCGTCCTTCCGAGCAATTCCAGCGCCGACCAACTCGTTCTACTCGACATGCAGGGCCAACTTGAAATCTCACAGGCACTGAGGCGGGATGCGCGTCATACCCAAGGTAGCGCCCATAGTCATCCGCTGTTCGACTCAACTAATCAGCATGTGCAGTGGATTCGGACGCATCGTGCGCAGATGTTGCTGGCATTCGAGGATATACGGCAGCAAGGGATCGTGCGTCGGCAGGCAAAAGAAGCGTGGGATCACTACGACGCCGTTTCCAGGCTCGACGCCACGACCAGGGAAGCGGTGAACGCCTGGCTTCGGGGGGAGGATCACAGCCTCGGCTGGGACCGGTTCAAAAGAAACGATGTCAAATCTGGAAATCGCTTGAGCACCCACTACACGAACCTTCGTGGAGATCTGAATACCCCGCAGTCTATAACGTCGGCCCGCGGGGAATATGCAGCAAGCAAACTCCTGATCACCGCGTATGGCACGGACTACCAGATGAAAATGGGGAAGTCCGCAAACGGGATGCGCCCCAATGGAATAGACCAGATTTGGGTCAAACGCGACATGCGCACAGGCAACGTAATTGAGTACCTGATTGTTGAAGCGAAAGGAAGCGTCAACGCGACACTGGGTCATCCCAGCACCGGCCAGCAAATGTCACCCAAATGGTTGTTCTGGTGCCTTATCAATATGGCAAGCAAAAACGCATCGTACATAGGGCCTGAAACGAAGACGGATTTACCTGTAAAAATCCTCAACGCATTAATCAACCCAGGGGGGATTCCCGTTCGAGGCATTGTCTTTCACTCGCTCCACGGATCGGCGAATGAAAGCAAGGTCGTGCAGATGAACGATATCGGACTCTACCAATTCGCGTCTGCATTCGAGAACGCATCGAAGGGGGGCGGACTATTCACCAACGCGCCTACACAACAGTACATCGCGTTTAAGTGACGAGGGGCGGCTCACTTTCGGCTGCCCCTCACCCATTCAACGACATCGGCCTATGGCCCCCGATGGCAGGCGCAAATATTGCGCCTGTTTGGATCTAAACCTGCGAGCGAGCAGAGGCCTGGTCGCGGGTTTTCCAAAGCGATAGCAGCACACCGCCCAGCAACAAAGCCAGGGTCACGCTCAGGGAAATCACCGGCGCAATCTTGCCGATGATGCCGACCAGGAAGATCTTGCCGCCGATAAACACCAGCACAAGCGCCAGGGCGTACTTGAGATAGGCGAAGCGGTGAATCATTGCCGCCAGAGCGAAATACAACGCACGCAGGCCAAGGATGGCGAAGATGTTAGAGGTGTAGACGATGAAGGGATCCTGGGTGATGGCAAAGATCGCCGGCACGCTGTCCACAGCGAACACCAAGTCGGCACATTCAATCAGCACCAGGGCCAGGAACAACGGCGTCGCCCAGAGCACGGACTTCCCACTGGCATCCGCCTGACGGACGAAGAAGCGCCCTTCATGCAAGCGATCGGTCACCCGCATGTGCTTGCGCAGGAACTTCACCAGCAGGTTTTCGCTAAGGTCCGGATGGTCATCGATCTTGCTGAACAGCATCTTGGCCCCGGTCAACAGCAGGAAGATGCCGAACACATAGAGAATCCAACTGAACTCGGCGATCAGCGCCGCACCTAGGCCAATCATGATCGCGCGCAGCACTATCACACCGAGAATGCCCCAGAACAGCACCTCGTGCTGATACTTACGCGGGATTGAGAGAAAGCTGAAGATCATCGCCATAAGAAATACGTTGTCCATCGACAACGATTTCTCGATCAGAAAGCCTGTGTAGAAATCCATCCCGGCATCACCGCCCTTGACCTGCCAGACCCAGAGCCCAAACAGCAAGCTGGCCGTGATATAGCCAGCAGACAGCAGCAGGCTTTCACGAACGCCGATTTCTCGATGCTCGCGGTGTAGCACCCCGAGGTCGAAGACCAACAGGCTGATAACGATGCTGATAAAAACGAGCCACAACCAAGTGGCGGTGCCGAGAAACTCGGCAAAAAAGAACGGTTCCAGGGCAGTCATAAGCCCCTCCTCTCAGTGTCGAAGTTGTACAAACTGCAACTCCGACATGGCAGCGATTCGCTGTCAGAGGGGCCCGGCGTTGTGGGAAAAAATTTAGAAAAGCGCGCGGGATTTCTCAATCAGGCAAGAGTTGCAAGGTATTTCAGTGTGGGAGGGCGTTGCTGAAGTCGGAATGTCGATTGAGGGAAATTGAAGAAACCCTGCGTCCATCATCGCAACCTGCAACCGTCAGCCCAGGAACAAAGGTAAATTGGTCGTGCAGAAACCCCGCTACGACTGAGAGATATCTGGGCCATCCGAGTAAGGCTTCAAATTGCAGAAAAAACTCCGGATCTGGCTCTCTTCGATCTGGCCATCGACAGCAAGCTTCGAGCTTGCGATTTAACCAAGCTCGGCGTGCGCGACGTTGCCCATGGCGAGTACGTATCATCACGAGCCATGGTGATGCAGCAGAAAACGCAGCGGCCAGTGCAGTTCGAGATCACTGAGCAAACACGGTCCGCTCTCACGGCCTGGATACATCAGGCCCATCTACGCAGCGAAGACTGCCTTTTTCCTAGCCGGCTACATACCTCAAACCATCTATCCACTCGTCAATACGCTCGTATCGGCAAAAAAAAATGGGTGAAAGCCGTTGGCCTTGAACCAGCCATGTATGGCACTCACACGATGAGACGTACGAAGGCATCGCTCATCTATCGCAGGACGAAGAACTTGCGGGCGGTTCAGCTGCTGCTCGGCCATACGAAGCTGGAGAGCACCGTTCGATAACTGGGGGTTAAGGTCGATGACGCCCTGGAGATGGCGGAACAAACTGAGATATGACCATGCATGGCGACGGTCGAAGTCAGGTTGTCGCTAACCGGCCGATTCTGTTGAAAAAGTCGGCTTCGGTTCCCACGGTAGAAAAGTACGCGCCTGAGATTGAAATCTGTGTTTTGCGTAGAAGGTTCAGGACTCGGATTTCACGTAGCAGCGTGCAAAAAAGGTGTTTTCACCCATTAATATTCGAGCATTTTGGGCAAACCGACTTTTTCAACAGAATCGACCCAAAGCGGACATCATTTATCTATGTAGGCGGACTCACCTGGCTTCTACAAGGTGTTCCTGCACAACATATCATCCCCAAGTTTCTTTGAGCACCGAGCGAAAAAGTTCGGAAAGCAATGGTTCAACTTCTTTACGTTCGCTACGGGTCGGCTTAATGGATTCGAGTCTATTGAGCTCACGCTCAATGAATTGCTGGATGGGCGTGATCTGAGGCGATAACCCCATTTCTGGAGACTCACGCTTGACGGCAAGCAAGTCATCAATGGTCCGCTGGAATTCGGGCTCCCTTTCGATGACACCGCGCAGCTTGTCAAACTCTATAGGAGCAGGCGTTTCAAACTGCTCTAGCCACCGTATCGATAACAAAGGACGCAGTACATAAAAGTATTTTTTCAAAGGGACATAAGGTGCCTGCAAGTACCCCCTGTAGTTGGTTTTAGCCATGCTGCGATAATGGTAGATGCCGCTTTCTACCGAATACACCTGCGGCAGTAACTCCTTGGCGCGCCTGTGAAAGGAACCGATATGCTCGTAGATGATGGGCGATTGTATCCACTCAACAAAGCCTGGATTGGACTTCCAAAATAGCCTAAGTGCCTTTCGTAGATCCCAGCCATTGATGTCCATGTCGTCAATGATGGGGTATTCGATGACGTCGCGCTGCTCCTCAAGACCGACAGAGAGATACCACTCAGGTTTATTCACATAGATGAAGCGTGCGTCATAGTCGCTGTTGGGAGAGGCGAACCCCCAAGCACGACTTCCTGATTCAACAGCTAAAAGTATTTTCACATCGTGCTCGTCTTCTGCACGGCGTAGCCGGCCTCTAACTTCTTCCAGAACGTCCATAGAAACCACGAGGGAACTCCAACTAGTGTCATTTAGACTGCACGCTACTTTTCCAGGGGCAAACTGTCCAGTGATCGCTTCTGGCCGGTTAGCGACGGTCTGACTTCGACCGTCGCTATACATGATCAAACCTCGGTCTGTTCCGCCATCTCTTGGGCGTCATCGACCTCAACCCCCAGTTATCGAACGGTGCTCTCCAGCTTCGTATGGCCGAGCAGCAGTTGAACCGCCCGCAGGTTCTTGGGCCTGCGATAGATCAGTGATGCCTTCGTACGTTTCATTGTGTGAGTGCCATACATGGCTGGATCAAGGCCAACGGCTTTCACCCAGCCTTTCACGATACGAGAGTATTGACGAGTGGATAGGTGGTCTGAGGTATACAGCCGGCTAGGACAAAGGCAGTCCTCGCTGCGTAGCTGGGCCTGATGTATCCAGGCCGCGACAGCAGGCCGTGTTTGCTCAGTGATCTCGAACTGCACTGGCCGCTGCGTTTTCTGCTGCATCACCATGGCTCGTGATGATATGTGGTCGCCATGGGCGACGTCGCGCACGCAGAGCTTGGTTAAGTCGCAGGCTCGAAGCTTGCTGTCGATGGCCAGATCGAAGAGAGCCAGATCCCGAGTTCTTTCTGCAATTTGAAGCCTTGCTCGGGTGGCCCAGATATCTCTCAGTCGGAGTGGGGTTTTTTGCCCGACCAATTTTCCTTTGTTCCAGGGCTGACGGCTGCGGGTAGCGATGATGTTCATGACATGTCGTCCATGTGTGGAAGGACAAGGATGGCTAACCAGAGCGGTCGCTAACCGGCCAGAAGCGGTCATATAGAATGCTGTAACCCATCATCAATTAAATGCAGCCGACGCCATGCCCCAGCCCACAAGCCATCTGTTTGCTTATGTAAGGACAGTCAGTGATTTCCGGCCTGACGTTACCGCTATCGTGCTTTTCGGCCTGGAGGTAAAAGACGATGACCCGGTGTATCTGCTAATACGTTTTGAGGACTACGGAAAACTCCAGATTGAAGGCGACCACTTGATACTTGGATTGGATGAGGCACTGGAAAGCGCTGAGTTCGAGTACGGTATTTTGCCAAATGATTGGCGAGTGATGAGCGAGGCGGAAATTCAGCGAATCGATTCGAACATCCGTTCTAGCGATTTACCCGCTTAGGGTCGGAAGCGGATTCTCACGAAGGGCTCCTCTTGGCCGATTACGGCCTTTCGCGCCGGACAGCCATCGTCGGACAAGCTATATAGCAGAGGGAAATCGGCAAACCGTCCGCCCGTCATACTACCGCTCACCAGCCTATCGACGCTTTGAGGTGCCTGCTGCGCGCAACCTGCGGCGGGTGGCGCGTTGCTGGCGGGTCTGGTGGTGGGTGTTGTGACGCTGATCAGCCACTGGCTTTGTCGGCCAGTTCGAGCCAGCGATTGATTTCGCGCTCACACACGGGGACAAGTGAAATTGGCGAGCTGCTTGCGCATAATTGGCAGCCAGGCTCCGCTTAGAATGTCTGTTCGCACATTGAGTATTGTGGGTCGCGATCTGACCGCTACTGGATTTCTGCCTCAAGTTGAGGGAATCCAGTGCCGTCAGCTCATCAAGTCAAAAGGGAATTTTACTCATGTCAGAACCACGCATTCGTGCCCTCGCGCTCTGTGTCTTTCATCATCAGGGAAAAATACTGGTTAATCAATTCTATGACTCCGTTGAACAGCGAACCCTTTTTCGCCCTATTGGCGGCGGCATTGAGTTCGGCGAACGAGGTATCGATGCCATCGTCCGTGAAGTGCAAGAAGAACTGGCTCTTTCGATCAGTGATGTTCGATTGATTGGCACTTTGGAAAGCATTTTCACCTACGCAGGCAAGCCAGGACACGAAATAGTCCAGGTCTACGATGCAAGGTTTGATGATGTAGACGTCTATGAGCGATCTTGGTTAGACGGTCATGAAAGCAATGGGGCTTCGTTCAAAGCCACGTGGTGCCTGGGTTCCAGCTTCACCGCTACGTCTGAACTAGTCCCTGAAGGACTTTTCGAATTGCTCAAACAGGCTTCGTTGTTGGACTGAATAACTGTTGGGGGGCGTAAGTGCCCCCACAACAATCCCTGGCGACTAGCCAGGCTTGTGGTTATCCAGTACTCGATTGACCGCTAGCTCACCCAACATGATGACCCGCTGCAGCACCAGCATCGTTTGGCGTCGTGGGCCGTCCGTCAAGTCGGTGAGGTCGCTGACCATCACGCTGGCGGATGCCAAGGATTCGCACGCCTCAACGAGCAACGTTTCGTCATCCACCGCTGCGTCGATGGTGAAGATCGTGCTGGGCTTGCGGGGCCGTATCTGCGTTTTCGGCGCCCCCGGGTTCAGGTAGTGCTTGAGTGCGCGGTCTGCCGCCTCTTTCAACTTTTCAGGGTCGAGAGAGTCGCCGTAGAGTACCGAGTCGATATCCGGGGGGTTGGGGGTAACCTTGAACATATGTCTAATTCCAGAGTTGGGGCCGCAACCGTTCTCGACTAAAAGAGGGTGGCGGCTGTACGCAGGTTAGTCGACCGGTGGAATTAGCAAACCCGGCGCGCCCAAGGGCGCCCTGCGCACAACCACCATCAAGTACAGGAATAGAATGACCTGACTGAATGGTACTCATGCACTTTACTAAAACCGACCGAGCGACTAAACCCGACCACTGATGGGCAGTGGCAGGTAAACGATAGGGGCCGGGGGGAAAGCGCACAAGCCGGCGGATTCTGACGCACGCGTAAGTGAGGACGCAAGGTCTCGTAGCCTCTAGGGCGTAACGTGGAATGTATTTAAACGTGTCTTCGCCGGATGTGTTTATGAAAATTAAACAGGTCGAGTTTTCTTCGCTCATCCTGGGTCGGTATTACTATTTTAAGGGCGGAGCCCAACAAACTGCGGACGAAAAAAAACCGGCCACCAAGAGCCGGTTTTTTCATATCCCCCGCCAAAACCACACGGCGTGAGACCAGAATTCGATTGGAGCGGGTGAAGGGAACAGCACCCGGTCACCAACTCGTTTATTACGAACATTTTTTCCGATCCAGGCGTCACGGAATGGACTCGATTGTGGACTCAAGTCTTCGGCCTGGTCAACGCAGGCCGTTGCGGGTGATCCAAAGCGAGCCAAGCACATCCATCAACAGCCAGAGCATCGGATTTCATTCCGAAGTCTATCCGTCTACTGGCACACCACGCCACAGGCCGCAACGGACAGGCGAGCTACGGCCTCAACGAACCGGCTTATCATCGACCGGTGAGGCCTCGTCTTTCACTCGCGCGAGGAACCGCTTCATGGGCTCCGAGGGTTCGCCCCGGCGGCGCAGCAGGTAGGTAGAGAGCATCGGTGGGGTGCCGGTCAGGGGACGAATGGAGATGTCCGGGCGCTGTAGCGTCTGCACCTGCGAGGCGATGGCGAAGCCGATGCCGTAGCCGGCGCCGACCAGGGTCAGCATCACGCCCAGGCTGGTCACTTCATCGACCAGCTTGAGCGGCGTGCCTGCGTCCTGCAGCATCGCTTGAATCTGATGGCGGCAGCCCGATCCCGATTCGGGATGGCACAGAACCAGCGGGAACTTCAAGGCTTCGGCCAGCGGCACCTGGACGTGTGCCAGCAAGGGATGGCGTGCGGGCACGATCACCGACAGCGGATCGGTCCACACCGGCTCGGCGACGAGCCCATCATGCACCGCGTTCGACAACGCAAAGCCGATGTCCAGCAGATCGTTGTGCAGCATCTTGAGCTGCTGCACGAACGGCAACTCGAAGACGCGAATCTCCAGCTCGGGTTCATCCTCGCGGCTGCGTGCCAGCAAGGTAGCGATGCGGGGCTGCGCCAGGCTGTCGCAGATGGCGATGCGCAGATGGCCTTGGTAGCCCTGCGCCGCGGCCTTGGCGCTCTTGACTGCCTGCTCCACGGTAGCCTGCACGCGCCGGCATTCGCCGAGGAACACCTGGCCGGCCCAGGTCAGCCGCGTCAGGCGTGTGCTGCGGTCGAACAACTGTACACCGAGCTGGCTTTCCAGGTCGCGCATCGCACGCGACACAGGCGATTGCTCGATGCCCAGACGCTCGGCTGCACGGGCCAGATGCAGTTCTTCCGCAACTGCGACGAAGTAACGCAGCAATCTGAAATCCAAGGCCGCCTCCTGTCTGTCTTCTTCTGGTTCAGCCTATCGGACGCCAGCATCTCCTTCCGCATCCCGTCAGCACCTCCTTCGGTGGCATCGCGTCAAAGCCTCATGCCCGCACGGTGCGCCGGGCACGGCGCGCAGGCGCTCACGTGTGCTGGAGTCCGCGATCGGTGCAGCCGATGACGTCACGCCGGCGTCAGGGCGAGCATGCCGATGCAGTTGGGTGTCTTTCGGGTCACCCCGATCGCCTCCCAGATCGGTCACGAAGTCCGGTTCTAACACGCCCGGACTTCTGCGCAGCCGCCATCACCTGGGCGACGCGCCGGTAGGCCCGCTTGGCGGTCGCCGCGCATGAAGTCCTTGGGCTGCGGATGACGCTGCGCCGAAGCATGCAGCCACTGCGCGAGCTGCTCGTCGCTCATGCGTTCGTCTTTCCAGAACACGCTGCGGTCGGCAGTGATGGACAGGGTCGCCGAGTCGGGCTTGATCGACTTCACTCCACTCAGACAACACAATAATGACAATCTGGCAATTTTCCGATAAGGCAACACCGACGGGATAACCGGACTTGCTTGGACACTCGCCCTCCGTGGCCACGACAGAAGGTCGGACGGCGGCGACTGGCAAGCCTCTGTGACCGGCATCGCCGCCGGGAAGCGCTCATGCAGTTCCCTAAAGCCAGAGGAATGGACTCCACTTTCTGAGGAGAAGTCCATGAACTTACGCCATCTTCGCTGTTTCATCGCCGTGGCCGAGGAGTTGCACTTCGGCCGGGCGGCGCGGCGGCTGCATGTGGAGCATTCGCCCCTGTCGCGCACGATTCGCCAACTGGAGGCAGGCCTGGGCGTGATGCTGTTAGAGCGCACGCCGCGCGGCGTGCGCCTGACCCCGGCCGGCCAGGTGTTCCTGGAGGAATCCCGGCGCGTGCTGCTGACCCTTGAGCAAGCCCAGACCAAGGCGCGGGCGGTGGCAGCGGGACACCGGGACACCCTGCGCATCGCCTTGGCCGGCGGCGTCGGGCGGACCCGGCTGTCGGCGCTGCTCGCGCTGTGCCGGGAGGAGGCGCCGGAAGTGGGCATCCGGCTGTTCGAGGCGCCGCTGTCGCAGGTGGTGGGCGGGCTGGGCAACGACCTGTACGACGCGGCCTTTGCGATGGCCGGCGAGATGGCGGCCGGGATGGTCGCCAAGCCGGTGTGGCAAGACCCGCTGGTGGTGGCCATACCCGCGCGGCACCCCTTGCTGGCGCACAAGCGGGTGCCGCTGGACGAGGTGATGAGCTACCCGCTGGTGCTGTGCCACCCGCAGGTGTGTGAGGAGTGCAGCCGGCAATGCGAGCGCCTGCTGCGCCGGGTGGAGACACCGCCGGTCGTGGCCGAGTACGTGACGACCCACTCGCTGATGCTGGCCCTGGTGGCGGCCGGCTATGGCGTGGGATTTTCCAGCGCGGCGCACGTGGCGGCACGCCGGCAGGCGGACGTGATCGTCCGACCGTTGGATGAAGACTCGGCAGCGCTGACGACCTACCTGCTTCATCCCGAGGGCGCGATGTCGGAGCCGCTGCGCCACTTCATCGACCGTGCGCAGCGTGTCGGCCATACGCCGTTGGATACGCAACGGCTCGCATGAGGCTGCCTCAGGCGGGTTGACCGATTCCATTTTGGTCAAAGCGCCAGACCTGTTTTGTCATAGCGGGATTCCATTGCCGCGGTGCACTCAGGCCTTGCTCGCGCTTGTCGTTGGCATTCTGCGAGCAACTTCGCATGCCCAACGTGGCGCGTCACAGCGAAGACGCGAGGCGCAACAGTGCTTGCCATATGTGCATCGGCTCTGGCGTGTTGAGCTGATCGCGCTTTACTGGGCCTCTTTCCCTGCAAAGACTTTGGCCTGGTTATCCGGGTCAGGCATGGTGCCCGCGAATGACGCTGGTGACAGCGTGTTCGCGGCTTGCGAATTGTGAGTGATGGTGCCATGCGCAGCAAGGCGCGCATCTCGCAACGAAACCGGCAGCATCAACGATGCCACGGTCTTCGCCGCTTCGCCATCTGCTCGTTTCGCCCGGAGAGTCCACAGCCACACACGCCGCCTGTACGGCGGGTGCGCGTGCCTGGACTCGGTTCGATGACGAAAGGAGGCGCGCGATATGCCGAAGTCGAGCAGCCTGGCCGATGGCGCCAAGACCTACTACCGCCCGGTCGAGGCGGCAATCCGCTGGAGTGGATTGCTGCGCTTCGAGCGGCGCATCCTGGCGACCTTGGGAGGGCGGCCTCTGCCGGAGGCAACGGAGTTTCCGCGGTGGCCGATGCTGCGATTGAACACCGAAAGAATCTTCGATGCGCTGGCCCACGGCGAGATGCGGTATGGCAAGGAGGGCTTGGTGCGGGAGACGCAAAGCTTCGCGATGGACGACCCGTCGCTGACGGTGCGCCACGTCGATCTGAAAGCCTGGATGGCGCACCACTACCCCGGCGAGAGACCGGCGTTTCTGTTCGATGAGATCGAGCGTGCGCTTCACCCGGCGATCAGCCTGGACACCGTGGGCGCATTGCTGGCCGAGCGGGAAGCGATCAAGGCGCGGCTGGTGGAACACCTGGGCATGCACCAGACGCTGCGCGCCGAGCACGAGGCGCTGCTGAAAACGCACGCCGCCTGCGCGGCCGACGCGGGGCGTGCGAAAACGCTGGGGCCGCGCAGCGAATCGACCTACCTGAACATCGTGGGCGGATTACTGACGCTGCTGCTGGGCAAGTCGCCCAGCGGCACGCCGTATTCCAGCTTCCTGACGCAGGAGGCCATCATCAGCGCGATGGTGGCGCACCACGGCAACGCGATGGGCATCACCGAGCGCACCCTGCAGGCCAAGTTCGCACTGGCTCGACGCAATCTGCAGAGCACAACTTCCTGAGCGACACCAGACCGTATCTGCGGTCGCGGAAACCGCATTTGCGGTGTCTTTCCTCAACGCGGCGTTCTTAATTCGAGTCATGCCAATCAGCGCCACTGAGCGTTAAGGAGACCCTCATGTCTTCGCAGACCACCACCGCCACGGCGGCACCGACCGAACACCGCATCCTGCGCCGCGCCGAGGTCGAGGCCAGGACCGGCTTCAAGCGCGCGCACATCTACAGCCTGATGAAGGAAGGCAAGTTCCCCAGGGCGCTGCGTCTGGGCGTGCGCGCGGTGGGCTGGGACTCGGTGGAGATCGAACAGTGGATCGTCGATCGCCTCAAGGAACGCGCCTGACGCTTCTTCTCGGTTCATGCCATTAGACCAGGAGAAGCTCATGCAGGTGGTGTCCATCATTTCAACCAAGGGCGGCGTCGGCAAGACCACCACGGCGGCCAATCTGGGTGGCCTCATTGCCGATGCCGGGCTGCGCGTGCTGCTGCTGGACCTGGATGTGCAGCCCACGCTGTCGAGCTACTTCACGCTGGACGTGCGCGCGCCTGGCGGCATCTACGAGATGCTGACCTGCAACGAACGGCGCATCGAGCACCTGGTGTCGCGCACCGCGATCGCGGGCCTGGACCTGGTGCTCTCCAACGACGACCGCGGCGAACTGAACACGCTGCTGCTGCACGCAGCGGATGGGCGCCTGCGACTGCGCCATTTGCTTCCCGTTTTCCGCACGCACTACGACTTGCTGTTGATCGACACCCAGGGCGCGCGCAGCGTGCTGCTGGAGATGGCGGTGCTGGCGTCCGACCTGGCGCTGTCGCCGGTGACGCCGGAGATCCTCGCGGCGCGCGAGCTGCGGCGCGGCACGCTGCAACTGATCGAGGACATCGCGCCGTATCGGCACCTGGGCATCGAGCCACCGCCGCTGCGCCTGCTCATCAACCGCGTGCATCCGGTGTCGTCGAACGCGCGGCTGGTCCAGCAGGCGCTGCGACAGGTGTTCCAGGAACAGGCCGGCGTGCAGGTGCTGGACACCAACGTGCCAGCCATCGAAGCCTATCCGCGCGCTGCGACACGAGGATTGCCGGTGCATCGGGTGGAGTACCGGCAGCTGGCTGGGCGCACGGCGCCCGCGGCGCTGGACACCATGCGCGCGCTGGGCGGCGAGCTGTTCCCCGCGTGGCGGGAGCACTTAGCGCTGGTCACCGGCCGGGCCGATGCGGGAGGGGCTGGCCATGGCGAGCGTGCATGAACTGGCGCGCGGCCGTGAACGGCTGCGCGCGCTGATCGAGTTCGCGCTGGGCGAAGGCTGGCGCGTGGTGCGCACGTCCGGCGGGCACCTGAAATTCACGAAACCAGGCTGCGCGTCGATCTACACCAGCTCGACTGCAAGCGACCACCGTGCCGACCGCAATGCCCGCGCGCAACTTCGCCGCGCCGACCGGCAGGCGCAGGAGAACGGCCGTGGCTGAGCTGACGCCGCAGGACATGGCTGCCAAGCTGCTGGCCACCGGCTTCGAGCGCAGCGGCCCTGCGGTCGCGACCTTGAGCGACCCCATCGCCGACACGCCGATGGTGGTGACGTTGGACCAGTTGCGGCCCTACGACCACGACCCGCGCGTGACGCGCAACCCGGCCTATGCGGAGATCAAGGCGTCCATCCGCGAACGCGGGCTGGACGCGCCCCCCGCGATCACGCGCAGGCCGGGCGAGGCGCACTACATCATTCGCAACGGCGGCAACACGCGGCTGGCCATCCTGCGCGAGTTGTGGAGCGAGACCAAGGAGGAACGCTTCTTCCGCATCGTGTGCCTGTTCCGCCCGTGGCCGGCGCGCGGTGAAATCGTGGCGCTGACCGGGCACCTGGCCGAGAACGAGCTGCGCGGCGGGCTGACCTTCATCGAGCGTGCCTTGGGCATCGACAAGGCGCGCGAGTTCTACGAGCAGGAAAGCGGCCAGGCGCTGTCGCAAAGCGAACTCGCGCGGCGGCTGACTGCCGACGGCTATCCGGTGCCGCAGTCACACATCAGCCGCATGAACGATGCGGTGCGCTATCTGCTGCCGGCGATCCCGACGCTGTTGTACGGCGGATTGGGCCGGCATCAGGTGGACCGGCTCGCGGTGCTGCGCAAGGCGTGCGAGCGCACCTGGGAGCGGCGTGTGCTGGGCCGCACCGTGACCGTGGACTTCGCCACCTTGTTTCAGGACGTGCTGACGCAGTTCGACGCACAGCCGGACGACTTCTCGCCGCAGCGGGTGCAGGACGAGCTGGTCGGCCAGATGGCCGAGCTGCTGGAGGCGGACTACGACACGCTGGCGCTGGAGATCAACGACAGCGAAAGCCGCCAGCGTGCGCTGACCAGCGAACCGGCGGCACCGACGCCACCGGCATCGCCTGTCGTGCCTGCTGGTCCTCCCACGCCGGTCTCCGCGCCTCAGCAGCCACCCGCCTCGTCTGCGCCGCGCGACACCACGCCGGTCGCGCCTTCGGCGTCAGCAGCGACACCGCCTGCATCGCCCGAAGCGCCGGAGGACCAGCACGGGCAACGCGACGAGCGCCTGCAAGGGCACATCGTGACACCGGCACCGACCACCGAGCGCCTGCAGTCCATCCAGCGGATGGTCGCGGACCAGCTCGGCGACAAGCTGCCCGACTTCGAGGCCGATGCGCTGCGGGCGATCCCCGTACAGGCTGGCGGGCTCTTTCCCATCTCGGATGTCTGGTACATCGAGCCGGGACTGGACGCGCCGGATCGCCTGCGCGTGCACATCGCGCAGTTCGCGCGCGAAATCGGCGAGGAAGCGGCGGTTGCCGACCACATCGAGGCCAGCGCCGGCGGCATCGGCTTCGTCTGCGTGTCGCCGGCCGTGGGCCAGGCGAAGGCGCTGCCTGCGTTCGCGCGGGCGGTGCTGACCCTGCTGCATGTACTGAGCGTGGCGCCACCAGCCGCGAACGGATTGGACCGCGCGCGGCTGGCCGACGAGCTGGCGGCGCTGCTGCATGGCCACGGCGGCTCGGCCACACGCCTGAGCGATGCTGCGCTGGTGAAGCTGTTCCGTCTGCTGCGCCTGGCGCGCCGGTTGCTGGATCTGGAAGCCGGCGTAGCGAGCCAGGATTCCTGAGCGCAGGAGGCTCCCGTATGTCGGCACCGCACCCGCTCAATCAGGCCGTGATCGCCCAGGCCCTGCATGACCTGCGCAACGGCCAGTTGCGCCGCTGCAAGGCCATGGGCTTCGGCGAGGAGGAGCTGGATGCGCTGAAGCACCCCGAACTCGTGAGCATGCTGGTGAATGCCACGGTGTCGTGGTGTTCGGTGTCGGTGAACCGGGAAGTGTTGAAGCGGCTGCTGAGCCAGGTGCACGACGTGGAGCGGGAGATCGCCACGGTGGACCGCATGCTGCGCCTGGGGGCGAGCACGGAGATGGTCAGCAAGTTCTACGGCCTCACGCATCAGGAAGTGGCGCTGCGCCGCGACATCCTCGGGCTGCCCAAGCGCAAGGGCCGGCATCCGGTGCTCGACGAGGCGCAGGACGTGGCCTTGTGGGAGCGCTGGAAGGCCGGCGTCTCCGAGCGCCATATCGCCCTGACCGACGACATGGCGATGCTGGAGCTGACCATGGATCTGGCCGAGGCCATGACTCTGCCCATGTCGGTGCTCTGGTCGGCGATACGGAACTGGATCGACCAGGGGCTGGTGTAGGCCATGAGCACGGGTGGCGTACCACGGCGCGAAGGCCCCGTTGCGCTGTCCGCGCTCTTCGACGAGGCCCTGCAGCACCTGCAGCCGGCGCAGGGAACGGCGCCGGCCGCCGACGGTTTCCTCTACAGCGGCAACCGCCATGAGAGCGTGCCGCGCAGGCTGTTCCTCGACCGGCGCCTGACGCCGCTGGAGCGCAACGCCTGGCAGGTGTTCCGCCTGCAGCTCAACGACGACGGCGTGACCGCATTTCCCACCTACGACCAATTGCGCCCCTACCTGGCCTCGATGCCCTGCGCGGCGCAGGCATCGCACGAGACCGTGGCGCGCGCCCTGACGCTGCTGCGGCTGACGCGCTGGCTGAGCCTGGTGCGACGACGGCGCGACCCCAAGACCGGCCGCATCCAAGGCAACCTCTACGTGCTGCACGACGAACCGCTGTCGCCCTTCGAGGCGATGCAGCTCGATGCCGACTACCTCGGCCTGGTCAGCCAGGCGCTGACCCATGCCGCCAAGGCGGTGCAGATCGTGGGCATGAACACGCTCAAGGAAATTGCCGAAGACCCGCTGCTCAGCGGCCGCACGCTACCGACCCGCCTGCAGGTGCTGGCGCAGCGCATGACACGCCACGGCTTGGCGGCGGAGAGTTATCCACAGGAGGTCGCCGACTACGATTCCGAAGAAGGCCGAAATGCCTTTCTTCGGAATGCTGCGCGCCCGTCTTCGGAATCCGAAGCAGGGCCGGAACCCGCGCCGGACGGCTCTGTTGGGATTCCGAAGGAGGACCGTACAGTACGTAATGATCGTATAAATGAAGCACGTACAGTACCGTGCGCGAGGGCCTTGCAGAACCTGCGGCTGCCCGAGCGCTTCCTGCGCCTGAAGGACGAGCAGCAGGCGGGTGCGCTTGTGGCGCTGCAACAGGTGGACGAGGCGCAGCGCCAGGCGGTGCTCGACGAGTGGGCGGCGCGCTGTGGCGGCAGCACGGTGCGCAATCCGCCCGGCTACCTGTTCGGCATCATCCAGAAGGCGATCCGCGGAGAATTCCGTGCCTGGGCCGGGCAAGGCGATGCCCGCGCCATGTCCGGTCCGGCATCCGCTGTGTCAAAGGCCGCCGGTCCGGAGGTGGCACAGGCTCACATCACGCGCCTGCGCTCGCTGCTGGAGCGGCCATGAAGGCGGCACATTGCGCCATCCCCAAGGGATGGTTGCAACAGGAAGCCTTCCGATCAATACGGACCGGGCAAGGAAAAGCCTGCCGGACGCTTGCTGGCGTATTCATTTTTGCGTATGTTGAATACAACAACGGCAACAGGAGCCAGACATGCCCCGGACAACGACCACGACCATGACGGTTCGCCTCAGCGGACCGCTCAGCGATTTCGTCGCCGCCAACGTGGGCGAGCATGGCGACTACGAGAACGTCAGCGAATACATGCGCGACCTGGTCCGCCGCGACAAGGAACGCAAGGAGCAGGAAGCCTTCGACCGGCTGAAGGCCGAGCTAGC
Source organism: Pseudomonas sp. MPDS (assembly GCF_013283895.1). Taxonomy (NCBI): domain Bacteria; kingdom Pseudomonadati; phylum Pseudomonadota; class Gammaproteobacteria; order Pseudomonadales; family Pseudomonadaceae; genus Pseudomonas; species Pseudomonas sp. MPDS. The sequence continues at coordinate 4,866,596 of NZ_CP054128.1, read as the reverse complement.
CCATGCCTTTGGCGCCCCGGAAACTTCGTATCGTCCCCTGACCGCCGCCGACGTGACCGCGCGCAACCAGGGCTGACGGTTGTGGCCAAGGTCCTGGTCCAGGAGGCGGCGTCCTGGCGGCTCGACGAGATCTACCGCTACACGCGCGATCGCTGGGGCACCGAGCAGGCCGATCGCTACATCGCCGGGCTGTTCGAGGCCTTCGACGGCATCGACACGCACCGGACATCGTCCAGGCCCGTCCCGGCCGAGTTCGGCATCGAAGGCTACTTCTTCCGCTACGAACGGCACTTCGTCTACTGGCGCCGGCTCTCGAATGGCGACATCGGCATCGTGACCATCCTGCACGAGCGGATGCACCAGATCGACCGATTCCGGGACGATTTCGGTTCATGACCGGACAGACCGACGGCGATCTCCTGGACCGCCAGCGCGAAGTCCAGCGCGTGCTCGGCCGTTGCATGCTCCGCCTCCAGCAATACGAGCGCCTGATCAAGACCATCGTGGCCCACCACGACCTTACGGGACCGGCCCACGCACTGGCGTCGACCCGCGCGGCGCGCATCGCCGATGCCGCAGGCAAGACGCTCGGCACCCTGGTCGGGCGGCTCTTGGGATCGTATGCCGTCATCGACGGAACCGACACATCCGCCGATTCGTTAGGCAACGCCCCGAAGACCTCATCTCGTTCAGCATGCGGATCCACCTGAGCCTGTCCGCGGAAGACTACGCCCAGACCCAGGACGGCCTGAGGGAATTGGTGTCGCTGCGCAACAATCTGGTGCACCACTTCATCGACCAGCACGACCTGTGGACTTTGGGCGGATGTCGTGAAGCGCACAAGGCGCTGGCCGCCGCCTACGCTCGCATCGACCAGCACTTCGAGCGCCTCCGGGGCTGGGCCGAACACATGGACCAGGCCAGGCGCCTGGCGGCAGAGTTTGTTCAGCCCGATACCTTCCGTGACCTGGTGATCCATGACATCGCCCCGGCTGACTCGGTGGATTGGCCGGCGGCAGGCATCGTCCGCGCCCTGCGCGAGGCCTCGGTCGAACTGGCCGTGGAAGGCTGGACACCCGTTGCCAGCGCAGGACGATGGATCACACAACGGTATCCCGAGCAGCAGCCTGCCAGGTACGGCTGTGCCGGTTGGCGGCAGGTGCTTGCACGAGTCGCGCCTGTTCGAACCGCGCCTGTTCGAACTGAGCTACCGTGACGTGGACGGGCAGCGTGCCGCCTGGTACAGGGCTCGCGCCCACTGTCGAAGTCGTGGTGCCGCATCGGCGGCTTTCCCCGTCCTGCTGTCATCTCATCAGGCTATCCCTATCCCCAGGGGATAGCCGGTACAGCCAGCCTTCCGGCAGCGAACAAACCGGGCGCACGCCGATTGCGGTTTGTTGACTGACAGCCTTCCGGCCGATGCCGATGCTGGCGACTCGCCCCTTCACCGCGAGTCGCTCTCATGGCCAACGAACGCATAGAACCCCTGCAACTGAATCTCGGATCGCTGCGCAGCGCGATGTCGCTGACGCTGCACACGCACCACGCTTCGCGCATCTGGCACGGCCGTGCGCCGACCGAGGGGCGCCCCGGCATCATCGGTCTCAACGGCTTCATCGGCGCCATGAACAAGATGAAGCGCGGCGCCGAGCAGGACGACCCGTACTCGGACTGGTGGATGTTGCGGATCGAGGACAAGCTCGCCGACACCAAGACCCGCTTGCAGACCCTGCGCGAACAGGTGGATCAGGCCTTGGCCGACGTGCCAGCGGCGCTGTCCCTGGGCGAGAACATGAACGTGCAGCCGGTGAAGCTGCCGCTGTTCGTGAACGCCCAGCTCGGTTTCATGGCGGTGTATCTGCTGGCCGACTACGACGACCTGGCACGCAAGCTCATCCTGGCGCACCACACGGCGCTGATCGACCGCAGCACCTTGGAGCGCTGGCTCAATGATGGTGCGCACGCGCTGCGCAGCCTGTTCTCGCTGGCCCAGCAGTACCGCTACTCGGGCACCACGCGCGACGACTTCGCGGCGAAGAACGCGGCGGCGCGAGCGGCGCTGGAGAAGTTCGGCGAGTTGCCGCAGGACGTGCTGGAAGGCACGCGCCGCTCGCGCTTCGCGCCACCGATCGCGCGGCGGACGACCAAGCCCGGCACGCCGCCTGCAGCGCCCGCCATCGAGCTCGATGCGCCGGCTCACACGGATGGCACAGCCGATGGTGCGGCGGGCGATGAGGCTGCGGGCGCATGACAGCATCGATCCCCATTAGCCACTCCACGCGCTTCGTGGCGCTGGAACAGGCGGACTTCCAGCGGCTGGAACACGCAGGCTACCTAAAAGGCCTTTTACAGCCTTTTAAGGGTAAGGGGAGTCTGGAGACCTGGGCCAGCCAGTGCGCAGCGCTGCGCGACGACGTGATTGGCCTGGCGCAGCGGCGCGTGCTGCCCCAGGCGCGCGCCTACCCATTCAGTCTGCTCGACGTGCAACTGGCCCAGCAGGCCACTGGCGCAGGGACGACCTTCCTGCGCTGGCGCAACCTCGACCGTTCCTCCATGGGCGTGGCGTTGTGGGAGGCCCTGCTGGCCAACCCCGCGACGCCGGCCTCGCTGATCGACGAGCTGTACGCGATCGAACTGCAGCGCATCGTGCTGAACATGCAGATCAGCCTGACCCACAGCATCGCCCGCCAAGCCCTGGAATGCGCCAACAAGGCCGCCCAGGCCGAAGCGGCTTACCTGCGGCGCGTCCACGGGCATACCGCGTCCGTTCCACCCACCACCAAGGAGTCACCATGAGCACGCACTTCGTCGGCGAGGGCAACATCGGTTCTGCGCCGGACTACCGCGAATTTCCGAACGGCAACGACGAGCCACGCCGGCTGCTTCGCCTGAACGTCTACTTCGACAACCCGATCCCGAAGAAGGACGGCGAGTACGAAGATCGCGGCGGCTTCTGGGCACCCGTGGAGCTGTGGCACCGCGACGCCGAGCACTGGAAGACGCTGTACCAGAAAGGCATGCGGGTGCTGGTCGAGGGCCGCACCGTGCGCGACGAATGGGAGGACGCCGACGAGAACGAGCGCGTGACGTTCAAGGTCGAGGCGCGGCGCGTGGGCATCCTGCCGTACCGCATCGAGTCGGTGGCGCTCAGCGCCAAGCCCGCCGGCGGACAGTAATTCGCCCATCGCCGTTCCCCCGAGGGCGGCTGTAGCAACCGTCATACGCCCGCGATGCACCAGCGAGCTATCCCCAGGGGATAGCTCCAAGGTCGTCCACAGAGTTCCAGCCGCCCTCCCGAAACGACGCTCTTGCTGTGGCAGCTCCTGCGATCTATGCACACCGCTGCGGCAACGGACCGCCTGCCGATCACAAAGCGGTGTCTGCATCAATCGATTTCCTTGCTGCCGGCATCTCCTGGCCCCGCCAAGCTGACGCCCATCCGATGAACCGCACATTTCCAAGGAGGCTTCATGCGCGTGTTCCTGTGCGAGAAGCCGTCCCAGGGCAAGGACATCGCCCGTGTGCTGGGCGCCAGCCAACGCGGCAACGGCTGCTACAGCGGCGCGGGTGTCGTCGTGACTTGGTGCATCGGTCATCTGGTGGAGGCGGTTCCGCCCGAAGGGTACGGCGAGCAGTACAAGCGCTGGGCCATCGAGCAACTGCCCATTCTTCCTGAGCGTTGGCGTGTCGAGCCCAAGGCGGCGACCGCAGCGCAATTCAAGGTCGTGCAGCAGCTCGTCGCCAAGGCGGGCGAGCTGGTGATAGCGACCGACGCCGACCGCGAGGGCGAGATGATCGCCCGCGAGATCATCGACCTGTGCGGCTACCGCGGGCCGATTCAGCGCCTGTGGCTGTCGGCGCTCAACGATGCGTCGATCCGCAAAGCGCTGGGTGCGCTCAAGCCGTCCGCCGAGACGCTGCCGCTGTATTTCTCCGCACTCGCCCGATCGCGCGCCGACTGGCTGATCGGGATGAACTTGAGCCGCTTGTTCACACTGCTGGGGCGTCAGGCCGGCTATACGGGCGTGCTGTCGGTGGGGCGCGTGCAGACGCCGACGCTGAAGTTGGTCGTGGATCGTGATCGCGAGATCGCGCGATTCGTCTCCATGCCGTATTGGGCCGTGGATGTGCTGCTATCCCATGCCGGCCAATCCTTCACCGCGAGCTGGATACCGCCCGAAGGCAGCACGGATGCAGCGGGTCGCTGCCTTCAGCAGCCGGTGGCGCAGCAGGCTGCGGATCGCATTCGCGCGGCACGCGATGCGCAGGTCGTGTCGGTGGACACCGAGCGCGTGCGCGAGGCACCGCCGCTGCCATTCGATCTGGGCACCTTGCAGGAAGTGTGTTCGCGTCAGCTCGGCCTCGATGTGCAGGAGACGCTGGACATCGCGCAGGCGCTGTACGAGACGCACAAGGCGACGACCTATCCGCGCAGCGACTCGGGATATCTGCCCGAAAGCATGCTCGCGGAAGTGCTGGCGGTGCTCGATGCACTGCTCGCCACCGATCCCAGCCTGCGGCCCTTGATCGGCCAGCTCGACCGCAACCAGCGTTCGCGCGCCTGGAACGACGGCAAGGTGTCGGCTCACCACGGCATCATCCCGACGCTGGAGCCCGCCAACCTGTCGGCCATGAACGAGAAGGAACTGGCTGTCTACCGGCTGATCCGCGCCCATTACCTCGCGCAGTTCCTCCCGCACCATGAGTTCGACCGGACGGTGGCGCAGTTCTCGTGCGGCAGTCAGTCGCTGGCGGCCGTGGGCAAGCAGATCGCCGTCATCGGCTGGCGTGAGGTGCTGGCGACGCCGGGGCCGGACGATGCCGATGGCGAGGATGCGCAGCGCAGCCAGGTGCTGCCCGCCCTGCATGCGGGCCTGTCCTGCCCGGTCGGAAAGGTGGATCTCAAGGCGCTGAAGACGCTGCCGCCCAAACCCTACACGCAGGGCGAGCTGATCAAGGCCATGAAGACCGTCGCCAAGTTCGTGACCGACCCGCGCCTGAAACAGAAGCTGCGAGATACCACCGGCATCGGCACCGAGGCGACACGCGCCAACATCATCAACGGTCTGATCGGTCGCGGCTACCTGGTCAAGAAAGGCCGTGCCGTCCGCGCTTCCGACGCGGCGTTCACGCTCATCGACGCGGTGCCCTCGGCCATCGCCGACCCCGGCACTACGGCGGTGTGGGAGCAGGCGCTGGACATGATCGAGGCCGGCCAGATGGCGTTGGACACCTTTATCGAGAAGCAGTCCGTGTGGGTTGGTCAGCTCGTGCAGCAGTACCGCGGCGCGACGCTCTCGCTCAAGCTGCCGCCGGCGCCAGCCTGCCCGCAGTGCGGCGCACCGATGCAGCAGCGCACGGGCAAGAGCGGCGCGTTCTGGTCCTGCTCGCGCTACCCGGACTGCAAGGGCACGTTGCCGATAGAGTCCCCGACGGGCCGACGCAGCGCACCGCGCAAGCGGCGCGCTGCCTCCAAGGCGTCCTGATCCTCGCTTCCCCCTGCCGCGCCGGCCACTTCACTGGCGGCGAGGCAAACGTCCCGCACCGCGCGGGACTCCAAAGCGCGCGTCTCCTTCTGCAACGGTGTGCGCGCCCCGTCTGCCCGCCATCGGGCGACGGGGCGAGAAGGTCATTGCTCCACGAATCGCGCCCGCCGCCATTCCCTTGATCGGTGTGCCTTGCCTCGGTCATGAGGGGCTTCCTGACGCCTTGCCGCCGCGCGAGCCATGAGGAGGCCCCTTGGGCCGAGGGTATTCCGTGCCGGTGCCCGCCGGCGGAACAACGGGCTCCCTTTGTGTGTGGATGCACGCCAGAGGTTTCCGGCCCCAGCCACGAAACGGGCCGGGTGCGATTGCTGACGCAGCGAACGGCTTTGACGACGGCCCGCGCTGACGCAGCCCACAGGTGGTTTTCCTTCCTCTCCAGCCGAAGGCCCGCGTGGCCTTCGGCGCCCTGGTCCTTGCCTTGTCCCGTGACGCGGGCCTGCCCTAAAGCGGGCCGTCCGCGATTCGGTTTTCCCTGCGACGGCAGCCATGCCTCGCGCCCATCCTCACGCCATGCGTTGCTGACAGTCGTCAGCGGCATGCCCTGGCAGTCCCGGTCTTCAAGACTGCAACGCGGTTCGCCGCGTTGACCGATCCAGTCCGCTTCGCATCGCCCACCGCGGACGCTCGCCGGCCTGGCGACGATGCACTTTTCTCAACCACCCGAGGGGAACCCCATCCCCTGCGGGATGCGTGCTCCCCGACCCACCAAGGAGCACGGCATGTCTGAACCTTCCGCATCTTCCTCTGCAACCGCAGTGCGCAGTGGTGCGCTGGCGCTGGCCTGGACCGGCAAGCGTTTGCCGCTACAGGTGCTGCGCAGCGCGGCCGGCCACTACATCGGCACGCAAGACGACGAAGGCCCGGTATCGCGGGAGTCCGTCGAGTATTTCCCGAACCACCTCGCAGCACAGCGCGCCCTGGATACCCATGCCTGGACACAGCGCGCTCACCCCTAATTCCCACCCTTCAAGGAGTTCTCTCATGAATCTGTCTTTACCCGAAGACGTGCTCGATCAGATGGCGCTGGAACAGGCGCACTTCGACGCTGCACCGCAGGCCTTCTTCGAGGCCTGGAAGCGCGGCGCGCAGATCGCCGGCCACGAGTGGTTCGGCGACGGCACACGCGAAGGTCTGCAGCATGCCACCACCAAGTGGGACCTGCGGCCCAACATGCTGATGCTCAACGACATTCATTGGAGCGCCGTCGCCGGATGCGCAACTCCTTCGAGGGCGGAGAAAGGCACAGGCCAGACTGTCAAGTTTGAACCGCCAGAGATCATCGCAGCATTTTCAACACTTCATGTGCGACTTCCTCCGATGAGGCAGGGTTCTGGCCGGTAACAAGATTTCCGTCCACTACAGCAAAGGGGAGCCAGTCGGGTCCTTTGGAATAGTCACCGCCGTGTTTTTTCAACTCGTCCTCTACCAGGAATGGCACGACATTAGTCAATTGGACTGCGGCCTCTTCGCTATTGGAGAAACCGGTCACCCGTTTGCCTTGGACTATCGGGCTCCCATCCGGTTTGCGGGCATACCGCAACACGCCAGGCGCATGACAGACCGCGGAAACCGGTTTGCCGGCGGCATACATTGCCTCGATCAGCGCGACCGAGTCGGCATCCCCAGACAGGTCCCACAGCGGCCCGTGCCCACCGGGATAGAAAACTGCGTCGTACTCATCCGCTCTGATGGCTGAAAGCCTCGAGGTGTTGGCAAGGGCCGCCTGTGTTTCTTTGTCCTGCTTGAAACGAGCGGTTGCTGCAGTTTGAAAGTCCGGCTCTTCGCTCTTCGGGTCGAGTGGGGGGTGCCCACCTTTCGGGGAGGCTAGCGTGATTTCCGCGCCAGCATCCTTGAGGACATAATAGGGTGCTGCAAACTCCTCCAACCAGAAGCCTGTTTTCTTGCCGGTGTCACCCAACGTGTCATGGGACGTCAATACGATCAATATCTTCATGATTTCCCTCATTGTTAAAATGTGGCCTCTCGCTAAGTGCGCAAGACGCGTATCCGGTAATGATCAAATGGATACTTTTAGTTAACGGATACATTTCTACGGTGAGCGAGTCTGAATCTACACAGACAGGTTTGTCTTTGTGGGCATGGCTGTGGGCGCAAACTGTCGCGCCCACAGCCGTGTCCAACCATATTTTTCCTCTACATCGCCACAGGTCTAACTTGCGGGGCTTCGCCCTCACAGAAGGCGTGCTCTGAAATCCGTCAGCTAACCAGCCCCTCGGCTTTCAACGTTGCGTGCACGGCCGGCCGAGCGGCAACGCGGCTGACATAGCTGGTCAGCACTGGCCAAGGTGAAAGATCAACCGCTGCCCACTGCCCCCAGCCTAGGACGGTAAACAGATAGGCGTCAGCTGACGTGAAGGTGTCACCCATCAGATACTGTTTGCCGTCGAGTTTCTTTGACACGTAGTCAAAACGCCGGGCAAGCAGGTCTTTCATCTGCGTTTTCCATTCCTCCGGCGCGTTCGGGTTGAATAGCGGGGCAAACGCTTTGTGCAGCTCGGTGGAAATGAAGTTGAGCCACTCCTGCAGCCGGTAACGCTCCATCGTGTCAGCGGGCGGCGTGAGTTTCTTCTCCGGCACGCGGTCGGCCAGGTACTGGATGATGGCCGACCCTTCGGTCAGCACCTCACCGTCCTTCAGCACCAATGCTGGCACGTAGCCATTCGGGTTGATGGCGGTGTAATCGCCACCGCTTTCGGTCTTCTTGGTGGCGAGGTCGACCTTTTCCGTCTCGAAGGAAAATCCCCCCTCATTGAGGACGATATGAGGGGACAGGGAACAGGCTCCCGGGCTGTAGTAAAGCTTCATCGTTGCTTCTCCTTTGGGTCATGCTACAAATTGCAGCCCTACGCGGGGCCGCCGCAAACTGCCACGCGGCGCTGGTTTCTCCGGTGACAAGCCGAGTCACTACTCGGCAATAAAAAAACTCACCAGGCGATTGAAGGTCGCGGCATGCTGGTTTTCGTCCAATGGCCGCAGTGACCGAAGACATACTACGGGACGCGATCAATCAGCTCAAACAGGCGATAAGAACTCGAGAGGAGAATCACGCGATCCTCTCGCCCCTGGGCAATCAAGGTCTCCTTGCTGTTGAATGTCCGACTCGTCACTCGCCAGCATGTCCATCCCGCGTTGGCGCGGCGGCGGGAACATGCTCGCAAACGCTTCCTGGTAGAGATGCCCACCTCATGGCTCCGGCGGGCACGGTCGTCGGTCACCAGCGCGCTGCTCAAGTTCTCCAGAAATACGACTGCCAATACTCGCCTGCGCGGCAGGCGCACCCTATCGCTACCCCAAGAGCCGTATTCAAGGCCGGATCAGCATCTTCATGGCACCATCCGCCCTGGGCGTGCTGAGCAGCGGTCAACGCATGTTCCTGTCCGCGATGGTGAGCTTCTACAACTCCCGCGAGGGCGGCGCGATGCTCAAGCGTTGCGGCTTCGAGGGGCTGTCCGACTTCGGCGGCCTCGATCTGGAACGGCGCCAGGTCATCGCTGACCTCACGCTGCACTACAACGGCTGGTGAGCCGCGCCTGGCAACCCACCGTCCTTTCACCCCACCCCACGAGGGACATGCGTCCCCGTTCGGGGCCATGTCCCTCCTTCCTTTCGCAGGAGCGGCCATGTCCCGAATCACCATCTTCCACTGACCTGCACCGCCCGCCACCAGGGCGGCCCGACGCCGCGGCCGGCTGACCGGTTGCCACTTCATCCACTCGCTGGGGTTCAATCCCCGGCAGGGGATTGCCTCGGCCATCCTCTGCTGGAGGAATCCCATGTCTCATTCCAAAAACCCCTTCGTCCGCGGCTACGATGGCCTGTCCGTGCAGCGGCTGCTGGCGATTTCCTACGACGACGACTGCCCGCTGAGCTATCTGCCGCTGCACGTCTCGCAGTCGCACCTGCCGGACAGCGAGGTCGAGCGCCATGCCTGCGTCTTCTGCGACGACTTCGCGCTGATCACCGAGGGCCAGGACGTGCCGCCCGAGCTGGACGCGCAGTGCCCCAGCCACGGTCTCGCCCGAAACCTCGTCTACGCCGTCATGGCCGAAGAAGCCGGCCAACCGCTGCACGTCGCCGATACCTACTCCGAGGAAGCCGCGCGCGAGGTGGTGCGGCGCCTGCGCTTCGAGACCGGCTTCTACAGCCGTGCCTGGGAAATCAGTTCGGCGCACATCACCGAAGAGGCCGGCCGCTATCTGGCCAACCTGGCCGACATCGCCACGCCGAGCGGTTTTCTGTTCGTCGCCTTCCGCATCCCGTACAGCCCCGCGATCGGCGTGAAGTTGATCGCCACCCCCTGGACGGATGCGAACCTGCAGCATGTCGAGGGCATCACCGCCGAAGAGCTGCGGCAGGAGCACCGGGCCAAGGGCGTGCCGGAGTCCTTCGTGGAAGTGTTGCACCTGGCTGCGCTCGCTGACGTTCGCATGTTGGTGTTCGATGCCGACGCGCCCGTGCTGGACGGGCTGACGCTCTACGACGACGAGTAACCCGCAACCCATTCGAGCCCCACGTCGGGGCTCTTCTTTTTCGCGGAACGCGGTGCCGGCGCATTGCCGATTCCCAACGGACGGCCGCCGCCATGTGCCGCACGCTGGCCGCATGTTCGCTGGCGTTGCCGGCAGCATGCCCAGGTAGTCGAGACCTTCAAGACTGCGGCGCGGTTCGCCGTGCTGGTTGTTTCGTTCTCCGGGCGCATCCGCGTCCATCCACCTCACCCTCAAGGGACAGACCTCCCTTGCGGGCGGGAGTCCCTTGGTTGCCACAAGGAGTCTCCCCATGGATACCCAAGCCATCCGTGCACAGATGCCAACGCTTGTCGTCGGTCATGTGCCTTCCAACGTCCGTTCGTTCAAGTTCAACATCTTCGACGGCCAGCCCAAGGTTTCGACGCTGGGCTTTCACATCGACCCGAAGCCTTTCGAGGGCAAGGTCATCGCCACCACCGACGAGGCTATCGTCGTCAAGACGGGGCGAGCCGAGTTCGCGGTGCTCGATCGCACGCTCGTGACCCAAGTGCCCGACGAGGGCGCCAAGGTGCAGGTCGAACCCTATGTCAGACGCCGCTTCGACGGTCGGCGGGCGGACACGCCCGAGGAGCACACCGAGTTCACGGGCGACGGCCAGCCCTACACGGTGAAGCGGTTCGTGCTCGGGTCCGCACCGGCGAAGCTGCCGATCCCCGAGCCGCGCTGCCCCGACCTGCAGGAACTGATCGACCAACTGGAGCAGTTGCCCGCTCCCGACGGCTTCCGGCGCATCACCCACATGCTGGTGGACGCCGGTGCTCGGGACATCACCTGGGTCGATCCGCTGCCCGCCGACATCATCCGCACGCCACCGGCCATCGGCTTCACCGTCGCCACGATGAAGTTCCAGGGTCACGTCACCGTGCTGTATGAGCGTGGCCTCGACCTCTACGCGGTGGAGCTGCGCCGCGACGGCGAGCTGATTGAACGGGTCGATGAGGTGTTCTTCGACACCCTCGGCGAGACGCTGGAACGGCTGATCGACGACGGGAGCTGGCGCCGCATCCGAGTGCAGTGCCTGTTGTCGGGTCGCAAGGCTGTCCGGCACTGATCTCCCAGCAGCTTCCCGCCTTCGCGGCGGGAAGCCTCTCTTCCTGCATCCCTGGAGATCACACCCATGACTGTTCGATTCAAAGGCACGGAGCTGCGGCCCGTGCTCGCCGAAGCGGTGGCGAATCAATGCCGCGTCATCCTGGTCAAGGATCAGGGCGTGTACTTCCTGGCCGAGCGCGGCGAGCGCCGACCCGATGGTCGCCAGAAGACCATCGCCTATGCCGCCGGCTGCAACCCGGATGTCGATGCGTTCGATGACTGGTGGGAGCTGGCGCGCGCCGAGTTCGGCGGCGATGACTTTGGCGAGTTCTTCGATCCGCAGGAGGGCGTGTTTGCGCGCATCCTGCACAGCGAGGACGACCTCGACGTGTCCGCCACCACGACACACCTGTCGCTGCAGGCGGTTCCTCCGCCCAGCGGTAACTGACCGCCCATCCCTGGCCCCCGCTCCGGGGGCTTCTTTCTTCCCGGCAATGCGGACAGCCGCGAGTGCCGATTGCCGCTCGCATGCGCGCCGTCCTGGCGCCACGCTTCCGGCCATGTTCCGCTGACGTCCGTCAGCGACATGCCCAGGCAGCCACGATCTTCAAGGCTGCGATGCGGTTCCGACCGCGTTGATCACTCCAGTTCGCACCGGCATCCATGCGCGAACGGCCATCGGTTTTCGATGGCGATGCCACCAAGCTGTTCCATCAACCCACGCGGGGGTTCCACACCTTCCCCGCCTTGGGTCGGGTGTGTCTCCGCCTCTTTGTTCCCAGGAGATTCACCATGACCACTTCCAACGAAAAGTCCTACTTCGATCTGCACATCACCGGCCTCGGGTACCTCAATCGCATCCGCGAAGTGAAGCCCAAGAAAGGCGATGCGTTCCTGGCCTGCGACATCGCGGCTCTGAACGGTCCCAGCGATGACGTCTCGTATGTGCGTTTCGACACGCGCGTATCGGGTTCGGAAGCGCAGCACCTGGTGCGCCGCTGCATTCAGGCCGTCGACGCCGAGAAGAAGGTGATGATCGGCTTCCGCTTGGGCGACCTGTGGACCGACACCTTCACCTACTCCAAGGGCAAGCGTGCCGGCGAGCAGGGGGTGAGCCTCAAGGCCCGCCTGCTGTTCGTCAGTTGGATCAAGGTCGACGGCAAGCTCGTCTACAAGGCCGAACCCAAGCCGACCGAGACCGACGAGCGGGACCCGGAAGTCCCTGTGACGTCCGACGCGCCCGCCGCGCAGCAAGCCTCGGCACCGGAGCCTTCCAAGCCCCTCGCCGATGCTGCCGACGACGCTGCCGATGCCCCCGCATTGGCCGTTGCCGAGTCGTTCTGATCCGCAAGGCCCAATCCCCGGGGCCTTGTCTTCTCTTCGTCCCAGGAGACCTTCATGATCACCATCCCCGGCCAACTGGCCATCAAGACCATCCACGGCAGGAACGGCGACTTCAACGTCGGCCGCCTGGCGACCTCGATCGGCGAGTTCGTCGTGAAGAACGCCGAGCTCGATCAGTACCGCGAGGGCAAGTACGACGGTGATTTCGTCATCGTCGAGATTCGCCCCTCCACGTACAACGCCAACGGCCGCATGGTCATCGAGATCCGCGCCCATCTGGGCGGGATGACGCTGTCCAACATCGACGCCCTGAGCCGCGACGAAGCCCGCCGGCTGAGTCCGCAGGAAGTCGATCCGATCGACGAGGAAGCGCAGGCGCCCGTGCCGGCAACGCCCCCGGCCAAGCCGAAGGCGAAGCCGCGCAGTCCGCGCGATCCCCTGGTCGATACCACGCCGTTCGGCAGCGAACCGGCTCCCGTGTCCGCTGCGGCCTCGGCCGAGGCAGACGACGCGGCGCTGTTCGGTGCCTTGTGGCCCCTGGGCGAGACCGTGAAGCTCGATGCGACCGTGGATCGTCGTGTGCTGCGTCAGCAGCGAGACCGTCTCGACAAGCTGGGCTACGAGTTCGCTCCGTTGTCCCAGGACTGGCACCTCAAAGCTGCCTGATCCATCCGCCGCCTTGCGCGGCATACCGCCACCCGCCGGGGTTCTCCCCCGACGGGGAGGGCTCCGGCCTTTTCTTCAAGGAGACCCTCATGGGCTGGACCTTCGTTCGTCAGACGCGCGATCAGTTGATCCGCGAGCTGATCGCTCCGCAGGCGTCCGAACGCGCTTGCTGCGAAGTCATCGACCACACGCTGGACGGCGACGTTCTGTGGACCGTGGTTCGCGTCACCGCCAGGCAGGCGGGCGTCATGGGCCTCACGGCCGGTGAGTCCGTCTGCTACATCGGCTGCCACCTGCTGGAAAGCTCGGGCGGCGATTGGGGCTACAAGTCCCTCGATGAGTCCGTGCATCCCTACTACTACTCGTGCCCGCTGCGCTATCTCGACATGGCGCCGGTGCAAAGCCCCGAGTGGCGCGAGCGGGTTCACCGCTTCCACGCGGGCCGCGCTGTCTAGCGGAACGCATCTTCCTTCACCCAACCGGGGCGAGCATGGCCCCGCGGGCTGTGGTTGCTCCTTCATTTTCAAGAGGACATCACCATGCCTGCACCTTCTTCCGCGAAACCGCTGTACCGCATCGACGAATGCCCCGACCTCATGGCCGACGGTTGCGTCGGTGACGAGCAGGGCAATCTCGTCTTTCTCTCGATCTGGGCGCGCGACACCGCCGTTCAGGAGTTCCTCGCCCGCCTGACCCTCGGCCGGGACGAACAGGGACTCGATCAGTTCCACGTCATCACCGAGCAGGGCGCATCCATCCCGGTCTTCGTCGGCAACGTCGAGAACCTGGAAAAGCGCATCACTCGCGCCTACCGGCGAACGTTGTTCGGTTCGTTGACGAACGTGTGGCTGTTCGATCGTCGCTGCGTGAAGCCAGACAAGGCCAACGCCAGCGCGCTGGCGCTTCTGCCCAGGGATTCCGCTCACCGGCTCGACCGGCTGTGGACGTTGGTGCAGGACACCTGCCCGCTGCCACTGCTCGACCACTGGCGCGACACCGTGCTGGAGCTATTGCAGACACGGCGGATGCTGACCGGTCTTCCCTTGGCCCTCGGGCCGCTGGAAGGCCATCGGCTGGCCCTCGATGTCCCGGCGCTGACGAAGGCGCTGGGCGAGCTGATCCGCAACGGCACCCTCGGCGCCACGCAGTACGAACTGGCCGCGAACGCACCGCTTCTGCGTGTGGCGTGAGCCATCCCCACGGGCATGCGCGCCGCGCGTGCCCGCCTTCCCTCATCCATCATCAGGAGAAATCCATGGCACTCATGTTTCCGCGCCTGGCGCGCAATTTCATTCGTAACGGCTACTTCCCCACCGACGAGCCGACGCTGGAGCGGGCCTTGTCCGCACTGGCGCCGTCTCCCGGCTCCATGTCCATCCTTGATCCCTGCGCCGGCGAAGGCGTGGCGATCGCCGAAGCCGCCCACGCCCTCGGGCGCGAGCAGGTCCAGGCCTTCGCCGTTGAGTACGACGCCGAGCGTGCCAGCCACGCACGGCAACTGGTCGATCGCTGCATCCACGGTGACCTGATGGACACGCTGATCTCGCGCCAGTCCTTCGGGCTGTTGTGGCTGAACCCGCCGTATGGCGACCTGAGCAAGGACGTGAACGGCAACATCGGCTATCAGGGCCAGGGCCGTGCGCGGCTGGAAAAGCTGTTCTATCAGCGCGCGCTGCCGCTGCTGCAATACGGCGGTGTGCTGATCTTCATCGTGCCGTCTTACGTGCTCGACCCCGAGCTGGTCGGATGGCTGACGCGCCACTTCGCCGACCTGCGCATCTACCGTGCGGTGGAAACGCAGTTCAAGCAGGTGGTGATCTTCGGTCGCAGGATTCGTCAGCGCGACCAGGCATCGGATTCGGTCAAGGCCACCCGCGGTCTGCTGCTGCAGATCGGACAGGGCGACGCCGAAGCCGAGGAACTGCCGCTCGAATGGCCGTTCCTGCCGTACACCGTCCCTGCCAGCCCGGCCGAGCCGGAGCACTTCTATCGCGTGACGATGGAGCCCGAGCAGTTCGCCGATGAAGTCGGCCGGCTGCAAGGACTCTGGCCGGCGCTCGATACCCACCTGGGCGCCGCGCAGCAATCGCTGCGTCCGCCCGCGCGGGCCTTGTCGCACTGGCATCTCGCCCTGGCTCTGGCCGCAGGCGCGATCTCCGGCGTGGTGAAGTCCAAGAGCGGGCGCGTGCTCGTCGTCAAAGGTGATACCCACAAGGAGAAGACCCTCCAGACGGAGTACACCGAGCGCGACGACGGCTCCGTGGCCGAGACGCGCATCCTCACCGACAAGTTCGTGCCGGTCATTCGTGCATGGGATTTGACGCTGGGCTCGCCCACGTGGGGCGAAGTGCTGACCATCCGCTGATCGCTGTTCCCTGACGGTTCGCCGTCGCTTTCATCCACCCACCGGGGTCACGTTGCCCCGATGGGGTGCCGTGGCCCGCTTTTCCGAAAGGAGAAACCACCATGGCACTCGCAATCCTCAACCTCGCGTCACAAGCACGCTTTTCGCCCGGGCAAGTGGTCATGACCGCCGGCGTCGATGAGCTGGTTCGACAAGGCCGGCTCAACCCCAGCTCGTACCTGCGCCGCCACATCAGTGGCGATTGGGGCGACTTGAGCGACGGCGATCGGCAACTGAACGACGCCGCGCTGAAGTCCGGCGAAGATCGTCTGTTCTCGTCCTACCAGGTCACGCGCGACCTGAAGCTCTGGATCATCACCGAATGGGATCGCAGCGTCACCACACTGCTGCTGCCCAGCGAATACTGATCCACATCCAGCGGTCTCGCACCGCTTCTTTCTTCCCACCCAGGGGCATGTCACCGCCCCGTGGGGGAGGTGCATGCCCCATTGCTTTGGAGCATCACCATGTCCCTCGATCTCGAAACCGTTCCCGAAACCGCTGTGCAGGGCGACCTGCTCGAAGCGGCCGCTTCACCCCTCACACTCAGCCTGCAGGACTTCGTGTCCGAGTTCGGCGACGAACTGCTCGACTCACTCAACCGCGCCAATCCGCCGGTCTACACCGGCCAGGTGCGGGTGCATCGGCAACTGATCCTCGCCGCGCTCAAGCGCAAGCTGTTCCCGGCGCAAGCCGATGTGGTCCATGCCGTCACCGAGCTACTGATCGACCGCGGCGAACGCGCCGCGATCGTCAACGGCGAGATGGGCTGCGGCAAGACGACCGTCGGCATCGCCACGGCCGCCGTGCTCAACGCCGAAGGCTACCGTCGCATCCTGGTGCTCTCGCCACCCCACCTGGTCTACAAGTGGCGGCGCGAAATCCAGGAGACGGTGGCCGGTGCCAAGGTCTGGGTGCTCAATGGCCCGGACACGCTGGTCAAGCTGCTGAAACTGCGCGAGCAGTTGGGCGTGCCAGCCCAGGACCAGGAGTTCTTCGTCCTGGGCCGCGTGCGGATGCGGATGGGGTTCCACTGGAAGCCTGTCTTCGTTCGGCGGCGCACGCCTCACGGCGACGTGGGGGCCTGCCCGGCTTGCGGGCATGTCATCACCGACCTGGACGGCGAGCCTGTCAACACCATCGATCTCGAAGCGGAAGAGTCCCGCCGCAAATGCAGCCACTGCACCTCACCGCTGTGGACGCTGATCCGTCCCAGAGGTCTGTCCGCCAGCGACCAGTCCTCGACCGTGCTCAAGGCACTGAAGCGTATTCCAACCATCGGGGAAGTCACCGCGCAGAAGCTGATGCAGAAGTTCGGTGACGCCTTCCTCGCGTCGATGCTCGGGGACAACATCCACGAGTTCATCAACCTGATGGATGGCAACGGCGAGCTGGTCTTCTCGGACCGGCAAGCCCACCGGATGGAACGCGCGATGGCCAACATGGAGTTCGGCTTCGGCGAAGGCGGCTACCAGCCGTCCGAGTTCATCAAGAGACAGCTTCCCCAAGGCACGTTCGACCTGCTCATCGCCGACGAGGCGCACGAGTACAAGAACGGCGGCTCCGCACAGGGCCAGGCCATGGGGGTGTTGGCGGCCAAGGCGCGCAAGACGCTGCTGCTCACCGGCACGCTGATGGGCGGCTACGGCGACGACCTGTTCCACCTGCTGTTCCGAGCCCTGCCGGGGCGGATGATCGAAGACGGCTACCGGCCGACGAAGAGCGGCAGCATGACGTCGGCCGCGATGGCGTTCATGCGCGATCACGGTGTTCTGAAGGACATCTATTCCGAGAGCACCGGCATGGCGCACAAGACGGCCAAGGGCACCAAGGTATCGGTGCGCACGGTCAAGGCGCCGGGCTTCGGTCCGAAGGGCGTGCTGCGTTGCGTCCTGCCGTTCACGGTCTTCCTCAAGTTGAAGGACATCGGTGGCAACGTGCTGCCGCCCTACGACGAGGAGTTCCGCGAAGTCGCGATGGACACGGCGCAGGCCGCGGCCTACCGCGATCTGGCGGGTCGGCTGACCCAGGAGCTGAAGCAGGCCCTGGCGAAGCGCGACACGACGCTGCTCGGTGTAGTCCTCAACGTGCTGCTGGCCTGGCCGGACTGCTGCTTCCGGTCGGAAACGGTGGTGCATCCGCGCACGCGCAACACCTTGGCGTTCGTGCCGGCTCAGTTCAACGAGCTGGAAGTGATGCCCAAGGAACGCGAGCTGATCGAGATCTGCAAGCAGGAGAAAGCAGAAGGGCGCAAGACCCTGGTCTATTCGGTCTACACCGGCACGCGCGACACCACGTCGCGTTTGAAGGTGCTGCTGGAGCAGGAAGGCTTCAAGGTGGCGGTACTGCGCGCGAGCGTGGATGCCTCCCGCCGCGAGGACTGGATCGCCGAGCAGTTGGACCGCGGCATCGACGTGCTCATCACCAACCCGGAGCTGGTGAAAACCGGCCTGGACTTGCTGGAGTTCCCGACCATCGTGTTCCTCCAGTCCGGCTACAACGTGTATTCGTTGCAGCAGGCCGCCCGGCGCTCATGGCGCATCGGCCAGAAGCAGCCGGTGCGCGTGATCTACCTCGGCTACGCCAACTCCTCGCAGATGACCTGCCTGGGGCTGATGGCCAGGAAGATCATGGTCTCGCAGAGCACCTCGGGCGACGTACCCGAGTCGGGCCTGGATGTTCTGAACCAGGATGGCGATTCCGTCGAGGTCGCCCTGGCCCGGCAGCTTGTCACGGCCTGATCCATGTACCCATGCCGGCGGCCCCTCGGGGTCGCCGGCTCCTTTCCACGGCCCTTCGGGGCCGTTTTTCTTGGGCGTATGACAGTTCATGGCGCCGCCCCGCCATGTATTCGGGCGGGCGTCAGTGCGTTTTGTTTGCTGCCCGCAGGCCAAGCGGCGGCGATGGTGAGCGCTCCGTGTTCCAGGGAAGCGCCCTCCATGCAACCATCCATCCGCGCTGTTCACCGCCTGGCCCTCGCCGCTGGCTTGCTGGCCGGCAGTCTGTTGGCCGCCGGCTGCGCCACGACCGCCGCACCGTCTGCGCCAGCGGTGCTGGCCGCTTCGCCAACCGCCGTCGCGCCGGAGCCGGGTTTTGTTCCGGTGGCCCGCTATGGCCGCTACACCCTGGTCGAGCTGGTGCCGGAACCTGCGCAGCGTGATCTCTTGCAACAGGCGGTGGAGGTCTCGATTCCGCCCATGCTCGATGCCAGCGTGGGTGACGCCATGCGCCATGTGCTCCTGCGCTCCGGCTACCGGCTCTGCGATGCGGCCGAAGCCGCCACCCTCTACGCGCTGCCGCTGCCTGCCGCACACCTGCGCCTGGGCCCGCTGATGCTGCGCGATGCCTTGCTGACCCTTGCCGGCCCGGCCTGGGAGCTGTCGGTCGATGACTTGACCCGCCAGGTCTGCTTCAGCCGGCACGGTGCTCCCACCTTCCTTTCCGCCAACCCGCCCGGCACCGCCACGCCCGTACCGGACGCCGACCGGCCCGGGGAGATGCAGCCATGACCTTTCCCCAAGCGCCATCCGAGCGCAATTCCCGCACGCGCTGGCTCAAGGTCGCCGCGGCCTTCTGGCTGGTCCTCATCAGTGCCGTGGCACTCGTCAACAGCGTCGGCCTGTCGCGGCTCGCCGAACAGACCCAGAGCAGCGCACAGGATGCGCAGGTCAATGCGCTGGGCCTGCGCGTGGCCGATCTCGAACAACAGGCCGATGCGGACAAGCGCCGGCCGGCGCCGATCAGCCAGGCCGAATTCGCCACCGCGCGGCAGGCGCTGGACGAACGGATGACGCGCCTCGAAGAGGCGGAGGAGGCCAGGGCCCTGGCCGTCGACCTGCAGACGCTGCAGGCGCGCGTGAACGGAATCGAAACCCGCCTGGAGAAGGCCCGGCAGGTGGCATCCGCCGCTCGCCCGCGCATTCCGGTTGCGACGAAGCCCAAGGTGCCGGAGCCGCCATTCCGGGTGCTCGGCGTGGAGCTACGGGGAGGCGAGCGCTTTCTGTCGATCACCTCCACCGCTGCGGCCTCGCTCGCGGGCGCCCGGCTGCTGCGCGAGGGCGATGCCGAGGGCGGCTGGCAACTGCAATCCATCGAGGCGCAGGCGGGCGTATTCCAGGTGAATGGCCAGACGCAGCGCGTTGCGGTGCCGTAGGAGGTCGCCATGAACCTGCGGCCGTTGCTCGCTACCGTCGTTCTGTTCGCCGCTTTCGGCGCATCCGCCCAGCCGGCCCCGGTGACGAACTCGCGCATGGTGCCCGCCCAGGTGCAGCCGGGCGCTGATGCCGCGCTCGACGAGAGGCAGGCGCGGGAGTGGGGGCTTCAGCCCGAGGAGTGGGCACGTTACCGCCAACTGATGCAGGGGCCGCTCGGGGTCTATTCGCCCCAGCTCGATCCGCTCACGGCGCTGGGCATCGAGGCCCGCAGCGACGAGGAGCGCAGGCGCTACGCGGAGTTGCAGGTGCAGGCCGAGGCCCAGCGCGTCGGCAAGACGCTGGCCTACCAGCGCGCCTACGACGCGGCGTGGCAGCGCCTGTTTCCCGGCCAGCCGCGCGTGAGCCTGCCCGGCGCCAAGGCGCAGGGTGCCGGCAACACCGGCTCCGGGCGCCTGGCGGTCTTCGTCAAGGCCGACTGCGCACCGTGCGCGCAGCGCGTGCAGCAGTTGCAGGCGGCCGGCACGGCCTTCGATCTCTACATGGTCGGCAGCCGTCAGGACGACGCGCGCATCCGGCAGTGGGCCACCCAGGCGGGCATCGACCCGGCCAGGGTGCGCGCCCGCACCATCACGCTCAACCACGATGCGGGACGCTGGCTGTCGCTCGGCCTGCCCGGCGATCTGCCGGCCGTGGTGCGCGAGGTGAACGGCCAATGGCAGCGGCAATAGGTGCTCCGGGCCGGGAGCACCGGCCGTCCCGCGTCGCCATCCGCTGCACCAGCGCCGCGCTGCTGCTCACCACCGTCGGCTGGGCGCTGGCCGCCCTGGCGCGGGAAGTGCCGCCGCCGGCCTATCAACTGGCGGCGCATCGTGCAGACGTGCCGGCGGCCGTGCTGTACGCGGTGGCCTTGCAGGAGAGCGGCGCCATGCTGCGCGGGCGCCTGATCCCCTGGCCGTGGACGCTCAACGTCGCCGGCTCGCCACAGCGCTACGCCACCCGCGTCGAGGCCTGCGCGGGGCTGCACCGTGCGCTCGCCCACACGCCGGCCAATCGCATCGACGCCGGCCTCGGCCAGGTCAATCTCGGCTACCACACGCATCGCTACACGCAGCCCTGCGAGCTGCTGGACCCGTACCGCAACCTCGCCATCGCTGCGGAAATCCTGCGCGAACAGCACACGCCGGGCGAGGACTGGCTGCTTGCCATCGGCCGCTACCACCGGCCCGCCGGCGGGGCACCCGCGGCGCGATACCGGCGCAGTGTGCATCGGCACCTGACCCGCGTACTCGACCCCGGCGTTCCCGTTCCAACTCTCCAGGCCACCACGCCATGAACCACACCGTCCTCATCGCCGCCATCGGGCTGCTGTCCACGACCACCATCTTCGCCCAGACCGTCTCCGGGCCGCTGATCGTCGTCGAAGACCGCGGCGGCGACTCCGCGCTGCCGTACTACCAGTCGCTGAATCCTCAGCCGGATCAGGCCACGCCGCCGGCCCCGATGCCGACCCCTCGCGCGGGCAACACGGCCGACGCCGAAGCCGCCATGCTGCCGGTGCGCTCGACGCAACTGTCGCCGGGCGAGGTGCAGCGCCGCGTCATCCGGGCGCCGGGCCTGACGGCGCTGTTCCTGATCGGCGACGACGAGCGTTCGCGCGCCTGGCTGCGGCAGCGGCAGGCGGCGCTGCGAGAGCTGCAGGCCGTGGGCCTGGTGGTCAACGTGGAGTCGATGGCTGCGCTGACGGCGCTGCGCAGGCTGGCGCCCGGCCTGATCCTGTCGCCGGCCTCCGGCGATGACCTGGCCCAGCGCCTGGGCCTGCGCCACTACCCGGTGCTCATCACGGCCACCGGTGTCGAGCAGTAGGTGCGCAAATGGCCCAACCGCATGCGGTCGAGGTCTTGCTGCGGCCAGCGGTGGAGCTTTATACCGTGGCGGTCTGCACCGGCGCCGCGATTCTGTGCCTGGTGGCACCGTGGTCGCTCGCGCTGAACCCGCTGCTTGGCCTGGGCTCGGCGCTGGCCTTCCTGACCTTCGGCGCGATTCGCCTGCGCGATGCCTGGGCGATCCTGCGCTATCGCCGCAACATCCGCCGCCTGCCGCGCTACGTGATGACCAGCCGCGACGTGCCGGTGAGTCAGCAACGGCTGTTCGTCGGCCAGGGCTTTCGCTGGGAACAGCGGCACACGCACCGGCTGATGCAGACCTATCGGCCGGAGTTCCGCCGCTACGTCGAGCCGACGGCGATCTACCGGGCCGCCCGGCGGCTGGAGGAGCGGCTTGAGTTCGCGCCGTTTCCCGTCTCGACGCTGGCGCGCGCGTTGGCCTGGGACAGCCCGCTCAACCCGGCGCGACCACTGCCGCCGGTCGGCGGACTGCCACGCCTGCATGGCATCGAGCCGCACGAGGTCGACGTCACCCTGCCGCTGGGCGAGCGCGTCGGCCACAGCCTGGTGCTGGGCACCACGCGCGTGGGCAAGACGCGGCTGGCCGAGCTGTTCATCACCCAGGACATCCGCCGCAAGGTCCGCGGCGAGCACGAGGTGGTGATCGTCTTCGACCCCAAGGGCGATGCGGACCTGTTGAAGCGCATGTACGTCGAGGCCAAGCGCGCCGGGCGCGAAGGCGAGTTCTACGTCTTCCATCTGGGCTGGCCGGACATCTCGGCGCGCTACAACGCGGTGGGCCGGTTCGGGCGGATCTCCGAGGTGGCCACGCGGATCGCCGGGCAGCTCTCCGGCGAAGGCAACAGCGCCGCGTTCCGCGAATTCGCCTGGCGCTTCGTCAACATCATCGCGCGCGCCCTGGTCGAGCTGGGGCAGCGGCCGGACTACCTGCTGATCCAGCGCCACGTCATCAACATCGACGCGCTGTTCATCGAGTACGCCCAGCACTACTTCGCCAAGAACGAGCCGAAGGCCTGGGAGGTCATCGTCCAGCTCGAAGCGAAGCTGAACGAGAAGAACATCCCGCGCAACATGATCGGGCGCGAGAAGCGCGTGGTGGCCCTCGAACAGTACCTGTCCCAAGTGCGCATCTATGACCCGGTGCTCGACGGCCTGCGCAGCGCCGTGCGCTACGACCGGACCTACTTCGACAAGATCGTCGCTTCGCTGCTGCCGCTGCTGGAGAAGCTCACCACCGGCAAGATCGCGCAACTGCTCGCACCGAACTATTCCGACCTGTCCGACCCGCGGCCGATCTTCGACTGGATGCAGGTCATCCGCAAACGCGCGGTGGTCTACGTGGGGCTGGATGCGCTGTCCGACGCCGAAGTCGCGGCGGCGGTGGGCAACTCGATGTTCAGCGATCTGGTCTCGGTCGCCGGCCACATCTACAAGTTCGGCGTCGACGACGGGCTGCCCGGCGCCGCGGCGGGCGCCAAGATTCCGATCAACGTCCACGCCGACGAATTCAACGAACTCATGGGCGACGAGTTCATTCCGATGGTCAACAAGGGCGGCGGTGCCGGCGTGCAGGTGACGGCCTACACGCAGACCTTGAGCGACATCGAGGCCCGCATCGGCAATCGTGCCAAGGCCGGCCAGGTGGTCGGCAACTTCAACAACCTGTTCATGCTGCGCGTGCGCGAGACCGCCACCGCCGAGCTGCTGACGCGACAACTGCCCAAGGTCGAGGTGTACGCCACGGCGCTGATGAGCGGCGCCACCGACAGCTCCGATCCGCACGGCAATACCGCGTTCACGTCCAACACCCAGGACCGCATCAGCAGCAACAGCGTGCCGTTGATCGAGCCGGCGCATGTGGTGGCGCTGCCCAAGGGGCAGTGCTTCGCGCTGACCGAGGGCGGCAACCTCTGGAAAGTCCGCATGCCGCTGCCTGCGCCCGACCCCGACGAAGCCATGCCGAAGGATCTGCAGGAGCTGGCCGGCTACATGCGACAGCACTACGTCGAGGCAGGAGACTGGTGGGAGAACCAAGGCATCCCCGGCCTGCAGGACAAGGCGCTGCCCGACGACCTGCTGGACGACTTCAAGCAGATGGCCGCGGCTGAAGAGGCCGAAGCATGAGCGATCCGGCCGTCGCGGCCCAACGCCAGCAGCAACGACAGCAAGGCCTGATCGCCGGCCTGGTCACGCTGCCGTTCCGCTTCTTCGGCGTGCTGTGCGGCGCGCTGCTGCTGTGCATCCTGATCGAATGCGTCGGCATGCACTTCTTCTGGCCCGAGCAGGGCTGGCGCCACGCGCAGGGCATGCTGCACTACGAGCTGGATCAGCTTTCCACGCATTTCACCCGCAGCGCGCTGGTGCAGGAGCCGGGGCGCACCGCGCACCGGCTGGTCGAGCAGGGCTACGACTGGCTGTTCGTGAAAAGCGGTCTGCTGGACTGGATACGCGACGCCTCGGCGCAGGCCAGCGCCGGCAGCCATCGTCCGACCAAGGATTTCCGCTACTACATCGGCTTGGTCTATGTGAACGTGGAGAGCTACCTGATCGCGGCGGCCTATACGACGCTGGTCTTCCTCGTGCGGCTGCTGGTGCTGTGCCTGACCCTGCCGCTGTTCCTGATGGCCGCCTTCGTCGGGCTGGTGGACGGCCTGGTGCGCCGGGACATCCGCCGCTTCGGCGCGGGACGCGAGTCGGGGTTCATCTATCACCGCGCCAGGGCCAGCCTGATCCCGCTGGCCGTGCTGCCGTGGGTAACTTACCTGGCATTGCCGGTCAGCGTGAACCCGCTGCTGATCCTGTTGCCCAGTGCCGCATTGCTCGGCGTGGCGGTGTGCATTGCGGCGGCGACGTTCAAGAAGTACCTGTAAGAACGCGCAAATGGCGCATAAGAGTCACCCCCTTGCGGTCTTGGCCGTGATCGCTTTTCAGCGGCGCCTGCTTCGCCCCGGCCATGGCAGTTCTCCCGTCAGTTCGGCCAAGCCCCCATCGTCTTCGACACGTGCGCCGAAGCGGTTCACCTCAACCTCCGGCAAATCGTCGCCGTCGAACCATAGCAAGGAGATGGTGGTATCGGTGCGCTGGTAATGTCTTGAAAGTTCCCAGAGGTCAAGGCCCTTTTCCCAGTTGTCGAACCAGACGTCCTGTGAAACTTCCCCCGTCTCAGTGGCGCTATTCCCTGAAGAGCGGATTCGGTGAGCCACGGAGCCTGCTGGAATGACCGACCTGGGAGGTATCCAGGCCCCTGCTTGCCGCAAGGCCGTTGAGCGTGCGGCATACCGCACCGCACCGCGCTCCATGGTCACGAATGCGCACGGCATATAGCTAAGACTGGCAAACCTTGACGCCGCTGCAGGGAATGATGTGCCGAACAAGTCGGCCATGTGTTGGATGAGATCCAGGGAGGGCTCTTCCTTGGGAATAGCGGAGAGCCATTGCTGATAGGGCATCAGCAGTTCAGCGGCAAACGTGTCGCAGGCGATCTCGTTCGGATGTCGCTTTGCATAGGACCATGACGGCACCTCGTCGTGACTTGATTCCAAGTCGAGCACGATATGAGCTACTTCGTGGCAGACAGTGAAGCGCTGGCGCTCTTCGGTTTCCAGCGAATTCACCGTGATGATGTGCTTCCCGTTCGGCTTGGTAATGGTATAGCCGGACTCCCCATCGCCAAGCTCATCCTTCTTGACCTTGGCGTTAGCCGCGTTCACATACGGGGACAGGTCTTCTCGGATGTTCGAAACATCGACTCTCGCGACAAACGCGCGCGCTCTCTGCCTGACATCCGCCTCGTCCATGTTCAGTCGTCCTCGTCGTCGTCAAAGGCCTTCTTGATTCGGGCGATGAGCGTCGCGGGATCAGGCCTTGCATTTCCTCGATGCCTGACTCCAGCCGCGGCCGAAAAAACATCGATGCTGATCGAGGGATCTTGTAGCACGAATTCAACAAGGCTTGGATCAGCATCTGCGTGGTCAACCAGCCACATCACGAGTGCGGCATCTCTTTCCCCCGGCTTGAGAACCTTCAATAGCTTCTCCACCAAGTCTTGGGATGGGTTTGTCTTCTCGCCTGTTTCGAGACGGTGGACATAAGCATGATCAACTGACGATAGCTGGCCGATCTCACGCAGGGAAAGGGTTCTGCGTTCGCGTAGCGTCTTGAGGGCGACGCCTAGGCCTGTTTGCGGCATGAGTTCTTATCCTTGCGGTTGCGGGAAGAAGGGCCAAGCCCTCTGTTGCCCCTCCACATCCGGTTGATGTTCAAAGGCGCACACCGCACGCCCAGTTGCACCGGCGCACGCGCTCTGATACATTGTTGTCCAGCCAGACAACAGATGTAGGTTTTACGCCTTCTCCAGGTTGGATTGGCTCGGCCTTCCTGTTGTCTGCGTGAGCAACGAATTGTGCTACAGCGGGCGGCCGTTGACAACCTAGCCGAGCGGCTGGGACTTCGATAGTTCCACTGTAGGAGAGTCATCATGGCAGGCAAGAATCAGCATGTTGTTCCTCATCAGGACGGTTGGGCCGTGAAGGGAGCCGGCAATCAGCGGGCGACCTCCGTGCACGACACGCAGCAACAGGCCATTGACGCAGCGAGGGATATCGCACGCAACCAGCAATCCGAACTCGTCATCCATCGTCCGGATGGCCGTATCCGTGACAAGGACAGCCACGGCAACGACTCCTTCCCGCCGAAGGGCTGAAGTGCCATGACGGGTATCCCTACCTACCATGTGCTCGCCCTGTCAGGGGGCGGTTATCGCGGCCTGTACACCGCCACGGTTCTCGCCGAACTCGAAACCGTGCTGGGCCGTCCGATCGCTTCGCACTTTGATCTGATTTGCGGCACATCGGCAGGAGGGATGCTGGCTTTGGGGCTGGCTGCGGAAATTCCGGCCTACGAACTCAAGGCACTGTTTGAAGAACAGGGCAGCCGCATCTTTGGCTGCCGCAGCCTGCCGCGGCGGCTTCTGGGATTCTGGCTGACCGCAAAGCATGACTCAGCGGGATTGAAAGAGGTACTGACCGAGCGCTTCCAAGGGACCACGATAGGCGACCTGAAGCATCGTGTTCTTGTGCCGGCAGTCAACTATTCGACGGGACGCGGGCAGTTCTTCAAGACACCGCACCATCCGTCCTTTGAGCTGGATCACCGCATGAAGGTCGTTGATGTGGCGTTGGCGACAGCCGCCGCGCCCGTCTACTTTCCTCTGGCGCGCAACGACCGCGGTGTCTTCGCGGATGGGGGGCTGGTGGGCAACGCCCCGGGCCTGTTCGGGTTGCACGAAGTCAGGACGTTCCTGGCGCCGAAGCAGGATGCGCTGGTTCGGGTCCTCGCCATCGGCACGATGACCATCGGTGCGACCGTTCGTGGCGGCGCCAGCCTCGACCGCGGATTCGGCAAGTGGCGCGGGGGACTCTTCGATCTCGTGATCTCCGCCCAAGAGTCGTCGGTGGACTACATGCTGCGGCAGGCGTTGGGCAACAACTACTTCCAGATCGACGACAAGGCGACGCCGGATCAAAGCAAGGACGTGAAGGCGCTGGATCGGGTTTCCATTGGCGCCACGAATACGCTCAAGGATCGCGGCAACCACGCGGCGCAGCGTGCGCTCGGCGATCCTCTTTTCCAACCATTTCGAGCGCACCATGAATCGCCCCTAGTTTCGTAGACACCTCCAAGCCTCATAATGAGGCCCAACAGGAGGTGCCATGAGCAACCAGCGTTACCCCGAAGAATTCAAGATCGAAGCGGTCAAGCAAGTCACCGAGCGCGGTTTGCGCGTTGCCGATGTGGCGGAGCGTCTAGGCGTGTCCGCGCACAGCCTGTACGCCTGGGTAAAGCGCTACAGCAAGCCCCAAGCACAGCGGCAGCAGGTAGATGATCAACAGGCCGAGCTGCGTCGCTTGCGCGCGGAACTCAAGCGGGTGACCGAAGAGCGAGACATCCTAAAAAAGGCCGCCGCGTACTTTGCCAAGGAGTCCGGCTGAAGTACGCCGTCATCAGCAAGCTGTCGGTGGAGTACCCGGTACGGCGTCTCTGCCAGACCCTACAGGTACATCCCAGCGGTTACTACGCCTGGCTGGCCGAGCCGAAATCCGCACGCGAGAAGGAAGATCAGCGCCTGCTCGGATTGATCAAGCATGCCTGGCTGGAAAGCGGCGGGGTCTACGGCTACCGCAAGATCCACGACGACCTGCGTGAGCTGGGCGAGTCCTGTGGCCGGCACCGCGTGGCTCGCCTGATGCGGGTGGAGGGGCTGCGTTCGCAGACCGGTTATCGTCGGCGCCCCGGCTATTACGGCGGTAAGCCGACGGTGGCTTCGCCCAACCGCCTGGAGCGGCAGTTCAAGGTCAGCGAGCCGAACAAGGTCTGGGTCACCGACATCACCTACATCCGCACCTATGAGGGCTGGTTGTACTTGGCGGTGGTGCTGGATCTGTTTTCGCGCCAGGTGATCGGCTGGTCGATGAAACCACGGATGTGCAGCGACCTGGCCATCGATGCGTTGCTGATGGCGGTCTGGCGGCGCAAGCCCAGGCAGGAGGTGATGATCCACTCCGACCAGGGCAGCCAGTTCAGCAGCTCGGACTGGCAGAGCTTCCTAAAGGCCAACAACCTAATCAGCAGCATGAGTCGACGCGGCAACTGTCACGACAACGCGGTCGCGGAAAGCTTTTTCCAGTTGCTGAAGCGGGAGCGCATCCGACGGAAAACCTACGGCACTCGCGAAGAAGCCCGCAGTGATGTGTTCGATTACATCGAGATGTTCTATAACCCCAAGCGCCGGCACAGCAGCGCTATGCAGCTGTCGCCAGTGGAGTTTGAAAAGCGTTATTTCCAGAGCTTGGAGAGTGTCTAGGAAAGCCGGGGCGATTCAAAGGTCGCGCATGACTCAGTTCTCAAGCAGATCAACGACAGCACGCAGAAGCTTGAATCGCTCCTTCAAGATGCTTCCAGAGTTCCATTGACTCCCCACCAGATCAAGGGGCTCGACGAACGATTCACCAAGCAGTCAGACGCGATCAGGCTCGAAAGCCTCGACAAGGTAGCAACCGCTGTTGAGAGAGGGCTCAACACAGAAATCGGTGAGATCAAAGATGAGATCGGCGATTGCGAGAAGGAAATTGAAGCACGCTTTGCCGATTTCAAACGGCAGTGGCCAATGGATGCTGTGGACATGGACACGAGCCTCGCCAGCGCAGCGGACTTTTTCGCCAAGTTGGTTCGACTGGAAACGGATGGCCTGCCCGCCTATGAGCAGCGATTCTTCGAACTGCTGCAGAACCAAAGCCACCAGAATCTGGCGGCACTGTCCACCTACCTGAACGATGCGCGCAAAGCCATCCTAGAGCGGATGGATCTGGTCAACGACAGTCTTGGCCAGGTGCCGTTCAACCAAAGCGCCAATCAACGTACCTATCTCCACATCGACGCCAGTGACCGGCAGCTTGTCGACGTCAAGGAGTTCAAGCAGGAGATCCAGCAGGCACTTAGCCATGCGTGGACGGAGGATCGCGAGTTTGCCGAGGCGCGGTTCCTGGCCCTGCGGCGACTTGTTGATCGACTCGCCAGTCAGGACCCCGAGCAGAAACGCTGGCGCGAGACTGTGCTCGACGTTCGACAGCATGTTGAGTTTATCGGACGGGAGATTGATGAAAGCGGCGTGGAGGTCGAAATTTACCGCAGCGGTGCTGGCAAATCAGGCGGTCAACGGCAGAAGCTGGCCACCACGTGCTTGGCCGCAGCCCTGCGGTATCAGCTGGGAGGGAACGACCACGGCGTGCCGATGTATGCGCCCGTCGTGCTTGATGAAGCCTTCGACAAGGCCGACAACGAGTTCACCGCTTTGGCGATGAACATCTTTACCAATTTCGGATTTCAAATGGTGGTCGCTACGCCGCTGAAGTCCGTCATGACCCTCGAACCATTCATCGGTGGCGCCTGCTTCGTAGATATCAGCGACCGGCGGGTGTCAGGCGTCCTGTTGATCGAGTACGACGGTGACCGCCAGCGGTTGAAGCTGCCGGAGCACGCTCGAGAGGAGGCTAGCGTTGAAGCTTCCTGAAGATGTTTGGCAGTTTCTTGCCCGTCGCTTTCAGAGCAAACACCGCGAGTGGTTGATCGGTGATGCTGGCGAGAGCCAATGGCCGCTGGAAGTTCCGCTCGGCATACCGACGGAACAGGCTGCGCTAAGGCAAGTCGACGGCGTTCGCGCTTGGGTGAGTGCATGGCAAGGCTGGCAAGGAGTCGGCACCCTGTCCTGGTGTGAGCGCCGGTGGAAAGCGCTTGGCGTCCAGCGACTGCCTGAGAAACTGGCGTTACGAGGCCCTGAAGATGTTGCCCTGTGGATTGGGGAATCCGCACGGTGGGTGCGTGCCCAGTCTCGCTATCAGACGCTCACTGCTCGCTGGCCGGTACTGGCGCAGCAGTTGCCGAGATATTTTGATGTCCTCGCTGACTACGGCGATGCCGATTTTAGTCGGCTGGCAGAGATGCTGGATTGGATCAGTCTCAATCCGAAATCGAATCTCTACCCACGACAAATTCCGGTTGCCGGGGCCGACAGCAAGTGGCTGGATTCTAGAAAGGGCCTCATCTCTGACTTGGTTGCGACGCTCCAGGGTGACCCGACAGGAGAGCGCGACTTTTTTAGACGCTGCGGTTTGAGGGCACAGCCGCAGTTAATGCGCATGCGCGTTCTAGACCCAGAGCTGAGAGCCCGTTTGGGCGGTCTTGGCGATATCTCTGCTCCTTGTGAGGAGGTGGCAAGCATTGGCATACGACCAAAGAATGTCTTCGTTGTTGAGAACCTTCAAACCGGACTTGCCTTTGATGACCTGCCAGGGGCGGTTGTGATCATGCGATTGGGTTACGCGGTTGACGTTTTGGGACAGCTTCCATGGCTACAACAGGCGCAATGTATCTACTGGGGTGACATTGATACGCATGGCTTTTCCATTCTTAATCGAGCCAGAACATACATCCCTAGCCTGAAGACTGTGCTCATGGATGAGTCAACGCTGATGAGTCATCGTGATTTATGGGTCGAAGAGAAAGACCAGCACTCTTCCACAGAACTCCCACTACTCAAAAGTACCGAACAAAAGCTCTATCAGTCGATCAAGGGAAATGCCTGGGGTCAACAAGTCCGCCTCGAACAGGAGCGGATACGCTGGGATGTGGCGTGGAATGCCATACAGGCCAGTATTCGATGACCCAGGATCGGGAGGTCAGTCGTGAATGGAAATCGATGGGACCAGCCGGGCGTGCCCCACAAGGGATGGCACTGCGTGGATGTCGTCGATCTGCGGGCCGACGGCGAGCCGGCAGACGAAACCGATTACGCGACCTGCCAGATGTGCGGCAACGAGAAGATCCGCTACGTCCACATCATGGAGCACCCGGATCTGGACGAGACTTTCGAAGTCGGGTGCGTCTGCGCCGAGAAGATGAGCGGCGACTACGAGGGGCCGAAGCGGCGTGAGGCCAAGCTGCGCAACCGCGCCGTCCGACGCACTCGATGGCTACAGCGCAAGTGGCGGGTCTCCGCCAAGGGCAACAGCTTTCTGAATGTCGACGGCCATAACCTCGGCGTGCATCCGACGAAGACAAAGCGATGGGGATATCGGATCGACAGCCGTTTCAGTGCAAAGACCTATGCCTCCAAGGACGAGGCGAAGCTGGCGCTGTTCGATGACTTCTGGGCGGCGACCCAGGATGACGAGCGGTTGTGGGCTAGCGACTGAGCAAGGAAATAGTTTGATGGTCGAAGCGGGTAAGGAGGGATTGCTTGCCCTGCTACGTGACAGTAGATAGAGCGTTGGCTAGCAGATCAAGCAACACTTCTGAAATACGGTTGACCACCGGTTCCGTTTGATTGCGGCGCGAGCCGAGCAAGGGACACAGCATCAAGGCCATTCGCTTCACTTGGGAATGGCACGATGGGACAGACCAACCGCCGCGCATCCGCCTGGCCTTCGCTGGCCGTGCTGCTGGCCGTGTCGCTCTCGGCCCTGCAACCCGCCATTGCCGAGGACACTCCGGAGCGTGAGCAGATCGCCGCGCTCGCCCGCCAGCTCAATCTGATCGACCGCCTCGCCGAGCACGCCGCCGGTACCGCTCCGCAGGAACGCGCCCGCTACCACTTCGACTACGCCCGATTGCGTGCCGACCTGAAGCGCGTTCGCGCCGGCCTGCAGGACTACCTCGTGCCCCAGCGCGCCCAGCCGCGCGATCCCGTCCCGCTGGCCGGCGACTACGTCCGCCGCGACCGCGCCGACGACGAGGAGCCGTCGCCATGACGCCCTCTGCCGATCAGGTCGCCGCCTTCCAGGCCAACGGCGGCTTTGCGCCTTCGGCCGTCGCTGCCGTGGTGCTGGGCTTCGTGTTCGCCGTGTTGCTGCTGTGGGGCGTGTGGGCTATGCGCACCGCCTACGTCGGCTGGGCCGAGCACCGCATCACTGAACGTCAGTTCCTCGCCGTCGTCGTGCGCTTCGTGGCGATGTACCTGGTGCTGACCTTCTTCCTCCTCTCCTGACCGTCACGAAGGGCCATACGCCATGAACACTCCAACGACATCCCATCGCATTCCGTCCCGCATCGCCGCTCCGCTGCTGCCGCTGGCGCTCGCGGGCCTGCCGCTGTCGGCCTTCGCGCAGGGCCTGCCGACCATGGAGGACCCTTCGCGCGGCCAGGGCAGCGGCATCCTGCAGACCTTGCAGAACTACGGCTACGACATCGTGCTGCTGATCGCGCTGCTCGTGGTCGCATCGATGTTCGTCGGTGTCTGCTATCACGCCTACACGCGCTACTCGGAGATCCACACCGGCCGCGCCACCTGGGGCCAGTTCGGCCTGACGGTCGCCGTGGGCGCGATCCTCCTGGTGGTCGGCATCTGGCTGCTCACCAAGGCCACCGGCGTGCTGTGAGGGCGGCAAGCGATGGCCGTCCCTCCGGAGACCCCGCAAGACACGCTGGTGACCTTCCTGCCGCACCGGCTGAACCGCCAGCCGGTGGTCGTGCGCGGGCTGACCGCCGACGAGTTGTGGATCTGCGCCGGCCTGTCGGCCGCAGCCGGATTCGCGCTCGGCCTGCCGCTGGCCTGGCTCACGCACAGCATCGCCATGGTGCCGACGCTGATCGTCGCCGGCATCGCGCTGGGCGTCTTCGTCGGCGGTGGTTTTCTGCGCGCGCAGAAGCGGGGCCGGCCCGACACCTGGCTGTACCGGCAGCTCCAGTGGCGGCTGGCCCTGCGGCACCCGGCGCTGGCGGCGCTCCTGGGCGGGCAGCGCCTCATCACCCGCTCGGGCTACTGGACTACCCGGCGCAACGCCGATCGAGGTGCGCCATGAGCGCGCCCGCACGGCCGCCCGAAGGGCGCGCGAACCTCCCTCGGGGAGGATGTCGCGTCAGCGACAGGGGGGGTAGTTCAGTGAGCCGTTTCAAGAACGAGGTTGCGCACCTGCAGGCGCACGTGAAGACGCTGCGTCTGGGGGCCGGCGCGTTGTTCGTGGTGGCGCTGCTGCTCGGCTTCGGTTGGTGGAGTGCGCCCAAGAGTCTGACCATCCATGTGCCGCCGGACCTGCGCTCGGGCAGCACGCGCAAGTGGTGGGACGTGCCGCCCGAGAGTGTGTATGCCTTCTCCTTCTACATCTGGCAGCAGGTACAGCGCTGGCCCACGAACGGCGAAGAAGACTATCCGCGCAACCTGCGCGCGCTGTCGGCCTACCTGACGCCGAGCTGCCGGGCCTTCCTGCAACAGGACTACGAGTACCGGCGCGCCAGTGGCGAGCTGCGTCAGCGCGTGCGCGGCATCTACGAAATTCCCGGCCGCGGCTACGGCGACGATCCGGCCACGCGCGTCAAGGTGGTCTCCGACCGCGATTGGATCGTCACGCTCGATGTGAGCGCGGACGAATACTACGGCTCCGAGCAGGTCAAGCGCGCCCTGGTGCGCTACCCGATCAAGGTCGTCCGGCTGGACATCGACCCCGAGCACAACCCCTTCGGCCTGGCGCTGGACTGCTACGCCGGCGCACCCCAGCGCATCGAACCGCCGCCGACGCCGACCCAGGCCGGCGCGCCCGCCAACGCATCCGGCCATCTGCAGGGAGACTCCCCATGAAGCCCATTGCCTTGTCGGCCCTGGCCGGCGTCCTGCTGATCCTCGGTTTCGCGCCGGCCAGCCAGGCCGTGGAAATCCTGCGTTGGGAGCGCCTGCCCCTGCCGGTGCCGCTGGTGGTCGGCCAGGAGCGCGTTGTCTTCATCGACCGCAATGTGCGCGTCGGCGTGCCGGCCCGCGTCGGCGACCACCTGCGCGTGCAGAGTGCGGGCGGCGCGATCTACCTGCGGGCGAGCGAGCCGCTTCCGCCCACGCGGTTGCAACTGCAGGACGTGGAATCCGGCGCGCTGATCCTGCTCGACATCGCCGCCGAGCCGGCGAAGGACGGCCAGGCGCCGCTGGAGCCGGTGCGCATCGTGGAAGCGGAAGCCCCCGCGAAGCGCTACGGCGGCGGTGCAGCAAGCGGCGCGGACGAGCAGGCCGTTGCGCCCGCAGACAAATCCCTTCCCCGGCGCGAAACGCCGGTACCGGTCGTGCTGACGCGGCATGCCGCGCAGAACCTGTACGCGCCGCTGCGCACCGTCGAGCCGGTCGCCGGCATCGGGCGCGTAAACCTGCGCCGCGGCCTCGCGCTGGACACCTTGCTGCCGACGTTGCCGGTGCACGCGCGGGCACTGGCCGCGTGGCGCCTGGAAGACCAGTGGGTGACGGCCGTGCGGCTCACCAATACCTCGGCGCGCTGGCTCGACCTCGACCCGCGCGCTTTGCAGGGGAACTTCGTGGCGGCGACCTTCCAGCATCCGAACCTGGGGCCGGCCGGCACCCCGTCCGACACCACGGTGCTCTACCTGGTCACGCGCGGCCACGGCCTGGCCGAGTCGCTGCTGCCGGCACTGAGCCCGATCGACGCCACCGTGAACCTGCCGCCGGCCGCCGCGGCCGGCTCGACCGGAGGAGCGCGCGATGAAGAGTAATCCGCTGCTCAAGTGGCTGCTGATCCCGATGGCGCTGCTGCTGGTGTTCGTCGGCATCAAGCTGTTCTCCGGCGCCCCCGGCGGCCAGCCCGCTCCCAAGGGCGCGGCCAGTACGCTCACGCCCGAGGAGATGAAAGCCCTGGGCATCGCCGGCGACACGCCGCGCGATACCGTCGCCACGCTGGTGGCCCAGGTGAAGCAGTTGCGCACCGAGCTGCAGAGCGCGCTCGGCGACAACAAGCAGCACAAGGCCGAGAACGAGCGCCTGCGTGCCCGGGAAAGCGCGATCGACCAGCGCATCCAGAGCGCGCTGGAAGGCGAGCACAACCGCCTGGAGCAGGAGCGCACCCAGGTGGCCAGCGACCGGCAGCAGACCCAGGGGCTGCTGCAGGATCTGCAGCGGCAACTGGACGGCCTTTCCGGCAAGGGTGGCCCGTCCGACCTGCCGGTCGGGTTGGGGCTGGAAGAGGGTGATGGCCAGCGCTTCACCCGCGGCGCCGGTGGCACGCAGTGGGTCGAGCCCGACGATGCCAAGGTCGACGCCAAAAACGGCAGCAAGGAGCCGAGCTTTCCCCTGAGCTTCGGGCCGGCCCAGAAAAGCCTGTCGGCCGCAGTGGAATCCGTCGCCGACGTCGGCAGCCGCGCGGTGGGCGCATCCACGAAGGCCGTCTACACCGTGCCGTCGAACTCGACGCTCATGGGGTCGATTGCCATGACGGCGCTGATCGGGCGCGTGCCGATCGATGGAACCGTCAACGATCCCTATCCGTTCAAGGTGCTGATCGGCCCGGACAACCTCACGGCCAACGGCATCGACATCCCCGACGTGGCCGGCGCCGTGGTCAGCGGCACGGCCTCGGGCGACTGGACGCTCTCGTGCGTGCGCGGGCAAATCCGCTCGGTCACGTTCGTGTTCCAGGACGGCACCATCCGCACGGTGCCGGAGGACAGTAGCAAGGGCGGTAACAGCGGCGGCAACGCGGGTCACAACGGCGCCAGCATCCAGGGCGGCCTGGGCTGGATCAGCGACCCCTACGGCATTCCCTGCGTCAGCGGCGAGCGGCGCAGCAACGCCCAGCAGTACCTGGGCAGCCAGGCGCTCATCACCGCGGCCGGCGCCGGCGCGGCCTCGCTCATCAAGTCCGACAACGGCAGCGTGGCCGTGGTCGCCAACAGCAACGGCTCGCTGGGCACCGTCGGCATCAGCGGCAACGAAGCGATGGGCCGCATCCTCGCGGGCGGCGTGCGCGACATGGCCGATTGGGTCAACAAGCTCTACGGCCAGGCCTTCGCGGCGGTCTACGTGCAGCCCGGCGCCAGGGTGGCCGTGCATCTGGAGCACCCGCTCGACATCGACTACGACGCCAAGGGGCGTCGGGTCCACCACCGCACCGGAGAAGCCCATGCCTCGGATCTGGATTGACGCGGCCGCCGTGCTGCTGGCGGCCACCCTGCTCGGCGGCTGCGCCACCAGCAAGGAGAAGCTGCTGCCGCACGGCGACAGCACCATGCTCGACATCTGGCATCAGGAGACCGGCGGCAGCGCGGGCGGCGGCCAGGCCGCGCGGCAACTGCTCGATGTGCGCCAAGGCCTGCGCCGGCCGCTGACCGAGGCCGATGTGCAGGCAGCGCCCGGCATGCAGGCGCGCTACACCCGTACTGCGCAGAACGAGATTCACCGCCAGTTCCACCGTCTGCCGAACCCCGACCTGGTGATGTACGTGTTCCCGCACCTCGCGGGCACCGACCCGGTGCCGGTGCCCGGCTACAGCACGGTATTCCCGCTCTACCAGCGCGTGCAGTACGCGATGCCGGGCGAGCGGGTGGAGGACTACTGATGGCCTGGTCGCTGCCGTGGTCACGCAAGCTCGACGCATCGCCTGCTGACGCCGTAGATGCGGCCGATGATGCCTGGGCACGGCACGTAACGGCCTTGGCGGCACAGGGTGTCGCCGAGCCGGGCAGCGCGCTCGGCCGGGGCCGGCGCAGGCCGGCCACCCAGGCCGACCACGATGCGCTCTATGGGGTCGCGCCGTCGTTCGCGGACTTGCTGCCCTGGGTCGAGTATCTGCCCGACACCAAGTGCATGCTGCTGGAAGATGGCCAGTCGGTGGCGGCCTTCTTCGAGCTGGCGCCGGTCGGCACCGAGGGCCGCGAGATGGCCTGGCTGTGGCAGGCGCGCGATGCGCTGGAGAACGCCCTGCAGGACTCCTTCGACGAGTTGGACGACAACCCCTGGGTGGTGCAGCTCTACGCTCAGGACGAGGCCGACTGGGACAACTATCTGCGCTCCCTGGCGAACTATCTGCAGCCGCGTGCGCAGGGCAGCGCGTTCAGCGACTTCTACCTACGCTTCTTCGCCCATCACCTGCGGGCCATCGCCAAGCCGGGTGGCCTGTTCGAGGACACCACGGTGACGCGCCTGCCGTGGCGCGGCCAGGTCCGGCGCGTGCGCATGGTGGTCTACCGCCGCACGTCCGCGGCCCCGGCCTCGCGGCGCGGCCAGTCGCCCGAGCAGGCGCTGACCACGATCTGCGACCGCCTCGTCGGCGGGCTGGCGAATGCCGGCGTGAAAGCCCGACGTCTCGGCGCGGCGGACATCCACGCCTGGCTGATGCGCTGGTTCAACCCGAATCCGACCCTACTCGGCGCCACTGCCGAAGATCGGGAACGCTTCTACGCGCTGACCCGCTACCCGGAAGAGCGGGAGGAGGGCGAGATCGAACTCGCCGGCGGCACCGACTTCGCGCAGCGCCTGTTCTTCGGCCAGCCCCGCTCGGACGTGCCCAACGGCCTGTGGTTCTTCGACGGCATGCCGCATCGGGTGATCGTGATGGATCGCCTGCGCACGCCACCCGTGACGGGCCATCTGACGGGCGAGACGCGCAAAGGCGGCGATGCCATGAACGCGCTGTTCGACCAGATGCCCGAGGACACGGTGATGTGCCTGACGCTGGTCGCCACGCCCCAGGACGTACTGGAGGCGCACCTCAACCACCTCGCCAGGAAGGCCGTCGGCGAGACCCTGGCCTCGGAGCAGACCCGGCAGGACGTCCAGCAGGCGCGCGGCCTGATCGGCAGCGCGCACAAGCTCTACCGCGGCGCGCTGGCTTTCTACCTGCGCGGCCGCGACCTGGCCCAGCTCGATGCGCGCGGCCTGCAGCTCGTCAACGTGATGCTCAACGCCGGCCTGCAACCGGTACGCGAAGAGGACGAGGTGGCGCCGCTGAACAGCTATCTGCGCTGGCTGCCGTGCGTGTTCGATCCGGCTGCCGACAAGCGCCAGTGGTACACCCAGCTCATGTTCGCGCAACACGCGGCGAACCTGGCGCCGGTCTGGGGCCGCAGCCAGGGCACGGGGCATCCGGGCATCACGTTCTTCAACCGCGGCGGCGGTCCGATCACCTTCGATCCGTTGAACCGCCTCGACCGGCAGATGAACGCGCATCTGTTCCTGTTCGGCCCCACGGGCTCGGGCAAGAGCGCGACGCTCAACAACATCCTGAATCAGGTGACGGCGATCTATCGGCCGCGCCTGTTCATCGTCGAGGCGGGCAACAGCTTCGGCCTGTTTGGCGACTTCGCGGCACGGCTGGGTCTCACCGTGCATCGGGTGAAACTTGCACCCGGCGCGGGCGTCAGTCTGGCTCCGTTCGCCGACGCCTGGCGCCTGGTCGATACGCCGAGCCAGGTACAGACGCTGGACGCCGATGCGCTCGACGAAGACCAGACCGATGCCGGCATGGCCGTGGAAGGTGACGAGCAGCGCGACGTGCTCGGGGAGCTGGAGATCACTGCGCGACTGATGATCACCGGTGGCGAGGACAAGGAAGAAGCGCGCATGACCCGCGCCGACCGCAGCCTGATCCGCCAGTGCATTCTCGATGCGGCACAGCAATGCGTAGCGGAGAAGCGCACGGTGCTGACCCGCGATGTGCGCGACGCGCTGCGCGAGCGCGCCCGCGACGCCACGCTGCCGGAGATGCGGCGCGCCCGGTTGCTGGAGATGGCCGACGCCATGGACATGTTCTGCCAGGGCGTGGACGGCGAGATGTTCGACCGGTCCGGCACGCCGTGGCCCGAGGCGGACATCACCATCGTGGACCTGGCCACCTTCGCGCGCGAGGGCTACAACGCCCAACTCTCGATTGCCTACATCTCGCTCATCAACACCGTCAACAACATCGCCGAGCGCGACCAGTTCCTGGGCCGCCCGATCATCAACGTGACGGACGAAGGCCACATCATCACGAAGAACCCGCTGCTCGCGCCCTACGTGGTCAAGATCACCAAGATGTGGCGCAAGCTCGGCGCCTGGTTCTGGCTCGCCACGCAGAACCTGGACGACCTGCCGAAAGCGGCCGAGCCCATGCTCAACATGATCGAGTGGTGGATCTGCCTGTCGATGCCACCCGATGAAGTCGAGAAGATCGCGCGCTTCCGCGAACTCAACGCTTCGCAGAAGGCGCTGATGCTCTCGGCACGCAAGGAGGCCGGCAAGTTCAGCGAGGGCGTCATCCTGTCCAAGTCGATGGAAGTGCTGTTCCGCGCTGTGCCGCCCAGCCTCTACCTGGCGATGGCGATGACCGAGCCCGAGGAGAAGGCCGAACGCTTCCAGTTGATGCAGCAGCACGGCATCAGCGAGCTGGATGCCGCCTTCCGCGTGGCCGAGAAGATCGACCGTGCGCGGGGCATCGAACCTCTGACGCTGGACACGTTGGCCTGACGGGAGCAACACGATGCGCATGCCCTCATTCGCCCGCCGTCATCCCTGGATCGGTCTGCTGATCGTGGCGACGACTGGGGTTGCCTCGTGGATGCTGCTGCGCGCGCCGCATCCGGCAACCGAGCCCATGTCCCTGGCCGCCGCCGGGTCCGAAGCGTCGAAACCGGCCGGCCCGCCCTGGCTGTATGGCCGTGCCGATGCGCGCTTCACGGTGGTCGGGTACGCCGACCTGGAGTGTCCGTACTGCCGGACCTACTTCCCCGCGCTCAAGCGCTGGATCGACGCCCATCCCGAGGTGAACTGGCAGTGGCACCACCTGCCGCTGTCCATGCACGAGCCGGCCGCGACCGCCGGGGCACGCCTGGCCGAGTGCGCGGGCGAGACGGGCGGACATGCCACGTTCTGGCAGGCCGTGGCGTGGCTCTACTCGAATACCCGTGGCGACGGCCAGGGCCTGCCGGAGGGCCTGCGCTATCCCGACCTCACACCAACCATGCAGGGTTGTCTCGACAGCGATCGCCCCGATGCGGTCATCCGTGCCCAGGCGGCGGAAGCGGCACAGCAGGGCATCGCGGCGACGCCGGCCTTGCAACTGCGCGACCGCGAGTCCGGCAAGACCCTCCTGCTGCATGGTCCCGTCGAAGACGATGCCTTGCTGTCGGCCATCGATCTGCTCGCCGCCGGCAGCACGACCGCAGCCGAACCCACCCATTCCCCAGACATGCCCGCCGGCGTTGCCGGTGACATGCCCAGGTAGCCATCGATCTTCAAGGCTGCGGCGCGGCTCGTCCGCGTTGATCGAAACCCGTTCGCATCGCATCCCTTGACGCGAACAGCCACCGCACCCGCGGTGGTGGATGCCCGCTCGTCACCTGTTCCATCCCCATCGTCCCCAGGAGGGTTTGCCCTCCAGGGGCAGGCGCCCTCCGATCTCATCCATTGGAGGTTCGCCATGTCTCTCGTCATCGCCGACTCCCGCCCGGAGTCGCTCACCCTGATCGCCGCCCAGCACGAAGACTGGATCATCCGGCAGGCCATCACCCTGCTGGAGAACCGCGTGTTCAAGGCCGGTCCAGCGCTGGGCAGTCCCGCCGCCGTGCGCGACTACCTGCGCCTGAAACTGGTCGCGGAGCCGAACGAAATCTTCGCCGTCGTGTTTCTCGACAACCAGCACCAGGTGCTCTCCTTCGAGCCGCTGTTCAAGGGCACGGTCGACCAGACTTCCGTGTATCCGAGGGTGGTGGTCCAGCGTGCGCTGGCGCTCAACGCTTCGGCGCTGATCCTGGCGCATCAGCACCCCTCGGGGACCACCGAGCCATCGGCCGCTGATCGTGCGATCACCGAGCGGCTGAAGAGTGCCCTGGCCACCGTCGATGTCCGGGTGCTGGATCACTTCATCGTCGGCAAGGGCAGCCCGTACTCGTTCGCCGAAGCCGGCTTGTTGTAGCGCACTCATTTCATCACCACGGGAGCCCTTGGCTCCCGTTTCTTTTCGCCGGTGCGCAGGAAATCGGGACTGACCGGTTTCGGTTTCTTTGTCGTCCCCTGATCTGGGTTGCGCTCGACTACGAGTCTGCATCGACTCCGCGGAGACGCGACATGCCGGCTCATTCCCTCAACCTTCCTGCCGCCTCGGGGCGCCCCCTGGCCACGAGGCTGGCCGCTGGACTGTGCGCCGCGCTGCTCGGTTCCATCGCGGCAGCCGCCGATGTGCTCGTCGTCACCGACAGCCGTCATCCGGTGCAGGCCCCGGCCGGCGTGCGGATCATCGAGCTGGACCAGGCCACGCGCATCGAGGTCGAACTCGCGGCGCACCTGCCGGCCGACCCGCAACAGGCCGCAGCGGCGGTGCGGCAGCGGTTGCATGACGGCGGCGAGGCGCTGCAGCGCCGCATCGGCCATGCCTACCAAGGTGTCGCGGATGCCTGGGGACTGGGCATCGCCAAGATTCCCGCCGTGGTGGTCGATCGACGCTACGTGGTCTATGGCGAGCCCGACGTGTCCCGCGCCGTCGCGCGCATCAACGCCTACCGGAGCACGCAGCCATGAGCCTCCTGCTGGCACGCCGGCGCCTGCGCGCCACCGCCGCCTCGCTGCTGCTGAGCGCGGCCACGTCGACATTCGCCCTGGACACCGCCACCATCGTCTCGTCGGCGCTGTCCCCCGACTGCCTCGAATACCGCGTGGTCGGAATCTGCTACTGGCTGTACTGCACGCCCTTCGGCTGCTCGGTGCGCACCTCCGTCAAGGTGCGCCACTACGTCCCCGATGCGGTGGTGTCGAGCTACTCGAACACCGGCGAAAACCCGTGGCTGGAAGTCAGGGCGATGAGCATGCCCAACCCGAGCGCCAAGGCTGGCGGTGACGGCACGACCAATCACGACAACGAGAACAACCTCGCCAAGTTCAAGAACGCCGATGTCATCGGCCATCCGGCCGGGATGGTGTTCAGCCAGTTCGCCCGCGCCTCCGGTTACACCTGCGAAGGCGCGGGCACGGCCTTCATGCCGTATCTGCTGAGCACGCTCGACACGATCGCCTGGCGCTACAACATCCCGGAAGCGTTCTATCCCGAAGCGCTCATCCCCGGCCGGCGCGAAATCGGTACGCGCACTGGCCTGAACCTCTGGGGCAACGTGTATCCCCGCGGTGGCTTCCTGCACCAGACCGACGACCACAAGAGCGGCGCCGTGGTCGCGCAGCGCGCGGGCGACATCGTGACGCGCCGCAACCAGATTCACGTGTATCAGCCCCTGCTGGCCAACGCCCGCGACGGCTACTGG
This sequence comes from Pseudomonas sp. MPDS, assembly GCF_013283895.1. NCBI lineage: Bacteria > Pseudomonadati > Pseudomonadota > Gammaproteobacteria > Pseudomonadales > Pseudomonadaceae > Pseudomonas > Pseudomonas sp. MPDS. The sequence continues at coordinate 4,824,449 of NZ_CP054128.1, read as the reverse complement.
CCGGCCGGCGCGCTGATGGAGACCGACGCCTCGACGGGCAAGTGGCAGGAGCTGACGCCCACGCTCTCGAACAGTTGCGTGGTCTTCCCGCACAGCCGCACCCGCGTGCAGGCCCAGCAGGGCGACTACGCCTGGGCCTTGTGGCGGCCGTACTCCTGCTGCCGGCGCCGTGGCCAGGTCTTCCTCGGCAGCGTCGATTTCATGTGAGGAACCCACGATGAACGCCTCCCTCCCTGACTTCCTGCGCCGCGCGAAGTCGCACCTGCGGGCCACGCTGCTCATGGCGGCCATCACGCTGGCCGTCGGCGCCGCCTGGGCGCAGACCCGGATCGACCCCAATGGCGTGAACGTCAGCGGCAGCGTGATCGGCGACGACGTGCTCTACAGCATCGGCGGCGGCCGGGCCGTGTCGATGGGTGGTGCCGGCAACATGCAGAGCATCGGCGTGGGGATCGGCTGGAACAGCAACCTGATCTGCGGCGACATGAGCATCACCACGACGCTGCAGAACCAGCTCAACGGCATCACCAACGGCTTCCAGACGATCATGAGCAACGTGATCCAGAACGCCACCAGCGCCGTGGCCTCGCTGCCGGCCCTGATCATCCAGCGCGCCGACCCGGGGCTCTACAACCTGCTGACCAACGGCATCCTCCAGGCGCGCCTGGACTTCGACCGCTCGAAGATGACCTGCCGGGCCATCGCCAATCGCATGGCGGACATGGCCGGCGGCCAGGCCGGCTGGGACCAGCTCGCCGAGGGGATGGCGCTGCGGGATGCGGTCAGCAGCACCGATGCCGTCTCCGCCATCGAGCAGGCCGAGTCCAACAAAGGGAACAACGGCGTGCCCTGGGTCGGCGGCGGCAATGCGGGCGGCTCCGGCCAGAGTTCGATCAAGGTGGTCGGCGATGTGACGCGCGCGGGCTACAACCTGCTCAACGGGCGCAGCGTCACCGATACTTCGTCGATCGCGCGCAGCGCCTGCGGCAACCGCCTGACCTGCCAGACCTGGTCGTCGCCTGGCGCGGCCGCGGCCTTTGCGAACCGCGTGCTCGGCGAACGCGAGCAACGCACCTGCGAAAACTGCACGAAGACCCAGACCACGCCTGGCGTCGGGCTCACGCCAATGATCCAGGAAGAGTACGAGACCAAGCTGCAGGTGCTGCAGGAGCTGGTGACGGGCGCCCGGCCGACGACGCCGACCAACCTCGACGCGGCCGGCAGCAGCTCGCTGCCGATCACCCGCGGCGTGATCGAGGCCTTGCGGGACGAACCCGACCAGGACGTGCTGGGCAAGCGCCTGGCGTCCGAGGCGGCGCTGTCCAGCGTGCTGGAGAAGGCCCTGCTGCTGCAACGCACGTTGCTCACCGGCAAGAAGGAGCCGAACGTCGCCGCCAACGAGTTGGCCGTGCGTGCGGTCGACCAGGAGAACAGCGCGCTGGAGCAGGAGATCAACAACCTCAAGACTGAGCTGGAGCTGCGGCGCACGCTGGCCGGCAACTCGGCGATGGCGATCATCCAGCGCCACAGCACCCGCGCTGCCGGCTCGCGCGGCGTCTTCGAGGGCGACACCACGCGCGACCGTCTGCGGGAAGTCCAGAAGCCGCGGAGCGGTACGCCATGAGCCGGCTGGCCTGGCTGCGGCTGCCATGGCTGTTCAACCGCCGCGTCGGCGTGGCGCTGCTGTGGACTTTGCTGGTGGTGGCCGCCGCGGTAGCAGTGAACATCGCCGGCATCCACGTGGTCGGCGGCGTCGAGGGCTGGCAGCACTGGCTGCAGGCGCACGCCGGCCACTTCTTCGTGTGGCGGCTGTGCCTCTACGGAGCGACGGCCTACGGCTGGTGGTGGATGCGTCGGCGCCTGTTGCGGCGGGAGCCGTCCCGCGAAACGCATCAGCGCCTGCTGCGCACGGAGATCGCGGCCGTGATCGCCGTGGTCGCGCTGGAAGCCAGCCAATTGTTGCGGCACGGCTGAGACCGGCAGGCAGGCATGACGCTCTACACCACGGACTACCTGGAGTATTACCTGACCCTGGTGGCTTGGGTGGTCAACAACGGCATCTGGAACATCCTTGTGGCCAGTGGAGTGTTCGCGCTCCCGTTCGTGGCCATCGTGATCCAGGAATGGCTCAAGGCCCGCAGCGAAGGTGCGGACGAGGGCAACAAGGGCGTGCTGTCGTCGATGCGCATCGAGAACCGGGTGTGGGTGGCGATCGTGGTCATCATGTTCGCCGGCATCCCGTTCATCCCGGTGGATCTCGCCACGATCAGGTTCGACACCACGCGCTCCGCGCAATGCCAGGTCAACGTCCCGCTGCCCAACGACACGGGCTGGTCCAACGTCTACACGGCGCTCAACGACCAGAGCGCGCTGGTGCCGGTGTGGTGGTTCTTCATGCACGCGCTGTCGAAAGCCGTGACGGGCTCCGCGGTGGCGGCGATTCCCTGCGGCACGGACCTGCGTCAGATTCGCATGGATGTCGATGCCACGCGCATCGACGATTCGGTGCTGGCACAGGAGGTCGCCGATTTCACGCACGACTGCTACGGGCCGTCGCGCGCCAAGCTGTTCATGAACCGACCGACGCTCTCCGACGAGCAGATGAACGATGTCACCTGGATCGGGTCGAGTTACTTCCTCGACACGCCCGGCTTCTATGACACCTATCGCTCCAAGACCCCTCGCACGGCCTGGCCCTACGACGCGACCCGCGATGCAGGGCTGGCGCAGGTGGACAGCGGCGGCGGCTATCCGTCCTGCCGACAGTGGTGGGCCGATGGCGACCAGGGGCTGCGCAGCCGGCTGCTGGCACAGGTCGACCCGGACCTGCTGACCCGCATCGGGCGCTGGGCGGGCTTCCTGTCGCAGAGCGAGGTCAATGACTCGGTGATCCGCGCCGTGGTCTCACCGCGACAGCAGAAGATGAACCAGGGCGCCGTCTACACCGACTACGGCGGCCAGATCGACAAGACGCTGCCGAACGTCGTCACGCGCGGCGCGGGCGACCTGGGGCTGACCGTCGGCTCGCTGGCTTTCTTCCCGGCGATGGACGTGGTGCGCCAGGCGCTGCCGATGGTGCTGACGATGCTCAAGATGGCGCTCGTCATCTGCATCCCGTTGGTGCTGCTGATCGGCACCTACGACCTGAAGACGGTGATGACGGTGAGCTGCGTCCAGTTCGCGCTGTTCTTCGTGGACTTCTGGTTCCAGCTCGCGCGCTGGATCGACAGCACGATCCTGGACGCGCTCTACGGCTGGCATTCGCCGCACAGCAACTTCAACCCGCTGATGGGGTTGAATAACGCTTTCGGCGATATGCTGTTGAATTTCGTGATGGCGATGATGTTCATCGTGTTACCGACGTTCTGGGTGATGGCACTCGGATGGGCGGGAGTTCGCGCTGGAAACTTCCTGGGCGGTCTCATCACTGGCACGTCCGATGCAAAGTCGGCTGGAGGTAGCGGCTCTCGTCTTGCGATGACGGCCGTATCGAAAGGTGCAGCGAAGTAAGGAGCACTCTCTCGCGCTGATGCGGCGGCTACGGCTCGTCGGGATCGCCCATGTCGATCCGCCAGTCATCTTTGTCGTACAGGCCGACGCCCGAGTGTCCGTCTCTAAGTTCCGGCTGCTTCTCGTCATCCGCATCGGCATTTCGCGCGAACCATGTGGCGACCACCGCAAAGGCCAGCAGCAGGACGAGCCAGGATACGGTGTAGAGCAGCATGCCAAGCACGGCCAGCTTGACGATCCAGAGCACCGCCGTCGCCGCGCCTGCGGGCACCCCGCGCGTCACCAGCCGGCCGGCGACACGCTGCTCGCGGCGCTGGTATCCACGCCAGGCACGGCCAGCCCCCCGGCCCAGCCGGTGGCTCCAGCGCCCGTTGTGCGTGTTGGTGGTCATGCTCATGTGCCTCGGTTTCAGTGGTGCCTCACCTCAGGAGCGGCCGGTTGTGGCTTGCCCTCCAGCATAGACCGCGATCAGGAGGGCGGGTGGGTTGCGGCTGGCAGAGCCAGGCTGGCTCGGGTGTCGCCAAGATGATTAGATTTTGCAATAGAAATCAAACCTTATGCTACTTTCCCTGCGAGGTTCTTGCGATACCTCTAGGGGCTGATTGGATTCCGTGCTATTTTTATAGCATGGATGGAAATTCTAGGCACCAGGTAATCAAGCGGCTGCAGGCCGGACTCCCCCGCGGGGCGCCGTTCGACCTCGCCACCCTGAGTCAGTTCGGGGTGTCGCCCCAGCTTGCCGCCCACTATGCCGACGGCGGGTGGCTCGTGCGCCTGGCCCATGGCGTCTATGCCTTCCCGAACGATGAATTCGGGGTCTATGGTGCGCTGAAGTTCCTGCAACAGCGCGTGCCCGGCCTGCACGTCGGCGGCAAGAGCGCCCTGGCCCTGCAGGGCGTGCGCCACAACCTGGGCAGCCGGGAGACGCTGGTACTGTGGGGCGACGGTCGTTTCGCGTTGCCGGCCTGGTTCACCGCGCGCTTTCCGGCCCGCTACGTCCACGCCCGCCTGTTCGACTGGCCGGACACGGCGCTGGCCAGCATGACCCTGACCACGCCGCCTGGCCTGCCCGAGGATCTGCGGGTGGCTGCCTCCGAGCGTGCCGTTCTGGAACTGCTGTACGAAGCCGGCGCCAAGCAGAGCCTCGAAGAGGCCCGCAACATCTTTGATGGACTGCGTTCCCCCCGCAAGGACTTACTCGGGCAACTGCTGTCCTGCTGCGCCAGCGTGAAGGCCGTGCGCCTGTTCCTCACCTGGGCGCGCGAGACCAACCTCGTGGATGTCGATGCTCTGCTGGAGCAGTACCCGGTTCGCACCGGCAGCAACACGCGCTGGATGAGCCGGCTCGATGACGGCACCTTGCTGAGCCTGAGACCTCATGGATAAGACCTACGCGGACACCGTTCGCCTGCTGCTGGCCGTCGCGCCTGACGTGTTCGCCAACGACATCTTCGCCATGAAGGGCGGCACGGCCATCAACCTCTTCGTGCGGGACATGCCGCGCCTGTCGGTAGACATCGACGTGGTGTACCTCCCGTGGCAGACGCCGCGCGACGAAGCGCTGCAAGCCATCAACCAGGAGCTGGCCGCCATCGCCACGCGCGTTGCACCACTGGGCGTGCAGACACGCCTGGTTCGCGCCAAGGACCTGGGGGACACCAAGCTGATCGTCGAGAACGACGCCAACCAGGTGAAGATCGAGGTCAACGTCGTGTTCCGAGGCAGCGTGCTGCCCGTTGAGCGGCGGCCGCTGAATGCTAGGACCAGCGATCTGTTCGGCATCGAGTTGGACGTGCCGATCCTGGCACCGGACGAGCTGTACGCCGGCAAGCTGGTGGCCGCGCTGGACCGGCAGCATCCGCGCGACCTGTTCGACGTGTGGCAGCTCTTTGAGTCGGGCGACATCAGCGATGGCATGGTCGAGTGCTTCGTGATCTATCTGGCGGGCCACAACCGGCCGCCCCACGAAGTGTTGTTCGGCAACGACAAGGACATCGCCGGCGAGTACGAACGGGCCTTTGTCGGTATGGCCGAAGTGGACTGCCCCTTGGACACGCTGCTGGAGGCTCGCGCGCAGTTGCGACGCGAGTTGCAGCAACGGCTGACGAAGGCGCACAGGCGGTTCCTGAGCGGCCTGGTACGCGCAGAACCGGACTGGTCGCTGGTGCAATGCCAGCACGCCGCGCAACTGCCGGCACTGCGCTGGAAGCTCAACAACCTGGAGACCTTTCGCAAGAAGCGCCCCAAGGACTTCGCCGCGCAAGCCGCTGCGCTCGATGCCGGCCTGGGCCAGATCTGACGCGGCGACAGAAGTATTCCCCGCTTGTCGGGCCTGCCCCATGCCGCATTCATCGTGGCATCCGCGAAGCAGCGACCCTATACCCAAAGGCTTCCGACAAAGGCCAAAGGGCTGGGAAGGGGCAAGGGAACGGGGCCAAGGGGAAAGGCCCTACCCGAAAAGGCCAAAAGGCGCCCCAGATCAGCCCGTCATCCGGGGGGGGCGTCATGCTCTCGCTGTTCCAGCGCAAACGGGTGCCACCCACCGCCGGCACACCGCCCACATCCGCCATCGAAACTCCGAAAGGGTCGATGCGGCCCGAGTCGGCCGCATCGCTGCTGGCGACGCCGCGTCGGCAGAAACTGCTGGAACACATCTGGCAGCGCACATCGCTCTCGCGCCGACAGTTCGCCACGCTCTACCTCGCCCCACTGGAGCGCTACGCCGAGCTGGTCCAGCAGTTTCCGGCCTCCGAGAGCCACCACCACGCCTATCCGGGCGGCATGCTGGACCACGGCTTGGAGATCGTCGCCTATGCGCTGAAATTGCGGCAGTCATACCTGCTGCCTGCGGGCGTCACGCCGGAGGCACAGGCGGCCCAGGCCGAAGCCTGGACCGCAGGCACGGCCTACGCGGCCCTGCTGCACGACATCGGCAAGATCGCGGTCGATCTGCACGTCGAGCATGCCGACGGCAGTGCCTGGCATCCCTGGCACGGCCCACTGCGAAAGCCCTATCGCTTCCGTTACCGAAAGGAGCGTGAGTACCGTCTGCACAGTGCCGCCACCGGGCTGCTCTACGCGCGCCTTCTCGATCGGGACATCTTCGACTGGCTCAGCGGCTATCCCGACCTCTGGGCCGCGCTGCTGTACGTGCTGGCCGGCCAGTACGAGCACGCCGGCACGCTCGGCGAGCTGGTCGTGCAGGCCGATCAGGCATCGGTCGCCCAGGAACTCGGCGGCGATCCCGGCAAGGCGCTGGCGGCGCCCAAGCATGCGCTGCAACGCAAATTGCTCGACGGCTTGCGCTACCTGCTCAGGGAAGAGTTCAAGTTGAACCAGGCCGGCCCGGCGGACGGTTGGCTGACCCAGGACGCCTTGTGGCTGGTGAGCAAGACCGTCTCCGACAAGCTGCGCGCCCATCTGCTGTCACAGGGCATCGACGGCATCCCGTCGAGCAACACGGCGGTGTTCAACGTGCTGCAGGATCACGGCATCGTGCAACCGACGCCGGATGGCAAGGCGATCTGGAAGGCTACCGTCACCAGCGACGCCGGCTGGTCGCACGCCTTCACCTTCCTGAAACTCTCGCCGGCGATGATCTGGGATGCCGCCGACCGGCCGGCGCCGTTCGCAGGCCGTGTGCAGCTCGAAGAGGAACAGGCGGTGGCCGATGGGCCGCACGTGGAAGGCATCGAAGCTGCACCCGCGAGCACGGCGCCGACCGCAGCCACGGACACCGGCGTGGCCGCGCTGCTCGACCTGCTGGGCGACACCGCTCCACCCACGGCACCGGAGGCCCCGAGTTGCCCTGTTGCCGAGGCCGAACCGGCCCCTTCGACCGTGCCTCCGCCGCAGATGAGCCGCGCGCCTGCCCAGGATCGCGCGGAGCCCTCCGGGGCGCACTTCATGGCCTGGCTGCGTCAGAGCATCCAGACGCGCAAGCTCATCATCAACGACGCCAAGGCTCTGGTGCATACCGTCGCCGGTACGACCTACCTCGTCAGCCCCGGCGTGTTCCAGCGCTACGCGCAGGAGTACCTTCAAGTCGCCACGCTGGCCAGGCAGGAGAAGCTGGAGGGGTGGCAGTGGGTGCAGAAGCGCTTCGAGAAGCTGGGACAGCACCGCAAGCAGCCGAGCGGGCTGAACATCTGGACCTGCGAAGTCACGGGGCCGCGCAAGTCGCGCCGACTGCACGGCTACCTGCTCGCCAGCCCGGATACGCTGTTCCAGGAGACGCCGCCAGACAACCCATACCTGCGGCTCCTGCATGAGGACTTCTTACCAAGCGCGAACCTTCTGTAAAACCTGCCACCTATCCAAGCCGGGAATTAGCAATCTAGGTTGAGCAGGTCGTGAGCTGCATTAAGCGCATCCTGAGCGGCATCTCCCCCATTCAGCAACCGATCACGGTTAAGCCCGCCTCCGCGAACCCATGCTGTGGGTAGGTGCCCGTTTTCGGCTCGTCTTATGAAAAAAGGTGAGCGTCCAGCCGTCCCATCGCTACTCAGGTTGAGACGCCGAGGAGCAACAGCTCCTCGATCCGGCTGGTGGGCCAGATGGGCAGTTTTCCCCGGGGTGTCCTTGAGCCAGGCGCCGGACTCGAGCCCGTTCAGTCTGGTGGTGGCCAGCAAGGCCCTGGATGGCGGCGGCGCGGTAGCTGCAGCCGGTCGTGTAGGGCCTGCAGTTTGGGCAGGGCTTTCTGTTCACGCAGCAGCTGCCGGACGGCCGCGTCGAGTGCGCGGGCGCGCCAATCGAGGGCATAGAGATCGGCGATGCGCCGCAAGGCCTCGGCTGTCACTGGGCTCCAGGTCGTTGCTGCGGTAGGCCCAGAGTAGGCTCAGATATAGGGGCGTTTGGTTTTCCCCTCGCCGGGATCGAGTTGCCGCAGAGGGTGTTTCATCGGCATGCAGCACCTGGCGTTGGAGCAATAAGGCGCGCAGCCGATCCACCAGGGGCTGCAAGGCCACGCCACTGCCGGCGGAACCGGCGCGGCGCTGATGCTTTCGCACGGGCGGCAGGCTTATTGCGGGCGACTGTGCCGGTGGACGAAGGACCTGGCCAGGATCAGGTCGAGCTGCTCGCTGATGTCTTCGCCGATCTTGACCAGCGCGGCGCTGCATTCGGCGGCATGGAACTAGCGAAAACGGCCTTGATGCAGACGGCGCTGACCCAACCACACACCGGTGCCGTCCTACTGCAACAGCTTGAGCCGCGAGCCGTGCCGATTGCGAAAGGCATAGGTCGTGCCATCGCAGGGTGGTCGCCCGAGGGCCTGCTGAAGGTGCACCAAAGCCCGTCGATCCCCAAGCGCATGTTGATCGGTCGGCCACCAGCCAAACCTGGGCCGGCATTCGCGTCAGGCCATCCCCCGCAGCAATCCGGCCAACCAGCTTGCATCGACGTCCGCCGGCAACGCCAACCGCCAGCCACTGGCATGCCTGCAGCAGCCACACCCCTGCCGCTGCCACGGGCACCAGGGTAAGCGGCGTGGCCGCCCGCTTGCTGCGCCTGATCCAGTAGGCCAGTGCCTCGGGTTTGAGCGCATGCTACTGGCAATAAGCAACTGCGTCAGCCCGCTGTCCTGCCAGGCCTGAACATGCCGAGCCCAGGACTCGCGGCGCGCGTGCATCGTTTCCATATAAATCCCCTACTGGAAAAGCACAGGATGCAGGGCGGGGTGTTCGAGCAAAAGGGGGGGGGGCGCTTACTGTCGATACGCGGCGGCAGCCGCAAGACCGTCGCCGCGAGCAGCCTGTCCAGCACGCTCGAATACATGGATGAAAAGCGCATGCAGGCTGATACCGGTAGTTTGCGAAACGGCGCGGAGGATCAGCGTGGAGCTGGGCAGCAGCCAGGGTAGTTGGCTGCATGCCGAGAAGATCGGTGGCTTTTGCTGCCTGGTGGGTTCCGCGCGTTCGAGATTCGGGTTAATGAGATGGTCATCCCCACCCTCCGAGGGCACACTTTCGCAGGGTGTTTTATTTCGGAGGCCATCATCACGAGCGCAGTTGCACTGGTAGGGATTGATCCGGGCAAGCAAAGCTTTCATCTACACGGAAAAGACGGTTCTGGCCGGAAGATCTTTCGCACGAAAGCGACACGCCAGCAAATGATGCGATTGCTTGGCATCCTGCCGGCTTGCACGGTGGTGATGGAAGCCTGCGCCGGAGCGCACTTTATGGCGCGCCAACTGACGGCGCTCGGGCATCAAGTGAAATTGATCTCGCCGCAGTTCGTGCGTCCTTTCGTCAAGGGCAACAAGGGGAGCCCGCAGAATTCGGAAAAAATCGTACGCTAAGGTTTTCCAGGCAACCGTAGCGGCCTGAACTTCCCGTCTTCCAGCCTGCGGCTCTGCCGCCAGCCGTAATCGCAGGTCAGGTTGATGTGCTCCCAGCCCAGCGGCGACAGGTATTGCAGCAGCTCGCCGTCCACCGGCTTGCCGGCTTCGACCAGTCCCTGGGTGGCGCGCTCCAGGTACACCGTGTTCCACAGCACGATGGCGGCCGTCACCAGGTTGAGGCCGCTGGCCCGGTAGCGCTGCTGCTCGAAGCTCCGATCCCTGATTTCCCCAAGGCGGTTGAAGAACACCGCCCTAGCCAGCAAGTTGCGAGCCTCACCTTTGTTCAGGCCGGCATGCACGCGGCGGCGCAGCTCAACACTTTGCAACCAGTCCAGGGTGAACAGCGTGCGTTCGATCCGGCCCAGTTCGCGCAGGGCGACGGCCAGGCCATTCTGGCGCGGATAGCTGCCGAGCTTGCGCAGCATCAGCGAGGCGGTGACGGTGCCCTGCTTGATCGAGCTGGCCAGGCGCAGGATGTCATCCCAATGGGCACGGACGTGCTTGATGTTCAGGGTGCCTCCTATCAGCGGGCGCAGCGCCGGGTAGGCATGCACGCCCTGCGGCACATACAGTTTGGTTTCGCCGAGGTCGCGGATGCGTGGTGCGAAGCGGAAGCCCAGCAGGTGCATTAGGGCGAAGACGTGATGGGTGAAGCCGGCCGTGTCGGTGTAGTGCTCCTCGATCCGCAAGTCGGACTCGTGGTACAGCAGGCCATCGAGCACGTAGGTGGAATCGCGCACGCCGACATTCACCACGCGGGTGCTGAATGGCGCGTACTGGTCGGAGATGTGGGTGTAGAACAGCCGGCCCGGCTCGCTGCCGTACTTCGGGTTGACGTGCCGGGTGCTTTCGCCCCGGCCGCCCGCCCGGAAGCGCTGGCCATCGGACGAAGAGGTCGTGCCGTCGCCCCAGTGAGCGGCGAAGGTATGACGGAACTGGTGGTTGACCAGCTCGGCCAGGGCCGCCCAGTAGGTTTCGTCTCGGATGTGCCAGGCTTGCAGCCAGGACAGCTTGGCGTAGGTCAGGCCGGGGCTCGACTCGGCCATCTTGGTCAGCCCGAGGTTGATTGCATCACCGAGGATCGCGGACAGCAGCAACGTCCGGTCTTTGGCCTCGGCCCCGTCCTTCAAGTGGGTAAAGTGGCGGCTGAAGCCCGTCCAGTCGTCAACGTCCATCAGCAGTTCGGTGATCTTGATGCGCGGCAGTAACTGGCTGGTCTGGTCGATCAGCGCCTGCGCACGATCTGGCACCGCTGAATCCAGCGGGGTGATCTTCAGCCCGGACTCGGTGAGGATGGCCTCGGGCATCTCGTTGTCCTTGGCCAGGCGGATGACGGTGGCCAACTGCTCGTCCAGCAGCGGCAATCGCTCTTCCAGATACTGGTCGCTGTTGGGATTGATCGTCAGGGGCAGGGCCTGTTCCCGCTTGAGCGTGGCGAACTTCTCTGCCGGCAGCAGGAAGTCGTCGAAGTCACGGAACTGCCGCGAGCCCTTGACCCAGATGTCGCCGGAGCGCAGGGCGTTCTTCAGCTCGGAAAGCGCGCAGATTTCATAGAAGCGCCGGTCGTTGCCTTCCAGGGTGATCACCAGCGGCTTCCAGCGGGGCTTGATGAAGGCCGTTGGTGCATCGGCCGCCACCTTGCGCAGGCTGTCGGCGTTCATCTCGCGCAGGGTCTGCACGGCTGCCAGCACGCCTTGCGCGGCCGGCGCAGCGCGCAGTTCCAGCACCTCCAGCAAGGCCGGCGTGTAACGGCGCAGAGTGGCGAAGTTCTCGCCGACCAGGTGCAGATGGTCAAAGCCTTCCGGCCGGGCAAGCAGCTCGGCCTCGCTGACGCTCTCGGTGAACTCGTCCCAAGGTATCACCGCTTCGATGGCTGCATAGGGGTCGCTGCCGCTTTCCTTGGCCTCCAGCAGCGCCTGGCCGATCTTCGAATACAGGCGCACCTTGTCGTTGATCGCCTTGCCCTGTTTCTGGAACTGCTGCTGATGCTTGTGCTTCGCGCTGCTGAACAGCTTGACCAGGATACGGTCGTGCAGATCGACCAACTCATCAATCACAGTCGCGGTGCTCTCCAGCACCACCGCGGCCAGGGTCGCGTAGCGTCGCTGAGGCTCGAACTTGCCGAGGTCCTTGGGTGTCATCTGCCCACCCTCGCGGGCCAGCTTGAGCAGGCGGTTCTGATGGATGTGCCGGCCCAGGCCTTCGGGCAAGTCCACCAGCTGAAATGTCTTCAGCCGCTCGATGTGTTCAAGCATGTGCCGGGAGTTGGGTTTCAGCGGTGCCTGTCGCAGCCAGGTCAACCAGGTGATGCTGCTGCCGGCCTTGAGCGTCAACAGCTCGTCCAGCTTGGCCCGATGCGAGTCCGTAAGTGGATCGACCAGGGCGCGGTAGACCCGCCGATTGGCCCGCGCAATGGCCTCCGAGCAAGCCCGGTCGATCACGCTCAACGCCGGCAGGATGCGTCGCCTCTGCCGCAGGCTCTCCAGCGCCTGACCGGCCAGCAGCAAGCCCTTGTCGGTCTGCTGGGCCAGTTCGGTCAGCTCGCGCACCAGGGCGCGGAAGTCGGACAGGCCGAACGGGGCCAGTTGCAGGTAGGTGCGCAGTTCCTGGGCGTGCTCGCGACGGGTCACGTCGCGCTCGCCGTACTTCTCCCAACTCGCCGGATCGGTCTGGACTTGCTTGGCCACCCACAGGATCACCGGCTCGGGCCGCTCGCTGTCGGTGCCCAACGCATAGCCGGGGAAGCGCAGCAGGCAGAGTTGCACCGCAAAGCCCAGACGGTTGGCGTCGCCAGCGCCGCTGGCGGATCAGCGACAGGTCGGAATCGTTGAAGGTGTAGTAGCGGATCAGGTCATCCTGGCTTTCCGGCAGCGCGAGCAGGGTGTCCCGCTCCGTGGCCGAGAGGATCAAGCGACGCGGCATGTATCAGTCGTCCGTGCGGAGGTACTGGTAGAGGGTTTCCCGGCTGATGTTGAATTCACGGGCGAGCTGCGCCTTGGGCTCGCCGGCCGTCGCTCGCTGCCGCAGGGTAGCAGCCTGCTCATCGGACAGGGCTTTCTTGCGGCCTCGGTACGCGCCGCGCTGCTTGGCCAAGGCGATGCCCTCGCGCTGCCGCTCACGGATCAAGGCGCGCTCGAACTCAGCGAAGGCCCCCATCACAGATAGCATCAGGTTGGCCATCGGGGAGTCCTCGCCCGTGAACACCAAGCCCTCCTTCAGGAACTCGATGCGCACGCCGCGCTGGGTCAGCTTCTGCACCAGGCGGCGCAGGTCATCGAGGTTGCGCGCCAGACGATCCATGCTATGCACCACCACGGTGTCGCCCTCACGGACGAAGCTCAGCAACGCCTCCAGTTGCGGGCGCTGATTATCCTTGCCCGAGGCCTTGTCGGTGAACAGCTTGCTCACCTGGGTCTGTTCCAGTTGGCGTTCCGGGTTCTGGTCGTAACTGCTGAATTTGTCAGGCTGAAATCTATGACTTTGGCAAGCAGAGGTCAAAAAATTAATGATGGACTCTATCTGACGGCGTAGCGCTGGGCTGCCTGACATCCGGTTAGGGTATAGCCCAACCTGACGGCCTTTAGGTCTTGTATTTGATTTGAGTACTAATATTTCCCCCGGCCATATGGCGAGAAGCCTTGAGGGGGAGCCTGACTCAAGATTTCAAATGAACCAGCCGATACAATGAAGGCACATTGAAATATCTAATAATGAGGTGACACGATGAGTGGTTGGCTAGCCCGTTTCTCAATAAAAACCCGTCTCATCGGCTTGCTCGTGCTTCTAGCATCTATGGCTGTCGGCTTGCCAATGGCTGGTCTTAATGGAATGCGCACCAGCAATGCAGTGATTGATCGGCTGTACAACAACATGTTGCTACCGATCGACAAGCTTGGCGACATCAATAACCACATGCACAACGCGCGTGCTCAGCTTTTGCTTGCCCTTCAGCATGAGCCCGGAAGTGCCTTCGAGAAGGCGCATGATCATCCATCGAGTATGCATTTCGATAGAGTGGATAAAAGCGTAAGCATCATCCGTGAGCGCCTTTCTGACTACCAGCGTATACCAATGAGCAAAGAACAGCAGCGCCTTAGCACTGAGCTGCAGAACAAATTGTCTGATTACTTGGATAATGGTGTTCTGCCGACGCTCAATGCGATGCGCCAAGGCGACTATGCGGGAGGGAACCAAATCCTGCTAACCCGCCTTGATCCTGCTTTTATGACTACCTATGCCAGCTTGCGCACTCTTATTGAGTCGGAGGCGTCGGCAGCTGAATTAAGCTTTCAAAACGCGGATAAGCAATTCGAGCGTCTTGTGGCGATGATAGGACTGGCGCTGGTAGTGGCTCTGTCTCTGGTCACAGTCACGGCTCTGGCCACTGTGCCAAGTATCACCAAAGGCGTTCGGGAGCTTCAAGTCGGCGGTCAGCAGCTCGCTGATGGCAATTTGGGCTATCGAGTTACCTATCAGGGGCGTGATGAGCTGGGCGAAATATCTAGCGCATTCAATGAAATGGCTTCGCGTTTTCACCACACCTTTCAAGAGTTGGCAGGTGCCGTGGAGCAACTGGCAGCTGCAGCTGAGCAGACGGCCCAGGCAAGTAGTCAAACCAGTGACGGTATCCGCCGCCAGCAGCTGGAGACAGACCTGATAGCTACTGCGATGAACGAAATGTCCGCTACTGTTCAGGACGTAGCGGGGAACGCTGCCAGTGCGGCACGGGCGGCACAGGAGGCCGATCAGCAGTCTGAAAGCGGCATGCGCGTGGTTCATCAAACAATCGCTTCTATTGACAGCCTCGCCAGTGAAGTTGAACACGCTGCCACTGTGATTCATGAGCTTGAGGCAGACAGTGCTGGTATTAGCTCTGTAGTGGATGTCATTCGAAGCATTACCGAACAAACCAACCTGCTTGCCCTTAACGCGGCTATTGAAGCTGCACATGCTGGTGAGCACGGACGAGGCTTTGCTGTTGTCGCGGATGAGGTGCGCTCGCTTGCTTCGCGCACGCAACAGTCAGCCAACGAAATTCAGGCCATGATTGAAAAGCTGCAGAGCGGCGCAAATCGTGCTGTTGCTGTCATGGAAAGCAGTTGCAGCAAAGCACAAGCTGGTAAGCAGCAGGTTGCCAGTGCAGGCCATATGCTGGAGCAAATCAGTAATGCTGTGGCGACCATTAATGACATGAATGCCATGATTGCTTCTGCAGCTGAGGAGCAAAGCTCTGTCGCGGAGGAGATCAGCCGTAACGTTACCAACGTAAGCCAGATTGCCGAAAAAACTAGCGAAGCCTCACGTCAGAATGTTGCCACCAGTACGCAATTGGCTTCTCTGGCAAGCCAACTTCAGCGTCTGATGCACATGTTCCGTCTTTAGGGAAACTCTGAAAAGCCCCAGCTTCGCGGAATTGATGCGCTGTAACCCGCTCGGCTGCTGGGCTCTTTTTCCCGAGAAAGGACTTCCTCAGGCCATCCTGAGGAGGGTGTTTTTAACTTTGTGTAAACGGTCATTTGGCAGGAGACTGCCAGCCTCAAGGAGTACCCATGACCGTAGTAAAACGCACCAAGCGAGCGAAGCCCGACCCTGAACTCGTTAAGCTCGCCGACAGCCTGCTGGTCAATTACAAGAAACCGGAAGATTTGATTGGCGAAAACGGCCTGCTCAAGCCAGCTCACCAAGATGCTGGTCGAGCGTGCGCTGGAAGCCGAGATGACCGAGCACCTGGGCATGGCAAGAGTGGATCGATCTTCAACGCCGGCGGTAATGCCCGTAACGGTCACAGCGACAAAACCCTCAAGGGCGATTTCGGCGAACTGCCGCTGGCCATCCCTCGTGACCGCCAGGCGCTGTTCGAGCCGCAGCTGGTGGCCAAGCAGCAAACCCGCTGGACGGGCTTCGACGACAAGATCATCTCGCTGTACGCCCGCGGCCTGAGCGTACGAGAGATCCAGGGGCACCTGGAGGAGATGTACGGCACCGAGGTCTCCCCAACCCTCATCTCGACCGTCACGGACGCGGTAAGCGACGAGGTGAAGCTCTGGCAGGGCCGTCCACTCGATCCGCTGTACCCGATCCTTTATCTGGACTGCATCCACGTCAAAGTGCGCGATGCCGGCGCGGTGCGGACCAAGGCGGTGTACCTGGCTATCGGGGTCAATATGGACGGGCACAAGGAAGTGCTGGGGCTGTGGATCGCCCAAACCGAGGGTGCCAAGTTCTGGTTGCAGGTAGTCACCGAGCTGAAGAACCGTGGCGTGCAGGACATTTTTATCGCCTGCGTGGACGGCCTCAAGGGCTTCCCCGAGGCGATCGAAACGGTCTATCCGAAAGCCTGCGTGCAGTTGTGTATCGTGCACATGGTGCGCAACAGCCTGAACTTCGTGTCCTGGAAAGCGCGCAAGGAAGTGGCCGCCGATCTGAAGCTGGTCTACACCTCGGCGACGGTCGAACTGGCCGAGCAACGGCTGACGGAGTTTGAAGAAAAGTGGGGTGGTCAGTACCAGTCAATCGGCCTGTCCTGGCGGCGTAACTGGGCACGGGTTATCCCGTTCTTCGACCATCCGGCCGAGATCCGCAAGGTGATCTACACCACCAACGCCATCGAATCGATCAACATGAGTTTGCGCAAGGTGATCAAGACCCGGGCCTCGTTCCCAACTGACGAGGCCGTGAGCAAGCTGTTTTATCTGGCGCTGAACAACATCAGCAAGAAGTGGACGATGCCGATACGGGACTGGAAAGCGGCTCTGAATCGCTTCAGTATCCAGTTCGAAGATCGATTGATGCAGGATTAATAGAAATCCCGTTTACACATAATCCGGGACACCCTCATCCTTAGCGTACGTTATTTTCCGGATTCTGCGGGCTCCCCAACAAGAACGACTTCATTGATGCCGAAGCGATCTGCGAAGCCGCATCGCGGCCCAGCATGCGCTTCGTCTCGCCCAAGATCGAGGCCCGGCAAACGCTCTCGGTATTGCACCGGATGCGTGATTCGCTGGTGCGTGATCGTACCAAGACGGCCAACCAGGCCCACGGTTTCCTGCTTGAGTTCGGCATCAGCCTGCCCAAGGGACTATCGCTGGTCAGACGACTGCCGAGCACGTTGGATGAGCATGAGCTGCCGCCTCGGCTGGTCGCACTCCTAACGCGCCTGCATCAGCATTCACGCTATCTGGACGGACAGATCAAGGCACTGGACAAGGAAATGACCACCCAGCTTGAGGAAGATGACCTGGGGAGTCGCTTGCTGACGATTCCCTGTGTCGGCCCGATCACGGCCAGCCTGTTATCGGCCGAAATGGCGATGGCAAGCAGTATGGCGGCAGCCGTGATTTCGCGGCATCGGTGGGGCTGGTGCCCCGCCAGCACAGCACCGGCGGTCGAGCCAATTTGCTGGGGATGAGCAAACGAGGGGACAAGAATTTGCGGCGACTTCTAGTGCAATGCGCCCGGGTCTAGCCGCAGCGCCTGAAGCATCAGCAGGGCGCCCTGGCCGACTGGGTCCGTTCGCTACGAGAGCGACGCCGCTCGAATCACTCGAATGTAGTGGTGTGCGCCCTGGCCAACAAGTTCGCCCGAATCGCCTGGGCGATCGCTGCCAACCACTCGGAATTCGAAGCAGGGCCAGTCGTCTACGCCGCCTGATCCGGCCATTACAGCTGTACCACGGAACACCCTTCCAGGTTTTGCGATGCTGAACAACCGATGACGTGAACGGCCACCGGCTTGGTGAAGAACCTGACATAAAAAACGGCTTTCGAAGCCGCCGGCTTGTCAGGATCACCAGGCGCGACTCTCATCGTGGCGCGAGGCAGCCCAAACGAGACGCCGGATAGATTTACGCAAGCCATAGAATCATCGCTGGTCAGTATTGCAGAAACGGGGTGACCGTAAATTTTTTCTTCAAAAAAATCTCTTGCAGCACCCATCAGGCGGCGACCGCCGCCACCACCCCCACTCAAGACGCCAGAATCTTCCCCGGATTCATGATCCCGTGCGGATCGAGCGCGCGCTTCACCGTCGCGATCAAGGACAGCTCCGCCGGATTGCGGCTGTAGTGCAACCACGGCCGCTTGTGCAGCCCAATGCCGTGCTCGGCCGAGACCGATCCCGACAGGCTGCGCACGATAGCGTAGAATGCGGCCTCGATGCGCTGTTCGGTCTTGCGGTCGTCAGTCGGCAGCGAACCCACCACGATATGCACGTTGCCGTCGCCGACGTGGCCGAAGTAGATCGCCCGAACGCCGGGGAAATCGCGCGCCAGCGCCTCGCGCATCCGGGCCACGCATTCCTCGATGCCCGAGATGGGCGCGGACACGTCGAAGTTGATGGTGGGCGCGAAGGTGCGCAGCATCTCGGAGATGGCATCGCGCAGTTCCCAGAAGGCTTGGGTCTGCGTGTGAGATTGGGCCACGGCGGCGTCGGCGATCCAGCCTTCGGCCAGCGCGTGTTCCAACATCGCCTCGAAGCGCGCCGCATCCTCTTCGGGTGCGGCCGCCTGCAGGTCCAGCAGCACGTATAGTGGATACGTGGCCGGCAGCGGCGCGGCGATGCCGCCGGCGGTTGTGGCCGCGGCATAGTAGTCCTGCCACATCATCTCGAATGCGCTGACCCGGCCGCCCAGGAGGTGCTGCGCATGGCGCAGCAGCTTGATGGCCGAGCCGAAATCGGGCGCGGCTACCAACGCGGTATTGGCGCCCGAGACGCCCGGATGCAGGCGGAGCACGGCCTGCGTGATGATGCCCAGCGTGCCCTCGGTGCCGATGAACAGATGCTTCAGATCGGGGCCGGCATTGTTCTTGACCATCTTGTTCATCATGGACAGCACGGTTCCGTCGGGCAGCACGGCTTCCAGTCCCAGCACCAGGTCGCGCGCCATGCCGTAGCGGATCACGCGGTTGCCGCCCGCATTGGTGGCGATGTTGCCGCCGATCTGGCATGAGCCGCGCGCGCCCAGGTCCAGCGCGAACAGAAAGCCCGCCGCCTGCGCGGCTTCCTGAACGACCTGCAGCGGCGTGCCGGCCAGCACGGTCATGGTGGCTGAGGCAGGGTCCAGTTCGACCACGCCGGACATGCGCTCCAGTGAAACGAGCACGCAGCCTTCTATCGGCGTGGCACCGCCGGCCAGGCCGGTCAGCCCGCCCTGCGGCACCACCGGGCAGCGTCCTGCATGGCATAATGCCATCACGCGCGCAATTTCGGCGGTGTCGTGCGGGCGCACCAAGGCCAGCGGCCTGCCGCCTTCCTCGCCGCTCCAGTCGTTCAGGTACCGGGCCTCGATGTCGGCGCCCGCCAGCACTTCGCCGATGCTGGCGTCGGCGCGCAGCGCGGCCAGAATTCGTTTAGGGTTCCAGGGCCCGGACGCCGGTTCCGATGCAGTGATGTTCATGAAGAGACTCCTCTTCCAGTTTATGGAACGGCCAGCGTGTCCAGCCTTTATAATGGGCGGCCGCGGATTCTGGGGAAAGAGCGAGTTACTAACCCGAAATTTTGTATCCGGACAGTCAAAAAGTTTTCCGATAAGTATCCGTGAAACCCATAACACGCTGATGCTTTTGTGTTTTTATGATGTCAGACAATACCGCGAATATTATTGCGATGTTCGGATACTTTGTTCCTCATTAGTAACAGGCGAGGAAGTGGGTAGATTGGCAGTCGCTAAACATCCCAACCCCCACACCCTGCTGTCGCTATGCAGCCGCCAGGCGATTCGCCCATTCTTCGAGTGGCTCGGTGAGCACTGCCGGCATATCGAGGCGGTCGCCATGGACATGAACACCGCTTTCGACCTGGAAGTGAAGCGGCACTGCCCTCAAGCCGAAGTGGTGTACGACCTGTTCCATGGGGTGGCGCGCTACGGTCGTGAGGTGATCGACCGTATCCGCGTCGACCAGGCCAACCACCTTGCGCGATAACAAACCAGCGCGCAAGGTGGTCAAGCGCAGCCGCTGGCTGCTGCTGCGCAACGCTGAGCACCTCAAGGGCGGCCAAGCCGTGCAGTTGCAGGAATTGCTCGCCGCCAACCAGCCATTGGCCCACGGTCTATCTGCCACCGCCAAACTGAACGGGCTTGCCGACCTAGCATCCATCGGCTGATCTGTTTCTCGCTCCGCTTATTACCGAAACCGCCTAAAGAGATCAGAAGGCCAATCAATGCTGCTGATTTCCCTTCTGGAAGCCAGCCGCATGATGCGTTCGGGCGCGAAAGTCAAAATCTGCCTCTACCCCAAACTGGATGCCTCATGATGCCCTATGGCCGCCAAGCCCGCTGCCGCGCAGGCTTCGTCCTGCCCCTCGTCGGCCCCAGAGACGCCGATGCCGCCGATGCATTCACCATCGAGCAGGATCGGCAGGCCCCCGCCGAACACCACCAGCCGCTCGCGTCTTGGCAGGCCGATGCGCAGGCGCGGGTTGTCACCCAGCACGTCGAGCCAGTCGCGGGTGGAGAAGCCGAAGCTCACGGCGGTGTATGCCTTGTCTTCGGCAATTTCCCGTGAATGTAGAAAGGCGCCGTTCATGCGGAGATAGGCCAACGGCAGGCCGGAGTGGTCAACCACGCAGACGTTAATGCGCACGCCTAGCTTCTCTGCATGTGCCACGGCCGCACGGGTGGCGGCATAGGCGGCTTCCCAGTGCAGCGAGCGTTGATTCGTTGTTCTCATGTGTCGGACTCTCTGTGCAGGAGGAGGCAGGTTCATCGACCAATGGCCTTGGCGCTTTCGCCGCCGATGCCGAAGTGGCCTTTGGGCATCTCGGTTATAATCACTCGCACGCTGGTCAGCGGCGCATCCAGGGAGCGCGAGATGGCCTCGCTGACTTCGCGAATGAGGGTTTCCTTCTGCTCGTCGCTGCGGCCTTCAAGGATGTGGATCTGGGCAATAGGCATGGTGTGCCTCCTGAAGAAGAGGCCGCCCGGGCAGGGCGGCCGGATGGCTCAGACGAAGCGCGCGGAGACGCTGCCAAGCCCCTGGTAGCGCACGGTGATGTTGTCGCCCGGCGCTACTGCGACGGCGGCGGTGATGCCGCCAGTCATGATGAAGGTGCCGGCCGGTATGTGTTCGTCGCGCTCTGCCAGCAGGTTGGCCAGCATGGCCACGCTGGACAGCGGATGGCCGAGCACTGCGGCGCCGGCACCAAGTTCCACCACCTCGCCGTTCTTCTCCATCACCACGCCGAGAGTGCGCAGGTCGACCTCCTCGAGGTTGGCCATGCGGCCTCCGGTGATGTAGCGGGTCGACGAGGCGTTGTCGGCCACCACGCTGATCAGGTCGAACTTGAAATTCTCATAGCGCGAGTCGATTACCTCGACGGTGGGGATCACGTAGTCGACCGCGGCGATCACGTCGCCGATATGGCAACCAGGCCCGACCAGCGGTGCCTTGGTGACCACCGCGATTTCCGCCTCGATCTTGGGGTGGATCAGCTTGGAACAGTCCACCGTGCCGCCGTCGGGCACGCTGAAGTAGTCGGCGAGAAAGCCGTAGATCGGCGTCTCCACGCCCATCTGTGCCATCTTCGCCCATGAGGTCAGGCCCATCTTCAGGCCGACGATCTTGTTGCCGCGCTCCTCCTTGCGCCGGCGGATTTCCCACTGGATGTCGTAGGCATCGGCGAAGGTCATCTCGGGATAGTCGTTGGTGACCTTGTGGATGTCATGGGCCTGCAATTCGGCGTTCTCGATGTGCTCGGCCAGGGCCAGCACCTGCTCGCGGTTGAGGGTACGGTTCATGCGCTCACCTTCTGGTTCTGGCGGGCCCGGGACATATCCAGGGCGAGGTCTTCGATCATGTCTTCCTGGCCACCGACGGTGCCGCGGCGCCCCAGCTCGACCAGAATGTCGCGGGCCGGCACGCCGTATTTCTTCTCGGCGCGCTGGGCGAACAGCAGGAATGAGCTGTATACGCCGGCATAGCCCAGGGTCAGCGCATCGCGGTCGACGCGGATCGGCTGGTCCATCATCGGCACGACGAGGTCTTCGGCCACATCCATGATCTTGTAGAGGTCGATGCCGGTTTCCACGCCCATGCGCTTGCACACCGCGACGAAGACTTCCAGCGGGGTGTTGCCGGCACCCGCGCCTAGCCCTGCGACCGAGCCGTCGATGCGCGAGGCGCCGGCCTCGATGGCCGCCAGCGAGTTGGCGATGGCCATGCCCATGTTGTGGTGGCCGTGGAAGCCGATCTCGGTGGCCGGGTTCAGCTCGGCGCGCAGCAGGCCGATCTTCTCGCTGACTTCATCGGGCAGCATGTAGCCGGCGGAGTCGGTGCAATAGATGCAGTTGGCGCCGTAGCTTTCCATCAGCCGCGCCTGCTCCAGCACTTTTTCCGCGCTGATCATGTGCGCCATCATCAGGAAGCCGACGGTATCGGCGCCCAGCTTGCGCGACATGCCGATGTGCTGCTCGGAGACATCGGCCTCGGTGCAATGCGTGGCCACTCGAATGGTGGAGACGCCACAGTCGAGCGCCATCTTCAGGTGGTCGACCGTGCCGATGCCCGGCAGCAGCAGGGCGGATACCTTGGCCTGCTTGAGGCGCGGGATCACCGCACGCAGGTATTCCTCGTCGCTGTGCGCGGGGAAACCGTAGTTGATCGAGCGACCGCCGAGGCCGTCGCCGTGGGTGATCTCGATCAGTGGCATGCCGGCGGCGTCGAGGCCGGTGGCGACCGCGATCATCTGCTCGAGGCTGATCTGGTGGCGCTTGGCGTGCATGCCGTCGCGCAGGCTCATGTCGTGCAGGGTGACGTTCTTGCCTTGCAGATTCATGGTGCGACTCCTTTAGGCCAGTGCCGCTTCACGACGTGGCAGTTGAATGGTGCCGCTGGCGATTTCCTCGGCGAACATCTCGCCGGTGCGCAGGGCGGCGGCGGTCATGATGTCGAGGTTGCCGGCGTACTTGGGCAGGTAGTCGCCCAGGCCCTCGACCTCCATGAAGATCGAGACGCGGTTGCCGTCGAATACCGGGCCATTCTTCAGCCGGTAGCCGGGCACGTACTTCTGCACCTCGGCGATCATCGCGTGGACCGATGCGGTGATCGCATCCTGGTCCGGTTCGGTTTCGGTCAGGCAGTGGATGGTGTCGCGCATCATCAGCGGCGGCTCGGCCGGGTTGACGACGATGATCGCCTTGCCTTCCTTGGCCCCGCCGACCTGCTCGATGGCGCCGGCGGTGGTGCGGGTGAACTCGTCGATGTTCTTGCGGGTGCCCGGGCCGATGGAGCGCGAGGACACGGTGGCGACGATCTCGCCGTAGGCCACCGGCTGCACGCGCGATACCGCGGCGACCATCGGGATGGTGGCCTGGCCACCACAGGTGACCATGTTGACGTTCATTTCCAGCGTGCCGACATGCTGCTTGAGGTTCACCGGCGGCACGCAGTACGGGCCGATGGCGGCCGGGGTCAGGTCGACCATCAGCACGCCCAGCTCGTTGAGCTTGCGGCTGTTCTCGGCGTGTACATAGGCGGAGGTGGCATCGAAGGCGATGCGGATATCGTCCTCGAGCACGTGCGGCAGCAGGCCGTCGACGCCCTCGGCGGTGGTCTTCAGGCCGAACTCGCGGGCGCGCTTGAGGCCATCGGACTCGGGGTCGATGCCGACCATCCAGACCGGCTCGATCCACTCGGAACGCAGCATCTTCATCACCAGATCTGTGCCGATGTTGCCCGGGCCGATAATGGCGGCTTTCAGTTTCTTGCTCATCAGGCTGTCCTCGATCAGATGAAGCGCACGGAGGCGCTGCCGATGCCGCCGATCTCGACGCGCATGAAATCACCGGCCTTGACCGGTTCCAGCGGAACCAGCGAGCCGGACAGGATCACTTCGCCGGCCTTGAGGCCAATGCCGAAGTGGCCGAGGGTGTTGGCCAGCCAGGCCACGCAGTTGACCGGCGAGCCGAGCGCAGCCGCTCCAGCGCCGGTGGAGAGCAGCTGGCCGTTCTTCTCAACCAGCATGCCGCAGGTGACCAGATCGACCTGGCGCGGTGAGACGGCCTGGTCCCCCAGCACGAACAGCCCGCAGGAGGCGTTGTCCGCGACGGTGTCCTGGATCTTGATCTTCCAGTCCTGGATGCGCGAATCGACCACTTCGAAGCAGGGGATCACGCATTCGGTGGCAGCCAGCACGTCGGCGTTGGTCACGCCCGGCCCCATCAAATCCTTCTTGAGGATGAAGGCGATCTCGCCCTCGGCGCGTGGCTGGATCAGCCGCTCGCTGATCGGCATTGCCTCGCCGCTGTTGTAGACCATGGCATCGGTGAGGTAGCCGAAGTCCGGCTGGTGCACGCTGAGCATGTTCTGCACGGCCTTGCTGGTGACGCCGATCTTCTTGCCGATCACCCGCTCGCCGGCCGCCAGGCGGCGTTCGAGCATGCGCAGGGAGATGTGGTAGGCGTCCTCGACCGTGATGTCGAAGCCGCGGCTGGTCAGCGGCGACACGGTCTCGCGCTGGACCATCGCCTGGTAGAGCTCGTCGCCGAGTTCGTTGATCAATGTCTTGTCCATATCGGTCTCTCTCAGGAATGGAGGGCGTCGGCCTCGGCGAGGAAATTCTCGACCAGGCGGGCGAAACGCTCGGCGTGTTCGATCTGGGTCCAGTGGCCGCAATGGCCAAAGACGTGGAGTTGGGCGTTGGGAATCCACTGCGCGAGGGTCAGCGAAGCCTGCAGCGGGATGATCCGATCCTCGCGGCCATGGATGACCAGGGTTTCGTGGGGCAGGGCGCGGATATCGGCCTCGTTGCTGGCCAGATCGTCGACTCCGTTCTGCCGTGGCGGCGGGAACATCGCGGCGAACGACTCCTGGAAGCCCGGGCGGATGCTGGCCTGGTAGCGCAGCTCGGCCAGCTCGTCGTTGACCAGGGTGCGGTCGTGGGCGAACAGATCGAGCAGCCTGCGCATGTTGGCCAGCGACGGCGTGTAGCCCCACGCCATTTCCAGCCCCTCGGTGATCGGAAAGGCCACGCCGACGCTGCCCATCAGCACCAGCCGGCGCACGCGCTCGGGGTGACGGATGGCCAGTGCCAGCGCCAGCCCGCCGCCGAACGAGTTGCCGACGATGTCGGCCTGCTGGATGCCGAGGGCGTCGAGCACGCCGATGGCATGCTCGACCCAGCGCGCCTGGCTGTATTGTCCATCGGCCGGACGTTCGCTGTAGCCGAAGCCGAGCATGTCCGGAGCGACCACCCGGCGCGTCTGCGCCAGCTGCGGAATGATCCCGCGCCAGTTGGCCCAGGCGGTGACGCCCGGCCCGGAGCCGTGGATCAGCAGAACCGGGAAGCCTTCGCCCTGATCATGCAGGTTGGTGCGGTAGCCAGCGGCGAGGATTTCGCGACCGATTTCAGGGCTTTGCTGCGGTGCGTTCATGGCCAGCTCCTCAGAGTTTCACACAGATGTTTTTCAGCTCGGTGTAGAATTCCAGCGAGTGCACACCCCCTTCGCGCCCGATGCCCGACTGCTTGCTGCCGCCGAAGGCGGTGCGCAGGTCGCGCAGGAACCAGCTGTTGACCCAGACGATGCCGGCCTCGATCTGCCCGGCGACGCGGTGGGCGCGCGAAGCGTTCTCGGTCCAGATCGCCGAGGCCAGGCCGTAAGGCAGGCTGTTGGCCAGTTCAATGGCTTCCTCCTCGCTGTCGAACGGGCGGATATGGCAGCAGGGGCCGAAGATTTCCTCGGTGACCACCGCCGAATCGTCGGTCAGGCCGGTCCAGATGGTCGGCTGCACCCAGGCGCCGCCGGCCAGGTGCGCCGGCATCTCCGGCACGCCGCCGCCGGTGACAACGGTGGCGCCGTCGTCGACTGCCTGCTGGTAGTAACTGAGGACTTTTTCACGGTGCTTGTGGCTGATCAGCGGGCCGAAATTGGCCTCTGGATCGTTCGGTTCGCCGATCTTCAACGCTTCGGCGCCGGCCTTCAGGCGGGCGACGAACGCGTCGAAGATCGGCCGCTCGACATACACCCGCTCGGTGCCCAGGCAGACTTGGCCGCAGTTGGCGAAGGCCGAGCGCAGGGTGCCCTCGATGGCCTTGTCCAGGTCACAGTCGGCGAAGACGATGCCGGCGTTCTTGCCGCCCAGCTCCAGCGACACCTGGCGCACGCCCTTGGCCGCGGCGCGCATGATGGTTTCGCCGGTGCCGGTCTCGCCGGTGAAGGTGTAGGCGTCGACGTCCGGGTGCTCGGTGAGGAAGGCCCCGGCCGAATCGCCGCCGAAACCGTGCACCACGTTGTACACGCCGGCCGGCACACCGGCGGCCTGCATCACCTCGCCGAGCAGGGTGGCGGTCAGCGGGGTTTCCTCGGATGGTTTGACCACCACGCAGTTGCCGCAGGCCAGGGCCGGGCCGACTTTCCAGGTCATCAGCAGCAGCGGCAGGTTCCACGGGCTGATCACGCCGATCACCCCCTTGGGCCGGCGCACGCCGTAGTTGAGTGCACCGGCGCCGTCCGGGGTGGCCATCTCGAAGGCTTCGGTCGGCACGTTCTTGATCAGGTCGGCGAACACCTTGAAATTGGCCGCGCCGCGCGGAATGTCGATGTGGCTGGCCAGGGATTTGGGCTTGCCGGTGTCCAGGCATTCGGCCTCGAGAAACTCATCGAAGCGCGCCGTGACGCCATCGGCCACGCGATGCAGAATCTCAGCGCGCTCGGCCACCGTCATCTTCCCCCATGGTCCCTTCAGCGCAGCGCGTGCCGCCCTGACCGCGGCGTCGACCTCGGCGCGGCCGGCCTCGTGCACGCGGCCGATCACCTGGCCATTGACCGGGTTGATGTCCTCGAAGGTGCGGCCGCTGGCCGAATCGACGAAGGCACCGTTAATGAAATGCTTGATCTCTTTCATCTGCGCAATCTCTGCAATAAGTCGAACCGAACCATCAGGTCAGCACGGTCATGAATCGTTCGTTGAGCACACGGTCGTGATAGAAGATCGCCTTGCCCAGGTCCTTAGCCAGCCAGGTCACCGGCTTGTGATCCGGATAGCTGTAGTTGCCGCCGCAGAACACCTCGCTGCGGTTACCGGACGGGTCGAAGAAGTAGATGGTCTTGCCGTGGGTCAGGCCATGACGGGTCGGGCCGATGTCGATAGAGGTGTCGGTCATGGAGATCAGGTCGGCGGCGCGAAGCACGTCTTCCCAGGTTTCGAGGTGGAAGGACACATGATGGAGGCGGCCTTTTTCCGGATGGTGAATGAAGGCCACGTCGTGGGCCTTGGTCGACAGACTGAGGAACTGGGCGACGCGCGTGCCATTTTCGTCCAGCACCTGTTCGGCCAGATAGAAGCCGAGCACCTTGGTGAACAGGTCATAGGTCGCCGGCAATTCGTCGCCATACAGTAGGCAATGATCGAAACGCACAGCCGCCATGCCTTTCAGATCGCGCGGCCATGCCTCGGGATTGACCTCATTCACACCCCACTTTCCAGTATATTCCTTGTCTGCATACAACTCGAAGTGATGCCCGGAGGGTGCCTGGAAGCGCACGCGCCGGCCACAACTGTTCAGCTCACCTGCGGGTAGCTGCTCAACGGCACAGCCATATGCCGTCAGATCCCGCTCCAGTTGCCGGAGAGCATCCTCATCCACAACCTTGAAACCCATAAAATCCATACCAGGTTCGTCGGCTTCGCGTAGCACCACGGAGAATTTGTCAACTTCGGTCCAAGCCTTGAGATAGACACGGCCCTGATCGTCACGGTCCATCTCGATCAGGCCCAGCAACTCGACGTAGTGTTCCAGGGCCTTGCTCATGTCCAGTACACGCAGCTGCACATGGCCGGGGCGCATTATACCTTTGTTCATGACGTCACCTTTTCTCTTTGTTGTGGGTCGACCGTATTTTCATAGCACGGCTTTGAATAACGCTCGATACATAGATCGCTACGGGCAAACAGTCGGCAGGCCAGGGCGTAGCCTTGTTCGCGGGCCTCTACCGGTACGTGCTTGCAGCTCATACGCCCGCATTCGTAATCACCGGTCAGCACCCGCACCTTACACAGGCCGCACCCGCCGCCGCGACAGCCAACTGGTAGGCAGTGCTTGTTCTGGGCCTCCATAGCACGAAGCACTGACTGCTGCGGCTGGCAGACGAAGCTCTCCCCATCAGGCCGTACAGTGATTTCAAAGACCGTTGGCATCCCGCCTCCGTCGACATGTGCGTCAGTGGGCACCGCTGCAGGACCTCCAAATACAAGGCCTGACCAGTTTGGCGATTGCTAGGGAAGTATTGATTGTCATCGCGGGAGCGCTGATTATTAAGGTGTAACGGAACGAACTCTTGTTATTGGTTTGCATTGTTCTCTCTAGCGATGCTCTTTGGCGCAGCATGTATGAAATCCTAATGGGTTACCGTGGTATCTGCGGTCCACTGGCACCGATGCGGTGGCTGCCTGTGCTTAGATCAGAATCTAACTATATTTACAGATCCAACGGCTCCCATGGGCGTCGGCCTAGCGGCTGAAACAAAGTGATATTTTGCACCTAGCACTAAACGCAAGCCTATGTGCATCACGTAACCCGTTCGCAGAAAACACTTCAATTACTCGCCTTCGAAACCTTAGCCACTATCGACACGGCCTCTTACCCTTGACGCAGCGCAATTTGCTCATGCGCCTCCCAACCCATGCGCAGTCGGGCCTCAGCCACATCGGCATCGAGATCATGGTTCCATAGCCAGTCGAAACGAGTCGCCAGTATTTCCCCCACCAGCTGTTCGTCCGCACCTACAATGGGGTCGCGCAACTCGTATAACTCGCCGGTTTCCACAGTGGTTCGTTGCACACGACAGGCATGAGGGCGGCGCAGGTCGTCGTAAGCTCCAAGCAGCTCGGGGAGGTTGCCTGTTTCGGTCCGACTATCGCCCAACAGCCGGGCGAGGAAATAGGCGTCCTCAAGCCCTTGCCCTGCACCGGCCCCTTGGTGCGGCAGCATGGCGTGCGCTGCGTCGCCGATCAGGGCAACCCGACCGTGTACGTAGCCTGGCAGTTCCGGCAGGTCATGCAGTGCCCAGAGAGTTGGCGCCGGGATGCACTCCAGTAAGGCGCGCGGGGCATCGCCCCAGCCCGCGAACGCATCGAGCATCTCGCGCTGGCTCGCTTCCCGTACCCAGGGAGCGTCCGCGGGCCAAGTCGGTTCCGGCTGGCTACGGTCGGAGGTGAACGCTACCACGTTGACAATGCGGCCTTTTCTCACCGGGAAGGTAAGAATATGGCCATAGAGCCCTAAGTACATCTGCGGGACATCCACCAAGTGCTCGTCAATGCCATTTATTCTATAGGCTTCGCGCAGTTGCAGGCTATCTACCATGCCCCGGTATGCACAGGTACCGCTAAAACGTGGTTCTAAATGATCCAGCCCCTGACCTTCCAGCACATAGCTACGAAGCGCTGACTTAATGCCGTCGGCGCCGATTAGAAGATCGCAGCGGTACTCTGTGCCGTCGGCGAATAGCACTTGCAGTTCATCACCCTGCTGCTCGATTTGGGTGGCACGCTTCCTAAATTGGGCGATACCTTCTGGAAGGTGTTTTACTAGGGCGTCAAGGAAATCAGCCCTGTGTACAGAGGACTGACCTACGCCCGGCGCAATGGTGGCGCCTAGATAGCTGGCATCGCTACCGCGCCGCCATTCAAACCAAATATCCTCCCAAGGCTGCGGAGTCCGATCAGCAACCTGAAAGTAGGCTTGACCCAAACCCAAACCGACAATGGCGCGCACTGCGTTAGGCCCGAAGGACACACCAGCACCGACTTCACCGAACGCCGGGGCAGCCTCGAATAGCTGCACATTAAGATGGGAGTGTTTGCACAAGCTCAATGCCAAGGCAAGGCCTGAAATTCCGCCGCCGACTATAGCGACGCGCAAGGCTGGTTTCTTAGCGTTCATGTCGTTCATGCAATACCTGTCATGACTTTATTATTGGGATATCTTCAACAGTAGCGAAGCCATAACTATTGATAAATACACTAATCCCTATATTATATATTCATGGTGAGAATGTACGATGCTGCCGCTTTGGCAGGACGACGTCCCAACATAGCGAGGCTCCATGGAACTGCATGACCTGGATTTAAACCTGCTGGTAGTATTCAACCAGTTGATGGTCGACAAGCGTGTCTCTATCGTCGCGCAAAGCCTAGGCCTAACCCAACCTGCCGTAAGCAACGCCCTGAAGCGCCTGCGCACCGCACTGCAGGACGAACTGTTCGTGCGTACCCACCAAGGCATGGAACCTACGCCCTATGCTGCACATTTAGCTGAGCCTATCGCCCATGCCATGCACAGTCTGCGCGAAGCGCTACATCACGAAGAGCGCTTCGATCCTTTAACCAGCGAGCGTACCTTCACCTTGGCCATGACCGACATTGGTGAGATATATTTCATGCCGCGGTTAATAGATGCGCTCACTCGTAAGGCCCCCCATTGCACAATCAGCACGGTACGCGGCAGCTCGGTGAGTTTGGGACAGTCGTTACAAGACGGTACAGTAGATTTGGCCGTAGGCCTGCTACCCAACCTACAGGCCGGCTTCTTTCAGCGTCGGCTTCTTCATAACCGCTACGTGTGCTTGTGCCGTAAGAACCACCCGGCCACCAGAGAGCCACTGACCTTGGAGCGCTTCTGTGCCTACAGCCATATACGTGTCATCGCCGCCAGCACTGGCCACGGCGAAGTAGATTCCCTTATGGCGCGAGCTGGCATCCGGCGGGACATTCGCCTAGAGGTTCCGCACTTCGTCGCCGTCGGCCATATCCTCCAGCATACGGAGCTACTCGCCACCGTACCTGAGCGCTTCGCTGACTGCTGTGTAGAGCCCTTCGGCTTGGATGTGCTGCCAATCCCCATCGACCTACCAGAAATCCCCATTAACATGTTCTGGCACGCAAAATATCACAAGGATTTAGCCAACATCTGGTTGCGACAACTGATGTTCGAGCTGTTTTCGGATTGAGTGACAATCCGGGGTGATCGATACGTAAGCGTACGCCGAACTCACCTTGCGTGATTCAGGCAGGTACCCACTGATGCGGCAGCAGTTGGCCGATTTCACTGGCCCGCTGCATAGGCAGCCGTGTCAGCACGTCCTTGAGATAGGCATACGGATCATGTCCGTTCATGCGGGCCGACCGGATCAGGCTCATGATCGCCGCCGCTCGTTTGCCGCTGCGTAGCGGCCCGGCAAACAACCAGTTCGATGGACTTGCCCCTACCAAACCGGACACCAACTCCCCGTTGATGCTACTGCCAAGCGCCTGAATTCCCTCGGCGAGCGATATTTCAAAGCGCTGTGCGGATGCTGCTCGTTGTAATGCTTGAACCGCCCCGGGTTTCGCGGAGGCTATCGTATTTGAGTCAGGCGGCAACTGGGATTGCTGCCTGACTCTGTTCGTATAGTGCCTCAAACTCCGCTGGTGGCCTATTTCCAATCGGTTCCAGCAAGCGCTGTTGGTTGAACCAGGTCACCCACTTCAGCGTTTCCCATTCCAGAGCCTCTACAGTTTTCCATGGCCCTTGCTTGTGGATCAACTCGGTCTTGTAGAGTCCGTTGATGGTCTCCGCCAAGGCGTTGTCGTAGCTGTCGCCGGTATTGCCAACCGACGGCTCGACGCCGGCTTGCGAGCCCCGGTCGCTATGATGAACCAGCCGGTGCGGCTCAGGCCGACGGCTGTGAAGTGCCTGTTCGAGCGCATCGAGGACAAACTCCGTGCGCATGTGCCGACTGACACGCCAGCCAACGATAAACCGGGAGTAGACATCCACGATGAACGCGACGTAGGCAAACCCCTGCCAGGTTGAAACGAAGGTGAAATCTGCCACCCAGAGCTGGTTGGGGCGCTCAGCCGTGAACTGCCGCTTCACCAAGTCTCTGGGATTGGCATTGCTAGGGTCAGCGCGTGTGGTTTTCACGGCCTTGCCTCGTGTTACACCACGCAGCCCCATGTCCCGCATCAACCGCTCCACTGTGCAGCGCGCTACGGTCTGGCGTTCGCGGAGCATCTGACGCCAGATTTTTCGGGCACCATAGACCTCGTAGTTCTCTTGCCAGACACGACGAATCTGCACGGTAAGCGCCTCGTCACGTATTGCGCGTGCTGATTGCCGTGATCGGTCGCGTAAGCGCGCAGCATGGCGTCGATAGGCCGATGGGGACACCTGCAGCACGCTGCACATTGGCTCGACCCCCAAAGGTTTTCCGGTGCTCGTCGATGAGTAGCCAGATCACTTCAAACGGCGGTCGAGCTCCGCCTGGGCGAAAAAAGCGCTGGCGACCTTGAGAATCTCGTTGGCCCGCTTGAGCTCGCGAATCTCGCGCTCCAGCTCTTTGATACGAGGATCTACCGACGGATTGGGTGTTGAGGGGGAAGATGCCTTGCGAATCCAGTTGCTCAAGGTCTGAGCGGTGCAACCGATCTTGCTGGATACCGCCTCAATGGCCGCCCACTGGGAAGCATGCGACTCACGGACTTCATAGACCATCCGTACGGCACGCTCGCGGACTTCAGGGGAAAACTTCGGTGGCTTTGGCATAGTGGCTCCAGTTTCTCAAAAGGTGGAGCCTCCGCGATAGCCGGGGCGGTTCAGATCAACATAAGCAGCCTCGACAAGGCCGCGACGTTAGCCCAGGTGGGTCAGTTTTACATCGGCCTTGACACATGCAGCTGCATACTTTCCCCTCAATATTCATGCCGGCGATGATATCTATACAAATTCGCTTATTTACTTATATAACAGCCTTCTCTATTTTTCACCCAACGGCATCATTAATGGGAGCGTGGTCAGAGCGGGCTCTCACGCCACGGCATGAGACGCTGCAACTCACCGCCCCTGTTAAGGAAGCTCTGAACCATCGTCGATGCCACGGTGATCAATGCGCCGAGTTCGACCAAGAACAAGGACGGCAAACGCGACCCGGAGATGCACCAGACCAAGAAGGGTAACCAATATTACTTCGGCATGAAGGCCCACATCGGAGTGGATGATGAGTCGGGTCTGGTACACAGCGTAGTCGGTACGCCAGCCAACGTGGCGGATGTCACTCAGGTCGACAAGTTACTGCACGGCGACGAAAACGTCGTTTGCGCCGATGCCGGCTACACGGGCGTCGAAAAGCGCTCCGAACATGAGGGCCGGGCGGTGATCTGGCAGGTCGCGGCACGCCGCAGTACTTACAAAAAGCTTGGCAAGAGCAGCCCGCTCTACAAAGCCAAGCGCAAGGTCGGGAAGGCCAAGGCGCAGGTGCGGGCCAAGGTCGAGCACCCGTTTCGGGTGATCAAGCGCCAGTTTGGTTACACCAAAGTTCGCTTTCGAGGGCTGGTGAAGAACACGGCGCAGTTGGTGACGCTGTTCGCCCTGTCGAACCTGTGGATGGCGCGCCGACATTTACTGGCGAATACAGGAGAGGTGCGCCTGTAATGCGGGAAATGGCCGCCGCGAGGTGCTCGCGGCGGCTAAAAATCCAGAAAGAATGGATGATTCGATCGTTTTTTAGACGAATCGCCGCTTTTAAAATTGGCAGGGCTGAAGTCAGCCAGAAATACGTGACTACTTCAGACCATCCTTAAATGCCCCAGCATGATGCCATTCGCACCATCTCAATTTTCGCCCACCCCTAATAAGAAAGAGATAATAATTATGAATGAAAAAGAAACCAATAAAATACGCCGCATTGCTGTGGTCGGTGGCGGCATCGGTGGCTTGACCTTTGCGATTGCGATGCGCCACCACGGTATCGACGTTGATATATACGAGCAAGCGGAGGAGTTGCGTGAGGTGGGTGCCGCGGTCGCATTATCCGCCAATGCCACGCGTTTTTATTATAACCACTGGGGTTTGGGCGAGGAGTTTGACGAGGCTGCGTTTGAAATTTCTGCTTTGATCTACCGGGACGGAAAGACTGGCCGTGAAATCGGCAGGCACGCCGGCGGGCTGGCGTATCGAGACCTTTTCGGCGGCCCATATCTCGGCATCCACCGGGCCGAGTTGCAACGAATCCTCTCCACCAAGGTGGGTATGGAACGCATCCACCTGAATAAACGCCTAGTAAATATCGATGACACTGGCGAACAGGTAGTGTTACATTTTAAGGATGGCAGCAAAGCGGAAGCCGATATAGTCATCGGTGCTGACGGGATGCGTTCCACCGTACGGAATTTGATGCTCGGCTATGAAGATTACATATACGCGGGGTACACAGCATTTCGTGGGATTGTTCCAATCGATAAAATACCGAGCATGCCTGATCCGACCGCTATTCAATTCTGGATGGGTGAGTCCGGCCACTGTCTTCACTACCCGATCGGCGGAGACAGAAAAGGAGACATCAATTTCTTTCTCGTAGAGCGCACTCCGACGACTTGGCCACTAAAACAGTCGACTGCGCCTACAGACGACGGTGAACAGCTACGCCTCTTCAAGGACTGGCATCCTGCTCTCGTCGAGATGATCGCTTCGAACACCTTGAAGACAGTAAATCAGCGATGGGGAATGGTTTATCGTATGACCCTTGGCCGCTGGAGCAAAGGTCGGGTAACGCTGCTCGGTGATGCTGCACATTCCCTAGTACCGCACCATGGACAGGGTGCCAACCAGTCGATCGAGGATGCCGTGGTCCTTGCTGACTGCATTGCCGCTGCGGGTTCCGCGTCGATTGCAGAAACCTTTGAACGTTACGAGCGACTGCGTCGTGGCCGGGCGCGCAAAGTTGTGTATGCGTCCGTGACCACTGGCGATATGTTGCACTTGCCACCGGGTGAAGAGAGGGATCGGCGCGATGCACGTCTTGCATCTCATGATGCCATGGTGCATCACCTCGATTGGATCCACGGCTTCGATGCTAGCGATCTCAACGAGCCGGATGAACGCCAGGGCGGCACCTGGTTGTGATGCGGGCTTTCTACGTCACCTCGGAATGTAATTTACCGTAGAAGACCTGTGGTGCAATGCTACTCACCTAAGCGGAGCAGCATTGCGATTAACCGGGAAGCGAGTTGTGGAAATCTTTACCATCCTGGGTCTTGATGGCCTAAGCCTCTTGGGGCACCTCTAAAAACACTCATCCGGACTGAGCCAGGATTCGAAAGTGCAGCTCCTTGGCATCCGAACGCCGACTTGGGCGCTCGCAGAGCATCGTGAATGGCCGGTTGCATCACGCAACCGGTGCCCGGTTCAGGTCATTTCCAGCAGGCTCGACACTATGACGACGTTTATATGAGGTTCACTTGTGTTAGCCGTACCCGCTCATCCCTAGCTAATCTCCGCCTTGATGCTGGCAGATTCAGTCTGGCCTCGCGGTTCGACCTACCGAAATATCGGCGGTAACATTGTCCCAGAGCTTCAGACCCGGCTGTTACCGGCCACGCCTGTCTGGGTAGGGAACGAGTGGTGGAACAGTCGGTTCCGTCGGGCGTTAACCTGCGGAACAGAAACCCATGCGACTTTCGGGTCGCACTGCCGAAGTAATATTGGTTACCCTTCTTGGTCTGGTGCATCTCCGGGTCGCGTTTGCCGTCCTTGTTCTTGGTCGAACTCGGCA
Organism: Pseudomonas sp. MPDS; assembly: GCF_013283895.1. NCBI lineage: Bacteria > Pseudomonadati > Pseudomonadota > Gammaproteobacteria > Pseudomonadales > Pseudomonadaceae > Pseudomonas > Pseudomonas sp. MPDS. The sequence continues at coordinate 4,789,071 of NZ_CP054128.1, read as the reverse complement.
CATTGATCAGCGTGGCATCGACGATGGTGCCTTGGCGCAGCGACAGGCCGCGATCTCCCAGGTAGCCATTGATCATGCCAAGGATACCGGCCGCCAACTCATGCTTCTCCAGCAGCCGGCGGAAATTGAGGATGGTGGTCTCGTCAGGAATGCGCTCCAAGCTCAACCCGGCGAACTGACGCAGGATGGTGGTCTCGTACAGCGCTTCTTCCATCGCCGGATCGCTATAGCCGAACCAGTTTTGCATCAGATGTACGCGCAGCATCGCCATCAGCGGATAGGCGGGTCGGCCGCCTTCGCCCTTGGGGTAATGCGGCTCGATCAAGGCAATCAAACCCTTCCATGGCACAACCCGATCCATCTCGATCAGGAACAATTCCTTGCGGGTCTGCTTGCGCTTACCGGCGTACTCGTCGTCGGCGAAAGTGATCTGTTTCATCGGAAACTCGGGCGGGTGCGACGTCTCCCCGTCTTCAGTAGCAGCTGGCTTTAGAGTCCTGGGTCAATGTAACGGCTTTCGAGGCCAGTTGCTCGGCATAGGCCGATGGGGTTAACCCACCAAGCCCTTTCTTCGGTCTCTCTTCGTTGTATTCCCTCCGCCAGGACTCAATCACTACCTTGGCGTGCGGCAGGCTGGTGAACCAGTGTTCGTTCAGGCATTCATCACGGAAGCGCCCGTTAAACGATTCGATGTAGGCATTCTGATTGGGCTTACCTGGCTCAATCAGGAACAGCTGCACACCTCGCTGATGAGCCCAGGTCAGCATGGCCCTGCCACAGAACTCCTTGCCATTGTCCGTGCGGATGGCTTTGGGCAGTCCGCGTGACATGGCCAGACGATCCAGGATGCGCGTCAACGAAAGCCCGCCAATCGCTCTTTCCGGCACGATGGCTACAGCCTCATGGGTGGCATCATCCACCACGGTCAGGCTCTTGATGACACGCCCTTCAGCCGTGCGATCAAATACAAAGTCCATCGACCAGACCTGGTTGGCGGCCCGCGGGCGGCCCAGCGGCTGTCGATCTGCAATCGGAATCTTCTTGCGCTTACGCCTTTTCACCTGCAAGCGGGCTTCGGCATACAGGCGCTCCACCCGCTTGTGGTTGACCACCTCGCCAGCCTGGCGCAGCTTCAAATAGATCATCGCGGCGCCATAGCGGCGATGCCGATGAGCCAGGGCCACAATGCGCTTGCGCAGGCTCTGGTTGCGATCCGCCCTCGGTTGGTAGCGCAGAGCACTGGCGCTCATGCGCATCACCTGAAGCGCTCGGCGCTCACTCAAGCCGCGTGCCGTCATGTGGCGCACCAGCTCTCGACGCGAGGGTGCGCTCACCACTTTTTTCGCAACGCCTCGCGGGTGACTTCAATCTCCAGCATCGACTCGGCGAGCATTTTCTTAAGCCGGGCATTTTCGCTTTCCAGCTCCTTCAGGCGCTTGGCATCCGACACGCTCATCCCGCCAAACTTGCTGCGCCAGAGGTAGTAACTGGCCTCTGAAAAGCCGTGCCGACGACACAGCTCCTTGATCGGCAGCCCAGCCTCGGCTTCGCGTAGAAAGCCAATGATTTGCTCTTCAGTGAAACGCTTCTTCATGTCCAATCTCCTGGTTACTGGGATTGGACTCTAAAGCTGAGCGCTACTCAAATCAGGGGAGACGTCGGAATCGGTGGCCAGATGCTCATGGAATGGGTGGCCGGATGGCCGTGGAATCCGCACCTGTAATGCGGGAAATGGCCGCCGCGAGGTGCTCGCGGCGGCTAAAAATCCAGAAAGAATGGATGATTCGATCGTTTTTTAGACGAATCGCCGCTTTTAAAATTGGCAGGGCTGAAGTCAGCCAGAAATACGTGACTACTTCAGACCATCCCTAGTCAACCAGATCGCTATTGCCCCCGAAGATCGAGCCAACAAAGACAGCGGCTAAAATTAATTAGTACGAACTTCAGATGCTCACGATAGCGATTTAATCAGAATGAATAATTATAGGCTAAGACGAAATTATCTTGCGACATGGACGATCTCACGGGCGACGAGGTGTTGTAAGCCGATCGATTGGTCATACTTTGCTCGAAGGCATGCGAATACGCAGCATCGAACCTACCCGATTTTGATACTTGGTAGCTGAATCCCAAGGAAGCGTGTTTCCGCAAAATACCCGGAACTAGCGCCAACAATCCCTCATCATTAAAGGGCTGCGTCGCCTGACGGTAACCTGCTCGCACTGTTAAATTCGGGGTAGCTGCATACGAAGCCCCAATCGCCACTATTGTTTGATCCTTGGCATTTTGAGGAAGTCTTAAGTCGACATCACCAACATCACTAGAAAACCCTACCTTTATATCCTTCCAGGCATCCTTCCAAAAAACGCGAGACACATCAACAGCAACGAGTAATTTGTCCGTAACTTGGTGGCTCAGACCCACGTCAAGTTTGGCAGGGGTATTAAAGTCTAAAACACGAACCTCGCCCTCGATAGGCACATTACCGATGAGGCCATCTACCGCGGTAACAGTCCCCTTCCCTTTCAAATCGTTCATATGGCTTTTGAGCATGTAGGAGATACCCAACTTGGTCGTTGGCGTAATCTTATATAGCAAACCTAACCTACCCGAGTATCCCCAACCATCGACACCACTCGCAAGTTCCTTGTTTTGGCTAACGCTCAAATGCACACCCCGCGGGTCGGGTAAAGTGCCGATCAAGCCCAACAGCGAACCGGACACACGCCCATCACCGGCGAGACTACCCAACTGGTTCGTTCCCAGCAAATAATCGAGATTCAAACCAGTCCATTTTGCATCTAGCGATCCACCGATAACAAGACGATCGTTAATCTTAAAACTCACGGCAAAAGGTATGTCAAGTACAAACAAGCGACTGGCGTTCTCAAGGCCGGTATCAGCATCGGCGGCATAGCCCATTCCGCCAATATCGCCGCGGGACAAAAAACTGTCCTTCCCATACTCGACCCCTATCCCCGCTTGTGCGAATATGCCCGCGCCAAAGGTCCAGTTAGAAACTTTACGGATAAAAGCAAGCTGAGGGGCAACATAGGGGCCTCTATTATTAGAATGCCGACTTGATGACGCTTTCTCGCCTGTACCAAGATTAGTGGCGCTGATATCTGTGGTAATCAGATCTAGCCCTAGCAGTATTTCACCTGTCGCATCAGACAAGTCCATTGTCGCTGGGTTGACCATCATTGACGCGGGCCCGACATAATGAGCAACAGCCGTACCGCCCATGCTTCTGGAAACCGCGCCAAAGCCCTCCAAAAACACACCATCCGTCGCTACCGCATGGCTTGACGCAATACCCAAGATCGCAGCACTAATTGTTTTATTGAGTAAATTTGTTTTTTTAATCATATGTTCCACCGTTTATTAATTTTGTTTTTGGGATACAACATCACTAAAAGCAAACTGCCCGCAACCTTAGAAAAGCCCACACGAGCCGCGTAATTCTACCAGCACGTTTCAACCAATATGGAGCACCGGCTTGAGCGTGACCCCTTCTTCCGAGTCTTCGGCGGCTCGATTGATTTCCTCAAAAGGATAAAACTTAATTAGCTTGTAAAATAGAAACTTCCCCTGGCGATAAAGTTCCACCAACCTCGGAATAAAAATATCTGAAATCGACTGATCTTCGACGATTCCACGAAGCTTACGATTGAATAGCAGGAACTACACCAGGCCCTTCATGCCCTAAAACCATCGGGAGCGGAACCGGATAATGCTGATCGCGACAAATCAGATCCGTATGACACAACCCGGTCGCAACCAATATAACGAGAACTTGATCTTCTGCAGCTCATTAAGAGCTACATGCCCGAATAAGAATGGGCCGTTTTTTTTACGGACTATTGCCGCTTTGATTTCCATCTCCTTCTGTTACCGGTTTTACTCCGGTTTCCCCCGCGGCGGCTATTCCAGCACTACAGCCGCACCTCAGTGTGTTCTCGAGCATAAATAGACGGTCGTTGCCCCACCACATTTGATCGCCCAAAAACATCGTTGGTACACCGAATACTTTACGTTCGATGGCGGCCTGGGTATGCTCATCATACGCATTTGTTGCAGCGTCGCTGCTGAGAAACTCCTCGAAAGCAGCGCGATCCCACCCTAGAGTCCCGCACACTAGGGCAAGCAGGCTTTCCGAGTCCAGAGCTATACCTTCCCCCCAAACTGCATTGAATACTGTATTCACGTAAGCAGCAGTCTGCGTTTCGGCACCCGAGTAATAGAGCCCAGCATTCATCCGTTGGCTATTGTAATTGGCAGGAAATAAAAACGGTAATCCGTACAGCTCGGCCCAGCGTTTTAAATCCACCATCAAATAGGCAAGTTTGACTTTCAGATCGCGATTGGAGGGGCCTACGTTTCCGATGGCGATTTTGGCTCGCGCCAAATCAATCGAGTGATAGCGAATGGAAAAGCTATAATCGTGGGCTAGCTTCGACAAGCGATGGTTAGCCAAGTAAGAAAAAGGGCTCAAAAAGTCGAAATAGAAATCAACAATCACAATCAAACACTCCAAAAAACTAAGCCAACCAACAGTGGGTTGCCTCATCAAGGATGGCACCCATCGTCGGCTTGATATGCTGGCTTCATTCGGTATTCCTAAAGCCTGACTTCACACCCGAGTCTGCGAGACTAGCAGTCTTAGCTAAATTTGCCGAACTGGCGACGCCTACTAGTAGCGCAAGAAATATGATTAATCTAATATATTTCAAATCGTTCAGCGTCTTTTCCAGCATTTCGCCAGACCAATCGAGTTGGACTACTTCAATTCCTTGCTGTATTTAGCATGCAGTGCGGCCCAAGCTTTGCCTGACTTAAGGGCGCCAGCAATATAGTCTTCTGGGACGATGTTATAGGGCGGACGGCATGGTCCAGCTGTGAGCCAGCCAGCTGCATCCATGCGTGCTTTTTCAAGTCCGATGTTGTATTTCGAGAACTCCGAAAAGTCGCCACGCGGAAACAATGTCGAATCGGCTGCGCGCATGTCATCGGAGATGGCTTTGGCCTTGATCCAGTCACCGCTGCTCTTGGCCTGATCCACTGCATCACGCAACATGATGGCGGTAGCCGGGCCGCACATGGAGCCGCTTGACCAGAACGCGGTCATGCGCTCAGGATTGATGCGTGCGGCCGCGTAATAGTCGTCCTCGTGTGGAAGGAAGCGGATGTTGGGTGCCAATTTCAGGTCCAAGTCAAGCATTCCGATGCCTAGATACTTGGCAGTTACTACCTGCGGAATTTTGGACATTTCTGCCCAGAAGGGGCGAGGGAAGTCGAACTTGAAGGCTTCAGGGTTAGCGTAAATCGCAATGGCAGCCTCCGGTACCGCCTCTGCAACATCACGATAGAACTGGACCGCTGTGGGCAGGTCCATCTTCACCCACATTGGGACACCGAGCATGGTACCGCTGGCGCCCATATCCATAAACTCACGAGTTTGGCGGATGACTTCGCGGGTATTCAAGGCCGTGGTGCCGCAGAAATAAGGCACGCGACCACGAATGGTTTCGACAACCGTCGAAACATAGTCACGTTTTTCCTCCCAGGTCAACGTAGCGCACTCGCCAAAAGTGCCCATACTTAAAATTCCGTTGACACCAGCCGCAATCAGTTCTTCAACTATGCGAGCAGTCTCGTTTAAGTCAACTGTGTTAGTGCTGCGCCAGTTAGAAGCATCCGGAGTAGCCGGCGTTGGCATAATAGCCCAGACACCATGGATATCCTCGGCAGTAAGACGCGCTGGTTTCATAGTTTTATTCGACATGGAGACACTCTTGGTTAGGTAAAAAAGCTGGAACTAGGTTAGTCAGAATCGTTGTCCAATCGCGACCGACTCCAAATTACGGATCTAGAGTTACCGTAGCTGTAGCCTCTTGGAGCCCAATCACCTTTATACGTTCGGTTTAAGGAACAGCTTCCGGATATCAATACTAACGAGCCAGTCGCTCGTTAAGTCAACATGAACTTGCAGTGCTGGGCCCCATGCATGATCTGCATCGAACGACTGAGACTAGCATCCTCATTCGCCACGATCCTTGCATAATCTATTACAGCCCCGATGTGAGGGTGAACCGGAGCAAAATCGGGAAAATTAATACTGCAGGAGCATAAGTAATTTTCCCCAACGCATATCTGGAAGAGAGCCTGCGCCTGTAACTTTGGTTGTAGTTTTAACTCAATTTTACATCCATGCCGTAGCCAGTGGTCTCGATACCATGGCCAAAGATGTCTCCAACGTAGTACTCCGCTTCGTCTATGGCCTTGGCACCTCGCCAGCCGGGCTCAATGAGCCAGCCGGAAGGTGTTGCGCCATAGAACGTCAGCGCCTTGTCGTTAGCATGAATGCCAAGTTGCAAGGCAATGTCAATGTCGTTCTTTACAAACTGTTGATGGGTGTATCCCAGATCCTCTATGTCGGTGTACTCAAGCATCACATGATTGAGCCTCTTTTCAGCGGGCATGGCACCAAACCCAATGGAGTGGTCCCGACCATTGCAATGCATGAACGTTAGTTCGCCAGTCATGCCGTTGGGCAGCGGGATCCGGTATTCGACGTCCCCACGCAAGCCCAGAAGACTATAGAACTTGTGGGCAGCTTCGACATCGGTCTGGCGAACGATGCAATGACCCAGGCCTTGGTCACCAGTCACAAACTTGCCGTGCAGGGGGCGGCCGGGATGGAACGGGTTGTTCATGTCGATCCGGGGGCCCCAGAATATCTCGGTCGGGTTGCCGCCTGGATCTACTGTCTTCATCAGGCCCAACACCATTCGTTCCTGAGCCTCGGCTTTATCGCAGACGCGAACATCGTAACCGGCGTCAATGAGTTTTTGACCGAGAGCCTCGAACTCCGGTTTTCCGGACACACGCCAGCCCAGGTATTCCAGGTCGTCCTGGCCGTTATGATGGACCACGATTCGATGATGCCAGTAATCCATACGTAGATAGAAACGGTCCTTCTCACCTTCATCAAGAACTTGCAGGCCCAGCATATTCGTGGCGAATGATTTCCACGCATCAGGATCCTTGACCGAGATGCCCATGTATCCGAGTTCAATAACTGCAGGTTGCTTACTCATAGTTTGATTCCATGGAGTTAGTGCTTATTAGAAGGGATACTGCTGCTCGAAAGGCTCGATGGTCAGCCACTTGAGCTCTGTGAACTCATCGATCACAGCACGGCCGTCGAAGCGCCCGTAGCCAGTGTTCTTAGTGCCTCCGTATGGAGCCTGCGCCTCGCTTTGGACAGTCGATCCGTTAATGTGCACTGAACCATATTCGATGGACATGCCCACGCGCAAAGCACGGTTGATGTCGCGGCCAAATACGCCCGACGACAGGCCATAGGCGCTGTCGTTGGCAATGCGAATGGCCTCTGCTTCGCCGTTGCAACGGATCACCACAGTGATGGGACCGAAGGTCTCCTCATCGTAGATCCGCATGTTGGATTTGACGTGATCCAGGATCGTGGCCGGCATGACCGCACCTTGGGCCATGCCGCCGCAGGCAACTGTGGCTCCTTTGTCGATCGCGTCCTTGAACAAACCATTGATCCGCTCGCCTGAATTTGGCGAGACCATTGGGCCGATGATGCAGTCGCCAGTTACGCATGGGTCGCCCGCGCTCAAACGCTTGGTCTTTTCGGCAAATTTGGCGACAAATTCGTCGGCAATCTTCTCATCAACCACCAAGCGCTCAGTGGACATGCAGATCTGACCTTGGAACAGGAAGCTACCGAATACCGCTGCCTTGACAGCTGCGTCGATGTCCGCGTCATCCAGAACAATAAGTGGGGACTTGCCACCGAGCTCCAGCAGGCAGCGCTTGAGGTGTTGCGCGGCCTTCTGCGCGATAATGCTGCCCACGCGGGTGGAGCCCGTGAAGTTGATGCGGCGGATCTCCTTGGCCGAAATCAATGCGTCCGCGATCTCGGGCGAACGGTCAGGCGAAGAATTGAGATAGTTGAGTACGCCAGCAGGCAGCCCGGCTTCCTGCACGCACTGGGTGATCAGGGCATGCGTCGCGGGACTAAATTCGGAACCTTTGAATACCACCGTGTTGCCGCAGACCAGCGGATAAGCGATGGCTCGTGCCGCCAGCACTGCGGTGCCGTTCCACGGAACGATGCTCAGGATCGGACCGACCGGCTGACGTAGCGTCATTGAGAGCGTGTCAGACTTGTCTGTCGGAATAGTTTCCCCCTGAATTTGTGTAGCCAGCGATGCCGCTTCACGGAACACATTAGCTGACATCTGGACATTGAAGCCGGCCCAAAGAGCGGAGGCTCCCACCTCCTTGGCCATCACTTCGATAAACTCGGGTGTTTTACTTTCCATGACCTCAGCAACCCTCAGCAGAAGGCGGCGACGCTCCGAAGGGCCAACAGTCTTCCAGGTCTGGAACGCCTCTTGGGCAGCTTGCGCGGCCTTTAACGCATCCATCACCGTGGAGTTTGCACACTCCGTCATCACCTCACCACTGACGGGGTGCTTTCGCTCGAAGGTCTGTTGGTCACTGGAATTGATCCAGACATTGTTGATAAACAATTTTGTATTCATGCGGTTTTACCAGAAATTTAGTTATTATTTCAAGATAGGCGACAAACCTACTTGCGACCGAGCGCCATCCCTCCATCTATATTAATGACAGTCCCGGTAATGAATTTCCCTTGATCTCGCGACGCCAACAACAAATAGGGTGCCACTACGTCTTCGGCCTTGGCTGAAATTCCAAGAGGCGTTAGACCCTTGATCATGTCCTCGATACCGGGCATTTTTTCCATGTGAGTTTTGTCGAAGCCGGCGCTTGCGGGACCGCTCAGAGGCGTCACAGTGCCGCCCGGTGCTACGGCGTTGACGCGAATGTGGGGAGCCAATTCGTAAGCCAAAGCTTTCATCATGCCCAGGACCGCATGTTTGCTGGCGATGTAGCATGAACCACCAGCACCGACCGTATGGGACGACACTGAAGCGGTCATCACCACTGATCCGCTAGTCTTTTTCAGTTCCTGCAGGGCGGCCCTGATACCGCTGAAATAGCTCTTGACATTGATGTTGAATATCTCATCAAAACTGCTCGATATTTTCTCCCAAGGCTCTTCGATGCCAAGCATGTAATCCCAAATACCGGCATTTGCAATGAAACAATCGAGATGGCCGAATCTATCGGTTGTTTGCTTTATCAGCTTCTCATTTGTTGCGTGGTCCCGGACATCGCCCACGACGATCTCGAGTGCGTCCTTGAACTCATTGCAAAGGCTCGCCTTTTGCTCCTCGTTTTGTACGAGAGCGGATACGCAATAACCGGCGGACTTAAAGGATCGAACCAGTGCGAGACCAATTCCTGAGCCAGCACCGGTTATCGAAACGACTTGTTGATTGCTCATACACACAAATTTCCTTTTGAACAATGGGACCGCTTGTAGCAGTCACCATTTGTAAAGGCGATTATTGGGTCACATAAAGATCATCACATTGTGCGTCTGGAATGTGCGCTCTGGATAATCAATCAATCGTTGGACCAACTTACGCGCTCCATCTTCGCCGCGCTTCCATTTATCCTCCCGAGTGGCATAGAAGACATCGACTTGATTGCCGCGTCGTGCTCGGTGAACAATTAGGTTGGAGCGAATGTGAAGCAAATCTTCATTTTCGTCCATTGCAGCCTGGATATTTGTGATGAAACGAGTAAAGCGCACCTTTGGACTATTGCCCCAGTTTTGCGGATCCAGTTGATGCGCTACGCGAACTTCCAGTTGTTCATAATTCTCGTTGAAAATGTTCATGGTTTCATTGAGCTGGTAACGGCGCTCGGAAGCTGAGCGCAGTTCGCGTGAGATAATCTGATATTTCACCTCTGAGTCCACGCAGTGCTCTAACCAGGCGCGGTAAGCCTGAATGTCTAAAAGATGCGCTTCCCGGGTTAGCAACGTGGTAGCTTCTTGTTGCAAAGCCTCGTCGCCGGAATTTAAGAAACGAAGAAACTCTTCGGCATCGTGGGCGGAGACAAGCTTGTCTTCTTGAATATTAATCATCATGGTCCCTCTCGTCTGTTAGCGATCAGTAGTCTTTGTCAGTTCGGTATGCCAATTTTTAGAGGCATCCTCGAATTCAGCCCAGCTAGAGCTGCTGATGTGCGCGCCGTAAGCCCGATAGAAGCCACGATAACTGGTCTCGCCAATCGCCGATTTGCCGACGACGCCAGGATAAACCTCGTCGCCGTATACGTCCCCGCCGAAACCCAGGTTGGAAATCAGATCGCCATCCCTGGACTGATATTTCTTGGCGTTTTGCGATACCGTTTCCATATTGTCATTGTCATCGCTTTCCCAGAAGCCAGCAGGCCCAAACGTTCTCTGAACCGCGTCGACAAAGCGGCGCTTGAGATCCTCGGGCATGTCTTTTTCGACCATGGCGTAGGTCCATACCTCAGTGGTATTTGCGTCGATCGGGTGCCATACCTTGAAGACACCCGAGCAGGTCAGAAAACTGTTGTTCGGGAAAACGGTGCCGTTGAGGTGGCTACGATAGATTCGTGCGCGAACCTCGCCAATTTCTTTGTTCAGCCGTTCCTGCTTAGCACCGCCGAAGGCCATCAATTCCGGAACCAGGTCTGCGCTGTGCACGCCTGAATATCCGTCCCACAACACACCCATGCCGCTGCCGTATTTGGAGGTCATTTGCAGACCTGCACCTTCTGGGGGCAAAGCTGCGTTGCCAGCTAACGACGAGAAGACCGACTGCCCTGTACGAAGCGAAGACGCATGCGTCCAACCCACGTGGTATGCATCCCCCACAAAGTTTTCCGCGGGCGCTTTCCAGTTAGCCTTGATTATGACCTTGCCTGGAGGACCGATCAGTTCTAACCCACCGGAATGCTTATGCATGGGCTCCCAGTACCAGCCAGCGTCCCCCAAATAGTCTATGAGAGAAGGGGCTTCCTCATCGAAGCAACCATAGATGAAGCCATGGAAGCTCTCTACACGAGCGACTTCTTTCAATCCCATACATTTCTTGTCGAGCGCCTCGCCATACAGTTCTTTTTCAAACGGGACGCTCTGCAGTTCACCGTTAGCGCCGAAGCCCCAGCCGTGATAGCTGCAAACGAAACCTTTAGCATTACCTGCTTCTGCGTGTACCAGCGTCTTGCCACGGTGACGACAAACGTTCAGGAAAGCACGAATCGAACCGTCGTTCTGCCTGGAGACGATAACCTCATCAACCCCCATTTTTGCCGTAACATAGTCGCCAGGGGACGGAATCAGGCTGTCATGAGTCAGGAAAAGCCAGTTCCGAGCAAAAATGGTTTCCAGTTCGCGCTGGAAAAGTTCTTCGTCGCCATGAATCAGGTGTTTTTGGGTCAGCCCAGATTCAGTCACCAAGGTTTTATTTTTGTAATTCATATTTTCACCTAAAAAAATCGAATGGGGGGGATTACGCTCTAGGGTCCGGGGTGCCTCCTATTAAAATTCTCAGCTCAAATCAATCATCACACGCTGGCCCTCAATCTTCACCGGGTATGTTTTGATGTTCTGTGTCACAGGGGCGCACAAGGCCCTGCCTGTGCAAACATCAAATCGACCTTGATGCAAAGGACATTCAATTTCTCTGCCTTCTAGAAAGCCATCACTCATGCGGGCAGCACCATGTGTGCACAGGTTGTCGGTAGCGTAGATTTCGCCTTCCACTTCATACAGCGCTAGTTCCTTACCTTCGACTGTCACGCCGAGGACGTCACCTTCAGGGATTTCATAAAGAGCGACTGCGTCAATCCATTTTTCTGTCATAAAGCTATCTTCAAATGGGGTAATGATGGAGTTAGAGATCATTCAGCTGTCCCAAATATTCTGACGCGGCTGTTGTTAGTGATGCTCATTTAAGTGTCTTCCTGATGAATTCTCGATGTACAGAGGTGCAGGGTCGGGGCAATTCAGACCCCGCTGGGATAGAAGGCATCGGCATAAATATGTTCGGGCGATATTCCAAGAACTTTGGCGACGGTGCATAGAGCGTCAACCATCGCTGGTGCGCCGCACAGGTAGGCTCTCCACCCAGCCAGCGAGGGAATGTCTTTTTCAATCAAATCGGTAATTAGGCCGGCTCGCTGGCCCTCATTAATCGGGCCCGTCGCGATCACTGTATGGACAGTCAGTTGAGGGTGGATAGCCGCGAGTTGGTTCAATCGGTCTGCGTCGTAAAGGTCTTGCTGACTGCGCACCCCGAAATAAAGGTGGATGGGGTTCGTCATTCCCGACTTCAGCGCGCCGCGAACAATCGACAGCACCGGTGCGAGTCCGGTCCCGCCGCCCACACACAGCATCGGCCCGGTGTGAGCCTGACGCAGATAGGCCGTACCAAGAGGCCCGCTCAACTTAATGCTTGTACCTTCGCGGACGTGCTCGAAAATATACTCCGTGACACGCCCGCCCGGCACTTTGCGGATATGGAACTCCATTTCTTGGTCATCTGGCAGACCAGCCATTGAATATGGACGCACATGTTCGGGACTGAACTGTAGCGTCGCGTACTGTCCGGGTGAGAACTCAAAGGGCTTGGCGAGGCGAATGCGGATGCGACGAATATCGTGAGTGGGCGACTCGACGGCGACAACCATGCCTTTGATGATTCGCGCCGGGTGAGTGACTATGTCGTCTGAGTCTATGATCTCAATTGCGCAATTGCTGGTGAGCACTGACTGACAGGCGAGTACATAATGCTCTTCGATGCGATTTGAGTCACCGCTTTTCGCCGCCGAACTAATGACGCTGCCATCTATAACTCGGCAGCGGCAAGTACCGCATCGTCCAGACATACAGCTGTAGGAAATACCCACACGGTGCTCACGGAGCACTTCCAAAAGGTTGGCACCGGAATCAAAAGGCAAGCGGCGATTGTTCGGTAGTACGAGAAGTTCCATAGATCTAGCTTCTTTATTTATATGTTTTATGGTTCCATGGTCATTGACTGTATTCTAATAGTCAATAAACCATAAATGAATATTAGTATCACTAATATGAATAATGTCCAGGCCATCCCTTACCGGCCCGTTGTTTGACTACACGACCCCGACCCGCAGCGGGGTCCATTCGCTTTCCTTCACCGCTGTGCTCACGGCCATGACGAGCTTGTCGAAATTGCTGGCAGTCACGCCCTCCAGTGCCGAGCGCCCCCGCAGCATCGAGCGCGGCTGCAGCAGTGCATGGTAGATCTGCCAAGGGTCCGCACCCCTGGTCAGCTTCAGGACAGACTGGATCAGCTCGTGCTTGAGCGGGTCGAGGTGCCAGTCCGGCACGCGCTGGCCGCGGTTGCCCACGTTCAACGCCAGCAAGTTGCCCGCCTGGATCTCGTAGCTGATCCACCTGCGAGATTTGCCCGCCATCTTGGCAAACGCAGCGACGGGAAGGTTGTGCGGCGCTTCGAAGACATCGAACAAATCCATTCTCTCGCGCTGAATGTCCGAAGGCACCAGCGGCGCGGCCGATCGCTGGGGCGGCACTGCCGGCAGCCGATGTGCGGCGGCAGAAACCAACGGCATGGCGTCACCCGGCTTCGTCACGAGCAGGCTTGGCGAAGCGGCAACCGGCGTAGAGGGCGCGCTTGCGGTTTGCTCACTCGGGAATGCGGGCACACCTTCCAGATGCACGGTGAGCGGCATGCTGGCCGCCTCGACCTGGTTCTGCTCGAAGAGGTCGAGGCGATCGGCCCAGTCCTGCATCATGCGTCGACGCTGCTCCACGTACTCGGCATGGTTGTAGGTGGCGCTGACCTTGTTGGGATCGACATGCGAGAGCTGTGCATCCACCCAGACCTTCGGGTAGCCGATCTCGTTGAGCGCAGTGGACATCGTGCCACGGATACCGTGTCCGGTCAGGCGTTCCTGATAGCCCATGCGTTTGAGCGCACCATTGAGCGTGTTCTCGCTGATGCGCTTCTTCAGGTCGCTGTCGTGCCGGAACAGGTAGCGCTGGGCCGGCTTGAACTCATCGAGCAGGTGCCCGACGATCTCCATGGCCTGAATCGACAGCGGCACGATGTAGGGCGGGATGTCCTTCGGCTGCTGCCGCTTCTTGCGCATATCCAGCTGGAGTTGCTTCACGACGTCGGGCGGGATGATCCACAGCCCTCGGTCCAGATCGAATTGATCCGGCATCGCCTGCCGCAGCTCTCCGGTTCGCACGCCGGTCAGCAGCAATAGCCGCAGCCCGAGCTGGGTCTGCCGCCGGCCGCGATAGCTGCGCAGCCGCTGCAACAGCCTTGGCAGCTCGGCCATGCGCAGGAACGGGTTGTGGTTGACGGGTGGCAGCGGCAGCGCCACCACATCGAGATCGAAGGCGGGGTTCTGCTCTAGGCCCGGCACGATCACCAGCGCGTAGCGGAACAGTTGGTTGAACCACGTCCTGACTTTCTCGGCGACGGAGAGCGCCCTGCGCTTCTCGATCCTGGCGATCACCTCCAGGAGGTCGGGCCGCTTGATCTCATAGATCGACTGCTTGCCCAAGGTCGGCAGCACATCCTTGTCGAAGATGCGCGGAAGGATCGAGAGAGTCGTCTGCCGGCCTTCCTTGAGGCTGAGCCCGCGATGCTTGAGCCACTTGCGATACACCGCCTCGAAGGTGTTTTCGTCGGCGAGCCGGACAGCGGTGCGCTTCTGCTTGCGGTGATCGCGAGGATTGGTGCCTTTGGCCAGCAGGGCGCGCGCTTCATCGCGCAGGCTGCGGGCCTCGCGAAGCGTCACCTCCGGGTAGGTGCCGAGCGACATCCGCTTCTGCTTGCCCGCCCAGTAGTAGCGGAAGTGCCAAGTCCTGCCACCGGCAGCGGTGACGGCCAGGGAGAGGCCATCCAGGTCAGGGAGGGTGTATGCCTTGCCAGTCGCCTTGGCCTGTCGAACGGCCAGGTCTGAGAGTGCCATGCTCTTGCTCCGAACATGAGTCAGGAACCAGATGCTGGTCACGTCGACCTCGCCTCTCCATCAACAATCCGGAATCAGCCGCGCCCGCAAAAATGGACTTGTTTGTGGACTTAAAAGTCCCGGCTGTAGGCGGATCGCAGTGGACCACAGCAGAACGTCAAAGAGAGAAAAAGCCTTTGTGTGGCAACGACTTGCAGACTCTCTTGGACTTCTGCGGAAGTCCGCAGAATGATGCAGTGGAGCGGGTGAAGGGAATCGAACCCTCGTTATCAGCTTGGGAAGCTGGAGTAATGCCATTATACGACACCCGCTCAGAGCGGCTGACTTTGTACCAGATGTGGGCGCGGATTTGAAGTTTTTCTTTACGGGCGCAGCAGTGACGCGTCTACGCAAACCTCAAACCAGAGCGGTCGTTCGTGGGCAAGCCCCGTGTCTGTGGGGGCAGAGCGGGGCTTGCTCGCGAGGACTCGGTTTCACATAGCCAGGGCATGGTAGTCCTGCACGTAGTTGTAGCGCGGTCGGCTTTCTTGATGGGGCTGCTTGAGGAAACCCAGCAGGGCATCACGGCTGTCGCGGCAGGCGGCTTTGTGTTCCATGTCCAGGAAATGCCCGGTGGCTTGCAGGGTGGTGAAAGTGCTGTGTTGCACGTGGTCGGCGAAAACCTTGGCATCGCTGGCTGAGGTGTATTCGTCCCATTCGCCGTTCAGGAACAGCACCGGCACGTTGATTTTTTTCGCCGCGTTGACGTAGCACAACCGGTCGCTGTGGAGCACGTCGTTGATGTGGAAATGCATCTGCCCATATTCGTGCTCGGCCAGGCTGCTGACGTGTCGATAGTTGAAGCGCTTGAACAGCGGCGGCAAGTGTTTGCCGATGGTGCTGTTGACCAGGTGTCCCACGCGGTCGCCGTCCAGGCTGCCCAGGTAATCCACGCCGCGCTCCAGGTAGTCGCGCATCGGTGCATTGAGCACTGGGGAGAACGAGCTGATCACCGCTTTTTCGATGCGCCGTGGACGCTGGGCCAGGGCGGTGAGGGTGGCGGCGCCGCCCCAGGAAAAAGACAGCACATGCTCTGCGGCAAAGTGATCGATCAACTCCAGGAGGATCTGGCCTTCGATCTCTTTGGTCAGCATTTTTTCATGGCGGTTGTGGGGCTTGGACTTGCCCGCATAGGGTTGGTCGTACAGCACGACGTTGAATTGCGGGTAGAGGTTTTTGGCGGTCTGTGCAAACGACGCGGTGGTGGCCATCGAGCCGTTGACCAGGATGATGGTCTTTTGCGCGGCGTCTGCGCGATAGAACTCCGTGTAAACCCGATACTGACCCTGTATATCCAGCACAGCGATTTCTGGCCTCATGTCATAAGACTCCTGGCAAGCGGGTATGCGCGCAATGAGATTGCACGAGCAATGTGACAGGTAGGCATACGCCTGAAAGATAAGGCCCATGTCGATCCACGAAAGCCGGTCGACGGGTATTGTTATGGCGGGCAGTTTGCCGGAGTTAAGAAGGAACCCGAGGAGGCTCCGGCCGGCAAAAAGTTTCTTGGAAGTATGTGGTGACTCATCGGTCACATTTCGGCCGACGGTTTGATTCAAGCAGTGGACCGGCCGTCGCGCAAGTGTTGTTTGACAATTGTCCGACACTTCTGCCGAGCGGTCATACGATCAGATCAGCTGGATCTCTTCAGGGCTCAGGGCGCGGTATTGGCCAGGCTCAAGTTCGGCGTCCAGCAGCAGCGGTCCCATGCGTTCACGGTGCAGGCGCAACACCTTGTTGTCGAAGTGGCCGAACATGCGTTTGACCTGGTGATAGCGGCCCTCAACGATGCTCAGCCGTGCCGATCTTGGCCCCAGCAGTAGCAGTTCCGCAGGCTGGGTGGTGAGGTTTTCGAAAGCGAAGTACAGCCCGCGCGCGAAGGTAACGGCGTATTCGGCGGTGATGAGTTGCTCGGTCTCGACGTAATAGACCTTGGGCAGTTTGGTCTGCGGTTGGGTCAGGCGTCGTGACCAACTGCCGTCATTGGTGATCAGCATCAGCCCGGTGGTGTTGAAGTCCAGCCGCCCGGCGATGTGCAGGTCGTCCTTGTCTGGCTCATCCAGCAGGTCCAGCACGGTGGGATGCTGCGGGTCGCGGGTGGCGCTGACGCAACCGGGCGGTTTGTGCAGCATGAAATACCGGGGTGGGCGACCGGCTTGCAGCACCTGGTCATCGACTTCGACCCGGCTGAATTCGCGCACCTGTGCATGAGGATCGCTGATGATCTGCCCGTCGATCCGCACCCGGCGTTCCACCAACAACAACCGGACTTGTTGGCGATTGAAACGCGGCAGATTACTGAGGAAGCGGTCAAGGCGCATGGGGCAGGTCAGGCAAGAGAGCGAAGGGCGGGCATCTTACGCGATCGGCTGCGGCTTGGCCCGCAACTGGGTTTCGACCTGGGCGCAACGTGGGCACAGGCAGGACTGATCGCGCAGCTCGGCCGGCAATGCTTCAAGCACGACCGGGTCGATGCTCACGCCGTAACACCAGCAGGCGCGGTCGGCGGTTCGCGGGTCGGCCAGCGTGCAGTCATTGCTGGCGCCACAGGCCGGGCACAAGTCGGGTTTATTCATAGCTGGAATGAGGCATCTGTACACAGGTTCGGTTGTTCCCGGTTTGCCGGGCGCGTTGCAGCGCATGATCGGTCCGCGACAGCAGGCTGTGCAAGGTATCTTCGTCCTGCAAGGTGGTGAGGCCGATGCTGACGGTGACCCGCAGCTCTTTGCCACTGCAGAAATAACGTTGTTGTTCGATCCGTTGACGAATTTTCTCAGCGATCTTCAGACCGTTCTGCCCGTCGGTGTCCTTGAGCAGCACAATAAACGTCTCGCCACTCCAGCGACACACGATGTCCGAATGCCGCAGGCTGTCGGTCAAGTCGCGAGCGAACCCGGTCAACAACTGGTCGCTGGCGATGTGACCATGGGTGGAGTCCAGTCGCTTGAACTCGTCCAGCTCCAGCAGCAGCGCCGCCAGGGGTTGGGGTTCACGTTGGGCTTCGTGCAGGGCTTGTACCGCCAACAGGTCGAAGCCACGGCGGTTGGGAAGTTCCGTCAGGCTGTCGAGGGTCGCCTGGGCGTCGATGCGGCGTTGGTAGCTGCTGATCAATTGATAAAGGATTGCCAACACCGCCAGCGTCACGAGCAGGCCGATCAGCAGGTTCAGGTACAGCATCCTGAGCGTGTGGTCCCGTACCGAAGTGTTGGCAGCGTGGTAGCCCAACAATGAAATGATCAGAAAGCCTGCACCTAGCAGCCCCGCCACGAGCAGGAGCGGCTTGCGCTGGGAATACAACGGCGAACGGAGCGACATGGCGATTTCCTTGGCGCAGACCCAATGAAATCAGTTTAGTGGCCTTGTAGGAAAAGGTGCTCGGATTTGCAGGGTTGTAAAGGGTGGCGAGGGATTTACCGAAGTGCAGCGGCCGCAAAAGCGTCTGCTACGCAGCCGAGCGGGAGCAAGCTCCCTCGCCACACAATCACAACTGTTTCAGACTATCTAAATAAGCCCGCCACCCCCCCAAATGACTGATGTCCTGCGCGCCCGTCAAACCATACGGCTCACAAATGAATCCGCTTTCCCAGCGGCCGTCGGCCAGTTGTACCTTGCCCAGCCCAAGCGGCGCGGGGATGCCGGTCAGGAACGAACCGAGTTCGCTGCTCGGCAATTCCCAAACCTCCACCTCGATGGCCACGCCGCCTTCACTGACCCGCAGCATGCCGGGGCGCAGAGGCGGGCCACCGGCCAGTGCGTAGAGACGGTAATCGGCTGAGCTGTGGGTGGCCTCGATCAGACGGGCTCCGCGTTGCTGGAGCTGCCAGTTCAGCGCCAAACCGTCCAGATGCGCCCCGCACACCACCAGCCGCGCCCGGTCATGGCGAGCCGGGTTGGCCGGCGCTGGCACGGCCGGCTCTTGCTGGCGTTGCAAGGCATCGGCGACGCTTAACAGGTATTGATCGGTGAAGGCCCGACCGAACAGCGTCACGCCCCAGGGCAAACCGTTGGCCATGAATGCGCTGGGAACAGCGACGGCAGCGTAGTCCAGCAGGTTCATGAAGTTGGTGTAGTAACCCAGCTCCGAGTTGCGCAGCACCGGTTCGGCGGCCAGTTCGGCGAGGGTCACCGGGCGACCGATGGTCGGGGTGAGGACGCAATCGAGCGTTTCCATGACGCGATCGCATTGGGCTTTGAGCGCTTGCAAACGGTACTGGGCACGGAAGGTTTGTACGCCATCCACGGTAGGCGCTTTCGCCAATACGGCGCGGATAACTGGCAGTACGGCATCGGGCTCGCGCTCCATCAACTCCCCGGCAACGCTGTAGCGCTCAGCCACCCAAGGCCCTTCATAAAGGAGCCGGGCGGCTTCGAGAAACGGGGACAGGTCCAGTTCCACCGCTTCGCCGCCCAGGCCCTTGAGGCGCTCGATGGCCGCTTGAAACAGTTGTGAACCTTCGTGGCAGCCGAAAAAAGCCAGGTCTTGCCCACGAGGCACGCCGAAGCGAAAGCTGCGTGGCGCGCCGAACGCTGAGCCGTCGTTCCACTGCGGGTTGCGGCGGCTGTACTCATCGCGTGGGTCGAGACGGGCTGTCAGCGCCAGTAACTGGCTGGCTTCCCGCGCCGTTGCGGTGAAGGTCGTGACGCAGTCCAGCGTGCGACAGGCCGGCACCACACCCGCCGTTGAGATCAATCCCTTGGTGGCCTTCAAACCCAGCAGATTGTTCAGCGCCGCCGGCACCCGACCCGAACCTGCGGTGTCGGTGCCCAGGGCAAAACTTGCCACACCCAGGGCCACCGCCAGTGATGAGCCGGCGCTTGAACCGCCGGCCGGATAGTCGGGCAGCACGCTATTGCGGCAGGCACCGTAAGGCGAGCGGGTGCCGTTGAGCCCGGTGGCGAACTGGTCGAGATTGGTCTTGCCCAGAGGAATCGCGCCCAAGGCCAGTAGCTGCTCGACAAGGGTGGCCGAACGTTGCGGCACGTAGCTGAACGCCGGGCAGGCGGCCGTGGTGGGAATGCCTGCCAGATCGATGTTGTCCTTGATCGCGAACGGCACGCCATACAACGGCAGGTTTTCCAGATCCTGGCCCTCCAGCGCGACGAGGTAAGGTTCCAGCTCCTCGGGCGTCAGCAGGTGGATGAACAGGTGGTAGTCCGGGTTCAGCGCCGCGGCTTTTTCCCGCAGGCTCAACAGTAAATTGCGAGGTGTAAGTTCGCCGCTGCGGTAGGCGTCGCGCAGATCGTCCAGGCGTAAAGACGGGGTCATGGCATTAATCCTTTGATTGAGTTCAGTCACGTTCCAGCACCACCACACGTTGTCCGGCGCGCACCGCCGAGCCGGGCTGTACACGAATCTGGCGCACCACTCCGGACACGGGGGCGAGGAGTGGGATCTCCATCTTCATCGACTCCAGAATCACCAGTACGTCACCCGCGCTGACCCGAGCATCCACCTGCACCTGGACCTGCCAGAGATTGCCAGCGATGTGGCTATCGACACTGAGTTGATCTTCGCTCAGCAGTGAATCTTCGCTGGGCGCGGGTGCCGGTTCTTCGCTGTCGAAGTGTGCCTGGCCACTGGCGATCCACCGCTCGCGCTCGGCATTGAAGGCGCCTTGTTGCTGCGCCCGGAACGCGGCGATGCTGTCCGCCTCCTGCGCCAGGAAGCGCTGGTAATCAGCAAGGTTGAGTTGACCGTGTTCGATGTTCAGGTCGAAGCGGCCCAGCGGGAAGTCCCGGCGGATGCGCAGCAGTTCATCGGCGCTGACCGGGTAGAAGCGGATCTGGTCGAAGAACCGCAACAGCCAGGGTTTGCCGTCGAATGCGGCGACCTCGCGATAACGATTCCACATCTGCAACGTGCGCCCGACGAACTGATATCCACCTGGGCCTTCCATGCCATACACACACATGTACGCGCCGCCGATGCCCACCGAGTTTTCCGCAGTCCAGGTGCGGGCCGGATTGTATTTGGTGGTCACCAACCGATGTCGAGGGTCCAGTGGCGTGGCGACCGGCGCGCCGAGGTAGACATCCCCAAGGCCCATCACCAGGTAGCTGGCGTCGAACACCGTGCGTTGCACTGCGTCGAGGTTGGGCAGGTCGTTGATACGGCGGATGAACTCCAGGTTGCTCGGGCACCAGGGCGCGTCCTTGCGCACTGTGGTCATGTATTTTTCGATGGCCAGCTGGCAGGCCGGATCGTCCCAGGACAGCGGCAGATGCACGATGCGT
This sequence comes from Pseudomonas sp. MPDS, assembly GCF_013283895.1. Taxonomy (NCBI): domain Bacteria; kingdom Pseudomonadati; phylum Pseudomonadota; class Gammaproteobacteria; order Pseudomonadales; family Pseudomonadaceae; genus Pseudomonas; species Pseudomonas sp. MPDS. The sequence goes on along the minus strand of NZ_CP054128.1, from coordinate 4,767,870 downwards.
GACGGCACCTGCAGATCCTGCGCGGCGCACACCGCGTCCCATTCACCAGTGAGGATCTGCAGTAGTTCGGCCAGCGGCAGTTGTTCGGGTTGGTAATGCACTTGCAACGAACGAATGCCCGGCGTGAGGTCGATTACGCCGTGCAACTGTTTGTGTTCCAGCGCCTGCATCAAGGCGTGGGCGCGAAAGCGCAGCACCAGATCCAGTTCAGGAGCGCCTATCTCCAGCAGCAGGTGCGTGTCGCCGGCCAATCTCGCCACCAGACGGGTATCGTCCTGACCGATATCCAACACCACTGGCGACCCAAACCCCTGTGGGAGCGAGCCTGCTCGCGATGGGGCCAGATCAGACACCGCATCCACTTCATCGCGAGCAGGCTCGCTCCCACATTGATCCCATTTCACGGTCAGTGAGCGGGCGGTCGATATATCCACCGGCACGAACCGCACCCTGTCCCCGGCCTTCAGTTGCCCCAGTTGCCAAAGATCCGCCTCGATCACCGTCACCGGGCAGACGAAACCACCCAGGCTCGGGCCGTCGGGCCCGAGGATGACGGGCATGTCGCCGGTGAAGTCCACGGCGCCGATGGCATACGGGTTGTCATGGATGTTGGATGGGTGCAGTCCGGCCTCGCCGCCGTCGGCGCGTACCCATTCGGGTTTCGGCCCGATCAGGCGCACGCCGGTTCGGCTGGAGTTGAAATGCACTTCCCAGGCCGTGTCGAAGAAGGTGTGGATGTAGCGCTCGGTGAAGTATTCCGGCGCGCCATGGGGGCCGTAAATCACGCGGATCTGCCGCACGTCGGGCAGCTCCAGAGTGGGTTCGCTCGTATACGCTACGGTCGCGCGCTCATCCAGGGGCGCCAGGTGCAACACGTCGCCGGTACACAAGGCCCGCCCCCCATGGCCGCCGAACTGGCCGAGGGTGAAGGTGCTTTTACTGCCCAGGTAATCCGGCACTTGCACGCCGCCTTGCAGGCACAAGTAACTGCGCGCCCCGGCGCCGGCGATGGTGCCGATCGCCAGGGTGGAACCGGCAGGAATCGACAGGGCAGTGTTCATCGGCACAGCTTCGCCATCGAGGGTCAGCGCAATGACCGCGCCGGTCACGGCCACCCTGGCAGCGCAGTTGAAACGCAGCAACGGCCCGCTCATGGTGATTTCCAGCGCCGCAGCGCCTTCTTCGTTGCCCAGCAGGCGATTGCCCAGGCGCAGCGAGCGGCTGTCCATCGGTCCCGATGGCGGAACACCCACCGCCCAATAGCCGAGTCGGCCGGGGTAGTCCTGAATGCTGGTCTGGGTGCCGGGGCTGAGCACTTCAAAAGTGTGGGCGCGATAGACCAGCGCCTCAAGGCAGCGAGTCCAGGGCTGGCCGCTGGCAAAGGGTGCATCGAGGAGAATCTGTTGCAGGTAGTCGCGGTTGGTTTCCACGCCGTACAACAGGCTTTCATTCAGCGCTTGATGCAAACCCAGGCGTGCCTGCTCACGGGTCGGCGCCCAACGAATGACTTTGGCGATCATCGGGTCGAAGTAGGGTGGAATCTGGCAGCCGGCCTCGACCCAGGTGTCGATGCGCAGTTGTTTGCCGTCGGCTGGCGGCCATTGCACAGCGGTCAGCAGCCCCGGGCTCGGCTGGAAGTCCCGGCCTGGATCCTCGGCATACACGCGCGCCTGAATCGCATGACCCTGGGCTCGCAACCCCTGGCTCAACTCGCTCAGGGGCGGCAGGTCCCCGGCGGCCAGTTGCACCATCCAGCGCACCAGGTCGACGTTCCACACTTGTTCGGTGACGCCGTGCTCCACTTGCAGGCGGGTGTTCACTTCCAGAAAGTAAAAGCGCCCGGCGTCACTGTCGAACACGAACTCCACGGTGCCGGCGCTGCGGTAGTTGACCGCCTGGGCCAGTTGAATCGCTGCTGCGCAGAGCTCCTCGGCCATACCTTCGGGCAAGTTGGGCGCAGGGGTTTCTTCGATGACTTTCTGGTTGCGCCGCTGCACCGAGCAGTCGCGCACGCCCAGTGCGATCACCTGGCCCTGGCCGTCACCGAATACCTGAACCTCAAGATGCCGAGCCCGCTCGATGTACTTCTCGATGAACACGCCGGCATCGCTGAAGTTGTTCTGGCCCAAGCGCTTGACCGCTTCGAATGACTCGCTCAACTCGGCGGCATTGCGACAGACACGCATGCCGATGCCACCGCCGCCAGCGGTGCTTTTGAGCATGACCGGATAGCCGACCTGGTTGGCGGCCAGTAGCGCGGCGTCGAGGCTGTCGAGCAGTTCGCTGCCTTCGAGCAGTGGCACGCCGTGCCGGCGAGCCAGGTCGCGGGCGGTGTGCTTGAGGCCGAACACACGCAGTTGCTCTGGCGTCGGGCCGATGAAAGCGATGCCGGCGGCCTCGCAGGCCTGCGCGAAGGCGGCGTTTTCCGAGAGAAAGCCGTAGCCGGGATGGATCGCCGTCGCGCCGCTGCTTTTGGCGATTGCCAGCAGCTTGTCCACCGCCAGATACGTACCGGCCGCCGCACCTTCGCCCAGGCAGTGGGCTTCGTCGGCCTGCAGGATATGCAAGCTGGCCGCATCGGCCTGGGAATACACCGCGACGCCTTCGACCTTCAGCTCGCGCAGGGTCCGCAGGATCCGGCAGGCGATGGCGCCACGGTTGGCGATGAGGATTTTTTCGAACATGGCATTGCCCCCTCAGGCATGCGTGCTGCCTGAACTGGGATGCGGGCCGTCCCGCAGTTTTCGATGGCCGACGGGGTCGTCCCCGTGAGCGAAACCTCCAAACACCCGACTCCCCTGTGGGAGCGAGCCTGCTCGCGATAGCGGTCTGTCAGTTACATCAGTGTTGGATGTGCTGCTGCCATCGCGAGCAGGCCCGCTCCCACAAGGGTTTGAGGGTGTTCATGAAATCAGTGTTTATTTGATGCACTGCCCCGACCGGCTCTGGCACAAGGCAAACAGCCAGCGGCGCAGGCGGGTGAGTTTCAGTTCCATATCAAAAGCTCCGCTGGCGTGGGGTTGTAGGCGTTGCACGGGTTGTTCAGTTGCGGGCAGTTGGAGATCAGGACGATCACGTCCATCTCGGCCCGCAGGTCGACGTATTTGCCGGGCGCCGAAATCCCGTCCTCGAACGTCAGGCCGCCGTCGGCGGTGACCGGCACGTTCATGAAGAAGTTGATGTTCGGTCCGATGTCGCCCTTGCCCAGACGACCGTCGTGGGCGCAGGCCCGCAGGTAGTTGTCGCGGCAACTGTGCATGTAGCGTTTTTCCAGGGCGTAGCGCACGGTGTTGCTTTCCTGGGCGCAGGCGCCACCGAGGGTGTCGTGGCGCCCGCAGGTGTCTTCAACGATGGTCAGCATGGGCCGGCCGAGGTTGGAATACAGCACGCTGCCGGTGCTCAGGTACACGCTGTTCTGCCGGCGCAGGGTGCGCTGCACGTCGTAGCGTTCCTTGGGATTGGCCAGGCTGTAGAACAGCGTATCGACCGCCTGGTTGCCTTCCAGGTCGAGGATGCGCAGGGTCTGGCCGGCCTTGACCTCCACCAGCCAGGGTTCCCCGGCGGGGATGGTGGCGCGGTAGATAGCGGCGTCGGGCTGCTTTTGCAGGGTGGCGATGGCAAGTGACATGGCAGCGATCCTCAGGCGAACAGGCGGTCGGTGTTGATGAAGCCGCGCTGGTTTTCCGGGCGCGAGTTGCGGCAGTGCTCGGCCACGCTGGGCTCGGCGTTCATCCAGCTGAGCTTGAGCGGTTGCGGGGCGTATTGGGGGTTCGGGTTCATCGGGTGTTGCAGCGCAGTCAGCACCACCAGGGTATCCATCGGTGCGTAGAGTTCGATGTAATCGCCGGCCTTGGAATGGCCTTCAACGAAGTGAAAGTTGCCGGCCTCGTCGACATCGACCCGGCTGAACAGGTTGAGGGTCATCAGCAGGTCGGACAGGCCCAACCCCCATTTGCCCAGCTCCACCAACAGGTTGTCGGTGCCGTTGCGAAAGAACCCGTTACGCAGTTCCTGATAGCGGCCCTGGCCGTATTTTTCAGCCACTTCCTCGGCGCAGAGCACACCGCCAAGGCTATCGCTCCAGCCGCACGTGTCGGCGGTGATCGCCGCCAGCACCCGGCCCATGTCCGAGTACAGGCAATGGCCGGTGGTGAGTTTGGCGGTGTGTTGGCATTTGAGGCTGTCGGGCAGGTTCAGGCGCTCGGTTTTCTCATTGGCATTGAGCAGCGTCAGGCTCACGTTGGCTCCGCCGCGCAGATCGGTCAGGCGCAGCAGTTGACCGCGCTTGAGCACGAAGGAACGGTGGCCGCCACCAGGCAGCAGTTCTTCGGCGAAGGGAGGAAACAATTGGGTCGAATCGGTCATGGGAAACTCCTTTCAAGCAATACGCAATGCGCCGGCCAGTTCGGCGGGCAGGGCGTCGACGGCGGCACGGGCGGTGCGGCGGTCGCTGTTCAGTGGAATGTCATAGGTGATGCGCGCGCCATAGGCGCCGGGGGCATGGGGATCGACGCGAACCTTGTCGAACACCAGCAGGCGGGTGCCGAGGCTGAATCCTTCGGACAGGTCATGGGTGACCATGAACACCGTCAAGCGGGTTTCGCGCCACAGCTCCAGCAACAGGGCGTGCATGTCTTTGCGAATGCCGGGATCGAGTGCGCCGAAGGGTTCGTCCAGCAGCAAGACACGGGGTTTCATGATCAGCGCCTGGGCGATGGCCAGCCGCTGTTGCATGCCCCCGGACAACTGCGCCGGGTATTTATCCAGTGCATGGCCGAGGCCGACCTTGTTCAGCAGATGCGCGGCCTCTTCACGGGCCTGGCGTTTGGCGCTGCCGAACAGGCGTCCCAGCAGCGGCGAGCGCGGCAGTTCCAGGCCCAGGGCAACGTTGTTCAGCACCGTCAGGTGCGGGAACACTGAGTAACGCTGGAACACCACGCCACGGCTGGCATCCGGCTCACCAGCCAGAGGCTCACCGTCCAGCAGAATCTGCCCGCGACTGGCGCGCTCCTGGCCCAAGAGCAGCCGCAGAAAGGTTGATTTGCCACAACCCGACGCCCCCACCAGCGTGCAGAACTCGCCTTCGGCGACGCTCAGGTTCAAGCGTTCGAGCACCACCTGATCGGCGTACTGCTGCCAGACGTTATTGACCTTGATGAAACTCATGCCTTCGCCCCCTCATACCAGGGGAACGCTCGCCGGGTCAGGTGCTTGAGACCCCAGTCCATCAGCCAGGCGAGCAAGGTGATCCACACCACGTACGGCAAGATCACATCCATCGCCAGGTACCGGCGCACCAGGAAAATCCGATAGCCCAGCCCATCGGTGGAGGCGATGGCTTCGGCGGCGATCAGAAACAGCCAGGCCGAACCGAGCATCAGCCGCAGGGAAATCAACAGGCGTGGCAGCAATTGCGGCAGCACCACCCGCAGCATCAGGGTCCAGGTCGAAGCGCCGAGGGTCTGGGCCTTGATCAGCAGCTCGGGCGGAATTTCCCGGGCGCGCTGTTCCAGGTCCCGGGCCAGGCACGGGGTGATGCCAATGACGATCAGCATCACTTTCGACAATTCTCCCAGACCGAAGACGATGAACAGAATGGGCAGGATCGCCAAGGGTGGCACCATCGACAGCACGGTGAGCAACGGCGACAGCGGCGCGCCGAACAGCGGCAGCGTGCCGGCGGCGATGCCCAGACACAGGCCGGCCAAGGCGCTGATGCCCAGGCCGATTGCCAGTCTGCGCAGGCTCGATGCGGTGTCTTGCCAGAGCAGGTAATCGCCACTGCGCACGTCAGCGGTGAAGGCCAGGCGTTTGACCGCATCGGCCATCTGCACCGCGCTGGGCAGCAGCTTGTCGTTGGGGTTGTCCGTCAACCGTTCGGCCGAGCCCATAAAGTAGGCGAACAGCACCAGCGCGAAGGGCAGGATCACCAACAACAGGCGGCTGGGGCGATCCGGATAGCGGTTGATCAGGCGCATGCCAGCTCCTCCGGTTTACAGCTTGGCGTCGGCGGCCAGCTGCACGTAGGTCGGGTCAAAGCGCAGCTTGAGGTTGGCCTTGTCGCCGCTGGTCACGCCATTGGCAAACGTCATGCCGACTGCGTTGGTGTCCTTGGCGCCTTCGCCGAGCAAACCGTGCTGGAACGAAAACTCGGCGACCTTGCGCATGGTGGCGGGCAGTTGCTCGCTGGTGGCGAAGCTCAAGGCCTCCTTGGGCGTGGCGAACAGCTTGGTGGTGTCCAGTTGCGACTGGAATCCGGCCAGATCGGTGCCCGAGGCTTTGGCCATGTGTTCGAGTGCGGTCTTGCTGGCTGCGTTTTTTGCATCCATCAGCGCCACCACTTCAAACCAGGCACCGGTCAATGCTTTGCCCAGGGCCGGGTTGTCCTGCAGGGTCTGGGTGTTGACCACCATCATGTCCATGATCTCTCCCGGGATCTGGCTGGAATTGAACACCTCGCTCACGCCGGGCTGGGCCTTGATGTCCGAGAGCATCGGGTTCCAGGTGGTGACGGCCTTGACCTGGTCGGTATTGAAGGCCGCGGAGATATCGGCATCGGAGGTGTTGACGACTTTGAGGTCTTTCTCGGTCAGACCGACCGAGTCCAGGGCGCGGGCCAGCAGGTAATGGGAGACCGACAGCTCCACCAGGTTGACGTCCATGCCCTTGAGGTCGGCGACTTTCTTGCCGTCACCCTTGAGCACGATGCCGTCATTGCCGTTGGAAAAATCGCTGACGATCAGCGCGGTGCTGTCCACGCCGCCGGCGGCGGGAATGGTCAGGGCGTCCATGTTGGTCATGGTGCAGCCGTCGAACTGACCGGCGGTGTATTGGTTGATGGATTCGACGTAGTCGTTGAGCTGCACGACATCGATGGTGATGCCGTATTTTTTCGCCCATTTATCGACAATGCCTTGGCTGCCGGCGTACTCCCAGGGCATCCATCCGGCGTAAATGGTCCAGCAGACGCTGAAATGGTCTTTTTGCGCGGCAGGGGACGAGGGGCTTACGAGGGCCGAGAACGTAGCGAGGAGCAGGGCGCAAAGACGAAGCTTGAGCATGGTGGTTCTCCAGTTGATCAAGGGCGGACAGGAGCAACGCGGCACCGCGAACGGTGGCTTGTCTCCCGGGCTTTTGTCCCGCCGTGTAACCTCAACTGGAGGTCGCCAACTCTCGGACCAGCCACTCGCCAGAGGCGAGCCGGAACCCTAGTCAGCCATTGCAAATTGTGGTGCCGCGAACCTGTGATGACTCCTGCACGGAGTTTGTTAAAGCGAGAGCCGTGCCAAGTAGCGTAAAGGCCCGGTCCAAAGCGGGTGGGGAGAGATCAGCGCGGCGTCGCCAGTGGGTTTGTGCATGGTTGTGGTGCTTTGCTGCACCGGGATGAGGCGCGGAGCACATGTTTCAACTTATTGCCGGGGCGCACCAGATTCGGATTTCGCTGTCAGATTAATCGTCAGTCACCCAATAGATGACTGCCGCCCGCCAGCGTCGCTGATGTGGCTCATTAGCGGTCCAGGAGGCCGCCATGTATCGACGACTTCTGCTCATTGCGTTTCTGTTGACACTTTCGGCATGTGTTCCTTACGACGGAGGCTCAAGCTACTACCGTTCCGAGGTCTACACCTCACCGGCGCCGGTCTATTACGGTGGCGGGAGCTACTACTCGGCACCGCGCGGCTATTACGCACCGCGGTATTACTCGGCACCGCGTTATTACCAACCGGCACCACGCTATTACTCGGCGCCGCGCTACTACCAACACGGTCCACGCTATTACTCGCCACCGCGCACGGCATACCGATCTCATCCACACCGGGGCGGCTGGGACGGCCATAACCGGGGCGGCTGGAATGACGACCGTCGTGGTCGAGGCGGACGTGATCATCGGGGACGCGGTGATCATGATGGACGGCGTAACCACCGCTGATTCATCGGCAGCAAAAAGCGGCGCATTGAGCGCCGCTTTTTTGTGCCTGTAACAAACCCGATGGGATAACGCTTGTGGGAGCAAAGCTTGCTCGCGATGACAGGGGATCAGTCAGCTTCCCGGTGACTGGCATATCGCTATCGCGAGCAAGCTTTGCTCTCACAGAATGTCGCTCTCACAGAATGTCACTCTCACGGGTGTGCCACTCAGGTTCTTTACTCGTTAGACAAATCCGCCAGCGGATGCCGCCCTTCCCAGGCCTTGTGAAAATGCGCCTCGACCGCTGCTGCGGGGACATGGTTGATGTCCGGCCAGTGCCAGCGGGGCTTGTGGTCTTTGTCGATCAGCCGCGCCCGCACGCCCTCGCTGAATTCAGGGTGTCGGCAGCAGTTGAGGCTCAAGGTGTACTCCATGCGCAACACACTTGCCAATGACAAATGCCGGGCTCGGGCGATCTGTTCCCAGACCAGATGAGCAGTCAGCGGGCAGCCTTCGGTCATGGTCTTGGCCGCCCGGGCGATCAATGGGTCTGAATGGTCCACCAGCAGGCTGAGGGTTTTCCAGGCGCAGCGCACATCGCTGACATCCAGCCATTCGTCGATTTTCTGCCGGCGCGGTAGCCATTGCGCCTCGGGTAATTGGGCGACGGCTTCCTGTTGCAAGGCCTTGAGCAAGCTGTTGAGCTGCATGGGCGTCTGTTCCTGCCAATTGAGTTGCAGCAGGCCTTCGATCAGATCGTCCTGTTGTTCATCCAACAGGAAACGGTCGGCCAGACCCAGGTCAATGGCGTCCCGGGCATTCATATGGGCGCCCGTCAGGCCCAGGAACAGGCCAAGCTTGCCGGGCAGCCGCGACAGGAACCAACTGGCGCCGACATCCGGGTACAGGCCGATGCTGATTTCCGGCATCGCCAGGCGCGTGCTCGGTGTGACGATCCGAATATTCGCGCCTTGCAACAGCCCCATGCCGCCGCCAAGCACGTAGCCATGGCCCCAGCACACCAAGGGTTTGGGAAAAGTGTGCAGGTTGAAGTCCAGTCGGTACTCCGCGGCAAAAAATTGCGCCGCCAAGGGCGGTACTTCACCTGGTTGAGCGCGGCAGGCCTCTACCAGGCTGCGCACTTCGCCGCCGGCGCAAAACGCCTTGGCGCCGTTGCCGCGCAACAATACAGAGACGATTTGCGGTTCTCTGGCCCAGGCGTCGAGACGATCGCGCAGGGCGTTGATCATCGGCAAGGAGAGGGCATTCAAGGATTTTTCAGCATCCAGGGTGGCGATGCCGATACGGGCGCCATTGATGCCAGTGAGTTCTTCGAAGTGCAGATTCATCGTGACCTCGATCAGAAATTTGAATGATCAGTATGACCGCTGCGTAGGAAAGTGCCGGTTCTGCGTCAGATCAATTGACAAGCCATGTAGGCTTTCCTAGGGTGCGCCCATTGTTTTTACCGGGTGCAACCATGACTGCTGACGACCGTATCAAACTCGAACCGAGCTGGAAGCAAGCCCTGCGTGCCGAGTTCGACCAGCCCTATATGGCAGAGTTGCGTGAATTTCTGCGTCGGGAGTACGCCGCCGGCAAGGAAATTTACCCACCGGCATCGTTGATTTTCAATGCCCTCAACTCCACGCCGCTGGACAAGGTCAAGGTCGTGATCCTCGGCCAGGACCCTTATCACGGCCCAGGCCAGGCTCATGGTTTGTGCTTTTCAGTGCAGCCGGGCGTGCCGGCGCCGCCCTCGCTGGTGAACATCTACAAGGAATTGAAACGCGATCTGAATATCGACATCCCGAATCACGGCTACCTGCAAAGTTGGGCCGACCAGGGGGTGTTGCTGCTCAACACCACCATGACCGTGGAGCGTGCCAATGCCAACTCCCACGCAGGCAAGGGATGGCAGCACTTTACTGATCGGGTCATTGAAGTGGTCAGTGAGCACCAGCCGCATTTGGTCTTTCTACTGTGGGGCGCTCATGCCCAAGGCAAGCAGAAGCTGATTGATGCCACCAAACACTTGGTGCTGACCTCCGTCCACCCGTCGCCGCTGTCGGCTTACCGCGGTTTCCTGGGGTGCGGGCATTTCAGTCGGGCCAACAAGTTTCTTGAGCAACAGGGCGAAGCGCCGATTGATTGGCGGTTGCCGCCGGTTTAATGCGCCCAGCTGACGGGCCCCATCGCGAGCAGGCTCGCTCCCACACTGATTTGTGTACGCCGCAATATTCTGTGGGAGCGAGCCTGCTCGCGATGAAGGCGCCGCGGACGATCAGACCGAACCCGGCTTGCGAATCCAATACCTGAACAACGGCTCCGCCAGAAACAGCACAAACAGCAGTCGCATCACCTGCAACGCCGTCACCAGCGGTACCGACAGTTGCAGCGTCTCCGCCGTCAGGCTCATTTCCGCAATACCGCCGGGCATCATGCCCAAGGTCAGTGACCGCAAGTCCAGGTGGGTCAGCGTGCTCAGGCCCAGAGCCGCGAGGGTTGCGATCAGCATCGTCAACACCGTGCCGATCAGCGTTCGTCCCATGAACGACGGCGCGCGGCGGAAGAACTGCCGGTTGAAATGACAACCCAATCCGCTGCCGATCAACCACTGGCCGATCTGGCTGCCACCGTCGGGAAGGCCGATGTGCAGATCCCAGCCGATGCTCACCGCCGCACTCACCAGCAACGGTCCGAACAGCCACGGGTTGGGTTGGCGCAAACGCTCCCAGCCCCAGGCGAGCAGGGCGCCCGCCGGGAACAGCAGCGCCAGCCACAGCCAATCCACCGTGGCAGCGTGCTGCACCGGGGCGCCTTCGCCGAGCAAGTATTTGAAAGCGGCCGGTACGCACAGCACCACCACCAGTACCCGCAGGCTCTGGCCGGCAGCGACGCGGCTCAGGTCGGCGCCATTGCGGGCACCGAGGTTGACCATCTCGCCGGAACCGCCCGGCATGCTGGAGAAAAAAGCGGTGGCGCGGTCTTCGCCGGTGCGGCGCATCAGCCACACACTCACCACGCTAGACACGCTGGTGATCAGCGCGCCGAAGAAGATCAGGCCAAAATGGCTCAGCACCTGCTCCATCACCACCGGGGTGAAGTGCAGGCCGATACCGATGCCGACCACCCACTGGCCGCATTTACGGCCGCCAGGGATTTCCATCAGTTGCCACGGTGTGAGGCAGCGCACCAGGATGATCGCCAGCAACGAGCCAACCATCCAGGGCAAAGGCCAGCCGATCAGGCTGGCCAGATAACCGCCGGCCAGACCGACCAGCGGTGTTCCCCACCATTGTCTGAGTGTAGCTTTAGACATTGGCCAGGGCGCGACGTTGAGCCGAGCGACGGCGCCAGATCCGCAGCAATGGCATCAGCAGCATGATAACGGTCAATACCCAGCAACCCAGGGTGATCGGGCTCGACCAGAGGATTTCCAGAGCACCGTTGGAAATCGACAGCGCACGACGCAGGTTCTGTTCCATCAGGCCACCGAGGATGAAGCCCAACAGGACCGGCGACAACGGGAAGTCGAGCTTGCGCAGGATGTAACCGAAGATGCCGATACCGATCATCAGGAACAGGTCGAACGTGGTGGCGTGCACCGCGTAGACGCCGATCCCGGTGATGATCGCGATGACCGGTACCAATGCCCAGTTCGGCACGGCCAGGATACGGGTGAAGACGCGGATCATCGGGATGTTGAGGATCACCAGCATGATGTTGGCGACGAACAACGAAGCGATCAGACCCCAGACGATGTCAGGTTGTTGCTGGAACAGCAGTGGACCTGGAGTGATGTTGTACAGCGACAGCGCGCCGATCATCACCGCCGTGGTGCCGGAACCCGGAACACCCAGGGTCAGCATCGGCACCAACGCACCGCAGGCGGCGCCGCCGATGGCGGTTTCCGGGGCGGCGAGGCCACGCTTGTCACCTTGGCCGAACGTACCGCTTGCACCGGCGATGCGTTTTTCCGTCATGTACGCCACGGCACTGGCCAGCGTCGCACCGGCACCTGGCAACACGCCCATGATGAAGCCAAGCACGCCGCATCGCATGTTCACCCAGAACACCGACGCCGCTTCCTTGACGTTGAACATCATCCGCCCGGTGGCTTTCACCGCTTCCTGGCCGCGATGGGTCTTTTCCAGCAGCAACAGAATTTCACTGATGGAGAACAGGCCCAGCACCAGCACGACGAACTGGATGCCGTCGGTCAAATGGATATTGTCCCCGGTGAAACGGTAGACGCCGCTGTTGGCGTCAATCCCGACGCAGGACAGGAACAGCCCGATCAGCGCCGCGATGAAGGTCTTGAGCGGGCGGTCTCCGGCCATGCCGCCGAGACAGACAATGGCGAACACCATCAGCACGAAATATTCCGCCGGTCCGAAGGCAATCGCCCATTTGGCCAGCAGCGGGGCGAACAGCACCATCCCGCAAGTGGCAATGAATGCACCGAGGAACGAACTCCACGCCGACAGCGAAAGGGCGACGCCGGCCATGCCTTTGCGGGCCATCGGGTAACCGTCCAGGGTGGTCATGACGGTGGAGGCTTCACCCGGGATGTTGAGCAGGATCGAGCTGATTCGTCCGCCGTATTCGCAACCCAGGTATACGGCCGCCAGCAGGATCAGGGCCGACTCCGGTGGCAGACCGAGGGCGAATGCAATCGGGATCAGCAACGCCACGCCATTGATCGGGCCCAGGCCCGGCAGCAGGCCGACCACGGTGCCGATCAGGGTGCCGCTCAGGGCGGTAACGAGGTTGTAGGGGGTCAGTGCAACGCCAAAACCCTGGCCGAGATAATTCAGGGTATCCATATCAATTCTCCAGGACGTCGAGCAGGCCCAGGGGCAGCGGCACGTCCATCAGCTTGTCGAACAACAGATAGAGACCGATGGCCATCAGGCTGATGATCACCACGCTCGGCACCCAACGACCGCCATACAGGCGCGCCATCGGAACCCCGACCACAATGCTGGCGAGGATGAAACCCAGGGGTTCGAAGGTCCCGGCGAATATCAGCAGCAGCACTACGCAGATGCCGATTTTCTGCAGGGTCTCGCGATCCAGTTGCGGATCTTCGTCGCTGTGCACGATGGGCGTCGGACGAAACACCATATAAAGCAGGGCCAGGCTCAGCAGCCCGATCATCAGCAAGGGGAAGGCGCGCGGCCCGACCGGTTCGTAGGAAAAGGCTGCCTGGTAGGGCCAGGCCATCAGCGCGAGGCCGACGCAAACCAGCAGCAGCACTGAAGCGAAAATACGTTGGATGAGCATGACTAACTCCTGGGCGGCGCCGCAGTGATGCAGGCGCCGCCGCGAGAACAGAGGCGATTACTGGACCAGGCCAAACTCTTTGGCCAGCATCTTGTAGTCGGCCACTTGCTTCTTCACGTAGGTGTCCAGTTCCGGACCGGTCATGGCGAACGGAAACAGTTCGCGCTGGTCACGCAGCTTGGCGAAGTCTTCGGAAGCCAGCAGCTTGTCGAATGCATTTTTCCACCAGGCGTAGTCTTCATCACTGACCTTCGGCCCGAGGTAGAAGCCACGAACCACTGGCCAGACGATCTCGTAGCCTTGTTCACGGGCGGTCGGGATGTCTTTCATTTCCGGCTCATCCAGGCGCTTCTCGGCGAACACCGCCAGCAGGCGCATGTCGCCGCTCTGGATGTGTGGCATGGAGTCGGAGATGTCCGTACTGCCTACCTGAATATGGCCGCCCAGCAGGGCCGTTGCGATCTCGCCACCGCCTTCGAGCGCCACGTAGCGCAGTTTGCGCGGGTCGATACCGGCGGCCTTGGCGATCAGCGCGGTTTGCATCCAGTCCTGGCTGCCCACGGTGCCGCCGGAACCGATGACCACGGAGCCTGGATCTTTCTTCAGCGCCTGTACCAGATCATCGAGGTTCTTGTAGGGCGAATCGCTCTTGACCGCGATGGCGCCATAGCTGGTGCCAACGGCTGCCAACCAGCGAACGGCGTTTTCGTCGAAACGCCCGAATTTGCCTTGGGCCAGGTTCAGCAGCGAGCCACTGGACCAGGCCACCAGCGTGCCGGCGTCGGCCGGGCGCTGAGCGACCACTGCGTTGTAGGCCACTGCACCGACGCCGCCGGGCATGTAGGTCACACGCATCGGTTTGGTCAGCAGTTTTTCGTTCACCAGGGCGCTTTGGGCCAATTTGCACGTCAGGTCAAAACCGCCGCCAGGCGCGGCCGGGGCGATGCATTCCGGACGCTTGGGTTCGGCGAGCAACTGCCCGGCGAACATCAGGCAACCAGCGGCCAGGGCTACTTTACGCAGTGATAGGTTCATTTTTGTCTCCACAGGAGTTGTTGTTGTGTGTTGCACATTTGCCGTTGTCGGACCCTTCGGGAATCGACAGCGGGCCATCAGGAGCGATAGGTCACGTGGCGTAGACGCACAGAGACGACGGTGCAAGACCGGCGAAAGCGGCGGCGCAAGTGAAGGCGATCTGGTTGAGGCGGGAAGGGCGAGCAGGCGTCGGGGCCTGGGGCTGTATGGACAGCATGGTGAATACTCCGCTCTATTGTTCTTATTTGGCGAAAACGCTTCGGGGCGTTTTTCGTTCGCGAGGTGCCTCGCGACCGGCAGTCGAAACTTGCCGTTGGAGGACTGTAACCGGCCAACCTTTCGCTAACCTTTCAAAAGCTTTCACGATGTTTTTGGCTTCACAGAGGTGGATGCGGCTGTAAACTCCGCGCCACAGAATGGTGCCGACCATCCCTGAATCGAGGTGAAATCCAATGCGTGTCCTGCTCGTCGAAGACCATCTCCAGCTGGCCGAAAGTGTAGCCCAGGCGCTCAAGAGCACCGGTTTGACCGTGGATGTGCTGCACGACGGGGTGGCGGCTGACCTGGCTTTGAGCAGCGAGGAGTACGCGGTCGCGATTCTCGATGTGGGGCTGCCACGCATGGACGGTTTCGAGGTGCTGGCCCGGCTGCGGGCCCGCGGCAAGACCTTACCGGTGTTGATGCTGACTGCCCGTAGCGACGTCAAGGACCGGGTTCATGGCCTGAACCTGGGTGCTGACGATTACCTGGCCAAGCCGTTCGAGCTCACGGAGCTGGAGGCTCGGGTCAAGGCACTGTTGCGCCGTAGCGTATTGGGGGGCGAACGCCAGCAGCGCTGTGGTGGGTTGATTTATGACCTGGACACCCGCCGCTTCACCCTCGACGACGAATTGCTGACCCTGACTTCCCGCGAGCAGGCCGTGCTGGAGGCGTTGATCGCCCGGCCAGGGCGGGTGATGAGCAAGGAGCAGCTTGCGGCCCAGGTGTTCGGCTTGGACGAAGAGGCCAGCCCCGATGCCATCGAAATCTACGTCCACCGCCTGCGCAAGAAACTCGACGGCCATGCCGTGGCGATCGTGACATTCCGTGGCCTGGGCTACCTGCTGGAAACCCGCGATGCATAAGCCCGACAGTTTGCGTTGGCGGCTGCTCTGGAACCTGGCACTGCTGTTGGTGGTACTGATGCTCGCCAGTGGTCTGAGTGCCTATTGGAACGGTCGCGAAGCTGCGGACACGGCCTACGACCGCACGCTGCTGGCCTCCGCCCGGACCATCGCCGCCGGCCTGTCGCAACGCGACGGCAGCCTCAGCGCGGATGTGCCTTACGTGGCCCTGGATACCTTTGCCTACGACAGCGCCGGGCGTATTTACTACCAGGTCAATGACATCCACCAGAAGCTGATTTCCGGCTACGAAAACCTCCCAGGTCCACCGCCCGGTACGCCGCGTACCGACGATTACCCGGCCCTGGCGCGCTTTTATAACGCCAGCTATCAGGGGCAGGATGTGCGGGTGGTGAGCCTGCTCAAGGCGGTGAGTGAACCGAACATGAACGGCATGGCGGAGATTCGCGTGGCGGAAACCGAAGAGGCGCGGATCAGCATGGCCCGCGGCTTGATGGCCGACACACTGTTGCGCCTGGGTATGCTGGCGGTGGGCGCGCTGCTGATGGTGTGGTTCGCCGTCAGTGCCGCCTTGCGCCCCCTGGAGCGCTTGCGCACGGCGGTGGAGGAGCGTCAGCCGGATGATTTGCGGCCATTGCCCCTGGTGGAGGTCCAGCATGAACTCTGGCCACTGGTGCGGGCCCTCAACCATTTCACCGAGCGTCTTCGTGGGCAATTCGAACGTCAGGCGCAATTCATCGCCGACGCCGCCCATGAACTGCGCACGCCTTTGGCTGCGCTGAAGGCCCGGCTTGAGCTGGGGCTGCGCGCCAGCGAGCCGGCAATCTGGCGTGAAACCCTGGAAACCGCGGCCCAAGGCACGGATCGGTTGACCCATCTGGCGAATCAGTTGCTGTCCCTGGCGCGTGTCGAAAATGGTGCCCGGGCCATCGCCGAGGGCGGCGCGCAGTTGCTTGATCTCAGCCAATTGGCACGGGAGCTGGGTATGGCCATGGCCCCGTTGGCCCATGCCCGTGGCGTGGCGTTGGCTTTGGAAGCCGACGAACCGGTATGGCTGCGAGGTGAGCCGACCTTGTTGAACGAGTTGTTGAGCAACCTGGTGGACAACGCCCTGGCCCATACCCCATCGGGCGGCAATGTGATCCTGCGGGTCACAGCGCCTGCGGTGCTTGAGGTCGAGGACGACGGGCCGGGCATCCCGCCGCATGAGCGAGACCGCGTGTTCGAGCGCTTCTATCGACGCAATCAGCAAGTGGCCGGTTCGGGCCTGGGGCTGGCGATCGTCGGTGAAATCTGCCGTGCGCACCTGGCGCAAATCACGCTGCATGATGGGCAGGAGGGTGGTTTGAAAGTTAGGGTGAGCTTTATCCCCGGTTCCGATTGAACCCGAGCCAAGCCCTATTGTGGCGAGGGGATTTATCCCCGCTGGGCTGCGAAGCAGCCCCAAACTGGCGATTTAGGTGTATCAGACAGAACGCCAGGGGCCGCTTCGCGCCCCAGCGGGGATAAATCCCCTCGCCACAGGTTCAGTGCCTGAGCTCAAGTTCAGGGGCTTGAGCCTGGTTGTTTAATAAAACATCGAGCGCGCTTCTTCGATCTCCGCGCACCGGGCTTTGTTTTCCGGGTCGATGCCCAGCTTATTGAAGGCCGGTACCCCGAAGGCATCGATCCTGCCCAGGGGGTGGTCGGAGTCCTTGTAGCAATACAACGCAGCAACCTGCACCAGGTCGACGTAATCGAGTTGCTTCGAATCTCGGGTGAAGTCCAGATACAGCCCCGGCAGCTTCACCAGTCTTTCTGGAAACTCCCAAACACTGAGCAACTTGTCTCCCAGCACCGGGTGAATCGTCTCGATGACGTGATTGAGACTGACCGGGTCAGACAGCAATTCATTGTTGTCTTCGGCGTAGGTGAGAATCGGCAGTACGCCGATCTGATGCACCAGCCCACCCAGCGCGGCCTGATCGGGTTTGAGTTGCGTATAGATCCGGCACAACGCATAGCAGACACCGGCGATTTCCAGGCTTTTACGCCAGACTTCGCGCATCTTCTGTTCCACCACTTCGGAACGGGCATGGAAAATCTGCTCCATGACCAGGCCGATGGCCAGGTTGCTGCTGTAGTTGACTCCCAGCCGGGTGATGGCTGTGTGCAGGTCAGTGACTTCCTGGGTCGCACGCAGCAGTGGGCTGTTGACCACTTTTATCAGGCGCGCCGAAAGCGCCGTGTCACGACCAATCACCTTGCTCAGGTTGCTGACGCTGATTTCCGGGTCTTCGGCGGCCCGGCGAATCTGCAGGGCCACTTCCGGTAATGTTGGCAGAACCAGGTCATCGTTATCGATGGCCTCCACCAAATCCCGTTGGACCTTATCCGCCAAATCGCTCATTTCGTTTCTCTAGGGTATTACGACAAAATGCTGCGATCAGCGCTGGATTTCGCGGTCGCGGTCCAGTTCGTAAGGCAGGTCGAGCAATTGCAGGCCCGGGCCTTCCAGCGCGCCGAGGTGCAAATTGTCATCTTCTGCAGCTTCGGCCTGTACCACCGCCAGCAGTTCAATGTTTCGTTCGGCGTGAGCGGCCATCACCACTTCACCGATAGAACTGCCGTGCGTGGGTGAAAATAAGGGGGTACCAGGCTCGGGCAGTTCACCGGCATCCATTTGCAGCCGATACAGGCGCCGCTTGAGTTTGCCCAGGTACTGCATGCGGGCGACGATTTCCTGGCCGGTGTAGCAACCTTTCTTGAAGCTCACGCCGCCAACGGCTTGCAGATTGAGCATCTGCGGAATGAACAGTTCGCGGGTAGCCGGCATGACCTGGCCGATCCCGGCGCGGATCTGACCCAGCAGCCACTGGTTCAGCTCGCCCTCGGTCAACTGTTCGCGCAGCCGGGCTGACAGCGGGTCGGCCTGTTCGGCGGGCGCCCAAAGTTCGGCGCGGTTCGGAGAGACGCGAATGGCAATCAGGCCATCATGACGAACGACGCTGTCGGTCTCGGCCGGCAGCTCAAGGCCCAAGGCTGCGAGCGCCGTGTCGGCGTTCTCCAGGCCGAAGCGAGCCCAGGCGGTGCTTTCATCGGTCAGTCTGGATTTAGAGAACACGGCATACTTTTTCAGGTCCGCCAGTTGCGGTTCGAGCAATTCGCTGGCCATTGCCATCAGTACACCATCGCCTTCGAGCAGGATGCGGAAACTCGATTGCATCCGGCCCTTCTGGGTGCAGCGGGCACCGAGGCTGGCCCGGCTGTCGCTCAGGTAGTTGAGGTTGCAGGTCAATTGGCCTTGCAGGAATTTGCCAGCGTCCACGCCGCGGACCGCGAGAACGCCTTCGTGGGACAGGGTGCAGAAAAAAGCGGAATCAGCCATGGGTCATCGCAGGGTAAAAAGTCTGGTGGACATCATAAGGGGGCGCCCTTGAAATGGGTAGTTCACAAAGGATCGGTGGTGCCTGACCCGAGCCGTCTGTTCCATCGCGGCGGGGCCTGTATACTTGCGCTCTATTTGAGGAGCGCTCCATGGTCGAAGATGTTGAACTGAATCGCCTTTACTGGCACAGCCGCCGCGGCATGCTTGAGCTTGACGTGTTGCTGGTGCCGTTCGTGAAAGAAGTTTATCCCCACCTTAACGACGTCGACCGTGCGTGCTACGTGCGTCTGCTCGAGTGCGAGGATCAGGACATGTTCGGCTGGTTCATGGAACGCAGCGAATCCGAAGACCCGGAGCTGCAGCGCATGGTTCGGATGATTCTGGACCGTGTCCAGCCCAAGTAATCGCTTTGAATGCCGCTGGCAGGCTTCCGGGCAACTGCTGGCGGCCTATCTCCTGGCCCAGGCCTTCGCCTTGGGTTCGTTGTTGCTGTTGTCCGTCCCGTTCTGGTTAATCAGCCTCGGCGTGCTGCTGTGCCTGGCCCATGGTGCCTGGACGCTACCGCGGCATCTATTGTTGACCCACCGTCAGGCTTTTTGCCGGTTGCGTCGTGACGCCGATGGCTGGCAGCTGTGGAACAGGGCATCTGGCTGGCAGGCGGTGCAATTGCGCCCTGACAGCCTGGCGTTGCCGATGATTATCGTGCTGCGTTTTCGCCTGCGGGGGGAGTGGCGGGTCCGCTCGCTGTGTGTGCCCCGCGATGCGCTGGCGCCGGATCTGCATCGGCGCCTGCGGGTTCGGCTCAAATTCAGCCGGCGTAGGTGGGCGGCACCAGGATAGTGTCCAACGCTTCGGGCAGCAGGCCCGGGTAGTCGAGCGTGTAGTGCAGCCCGCGGCTTTCCTTGCGTTCCATGGCTGAACGAATCATCAGTTCAGCGACCTGGGCCAGGTTGCGCAACTCGATCAGGTCGCGGCTGACCTTGTAGTTGCTGTAGAACTCATCGATTTCATCCAGCAACAGCCGCACCCGATGCTGCGCCCGTTGCAGGCGTTTGTTGGTGCGCACGATGCCGACGTAGTCCCACATGAAGCGCCGCAGTTCGTCCCAGTTGTGAGCGATGATCACATCTTCGTCCGAGTCGGTGACCTGGCTGGCGTCCCACGAGGGCAGGGCGGATGGGGCGGCGATCTGTGGCAATTGCTCAAGAATGTCCGCTGCCGCCGAGCGGGCGTAGACGAAACATTCCAGCAACGAGTTGCTGGCCATGCGGTTGGCGCCATGCAGGCCGGTGAAGCTGGTTTCGCCAATGGCATACAGGCCCGGTACGTCAGTGCGCCCTTGTTGGTCGACCATCACCCCTCCGCAGGTGTAATGCGCCGCTGGCACCACCGGAATCGGTTGCTTGGTGATGTCGATGGAAAACTCCAGACAACGCTCGTACACCGTGGGGAAATGGCTCTTGATGAATGCTTCGGGCTTGTGGCTGATGTCGAGGTAGACGCAGTCGATGCCCAGGCGCTTCATTTCGTGGTCGATGGCCCGGGCGACGATATCCCGGGGCGCCAGTTCGGCGCGGGAATCGAAGCGCTGCATGAAACGCTCGCCGTTAGGAAGTTTCAGGTGAGCACCTTCGCCGCGCAGGGCCTCGGTGATCAGGAAACTCTTGGCCAGCGGATGGTAGAGGCATGTGGGGTGGAACTGATTGAACTCCAGGTTCGCCACCCGGCAGCCTGAACGCCAGGCCATGGCAATGCCGTCCCCGCATGCGCCGTCGGGGTTGCTGGTGTAAAGGTAGACTTTCGCGGCACCGCCGGAGGCCAGGATCACGAAGCGGGCGCCGTAGGTGTCGACCTCCCCGGTGCCACGGTTGAGCACGTAGGCACCCAGGCACCGATCACCGTCCAGACCCAAGCGTTTTTCGGTAATCAGATCGACCGCGACGCGTTGCTCCAGAAGCTCGATATTGGGCCGCTGGCGGGCTTGGGCCAGCAACGTCTTGAAAATCGCCGCACCGGTGGCATCGGCAGCGTGAATGATGCGCCGATGGCTGTGACCGCCCTCGCGGGTCAGGTGAAACTCGAAACCACCGTCTTCGGTACCGGATTGCTCGTCACGCGTGAAGGGGACGCCCTGGTCGATCAGCCACTGTATGGCTTCCCTGCTGTGTTCGACGGTGAAACGCACGGCTTCTGGATTGCACAGGCCGCCCCCGGCATTGAGGGTGTCATCGACATGCGATTCAATAGTGTCGGTGTCATCCAGCACGGCCGCGACGCCACCCTGGGCCCAGAATGTCGAACCGTTGGCCAGGTCGCCTTTGCTCAGTACTGCGATGCGCAGATGCTCAGGCAGTGTCAACGCCAGGCTCAATCCGGCGGCGCCGCTGCCGATTACCAGAACATCGTGTTGGAACTGTTGGCTCATTCGAAAGGTTTCCGCTCAAAACGACCCGGGTCGGGGTTGGCGCAAGACATCCGTTTCAATGGGGTCAGGCAGCCATGCAGCCCACTAGTATATAGAGAGGGGGATCGGCACAATAGCGGCGTATTCATGGCAATGTGAAACCAGAATGACACAACCGTGACGCTTCGTCGGATCACGATTTTGGTGGATGGGCGACAAGGCGACCGTTTCGAGGATGAAAGGCTGTTTATCTCGTCAGGGTTGCTCGATGTTCCACACACAAGGCTATAAATAGTTGGAACTTTTGCCGAGCGACTGGGTTCAATAGACGGTTGTCTGCAAAAGGGAACAGCGTCGGGTTGGTGCAAGATTAGGATTTGAATCTTTGCCGACAGGCCCGGCGACAGATTATTCGCGCAGCCGGGGAATCTCGTGCTGCGTTTTTCGTGCGTGCCGGATCAGAGCGCGCCGGAAACTTGCTTGGAGGGGAGAACTTTTGCGAAAAGCCCGAGTCTATGGTTGCAAGCCCGGTCGATTAGTAATGCAAGCCTCCTTCGAGCTTATCGAGGAGTGTTCATGCTAACCCAGGAAGAGGATCAGCAACTGGTCGAGCGCGTTCAACGCGGCGACAAGCGAGCTTTCGATCTGCTAGTGCTGAAATACCAGCACAAAATTCTCGGGTTGATCGTGCGTTTTGTGCACGACACCCATGAAGCCCAGGATGTTGCTCAGGAAGCCTTCATCAAGGCTTACCGTGCGCTTGGTAATTTTCGCGGAGACAGCGCGTTTTACACGTGGCTTTACCGCATCGCCATTAACACGGCGAAAAACTATCTGGTTTCACGCGGCCGCCGGCCGCCGGATAGCGATGTGAGTTCTGAAGATGCAGAGTTCTATGATGGCGATCACGGCCTCAAGGATCTTGAATCACCGGAACGAGCGTTGCTGCGGGATGAGATCGAAGGCACTGTCCATCGGACCATCCAGCAACTGCCCGAAGATTTGCGTACGGCTCTAACTTTACGTGAATTCGACGGTCTGAGTTACGAGGACATTGCCAGCGTCATGCAGTGTCCGGTGGGTACCGTGCGCTCCCGGATTTTCCGCGCTCGGGAGGCCATCGATAAAGCCCTGCAACCTTTGTTGCAGGAAAACTGAGACAGCGGCGACAGCCAAGAGAGGAACGCCATGAGTCGTGAAGCCCTGCAGGAATCGCTGTCCGCAGTGATGGATAACGAAGCGGACGAATTGGAATTGCGTCGGGTACTCAATGCCTTCGACGATGTTGAAACCCGTGAGACCTGGGCTCGTTACCAGATCGCCCGGGCTGTCATGCACAAGGACCTGCTGCTTCCGCGTCTGGACATCGCTGCGGCTGTATCTGCTGCTCTGGCTGATGAAGCTGTTCCGGCCAAAGCCTCCCGCAGCCCTTGGCGCAGCCTGGGTCGTCTTGCGGTTGCCGCTTCGGTTACGGTGGCCGTGCTGGCCGGGGTTCGCCTCTACAACCAGGATGAGATCGCCGGTGTGCAAATGGCCCAGCAGTCCAATCAGCCTGGCTTGGCCGCTCCACAGGTCAAGGGCCCGGCAGTGTTGGCCGGTTATAGCGAAAGCTCGGAAGTCGCCGGTCCAATGGCCAACGGTGTGCTGCAAGGCCAACCAGGCTGGCATGATCAGCGTCTGCCCAACTACCTGCGTCAGCATGCCCAGGAAGCAGCCCTGAAAGGTACTGAAAGCGCGCTGCCTTACGCCCGTGCAGCCAGTCTGGAAAACCGCTAAGGAGGACCATTGCGCGCCATACCTCTATTTTCGCTTCTGTTGGGTGGCTGGTGCGTTATCCCAGCCTATGCCGGTGAAGCTCAGGACTGGCTTAATCGTCTGAGTCAGGCCGAGCAACAGCAAAGCTTCCAGGGCACTTTCGTTTACGAGCGTAACGGTAGTTTTTCTACCCATAGCATCTGGCATCGTGTCCAGGATGGCAAAGTCCGCGAGCGGTTACTCCAGCTCGATGGGTCGGCACAGGAAGTCCTGCGCATTGATGGACGTACTCAATGCGTAAGCGGCTCCTTGATCGCTGGGGTGGGGAATACGCCTGAAGGCACGGCACGTGCGCTCGATCCGCAAAAACTCAAGAATTGGTATGATCTTGCCGTCATTGGCAAGTCGCGCGTGGCCGGGCGCCCTGCGGTGATTGTGGCGCTGACACCCAAGGACCAGCATCGTTATGGTTTCGAACTGCATCTGGACCGAGAGACCGGCCTGCCGCTCAAGTCTCTGTTGCTCAATGACAAGGGCCAGTTGCTGGAGCGTTTTCAGTTCACACGCTTGAATATCACGGCACCGTCCGACGCTGATCTGCAAACCACTGCCGAATGCAAGGTAGTAGCGCAGACCCCAGCTAAAAGTGCCATGGCGAAAACTGCATGGCGTTCGGACTGGCTTCCACCGGGCTTCGAACTGACCAGCAGTGCGATGAGAAAGGATCCGGAAACCAACGTTCAGGTCAATAGCCTGATGTACGATGATGGCTTGGCTCGTTTCTCGGTGTTTCTGGAACCGTTGAACGGCGCGACTGTCACCGACACGCGTACGCAGCTCGGCCCGACAGCAGCTGTTTCGCGTCGACTCACGACGCCCCAGGGCGAAATGATGGTCACGGTGGTCGGCGAAATTCCCATCGGCACAGCGGAACGGATCGCGCTCTCCATGCGTTCCGATGCCACGGCGATTCAATAGCTGCCAGGGTGGTTCGATTGGGCAAGAGGCTTACAGCGCCGGGACTTGATCGAAATGCCGAAACTTTCTGTCAGCATTTTCATTTGCAAAACTTCAATTTTTTTTCTATAGGTCAGAGCCGCTCGGCTCTGGCCTTGCCTGTTTGCGGAACAAAAATACCGGCGTATCTTCCCCTGGTATTTCTTGCTCCATATCGCTTAACCACGCTCGTCGTAACGGGAGCCGTATGTCGATACCACGCTTGAAAACCTATCTTTCCATCTTTGCCACTGTGCTTGTGCTCGGTCAGGCCGTTCCCGCTATGGCGGTCGAATTGCCTGACTTCACTGAGCTGGTCGAGCAAGCCTCGCCTGCGGTGGTGAACATCAGTACCACCCAGAAACTGCCGGAACGCAGGGTGATGGATCAGCAGATGCCGGACCTGGAAGGTTTGCCGCCGATGTTGCGCGAGTTCTTCGAGCGCGGGATGCCGCAACCGCGTTCGCCTGGCGGTGGTCGTCAGCGTGAAGCGCAGTCCCTGGGCTCGGGTTTCATTATTTCGCCCGACGGTTACATCCTGACCAATAACCACGTGATTGCCGATGCCGACGAGATCCTGGTGCGCCTGGCAGACCGCAGTGAGCTCAAGGCCAAGCTGATCGGCACTGACCCGCGTTCTGACGTGGCGTTGCTGAAGATCGAAGGGAAAGATCTGCCCGTGCTCAAGCTGGGCAAATCCCAGAACCTGAAAGCCGGCCAGTGGGTCGTGGCCATCGGTTCGCCGTTTGGCTTCGACCATACCGTAACCCAGGGCATCGTCAGCGCCATCGGTCGCAGCCTGCCAAACGAAAACTACGTGCCGTTCATCCAGACCGACGTGCCGATCAACCCAGGCAACTCCGGTGGGCCGCTGTTCAACCTCGACGGTGAAGTCGTGGGGATCAACTCCCAGATATATACCCGTTCGGGCGGCTTCATGGGCGTGTCCTTCGCGATTCCGATCGACGTCGCCATGGACGTGTCCAATCAGCTGAAAACCGAAGGCAAGGTCAGCCGCGGCTGGTTGGGCGTGGTCATTCAGGAAGTGAACAAGGACCTGGCCGAGTCGTTCGGCCTGGAGAAACCAGCCGGTGCGCTGGTGGCGCAGATTCAGGATGGTGGTCCGGCTGCCAAGGGTGGCCTGCAAGTGGGCGACGTGATCCTGAGCATGAATGGCCAGCCGATCGTCATGTCCGCTGACTTGCCACATCTGGTGGGCGCCCTCAAGGCCGGTTCCAAGGCTAATCTGGAAGTGATTCGCGAAGGCAAGCGCACAAACGTCGAATTGACCGTCGGCGCCATCCCTGAGGAAGGCAAGGAGCTGGACTCGCTGGCCAAGTCAGGCGTGGAACGTAGCAGCAATCGTCTGGGCGTGGCTGTGGCGGAGCTTACGCCAGAGCAAAAACGGACCCTGGAGCTGCAAGGTGGTGTAGTGATCAAGGAGGTGCAGGAGGGTCCTGCGGCCATGATCGGCTTGCAACCAGGCGACATCATCACTCACCTGAACAACCAGGCAATCGGTTCGGCCAAGGAGTTCACCGACATCGCCAAGGCGTTGCCGAAGAATCGTTCAGTCTCGATGCGGGTTCTGCGTCAGGGCCGTGCGAGTTTCATTACCTTCAAGCTGGCCGAGTGATCGCTTAGCTGTCCCCAAAAAAAACCGCCTCGAAAGAGGCGGTTTTTTTGTGTCCGAAAAGACTCAGCCCATCATGTCCTTGACCATGCGCTCCTGCTCCATGAGCTCGCGCTGCCTGGCGTCGATGCGTGACGACAGCGGGAAATTGCTGCCGGCGCGCCGTTTGGCGAAGTCCAGTTGCTGGATGGCCTGCCGGTAGTCGCCCACCAGGGCGAAGTATTCGGCGCGGGCCTGGTGCAGGCCGATGATGTTGCCCGACAGTCCGCGGGTCTCTGCCACCATGTACCAGACATCCGGATCGTCCGGACGAGTCTTGAGCAGGTTCTCCAGAGCCTTCTCGGCGTCGGCGGGGCGGTTCTGCTTGAGCAGCAAGTCGACGCGCACCTGATTCAGCGGATAGTTGCCCGGGTACTGGGTCAGCATCCGGTCGACGCGAGCCTGAGCGTCTGGCAGCTTGTTGCTGGTGATATCCAGATCGACCTGGGCCAGGTTATAGATGATCTCGTTGGGCGATTTGGCCAGTAGCTGCTTGAGGTTTTCCCGGGCCTCATTCAGCTGGCCACCCTTGATCTGCGCGATCGCCAAGCCATAGCGGGCCACGTCGTTCTTCGGATTTTCATCCAGCTGCGCCCGGAAACGCTTGGCGCCCAGCCCCGGAGTTTCTTCGTAGATCAACTTGACCCGTGCACGAATCAATTGATAACGCATGCTGTCCTCGATGCCACCTGGCCTTGCCTGTTCGGCGCGGTTGCGGGTGTCGGCGATTCGGGATTCAGTCACCGGGTGAGTCAGCAGGAATTCAGGGGGCCTGGCGTCGAAACGGTACTGGCGCATCAGCCGTTCGAACATGGTCGGCATGGACCGCGGATCATAGCCGGCCTTTTCCAGGTTCTGGATGCCGATGCGGTCGGCTTCCTGTTCGTTCTGGCGAGAGAAACGTCGTTGTTCCTGGATGGCTGCTGCCTGGGTGCCGGCAATGGCCGCGATCCCGGCGTCACCCCCACCGGCGGCGGCGATCACAATGCCGGCCAGCAGCGCTGCCATCATCGGCACCTGCATGCGTTGTTGAGCTTCGACGCCCCGGGCAAAGTGGCGTTGTGACAAGTGTGCCAGTTCGTGGGCCATGACCGAGGCGTATTCACCTTCGGTCTGCGCATTGAGGAACAGTCCACCGTTGACCCCGACGATTCCGCCGGGTGCGGCGAAAGCGTTGAGCTGCGGGCTGTTGATCAGGATGAACTCCAGGCGTCGGTCGTTGACCTGGCTGGTCTCCACCAGTTTGTAAACGCTGGACTCGACGTAGTCCTTGAGCTGTGGATCGTTGAGCTGTGAGACCTGACTGCGCAGCAAGGCCAGCCAGGCGCGACCCAACTGGTGCTCCTGTTGCGGCGAGACGATGGCAGAACTGGCGTCGCCAAGTGACGGCAGGTCGTCGGCGAAGCCCGGTGAGGCAAGCAGGCAAGCGAGCGTCAGCAGGGTGGGGCGCAGAAATGTCATGCACGAAGCCTTAGTCGACAAAGACTCTACTGTAGCCGGACACCAGGCCCGGGACCAGATATTCTAAGTCGCTCAACGACCTGCTGCGGAGTGAACCGATGACCGATGCTGTAGCCCCCGATGCCGAACTGGACGCCAGCGGCCTGAATTGTCCGTTACCACTGCTCAAGGCCAAGCTGGAACTCAATCGCCTGGCCAGCGGCGCCGTGCTCAAGGTGACCGCAACGGATGCGGGCTCCCAGCGCGATTTCCGCACCTTTGCCCGACTGGCCGGTCATACGCTGCTGCGTGAAGAAGACGACAACGGCGTCTACCGTTACTGGCTGAAGAAAGCTTGAAAATCAACAGCGGCCCTTAAGGATTTTTAATGTTCAAAGTGTTACGCGACTGGATCCAGCGCTACTTCTCCGACGAAGAGGCGGTGGTGCTGGCAGTGTTGCTGTTCCTGGCCTTCACGGCAGTCCTCACGCTGGGCGGCATGCTCGCGCCGGTGCTGGCAGGGATGGTGCTGGCGTACCTGATGCAGGGGCTGGTCACGACACTGGAACGGATGCGGCTGCCTGGCGCCATGGCGGTAGGGCTGGTGTTCGCCCTGTTCATGGGGGTGTTGGTGGTGTTCGTCGTCGTGATCATGCCGCTGCTCTGGCATCAGTTGGTGACCTTGTTCAACGAATTGCCCGGGATGCTCGTCAAATGGCAGTCGCTGTTGTTGCTGTTGCCGGAGCGCTATCCGCATCTGGTGTCCGATGAACAGGTACTGCAGGCCATAGAGGTGGTGCGCGGCCAGATCGGCAAGTTCGGCCAGTGGGCGCTGACGTTTTCTTTGTCCAGCCTGCCGCTTCTGGTGAACATCATGATCTACCTGGTGCTGGTGCCGATCCTGGTGTTTTTCTTTCTCAAGGATCGGGAAATGATCGGGCGCTGGGTCCGTGGCTATCTGCCTCGCGAGCGGGCGCTGATCACCCGGGTGGCCCAGGAAATGAATCGCCAGATCGCCAACTACATTCGCGGAAAAGTCATCGAGATTTTCATCTGCGGCGGCGTGACCTACATCGGCTTCGTGGCCCTGGGGCTCAATTACGCGGCATTGCTGGCGCTGCTGGTGGGCATTTCGGTGGTGGTGCCGTATGTCGGGACCGTGGTGGTGACCGTGCCCGTGGCGTTGATCGCGCTGTTCCAATGGGGGTGGAGCGATCAGTTCATCTATCTGATGGCCGTCTACGGGATCATCCAGGCGCTTGATGGCAACGTGCTGGTGCCGCTGCTGTTCTCCGAGGCGGTGAACCTGCATCCGGTGGTGATCATCTGCGCGGTATTGCTGTTTGGCGGGCTGTGGGGGTTTTGGGGCGTGTTCTTTGCCATTCCCCTGGCAACACTGTTCAAGGCTGTGCTGGATGCGTGGCCGAGCCGTGAGCCGGTTGTGGCGCCGTTGCTGTAGCAGCCGCTACTTATCCGGCGAGGCGGGTGGCCTCATCGCGAGCAGGCTCGCTCCCACAGGGGATTTGTTAACGCCGAAAATCCAGTGTGGGAGCGAGCCTGCTCGCGATAGCGCCAGAACAGGCAACAAAAAACTTCAGGCCTTGTTCAGAGCCTGCGCCGCCGCCAACACCGCATCCACATGCCCCGGCACCTTCACGCCGCGCCATTCCTGGCGTAGCACGCCATCTTTGTCGATCAGGAACGTGCTGCGATCAACGCCCAGGTATTCCTTGCCGTAGAGCTTTTTCAGCTTGATCACGTCGAACAGCTGGCAGACGGCTTCGTCCTTGTCGCTGATCAGCTCGAACGGAAACTCCTGCTTGCACTTGAAGTTCTCGTGGGACTTGAGGCTATCGCGCGATACGCCGAACACTTCGGTGTTGGCAGCCTGGAACTGGGCGTACTGGTCACGAAAACCCTGGCCTTCGGTGGTACACCCCGGGGTGCTGTCCTTGGGATAGAAGTAAATCACCACCTGCTTGCCTTTAAGGGCCGCGAGGCTGACGGTGTGCCCGCTGGTGGCGGGCGCCTGGAAATCGGTAACCGGTTGGTCGATGGCAACGGCCATGAACGCTTCCTTACATTGGGTTTTGGGGGCGCCACGGTTCGATCAGGGCATCGAGGTTCATCGCGTCGGCGAAATCCAGGAACTGATCGCGCAGCCAACTGATCTGGGTGCCGGCCGGCAGTGTCACGGTGAACGTGGCATTGAGCATGGTGCCGCCTGTCTGCGGGGCCTGGTAGGTGTCGCAGGTCAGGTTTTCCAGCTCGACATGGTGGTCCATGAAGAACTGGCACAGCTCGTTGATGATGTCCGGGCGATAGGCCGAACTCACATACGCCACGTAGGGCAGGGCCTGGGGGCGGTTCTCCAGGGCGGCGCTGCGCACCACGTTGACGGTGAAGGCGTGTTTCTTGGCCAGCACCGGCAGGCTCGCTTCCAGGCGGGCCAGGGCGTCCCAGCTGCCGGAAATCTCAAGCACGAGCGCACTGCATTCGCCATGACGGGTCAGGCGTGAAGTTACGACGGCGCAGCGATTTTCATGGCTGGCGCGGCACAGGACGTTAGTCAGCTCCATGGGGTTGGCGCCAAGGGCACTGATAACAAGGAATTGTTCGCGGACTGTGGGGGTGGACATGCAGCATTCCTAAAGCGATGAGCGGTCGGCACTTTTGCAGCTCGGCACGGCGACAGACCGGGATAAACGAACGACTCAAGCCCTGTGCCTGGGGTTGCGCTGCATTCCGGGACGGCGGGAATGCGGCAGGACAAACGCAGGAATGGGGCTTGTGGCGACGAATAACGGAGGCTGGGAACCGGCGTATGAGCTTATCGGTACCGATCAAAGCCTGAAGGGTAGCGAAAACCATCGCCAAGGGGAATGGTAGTTCGCTTGTACAAGCATCTTGGCGCCAGTACCATTACCGCTCTCTTTTTCCGGCAGGAGCGGTTTCATGATTGCGGGCAGTATGGTGGCACTGGTCACACCCATGGATGCACAAGGGCGTCTTGACTGGGCCAGCCTCAGCAAACTCGTGGACTTCCACCTTGAAAACGGCACCCATGCCATTGTCGCCGTCGGTACCACTGGCGAATCGGCAACCCTCGATGTCAACGAGCACATCGAAGTCATCCGTGCCGTGGTCAAGCAGGTAGCCGGGAAGATTCCGGTGATCGCCGGTACCGGCGCCAATTCGACCCGCGAAGCCGTCGAGCTGACCCGCAACGCCAAGGAAGCCGGTGCCGACGCGTGCCTGCTGGTCGTGCCGTACTACAACAAGCCAACCCAGGAAGGCTTGTACCAGCACTTCAAGCACATTGCCGAAGCGGTCGACATCCCGCAGATCCTCTACAACGTTCCCGGCCGCACCTCCTGCGACATGCAGGCCGAGACCGTGATTCGCCTCTCCACCGTGCCGAACATCATCGGTATCAAGGAAGCCACCGGCGACCTGGACCGCGCCAAGGCCATCCTCGCTGGCGTGAGTGATGACTTCATCGTGCTGTCCGGCGATGATCCGACCGCGGTCGAGCTGATCCTGCTGGGTGGCAAGGGCAATATCTCCGTCACCGCCAACGTCGCTCCGCGCGAAATGGCCGACCTGTGCGAGGCTGCGCTCAAGGGCGACGCCGAGACCGCGCGGGCAATCAACGAAAAACTGATGCCGTTGCACAAGGATCTGTTCATCGAAGCCAACCCGATTCCGGTGAAGTGGGCTTTGGTTGAAATGGGCCTGATGCATCAAGGCATCCGCCTGCCGCTCACCTGGCTGAGCGAAGCCTGTCACGAACCGCTTCGGCAGGCCATGCGCCAGTCGGGCGTCCTGGTTTAATTGAGGAAGTACAACGCATGAAGCGAATGGCCGGACTTTCCGCACTTGCCTTGATTATCTCCAGCACCAGTGGCTGCGGATGGGTCTGGGGCCCGGAAGGTTACTTCCGCGACCGTGGTAGCGATTACCTGGAAGCGCAACAGACTGCACCGATGCAACTGCCTCCCGATGTCAATGTCGCCAAACGTCTGGATCCGCTGTTGCCGATCCCGCGTAATGTGGCCGACGACAGCGTCAAGGGTGAATACATCGTCCCCCGTCCGCAGCCGCTGTCGGCCATGGCCGATGCCAGCGACTACACCCTGCAGAAGAGTGGCGATTCAAGCTGGGTCATGGCTCAGCATCCACCGGCCGAAGTCTGGCCCGTGGCGATCCAGTTCTTCCAGGACAACGGTTTCCGCCTGGACGAGCAGCGCCCGCAAACGGGCGAATTCACCACGACCTGGCAACGTGCCGATGAGCTGTCCGCCGCCATGGCCAAGCGCCTGAGCGCCGCCGGTGTCGGTGCCGACAGCGAAAGCCGCGTGCGGGTTCGCATCGAGCCGGGCGTGCAGCGCAACACCAGTGAAATCTACGTGGTCAGCGCTGAACGCCCTGCCGGCAGCACCGCTGATGTGGCCTTCACCAACCGTTCGGTCAACACCGGCCTGGACGCTGCGCTGGTGGACGACATGCTCGCCAGCATGAGCCGTACCGCAGAACAGGGCGGTTCGGTTTCGATGCTTGCATCCCGGGACTTCGACGTCCCGAGCCGCGTCAGCCTGAGCGAAGACGGCAGCGGCAACCCGGTGCTCAACGTCGGCTCCGACCTGGATCGCGCCTGGTCGAGCGTAGGTCGTGCGCTGGAACAAGGTGAGTGGCGGGTTGAAGACATCAACCGCAGCCTGGGCCTGTACTACATCAACCTCGCCGAAAAGGCCGAGAAGAAAGATGAGAAGCCTGGCTTCTTCAGCGGTCTGTTCGGCAGCGCGCCGGACAAGGAAGAAATTGAAGCCCGTGCCGAGCGTTATCAGGTTCGCCTGAGCAAGGTGGGTGACAACGTTCAGGTGACCGTCGAGAAAAACATCAACACCGTGGCGCCGGCCGATGTGGCCCGCAAGGTATTGAGCGTGATTCAGGACAACCTGGGCTGATCCGATGCGTTTTGCCGTTCTCGGCAGCGGTAGCCAAGGGAACGGCACGCTGATAGCCAGCGCCGGCACGTATGTGCTGGTCGATTGTGGTTTCTCTTTGCGAGAAACCGAGAAACGCCTGTTGCGCCTGGGGGTGCACCCGGCGCAATTGAGCGCGATACTCGTAACCCACGAACATGCCGACCACGTGCATGGCGTGGGTTTGCTGTCTCGGCGCTACAATCTGCCGGTGTACCTGAGCCGTGGAACACTGGAGGGGCTGCGTAAGCCCATCGAACCTGCTGGCTTCGTCGCCGGTGGCGAGCAACTGCGCATTGGTGCTCTAGAAGTCAGTGTGGTCAGCGTGGCGCACGACGCCCGGGAGCCAACGCAGTATGTGTTCAGCGACGGTGAGCGGCGCTTTGGGTTGCTGACCGACCTGGGTTCGTATTGCGACAGGGTGATGGACAGCTACCGGGATCTCGATGCATTGATGATCGAGTCCAACCATTGCCGTGACATGCTGGCGCGCGGGTACTACCCGTACTTTCTCAAGCAGCGGGTAGGCGGGGAACACGGACATTTGAACAACCACCAGGCGGCGTTCCTGGTGGCCGAGTTGGGCTGGCAAGGCCTGCAACACCTGGTCCTGGCCCATCTGAGCAGCAAGAACAACCTGCCGCAGCTGGCCCGGCAATGTTTCGTCGACACCCTAGGGTGCGACCCGGACTGGCTGCAACTGGCCGATCAAGATTCAGGGCTCGACTGGCGACATATCGCCTAGCCCATCTACTTAGCAAGCGGAGCCCATCATGGAAAAACGTGAAGAACTCTACCGCGGCAAAGCCAAATCGGTTTACAAGACCGACGACGCAGACCGCTTGATCCTGCTGTTTCGCAACGACACCTCGGCGTTCGACGGCAAGCGCATCGAACAGCTGGACCGCAAGGGCATGGTGAACAACAAGTTCAACGCCTTCATCATGCAGAAGCTCGAAGCTGCTGGTGTGCCGACTCAGTTCGACAAGTTGCTGGGCGACAACGAATGCCTGGTCAAGAAGCTGGACATGATCCCGGTCGAATGCGTCGTGCGTAACTACGCCGCCGGCAGTCTGGTCAAGCGTCTGGGTGTGGAAGAGGGCATGAAGCTCAACCCATACACCTTCGAGCTGTTCCTGAAGGACGACGCCAAGGGCGACCCGTTCATCAACGAATCCCACGTTGTGGCGTTCGGTTGGGGCACCGCCGAGCAACTGGCGCGCATGAAGGAGTTGTCCCTCAAGGTCAACGAGGTGCTGACCAAGCTGTTCGACGACGCCGGCCTGCTGCTGGTGGACTTCAAGCTTGAATTCGGCGTATTCAGCGATGGCTCCATCGTCCTGGGTGACGAATTCAGCCCGGACGGCTGCCGCCTCTGGGACAAGGACACCAAGAAAAAGATGGACAAGGACCGCTTCCGCCAGGGTCTGGGTGATGTCATCGAAGCCTACGAAGAAGTTGCCCAGCGTCTGGGCGTACCGCTGTAATCGACGCAAGCATCTGATAGCACGGAAAAAATTTCGCCCGGGGGTTCGCTTCCGGCGAATGTGCTGGTATGATGCGCGCCACTGGAGAGATGCCGGAGTGGCCGAACGGGACGGATTCGAAATCCGTTGTACTGGCGACAGTACCTAGGGTTCAAATCCCTATCTCTCCGCCATTATTGAATACGACTAAGCCCCTGAAATGGTTGAACATTTCAGGGGCTTTTTCGTTTCTGGGGGTAGGGCATTTTTAGGGCCAAAAGGCTCGCTATGATGTCGTCCGATGCTAAAGGTCCGAGGGCTGGTCAAATACTCATGGTGAGCCATTTTTGATTAGAGCTATGCGGCGTCACTCATCTAGGTCGGGAAAAATGATTTTTCCTACGATCCAAGGTTCCACAATGTCGCTATGAACCGTACGTAAAAACGATCCCCATTCCTTCCGATTGTGAGCATCTGGTCCAATGATCGTCAGCATTAGGTACGCATCTTTGAAATCATCATAGGCATAGATAAGCCAGAAGTCGTTGTCAGGGTCTTCTGTTAGGGCTGTGCGGTAGTACTGGCGGCCGATTTGAGTCCAACGAGCTTGTGTTTCTGCAGTGCTCGCCAAATGGATGTGACACATATCGCTCAGATCGAGCTGTTCATCTCTGCCAAAGATAGCCGGAAGCTCGCCGCACACCTTGTAGTTATAAAAGTGTGCGGCAATATTTTTCCAGTTCTGTGTTTGTTCAAAAAGTGCGGAAATTTTAACGGCTGGCATCCACGCCTACTTTGTAATAGGAAGCTTGCCAGTGATTACAAAATTATCGAACACTTTCTGACCATCACGTGCAGCTTGTCGAACGTCAAGAAATGTCAGCTCTTCGTGAGTGACTTTTCTGCGCGCTTTCTCGACTTTTTTTGTGGTAGCCATCGGAGCCTCCGAGGTGTGTGTATTCATGCTGATCAGCTTATGTGATTAATCGAGTCCGGGCAAACCGGAGGGTTTCAGTGTCATCGAACCATGCTCGTTTCGACGAAATGGGCCCCGTCAGGGGCCCTTTGAACTAGGCCGGCTCTGCATCCAATCGTCGGGCTATGACATCGAGCACGTCACAGCCATCTCTCAAGGGGATACAGCACAGCTGTGCAAAGTCCTGAAGGATTACCGAGTCGCTGGGAATGTCCCCGCGCATTGCGAGGTTCTCTAAAAGCTGGGTAACTGCGCGAATTCTATAGCCCGCCGTGTCAAGCAGTATGTGCAAAGGCGCGGAGGTATCGACGAAGAGGGGTTGATCGTCGGCATTACTGGTAAGAGCCATGTATCTATTCATTTTTTAAATTCCATTTGATTGAGGACCTTCTTAATCGTCGCCAAACGAATAAGGTGGTAGCTGTACGCGGGTTGGCGAACCGGACAAATAGAAAAACCGGCAGATCCGAAGATCTCCCACGCACAGCTACCGAAAAGCAGCATATTGCGCACGGTAGCGTTCCGCAATCCGCGAGAGGTTCCTGCATATTTGTCATGGGTCGCCAAACCCAAGCCGCTCCTACGAACGACGCTTGGACTATAGGGCCCTTCTGTAGAAATCATCAATCAGACGATGAGTCAGAAAATTCCCTGAATTATGTGGCCGGGAAATGTCAGAAAAGTCCCCGCAGCAATTGCGTCTCCCGACCTTTTTTCGATCCCGGCCAACCCCCTCCACGACCTGCATAACCACAGTGTCTTCCAGGCCGAAAGCTTTGTGTCAATCAGACTAATGGTCTATAGCTCAAGGCATGCCTGCCGATAAGAAGGCTAACCCCCATAGAAGGAGTGCCCCCCATGATGCGGTTCTTTGCCGACCTGGGCTTTCGCTGGAAAATTACCCTGCCGATTGCTTTTCTGGCGCTGTTGTTGGTGTTGATGGGGTGGTCGGGGATGCGAGGCATCGACCAGGTGACGGCGTCCAGCACACAGCTGACCAAGCGTTACTTGCCGGCCATCAGCTTGCTGCTCAATGCCGATCGCGATCTTTACCAGGCTTTTGTTGCCGAGCGTAGTCTGCTCGATGGTCATGCGGACGAGCATCTGACAGCGCTGAGCGCCAGTCATGAGGAGAATGCGAAGCAGGCTTATGATCGCGTGCAGCAATATGCGGCGATGCAGCCCGATGCCGAGGCACAGGTGTTGGTCAGTCAGTTCAATGACGCTTTTGTAAAGTGGAAGCAGGTTTCGAGACGAGTAATTGAGCTGTCCGTGGGGGATAGGGAGGCGGCCAGCAAACTGAGTTTTGGTGACAGCGAACGCCTGTTCGAGGCCATGCGTGATCCCATCGACAAGCTTGGCGAGCTGGAAGACCAGGCGTCCCACCGCGAGGGAGATGCGGCGATAGAAAATGGCGAGAAAGTGGGGGTGTATCAGGGCGCCATTCTGTTGATCGGTCTGCTTGGCTGCATTCTGGTCGTTGTTGCCTTGCCAATGGTCGTGCTGCGTCCTATGCGTCGCTTGCTCAGCCGCGTCGAGCAGATTGCGGAGGGTGGCGGTGATTTGAAGGCGCGTCTTGAGGTTCGTTCGGCTGACGAGTTGGGCCAGCTCGGCAGCGCGTTCAACCGCTTTCTCGACAAACTGCAGCCGCTGATTGCCGAGGTGGGCCGGGTGACCGGGGAGGTCGATGCCGCAGCTCGCGCCATGGCCAGCATGGCCGCGACCAATGACCAACTGATCAGCAGCGAGCATGCGGCACTCGATCAGGTCAGCACCGCCGCGACCCAGATGAGCGCCGCCGTGCATGAAGTCGCCCACAACGCGCTGAATGCTTCGGATGCTGCACAACAGGCCACCAGTCAGTCCCGTGACGGTGCCGACGTTGTCAGCAGCACCATCGAATCGATCCGCCAACTGGCCCAGGAAGTGGAAAGCGCGTCGGGAACCATCGAGGCCTTGGCCCAGGAAACTTCCAGTATCGGCGCGGTCCTCGAGGTGATCCGTGGCATCGCTGAACAGACCAACCTGCTTGCACTGAACGCCGCCATCGAGGCTGCGCGAGCCGGCGAGCAAGGCCGCGGTTTTGCGGTCGTGGCTGACGAAGTCAGGGCGCTGGCGGCGCGGACCCAGGATTCGACCAAGGATATACAGGTCCGTATCGAGCGCTTGCAGTCGGGGGTCGCCAAGGCCGTTCAAGCGATGCAGGTCGGTAGCACCAAGGCCCGTGACAGCGTCGAGCGTGCGGCGAGTGTCGATCAGGTGCTCAGCGGCACGGGCGGTTCCATACAGCGGATCAACGATATGGCCGCGCAGATCGCCAACGCTTGCGAAGAGCAGAGCAGTGTCACTGAGGAAATCGCCCGCAACATCTCCGACATCCGCGACCTGTCCAACGAAGCGGCGCAGAACTCTGCCCAGAGCATGCATGCCAGCCAGCAGCTTTCCGGGCTGTCGAGGACATTGGCGGAGTTGACCGGCCGTTTTCGCACCTGAGTCCAGGCGCGATGGTGGCCACCCTCCCAGCCGTGGCGGCGCTCACCGGCGAGCGCTTGCGAGCCCTGCATCAGGACGGTTTCGTCCTGATGCCTGCGGTGTTGAGCAGCGCGCAAATCACCGACCTGCGCCGTGCAATCGATCGCCTCAAGCCTCAGCACTGGGACTACAGCGGCGTGATCGATCACTACAAATGCGTGTTCAATCGCGATCCGTTCTGGTTGCCGTTTCTCGATATGGAAGGGGTGATCGAGCTGGCCGAGGCGGCTCTGGGGGATGATTGCCACATCATTGGGCAGACAGCCTGGCGTTGCCACCCCGGTTTTGTCGGCGCCCCGTTGCACCTGGATTACCTGGCAATGGCATTGCCACCACAGCTTCTGGCCGATCCAGCTTTCGAGTTGCCGATGCAGATTTGCACCGCGCAATTTTACCTCGACGACATCAATGCCGACCTGAGCCCCACCCGCGTCATTCCTGGCAGTCATCGGGCGGGGCGGGCGCCCGTGGCGGGCGAAACGCAATGGCAAGGGCGCGTCGCGCAACCGGTGTTGTGTCGAGCGGGTGATGTGCTGGTGCTGCGTAGCGAGTTGTGGCATGCCGGCAGCGAGAACCGCAGCGTCGATCGTTCACGTTATATGCTGCAGGTTCACTATGGCCGGCGGATGATCGCGCAGAAGTTCTCGCCTTATCTGTACTGGCAATTCAACCCTGCTGTGCTGGCCGCCGCGACACCTCGCCAACGGCGCCTGTTGGGCGATCACCAGGAGGCTGAGTACGATTGACCTCCTGGCATCGGTTACGTCACGGGGCGAGGTCAGATCCAGACATCATTCACCGCTGTTCGCTCATTGGTTTCATCGCCCGTGTTAATGACACCGCGAGGTTCGATCAACAGCAATTTCACTTCCAGTGCGGCGCTGGGCTTGTGCTCAACACCTTTTTTCACCACGTACATCTCGCCTGGGCCAATCGTCACCGCGCCGTCGCGAAAATCAATGCGAAGCTCGCCTTCCAGCACGATGAAGGTTTCATCGGTATCGGCGTGGGTATGCCAGACGAAGTCACCTTCGAGCCGGACGATCTTGAACTGGTAGTCGTTCATTTCGGCCACGACTTTCGGGGCCCACTGTTCCTGGAAGAGTGTGTATTTCTGAGCGAAATTGATGGGGGAGTAGTGAGTGCTCATGGGGAATGCTCGTCTTGTGAAGGGGGTGAGCGCGACCTTACTGCCTGAGCCTGAGCCGGTATTGGATGATTGTGCAGCTTTTGTGGGGCCCGGCACCCGAAGTCAGCGCAGCATCTTCAGCCAGCGTGCTGGTGAAATGCCGAAAGCCTGGCTATGTAACCGGGTCATGTGGCTCTGATCGAAAAAGCCGCACGCCAGGGCCGCTTCACTTAATGGCATGCCCTGGATAACCAGACGACGGGCTTTATTCAGGCGTCGCTGGTTGATATACCGATAGGGGCTGGTGCCGTACAGAGCGCGAAAGTCCCGGGACAGGCTCCATCGATCCCGGCCACTGGCCTGGACCAGATCATCCAGACTGATGGGCTGGTCAAGGGCATCATGAATGAACAGTCGTGCGCGCTCTGCCGCCGAGTAGTCGATCAATCGCCGCCCACGCCGGTTACCCGCTGCGCTGTCCAGTGCCTGGGCCACATCGTAGATGCCGTCCTCCTCTTCCAGCGGATCGAGTGGATGATCCATGCAGCGCAATAATCTACGGGTAGCCACATTGAGGTGAGGATCGTTCGACAGCCCTCCTTCGATGAAAGGCAAGGGTTTGCCGCCCAGCACTTGCTGGATCACGGAGGGCTCTACATAGAACATCCGGTAGCGAAAGCCGTCGCTCGTGCCTGCTTCGCCATCGTGAACTTCGTCCGGGTGCAGGACGATGGTTCCGCCGGGCTGGCTATGGCGTTTGCTATGGCGGTAGTTGAAGCTCTGAACACCGCAAAGCGTGACGCCGATGGCGTAGGTGTCATGCCGGTGGGTGGTGTAGCCATGGTCACTGAAATAGGCTTCGATGCGTTCCATTTTCCGCGATTCAGGAGCCCGCACCAGCCAGTCGCGATCACGATTTGATTGAGTCATTTAGACCGGCCTCTCGCTTTTATCTGCACACGATACCTGTCTGATATGCCTTGGCGCAGGAAAAAGCGAGATCCGGATTCTTCGGAACGCAGAAAGCTGCTCGTTACGCAGGGCGGCTTACTGGTCGTACAGTGCGTCGCTGTTTCAGATTTCTTTCACGGGTGTCTCACCCTGGGCACTCTTGATCAGCCCGATGACGTGAAGGCAGTCAGCCTTGTTCACATAGGATTCGCCGCTGGCGATCGTTTCGTGGTTGCCGGCTCTCAAGCGCCACCGCCATTGGCCTTTTCCAGTGCTCTGGGTGCCTCGGGTCTGCCTGTAGATCTCAAAATACATCGGTTCGCTCCCTGCGATTAATTCATTCAAGACATGCTTTGCACATGTCGCTCCAAGCCTAGCCAAGCTGATAGTTTTGGCTATGGGAAATTCGTTTCCATTCGTTATCAAATATTGCCGATGTGGATTCGGATTTGCTCCGGCGACCCTTTTCAGGAAACAGGTCATCTTGGGGGCGCGGGGCTGGATAAAGTTCCGGTTTCGTTCTTGCGTTGCCTTGTCCGGTCCTGCTTAATACATTCCGATTCAGACGTTTGTCATTGACGTCCGGTCCGGGGAACCCGGGGGCTGGGAGCCCGATGGGACTGGAAAAACCTATAAGAAAAAGAGCCATCAAGTGACTGAATATCCAGGAGCGGATCTGCAAGGATGTCTAGCGCTTTCGCTTGTCATTCCAGTTTTCAACGAAGTCCAGTCCATAGATTTGTTTATCGCCAGAGTCGATCGGGTTTTTGCGAACGAGCCGCTGGTGACCCTGGAACTGGTGTTCGTCAATGACGGCAGTGTCGACGAAACATTGATGCTGTTGCTGGAAAAACAGCGAGCCGACCCGCGCATCCGGATCGTCGACCTGAGCCGCAATTTCGGCAAGGAAGCGGCGCTGAGTGCCGGTCTGCAAGCGGCTCGTGGCCAGGCGGTGGTGCCGATCGACGTCGACCTGCAGGACCCGCCCGAGGTGATCCTGCAAATGATCGCCCACTGGCGCAACGGTGCCGAGGTGGTACTGGGCCATCGCATAAACCGTGACTCCGACTCTTGGGCCAAACAGGTTTCCGCCAACGGGTTCTATCGGCTGCACAATAAAATCGCCGACCACAAGCTACCGGAAAATGTCGGTGATTTTCGGCTGATGGATCGTTGTGTGGTCGATGCGCTGCAGAGCCTGCCCGAGTCCCGACGCTTCATGAAGGGCTTGTTTGCCTGGGTAGGATTTCGAACCACCGTCGTGGATTACGTCAGGCCCGAGCGTGCGGCCGGTGAAAGCAAATTCAACGGCTGGCGCCTGTGGAACTTTGCCCTGGAGGGCATCACCAGTTTCAGCACCGAACCGCTGCGTATCTGGACCTACCTGGGGCTTAGCGTCTCGCTGGTGTCCTTTTCGTTTGCCGTGTTCATCGTGCTACGGACGCTGATTTCCGGGGTCGATCTGCCAGGCTATGCCTCCCTGATGGTGGCAGTCACGTTCCTGGGCGGGTTGCAACTGATCGGCATCGGCGTACTGGGTGAATACCTGGGCCGGACCTATATCGAATCCAAACGCCGACCGGTTTTTCTGGTACGGCGCATCTATGACGCCAAGGACTGACAATGGATCTCAAGGAAACCGACATCCTGGGGCCTGATATCGGGCAGCATTGGTACTATCGTTCCAAGGCGCGCGCCATGCTCCACATGCTCAAAGGCACATCGGCCAAAACACTGCTGGATGTGGGGGCCGGATCGGGCTTTTTTTCCCATCACTTGTTGTCCCATACCGAGACGGCCCGGGCCTGGTGCGTGGACATCAGTTACCCGGCCGACTCCGATGCCAGCACCGCCGGCAAACCCGTCCACTACCGGCGCGCCATCGACGCGCTGGACGCGGATCTGGTGTTGTTGATGGATGTGTTGGAACACGTGGGCGATGACATGGGCCTGCTCAAGGCTTATGTCGACAAGGTGCCCTCTGGCACCCGCTTCCTGATCACCGTGCCGGCGTTCCAGTTTCTCTGGAGCGGGCATGATGTGTTTTTGGAACACAAACGCCGTTACACCCTCGGGCAACTGGAGGGGGTCGTGGCCCAGGCGGGTTTGCAGGTGCACAAAAGCGCTTACTATTTCGGCCTGGTGTTTCCGATCGCCGCCGCCGTGCGCCTGTTGCAACGCAACACGTCCGGCGCGCCGGCCAGCTCGCTCACTCGGCATCACCCGCTGGTCAATGGCGTGTTGAAGTCGCTGTGCAGCCTGGAGCTTGCGTTTATGGGCGCCAATCGCGTGGCCGGCCTGACGGTGTTCTGTCTGGCACAAAAACCATGATCTGGACGCGGTCGCCGTTGCTGCGACGTGGGCTGCGGTTCGCCATGACGGGCTTGTTCGTGACCGCTGTGCATGTGTTGGCTGCCGTGTTGTTTGTGCACCTGATCCTGGCCAGCCCGCCGTTGGCCAACGGTTTTGCGTTTGTGGTGGCAACCGTGGTGTCTTACCTGATCAACACGCTCTGGAGTTTCTCCAGCCGATTGCATGGCCGCACGCTCGGCCGTTTCGTGGTGGTGTCGATCGGCGGATTCTGGCTGGCGATGCTGGTGGCCTGGGTGGCGCAGAGCGCGGGCCTGAGTTACCTGGCGGGCATTGCTGCCGTGGCGCTGATCATCCCGGTGTTTACCTTCATCTTGCATAATTTCTGGACGTATCGATGACCGTTCGTGGCGAGCGTTATCTGGTTTCCCTGTTGCCCGTATTGCTGGGCGTGCTGGCGTTTCTGATGGTCATCGGCCCTCGGGTGTTGAACCCGACGAATATCGCCTGGCTGGGGGAGGGCGATGCGGCGACTCATTATCTGGGATGGGCGTTTTTCCGTGATTCGCCCTGGACCTTTCCGTTGGGCATGAACCCTTCCTATGGCTTGGAGTTGGCCAACGGGATCATTTTTTCCGATTCCAACCCGCTGCTGGCGTTCATATTCAAGCCCTTCAATGCTTGGCTTCCCGAGACGTTCCAGTATTTCGGGCTGTGGCTGCTGGCGTGTTTTGTCCTGCAGGCCTGGTTTGCCTGGAAGCTGGTGGGGCTGCTGACGCCTTCGGTCTGGATCAGGTTGTTGGGGGCCGGGTTGTTCGTGTTTTCGCCCCCGATGTTTCTGCGCATGGGAGGGCATCTTTCCTTGTCCGGGCATTTCCTGATCCTGGCGGCGCTGTACCTGGCGTTGCGGCCCGGTCTGCAAAAGCGACGCCTGGCCTGGGGCGTGCTCTTGGCCGCGACGGCGCTGGTGCATGCCTATCTGTTGGCGATGGTGGCATTGATCTGGCTGGCTGATCTGACCAGCAACGCCATCAAGGGCCGGTTACCCCGGCGCAATGCCTTGATTGAGCTGGCCGGTCTGTTTCTGCTGGTCGCATTCTGCTGCTGGCAAGCAGGTTATTTCAGTGTGGGCGGCGGGACCGTGGCGGGTGGTTTTGGCTTGTATCGTCTGAATCTCTTGTCGGTGGTGAACCCCAGTGGCTGGTCATACGTATTGCGCGACATGCCCCAGGGACCCGGGGACTACGAGGGTTTCAATTACCTGGGTTTGGGGGTGCTGATGCTGGCGATCTGCGCCAGCGTGGCACTGCTGCAAGGCAACACCGGCCTGGCGGAGGCCGTGCGTCGCAGACCTCTATTGCTGTTGGCGCTGATCGGGCTGACGCTTTTTTCACTGACCAACAAGCTCGGTATTGGCATGCTGGATGTGCATTACTGGTTGCCGAAAACCATCGAGCAGTTGGCGAACGTCTTTCGCGCGGCCGGTAGGATGTTCTGGCCGGTGTTCTACATTCTCGTGTTTACGCTGATCTTTTTGGTGGTCCGAGGCAATAAGCCACGAGCTGCGGTGTGTCTGCTGGCCGTGGCCCTGGTGGTGCAGGTTCTGGATACCCGCAGCGGGTGGGCAGGCCTGCGCAAGAGCCGGATGATGCCGACCGCCTCGAGCTGGCCGACGCCCCTGGCCGACCCGTTTTGGGCCAGCGCGGCAAATCACTACGCCAAGGTCCGGTCGTTGTTGCCGCAGAATCAGCCGGAAAACTGGCTGTTGATCAGCCAATACGCCCAGAACCATGGTCTGGAAACCGATAGCGTGTACTTGGGGCGGATGGGCACTCGGGAGATCGAACACGCTCAACGGCACGCTGGCCAAATGCTCGCCACCGGTCAGTATGAGGCGGATTCCCTCTACATTCTCGACAGCCGCACCGCGCTCGAAGCGATCAAAACCGTTAATCGTCAGACCGATCTGCTGACCCGTCTTGATGGCCTCGTGGTGCTGGCACCGGGATGGAAGACCTGTACCCAATGCCCACCGATAGCGCAGGAGACGCTGGACGTGCAGGTCAAGCCAGGTGAGCGCCAGGTGTTCAACCGAATAAACGCGATGTTGGTCAGCGGCTGGGGGCGCGTCGAAGATTGGGGCACCTGGTCGGAAGGTGCTCAGGCAGAGCTTGTATTGCGTGTACCCCCTGAGGCCCGCGCCCTCTCGATCGAAGCTGCGGCGTTCGTACAGCCCCTGCATACCAGGCAGAGAATCGAGGTCTCGATCAATGGCGTTGCGGCCCTGTCGACGCAACTGACCCGCATGCAGGAGAACACCCTGGAGCTGTCATTGAGCCCGGCCATCCGCGAAGCGATTGCCGCAGATGGGCAGGTGCGTGTGCAGTTTCATCTACCCGACGCGGTCAGTCCCAAGGCGCTGGGGTTGGGGAGCGACGAGCGAGTCATGGCGTTGGGGCTGAAGTCTCTGACGGTGAATTAAGCCGGACGTCTTTATCGTGTGCTTCAAGGTTTTTTGCGCAGCGCCGAATGCACAATTTGAGGCTGTTTTTCGAAACGCTGATACGGCTGGAAGCGTTCATGCGTGAGCGCGCCGGCGCGCTGCAAATTCCGCTGCGCGAAACAAAACCTGCGTCAGCCAAGTAAAGTCGAGGTATGGTTGCGACGGCTGAAACCACATCGTCATATTTTCGAACAGGAGTCGAACACATGCCTCACCTGCACATGGAGTACACCGCCAACCTGCCCAAGTTTGACGAGGGTGTCGTACTGTTGCGTCTGAATAATACGCTGGTGGCCTCCGGTCAGTTCGCTGCCGAGTCGGACATCAAAAGCCGGGCTGTGAAAATCGAGAATTTCCTGGTGGGCACCCTTTTCGAAAAGCGCGGTTTCGTGCATGTGAAGCTGGCCTTGTTGAGCGGCCGTTCGCCAGAGGTCAAGAAGCAGTTGGCCGAAAAACTGTTGGAGGTAATCCAGGAGGTGGGCGAATGGCCGGCTGACGTTTCCGTGCAACTGTGCGTGGAAATCCTCGACATCGACCGAGGCCCCTATGCCAAGGCTGTCGTCGGCGCCTGAGGGTCAGGTGCTTCGCGTCTTGACGATCCGCTCGCGCAGC
The DNA here is from genome assembly GCF_013283895.1 of Pseudomonas sp. MPDS. Taxonomy (NCBI): domain Bacteria; kingdom Pseudomonadati; phylum Pseudomonadota; class Gammaproteobacteria; order Pseudomonadales; family Pseudomonadaceae; genus Pseudomonas; species Pseudomonas sp. MPDS. Next base: position 4,723,415 of record NZ_CP054128.1, on the reverse strand, counting down.
CAGGTGCTATCAGCGGCCTGGCTGCACGGCGTTTCAAGGTGAATCCCGACAAGCCTTCAGGCGCTTGATGGTTTGCCGGGCGGGATCAACCGTGGCCGCACCGGCATGGCACAGGTTGATACTCTGCAAGATGGCGCGCACATGCTTGTACATGCCCTCGGCTTTATAAGTGGGGCGCATGCCAGTGCGGGTGTTGATGAACAACTCGTCGTCGAAACAGGTCCGCAGTTTCTTGAGGCAGTAGCTGACCGTTGACTGGCTGACACACAAAGCCTCGGATACACCGGTGACGCTGCTTTGCTCGTACACAGCGTTAAACACCATGAGGTCTTGCATATCGAGTTTTCTGAGGGAGTTACTGTTCAGCATCCGTTCTGTCTCTCTCTGTGCTCCTTGCGCGGATCTTGCGCAAACCAGACCCTTGATCCTAACGGAACGATCGTCCCAGGAGAATGCCAGGCGAGCGGTTTCACGGTCGCGAGTGGGACAGATAATGTAATGAACACGACGGATCGTTCAGCATTCGATTCTCTGGCCGATTGTTTAGCTCATTGCGATCCAAGCTCCATCAAATCAAGGTTTAACCGGCTTTGGTGACGTGGGACTCTGCCAAAGTGTGTTTCCTGTGATGTCTTTTATGGACGGTTGGCCCGCAGCAATCCAATACCCTTCATTCGCCGCAATGGGGCCGGTGGGCAGGTTTATGTCCGGGGTCTCTCCCACGCTGTGTGCGCTGCCCTCTGAACTGGCTTTTTGGGCACTCTGGCATTGTCGCCACGCCCGTCCTCCAGATACTTGTATTTCCTGTTGATCCTAAACAGTGTTCGTTGATCGCGAGCACAGGCTGACGGTGCTTTGTCGCCCGTCCGACATGAAAATACGAGCGTTCTCATGAGTTCTGCCCACCTCTCTTTTGCCCCCCTGCATCAAGCCCAGGCGTTCCTGGAGCAAAATCCGGATATTGAGCTGTTCGAGCTGTTTATTCTCGACAGCAACGGTGTGCCTCGGGGCAAACTGCTGCACCGGGATGAGTTGCTGGCGCTTTACGAAAGTGGGCGGCCCTTGCCCAGTACCATTCTCGGGTTGACCATCAATGGCGACGACGTGGAAAACTCCGGGCTGGTGTGGGATGTTGGCGACATCGATTGCCGGGCTTATCCCATCAGCGGCAGCTTGCAGCGAATGCCCTGGCGGCTGATCCCCACTGCGGCAGTGCAGGTCAGCATGCATCCTCAGGAAGGCATGCCCGCGACCATCGCCGATCCGCGTTATTTGCTCAGTCAAGTGATCGACGCTTTGCAGGCCGATGGCTATTACCCGGTGATGGCGGCGGAGCTGGAGTTTTATCTGTTGGACGCGCAGCGCGACAGCCAGGGCCGGCCGCAACCGGCGCGGGACGCTGATGGCGGTCGACCCGGTGCCACGCAGGTCTATGGCTTGCGCGAGCTGGAACAGATCGAACCGTTCCTGGCGGACCTCTATTCCGCCTGCAAGTCGCAGGGGATCCCGGCCCGAACGGCCATTTCCGAATACGCGCCGGGCCAGGTGGAAATCACCCTCGAACACCGCACCGATGCCTTGCAGGCCATGGATGAGGCGGTGCGCTACAAACGTCTGGTCAAAGGCGTGGCGCATAAACACGGCATGCAGGCGTGTTTCATGGCCAAGCCTTTCGCGGAACTGGCAGGTTCGGGCATGCACATGCACGTCAGCCTGGCGGATCGCGAGGGCCATAACCTGTTTGCCAGCGAAGCCGCCGATGGCACGCCGCTGCTGCGTCATGCGGTGGGCGGGATGCTCGACACGTTGCTCGACTCACTGCTGATGTTCTGTCCGAATGCCAATTCCTATCGGCGCTTCCAGAGCAACAGCTACGCGCCGCTGGCAGCAACCTGGGGCGTGGACAATCGCACAGTGAGCCTGAGGATACCGGGCGGGCCGGCATTTTCGCGGCATATCGAACATCGTATTTGTGGTGCCGACGCCAACCCGTACCTGGCCGCCGCAGCGATACTGGCCGGCATCCATCGCGGCATTCGTGAACAGTGCGATCCCGGTGCGCCAGTGGCGGGCAACGGCTATGCCCAGGCGAGCGAATTGCTGCCCACCGACTGGCTCACCACCTTGCGCACGCTTGAAGCCTCGACCTGGGCCAGGCAAGCCTTCGGCGATGAGTTCCTCAGGGTGTACCTGGCGGTCAAACGCGCCGAATACCGTCAGTTCATGGGCGAGGTCGGAGAGCAGGACTGGCGTTGGTACATCCATCAGGCTTGAACTGAGCCACAAGCTGCACGTCGGATTGGACGTGCGGCTTGCTACTTGAAAAATTATTTAATGGCAACTTTTTCACGAAAAATTGATAGTGACCTGCCTAAAGTTTGTGTTGCCGTAGCACAGTAGTTTTTCAAACTTTCCTGCGGTATTTGCTTTCCATAGCGCAACTTCCAGGAAACTTTAAAACCTCATGCTGACCATTAAACCCGTGCGCCCCGAGTGGGTGACGCTGGTCGCCAGTGTCTTTTTATTAGTGGGCTTCAACGTTGTGCTCTGGCAGCACCTGCATACCATTACGGCAGGTGACGGCGGGGGCATGCTGATCGGCGTGGCGTTTGCGGTGCTGGTGTTGTTCGCCTTCAATCTGGTGCTGACACTGGTAGCGTTCCGTGGGCTGCTCAAGCCTGTGCTGATGTTGCTTTTTCTGATCAGCGCCGGTGTGGCGTACTTCATGGCTCAGTATGGCGTGCTGATCGATGCCGGCATGTTTCGTAACTTTGCTGAAACCAATGCCACAGAGGTGCGTGATTTACTGTCGTTAAAGTTGTTTGCCTACCTCGGTTTATTAGGCGTGTTGCCGTCCTGGTTGTTATTTAAAACGCCGATCAGCTATCGCCGCTGGCCCAAAGAACTGTTAAGCAAGTTAGTGGTGAGTGGGGTGTCGGCGGCGGTGATCGGCATGGTCGCCCTGGCCAATTACCAAGGGTTGTCTTCATTGTTTCGCAATCATCATGAATTGCATTTGATGGTGGTACCGAGCAACTACATCGGTGCGTCGATCGGGTACTTGCGTGAACAGGTCGCGTCGGCCAAACAGCCCTTCATCACCTTGGGAGAGGATGCGAGTCGTAATCCGGTCTGGCAAACCCATGCCCGCAAGTCCCTGACCGTACTGGTGGTGGGGGAGAGCGCCCGTGCCGAGAACTTCGGCATTCTGGGCTATAACCGCGATACCACGCCGCAACTCAATCAAGAAGCTGGCCTGATCGCCTTCACTGATGTGCACTCCTGCGGTACGGAAACCGCGGTATCGGTGCCGTGTATGTTTTCCAACATGGGCCGCAAGAACTACGACGCCAGCAAGGCCAGGAACGAAGAAGGCCTGCTCGATGTGCTCAAGCGCGCCGGGCTGGAGGTGATCTGGCGTGACAATCAGTCGGGCTGCAAAGGCACTTGCGACCGGGTCACTGTGCAGGATGTCAGCAATCTCAAAGACCCGGCCCTGTGCGCCAACAGTGAGTGTCGCGACGAAATTCTGCTCCAGGGCCTGCAGCATTTCATCGACACCCTCGACAAGGACACCGTGCTGGTGCTCCACCAAATGGGCAGTCACGGGCCGGAGTATTTCAAGCGCTATCCCAAGCAATACGAACATTTCACCCCAGTGTGCCAAAGCAATGCGCTGAACAATTGCAGCCGCCAGAGCATCGTCAACGGCTACGACAACACGCTGGTGTACACCGACCATGTGTTATCGACCCTGATCGACCTGCTGCGGGCCAATCAGGACAAGGTCGACACAGCGATGCTGTACCTGTCCGACCACGGCGAGTCCCTGGGCGAGTACAACCTGTTTCTCCATGGCACGCCCTACATGCTCGCCCCGGAACAACAGAAACACGTGGCGATGCTGGCCTGGTTTTCCGACAGCTATCAGAAGTCCTTCTCCGTCGACACCCATTGCCTGCAACTGAGCCGGGACAAGCCCTTGAGCCAGGACAATCTGTTTCATTCGATGCTCGGGCTGCTGGAAGTCAACAGCAAGGTCTACAACCGGGACCTGGACCTGTTTGCCGGTTGCCGTGGCGCGGTCATTGACGGGGTATTGGCCCGGCAGTGAGCGCCTCGACTTTTTTTTCACGTACGGGTGGTTAGCCTGTTCCTATTCATCTTTCCCAAGAGCGGTTGGTATGTCTGGGCAACCCCCATCCCCCGTAGAGATCGAGTTCGCCAGGCATCATGACCGGGAACACGCGCGCATTTGCCGTCAAGCGGCGCCCAGGCGACTGCGCCTGGCGTTCTGGCGTGACGAGCAATTGGTCCGCAATGCCTTGAAAGCCGCCGGTGAACCGGGGCTGGTGCTGGATGTGACCTGTGGCGCGGGCCGGTTCTGGCCGGTGCTGGCCGAACATGCCAACCGGGTGATCCTGGCGGCGGACCCCTCGCCAGACATGCTCGATCACGCCCGCACCCACCATGGCGGCGCGTTGCTGGAGCGGGTCACGACCTTTCCCAGTTCGGCATTCACCCTCGGCCTGTCGGCTAACGCTGTGGACTGTATTTTGTGTCTGCAACTGTTTCGGCACGTCAAGGCCAGTGAGCATCGGCTGGCGCTGTTGCGCGAATTTCATCGGGTCAGCCGTGACACGGTGATTGTGTCGGTGCAAATTGAAGGTCGCCTCAACATCGGACCTGCGCCGCACCGCGGCCTGGCGGACAAGGCTGAAGTTGAAGCCGAGTTCCGCCAGGCCGGTTTCACCCAGCTGTGGTACCAGGATTTTCTGCCCGGGTTTGCGCTGACGCGGATTTATGCGTTGTGCAAGGCCGGTTAATTCCCGATGTAGGACTATTCTTGCCTTCGTGCAGGCGATTTCTCTCAGGCTCCCGCTCTATGGATGCTCGCAATCGCTGACGGCGATATATACTGCGCGCCATTCTTCAAGGGAGAGCCGTGTGGCCATCGATATTCACTGGATTCGCGACAACGATAGCCTCGGTCAGTTTTGCGCCCAATGGCAGCAGTTGCCATTCGTCGCCCTCGACACTGAATTCATGCGGGTCGACACGTTTTATCCCATTGCTGGTTTGTTGCAGATCGGCGATGGCGAGCGTGCCTATCTGATCGACCCCTTGACCATCGACAACTGGAAGCCCCTGGCCGCGTTGCTGGAGAACCCGGCAGTGCTCAAGGTGCTGCACGCCTGCAGCGAAGACCTTGAAGTGCTGCTGCGCTTGACCGGCAGCCTGCCTGCGCCGCTGTTCGACACTCAATTGGCCGCCGCCTACCTGAACCTGGGTTTTTCCATGGGTTATTCCCGGCTGGTACAGGACGTGTTGGGCATCGACTTGCCCAAGGGCGAAACCCGCTCTGATTGGTTGCAAAGACCCCTGTCGGAAACGCAGATCAGCTACGCCGCTGAAGATGCAGTGCATCTGGCGGAAGTTTTCGTACAGCTACGCCCGAAGCTTTCTGACGAAAAATACGCCTGGGTCCTGGAGGATGGCGCCGAGCTGGTGGCCAACCTGCGTCGCGAAGTCGACCCCTATGAGGTTTATCGCGAGGCCAAGCTGGCCTGGAAACTTTCCCGTGCCCAACTGGCTGTGCTGCGCGAGCTATGCGCCTGGCGCGAGCGGGAAGCGCGGGCCCGTGACCTGCCGCGTAACCGGGTCATTCGCGAGCATTCGCTGTGGCCCCTGGCCCGCACTCAGCCGGATAACCTCGGCGCGCTGGCGAAAATCGAAGACATGCACCCGCGTACCGTGCGCCAGGACGGCGAGTTCCTGCTGGAGCTGATCAAACGCGCCGCCAGCGTACCGCCCGAGCAGTGGCCGCCAGCCGTGGCCGAACCCTTGCCCATCGAGGCTTCGGCGCTGGTCAAGCGTCTGCGGGCACTGGGGCAGGCTGAGGCCGAGCGCCTGGGAATCGCCCCTGAACTGATGCTGCGCAAGAAAACCCTCGAAGCGCTGATCAAGAGCGGCTTTCCCGAGGGCCCTTACCAATTGCCCGATTCGCTGCGTGGCTGGCGCCGCGAATTGATGGGCCAGGCGCTGCTCGATAGCCTGGCCACCGCCGGAGAACAGCCTTGAAACGTATCTGCTCGATCTACCGAAGCTCGAAGAAAAACGAGATGTACCTGTATGTGCTCAAAAGCGATGCCCTGGAGCGTGTGCCCGAGCCCTTGATGGCTGCCTTTGGCAAGGCGATCCATGCCTTTGACCTGGTGCTGAGCCCCGAGCGCAAGCTGTCGCGGGAAGACATCAACCTGGTGCTGGAAAACCTCGATACCCAGGGTTATCACTTGCAGATGCCACCGGCTGAAGACGAATACATCGAGCATCTGCCGGAAGAGTTGCTGCGACGCAACGACCCGGTCTGACGGTACCCCGAGGCACCTTTCCCGGGCCTCTTGAAACACTGGAATGGTTTATTGGCGATGGCCGCAAGGATGGAGCGACACTCTGTCGGCGGTCGTCTGCATAGTTTTTGAAAGGTTTGATCCATGCGCGTTCTGATTGCCGAACACGATCACGCGGTGTACGCCCAGCTTCTGCGACAGGCTGCACCCGATATCCAAGTCCTGACCAGTGGCGACTCCGCCGAACTGTCGCGACTGGCCGCCGACTGCCCGGTCTGGCTGGGCCAGCCCGATCTGCTGGCCACCCTGTTGCGTCAAGGCCATCAGCCCCAGTGGCTGCAATCGACCTGGGCGGGCATCACGCCGCTGCTGGCCGAGGGCTTGACGCGTGATTATCGCCTGACCCGTGCGGTGGGCATTTTCGGCCAGGTGATGGCCGAGTACGTCCTTACCTATATGCTCGGTCATGAGCGCGAGGTGCTGGCGCGGCTGGTCAGCCAGGTCGAGCGCAAGTGGGACAACCGTCAGGGCCAGAGTCTGGCCGGGCGCAAGGCACTGATCGTTGGGACCGGCGATATCGGCCAGCGGATAGCGCAGTTCCTGCTGCCGTTTGGTGTGCAGCTGTATGGCATTGCCAGCGAAGCCCGGGAGCTGGCGCCGTTCATTGAGGTCGGGGCGCTGAAGGATCTGCCGCGCATGGTGGGGGAGGTGGATTATGTGATCAACCTGCTGCCCAACACGCCGGACACCCACGATATATACGACGCGACGCTGTTCAGGCAATTCAAACCCACCGGGCTGTTCATCAATGTCGGACGCGGCGTGGCCGTGGTCGATGCCGATCTGGTGCAAGCCTTGAAGGAAGGGCACCTGGCCGGCGCGGTCATTGACGTTTGCCGCCAGGAGCCGTTGCCACAGCGGCATCCTTTCTGGACGGCCTGGGGCCTGCTGCTGACCGGCCATAGCTCGGCACCGACGTCGCCGGCGATGATGGTGCAGTTGTTCCTGGAAAACCTGCGGGCCTACCAGGCCGGCGAGACCTTGCGCGGGGAAGTGGATTTCGATCGGGGATATTAGACCGAGCCAATCAACTTGTGGGAGCGAGCTTGCTCGCGATAGCGGTTTGCCAGTCGGCATCAATGCTGGCTGATCCGGCGCTATCGCGAGCAGGCTCGCTCCCACAGTGATCTTCAGCGGTCACCCCATCGGTGTTCTCGGCCAATCCATTTACGGACTTCGCCAACACAACGTCCTACCGACAGTCGCCCATGCTTGGCCTGAAGAGGCCCCGGCACTAGACTGACGGCCTTTTCACCATCTGATGCTGATTGCTTGAGCCATGGCCGCCAAAGTCGAACCGTTCTGGATACGTAAAACCCTCGATCAGCTTGATGCGCAGGAATGGGAATCGCTGTGTGACGGCTGTGGCCTGTGCTGTCTGCAAAAGCTCGAAGACGAAGACGACAACAGCGTCTACTACACGCGCATCGCCTGCAAATTGCTGGACTTGAAAACCTGCCAGTGCACCGACTATTCCCGGCGCCGCGACTTTGTTCCCGATTGCATCCAGCTCACACCGGGCAAGGCCGATGAGTTCAAATGGTTGCCACCGACCTGCGGTTATCGCCTGGTCAGTGAGGGCAAGGATCTGCCGTTATGGCACCACCTGGTCTGTGGCGATCGCGATGCCGTGCACCACGAACGCATTTCCCAATCCGGGCGCATGCTGGCCGAAGGCAGCGTGCCCGAGGACGATTGGGAAGATCATCTGATTTTTCGCGCCGGCTGAATGCCGGGCATCGCACCATCAGGGAGAACCCATGGCAGCAGGATTGAAAAGGATGCTCGCAGCCGGGCTGTGGGCGGTGTGCGGGCCGCTGTGGGCGGCGCAGAAAGTCGATCTGGATTATCACGTGCACCTGTTGCCGCAAAGCGATCAGGCCGAAGTGCGCCTGACCCTGGCGCGGGGTTCGGCAGTGCGCAGCCTGGACTTCGACCTCGGCGATGGCAGCCGCTACAACCACTTCAAGGCCGACGGTCAATGGCAGCTCATCCCGGGCAAGGACACACGCGGCGTTTGGCGTCCCAGTGCCGACAAGGCGAGCCTGAGCTATCGCGTGCGCATCAGTAATACTCGCAAGAACGGTACGTTTGAAACCCGTATGACCCCGGGATGGGGGCTTCTGCGCGGCGACGATCTTGTGCCGCCGGCCAAGTTGGATCAGCAGGATGGCACTGAGCTGGTGTCACGTTTGCAATTTGAACTGCCCGACGGCTGGAAAAGCATCGAAACGGCCTGGCCGCGCATCGGCAAGCAACGCTTTCGCATCGACAACCCCGCGCGGCTGTTCGATCGTCCCACCGGCTGGATGCTCGCCGGCAAACTCGGAAGCCGTCGCACACGCCTGGGAGAGACCGAGGTGACGGTGGCCTCACCCCAAGGCCAGGGCATGCGCCGGATGGATGTGCTGACGCTGCTGACGTTCGTCTGGCCGCAAGTGCAGGCGCTGGTGCCGCGTCATCCCGGCAAGCTGCTGATCATCGGCGCGTCAGATCCGATGTGGCGTGGCGCCCAGGCCGGGCATGAATCGATTTATCTGCACACTCGTCCGCCGCTGGTCAGCGAACGCGGCAATAGCCCGTTGTTGCGGGAGTTGGTGCAGATGCTGGCGCGCGTCAACGATCGTGAGCGCAGTGACTGGATCAGCGAAGGGTTGGCCGAGTATTACGCCATCGAATTGCTGCGCCGGGCTGGCGGCATGAGTGATGAGCGCTACCAGAGCCTGAACGACCGGTTGGCTCGGGACAGCAAAGGCGTCAGCACCTTGCGTGGCGAGCAGGTCCGCCCGGCGACGGTGGCCAAGGCGGTGTTGCTGTTGCAGGAGCTGGACCGCGAGATTCGTTTGAAAACCCGCAACAAGCGCTCGCTCGATGACGTGCTGCACGCCGCCATGCGTCTGGAGACGGTTGATACCCAGGAGTTTGTCCAGCTCAGCGAGAGCGTTCTGGGGGAGAGTTCTACTGTGCTGGAAACTCGGTTACTTCAGTAATACCGCTATCGCGAGCAGGCTCGCTCCCACATTGACCAGCGTTGCACTCAATATGTGGGAGCAAGGCTTGCCCGCGATGGGGCCATCAGCCAGTAAAATCAAAGCCCAACCTTCGGCGAACTCAACGAATCATTCCCCGTCACTGTAGCCGTGCTGGTCGCGGCCTCGGCGCTGGCTTTCATGCGGCTCAGCTCATCACCGGCCTGCTCGATGCGGGCACGGGCGTGGTGCAGGTTCTGACGATTCTTTTCCAGCAACGTCTTGGCCGAGCAGTGCCCGGTGATGCCGCGCGCCAGGGCCATGCCGCCGATCGCCAGTTGGGCCAAACCGATCACGCCTCCACGGCGCAAGCCCTTGCCCATCATCAGGACTCCGCCGGCCAATGAGCCAATGCGTTCCCAGCCATGCACGTTTTGCGGCGGATGAGATTGGAAAGGGGTGGTCTCAATCGGCTCGAACGGGTTGTTATCGCTCATGATCTGTCTCCGGTGTGGGGTTGGTATAAAACTGACTGCCCGAGCGATTCCCTTGTTCAATCCAATTGCGCACCGATCAGCGGAATTGCGGCCCCGAACGGGTGTTATTGCCTTTGGCCATGCGGTCGTACAACACGACATTGACCGTGGCCGCCAGGTTCATGCAACCGGTGGTGGGGATGTACACCACGTCTTCGCACCAGTCACGGATGTCTTTATCCAGCGAGCCATCTTCCGGGCCGAAGATATACAGCGCCCGGTCCGGGTGAGTGTATTCGGGCAAGGGACGAGCACCGTCGACCAGTTCCACGGCCACTGGCACACAGCCCAGGGGCAGGATTTTTTTCAGGTCATCGATGCCGATCAACGGGATGTCGTAGTGGACTTTCTTGGTGTCAGTGACGAAGTCCGCGGCGCGCTCATAGCGTTTGCCGGTGTAGAATACCGATGCCACGCCGTAGCAGCCGGCGGCGCGCATGACCGAACCGACGTTTTCCGGAGACTTGGGGTTGAACAGACCGATGCAGCTGTAGCGTTTGTTGGCCACGGGCGGGGTGCCTTTGGGGAAAAGGCGCGATTATACGGGGAATGTCCGGGCTGGGCTCGGTTCTGGTGATGTATTGCTCTGAAGATCGCCATCGCGAGCAGGCTCGCTCCCACAGTGGATTCGTGTTGTTCGCAAAATCCTGTGGGAGCAAAGCTTGCTCGCGAAACAGCCGGCTCGGTTTCTGAAAGACCGCATTGGCTTCATCGCGGGCAAGCCTTGCTCCCACATAAATCCTCTCGCCACAATGGCTGGCTACTCGTCCTTTTTCATCAACCCGGCCAGTGCGGCGAACGGGTTGTGGGTCGCCTTGGCGATTTTCGGGGTGCTCAGGGAGCCGTCGCCGAAATATTGCTGGTCGGTGTAACGCGAGTGTTCGTTGTCGTGGCAGTACAGGCACAGCAGTTCCCAGTTGGAACCGTCCTGCGGGTTGTTGTCATGGTTGTGGTCGCGGTGGTGAACGGTCAGTTCACTCAGGCGCTTGCCGGAAAACTCACGGGCGCAGCGGCCACAGACGTGGGGGTACATTTTCAGGGCTTTGTCGCGGTAACCCATTTCCCGATCACGCTGGGCATCGGCGAGGATGCGATCCAGCTTGGCGGTGTTGGATGGTGGCGTTGACGAACTCATGGGTTCACCTTTGTAAAAAAGACTGATGACGGTTGAACAGAGTTTAGCTCAGCCCTTGAGCTTCTCGGCAATCCAGATGGTGTGGCGGGTGCCTTTGTTGCCGTGGGCGAAGACTTGCACCTCTTCGGCCTTGAAGCCGGCCTTTTTCAGCTTGTCGGAAAACTGCCGGTCGGCGCTGGCCGACCATACTGCCAGTACACCCTTGGGCCGCAGGGCCTTGGCGCAGGCGGCCAGGCCGCCGGCTGAATACAGCCAGCTGTTGGCTTTCTGCGTCAGGCCTTCGGGGCCGTTGTCGACGTCCAGCATGATGGCGTCGAAGCCCTGGGGTTCGGCTTGCAGCACCTTGGCCACATCTTCCATGCGGATCACGGTACGCGGGTCCGACAGTGGGCGACCGGCCTTTTCGCCCAAAGGGCCACGGTTCCACTCCACCACGCCGGGCACCAGTTCGGCCACCACCACTTCGGCATTTTTGCCCAGGTGCTTGAGGGCCGAGGCCAGCGTGAAACCCATGCCGAGGCCACCGATCAGTACGCGCGAGCCGGGACGGCCGGCAACCTTGCGGCAAGGAATCTCGGCCAGGGCGTCTTCGGACCCGTGCATGCGCGTATTCATCAACTGCCCGCCGTCACCGCCCTGGATCTTGATGACGAAGTCGTCGCCGTACTCGAACAGGCACAGGGCACCGCCGTTGTCAGGGATGGGGGTGGTGTCCAGTAGAACGAAACGTTTCATGGATGTCTCATGCAAAGGAAGGGCAAAGCGGCGCGGTAAGGACTAGCCTGAAGACAGACAATCGCCACGGAGCCATTGATGACGCGCACCATTCTAACGGCCATTGCCCTGGCAGCGCTCTCGATAAGTTGGGTGCAGGCCCAGCAGCCCACGATTCCGGTGAGCCCACCGAGCATTCCCGGTTCGCCCGGCACCCCCACACCGATGCCATACCCGCCGGTCACGCCCAGCGGCGTACCCACGCCCAGCCCCGGAAGCGGACCGCCGTTGCTACCGCCAATCGAAATGCCCAAGCCGCCCAAGGACCAGCCGATACCAGGGATGGAGCCAAAACCACCGAAGGCCAAGTCGCCGGGGGGGTAGGCCCAATGCTTGTTAATGAGATCACTGAATGGCAAAAAACTTGTGGGAGCGAGCCTGCTCGCGATAGCGATAAACCGGTCAACATTGATGTTGGCTGATCCGACGCTATCGCGAGCAGGCTCGCTCCCACAGGTTCTGCATTTCAACTGACAGAGGAGAGCTAAACCTGCTGCGACAACAACTGCCCATCGGCCATGCGCAGGCGCTTGGACAGGGAAACGGCGAGGGCGCGGATGATCTTGGCGGCGATCTTCGGTGCATCGTTGAGCATTTTTTCCAGGGAATCCTTGCCCAGGTTCAGCAATTGGCAATCACTGGCGGCGATGCAACTGGCCGAGCGCCGTTCTCCGTCCAGCACCGCCATTTCCCCGAATGCCCGGCCGCTGCGCAGCGTGGCGATGGTGACGGGTTGACCGTCGGGGCCGGTTTTCTGCACGGCCACTTGCCCTGAATGGATGATGCACATGAAGCTGCCGGCATCGCCCTCGCGGAAAATCGCTTCCCCTTGGGCAATGGCGCTGATGCTGAAGTAGCCCGACGCCGCGGCGAAGTCGACAGGCTGCAACTGGTCGAACAGGCCGCAGTCCATCAGCCAGTCGCGGATTTCGTTGTTCAGTAAGGTTGGTTCTGACATGTCGTCACGGTCTTTTTCTTGTGTCTGGGGCGGTTGCAAGGGTTTGGATGTAAGGCGATTCCTTTGTGGGAGCAAGGCTTGCTCCCACATTGGGTGGTGGTATCAGAGCCCTGCGCATGGAGCTAAGACCCGGCCATCCGACGGAGTTCCTCAGACCAACCCCAAAACCTTCAAAACAAATGCATATTCGAGGGCTACGTCACGTAACCCCTGGTAGCGCCCGCTCATTCCGCCGTGGCCGGCGCCCAGTTCGGTCTTGAGCAGCAAGGGATTGTCATCGGTCTTGGTGGCGCGCAATTTCGCCACCCATTTGGCTGCTTCCCAATACTGCACGCGGCTGTCGTTGTAACCGGCGATCACCAGCAGCGCCGGGTACGCCTGGGCGCTGACGTTTTCGTACGGGGCATAGGCCCTGATCCGATCATAGACGGCGGGCTCCTCGGGATTACCCCACTCGTCGTATTCGGTGACGGTCAGCGGCAAGTCCGGGTCGAGCATGGTGTTAAGCACATCGACGAACGGCACTTCGGCAATCGCGACCTTGAACAGATCCGGGCGTTGATTGAGCACCGCACCGATCAACAAGCCACCGGCACTGCCGCCGCTGATCGCCAGTTGATCGGCGCGGGTGACGCCATTGGCGATCAAATGCTCGGCGCAGGCGATGAAGTCGCTGAAGGTGTTGTGTTTGTGCTCCTGCTTGCCGGCGCGATACCAGGCTTCCCCCAGCTCACCGCCACCACGCACATGGGCAATGGCAAACGCCACGCCGCGATCGAGCAGGCTCAGCCGTCCATGGGAAAACCACGGATCGAGGCTCTCGCCATAGGCGCCGTAGCCATACAGGTACAGCGGCACCGGCTGGCCGAGGGCCTGGCGCTTGACCACCAGGCTGATGGGCACCTGCGTGCCGTCCGGTGCGGTCGCCCACAGCCGCTGGCTCACGTAGTCATCGGCATCGAATGGACCCAGGACCGGGGTTTGCTTGAGTACGACCTGTTCGCCGCTGGCCAGGTCCAGCTGGCGAATCTGTGCCGGACGGTTCAGCGCCTCGTAGCGCAAGCGAATGCGGGGGCTGACGAACTCCAGGCTGTTCTGCACATGCAGGCTGTAGGCCGCGTCCGGCAGTTGCACCCGATACGCCGGCAAACCCTGTGGGTGAACTTCGATGATGGGCAGGCCGCCTTCACGCAGGCTCAGGGTCATGGCGCTGGCGTTCAGGCTCAGGCCGTCGATCATCACCGTGTCGCTGTGGGGGATCAGGTTCTGCCAGTCGGCCTCGGTCGGCGCCAGGCCCGTGTCGGCAGCCTGGTACAGCGCGAAGTTGATCCCGTCGCGGTTACTGCGGATCAACCAGCTCCACTGACCGTCGAGCAAACCATGGTCGACGTCGTATTCATGGTCTTCCACCCGTGGCGCCAGGCAGGTGAAAGGCTGGTCTGGCTGGGTGGCGTCCAGGACCCAGACTTCACTGGTGGTTTTGCTGCCCAGGGACAGGATCAACTGTTTTTCCGAGCTCGAACGGTAGCAATGCAGGAAAAAACGTCCGTCCGGCTCATGAAACACTTCTTCGGCCGCCGTTCCGTCCAGGCGATAGCGCCAAAGTTTGTGCGGGCGATGGGTGTCATCCAGCTCACCAAAGAACAGCGTCAGGCTGTCATTGGCCCAGGTCATGCTGCCGTCGCAATCCTCAAAGGACAGTTCACTGACTTTGTCATTGGCCAGCTCTTTGACGAACAGGGTGTAAATCTCGTCGCCAGTGGTGTCCAGGCTGTAAGCCAGACGCTGGTGGTCGGGGCTGATGCTGAAGGCACCCAGGGAAAAGAAACCGCCGCCAGCCAGCACGTTAGGGTCCAGCAACAATTGCTCGCGGCTTTCATCCACCGTCAGGCTGTCGTCCACCGGACGCGGGCAGCGGTAGTGACGTGGGTATTCGTCCCCGGCCGTGGTGCGGGTGTAGTACAGGTACGGACCCCAAGGCGAAGGCAGGGACAGATCCGTCTCCAGGATCCGGCCCTTGATTTCCTGGAACAGGGTTTCGCGCAGTTCGGCCTGGTCAGCCAGTTGCGCGTCCTGATAGCTGTTTTCAGCCTTGAGGTAGTCGAGCACGGCGTCGGTGTCGCGCTCCTGCAGCCAGGCGTAGGGATCAACACCGGGGTCCCTGCGGGCAATCGGGGCGTTGCAAACGTGGGCAGATAGGGGCATGAAAGGCTCTCGAACGTTGTACGAAATAGGGACTGATGGCCGGTGTGGTTAGTTCGGTCAGCCACCTGCGGCGGCAGAAATTAACCGACAGATACTGCGGCACAGACCACTCGACAGACGCCGGGGCAGCCTGACGAGCGAAAAGCCGTTACTATAAGCGCCTATGTGCGACACGCGTAGCGTGTCTTCAGCTTCGAGGTGTCTGGTCATCTTGAAGGGTTCTTTGAACCGAAGCCCGGGTACCCAATCCCGAGAAACAAAATCCTCCCGGAAACCCTTTGCCTTTAAGGGTTTGGCCGCTGCGGCGGTTGGCAATGTCAGGTCGATTCGCACTCTAATATTCGACCTAAGAACCGGGGTTTCCCGGTTCGAGAGTGCATGCTCATCCCAGCCCTAATTAAGGGCGCCACCCTGCGGGAAATAATCCCCGCAGGGGTTATTTCCTGCGTTAGAAACAGGAGGTAACGATTTCTCGGAGCGGGCTATTTCAATCAGGCCCTTCTCTAATCAAATCGAAGACATGAGCGAAAGCTCTGTCTGTCATTGTCCAACTATCTTGCTTCTGAGGTAGCAGCGGACTCGTTGTGCGACCAACGATAGCCTAGGAAAACATGCGACATCGGCAACGGTGAGGTGTGAAGCTTTTCCGACAACGTAGCCCCTTACGGGTCTGAATATACCGCGAGGTATTTGCAGAGATGCTCGGAGCAGTACCGGGTTGAGGCGCCAGGCTGGTTGGCATGGGTAACAGATGTGAATCGTCGATAAACGTCGTAATTATAAACAAGCCAAAACTGCTGTCAGGCTTGAGCCAAAAGGCAAGTGGTCGGATGCCTCTGTATAGGCTGGAGGCACGTCGTCATAAGGATCACCGGCGAAAAGACGGACCCTAAACCAATCGTGTGACAGGCAGGGAACGTGGTAAGCCCGTATAGCTGCCTTCGGGCAGGTGAACCGCAAGGGGAGCTGTTGGCTATGCGGGTATGGGATCGCAGAGAAAGCGAACGCCGAGCTGTAATGGTTCGGATAGAGGTTGGAACATAACCTCACGGGAAACCGGGCAGACTTCTGCGTGGTCTTTCGTCGCATGAACTCTGATTGAACCTGTCTCAATAATCCTAGAAACCGGCGGTTGCGGTTTCCTACTGATCCAGCCCTGGCGGGAGCGTCCATTCCCGTCAGGGAATGCGTACGTCTTCAGCTCAGGCATTTTTGAGAGGAAGGCAGCATGAAAGTACATAGCCACACGGCCGTGTCTGCGCCTTCCGGCGCTCCGCAGCATTGGCACGACATCGACTGGTGTCGTGTTCAGCGGAATGTCCGGGCGATGCAGATACGGATTGCGAAGGCTTGTCGGGAAGGTAATTGGCGCAGGGTGAAAGCCCTGCAACGGATGCTGACCCGCTCTCGTTCGGCCAGATACTTGGCCACACGGCGAGTCACTGAAAACCAGGGTAAGCGCACGGCGGGAGTCGACCGCGTGCTCTGGGATACACCCGATGCAAAATGGAAAGCGGCCAATGGGTTGAAGCGTCACGGATATAAGCCACGGCCTCTAAGACGTGTCTTCATTCCGAAGTCGAATGGGACGGAACGTCCACTGGGCATCCCAACCATGACCGACAGGGCCATGCAGACGTTACATCTGCTGGCCTTGGAGCCCATCGCAGAAACCACCGGCGATCCGAACAGCTACGGCTTTCGGATCGAGCGTTCCACGGCGGATGCGATGGGTCAGCTATTCGTCTGTTTATCCAAGAGGGTTTCGGCCCAATGGGTATTGGAGGCGGATATCAAAGGCTGCTTCGATCACATCAACCATGACTGGCTGATCGCCCACGTCCCCACGGACAAGGAGATCCTCCGGAAATGGTTGAAGGCTGGTGTGATTCATAAAGGCCAGCTACAGGCAACGGATGCCGGTACGCCACAGGGCGGGATTATCTCGCCCACCTTGGCAAATTTGGTGCTGGACGGACTGGAGTCACAGCTCAAGCAACACCTGGGCGTGACACGGGCCAAGAAGCTGAAAATCAATGTGGTGCGATACGCGGATGACTTTGTGATTACCGGTAGCTCTAAAGAGATGCTCGAAAACGAGATCAGACCTTGGGTTGAGCAGTTTCTCGCAGTGCGAGGGCTGCAGCTGTCACTCGAGAAAACCCGCGTGGTTCACATTGATGAGGGCTTCGATTTCTTGGGATGGAATTTCCGTAAGTACGATGGAAAGCTCCTGATCAAGCCGAGCAAGAAGAACTCGAAAGCGTTCTATCGCAAGGTGAAGGAGGTCATCAACACCAACAAAACGATGAAGCAAGAGGATCTAATCCGACGGCTTAATCCGATACTCAAAGGCTGGGCGTTGTATCACCAGCCAGTGGTTGCCAAGAAAGCGTATAGCCGAATGGATAATCTGGTTTTCCATGCCTTGTGGCATTGGGCAAAACGGCGACATCCCAACAAGTCGCTTTCATGGATCAGGGGAAGATATTTCCTGACTCATGAAGGCCGAAATTGGGTATTCGCTACCACGGTCTTGAAGACAAACGGGGTGAAAACGGTAGTATCGTTGTACTCGCTCGCGAGTACTCCGATTGAGCGGCATCGAAAGGTGAGCGGGGGATACAACCCCTTTGATCCTTCCATGGAGGTAGTGGGCGAGAAACTGCGGATGGAACGGATGCTCAAAAACTGAAGTACCGGAAGCAAATCGTGCGGCTCTTCCAAGGCCAAAAAGGCCTGTGTCTGCAGTGTAAGCAGCCAATCACCAAGGATAGCGGATGGCATGACCATCATATTATCCACCGCTCCCAAGGCGGTGGAGACACCTTGGATAACCGAGTACTATTGCACCCAGTTTGTCATCAACAGCTACACAGCCGTGGATTGACAGTGAACAAGCCGGCCCCGCAAGGGGCTTTCTAAAGACTTGAGCCGTATGCGTTGAAAGGCGCACGTACGGTTCTTAGGGGGAGGCAGACCAGTAATGGTCCGCCTCTACCCGACTTGCCTGCCTTGCCATGGACACCATGACCGAGAACGACTATCTGATCGCCTGGGGCCTCTATGCCTTCGCCGCCCTGGGCTGCCTGCTGGTATGGATGCGCATGACCCGCTGGATCTGGCGCTGGTTGCGCGAGCCCCTGCGCCTGTTGATGGCGGTGTTGCTGTTCAGCCCCACTATCGTCGACCCCGTGAAGGAACAGGTTGCTCCGGCCCTGGCCATCGTTGCCCTGGACGTGCTGTTCAAGGTCGGCAACAACGCCTGGCGTGCGGTATCCGATCTGTTCATGTACGGCATGATCGTCTTTGGTCTTTATTTGATCTTCGTGCTGATCCGCTTCCCCATCGAGCGTGCAGCCAGCGCTCGCAAGGAAAAAGCCGCTGCCGCCAAAGCCGCCGCCGCTGCCGATGAACTACAGGATGAGCAGCCGTTCGGCGTGGCGGGTGATGACCGTTACGGTCGCCCGCCAGTACCGAGCAACCCTCAGCGTTCGCGCATCGAACCGCGGCTGTAGCCAGGCTTGTCCCATTGAAGCGAGGGTCCGAGCATGTGTGAGTTACTGGGCATGAGCGCCAACGTGCCGACCGATATCGTGTTCAGCTTCACCGGGCTGATGCAGCGTGGCGGCAAGACCGGACCGCACCGGGACGGCTGGGGCATTGCCTTCTATGAAGGTCGTGGCCTGCGCCTGTTCCAGGACCCGGCCGCCAGCAGCGAGTCGGAAGTGGCGAACCTGGTGCAGCGCTATCCCATCAAGAGCGAAGTGGTGATCGGGCACATTCGCCAGGCCAATGTCGGCAAGGTCTGCCTGTCCAACACCCACCCGTTCGTACGTGAGTTGTGGGGCCGCAACTGGTGCTTCGCTCACAATGGCCAACTCGCCGATTTCCAGCCGGGCGCAAGCTTCTATCGTCCGGTGGGCGATACCGACAGCGAGGCGGCGTTCTGCGATTTGCTCAATCGCGTGCGCCAGGCGTTCCCGGAACCGGTGGAGGTGGAGCAACTGTTGCCGTCGTTGATCCAGGCCTGCACCGAATACCGCAGCAAGGGCGTGTTCAATTGCATGCTCAGCGATGGTGACTGGCTGTTCTGCTTTTGCTCGACCAAACTGGTCCAGATCACCCGTCGCGCGCCGTTCGGCCCGGCGCGGCTCAAGGATGTGGACGTGATCGTGGATTTCCACGCCGAAACCACGCCCAATGACGTGGTCACGGTAATTGCCACCGAACCCTTGACTGAAAACGAAACCTGGACCCGCTACGAACCGGGCCAATGGAGCCTGTGGCGGCGCGGCGAATGCGTCAGCCATGGCCAGACCGAATAAGGACTTCACGATTATGTTGCTCAGTTATCTACGGCTGGTGTTGTTCGCGGTAGGCCTGTTGGTGGGGGTGCAGGTGCCCGGTTTCATAAGCGATTACGCCAAGCGGGTCGAGGCGCACCTGATCGAAGCGCAGACAGGACTAAAAGGCTTCCAGGGCACCGCCAACCAGTTTTTCAAGGGCGACATGCAAGCGCTGGTGGTTCACTACCGTGCCAGCGAAGACCCGATCTTTCGCAGTGATGCTGACAGCCTGAACACCTTGCTCGTCCGTCAGCAGGCGTTGGACAAGCAATTCCAGGCAATGCAGGGGCCGTGGTACATCCGTTTGCTGCAAGTGGCACTGGCCGCTGACCCGGAAATTCGCAAGGAAACCTGGAACGGCTACAGCTACCAGATTCTCCTGACCCCCGAAGCGATGATCTGGGGCCTCAGTGGTGCCATGTTGCTGTCGTTTGGCCTGGAGTGCCTGTTCCGCCTGATCGACTGGGTGGTGCTGGGCGGCAGGCGTCTGCGCCAGAGCCGGCCGATTGAAGAGCGCGATTTGCGCGGGCTGTAACATCGCTCGGAGGCTGAAAGCATCGCGAGCAGGCTCGCTCCCACATTGGACTCGAGACCCTGTGGGAGCGAGCCTTCTCGCGATGAGGCCCTAAAGGGGGGAAAAAATCTTACTTGGAAAGAAACCGCATCCCTTCTTCCAGCCCTCGCAAGGTCAGCGGGAACATGCGGTCCTCCACCAGTTCGCGCACGATGTTGGTCGACGCGGTGTAGCCCCAGGTGTCCTTCGGGTATGGATTGATCCAGATGAGTTTCTTGTACTTCTCCATGAAGCGCTGCATCCAGACATACCCCGGTTCTTCGTTCCAGTGCTCGACGCTGCCGCCGGCCTGGGTGATTTCATACGGGGCCATGGCGGCGTCGCCGATGAAGATCACTTTGTAATCGGCGCCATACTTGTGCAGCAAGTCTTGGGTCGAGGTGCGTTCGGAAGTGCGGCGCAGGTTGTTTTTCCACACTGATTCATAGACGAAGTTGTGGAAGTAGAAATACTCCAGGTGCTTGAACTCGGTCTTGCAGGCCGAGAACAGTTCTTCGCAGATTTTTACGTGGGCATCCATCGAGCCGCCGATGTCGAACAGCAACAGCAACTTGACGGTGTTGCGTCGCTCCGGGCGCATCTGGATATTCAGAAGGCCGGCGTCCCGGGCGGTGTGGTCGATAGTGCCATCGATGTCCAGTTCTTCGGCGGCCCCCTGGCGGGCAAACTTGCGCAGGCGGCGCAGGGCGACCTTGATATTACGGGTGCCCAGTTCCACCTGGTCGTCCAGATTCTTGTACTCGCGCTGGTCCCAGACCTTTACGGCTTTGCCCTGGCGCTTGCCGGCGTCACCAACGCGGATGCCTTCGGGGTTGAAACCGCCGGAGCCGAACGGGCTGGTGCCGCCGGTGCCGATCCATTTGTTGCCGCCGGCATGGCGTTCCTTCTGTTCTTCCAGGCGTTTCTTGAATTCCTCGATCAGCTTGTCCAGGCCGCCCAGGGACTGGATCTGCGCCCGCTCTTCGTCGGTCAGCGAGCGCTCGAACTCCTTGCGCAGCCAGTCTTCGGGAATCAGCGCCTGGAGATGATCATCGAGTTTCTCCAGGCCATTGAAGTAGGCGGCAAAGGCCCGGTCGAACTTATCGAAATGCCGTTCATCCTTCACCAGGATCGCCCGGGACAGGTAATAGAACTCGTCCATGTCGGCGAAGATCACCCGCTGTTTCAGGGCGTTGATCAGGTCCAGCAGTTCACGCACCGACACCGGCACCTTGGCGGCGCGCATTTCATTGAACAGGTTAAGCAGCATGGCAATCGCCCTCGCTCTTGTTGAAACGAAGAGGGTTCAGCGGGTGCCACGGCGGCTCATGAACGCCAGGCGCTCGAGCAGTTGCACGTCCTGTTCGTTCTTGACCAGGGCACCGGCCAGAGGCGGAATGGCCTTGGTTGGGTCGCGCTCGCGCAGCACCGCTTCGCCAATGTTGTCGGCCATCAGCAGCTTGAGCCAGTCCACCAGTTCGGAGGTGGAAGGTTTTTTCTTCAGGCCCGGCACCTTGCGCACGTCGAAGAACACGTCCAGCGCTTCGCTGACCAGGTCTTTCTTGATATCCGGGTAATGCACGTCGACGATTTTCTGCAGGGTGACGCGGTCGGGGAAGGCGATGTAGTGGAAGAAGCAGCGGCGCAGGAAGGCGTCCGGCAGTTCCTTTTCGTTGTTGGAGGTAATGATGATGATCGGCCGCTGTTTGGCCTTGATGGTTTCATCGGTCTCGTAGACGTAGAACTCCATCTTGTCGAGTTCTTGCAGCAGGTCGTTGGGGAATTCAATGTCGGCCTTGTCGATCTCGTCGATCAGCAGAATCACCCGCTCTTCGGACTCGAACGCTTCCCAGAGCTTGCCTTTTTTCAGGTAGTTGCGCACGTCGTGCACCTTGTCCACGCCCAACTGCGAGTCCCGCAGGCGGCTGACCGCATCGTACTCGTAGAGGCCTTGATGGGCCTTGGTGGTGGACTTGATGTGCCAGGTGATCAGGCGCGCGCCGAAGGATTCAGCCAGTTGTTCGGCCAGCATGGTCTTGCCGGTGCCCGGTTCGCCCTTGACCAGCAAGGGACGTTCCAGGGTGATGGCGGCGTTGACGGCCAGCTTCAGGTCATCGGTGGCCACGTAGGCGCTGGTGCCTTCGAACTTCATCTGTAATTTCCTCGAACGTGACGCCGGCCTGACGAGGCGGGGCGCGCGAAATAAATGTCGTGCCCGACTATAACGCGGTGCCCCGCCGACTGTGAACGCAGACGCTGTATTCAGTCTCTGAATGGAGCGTCACATGTTGACTCAGTCGGCCGACGGCGGCGGCTGCTCATACCGGGCATTGAAGGCCTGGACGAAACCGTTGCGCAGGATCTGGAGGAAGGCTTCGAAGGCGCTGATGTCCTGCTGATGGACATTGCCGCTGAGCTCCACCCGGGTGGCAAACTGGTTCTTGCGCTGGTTTTTCAGGGCCGTTTCTCCCGCGCCCACCAAGGCCTCCCAGACCGAACGGAAGATGTTCTTTTTTTCGTTTTCCACATCCTGCTGCCAGTCGAACACGTCAACGTCGCGCAATAGCGGTTTGATGTAGCCGCTGAGCTGGGCGTTCTCGGCTTCTGCCTCCACCACCAGATCGCCATGGCCGGCATTGAAATCGAATTTGCCATAGGCCGCGGCGAAATCGTTGAGGCGCTTGAGTTCGATGTCCCTGGCGCGCAAGCGGAAGTCGAAATCCTCGAAGTCGCTCAACGGGTCGAAGGTCGCCTGCACCTCCAGCGGCGCATGTTCGGCCACCAGGGCCTTGCCCTCGAAACGAGCGTCGCGCTTGCCTTCGGTGTCGACCACGTTGGTCAGGTTATAGAAGCTGGCATTGACGTCGGTAGCCCGCAGGTTAACGGGCGGCTTGGAGTTGAAGTTGCGAAATGTCACCTTGCCGTCCCGGATTCGCACTTCGTTGAAGGTAATGGGCAGCAGCTTGCTCAGTTGCTCGCGCCAGTTGGTGCCCCGACCGGTCTGGGAGTTCTGCCGGTCGGCTCCGCCGTCGACGAAATTCACTTCGGGACGGACGAACTCCGCCTCGGCCACCACCGCATGGTCGTACCACAGCGAATGCCAGCTGACCGACAGGTCGATCAGTGGCGCCTCGACAAATGGCACAGGAACCTTGCCGTCGACCTTGACGATCTCCAGGCCGTTGATCCGGTAGGCCCCGCGCCAGAGCGCCAGGTCCACATCGGTCACTTGGCCGCGGTAGTCACCCATGTCGGCCAGTTTGTCGTTCAGGTAGTCGCGGACCAGGAACGGCAAGGTGAAATGCAGGGCCACCAGCACCGCAACGATGGCGGCGAAAGTCCACAGTGGCCAGCTGTATCGACGCTTCATTTCAGTCAGTCTCCCGCGTTGTTAAAACATTGACTGTTGTAACAACTGGAACGTTCGGTGCAACTGGACGCCCATGGGCAACAGGCATACCTTTAAGCGCTAAATCCCCGCTGCATTAAGGACCCAGTCATGAGCCGCATATTCGCTGACAACGCCCATTCCATCGGCAATACGCCACTGGTGCAGATCAATCGCATTGCCCCGCGTGGCGTGACCATCCTGGCCAAGATCGAAGGGCGCAACCCAGGTTACTCGGTCAAGTGCCGGATCGGCGCCAGCATGATCTGGGACGCCGAAAGCTCGGGCAAGCTCAAGTCCGGCATGACCATCGTCGAGCCGACTTCCGGCAACACCGGGATCGGTCTGGCGTTCGTGGCCGCCGCCCGCGGCTATAAGCTGATGTTGACCATGCCGGCCTCCATGAGCATCGAGCGGCGCAAGGTACTCAAGGCCTTGGGCGCGGAGCTGGTGCTCACCGATCCGGCCAAGGGCATGAAGGGTGCCATCGAGAAAGCGGCCGAAATCCTCGCCAGCGACCCTGCCAAATACTTCATGCCGCAGCAGTTCGATAACCCGGCCAACCCGGCCATTCATGAAAAAACCACCGGCCCGGAAATCTGGAACGACACCGACGGCGCTGTGGATGTGCTGGTGGCGGGCGTCGGCACCGGCGGGACCATTACCGGGGTTTCGCGATACATCAAGAACACCTGCGGCAAACCGATTCTGTCGGTGGCGGTGGAGCCTGTGGTTTCGCCGGTGATCACCCAGGCGATGGCGGGGGACGAGATCAAGCCCAGCCCCCACAAGATCCAGGGGATCGGTGCCGGGTTCGTGCCGAAAAACCTCGATCTGTCGATCGTCGATCAGGTCGAGCGGGTTACGGATGAGGAGTCCAAGACCATGGCCCTGCGCCTGATGCAGGAGGAGGGAATCCTGTGCGGCATTTCCTGTGGCGCGGCGATGGCTGTAGCCGTGCGCCTGGCGGAAAAGCCGGAAATGCAAGGCAAGACCATTGTCGTGATCCTGCCGGATTCGGGTGAGCGCTACCTGTCGAGCATGTTGTTCAGTGATCTGTTCACTGAGCAGGAGACTCAGCAGTAAATCGTGCCCCCCAGCGACTGGTGAGCGAAGGTTATTGTGGCGAGGGGATTTATCCCCGTTGGACTGCGCAGCAGTCCCCAGAACAGCTCAGTCACCTCGAGGTGTCAGTTATGGGGTCGCTTCGCAACCCAGCGGGGATAAATCCCCTCGCCACAAGGGTGGGGGGATGTTCAGTTGCGCTGGTCTGGGAGCGGCTCCTTGGTCGCGCTCGCCGCTGGTTTCAATACCAGCCACAGCGCCGCCGCAATCAGCACCCCGCCATACAGGTGCGCCATCCCCAACGGCTCATCCAGCAGCAACGCCCCCCATAACACGCCGAACGGCGGGATCAGGAAGGTCACGGTCATGGATTTGACCGGGCCAATGGAACTGAGCAGGCGGAAATAAAGAATGTACGCCAGCGCTGTACACACCAGGCCCAACCCCAGCAGCGACAGCCAGACGCTCCAGCCACCCCAGCTGGCCGGAGGGTGACTGATGACGCTGTAGCCAAACAATGGCAACAGCAACACCGTGGCGCCGAACATGCTGCCCAGGGCCGCGAGACGGCTGTCCAGCCCGCCTTGATGATCAAGCCAGCGGCGGGCAAGGAACCCGGCGAAACCGTAGCAGGTGGTGGCGAGCAGACAGGAGAGGGCGCCCATCAGCAATTGCAGATCGAAGGCCACCGGCCCCGCGCCGGTCAGGATGCCGACGCCGAACAATCCCAGGAACACACCGCTGACCTTGGTCATGGTGAGTTTTTCGCTGAAGAACAGCGCGCCGATCAACACCCCCATCAAGGGTGTGGTGGCGTTGAAGATTGCCGAGTAACCGGCCGGCAGCACCTGGGCCGCCAGCGAATAAAACGTCGCCGGAATGCCCGAGTTGATCAGGCCCAGCACCATCACGATTTTCAGCTTGCCGCGAAAATTCCAGTCGATACGCATCAACGCCAGGATCACCAGCAAGCCGACAAAAGCGATGGACACGCGAAAAAATGCAGTGGGGATTGTGCCAATGACAGGGGCGATAATGCGCATGAACAGGAAACTGGCTCCCCAGATGGCGGCCAATGACAGCAAACGCAGGATATCAACGGGGTTCACAGCGCATTCCTTCCTTGATCGGGTCGCAAGTGTCGCCTCGCTCAAGACCGATGGCAATGGTTGCGTTGCCGCGCGATTGGCCTCTAAGCTCAGTCGCCAATAACAAGCATGACCCGCCGAGGTTTACCCTATGCCGCAGCCATGGCCCGCCGCCGATATCGCCCGTTCGATCCTCGAAGGCTTTGACGATTACCGTGAGCATTTCCGGCAGATCACCGATGGCGCCCGCGCCCGGTTCGAGCAGGCCCGTTGGCAGGAGGCACAAGAGGCGTCTGCGGCGCGGATCAACTTGTATGAAGAAAAGGTCTTCGAAACCGTCGCCCGCTTGCGCAAGGCTTTCGCAGCCGAGGCGCTGATGGACGTCAGTTGCTGGCCGCTGGTCAAAAGCGCCTACATCAGCCTGATCGACCTGCGTTTCGACGATGAGCTGTCCGAGACCTGGTACAACTCGATCTTCTGCGGGCTGTTCAGCCATGACCTGATCAGCGACGGCACCATGTTCATCCATACCACCCGGCCCAGCCTGCGCCGCGCCCGAGCCGCCCAGACCCGTACCTACAAACCTGAGGGCCAGCTGGACCGGATGCTGGCGGCGATTTTCGCCGATTACCGTTTCAGCGAGGATTACGCCGACTTGCCGGGCGATTTGCAGCGCCTTGAAGCCCAATTGCGGGAGAACCTGCCCGACTGGGTCTGCAAGGACCCGCAACTGACGGTGGAATTGTTTTCGTCGGTGCTCTATCGCAACAAGGGCGCCTACCTGGTGGGCCGGATCTATACGCAGGACGACCAATGGCCGTTGGTGATCCCGCTGCTGCACCGCGAAGGCCGGGGCATCCAGATCGATGCGCTGATTACCGACGAGGCGCAGGTGTCGATCATTTTCTCGTTCACCCGTTCTTACTTCATGGTGGACGTGCCGGTCCCGGCGGAATTCATCGGCTTTCTCAAGCGCATCCTGCCGGGCAAGCACATCGCCGAGCTGTACACCTCCATCGGTTTCTACAAACACGGCAAATCCGAGTTCTACCGGGCGCTGATCAACCATCTGGCGAATACCGACGACCAGTTCATCATGGCCCCTGGTGTACGTGGCATGGTCATGAGCGTATTCACCCTGCCGGGCTTCAACACCGTATTCAAGATCATCAAGGATCGTTTCTCGCCGTCGAAGAACGTCGACCGCGCGACCGTGATCGAAAAGTACCGGCTGGTGAAAAGCGTCGACCGGGTCGGGCGCATGGCCGATACCCAGGAATTCGCCGATTTCCGCTTTCCCCTGAGCAAGTTCGAACCGGCATGCCTGGAGGAACTGCTGGACGTGGCGCCGTCCACGGTGTCGGTGGAAGGCGACACGGTATTGATTCGTCACTGCTGGACCGAACGGCGCATGACGCCACTGAACCTCTACCTGGAAAACGCCAACCAGGACCAGGTGCGCGAGGCGCTGGAAGACTACGGCCTGGCGATCAAACAACTGGCGGCGGCCAACATCTTCCCTGGCGACATGCTGCTCAAGAACTTCGGCGTGACCCGCCACGGCCGCGTGGTGTTCTACGACTACGACGAAATCTGCTTTCTCACCGAAGCCAACTTCCGTCACATTCCCCAGCCGCGGACCCCGGAAGACGAAATGGCCTCCGAGCCGTGGTATTCCATCGGGCCGCTGGACGTTTTTCCCGAAGAGTTCCCACCTTTCCTGTTCGCCGACGCGGGGCAACGCAAACTGTTCGATCAACTGCACGGCGAGTTGTACAACGCCGATTACTGGAAGGGCCTGCAAGAGGCGATTCGGGCGGGCAAGGTGATCGACGTGTTCCCCTATCGGCGTAAAGACCTGGACAGCGAATAACCCCGAAATCTGCGCAAAACCTCTGTGGGAGCGAGCCTGCTCGCGATAGCGATGGATCAGCCAGCATTAATGTCGACTGACACACCGCTATCGCGAGCAGGCTCGCTCCCACAAGGGAACAGCGGGCAGGCTGCCATGGGTCGGCGCAGCCTGCGCAAATCTGCGACAATCGGCCCCCTGCACAAACCGACGACCCTTGCGTACCTGATGACTGACCAAGCCCCCGCTATCGACAAACTGCTGAAAAACCTCGACCACGCCATGCTCGCCGACCGTCACCGGTTGCGGCGTCAGTTGCTCGAGCTGCGCAAGAAACCCGACGAGGCCAAGCTGGCCCAGTGGGTGACGCGCATGCAGGCGTCGTGTGATCAGGTGTTGGCGCGCAAGGCCAGCCTGCCGGTCATTCGTTACGACGACAGCTTGCCGATCGCCGCCAAGCGCGACGAAATCAAGGACGCGCTGCTCAAGCACCAGGTGCTGATCATCGCTGGCGAAACCGGCTCGGGCAAAACCACGCAACTGCCGAAAATCTGCCTGGAAATCGGTCGCGGCCAGCACGGTTTGATCGGCCATACCCAGCCGCGCCGGATCGCCGCGCGCAGCGTCGCCAGCCGGGTCGCCGAGGAGCTGGCCACGCCGCTGGGGGCGCTGGTGGGTTACCAGGTGCGGTTCGAAGACCAGAGCGACGCCAACACTCTGATCAAGTTGATGACCGACGGCATCCTGCTGGCCGAAACCCAGAACGACCGTTACCTGGAACGCTACGACACGATCATCGTCGACGAAGCCCACGAGCGCAGCCTGAACATCGATTTTTTGCTCGGCTACCTCAAGACCCTGCTGCCGCGTCGCCCGGACCTCAAAGTCATCATCACCTCGGCGACCATCGACCTGGAGCGTTTTTCCAAGCACTTCGATGACGCGCCGATCGTGGAAGTCTCGGGTCGCACCTTCCCGGTGGACACCTGGTATCGCCCGTTGACCCTGGAGCAGGACGAGGAAGGCAACCGGGTCGAGGACGACTTGACCGTCGACCAGGCGATCCTCGCCACCCTCGATGAAATCGCCGCCTATGAGCGTAGCGAACGCCGCAGCCCCGGTGACGTGCTGGTGTTCCTGCCGGGCGAGCGGGAGATTCGCGACGCGGCGGAAATGCTGCGCAAGGCCCAGCTCAAACACACCGAAATCCTGCCGTTGTATGCGCGGCTGTCGCCAGCCGAACAGCAGCGGATCTTCCAGTCCCACCCTGGCCGTCGCGTGGTGCTGGCGACCAACGTCGCTGAAACGTCGCTGACCGTGCCGGGCATCCGCTACGTGATCGACAGCGGCACCGCGCGCATCAGTCGCTACAGCTATCGCGCCAAGGTCCAGCGCCTGCCCATCGAAGCCATTTCCCAGGCCAGCGCCAATCAGCGCAAGGGCCGCTGCGGGCGGGTCGAGCCGGGGATCTGCGTGCGGTTGTACAGCGAGGAGGATTTCCTCGGCCGGCCGGAATTCACCGACCCCGAGATCCTGCGCACCAACCTGGCGGCGGTCATCCTGCAGATGTTGCACCTGCGCCTGGGGGAGATTACCGATTTCCCGTTCATCGAACCGCCGGACGGCAAGGCCATCAGCGACGGCTTCAACCTGCTGCAAGAACTGTCGGCGGTGGACCGCAACAGTCAGTTGACCCCGCTGGGCCGCCAGTTGGCGCGCTTGCCGGTGGACCCGCGCATGGGCCGTATGCTGCTGGAGGCGGCGAAACTGGGCAGCTTGCAGGAAGTGCTGATCGTCGCCAGCGCCATGTCGATCCAGGACCCGCGCGAGCGTCCACCGGAGCGTCAGCAGGCGGCTGACCAGGCCCACGCCCAGTGGAAAGACCCCGACTCGGACTTCGCCGGGCTGGTCAATCTGTGGCGCGGTTTCGAAGAGCAGCGCCAGGCCCTGACCGCCAGCCCGCTGCGCAACTGGTGCCGCAAGAATTTCCTCAACTACCTGCGCCTGCGCGAGTGGCGCGATTCCCATCGCCAGTTGAGCCTGATCTGCCGCGACATGCAGTTGAGCCTCAATAAAGAGCCGGCCGATTTCCCGAAGCTGCACAAGGCGGTGCTTTCCGGCCTGCTGAGCCAGATCGGCCAGAAAACCGAAGACGGCGACTACCTCGGTGCCCGTCAACGACGGTTCTGGGTTCACCCCTCGTCAGGCTTGGGCAAGAAGCGTCCGCAATGGCTGATGACCGCCGAACTGGTGGAAACCACCAAGCTCTACGCGCGCATGGTGGCCAAGATCGAACCGGACTGGATCGAACCGCTGGCCGGGCACCTGATCAAGAAAAACCACTTCGAACCCCATTGGGAGAAAAAGCGCGGGCAGGTGGTGGCGTATGAGCAGATCACCCTGTTCGGGCTGATCGTGGTCGGTCGCCG
Source organism: Pseudomonas sp. MPDS (assembly GCF_013283895.1). NCBI lineage: Bacteria > Pseudomonadati > Pseudomonadota > Gammaproteobacteria > Pseudomonadales > Pseudomonadaceae > Pseudomonas > Pseudomonas sp. MPDS. The sequence continues at coordinate 4,693,704 of NZ_CP054128.1, read as the reverse complement.
GCCGGTGCATTACGGGCCGGTGGACCCGGTGGTGTCGCGGGAACTGTTCATCCGCGAGGCGCTGGTGCGCGGCGAGATCCAGTCCCGGGCCAAGTGCCTGAGTGCCAATACCCAACTGCTGGAGCAACTCGACGAACTGGAAGCCAAGGCCCGCCGTCGCGACATCCTGGCGGACGAGGAAACCCTGTTCGCCTTCTACGATGCGCGCTTGCCGGCCGAGATCCACCAGACCGCGACCTTCGACAGCTGGTACCGGATCAACAGCCAGAAAGACCCGCAACTGCTGATCATGCGCGAAGAAGACGTGCTGGCCCGCGAGGCCAGTGAAGTCACTGCCGCGTACTACCCCGACACGTTGCGCGTCGGTGAGCTGACCTTGCCGCTGAGCTACCATTTTGAACCCAACCATCCCCGCGACGGCGTGACCTTGCGCGTGCCGGCACCGCTGCTGCCCATGTTGCCGCCGGAGCGTCTGGAATGGCTGGTGCCCGGGATGATCGAAGCCAAGTGCATCGCCCTGGTGCGCAACCTGCCCAAGGCCCTGCGCAAAAACTTCGTGCCCGTGCCGGATTTCGTCAAGGCCGCGCTGCAACGCATCACCTTTGCTGAGGGTTCGTTGCCGCAATCCCTGGGCCGCGAACTGCTGCGCATGACCGGCGCGCGGGTCAGCGACGAAGCCTGGGCGGAAGCTGCGCAGCAGGTGGAAAGCCATCTGCGCATGAATCTGGAAATCGTCGACGGCCAGGGCAAGTTTCTCGGCGAAGGCCGTGACCTGGCCGAGTTGACGGCGCGCTTTGCCGAAGCCAGCCAGGCCGCCTTGGCCGTGCCGCAGACGGCGAAAAGCCAGGCGCCGGTGGAAGCGAAAATCTTCGCCCCGGTGGCCGAGAAAACCCAACAGAAGATCGCCGGGCTGTCGATGACGGTGTACCCGGCGCTGGTGGAAGAGGGCGGTGTGGTCAAGGAAGGCCGCTTCCCGACCCCGGCTGAAGCCGAGTTCCAGCACCGTCGCGCCTTGCAGCGGTTGCTGATGCAGCAATTGGCAGAATCGGCCAAGTTCCTGCGCGGCAAACTGCCCGGGTTGACGGAGCTGGGTCTGCTGTACCGCGAACTGGGACGCATCGACAGCCTGGTGGAAGACATCCTGCTGGTCAGTCTCGACAGCTGCGTGCTGGAAGGCGAGGCGAGCCTGCCCCGTGATGGCGCCGCACTAGCATCCCTGGCCGAGCGCAAACGCGGCGGCTGGACCGAACACGCCGAACGCCTGGCGAAGCTGACCCTGGAGATCCTCAAACTCTGGCACGGCCTGCAAAAACGCTTCAAGGGCAAGATCGACCTGGCCCAGGCCGTGGCGCTGAACGACATCAAGCAGCAACTCAGCCATCTGGTGTACCCGGGATTTGTGCGCGAAACCCCGCATCAGTGGCTCAAGGAGCTGCCACGCTACCTCAAGGCCATCGAGCAGCGCTTGGAGAAACTCGGCAGCCAGGTGCAGAAGGACCGGGTCTGGAGCGGTGAACTGTCGAACCTCTGGGCCCAGTACCAGACCCGCGCCAGCAAACACGCCCAGGAAGGCAAGCGCGACCCGCAACTGGAGCTGTACCGCTGGTGGCTGGAGGAATACCGGGTGTCGCTGTTTGCCCAGCAACTGGGCACCAAGGTGCCGATTTCGGATAAGCGCTTGAGCAAGCAGTGGGGGCAGGTGGAGCCCTGACCCCGGCGCAAGACCTGTGGGAGCGAGCCTGCTCGCGATAGCGGTGGGTCAGTCAACATTGATGCTGGCTGATCCAGCGCTATCGCGAGCAGGCTCGCTCCCACAGGGTTTGGTTTTGTAATTCACTGAGAATGGGCCAAACGCCAGCGTTTATGGCAAACTTCGCGCCTATAAATGCCGGTCCCGTGGTTTTTAGCGTCGATGATCACGGGCGGATCGGAATAAAGCGCTGCCAGGTCTGCTTCCCCTGGATGGGAAAAGACCCCTTGTGTGTTGGTACGTCGGTGCCAACGCTTTCTGCCTGAACAGATCAGAGACACGACCATGCATAACGTCGTCATCAGCGGCACCGGCCTGTACACCCCGGCCAACAGCATCTCCAATGAAGAGCTGGTGCAGTCTTTCAATACCTACGTCGCGCAATTCAACGCCGACAATGCCCAAGCCATCGAGCGGGGAGAAGTCGAGGCGTTGACCGAATCCAGCGCGGCGTTCATCGAAAAAGCTTCTGGCATCAAGAGCCGCTTTGTCATGGACAAGGATGGCATCCTCGACCCGCAACGCATGACCCCGCGCCTGCCCGAGCGCTCCAACGACGAGTGGTCGGTGCTGTGTGAAATGGCCGTCGGTGCCGCGAAACAGGCCCTGGAACGCGCCGGCCGCACCGCCGCCGACATCGATGGCGTGATCGTCGCCTGTTCCAACCTGCAGCGTCCGTACCCGGCCATCGCCATTGAAGTCCAGGAAGCGCTGGGCATCGAAGGCTTTGGTTATGACATCAACGTGGCCTGTTCCTCGGCGACGTTCGGCATCCAGGCCGCGGCCAACAGCGTACAACTGGGCCAGGCCCGGGCGATCCTGATGGTCAACCCTGAGGTGTGCACCGGCCACCTGAATTTCCGCGACCGCGACAGCCACTTCATCTTCGGCGACGCGGCCACCGCGGTGATCATCGAACGGGCGGACCTGGCGACCTCGCCGTATCAGTTCGACGTGGTCAGCACCAAGCTGCTCACCAAATTCTCCAACAACATCCGCAACAACTTCGGCTTCCTCAACCGCGCCGGGGAAGAGGGGATCGGCAGCCGTGACAAGTTGTTTGTCCAGGAAGGTCGTAAAGTCTTCCGCGATGTTTGCCCGATGGTGGCCGAACTGATTGGCGTGCACCTGGAGGAAAATCAGCTGAGCGTCGGTGAAGTGAAGCGTTTCTGGCTGCACCAGGCCAACCTGAGCATGAACCACCTGATCGTGCGCAAGCTGCTGGGTCGCGAAGCCACCGAAGAAGAAGCGCCGGTGATCCTCGACCGCTACGCCAACACCAGCTCGGCGGGTTCGGTGATTGCGTTCCACTCCTACCAGGATGATTTGCCCAGCGGTTCGGTCGCCGTACTCAGCTCGTTCGGCGCCGGCTATTCGATTGGCAGCGTGATTCTGCGTAAGCATTGATCCTCTGGCGGCGACGAATTTTTTGTGGGAGCAAGGTCATGTGGGAGCAAAGCTTGCTCACGAAACAGGCAGCGCGGTTTATGAAGGACCGCATCGCGGGCAAGCCTTGCTCCCACATCAGCCCCCTCGCCACAGCCGCGATCTATTCAGCAATGGGCGTTGAATGACCGTCACCGACGACACACAACTGCTCCAACGCCTCTTGGCCGGTGAGCAGCAGGCCTTCAAAGAGCTGGTCAGCACCTACCAGAGCCCGATGCGCGCCGTGGCCTACGCCATCGTGGGCAGTCGGCATGCCGATGAAGTGGTGCAGGACGCCTGGTTGTCAGTGGTGCGCAACCTCAATGGCTTCCAGGGCCGCTCCAGTCTCAAGACCTGGCTGCTGACCATCACCGCCAACGCCGCCAAGGGCCGCTACAAGCAGAACCGTCGGGAGGTGTTGCTCGATGATCTGCCGTCGCCCCACGGCACCCTGGGCGATGATCGTTTCGCCGCGGATGGCCATTGGCTGCTAGCACCGTTCGCCTGGCATCAGGACACACCGGAGGCGCTGCTCACGATGAGTGAGCTGCGCGAATGCCTCGAGCACACGCTGCTCAGTCTGTCGCAACTGCAAAGCAGTGTCTTGACCCTGCGCGAACGTCAGGGCCTGGAACTGGAAGACATCTGTAATCTTCTGGACATCTCGCTCTCCAACGTACGTGTGCTGTTGCATCGGGCACGGCTGAAGGTCTTTGCGACCGTAGAACATTTCGAGGAAACCGGCGAATGCTGACCTGTAAGGAACAAGTGGCGCGCTCCAGCGATTTTCTCGACGGCCAACTGAGTTTTCGTGAGCGCCTGATGATGCGCCATCATCTGATGTTCTGTGCCACGTGCCGGCGTTTCATTCGCCAGATGCGCCTGATGCAGGCCACGCTCAGAAAGCTGCCTGAATCGCCGGTTCCCAATCTGGATCAGTTGGCTGAAAAACTCGCGGCCGAGCGCCGTAAAAATATTCGCTGAGTCCCAGACACCCCTACGCCCCTGTGGGAGCGAGCCTGCTGGCGATGGCATTGTTTCATTCGACATCAATGCCGGCTGATTGACCGCTATCGCGAGCAGGCTCGCTCCCACTGGTATTGGTGCATCGGTTATTCCCTTTCGAAGTAAAAAGTTCCCCTGTCATAAAATCTTTATCTGACAGCAACTGCGCTGACACAACCCATCGCCAAGATCCCCTCCAACACCAGCGGGCTCAGTTCCGCGTGTTTTCTAACGGCATAGACTACCAACAGGGGAATTCTTCGATGATCCGTAAGCACTTCGCAGGTGTTGCCGCCAGCGCACTGGCAATGGCAGTAACCGCCCAGGCTTTCGCCGGCACCGTCACCACCGATGGCGCCGATATCGTGGTCAAAACCAAGGGCGGCCTTGAGGTCGCTACCACCGACAAAGAGTTCAGCTTCAAGCTTGGCGGTCGTTTGCAGGCTGACTACAGCCAGTTCGACGGTCTCTACACCGATAATGGCAATTCGGCCGACGCCGCTTACTTTCGTCGCGCTTTCCTGGAACTGTCCGGCGTGCTGTACACGGATTGGGCCTACACCATCAGCTACGACTTCTCGCATAACGCCGGCAGTTCAGACGACGGTTACTTTGACGAAGCGTCCATGGCCTACAACGGCTTCAAGCCGGTCTCGATCAAATTCGGTCGTTTCGACCCGGATTTCGGTCTGGAAAAAGCCACCAGTTCCAAGTGGGTGACCGCGCCGGAGCGTAACGCCGCTTACGATCTGATCGACTGGGCCAACGGCCACCAGAACGGTCTGGGTCTGCAAGCGTCCAGCACCTTCGCCGATTCGTTCTATGCCTCCGCTGGCGTATTCGCCAAGGACAACAACGACACCGACGGCGACAGCGTCAAGCAGGTCAACGGTCGCTTCGTATTCGCGCCGATGCATGACTCCGGCAACGTCCTGCACTTCGGTGTGAACGTCGCCTCCCGTGACGTCTCCGACACCGTATTCGATGCACGTTACCGTTCCCGCCTGGGCATGCGTGGCGTCGAAACGCTGGGTGGCAACGATGCCGGCCCTAACGGCAACCGTCCGTTGCTGGGTGGCGCGAACAACTCGCCGGCCGGTTCGTACGACACCGACACGGCGTTCGGCCTGGAAGCCGCTTTCGCCATGGGGCCTGCGTCGATCCAAGGTGAATACATTTCGCGTAAAACCAAGGCTGACAGCGATGCCTTCGAAGACATCAAAGGCCACGGCTTCTACGTCCAGGGTGCCTATACCATCACTGGTGAGTCCCGTGGCTATAAAGTCGGCAAGTTTGACGCGATCAAACCCCAGAACAAATCCATCGGCGCCTGGGAAGTGTTCTATCGCTACGACAGCATGACCGTCGAAGACGACAACATCACCACTGCCTCCGCGACCCGTGACGTGGGCGATGCCGAAGCCAAGGTGCACAACCTGGGCGTGAACTGGTACGCCAACGAAGCAGTGAAAATCTCCGCTGCCTACGTCAAGGCCAAGGCCGACAACGTGACCAATGCCAACGGCGACGACGATGGCGACGGTTTTGTCATGCGCGCCCAGTACGTGTTCTGAGTTGGGCTGACTTGATACAACGCTTCATGTTTCATCCGTTATAGCTCCTTTGAACCCCGCCTCTGGCGGGGTTTTTTTTTTACGTCCGTCCGCTCAGGATCGGCGATACTCGCCCCATCCGCATTCTGGATATCGGGGAGCCGCATGCCGCTACACGTTCTGGACAGCCTGTCCGCCATCGCGCCGCAAGAGTGGGACGCGCTGGTGCCCGCCAATCAACCTTTCCTGCGCCACGCTTTCCTCACGGCCCTGCAAGACAGTGGCAGCCTGGGCCCGCAATCAGGCTGGCAGGCCGAGCATCTGCTGCATATTGAAGACGGTCGTGTGCTGTCGGCTCTGCCCAGTTATCGCAAGTGGCATTCCTACGGCGAATACGTGTTCGATCACGCCTGGGCCGACGCCTGCGCCCGGGCCGGGATCGACTATTACCCCAAGCTGTTGACGGCGGTGCCGTTCAGCCCGGTCAGTGGCCCGCGGCTGCTGGCGGCGAGTGGGGAAGACGGGTTGGAGTTGCTTGCCAGCCTGCCGGGTTATCTGGAAATCGAATCGCTCTCCAGTGCCCACATCAACTTCACCGATGCCTTTACCGACGCAGCGCTGGCCGGGCAGGAGGGCTGGCTGCAGCGGATTGGTTGCCAGTACCACTGGCGCAATCGCGGTTATCGGGACTTCCAGGATTTTCTCGACGCGCTCAGTTCCCGCAAACGCAAGCAGATGCGCAAGGAACGTGAGCAAGTGGCGGGGCAGGGCATCGAGTTCCAATGGCTGGAAGGTCATCAACTGGACCAGGCCCAGTGGGATTTTGTCTACGCCTGTTACGCCAATACTTACGCGGTGCGTCGGCAAGCGCCGTACCTGACCCGGACGTTTTTCAGTCTGCTGGCCGAGCGCATGCCCGAGGCCATTCGCGTGGTGTTGGCCAAGCAAGGTTCACGGCCGGTGGCGATGGCGTTCAGCCTGGTGGGCGGTGACAGTTTTTATGGGCGTTACTGGGGTTGCCTGGCGGAATTCGACCGTTTGCACTTCGAGACCTGTTTTTATCAGGGCATGGATTACGCCATTGCCCACGGCTTGCAGCGTTTCGATGCCGGTGCCCAGGGCGAGCACAAACTGATTCGTGGTTTCGAGCCGGTGATCACCCGTTCCTGGCACTACTTGCGCCATCCTGGCCTGAAGGCGGCGGTTGCAGACTTTCTGGTCCGGGAGCAGGAGGGCGTGTTGGCGTATGCCGAAGAGGCGAAGACCGCACTGCCTTATCGGCAATGCTGATCTTCGCCGGCGTGACTCAGCTGTTTTCCTTGCCCAGCCAGCGGTAAGCAACACCGCCAACGATGGCGCCGAGCAACGGTGCCACCCAGAACAGCCACAATTGCTCGATGGCCCAGCCGCCGACGATCAGTGCCGGACCGGTACTGCGGGCCGGGTTGACGGAGGTGTTGGTGACCGGGATCGAGATCAGGTGAATGAGCGTCAGGGCCAGGCCGATGGCAATCGGTGCCAGGCCGGCTGGCGCACGTTTGTCGGTGGCGCCGAGGATGATCAGGATGAACATTGCCGTCATGACCAGCTCAGTCACAAAGCCGGCCACCATGGAGTACTGACCGGGCGAATGTTCGCCGTAACCGTTCGCTGCCAGGCCGGAAGCGGCCAGGTCGAAGCCTTCCTTGCCGCTGGCGATGAAGTAGATCAATGCGGCGGCGAGCACCCCACCAATGACCTGGGCAATGATGTAGGCAGGCAGTTCCTTGGCCGGAAACCGCCCGCCCACGTACAAGCCCACCGAGACGGCCGGGTTCAGGTGGCAACCTGAGATATGGCCGATGGCGAACGCCATGGTCAACACCGTCAGGCCGAATGCCAGGGCAACCCCCAGCACGCCAATCCCGGAAGCGGCCAATACAGCGCTGCCACAGCCGCCCAACACCAGCCAGAACGTACCCAACAACTCAGTCGTTGATCGTTTGAGTAAAGACATAAGCATCCTTGATAGAACAGTCGTGATAATCGGTTATGCATCCAGCAGAGTTACGACAGGTTCATCTCCAGAACCTGGGCTGAGTACAGCAGAACGTTGCGACAAATCCAGCGGCATTAAAAAACCGCCAGAGTCATGGACTGTGGCGGTTTCGGCCTTGGACGGTGGGGAGTATGTGGTTGCGGTGTGGGCTAAATGGATCCTGGACAGAATTTTTCAGAATGGCGCTCGGGCGCTGGGCTGTGGGAGCAAAGCTTGCTCGCGAGGCAGGCGCCTCGGGCCATCCGGGAGACCGCGTCATCTTCATCGCGGGCAAGCCTTGCTCCCACACGACTCCCACGCCTCCTGTCTGTAGAAGCCAACCCGGTTCAGTCGATGCCCACAAACCCACCCGTCTGATGCTGCCACAGCCGCGCATACAACCCGCCATGGGCCAGCAGTTCGGCATGGCTGCCGGTCTCGGCGATGCGGCCGTTTTCCAGCACCACCAGCCGGTCCATTCGCGCGATGGTGGAGAGGCGGTGGGCGATGGCGATCACGGTCTTGCCTTGCATCAGGGTCTCGAGGCTTTCCTGGATCGCCGCTTCGACTTCCGAGTCCAGTGCTGACGTCGCTTCGTCCATGATCAGGATCGGCGCATCCTTGAGCAGCACCCGTGCGATGGCAATACGCTGACGCTGGCCGCCGGACAGCTTCACCCCGCGTTCACCCACATGGGCATCAAAACCGCTGCGGCCTTCAGCGTCCGACAGCAGCGGGATGAACTCATCGGCCCGGGCCTTGTGCACCGCCGCCCAGAGTTGCGCATCGGTGGCGTCGGGTTTGCCGTAGAGCAGGTTGTCGCGAATGGAACGGTGCAGCAGCGACGTGTCCTGGGTGATCATGCCGATGCGCTCGCGCAGGCTTTCCTGGCCCACTTCTGCGATGTCCTGCCCGTCGATCAGAATGCGTCCGCCTTGCACGTCATACAGACGCAGCAGCAGGTTCACCAGCGTGGATTTGCCCGCACCGGACGGGCCGATCAGGCCGATCTTTTCCCCCGGCTTGATCACCAGGTTCAAGTCGCCGATCACCCCGCTTTTCTTGCCATAGTGGAAATCCACATGCTCGAAGCGCACTTCGCCACGGGCCACCGCCAAAGGCTTGGCCTGATCGCGGTCGGTAACGCTGACGGGCTGGGCGATGGTCTGCAAACCGTCCTGGACCATGCCGATGTTTTCGAAGATGCCGTTGACCACCCACATGATCCAGCCGGACATGTTGACGATACGGATCACCAACCCGGTCGCCAGGGCAATCGCGCCCACGCTGATCAGCGACTGGGTCCAGAGCCACAGGGCCAGCGCCGTGGTGCCGACGATCAGCAGCCCGTTCATGCTGGTGATGACCACATCCATGCTGGTGACCACGCGGCCGGCCAATTGGGCTTTCTCGGTCTGTTCCTGGATGGCTTCGCGGGCGTATTGCTGTTCGAAGTTGGTGTGGGCGAACAGCTTCAGCGTGGTGATGTTGGTGTAGCCGTCGACGATCCGGCCCATGAGTTTGGAGCGGGCATCGGACGATACGACGGAGCGCTCCTTGACCCGCGGCACGAAGTAGCAGAGTGCACCGATGTAGGCGGCGATCCAGATCAGCAGCGGGATCATCAGGCGCCAGTCGGCTTCGGCAAACAGCACCAGTGAGCTGATGGCGTAGATCAGCACGTGCCACAGCGCGTCCACGGCCTGCACCGCTGAGTCGCGCAAGGAGTTGCCGGTCTGCATGATGCGCTGGGCGATGCGTCCGGCGAAGTCGTTCTGGAAAAAGTTCAGGCTCTGCTTGAGCACGTAGCTATGGTTTTGCCAGCGGATCAGGCTGGTCATGCCGGGGCTCAAGGTCTGGTGCACCAGCAGGTCATGCAAGGCCACGAAGATCGGCCGGAAAACCAGCGCCACCACCGCCATCCACGCCAGCTCCAGGCCGTGGAGCTTGAAGAAGTCCACGTTCGGCGTGCCCTGGGTCAGGTCGATGATGCGGCTCAGGTAGCTGAACAGCGCCACCTCGATCAGTGCGCCGATCAGGCCCACCACCAGCAGCACGGCGAAGCTGGGCCAGACTTGTTTCAGATAATAGGTGTAGAAGGGCAGGACGCGGTTCGGTGGTGCCGAGGTAGGGGCGTCGCGGAAAATGTCGATCAGTGTTTCGAAACGGCGATAAACCATGGGTACATAGCCCGGGCCGGGCTCTCCTTTTTTCCTGTGAGCGGCGCGGGATCGCCGCCGCCGCTCAGGCTTGCCCTGTGCTGTTTAGTCGATGCGCTTGGCCGACTTGATGATCACAGGATCGATCGGCACGTTTTGCATGCCTTGTTTGGTGGTGGTCTGGGAGTTGACGATGATGTCCACCACGTCCATGCCCTTGACCACTTTGGCGAACACTGCGTAACCGGCGTCACGGCCCGGGTCGAGGAACGCATTGTCGGCCACGTTGATGAAGAACTGGCTGGTGGCCGAGTTCGGGTTGGAAGTACGCGCCATCGACAAGGTGCCACGAACGTTATGCAGGCCATTGCTGGCTTCGTTCTTGATCGGTGCCTTGGTGTCTTTCTGTTGCATCTGTTGGGTGAAACCGCCGCCCTGGGCCATGAAGCCCGGGATCACGCGGTGGAAAATCGTGTTGTTGTAGAAGCCGCTGTCCACGTACTCAAGGAAGTTCTTGGTACTGATCGGCGCCTTGACCGGATCCAGCTCGATTTCGATCTGACCGTTGGTGGTGTCCAGCAATACGTGGGGCGCCTTGGTCGGCTGCGCGGCCATCAGGTTGGCGGCAAACAGGACGGAGCCGGCGGCGAGGGCGATTTTTTTCAGCATGGGTTCAGTGATCCTGAGTAGTTGAGTCGATTGCGGTCAAAAATTCGAGCAGGGTTTGGTTGAAGCGTTCGGGTTGATCCAGCGGGGTCGCGTGCCGTGAGTCGGCAATGACCACCAGCCGGGCATCGGGCAGAAGTTTCACATAGGCCTCTTTCAAGGCCACGGGGGTGTAGTCGTGGTCGGCGCAAATGACGAGGGTTGGACAGGCCACCTGCGACAGTCGTTCCTGAACCCCCCAACCCACAATGGCATCGAAGCTGGCGAGATAAGCACGTTTGTCGTTTTTTGCCCAGCGCCGGGCCATTTCCAGGCGTAACTCGGTCTGTTGCGGTTTGGGGAACAACTTGGCGCCCAGGGCCTTGCCAATGGTTTCAAGGCTCAGAAGGCGCATCAGGCTCCAGCGCTTGAACCATTGCCAGCAGTCATCAGGCGTGCGGACTTTGACTTGCGGCGCGCTGTTGACGATGCACAGGCTCTTGACCCGCCCTGGCTCATCCACGGCCAGTTGAAAACAAATCATGCCGCCCATGGACCAGCCCACCAAGTGCACCGGGCCCAGGTCCAGGTGTTCGATCAGGGCGATCAGGTCGGCGCTGAAACCTTCGATGCTGTAAGGCCCGCGAGGTTTGTCGGAGCGTCCATGGCCGCGCACGTCCACTACGATCAAACGGTAGTGGGCGGACAATACCGGGATCTGTTTTTCCCAGTCGCGGGTGCTCGAGCCCAGCCCGTGGACCAGAATCAAGGGCGCGCCGTGGCCATATTCCTCGTAGTGCAGGTTGCAATCTTCGTGGGCGAAATAGGCCATTGGCAAAATCCTTGTCAGGCTTGTTCAGGGGCGGCGAACGGCGCATCCAGCGGCGCGGTGTCGAAGGTGCGCAGCAGTTCGATGAGGATTTGCGTGGCCGGGCCCAAGGGTTTTTCCTTGTTGGAAAAAAGATAGAAGGTGGAGTTGCGAGTGCCGCCCTGTTCCAAGGGTAGACGCTTGAGCAAGCCCTCCTTGAGTTCCCGCTCGATCATGTGCCGCGGCAGCCAGGCGAAGCCCAGGCCGCTGCCGACGAACGTCGCGGCGGTGGCCAGGCTGCCGACGGTCCAGCGTTGCTCGGCACCCAGCCACCCGACGTCGCGGGGTTGCTGGCGACCGGAGTCGCGGATCACCACCTGCAGTTGGCTTTCCAGGTCCTGGAAGTTCAGTTCGCGGTTGAGGCGATGCAGGGCGTGTTCGGGATGGGCCACCGCGACGAATTCAACATCGCTCAGTTCGGCGCCCAAGTAACCGGGAATGCTGAAGCCGCTGATGGCCAGGTCCGCCACGCCTTCGAGCAGCACTTCCTCGACACCCGATAGCACTTCTTCGCGCAGGCGCACGCGACAGCCACGGCTTTGCGGCATGAACGCGGTCAAGGCACGTACGAGGCGGGCGTTGGGATAGGCGGCATCGACCACCAGCCGCACTTCCGCTTCCCAGCCTTGCTCCATGTGATGGGCCAAGTCTTCCAGTTGGCTGGCCTGTTTCACCAATTGACGGGAACGACGCAGCAATACGCCGCCGGCTTCGGTCAACACGGCCTTGCGCCCATCGATACGCAGCAACGGCACGCCGAGCTGGTCCTGCATGCGGGCCACGGTGTAACTCACCGACGACTGGGAGCGGTGCAGCACCTCGGCGGCCTGGGCGAAGCCGCCGTGGTCGACCACCGCTTGCAAGGTTCGCCATTGATCCAGGGTCACGCGGGGCGCTTTCATATTGAGCTCCTCTTGTCCTAAGCTGGCGGTCCCTTGGTGGAGACTGCCTAATGAAAAAAATCTGTTGTGTGGTGCTGGCCCTGTTGCCGCTGACTGCGTTCGCGTACCCGATCGATGTGGAAAAACACCTCAACGGCCTGAGCATCGACTACACCGCCTATGACACCGACGCCGACATTGGCTCCATTCAGGTCAACAACTACGGCGGCACCGACGCGGCCTGCACTGTGGTGTTTCGCAACGGCCCTGAAGCACCACGTACCCGCAAGATCGAAGTCGCCGCCGGCAAGTTCAAGAACGCCACCGCCAAGTTCAACCGCAACATCATCAAGCTGCGCATCACACTGACCTGCCAGCCGAAATAAGTCGGTGACACAGGAGCGAGCCAATCCTTGCTCCGCTTATAAACGAATTTATCGATGTTTTGCAGCAATTATTTGCGCTTTTTGATCGATGTAACCATGTTTAAGCTTCACTCCATCGACTGACAACATTCTCCGATGGAGGCTACATCCCATGTCCCGCGTTCTGATCATCGAAAGCAGTGCCCGCCAGCAAGACTCGGTTTCCCGTCAACTGACCCAGACCTTCATCAACCAATGGAAAGCTGCGCACCCGGCCGATGAAATCAGTGTTCGTGACCTGGCCATCCATCCGGTACCGCACCTGGACGCCAATCTGCTGGGGGGCTGGATGAAGCCCGTCGAGCAGCGCAACGACATCGAAAACGCTTCCCTGGAACGCTCCAACCAGTTGACCGATGAGTTGCTGGCCGCTGACGTGCTGGTGATGGCCGCGCCGATGTACAACTTCGCCATCCCGAGTACCTTGAAAGCCTGGCTGGACCACGTACTGCGTGCCGGTGTGACCTTCAAGTACACCCCCACCGGTCCCCAGGGCCTGCTGACCGGCAAACGTGCCTTCGTCCTGACCGCTCGCGGCGGCATTCATGCCGGCGCCAGCTCCGACCACCAGGAACCCTACCTGCGTCAGGTCATGGCCTTCATCGGCATCCACGACGTGACCTTCATCCATGCCGAGGGCATGAACCTGGGCGGTGATTTCCAGGAGAAGGGCTTGAATCAGGCCAACGCCAAGCTGTCTCAGGTCGCCTGATCCGTTAATCCTCAGGTAATCGCCAGGTGGTCTAGTGGCCTGGCGCTCCCTTCAAGCTGTTTTGCGCATCGAACCTCCCTTGGCACTTGTTGCTCCTGAGTGCAGTCGCCCGATTGAACGCTTTAGCGAGATCGGGCTTTTTTTTGCCTGCAATTCCAGGCCAGCCACACAACCCTGTGGGAGCGAGCCTGCTCGCGATTGCAGTGTGACTGTGTAAGAGAAATCACCTGACACTCCGCCATCGCGAGCAGGCTCGCTCCCACAGGGTTCAGTGCCTGGGTTGGCTACTGCGGTTAGCGACAACCGGCAAAAACCGCTATCTTCGCCGCCATCCGAAACGAGGGGCGTATGGGCTATCTACTTTTTGTCACGCTGATTCAGGCGTTTTCCTTCAGTCTGATTGGCGAATACCTGGCCGGGCATGTCGACAGTTACTTCGCGGTGCTGGTGCGGGTTGTGCTGGCGGGGCTGGTGTTCATTCCGCTGACCCGCTGGCGTCAGGTGGAACCGTCGTTCATGCGCGGCATGCTGTTGATCGGCGCCTTGCAGTTCGGCGTGACCTACGTGTGCCTGTACTTGAGCTTTCGTGTGCTGACGGTGCCCGAGGTCCTGCTTTTCACCATCCTGACGCCGCTGCACGTGACCCTGATCGAAGACGCGCTCAATCGTCGCTTCAATCCCTGGGCCTTGATCGCGGCGCTGGTGGCGGTGGCTGGCGCGGCGGTGATTCGTTACGACCGGATCAACCCGGATTTCTTCATGGGCTTTTTGCTGCTGCAACTGGCCAACTTCACCTATGCGGCCGGGCAGGTGCTGTACAAACATCTCGTCGCTCGCCATCCCAGCGACCTGCCGCACTACCGGCGTTTCGGCTACTTCTACCTCGGCGCACTGGCGGTGGCGTTGCCGGCCTTCCTGATGTTCGGCAAGGCGGATTTCTGGCCAGAAGCACCGCTGCAATGGGGCGTACTGATATTCCTCGGCCTGGTCTCCACCGCTTTGGGGCTTTACTGGTGGAACAAAGGCGCGTGCATGGTCAACGGCGGCACGCTGGCTGTGATGAACAACCTGCATGTGCCGGTGGGGTTGCTGGTCAACCTGCTGATCTGGAACCAGCACGAGGAACTGGGGCGGTTGCTGCTGGGCGGGTCGGTGATATTAGCGGCGGTGTGGATCAGTCGGTTGGGGGTACGCCAGCCGCTGCCTGCACACTGAACCCCTGTGGGAGCGAGCCTGCTCGCGAAGGCGTCGTATCAGTCGCTGTATCTGTTGTCTGACACTGCGCTTTCGCGAGCAGGCTCGCTCCCACCGGGGATCTCTGCGACTTGAAGGTCAAACCACCTGCTTCTGCGGCTCCGGCAGAGGACTGGCCCCCAATGCCGCCGGCAACAGCCCCGAACGCAGATCCATGCCACTGGGCTGTTGATACAGGTTCAACCCGAACTCCGGCATTACCGCCAGCAGGTAATCGAAGATATCCCCCTGGATACGCTCATAGTCGGCCCACGCAGTGGTGCGGGTGAAGCAGTAGATTTCCAGCGGGATGCCCTGGGCCGTGGTCTGCATCTGGCGGACCATGCAGGTCATGTTTGGCTGGATGTCCGGGTGGCTTTTCAGATACGCCAAGGCGTAGGCGCGGAAGGTGCCCAGGTTGGTCATGCGCCGGCGGTTGGCCGACATCGCCGCGACGTTGCCCTGGGCTTCGTTCCAGGCCTTGAGTTCGGCCTGTTTGCGGCTGATGTAATCGGTCAGCAGATGAACCTGGGTCAGGCGCTGTTCTTCCTCGTCCTGCAAAAACCGCACGCCGCCGGCGTCGATGAACAGGCTGCGCTTGATCCGCCGCCCGCCGGATTGCTGCATGCCGCGCCAGTTCTTGAACGACTCGGACATCAGGCGCCAGGTGGGGATCGAGACGATGGTCTTGTCGAAGTTCTGCACCTTGACCGTGTGCAGCGTGATGTCCACCACATCACCGTCGGCCCCCACCTGAGGCATCTCGATCCAGTCACCGACCCGCAGCATGTCGTTGCTGGTCAACTGCACGCTGGCGACGAACGACAGCAAGGTGTCCTTGTAGACCAACAGAATCACCGCCGACATGGCCCCCAAACCCGACAATAGCAATAGCGGCGAGCGGTCGATCAGGGTGGCAACAATGATGATCGCGCCAAACACATACAGCACCATTTTCGTCAGTTGCACGTAGCCTTTGATCGAGCGGGTGCGGGCGTGTTCGGTGCGGGCGTAGACATCCAGAAGGGCGCTGAGCAGGGCGCTGATGGCCAGCACCATGAACAGGATGGTGAAAGCCAGGGCAACATTGCCCAGGAAAATCATGCTGGTCTTGCTCAGTTCCGGCACCAGGTGCAGGCCGAACTGGATGACCAGCGAGGGCGTCATCTGCGCCAGGCGATGGAAAACCTTGTTCTGGCGCAGGTCGTTGACCCAGTGCAGGGCCGGCTGGCGACCCAGCAACTTGGCACCGTGCAGGATCAGGTAACGCGCCACGCGCCCCAGCACCAGGGCAATCACCAGCAGCAGTATCAGTGCAAGGCTGGAATGCAGGAGGGGATGCTTATCGAGAGCACCCCAAAGGTCTTGAATGTTGACCCAGAGCTGTTTGATGTCCATGGACGAAACGGTTCTTCTATAAAGACGCGACGGTGCGATTAGAGCATTTAAGCCAGGTTAAGTGACCCTTGATGACGAGTCGGCTCACAAAAAAGCCACTGATTAGCGCCGTTCGTATAAAGAAACTCGGCCTTCGCGCTCGAAACCGTTACCCTATGCAGCTGTTTTTTTGCATTTCTTCGAGGTAGCACCCGTGTTTTCCCAATTCGCCCTGCACGAACGCCTGCTCAAAGCCGTGGCCGAGCTTAAATTTGTCGAGCCAACGCCGGTGCAGGCAGCGGCTATTCCGCTCGCGCTCCAGGGGCGTGATCTGCGGGTGACGGCGCAGACCGGCAGCGGCAAGACCGCGGCGTTCGTGTTGCCGATCCTCAACCGCCTGATCGGCCCGGCCAAGGTTCGTGTCAGCATCAAGACCCTGATCCTGCTGCCGACCCGTGAACTGGCCCAGCAAACGCTCAAGGAAGTGGAACGCTTCTCGCAGTTCACCTTCATCAAGTCTGGCCTGATCACCGGTGGCGAAGACTTCAAGGTCCAGGCCGCCATGTTGCGCAAAGTACCGGACATCCTGATCGGCACGCCAGGGCGGATGATCGAGCAACTGAACGCCGGCAACCTCGACCTCAAGGAAGTCGAAGTGCTGGTGCTGGACGAAGCCGACCGCATGCTCGACATGGGTTTTGCCGAAGACGTGCAGCGCCTGGTGGATGAATGCGTCAACCGCCAGCAGACCATGCTGTTCTCCGCCACCACTGGCGGTTCGGGCCTGCGGGAAATGATCGCCAAGGTGCTGAACAACCCTGAGCACTTGCAGCTCAACGCGGTCAGCCAACTGAACTCCACGACCCGTCAGCAGATCATCACCGCTGACCACAACCAGCACAAAGAACAGATCGTGAACTGGCTGCTGGCCAACGAAACCTACGAAAAAGCCATCGTGTTCACTAACACCCGCGCCATGGCCGACCGCATCTACGGTCGCCTGGTGGCCCAGGAATACAAGGCGTTCGTGCTGCACGGCGAGAAAGACCAGAAAGACCGCAAACTGGCCATCGACCGCCTCAAGCAGGGCGGCGTGAAAATCCTCGTCGCCACCGACGTCGCCGCCCGCGGCCTGGACGTGGAAGGCCTGGACATGGTCATCAACTTCGACATGCCCCGCAGCGGCGACGAATACGTGCACCGTATCGGTCGTACCGGACGCGCCGGCAACGATGGCCTGGCGATTTCGCTGATCTGCCATGGCGACTGGAACCTGATGTCGAGCGTCGAGCGCTACCTCAAGCAGAGCTTCGAGCGCCGCACCATCAAGGAAGTCAAAGGCACCTACGGCGGACCGAAAAAGGTCAAGGCCTCGGGCAAGGCTGTTGGCGTGAAGAAGAAAAAGGTCGACGCCAAGGGCGACAAGAAGAAAACCGGCGCCAAGGCCCCGACCAAGCGCAAGATCGCCAACCGTCCGAAGACCGACGCTTTGTCGCTGGTCAGCAAGGACGGCATGGCCCCACTCAAGCGCCGCAAGCCTGAAGCGCCAGCGGCTGAGTGAAACGGCGGTAGTGCTGCACAAAAAACCGGACCTTGGGTCCGGTTTTTTATGGATAACTGAATCTGACGCAAAACCCGTGGCGAGGGAGCTTGCTCCCGCTGGGCTGCGCAGCAGCCCCAACAAAGTGGAATTTACAATCATCTAACGAGTTGACGCTTCGATTTCAGGGGGCGCTTCGCACCCAGCGGGAGCAAGCTCCCTCGCCACAAAAGCAAGCTGTATCCGCTCCGGGCGTCACCCCGCTTTCTTCTCCGCATTCTTGAGCTCTTGAAGACGCTCATCAATCAACTGGCACTTGTCCGGCACATCTTTGCTGGCGGTCTCCAGGTCCATGGCCTGCAGTTCCTTATTCATTTCCTTAGCCTTCTCCGGGTTCTGTTCGGTGAGCCTGGTCACTTCCTTGGCCAATTGTTCACGCTTGGCGGTGGCTTGCTCGGGCGTGCAAGTGGCCCAGGCGGGCAGGGCGCAGGTGAGGGTGGCGGCGAGGGTGAGTTTGAGGAGGGTGTTCATGGCAGGGCCTCGTATTCCTTGTTGGGCTGATAAGGGGTTGAGGCCACGCGAGGGTGGAAAGTTCATTGGCTGGATGTTGCGAGGTACGCCCGCGATTGTTTCTGTCCGTCTCGCAGGAAGTCTCCGGTTCCGCATCGGACCTTTCGTACTTCCGTGGGGAAGGCGTCTTATTTCAGATGAATGGTTTCGGTAATAGTCCCGCGGATCAAACAAATAGTTGACGTCAAAATGATGGCTAATTAGTATCGCGCCACTATTTTGATATCGTTTTTGCTAGAGGGATCTAACATGTCCTCCCCCTTACTTTGGGCGAGGTTGTGCGTAGCTTTGCTGTGCCTTTCTCCGCTTCCCCTTGCTCACGCTGCCCCCACCCCCGGCGAAACCGACCTTATCCGCGAGCGTCAGAACCGCTTGCTCGAAGAGCAGCGTCAACGTCTGGAAGAGCTCAAGGACTTACCCGGCAAGGCGGAGAAACCGGCCCAGCCAACAGCGCCTGCCGATGCCCGATGTTTCCCCATCAAGACCATTGAACTCAAAGGTGCCGACAGTCTTTCGGCCAGTGAGCGCGAGCGGTTGCTCAAACCTTACATCGGCCAATGCCTGGGCGTGACGCAGCTCAATGAGCTGCTCAAAGTCATCACCGATCACTACATCGAAAAAGGCCTGGTCACCAGCCGGGCCTATTTACCGCAGCAGGATTTGTCCGGTGGGCATTTAAGCGTGCTGGTGGTGGAAGGACGGCTTGAAGGCTTGAAGGGCGCCGAGAACAGCAAGCTCTCGGACCGTGAATTGGCGATGGCCTTTCCTGGCAAGACCGGCGAGTTGGTCAACCTGAGAGAGATCGAGCAGATGGTCGATCAGCTCAATCGCCTGCCATCGAATCAGGCGAAGATGGAGTTGACCCCCGGCCAGAACGTCGGTGGCAGTGAAGTGCGCGTCACCAACGAAGTACAAAAGCCCTGGCGTGCCGGGCTGTCGCGTAGCAACGACGGCCAGCGCAGCACAGGCGAGCAGCAGTGGGGCACCAGCTTTGAGTGGGACAGCCCGCTGGGCTTGGCCGACCAGTTGATGTTGCGCGGTGGTCACGATGCGATGACCGACCACCAGCACACCTCCAACAACGCCATGCTCTATTACAACTTGCCTTTTGGCTGGTGGAACGTCAGCTACACCTACAGTCGGAGCGAGTACCGCTCGCAGATCCCGGCCAACGGTTTCAACTTCAAGCAGACCGGCGACAGCCAGAACCATCAGTTGCGAGTCGAACGGGTGATTCACCGCGACGCCCTGAGCAAGACGTCTCTCAACACCGGCCTGGCCTACCTGCGCACCAATAACTTCATTGAAGACAGCAAACTGGACGTCAGCAGCAATCGCCTGAGTGAAGGGCAGTTCGGCATCAACCATGGCCGACGGGTCGGCAGTGCTTTCGTCAACCTGGACCTGGGTGTGCAGCAAGGCATCGGCGCTTTCGATGCCCAGGGCGATCACGATCCGGGTCCCGGCCAGGCCGACGCCCGTTATCGCAAATACACCGCTACCGTCAGCTACCTGCAACCGTTCAAGTTGTGGGGCGAATCGTTCAGTTTCAGCAGCCTGATGACCGGCCAGCGCAGCGAGGACGTGCTGTTCAGCCCCCAGCGCATGAGCCTGGGCGGGCAATCGTCGATTCGTGGCTACAAGGACCAGTCGCTATCCGGCGACAGCGGTGGTTATTGGCGCAACGACCTGCGCTGGAGCCGCCCGGTGACGCTGGAGTGGTGGCGCCCGGTGTTCGCTGAATACGGCACCAGCCTCGGTTACGACCAAGGCGTGATTCGTGGCGGCCGCTACAACGACGACCAGCACGGGCGCATGTCGAGCAGTTCTCTGGAGTTGTTCGCCCGCGGCCAGCACCTGAGCGCCAGCGTCACCTTCGCCCATTCCCTGGAACGCCCGGATGCCCTGACCGAGCGCGAAGCGCCGATCTACTTCCGCGTGGATGTATTCCTTTAATTCCTGCTGCAACGAGACTCGATCATGGACGACCGCCAACACGCCTTTCTGGCCTGCCAGCCTTCTGCTGCCTTGCAAACCCGCGAGTACTTCTGGGGCATGCCCAAACGCGGCCTGGCGTTCCTGTTGGCCAACGTTATGTTCTGGCAACCGCTGTGGGCCCAGGCTGACGGCATCGTGGTCAGCGCGCCGGGCACAGGCCTGGACCGGGCCGGCAACGGCGTGCCCATCGTCAACATCGCCAAGCCCAACGGTAGCGGCCTGTCCCACAACCAGTTCAAGGATTACAACGTCGGCAGCAACGGCGTAATCCTCAACAACGCCACCGCCCGCACCCAGTCCACCCAGTTGGGCGGGATCATCCTCGGCAACCCGAACCTCAATGGCACGGCGGCCAAGACCATCCTCAACGAAGTCAACGGCGGCAACTGAGGTGCGAGATGGGGTTCGTATGCGTGTTGTTTACCAACCCGCGATAAGTAATGTTGTAACTGCATTTCCTGATAATGCACCTATACCACCTTATAAATCTATTAAGTAGGCTGCTATGTACTCGCAACGAATATTAAAGCTAGGTGCTAAATTTGAAGGGCGTTTGGAAGCGGTATTTCTGGCGGGGGCATTGGACTATGTCAAGTACAATGAAGAGAGCTTGGCGTTAGAGATTTTTTGTGAGCATATTTGTGAGTACGATGTAGCGCTGAGTGTTGATGAGTTTAAAGAGATTCAGGAGTTAGCATTGGATATGGGGTTTGAACTTGGAAATGCTCCTTTTAAATATTTGCAGGCGCTAACAAAGACTGAAGAGTAACGTTGAGTACATCTCGAGGAAAAGGGACAGATTTGAATGGCACTTACTTAACCTTCTTCAGGTACCCATTCTTCTTGACCTCAGCCCTTGCTGCTCGACGAGTTGTCATCAGCAAGGGATAAGGCTTGGGTCTTCGTTTTATAGCGCAAGATTCGATTCTGTCTGGGCGATTTCCTACACGCTTCTTGGTAATCAACTTAAGCAGAAAAACGGGGACAGACCCTGAGGGATCCTGTTCAGCCCCCAGCGCATGAGCCTGGGCGGGCAATCGTCGATTCGTGGCTACAAGGACCAGTCGCTGTCCGGCGACAGCGGTGGTTATTGGCGCAACGACCTGCGCTGGAGCCGCCCGGTGACGCTGGAGTGGTTGCGCCCGGTGTTCGCTGAATACGGCACCAGCCTCGGTTACGACCAAGGCGTGATTCGTGGCGGCCGCTACAACGACGACCAGCACGGGCGCATGTCGAGCAATTCGCTGGAGTTGTTCGCCCGCGGCCAGCACCTGAGCGCCAGCGTCACCTTCGCCCATTCCCTGGAACGCCCGGATGCCCTGACCGAGCGCGAAGCGCCGATCTACTTCCGCGTGGATGTATTCCTCTAATTCCTGCTGCAACGAGACTCGATCATGGACGACCGCCAACACGCCTTTCTGGCCTGCCAGCCTTCTGCTGCCTTGCAAACCCGCGAGCACTTCTGGGGCATGCCCAAACACGGCCTGGCGTTCCTGTTGGCCAACGTTATGTTCTGGCAACCGCTGATGACGAACGGGGACAGACCACGTTTTCTATGATGTAGAAACGTGGTCTGTCACCGTTTTTCTCTTATTGTTTGTGAAAAGTATGCAAAGTGTATCTCCCTTATTCGAGCATGAAATGGGCGACCCAAAGGTCGCCCGTTTTCGTTATTCAGCAGCCTGCGCCCGCAACCGCCTCCCAATCACGTCCATCACATCACACCCATCACGCAACGCTATCGTCAGCATCTTGCAAAAGTCCGAAAGCACCAGCGTATCGGAGCTGATATCCGAACGGAACGCGATATTTTCCAGCAGTTGGGTCACGGTGCGGATGCGGTAGTCGGCGGTTTCGAAGAGGACATCGAGCGGGGCTTCGGTGTCGATGAGCAGGGTGGCCGGGGTGCAGTCAATTCCGGTGATGGACATGTATCTGGTCATAGTCAGAGCCTCGAAAGTTGATTGAGTCTCTCTGTAGGTCGGGTCGCCAAACCCGGTCGCTTTTTTGGGTGACGAAGGACTATAGAGCGATCCACTCTTGAGCCACAAGACACCGCTTTCCGAGCTTCATGTAGGACCTTTGGCCTGGCAGTTGTCGGCTTTGGCTGAGGCCAAGCAGGCAACTGCTGCGCAGTCGAGCGGGAGCAAGCTCCCTCGCCACGGGGAGCGCGCTCGACTTGCGCGGGTTGGCGTATCAGCCATGGCAGCAGCTATGAGGCTTGGCCTCTTCGTATTTATCGTGATGCCGCACCCAGTCCATGATTTCGTCTTCGTTGCGGCCCTTGGGCGTGAGATCCAGGTAGTTGTAGGTGCCGACCAGGATGTCGAGGCCGCGGGCGTAGGTGGAGTAGGTGTGGAAGATGTCGCCGGCTTTGTTGCGATAGAAGACGCTTAGGCCGGGGAGTTCGCCTTCGGTGGTGTCGGTTTTTTCGTAGTTGTAGGGGGCTTTTCCGGCGGCGGTGTCTTCGGGTTTGAAGCTGACGCCGAAGTCGTAGTTGAAGTCGCAGCCTTCTGACGAGACCCAGTCGAAGGCCCAGCCCATGCGACGTTTGAACGGCTGGAACTCGGCGAACGGCGCGCGGGAGACGGCGACCACGGCGACGTCGTGGTGGGCCAGGTGTTGGTTGGCGCCGTCGATGTGGTCGGACAGGAATGAGCAGCCATCACAGCCTTCTGTCCAGCCGGGGCCGAACATGAAGTGGTAGATGATCAGTTGGCTGCGGCCGCCGAACAGGTCGGCCAGGCTCAGTTCGCCGTTGGGGCCCTGGAAACGGTAGGGTTTTTCGATTTTTACCCAGGGCAGGGCGCGGCGTTCTGCGCTGAGTTTGTCGCGTTCGCGGGTGAAGGCTTTTTCGTGGATCAGGTGCTGGCGACGGGCGGCGAGCCATTCTTCCCGCGAGACGACGGCATGATTTTCTACGTTCATGGTGAATTCTCCTGCGTGGCAGAGCCGCTGATTCGGCACTTCTGTCAGTGGTCGTTTGGCCCGGGGGGAATTCGACAGGCCGTTGGTCGGCTTGGGCAATAGCCCACCGGTAAGCCCGGCTGAACGGCAGCGCAGCGCCTGGGTCACACTTTAAGTAGGCATCTCATTCTTTGGAGGATGGACCAGGATGACGACTTATAACTGGGACTTGATCGAACGGTTGTTGCACGAAGTGCAAAACGGCGCCGGCCACAGCTTTACCCCTCGGCCTTATGCGGAGCAGTACGCGGCAGAGAAGGCAGCCGCAGGCGAGCCGATCGAGAACCTCGATCATCTGAAAGCGGTCGCCGGGGAGTACGAAAAGCTGCTGTTGGAGCGTAACTATATCGAGCCTCGGCCGGAGGAAGAGGGCGGTAACGGCGAGAACTTTGTGCTGACGCCCCGTGGCTCGCGGTTGTTGAGCCTGATCGACAGCAGCATCCCGGGCAATGATCATCCGCGCCAGGTGCTGGATGAGCAGGATGATGCGCTGGATGAGTTTACTTTTGATGAGGTGGCTTCGAAGGCGCAGATTGCCTGACAGGCCTGCACTGAGCCCTGTGGGAGCGAGCTTGCTCGCGATAGCGGTCTGACATCAACAGGTGTGTTGCCTGTTCTGCCGCTATCGCGAGCAAGCTCGCTCCCACATTCGATCTCCCACATGCATCTCAGTGGTTTTATGAGCGTGCTGCCTTCAGGCACTTCAAATCACTGAAATCCTTTTTCACCCGGTCGATCTTCCTCAGCAAGTGTTCGCGTTGCGTCGGGGTGCTGTCGGCCATCACGTCCACCAGCAGGCTGCGGGCCTGGGCTTCGGTTTTGTCGAAGGCCTGGCGGTAGGCGGGGGTCCAGAGGCTTTCGCGGTCGACCAGCAGTTGCTCGATGCGCTTGGGGAAATCGGGGCTGTGGCGTTGGGCCACAGCTTCGCTGAACTGGTTTTGCCAGTGCGCGCGGTTGGCGATCCATTGCTGGTTTTGATCGCCCAAGGCGCGGGACCAGGCCTGCACGCGTTGGCGCTGGGCTTCGCTGAGCGGGCCGAGCCAGTCGTTCAGGCGTTTCTCCATGCGTTCGCTGCGCTCCTGGATTTGCTGCTGCAACGTCGGCTTGAGGTATTGCTGCTGGCGTTTGCGTTGGTCTTTGACGAACGCGGCGTCCATGTCCGCGACCTGATCGTCGTTCAACCCCTGCAATAACTCGATGGCAGACGGGGTGATTTCCCGGGCGGTTTCGGCGATGGCGGCCTTGGCTTCCCGGGTACGCTGTTGCAGGGCCTGGTCGGTCACCTGGTTGGTTTGCACCATGTTCTTCAAGCGGTCCAGCCAGTCAAGGTAGCCGGGCAGTTGTGTGGTGCAATGCCAGTTCAAGTGTTCATTGAGACGGTCGTTGAACCAGTCCTTTTGCTCGCCATTGATGTCCAGATAGTCGTTGAGCGTCCAGGGGATGATCAGGTCGAGGTTGCGGTAGGCCAGGCCCACGCGGCTGCAGGCGGTGACGGTGAGCAGCAGGGCCATGAGCAGGGCTATGCGGGTGAACCAGCGCGACATGAGCGAGTCCTTGCGAAGGCATGGGTTGCGAAGGCGTAACTGTCTTGTTTGAGCATGGCAGGTGCGCGGCAGTTCAGCCGATCGAATAAGTAACGCTTAGTAAAAAGGGTGGGCCATCTTGAGGGTCAGCAGGCCGTCGCATTCGCTGTTGTGACCGGAGTACGCCGAGCAACGGCTGCCGCTCAGGCTGGAGTCGCTGTAGATCAGGTCCAGGTCGATGCCTCTCCAGGGGCGGGAAATTTTCAACGACCAGTCACTGAAACTGCCTACATAACCGTCCTCCACCGACACGGGTGAGTTGTACTGGTGGGTGGTGTATTTGGCGCTCAGGCCAATACCAAACGGCACGTTGCCGCCCAGGTCGGCAAACAAGGTGCTGTTCTGTTTATCCGGGTCGTTGCTGAAGGCCGCGCCGAAACGGCTGCCCAGTACGGTCAGGCCACCGAAGAATTCCTGGCTGTCGAGCGTGTCGAGGGTGGGGTAGCTGTAGTGGATCAGGCCGATTTCGTAACCCAGGGTCTGGTCGAAGGGCTGTTTGAAGCCCATGTAGGAATCGACTTCAAGATTGCTCGATGGGCTCAGGCCAACGCTGGGCGACCACTGGCCCACGTACCAGCCGCTGTCGTGGCTCAGGTCCAGGCCGCCATGAAACGAGCCGGTGCTTGACGGCGTGACCAGGCCCTGGGCCATGCTGCGGCTGGGCGTGGTGCCGAGTTTGAGGTCGAAGTCGCCGAGCTCGCCCTGAAACACCTGCCCATGGGCGAGAGGGCAGGCCAGCAGGCTGAGCGTCAGGGAGACAATGGGAATGCGCATGCTTCACTCCATGGATAGCGAGGAGCAGGATCGGTCATCAAGCTGAAACACTTGAGCTAGAGAGGTGCAAGCATACCGGCGAAAGCTCGGCAGCGAAGGCCGTTCGTCGATTCTTGCAGGATGAGGGTAAGCGGGGAGGTTCCAGTCCAAGCGCTTCGAAGCTCAAAGCGCTTTGGGACCAGGTGACGCGCGGGTTACTTTTTGCCCAGGCTGATCTGCTTGGACGGGCCGAATGTCTGGCCGCTGACGCCCTTGGCAATTTGCTGGATTTCACCGCCGGACTTGAGGAATGCAGCGATCTGGTCGTTGATAGACTCGCTGGTTTCCACGGCTGGAGCGGGCTTTGCTTTGCTGTTGGATGCTTTTACGCGCATGACGGCCATTAACCTGTAAATAATTAATTGGGCCAGGTATCGTACAGGAAATACTTGACAATTGCTTGGCAAATATACTCCCTCAATTATCACGCCGGGTGCTGGAATAAGGCGTGGTGTATGCCGTCATTATTGCCCTAAGCCACTGTTTTAAATAGCAACCCTCTGGACTGTATAACTTAAAAACGGCTGGCCGAAACGGCCTGGAGGGCCGTTGTCCGCCTGACGAATGGCCGCATACGCGAGGAAAACCCAGGGAAATCAACGGCTGCACAAGGCCCTTCCGGCCGCCCGCGCCAGAGGCCACGAATCACGCCGCAAAACCGGGTAGAATGCCGCCCACGCAATGAGGGTATTGGAAATGGCTTTAGTCGGGCGCTACAACAGTTTGCAAGTGGTTAAACACACTCACTTCGGTTTATATCTGGACGGCGGTGCGGACGGCGAAATTCTGCTGCCCAATCGTTATATCCCCAAGGATATTCCCAGCGAAGATGAAGACTGGCTCAATGTTTTTATTTATCTGGACAGCGACGACAAACTGATCGCTACCACGGAAAAACCCAAGGTTCAGGTCGGAGAGTTTGCCAGCCTGAAAGTGGTTGAAGTCAACAGCATCGGTGTATTCCTGGACTGGGGCCTGCCCAAGGACTTGCTGCTGCCGTATTCCGAAGAAAAGCGCCAGATGACCGCCGGCGAATATTGCGTGGTGCACGTCTACCTCGACAAGCACACCCGCCGCATCACCGCCACGGCGCGCCTGGACCGTTATCTGGACAAGACCCCGGCCAACTACACGCCGGGGCAGGAAGTCGATTTGCTGGTCGCCGAAGCCACCGACATGGGCTTCAAGGCGATCATCAATAACAAGCACTGGGGCCTGATTCACAAGAACGAAATCTTCAAGTTCATGCGCGCCGGCAAGCAGGAAAAAGGTTTCATCAAGGAAATCCGCCCGGACGGCAAGATCAGCTTGAGTTTGCAACCGGTGGGTCAGGAAGCGGCGACCAGCCTCAATGCCAAGATCCTCGCCAAGTTGCGCGAAAACAACGGCACGCTGCCGGTCAGCGACAAGAGCGACCCGGTGCTGATCAGCAGCCTGTTTGGTGTCAGCAAGGGCAACTTCAAGAAAGCCATTGGTGCGCTCTACAAGAATGGGCAAATTGTCATTCATGCTGATCGGATTGAGTTGAGCTGATCTTCAGTCGAGCCACGGCAAATAAGGATTCATGTGGCCAGGGGAGGCCGCTGTGGGAGCAAGGCTTGCCCGCGATGGAGACGATGCGGTCTTTCTGATACCGAGGCGCCTGTTTCGCGAGCAAGCTTTGCTCCCACAGCGGTGCGCCGTTCCTCAAAATCTCCTGGCCACAGGAGCGGTGTTCGGCTCTCCTCTGTATACAAAACCCTGCACCTTTAGCATGCACCCGCGCCCTGTTCGTGGGCGCGTGCCTGCTCCTGCCCGGCTTTAGTCCCCGCCACACACCGCAGTTTGTCTCATATTCCCCACCTCTGGCATGCATTCTGCGTAGCAACCCGTATACAAACCATGCCGGCTCCCGTGCGCAGTATGGTGAGCAGGTTGATACGGGGGCACGGCGGTCCTCAAAAGGAGCCTCGCAATGTCCGAGCAATTGCCCAACGGCTACAGCCCTCGTCTCTATAACGAAGACCTGGGCCCGCTGCCGCAGAAATGGAACTGGTACAACATTTTCGCGTTTTGGATGAGTGATGTGCACAGCGTCGGCGGTTATGTGTTCGCTGCCAGCCTGTTCGCGTTGGGGCTGGCGAGTTGGCAGGTGTTGATTGCGTTGCTCTGCGGCATCTGCCTCGTGCAGTTGATCGCCAATCTGGTTGCCAAACCGAGCCAGCAAGCGGCGGTGCCGTATCCGGTGATCTGTCGCCTGGCGTTTGGGGTCTTCGGCGCGAATATTCCTGCGGTGATCCGCGGCTTGATCGCAGTGGCGTGGTACGGCATTCAGACGTACCTGGCTTCCAGCGCGCTGATCATTGTGGTGCTGCGGTTTTTTCCTTCCATGGAAGTCTATGCCTCGCCGCAATTTGCCGGATTGTCCTACTTGGGCTGGTTCGGTTTCCTCAGCTTGTGGTTCGTCCAGGCGCTGGTGTTCTGGGCCGGTATGGAGTCGATCCGTCGCTTTATCGACTGGGCCGGACCGGTGGTGTACGCCGTAATGTTCCTGTTGGCGGGTTGGATCGTATGGAAAGCCGGCTGGAGCAACATCAATTTCACTCTGGCGGAGAAGTCCTTGTCCGGCTGGCAAGCGTTCGGTCAGGTGATCGTCGCGACGGCGTTGGTGGTGTCGTACTTCTCCGGCCCGACCCTCAATTTTGGTGATTTCAGTCGCTACTGCCGGAGCATGTCTGACGTGCGCCGTGGCAATTTCTGGGGGCTGCCGGTGAATTTCCTGGCGTTTTCCCTGGTGACCGTGGTGATTGTTTCCGGGACGTTGCCGGTGTTCGGCGAAATGCTCCATGACCCGATCGCCACCGTGGCGCGTATCGACAACGACGTGGCGGTGTTGCTGGGCGCCTTTGCCTTTGTGACTGCCACCATCGGCATCAATATTGTCGCCAATTTTGTATCCCCGGCGTTCGACTTCGCCAACGTTGCCCCCAGCAAGATCAGCTGGCGTGCCGGCGGCATGATTGCCGCCATTGCATCGATATTCATCACACCGTGGAACCTGTTCAACAACCCCGAAGTGATCCACTACACCCTGGACGTGCTGGCAGCGTTCATCGGTCCGCTGTTCGGGATTCTGCTGGTGGATTACTACCTGATCAAAAAACAGCAGATCGACGTCGATGCGCTGTTCAATGACGGGCCCAGCGGGCGCTATTACTACAGCGGCGGCATCAACTGGACGGCGGTCAAGGCGCTGGTGCCGGCGACGTTGATGGGCGTGGCGATTACCTTCACGCCGATGTTGCACCGATGGCCAATTTCGCCTGGTTCACCGGTTGCTTCCTGGGCGGGGTGTTGTATTTCGCCTTGGCACGGCGTGACTCGACCGTGCACCTGAGCCCATCGCTCGGCCAGGCCTGATTAACGCAGGGCGGTCTGGGCGCAAGGGCTCACCGTACCCCCGCTGGCGGGCCGCAGTAACAGCCCGCCGGCCAGCAGCAGGCCACTGCCGGCAATGATCAGCGCCGGTTGCAAGCCACCGCTGAAGTGGCTGCTCGACGCCGCCAGCAATGGCCCGCTGAGCTGGCCCAAGGCAAAGCAGGCGGTCAACAGGCCCGCGTTGCGCTGGGTGGCGTGGGGTGCCAGTTCCCGGGAACGCAGCATTACCAGTTGCATGCAGGCCAGGAATGGTGCTCCACACAGGATTACGCCCAGCGCCAGCCCCGGCCCGCTGCCCAGCAGGCAGGCGAATACTCCGGCGGCTTGCAGCCAGAGTGTACCGATCAGCCAGCGACCGGTGGTGTTCGGGTTGGGACGACGCAAGCTGACCAGCAACACGCCAGTGGCGGCGGCCAGACCGAAGCAGGGCCAGAACAGGTCTGCTTGCCATTGCCCGTGGAACTGCGCCGAGGCCATCTGCGACAGGAAGGTGGCGGGAATGATGTAGCCCAAGCCGTACAGGGCATACACCACGCCAAGTCGAGCGATGCCACGGTTCGGCGAGGCGCTGACGGGCGCTGTAGCGGTCGCGGCTGCGGCGGGTTGCGGCAGAATCGGCAGAATCACCAGCAGCATCGCCAATGCCACGCCGGCATACACCAGCCACAGGGTCGCGGAGGTCTGGCCGAGCAGGTTCGAGCCCAAGGCGAGCAAACCGGTCAGAAAAATCCCCAACCCTGGGCCGGCAAACACCAGGGCGCCGAGCCGTGGCCGTCCCGCCGCCGCAGCCAAGGGTTGGCTCAGGGCGGTGATCATCACCAACACCCAGGCGCTTGCCACTCCGGTACCAAAGCGCAGTGCCAAGTGTGGCCAGAAGCCCCAGGCCCAGAACGAAGCCAGGATCAGCAGCACGCACAGCCACAGGCCCCCGATCAAACGCCGCCGCACCTGTTCCGGACGGCGGGCGAACATGGCGTCCAGCGCGCCGAGGAAGTAACCCAGGTAGTTGGCCGCGGCAATCAGACCGGCGGCGGTCAAGTCGATCTGACCTTCGCCGATTAAATGAGGTAACTGCGGCGTTAAGGCGAAGCGACCAATGCCCATGGCCATCATCAGGGCGATGAAACTGCCGAGCAGGCGAATCAGAGGTGACATGGCGGGTCTCCAGCGTTGAGGCGAATGACCGTCAGGCTAGGACTGATTGACTTTCATTAAAAATGAATAATAGTGAGTAACTTGTTCATTTTTGGAGAATGTCGTGGAGTTCAGCCAATTGCGGATTTTCCAGGCCGTGGCCGAGGAAGGCTCCATTACCCGCGCTGCCGAGCGGTTGCATCGGGTGCCGTCGAACCTCTCGACCCGGCTCAAGCAGCTTGAGGAGCAACTGGGCGTGGATCTTTTCCTGCGCGAGCGTCAGCGTTTGCAGCTATCGCCGGCGGGAAAAGTCCTGCTGGACTATGCGATCAAGCTTTTTGCTCTGCACGACGAAGCCCATGCTGCCGTGCAGGGCGGGCAACCGGCCGGGGATTTTGTGTTGGGTACGATGTACAGCACGGCGGCGATTCATTTGCCGGACCTGCTGGCCGGTTATCACCGCACGTACCCGGCGGTGAATTTGCAGGTGCAGTCGGCGCCCAGCGGTGAACTGCTCGAAGGCTTGCTCACCGGGCGCCTTGACGCGGCGCTGGTGGACGGCCCGCTGGAGCTGGCGGGGTTGGACGGGGTGCCGTTGTGCGACGAGCGGCTGGTGCTGATCACCGAGGCCGATCACCCGCCAGTGCGCAGTGCGCTGGATGTTCAGGGCCGCTCGGTATTCACCTTTCGCCAGGGCTGTTCCTACCGCATGCGTCTGGAAGCCTGGTTTGCCCATGACCATGCGGCCATGGGCCGGGCGATGGAGATTGAGTCTTATCAGGGGATGCTGGCCTGTGTGATTGCCGGCTCCGGGGTGGCGCTGATGTCCGAGTCGATGCTCGCCAGCCTGCCGGGCCGCGAGCGTGTGAGGATGCATCCGTTGGCCGAGCCGTTTGCCAGTGCCACGACTTGGCTGATGTGGCGCAAAGGGATGGTGGGGGCCAATCTCACCGCCTGGATTGAACTGCAGCAACAGGCCCGGCCGCGGGCGCCGCTGATGGTGGAACGATCAGCTTGAGCGCCTAGCGTTGGATTTTGATGGATTCAGTAACAGATCATTGCAATGTGTGACGAGCATTGCGTAGGACTTCGGACTATTATCAGTGCGAAGGGGCCACAGAATTTTGCCGCTCGTACCACCCTGAAGGGGGCACCACGATGAAAGAGAAAATCCAGAACTGGCTTCACGACTTGGGTGTCGCGCTCGGCCTGATCGAGCCGCCCATGCAACCGATCCCTATCCGCACCGATGACGAGCAGCGCCGCCGCCAGCCGCGCCGTCGGTAAAAACACCGCGAATATCGGAGAGATCGCAGTCTCAGGCTGTTTCAGTTGAAACAGCCTGAGACTGCGATCTTTTTTGTTTTTGAAGGAAAATCTCTGTGGGAGCGAGCCTGCTCGCGATAGCGGCGGATCAGCCACCATTGATATTGACTGATACACCGCTATCGCGAGCAGGCTCGCTCCCACAGGGTTTTCATCGTCTGGAACTGAGCGATACAAGGGCAAAAAAAAGGTGTGGCCACCGACGCCACACCCTCGAAGAAGCTGCTTTCAGACCGCCTTGGCCACCACCTTCGACCGAGGCGACAACAGACTCACCACCACGAAACTCACCAGCGCCACGCTCAGGCTGTAGTAGATCGGCGTATTGGCGTCCAGGCCGTCCTTGATCATGAAGAACAGCGCGGTCAAAAAGCCCAGCGACATGCTGGTGATCGCGCCGGCCGTGGTTGCGCGTTTCCAGTAGATGGCGCCGATCAGCGGAATCAGCATGCCGCCCACCAACAGGTTGTAGGCCAGGGTCAGGGCACTGATCACATCGCTCACCACCAGGGCGATGCCCAACACCACCACGCCCAGCAGCAGGGTCGCGATGCGGTTTTCATGAACGTCGCCATTGCCGCTTTCACGACCCTGGCGCAGACGCGGCAGCAGGTCCTGGACCACAGTGGTGGAGGCTGCCAGCAGGCCGGCCGCGGCGGTGGACATCAAGGCCGCCAGGGCGGCGGCGATCACCAACCCGCGAATGCCGTTGGGCAGGCTGGTCTGGACGACGCTGGCAAAGGCGTTGTTGACGTTTTCCAGGTCCGGCAGCAATACCTTGGCGGCCATGCCGATCAAGGCCCCGGCCAGGCCATACAGCACGCAGTACAGGCCTGCGGCGGTACCGGCCACTTTCGCCACGCCTTCGCTACGGGCGGTGAACACCCGCTGCCAGATGTCCTGGCCAATGAAGATGCCGAAGAAGTAGATCAGGAAGTAGGTGAGGATGGTGTCCCAGCCAATCGCGGTGAAATCGAAGTAGCTGGCCGGCAAGGCCGCCACCATCGCGTCCCAGCCGCCCGCATCGCTGATGGACATCGGCATCAGCAGGAACACCAGGCCGACGGTCATGATCAAGAATTGCACGATGTCGGTGAGAGTCAGCGACCACATGCCGCCGATGGTGGAATACAGTACGACGACACCGCCGCCCACCAGGATCGACACCCAGAACGGCAGGCCGAACAACACCTGCATCACCGTGCCGATGGCGATGGTCGAGGTGGCGCCGATCATCAACGCATAAACCAGCATGATCAGTGCACTGGCGTGGCGCGCGGCGGGGTTGTAGCGGCGCTCCAGCACTTGGGTCACGGTGTAGATCTTGAGTTTGAGCAACGGTTTGGCGAGGAACAGACTCAGGCCGACGATACCCAGGCCGATGGCGCCGCACAGCCAGAACCCGGAAATCCCATGGACGTAGCCCAGCCGCACGGTGCCGATGGTGGAGGCGCCGCCCAGAACGGTGGCGGCCATGGTGCCCAGGTAAAAGCCCGGGCCGAGGTTGCGCCCGGCGACCAGGTAGTCGTCACGAGTCTTGGCGCGGCGCATGCCGTACCAACCCAGGGCAATCATGCCGGTGGCATAGATGAGAACGACGATTAAATCCAAAGCCATGATGGCGTGTCTCCGATTGTCTTTTTTATAGTTAGGTCGAGATGGCGCCATGGACAGATGGAGTCGAGCGTTGCCGTTGTGGCGAGGGGATTTATCCCCGTTGGGCTGCGCAGCCGCCCCATGGCAGTCAACTCAATCTGTCAGGCACACTGATATGTCAGAGTTTGGGAGCGCTGCGCGCTCCAGCGGGGATAAATCCCCTCGCCACAGGTTCGGCGCTCGGTGAGACCGAACCCTTGCTACGCGGATCATCCGGCCCATACACCGCCGCCGGCTCGGGAAACAACCCAAGCAGCACCAGGTAAATCACCGAGGCCAGGCCCAGGGTCACCGGCAGGCCGATGTCGATGCCACCGGCCAGTTCGCCCAGCGGTCCGACGAACTGCCCAGGCAGGTTGACGAAGCACAGCCCCACCAGCGCGCTGGGAATCCAGGCCCCCAGGCCGCGCCAGTTCCAGCCGTGGCTGAACCAGTAGCGCCCGCCGGTTTCGCCACGGGTGAACACTTGCAGATCATCCGGGCAGTAGAAGCCGCGGCGCACCAGCAGGCCGATGATCATGATCACCATCCATGGCGTGGTGCAGGTGATGATCAGCACGGCGAAGGTCGATACGCTCTGCACCAGGTTCGCGGCGAAGCGCCCGATGAAGATGAAGGCAATCGACAGCACGCCGATCAGCAGTGTTGCCTTGACCCGCGACAGAACTCGTGGGAACACGCTGGACATGTCCAGCCCGGTGCCATACAGCGACGTGGTGCCGGTGGACATGCCGCCGATCACCGCGATCAGGCACACCGGCAGGAAGAACCAGCCCGGCGAAACCGCCAGCAGGCCGCCCACATAGTTATTGGCTGCGATGTAGTCCGGTGCCTTGATCGCCACGATGGTGGCCGTGGCAAGGCCGAACAGGAACGGGATCAGCGTCGCCAGTTGAGCGGCGATCACCGCCAGCATGATGCGTCGCTTGGGCGTGTTGCGCGGGATGTAACGCGACCAGTCACCCAGGAACGCGCCGAAGGAAATCGGGTTGCTCATGGCGACCAGTGCCGCGCCGATGAACGCCGCCCAGAAGCCCGGCTGGCCGAGGCCGACGGTGCCGGCGAACTGGCTGTCGAAGGCCGGCGCGAAGGCGGCGATGCCCAGCAGAAACAGCAGGCTGGCGGCCCACACGGCGATGCGGTTGACCCACAACATGAAACGAAAGCCGTAGATGCACACCGTCAATACCAGCAAGGCGAACAGGCCGTAGGCCAGGCCCAGGCTCAAGTCGGTTTCCGGCACACCGATCAAACGCTTGGCGCCACCGATCAACGCATCTCCCGAACTCCACACCGACAGGGAGAAGAACGCGATGGCCGTCAGCAGCGACAGGAACGAGCCGACGATCCGCCCGTGTACGCCGAAATGCGCCCCGGAGGACACCGCGTTGTTGGTGCCGTTGAGCGGGCCGAACAGGCCCATGGGCGCGAGGATGATCGAACCGAGCACCACCCCCAGCACAATCGCCCAGACCCCGGCCTGGAACGAGAGGCCGAACAGCACCGGGAAACTGCCGAGCACGGCGGTGGCGAAGGTGTTGGCGCCGCCGAAGATCAGTCGAAACAGATCCGTCGGGCCAGCGGTTCGCTCATGGTCCGGGATCTGTTCGACCCCGTTGGTTTCGATTTGCGTAAGGCTTTTGTCGTTATTGTTATGCATGATCTGCTCCGATCATAAAGGCGCGCCCATCGTGTGCGAGCGTCGTCTGTTTGGCTAAGGGGGTGGCAGCCCTTCCGGCATAGCGGACAAATGTTCATGGCAGGCCAGCCATAGGCCCTGTTGTTCTTGTGTGCGTCCTTCCTGCTTGCGGAACAGAATGGTTTCGCGCTCCTGGCTAAAGTGTCGCTCCCCTTGCATGCGCAACTCGGTAGCCACGTCATGGATGAAAATCGCCACGTCCCCTTGCAGGCTGACGAAGGCGTTGCTCGAGGTACACGACAGCACCTCGAAGCCATCCTCGGACCGCCAGCGGTCCCACAACGCCTGGTAGGCATCGCGAGACAGCAGAGGTTGTTCGAGGGTGTAGAACACGAAACTCGCGTCGGGTGTGAAGGCGCCGAAGTAGGCGTCACGGTCATTGCGGGCGAAGGCCGACACCAGTTCAGCGGCGGCCTTGAACACTTGAGCCTGATCGTTCATGACCGCGCCTCAGCGATGGACCACACCGGGCAGTACGCAGAGCATCTCGTACAGCAGGTTGGCGCCCAGCAGCGAGGTGTTGCCGGTGGTGTCGTAAGGCGGCGAGACTTCTACCAGATCGCAACCGACCAGGTCCAGGCCCTGGCAGCCACGCACGATTTCGATGGCCTGGATGGTGGTCAGGCCACCGATTTCCGGGGTGCCGGTGCCAGGGGCCCAGGCCGGGTCGATGCCGTCGATATCGAAGCTCAGGTACACCGGGCCGCCGCCGACCTTCTCGCGGACTTCGGCCATCAGTGGGGCGAGGGATTTGTGCCAGCACTCTTCGGCCTGGACTACGCGGAAACCCTGGTTGCGGCTCCAGTTGAAGTCATCGGCGGTGTAGCCCTGGGCCCGCAGGCCGATCTGCACCACGCGGTCGCAATCGAGCAAGCCTTCTTCCACCGCGCGGCGGAAGGTGGTGCCGTGGGCGATTTTCTCGCCGAACATGTGATCGTTCACATCGGCATGGGCGTCGATGTGCACCAGGCCGACCTTGCCGTGTTTCTTGTGGATCGCCCGCAGGATCGGCAGGGTGATGGTGTGATCGCCGCCCAGGGTCAGGGGAATGACGTTGTGTTCCAGAATCTTGTGGTACGACTCTTCGATGATCCGCACGGCGTCCAGCAGGTTGAAGGTGTTGATCGGCACATCACCGATATCGGCCACCGACAACGAGTCGAACGGCGCGGCACCGGTGGCCATGTTGTAGGGACGGATCATTACCGATTCAGCGCGGATCTCGCGGGGCCCGAAACGGGTGCCGGCGCGCAGGGAGGTGCCGATGTCCAGCGGCACGCCGACGAAAGCAGCGTCCAGGCCGGCAGCGGTTTGTAAATGGGGGAGTCGCATCATGGTGGCGATGCCGCCGAAGCGCGGCATTTCGTTGCCGCCCAGTGGTTGGTGAAGAATCTTGTCCACGGGTAGGGCCTCATCGTTGTTTTATTTATCAGGGGCCGATTCTGCGAAAAGCCTGGGAGTGGAAGAATCGCTGGGGGCAAATACTTAGTTCAGATTTTTCTAAACTAATTCGGGATGGGGCGATAGACTCGCGATTGATCTCTGGGGGCAACACCATGCTTGCAAGCTGTGCAAGCAAAGCTGTGGGAGCAAAGCTTGCTCGCGACATAGGCGCCTCGGTTCCAAGGGGGAAACCGCGTTGACTTCATCGCGGGCAAGCCTTGCTCCCACAGATAAACCCCCTTGCCACAAAGTGTGCAGTGACCCGCCTGTATGGAGAGACCCCATGGCCAACGCTCTACCCGACCTGAAACTGTTGCGCATTTTCGTCAGCGTCGTGCGGCACCAGGGGTTCGCCAATGCCCAGCATGAGCTCAACCTTTCCACGTCGGCCATCAGCACCTACATGAGCCAGCTCGAATCGGCCCTGGGCCTGGTGTTGTGTCATCGTGGGCGGGGTGGGTTCAGCCTGACCAGCAAGGGCGAGTTGTTCCACCAGGAGACCCTGCGTCTGTTGGGCGAGCTTGAAGGGTTCGAGCAATACGCCGCCGCGCTGAAAGGCGAGTTGCGCGGCACGCTGAACCTGGGGGTGATCGATTCCACCGTCAGCGACAAAGCCCTGCCGTTCGCCGAAGCCATCGGCGCCTACAGCCAGGAGCATCCGGCGGTCCAC
Organism: Pseudomonas sp. MPDS; assembly: GCF_013283895.1. NCBI lineage: Bacteria > Pseudomonadati > Pseudomonadota > Gammaproteobacteria > Pseudomonadales > Pseudomonadaceae > Pseudomonas > Pseudomonas sp. MPDS. Next base: position 4,656,835 of record NZ_CP054128.1, on the reverse strand, counting down.
CTGCACCTATCGGTCATGAGTCCGTACGAACTGCAACTGGGCGTGCAGGACAACCGCCTGGACCTGGCCATCGGCGCGTTTTCCACGCGCATGAGCGGCCTGGTCTACATGCCGCTGTACCGTGAGCAGCACTGGTTGTATTGCAGCAACCGTCACCCGCTGTTCAACGAGCGGCGTATCCCTGAGCAACTCATCACCCAGCAACGCATGGTCGGGCGCGGTTACTGGAGCCAGGCCGAACTGGCCCGCCACGGTTTCAAGCACAGCGCGGCGACGGTGGAGAGCATGGAGGCGCAGTTGATCCTGGTATTGTCCGGCGCCTACGTCGGCTATCTGCCCGAACACTATGCTCAGGCCTGGGTGGACAAGGGCGATTTGCGCGTGTTGCTGCCGGCCACTTTTGGTTATCAGGCACCGTTTTCGATGATCGTACGCCGTGGCCGCAGCCGTGAGCCGCTGATCCAGACTTTTCGCGATCTGCTCAAGGCGCAGCTCAACCAGGCCTGAGGTGCCGTCATGTCCAGAATTCATTGTCCGCGCTGCCACAGGCCGCAAAGTCATTGCCTGTGCCCGCTGATCCCCAGCCTCGACAGTCGCACCCGGGTGCTGTTGTTGCAGCATCCCAGCGAGGTGAACCATGCCCTGAACACCGCGCGGCTGGCGGCGTTGGGGCTCAATAATGCCGAGTTGATCGTGGGCGAGGTGTTCGAGGATTTGCCTGGGTTGCTCAATCAACCGGGTTATCAGGCGCGGCTTTTGTTTCCCGGCGAAGAGGCGCAGCCCATGCATGCTTATGCTCCGTCTGAGGATCCGCTACTACTGGTCGTCCCGGACGGCACCTGGCGCAAGGCGCGCAAGTTGCTGCACCTCAACCCTCTGTTAGCGGCGCTGCCGAGGGTGACGCTGGCCGCGGGCGGTGTGTCTCGATACCGCTTGCGCAAGGCGCCAGGGCCAGGGGCATTGTCGACGGTGGAGGCGGTTGTCCAGGCGCTGCAAACCCTTGAGGCACCGACCTGTTTTGAGCCGTTGCTGAGGCCGTTCGAAGCGTTGATCGAGGGGCAGATTGCGGCGATGGGGGAGGAGGTTTTTCGGCGTAATCATGCCGAGAAATGAGTGGTGCCTTTGCTGGCCTCATCGCGAGCAGGCTCGCTCCCACAGTTGATCTCCAGTGCATGCAAAAATCTGCTAACACCACAGATCCAATGTGGGAGCGAGCCTGCTCGCGATAGCGGCAGCACAATCAACCAAAGTCTCAGCTCAAGGCCTACCGCTCACGCATCGCCTCAGTCCGCGCCTTCAACACCGGCTTGAGCAGGTAATCCAGGACACTTTTCTCCCCGGTAATGATGTCCACCGTCGCCACCATCCCAGGAATGATCAACAACGGTTTGGCATCGCCGCCCAAGTGATTTTTATCTGTGCGCACCTGGATCAGGTAGAAGCTGTTGCCCTTGTCATCGGTGATGGTGTCGGCGCCGATCAGTTCGAGCCTGGCGCTCATCCCGCCGTAGATCGTGTAGTCATAGGCACTGAACTTGACCATGGCTTTCTGGCCCGGATGCAGGAAGGCCACGTCCTGGGGGCGGACCTTGGCTTCGATCAGCAGGTTGTCTTCCAGCGGCACGATTTCTGCCATGTCGCTGCCCGGCTGCACTACGCCGCCGATGGTGTTGACCTTTAGCTGCTTGATCACCCCATGTACCGGCGAGACCACGGTGGTGCGGGTCACGCGGTCGTCGATGGCAATGCTCGAAGCGGTGATTTTTGACAACTCCGTGCGTTTCTCATTGAGTTCCTTGGCCGCTTCGGAGCGAAAGGATTGTTCCGATTCGTCGATCTTGCTCTTGATCTCGTTGATCGCCGATTCGGCCCGAGGAATCGCCAGGGTGGTGGCGTTGAGCGAACCACGGATTTCCACTGCGCTGCGTTTGAGCCGCAGGATTTCCACCGGCGACACCGCCCCGGTGCGCACCAGTGGTGCCGACATGTTCATCTCTTCTTGCAGCAAGGCCAGGCTGGAACTGAACTGGCCCTGCTTGGAGCGAAACTCCGCCAGCTCCTGGGTTTTCTGGCGCAGTTGTTCGGACAGCGTCCGCTGTTCGCTGGCCAGGCGCCGCTGTCGTTGTTCATACAGCGAGCGTTCGTCCTCGGCCACTTGCGGGGCCTTGCTGATGACTTCAGCGGACAGTTCGAAAGGTCGGCCTTCGGCTTCGGCCGACAAGCGTTCGACCTGGGCGGTCAGAGCATAACGGTCGGCCTCGCTTTCGCCCTTGTTCGACAGAAACCGTGTGTCGTCCAGGCGTAGCAGGGTGTCGCCCTTGTTCACCATCTGCCCTTCGCGCACGAAAATCTCGGTGACGATGCCGCCCTCCAGGTTCTGGATTACCTGAATCTTGCTCGAAGGAATGGCCTTGCCTTCACCGGTGGTGACTTCCTGCAAGACTGCCAGTTTGGCCCACACCAACGCGGTGATGATCAGTCCGGCCGCCAGCCACACCGTGACCCGCGAGCGACGGGGCGAATCCTGCAGCGCGGCACCGGCGGTTTCCGGCATGAACTCGCTTTCGGCGCTTTTGCTGAAACTGCCGAAGTAGCTTCGGGCCGCTGAATCGGGTGTTTGAGCAGACATGGGGATACCCGTCAGTTAAAAGAGCTAAGGTCGGTGCGGCTTTTGTGGCGAGGGGATTTATCCCCGCTGGGCTGCGAAGCAGCCCTAAAACCAGACACCTCGGTGTGCCAGCCTGATTGAGTTGATTGCTCTTGGGGCTGCTTGGCAGCCCAGCGGGGATAAATCCCCTCACCACAGGGACTGTGTGGGCTGTTACACCGCCGCAGACCCCACCCGTCCTTTACGCAGTGCATCGATCACCGCTTCCTTGGGCCCATCGGCCACAATCCGGCCGTTGTCCAGCACCACCAGCCGATCCACCAGGCTGAGCATCGACGTGCGGTGGGTCACCAGCAGCACCGTCTTGCCCTGCACATGGGTATGGAGCTTTTGCCGCAACACGTCTTCGCTGCTGTTGTCCATGGCGCTGGTGGGTTCGTCCAGCAGCAGGATCGGCGGGTCGAGCAACAGGGCGCGGGCCAGTAGCACGGCCTGGCGTTGCCCACCGGAGAGCAACTGCCCGCGCTCGCCCACCGGGCGGTCGAAGCCCTGGGGATGCTGGCGGGCCAGTTCGGTGACGCCGGTCAGTTCCGCCACTTCCAGCATGCGTGCATCGCTGATGTAGCGGGCGCCGAGGGTGAGGTTGTCCCGCAGGCTGCCGGCCAGCAGCGGCAGGTCATGGGCGACATAGCCGATCTGCTGGCGCAGGTCCGCCACGTCCAGTTGCCGAAGGTCGAGCCCATCAAGCAGCAACTGGCCTTCCTGGGGCTCATAAAATCCCATCACCAGGCGCGCCAGGGTGCTCTTGCCCGAGCCACTGCGACCGATGATCCCGACCCGTTCGCCGGGCTTGAGGCTGAAACTCACATTCGCCAGCGCCGGGGCGTTCTGGCCGTTGTAATGGAAGGTCACGCCGCTGACGTCCAGCGCGCCCTGCAATTGGGTGCGATCCAGCGGCCGTTGTTTGGCATCGCGCTCTTGGGGCAGCGCCATCAGCGCATCGGTGCTGCGCATGGTCAGCTGTGCCTGCTGGTAGCGGGTGATCAGCCCGGCGATCTGCCCCAGCGGCGCCAGCACCCGGCTGCCGAGCATGTAGGTCGCCACCAGCGCGCCGACGCTGAGGTTACCGGCCATGATGCTGTAGACCCCGGCGACGATGGTCGCCATGCCGGCCAGTTGTTGCAAAAACAGCGTGCCGTTGGTGGCCAGCGCCGAGAGGCTGCGGGCGTGGCTGTCCAGGCGGGTGAGGGCGCCGTGGGTGCTTTCCCATTGATGCTGGCGCTCGCTTTCGGCGCTGCAAGCCTTGAGGGTTTCCAGGCCGCCGAGGGTTTCAATCAGCAATGCCTGGCGCTGGGCGCCCAGGGCCAGGCTTTTTTGCACGGTGTCACGCAGGCGTGCCTGGATGATCATGGCGAAAATAATGGTGAGCGGAAAAGCCACCACCGGAATCACCACCAGCCAGCCACCCAGCAACCCGATCACCACCAGCATCAGCACGGCGAAGGGCAGGTCGATCAGGCTGGTGAGGGTGACAGCGGTCAGGAATTCGCGCAGACCCTGGAAGTCATGGATGCTTTGGGCGAACCCGCCGATGGTCACCGGTTTGGCCTTCATCGCCATGCCGGTGATGCGTTCGAACAGGGTCGCGGAGAGGATCACGTCGGTTTTCTTGCCGGCGGTGTCCAGCAGATGGGCGCGCACCACGCGCAAAACCAGTTCGAATCCCGTGCCGATCAACAGCCCCACGGCCAGCACCCACAACGTCGACGTGGCCTGGTTCGGCACCACGCGGTCATAGGTCTGCATGACGAACAGCGGCACCATCAGCCCCAGCAGGTTGATCAGCAAACTTGCCAGGATCGCGTCGCTGTACAGCCAGCGCGACAGTTTCAAGGTGTCACGAAACCAGGCCTCGACCCGTGGAACCAAGGGTGCACGCAGGTCTTCGAGTTCATGGCGCGGCCGGGCGAACAACGCCTGGCCGCTGTAGACGGCGCTCAGTTCGTCGCGGCTGACCCACTGCTCGCCGCCATCGGCTTCGCTGGGCAGGATCAGCGCCTGGCCGTCCTCACTCCAGCGCCGCAACACGGCGCAACGACCACCGGCCAGAATCAGCATCACCGGCAGGTTGAGTGGCGAAATATCGGCCAGCTCTCGGCGCAGCAAGCGCGCCTGCAAATTGGCCCGGGCCGCTGCGCGCGGCAGTAGGTCCAGGCTCAGACGTTGGTGCGCCATTGGAAGCCCGGCGCCAAGGCTGGCGCGGCTGACTGTCGCGCCATGGAGTTTGCAGAGGATCAACAGACCGTCAAGCAAGGGATCATCGACATTCAGCCGCGGATCGGTGCTGAGGGTTGCGGGTTCCATGCTGGTCACATTGATCGCTCCCATTTTTTTGGGGGGCTACTTCAGTTCGGGCAGCCGCGCTTCGTTTTTGACTTCTGTTTGAGCGACCGCGTCGGCCGGCAGCACCACGCGCTGTTTGCTCAACAGCTGGCCCATGTTCGCCAATACCCGATACATCGAGTATTCCTCGGTGTAGCGCACTTCGGTGTAGCGACGGTTGGCGTTGTACAGCTCGTTTTCGCTGTCGAGCACATCAAGCAGGGTCCGCTGGCCGAGACCGAACTGATCCTGATAGGCGGCGCGTACACGGGAAGTGGTTTCGGCATATTCCCGGGCGGTGGGGGTCTGCTTGCGGGCGTTGAGCATCGCGTTCCAGGCCAGGCGGGTGTCTTCGTTGAGCTGGCGCAGGGCGTTGTTGCGGATGTCCATGGCCTGGTTGATCTGGTGGGCATTGGACGCCAACCGCGCCTTGTCGCTGCCGCCGCGGAACAGGTTGTAGTTCATCACCACGCCGACCCGCCAGTTGTTGTCGTGGCCTTCTTCGCCGCCGAGGTTGTTATTGGCGCCCACCGCCGCCTCGGCGTCGAACCGCGGATAGAACGGCGACTTGGCCACTTCATACTGGCTTTCGGCGGACTGTACGTCGGCCTGGGCCGATTTCAGGTACGGGTTGTTATCCACCATGCTTTGCTGGGCTTGGCGCAGGTCAGCGGGCATCTCGCCTTTGGTCGAGGGCGGTGTTTCCAGCTCATCGGGCATGCGTCCGACCACGCTGTAGAAGTTAGCCTCGGCGTCGGCCAGATCGACCTGGGCGGTGTCGTAGTTGTTTTCCGCCAGGGCCCGGCGAGCATTGGACTGATCGGAGTCGGCGGTACTGCCCACGCCACGCTCGGTGCGCAGGCCGATCTGGTCGTTGACGCGCAGGTGAGCTTGCAGGTTGTTCTTGGCCAGGGTCACCAGCTCGCGACGCTTGAGCACTTCCAGGTAAACCTCGATGGTGCGCAGCGCCAGGTCCTGGGCGGTGCCTTGGGCGTAGTAGGCCCGGGAATTGACCACGCCTTTGGTGCGTTCCACTTCATTGGCGGTGTTGAACCCGTCAAACAGCATCTGCCGCAGGCGCAGCTCCGACTGGGTGTAAGTCAGGATATTGGTGTGGTGATTGCCCAGCGCCCGGGTGTTGGTGTTGTCGCTGTAGCCGCGCCCGTAGCCGGCATTCAAGTCCACCGACGGGAAGAACCCCCCTCTGGCGACCTTGACGTCTTCATTGGCCGACAGACGGCTATCGACCCGTTGCGCCAGTTCCGGGTGAGTAGCAATGGTGCTCTGGATCGCTTCGGTCAACGACATGGCCTGCGCTGAAGAAGAGCAGGCCATGGCCAGCAAAACCGCGCTGCAGAGGGGGGAAAGAACGCGCATGGGGTGCATCTCCTAAGGTCTGTTGTGCTTCGCTGTCGCCAAAATATTGACGTATTTAAGATCAAAACCGTTTCAAGCTTGTAACAACACAGCTAAGAACATCCTGCGCAAAACCTAAGAAGAATTTCTCATAAGACTTATGCCAAAAAAAACTTATGTGCTTGGAAAAAAGCGGCACATTGTTCAAAGCGAAAGCCTTTGAATCTGCGGGTCCTGACGGATTTTGGGCGTCAATAAAGTTCCATAATCATTTTGAAGCGATGTGAAGAGGTGCCGAAAAGGACGACCTGAAAGGCGATTTTAAGTGACGGTTTTTTGTCATTGTGGCGAATAGCTAGCGCCTTTTACGTCCCCGAAAGCTGGCAGATTTTCCAGATTCCCTGGCTGCCAACCCGAGCACCAATTCTTCACCCAGACAGGTGCCGACTGCGGTTGGCAACGGAGGAATGCACATGGCAGCGCTCATCGGTACCGTCAGCAAGGTGGTAGGACAGGTTTTCGCAGAAGCCGTCGGCGGTCTGCGGCGACCTCTGGTTGAAGGTGATCGGCTCTATGCCGGTGAGCACCTGATCACCGGGGCCGAAGGGGCGGTGGCTGTGCAGTTGCAAAACGGCAAGGAGTTGACCCTGGGCCGCGGAAGTGACCTGACGCTGAGCCCGCAATTGCTCGCCAACCAGGCCTCTGCTAGCGATACGCCTGAGGCCACCACACCCAGTGATGCGCAACTGACTGATGTGCAAAAACTGCAACAAGCCATCGCCGCCGGCGCTGACCCGACCCAGACCGGCGAGGCGACGGCTGCAGGCGCCGAGGGCGGTAACCCGGGGGGCGTGGGTGGCGGGCACAGTTTTGTGTTGCTGGAAGAGGTCGGCGGGGAAGTCGATCCGCAGATCGGTTTTCCCACCGCCGGGTTCAACGGGATACCCGAGTTTCCAGACCTGCGTCTGGCCGGTGATCCGGATGACGGCGGCGACGATGCAATCGTGTCACCGGTAGACCCTGAAACCCCGGACAACCCCGTTACCCTTGATGGCTTGACCGTGGATGGCGGTGAATTGACCGCCAATGAGGCGAACCTGTCTGACGGTTCCGCCAGCAATCCTGGCGCGCTGGTGCAAAGCGGCAGTTTCACCATTTCCGCGCCCGATGGGCTGAGCAGTCTGAGTATCGGTGGAATCGCCGTGATCACCGGTGGCGTGCCCGCAGGTTTTCCCCAATCCATCACCTCGGCGCTGGGCAACACGTTGACCATCACCGGCTACAACCCCGCGACCGGTGTGGTCAGCTACAGCTATACCCTGACGGACAATGAAAGCCATCCCGCCGGGGGCGGGGCCAATACCATCAGCGAGCAGTTCCCCGTCGTGGCCGTCGACAGCGATGGCGACACAGCTACGGGGACCCTGGACGTCAACATCACCGACGACGTACCCCAGGCGATTGACGACAGCCACGCCAGCACCGCATCGGAAAGTCTTGTCACGCTCACCGGCAACGTCTTGCCCAACGATCATCAAGGCGCCGACCGCATCCCCACCGGTCCTGACAGCGGGCCGATCATTGGCGGCACGTTCACCGGCACCTACGGCACCCTGGTGCTGAAGCCCAACGGCACGTACACCTACACCCTCAACACCAGCGACCCGCAATTCGTGGCGTTGCACGGCGGCGGAAGTGGCACTGAAACCTTCACCTACACCCTGACCGACGCCGATGGCGACACCAGCACCGGCAACCTGGTGTTGCAGGTACACAACAACGACGACCCGGTGATCATCGAAGGCCTGGACACCGAAGGCGGTGAGCTGAACCTTCAGGAGAAAAACCTCAGCGACGGCACCAGCCCGGACGCTCCAGCGCTGACCCAAAGCGGCACCTTCACCATCACCGCGCTGGACGGTGTACAGACCCTGAGCGTGGGCGGCATCAATGTCGTCACGGGCGGTGTTGCGGCCGGTTTCCCACAGTCCATCACCACGGCATTGGGCAATACGCTGACTATCACCGGCTTCAACGCCGCCACGGGCGTGGTGAGTTACAGCTACACCTTGATGGACAACGAAGCCCACGCAAACGCCAACGGCGCCAACAGCCTCAGCGAGCAATTTACCGTCGTGGTCACCGACGACAACGGCACCACGGCCACTGGCAATCTGGACGTGAATATCGTTGATGATGTGCCTCAAGCCGTGGACGACAGCAACGCCGGCACCGCCTCGGAAACCAACCTGACCCTGACGGGCAGCGTGCTGACCAATGACACCGAAGGCGCGGATCGTGTGGCGTCCGGCCCGGTTACGCCTGGTACCTTCACCGGCACTTACGGCACGCTGGTTCTCAACGCTGACGGTTCCTACACCTACACGCTCAACACCGCCGACGCCGACTTCAAAGGCCTGCACGGCGGCGGCAGCGGTAGCGAAACCTTCACCTACACCCTGACCGACGCCGATGGCGATACCAGCACCGCCAACCTGGTGCTACAGGTGCACAACAACGACGACCCGGTGATCATCGAAGGCCTGGACACCGAAGGCGGTGAGCTGAACCTTCAGGAGAAAAACCTCAGCGACGGCACCAGCCCGGACGCTCCAGCGCTGACCCAAAGCGGCACCTTCACCATCACCGCGCTGGACGGTGTACAGACCCTGAGCGTGGGTGGCATCAATGTCGTCACGGGCGGTGTTGCAGCCGGTTTCCCACAATCCATCACCACGGCCTTGGGCAACACGCTGACCATCACCGGCTTCAACGCCGCCACGGGCGTGGTGAGTTACAGCTACACCTTGCTGGACAACGAAGCCCACGCAAACGGCAACGGTGCCAACAGCCTTAGCGAGCAATTTGCCGTCGTGGTCACCGACGACAACGGCACCACGGCCACTGGCAATCTGGACGTGAATATCGTTGATGATGTGCCTCAAGCCGTGGACGACAGCAACGTCGGCACCGCCTCGGAAACCAACCAGACCCTGACGGGCAGCGTGCTGACCAATGACACCGAAGGCGCGGATCGTGTGGCGTCCGGCCCGGTCACGCCCGGTACCTTCACTGGCACTTACGGCACGCTGGTTCTCAACGCTGACGGTTCCTACACCTACACGCTCAACACCGCCGACGCCGACTTCAAAGGCCTGTACGGCGGCGGCAGCGGTAGCGAAACCTTCACCTACACCCTGACCGACGCCGACGGCGACACCAGCACCGCCAACCTGGTGTTGCAGGTACACAACAACGACGACCCGGTGATCATCGAAGGCCTGGACACCGAAGGCGGTGAGCTGAACCTTCAGGAGAAAAACCTCAGCGACGGCACCAGCCCGGACGCTCCAGCGCTGACCCAAAGCGGCACCTTCACCATCACCGCGCTGGACGGTGTACAGACCCTGAGCGTAGGTGGCATCAATGTCGTCACGGGCGGTGTTGCGGCCGGTTTCCCACAATCCATCACTACGGCCTTGGGCAACACGCTGACCATCACCGGCTTCAACGCCGCCACGGGTGTGGTGAGTTACAGCTACACCTTGCTGGACAACGAAGCCCACGCAAACGCCAGCGGTGCCAACAGCCTTAGCGAGCAATTTGCCGTCGTGGTCACCGACGACAACGGCACCACGGCCACCGGCAACCTGGATGTGAATATTGTTGATGATTTGCCCACCGCCCATGCTGATTCCGCCTCGGTGGACGAAGGCGGGACGGTCAGCGGCAACGTCCTGAACAACGATGTGGGCGGTGCCGATGGACCCGCCGCAAGCGGCGCGGTGATCGGTGTGCGTGCTGGCAGCGACACCTCAACCTCGGCGGTTGGCGGCCTCAACACCCAGATCAACGGCACCTACGGCTATCTCACGCTGGACGCCAATGGCAACGCCGTTTACCACAGCAACCCGAACACCGTCAGTGCACCCGGTGCCACCGACGTATTCACCTACACCGTGCGCGATGCCGACGGCGATGAAAGCACCACCACCATCACCATCGATGTCTACCACAGCTGCCTCGTCGCTGAAACCGATCAGGACATCACCGTCTACGAAAAAGCCCTGGACCTGAATCAGGACGGTCAGGACCTGGCTCCCGGTACCGTCACCGGCAGCGCGCCGAACGCTACCACTGAAACGGCCAGCGGTAGCCTGGTCGGCTCGGTCACAGGTGCAATCGGCGCCGTCACCTTCGCCCTGGTAGGCAACGCCACCGGTGCCTACGGCCAGTTGCTGCTCAACCCGGACGGTTCCTACACCTACACCCTGACCTCGCCAGCCACCACCGCACCTTCGGCCAACGATGGTCCGAATGTCCTGAGTGAAAGCTTTACCTATCAAGCCACCGATTCGCTGGGCAATACCGTCACCAGCACCATCGTTATCAACATCGTTGACGACGTACCCAACGCCCATGCCGATTTGGCTTCGGTAGTGGAGGGCGGCACGGTCAATGGCAATGTGCTGGACAACGACGTGCTCGGCGCCGACGGTGGCGCAGTGATCGGCGTACGTGCCGGCAACGACACTTCAACCCCTGCAACAGGTGGCCTCAACACCCAGATCAACGGCACCTACGGCTATCTCACGCTGGACGCCAATGGCAACGCCGTTTACCACAGCAACCCGAACACCGTCAGTGCACCCGGTGCCACTGACGTATTCACCTACACCGTGCGCGATGCCGACGGCGATGAAAGCACCACCACCATCACCATCGATGTCTACAACAGTTGCCTCGTCGCTGAAACCGATCAGGACATTACCGTCTACGAAAAAGCCCTGGACCTGAATCAGGACGGCCAGGACCTGGCCCCCGGTACCGTCACCGGCAGCGAGCCGAGCGCCACCAGCGAAACCGCCAGCGGTAGCCTGGTCGGTTCGGTGACTGGTGCCAGTGGTGCGCTGACGTTCAGTCTGGTGGGCAACGCCACCGGCGCCTACGGCCAGTTGTTGCTCAACCCCGATGGCTCGTACACCTACACGCTGACTTCGCCCGCCACGACGGCGCCCAACGCCAACGACGGCCCGAATGTATTGAGCGAAAGCTTCACCTACCAGGCCACGGACGCCTTGGGCAACAGTGTCACCGGCAACCTGGTGGTGAGCATCGTCGACGACGTGCCCACGGCCGTCGCGTCCGAGCGTTCGGTGACGGCGGTGGAGATCGACTCGAACCTGTTGATCGTGCTCGATGTGTCCGGGAGCATGGCCGACCCCTCGGGTGTACCGGGGCTCTCGCGGCTGGACCTGGCGAAACAGGCCATCAGTGCCTTGCTCGATAAATACGACGATCTGGGGGATGTGAAAGTCCAGCTCGTGACCTTCAGCAGCAGCGCCACCGACCAGACTTCCGTGTGGGTGGACGTGGCGACCGCCAAGTCGCTCCTCTCCGGCCTGTCAGCGGGCGGTGGGACCAACTACGATGCGGCGGTAGCGGCGGCCAAGACCGCGTTTGTCACCTCGGGGCAACTGACCGGAGCACAGAACATTGGCTACTTCTTCTCCGACGGCAAGCCCACGACGGGCCAGGGGATTGATGCGGCGGACGAAGTGGCGTGGAAAGCATTCCTCGACGCCAACGGCATCAAGAACTACGCCATCGGCCTGGGCGGCGGTGTCAGTGACACTCACCTCGACCCGCTGGCCTACGACGGCAGCACCCACACCGACACCGACGCGGTGCTGGTCACCGACCTGAACCAGCTCAACTCGGTGCTCTCCGGCACCGTGCAGGGTGTGCCCGTCACTGGCAGCCTGCTGGGCGAGGGTGGCTCGTTCGGCGCCGACGGCGGGTTTGTCAAAAGCCTGGTGGTCGATGGCACCACCTACAGCTACGATCCGGCCGCCAACGCCGGTCAGGGTGCCTTGACCGCCAGCGGCGGAGCCAACCATGGCACCTTCAACACCGCCAACAACACGCTGAGTATCGCCACCGACCACGACGGCACGCTGGTGGTGAATCTCGACACCGGCGAGTACAGCTACACCTCCCAGACCGCCACCAGCACATTGATCACCGAGACCATCGGCTTCACTGTCAGCGACAACGACGGCGACCTGGCCAGTTCCAGCCTGGTGGTCAAGGTTCTCCCCAACAGCCCGCCCGTGGCAGTCGACGACAACATCATCACCAACGTCCTGTCGGGCAACATCGTGATCCCGGGAGAAATGCTGCTGGGCAACGACAGCGACGCCAACGGCGACCCGCTCACGGCGTCGCCCACCGGCTTCAACACCGGCTGGGTTGCCAGGGGCGCAGACTTCACCGGCAGTACCGGCACGGTCAGCTTCACCGGTAACAACGTGCAGTCGATCAACCTCAACCGCGGCGCTTTTGTCGCCAATGCCGCGACCATGACCGCGGTGCTGGTGGTCAGCGGTGCACTGGGGATGGTGTCCAACCACAACACCAACGATGAAGACCGGCTCAACATCAGCCTCAAGCAGGGGGAAACCCTCACCCTGGACCACAACCTGGCGGCCGGACGGATCGCCCTGGAGTACTCCCTCAACGGCGGGCCTTTCATCGCGATCACCGACGGTGCCTCGTTCACCGCGGCGGCCGATGGCAACTACCAGATCCACGTCACCAACATCGCCAATGGCAGTGGTGGCAACCCCAACGGCGCGGAAAACTACCAACTGACCTTGACCGTCAACTACGCCGGCGCCCAGGACAGTACGCCGGATTACCACGACAGCTACACCGCCAGCGACAATCACGGTGGCAGCGACAGCGCAGCGGTCGGCATCAGCTATCAGGCTGGCCACACCCTGACGGGCACGACCGGAGACGACGTGCTGATCGCCGGCGAGGGGGACAACATCCTCAACGCGGGTGACGGCAACGACATACTCAGCGCCGGTTCGGGCAACAACGTCTTGCATGGCGAGGCGGGCAACGACTTGCTCTACAGCGGCGCCGGCAACGACCTGCTCGACGGTGGCACCGGCAACGACACCGCCAGCTACGCCCACGCCAGTGCCGGGGTTACGGTGAACCTGGGTCTGTTAGCCGCGCAAAACACCGTGGGCGCCGGCATCGACACCCTGGCGGGCATCGAAAACCTGGTCGGCTCGAACTTCAACGACACCCTCACCGGCGATAGTGCCAGCAACCGCATCAACGGCGGCCTGGGCGACGACGTGCTCAATGGCGGTGGTGGCGATGACGTGTTGATCGGCGGCCTGGGCAACAACACCCTGACCGGAGGCAGCGGCGCTGATACCTTCCAATGGCAGGTGGGCAACAGCGGCCATGACCTGGTCACGGACTTCACCCCAGGCCTCGACAAACTTGACCTGTCGCAACTGTTGCTGGGGGAAAACGGCAGCAGCGCGTCCCTGGACGATTACCTGCACTTCAGCGTCACCGGCAGTGGTGCGTCGGTCATGACCAGCATCGACGTCAGCTCCACGGCCGGCGCCGCGCCGAACCAGACCATCGATCTGGCCGGCGTCAACCTCGCCAGCTACTACGGCGTCACACCGGGCGTGGACGGCATGATCGCCGGCGCGGATACGGCGACCATCATCAACGGAATGTTGAATGATCACTCGTTGAAGGTGGACACCGTGTGAGGTGAACTGAAACAACAAAACCCGTCATGTTCAAATAGGATATGGCGGGTTTTGTGTTTTTGAGGGGATGCACGCTTTTCGGGTGAAGGACATCCATACTCCTGTGGCGAGGGAGCTTCGCGCCGACTTCAGGGCTTATGCAGGGTTTTTTGCTTGAGGATATAAACCGTCACCAGTACCGCACTGGTCAGCATGAATGCGCGCGCCCACGGCAGGGGCACCAGGTAGCAGGACAGGAGGATGCTCACCCACATCAGGCTGATGGCGTAGACCTTGCCCTTGAGCGGGATGCCGTTGCCGCTGAGGTAGTCAGCGATCCAGGGCCCGAGCCGCGGATGGCCCACCAGCCAGCGATAGAAGCGTGGCGAGCTGCGGGCGAAGCAGGCTGCGGCCAGTAGCAGGAAAGGGGTAGTGGGCAATACGGGAATGAAGATCCCGATGACCCCCAGCACCACGCTCAACCAGCCAATGGCCAGCAGGGCGTAGCGCAGGATCAGCGAGCGGTTGCCGATGGGCGCGGGCACCCGGTGGCTCAGTGGTGGCGCGGCTTGAGGATCGCCGGTTTCTCGTCCGGGGCGTTGCACAGCAGGTACAGGGCGGTGAGGGCTTCAGGGATCTGCACGATCATGTCGTCCATCAGGTTCGCGTCGGCGGCGATGTCGGAAAACTCCGGTTGCTCGTCGAACAGACCGGAACCGACCATGATCGGCAGCAGCATTTCGCTGACTTCTTCCTCGGCGGTTTCGAACCAGGCGGCTTCGCGCAGGAACACGCCTTCCATGAAACCGATGCACCAGCCACGCAGTTCCGAATCGTCCGGGTCATCGCCCAGGTCCAGCTCGCATGGCAATTCGAATTCTTCGTCGGAAGCCAACTGACGGGCGATGTGGGCCTTGAGCAACACCAGCGTGGTTTCGATGACCTCACGCTCGGCATCGTCGGCGTAATGCGGCTCTTCGGCGAACAGCGCGTCGATCCACTCACGCTCCGGCACCTGTTCGGAGCAGATGGACAGGGCGGTCAGGTAGCCGTGAGCGGCCACGTAATCCAGCGCCTCTTCGTGCAGCTCATCGGCGTCGAGGAAGACTTGCAGGCGGGTCAGTTGCTCAGCGAAGGACATTACAGGCTACCTTGGGGAATAAACAATGCGGGAATTCTAGGCCTTCTTGAGCGCCCAGGCCAGCCGCGTGGTGTATTTGCCTCTCCAATGCCCGGGGTGGACACAAATTTGCGCTCGCCCACAGATCAAATGTGGGAGCGAGCCTGCTCGCGATAGCGGTGGAGCAGCTTGCATTGATGTTGAATGGGCCGATGTCATCGCGAGCAGGCTCGCTCCCACAGGGACTGATGGCAACCGGAAGACCCCCGACACCTCTTGTCAGCATCACCCTTTACAACGAAACCCTCGGGTATACTGCCGCGTTTTGTGATGCCCTGCGGCGTCCCGGCGTTTCGAAACGCGCACTTACGATTTGCCGGTGCAGCGTTTTTGATTCTGAACCAGCCTTGCAGGGATGTTTCGGTGATTTTTGGAGTTTTTATGCTCGAACAGGCTCAACGCGTCCTCAAGGACATCTTCGGCTACGACAGTTTTCGTGGCCGCCAGGGTGCCATTATTGAGCGCGTGGCCAGCGGTGGCGATGCCTTGGTGCTGATGCCCACCGGCGGCGGCAAATCGTTGTGCTTCCAGGTGCCGGCGCTGTTGCGCAACGGCCTGGCGGTAGTGGTCTCGCCGCTGATTGCGTTGATGGACGACCAGGTCGCGACCCTTGAAGAGCTGGGGGTTGCAGCCGCTTCGCTGAACTCGACCCTCAGCGCCGAGCAGCAACGGGACCTGGCGGCGCGAATCAAGCGGGGTGAAATAAAAATGCTCTACCTGGCCCCGGAACGCCTGGTGCAGCCGCGCATGCTGGCGTTCCTGCAGAGCCTGGAAATCGCTCTGTTTGCCATCGACGAAGCCCACTGTGTGTCCCAATGGGGCCACGACTTCCGTCGTGAATACCTGCAACTGGGGCAACTGGCCGAACTGTTTCCCGACGTGCCACGTATCGCCCTGACCGCCACCGCCGACAAACGTACCCGCGAAGAAATCGTCGAACGCCTGCATTTGCAGAACGCCGAGCGCTTCCTTTCCAGCTTCGACCGACCCAACATTTTCTACCGCATCGTGCCCAAGGAGCAGCCGCGCAAGCAGTTGCTGGCGTTTATTGCCGAGCGGCGCAGCGATGCCGGCATCGTTTATTGCCTGTCGCGCAAAAAGGTCGATGAAGTGGCGGCGTTTCTCTGCGAGCAAGGCTTTCCGGCATTGCCGTATCACGCCGGCCTGCCCAATGACCTGCGGGCCTATCATCAGAAGCGCTTCCTCAATGAGGAAGGCCTGATCATGGTGGCCACCGTGGCGTTTGGCATGGGCATCGACAAGCCCAACGTGCGTTTCGTCGCGCACCTGGACCTGCCCAAATCCCTCGAGGCGTATTACCAGGAAACCGGGCGCGCCGGCCGTGATGGCTTGCCGGCCGACGCGTGGATGGCCTACGGCCTGCAAGACGTGGTGATGCTCAAGCAGATGCTGCAGAACTCCGAGGGCGACGAGCGCCACAAGCGTCTTGAGCAGCATAAGCTCGACGCCATGCTTTCGCTGTGCGAAGAGACCCGCTGCCGGCGCCAGACCTTGCTGGCCTATTTCGACGAAGACATGTCCCAGCCTTGCGGACATTGCGACAACTGTGTCGACGGTGTGGAAACCTGGGACGCCACCGAGCCGGCCCGCCAGGCGTTGTCGGCGATTTATCGCACCGGGCAGCGCTATGGCGTGGGGCATCTGGTGGACGTGTTGCTGGGCAAGGACAACGAAAAGGTGCGCAGTTTTGGCCACCAGCATCTTTCGGTGTTCGGTGTGGGCAAGGCACGCACGGAAAGTGAGTGGCGTTCATTGTTCCGCCAGCTCGTGGCCCGCGGGTTGGCCGATATCGACCTGGAAGGCTACGGCGGTCTGCGCCTGAGTGCGAGCTGCCGTCCCTTGCTCAAAGGCGAGGTCTCCCTCGAACTGCGCCGTGATCTCAAGCCGGCAACCGCGATCAAGAACAGCAAGAGCCAAGCCAGCCAACTGGTGCGCGGCGAAGAGCGCGACCAGTGGGAAGCCTTGCGCGCCTTGCGTCGCAAGCTGGCCGAAGAGCATGGCGTGCCGCCGTATGTGATCTTCCCCGACTCGACGCTGCTGGAAATGCTCCGCAGCCAACCCACCTCCCTGGCGGAAATGGCCCGGGTCAGTGGCGTGGGCGCGCGCAAGCTGGAGCGTTACGGCGAAGCCTTCCTCCAAGTGCTGGGCGGCGAGGTCGAGGCGCCGAAAGCGGTGGCCGATGTTCGTCACGAATTGATCACCCTGGCCCGCGCCGGCATGACCCCGTTGCAGATTGCCGGACAACTGCAATGCTCGGAAAAGAACGTTTATACGATGCTGGCCGAGGCCATCGGCAAGCAGCAGTTGTCTTTGGAGCAGGCGTTGGATTTACCCGAGGAATTGATGGGCGAGGTGCAGGATGCGTTTCTGGACGGCGAAGGCGAGTTGCCAGCGGTGTCGGAAGTTGCAGCACTGTTTGTCGGTCGGGTTCCGGAAGGTGTCCTGTATTGTGTCAGGGCTGCGTTGCAGTCGGAATTTGAAGTCTGATCAGTGAGTTACCTTCCTTTAACGATTCACTACAGGGTAAACCTTGCCTGAATCCGAAGCTCATGCTTAGCTGACTAATAATTAGTTTTTCTCTATTTCAGATCTGATGAGTTTTTTTATGCCGTTAACCGATCAACACCGTTTTGGCATGCAGTTGGCACAGATGTCTCGAGGCTGGCGCGCCGAGCTGGATCGTCGCCTGGCCGGGTTGGGTCTGTCTCAGGCCCGCTGGCTGGTGCTGTTGCACCTGGCCCGTTTCGAACAGGCGCCGACCCAGCGCGAACTGGCCCAGAGTGTCGCTGTCGAAGGCCCGACCCTGGCCCGGTTGCTCGACAGCCTGGAAGCTCAGGGCCTGGTGCAGCGTCAGGCCGTGGCCGAGGATCGTCGTGCCAAGAAAATCGTGCTTTGTGCACCGGCGCTGCCGCTGATCGAACAGATCGAAACCATTGCCACGCAACTGCGCCGCGAGTTGTTCGAGGGGGTCGATGAAGCCGACATGCGCGTGTGCATGCGGGTCCATGGCACGATTCTGGCCAATCTGGAAAAATCCTGAGGCATATCCCAGGCATCAGACTTTTGAGATTCGGCGGTTCGCGAACTATAACCAGTACTTAGGCGCTCAGTCTGGTAATCAAAAGGGATGCCCATGCTTGTAAGTTTGCAGTGCACGTTGCGCAGTTGGCTCAACGTGTTGGTAGTCGTGGCAGCCATGGGGTATTCGGCGTTGGCATCGGCGCTGGGGCTTGGGGAGATCACCCTCCATTCCGCCCTGAATCAGCCGTTGCGTGCCGATATCGCCCTGGTCGATGTGACCGGGGTAAGTGAAAGCGATTTGTCGGCCAGCCTGGCGAGCGCGGACGATTTCAGCCGTGCCGGCGTGGAGCGGGTGTTCTATCTCAATAGCTTGCGCTTCACGCCAGTGCTGCGCGGCGAGCGCGGCTACATTCGGGTGACCTCCAGCAAACCGGTGGAGGAACCCTTCCTCAATTTCCTGGTGCAGCTCAATCAACCCAACGGGCGTCTGCTGCGCGAATACACCGTGCTGATCGACCCACCGGGCACGCCGGGTATCGTACCGGCGCGGGACGAGCCAGCCGCCGCGGCCCAGGCAACGCCTGCGATCAAGCCGCCTGCGGCTACTCAAGGCAAGCGCTATACCGTCGTGCAGGGAGACAACCCCTGGTCCATCGCCAAACGCCTGCATGACGCCGGCAGCAATGCTTCGGTCAATGAGCTGATGCAGGGCATCCAGGCCCTGAACCCCGGCAGTGACCGGCTTTCCGTGGGCCAGCGTTTATTGCTGCCCGATTCTGCGGTGCTGCCATCAGCGACAGAAACGGCTGCCGCCCCGGCCTCCGCCATGTCCGACGAGCAACTGGCCGCCAGCGTGCTGCAAAACGAGCAGCAACAAAAAACCATCGAGCAACTGCAGGCGCTGCTCCAATCCCAGGACGAAGAAATCGCGAGTCAGCGCAAGCAGATCAGCGAGTTGCAGACACAACTGGCCGAGGTCGCGCCAGCCCCTGCTGAATCTGCGCAGCCGGAGTCTGTGCCTGCCGCAACCCCCGCGCCGCCAGATCAAGCACAACCCGTCACAGAACCGGTCCCGGAACCAGAGGAGGGCATTAACTGGTTGTGGATAACGGCGCTGGTGGGGCTGTTGGGGTTGCTCGGGTTATTGCTGTTTCTTCGTCGACGGCAGCAAGAACAGGCCGAAATGGAGCCCCTGCCCGAGCGTCCTGAACCGATGCTTGAAGACGACACCCAAACCTACGCTTCGACCGCCGACACGGAACAGCCTGAGGCCGCCACGTCGTTCAGTAACGGTGATGCACCTTTGGGGGACGTGCTGGAAGGGGTCGGGATTTACCTGACCTACGGTCGTTTCACCGAAGCGGCGGGATTACTGCGCGCCGCGCTGCTGACAGAGCCCGCGCGCACCGACCTGGGCCTCAAGTTGCTGGAAGTGCTGGGCAAGCAGGGCGATACCATCGGTTTCCAGGCCCAGGAACATCATTTGTTGGCGCAGGGCATTGACGTCAGCACACTCGAAGAAATCCGCGGGCGTTATCCGAAGGTCGCCGCGGTGGCCGCGCCCATGGTCACAGAACCTCTGCCGCCGCTGACTGACGTCGCTCCTGCGTCCAGTGACGAGTTCGAACTCGATCTGGATGCGCTGTCCATGGAAACCAGTTGGGACCTTGCCGAGCCGCAGCACAGCACCACTGAAAAAACCCCTGTTGCGCCCGAAGGCTTTGGGGACTTGTCGCTTTCGAGTTTCGACGCGCCGGACCTGCAGTGGAGCGCACCTTCGGAAACTGAATCGCTGGACGATGCATTTCTCGACGGGTTTGCCGATGAAGAGCAGTCGCTGGAACTGGAGCCGATGGTCCTCGAGCCTGTCCACCAAGAGCCTCAGGTACCGGAACACTCCGACAAGCTGGAGCAAGCGCAGAACTGCATTGACGATGGCGATCTGAAAACCGCCGTCACACTGCTGGAAGAGTTGCTCGAAGAGGGCAACGAACCTCTCAGGCAAACCGCGCGTGTGCTCCTGGCGGGGATTCGCTGAAGTCCTTTATTAGTGAGCCTGCTGGCCCCTTCGCGAGCAGGCTCGCTCCCACAGGGGATTTGCGGTGAACGCCAAGCCCGCGAACGACACGAAACCAATGTGGGGGCTGCTGCGGATACAGGGCCATCAAAACGTCTGCCCCAGATTCAGATACACCGCCCGCTCGTCATCATCGTTAAACCCATAGCTGAAATTCAGTGGCCCCAACGGCGTATCAAACCCCAGGAAAATACTGGCGGCATTGATGTAGCCGCTGTCGAACTCATTGTCGTTGTTCCACGCCCGGCCGCGTTCCAGGGAGCCGCCGATGTACAGCGGGAAATCCAGCGGCAGGTAGGCTCGCGGTGTGAGCCTGCGGTAATACACGGCGCGCATCAGGCTTATGTTCTGCCCGGAGATGCCGTCTTGGCGAAAGCCCGACAGTTGCCGCGCACCACCGAGTACAAAGCTTGAAGTCACCACTTCAGCGGTGTCCAGGGTACGCCCGTAACGCCCACCGAGGATGAAGGTGTCCGGGCCGTGGCTCAGCGCCTTGTCCAGATTGAGTTCCCATTGGCGGTAACGCTGGTCGGAACCCAATCCCGGCTCATACTGGCGCCAGGTCAGGCCGATGTCTTCGCCTTCATGGGGGAAGTACACATTGTCGAAGGAGTCGAATGAATACTTCAGGTCGTAGAAGCCTTCATTGAAACTTTCGCTGGGCTGGTCGTGATCGCCAATGCGTACATCTGCCTCGCCCCAGGCTTGGCCGACACCGAAACGGATTTCGCCGCTGTTGCCAATCTGCCGGCCCAGGTTCAGGCCAAAGCCATAACGTTCGACGCGGTACTGGGCCACCGGGTCGTTGTCCAGGATGGACTCGACGTTGCGGGATTCGAATTGCCCGTAGGGTGCGATGAAGTAGCGCGAGCCGACATCCAGCGGCTGGTAAAACTCGCTGTACAGCTCCTGCTTGTCGCCAATCTGTGCCCGGGTCAGCCACTCGGCGCCGAGGCGATTGATGCCATTGACCCGATAGCTGGCGCCGAGGTTGAAAGCGCTGTCGCCGCGCATGTCGTCCGACAGGCTCAACCCCAGCCGCAGGTAATCGGTGCCGGTGCGTTTGCCCCGGGCACTGATGACCAGCGTATGGTCCGGGGCCTTGTGCACTACGCGGTATTGCACCTGCTCGAAGTAATCCAGCCCGTACAACGTGCCCATGTCGGTCTGCAAACGACCCAGGTCCAGCGGCTCGCCGACTTGCTGGCGAACGTAATAGCGAATCACGTCGTCACCGACTTTGGAGTCGTTCTCCACGCGAATGGCGGTGATGACCGGCGTGCGCTCGCTTGGGGTACGCGCCGCCATGAGCTCGGGGTCGGCCGGCTCCGTGGGGCGCAGGTGCGCCAGGCGGGCCTCGAGTATTTGGGTGGCACGGTAACCGGCGTCGATCATTTCCTGGGCGCGGCCGAAGTCTGTGGCGCCGAAGCTCGCCAGCGCCGGCTGGATCAGCACATCGTCTTCTCTGAGCGTTGCCAATTGTTCTTCGGAGTTGCGCCGGGTCATCAGGGTGGTCGACTGGTTCAGGACGTCGATCACGGTGACCAATTGCTTGCGGGTGCTCAGCGGGGTGCCGATGTCCACCACGATGGCCCTGTCCACGCCCATTTCCCGGGCCACATCCAGCGGGATGTTGTCGGTCATGCCGCCATCCACCAGCAACCGGCCGTCCAGTTCCACCGGCGCGAATACCGCCGGGATCGACATGCTGGCGCGGATGACCTTGGGCAGGTGGCCCTTGCGAAACACCACTTTCTCGCCACTGGCGATGTCGGTCGCCACGGCGCGGAAAGGGATTGGCAGTTTGTCGAAGTCCCGGGTGTCGCTGGCGTGGGCCAGCAGGCTTTCGAGCAGCAGGGCCAGGTTCTGCCCCTGGATAACGCCCAAGGGCAGGCCGAGGCTGCCGTCATCACGAAAGCTGAGTTTCTGTTTCACCAGAAAGTCCCGGTCATCCTGCTTGCGCCGGAACGGCACGTCCTTGCGCGGCGGAGCGTCGGACAGGGCCTGTTGCCAGTCGATGCCCAAGGCGAGTTTTTCCAACTCGTCGATTTTGTAACCTGAGGCATACAGTCCACCGATCACTGCGCCCATGCTGGTGCCCGCGATGGCGTCGATCTGGATGCCTTGCTCCTCCAGGGCCTTGAGCACCCCGATGTGGGCCAGGCCCCGGGCGGCGCCGCCGGACAGTACCAGGCCGATTTTCGGATGCGGCGCCTCGACGGCGGGCTCGTTGGCATGAACGAGCAGGGGCAGCAGTAGCAGAAGCAGGCAAGGCAGCAGGCGGCGCATCGTCAATCTCGGGGCGGGCAATCAAAGGCAGGTATTATAGCGATGCCTTTGCCCCCAGGAGTTCACCCGCAATGACCGAGCACAAGCCGGAAGTCGTCATCACCTATTGCACCCAATGTCAGTGGCTGCTGCGCGCCGCCTGGCTGGCTCAGGAACTGCTCAGCACGTTTAGCGACGACTTGGGCAAGGTGTCGTTGGTGCCGGGCACCGGTGGGGTGTTTCATATCAGTTGCGATGGCACGCAGATCTGGGAACGCAAGGCCGATGGTGGTTTTCCCGAGGCCAAGGTTCTCAAGCAGCGGGTCCGCGACCGGATCGACCCGGAGCGGGACCTGGGCCACAACGACCGGGTTCAGTGAGACGCGGCTTGGGCGCTTACACCCGGTTTCTTTGTGCCGCCACTGAGTTGGCTCGACATCACGATCGCGACGATGATCAGCGCGCCACCCAGCAGCATGCGCAACGTCGGGTTTTCATCGAATAGCAACCAGGCGATGGTGATGCCGTAGACCGGTTCCATGGCAAACACCACCGCCGCCGTGCGGGCCTTGATCACCGCCAGGCTGGCGACAAACAGGCTATGGGCCAGGCCGGTGCAGAACACCCCCAGCAGGGCGATCCAAAGCCAGTCGACAGGGCGCACGTCAATCAGGTGCGGCGCTGCCATTGGCAACAGGCAAAAGCCGACCACCAGGTTTTGGCACAAAGCGGCCTGTACCGGCGGCACCCGTGTGGAACCGGCGCGGTTGACCAGCGAAAGCAGCGAGAACAGCAACCCCGAAAGCACGGCCCACAGCAGGCCGGTGGTGGCGCCGCTGGCCAGGTCGAAGTGCGGTGTGACCAGCACCAGGCCGATGCTTACCATTGCCACCAACAGGATTTCATTGGCACGGATCCGCTCGCGGAAAATCAACCCTTCGAGCAACACCGTGAAGGCCGGGAAGCTGGTAAAGCCCAACGTGGCGATTGCCACACCGGCGACTTTGACCGATATGAAGAAGCTCACCCAGTGTCCGGCGAGCAATAGGCCGCCCAGCAGCAGGCGTCGAAGGTCCTGTGCGTGGAGCTTGTGCCAGCGGGCGCTGCTGGCGAAGCGGGCAAAAAACGCCAGGGCCAGCACGGCGAATACGGCGCGGCCGAACACAATGACCGCTGGCGAGGCGGCGGCGAGCTTGCCGAATACACCGGTCAGGCCAAACATGAGTGCGCCAATGTGCAGGGCGCCGAGGGCGGTACGGGGAGTCATTGCGATCCTTGTCCAACGGTTGAGCGTCTGGGTATTGAACCCGCTACCGGCCGTTCATGTCTGTCGCGATCCTCGCGTTTTTTAGCGCGAAGCTAGCGCTGGCGCCGCAGCTTGCCCGGTGAGGCGCCGAATTCGCGCAGCACTGCGGCGGCAAAGGCGCTTTGCGAGCTATAACCGACCCGGTGGGCGATTTCACCGATGGGCAGTTGCGAATCACGCAGCAGGTCCACCGCCTTGTGTAGACGGCGACTGCGGATGTAGTCCATCGGGGTTTGCCCGCATTCAGCGACGAAGCGTGCATGCAAGCGGGCACTGGAGAGCCCGGCGACCTGGGCCAGGTCCGCCACTTGCAGCGGATAGGCGGCGTACTGGTCAATGTGGGCGTTGAGCGCCGCATAGGGCAGGCGCCGGCCGCCGACGATGTCCTGGCCAGTGCCATTGAGGCTGGCCAGGAGCAGCACGGCCCCTTGTTGGGCGATCACCGGGTCGTCCACCGGGCTGCCCGCCAGCCAACTGACCAACTGGCTTTGCCCCGCATTCAGGGGCCTGCGCGCGGCATTGTCGAGCAATCGGCGGCTGGCGTCGGCGTGATCACCCAAGGCTTGCCCGATCCAGTCATCGCTCGGCACATCCAGCACCAGGCAACGGCTGCCACGGGGGCTGCCGCAGGCGTGATGGGCACCGGCGGGTATCACCACGAAACTCTGCTGCACGACCTGGCTGCCACAACCTTCGACCTCGAAATCCAACAGCCCGGACAACCCGAACACCAGTTGGGCGTGGTCGTGGCTGTGGACAATCAGGTCGTGGCTGTAATGGCGTAGCGTCAGGGTCGGTCTCATCTCGGTCTCCCGGGGCAGGCCGTCAGCATACACCGAGGCCACGCTGCTTCGCGCTGTCATGTAACGGACTTGTGTTTGTCATGGGGTATTAACCGCAGGGAGGCACAGTGGCTAAAACGATCAGAGGGTTGCCCATGACCAGCGCCGAGCTCGCCAGACCCAGCCGCAAACAGCGTGTTCGCACCTTATGGATTTCCGATGTGCACCTGGGCACCCGGGACTGCCAGGCCGAGCATTTGTCGCAGTTTCTCAAGGGCTACCATACCGACAAGATCTACCTGGTGGGTGACATCATCGACGGCTGGAAGCTGCGCGGCGGCATGTACTGGCCACAGGCTCACACCAACGTCATTCGCCGCTTGCTGACCATGAGCAAGCGCGGTACCGAGGTGATCTACGTCACCGGTAACCATGACGAATTTCTGCGGCGATATTCGAAGCTGATCCTGGGCAATATCCAATTGGTGGACGAAGCGGTGCACGTCACCGCGGACGGCCGGCATTTGCTGGTGATCCATGGCGATCAGTTCGATGTCATCACCCGGTACCACCGTTGGCTGGCATTCCTTGGCGATTCGGCCTACGAGTTCACCCTGACCCTGAACCGCTGGCTCAACCATTGGCGGGCCCGTTATGGCTACGGTTACTGGTCGTTGTCGGCGTACCTCAAGCACAAGGTCAAGACGGCGGTCAGCTTCATCAGCGACTTCGAAGAAGCCATCGCCCATGAATGTGTGAAGCGTGAACTGCACGGTGTGGTGTGCGGACACATCCACCATGCCGAGATGCGCAGGGTGGGCGAGGTGGAGTATCTCAATTGTGGCGATTGGGTCGAGTCGTGCACGGCGCTGATCGAGCATTGGGACGGGTCGATCGAGTTGTATCGGTTGGCCGATGCCCAGGCGCGGGAGGCGTTGATCCGGGCTGAGTTGAAAGTCACCGAACCGGCGTGAGCCGATCTGACGCCATCGCGGGCAAGCCTTGCTCCCACAGGTATTCACAGCCTGCGAGAGCAAGCACCAGCTGTGGGAGCAAGGCTTGCCCGCGATGGACCGCATAGCGATCCCAGCAATCAGTCAGGCTTGAGCCTGTTCAGCCATCGCCGCCTTGTAGATCGACTGCTTCGGTGCGGCAAACAGCCTTTCCAGCATCGGCTCGAAGAAACTCAACGGCAGGGTGTCGTACTCGGCATCGAACGCCGCGGCGTCGTATCGGGCGCAGAAATCAATGGTCGCCTGGTATTGGGGATGCGCTTTGAATTGCTCGCGCAGGTGCCGGTCCATGCCCAGGTGATGGAAGAAGTAATAGCCCTGGAATATCCCGTGTTTCTCCACCATCCACAGGTTTTCGGCGCTGACGAACGGCTTGAGGATGGCGGCGGCAATGTCCGGGTGGTTGTAGCTGCCCAAGGTGTCGCCGATGTCGTGAAGCAAGGCGCAGATCACATATTCCTCGTCCCGTCCGTCACGATAGGCGCGGGTGGCGGTTTGCAGGGAATGGGTCAGGCGATCCACCGGAAAACCGCCGAAATCGCCGTCCAGCAACTTCAAATGGGTCAGGATTCGACCCGGTAATTGCCGGGCATAGGCGCTGAAGTCGGCGGCGATGATTGCCCAGTCTTCCTCAGTACCGTCCTTCATGTGGGTAAAGCGCGCGTGGGAGTTCATGGGCAGTCCTTTGAGAGTGGCTAGAACGCAACCTTGCCCCGCAGCATGTCGCGGTACATGACGAAATCGCCGAGCAGGCTGTAGAACGGGTGCTGGAACGTGGCGGGACGGTTCTTTTCAAAGAAGAAATGCCCGACCCAGGCAAAGCCGTAGCCGGCAATGGGCAAGACGATCAGCCACCAGCCGTTGCCGACGATCAGAGCCAGGGCAAAAATCAGGATGACCAGAGAGGTGCCGATAAAGTGCAAGCGCCGGCAGGTGCTGTTGCTGTGTTCGCTGAGGTAATAGGGGTAGAACTCAGCGAACGTATTGAAGCGTCTGGTGTTTTCCACGACTGCGGGCTCTGTGGTTATTGTTCTATTGGTTCTGGGCGACCAACGGTTTGATTGAAGTCTAGAGCGATCACTTGCAACGACCAGTGACAATGGGCGCCACTTTAGTATCCTTCGCAAATCCAGCCGTACCCTGCGGCTCGTCATGCAAGTAAAACGTCATGAGCGAACGAACGACTTCTTCAAGCTGGGCGATGGGGATTGTCAAGGCACTGGAAATGGACGGCCTGGATTGTCGGATGCTGTTCAAACAGCTGGGGCTGGACTATGACGCGCTGGAAGATCCAGATGCACGTTTCCCCCAGGATTCGATGACCCGACTCTGGCAACGCGCCGTGGAGTTGTCGGGCAACCCGGCCATCGCTTTGAACATGGGTAAAGTGGTGCGCCCGGCGTCGTTTCACGTGGTCGGGTATGCCTTGATGTCCAGCCGCACGCTGGTCGAGGGTTTCCAGCGGCTCGTGCGTTATCAGCGGATCATCGCTGAAAGCGCCGACCTGAGCTTTCGTCAGATGGAGGGGGGCTACGGGTTGGTTCTGACAGTGCATGGCGACCATCTCCCGCCCACCCGCCAGAGTGCCGAGGCTTCCCTGGCCTGTGCGCTGGCCATGTGCAACTGGTTGACCGGACGCACCCTGCACCCGATGAAGGTGCTGTTCCAGGGCGCCGAACCGGTTGATCTGGCGCCTTATCAACAGGCGTTTCCCGCGCCACTGATGTTCGGCGCACCTTACGACGCGTTGATCTTCGAACGTAGTGACATGGAAGCACCGTTACCCACCGCCAACGAGGCCATGGCGCAGCTCCACGACCGGTTTGCCGGTGAATACCTGGCGCGTTTTTCCGAAAGCCGCGTGACCCACCAGACCCGGCAAGTGTTGTGCCGGCTGCTGCCACGGGGCGAGCCTAAGCGTGACGTGGTGGCGCAGACGCTGCACCTGTCCCAGCGCACCTTGCAGCGACGCTTGCAGGAAGAGGGCACCACTTTCCAGAGCCTGCTCGATGACACCCGCCGCGAACTGGCCGAACAGTATCTGGCGCAGCCGGCCCTGACCCTGTTGGAAATCGCCTATCTGCTGGGCTTCGCCGACCCGAGCAATTTTTTCCGGGCCTTTCGACGCTGGTTCGACACGACGCCCGGCGAATACCGGGCGCGGTCAAACGGCCAGGCCGGTCAGTGACGCCAGAACGCCGGGATACACAGCGCGAACACGGTGATGATCTCCAGTCGGCCCAGCAGCATGCCAGCCGACAGAATCCACTTGGCCGCATCCGGCAGCGGCGCAAAGTTGCCGGCCGGGCCGATGGTCTCTCCCAGTCCCGGGCCGACGCCGGACACGGTGCTGGCCGCGCCGGTCAGGGCGGTCATCCATTCCACGCCCAATAGCGAGAGCAGCAGGGCGATCACGCAGATGGTGATGGCGAAGAAGAACGAGAAGGTGAGAATCGAGCGTACGATTTCTTCGTCGAGGCGGTGGCCGTTGTATTTCTGCTTGATCACCGCGCGCGGGTGGATCAATTGCTTGAGGTTGGCCCTGAGCAGGATGTAGGCAACCTGGAAGCGGAAGATCTTGATCCCGCCGGCCGTCGAACCGGAACAGCCGCCGACGAAACCCAGGTAGAAGAACAACATCAGCGAGAAATTGCCCCACAGGCTGTAGTCTCCCAGCGCGAAGCCTGTGGTGGTGACGATCGACGTCACGTTCAACGCCACATGCCGCAGGGCCTCCAGCCAGTGCAGGTCGGTTGTCGCCCAATACCAGGTGCCCAGTACCACCCAGGTCACCAGCAGCACCGCCAGCAGGCCTTGGACCTGTTGGTCCTTGATCAGCGCCCGGCGATTGCCCCGCAGTGTCGAGACGTACAAGGCAAACGGCAGGCTGCCGAGGATCATGATGACGATAGTGACCCAATGCACCGCCGGTTCGGTCCATTTGGCCAGGGATTTGTCCGACGTCGAGAACCCGCCGGTGGAGATCGCCGACATCGCATGGTTGATGGCATCGAACAGGTTCATCCCCGCCCACCACAGTGCGAGGGTGCCGAGAATGGTGATGCCTACATAGGACGCCACGATCAGCCGCGCCACCATGTGGGAGCGGGGCATGACTTTCTCCGAGCGGTCGGAGGATTCGGTCTGGAACAGTCTCATGCCACCGATGCGCAACAGCGGCAGGATCGCCACCGCCATCGCAATGAAGCCGATCCCGCCGAGCCAGTGCAACAACGACCGCCACATCAGGATGCCGGGGGACATGTTATCCAGGCCGCTCAGGACCGTGGCGCCGGTGGCGGTGATTCCGGACATGCTTTCGAAGAACGAGTCGGTGTAGCTGATGTGCTGGGTCAGCAGGAAGGGCAACGCGGCAAAGATACACACCACCAGCCAACTGCTGACGGTCAGCAGGTACATGTCCCTGGGCCGCAGATGCACGTGTTCCGGGCGTCCGGGAAGGATCAGGGCCAGGCCGGCGACAAAAGTGATCATGCTCGACCAGAGGAACGATGGCAGGTCGTTGGTGCGCTCGAAGATCAGCAAGGTGGCCATGGGCACGACCATGAAGATCGCCAGGGTGATCAGGAAGATGCCGATGATGAAACCAATGATCCGTAGGGTCGGCAACGCCATGAAGTCCGCTCGGGCTGAAAGGGAAGGGCGTCATTCTACCCGCGACAAGCGGCATGTAAACCGGCACCCGGTGGCGCGTGAGGCCAGTGGCCTGCGCAATGGACTTCTGGTTGCGGAATTTGAGCTAACGAACTCGCCGTACAAGCCACTAGAATAGCTGGACATTTTTTCAGGAGGTGGCCGATGCAGGCTCTCGACGCTTTGCTCAACCGTGTTTCCGTCCCGCGCCTGGTGGACCCGGCGCCTACCGCCGAACAGCGCGAGGTCATGTTCGCCGCGGCGATGCGGGCTCCGGATCATGGCCAGTTGCGGCCATGGCGATTTCTGACGGTCGAAGGGCAGGCGCGTCATCGCATGGGCGAGCTCCTGGCCGAAGCGGCGCGGTTCAATGATCCGCTGGTAGCCGAAGCCGTCGTGGAGAAGGCGCTCAACGGCCCGCTGCGCGCACCGCTGGTCGTGGTGGTGATTGCACGGTTGCAGGACCATTTCAAAATCCCCAAGTCCGAACAAATGCTGGCGGCCGCCTGCGCAGCCCACGCAATCCTGTTGGCGGCTTACGCCCAAGGGGTGGGCGGAGTCTGGCGTACGGGTGAGCTGGCGTATTCACCTCATGTGGCCAAGGGGCTTGGTCTTGAGGACGGTGAAGAGGTGATCGGTTTTCTCTACCTGGGCACACCGCAGAAAGAGGCCCGCACGGCGCCGAAGGAAGATGTCGGGCAGTTTGTCCGGGAGTGGACGGGCCCGCAGATTTAGCGTCTGGCGCAGCTTCTGTGGTGAAGAGGACTTATCTGTGGCGAGGGGATTTATCCCCGTTGGGCTGCGTAGCAGCCCCAAAACCTTCGATATAAGGCAACCTGACTCTCCGGGGTGACGGATTTAAGGGCTGCTGCGCAGCCCAGCGGGGATGAATCCCCTCGCCACAAGGGGATGTGTTCAGCTATTCAAAGGCTGGTTACTTGCACACGTCAGCAATAGCCTCAGCCAGCAAATCCAGGCGCGTGGCGTCGATGCCTGCCACGTTGGCCCGGCCTGTGCCGACCATGTACACGCTGTGGCGTTCGCGCAGGAGCCTGACCTGTTCCGGCGTCAGGCCGGTGTAGGAAAACATTCCCCGTTGCACGCCGATATGGGCGAAGCGCTCACGCAAACCGTGGGGTTCGAGCGCTTCCAGCAGGCCGCTGCGCAACTGTGCAATGCGCAGGCGCATGGTCTGCACTTCGTCGGCCCACAGGCTTTTGAGGTCCGGGTTGCCCAGGATCGTCGCCACAACCGCCGCGCCATGGTCCGGCGGCGTCGACCACAGGTTGCGGGCGATGTTTGCCAGTTGGCTGCGGATGTCCACCAGTTTCTCGGCATCGCCGGCGCAGACGATCAGCGCACCGGTGCGGTCGCGGTACAGGCCGAAGTTCTTCGAACAGGAACTGGTGATCAGGACTTCAGGCAGTGCCTGGGCAAACAGCCGGACGGCCCAGGCGTCCTGCTCCAGCCCATCGCCGAAACCTTGATAAGCGAAGTCGATCAACGGCAGCAGGTTGCGGCTGCGCATCACTTCCAGCACCTGGCGCCATTGTTCCTGGGTCAGGTCGAAGCCGGTGGGGTTATGGCAGCAGGCATGCAGCAATACCACATCGCCCTTGGGTGCCTGGCTCAGGGTCGCCAGCATCGCTTCGAAATCCAGGCGATTGTCGGTGCCCACGTAGGGGTAATGGCTGGCCTTGACCCCGGCGGCGGCGAAGATGGTTTCGTGAATCGGCCAGGTCGGGTTGCTCAACCAAACGCCGCGGCCCGGCAGGCACTGGGCAATGAAGTCGGCACTCAGGCGCAGGGCGCCGGTGCCGCCCGGCGTCTGGGTCGCACCGACGCGGTTGTCCTTGATCAGCGTTGAGTCGGCGCCCAGCACCAGTTCATTGATCAACTGGCCGAACGCGGCGTCGCCATGACCGCCGATGTAGGTCTTGGTGCTCTGGCGGTCCACCAGGCGCTGCTCGGCCTGTTTGACTGCCGCAAGAATCGGCGTCAGGCCCTGGGCGTCTTTATAGACGCCCACGCCCAGGTCGAACTTGCCCGGATTGCTGTCTGCCGCGTAAGCCTCCATCAGGCCGAGGATCGGATCGCCGGGCACCCGGCCG
This sequence comes from Pseudomonas sp. MPDS, assembly GCF_013283895.1. Lineage (NCBI taxonomy): Bacteria > Pseudomonadati > Pseudomonadota > Gammaproteobacteria > Pseudomonadales > Pseudomonadaceae > Pseudomonas > Pseudomonas sp. MPDS. The sequence continues at coordinate 4,625,488 of NZ_CP054128.1, read as the reverse complement.
ATGGCATCGAAATGCATTACTTGCGGCCCTCGGCGGTCTTGGCCACGTCATCGGTGCGGGCGGCCATGATGAAGTCGTTGCGGTGCAAGCCCTTGATGGAGTGGCTCCACCAGGTCACGGTGACTTTGCCCCATTCGGTGAGCAGACCCGGGTGATGACCTTCGGCCTCGGAGATTTCCCCAACGGCGTTGGTGAAGGCCAGGGCGTGCTTGAAATTCTTGAACAGGAAGACTTTTTCCAGCTGCATCACGCCGTCGCGCACTTCGATGTTCCAGTCCGGGATCTGCTTGATCAGTACCGGTAGTTCTTCGTCGCTGACTTGTGGCGCGTCGGCGCGGCAGGCTTCGCAATGGGCTTGGTTCAGAGTGTTCATGGTGTGTTCCCGGATCGAATATTTGAAAAACGTCGATGCACTCACGCTAAAGCAAAGCCGCGTTGTGCAACAGACTCAATTGAGATTAAAAGACGCGGTTCACGCAGCTTTTGGCGGAAATTTCGGAGCGTGCAGGCCCAGTTCGCGACCACGCTTGACCATGCCCATGATGTCTTCGTGGGCCAGGTCGAACAGGCGCTTGAGCTCGGGGAGCACGAAATACACCGGCTGCAGGATGTCGATGCGATACGGCGTGCGCATGGCTTCCAGCGGATCGAAGGCTTGATGCTCCGGCTCGTCCGACAGGCAGTAAACAGTTTCCTTGGGCGAAGACAGGATGCCGCCACCGTAGATGCGTCGGCCTTGCGGGGTTTGCACCAGGCCGAACTCAATGGTCATCCAGTACAAGCGCGCCAGGTAGACGCGTTCTTCCTTGGAAGCCTGTAGGCCGAGTTTGCCGTAGGTGTGGGTAAATTCTGCAAACCAGGGGTTGGTCAGCAGCGGGCAGTGGCCAAATATCTCGTGGAAAATGTCCGGCTCTTGCAGGTAATCCAGTTCTTCGCGGGTACGAATGAACGTCGCGACGGGAAACTGCTTGCTGGCGAGCAATTCAAAAAAGGTCTGGAAGGGGATCAGCGCCGGTACCCGGGCCACTTGCCAACCGGTGGTTTCACCCAACACCTTGTTGATTTCACCCAATTGCGGAATACGGTCGTGGGGCAGGCCCAGCTTGTCGATACCGTCCAGGTACTCCTGGCACGCACGGCCTTCGATGACTTTGAGCTGGCGGGTGATCAGCGTGTTCCACACCGCGTGTTCTTCGGCGGTGTAGTGAATAAAACCTTGCGCATCGGGCTCGCGGGCCACGTATTGCGTCTGCTTCATGCTGCTCTCCTGCTGATTTCCCTCTGGGGGACGGCTTGTTTGTTGTTATGTCCAGCGATGCATTAGAGATAACCCGAAGCAGGGATGTGTGCAGCAGGCAGACAAGAGCGGGTATCGCGATAAAGGTGTGGTTTCGTAAAGTTTTCGTTACAGGGCTGGCTGTTCTTCGCTATTGTCGGGTTTTTCGACTGGGAAATGGCCTACAACTGTCACATAATCTTGACGTTTATTTGCGCTGCCACGCAGAAAAAAAACTTGTGGCGAGGGAGCTTGCTCCCGCTGGGCTGCCAAGCAGCCCGCTCTCCCATGCTTGCATATACATCGATATCGGGCCTTTTCATGCGCATCAAAGTCCATTGCCAGAACCGCATCGGCATCCTGCGGGACATCCTCAACCTGCTGGTGGAGTACGGCATCAACGTCGCCCGCGGGGAAGTGGGCGGTGAGCACGGCAATGCGATTTATCTGCACTGCCCGAATCTGATCAACATCCAGTTTCAGGCGCTTCGCCCGAAGTTCGAAGGCATTGCCGGGGTCTTCGGCGTCAAGCGGGTGGGGTTGATGCCCAGTGAACGTCGGCACATGGAGCTCAACGCGCTGCTCGGCGCCCTGGAGTTTCCGGTGCTGTCCATCGACATGGGGGGGGGCATCGTCGCCGCCAACCGGGCTGCGGCGCAGTTGCTCGGGGTGCGAGTGGACGAAGTGCCGGGGATTCCACTGTCCCGGTACGCCGAGGATTTTGACCTGCCGGAGCTGGTGCGCGCCAATCAGTCACGCATCAACGGCTTGCGGGTAAAGGTCAGGGGCGATGTGTTTCTGGCGGATATCGCGCCACTGCAATCGGAGCACGACGACAGCGAGGCCATGGCCGGTGCGGTGCTGACGCTGCATCGGGCGGACCGGGTGGGCGAGCGCATTTATAACGTGCGCAAGCAGGAGTTGCGCGGCTTCGACAGCATTTTCCAGAGTTCGAAGGTGATGGCCGCTGTCGTCCGGGAAGCCCGACGCATGGCGCCACTGGATGCGCCGCTGTTGATAGAAGGCGAAACCGGCACTGGCAAAGAGTTGCTGGCTCGCGCCTGTCACCTGGCGAGTCCGCGCGGGCAGTCACCGTTGATGGCACTCAACTGTGCGGGATTGCCCGAGTCCATGGCCGAGACCGAACTGTTCGGCTACGGCCCGGGTGCTTTCGAGGGGGCCCGGGCCGAAGGCAAGCTCGGGTTGCTCGAACTGACCGCCGGAGGCACGTTGTTCCTCGACGGGGTAGGGGAAATGAGCCCGCGCCTGCAAGTGAAATTGCTGCGCTTTTTGCAGGACGGTTGCTTCCGTCGTGTAGGCAGCGATGAAGAGGTGTACCTGGATGTCAGGGTGATCTGTGCGACCCAGGTGGATTTGTCCGAGCTCTGCGCCCGAGGGGAATTTCGTCAGGATCTGTACCACCGTTTGAACGTCCTTTCGCTGCACATCCCGCCCCTGCGCGAATGCCTCGACGGCTTGATGCCGCTGGTGGAACATTTTCTTGACCAGGCCAGTCGGCAGATTGGCTGTGCGCTACCGAAACTGGCCCCGGCGGCGATGGACCGTCTCAGCCACTACCACTGGCCAGGCAACGTTCGGCAGCTGGAAAACGTGCTGTTCCAGGCTGTCTCCCTGTGTGATGGCGCAACGGTGAAAGCCGAGCATATCCGTCTGCCGGACTACGGCGTGCGTCAGCCCCTGGGGGACTTTTCCCTGGAGGGCGGGCTGGACGACATCGTCGGGCGATTCGAGAAAGCCGTGTTGGAGCGGCTGTATTCCGAACACCCCAGCAGCCGGCAACTGGGCAAGCGGCTGGGGGTTTCCCATACGACCATTGCCAATAAGTTGCGTGAGTATGAGGTGGGTAAGGCCGGCTCATAATAGTTGCTTGCCTGTTGTGTTTGGTGGGGACTTCTATCGCGAGCAGGCTCGCTCCCACAGGGGTATCGAGTGTTCAAAATCCTGCGAGCACCCAAGATCCATGGTGGGAGCGAGCCTGCTCGCGATGACGGCAGTAGCCGTTGCCAGAAGGTCAAGCGTTGCCACCAAACGGCATGACACCGCCGGTTTTTCGTCTTCGATACATTTCCCCATATCCCTTCAAGAACCCTGAAGCCCTTTGTTTGTGCGGCTCGACGGCGCCAGAAAAAAGTTGGTCTGCAAATTGCTTAGTGCTCAGCAGTACAGCAGTGGACGGCAAACGTCCGGCATGCAGAGGAACGACAGTGGACAAGTACCTTTATGTGGCAATGACCGGCGCCAGCCAGAACGCACTGGCGCAGCGGGCCCATGCCAACAACCTGGCGAACATCTCCACCAACGGTTTTCAGAAAGACCTGGAGCAGGCTCGTTCGATGCCGGTGTTTGGCGACAGCTTTCCGGCGCGGGCATTTGCCATGTCCGAGCGTCCAGCCACTGACTTCACCCCTGGCGCGCTGGTGGAAACCGGCCGCGACCTCGACGTGGCAGTCAGCGGGCCGGGCTGGATGGCTGTGCAGAACCCTGAAGGCGGTGAAAGCTACGTGCGCACCGGCAGCCTCAACGTTGACGCCCTGGGCGTGCTGCGGGCCGGCAACGGTATGCCGGTGATGGGCAACGGTGGTCCGATCGCCGTGCCGCCAGAGCAGAAAATCGAAATCGGCCAGGACGGCACCATCAGTATCCGCGCCATGGGTGAAGGCCCGCGCGTGATGGCTGAAGTCGACCGCATCAAGCTGGTCAACCCGGATCTTCGCAACATGACCAAGGGCCTGGACGGCACCATCCGCACCAAGGACGGCCAGCCGGCTGTCATTGATGCCAACGTGCAACTGGTGTCGGGTTTCCAGGAAGCGAGCAACGTCAATGCCGTGGACGAGATGACTTCGGTGCTGGCCCTGGCCAAGCAGTTCGAGCTTCACGTCAAGATGATGAACACCGCCAAAGAAGGCGACGAAGCCATGGCTCGGGTCTTGCAGATCTAATCATTAATTACAGCGTCGCGCCGAAAAACAGGCGTACGAGGAGAATCGAATGCTTCCGGCTCTTTGGGTTGCCAAAACAGGTCTGTCCGCCCAGGACACCAACCTTTCTACTATTTCCAACAACCTGGCGAACGTGTCGACCACGGGTTTCAAGCGTGATCGCGCCGAGTTCCAGGACCTGCTGTACCAGGTCAAACGCCAGCCAGGCGCCCAATCGACCCAGGACAGCGAATTGCCGTCGGGCCTGCAAGTTGGTACCGGTGTGCGCATCGTCGGCACCCAGAAAAACTTCACCGCCGGTAGCCTGCAAACCACCGAGCAGCCGCTGGACATGGCCATCGACGGTCGCGGTTTCTTCCAGATCCTGCAGCCCGATGGCACCACGTCCTACACCCGTGACGGTACGTTCCACCTCGATTCCAATGGCCAGATCGTCAACGCCAGCGGTTTCGCCCTGGAACCGGCGATCATCATCCCGAACGACGCCCAAACGTTCACCGTGGGCCGCGACGGCACCGTGTCCATCACTGTGGCGGGCAACCCTGCTTCGCAGGTGATCGGCAACCTGCAGACTGCCGACTTCATCAACCCGGCCGGCCTGCAAGCGGTGGGTAACAACCTGTTCCTGGAAACCGCGGCCAGCGGCGCGCCACAAGTCGGCACGCCAGGCCTGAACGGCTTCGGTACCACGCTGCAGAACACCCTGGAAACGTCCAACGTGAGCACCGTGGAGGAGATGGTCAACATGATCACCACCCAGCGCGCCTACGAGATGAACTCCAAGGTGATCTCCACCGCCGACCAGATGCTCTCGTTCGTTACGCAGAATCTGTAATCACGTCTATAGGGCGGCCTGAGGCCGCCTGCAACACCAAGAGGTAGGGTCATGAATCGCTTCGTATCTGTTCTGGCACTGAGTGGAGTTACTGCGCTCGCGGGCTGTGTCGCGCCAACGCCCAAAGCCAATGACCCGTACTACGCTCCGGTGTTGCCGCGCACGCCGTTGCCGGCCGCTGCCAACAACGGTTCGATCTACCAGGCTGGCTTCGAGCAGAACCTGTATAGCGACCGTAAGGCTTTCCGGGTTGGGGACATCATCACCATCACCCTGAACGAACGGACCCAGGCCAGCAAGAACGCCAACTCGCAGATCGACAAGACCAGCGAGACCAGCGTTGGCCTGACGTCGTTGTTCGGCTCCAGCCTGACCACCAACAATCCCATCGGTGGCGGGGACCTGAGCCTCAACGCCGGTTATGGCTCCGACCGGGCCACCAAGGGCGACAGCAAGTCCGGACAGAGCAACAGCCTGACCGGCTCGATCACCGTGACCGTCGCCGATGTGTTGCCCAATGGCATCATCGTTGTGCGGGGCGAGAAGTGGCTGACCCTCAACACCGGTGACGAACTGGTGCGCATCGCCGGCATGGTTCGCGCCGATGATATCGCTACCGACAACACCGTCTCGTCGACCCGTGTAGCCGATGCACGTATTACCTACTCGGGCACCGGTGCTTTTGCCGATGCGAGTCAGCCAGGCTGGTTCGACCGTTTCTTCCTCAGCCCGAAGTTCCCTTTCTAGGTGGCCCAGTTGAATCTTAAGCGGTTGAATCTCAAGCAGCTGTTGATGGGGGCACTGCTGATGTCGGCGGCCTTCACCGCTCAAGCCGAGCGTCTGAAGGACATCGCCAGCATTTCCGGCGTGCGCTCCAACCAGTTGATCGGCTATGGCCTGGTCGTGGGTCTCAATGGCACGGGCGACCAGACCACCCAGACCCCGTTCACCCTGCAAACCTTCAACAACATGTTGTCGCAGTTCGGCATCAAGGTGCCGGCGGGTTCGGGCAACGTGCAGTTGAAGAACGTGGCGGCGGTGTCGGTCAGTGCCGACCTGCCGGCGTTCGCCAAGCCCGGGCAGCAGGTGGATATCACTGTTTCGTCCATCGGTAACTCCAAGAGCCTGCGCGGCGGCACCCTGTTGTTGACGCCGCTCAAGGGTATCGACGGCAACGTCTACGCCGTCGCCCAGGGCAACCTGGTGGTGGGTGGCTTTGACGCCGAAGGCCGTGACGGTTCCAAGATCACCGTCAACGTTCCGTCGGCTGGCCGCATTCCTGGTGGTGCGTCGGTGGAACGTGCGGTGCCGAGCGGTTTCAACCAGGGCAACAGCCTGACTCTGAACCTCAACCGTTATGACTTCACGACCGCCAAGCGCATCGTTGACAAGATCAATGACATGCTCGGCCCTGGCGTGGCACAGGCCATCGACGGCGGCTCGGTGCGCGTCACCGCGCCTCTGGATCCGAGTCAGCGGGTCGACTATTTGTCGATCCTGGAGAACCTCGAAGTCGATCCGGGCCAGGCGGTTGCGAAAGTCATCATCAACTCGCGCACCGGCACCATTGTGATCGGCCAGAACGTCAAGGTTTCACCCGCCGCGGTGACCCACGGCAGCCTGACCGTGACCATTACCGAAGACCCGATCGTCAGCCAGCCTGGACCCTTGTCCAACGGCCAGACCGCCGTGGTGCCCCGTTCGCGGGTCAATGCCGAGCAGGAAGCCAAGCCGATGTTCAAGTTCGGCCCGGGCACTACCCTGGATGAAATTGTCCGGGCGGTGAACCAGGTCGGCGCGGCGCCGGGCGACTTGATGGCGATTCTCGAAGCCTTGAAGCAGGCCGGCGCGTTGCAAGCCGACCTGATCGTGATTTAAGGAACGAGCCATGGATATGCGCAAGGGCGCTTTGATCAGCGGGGATTCGGGTTCCTACTCGGACCTCAATCGCCTGAACCAGCTCAAGGTCGGCGACAAGAACAGTGACGGCAACCTGCGCAAAGTGGCGCAGGAATTCGAGTCGCTGTTCATCGGTGAAATGCTCAAGTCCATGCGTGCGGCGACCGAGTCGATGGGCAAGGACAATCCGCTCAATACCGCTGAAGCCAAGCAGTACCAGGAAATGTACGACCAGCAGTTGGCCGTTTCCATGTCTCGCGAGGGCGGTGGTATTGGCCTGGCTGACGTGCTGCTGCGCCAGATGTCCAAGAACAAACCCCTGGTGTCAGGCGAGGCGGCAACGCTGTCGGCCGGCAAGCAGGAGCAAGCGTTGGACGAGGCCGTCAAGGCCCCGGTGCCGACGCCCATTGCCGCCGGCACGTTGCCCGACGGGCCATTGTCGCGCTCCAACGGCCAGCGTCCGCTGTGGGCTTCGCGGGCCGTGAGTGCGCCGCAAGGGGCGGGCGAGGGCGTTCACCGCAACGACATGGAAATGCTCAACCAGCGCCGCCTGGCTTTGCCGCCAAAACTGGCCGATCGGCTGCTTGCCGGGTTGGTGCCTTCGGCTGCCGTCGCGCCTGACGTCAAGGCGCAGAATATTTTGCCGGATCGTGCCATCACCGCCGTCAAGCCTGCCACCGGCGAACTGGCCAATGGCGACTGGCTGGCCGCGCTCAAGGCGTCAGAGCCGAGCGAGTCCATGCAGGTGTACGGGCGTGCCGTGGCGCAGCCACCCCTGGCGCCAGCCCGCAAGGCCTTCCGCGATGCTGACGAGTTCGTCGATGCCATGCTGCCAATGGCCAAGGAAGCCGCGGACCGTATCGGCGTGGACCCTCGTTACCTGGTGGCCCAGGCGGCCCTGGAAACCGGCTGGGGCAAGTCGGTCATGCGTCAGCCTGATGGCAGCAGCAGCCACAACCTGTTCGGTATCAAGGCCAGCAAGAACTGGACGGGCGATTCGGCGCGGGCGATCACCAGCGAATTCCGCAATGGCGAGATGGTCAAGGAGACGGCCCAGTTCCGTTCCTACGCTTCGTATCGCGACAGCTTCCATGACCTGGTCAATCTGCTGCAAAGCAACAGTCGCTATCAAGATGTGCTGAAGTCGGCCGATAACCCGGAACAGTTTGTGCGTGAGTTGCAGAAGGCCGGTTACGCCACCGACCCGAACTACGCCAGCAAGATTTCGAATATAGCCCGGCAGATGACCAGTTACCAAAACTACGCTTCGGCTGGCGCCACTACGACTTTATAAGGTCTGAACCATGAGTTTGCTCAACATCGGGATGTCGGGTCTGTCCGCAAGTCAGACCTCATTGGTGACCACGGGTAACAACATTGCCAACGTTGATACCGCCGGTTATTCGCGTCAGCAGACCGTGCAGACCACCAAGGCGTCCAATCAATACGGCAACGTCTTCATCGGCTCCGGCACCACCCTGGCCGATGTGCGCCGGGTCTATAACGCCTACCTTGAAGCGCAGTTGAAGACCACGACCTCGCTCAACAGCGATGCGGCCGCGTATCAAGGGCAGATCACCCCGCTCGATGCCTTGCTGTCGGACAGCGGCACGGGCCTCAATGGCGCGCTGACCAAGTTCTTCGCCTCGGTGCAGAACGTCAACGCCAAGCCGGGCGATGATGCGTCCCGTCAGTTGCTGCTCAGCGATGCGCAAGCCTTGAGCAATCGTTTCAATTCGGTCGCCAGCCAATTGACGGAGCAGAATCAGAACATCAACGGCAACCTGTCGAGCATGGTCGATCAGGTCAACAAACTGGCTACCACCGTCGCTCAGTTGAACAAGAAAATCGCCGAAGTCTCCAACTCCGGCGGTGCTCCCAACGACCTGCTCGACGCCCGCAACCAGACCATTCTCCAGCTCTCGGCCTTCACCGGCACTCAGATCGTGGAGAACGGCAGCAGCCTGGACATCTACTTGGGTTCCGGCCAGCCGTTGGTGATGGGCAATACGGTCAACACCCTGGAAACCGTGCCGGACAAGAACGATCCGGGCCGCCTGGGGATCCAGCTCAATAGCGGTTCCAGTGTCATGGACCTCACCCAGGTACTTACCGGCGGCGAGATCGGCGGCCTGATGCGCTATCGCAGCACTGTGCTTGACCCGGCCATGAATGAACTGGGCCGCGTGGCCCTGGTGGTCGCCGACCAGATGAACGCGATCCAGGCCTCGGGCATCGACAAGAACGGCGCCTTCGGTTCCAACCTGTTCACCAACATCAACAGTGCCGCGCAGATGAGTCAGCGCAGTATTGCCGCGTTGAACAATAGCGCCGGTTCCGGCAACTTCAACGTGGCCATCGAAGACACCGGCGCGCTGACCACCAATGATTACAAGGTGAAGTTCACCAGCGCCACCGACTACACGGTCCAGCGCCTGCCTGACGGCACTTCGATGGGTTCGTTCAATACCGCGACGACGCCGCCGCCGGTGATCGACGGCTTTTCGATGACCTTCGCCAATGGCACCGCTGCCGCTGGCGATTCGTTCAAGATCACCCCGACCCGCAACGCGGCGACCAGTATCAAGACCGAGATGACCGACTCCAAGCGACTGGCGATTGCCGCGCCGCTGGGCGCAGCCATCGTGCCGGGCGGCAGCGGTACGCTGACCATTCCGGCCAGCGGCCAGCCGACCATGACGTCGCAGTTGGACATCTACGACGAAGCCACCACCACCATCATCCAGAACGGCATCAAGACCTCGATGCCAGTCAAGGTGGTCTTCGGCGCGACGTCCGCCGACGGTACCAGCCAGGCTTACCAGTTGCTCGATGCCACGGGTGTCGAGATCAGCAATGGCACGATCAAGCCCGGCCAGAGCAATACCTTGAGCCTGAGCGTTCCACTCAAGGATGCCAGCGGCAACCCGATCATGGATTCCTCGGCACCGCCGGTGCAGCGTACCGTCACCTTCGACATGTCGATTGCTGGCGCACCGTCCAACGGTGCCGCGATCGATGTGAGCGTCAGCCAGGCCGGCAGCCTGGATAACCGTAACGGCACTGTCCTGGCCGGTTTGCAGACTGCCAAGACCGTGGACACCGGTTCCGCCAGCAAGGGCATTTCGTTGAACGATGCCTACGGCAAGCTGGTGGAGGGCGTAGGTTCCAAGGCCGCCCAGGGCAAGCTCGACAGCGCTGCCACCGGCGCGATCCTGGATAACGCCAAGGGCGCTCGCGATTCGCTGTCGGGCGTGGACCTGGACGAAGAAACCGGCAACCTGGTCAAGTATCAGCAGTACTACACCGCGTCTTCGCAGATCATCAAGGCTGCGCAGGAAATCTTCAGCACATTGATCAACAGTCTTTAAGGAGTCGTAGCCCATGCGAATTTCTACCGCCCAGTTTTACGAATCCACGGCTGCGAACTATCAGAAAAACTTCGCCAATGTGGTCAAGACCAGCGAAGAGGCCAGCAGCCTGGTGCGCGTCAATACCGCTGCCGATGACCCGGTAGGGGCTTCACGTCTGCTGCAACTGGGCACACAGGCCTCGATGCTGGCTCAGTACGAAACCAACGCCAACACCATCAAGGCGACGCTGGGCACCACTGAAGCGGTGATGACCAGCATTGGCAACGTGCTGCAGCGCGCCAAGGAATTGGCCGTCGGTGCCGGCAACGCTGGCTACACCGACGCCGACCGCCAGGCCAACGCCTCGGAGCTGGCGCAGATCGAAGAGCAGTTGCTCAGCCTGATGAACAGCAAGGACGAAAACGGCAAGTACATTTTTGCCGGTTCCAAGGGCGACACCATCCCGTTCACCCGCAACAACGATGGCAGCTACAGTTACAACGGTGACCAGGTGACCCTCGACCTGCCGGTCGGCGATACCATGTCGATGGCCACCAACAGCACCGGCTGGGAAGTGTTCCAGCAGGCCGTCAACACCAGCCGCAGCCAGGTCACCATGACCGCGCCGGCGGTGGACGATGGTCGCGTGGTGCTGTCCAATGGTCAGGTCTCGTCCAGTGTCAGCTACAACAGCAAATTCCGCAGCGGCGAACCCTATACCGTGGAATTCACCAGCGGCACGCAGCTGAGAATCACCGACTCCGGCGGCAACGACGTCACCGCCGAAGCCAGCCAGGGCGGCGCTTTTGATCCCAGCAGCAAAAAAGGTCAGGCGGTGCAGTTCCGTGGTCTGGAACTGACCCTGAACATCAATCTGCAAACCGGTGATGATGCCAATACCGTGTTGCCGGGCCATACCTTCACCCTGGCCGCCAAGCCGGACACCTTTGCCGCGACCCGCAGCCCGGGCAACCCGACCACCGTCCAGGTCACGGGCAGCGAGATCACCGACCCGGTGGCGTATCACGCCAGTTTCCCTACCGGTTCGGCCGTATTGAAGTTCACCAGCGCCACCGACTTCGACCTGTACGCCGCGCCGTTGACCGCCAACAGCCAGCCGGTGTCCAGCGGCACCCTGGCCGGCAACGTGGCCACCGCCTCGGGCGTGAGCTTCACCCTGGACGGTACGCCCGGTGCGGACGATCAGTTCAGCATCGCGGTCAATACTCACGAGACCCAGAACATTCTGGACACCGTGAACCAACTGAAAACCGCGTTGAGCACGCCAACCAACAACGATCCGATTGCGCTGCAAAAGCTGCAGGCTTCGCTGGCCTCCGGTATTGGCAACCTGGCCAGCGGCACCGATCAGTTGTCCAGCGCCTTGAGTTCGGTAGGTGGGCGTGGTCAGGCTCTGGAAACCCAAAGCGACACGAACCAGAGCCTGTTGTTGGCCAATAGCCAGACCCAATCGTCGATCCGCGATTCCGATCCGGCCGAAGTGATGACCCGCTTGACGTTGCAACAGACCATGCTGCAAGCCTCGCAACTGGCTTTCAGCAAGATCACCCAACTGGGCCTGTTCAACAAGATCTGAGCCGGTATCGACCGAGCCGCCAACCGTCTTTTTTAAGCGGTTCCGGGGCTCCGGCCTGAAAAGGTCGGGGCCCGCCGCTCGAGAGTTTTCGCCGTGAAACCATTGCCCCTCGTCAGTATTGTCATTCCTGCGTACAACCCCCGGTTCTTCGATCAGGCACTGCTCAGTGCCCTGGCCCAGACTTACGAGCAGATTGAAATCGTTGTTTGTGACGATTCGCCTGGCGATGAGATTCGCCGGATAGTCGATTCCTTCACTGAGCCGTCCCATCCGATCCGCTATCTGCGAAATCCGCAGCGACTGGGGCTTCAGGGCAACCTGTTGCGTTGTGTCGAAGAGGCCAGGGGCGAGTTCATCAAAGTGCTGTGCGACGATGATCGGCTGTTTGCGCCGAGCATTGCGATGCAGGCCCAGGTGCTGATCGATCACGCCGATGCCAGCGTGGTATTTGCCCTTCGCTTGTTGTGTGACGCTGGCAACTTCATCCTGCCGCCTCGCGTCGACAATTGCCGATTCTCGCCGAACGATGCCCTGCTCAAGGGCGATGACATGCTGGCGATTTTCGAGAGCACGCCGACTAATTTCGTTGGTAATTTCAGTTCCGCCCTGATGCGCCGGGCCGATGTGCTCGAGCTGCTGCCAGCGCTGGTCCAGGGCGGAGCCGGTTTCGTTGCCACCCTCGACTTTGCCTTGTTTGTCTGTCTGATGCGCCGCGGTAACCTGGCAGCGCTCAATACGGTTTTGAGTATCGAGCGCTTGTACCCTGAGCGTTTGAGCAAGACTGCTGAAATGCTCAAGGCTGCGAAAGTGGAGTGGCAATGGTTGGCGCAGATGCTCGCCGCACGCAACGGTGAAGCGGCTCCGGCCTCTGGCTGGGTGCGTTGCGTTGATCTGGACAAAGTCACCGATCAGCCTCACGCCTGGCAGGAATTATGTGTGACCCGCGTGCTGGGCAATCGCAATACGGTCGTCAATGGCCGGGTAGGTGCCCAGAGCGAGAGTTATGCCGAGTTCTACAGCGAGTGGCTGTCGATTCGTCGCTTCAGCGAGGTCGAGCAGCGTGTCATGCCTGCGCGCATCGACAGTTGGCCATTGCGTCCGAACATCGTGCCGATTGTCATCGACAGTGCCGGCGACGACGTGGCATTGGCGACCACGCTGCGCAGCATAGAGGGCCAGCTCTATCCGGCCCAGGCTGTCGTGGTGCTTTCCGACGCCCGTTGTGAGGTCAATGATCGGGTGTTGCAGTTGCCTTATCAGTCCGACTGGGCGCGGCAACTCAATGCCATCGTTGCGCAGTTGGAGGGCGCACATTGGTTCTATCTTCTGCGTGCTGGCGATACCCTCCGTGATTCAGCGTTGTTGATCCTGGCCGAACGCGTGGCGGGCAAGAGCGGAATTCTCTGCGCTTACAGCGACGAAGGCGCGCTGGTAAACGGCGAGTCCATCGAGCCGGTGTTCAAGCCTGATTTCAACCTCGACCTGATGCGCGCCTATCCCTACGTCGGTCGGGCCCTGGCCTTCGAGCGTGAACGCTTCATGACCCTGGGCGGGTTCGACCCGGCTCGCGGTGAGCTGGCGCCTCACGATCTGCTCTGGCGGCTGGTGGAAGAGGCCGGCCCGCAAACCATCGAACACATTGCCGAGATCCAGGTTGAATCCACACTGAGCTTCGCCCAGTGGTTGTCGTGGCCCGAGGTGATCGAGGGCAACGCTCCTATGGTCGGCGCTCACCTGGAGCGTATTGGCGCACCTCACGAGATTCGCCAGGATGTGTTGCCGCTGATCAATCGCATCGACTACCGCTACGGCACCCGTCCGTTGGTGTCGATCATCCTGCGCACGGGTGATTCACTGGCAGCCTTGCAGCGCTGCTGCGAAAGCCTGATCGAGCGCACTGCCTATACGCACTATGAAATCCTGATCGTGGACAGCGGCGTCCGGGATTCGGCCATGCTTAGCTGGCTCGAGGACATGGCGCAGCTGGGCGCGAGCATGCTGCGCGTGCTTCGCTACGCCGGTGACGACAATGACGCCTCGGTGCGTAACTTTGCCGCGAGCCAGGCCCGGGGCGACTACCTGTTGCTGCTGAGCCCGCAGATTGTCATTTGCGAAAGTGACTGGTTGGACGAGATGATCAACCATGCCCTGCGTCCGGAAGTCGCGGTGGTCGGCGCAAGGATACTCAGCCCCCAGGGCACGATTGTCGGTGGTGGGCAGATTCTCGGGTTGGCCGGGCCGGTGGGATCACCATTTTACGGTGAGTCCGCGACCTCTCGTGGCTACATGCAACGTCTGCATACGACCCAGAACTGGAGTTCGGTCAGCAGCGACTGCCTGATAGTGCGCAAGCAGGTGTTCGAGGAGCTGGGTTGTCTCGATGACGCGACGTTCACCCAGGGCCTCAGTGACGTCGATTTGTGCTTGCGTGCAGGTAAAGATGGCTACCTGGTGGTCTGGACACCCTACGCCAGCGTCATGCAAACGACCGGGCAATCGTCAGCCCAGCCGGAAGAAGTGTTGCAGGAGCGCGAACGCGAAGTTTTCTATCGCAAATGGTTGCCGCAGATTGCTCGTGACCCGGCTTACAGTCCTGCCTTGAGTCTTGGGGCTTCCAGTTTCAGTCTGGAACCGTCACTGCGCAATAACTGGAATCCGTTCTGCACCCGTGCATTGCCCTTGGTACTGGGACTGCCGGTCAACTCCACCGCGGTCGGCCACTATCGGGTCACCGCCCCGCTGGCCGAACTCGAAGCCAGCGGGCGGGTGATCGCCCGGGTGGCCTACGAGTCGCCTTCGACCGTGGAAATCGAGCGGCTGTCCCCGGATACCATCGTTTTGCAGGGGCGCTACAGCGAAGGCGCTGCCGGTGACATCCTGCGGATGAAGAAGTACTCCGGCGCCTTGCGGATTTTCGAGCTCGACGATTACGTCGTCAGTGCCCCCAAGAAAAATACTCACGCCCGTAACAAACCGGTCAACACCGAGCAGATGCTGCGCGAGGGAATTGGCTTGTGTGACCGGGTGGTGGTGACGACCCAGGCGCTGGCCGATGCCTTGTCGAGCATGCATAGCGAAATTCGGGTAGTGCCCAACATGCTGCCGCCCGAACCGTGGACCCGGTTGACCAGCCGGCGCGGAACATCTTCCAAGCCGCGGGTTGGCTGGGGCGGCGGGACCAGCCACAGCGGTGACCTGGAAATCATTGCCGACGTCGTCCGCGAACTGGCCAATGAGGTGGAGTGGGTGTTCTTCGGGATGTGCCCGGACGCGTTACGCCCCTACATTCATGAGTTCCACGGCTCCGTCGGGTTGCAGACTTACCCGTTCAAACTGGCCAGCCTGAACCTTGACCTGGCGCTGGCGCCGCTGGAGTTCCACATCTTCAACGACTGCAAGAGCAACCTGCGCTTGCTGGAATACGGCGCCTGCGGCTACCCGGTGATCTGCACCGACACCAAGGCCTACGACGGCTTCCTGCCGTGTACCAAGGTGCGCAGCAACAGTACCGAGGAATGGATCGCGGCAATCCGCATGCACCTGGCCGACCCTGACGCCAGCTACCGCATGGGCGATGAACTGCGCGAAGCGGTGCTTCGTGATTTCATGCTCAGCGGCGACAACTTGCAGCATTGGTTGTGGGGCTGGTTGCCGGACTGAGCATGAGCTGTTTGGGCCGGAAAGCCTGTGGCGAGGGGATAAAATTCCCTCGCCACTAAGATCAGTATTCAACCCTGTTTTGATTCAAATCCCCTCCGGCGAGCTGGCGCGTTTCCTGCAAGCCCCCCTCATATCGCCATAAAACGAGCGCTTGCGGCATTCCGCGGCGCCCGGATCGGCATCGAAGGTGTAATCCCCGCGCCCGCAGAGCGAA
Source organism: Pseudomonas sp. MPDS (assembly GCF_013283895.1). Lineage (NCBI taxonomy): Bacteria > Pseudomonadati > Pseudomonadota > Gammaproteobacteria > Pseudomonadales > Pseudomonadaceae > Pseudomonas > Pseudomonas sp. MPDS. The sequence goes on along the minus strand of NZ_CP054128.1, from coordinate 4,609,691 downwards.
ACAACGCTTGGCCGAGCCCGGTGATGAACAAGAGGGGAGACGATGAAGGCAGTTATCTTGGCAGGTGGTCTCGGCACGCGGATCAGCGAGGAGTCGCACCTCAAGCCAAAACCGATGATCGAAATCGGTGGCAAGCCAATTCTTTGGCACATCATGAAGCAGTATTCCGCTCATGGAATCCACGACTTCGTCATTTGCCTGGGCTACAAGGGCTACGCCATCAAGGACTTCTTCGCCAACTACTTCCTGCACACCTCCGATGTCACGTTCGACATGTGCAACAACCGCATGGACGTTCACCAGAACTACAGCGAGCCGTGGCGCGTGACCTTGATCGACACCGGTGAAGACACCATGACCGGCGGCCGGCTGCGGCGGGCGGCGCGTTATCTGGAAAACGAAGAGGCGTTTTGCTTTACCTATGGCGACGGCGTCTCGGACCTCAACATCGGTGCGCTGGTGGATTTTCACCTGGCGCACGGCAAGCTCGCCACGGTGACGGCAGTCCAGCCTCCTGGACGTTACGGTGCGCTGGAGCGTGACGGCGATAGCGTCCTGGGTTTCACCGAAAAACCTCGGGGTGACGGTGGCTGGATCAACGGTGGTTTTTTTGTCCTCTCGCCGAAGGTCCTGCCTTACATTGCTGACGATCAGACTTCCTGGGAGGCCGAGCCGCTGGCAGCGTTGGCAACGGAACAGCAACTGCAGGCGTTCCAGCACGACGGTTTCTGGCACCCGATGGACACCCTGCGCGATAAAAATCATCTTGAGGCCCTGTGGCAAAGCGGGGAGGCCCCATGGAAACAATGGGGTTGAGCCCGGAGTTCTGGCACGGCAAGCGGGTGCTGGTCACCGGCCACACCGGTTTCAAGGGCAGTTGGCTGGCGCTGTGGCTGCAAAGCCTGGGCGCTCGGGTCAGTGGTTTTTCCCTGGATCCGGCCACCGAACCCAACCTGTTCGAGCTGGCACGGGTAGGCGAGGGCATCGATGATCGGCGCGGTGATTTGCGCGACCTCGGCGCGTTGCTGGAAGTGCTCGCCGACGTGCAGCCGCAGATCGTCCTGCACCTGGCGGCTCAACCATTGGTACGCGAGGGTTATCGCGATCCGCTGGGCACTTATTCCAGTAACGTCATGGGCACCCTGAACCTGCTCGAAGCGGTCCGCCAGATCGGCGGCGTGCGTGCCTGTGTTCTGGTCACTACCGATAAGGTCTACGCCAATCAGGAATGGCTGTGGCCCTACCGCGAAAACGAAGCCCTGGGTGGCCATGATCCTTACAGCAGCAGTAAGGCCTGCTGCGAGTTGCTGGCGCAGTCTTATGCCGCCTCGTTTTTCTCCGCCGATCGTTACGCCGAACACGGCCTGGCCCTGGCCACGGCCCGGGCCGGTAATGTGCTGGGCGGCGGTGACTTCGCCCCTGAACGGCTGATCCCGGACGTGCTCAAGGCCTGGTCGGCGGACGAACCGGTGACGCTGCGTTATCCCCAGGCCGTACGCCCCTGGCAGCACGCCCTGGAGCCGCTGGCCGGTTACCTGCAATTGGCCGCGCGGCTCTATGAGCAAGGCCCGGAGTTTGCCGGTGCCTGGAACTTTGGCCCCGGCGAGGCCGACATGTGCAGCGTCGGCGAAGTCGTCCAGTTGCTCGCCGAACGCTGGCCGCTGGCGCCGGGCCTACGGATCGAACCGAGTGCTTTGCATGAAGCCGGCCTGTTGCGCCTGGACAGCAGCCGTGCCCGACAGTTGCTGGGTTGGCAACCGCGTTGGTCGCTGCAGCAGTGTCTTGCCCAGACTCTCGATTGGCATTTGGCGTGGCAGAACGGCGATGACATGCGTGCGATAACTCTGAATCAATTGAATCTCTACAGAGGTCGGTTATGACTGATTTCACCCTTCAGGCGTTGGCGCTGGAAGGCTTGTATCTGATCCGGCAAAAAGTCTTCTGCGATGATCGGGGCCGTTTTGCCCGATTGTTCTGTCAGTCCCGCCTCACGCTTCAGGGACGTCCATTCGCTATTCGCCAGATCAACCATTCACGTACGGTCGAAAAAGGTAGCGTTCGCGGTCTGCACTACCAAAAGCCCGGATATGCAGAGTCCAAGCTGATTACTTGCGTCCGGGGCGCGGTATGGGACGTGGTGGTCGACTTGCGGCCGCAATCCCCAACCTACCTGCAGTGGCATGCCGAGGAGCTGCAAGCCGATGACGGCCGCAGTTTGCTGATTCCTGCCGGTTTCGCTCATGGTTTCCAAGCCCTCACTGATGACGCTGAAGTGCTGTACCTGACCGATGCTGACTACGCTCCGGATCATGAAGCCGGCCTTTCGGTGATTGACCCTGCACTGTCTATACCCTGGCCGTTGCCGGTTAAAAACCTGTCGGCCAAAGACGCGAGTCATCCGTTGCTGGACAAAGACTTCAGTGGAGTTGAGCTGTAATGGGGCATTCCTCGACCGTACTGGTTACGGGAGCCACCGGCTTTGTCGGTCGGCATCTGGTCAGTGCTTTACTCGCTAAAGGCTTCAAGGTTCGAGCTTCTGGCCGAAACGTCGAAATCGCGCGTGCCATGCCATGGTTTGATGATGTGGAGTTCCGCACGGCAGACATCCACGCACCGGACCTGGACGTGGCCGCTCTGACTGACGGGGTCGAGGCCATCGCGCATCTGGCTTGGCCAGGCCTGCCGAACTATCAGGCGCTGTTCCATTTCGAGCGAACCTTGCCTTTGGACTACGCGTTTCTCAAGCGCGTGATCGAGGCTGGTGTCAGCCATGTGCTGGTCACCGGTACCTGTTTCGAATACGGGCTGCAAAGTGGCCCATTGAGCGAGACGGTGATCGCACAGCCTTGCACGCCGTATGGCCTGGCGAAACATACTTTGCACCGGTTCCTTGAAGCCTTGCAGCGCGAGCGCGCCTTTACGTTGCAGTGGGCACGCCTGTTTTATTTGCACGGCGAGGGACAGAACCCTAACAGTCTGTTGGCCAGTCTCGATCGGGCGATCAACGAAGGTGATGCGCAGTTCAACATGTCTGCGGGCGACCAGTTGCGCGATTACCTGGAAATCGGACAAGCCGCTTCTCAATTGGCCTCGCTGATTGCGCGGCGCGATGTCGATGGGGTGATCAACTGTTGCAGTGGTCATCCGGTGTCGGTGCGGGCTCTGGTTGAACAGCGAGTGCGTGAGCGCCAGTCGGCCATCGCCTTGAACCTGGGGCACTACGGGTACTCGGGGCATGAGCCCATGGCGTTTTGGGGTGATGCTCAGCGGATTTCGCAGCTCAGGAGAGAAGATCATGCAGCATGAACTGTATCGGGCGAGCGGACTGCCGATTCTGCAGAACCGCACATTTGCCACTGCCGAACAGGCTCAGGCGTCGGCCAGCGCGGATATCGTGCTGGTGCAGGACAGCCAGAGCGGTCTGATCTTCAATCAGGCATTCGACGCGAGCAAACTCAGTTATGACGTCGACTATCAAAACGAGCAGGCCCACTCAGTGCAGTTTCAACAGCACCTGAATGACGTCGAAGCGATCCTGGCGCGACATTTCAAAGACAAAAGCCTGATTGAAGTTGGCTGCGGCAAAGGTTATTTCCTCGAGATGCTGCGAGGCATGGGCTACGCCATCACCGGGATCGATCCTTCCTATGAAGGTGACAACCCTGATGTGATCAAGGCTCCCTTCAGTCGGGAGTTGGGGATGGCGGCTGATGCCATTGTGTTGCGCCATGTGCTGGAGCACATCAGCAATCCGGTCGGTTTTCTGGCTGAAATCGCCGCTGCCAACCAGGGCGGACAGATTTATATCGAAGTTCCGTGTTTCGACTGGATTGTCGAGCACAGCGCCTGGTTCGATGTGTTCTACGAACACGTGAATTACTTTCGCCTCGCCGATTTGCGCGCAATGTTCGGGACGGTGCACGAGGCGGGTCATTTATTCGGCGGCCAATACCTTTACATCGTTGCGGATCTTTCCACTTTGCGCAGCACACCCGCCGAGGCACCACAGCCGCTGATGCTGCCTGAAAACTTCACCGCCAGCCTCGACCGTGCCGTGCAGATCATCCGGGGCGCGCCTGAGCAAGGTTCGGCGATCTGGGGCGCGTCCTCCAAAGGCGTGATCTATTCATTAGCGCTGCAACGTGCAGGTGTGGCAGTGGATCGCGTGGTGGATATCAATCCAACCAAGCAGGGGCGCTACTTGCCTCTGAGTGGTGTGCGAGTGTCCTCCCCCCAGGAGGCGATGGACACCTTGCCTGAAGGCGCCAATCTGTTTGTGATGAATTCCAATTACTTCGAAGAGATCAAGCGGATGACCGGTGGGCGATACGTCTATCACGCCGTTGACAGCGCTTCGTTCCAATAACCGCGAGATTCGAACATGACCGACAATACTCTTCATAAAACTTTCGAAGCCCAATGCCAGGCTGAAATCTCAGCTCAAGGCCAAGACGAGAAAGTCGTTGCGCTGGCCAAGGAGTTCTTCAACGAATCGGCCCGCCACAAGTACAGCTACCATTTTTCCTGGATGGGCCGGCCGATCATCCAGTTGCCGCAGGACATGATGGCCATGCAGGAACTGATCTGGCAGATCAAGCCTGACCTGATCATCGAGTGCGGCATCGCCCACGGCGGTTCGATCATCTACTACGCCTCGTTGCTGGAACTGCAAGGCCACGGTGAAGTGCTGGGCATCGACCTGGATATCCGCCCGCATAACCGTGAAGCCATCGAAAACCACCCGATGAGCAAACGCATCTCGATGATCGAGGGTTCGAGCATCGATGCGGCTATCGCCGAGCAGGTCCATGCAGCGGCCAAAGGCAAGAAAGTCATCCTGGTGCTCGATTCCAACCACACCCACGACCATGTGCTCGAAGAACTGCGTCTGTACGCGCCGCTGGTTTCGGTAGGCAGCTATTGCGTGGTGATGGACACGGTGGTCGAGGACATGCCGGCGGACTTTTTCCCGGATCGTCCATGGGGCCCGGGCGACAACCCGAAAACCGCGGTGTGGAAATACCTCGAGGAAAATGGCGATTTCGAAATTGACCGGCAGTTGCAGAACAAGCTGCTGATCACCGTTGCACCGGATGGCTATCTGCGCCGGGTTCGTTAATTCATCCGTATCAAATCATTGGCGTCTGGCAGGTTGTGGGGACAGGAAATATGCAGGTTCGAAACAATGCTCAAAGCAACGTGGCACCGCTGAACGAGCGGTTCACAGTGGTGGTGATCTCCCACAACCGCAGTGCTTTCCTGCGCCGGACATTGCATTACTACAGCGGCTATCCGTGTTCGGTGCTGGTGCTCGATTCATCGGTCGAGCGCGATGAGCAAATTGCCCGGGACTTTCCCTCGGTCGATTACCGGCACTTGCCTCAGTTCACTTACAAGGGGCTGCAAGACAAGCTGGTGTACGGCGTCAATCAGGTCACGACGCCCTACATGGTGTTCGCCGCCGATGACGATTTCCTGCTGCACGATGCCTTGACCGAATCGGTGGAGTTCCTCGAAGCCAATCCTGACTATGGCCTGTGCCATGGCTACGGGATCATGTATTTGTCCTGCGCCACAGAAGTCTGCTACTTCCGTCGTGATCGCAAGGTGCATGAGGACTACAACAGCGAACTGGCCGAGGACCGTGTGATCCGTTTCATGGATCAGTTCCTTCCGCCGTTCTACGCCGTGACCCGCACCGACCTGCTGCAGCAGTGGTACGGCATGCTGCCGCCAGGCACCAGTTTCGAATGGCAGGAAATCGGTCATACCTTTTACTTGTTGGCGTGCGCCAAGGCGCGGATCTTGCCGATTCCGTTCGCCGTGCGCGAACTCAACTACGGCGGTTCCGAACACAACACCAATGTGTTGACCGTGCTCACCTTCAAGGATGCCAAAAGCGTTGCCGAGCGTGAACAGTTCGCCGAGTTCCTGGCATCCGTGCCTACCCAGCTTACCGAGCAGGCTCCGGAGCGTATCAAACAGATTGCTTTGGACAGTTTTGCGGCCATGGCTGACTGCTTGCAGCAGGGGCGCTCACTCAAAGGTACACAGATCATTCGTTCGGCCTGGCTGGAAGCAGGGGGCGAGCCGATACGTTCGTTTGGCCCACAGCAGTTTGTCGAAATGCCATTTTATAATCAGAGGGTTTTCGATCTGCTGACCCAGTTTGAATTCCTGCTGCATGCAATGCCGGCCGGTCGCCTTCAGCTTCAGCAACTGGAAGGCATCCTGCTGCGCCAGTACGAATTGATGCAGGTGCAACCCAACGACAACGAACGCACGATACGCAGCCGCTTGTGGGAAGCCCAAGGTCTTTATGCGTTCAACCGTACCGTGGTCAAGCGCCTGGCCGAGTCGTTGAAGAACAGCGACGAGCCTGAAGAGGCGGTGAAATTGCAGGCCTGGCTCGAGCGTCTGGACTCGGTGCCGGGGCAGCAGGATCGCCGGTTACTGGAGAACATGCACTCCGGCCGCTTGTTGAGCTGGCTTGAAGCACGTAACCCTGATGAACAGCAACTCAAGTCCATCGCCGCCCACCTGGCCGAACATCAGGGCGGGCCGCGGTTTGGCATCCTGTTGCTGGATCTGGACGCTGACATGTTCAAGTTGCAGGCTACCTTCGACAGCCTGGTCAATGGCCATTGCAAAGCATTCAACGTCGTGGTGTTCACCACGGGTGACTTGCCGGCGACCACCACCGCGCGTGACACCGTGCACTTCGTCAAAGTCAGCACCACCAATTACGTCGAGCGCATCAATCAGATCGTCGGGCAATCCACCGCCGACTGGCTGTTGCTGGCCGAAGCCGGTGACCAGTTCACCCAAAGCGGCCTGCTGCGCGCCAGCCTCGAACTGATCGGTGCCGAGGGCGTGCGCGCGGTGGCCATGGATGAAATCCAGCGCAAGGCCGATGGCGGCCTCACCGACGTATTCCGTCCGGGGGTCAACCTTGATCTGTTGCAATCGGTGCCTTCGTTGATGGCGCGGCACTGGCTGATTCGCCGTGAAGTGCTGACCCAAGTCGGTGGTTTTACCGCGCAATACACCCAGGCCCTGGAACTGGACCTGCTGTTGCGTCTGATCGAGGACGAAGGGCTCAGTGGCCTGGCGCATCTGGCCGAGCCGTTGTTGATCTGCAACGCCCCGACGCAGGAAGAAAACCCTCAAGAGCGTCAGGTGTTGACCCGTCACTTGACTGCCCGGGGTTATCGCGCCCAGGTCACTACGGCCCAGCCGCTGACCTACCAGATCGATTACCAGCACGCCGAACGGCCGCTGGTGTCGATCATCCTTGAGAGCCGCGACAACTTCGAACACATCCAACAGGCGTTGGTCAGCGTGCTGCAGCGTACCCGCTACCATCGTCATGAAATCGTGATTGCCGACAATCACAGCCAATCCGAAGACCTGATCCAGTGGCTGGATAGCCTGGAAGGCAAGGGCGACCGGATTAGCATCCTGCGCAGCGACCGGCGCTTGAGTACTTCGGCGTTGTACAACTGGGCCAGCGGCCAGGCCAAAGGTGACTATCTGGTGCTGCTGTCGGCCCAGGTGCAAGTGATCAATGCCAACTGGCTCGACAGTCTGCTCAACCAGGCCCAGCGGCCTGAAGTGGGGATCGTCGGCAGCAAACAGATGGACATCCGCGGTGTCACCACCCAGGCCGGTCTGGTGCTTAAACCCGACGGCCAGGTGGGCTCGGTGTTTGTTGGCGAACGCAAGGACGCCAAGGGCTACCTCAACGGTCATCAGGTGGAGCAGAGCTACTCGGCGGTGTCGGGCGCTTGCCTGATGATCCGCAAGGAGCTGTTCGAAGCCGTGGACGGCCTGGACGAGGAGCACTTCGCTGACGCGTTAGCCGATGTCGATCTGTGCCTGAAAGCGGCCGATGCGGGTTATCTCACCGTCTGGACCCCTCAGGCCCAGATGCTGCACCCCGGCACATTCGCCCAAGCGCCACAGGCTGCCGGCGCTCTGCAGGACAAATGGCAGGCGCGCTTTGAACACGATCCGGCCCGTAACCCCAATTTGGCCTTGACCGGCACCGGCTTTGCGCTGGGCACTGCTACGGCTGTCGATTGGTCGCGGTTGCTCGCATAAGCCTGCCAGGCAAAAGGAATCAGGTATGTTCAACGGCAAATCGATTTTCATCTCAGGCGGCACCGGTTCGTTCGGGCGCAATTTCATCCGCCGGTTGCTGGAGCAGTACCAGCCCAAGCGTGTGGTGGTGTTTTCTCGCGACGAACTCAAGCAGTACGAGATGCAACAAACCTTCAATGCCCCGTGCATGCGTTATTTCCTGGGGGACGTGCGTGACGCCGACCGTTTGCGCCAGGCTATGCGCGGGATTGACTACGTGGTGCACGCGGCCGCCCTCAAACAGGTGCCGGCGGCGGAATACAATCCCACCGAATGCATTCGCACCAACGTCAATGGCGCCGAGAACATCATTGCGGCGGCCATTGATAACGGTGTGAAAAAAGTCGTTGCGCTGTCCACCGACAAAGCGGCCAGTCCAATCAACCTGTATGGCGCGACCAAGTTGCTGTCGGACAAACTGTTCGTGGCGGCCAACAATATCGCGGGTGAGCAGCAGACCCGGTTTGCCGTGGTGCGCTATGGCAATGTCGCCGGTTCGCGAGGCTCGGTGGTGCCGTTCTTCAGCAAGTTGATCGCAGAGGGTGCGACGCAGCTGCCGATCACCGATGAACGCATGACCCGCTTCTGGATCACCCTCGACCACGGCGTGCAGTTTGTGCTCGACAGCTTTGCCCGCATGCACGGCGGTGAAGTATTCGTGCCAAAGATTCCGTCGATTCGTATCGTCGATCTGGCGTTGGGCATGGCTGGGCATTTGCCTCACAAGAACGTTGGAATTCGTCCTGGCGAAAAACTCCATGAGCTAATGGTGCCGCTCGATGACGCGCGCATGACCATCGAGTTTGCCGATCACTACACCATCCAGCCGTCGATTCGCTTCACCAGCGTGGATGTGGATTTCGCGCTGGACAATCTGGGGGAGTGCGGCAAGCCGGTGGCGGAGGACTTTGAATATCGCTCCGACACCAATCCGCACTTTTTGTCGGTTGATCAGATTGCCGACCTTCATGCCCGGTTGCCGACATGATTCCCTACGGGCGGCAAAGCCTCGATCAAGCTGACATCGATGCGGTGGTCGCGGTATTGCGCTCCGATTGGCTGACCCAGGGGCCGGCGCTTGAGCGTTTCGAACAGGCCATGGCCCTTCGTTGCCAGGCCGATCACGCCGTGGCGGTGTGCAATGCGACCGCCGCGCTGCACATTGCCTGCGTGGCGGCGGGGCTGGGGCCAGGTGATTGTTTATGGACCACCCCCAATACGTTCTTGGCCTCGGCCAACTGCGGGCGTTATTGCGGTGCGCAGGTCGATTTTGTCGATATCGATCTGCTGACCTGGAATCTCGATGCCGATGCCCTTACCACAAAGCTTGAAGAGGCCGAGCGCGATGGAACGCTGCCCAAGGTGTTGGTGGCGGTGGCGTTCTCGGGGCAAAGCTGTGACATGCGTAGAATCGGCCAGCTATCGGAGCGATACGGCTTCACAGTGATCGAGGATGCTTCCCATGCAGTGGGGGCGTCTTATGCGGGCCGGCCGGTGGGCTGTGGTGAATTCGCGGACATGACGGTGTTCAGTTTCCACCCGGTGAAAATCATCACCAGCGCCGAAGGCGGCATGGTCCTGACCAATCGCCCGGACCTGGCACAGCGCCTGCAACGCCTGCGCAGCCATGGAATGACCCGCGAGGTCGGCCAAATGACCGAGCCCAGCCATGGACCGTGGTATTACCAGCAAGTCGAGTTGGGTTTCAATTACCGCATGACAGATCTGCAGGCCGCGCTGGGACTCTCGCAGTTGAACAAGCTGGACGGGTTCATCGCACGGCGCCGTGAGCTGGCAGCGCGATACCATCGTTTGCTGGGCGGTTTGCCATTGACCTTGCCCGGCTTACAGCCCGAGGCGGAGTCGGCCTGGCATTTGTATGTGGTGCGCCTGCAACTCGATGGCATCACCCTGAGCCACCTTCAGGTATTCGAGGGCTTGCGTGCGGCCGGGATTGGCGTAAACCTGCATTACATTCCAGTTCATTTGCAACCGTATTACCGTGACCTGGGATTCGCCACAGGTGATTTTCCCCAGGCCGAACGTTATTACAGCGAAGCCATCAGCTTGCCCATGTTTCCTTCCCTCAGTGATGAACAGCAGGACTATGTGGTCGAGCAGCTGCGCCGATTGCTTGAGGAGTAACGAGGTGAACGCCATCGCGATCATTCCCGCCCGGGGCGGCAGCAAGCGGATTGCACGCAAAAACCTGAAGCTGTTCGCTGGCGTACCCATCATTGTCCACTCGATTCGCACGGCTCTGGCCTCGGGGCTGTTCGCTGAGGTGATTGTCAGCACCGATGACGAAGAAATCGCCGAGCTGGCGCAGGTTCATGGCGCGCGGGTACCGTTCATGCGTCCGGCCGCGCTGGCTGATGATTTCACCGGAACGGCAGCGGTGATTGCCCATGCGGTGGGCGAGTTGCGCGAGCGGTCGTTCGATTTCGCCTGTTGTATTTATGCCACTGCGCCGCTGTTGCAGGCGCGGTTCCTGTGTGAGGGATTTGAGTTGTTGCGCGAGCACCCTGACAAGTCGTTCGCGTTTTCAGTGACCGGTTTTGGTTTTCCCGTCCAACGGGCCTTGACCCTGGATGAGCAGGGCGCGCTGACCCCGCTTTATCCGCAGTTTCGCGACACTCGCTCTCAGGACCTGCCGGAAGCTTTCCAGGATGCCGGCCAGTTTTATTGGGGGCGTCGGGAGGCCTGGTTGCGGGGGGACGTGCTGTTTTCCCCCAACAGCCTGCCGGTGATTCTGCCCCGCCATCTGGTGCAGGACATCGATACCCCTGAAGACTGGAAGCGGGCCGAATACCTCTACGCCGCCTTGAAAGCAGGCGGGGAACTGCAATGAGGGTGCTGATTCGCGCGGACGCCTCGCCAACCATTGGCAGCGGGCACATTGCTCGCTGTCTGACGCTGGCTCGCGTGTTGCGTGGGCAGGGAGCGCACGTCGCGTTTGCCTGTCGCTCGCTGTCAGGGCATCGATTACAGGCACTAGAAACCGAGGGCTTCGAAACATTTGCCTTGCCGGATCTTTATCCCGGCGAGGACCCGCTGCAGGCGATCGAGTCGTTGCTGCCCTGGCAGGCGGATATCACTGCGTTGGAACAGGCCTTGCGCGCTCAGCAGCGTTTCGACTGGATCATCGTCGACCATTATGGCCTGGACCATCATTGGCAAACCGCCGCACGGCGCTTTGCGCCCCGGATCATGGCCCTGGACGACCTGGCAACACGTGCCTATAGCGTCGATCTACTGCTCAATCAGAACCTGTCCGGCACCCGGGCCGCGTACGCAGGGCTATTACCCGAGCACTGCCAGACGCTGCTCGGGCCGCGGTACGCGTTGTTGCGTGATGAGTTTTGTGGTCGGGCGATTGAGCCAAAACCCAAGGTCAGACGGGTACTGGTTAACTTCGGCGGGTTTGATGCCGCGATGCAAACCCATCACGCCATGCAAGCGCTGGCGGATTTTGATGATCTTGACGTCGATTTTGTCGCCGGTGCCGACAACCCGGCCTGGGCTCAGATGCAGGCGATAGTGGCGACTCGGCCGCGCTGGCGGTTGCACAGTTTCGTGCGCAACTTTCATCAGCTCATGTTCGAGGCGGACCTGTTCGTCGGCGCCGGTGGAGGTACCAGTTGGGAACGCGCCGCGATGGGCCTGCCTACGATTTGCATTGCGGTGTCGAACAATCAGCAGGCCAATGGCGAGGTTATGGCGACGTTCGGCGCACACGTTTATCTCGGACCTCGGGAGACGGTCAGCATCGAGCAGTTGCGCCAAGCCATCGGGTTCGTTGCGGACAATCACGGCATGCGCTGTAGTTTGGCCCAGCGCTCACGGCAATTGGTCGATGGCTTGGGCGCAAAAAGGGTCGCAGCGACGCTGGCCGGTGCTTTGCTGCGGATTCGCCCGGCCACGCAAGCCGACGCCCGGCTGCTTTTTGACGGACGTAACGCCGAGGCCGTGCGCCGCGTATCGCTGGATACGTCGATCATTGACTGGGACGGCCATTGCCAATGGCTGCAAGCAAGCTTGGTGAACGCACAGCGCCTGTTGCTGATCGGTGAAACCACGGACGGGCCCGTGGGCGCGTTACGTTATGACTTGCAAGGCACCGAGGCGCTGGTGTCGATTTATCTGTTCGAAAGTCGCCTGGGGCTGGGGTGGGGCAGGGCGCTGCTGGCCCATGGCGAAGCCTTTGCCAGCGCCCATTGGCCTCAACTGCGGACTCTCACCGCGCAAATACTGCCCGGTAATCAAGCATCCCTGAACCTGTTTCGGCAGGCCGGTTTTATTCAAAGTACCTGCGTGTTTACGCGTGTATTGAAGGATCACCCCCATGAGTAGTTTCAAGATCGGCCACCGCAGCATCGGGTCGCAGGTGCCACCGTTCATCATTGCCGAGATGAGCGGCAACCATAACCAGTCCTTGGACGTGGCGTTGCAGATCGTCGAGGCCGCCGCCCGGGCCGGTGCCCACGCCTTGAAGCTTCAAACCTACACCGCCGATACCATGACGCTGGATTTGAGCGAAGGTGAGTTCTTCATCAAGGACCCCAACAGCTTGTGGGCCGGGACCTCGCTTTATGACTTGTACGAAAAGGCTCATACACCGTGGGAATGGCATGCGCCGATTTTCGCCCGGGCCAAGGCGCTGGGCATGCTGGCGTTCTCGACGCCGTTTGACGAGACAGCCGTGGATTTCCTCGAGAGTCTGGAGGTGCCGGCCTACAAGATCGCCAGTTTCGAAAACACGGACCTGCCGCTGATCCGTCGGGTCGCCGCCACCGGCAAGCCGTTGATCATTTCCACCGGCATGGCCAGCATCGCAGAACTCGACGAAACCGTGCGTGCCGCCCGCCAAGCCGGCTGCAAGGATCTGGTGCTGCTCAAATGCACCAGCACCTATCCGGCCACGCCGGCCAACAGCAACGTGCGCACCATTGCTCATTTGCGAGAATTGTTCGGCTGTGAGGTGGGCTTGTCGGACCATTCCATGGGCGTCGGGGTGTCTGTCGCCGCCGTGGCGTTGGGCGCCACCGTGGTGGAAAAACATTTCACTCTTGACCGCGCCGCCGGCGGAGTGGACGCCAGTTTCTCGCTGGAACCGGCGGAACTGGCGGCGCTGGTGATCGAAACCGAGCGCGCCTGGCAGGCGCTTGGGCAGGTGCACTATGGCGTGACGGAGGCTGAGCGCAAGTCGCTGGTCTATCGTCGTTCGCTGTACGTGACGCAAGACATGAACCCTGGTGATGCGTTTACACCGCAGAACCTGCGGGCCATCCGCCCGGGTCTGGGACTGGCTCCCAAGCATGCGGACGCCGTGATGGGCCGGCACGCGCGCCAGGCGATCGCGCGGGGTACTCCCCTGGGTTGGGCACTGGTTGAATAGCTTTGTGATCGAGCTAATCAGTAAAATCGCGTGACCTGTGAGTCATAACGCGCATCTTCACTGTATTGTATTGACCGGGAAGATGGCGCCTGGCCCTTATCAGGCCCAGTGATAGCCCTTTACACTTCCCGTTTGTCGGCGCCCCTCGAATCCTTGCGAGCGGTGGTATTGGGCTGTTTTTAATTGGGAAGCCGTAATGATTGGCATAAAAGGCATTGCGAGCTACGTTCCTGTAGCCGGCGTGGATAATTACGCACAAGGTGCGAAGTTCGACAAGGATGAAGAGTTCATCCTGGGCAAGATCGGTTCCGCCTTCTTGCCGCGCAAGGATGACGGGCAGGAAACCTCGGACCTGTGTGTAGAAGCGGCCAATGCGCTGTTTGCCAACAATCCCGGCCTGAAACGTGAATCTGTCGATGTACTGATCGTCGTTACCCAGAACGGCGACGAAGAAGGCTTGCCTCACACGGCGGCCATCGTTCAGGACAAGCTGGGTTTGCCGACCACTGTCGCAGCGTTTGATATCTCCCTGGGCTGCTCGGGTTATGTCTATGGCATCTACGCCATCAAGGGCTTCATGGAAGCCGCCGGCCTGAAGAATGGCCTGCTGATAACGGCGGACCCGTATTCGAAAATCGTTGATCCGGAAGATCGCAACACCACGATGTTGTTTGGAGACGCCGCCACCGCTACCTGGATGGGCGAGGATGCACCGTGGCACCTGGGCAAGGCCAAGTTCGGCACCGACGGTTCCGGTGCGCCGCACCTGAAGGTCAGCGACGGGGTGTTCTTCATGAACGGTCGCCAAGTGTTCAATTTCGCCTTGATCAAGGTTCCGGCTCATTTGCATGAGTTGCTCGCCGATTCCGATCTGCAAGCCAGCGACATCGATGCGTTCTGCATTCACCAGGGCAGTGCGGCGATTGTCGATGCGGTGGCGCGGCGTTTCGAAGGCGAGCCGGAGAAGTTCATCAAGGATATGGTCGAGACCGGGAACACCGTGTCGTCGAGCATTCCATTGCTGCTGGAAAAGCACGTGCTCGATTCCGACTGGAAACGCGTGGCGTTAAGTGGTTTTGGCGTGGGCCTGTCCTGGGGCTCGGCGATCATTTATCGTCCTTGAGCCGTTAAAGCCCGAGCACAAAAAATAGCGTCCAAGGTGTAACCTTGAACGCTATTTTTTGCCTGATGGAAAAGCGAGACGCCATGAGCGAGTTCTTTGAGCGCAATTTCCAGGTGATCGAGCAACGTTGGCCGGCCGTGGCCCAGCGGCTGCTGCTGGAGAATGCCGGTGAGTTGCAGGCCGATCTGGTGGAGGGCCTGGGTTCGACCCTTAGCATCAACGGCATCCAGCTGACCAGCCGGCATGACCGTCTCGCCGAAGCCGACCTGCAAGCCGGCAGCCTGCCGCCAGACGCCACTGCGGTGCATGTCTATGGCACCGGGCTGGGGGATCTGCAAAACCGGCTGCTGGAGCAGGCAGAGGTTGAACATCTGTACGTGCATATCCTCAATGGCTCAGTGTTCGCCCTTGTGTTGCAGTTGCTGGACCAGTCGTCATGGCTTGCTGACCCGCGTGTCGAAATGCTTTACGCCGGCGATCTGGCGGAACTCCAGTTGCCGTTTTTCGCCCTGCCCGCCGAACTGGTGCTGGCCGACGATTTCAACGCGAAGATACGCGACCGGCTGATCAGTGAAACGCATCTGGCCTTCAACAACCGGGAATTCGACCCACGGGCTCCGGAGATCATCGAGCGTCTGCAATCCACCTTCGGTCTCGTGCAAAGGGATCGCGATGTCGCCGAGCTGTTTGGCACCCTCAATGGACGCGAAGTTTTTGTCATCGCCACCGGGCCAAGTCTCGAACAGCACTTCGAGCGGTTGCGCGGCTTGAATAGCCAAGCCGAGCGGCCGCTATTGATCTGTGTCGATACGGCCTATCGGCCCTTGATCATCCAGGGCATCCGACCGGATATCGTGGTCAGCATTGATCAACGCATTTCGGCGCGCCACCTTCCGCCCGAAGACACCGGTGCCATTGCACTGGTTTACCTGCCAATGGCGGACCCATCGGTGATTGAAGCCTGGCAGGGCCGCCGTTATGCCGGTTATTCCGCCAGCCCTGTCTATCATCAAATGCGCCAGCAACTGCCTCGGGGCGAGTTGTACGTAGGTGGCAGCGTGATTCATCCGGCCGTGGACCTGGCCGTCAGGATGGGCGCAGAGCAGGTCACTTTGTTCGGAGCCGATTTCGCTTTTCCCCATGACAAGACCCATGCGGGTTGGGGCGACGGCGACCTGGGGCCACAGTTGGACGCATCCAGGCACTGGGTGCTTGATGGCCATGGCCAGCGGGTCAAGACTCAGCTCAACTTCCGTAGCTATTTGTGTGAGCTGGAGCGATTTGTCGCCGGGCACCCTCAGGTGCGCTTCTATAACAGCAGTCGAGACGGAGCGATGATCGTGGGCACTGCTTTTCATCCGGAGTTTGTGCGATGAGCGGCCTTGAGGTGGTCATCGAAGACGCGCGCGGGTGTGCTCGGCTGTTTCGTCTTGGCCGCGATGTCGAGGCGGGACTGGCGATGGTTGCAGTGGTCGAGGCGGCCCAGCCTTTTGTCGCGCTTATGCCTGGCGATGTCCAGTCAGCGTGGGGCGGTTTGCTTGGCTTGATGTTCAACAATCAGCAGGCTCAGAACTGGCTTTCGCTGGCGGATTATCTGGAGTTCGAGTTGGTTGAGCTATTGACCGCTGGTCAGGCGGTTTAAGTCTTTTTCCCCTCCGCCCGGGCCGCTGCCTGGACGAATGGCGGCTCCGGCATTTCCCTGACGTCATTTTTTTACCTTCTGAGCGCTGCCAAGTCCTTGATTTACGAGGGGTGGCACCCTGATGGCAAATTATTTGAAAAAACAGCTAAAGCAAGTTCCGATTACGACGATAACTATTACGAAGGTTCTCTAGGCCACACCCGGCGGTTGCCAGGGCCGGAAGCCGCAGTACCCAACCAACGAGGAATTCGTCATGGCTTTAACAGTAAACACCAACGTCACATCGTTGAACGTTCAGAAGAACCTGAACCGGGCTTCCGATGCTCTCTCCACTTCGATGACCCGTCTGTCTTCCGGCCTGAAAATCAACAGCGCCAAAGATGACGCCGCCGGCCTGCAGATCGCTACCCGTATGACTTCGCAAATCCGCGGTCAGACTGTTGCGATCAAAAACGCCAACGACGGTATCTCCATCGCTCAGACCGCTGAAGGCGCTCTGCAGGAATCCACCAACATCCTGCAGCGTATGCGTGAACTGGCTGTCCAGGCTCGAAACGACTCCAACGGTACTGCTGACCGTGACGCTCTGAACAAAGAATTTGCTCAGATGTCGGACGAACTGACCCGTATCGCCGAGTCGACCAACCTGAACGGCAAGAACCTGATCGACGGTTCCGCTGGCACCATGACTTTCCAGGTCGGCTCCAACACTGGTGCTACCAACCAGATCACTCTGACCCTGGATAGCGGCTTCGACGCTGCAACCTTGAGCGTTGACTCTGCTGCCATCGCCATTACCGGTAACGACAGCGCCACGGCGGAAGCCAGCACCGCTGCTGCAATCGATGCAATCGACGCTGCTCTGGCAACCATCAACTCCAGCCGTGCTGACCTCGGTGCTGCACAAAACCGTCTGACCAGCACCATCTCCAACCTGCAGAACGTCAACGAAAACGCCGCCGCTGCACTGGGTCGTGTACAAGACACCGACTTCGCTGCTGAAACTGCCCAGCTGACCAAGCAGCAGACTCTGCAACAGGCTTCCACTTCGGTTCTGGCCCAGGCCAACCAACTGCCATCCGCTGTACTGAAG
The DNA here is from genome assembly GCF_013283895.1 of Pseudomonas sp. MPDS. Classification (NCBI taxonomy): domain Bacteria; kingdom Pseudomonadati; phylum Pseudomonadota; class Gammaproteobacteria; order Pseudomonadales; family Pseudomonadaceae; genus Pseudomonas; species Pseudomonas sp. MPDS. The sequence goes on along the minus strand of NZ_CP054128.1, from coordinate 4,592,293 downwards.
CTGCTTCAGTAATAGTCGGATGAGTTTTAGCGGGGGAGTGCGCTTGCGTACTCTCTCGCTTTTTCCGTTCAAGAGGTGATGGACATGGATATGAGCGTGAAGCTGAACTTGTCTTATCCAGCTGCGAAGCCGGCGACGACATTTGCCGACAAGCCAGTGGAGAAGCCTCGAGCCGATGCTGCCACCGTGGTACCGGTCAAGGATGAGCCAAAAGACGCTGAGGCCGAGCAGGAAAAGCTGAAGAGAGCGGTTCAGGAGATCGAAACCTTTGTTCAGTCGGTCAAGCGCAACCTGGAGTTCTCAATCGATGAGCCTTCAGGCAAAGTGGTCGTCAAAGTGATTGCCAGTGGTTCCGGTGAAGTGATTCGCCAGATCCCTAACGAAGAAGTGCTCAAACTGGCGAACAGTTTGAATGATGCAAGCAGCCTGTTGTTCAGCGCACAAGCCTGATAGCTGGCACGAATTTTGTTGTTTGGTTCTTTTGACGTTTTAAAGGTCAAAAGACCGGCGGCACACTGAAGGGAGTCCCACATGGCAAGTCCAATTCTACCTGGCTTGGGTTTAGGCTCTGGCCTTGATACCGGTGCTATCGTCAAGGCATTGGTGGATTCTGACAAAGCAGCCAAGCAAGGTCAGATTGACCGTGCCACCAAGACCAATACGGCCAATATTTCGGGGATCGGCACCCTGAAGTCACTGTTGGCTACCTTCCAGTCCGCGCTTGAAAGCCTGGGCAGCACCACCACGCCTCAATTCACCGGTGTTTCCGCTACTTCGGCCAATACCAGTGCGCTGACGGTGACAGCCGGGAATTCGGCGGTAAGTGGTATCTACTCGGTCAACGTCACTCAGCTGGCAACCTCCTCAAAAGTTGCCACGGCTGCTTTCGCCGGTGGCGCTTCCAGTGCGGTGGAGACCGGTACGCTGACCATCAGTCAGGGCGGTACGGATTACACCCTTGATATCCCTGCTGATTCGACGCTGCAATCGGTTCGGGACGCTATCAACAGCAAATACTCCTCCAGCGGTCTGACCGCCAACATCGTGACCGACAGTTTTGGTTCACGTCTTGTGGTGGGCTCGACTAAAACTGGTGCGGGTAACGATATTTCCCTCAGCGGTGTTGCCAGTCTTGCGGCTGACGGCTCTGTAGCGATGGCTACCCCCCCCACCGCGACTTCTTCAGGTTCTCTGGTGTTCGCACAGGATGCCGAGTTCAGCGTCGACGGCCTGGCGATGACCAGTCCGACCAACAAGTTGGATAACGTGGTCTCAGGCTTGAGTATGACGTTAGTCGTTGCCGATACCGGCCCGACGACCGTCACCGTTGCTGCCAATACCGACGGTCTGAAAGCTTCGATCCAGAAATTTGTCGATGCTTATAACGCGATCGCGAAGGCCGTGACTTCCCTGACCAAGCCATCGACAGATGCCGAAGGTAACTCGGTTCCGGCAGCATTGACCGGCGACTCATTGCCTCGTTCGCTTTTGGCGGCCATTCGCGCGCCTTTGTCCGAAACCGGTGCTGGCGATAAGCTGACCGTGTTGTCGCAGCTGGGTATTACCACCAATCAGACGACTGGTGCCCTGGATTTTGACAGTACAAAGTTTGCAACCGCTGTGAACGAAAAGCAGTTGGGTGGGGAAATCCAGACCCTGTTCACTGGGGAGAATGGCCTGATCGAGCGCATGCAGAATGCACTCAATCCCTACACGGAGACCAGTAAGAAGGACTCCAACGGGAAGACCGTGGATAACATCCTGACGGCTCGATCCAAGAACCTGGAAATTCTCAAGGCGAAACTGAGCGAAGATCAGTTGGCCCTTGATCGCCGAATCGAGACCCTCACCGCGGTGCTGACCAAAAAGTACAACGACATGGACACCCTGGTGGGCAGGCTGAAAGCCACTGCCAGTAACATCACCTCGATGTTCGAAGCCATGACGGCACAGCAGAAAAACAGCTGATTCTGGCCGATACACAAAAGCCCGGTAGCGTCTCAGGACGCTCCGGGCTTTCGGCTTTTTCGATCTAAAGTTTTTTGACGCGGCGTCGATACGCTGTTTATACGAACCGAAGTTTTTTTGATGAGGTAGAACATGAATCCGATGTTAGCCCTTCGCCAATACCAGAAGATTGGCGCCCAGGCGCAAACCTCCGAAGCAAGTCCCCATCGTCTGGTGCAGATGCTGATGGAGGGCGGGCTGGACCGCATTGCCCAGGCCAAGGGTGCGATGGAGCGCAAGGATATCGCCAATAAAGGCGTACTGATCAGTAAGGCCATCGGCATCATTGGCGGTTTGCGTGAAGGCCTGGACCTGGAAAACCAGGCCGAGTCGGTCACCGAGCTGGATAGCCTCTATACCTACATGATGAAGCGCCTGGCCGAAGCCAACGCCAAGACTGATCCGAAGATCCTCGACGAAGTCGCCGATCTGCTGAGCACGGTCAAGGAAGGTTGGGATGCCATCGCCGTACCGGGTCCGCAATTCTAAGGAGCACGCTCATGAGTCTTGTCTTGCAGCGAATCGAACAAACCCGTGATGCCCTGGTCGGTGCCCTGGCCGAGCGCAACTGGGAGGCAATCGGTCAATTGGACCTGGCTTGCCGTTCCTGCATGGAAGACGTTCTGAGCGAGCCTGAGGTAGACGAGGCGGCGTTGCGGAGCAATCTTGAGGAGTTGCTGGGGGTCTATCGGCAGCTGCTGGAGGCGGCCACTGGCGAGCGTCAGGCGATTGTCGACGAGATGTCGCAGATCCATCAAGCGCAGAACGCGGCAAAGGTTTACCATCTGTTCGGTTAACGCTCAGTTAATCCGAACAAAGTGCGCCATAAATTTGACTGTGCACGGTTTTTTGACTTAACTAGTGGCTGTTTACAGATTTCAGGCGTCTACAGGCATGACAAGTCTGCAAGCGTCTAGCTTGCCCCCAAATTCCGGGCATTGAGTTGACTAGGGAAGTTGCTATTGCATGTGGCGTGAAACCAAAATTCTCCTGATCGATGACGATAGCGTCCGCCGCCGCGATTTGGCGGTGATCCTAAATTTTCTTGGTGAAGAAAATTTACCCTGCGGAAGCCATGACTGGCAGCAGGCCGTCGGCTCTTTGTCGTCCAGTCGTGAAGTCATTTGCGTTCTGATCGGAACCGTAAATGCACCCGCAACGCTTTTGGGCTTGCTAAAGACACTCTCAACCTGGGATGAGTTCCTTCCGGTTTTGTTAATGGGCGAAAATTCTTCCGTTGACTTGCCTGAGGACCAGCGCCGCCGGGTGCTTTCCACGTTGGAAATGCCACCCAGCTACAGCAAGTTGCTCGATTCGCTGCACCGCGCCCAGGTTTATCGCGAGATGTACGACCAGGCGCGCGAGCGCGGCCGGCATCGCGAGCCCAACCTTTTCCGTAGTCTTGTTGGCACCAGTCGGGCGATCCAGCATGTGCGCCAGATGATGCAGCAGGTCGCCGATACCGACGCCAGCGTGTTGATCCTGGGTGAGTCGGGCACCGGCAAGGAAGTGGTTGCGCGTAACCTGCACTACCATTCCAAGCGTCGCGAAGCGCCGTTCGTGCCGGTCAACTGCGGTGCGATCCCGGCCGAGTTGCTCGAGAGCGAACTGTTCGGACACGAGAAGGGAGCCTTCACCGGCGCCATCACCAGCCGGGCCGGGCGGTTCGAGCTGGCCAACGGCGGCACGCTGTTTCTCGATGAAATCGGTGATATGCCGTTGCCGATGCAGGTCAAGTTGCTGCGAGTCTTGCAGGAACGCACCTTCGAGCGCGTGGGCAGCAACAAGACCCAGAGCGTCGATGTGCGAATCATCGCCGCGACCCACAAGAACCTCGAGAGCATGATCGAGGTGGGCAGTTTCCGCGAAGACCTCTATTACCGCCTCAATGTTTTCCCGATTGAAATGGCACCGCTGCGTGAGCGGGTCGAAGACATCCCGCTGCTGATGAACGAACTGATTTCGCGCATGGAGCACGAGAAGCGCGGCTCGATCCGTTTCAACTCGGCGGCAATCATGTCCCTGTGCCGCCACGGTTGGCCGGGTAACGTCCGTGAGCTGGCCAATCTGGTCGAGCGCATGGCGATCATGCATCCCTACGGTGTGATCGGCGTGGTCGAGTTGCCGAAGAAATTCCGTTATGTCGACGATGAAGACGAGCAAATGGTCGATAGCCTGCGCAGCGATCTGGAAGAGCGCGTGGCGATCAACGGCCATACGCCGGACTTCACCGCCAATGCCTTGCTGCCACCAGAAGGCCTTGACCTCAAGGATTATCTGGGAGGCCTGGAACAAGGCCTTATCCAGCAGGCCCTGGACGATGCCAACGGTATCGTGGCCCGCGCCGCCGAACGCCTGCGCATCCGTCGTACCACCCTGGTGGAGAAGATGCGCAAGTACGGCATGAGCCGTCGCGAAGGAGATGAACAGGCGGATGATTGACGCCTGTTTTCCAACCGCCTGATTTTTCAGGCGGTTTTTTTTCGGCACGGGTATTGCTACATCCCTCGCAACGTTCCGTTTAACTGACGGTCAGCCAAGCGAGAGAGCACGATGACCCAAGCCGCCCAGATCTCACCTGTCCCCGAGCCGGGGATCATGCCGTCCGCCGAGCAGGCAAGCCGGGTTGGACTTGAGCAGGCCTTTTCGCTGTTCGACCAGATGTCCAGCCGGTTGACCGATTCCTACAGCCTCCTCGAAGCTCGCGTCACTGAGCTCAAGGGCGAGCTGGCAGTGGTCAGTGCCCAGCGCATGCAGGAGCTGGCGGAAAAGGAACGGCTGGCTAATCGGCTGCAAAATCTCCTCGACCTGTTGCCCGGTGGCGTTATCGTCATCGATGCCCATGGTCGCGTGCGCGAAGCCAATCCGGCGGCCTGCGAGCTGCTTGGCCTGCCATTGGAGGGCGAGTTGTGGCGGCACGTCATCGCCCGCTGCTTCGCCCCGCGTGAAGACGACGGCCATGAAGTGTCGCTCAAGGACGGTCGGCGCCTGTCCATCTCCACTCGTTCGCTGGACGCCGAGCCCGGGCAATTGGTGCTGCTCAATGACCTGACTGAAACCCGTCACCTGCAAGATCAACTGGCCCGCCACGAACGCCTGTCTTCCCTGGGGCGGATGGTGGCCTCGCTGGCTCATCAGATTCGTACGCCGCTGTCGGCCGCTTTGCTGTACGCCAGTCATCTGACCGAGCAGCAACTGCCGGTGGAAACCCAGCAACGCTTCGCCGGACGCCTGAAAGAGCGGCTGCACGAGCTGGAGCATCAGGTGCGCGACATGCTGGTGTTCGCTCGTGGCGAGTTGCCATTGACCGATCGCGTCACCCCCAAGGTCTTGCTGCAATCCTTGCAAGCCGCCGCATTGACTCACGTGCAGGACCTGCCAATTCGCTGGCAATGCGACAGCCATGCTGGCGAGGTGTTGTGTAATCGCGACACCCTGGTGGGCGCAGTGTTGAACCTGATCGAAAACGCGGTCCAGGCCAGCGGCGGCGACGTCCGGCTCAAAGTGCACTTGTTCACACGGGGCAACACCTTGCGCTTGTGTGTCAGTGACAGTGGTAGCGGCATCGAGCCAGCGGTGCTGGCGCGTTTGGGCGAACCCTTTTTTACCACCAAGACCACAGGCACGGGCTTGGGCCTGACCGTAGTCAAGGCAGTGGCGCGTGCCCATCAGGGAGAATTGCAACTGCGCTCGCGTCTGGGGCGTGGCACCTGTGCACTGGTGCTTTTGCCATTGTTTTCCAGTACGCCGGGAGTGGAGTGAAGGTCATGGCGATCAAGGTGTTACTGGTTGAGGATGACCGGGCCCTGCGTGAGGCGCTGGCCGATACCCTGGTGCTGGCCGGGCACGATTACACCGCCGTCGGTTCGGCGGAAGATGCTTTGCTGGCCGTGGCTCAAGAGACCTTCGGCCTGGTGGTCAGTGACGTCAACATGCCGGGCATGGATGGGCACCAGCTGCTTGGTTTGTTGCGCGCCCGCCAACCTCAATTGCCGGTCCTGCTGATGACTGCCCACGGTGCCGTCGAGCGTGCCGTGGATGCCATGCGCCAGGGGGCTGCGGATTATCTGGTCAAGCCGTTCGAGCCCAAGGCGCTGTTGGATCTGGTGGCCCGCCATGCCTTGGGCAGCCCTGCCGTCGAGGGTGAAGGCCCGGTCGCGATCGAACCGGCCAGTGCGCAGTTGCTGGCGTTGGCCGCGCGGGTGGCTCGCAGCGACTCCACTGTTTTGATTTCCGGCGAATCCGGCACCGGCAAGGAGGTGCTGGCGCGCTACATTCACCAGCAATCCCGGCGTGCCAGCGAACCGTTCATTGCCATTAACTGTGCGGCGATTCCCGACAATATGTTGGAGGCGACGCTGTTCGGTCACGAGAAGGGCTCGTTTACTGGCGCCATCTCGGCCCAGGCCGGCAAGTTCGAGCAGGCTGACGGTGGCACCATTCTGCTCGATGAAATTTCCGAAATGCCCCTTGGCCTGCAAGCCAAGCTGTTGCGCGTGTTGCAGGAGCGGGAAGTGGAGCGGGTGGGTGCGCGCAAGCCTATCAGCCTGGATATCCGCGTGGTGGCGACCACCAACCGCGACCTGGCTGGCGAAGTGGCGGCAGGGCGTTTTCGCGAAGACCTTTACTACCGTCTGTCAGTATTTCCGCTGGCCTGGCGACCGTTGCGCGAGCGCACCGCCGATATCCTGCCGCTGGCCGAGCGTCTGCTGACCAAACACGTCAATAAAATGAAGCATGCGGCAGCCAGGCTGTCCCCCGAGGCCCAGGCGTTTCTGATCGCCTACCCCTGGCCTGGCAACGTACGGGAGCTGGATAACGCGATTCAGCGGGCATTGATTCTGCAGCAGGGCGGTCTGATCCAGCCGGAAGATTTTTGCCTGAGCGGTCCGGTGGCCTGCGCGCCATTGCCGGCCGTGTCAGCGGTCCCGGCGTTCGCCCCTCCGGCGGAAGTGGAGGGCGAATCGGCCGGTGCTTTGGGAGACGACCTGCGTCGTCGCGAATTCCAGATGATCATCGACACCCTGCGCGCCGAGCGCGGGCGTCGCAAGGAAGCGGCCGAGCGCTTGGGGATCAGCCCGCGCACCCTGCGCTACAAGCTGGCGCAAATGCGTGACGCCGGCATGGACGTCGAGGCCTACCTGTTCGCCAGTTGAGTGATGTGCACCGAATATCCCTTGTGGGAGCGGGCTTGCTCGCGAAAGCGATTTACCAGTCGCCGTTGCATTGACTGAACCACCGCCTTCGCGAGCAAGCCCGCTCCCACATGCATTTGTTTTTTACGGTCACGGAGCTGGCACCCTTGTTGCTAATACCTGTGTACCCGCTGAGTAAGTGTCAAAAAAATGCGGGCCGCCAGAGAGAGTAGACCATGAGCCAAGGTATTGAATTTAATCGGTTGATGCTGGACATGCGGGCCATGCAAATGGACGCCATGGCACAGCCTAAGTCGGTCGCGGTCCCGGAAGTGGGCGCCAGCAGTTTTTCCGACATGCTCGGTCAGGCCGTCAATAAAGTGAACGATACCCAGCAGGCATCGAGTCAGTTGGCCAGTGCTTTCGAGATTGGCAAAAGTGGCGTCGATCTGACGGACGTGATGATCTCTTCGCAGAAAGCCAGTGTCTCGTTTCAGGCGTTGACCCAGGTTCGTAACAAGCTGGTTCAAGCCTACCAAGACATCATGCAGATGCCGGTCTAAGGAAATTATTGAGTCATGGCAGAAGCAGTCGCTGATAACGTTCCGGCCAAGGCCACTCCGCCCGACGGCAAACCGCCGCTGTTCGGTCTGTCCTTCCTGGAAAACCTCTCCGAGATGACCATGCTGCGTCAGGTGGGCCTGTTGGTCGGCCTGGCTGCCAGCGTGGCGATCGGGTTTGCCGTGGTGCTGTGGTCCCAGCAGCCAGACTACCGTCCTTTGTACGGCAGTCTGGAGGGCATGGACGCCAAGCAAGTCATGGAAACCCTGGCTGCCGCCGACATTCCTTATACCGTCGAACCCAATTCCGGCGCCTTGCTGGTCAAGGCCGACGACGTGGCGCGCGCGCGCCTCAAGCTCGCCGCTGCTGGCGTAACGCCCACCGATGGCAATATCGGTTTCGAGATCCTCGACAAGGACCAGGGCCTGGGTACCAGCCAGTTCATGGAGGCGACCCGTTATCGTCGCGGCCTTGAAGGCGAATTGGCGCGCACCATTGCCAGTCTGAACAACGTCAAGGGTGCCCGTGTGCACCTGGCGATTCCAAAAAGCTCGGTGTTTGTGCGCGATGAGCGCAAGCCAAGCGCCTCGGTACTGGTTGAACTGTATTCCGGTCGCTCTTTGGAGCCCAGCCAGGTCGTGGCCATCGTCAATCTGGTGGCTACCAGTGTTCCCGAGTTGAGCAAGTCCCAGATCACCGTGGTCGACCAGAAGGGCAACCTGTTGTCCGATCAGGCGGAGAACTCTGCTCTGACCATGGCCGGCAAGCAATTCGACTACAGCCGTCGCATGGAAGGCATGCTGACTCAGCGGGTGCACAACATCCTGCAACCGATCCTGGGTAACGACCGCTACAAGGCCGAGGTGTCGGCCGATGTGGATTTCAGCTCCGTCGAATCGACGTCCGAACAGTTCAACCCTGATCAACCGGCGTTGCGCAGCGAACAGTCGGTGAACGAGCAACGCACCGCCAGCAATGGCCCGCAAGGCGTGCCTGGTGCGCTTAGCAACCAACCGCCGTCGCCGGCCAGCGCGCCCCAGACCACCGGTGGTGCCACTGCGGCCGCTGGCATGGTGCAACCGGGCCAGCCGCTGATCGACGCCAACGGCCAACAGATCATGGATCCGGCCACCGGTCAGCCGATGCTGGCGCCGTACCCGGCCGACAAGCGCCAACAATCGACCAAGAACTTCGAGCTCGACCGTTCCATCAGCCACACCAAGCAGCAGCAGGGCCGTTTGAATCGCCTGTCGGTCGCGGTGGTGGTGGACGATCAGGTCAAGATCAACCCGGCCAATGGCGAAACCAGCCGTGCGCCGTGGAGTGCCGACGAACTGGCGCGGTTCACTCGCCTGGTGCAGGACGCGGTCGGTTTCGACGCCAGCCGTGGCGACAGTGTGAGCGTGATCAACGTGCCGTTCTCCCAGGAGCGCGGCGAAGAAATCGCCGACATTCCATTTTATTCGCAACCCTGGTTCTGGGATGTGGTCAAGCAAGTATTGGGTGTGCTGTTCATCCTGATCCTGGTGTTCGGCGTGCTGCGTCCGGTGCTCAACAACATTACCGGTGGCGGCAAGAACAAGCAGTTGGCTGGCTTGGGTGATGTAGAGCTGGGAGGCATGGGCGGCCTGGATGGCGAATTGGCCAATGATCGCGTCAGCCTCGGTGGGCCGCAGAGCATTCTGCTGCCAAGTCCGAGTGAAGGCTATGACGCTCAGTTGAACGCTATCAAGAGTCTGGTGGCAGAAGATCCGGGTCGTGTGGCCCAGGTCGTGAAAGAGTGGATTAACGCAGATGAGTGATAATCGAGCCGCTGTTGCCAAATTGTCCCGGGTCGACAAAGCCGCGATTTTGCTGCTGTCCCTGGGGTCGACCGACGCCGCCCAAGTGTTGCGTCACATGGGGCCCAAGGAGGTCCAGCGCGTGGGCGTGGCCATGGCGCAGATGGGCAACGTGCACCGTGAGCAGGTCGAACAGGTGATGAGCGAGTTCGTCGACATCGTCGGCGACCAGACCAGCCTGGGCGTCGGATCTGACGACTACGTGCGCAAAATGCTCACCCAGGCCCTGGGCGAGGACAAGGCCAATGGCCTGATCGACCGGATTCTGCTGGGCGGCAATACCAGCGGCCTGGACAGCCTCAAGTGGATGGAGCCGCGCGCGGTGGCTGACGTGATTCGTTACGAGCACCCGCAGATCCAGGCGATCGTGGTGGCTTACCTCGACCCGGACCAGGCCGGTGAAGTGCTGGGCAACTTCGATCATAAGGTGCGCCTGGACATCATCCTGCGGGTATCGTCGCTCAATACCGTGCAGCCGGCGGCCCTGAAAGAATTGAACCAGATTCTCGAGAAGCAGTTCTCGGGTAACTCCAATGCCTCGCGCACCACTCTGGGTGGCATCAAGCGCGCGGCGGACATCATGAACTTCCTCGACAGTTCGATCGAAGGCCAGCTCATGGACTCGATCCGCGAGTTCGACGAAGACCTGTCCGGTCAGATCGAAGACCTCATGTTCGTGTTCAACAACCTGTCCGATGTCGACGATCGCGGCATTCAGGCGCTGTTGCGCGAAGTGTCCTCCGACGTCCTGGTACTGGCCCTCAAGGGGTCGGACGAAGGCGTCAAGGAAAAGATCTTCAAGAACATGTCCAAACGGGCGGCCGAACTGTTGCGCGACGATCTCGAGGCCAAGGGCCCGGTACGTGTCAGCGACGTGGAAACCGCACAAAAGGAAATCCTCACCATCGCCCGCCGTATGGCCGAAGCCGGAGAGATCGTGCTCGGTGGCAAGGGCGGCGAAGAGATGATCTAAGGTCGTTATGTCTGCCAAGAGTGATGATTCACCCAGCGACCTGATCCGCGCTCGGGACGTCGGTGGTTTTGACGTCTGGTCGCTGCCCAGCTTCGATCCCCACGTGCCCGAGCCTGAGCCTGAGCCCGAGGAAGAACTGCCGGAAATGGAGGAGGTGCCGCTGGAAGAAGTCCAGCCACTGACCCTCGAAGAAGTCGAAAGTATTCGTCAGGAGGCCTACAACGAAGGCTTCGCCATTGGTGAAAAAGAAGGTTTCCATAGCACCACGCTCAAGGTTCGCCAGGAAGCCGACGTAGCGCTGACAGCCAAGCTCCGCGCGCTGGAATCGCTGATGCTCAACCTGTTCGAGCCCATCGCCGAGCAGGACACTCAGATCGAGAAGTCCCTGGTCGGGCTGGTGCAGCACATCACTCGACAAGTGATCCAGCGGGAACTGGCCATTGATTCGAGCCAGATCGAACACGTCATGCGCGAAGCCCTCAAGCTTTTGCCGTTGGGCGTGGGCAATGTGCGGCTGTACATCAATCCTCAGGATTTCGAACTGGTCAAGGCGCTGCGTGAGCGTCATGAAGAAACCTGGCGCATCGTCGAGGACGAATCCCTGCTGCCGGGCGGTTGCCGTGTGGAAACCGAGCACAGCCGCATTGATGCGACCATCGAAACCCGCATCAGCCAGATCATGGCCAAGCTCTTCGACCAGTTGCACGAACAGGCACTGCACCCGGCTGCTGCCGACCTGAGCCTGGAATTGCCGGACGAGCCCCAGGTTGACACCCCTATTGATCCAGGCGCCGCAGAGTCGGATGCTCTTGAACTCAGTACCCCTGAACTGGACGGCCGCGATGCGCCTTGAGCGAACCAGCTTCGGCAAGCGCCTGGGCAGCTACGCCGAGGCCACCGAGCTGGCCGGACAGCCGATCCTGGAAGGGCGCTTGCTGCGCATGGTTGGCCTGACCCTCGAAGCCGAGGGTCTGCGTGCCGCCATGGGCAGTCGCTGCATGGTGATCAACGACGACAGTTATCACCCGGTCCAGGTCGAAGCCGAAGTCATGGGCTTCTCCGGCAGCAAGGTCTTTCTGATGCCGGTGGGCAGCGTAGCCGGCATCGCACCTGGCGCGCGGGTTGTGCCTTTGGCTGACACCGGTCGGCTGCCCATGGGCATGAGCATGCTCGGACGGGTGCTGGACGGCGCCGGGCGTGCCCTGGACGGCAAGGGCGGCATGAAGGCCGAGGATTGGGTGCCGATGGACGGCCCGACGATCAACCCCCTCAAGCGCGACCCCATCAGCGTGCCGCTGGACGTGGGCATTCGTTGCATCAACGGTTTGTTGACGGTCGGGCGCGGTCAGCGTCTGGGCCTGTTTGCCGGTACGGGGGTGGGCAAGAGTGTGCTGCTGGGCATGATGACCCGATTCACCGAGGCGGACATTATCGTGGTCGGGCTGATCGGCGAACGGGGTCGCGAGGTGAAGGAGTTCATCGAGCACATCCTCGGCGAAGAGGGCCTCAAGCGATCAGTGGTCGTGGCTTCGCCAGCCGATGATGCACCGTTGATGCGCCTGCGGGCCGCCATGTACTGCACGCGGATCGCCGAGTATTTCCGCGACAAGGGCAAGAATGTCCTGCTGCTGATGGACTCGTTGACCCGTTTCGCCCAGGCCCAGCGGGAAATCGCCCTGGCCATCGGCGAACCGCCGGCCACCAAAGGCTATCCACCCTCGGTATTCGCCAAGTTGCCCAAGCTGGTTGAGCGCGCCGGTAATGCGGAAAAGGGCGGCGGTTCGATCACGGCGTTCTATACCGTGCTGTCCGAAGGCGACGATCAGCAGGATCCCATTGCCGACTCGGCCCGTGGCGTGCTCGACGGTCACATCGTGTTGTCCCGGCGTCTGGCCGAAGAAGGGCACTATCCGGCCATCGACATCGAGGCGTCCATTAGTCGGGTCATGCCGTCGGTCATCAGCGCCGAGCACCTCAAGCGTGCCCAACAGTTCAAGCAATACTGGTCGCGCTATCAGCAAAGCCGCGATCTGATCAGCGTCGGTGCCTACGTGCCCGGCGGTGATCGTGAGACCGATACCGCCATCAATCTCTATCCGGCAATGGCGGTCTATCTGCGCCAGAGCCTGAACGACAACATCGGCATGGGCGCCAGCGAGGCGCACCTGCAGAGCATCTTCACTCCGGTCGCCGGCGGATAACCGGCCATGGCCACGAGTCGTGCGGCGCGTCTGGCGCCCGTGGTGGAGATGGCGGAAAAAGCCGAAAAAACCGCCGTCCAGCGTCTGGCATATTTCCAGGGGCAGGTGGCCGTCGCCGAAAGCAAACTGGCGGACCTGGAAAACTTCCGTCTCGAATACCAGGAGCAGTGGATCGCCCGTGGCAGCCATGGGGTTTCCGGCCAATGGTTGCTGGGTTACCAGGGCTTTCTTGCGCAATTGGGCACCGCCATTGACCAGCAGCGCCAGAGTCTGGTCTGGCACCAGAACAACCTGGAAAAGGCTCGCCAGAGTTGGCAGGAGGCTTTCGCCCGGGTCGAAGGGCTGCGCAAACTCGTACAGCGTTATATCGACGAAGCGCGGCGATTGGAGGACAGGCGCGAGCAAAAACTGCTGGATGAATTGTCCCAGCGTCTGCCGCGTCAGGATCCGTATTGATCATCGGGCCGGGATTTTGAGAGGGAAGTGTTCCAAACCTTGCTCAGACTTCTACCAGGTGCTAAACCTTGTACACGTATGTCCATGACAAGGAAGCCGAACATGTCAGTCGTTACCGAAGTATCCCCCGATGGGCAAAAGCTGACGATCTCGATCAAGGGTCGTTTCGATTTTGGGCGGCATCAGGAGTTTCGCGAGTCTTACGAGCGGCTCAACAAAAAGCCCGAATCCATTGTGGTGGACTTGAAAGAAGCCACTTATCTCGACAGTTCCGCCTTGGGCATGCTCCTGTTGCTACGCGATCATGCCGGCGGCGAAGATTCGGATATCCGGATCGTGAACAGCAACAGTGACGTCAAGAAAATCCTCGCGATCTCCAACTTCGACAAGCTGTTCGATATCTATCCGAAAGAAGAAGCCGGGAAAGACAGCTCGGGAGAAAAAGACAAGCCACAGGCAGGCCATCTCCAGGACAAACTTCATCCCGGAAAAGCTTGACCGGCAGCCATGTTGTCCGACCTCGAACCGCTGACGGTCCTGATTGCCGAAGACAGTGCCGCTGATCGACTGCTGCTGTCGACTATTGTCCGTCGTCAGGGCCATCACGTGCTCACTGCGGCTGACGGTGCCGAAGCGGTGGACATCTATATCCAGCAGCGTCCGCACCTGGTGCTGATGGATGCGATGATGCCGGTGATGGATGGTTTCGAGGCGGCGCAAAAGATCAAGCAACTGGCCGGGGAGCAGTTGGTTCCGATCATCTTTCTCACCTCGTTGACCGAAAGCGAAGCCTTGGCCCGATGTCTGGAAGCCGGGGGGGACGATTTTCTGGCCAAGCCGTATAACCAGGTCATCCTGGCCGCCAAGATCAAGGCCATGGACCGCTTGCGTCGGTTGCAGGCCACTGTCGTGGAACAGCGTGACCAGATATCCCGGCACCATGACTACCTGCTCAACGAGCAGCGCGTGGCCAAGGCCGTGTTCGACAAGATCGCCCATTCCGGCTGTCTGAGCGCACCGAACATCCGTTACCTGCAATCCCCTTACGCCCTGTTCAACGGCGATCTGCTGCTGGCCGCATTCAACCCGGCGGGCGATATGCACATCCTGCTGGGGGATTTCACCGGACACGGTTTGCCGGCCGCTGTCGGCGCGATGCCGCTGGCGGAGGTGTTCTACGGCATGACCGCCAAAGGTTATGGCCTGGCGCAGATCCTGCGGGAGATGAATGCCAAGCTCAAGCGCATCCTGCCGGTGGACATGTTCTGTTGCGCGACCCTGTTATGCCTGAGTTTCCAGCGCTGCACGGTGGAAGTCTGGAACGGCGGCATGCCCGATGGTTACCTGCATGACAGTCTCAGCGGTGTGCGCACGCCATTGCCGGCGCGGCACCTGCCGCTGGGCGTGCTCACTCCCCAGTTGTTCGATGACCGCACTGAAGTACACCCCATGTCGCTGGGTGACCGGGTATTCCTGCTGTCCGATGGCGTGATCGACACCGCTGACGACAATGAGCAGCTGTTTGGCGTGGAGCGTTTGCAACAGGTCTTTTCGGCCAATCGTGAGCCCGACTGTCTTTTCGAAGACATCCAGCAAGCCTTGCGGGACTTTCGCGGCGAGCCGCGGGACGACTTCAGCATGGTCGAGGTGCGCTTGGTCGCGCCGACGCAACTCAACCCGCCACCGCCGGTCTATTCCGATAGCGGCCAGTCCAGTCCCCTGGACTGGTCGATGAGTTTCGAGTTTCGCGCGCAGACGCTCAGGCGGTTCAACCCGATGCCGTACCTGTTGCAGCTGTTGCTTGAGGTTCATGGGCTCAGGGCTCAGAGTGGCGCTCTTTACAGCGTGCTGTCGGAGCTCTACTCCAATGCGCTGGACCATGGCGTATTGGGGCTCGATTCGAGTCTCAAGCGCGACGCGTCGGGTTTCGCCCGTTACTACAGCGAGCGCAACCAGCGCCTGGATGAATTGAACAGCGGTCACGTCCGGGTTCATGTGCACGTCACGCCTCACGGTGACGGTGGTCGTCTGGTCATTGAAGTCGAAGACAGTGGCCAGGGCTTCGATGTCGCCCGGGTGTTGGCACGACCTGCGGACAGTAACCGGTTGTCGGGGCGCGGCGTGAGCCTGGTGCGTCAGTTGAGCCATCAGGCCTGCTGGTCCGACGATGGTCGTAGTGCGCGCGTGGAGTTTTTCTGGGAGGCTCTGGCATAATCGGCGCCATTCTTGATCAGGGAGCGAACAAGTGAGTGAGATTCATCTGGACCGCGACGTACTGAGTACGTTGAAGGAAGTCATGGAGGACGGGTATCTGGAGTTGCTGGATACCTTTCTTAACGATTCCGAAGCACGCCTGCGTGTGCTGCATGAGGCGCGGGATGCGGAAAAGCTCAGTGCCACGGCCCACAGTTTCAAGGGCAGCAGCAGCAACATGGGCGCCATCCGCCTGGCAGAACTGTGTGGCGAACTGGAGCAACGTGCCAAACAGCCGTCGTTGAGCGGGATTGAAAAGCTGGTCAGCGAAATCGACAGTGAATTCGCCCATGTCCGCAAGCTTTGCAGGGAAGAGCGTGAAGGGTTCCACTGCTGAGATTCGAGCATTGCCAATAGGTTGGCCCGTCCCTTGCATTGTCCTCTCTCGACTGTACCTATGATTCCAGTGCAGCGGAGACCTTTTTATGCCCGTAACGCCCAATACACTGCTTCAGGCCACCCCGCAGGCCAAGCCTCAGGCCGCCGTCAATTCACCGGCAGCGGCCCCTGAGTTCGGGAATAAAGCCTCCAGCTTCGCCCAGGTCTTCGCCCGCCAGGCCCCCGCGAAGTCGTCGACCGCCCCCGAGCCATCGGTTAAACAGGTGCGCGACCAGGCTTCTGATAACACCGTCAAAAAAGACGATGGCAACGAAACGGCTGCCGCCTCCGAGACGACGGTTGCCGATAGCGGCAAATCCTTGCCCGCCGACAAGCCGTCAACGGCCGATGACAAGGTGGCCAGTGATGACGGTGCCGACACGACTGAAACCCCAGTGGCGGAAGTTGCTTCTGGCGATCCGGCTGTGGACCCCGCGCTGCTGCCGGATATGATCGCAACGGTTGTCGCAACCGAGGCAGAACCCGCCCCCGTGGTGGCCACGACGATGCCTCAAGTCGCGGCTGCGGTGGCGGCGCCGGTTGCTCCATTGGCCGCAGCAGCCCAGACTTCGGCTGTGGTCGATCCTGAATTCGATCCGGCGGCCGATCCGCTTGATGCATTGCCTGCCTTGCGCCTGGCGATGGAGCAGAGCGGCCATGTTTCCGCTGCCAGCCACGCGCAGTCCAAGACGCCTGCCCCTGCATCGGTTGACGGTGAGCCGTCATCGGCCCAAACCTTTGCCGCCGGCATGGCAAGCATGCTCACCGTCCAGGCTGATCAGAACAGTACTGGCCCCGGCAGCCAAGGCGGTGAAAAGGCATTTGGCGGTTTGATCAATGAGGGTCTCAAGGATCTGACCGCCGCCTCCAGCGATACTCGCGTGGATGACTTCGCTAACCGTCTGGCGGCACTAACCCAGGCCGCCACGCCAAAAACCGCCAATGCGATACCGGTCAACCAGCCTATCGCCATGAATCAGAGCGGCTGGACCGAAGAAGTGGTCAACCGGGTGATGTACCTGTCGAGTGTCAACCTCAAGGCGGCCGATATCCAGTTGCAGCCGGCCGAACTCGGTCGTCTGGATATTCGGGTGAACATGGTTCCGGATCAGCAGACACAGGTGACGTTCATGAGCGCTCATTCCGGCGTTCGCGAAGCGCTCGAAGGTCAGATGCATCGCCTGCGCGACAGTTTTGCCCAGCAGGGCATGGGCCAGGTCGACGTCAGCGTGTCCGACCAATCCCGTGGCTCCCAAGGGCAGGAACAGCAAGCGCAGCAACAGGCCCAGGCTGGGCGCACAACATCGTCCGGCGGTCGGGTGGATTCGGTAGAGGAAGACCTGCCAGCCTGCATTGCTGAAGTAGCAGCCACTGCCACCAGCGTGATCGGCACCAGCGCGGTCGATTTCTACGCCTGACCCCAAGATGCCCCCCCCTGTGGGAGCGAGCCTGCTCGCGATAGAGGTGAATCAGTCCCAAAATGGGTGACTGACACTCCGCTATCGCGAGCAGGCTCGCTCCCACATTGGTTTTATGGCGTTCTGCAGATTGCATCCCAATCGTGATCCTTGTGCCCCGACACTTCTGGCATAACACTTGCTCCTGCCTTGCCGTGCAACAGTGAAAACCCCGATTAGTGACGGATTATTGGCATGGCGAAGAGCGAAGCAGCAGCTGTAAAGGACCCGGCAACCAAGGGCAAAATCAAGCTGATCATCTTGATCGTGGTGGGCTTGCTCCTGGCCATTGGGGTCTCTGTGGGGGCGACCTGGTATTTCATGCACAACGCTCAAAGCAAGCCGGCCGTCGCGGTCGAGGCCGCGCCGGTGGGCAAGCAGCCGGCGATTTTCGAGCCGATGGCGCCCGCTTTCGTGGCCAACTACACCCAGAACGGCCGCCAACGCTACATGCAGGTCAGTATCACCCTGTTGGGCCGCAACCAGGCTGATCTGGAAGCGCTGCGGGTGCACATGCCACTGATCCGCAATAACCTGGTGATGCTCTTTTCCGGACAGAATTTCGACACCCTGGCCACGCCCGTCGGCCAGGAAATGCTGCGTCAGAAAGCCACGGCCAGCGTGCAGGAAGTGGCTCAGAAAGAGCTCGGCAAAGTGGTGATCGAACAGTTGCTCTTCACTAACTTCGTATTGCAGTAGGAACCCGACATGGCCGTGCAGGACCTGTTGTCCCAGGATGAAATCGACGCGCTGTTGCATGGTGTCGACGATGGCCTGGTGCAGACCGAAAACGCTGCTGAGCCGGGCAGCGTCAAAAGCTACGACCTGACCAGCCAGGATCGCATCGTTCGCGGACGGATGCCGACCCTGGAAATGATCAACGAGCGTTTCGCCCGATACACCCGCATCAGCATGTTCAACATGCTGCGCCGTTCGGCCGATGTGGCCGTCGGTGGCGTGCAGGTGATGAAGTTCGGTGAATACGTGCACTCGCTGTATGTACCCACCAGCCTCAACCTGGTGAAGATCAAGCCGTTGCGCGGCACAGCGCTGTTCATCCTTGACGCCAAACTGGTGTTCAAGCTGGTGGACAACTTCTTCGGCGGTGACGGTCGTCACGCCAAGATCGAAGGGCGTGAATTCACCCCGACCGAGCTGCGGGTAGTGCGCATGGTGCTGGAGCAGGCCTTTGTCGATCTGAAGGAGGCCTGGCAGGCGATCATGGAAGTGAACTTCGAGTACATCAACTCGGAAGTGAACCCGGCCATGGCCAACATCGTCGGCCCGAGCGAAGCCATTGTGGTTTCGACCTTCCACATCGAGCTCGATGGCGGTGGTGGCGATCTGCACGTGACCATGCCGTACTCGATGATCGAGCCGGTACGGGAAATGCTCGACGCCGGCTTCCAGTCGGATCTCGACGATCAGGACGAGCGCTGGATCAATGCTTTGCGTCAGGATGTGCTGGATGTCGACGTGCCGATCGGCGCGACGGTTGCCCGGCGTCAGCTGCGCCTGCGGGACATCCTGCATATGCAGCCGGGGGACATTATTCCTGTCGAGATGCCTGAAGACATGATCATGCGCGCCAACGGTGTACCGGCCTTCAAGGTCAAGATGGGCTCTCACAAAGGCAACCTGGCGTTGCAGGTGATCGAGCCGATCGAACGCCGCTGAGCGGTGTCGAATCCTTACGTTTTTAACTGAATTTTTGCCCGCCGAGGACAAATGATGGCTGACGATATGAACACCCAGGATGACCAGGCGCTGGCCGACGAGTGGGCTGCGGCCCTGGAAGAAACCGGCGACGCCGGGCAGGCCGACATTGACGCTTTGCTGGCGGCCGACACTGGCGCTCACGCCTCCAACCGCCTGCCGATGGAAGAGTTTGGCAGCGTGCCCAGAAGCAACGAACAGGTGACGCTGGACGGGCCGAACCTGGACGTGATTCTCGACATCCCGGTGTCGATTTCCATGGAAGTGGGCAGCACCGACATCAACATCCGCAATCTGCTGCAGCTTAACCAGGGCTCGGTGATCGAGCTGGATCGCCTGGCTGGCGAGCCGTTGGATGTACTGGTCAACGGCACGCTGATCGCCCATGGCGAGGTAGTGGTGGTCAACGAGAAGTTCGGCATTCGCCTGACGGACGTGATCAGCCCGAGCGAACGCATCAAGAAGCTGCGCTGAGTGAAAGGTTTTTTCGCCGCAGCCTTGATGCTGCCATTCAGCGTGCTGGCGGCCGAACCGGTAGCCACCGTAGCGGCTGCGCCGGCGGCGAGTAGCGGGATCGCCGGGCAACTGGCGCAATTGGTGCTCGGTCTGCTGCTGGTGCTGGGGTTGATCTTCTTCCTGGCCTGGTTGCTGCGGCGCGTGCAGCAGGCGGGGCCAGCCGGCAAGGGGCAGGTCATCGACATCGTCGGTTCCCGCGCGCTTGGCCCGCGGGACCGGCTGGTGCTGGTTCAGGTTGGCAACGAGCAGATTCTGCTGGGGCTGAGCCCGGGTACCATTACTGCATTGCATGTTCTCAAGGAGCCGGTGCAGGTGCCTGCCACCGACCAGGCCACCCCCGAGTTTGCCCAGCGTCTCATGGAGCTGTTGGGTAAAGATCAGAAGGATAAAAAGTAATGCCATTGCGCATTCTGTTGGCGGTGGTCCTGATGCTGGCCGCGCCGTTGGTGCTTGCCGCCGATCCACTGTCGATCCCGGCAATTACCTTGGGCACCAACGCCGAAGGAGCTCAGGAGTATTCGGTCAGCCTGCAGATCCTGCTGATCATGACCGCGCTGAGTTTCATCCCGGCGTTCGTCATGCTGATGACCAGTTTCACTCGGATCATTATCGTCTTTTCGATCCTGCGCCAGGCCCTGGGCTTGCAGCAGACGCCGTCGAATCAGATTCTTACCGGCATGGCGCTGTTCTTGACGATGTTCATCATGGCACCGGTCTTCGACCGGGTGAACCAGGATGCGCTGCAGCCCTATCTGGCGGAAACCATCACCGCCCAAGACGCGGTGGCCAAGGCTGAAGTGCCGATCAAGGATTTCATGCTGGCCCAGACCCGCACCAGCGACCTGGAACTGTTCATGCGCCTGTCCAAGCGCACTGACATTGCCAGCCCGGATCAAGCGCCGCTGACCATCCTGGTGCCGGCGTTCGTGACGTCCGAGCTCAAGACCGCGTTCCAGATTGGTTTCATGATTTTCATCCCGTTCCTGATCATCGACCTGGTGGTCGCCAGTGTGCTCATGGCCATGGGTATGATGATGCTGTCGCCATTGATCATTTCCCTGCCGTTCAAGATCATGCTGTTCGTGCTCGTGGACGGCTGGGCCCTGATCATCGGCACCCTGGCGGGCAGTTTCGGCGGTGTTTAGGCCATTTGTGCGGGTAGCAAGAATATGACGCCTGAAGTAGCGGTAGACCTGTTCCGCGAAGCGCTCTGGCTGACGACCATGATGGTCGCTGTGCTGGTGATACCCAGCCTGCTGGTGGGCTTGCTGGTGGCGATGTTCCAGGCCGCGACCCAGATCAACGAACAGACCCTCAGCTTCCTGCCGCGTCTGCTGGTAATGCTGGTGACGTTGATCGTCGCCGGTCCCTGGCTGGTGCAAACTTTCATGGAATACATCCTGCAGCTTTACGGCAGTATTCCGCAGTTGATCGGCTGACCTGATGTCGATGCTCGAACTGACGGATACCCAGATCAGTACCTGGGTGGCGTCATTTATCCTGCCGCTGTTTCGTGTCACCGCGGTGCTGATGAGCATGCCGGTGTTTGGCACTACCCTTGTGCCAACCCGCGTACGGCTGTATTTCGCTCTGGCGATTACGGTGGTCATCGCACCAGGGTTGCCACCTATGCCGCCGGTCAACGCTCTGGACCTCAGTGCATTGATGCTGGTGGCCGAGCAGATTCTGATTGGCGTCTTGATGGGCTTTTCGCTGCAGCTGTTTTTCCAGGCGTTTGTGGTGGCCGGGCAAATCATTTCGATCCAGATGGGCATGGCGTTCGCCTCCATGGTCGACCCCACCAACGGTGTGAACAGCGCAGTGATCGGGCAGTTCCTGACGATGCTGGTGACCCTGCTGTTTCTGGCCATGAACGGGCACCTGGTGGTGTTTGAGGTGTTGACCGAGAGCTTCACCACATTGCCGGTGGGCAGCGCGATGCTGGTCAATCATTTCTGGGACATCGCCGGCAAGCTTGGCTGGGTTCTAGGGGCGGCGATGGTGTTGGTATTGCCCGCGATTACCGCGTTGCTGGTGGTCAATATTGCCTTTGGCGTGATGACCCGGGCGGCGCCGCAGTTGAACATTTTCTCCATCGGTTTTCCGTTGACCCTGGTGCTGGGCCTGGTGATTTTCTGGATCAGCCTGGGGGATATTCTCAATCAGTACCAGCCGCTGGCGACCCAGGCCCTGCAGCTGTTACGCGACATGGCACAGGCGCGCTGAACCATGGCCGAAAGCGAGAGTGGGCAGGACAAGACAGAAGACCCCACGGAGAAGCGCAAGAAGGAGTCTCGGGACAAGGGCGAGATTGCGCGCTCCAAGGAGCTCAATACCCTGGCGGTGATGTTGGCCGGGGCGGGCGGTCTGTTGATTTATGGCGGCGGGCTGGCCCTGGATCTGCTGGAAATCATGCGCCTGAATTTTTCCTTGCCCCGCGAGGTACTGCTCAGTCCCGGTGCCATGGGGCAATACCTGCTGCACTCCGGCAAGATCGCGATCCTGGCCGTGCAACCGGTCCTGATCTTTCTGCTGTTGGCGGCCATTATTGGCCCGATTTCCCTGGGGGGCTGGCTGTTTGCCGGTAAGAGCCTGGCGCCCAAGTTCAGTCGGATGAACCCGGCCAACGGCCTCAAGCGAATGTTTTCCAGCACGGCGCTGATGGAGTTGCTCAAGGCGCTTGGGAAGTTTTTCCTGATCCTGTTTGTCGCGCTGACGGTACTGCAGGCCGATATCGACGACTTGCTGCGCATCGCCCATGAACCCTTGGAGCAGGCCATTATCCACAGCGTGCAACTGGTGGGCTGGAGTACCTTGTGGATGGCTTGCGGCTTGATTCTGATCGCCGCCATCGACGTGCCGATCCAGCTGTATCAGAGCAAGCAGAAGCTGATGATGACCAAGCAGGAGATCCGCGACGAGCATAAGGACCAGGAGGGCAAGCCGGAGGTCAAGCAACGGATTCGCCAGTTGCAGCGTGAAGTGTCCCAGCGCCGGATGATGGCGGCGATCCCGGATGCCGACGTGGTCATCACCAACCCGACTCACTACGCCGTGGCACTCAAGTACGACCCCGATAAAGGCAATGCTCCGGTGTTGCTGGCCAAGGGCAGTGATTTCCTGGCGCTGAAAATCCGCGAGATTGCCGTAGCCAACGAAGTGATGCTGCTCGAATCCCCCGCGTTGGCGCGATCGATTTACTACTCCACCGAACTCGACCAGGAAATCCCCGGAGGCCTGTACCTGGCCGTGGCCCAGGTGTTGGCCTACGTCTATCAGATCCGTCAACACCGCGCCGGCAAGGGCAAGCGCCCCGAGCCACTCAAGGATTTGCCGATTCCACCGGATTTGCGCCGCGACTCCTGATTCGGGCCTGCGCTGATTGCGCTCGGATGCAGAACCAGTGGGAGCGAGCCTCGATTGCATTCAGCGCCTTGGCTAGCGCCTCTATTTCAGCCTCTGACAAAAGTTGGAAGGCTTCTTGCAATACCCCGTCTACGCCCGTTCCGGGCGTCAAAAGTTTGCTTCACAGGAACGGGGATTATTGGTGGATCGCTCTCAGTTATTCAACACCGCGCGCAACAACGTAGCCGACCTCAGTCGGGGTAATCTGGGCGTGCCGTTGTTGCTGCTGGTCATGCTCGCCATGATGATGCTGCCGGTGCCACCGTTTCTGCTGGACGTGTTCTTCACGTTCAACATTGCTTTGTCCATCGTTGTACTGCTGGTGTGTGTGTACGCATTGCGGCCACTGGATTTCGCGGTGTTCCCGACCATTCTGCTGGTGGCGACGCTGATGCGCCTGGCGCTCAACGTGGCGTCCACCCGGGTGGTGATGATCCACGGGCATGAAGGCCACGCCGCTGCCGGTAAGGTGATCCAGGCCTTCGGTGAAGTGGTGATCGGCGGAAACTACGTGGTGGGTATCGTCGTCTTCGCCATTTTGATGATCATCAACTTTGTCGTGGTGACCAAGGGTGCCGGACGGATTTCCGAGGTGAGTGCGCGTTTCACCCTCGATGCAATGCCCGGCAAGCAAATGGCAATCGACGCCGACCTCAACGCTGGCCTGATCGATCAGGGCCAGGCCAAGGCCCGTCGTCTGGAAGTGGCCCAGGAAGCCGAGTTCTATGGCTCCATGGACGGTGCCAGCAAATTCGTGCGCGGCGATGCCATCGCCGGCCTGCTGATTCTCTTCATCAACCTGATCGGCGGTATGGCTGTCGGTATCTTCCAGCACGGCATGACATTCGGCGATGCCGGCAAGGTTTACGCGCTGTTAACCATTGGTGACGGTTTGGTGGCGCAATTGCCATCACTGTTGTTATCCACAGCTGCCGCGATCATGGTGACCCGTGCGTCCGGCTCCGAAGACATGGGTAAGCAGATCGGCCGGCAGATGTTTGCATCGCCCAAGGCGTTGGCCGTTGCAGCCGGACTGATGGCCGTGATGGGCCTGGTCCCCGGGATGCCCCATTTCTCGTTTCTGAGCATGGCCGCATTGGCGGCGGGTGGCGCCTACCTGTTCTGGAAGAAACAGAACGTACAAAAGGTTCAGGCCCTGCAGGAGGTCAAGCGTCAGCAGGAACTGTTGCCGTCGCCGGCTCGTGCCATGGAAACCAAGGAGCTGGGCTGGGACGACGTGACGCCGATCGACATGATCGGCCTGGAAGTCGGTTACCGTCTGATCCCCTTGGTGGACCGCAATCAGGGTGGTCAATTGCTCGCGCGGATCAAGGGTGTGCGCAAGAAGCTGTCCCAGGACCTGGGCTTTCTGATGCCCACCGTACATATTCGTGACAACCTCGATCTGGCGCCAAGTGCCTATCGCTTGACGTTGATGGGGGTGATCCTGGCCGAAGCCGAGATCTACCCGGACCGTGAACTGGCGATCAACCCGGGGCAGGTCTACGGTTCGCTCAACGGCATTACCGCCAAGGATCCGGCTTTTGGCCTGGAAGCGGTATGGATCGAAATCAGCCAGCGGGCCCAGGCCCAGTCCCTTGGCTATACCGTGGTGGACGCCAGTACCGTGGTCGCGACCCACTTGAACCAGATTCTGTACAAGCACTCCAGCGAGCTGATCGGTCACGAAGAAGTCCAGCAATTGCTGCAAGTGCTGGCCAAAGGCTCGCCGAAGCTGGCCGAAGAGCTGGTGCCTGGCGTGGTTTCGTTGTCGCAATTGCTCAAGGTGTTGCAAGCGCTGTTGGCCGAGCAGGTGCCGGTGCGCGACATTCGCAGCATTGCCGAGGCTATCGCCAACAACGCTTCCAAGAGTCAAGATACCGCCGCTCTGGTGGCTGCGGTGCGGGTTGGCGTATCCCGCGCAATCGTCCAAAGCATTGTAGGCACTGAGTCGGAGCTGCCTGTGATCACGTTGGAGCCAAGGTTGGAACAGATATTGCTCAATAGTCTGCAGAAGGCAGGACAAGGCTCGGAAGAGGGCGTTCTGCTGGAGCCAAGCATGGCCGAGAAGCTGCAGCGTTCGCTGATCGATGCAGCCCAGCGGCAGGAGATGCAAGGCCAACCGGTGATCCTGCTGGTGGCCGGTCCGATTCGCGCGATGCTTTCGCGATTCGGGCGCCTCGCGGTCCCGGGGCTGCATGTGCTGGCGTACCAGGAAATACCGGACAACAAGCAAGTGACCATCGTTGCGACAGTAGGGCCCAACGGCTGAGGTAGTGGTTTATGCAAGTGAAGCGTTTTTTCGCCGCCGATATGCGTCAGGCCATGAAGCTGGTTCGTGACGAGCTGGGCGCTGAAGCCGCCATCATCGGCAACCGTCGGATCGCCGGGGGTGTCGAGCTGACGGCGGCTCTGGATTACAAATTGTCGGCGCTGGCCCCACGTGTTCCCAACATGGAACTCGAGGATGAGCTGCGCAAGACCCAGTCGCGCATCGCCAGTGCCCAGGCCGAATTGAGCTTGCGCAGCAGTGACGGCGAAGCCAGCGCGGGCACCAATCGTCAATTGTTCGCCGGCCAGCCTCTGACCGCTGGATTGCCGTTGACCGCTGCTGAGCCACTGGTCGAGCAGGCCAAGGCCGAGCCGCGTCGTCCGGCGCCGGTTCAGGCTGCCTCGGGCGGTGGCGTCGACCCGCGCGCCCTGGACTCGATGCGCTTCGAACTCAACAGCCTGCGTGAACTGATGGAAGTTCAGCTCGGCTCCCTGGCCTGGAACCAGTTGCAAGGCAACCGTCCGGCCCAGGCTAACCTGTGGCGTCGCCTGCAACGCATCGGCCTGTCCGGTCCGTTGTCCCGCGACCTGCTGGCGCTGATCAACGATATCGAAGAACCTCGTCAGGCTTGGCGCATGTTGCTGGCGCACCTGGCGCGGATGATCGCCACACCGGAAGTCGAGCCTCTCGAAGAAGGTGGCGTCATTGCCATGGTCGGCCCGGCCGGTATGGGCAAGACCACCACCCTGGCCAAGCTCGCGGCGCGTTATGTACTCAAGTACGGCGCCCAGAGCATCGCCCTGGTGAGCATGGACAGTTTCCGTATCGGTGCCCAGGAACAACTCAAGACCTTGGGCCGGATCCTCAATGTGTCGGTGACCCATGTGGATCCGGGCCAGTCCCTGGCCCAGGCGCTGGAACCGCTGCTGCGCAAGCGCGTCGTGCTGATCGATACCGCCGGCCTGCAAGCCAGCGATCCGGCCCTGCGCATGCAGCTTGAAAGCCTGGCCGGGCGTGGGATCCGGTCAAAAAATTATCTCGTGTTGGCAACCACCAGCCAGAAACAGGTTCTAACCGCCGCATACCACAGCTACAAACGCTGCGGGCTGGCCGGCTGCATCCTGACTAAGCTGGACGAAACGGCAAGCCTGGGCGAGGTGTTGAGCCTGGCGATCGGTCATGATTTACCGGTGGCCTACCTGACCGACGGGCCGCGGATCCCGGATGATTTGCATCTGCCGCGCCGTCATCAACTGGTCAGTCGTGCCGTGAGTGTGCAAATGCAGGAAGAACCCAGCGAAGAAGCCATGGCTGATATGTTCGCTGATATCTACCACAGCCCGACCAAGCAGGTCGGCTGAGGTAATCATGAATATTTTTTGTACCTACATCGATGGTCTGCCATGCATTGTTCCTTCATGCGAGCGCGCAGCCAGTAATGTGGCCTCCGTCTAAGTAAGACAAGGTAAAGAACGAACATGGGCAGCATGCATCCCGTACAGGTGATCGCGGTGACCGGCGGCAAAGGTGGCGTCGGCAAGACTAACGTGTCAGTGAACTTGTCCCTGGCTCTGGCAGAGCTTGGCCGACGGGTCATGCTGCTGGACGCCGACCTGGGCCTGGCGAACGTCGACGTGCTGCTGGGGCTCACGCCCAAGCGCACGCTGGCGGACGTGATAGAGGGCCGCTGCGAACTGCGCGACGTGCTGCTGCAAGGGCCGGGCGGGATTCGCATCGTGCCGGCTGCCTCGGGCACCCAGAGCATGGTTCACCTGACCCCGGCTCAACACGCCGGCCTGATCCAGGCCTTCAGCGACATCGGTGACAACCTCGATGTGCTGGTGATCGACACCGCTGCCGGTATCGGTGATTCGGTCGTCAGTTTCGTACGCGCTGCCCAGGAAGTCTTGCTGGTGGTCTGCGACGAACCGACGTCCATCACCGACGCCTATGCCCTGATCAAGTTATTGAACCGTGACTACGGCATGAACCGCTTCCGCGTCCTGGCCAACATGGCCCAGAGCCCGCAGGAAGGTCGCAACCTGTTCGCCAAGTTGACAAAGGTCACGGATCGTTTCCTGGACGTCGCCCTACAATACGTCGGCGCTGTGCCCTACGACGAAAGCGTACGCAAGGCCGTCCAGAAGCAACGTGCGGTTTATGAAGCCTTTCCCCGTTCCAAATGCGCACTGGCGTTCAAGGCTATTGCCCAGAAGGTTGATACCTGGCCACTGCCAGCCAACCCTCGCGGGCATCTGGAGTTTTTCGTCGAGCGTCTCGTGCAACAAACAGCAGGGCCCGTGTTATGACAGCCAGCGGTTACAACCATCTCTACAAGAAATCGGCACGGGACGCCCAGTACGAATTGATTGAGCGATACGCGCCTCTGGTCAAGCGTATCGCCTATCACTTGCTGGCGCGCTTGCCGGCCAGTGTCCAGGTTGAAGACCTGATCCAGGCGGGCATGATCGGCCTGCTCGAAGTGTCGAACAAATACGACGCGAGCAAGGGCGCCAGTTTCGAGACCTATGCCGGTATTCGCATTCGCGGGGCGATGCTCGATGAAGTCCGTAAGGGTGATTGGGCGCCGCGTTCGGTGCATCGCAATACCCGCATGGTCAGTGACGCCATTCGCGCCATTGAAGCTAAAACCGGGCGTGACGCTAAAGATCACGAGGTTGCGGCCGAACTCCAATTGAGTCTCGATGATTATTACGGGATTTTGAACGATACCTTGGGCAGTCGCCTGTTCAGTTTCGACGACCTGCTGCAGGACGGCGAACACGAAGGGCTGCACGAGGACGGCGCGAGTGCTCACATGGAGCCATCGCGTGACCTGGAAGATGAGCGTTTCCAGAGCGCGCTGGCGGATGCGATTGCCAATTTGCCGGAGCGTGAGCGACTGGTCTTGGCGCTGTACTACGACGAAGAGCTGAACCTCAAGGAAATCGGTGAGGTCCTGGGTGTCAGCGAATCGCGGGTCAGCCAGTTACACAGCCAGTGCGCGGCCCGTTTGCGGGGGCGTTTGGGGGAGTGGCGAGCGCGCTGACAGCAGTGTGGGGACACTGCGAACGAGGCTGGCCTGGCATGTGCTGAGCCAGTCTTTCTCTGTTGTCCTCCAGACCGTTGTCGAGTGTTGTGCCGGATTGATTGAAATGGCGCGTTCAGGTGCTGGGCGCGTTTAAGACTGCTTGGAGGTCGAATTGGACAAGAACATGAAAATCCTCATCGTTGATGACTTCTCAACGATGCGGCGGATCATAAAAAACCTGTTGCGTGACCTTGGGTTCACCAACACGGTCGAGGCCGACGATGGCACCACTGCCATTCCGGTTCTCAACAGCGGAAGCATCGACTTTCTGGTGACTGACTGGAACATGCCCGGCATGACCGGTATCGACTTGCTGCGCCATGTGCGCGCCGACGAAAAACTCAAGCACCTTCCGGTGCTGATGGTCACTGCCGAAGCCAAGCGCGAGCAGATCATCGAAGCGGCCCAGGCCGGTGTGAACGGCTACGTGGTCAAACCCTTCACGGCCCAGGCGTTGAAAGAGAAGATCGAAAAAATCTTCGAACGCATCGGTTAACGGCGCCACGGGGGAGCTATGGATAACGAATCTTCAATGGGTGATTTCGAATCGACCCTGAAAAAACATGCCCGCGAACTGGTCGACAGCCTTGAGAAAGGCCGCTTTGGCGATGCGGTTCAAATGATCCATGAGCTCAACCAGACCCGTGACCGCGGTCTGTATCAGGAAGTGGGCAAGCTCACGCGTGAACTGCACAGCGCGATTGTCAATTTTCAGATCGATCCGAACATGCCGCAGGCCGAGGAGGTCTCGCAGATCACCGACGCGACCGAGCGTCTGGGTTATGTGGTCAAGCTGACCGAGGCCGCGGCCAACCGCACCATGGACCTGGTGGAGAACGCAACGCCGCTGGTCAATGGCCTGAGCGATGAAGCCCAGGCCTTGAGCACCGACTGGGGTCGCTTCATGCGGCGCGAAGTCGGGGCTGAAGAGTTTCGCGAGCTGGCCCGTCGGGTCGACGGTTTCCTGACGCGCAGTAGCGCTGAGAACCGCGCCGTGGCGAGCAACCTCAACGACATTCTGCTGGCTCAGGACTATCAAGACCTGACCGGCCAGGTGATCAAGCGGGTGACCCAACTGGTCACCGAAGTGGAAAGCAACCTGCTCAAACTGGTGTTGATGGCCAGCCAGGTAGACCGCTTTGCAGGCATCGAACACGACCGTGAAGCGATGCTCGCTGAAAAAGATCCACAAAAACATCTCTCTCAGGGTGAAGGTCCGCAAATTCATGCCGATAAAAGAGAAGACGTTGTGTCCGGTCAGGACGATGTGGACGATTTGCTGTCCAGCCTTGGATTTTAGGTTTTAGACCTCTAGGAGCACCCATTAATGAGCTTCGGCGCCGATGAAGAGATCCTTCAGGATTTCCTGGTTGAGGCCGGCGAGATTCTAGAGCAACTGTCCGAACAGCTGGTCGAGCTGGAAAGCCGACCTGATGATGCGGATCTGCTCAATGCAATTTTTCGCGGTTTCCACACTGTAAAAGGAGGCGCCGGCTTCCTCCAGCTCAATGAGCTGGTGGAGTGCTGTCACATTGCCGAAAACGTGTTCGACATCCTGCGCAAGGGTGAGCGTCGCGTTGACTCGGAATTGATGGACGTGGTGCTCGAAGCGCTGGATGCGGTCAACAGCATGTTCAGTGAAGTGCGCGAGCGCTCGCCGATCACCGCTGCTACGCCTGAGCTGCTCGCCGCGCTGTCGCGCCTGGCCGAGCCGCAGTCGGCTGACGAAGCTGCACCGGTAGCCGCGCCAGTGGTTGAGGAACCGGTCGCCGAGGAATCAGGCGACATCACCGATAACGAATTCGAACAACTGCTGGACTCGCTGAACGCCGTCAAGGCTCAAGCCCAGGCTCCGGCAGCGCCTGCTGCCCCGGCTGCGCCGGCCGCCGATGCCGCCGCCAGCGATGAAATCACCGACGCCGAGTTCGAGTCGCTGCTCGATCAGCTTCACGGCAAGGGCCAGTTCGCCGTGGATGCCGTCGCCCCCCCGAGTGCTCCGGCCGCCCCGAAAGCGGCGGGCGACAACTCCGATATCACCGACGATGAGTTCGAGGCTTTGCTCGATCAGTTGCACGGCAAGGGTAACTTCGCCGTGGACGCACTGGATTCGGCTATCGCCTCCGCGCCGACCCCAGCCAAGCCTGCCGCCGCCGCAGCGGGCAGCGACCTGATCAGCGATCACGAATTCGAATCACTGCTCGACGAACTGCACGGCAAGGGCAAGTTCAGCGAAGTCGGCACCGCCTCAACAGCCACTGCGCCTGCCGCCACTGCCACAGCGGCTGCGCCAGCGGAGAAGGCCGCGGCCAAACCCGCCGCCAAGGCACCGGAACCGAAGGCTGAGACACCCAAGCCTGCTGCCGCCGCCCCGGCGCCAGCCCGCGCACCGGCGGCCGCGCCGGCGGAAAAGCCGGCCAGCGAAGCCGAGACCACTGTACGGGTCGACACCGCTCGCCTGGACGAGATCATGAACATGGTCGGCGAACTGGTGCTGGTGCGTAACCGCCTGGTGCGCCTGGGCCTCAACAGCCAGGACGAAGCCATGGCCAAGGCCGTGTCGAACCTGGACGTGGTCACGGCTGACTTGCAGACGGCGGTCATGAAGACCCGGATGCAGCCGATCAAGAAAGTCTTCGGGCGCTTTCCGCGCCTGGTTCGCGACCTGGCGCGCCAGCTCAAGAAAGAAATCAACCTGGAACTAGTGGGCGAAGAGACCGACCTGGACAAGAACCTGGTCGAGGCTCTGGCCGATCCACTGGTCCACTTGGTGCGCAACGCGGTCGACCACGGTATCGAGTCGCCGCAAGAGCGCGAAGAGTCAGGCAAGCCCCGCAGCGGCAAGGTGGTATTGGCCGCCGAGCAGGAAGGCGACCACATCCTGCTGTCGATCTCCGACGACGGCAAAGGCATGGACCCGAACGTACTGCGCTCCATCGCGGTGAAGCGCGGTGTGATGGACAAGGATGCCGCCGACCGCCTGAGCGACACCGAGTGCTACAACCTGATCTTCGCCCCGGGGTTCTCGACCAAGACCGAGATTTCCGACGTGTCGGGCCGTGGCGTGGGCATGGATGTGGTGAAAACCAAGATTTCCCAGCTCAACGGTTCGATCAACATCTACTCGACCAAGGGCCAGGGCTCGAAAATCGTCATCAAGGTCCCGCTGACCCTGGCGATCATGCCGACCCTGATGGTGATGCTGGGCAACCAGGCATTCGCCTTCCCGCTGGTCAATGTCAACGAAATCTTCCACCTCGACCTGTCGCGCACCAACGTGGTGGACGGCCAGGAAGTGGTGATCGTGCGGGACAAGGCACTGCCGCTGTTCTACCTCAAGCGCTGGCTGGTCAGCTCCGCCGCTCATGTCGAGCAGGGTGAAGGCCATGTGGTGATCCTTTCGGTGGGCACCCAGCGGATCGGCTTCGTCGTCGATCAGTTGGTGGGCCAGGAAGAAGTGGTCATCAAGCCGCTAGGCAAGATGCTCCAGGGCACCCCGGGCATGTCCGGCGCCACCATCACCGGCGACGGTCGCATCGCGTTGATTCTCGATGTGCCAAGCATGCTCAAGCGTTACGCCGCACGGCGTATTTGATTCTGGAGGGGCGCGGCCCGCAGCCGCGTCTCGTCTAACGGAGTGTTTATGGTAGTTAAAGTCCTGGTGGTGGACGATTCGGGGTTTTTCCGCCGCCGCGTCTCGGAAATTCTCTCGGCGGACCCGAGTATTCAGGTCGTCGGTACGGCGACCAACGGCAAAGAGGCAATCGATCAGGCGCTGGCGCTCAAGCCGGACGTGATCACCATGGACTACGAGATGCCGATGATGGATGGCATCACGGCGGTGCGGCATATCATGCAGCGCTGCCCGACCCCAGTATTGATGTTCTCCTCCCTGACCCATGAAGGCGCCCGGGTGACCCTCGATGCGCTGGACGCCGGGGCGGTGGATTTCCTGCCGAAAAATTTCGAAGACATTTCGCGCAACCCCGACAAGGTTCGGCAGTTGCTGTGCGAGAAGGTCCACAGTATTTCCCGCAGCAACCGGCGTGTCGGTGCCTATAGCATACCTGCGCCAGCGCCTGCACCAGCCCCGGCTTCATCGGGCAGCTTCAATCCGGCCCCAGCGCGCAGTGCCCCGGCCCCAGCGCCAGCTCGTTCCGCGCCCGCCAGTACGTCATCGTCGCCGGCCCCCAAGCGCAAAGCCTACAAACTGGTCGCTATTGGTACGTCCACCGGCGGCCCGGTGGCGTTGCAGCGGGTCCTGACCCAGTTGCCGGCCAACTTTCCGGCGCCGATCGTGCTGATCCAGCATATGCCCGCGGCCTTCACCAAGGCGTTCGCCGAGCGTCTGGACAAGCTGTGTCGTATCAGCGTCAAGGAGGCCGAGGATGGCGACATCCTGCGTCCGGGCCTGGCGCTGTTGGCGCCAGGCGGCAAGCAGATGATGATCGATGGTCGCGGCGCGGTGAAAATCCTGCCCGGCGATGAGCGGCTCAATTACAAACCGTGCGTGGACATCACTTTCGGCTCCGCCGCTAAATCCTACGGCGACAAAGTTCTGGCGGTGGTGCTCACCGGCATGGGCGCCGACGGTCGCGAAGGCGCGCGCCTGCTCAAGCAGGGCGGCAGCGCCATTTGGGCCCAGGATGAAGCCAGTTGCGTGATCTATGGCATGCCGATGGCGATTGTCAAAGCGGATCTGGCCGACGCGGTGTACGGGCTGGACGACATCGGTAGACATCTGGTCGAGGCGTGCCTGTAATGGATGTGCTCAGCCTGATCGGCATCATCATGGCGTTCGTCGCCATTATTGGTGGCAATTACCTGGAAGGCGGTCACCTGGGGGCCTTGGCCAACGGCCCGGCGGCGTTGATCGTGATCGGCGGCACCGTGGGCGCGGCGCTGTTGCAGTCGCCCATGAGCGCCTTCAAGCGCGCCATGCAGGTGCTCATCTGGATTCTGTTCCCGCCACGTGTCGACCTGGCCGGTGGCATCGACCGCGTGGTGAACTGGAGTCTGACCGCCCGCAAGGAAGGTTTGCTGGGCCTGGAAGGGGTGGCCGACGCCGAACCCGACAACTATTCGCGCAAAGGCCTGCAACTGTTGGTGGACGGCGCTGAGCCGGAAGCCATCCGCAGCATCCTGGAAGTGGATTTCTACACCCAGGAAAGCCGTGACATCGAAGCGGCCAAAGTCTTTGAAAGCATGGGTGGCTATGCGCCGACCATCGGCATCATCGGTGCGGTGATGGGCCTGATCCACGTGATGGGCAACCTGGCCGATCCGTCGCAACTGGGCAGTGGTATCGCCGTGGCTTTCGTCGCGACCATTTATGGTGTGGCCAGTGCCAACCTGGTGCTGCTGCCGATCGCCGCCAAGCTCAAGTCCATTGCGTTGCGCCAGTCGCGTTATCGCGAAATGTTGCTGGAAGGGATCCTGTCGATCGCCGAAGGTGAAAACCCGCGTTCCATTGAGTTGAAGCTTCAGGGCTTCATGGACTGATGGGAGACATGGAAAATGGCACGTCGCAGGCATCGTGAAGAACACGTCAACCATGAACGCTGGCTCGTCTCTTACGCCGACTTCATCACGCTGCTGTTCGCTTTTTTCGTGGTCATGTATTCGATCTCGTCGGTCAACGAAGGCAAGTACAAGGTTATTTCCGAGGCGCTGATCGGCGTGTTTACCGACTCCGACCGCGCCCTCAAGCCCATCCCCATTGGTGATGAGCGGCCCAAGACCACCACGCCTGCCAAACCGCTGGTCAGGGACTCCGAGCAGGTCGATGCCGGTATCGCTGGCGGCAGCGATCCGTTGAAAAGCATTGCCGATGACATCAGCGCGGCGTTTGGTGATCTGATCAGCTCCAATCAGATGACCGTGCGCGGCAACGAGTTGTGGGTTGAGATCGAACTCAATTCCAGCCTGTTGTTTGGCAGCGGCGATGCCATGCCCAGCGACATGGCGTTCAACATCATCGATAAAGTGGCCGCGATCCTCAGGCCTTTCGACAACCCGATCCACGTAGAAGGCTTCACAGACGATCAGCCGATTCGCACTGCGCAGTACCCGACCAACTGGGAACTGTCCTCGGCGCGTTCGGCGAGCATCGTGCGCATGCTCGCGATGCAGGGCGTAAACCCCGGCCGGCTGGCGTCGGTGGGCTATGGTGAATTCCAGCCGGTGGCCAACAATGCCACCGCCGAGGGGAGGGCGCGCAACCGGCGAGTGGTGTTGGTGGTGTCGCGCAACCTTGAGGTGCGCCGCAGCCTGACCGGGACCGGTACGGCCCATGCAACACCGGATGCGGCATTGAAGCGTGCTGGCACACAAACTGCACCGACCCAGCCCAAGTCGCCGGGAAGACAGAGCGCCGTCAATTCTCCGTCACCCGCTTTATAACCGAGCTATTTCTCGGTCGAGCCTTTATCGACCGGGAGGAACAATCCGAATGAGAGTCTGGGCAGTCGCCAATCAAAAAGGTGGTGTGGGTAAAACCACATCTTCCATCGCTTTAGCCGGATTGCTGGCCGAGGCGGGCAAGCGCGTGGTCATGGTCGATCTGGACCCCCACGGCTCGATGACCAGCTACTTTGGTTACGATCCCGACAGTCTGGAGCACAGCAACTACGACCTGTTCCTGCACAAGGGCGGTGTGCCCGAAGGCTTGCCGGGGCAGTTGCTGCTGTCCACCAGCGATGAGCGGATTTCCCTGCTGCCATCCAGCACCGCCCTGGCGACCCTGGAACGGCAGTCGCCGGGACAAAGCGGTCTGGGCCTGGTGATCGCCAAGAGTCTGGCGCAACTGTGGCAGGACTTCGATTACGCGATCATCGACAGCCCGCCGCTGCTTGGCGTGCTGATGGTCAACGCCTTGGCGGCCAGCCAGCAATTGGTTATCCCGGTGCAGACCGAGCATCTGGCAGTCAAGGGCCTGGAGCGCATGGTCAATACCCTGGCGATGATCAACCGCTCACGCAAGCAATCGTTGGCCTTCAACATCGTGCCGACCCTGTTTGATCGTCGGACCCAGGCGTCCCTGGGCACCCTGCGCGTGCTGCGGGACATGTACCCGGATGACATCTGGCAAGGCTACATTCCGGTCGACACGCGTTTGCGTGACGCCAGCCGTGCCGGTGTGACCCCTTCGCAATTCGATGGCAAGAGCCGCGGCGTGCTGGCCTACCGGGCGCTGCTCAAGCACCTGCTGGCCCAGCAGCTCGTTTCGCAGCAGGTGGCTTAAGGTGACGAGGCTTACCAAAGGCATTGCACTCGCTTGTGAGCGCTCAAGTCCAGGCGCATACATGCCGATAACCTTTTCAAGTGGCGCACTGTTCCCATGAGCCGCCCGATAAAGACAACCTCGCGTCCGCAACTGGCCCTGCAGTCTTATCTGGATGGGCTGTTGCAGGAAGCAACCGAAGAACTGCCACCGCAACCGAGCGTGATCGAGGCGTTGCCCGAGACCGTCGAAGCCGAAGGTGGACTGGATGAATTTCAGGCGGCCGTGCTCGAAGAGCAGGCCCGTGATGCACACAAAACAGTGATTGCCGCGGCAGTCGAGGCTCCGTTCATCAAGCCTCAGGTGGCAGTGATGGAAGCGCCTGCGCCGATCCTGGCGCCGGTCTCGACCGTTGCACCGTTGCTGCAGGGCCTGGTGACGCCGGTGGTGGAAGTCCATCTGCCACCAAGCAGCCCACCGCCGCCGGTGCCGACCGACGACCGTCCGGCCTGGGCCGCCGAGCCGTTCGAGTGTTTGTTGTTCGATGTGGCCGGGTTGACCCTGGCGGTGCCGCTGGTATGCCTGGGATCGATATATTCCCTGGCCGGGCAGGAACTGACGCCGTTGTTCGGTCAGCCGGAATGGTTCCTGGGGATCCTGCCGAGCCAGGCCGGCAACCTGAAGGTGCTGGATACCGCGCGCTGGGTGATGCCGGACCGTTATCGCGATGATTTTCGCCAGGGCCTGCAATACGTGATTTCGGTGCAAGGGTATGAATGGGGTTTGGCGGTGCATCAGGTCAGTCGCTCGCTGCGCCTGGACCCGAACGAGATCAAGTGGCGCAGCCATCGAGGCCAACGGCCATGGCTGGCCGGTACGGTGATCGAGCACATGTGCGCCTTGCTGGACGTTTCCGAGCTGGCCGAATTGATCGCCAGTGGCGGGGCAAAACACCTGGGCGGCGCCAAGCCGGTTCAGAAACCGAAATAAGACAACCCGTGGCGCACCACGTCACGGGGCAGAACACACACCGCCACAGGCGGTTTTTCGAGGGGTCAGGGTATGAATGATAAGGCGTCGTCTCTCAAGGGTTCCGAAGATCCGATTTTGCAATGGGTAACCTTCAAGCTCGATAACGAAACCTACGGCATCAACGTGATGCGCGTTCAGGAAGTGCTGCGCTATACCGAGATCGCCCCGGTTCCCGGTGCGCCAAGCTACGTGCTGGGCATCATCAACCTGCGCGGTAACGTGGTCACGGTGATCGACACTCGCCAGCGGTTTGGCTTGAACTCCACCGAGGTCAACGACAACACCCGTATCGTGATCATCGAGGCCGACAAGCAAGTGGTCGGCATCCTCGTCGACAGCGTCGCTGAAGTGGTTTACTTGCGTCAGTCGGAAATCGAAACCGCGCCTAACGTCGGTAACGAAGAGTCGGCCAAGTTCATCCAGGGCGTGTGCAACAAGAACAACGAGTTGCTGATCCTGGTCGAGCTGGAGAAGATGATGAGCGAAGAGGAATGGTCGGAACTGGAGAGTATCTGATTTGATTCTTGAGGTAGCAGTCATTGTCCTGTTCCTTTTCTGGGCAGGCACGCTGGCGATGTTTGTCGCGTACATACGCGGCCAGCGGCAGATCGCCGCTCAGCAGGCCCAGGGCGATGCGTTGCGTGATCAACGCATCCGGGACCTGGCCAAACGCGTCGACGATTACCAGAACGGCACCGTGCGCATGGGCGAAGCCCTGCACGAGCTACGCGCCGTGGTCGCTCCGTTGCCGGACAAACTGGCCCAGTTGGAGCAGCGCGACCCCTCCAGCCTGTCCTTCGCCCAGGCCGCTCGCCTGGTGGGCATGGGCGCCAGCGTCGACGAACTGACCCAAGCCTGCGGCCTGACCCAGGCCGAGGCGGAGTTGATGAGCAAGTTGCATAAGGGCGGCTGATAGTTTCAAGCGGCAAGCTGCAAGAAAGATCAAGAGATCGCAGCCTTTGGCAGCGCCTACAGGGTTCACATTCCCCTGTAGGCGTTGCTGAAGGCTGCGATTTTTTTTTACAAAGGCCCACCTATCTTCAGTGAATACATCACCGTG
Organism: Pseudomonas sp. MPDS; assembly: GCF_013283895.1. Taxonomy (NCBI): domain Bacteria; kingdom Pseudomonadati; phylum Pseudomonadota; class Gammaproteobacteria; order Pseudomonadales; family Pseudomonadaceae; genus Pseudomonas; species Pseudomonas sp. MPDS. The sequence goes on along the minus strand of NZ_CP054128.1, from coordinate 4,554,720 downwards.
GCGAGGGAGCTTGCTCCCGCTGGGCTGCGCAGCGGCCCCCACGCTTTTTGCGGTCGCTGCGCCTGGGGCGGCTGCGCCACCCAGCGGGAGCAAGCTCCCTCGCCACAAGAGCGGTCCTTGCTGGATCTGGAGATCAATAATCGTCGCCGCGATCGGTCACATCCTTCTCGACACTTGGCGCGTTCGGGTCATAGCCCTGGGGGAATTTGCCTTTCAAGTTCCAGGCAAAGGCAATGATTTCGGCAATGGTGCGATACAACTCTTCCGGGATGCTGTCGCCCAGTTCCATCCGCGCCAACAGCTTCACCAATTCAGCGTTTTCATAGATCGGCACTTCGCTTTCGCGGGCGATCCGCAGGATTTCCTCGGCAAGGGCTTCGTCGCCCTTGGCGGTGAGGGTCGGGGCGTGGAGGCCGTCGTACTTGAGGGCGATGGCCTGGCGTGGTGCGGTGTCGGTTGTCATGCGGTTTCGTCCACCCAGCGTTGTTCCAGTCGCGTCTTGGGGCCTTGGGGCGGGGTGCCGAGGTGGCAATCCAGGTCGCCAACGTTCAGGCCGCAGGTCACCAGGCGTTCACGCAGCGCGGTCAGATTGTTTTCGATCAGGTTGGCGGTATACGGCCGCTCTGCCCATAGCTGGCTCGACAGGCTGCCGCTGAGCAACTGGGCCTGAATCTGCAGCGGCCCCAGTGGCTCCATGTCGAACGCCAGCTCGACCCGCCAGAGCTGCTGTTTCGGCTCGCGTTCTTCACGGCGTTCCGGTGACTCCTCCCGGGGCGGGGTTTCCTCGCGCTGGAACTTGACCTGCAGCGGCACGATGTCCTGCAGGTTGCGCATGGGGATTTCCAACTGCCAGGTGCTCATCAGCCGACCGTCGTCGGTCAGGCCCGTCTGTTCCAGGCTCGACAATTGATGGCTTTGCAGGCGCGACACGGCGGCGGCGGCCAGACGCAACAACTGTTCCAGGTCGCCTTCATCGTCCTGGCCTTTCAACAGGCGCGAGGGCAGGGGGAAACTGGTGGGTTGCGGCTTGACGCTGACCTGGCCGAGGGTGCCGAGGGCGTTACGCACGAAGCTGGGCAGCACCTGGGCCAAGGTGTTGGCGGCGATGATGGCGGCGAGGTTGGTTGAGGCGGGCAGGGCCGGGGTCAGTTGGGCGATCAGTTTCAGCAGATCGCCCTTCATGTCTGGCGCCAGGCTCGGTACTTGCCCGGCCAGCAGTTTGCTTTCCAGGAACGCGCCGCTGGCGGCCATGGCCTGGGCCAGGCCCTTGGGTGTGCTCAGTTGCTGGATGTCGGGCAGGCCCGCCAACAGGCGTGTCACCGCAGCGCGCAACTCGGCGCCAGTGTCGTCGCTGGCCGGAAGCTTTTGCAGCGCGGTGTTTTGCAGCGCGGTGACCAGGCTGTCCAACGAGCCCTGGCGGCTCATCTGCGTGACCAGTTGCTGGCTCACCGCCAGTTGTTCCTGGCGGTTGCTCAAGGGGACAAATTTCAAGGTTTGGGCGTCTTGTACCTGAGCGCTCAATAGCGTGCCGATGCGCAGCGGTTGCGGGCTGTCGATGTCCAGGGTACTTCCGGCCTGGGCGGTGTTGAGCAGGCTCACCAGCGACCGGTACACCGCGGGTTGCCCCGGCAACTGCGGCAACGCCTGGCTGGTCAGTACCTTGCCTTGCAGCAGCGTGCCGACCGGCATCTGTGCCGTGTCGATACGGGTCAGGGTGGCGACGCTCGAGGCGATGGCCTGCTGCACGGTAATCGCCAGGTTGCTGGCGGACGGCTGAGTCACGGCCAGGCTGGTGCCTTGGGGCAATGGCTGGGTGCTGGTGGCTTGCACGGTGGTTTGGCGACCGCTCTCCAGGGTGACCTTGAGCAACAGCTGGAAGGTCTGTTCCGCCTGCTTGAGCGACAACACCTCGGCCTTGGCGGTCTGGCCCGCACCGATCAGGCCTTCGACCGGCGTCAGCAATTTGAGCAGCTCGCCCGTGACCGCCGGCATACGGGTTGTTGCCGAGGCCTGAGGCAACGGCGGGATGTTCATGTCGCCTGTCATCTGCGGTCTTACCTTGGGAAACTAATTGAGCACGCCCCCTGGGGCATGACATGTATAATGCCGCCGGTCTTTCAGGGAGTGGCGAAAACCTTGCAATTGTTTGACGCAGCTCTGTGGAACCGGCCGCCAAAGCATCTATGCTGCACCTCTTTAACGGCCGCTGCATTGCCGACTTGAACCGTATAAGGCCCGCTATCCCTTGACCAGTCCTCTCCTGCAAACCGTTGGCCTCGCCTGTGAGCGAGATTTGCGGCTGCTTTTCGAGAATCTCCAATTGAGACTCTCGCCTGGCGATATGGTGCAGATCAGCGGTCCCAACGGCAGTGGCAAGACCAGCCTGTTGCGCCTGTTGGCCGGGTTGATGCAGCCGACCGCCGGCCAAGTGCTGCTCAATGGCCAGCCGTTGCACAGCCAGCGCAGCGAACTGGCCCGCAATCTGCTCTGGATCGGCCATGCCGCCGGCATCAAGGATTTGCTGACGCCTGAAGAAAACCTCAGTTGGCTCTGCGCGCTGCATCGACCGGCCGGGCGCGAGGCGATCTGGCAGGCGCTGGCGACGGTGGGCCTGCGCGGCTTCGAAGACGTGCCGTGCCACACCCTGTCCGCCGGCCAGCAGCGCCGCGTGGCCCTGGCCCGGTTATATCTCGACAGCCCGCCGCTGTGGATTCTCGACGAGCCGTTCACCGCTCTGGACAAGCAGGGCGTGGCGCAGCTCGAGGAGCATCTGGCCGGGCACTGCGAGCGTGGCGGCATGGTGCTGTTGACCACTCACCACACATTGGCGCGGATGCCATCCGGTTATCGCAACATCGATCTTGGGAACTGGGCTGTATGAGTGTGTTTGGCCTGCTGCTTGCCCGCGAGGCGCGCCTGTTGTTCCGCCGTCCGGCCGAACTGGCCAATCCGCTGGTGTTCTTCGCGATTGTCATCGCACTGTTCCCGCTGGCGGTCGGTCCCGGGACTCAATTGTTGCAAACCTTGTCGCCGGGGCTGGTCTGGGTGGCGGCCCTTTTATCGGTCCTGCTCTCGCTGGACGGGCTTTTCCGCAGTGATTTCGAGGACGGATCCCTGGAGCAGTGGGTCCTTTCGTCGCACCCCCTGGCCCTTCTGGTTTTGGCCAAGGTACTGGCACACTGGGTTTTTTCCGGCCTGGCACTGGTGCTGCTCTCGCCGCTGCTGGCAATGATGCTGGGCTTGCCCGCTGCCTGCATGCCGGTATTGTTGGTATCGCTGTTGCTGGGCACGCCGGTGTTGAGCCTGCTCGGCGCAGTCGGCGCGGCGTTGACGGTGGGGTTGAAGCGCGGCGGCCTGTTGTTGGCGCTGCTGATCCTGCCGCTGTATATCCCGGTGTTGATCCTCGGCAGTGGCGCCTTGCAAGCCGCGCTGCAAGGCATGCCGGCAACCGGTTATCTGCTGTGGCTTGGGAGCCTGACCGCCCTGGCGATAACCCTGACACCCTTTGCAATAGCCGCTGGCCTGAAAATCAGCGTCGGCGAATAATAATGAGGCCTGGTCAAGAACTGACCACTTCTTTTGAAGTAAAGGCAGACCTGGCGACTCGTAATGACGAGTCGCAACCGTGATGGAAACAGCAATGAACTGGACCTGGTTTCATAAGCTCGGCTCACCCAAGTGGTTCTACGGCATCAGCGGCAAACTGCTGCCCTGGTTGAGCATCGCCGCACTGCTGTTGATCGGCATCGGCGTGGTCTGGGGCCTGGCCTTCGCACCGCCGGACTACCAGCAGGGCAACAGCTTTCGCATCATCTACATTCACGTTCCCACGGCGCTGTTGGCCCAGTCCATCTACGTGATGCTGGCGGTGTGTGGCGTGGTCGGGCTGGTGTGGAAGATGAAACTGGCGGACGTGGCCCTGCAATGCGCCGCGCCCATCGGTGCCTGGATGACCGCCGTAGCGCTGGTCACCGGGGCGATCTGGGGCAAGCCGACCTGGGGCTCATGGTGGGTCTGGGATGCCCGACTGACGTCGATGCTGATCCTGCTGTTTCTGTACTTCGGTCTTATTGCGCTGGGCAACGCCATCAGCAATCGTGACAGCGCCGCCAAGGCCTGCGCGGTACTGGCGATTGTCGGCGTGATCAACATCCCGATCATCAAGTACTCGGTGGACTGGTGGAACACCCTGCACCAGGGCGCGACCTTCACCCTCACCGAAAAACCGGCGATGCCTGTGCAAATGTGGCTGCCGCTGTTGCTCACCGTGCTGGGTTTCTACTGTTTCTTCGGCGCGGTGCTGCTGCTGCGCATGCGCCTGGAAGTGCTCAAGCGCGAGTCCCGGGCCAGTTGGGTGAAGGCCGAAGTACAGAACAGCCTGGAGGCCGCTCGATGAGTTTTGCATCATTCGGCGATTTTCTCGCCATGGGCCATCACGGCCTGTATGTCTGGTCCGCCTATGGCATCTGCCTGGCGGTGCTGGCCCTCAACGTGGCGGCGCCGATCCTGGCCCGCAAGCGGTATCTGCAACAAGAGGCGCGTCGTCTGCGCCGGGAGAATGGTCAGTGAATCCGCTGCGCAAAAAACGTCTTGTCATCATTCTTGCCATCCTGGTGGGGGTCGGCGCCGCAGTCGGCTTGGCCCTGAGCGCCTTGCAACAGAACATCAACCTGTTTTACACCCCGACCCAGATTGCCAACGGCGAAGCACCCAAGGACACGCGCATTCGTGCCGGCGGCATGGTGGAGGAGGGGTCCCTGGAGCGTTCCGGGGACTCGCTGGACGTGAAATTCAACGTCACTGATTTCAACAAGACCGTGACCATCACCTATCGTGGCATCCTGCCGGACCTGTTTCGCGAAGGGCAGGGCATCGTCGCCCTGGGCAAGCTCAATGCCGAAGGCGTGGTGGTGGCCGATGAAGTCCTGGCCAAGCACGACGAAAAATACATGCCGCCGGAAGTGACCAAGGCTTTGAAAGACAGCGGCCAGTCGGCGCCCGCTCCCGTGAAGGAGGGTTGATCGATGACCGGTCTGTTTATTCCCGAGCTGGGTCACCTGGCGATGATCCTGGCCTTGTGTTTCTCCATCGTTCAAGCGGTAGTGCCTTTACTCGGTGCCTGGCGTGGCGATCGTTTGTGGATGAGCCTGGCCCAGCCGGCGGCTTGGGGGCAGTTCGCCTTCATGTTGTTCGCCTTTGGTTGCCTGACCTACGCGTTCATGGCTGATGATTTCTCCGTGGCCTACGTTGCTGGCAACTCCAACAGCGCCTTGCCTTGGTACTACAAGTTCAGCGCGGTGTGGGGCGCCCATGAAGGGTCTCTGTTGCTCTGGGCGTTGATCCTCGCCGGCTGGACCTTCGCGGTCTCGGTGTTCTCCCGGCAGTTGCCCCAGGTAATGCTGGCCCGGGTGCTGGCGGTGATGGGGATGATCAGCATCGGTTTCCTGTTATTCCTGATCATTACCTCCAATCCGTTCGAGCGCATCCTGCCCCAGGTGCCGATGGACGGTCGCGACCTCAACCCGTTGCTGCAGGACATCGGCCTGATCGTTCACCCGCCGATGCTCTACATGGGCTACGTTGGATTCTCCGTGGCCTTCGCCTTCGCCATTGCCGCGTTGCTGGGCGGTCGTCTCGATGCCGCCTGGGCGCGCTGGTCGCGTCCCTGGACCATCGTCGCCTGGGCCTTCCTGGGCATTGGCATCACCCTGGGTTCGTGGTGGGCCTACTACGAACTGGGCTGGGGTGGCTGGTGGTTCTGGGACCCGGTGGAAAACGCCTCCTTCATGCCCTGGCTGGTGGGCACCGCGCTGATCCACTCCCTGGCCGTCACCGAAAAACGTGGCGTGTTCAAGAGCTGGACGGTGCTGCTGGCCATCGCCGCATTTTCCCTGAGCCTGCTGGGAACCTTCCTGGTGCGGTCCGGCGTACTGACTTCGGTGCATGCCTTTGCCTCTGACCCTGAGCGTGGGGTGTTCATCCTGATGTTCCTGCTGTTCGTGGTCGGCGGCTCTCTGACGCTGTTCGCTGTGCGCGCGCCGGTGGTGAAAAGCCAGGTCGGCTTCAACCTCTGGTCCCGGGAAACCCTGCTGCTGGGCAACAACCTGGTACTGGTGGTTGCCGCGTCGATGATCCTGCTGGGCACGTTGTACCCGTTGGTGCTCGACGCGCTGACCGGCGCCAAGCTGTCGGTCGGCCCGCCGTACTTCAATGCCTTGTTCATTCCGCTGATGGCGATCCTGATGGTGGTGATGGCTGTCGGCATGCTGGTGCGCTGGAAAGACACACCGGTCAAATGGCTGATGGGCATGCTGACGCCCGTGCTGCTGGGCACTGCTGCCCTGGCCGTCATCGCCGGGATCGCGTATGGCGATTTCAACTGGGCGGTGCTGGCGACCTTCGTGCTGGCGGCCTGGGTGTTGCTGGCCGGGGTCAGGGATATCTTCGACAAGACCCGCCACAAGGGCTTGATCAAGGGCCTGCCAACCCTGACCCGCAGCTACTGGGGCATGCAACTCGCCCACCTGGGTATCGCGGTCTGCGCCTTGGGCGTGGTGCTGTCCAGCCAGAACAGCGCCGAGCGCGACCTGCGCCTGGCGCCCGGAGAGTCCATGGATCTGGGTGGCTATCAGTTTGTCTTCGAGGGTGCCAAACATTACGAAGGCCCGAACTTCACTTCCGACAAAGGCACCGTGCGGGTGCTCCGCGACGGCCAGGAAGTGACCGTGCTGCATCCGGAAAAGCGCCTCTACACCGTGCAGAATTCGGTGATGACCGAAGCTGGGATCGATGCCGGTTTCACCCGCGACCTCTACGTAGCGCTGGGTGAGTCCCTGGGCGATGGCGCGTGGGCGGTGCGGGTCCACGTCAAGCCGTTCGTGCGCTGGATCTGGTTCGGCGGCTTGCTGACCGGCCTGGGTGGCGTGCTGGCGGCCTTGGATCGTCGTTATCGGGTCAAGGTAAAAACCCGGGTGCGTGAAACCCTGGGCATGACGGGAGCCCATGCATGAAACGTTGGTTGATGCTGTTGCCGCTGGCGCTGTTTTTGTTGATGGCGGTGTTTTTGTACCGGGGGCTCTACCTGAACCCGGCCGAATTGCCCTCGGCGATGATCGGCAAGCCGTTCCCTGAGTTTTCCCTGCCGTCGGTGCAGGGCGACAAGACACTGACGCGGGCGGACCTGCTGGGTAAACCGGCACTGGTCAATGTCTGGGGCACCTGGTGCATTTCCTGCCGGGTTGAACATCCGGTATTGAACAAACTGGCCCAGAACGGCGTGGTGATCTACGGCGTCAATTACAAGGACGTCAACGCCGATGCTTTGAAGTGGCTGGCCGAATTCCATAACCCGTATCAACTGGATATCCGCGATGAAGAGGGCTCCCTGGGCCTGAACCTGGGCGTCTACGGGGCGCCGGAAACTTTTTTCATCGACGCCAAGGGTGTCATCCGCGACAAGTTCGTCGGCGTGATCGACGAACAGGTCTGGCGCGAGAAGCTGGCCGCCAAGTATCAGGCGCTGGTCGACGAGGCCAAGCCATGAAGCGCTGGTTAGCAGCCCTCATCCTCGGGGTGAGCCTGGCTGGCGTGGCCCACGCCGCCATCGATACCTATGAATTCGCCAACGAGGGCGAGCGCGAGCGGTTTCGTGAATTGACCAAGGAGCTGCGCTGCCCCAAGTGTCAGAACCAGGACATCGCCGATTCCAACGCACCGATTGCCGCCGACCTGCGCAAGGAAATTTTCCGCATGCTCGGCGAAGGCAAGGACAACCAGCAGATCATCGATTTCATGGTGGACCGCTATGGGGAGTTCGTGCGCTACAACCCGGCCTTGACCTCCAAGACCGCGCTGCTCTGGTTTGGCCCCGCCGGCTTGTTGCTCGGTGGTTTCGTTGTCATCGCGGTGATTGTGCGCCGCCGCCGGGTCCAGCGCACGGCTGCCCCGGACACGCTTTCTGTCGAAGAGCGCCAGCGCCTCGACCAACTGTTGGATAAAACCAAGCATGATTGATTTCTGGCTCGCCGCAGGTCTGCTTCTCCTGATTGCCCTGAGTTTTCTGTTGATCCCTGTATTGCGCGGTCGCCGCGCCCAGCGCGAGGAGGACCGTACCGCGCTCAACGTGGCGCTGTACCAGGAGCGTGTCGCCGAGTTGCAGGCCGAGCAGGAAGAGGGCGTGCTGAACGCCGCGCAACTGGACACCGGCCGCGCCGAAGCCGCGCGTGAACTGCTCGCCGACACCGAAGGCGCCGATGCGCCGCGCGAGTCTCGCTTGGGGAAACCGTTGCCGTTACTCGCCGCCGTGCTGGTGCCGGTGTTGGGCCTGGGGCTGTATCTGCATTTCGGCGCCAGCGACAAGGTCGAGCTGACCCGTGAGTTCGCCCAGGCACCGCAGTCGATGGAAGAAATGACCCTGCGCCTGGAGCGCGCGGTGGCCGCGCAACCGGATAACGCCGAGGGCTTGTATTTCCTCGGTCGCACCTACATGGCCCAGGACCGACCGGCGGATGCGGCGAAGATCTTCGAGCGCACCGTGGTGGTGGCCGGCCGGCAACCCGAGCTGCTCGGGCAATGGGCTCAGGCGCAGTATTTCGCCGATGGCAAGAAATGGTCGGACAAGGTCAAGGCCCTGACCGACGAAGCGCTCAAGCTCGATCCCAAGGAAGTCACCAGCCTGGGCCTGCTGGGAATCGCCGCGTTCGAAGGCGAGCGCTATCAGCAAGCCATTGATTATTGGGGCCGCCTGCTCGCGCAACTGCCGGAAGGCGACAAGTCCCGTGAGGCGCTGCAGGGCGGTATCAACCGCGCCACCGAGAAGCTTGAGGCCAGCGGCGGCAAGGTCGCCCAAGCGCCAGTGAGCAAGGCTGCGGCATTGCTCAAGGTGCGCGTCGAGCTGGCGCCAGCGCTCAAGGCCAAGGTGCAGCCGGGCGACAGCGTGTTCATCTTTGCCCGCGCCGCTTCCGGCCCGCCGGCGCCGCTGGCGGCCAAGCGCCTGACCGTCGCTGATCTGCCTGTTACCGTGGAACTGGGCGACGCGGACGCCATGATGCCGCAACTGAAACTGTCGAACTTCCCTGAAGTCCAACTGGTGGCGCGCATTTCCCGGGCCGGTCAACCGACCGCCGGTGAATGGATCGGCCGCAGCAAGCCTCTGGCGAGCAGCACCACGGCGCAGCAACAACTGACTATCGACAGCCCGGATAAATAACAGGAATTCGCACCATGACCGCCATCGCTCGTATCACCCTGCTCACGCTCGTCCTGGGCCTGAGTGCTTGTGCGGTCCAGCGTCCGCCGCAGCCGTCGGCGCCGCTGCCTCCCATCCCGTCTTCAGGCCCGGCCACCAAGCCGGGGCCGTCGACCGCCCCAAGCAAGCCCGTCACGCCGAACACACCGGCCAAGCCGTTGCCTCGTACTTCCGCCAGCTTCGCCCCACCACCCGGCGGCAATAGCCACTGGGACGCCAAACTTGGGGTCTATGTGCTGGACAACCACACCAACACCTTCTATCGCCAGCGCACCTATTACCGCTGGAGCAACGGCTGGAGCCGCTCCATCAGCCCGAACGGGCCGTGGGAAGAAACCACCATCGAAGGCGTTCCGGCGGGGTTGGGGCGTCAATTCCACTAAGAGAGACCAGCCTGTGGCGAACCGGCTCGCCCCGGCTGGGCTCGACAGCTGCTACGCAGTTTGGCCGGTGATGAGTTCAAGGTTCGACCTGTCATGCCCGGCGTCGTAGAATGCGCGCCTTTGCGAGCCTTCACCGGCCAACCGCGTATTTATCGGAGCACCTGACCATGACGACTACCCCGACCGGCGACTATCTGGAAACCCTCTACGAAGGCTACGGCCAGCGTTTTCGGATGGACAAGCTGCTGCACGAAGTGCGCACCGAGCACCAGCACCTGGTGATTTTCGAGAACCCGCGCATGGGCCGGGTGATGGCGCTGGATGGCGTGATCCAGACCACCGAAGCCGATGAATTCATCTACCACGAAATGCTGACCCATGTACCGATCCTCGCCCACGGCGCGGCCAAACGCGTGCTGATCATCGGCGGTGGCGACGGCGGCATGTTGCGTGAAGTGACCAAGCACCTGGGCGTTGAGCACATCACCATGGTGGAAATCGACGGCACGGTGGTGGACATGTGCAAGGCGTTCCTGCCCAACCACTCCAAGGGCGCCTACGACGACCCGCGGCTGAACCTGGTGATCGACGACGGCATGCGTTTCGTCTCCACCACCCAGGAGAAATTCGACGTCATCATCTCCGACTCCACCGACCCGATCGGCCCGGGTGAAGTGCTGTTTTCGGAAAACTTCTACCAGGCCTGTCATCGCTGCCTGAACGAAGGCGGCATTCTGGTGACCCAGAACGGCACACCGTTCATGCAACTGGGCGAAGTACAAACCACTGCCGGGCGTCTGCGTGGCCTGTTTGCCGACTGGCATTTCTACCAGGCCGCCGTGCCGACCTACATTGGTGGCGCCATGACTTTCGCCTGGGGCTCGACGGATACTGCCTATCGCAAGCTGACCCGCGAGACCCTGCGTGAGCGCTTCATTGGCAGCGGCATTGTTACCCGCTACTACAACCCTGAAGTTCACATCGGCGCGTTCGCCATGCCGCAGTACGTCTTGCGGGCGATCAACAAGCCAAGCAACGACTGATCAGGACTCACAAGCTGTGGCGGGGGTTATATCCCCTGACCACAGAGAGGTTCGACACAGACTCATCGGGCAATCCGGAGTTTTTTGTGTTTGCGAATAGTCATTGAACAAAATTTTCACAGGACCTTGCGGACAATCCCGGCGCCTGTTGCCGTCGGTGAATGAATGGCGATGCTCAGCCATTCATTCAACGCTCGCGCACTCGCGCAGACCCAGGGACCCGGGTGATGGTCGGCATAGGACGCGCCGTTGTTCTATTCGCCCTCAACCCCATTAGGTCCTTACACGACATGGCAATCCCGGACGCCCTGAGTCAGCAACGCACCACGCATCGCCTGCTGCAACCGACCGTCAAATCTCACCTGGCCTACACGTTGCTCTGTGCCTTGGTCATGATGGTCATGTTCAGCCTGTTGCGCGTTGCGCTACTGGTCTACAACCGCGAAATGATCCTCGACACCCCGGCCTCGACCTTCGTCGAGGCGTTCGTCAACGGTCTGCGTTTTGACCTGCGTCTGGTGGTCTATCTGTGTATTCCGCTGCTGCTGGCCTTGTTCAGCGCGCGGGCCATGGCGGCTCGTGGTTTTTTTCGTTTCTGGCTGACCGTGACCGCCAGCATCGCGCTGTTCCTCGGTCTGATGGAGATGGACTTCTACCGCGAGTTTCACCAGCGTCTCAACGGCCTGGTCTTCCAGTATGTGCAGGAAGACCCGAAAACCGTGATGAGCATGCTCTGGTATGGGTTCCCGGTGGTGCGCTACCTGTTGGCGTGGGTCGTGGGCACGCTGATCCTCACGATGGCGTTCAAGGGCGCCGACCGCGCGACTCGACCGCGCGGGCCGTTCAGTGGCGGCACCATTGGCACACGCCAGGTGGCTCCGTGGTACGGGCGTGTCGCGGTGTTCATGGTCTGCTTGGTCGTGGCCGTGGGCGCCGCCCGGGGTACCTTACGCCAGGGGCCGCCGCTGCGCTGGGGTGACGTCTACACCACCGATTCGAACTTTGCCAACCAGTTGGGCCTTAATGGCACGTTGTCACTGGTGGCCGCGGCCAAGAGCCGGATGTCCGAACACCGCGACAACATCTGGAAAGCCACCCTCGAGCAACCGCTGGCCCAGCAGACGGTGCGGGACATGCTGGTGATGCCCGACGACAAACTGGTCGATGCAGACACCGCCGCCGTACGTCGCGACTACACGCCACCGGCCGACAAGACTTTGCCGATCAAGAACGTGGTAGTGATTCTCATGGAAAGCATGGCGGGGCACTCGGTAGGTGCCTTGGGCGCGCCGGGCAATATCACGCCTTATCTGGACAAACTGTCCAAGGAAGGTCTGCTGTTTGACCGCTTCTTCTCCAATGGTACCCACACCCATCAGGGCATGTTCGCCACCATGGCCTGCTTCCCGAACCTGCCGGGCTTCGAGTATCTGATGCAGACACCTGAAGGCAGCCACAAGTTTTCGGGGCTGCCGCAACTGCTCAGTGCCCGCAACTACGACGACGTGTATGTCTACAACGGTGATTTCGCCTGGGACAACCAGTCGGGTTTCTTCAGCGGCCAAGGTATGACCACGTTCATCGGGCGCAATGATTATGTGAACCCGGTGTTCTCCGACCCCACCTGGGGCGTGTCCGACCAGGATATGTTCGACCGCAGCCTGATCGAACTCAAGGCACGGGAAAACGGCAAACCGTTCTATGCGTTGCTGCAGACCCTGTCCAACCACACGCCGTATGCGCTGCCGACACCGTTGCTGGTGGAACCGGTCACTGACCGTGGCAGCCTGAATGCGCACCTGACTGCCATGCGTTATTCCGATTGGGCTTTGGGTCAGTTCTTCGAAAAGGCCCGCAAGGAGCCTTATTTCAAGGAGACGCTGTTTGTCATCGTCGGAGACCACGGCTTTGGTAACGAGCGCCAGATTACCGAAATGGACTTGGGCCGTTTCAACGTACCGATGCTGTTGATCGGCCCGGGTATCCAGGAAAAGTTCGGCCAGCGCAACCACACCGTGGGCACGCAGGTCGATATCGTCCCGACCATCATGGGCCGGATCGGCGGGCAAGTGCGTAACCAGTGCTGGGGCCGCGATCTGTTGAACCTGCCGCCAGGCGACAGTGGATTTGGCGTGATCAAACCGTCGGGCAGTGATCAGACCACGGCGATTATCCGCGACGACAAGATTCTGGTACTGCCAAGGGAAAAGGAAATGGCGCCGAAGCTGTACCGCTACCAACTGGGTGCCCAGCCACGCGCGGATGTCATCTCCGACGCGCCGCAGGCTCTCGAAATGAAACTCAAGCTGGAGGCGTTTCTGCAAACCGCTACCAAGAGCCTGCTGGATAACACCGCCGGCGTGACACAAGGTGTTCCGGACTGAGAAGTTCCGCCCATAAAAAAGAGGCCTTAACGGGCCTCTTTTTTTGTCACTTAGTGGTTCATATCTTGCCCAGTAATAGCAGGATCAACAGCACTACCAGTACGACACCGATGATTCCGGACGGACCGTAACCCCAACTTCTAGAGTGCGGGAAGACCGGCAGGCCACCGATCAGCAGGAGGATCAGGATAATGATGAGTATTGTGCCCATTGTTGATTTCCTTATTGGTCAGTTCTGGAGTGATGCAACTTTCAACTACCAGCACGCATGCGTTAAATCCGGGCGGCTTAATAAGTACGACCGTAACGTCCTGTAAAAAATTCAAAGTCTTTTTGAGGCGTGAAAGAACCCGTCTTTGGGAGCAAAGCGGGCTCGCGCTGCAAACGACACCATCTTCCAGAACTGCGTCGCGCCGATCGTGAGCAAGCTTTGCTCCCGCAGGCGGTTCCACTGGGTTGTTCCCCTCAAAACCTATTAAGGTTTGCCCTCGCCATTCAGCACTCTGATGGAGCGTGGGTGCGGCGGGGTCCTTCGCTACACTCGGCGCATCTCTCCCGGAACAACAAGGCTGTTTCCTATGCAAAATCGCATGATGATTACCGGTGCCGGTTCTGGCCTGGGTCGCGAAATCGCGCTGCGCTGGGCCCGCGAAGGCTGGCGCCTGGCCTTGTCGGATGTCAGTGAGCCGGGCCTTCAGGAAACCCTCAGGTTGGTGCGTGACGCTGGCGGCGACGGTTTTGTCCAGCGCTGCGACGTGCGCGACTACAGCCAACTGACGGCGTTTGCCCAGGCCTGCGAAGAGAAGCTCGGTGGCATCGACATCATCGTCAACAATGCCGGTGTGGCCTCGGGTGGGTTCTTCAGTGAACTGTCCTTGGAGGATTGGGACTGGCAGATCGCAATCAACCTGATGGGCGTGGTCAAGGGTTGCAAGGCGTTCTTGCCGTTGCTGGAAAAAAGCCACGGCAAGATCATCAACATCGCCTCCATGGCCGCCCTGATGCAAGGCCCGGCCATGAGCAACTACAACGTGGCCAAGGCTGGTGTGGTGGCGCTGTCGGAAAGCCTGTTGATCGAGCTGGCACAGCAGGAAATCGGTGTGCATGTGGTGTGCCCGTCGTTTTTCCAGACCAACCTGCTGGACTCCTTCCGCGGCCCGACGCCGGCAATGAAAGCCCAGGTTGGCAAGCTGCTGGAAAGCTCGCCGATCAGCGCTGCCGAGATTGCCGATTACATCTATGAACAGGTCGCCCAGGGCCAGTTCATGATCCTGCCCCACGAGCAAGGGCGCATGGCCTGGGCCATCAAGCAGAAGAATCCGCAATTGCTGTACGACGAAATGACCGTCATGGCCGACAAGATGCGCGCCAAGGCTCGACAGAACCCGAGTTGACCTGAGTGTCCGGCGTCCTCAGGATGGCCGCATTCGGCCCTCCTGATGGACGCTCACATGCTCAACTATTTTTGGTTCTTTCTCGCCGCGCTGTTTGAAATCGCCGGCTGTTACGCGTTCTGGATGTGGCTACGCCAGGGCAAGAGCGCCTGGTGGATTGTGCCGGCCCTGTTGAGTCTTACGCTGTTCGCCCTGTTGCTGACCCGCATCGAAGCGACCTACGCCGGTCGTGCCTACGCCGCTTATGGCGGTATCTATATCATCGCCTCGATCGGCTGGCTGGCCGTGGTGGAGCGAGCGCGGCCGCTGACTTCCGACTGGGTGGGGGTGGCGCTCTGCGTGTTGGGGGCGAGTGTGATTCTGTTCGGTCCGCGGGTTTCCGCCTCTTGAATAAGTCCGCTATCCGACAGGGTTTTGCAGGACGTTTCCTTCAGTTGCCAGAGTGTTGCTTGTAGGGCGTTACTGAATTCTTGAGGGTCTCTTGAGAACCTCAGGCGGGGCGGGCATGGTCAAGGTCCAGATATTCTTAAGGACAAGAACCATGCTCGTACTTAGCCGCGCTGTGGGTGAACTGATTTCCATCGGTGATGATATTTCCGTCCGAGTGCTCTCGGTCAACGGCACCACTGTTCGTTTTGGCGTGGAAGCGCCACGGCACATCGACGTTCATCGCTCCGAGATATACGAAAAGATTCAGAAAAAAAGGGCCCTGGCCAATCGCAAGGTCTGCTCAGTCGAATAGATGCTTGGGCACGTCGTGCTTGAGCATCAACTGGCACTGTTCGCTTTCCGGGTCGAAGACGATCATCGCCTGGCCTTTGGTCAAGGCCTGCCGGACCCGCAATACGCGGGTCTCCAGCGGCGTGTCATCGCCATTGTCGGTGCCGTCGCGGGTCACGAAATCTTCGATCAGGCGAGTGAGCGTGTCGACTTCGAGTTGGTCGTAAGGGATCAGCATGGGGTACCTCGGCTAGACAATGTCGCGATGCTACGACCAAAGGGCTTTTGCGGCTAGCCTGGCTTGGGGCTTGCGGTGTCTGCTGCGGCGCTATCGCGAGCAGGCTCGCTCCCAGTGTGCCTGCGTCGGGCACGAACTTTATGCTCAACGAAGGTCTCCTTGTGGGAGCGAGCCTGCTCGCGATGGCGTCATGACGGGCACTGAGATTCTGGAACTGTGCTCAGTTATCCGACCGCTGCCCAATCAAACTATCTACCGACGGCACCCGGGTATCGCTTTCCATCTGCGCATCGTGTTCGAGCTGATGGCTGAAGCGGTCCAGCGAACCCTGGGCCGGTTGGGCGTCGCTGGCGAATACCGGTGGGCTGAGGATGTAGGCGCCCAGCAGACGGCTCAGGGCGGCCAGGCTGTCGATGTGGGTGCGTTCGTAGCCATGGGTGGCGTCGCAGCCGAAGGCCAGCAGGGCGGTGCGGATATCGTGGCCGGCGGTGACGGCGGAATGGGCATCGCTGAAGTAATAACGGAACAGGTCGCGGCGCGCCGGCAGTTCGTTTTCCCTGGCCAGCTTCAGCAAGTGCCGTGACAGGTGATAGTCGTAGGGTCCCCCGGAATCCTGCATCGCCACGCTCACTGCGTGTTCGCTCGAGTGCTGGCCCGGTGCGACCGGCGCGATGTCGATGCCGACGAACTCGCTGACATCCCAAGGCAGCGCAGCCGCCGCGCCGCTGCCGGTTTCTTCGGTAATCGTGAACAGCGGGTGGCAGTCGATCAGCAGTTCTTCGCCACTGTCGACAATCGCCTTGAGCGCCGCCAGCAGCGCCGCGACCCCGGCTTTATCGTCCAGGTGCCGAGCACTGATATGGCCACTCTCGGTGAACTCCGGCAAAGGATCGAACGCCACATAGTCGCCAATGCCCACCCCCAGTGTTTCGCAATCGGCGCGGGTGGTGCAGTAGGCGTCCAGGCGCAGTTCGATGTGATCCCAACTGATGGGCATTTCGTCCACGGCGGTGTTGAATGCATGCCCGGACGCCATCAGCGGCAGTACGCTGCCTCGGATCACCCCCGTGTCCGTAAACAGGCTGACGCGACTGCCCTCGGCAAAGCGGCTGGACCAGCAACCCACCGGAGCCAGGGTCAGGCGCCCGTTGTCCTTGATGGCACGCACCGAGGCGCCGATGGTGTCCAGGTGAGCCGACACGGCCCGATCGGGGCTGCTCTTGCGGCCTTTGAGGGTGGCGCGGATTGTGCCGCGCCGGGTCATTTCAAATTCGATACCCAGCTCTTCGAGCCGCTCGGCGACATAGCGCACGATGGTGTCGGTGAAGCCGGTGGGGCTGGGAATGGCGAGCATTTCCAGCAGGACCTTTTGCAGGTATTCGAGATCCGGTTCGGGAATTTTGCTGATCATGGAAACTCCTGATGAGTTGAGCGCATCGATGGTTTCGATGAGGAAGGGAATGTGTCTGACCTATGAAATGTTGGTGTCCTTCAAGCCGCCATCGCGAACAGGTTCGCTCCCACAAGGTTTCTGCGGCGGTGCATACCACCGGGTGGGAGCGAGCCTGCTCGCGATGAGGCCCGCCCGGGCACTACACCTCTATTGGGCCACCGCCTGACTATGGGGAAACAATAAATCCACAAAGCGTTCGGCAGTGGGTTGCGGTTCGTGGTTGGCCAGGCCGGCGCGTTCGTTGGCTTCGATGAACACGTATTCGGGCTGATCGGCCGCTGGCACTAACAGGTCGAGGCCAACCATGGGAATATCCAAGGCCCGCGCGGCGCGTATCGCAGCTTCAGTCAGGGTCGGATGGAGGATGCCCGTGACATCTTCCAGCACGCCGCCGGTATGAAGGTTCGCCGTACGCCGTACGAACAGGTGTCTGCCGGCGGGCAGCACACTGTCGTAGTCATAACCTGCCGCGCTCAATGTGCGTTGGGTCTCGGCGTCCATGGGAATCTTGCTTTCACCTCCCGTGGCCGCTTGTCGGCGGCGGCTTTGGGCTTCGATCAGCGCGCCGATGGTGTGCCGACCGTCGCCGATCACCTCCGCTGGCCGCCGGATCGCCGCTGCCACCACTTCAAAGCCAATCACCAGTACGCGCAGGTCCAGGCCTTCGTGGAAGCTTTCCAACAGCACCCGAGTGTCAAACTGGCGGGCCGTTTCAATCGCGCTCTGCACCTCTTCAATCGTGCGCAGATCCACCGCCACACCCTGGCCCTGTTCACCGTCCAGAGGCTTGACCACCACCCGTTCGTGCTCATCGAGAAAGGCCAGGTTGTCATCGGCGTTGCCTGCCAACTGTTGGGCCGGCAAGTTCAAGCCGGCGTTTTTCAGCACCTTGTGGGTCAGGCTTTTGTTCTGGCACAGGGTCATGCTGATAGCGCTGGTCAGGTCGCTGAGGGATTCACGGCACCTGATCCGGCGGCTGCCGTGGACCAGGGTAAACAATCCACCTTCGGCGTCGTCCACCTGGACTTCGATGCCCCGGCGGTGAGCCTCTTCGACAATGATGCGCGCATAAGGATTGAACTGCGCCTCGGGGCCCGGCCCCAGGAACAACGGCTGATTGATGCAGTTCTTGCGTTTGATGGCGAACGTCGAAAGATTGCGGAACCCGAGCTTGGCGTAGAGACTTTTCGCCAGGCGATTGTCGTGCAGCACCGAAAGGTCCAGGTAACTCAGGCCCCGGCTCATGAAGTGCTCGATGAGGTGGCGCACCAGGACCTCACCGACACCGGGCCGCGAACACTGCGGATCCACGGCCAGGCACCAGAGGCTGCTGCCGTTTTCCGGGTCGTTGAAGGCTTTCTGGTGGTTCAGGCCCATGACGCTGCCGATCACCGCGCCGGTGTCATCATCTTCGGCCAGCCAGTAAACCGGCCCGCCCTCATGGCGCGGCGTGAGTCGTTGCGGATCGATGGGCAACATGCCCCGGGCCTGATACAGCAGGTTGATCGCCTGCCAGTCGGCGTCGCTCTGGGCCCGGCGAATCCGGAAACCGCGAAATACCCGGGTGGCCTGGCGATAGTCGCTGAACCACAGGCGCAAGGTGTCGGATGGATCGAGAAACAGCTGCGCCGGTTCCAGCCCGAGTATTTGCTGGGGGGCGGCGACGTACAAGGCAATGTCGCGCTCACCCGATTGCTCATTGAGCAGCTCTTGGGCCAGGCTTGCCGGGTCCGGGAAGGTGTGGCCGATCAGCAATCGGCCCCAGCCGCAGTGCACCGCGATCGGGTCGGCGCCCAGTTCGCTGCCGTCCTCGGCCAGTCGCGCTTGCAGGCGTTCATAGGAGGGCGCCTGGCCCCGCAGCAGGCGTTGATTGTGGGGTTTCATCGATCAGATTCCTTGCTCGCTGAGCCACAGGTTCAGCGCCGCCAATTGCCACAGCCTTGAGCCGCGCAACGGGGTGAGCTGGCCGTTGGGGTCGGTCAGCAGTCGATCAAGCATCGCCGGGTTGAACAGGCCGCGATCCTGGCTCGGATCCAGCAGCAGTTCGCGGACCCAGGCCAAGGTGTTGCCTTCCAGATGCTTGAGACCGGGTACAGGGAAATAGCCTTTTTTGCGGTCGATGACCTCGCCGGGGATCACCCGTCGAGCGGCTTCCTTCAGGACCTGTTTGCCGCCGTCGGGCAGCTTGAATTTCGCCGGGACCCGTGCCGAGAGTTCCACCAGTCGGTAATCCAGGAATGGCGTGCGCGCTTCCAGGCCCCAGGCCATGGTCATGTTGTCGACGCGCTTGATCGGGTCGTCCACCAACATCACCGTGCTGTCCAGACGCAGGGCCTTGTCCACCGCTGCGTCGGCGCCCGGTTGGGCGAAGTGTTCCTTGACGAAATCACCGGCCGCGTCATTGGCCGTCAGCCATTTGGGCTGCACGGTAGCGGCATATTCTTCGTAGCTGCGATCAAAGAATGCGGCGCGATAGGCCGCGTATGGGTCACTGGCGCCGTCCACTTGTGGATACCAGTGGTAACCGGCGAACAGTTCATCGGCGCCCTGGCCGCTTTGCACCACTTTGCAATGCTTGGACACTTCCCGCGACAGCAGGTAGAAGGCGATGCAGTCATGACTGACCATCGGCTCGCTCATGGCGCGAAACGCCGCCGGCAGTTGCTCGATGATTTCTTTTTCGTCGATGCGTAACTGGTGGTGATGAGTGCCGTAGTGCTTGGCGATCAGGTCCGAATACTGGAACTCGTCACCGCGCTCGCCACCGGCATCCTGGAAGCCGATGGAGAATGTGGAAAGGTTTTCCACACCGACCTCCCGCAGCAGGCCCACCAGCATGCTGGAGTCCACGCCGCCGGAAAGCAGCACGCCGACATCCACGGCGGCACGCTGACGAATGGCGACCGCTTCACGGGTGCTGTCGAGCACGCGGTCGATCCAGTCTTGCAGATTCAGGTGCTGTTCGTCGGCCCGTGGTCCGTAGGGCAGGGTCCACCAGGTTTTCTGCTCGGTGGTGCCGTCGGCTTCGACCCGCATCCAGGTGGCAGGCGGCAGCTTTTCAACGCCGGCCAGCAGGGTGCGAGGCGCCGGGACCACGGCATGAAAATTCAGGTAATGGTTCAGCGCCACCGGGTCGAGCATCGGACTGATGTCGCCGCCCTTGAGCAGCGCCGGCAACGCCGAGGCAAAGCGCAGGCGCTGGCCGGTGCGCGACAGGTACAGCGGTTTGACACCGAGGCGGTCGCGGGCGATGAACAGCCGCTTGGCGTCGCGTTCCCAGATGGCGAAGGCGAACATGCCGTTGAGCTTGGGCAACAGTGCTTCGCCCCAGGCGTGGTAGCCCTTGAGCAGCACTTCGGTGTCGCCACCGGAATAGAAGGCGTAGCCCAGGCCTTCCAGCTCGGCGCGCAATTCAGGGTAGTTGTAGATCGCGCCGTTGAAGGCCAGGGACAGGCCCAGTTGATTGTCGATCATCGGCTGGGCCGAACCGTCGGACAAGTCCATGATTTTCAGGCGCCGATGGCCCAGGGCAATGGGGCCCTGACTGTGGAAACCCCACGCGTCGGGGCCGCGAGGAGCCAGGTGATGGGTGATTCGCTCTACGGCCGCAAGGTCCGCAGGTTGTTGATCGAAACGTAACTCTCCAGCTAATCCGCACATAAGTCCTTACCGGTTTTTCCGTTGGGGAGGGTCAAACACCATACGCCAAAATGGCGGGTACTTTGAAACTGACCGGTGGGATTGGTGTGAGTTTTAGATCAATGCGTTATAAGCAGCTGAAGTAGGGGCGCTCGGGCGGCTGAAAAACCACGGCAAACACCAACCTGTGGGAGCGAGCCTGCTCGCGATCGCGGTGTGCCAGTCACTTGGATGCCAGATGATCTGGCGCAATCGCGAGCAGGCTCGCTCCCACAGGTTTTTGTGGCATACCGGCAATCTGCATTAGGCCTTGCCCCGAACCAGCGCCCGCAACGCAAACCGGTTCGGATGACAGGCCTCGGCCACGCTTCGGGGCAGGGGCAAAGGTTCGTTGTCCAGCCAGGCGGCAATCAACTCGCCCGACAATGGCGCGGTGATCAGGCCCCGGGAGCCGTGGCCGCTGTTGATGTACAAGCCATCGAGCCAGGGGCATGGGCAGTCCGGCACTTGGCGGGCGTCCTTGCTCAGCGCCGAGTATGCCTGGGTGAAGGCCTGACTCTCGGCCAACGGGCCGACAATCGGCAGATAGTCCGGACTGGTGCAACGGAACGCCGCGCGGCCCTGGAGGTGTGCCGGGTCCAGGGTGCTGGCGTCCAGGCGTTCCACCAGATCAGCGGAGATTTGCTCCAGCATCTGCAGGTTGCCGGCGTGCTCGGCGGCGGTAGGGGTCAGGTCGTCGTTCTTGAAATCGAAACTGGCCCCCAGGGTGTGCTCGCCCAACCGTGCCGGAGCCACGTAGCCTTCGGCGCAGACCACCGTGCGCAGTGCCTGGCTGTGGGCGGTTTGCGACAGGCGGGTGATTTGCCCGCGAATGCGCTTGAGGGGCAAGTCGGCGGCCGCATCGAAGCGTTTGATCTCGGCGGCGCTGGCGAGGATCACTACCGGTGCGCTGGCCAGGCAACGTTCACCATCCCAGGCCTGCCATTGGCCGTCGATGCGGCGCAACTCGAGGACTTCATGGTGGGCTTGTACCTCAATTTTGGGGGCGGATGCCTGCCAGCGGCACAGCGCGGGCGGATGGACCCAACCGCCTTGCGGGTAAAACAGACCGCCACAGGACAGGCCGATACCGGACTGCGCCTCGGCCTGGGACTGATTCAGGAGGTGTAGCAAATCTTCGGCAAAGGCCTCGGACAATTGCGCCTGGCGCTCGGCTTCCTTGGCGCTGAAGGCCAGTTGCAAGACACCGCAGCCGTCCCAGTCCACACCTCGCTGCAGATGTTCGAGCAGGCGCCGGGTGTAACCGAAACCGCTGAGGATCATCTGCGACAGCGCCGTACCATGGGCCGAAAGCTTGAGATACAACACGCCCTGCGGGTTGCCGGACGCTTCTTCGGCCAACCCGGCATGCCGTTCCAGCAGCGTCACCTGCCAGCCACGGGTCGCGAGGCTGGACGCGCTGGCGCAACCGGCCAGGCCGCCACCGACCACCAGGGCTCGACGCTCGCCGCTGTGCGCCGTGGGGCGGGTGTACCAGGGTTTTACCGGGGGCGGTGCGGGTGTCAGTTGCGGCCAGCCGAGAAACACCCCGCGAAGTATTTCCCATTTATGGCCGATGCCCGGCGTACGCTTCATCTTGAAGCCTGCCGCGTTCAACAACCGTCGCACCCAGCCGGTGCTGGTGAAGGTGCTCAGGGTCGCGCCGGGGGCAGCCAAGCGCGCCAGTTCGGCAAACAGCTCGGCGGTCCACATCTCGGGATTTTTCGCCGGCGCGAAACCGTCCAGGAACCAGGCATCGATTTGCGCATCCAGCTGTGGCAATTGTTCCTGGGCGTCGCCGATCAACAACGTCAGGGTCACCCGGCCACCTGCCAGCGTCAGGCGCTGGAAGCCCTGATGGATGGCGACGTACTGCGCAAGCAATTGATCCGCCTGAAGCTTGAGTTGCGGCCACAAATCCAGTGCCCGGCGCAGGTCGGGGGGGCTCAAGGGGAACTTCTCGACACTGACAAAATGCAGCCGCGCCCTGGCCGGTGCGCACTGCTCGAACAACTGCCAGGCGCAGAGAAAATTCAGCCCGGTGCCAAACCCGGTCTCGCCGATCACCAGCCGCCCGTCGTCCGGCAGCGCGGCAAAACGCTCGGTCAGGTTGTTCTGTTCAAGGAACACATAGCGGGTTTCTTCCAGGCCCGACTGATCGGAAAAATACACATCGTCGAACACCCGCGAGCGCGGGCGACCCTGATCGTCCCAGTCGAGTTGGGCGTGGTGCTGTACGGGTGTCATGGCAGGCTCGGTCAAAACTGGGAGGCCATTCTAGCCGATCGGTATGGGCTTGCTTGACCCATCGCAATACAGCGTTCGTCTGGATGGAATCTGCTGCACCGGCCCGCGTCCAATCCGCTAGTCTTGCCCCATTCCCTGGAAGGAGCTGTCCATGTTCGAATCCGCTGAAATCGGTCACGCCGTCGATAAAGACACCTATGACGCCGAAGTGCCGGCACTGCGTGAAGCGTTGCTCGAAGCCCAGTACGAGCTACACCAGCAGAGCCGTTTTCCGGTCATCGTGCTGATCAACGGCATCGAAGGCGCCGGCAAGGGCGAAACGGTGAAATTGCTCAATGAGTGGATGGACCCGCGGCTGATCGAAGTGCGTACCTTCGATCAGCAGACCGACGAAGAGCTGGCGCGGCCACCGGCCTGGCGATATTGGCGGATGCTGCCGGCCAAGGGACGCATGGGGATTTTCTTTGGCAACTGGTACAGCCAGATGCTGCAGGGGCGCGTTCATGGCCAGATCAAGGATCCACGGCTCGACCAGGCCATCAATGGCGCTGAACGGTTGGAGAAAATGCTCTGCGATGAAGGCGCGCTGATCTTCAAGTTCTGGTTTCACCTGTCCAAGAAACAGATGAAAGCCCGGCTCAAGGGGCTCAAGGACGACCCGCTGCACAGCTGGCGCATCAGCCCGCTGGACTGGCAGCAGTCCCAGACCTACGACAAGTTCGTCAAATACGGTGAGCGGGTCCTGCGCCGCACCAGTCGAGACTACGCCCCGTGGCATGTGATCGAAGGCATGGACAGTTATTATCGAAGCCTTACGGTCGGACGGATCCTGCTTGACGGGATGCGCCAAGCCTTGCACCGCTCGAGGATCAAAGCGGAAAAGGTCAATGTGGCGCCACTGCCGCCGCTGGACGACCAGGTCACGCTGCTGGACAGCCTGGACATGACCCTGCGTCTGGACAAGGCCGATTACGAAGAACAACTGATCGCCGAGCAGGCGCGTTTTTCCGGCCTGTTGCGCGATAAACGCATGCGCCGCCATGCCCTGGTGGCGGTGTTCGAGGGCAATGATGCGGCGGGCAAGGGTGGGGCGATCCGGCGGGTCGCGGCAGCGCTCGACCCGCGCCAGTACAGCATCGTACCGATTGCCGCACCCACCGAGGAAGAGCGCGCCCATCCCTACATGTGGCGGTTCTGGCGGCATATCCCGGCGCGGGGCAAGTTCACCGTGTTCGATCGCTCCTGGTACGGCCGGGTGCTGGTGGAGCGGGTCGAAGGTTTTTGCAGCAAGGCCGACTGGCTGCGGGCCTACGGCGAGATCAACGATTTCGAGGAGCAGATTGCCGACGCCGGAGTCGTGGTCGTCAAGTTCTGGCTGGCCATCGACAAGGAGACTCAACTGGAGCGCTTCCAGGAACGCGAGGAAATTCCTTTCAAACGTTTCAAGATCACCGAGGACGACTGGCGCAACCGTGACAAATGGGATGCCTACCGGGCGGCGGTGTGCGACATGGTTGACCGCACCAGCACCGAGATTTCTCCCTGGACCCTGGTGGAGGCCAACGACAAGCGCTGGGCGCGGGTCAAGGTGTTGCGCACGCTTAATGAAGCGCTGGAGGAGGCCTTCGAGCGCTCAGCAAAGCAGGCTCGCAAGGCGAGCAAGGGCAAATAGTGGCCGATGGGAACGCATACGCGGGGTGAATGATCGTCGCGGTCGGTTATGCAGTGGATCTATGCTCAATTGACTCCTAACCGACAATAACAATTGAGGTACAGCCATGCGTGAAGTGGTGATCGTCGACAGCGTGCGGACCGGCCTGGCCAAGTCTTTTCGCGGCAAGTTCAACATGACCCGTCCGGACGACATGGCGGCCCATTGTGTCGATGCATTGTTGGCACGCAACGGGATCGATCCGGCCAGCGTCGAGGACTGTATCGTCGGCGCCGGTTCGAACGAGGGCGCCCAGGGCTATAACATCGGCCGTAACGTGGCGGTGCTTTCGCAACTGGGCATCGGCACCGCCGGCATGACCCTCAACCGCTTCTGCTCCTCGGGCCTGCAAGCCATCGCCATCGCCGCCAACCAGATCGCCTCCGGTTGCAGCGAGATCATTGTTGCCGGTGGCGTGGAATCCATCAGCCTGACAATGAAAAGCGTCAATACCGATCACCTGATCAACCCGCTGCTCAAGGAGCAAGTGCCGGGGATTTATTTCCCCATGGGCCAGACCGCCGAGATCGTCGCCCGCCGTTATCAGGTCAGCCGTGAAGAACAGGACCGCTACGCCTTACAGAGCCAGCAGCGCACTGCCCAGGCCCAGGCGGCCGGGCTGTTCGACGACGAGATCGTGCCGATGGCGGTCAAGTACAAGGTCGAGGACAAGAACACCGGTGCGGTGCAGATTCTCGACGGCGTGGTTGATCGCGACGATTGCAACCGCCCCGACACCACCTATGAAAGTCTGGCGGGCTTGAAGCCGGTGTTCGCCGAAGACGGCTCGGTGACAGCAGGCAACTCGTCACAGTTGTCCGACGGGGCTTCGATGACCCTGGTGATGAGTCTGGAAAAAGCCCTGGCCCTGGGGCTCACGCCCAAGGCGTTTTTCCGTGGCTTTACCGTGGCCGGTTGCGCGCCGGACGAAATGGGCATCGGTCCGGTGTTTTCGGTGCCCAAACTGCTCAAGTCCAAGGACTTGCATATCGATGATATCGACTTGTGGGAACTCAACGAAGCCTTCGCATCCCAGTGTCTCTACAGTCGTAACCGGCTGGAAATCGATAACGAGAAGTACAACGTCAACGGCGGTTCGATTTCCATTGGCCACCCGTTCGGCATGACCGGTTCGCGCCAGGTCGGCCATCTGGTGCGCGAACTGCAACGGCGCAGCCTGCGCTACGGCATCGTGACCATGTGCGTGGGCGGCGGGATGGGGGCGACGGGGTTGTTTGAGGCGGTGAGATAACCGGGCGCTGACAGTTAGCGAGATGATTACTTGTGGCGAGGGGATTTATCCCCGCTGGGTTGCGCAGCAACCCTAAAATCTACAACCGAGGTATATCAGGCTGACAGAGTGGTTTGCTTTGGGGCTGCTTTGCAGCCCAGCGGGGATAAATCCCCTCGCCACAAGGGGGGCTGCGTCAGCTGCGCTAGCTGGCAACCTGGGTCAGTTGCTGCATCCGCGCGATATACGCTTTTATCTCCCGTTCTGCCGCCTCACGGCTGGCGAACGGGCCTTCCTGCGTGCCTTCTCGGGTATTGAAATAAAACTCGCCGTTTACCCGGCAGATCCGGTCGCTGCGAAAAATCGTCGTAGGGGCGGGATCCTGGGCGCGTTTGCCAAACATGGCGGTCTCCAAAGGCAGCGGGGCAATGTCATTTGAGCTTATGCGCAGTCCTTGATTTGCGCCTGGCCAGGCGATCGACGGCAACGACCCGTACAGTCCCATGGACGTCCACGGCCTAACTGTCCCTGTGTCCTGGAGCGATCCGCGCCTAGAATGGGGGCTCTTTGTCTTGAGCTGCGAGGGTTGCATGCACATATCGTCCGGTCGCTGGGTCTACGGCCTGTTCCTTGCCCTGCTGACCGCCCTGCTGTGGGGCATCCTGCCGATCAAGCTCAAGCAAGTGCTGCAGGTGATGGATCCGGTCACCGTGACCTGGTTTCGCTTGCTGGTGTCCGGTGGCTTGCTGTTCATCTACCTGACGGCCACTGGCCGTTTGCCCAGTCGCAAGGTGTTGGGCCCCCGGGGCGGCTGGCTGGTGGCGATGGCGGTGTTGGGGCTGGTCGGCAACTACGTGCTGTACCTGATGGGCCTCAATCGCTTGAGCCCCGGCACCGCGCAACTGGTGGTGCAGATGGGGCCGATCATGTTGCTGGTGGCCAGCCTGTTTGTGTTCAAGGAGCGTTTCAGCGTGGGACAGGGCATCGGCCTGCTGGTGTTGTTGATCGGCTTCACGCTGTTTTTCAACCAGCGCCTTGGCGAGCTGCTGACGTCCCTGAGCGACTACACTGCCGGGGTCTTGATGGTGTTGCTGGCGTCGACGGTCTGGACCTTCTATGCCCTGGGCCAGAAGCAACTGCTGACGGTGTGGAATTCGTTGCAGGTGATGATGGTGATCTACCTGTTCTGCGCACTGCTGCTCACGCCCTGGGTGCATCCGCTGGAGGCGCTGCAACTGAGTCCGCTGCAAGGCTGGCTACTGCTTGCTTGCTGCCTCAATACCCTGATTGCCTACGGCGCCTTTGCCGAGGCCCTGGCTCACTGGGAGGCGTCGCGGGTCAGCGCGACCCTGGCGATCACGCCGTTGGTGACCTTCGCTGCGGTGGCGTTGGCAGCCTGGTGGTGGCCTGACTACGTGCATGCCGAGCAGATCAATCTGTTGGGGTATGGCGGGGCGGTGCTGGTGGTGTTGGGATCGGCATTGGTTGCCCTGGGGCCGTCGCTGATTGCCGGGCTCAGGGCCCGGCGTGAGCGACTGGCTGTCGGGCGATAGACCGCGACTGCAAGAAGAACCGCTTTTTTGTGGGAGCGAGCCTGCTCGCGATAGCGGTCTGGTCGTCGATAATGATGTCGAGCCGACCGGCCTCATCGCGAGCAGGCTCGCTCCCACAGGTGGGTTGTGTTGAGCGCACGCTTTGCGTCCAACCAAGCACACATCTCAGCCCTGGCTTCCGGCCTCCAGCATATTCTCCGGCCGCACCCAGGCATCGAACTCTTCGTCGGTCAGATACCCCAACTGCAAGGCCGCTTCGCGCAGGGTCAGCCCTTCGCCGTAGGCTTTCTTGGCGATTTCGGCGGATTTGTCATAGCCGATGTGTGTGTTCAGGGCGGTGACCAGCATCAAGCCACGTTCCAGATGCGCCGCCATCTGCTCGGCATCCGGTTCGAGCCCGGCGATGCAGTGCTGCTGGAAATTGCTGCAGCCATCGGCCAGCAGACGGATCGACTGCAACAGGTTGTGAATGATCACCGGCTTGAACACGTTCAATTGCAAATGACCCTGGCTGGCGGCGAAACCGATGGTCACGTCGTTGCCCATGACCTGGCAGGCCAGCATCGACAAGGCCTCACACTGGGTGGGGTTGACCTTGCCGGGCATGATGGAGCTGCCCGGTTCATTGGCTGGCAACTTCACTTCGGCGAACCCGGCCCGTGGCCCGGAACCCAGCAGGCGCAGGTCATTGGCAATCTTCATCAGGGTCACGGCCAGGGTTTTCAGCGCGCCGGACAACGTGGTCAGGGGCTCATGGCCGGCCAACGCCGCGAACTTGTTTGGCGCGGTGACGAAGGGCAGGCCGGACAGCGCCGCCAGTTCAGCGGCGATCGCCTCGCCGAAGCCGTGGGGCGAGTTGAGCCCGGTGCCCACTGCCGTGCCGCCCTGGGCAAGTTCGCAAACCGCCGGCAGTGCCGCACGGATCGCCCGTTCGGCGTAATCGAGTTGAGCGATGAAGGCTGACAACTCTTGGCCGAAGGTGATCGGCGTGGCATCCATCATGTGGGTGCGGCCGGTCTTGACCAGTTTCATGTGGCGCGCCGCCAATTCCGCCAGTGCGCCGGACAACTCGGCGATCGCCGGCAGCAATTGCTGATGGACCGCCTGGATGGCGGCGATGTGCATGGCGGTGGGGAAGCAGTCGTTGGAGCTCTGGGAGCGGTTGACGTGATCGTTCGGGTGCACCGGGCTCTTGCCGCCGCGGGGATTGCCCGCCAGCTCGTTGGCGCGCCCGGCGATCACTTCGTTGACGTTCATGTTGCTTTGGGTTCCGCTGCCGGTCTGCCAGACCACCAGGGGGAATTGGTCGTCATGCTGGCCGGCCAGGACTTCGTCGGCGGCCTGTTCGATCAGGCGCGCGATGTCGGCAGGCAAGTCGCCATTGCGGTCATTGACCCGCGCGGCGGCTTTCTTGATCAGCGCCAGGGCGTGCAGCACCGACAGCGGCATGCGTTCGTTGCCAATGGCAAAGTTGATCAGGGAGCGCTGCGTCTGGGCGCCCCAGTAGGCTTCATCCGGGACTTCAACCTGGCCAAGGCTGTCGGTTTCGATACGGCTCATCGGGTCAAACTCCTGTAGGTCTGAATGCGCAGTTTAGGCCCTGAAGGGCGACACGGGTTCCCTCAATCATTTTTCGATCGTTTCGGCCCGTCAATCGGACGCGCAGAGCAATGGGGTTGAGGGCCGGCGTTTATTAGGCGCAGAATGATCGCCCTTGGGGTTTTACCTCGCCTGTAGAAAAGGAAACTCGATGACCCGTCTTCGTGCCATCTGTACCGCAGTTGCTCTGGTGTGTGCCAGCAGTCCTGTTTTTGCCGATACCGCCAGCCACAACGCCAGTGCCGAAGAGTTCCTGACCCTGGCGCACGCCGACAAACTGGGTACCCCGGTGTACATGCAAGTGCAGCAGATGTTTGCCCAGCGCTTTGAACAGACCAAGGCTCCCGAGTCGAAAAAAGCCACCCTCGAAACCTACCAGGCCAAGGCCAACGCCGCGCTGGATCAGGCCATCGGCTGGAAGAAGCTCAAGCCGGACATGGTCAAGCTTTACACCTCCAACTTCAGCGAGCCGGAACTCAAGGAACTGGTGTCCTTCTACCGTTCGCCCCTGGGTAAGAAAGTCCTGGAAAAAATGCCCCAGCTGACCCAGCAATCGGCCCAGTTGACCCAGGCCAAGCTGGAAAGCGCGGTGCCGGTGGTCAACAAGCTGCTGGCGGACATGACCGCCGAGCTTGAGCCCAAAGCCGCCCCTGCCAAGAAAAAGCCGTAAGCGGAGCCCGGTATGAGCATGCAACAACGCATCGAATCGACGCTCGGGCTGTTGCAGCCCGAACACCTGCAAGTGCTGGATGAAAGCCACATGCACAGCCGTGGGTTACAGACCCACTTCAAGGCCGTGGTGGTCAGCCACCAGTTCGAGGGGCTCAATCGCGTCAAGCGTCATCAGAAGGTCTACGGCACGCTGGGCGAGCTGATGGGTGAGTTCCATGCGTTGGCGCTGCACACCTATACCCCCGAGGAATGGGCGCAGATCGATACAGCTCCGGCTTCGCCGACTTGTGCCGGTGGCAGCAAGCACTGATCTGCAGAGAATGACTGCTGTTGTAGCTGTTGTCGCTGCACTCCTGCAACCCCTCTGTTTTTTGTTAGAATCCGCAACGCGCCTCACGGGGCGCGTTTTTTTTCGCATCCGGTTCACCCTTTGCGAGGGTAGCCACCTGGAGAAATACCCATGACACCATCCATTGTCGTGGCGGCACTGTATAAGTTCGTCACCCTTGAAGATTACGTCGAGCTGCGTGAGCCATTGCTCAAGGCCATGCTCGACAACGGCATCAAAGGCACGCTGCTGATCGCCGAAGAAGGCATCAACGGCACCGTTTCCGGCACTCGCGAAGGCATCGACGGATTGCTGGCCTGGCTCAAGAACGACCCGCGCATGATCGACATCGACCACAAGGAGTCGTACTGCGATGAGCAGCCGTTCTATCGCACCAAGGTCAAGCTCAAGAAGGAAATCGTCACCCTCGGCGTCGAAGGCGTGGATCCCAACAAACAGGTTGGCACTTATGTCGAACCGCAGGACTGGAACGCACTGATCAGCGATCCGGAAGTCTTGCTGATCGACACGCGCAACGACTACGAAGTGTCCATCGGCACCTTTGAAGGCGCGATCGACCCCAAGACCACCAGCTTTCGCGAGTTCCCCGAGTACATCAAAGCCAACTTCGACCCGGCCAGGCACAAGAAAGTCGCGATGTTCTGCACCGGTGGCATTCGCTGCGAAAAAGCTTCCAGCTACATGCTCGGCCAGGGTTTCGACGAGGTCTATCACCTCAAGGGCGGCATCCTGAAGTACCTTGAAGAGGTGCCTCAGGAAGAAACCAAATGGCGCGGCGACTGCTTCGTGTTCGATAACCGCGTGACCGTTCGCCATGACCTTAGCGAAGGCGACTACGATCAGTGTCATGCCTGTCGTACACCGGTGAGCGTAGAGGACCGTGCTTCGGAGCACTACGTGCCAGGCATCAGTTGCCCGCATTGCTGGGACAAGCTGAGCGAGAAGACCCGGCGCAGCGCCATCGACCGGCAAAAGCAGATCGAACTGGCCAAGGCCCGCAACATGCCGCATCCGATCGGCTACAACTATAAGCAATCACCTTCCGAGGCTTGAACCATGGCGCCACGCCTGCTCTATGTGATGGACCCGATGTGTTCCTGGTGCTGGGGTTTTGCGCCGGTTGCCGAGGCACTGGTCGAGCAGGCGCAGGCCGCCGGGGTAGAACTGCACCTGGTGGTGGGCGGTTTGCGCACCGGCAGCGGTTCGGCCCTGGAGCCGACCACCCGACGCTACATCCTCGAGCATTGGCAGGCCGTCACCCAGGCCACCGGCCAGACGTTCAAGCTTGAAGGGGCGCTGCCGGACGGTTTTGTCTATGACACCGAACCGGCCTGCCGGGCACTGGTGACGGCCCGTGGCCTGGCGCCGGACCTGGCCTGGAAACTGTTGAAGCTGATCCAGCAGGCGTTTTATGTCGAGGGTCGTGATGTGACCCACGCCAGCGTCCTGGTGGAACTGGCCGAACAGGCTGGACTGCCACGCATCGAGTTCGCCGCAGCCTTTGACCGCGCCGAGCAACATGCGGCCACTGCCGCGGATTTCACGTGGGTGCAGGATCTTGGCATCGCGGGTTTTCCTACGCTGCTGGCCGAGCGTGACGGTCAATTGGCCTTGCTTACCAACGGCTACCAGCCCCTGAGCCAGTTGTCTCCACTGTTGGGCCGCTGGCTGGAGCGCGCGGCCTGTGCCTGACCGGGCGGATGACGCATCCCCTGGGCAGCGCGTCGACCGCTTGAGCTGGGCAGAAATCCGCCGTCTGGCCCTTAAACACAAGAAAGCCCTGTGGATCGCCAACGGCGTGGCCGTGCTGGCGACGCTGTGCAGCGTACCGATCCCGCTGCTGCTGCCGCTTTTAGTGGACGAAGTGCTGCTGGGCCAGGGCGACGCGGCATTGAAGGTCATGAACCATGCGTTGCCCAGCGGCTGGCAAAGCGCGGCCGGTTATATTGGCCTGATGCTGGTGGTGACCCTGGTCCTGCGATGCGGCGCTTTGCTGTTCAACGTGCTGCAGGCGCGATTGTTCGCCAGGCTGGCCAAGGACATCGTCTATCGCATTCGCGTCCGATTGATCGAACGGCTCAAACGTATTTCCCTGGGCGAGTACGAAAGCCTGGGCAGCGGTACCGTGACCACACACCTGGTCACCGACCTGGACACCCTGGACAAATTCGTCGGCGAAACCCTCAGTCGTTTCCTGGTGGCGATGCTGACACTGGTGGGCACTGCCGGCATTCTGGTGTGGATGCACTGGCAACTGGCGCTGCTGATCCTGTTGTTCAACCCGTTAGTGATCTACGCCACGGTCCAGTTGGGCAAACGGGTCAAGCACCTCAAGAAGCTGGAGAATGACAGCACCTCGCGCTTCACCCAGGCCCTGACCGAAACCCTGGATGCCATCCAGGAGGTGCGTGCCGGTAACCGCCAGGGTTATTTCCTGGGTCGATTGGGGACACGGGCCAGGGAGGTCCGTGATTACGCAGTGAGTTCACAGTGGAAAACCGATGCCTCGAACCGCGCCAGCGGTTTGCTGTTTCAGTTTGGTATCGATATTTTCCGCGCAGCGGCGATGCTCACCGTACTGTTCTCCGACCTCTCCATCGGCCAGATGCTGGCGGTGTTCAGCTACCTGTGGTTCATGATCGGACCGGTGGAGCAACTGCTCAATCTGCAGTACGCGTTTTATGCCGCCGGGGGCGCATTGTCGCGGATCAACGAGTTGTTGGCCCGTGCCGACGAACCGCAATACACCGGCAGTGTTAACCCGTTCCAGGGGCGTGCCACCGTGGGTATCGAAGTTCAGGGGCTGAGTTTCGGCTACGGCGACGAACTGGTGCTGAACCAGATGAACCTGTCGATTGCCCCCGGTGAGAAAGTCGCGATTGTCGGGGCCAGCGGGGGTGGCAAAAGTACCTTGGTCCAGTTGCTGTTGGGGCTGTACACGCCGCTGGCCGGGACTATCCGTTTCGGCGGTTCGACTCAGCAGGAAATCGGCCTGGAAACCGTGCGCGACAATGTTGCCGTGGTCCTGCAGCATCCCGCGCTGTTCAACGACACGGTACGGGCCAACCTGACCATGGGCCGCGAGCGCACGGACGAGGCCTGCTGGCAGGCACTGGAAATCGCCCAACTGCACCAGACGATCATAAGTTTGCCCAACGGTCTGGACAGCATCGTCGGCCGTTCCGGCGTGCGTCTGTCCGGCGGGCAACGCCAGCGCCTGGCCATTGCCCGGATGGTGCTGGCCGAGCCCAAGGTGGTGATCCTCGACGAGGCGACGTCGGCGCTGGACGCCGCCACCGAGTACAACCTGCACCAGGCGCTGGCGCGGTTCTTGAGCAACCGGACCACCTTGATCATCGCGCACCGGTTGTCGGCCGTGAAGCAGGCCGACCGCGTGCTGGTGTTCGACGGCGGACAAATCGCCGAGGATGGCGACCATCAGCAACTGATTGCTGACGGTGGTTTATACGCCAAGCTCTACGGGCATCTGCAGCAGCATTGATCGCCAGGGATCAATCGGATTCGGTTGAAGAGCTCATTTCAGTTGCCGGACGCTTACGGCGCTGTCCCCAGATGACGTTCAACGCAGCGGCTCCGCGCTCATGACCGAACTCCTTCATGACAATCGCGCAGGATTCGCAAGGAGGCAGGGTGGTGGCAAGCGTGATCGACTTGATGTCTTCAGGGTTTGGATACTTTTCGCTGATGTAGGCAATCAGTTTGCTTTCACTGTCCGCAGAGGTCACTCGACTGAGCCTGTCCGACGTGCCCGGAGCATCCATCAGATGAGGGATGGCGAGCAATTTTCCATCGGCGCTCAGAGTGAGGGAGGCAGGGTCAATCGCGTTCCTGATGCCATCAACATTGAAGTAAGTGGCCTCTTTGACGTTGACTTGCGTATAGCCACTGTGGGATTTGAACAGCGGCAGGTGCTGGGTGTAGTCCTCGATTCCGGAAACACTGACATATATTTCGTTGTTTCCGGATGCCGTGATGACGTGGGCAAAAGCTATGTTCTTTTGATTTTTGGTCGGAAGGGTTTTTTGCAGTTCTCGCATGGCGTCATTGATGGTCACCGCTCGGGTGGTGGGTTGAGACGGGCCGGTAATGGCCGGCGATGTAAAAAGCGCGTTGAAGATGCTTGCGGTTGATTTTTGTATGGCTTCGGGCGCTTGTGTGGTGGGTTGCCACACGGCTGCTCCGTTAGGCAAATCAGAGACAATCATTCTGGTGCGACGATCGAATAACACCGCCTCGGCGGGGTAGGTACTGACTTTCAACCACTTCATATTGGAGGGTGGATGGCTCGGTGCGCCAATGGGTATCGAAATTTCATCGATCTTGTCCAGTGCCCGTTCGACCTGGTCTCTGCCGTAGATTCGCGCGGCGTTGTTGGCGTTCAACGAACCGATATAAACCCGTTGCAGCTCTTCTCCCAAAGAGCCGGGCGTCAGGTCGCTTGGGCCAAGCCTTTTCAGGCTCAGAGCAGACTCGACACTCTCAGTGGAGAGCAATCTGGTCATGTAATAATCATCCGTGTTCAAGCGGGTGAATATGTACGTGAACTGCTCATCGATCGAGGGAATGATGAGCGCGCCGGTTTGATGGATATCGTCAATTTTTTCTGCCGAACCGGTTACTTTGATGCCACCGTACAGACCGGTTTGAAATTCCAGGGTCGCCGTAATGGTTTCTCTGGGGATGGGGACTCTGCTGGAGAGACCGATCCATTGCGGTTTGCCTTTGTAGGTGTTGAGCTTGCCGTCCTTGAGTTCATAGATTTTCCCTTCGAAGGCGAGCAGGGCGCGATCGTTGGGATGCTTGGGCGTGGAGGGATAGAACGTTGCGTCACCAAACCAGGGCGCCCAGCTTAACTCAGTGCTGAATTCTCCGGCGGGTGGGCGCTCGGCAGGTTTGTCTTGCACTACATACCTGGTTTTGCACACCTCATCCGGCGCACGACGAACACGGCACGCCAGTTTCCTGAAGGGTGGACTGTCATCCGGGTGGCTGATGCGACGCAGGGTTCCGGCCTTCAAACGATAGGGCACGCCATCCACATAGAAGAGGCGGCTGCCATCGGCTTCAAGCACTTCTAGTACCCGGGCATTTTCCGGTAACTCAACGAGGGTCTCGGTGTCGGTTTGCGCCCGTGTGTTGAAGTGGGAGCGGCCCGGTGACACGTCAGCACCCAGCCCAGGGCCGTAAGGCCTGGACGATAAAGGGTCAATCAAACGGTAATCGGCGCTGCCTGTGGCTGTGGTGTTGCGCACAGGAACATCGTCAACTCCGCGCACAGTGCTCAACTGGTCATTCATTGTCAGTGGACGCCAGCGGCCCGGGTCCGTGGCTTGGGCCATGCCTTGGACGAAATCGTATTGGCCGGCGCGCCCGGACAACGTCTTGAGACTCAGATAGCCCTTTTTACTGAACCTGTACACGCTCTGGCTGCCTGCCCGTAGCAAGGACGCAATGCCGTCGAGCGGGTTCAGGGTGGCGTTGAGCAAACTACCTGTCAGCGTTGCAAAGGCGGGCAGTGCTTTGCCAATGCTCAACTTGCCCGCGGCGCTGACCAACTTCAGCGAGCCTGACGCAAACTTGCCCATGGGTCGGGCGAATGCAACAAAATCTGTGAACAGGCCAAAGGCTCCACTCACCAGGCGATCACGGTCCCCCGAAGCCAAGTCTTCGATACTGCCCCAGAAGGGCACAAACATTTTGAGGATTTCCAGGTTTTTTTCACGCCTGGCCTTTTGACGGTCGAATTCGGTTTCGCCATAACAACTGTCGTAGAGCTGTTTTTCGTCAACGAAAAGCAGCTTCTCGCAAATGTACCGGGCCAGGTCCAGGGTGACTTTCGACTCCAATGTCCGCGGTAGAGTGTGGTTGGCGTCGCTATTGTTCGATTCGCCGAACGTGCCGCCAAGTGGGTCCAGGATGGCTTGGCATTCTTTGTGAGCGCCGGGGAGGGTGCCTTTTACGTGGGCATCCCAATCGAACGGAAGGGTTTTATGGCGAAGAACATCCACACTCACTGCCGAGCCGCGGCTGATTCTCCACTTTTCGATTTTGCGCTCTGCGCCAATATGGTGTGGCTGAATATCCGGTCGTGGGCGGATCACCCCAGCCCGCGGGAGCAGTTCGTAGTACGAGGTTTTGCGCTGGCTCGTCGTTTCCAGAATGAAGCCATTACGCGCGCGCAGGGGCAGCGTCTTATCTTCGGATTCATTGTTTGCTTCAATGCCCGTGGTTTCTTTTCTGAGGGTGTAGACCTTTGTCACGCCGTACTCCAGGGCTTGGCGATCAGCCAGGGGTAGGGATGCGAGCAGGTGGGTGATCAACGTGCGATAGGAACTTCTGATGAAGCTGAGGTAGATGTCGAAATGGGTTTTGAACGTTTGCTCGATATCGGGGAGCTTCCTGTCCTGCTGGGCAATAGCGCTAAAGCCGGGCCCGGCAAAGTTAGTCTGTAGGGTCGTATCGTGGTCGATCTTGAACCAGACATCGGTGATGACTTTTCCATCGGGCCGGGTGACGAACCATTTATGCTCAGTGAGTTGGCCGGCTGCATACACATCCACGAATGTGTAGGTTTGGGGGGCGAGTCTTGCGAGGGGGCCGCTGAGCCGAGTCACGGGGGCGGCGTAAGTGCTGGCCTCCTTCACCAGCTTCCTGCCATCCGTCACGAACCGGCCGTCTGCGAAGAGCTTCGCCATTTTAAGCCTGGCGATGTTCAGCCTCTCGGGGGGGCGGCTATCCAGCCAGTTGACCGCCCGGGTCATGCTATCGATGGTGAAGTCGAGCTTTTCTGCAGCAGTCTGTATGTCCTGCAGGGTGTAGTGCCCGTCGGCCTTATGGGCAACCAGGCCGTTTGTCACGGCCCATTCCAGCATGGGTTTCAATCTGGTCAGGGTGACCAGTTTCAGGTCATCAGCCGTGGCTTCACTGGCGTATTGGCCAGGGAAGTCGACCAGTTGCTGGAAACTCAGTCTTTGCAGCAACGTCGGGTCGATCGCGTCAGCAAGACCCACACCATGAGCAAAATTTACCCAGACGGTGGAGCTTCGGTAAGGCAGTTGCGACGGTATATCGTGAATCTGGAAGTGCGGCGGGAACAAGGATTGATAAAGACGCGCGAGCAGAATGGATTCGTTCACTGACGCGGCGCGTTTTGAAGACAGCAGATGCGCCTCGAACTCGGCCCGAATCTGCCCATAGCTTTTCCCCCAGTTGGACGAACGTTGCCACGGGTAACCGGCGATACTGTCCGGGCTCTCGTTTTGCTCGTTTTCAAGCCAAAGACGAATGGCGTGGGCGAGCAGCTTGGTGCATATCCCTGCAGCCGTGTCCTCACCGGGTCTGCCGCCAAACCAGCCCAGCACTTGCAATAACCTGGTTGCCAGTTTCCGGGCGTTCGTCGATTGCAGAATAGCCTCCAGATACGCCGAAGGCTTCGCCCGGATTTGCGTCGTCGTCAATGTGTCGATATCCGAAGCGCCCAGGTAGGCCAGCAATGGGGTGTGCGGCGTAGGCAGGAATTGACGCACTGTGTCAGTGATCAGGTTCTCAGTGTGGGGGCTCAGGGCGTCGATGTTTATTCCATGTCCAAGCCCCAGCGTGTGGTGAGCGCGTTTCTCTTCCAGCGCATTCATCGTGGCGTTGCGTTGCTCGGTGTTTTGCCGATTGCATGGGGTAATACCGTAAAACCAGGTCATTCGTGCAAATGTTACTTGGCCGTCGAAACGAATTTGCCCGCCTAATAGTCGAGCAGTTTTTTCAATCTTTGCACGCAGCCCGTTCCAAGAGGGGTCGTTGTTCAGTGGAATCTGAATGGTGGTTTCTCTGTTCCTTGACAGTGTCTCGTAGAGGGCTTTGCCGTCTTTTAAAGTGACTATCAAGTGGTAATGAGGGGCGCTCAGCGTTTTGCACAGCGCCTGATAGTTTTTATCCTGGATGAGCGTGTGCAGTGCTCGTTGTCCGGTTTCATTTTCCAACGCCATGGGTGAACAAAGCCTGGGCTTGACCAGGCTGTCGGCCAACGTCTGCAGCGGTATCTGATGGTTTCGAACGAGCGATAGCATGGCCTCGTAATCGCCCAGAAAACCCTGATGTTTCTCGGCATAAGAGGGTGTCGGGCTCAGACTCGTTGAAAGGCCGGAGGCGGCGGTAGATTGCATATGGAGGTTTCCTGGTGATTAACGAACGTTTCTCTACGCGCCTCGATAAAGTGCAAGGTCTAGAGAAGTTCCGTATCAAAACAGTCCAGGCAAACCCGGGGTGGTAGATATGTATGGGGTGCAGGAAAGTTGTAACGGCGTTTGGCAATTACCAGGGCTTTATCACCGCTGTTGTCTCAGGCATCCAGGGGCATGGGGTGTCAAATAGTGTCCGGCCTCTTGCGGGGAGCTGCTACGCCTCCTAGTCTTGCGGGAATGAGCGGTCTGAATGCTGATCGCCTACGCCTATGCAAGGGATCTCATGACTCAAGCGCGGACTCTCGGAACCCCCCGGTTGTTGGGCATCGTCTGGCCTTTTATCGCCGTCGTCCTGTTTCAGGCATTGTTGGGGGGTGTCAGTCTTTACGTGTTGTCTGCGGTGCGCGGCTACGTGGCGGGAGAAAGCCTTTGGTCCAAGGGTCAGAAAGACGCGATTTATTACCTCAATCTTTATGCCGACAGTCGCGACGAAACAATCTTTCAAAAGTACCAGCGGGCCATCGCCGTACCTGAGGGCGGGCATGAGCTGCGGGTGGCCCTGGACCGTCAGCCGCCGGATCTGGAGGCTGCACGGGCGGGAATCCTCAAGGGCGGCAACCACCCGGACGACGTGTCCAGTCTGATCTGGCTCTACCTGAATTTTCGACACTTCAGTTACCTGGAAGAGGCTATCGATCTCTGGACGGTGGGCGACGGCTACCTGATTGAACTAGATGACGTCGCCCGCCAGATGCACAGCCGGATTACCGCAGGTCAGGCTTCTGAGGCAGATATTCGCGGCTGGAAGGCGAAAATCTTTGCCATCAACGATTCCGTCACCCCGGCAGCCAAAGCTTTCAGCGATGCGCTGGGGGAGGGGTCGCGCTTCATCCTGCGCCTGTTGCTGGTGACCAACTTCGCCACCGCACTGGGGTTGATCGTGCTGGCGCTGTTGCGCACGCATAAACTGCTGGCCCAGCGGCAGGTCTTCGCCAATGCCCTGCAACTGGAAAAGGAGCGGGCGCAGATCACCTTGCAGTCCATTGGCGATGGCGTGATCACCACCGATGTGGAAGGGGCAATTGCCTACATGAATCCCGCCGCCGAAGCGATGACTCACTGGAAGGCCGAGCACGCCACGGGACTGCCTCTGGCCGCCCTGTTCAATTTGCTCGATGACAACGCCCAGAGTGAAGGCCTGACCCTGATCGAACATATTCTCAGCGGCCGGCTCGGTGGCGGCAGCGAGCATTCCAAACTGATCCAGCGCCTGGATGGCAGCACTGTGTCCGTCACGCTCGTAGGCGCGCCGATCCGCCATGCCGGCAAGGTCAGCGGAGCGGTGCTGGTGTTGCACGACATGACCCAGGAACGCCAATACATCGCCAACCTGTCGTGGCAAGCCACCCATGATGCGCTGACCGGCCTGGCCAATCGCCGGGAATTTGAATATCGCCTTGAGCAAGCCCTGCACAATCTGACGCGCCAGGTGGGGCGCCATGCATTGATGTTCCTCGACCTGGACCAATTCAAGCTGGTCAATGACACCTGTGGCCATGCAGCGGGTGACGAACTGTTGCGGCATATATGCGCACTGTTGCAATCGGGGCTGCGGGAAAACGACACCCTGGCCCGACTGGGGGGCGATGAGTTCGGTATCTTGCTGGAGAACTGCTCGCCGGAGGCCGCGGAAAAGATCGCCGAAGGGCTGCGCCAGACCGTACAGAACCTGCATTTTGTCTGGAAGGGCCGGCCATTCGTGACCACCGTGAGCATCGGTCTGGTGCATATCGCCCAAAGCCCGACGACGCTGGAGGCGTCCCTGCGTGCCGCCGATATGGCCTGTTACATGGCCAAGGAAAAGGGCCGTAACCGCGTCCAGGTCTATCACGCCGACGACTCGGAGCTGTCCCTGCGCTTTGGCGAGATGGCTTGGGTCCAGCGCTTGCACATGGCCCTGGAGGAGAATCGCTTCTGTCTTTATGCCCAGGAAATCGCCGCGCTGGGTCCGGGCGACCATGGCGGTGGGCATATCGAGATCCTGTTGCGCCTGCATGATGAAGCCGGAAGGATGATTCTGCCGGACAGTTTCATTCCCGCGGCAGAACGCTATGGCTTGATGACTTCCCTGGATCGCTGGGTGGTGGAAAACGTCTTCAAGATCATCCGCCAGTGCCTGAACGATTCGCGACAGGGACCGATGGCCATGTGTGCGATTAATCTGTCAGGCACAACTATCGGAGATCAGGCATTCCTTGATTTCCTGCGTAAACAGTTCGCGGCCTACTCGATTCCACCAGAAATGATTTGTTTTGAAATAACCGAGACCAGTGCTATTTCGAATTTGGGCAGCGCCATCCGCTTTATCAATGAACTCAAGAGCTTGGGTTGTTACTTTTCGCTCGATGACTTTTGTGCCGGAATGTCTTCATTCGCTTACCTGAAACATTTACCTGTAGACTTCCTGAAGATCGACGGGAGTTTCGTAAAGGATATGCTGGACGACCCGATTAACCGTGCAATGGTCGAGGTGATCAATCACATCGGCCACGTCATGGGTAAGCGCACGATTGCCGAGTTTGTTGAAACTACCCAGATCGAGCAGGCGTTGCTGGAGATTGGGGTGGACTACGCTCAAGGGTATGTGATTGAACGCCCGCAGTTGTTTACCTGTGATACGTTGCAATGCAGGCCGGCCCGGCCGCAGCCGCTGTTATTCAAGGCCCCCGGCACGTTCCGCTGAACCTCTTGTTGATCCGGAAAAAATCACAATCAAAAGGAGCCCGACAGTGATCGACACATTCAACCGAACAGGCCCGCTCATGGACGCCACAAGCTATCCGAAATGGGCACAACAGCTCATTACCGATTGCAGCGAGAGCAAGCGCCGGGTTGTCGAACACGAGCTGTATCAACGCATGCGCGATAACAAGCTCAGTGCCAAGACCATGCGCCACTACCTTATTGGTGGTTGGCCGGTCGTTGAACAGTTCGCCTTATACATGGCACAGAACCTCACCAAGACACGCTTTGCCCGCCATCCCGGCGAGGACATGGCGCGTCGCTGGCTGATGCGCAACATTCGTGTCGAACTCAACCATGCCGATTACTGGGTCAACTGGAGCGCCGCCCATGGCGTGACCCTGGAAGATCTGCAGGCGCAGCAAGTGCCACCCGAACTCCATGCGCTGAGCCACTGGTGCTGGCATACGAGTTCTTCTGACTCGCTGATCGTGGCCATCGCCGCGACCAACTATGCCATCGAGGGGGCAACCGGGGAGTGGTCGGCACTGGTGTGTTCCAGTGGTATCTACGCGGCGGCTTTCGCCGAGGAAGACCGCAAGCGAGCCATGAAGTGGCTGAAGATGCACGCCCAGTACGACGATGCTCATCCCTGGGAAGCCCTGGAAATCATCTGCACCCTGGCGGGCATGAACCCGAGCAAGGCCTTGCAGATCGAACTGCGCCAGGCTGTCTGCAAGAGCTACGACTACATGTACCTCTTCCTGGAGCGCTGCATGCAACTGGAGCAATCGGAATCGGTGGGGAAAACCTCATCGACCCGTGAGCGCCTGGCGTTGGCCGGGAGCTGATACCCGATAGCCAACCCAGGTGGGAGCGAGCGTGCTCGCGAAGGGGTCAGGACAGTCAACGGGGAGGTTGATTGCCTGATCGCCATCGCGAGCAGGCTCGCTCCCACATTTTCGACGGTGTTCACAGAATCTGTCATTGCTGGTTTTCAACCCGCCATCGCCAGCCGGTTGCGGCCCTCGCGCTTGGCCACGTACAACGCGTTGTCGGCCCTGCGCAGCAGGCTTTCGACTGACTCACCCGGCAGCAGCGTCGCGCAACCCAGGCTGACCGTCAGTTCGATCCTGGTGCCTGCGGCAAAATAATCCTGCGCCTGGGCGGCA
The DNA here is from genome assembly GCF_013283895.1 of Pseudomonas sp. MPDS. Taxonomy (NCBI): domain Bacteria; kingdom Pseudomonadati; phylum Pseudomonadota; class Gammaproteobacteria; order Pseudomonadales; family Pseudomonadaceae; genus Pseudomonas; species Pseudomonas sp. MPDS. The sequence continues at coordinate 4,512,709 of NZ_CP054128.1, read as the reverse complement.
TGACGCAGTCGTTCTCCGACCAAGGCCGCGGCGTCCCGGCTGGTGTTCGAGAGCAGAATCAGGAATTCTTCGCCGCCGAACCTGAACACCATGTCCACATTGCGCAGCTGATTCTTGATGGCCTCGGCTACGCCCTTCAACACCTCATCGCCGATACCGTGCCCATGACTGTCGTTGACGCGCTTGAAATGATCGATGTCCAGCATCAACAGTGACAGCGGTTGCAAATGACGCTTGGCCATATCAATTTCACGGATCAGCGTCTGGTCCATGGCGATGCGGTTGCCGGTGCCGGTCAGTGGGTCACGCAGGGCGCTTTGGGTCGCGGCGCGGTAGAGCAGAGCATTGCGCAACGGAAACAGCAGCGTCGACAACACAGACTCAAGGTCGGCTTGTTCGGTCTCGGTGAAGCGTTGATTGCGGCGAAACACCAGCTCGCCCAAGTACTCGCTTTCATGGCTGAGGTTGTAGGTGAGGGTGTGATGCCCGCGTTGCCCCAGCTCCAGGCGCAGATCGCTGGGGCTGTGGCGGTAGATCAGCGCGTCCAGCGGCACCAGCCGCTGAACCTCACGAAAAAACAGCCCCAGGATCCGTTGCGGCTCCAGGCTGGTCTGCAATTGCTGGCTCAGCTGCTGACGCAACTGCGAAAGATTGACAGAGCGTGCCACCAGCGGTGACGGCTGGCCAAAGCCCAGGCGCTGCAGTTTGGCGCTGTCGAAATCAATCGCGTTGATCTGGGTTGGCGTTTTCATATGGCGTGAGCCCCTAAGCAAATCTGTCCTGACAGGTTGGGTGAGGCGGCTTTGGGCGGCGCGTCGTACTGGTCCTTCAGTCCCGTAGGACATCTGATTTGAGTTTAGTCCGCTTTACCTGGCAGGCATAAGTCTCATCTCAACATCCATTACCCGCCGAACATGGCGTGTTTGAGGATCTTTAGAGCGAAAGTCGTGCCATTCGGTTCAGTAGAATAAAAACCGATTGTAAATCAATGTATTGACTACAAACGGCGAGCGCGTCGTCGGCATGGGGCGACATGGACTTGGCGGTTCGCCTGGCTACGTATCGGGCGCAGGGACGTCGCGACGGTAAACCGACGCGACGCGAAGGTGAACAATTATTGGGCGTTGAACGCCTGACCGTTGACGCCTGTGCTATCCGGCCCCATGAGGTACAGGTAGACCGGCATGATTTCTTCAGGCGTAGGGTTGTTGAGCGGGTTTTCCCCCGGATAGGCCTGGGCGCGCATGCTGGTGCGGGTGGCGCCGGGGTTGATGCTGTTGGCGCGCATGGGTGCGACGGTCTCGACTTCGTCGGCCAGGGTTTGCATCAGCCCCTCGGTGGCAAACTTGGAGACGCCATAAGCCCCCCAGTAAGCCCGTCCCTTACGCCCGACGCTGCTGGAGGTGAACACCACGGACGCGTCCTTGGACAGCTTGAGCAGCGGCAGCAAGGTGCTGGTGAGCATGAACATGGCGTTGACGTTCACCTGCATCACCCGCATGAAGTTCTCGCCGGACAACTGCTCCAGCGGCGTACGCGGGCCGATGATCGAGGCGTTGTGCAGCAGGCCGTCCAGATGGCCGAATTCGGTTTCAATCATCGCCGCCAGTTCATCGTACTGATGGGGCAGGGCGGTTTCGAGGTTGAACGGGATTACCACCGGCTGTGGATGCCCGGCCGCTTCGATTTCATCGTAGACCTGGGTCAGGTTGGCTTCGGTCTTGCCCAGCAGCAATACAGTAGCGCCGTGGGCGGCATAGGCCTTGGCGGCTGCGGCGCCGATGCCGCGACCAGCGCCGGTGACCAGGATGACCCGGCCATTGAGCAGGTCGGGGCGGGCGGAATACTCAAACATAAAAAAACCTCAACAATTAAAGCAGCACGGTTCCTGTGGCACAGAACTGTCATGGCGAGTGAGCTTTTGTGGCGAGGGAGCTTGCTCCCGCTCGGCGGCGAAGCCGTCGCCAGCTGACTCAGGGACCGCTTCGCGGTCCAGCGGGAGCAAGCTCCCTCGCCACAAGAGCGGTCAGCTCAGCAACTGCACAACGCGTTATCCAGCACTTCACGCAGCGCCGAGGGGTGATCGATCACCACATCCGCGCCCCAATGGTTCGGGTTGTCGTCCGGGTGAATGTAGCCGTAGGTCACCGCGCAGGTCCTGGTACCGGCGCTGCGGCCAGACTCGATGTCCCGCAGGTCGTCGCCCACGAACAATACGCTGGCCGGATCCAGGTCGAGCATCTTGCACGCCAGAGTCAGCGGTTCGGGGTCCGGCTTGCTGTTCTTTACATGGTCGGGGCAGATCAGCACTTTCGAGCGTTCGGCCAGGCCTAGCTGCTGCATGATCGGCTCGGCAAAGCGCACCGGTTTGTTGGTGACCACCCCCCAGATCAGGTTGGCGGCCTCAATGTCGGCCAGCACCTGGGCCATGCCGTCAAACAGGTGGCTGTGCACCGCGCAGCCCTTGAGGTAGCGGTCGAGGAATTCCTGGCGCAGTTCCTCGAAACCCGGCGACTCCGGGTCCATGGAGAAGGTCACCGCGACCATCGCCCGGGCGCCGCCGGAAATTTCGTCGCGAATATGCTGCGTGTTCATCGGTGGCAGGCCACGGTCGGCACGCATGGCCTGGCAGATGGCGATGAAGTCCGGCGCGGTGTCGAGCAGCGTGCCGTCCATGTCGAAGAGAACCGCTTTGAGACGCATCGACTTACTCCTCGCGCAAGGTCTGGATCATGTAGTTGACATCAACGTCGGCGGCCAGCTTGTAGTGCTTGGTCAGCGGGTTGTACGTCAGGCCGATGATGTCCTTGACGGTCAGCCCGGCCATGCGGCTCCAGGCCCCCAGCTCCGAAGGCCGGATGAATTTCTTGAAGTCGTGAGTGCCACGTGGCAACAGCTTCATGATGTATTCGGCGCCGATGATGGCGAACAGGTAGGCCTTCGGATTGCGGTTGATGGTGGAGAAGAACACCTGGCCACCGGGCTTGACCATGCGAAAGCACGCGCGGATGACCGATGATGGATCCGGTACGTGTTCAAGCATTTCCAGGCAAGTGACCACATCGAACTGCTCGGGCATTTCCTCGGCCAAGGCTTCGGCGGTGGTCTGCCGGTATTCCACGCTGACGCCGGATTCCAGTTGATGCAGTTGCGCAACCGCCAGCGGTGCTTCGCCCATGTCGATGCCCATCACCGTCGCTCCGCGCTGGGCCATGGCTTCGCTGAGGATGCCGCCGCCGCAGCCGACATCGAGCACCTTCTTGCCAGCCAGGCTGACTCGCTCGTCAATCCAGTTGACCCGCAGCGGGTTGATATCGTGCAGCGGTTTGAATTCGCTTTCACGGTCCCACCAGCGATGGGCCAGGGCTTCGAATTTGGCGATTTCAGCGTGGTCGACGTTGCTCATGTGCAGATCCTCGAAAAACTTGAAAAATCGTAGGGCCCGAGCCGTGGCTCAAGGGGCCTGGTTATTCGTTGTGGCCGCTGATGCGACGACCCCATGCCTGTGCCGTGGCACTGAGCTGCGATTCGTCCAGGCGGGTCAGGCGGCCGTCCTCAAGCAAGGGCTTGCCGGCCACCCACAGATGTTTCACGCAGTCGCGACCGGTGGCGTAGATCAGTTGCGACACCGGGTCATAGACCGGCTGCTGGGCCAGTCCCGACAAGTCAAAGGCCACCAGGTCGGCGGCCTTGCCGACTTCCAGCGAGCCGACCGTCGCTTCGATGCCCAGCGCCCGGGCGCCATTGAGCGTGGCCATGCGCAACGCCCGGTGGGCGTCCAGGGCCGTGGCCGAACCGGCGACGGCCTTGGCCAGCAATGCGGCGGTACGCGTCTCGCCCAACAGGTCCAGATCGTTGTTGCTCGCCGCCCCGTCAGTGCCGACCGCGACATTGACCCCGGCCTGCCACAAGCGCTCCACCGGGCAGAACCCGCTGGCCAGCTTCATGTTCGATTCCGGGCAGTGGATCACGCTACAGTTGCTTTCTACCAGCAACGCCTGATCTTCATCGCTGACCTGAGTCATGTGCACCGCCTGAAAGCGTGGCCCCAGCAGGCCCAGTCGCCCAAGCCGGGCCATGGGTCGCTCACCGGTGTTATCCACAGCCTGCTGTACTTCGAAGGCGGTTTCGTGAACATGCATATGAATGGCCGCGTCCAGTTCTTCGGCGATCACCCGGATTTTTTCCAGGTTCTCGTCGCCGACGGTGTAGGGCGCATGGGGGCCGAATGCCACTTTGATCCGTGGATGATGCTTGAGGTCGCCAAACAATTCGATGCCCTGACGAATGGCATCGTCGGCGCTGGCGGCACCGGGGATCGGAAAATCGAGGATCGGAACGGCGATTTGTGCGCGGATACCGCTGTTATGCACACGCTCGCTGGCAACCTTGGGGTAGAAATACATGTCCGAGAAACACGTGATGCCGCCCTTGAGCTGCTCGGCGATCGCCAGGTCAGTGCCGTCGCGAACAAAATCTTCGTCGACCCATTTGCCCTCGGCCGGCCAGATGTGTTGTTCAAGCCAGGTCATCAGGGGCAGGTCGTCGACCAGCCCGCGGAACAGGGTCATCGCCGCATGGCCGTGGGCGTTGATCAATCCGGGGCTCAGGAGCATGCCCGGCAGTTCGCGGACCTGGGCTGAGTCACACTTCAGGGCTTCTGCCCGTGGACCGATGAACACGATGCAGCCGTCGCGGATGCCCAGGCCATGATCCTTGAGCACGACACCGGCGGGTTCGACAGGCACCAACCAGGTCGGCAGCAGTAATAAGTCGAGCGCAACGGCAGGCTTGGGCATCGTGGAACGGTTCCATGGCGTATAAAAGATGGCGAAGTATACCCGAGCGTCTTCGCGGAGGGATCGCTATAATCGGCGGCTTTTGTTCATGAGTGCGGGGTGTGGGATGCGCGATCGACTGTTGGCTGCGGAGAAGGTGAAGGCCATCGATTGGCGTGATGGCGCCCTCTATCTGTTGGATCAGCGTATTTTGCCGTTCGAGGAAACCTGGATCGCCTATACCTCGGCGGCCGGCGTGGCCGAGGCCATTCGCTCGATGGTGGTGCGGGGCGCGCCGGCCATCGGCATCAGTGCGGCCTATGGCGTAGTGCTGGCAGCGCGGGCGCGGGTGGCCGAGGGCGGGGACTGGCAGGCGGCGCTGGAGGCTGATTTTGCCCTGCTGGCCGACTCCCGGCCGACGGCAGTGAACCTGTTTTGGGCGCTTGACCGGATGCGCGACCGGCTGGGGCGCTTGAAAGAGCACGCCGAACCGCTGGCGGCCCTTGAGGCCGAAGCCATCGCAATCCATGAAAGCGACCGCGAAGCCAACCTGACCATGGCTCAGTTGGGTGTCGACCTGATCCGCAAGCATCAGGGCAACGCCCAGGCCATCCTGACCCATTGCAATACCGGCGCCCTGGCCACCGGCGGCTTTGGCACGGCCCTTGGCGTGATCCGGGGGGCATTCCTCGAGGGCATGGTCGAGCGCGTCTACGCCGACGAAACCCGTCCGTGGCTGCAAGGCTCGCGCCTCACCGCGTGGGAGTTGGCCAATGAAGGCATTCCGGTGACCCTCAATGCCGATTCCGCCGCCGCCCACATCATGAAGACCAAGGGCGTGACCTGGGTCATCGTCGGCGCCGACCGCATCACGGCCAATGGCGACGTGGCGAACAAGATCGGCACCTATCAACTGGCGGTCTGCGCCATGCACCATGGCGTGCGCTTCATGGTGGTGGCGCCGAGTTCGACCATCGACATGAACCTGGCCAGCGGCGAAGACATTCCGATTGAAGAGCGCGACGGGCGCGAACTGCTGGAGGTTGGCGGCAAGCGGGTCGGGGCGGAGGTGGATGCCTTCAACCCGGTGTTCGACGTCACCCCGGCGGACCTGATCGACGCCATTGTCACCGAGAAAGGCATCGTCGAGCGCCCGGATACGGCGAAGATGGCGCAGTTGATGTGTCGCAAGCGGTTGCACTGAAGGCTTTGAGTGTCGGATCGGCCCCTATCGCGAGCAGGCTCGCTCCCACATTGGATCGGTGTTGTGGCCGGAATCTTCGGCATACACAGATCCCCCGTGGGAGCGAGCCTGGCTCGCGATGAGGCCCTGAAAGTCAGCAAATGAGCCTGAATTGAACCTCAAATCTGCTTTCGGCAAGCCTCTAAGCCCCTCTCGTCCCATATCAGCCTGTCACCGGTCAACTAACTATGCTCCATGCGCATCAGGGGGATAGGTGCGTGGCGGCTCTTGTGATAACATCCGGCGGTTTCCAGGGCTGCCTCACGAGGTGGCCTTTACTGCGCAGATCCATGGCATAACTCGTTGATTTGTCGTAAGTCGCTGCATGGCACTTGTTCTGCAGCGGCGAGCTTCGTTCGTCCCATCTGGATGTGACGAGGTTTCACCAGAAAAAGGAATCAGGCTTCTCATGGGCGAACTGGCCAAAGAAATCCTCCCGGTCAATATCGAAGACGAGCTGAAACAGTCCTACCTCGACTACGCAATGAGCGTAATCGTCGGGCGGGCGCTGCCGGATGCGCGCGATGGCTTGAAGCCCGTGCACCGGCGCGTGCTGTTCGCGATGAGCGAGCTGGGCAACGACTTCAACAAGCCGTACAAGAAATCAGCCCGTGTCGTCGGTGATGTGATCGGTAAGTATCACCCCCACGGTGACACCGCCGTGTACGACACCATCGTCCGGATGGCCCAGCCATTCTCCCTGCGCTACTTGCTGGTAGACGGCCAGGGCAACTTTGGTTCCGTGGACGGCGACAACGCCGCGGCCATGCGATACACCGAAGTGCGCATGACCAAGCTGGCCCACGAACTGCTGGCCGACCTGCATAAGGAAACCGTGGACTGGGTGCCGAACTACGACGGCACCGAAATGATCCCGGCGGTCATGCCGACCCGTATCCCGAACCTGCTGGTCAACGGCTCCAGCGGTATCGCCGTGGGCATGGCGACCAACATCCCGCCGCACAACCTCGGTGAAGTCATCGACGGTTGCCTGGCCCTCATCGACAATCCCGAGCTGACGGTCGATGAGTTGATGCAGTACATCCCTGGTCCTGACTTCCCGACCGCTGCGATCATCAACGGTCGCGCCGGCATCATCGAAGCCTACCGCACCGGTCGCGGCCGCATTTACATGCGCGCCCGCTCGACCATCGAAGACATCGACAAGGTCGGTGGTCGCCAGCAGATCGTCATCACCGAACTCCCATACCAGCTGAACAAGGCCCGTCTGATCGAGAAGATCGCCGAGCTGGTGAAAGAGAAGAAGCTTGAAGGCATCACCGAGCTGCGGGACGAGTCCGACAAGGACGGCATGCGCGTCGTGATCGAACTGCGTCGCGGCGAAGTGCCCGAGGTGATCCTCAACAACCTCTATGCCCAGACCCAGCTGCAAGCGGTGTTCGGCATCAACATCGTGGCGCTGATCGACGGCCGTCCGCGGATCCTGAACCTCAAGGATCTGCTGGAAGCCTTCGTGCGTCACCGTCGCGAAGTGGTCACTCGCCGCACCGTGTTCGAGCTGCGCAAGGCCCGTGAGCGTGGTCATATCCTCGAAGGCCAGGCCGTTGCCCTGTCGAACATCGACCCGGTCATCGCCCTGATCAAGGCCTCGCCAACGCCGTCGGAAGCCAAGGAAGCGCTGATCAGCACGCCTTGGGAATCCACCGCGGTAGTGGCGATGGTCGAGCGTGCCGGCGCCGACTCGTGCCGTCCGGAAAATCTCGACCCGCAATACGGCCTGCGCGACGGCAAGTACTTCCTGTCCCCGGAACAGGCGCAAGCCATCCTGGAACTGCGTCTGCACCGCCTGACCGGCCTGGAACACGAGAAGCTGCTGGCTGAATACCAGGAAATCCTCAACCAGATCGGCGAGCTGATCCGCATCCTCAACAGCGCCACGCGCCTGATGGAAGTGATCCGCGAAGAATTGGAAGTGATCCGCGCCGAATACGGCGACGTGCGCCGCACCGAGATTCTCGATGCGCGCCTGGACCTGACCCTGGGTGACATGATCCCGGAAGAAGAGCGCGTGGTGACCATTTCCCACGGCGGCTACGCCAAGACCCAGCCGTTGGCCGCCTACCAGGCCCAGCGTCGCGGCGGCAAAGGCAAGTCGGCCACAGGCGTCAAGGACGAGGACTACATCGCTCACCTGCTGGTTGCCAACAGCCACACCACGCTGTTGCTGTTCTCCAGCAAGGGCAAGGTGTACTGGCTCAAGACCTACGAAATCCCCGAAGCGTCCCGTGCCGCCCGTGGTCGTCCGCTGGTCAACCTGCTGCCGCTCGATAGCGATGAGTACATCACTACCATGCTGCCGGTGGAGGAATACACCGAAGGTCACTACATCTTCATGGCCACCGCCAAGGGCACCGTGAAGAAGACTCCGCTGGAATCCTTCAGTCGTCAGCGCAGTGTCGGCCTGATCGCCCTGGAGTTGGACGAGGGCGACGTGCTGATTTCCGCTGCCATCACCGACGGTGAGCGTGAGGTCATGCTGTTCTCCGACGGCGGCAAGGTTACCCGTTTCAAGGAATCCGACGTTCGCGCCATGGGCCGTACCGCCCGCGGTGTGCGCGGCATGCGCCTGCCGGAAGGCCAGAAGCTGATTTCCATGCTGATCCCCGAAGAAGGCAGCCAGATCCTCACCGCTTCGGCGCGTGGTTACGGCAAGCGCACGGCCATCAGCGAATTCCCTGAGTACAAGCGTGGCGGCCAGGGCGTGATCGCTATGGTCAGCAACGACCGTAACGGTCGTCTGGTCGGCGCTGTCCAGGTGCTCGATGGCGAGGAGATCATGTTGATCTCCGACCAGGGCACCTTGGTGCGCACGCGGGTGGCCGAAGTGTCGAGCCTGGGTCGTAACACCCAGGGTGTGACGCTGATCAAGCTGGCCAGCGACGAAACGCTGGTCGGGCTTGAGCGGGTGCAGGAGCCATCGGAAGTCGAAGGCGAGGAGCTGGAAGGCGAGGAGGGCGTGGCGTTCGACGGCACTCTTGCTACCGACGTTGACGACATGACCGGCGACCAACCGCTCGACGCTGCCGCAGACGAAGAAGAACCGCAGAACTAAGCGGACATGCAGGGGGCGGATGAAGATTCGCCCCCTTGTTGTTTGTCCCGTTTGAAAATTTGCGACACTGCACATGACGCGCAACTGTGGGAGCGAGCCTGCTCGCGATAACGGACTGACATTCAACATGGATGCTGACTGTTACATCGCTATCGCGAGCAGGCTCGCTCCCACATTTGGGTCATGTGTTGATTGAAGATTGATGTGACCACCAGATCAGAGCGAGATTGGATGTGAGCAAGAGAGCCTATAACTTCTGTGCCGGCCCGGCGGCGCTTCCTGAAGCGGTCCTGAAGCGTGCCCAAGGTGAACTTCTCGACTGGCATGGCAAGGGCCTGTCCGTCATGGAAATGAGCCATCGCAGCGATGAGTTCGTGTCCATTGCCACCAAGGCCGAGCAGGACTTGCGTGATCTGCTGAGCATCCCCTCCAACTACAAGGTGCTGTTCCTGCAGGGCGGCGCCAGCCAGCAGTTTGCCCAGATCCCGCTGAACCTGCTGCCCGAAAGCGGCAAGGCCGACTACATCGACACCGGGATCTGGTCGCAGAAAGCCATCGAAGAGGCCTCGCGCTACGGCCACGTCAATGTCGCGGCCACGGCCAAGCCCTACGACTATTTCGCCATTCCCGGCCAGAACGAGTGGAACCTGTCCAAGGATGCGGCCTACGTTCATTACGCGCCGAACGAAACCATCGGCGGCCTGGAATTCAACTGGATTCCGGAAACCGGCGACGTGCCATTGGTGGCTGACATGTCTTCGGACATCCTGTCGCGCCCTGTGGACATCTCCCGTTTCGGCATGATCTACGCCGGCGCCCAGAAGAACATCGGTCCCAGCGGCATCCTGGTCAGCATCATTCGCGAAGACCTGCTGGGACGCGCCCGTTCCTTGTGCCCGACCATGCTCAACTACAAGGTCGCCGCCGACAACGGCTCGATGTACAACACCCCGCCGACCCTGGCCTGGTACCTGTCCGGCCTGGTATTCGAGTGGTTGAAAGAACAGGGCGGTGTCGAGGCCATCGGCAAGCTCAACGAAGTGAAGCAGCGCACGCTCTATGACTTCATTGACGCCAGCGGCCTCTACAGCAATCCGATCAACAAGACTGATCGTTCGTGGATGAACGTACCGTTCCGCCTGGCCGACGATCGTCTCGATAAGCCGTTCCTGGCCGGTGCTGACGAGCGCGGGCTGCTGAACCTCAAGGGTCACCGTTCGGTCGGCGGCATGCGCGCTTCCATCTACAACGCCGTCGATATCAACGCGGTCAATGCGTTGATTTCCTACATGGCAGAGTTCGAGAAGGAACATGGTTGATGTCTGAGCAAGAACTCAAGGCGCTGCGCCTGCGCATCGATGCCCTGGACGAAAAGGTCCTGGAGCTGATCAGCGAGCGCGCGCGCTGCGCCCAGGAAGTGGCGCGGGTGAAAATGGCCTCCCTGGCCGAAGGCGAAGTGCCGGTGTTCTATCGCCCGGAGCGTGAAGCGCAGGTACTCAAGCGTGTCATGGAGCGCAACAAGGGGCCTCTGGGCAACGAAGAAATGGCGCGGTTGTTCCGCGAGATCATGTCTTCGTGCCTGGCCCTCGAGCAGCCTCTGAAAGTCGCTTACCTGGGTCCTGAAGGCACCTTCACCCAGGCGGCCGCCATGAAGCATTTCGGCCACGCCGTGATCAGCAAGCCGATGGCGGCCATCGACGAAGTCTTCCGTGAAGTGGCGGCGGGCGCGGTGAACTTCGGCGTGGTGCCGGTGGAAAACTCCACCGAAGGCGCGGTCAACCACACGCTGGACAGTTTCCTTGAGCACGACATGGTGATCTGCGGCGAAGTTGAGCTACGCATCCACCATCACCTGCTGGTGGGGGAGAACACCAAGACCGACAGTATCAGCCGGATCTACTCCCACGCCCAGTCACTGGCCCAGTGCCGCAAGTGGCTGGATGCCCACTACCCGAATGTCGAGCGCGTGGCGGTCTCCAGCAACGCCGAGGCGGCCAAGCGGGTCAAGGGTGAATGGAACTCGGCGGCGATTGCCGGCGACATGGCGGCCGGCCTCTACGGCCTGACCCGCCTGGCGGAAAAAATCGAGGATCGCCCGGACAACTCCACGCGATTCCTGATGATTGGCAGCCAGGAAGTGCCGCCGACCGGCGACGACAAGACGTCGATCATCGTCTCCATGAGCAACAAGCCCGGCGCGCTCCATGAGCTGCTGGTGCCGTTCCATGACAATGGCATCGATCTGACACGGATCGAGACCCGTCCGTCGCGCAGCGGTAAATGGACCTACGTGTTTTTCATCGATTTTGTCGGCCACCACCGCGATCCACTGGTAAAAGGTGTGCTGGAAAAAATCAGTCAGGAAGCAGTGGCACTCAAGGTGCTGGGTTCCTACCCCAAAGCAGTTCTTTAAGGGCGGATAGCTAATGAGTGGCAACTTCCTCGCTCTGGCTCAGCCAGGCGTGCAACAACTCTCGCCTTACGTTCCAGGCAAGCCGGTGGACGAATTGGCCCGTGAGCTTGATCTGGACCCGGCCAGCATCGTCAAGCTGGCAAGCAACGAAAACCCTTTGGGGGCGAGCCCCAAGGCGCTGGAGGCGATCCGGGACGAGCTGGCCGAGCTGACTCGTTATCCCGACGGTAACGGTTTCGCCCTCAAAAGCCTGCTGGCCGAGCGCTGTGGCGTGGAGTTGAGCCAGGTCACCCTGGGCAACGGTTCCAATGACATTCTCGAGCTGGTGGCGCGTGCCTATCTGGCGCCGGGCCTCAACGCCGTGTTCAGCGAGCATGCGTTTGCGGTCTACCCGATCGCCACCCAGGCTGTCGGCGCCGACGCCCATGTGGTGCCGGCCAAGGATTGGGGGCACGACCTGCCCGCCATGCTGGCGGCCATTGACGCCAACACGCGGGTCGTCTTCATCGCCAACCCAAACAACCCGACCGGCACCTGGTTCGATGCCCAGGCGTTGGACGACTTCCTGCAGGACGTGCCCGAGCACGTGCTGGTGGTGCTGGATGAGGCCTACATCGAATACGCCGAAGGCAGCGATTTGCCCGATGGCCTGGATTTTCTCGCCGCCTACCCGAACCTGCTGGTCTCGCGCACGTTCTCCAAGGCCTATGGCCTGGCATCGCTGCGGGTTGGTTACGGCCTGTCCACCGCCGTGGTGGCCGATGTGCTCAACCGCGTGCGTCAGCCGTTCAACGTCAACAGCTTTGCCCTGGCCGCTGCCTGTGCTGCGCTCGGGGACGACGCCTACCTGGCCGAAAGTCGCCGCCTGAACGAGGCTGGCATGCAGCAGTTGGAAGCCGGGTTCCGTGAGTTGGGCCTGAGCTGGATTCCATCGAAAGGCAACTTCATCTGCGTCGACCTGGGCCGTGTCGCTGCCCCGGTGTTCCAGGGCTTGCTGCGCGAGGGTGTGATCGTGCGTCCGGTGGCCAACTACGGCATGCCGAACCACCTGCGCGTCACCATTGGCCTGCCAGCGGAAAACAGCCGCTTTCTCGAGGCGTTGAGCAAGGTTCTGGCTCGTGGTTGATGTCACTTCACTGCAATCTGCTGCACCTATGATCGGTCGCCTGGTGGTGGTCGGTCTGGGATTGATCGGCGGCTCTTTCGCCAAAGGCCTGCGCGAAAGCGGTCTGTGTCGTGAAGTGGTGGGTGTCGATCTGGACCCGCAGTCGCGTCGGCTGGCGGTGGAACTGGGAGTGGTGGATCGCTGCGAGGACGACCTGGCGATTGCTTGCCAGGGTGCGGACGTGATCCAGTTGGCCGTGCCGATCCTGGCCATGGAGAAGCTGCTGGCACGCCTGGCGACCATGGACCTGGGGCAGGCGATTCTCACGGACGTCGGCAGTGCCAAGGGCAATGTCGTGCGGGCGGCCACCGAAGCCTTCGGCGGGATGCCGGCGCGCTTTGTGCCCGGTCATCCGATTGCCGGTTCCGAGCAGAGCGGGGTGGAAGCCTCCAACGCCGAACTGTTTCGTCGTCACAAAGTAATATTGACGCCACTGGACCAGACCGATCCGGCTGCGCTGGCAGTGGTGGATCGCCTGTGGCGCGAGCTGGGTGCGGACGTCGAGCACATGCAGGTCGAGCGCCACGATGAAGTATTGGCCGCCACCAGCCATTTGCCACACCTGTTGGCGTTCGGTCTGGTGGATTCATTGGCCAAACGCAATGAAAATCTTGAGATCTTCCGTTACGCTGCCGGCGGTTTCCGCGATTTCACGAGAATCGCCGGTAGCGACCCGGTCATGTGGCACGACATCTTCCTCGCCAACCGCGAAGCTGTCCTGCGCACACTCGATACATTTCGCAGCGACCTCGACGCCTTGCGCGACGCGGTCGATGCAGGGGACGGGCACCAATTGCTGGGCGTTTTCACACGCGCCAGGGTGGCCCGCGAGCATTTCAGTAAAATCCTGGCCCGTCGGGCCTATGTGGACGCTATGAACTCCAACGATCTGATTTTCCTGGCACAACCTGGTGGCTCCCTGAGTGGGCGTATTCGTGTACCGGGCGATAAATCGATTTCCCATCGTTCGATCATGCTCGGCTCCCTGGCTGAAGGCGTGACCGAAGTGGAAGGCTTTCTCGAAGGTGAAGACGCCCTGGCGACGCTGCAAGCGTTCCGCGACATGGGCGTGGTCATCGAAGGCCCGCATCACGGTCGCGTGACCATTCATGGTGTCGGCCTGCACGGCCTCAAGCCGGCTCCGGGGCCGATCTACCTGGGCAACTCCGGCACGTCGATGCGCCTGCTGTCCGGACTGCTGGCCGCCCAGGACTTCGACAGCACCCTGACCGGTGACGCTTCGCTGTCCAAGCGGCCGATGAATCGCGTGGCCAACCCCCTGCGGGAAATGGGTGCGGTGATCGAGACGGCGGCCGAAGGTCGTCCGCCAATGACCATTCGCGGTGGCAACAAGCTCAAGGGCCTGACCTACACCATGCCGATGGCCAGCGCCCAGGTGAAATCCTGCCTGCTGTTGGCCGGTCTCTATGCCGAAGGCAAGACCACTGTCACCGAGCCGGCCCCGACCCGCGACCACACCGAGCGCATGCTGCGCGGCTTCGGCTACCCGGTCACGGTCAACGGTGCCACGGCCTCCGTCGAGTCCGGCAGCAAACTGACCGCGACCCACATTGAGGTGCCGGGCGATATCTCGTCCTCGGCGTTCTTCCTTGTGGCCGCCTCGATTGCCGAAGGCTCCGAGCTGGTGCTTGAGCATGTGGGCATCAACCCGACCCGTACCGGTGTGATCGACATCCTGCGCCTGATGGGCGCTGACATCACCCTGGAAAACCAGCGTGAAGTGGGCGGCGAGCCGGTTGCAGACCTGCGCGTACGAGCAGCTAAACTCAAGGGTATCGAGATTCCCGAAGCGCTGGTGCCACTGGCCATCGACGAATTCCCGGTGTTGTTCGTGGCGGCGGCCTGTGCCGAAGGGCGCACCGTGCTGACCGGCGCTGAAGAACTTCGGGTCAAGGAGTCGGATCGTATCCAGGTGATGGCTGACGGCCTGATCGCGTTGGGCGTGAAATGCCAGCCGACGCCGGACGGCATCATTATCGACGGCGGCCAGATCGGCGGTGGCGAAGTCCATGGTCACGGTGATCACCGTATCGCCATGGCCTTCAGTGTTGCGTCTTTGCGCGCCAGTGCGCCGATCCGCATCCATGATTGCGCCAACGTCGCGACGTCGTTCCCGAACTTCCTGGCGCTGTGTGCCCAGGTCGGTATTCGAGTAGCACAAGAGGCACAGTCGTGAACATCAAGGCACCGGTTATCACCATCGATGGCCCAAGCGGTTCGGGCAAGGGCACCATCGCCGGAATACTGGCCAAACAATTGGGCTGGAACCTGCTTGATTCGGGCGCCTTGTATCGTCTGCTGGCGTTCGCCGCGGCCAATCATGGCGTCGATCTGACCAACGAAGAGCTGCTCAAGGCCCTGGCTGCGCATCTGGACGTGCAGTTCATCGCGGCGACCGACGGTCAGCTGCAGCGCATCATTCTGGAGGGTGACGAAGTCAGCAATGTCATTCGTACCGAAAGCGTCGGGGCCGGGGCCTCCCAGGTCGCCGCGCTGCCGGCGGTGCGCGAGGCGTTGCTACAGCGCCAGCGCGCTTTCCAGGAGCCGCCCGGATTGGTGGCCGATGGGCGCGACATGGGGACCGTGGTGTTTCCCGATGCCCCGCTGAAGATTTTCCTCACCGCCAGTGCCGAGGAGAGGGCTCGTCGCCGATATTTGCAGTTGAAGGGCAAAGGCGAGGATGTTAGTCTGTCGAGTCTGCTAGATGAGATCCGTGCACGCGACGAGCGTGACACCCAGCGCGCAGTAGCCCCGCTCAAGCCGGCGGCTGACGCGATACAGCTGGATTCCACGGAGTTGTCCATCGATCAGGTGTTGCAACGCATCATGAGCGAAATCGCCATCCGCGATATCGCCGGGTGACCAGGAAGCTCCGCAGGGGACCAGTCATAGTCCTGCGGTGCTTCTTTTATATGAAACTAACCCACACCGTCTGGGGTGTGGAGGCGGGCGTATTCTTCGCCCTAATCAACAGGAATTAAAATGAGCGAAAGCTTTGCGGAACTCTTTGAAGAAAGCCTGAAAACCCTGAACCTTCAGGCAGGCTCCATCATCACCGGTGTTATCGTTGATATCGATTACCAAGCTCGCTGGGTAACCGTTCACGCTGGTCTGAAGTCTGAAGCACTCATCCCGCTTGAGCAGTTCTACAACGACGCTGGCGAACTGAACATCAACGTCGGTGACGAAGTTCACGTTGCGCTGGACTCGGTTGAAGATGGCTTCGGTGAAACCAAGCTGTCCCGTGAAA
This sequence comes from Pseudomonas sp. MPDS, assembly GCF_013283895.1. Lineage (NCBI taxonomy): Bacteria > Pseudomonadati > Pseudomonadota > Gammaproteobacteria > Pseudomonadales > Pseudomonadaceae > Pseudomonas > Pseudomonas sp. MPDS. Next base: position 4,496,766 of record NZ_CP054128.1, on the reverse strand, counting down.
AAGCCAAGCGCGCTGAATGCTGGATCGTTCTGGAAGCGGCTTTCGCAGCTGAGGAAGTGGTCAAGGGCGTTATCAACGGTAAGGTTAAAGGCGGCTTCACTGTCGACGTTAACGGCATCCGTGCGTTCCTGCCAGGTTCCCTGGTTGACGTCCGTCCAGTGCGCGACACCACGCACCTGGAAGGCAAAGAGCTGGAATTCAAGGTCATCAAGCTGGACCAGAAGCGCAACAACGTTGTCGTTTCCCGTCGCAGTGTCCTGGAAGCCGAGAACTCCGCCGAGCGTGAAGCTCTGCTGGAATCGCTGCAGGAAGGCCAGCAGGTCAAGGGTATCGTCAAGAACCTCACCGATTACGGCGCATTCGTCGATCTGGGTGGCGTCGATGGCCTGCTGCACATCACCGACATGGCCTGGAAGCGTATCAAGCATCCTTCGGAAATCGTCAACGTTGGCGACGAGATCGATGTCAAGGTTCTGAAGTACGATCGCGAGCGCAATCGTGTTTCCCTGGGCCTCAAGCAACTGGGTGAAGATCCATGGGTTGCTATCAAAGCCCGTTACCCAGAAAGCACCCGCGTCACCGCTCGTGTTACCAACCTCACCGACTACGGCTGCTTCGCTGAGCTGGAAGAAGGCGTTGAAGGTCTGGTACACGTTTCCGAAATGGACTGGACCAACAAGAACATCCACCCTTCGAAAGTCGTACAAGTCGGCGACGAAGTGGAAGTTATGGTTCTGGACATCGACGAAGAGCGTCGTCGTATCTCCCTGGGCATCAAGCAGTGCAAATCTAACCCATGGGAAGATTTCTCTGGCCAGTTCAACAAGGGCGATAAAATCTCCGGCACCATCAAGTCGATCACCGATTTCGGTATCTTCATTGGTCTGGACGGTGGCATCGACGGTCTGGTTCACCTGTCCGACATCTCCTGGAACGAAGTGGGCGAAGAAGCCGTGCGCCGCTTCAAGAAGGGCGACGAGCTGGACACCGTTATCCTGTCGGTTGACCCAGAGCGCGAGCGCATCTCCCTGGGCATCAAGCAACTGGAAAGCGATCCGTTCTCCGAGTACGTTCAAGAGAACGATAAAGGCGCAATCGTTAAGGGCATCGTGAAAGAAGTTGACGCTAAAGGCGCCATCATCACCCTGGCCGACGATATCGAAGCGACTCTGAAAGCCTCCGAAATCAGCCGTGACCGCGTTGAAGACGCGCGCAACGTTCTGAAAGAAGGCGAAGAAGTAGAAGCCAAGATCATCAGCGTTGACCGCAAGAGCCGCGTAATCCAGCTCTCCATCAAGTCGAAAGACGATGCTGAAGAGAAAGAAGCAATCCAGAGCCTGCGCGACAAGCCAGCTACCTCTGACATTGCTGCTGGTCCTACCACTCTGGGCGACCTGCTGCGTGCACAGATGGAAAAGCAGAACTGAGTTCTGTCAGACCATAAAAAAGGGCGACTTCGGTCGCCCTTTTTTGTGGGCGTGATTCGGGAAAACTGGCCTGTTTGTAAGTTGGCTCCTCTGTCTGACTCGGCAGTGAAACCAATCCTGCAACCTAACTGTCTCTTTCTTTAAGCAGATCAATCACCTGTTCAAGGTTAGACTGTGGATGCCCTGGTCTCCCCGGGCCAATGTGGGGGGGAGCCTGCTCGCGATAGCGTCAGGTCAGACACCACCCAGTCGGGTGCTGGCTATTTAAGGAGACGAATGAACAGGCTCATCCTGGTATTCGCGGTATTGGCCTTGGCAGGTTGCACCACAAGTGCCAAGACCCATGCGGTGCGTGGCGTCAGTGGCATCGAGGTCGATTGTTCCGGCCTGGGATCGGGCTGGGAAAAATGCCACAAGCGCGCTGCGAAGGAGTGCAAGGGCGCAGGGTACAAAGTCATCACTCGCTCCGATGATGCCAAGGATGAAGATCAGTATCCATTCGGCTTCAATCCGGCAGGCTACCTGACCCGCACGATGTTGGTCATTTGTCGTTGAATGCGCTCAAGTGCAAGGCTTGTGCAGAAGCGGGGCAAATACGACAGGATGAAGATATGTCAAGACTTGGGCTGTTCAAATTCTTCCGGTCATGCTAAAACCTTTTCAAGCGATTTTCCTAGCTGCTTGAAAAAGAAGGGAAAAATATGACGAAGTCGGAGTTGATCGAACGAATTGTCACCCATCAAGGGCTACTCTCATCTAAAGATGTGGAGCTGGCCATCAAGACCATGCTTGAGCAAATGTCCCAGTGCCTGGCGACCGGAGACCGCATCGAGATCCGTGGCTTCGGCAGCTTCTCTCTCCATTACCGTGCGCCGCGTGTCGGTCGCAATCCCAAAACCGGCCAATCCGTGAGCCTGGACGGTAAATTTGTTCCGCATTTCAAGCCGGGCAAGGAACTCAGGGATCGCGTCAATGAGGAGGAGGGGGATGACCTGTAAGGAGGCGTTTATGCAAGGGGAAATTCATGCATCGCTTTAAACGTTTTGCCCTCGTCTTGCTCGCGTTGCTAGTGGCTGCAGTCATCGTTCTGTTTGTGCTTGAAAATACCCACTCTGTCGCATTGTTGTTCTTGGGCTGGTCGACGCCGCAGGTTCCTGTTTCGGTTTTCGTGCTGTTGGCGTTTCTCGCTGGTATGATGTTGGGCCCGTTATTCGCATGGTTCATGGGCCTGCGCCGACGGTTTAAATAATGGATGTGTGAGCCCGGAAGTCTTTGTGTAAAGGATCACTGTCTGCAACTTTTTCCTGGCTTTTGGGTGCGTTTTGATCGTATTTAATTTAACTCAGTTTACTGCGGTATCCGCCGAGGGTCTGCTCGTTCTGCCTTTTAGCGCGTCCAGTTTGTGTGCGGGCGCTATGTCAAAAAAAGGACACGAGGCCTCAGATGCAAAATAATCAAGTCGAAACCCATCGCTCTGATGAGATTGACCTTATCGCCCTTGCTCAGGGGCTTTGGTCCCAAAAATGGCTGATCATTGGTGTGACTCTTTTAGTCACGGTAGGTGCGGCTGCGTATGCGTTTCTCAGTAAGCCGGTCTATGAGTCCAAGCTTTTCATCATGCCGCCAACGCAGAATGATATAGCCGAGCTGAATTTTGGTCGTGGGAAAAGCACAGATCTGGAACCTTATTCGATCAAGTATGTTTATGACGTTTTTGCCAGGAACCTTCAAGGCGAGTCCCTGCGTCAGAAGTTCTTCAATGAGATTTATCTTCCCTCCCTCGATGAGTCTCAGCGACAGGGCGCGCTCGACCGTTTGTATGCGCGCTTTTCCCGGGAACTGGTGATTAAAGGGCCGGGAAAAGATACGCCAGATCGCTTTTCGGTGGCCGTTCAAGGTGGGGACCCTGTTCGGGCCACCGAGTGGGCAAAGATCTACGTCCAGCACGCCAGTGAAGCTGCTGAGTCGGAGCTGGTCAAGAACGTGAGCACCGAGGCGTCGGTAAATGCGCGTAACCTCGAGCAGCAAATTGTGAGCTTGCGCGAGACTGCCCAGCGAGTTCGCGAGGACCGGATTCAGCAGTTGAGGGAGGCGTTGAAGATCGCTGAAGCGATCGGTTTGACCTCGCCGATAATCAACTCTTCTGCAGCGGTGGATATCACGGTAGAGACCGGCGATAAAATGGATTACCAGCGGGGTAGCAAAGCATTGGCGGCGGAAATCAATGCGCTGGAGTCCAGGTCTTCTGATGATGCATTCATCACTGATTTACGGCCGCTGCAGATGCAGTACGGTTTATATCGTAAGTTGAATGTTGACCCTGAAAGGATTTCGGTTTATCGGCAGGATGGTAGTGTTGAAGTGCCGGAGAGTCCGATAAAACCTAAAAAGGGCTTGATCCTGGCGTTGGGTGTCTTGGCTGGGTTGTTATTGGGCGGGATTACCGCTTTGATCCGGTCTTTATTGACCCGCAGTCGGGAGGAGTCGCAAGGTGGGCAAGTCAGTCGTGGCTGAATGCCACTCCATCAGCATGAGTCATGACTGGTAGTTGTCAGTCAAAGGCGTAAGTGCTTCCTGTTCGGTTTTTATTTTGAGCCTGTCCGCATTGGATGCTATTCCCAATGCAGACAGGCTTTTTGGTGTGTCAATAAGCATTCTAGCTATCGGTTCCGAGCTGCTGGTCCGGTGATTTTTTATGTGTTGCGCGCCGGAATGGTGAGTTTTGCTGGAGTGGAGTTAGGTGGAATACTCAAAAGCACAGGTGGGAGCCAAGGTTGAGTATCTTTTACGTGATCAAGCGGTTTAGCTGTAAGAAGGGCGCTTGTGTGACCTAGCGAGAACTATTCTTAGCGGCAGGGCATTTGTTTGCGATGTCGAGCTGGTGGTCGCGAAAATGAATGATGTGGTGTGGACGAGATGCGCCTGCAATGCGGGTCCGATACTCTGAAAGCGCACGATCAGAGTAGTGAATCGTTGATTCAGGTGGGATGGGGCTGTTTTTGATCGATTCATGATTGTTGAGCTTTAGCATAGGGAACATCAAAAAATGATGGCTATTTCAGTCGTTCCTCCCTGGGAAGAGTTGCAGTCCTGGCAGGAGGCGTGGAAGACAGGCGCTGTGTAGCTCTATGAGAGCCGGTCGATACTGTCGTGAGTGCGGCGCACGCGCGGGAGTCCGTAACGAGGGAGTGAAAGGCCTGCGAGCGCGTTTGGTTGCGATTAGAGTGGCTTTCAAGGGGTATACTTAATAATAAATACTCCGGTTGTGAGCGTTGAAAACTCGGTAAACGCGTCCTGTGATCCTCAGGTGTGTCCGTGTTCCCGCATTACTCACCATGTATGCTGCTGAAAGCTAGGGGCATTGTGATGTCTGATTCTTCGGCGAGTATGGGTGACGATGCCGTTTTCTGGTCCTTGGTGACTTGATGTGTTTTCATCATAATGGCGAGATTTGCGAAAGCGCCCGCATCGGTTGCGTGATGCGTCAGTGGTTAGTCGAGTAACTGAATAACCGAGCGTTTGATGCTGATGACGCTGGAGTGATGGCTGTCAAATTCTGGCCATTCAAGATTGGCGCTGAAAAGGAAGTTTCATGAAAATTACGGTTTTTGGTATCGGTTATGTTGGTCTGGTGCAAGGCGCCGTGCTGGCAGAAGTGGGTCATGACGTAGTGTGTGTTGATATCGATGCCTGCAAAGTAGAGCGTCTGAAGCAAGGTTGCATTCCGATCTACGAGCCTGGTCTGGAGCTACTGGTCAAGGAAAATCAAGCTGCGGGTCGACTTAATTTCACTACCGATGCTGCTAAGGCTATTCGGCACGGTGAGGTCCAGTTCATCGCGGTTGGGACGCCGCCAGATGAAGATGGTTCTGCAGATCTCAGGTACGTCTTAGCTGTTGCGGAGTCCATAGGTCAGCACATGGAGTGTCCGCAAATCATCGTCGACAAGTCCACCGTACCCGTGGGTACAGCTGATCTGGTGACGGCGCGTATCAATGAGGTGCTTTTGGCTCGGGGTCGTCAGGACTTGAGTTTTGACGTGGCATCTAATCCTGAATTCCTTAAGGAAGGCTCTGCGGTGGCCGACTGTATGCGTCCTGATCGCATTGTTATTGGTACGGGAAGTTCCAAAACTGAGGAGGTGCTGCGTGAGTTGTTCGCCCCTTTCAACCGGAACCATGAAAAGATCATCATCATGGACGTGCGCAGCGCGGAGCTCACCAAATATGCAGCGAATTGCATGCTGGCGACGAAAATTAGCTTCATGAATGAAATGGCGAACCTCGCTGAAAAGTTGGGGGCTGATATCGAAATGGTGCGTCAAGGCATAGGCTCCGACCCTCGTATTGGCTATCACTTTATTTACCCCGGTTGCGGGTACGGCGGTTCTTGCTTCCCGAAAGATGTTCAGGCCTTGATTCGCACTGCGGATGACATCGGGGTCGAGAGCAAGGTTCTTAAGGCTGTAGAAGCGCGCAATGAAGAACAGAAAGCGGTACTGTTCAAGAAAATAGAACAGCATTTTGAGGGCGATCTGAGCGGCGAAATTTTTGCTGTGTGGGGATTGAGCTTCAAGCCTAATACTGATGACATGCGAGAAGCGCCAAGTCGAGTTTTATTGGAGGCATTATGGCAGGTTGGCGCCAAGGTCCAGGCATTTGACCCTGAGGCCATGGAAGAAACACGCCGAATATATGGTGAGCGGGATGACCTCACGTTGTGTCCAAACAAAGAGGCAGCTCTACAAGGAGCCACTGCCTTGATAATTGTAACCGAGTGGCAGAATTTTCGGGTTCCGGATTTTGTGGTGATCAAAGCGTCATTAAAACAGCCAGTTATTTTTGATGGGCGAAATATTTTTAGTCCGGTAAGCATGGCTAAGAAGGGTTTTATCTATTACTCCATTGGTCGTCCACAATGAAAGTTCTAGTGACGGGAGGTGCAGGTTTTATCGGATTTCATCTGACAAAGGCTTTGTTGAAAAACGGGCACGCGGTCACAGCAATTGATAATCTAAATGACTACTATGATCCGGCCTTGAAGGAGGCTCGTCTTCAAGAGCTTGCTCATTTTATTGCGTTGCGTGGAATAAAGGATTCTTATACCTTCGAGATATTGGATTTGTCCGACAGGATGGCGATGTCTGCTTTGTTCGACTCAACTCAGTTTGATGTTGTTGTGAATCTTGCTGCGCAAGCCGGTGTCCGTTATTCAATTGAAAATCCCCACGCATATGTTGATGCTAACGTCGTCGGGTTTCTAAATGTCCTGGAAGGATGTTATCGAAGCGGTGTGAAGCATCTTGTTTATGCTTCTTCAAGCTCTGTATATGGAATGAATCCAACGCAGCCATTTAGTACCTCAGATTGCGTGGATTATCCAATTAGTTTGTACGCAGCAACTAAGAAAGCAAATGAGCTGATGGCCCATACGTATAGCCATCTCTTCGGCCTCCCCACTACGGGTTTGCGTTTCTTTACTGTATACGGGCCGTTTGGGCGTCCTGATATGGCCTATTATAAGTTTACCAAGGCTATTTTAGCGGGTGACCCAATAGATGTATATAATCATGGTGAGATGAAGCGTGATTTTACTTATATTGACGATATCGTAAATGGCGTTATTAAAGTGTTGGGCACGGTGCCGGCGCCACAATATGTCCCGGAAACAAATGCTCATGCACCTTATAAGGTATACAATATTGGCAATAATAATCCTGTAACACTGAGGCGCTTTATTGATGCGCTTGAAAAATCATGTGGTAAAAAAGCGGTAGAGAATTCTTTGCCCATGCAGCCTGGAGATGTGCCTGTAACATTTGCAGATATTGATGATTTAATAAATGATACCGGATTCAAACCTTCAGTTTCTATTGAGAGTGGTATAGATAGTTTTGTCAGTTGGTATAAAAAATACTATGGCTATTAAAAAAATTCTGGTTACAGGCGGTGCTGGCTTTATCGGGTCTGCAGTCGTCCGGTATATACTTGAACACACATCGTGTCATGTCGTTAACATAGACAAATTGACATATGCAGGCAACCTCGAATCGCTCTCGGGCGTCAGTGACAATGAGCGCTACTCCTTTGAGAGGGTGGATATCTGCGATGCCGCTGAACTAGATCGGGTTTTTCGAGTTCATCAGCCCGACGGGGTAATGCACTTGGCTGCGGAGTCCCATGTTGATCGCTCTATTGAGGGGCCTGCTGCGTTTATCGAAACCAATATCGTGGGAACCTATATTCTTCTCGAGGCTGCCCGTCGGTACTGGTCAGAAATGGACGAGGTTAAAAAAGCTGCGTTCCGTTTCCATCATATCTCCACTGACGAAGTGTATGGTGATCTGGAAGGCCCCGATGAATTGTTCACTGAGCAGACGCCTTATGCTCCGAGTTCTCCGTACTCTGCTAGCAAGGCTAGTTCAGACCATCTGGTCCGTGCTTGGCGGCGTACCTATGGTATGCCGACAATTATCACCAATTGCTCTAATAATTATGGTCCCTACCACTTCCCTGAGAAGCTTATTCCTCTGACGATTCTCAACGCGCTGGAGGGTAAACCACTACCAATCTATGGCAAGGGTGATCAGGTGCGAGACTGGTTGTATGTCGATGACCACGCGTGCGCATTATATACAGTGCTTACGAAGGGTGAAGTTGGTGAGACCTACAATATTGGTGGCCACAATGAGAAACAGAACATTGAGGTTGTACAAGCACTTTGTACGTTGCTGGATGAGCTTCGACCTTTGCACAGCGATGCCTCTGTTGATAATGAAATGGCTGTTACTGCGATGAATAACGCAGGTTTGCCTGGGGAATCTTATCGGGAGCTGATTACCCATGTGAAGGACCGTCCAGGCCATGATCTGCGCTATGCAATCGACGCTCGGAAAATTCAAAAAACACTTGGCTGGGTACCAAATGAAACATTTGAGTCAGGTATTCGGAAGACCGTTGAATGGTACTTAAATAATCCTGAGTGGGTTGCTCATGTCAAAAGTGGCAGTTATCAACAGTGGTTAGATAAGAATTACAGTGAGAGGACTGTGCGTCCGTGAAGATCCTGCTGCTTGGTAAAAACGGCCAAGTTGGTTGGGAGCTCCAGCGCTCTCTAGAGCCACTTGGGCAGGTGATCGCACTCGGTAGAGCCGGGGCTGATGGGCTCGTGGGAGACCTTCGGGATCTTGACGGCATAAGGCAAACACTCCGTTTGATTAGGCCTGATGTCGTGGTCAATGCTGCTGCATATACCGCAGTGGACAAGGCGGAGTCCGATCCAGAGGAGGCTCGGCGGATCAATACTCTAGCGCCCGAGTGCATTGCGGCTGTCGTGGCAGAGCAAGGCAGCTGGATGGTTCATTACTCCACTGATTATGTCTTCGATGGTGGTGGAGCGAAGCCATGGCAAGAAAGTGCGGTTGCCGCGCCGTTGAATGTCTACGGACACACGAAACTGGAAGGGGAGAAGACAATTGAACGTAGTGGTTGCAAGCATCTGATTTTCCGAACTAGTTGGGTATATTCATCGCGGGGTAACAACTTTGCGAAAACAATGATACGCCTAGCTGCTGAGCGTGAACTACTGAAAGTGATTGATGATCAAGTGGGATCGCCGACATCTGCCGCGCTAATCGCGGACGTGACTGCTCATGCCTTACGCAGCGCTATTTCAGGTGCTGGCATCAGTGGTCTTTATCATTTAACGGCTGCGGGTAGGGTGTCTTGGTATGGTTACGCAGAGTTTGTATTCAATATGCTTAGATCATATGGTGTCGAGTTGAAGGTTAAGGAGCTTGAAGCGATATCGAGTAGCAACTATGTGGCGCCGGCAAAACGCCCGCTCAATTCCCTCCTTGACTGTAGCAAGCTACGCGATACTTTTGGTGTCCATTTACCCACATGGCAATCGGGTTTATCACGAATGATGATGGAAGCACAAGGTTTGTCTAATGAATCGTAAAGGTATTGTTCTGGCGGGTGGATCCGGTACGCGTTTGCATCCGATTACGCTGGGTGTTTCGAAACAGCTGTTGCCTATCTATGACAAGCCAATGATCTATTATCCACTGTCAGTACTGATGCTGGCTGGAATTCGTGAGGTTTTGATTATTTCAACACCAGAAGATTTACCAAACTTTCAAAAGTTATTGGGAGATGGTAGTCAGTTTGGAATCGAACTGAGTTACGCAGAGCAAGCGTCACCAGATGGCTTAGCTCAGGCGTTTCTAATTGGTGAAGCATTCATCGGTACTGATAGCTGCTGTTTGATTCTTGGTGATAACATTTTCTACGGCCAGCATTTTTCGGACAAGCTGCGCTCGGCCAAGGCGCGTAATGAAGGTGCAACCGTCTTCGGCTATCACGTATCTGATCCAGAACGATTTGGGGTTGTGGAGTTTGATGTTGATGGGCGTGCAATCAGCATCGAAGAAAAACCAGTCAACCCTAAATCAAACTATGCAGTGACCGGTCTGTATTTTTATGACAATAGCGTGGTAGAGGTTGCCAAATCTATCAAGCCATCAGCACGTGGTGAACTTGAGATTACCGATATCAATCGGATCTATCTTGAGCGTCAGAATCTCAATGTTGAAATGCTCGGACGCGGCTTTGCCTGGCTGGACACTGGAACACATGAATCCCTGCTGGAGGCTGGCCATTTCGTTCATACAATTGAACAGCGTCAAGGGTTGAAGGTTGCGTGTTTAGAAGAGATTGCCTTTAATAATGGATGGCTGACCAAGCAACAGGTTGAAGTACAGGCGGAATTGCTAAAGAAAACAGCCTATGGACAGTATCTATTTGACTTGTTCAAAGGGACGAAATAATGAAGTTGGTACAGACAGATATTCCAGATGTCGTTCTAATTGAGCCTCAGGTTTTCAATGATGAGCGAGGGTGGTTCATGGAAAGTTTCAACGAGGGGCGTTTCCATAGCGAACTCAGTAAGTTGGGCCTACCGCAGCCTCGTCGTTTTGTACAGGATAATCAGTCATGCTCAATGAAAGGTGTATTGCGCGGTCTACATTATCAGCGCGCACCACATGCTCAAGGGAAGCTTGTAAGGGTAACACATGGTGCGGTTTTTGATGTGGCCGTTGACATTCGTGAAAATTCTCCTACTTTTAAGCAGCATGTAGGTGTGCTCTTGAGCGCTGATAATCGTAGGATGCTCTGGATTCCAGAGGGTTTCGCCCATGGCTTTGTTGCGTTGGAAGATAATACTCATTTTCAGTATAAAACTACTGACTATTATGTGAGGGATTGTGAGGCGGCCGTCTGCTGGAGTGATCCCGAATTGAGTATTGTTTGGCCGGAACTGGAAATATTGATAGTTAATCAAAAAGATCAAGACGCGCCGTTGTTGTCTGTGAGTCTTTGGGAGGGCAATTGAGCCTGATTAAGTGGATTGATTTTCAAAGTTTAGGTGATGAGCGCGGTGACCTTGTAGCCCTTGAAATCGGGTTAGAGAAAGCCATTCCGTTTGATGTCAAGCGCGTGTACTATATTTATCGCACTGCCGAAGGCGTCAGTAGAGGCTTTCATGCGCATCAGAACCTGAAGCAAATTGCCATTTGTGTAGCTGGTAAGTTTAGAATGGTAATGGATGATGGTCATACCCGTGAAGAAGCTTGGATGGACAATCCAACCAAGGGTTTGCTGATCGAGAGTATGGTCTGGCGAGAAATGCATGATTTTAGCAGCGACTGTGTTCTATTGGTTCTTGCAAGTGAACACTATGATGAATGTGACTACATACGGGACTACCAAGAGTTTCTGAAGCGAGTTGGCAGATAATCTATGTCAGTAGCTCTTGAGTAGGCTCTCTTGGAGCTTTTGTTGGAGGTCAGTCCTAGGGGGGCTAGGGCCTAGAGGAGTTTTGCAGTGAATGATACTGAAGGCGAAAAATTACCGAATAATGTATTTATACGCCCTCTGGCTGATATTCATTCTAGCTGCTTAGGTGCTAGAACAAAAAATTGTCAATTTTGCGTTGTTCTAAAGGACGCGCAAATTGGTCAAAATACTAATATTTGTTCTCGTTGTTTTGTTGGATATGATGTGCAGGTTGACAATTATTTTATTATAAAAAATTGCATCTGTATCTATGAGGGTGTTCGGCTGAAGGGCAGTTTCTTCATCGGACCCAATGATACATTCACTGATGACAAAGCACCGCGAGCAAAGCACTACTTGATAGAGTATCTAAAACGATTGTTAAAAAGGTGCTTCTATTGGAGGGGGGCGTGTTGCTTCCCGGCATTACGATAAGCCATGGCTGGAATGCTCGATGACTATTTATTATTATGGTGTAGGCCGCTGGTTATGCTGATTCGTTTCGTTCCTGGCTGTTCGTTTAGCTACGTGTTTGTGGGTTTTTGATTCCAACCATACTCAAGTTTCATAGAGAAGCACATGATTAATTTTCTAAGCTTGCAAGAAGTAAATACCCAGTACAGAAATGATCTGGTTGAAGCCTGCGCGCGAGTAATCGATTCTGGTTGGTACATTGGTGGAAACGAATTAACGCAGTTTGAAAAAGATTTTGCTTATTATTGTGGGGCAAAACACTGTATCGGAGTAGCTAACGGCCTTGATGCATTGATTTTAACGCTTCGCGCTTGGAAGGAACTTGGCAAGTTAAAAGAAGGGGATGAAGTCATCGTTCCAGCCAATACCTATATTGCAACTGTTTTGGCTATTACAGAAAACCGACTTATTCCTGTATTGGTTGAACCCGACTCGCATTCTTTCAATTTGTGCCCCGATAATGTCGAGGCCGCTATTACCGCTAAGACTCGTGCCTTAATGCCCGTACATTTATACGGGCAGCTTGCTGATATGCCAAAACTACTCAAGATCGCCGAGCGTCACGATCTTTTAATCTTGGAAGATTCTGCACAAGCTCATGGCGCGAGTGTCAACGCGCGAAGGGCTGGTAGTTGGGGCCATGCATCCGCTTTCAGTTTCTATCCAGGTAAAAACTTGGGGGCGCTTGGCGATGCAGGAGCCATTACGACTAACGATGGTGAATTGGAGCAAACCCTTAGGGCGCTACGCAACTACGGCTCACATGAGAAATATAAGAACTTGTATAGGGGCGTCAATAGTCGCCTTGACGAAATTCAAGCTGCAATGTTAAGCGTCAAACTCAAGTATTTGGATGCAAGCACTGCTCATCGTAAAGAAATCGCTGATATCTATATGAAAGGTATTAATAATCCACTCATCTATCTACCATTGTCTACTAGTGTTTCGGCCCTGACGCTGGATGCTCATGTTTGGCATCTGTTCGTGGTTCGTTCTGAGATGCGTGATGCATTGCAAGCCCATCTTTTGAGGGAGGGGGTGCAAACCTTAGTTCACTACCCAATTCCACCTCATCAGCAACAGGCCTATTGTTACCTGAATCATCTGTCTTTTCCCTTGACCGAGCGTATACACAGGGAAGTACTGAGTTTGCCAATTGGCCCAACAATAAGCCGTGAGCAGGCCTATCAGGTTGTTGCTGCATGTAACAGCTTTCGTGGTAGCTCATTAGTATGACACTGATAAGAACCAGTTTGCTCAATGGTGTTGCTGTAATTATCAAGATGTTGACCTTGCTAGGTATCAACAAAATTCTCGCGATTTATGTTGGCCCAGCAGGTTATGCTGCTTTGGGACAGTTTCAAAATGCCGTTCAAATGATCACTACTTTTGCAAGTGGTGCGATTAATACTGGCGTTGTCAAGTACACCGCAGAGTATCATGACGATCATGATAGGCAACATAAAGTTTGGCGTACAGCTGGTAGCATCGCATTTATTGGTTCGATATTGACGGGTGTTTTGATTGCACTGTTGAACCAGTCGTTGGCGAAGTGGTTTCTAAAAGATGAGGTGTATGGTGGGGTGTTTCTCTGGTTCGCTGCAACATTGATTTTTTTTGTTTTTAACACTTTGGTGCTGGCGATCCTAAACGGGAAGAAAGAGATAGGTCGTTATGTATTAGCTAACATAGCGGGAAGCCTTTTTGCTCTCATTGTTACTAGCGTAATGTCTATCACTCTGGGGCTCTATGGCGCACTTGTCGCGCTTGCAATCTATCAATCACTGAGCTTCTTTGTGACTTGTGCTCTTTTGCTAAAAGCGCCATGGTTCAAATTTAGGTATTTACTTGGAGGAATCGATAAAGGCATCGCTAGAAACTTGGCGAAATATACGGCGATGGCACTCACTTCTGCAGCTTGTGTACCTCTTAGCCACATATTTATCCGAAATCACCTGGGGGATACGCTGGGGTGGGAATCAGCTGGTTATTGGGAAGCAATGTGGAGGCTGAGTAGTGCATATCTTATGTTAGTAACGACCACGTTAGGCATTTATTATTTACCACGCTTGGCGGAATTGTCTCTGGCTAAAGATATCAAAGAAGAAATATTACAAGGGTACAAGGTCATCCTCCCTATTGTCGTTGTAGGGGCGGTTACGGTATATCTCCTTCGTGACATTGTTATACATGTTTTATTCAGTGCTGAATTTTATCCAATGCGCGATCTTTTCGCTTGGCAGCTAGTAGGTGATATTTTACGTATCGGTAGTTGGATTATATCTTATCTGATGTTGAGTAAAGCCATGTTTAAGCCTTTCATGGTGACCGAAGTGATTTTTGCTGCAATGTTCTATGGGCTGTCTCTGGTTTTAACCCAATGGTTTGATGTTCAGGGGGTCGTGTTGGCCTATGCAATTAATTATTTTATTTATTGGGTGGTTGTTTATTTGCTAATATTTAAGAAATTGGCAGCAGAATCAGCTGCTCCAGTAATGCGTGGATGATGATATGTTGACGATTCTGGTTCCTTCCTATAATCATGAAGACTATATAGGTCAGTGCCTTTCTTCCATTTGTCAGATAAAAATCCCGGGCCTGAAAGTTATTGTGGTCGATGATGGGTCTACAGATAAAACCGTTGAAAGGGCAAGAGAGGTGCTGGCGTTATATCCTGAGTTGAATGTTGAGTTAATTGAGAAAAGTAACTCGGGGTTGGTTTCATCGCTTATTATTGGGCTTGATCGAACTACCACTGAGTATATTTATTTAGTGGCATCTGATGATGTTCCAGATCCACTCGGAGTATCGCGTTGTATCGACGCGTTAGGTGCCGAACCGCGGGCGCAGTTTTGCATTGGTGGAGCGTTGAATTTTTTTGAGGAAAGTGGTGCTCTGAGTAAGGTTTATACGGAGCGGCATAATAGGTTCTTCAGTTTGGACATCGAAAGTAGGAATACGGAAATGTTTACAGACTTTCCTTCGCCAGTACTAATTCAGTCGACGCTTTTTAGAACTGCTGCATTAAGGGCGATTGGCGGTTGGGATCCAAAATTAATATGGGATGATTACCCTACATTTGTCAAGTTATTTAGTATGTTTCCTGTGGTGGGCAAGGACTTCCTTTTTCTTCCGGATGTTATCGTCGCGAAATATAGACATCATGGAAACAATACGTATAAAAATATTGCAAAGCAGTTCTATATGTACTCGCAAGCTATCGAAGCCCTTGCGCCCGCCCACTTGAAAGATTTTGTGCTCGCGAGTAAGGGAGGGTACTATATTTTGCTGGGATTACGATATGGTAATCTCAAAGGAATATTGAAAATAATTTCATTTTTACCTTTAAAAGTGTTGTTTAAAGTGCCTTTTATCATGGTGAATCTCGCGTTTCTAAAGTTGCTAAAAAAATGACCTCCTCTGAATTTTTTGATCTGTTTTTTTCCAATCTACATGTATTTATACCTTCGATTCTCTTAACGTGTTTTGCGCTCTACTTTACGGTTCGTTTGAAGGCGCTGGCGGGCTATTTAGATCCTATTCATTTTTATTGGACCTTCACATTTGGTAGTGCTTATGGTGTTGTCATTGGGTTGTATTTTTTGGGATATGTATCGGATTTGTTGTTTTGGTTTGTTTTTTCTTGTGCTTTTTTATTTGTTGTCTCTTTCGTTTTGTTTAGTCGCTTTTCGTCGTATGGTATTAGACGCTTGATTGTAGCATTGACAGTGCCGAGGGGGAGGGGGCGCTATGAATTCTACTTGATCCTTTTTTTGTATTTGTGTCTTTTGTTGGTTATTCTGACTTTTGTGGGAGCTGGGCTATTTGCTGAATCTAACAGATTTGAGCAGAATAGAGGTTTTGGATTGTATGTTCGTATTGCTGATGCATTTCGACTTTTTATTTTTGCCTACCTTTCTATTTTGTTAGTGCGGGGGTGGAGACTCAATGGTGTCTCGGTAAGGAACGCTTTGTTATTGTTTTTTTTGGCGTCTTTGATTTTCGTTAGTTCGATTGTCAATGGCTCGAAATTTGCCTTTCTTGAAGCGTTGTACGCTTGTTTTGTTGCGATTAGTATTTATTTTTCAAAACCTAAATTCAAAGTTGTTTATTTCGCAGTTGTTTCGTTGGCAGCCATTTTTTTTGCACTTCTGGTGCTGATGTTTAATCTCCGTAGTAATAATGTTGATACAGAGGCTGATGCCATGTATATGACTGGTAGTCCAGTGGTAGTTGAGCGACTGGTTTTCCGAATTATTGGTAATGCCGATAAATATTACTTGGGGTTGCCCAATGATGTAGTTGATAAATTATATACCGATAACGCGTTGATACGCTTTGTTTCGCCTATTGTTGGGGTTACTCGTCTCAGTGGAATACTCGGGTATCCGGTGAACGACTTTAACGTAGGGCGTCAGATTTTGCTGTACTACAATCCGGGGCGAGAGATTGCCGGTGGGCCGACCAGTCATTTCGATTTGTTTGCATATAAATACTTTGGGATAGAGTTCGCCTTTGTTTGGGTGATCTTTACGGCATTTTTGTTGGCGATAATAAATTCGCTAGGCCGAAACGCACAACAGAATATTTTTTACTGTGCGTTGGTTGCGACGCTCTGGTTGAGAACATTGCCTATTCTGCTAGAACCACCGATAGGCTTCGCCTACATGCTAGATGTTATATTCCTGTTTTTTGTGATCAAATTGATAGGGATGCTTATACCTCGGAAAGAATGAGGCGTCTCGACCGCACGATATCCTCGTTAGGGATGAGGTAGGCAGATCTTGAAATATAAATGTTTGAATTTTGTGCAGCGCTGCGAGGGGGAAGAGTGACTTCGGTAATGGTAACCGGCAGTGGCGGTTTTATCGGACGTGAATTGGTCAGTACGTTAATTGAGCGCGCTTTCTCTGTTACCGCTGTCACTCGTGCGGCTCTGATGGACAATTTTCCGGGTCAGGTGATTCACGCAGATCTCAAAGCGTTGACCTCTTCGACTCAGTATTTTCACGGTATTGATTGCATTGTTCATCTGGCTGGCCGTGCCCATGTGCTAAATGAAGCGGATTCCGACCCTCTTACGGCATTTCGGGACATTAACCGGGATTTGACCGTTGAGCTTGCGCGCATCGCCGTAAAGGCAGAGGTGAAACGATTTGTCTTCATTAGCTCTATCGGCGTTAATGGCACATCATCCGGCGGGCGGGCTTTTGACGAGATGTCTGTGCCATCACCACAAGCGGCTTATGCTTTGTCTAAGCTCGAAGCTGAAGATGAGCTTCGCAAATTGTTGGCACCTACGGCGGTGGAGCTTGTTATTATTCGGCCGCCGATGGTGTATGCGGCTCACGCCCCAGGGAATTTTCAGCGCCTTTTAAAACTTGTTGCATCAGGTATTCCGTTACCGTTCGCAAGTATTAATAACAGGCGCAGTATGATTGCTTTGGAGAATTTGGTTGATTTTATCGCCTTGTGCATCGAACACCCTGGCGCTGCTGACGAACTTTATTTGATCTCAGATGGCACTGATGTCTCCACTCCGGAGATTGTCCGACATTTATGCACTGGGTTGCACCAGGATGTCCGGTTGCTGCCCGTGCCCACCGTACTCATGCGATTGGGCGCCTTCTTGATTGGTAAGCAAGCAATGTATACGCAGCTATGTGACTCGTTACTCATAGATTCCAGCAAGGCACGTAACCAGCTTGGGTGGAAGCCTAAACTGTGTACTGAGACCGCACTCGTCCACACGGGACGTGAATTCGCGGAATTTCGTAAGCTTGCTAATTAAACTCTGCTGCTTTATTTTCGATAGGGAATTTTGCTAATGCTGTCATGGTGGCTTTTTCCGATTGTCATTTGCTTTTCATTAGTGCTCACCGGTATGTTGCGTCGTTACGCACTAATTAATAGCGTTATTGATATCCCAAATGCTCGAAGTTCCCATTCATTACCAACTCCACGAGGTGGTGGAGTGGCAATTGTGTTGAGCTTTCTTATTGCCGCTCCTATCTTGGGCTTTTTGGAGCTCGCGTCCTGGCCCCTAATATGGGCGTTACTGGGGTCAGGGGTAGCCATCGCCGCACTGGGTTTTCTTGATGATCACGGCCATATTGCTGCCCGTTGGCGTTTGATTGGTCATTTCGGGGCCGCGGTTTGGGCTCTATTCTGGCTCGGTGGTCTACCTCCTGTGACGTTCTTCGGTGTTCAGTTGAACATGGGGTGGATTGGGCACTTATTAGCTGTTATTTATATGGTATGGATGTTGAACTTGTACAATTTTATGGATGGCATTGACGGTCTCGCTAGTGTCGAGGCCGTTTGTGTCTGTATTGGCGGGGGCCTACTTTATATCTTGTTTGGCGAACCCTCGGCTGCATACGTCCCTTTGTTGCTTTCCTGCGCAGTATTAGGCTTTCTGTTCTGGAACTTTCCGCCCGCGCGCATTTTCATGGGAGATGCGGGAAGCGGTTTCCTAGGGATTATCCTCGGCATTTTCTCTTTACAGGCGGCATGGATTGCTCCGCAATTTCTGTGGAGTTGGATAATCTTACTGGGCATATTCGTAGTCGATGCGACATTCACCTTGCTGCGTCGACTGCTGCGGGGAGATAAGGTGTACGAGGCGCACCGTAGTCATGCTTATCAGTCCGCTTCACGGCACTTTGGTTCTCATTTAAATGTGACATTGTCGGTAGGGGCCATCAATTTATTTTGGTTATTGCCCATGGCAATCTGGGTTGGAATAGGTGGTATAGACGGGCTATTGGCGACTTTTATAGCCTATCTACCGCTAGTAGGACTTGCTGTTAAATTCAAGGCGGGCGCGCTCGAAGATTAAAGGTATCTAGTTTTAACTGTTGAGGTGAGGGTAGTGCTTTTAAGTTTACTAGGCCAGGACAATCGTAGCTGTGCCGTATTTTATCATTTGGCTGGGAAATTATTATGAGCCGAAGGGTTGCTGTAATCTTGACTGTTTATAATCCAGAGGTGAATGAATTGGCAGCCAACCTTCATTCCTATAGCGGTCAAGTCGATTTGGTAGTTCTCACAGATAACTCGGATGTTACATTGGTTCAGCAACAAGTTAATGAGTTGTCTGAAAAATTTTCCAATGTGTATCTTAATCAATTGGCTGAAAATATGGGGATTGCCAAGGCTCAGAATTTGGGAGTCGAGGTTGCAAGAAAACTAGGATGTACTTTTTTTATTGAAATGGACCAAGATACTAAGCTCCCGGAGAACTATGTGCGCTCTCTGTTGCAGCGGTTTGATCAGCTGGATGAGGGGCGCAAAATCGTCGGGGGGATTGGACCGGTAGCATTAAAAAAAGATACAAACGATGTATACCACGGGCGGAAAAGGGCAGCGGGTTGTACTACTGTCGAATATACCCTTAGCTCCGGTTTCCTCATACCACTTTATGCCTTTGAGCGTGTAGGTAGAAAAAATGAAGATCTATTTATCGATTTCGTAGATTGGGAGTGGTGCTGGCGCAGTCGTGCAGCAGGACTGAATGTTTTTATCGATACCTCCCTTGAGATCGCTCATATGCTCGGCGATGGACACAAGAATTTTTTAGGCTTTCAAATTGGAGTGCCATCACCTATTCGACATTATTATCAATATAGAAATTTTTTATATCTTTTCGGTAAAAGGTACGTGCCTTGGCGTTGGAAACTAAAATACTCATTGATCATGACGTTAAAAATTTTTGTTTTTTTTCTAATATTCGATCAGAAAAGGAGGCGCTTGGGGTTTGTGTTTAAAGGAATTAAGGATGGCATTCTGCGGAAGGTCGGGAAACTCGATAGCGGTTTGGCGTGAGTTTTTTGTCCTAGACCCAGGTGCTGGGGCGGCGCCGATAGAGGGATTTAGCAGGTCGTAAGGATATATAGATTAGTTACGGCGATGTTTGAGCATCGTGTAGATTCGAAATAATCCGATGGCGTTGAACGAACGTACATAGGTGTCAATACCTAGCTGGAGTTGAATGATGTCAGGTGAGAAAAGTAAAATGCAGTCGGCAACTGGCTTTTCAGTGCTGATGTCTATTCATGCTTCGGAGCAGTCGAACTACTTAGAAGCCTGTCTTGAAAGCTTATTGAGCCAGAGCTTACAAGCTTCCGAGATTGTGCTCGTCGAAGATGGCCCGCTCCCCGAAAAATTGAGCGAGAGCATTGAAAAGTTTCGCAACGTACTACCATTAATTAGTGTCAAGCTTGACGAAAATGTTGGATTGGCATGCGCCCTTAATGAGGGATTGCGATATTGTCGCCATGAAATAGTCGCGCGTATGGATACTGACGATGTCTGTGTTCCAGAACGATTTGAAAAGCAAGTTGCATTTATGTTGAGTCATCCAGAAATTGATGTACTGGGGGCGATGGTCGAAGAGTTTGATAGCTTAATGCTACACTCCCTCGGTATTCGTCGGCTCCCTCTTGCTCATACGGAATTATCCCGATTTGCAAGAATGCGGAGCCCTATTAGTCATCCCACAGTCATGTTTAAGAAACAAGCTGTTCTTGATGTCGGTGGTTACCCTCCTTTTCGCAAAGCACAAGATTATGCGCTTTGGTCGTTGATGCTAACGAAGAAGTATCACATGCAGAATATGGATGAGGTCTTGCTAAAGATGCGTGCGGGAAACAACATGATGACTCGACGTGGTCGTGAGTATCTTAAACATGAGCTTGCAATTCTTAAGTTTCAGCGAAGTATCGGTTTTATTAGTTTTTTGGAGTATGTACTTAATTATGTAATTCGATCAGTGGTTCGCTGCTCTCCTATGTCAATTAAAAAAATGTTTTACCGTTTTGCACGATAATTTTACTGGTTTTTCAATTGTAACTAATGATTCAGTTTTTATTTTTATGTTGGATTTGGCGGAAATATTCAGTTAGACGAGCTGCCTGAACGTAGGGGTGTTCTCATGTCTTTCTGACGGAATATACGACATTGATTCGCTCGTGCTCAGGCCTGTCATTACATGAACATTACGATTGTTTCTTAATGCATCAAATGCAACGGCTGCGCATTGTTCTGCCTGCATACTGTCAAATTCATATTTTACGCGTATGAAGTACCCTTGCTTTCTGAGGGGGCGCGCAGTCAATCAGGTCCTTGCTCCGGAGGTCAAGAGTGCGCGACGTGCGTATGATAGAAGAACAGGAGGTGCGGTGGTTTTGGTTCTGGCGTATCGTTATGTATTGGTGATAGCGGTCGCGTTTCATGAGAGGGGCAGAGAAGCCTCTTCATAAATAGAAGACGAGTCTGATGCTCTTTCGTGCTGGTTCTGTCGAGGAGCGAGCCCCAAGGTAGCCTACAGTGGGGAATGGATATTGTTTAAGGAGCTAGCGAAGGTGCATGAAGGGGTTATGAGCAAATTTAGAACAGCCTTGCTGGGATTGCCGAGACGCCACAAACGCGCAATCCAACTGGCGACGGACGTTTTACTCGTCTGGGTCGCTTTATGGCTGGCGTTTGTCGTTCGCCTAGGCGTCGACGCATTGGCCAGCCCAATAGAAACTCACCTTTGGCTTTTCGCATCGGCTCCGTTGATCGCTATTCCGATCTTCATCCGCTTTGGCATGTACCGCGCGGTCATGCGTTATTTTGGTAACGATGCGTTGATTACGATTTGCAAGGCGGTTAGCCTTTCGGCCTTGCTGCTGGCCCTGGTGGTGTATTGGTATAGCAATCATAAAGTAGTGGTGCCCCGCTCCATCATTTTCAACTATTGGTGGTTGAGTCTGATCATGATTGGCGGCTTGCGTCTGATGATGCGTCAGTACTTTCTGGGGGACTGGTTTACCGCAGCCCAACATGTTCCCTTTACCAACCGTGATGACGGCCTGCCCAAGGTTGCTATTTATGGTGCCGGAGCCGCAGGTAACCAGCTCGTTGCCGCACTGCGTATGGGGCGAGTGATGCGACCGGTCGCATTCATTGATGACGACAAAAGCATCGCGGACCGCGTGATCGCTGGGCTACAGGTATACGCGCCCAAGCATATCCAGAAAATGATCGACACAACCGGCGCACAGGAAATTCTACTGGCGGTGCCTTCCTCGTCGCGTGGGCGCCGTCGGGAAATCTTGACGTTGCTTGAAGGTTTTCCGCTGCATGTGCGCAGCGTCCCAGGGTTCATGGACCTGGCCAGCGGTAGGGTCAAGGTCGATGACATCCAGGAAGTCGACATCGCGGACCTTCTCGGGCGCGATCCGGTGCCTGCACAACCTGATCTGCTCGAGCATTGCATCACTGGTCAGTCAGTTTTGGTTACTGGGGCTGGCGGCTCAATCGGTTCCGAGCTTTGTCGGCAAATCCTGGCACTGAAGCCGACTACGCTGCTGCTGTATGAGCATAGCGAATTCAATCTCTACAGCATTCTGTCCGAACTTGAGCCTCGGGTGATTCGCGAATCGTTGTCGGTTCGGTTGCTGCCTATCCTTGGATCGGTGCGAGACCAGGATAAACTGCTGGATGTGATGAAGACTTGGAATATCGATACGGTCTATCACGCCGCCGCTTATAAGCATGTCCCAATGGTTGAGCACAACATCGCCGAAGGCGTCCTGAACAATGTGATTGGTACGTTGAGTACGGCACAGGCCGCGTTGCAGGCAGGTGTATCAAACTTCGTCCTGATCTCCACGGATAAAGCGGTGCGCCCGACTAATGTGATGGGCAGCACCAAGCGGCTAGCGGAGCTGACCTTGCAAGCCCTCAGCCGTGAGCTAGCCCCTGTGTTGTTCGGCGATAAGAGCAACGTCTCGCGCGTAAACAAGACGCGATTTACCATGGTCCGGTTCGGTAACGTGTTGGGTTCGTCCGGTTCGGTCATTCCCCTGTTTCATAAACAGATCAAGTCCGGCGGGCCGTTGACTGTTACTCATCCCAAGATCACTCGCTATTTCATGACTATTCCCGAAGCCGCACAATTGGTGATTCAGGCCGGTTCCATGGGCTTGGGAGGGGATGTATTTGTACTGGACATGGGAGAACCGGTAAAAATTATTGAGCTGGCGGAAAAGATGATTCATTTGTCTGGCTTGAGCGTCCGTTCGGAAAAAAACCCTCACGGCGATATTTCAATCGAGTTCACCGGGCTGCGCCCAGGCGAGAAGCTTTACGAGGAGTTGCTGATTGGCGACAACGTCGTCGCGACCCCGCATCCGATGATCATGAGTGCCAACGAGGATCACCTGCCTTGGGAAGCGCTCAAGATCAAGTTGGCCGAGTTGCTGGCCGCCATTGAGCACGATGACTACACCAGGGTTCGCCAGCTACTTCGCGATACCGTCAGTGGTTACGCGCCTGACGGAGAGATTGTCGACTGGATCTACCAGCAACGCCGCCTCGAACCCTGATTGTTACACAAGCTGTAACGTACATATTTTTGACATCGATGCGTCATCGCCTACGTTTGAGAGGCAGCTTCGGAAAAGCTGCTTCTCTCTTAACGATGTCATGGAGCGTCATTTATGCGTACAGGCAATTTCTACTCTCTGATTTTTGCCCTTCTGACCAGCGTCTCGATTGCTGCTATCGCCGCCCCTGCGCTCAAATCCGAGTCTGTTGTAACGCCGCAGTTATTGGAGCAACCAGCCAAAATGCAGAGTCCCAAGGTGGATTTAAACGCGGCGGATGCTGCAACGTTGCAGCGCGAGCTGTCTGGGATAGGCAAGGGTAAGTCCGAAGCAATTGTTGCGTACCGGGAGAGTAATGGGCCGTTCTCTTCGGTAGAGGAGTTGCTGGAGGTCAAGGGGATTGGCAAAGCGATTCTCGACAGGAACCGTGACAAGCTGGAAGTGAATTGAGTTTGTGATTGAAGGAGGCCGGTCAAATTGACTGGCCTTTTTACCCCCTAGCGGTTGCATGGACGAGTTTTGGAAATGTACCAAGGTACCTGCCGCTGGCATAAATAAATGATTCTATCCGACCCATGAACACCACATTCTAAGCGAATCGCTGACAACAGGATGCTGTGCTCCCGATTTCCATCAGGAGCCCATCACCATAGTGCATCCTAATGCCCGGATTGAAAAAATTTACCTTTACCCAAAACCGGCCGGCCATGTGATCCGTGAAGATGCTAGCGAATAGCTGGATATCTGTGCCGATGCAGGTCCGGGTCATCAAACATATCCGATAAGTCTACGGTTGCCGGAGTTGTGAAGTTGCCCCGTTCACCGCCGACAAACCCGCCACGTTGATCGAAAAGGGCATGGCCAGCCCGAGCGTATCGGCGATGCTGTTGACCACCAAGTATGTCGATGGCCTGCCGCTGCATCGTTTCGAAACGATGTTGAGTCGACATGGCATCGATATACCGCGCCAGACCCTGGCGCGCTGGATTATCCGGCGCGGCGAACACTTGCAATCCCTGCTGAATTTGATGCATGACCGGCTGCTGGAAAGTCCAGTCATCCACTGCGATGAAAACCGGGTCCAGGTGCTGAAAGAGCTGGATCGAGATACGCCAGCCAGTCTTGGATTTGGGGGCAAGCCCCGCGGACCGTCCGATCAAAAAGTCGTGCTGTTCGACTACACCTCCAGTAGTGCGTGGGAAGTGCCGTTGCGCCTGCTGGAAAGTTATCGCGGCTATTTATGACCAATGTTTACGGCAGGTTA
This sequence comes from Pseudomonas sp. MPDS, assembly GCF_013283895.1. Taxonomy (NCBI): domain Bacteria; kingdom Pseudomonadati; phylum Pseudomonadota; class Gammaproteobacteria; order Pseudomonadales; family Pseudomonadaceae; genus Pseudomonas; species Pseudomonas sp. MPDS. Next base: position 4,472,387 of record NZ_CP054128.1, on the reverse strand, counting down.
TAACGCGTTGGCCTGCAGCCAGGTGTGGAACGCCTAGCCTGCAAGGTCCATGCGCGTCGCAAGTACATGGAAGCATAGAAAGTGCAGCCAAAGGGCAAGACCGGCCGCGCCGATATAGCCCTGACGATGATCAACAAGCTGTATGGCATTGAGCGTGAGCTGAAAACATAAGCGACGAGCAGCGATGATCGGTCGGCAGGAAAAGAGCCTGCCGATTCTGGTCCAGTTGAAGACCTGGCTGAATAAAATGCAGTCTCAGGTGACACGGCAAAGTATGCTGGGTAAGCGGTTAATTACCTGACGGACAGCTGGAGCCGAATAGAACGCTAAGTTGAGGCTGGTTTTTTATTGATCGATAACAACCTGGCGGAGCGTGTAATAAAATCGTTTGTGATAGGGCGTAAGGCTTGGCTGTTCAGTGACATGCCAAACGGCATCACCGTCAGCGCGCAGATTTATAGCTTGGTCGAGACAGCCAAGATCGACAGCCAAGAGCCGTATACGTGGCCACGCACTATAGCAACTTGCCACACGCCTCGTCGGTAGACGAGTACAAAGCCTTGTTGCCCAGGCACTGCTCAGCAGAGATGTCACGGTGAGCCGTCGCCTCGTCTTGTGGAAGGTAGGGGGCACTGATCGAATACGTTCCGCGAGCCTGAGTGGCAACTCGAGCCCCCGACTGAGATTGCCGGCACCGTGTGATATGGTTGGGGTCGCGAGAGTACCCCCAACCATTTACTTGACGCTGCTCTTAATGAAAGCAGCCAAGTTTTTTGACACGATGCGGCTACCAGCTTCGCTAAGGTGATGGCCGTCACGGTAAAATATGTGATCTTTGTCGGCGGACGCACACCTTACAGAGTCGCAGAAAGGCTTTGTCGAGTCGAAGATATAGACATTAGGGTTCTTGGCTTTTGCCTCCGCTAATACCTGATCGTAGACCTTGGTCCGATCGTTGTATTCCTGGCGAGCCACATCACAGCTCACGACGTTCGTCTTGAACGGACGGGACAGACACGCCTTTGGATGAGCCTTAAATTCCGGTACATCTTTGATCAGAACTACCTTTTTTCCCTGCTTTGTAATTTCAGAGATCGCAGCGTCCAGACCAGCTTTATAGGTTTCTAGCTTTTTGGAGACATCGTTCTTCTCTCCAAGGACAAGTCGATAGTCCGGGTTCTTATCATTTATGCTGGCGTGCTCTGGAGAGAAACCGTGGTCCGAAAAGTACAATGGCCCCAAGGCAGCCAATGCGACCACGCGGACATTGCTTTCCTTGATGATTTCCAGCGATTTGTAGTTTGCTTTTTCGCAGGCGTCCTTCGGCATGTTTGCAAGCCATACTTTCACTCCCCGTAGTGGTGGGCAGCTATGCCGCCCGATCACAAGCCAGTTTTTCGAAGTCTCTTTTTTCAGCCCAGGAATGATGTGCTCTGCGTGGCTATCTCCCCACAAGATGTAGTCTATTGGCGCGCCTTCTTTAGTCTGGTTGCACCAGCTCATTTCAGCCATTGTCGGATCAGTGGATTTGCATTTTGTAAGTGAGTAGTGTCGAAGGTCTTCGGACTTCTGTTTCAGATTCGCGACAATTTGTCGAGACTGCATGCCCTCGTGCTTAAACACGTAGAAGCCAAAAGATCCAATGATAAGCATGATGACGAACAGGATTGTGGTCCTTTTACCGCTGGTTGAGAAAAACCGGATAGGACGCTCGACGAATTTGTAGGTTGCCCAAGCTAGCACAATGGAAGCGACAACCGCCGCTATCCTGATTTCTACCTTAGGCACCTCTGTTTCAATAATCCGAGCAAAGGACAATATTGGCCAGTGCCATAAGTATAGTGGGAAGCTAATTAGACCTACCGACACCATGATCCTGTTGGATAGGATATGTTTGTTGATGATTGCATTTGACCCGGCACTTATTATTAGTGCCGATCCAATTGTCGGAAGGATAGCCCAGTATCCAGGAAAAAGCCGTTCTTTTGTGATTATAAGGAAGCCTGCTACTAGCATCGCCAGGCCGAGTAAAGATTGTGCATCCTTTATCGCACCTCCATTAGAGTCGTTATGGGTCTGGTACACGAGCTTTGATATGATGACATCGAGTCTGCTATAAATATTAAATAGAGTGTCAGATCGGTACATAGAGAGGTAAGCGATAAAAGATCCAATTAGTAATTCCCAGAATCTACTCTGCGGCGAATAAAAAGCCGCAGATGGGTCGATCTGTCGAATGCTTATGCTTATGCAGAAAGAAGTAGTGGCCAATATGCATATCACGGACAGGCGGTTAAATCTTGACTTCCAAAGGGCAAGGAGTAATACAGGCCAAATTATGTAAAACTGTTCCTCGATGCCAAGCGACCACAAATGCAGAAGCGGTTTTGTTTCTGATATGTTGTCAAAATAACCGCTTTCATACCAGAGTACTATGTTTGAAACGAAGCCAGCACCTCCTGCCGTATGTTTTCCAAGTTGAGCGTATTCGTCGGCTAGAAGGGCGAACCAACCAAAAGCTAGGCACGAAATAAGCACAAGTATAAGAGCTGGGTAAATTCTGTTTATTCTCCTGCTGTAGAATTCAAAGATACTTAAGGTGCCATTGTCTAGCCCAGTGAAAAGTATTTTTGAAATCAGGTAGCCAGATATAACGAAGAAAATGTCGACACCTATAAAACCGCCCTTCAAGAAGGACGGAAATGCATGAAAAGCTACTACCGATAAAACCGCAATAGCCCTTAATCCGTCTATGTCCGGCCTGTACGCTGTATGTTTGCTATGCATGAGATCCCTTGCGATCAATGCCAAGACGTCGATCGAGTATACACATTGACTCGGGATCGCTCGATGATGGAGTCCCGATTCTTAAACGCCTCTGTGACATGACGGTTTTTGTCATGAGTAAGAATTTTCAGGGCGGTGCCTAGAGAGATGACTTTGTCGAAAGCGCACACTTTGAGATGTCGCTCTCATGGGGCGCGAGCGCCAGCAATGCCTTTGGCGTTGTATAAAGTCCAGAGGCAGTCCGGAAATATTCGAGTGTGTAATTCATTTGTTATTTGCCTTGGAGCAATTAAGCGAACAGTTTTGCGGGTAGTTGTTTTTTTGAAGCTCTAACTATTTTAGGGGTTATTTCAAAGAGTATATCCATATCTGTTTCACTAGTTCGGTATGCGCCCATTTTTTCGTGGAAAGATATAACCTTTGTGTTTTCTTTGCGTACATCGAAATGACATTTTTCGAAGCCAAGGTGATCAAAGCCGAATTCGTAGATCAAAAAGGCACTCTCTATTGCGGAGTATCGTGTTTTATCCTCGTTTAGAATCCAGCTTCCCCAGCTAAACGAATTTTCTCGAATGTCATAAATTCGGACTGTTCCACACCGAGTGCCATCAAGCCTCTCAATGATAAAATAGTATTGGTTTCCGGCAGCTTCATCAAATTTGTAGCTTCTAATCCAGCTTCTTTGAGCGTCTATATCCGCAACTACTGAAGATAGATATTTGTTGTAGTTCTCATCAAGCCTAAGCCTCAGAACAAATTCAGCGTCCGACTCTTCGATTAGCCGTAGGCGGATTGATTTTGACGATAAATCCATGGTTTTTTTGCCCTTGTGAGTTGAGGGTCGGAGTTTAGTTTATTGCCCGATCAAATGAAAACAGGTCGGTGCCCATCTACCGGAAAATCAATGCCCCTCAACACCACAACCCGCCATCGAGCGGGATTTTCTGCCTGGAGAAGTTATGGCCGCAACCGAAAGGAATCGCGACATCCTCGCGCGCACTCTGACGGAGAGGCTAAGGGCGAAGGTTTCGCTGGCCAAGTCGCGGTGGCCTGTGTGGTCCGCAACCGAGGGAGCGATGGCAATGCCAAGCCTTGGTGGGGCGATGACTACGCTGGCGTCTGCCTGAAACCTTGGCGGTTCATCTGCTGGAACAAGAACAACTCGAACTATCCGTACTTTAGTGGGTTCAAGCGCGATCCCGCGGAAGCAGTTCACCCAGGCGCAGCGGTCGGCGGATCTAGTGATCTCCGGCGCAGAACCTGACATCACCAATGGCGCGACCACTACTACGCCCCCACCATGCCGAAGCCCCCCGTCTAGGTCAAGGGGCCACTCAGACCCTGAGCCAGGGCAAGCATGTCTTCTACAAGGATGTGCCATGGCACACTGTGTGAAACCTAGCCATTTGCGCAGCAATTCAAGAAAATGCCCCATATCGAAAGATACGGTACATTTTGCTGTGGCGTATATCCAAGGTGGACCACGAAACCAGGCCAGCCTAATCCCGTTTCTCGGGAGGATTTAGAATCTGAAGATCATCACGTTCGCGTGATTGAGGCTTTTGTCGCTGGGCTGAATCCTGTGCAATTGGGCTTTGATAAGGCGACTCACAAAGGCACAGGACGCCCCTCTACGATCCTGCCAACTCAAACCGTATCTTTACGGCTATTACCAGTGAATTCGCCCCTCGCGGCGACTCGCAGCCAGTCAAGCTGGCGGCCATTCTTGCACTACCGCCGCAAGCCAGGCAGCTACCCGTGCCGTCATGGTGCTTGCTGACGTGTTCAAGCGCCAAAGAGCGGGACGTCTGACGGGATATGTTGATCAAGGCCGGTGCTGTAAAGCTTGTTGATCATCGTCAGCGGGATATCGGCACGTCAGGCATGGGGTAGAGGTACACCTTTTCAACGCTGGCATTGGGACGCATCATGGTAACCGGCCCCTATGAAAATCGGGAGCACGGCATTAGCCGGTAACCATCTCCTTGGAATTTGGAGTTTATGAGCGGATATGGTTGTTCAACAGTCCAAGGCCTCCCTCCCATGACCAACACACTCTCCCTCGCCGACCAGATCATCCTGGAGCTGCACGCCGACATCATTGGCGGTCGCCTGCTGCCAGGTATGGCGCTGGTAGAGAACAATCTGGTCTCGGTCTACAACGCGAAGCCGACAAGCGCAAGGCGCACCAAGTGATGAGCCTGTACCTCAGTGATTCCGAACAACTGCTCTTGCAGTTGCTTCCCCTAATCACCTCAGATCAAGGACCCACCCCATGCACAAAAACTACCCAGCCGCCTACCAAGTCAGCAAAGGCTCGGCCCTGCAAGTGGACAAACCCTTCTACGACCGCATCCGAACCCAGCAGGACAAGCGCACTCTGATCGAACAGTTCGAGGTCCCCATCCGTACCGGCCGCGCTTGGCACGTACCCGCCGGGCATGTGTTCCGCGTTACGACTCCGGTGGGCCCGCAGGTGGGGGACTTTAACGTGTGGAATGCCCACGATCCACGGGAACGCCTGTGGGCTGCGCGCACTCGCCAGTTGCAGGGCGCTCATGTCAGCACCCATGACCGGCTGTGGTCGAACCTGCCATTTTTGCGCCCATTGGTGACCATTACCGATGACAGTCTGGCCGATTATGGCATCGACGAGCACGGTGGACGGTTGCACGATCTGCTGGGTACGCGCTGTGATCCGTACGTGAACAGGATGCTGACCGGCGAGGATTTTCACCATCATTGCCACTCGAACCTGACCCGTGCCGTATTACCCCATGGCCTGACCGAGTTCGATGTGCACGATGTGTTGAATATTTTCCAATGTACTGGGCTCAATCATGATGACATGTACTTCATGAAGGCCTGTCCGGCGAAGAAGGGCGATTATTTGGAGTTCTTTGCCGAGATCGATTTGCTGTGTGCCTTGTCCACTTGCCCCGGCGGCGATCTGTCGCTGGCGATGTGGGGGCCGGATGCGCAGGATCCCCTCAGTGTCTGCCGTCCGCTGGGGGTGGAGATCTATCGATTGGAGGATTCATTGCTGGCGGGCTGGAGCCAGCCTGAGCGGGCGGCGTACAAGGGGCTGCATGGCTTGCAGATTGCCAAGGCTGATTGGGAGCAGTGATGTAGCAAGCGCTGGCTTTTTGTGGCGAGGGAGCTTGCTCCCGCTGGGCTGCGTAGCAGCCCCAATAGCCCAAACCCGATTAGCCTGACACTCCGCGCCAGCAGATTCAGGGCCGCTTTGCGCCCCAGCGGGAGCAAGCTCCCTCGCCACAAAGCGTCATGCAATCAGCACTGTCGCGGCTCAACGATCCTTGGCCTCCTTCGCATCCATCTCGGCATTGCGCTCGGCAACACGCTTGCGTTGTTCATCCGTCAGTTCGACCTTGTGGGCGGTGTCGCGCAGCATCATCAAGCCACCCACGATCGAGCCGATTGCAACAATCAGAATTAACCAGGCGTACCAGGGCATAGGGTTCTCCTTGAGGGGGCGATGGACGACGAACGTTTCGCCTGTCCACCGCACCTACCACTTATGAGCGAAGGTTGTTCGCAGTGGTTCCATATTACGCCCGTTGTGCCGGGTTCACCTCAAAGCCCGGTGAGCATCGCATCGGCCGGGGCATCGGCGCGCAGTTGTGCGGTCAGCACAAAGTACAGGAAGCCTACCGCCATGAAACCGAGGAAGATCAGCCCGATCAGGGCATTGAACCAGGCCATCGCTACCAGGCACACCACTGCCAGTACCAGGGCGATACCCGGGATGATCGGATAGCCCGGCGCGCGGAAGGTGCGTTCCAGGTTGGGTTCGGTTTTACGCAGTTTGAACAGGCTGAGCATGCTCATGATGTACATGACGATCGCGCCGAACACCGCCATGGTGATCATGGCGGCGGTCAGGGTCATGCCGCCGAGGTTGATCATGCCGTCGCTGTAGATCGCCGCGATGCCGATCAGGCCGCCGGCGATGATGGCCCGGTGCGGGGTCTGGAAGCGTGAGAGTTTGGCCAGGGAGGCGGGCAGGTAGCCGGCGCGGGCGAGGGCGAAGAACTGGCGCGAGTAGCCGAGGATGATGCCGTGGAAGCTTGCCACCAGGCCGAACAGGCCGATCCACACCAGCATGTGCAACCAGCCGGAGCTCTCCCCGACTACGGTTTTCATGGCTTGGGGCAGCGGGTCGTTGATGTTGGACAGGGTGCGCCAGTCGCCTACGCCACCGGCGAAGAACATCACGCCCATGGCCAGGAACACCAGGGTCAGGATGCCGCTGATGTAGGCCTTGGGAATTGTGCGTTTCGGGTCCTTGGCTTCTTCGGCGGCCATGGCCGCTCCCTCGATGGCCAGGAAAAACCAGATGGCGAAGGGGATTGCGGCGAACATCCCGGCGATGGCCGGCGCGCCGAACACATCGGAACCGGCCCAGCCGTTCAAGGCGAAGCTACTGAAGCTGAACGCCGGGGCGACTACGCCCATGAACACCAGCAGTTCGGCCACCGCCAGCACGCAGACGATCAGTTCGAAGGTCGCCGCCAGTTTCACCCCGAGGATGTTCAGGCCCATGAACACGATATAGGCACCGACCGCTGCGTGTTTCGGGTCCAGGGCCGGGAATTGCACGTTCAGGTAGGCACCGATGGCCAGAGCGATGGCCGGTGGGGCGAAGACGAATTCGATCAGCGTCGCCAGGCCGGCGATTAACCCACCTTTCTCTCCAAAGGCCCGGCGGCTGTAGGCGAATGGTCCGCCAGCGTGGGGGATGGCGGTGGTCAGCTCGGTGAAGCTGAAGATGAAGCAGGTGTACATGGCCGCGACCATGAATGATGTCACCAGAAAGCCCAGCGTTCCGGCAACGCCCCAGCCGTAGCTCCAGCCGAAGTACTCGCCGGAGATCACCAGCCCGACGGCAATGCCCCATAAATGCAGGGTGCCCAGGGTGGGTTTGAGTTGTGTGTTCATCGGTGGCTCCCCCTCGATCCATAGCAAAAGCGCTGGGGTGGGGCAGTGCAGTGGGCGTGCCAGTGTGGCAGTTGTGGTCGTAATGGGTGAAATTGTGTCGTATCGGGGATGTTCGCTGCCTGATGGCTCGATTTTGTGCTCCAGTTCGGAGCGTCAGCGCCAGGGCGGGCCTCATCGCGAGCAGGCTCGCTCCCACAGGGGATCTTCAGTGGAGGCAAATTCTCTATTCACAACAGATCAAATGTGGGAGCGAGCCTGCTCGCGATGAGGCCCACCCAGCCAATCACCAACCCCTTTTTTACACATTCTTTATCCCTCGCCCCCTCTCTCGATCTCGTTCCTTTACGCCCTCCCTGCCGACAATCATTCCACACACGGCATGACGCCGTACGACGGAGAAATCCCATGAGCCTTCTGGACGGGGTGTCGCTGCTGCTGGCAGCGGCGCTGTTCATTTATCTACTGATTGCGCTGTTGCGCGCGGATCGGAACTAGGAGTGGCTATGCACGGTTATGACTACGGGCTGATCCTCGCCTTCTTTGCGCTGGTGCTGATTCCTGCACCGTTTCTGGGGCGTTTCTACTACCGGGTGATGGAAGGCCAGCGCACTTGGCTTTCACCTGTTCTTGGCCCGGTGGAGCGTGGTTGCTATCGCTTGGCCGGCGTCGATCACACCGTTGAGCAGAGCTGGCAGAAGTACACCCTGGCCTTGCTCGCTTTCAACCTGGCCGGCTTTTCGCTGTTGTTCGCGATTCTGTTGTTACAGGGGCATTTGCCACTCAACCCCGAAAAAGTGCCGGGTATGGAATGGACCCAGGCATTCAATACGGCGGTGAGTTTCACCACCAATACCAATTGGCAGTCCTACAGCGGTGAAGCGTCGTTGAGCTACCTGAGCCAGATGCTTGGCCTGGCTGTGCAGAACTTTGTCAGCGCTGCTACCGGCCTGGCCGTGCTGGTGGCGCTGTGTCGCGGAATCGGGCGCAAATCCGCTGCAACGCTGGGTAACTTCTGGGTCGACATGACCCGCGCCACCCTCTACGGGCTGTTACCGCTGTGCCTGTTGCTGGCCCTGTTCCTGGTGTGGCAGGGCGTGCCGCAAACCTTCGCGCACTATGTGCATGGGTTGACGATGCAAGGCGCGGATCAAGTGATTCCATTGGGCCCGGCCGCGAGCCAGATCGCGATCAAGCAACTGGGCACCAACGGTGGTGGTTTCTTCGGCGTCAATTCGGCACACCCCTTCGAAAACCCGACGGCCTGGAGCAACCTGTTCGAAGTTGCCTCGATCATCCTGATTCCCGCCGCGCTGGTGTTCACCTTCGGCCATTACGTCAAGGACCTGCGCCAGAGTCGGGCGATCATCGCCTGCATGCTAGTACTGTTTCTGATCGGCGGCGCCACCTCGTTGTGGGCCGAATCCCAACCCAATCCGGCGCTGCATAACGCTTCGGTGGAGCAGACCGCGCCACTGGAAGGCAAGGAGGCGCGCTTTGGCACCACGGCCACGGTGCTGTGGTCCGTCACCACCACGGCGGCATCCAATGGCTCGGTCAATGGCATGCATGACAGCCTCAATCCTCTGAGCGGCATGGTCTCGCTGGTGAACATGATGGTTGGCGAAGTCATTTTTGGCGGCGTCGGCGCGGGGCTCTACGGGATGCTGCTGAACGTGCTGATCGCGGTGTTCCTGGCTGGATTGATGATTGGCCGTACCCCGGAATACCTGGGCAAAAAGCTCGCTGCCAGGGAAGTGCAACTGCTGGTGATAACCCTGTTGGTCATGCCGGTGAGCGTGTTGGGGCTGGGGGCCATTGCTGCGAGCCTGCCCGGACCTGCTGCAGCGGTGAGCAACCCTGGCGCCCATGGTTTCAGCCAGTTGTTGTATGCCTACACCTCGGCGGGTGCGAACAACGGTTCGGCCTTCGCCGGTTTTGGTGCCAACACACCCTTTCACAATCTGATGCTGGGCCTGGGCATGTTGATCGGTCGTTTCGGCTACATCCTGCCGGTGCTGGCCTTGGCCGGTAGCCTGGCGCTGAAGAAAACCGCGCCTATCGGCCCGAACAGCTTCCCGACCCACGGCCCGCTGTTCGTGACCCTGCTCACCGTGACCATTTTGTTGGTGGGCGGCCTGACCTTCCTGCCGACCCTGGCCCTGGGGCCGATTGCCGAACACCTGAGCCTGGGTTTCTGAGGATCTGATGATGAATATGCCAATGAGCAAAACCGTCGTCGCCAAGGCGTCGGAGCAACCGAAAACCGCGATTTCGGCCTTGTGGCGGCCAGCGCTGGTGCAAGCTTTCGTCAAGCTCGATCCGCGCCAGTTGCACCGCGCCCCGGTGATGCTGGTGGTGGAGCTGACCGCAATTCTCACCACGGTGTTGTGTTTCGTTCCGGACAGCAGCGTGCCGACTTTTGTTGCCGCGCAAATTGCCCTGTGGCTATGGTTCACGGTGCTGTTCGCCAACTTTGCCGAAGCCCTGGCCGAAGGTCGTGGCAAGGCTCGGGCAGACAGTCTCAAGGCCGGTAGCGAAGGCCTCAGCGCACGTCGCCAGACGGCCAACGGCTTTGAGGTGATAGCCGCCACCCGCCTGCGAAAAGGCGACGTGGTACGCGTCGAGGCGGGGGAGATGATTCCTGGCGATGGTGAAGTGATCGAAGGCATCGCCGCAGTGAACGAGGCGGCGATTACTGGCGAATCGGCCCCGGTCATCCGCGAGTCCGGCGGCGACCGTTCAGCCGTCACCGGCAACACGCGCCTGGTCTCCGACTGGCTGCTGATGCGCGTCACCAGTAACCCCGGTGAATCCACCCTGGACCGTATGATCGCCCTCGTCGAAGGCGCCAAGCGGCAGAAGACGCCCAACGAAGTGGCGTTGGATATTCTGCTGATCGGCCTGACGCTGATCTTCCTGCTGGTGGTGGTGACGCTGCAGCCGTTCGCGCATTTCGCCAACGGTAATTTGCCGCTGGTGTTTCTGGTGGCGCTGCTGGTGACGTTGATTCCCACCACCATCGGCGGGCTGTTGTCGGCCATCGGCATCGCCGGGATGGATCGACTGGTACGCCTGAACGTGATCGCCAAGTCCGGCCGCGCCGTGGAAGCGGCGGGGGACGTGCATGTGCTGATGCTGGACAAGACCGGCACCATCACCTTCGGCAATCGTCGTTGTGCCGCGGTTCACGCCGCGCCCGGCGTGAGCGTCAAGGAACTGACCGAAGGCGCGTTATTCGCTTCGTTGGCCGACGACACGGCGGAGGGCAAGTCCATCGTCGAGTACCTGCGGGGTTTGCATTCGCAACCCGAGCCTGGCGCCGAACTGCTGACCGCTGTGCCGTTCAGTGCTGAAACCCGATTGTCCGGTGTCGACTATCAGGGCCGGGTGTACCGCAAAGGGGCCGTGGATTCGTTGCTGAGTTTTATCGGCCTGTCGAAAAGCGAACTGCCACCTGCACTGGCGCGGGAGGTGGACAAGATCGCCCAGAGCGGCGGTACCCCCTTGCTGGTGTGCGTTGACGGCAAGCTGCTGGGGGCGATTCATCTGAAGGACGTGGTCAAGCCCGGTATCCGCGAGCGCTTTGCCGAGTTGCGCAAGTTGGGGATTCGCACGGTGATGGTCACCGGCGACAACCCACTGACTGCCGCCGCCATTGCTGCCGAGGCCGGCGTCGATGACGTGCTGGCCGAGGCCACACCGGAGAAAAAACTGGCGCGCATCCGTCATGAGCAGAATGACGGTCGTCTGGTGGCGATGTGTGGTGACGGTGCCAACGATGCGCCGGCCCTGGCCCAGGCTGACGTCGGCATGGCGATGAACGACGGCACCCAGGCGGCGCGAGAGGCGGCCAACATGGTCGATCTGGACAGCGATCCGACCAAGTTGCTGGACGTGGTGCAAATCGGCAAAGAACTGCTGGTGACCCGTGGGGCCTTGACGACGTTTTCCATCGCCAACGACATCGCCAAGTACTTCGCCATCCTGCCGGCGCTATTTGCCTCGATTTATCCACAACTGGGTGTGCTGAACGTGATGCACCTGAGCAGCCCGCAAAGCGCGATTCTGTCGGCCATTGTGTTCAACGCCTTGATCATCGTGGTGCTGATCCCGTTGGCGTTGCGTGGCGTGCGGGTGCAGGCCGCCAGCGCTGCTGCGCTGCTGCGGCGCAATCTGCTGATCTATGGCCTGGGTGGGATCGTGGTGCCGTTCGTGGGGATCAAGGCGATTGACATGTTGCTGACGGCGCTGGGGCTGGTTTGAGCGGATAACCAACGCTCGCCTTCACCTTGTGGGAGCAATTGCTCCCACAGGTACTTGTTTCATTCAATTCGAGGATTTCTGGATGTTCACTCTGATACGCCCGGCCTTGAGCCTATTGCTTCTGATGACCCTGATCACCGGCGTTGCGTACCCCTTGCTGGTTACGGGCGTGGCGCAAGTCGCGTTTCCCGCCCAGGCCAACGGCAGCCTGATCGTTGATGCCGACGGCAAGGTCCGCGGCTCTCTGTTGATCGCCCAGGATTTCCAGGGCGATGCCTGGTTCCATCCACGTCCATCGGCGGGTGCTTTCGCCACGGTAGCCAGCGGCGCCAGCAACTTTTCCCCGAGCAATCCGGCCCTGGCCGCACGGGTGATCGGTGACGCCCAGGTCTTGCAAGTGCCGGGTCAAGGCCCAGTGCCGTTGGCGCTGCTGACCACCTCGGGCAGCGGACTGGATCCCCACTTGCCACCGGCAGCGATTGCCTATCAACTGGCGCGTGTCGCCGCCGCACGCAATCTGCCGGTATCGTCCGTGCAGCAACTGCTCGACGCTCACATCGAGCAACCGCTGGTGGGGCCGCCGGTGGTGAATGTGCTGGCCTTGAACCTGGCGCTGGAAAAACTGTAGACCCCTGTGGGAGCAAAGCTTTGCTCCCACAGGGCGTTTGATCAACATCTGAAAGAGAACCCGAACACATGAGCGACTCCGGCCGCGCCGATGCACTGTTAGCCAAGCTGCCCCGCAATGACCGGGGCCGGCTCAAGGTCTTCCTGGGTGCGTCGCCGGGTGTCGGCAAGACCTACGCCATGCTGCAGGCGGCCCACACGCAACTGCGCCAAGGTGTCAGGGTGGTTGCCGGCGTCGTGGAGACTCACGGCCGCAGTGAGACTGAAGCGCTGCTCGGTGGTCTGGTGCAGCAGCCGCTGGTGCGTTCGGAGTATCGCGGTGTGATGCTCGAGGAAATGGACCTTGATGGTCTGCTCGCGGCTCGACCGGCCTTGGTGCTGGTGGACGAACTGGCCCACAGCAACGCGCCCGGCAGCCGACATGCCAAACGCTGGCAAGACATTCAGGAGTTGCTGGCCGCCGGCATCGATGTCTACACCACCGTCAATGTCCAGCACCTGGAAAGTCTCAACGATCAGGTGCGCGGTATCACCGGCGTGCAAGTTCGCGAGACGCTGCCCGACTGGGTCCTGCAGGAGGCCGATGAACTGCTGTTGATCGACCTGCCACCGCGCGAGCTGCTGGAGCGCCTGCGCGATGGCAAGGTTTATGTGCCGGAACAGGCGCGCGCTGCGATCGATGCATTTTTCAGCCAGACCAACCTCACCGCATTGCGTGAGCTGGCCATGCAAACTGCCGCTGCACAGGTGGACAACGATCTTGCCCAGGGCTATCGCCAACTGGGCCAGGCGGCTCCGGCGGTGCGGGGACGATTGTTGGTGGGGGTTGACGGTGATGCCCAGGCCGAACGTCTGGTGCGCCACGCCAGCCGCGTCGCCCAGCGTCGGCATCTTCCCTGGAGCCTGGTACACGTGGACAACGGCAGCACGCGGGACGAGCCATCGCGCCAGCGCCTGCAAAATGCCCAGCAATTGGCCGAACGCCTGGGTGGGGAAGTGGTGCTGCTACGGGCCGGTGAAGTCGCCAGGACCTTGATCCAGCACGCCACCGAACGTCGCGCCACGCTGGTGCTGGTGGGACAGTCCAGGCGGCGTCTGCGCCGGCGGCTGTTCGGTGGTGGCTTGGCTTCGCGTTTGCTGCGCGATGCCAGGGGGCTGGAAATCAACGTACTGGATCGCGATGAACAGCCCCCTGCGGCCCGTGAGCGTTCAAACGCCGCCCTGGCTGGTTTCGACTACGTGCTGGCGCTGTTGGCGACGGCGGCGGCCAGTGCGCTGGCTTGGGGGGTCTCCGGGCTTCTTCCCTTGCCTAATATCTCCCTGGTGTTTCTGATGGCGGTGTTGCTGGTGGCGGTTCGCAGCAGCCTCGGCCCTGCGCTGGCCTGCGCGGCGCTGTCGTTCCTGGCCTATGACTTTCTGTTCATCCCACCGAATTTTTCCTTCACCATCCAGCGTGAAGAAGATGTACTCACCCTGGTGTTTTTCTTGCTCATGGCGGCCCTGACCGGCAACCTTGCGGCCCGCCAGCGACGACAGTTGCAGGCGCTGCGCGAGACCCAGCAGGAAACCGGCGAGCTGCTTGATCTGTCCCGCAAACTCACCGCCGCGACCGACCGCCAGGCGGTGATCAGCGCCGCCGCGCAACACCTCAACGGCTGGCACGACCTGCAACTGTGCCTGCTCAACCGTGACGGCCAGGACGGCTGGAAGGTTGAGACAGCTGAACCATTGACCTTCACTGAAGCTGAGCGCGCGGCCGCCGATTGGGCCTGGCAACACGACCAACCGGCCGGCGCCGGCACCGGGACGCTGCCGTCCGGGCGCTGGTGGTGGTGGCCGTTGTCGACAGAGGAGGGCCCGCTGGCGTTGCTGGGCGTTTGCCCGAAAGAAGGCAAGCCGTTGAGCGGCCAGCGGCGTCGTCTGCTGGCGGCCCTCAGTCAGCCGCTGGCGCAGGCCCTGGCTCGGGCGCAACTGGCCCAGGATCTGGAAGCGGCGCGCCTGCACGGTGAAACCGAGCAACTGCGCAGTGCGTTGTTGGCGTCGGTGTCCCACGATTTGCGCACGCCGCTGACCTCCATGCGCGGTAGTATCGACAGCCTGTTGGCGTTGGGAGAGGCGATCCCGCTGGCCGATCGCCGCGAACTGCTGGAAGGCACCCGTGATGAAGCTGAGCGCCTGGATCGCTACATCCAGAACTTGCTGGACATGACTCGTCTCGGCCATGGGGCTCTGAAGCTGGCGCGGGACTGGGTGTCGCCGGCCGATATCGTCGGCAGCGCGTTGAACCGGTTGCGGGCGGTGCTGGCACCGTTGACGGTGGGCATCGAAGTGCCGGCCGAGTTGCCGTTGTTGTATGTTCACGCGGCGTTGATCGAACAGGCCTTGGTGAACGTGCTGGAGAACGCCGCACGATTTTCACCGACTCACGGGCGATTGCTGCTCAGCGCAGGGGCGACGGACAGCGAAGTTTTTTTCGCCGTGGCCGACGAGGGGCCCGGGATCCCTGAAGAAGAGCGCGAGAAAATCTTCGACATGTTCTATACCGCTGCGCGCGGGGATCGCGGCGGGCAGGGCACGGGGCTGGGGCTGGCGATCTGTCAGGGCATGGTCGGTGCCCATGGCGGGCGGATCAGCGTGGACACCGGCCTGGACGGACGCGGTACCTGCATCACCCTGCACCTGCCATTACAGACACAACCGGGCCTGGACGATGAAGCCTGAGCGGCGCTGGGTTACTCTCTTTCCACCTGATTGCATTGAACGGACCTCATGAGCCAGACCGCGACCCTTTTGGTCATCGATGACGAACCGCAGATTCGCAAATTCCTGCGCATCAGCCTGACTTCCCAAGGCTACAAGGTGCTCGAAGCCGGCACCGGCGCCGAAGGCCTGGCCCAGGCGGCGCTGAACAAGCCCGATCTGCTGGTGCTCGACCTGGGCCTGCCGGACATGGACGGCCAGCAGGTACTGCGCGAGTTTCGCCAATGGTCCACGGTGCCGGTGCTGGTGCTCTCGGTGCGGGCCAGCGAAGCGCAGAAAGTCGAGGCACTGGACAACGGCGCCAATGATTACGTCACCAAGCCGTTCGGCATCCAGGAGTTTCTGGCGCGCATTCGTGCCTTGTTGCGTCAGGCCCCGGCAGGCGAGGCGCGGGAAGCGGCGCTGACGTTTGGTCCGCTGACGGTGGACCTGGCTTATCGCCGGGTCCTGCTCGATGGCACCGAAGTGGCCCTGACCCGCAAGGAATACGCCGTGCTGGCGCAATTGGCGCGCCATCCCGGGCGGGTCATTACCCAGCAGCAATTGCTCAAGGACATTTGGGGCCCGACCCACACCGAAGACACCCATTACTTGCGGATCGTGGTCGGTCATCTGCGGCAAAAACTGGCTGACGACCCGACCCGGCCCCGGTTCATTGCGACCGAGGCGGGGGTTGGGTATCGGTTGTTGGGGGAGGGTGGACTTTGAGTTTGATGTTGGCTGAGCTGCCGTCATCGCGAGCAGGCTCGCTCCCACAGGCGTTGTGATGTTCTTGAATCCGCAGATCTAGTGTGGGAGCGAGCCTGCTCGCGAAGAGGCCCTCACCGCCACGAGCGCTCTATCAGTTCTGCTCATTCTCATAGCGATCCAACGTATCGCTGGCAATCTCCCGCCCCAGGGCGATCAGCTCCGGCGCCTTGTAGAACTCGAAAAACCGGCACACCCGTTTAGGCACGTTGATCAGCACATCCGGTGGATACCCGGCGATCTTGTATTGGGCCAGGGACGTCTGCATCACCTCGAAACTCTGGTTGATCAGATCCAGCAGCGAGGCCGGGCCAACGTTGTCGATGATGAACGAACCGGTCGCCGATTTTGGCGCACCTTCGGATTCCGGCGCGGCGGCCGGTTGTTGGCCCTCGGGCTCGGCGGATTCCAGCCATGGATTGATCTCGGCGGCTTCGGCTTTTAGCGCCTCCTGTTCCAGCAGCAGCAACTGCTCGGCTTGCTTGCGACGGAACGGTAGACGCGAGCCCAGGGAACTGACGAGGGTGTCGAAGCGACGCTTGAACGCTGCCGGGCGCTGGATGACCGGCAGTCGGTACTGTTTCTGGTTGGTGGCGTTGAGGTTGACCGCGATGATCAGGTCGCAATGGCTCGACACCACCGGCACGATGGGTAACGGATTGAGCAGGCCGCCATCCACCAGCATGCGGTTGCCTTGCATCACGGGGGTGAACAGGCTGGGAATCGCCGCCGAGGCGCGCATTGCCTGATGCAGGCAACCTTCCTGGAACCAGATTTCCTGCTGATTGGTCAGGTCGGTGGCCACGGCAGTGTAGGGAATACGCAGGTCTTCGATATTGAGTTCGCCGACGATCTTGCGAATTTGCCCGAAGACTTTCTCGCCGCGAATCGCCCCCAGGCGAAAGCTGACGTCCACCAGTCGCAGCACATCCAGGTAATCCAGGCTTTCAATCCAGTTACGGTAATCGTCGAGCTTGCCCGCAGCATAGATTCCGCCCACCACGGCACCCATGGAGCAGCCGGCGATGCAAGCGATGTCGTAGCCACGTCGTTCGATTTCTTCGATCACCCCGATATGGGCGTAGCCCCGGGCGCCACCCGATCCCAGTACCAATGCGACACGTTTTGTCATGACCCGGCCTCTCGTAAAACAGACTTTAACAATGCACTTATCGACGGCTGGGCTCAATCGTTGTGGCGCAGGTGTCGTTTTTTGATACGCCGTGCCGGCATTTGCGTATGCTCGCCCACACTTGTATTTACGCGGTCGGGCATTGGCACTTTTTGCGGGCTGGACCGTCTTACTTGCACGACTGTTGACCTGACTTGAGGTGTAATTGATGAAAGCCCGGATTTGTCTGCCCCTGGTGGCATCCTTGATGGTTTTGGCCCTGGCCGGTTGTGCCGGCAAGACCGCTTACCGCGATAGCTGCGGCAGCCAGCTCGACAGTGCCTGGCGCGAACTGGACCTGGCCAAGGCCGAAGGTTTTGCCGGCACCGTGAGTTATTCCAAGGCCCTGTCGTTGTTGACCGGCGCCAAGACCCAGCAGCAGTTCGAAGCGTTTGAGGGGTGCACCAAAAAGGCCGAGAAGGCCCGTTTCTACATCCGCGAATCCCGCGCAGGGCGTTAATAGCAGCGACAAGCTGTCAGCGGCAAGCTACAAGTTAGGGGAGCACTCTGCTCCTCACTTGAAGCTTGCCGCTTGACGCTCAACGCTACGTACGGAGTACGTCCCCATGATTGATCGGCTGGTGGCCCGGATACTGGGCCTGGAAGTCCGGCTGCTGGCCTGTCAGGCCCGCCTCAATGCCCATACCGACAGTGAAGCCCTGCATGACCTGCGGACCACGGTCCGCCGTTTGCGCAGCTTGCTTCGTCCGTTGCGCGGTTTGCCGGGTGTCGAGCAACTGGAAACGGCGGCTTCGGCGGTCGGCGCGCTGACCACGCCCCTGCGTGACCGGGAAGTGCTGGCCGCCTACCTTGAGCAGCACGGCAAGATCGAAGCCGCGCGGCAGCGCCAGGTGCAAATGGCCGATGCTTATCCCGCCGTTGCCGGCAGCCCGGAGCTGGCCCAATTGCTGATGGTGCTTGACGCTTTCCCGCGCTTCATTCGCGCGGCGCAACGTCAGGACCTGCTTAAAGGTCTGCGCAAGCGCATCGAAAAGCGCCTGGACAAACAATGGAAGAAACTCGGCGAAGCCTTGGGCGATCCGGCCCATGATCGCCACCGTTTGCGGCTGCTGATCAAGCGTGTGCGCTACGCCATCGAAGCCTACCCCGAACTTGACCGCCTACCCGAAGCGGCCATGCCACGGCTCAAGTCCGCCCAAGGCGCCTTGGGGGACTGGCACGATTGCTGGCAATGGCTGGCCAGGGCCAAGCAGGAAAGTGACTTGCAATCCTGCGTGCCGGTCTGGCTCAGCACCATGGAAAAGGCCGAGGCCAAGTCCGATAAAGTGCTCGATAAACTCGTTGCCAGTTGCTTCAAAAAATCCTGAGCCCTGCAGATATTCCCTTATGGGAGCGAGCCTGCTCGCGATAGCGCCGCGTCAGTCACCAGTTATTCAAGCTGACTCACCGCTATCGCGAGCAGGCTCGCTCCCACAGTAGATTGGCGGGGTTGGGATGCCGCGGCCTATCTGTCAGTCTCTTTGGCCAGAATGAGCGCTGTGCCACCCGTCTGGGCTGGTTAAGATTCCTGCATCTTTTTCCCATGTTTTCGAGGTTGTCATGCGCTTTTCCGATTTGATCGATGCCGTGCGCCGTCAGCCTGACTGCGTGATCATCGCGCCTGAATGGGGTCAGGGACGCGCCAGTTTTGGCGGGCTGGTGGCGGCGCTGCAATATGAAGCGATGCGTGCGCGGGTTCCTGCGGATCGCCCGGTGCGTTCGCTGGCGATCACCTTCGTCGGGCCGGTAGAGGCCGACGTACCCGTCAGTTTCGAAGTCGACGTATTGCGTGAAGGCAAGGCGGTCAGCCAGGTATTGGGGCGAGCGGTACAGAACGGTCAGGTAGTGACCGTGGTACAAGGCAGCTTCGGCGCCTCGCGCTCTTCCGTGGTGGCGGTCCAGGCCGACCCCGCGCCTGAGTTCAAAAGCGTGGAGCAATGCCAGGAGCTGCCCTACATCAAGGGCGCTACACCGGAATTCATGCGTCACCTGGCGCTGTGCTGGAGTGTTGGTGGCCTGCCGTTTACGGGCAACAAATCCCGCAGCATGGGGGGCTGGGTGCGCCTGCGTGGTGATGTCAAAGAGGAGCCGCTGAACGAGGGGCACATCCTGGCATTGGTCGATGCCTGGCCTCCGGCGCTGCTACCCCATCTCACTCAAATGGCACCGGGCAGTACGCTCACCTGGACCATTGAGTTCGTCCAGCCACTGCTGGAACTCACGACACTGGACTGGTGTAAATACCTGGCCGAGATCGAGCATGCCCAGGACGGCTATGGCCATGTCGCCGCCAGGTTCTGGAGCGCGGATGGTCGCTTGATCGCCCTGAGCCGGCAGACAGTGACAGTTTTCGCCTAAGGCTCTTCATGACCGTGGCACTGCAACACGAGTGCGGCAATCATGCCGAGGGAGCCGATGGCGACATTGGCCAGGCTGAGGCTGAACACCCCCGATACCATCAGCAAAAACGCGACGATGAACAGCGGCACGGCAATCTGGTGCAACACCGGATTGCTCGGGTGACCATGATGGTCAAGGCAGGTGCGCCATTGCCAGGCCGGGAAGTGGGGGTGACGTTTGCCCATGATGCTGATCCTTGAGTTCGATAAACCGAATAACCCAAGCGTAAGCCCGGCCGGGCAGCGCGACGAATCGCGGTTGGCTATCGACGTGATAGGTGGCCATAGCCTTTCACCGTTGTGGGAGCAAGGCTTGCCCGCGATGCAGGCGCCTCGTTCCCCAGGGAGACCATATTGTCTTCATCGCGGGCAAGCCTTGCTCCCACAGATAACCCCCAGGCCAGGTCAATTGGCAGCGGGGCCCTAGAGCCTGAGCTGCCCGATCGCCTTGTTCAACTCACCGGCCAACGTCGCCAGCTCATGGCTGGTGGTGGCCGAGTTCACCGTCTGTCGCACGGTGTTTTCAGTCACGTCACGAATACTCACGACCGCCCGGTTCATTTCCTCGGCAACCTGGCTTTGCTGCTCGGCCGCCACGGCGATCTGGGTGTTGCTCTCGCGCATCTGCGCCACCGCCCCGGTGATTTGCTCCAGAGCCTCACCGGCTTCCCGGGCCTGTTGCACGCAATCGTCGGCCTTGTAGGAGCTTTCCTGCATGAAATCCACCGCGTCCCGGGTTCCCGCCTGCAAGGCCGACACCATGGCGGTGATTTCATCCGTGGAGGTCTGTACCCGCTTGGCCAGGTTGCGTACTTCGTCGGCCACCACTGCAAACCCTCGACCCATTTCCCCGGCTCGCGCCGCCTCAATGGCCGCGTTGAGCGCCAGTAGATTGGTCTGTTCGGCGATGCTGTGGATCACGCTGACCACGCTGTTGATCTTCTGGCTGTCCTCGGCCAGGCGCTGGATCATTTCGGCGGTCTGCTGCACGCCGCGGGAGAGTCCGGTGATCGACTGTTGCACCCGGCTGACTACTTCGCGGCCATTGCCGGCCAAGGTATCGGCGCTTTTCGACAGGTCGCGGGTGGCGCCGGCATGTTGGGCGATGTGATAAACCGTAGCGGACATCTCGTTGATCGCCGTCGCCGCCTGATCGGTTTCGCTTTGCTGGCCGAGCATGCCGTGGCGAACATCGTTCATGCTCGATGCCAGGCGTGCTGCACCGCTGTCCAGTTGCCGAGCAGTGCTGGCAACGGTGTCAACCACACGTTGATATCCGGCTTGCATGGCATTGAACGCCGCCGCCATCTGGCCCACTTCGTCCTTGCAGGCCAAGGGGACGCGGGCGGACAGGTCACCGGTTTTTTCCACGTGCAGCATCACATCCTTCAGGGTGTTGAGCTGGCTGAGCAGAAACCGGATTAGCAGCTGCGATGCGCCCAGCATGGCCAGCATCAACACGAACACCGCCACGGCGTATTGGCTGAAGCGTTCCCTGAACACCTGGCTCAGGCTTGCGCCTTGGGCCAGCACGGCCAACTGTTGGCCGTCACCGCCACGGATTACTTCGGCGCCCAGCAGTGGGTTGTCGCCCAACAGGGGGCTGGCCGAGAGTGCTACCCAGCCGTTGGCCTCTGCTATTGAAGGCAATGATTGATCGTTCAATGTGGGAATCTGGCCGCGCTGGAATGCCAGCAGGTGATCGGCCTTGGGCAATGGCTGCCCGGCAGGCCAGGCACTGAGCAAGCGTGCCTGGGCCTGGGCGTTTGCCTGGGCCGCATGGTTGCGCGCCTGTTGTTCGAGCTGCACCGCGTAGAGTACGAGCAGCAAGGTCGTGACAAAGGCGACCGCATTGACCGCCCAGAATTTGTACTTCAGTGAGATATTGCTAAGCCAGGCACCCATGGAAGGTCTTCTCTGATAGCGGAAACAGTTTTGGCAAGGTGCCATTATTGTGCCGCTATCCAAGGTGCGGGGTGTTGATATGGGTCAACAGACAACGCCTATCCCCTGTGGGAGCGAGCCAGCTCGCGATAGCGGTGTATCAGTCGGCCTATGGGCAAAGCTGATCCACTGCTATCGCGAGCAGCTCGCTCCTACAGGTTTTCATTGGGTCAGGAGAGGGTGGGCAAGCCAAAAAACGCGCGGGCACAGGCGGTGCTATGGGCAGCGAGGTCTTCCTGGCTTTCGCCCCGGTGCAAGGCGACTTCGCGCAAGGTTTCCGTCAGGTAGGCCGGTTCGTTTCGACCATTCTTGGGTTTGGGGCGCAGTGTGCGAGGCAACAGGTACGGTGCATCGCTTTCAAGCATCAAGCGAGTGCGAGGAATTTCCCGTACCAATGGATGCAAATGGGTGCCCCGGCGCTCGTCGCAGATCCAGCCTGTGATGCCTATATGCAAGTCCAGGTCTAGATAGCTGAACAGGGCCTTTTTTTCACCGGTAAAGCAGTGCACCACCGCTGCGGGCAATTGGTCGCGAAAATCCCGCAGGATTTCCAGCAGTCGCTGATCGGCATCACGTTCGTGAAGAAAGACCGGCAATTGCAACTCCACCGCCAGGGCGAGGTGTTCTTCCAGGACTTTTTCCTGCTGCGGGCGCGGGGAGAAGTCCCGGTTGAAATCCAGCCCGCATTCACCCACTGCGCGAACGCGGTCTTGTTTCAGCAGGTCTTTGAGGTGCCTGGCGCTATCGGCGGTCCAGTCGCTGGCGCTATGGGGGTGAACACCGGCGGTGGAAAATAGCCGCTCCCCGGTGTCATCGAGGCGCTGGCACAGCTCAAACGCCTGTTCGCTGCCGTCGACGCTGGTACCGGTCAAGACCAGTTGGCAGACACCGGCCGCATAGGCGCGCTCAAGCACGGCCTCGTGTTTGTCGGCAAAACTGGGGTTGGTCAGGTTGACGCCGATATCGATGAGTTGCATGGTGCTACCTCGACCCAAAGGCCGCAAAGCATATCAGAGCTGTAGATTTATAAGAAAAGCCAAGAACTACAACGAGTTGAGGTTGTCTGTTGAGGCCGCCAGACCGGTCGGGTTGGTATAAACGCCAGCACTGTGCCAGTCTTTCGCACTTTTCAGCGCCCCAGGTGCTCTGTTTCTGTCGACCCCAGCTTCGATATTTCAAGGCTGCGGGCCGCGGTATCCTTTCGGAGAGTGGATGACACGTCCCCAAGTGTTGTTGCTGCTGTGTTGTTCGCTGTTGCTGCCGATGCCGGCCGAGGCGCGGCTGCCCGGCCCGGTACAGGTGGTAGCGCCGACTACGGTGCGCGACCTTGCGCAAATCCGCAGCAGCCGGGTGCTGAAAGTTTTGGTCAACCAGAGCCGCAACAGCTCTGGCGAAGTCAAGGGGCAACCCATTGGCGTCGAATATCATCGCTTACGTGCCTTCGAGCAATACCTCAACGGCCACGCTCGGGATGACCAGAAAATCACCCTCAAAATCATTCCCAAGGCCAAGGACCAACTGCTGGGCGCCTTGCAACGCGGAGAAGGCGATCTGGTCGCGCCCGGCGAGTTGCTCGAGCCCCTGGCTGGCCTTGCGGTCAGCGCCAGCAATCCGATTCGCACCGACGTGCCGTTGCTTCTGGTGGGAGCCAAGGGCCAGCGGCGCTACACCCGCGTAGAGCAACTGTCGGGCAAGACCCTGGCCCTGCCCAACGGTAGCGCCGCAGGGGAAGCCCTGAGTCAGATCAACCAGAAGCTGGCACTGCGTAAATTACCGCCGGTGAAGATCGAGTGGGTCGACCCGACCCTGGCGGTGGAAGATGTGCTGGAAATGGTTCAGGCCGGGATTTTCCATCTGACCATCGTCGAGCAGCCCATTGCCGAACGCTGGAGCAAGATCCTGCCCAAGCTGCGTTTCGACCGGCAGGTGCTCATTGGCGAGCCGGCTGACGAGTATTGGTTTGTCCGTCGTGACGCCGCCATGCTGCGAGCGAGCATCGACCGCTTCCTGACGACTTATAAGGCGCCTTCCAATCAGGACGCGGCGTTTCTGCGCATCTATCGCCGCTTGTACCGGGTTCACTATCCGCTGGCCCGTGCCAATCGCCAGCGTCTTGAGAAACTGCGCCCGGTGTTGCAAAAACATGCCACGGCCCAAGGCATGGATTGGCTGAACCTGGCGGCACTGGCGTTCAAGGAGTCTTCCCTGCAACCCAATGCCCGCAGTGGCAGCGGCCCTACGGGTCTTATGCAGATTACCCCTTCAGCAGCCCAGAGGGTCGGGGTGCGCAACATCCAGAACCTGGACGCCAACGTGCAGGCTGGCGCCAAGTACCTGGCCTTGATACGCCGAAAGTTTTTCGCCAGCCCCAAGCTCAATGAGCGCGAGCGAATGGCCTTCGTCCTGGCCGCCTACAACATGGGGCCTGAGCGTGTCCAAGGCATGCGGGCCGAGGCCAGGCGGCGGGGACTCAATCCCAATCAGTGGTTCTTCCAGGTCGAACGCATCGCCATGGAGCAGGTGGGAATGGGCGCAGTAAGCTACGTTAATAGTGTGAACAAATACTATCTGGCATTTGATCGTGAACGGGAGTCGCTGGAACCCAGGGAACAAAAGGTTGTTGTGCGTAAATGATCGAGTAAACTGATTGGTATCACGGATTTTTTCCGCTTTTATCATGCATTTTGTTGATTAATATAGCGGCCAACCCACTTATCCCAAGGAATGAACCTAATGAGCACTTTCATCAACAAAGTTCTGTTTACTCGCGCTGGCTATGGCCTGACTGTCCTGCGCATCGTTGTCGGGATCATCTTCGCCGCCCACGGCTCCCAGAAACTCTTCGGCCTGTTCGGTGGCTACGGCCTGACGGGGACGGCGCAGTGGATGGAAAGCATTGGCCTGACCCCCGGTTATCTGATGGCGACACTGGCCGGCGGTACTGAGTTTTTCGCCGGGCTGGCCTTGATCATCGGTCTGCTGGCCCGTCCAGCGGCGCTGGGACTGGCCTTCCTGTCGCTGGTGGCGATTTTCTCCGTGCACATTGGCAACGGTCTGTTCATGGCCAACAACGGTTATGAGTTTGCCCTGGCTTTGCTGGCAGGCAGCGTCGCGGTGCTGATCGAAGGTGCTGGCAAGTTGTCTGTCGACCAGGCCATCGCCCGCTGATTGCATACCTGAATCATTGAAGGCCCGTCTGGAACGGGCCTTTTTTGTGCGCGCAGATTCTTGACAATGGCCGGTCAGCTTCTCTAGGATGCCGCTCATGCGCCGATTTAAACAGCTACTTGCGGGGCGCCAGGTGACTCATAGTCACCGATAGAAGCCGGTTACACGGGGCTTCGAAATACCGCTAAAGCGCTGGTTCGGTGTTGCCTCTCACCTGCCATGCAGACTTTTGAGGCAGAGACACGACACGATGAACGCATCCAGCCCCCTTGTACGTCTTGCGCCGATCACGGCGAACCTTCTGCAACGCAATCCAAAAATCCTTCTGGGCGGTACTCACCAGCCTACGCTATTGCGCTATCTCGACGGCTGGCCGCGACGCAACCACGGGCCGGCGGCGTTCCTTATCCAGTTTGTCGAAGACGGTGAGTCTCTGGCGCGTTTTGCCGACGACAGTTTCGATCTGGCCGTTATCCAGTCCCCCAGTGCGGCGCACGCCAGCGAAATGATCCGGCAATTGACCCGCGTGGCCCGACAGGGGCTGATTACTCGCCGCTGAGGTGAGCTGAGATGACTTGGTTTTTCGGGCCTTGGGCCGGTGAAGCTTTATATGTATTCAATGTGAGTGACATATAAAAGTTGTTCACCTGCGGGCGTTTGAACCTTGATCTCAGCATCCAGCGCTTTGCCGATCAACGCCCGCGCCAAGGGCGAGTCGATGCTGATGAGGTTCTTTTTCAGGTCCAGTTCGTCGGGGCCGACGATGCGATAGCGAGACTCTTTGCCGTCCTCATCTTCAACCGTGACCCAAGCGCCGAAATACACTTTGTTCGGGTCACTGGGTTTTTCACTGACCACCTTGAGGGCTTCCAGGCGCTTGGTGAGGAAACGCACGCGGCTGTCGATTTCCCGCAGCATTTTCTTGCCATAGGTGTATTCGGCGTTTTCCGAACGATCCCCCTGGGCCGCCGCCTCGCTGACTGCTTGGGTCACCTGAGGGCGGCGCACATGCCACAGTTCATGAAATTCAGCGCGCATCCGCGCCTCGCCCTCAGGGGTGATCAACGCGGTGCCGGCGGTGCGGGGTGGGCGATAACGGCTCATGGCAACTTCTTGTGGTGGCGAAGCCGGGAGTCTATCAACCCTCGCGCAAGACTGTCAGCGGGCTGGCATTGAGGGCTCGACGCGTGCCGAACACACCGGCAGCCCCGATCAATAACGCTCCCACCAAAGGCAGTACCAGCAACCATGGATGCGGATGCCAGGGCAGGTCGAACGCGTAACGGTAAAGCACCAAGCTCACCAGTTCCGAACCCAAGGCCGCGAGCAAGCCACTGACCGCACCCAACAGCCCGAACTCGATGCGCCGGGCCTTGACCAACAGGGCTCGTTCGGCACCCAGGGCGCGGAGCAGCGCACCCTGGTGGATCCGTTCATCGAGGGTGGCTTGCAGGCCGGAGAACAGCACGGCCATTCCCGCAGCCAGTACAAACAGCAACACATATTCCACGGCCAGGGTGACCTGGGCCAGGATGCTGCGCAACTGCTCGAGCAGGGCTTCGACTTGCAGGATCGTCACCGCCGGGAAGGCCCTGGACAGGTCGACAATCTGCTGGTCGTGGCCCGCCGCCAGATAGAAGCTGGTCAGATAGGTGGCCGGTAGATCCTTCAGCGTGCCGGGTTGGAAGATCATGAAAAAGTTAGGCTGGAAGTTGTCCCAGTTGATTTCTCGCAAGCTGGTGACCTTCGCCTCGCGATTGACGCCGCCCACGTTGAAAACCAGACGGTCCCCCAGCTGGATCTTGAGGTTCTCGGCCACCTTGCCTTCTACCGAAACGCCCGGAATATCGTCCGGCGGTTGCTGCGGCCACCAGGTCCCGGCCGTGACGACGTTGCCCGCCGGCAGGTCCGCAGCCCAGGTCAGGCTCAGGTCGCGCTGCAGGGCCCGGTCACCGGCCGAGTCCTTGGTGACAAATTCCTTGGCCGGCTCGCCGTTGATACTGATCAGGCGTCCCGGTACCACGGGGTAGAGCGGCGCCGATTGCGCCGACAACGCCAGCAGCTTGTCGGTGAAGGCCTGCTTGTCGTTGGGCAAGATATTCAGGGCGAAATAGTTCGGGGCGTTTTTCGGCAACTGGTTTTGCCAGGTGTCCAGCAGCTCGCCGCGCAAGAGGGCGATCAGCGCCATGGACAACAGAATCAAGCCGAATGCCAACGCCTGGCCGGCCGCCGCCAAGGGGTGGCGCAGCAACTGGCCCAGGCCGAGCCGCCAGGGTAACGAGGCGCGGGCCAGCATCCTGCGCAAGCTTTGGAGCAGCAGCAACAGCAGGCCGCCGAGCACCAGTGCTGCGATGACGCCACCGCCGAGCAGGGCGAACGTCAGGACCAGGTCCAGGCTCAAGCGCCACATGATCAGGCCAAGGGCACCCAGGGCGGCCCCATAGACCACCCAGGTGCTGGAAGGAATCGGCAGCATGTCCCGGCGTAAAACGCGCAAGGGGGGTACCCGTCCCAGCGCGGCCAGAGGGGGCAGGGCGAAGCCGGCCAACGCCACCATTCCGGTGCCGATTCCGGCAATGGCCGGCAGCAGGCCACCCGGCGGGACGGTCGTGGGTAACAGGTCATGCAGCAGTGCAAACAGACCCAGTTGGGCGACCCAGCCAAGCAGCGCACCGCTGAGGCTGGCCAGCAGGCCCAGCACGGTCAATTGCAGGCTGAACAGCACCATGGTTTCCCGGCGTGACAACCCCAGGCAACGCAGCAGTGCGCTGGCATCAAAGCGTCGGGTGGCAAAGCGGTTGGCCGAGAGGGCGACGGCGACGCCGGACAGCAGCACCGCCACCAGGCTGGCCATGTTCAGATACCGTTCGGCCTTGCCCAGGGCGCCACCGATCTGCCGGTTGCCATCGCGTGCATCCTGCAGCCGCTGATTGGGCTCCAGGCCCGGCTTGATCAGGTCGCGGTAGGTTTGCAGCGCTGGTGCCGGGCCGCGCCACAGGTCGCGATAACTGACGCGGCTGCCGGGCTGCACGACGCCGGTAGCGTCCAGGTCCTTGAGGTTGATCATGACCCGGGGCGTGAGGCTATAGAAATTGCCGGCGCGATCCGGTTCGTAGGTCAACACACGGCTCAGGCGCAGGGGCTGGTTGCCGACGTCGATGCTGTCGCCTATTTTCAGGTCCAGTGCCGTCAGCAGCCGTGCTTCAACCCAGGCCTCGCCAGGGTTCGGTCGCCCGCCGGTTTCTTCCGGGGCGAACGGGGCAGGGGCGCTTTTCAGTTCGCCGCGCAGGGGGTAGATGTCATCGACGGCCTTGACGCTGGAGAGCTGAATGCCATTGTCGGTGGCCACGACGCTGGAAAACTCCACCACCCGGGCATGTTCGAGGCCCAGATCGGTGCCGCCGCGAATCTGTTCGGGACGGGCAGGCGAGCTGCCTTCGAGCAGCAGGTCGGCGCCAAGGAATTCGGTGGCGCGCATCATCATCGCGCCGTTGAGACGGGCTCCGAAGTAGCCGATGGCGGTACTCGCCGCCACCGCCACCAGCAGGGCGAAGAACAACACCCGCAGTTCGCCGGCGCGGGCGTCGCGCAGCAATTGGCGGACAGCGAGACTGAACAGACGCAACAGCGGCAAGCGTGCCATCAAGGCTCCAGGGGGGCGACCATCTGGCCGGCTTCAAGTCGAATCAGGCGCCGGCAACGATGGGCCAGGCGTTCGTCATGGGTGACCAGCACCAGGGTCGTGCCGCTTTCCTTGTTCAACTCGAACAGAAGATCGCTGATGCGCTCACCGGTGTGGCTGTCGAGGTTGCCAGTGGGTTCGTCGGCAAACAGCACGTCCGGCTCGGCCGCAAAGGCACGGGCAATCGCCACGCGTTGCTGCTCGCCGCCGGAGAGCTGGCGGGGCGAATGGGTCAGACGCTGGCCCAGGCCGACCCGCTGCAGCAATTCCGTAGCGCGTTCGCGGGCATCCTGGCGACCATCAAGCTCCAATGGCAGCATGACGTTTTCCAGCGCATTGAGGCTGTCGAGCAACTGGAACGACTGGAAGACAAAGCCGACATGCTCGGCGCGGATCCGGGCCCGCTGGTCTTCATCCAGAACGCTGAGGGCTTGACCTGCGAGGGTCACTTCACCGCTGCTGGGCAGGTCGAGGCCGGCCAGCAGGCCCAGGAGGGTGGATTTGCCGGAACCGGATGCGCCGACAATGGCCAGGCTGTCGCCCTTGTTCAGTTCCAGGCTGAGTTCGTGCAGGATAGTCAGTTCACCTTCCGCGCTGGGAACCACTTTGCTAAGGTCCTTCGCGGTGAGAATGCTTGAGCCCATGGAGAATCCGATGCGTGTGTGGTTTTTGAGTGCCGGCCTGGCCCTGATGTGCATGGCCCAGAACGCAGCGGCGGGTACAGTCCTGATCGTTGGCGATAGTATCAGCGCCGCTTTCGGCCTGGATACCCGGCAAGGTTGGGTATCCTTGCTCGAACAACGGCTCAAGGCCGAAGGTTTCGACGACAAAGTGGTCAATGCTTCTATCAGTGGTGACACCAGTGCAGGCGGCCAGGCGCGGCTGCCGGCGCTGCTTGCAGCCCATAAGCCGGACCTGGTGATCCTGGAACTGGGTGGCAACGATGGCTTGCGTGGACAGCCGCCAACGCAATTGCAACAAAACCTTGCAGCGATGATCGACAGCTCCCGCGCCAGCGGTGCCAAGGTACTGCTGCTGGGCATGCAGTTGCCGCCCAATTATGGGCAGCGCTACACCGATGCCTTTGCCCGGGTCTACAGCACCCTGGCCGAGGAGAAAAACGTGCCGCTGGTGCCGTTTTTCCTTCAGGACGTTGGTGGTGTTCCGGGGATGATGCAGGGCGATGGCTTGCACCCGTCCGTCGCGGCCCAGGGCAAGTTGCTGGAAAATGTCTGGCCGACGCTAAAACCGCTGCTGTGAAGCTTTTCTACAGGCGGTCTTTCGGCTAATGTGGCGCCCCCGATTTGGAGCCCCCGATGCCGCGTCCCGCCTGGTCCCTGTTTGCCTACCAACTGATCGAGCCTGACGAACAGCTGGACCTGTTCGCCTGCCAGGAAGTGCGGGTGCATCTGGTGACCCGGCAACTGGAACTCGGTGGCTCGGCCGACCGGACCCTGTGCGGCAGCCTGCTGCCGGCCCAGCCGCGCTGGTCGGCTGTTGACCGCAAGATATTCCAGGACCATCGCCTGTGTTCATTGTGCCGGGCGATCCTGGAGTCCCAGAAGCGCGGCACCTCGCCGATCTGGCCGGAACTGCGGTTCGAATTGTAATTCCCCAGATCCCCGGCATGCCCCTTGTGGGAGCGAGCCTGCTCGCGATGGCGGTGGGCCTGCTTGCATTGATGTTGGATGTGCCGCCGCTATCGCGAGCAGGCTCGCCCCCACAGGTTTTTATTTCAGTCTCCAGACATGCTAGGCATCGGACGCCTCATTGTCGCCCTCCCCGAAATAACGGGGGGCGGTGTACAATCACAGTCTTCATACCCTCTGTTCGACCTGCAAAGGATTTCCCGGATGTTGCTGCGCTTGCCTGCCGTCACCCGCTGCCTGTCTCTTGCCGCCCTGTGCATGGCTGGTCCCGTTGCCGCCCTGGAGCTGCCTCTGCCACCGCCAGGCGAAGACATTGTTGGCCAGGTGCAGGTCATCAAGGCCAAATACGAAGACACCTTCGCCGACCTGGGCACTACCTACGACCTGGGCTACACCGAGATGGTCGCTGCCAACCCGGGCGTCGATCCCTGGTTGCCGGGTGCGGGCACCGAGGTCGTGCTGCCGACCCGTTTCATCCTGCCGCCTGGCCCGCGCGAAGGCATCGTGATCAACCTCGCCGAGTACCGTCTCTACTACTTCCCCAAGGGCCGGAATGTGGTCTACACCTTCCCGCTGGGCATTGGCCGTGAAGGTTGGGGATCGCCGATCGCCCACACCAGCATCATTGCCAAGACCCCGAATCCGACCTGGACTCCGCCGGCCTCGATCAAGGCTGAGCATGCCGCCGACGGCGATCCGTTGCCGAACGTGGTGCCGGCCGGTCCCGATAATCCCTTGGGTCCGTTCAAGTTCACCCTGGGCACCCCGGGTTACCTGATCCACGGTTCGAACAAGAAGTTCGGCATCGGCATGCGCACCAGCCACGGCTGCTTCCGCATGTTCAACAACAACGTACTGCAGATGGCCGGCATGGTGCCGGTGGGCACCTCGGTACGGATCATCAACGATCCCTACAAGCTGGGTGTGAGCGGCGGGAAGGTTTATCTGGAGGCCCACACGCCGCTGGACGACAACGGCAACCCATCGGTGGTGGACAAGCACACCGCGGTGATCAACACGATGCTCAAGCGTGAGGACATCACCAGCAACCTGCGCATGGACTGGGATGTGGTGCGTGATGTGGTGGCGGCCGAAGACGGCCTGCCGGTCGAGATCGCCGTTCCGAATACTTCGGCACCGATGGTCTCCAGCGCGCCGATCGATCTGCAACAGTAAAACCTGCAATAGAGACCCGCCGGCGTTTCGCGATGTCGGCGGGTTTTTTATCGCCTGGGGAAACGCCGGGCAATAAAAAAGCCGACCCAAAAAATGGGTCGGCTCGATAACAATCCCGGAGGACTATTACTTGCGGCTAGCTTTTTCCAGCATGCGCAGAGCACGCTCGTTAGCTTCGTCAGCAGTCTGTTGTGCTTTTTGAGCAGCAGCCAGAGCTTCATCAGCTTTACGGTAAGCTTCGTCTGCACGAGCTTGGGCGCGAGCTGCTGCGTCTTCGGTAGCAGTCAGACGTGCTTCGGTTTCTTTCGATGCGCTGCTGCAACCGGTAGCCAGAACTGCGGCCAGGGCCAGAGCAGAGAATTTCAGAACGTTGTTCATCGTGTTCCCCTTCAAGGACTTTCTATTAAGTGACTGTCTCCTCACAGCGAGGAGTTAGCCGGCGTACATACTACCCATTACTTGTAGTAAGTAAACTGACGTCGCGCAAGAAGCAAAAAAATTGTAGGCGGTGATTCTTTTTCGAGCAACTTTTTGGGGTGTTGTTTAAAAAATATGCAGCCTCCGGCACCTGGCTTGAGCGCGTCATTGAGCAAAAGTTCCGTGCGCGGGAGAACTTTCCTTAAGCCGTTAACGTCGTTGTTTATTGATTCGTCTACACTTTTGAGCGTTTTTTGCTCAGGGGGGCGGCTATCTTTATTGGTGTTGGCGGTGACTTTAATAACCGGCGCTCGTCTCACGACTCAACAACTGGCGATGTTCAGCTATTGCGCCTTGGCCGACTAGCGCGTGACGGTGGCGCTCAATCGATAAACCCGACCGGGTTTTACCCCCATTGACGGGCGTGCCTTGAGCATTTGCGTCATTGGTGCCTACTATTCACGACGTGCTCGGGGTTGAGCGGTGGGTGTTGGCGCTCGGTGACCAGACAGGCACGGGGTGGCGTAGATGTTCCTTCGCCGGAAAAACATCGGTAAGGTAGGGGTCAGCATTCAGACCCGCGAGGAGTAGTGATGAGCGAGGCGTTGTCCATCCACCATGACCAGGCTGGTCATCAGTTCGAGACCAATGTGGACGGTCATCGTGCCTATCTGACTTATATGGACCTGGGCAAACAGACCCTGGATATCTATCGCACCTTCGTGCCCAATGCCTTGCGCGGACGCGGCATTGCGGCGGCGCTGACCGAAAGGGCGCTGCAATACGCCGACGAAATGGGCTACACGGTGATCCCGTCCTGCTCCTACGTGGAGCGCTACATGGAGCGTCACCAGCGTCACGCGGCCAAGCTCTGACCTTACGGATTCCCCAATAAAAACGCCGGGCTGAAAAGCCCGGCGTTTTTTTAGCCTTGAAAAGAGCAAAGGTCGCAGCCTTCGCCTACACATAGCCGGCCTAGGCGCCGTCGAGTGCAACGAGGCTGCGATCCTTTTAGCCACGCTGACGTTTAGGCAACACGTCCTTGAGCTTGGCATGCATGCTGCGCAGGGTGTTCTCGGTTGCGCTCCAGTCGATGCAGGCATCGGTGATGGACACACCGTACTGCAAGTCCGCCAGATCCTTGGGGATCGCCTGGCAGCCCCAATTCAAATGGCTTTCGACCATCAGGCCGATGATCGACTGGTTGCCTTCCAGAATCTGGTTGGCCACGTTCTCCATCACCAGCGGTTGCAGCGCCGGATCCTTGTTGGAGTTGGCGTGGCTGCAGTCGACCATGATGTTCGGTTTGATCTTGGCCTTGTTCAGTGCCTGCTCACACAGCGCGACGCTGACCGAATCGTAGTTCGGTTTGCCGTTGCCACCGCGCAGCACCACGTGACCATAAGCGTTGCCCTTGGTGGTGACGATCGAGACGCCACCCTCCTGGTTGATGCCCAGGAAGCGGTGAGGGCTGGAAACCGACTGCAAGGCGTTGATCGCCACGGTGAGGCCGCCGTCGGTGCCATTCTTGAAACCCACGGCCGAGGACAAGCCGGAGGCCATTTCACGGTGAGTCTGGGATTCGGTGGTCCGCGCACCGATGGCCGACCAACTGATCAGGTCCTGCAAGTATTGCGGGGAGATCGGGTCCAGGGCTTCGGTGGCGGTGGGCAGGCCCATTTCGGCCAGATCCAGCAGCAATTGGCGACCGATGTGCAGGCCATCCTGGATCTTGAAGGAGTCGTCCAGGTACGGGTCGTTGATCAGGCCTTTCCAGCCGACGGTGGTGCGCGGCTTTTCGAAATACACCCGCATTACCAGGTACAGGGTGTCGGAAACTTCCGCCGCCAGCACTTTCAGGCGCTCGGCATATTCGTGGGCGGCCTTGATGTCATGGATCGAGCAGGGCCCGATGACCACGAACAGGCGATGGTCGGTGCCGTCGAGAATGTTGCGAATGACTTCCCGGCCCTTGGTCACGGTGCGCAGGGCAGCGTCGCTCAGGGGGATATCGCGCTTGAGCTGGTCAGGCGTGATGAGGGTCTCGTTGGAGGCGACGTTAAGGTCATTGATCGGTAAATCAGCCATCGTGTTACTCGTCAGGTCACGGGTGCCGGCCGCCAGCGATCCCCGCGCGGCGGTGCACAGCGGATTTAAGCGCGTCGGGGAGCGGAACCTTAGCGCGTTACGAGGTTGCTCGACAATGGGCAGGGACGGGTTAATTGCGGCGGGGGAGCTTGCTCGCGCTTGACGGCGCAGCCTTCACAAAAGGACCTGCTGCGCCCGAACGTGAACCGGCCCGGCGGAACCCGGCTGTCTCGCCACGTTGGCCCGCACCTATGTAATGATGCGCATGGACTGTTAGCTGAGGAGTGGCAATGATGCAGGCAGGCGTTAAACCGCGGATCGGGATGATCGGCACCGGTGCGATCGGTGGGTTCTATGGCGTGATGCTGGCTCGCGCCGGTTTTGACGTGCATTTTTTACTGCGCAGCGAATTTGGGGCGGTGGCCGAGGGCGGCTTGCGAGTCGACAGCGCGGTTCACGGCGCCCTGACGCTCAACCCGGTCCAGGCGTATCGTTCGGCGGCGGACATGCCGCCCTGCGACTGGCTACTGGTCGGTGCCAAGACCACCAGCAATGCCGACCTGGCCCCGGCCATCATTCAAGCTGCCGCTCAGGGTGCAAAAGTCCTGTTGCTGCAAAATGGCCTGGATGTTGAGGACGACCTCCGACCGTTGCTGCCCGATTCGCTGCATCTGCTGGGCGGCCTGTGCCTGATCTGTGTGCATCGGGTCGGTCCTGGCGTCATTGCCCACCAGGCCCTCGGTGCAGTCAACCTCGGTTACCACAGCGGTCCTTGCCACGATCAGGCGCAACGCATGGCGATTGTCGAGCAGGGGGCCGGGCTGTTCTGTGCCGCCGGCCTGGATTCCCAGGCCATGCCCGACCTGCGGCAGGCGCGCTGGCAGAAACTGGTGTGGAACGTGCCCTACAACGGTCTTTCGGTTCTGTTGGGTGCCAGTACCACGCCGTTGATGGCCGACAGTGACAGCCGAGGCTTGATCCAGGCCCTGATGGGGGAGGTGGTGCGGGGTGCTCAGGCTTGCGGTCACCAGATTGCGCCGGGCTATGCCGAGTATCTGTTTGCGATGACCGAAAAGATGCCCGACTACTGGCCGAGTATGTATCACGATTATTCCCACCAGCGCGCGCTGGAGCTGGAGGCTATTTACAGCCGACCATTGGCGGCGGCGAAAAAAGCCGGTTGTGAGCTGCCGAAAATCGAAGCCTTGTATCAGGCGTTGGCATTTATGGACCGACGAAACCGCTGATCAGGCGAAAGGGGGAGCGACATGGCAAACAACATCGACGACAAACTGGTGCTGGCGATTTCGTCGCGGGCGCTGTTCGATCTGAGTGACAGCCATAAGGTGTATCTGTCGGGCGGCGTCGAGGCTTACCGGCAATATCAGATTGAGCATGAGGACGAAGTCCTCGAACCCGGCGACGCCTTCGCTCTCGTGCAAAAGCTGCTGAGTCTCAACGAGCATCTGGGGCGTGCGCGAGTCGAGGTAGTTCTGGTTTCGCGCAACAGCGCCGACACCGGCCTGCGGGTGTTCAACTCGATTCATCATTACGGGCTGGCGATTTCCCGCGCGGCGTTCGTCGGCGGCCGCAGTCCTTACCCCTATCTGAAGGCGTTCGGCTGTGATCTGTTCCTGTCCACCCACGCTGAAGATGTGCGCAGTGCCCTGGACGCCGGATTCGCCGCTGCGACCATTCTGTCGGGTGGCGCCAGCCGCGCCGCCAGCGAGGAACTGCGTATCGCTTTCGACGGCGATGCGGTGCTGTTTTCCGACGAATCCGAGCGTGTCTATCAGAGCGGCGGCCTGGCTGCATTCCAGGCCAGCGAACGGCAAGCGGCTCGTGAGCCGCTGCGAGGCGGGCCGTTCAAGGGGTTTCTGGCGGCACTCAATGCACTGCAACGCGAGTTCCCCGAAGACGCCTGCCCGATTCGCACGGCGCTGGTCACTGCCCGTTCGGCACCGGCCCACGAGCGCGTCATCCGGACGTTGCGCGAATGGGACATTCGTCTGGATGAGTCGCTGTTTCTCGGTGGCCTGACCAAATCGGCATTTCTCGAAGCCTTCGCCGCCGACGTCTTTTTCGACGACCAGACCGGCCACTGCGAACTGGCTCGCGAGGTGGTCGCCACGGGGCATGTGCCTCACGGCATCAGCAATGAAGTGAAGCTCTGACTGCCCGTTGTTTAGGGCGTTACGCTGGACGTCGTACTCCTCAAGGCGCTGCTAAGCTGAATCCATCTCCGCCATTCTGGCACGCGAGGAGGTCACATGATTCGTTCGATGCTGTACGCCACAGACCTGGGACTTTACGCCCCTTATGTGATGCAGCATGCCTTGGCGTTGGCACGGACGTTCGAAGCCGAGTTGTATGTGGTGCACGCGGTAGAGCCAATGGGGCTGTTCGCGGAGTCGGTGTTGCAAAGTTATCTCGATGAGCAAGCGCTGAACGAATTTCATCGCCAGGGTCTGAATACGGTGATGGCCAACATTGAGCAGCGGGTGCTCGACAGCTTTCGTGAAGAGTTGGGTGAGGGGCAGCAGGACTTGAAGCTGATCAAGTCGGTGCGGGTTTTCCAGGGCGATCCATCCCAGGTCATTCTCGATCAGGCTGCGAAACTCTCTGTGGATTTGCTGATCGTAGGCAGTCACTGCCAAGGGGCGAGCGGTGAAACGCCGCTGGGCAGGACCGCTGCGCGGGTATTGCAGTTATCCCGGGTACCGGTCTACCTGGTGCCGTTGGTGCAGCGGCGACGTCAGGGGGAGGCTTGAGGCAAAGTAGTGGCTTTTTCATAAAAAGTTCTAGATTAATTGATGCAACCATTCATATAGTTATATACCGTCGCTGATGCCCGTGGCGTCCAACTGCTTTGAGGGATACATATGAAGCTTCAACAACTGCGCTACATCTGGGAAGTGGCGCACCACGACCTCAACGTTTCCGCTACTGCCCAAAGCCTCTACACGTCGCAACCCGGCATCAGCAAGCAGATCCGCCTGTTGGAGGATGAGCTGGGTGTCGAAGTTTTCGCCCGCAGCGGCAAGCACCTGACCCGCGTGACCCCGGCCGGTGAGCGCATCATCACCACGGCCGGAGAGATCCTGCGCAAGGTCGAAAGCATCAAGCAGATTGCCCAGGAATTTTCCAACGAGAAAAAAGGCACGCTGTCGATTGCCACCACCCACACCCAGGCCCGTTATGCACTGCCTCCGGTGATCAGCAACTTCATCAAGCAATACCCGGACGTAGCCTTGCATATGCACCAGGGCTCGCCGATGCAGATTGCCGAAATGGCGGCGGACGGCACCGTGGATTTCGCCATCGCCACCGAGGCTCTGGAACTGTTCGGCGATCTGGTGATGATGCCGTGCTACCGCTGGAACCGCTGCGTGGTTGTGCCTCAGGGCCATCCGCTGACCAAGCTGCCAAAGTTGACGCTTGAAGCCTTGGCCGAATACCCCATCGTGACTTATGTGTTCGGTTTTACCGGCCGTTCGAAACTCGACGAAGCCTTCAGCCATCGCGGCCTGACCCCGAAAGTGGTGTTCACCGCCGCCGACGCCGACGTCATCAAGACCTATGTCCGCCTTGGCCTGGGCGTGGGCATCGTGGCGAAAATGGCCGTCGATACCAAGCTGGACGGCGATCTGGTGGTGCTGGATGCCAGCGAGTTGTTCGAGTCCAGCGTGACCAAGATCGGTTTCCGGCGTGGCACCTTCCTGCGTGGCTTCATGTGCGACTTCATCGAAAAGTTCGCGCCACACCTGACCCGGGAAGTCATGGCCAAGGCCATCCAGTGCCACAACAAGCAGGAACTCGAAGAGCTGTTCGACGGTGTGGAATTACCGGTGCACTGAACAGTGAGTGCTAGATCGCCTCGGTGACAGCGAACTGTTGCCGGGCGCCTGCGACGACGATCTCTACTTCATCCCCTTCGAACTTGCCCAGCAGGCTTCGTCCCAGCGGCGAGCGAGGGGTGATGACGGTGATTGGCTGGCCCACCAGCGACACTTTCAAGCCCGCGGCATCCGGTCCCAGAAACAACCATTGCTGGCGGTCATCCTCATCCGCCAGCCCGATCAGGGTGCCAATCTGAATGCCGCGCTGTTCGTCGTAGGGCCGGAGTATCAGGTTCTGGCAGCGGGCGAGGGCCTGGCGGATTTCTTCGACACGCCTGGCTTGCCCGGCAGCGAGGTAAGACGCTTCAAGACCCAGGGTGTCGTATTTGTTCTCGGCGATGTTTTCCTCGTGGGTCGCGGTTTCGTAGGCCGTCTGCGCGGCGCGCTCAGCGATACCCAGGTCAATCCTGAGTTTGTCGAGAATCAGTTGGTGAACGATCTGTTTGTTCATGATCAATCGCAAAACTGCAAAACGTTGGCCCGGCTCTTTTCACTGGGCGCGTTCTGGTCCTGTTGCAACCAGAACTGACACTTGGGGTTGGACAGGTTGCGAGGATCGCTGCGGGCTTGATCCAGGGCCTGTCGTTGTTCGTTTCGTTGCAGATTTTGCTGGTACTGCTCGAACATGGGGGTTGGCGGTTCCGGGGCCGGTTGCACCGCCGGTGGTTGCCCCAGTTGGTGCACGGCTGCGGCCACTGGCGCCAGTTGTTCGTTGAACAGGAATCTGGACAGCAGCCAGCCGGTCAATACGATGGCGAGAAACCCCAGCCACAGGCCCAGGGCAATGCTGACGGTCAATTGCAGGGCTGTAAGGCGTGGCGCTGGCGGGTGATCGGACATGGCTGCTTCCTGGCAATGAACACGTGATAGGCGGCGATTGTCGCATGAAGATTAATCGCCGTCGGCTCTTCTGCATCATCGGTTTAATGCGGGACAATCAGGCCTTTGCCACAGGGAGTCGGGAATGACCGTGCGCTGGGATATTTTTTGCACCGTCGTCGATAACTTTGGCGACATCGGCGTCACTTGGCGCCTGGCTCGGCAATTGGTGGCCGAGCATCAATGTGCGGTGCGGTTATGGGTAGATGACCTGCGGGCCTTTGAACGACTGTGTCCGCAAATCGACATCACGCTGTCCGAGCAATGGCAGCAGGGTGTGCAAGTCTGCCATTGGCCTGAGGTCTGGCCGTCCACCGACGCCGCCGATGTAGTCATCGCCGCGTTTGCCTGCCAGTTGCCGAGCGCCTACATGGATGCGATGGCCGAGCGGCAGACCACGCCGTTGTGGATGAACCTCGATTACCTGAGTGCGGAAGATTGGGTGATCGGGTGCCACGGATTACCCTCGGTCAAATACAAGCACGTGCAGAAATATTTCTTTTTTCCGGGCTTCCGCGAGGGCACGGGCGGGCTGCTGCGTGAAGCCGGCCTGCTGGAGCGGCGTCGGCAGTTTCAGCAGGATGCCCAGGCGCAACGGATTTTCCTGGAGGCGTTGGGCGTCCATCGGACGCCGGGCTCGCGTCTGATCTCGCTGTTTGCCTACGAAAACGCCGGGCTTGCCAGTTGGTTCGATGCCATGGCGACCGATACCCAGGCCTCTCATGTATTGATTCCCGAAGGTCGGGTGCTCGGCGATGTCCAGCGTTGGCTGGGCATCGATGGCCTGAAGGCCGGTGCGGTACAACAACGTGGTGCCCTGACGGTGCAGGTGCTGCCGTTCGTCCGCCAGGATCAGTACGATCAACTGCTATGGTGCTGCGATTTCAACGCCGTGCGGGGTGAAGACTCCTTCGTGCGCGCCCAATGGGCGGGTCGGCCGCTGCTCTGGCATATCTACCAGCAGGAAGAAGACGTTCATCTGGAAAAACTCGAGGCATTTCTCCGGCTGTACACCCACGGCCTTTCGGAGCCGGCTGAAAAAGCGATCAGCGGTCTCTGGCGATCCTGGAATGCTGGCCAGGACATGGCCGAACACTGGAAAATGGTCGATCAACAGCAGCAGGAACTGCTTGATCATGCCCAGGCATGGTGTCTAGAACAGGCCTCGCGACCCGATCTTGCCGCAGCGCTGGTGAAGTTTTATGTAAATTGGATATGATACGCGGCCTAGATTTTTGTAAATCCCATCCAAATTCGGATATTCGCAATGAAAACTGGTAAAGAACTGAAACCCGGGACCGTGATCCGTCTCGAAAACGATCCTTGGCTGGTTCAGAAAGCTGAGTTCACCAAGTCGGGTCGTAACAGCGCGATCATGAAGACCAAGCTGAAGAACCTGCTGACCGGTTACAAAACCGAGATCGTCTACAGCGCCGATGACAAACTGGACGACGTGATCCTCGACCGCAAAGAAGCGACCCTGTCCTTCATCAGCGGCGACACCTACACGTTCATGGACACCACTGACTACACCATGTACGAGCTGAACGCCGAAGACATCGAAAGCGTTCTGCCGTTCATCGAAGAAGGCATGACCGACGTCTGCGAAGCCGTGTTCTTCGAAGAGCGTCTGGTCTCCGTAGAACTGCCGACCACCATCGTGCGTCAGGTTGACTACACCGAAGGTTCCGCTCGCGGTGACACTTCCGGCAAGGTAATGAAGCCTGCCAAACTGAAGAACGGTACCGAGCTGTCGGTTGCTGACTTCATCGAAATCGGCGACATGATCGAGATCGATACCCGCGAAGGCGGTTCCTACAAAGGCCGCGCTAAATAAGCGAAGTCTTGTGTATGAAAAAGCCCGACCATTGAGTCGGGCTTTTTCATGCCTGCGGATCATGTTCAGACAGAGGGCAGGATGGAGACGGTGGCGAGGGGATTTAATCCTGCCCTGTGGGAGCAAGGCTTGCTCGCGATCCAGGCGCCTCGGTTCCGCGCTGTGTTCATCGCGGGCAAGCCTTGCTCCCACAGGGTTGCGCCACAAGTCACTTCAGATGTTGTTTCAGTTCTTGGGATACCTGCAACATCGCCGAACGCACCGCTGGCACCTGGCTCACCACATTGAGCAAACCATAATCGTGAATCATGCCGTTGTAGCGCACCGCCGTGACCGGCACGCCAGCCGCGTCCAGTTTACGGGCGTAGGCTTCACCCTCATCGCGCAACACGTCGGCCTCGGCGGTCTGTACCAGCGCGGGCGGCAGGCCCTTGAGTTGCGCGGTGCTGGCGCGTAACGGGGAGGCATAGATCTCGCTGCGTTGCCCGGCATCGGTGGTGTAGTTGTCCCAGAACCACTTCATCATGTTTTTACTGAGGAAGTGTCCCTCGGCGAATTGGTTGTAGGACGCCGTCTCGAAGCTGGCATCGGTCACCGGCCACAACAAGGCCTGGAATTTGATCGCCGGGGTACCTTTGTCCTTGGCCATCAACGCCACGACCGCTGCCATGTTGCCGCCGACGCTGTTGCCCACCACGGCCAGGCGCTTGCCGTCGACATTGATTTGCTTGCCATGCTCGGCCACCCATTTCGTCGCGGCGTAGGCTTGGTTGATCGCTACCGGGTAATGCGCTTCCGGCGAAGGCGTGTAGTTGACGAACACCGCGACGGCACCTGATCCGGCCACCAGATCCCGAACCAACCGTTCGTGGGTTGGGAAATCCCCCAATACCCAACCACCGCCGTGGAAGAACATGAACACCGGCAGTTCACCCTTGACGCCGGCCGGCCGGACGACGGTCAGGCTGATCGGCTGGCCATCGACCTCAATAGTTTTCTCGCTGACGTCGGCCTTGGGCAAGCTCAGTTTCACCCCGGCCTGGGCGCCGACCAGTACCGCGCGGGCGTCCTTGGGCGACAGTTGCTCCAATGGCTTGCCGGTGCCGGCATTCAGCGCGTCGAGAAACGCCTGGGTGTTGTGTTCCACGATGCCGTCGGCGAACGCGCTGCCGACGCTCAGTGCCAGAAGGGTGCCGGTCAAGGCTTTGCTGAAGGTGTTCATGTGCATCTCCTTAAGTGCAGGCTGGAAGGCGTTGGTTAAACGGTGACGTGCAGGCGCACATCGACGTTGCCACGAGTGGCGTTGGAGTACGGGCAGACTTGGTGAGCTGCGTCCACCAGGCTCTGTGCATCGGCCAGGTCCAGACCGGGCAAGCTGATGTGCAGGTCGATGTCGAGGCCGAAACCACCGGGAATCTGGCCGATACCGACATGGGCGGTGATCGAGGCGTCATCCGCAATCTTGCGCTTGCTTTGGCTTGCGACGAATTTCAGGGCACCGATAAAGCAGGCCGAGTAGCCGGCAGCGAACAGTTGTTCCGGGTTGGTTGCCGCGCCGCCTGCACCGCCGAGTTCTTTGGGGGTGGCGAGTTTGACGTCCAGGATGTTGTCGCTGG
The DNA here is from genome assembly GCF_013283895.1 of Pseudomonas sp. MPDS. Lineage (NCBI taxonomy): Bacteria > Pseudomonadati > Pseudomonadota > Gammaproteobacteria > Pseudomonadales > Pseudomonadaceae > Pseudomonas > Pseudomonas sp. MPDS. The sequence goes on along the minus strand of NZ_CP054128.1, from coordinate 4,430,319 downwards.
AGATTGCACGACCATCACGGCCACCGGTGGAAGTTGCGATTGCGGTGTAGAGCGTTTGCATGGTGAGAGCCTCGGTTTTGGTTGCTGTTGCAGCGCTAAATGTTTGTGCGCTAAGTAGGTGTGAGGCAAATGTATAGCGCTAATATTTTGCGCGCAAGATAAATTTTTAAGGGAAATTGAATTTCGCTCGCTCAAACGGCGTAGATCCCTTGAGATAGAGCGGTTTCATCAGCTGAAATTTTTTTTTCAGGGAGGGGCGAAGGGGGGCAGGAGGTGATCGGACTGGTGCCATCGCGAGCAGGCTCGCTCCCACAACGATCTGTGTTAAACACAAAAAGTGCGTTCACCAAAGATCAAAATGTGGGAGCGAGCCTGCTCGCGATAGCGTTGGGGCAGTTGACGGTGCTGCTGGACAGGCTGCGTTTCAGAGGCTGTCTTGCAAATTCCCGCGCAGCTCTTGCAGGTCATGCTGCAGCTTCTTCAATTGCTCCAGGGTCTGGCCACTGGCGCCGAGAATGCACTGGGGAATGTTGAGGGCCTTTTCCTGCAGGGCGCGTCCCTGTTCGGTGAGCTCGACGATGACCACGCGTTCATCCTCACGACTGCGGGTGCGGCTCAGCAAGCCCTCGGCCTCCAGGCGCTTGAGCAACGGGGTCAGTGAACCCGGATCGGTGAGCAGGCGGTTGCTGATTTCCCCGACAGTCAGGCCGTCCTTTTCCCACAGCACCATCATCGCCAGGTACTGCGGATAAGTCAGGCCCAGGGCTTGCAGCAGCGGCTTGTAGACTTTGGTCATCAGCAGCGACGTGGAGTGCAGGGCGAAGCACACCTGGTTGTCGAGCAACAGGGCTTCGCAGGGGTCGGGGGTGTCGCGTTGGGTGCTCATGGCAGAACCTTCAATCAATGATCGCTACGAATCTAGCGGGCGAACCTTTAATGCGCCAGATAATTCTGACGTTCTGATCGGAAGTTGCGTTCCCCCGCGAGCGCCGACTGCGTAGGATAAGCGCCCTGATCAAGGGGGAATCGGCTGTGATCGAAGGTGTGATGTATCTGGCGTTCGGTGCCGCATTGGGCACTTTGGGGGGATTGTTCGGGATTGGTGGCGGGTTGATCGCCATTCCGGTGCTGGGCCTGTTGTTCGGCCTCGATCAGCAGATCGCCCAGGGCACGGCCCTGGTGATGGTCGTGCCAAACGTGATGCTCGCTTTGTGGCGCTACCACCAGCGCAATCGCATTGAAATGCGTCATGTACTGCCACTGGCCTCCATGGGTTTTTGCTTTGCCTGGCTTGGCTCGATCTGGGCGGTGGGTATCGACGCGCAAAGCATGCGAATCGGCTTCGTGGCCTTCCTGATCGTGCTGGCGGCCTACAACCTGATTCGCATGTTTGCCGCCAGCCCCCCGGCTTCGGCGCAGATGCGTTATGGCTGGCCGTGGCTCGCCGTGTTGGGGGCGGCGTCGGGGACCATGGGCGGATTGTTCGGTGTCGGCGGGGCGGTCGTCGCGACGCCGTTCCTGACCAGCCTGTTCGGTACCAGTCAGGTGGTCGCCCAGGGGTTGTCTCTCTCGTTGGCCTTGCCCAGTACTGGTGTGACCCTCGCCACGTATGCGGTGCATCACCAAGTGGACTGGTGGATCGGCCTGCCGCTGGCCGCTGGTGGCTTGCTCAGTATCAGTTGGGGGGTAAAAGTCGCCCACGCCATGCCGGAGCGGCTGCTGCGCGGGCTGTTCTGCGGTTTCCTGGTGCTGTGCGCGATCTTGCTCGCCTTTAAAGTTTGAAACCTTCGACGATGTGCTCGGCCAGGCACTCGGTGATCGGCGACGGATTATGCAGGTTGCGGATCAGCATGATGCTCGCTTCGGGCAACTGCGGCAGGTTTTCCGCCTCGCCCAGCACGCGCATGTCCGGGGTCAGCAGGCTTTCCAGTTGCGCGGTGATCGCCAGGCCCGCGCCAACCACTGCCATGAGCGCCGACAGGCTCGAGCTGTTGTACGCCACGCGATAATCGCGGCCCATGGCATCCAGTGCATTGCAGGCCCATTGCCGGCAGAAGCAATCACTGTTGAACATCGCCAGCGGCAACGGTGTTTGTTCGTGGACGTTGAAGCATGCCGCTTCGGCCCAGACAAAGCGCTCCTTGCGCAATAACTGGCCGATTTCGTCCCCCGGTTTGCGGGTGACGATGGACAGGTCCAGATCCTGGCGCAGCAGCAACTGCTTGGACGACTCGCAGTGCACTTCAATTTCGATCAAGGGATAGAACTGGGCGAAGCGCTGCAGGATCCCCGGCAAAAAACGCATCACATAATCGTCCGGGGTGCCGATGCGCACCGTGCCGACCATGTGCGGCTCACGCAGGGTGTTGAACACTTCGCTGTGCAGCTTGAGGATCCGTCGGGCGTAGCCGAGCAACACTTGGCCTTCGGCGGTCAGCTTGACCTGGCGCCCGTCACGCTCGAACAGCCGCCGCTGCAATACATCCTCTTCCAGTCGCTTCATCTGCATGCTGACGGCGGACTGGGTGCGATTGACCAACTCACCGGCACGGGTGAAACCGCCCTGGTCAGCGATGGCGACAAAGGTACGCAGCACTTCCGTATCGATGCTCGGGTAACTCGACAATTGATCAATCTCCGAGATGTATTGCATAAGAAACATTCGTTGGATTGATCTTAGCGTTAGCGTGAGACTTGAGCCATCCCCAACGGAGGACATCACGATGAAAGGTCAAAAAGGTTATCTACTGATAGAAAAACTCTCATCCCATGGCTTTTCCATCAGCGCTCTGCTGCACAAGTTTAGCCGCTGGTACGAATTGCACCACGAACGTGAACTGCTTGCCGGAATGAGCGATGAGGCGCTCAAGGACATCGGCGTCAGCCGTGCCGACGTCGAAAAGGAAGTGGTTCGGCCATTCTGGGATGACCCGATGCACAAATGAGCCATCCTTCCCTACACAAACCGCTTAATGGTGAGGTAGGTTGCGAGCAGACAAGGAGATCTTCATGCCCGCGACTCTGTCCTTTACCCTCAAACAGGCCCGGCGTCTGGCGCTGGCCGCCCAAGGATTCGACGGGCGGCCGACGTCAGCTTCGGTGCAACCGGCGCGCCTTAACCGCCTGATTGAACGCCTCGGCGTCCTGCAGATTGATTCGGTCAATGCATTGGTGCGTTCGCACTACCTTCCGCTGTTTTCCCGTCTCGGTCACTACCCCCCTGATTTGCTCGACCAGGCAGCCTGGAGCCAGGGCCGACGCCGTACGCTGTTCGAATATTGGGGGCATGAAGCCTCATTGCTGCCGCTGGCGATGTATCCGCTGATGCGCTGGCGCATGGAGCGTGCGTCCCGCGGTGAGGGCATTTATCGACAGTTGGCGCAGTTCGGTCAGGAGCGTCAGGATGTCATTCGTCGCGTACTGGCTTCGGTCCGCGAGCAAGGCGCCGTGGGGGCGGGCAGCTTGTCCACGCGCCAGGAAAAGGCCGGCCCCTGGTGGGACTGGAGCGCCGAGAAGCATGCGCTGGAATGGCTGTTCGCGGCGGGTGAAGTGACGGTGGCGGGGCGGCGGGGCTTCGAGCGGCTTTACGACTTGCCGGAACGCGTGTTTCCGTCCTCGGTCCTGCAACAACCGCTGCCGGACGAGCCCCAGGCTCAGCGCGCCTTGCTGCTGCATGCTGCCCAAGCCTTGGGTGTGGGCACCGAGAAAGATTTGCGCGACTATTTTCGACTCGATCCGGCCGATAGCCGTGGACGACTGGCCGAACTGGAGGAGGCCGGTGAACTGGTGCGCTGCCAGGTGCAAGGCTGGAAGCAACCGGCCTGGTGCCGACCCACCGCGAAGATTCCCCGCAAGGTGGCGGCCAGTGCGTTGTTGTCGCCCTTCGATTCACTGGTCTGGGAGCGCAGCCGTACCGAGCGGCTGTTCGACTTCCGTTATCGACTGGAGATTTATACCCCGGCTCACAAGCGGGTGTACGGCTACTACGTGCTGCCATTCCTGCACAACGAACGTATCGCCGCGCGGGTGGATCTGCGGGCGGAGCGGGCTTTGGGTCGATTGGCGGTGCATGCCGTGCACGAGGAGGCGCCGGGGCTGGACGAGGAAGGGATGCAGGCTTTGGCGGTGAACCTGCGACGCTTGGCCGACTGGCTGGGGTTGGCGCGGGTCCAGCTCAATTGCGCTCGGGCGGGTGGGGTTCGGCTGGCGGGGGCGTTGGCTGAGGTGGGGGGTGACTGAACTGGCCTCATCGCGAGCAGGCTCGCTCCCACAGTTGACCTTTGATGAACACAGGATTTGTGAACGCCGCGGTCAATGTGGGAGCGAGCCTGCTCGCGATAGCAATCCAACAAACGGCGAATGACTTACTGACTCACCGCCTCACCTGCTTCAACGTCTCGGCAATCAAAAACGCCAGTTCCAGCGACTGATCGGCATTCATCCGCGGATCGCAATGAGTGTGGTAACGGTCCGACAGCCCGTCCTCGGTGATCGGCCGCGCGCCGCCAATGCACTCGGTGACGTTCTGCCCGGTCATTTCGATGTGGATGCCCCCGGCATAGGTGCCCTCGGCTTCGTGAACCTGGAAGAACTGTTTCACTTCCCCGAGGATTTGCGCGAAGTCCCGGGTCTTGTAACCGCTACTGGCCTTGATGGTGTTGCCGTGCATCGGGTCCGAACTCCACAGCACCTGCTTGCCTTCTCGTTGCACGGCGCGCAATAGCTGCGGCAGGTGATCGCCGACCTTGTTCGCGCCCATTCGCGCGATCAGGTTAAGCCGCCCCGGATCATTGTCCGGATTGAGCACGTCGATCAGACGGATCAAGTCGTCGGGGTTCATGCTCGGGCCGACCTTGACGCCGATCGGGTTGTTCACCCCGCGCAGGAATTCGACATGGGCACCGTCCAACTGACGGGTGCGGTCACCGATCCACAGCATGTGGGCCGAGCAGTCGTAGTAGTCGTTGGTCAGGCTGTCGCGGCGCACGAAAGCTTCTTCGTAATTGAGCAGCAGCGCTTCGTGGGCGGTGAAGAAGCTGGTTTCGCGCAATTGCGGCGAGCTGTCCATGCCGCAGGCGCGCATGAAGGCCAGGGTTTCGTCGATACGGTCGGCCAGGTGGCTGTACTTCTCAGCCAGGGCCGAGTTGGCGATGAAGTCCAGGTTCCACTTGTGCACCTGATGCAGATCGGCGAATCCGCCCTGGGCGAAGGCCCTTAGCAGGTTCAAGGTGGCGGTGGACTGATGGTAGGACTGCAGCAGCCGCTCCGGGTCCGGTACGCGGCTTTTTTCGTCGAAGCCGATGCCGTTGACGATGTCGCCGCGATAGGCCGGCAGGGTTACCCCGCCAATCGTCTCATCGTTGGCCGAGCGCGGTTTGGCGAACTGTCCGGCCATACGACCGACCTTGACCACCGGGCAACCGGCGGCGAAGGTCATGACGATGGCCATTTGCAGCAACACCTTGAAGGTGTCGCGGATCTTCGCCGCCGAGAACTCGGCAAAGCTCTCGGCGCAGTCGCCGCCCTGCAGCAGGAAGGCCCGGCCTTGGGTGACTTCGGCGAACTGACGGCGCAACTCCCGGGCTTCACCGGCAAACACCAGCGGCGGATAACTGGCCAGGGTCTGCTCGACCTGCAGCAAATGCGCCGCGTCGGGGTATTGGGGTTGCTGCTGGATCGGCAGGGCGCGCCAGCTGTCAGGGCTCCAGGGTTGGCTCATCATGATCTCTAGGTGGTTTACGCTCGGGCTGCCATGTTATCAGCAAATTAGTGCGTGACCTGTTTGCGTCGCTTCGCGGACAATCGCGCTTTTGCCCCGGTTATGTTCAGGGTCAGCGCAGCCACAGGAGATGAAATGACAGAGGAGCGCGTCGAGCATTTGCTCGCCGAAGTGCATGACGAGTTCGGTGTTATCCGGGTTCTCGAAGTGGCGGACTACCGTTTTCTGGAATTTGGCGATGCCATCGAACAGAGCTGCGTGTTCACGGCCGACCCGAGCTGGCTCGAATATGATTACACCCGCGCCATGTTGATTGGCGCGTTGTGCCACGAGCAGCCGGAAAGCGCGCTGTTTCTTGGGCTGGGCGCCGGGACGCTGACCCAGGCTTGCCTCAAGTTTCTGCCGCTGGAAGATGTCGAAGCCATCGAACTGCGCCCCGATGTGCCGCGCCTGGCCATCCAATACCTGGGGCTGGACGACGATCCGCGGCTGTACATCCGCGTCGGCGATGCCCTGGAGCTGCTTGAAACCGCCGAGCCTGCGGATTTGATCTTTGTCGACCTCTATACCGACGTCGGCCCTGGCGTCGGGCACCTGGCCTGGGGTTTTCTGGAGAACTGCCAGAAACGCCTCAACCCCGGCGGCTGGCTGGTGATCAACCAATGGGCCACCGACGACGGCAAGCCATTGGGCGCGGCGCTGCTGCGCGGCTTGTACCACCGGCATTACTGGGAGCTGCCGGTTAAAGAAGGCAATGTCATCCTGATCGTGCCGGCGGATCTGGACCAGGAACTGGACATGCAAGGACTGGTCGCCCGGGCCGAAGGGCTGGCGCCGCGGCTGGGTTATTCGTTGCAGTCGTTGATCAAGGCCATTCGTCCGGCGACTTGATAGGCAAGCTGTCGGAAGGTAAATCGTTTAAGCCGGTTGTCCCGACGCCCATGACAGCCAGTCCCATAACCGGGTTTGGCAATAAAAAATCTCCCTTTTCGGGCGATTTCCGGTATAGTGCGCGCCGGCCTTTAGCCGGGCCGCGTCAAGGTAGCGCAATTCCCCGAAGCCAGCTTCGGTTGCATGTCCGCACAACGGATGCTTCCACGACGTTCTTTTTCATTCATTCGTTTTCGCAAATCCCCGCCGACAAAGCAGCCAGGGCGACTCTTGAGTCTCAACACGGCATGCGCAGCTTTGGAGCATGGGTCTTTGCGGATGCACTTAGAGGCAGACCCATGACCCAGGAAACCGGCGGCTTCGTCGCTTTTAATCTTAATCCGAACATTCTTGCAGCCGTCATTGCGACCGGTTACGAAGAACCTTCGGCTATTCAGCAGCAATCGATCCCGATCATCATGGCCGGTCACGACATGATTGGTCAGGCGCAAACCGGTACGGGTAAAACCGCCGCGTTCGCCCTGCCGATCCTGCATCGCATCGATCCTGCTAAGCGCGAACCGCAAGCCCTGATCCTGGCGCCAACTCGTGAGTTGGCGCTGCAAGTAGCAACCGCTTTTGAAACCTACTCCAAGCAGATGCCTGGTGTAACCGTTGTGGCTGTTTACGGCGGCGCTCCAATGGGCCCGCAACTCAAAGCCATCCGTAACGGCGCGCAGGTTGTTGTCGCCACTCCGGGCCGTCTGTGCGACCACCTGCGTCGTGACGAAAAAGTCCTGGCCACCGTGAACCACCTGGTTCTCGATGAAGCCGACGAAATGCTCAAGCTGGGTTTCATGGATGACCTGGAAGTCATCTTCAAGGCCCTGCCAGCGACCCGTCAGACTGTATTGTTCTCGGCCACTCTGCCGCAGTCGATCCGCGCCATTGCCGAGCGCCACCTGCGCGATCCGCAACACGTAAAGATCCAGACCAAGACCCAGACCGTCACCGCGATCGAACAGGCTCACCTGTTGGTTCACGCCGATCAGAAGACCTCGGCCGTACTGAGCCTGCTGGAAGTCGAGGATTTCGACGCCCTGATCATGTTCGTACGTACCAAGCAAGCGACCCTGGACCTGGCCAGCGCCCTGGAAGCCAAAGGCTACAAAGCCGCTGCGCTGAACGGTGACATTGCCCAGAACCAGCGTGAGCGTGTGATCGACTCCCTCAAGGATGGCCGTCTGGACATCGTTGTGGCCACTGACGTTGCCGCCCGTGGCCTGGACGTTCCGCGCATCACCCACGTGTTCAACGTGGACATGCCGTACGATCCGGAATCCTACGTTCACCGTATCGGCCGTACTGGCCGTGCCGGTCGCGAAGGTCGTGCACTGCTGCTGGTCACCCCGCGTGAGCGCCGCATGCTGCAAGTGATCGAGCGTGTAACCGGTCAGAAGGTCGCCGAGGTTCGCCTGCCGGACGCCCAGGCAGTTCTCGATGCCCGCATCAAGAAGCTCACCAACAGCCTGTCGCCACTGGTGGCTGACGCCGAATCGACCCACGGTGATCTGCTCGATCGCCTGACCGCCGACATCGGTTGCACCCCACGTGCCCTGGCCGCTGCTCTGCTGCGCAAGGCCACCAATGGCCAGGCGCTGACCCTCGCTGCGATCGAGAAAGAACGTCCACTGGTGCCGAACAACGCACCGCGTGGCGATCGTCCAGAGCGTAGCGGTGATCGTCCGGACCGTGGTGATCGCGAGCGTCGTGCGCCGATCCCGCTGGCCGAAGGCCGTGCGCGCTGCCGTACTGCGCTGGGTGCCCGTGACGGCATCGCGGCCAAGAACCTGCTGGGCGCCATCCTCAACGAAGGCGGTCTGGCTCGTGAGGCCATCGGTCGCATCCAGGTACGTGACAGCTTCAGCCTGGTAGAGCTGCCGGAAGATGGTCTGGAGAAGTTGCTGACCAAACTGAAGGACACTCGTGTCGCCGGCAAGCAGCTTAAACTGCGTCGCTATCGCGAAGATTGATCCGCTCTCGGGCTGATTGATCGAACATAAAAAATCCCCGACTGGTTCGGGGATTTTTTTTGCCTGAAGCTGGGTGTCTTTTCAGGGGGAGCCCATCGCGAGCAGGCTCGCTCCCACAGTGGCACAGGTAAATGCAGTCAAATGTGGGAGCGAGCCTGCTCGCGATTGAACGCGACTCGGTTCATCAGTCAAACCGATAGATGTCCATCCCCAAAGCGCCCAGGGTGAACCCCTGATGGGCAACGCTGAATTCACCTCCCGCACCCCGGGCAAAATACAACGGCAACAAGTGCTCGTCACTGGGATGGCTGCGCCCGGCGTGGGGGGCCTGGCGACGGTAATCATGCAGCGCGGCTTCGTCGTCCTCCGCCAATTTCTCCACCATCCAGTCACGAAAAGCCTTGGCCCAGGGCTCAATGCTTTCGGGGCCGGCGTTCCAGTCCAGGTCGCGCAGGTTATGGGTGATGCTGCCTGAGCCGATCAGCAACACGCCTTGCTGGCGCAGGCTCGCCAAGGCCCGGCCGACCTGGGTTTGCAGGGCCGGCCCTTGTCGGCTGGGCAGGGAGATCTGCACGACGGCAATCTCGGCCTTGGGGTACATCAAGGACAACGGCACCCACACGCCATGATCGGAGGGGCGCTCCGTGTCCAGGCGTGCCGGCAGGTGTGCGGCGTTGAGCAGGTCCGCCACTTGCACTGCCAGTTGTGGATCGCCCGGCGCCGGATATTGCACCTCGTACAGAGCCGGCGGGAAGCCGCCGAAGTCGTGCCAAGTCCGTGGATGCGGATTGGCGCTGACCAGCAGTTCACTGCTTTCCCAGTGCGCGGACACGATGACGATGGCTTTGGGTGTGGGCAATTGCGCGGCGAGGCGAGCCAGTGCCGGGCCGCTGTCGCCGGGTTCCAGGGCCAGCATCGGTGAGCCATGGGAGATAAACAGGCTGGGCAGCATGAACGGACTCCTGAGCGTTAAGATGTCGCCATCTTCTGTCAGGTCTATGATCTAAATCTAATATAAGTTTTAGCCCGTTTTAATCGGTTTTTCTGGAGTGAGTGATGGAGCCTGAGTTTTGGCACAAGCGCTGGTCAACGAATCAGATCGGTTTTCATCTGCCAGAGGTGAATCCCTATCTGCAACGTTTCTGGTCGCAACTGGGGGTTGAGCAGGGCAGTCGGGTGCTGGTGCCCCTATGCGGGAAGACGCTCGACCTCTTGTGGCTTGCCCAACAGGGGTATTCGGTACTGGGGGTGGAGCTGTCGGAAAAGGCCGCCGCGGATTTCTTCCTTGAGCATCAGCTTGAGCCGAGCGTGAGTGAAGAGGGCGCATTCAAGGTGTTCCGTGCCGCTGACATTGAAATCCGCTGCGGTGATTTCTTTGCCCTGAGCCCGGAGGATGTGAGCGATTGCACGGCGCTGTACGATCGCGCTGCATTGATCGCCCTGCCAGGGCCGATGCGGGAGCGGTATGCGGCTCATCTGCAGAAGATTCTGCCGCAGTGTGTCGGATTGCTCATTACTCTGGATTACTCACAGGATGAAATGCCTGGCCCGCCGTTTTCCGTAGGGGATGACGAAGTGCAGAGGTTGCTGGGCGAGGTCTGGCAACTGGAGGTATTGCAGGAGCAGGATGTGCTGGGGGAAAGCTGGAAGTTCTTGCAGGCTGGGGTCAAAAGGCTGGATGAGCGGGTGTATCGGGTTTCCAGTCGTTGACGTGGCGTGCCCGCTGGCCTTATCGCGAGCAGGCTCGCTCCCACAGTTGATCCGTTGCGAACTGAGAATTGGCGCTCGCCGAAGCCCCCCTGTGGGAGCGAGCCTGCTCGCGATGGGGCCAGACCAGGCAACTCATAAATCAGACAGAAAAAAGCCCGCGTCGCTGCGGGCTTTTTCTTGAAGCTTGAACCTGTCAGCCGCGACGACGCAGTGCGTCGATACGCTCTTCCAGTGGCGGGTGACTCATGAACATGCGAGCCAGGCCTTGCTTGATGCCACCGTTGATGCCAAAGGCATTGAGGGTGTCGGGCATGTGTACCGGCAAACCTTGCTCGGCACGCAAGCGTTGCAGGGCGCCGATCATGGCGCTGGTGCCAGCCAGGCGTGCGCCGGCATCATCTGCGCGGAACTCACGTTTGCGCGAGAACCACATGACGATGGCGCTGGCGAGGATGCCCAATACCAGCTCGGCGAAAATGGTCGCCACGTAGTAGGCGATGCCCTGGCCCTCTTCATTCTTGAAGATCACCTTGTCGACGAAGTTGCCGATGATGCGGGCAAAGAACATGACGAAGGTGTTCACGACACCCTGGATCAGCGCCAGCGTCACCATGTCGCCGTTGGCGACGTGACCGATCTCATGGGCCAGCACAGCCTTGACTTCATCCGGCGAAAACCGCTCGAGCAAGCCCTGGCTGACGGCGACCAGCGCGTCGTTCTTGTTCCAGCCGGTGGCGAAGGCGTTGGCCTCGTAGGCTGGGAAGATGCCCACCTCCGGCATCTTGATGCCGGCTTCGCGTGACAGCTGCTCGACGGTTTGCAGCAGCCATTGTTCGTGGCGAGTGCGCGGCTGAGTGATGATCTGGGTGCTGGTGCTCATCTTCGCCATCCACTTGGAGATGAACAGCGAGAACAGGGAACCGGCGAAACCGAACACCGCACAGAAGATCAGCAGCTGACTGAGGTTGAGGTCAACCCCGTTGGCCGCCATGAACCCGTTGAAGCCAAAAAGGCTCAGGGTGATGCTGGCAATCAGCACGACCGCCAGGTTAGTGGCCAAAAACAGCAGGATGCGCATCATGGTTGTGGAAATCTCCTCATGCTAAAGATGTAGCGTTATGCGGGGTATATAAGGTGCCGCCGCAGGCTATTCAACACGCCGACTATTTCAAACTGTGTCCTACACGCGTCGCAAATGTTTGAAAGACTTTTCTGAAAGTGACCGCGGAAAAGAAAAGGAGCGCCCGTACCCCGTGAACGTTGAGTCGCGCCGCGCACCGTCTGCCGCGCCTTCAGTGTAGAAGGCCTGCCGCAACGGGCGAAACGGATGTGTTGCTGAATCAAACAGCGTGCGAGTCGTCCCCTCGCACGCCACCTGGATTACTGGCGGTAGGACTTGAGGAAGTTGCCGATCCGGCCAATGGCCTGGTCCAGGTCGTCGACCCGGGGCAGGGTCACGACGCGGAAGTGATCCGGCCATGGCCAGTTGAACGCCGTGCCCTGGACCACCAGCAGCTTTTCGGACAGCAGGAGGTCGAGGACGAATTTTTCATCGTTGTGGATCGGGCAGACCTTCGGGTCGATCCGCGGAAAGGCGTACAACGCACCCATTGGCTTGACGCAACTGACACCAGGAATGTCGTTGAGCAATTCCCAGGTACGGTTGCGTTGCTCCAGCAACCGGCCCTGGGGCAGGACCAGGTCGTTGATGCTCTGGTAGCCACCCAGCGCCGTCTGGATCGCGTGTTGGCTCGGTACGTTGGCACACAGGCGCATATTGGCCAGCATGTCGATGCCTTCGATGTAGCTCTGGGCGTGATGCTTGGGACCGGAAATAACGATCCAGCCGGAGCGGAAACCCGCCACCCGATAGGATTTGGACAGGCCGTTGAAGGTCAGGCACAACAGGTCCGGCGCCAGGGAAGCGGTACAGACGTGCACGGCATCGTCGTACAGGATCTTGTCGTAGATCTCGTCGGAAAACACCACCAGGTTATGCTGGCGAGCCAGTTCCAGCATGCCCAGCAGGACCTCCCTGGAGTACACCGCGCCAGTGGGGTTGTTCGGGTTGATGATCACCAGTGCCTTGGTGTTCGGGGTGATCTTGGCCTTGATGTCCGCCAGGTCGGGAAACCAGTTGGCCTGTTCATCGCACAGGTAATGCACCGGGTTGCCGCCCGACAGGCTCACGGCGGCGGTCCACAATGGGTAGTCCGGGGCCGGCACCAGCACCTCATCGCCGTTGTTGAGCAAGGCCTGCATCGACATCACGATCAGTTCGGACACGCCGTTGCCCAGGTAGATGTCTTCGATGCCGACACCTTCGACCTGTTTCTGCTGGTAGTACTGCATCACGGCCTTGCGGGCGCTGAACAGGCCCTTGGAGTCGCTGTAGCCCTGGGCGGTCGGCAGGTTGCGGATAACGTCCTGGAGGATTTCATCGGGCGCTTCGAAACCAAAGGGTGCCGGGTTGCCGATATTCAGCTTGAGGATGCGATGGCCTTCCTCTTCCAGGCGTTTGGCGTGCTTGAGCACCGGGCCGCGAATGTCGTAGCAGACGTTGGCGAGCTTGTTCGATTTGCTGACCTGCATGGCGATGTGTTCCCGAAAATGAACGATCCAGGCGGCGAGTGAACTACCGTACTGGGGATCCTGCGTCTGTGCCCAGGCTTGACGCGGTACATGCGTGACAATCCGTTTGAATGCGCATGACGTGACTGCCAGACTGGCGCCTGACGAGGCGCAATCATACGTGCCGCCCGATCTGCGGAAAAGCGTCGGATCGGGCTTTTTCAATTGCCGAGGTAGGACGATGGAAAAGTTGCAGAAAACCCTTGAAGAATGGCGCGCCATGCTTGACCCGGAGCAGTACAACGTCTGTCGGTTGAAGGGCACCGAACGGCCATTCTCCGGTAAATACAACGACACCAAGACTGATGGTGTGTACCACTGCATCTGCTGCAACGAGCCATTGTTCGATTCGCAGACCAAATTCGATTCCGGCTGCGGCTGGCCCAGTTTCTACGCGCCGATCGAAGGCAGCGCAGTGGTGGAAGTGCGCGATGTCAGCCACGGCATGATCCGCACCGAAGTGGTCTGCGCCAAATGTGACGCGCACCTGGGCCACGTCTTCCCTGACGGCCCGCCACCCACGGGCTTGCGTTATTGCATCAATTCGGTGTGCCTGGATCTGGTGCCCCGAGGGTAACTCTGTGGGAGCAAAGCTTGCTCGCGATGAAGGCACCTCGATCTCTGAAAGACCGTGTCGCCTTCATCGCGGGCAAGCCTGGCTCCCACAATCTGTGATGCGGGTATTTTTGGATAATTAAATTGCATGCAATTTAATTGCTCGCTATCTTCAGTGTCCTCTTCTTCCCATCTGGAGCCTTGCCATGAGCGACAACCTGCTGAGCATCCCGTGCACCACGATCAAGGGTGAGCAAAAGACCCTCGCCGATTTCGCCGGCAAGGCTGTGCTGGTGGTCAATACTGCCAGCCAGTGCGGCTTCACCCCGCAGTACAAGGGGCTTGAGGCGTTGTGGCAGACCTACAAGGACCAGGGCCTGGTGGTGCTGGGCTTTCCCTGCAATCAATTTGGCAAGCAGGAGCCGGGCAACGAGGGGGCGATTTCCGAGTTCTGTGAGTTGAACTTCGGTGTGAGTTTTCCGCTGTTCAAGAAAATCGAGGTCAACGGCGCCAATGCCCATCCGCTGTTTGTCCAGCTCAAGCAGCGGGCGCCCGGCGTACTGGGGTCCAAGGGCATCAAGTGGAATTTCACCAAGTTCTTGATCGGCAAGGACGGTCAGGTGGTCAAGCGGTTTGCGCCGACCACCAAACCCCAGGACCTGACCGGTGAGATCGAAGCCTTACTCAAATGAATGATCTGTCAGTCGATGCGCTGAAACTCGACAGCCAGTTGTGCTTCAAACTGTACGCCGCGTCGCGGGCGGTCATTCGCGGCTACAAGCCCATGCTCGATCAGCTGGGCCTGACTTATCCGCAATACCTGGCGATGCTGGTGCTGTGGGAGTGGCAGGTAAATGCGCCGGAACAACCCACGGTCAAGGCTCTGGGCGAACGGCTACTGCTGGATTCGGGCACGCTGACGCCGTTGCTCAAGCGCCTGGAACAACTGAGCCTGGTTCAGCGCCAGCGTTCGGCCCGCGATGAGCGGGAGGTGCATCTGAGCCTTACGCAAACCGGCTGGGAATTGCGTGAGCAGGTCGGTCCGCTCAAGGCCCGCCTGTTATGCGACAGCGGGCTTGACCTGGACCGCCTGGGAGAGTTGCGAGACGGTCTCGATCATCTGTTGGGGCAGATCAAAGCGCTGACGTAAGCGGCACCCACTGGTCCAGCAACGCCGCCAGCTCTTCGCGCCGAAACGGCTTGGACAGGTAATCGTTCATGCCGGCGGCCCGGCATCGCTCACGTTCCTCAGGCATGGCGTTGGCTGTCAGTGCGACAATCGGCAGATCCGGCCAGCGCCCGCTGCGACGGATCTGGCGACTGGCTTCGTAACCGTCCATGACCGGCATGTTGCAATCCATCAGGACCAAATTGAAATCCCTCTGTTCGAGCAGGTCCAGGGCTTCGGCGCCATGGGCCGCGACGATGACTTCGCAACCGAGCTTCACCAGCATGCCCTTGGCCACCAGTTGGTTGACCGGATTGTCTTCCACCAGCAACACCCGCCCGCGTTTGGACGGCGCCAGGGTTTCGATCTGAGCGTCATTGATGGTGGTGGCGTCGCTTTGCAAGGCGCGACGCAGGATCTGATAGAGGGCATGGCGCGCCAGGGGCCGGGCCTGCTGTAACAAGGGGGCGAGGGCGGCGGCTTCTTCGCTGGGCAGAAAACTGCCATATGCGGTGACCAGCAGGATGGGCGCGTCGAAAGTGGGACGCATAGTGAACAGGCATTCCGGGCAGTCGGTAATCAGGACATCAGGCTTGAGGCCCAGCAATCCGTCATCCACCGAACGTCTTTCATAGTCCAGCCCCCAGCCGGGCAATAGCATGTTGAGCAATTCGGCCAGGCCGCTGCTGCGGTCGGTGATGGCCACAATATTGCCGCGCAAGGGCTCGACGGGCGTCGCCGGGGTATGGCAGGGCAGGGGCAGGTCAGCACAGAACTGGCTGCCGAAACCGGCCTCGGAGGTGATCGTCAACTGGCCTTGCATGGCTTCACAGAGGTTGTAGGTCAGCGCCAGGCCCAGCCCGGTGCCACCGAATTGGCGGGTAATGCCAACACCGGCCTGGGTGAACGGCTGGAGAATTCGTGCTTGGGCTTCCTGGGGGATGCCGATGCCGGTGTCACAGATCTCGATTCGCACGCCGTCTTCATGTGGACTCAAACGTACGTCGACTCGGCCGAAGCGAGTGAATTTCAGCGCATTGGACAGCAGGTTGCTGACGATCTGGCGCACCCGGGTCGGGTCACCCAGGACCTGGGCTGGAAGCGCCGGGTCGATCAGGCAGGCCAGCTCGACGCTGGGAGCGGCGTTCTGGGAAAGCAGGTTGGCGGTGTCTTCGACCAGCGAGCCAAGGTCGAACGGGATGCGTTCGAGTTCCAGTTGACCGGCGTCGAATTTCGACAGATCAAGAATGTCGTTGAGCAGTTCAACCAGAACCTTGCCCGAGTCATGGGCGATCGATAGCTGTTGCTGTTGTTCGGCCGTCAGGGGGCCATCCAGTGACAGCGCGATCATTCCCAACAGACCGTTGAGCGGCGTGCGGATCTCATGGCTCATGTTGGCCAGAAAGACGGAGCGGGCTTCGGCCATATCCAGGGCGGTGCGCCGGGCCACTTCCAACTCCTCGTTGGACTGGCTGAGGCGGGCATTGATGGCTTTGAGTTCGGCGGTACGGGCCGAGACAATGTTTTCCAACTGCTCCAGGTAATCGGTGAGGCGATTTTCGGCCGTGCGCCGTTGCTGAATCTCGGTGGCGATATTTTCGAACTGCTGGTTGGCCACCGAGACCAGTACACCGATCTCGTCCTGCTGGTGGCCGGAGGGGCATTCCAGACGACTCTGCTCGCCGCTACTGGGATCGCGGCTGCTCAGTTCGCGGATCACCCGAACCAGCGGCTTGGTCAGCATCACATAAAACAACGCCAGCAGCAGACCGGTCAGGATCAGGCTGCGGGCGAAACCATTGAGCAGCGTCACTTCGGCCCGGCGCAGGAACCGGCTGCCGAAAGCATAGGTGTCGACCTCCAGCCGCAGCACGCCCAGGGACTCGGCCGGCAGGTGGTCCAGATAGAGGCGGTCTTCGAACTGGCGCTGGGCCCCGAAGAGAAAGTCGCTGATGAACCGGTAACTGCTCTGCAGTTCGGGGCGTTTGACGCTGGCCAGCACGGTGTTGTTGTTATCGATCAGTTGGGCACCGATGATGGCCGGTGAGCGCAACAGGCCCAAGGACAGCTCCTGGGCGAGTTCGGCATCGATGTTATAGGCGATACGCGATGCCGGGTTGTGGCTGATTTCCAACAGCGACAGGATTTCACGGTTGATCGACGCGTCTTCGCTGGCATAATCGATGCCGATCTGCATCAGGCTGAGCAAAGTACCCAGCACGAAACCCACCAGAACGGTCAGCCGGGCCTGCTTGTAGGACAGCCGTTGGGTGAATCTGATGTCCATGGAATGATGAACCACTTACGTTTCCCTTCGCCGCTCAAGCATAGCTGATCATCTCTGAATACCGATGCAGCCGGTTTATGTTGTGTGGGATAGACCCGCCATTGGGTACGGCGTTTCGTCGCTGTAGCGCCATCATCACTGTGAACCTGTCCGAGGAGAAGACATGGACTCTCGATTGAATGCTTTTCTTGAGCGTGCCGATGCAGTGCTGGCTCGCATAGAGCCCTTGTTGCCTGCTCCACGGCCGGCTATCGATTGGACCCGAACGCTGGCGGCCCGTTGGCAGCGCGACGGGCGCAGTGGTTACCTGCTGCCGCTTGAGGTCAGCCTCGACATGCGCCTGTCGGACCTGATTGGCGTGGATCGTCAGGTTGAACAGCTGGGTCGCAACACCCGCCAGTTCATCGATGGCATGCCGGCCAACCATGCGTTGCTGTGGGGCTCGCGTGGCACTGGCAAGTCGTCTCTGGTGCGCGCGTTGCTGGCCGAACATGCCCAGCATGGCTTGCGGTTGATCGAGATCGAGCGCGATCACCTGGCCGATCTGCCCCGGGTGGTCGAACAAATCGCAAAGCTGCCGCAGCGCTTTGTGCTGTTCTGCGATGACCTGTCGTTCGAATCCGGGGAGGGCGATTACCGCGTTCTTAAAAGCGTGTTGGACGGGTCTCTGGAACAGGCGCCGGACAACGTGCTGTTGTACGCCACCTCCAACCGCCGTCACCTGGTGCCGGAAAAGGAAAGCGACAACGAGAACTGGAAGCGGGTCGATGGCGAGCTTCACCCCAGCGAGGCCGTGGAGGACAAGATCGCCCTGTCTGACCGTTTCGGGTTGTGGCTGTCGTTTTATCCGTTTACCCAGGAGCATTTCCTCAACGTGGTGGAGCACTGGATCGGCGAGCTGGCGGCCAAGGCCGGGCTGGCCTGGCAGCGTGATGAAGCGCTGGATGTGCAGGCAGTGCGTTGGGCCACCGGGCGCGGCAACCGCAACGGACGGTGCGCTTATCAGTTTGCCCGATATTGGGTGGGCCTCAAACTTCTGGAGAATAAGGCATGATCGATTTGAAAGGCACCGGCGAAGGTCTCGACGGCTATGGCTTGTTAGCGGCACAGCTTGAATCCTTGCTGGCCGATGAGCGTGATTTCATCGCCAATGCCGCGCAGTTTTCGGCCTTTCTGTTCAGTCAGCTGGAGGACTTGAACTGGGCCGGCTTTTACCTCAATCGCAACGAAGAACTGGTGCTGGGCCCATTCCAGGGGCAGATCGCCTGCGTGCGAATTCCCTTTGGCCGTGGTGTGTGCGGGACAGCGGCGGCGACCCGCCAGACTCAGCGTGTTGAAGACGTCCATGCCTTTGCCGGGCATATCGCCTGCGACAGCGCGTCGAACAGCGAACTGGTGGTGCCGCTGGTCAAGGGCGGGCGCCTGATCGGCGTGCTCGACCTGGACAGTCCGAAGCTGGCGCGTTTTACCGAGCATGACCGGGCCGGTATCGAGCAACTGGCCGATATCTTCCTGCGCCTGACAGACTGCTGACCCGCTTGCCGTAGCAGTTGGCCAAAGCTCGGACCGCGTTCGGCTCGGCAGCGCCTACAACGGCGGCTTTCATGCCTTCAGTCCGGCCTTGTCCAACAGGCTGTCCGGGTCGACCTCATCGATCTGGCGCGGATCGAGAAACTGGTTGGCGTAGCTCAGGTAGATCTTTTCATCGATGAACAGCCCGAACAGCTCTGGATCGATGTGGGCGTCACGGCACATGGTGGCCATGATGCCCAGGGCTTCACTCAGTTTCTTGGCCTTCTTGTAAGGACGATCGGCAGCCGTCAGTGCTTCGAAAATGTCCGCAATCGCCATCATGCGTGCCGGCAGGCTCATCTCCTCGCGTTTGAGCCGCTTGGGATATCCCGTGCCGTCCATCTTCTCGTGATGCCCGCCAGCGATCTCCGCCACGTTGCCCAAATGGCTGGGAAAGGGTAACTGGCTGAGCATCAGGATTGTTTGCACCATGTGATGGTTGATGACGTAACGCTCTTCACGCGTCAGCGTGCCTCGTTTGATGCTGAGGTTGTAAAGCTCGCCGCGGTTGTACTTCCAGGGCGGCACGTCGAGCTGGAACCCCCACGGGTTGTCTGTCGGGATCAGCTCGGCTTCGTGCCGCTCCAGCAGGTGCTCGGGCTTGTCCGCCAACAACCGTTCAGTGACTGGAAGCGCAGGCTTGGGCGTGCGTGCCTGGCGCCGGTTCTCTTCCCAGGAAACCCCCAGGCGGTCATCCAGGGTCCGGGTCCAGGGGCGTTGGGCGATATCTTGCAAACGTTGCAGGTCGGCGTCGGCCATGGCCTCGGAGCCGAGGTTGCAGCGGGCGACGAAAGCAAAGTCGTCATCGAGGCTGGCCAGTGTGGCGTCGCGTCGCTGGGCCAGGGATGACGGCTCGCCACCCGTTGCCAGGGCCTGCCAATAATCGACCCAGGCGTCGCGCTTGAGCACCTCGAAGCGCGTGCGGATCTCGTGGATCCGGTCGTTCAGGGTTTCCAGTTTGGTGGCTTTGTCGACCACGTATTCGGGGGTGGTGACCTTGCCGCAATCGTGCAGCCAGGCGGCGATGTGCAGCGCTTCCCACTCATCTTCCGTGGGACGGTAGGCCTGGAATGCCGACGCCTGGCTGGCAGCGGCGGCCTGGGCGAGCATCAGCGTCAGGGCTGGCACCCGCTGGCAATGACCGCCGGTGTAAGGACTCTTGGCATCGATCGCCCCAGCCAGCAGTTGAATGAACGAATCGAGCAGTTGTTTTTGCCGGGCTTGCAGGCGCTGGCCTTCAATGCTCACGGTGGCGGCGCCGGACACGGCCTGCAGGAAGGCGATGCGGTCTGGCTGCAGTTTTTCCAGGTCGGCTTCGGTGCCGCTGTCGGTTATCAGCAACACCAGAACCCCGACGGTTTCCTGGTGACGATTGCGCAGGCGGATGCCGATCAGGTGAACCCGTGGCGCATCCAGTGCCAGCAGGACACTCTTGAGGTCGCCGACCTGCTCGAAGCCCAACGAGGTGACGAGGTTGTCCGAGGCGTCCAGTTGCTGCAGCCATGGCGGGCTGTCCTGTGCCTTGAGCGCATGACCTTGCAAGCCGAAGGCAGCAAGGTCCCGAGGCCTTCCATCGATGACCAACCCATAGGGCCTGACCTGATCGTCATCGTTCTCGCGCAGGTAAATCAGGCCGGCCTGGGCCTGGCCGATTTTCACTGTTTCGAACAGCACCCGCTCCAGCAACGGGGCAAAGCGGGTTTCGGCGCGCAGACTGGCGGTGATTTCGAAGAAGCTTGCCAGGGTCTCTTTCATTCGCGCCATCGAGACGCCCAACTGATCGACCTCCAGCACGGGGGAGCGACGGGACACCGGGTAGTTGAAATCGAAGCTGCGGATGGCGTCCGCCTCCTGCACCAGTGCGCGCAGGGGCTTGACCAGAATCCTGGAGGTCAACCAGCCCAGGGGCAGGCACAGGAGCAGAGTGGCGAGGGTAATCAGCGCGCCTTGCCAGCGCATGCGATAGGCATCGGCCAGCAACTCATCCTCAGGGACCAGCAACGCCAGTTCCAGGCCCTGCGGCCCGCCTTCCTGCATGTGGCTGCGCGAAACGATCCATTGGCGTCCACCAGCCTCCAGGCGTGGGGTGTCGGTGTTGTCGTCGAGTGCGGCGGCGATGGCCGGGCTGAGGTCGCGTGCCTTGATCAGGCGTGCCGACTGGGTGTCGGTGATCAGCCGATGACTGTCGGGGTAGGCGACTGTATTGCCCTGGGGGTCGAGCAGCACAATTTCGGTGCCGGCGGTCACCCTGTGCTTGGCCAGGGTCTGGGACAGGGACGCCAGGGTCAGGTCGGCAGCGATGACCGCCTGTTCGCCACTGCGCCGGGCGAGGGTGGTGCCCAGGTTTTGGGTGGAGAAGAATACGTAGGGTTCGGTGGTGATTTGCTCGGCGCTTCCCAGCGCGCTGCGAAACCAGCCTCGGTTGCGTGGATCGTAGGATTCGTCGGCAATGTCCTGACGGCTGACGAGCGTCAGGCTCTGGTCGTAGAACAGCGACTGGGCACGAACCTGGCCGGGGGTAGCTGTCCTATCCACGGTCCAGACCTGGTAGGCCGCGTTGGCCGGTGCTTTCAGCGCGGTCTTCAGGGCTTCGGTACGCAAGGGACGGACCATCAGGAAGTCGCCATTGCTGTCGCCCAGGTACAGCGACGCCAGGTTCGGGTTGTCCCGCAGCGCCTGGCTGAAGGGGGCGAGCAGGGCCAGGCGCTGAGCGATCCTGGGTTCACGTGTCGCCGGGTAATCGGCTAGCAGGCCCAACAGGTGGCGGATGGGTTCATAGGTGTCATACAAATCCAGGCGTACGTCCTGCTCGATGCGGTTGAACAGTTTTTCACTGCTGGACAGGATGATTTGTGTGGTTTGGTGATAGTTGAAAATGCCTAGCACCACACCGGTCAGCAGCAGGAGCAACGTAAACATCACGCTGATGTGTACGTGCAAGGGGAACCGGCGTTGTTGCGGACGCGGTGCGCTGGGCATTGCAGTCACTCCAAGTGTTGATGGGCGTTCCCAACTCATTCCCTGCCGCGCCGGGGGAAACCAATCGAGAACGCCCCTGGTGCGCACTGCTGAGCGATCAGCATAGTAAACGCTGGATTATTTTGCCTTGGCGATCTCTGTTTCCAGGGCGCGCTCCAGTTCGGTCATGGCCTGGTCGAGCGCCTCGGTACATTCGCCAATGGGTTGCGCACCCTGTGCCTGGTGGCAGGCGTGTTCCAGCGCCTCACATCTTTGTATCAACGAGGTCGCCTGCACGATTCGGGCGACGCCTTTTATTTTGTGCGCGGCCTCGGTCAGTGCCTGTCGGTCCCCACTGCGGGCAATATCGAGCAACTCCCGGCGGTCCGAGCGATTGCTGCTGAGCAGTTCTTCCAACAGGCGCCGGATGGACAAGGGGTTGCCACCGGTCAAGGTCTGCAGGCTTTGCACATTGAAAGCCTTGGGCCGGCTGGTGGATCTGACTGTTTTCATCCATTGGCTCAGGGCGCTCAGGCTGATCGGTTTGAACAGGCAGTCGTCCATTCCGGCGTCCCGGCAGCGTTGTTTTTCCTCCGGTTGTGCGTTGGCGGTAAACCCCAGGATGGTGCAGCGCGGCAGTTCGCGTTCGCACTCATGGCGACGAATCGAACTGGCCAGTTCGTAGCCACTCATGATGGGCATGTTGCAATCGGCGATGACCAGGTCGAAATCCCCTTCATGCCAGGCTTTGAGTCCTTGTGCGCCATCATGGGCGACCTGATGGTGATGACCCAGGTACTCCAGTTGTTGCGACATCAACAAGCGATTGGCCGGATGGTCATCCACGACCAGAACGCTCAAGGCGGCCGTGGCCGTTTCAACGACAGGTTCCGGGGGCACGCAAACCGTGGTGGTCGGCAGGGTAGTCAGTTGCAGTGAAATCTGGACCCGGGTGCCGATGCCCGGCTCACTGCTCATGTGCAGACTGCCGCCCATCATCTGACACAGGTTGCGACTGATCACCAGGCCAAGTCCTGCGCCCGTTCGCGCCATCCGGCCGGTGTTGTCGACCTGGGAAAACGGCTCGAACAGACGTTGCAGGTCTGCCGCACTGATGCCGATGCCGCTGTCGCTGACCTCCAGTTGCATGTGCAGGGTGTCATCCGGGGCGGCCGGAGACAGTTGGACCTTGATTTGAACTTGACCCTGTTCGGTAAATTTGAGGGCATTGCTGATCAGGTTCGAGAGCACCTGTTTGAATCGCAAGGGATCTATCAGGACGTCCGGGTTGCCTTCGGCCGGGTCGAACAGCAGCGACAATGCCAGGTTCTTCTGTCGAGCAACGCCTTCGAAAACCCGTATGACCGATTGCAGCAAGGCCCTGAGATTGACCCGCTCGGGCGCCAGGCTCAGGTGACCTGACTCGATCCGTGCAATGTCCAGGATGTCGCCGATCAGCTCGAGCATGCCGGAAGCCGATTCGTACGCCACTTCTATGGTCGAACGGTCCAGATGGCCCTTGTCGGCATGTTTCAAAGCCAGCTCCAGCATGCCGATCACCGCGTTCATGGGGGTGCGGATCTCATGGCTCATGGTCGCCAGGAACGTGCTTTTGGCGCGGTTCGCATTGTCGGCCCGCTCCTTGGCGGCGCGCAGTTCGTCGAACAATTGGCGTCGTTCGCTGATGTCGATCCAGCCGCCAATGATGCCCTGTACTTCGGCGTTTGAGTTGCGATAGGGGAGAATCCAATGGTAGATGGTCAGCTTGTCAGCCCCGATATGTAACGGGCGATCCAGGACCAGCGGAGTGCCTTCGGCCATGACCCGCTGATAGTCCGCCTGGTACTCCTGCGCTTCGAAAGCATTGCTCATGGACCCAGGCATGACGTTCTTGCCGATGACCTCTTCGCGTTTCACGTTGAACGTCTGCAAGTAACTGTCATTGCAACTTTGCAGGAAACCGTTGCGATCTCTGACGTAGATCGGGTGGGGGGTGCCGTTGAGCAGCGAGTGCATGAACTCAAGCTGGTCATTGAGGGCCAGCTCCGCCCGTTGACGTTGCCTGATCTGGCGCTGCATGTAGGCATTCCATGCCAGCGACAGCAGCAACAAGAGGCCGACGCCGGCGACGATCTGGAAAAACAGGCGGTTATAGGTGCGCCACACGTGTTCCGATGCCGACACGTAACCTCGCCAACGATTATTGATCACGCCCAGTTCGTCCGGGTCGATGCTGGTGAGGGCTTTGTCGAGAATGGAGTTCAGCTCCACGGCGTCTTTGGCAGTGGCCAACGAGAACATGGCCTGGCGGGTTCCTACGGTGCTGCTGATTTGCAAGGTGTCTCGCAACGAGTGCGACGAGATGAAGTAATTGGCCATGACCAGAGAGTTCACGCTGCCGTCGATCTGGCCCTTGGCGAGCATTTCAACGGCATGGAGAGGGTCGTCGGTTTCGATGATCTTGATGTCCGGATACTGGCTGCGTAGCCATTCAATGACCGGATTGCCTTGAGTGATGGCCAGGCTTCGGTCGCCGAACTGGTCGAGGGTTGCCGGGGTGTCGGCTTGCTTGCGGGTCAGCAGGACGAATGAGCTGTCGACGTAGGGGCGGCTGAACTTCAACTGTTGCTGCCGCGCGCTGCTCGGCAAAAGCGCTGCAATCATGTCGGCCTGACCGTTCAGGACCGCGGCAATCATTTCGCTGTCATTCTGAGTGCGTTGGATCTCCAGGCGGATGCCGGTGCGCAACCGGATCAGCTCCAGCAGGTCGGCACTGATGCCGCGAAAGTCACCATCGGAGTCGAAAAAAGTGAAGGGCGCCGCGGTTTCGTTGACCACGACTCGCACCACCGGGTGCCGTGCCAGCCAGCGTTGCTCCCGGGCGGTCAGTTGTATCTTGTGTTCCGTGAGATACAAGTCGCTGCCAGCGCTCCAGCGTTTGGAAATGGCCGCTTGCTCGGTGATGGAAATCTGGTTCAGCGTGGCATTGATGGCCTCCAGCAGCCGGGTATCGTGACTTCGAACCGCGAAACCGAATCCATAGGACTCATGCTTGCCGAAGCTGGCCATGCGGATGTTGCTCAGGTAACCCTTGCTGATCATGTAGTGGGTGGAAATGGTATCGCCGAGAAAGACATCCGCCTGGCCGAAAGCGACGGCGTTTATGGCGTTCTGGTAGGAGGGGTAGGTGCTGATGATTGCCTTGGGGTAAAGCTTTTCGATTTCCCGCAGCGGCAGGTAGTGATAAACCATGCTCAGCCGCAATCCCTGGAGATCTTCGGTCAGGGAACGGCTTTCATTCGTCCGGGTGACGAGAACGGGCTGGTCCACTGCATAAGGGGTCGATAGCACAATGCCGGGGGTGCGCGCTTCGAAACCATTGGCGGTGCCGAGCAGGTCGATTTTTCCATTCTTGAGGGCCGCAATGGCCTCGTCCCGGGAAGCGAAACGCAAAACCCGCATTGGCAGACCGATCGCCCTGGCGATGACGCCGGCGTAGTCGGCAGTCATGCCCTCGTAGTCTTGCCCGCTGGTGGACAGATCGAAGGGCGGATAATCAGGGGCAGACGTTCCCAGTACCAATTCCTGCCGGTCCTGTAACAGGCTACGGTGAGCGTCATCCAGCAGGACCTCGACATGAGCCGCCGTCGAACGACCCAAAAGCGTGTAGTGCTCGGGCGTGCCCGGCGTCGCCATGAGGACGTGCGCATATAACCCCGCGCTTAATAGCAGGAGGCATCTACTTATGCATTTGAGCATCCGGTCTTTTCTCACACCAGCGCGTTGCGCTTCGCCATTTCAATCAGTTCTACCAGGGACTTGACCTTGAGTTTTTGCATCAATCTTTTTTTGTAAGTGCTGACAGTCTTATTGCTGAGAAACATACCTTTGGCTATTTCCTTATTGGTACGGCCCTGAGCAAAAAGTTGCAGCACCATCAACTCTCGGTCATTGACACTTTTGAACAGATCCAGCTCTATGCTGCGAGGATCATCCTGGCGGACCGGGTTCAGTGCCTGGCTGGGGAAATAGTTATAACCGGACAAAACGGCCTTGATTGCGCTGACCAGCTCGCTGAGGTCTTCCTGTTTACAAACGTATCCAGAGGCACCGGATTGCATGCACCGGATACCGAAAAGCGTTGGGGACTGAGCGGTGAGCACCAATGTTTTAAGGGGCGTGGTCATGGCGTTGAACCGTGAGAGAATTTCCAGCCCGTCAAGCCTGGGGATGCTGATGTCCAGAATGACCAGGTCCGGCATGCATTCGCGCACCATTTGCATCGCATCCACACCGTTGTCAGTTTCCCCTACGACTTTATAGCCCTCATGCTCCAGGAGCATGCGAACGGCGAGGCGGATGACCGGGTGGTCGTCGACAATGAAAACGGAGTTCATGAATAAAGTCCCTACGAGCTTAATAAAGCGCGCACCTTAGCCCAGTTAATGCCGGGGTCGTATGAGGAGACAGGCATACATATTCAATTTCAGAAGTTTCCTACAAAAAAAGAGGCGGGGTACTACGATGTGATTGGGTTTTTAGTAGGTGAATGAACTAGGAAGGGGAATTATTGCCCGTTTTGAAGGGGAGATTTCTTTCAGGATGTTGTTTATACAAACAAATAGAGGAAGGGTTTATTCAGTATTAAATGGCAGGCCATCGACTTTTCAGAAACGAGTACGACGCTTCATTGCCGTTTACCCCGCCCCGAGGGGCGGGCCTGCCAAACCTCCATGACTGTGCCTTCGCATCCAGGCTTGCCGCCGACGCCCTCTCATTGGCGAGTACGGCCCGTCATCTCCTGAGCCATTTCGCTGGCGTAGCTGTCAGTCATCCCGGCGATAAAATCGATCATCCGCAAGAATGCACCATGCAACGAACCGTTCGGATCGGGCGCGTTGTTACCCAGCAGGTCGAGAATTCGCCGATTCTTGAACGAAGGCGTGCGACCGCCATGTTGCTCCAGGGCGGCGCCGCAAAATCCGTTGAGCAGGATTTCCAGCGTGGTGTAGGCGCCGATCTCATGCAGGGTCTTGCGCTTGTCCTGGAAGATCTTCTTGCGCGCCATGTCCTTGGCATTCAATACGCAACGTTTGGCTGGGCCATGCATGTGTTCCACCAGGTCCCCTGGCAGCGTACCGGCCAGCAACGCTTGCTGCTGCTCGACGAAAGCCCTGGCTGCGGCGTTGGTCAGATGTTCGATGGCCTTGCCCCGCAGGATCGCCAGTTTGCGTCTTCGCGAGTCCAGTGGTCCAAGTTGACGGTAAGTGTCCGGGAGATCGTCGCCCACCAGGTCCAGAAGCAGCGACTCCACTTGCGGGTATTCCAGCAGCTCCATTTCCACGCCGTCTTCCAGGTCGATCAGCGCGTAGCAGATGTCATCGGCGGCTTCCATCAGGTAAACGAGCGGATGCCGTGCCCAGCGCTGGTCTTCGAGCTGAGGCAGGCCGAGCTTGTGGGCGATCTGTTCCAGCAACGGCAGTTCGCTCTGGTAGCAACCGAACTTGTGCTTCTTGTAGCCCAGGGAGTCCGCGTGACGGGCGGTCCAGGGGTATTTGAGGTAAGTGCCGAGGGTGGCATAGGTCAACCGCGTACCACCGTCGAACTGGTGATATTCAAGCTGGGTGAGCACCCGGAACCCCTGGGCGTTGCCTTCGAAATTGAGAAAGTCGTTGCGCTCGGCCTCGGTCATGGCGTCGAGCCAACCGCGGCCTGCGGCCTGCTGGAACCAATAGCGGATGGCGTCTTCACCGGAATGACCGAATGGCGGGTTGCCGATGTCATGGGCCAGGCAGGCCGATTGCACCACCATGCCCAAGTCACTTGGCTCGCACCACTCAGGCAGGGCGCTGCGGATGGTTTCTCCCACGCGCATGCCCAGGGAGCGTCCGACGCAACTGACTTCCAGCGAATGGGTCAGGCGTGTGTGGATGTGGTCGTTGCTGGAGACCGGATGCACCTGGGTCTTGCGTCCCAGGCGCCGGAACGCACCGGAAAAAATGATGCGGTCATGGTCTTTGTGGAACGGGCTGCGGCCCAACTCTTCCGGGCTGTGCAGCGTTTTTCCGAGGCGCTCGCGAGTCAGCAGGGTGTGCCAATCCAAGGCTGGTTGCTCCGTTTGATAAGGTCGATGTCCTAGCTTCGCGGTTCGCGGGGCACCTCGCAAGGCCTATAGGCTATTGCTGCGTCAGGGTTTGCGCACACTTTTGGCCAGCTTGATGAGCGGCAGCAGGGTCGTTGCCAGCCGGATCAGTCCCGTCAGGCTGCTGGTACGGCCGCTGCGGGTCCGTTTGCCGGTGAGAAAACCGAGCAAGGACACCGCCGCCACGCCCCAGAGCGGCGCGTGCTTGATGCCGAAGCCCTCGTGCCAACTCTGCGTGAAACCGCGCACCCGCTGCAGAGGTTGCAACAGTTGACGGGTTTCCTGGCGGATTTCCTGTCGGTGCATTTCCATGCGCAGACGTACCAGCGCCTTGCGCATTTCCTGGCGGGTCCGGGCTTGAGGAATATCAGGCAGGCTCATGGCAACAGGCGCTCCCGGTCGTTGGCCAATTCTTCCAAAGTGGCATGGAAAGGGGAGGACTCGTCATAGATCGCTGCCTTGAGTCGCAGGCCGCAGAACAGGGCGGCCAGCAGATAAAACAGGCACAAGCCAATAATCCCCGCCAGACGATAGGTATCCCATACCAGGATCAGTACCAGCGCCGACAGCCCCACCAGTAGCAACAACGCAAATACCAGCGCCAGCCCGGCGAACAACAACAGGCTGACTGTGCGTGCTTTCTGTTCCTGCAATTCGATGCCGAACAATTCGACATGACTGTGCAGCAAGCCAAGGAACGCGGCGCCCAGGCGGCGTGCTGTAGGTTGGGTGCCCGCTTCGGACGAGCCGGATTCGTCAATGCCCATCATTAGCGCCGTGTCGCCAGCAGGCCGATCAGAAAGCCCACGCCGGCTGCGATGCCGACGGATTGCCAAGGATTGGCCTGAACGTATTCCTCGGTGGCGATCACCGCCGCCTGGCCGCGCTCACGCACCGAGTCTTCGGTCAACTTCAGGGTCTCGCGGGCGCGCAGAAGGGTTTCATGGATCTGACTGCGCAGCTCATCGGCCTGGTCGCCAGCCAGTGTCGCGGTGTGATCCAACAGCCGTTCGGTGTCGCTGACCAGCGTCTGAAAATCTTCCATCAGGATTTCTTGAGCAGTCTTTGCCTGGGTTCTGGCCATGGGGGAATCTCCGTAAGTGACGTCTGAAGCGTTCGAGTATGAGCCATACCGGAAGGTTCAGTGAAACTGGCTGGTACAACTTTTGCTCAGGGTTTTGCCATGTACTGGTGCGTCCCCCTGCGCCTGTGCGCTGAAGCTGGGCGTCAGCCCGCAAAACCTTAACCCAGAAAAACAAAATCCGCGAAGCACTCCAAGCGCAACACCGCATTGTCGATTTTTTGTGCACTCATTCGGTTCATCGGTTTTTCGGTAGTCAGATGAGATGTCTCGACTTGGTGCGTCGCCTGGGCGGGCGAACCGGTTTGGTGCTTTTTTCAACTTTTCAGGTCTGCCAACCATGGAAAATATGCAAAGCGCTGTGGACACTCTGGTCCACAGCTCCAACACGCTGTTCATTTTGCTCGGTGCGGTCATGGTTCTGGCGATGCACGCCGGTTTCGCGTTCCTTGAAGTGGGAACTGTCCGACAGAAGAACCAGGTCAATGCACTGTCGAAAATTCTCAGTGATTTCGCCGTCTCTACCCTGGCCTATTTCTTCGTGGGCTACTGGGTTTCCTACGGCGTGACCTTCCTGCAACCTGCTGCGGCGCTCAACGTCGATCATGGTTACAGCCTGGTGAAGTTTTTCTTCCTGTTGACGTTCGCCGCCGCGATCCCGGCGATCATTTCCGGCGGTATTGCCGAGCGTGCCCGATTTGCCCCTCAGTTGTGTGCCACGGTGTTGATCGTCGCGTTTGTGTATCCATTCTTCGAAGGCGTGGTCTGGAATGGCAATTTCGGCCTGCAGGCCTGGTTGCAAGCCCAGTTCGGCGCTGGCTTCCATGATTTTGCCGGTTCGGTGGTCGTGCATGCCATGGGCGGATGGCTGGCGCTGGCGGCCGTGCTCTTGCTGGGGCCGCGTAACGGCCGTTACCGCGACGGTCGTCTGGTGGCGTTCGCGCCATCGAGTATTCCTTTCCTGGCCTTGGGGTCGTGGATCCTGATTGTCGGCTGGTTCGGCTTCAACGTGATGAGCGCCCAGACGCTGCCGGCGGTGAGCGGGTTGGTGGCGATCAATTCATTGATGGCCATGGTCGGCGGGACCGTGGCGGCGTTGGTCGTCGGACGCAATGACCCCGGCTTTCTGCACAACGGTCCGTTGGCCGGGCTGGTAGCGGTCTGTGCCGGTTCGGACCTGATGCACCCGATCGGCGCACTCGTGACCGGCGCTATTGCCGGTGCCTTGTTTGTCTGGTTTTTCACCGCGGCCCAGGGCAAGTGGAAGATCGACGATGTACTGGGCGTCTGGCCGCTCCACGGGTTGTGTGGTGTCTGGGGCGGCATTGCTTGCGGGATCTTCGGCCAGAGCGCTCTGGGCGGCCTGGGCGGGGTCAGTTTGATCAGCCAACTGATCGGCACCACGCTGGGCGTTGTCGTTGCCCTGTGCGGCGGGTTCGCGGTCTATGGTGCGATCAAGGCTGTGGTGGGACTGCGGCTGACTCAGGAGCAGGAGTATTACGGCGCCGACCTTTCGATTCACAAGATCGGCGCGGTCAGTCAGGACTGATCCTAAGGCTCTTTGTCCTGATTCCCAGGATAAAAACCGTGTAGCAAGCGATAGCGGTCGTGGCGGACCTGATCCACATGCTGCTGGACCTGCTGGTTCGGCAGCCCGAGCATGATCAGGGCGTGGGAGGCCAGCATCAGGCTTGACTCCAGCAGCTCCGGGACCACTTCGCTGGCCCCGGCAGCCTGCAACTCCGCCAATTGGCTGTCATCGCGGGTACGCACCAGAATCGGCACCTGGGGATTGAGCCGGCGGGCTTCCTTGAGCACGCTGATGGCGATGTCGGTTTTGTCCACGGCGATCACCAGCAGCTTGGCGCGACTCAGTCCGACGGCGGCCAGCAGGTCGCCCCGGCGTGAATCTCCATAGTGCACGCAGCTTTCCCCGACGCTGGCTTCCTGAATGATGACTGGATCGTCGTCCAGGGCCACGAACGCCTGGCGTTCCCTGCGCAGAAACCTGCCGATTGACTGGCCGACGCGACCATACCCGCAAATGACCACATGACCCGACAAATCGGCATTGAGTGCGCTTATCTGGTCCAGTTGTGCCTCTTCGTTGGGTTTGCGGTGCAGGCGGGCTGCAATGTGCGGCGCGGCACGCAGCAGCAGTGGCGTCAGCAGCATCGAGCAGAAGGTCGCTGCCAGCAGCAGGCCGCTGATGTCGGCGGGCATGAGGCGGTTCTGCTGCATCAGTGCCATCAGGGCAAAACAGAATTCGCCGCCCTGGGCCAGGGCCAGGCCACTGCGCCAGGAGGTTTCGCCGTCGTCCCCTTGCCATTTCACCAGCACTGCGACCACGCAGCCTTTGATAAGCATCAATCCCAGGGTCAACCCGAGGATCAGCAAGCCGTCCTCCACAAACAACTGCAGATCGATCAGCATGCCGATGCTGACGAAAAACAGCCCCAGCAGAATGTCGCGGAACGGCCGTATGTCTGCCTCGATCTGATGTCGGTAATGGCTTTCCCCCAACAACATGCCTGCCAGAAACGCCCCAAGCGCCGGTGACAGACCCAGCAGATGGGTCAGCCACGCTGTCAGCAATACGATCACCAGGGCCAGCAGCACGAACAGCTCAGCGGACCGGGATTCGGCCACTTCATGGAACAGCCGCGGCAGCAGTAGACGACTGGCCAGCAGTAAACCGCCGAACAGCACCAGGGTCTTGCCCAGGGTCAGGGGCAACGCCCAGTACCATGGTTGCTCGCTGCTGCCGGCGAACACGGGAACGAGGGTCAACAGCAACACCGCGACGACATCCTGAAACAGCAGCACACCGATTGCGTTCTGGCCATGGCTGCTGAATATTTCCCCCAGGCTGGTCAGCTCCTTGCTGACAATAGCGGTGGAGGACAAGGCCAGCCCGGCGCCGAGCAGCATGGCCGCGACAGGTGGGGCGCCGAAGAGCAGCAGCAGACTGCCCAGCAGTATCCCTGAGCACAGCACCTGCAGGCTGCCAAGGCCGAACACGACCCTGCGCAGTTCGATCATCTTCGCCAGGGAGAACTCCAGCCCCAACGAGAACAACAGGAAAACCACCCCGAGCTCGGCCAGGTCTGGCAGTTCTTCGCTGTCGTTCACCCAGTCCAGGGCGGTGGGGCCGACCGCCAGACCGACACAGAGATAACCCAGTACCGGTGGCAGGCGCAGTCGCCTGAAGAGGGCGATGACCACCAGGGACGAGGCAAGAATGATCAGCAGATTGGCAAACAAGGGGTACTCCGTTTCAAGGTTTGCGCCACACAGCGTAGAAGGAAAATAAGCGCCGGGCATTGCCGGAAAAGTATTGGCGCTCAATGATTTGCACAGCGTTTTACCGAAGCACTGTCAGATTTTCTACCCGGCTCGACGGTTTTGCAGGGTGGGCCTAGAATGACCGTCTCTCTTTAGTGGGTCTACCTGCCATGCCTCCTGAATGCCAGTTGTTCGGCACCCTGGGTTGTCATCTTTGTGAAGTTGCCGAAGGTGTATTGATGTCTTTCGTCGAGCATGGATTGTTGGTGGAGCTGGTGGATATCGCCGAGAGCGAGGTTTTGTCCGAACGTTATGGGCTACGAATCCCGGTCCTGCGCCGGATCGATACGGGCGCGGAACTGGATTGGCCTTTTGACGATGCTGATCAGGTGGCCGCTTTCCTGAGTTGAAGCCTGCCATACGTCGCGTCCGGGCACTGCCATTGGCGAAAATCCCCTTCTTCGGTTACTGTATGCCCATACAGCTATCTGGAGTGCGTCCCTTGGTCAATGTCGAACAACTGAAAAACAGCGTGAACAGGATGTCCGTGGACGTTGTGCGCGAGGCGGTCCAGGAGTTGCGCCTGGACGGGCTGGTAACCGAAGGCAAGACGCCCTTCAACAAACTGCATTTCAACACCTGCTTCGCCGAGATCGAAGCATTGTTCCAGCGTGCCGGCTACCACAAGCAACTGGATGTGGTGGGTTACCAGGGCCTGTTGTATGCATTGTACGATCCGGGTCGCTGGGAGGCGGTGGAGGTGCTGCGCTGGCTGAAAGAGTTCACTGAAGCGGCAGCAAAGACGACGTCGATCCCGGCGTGAAGCAATCATTGCTGGGCTGACATGGGCGGCTGGCGGATAATGCCGCCCTGCCAAAAGATTAGAGTTTTCAATGTCCCGGTCATCATTTTGCGCCGCTCACCATCAGGCCAGTACCTTGTATCTTCCGCCCGGCTCCTGGCAGACGGTGCTGGAGTGCCTGTGCGAGCATTTCAGCACCATCAGTCGCGAGCAGTGGCTGGACCGCATCACCCGGGGGCGGGTATTGGACGGCGAGGGCAGGGCCATTGCTGCCGACCTGCCGTACCGGGAAGGCCTGCGCATCCACTACTTTCGTGAGGTGCCTGACGAGAAGCCGATCCCGGTCGTGGAATCGATTCTGTATGCCGACGAACATCTGGTGGTAGCAGACAAGCCGCATTTTCTGCCTGTCACTCCAGCGGGCGAGTATGTCGAGCAGACCCTGTTGCGACGTCTGATCCGACGTTTGGACAATCCCCATCTGGTGCCCTTGCACCGTATCGACCGGCATACGGCGGGGCTGGTGCTGTTTTCAGCCAACCCGCAGACCCGTTCGGCTTATCAGTCGCTGTTTCCAACGCGCAAAATCGAGAAACGCTACCAGGCCATAGCCCCTGCGCTACCTCAGATGACCTTTCCTCGGGTGCATAAGAGCCGAATGATCGATGGCGAGCCGTTCTTCCGGATGCAGGAAGGGCCGGGCGAGCCCAATACCGAAACGGCCATCGAAGTCCTGGAAAAGAACGGCGAGTTGTGGCGCTACGGTCTGTCTCCGGTCACGGGCAAGAAGCACCAGTTGCGAGTGCATATGAATGCCCTCGGGGCGGCTATCTGTAACGATCCGTTCTACCCGGACGTGCTGCGGGACGTGGAGGACGATTACGCCAACCCGCTCAAGCTGCTGGCCCAGGGGTTGAGTTTTATCGATCCTGTCACCGGCCAGGAACGTGTTTTTCAAAGCGATATCAGCTTGCAGTGGTAATCGGGCTGACTTTCGAACAGGCATCAAAAAGCCCGCAAGTATCGCGGGCTTTTCTGTAGCTGGGTGTGGCGTTGAAGGTTACAGGTCTTTAACGGTACGAACCTGATCCTTGTTCACGCGAGTCTCTTTACCGTCCAGTTGCTCGAATTCGTAGAAGCCGGTGTCTTCGTCGTACTCGGGGGTGTCGACGGCCTGGATTTCGCGACCGTCATTCAAGGTAATCACTGTTGGCGATGCGCACCCGGCGAGAGTGGCGAGGCCCAGTGCGAGCATGAAAGTGGCGAGGGTCCGTTGAGTCATGGTGTTTCTCCGAAATAGGATTCTTCAAGTTACTGACCTTCAGACGTATACAGCGCGCGCAAGTTCCTGGCTAGTGTCAATCTGACACACCTTTGTGGCCGCTGAGCAGTTCAGGCGTGTTCAGATTTGCCAAGCGAATATCGTTGGCAGGGCATTGCAGTGCAGTCGCATGCAACGCCCGCATGATGCGGCCCGGGCTGCGTTCGCCTTCGCTCCAGGCCTGTTCGAAAGCCGGGGCCAGCGCCACAGGAATGACGCACAGCAACGGTTCCCAATGTTCACCATGACGTACCATCAGCGGCTTGTCGGGATGCTGGCTCGCCTCGCTGAGCATGCTGTCGAGCAGGCTGGAGTCGATCTGCGGTACATCACACGGCAGCACCAGCAGAGAAGGGTATCGTGCCACCTTGAGGCCCGCCCGGATGCCTGCCAACGGACCGGGGAAGCCCCCTTCATCGTCATGCACCAATTGATCGGCATACAGCGCATAGCGTTCCGGATTGCGGTTGCAGGAGATAATCAGGTCGTCGCTCAGTGCGCGCGTCTGTCGATGCAGATGGGCGATCAACGGTTCGCCCTGCCACTGCAACAGGCCCTTGTCCTGCCCGCCCATGCGTTGTCCGCGCCCCCCCGCCAGCAGCAGGATGGAGC
Organism: Pseudomonas sp. MPDS; assembly: GCF_013283895.1. NCBI lineage: Bacteria > Pseudomonadati > Pseudomonadota > Gammaproteobacteria > Pseudomonadales > Pseudomonadaceae > Pseudomonas > Pseudomonas sp. MPDS. Next base: position 4,395,573 of record NZ_CP054128.1, on the reverse strand, counting down.
ATGATGGCGGGGAAGTATTCGAGGTCATGGTGTGTCTCCGCACGGGCGAAAAAATGAAGCGCTGTGATATAACACCGGGCTGTTTCCTCTACAACTGGACGAGCCTATGAAAGCCAAGGCTGATGTACCTTTCGTGCCGCTCAATATCGCGGTGCTGACAGTCAGTGATACCCGCACCCTTGAAACCGATACGTCGGGGCAGGTCTTTGTCGATCGGCTCACGGCGGCCGGTCACAACCTGGCGGCGCGGGTTCTGCTCAAAGATGATTTGTACAAGATCCGCGCGCAAGTCGCGAACTGGATCGCCGAGGACGTGGTGCAAGTGGTGCTGATTACTGGCGGCACCGGTTTCACGGGGCGCGACAGCACTCCGGAAGCCGTCGCGTGCCTGCTGGACAAACAGGTCGACGGCTTCGGTGAACTGTTTCGCCAAATATCGGTGGCGGACATCGGCACTTCCACCGTCCAGTCTCGGGCGCTGGCAGGTCTGGCCAATGGCACGCTGGTTTGTTGCCTGCCTGGCTCAACCAACGCGGTGCGTACTGGCTGGGACGGGATACTGGCCGAGCAACTGGATGCGCGGCATCGTCCGTGTAACTTCGTGGCCCATCTGAAACAGGCAGCGCCTTGTGAATCCCGTGGGTAAACCGGGCAAGGCCGGTGCCTTGATGGCCGTGGAGGTGGCGTTGGAGCGTTTGCTTGAGATGGCGGCGGCTACGCCGATTGTCCAGCGTGAACGTTTGCCTTTAGCCGCGGCGCAAGGCCGGGTGCTTGCAGAAGATCTGGTATCGACCCTTGATTTGCCGCCATGGCCCAACAGCGCCATGGACGGCTACGCGTTGCGGCTGGCTGACTGCACAGGTGAGCCGCTGGTGGTCAGTCAGCGAATTTTCGCCGGCCAGGCCCCGGAGCCGCTGGCTGCAGGAACCTGTGCACGGATCTTCACCGGAGCGCCTGTCCCTGCCGGCGCTGACTGCGTCGAGATGCAGGAAAACGCCGTGGTTGAAGATGACCTGCGCATACGCTTTACCGAGCCGATGGTGAGCGGGCAAAACATCCGCCCGCAGGGGCAGGAGGCAACGGTCGGAGAAACGGTTCTTTCCTGCGGTACTCGCCTGGGGCCGATTGAGCTGGGGCTGGCGGCGTCTCTTGGCTGCGCGTCGCTGGAGGTGGTGCGCAAGGTGCGTGTTGCAGTGCTCTCCACCGGTGACGAACTGGTAGAGCCAGGTCAGGCGCTGGGCCCTGGCCAGATCTATAACAGCAATCGCGTACTGCTCTGTGGCTGGTTGCAGCAGCTGGGTTGTGAGGTGGTCGACGCAGGTATTCTGCCCGACGACTTGCCCGCCACCCGCCAGCGTCTGGGGCAGTTGTCGGATGTCGATCTGATCCTGTCCACTGGCGGCGTATCGGTGGGGGAGGCTGACTTCCTGGGGACCGCCTTGCGCGAAGAGGGTGAACTCGCGCTCTGGAAGCTTGCCATCAAGCCTGGGAAACCGCTGACGTTCGGGCATTTTCGTGGTGTGCCTGTGATCGGCCTGCCCGGAAACCCTGCCTCGACCTTGGTGACGTTCGCATTGTTAGCCCGGCCTTACTTGTTACGCCGCCAGGGTGTTCAGGCGGTAACGCCGCTCAAGTTCAAGGTACCGGCTGGCTTCGACTGGCCGAAGGCAGGCGGTCGACGAGAATACTTGCGAGGTCGCCTCGAGAACGGTCGGGCGATCATCTACCGCAATCAAAGCTCCGGTGTGCTGCGCAGCGCGGCCTGGGCTGAAGGACTGGTTGAGGTGCTTGAGGGGCGAACCCTGGTCGAAGGCGACGAAGTGGGTTTTATTCCCTTGAGCGAGGTCCTGGGCTAGCGCTGCGGCACTGGGGTATCCGGCCCGAGTCGAGTGCTCGGGCTTTTCATGCCCATCGGCTTTATCGCGAGAGCAGCATGACCAGTTGATCGAATCGACTGTTCGCAATCCAGCCCAGCAGGCCAAAGACCACCGCTGCTGCGCCTGCTGAATAGGCGAGCCTGTGGCGGATGACCTTCACATCGGTTCGGATTTCATCCATGTCTTTACGGATGTATTTAAGGTGAGTTTCCAGTTCAACGACGCGCGGTTCCAAATCAATTCCTCCTGCGGGATTACTGCAACTTTTGCATTCGTTTTGAACGTTGGCCTGTTCGCTTCCAAATGATGCGAGCTGCCGGGGCGACAGCTTGTATTTATGGCTATGCATGGGGCGTTTCATCCCCTTGGCCATAACTGTTCGAACCACTGTTCCGGCCCCTGCGGGCCGTGATGTATCCATCCATGGGTTAAGACATCCTTGTGTAATGAGCATTTAAACGATCCAGCACAACAGAGCACCAAAGTGTCTCAATACCGTTGACGGGTCAATTGAGCTGATTCGCCAGTTCTTGTAAGAAAATTCTTCGAGTCGAGAAGTGGGCGGCGGGGGCTGTCCGCCGGTTTTCCCCATGGGCGCGCGGCGCAGTCTTTTATTTAATTTGAATCGGTCCGGGCTTTTTCGGCCGTGTGAGTGGTCCCATTCTCTGAACCTTCCCATGACGGAGATAACAATGAGCAAAGGCAAGGCGCTGTTGATTTTGCATGGCAAGCAAGCGCTCAACGATGAGGTTCGCGCCGCAGTGATGCTCAAGCGCAAGCAGGGCTGGGACCTTGCGGTCCGAGTGACGTGGGAGGCCGGCGATGCCCGACGCTGTGTCGATGAGGCGCTGGATGCCGGTTACACGACGCTGATCGCCGGCGGTGGGGACGGGACCTTGCGTGATATCGCCGAGGCGATCGTGCGTAAATCGAGTGAGGTCAGCCTGGTATTGCTGCCGCTGGGTACGGCCAATGACTTTGCCCGTGCCGCCGGTATCCCGCTGGAGCCGGAGCAGGCCCTGGATCTGCTGGATGTGACGCCCCAGGCCATCGATTTGGGCGAAGTGGGCGGTCAGATCTTCCTGAATATGGCCACGGGCGGTTTTGGCAGCCAAGTGACGGCGAACACCTCCGAGGACTTGAAAAAGGTCTTGGGTGGCGCCGCCTATTTGTTCACCGGTTTATCACGTTTCAGTGAACTGAGTGCGGCCTACGGTGAGCTGCAGGGCCCGGATTTCCACTGGCAGGGCGATTTGCTGGCGCTGGGCATCGGCAATGGCCGGCAGGCCGGAGGGGGGCATGTACTGTGCCCTGAGGCGCTGGTCGATGATGGATTGCTGGACATCAGTGTCCTGCCGGCGCCTCAGGAAGTGGTCAGCACCCTGAAGGATTTGCTGGCCGGTGGCCTGGGGATCGACAACATGTTCGTGCGCGCACGCCTGCCATGGGTGGAAATCAAGGTCGCTCAAGGCCTGGATATCAATCTTGATGGCGAACCGTTGCAGGTCGACAGTTTGCGTTTCACTGTGCAGGCCAAAGCGCTGCGTGTTCACCTGCCCGCCGATTCGCCTTTGCTGAGTACCTCGGTGGCGCTTAATCGTCCAGGCTGATGATCTGCTCGCGCACGGCGAACAGCACCAGTCCGGCCACATCATGGATCTGCAGGCGTTTCATGATTTGCGCCCGGTGGGTTTCTATGGTCTTGATGCTCAAGCTCAGGCCGTTGGCGATTTCCCGGGTGGACTTGCCACGCACGATCAGCCGCAGGATCTCCAACTGGCGGGCGGTCAGATTATGAGCTTGGCCAGGATCGGGTTGCGGTTTCTGGGTACGGGTCAGTGCCTGGTTGATCACGGTGTGGGCAATGGCAGGGCTCAGGTAGCGTTCGTTGTTGCGCAGCGCTTCCAGCGCGTGTTCCAGCTCGGTGGCGGTGGTGTCCTTGAGCAGATAGCCATGGGCTCCGGATTCCAGCGCCTGCATGATTAACGCCGGATCGGTGTGCATCGACAGAATCAGCACTTTGCTCTGGGGACGCACGCGCTTGAGCTGTTGCAGCGCGTCCAGGCCGCAGGTGTCTTTCATGGAGATATCCAGCAAGACGATATCTGGAACCAGCCGTTCAACCAGTTCCAGCAATTGCGTCCCGTCACTGGCTTCGCCGATCACGGCATATCCGGGCAGATCCATAACCAGGGCGCGCACACCGGCCCTGATCAGCGAGTGGTCATCTATCAGAAGCAAATTACAAATCAATGGAGAACCTTATTCTTGCTGGCCCGTTCCAGGGCGCGAGGTGTCCAGGGAAAGCTTGCCTCAATATGGGTGCCTTTGCCGGCCTCGCTGATGACCTTCAAGGTGCCGCCCAGTTGTTCAACCCGCTCCGACATGCCGGCCATGCCGCGTTGTCCTTCATGAGCGGGGTGGGAGGCCGGGACGAATCCCTTGCCATCGTCACTGATCAACAGGGTCAGGCCTTCGGGCAAGCGTTGCAGGCGCACCAGCAGGTTTTTCGCCTGGGCATGGCGCAAAATATTGGTCACGGCTTCCTGGGTGATTCGAAACGCGGCGACCGTCATTTCCTCAGGGATGCCGGTCATGCGTTGCTGGCAGTCCAGGCTCCATTTCAGCGGCGTATTAGCCAGCGTCTTGAGCAGGTGCGCGCGCAGGCTGGCTTCAAGTCCCAGGCTGGTCAGTTGTCTTGGGTTGAGAATGGCTGATACGTCGCGAACCTTGTTGAGCGTTTCGTCCAGCGTCTCGCAGAGGATCGTGCACTGGCCGTGCAGTTCTTCCGGAATACGGCGCTTGAGCCATTCGCTTTGCAGTTTGGCCGCGGTCAGCAACTGGCCGATATCGTCGTGCAATTCACGGCTGAGCCTGTGACGCTCGTTTTCCTGGACCTCAAGCAACCGATCGGCCAATTCCTGGGGCTGGAACTTGATGGATTTGTGTGACAGGCGATGCTGGATCCAGACACAGGTCATGGCTGCGCTATTGAGCGCCAGCAAACTCAACGGGACGGTCGAGGCGAACAGATAGGCCAGCAGGCTGCCAAGGGTCGAGCAGACGCACAACAACAACGTGAAACGGCGGGCATTTTCTCGGGAGGGTGGCCAGGTGATGATTGACTTGAGGCTGGCGTACATGACGGATGGAGCCAATGAATGTTCGCTGCGGGCAGGCCGGTCAGCGTATCTGACAGGCCGGGACGGATAAACGTTTCAGGTCGAAGATGGCCTTAGTTGGCGGCTTAATGCCACTATCTTGAAGCCTCTGACGCGGGAGATAGTACCACTTCATATTTCGTTGGTCGCGTTCAGCATGGTGGCGTGAAAGTGCCAAGTGTCAGCCGCATCGGGTCGAACCGCACTCATCGGCCTCAGGCCTGCTTTTGTGAGTAGGGCACCAAACCCAGGGGGCGCGAAGCAGGCAATGTCTGGCCAGGACTCTGGCCTACCTGGAAGGCAAAGGCTTCGATCAACGAGGTCTGTTCGCTGCTGTCCAGGCTGAGCTGGCCGGTGGTGTGATCGACCAGTTCCAGTTGCCAGGCCATCAGGGTGAAGCAATCCTTCAGCGCGCCCAGCGCCTGCTCATGCAATTCAACGTGACTCTGCGCGTTGCTGAGCAAGCCATGGATATGCAGCGAAAATTCTGAAATGGCTTCCAGCGCCAGGGCGTCGGCCTTGTTTGCCAGCTTCAGCAAGGTGCTGAGCATGCAATCAATGGCGTCCCTGTCGTCGTTGATCAGCTGCAGATGGGTCAGGCATTCCTCTGACTTGGCCAAAAGCGTTTCGGCCTCGATCAGAAATTCGGGAAGGCGCTGATTCCAGTTTTTACGATCGTTCGGCATGCTTATCTCCACAACATCATGTCAGACGCAAGAAAATCGCGTGTGGCGAACGGCTGGACTTCTCGGCCGGCAACTAACGAAGACCCGCAGGCACTCTTTCGCCCGTAGACAAAGGCATGCGCGCAAACGATTGCACTGGCGGGATCGGCCAAATGGCTGGAAGTCCGGTGTCCTGCGGTCGCGCACAAAAGCCTGACTCCGTTCAGCAATGAGAATGGCGTCACATTAATGGCTATTGGATAGCGGGAATATCAGGTTGGACCTGATTGTCCCTAGGGGAAACCCCTAGGCGGGGGAACTTTGTGCGCAAACTGAGGTCGCGCAGCGGCAGAGCTGGGGGATGAAATCCGTGAAGCAAGTAAAGCATGATGCTAATGTGACATCAATGCCCTGCGCGAGATTTTATACAGGGGTCAAGATCCCGTCTGCACGGCCGATATCTCCTTCATGGATTCATCCGAACAAGCCTAGGAGTCATAGATGGCCGGCATTCTCGACACAGTAGATCAACGAACCCAACTGGTGGGTGAGAATCGCCTGGAAATTCTCATGTTTCGCCTGGCAGGGCGGCAGTTGTTCGCCATTAACGTGTTCAAGGTCCAGGAAGTACTGCAGTTGCCGAAGCTGACGTTGATGCCGCAGCGCCATCCGTTTGTGTGCGGTGTAGTCAATCTGAGGGGCCAGACATTGCCGGTGATCGACCTGTCCCAGGCCATCGGTATGCGTCCGCTGGTGCCGGGAGCTAACAGCACCATTATCGTCACTGAATACAACCGTTCGGTTCAGGCGTTCCTGGTGGGCGGCGTGGACCGCATCGTCAATATGAACTGGGAAGCCATCTTGCCGCCCCCGACCAGCGCTGGGCGTGAGCACTACCTGACGGCGATCAGCAAGGTTGACGATCAGTTGGTGGAAATCATCGACGTGGAAAAGGTCCTGGCCGAAATCGTGCCTTATAACGCCAAGGTTTCCCGGGACAAGCTCGAAGATCCGGTACTGGAGCGCGCCCGTGGACGCGAAGTGCTGCTGGTGGACGACTCCAATGTCGCGCTCTCTCAACTGCGCGATACGCTGGGTCAGTTGGGTGTGAAGATGCACGTTGCCAGCGACGGTTTGAAAGCCCTGAACATGCTCAAGGCCTGGGCCGATACTGGCGAAGTGATGACCGACAAATTACTGATGATTTTCACCGACGCGGAAATGCCGGAAATGGACGGCTATCGCCTGACTACCGAGATCCGCAACGACCCACGTTTGCGCGGGCTCTACGTGGTGCTGCACACCTCGCTGTCCGGCAGCTTCAACGATTCGATGGTCAAGAAGGTCGGCTGCGACAACTTCCTCTCCAAGTTCCAGCCGGACAAGCTGGTTGATGTGGTACGCCAGCGACTGATGCTCGACTGAGGCTGATCATGGTTTGCTTCAATGGCCGGCTCGTATAAGGTGGCGTTTTTTCGTCACCGGGGAAGTCGACCATGTTGCGGCTGAGCGCGCTGTATCGTTATCCGTTGAAGTCCGGCAAGGGCCAGCTCCTGCAAGGCATAGGCCTGGACAAGCTGGGCCTGGACGGTGACCGGCGCTGGATGCTGGTGGACGAGGGCACCGGGCGCTTCCTGACCCAGCGGGCGGTGACCCAGATGAGCCAGCTCTCGGCATTGTGGAATGAGGCCGGCGGTCTGACGCTCAGTGCGCCAGGTTTTGCCACTCTGGATGTGCCCCTGCCATCGGCTGACGAAGAGCAACGGCGCGGTGTGATCATCTGGCGCGACACCTTGCGCGTACCGGATGCCGGTGACGAGGCGGCGGCCTGGGTCAGCGAGTTCATCGGCAAGCCCACCCGGCTGGTTCACGTTCCGGTGGAACTGGCGCGCACCACCGCCGCCGGTTACGGCAAGGATGACGACAAGGTGGCGTTCGCGGACGGTTTCCCCTTGCTGCTGATCGGCCAGGCCTCTTTGCAGGACGTGTCCGATCGGGTCGGCCGCCCTTTGGAGATGCTGCGCTTTCGTCCCAACCTGGTTATCGAGGGCAGTGAGGCATTTGCCGAGGATGGCTGGAAGCGCATTCGTATCGGCGATGTGGAGTTCCGGCTGGTCAAGCCCTGCTCACGCTGCATCATGACCACGGTCGACCCGCAAACCGGCGAACGCGACCCTGACCGCGAACCCTTCGCCACGCTGCAGCAGTATCGTTCGACACCGGACGGTGCGATGTTCGGCCAGAACCTGGTCAATGACAGCAATGGTTGGCTTGAAGTGGGTATGCCGGTTGAAGTGCTCGAATAAACACCGCTTTTGAAAAAACAATGCCCGTGTCCACTGGACACGGGCATTTTTCATTACCCGATACCAAGCCGGGGCTTTTGTGGCGAGGGGATTTAGCGAAGCGTCGCACCGCCCCTCGCTACAGGCTTAGCCGCGGTATTCACACAGGTAGGCGGTGTCGACGGCGACCTTGAGCTGGAACTTGCTATTGGCCGGTACATTGAACTGGCTGCCGGCCTCGAAGGTTTCCCAGTCGGTGCTGTCGGGCAGTTTCACGGTCAGGGCGCCGGAGACGACATGCATGATTTCCCGCTGGGCCGTGCCGAATTCGTATTCGCCCGCAGCCATGACGCCGATGGTCGCAGGGCCTTCGGCAGTGCCGAAAGCGATCGACTTGACGGTGCCTTCGAAGTACTCGTTGACTTTAAACATGGGCGATTCCTCGAAAAAAGGGGCTGGAAAAGGCCGGCCAGTATGCACAAGGCTTCAACGTTCGTCATCTGCCGCGCCGCAGTCTTGGCTCGCGTTCAGCCTGGGAGTACCAAGGGTAATAACCGCGCCGTATTGCGCGCATCTTCCAGGGCCCGGTGTTGTTGACCGCAGAATTGCAGGCCGGCCAGTTGCAGCGCCCCGTTGAGCCCCAGGGGGCGCTCCAGCCGGCGGGCTTTGGCGAAGCGCTGCTTGAGGTTCATGTGCGGCACTTGGCCGAGAAAGCTGTGCAACCGCTGATGCTGCCATTCCTGAAGCAATTGCTTGCGGTCGTAATCGCCCCAACTGACCCAGCTCTCCAGGTTCGCGTGGTACTGCGCCAGCCAGCGTTCGAACGCCGGCCAGACCTCGGTCAAAGGCGCGGCGCTGTCGATATTGGCCTGGGTGATGTGGGTCAGCTCGCGACAGAAAGGTGTGAGCAACGGGCGCCTCAACGGCTTTACGAACCGCTGGAAGTGGTCCAGCTCGCGGCCATCCCGATTCACCAGCGTGGCGCCGATTTCGATAATTTCCATTTCGGTTACCGGCCAGCCACCTTCATCGGTGGTGGCCTCCAAATCAATCACCAGCCAGTGAGGCATCGCAAGGTTCCCGGTATCGGCGTGCTGATGGGTTTGAGCGTAGTCAAACCCTGCGCATCCGCCTAGTGCGCTGTTTCAACCTGCAATAATAACTGGCGGTTTTTCACCTGATCGCCTGGCTTGACGTGTAAGGTCCTGACCACTCCATCAATACCTGCCTTGAGTGGGTGCTCCATTTTCATCGCTTCGAGCACCATCAGTAGCTGTCCCTGGCGTACTGCCGTCCCTTCGCTGACCAGTACTTCGACGATAGCGCCGTCCATTGGCGCGTTGAGGGAGCCATCGCTGACGCTGGCCCTGGCGGCGACGGGGGCCTGGGTCCGATCCTGTAAATGCAGGCCGCCTGGGCGAGTGAACAGCCACAGGTCATTACCATCGAGGTGCCAGGCCTGGCGTTGGCGAATGCCGTCGATCATCAGCGTCGCGCCGCACTGATCAGCTTCGAGCAACTTCAACTCGATCACACGCTCGGCTATCCGGATATGCAGCGTGCCGCCGGTTGCGGCGGTCAGGGTCAGGGGCCAGTCGCGCTCGCCCAGGCCAATGCGATAGCGCCGCACCGCGCCGCTATTGTTGCTCCATCCTCCCAGGCCGGGCGCATGACGTGCATGCATGGCCTGATAGAACAAGGCTGCGGCGATGGCGAGCTGCTCAGCCGAGGGGGCGGGGGCCTGCAAGGCAGGATGATCGGCGAAGTGTTGGTGGATGAAATCGGTGCCGAAATCTCCATCAATGAATTGTGGATGAGCCAGCAACCCCGCCAGCAAGCGTTGATTGGCCTGTACACCCAGGAGCACGCAGTCCTCCACGGCTCGCAGCAATTTGCGTCGGGCCTCTTCACGGGTAGCGCCGTGGGCGATGACTTTGCCCAGCATCGGGTCGTAGAACGGGCTGATGGTCTGGCCTTCAAGCAAACCATGGTCGATTCGTACACCGTCGCGGATAGGGGGTTCCCAACTGAGTAAATGGCCGGTTTGCGGCAGAAAGTTCGCAGCCGGGTCTTCGGCATACAACCGCACCTCCATGGCGTGACCACTGAACTGGACCTGGTCCTGGCGCAGGGGCAGTGGCAGGCCGGCGGCCACATCCAGTTGCCAGGCCACCAGGTCCAGTCCGGTGATCAGCTCGGTGACCGGATGTTCGACCTGCAAGCGCGTGTTCATCTCCAGAAAGTAAAAACCGCCGTCCGGGGCGAGCAAAAACTCCACGGTCCCGGCACCCACATAATTGACCGCGCGGCCAGCCTTGAGCGCGGCGTCACCCATGGCCTGGCGCAGATCGGCGGTCATGACCGGGCAGGGCGCTTCTTCAATGATTTTCTGGTGGCGTCGCTGGATCGAGCAGTCCCTTTCGCCCAAATGGAGCAGATTGCCGTGATGGTCCCCGAAAATCTGGATTTCCACATGCCGTGGATTGATCAGAGCCTGTTCGAGGATCAACTCATCGTTGCCAAAACCATGCAACGCCTCGGAGCGCGCGGTGCGTAACTGTTCCAAAAGGTCTTCAGCCCGCCAAACCAGGCGCATGCCTCGGCCACCACCGCCGGCGCTGGCCTTGATCATCAACGGATAGCCGATGCGTTCGGCTTCACGGCACAAGGTGTCGTCGTCCTGATCGGTGCCTTCGTAACCGGCGATGCACGGTACGCCGGCGGCGATCATGGCGATTTTCGAGCGACGTTTGCTGCCCATCAGGTCGATGGCGTCGGGGCTGGGGCCAATGAACACGATACCGGCCTCTGCGCAGGCCTTGGCGAATCCGGCGTTTTCCGAGAGAAAACCGTAGCCAGGGTGGATGGCGTCGGCGCCAGTACGCCGGGCCGCATCGAGAATGGCCGGCTGATTGAGGTAGGACTGCGGCACCGGTGCTGCACCGATGAGTACCGCTTCATCGGCCATGCGCACGTGCAGCGCGTCGGCGTCGGCCTCGCTGAACACCGCCACGGTGCGATAGCCCAGGGCCTGGGCGGTACGCTGGATCCGGCAGGCGATTTCACCGCGGTTGGCGATGAGGATCTTGCTGAAGGCGGGCATGGTGGTCATTCCTGGGTTTTTCGGTGGCAGTCAGGGCCTCATCGCGAGCAGGCTCGCTCCCACAATGGAGAGTGAACACAGTCATTTTTTCTTGCCCGGTAAAATGCCCATGAGTTTGCAGATGATGCCCAGCATGATCTCGTCCGCACCGGCGCCGATGGACACCAGTCGCACGTCGCGATACGCCCGCGCCACCGGGTTGTCCCACATGAAACCCATGCCGCCCCAGTATTGCAGGCAACTGTCGGTGACTTCCCGGGCCAGGCGCCCGGCCTTGAGCTTGGCCATGGACGCCAGCCGCGTCACATCCTGGCCGTTGATGTACTGCTCGGTGGCCTGGTAGACCAGCGCCCGCAGGCATTCGATCTCGCTGGCCAGTTCCGCCAGGCGAAAGTGGATCACCTGGTTGTCGATCAGGGCGGTGCCGAAGGTCTTGCGCTCCTTGCAGTACTCGATGGTGCTGTCGATGCAGTGCTCCAGCCCCTTGAGCATGTTCGCCGCGCCGAACAGGCGTTCCTCCTGGAACTGCAACATCTGCATCATGAACCCGGCGCCCTCCTGGCCAACGCGATTGCGTTGCGGCACCCGTACGTCGTCAAAGAACACCTGGGCGGTTTCCGAACTGCGCATGCCGAGTTTGTCCAGGTGCCCGCCGAGGCTGATACCCGGGCTGTTCATCGGCACCATGATCAGTGATTTGTTGATGTGGGGCTTGTCGTCCGAAGTGTTGGCCAGCAGGCACATGAAATCGGCACTCGGTGAATTGGTGATCCACATCTTGCTGCCGTTGATGACGTAGTCATCGCCATCCTTGCGGGCCGTGGTCTTGAGCCCGGCGACATCAGAGCCGGCGCCGACTTCCGAGACGCCGATGCAACCGACCTGCTCACCGCTGATGGCCGGGCGCAAGAATGCTTCACGCAGCTCATCGGAGCCGAAACGCGCCAGGGCCGGGGTGCACATGTCGGTCTGCACGCCGATGGACATCGGCACGCCGCCACAATGAATGGTGCCGAACTCCTCGGCGGCGACGATCGAATAGCTGTAGTCCAGGCCCATGCCGCCGAACTGCTCCGGCTTGGATATACCCAGCAACCCCAGTTCACCGGCCTTGCGGAAAACCTCGTGGATGGGAAACCGTCCAGCCTTCTCCCATTCGTCGACATAGGGGTTTATCTGCTGGTCGACAAACTGGCGAACGGTGCGCCGCAGAGCTGCGTGTTCCTGGGTGAAGATCATTTTATTGTTCTCCTGTGAGCAGCGATCAAAAGTCCTTCACACGTTCAGAAACGGGCCACACCGAAACTGTTGGGTTGCAGCGGGCGAAGCTCAGCCGCGTGGCAGATGTCCAGCAGGTAGCCTAGCAACGTGCGGGTGTCGCGCGGGTCGATGAGCCCGTCATCCCACAGGTTGGCGCTGCCGTATAGCGCAGTGGACTGGCTGTCGAGTGTCTGCGCGGTGGTGTGTTCGAGCAGGTCCAGCATCTTCGGGTCGGGGGTGAGGCCATTCTTGATCTGCGTCGCCTGCGTGACGATGCGCAAAACCTTGCCGGCCTGGGCTCCACCCATCACCGCCGTGTGGCTGTTGGGCCAGGCGAAGATGAAGCGTGGGTCCAGCCCTCGGCCGCACATGGCGTAGTTGCCGGCGCCGTAGGAGCCGCCCACCACAACCGTCAGCTTCGGCACTCGGGCGTTGGCCACGGCCTGGATCATCTTCGCCCCATGCTTGATCACCCCTTGTTGTTCCGACTCGGTGCCGACCATGAAGCCGGTGGTGTTGTGCAGGAACAGCAGCGGTATGCGGCTCTGGTCGCACAGCTGGATGAACTGCGCGGCCTTGCTCGCGCCCTTGGGCGTGATCGGGCCGTTGTTGCCGATCAGGCCACAGGCATGACCACGAATGCGCAGGTGGCCACAAATCGTCTGTTGATCGAACTCGCTTTTGAATTCCAGGAAGTCCGAACCATCGGCGATGCGGGCGACGATTTCCCGCACGTCATAGGGCTTTTTCGGGTCGTCGGGGATCAACCCCAGCAACTCATCGGCCGGGTAGAGTGGCTCTTTCCAGGTGCGTTCAGGCGGTGTCGGCCGTTGCTCGTTCCAGGGCAACAGGCTGACGATCTCCCGGGCCAGGCGTATGCCATCGGCGTCATTCTCGGCCAGGTATTCAGCGGTGCCGGCCACCTGCGCATGCATTTGCGCACCGCCCAGTTCTTCTTCCGTGGCGACTTCGCCAGTGGCGGCCTTGAGCAACGGAGGGCCGGCCAGAAACAGCCGTGCTTTGTCGCGCACCACTACTACGTAATCCGAGAGCCCCGGCTGGTAGGCCCCGCCCGCCGTGGCCGAACCATGCACCACAGTAATCTGCGGCAAGCCCATGGCGGACATCCGCGCCTGATTGGCGAAGCTGCGTGCTCCTTCGACAAAAATCTGCGCGGCATAATTGAGGTTGGCGCCGCCGCTTTCGGCCAGGGTGATGACCGGCAGTTTGTTCTCCATGGCGATCTGTTGCAGACGCAGGGTCTTGTTCAAGCCGCTGGGGGAGATGGTCCCGCCCTTGATCGCGCTGTTGTTCGCCACCACCAAGACCTGAACGCCGGAGACGTAGCCGATCCCCGCGATCAAACCACCACCGGCCTGGCTGCCGTCCTTGTCGTCATGGAGTTTGTAGCCGGCCAGGCTCGCCAGTTCCAGGAACGGCGCGCCGGGGTCCAGCAGCAGGTTCAGACGCTCGCGTGGCAGCAGTTGGCCGCGTTGCTCGAACCTGGCCTGGGCCTGGGCGGCTTTCTCCAGCACCGCCTGTTCGATCTGACGCAGGTGTGCGACGCCAGCCAACATGGCCGCGTGGTTGCGGGCGAAGTCGGCGCTGTGTGGGTCAAGGTGCGATTCGATGACTGGCATGGGTGTTCCTTGTGCTCGAACCGAACGCCATGGCGATCGTCCTTTAATTGACCTGATCGGCGATGCTCTGTGGCACCGGTATCTGGATCTCCAGCAACTGCTGAGCGAACGCCTTGCCCTGCGGGTCGATGCGCAGGCTGGCGACACCACCGCCGCCAAGGGCATTTTCCAGCACGAAGTTCAGGCTGTGGGTGCCCGGCAGATACCAGCGCTCGACGCGCCCCAGCAGTGGGTCGAGCACGTGGCTCATCCAGTCAACCAACACTTGGGGCGTCAGCGCCTCGGCGATCCACGGCAAGTATTCGGGGGCGCGGGCGAGCACACCGATGTTGCTGTGGTTGCCCTTGTCGCCGGAGCGCGCCACCGCCAGTTTGACCAACGGCACGCTGGCATCAGCCCGGCCCTGGGGTTTGGGCGGGTCGGGAGCGACCGGCAAGTCGCGGGTTTGCAGCGCTTCAACGGCGGGCAGCAGGCAAGGATGACTCTGCCCGTCGAGTTCAATGTCGAGCCGGCAAGCGGATTTGTCGATCAGGAACGAGAACAGGCGAATCAACGGATACACCGTCGGGCGACCGCCCATCAGGCCGGTCAGCCCCGGCACCATGCCGGTGGCGGCCTGGGCGATTTCCCTGGAAAACAGCACCAGCGGCTGTTTGTCGGGGTGGCGCACCGCCAGTTTGATCACCACTTCACGGCTGTCCTGGCGCCTGCCGTGCTGGCCGTAAGTGGCTTCGCTGCCCAGAAGCTCGATGTTCACCTCGCTGTAGGGCGCCCAGCCGCGCGAACTGAACAGCTGCGAAGTCCTGGCGATGATCGCCTGGCTGACCCGTTCGGCCTTGGCCACCGCATCGATGCCGGCGATCAGGCACAGGGCGGTGCAGCGAAAACCGTCGGCCCAGGTGGCGCAGACCTTGTATTGATCGGTGGGCGGCAAGCCCTTGGCGCCTTGGACGCGCACCGCGTGTTTGCCTTGCTGGATCAACCTGACCTGGCTGAAGTCGCAGATCACGTCCGGCAAGAGGTAGCCTTGGGGATCGCCGATTTCATAGAGCAGTTGTTCCCCGACCGTCAGCGGCGTGACCAGCCCGCCGGTGCCTTCGGCCTTGGTGACGATGAATTGGCCGTCGGCGCTGACTTCAACGATGGGAAAACCGATGTGCTCGTAATCCGGTACTTCCCGCCAGTCGGTGAAATTACCGCCCGTGCATTGAGCCCCGCACTCAATGAGGTGTCCGGCCAATGCGGCCTGGGCCAGTTTGTCGTAGTCGTGCCAGGCCCAGCCAAACTCATGCACCAGGGCCGCGCTGACCACGGCGCTGTCCACCACTCGGCCAGTGATCACGATGTCGGCTCCCAGACGCAAGGCCTCGACAATGCCGGGGGCACCCAGGTAAGCGTTGGTGGACACGCACACCGCCGGCAGGGGCGCGCCGCTGAACATCTCGACAATGCCCTGGCTGGCGAGCTGTTCGAATCGTGGTTGCAGGTCGTCTCCCAGCAGCACCGCGATCTTCAAGGGCACGCCGGCCTTGTCGCAGGCCGCTTGCAGAGCGGCGGCGCAGGCCTGGGGGTTGACCCCGCCGGCATTGCTGATGACGCGGATCTTGCGTTCATGCAAACGAGCAAGCAGCGGTGTGAGCACTTCGATGAAGTCCGTGGCATAGCCGCCCCGAGGGTCTTTCATGCGCGCCCCGGCCATGATCGACATCGTGACCTCGGCCAGGTAATCGAACACCAGGTAGTCCAGTTCGGCGCCTTCGACCAGTTGCGCCGCAGCGGTACAGGTGTCGCCCCAGAAGGCGCTGGCACAACCGATACGTATCGTTTTTGGCATGGTGCTCCCTCCGGCCGACGTCGCTCGAGACTACCAAGCAAGCGCTTGGTTTGTAAACGACCGCCGGTTCTTCGATCCAAGCGCTTGCTTGGGTGCCCCGGCCAGCTTAAATTGCCCGCGCCACCTCGTCGGTTCCGCAAGCGTGGCCCGACGTTGATCGATCGACTGTAGGAGAGAATGGGTGGATGAGCAAAAAGCCCTGAACGTGATGCGTGAGCTGGTCGATAACGGGCAACTGACCGATCCTGACAGCGCTCGCGGCAAACTGCTCCAGACCGCCGCCCACCTGTTTCGCAACAAAGGGTTCGAGCGCACCACGGTGCGCGACCTGGCGAGCGCGGTGGGCATCCAGTCGGGCAGCATCTTTCATCACTTCAAAAGCAAGGACGAGATCCTGCGGGCGGTGATGGAAGAGACCATTCGCTACAACACGGCGTTGATGCGCGCGGCGCTGGCCGAGGCCGATAGTGTGCGCGAGCGGGTCCTGGCGCTGATTCGCTGCGAGTTGCAATCGATCATGGGCGGCAGCGGCGAGGCGATGGCGGTCCTGGTCTACGAATGGCGTTCGTTGTCTGAGCAAGGTCAAAGACAGGTGCTGGCTTTGCGTGATATTTATGAGGCCCTGTGGCTTGAGGTTCTTGGGCAGGCCAAGGACGCGGGGTATATTCGGGGCGACGTGTTCATCACCCGTCGTTTCCTGACCGGCGCCCTGTCCTGGACCACCACCTGGTTTCGCGCCGAGGGCAGCATGAGTCTTGATGAGTTGGCCGAGCAGGCCTTGATTCTGGTGCTTGAAGAAAAATAAAAAGAGGCAGCAATGCCGCTGAGTGGTCGCCCTGCGTGCCCTGCGTGATGCATTGAGATGCCTGGTTGGATTCACTGATGATTAATTTTCTGGGGAGTGAGCTGTCTTGACGTTTTCAACGAAGGGGATAGCCTCGCGCGTCTTGCTGGCTGCGTTTATTGCAGTGTTCGCGTTGCCGGCCACGGCGGCGCAACTGGTCCGGATTGGCGCAGCGCATTTTCCGCCCTACACGATACGCCCCGAAACTGGCGCGGATACCGGTTTGCTGCCGCAGTTGGTAGAAGCCTTGAACAAGGCCCAAAGCGACTATCAATTCGTGCTGGTTCCGACGTCGATTCCGCGCCGTTTCAATGATTTCAAGCAGGGCCGGGTCGACATGGCCATTTTCGAGAACCCGGACTGGGGCTGGAAGGATGTGCCTCATACTGCGGTAGACATGGGCCTGGAAGATGCGGAAATCTTCGTTGCCCAGCGTCAACCGGATCGTCAGCAAGACTATTTCTCTGATCTGAGGGGCAAGCGCCTGGCGCTCTTCAGCGGCTACCACTACGCCTTTGCCGAATTCAACGCCGACCCCAAGTTCCTGACCGGCCAATACAACGCCACGCTGACGTATTCCCATGACAGCAACCTGCTGATGGTCTTGCGCGGGCGTGCGGACATTGCGCTGGTCACCCGTTCGTACCTCATCGACTACGTGCTGCGCAATCCTGACGTCGACCCTCAATTGCTGATATCCGAACGTATCGATCAGATTTACCACCATTACGCGCTGATCCGCCCCCAGGCGCCGATCTCTGGCGAAGCGTTCGAGCGACTGCTGCAAAAGCTGCGGGACGACGGGCAGATGCTGGCGATTTTCAAGCCCTACCAGATACAGCTGGTGCCAGCGCACGATCATTGAACGGGGCACTAAATTTCCCTGCCTGGCTCACGTCACACGTTGACTACCGACGACTACGTGAGCCCCGCCCATGTCCAATCTCAAGCACCCGACGACGCTGCCTTTACCCGGCGGTCGCCGTCTCGGCGCCGATGAAACCGAACGCCACCTGAGCCTGATGCTTGAGGGCGCGCCGCTGATCCGGCTGCGCCTGGAGCGTGGAACCGAGCTGCATGTGCATTTGCAGGAAATCAACGATCGGCCCGTAGGCCCGGCGCTTTGGGCGGCCTGCTATTGGCTGTTCGCCCGCGATCCTGAATGCCGGCGCCTGACTTGGCATCTGCCCGAGCGCCCCGGTGAAGCCTTGCTCAGCGGACTGCTGACGCCCGGCGAGTGTGCCGACGAATACATCTGTGAGCGCACGATGTTCTGGCAACTGCCGCAACCCTGGCTGGGGGAGTCGTTCAACGGCAGCTATCCGCAACAGATGATTATCACCGATGGCAAGCGTCATCCGCGCCGGCCCATGAAGCCGCGAGGCGAGGTGTATCGGCGCTTCGATGCGCGCCTGGGAGCCTGGGTGTCCTTGCGCACCCTGGAAATCGAACAGGACCTGACGCGCTTCAACCGCTGGCAGAACAGTCCTCGGGTGGCGAGTTTCTGGCAGGAGGAGGGCAGCCTGGAACAACATCGCGAGTATCTGAGCACACTGCAGCGCGATCCCCGGGTGCTGACCTTGATCGGTTGTTTCGACGACCAGCCTTTCGCCTACTTCGAAGCCTATTGGGCCAAGGAGGATCGGATCGCGCCGTTCTATGACGTGCACAATTATGATCGCGGCATTCACATGTTGGTGGGCGAGGAGCAACACCGCGGCCCGCACAAGGTGGCGAGCTGGCTGTCGGCGCTGGTGCATTACCTGTTTCTCGACGACCCGCGCACCGAGCGGGTGGTGGCCGAACCTCGAGCCGACAACGCCCGGATGATCGGTCATCTGCACAACCAGTGTTTCCACTGTGAAAAGGAATTCGATTTCCCCCACAAGCGCGCGGCGCTGATGATTCTGGGGCGTGAGCGGTTTTTTGATCGGTGTGGGTTGAGGTGAGGTTGTAAGCCCCTAGGGCTCCATCGCGAGCAGGCTCGCTCCCACAGGGATTGCGCACAGCACAGACTTTGTGAGTGCGCAGATCCATTGTGGGAGCGAGCCTGCTCGCGATAAGGCCCGAAAAATCAGTGCAAAATCACCGCCGGGCAAAGGTATCCCCACGCACTCCCGACACCTTGCGGCAATGCACCAGGGCGTCGCGGATCATGAAGTTCACCAGGGTCGGTGAGACCCCCAGCTCCTTGGCGATATCCTTCTGTGGCACGCCGTGCAGGCGGTACATCTCGAAGGCATAGCGGGTGCGGCTGGGCAGTTCGGTGAGCGCGTCGGCGATGTGCTCCAGCGTCGAGAAATTGATGTGTGACGTTTCTGGCGAAGCCCCCTGGATCACCACATTCAACCCTTCCTCTTCCGGCCCCGAGTATTTCTGTTCCAGCGCCTGCTTGCGGTAATGGTCGATCGCCAGGTTGCGCACGATCTGAAACAGGTAACTGAGCTGAGCCTTGAAGGACGAGGTGATCTGGGGCGCCGATTGCAGCCGGAAAAACGCATCCTGCACCACGTCTTCTGCCCGGGACCGGCAACCGGTGATTCGTGCTGCGATCTTGACCAGGATCATCCGGTTATCCACGAATGCCTGAAGTAACGGTGAGTCGCACCTGCTTGTGGATACTTGTTCCGTCATGGAATTCACCTTGTTGCAAAAAGTTAGCAGGACGAGGGATCTGTCCGACTCGTCCTGCATATCGAGCGACAAATTAGGCTGAATGATAATGATTGTCAATTGAGAAGAAGAATTATTGATGCTGAGAAGTCCAGCGTGAGAACTGCGACCCGTTGCCGCGGTGTTCTGCTTTCCGGCGGGTCTGGATCAAGAGGCTGCTGACTAATTATTTGCCGACGGTATCCGTTCTCAGGGATGAAGGTTTCGGGCGGCAGTCCCGATGCCGAACCGCATTCCGCAGGCCACCAGATACCACTCGCAAGCCGAATTTCAGGCAGGAAACCTCATGACCGACGCGTTCGAACTCCCCAGCACCCTGGCTCATGCCCTTCAGCGCCGCGCCGCGTTGTCGCCGGACCGTGTGGCCTTGCGCTTCCTTGCCGACGTCCCGGAGCAAAGTGTTGTACTGAGTTATCGTGACCTGGACCTGCGTGCCCGGACCATCGCCGCCGCCTTGCAGGCCGAAGCGGCGTTCGGTGACCGTGCGGTTTTGCTGTTTCCCAGTGGCCCGGACTACGTCGCGGCGTTTTTTGGCTGTCTGTACGCGGGTGTGATCGCGGTGCCGGCCTATCCGCCGGAGTCCGCCCGTCGCCACCACCAGGAACGCCTGCTGTCGATCATTGCCGATGCCGAGCCGCGCCTGTTGCTCACCCGCAGCGATCTGCGCGAGCCGCTGCAAGCCATCGAGTCGGCACCGCCGGTGCTGTGTGTCGATACCCTTGATCCGGCCCGCGCCGGGCAATGGCTGCAACCGAATCTGCAGGACCATGACATCGCTTTCCTGCAATACACCTCCGGCTCCACCGCATTGCCCAAGGGGGTGCAGGTCAGCCATGGCAACCTGGTGGCCAACGAATTATTGATCCGCCACGGCTTCGGCATTGATCTGAACCCTGATGACGTGATCGTCAGCTGGCTACCGCTGTACCACGACATGGGCCTGATCGGCGGTCTGT
The DNA here is from genome assembly GCF_013283895.1 of Pseudomonas sp. MPDS. NCBI lineage: Bacteria > Pseudomonadati > Pseudomonadota > Gammaproteobacteria > Pseudomonadales > Pseudomonadaceae > Pseudomonas > Pseudomonas sp. MPDS. The sequence goes on along the minus strand of NZ_CP054128.1, from coordinate 4,375,275 downwards.
TGCAGCCGGTTTTCAGCGGTGTGCCCTGCGTGCTGATGTCGCCCGCATACTTCTTGGCCCGGCCGTTGCGCTGGCTGGAAGCGATCAGCGAATACGGCGGCACCATCAGCGGCGGCCCGGACTTCGCCTATCGGCTATGCAGCGAGCGGGTCAGTGAGTCGGCGCTCAAGCGCCTCGACCTGAGCGGCTGGCGCGTGGCTTATTCAGGCTCCGAGCCGATCCGTCTCGACAGCCTGGAACGCTTTGCCGAGAAATTCGCGCCGTGCGGCTTCACGCCGGACAGTTTCATGGCGTCCTATGGCCTGGCTGAAGCGACCTTGTTCGTCGCGGGCACACCGCGCAGTCAAGGCATCCCGTCGTTGCAAATGGACGACACGGCACTGGCGCACCATCGTGCCGAGCCAGGGCAGGGCAGTACAGTGATGAGTTGCGGCGTGAGCCAGCCCGGGCATGCGGTGCTGATCGTCGAGCCCAACACGTTGCAGCCGCTGACCGACAACCGGGTCGGCGAAGTCTGGGCCTGCGGGCCGAGCATTGCGCATGGCTACTGGCGAAACCCTGAGGCCAGCGCCAAGACATTCGTCCAGTACGATGGCCGCACCTGGCTGCGCACCGGCGACTTGGGTTTCCTGCGTGAGGGTGAGCTGTTCATTACCGGCCGCCTGAAGGACCTGATGATCGTGCGCGGTCATAACCTCTACCCCCAGGACATCGAGCAAACCATCGAGCGGGAAGTGGAAGTCGTGCGCAAGGGCCGGGTGGCGGCGTTCGCGGTCGACGCTGGCGGCGAGGAAGGCATCGGCATCGCGGCGGAAATCAGCCGCAGCGTGCAGAAGATCCTGCCACCCGAAGCGTTGATCAAAGCCATTCGCCAGGCGGTGGCCGAAGCCTGTCAGCAAGCGCCGAGTGTGGTGGTGTTGCTCAATCCGGGCGCGTTGCCCAAGACCTCCAGCGGCAAGTTGCAACGCTCGGCCTGTCGGACCCGATGGGCCGACGGCAGTCTTGACAGTTATGCGCTGTTCCCCTCAGTCGCGGTTGAAGCAAGCCCTGACGCTCGCTCGTCATCGCCGTTGCAAACATTGATCGGCCAAGTCTGGTGCGAGCAGTTGCAGATTGAACACGTCCATGGCGACGATCATTTCTTCCTGTTGGGCGGTAACTCCATCGCCGCCACTCAAGTGGTCGCACGGCTGCAAGAGCGGCTGGGGCTGGCGCTGAATCTGCGCTTGTTGTTCGAAGCGCCGACCCTCGCAGCGTTCACGGCAGCGGTGGCGAATCAGCAACAGGCAGGGGGCGAGGCCCAAGGCGTGATCAGCCCGTTGCCGCGCCACGAAGCGTTGCCGCAATCCCTTGCCCAGAATCGGTTGTGGATCACCTGGCAACTGGATCCGGCGAGCAGCGCCTACACCATCCCCGGCGGCTTGCACCTGCGCGGTGAGTTGGACGAAGACGCACTACGGGCAAGTTTCCAGCAACTGCTCGAACGCCACGAAGCCCTGCGCACACGATTTCTGGAGCGCGAGGGTGTCGCCCTGCAACAGGTCGATCCGGCCGGTGAGTTCAAGCTGCGCGTGATCGACCTCAGCGACCTGCCCGCCGACCAACGCGAAGCCCAGGCGCGGCAGATGCGTGACGATGAAGCGGCGCTGCTGTTCGATTTGCAGAAGGGCCCACTGTGGCGGGTCACCTTGTTGCGTCTCGATGAGGGTGACCACCAATTGTTGGTCACGCTGCACCACATCATCGCCGACGGCTGGTCGATGAGCGTACTGATCGATGAGTTTTCCCGGTTGTACATTGCTGCATGCCAGGGGCAGGTCGCCGCGTTGGCGCCGTTGCCGTTGCAGTACGCCGACCATGGCAGTTGGCAGCGCCAGTGGTTGGCTCAAGGGGAGGCCGAGCGGCAACTGAAATACTGGAAACAGCAACTGGGCGACGAACATCCGACCCTCGCCCTGAGCACGGACCATCCCCGCAGTGCGCAACGCCAGCGCAGCGCCGCCCGCCATAGTCTGCGCCTGGACAAAGGCCTCGGCGATGCCTTGCGCCAAGTGGCCCAGGCCCACGATGCAACCCCGTTCATGCTGTTGCTGGCGGCCTTCCAGGCGCTGTTACAGCGTTACACCGGCCAGTCCGACATCCGCATCGGCGTGCCCAACGCCAACCGTCCACGCCTGGAGACCCAGGGGCTGATCGGCTTTTTCATCAATACCCAGGTGCTGCGCGGGCAGATCGATTCGCGCCAGCCGTTTGCCGCACTGTTGGCCCAGGCTCGGGAGGCCACGCTCGGTGCCCAGGCCCATCAGGACCTGCCGTTCGAACAACTGCTCGAAGCGTTCCCTCAGGCGCGCGAGCAAGGTCTGTTCCAGGTGATGTTCAACCATCAACAGCGAGACCTGAGCGCCTTGCGTCGTTTGCCGGGGCTGTTGGCCGAGGAGTTGCCGTGGCACAGCCGCGAAGCCAAGTTCGACCTGCAACTGCACAGCGAAGAGGATCGCAACGGCCGGCTGACGCTGTCGTTCGACTACGCCGACGAGCTGTTCGAGGCTCCGACCATCGCGCGGTTGGCGATGCATTACTGCAACCTGTTGCACGCGGTCTGTGCCGATCCGCAGCAGGCCATCGGCGATGTGCCGTTATTGAGCGCCGATGAATACACCCAACAGCAGCAGTGGGGCGCGGCCCCGTGCGCGCCGGCCGGCCAATGGCTACCGGAGCTGTTGAACGAGCAGGCCCGGCGCACGCCGCAACGCACTGCGCTGCTGTGGGACGATGGCTGCCTGGATTACGCCGAGCTGCACACCCAGGCCAATCGCCTGGCCCATTACCTGCGCGACAAAGGCGTCGGTCCGGACGTGTGCGTGGCGATTGCCGCCGAGCGTTCGCCGCAGTTGCTCATCGGTGTCCTGGCTATCCTCAAGGCCGGCGGCGCCTACGTGCCGCTGGATGCCGATTACCCGGCCGAGCGTTTGGCCTACATGCTCAAGGACAGCGGCGTCGATCTGCTGCTGACGCAAACTGCATTGCTTGAACGCTTGCCCCTCTGCGAGGGCGTCAGCGTCATCGCCATGGATGCCTTGCACCTGGAGCAATGGCCGAGCAACCCGCCGGGCTTGCACCTGGATGGCGATCACCTGGCCTACGTGATTTACACGTCCGGCTCCACCGGCCAACCCAAAGGCGTCGGCAACACCCATGCCGCCCTGGCCGAGCGACTGCAATGGATGCAGGACACTTACGGGCTGGACGAAACCGATGTGTTGATGCAAAAGGCGCCGATCAGTTTCGACGTGTCGGTGTGGGAGTGTTTCTGGCCGCTGATCACCGGTTGCCAACTGGTGCTGGCCGGCCCTGGCGAACACCGTGACCCGCACCGCATCGCGCAGTTGGTCCAACAATTTGGCGTGACCACGCTGCACTTCGTGCCGCCGCTGCTCAGCCTGTTTATCGACGAGCCCCTGAGCGCCCGCTGCACCAGCCTGCGCCGGGTCTTCTGTGGCGGTGAGGCCTTGCCGGCCGAACTGCGCAACCGCGTGCTGGCGCAGCTGCCGTCGGCGCAATTGCACAACCGTTATGGCCCGACCGAAACCGCCATCAACGTCACCCACTGGCATTGCAGCGTCGCCGACGGCGAGCGCTCGCCCATCGGCCGGCCGCTGGGCAATGTGGTGTGCCGCGTGCTCGACAGTGAACTCAACCCCGTGCCCGCCGGTGTGCCGGGTGAATTGTGTATAGGCGGCCTGGGGCTGGCTCGGGGTTACCTCGGGCGTCCGGGTTTGAGCGCCGAGCGCTTTATCGCCGACCCGCTGGGCGTAGCGGGCACGCGGCTGTATCGCAGCGGTGACCGGGCGCGCTGGAGCGTCGATGGCGTGATCGAATACCTCGGTCGTCTCGACCAACAGGTCAAGCTGCGCGGCTTCAGGGTCGAACCACAGGAAATCGAAGCGCGGCTGCTGGCCCAGGACGGCGTGGCCCAAGTGGCGGTGCTGGTACGCGAGACCTCGGCCGGCCCGCAACTGATCGGCTATTACACCGCTTGCGATGTCGGGCAAGATCAGGACCTCCAAAACGCCCGACTCAACGCCGCCCTGGCCGCCGAACTGCCGGACTACATGGTGCCCGCGCAATTGCTGCGCCTGGACGCCATGCCCCTGAGCCCCAGCGGCAAACTCGACCGTCGTGCCTTGCCCGAACCGCACTGGCAAGTACGTGAACACGTCGAGCCGGTCAGTGCCCTCGAGCAGCAGGTCGCTGGCATTTGGCGCGACGTGCTGGGGCTCGACCGCATCGGTCTGCGGGACGACTTTTTTGCACTGGGCGGTCATTCGCTGCTGGCGACCCAGATCATTTCCCGCACCCGCCAGGCCTGCGATATCGAGCTGCCGTTGCGCACCTTGTTCGAGGCCAGCGAGTTGGGTGCGTTCGCCGAACAGGTGCGCTTGATAAAGGCCAGCGGCCAGACCAACCGGCAACCGCCGATCGAGAAGGTCGATCGCAGCCAACCGGTGCCGTTGTCTTATTCCCAGCAGCGCATGTGGTTCCTCTGGCAAATGGAGCCCGACAGCCCGGCCTACAACGTCGGCGGCATGGCGCGGTTGCGCGGGGTGCTGGATGTCGGGCGTTTCGAGGCGGCGTTGCAGGCGTTGGTCCTGCGCCATGAAACCCTGCGCACCACTTTCCCCAGCGTCGATGGCGTGCCCCGGCAGCAGGTGCACGCCAACACCGGCCTGCGCATGGACTGGCAAGATTTTTCGACGTTGGCCGTCGATATTCGCCAACAGCGGGTGCAGCAACTGGCCGACAGCGAAGCCCACAAACCCTTCGACCTGGAAACCGGGCCATTGCTGCGGGTCTGTCTGGTCAAGACCGCCGAGCAGGAACATTACCTGGTGCTGACCCTGCACCACATCGTCACCGAAGGCTGGGCAATGGATATTTTTGCCCGGGAACTGAGTGCGCTGTACGAAGCCTTTATCGACGACCGTGAATCGCCACTGGAACCCTTGCCGGTGCAGTATCTGGACTACAGCGTCTGGCAGCGCCAGTGGCTGGAGTCTGGCGAGCGTCAACGGCAACTGGACTACTGGACCGCACAACTGGGTCGCGAACACCCGTTGCTCGAATTGCCGGGCGACCGTCCGCGTCCGCTGGTGCAAAGCCATCGCGGTGAATTGTTCCGATTCGACCTCAGTGATGATCTCGCCTCCCGAGTCCGCGCCTTCAATGCGCAACAGGGCTTAACCCTGTTCATGACCATGACCGCCGCCCTGGCCGTGCTGCTTTATCGCTACAGCGGCCAGACCGACCTGCGCATCGGCGCGCCGGTGGCCAACCGCATCCGTCCGGAAAGCGAAGGGCTGATCGGTGCGTTCCTCAATACCCAGGTACTGCGCTGCCAGCTCGAGGGGCAAATGTCGGTGGCTGAGTTGTTCGAGCAGGTGCGTCAGACGGTGATCGAAGGCCAGTCCCATCAGGATTTGCCGTTCGATCATCTGGTCGAAGCCCTGCAACCACCGCGCAGTGCCGCGTACAACCCGCTGTTCCAGGTGATGTGCAACGTGCAGCGCTGGGAGTTCCAGCAGAGCCGCACGCTGGCCGGGATGAGCGTCGAATACCTGGCCAACGATGCCCGGGCCACCAAGTTCGACCTGAATCTGGAAGTCACCGACCTGGACCATCGCCTGGGTTGCTGCCTGACCTACAGCACCGACCTGTTCGACGAACCGCGCATCGCCCGCATGGCCGGACACTGGCGCAATCTGCTGGAGGCACTGCTGGCCGATCCAACCCAGCGGCTAAGCGAATTGCCGTTGCTCGATGCCCGCGAGCAGCAACAGATGCTCGACAGCCTCGGCGTCGAACCCGGCGAACACCGCCTGGATCAATGCATCCATCAACTGTTCAGCGAACAGGCCCTGGCGCGCCCCGACGCACCGGCCCTGACCTTTGCTGGGCAGACCCTGACTTACGCCGAACTCGAACGCCGTGCCAACCGCCTGGCCTGGATGCTGCGCGAGCGCGGCGTCGGGCCGCAGGTGCGGGTGGGCCTGGCCCTGGAACGGTCGCTGGAGATGGTCGTTGGCCTGTTGGCGATCCTCAAGGCCGGCGGCGCCTACGTGCCGCTGGACCCGGAATATCCGCTGGATCGTTTGCATTACATGATCCAAGACAGTGGCCTCGGTCTGCTGCTCAGCGACCGGGCGATGTTCCAGGCCTTGGGCCCATTGCCGGCCGGTGTAGAGGGCTGGTGCCTGGAGGACGATAGCCCGGCCCTGGCCGGCTACCCGGACCAGGCACCGCCGCTGATCAACCTGCCGCAGCATCAGGCCTACCTGATCTACACCTCAGGTTCCACTGGCAAGCCCAAGGGCGTGGTGGTGTCCCACGGTGAAATCGCCATGCACTGCCAGGCGGTGATCCAGCGTTTTGGCATGCGCCCGGACGATTGCGAGCTGCATTTCTATTCCATCAACTTCGACGCCGCCACCGAGCGCCTGCTGGTGCCGCTGCTCAGCGGTGCCCAGGTGGTGCTGCGCGCACAAGGGCAGTGGGACGCCGAACAGATCTGCGGGCTGATTCGCGAACAACGCATCAACATCCTCGGCTTCACCCCCAGCTACGGCAGCCAGTTGGCGCAATGGCTGGCGACCCAGGGACAAACCCTGCCGGTGCGCATGTGCATCACCGGTGGCGAAGCCCTGACCGGCGAGCATTTGCAACGCATCCGGGCGGCGTTCAAGCCGAGCCTGTTCTTCAACGCCTATGGCCCGACCGAAACCGTGGTCATGCCACTGGCGAGCCTGGCCCCTGAGCAACTGGAAGAGGGCGCGGCGAGTGTGCCGATTGGCAGCGTGATCGGCGCGCGGGTGGCCTATATCCTCGATGCCGACCTGGCTCTGGTGCCCCAAGGCGCCACCGGGGAGTTGTACGTCGGCGGCGCGGGATTGGCCCAGGGCTATCACCGGCGTCCGGGCATGACCGCCGAACGCTTCGTCGCCGATCCGTTTGCCGCCGATGGTGGACGGCTGTACCGCACCGGTGACCTGGTGCGCCAGCGCGTCGATGGTCAGGTGGAGTATTTGGGACGGATCGACCATCAGGTGAAGATTCGCGGTTTCCGCATCGAACTGGGGGAAATCGAAAGCCGCCTGCTGGAACATGACGCCGTGCGCGAGGCGGTGGTACTGGCGCTTGATCTGCCAGGCGGCAAGCAAATGGCCGGCTACCTGGTGACCGACGTCGTTGAACAGGGCACCGAGCAACAAGCGGCCCTGCGCGAAGCGCTGAAAAATCACCTCAAGGCTCAACTGCCGGACTACATGGTGCCCACCCACCTGATCCTGCTGGCGAGCATGCCGCTGACCGCCAATGGCAAGCTCGACCGGCGTGCCTTGCCAATGCCGGATCCTGAGCTCAATCGCCAACATTACCTGGCACCGAGCAGTGCCCTGGAGCAGGCCCTGGCGGCGATCTGGTGCGACGTACTGAACGTGAAGCAGGTCGGCCTGAACGACAACTTCTTCGAACTGGGCGGCGACTCGATCCTGTCCATCCAGGTCGTCAGCCGTGCCCGGCAACAGGGCATTCACTTCACGCCCCGTGACCTGTTCCAGCACCAGACCGTGCAGGCCCTGGCCTGTGTTGCCAGCCACAGTCAGTCAGTGAGCGCTGAGCAGGGGCTGCTCGCCGGTGAGTCGGCGCTGACGCCGATCCAGCATTGGTTCTTCGATAGCAGGATTGCCAACCGTCACCACTGGAACCAGGCGTTGTTGCTGGAGCCGGCCATCACCCTGCAACCGTCCGTGCTGGAGCAGGCACTGCGCAGCGTTTTCCAACAGCACGATGCGTTGCGCCTGGGCTTTGCCGACATGGCCGGGCATTGGCGCGCCGAGCACCGACCATTGTCCGAAGCGGCGCTGTTGCGGCAGGTGGACGTGGAGAGTGAGCAGGCCTGTGAAACGGTGTTTGCCCAGACGCAGCGCAGCCTGAATCTGTCGAGCGGGCCTTTGCTGCGCGCGGTGCTGGCGCAGTTGCCCGATGGCCGCCAACGTCTGCTGATCGTGATCCATCACCTGGTCGTTGATGGTGTGTCGTGGCGGGTGTTGATGGATGACTTGCAAACGCTCTACCGCCAGATCAGCGCCGGGCAAACCGCAGACCTGCCGGCCAAGACCAGCCCGTTCCGGGATTGGGCCGCGCGTTTGCAGGCCTACGCCGGCAGCGAGTCGCTGCGCGAGGAACTGGGTTGGTGGCAAGCGCGGTTGAGCGGCCCGGATGTGGCGCTGCCCTGCGCCCATCCTGACGGCGGGCTTGAGGAACGTCACGCCGAAACCGTCAGCGTGCGCCTGGACGCCGAGCGCACCGGGCAACTGTTGCAACAGGCACCGCGGGCCTACCGCACCCAGGTCAACGACCTGCTGCTCACCGCCCTGGCCCGGGTGCTGTGTCGCTGGAGCGGCCACGAATCGGCGCTGATCCAGCTCGAAGGGCACGGCCGTGAGGCGCTGTTCGATGACATCGACCTGACCCGTACGGTGGGTTGGTTCACCAGCGTTTATCCATTGCGCCTGAGCCCGGCGGGTGACGACTTCGGCACCTCGATCAAGGCCATTAAGGAACAACTGCGCGCGGTGCCTCACAAGGGCCTCGGTTACGGCGTGTTGCGCTACCTGGCTGACGCCGCGACGCGCCAGGCGATGGCCGGCCTGCCGCACGCGGCGATCACCTTCAACTACCTGGGGCAGCTCGATCAGACCCTGGGCCACGACGCGCTGTTCCAGCCGCTGGACGCTGCGTTGGGGGCGATCCACGACCCCGATGCGCCGCTGCCCAACGAGCTGAGTGTCGACAGTCAGGTCAGCGGCGGCGAGCTGGTGCTGCGCTGGACGTTCAGCGCTGAGCGGCACGACCGCCAGGCCATCGCTGCGCTGGCCGATGCCTACCTCGATGAGCTGCAGGGCCTGATCGAACATTGCCTGACGGACGCGGCGGGCGGCCTGACGCCCTCGGACTTCCCCCTGGCGAAACTGACCCAGGCCCAACTCGACAGCCTGCCGGTGCCGGCCGCGCAGATCGAAGATGTCTACCCGCTGACGCCGATGCAGGAGGGCATGCTGCTGCACACATTGCTGGAGCCAGGCACGGGCCTGTACTACATGCAGGACCGCTACCGCATCAACAGCGAACTGGATCGGCAACGTTTCGCTCAAGCCTGGCAAGCCGTGATCGCTCGTCATGAAGCCTTGCGCGCGTCGTTCTGCTGGAATGTCGGCGAAGAAATGCTGCAAATCATCCACAAGCCTGGCAGCACGCCAGTGGATTATCTGGACTGGTGTGAAGTGCCCGAGGATCAGCAGGACGCCAAACTCCAGGCGTTGCTCAAGCACGAGCGCGAGGCCGGTTTCGATCTGTTGAACCAGGCCCCGTTCCACTTGCGCCTGATCCGGGTTGGCGCGGCGCGTTACTGGTTCATGATGAGCAACCACCACATCCTGATCGATGCCTGGTGCCGTTCGTTGCTGATGGAGGATTTCTTCGAGATCTACACCGCCCTTGGCGAACACCGCGAACCGCGACTGGCCGAGCCGCCGCGTTATCGCGATTACATCGGCTGGTTACAACACCAGAGTCTGGCCGAGGCGCGGCAATGGTGGACGCGCAACCTGCAAGGTTTCGAACGGACCACGCCGATCCCCACCGACCGGCCGTTGCTGCGTGAACACGCCGGTGACAGCGGCGGCATGATTGTCGGTGACTGCTACACCCGCCTCGATGTCCACGACGGTGCCCGGTTGCGCGAACTGGCCCAGGCTCACCAACTGACGGTCAACACCTTCGCCCAGGCCGCGTGGGCGCTGGTGCTGCGGCGGGTGAGCGGCGATCGGGACGTGCTGTTCGGCGTCACCGTGGCCGGACGCCCGGTGGAACTGCCGCAAATGCAACGCACCGTCGGCCTGTTCATCAACAGCATCGCCTTGCGCGTGCGGATGCCCGACGATCATCAGCGTTGCAGTGTGCGCCAATGGCTCAGTGAGTTGCTCGACAGCAACATGCAACTGCGCGAGTACGAATACCTGCCATTGGTGAGCATCCAGGAAGTCAGCGAACTGCCCAAGGGCCAACCGTTGTTTGACAGTCTGTTCGTGTTTGAGAACGCGCCGGTGGAAGTTTCGGTGTTGGATCGCGCCCAAAGCCTCAACGCCACCTCTGACTCGGGCCGCACCCACACCAACTTCCCGCTCACGGCGGTCTGCTACCCGGGGGATGACTTGGGGTTGCATCTGTCCTACGACCAGCGTTACTTCGATGAATCCACTGTCCAGGGCTTGCTGGGTGAGTTCAAGCGCTTGCTGCTGGCACTGATGGAAGGTTTTCACGGTGACATGGCCGAGCTGCCGCTGATTGGCGCCCAGGAGCAGGACTTCCTGATCGAAGGCTGCAACCAGAGCGAGCGTGCCTATGCGTTGGAGCAAAGTTACGTCGAGCTGTTCGAGGCCCGGGTCGCGGCCCATCCGCAACGGGTGGCCGCCACCTGCCTGGACAGGACGTACAGCTACGCCGAGTTGAATGCACGGAGCAACCGCCTCGGCCATGCCTTGATCGCGTCGGGCGTGGGCCTCGATCAACCGGTGGCGTTGCTGGCCGAGCGCGACCTTGACCTGCTCGGCATGATCATCGGCAGCTTCAAGGCCGGTGCCGGTTACCTGCCGCTGGACCCAGGCCTGCCGAGTCAGCGTCTGAGCCGCATCATTGAGCTGAGCCGCACGCCGGTGCTGGTCTGCACCCAGGCCTGTCATGCCCAGGCGCTGGCGCTGCTGGACGAGTTCGCCTGTTCCGGGCGGCCGAAGTTGCTGGTGTGGGAAAGCGTCCAGGCCAGCGATGTTTCGCAGCAAAACCCTGGCATCTACAGCGGCCCGGACAACCTGGCGTACGTGATCTACACCTCGGGCTCCACCGGGTTGCCCAAAGGCGTCATGGTGGAACAACGCGGCATGCTCAACAACCAGCTCAGCAAGGTGCCGTACCTGGCCTTGAGCGAGACTGACGTGATCGCCCAGACCGCCTCCCAGAGTTTCGACATTTCCGTGTGGCAGTTCCTCGCCGCGCCGTTGTTCGGCGCCCGGGTGGACATCGTGCCCAACGTTATCGCCCACGACCCGCAAGGGCTGCTCGAGCATGTGCAACGCCAGGCCATCACGGTGCTGGAAAGCGTGCCGTCACTGATCCAGGGCATGCTCGCCCAGGAACGCATCGGCCTGGACGGCCTGCGCTGGATGCTCCCCACCGGTGAAGCGATGCCGCCGGAGCTGGCCCATCAATGGTTATTGCGTTACCCGGACATTGGCCTGGTAAACGCCTATGGCCCGGCGGAATGCTCCGATGACGTGGCGTTCTTCCGGGTCGACATGGCCTCGATCCGTGGCAGCTACCTGCCGATTGGTACGCCCACCGACAACAACCGTTTGTACTTGCTCGATGGTGCGCTGGACCTGGTGCCGCTGGGTGCGGTAGGCGAGTTGTGCGTGGCAGGCACCGGGGTAGGGCGCGGTTACGTCAGTGATCCATTGCGCACTGCCCCAGTGTTTGTGCCCAACCCGTTTGGGGCGCCAGGGGAGCGCTTGTACCGCACTGGTGACCTGGCGCGGCGGCGTCGCGATGGCGTGCTGGAGTACGTCGGACGCATCGATCATCAGGTAAAGATTCGTGGTTACCGCATCGAACTGGGGGAAATCGAAGCGCGCTTGCATGAACAGCCCGAGGTGCGCGATGGCGCGGTGGGGGTGCAGGAAGGCGCCAACGGCAAGCATCTGGTGGGCTATCTGGTCGCCGCCGATTCGGCATTGAAGCCGACCGAACGCCTGGAACGCATCAAGCAGCGTCTGCGCGCCGAACTGCCGGAGTACATGGTACCGCTGCACTGGCTGTGGCTTGAGCGCTTGCCCCTCAACGCCAACGGCAAACTCGACCGCAACGCCTTGCCGGCCCTGGAAATCGGCCAGTTGCACAGCCAGGATTACCAGGCGCCAGGCAATGAGCTGGAGCAGACCCTGGCGGACATCTGGGCCCAGGTGCTCAAGGTCGAGCGGGTGGGGGTGCGAGACAATTTCTTCGAACTGGGCGGCCACTCGTTGCTGGCGACGCAAATCGCCTCGCGGGTACAAAAGGCCCTGCAACGCAATGTGCCGCTGCGGGCGATGTTCGAGTGCAGCACGGTGCAGGAACTGGCCGAATACATCGATGGGCTGACGGCGAGTGAAATCACCGAGGAGAAGGTGGATCGGTTGAATGATTTGATGGCGCAATTGGAAGGATTGTAGTTCTGCGGCGTCTATAAGAGGCCTCATCGCGAGCAGGCTCGCTCCCACAATGGATTTGTGATCGACGCAAATCCCCGGTGGGAGCGAGCCTGCTCGCGATGGCGTCATTACTAACACCGCAAAGCCCAAGGTTGACGCCTCGCCCTGTACGGCTCAGTCTCCCAAGGCTTTTTCTCCATTCAACACAAGGAGGTCATCAATGCCTTTTGCAACCCTTGATGGGCAATCACTTCACTACCTGGACCAAGGCCAGGGCCCGGTGGTGCTGCTGGGCAGCAGCTACCTGTGGGATCACACCATGTGGGCGCCGCAGATCGAGGCACTGTCCCGGCATTACCGGGTGATCGCCCTGGACCTTTGGGGCCACGGCCAGTCCGGGCGTTTGCCTGAGGGCATGAAATCCCTGGACGATCTGGCCCGCCAGGCACTGGCGTTGATGGATCATCTGGAGGTCGATTGCTTCAGTCTGGTGGGGCTTTCGGTGGGCGGGATGTGGGGCGCACGGCTGGCGCTGATGGCGCCCAAGCGGCTTGAGGCGTTGGTGTTGATGGACACTTACGTGGGGGTCGAACCTGAACCGACTCGCCAGTATTACTTTTCGTTGTTCGACAAGATCGAAGCCAGCGGCAGCATCCCCGAGCCGTTGCTGGACATTGTCGTGCCGATCTTTTTCCGGTCGGGCATCGATCCGCAGTCAGCGCTCTACCAGCAGTTCCGCGCCACGCTGGCTGCACTGCCGGCCGACCGCCTGCGCGACAGTATCGTGCCGTTGGGACGGATCATTTTTGGTCGGGACGACATCCTGCCGCGCCTGCCTGAGCTCGACGCCGGGCGCACGCTGGTGATGTGCGGCGACCAGGACAAACCGCGACCACCGTCCGAGGCGCTGGAAATGGCTGAGCTGATTGGCTGCCCGCATGTGCTGATTCCAGAGGCTGGGCATATCTCCAACCTGGAAAACCCGGAATTCGTCACCCGAGCCTTGCTGGAGTTTCTGCGCAGCTGACCTGACGCCATCGCGAGCAGGCTCGCTCCCACATTTTGATCTGTGCCTGACGCTGAATTTGTCGTCGCCACATATCCCCTGTGGGAGCGAGCCTGCTCGCGATGAGGCCCTCTAGGTCGATCTCACTTCGGCCCGAGAATCTTCACCAGCTTGTCCGGCGACGGTGCGCCTTGCTGCTGTTGCAGTTCGCCCTTGTCATCCAGGTAGAAAATCGCCGGGGTGGCGGACAGTTCCAGTTCTTCCATCAACTGCAGGTTGGCGTCCAGTTTTGCCTGGATGGCCGGCGGTATGTTTTTGAGGGGTTTGAGCGCGCTGCCCTTGCCGGCCTTCTCGTGGGTTTCCAAGGCCTGCTCAGGGTCCTTGGCCGCCAGCAATGCGGCGGATTTTCCTGGGCTGTCTTCACGGATGATGCCCACCATGATGTGGCGTAACTGCACCTTGCCGGCTTTGACCCATGGCCGTGCCTGTTCCCAGAACATGTTGCAGTACGGGCAGTTCGGGTCACTGAACAGATAGACGGTGCGCGGCGCGTCCTTGCTGCCGTCGGCGATCCAGTTGCTCGCTTCCATCTTCCCCCAGATGGCCTTGGCCATTGGGGCATAGACCAGCTTTTGCAGCGGCTCGGCGCTCAGGTCCTTGCCGTCGGCGTCGTACAGGTTGCCCAGCAAGACATGCTGGCCATCGGGTGTCAGGTACAGCGCCATCCCACGGTTCTGGTATTGCGCCGCGTAACCGCGCAATCCGTCCGGCGCCTCGAACGTGCCGACGATTTTCGCGCCCTTGGCTTCGATTTTCTTGATGGCCGCGGGCAGTTCTTCGGCGTGCAGCAGCGGTGCCTGCGACAGCGTGGCGGCGACGGCCAGGGTCAGCAAGTGGCGGAGGCGGGGCATGAGGGTTTCCTTGTGGCGGAGTGGGGAGCCGAGGTTGAATCCGGCGTTTCGAAGTTCTCCAGGGCGCGGGCCAGGCTCGCTTCTGACAATTCGCCCAAGTGACTGTCCAGCAGGCGGCCGTCGGCGCTGTAGAACAAGGTGGTTGGCAGTGCCATGGAACCGACGGCTTGACCGAGGCGACCGCTGCCATCAAACAGCACGTTGTCCAGGCTCAAGCCCTGGGTGGCCAGATAAGTGCTGACGCTTTGCATGCTTTCGGCCTGGTTGACGAACAGGAACGTCAGATCCGGGCGCTGCTGCTGGGCCTCTTCCAGCACGGGCATTTCGCGCCGGCAGGGTGGGCACCACGTGGCCCAGAGGTTGATCACCAGGGGCCCGCCCTGATAATCGGTGAGTTTCACCGTCTCGCCGTTGGCGTTACGCAGATTGATTTCCGGCAGTCGGGTACCTTGTTCATAGATCGTCAACGACATCGTCGCCACCAGCCAGAACAACAGGCCGCTGCCCACGCCGAAACCCAACGGCCGGCGCAAGGCCGGTCGGTGCCGGCTCCACAGCAACGCGCCAATCACCAGCGCGACAATCCCCGGCCAGGCCAGGAAACCGCCGTCGCGCAGGTCGACGATCTGCCACAGGTCATCCTGGTAATGGTTCCAGTAGGCGGCGACGAAGCCGATCCGTGCGGCCAGAAGCCCCAGCAAAAACAGCACGAACAGCACCGATTCCGGGTTTTCGCCACCGCGCTTGGCTACTCGCCAGCCCACCAGGGTCGCCAGTGCCAACGCGCTGATCAGCAATAGATGGTTAAGCGCAATGGCAAAGGTGCCGAGGGTAAACGTCAGCATCAGCGCGCGTTCCGAGTCATGTTCCAGTGCTCCAGGAATTCCTTGGCATTGACTTCCCCGGTGATCCGCTGGCTGCGCCGCTCTTGACCGTCGGCGCCAATCCACAGCAGGCTCGGTGGCCCCGGCACTTGATAGCGGCCCAGCAGTTCGCGACTGGCGGCATTGTCGGCGGTGACGTCCAGACGCACCAGACGTACGTCTTTCAAGGCGTCCAGCACATCGGCGCGGCCGAACACCTGTTTTTCCATGATCTTGCAGGACACGCACCAGTCGGCGTAGTAGTCCAGCAAGACCCATTGGCCCTGGGCCTTGGCCGCATCCAGTTCCCGCTGCAGGGCGGCAGGCTCGCTGACCGTGATAAAGGCATCATGGGTGCTGACGGCCGAGCTTTCCGAGGTGCCTGCATAGACCTCCAGGGGCTGGAAGAAATCATCGCCGCCACCCGCCGCGCCGATCACCAGCAGGCTGCCCCACAGACCGAACAGCAGCGACGCGCTGCCGCATACATAGGCTGTGCGACCGAAACCTTCGGTCTGCCGCCAGGCGCTATAGGCGGCAATCAACAAGAGCGTGCCCCACAGGCCGATCCACAGCGAGCCGTCGATGACCGGGCGGATCATGAGGATCGCGGTGCCCAGGAACAGAAAACCGAACACGCCCTTGAGCACATTCATCCAGGCGCCGGGTTTGGGCAGGAAACGATTGCCCACGGTCACCAATAGCAACAGCGGCAGGCCAATGCCCACGCCCATGGCGAACAGGATCAGCCCGCCGTGCAACGCATTGCCGCTTTGGGCGATGTACAGCAGCGCACCGGCCAGCGGGGCAGTCATGCACGGGCCCACCAACAGGCCGGACAAGGCTCCGAGAATACCGGCGCCCACCAGGCTGCCGCCGCGGCGCTGGCGTCCGGCACTTTCCAGGCGGTCGCGCAGGGCGGCCGGTAACTGCAATTCGAAGAAACCGAACATCGGTAGCGCCAGCACCACGAAGATCGCCGCGAAAGTGCCCAGCAGCCACGGTTGTTGCAGCAGTGCCTGAAGGTTGGCCCCCAGCAGCGCGGCGATTACGCCCATGGCGGCATACACCAGGGCCATGCTGATCACGTAGCTGATGGCCAATGCCAATCCACGCCGAGGGCTGGCGCCGCTGCCCACCACCACCCCGGCCAGGATCGGCAACATGGGCAGCGAGCACGGCGTAAACGCCAGCAACAGGCCCAGGCCAAAGAACACCAGCAGGCTCCAGCCCAAGGCCCGTTGCTGCAGGCCGCTGGCCAAGGCCTGGTCCGGCGCCTCACCATTGGCAACCGCTGGTGCAGTGCCACCCAGGTCCACCACCTGGGTCTGGGGCGGATAACACAAGCCCGCGTCGGCGCAGCCCTGGAAGCCGACCTTGATCTTGCCGGTGGCACCGGCGGGAATCTTTAGTTCCAGCGCCTGGCGATAAACCTGTTGATCGCCGAAAAACTCGTCGCTATGGGCTTCACCCTCCGGCAACTTCGGCTTTTGCGCCTCGGCAAGACCGCCGAATTTGAGTCGCTGCTGATACAGGTAGTAGCCGTCGGCAATCTGCCAGAACAACTGGGTTTCACCGGAGTCCAGGCGTTCGGAGGTAAACACGAAGGCCTTTTCCACCGGCAGGAAATCGGTTTTGGTCTCGAAGGGATTGGCGGCCTGGGCCAGGCCCGAGATCAGGAGCAGCCACAGCAAAAACAATCGACGCATGGATAAAGCCTTAGAACGGAGCAAGTGGAATGCACGATGGCGACTGGCGATTAACCGTCGATTAACCCGGCGACGATCGGCAGGTAGCAATGATCGCCCATGTTTGCCGTACTCGTCGCATAATGTCGGCTTAATCGGCCGGCGGCCTAATGTACCTTTTTCCACGGGGCTTACCATGCACGTACTGGTCTGCGAAGACGATGAGTTGATCGCCAGCGGGATCGTCGCCGGGCTCACGGCCCAGGGCCTGACCGTCGAACACGTCGCCACGGCGTCGGCGGCGCGGGCGATGGTCGGCGTGGCCCGGTTCGACGTCATGGTGCTGGACCTGGGGCTGCCCGACGAGGACGGCCTTAAATTGTTGCGCCAATTGCGCCAGCAAGGTCTGGAAATACCGGTGCTGATCCTCACCGCCCGGGACTCGGTGACCGACCGGGTCGACGGCTTGCAGGCCGGTGCCGATGATTATCTGCTCAAACCCTTTGATCTGCGTGAACTCGCGGCGCGCCTGCACACCTTGCTACGGCGCGTGGCGGGGCGCAGCGTCAATCTGATCGAGCACGGTCGCCTGACCTACGACCCCAGCAGCCGGGAAACCACCCTCGGCGGACAGCCGGTGGACCTTTCCCGGCGTGAGCAGTCATTGCTGCAGGCGCTGTTGCACAGTCGCGGTCGGGTCCTGTCCACCGAGCAACTCAAGGACAGCGTCTACGGGTTCAATGACGAACTGGAAAGCAACGCCCTCAACGTCCATATCCATCACCTGCGGCGCAAGCTCGGCAATGGCATTGTCGAGACGGTCCGCGGGCTGGGTTATCGGCTGGGGCCGGCCGACGACGGGGAGTCCTCCAAGTGATGAGCCTGCGATTGCGCCTGAGTCTGACCCTCGGCGCGGCCTTCGCCCTGATCTGGGCCCTGGCGGCGGCGTGGATGCTCAGTGATCTGCGCAACCAGATGATGTTTTCCCTTGACCAGCGACTGGTGGCTTCGGCGCGGATGGTCGCCGGGCTGCTGGAGCAGATGCCGCCATTGCCCAGCAAAGGTGAAGGCACGCACCTGAGGACCGAGCATGTGAGCATTCCGGGGGGCATGGCTTGCCAGGTCAGCTCCTTGCGGGGGGAGATCCTGGCCCGCAGCCATGGCACCCCAGACCAAACCCTGGAAGCCGAGAAGCTGGGCTTTCACGACCAGATGATCGACGGCGCGCCCTGGCGCAGTTTCACCCTGGCCCGAGGGGATTTGCGCATCACCACCGCCGACCGCCAGATCGAACGCGAAGCCTTGAACATGTCGGTGCTGTTGGCGGCCTCGGTACCGGTCGGCGTGGCGCTGCTGGGCTGCCTGTGCCTGTTATGGCTGGGCATCGGCCAGGGCCTGGCACCGCTCAATCGCATGCGCGATGCATTGATGCGACGCAATGCCGACTCCCTGGAGCCTCTGCAGATCCATCCGCTGCCCAGTGAGCTGCGGCCGTTGCTGGAGACCCAGAACCAGCTGTTCCAGCGTATCGGCAAGACCATTGAGCGCGAGCGCCGGCTGACCGGCGATGCCGCCCATGAGCTGCGCAGCCCGTTGACGGCTATCAAGACTCACCTGCAAGTGGCGCGCATGACCGAAGGCGTCGCCCGCGATCAGTCCCTGGCCCGGGCCGAGGAGGGCGCCGACCGCTTGCACCGCACCCTCGAACAGTTGTTGCTGCTGGCCCGGGTCGAGGGCAGCCTGTCGTTCGACGATGGCGTGCAATGCAACGCCGAGCAAGTGGCGCGACTGGCGATCCAGGATGCGACCGGCGGCGCTCCCCAGCGGATCAAGCTGCACTTGGCACCCGGGGTGTCCGACGCGCCGGTGCAAATGCCGGCGGTGCTTTCCATCGCCGCCTTGCGCAATCTGCTGGACAACGCCTTGCGGCATACGCCGGACGGGACCGAGGTGCAATTGAGCCTGGAAATGATTGGCCAGCGTGTACGCTTCCAGGTTCGCGATCATGGTCCCGGCATTGACGCCGACGATATCCAGTACCTGACCCAGCGCTTCTGGCGCAACGGCCAGAGCACCGGCTGCGGACTGGGGTTGGCGATTGTCCAGGCCATCGTCCAGCGTTGTGGTTGCGGTCTGCATTTCGACAGCCGTCCGGACGGATTGCGGGTTGAATTGACGATGCCTGTACAGGTGGGTTAACCCAGGTCTACCGGGGAGCTGCATACATCCGTTGTAACGACCTGCCATTGGCGCACCCACCTCATCCGGGGCTATGTTTTTCTCAGCTCGACTCAAGGACTGAGGAACACCGCGCCATGGAACCACTCATTGAAATCAGCACCGCCACCCCCAGCGATGCCGGCATCATCAGCCGGATCGCCGAACGCTCCATCCGCCTCGGATGTGCCGCCGAACACCGTAACGACCCGCGCATCGTGGCAGCCTGGATACGCCACAACACCCTCGCTCACCTACAACCCTTACTGCTCGACCCAAGGTTGCGCCTGACCCTGGCGCGTTTGCAGGGGCGGCTGGTGGGCACCGCCATGGCCTCGGTTTCAGGACGAATCGCGTTCTGCTATGTGCAACCGGAATGGTTTCGCCGCGGTGCCGGGCGAGCGCTGGTACGGGACATCGAGGCGTGGTTGCGCGGTCGCGGGGTCGTCCAGGCGACCCTCAACAGCACGCGCAGCAGCCACGGGTTCTATCGACACCTGGGGTTCAGGCAAAGCGCCGAGGCTTTCGCCATCGGCGGTGTCACCGCCATTGCCATGCACAAGCCACTGGTCGACCCTGCGGGGGAAAGTTCGATCCCAGAGTAAATCCTTGCCGCGCCGGTGCGTTTCCACAACAGGAAACCTGCACGTGCGCCCCGACCGGATGCGCACCTGCCCGGTGTGCCATTTGGGTCACTACTACAGTGTATTGCGGGGTCGAGAGATGTCAGTCGCCAATAGTCTTATCGAAGCACAGCCGGCGCGGGTCAGTTGCGCGCCGACCGAGACGCTCTACCAATTCAACGAGTCGCCGCTGCTGGCCCGCCAGAGCCGGCAGGAGTCCAACGCCCGCAGCTATCCACGGCGCATTCCCTTGGCCCTCAAGCGCGCCAGGGGTTTGTATGTCGAGGACGTCGAGGGTCGCACTTTCATCGACTGCCTGGCCGGGGCTGGCACCCTGGCCCTGGGGCATAACCATCCGGTGGTGATCGAGGCGATCCAGCAGGTGCTGAGCGATGAGTTGCCTTTGCATACCCTGGACCTGACCACGCCGGTCAAGGATCGCTTCGTCCAGGACCTGTTCGGCCTGTTGCCGGCAGACCTTGCCGCCGAGGCGAAGATCCAGTTCTGTGGCCCCACCGGTACTGATGCGGTGGAAGCCGCTCTCAAATTGGTGCGCACGGCCACCGGGCGTAGCACCGTGTTGTCGTTTCAGGGCGGTTATCACGGCATGAGCCAGGGTGCGTTGAGCCTGATGGGCAGCCTGGGACCGAAGAAACCCTTGGGCGCCTTGCTCGGCAACGGTGTGCAATTCATGCCTTACCCCTACGATTACCGCTGTCCGTTCGGTTTGGGCGGTGCCTCGGGGGTGAAGGCCAATCTGCATTATCTGGAAAACCTGCTGACCGACCCCGAGGCCGGCGTGCAATTGCCGGCGGCGGTGATCGTCGAGGTGGTGCAGGGCGAGGGCGGGGTCATACCGGCCGATCTGGATTGGCTGCGCGGGTTGCGGCGCATCACCGAGCAGGCGGGCGTGGCGTTGATTGTCGACGAGATCCAGAGTGGTTTTGGCCGCACCGGTAAAATGTTCGCGTTCGAACACGCCGGCATCATTCCAGACGTGGTGGTGCTGTCCAAGGCCATCGGCGGCAGTCTGCCGCTGGCGGTGGTGGTTTATCGCGACTGGCTCGACACCTGGCTGCCGGGAGCCCATGCCGGGACCTTCCGTGGCAATCAAATGGCCATGGCTGCCGGTTCCGCGGTGATGCGTTATCTGGTGGAACACAACCTGCCGGCCCACGCCAGCGCCATGGGCGATCGCTTGAGCGAACACCTGCACGTCCTGCAGCGGGATTTTGCGCAACTGGGCGATATCCGTGGACGCGGGCTGATGCTTGGCGTCGAACTGGTTGACCCGGCCGGAATGCCGGATGCCTTGGGCCACCCGCCGGTAGATGCGCGCTTGGCGCCACGGTTGCAACGTGAATGCCTCAAACGTGGGTTGATCCTGGAGTTGGGTGGCCGGCAGGGCGGCGTGGTGCGTTTCCTGCCGCCGCTGACCATCACGGCGACGGAGATCGACCGGGTTGCCGAAATTTTCGGACGCGCCTTGAAGGCTGCCGTTGCCCAAGCCTAATTTTCACCCGGCTCCAAACGTTCCTTTCATACCCTGGCTGCGCATGCGCCGCAGTGAACCTCGAGCAAAGATGGAGAGACACCCATGACTTCAGTATTCGACCGCGAGGACATCGTCTTTCAGGTCGTGGTCAACCACGAAGAACAGTATTCGATCTGGCCTGAGTACAAAGCCATCCCCGAAGGTTGGCGTGCAGTTGGCAAAAGCGGCTTCAAAAAGGACTGCCTGGCCTACATCGAAGAAGTCTGGACCGACATGCGTCCCTTGAGCCTGCGCAAGAAAATGGATGAGCAGGTGGCGGTAGTCCATTAATGCAGAGCATGTAAGAACGCCTCAACCCCTGTGGGAGCGAGCCTGCTCGCGATAGCGGTGGATCAGCGACATTAATGTTGGCTGGCACTCCGCTATCGCGAGCAGGCTCGCTCCCACAGGGTTTTGTGTTGTTGCGGGTTACTTGAACCGCCGCTCCACCCCTTTCTCCACCAGGATCTTCGCCGAAATCTCTTCCACGGAAAAATGCGTGGAGTTGATGTGGGGAATGTTCTCCCGCCGGAACAGGTTTTCTACCTCGCGCACTTCGAATTCGCACTGGGCGTAGCTCGAATAGCGGCTGTTGGGCTTGCGCTCGTTGCGGATCGCAGTGAGGCGATCCGGATCGATGGTCAAACCGAACAGCTTGTGCTGGTGGGCGCGCAGGGCGCTGGGCAGTTGCAGGCGCTCCATGTCGTCCTCGGTCAGCGGATAGTTGGCCGCGCGGATACCAAATTGCATCGCCATGTACAGGCACGTCGGCGTCTTACCACAGCGCGACACACCCACTAGGATCAAATCGGCCTTGTCGTAATAATGCGTACGGGCGCCATCATCGTTGTCCAGGGCGAAGTTGACCGCCTCGATGCGCTCCATGTAGTTGGAGTTATGACCAATGGAATGGGACTTGCCGACCGAGTAGGAGGAATGCTCGCTCAGCTCCTGCTCCAGAGGCGCCAGGAAGGTGGAAAAAATGTCGATCATGAAACCATTGGAGGTTGCGAGAATCTCACGGATGTCCTGATTGACGATGGTATCGAAGATAATCGGGCGGAAACCGTCGGTTTCGGCGGCTTTATTGATTTGCTGTACCATGGCCCGCGCCTTGTCGACACTGTCGATGTACGGACGTATGAATTTGGCGAAGGTAATGTTTTCGAATTGCGCCAACAGGCTTTGGCCCAGTGTTTCGGCTGTAATGCCGGTGCCGTCGGAGATAAAGAAAGCAGATCGTTTCATTTGCGCCTTGGGCCCTAGTGAGCTAGTGACGATTCTTGGATATGATAGGCGCGATTTGCCGGCCGCCAGTGGCCCGCATTCTCACTTATTTTCCAGGTCCAGGCCATATCGCCGGTATTTGCTCCCCTGGAGCCACCGGTGCCTTGAGCTTTTCCAACACAGTTAGTGGAGAGATCACCTTGGTAGAGTACGTAGTTTCCCTCGATAAGCTCGGCGTCCATGATGTAGAGCATGTGGGGGGCAAGAACGCATCCCTGGGCGAGATGATCAGTAACCTCGCCGGTGCCGGCGTATCGGTGCCAGGTGGCTTCGCCACGACGGCTCAGGCTTATCGTGACTTTCTGGAACTGAGCGGCCTGAACAAACAGATCCACGACGCGCTCGATGCCCTGGACGTCGATGACGTCAACGCCTTGGCCAAGACCGGCGCCCAGATCCGCCAATGGATCATGGAAGCCGAGTTTCCCGAGAAGCTGAACGCCGAAATTCGCACCGCCTTCGCCAAACTGTCCGAAGGCAATCCCGACGTTGCCGTCGCCGTGCGCTCCTCGGCCACCGCCGAAGACCTGCCGGATGCCTCCTTCGCCGGCCAGCAGGAAACCTTCCTGAATATCCGTGGCGTGGAAAACGTCATCCGTGCCGCCAAGGAAGTCTTCGCTTCCCTTTTCAATGACCGTGCCATTTCCTACCGTGTGCATCAGGGCTTCGACCACAAACTGGTCGCCCTGTCTGCCGGTGTGCAGCGCATGGTCCGCTCCGAAACCGGCACCGCCGGGGTAATGTTCACCCTCGACACCGAGTCGGGTTTCCGTGACGTGGTGTTCATCACTGGCGCCTACGGCCTGGGTGAAACCGTCGTACAAGGCGCGGTGAACCCGGATGAGTTCTATGTCCATAAAGGCACACTGGAAGCCGGTCGTCCGGCCATCCTGCGCCGTAACCTGGGCAGCAAGGCCATCAAAATGATTTACGGCGACGAAGCCAAGGCCGGTCGTTCGGTCAAGACCGTCGACGTGGACAAGGCCGAGCGCGCGCGCTTCTGCCTGAGCGACGCCGAAGTCAGCGAGCTGGCCAAGCAGGCGATGATCATCGAGAAGCACTACAAGTGCCCGATGGACATCGAATGGGCCAAGGACGGTGACGACGGCAAGCTGTATATCGTGCAGGCCCGTCCGGAAACCGTGAAGAGCCGTACCCAGGCCAATGTCATGGAGCGTTACCTGCTCAAGGAAACCGGCACCGTGCTGGTGGAAGGCCGTGCCATCGGCCAGCGCATCGGCGCCGGCAAGGTGCGGATCATCAAGGACGTCTCGGAGATGGATAAGGTCCAGGCCGGCGATGTGCTGGTTTCCGACATGACCGACCCGGATTGGGAACCGGTGATGAAGCGCGCCAGCGCCATCGTCACCAACCGCGGCGGACGTACCTGCCACGCGGCGATCATCGCCCGTGAACTGGGCATTCCGGCTGTGGTCGGTTGCGGCAACGCCACTCAGTTGCTCAAGGACGGCCAGGGCGTCACCGTGTCCTGCGCCGAAGGCGATACCGGCTATATCTTCGAAGGCGAACTGGGCTTCGACATCAAGAAGAACTCCGTGGACGCCATGCCGGACCTGCCGTTCAAGATCATGATGAACGTCGGCAACCCGGATCGCGCCTTCGACTTCGCGCAACTGCCGAACGCGGGTGTGGGCCTGGCCCGCCTGGAATTCATCATCAACCGCATGATTGGCGTGCACCCCAAGGCGTTGCTGAACTACGACGGCTTGCCGCCGGAGATCAAGGACAGCGTCGACAAGCGCATTGCCGGTTACAACGATCCGGTCGGTTTCTACGTCGAGAAACTGGTGGAGGGCATCAGCACCCTGGCGGCTGCGTTCTGGCCGAAAAAGGTCATCGTGCGCCTGTCGGACTTCAAGTCCAACGAATACGCCAACCTGATTGGCGGCAAGCTCTACGAGCCGGAAGAAGAAAACCCGATGCTGGGCTTCCGAGGCGCTTCGCGTTACATCAGCGAATCGTTCCGTGACTGCTTCGAACTCGAGTGCCGCGCCCTCAAGCGTGTGCGCAACGAGATGGGCCTGACCAACGTCGAGATCATGGTGCCGTTCGTGCGCACCCTGGGCGAAGCGAGCCAGGTTGTCGATCTGTTGGCGGAAAACGGCCTGGCCCGTGGTGACAACGGCCTGCGCGTGATCATGATGTGCGAGCTGCCGTCCAACGCGATCCTCGCTGAAGAATTCCTTGAATTCTTCGACGGTTTCTCCATCGGCTCCAACGACCTGACCCAGCTGACCCTGGGCCTGGACCGTGACTCCGGCATCATCGCGCACCTGTTCGACGAGCGGAACCCGGCGGTCAAAAAGCTGCTGGCCAATGCCATTGCCGCCTGCAACAAGGCCGGCAAGTACATCGGCATCTGCGGTCAGGGCCCTTCGGACCACCCGGATCTGGCCAAGTGGCTGATGGAGCAGGGCATCGAAAGCGTTTCGTTGAACCCCGACTCCGTGCTGGAGACCTGGTTCTTCCTGGCTGAAGGTCAGGCTGCGGTCTGATCGAGTGAAGGGGCCTCACCGGCTGATGTCAGTCGGTGAGCGCAGCCCTTGTGGGAGCGAGCCTGCTCGCGATGGCGGAGTGTCAGTCAACGTTGATTTGCTGATCCACCGCCATCGCGAGCAGGCTCGCTCCCACAGGTTGCGCGGCAGCCCCTTTTGATTGAAGTAGGGCGGGCTCCAGGCGGATGCCGCCCTTTTTTGTGCAAGAGCATTATGCAAAGCAGCAGCAACCTTTTTCCTGTCGCCCTGATCAGCGCCGAGCGGCGTGGTGATCTGAGCGAAGACGTCTATCGTCTGAAGCCCGGCAACAGCCCGGACTACAGCGTTGAACTGGCCGTCACCCGACTGGGCATGGCCGACGGCAGCGAGGTTCGCGGCGTTCCCGTGATCCTGCTGCACGGCAGTTTTTCCAACCGGCGCTTCTGGTATTCGCCCAAGGGCCTGGGACTGGGGGCCTATCTTGCGCGGCTGGGCTTTGACGTGTGGATTCCCGAAATGCGCGGTCATGGCCTGTCCCAGCGCAATCACGACTACCGCAAGAACCGCGTGGCCGATTACGCTCGTTACGACCTGCCGGCCATCGGTGCTTTTGTGCGTGAGCAGAGCGGACAGGTGCCACACTGGATCGGCCACTCTTTGGGCGGCATCACCCTGGCGGCGGCGTTGGGCGGTCACTATCTGGGCGAGCCGGCGGTGGCTTCGGCGGCGTTTTTTGGCACCCAGGTCAGCCGCACCTATTGGCCGCTGAAGATCCCGCCGGTGGAATGGAGCGGACGTTTCATTCTCAAGCGTTTTGCCCAGTTGTCCGGTTCGCGGCTCAAGCGCGGCCCGGAGGACGAGCCCATCGGCCTGGCGCTGGAGAGCATGCGCTGGTATGGCCTGTTCGGGCGTTTTGGTGATGCGCAGAAGAACTGGTGGGCGGGGCTGGCCGATGTGCAGGTGCCGATACTGGCGGTGAGCGCGGCCGGCGACCAGCAGGATCCGACCTGGGCTTGCCGCAAACTCTTCGAGCAGGTCGGCTCTGCGCACAAGCAGTTTGTCTGCCTGGGCCGGGAGCAGGGCTTTACCGACGATTTCGGCCATGTCGAGATGCTGGTCAGCAAAGCGGCCCATGCTGAGGTCTGGCCGTTGGTGGCGCGTTGGCTGGCAGATCAGCATGCACCGCTACTGGCGGATCCATCCAGGCTGGCCGAAGCGGTTTGAAGCGAAGGCTCTGACAAGGGCATTTCGCTCTTGTCGGCTTGCGGCTAAGATATGACGCGATACGCGGTTCCGGTCACAAACGGTTGCTCACTCAGCCTGACGTTCCAGCCTTTACAGGAGTTGTTCAATGAACCATTACCTCACGCCCGACCTGTGCGACGCCTACCCGGAGTTGGTGCAAGTGTTGGAGCCGATGTTCAGCAATTTCGGTGGCCGCGATTCCTTCGGTGGCGAAATCGTGACCATCAAGTGCTTCGAGGACAACTCCCTGGTCAAGGAGCAGGTGGAACTCAAGGGCAACGGCAAAGTGTTGGTGGTCGATGGCGGCGGCTCACTGCGCCGGGCATTGCTGGGTGACATGCTGGCCGAAAAAGCCGCGAAAAACGGCTGGGAAGGGCTGGTGATTTACGGTTGCATCCGCGACGTCGACGTCATTGCCCAGACAGACCTTGGTGTCCAGGCCCTGGCCAGCCATCCGATGAAAACCGACAAGCGTGGCATCGGCGATCTCAATGTCGCGGTGACCTTTGCCGGCGTGACGTTTCGTCCAGGCGAGTATGTCTATGCGGACAACAACGGCGTGATTGTGTCGCCCAGCCCGCTGAAAATGCCTGAATGAAGCGTCAAAGCCATAAGGGATGAGGATGTTCGAGGAAGAAAACGCGCAATGGGGGCTGGTGCATGCCCTGGTGCTGGACGGTAATGGTGGCGCGCGTTCGATAGCCCGGACAGAACTCGACGATTTGCAGTTACAGGCCCACGAAAGCTTGTGGCTACACTGGGATCGCAGTCATCCGCAAACCCACACCTGGCTGCGCAAGTCCAGTGGCCTGAGCGAATTCAACTGCGACCTGCTGCTGGAGGAGAACACCCGGCCGCGCCTGTTGCCGCTGCCCAACGCCGAACTGCTGCTGTTTCTGCGCGGCGTCAACCTCAATCCGGGCGCAGAACCGGAGGACATGGTGTCGGTGCGGATCTTCGCGTCCCCCCAGCGAGTGATCTCCCTGCGCCTGCGTCCGTTGCGCGCCACCGATGAACTGTTGACGCAACTGGCCGAGGGCGAGGGGCCAAGGACTGCGTCGGAACTCATCCTTTATATGGCGCAGTACCTGACCAACAAGGTGCAGGATCTGGTCACCCAGCTCTCGGAAATCGTCGATAGCGAAGAAGAAAAGATTGATACCGACGAACGGTATACCCCCGAGCATGATGCCATTTTGCACATTCGCAGAAGGGCGGCCGGGCTGAAGCGGTTCCTGGCCCCCCAGCGGGATATTTTCGGCCAGATGACACGGCTCAAACTGCCGTGGTTTGTCGAGGATGATGGCGATTACTGGAATGAATTGAACAACAGCCTGACCCGCTACCTCGAAGAGCTGGAATTGACCCGAGAGCGCGTGGGGCTTGTGCTGGAGGCCGAGGACCGGCGTCTGTCGGTGCGTATGAATCGCACCATGTACCGCTTCGGCATCATCACCGGGATTTTTCTGCCGATGAGTTTTCTCACCGGTCTTTTGGGCATCAACGTCGGCGGTATTCCGTTCTCCGAAAGCCCTTATGGCTTCCTGGTTGCATGCCTGTTGATGGTCGGCGTGGCCCTCGGTCAGTGGTGGCTGTTCCGCCGTTTGCGCTGGGTTTGACGGGGCGCCATGTGACCTGCCGAAATTTGATCGCGTCTTTCACAGACATCACGAGAGGTGCGTATGCACGATCCGTTTGAACAGTCTTTGCGCGACATGCTCAAGGCTTCGCCGTCCAGCCGGGACGACGATGCATGCCTGGGACGTGTACTGAAAACCGCCAACCGCCAGGTTGGCGCCGGCGATCTGTTCAGCCTGCTGGGCCGCTGGTTGCCCGCGCTGATGATCGCCCTGAATAACGGGTCGGCCCACGTTTCGCCGGTTTCCCGTCGTAAACCTGTTACTCGCACCGCTGATAAGGCTGATTGAATATGGAACTTGATCTCTGGACCCAGAGCCTCGTCACGGCAATGACCGCGTTGTGGACCAAGGTGGCTAATTTCATCCCCAACCTCTTCGGCGCCCTGGTGGTGCTGTTGTTGGGGTTCGTGGTGGCCAAGCTGCTGGACACCCTGCTTTCAAAACTGCTCGCCAAATTGGGGCTCGACCGCCTGATGGGCGGCACCGGCCTGACCAAGCTGCTGTCGCGCGGTGGCATTCAGGTTCCGATCTCGACCTTGGTCGGCAAGATCGTCTACTGGTTCGTTCTGCTGATTTTCCTGGTTTCTGCCGCTGAATCCCTGGGCCTTGAGCGAGTTTCAGCTACGCTCGATATGCTTGCGCTGTATTTGCCGAAGGTTTTCGGTGCCGCGCTGGTATTGCTGGTGGGCGTTCTGCTGGCGCAATTGGCCAACGGGCTGGTGCGCGGCGCGGCCGAAGGTGTCGGGCTTGACTACGCCCAGGGCTTGGGGCGAATTGCCCAGGGCCTGGTGATCATCATCAGTATTTCGGTCGCGATCAGCCAGTTGGAGGTCAAGACTGACCTGCTCAACCATGTGATCGTCATCGTATTGATTACCGTTGGTCTGGCGGTTGCGCTGGCAATGGGGTTGGGAAGCCGGGAAATCGCCGGCCAGATTCTTGCGGGAATCTATGTGCGTGAATTGTATGAGGTTGGGCAACAAGTGCGTGTTGGCGAGGTCGAAGGCCAGATCGAAGAGATCGGCACGGTGAAGACCACATTGCTGACCGAGGAGGGTGAATTGGTATCGCTCTCCAATCGGATCCTACTGGAACAGCATGTGAGTAGCCGCTAACCCGGCAAACCCTGCTAATGTATGCCGCCGCAAAATGCCCGTTAACGCAGGCTGCGGCGCACATTGACCTAGACTGTCGGCCCGACTTGTTTTGAACAAACCCCAATCGCTATCCACGCGCTACGACCCCCGTGATCTCTCCGATGAGGAGTTGGTCGCGCGCGCGCATACGGAACTTTTCCACGTAACGCGTGCTTACGAAGAATTGATGCGCCGTTACCAGAGAACATTATTTAACGTTTGTGCGCGTTATCTGGGGAACGATCGTGATGCTGACGATGTCTGTCAGGAGGTGATGTTGAAGGTGCTGTATGGTCTGAAGAACTTCGAGGGGAAATCGAAGTTCAAGACATGGCTCTATAGCATCACGTACAACGAATGCATCACGCAGTACCGCAAGGAACGGCGAAAGCGTCGCTTGATGGATGCTTTGAGCCTGGATCCTCTGGAGGAAGCGTCTGAAGAAAAGGCGCCCAAACCAGAGGAAAAGGGTGGGCTGGATCGCTGGCTTGTCCATGTGAACCCGATCGACCGGGAAATTCTGGTGCTACGATTTGTCGCAGAGCTGGAATTCCAAGAGATCGCAGACATAATGCACATGGGGTTGAGCGCGACAAAAATGCGTTACAAGCGCGCTCTTGATAAATTGCGTGAGAAATTTGCGGGTATTGCTGAAACTTAGTTCGGCGCAAATATCTCTTACGTGTAGGCAAGTTCTGATAGACTTGTCGCCGAGTTGTCCCCCGGTTTGCGGGACTGCTTTACAATCACCAGATGGGGATTTAACGGATGAAACTGAAAAACACCTTGGGCTTTGCCATTGGTTCTTTGATTGCTGCCACTTCGTTCGGCGCTCTGGCACAAGGCCAAGGCGCAGTTGAAATCGAAGGCTTCGCCAAGAAAGAAATGTTCGACAGCGCTCGCGACTTCAAGAACAACGGCAACCTGTTCGGCGGCTCGATTGGTTACTTCCTGACCGACGACGTAGAACTGCGTCTGGCCTACGACGAAGTGCACAACGCACGTGCCGAAGACGGTCGTAACATCAAGGGCTCCAACACCGCTCTGGACGCTCTGTACCACTTCAACAACCCAGGCGACATGCTGCGTCCTTACGTATCGGCTGGTTTCTCCGATCAGAGCATCGGTCAGAACGGCCGTAGCGGTCGCAACGGCTCCACCTTCGCCAACGTTGGCGGCGGTGCCAAGCTGTACTTCACTGACAACTTCTACGCCCGTGCCGGCGTTGAAGCTCAGTACAACATCGACCAGGGCGACACCGAGTGGGCTCCAAGCGTCGGTATCGGTGTGAACTTCGGTGGCGGCTCCAAGCCTGCTGCTGCTCCAGTTCCAGCTCCGGCTGAAGTCTGCTCCGACAGCGACAACGATGGCGTGTGCGACAACGTCGACAAGTGCCCTGACACCCCAGCCAACGTAACCGTTGACGCTGATGGCTGCCCAGCTGTTGCTGAAGTCGTACGTGTTGAGCTGGACGTCAAGTTCGACTTCGACAAGGCGGTCGTTAAAGATAACAGCTACGGCGACATCAAGAACCTGGCTGATTTCATGAAGCAGTACCCATCCACCACCACTACTGTTGAAGGTCACACTGACTCCGTCGGTCCTGACGCTTACAACCAGGCTCTGTCCGAGCGTCGTGCAAACGCCGTTAAGCAAGTCCTGACCAACCAGTACGGTGTTGAATCGTCCCGCGTTCAGTCTGTTGGCTACGGCGAATCCCGCCCAGTTGCCGACAACGCTACTGACGCTGGCCGTGCTGTTAACCGTCGCGTAGAAGCGCAGGTTGAAGCCGAAGCTAAGTAATTAGCCCACAGCTTTGGAAAAGCCCGGCTTAGGCCGGGCTTTTCTTTGCCTGCGATTTATGAAAATCAGGGGCGGGGCTGGAGAAACACAAAAAACTGTGGGAGCGAGCCTGCTCGCGATGGCGGTGTGTCAGTCAGCATCAATGTTGCTGATCCACCGCCATCGCGAGCAGGCTCGCTCCCACAGGTTTGCTGGTGTCTGTGCTATAGCGCCGAAGCCTGGACCCAGGCCGGTTGCGCGCCTGCCAGCTCAGCAGCTCTGGCCACCTCGCCAATCACCAGGATCGCCGGGCTCTTGAGTTGAAATGCGCCTGCATCGGCCTCCATCGAGGTCAGGTCACTGCGACAGTCGCGCTGATGGGGCAGAGAGGCATTTTCAATCATCGCCACCGGCGTGTCCGCCGCCAGGCCTCCGGCCAGCAGTTGCTCGCGGATCTCGCTCAGTTTCGCCACCCCCATGTACACCACCAAGGTGGTCCCGCTTTGTGCCAGGGCTTGCCAGTTCAGGCTGCTACCGTCCTGGGTGTGGGCGGTGACCAGCGTCACGCCCCGGGCAATCCCACGCAGCGTCGGCGGAATATCACATTGCGTCGCACCCGCGAGGCCGGCCGTAATGCCATTGACCAGTTCCACTTCGACGCCATGCTCGCGCAGCCACTGCGCCTCTTCGCCGCCCCGGCCGAAGATGCACGGGTCGCCGCCCTTGAGGCGTACCACGCATTTGCCCTGACGGGCATAACGCAGCATCAGCCGATGGATAAAAGCCTGTGGCGTGGAACGGCATCCGCCGCGCTTGCCGACGGCGATGATCCGCGCGCCAGGGCAGTGCTCCAGCACCGCATCGTTGACCAGATCGTCGATCAACACCACGTCGGCTTCGCCCAAGGCGCGCACGGCTTTGAGGGTCAGCAATTCAGGGTCGCCAGGACCTGCACCCACCAGCCAGACTTTTGCGTTCATAGTGTTTTCCTCACGAGACAGCGGCCACCGGTTGCGCGGTGGCAACCAGCAGGCGTTTGATTTCCGGTACACAGGAGCCGCATTGCGTGCCGCAGCCCAGTTCCTGTTTCAGCCCCTGCAAGTCCAGGCCACGTTCAATGCCGGCGCAGATCGCACGCTGGCTGACGTTCATGCAGTTGCACAGTGTTTTGCTGCCGCCAACGGCGGCGCCGGCATTGCCTGGTGGGGCGCTCAAAGGCGCCAGCAGCCAGCGCCGCAACTGCTCATCGGCGCGGCCTTCCAGCCAGAGGTTTTGCAGCCAGTGGCGGGCCAGGGTTTCGCCGGCCAGGCGAATGGCGGTGATGCGACCGTTCTCGATTCGCACCCGTTTACCGATGGAACGACGCGGGTCGTCATAGGCCAGCACCGGCCCTTCGATCAGCCCCAATTGCTCGTCGATCGCCTGCAGCAACTGCGGTTCGGGGGCGACGGCGCTGGCCGCGCGAATCAGCAACGCGGGACGTTCGCGCCCAGTCAGGCTCAGGCTGACGTAGGCAAACGCCTCACACAGTGGTCGCAAAGTCTCCAAGTGCTGTTGAACATCGCCTTCGACCAGGGCGAAAAGCTGCCAGGGCAGGTTCACCGGTTCCAGGCGCACGCCGCTGTGTTTGAGTTCCGGCTGTTTTGACAGGGGGTCGAAGGCCGGTTGAGTCAGGGTATTGACCCCACCCTTGAGAAAGCGATCGCCCCAGTGCATGGGCAGAAACGCCTGCCCGGGGCGCACGCTGTCGTCGCTGTCCACCGCCACGATCACGGCGCCACGACGGCTCTTGAGGCTGACCAGGTCACCGGCTTGCAGCCGATGGCGAAGCAGTTCGTCAGGGTGCAGGCTGAGCACGGCTTCGTTCACATGACCGAACAATTGCGCGGCGGTGCCGGTGCGGCTCATGCCATGCCATTGGTCCCGCAGGCGACCCGTGTTGAGGGTCAATGGGTAGCGGGCGTCGCGCAACTCTTTGGCGGCGCGATACGGTTCTGCGACAAACCGCGCGCGGCCATTGTCGGTAGGAAAAATCCCGTCCAGATACAGGCGCGGTGTTCCGCTGCTGGCGCCTTGCGGGAAGGGCCATTGCTGAGGACCGAGTTGATCGATCAGGGCATGGCTGATACCGGACAAGTCCAGGTCGCGGCCACGGGTCAGTTGCTTGTATTCATCGAACAACTGGGCCGGGGTTTCAAAGGCGAACAGGCTGGGTTGACCCGGGCGCAGGCGTTTCTCCAGGCGTTGGGCGAAATCCACGGTAATTGCCCAGTCCGGCCGTGCCTCACCCGGTGCGGCAATCGCCCGGCGGACGTGGGAAATACGCCGTTCAGAATTGGTCACCGACCCTTCTTTCTCGCCCCAACTGGCCGCTGGCAGCAGCAGGTCGGCAAACGCGGCGGTTTCGGTGGTCCGGAAGGCCTCTTGCAGCACCACGAATGGACAGGCTTGCAGGGCTTCCCGGACCGCCGTCTGGTCAGGCATCGACTGCGCGGGGTTGGTGCAGGCAATCCACAGTGCCTTGATCTTGCCACTGCGAACCTGTTCGAACAGTTCGATGGCGCTCAAACCCGTGGTCGCGGGCAATTGCTCAACACCCCAGTAGCGAGCGACTTCGGCGCGATGTTCGGCGTTGGCGGCGTCGCGATGACCCGGCAGCAGGTTCGACAAGCTACCGGTTTCCCGACCGCCCATGGCATTGGGCTGACCGGTCAGCGAGAAGGGCCCGGCGCCCGGCCGGCCGATTTGGCCGGTGGCCAGGTGCAGGTTGATCAACGCGCTGTTCTTCGCACTGCCGGCGGTGGACTGATTCAAGCCCATGCACCACAACGACAGGAAGCTGGGCGACGTGCCGACCCATTCGGCGCACTGGTGCAGTTGCTCGACGCTGATGCCGCAGATCTGGGCGACCATGGCCGGGGTGTAGTCGCGCACCAGGTTCTTGAGGTCCGCCAGGCCTTCGGTGTGGGCCTTGATGAAGCCGCGGTCGACCCAGTCTTCCCACAACAACAGGTGCAAAATCCCATGGAACAAGGCGACATCGGTGCCCGGCAGGATCGCCAGATGCAGGTCGGCAAGGTCGCAGGTGTCGGTACGCCGTGGGTCGATGACGATGATTTTCATCTGTGGTCGGCGGGACTTGGCGTCCTCGAGGCGGCGAAACAGGATCGGATGGGCGTAGGCCATGTTACTGCCGACAATCATCACACAGTCGCTCAGCTCCAGGTCTTCATAGCTGCAGGGCGGGGCGTCGGCACCGAGGCTGCGCTTGTAACCCACCACCGCCGAGGACATGCACAGCCGGGAATTGCTGTCGATGTTGTTGGTGCCCACCAGTGCCCGGGCGAGTTTGTTGAAGGCGTAGTAGTCCTCGGTCAGCAGTTGCCCGGAGATGTAGAACGCCACGCTGTCGGGGCCGTGTTCGGCGATGGTATCGGCGAAGATGCTGGCCGCGTGATCCAGCGCGCTGTCCCAATCGGTGCGGGCGCGGGACAGGCCCTTGCCCAAGCGCAGTTCGGGATACAAGGCGCGCGCGGCGAGGTCGCCGGTCAGGTGCAGGGTCGAACCCTTGCTGCACAGTTTGCCAAAGTTGGCCGGGTGAGCGGGATCGCCACTGACGCCGAGGATACGCTCGTCGTCATGTTCGATCAGCACGCCGCAACCGACCCCGCAATAACAGCAGGTCGAGGCGGTGGTTTGACGGCTCATCAGCTTGCTTCCCGCAATGCCAGCATCACCCGGCCGTTTTCGACCCGCGCCGCATGATGATGAGCGCAACCCACATCCGGGGCCTGAGCCTGGCCGGTTTCCAGGTCGATCTGCCAGTTGTGCAGCGGGCAGGCCACGCGCTTGCCATAGATCAACCCCTGGGACAGCGGGCCACCCTTGTGCGGGCAGCGGTCATCGAGTGCGAAAACCTCATCGTCGCTGGTACGAAAAATCGCGATATCGCCTTTCGGGCCATTGATGATGCGCGAGCCCAGGGCGTTGATCTCTTCCAGTGCGCAGATATCCAGCCAGTTCATGCCGGTACCTCCAGGTTTTTCACGGTGATGACTTCAAACTCTTTCTTCAGCTGGGGCTGTTCCAGGCGTTCTTTCCATGGGTCCTGTTCCAACGACAGGGAGAACTTCAGGCGGTCATGCAAGGCTTTGCGTCGTTGCGGATCTTCAAGTACTGCTTTCTTGATGTGCTCCATGCCGACCCGTTGCATGTAGTGCACGGTGCGTTCGAGGTAGAAGGCTTCTTCGCGGTACAACTGCAGGAATGCGCCGTTGTATTCGCGCACTTCTTCGGCGGTCTTGAGTTTGACGAAGAATTCGGCGACCTCAGTCTTGATCCCGCCGTTACCGCCGATGTACATCTCCCAGCCGGAATCGACGCCGATAATGCCGACATCTTTGATGCCCGCTTCCGAGCAGTTGCGGGGGCAACCGGAAACGGCCAGCTTCACTTTGTGGGGCGACCACATGTTGAAGAGGTCGTGCTCCAGCTCGATTCCCAATTGGGTGGAGTTCTGCGTGCCAAAACGGCAGAATTCGCTGCCTACGCAGGTTTTTACGGTGCGGATGGATTTGCCATAAGCGTGGCCGGACGGCATGTCCAGGTCTTTCCAGACTCCGGGTAGATCCTGCTTTTTGATCCCTAGCAAGTCGATACGCTGGCCGCCGGTGACCTTGACCATCGGCACGTTGTATTTGTCGGCCACATCGGCAATGCGCCGCAACTCAGACGGATTGGTCACGCCACCCCACATCCGCGGGACGACGGAGTAAGTGCCATCTTTCTGGATGTTGGCGTGGGCACGCTCGTTGATCAGGCGCGACTGCGGATCGTCGTGCGCTTCGCCGGGCCAGGTGGAAATCAGGTAGTAGTTGAGCGCCGGGCGGCAGGTGGCGCAGCCGTTTGGGGTGCGCCAGTTCAGGTAGCTCATGGTTGCGGCGATGGTCAGCAGATGCTGGTCGCGGATCGCCTGGCGAATCTGCCCATGGTTGAGATCGCTGCAACCGCAGATGGCTTTTTCGCTTTTCGGTTTGACGTCCGCCGCGCCGCCCACGGTGTTGATCAGGATCTGCTCCACCAAACCGGCGCAGGAGCCACAGGAACTGGCGGCCTTGGTGTGTTTTTTCACATCATCGACGCTGAACAGCCCATGCTCCTGGATCGCCTTGACGATGGTGCCCTTGCACACGCCGTTGCAGCCGCAGACTTCGGCGGTGTCGGCCATGTTCATGGCTTTGTCCTGGCCCTGGTGTCCTACGTCTCCCAGGGCGTTTTCCCCAAACATCAGGTGATCGCGGATCTCGCTGATGGTGTGGTTCTCACGGATCTGACGGAAATACCAGCCACCGTCTGCCGTATCGCCGTACAGACAGGCGCCGACCAGCACGTCATCCTTGATCACCAGTTTTTTGTAGACGCCACCAATCGGGTCGGAAAGGGTGATGGTCTCGGTGCCTTCGCCGCCCATGAAGTCCCCGGCGGAGAACAGGTCGATGCCGGTGACTTTGAGTTTGGTCGAGGTCACTGACCCCTTGTAGGTGGCGAAGCCCAGTTGCGCGAGGTGGTTGGCACAGACCTTGGCTTGCTCGAACAGCGGTGCCACCAGGCCGTAGGCGGTTCCACGGTGGCTGGCGCATTCACCGATGGCATAGATGCGCGGGTCGTAGGTTTGCATCGTGTCGTTGACCAGAATCCCGCGGTTGCAAGGGATGCCGGACTTTTCCGCCAGTTCGGTATTGGGGCGGATACCGGCGGCCATCACCACCAGATCGGCCGGGATGATGTCACCGTTTTTGAATTGCACCGAGCCGACCCGGCCATTGCCGGCGTCGTGCAGGGCTTGCGTTTGTTCGCTCAGGCGGAATTTCAGCCCGCGATTTTCCAGGGCGGTTTGCAGCAACTGACCGCTGGTCTTGTCCAGCTGACGCTCCAGCAGCCATTCACCCAGGTGCACCACTGTCACGTCCATGCCCCGCAGTTTCAAGCCGTTGGCGGCTTCCAGGCCGAGCAGCCCGCCGCCGATCACCACGGCGTGTTTGTGGGTCTTGGCGGTGTTGATCATCGCCTGGGTGTCGGCGATGTCGCGGTAGCCGATGACGCCATCCAGGGTGTTGCCGGGGATCGGCAGGATGAATGGCGTGGAGCCTGTGGCGATCAGCAGACGGTCGTATTCGGCTTCGCTGCCGTCCTCGGCGATGACCCGGCGCTTGACTCGGTCGATCTCCACGACCTTGCGGTTGAGCAGCAGCTTGATGTTGTTGTCCAGGTACCAGCTCAGGTCGTTGAGCACGATCTCTTCAAACGTCTGCTCGCCGGCGAGCACGGGCGAGAGCAGGATTCGGTTGTAGTTGGTATGAGGCTCGGCGCCGAACACCGTGATGTCGTATAGCTCATTGCTCAGCTTGAGCAGTTCTTCAAGGGTTCGAACCCCGGCCATGCCGTTGCCGATCATCACCAGTTTGAGTTTCTTCATCAGGGTTCTCCACAAGCTCAGGCCCGGTTCATCACGGTGCTCGGACTGGCTCGATACTTTTACGAAAACAAAAAAAGGCGTCCCGCTAGTTGCCTAGCGAGGACGCCTTTGTCCTTGTCCCGTTCTCTCGGGAAGCACCGCCCTCATCGTTGGAGGCGTTGCTTTATGTATGGTGAGAGAGGTTATGCAGTGGTTGTGCCAACTGGCTTGAGGGCGCGGATTTATTGGAGGGGAGGCGGGTTGTGCGGATTGGAGCGGGATTTATTGCACCGAATCAAAGCGTGTTGCCCGGTATTGGAGCGTCCCGCAGGCGCAGTTGCAGGGACCATCAGGCCGCCATCGCGAGCAGGCTCGCTCCCACATTGGATCTGCGGTGGACACAAAACCTGTGGGAGCGAGCCTGCTCGCGATAGACGCGACTGGGTTTCAGCCATGAAACGCTAAATACAGCAGCACCAGATTCACCACCAAAGACACCAGCGCCAATGTGCGCCAAACCTTCAGCGGCTCCCTTTCCAGTAGCGGCCGAGGCCTGACGCCCAAGCTGCGCCGTTCACCCTGTTCCAGCAGCAACAGCCATTCCTCGGCGGTTTCAAACCGTTGCCCAGGATCCGCCGCCACGGCACGCTCCAGGCTTTGCCCAAGCCATTCGGCCAGGTCCGGTCGATAGCGATGGGCACTGACCGGTATGCCAAAGCGCGGTCGCTGGAACGCCTCGATTTCGCCGTAGGGATAGTGTCCGGTGAGCAGGAAATACAAAGTCACGCCGACCGCATACAAGTCTTGTTGCGCCGTCGGCGGCGCACCCCCGAAGGCTTCCGGGGCGATATAGCTGGGCGTGCCGGGCAGCACGTTGGCCTGGTCTTCGGACAATCCCGGGCAGTACGCCAGGCCGAAATCCAGCAAGCGCAGTTCCCCATCCTCGCCCAGGTGCAGGTTCTCCGGCTTGATATCGCGGTGAAAGATCTGTCTTCGATGCAACAGGCCCACCGCGTGCACCAGCCGCTGCGCCAGATCCTGCCACTGGGGCAGAGGCAACGGGCCGCCCTGGTTGAACAGCTCGGCCAGGGTCTTGCCCGAATATTCCCGCATGACGTAGTACAAATGCTGACGCTGGGCAACGCCGTGGACTTCCGGAAACTGCCTCCCGGCGACCCGCCTGAGGAACCACTCTTCCGACAGCAACGACTGCCCGGCCTGAGTATCGTCCCGTAGATGCCCCGGCAAGGTTTTCAGCAACCACGGTTGGCCCTGGCCATCGTGTACCCGGTAGAGCAACGATTGCTGGCTCTGGCCGAGCAGGCTTTCGATCTGCCAGCCCTCGAACACTTGCCCCGGTTTCAATGCCGGGGGAAGGGGCCATTGCTGTAACTGGGCCAGCGCATCGCCTATGCTCGCTTCACCCACCGCATCGACCCGCACCAGCAGTGCGCTGGCGTTGTCCTGGCTGCCGGCCAGGTGCGCAGCGTTGACCAGGGTTTGCGCGGCAATGTCCAGGTCCGGCTGGTCGCGAAGGATACCGGCGATGGCCGTGTCCCCCAGAACCGCCCAGACGCCATCGCTGAGCAGTACGAAGGTCTCGTCGGCGCGCAGTTCGCCATCGAGGAAGTCCAGGATCAGGTGCTGATCCAGCCCCAGGGCACGCTTGAGCACGTGCTGCATGCCCTGTTGTTCCCAGACGTGATCCTCACTGACCCGCTGCAGATGATTGTCGTGCCAGCGGTAGACCCGGCAATCGCCCACGTGGGCCAGGGTGAAGCGCCGGCCCCGCAGGACCAGCGCGCTGACGGTGGTGAGCAGCGGTTGCCCGCCACCGTTGGCTTGCAGCCAGCGATTCTGTGCCAATAACAGCCGGTCCAGCGCTTGGGCCACACCCCAGGTTTGCGGCGTGGAATAGTAGTCCAGGGCCAGGGCCTGCAAGGTCGAACGGGCGGCCAGCCCGCCATCGGCGCATTGGCTCACACCGTCGGCGATGGCGAACAGGTACCCCTTGCTCGCGGCCAGGGCCGGCGCCGGGGTCACCAGGCGCAGGGAGTCCTGGTTTTCTTCCCGAGGGCCAATGGCACTGGCTTCGGCAAAACTCAGTTGCAGGCTCATGGAGGCTATTTATACCCGAGCCGCGGTGACAGCGGCCGAACCCCAGGTGGTCCTCCAGCGACGCTTGACGCCGTACAGGCCGAACCAAGCCAGGACGCCGAGGCTGGCGAACAACCACAGTGCCAGTTGATAGCTGCCGGTGCTTTGCTTGATCGCGCCCATGCCTGCCGCCAGGGCGAAACCGCCGATGCCGCCGGCCATGCCGATCAATCCGGTCATCACGCCGATCTCGCGACGGAAGCGTTGTGGCACCAGTTGGAATACCGCGCCGTTGCCCGCACCCAAACCGAGCATGGTGCAGACGAACAGGGCCAGGGCCGCGTAGGAGCTTGGCAGATTGAAGCCCACTGCCGCGATGCAGACAGCGGCCACGGTGTACATGCCCAACAGGGTGCGAATGCCACCGAAACGATCCGCCAGGGCGCCGCCCAGTGGACGCATCAGGCTGCCCCCGAAGACGCAAGCGGCGGTGTAGTAACCGGCGGTCACCGGGCTCAGGCCGTACTGGTCGTTGAAGTAGCCGGGCAGTGCGCTGGCCAGGCCGATGAAGCCGCCGAAGGTGACGCTATAGAAGAACATGAACCACCAGCTGTCCCGGTCGCCCAAGGCCTTGAGGTAGTCGCCCATGGATTTGGCTTTTGGCCGCTCGGGAGCGTTCTTGGCTAGCCAGGCGAAGAGGATCAGGGTCACGATCAGCGGGATCAGCGCGAAACCGAACACGTTACTCCAGCCGAATGCCACTGCCATTACCGGTGCGATCAGCGCAGCCAGTACGGTGCCCGAGTTACCAGCGCCGGCAATGCCCATGGCCTTGCCCTGGTGCTGTGGCGGATACCACTGGGAGGCCAGCGGCAGGGCCACGGCGAATGACGCACCGGCCACGCCGAGGAACAGCCCCAGCAGCAAGGCTTGTTCGTAGCTGTGGATGCCCAGTTTCCAGGCACAGAACAGTGCACCGATCACAATCACCTGACCGACCATACCGGCGGTTTTCGGTGAAATCCGGTCGGCCAGCAGGCCCATGAACAAGCGCAGTACGGCACCGGCCAGGATCGGCGTAGCCACCATCAGGCCGCGTTGCTGGGTGGTCAGGTGCAGGTCGGCAGAGATCTGCACCGCCAGTGGACCGAGCAGGTACCAGACCATGAAACTCAGGTCGAAATAGAGGAAGGCCGCGAACAGTGTCGGGGTGTGGCCGGATTTCCAGAAGCTTGAATTCATCGCGCACCTCAGCTGTAAAAGTCTCGAGAAATGAGTCAGTGCCTTGAAGCAGTGCGCCGCCTGTGGCTGCACCACCGACCCCGGACTGTGGGATCAAAACAAAAAAACGCCGCAACCCGAATCGCCAGGGGGCGAGGAGGGTGTGCGACGTCTTTGTCGTAGGTGGGGCAACCGCCGTTGGTTACCTGTGGCTTTGCTAAAGCGAGAACTGTGCCAACAGGGGAGCAGTGTGAGACCTATCGCGAGCAGGCTCGCTCCCACAGTGGATCTTCAGTGGCCATGAAACCTGTGGGAGCGGGCCTGCTCCCACATTGGAGTTCCAGTGGCCACAGGATCTGTGGGAGCGAGCCTGCTCGCGATAGCGCCGGGCCAGGCGCTGCAAGGCTTTCAGCCGAGCAACTCATTCATCGCAATGATCTGCTCGGCCACCTGGATCAGCTTCTGCTGGCGACTCATGGCCTGGCGGCGCATCAGGGTGTAGGCCTGTTCTTCGTTGCATTCTTTCATCTTCATCAGCATGCCCTTGGCCAGTTCGATGCGTTTGCGTTCGGCCAGTTGCTGGTCCCGGGCCAGGAGCTGGGCGCGCAGGGCCTGGTCGCTTTCGAAGCGGGCCATGGCCACGTCGAGGATCGGTTGCAGGCGCGCGGCGTGGATGCCTTCGACGATGTAGGCGCTCACGCCCGACTTGATCGCCTGGCGCATTACATCCGGGTCGTGGGAGTCGGTAAACATGACGATCGGTCGTGGCTGGTCGCGGCTGACCAGCACCACTTGCTCCATGACATCGCGTCCGGGTGACTCGGTATCGATCAGGATCACGTCCGGACGCACTGTTTCGACGCGTGCCGGCAGGTCGATGGTCAATCCGGATTCATCGATGACTTCGAACCCGGCCTCAATCAGGGCCGCTTTGAGACGGCCGACTTTTTTCGCGGTGTCGTTGATCAGCAGGATACGCAGCATGGTCGTGGCTCCTGTCAGCGGCTGGCGAAGAGGGGAGCCGCATCGCTCAAAGCGTGCAGTTTGAAGCTTTTGGCATAAGCGGCCGGATCCGAGCCGTCCCAGATGGTGCCGTCGATCAATTGGCTGCTGCGCATGTCCTGGCGGGGGGCGGCGATGTCCAGTGCCGCGCAGGCTTGACGGTATAGCGTGAGCTGCTGGACTTGCTGTGCCACGGCCAGATAATCCGGGTCTTCACGCAACAGGCCCCAGCGGCGGAACTGGGTCATGAACCACATGCCATCGGACAGGTAGGGCAGGTTCACTTCGCCGTTGCCGTGGAAACGCATCGCGTGAGGGTCCTGCCAGCTGTTGCCCAGCCCGTCGGCGTAAATCCCTAACAGGCGCGGCTCGATGCAATCCAGCGGTGCGTCCAGGTATTCGGGGGCACTCAATAGTTGTGCGGTGCTGCGGCGGTTCTCGGTGCTTTGCTCAATGAAGCGACTGGCTTGCAGGATCGCCATCACCAGTGCGCGGGCGGTATTGGGGTATTGCTCGACGAATGCACGGGTGCAGCCGAGGACTTTTTCCGGGTGATCGGGCCAGATGGTTTGAGTCGTCGCCAGGGTGAAGCCCAGGTTCTGTTTGACCGCACTGGCGCACCACGGCTCGCCCACGCAGAACCCGTCGATCCGTCCGGCCTGCAGGTGGGCGATCATTTGCGGCGGCGGTACCACCACACTGTCGACATCCGACAGCGGATGGATGCCTTGAGCGGCGAGCCAGTAATAGAGCCACATGGCGTGGGTGCCAGTGGGGAAGG
Organism: Pseudomonas sp. MPDS; assembly: GCF_013283895.1. NCBI lineage: Bacteria > Pseudomonadati > Pseudomonadota > Gammaproteobacteria > Pseudomonadales > Pseudomonadaceae > Pseudomonas > Pseudomonas sp. MPDS. Next base: position 4,332,997 of record NZ_CP054128.1, on the reverse strand, counting down.
TCTGGGCGAAAGTCAGTTTCGGGCGAGTTTGGTGCACATGCTGTTCCAGTGCCTCAGGACTGGTCACGCCTTGGGCCTGCAAGCCATGGGAAAGGTTGATGCTCTGGCCGTTCTGGTTCAGCCCCATCAACACCGCCATGTCGGTCGGCGCGACCCCGCCGATGCCCAGGTGCACCGCGTAGATCAGGCCATACAGGCTGTGGGCGGCATCGATTTCACCACTGACCAGCTTGTCCCGCAGGTTGGCCCAGGACGCTTGGCGCTTGAGGTTCAAAGTCAGCCCGTAAGGCTGGGCAAAGCCCTGGGTGGCGGCCACCACCAGCGGCGCGCAGTCGCTCAAGGCCATGAAGCCAAGATTGATCGCGCTCTTTTCCGGGGCATCGCTGCCGTTGACCCAGGCCAGGGGGTTGGCTGGAACTTCATTCATCGCGCATCACCTTTCCACAAAAAAAGGCGCCGTATCCGGACGCTTGCAAGGCCGGATGACGACGCCGTTGTCCTTCAAATACAGTGTGGCACTCATTCCGTCGTTGGCATGGGTGCCGATGAACGCAAGTGGTGCAAGGCATATGCCATCGCCGCTGTTTTGTGCAGGCGCCTCGCGTGCGTCGTCGTAGCCCGGCTATAATCGCCGCCTCATTTCGTCGCCTGAGTCCAAGCCGCCCATGTACACCCTGGCCCGTGAACTGCTGTTCAAACTTTCCCCGGAAACCTCCCACGATCTGTCCCTGGACCTGATCGGTGCGGGTGGACGTTTGGGCCTCAATGGTCTGCTGTGCAAGGCGCCGGCTAAATTGCCGGTGAATGTGATGGGGCTTGAGTTCCCCAACCCGGTCGGGCTGGCGGCGGGCCTGGACAAGAATGGCGCGGCCATCGACGGTTTTGCCCAGTTGGGGTTCGGTTTCGTGGAAATCGGCACCGTTACCCCGCGTGCCCAGCCGGGCAACCCCAAGCCACGGATTTTCCGCCTGCCGCAAGCCGAGGCGATCATCAACCGCATGGGCTTTAACAACCTGGGCGTCGACCATTTGCTGGGGCGTGTGGCTGCCGCCAAGTACAAGGGCGTGCTGGGCATCAACATCGGCAAGAACTTCGACACACCGGTGGAGCGCGCGGTTGACGATTATCTGATCTGCCTGGACAAGGTCTACGCCCACGCCAGTTATGTGACCGTCAACGTCAGTTCCCCGAACACTCCGGGGCTGCGCAGCCTGCAATTTGGTGATTCGCTCAAGCAACTGCTGGCTGACCTGGCTCGACGTCGCGCCGAATTGGCGGTGATCCATGGCAAGCATGTGCCACTGGCCATCAAGATCGCCCCGGACATGACCGACGAAGAGACCGCACAGGTGGCCCAGGCCCTGATCGACACCGGAATGGACGCGGTGATTGCCACCAACACGACGCTGGGTCGCGAAGGCGTCGAAGGGGTGGAACACGCCGACGAGGCGGGCGGGCTGTCCGGTGCGCCGGTGCGGGACAAGAGCACCCATACCGTGAAAGTGCTGGCCGCCGAACTGGCGGGGCGCTTGCCGATCATCGCGGCGGGTGGCATCACCGAGGGCAAGCATGCTGCCGAAAAAATCAGCGCAGGCGCGAGCCTGGTGCAGATTTATTCGGGCTTTATCTATAAGGGGCCGGCGTTGATTCGGGAATCGGTGGATGCGATTGCTGCACTGCGTTGATTCTCAAGGTGCAACGCGATTCAACTGTGGCGAGGGGATTTATCCCCGCTGGGGCGCGAAGCGGCCCCAAACAGCTCACTCGTTAAACCTGACACTCTGAGGGGCTGCTGCGCAGCCCAGCGGGGATAAATCCCCTCGCCACAACTGTATTCACAGCCCAGCTTTTTGCAGTGTTCATGAAACCCAGGCATTAAAAAGGGCTCCTCGAAGGAGCCCCCTGGGCCGAAGCCCGCCGTCCGGATGGGACGTGCGTGGTTAAATCGATGTGAGTATCAAATTGTCGAGTTCTTGAGTGTTAAGCCCTGTGTCAGCCGACGGCGTGAAGTTCGTTGAGTCTATGGATACCCGCAGTGCCGGTCATACCGTCCCAGTTGTCGCCGCGTCCTTCTCGCCAGCCATTGATCCAGGCTTGACGTACCGACGGTAGAGTAAAGGGGCAAAGCTCACGGGATTTACCACCAACGCCATATTGGTAACCGCGTAAAAATGCTCTTTCCAACGGATCACGCTTAAGTCTTCTCATAGGGTGTTGCCCTCACTTGTTGACTGTTGCTTAGCGTCGACCTCTATCGAGGCCGGGGCAGAATCATTCTGCCGTTGGTGGCTCGTTGCCGGCGTGACGAGCCGAGGTGTTGACGCCGTTGCGACGTCAACCTGTGTTGAGTTCTAACCAAAGCGTCACATGGATGGAATGATCGTTTTGTCATAAGCACGTAACAATAAAGATGTTAGGGCGATAAGTAACATGATGTTCGTCACCCGCTTTCAGGCAAGACCCCTGTATGATCGGCCCTGCATCGAAGGGTGCAGCCCTCAGGCGAATGAGAATGTCCCCCCGTTGCACTCGGGTACTATTCGACGAAAGGGTCGAGTTTTCACAATTTGTTGCACAGAATTTTTTATCTGCCCTCGCCTCTAAGCTCTTTTAACCTGAGCGGCGAGGGCGGCACGGCACACTTTCGTGCCACACGGGTGCTCTTGAGAAAAGCACCTGATTGAACCCGGCCCGGCAATGCGTTGCCCGGTCCACTTAGCCAAAGGCTCTGGAAATCCCATGTCCGATCGTTTCGAACTCTTCCTCACTTGCCCCAAAGGTCTTGAAGGCCTGCTGATCGAGGAAGCCGTCGGGCTTGGCCTTGAAGAGGCGCGTGAGCACACCTCGGCCGTGCGCGGCATGGCCGACATGGAAACGGCTTATCGCCTGTGCCTGTGGTCGCGCCTGGCCAACCGCGTATTGCTGGTGCTCAAGCGCTTCCCGATGAAGGATGCCGAAGACTTGTACCACGGCGTGCTGGATGTGGATTGGCAAGACCACATGCTCGCCGATGGCACCCTGGCGGTGGAGTTCAGCGGCCACGGCTCGGGTATCGACAACACCCACTTCGGCGCCTTGAAGGTCAAGGACGCCATTGTCGACAAGCTGCGTACCCCGACAGGCGAGCGGCCATCCATCGACAAGCTCAACCCGGACCTGCGCATCCACCTGCGCCTGGACCGCGGCGAAGCGATCCTTTCCCTGGACCTTTCTGGCCACAGCCTGCACCAGCGCGGCTATCGCCTGCAGCAAGGCGCCGCGCCCCTGAAAGAAAACCTCGCCGCGGCCATCCTGATCCGTGCCGGCTGGCCGCGTATTGCCGCTGAAGGCGGGGCGTTGGCTGACCCGATGTGCGGCGTCGGTACCTTCCTGGTGGAAGCCGGCATGATCGCCGCCGACATGGCGCCGAACCTGCGTCGCCAGCAGTGGGGTTTTACCGCCTGGCTCGGCCATGTGCCGGCGTTGTGGAAGAAGCTCCACGAAGAAGCCACCGAGCGTGCCGCTGCCGGCCTGGCCAAGCCACCATTGTGGATTCGCGGCTACGAAGCCGACCCACGGCTGATCCAGCCGGGCCGCAACAACGTTGAGCGGGCGGGCCTGAGCGAGTGGATCAAGATTTATCAGGGGGAAGTCGCCACGTTCGAACCCCGCCCGGACCAGAACCAGAAAGGCCTGGTGATCTGCAACCCGCCGTACGGCGAGCGTCTGGGCGACGAAGCCAGCTTGCTCTATCTCTATCAGAACCTCGGCGAGCGCCTGCGCCAGGCCTGCCTGAACTGGGAGGCCGCAGTGTTCACCGGCGCGCCGGACCTGGGCAAGCGCATGGGCATTCGCAGTCACAAGCAGTATTCGTTCTGGAACGGCGCCTTGCCGTGCAAATTGCTGCTGATCAAGGTCCTGCCCGATCAGTTCGTCACCGGCGAGCGTCGTACCCCGGAACAGCGCCAGGCCGAGCGTGAGCTGGCTGAGTACGATCAGGCGCCGGAAGTACCGCAAGAGCGCCAGTACAACAAGAACGGTAACCCGATCAAGCCGGCTCCGGCTCCGGCTCCTGTGGTCGAGCAGGCCCGTTTGAGCGAAGGCGGGCAGATGTTCGCCAATCGCCTGCAAAAAAACCTCAAGCTGCTGAGTAAATGGGCCAAGCGTGAAGGCGTGGACTGCTACCGGGTCTACGATGCCGACATGCCGGAATACTCCATGGCCATCGACCTGTACCACGATTGGGTTCACGTCCAGGAATACGTCGCGCCAAAATCCATCGACCCGGAAAAGGCCTCGGCCCGGCTGTTCGACGCCCTGGCGGCGATTCCCCAGGCACTGAACGTTGACAAGAGCCGAGTGGTGATCAAGCGTCGCGAGCGGCAGAGCGGCACCAAGCAGTACGAGCGCCAGAGCACCCAAGGCAAGTTCACCGAGGTCAACGAAGGCGGCGTGAAGCTGCTGGTCAACCTCACCGACTACCTGGACACCGGGCTGTTTCTCGACCACCGGCCGATGCGCCTGCGGATCCAGAAAGAGGCGGCCGGCAAGCGCTTCCTCAATCTGTTCTGCTACACCGCGACCGCCAGTGTCCACGCTGCCAAGGGCGGTGCGCGCAGCACCACCAGTGTCGACCTGTCGAAAACCTACCTGGACTGGGCGCGGCGCAACCTGTCGCTCAATGGTTTTTCGGACAAGAACCGCTTGGAGCAGGGCGACGTGATGGCTTGGCTTGAAGCCAGTCGTGACGAATACGACCTGATCTTCATCGATCCGCCGACATTCTCCAATTCCAAGCGCATGGAAGGGGTGTTTGACGTGCAGCGCGACCACGTCCAACTGCTGGACCTGGCCATGGCCCGCCTGGCGCCGGGTGGTGTGCTGTACTTCTCCAACAACTTCCGCAAGTTCCAGCTCGAGGACAATCTGGCGGAGCGTTACGCGGTGGAGGAAATCACCGCCAAGACCATCGATCCGGATTTTGCCCGCAATGGCAAGATTCACCGTGCCTGGAAAATCATGGCCCGCTGACCTATAGCCGATTGGATCCATGGAAGCCTTGAAACTCAAGGCTTTCAGGCGTTTTTGTGCTGGTCAAAGTGATGGCTAATAGCTATAACTTAAGCCTGTGGACAGGGCAGTACCTACTGCCTGCCCCTTTCTGAGTTGTATTTATGGCATTGCATCAGGTACGCCCCAGAATCCTGGGTTTTATCAGCGAAGATGTGTCGGCCTGGCTGGTGGCTTCGCTGGTGCTGCTGGCCGGTGCGTTCCTGACCGGTTTGCTGACCTGGGCGATGGCCAATCTGTTTGACCAGCAATTGCGCCAGCGCTTTGAACTGCAAGCCGATGAACGCTTTAGCCGCATCGAGGAACGTTTTCAGGACCAGGAGCAACGTCTCGACAGCCTGAGGCGTTTCTTTGCCAACTCGGCCGGGGTTTCCGAGAGGGAATTCCATGGCTATGCCGAAGCGTTGCTGCGGCGCACCCAGGCGTTCGCCTGGGCGCCTCGGGTGCTGCGCGACGAACGATCATCGTTCGAACAACAAGCCCGCACCGAGGGGGGCGATACGTTTTCCATCCGTGAGCCCGACGACTCCGGTGGCTTGCGTCTGGCCGCCGAACGGGACGAATACGTGCCGGTGTTGTACCTCCAGAGTCAACCTTCCTTCAAGGCTCCACGGGGCTTGGACCTGCTCGCCCAGCCCTTGCGCCGTGCCACCCTTGAGCGCGCTCGCCATCGGGAGACCATAGTGGTATCGCAACCTTTGGACCTGGCGGGAGAGGCCGCCACCGCCACCCGCGGGGTGTTGCTGGTCGCGCCGGTCTCCAAGGCGTGGTCCAAGGAACCTTTCGGTTACGTCGTGGCTGCCGTCAGCATGCGCCAACTGGTGGGTGATGGCCTGCCGGCGCCCGGTCAGGACAACCTTTCGATGCGGGTCATGGACCTGTCCACGGACGATCGGGAGGAAGTGCTGTTCGAGTCACTCGATCCACCGGGCGAAAGTGACTTGTCGGCGACCCGCCTGTTGCGCCTGGCCGATCGTGACTATCGGATAGAGTTGCGGCCCAGTCACATGTTCCTGTCCACCAACCCTTCCTCGGTGGCCAGCCTGGTGGTATTGGGGGGCTTGCTCAGCCTGCTCCTCAGTGCGCTGCTGTATGTGCTGGTCAGCCAGCGACAGCGGGCCCTGCAGTTGGTCGAGCTGCGGACCCGAGAGCTGCGCGAGCGTGAGCAGGAACTGCGGGGCACTCATGGTCAGTTGCGTGGTGTGCTGAATGCCGCGACCCAGGTTGCGATCATCGCCACGGATCTTCGCGGGGTGATCACCACGTTCAATGCGGGCGCCGAGCAGATGCTTGGCTACGACAGCGGCGAGGTTCTGCACTGCATGACCCTCGAAAGCCTTCACTTGCCGCGCGAGCTCCAGGCCCGGGCCGTACAACTTGCTGCGCGTTATGGCAAACCGATTCCCACGTGCCACGCAATGTTGGTCGAGGGCGGCGAACAGGGTGGCCAGCAGGCCCGGGAATGGACTCTGGTGCGCCGCGATGGCAGCCATCTGACCGTGAACATGCTGGCGACACCGATGCTCGATGATCAGGGGCTGTGGGTCGGGCATCTGGCGATCTGCATCGACATCACCGAACGCAAGCGCGTTCATGAGGCCTTGGCCGCCCGGGACCTGTTGCTGAAAAAGCTCAGTGCCCACGTGCCTGGGGGCATCTACCAGTTCAAGATGGATTTCAATGGGCGTTTCAGCGTGATTTATGCCAGTGATGGCATTCGCGATATCTATGAACTGGAGCCCGAGACACTGGTGCGCAACGCCGAATCGATTTTCTCGCGCATCCATCCGCTGGACAGTGCGCGCGTGCGCAGATCGATCCGCACTTCGGCCGACACCCTGAGCCCATGGCGCGAGGAGTATCGCCTGCAGCTGCCGCAGCGGGGGTTGCGTTGGGTGCGCGGCGAGGCCACGCCTGAGGAGCTGCCAGGCGGCGGGGTGTTGTGGCACGGTTATATTTCCGACATTTCCGATCTCAAGCGGGTGGAAGAAGAACTGCGAGCCTTGTCAGTGACCGACGCCCTGACAGGTATTCGCAACCGGCGCTATTTCCAGGAGCGCCTGACCACGGAGATGGCGCGGGTGGAGCGGGGCACCGGCGAGTTGGCGGTCATCATGCTCGACATCGATCACTTCAAGCGCATCAACGATCAGCATGGTCATGCAGTGGGCGATCGGGTGTTGCAGGCGGTTTGCCAGCGCATCACCCAGCGGCTGCGACGTACCGACGTGTTCTGTCGGCTGGGCGGTGAAGAGTTCGTGGTGTTATGCCCGGACACCGACGGCGAAAGTGCCCAGGCCTTGGCCACAGGGTTGTGGGAAGGGCTGCGCAGCGCGCCGATCGAGGACGTGGGTGTCATCACGGCCAGCTTCGGTATCGCCACCTGGCGGGTCGGGGAGGGGGCGGATGCGCTGCTGCTGCGGGCCGACTCGGGGGTGTACGCGGCCAAGCAGGCCGGACGGGATCGGGTTGAGGTGCAGTTGGGGTAGGCGTTCGCGCCGGTGATCGATGTGGGAGCGAGCCTGCTCGCGATAACGGTGTGCCATTCAACATCGCTGTTCACTGGCTGACGCATCGCGAGCAGACTCGCTCCCACATTCAATTTGGTACGGGTTTAGAGCACCGAAGCCGTCTGCGGCAGTTTCGGCTGGCGGTACAGGTCCAGCAGTACCTGGTCCAGCACCGACGAAGCGCCCCATGGCCGCGGATCGTTGAGAATCGCCACGACGGCCCAGGTGTTGCCGTTGATGTCACGGCTGTAGCCCGCGATGGCGCGAACGGTGTTCAGGGTGCCGGTCTTGACGTGGGCTTCGCCGGCCATGGCGGTGGTCTTGAGACGTTTGCGCATGGTGCCGTCGGTGCCGGCGATGGGCATCGAACTGATGAATTCGGCGGAGTACGGGCTGCGCCACGCGGCTTGCAGCATTGCCGCCATTTCCCGGGCACTCACCCTTTCGGCGCGGGACAGGCCGGAGCCGTTTTCCATGACCAGGTGCGGCGCGGTGATGCCTTTCCTGGCCAGCCACTGGCGTACCACCCGCTGTGCCGCTTTGGCGTCGTCACCGTCGGCTTCGTTGCGGAACTCTGCGCCCAGGCTCAGGAATAATTGTTGGGCCATGGTGTTGTTACTGTATTTGTTGATGTCGCGAATGATCTCCGCCAGGTCCGGCGAGAACGCCCGGGCCAGCACCTTGGCGCTGCTCGGGGTCGCCGCCAGGCGGTCCTTGCCCTGAATGCTGCCGCCCAGTTCCTTCCAGATCGCCCGCACCGCTCCGGCGGTGTAGGTGGGGTGGTCCAGCAGCGCCAGGTAAGTCTGGGAGCTGCAACCGTCACCGAGCTGGCCGCCGACGGTCACGGTCACGCTGCCGTCTGCCTGGGGCACCGGGTTGTAGCGCACGCCACCGGTGCATTGCTTGGAGTTGAGTGCCTTGACCTGGTTTTCGATGCGAATGCTGGCAATCGGCGGCTCCACCGACACCAGCACCCGGCCGGCGTCATTGCGGGCGACAAAACGCAGGGCCTTGAGGTTGACCAGCAAGGAGTCGGGCTTGACCAGGAACGGTTTGTTCTTGTCGTTGCCGTCGTCGTTGAATTCAGGCAACTGCGGTTTGATGAAGAAACCACGGTCCAGCACCAGGTCCCCGGTCACCTGTTGCACGCCATTGGCCCGCAGGTCGCGCATCAGCAGCCAGAGTTTTTCCATGTTCAGCTTGGGGTCGCCGCCACCCTTGAGGTACAGGTTGCCGTTGAGAATCCCGCCGCTGAGGGTGCCGTCGGTATAGAACTCGGTTTTCCACTGGTGATTGGGCCCCAGCATCTCCAGGGCGGCATAGGTGGTCACCAGCTTCATGGTGGAGGCCGGGTTCACCGAGACGTCGGCGTTGTACAGGGTCGGGGTGCCAGGGCCGTTGAGCGGGATCATCACCAGGGACAAGGCGTTGTTTTGCAGCTTGCTGTTCTTGAGGGCCTTTTGCACATTGGGCGTCAGGGCCGTGTTGATAGTGGCGGCGCTGGTGGATGCGGGCAGGGCCAGGGGAAGAAGAAGGCTCGCCAAAAGCAGTGGACGCAAAGATCTGATCATTTGAAATAAAACCCTACGGGCGAGGGGGGAAAAAACGAGGACATGAAAATGAACGCCCTCAACGTCATGAAAGTGTCGGCATTATGCCCCAAGGTGCAACGGCTTGTGCCGTGCCTGAGCCCTTCAGGGCGCTATTTTTTACCGACGGTAGGCCCACACACCCGATCAGGCGGGCAAACAGTGCACCAAACTGGTAGAGTGCCGGCCGTTATTACTTATGAGGATTGTTCCAATGGCGACTAACCGTTCCCAGCGTCTGCGCAAAAAACTGTGCGTGGATGAATTTCAAGAGCTGGGTTTCGAACTGAACCTGGATTTCAAAGAAGATCTGGCCGATGAGGCCGTTGACGCTTTCCTCGACGCTTTCCTGAAAGAAGCCATGGAAGCCAATGGCCTGGGCTATGTTGGCGGCGACGACTACGGTCTGGTTTGCCTGCAGAAGCGTGGCTCGGTGTCCGAAGAGCAGCGTGCGGCCGTTGAAGCCTGGCTCAAGGCGCGTCCTGAGCTGACCAGCGTTGAAGTCAGCCCGCTGATGGACGTCTGGTACCCGGAAAAGCCGATCAATCCGGTCGCTTGATGGTCTGAAACCGGCAGCCCGTTTGGGTGCCGGTTTTTTTGTGCCTGTCGGTTGGGGTTATCGTTCCCACGCTCCTCGTGGGAATGCCTCTAGGGACGCTCCGCGTCCAGTGACGCGGAGCGTCACGGGTGGCATGCCCACGCAGAGCGTGGGCACGATCAATCGTTACGCCAGTTCAGGATCACTAAGGTCAACACCCCCGCCACAATCCCCCAGAACGCCGAGCCGATGGAAAACAGCGTCAACCCCGATGCCGTGACCATGAAGGTGATCAGTGCCGCTTCCCGTTCCCGGGCTTCGCTCATGGCGATGCTCAAGCCATTGATGATTGAGCCGAACAGCGCCAGCGCCGCGATGGACAGTACCAACTCCTTGGGCAGCGCCGCGAACAACGCCGCCAGTGTCGCGCCGAACACCCCGGCAAGCCCATAGAAAACCCCGCACCAGACTGCTGCCGTGTAGCGTTTGTTACGATCCTCATGGGCGTGGGGCCCAGTGCAGATGGCCGCGCTGATGGCCGCCAGGTTAATGCCGTGGGAGCCGAACGGCGCCAGCAGCAGCGAGGCGATGCCGGTGCTGGTGATCAGCGGCGAGGCCGGTACGTTGTAACCGTCGGCCCGCAGCACCGCGATGCCAGGCATGTTTTGCGAAGTCATCGCCACCACGAACAATGGAATGCCGATGCTGATGGTGGCCGCCAGGGAGAAGTGCGGCGTGGTCCATACCGGTGTGGCGACTTCCAGGGCAAAGCCGCTGAAGTCCAGCAGCCCCATCAAGCCTGACAGAGCTGTACCGATCAGTAACGCCGCCAGCACTGCGTAGCGCGGCGACAGGCGCTTGACGATCAGGTAGGTGAAAAACATCCCCAGCACCAGACCGGTTCGATGCTGGGTGGCGACGAAAATCTCGCTGCCGATCTTGAACAGGATCCCCGCCAGCAACGCCGCCGCCAGCGAGGCCGGAATGCGCTTGACCAGGCGCTCGAAGCTGCCGGTCAGGCCACAGATCGTCACCAGCACCGCGCAGGTGATGTAGGCGCCGATGGCCTCGCCATAACTGACCCCGCCCAGGCTGGTGATCAGCAGCGCCGCGCCGGGTGTCGACCAGGCGATGGTGATCGGTGTGCGATACCGCAACGACAGGCCAATGGAGCACACGGCCATGCCGATGGAAATCGCCCAGATCCACGAAGAAATCTGCCCGCTGGTCAGCCCTGCCGCCTGTCCGGCCTGGAACATCAACACCAGCGAACTGGTGTAGCCGGTCATCATGGCGATGAAACCGGCGACGATCGCCGATGGCGATGTATCGGCCAACGGACGAAGTGGCGTGGTCGTGACTTCGGTCATGGTGGGCGGTGGTCCTTGTTGTAAATTGCAGGAGGGCGGGGGCCACAGATTCGGGGTTTAAGCCTAAACTCAACTCCATTGCCAATTGCAATACAGCCACGTCCGTAAACAGCCGTACAGTCGTGTTGCCATCAGAGGTTGTGTACAATCGACGTATTATTTACGTGATACTTGTCAGCGACCCGCTGAGGCGTATTACAGTCACGGTCAATTCGCCGCAGTTCTCCGACTCGAGTGCCCATGAACGAACAGTTGCAGCCCCTCAAGAAACAACCGCGAGCAGGCAAAGCCGGCCGCAGCGGAACCCAGGACGATATTGTCTATGCGCATATTTTCGAGGCCATCCTCGAACAGCGTCTGGCGCCCGGTACAAAGTTGAGCGAAGAGGCGTTGGGGGAGATTTTCGGGGTCAGTCGCACCATCATTCGCCGCGCGTTGTCACGCCTGGCCCACGAAGGCGTGGTGCTGTTGCGGCCCAATCGCGGCGCCGTGGTGGCCAGCCCGAGTGTTGAAGAGGCCCGCCAGGTATTCATGGCCCGGCGTCTGGTGGAGCGGGCCATCACCGAACTGGCCGTGCAGCACGCCACCGCCGAGCAGCTTGCCGAGCTGCGGCAGATGGTCAGCGACGAGCGCGACAGTTTTTCCCGTGGTGACCGTGGCGCCGGCATCCGCCTGTCAGGCGAGTTCCACCTCAAGCTGGCCGAGGCGGCGAGGAACGCCCCGCTGATCAGCTTCCAGCGCAGCCTGGTGTCGCAGACCTCGCTGATCATCGCCCAGTATGAAAGCGGCAACCGCTCCCACTGTTCCTACGACGAACACACCCAATTGATCGACGCCATCGAGGCCCGCGATGCCACCCTGGCGGTGGACCTGATGATGCACCACATGGACCACATCGACAGCAAGCTCAACCTCGACGAAGAAAGCGCGTCGGATGATTTGCATGCGGTGTTTTCGCATTTGTTGCAGAGCAAGAAGCCAGGGCGGTCGACGGCCAAGCTTTGATGAGTTGAATCAGTCATACCGAGTTGCCTTCATCGCGAGCAGGCTCGCTCCCACAAGGGTTATGTGATTGACACAAATCCACTGTGGGAGCGAGCCTGCTCGCGATTGGCAGTCTGACAGGCGCTAGAAATCTAGCGCTGATGCACCAACCGGCCCGCCGCAAAGGTCTGCGCCACCGTCCGGTCATCCCCCAGTGTCATCAACACAAACAACTTCTCGGCAATGTCCCGGGCCTGCTTGAGGCGATAGCTCAACAGCGGCGTGGCGTTGTAGTCCAACACCAGAAAGTCCGCATCGCTGCCCTGCTGCAAGGTCCCGATCCGGTCTTCCAGGCGCAAGGCCCGGGCGCCGCCAAGCGTGGCCAGGTACAGCGACTTGAACGGGCTCAGGCGGGCGCCCTGCAACTGCATCACCTTGTAGGCTTCGTTCAGGGTTTGCAGCAGCGAAAAACTGGTGCCGCCCCCCACATCCGTACCCAACCCCACGTTCACTTTGTGCTTCTCGGCCATTGGCAGGTTGAACAGGCCGCTGCCGAGGAAAAAGTTCGAGGTCGGGCAGAACGCGATGGCCGAACCGGTCTCGGCCAGGCGCGCGCATTCGTCGTCACACAGGTGCACGCCGTGGGCGAACACCGAGCGTTCGCCGAGCAGTTGGTAGTGGTCGTAGACGTCCAGATAACCTTTGCGCTCGGGGAACAGTTCCTTGACCCATTGCACTTCCTGCAGGTTCTCACTGATGTGAGTCTGCATGTACAGGTCGGGATATTCCCCCAGCAACTGACCCGCCAGGGCCAGTTGTTCCGGCGTGCTGGTCGGCGCAAAACGCGGGGTCACGGCGTAATGCAGGCGGCCCTTGCCATGCCAGCGCTCGATCAGCGCTTTGCTTTGGGTGTAGCTGGATTCGGCGGTGTCGATCAGGTAGTCCGGGGCGTTGCGATCCATCATCACTTTGCCGGCGATCATCCGCAGGTCGAGTTTCTCGGCCACCTCGAAAAACGCGTTCACCGATTGCGGGTGCACACTGCCAAACACCAGCGCGGTGGTGGTGCCGTTGCGCAGCAGTTCCTTGACGAAAATATCGGCGACGGCGTCGGCATGAGCCTTGTCGGCGAACTGACTTTCGCAGGGGAAGGTGTAGGTGTTGAGCCAGTCCAGCAATTGCTCGCCGTAAGCCCCGACCATGCCGGTCTGCGGCAGGTGGATGTGGGTGTCGATGAAGCCGGGCGTGATCAGTGCGTCCTGGTAATGAGTGATCTCGATGTCGGCCGCCAGGGTCGGCAGCAATTCGCTGGCGTGGCCGATGGCGCTGATCTGGCCGTTTTCCACCACCAGCAGGCCGTCTTCAAAATATTCATAGGACGCTTCAATGCCGACTTCGGCAGGGTCGGCGAGGCTGTGGAGCAGGGCGGCGCGGTAGGCTTTACGTGTCAGGGGCATGGGAATTCTCAACGATTGTTCAACGGTTCGCCTGGCTGCGGCGCGAGGCCGGCAACAGCTTGGCAATCGGTTCGGCGCGCGTGGTGTGCTGGCCGAAATCCGCGTTATAGGTGGCGATGATTTCACCGGCGATGGAGATGGCGATTTCCACAGGCAACTTGCCTTTGACGTCGCCAATGCCCATCGGGCAGCGCATGCGCTGCAAGGTGCTGCTGTCGAAGCCGCGCTCGCGCAGGCGATGTTCGAACTTGACCCGTTTGGTTTTCGAACCGATAAGGCCGAAGTAAGCGAAGTCGTTGCGCTTGAGGATCGCGGCGCTCAGTTCCAGGTCGAGCTGATGGTTGTGGGTCATGACGATGCAGTAGCTGCCGGCGGGCAGTTCGTCGATTTCATCCAGCGGCTCTTCGCTGACGATCTTGCGCACGCCGTGGGGCAGGTGTTCAGGAAACTCCGCTTCCCGGGAGTCGATCCAGCGCACCTTGCAGGGCAGGCTCGCCAGCAGCGGCACCAGGGCGCGGCCGACGTGGCCGGCGCCGAATACGGCGATCTGCGCCTGGACCTGGCCCATGGGTTCGAACAGCAACACGGTCACGCCGCCGCAGCACTGGCCCAGGCTGGCGCCGAGGCTGAAGCGCTCCAGATGGGTGCTTTGCTGGCCGCTGGCGAGCATCTGCCGGGCGATCTCCATGGCTTTGTATTCCAGGTGGCCGCCACCGATGGTGTCGAACGTCTGGCTGGCGCTGATCACCATCTTCGAACCGGCATTGCGTGGGGTCGAGCCGAGTTCTTCGATGATCGTCACCAGCACGCAGGGTTCACCGCGATCTTGCAGGTCGGCGAGGGCGCTGATCCAGTTGTACATATTTCACCTCAACTGATCGTTCCCACGCTCTGCGTGGGAATGCATCTTTGGACGCTCCGCGTCCGCTCTTCAAACTTCGACGCAGAGCGTCGGGGGTTGCATTCCCACGCAGAGCGTGGGAACGATCATCAAATGGCTTCGGGCTCGGCTTCCTTAACCTTCGCCACCCGCAACCCACGCATCTGCTCACACCCCCACAACACCCGCTCCGGTGTCGCCGGTGCATCGATTTTCGGCTGGTGCTGGTAATCCCCCAGGCTCGCCACGGCATCCTTGATGGCGCACCACGCGGCGATGCCGAGCATGAACGGCGGTTCGCCCACGGCTTTGGAATGGAACACCGTGTCTTCCGGGTTCTTGCGGTTTTCCACCAGCTTGACCCGCAGATCCAGCGGCATGTCGGCCACCGCCGGAATCTTGTAGCTGGCCGGGCCGCAGGTCTGTAGCTTGCCTTTGTCGTTCCATACCAGCTCTTCCATGGTCAGCCAGCCCATGCCCTGGATGAAACCGCCCTCGACCTGGCCGATGTCGATGGCCGGGTTCAGCGAGGCGCCGACGTCGTGGAGGATGTCGGTGCGCAGCATCTTGTATTCGCCGGTCAGGGTGTCGACGATTACCTCGGCGCACGCTGCGCCGTAGGCGTAGTAGTAGAACGGCCGGCCCCGGGCCTGGCTGCGGTCGTAATAGATTTTCGGGGTCTTGTAGAAACCGGTGCTCGACAGCGAGACCTGGGCGAAATACGCCTGCTGCACCAGCGCCTCGAACGTCAGGATGTGATCGCGCACCCGCACATGGCCGTTGTGGAACGCCACGTCTTCTTCGCTGACCTTGTACTGCCGCGCGGCGAACTCCACCAGGCGCTGCTTGATGGTTTCGGCGGCATTCTGCGCAGCCTTGCCATTGAGGTCGGCACCGCTGGAGGCAGCGGTGGGCGAGGTGTTCGGCACCTTGTCGGTATTGGTCGCGGTGATCTGTACCCGGTCCATTTCCACCTGGAACACTTCGGCCACCACTTGCGCGACTTTGGTGTTCAAGCCCTGGCCCATTTCCGTGCCGCCATGGTTCAGGTGGATGCTGCCGTCGGTATAGACATGAATCAGCGCCCCGGCCTGGTTGAGGAAGCTGGCGGTGAAGGAAATACCAAATTTCACCGGGGTCAGCGCCAGGCCTTTTTTCAGGATCGGGCTATTGGCGTTGTAGCGGCGGATCGCTTCGCGGCGCTCGGCATACTGGCTGCTTTGCTCGAGTTCGGCGGTCATCTCCTCGAGCATGTTGTGCTCGACGGTCTGGTAGTAGTGGGTGACGTTACGCTCGGTCTTGCCGTAGTAGTTGGCCTTGCGCACCGCCAGCGGATCCAGCCCCAGATGCCGGGCGATGGCGTCCATCACCTCTTCGATGGCGACCATGCCTTGCGGCCCGCCGAAGCCACGGTAAGCGGTGTTCGACGCGGTATTGGTCTTGCAACGATGGCCGTTGATGGTTGCATCGCCCAGGTAGTAGGCGTTGTCGGCATGGAACATCGCCCGGTCGACAATCGAGGCCGACAGGTCTGGCGAGCAACCGCAGTTGCCGGCCAGCTCCAGGGCAATACCGTGCAGGCGCCCGGTGCTGTCGAAGCCGACGTCGTATTCGATGTAGAAAGGGTGGCGCTTGCCGGTCATCAGCATGTCTTCGACCCGGGGCAGGCGCATCTTGGTCGGTTGGCCGGTGAGGTGGGCGATGACCGCGCACAGGCACGCCGGGCTGGCGGCCTGGGTTTCCTTGCCACCAAAGCCGCCGCCCATGCGGCGCATGTCCACCACGACTTTGTTCATCGAAATGTCCAGCACTTCGGCCACCAGTTTCTGCACTTCGGTGGGGTTCTGTGTGGAGCAGTAGACGATCATGCCGCCGTCTTCGGTGGGCATCACCGAGGAAATCTGGGTTTCCAGGTAAAAGTGTTCCTGGCCGCCAATGTGCAGCGAGCCCTGGATGCGATGTTCGGCGCTGGCCAGTGCCGCCGCCGAATCTCCGCGCTGGTGGGTGTGGCTATCCAGCACGAAATGCCGCTTGCGCAGGGCCTCGACCACGTCCAGCACCGGTTCCAGATCTTCGTATTCGATGATGGCCGCCATCGCTGCCTTGCGCGCGGTTTCCAGGTCCCTGGCGGCAACGGCCAGCACCGGTTGGCCGACGAACTGCACGTCATCGATGGCCAATAGCGGGTCACCGGGCAGCAGCGGGCCGATGTCCTTGAGGCCGGGCACGTCTGCATGGGTGATGGCGATGCGCACGCCTTCGAAGGCGTAGCAAGGCGCGGTGTCGATGCGCAAGATCCGGGCGTGGGCGCGGTCCGACAGCCGGGCATAGACGTGCAACTGGTTCGGAAATTCCAGGCGATCATCGATGTACTGGGCTTCGCCGGACACATGCTTGGCGGCGCTGTCATGCTTGACGCTGCGGCCCACGCCGGTGGTCAGGTCGCGGGCGAACAGTTCGGCCAGCTCGGCTTGAGTCTTCTCTACGGCGTGATGGTTAGACATAAGCGGTCACCCGAGTCTCGATGTGCGGCGTTTGCAGTTCGATGAAGTATTTGCGCAGCAGGTTGCGGGCGCTGAGCAGGCGGTATTCCTTGCTGGCGCGGAAGTCCGACAGCGGTGTGAAGTCCTCGGCCAGTGCGGCGCAGGCACGTTCGACGGTGTTGTCGTTCCACGCGGCACCGATCAACGCGGCTTCACAATGCTTGGCGCGCTTGGGCGTCGCGGCCATGCCACCGAAGGCCATCCGGGCGTCCTGGACCACGCCATGCTCGATACGCAGGTTGAACGCCGCGCATACGGCGGAAATGTCATCGTCCAGGCGCTTGGAGACCTTATAGGCGCGGAACGCCTGCTCGGCGCTGGCCCGGGGCACGATGATCTTCTCGATGAATTCGCTTTCCTGGCGGGCGGTCACCCGGTAATCGATGAAATAGTCTTCCAGCGCCAGGGTGCGACGGGTCTGGCCCTTGCACAAGACGATCTGCGCGCCGAGGGCGATCAGCAAGGGCGGCGAGTCGCCAATCGGCGAGGCGTTGCCGATGTTGCCGCCCAAGGTGCCCTGGTTGCGGATCTGCAACGAAGCGAAGCGCTGCAGCAGTTCGCCGAAGTCCGGGTATTCAGCCTGCAAGGCTTCGTAGCAGTCGGAGAGTGCGGTGGCGGCGCCAATCTCCAGGCGATCGGCGAAACGCTCGATACGCTTGAGCTCAGCGACGTTGCCCACGTAGATCATCACCGGCAGGGTGCGATGGAACTGGGTGACCTCCAGGGCCAGGTCCGTGCCACCGGCCAGCAGGCGCGCCTGGGGATACGCGTCATAAAGATCGGCCAGGTCGGCCACGGTCAACGGCACCAGGCAGCGTTTGTCGCCGCTGTTGAGTTCACCCGTGTCAGTCGGTGCGATGGCTTTGAGGCGAGTGATGGTCTCGGCTTCGCGGGCGTCGAACTGGTCCGCTTGCCTGGCGCAGCAGACCTGCTCGGCGGCCGCCAGAATCGGCCGGTAGCCGGTGCAGCGGCACAGATTGCCGGCCAAGGCTTCGTGGGCCTTATGGGCGTCGGGCTGTTCGCTGTTCTTTTGCAGGGCGAACAGGGACATCACGAAGCCCGGTGTGCAGAAGCCGCATTGCGAACCGTGGCAATCGACCATCGCCTGTTGGACGCTGTGCAACTGGCCCTGGTGCTTGAGGTCTTCGACGCTGATCAACTGCTTGCCGTGCAGGGACGAGACGAAGGTCAGGCACGAATTGAGGCTGCGATAACGAATGCGTTCACGGCCGTCCTCGTCGGTCTGCAACTCGCCCACCACCACGGTGCACGCACCACAGTCGCCGCTGGCGCAGCCTTCTTTGGTGCCGGATTTGCCGAGGTGTTCGCGCAAATAGTTGAGCACGGTCAGGTTCGGGTCCAGGGCGTGCTCGCTACGGAGTTCCTGGTTGAGTAAAAACTGGATCACGGAAGGCCTCGCAGACTCATTATTGTTGTATCGACTTGGGCTGAATTTAGCAGGTCTGACTTTGCGGTCAACGATTTTCTGACTTAAAGGTCAAGAAAATCCGCTTGGTCGATGAACAACGGTCTATAGACACTGTAGAACCCTGTGGGAGCCGAGCTTGCTCGCGATGACGGCGGTACATTCAGTATGGATGCATGCTGACAGACCGCTATCGCGAGCAAGCTCGGCTCCCACAGGTTCTTCCACAGATTCTGTTTCAGGATGAGGGCTCAAACTTTTTTGCTTGGATCGTGCCAAAAACCCGCTGCAGGCCCTGCGCCATGACGTATTGAGTGCGCTACACTGCGCCGCTTGTGCAAATCGAAGAGTTTGAAGGACAACCATGACGTTCAAGGCCCCGGACAGCCTCGCCGAGCAAATCGCCCATCACCTGGCCGAGCGCATCATTCGTGGTGAAATGAAGCCGGGCGAGCGCATCCAGGAGCAGAAGGTCACGCTGGCGCTCAACGTGAGTCGCGGTTCGGTCCGTGAGGCTTTGCTGATACTGGAGCGCCGGCATCTGATCGCGATCCTGCCTCGCCGTGGTGCACACGTCACCGAATTGAGCGAACACAAGGTGCGCAGCCTCTGTGCGCTGATGAGCGAGCTGTACATCCTGCTGGGCAACGCCGTGGCTCATGGCTGGCAGGAACAGGCCGACATGGCGCCGTTCATCGAGATCCAGCAGCGTCTTCAGGACGCCTTCGCGCGCCAGGACATCCGCACCTTCGTCGATGAAAGTTTCAGCGTGATGCGCGCCGCGTATCCCTTCGCCAACAACCCGTACTTGCAGGAAACCGTCGAGAACCTGCAACCGGCCATGAGCCGCGCCTACTTCCTGGCCCTGGAACAACGCAAGGCCGAGATGAGCGAATTCCTCGACCTGTTCCAGCGCTTGCTGACCGCCGTGCTGGCCCGTGATTTGCCGCAGATCCGCATCGTGCTGACGGCTTATGCCCAGCGCAGTTGCGATCTGGTGGTTTCTGCCCTGACGGCGGCCTGAACGTGCGGCTCAAATGCATCAAACTGGCGGGGTTCAAATCCTTCGTCGACCCGACCACGGTGAACTTCCCCAGTAACATGGCGGCGGTGGTCGGGCCCAACGGTTGCGGCAAGTCGAACATCATCGACGCCGTACGCTGGGTGATGGGCGAGAGCTCGGCCAAGAACCTGCGCGGCGAGTCGATGACCGACGTCATCTTCAACGGCTCCACCAGTCGCAAACCGGTGAGCCAGGCGAGCATCGAGCTGGTGTTCGACAATTCCGACGGCACCCTGATTGGCGAGTACGCGGCCTACGCGGAAATCTCCATTCGCCGCAAAGTGACCCGCGACAGCCAGAACAGTTATTTCCTCAACGGCGCCAAGTGCCGACGTCGCGATATCACCGATATTTTCCTCGGCACCGGCCTCGGCCCGCGCAGCTATTCGATCATCGAGCAGGGCATGATCTCCAAGCTGATCGAGGCCAAGCCCGAAGACCTGCGCAACTTCATCGAAGAAGCCGCCGGCATCTCCAAGTACAAGGAGCGGCGGCGCGAGACCGAAAACCGCATCCGTCGCACCCACGAAAACCTGGCCCGCCTGACCGACCTGCGCGAAGAGCTCGAACGCCAGCTCGAGCGCTTGCACCGCCAGGCCGAAGCCGCCAAGAAATATCAGGAATACAAAGGCGAAGAACGTCAGCTCAAGGCCCAGCTTTCGGCCCTGCGCTGGCAGGCGCTGAACGAGCAGGTCGGCCAGCGCGAGGCGATCATTGGCAATCAGGAAGTCAGCTTTGAAGCCCTGGTGGCCGAGCAGCGCAATGCCGACGCCGCCATCGAGCGCCTGCGTGACGGCCACCACGACCTGTCCGAACGCTTCAACCTGGTGCAAGGGCGCTTCTATTCGGTGGGTGGCGACATCGCCCGGGTCGAACAGAGCATCCAGCACGGTCAGCAACGGCTGCGCCAGCTGCAGGATGATTTGAAAGAGGCCGAGCGCGCGCGCCTGGAAACCGAATCCCACCTGGGCCACGACCGCACGTTGCTGCTGACCCTGGGCGAAGAACTGGACCGGCTCACGCCCGAGCAGGAACTCACCAGCGCCGCCGCCGAAGAGGCTGCCGCCGCCCTGGAAGAAGCCGAGCTGAGCATGCATGGCTGGCAAGAGCAGTGGGACAGTTTCAACCTGAGCTCTGCCGAGCCGCGGCGTCAGGCCGAAGTCCAGCAGTCGCGCATCCAGCAACTGGAAGCCAGCATGGAACGCCTGGCCGAGCGTCAGCGCCGTTTGGCCGAAGAGCGCGCCTTGCTCGCGGCGGACCCTGAAGACGCGGCGATTGTCGATCTGAGCGAACAACTGGCTGCCAGCGAAGCCACCCTTGAAGACTTGCAAGCCAGCGAAGATGCCCAGGTCGAGCGGCTCGAGCAACTGCGCCAGGCCTTGCAACTGGCCCTGCAGAATCAGCAGCAGGCCCAGGGTGAATTGCAGCGCCTCAATGGCCGTCTGGCTTCGCTGGAGGCCTTGCAGCAAGCGGCGCTGGACCCCGGCACCGGCGCTGCCGAATGGCTGCGCGACCAGCATCTGGCCGAGCGTCCGCGACTGGCCGAAGGCCTGAAGGTCGATGCCGGTTGGGAACTGGCGGTGGAAACCGTGCTGGGCGCCGATCTGCAAGCGGTGCTGGTGGATGACTTCGCAGGCTTCGATCTGTCGGGCTTCACTCAGGGCGATCTGCGCCTGCTCAGCCCGCCTGGCGATGGCGTGCGGATGCCGGGCAGCTTGCTGGATAAAGTCGAGGCCCAGGTCGACCTGTCTCCCTGGTTGGGGCAGGTGAAACCGGTGGACAGCCTTGAACAGGCCTTGGCCCTGCGCGGACAACTGGCGGCCAGGGAAAGCCTGATCAGCCGGGACGGCTATTGGGTCGGTCGGCATTTCCTGCGGGTGCGCCGGGCCAGCGAAGCCGAGAGCGGCATGCTTGCCCGAGGCCAGGAAATCCAGCGCCTGAGCGCCGAGCGTGAAGAACGCGAAGCGAGCGTCGAAGCCCTGGAAACCGAATTACAGAATCTGCGGGCGCAACAGCGCCAGCAGGAGAATGGTCGCGAACACTTGCGTCGGTTGTTGCAGGACGAAGCACGCCAGCAGGGCGAGCTCAAGGCGCAGTTGTCCGCCGGCAAGGCCAAGGTTGAACAACTGGCCTTGCGCCGCACGCGCCTTGAGGAAGAAATCGCCGAGCTGGGCGAGCAGCGGGCGCTGGAGCATGAGCAGATCGGTGAAGCGCGCCTGCAACTGCAGGAAGCCCTCGATGCCATGGCCGTGGACACCGAGCAGCGCGAGTTGCTGCTGGCTCAGCGCGACAGTCTGCGCGAACGCCTCGACCGGGTGCGCCAGGATGCCCGCCAGCATAAGGATCACGCCCATCAGTTGGCGGTGCGCCTGGGCTCGCTCAAGGCCCAGTACGATTCCACGCGCCAAGCGTTGGAGCGGCTGGAAATGCAGTCCGAACGCCTGACCGAAAAGCGCGAGCAATTGAGCCTGAACCTGGAGGAGGGCGAAGCGCCGCTGGAAGAGTTGCGCCTCAAACTCGAAGAGTTGCTCGACAAGCGCATGAGCGTTGATGAAGAACTCAAGACTGCGCAAATTGCCCTGGAAGATGCCGACCGCGAACTGCGCGACGCCGAAAAGCGTCGTAGCCAGGCCGAACAGCAATCCCAGCTGATCCGCAGCCAGATGGAACAGCAACGCATGGAATGGCAGGCCCTGACGGTGCGCCGCAAAGCCTTGCAGGACCAATTGCTGGAAGACGGCTACGACCTCGACGGCGTGCTCGCCACGTTGGTGGCCGGGGCCAACGAGAAAGACGCCGAAGAAGAGCTGGAACGCATCGCCGCGCGCATTCAGCGTCTGGGCGCTATCAACCTGGCGGCCATCGACGAGTACCAGCAGCAGTCCGAGCGCAAGCGCTATCTGGATGCCCAGAACGACGATCTGGTGGAAGCGTTGCAGACCCTGGAAAACGTCATCCGCAAGATCGACAAGGAAACCCGTAATCGCTTCAAGGATACCTTTGATCAGATCAACGGCGGTTTGCAGGCACTTTTCCCGAAAGTTTTCGGTGGCGGCAGCGCTTACTTGGAACTGACGGGCGAAGATTTACTCGATACAGGGGTGACCATCATGGCGCGTCCCCCGGGCAAGAAGAACAGCACCATCCATTTGCTCTCCGGGGGTGAAAAAGCGCTGACGGCATTGGCCCTGGTTTTTGCCATTTTCAAATTGAACCCGGCGCCGTTCTGCATGCTCGATGAGGTGGACGCGCCGCTGGACGACGCCAACGTGGGGCGTTATGCGCGGCTGGTAAAAGAGATGTCTGAAACGGTGCAGTTCATCTACATCACCCACAACAAGATCGCCATGGAAATGGCCGACCAGTTGATGGGCGTGACCATGCATGAGCCGGGTTGCTCGCGTCTGGTGGCCGTGGATGTGGAGGAGGCGATGGCGATGGTGGACGCGTGAAACACTGCTTGTAGGGCATCTATTTAGGATGCTGTAGGATTTTTTTGAGCCTTGGGCTTGTCGTTCAATTCACAGAATGGCGCAAGCCTACGCGACAGACGGTGTAAAGTTATCTTTGGTCGTGCTAGTTTAATGTCAATTTTTCGTATGCGTGGGCAAAACGCCATTCAGAACATAGAGTTGGCGCCACGTTTTAAAGCGGTTTGCACATAGCTAAGCCCCTTATTTTTCAGCATTTTTATAGAGGCACGGGATTACATGGAAATCGGTCTGCGCGAGTGGCTGATCGTCATCGGCATTATTGTCATTGCCGGTATTCTTTTCGACGGCTGGCGCCGCATGCGCGGCGGCAAGGGGAAACTCAAGTTTCGTCTCGACCGCAGCCTGTCGAACCTGCCGGATGACGATGGCAATGCCGAGCTGTTGGGCCCGCCCCGGGTGCTGGATACCCATAAGGAGCCGCAACTGGATGAGCATGACCTGCCGTCGATGAGCGCGCCAGTGCGCGAGCCACGGGAAACGGGTTCCAAGCGCGGCAAGCGCAACAGCGAACCGTCCCAGGGCGACCTGAACCTCAATCTTGACCTGGACGGCGGCCCGAGCTTCAGCAGCCGCGACGACGACTTCCCGGACGAGAACAAACCCGTGCGCGGCGACAAGGACCAGGCCCAGGCCGAGGAAGTGCTGGTGATCAGCGTGATCTGCCGCGACCCGGCCGGCTTCAAGGGCCCGGCGCTGTTGCAGAACATCCTGGAGAGCGGCCTGCGTTTTGGCGAGATGGACATTTTTCACCGCCATGAAAGCATGGCCGGCAACGGCGAGGTGCTGTTCTCCATGGCCAACGCGGTCAAGCCAGGCGTGTTCGACCTGGACGACATCGACCATTTCAGCACCCCGGCGGTGAGCTTCTTCCTCGGCCTGCCCGGCCCGCGTCATCCCAAGCAGGCCTTTGACGTGATGGTGGCCGCGGCGCGCAAGCTGTCCCAGGAACTCAACGGTGAGCTGAAGGACGACCAGCGCAGCGTGCTGACCGCCCAGACCATCGAACACTACCGCCAGCGCATCGTCGAATTCGAACGCCGGGCGCTGACCCAGAAGCGCTAAAGTCGGCAGAATTTTTTTGGCTGAAGGGCTTTTGTGGCGAGGGGATTTATCCCCGCTGGGCTGCGCAGCAGCCCTAAATCCTGGCGCCTTGGCCTTATCAGCTAGTTGAGTCGTTAGCTTTGGGACTGCTTCGCAGCCCAGCGGGGATAAATCCCCTCGCCACAGGTTGTATGTTCGGCGGGCTCAGGTCCGACTGCCGATGATTTCAAAAAATTGAGCAGCCTAGGCTGCTCTTTTGCTTTATGAGAGAACATCCATGACTGCCGTCCAAACCCGCATCCAACAGTTGCGTACCGAGCTGGATCAGCACAACTACCGCTACCACGTCCTCGACGAACCGAGCATCCCGGACGCCGAGTACGACCGCCTGTTCCATGAGCTCAAGGCCCTGGAAGAGCAGCATCCGGAGCTGGTGACCAGCGACTCCCCGACCCAGCGTGTCGGCAGTGTTGCACTGTCGGCCTTCAGCCAGGTCCGCCACGAAATCCCGATGCTCAGCCTGGGTAATGCCTTCGACGAAACCACCATGCGTGAATTCGACCGCCGGGTGACTGAAGGCCTCGACCTGCCCATGGGCGACTTGCTGGGCGGTGGCGCGGCGGTGGAGTACAGCTGTGAGCCGAAGCTCGACGGCCTGGCGGTCAGCCTGCTGTATCAGGACGGCCTGCTGGTGCGCGGCGCCACGCGCGGCGACGGCACCACCGGCGAAGACATCAGCGTCAACGTGCGCACCGTGCGCAACATCCCCCTCAAGTTGCAGGGCAGTGGCTGGCCGCCGGTGCTGGAAGTGCGCGGCGAGGTGTACATGTCCAAGGCCGGCTTCGAGCGTCTCAACGCCACGCAACTGGAGGCGGGCGGCAAGACCTTCGCCAACCCGCGCAACGCGGCCGCGGGCAGCCTGCGCCAGCTGGATTCGAAGATCACCGCCAACCGTCCCCTGGAATTCTGCTGCTATGGCATCGGCCAGGTAACCGCCGATATTGCCGACACCCACATCGGCAATCTCAAGCAGCTCAAGGCCTGGGGCCTGCCCATCAGCCGCGAATTGAAACTGGCCCACGGCATCGACGAGTGCTTGGATTACTACCACGACATCGGCGAGCGGCGTAACGCGCTGCCTTACGAAATCGACGGCGTGGTGTTCAAGGTCAACAGCATCGCCTCTCAGCGCGAACTGGGTTTCCGCGCCCGGGAACCGCGCTGGGCCATCGCCCATAAATTCCCGGCCAGCGAAGAACTCACCGAACTGCTGGACGTCGAGTTCCAGGTCGGCCGCACCGGCGCCGTGACACCCGTGGCGCGGCTCAAGCCGGTCAAGGTAGCCGGTGTGACCGTGGCCAACGCCACGCTGCACAACATGGACGAAGTGGCGCGCCTGGGCCTGATGATCGGCGACACGGTGATTATCCGCCGCGCCGGTGATGTGATCCCGCAAGTGGTGCAAGTGGTCACCGAGCGTCGCCCGGAAAACGCCCGTCCCGTTGAAATCCCGCAACAGTGCCCGGTGTGTGGCTCCCATGTGGAGCGTACGCAGCTGGTCAAGCGCAGCAAGGGTCGTGAAACCATCAGCGAAGGCGCGGTGTACCGCTGCGTTGGTCGTCTGGCCTGTGGTGCGCAGCTCAAGCAGGCAATCATTCATTTCGTGTCGCGCCGGGCCATGGACATCGAAGGCCTGGGCGAGAAGAGTGTCGAGCAGTTGGTGGACGAAGGGCTGGTGGGCTCGCCTGCCGATCTGTATGCCCTGACCTTCGAGCAAGTGGTCGACTTGGAAGGCTTCGCCGAACTGTCGAGCAAGAACCTGTTGGCGGCCATCGTCGACAGCAAGAAGCCGAGCCTGGCGCGCTTCATCTACGCCCTCGGCATCCCGGACGTGGGCGAGGAAACCGCCAAGGTCCTGGCCCGCTCCCTCGGTTCACTGGAGCGTGTGCAGGCGGCCTTGCCGCAAGTGCTCACGTACTTGCCGGACGTCGGCCTGGAAGTGGCCCACGAGATCCACAGCTTCTTCGAAGACTCGCACAACCGCCAGGTGATCGAGGGCTTGCTGCGCCATGGCCTGGATATCCAGGACCAGGGCGAACTGGGCGCGGAGTTCTCCGCCAGCACCACCCTGGGCGGTTTCCTGGACAAGCTGAACATTCCCTCGGTCGGGCCGGGCGGGGCGCAGAAACTGGCGGACAAGTTCGGCTCGCTCGAAGCGGTGATGAACGCCGACTGGCTGGACATGCGCCAGGCCCTGCCGGAAAAACAGGCCAACGCCGTGCGCGAGTTCTTCGCCATCGCCGCCAACCGCCAACAGGCCGAAGCCGCCGAGAAGCAACTACAGGCCTTCGGCATGCACTGGCAGAGCGAGAAAAAAGTCGTCGAAGGTTTGCCCGAAGCCGGGCACACCTGGGTGCTGACCGGATCGCTGGAATTGATGAGTCGCGATGTCGCCAAGGACAAACTGGAAAGCCTGGGGGCCAAGGTGGCCGGTTCCGTGTCGGCGAAAACCCATTGCGTCGTCGCCGGGCCGGGGGCCGGGTCGAAACTGACCAAGGCCAATGAGCTCGGGCTCAAGGTGCTGGATGAAGAAGCGTTTGTGGCGTTCTTGAGTCAGCACGGCATCACGGTTTAGTCATGTCGCCAGGAAACTCGGACCCATTGTGGCGAGGGGATTTATCCCCGCTGGGCTGCGCAGCAGCCCTAAAATCTGCCATCTCGGTCTGCCTGGCTGATTGAGTCGACAGGATTGGGGCCGCTGCGCGGCCCAGCGGGGATAAATCCCCTCGCCACAGGGTTATGTGGCGAGTCGGCTAGCGCGGGTCGACGTTATCCAGTGCCCGATTCGCCAGCAACCCTCCCAGCTCGATCAACTGCTGAATACCCAGCGCCACATGCCGCCGCGAACCCTCCAGCTCGAACGCCAGATCACTGATCATGGCATCGGCCGAAGCCAGGGTTTCACTGAGGTTGGCGAGCAGGCATTCGGTGTCGATGCCGTTGATCACGGTGAAGAGCTGAGCGGGTGCGGGATCAGCTTCCGGCGTTTCCGGTTTTGGCTTCAGGTAGAAGTCGAGGGCGCGCTCGGCGGCTTCGTCGAGTTTCTTAGCGGCGGCGGTTTTGTGCGGGGATGTTGGATCGGTGTCCGGTGGGTTGGGGGTTGCTTTGAACATGGTGACGCTCCTATGGGATGGAGCCACCAAGGCCTGTCGCTAAACAGAAATGGTGGCGGCTGCACGCAGGTTAGCGAACCGGTCATAGGCACCCGGCAGACTCGAAGGTCTCCCACATACAGCCGCCATAACGTCATTGCAGTTAGACCTGCAACGAAGCATGGGCCGCTTATGCACCTAGAATGATCCGGGTCGCTAAACCCGATCGCTGATTCGTCAGCGACCCGGAAACGATAAAGTCCGGCCCATAGGCGCACAAGCCGGCGGATTCTGGCGCAGTTGTAGGCAATGGCGCAAGGCGGGGTAGCCCGACCCGGCAGCGTCCTACACAATGCTCACAATCTTCGGATGATTCGCACGCTCCTGGGAACGATCACGCACAGGAGGGGATCTAGTCTTGCAGGCCCCCGGAGATCACCATGTACCGCTTCTTCGAGCAACTGAGTTCACGCATCGCCGCGCCCTTTACGGGCGATCGCTCGCGTAACAGCAAAATCTGGCCGTGTCGTTGCGGCCAGTCGCTGTTTTTTCGCAACAGCCAGTGCCTGGCCTGCCAGGCGGTGTTGGGCTATCAGCCTGAGCAAAGCCGCTTGTCGTCCCTGCAACCCGGCGAGCAGCCTGGCACCTGGACCCTGGATGCCGACCCACAAGCCGGGTTGTTTCGCCGTTGCGCCAACCTCGACACGCCGGCGGCCTGCAATTGGCTGCTGCCGGCCAATGGGCACGACACCTTGTGCATCGCCTGTAGCTTGAACCGCACCATTCCCGACCTGTCGATCCCGGAAAACCCCGAACGCTGGTGCAAGGTCGAAACCGCCAAGCGGCGGCTGGTGGCGCAATTGATCACCCTCGGTTTGCCTGTCATCCCAAAAACCGTCAGTGAAAGTGAGGGGCTGGCCTTCGATTTCATCGGCGTCGACCTCGATGGCACGCCTCCGACCACCGGCCACGCCAGCGGGTTGGTCACGCTCGACATCAAAGAGGCCGACGATGCCCACCGCGAGCATGTGCGCCAGCAGATGCGCGAGCCGTATCGCACTTTGCTCGGGCATTTTCGTCATGAGGTGGGGCACTACTACTGGGACCGGTTGATCGCCAACAGCCATTGGCTCGATGCATTTCGCGAGCAGTTTGGTGACGAGCGGGCCAGCTATTGCGATGCCCTGGAACGTCACTATCAGCAAGGCGCGCCGCTGGACTGGCAAACCCACTACGTCAGCGCCTACGCCACCATGCATCCTTGGGAAGACTGGGCGGAAACCTGGGCGCATTACCTGCATATGATGGACGCGGTGGACACGGCCCTGGGTTTTGGCATGAGCGCCGGGGAAATGGATTTCGACTACCAGCCGTTCCCGCCCGAGACCTTGTTCGACCCTGAACATACGGGGGGCGTGGCCTTTCTTTCGTTCGTCAACGCCTGGATCGAACTGGCCGGCATGCTCAACGAACTGTCGCGCAGCATGGGCCAACCGGATTTCTACCCGTTCGTCGTACCCGCCGCGGTGATTACCAAGCTGCATTTCATCCATCTGGTGATTCAGGAGGAGGGCGGCCGGGCTGACGAGGTGCTGCTGTAACCGCCGACTTGTGGGAGCAAGCTTTGTTCTCACAGGCAAGTGCTTGAACATCTTCAGTTTTTTAATCCGGCGCGAACGGTTGTAACTTCTCGTCAGATAGGTACAATGGCGCGGCTCGCCGTCAGGCGGGCGTCGTTATGGTGACCCCATCGGTCCCCCCGCAACGATTACCCGTGAACCTGGTCAGATCCGGAAGGAAGCAGCCACAGCGGGAACATTGTGTGCCGGGGTGTGGCTGGTGGGGTTGCCTCCATAACGCCCAGGCCTTCGTTCGCAAGGTTTGTCGAATTTTCTTATCTACTTTGTTTGTTGATCGATTACCGGTCGATATTTTCTGCTGCCTGATGGAAAGCAAAGAGCTCCAGTGCGTTGCTGCGCAGTGGGGCTTTTTGACTGGAGGGGGCAAAGGATTTGCGTACGGGCCTTTGCAGTGCTCATTCTCGATATCGCACCAATAGTATGATAATTTTGCGTGAGTCGATCATTTTCCCGGAGGCTCATCATGGGTACCGTTCGAAAAACCATCACCGTCACCGACCAACAAGACGGCTGGATCAAGGCTCAGATCGAAGCGGGTCACTACACCAATGATAGCGAATACATTCGCGATCTGATTCGGCGCGAGCAGGAGCGTAGCGCTGAACTTGAGGCTATCCGGTCCGCCCTGAAAGAGGGTGAATCCAGTGGAAAACCTCAACCATTCGATCCCGATGCGTTCAAGAAGAGAATGCTGACAGCGCATGGCTGAATACCGCCTTACACCTGCCGCCGAGCGTGATCTTGAAATTGTCTGGACCTATACCGCCCAACGATGGGGCGTGGCGCAGGCCAATCGATACGTTGATACCATCATTGCGGCGTTTTCTGAACTGGCGCAGCAGCCTAAGATAGCTCCAGCCTGTGACCATGTTCGAACTGGTTATCGCCGACGTAGTGTCGAACGACACATGATTTACTTTCGGATCACGGCTTATGGGATTGCGGTGATTCGTGTCTTGCATGATCGGATGGATACACTTCGGAATTTGTGACAGTAGCCTTTCAATAGAGCCGGACAGCGAACAAGCAAAAAAGCCAAAGAGGAACCCGATCCGTCGCACACCGACAGCCCGGACTCCTCTTTTTTCATGTCTGCTTCAAGGCTTCGACAGTGCCTGGTCTACCGCCGCAATCAGCTTCCCCAGATCCTTTGCGGTGGCTCTGTGTATGACACCAAACAGGTACGCTCGCTGTTCGTCCTCATCGTCCATGTCGGCAAAAAATGCTTTGAGCTGCACATCCAGTTTGTCGGCAAGCAAGACCAAGGCTTCCATGCTCGGGGTGTAGGTGCCGGTTTCGAAGCGGCTGATGGTTTTGGGGTCAAAACCGGTTTTTTCGCCAAGTTCAGCCTGAGTAAGCCCCGCTACTTTGCGATAGCGTCTGATGGCCGGACCCAAACTTGAAATTTGCATCGCTTAATTCCCATTTAGAATCAAGAACTTAACGATAGATTTTTGCATTAGGCAACCGCATGATCCATCACCTTGCTTTGCAAAATGTGATGTGTTTCGTAGAATCGGCCTTTGGCACGGGCATTTGGTGACCTGCTTCAGAAGCCTGGATGTGCGAAAAAGGCGAGCCTTGCGTTTTCTTGTTGTACACAAGGCGACGCTTGGCGCCTTCAGGTAGCACCGCCACGGCCCGCGCTCCAGCGTATCTCAAGGTGTTTGAGCCTAGTTGATTTTTCGCCTGTCCTGGGGCGGTGCAACCGCGCGCGACAAATGAGCCTGACTCATGGATGACTGCTTCGATGGATAAGAAGTACCGCAGAGCCGTTGACGCCGCCGCGATTTTTTCTGAAACCGATCTGAGCGGGCGCATTACCTACGTCAACGACCAGTTCTGTAAGCTTTTTGGCTACCCGCGCGATGAGCTGCTGGGGGCTAACCATCGCGTGATCAACTCCGGCCAGCACCCGGACGAGTTCTTCAGCGCCATGTGGCGCACCATCGCCCTGGGGCAGGTCTGGAAGGGGGAGATCTGCAACCGGGCCAAGGACGGTACGCTGCATTGGGTCGATACCACCCTGGTGCCGGTGATCGACGACGCGACCGGTCGGATCGAACGCTATCTGGCGATTCGTTTTGATGTCAGCGAGAAGCGTCAGCTGTTGCATTCGCTGCAATGGCGGGTCGGTCACGACGTGTTGACCGGGTTGCCCAACCGCACCTACCTGTCCGACCTGCTGGATCAGGCCCTGGAGTTTTCCAGGGCGCAGAGCTTGCCCCTGGCGGTGTGCATGCTTGACCTGGATGGCTTCAAGGCCGTGAACGACGGTCACGGCCATGCCAGTGGTGACCAGTTGCTGGTGGAGGTCGCCCGGCGTCTGCGCAGCATCGTGCGCGGGGAGGATGTGGTGGCGCGGTTGGCCGGCGATGAGTTTGTGCTGGTACTGCGCCATGTATGCGGGCTTGAGGAATTGCATGCCGCGTTGAACCGGGTGCTGATTGCCGTCTCCATGCCGTATGCCATTGATGGCAAGGCCATCAAGGTTTTCGCCAGCATTGGCGTCACCCTGTTTCCCGGTGACAACGAAGACGCCGATACCTTGTTGCGCCACGCCGACCAGGCGATGTACGTGGCCAAGCAGAGCGGCCGCAATCGCTTTCATTTGTTCGACGTGTCCCGGGACCAGGAAGTGCGGGCCACTTACCAGACCGTCGAGCGGGTGCGGCAGGCCATGGCCGGCAACGAATTGCGCCTGCATTTTCAGCCCAAGGTCAACATGCGCCATGGCACGGTGGTGGGGCTCGAGGCGCTGCTGCGCTGGAAACACCCCCAACGGGGCCTGGTACCGCCCCGGGAGTTCCTGCCGCTGGTGGAGGAAACCGACCTGATCGTCGAGATCGGTGAGTGGGTCATGGAGCAGGTGCTGATTCAGTTGCAGCAATGGCAGCACGCGGGGCAAGTCTGGCCGGTGAGCATCAATATCTCGGCGCGGCATTTCCAGCGGGCAGATTTCGTCGAGCGGTTGCGGCAGGTGCTGCAACGGCACCCGGCGGTGTCGCCGCGCATGCTGGATCTGCAGATCGTTGAATCCTTGGCGGTGGAAAACCTTGCCCACGTCAGCGCCTGTCTCCAGGCGTGCCAGGCCTTGGGCGTGGGGTTTTCCCTGGGCGGTTTCGGCACGGGATACTGTTCGCTCAATGACCTCAAACACCTGCGCACGCAGACCATCAAGATCGACAAGACCTTTGTCCGCGACATACTCAATGACCGCGATGATCTGGCGCTGACCGAAGCGGTCATCGGTTTGGCCAGGGCGTTTGGGCGCCAGGTGGTGGCGGAGGGGCTGGACAGCCTGGAGCATGGTCAATTGCTGCTGCGCCTGGGCTGCGAAGTGGCCCAAGGCTATTTCATCGCCCGGCCCATGCCACCCGACCAGGTGCCTGGCTGGGTGAAAGGATTTGTTTCGCCGCCGCAATGGCAGCATCAGTCGGACGTTCAGGGCGAATCGGATCCGGCTTGCGGCGATTCTTTATGTCCGGTGTAGGACTGGATGATCGCGTCGATTTCCCCCGACGTTTTCATCTTCAATAAGGTGCGCAGAATGCGTTGGGCCGGAATGTTTTGATCATCGCGCACATAACAGCCCAGCACGCGCTCCTGGAGAACTGCCACGGCACGCAGTTGCCGGTCTGGGGGATGTCGTTGATTGAACCAGTCCAGCGCCCATTGATTGCTCACCGCGTAGCGATAGCGCCCGGCCAGAAGCTTGGCCAGGACTTGTTCCTGGCTGCGTGCATCGTCACGTCGCAGATGCCCGCCGTCGAATAACGGCTGCAAGGTCGGGTAGGTATAGCTGAGGACGGTCCCGACCGGCTGGTGGGGCAGGGTGGCGGGCGTCACCACCTTGGGGGAGCTGGCCGTGCCCACCAGCACGTCGCGCTGGAAAAACAGCGGGACGCTCCACAGGTAATTGCCCCCCGTATCCTTTACCCACTCGGGGGTGACATAACACCGTACGTCGACTTCGCCGTGGTTCATGGCATTGTCCAGCCGGGCGCGGGCCAGCACATGAAACTGCGCCGGCATCCCCACCTGGGCCGCCAGGCGGGTCATTACGTCGGGGATGATACCCTGGATCGGGCGACCTTCTTCAGTCTGCACCATGGGCATGGCCCAACTGTCGGTAATGGCGAAACGCAACGGGATTTCGCCAGCAAAACACCCTGAACCCAATAACAGCAAAGCCCCCATGGCCGAACGCATAAACTCTCCTGATGGTGCAAAATCCTGTCGGCAACCAGGCCCCTGACCCAAGCTTAGACAGATTAGACGAGCACACCGGATGCAATTTCGCCCCTGCTCCGCTAGCATTAGCCGCTTCTGCTTTCCAGTGGCGATGGTTTTCGATGAGTTATCAGGTTCTTGCACGCAAATGGCGTCCGCGCTCGTTCCGCGAAATGGTCGGCCAGACCCATGTGCTCAAGGCCCTGATCAATGCCTTGGACAGCCAGCGGCTGCATCACGCCTACCTGTTCACCGGCACGCGCGGCGTCGGCAAGACGACCATCGCGCGGATCATCGCCAAGTGCCTGAATTGTGAAACCGGTATTACCTCGACGCCGTGTGGCGAGTGCTCGGTATGCCGGGAAATCGACGAAGGCCGTTTCGTCGACCTGATCGAGATCGACGCCGCCAGCCGCACCAAGGTCGAAGACACCCGTGAACTGCTCGACAACGTGCAGTACGCGCCAAGCCGTGGGCGCTTCAAGGTCTACCTGATCGACGAAGTGCACATGCTTTCCAGCCATTCCTTCAATGCGCTGCTCAAGACCCTCGAAGAGCCGCCGCCCTACGTCAAGTTCATCCTGGCGACCACCGACCCGCAGAAGCTTCCTGCAACGATTTTGTCCCGCTGCCTGCAGTTCTCCCTTAAGAACATGACCCCGGAGCGGGTGGTCGAGCATCTGACCCACGTGTTGGGTGTCGAGAACGTACCGTTCGAAGACGATGCGCTGTGGCTGCTGGGTCGCGCCGCCGATGGTTCGATGCGTGACGCCATGAGCCTGACCGACCAGGCCATTGCCTTTGGTGAAGGCAAGGTCATGGCTGCCGATGTGCGGGCCATGCTTGGCACCCTCGACCACGGCCAGGTCTACGACGTGTTGCATGCGCTGATCGACGGTGACGCCAAGGCGTTGCTCGAAGCGGTGCGTCACCTGGCCGAGCAGGGGCCGGACTGGAATGGCGTGCTTTCGGAGATTCTCAACGTGTTGCACCGTGTCGCCATCGCCCAGGCCTTGCCCGAGGGGGTCGACAACGGTCATGGCGACCGCGATCGGGTGCTGGCATTGGCTCAGGCGCTGCCGGCCGAAGACGTGCAGTTCTACTACCAGATGGGGCTGATCGGTCGGCGCGACCTACCCCTGGCGCCGGATCCGCGCGGTGGTTTCGAAATGGTGCTGCTGCGAATGCTCGCGTTCCGGCCAGCCGACACGGACAACTCCCCGAGGCAACCGCTAAAGCCAGTGGGGATCAGCCAGGCCACAGCTGATTCCGCCAAGCCAGTGGCTGCCGCGCCCGTCGTTGCGCCGGCAGTGGCCTCTGCCCCGGCAGCGGTTGAGCAACCGGCCCCGGTGCCTGTCGTCGCAGCGCCTGAGCCCGAGCCCGAGCCTGTCGTCGAGGCGTTGCCGCAGCCGGTCGCTGAAGAAGTGGTCGACCTGCCCTGGAACGACCCGGTCGAGGCTCAGGTCGTCCAGCAGCCTGCCGTGGAACCGGTGCTGGAAACCGTCGCCGAGCAACCCGAGTTGCCACCGATGCCTATGCCCACGCCCGACAGCGTGGTACCCGACGCGCCCGAGTGGGTGGCTGCACCGGTGCCTGAGCCCACGGTGGCGGACGTTGATGTCGCCACGCCAGGCATGGACCTGGATGATGAGCCGCCACTGGACGAGGATTACATCGAGCCGGACATGGATTCGGCCTACAGCTATCTGGATGAACTGGCCAGCGAGCACGCCGCCGAGCCGGCCCCGGAGCCCGAGCCTGAACCGGCGGCGATGCCGGCTACCGGGCTGGCCCTGCAATGGCTGGAGCTGTTCCCGAAACTGCCGATTACCGGCATGACCGGCAGCATTGCCGCCAACTGCACGCTGATCTCCGTGGAGGGCGACCACTGGCTGCTGCACCTGGACCCGGCCCACAGCGCGCTGTTCAACGCCACGCAGCAGCGCCGTCTCAACGATGCACTGAACCAGTATCACCAGCGCACGCTGACGCTGAGCATCGAGCTGATCAAGCCTGAGCAGGAGACGCCGGCCCAGGCCGCGTCCCGCCGCCGTGCCGACCGTCAGCGCGAAGCCGAGGAGTCGATCCACGGTGATCCGTTCATCCAGCAAATGATGCAACAGTTCGGTGCCGTGGTCCGTCACGATACTATCGAACCTGTCGAGGCCCCGGTGACCCAGGGCTCATAACTGAAAGCGTCAGGCCGAACGGGCCGGGCGCGGTGTTTATCCAAGTACTTTCGAGGTGATTCCCATGATGAAAGGTGGCATGGCCGGCCTGATGAAGCAGGCGCAGCAGATGCAGGAAAAAATGGCCAAGATGCAGGAAGAACTGGCCAACGCCGAAGTCACCGGCAAGTCCGGCGGCGACATGGTGACCGTGGTCATGACCGGTCGCCACGACATCAAGCGTGTCAGCATCGACCCGAGCGTGGTCGAAGGCCTGAGCGAAGACGACAAGGAAATGCTCGAAGCCCTGTTCGCCGCCGCCGTCAATGACGCAGTGCGCAAGATCGAAGCCAACAGCCAGGACAAAATGTCCGGCATGACCGCTGGCATGCAACTGCCGCCGGGCATGAAACTGCCGTTCTGACTCGCCATCCCGATCGGGATGGGCTACATACAATGCCAGGCATCGCGCCTGGCATTTTTGTTTGTGTCACAAGGCGAGTGCGCTAGAAACTTTACCTGTGGGAGCAAGGCTTGCCCGCGATGGACGATGACGTGCCGCTGCGACGAACCGAGGCGTCTGCATCGCGGGCAAGCCTTGCTCCCACCAGTACCCACTGAACAAACATCGAACGCCGCCCAGCCGGCAATGGTCTGCTTCCTGTAAGTGCCACTCAACGATCAAGGAGACGCTTCCATGTCACAAGCATCGACCACCCACCAGCGCATCGTCCTCGCCTCCCGCCCCACAGGTGCTCCCACCCCGGACAACTTCCGTCTGGAGCAGGTGACGTTGCCGGAGCTGCAGGAGGGGCAGATCCTGCTCAAGACGCTGTTTCTCTCATTGGACCCTTACATGCGTGGGCGTATGAGTGATGCACCTTCCTATGCCGCGCCGGTGGAAATCGATGAGGTGATGACCGGTGGTGCTGTCAGCCGGGTCGAACGTTCGATGCATCCGAAGTTTCAGGAGGGGGATCTGGTGGTGGGCGCCACGGGGTGGCAGAGCCACACTGTCAGCGATGGCCGCAATGTCATTCCGATCCCGTCCGGGCTGCCCAGCCCGTCGATGGCGCTGGGTGTGCTGGGCATGCCGGGCATGACCGCGTACATGGGCCTGATGGAGATCGGTCAGCCCAAGGCCGGGGAAACCCTGGTGGTCGCGGCGGCCTCGGGCGCAGTCGGCTCGGTGGTCGGCCAGGTGGCGAAGATCAAGGGCCTGCGGGTGGTCGGTGTGGCCGGCGGCCCCGAGAAATGCAAGTACGTGGTCGACGAGTTGGGGTTCGACGCCTGTGTCGATCACAAGCGCGATGACTTTGCCGAGGCACTGGCCCGGGCTTGCGACAAGGGCATCGACATCTATTACGAAAACGTCGGTGGCAAGGTGTTCGACGCCGTAGTGCCGCTGCTCAACGCCAAGGCGCGCATTCCCCTCTGTGGCCTGATCGCGTCCTACAACGAGCATGAAGCCCCCACTGGCCCGGATCGCTTGCCGCAATTGCAGCGCACCTTGCTGACCAAGCGCGTGCGGATCCAGGGGTTTATCGT
The DNA here is from genome assembly GCF_013283895.1 of Pseudomonas sp. MPDS. NCBI lineage: Bacteria > Pseudomonadati > Pseudomonadota > Gammaproteobacteria > Pseudomonadales > Pseudomonadaceae > Pseudomonas > Pseudomonas sp. MPDS. Next base: position 4,296,312 of record NZ_CP054128.1, on the reverse strand, counting down.
GTTCGACGACTTCAGTGGTCGTCAGCCGGAGTTCATCAGCGCCATGGCGCCTTGGGTGCGTGACGGCAAGGTCAAGTTCCGCGAAGACGTGGTCGATGGCCTTGAGAATGCACCACAGGCCTTTATCGGCCTGCTGGAAGGGCGCAACTTCGGCAAGCTGGTGGTGCGGGTGGCGCAGGATTGAGTATTTGACGCTAATCGGAGGCGCGGGTATAAACCGCGTCTCGTTGTTATGTCGGACATTTCCTCCATGAGCTTCAGCCCTTTGATTCGCCAACTGATCGACGCCCTGCGAACTTTGCCGGGTGTGGGTCAGAAAACTGCTCAGCGCATGGCGTTGCAATTGCTTGAGCGTGATCGCAGCGGCGGTTCGCGTCTGGCTCTGGCCCTGAGCCAGGCCATGGAAGGGGTAGGGCATTGCCGCTTATGCCGCACCCTCACTGAAGACGACCTCTGCCCGCAATGCGCCGACCCGCGTCGGGACGACAGCCTGCTATGCGTCGTGGAAGGACCCATGGATGTGTACGCCGTGGAGCAGACCGGTTTTCGCGGCCGTTATTTCGTGCTCAAGGGGCATTTGTCTCCGCTCGACGGCCTGGGACCGGAAGCCATCGGCATTCCGCAACTGATGGCGCGGATCGAAGAGGCCGGGACTTTCACCGAAGTCATCCTCGCCACCAACCCGACGGTCGAAGGCGAAGCCACCGCCCACTACATCGCGCAATTGCTCAACAACAAGGGCCTGATCGCCTCACGCATCGCTCATGGCGTGCCGCTGGGCGGCGAGCTGGAACTGGTGGACGGCGGGACGCTGGCGCATTCGTTTGCCGGGCGCAAACCGATCGCTTTATAACTGCCACGAATAACCCTGTGGGAGCGAGCCTGCTCGCGATAGCGGCAGATCAGCCACCATTGATGTCGGCTGACACACCACTATCGCGAGTAGGCTCGCTCCCACATGGAGTGTGTGTGCTATTGACGGGCGTTATCTTTCGCTCAGCGAAAACTGCGTCAGGCAGAACGTCGGTATCCCCATGTCTTCCAGGCGCTGCGAGCCAAGCAACTCCGGCAGGTCGATGATCGCCGCGGCCTCGTGGACCTTGGCGCCCATGCGGCGGATCAGGTTGGCGGCGGCGATCAGCGTGCCGCCGGTGGCGATCAGGTCATCGAACATCACCACCGAATCACCCTCGCACAGGCTGTCGGCGTGAACTTCAAGGAAGGCTTCGCCGTATTCGGTCTGGTAACCCTCGGCCAGCACATCCGCCGGCAGCTTGCCTTGCTTGCGAAACAGCACCAAGGGCTTGTTCAACTGATAAGCCAGGATTGAGCCGATCAGGAAGCCTCGCGCATCCATCGCGCCGATGTGGGTGAACTCGGCCTCGACATAACGATGGGCGAAGCTGTCCATCACCAGCCGCAGCGCGGTGGGGGACTGGAACAGTGGGGTAATGTCGCGAAAGATCACGCCCGGTTTGGGGAAATCGATCACGGGGCGGATCAGGGATTTGATATCGAAGGAGTCGAAGACCATCGTCTAGGTGTCCTGGCAGGCTGCAAACGCCGGAGTATAGCGCGGCAAGGCGAACCTGGGCCGCGCGCATGCTCATCAGCCGTCGATCGAGCCACCCGCCAGGGCGCAGAGCTGGATCGGGTCGAGAATATGAATCTCCTTGCCTTCGGCGGCGATCAACTCGTTCTGTTGGAAACGGGTGAATACCCGGGACACGGTCTCCACCGCCAGGCCCAGGTAATTGCCGATTTCGTTACGCGACATGCTCAGGCGGAACTGGTTGGCCGAAAACCCGCGAGCGCGGAAACGTGCCGAGAGGTTGACCAGGAACGTGGCGATGCGTTCGTCGGCGGTTTTCTTCGAGAGCAGCAGCATCATTTGCTGATCGTCGCGGATCTCCCGGCTCATGACTCGCATCAACTGACGACGCAGTTGCGGCAGTTGCAAGGCCAGTTCGTCCAGGCGATCGAAGGGTATCTCGCACACCGAGGTGGTTTCCAGCGCCTGGGCCGAGACCGGATGGGTTTCGGTGTCCATGCCCGACAGACCCACCAGCTCGCTGGGCAGGTGGAAGCCGGTGAGCTGTTCTTCGCCGCCATCGCTCAGATTGAAGGTTTTCAAGGCGCCCGAGCGCACGGCATAGACGGAATCGAAGGTGTCGCCCTGGCGAAACAGGAATTCACCTTTTTTCAACGGTCGGCCCCGTTTAACGATGTCGTCCAGCGCGTCCATATCCTCCAGATTCAATGAAAGTGGCAGGCAGAGCGGAGCCAGGCTGCAATCCTTGCAATGGGCCTGGTTGTGGGCGCGCAGTTTGACTGGCTCGGACATTTCTTAAATCCTTGTGGGAAACACACATAAGCCGTAAGGGTAACTCAGCTAAGGTACTCCGGCCAGTGGGCTTTCATCGTCAAATTGTCGCGCTCAGATGACTCGGGAGAAGCGCTGTCGGTTGTGTCCTTCCAGATAGGCATCAAAGACCATGCACACCGAGCGCACCAGCAGGCGCCCGGCGGGCAGTACCTTGATGTGGCTGCTGTCCAATTCGATCAGGCCGTCCGCAGCCATCTCTTGCAGTTGTGGCCACAACGGTGCGAAGTAACCGCGAAAATCGATGTTGAACGTTTGTTCGATGTCGGTGAATAGCAAATTGAAATGGCAGATCAACTGCTGGATCACCGCGCGCCGCAGCCGATCGTCGGCATTGCACAGCAGCCCGCGACTGGTCGCCAGTTGACCGTCGGCCAGGGTGTTCTGGTAATGGCTCAGGTCACTGCTGTTCTGGCAGTACAAATCGCCGATCTGGCTGATGGCTGACACGCCAAGGCCGATCAGGTCGCAGTGACCATGGGTGGTATAGCCCTGGAAGTTGCGTTGCAGGGTGGCGTCTTCCTGGGCAATCGCCAGTTCGTCGTCGGGCAGGGCGAAGTGGTCCATGCCGATATAGCGATAACCCGCCGCGGTCAGTTGTTCGATGGTGCCTTGCAGCATCGCTAGTTTCTGCGCCGGGTTGGGCAGGTCCTGGCTGTTGATGCGGCGTTGGGGCATGAAGCGTTCCGGCAAGTGGGCGTAGTTGAACACCGAAAGCCGGTCCGGCTGCAGCTGGATGACTTCCTGGACCGTGCGGGCGAAATTTTCCGGGGTCTGTTTGGGCAGCCCGTAGATCAGGTCGATGTTGATCGAACGGAACTGCAAGGTCCGGGCGGCTTCGATCACCGCGCGGGTTTCTTCCAGGCTTTGCAGGCGGTTGACGGCGCGCTGCACGGCCGGGTCAAGGTCCTGCAGGCCGATGCTGACGCGGTTAAAACCAAGTTCCCGCAACAGGCCCATGGTGGACCAGTCGGCTTCCCGGGGATCGATTTCGATCCCGTAGTCGCCGGAATCGTCCTCCAGCAGGTTGAAGTGTTGGCGCAACCTGGCCATCAACTGGCGCAGTTCGTCATGGTTGAGGAACGTCGGGGTGCCGCCGCCCAGGTGCAACTGTTCTACGCGCTGGGCCGGGTCGAGGTGGCAGCCGATCAGCTGGATTTCCTGTTCCAGGCGTTGCAGATAGGCATGGGCGCGGCTGCGGTCCTTGGTGATGACTTTGTTGCAGGCGCAGTAGTAGCAAATGTTCGCGCAGAACGGCACATGCACATACAACGACAGTGGCCTCAAGGCTTTGCGGCTGTCGCGCAGGGCGTGGAGCAGGTCGAAGGTCCCCACCTGGCTGCCGAATTGCGCCGCGGTCGGATACGAGGTGTAGCGGGGCCCCGCCAAGTCGTAACGGTGGATCAGGTTTGAGTCCCAACGAATGGCGTCGAGCATGCGGGCGTTTCCCGGATAGGCTGGCATGGGCGAGAGTTTAAGAGGGAGGGCGCGGGGCGGTTTTGATTTGCGTCAACGGGGGGTGGAGTCTGGGCGAGGGCCAATCGCGAGCAGGCTCGCTCCCACAGGGATTTGCGGTGTTCATGAGGTTTGGGTCAGCCGCGATCCAGTGTGGGAGCGAGCCTGCTCGCGATGGCGGCGACTCGGTCAATGCCCCATGAGCCAATGCTGATGCGGCCCTGGCAGGGTCCAGACACCAAAGACAATCACCAGCAAACCACCGGCCATGCGCACGCTGCGTTTGCGCAACAGGGCGGTGATGCGTTCGGCGGCCATGCCCGTGGCGAGCAACACCGGCCAGGTGCCGAGACCGAAGGCGAGCATCAGCAACGCGCTGTCCAGCGCATCGCCCTGGCTGGCCGACCAGAGCAGGGTGCTGTAGACCAACCCGCACGGCAGCCAGCCCCAGAGCGCGCCGAGCAGCAAGGCCCTGGGCAGGCTCGACACCGGCAGCAAGCGGTTGGCGACGGGCTGGATATGCCGCCACAGGCCACGACCGACGCCTTCGATGCGGGTCAGGCCGCTCCACCAGCCCGCCAGGTACAGGCCCATGGCGATCAACAGCAGGCCGGCCAACACGCGCATGACCATCGCCGCCGGACTATTGGCCACGGCCCAACCAGCCAGGCCGATCAGCAACCCTGCGCTGGCGTAGCTCAGAATCCGCCCAACGTTGTAGGCCAGCAGCAATCGAAAGCGCCGGCTGCGCTGTTCCTTGGGGATTGCCAGGGTCAGGGCGCCCATCAGGCCGCCGCACATCCCCAGGCAATGGCCGCCGCCCAATAAACCTAGGATGAGCGCCGAGACCAACAATGGCGCCAGATCAAGCATGGGGCGGGGCCTTGTCGTCCGGCTTGCGGGGCTCGCCGCTGGCTTCGTCCACCGCTGCCTTGTGGTTCGGATCCTGATCGTCGAACAGAATGCTGTGGGCCGGACCGTCGAGGTCATCGTACTGCCCGCTGTCCACGGCCCAGAAGAAGATGTAGACGGCAATGGCCACGATCAGCAGTGCGGCCGGGATCATCACGTAAAGAGCTGGCATGTCGGAACTCCATGCCCGCGCGGCTCAGGCCGGCAGCGGGCGGGTATCGGGCGAGGCATCGAAAACCTGCATCTTGGGCTGGCGAGTCAGCCTCAGCGCATTCAACACCACGGTCAGCGAACTGATGGACATGCCGATCGCGGCCCACACCGGCGTAATCCAGCCGAGGGCGGCGAACGGCAACATGAGGCCATTGTACAGTGCCGCCCACACCAGGTTCTCGATGATCACCCGCCGTGTGCGCCGGGCCAGGCTGAAGGCGTGGATCAGGGCGTCGAGACGGTTGGACAGCAGCACCGCATCGGCGCTGGTCTTGGCAAGATCGGTGGCCGAGCCCATGGCGACACTGATGTCCGCCGCCGCCAGCACCGGCACGTCGTTCACCCCGTCGCCGAGCATCAGCACCTTGCGGCCCTGCTGGTGCAACTGTTGCAACACGGCCAGTTTGTCGTCCGGGCGCAAACCGCCGCGGGCCTCATCGATGCCCAGTTCGGCGGCGACACTGGCAACCATGGGCGAACTGTCGCCCGACAGCAACAGTGTGCGCCAGCCCCGCGCTTTGCAGGCGGCCAGCAATGCCGGGGCGTCGGTACGCAAGCGGTCGTCGAGGACGAACCAGGCCAACGGACCGATGTCATCACCCAGCAGCAACCATTGTCCGGGCTCATCCGGCATCACCGGCACCGCTGCGCCACTGAGTTCGCAGACAAAACCGGGTTGGCCGATGCGCAGGCGCTGGTCACCCACCAGCCCTTCCAGACCCAGCCCCGGGGTGCTTTGCACATGCTCGGCGGCCAGTGGCGCGCGGCCAAAGGCACGGGCGATGGGGTGTTCGGAGCGATTTTCCAGGGCAGCGGCCAGGCCCAGGCATTGATCACTGTCCAGGGCCGTCAGCGTTCGAATGGCGCGCAACGCCAGACGCCCTTCGGTGAGGGTGCCGGTCTTGTCGAAAATCACCGTGTCGATCTGGTTCAGGCCCTCCAGCACATGGCCGCGAGTCAGCAGCAGGCCAAGCTTGTGCAGCGTGCCGGTGGCGGCGGTAAGAGCGGTTGGCGTGGCCAGGGACAGTGCGCAAGGGCAGGTAGCGACCAGCATCGCCAGCACGATCCAGAAGGCGCGAGAGGCATCCAGTTGCCACCACAGCAGACCGATGGCCGCCGCAGCGACCAGGGAGAACAGCAGGAACCATTGCGCGGCGCGGTCGGCGATTTCCGCCAGCCGCGGCTTTTCGGCCTGGGCTCGTTCCAGCAACCGGACGATGGCCGACAGCCGGGTGTCTTGCCCCAGTGCCAACACCTGGACCGTCAATGCGCCTTCTACGTTAAGGGTGCCGGCCGTCACCGTGTCGCCCACTTGGCGAGGTTGTGGCAGGTATTCGCCGGTCAGCAGTGATTCGTCCACGCTGGACTGGCCGTCGAGGATTCTGCCGTCGGCCGGCAGAACCGCTCCGGGATGCACCAGGACCCGGTCGCCGGTGCGCAATTCGCTGAGGAGGATTCGTTCGCTCTGGCCGTTATCCTCCAGGCGCAGGCACGAGGCCGGCAGCAGATTGACCAGTTGTGCGGTGGCGGCAGCGGTGCGCTCCCGGGCACGGCGTTCCAGGTAGCGACCGGCCAGAAGGAACAGTGCGAACATGCCCACGGCATCGAAATACAGCTCGCCCACCCCGGTGACGGACGTCCAGATCCCGGCCACGTAGGCACCGCCAATGGCCAGGGACACCGAAACGTCCATGGTCAGGTGTCGGGTGCGCAGGTCGCGCATCGCGCCCTTGAAGAACGGCGCGCAGCTATAGAACACGATAGGTGTGGTGAGGAACAGCGCGACCCAGCGCAGGATGGTGTGCATCTCCGGGCTCAGGTCGATGTTGAATTCCGGCCAGGTGGCCATGGTCGCCATCATCGCCTGGAACCAGAGCAAACCGGCTACGCCCAATTGGCGCAGGGCCAGGCGATTTTGCGCGGCCAACTGTTCGCTGGCCTGATCGGCCTGGTAGGGATGGGCGACGTAGCCGATCTGGCGCAGTTCGGCCAGCAAGGTGCTCAGCGGCAATTGAGCGTCGGCCCAGCTCACGTGCAGGCGGTGATTGGACAGGTTCAGCCGCGCCTCGGCCACGGCCGGCAGGCTGCGCAGTTGTTTTTCGATCAGCCAGCCGCAGGCGGCGCAACTGATGCCTTCGATCAGCAGCGTGGTTTCGGCCAGCTCGCCTTCATGGCGCACGAACGACTGCTGCACGTCCGGGCGGTCGTACAGCGCCAGCTCATCGATCAACTGGACCGGCAGGGTTTCGGGGTTGGCCGACGCTTCGCTGCGATGCTGGTAATAGCTTTCCAAACCACCAGCGACAATGGCCTCGGCCACCGCCTGGCAGCCCGGGCAGCACAGCTCACGGGTTTCACCCAGGACAACGGCGGTGAAGCGACTGCCCGGGGGGACGGGCAGGGCGCAGTGGTAGCAAGGCAGTGGGGTGGTCATGAGGTATTCACATATCGAAACTTTCTGGCATCTGAAGGCCTTTTCGCGAGCAGGCTCGCTCCCACAGGTCTGCGTCGCTGTGAATTGAACCTAACGACACCTCAATGTGGGAGCGAGCCTGCTCGCGATTGCGCGCAGCGCAGCCGTCTATTTCTTCAGGTCTTCAGCGCCTTGCAGCGGTTCATCGCCGAGCAGGATGGCCTGGTCATGGTTGATCTGCTCTTCTTCGAACAGGCGCCAGGTCTTGTCGTTCTCCACACCCAGCAATTCGACAAAGCGCCGGCCTTCGATCTTGTCCGTCAATTGACCGACATACCGTCCCGGCTCGCTGTCGTTGCGCGTCAGGACGATCTTGCGATCCTTCTCCGGCTGGGTGGGCGAGATCAGGCTCAGTTCCAGGGTCTGGGGCCGGCTGTCGCCGCTCAGGCGCAGGTTCACTTCGCCGGTGACGTCATCCAGTTGCACGTTGGCATGCAGTTGCAGGGTCTGGCCCAGCAGTTCGCGCTCCAGGGAGCGGTTGATGCCCTTGCCGGCTTCGTAGTAGTTGTCGTTGACCAGGTTGTCCGGGTTGTTCACGGCGATGGTCACCATGGTCAGACTCAGCGTCACCGAGCAGGCCAGGATCGCAATGATGATCCACGGCCAGAGATGCTTGTACCAGGGGCTGGTGGCGGTTGCTGCAGGCATGTTCAGTTCTCTCAACGAATTTGTGGGCCGATGAACCGGCTCTTGGCTTCAACATGAACGCTGTCGTCATCGGCATCCTTGAGGATGAACGTCACCTCGTTGGTGCTCGACGGCAGTTGGTCCGGTGCACTGGACAGTTCTACCGGCTGGGTGAAGATCTCACCGGCCGCGACCTTGATTTCCCGTCGTCCCTGGAGCTTGAGATCCGGCAGGCCGGAGGCCTCCAGCACGTACGTATGGTCGTGCTGGTCCTTGTTCATGATCTTGAGGCTGTAGACGTTCTCGATCCGGCCTTCGGCGTTCTCGCGGTACAGCACGCGGTCCTTGCTGACGTCGAAACCGACCAGCGAACGCATGAAGAACGCGGTCACCAGCAGACTGATCATTGCCAGCAGCACCAGGGCATAACCGATCAGGCGTGGGCGCAGTTTATGGGTTTTCTGCCCCGAGAGGTTATGTTCGGTGGTGTAACTGATCAGCCCGCGCGGATAATCCATCTTGTCCATGATGTTGTCGCAGGCGTCGATGCACGCCGCGCAGCCGATACATTCAATCTGCAGGCCATCGCGAATGTCGATACCGGTGGGGCAGACCTGGACGCACATGGTGCAGTCGATGCAGTCCCCCAGGCCCAGGGCCTTGTAGTCAACGCCCTTCTTGCGCGGGCCACGGCTTTCGCCCCGACGCGGGTCGTAGGAAACGATCAGGGTGTCCTTGTCGAACATCACGCTCTGGAAACGGGCGTAAGGGCACATGTAGATGCACACCTGCTCGCGCAGCCAGCCGGCGTTGCCGTAGGTGGCGAGGGTAAAGAAGCCGACCCAGAAATACGACCAGCCATCGGCCTGGCCGGTAAAGAATTCGAACACCAGTTCGCGAATCGGCGTGAAATAACCGACGAAGGTCATGCCGGTCACAAAACCGATCAGCAGCCACAGGCTGTGCTTGGCCAACTTGCGCAGGAACTTGTTCCCGCTCATGGGCGCCTTGTCGAGCTTGATGCGTTGGTTGCGGTCGCCTTCGGTGACCTTCTCGCACCACATGAAAATCCAGGTCCACACGCTTTGCGGACAGGTGTAGCCGCACCAGACCCGCCCGGCATAGACCGTAATGAAAAACAGGCCGAAGGCGGCAATGATCAGCAGTCCGGACAGGAGGATGAAGTCCTGCGGCCAGAAGGTCGCACCGAAAATGAAGAATTTGCGTTCGGGCAGGTTCCACCAGACGGCCTGATGCCCGCCCCAGTTCAGCCAGACCGTACCGAAATACAGCAGGAACAACACGCCACCGCCGACCATCCGCAGGTTGCGGAACAGGCCGGTGAAGGCACGGGTGTAGATTTTTTCCCGAGAGGCATACAGGTCGACGCTTTGGTTCGCGTCCTTGGCAGGCGGGGTGACGTCATGTACCGGAATCTGGTTACTCATCAAAATGCATCCCACGGCAGTGGAAAAGTGCCGGGATCAGTACGTGCCGACCACGGTCAGAAAGGGTATTGCAGTGGTGCAATGATACGCCTGTAGGTCTAGCTCAAGGGTGCGACCTTTGGTCGCGTTGGGACTCTGCATAGAATGGTGTAGCGGATGTAACAAGTCATGACCCAGATCAATTGACTATAGACATTCCATGGCGTTGGCGAAAAAACCAAGGGCCTGCCGACTCGTTCGACAGCCCCTCCTGATTGTTTTGTGCCACTATTTTTGGCGGCTCCGCCGCCCAGCGGGGGTAAGTTCCCTCGCCACGGGGATTTGCGCTTAACCTGCGCCTGGTCATTTGTTCGCAAGCGCCAGATCGAACTGCTTGTTTCCCAATTTGATCTAGCCGCCAGGGTTTTCTTGAGCACAGCCGAATCCCGGCTCTGATTATTTTTGTGCGCTGCAAAGAGAAGCGTCAGGCGCACAAATGCATCAAGTTTCTACCGGCGGTACAAAATGTTGTAGAACGCGGTTTGCTCATCCTTGATCAAGGACAGATCGTGCCCCGTGGGAATTTTTTCGAACAGCGCTTTGTTGACTGCCATCCGACGCATGATGATCACCTCCAGCAATTGGCCGAACAGCGCTTCATCACGGACGTGTTTTTTTAGTTTTAGAATTTCGTGAGGCTTGTCTTTCAGGACGTGAAAGGCGTAATTCATCACAACCATATTGGAGACGAACAGGTTTGCCGTTGACTGAAGCGGATTGACCGCGTCGATCAAAGCATCAAATATTTTTTGCCTGTCCTGAGCATAGGTGGGCAAAAAAACGTCGGGGTACATAAGCTCGCTGTGACGATCATTGATCGCGCAGCGGTAATGGGTATCGTCGGGCTCGCTGAGTAATCTGACTGTGCTTGTTTGAAACGTTTTCAACGTACTCAGCAGTTGATGCTCTTTCCTGCTGTCGGCCTTGATCGCTTTGTAAACCAGATCAATCACATCCAGAAAAGCCACGGACCCCAGCCCATCGGTCGCCATCATCAACTGATTGCCCTCGATGCTGAACCGACGATACGCCTCGTCATCGATGCTCAATTCGAAGAGGAGGAACCTAAGCATGTAGTTCCTGAGGCGCGCATCCGCATCCAGGGTGCTGTTCTTCAAGCTGATCAGTTGGATCAGGTAGAAGAAAATAAAATATTCCTTGTTGGTTCGTTGACGGTTGTCGATTTCAAGCAGGTAGCCAAAGCGCGACAGGACCAGGAGGAGGGCGTAGCAGTCGGGTTCCGTGAAGCCGTTCTTCAGCATGGCTTTTTCGAAAGCGCTGGTGGAAAACAAGTCCCGCCAGCGGCTAACGCTGAAGGGAGCGCCATTGTGTTTTTTCGCGACGACGTTCAGTAGCGAAGGCTCGTCTTCTTTGTAAAAAACAGCACCCAACGCCTTCGGATACGGCCGGACGTTCAGGAAATTTTCAAGCTTGTATGAGAGAAGATCGAATATGTCCATCTGGCTTTATCCGCAGGTCTTCCATTTTCCGTTCGGGCCTTTCTTCTCGACACGAAATGACGTAATGGTTTTATTGAATTTATCCAATAATCGGAAACCGATGCCTCTGGCCTTGGGCTCATTCGTCTTGGACAGCACGCCATCTTTCAGGCCCGTCTCTTTATAGTCAACGGTAGAGATGTCCTTGTGGTTATTGAGCATGCTGACCCCTTCGTTATTGACGGTGGCCACTACCCGATACTTCTCATTGCCTGGGTTGAATCCAGGGTTACTGTCCTGGTTGACCCAGACCGCTTTCTCTCCTCGGATATTCGGAACCAAGCCGCCTTTGCCTCCGTTGGCGGCCTTGGACGAGACGGTTTCGCTCTCGCCCATGTACCGGATAATCTCATTCTCTTTAAGCCCCAGCGGGTCGATCCAGGTAAATGGATTCGGTGCGTAGCGATAAAGATTCAGGCTTGCGGCCAGGCCCAAGGGGTCGGGCGTGGTAAAGCGGCCTATGTCGGGATCATAGAAGCGGAAGGTGTTGTAGTGCAGGCCTGTTTCCCGGTCCAGGTATTGCCCCTGAAAACGCAGGTTCTGTTCTTCGATGTAGTACGGCTCACGGACTTCATCAGTGGTATTGCCCCATACCTGGTAGTGAGCGTGCCATAGCGGATGGCCGTCACTTTCCGTCAAGGCCTGTGGCTGACCATTGGGGTCGTTGTGGTAATAGCGGATGCGTTGATGTTCACCGATGCCGTCGACCCGGACCAAGGGCTCGTGACTGTCGCCAATATAGAGGTACAGGCTGGTCAGGCTATTTTTATGTTCCTTGAGTAATTGCAGGCCATCCCAGTCGAAACGCGTGCGGGCGATGAGACGCCCGTTGTCGTCATGTTCGGTTTTCTCAATCCTTCGGCCCAACGGGTCGTAGCGCATCCTGACGACGTTTTCACCGTCGGATTTCTGGGTTCGAACTTCAACCAGCCGGTGATCCGAGTCGTAACTGAAGCGCTGCAGGCCATGTCGCCCACTGCGCTTTTCAATCATTCGGCCAAAATCATCGTAGCGATAATGCTTATCCTGATAGCGCTTGAGTTGGTTGTGCGTAACCCGCCCACCTGTACCAGGTGAACTGTCGAGGAGATTGGCGGCGGCATCGAAGGAAAATGTTTCATTCTGGCCTTGTCGAGTGCCCTGGCTTGCCAGGATGCGGCCGGTCACATCGTAGTGCAGCAATTGGCGTTGTTGACCTTTTGGCTGCCGTTCAAGGCGCGCCACCAGGTGGTCGCCAGGATCAAACTCAAAATGGGTTTGATCTGCGGCAGGCATCAACGACGGCTGGCTGGTATGCCGGCGTTGGCGGCTGCGTAAGCGCCCGCTACGGTCATATTCACTCCGTGTGCTGATTTGGCCTTGGGTGCGCAGCACCTCTCGATGCAGCCGGTCGCGTTCGAAGTCGCTGATGACGTGGCCGTCGAGGTTGATTTGGTGCAGATGACCACTGCCATAGTACAGGCGGCTGACCCAACGGCCGTCGGGTAGGTGGGTCTGGATCAGGTTGCCGAGTTCGTCGTAGTGATGCTTCAGAACGCCCGCTGAACTCTGCTCCTCAATCAGATAACCCAGCGCGTCATAAGCAAAGCCCAGTCGTTGTTCGTTGCCGTCGTTAGCGATGACGGTGGCTTCGATTAACTGATTCAACGGGCTATAGCTGTACCGGGACTGTCCATCAGGTGTGATTCGGGTGGTCAGCCGGCCAATGGCATCACGTTCGAGATGATGAACAATGGTCCTTTCACTGGGCTGATGATCACCTCGCGGCGCTGCGATAGTTTCGACTCGTTTTACGTTGTTGAGGACGTCGTACGTGTAGCCTTTGGCGCTGCCATCAAGGTTGCGCTGTTCGGCCAACCGATCCCCCGCATCCCAGGTAAACCGATAGCTCTCACCGTTCTCATTGACCAGCGCCTGCAGCCGCCCGTAGCTGTCGTACGCGAATTGCACCTGCCGGCCCTGGGCGTCGGTGCGTTGGCGGACCTGACCGCGACGGTTGTGCTGGTAGAGCGTGGTGTGCCCGGCCGGGTCGGTGTAGCCGGTCAACTGCCCGGCGAGGTCGCGCTGGTACTGTTCGGTGCGGCCATCCGGCAATTGGCTGCTGAGCAAACGGCCTTGGGCGTCGTAGCTGAACTGGGTGCGCTCGCCGAGGGCGTCGGTGATGGTCTGCAGGTAGCCGCGCTGGTCGTAGCTGAACCGTGTCGGGTAACCCGAGCAATCGATGTGCTCCACCAACTGCCCGAACGGATTCCAGCGCAGCTTTTTAAGCTTGCCGGTGGCGTCGATGATTTCGATGACCTGACCGTGGGCGTCATAGCGGTAGCGGGTGACGTGGCCCAGGGGATCGGTTTCGGCGGTGCAGTTGCCGCGTTGATCGTAGCGGTATTTCCAGCTGTGGCCGGCGGCGTCGGTGTCCACCAGCGGCAGCGCCCAGTGCTCGAGCCATAACGTCGAATCACTGCGGCCCAACGGATCGGTCTCGCCGATCAGGTTACCGGCCTCGTCGTAGCTGTATTCATAGCGCCCGCCCTGTGGGTCGGTGGCGCTGAGCAGTTGGCGTTCGTCGTTCCACTCGAACAGCCAGGTCTGGCCGAGGTTGTCGCTGTATCGGGTGATCTGGTGTTGGCTGTTCCAGTGGCGCGTGCTGACGCGCTGCAAACCGTCGGTAATGCGGGTTACACCGGCCTTGAGGTCATAGTCGAACTGGTAGGTGTCGCCCTCGTCGGTCCAGTGCCGGACCACGCGCCATTCCTGGTCTTCGACCAAGGCCCATTCGTAGAAGCAACGCAGCCCAGTGGGCAGTTGGTGTTCCAGCATTCGCTGGCCGGCGTCGTAGCTGAAACGCCGTTGCACCTGGCCGGTGGCGTCGCGTACTTCGCTCAGGTTGTTCGCTGTGTCGTAGGCGTAGCTGACCAGCACTTCGCGCTGTTGGTCGGGGTAGAGGCGTTCTATCTGGGTGACGCGTTCGCGCTCGCGGATCAGCTCGACTTGCACCAGATCGAAGGTGTCGCGCAGGCGTATCAGTCGTCCGGCGGCGTCGTAGTCGAGGAAGATGCGATTGTCGTTGCGGTCACCGAGTTGGCTCAGGCGCAGCAGGGATGTGTGGCCCGGCGTGGGTTCGAATAGGCGATACACACCGTCGTCGCTTTCGATCAGCAACTGCCCGTTGAGATGACGTCGCACGGCCAGGCCTTCGCCAGCACTGAACACCGCGCCGCCCAACGGGATCGAACCCATGTCGATGGGCCGGGCCTGTTCGTCGGTGTAGAGCAGGGTCTCGCCGCCCTCGGGATGGGCCAGGATCTCCACCTGCACCTCGTAGACCACGCTCCAGCCCGCACCGAACATACCTTCGCGGCGCTCGTCGCGGCTGTTGTAGAAGCGTTGCCAGTCGATTGGCAGAACACCGGGCAAAACGAAGTCCAGCTCTTCATCGCGGCCCAGCACCTTGGCGCCGGTGGCGGCATGCACCGGGTTCGACGAACCCATGGCGGCGTTGGCCGCGGCGCCCATAGCGCTGCTGACCGCCATCGACGCCGCGCCACCGGCCAGCATGCACGGCAGTTTGCTGAAGAACTTGCCCTTGCCCCCCTTGAGCATCAGCAACGCGGTGACCGCCAGCCCCACGCCCGGGGTCTTGCCGCTGCGAATCTCACGCACCACCACTGAGCCGCCGCCGATGGTCACGTCCGGGGAAATCAACCCGGCCGAGACCACCGTCGCATCGCAGGTGCTGCGGTCGCCGCTGCGCACGGCGGGCTGGCCATTGATGGTGACTTTGTCCGAGCCTTCAGCCATGAACTGCGGCGGCATCGGGGGGTGCTTGGTGCAGATCACCAGGTCTTCCGGCCGAGTCTCTGTGCCGGGGGCGGGCGAGGCGACGGTGGGGCGCCACATCTGCGAGAAGAAGTTGCCGGCCATGTCCAGGTAACTGGGCTCGGCTTCTTCTTCCGGCTCGGGCATGTCCAGTTCAGTGCCGGCCGGCGCGACATGGGAAACAACCGCTCCGGCGGCGCGGGCCGAGGGGATGTTGTTGGTAAAGGTGTCCTTGGAGCCGGTGAGGATGTTGGCCTGCACCGTGGGCGGGAAGAGCGCGTTGCCGATGCCTTCGCAGATATTGCTCAGGCCTTCGTCGGCCCCGGTCTTGCTCATGGCAATGCCCACGACCGCCCCCACCACCGCACCGAGCAGGAAACAACCCAAGCCACCCGTGGCGACGGTGATGCCGGTGGCGGCCACCACCGCTGCCGTCGCCAGGGCGGTGATGGCGATGTTGGCCGCCACTTCCAGCACGCCGCCGAGAATGTCGGCCATCATGGAGGTGTGGTTCAGTGCATCGCCCAGGCGAGCGGCCCAGAGCGCGTCAGACATGCCGGGGGCTCATCGTTGCGCGCTGAAGTGTTTCGATGCCCATTGCGCCTATCTCCTTGGCGGTAATTGATGGTCCGTCGCGACGTTATATTAGCTTGACCATGGATTGAGCAAGGCCACGCCGCTGCTTTGAAAATCACTCACATTGCGGGTGACCACGGTCAGGCCATGGACCAGCGCGGTGGCGGCAATCAGTGCATCGCATTCATTGCTGCGATCCGGTATATGCAGGCGAGCGCAGCGCAGCGCGACGGTGCGGTCGACCGCCAGGATCCTGCCGGAAAATGCGGGCAGGACGTGGTTATCCAGCCACGCGCGCAGGCGGCTGCCTTGCACCGGATCTTTGCGTTCGAAGCGCATTACACCAGTTTCCAGCTCCAATACGGTGATTGCCGAGACATACAGGTTGGGGGCGGACACGCTCCGTGCCCAGGCCTGTACGTTTTTATCTGCATGCGGCTTGCGCAGTTCCGAAATGACATTGGTGTCGAGTAGAAACATCAGGACAGGTCCACTGGCCGGGGAGTGATGACGGCACGTTCGGTATCGAAATCGGTATCCGGCGCGTCAGGCATGACCAGCAACTCGACAATGCTGGTGCCAATGCCGGTCAGTTTCTGGTACTGCTCAATGCTTAGCAGTACGTGGGCCGGCTTGCCACGGTCAGTGATGATGACTGGCCCCTGGCGGGCGGCTTTTTTGGCACCACTTGTGTCGTGGTTGAATTCGCGGCTGGAAATGGTCGTGATGGACATGGCAGTGCCCTCATAAACTACAATGTAGGCACGTTACTACTGGCGTGGGCGGCGAGCAAGTTAAACAGCTTCGCTCCTGGATACCCACCAATAAAAAAGGCCCCGCCAACATGGGTTGACGGGGCCTTTGGTACATCAGGCGTGTGCCTTACTGGGCATCGGCGGCTGGCGCCGGTTCCCCATGAGACAGGCTGTAGACGTACGCAGCCAGCAGGTGGACCTTGTCGTTACCCTGCAGATCGGCCTGGGCAGGCATCTGGCCCTGGCGACCGTAACGGATGGTCTGCTGCAGCTGAGCGAAGCTCGAACCGTAGATGAAACCGGCCGGGTGCGTCAGGTCAGGTGCGCCCATGGCAGGCGTGCCCTTGCCAGCTGGGCCGTGGCAGGCCACGCAGTTAGCCGCGAACAGCTTCTGGCCGTTGGCCGGATCGGCCTTGGCGCCTTCCGGCAGTTTACGGCCGTGCAGACTGGTCACCACGTAGGCGGAGACGTCGGCAACGCCTTGCTCGCCAACCACGGCAGCCCAGCCCGGCATCACGGCATGACGACCGCCCATGATGGTGGTCTTGATGGTTTCCGGCTCACCACCCCAGCGCCAGTCGGCGTCGGTCAGGTTCGGGAAGCCATAGGCACCCTTGGCGTCGGAACCGTGGCAGACCGAGCAGTTGGAGGCGAACAGGCGGCCACCCATCTTCAGGGCTTGCGGGTCTTTGGCGACTTCTTCAATCGGCATGGAGGCGAACTTGGCGAAGATCGGGCCGAACTTGGCATCCGAACGCGCCATTTCCTTTTCCCACTCGTGAACGCCGGTCCAGCCGGTCTGGCCATTGGCGAAAGGGGTCTGCTTTTCGGTGTCCAGGTAGTTATACCCTGGCAGCAGGCCTTTCCAGTTGCCCAAGCCCGGGTAGAGCACCAGATAACCCAAGGCGAAGACAATGGTGCCCACGAACAACATGAACCACCATTTAGGCAGTGGGTTGTCGTACTCTTCGATGCCATCGAACGAGTGACCAACAGTCTCGTCCGTTTGTTCGGCGCGCTGGCCCTTACGGGTCGACAGCAGCAGCCAGGTCAGGGCGAAGATCGTACCCAGACTGAGGACTGTGACGTACAGACTCCAGAACGTAGTCATTCTTTGTTACTCCTAGAAGCTTGCTCGACGTGCTTGATGGCTTCGGGATCATCCGCGAACGGCAGCAAGGTCGCGTCGTCAAACTCCGACTTGCGCTTGGGGCTGAACACCCACAACGCCAGACCGATAAAGGCCACCATCACGACGACGGTGCCCAGGCCACGAATCATCCCGATATCCATCTAAATCACCGTTTGCTTTTGATGATGGTGCCCAGGCCTTGCAGATAGGCCACCAGCGCGTCCATTTCAGTCTTGCCCTTCACGGCATCCTTGGCACCGGCGATGTCTTCATCGGTGTAAGGCACGCCCAGGGTACGCAAGACTTCCATTTTCTTGGCGGTGTCTTTGCCGTCGAGCTTGTTTTCTACGAGGAACGGGTAAGCCGGCATTTTCGACTCAGGCACTACGTTGCGCGGGTTGTACAGGTGCGCACGCTGCCAGTCGTCGGAGTAGCGACCGCCCACACGGGCCAGGTCCGGGCCGGTACGCTTGGAACCCCACAGGAACGGGTGGTCCCAGACGCTTTCACCGGCAACCGAGTAGTGGCCATAGCGTTCGGTTTCGGCGCGAAACGGACGGATCATCTGCGAGTGGCAGCCGACACAGCCGTTGGCGATGTAGACGTCGCGACCTTCCAGTTCAAGGGCGGTGCGTGGCTTCATGCCTTCGACCGGCTTGTTGGTCACGTCCTGGAAAAACAGCGGAACGATCTGGGTCAGGCCGCCGATGCTGACGGCGATGACCATGAAGAAGGCCAGCAGGCCAATATTCTTCTCTACTGTTTCGTGCTTCATCAGTGAGCTCCAACTACGGCGATCTTGGCGGCGGCTTCAGCTTCAGCCGGGTCAGAGGCACGAACGGTGCGATACACGTTGTAGGCCATGAACAGCATGCCGCTGGCGAAGAACGCGCCGCCCAGGGCACGGACGATGAAACCAGGGTGGCTGGCTTGCAGCGCTTCAACGAACGAGTAGGTCAGGGTGCCGTCGTCGTTGATTGCACGCCACATCAGGCCCTGGGTGATGCCGTTGACCCACATCGAGGCGATGTAGAGCACGGTGCCGATGGTGGCGAGCCAGAAGTGAGTGTTGATCAGGCCGGTGCTGTGCATCTGCGCACGACCGAACAGTTTCGGGATCATGTGGTAGATCGCGCCGATGGAAATCATCGCAACCCAGCCCAAGGCCCCGGCGTGTACGTGACCGATGGTCCAGTCGGTGTAGTGGCTCAGGGAGTTGACGGTCTTGATGGCCATCATCGGGCCTTCGAAGGTCGACATGCCGTAGAACGCCAGGGAAACCACCAGGAACCGCAGGATCGGGTCGGTGCGCAGCTTATGCCAGGCGCCCGAGAGGGTCATCATGCCGTTGATCATGCCGCCCCAGCTCGGAGCCAGCAGAATGATCGACATCGCCATGCCCAGGGACTGTGCCCAGTCCGGCAGCGCGGTGTAGTGCAGGTGGTGCGGGCCGGCCCAGATGTACAGGGTGATCAGCGCCCAGAAGTGGACGATGGACAGGCGATAGGAATAGATCGGACGCTCGGCCTGTTTCGGCACGAAGTAATACATCATCCCCAGGAAGCCGGTGGTCAGGAAGAAGCCCACGGCGTTGTGGCCGTACCACCACTGGATCATCGCGTCGGTGGCGCCCGAGTAGGCCGAGTAAGACTTGAAGAAGCTGACCGGCAGGGACGCGTGGTTGACGATGTGCAGCATGGCGGTCACGACGATGAAGGCACCGTAGAACCAGTTACCGACATAGATGTGCTTGGTCTTGCGCTTGACGATAGTGCCGAAGAACACCAGACCGTAGGTCACCCAGACGATGGCCAGCAGAATAGCCAGGGGCCATTCCAGCTCTGCGTATTCCTTGGTGGTGGTGAAACCCATCGGCAAGGTCACGATCGCACCGACGATGACCGCTTGCCAACCCCAGAAGGTGAAGGCGGCGAGGCTGTCGGAAATCAGTCGCGTTTGGCAGGTTCGCTGCACGACGTAATAGGAAGTGGCAAACAACGCACAACCACCGAAGGCGAAGATCACCAGGTTGGTGTGCAGCGGGCGCAGGCGTCCAAACGTCGTCCATGGCAGATCGAAGTTCAACTCCGGCCAGACCAGTTGCGAGGCGATGAATACACCGAGCCCCATGCCAAGGATCCCCCAGACCACCGTCATGATGGCGAACTGGCGGACTACCTTATAGTTATAAGCAGTCGGACTGATTGCTGTGCTCATTCTAAGGTTCCACGGTTTGGGTGTTTTATTAGGATAAAAATCGGTCGCAAGTATGGAGAAAGCGGGGGGTCATTGCAACGCGCCATGACCTGGGTCAATGCTTTCCAAAGCAGATTCTGCGGCCTTTCCATGTGCTGAGTAGGGACAAAATTGGCCCTCGGTAAAATGTCGCAACGAAGGAAAGAGGCGAGGGGGGCAGGTCGGTTGTAACGGGGTGTGTTCGAGCACGGCGTTCGGGTGATGCCAGGTAACTGTCGCAACAGCCGGTATTCACCTGCCTTTGCGGCCTTTTTGTCGAACGATTGTCGAACGCATCGGGTCGGGTAGACCTGAAACCGGCAGTCGCCAGCGCACGCAGAGGCAAGCTTAGACTTGATTCCGGGGAACCGAAAGGAAGACGAAGGGAGGGTGCGACAATGCGTCGCGCAGGGGCACGAAACAGCCGCATCCAGATGGATGCGGCTGTTCGCGTGGTCAGGATTTATTCGCTTTTGCGTTCAGCTTGCAGACGCTCGGCGCCCGCCGCGTGGGACAGGCTGTAGACGTAAGCCGCGAGCAGTTGCACCTTGTCATTGCCGAGCAGCTCATTCTGCGCCGGCATATGGCCCTGGCGGCCATGACGGATGGTCTGTTGCAGTTGCGCCAGGCTGGTGCCGTAGATGAAGCCGGCCGGCAAGGTCAGGTCTGGCGCGCCCATGGCTTCGGTGCCTTTACCGTTGGCACCGTGGCAGGCAACGCAAGTGGTGTTGAACGCTTGCTGGCCTGCTTGCAGGTCGGCGCCGCTGTCTGCCGGCAGCGGCAGGCCCGCCAGATCATGGCGCACATACGCGGCCACGTTCTTGACGCCGGCTTCGCCCAGCACTTCGCCCCAGGCCGGCATCGCGGCCATGCGACCGCCCATGATGGTGGCCTTGATGGTTTCGGCACTGCCGCCCCAGCGCCAGTGGCTGTCGGCCAGGTTCGGGAAGCCGAAGGCACCCTTGGCGTCCGAGCCGTGGCAGACCGAGCAGTTGGAGGCGAACAAGCGGCCACCCATCTTCAAGGCCTGTGGGTCCTTGGCGACTTCTTCCACCGGCATGGCGGCGAATTTGGCGAAGATCGGCCCGAACTTGGCGTCGGCCCTGGCCATTTCCTTTTCCCATTCATGGGCGCCGGTCCAGCCATTTTCGTAGCCGGGCAGGATGCCTTTCCAGTTGCCTAGGCCCGGGTAGAGAACCAGGTAGCCGACGGAAAACACCAAGGTGCCGGCGAACAACAGGAACCACCACTGCGGCAGCGGGTTGTCGTACTCCTCGATGCCGTCGAAGCTGTGGCCCATGGTCTGGTCGACACTGCCCTTGGTCTCGCCCTTGCGGGTGCCGATCAGCAGCCAGGTCAGACCGATCAGGCTGCCGATGGTCAGTACGCTGATCCACGTACTCCAGAAGGTGGTCATGGCCGGGTGCTCCTTGTTGCAGGGTCTTGGGGGTTGGCGATGTCGGCGGATGGCTCGTCGGCGAACGGCAGCAGGCGCGCCTGAGCGAACTCCGAGTTGCGCTTGCTGCTGAATACCCACAGGGTCAGGCCGATGAAGGCCACGAACACCACGACCGTGCCCAGGCCGCGGATCATTCCAGTGCTCATTTCAAGAAACATAGGCTCACCTCTTGCTCTTGATGGCAGTGCCGAGCACTTGCAGGTAGGCCACCAGCGCGTCCATCTCGGTCTTGTCCTTGAGCGAGGCCACGCTGCCGGCGATGTCGTCGTCGGTGTACGGCACGCCCAGGGTGCGCATGGCGCGCAGCTTGCCTTCGGTGTGGCTGCTGTCCACCGTTTGGGTCACCAGCCATGGGTAGGCCGGCATCTTCGACTCAGGCACGACGTTGCGCGGGTTGTACAGGTGGGCGCGATGCCAGTCATCGGAGTAGCGCGCGCCGACCCGGGCCAGGTCCGGCCCGGTACGCTTGGAGCCCCACAGGAACGGGTGGTCCCAGACGCTTTCACCGGCCACCGAGTAGTGGCCGTAGCGCTCGGTCTCGGCGCGGAACGGACGGATCATCTGCGAATGGCAGCCGACGCAGCCTTCGCGGATATAGATGTCGCGACCTTCCAGTTGCAGGGCGGTGTAGGGCTTCATGCCGTCCACCGGTTTGTTGGTCACGTCCTGGAAGAACAGCGGCACGATCTGGGTCAGGCCGCCAATGCTCACGGCCAGAACCATCAGCAGCATCAGCAGGCCGACGTTTTTTTCGATTGTTTCGTGTTTCATGGCGGACTCCTCAAGCCATCTGCGCGGCAGCGGCGGCTTCGGCAGGCTGGTAGGCCCGCACGGTGCGCCAGGTGTTGTAGGCCATCAGCAGCATGCCGAGGAGAAAGATCGCCCCGCCCGCCAGCCGTACGACGAAACCGGGGTGGCTGGCCACCAGGGTTTCAACGAAGGAGTAGGTCAGGGTCCCGTCCTCGTTCACCGCACGCCACATCAGGCCCTGGGCGATGCCGTTGACCCACATGGAGGCGATGTACAGCACGGTGCCGATGGTCGCGAGCCAGAAGTGCGCGTTGATCAGGCCGATGCTGTGCATCTGGGGGCGGCCGAAGACTTTCGGGATCATGTGATACAGCGCGCCGATGGAAATCATCGCCACCCAACCCAAGGCACCAGCGTGTACGTGGCCGATGGTCCAGTCGGTGTAGTGGGAGAGGGCGTTGACGGTCTTGATGGCCATCATCGGGCCTTCGAAGGTCGACATGCCGTAGAACGCCAGGGACACCACCAGGAACCGCAGGATCGGGTCGCTGCGCAATTTATGCCAGGCGCCCGACAGGGTCATCATGCCGTTGATCATGCCGCCCCAGCTCGGTGCTAGCAGGATCAGCGACATCACCATGCCCAGGGACTGTGCCCAGTCCGGCAGCGCGGTGTAGTGCAGGTGGTGCGGGCCGGCCCAGATGTACAGGGTGATCAGCGCCCAGAAGTGCACGATGGACAACCGATAGGAGTACACCGGACGCTCGGCCTGCTTCGGCACGAAGTAGTACATCATCCCCAAAAAGCCGGCGGTGAGGAAAAAGCCTACGGCGTTGTGGCCGTACCACCATTGCACCATCGCATCCGTGGCCCCGGCATACACCGAGTAGGATTTGGTGAAGCTCACCGGCAATTCCAGGTTGTTGACGATGTGCAGGATCGCCACGGTCAGGATGAACCCGCCGAAGAACCAGTTACCGACATAGATGTGTTTGGTGTTGCGCTTGGCCACGGTGCCGAAGAACACGATGGCGTAGGCGACCCAGACGATGGTGATCAGAATGTCGATCGGCCATTCCAGTTCGGCGTATTCCTTGGAGCTGGTGTAGCCCAGCGGCAGGCTGATGGCCGCCAGCAGGATCACCAATTGCCAGCCCCAGAAGCAGAACGCGGCGATTTTCGGCGCGAACAGCTGTGTCTGACAGGTGCGTTGCACCGAGTAGAACGAACTGGCGAACAGGGCGCAGCCGCCGAAGGCGAAGATCACCGCGTTGGTGTGCAACGGGCGCAGGCGGCCGAAGCTGGTCCACGGCAAATCGAAGTTGAGCTGTGGCCAGACCAATTGGGCCGCGAGAAAAACCCCGAGCCCCATGCCGACGATGCCCCACACCACCGTCATAATGGCGAATTGGCGGACCACCTTGTAGTTGTAGGCGGTACTGATAGATGTGTTCATGGTTCCCCATCCACGGTTCAGCCGAAGTGAGCGCTTGCGCAAGGCAGCGCGGCATTCTTCGCCTGGAGTTATAGGCAGACTAAAAGCGAGGCAAGCATGGACAAACAGCACAAGGCCAGTATTGACGGGGATCAATGGGCGCGATGTGTGGCCGAACACGGTTGGCTATGGACGGCGGCGCAAACGGGTGTCAGCGCCGAGCCACCGACCCTGATCCTGGCCCATGGCGCCGGCGCGCCGATGGACAGCGGGTTCATGAACGAAATGGCCGCGCGCCTTGCCGGGCATGGCATCAACGTGTTGCGTTTTGAGTTTCCCTACATGGCTCAACGACGCCTGGACGGCGGTAAACGTCCGCCGAACCCGGCTCCCAAGTTGCTGGAATGCTGGCGTGAGGTGTACGCCACGGTGCGGCCTTATGTCGCTGGGCGGTTGGCCATTGGCGGCAAGTCCATGGGTGGGCGCATGGCGAGTTTGCTGGCCGATGAGCTGAAAGCTGATGCCCTGGTGTGCCTGGGGTATCCCTTCTACGCGGTGGGCAAACCGGAGAAACCGCGGGTCGAGCACTTGGCAGCATTGAAGACCCGGACCTTGATCGTCCAGGGCGAGCGCGATGCCTTGGGTAACCGCGAGGCGGTGCAGGGTTACGTGCTGTCACCGAGTATCGAGGTGATGTGGCTGGTGGCGGGGGATCATGATCTGAAACCGCTGAAGGCCTCGGGGTTTAGTCATGAGCAGCACTTGGAGGCGGCGGCGGGCAGGGTGGCCGGGTTTCTTCAGTAGGTTCCTTGCCGACTATCAAGGCCTCATCGCGAGCAGGCTCGCTCCCACAATTGGAATGCCTTTGAATGAGCAACCTTGACCCTCTGAGGGAGTAAGGCTGCTCCCACAATTGGAATGCCTTTGAATGAGCAACCTTGACCCTCTGAGGGAGTAAGGCTGCTCCCACAATTGGAATGCCTTTGAATGAGCAACCTTGACCCTCTGAGGGAGTAAGGCTGCTCCCACAATTGGAATGCCTTTGAATGAGCAACCTTGACCCTCTGAGGGAGTAAGGCTGCTCCCACAATTGGAATGCCTTTGAATGAGCAACCTTGACCCTCTGAGGGAGTAAGCCTGCTCCCACAATTGGAATGCCTTTGAATGAGCAACCTTGACCCTCTGAGGGAGTAAGCCTGCTCCCACAATTGGAATGCCTTTGAATGAGCAACCTTGACCCTCTGAGGGAGTAAGCCTGCTCCCACCCTTTGAATGAGCAACCTTGACCCTCTGAGGGAGTAAGCCTGCTCCCACAATTTGGAATGCCTTTTTGAATGAGCAACCTTGACCCTCTGAGGGAGTAAGCCTGCTCCCACAATTGGAATGCCTTTGAATGAGCAACCTTGACCCTCTGAGGGAGTAAGCCTGCTCCCACAATTGGAATGCCTTTGAATGAGCAACCTTGACCCTCTGAGGGAGTAAGCCTGCTCCCACAATTGGAATGCCTTTGAATGAGCAACCTTGACCCTCTGAGGGAGTAAGCCTGCTCCCACAATTGGAATGCCTTTGAATGAGCAACCTTGACCCTCTGAGGGAGTAAGGCTGCTCCCACAATTGGAATGCCTTTGAATGAGCAACCTTGACCCTCTGAGAGAGTAAGGCTGCTCCCACAATTGGAATGCCTTTGAATGAGCAACCTTGACCCCCTGTGGGAGCGAGCCTGCTCGCGATAGCGGTCTGTCAGGCAACAAAAAACCCGGAAGCTTGCGCTGTCCGGGTTTTTCATGAGGCAGGCTTCTATCAGCGGTTGAACCGCTCCACCAGTGAATACTGCGTATTGGCGGTGCGGGTCAGTTCTTCGCTCAGTAGCGCCGAGCTGTGGGCCTGGCCCGAGGTCTGGTCGGCCAGTTCCGAGATGTTGCTGATGTTGCGGCTGATCTCTTCGGCCACCGAACTCTGCTCTTCGGTAGCGGCAGCGATCTGGGTGGTCATGTCGGTGATGTTGGCCACCGCTTCACTGATCCCCACCAGCGCTGCGTCCGCCTCCATGACCCGAGCCACGCCTTCTTCAGCCTGGCGGTGGCCGGCATCCATGGTCTGCACGGCATTGGTGGCGGTTTGCTGGAGCTTGGCGATCAGGGCGTGGATCTGCCCGGTGGATTCACTGGTACGTTGCGCCAGTTGGCGCACTTCGTCCGCCACCACGGCAAAGCCGCGACCCATCTCTCCGGCGCGGGCCGCTTCGATGGCGGCGTTGAGGGCCAGCAGGTTGGTCTGGTCGGCAATGCCTTTGATCACGTCCACCACGCCACCAATCTCGTCGCTGTCCTTGGCCAGCTGGGTCACGGTCTGCCCGGTCTCGCCCACCACCACCGACAAACGCTCGATGGCTTCACGGGTTTCCCCGGCGATGTCGCGTCCACGACTGGTCAGGCGATTGGCTTCCTGGGTGGCGTCGGCGGTGCGTTGCACGTGGCTGGCGACTTCCTGGGTCGTCGCGGCCATCTCGTTGACGGCGGTGGCCACCTGTTCGGTCTCCACTCGCTGGCGTTCCAGCCCACTGGAGCTGTTATGGGCCAGCGAATTCGACTGCCGCGCCTGCTCGTTGAGGTGTTCGGCAGTGTCCTGCAACCGGGTCAGGCAGGTTTTCAGGCGAGCTTCCTGGCTGAGGATCGACATCTCCAGGCGCGCCTGGACGCCTCGACTGTCGGTGTACATCCGGGCGATCAACGGATCGGAGGTGGTTTGCTCGGCCAGACGCAGCAGGCGCTTGATCCCGCGCTGTTGCCATTGCAGGCCCATCAGGCCCAGGGGCACCGAGAGCACGGCAGCCAGGGCAAAGCCCCAGGAGGAATTGAGAAATGCGCCAACCACGAAGCTCAATTGGCTGACCAGGATAAACGGCAGCCAGTCCTGCAGGATCGGCAACCATTTGTCGCTGCGCGGGATCGCCGGCTTGCCCTGATTGATGCGTTGATAGAGCGCTTCGGCCCGGCTGATCTGCTCGGCGCTGGGCTTGACCCGCACCGACTCGTAGCCGATCACCTGGTTACCTTCGAACACGGGGGTGACATAGGCGTTGACCCAGTAATGGTCACCGCTCTTGCAGCGATTCTTGACGATACCCATCCATGGCAAGCCTTGTTTGAGCGTGTTCCACATATGGGCGAACACGGCCGACGGCACATCGGGATGGCGTACCAGGTTGTGGGGCGAGCGGATCAGTTCCTCCTTGGAAAACCCGCTGATTTCAACGAACGCGTCGTTGCAATAGGTGATCACACCTTTGGCATCGGTAGTGGAAATCAGACGTTGTTGGGCCGGGAAGGTCCTTTCGCGTTGTGTGACGGGCTGGTTGTTACGCATGGTGTGTAGATCCGCAAGGCTTTGAAAGGTTGTCGGCGCCGTCAGGTTTTTATTGAAGTTATTTTTCCGGTCGGTATCACGCCAGCATCGGGTAGGTAAATAGGGCGAAATGAAGCAGATTGAGGCCAAAGTGGGCGGCAATCGCCGCGCCCAGCCCACCAAAGCGATAAGCCAGGCCATAACCGACCCCCGCCATGCCCGACAGCAACACCCATTGCCATCCCGCCCCGGCATGCACCAGGCCGAACAGCAGTGAGGCCAGGATTAATGCCAGATTGTCGCCATAGTTCAGATGTTTGAAGCGTCGGCTCAGGCCACCCTGAATGTAGCCACGAAACAGCGCTTCCTCCACCAACGTCACCAATAAAAGATTATTGAGTACCCATATCCAGGCCGACTCCGGCCACTTCGGTGCCCAATGGATCATTCCCAGCAGCATCGCCCCGCCCAGCGCCAGCACGGCGCTCAGGGTCAGCCCCAGGGCCGTGGCCTGTAGCGACAGGCGAAACGAGCGCCTGCCGACGATCCAGGGACACGCCAGCAGTAACCAGAAGCCGATCAGTGGCTTGTCCTGGTTCAGGTACATGGCAAACGGCACGGCATCGTCGGTAAAACGTTGCGGCGCGATTGCCCGGCCATTGAAAAAACCCGGCATCCAGTGCAAGGCCAACGCCAGGGCCATCACCACAAACAGGGCGTGGCCGAGAAACTGCCCGACCGGTGTCTGCTGCTGGCGCACCGCATACCCGGCGAACAGCAGCAGCGCGACCGAGATCGCAGCAGTCCAGGCCAGATGGCCGAAGGCCAGGGCCAAGGCATAGCCGATGGAAAGGAAGGCCAGGTATGGCCAGGGCAGGGCAGGCATATCACATCCTTTGAGACTGAAGAACCGTTTGTGGCGATGGTGATGGCAGGACCGGCGGGATTATAGGCAGACCCATACGAAAACACCGCCTATTAACAGGCGGTGTTTTCGTAAGACGCTTCTTTTTATTCTGAAATCAATTGCCGTAGGACGTAGTGCAAAATCCCCCCAGCCTTGAAATATTCCACTTCATTCAAGGTGTCGATCCGGCACAACACTTCAATCCGCTCCTGGCGGCCGTCCTCGCGGGTGATGATCAGTGGCAGGTTCATGCGTGGTGTCAGTTCGACGTCGCTCAGGCCCAGGATGTCCAGGGTTTCCTTGCCGGTTAGGTTCAGGCTCTTGCGATTCTGATCGAGCTTGAACTGCAACGGCAGCACGCCCATGCCCACCAGGTTGGAGCGATGGATGCGCTCGAAGCTCTCGGCGATCACCGCCTTGACCCCCAACAGATTGGTGCCCTTGGCGGCCCAGTCCCGACTCGAGCCGGTGCCATATTCCTGTCCGGCGATCACCACCAGAGGCGTGCCCATGGCCTGATACGACATGGCGGCGTCGTAGATCGGCATTTTCTCGCCACTGGGGATGTAGATCGTATTGCCGCCTTCTTCGCCGCCGAGCATTTCGTTGCGGATCCGGATATTGGCGAAGGTGCCGCGCATCATGACCTGATGGTTGCCGCGTCTTGAACCGTAGGAATTGAAGTCCCGGGGCTCCACGCCCTGTTCGCGCAGATAACGGCCGGCCGGGCTGTCGGTCTTGATATTGCCGGCCGGAGAGATGTGGTCGGTGGTCACCGAGTCGCCGAGCAAAGCCAGGATTCGTGCACCTTCGACATTGTTGATGGCCGGTGGCGGCCCACTGATGTTCTCGAAGAACGGCGGGTGCTGGATGTAGGTTGAGTCCGATTGCCAGACGTAAGTCGCGGCTTGCGGCACCTCGATAGCCTGCCATTGCTCATCACCGGCAAACACGGCGGCGTATTCCTTGTGGAACATGCTGGTGTTGACCTGAGCCACCGCGTTAGCGACTTCCTGGCTGCTGGGCCAGATATCGCGCAGGTACACCGGGTTGCCGTCGCGGTCGTTGCCCAGCGGTTCACTGCTGATGTCGATGCGCACCGTGCCGGCCAGGGCATAGGCGACCACCAGGGGCGGTGACGCCAGCCAGTTGGTTTTTACCAACGGGTGCACGCGGCCTTCGAAGTTACGATTACCCGACAGCACCGAGGCCACCGTCAGGTCGGCGCTCTGGATGGCTTTTTCGATCGGCTCGGGCAACGGCCCCGAGTTGCCGATACAGGTCGTGCAACCGTAACCCACCAGATCGAAACCCAGTTTGTCCAGGTACTCGGTCAGCCCGGCGGCCTTGTAGTAATCGGTGACCACCTTCGAACCTGGTGCCAGGGAACTCTTGACCCACGGCTTACGGGTCAGGCCTTTCTCCACGGCTTTTTTCGCCAGCAGCCCGGCGGCCATCATCACGCTGGGGTTGGAGGTGTTGGTGCAAGAGGTAATGGCCGCAATCACCACTGCGCCGTTTTTCAGGCGATGGGTCCGGCCCTCGAACTCGTATTCGCTTTCCCCCACCTGATCGGCGTTGCCTACCGCGACCCCACCGCCGCCTTCGCTTTCCAGGCGGCCTTCTTCCTTGCTGGTGGGTTTGACGTTCAGGCCCAGGAAGTCGCTGAAAGCCTGGCCGACATTCGGCAGTGAGACCCGGTCTTGAGGACGCTTGGGCCCGGCGAGACTGGCCTCGACACTCCCCATGTCCAGTTCCAGCGTGTCGGTGAATACCGGTTCCTGGCCGGGCAGCCGCCACAGGCCCTGAGCCTTGCAGTAGGCTTCCACCAGCTTCACGGTTTCGGTCGGACGTCCGGACAGGCGCAGGTAGTCCAGGGTCACGTCGTCCACCGGGAAGAAACCGCAGGTGGCGCCGTATTCCGGGGCCATGTTGGCGATGGTGGCGCGGTCGGCCAGCGGCAGGTCGGCAAGGCCGTCGCCATAGAACTCGACGAATTTGCCCACCACACCTTTCTTGCGCAGCATTTGGGTGACCGTCAGCACCAGGTCGGTGGCGGTGATGCCTTCGCGCAGCTTGCCGATGAGTTTGAAACCGATGACTTCTGGAATCAGCATCGACACCGGCTGGCCGAGCATGGCCGCTTCGGCCTCAATCCCGCCGACGCCCCAGCCCAGTACACCGAGGCCGTTGATCATGGTGGTGTGGGAATCGGTGCCCACCAAGGTGTCCGGGAACGCATAGGTCCGTCCGTCTTCCTCTTTGGTCCACACGGTGCGGCCCAGGTATTCGAGGTTGACCTGGTGGCAGATGCCGGTGCCCGGCGGCACCACGCTAAAATTGTCGAAGGCGCTCTGGCCCCAACGCAGGAAGGCGTAGCGCTCTCCGTTGCGCTGCATTTCGATGTCGACGTTCTGTTCGAACGCCTGGCTGCTGGCGAAATTGTCCACCATCACCGAGTGGTCGATCACCAGGTCCACGGGTGACAGCGGGTTGATCCGCTGCGGATCGCCACCGGCCTTTTCCATGGCGGCGCGCATGGCGGCCAGATCGACCACGGCCGGGACGCCGGTGAAGTCTTGCATCAGTACCCGAGCAGGACGGTATTGAATTTCCCGGTCGGAACGACGCTCCTTCAGCCAGCCGGCGAGGGCCTTGAGATCGGTGCCGGTGACCGTTTTTTCATCTTCCCAGCGCAGCAGGTTCTCCAGCAGCACTTTGAGGGACATGGGCAACCGGTCCAGGTCTCCCAGGCTTCGGGCGGCGTCGGGCAGGCTGAAATAGTGGTAAATCCTGGCGTCGACTTGCAGCGTTTTAAGGGTTTTCAGGCTATCGAGGGACGGCATTGAAATGACTCCTTTGAGTCCGCACGGCTACGGACTGACGGGACGGACAGAGCCTTTAACCTAGCCCTGTTTTGAGCGTATGACTAATCACTGGACTCTACGAGCGGGTTTGGGGTTCCGAACTCCGCTATCATGCGCCGGTTTTCGTGACAGGCTTTGCTACGGAGTTTCAATGAACACGCTTTTCATGCACTGCCGACCAGGTTTCGAAGGCGAGGTCTGTTCCGAGATCGCCGAACACGCCGCACGGCTGAACGTGGCCGGCTACGCCAAGGCCAAGCCGGCCAGCGCCTGCGCCGAATTTGTCTGTACCGAAGACGACGGTGCCGAGCGACTGATGCGCGGCCAGCGTTTCGCCGAGCTGATTTTTCCGCGCCAGTGGGCGCGCGGCAGCTTCATCGATCTGCCGGAAACCGACCGCATCAGTGTCATCCTGGCCCACATGAGCGCCTTCCCGACCTGCGGCAGCTTGTGGCTGGAGGTGGTGGACACCAATGACGGTAAAGAGCTGTCGAACTTCTGCAAGAAATTCGAAGGGCCGCTGCGCAAGGCGCTGACCGGCGCCGGCAAACTGGTGGATGACCCGTACAAGCCACGCCTGCTGTTGACCTTCAAGAGCGGTCGCGAAGTCTTCCTGGGCCTGGCGCAGGCCGATAATTCGGCCATGTGGCCGATGGGCATTCCACGCCTGAAGTTTCCTCGGGAGGCGCCCAGCCGGTCCACCCTCAAGCTTGAAGAGGCCTGGCACCACTTTATTCCTCGGGATCAGTGGGACGAGCGCCTGCACAGCGACATGACCGGTGTGGACCTCGGCGCCGCGCCGGGTGGCTGGACCTGGCAACTGGTCAACCGCGGCATGCTGGTGACGGCCATCGACAACGGGCCGATGGCCGAAAGCCTGATGGACACGGGGCTGGTGCAGCACCTGATGGCGGACGGCTTTACGTTCAAACCCAAGCAGCCGGTGGACTGGATGGTCTGCGACATCGTCGAGAAGCCGGCGCGTAATGCGGCGATGCTGGAAGAGTGGATCGGCGAAGGGCACTGCCGCGAGGCGGTGGTCAACCTCAAGCTGCCGATGAAGCAGCGTTACGCCGAAGTGAAACGCCTGCTCGAACGTATCGCCGACGGCTTCAAGGCCCGGGGCATCAAGGTCGAGATCGGCTGCAAGCAGCTGTACCACGACCGTGAGGAAGTGACGTGCCATCTGCGGCGGCTGGACACCAAAAAGCCCAAGTCCCGCTAGCGCTTGAAAGGCAATGAAATCCCTGTGGGAGCGAGCCTGCTCGCGATATCGGTGCATCAGTGGACATCGATGTTGGGTGGCCCGACGCTATCGCGAGCAGGCTCGCTCCCACAGGGGGCGGTGTTAAGCCAGAGGTGACCTTGCACCGACATTGCGCGACAATGCCCGCCAGTTTCAGGAGTAGAACATGATTGAAATGAACGATACGCCGGTCGACGGCACGCTGGATGCCACCGGCCTCAATTGCCCGGAGCCGGTGATGATGCTGCACCAGCACATCCGCGACCTGATGCCCGGCGGGCTGTTGAAGGTGATTGCCACCGACCCCTCGACCCGTCGCGACATTCCCAAGTTCTGTGTGTTCCTCGACCACGAACTGGTGGCCCAGGACGAGGTCGATGGCACCTACCGCTACTGGATCCGCAAGAAGCTCGCTTAGTCCGCCGAACGACTGATGCGGATCTGCTTGCGTGCGCTGCGTGTCAGGCGGATCGACAGCATCAGCGCTGCGCAGCTCAAGCCCACGATCAGGCCCTGCCACAACCCGCTCGGACCGCTGGCGGTGCCGAGCCAGTCGGTCAGGCCCAGGATGTAACCCACGGGCAGGCCAATGCCCCAGTAGGCGAACAGCGTCAGGATCATCGTCACCCGGGTGTCCTGGTAGCCGCGCAACGCGCCCGCCGCCGTGACCTGGATCGCGTCGGAAAACTGAAACAACGCCGCATAGACGATCAACATCGACGCCACTTCGATCACCACCGGATCGCCGGTATAGATCGCCGCGATGGGCCCGCGCAGCCAGAACATCAGGCTCGCCGACAGGCAGGCATACGCCAGCGCCGTACCCATGCCGACTCCGGCGGCGAAGCGCGCTTCGCGCGGCTGGCGCCGGCCCAGGGCCTGGCCGACCCGCACCGTCACAGCCATGCCCAACGAATAGGGAATCATGAACACCAGAGAGCTGAAGTTCAGGGCGATCTGGTGCCCGGCCACCACGGTGGCGCCGAGGCTGCCGATCAGCAGGGCAATCACTGCAAAAATGCTCGATTCGGCAAATACCGCGATGCCAATCGGCAGGCCGATCCCCAGCAGGCGCTTGATGACGGTCCATTGTGGCCAGTCGAAGCGGTTGAATAGCCGGCTCGACTGGTAGGCCGGCGCCCAGCGCGCCCAACCGGCCATGCCCAGGGCCATGAACCACATCACCAGGGCCGTGGCCCAGCCGCAACCGACGCCGCCCATGGCGGGCAGGCCCAGATGCCCGTAAATGAAGATGTAATTGAGCGGGATGTTCAGCGCCAGCCCGCACAAACCCAGGACCATCGCCGGTCGCGTTCGGCCCAGGCCGTCGCTGAAGCAGCGAAGCACGTGATACAGCGCCACCGCCGGCAGGCCGGTGGCGATGCCTTGCAGGTACTCCATGCAAGGACCGATCAGTTCGGGGTCCACGTTCATGATGTGCAGGATCGGTTCGGCGCCGAGCAGCGCCAGCGTGGCAATCAACCCCACCACCAGCGCCAGCCACAACGCCTGGCGCACCAGCGGACCAATCTCGTCGAACGTGCCGGCGCCGAAGCGCTGGGCGACTTTCGGCGTGGTGGCCAACAGTGTGCCGGTCATCAACAGGAACACCGGCACCCAGATCGAATTGCCCAGTGCCACCGCCGCCAGGTCCCGTGGTCCGACCCGGCCGGCCATCACCGCGTCGACAAAGCCCATGGCAGTGGTCGCCAGCTGCGCCACCATGATCGGCAATGCCAGGGCCAGGAGCGTCTTGAGCTCCAGGCGAACCCGGGCCGGGCGGGAGAGGGTGGTGGCGTGGTCGATCACAGGATTCACAGGCGAAACGTCCGAAAAAATAAGCGCGAGGCGGCGCATTCTACGCCTTGACACAGTGGTCAGGAAAAAACCTGTGTTGTGGATTTGTAATCGTTTAGCTGGCTTGCGAATACCTTGTGGCGAGGGGATTTATCCCCGCTCGACTGCGCAGCAGTCGCAAAGTCGTTGGGGGGCTGCGCACCCAGCGGGGATAAATCCCCTCGCCACAACATCATTTGCTTCGGGTAATGCACAGGCCTAACGGAACGCCTACACTGCCCATCCCGCCAAAGGAGCTCTGCCATGCTGATCGTCGCCGACGAAAATATTCCCCTGCTCGATGCGTTTTTCCAAGGGTTTGGCGAGATCCGCCGGGTTCCGGGCCGGGGGATTGACCGGTCAATGGTCGAGCAGGCCGATGTGTTGCTGGTGCGCTCCGTCACCCAGGTCAACCGCACGCTGCTGGAAGGCAGCAAGGTGAAGTTCGTCGGCACCTGCACCATCGGCACCGATCACCTGGATCTGGATTATTTCGCCGAGGCCGGTATTCGTTGGGCCAGCGCACCGGGTTGCAACGCCCGTGGCGTGGTGGACTACGTGCTGGGCAGCCTGATGACCCTGGCTGAAATCGAAGGCGCGGACCTCAAGCAACGCACCTTTGGCGTGGTCGGTGCCGGGCAGGTGGGCGGGCGGTTGGTTGAGGTGCTCAAGGGCCTGGGTTGGACGGTGAAAGTCTGCGATCCACCCCGTCAGGCTACCGAAGGCGGCGACTACGTGAGTCTGGAACAGATCATCGAACAGTGCGATGTGATCAGCCTGCACACACCGTTGACTCGCGACGGCGCGCAACCGACCTGGCACCTGTTCGATGAGCAGCGCCTGCGCCGGCTCCAGCCCGGTATCTGGCTGATCAACGCAGCCCGTGGACCGGTGATCGACAACACGGCGCTGCGCGAGGTGTTGCTGGAGCGCGAAGACCTGCAAGCGGTGCTGGATGTCTGGGAGCATGAGCCGAGCGTGGATGCGGATCTGGCCGACCTGTGCGTGATCGCCACCCCGCACATTGCCGGCTACAGCCTCGATGGTCGCCAGCGTGGTACGGCGCAGATCTACGAATCCTTGTGCGCATTCCTCGAGCAACCGGTTGCGGTCCGGTTGAGCGATCTGCTGCCCCGGCCATGGCTGGGCGGCATCACGCTGGACGCTGACACTGATCCGGCCTGGGCGCTGGCGATGTTGTGCCGTGGCGTGTATGACCCACGTCGTGACGACGCGGATTTTCGTCGCAGCCTGGTGGGAACGGTCAGCGACCAACGCAGCGCTTTCGATGCCCTGCGCAAGCATTATCCGCCGCGTCGGGAGATCGATAGCCTGAAGGTTCGCATCGAGGGACAGTCGCCGGCGTTGCAACAGATCGTGAGCGCTCTGGGCGCCACCAGCCTTTAATCGTGGATCGCTTTTGTGGCGAGGGAGCTTGCTCCCGCTGGACTGCGAAGCAGGCCCAAAACCTGGCGTCTGCTGCGCAGCCGAGCGGGAGCAAGCTCCCTCGCCACAAGAGCCAACCCACAAGCGCCAGGTCACAGGAGCCCGCAAAGGCTGCGGGCATAAAAAACCCGACATCATGGTCGGGTTCAATGAAGACGGGCTGTATCACTTTTGTTCGGCAGGCTTGACCAGTCGTTTTTCCAGCTCGCTGCAGGCTTTCTGGATCATGTCTTCGGTGATCGGTACTTCGCGCCCTTGGGCGTCGATGAACGAGCAGCCCAGAGACTGGTCCGGTTGCGTGCGGATCACTTGAATCTTGTCGTCGCTGCTGTGTTGCAAGGACATGGCCTGTCTCCTCATCAGGTTGTGTGCCTATTTTAGTGTCGCCAGGTGACCGAGCCATGACACTCCTTGTAGGTTCATGGCGACAGCTCCACTCAATCAGAAACACGGTCGCGTTTCCAGCCAGACTTTAGACCGATAACATCTAGCCTCTAGTCGCTACGGTCATATTTAACCTGACTCATTCTGATTCAACCAAGTTCCGCTGCGCTTCGGTGTCGCCGGGCGGTCCATTTCCTGCTGCATTATCGGATGCTTCTGATGCTCTCTTCCCAACAACGCCGTGCCATACGCCTGGCCAGTGGCTTCATTGCTCCTTATCGCAAGCAGGTTGCTGGCGCCTTATTGGCCCTTATCGTCACCGCCGCAATCACTTTGTCCATGGGGCAAGGCATCCGGTTGCTGGTGGACCAGGGCTTCATGACGCGCTCCCCGCACCTGCTCAACCAGTCCATTGGCCTGTTCATGGTGCTCGTGGTGGGATTGGCGATCGGCACTTTTTCCCGTTTCTACCTGGTGTCCTGGATTGGCGAACGAGTGGTGGCCGATATCCGCCGGCAGGTCTTCAACCATCTGGTGTACCTGCACCCGGGCTTTTACGAAAACAACCGCAGCTCGGAAATCCAGTCGCGCCTGACCGCCGATACGACCTTGTTGCAGTCAGTAATCGGCTCGTCGTTGTCGCTATTCTTGCGTAACGCCTTGATGGTGGTCGGCGGCATTGTGTTGTTGTTCATCACCAACCCCAAACTCACCAGTATCGTGGTGATCGCGCTGCCGTTGGTCTTGGCGCCGATCCTGATATTCGGGCGGCGGGTGCGCAGCCTGTCACGCCAGAGCCAGGACCGCATTGCCGATGTCGGTAGCTACGTCTCCGAGACCCTCGGCCAGATCAAAACTGTGCAGGCCTACAACCATCAGGTCCAGGATGAACGGCGCTTTGCCGTGACCGTGGAGCAGGCCTTCGACACCGCCCGCAAGCGCATCGCCCAGCGGGCCTGGCTGATCACACTGGTGATCGTGCTGGTGCTGGGGGCGGTGGGGGTGATGCTCTGGGTCGGGGGCATGGATGTGATCGCCGGACGGATTTCCGGGGGTGAACTGGCGGCGTTTGTGTTCTACAGCCTGATCGTCGGCAGCGCCTTCGGCACCCTGAGCGAAGTCATCGGCGAGTTGCAGCGGGCGGCTGGTGCGGCTGAGCGCATTGCCGAATTGCTGCGCTCGGAAAACATCATCCAGCCGCCGGTTTCTGGCCTGGTGACTCTGCCTGAGCGGGTACGGGGTGATTTGCGTCTCGAAGGCGTGCGCTTCTCTTATCCGTCCCGGCCAGACAGCTATGCGGTCGACGGCCTGGACCTGAGCGTCCAGGCTGGCGAGACCCTGGCCCTGGTCGGGCCGTCCGGTGCCGGGAAATCCACGGTGTATGACTTGCTCCTGCGCTTCTACGACCCGGCGCAAGGGCGGATTCTCATCGATGATGTGCCGCTGACCCAGCTCGATCCACTGGACCTGCGTCGCCATTTCGCCCTGGTTTCGCAGAACCCGGCGCTGTTTTTCGGCACGGTTGAAGAGAACATCCGCTACGGCAACCCCGAGGCGACGTCCGAGCAGGTGCGCGAAGCCGCGCAGATCGCCCATGCCCACGATTTCATCGAAAAAATGCCGGAGGGTTACCAGACCCACCTGGGTGACGGCGGTCTGGGGTTATCCGGCGGTCAACGCCAGCGTCTGGCCATCGCCCGAGCGCTGTTGGTGGACGCACCGATCCTGCTATTGGACGAAGCCACCAGCGCCCTCGACGCGCAAAGCGAACACTTGATCCAGCAAGCGCTGCCCAGCCTGATGAAAAATCGCACCACCCTGGTCATCGCCCACCGCCTGGCCACGGTGAAAAATGCCGACCGGATCGCGGTGATGGACCAGGGCAAAGTAGTCGCCGTGGGCACCCATCAGGAACTGGTGGCCAGTAACGCGCTGTATGCGCGATTGGCAGCGTTGCAGTTCAATCAGCAGGGTGATTCTGTTCCGTGAGCCTGCCGAGCCGAAACCAATGTGGGAGCGAGCCTGCTCGCGATAGGGGCAGATAGGCAACCATGAGGTCGACTGTCACACCGCTATCGCGAGCAGGCTCGCTCCCACAGGGTCTGCAACCGAGCAAAAAAATGCCCGCATCGAAAGATGCGGGCATTTTTTCAGGAACAACTTGCCGCTTGAAGCCTATGGCTTGCTGCTGCCCACTCACTGATCATCAAAATAGCGCTCATGCCAGTCCACCAGCGGTTGCGGCGAGTTGAGTTTCTGGCCGTAGATCACCGAGTACGACAACACGTTCTGCACGTATTGCCGGGTTTCGTCGAAGGGGATGCTTTCGACCCAGACATCGAAGCTCAGGTGGTCGGCACCGCGCAGCCACTGGCGCACCCGACCAGGGCCGGCGTTGTAGGCGGCGGAGGCCAGGACGCGGTTGCCGTTGAACTGGCTGTGAACCTGGCTCAGGTACGCCGCGCCCAGCTGGATGTTCTTGTCCGGGTTCAGCACTTGCTTGGGCGAGGCCAGCGGGATGTTGAACTTGCGTGCGGTTTCCTTGGCGGTGGCCGGCATCAACTGCATCAGGCCGCTGGCGCCAACACCGGAGCGCGCATCTTCCATGAAGGCACTTTCCTGTCGAGTGATGGCGAACACCCAGCTTGAATGCAGGCCGCGAACCTTGGCTTCACGCACCAGAGTGTCGCGGTAGGCCATTGGGAAGCGAATATCCAGGTCATCCCAATACTTGGCCTGGCTGATGGTGCGGATCGCCGGGAAGTACCATTTCAGGTCGTAGGCCAGTTTCGCCTGGGCGACCATCTCGTCCCGGTTGAAGTGGCGAGTGACGTGATACCACTCGCGGCGACCGTCGACGATCTGACCCCGGGCATGAAACTCCAGGGCCCGACGAATACCCGGTGTGTTGCGCACTTTATTGATCAGCGCCTGGCTCATCACCAGCGGCTTGTTGTTGAGCGAATAGGGCGATTGAGAACGATCGGCGGCCAGGA
This sequence comes from Pseudomonas sp. MPDS, assembly GCF_013283895.1. Classification (NCBI taxonomy): domain Bacteria; kingdom Pseudomonadati; phylum Pseudomonadota; class Gammaproteobacteria; order Pseudomonadales; family Pseudomonadaceae; genus Pseudomonas; species Pseudomonas sp. MPDS. The sequence continues at coordinate 4,258,078 of NZ_CP054128.1, read as the reverse complement.
AACCGTAGAAGTCCCGCTCACGGGCCAGATGCTTGTAAAGCGTCAGCGCCTCGGGATTCTGAGGCTGCGCCAGCTCCAGGCTGCGGGCCTGCCAGTAACGCCAGCGACTGGTGCTGGCCAGCGTCTCGGGCAGGCGGCGGGTCAACTCATAGGCGTCGTCCCAGCGGGCCAGGCGCAACAGCAGGCGCAAGCGCCATTCCGAGACGGTATCGTCGCGCAGTTCCGGGTCATATTTTGTCATCACGCCCAAGGCGCGACTGTCGAAACGCTTGGCCAGGGTCAGGCCAATTTCCCGGGCGATGGCGACTTTCTCAGGCTTGGAAAAATGCATGGTGCTGGCGTAGCCGTCCAACAGCGCCATGGCTTTCTCTGGATCCTGACGGGCCAGGCGCCGCAAGCCGAGGCTGACGATATCGGCCATCGGCTCATCGGCCGGACGGAAACGCGATGGCTGATTGAGCAGTTCCGGTTTTTGCGCCACGTCTATCAGCAGTTGGCCGCGAGGGGCGAGGGTGCTCAGGCCGCTGATCAGGCTTTTAGCCAGTGGATAATTGCGGGCCTGGGCGGCCAGTTTGGCGCGCTCCCAGCGCTTCTGTTCAGTCAGTTGACCCTGGGTCGCCCACAGGCCGAACAGCGCATCACACGCGGCCGGTTGGGATTTGCCGGTGAGCCAAAGCTTTTCGGTGTTGGCGTAGCCTTCGGCCTTGAGGCCATGACTGAGCTGATACTGGGCGTTGAGGCAGTCCAGTTCGGTGAAGTTGAGCTTGGGGTCGTAGTACTTGACGAAGGTCGCCCAATCGCCACGGTCGGCCAGCCAGCGCAACCAGCGCAGCTTCATCCAGTTGGCCTGGGGCAGGTCGCCATGTTCGGCGAGAAATTTCTCGATTTCGGCATTACTGGCGCTCTTGAGGCGAGCGGTCAGTTCGTCGTAGGCCAGGTAGGGTTCCAGCGGATAGTCACGCAGGGCCTGGCTGTAGCGAAAATAGGGGCCGGAATCACCTTTGGCCAAGGCACGCTTGGCTTCATCGTAATACTGACGCTGGGTGGAGATATCCACCGCCTGGGCGGTTTGAACGGCAGTGGCACATACAAACAAGCAAGATAAAACACTGAAAAGGCGACTGCGCATGATACGTCCGGGCAGAAAAAAACATGACAAGCCCAAGGTTTGACCCAGGGTAACTGTCTGTAGCTTAGCCTTTTGCCAGCAATGGGCGAAAGCTTTGCGGGGTCATCCGCGCAAGTTCGCAACATTTGTTATGCAGAGTGCTTCGAGGGCGAAATTGGCGGACTTCTGAGGCCTCATCTCAGGTAGAATGCGCGCCCGGTTTTTGGAGAAGCTCATGACCCTGCTCAAATTCAGCGATGTGTCCCTTGCTTTCGGCGCTATGCCGTTGTTGGACAAGGTGTCCTGGCAGATCGCCCGTGGTGAGCGGGTGTGCATCATCGGCCGCAACGGCACTGGCAAGTCCAGCATGATGAAGCTGGTCAAGGGCGATCAGAAGCCCGATGACGGCTCGGTCTGGCGCGCGCCAGGCCTGAAAATCGGCGAATTGCCCCAGGAACTGCCGGTGGCCGACGAGCGGACGGTGTTCGACGTGGTCGCCGAAGGCCTGGACGGTGTCGGCGCGCTGCTGGCCGAGTATCACCACCTGAGCCAGAACATCGTCACCGATGCCGACCTGGACAAGTTGATGCACGTGCAGCACGACCTCGAAGCCCGCGATGGCTGGCGCCTGCAGCAGTTGGTGGACAGCACCCTGAGCCGTCTGCAACTGCCGGCCGACAAGACCCTGGCCGAGCTGTCCGGTGGCTGGCGTCGCCGGGTGTTGTTGGCCCAGGCCCTGGTGTCCGAGCCGGACCTGCTGCTGCTCGACGAGCCCACCAACCACCTGGACATCGGCGCCATCGCCTGGCTTGAAGAAGCCCTGAAGGATTTCCAGGGCGCGGTGCTGTTCATCACGCACGACCGTTCTTTCCTGCAAAATCTGGCGACCCGTATCCTCGAACTGGATCGCGGCGGCCTGATCGACTGGAACGGCGACTACGCCAGCTTCCTGGTGCACAAGGAAGCGGCGCTGGCGGCGGAAGAAACCGCGAACGCGCTGTTCGACAAGAAGCTGGCCCAGGAAGAGGTCTGGATTCGCCAGGGTATCAAGGCCCGTCGCACCCGCAACGAAGGCCGTGTACGAGCGCTCAAGGCACTGCGCATGGAACGCAGTGAGCGTCGCGAGCGCACCGGCAAGGCCAATATTCAGCTGGATACCGCTGACAAGTCCGGCAAGCAGGTGATGGTTCTTGAGAACGTGAGTTTTGCGCACCCTGGCGGCCCGTTCCTGATCAAGGACTTTTCCATGGTGCTGCAGCGTGGTGACCGCATTGGTCTGCTGGGCGCCAACGGCACCGGCAAGACCACCTTGCTCAAGCTGATGCTCGGCGGTCTGGTACCGACCAATGGCAAGGTGGAGGAGGGCACGAAGATCGACGTCGCCTACTTCGACCAGTTGCGCCATCAGTTGGACCTTGAAAAAACCGTCATCGACAACGTTGCCGAAGGCCGCGATTTCATCGACATCGATGGCCAGAGCCGCCATGTGTTGAGCTATCTGGGCGACTTCCTGTTCAGCCCTCAACGTGCTCGTACCCCGGTCAAGGCGCTGTCCGGCGGTGAACGTGCCCGTCTGCTGCTGGCCAAACTGTTCAGCAAGCCGGCGAACCTGCTGGTGCTCGACGAACCGACCAACGACCTGGACGTGGAAACCCTCGAGTTGCTGGAAGAGGTGCTGCTGACCTTCAACGGTACTGTGCTGATGGTCAGCCACGACCGGGCATTCCTCGACAACGTGGTGACCAGCACCCTGGTGTTCGAAGGCGAAGGCCTGGTGCGTGAATACGTCGGTGGTTATCAGGACTGGCTGCGCCAGGGTGGCTCGCCGCGCTTGCTGGGCGTGACTGAGAGCAAGTCCGGCAAGGCCGACCTGAATTCGGCGGTGGTCAAGGCCGAGCCTGCTCCGGTTGCTGCTGCACCGGCGGCGGCACCGGCAAAGAAGAAGCTCAGCTACAAGTTGCAGCGTGAGCTGGAAGCATTGCCGGGTGATATCGACGCGAAGGAACAGCAGATCGCAGCGGTGCAAGCCGAAATGGCTGACATTGGCTTCTACCAGCGCCCTGCGGCTGAAACCGCCAAGGTGATCGCGCATCTGGAGCAGCTGCAGGCCGAGCTGGATGCGCTGGTCGAGCGCTGGGCTGAACTGGACGCTTGATCCACTGTTGTAAAGAATCCCGGTGCTCAGAGATGAACGCCGGGATTTCTATTTGAAACGCTATTCCCCTGTGGGAGCGAGCCTGCTCGCGATAGCGGTGGGTCAGTAATATGGGTATTGGCTGACCCAACGCTATCGCGAGCAGGCTCGCTCCCACAGGTTTAGGTTTTATGTGCGCTTGACCAGATGCACCGCGAGCACATCGCAAGGCGCGCCATGCAGCACGTCGTTGGCTGTAGAGCCCAACAGCAGTGCAAGGCCATGACGGCCATGGCTGCCCACGACGATCAGGTCGCAACCCTGTTCCTTGGCCAGGTGATGGATCTCCTGACGCGGCTGGCCGTAGGTCAGGTGGCTGTATTCCTTTTTCAGGGCGGGATATTTCACGATCAGCCGGTCAAGGCGTTCCTTGGCTTGATCGAATTGTTGTTGTTGCAACTGGGAAAGGTCCATCGGCACATCACCACCGAAGGCCATGGCCATTGGTTCGACGATGTGAACCAGCGACAGTTTGGTGTCTCGACCTTCGCAAAGGGCCAGAGCACGCTTGACGACGGGATCACATTCTTCAGTGAGGTCGACGGCGACCAGGACGTGTTCGTAGTACATGGAAGGCACTCCAGAGAATTGCGATACGGTAAGTATGGCTGGTTTCAAGCGCATCGACGGCGACGTGGGTCAATCGTCAATGGGCTCATCAGAATTCGGGGAGTACGAATATGACGGTCTGGATAGTGGTGTCAATCCTGTTGGTGGTATTAAGCCCCCTGGCATGGTTGCGCCCGTCCCGTGTTCAGAGCGGTCGCATGGCGTTGCGCATGGAGGCGCGACGCCTTGGCCTGGCCATGCAACTGGCTCCGCAGGAGTGGCCCCACTGGCTCGGGCAGCAGGCGCCAAACCCCTGCGCCCAGTACCATCGGCCCCGACGGGGCAAGCAGCCGGCTATCTGGACCTACTGGCAAACCGCGCCGGGCGTATGGGTCAATCAGTGGCGCGAAGTCTGCCAGGATGAGTCGTTGCTCAATCATTTCGAAAAATTGCCAGCCAACGTCTACAAAATCGAGGCCGATGGGCAAATGATCGCCTTGTATTGGGGCGAGAAGGGCGAAGCCGCTGTGTTGCAGGATATTTGCGCGGTGCTCAAGGCGCTGGCCTGAGGCATAAAAAAGCCCGACAGTCTCATCGGGCGGGTTGGCCAGGCAGGCCGGTAATCAAAACGCCTATCCGGACGTTCGTTCGTAACGTCCTTTGCTCAAAATCTTCAATCGCGCTCCCGACAGAGTAGTCGGTTGAATCCAGCGCGCTTGGAATTAGGGCGACTTTTCTAATTATTGATCCTGTGAATGGCTGTACATGCAGCGCCGTGTTGGGATCCGTGCGGTACGCAAATGACCGGGAAGTCGCGTTCAAGCCCCTGTTTAGGGCGATTGACAATTGTCGGAAATTCCGTGAAGGTGGCGTACCCAAATCAAACGGGCGTATGAATTGAGCGTTTGTATTTTCCGAACGTTCCTACAGAACCCCGACTATCGCGTTGACGGGTGTGCCTGGCGGATTGGCGTAGCATCGGCGGTAAACGTCAATGCCGAACCAGCAGTCAGCGTTCAACGTGTACTGTTCAGCTTCCATATCGTGGAGATCAGTTGATGATTTACGAAGGTAAAGCCATCACGGTTAAGGCTCTTGAAAGTGGCATCGTCGAACTGAAGTTCGATCTCAAGGGTGAGTCCGTCAACAAGTTCAACCGTCTAACCCTGAATGAACTGCGTCAGGCTGTGGACACTATCAAGGCAGATGCTTCGATCAAGGGTGTGATCGTCAGCAGCGGCAAGGACGTCTTCATCGTCGGCGCCGACATCACCGAATTCGTCGATAACTTCAAGCTGCCCGATGCCGAACTGATCGCTGGCAACCTTGAAGCGAACCGTATTTTCAGCGACTTCGAAGACCTCAACGTACCGACCGTCGCGGCCATCAACGGCATCGCCCTGGGTGGCGGCCTTGAGATGTGCCTGGCAGCGGATTACCGCGTCATGTCCAGCACGGCCAAGATCGGCCTGCCGGAAGTCAAGCTGGGCATCTACCCGGGCTTTGGCGGTACCGTGCGTCTGCCGCGCCTGATCGGTGCCGACAACGCCATCGAGTGGATTGCCGCCGGCAAGGAAAACCGTGCAGAAGACGCACTGAAAGTCGGCGCCGTGGATGCCGTGGTCGAGCCTGGCAAACTCCAGGAAGCGGCCCTTGAAACAATCAAGCGCGCCATCAGTGGCGAGTTCGACTACAAGGCCAAGCGCCAGCCGAAGCTGGAAAAGCTCAAGCTCAACGCCATCGAACAAATGATGGCTTTCGAAACCGCCAAGGGTTTCGTCGCAGGTCAAGCAGGCCCGAACTACCCGGCGCCGGTCGAAGCGATCAAGACCATCCAGAAAGCCGCGAACTTCGGTCGCGACAAGGCCCTGGAAGTCGAAGCCGCCGGCTTCGTCAAACTGGCCAAGACCTCGGCTGCCCAAAGCCTGATCGGTCTGTTCCTCAATGACCAGGAACTGAAGAAAAAGGCCAAGGCCTACGACGAAATCGCCCGTGACGTGAAGCAGGCCGCCGTACTCGGCGCCGGTATCATGGGTGGCGGTATCGCCTATCAGTCGGCGTCCAAAGGCACGCCGATCCTGATGAAAGACATCAACGAGCACGGTATCGAGCAAGGCCTGGCCGAGGCGGCCAAGCTGCTGGTTGGCCGCGTCGATAAAGGTCGCATGACCGCGGCGAAGATGGCCGAAGTGCTCAACGGCATTCGTCCGACCTTGTCTTACGGCGATTTCGGCCATGTCGACCTGGTGGTCGAAGCCGTTGTCGAGAACCCGAAGGTCAAGCAGGCGGTACTGGCTGAAGTCGAAGACAAGGTCAAAGAGGACACCATCCTCGCTTCGAACACCTCGACCATTTCCATCTCGCTGCTGGCCAAGGCCCTCAAGCGTCCGGAAAACTTCGTCGGCATGCACTTCTTCAACCCGGTGCACATGATGCCGCTGGTGGAAGTGATCCGTGGCGAGAAGTCCAGCGAACTAGCGATCGCCACCACCGTGGCCTACGCCAAGAAAATGGGCAAGAACCCGATCGTCGTCAACGACTGCCCGGGCTTTTTGGTCAACCGCGTACTGTTCCCATACTTCGGCGGTTTCGCCAAGCTGGTCAGCGCCGGTGTGGACTTTGTGCGCATCGACAAGATCATGGAAAAATTCGGCTGGCCAATGGGTCCGGCGTACCTGATGGACGTGGTCGGCATCGACACCGGCCACCATGGTCGTGACGTCATGGCTGAAGGCTTCCCAGACCGCATGAAAGACGACCGCCGGTCGGCCGTCGACGTGCTCTACGAAGCCAAGCGCCTGGGCCAGAAGAACGGCAAGGGCTTCTACGCCTACGAGACTGACAAGCGCGGCAAGCAGAAGAAAGTGGCCGATTCGTCGGTGCTGGAAGTGCTCAAGCCGATCGTCTACGAGCAGCGCGAAGTCACCGACGAGGACATCATCAACTGGATGATGATCCCGCTGTGCCTTGAAACCGTGCGTTGCCTGGAAGACGGCATTGTTGAAACCGCCGCCGAAGCCGACATGGGTCTGGTCTACGGTATCGGTTTCCCTCCATTCCGTGGCGGTGCGCTGCGCTACATCGATTCGATCGGTGTGGCCGAGTTCGTTGCCCTGGCAGACCAGTACGCTGATTTGGGCGCGCTGTACCACCCGACCGCGAAGCTGCGTGAAATGGCCAAGAACGGCCAGAGCTTCTTCGGTTAAGCGCCCAACGACTAGAGCGAGAGAACATTTATGAGCTTGAATCCTAGAGACGTCGTGATTGTCGACTTCGGTCGTACGCCGATGGGCCGCTCCAAGGGCGGCATGCACCGCAACACCCGCGCCGAAGACATGTCGGCGCACCTGATCAGCAAGCTGCTGGAACGTAACGTCAAGGTCGACCCCAACGAAGTCGAAGACGTAATCTGGGGCTGTGTGAACCAGACCCTGGAGCAGGGCTGGAACATCGCCCGCATGGCTTCGCTGATGACCCAGATCCCTCACACCGCGGCCGGCCAGACCGTCAGCCGTCTGTGCGGTTCGTCCATGAGCGCGCTGCATACCGCTGCTCAGGCGATCATGACCGGCAACGGTGATGTGTTCGTCGTCGGCGGTGTCGAGCACATGGGCCACGTGAGCATGATGCACGGCGTCGATCCGAACCCGCACATGTCGCTGTACGCGGCGAAAGCCTCGGGCATGATGGGCCTGACCGCGGAAATGCTCGGCAAAATGCACGGCATCACCCGCGAACAGCAGGACGCCTTCGGCGTGCGCTCCCACCAGCTCGCCCACAAGGCGACCGTGGAAGGCAAGTTCAAGGACGAAATCATCCCGATGCAGGGCTATGACGAGAACGGTTTCCTGAAATTGTTCGACTACGACGAAACCATTCGTCCGGAAACCACCCTGGAAAGCCTGGCAGCCCTCAAGCCGGCCTTCAATCCAAAGGGCGGCACCGTGACAGCCGGTACTTCTTCGCAGATCACCGACGGTGCTTCGTGCATGATCGTGATGTCGGCCCAGCGTGCCCAGGACCTGGGCATCCAGCCGATGGCGGTGATTCGTTCGATGGCCGTGGCCGGTGTTGATCCGGCAATCATGGGCTATGGTCCAGTACCGGCGACGCAGAAAGCCTTGAAGCGTGCGGGTCTGAGTATTTCCGATATCGACTTCTTCGAGCTCAACGAAGCTTTCGCCGCACAGGCCCTGCCAGTGCTGAAAGATCTGAAAGTGCTCGACAAGATGAACGAGAAGGTTAACCTGCACGGCGGCGCGATCGCCCTGGGTCACCCGTTCGGTTGCTCCGGTGCGCGTATCTCCGGCACGCTGCTCAACGTCATGAAGCAGAACGGCGGCACCTTTGGGGTGTCCACTATGTGCATTGGCCTCGGCCAGGGCATCGCCACTGTCTTCGAACGCGTCTAAGCGTTACGTCGATGGAAGCCGGGGCCAAGTGCCCCGGTTTTTGTTTTTCCGGGTTTAGAAAAAAAGATTTTGTTTTTATTTAAAAAATATTTGAGCGAGGGCCGAAGCATGCCGATACAACCTGGGCTCTACCAACATTACAAAGGTCCGCAGTACCGCGTATTCAGCATCGCGCGGCATTCCGAGACCGAGGAAGAAGTGGTCTTCTATCAAGCCCTGTATGGCGATTACGGCTTTTGGGTACGACCGTTGAGCATGTTTCAGGAGTCTGTCGAAGTTGACGGCGAGCAGGTGCCACGCTTTGCTTTGGTGCAGGCCGAAGAGAGCCTTTTTTCCAAGCCTTGAGGCCGATACCGGGGCAACCCTGCGCTTGACCTCACCTTGCAGCCACTATATATAGCGGTGCCGCGTCAGGCGCCAACCGCCTTTCACTTTTTAGAATTCAGGAATTTTCTGATCCATGGGCAAATCGCTGGTCATTGTGGAATCCCCGGCTAAGGCCAAGACCATCAACAAGTATCTGGGCAACCAATACGTGGTGAAGTCGAGTATCGGCCATATCCGAGACCTGCCCACCAGCGGTTCGGCTAGCGCCAGCAAGGAGCCAGCCGCCAAGCGCGGCAAGGCTGCTGCCGGTGAAGCGCCGGCGCTGTCGCCCAAGGACAAGGCGCGCAAGCAGCTGGTCTCGCGCATGGGGGTTGATCCGGAACACGGCTGGAAAGCCAAGTACGAGATCCTCCCGGGCAAGGAAAAGGTCATCGAAGAACTGCGTCGGCTCGCCAAGGATGCCGACACCATCTATCTGGCGACGGACTTGGACCGCGAAGGGGAAGCCATTGCCTGGCACCTGCGCGAAGCCATCGGTGGGGATGACAGCCGCTACAAGCGCGTGGTGTTCAACGAAATCACCAAGAAGGCCATCCAGGAGGCCTTCTCCCAGCCAGGCGAGCTGGACATCGATCGGGTCAACGCCCAACAGGCGCGGCGCTTCCTTGATCGCGTGGTGGGCTACATGGTTTCGCCGCTGCTGTGGGCCAAGATCGCCCGTGGCCTGTCGGCCGGGCGTGTGCAGTCGGTCGCCGTGAAGCTGGTGGTGGAGCGCGAGCGGGAGATCCGTGCGTTCATCCCTGAAGAATACTGGGAAGTCCACGCCGACCTCGGCACCGCCAAGGGCGCCACCGTGCGCTTCGACGTGGCGCGCGAGAAGGGTGAAGCCTTCAAGCCGCTCAACGAAGCCCAGGCCATGGCTGCGCTGGAGAAGCTCAAGGCTTCCAGCTACAGCATCGTCAAGCGCGAAGACAAGCCGACCAGCAGCAAGCCGTCGGCACCGTTCATCACCTCCACGTTGCAACAGGCCGCGAGCAACCGCCTGGGTTTCGGCGTGAAGAAAACCATGATGATGGCTCAGCGTTTGTACGAAGCGGGCTACATCACGTACATGCGTACCGACTCGACCAACCTCTCGGCCGATGCCGTGACAATGGCGCGCACTTATATAGAAAGCGAGTTCGGCAAGAAATACCTGCCGGAGACGCCGAACGTCTACAGCAGCAAGGAAGGCGCACAAGAGGCTCACGAAGCGATTCGTCCCTCCGATGCCAACACCGAGCCAAGCAAGCTGTCGGGCATGGAGCGCGATGCCGAGCGCCTCTACGAGCTGATCTGGCGCCAGTTCCTGGCCTGCCAGATGCTGCCGGCGCAATACCTGTCGACCACGGTCACCGTCGGTGCTGGCGACTTCGAGCTGCGCGCCAAGGGCCGCATCCTGAAGTTCGACGGCTACACCCGCGTCATGCCGCAAATCACCAAGCCGGGTGACGACGACGTCCTGCCTGACATGGCCCAGGGCGATGTGATGAAGCTGATCGAGCTTGATCCGACCCAGCACTTCACCAAGCCGCCGGCCCGTTATTCGGAAGCCAGCCTGGTCAAGGAAATGGAAAAGCGTGGCATCGGTCGTCCTTCGACCTACGCGGCGATCATTTCCACCATCCAGGACCGCGGTTACGTGGCGCTGCACAACCGTCGGTTCTATTCGGAAAAGATGGGCGACATCGTCACCGAACGTTTGTCCGAGAGCTTCTCCAACCTGATGGACTACGGCTTCACCGCCGGCATGGAAGAGAACCTCGACGATGTGGCCCAGGGTGAGCGGGACTGGAAAAACGTCCTCGACGAGTTTTATGGCGACTTCAAGAAAAAGCTCGAAGTAGCCGAAAGTGCCGAGAACGGCATGCGGGCCAACCAGCCCGTCATGACCGACATCCCATGCCTGACGTGTGGTCGTCCGATGCAGATCCGTACCGCCTCGACTGGCGTGTTCCTGGGTTGCTCGGGCTACAGTCTGCCTCCCAAGGAGCGCTGCAAGGCGACGGTCAACCTGGTGCCGGGCGACGAAATCGCCGCGGACGACGAGGGTGAATCGGAATCCCTGGTGCTGCGCGGCAAGCACCGCTGCCCGATCTGCAGCACAGCGATGGATGCCTACCTGTTGGATGAGAAGCGCAAGCTGCACATCTGCGGTAACAATCCCGATTGCGCCGGTTACGAGATCGAAGAGGGCACCTATCGCATCAAGGGCTATGAAGGTCCGAGCCTTGAGTGCGACAAGTGTGGCAGTGAGATGCAGCTCAAGACCGGCCGCTTCGGCAAGTTCTTCGGCTGCACCAATCCGACCTGCAAGAACACCCGCAAACTGCTCAAGAGCGGTGATGCGGCGCCGCCGAAGATGGACCCGGTGAAGATGCCTGAACTCAAGTGCGAGAAGGTCAACGACACCTACATCCTGCGCGACGGCGCGTCCGGCCTGTTCCTGGCGGCGAGCCAGTTCCCGAAAAACCGCGAGACCCGTGCGCCGCTGGTGCTGGAGATCGTGCCGCACAAGGACGAAATCGATCCGAAGTACCATTTCCTCTGCGAAGCTCCGCAGAAGGATCCGGAGGGTCGGCCGGCGGTGATTCGTTACAGCCGCAAGACCAAGGAGCAGTACGTGCAGACCGAAGTCGACGGCAAGCCAACCGGCTGGAAGGCGTACTACGACGGCGGTAAATGGACGGTTGAAGACAAGCGCTGATCGCAAAGGCTTGTCTGAAGAGGGGGGGGCTTGCTTTAGGGCTCCCTGTGGCGAGGGAGCTTGCTCCCGCTGGACCAGTCCGATATTTCGGGCGCAGCCGTCCCAATAGCCTCAAGTAAACAAAAGGCCGCATGACAACCCGTAGGTTTTCATGCGGCCTTTTTGTTTTTGCCTTGCAGTGGCCTCGGTTGTTCCACGACACTGTCGCCCTTGCGTGAAGCTTTTATTTCGTTGGGGAGAATGCCGCCATGGCCCACGAACTCTACACCCGCACCAATCAGAAAATTTATTTCGCCGGCCTGTCGCTCGAAGCGCTCGCCAGGGCAGAGGATGGGCGTGCGATGAATTCCCCCGCGCTGACCCAGGCTGGGCGCGAATCAGCGCTGTTTCATCTGTACGGCGCGTTGTTGGGGCTTTGCCACGAAATTGCCGGTTTCTACCGTCTGCCGCAGGCAAATGCGCCCCGGGCCGAACTGTTGTTGACACAAGAAGTGTTGGAAACCGTCGCCATTCCGGAACTGGCCGAAATGGTCGAGCTGGCGCACAACCCGCAAACCTGGCTGGCGCAACTGTTGGCGGCACACGCGGCACTGTTCGAGCCACCCCGTGCTCCTCGCAAGCCTAAGGGCGACGTGACCCAACCTTTGATCATGGCGGTCAATCTGGACGAAGAAGAGCCCGAGCAGGCGTTGAGCCGAGAGGAGCTGGAAAGCTGGCGTCAGAACCTCAAGAGCCTGGCAATCCGCTTTCGCGAAGGGCTGAACGAGTGCTGAGTTTTCCCTCGATCCGTAATATTCGCCCATAACGCTTGGTCAAGATCCCGAGCGAAGCCTGGCCGATGACTATATAATCCTCGCCTTTCGTGGAGAACAGACTTTTATGCCAACGTCCTTTCTAGAAATTGTCGAACTTCCTGATGGCCGCATCGAGCTGCGCAGGGCCGAGGACGAGGGTTCTCTGGTTACCTTGAACTTCTCTGAGGACGCCAAGGCCTTCCTGCAAGGCCAGCACGTCGAAGTCGCCAAGGCGATGTTGAGTGTGGGCGTGCAGATGGCAGGTCGTCTGGTTGAAGGCGAATTCAACAAGGAAGAGGGGCCGCGGGTTCTTCATTGATCCCGCCTGTCGGCTTTTTGGACGATAGTGTTCCTAGCCGGCTTCTCTGTCCTGGAGAAGCCCTGAGTTTTTTAGCCCAATCGAATATTCAGGCTTTGTGCGTCCCCGGTGCGCGCGGCGCTGATCAACTGTTGCCGTGCGGTCGTGGTCAACGGATTGAGCCAGCTGACCACCGTATGGCTGCGGCCCAGGCGCAACGCTTCGCAGGTCAGTTGCTGGGCGCTTTGAGTGCCCCGCGGCTGTAGCAGCAGGATGCGCTCACGGTTCAGGCCCGCATCTCGCAGCCAGGCCTGGGTGACACTGGCCGGTGGTGCGATCAGCGTCAGCCAGCGAGCGTCCTGGTCCTGGCTCAGCTCGCGCAGGATCGGCGCCAGCAGGTTCAGGCAGTTCCCGGCGGCACCACGTAACGACAGTTCGCTGAAGGCTTCGGGCTCGGCGCCCCAAGGTGACTCGATCACCTCTTTGAGGGCGGGAACCAGCGGTTGGGCCATGAACGCCTCGAACAGCGGAAGTTGAGTGTGTTGTGGTGTGTGTGGGAACTGCATAAAGCCTCCTTTAGCGGCGAATAACGCCGACACTCAAGCCTTCGATGACCAGATCCTGATCTTTAAGATTGACTTCGATGGGGGCGAACTCGGGGTTCTCGGCAATCAGCCAGACCTTGCTGCCGTCGCGCTTGAAACGCTTGACGGTCACTTCATCACCGATTCGCGCCACCACGATCTGGCCGTTGCGGGCTTCGCGAGTGGTGTGGACCGCAAGAAGATCGCCGTCGAAGATGCCGATGTCCTTCATGCTCATGCCGTGCACGCGAAGAAGGTAGTCAGCTCGCGGATGGAAGAACGATGGGTTGATGTTGCAGGATTCCTCGACATGCTGCTCGGCGAGGATCGGAGCACCTGCTGCTACCCGGCCGATGATCGGCAGGGTGGTTTCGTCGGCCTTGGCCTCGAAACCGGGGATGCGAATGCCACGGGACGCGCCCGGGGTCATTTCGATAGCGCCCTTGCGAGCCAGCGCCTTGAGGTGCTCTTCAGCCGCGTTGGGCGACTTGAAGCCCAGTTCCTGGGCGATTTCCGCGCGGGTCGGCGGGTAGCCGTTGTCTTCGAGGCAGCGTTTGATGAAGGCTAGAATCTCTGCTTGGCGTGGCGTCAGCTTTAGCATATTGATCGCTCTGTCTTTTTATACAGTGACTGGGATTATATACAGTGGGCGCGGCTTGGCAATCCTCCTTTTCGCACAGGCCGCTGGACGGTCGGTCGGGCCGCAAAAACGTCATGGGCTACAGCGGGCCGCAGGTGTGGTTAAATATCTGACCGAGCGTTCGCAAAACGTCCCGGCAGGCTTGACAACCCCAAGGCTGAAACGTATGTTTCAAACAAGTGTTTGTCAGGCGGAGTAGCCATGGCCCAGTCGGAAACCGTAGAACGCATTCTCGATGCTGCCGAGCAATTGTTCGCGGAAAAAGGTTTCGCTGAAACCTCATTGCGTCTGATCACCAGCAAGGCCGGGGTGAACCTGGCGGCGGTGAATTATCACTTCGGTTCGAAGAAAGCGCTGATCCAGGCCGTGTTCTCGCGTTTCCTCGGGCCTTTCTGTGTCAGCCTGGATCGTGAGCTGGAGCGGCGTCAGGCCAAGCCTGACGTCAAGCCAACCCTGGAAGAGCTGCTGGAGATCCTGGTCGAGCAAGCCCTTGTCGTGCAGCCACGCAGCGGTAACGACCTTTCCATTTTCATGCGCTTGCTGGGCCTGGCATTCAGCCAGAGCCAAGGCCACCTGCGGCGGTATCTGGAAGACATGTACGGCAAGGTTTTCCGCCGCTATATGCTTCTGGTCAACGAGGCCGCGCCGCGCATTCCGCCGATCGAGTTGTTCTGGCGCGTGCATTTCATGCTCGGCGCCGCTGCCTTCAGCATGTCCGGCATCAAGGCGCTGCGGGCCATCGCTGAAACCGATTTCGGTGTGAATACCTCGATTGAGCAAGTGATGCGTCTGATGGTGCCATTCCTGGCTGCTGGCATGCGCGCCGAAAGTGGCGTCACCGATGAGGCCATGGCTGCCGCGCAGTTGCGCCCGCGCAGCAAATCAACCCCGGCGCTCGCCAAGGCCTGAGTGCACGGGTGGGCGCGGCTGCCTACATCCGCTAAGCTAGCGGCCCATGCCGACTCTCGTTTCGAACCCGCTTTATATTTCATTGCATAACCGTGACCTGCCGGGCCTGGAGCCCGGCGGCGCGGTCGTGCGTGCGCCGCTGTGCGGGTTCATTGTTATCAAGGAAATATTATGACTGCTGGCCTGCAAGGCTCGTTGATGGTGGACGTCGCCGGTACCTGGTTGACGGCCGAAGATCGCCACCTGTTGCGCCAGCCCGAAGTGGGTGGCCTGATCATTTTTGCTCGCAATATCGAGCATCCACGCCAGGTGCGCGAGCTGAGCGCCTCGATTCGCGCCATCCGCCCCGACCTGCTGCTGGCGGTCGATCAGGAAGGCGGGCGTGTGCAGCGCCTGCGCCAGGGGTTTGTGCGTTTGCCGGCAATGCGGGCGATTGCCGACAACCCGAATGCCGAATACCTGGCCGAGCAGTGCGGCTGGATCATGGCCACTGAAGTGCTGGCGGTCGGCCTCGATTTGAGTTTTGCCCCGGTGCTGGACCTCGATCATCAACGTAGCGCGGTGGTCGGCAGTCGTGCCTTCGAAGGCGACCCCGAGCGCGCAGCGCTGCTGGCAGGTGCCTTCATTCGGGGTATGAACGCCGCCGGTATGGCTGCCACCGGCAAGCATTTCCCCGGCCACGGCTGGGCCGAAGCCGATTCCCATGTGGCCATTCCCAACGATGAGCGCAGCCTTGAACAGATCCGCGCCCACGATCTCGTTCCGTTCGCCAAACTGAGCAAGCAACTGGCGGCCGTCATGCCGGCCCATGTCATTTATCCGCAGGTCGATGCCAATCCAGCCGGTTTTTCCCGGCGCTGGCTGCAGGACATTCTGCGTGGCGAATTGCAGTTCGATGGTGTGATCTTCAGCGATGATCTGTCGATGGCGGGTGCTCATGTGGTGGGTGATGCCGCCAGTCGTATCGAGGCGGCGTTGTCGGCCGGTTGCGACATGGGGCTGGTGTGCAACGACCGCGCCGCCGCCGAACTGGCCTTGAGCGCCGCCCAGCAGTTGAAGGTCAAACCATCGGCGCGCATCGCACGCATGCGCGGGCAGGCCTTCGCCTCCACCGAGTACCGCCAGGACCCACGCTGGCTGACGGCAATCAGCGCGCTGAAAGCCGCCCAACTGATCGATTAAGGACGTTTGTCATGACCGTTTGCGCAATTATCGGCGGCACTGGCCTGACCCAACTCGAAGGTCTGACCATTCGCCAGTCCCTGGCAGTAGAAACGCCCTATGGTGCGCCATCGGCCGAGGTGCAGATCGGTGACTACGCCGGGCGCGAAGTGCTGTTTCTGGCCCGTCACGGCCATCCTCATCGCTTTCCACCTCACCAAGTGAACTATCGCGCCAATCTCTGGGCCCTGAAGCAGGCCGGCGCCGAGGCGATCCTGGCGGTCAACGCCGTGGGCGGGATTCACGCCGCGATGGGGACCGGGCATTTCTGCGTGCCTCACCAATTGATCGATTACACCAGCGGCCGTCAGCACACCTATTTTGCCGATGACCTGGAGGCGGTTACCCACATTGATTTCAGCTACCCCTACAGCGAGGCGCTGCGCCAGCAACTGATCGCCGCCCTGGCCGCCGAAGGCTGTGGCTACAGCAGCCATGGCGTCTACGCCTGCACCCAGGGCCCGCGCCTGGAAACCGTGGCCGAAATCGCCCGCCTGGAGCGCGACGGTTGCGACATCGTCGGCATGACCGGCATGCCGGAAGCGGCGCTGGCCCGTGAGCTGGAGCTCGATTACGCCTGCCTGGCGCTGGTGGTGAATCCGGCGGCGGGAAAGTCCACGGCTGTGATCACCATGGCGGAAATCGAGCAGGCGCTGCATGACGGGATGGGGAAGGTGAAGTCGACGTTGGCGCGGGTATTGATGGCTGGCTAGCGGAACAGGCAGTGAAAACGGGCGCAAAGGTTTCCTGCTGCCAGCAAGGGCTATTCGCGCAAGATTCTGTTGTTTTCCCAGTTCACCTCAATGCTGGCCTTGATTGAGGAGGAGCTGCAAAAGCGCAGCCTTGACTATTCGTTGTTGACCGGCAGCACCACGGATCGGCGTACGCCGGTGAGGGATTTTCAAAGTGACAAGGTGTCTACCGGTTAGTCAGCTATCGCGAGCAAGCTCGCTCCCACAGGAGATTCGGGGTGCAGACCTATGCTGCGCTCACCTCAGGGCAATGTGGGAGCGAGCCTGCTCGCGATGACGGCGGCACAGCCAAGATATCCAACAACTGAACCACCGCTATCGCGAGCAAGCTCGCTCCCACAGGAGATTCGGGGTGCAGACCTATGCTGCGCTCACCTCAGGGCCATGTGGGAGCGAGCTTGCTCGCGATGACGGCGGCACAGCCAAGACCTCCAACAACTGAACCACCGCTATCGCGAGCAGGCTCGCTCCCACAGGAGATTCGGGGGTGCAGACCTATCCAGCGCTCACCTCAGGGCCATGTGGGAGCGAGCCTGCTCGCGATGGCGGCGGCACAGCCAACCTCTTCAACATCTGAACCACCGCTATCGCGAGCAGGCTCGCTCCCACAGGAGATTCGGGGTGTAGACCTATCCGGCGCTCACCTCAGGGCAATGTGGGAGCGAGCCTGCTCGCGATGACGGCGGCACAGCCAAGATCTCCAACAACTGAATCACCGCTATCGCGAGCAGGCTCGCTCCCACAGGAGGTTTTGTGGTTCAGACCTATCCAGCGCTCACCTCAGGACCATGTGGGAGCGAGCTTGCTCGCGATGACGGCGGCACAGCCAACATCTCCAACAACTGAACCACCGCTATCGCGAGCAGGCTCGCTCCCACAGGAGATGCGGGGGTGCAGACCTATCCGGCGCTTACCTCAGGACCATGTGGGAGCGAGCCTGCTCGCGATGACGGCGGCACAGCCAAGATATCCAACAACTGAACCACCGCTATCGCGAGCAAGCTCGCTCCCACAGGGGATTCGGGGTGCAGACCTATCCGGCGCTCACCTCAGAGCCATGTGGGAGCGAGCCTGCTCGCGATGACGGCGGCACAGCCAACCTCTTCAACATCTGAATCACCGCTATCGCGAGCAGGCTCGCTCCCACAGGAGATTCGGGGTGCAGACCTATCCGGCGCTCACCTCAGGGCCATGTGGGAGCGAGCCTGCTCGCGATGACGGCGGCACAGCCAAGATATCCAACAACTGAACCACCGCTATCGCGAGCAAGCTCGCTCTCACAGGAGATTCGGGGTGCAGACCTATCCAGCGCTCACCTCAGGGCAATGTGGGAGCGAGCCTGCTCGCGATGACGGCGGCACAGCCAACATCTCCAACATCTGAATCACCGCTATCGCGAGCAGGCTGAACTGGCCTAATGATTTTGGACACTTCAATCGGGCGCTATGATGGCGCCCAAATCTGAGGTGTTTGGATATGCGCAAATCTTATTCCAGTGAGTTCAAGCTCAAGGCTGCCAGCATGGTGCTGGACGAGGGCCAGTCCGTTCCCGAAGTCTGTGCCAGCCTGGATATTGGCCCTACCGCCTTGCGCCGTTGGGTCGACCAGGTTCGCAAAGAGCGCTTGGGTTCGACCCCCGAGGGGGCTAAGGCGATTACCGCCGATCAGCGAGAGATTCAGCAGCTCAAAGCGTTGCTCAGGCAAAAAGACCTGGACATTGAAATCCTAAAAAAGGCCAGTGCTCTCCTGCTTTTGGACTCCAAAGATCATTCTCGTTGATCAACGAGCTGGACGAGCAGTACGGCGTTAACAATTGCTGTCGGGCGTTTGGGGTCAACCGCAGCAGCTTTTACGCCTGGCGTCAGCGCCAAGGCAAGGTGAAGCCTGAGCGGGAGAAACTCAAAGCCGTGCTGGTCGAGCATCACAAGGAATCCAGAGCATCCGCCGGGTCTCGCACCCTTTCCAAGGAACTGCAAGCAAAGGGGCATCGTGTCGGGCGACATCTGGCTCGCAGTTTGATGCGCGAAGCCGGTGTTGCCAGTCATCAGCGGCGGCGGCACAAGTACAAATCTTCCGGCGTGGAAGCGCTGGTAGCGCCGCATGTGCTCAAGCGCAAGTTTGATGTCACGGCGATCAACCAGGTGTGGTGTGGAGATGTGACGTACATCAAGGTGGGTAAGCGCTGGATGTATTTCGCGGCAGTGTTGGATTTGTTTGCTCGCCGGATCGTGGGGTGGTCGTTTTCAATGATTTCCGATGCCACGCTGACCTGCGAAGCGTTGCGAATGGCGGTTCAATTGCGAGGCTGTCCAAAAGAGGTGCTGTTTCATTCTGACCAAGGTTGCCAATACACCAGCCACAAATTCAGGAATGAGATGCGCAAGCATGGACTCCTGCACAGCATGAGTCGTAAAGGTGAGTGCTGGGACAACGCCCCGATGGAGTGTTTCTTTGGGAGCCTGAAATCAGAGTGGGTGCCAGACGATGGCTACAGCTCGGAGCATGAAGCCCGCGTGGATGTGCAACGTTATGTGATGCGATACAACAACGTCAGGCTCCATAGCTACAACGACTACCGGTCGCCGGTAGCCATGGAGAAACTGGCGGCGTGAAACCTTAACTGGTGTCCAGAATTACTTGACCAGTTCAGGCTCGCTCCCACAGGAGATTCGGGGTGCAGACCTATCCAGCGCTCACCTCAGGGCAATGTGGGAGCGAGCTTGCTCGCGATGACGGCGGCACAGCCAACATCTTCAACATCTGAACCACCGCTATCGCGAGCAAGCTCGGCTCCCACAGGGATTGCTGTGAATCAGCGTTTTTCCAGCTTGTCCGGCAGTGGCGCGAATAGCGCCTCGATATCGTCGCTTTGCAGTTTCCAGTCTCCGGCCACGCGCCCGTCCAATACGCCGGCTGCGAGGTCGGATTTTTCCTTCTGCAGCAGCTGAATCTTCTCTTCCACCGTGCCTCGGGCAATCATTTTGTAGACGAACACCGGCTTCTCCTGGCCGATGCGATAGGCGCGGTCGGTCGCCTGGTTTTCGGTGGCGGGGTTCCACCATGGATCGTAGTGGATCACCGTGTCCGCCTCGGTGAGGTTCAGGCCTACGCCGCCGGCCTTCAAGCTGATCAGAAAGATCTGACGCTTGCCGCTCTGGAATTCCTTGACCGGCGTACGTCGGTCCCTGGTCTGGCCGGTCAGGATGGCGTAATCGACGCCGCGTTTCTTCAGTTCGTCTTCGATCAGCGACAGCATCGATGTGAACTGAGAAAACAGCAGCACCCGGCGACCTTCTTCAAACAGCTCTTCGAGCATCTCCATCAGGCTGTCGAGCTTGCCTGAGGTGCTGCCGCGGGCAGGCAGGGCGGCATCGTTGAGCAGGCGCAGGTCACAACAGACCTGGCGCAGCTTGAGCAGCGCCTCGAGAATGATGATCTGGCTGCGAGCCACGCCTTTGCGGGTGATCTCGTCGCGTACCTTCTTGTCCATGGCCAGGCGCATGGTTTCGTAGACGTCCCGCTGGGCATCGCTGAGCTCGACCCAATGGATGATCTCGGTCTTGGGTGGCAGTTCTGTCGCCACTTGCTCCTTGGTCCGGCGCAGCAGAAAAGGTTTTATCCGACCGTTGAGGTGCTGCAGTCGCACATCGCTGCCGCGCTTTTCAATCGGAACGCGGTAGTCGCGGTTGAAGCTCTTGACGTCCCCGAGCCATCCCGGCAGCAGGAAGTGGAACAACGACCACAATTCGCCCAGGTGGTTTTCCAGCGGCGTACCGGACAGGCACAGCCGCTGGCGGGCGTTGAGTTCGCGGGCGGCCTCGGCGGCTTTGCTGTTCGGGTTCTTGATGTACTGGGCTTCATCGAGGATCAGCACGTGTAACGGCTGCTCCGCCAGGCGCTGGACATCCTTGGGCAACAGCGCATAGGTGGTGAGGACCAGGTCGTAATCGTTCAGCCGGTCAAAGTGCTTCTTGCGCCCGGCGCCGTACAAGGCCAGCACCTTGAGTTGCGGGGTGAAGTGGGCGGCCTCGTCGAGCCAGTTGGGGATCAGGCTGGTGGGCATGACCACCATGCAAGGGCGGTCGAGGCGCCCGGCGTTTTTTTCGCTGAGGATGTGCGCCAGGGTTTGCAGGGTTTTGCCCAGGCCCATGTCGTCCGCGAGGATGCCGCCGACTTCCAGTTGCCTGAGCGATTGCATCCAGCTTAAACCTTCGAGCTGATAAGGCCGCAGCGTGGCGTTCAGGCCTTCTGGCGCCGTGCTGGTGAAGTCCTTGATGTCCCGCAGGCGTTGGGCCAGGCCACGAATGTGCTCGCCGCCTTCCCAGCGCAGGGGCATGTCTTGCAGCGGGTTCAGGCGCAGGGCATCCGCGCTGTTCAAGCGCAGTTTGGTGGTGCCCGGTTCTTGCAGGTAGAACTCGCCCAGGGTGGCCAGCACCGGTTTCAGCCGGCCATAGGGCAGGGCCACTTGCTGCGGGCCGAACTCGGAGTTCGGGCGGTTAGGCAAGTTGACCAGAATGAGTTCGTCATCGCGGCGCCTGGCCAGGCGTTCCGGGTTGAACAGCTCGATGTGCGAACGCATCAGGTTCAGCAGAATCGGCAGCAGGCTCAATCGCTCACCGTTGACGATGATCCCCAGTTCCAGATCGAACCAGTCCCGTTCCGGCGCTTCTTCGACCGTGGCGTACCATTCGTCCACCGCCGTCAGGTCGAAACCGAAATCCTCGTCGATCTGCAACTCCCAGCCCTGGCTACGCAGTTTCGGCAGATCGTTGAGGGTGAACGTCAGCCACGCACTGTCGTTGACCATCTCGTACAGTTCACCGGCGCTTTCGGGCAGGGCCTTGCTTTGGCGGGTTGCGATTTTGAAGCCGAGGATTCGAAGCTGTTCGCGGTAGGACTGCTCCACTTCTGTCTGGCGTTTTATCCGCAGCGTCTGTGTGTCCTGGCGAATCAGCACGTCAGTGTTGCGCTGGCCGCTGACGTATTCGTCCAGGTAGCTGAAAGACAGGGCGGCGCGGTGCTGGATGTAGCGCTGCATCTTGCCATTGCGCGGCTCGAAAGCGCTGAACTCGATGCTCGCCAGCCACAGCCGCGGCATTGGTTGGACGTTGTCCACCAGCACTTGCGGCGGGGCCTTGGGGCTGCGGTTTTCCAGCACGGCCTGGAGTTTCTCCAGCAACTGCGCGTCTTTCTCGGCGGCCGGGTAGGCCAGGGTTTCCTGGACTTGCAGCAGCACCGCCGCGCAGTGCTTGCAGTTGATGCGCACCGGGCAGGTACAGGCGGCTTCAAGCAGAATCAACGTGCCTTTGGCTGATTCTTTCAGGCGAATCGTCTGGCGGTAAACGTTACCCCCAGAGCCTTCACAGCTGGCGGTGATGGTGCTGTCGCCAGCCTCGACGATCCTGACGCGGTTTTCCAGCGCGTAACGGCGCCCGCGCTCCAGGCTCTGTTCCTTGAATCGATTGACCCAGGAGGGTGCCAGGGGTTTGCTCAGGGGCGAGGGCATAGGCGCGCCGATCAGTCCGGAATGACGTCAGGCGCCTGCCGTGGCGCAGGCGCAGTCAGCGAGGTGATTTTGATCAGCAGGCCGAGGTGGCCGTTGTCGAGGAAATTCAACTGGCCATTTTTGGTATGGCTCTGCTGTTTGAGGCGTTCGCTGGAAGTGACCAGGCCATTGGTGTCGATCTGGTTGATCCAGAAGTCGGCGTCCACGTCGGTAAACCGCCCCAGTTTCAGTTCCAGGGTTCCTTCGATGGGAAACTGGCCGAACTGTTCTACGCCATCACTGACGGCGATTCGGCTGCCCTGTTCGCCCAGGTTCTGCTGCCAGGCTTTGTGCATCAGCACCGTGTACTGGCCGCTGGCGTTGAGTTTTTCCACGATGTGACCCAATGCAGGCGTGCGCTGGCTCTTCGCGTCCAGGCGTTGCGCGCCCGCGTCCCAGTCCTCCGGTGCGGCGCGGCTGACAATCGCCGGTTCGGCGTTCTGGCGCATCAGGATCATTTCAACCTGATACAGGTCATCGGCAAACGCCAGGGGAGCGACCAGGGTCATCAACAAGGTCAGTGAGCGAAACAGGCGCATGGGGCGTCCTTCAAGCAGGGGTCGGAGTGAGGCGCTCGAACAGCGCTTCTACGGTATTGAAACGCTCTTCCGGGCGTTCCATGGGCACCATGAACTTGAACATCGTGGCACCTTCAAACTTGTAGCGTTTGGGCTGGCCCTGGATCAGCTTGATCAGTACCAGCGGATCGACCGGCGTCTGGGCTTCGAACTCGATACGACCACCATTGGGGCCGCCGTCGACTTTCTTGATGCCCAGTTGCTCGGCCTTGAGCTTGAGCCAGGTGGTACGCACCAGATTCTTGGTTGGCTCCGGCAGCAGGCCGAAGCGGTCGATCATCTCCACTTGCAGGTCCTTGAGGCCTTCTTCGTCAGTGGCCGAGGCGATGCGTTTGTAGAGGATCAGCCGTGCGTGGACATCCGGCAGGTAGTCTTCCGGGATCAGCGCCGGCACCCGCAGATTGATTTCCGGCCCGCCGCCCAACGGTTGGTCGAGGTTCGGTTGCTCACCCTTGCGGATCGACTTGACCGCCCGTTCGAGCATTTCCATGTACAGGGTGAAACCCACGGCCTGGATCTGGCCGCTCTGGCCGTCGCCCAGCAATTCGCCTGCACCGCGGATTTCCAGGTCGTTGGTGGCCAGCACGAAACCGGCACCCAGGTCCTGGGTGTTGGCGATGGCTTCCAGGCGCTTTTCCGCGTCCGGGGTGATCTGCTGGCGCGGTGGCGTCAACAGGTAGGCGTAGGCCTGGTGGTGACTGCGCCCGACCCGACCGCGCAACTGGTGCAACTGGGCCAGGCCGAATTTGTCGGCGCGCTCGATGATGATGGTGTTGGCGCTCGGCACATCGATGCCGGTCTCGATGATGGTCGAGGCGATCAGCACGTTGAAGCGCTTGTGGTAGAAATCGCTCATCACCTGTTCGAGTTCACGTTCGCGCATCTGCCCGTGGCCGATGCCGATGCGCGCTTCCGGCACCAGCTCGGCCAGATCGGCGGCGCATTTCTCGATGGTCTTGACGTCGTTGTGCAGGTAATAGACCTGGCCGCCACGCAGCAACTCGCGCAGCAGGGCTTCCTTGATCGTGCTTTTGTTCTGCTCCATGACGAAGGTGCGCACCGACAGGCGACGGGCCGGCGGCGTGGCGATGATCGACAGGTCACGCATGCCCGACACTGCCATGTTCAGCGTGCGCGGGATCGGCGTGGCCGTCAGGGTCAGGATGTCGACCTCGCTGCGCAGGGCCTTGAGCTGTTCTTTCTGGCGCACGCCAAAGCGGTGCTCTTCGTCGATGATCACCAGCCCCAGGTTTTTGATCTTCACATCGTCCTGCAGCAGTTTGTGCGTGCCGATGACGATGTCGATCTTGCCCTCGGCCAGATCGGCCACCGCCGCGTTCACTTCCTTGGTGGACTTGAAGCGGCTCATCACCTCCACGGTCACCGGCCAGTCGGCGAAGCGGTCGCGGAAACTGTTGTAGTGCTGCTGGGCAAGCAGGGTGGTGGGCACCAGGATTGCCACCTGCTTGCCGCCGTGCACGGCAATGAATGCGGCGCGCATCGCCACTTCGGTCTTGCCGAAACCGACATCGCCGCACACCAGCCGGTCCATCGGTTTGGGCGCGAGCATGTCAGCGCGCACGGCCTCGATGGTGGTCTGCTGGTCGACGGTTTCCTCGAAGGGAAACCCGGCGCTGAAGGTTTCGTAGTCGGCTTTCGGGTCGGCGAAGGCATACCCCTCGCGGGCGGCGCGACGGGCATAGATGTCCAGCAGTTCGGCAGCCACGTCGCGCACCTGTTCGGCGGCCTTGCGCTTGGCTTTCTGCCAGGTTTCCGAACCCAGCCGATGCAGCGGCGCCAGGGTGTCGTCGCTACCGGTGTAGCGGGCGATCAGGTGCAGGTTAGCCACCGGCACGTAGAGCTTGGCACCCTCGGCGTATTCCAGGGTGAGGAACTCGGCGGCCTGGTTGTCGATTTCCAGGGTCGCCAGGCCCAGGTAGCGGCCTACGCCGTGGTCGATGTGCACCACTGGCGCGCCCTCGCGCAGCTCGGTGAGGTTCTTGATGACCGCGTCGTTGGCGGCGTCGGCGCGTTTTTCGCGACGACGACGCTGCATGACGCGCTGACCAAACAACGGGCTTTCGGCCACCAGCGCCAGGGCCGGGTCTTCCAGGACAAGGCCATCGTTCAGCGGCGCGATAGTAATCGCCAGGCGGTCTTTGCCGGCGACGAAGTCTGGCCAGCTATCGACGGTTTTCGGCCTAAGTTTCAGGCGTTCAAGCAGTTCAAGCAGCACTTCACGACGACCGGCGGATTCGGCGGTGAACAGCACGCGGCCGGGGAAACCGTCGAGAAAACCGGCCAGGGCCGCCAGTGGCTGCGTGGCCTTGGCTTCGATCGCCAGGTCCGGCAAGGCCTTGGCCGGGAAGCGTTCGCGGCCGACGCCCGTTTCCACGTCCTGCTGGCTTGCCACCACGCGTGGCCAGTTCTTGAGCCGGGCGAAGCAGTCTTCCACCGGCAGGAACAGCTCGGCCGGTGGCAATAAAGGACGGGAAGGATCGACGCGGCGCTCTTCGTAGCGATTGCGCACATCGTTCCAGAAGTTTTCCGCCGCCTGCTCGATGCCGGGCAGGGAAAACACCTGAGTGTCCTGGGGCAGGTAATCGAACAGGGTGGAGGTTTCTTCGAAAAACAGCGGCAGGTAGTACTCGATACCGGCGGGAGTGATCCCGCTGCTCAGGTCCTGGAAGATCGGGCAGCGACGGAAATCCACATCGAAACGTTCGCGAAAGCGCGCCTTGAAGCGGGTCACGGCGTCTTTTTGCAGCGGGAATTCCTTGGCCGGCAGCAGGCGCACCGACTGTACTTTGTCGATGGAGCGTTGGTTTTCCGGGTCGAAGGTGCGCAGGGTTTCGATTTCGTCATCGAACAGGTCGATGCGGTAAGGCAACTTGCTGCCCATCGGGAACAGATCGATCAGCGCGCCGCGTACCGCGAACTCGCCGTGCTCGTACACCGTGTCGACGCAACGATAGCCACTGGCTTCAAGACGGCTGCGCATTTGCTCGACGTCGAGCTTCTGGCCGATGTCCAGCACCAGGCTGCTGCCGAGCAAAAACTGGGTCGGTGCCAGACGATGTAGGGCCGTGGTGATCGGCACTACCAAAACGCCATGACTGAGCTCCGGCAATCGATAAAGGCTGGCGATTCGCTGGGAAATGATGTCCTGGTGGGGCGAAAACAGATCGTAGGGCAGGGTTTCCCAGTCCGGGAAATGCAGCACAGGCAAATCCGGGGCGAAGAAACTCAGTTCCTGTTCGAGCCGCTCGGCGCTTTGGCTGTCGGCGGTCAGCAGCAGGGTAAAGCGCTTTGCAGCGCTGGCAGCCTCGGCAATGGCCAGGCTCAGGGCGGCACCGGGCAGGTTGCCCCAGTGCTGTTTACCTGCCGCGGCAGGGAGAAGCGGGAGACGCAGAACGGGCACGGAAGGTTGAGCTCCAGCGTTGCGACAAAGTCGGCAATTGTAGCGGGGGAAGGGGGCAGCTGTCAGTCGCAGACTACCCTGGCGAACAGGAAAACCACGGTGCGACAGGCGCGCATTGCTCCGCCGAAGAGTCGGCGGCATAATGTAGCCCCTTTTTTCAGCCCCTACATGTGGAAGGTTCCCGTGACTCAGAAGCCCGACCAGTGTCTTGGTGAATGGATCGATCGTGAAGCACTCGCAGAAGCGATGATCCCTCTCATCGGTCAGCTCTACCGCAATAACAACGTGGTGAGCTCGATCTATGGCCGCAGCCTGATCAACCAGTCTGTCATCGCGATTCTCAAGGCTCACCGCTTTGCTCGCCACCGTTCTTCCGACGACAGCGAACTCTCCGTCCACGAAACATTCCCTCTGCTCAAGGCCATGAGCGAGCTCAAGCTCGGCGCGGCTTCGGTGGACCTGGGCAAGCTGGCGTTCAAATTCCGTAACGAGGGCAACGGCCGTAGCGCCGAGCAGTTCGTTCGCGAAGAGATGGCTGATGTGGTTGGCCAGCAAAACGTTTCGGCACGCAAAGGCACCGACGTCGTGCTCTACGGCTTCGGTCGTATCGGTCGTCTGCTGGCGCGCATCCTGATCGAGAAAACCGGTGGTGGCGATGGTTTGCGCCTGCGTGCCATCGTGGTGCGCAAAGGCGCGGAGAACGACCTGACCAAGCGCGCCAGCCTGCTGCGTCGCGATTCGGTCCATGGTTCGTTCAACGGCACCATTACCATCGACGAAGAAAACAACACCATCACGGCCAACGGTAACCTGATCCAGGTGATCTACGCGAAGAACCCGACCGAGGTGGATTACACCCAGTACGGCATCAAGGACGCACTGCTGGTGGACAACACCGGTGTATGGCGTGACGCCGATGGCCTGGGCCAGCACCTGGCATGCCCGGGTGTCGACCGCGTTGTTCTGACCGCACCTGGCAAGGGCAAGCTCAAGAACATCGTTCACGGCATCAACCACAACGAAATCACCGCTGACGACAAGATCGTCTCCGCCGCTTCGTGCACCACCAACGCCATCGTGCCGGTGCTCAAGGCTGTGAACGACAAGTTCGGCATCATCAACGGTCACGTTGAAACCGTTCACTCGTACACCAACGACCAGAACCTGATCGACAACTTCCACAAAGGCGACCGTCGTGGCCGCAGCGCCGCGCTGAACATGGTGATCACCGAGACCGGTGCCGCCACCGCTGCTGCCAAGGCTTTGCCTGAGCTGGCCGGCAAGCTGACCGGCAACGCGATCCGTGTACCGACGCCGAACGTGTCGATGGCCATCCTCAACCTGAACCTTGAGAAAGCCGCCACCCGTGAAGAGATGAACGAGTACCTGCGCTATATGGCGCTGCACTCCGACCTGCACAAGCAGATCGATTTCGTCAATTCCCAGGAAGTGGTGTCCACCGACTTCGTTGGCTCGCGCCATGCCGGCGTGGTCGACGCTGAAGCGACCATCGTTCAGGATAACCGCGTTGTGCTGTACGTCTGGTACGACAACGAGTTCGGTTATAGCTGCCAGGTCGTTCGCGTGATGGAAGACATGGCCGGTGTAAACCCGCCAGCATTCCCGCGCTAAGCTTTAGCCGCTTGTGAAAACGCCCCGACTTGTCGGGGCGTTTTTTTTCTGGCTTTTCTGTCGCCTGGGCTGGCCTCATCGCGAGCAGGCTCGCTCCCACATTGGAGCGCGTAAATCCCTGTGGGAGCGAGCCTGCTCGCGATAGCAATCTGTCAGGCACCGCTCGCCGCTAATGCCTGCGCAGTCCGCAGTTCATGCCGATTACCCTTGAACAACACCAAGGTAGCAATCAACCCCAGCACTGCCGCGCCACTGAGCCAGATCCCTGGCGCGGCCTTGTTGCCCAGCACATGAATCAGATAAGTACAGGCCGCTGGCGTAAACCCGCCGAAGGTCGCTGTTGCCAGGCTGTAGGCCAGGGAGAAACCGGTGGTGCGCACTTCCAGCGGCATGATTTCCGTCAAGGCGACTACCATGGCACCGTTGTACGATCCATACAGGAACGACAACCACAACTCCACGATCAGCAAATGGCTGAAGCTGGGGTTCGCCACCAGCCAGGACAGCGCCGGATATGCCGTGAGGATCGCCAGAATAGTCGCACCCAGCAGCAAGGGCTTGCGTCCGATCTTGTCGGAAAATGCGCCCATCACCGGCAGCCAGAAGAAGTTCGACAGCCCGATGCATACCGTCACCAGCAACGCATCCAGGTCCGACAGGTTCAGTTCGGCTTTACCGAAGGTCGGCGTGTACGCCGTGATCAAGTAAAACGACACCGTGGTCATCACCACCAGCGCCATGCCCGCCAGGACGATGCCGAAGTTCTGACCGATGGAACGGATGATTTGCGACAGGGTAGGGCGATGTTTTCTCGCCTGGAACTCAGGTGTTTCTTCCAAGGAGCGACGAATCACGAATATCACCGGCACGATCATGCAACCCACCAGAAACGGCACGCGCCAGCCCCATTCGCCCATCTCCTGGGGGCTCAGCCAGTGATTGAGGCCAACGCCCAGCAGGCCGGCAAACACGACGGCGGCCTGTTGACTGGCGGATTGCCAACTGACAAAGAAACCCTTGCGCCCCGGCGTGGAAATTTCCGCCAGATACACCGATACGCCGCCCAGCTCAACCCCGGCGGAAAAGCCCTGCAGCAATCGCCCCAGCAGCACCAGCAGCGGTGCCGCCACGCCGAGGGTGGTGTAACCCGGCACACAAGCGATCAGCACGGTGCCGGCGGCCATCATCGCCAAGGTGATGATCAAGCCTTTGCGGCGGCCGTGCCGGTCGATGTAGGCCCCGAGAAAAATCGCCCCCAGCGGGCGCATCAAGAACCCGGCGCCAAATGTGGCCAGGGACAGCATCAGCGAGGCGAAAGCACTGTCGGTCGGGAAGAACGTCTTGGCAATGGCCGTGGCGTAGAAGCCATAGACCATGAAGTCGAACATCTCCAGGAAGTTGCCGCTGACAACGCGAAAGATCGCCTTGCCGTTGCTGGTGTTGGAAGGCATGGGTAGGTACTCACTCTGACAATCTTGTATGAAAGCGCTGCACCCACTGTGGGAGCGAGCCCGCTCGCGATAGCGGTGTGTCAGTCACATCAATGTCGTTTGATCCGACGCTATCGCGAGCAGGCTCGCTCCCACAGTTTTTTGCATCTGGACTGAAGGGCGCTGAAGCCCATAATGGCCGGCGCGGTTTCGAGGGGGGATGAAGATTTGTTAACTGGACGATGGATGGGGCTTGTGGTGCTGGTCGGCGTGTTGTCCGGTTGCGGCAACGGCGACACCCTGGAGCGCTTCGACGGCCCGACCATGGGCAGCCACTATTCGATTCAGTACGTCAGGCATTCCGCCGCGCCTGCACCGAAAGCGGTGCGGGCCGAGGTGGAAAGCATCCTCGCCGAAGTGGATCGACAGTTCTCGACCTATCGCAGCGATTCGGACATCGAACGGTTCAATGCGTTGCCGGCCAATAGCTGCCAGATCATGCCTGGCCCTGTCCTGGAGTTGATCCGCGTGGGTGAGCAGTTGTCCTCCCAAAGCGACGGTTCTTTCGATCTGACGGTGGAGCCGCTGCTCAACCTGTGGGGCTTCGGTCCCCAGTCCCGAGCAGAGAAAGTACCGACCGCAGAAGCCCTGGCCCAGGTGCGCCAACGCGTCGGGCATGCTCATCTGCGCATCGACGGCGACCGCTTGTGCAAAGACGCCGCGGTGGAAGTCGACTTCAACAGTATCGCCGCCGGTTATGCCGTCGACCGGATCGCCAGCCGGTTCAAGGCCTTGGGCATCGACAGCTATCTGGCCGAGGTCACTGGCGAACTCAAGGCCGCCGGACGCAAACCCGATGGTGCCGCCTGGCGTATCGCCCTGGAAGAACCCCGGGACGACCGGCGGGTGGCTGAGCGCGTCATCGAGGTCAACGGCTACGGGGTTTCCACCTCGGGCGACTACCGTAAATATTTCGAACAGGGCGGCAGGCGTTACTCCCATACCTTTGATGCGCGCACCGGTACACCAGTCCTACACAACCTGGCGTCAGTCACCGTGATTCATCCTTCGGCGTTGATGGCCGATGGACTATCGACGCTGTTGCTCATTCTCGGTCCTGAACGGGGTTGGGACTATGCCCAGAAGCATGGCATCGGGGTATTTTTCGTATTGCGGGACAATGACCGTTTCATCGTTCGCACCAATGAAGCATTTGAACGGATGACTGGCGGAAAAACCCAATGATGACAGCGCGCTGAAAGCGCACCTGTGGCGAAATAGCGCAGGCAAAACTAGCCTACGACGCGACCAAGGGGTAATGTGCGCGGCGTTGACGCTTCTATAGACTGTGGCCGGGCTCATGAACCGGCCCCAAATTGTTCCTTCATGTCGCTGGCCGGCATGATTTAGCCGTGGAGCCAAATGTGGCGCCGCGGCCTGTTCTGAGGAGTACGCATGGCTGTCTACAACTACGACGTGGTGGTATTGGGTTCCGGCCCGGCGGGAGAGGGCGCGGCAATGAACGCCGCCAAGGCAGGGCGCAAGGTCGCGATGGTCGACAGCCGTCGGCAGGTCGGTGGCAACTGCACCCACTTGGGCACCATCCCGTCCAAGGCCTTGCGTCACTCGGTCCGGCAGATCATGCAGTTCAATACCAACCCGATGTTCCGCGCCATCGGCGAGCCGCGCTGGTTCTCCTTCCCGGACGTGCTCAAGAGCGCCGAGAAGGTGATCTCCAAGCAAGTCGCCTCGCGCACCGGTTACTACGCCCGCAACCGGGTCGACGTGTTCTTCGGCACCGGCAGCTTTGCCGACGAGCAGACCGTTGAAGTGGTTTGCGGCAATGGCGTGGTCGAAAAGCTGGTGGCCAAGCACATCATCATCGCCACCGGCTCGCGCCCGTATCGTCCGGCCGATATCGATTTCAACCACGCACGTATCTACGATAGCGACACGATCCTGAGCCTGGGCCACACCCCGCGTAAGCTGATTGTCTACGGCGCGGGGGTGATCGGTTGCGAATACGCATCGATCTTCAGCGGCCTCGGTGTGCTGGTGGAGCTGGTGGATAACCGTGGCCAGTTGCTGAGCTTCCTGGACTCGGAAATCTCCCAGGCCCTGAGCTATCACTTCAGCAACAACAACATCACCGTGCGTCACAACGAGGACTACGACCGCGTCGAAGGCGTGGACAACGGCGTGATCCTGCACCTCAAGTCCGGCAAGAAGATCAAGGCCGACGCCTTGCTCTGGTGCAACGGCCGTACCGGCAACACCGACACCCTGGGCCTGGAAAACATCGGCGTGAAGGTCAACAGCCGTGGCCAGATCGAAGTTGACGAGAACTACCGCACCTGTGTGACGAACATCTACGGTGCCGGTGACGTGATCGGTTGGCCGAGCCTGGCCAGCGCCGCCCATGACCAGGGCCGTTCAGCGGCCGGCAGCATTGTTGACAACGGGAGCTGGCGCTTCGTCAACGACGTACCGACCGGCATCTACACCATTCCGGAGATCAGCTCGATCGGCAAGAACGAGCAGGAGCTGACCCAGGCCAAGGTGCCCTATGAAGTGGGCAAGGCCTTCTTCAAGAGCATGGCGCGGGCGCAGATCGCCGGAGAGCCGCAGGGCATGCTGAAGATCCTGTTCCACCGCGAGACGCTGGAAGTGCTGGGCGTGCACTGTTTCGGTTACCAGGCGTCGGAGATCGTTCACATCGGCCAGGCGATCATGAACCAGCCGGGCGAGCTGAACACGCTGAAATACTTCGTCAACACGACCTTCAACTACCCGACCATGGCCGAAGCCTATCGGGTAGCGGCCTATGACGGGCTCAACCGGCTTTTTTGAGCGGCTCCGGCCGGTGGCCTGAGCCGGCCGGGGAGACCGATTTCAGCAATTCTCGAGGGTGGCAGTGGCCAAACCGGGAAAGTCTGTAATCAGGCTGTCAACGCCGAAGTCGGCGAGCCTGCGCATCAGCGCGGGTTCGTTGACCGTCCACACTGATACATGCAACCCCTGACGCTGGGCCTTGATCAGGCGTTCCGGCGTACACAGCGTCCAGTTGAGCGCCAGAATCTCGCAGCCGTAACTCTGGGCGACCTTCAGTGGGTCGAGCCAGGCGTATTCGGCCACCAGCCCGCGGGAGATGTCCGGGGTCAGGTCCAGGGCAGCCTTGAGCACTTCCCGGGAGCTGGATGTGATGGTGATTTTGTCCAGCAACCCGAAACGCTGGGCCATTTCGCGGATCCCCAGCACGGTGGCGGCGGCGCGGGTGCGTGAGGCACTCTTGACCTCCAGTTGCCAATGCTCGAAATCACATTTTTCGAACAGCTCCTCCAGGCGCGGGATCGGGCACGGCTTGATCCAGCCCGGGCCACCCTTGCGCGCATCGTAGGTCACCAGCTCGGCGGCCGAATGCTCCACCACCTTGCCCCGGCGATCGGTGGTGCGCTTGAGGGTCGGGTCGTGGATCACCATCAACTCGCCGTCCATTGAAAGGTGCAGGTCCAGCTCGCATCGGCGCACGCCGTGCTTGAGGCACTCCTGAAAACCGGTCAGGGTATTTTCTGGCGCTTCGCCCTTGGCGCCACGGTGGCCATAAATGAGGGTCACGGTTCTTCCTTATTGATGCCGGATTCGTTCAGTTCCCGCGCCAGGCGTCGCTCTTGCGCCTGTTTCTGCAGGATGTAGCGGGCCAGTAACTGGCGCTGGGCGTCGGTGGGGCGTTCGAACTCGGTGCCCACGTCATAGCCGTCGCCCTTGGGGTCGCAATGAGTGACCCGGGCCCGGAGCAACAGCCCCAGGGCCTGGGGCATCAGCACCATCTTGATCGACAGGTGCGTGCCAACGCCGACAGGCGTGGCGTGCTGGAAGTCGATGCCGCCCTCGGAGATGATCACCGGCTGCGGTTCGCCGATTTCGCCGAGCGCCGTCAGGGCAATGACCTGACTGAGCAGGTCGATGCGTTTATTCATCGCCTTGAGGTAAGCCGCGATGCTGCGCTCGCGCTCGCTGATCTGGCGCAGCAGGTGTTGCGATTCGAATTCGCTCAGGTGTAATTCGCTGAGCAGATTGAATAGTGGAGAAGCATCCTGCAACACTTCCTGGCCAGCAGCTTCAGGAATGGAGAGGGGCCGAATTTCCAGTGCGATCGTGTCCTCGATACGGTAGTATTCGCGGCGATCTTCTTCATCTAATGTCGACATGGCGAACCCATGGTAGCGGCGGTGGTCTGAGTGTAAAGCTGGTTTGTGACCCCCGCCACAAGGACGTTCCTTTTCCCTCCGAACAAGCCCCGACATGTTCAGACCTCTCTTCGTATTTATCGGCACGCGTTATACCCGTGCAAAACGTCGCAATCATTTCGTATCGTTCATTTCCCTGACTTCAATCATCGGGCTGGCCCTTGGCGTGGTCGTGATGATCGTCGTGCTGTCGGTGATGAACGGGTTCGACCATGAGATGCGCACTCGCGTGCTGGGCATGGTGCCCCACGCCACCCTCGAAACCGGCGAAGCCATCAGCGACTGGCCGAGCCTGGCCGCCAAGGTCAAGCAGAACCCGCAGGTGCTGGCGGTTGCGCCGTTCACCCAGATGCAGGGGCTGCTGACCCACAATGGCAAGGTTTCCAAGGTCTTGCTCAATGGCATTGACCCTGGGCTTGAGCGGCAGGTGTCGATCATCGACAACTTCATGAAGCAGGGCAAACTCGACGACCTGGCGCCAGGCAGCTTTGGCATCGTCATCGGTGACAAGGCCGCTGCCAAGCTCGGCGCCGCCATCGGCGACAAGCTGACCTTCGTGGCACCGGAAGTCACCGTGACCCCGGGCGGTATGTTCCCGCGCATGAAGCGCTTTACCGTGGTCGGCATCTTCCATGTCGGCGCCGGCGAGCTGGACGGTTACCTGGGCGTCACCAACCTTCAGGACCTGGCGCGCCTGCATCGCTGGAAGCCGGATCAGGTCCAGGGCCTGCGGCTGAAGTTCGATGATCTGTTCCAGGCGCCGCGCGTCGCGTGGACCATCGCCCAGCAGCTCGGCGAAGAGCGCTACTACGCCCGAGACTGGACCCGCACCCACGGCAACCTGTACCAGGCGATCCGCATGGAAAAAGCCATGATCGGTCTGCTTTTGTTGCTGATCGTCGCGGTGGCGGCATTCAACATCATCTCCACTCTGGTGATGGTGGTGAACGACAAGAAAGGTGACATCGCCATCCTGCGCACCCTTGGCGCCACGCCGGGGCAGATCATGCGGATCTTCATGGTCCAGGGCACGGTCATTGGCGTGATCGGTACGGTGGTCGGCGCCTTGGTCGGGATGTTTGCCGCGCTGAACGTCAGCGCCGCGATTGCCGCTCTCGAAGGCCTGATCGGGCACAAGTTTCTCAACGCCGACGTGTACTTCATCGACTACCTGCCGTCGCAGTTGCAGACAGACGATGTGTTGATGGTCTGCGGCGCCGCGTTGGTCCTGAGTTTCCTCGCCACCCTGTATCCAGCCTGGCGTGCCGCGCGCACCCAGCCTGCGGAGGCGTTACGTTATGAGTGAGTCGGGTATGAGTGAAAAAGCAATCTTGAGCTGCCGTAACCTGGGCAAATCCTACGAGGAGGGGCCGGAATCGGTGGTGGTGTTGTCGGGCTTGCAGCTGGAGCTGCATCCGGGCGAGCGTGTGGCGATTGTCGGTACGTCCGGGTCGGGCAAAAGTACCCTGCTCAATCTGTTGGGCGGCCTCGATACACCGACTGCCGGCAGTGTCTGGCTGGCCGGCGAGGAACTCTCGGCGCTGAACGAGAAGGCCCGTGGCCTGCTGCGCAACCGTTCCCTGGGCTTCGTTTACCAGTTCCACCATTTGCTGCCGGAGTTCACCGCGCTGGAGAACGTCTGCATGCCGCTGCTGATCGGTCGCACCGCGATCCCTGAAGCCCGCCAGCGGGCCACGGCGTTGTTGGAGCGGGTCGGGTTGGGCCATCGTCTGGAGCACAAGCCGGCGGAGTTGTCCGGTGGCGAGCGCCAGCGCGTGGCGATTGCTCGGGCCCTGGTCAACAAGCCGGGGCTGGTGATGCTCGACGAGCCGACCGGCAACCTCGACTCCCACACCGCCCAAGGCATTCAGGACCTGATGCTGGAACTCAGTACCTCGATGCGTACCGCGTTCCTGGTGGTGACCCACGACATGAACCTGGCCCGGCAGATGGACCGCGTCCTGCACTTGCAGGAAGGTTGCCTGACGCCCATTTGACCGACCGAAACCCGGCGCTTGCTGCAAGCGCCGGGTCTTTTATTTTCATACGGTGCCCCGCGAATGTTCAGACCGTTATCGATCTTCATCGGCACGCGCTATACCCGCGCCAAGCGCCGCAATCGCTTTGTTTCGTTCATTTCCATGACCTCGATGATCGGCCTCGCCCTGGGGGTGCTGGCGATGATCGTGGTGCTGTCGGTGATGAATGGCTTCCAGCGCGAAATGAGCTCGCGCATCCTGGGCATGGTGCCCCACGCCACCATCATCGGCGTCAAGCCGATCGACGACTGGCAGCCGGTGGCTGCCGCGGCGCTGAAAAATCCTGAGGTGATCGCTGCCGTGCCGTTCACTGAAATGGAAGGCATGCTCAGCCATAAAGGCGCGATGCAACCGATCCAGATCAGCGGCATCGACCCGGCCCAGGAGGGCAAGGTGTCCATTGTCGCCCAGCATATTGTCCAGGGGCGTCTCGATGCCTTGAAACCGGGCGAGTTTGGCGTGGTGATCGGCGAAATCACTGCTCGGCGCTTCCGTTTGAACGTCGGGGACAAACTGACCCTGATCGTGCCGGAAATCAGCACCGCGCCGGGTGGCATCACCCCGCGGATGCAGCGCTTGAATGTGGTCGGCGTGTTCAAGGTAGGCGCCGAACTGGATGGCTCCATGGCGCTGATCCACGTGGCCGACGCCGCGCAAATGCAACATTGGCAGCCAAACCAGGTGCAAAGTGTGCGCCTGGCGGTCAAGGACCTGTACGCCGCGCCGCGAGTTTCCGGCGACATCGCCACGGGCCTCGGCGCGGACTACAAGGCCGACGACTGGACCCACACTCAGGGCAGCCTGTTCAGTGCCATGAAGATGGAAAAAACCATGATCGGTTTGCTGTTGTTGATGATTGTCGCGGTGGCGGCCTTCAACATCATCGCGACCCTGATCATGGTGGTGAACGATAAGGGCGCGGATATCGCGATCCTGCGCACCATCGGCGCCACGCCACGGCAGATCATGGCGATTTTCATGGTCCAGGGCACGGTGATTGGCGTGGTCGGCACGCTGATTGGCGGCGTGCTGGGGGTGATTGCGGCACTGAACGTCAGTGATTTAGTGGGTTGGGTGGAAAGGGTCACTGGCCAGCATATTTTCAGTTCCGACGTGTATTTCGTCAGCAACCTGCCTTCGGAGCTTCAACGCGGTGATGTAGTGCTGATCTGCTCGGCCGGGTTCATCCTGAGCTTCCTCGCCACGGTTTACCCGGCCTGGCGTGCGGCGAAGGTCGAGCCGGCACAGGCGTTGCGCTATTCCTGAATCAGCGCAAAACCTTGTGCCAAGGGCGACACTCTCTGTGGCGAGGGGATTTATCCCCGCTGGGCTGCGAAGCAGCCCCAATACAGTCAACTCAACCTGCCTGCTACACCCAGGTGCCAGGGTTTAGGGCCGCTTCGCAGCCCAGCGGGGATAAATCCCCTCGCCACCAGGGTTTGCGTTGGGCTTAATCCCCCTTGGGCAACTCGATCAAAAACCGCGTCCAGCCATCGGCCGATTCGCAGCGGATCTGCCCGCCATGGGCGCGGACGATGGAGCGGGTGATGGCCAGCCCCAGCCCGGCGTGTTCACTGCTGCCTTCCTGGCGGGCCGGGTCGGCGCGATAGAAACGGTCGAACAGACGCGGCAGCAAGTGCGCTGAAATCCCGTCACCGCTGTTCTCCACGTTTACATGCATCTGCCCAACGCCCTCGACAATATGTACTCGTACTTCGCCACCGTCAGGCGTGAAGCGCAAAGCATTGTCCAGCAAATTGGACAGGGCCCGGCGCAGCATGCTGCGGTCTCCGTCGATGCGGCCGTTGCCTTCACGGCTCAAGCGGACGTGGGCGTCTTCGGCCAGCGGGGCGAAAAACTCCAGCAGCAGATCCACTTCCTGAGCCAGTTCCAGCGGTTCGCGGCTGGGTGCCAGCAAGCCGTGGTCAGCCTTGGCCAGGTAGAGCATGTCGTTGACCAGCTGCGCCATCCATTGCAGCTCTTCAAGATTGCTGTGCAGTGCTTCGCGATAATCCTCCAGCGAGCGTTCGCGGGTGAGGGTGACCTGGGTGTGGGTCAGCAGGTTCGATAAAGGGGTGCGCAGTTCATGGGCGATGTCGGCAGAGAACGCCGAGAGCCGTTGAAACGCATCATCGAGACGTCGGAGCATGTCATTGATGCTGTGGGCCAGTTCCGCCAGTTCGGCGGGCATGTGTTCTTCCGGCAGTCGGGCATTGAGAGAGCGGGCCGAGACGCTGCCGGCGATGGCCCCCATACGCCGCAACGGTCGCAAGCCGCGCCGGGCGGCCCAGGCCCCGAGCAGGGCGGTAGCCAGGGCCGAGAGGCCGACCGTCAGCCAGATCAGGCGCTGCATGCGTTGCAGGAAATGCTGGTGGTGGGTGATGTCCAGCAGCAGCGTCAGTTGCGGCGAGTCCGGGCGGTCGGGGTACAGCGGTGCATTCAATACCCGGTAGTCAGTGTCGGCATCGCTGAGGGTGGACAGGCCAGGACGCTCCGGCAACTGAGCCGGAATCCGCAGCGAACTGTCGTACCAGCGCACGCCATCGCTATCCTTGATGCGCAAGGCCAGGTCGGCCTGGCGACTGAGTTCATCTGCCAGACGGCTTTGGGTTTGCTCGGCATCCAGCCCCTGCAGGGCGCGACGCAGGCCGATCAGTTTGCCTTCGAGCAGTTGCTGATCCAGCTCGATGAAGTGCGCCTCGCTGCCACGGCTGAACAGCACGCCAGCAAACAGGGAGACCACGGCGGTGCAGGCGGCGAACAGCAGCGCCAGCCGGCTGCTCAGCGACCAACGCCCCCTCACAGGTTGCGCTCTTCAAGGACATACCCCATGCCCCGCACGGTGTGGATCAGCTTGCTGGGGAAATCGTCGTCGATCTTGATTCGCAGGCGCCGTATCGCGACCTCGATGACGTTGGTGTCGCTGTCGAAATTCATATCCCAGACCTGGGAAGCAATCAGGGATTTGGGCAGGACCTCGCCCTGGCGACGCAGGAGCATTTCCAGCAACGCGAACTCCTTGGCCGTGAGGTCGATGCGCTGGCCGCTGCGTTCGACGCGGCGGCGGATCAGGTCCAGGCGCAGGTCCGCCAGTCGCAAGCTGGTTTCCTGGGGCGTCGAACTACCACGGCGCAACAGGCTGCGGACTCGCGCCAGCAGTTCGGAAAAGGCAAAGGGTTTGACCAGGTAATCGTCGGCGCCCAACTCCAGGCCATGCACGCGATCCTGGACCGCATCCCGCGCGGTGAGAAACAGCACCGGCGTATCCAGGCCGGCCCCGCGCACGGCCTGCAAAATCTGCCAGCCATCGCGGCCGGGCAGCATCACATCGAGGATCAGCAAGGCATATTCACCGCTCAAGGCCAATTGCTGGCCGGTAATGCCATCGGCCACCAGGTCGGCGTTGAACCCGGCTTCGGTCAGGCCCTGGCGCAGGTATTGGCCGGTTTTGGTTTGGTCTTCGACGATCAGCAGTTTCATAGGCAGCTCAAGGCGTTGTTGGAACGAGGGCGTTATACCGCGTCGGACGTAGCCGTGGCTCTACCTGACAAAGTTGTAATCGAGCCGTAAGCCGATTGGCAGGTGTGCAGAGATAGAGTTCTCACACGCTGAATCTGACAGGAGTATGGACATGTTAATGGCAAACCGCTTGATCCTGACCGCCTTTGCACTGGTGCTCAGTACGCCCACGTGGGCGTCACCGGGCCATTTTGATTTCGGCCAGCCTGCCTCGGCGGCCAAGGCCAGTCGCAGCATCGATGTGGTGATGGGGGACATGACCTTCGACCCCGGTGCACTTGATATCAAGGCTGGCGAGACCGTTCGGTTCGTGCTGATCAATAAAGGTCAGTTGCTGCATGAGTTCAACCTGGGCAATGCCGCGATGCACGCCCAGCATCAGCAGGAAATGCTCAAGATGCAACAGAGCGGACAACTGACCCCGACCGCAATGAAGCAAGGGATGGCCCATGACTCCATGGGGCACGGGGAGGCCGGCATGCGCCATGAAGACCCCAACAGTGTGCTGGTGGAGCCGGGCAAAACCGCCGAGCTGACCTGGACCTTCAACAAGGCCATGCGGCTGGAGTTCGCCTGTAATGTGCCCGGCCACTACCAGGCCGGGATGAAAGGCAAGCTGACAGTCAGTCAGTAAGCACTCAAAGGCTGGGGCAAAGGCTGATAGAATTGGCTGATTCTTCAGTCAGGTTTCCGTCATGCATCCCGCAGCCGAACATTCGCCGCTGGGCAAATCCAGCGAATACATCGCCACGTACACGCCGTCACTGCTGTTTCCGATCCCGCGCACCGCGAAATGGGCGGAACTGGGCCTGACGGCCGAGACCCTGCCGTACAAGGGCGTGGATTTCTGGAACTGTTTCGAGCTGTCATGGCTGCTGCCGTCTGGCAAACCGGTGGTGGCCATTGGTGAATTCGCAATCGCGGCGGATTCACCGAACATCATCGAATCCAAATCCTTCAAGCTGTACCTCAACTCGCTGAACCAGACGCCATTCGCTGATACCGCGAGCCTGGAAGCGACCTTGCGTCAGGACCTGTCGGCGGCCGCCGGTAAACCGGTGGGCGTGCGCATCCGCAGCCTGAAGGACGTCGAAAGTGAAGGGGTCGTGGCATTACCCGGCGTGTGCATCGATGACTTGGACATCACCGTCGACTCCTACGAGCATCCGCGCCCGGAGCTGCTGCGCTGCGATGATTCGCGCATCGTGGAGCAAAGCCTGCACAGCCATCTGCTCAAATCCAATTGCCCGGTGACCAGCCAGCCGGACTGGGGCAGCGTCGCGGTGCAATATCGCGGTGCGGCGCTGGACCCTGCCAGCCTGTTGGCCTACATCGTCAGCTTCCGCCAGCATTCGGATTTCCACGAACAGTGCGTGGAGCGGATCTTTCTCGACCTGCAACGCTTGCTCAAACCGGAAAAATTGACGGTGTATGCGCGCTATGTGCGGCGGGGTGGGCTGGACATCAATCCGTATCGCAGTACCGAAGAGGTACAGCTGCCGAACCATCGCCTGGTCCGGCAATAAATAATCCTGTGGGAGCGAGCCTGCGCGCGATGAGTCAGGCACATTCAGCATTGATGTTGGCTGAGCCACCTATCGCGAGCGGGCTCGCTCCCACAGGGGATTGGATTTCATATCGTGAAAAATGAAAAGCCCCGCTATCAATAGCGGGGCTTTTTTGCATCTGGCGGGTTTAGATCCCCATGTTGCCCAAGGCTTGCACGATGTTGCGTAACGTCCCGGCAATAGTGGGGTGATCCAGTTCGAAGCGCTCGACGGCCAGGTTCACACCATCGACCAGGTCGGCATTCTGAAGCGAATTATCCAGTTCGATCTCGGCTTCGAGCTGAATCATCAGTTGATGCAGATTCTCGCGCTCCGGTTCGGAAAGCGGCGGGTTCTGTTCCAATTGCTCGCGCAGTTCATCAAGTTGTTTCTGCAATTCGCGGGCAGGCATTGGCGTACTCCCTTTATTGATAGGCACAGCCATGGACCGCGACGGTGCGTCAAAAGTCCGTGGCTTGCCTTAAGAGTAATCCACCCTCGTGCACCCTGCATGATCTCGGTCAGGGCTTTTCACCTTTGAGCCGACGCAGGCTGATATCCGCCAGGCAGGTGTCGAGTTCACCCAGGTGATCGATCACCGAATGCACGCCCAGGCCGAACAACTGCACGGTGGCTTTGGCGCGCTTGGTCTCTCGTTCCTGTTGGCTCAGGAGCTGCCATTCGTTCGGCGCCAGGCCACACAGCGAGCCGCAGGACGCCAGGCCGATGGTCCACAAGCCGGCATTGAGCCCCGACTGCAACAAGCGCGGCTCGCCGCTGACCAGCACGCAACCGTCCAATTGCTGGACGTTCAACGCCATCAAGGCCTGCCAGCAGGCATGCGGGGCCGGCCACGGATAATTTGTTGCTGGAAGTTGCGGCGATTTGATCCACGCTGGCAACGAAGCAGCCAGGCTATGACTGACGGCAGGTGGCAGTTCGTCGAGCCAGGCGCAGGGAATCTCCTGAAGCTGCAAAAGGCGCAGGCTTTCGAGGGCGCCGGGGGTTGGCTGCGAATGCTCGGTGGGCACTGCTCCTGACTGTCGCGCCCTTGCCCCGAAATCCACCAGACAACCGCTCAAGCCAAACAGTACGGCGGTCAGGCTGGGGGCGGGCAGGGGCAGGGTTTCGGCGCGGGGCATGGGAACGTCCTTGAAATATCCCGCAGCCTAACGTGCCTCAATGACAGTCCAATGACAGTGAAATGAAGGCGCCGGGTGCGGAAAAATCCTACGAGCAGCTTCTCTTTCAGTGCTGTCTATCCAAGCGTTCCGCTTTATACTAGCGCCCTTACCGCCTGGGCTCGGCGCCCTTGCCTGAATAATCCAAGGAGTTTTCCCTATGCGCTGGAGCCATTGTCTAGCTCAGCTGTGTTTGTCTGCCTGCGTCCTGCTGGTTCCCTTCGCCGCCCAGGCCGCAACGGAAGACGATCCTTGGGAAAGCATCAACCGCCCGATCTTTACCTTCAACGACACCGTTGATACCTACGCACTCAAGCCGCTGGCTCAGGGTTATCAGTACGTGACGCCGCAATTTCTCGAAGACGGCATCCACAACATGTTCCGCAACATCGGCGACGTGGGCAATCTGGCCAACAATGTACTGCAGGCCAAGCCGGCCGCAGCCGGGGTCGACACGGCCCGGTTGATCTTCAACACCACCTTCGGCCTGTTGGGGTTCTTCGACGTGGGCACTCGGATGGGCCTGCAACGCAGCGATGAAGATTTCGGCCAGACCCTGGGTTATTGGGGAGTCGGCAGTGGCCCGTACGTAATGCTGCCGTTGTTGGGGCCAAGCACCTTGCGTGACGCGCCGGCCAAGCTTGTCGATGACTACACGGCCCCTTATCGTTACATCGACAACGTTTCGGTGCGTAACTCGATCTACGGCCTGAACATCGTCGATACCCGCGCCAGCCTGTTGTCCGCCGAAAAACTGGTGAGTGGCGACAAGTATGTGTTTATCCGCAACGCCTTCCTGCAGAACCGTGAATTCAAGGTCAAGGATGGCCAGGTCGAAGATGATTTTTAATTTCGCCCGGTAACCCCAGGAAGGCGGCCTCAGGGCCGCCTTCTTTGTTTTGAGGCACTGTTTAAGCAGGGATCGAACCTTCCATTGAGTTACGCTTCGCTCGGTTCTTATAACTCTCTGTACTTTGACAAACCAAGACGGCAAGCGGCTATCTGCATGAGCTTGAAACGCCCCGCGGATGGGAGTACCGTCTGCGCCTTAGAAGGGCACCTCTGATGTAACTGTGTGTAGGACAAGGGCCTACATCCGGTACGACAGAGAGGCTAGAAAGCGAATCCAGTAGTGAGCGCCAGGCCCAGTTGCCCAGCCCGCTACGCCAACCTAATTCTGGCGCCGTTTGCCCACATGCCAAAAACCAGTGCCACGCTGCTGATAATCGATGATGACGAAGTGGTGCGAGCCAGCCTCGCAGCCTACTTGGAAGACAGTGGTTTCAGCGTCCTGCAGGCCAGCAACGGTCAACAGGGTCTTCAGGTATTCGAGCAAGACAAGCCCGACCTGGTCATCTGCGACCTGCGCATGCCGCAGATGGGCGGACTCGAACTCATTCGCCAAGTCACCGAGCTTTCCTCGCAGACCCCGGTCATCGTGGTTTCGGGCGCGGGCGTGATGAATGATGCGGTCGAGGCGTTGCGCCTGGGCGCG
This sequence comes from Pseudomonas sp. MPDS, assembly GCF_013283895.1. Lineage (NCBI taxonomy): Bacteria > Pseudomonadati > Pseudomonadota > Gammaproteobacteria > Pseudomonadales > Pseudomonadaceae > Pseudomonas > Pseudomonas sp. MPDS. The sequence goes on along the minus strand of NZ_CP054128.1, from coordinate 4,214,910 downwards.
GCCGATTACCTGATCAAGCCCCTTGAAGACTTGGCCGTGCTCGAGCACTCGGTGCGCCGGGCCCTGGACCGTTCGCGCCTGTTGGTGGAGAACCAGCGTTATCGCGAGAAGCTGGAAACCGCCAACCGCGAGCTGGAAGCCAGCCTGAACCTGTTGCAGGAAGACCAGAACGCCGGCCGCCAGGTGCAGATGAACATGTTGCCGGTCAGTCCCTGGACCGTCGACGATTTCCGTTTTGCCCACCAGATCATCCCGTCTTTGTATCTGTCGGGGGATTTCGTCGACTATTTCCGGGTCGATGAACGTCGAGTGGCGTTCTATCTGGCGGACGTTTCCGGCCATGGCGCTTCGTCAGCGTTCGTGACGGTACTGTTGAAGTTCATGACCACGCGCCTGCTGTTCGAATCCAAGCGCAACGGCACGTTGCCTGAGTTCAAGCCATCAGAAGTCCTTGGTCATATCAACCGGGGCCTGATCAGTTGTAAGCTGGGCAAACACGTGACAATGGTCGGTGGGGTCATCGACGAGGAGACGGGTTTGTTGACCTATAGCATCGGCGGTCATCTGCCGTTGCCTGTGTTGTATACGCCTGACAGTGTTCGTTACCTGGAAGGGCGTGGTTTGCCGGTGGGCCTGTTCAACGAGGCCACCTACGAAGACCACGTACTGGAACTGCCACCGACCTTCAGTTTGACGCTGATGTCTGATGGCATTCTGGACCTTTTGTCAGAACCTACACTCAAAGAGAAAGAAGCGGCCTTGCCTGAACGGGTAAGCGCAGCGGGCGGCAGCCTGGAAGGCTTGCGTCAAGTGTTTGGATTAGCCACGCTAGGGGAGATGCCGGATGATATCGCCCTGTTAGTGTTGAGCAGGAATCTTTGATGAGTACCGGTAGAATCCAGTTCGCCGAGCAGGACGGCACCTTTGTCCTGAAGTTTGTCGGTGAAGTGCGCCTGACCCTCTGTTCGGCGCTGGATGCGACTATTGAGCGGATCTTCACCGCGTTGAACTTCAACGCCATCGTGATCGACCTGACCGAAACCCGCAGCATCGACAGCACCACCCTGGGCCTGCTGGCCAAGCTGTCGATCCTGTCGCGGCAAAAGGTCGGCCTGCTGCCGACCGTGGTCACCACCCACAACGACATCACCCGGTTGCTGCAATCCATGGGCTTTGACCAGGTATTCAATATCGTCGGCGATCCCGTGCCATGCCCTGAGTGCCTGGACGATCTGCCCGATCAGGATCAATCGGAAGAGGAAGTGCGGATCAAGGTGCTTGAAGCCCATAAGATCCTCATGGGGCTGAACGACTCCAATCGTGAAGCGTTCCATGACTTGGTGAGTGCGCTGGAGCGGCCCTGATTCATAGGTTTGCGTAGACTGAGCGGGCCTCATCGCGAGCAAGCTCGCTCCCACAAGGTCTCGCATCGACCACGATCTCCGAATCTGCACAAATCCCCCTGTGGGAGCGAGCTTGAACTGGCCTAATGATTTTGGACACTTCAATCGGGCGCTATGATGGCGCCCAAATCTGAGGTGTTTGGATATGCGCAAATCTTATTCCAGTGAGTTCAAGCTCAAGGCTGCCAGCATGGTGCTGGACGAGGGCCAGTCCGTTCCCGAAGTCTGTGCCAGCCTGGATATTGGCCCTACCGCCTTGCGCCGTTGGGTCGACCAGGTTCGCAAAGAGCGCTTGGGTTCGACCCCCGAGGGGGCTAAGGCGATTACCGCCGATCAGCGAGAGATTCAGCAGCTCAAAGCGTTGCTCAGGCAAAAAGACCTGGACATTGAAATCCTAAAAAAGGCCAGTGCTCTCCTGCTTTTGGACTCCAAAGATCATTCTCGTTGATCAACGAGCTGGACGAGCAGTACGGCGTTAACAATTGCTGTCGGGCGTTTGGGGTCAACCGCAGCAGCTTTTACGCCTGGCGTCAGCGCCAAGGCAAGGTGAAGCCTGAGCGGGAGAAACTCAAAGCCGTGCTGGTCGAGCATCACAAGGAATCCAGAGCATCCGCCGGGTCTCGCACCCTTTCCAAGGAACTGCAAGCAAAGGGGCATCGTGTCGGGCGACATCTGGCTCGCAGTTTGATGCGCGAAGCCGGTGTTGCCAGTCATCAGCGGCGGCGGCACAAGTACAAATCTTCCGGCGTGGAAGCGCTGGTAGCGCCGCATGTGCTCAAGCGCAAGTTTGATGTCACGGCGATCAACCAGGTGTGGTGTGGAGATGTGACGTACATCAAGGTGGGTAAGCGCTGGATGTATTTCGCGGCAGTGTTGGATTTGTTTGCTCGCCGGATCGTGGGGTGGTCGTTTTCAATGATTTCCGATGCCACGCTGACCTGCGAAGCGTTGCGAATGGCGGTTCAATTGCGAGGCTGTCCAAAAGAGGTGCTGTTTCATTCTGACCAAGGTTGCCAATACACCAGCCACAAATTCAGGAATGAGATGCGCAAGCATGGACTCCTGCACAGCATGAGTCGTAAAGGTGAGTGCTGGGACAACGCCCCGATGGAGCGTTTCTTTGGGAGCCTGAAATCAGAGTGGGTGCCAGACGATGGCTACAGCTCGGAGCATGAAGCCCGCGTGGATGTGCAACGTTATGTGATGCGATACAACAACGTCAGGCTCCATAGCTACAACGACTACCGGTCGCCGGTAGCCATGGAGAAACTGGCGGCGTGAAACCTTAACTGGTGTCCAGAATTACTTGACCAGTTCAGCTTGCTCGCGATGGCGGCCGGCCAGCCGCCACCTTCCCAAGCCTATAAAAAAGGGCGAACCCACCCAGGTTCGCCCTTCTTTATGACTTCGAAATCACCTCAAAGCTTGGCTTGCAGCAACGCCTCAAGCTTCTCCTGGTCCCGCGCGAACTGACGAATGCCTTCAGCCAGTTTCTCGGTCGCCATGGCGTCCTCGTTGGACAACCAGCGGAACTGCGCTTCATTGAGGCTCAAGCGCGCCTCGCCGGCTTGCCCAGGCGCCAGTTTGCGTTCCAGCTTGCCCTCGTCAGCGGCCAGTTTCTCCAGCAGATCCGGGCTGACCGTCAAACGGTCGCAGCCGGCCAGTTGCTCGATCTGGTTGAGGTTGCGGAAGCTTGCGCCCATGACCACGGTCTTGTAGTCATTGGCCTTGTAGTAGTTGTAGATACGCGTCACCGACTGCACGCCCGGATCATCGGCACCGGTGTAGTCGTTGCCATTGGCCTTCTTGTACCAGTCGTAGATGCGGCCGACAAAAGGCGAAATCAGGAACACGCCGGCATCGGCGCAAGCCGCAGCCTGGGCGAAGGAGAACAGCAGCGTCAGGTTGCACTGGATGCCTTCACGCTCCAGCTGCTCGGCGGCGCGAATACCTTCCCAGGTGGACGCGATCTTGATCAGCACGCGATCGCGGCCAACGCCGGCCTTTTCGTACAGGTCGATCAGGCGATGCGCACGTTTCAACATGGCCTCGGTGTCGAACGACAGACGCGCATCCACCTCAGTGGAAATACGCCCCGGAATCACCTTGAGAATCTCTTGCCCGACCGCCACGCCAAAACGGTCGCTGGCCAGGCCCACATCGCCCTTGCAATCGGCCACACAGGCGTTCAGCAGCTCGGCGTAACCTTGAATCGCCGAGGCCTTGAGCAGCAGGGAAGGGTTGGTGGTGGCATCCACGGGTTTAACGCGGGCGATGGCTTCGAAGTCGCCGGTATCGGCCACTACGGTAGTAAATTGTTTGAGTTGTTCCAGCTTGGAAGTCATGAGCGTGCTCTGTCCTATGGGTCTGTTGACATTACCCGAGGGCCGGCAGCCACTCAAGGGCGTGAAGGGGGATCGATGGCCCCAGCGGCAACAACCTGAAAACGGATGTTTGAAAGGCCGGGGCGGGTATCGGTAGATACGATGCCAAAACAGGACTCAGGTTCAAAGCAAGTGACAGTTAGCGTCCTTCCAGCATGCCCGCCGCCTGATCCAGCAGCGCCAGCGGGTCTTTGGTTTTGTGGATGTCCACCGACAACAACTGCCGAAAACGGCGCGCCCCAGGAAACCCGGTACCCAGCCCCAGTACATGGCGAGTGATGTGATGCATCGCCCCGCCGGCGTCCAGGTGCTTGGCGATATAAGGCCGCAACTGCGCCAACGCCTCGGCCCGACTGATGACAGGTGCGCTGCTGCCAAACAGTTGTTGATCCACCTCGGCCAGCAGATACGGGTTGTGATACGCCTCGCGCCCCAGCATCACACCGTCGAATGTCTGCAAATGCTCGTGACAGGCTTCCAGCGTCTTGATCCCGCCGTTGAGCACAATCTCCAGCTCCGGGAAATCCTTCTTCAGCTGTGCCGCCACGTCATACCGCAGCGGCGGGATCTCACGGTTCTCCTTGGGCGACAGCCCCTCCAGAATCGCAATCCGCGCATGTACGGTAAAACTCGTACAACCGGCGTCACGCACCGTCCCGACGAACTCACACAACTGCTCGTAACTGTCCCGCCCGTTGATCCCGATCCGATGCTTGACCGTCACCGGAATCGACACAGCATCACGCATCGCCTTCACACAATCGGCCACCAGCTCAGGATGCCCCATCAGGCATGCACCGATCATGTTGTTCTGCACGCGATCGCTTGGGCAGCCGACGTTGAGATTGACCTCGTCATAGCCATGCTCCTGAGCCATCCGCGCGCACGCGGCCAAGTCGGCCGGGACACTGCCGCCGAGCTGAAGCGCCAGGGGATGCTCGGCTTCGTGGTGGCGCAGGAAACGCTCGTGATCGCCGTTGAGCAACGCGCCAGTGGTGACCATCTCGGTGTAGAGCAGGGCGTGTTTGGAGAGGATGCGTAGGAAGAACCTGCAGTGGGGGTCAGTCCAGTCCATCATGGGGGCCACGCTGAAGCGGCGGGAAAGGGCTTGCGGTGATGCTGTGTGTGAGGGCATGAGGATCTGAGGTGACAAATGCGATGGGAGCGCAGTTTAACAGGAATGGGATGGCGAGGATGGAGAGAGCCAATCGGTTGGACCAGAGTTAAATCGATGAACCCGTCATCCCCCCGTACTCCAAGAATCACCCGCGGATTGGCTGACCCACCTGTCAGATTTTTCCTATACAAATTGACCAAGAAACTTGTACAAAGTTAACTGTATGTTCGTACAGTATTTTGGAAGTCGTGTCATGAGCTTTTCAGTTCTAGGCCCTATCGCTACGGGTGGCTTGAAGCTGCCTTTGTGTTCGTTTCGAGTACCCGCCGGGTTTCCTTCCCCGGCAGCGGACCACATCGAAGCGCACATCTCATTGGATGAGGTTCTGAACATTCGTGCTCCGCATGTCTACCTGGTTTCCATCGCCGGGGAGAGCATGCAAGGCGCTGGGATCTTTGAAGGGGACCTAGCTGTTGTGGATCGTGCGATGGAGCCTGCGCATGGCCACATCGTCGTGGCGCTGCTGAACAACGAACCCGTATGCAAACGCCTTTGCATACGTGGGAAGGAGGTGATTCTCCTGTCGGAGAACCCAAAGTACCCACCGAGGTACGTGCTCGAGGGCGACGAGCTGGTCGTTTGGGGCGTCATCACCTGCAGCGTGCGCAGCCATGTCTAAAGCCCTGCCCGTTTTCGCCCTTATCGATTGCAACAGCTTCTACGCCAGTTGCGAAAGAGTGTTCCGCCCGGACTTGGCCCGCGTGCCCATCGTGGTGCTGAGCAACAACGACGGTTGCGTGATCGCCCGCAGTTACGACGCCAAGCCCTACGTGAAAATGGGCGAGCCGTATTTTCAGGTTAAGCACAAGCTGCAGAAACACGGCATCGTCCCGTTCTCGTCGAATTACGCACTCTATGGGGACATGAGTGAGCGCGTCATGACACTCATTGAATCGATGGTGCCTGCCGTCGAGGTTTACAGCATCGACGAAGCCTTCGCGGATCTCACTGGCATCGACGGCCGGGATGCCCTCGGCCGCAAGATCCGCAGCCATGTGCTGCGCTGCACCGGCATCCCAGTCGGGGTAGGGATTGCTCACACCAAAACCCTGGCGAAGCTGGCGAATCACACCGCCAAGCGGCTCCAGGTGCAAACGGGCGGGGTGGTCGACATCTGCGACCCCTTCAAGCGTGACTGGGTGCTGCGTAATACGGGTGTGTCCGAGGTTTGGGGTGTCGGTCGCAAGATGAAACTTCACTTGGACACCATGGGCATCAAGACTGCGATGGACCTGGCAAAGGCCGACCCGTGGACGCTACGCAAGAAATTCAGCGTGGTGATCGAGAAGACCGCCCGGGAGCTGGCCGGCACGCCGTGCCTGGAGCTGGACGAGCCAGACCCGCCGAAGCAGGAAATCTGCTGTAGCCGGATGTTTGGTAAGCGGCTTACGGAGCTGGCACCTATCAAGGAAGCGGTAGCCACCTACATGATGCGCGCCTCGGAAAAGCTTAGGGCGCAAAAGTCTCTGTGCAAGAAGGTCCGCGTCAGCATCCGCACCGGCATGTTCAATCCTGAGGAGGCGAAGTACGCCAATGGAGTCCTGATTGATATGCCGTACCCTACCGACGATGTGCGGTTGCTGACCAAAGCGGCGGTGGACGCGCTCGACCGAGTGTTTCGGCCTGGCTTCAAGTACAGCAAGGCTGAGGTGCTGTTGATGAATCTTAGTCAGCAAGGGGAGTACACCGACGACCTGTTTGCCACCTCTCAGCCAGCCGACGCTACGACTTTGATGGCGGTGTTGGACCAGATTAACGGGCGATGGGGCAGGGGGACACTGCGTTCGGCCAGTGTGCCGGTTGATCCTATTTGGGGGATGCGGCGCGAGATGATGAGTCAGAGCTATACGACCAAGCTCGATCAGTTATGGACGGTGGCTTGTAGGTAACGGAGTTATGACTAGCGGCGAATCAAGTGCGCAATTTTCGATACTAAATGATTAGCCATGAGATTGGAGAACTCTTGAGCGCGTTCGGGTGGAATGATGCTGTCTCTCGGAAGACCCATTGACTCGCATGCATGTTCGAAAGCGTTGCTGGCCTCTCGCTCTAGCAGTCGAGATTGGCTGCGCTTGTAGATGAGTTCGAACCCTTCATTGAGAGCGGCAGCATAGGTTTCATCCGTCGACGCTTGATTGGTCCGGATCAGCTCTAGCTCATTGTCGAAGAGATTGAGATCCACGCTAAGTGCGAGTTCAGATGCGTTGGCGGGATTGAAGGCATAAGTAGTGTTTAACGTGGGGCCATCATAGTGCTCACTCAGGATAACCACGATCCGCGACATCGAAAAATACTCAACATAGCCTAATAGTTGCCGCCTAGCAGGTAGGCCGACAACGCTTACGCAATTAAGGGCATGAGTTGATGGTCGATTAGTTACCAGGTCGCGCAAATAAAAAAAAGCGTAAGGTGGCGTTACAGTTTCGCCCTTCAAGTACTGCATCGCCGAATCGCAGGACTTAGGACTCACGCCAGCAGCCGCAGCTAATGCGACCGCTGTTTTCACCATTGAACGGCCGGCAAGCTCTCCGCCGAATTGAGCGGAAAAGGTCACGGCTGACTCAAGGGGAGTTTCTGTTGCTTTCATTTCGCTCAAGAATGAATCCAAATCCACCTTCGGATTCTTTCTAGCTGCCTGTTTGACCATTTTATGAGCTATTGACTTATCCCTTGCAGTTATCTTTATTTTTAAACCTTTCTCGCTTTGCTCGGCTCGATACGTTGCATTCGGGATTGTCATGCTGCCATCTGGCAGCAAGAGATATGTTTCCCCGTCGATAGTCTGAATCTTGATATTCGGCGGAGTACCTCGTTCTCGATCAACACCGTGCATCATCGCAAGATGGGAAAATTGCTGCCAAATCTCGGCATCCCAGCTATCTCCCGAACGGCTATTGCAATCTATGCAGATGAACGACCGTATTTTGCGTCGGCCACCGATTGATTGGGGAATGATGTGCTCACGAGAATCGTTGGCAATTTCAATTCGCTTTTCGCAGAGGGCGCAGTAGCTCGTATTTTTCATGGGTGTTCTCGAATAATTATTGCGCTTCTTCGAACAGTATCACGAAGAGTCTAGGGCAAGCCGGGCCTTTGATACCGAAGCCACCAGATACCCCAGCATAATGGGCGTGTGTCGGTGATCGATTCCGCTGCAATCATGTTGTTCGAGGCTGCTTAAAATTTGCTACAAGAGGGTTATGAAAGGGGGCTGGGTGCAAGCAGAGCGGTACATTACGCGATCAGTTCGTCCAATCCATCATGGGGGCACGTTGGACCGGCGGGAGAGGGCTTGCGGTGATGCTGTGTGAGGGGATGAGGATCTGAAGTGACGAATGCGATGGGAGCGCAGTTTAACAGGAATGGGATGGCGAGGATGGGGATGCGCCAATCGGTTGGGCCAGAGTTAAATAAATTTGTCCCATCTGTTGCAATGCCACGCGAATGCTACCTGATGCTGCCCGTGATACCCAGGTGCTGGATGAAGTGCATTTTCAGCCGGAGAATCAAGCCGTTCGACAACCCAAAATATCAACAGCGCAACATCATCGAGCACACATTCGGCTAGCTGAAGAGAATCGCCAGCTGGCGAAAGGCTTTAACGCTATGATTTTACTGGTTTTCACCACTTAAAATTCTGCACTGCGACTTGAGCGTGCTCAATAAGAAAGTTAGCTTCTTCTCGTAACCTTTCAGACGGGTCGCTTGTACTTTTTCTTGCATTGGGTTCTGTGGTTGGTCGGGAAGCGTTGCAGACGGATCATGTATGATGAGGTTGCCAGTACTTGCTTGAACTAGACATTGCAAATCGTTCAAGAATCTTGGGTGGTTTTCACAATGTTTTGCTATTTTCGCCAGGTCGCTGGTCGCCTGCTCCAACTTAGGAAGGTTGTCAAAAATTTTGGCCTTCCTTAGTGCAGTAATCAATGTTGAGCGTGAGAGCGTCAGGCTTAGGTTGTCTACCACAACGTTGTCTAGGATTCGAGCGTTTTCTGCGCCTTCTACTTTCTCCGAGATAAATGATTTTTTGTCCATGAATGTAAATATTCCGGACGTTTTTAGGGCATTAATCCCGAGTTTGTTAAGCGCTTGCATATCACTGACTTGTTGGATCAGTACCTTATCCTTCGACGAATCCTTCGCCTGAGAGAGTAAATATCGAGGGTGGGGTAGAATAATTGACACTGTTTTTTGCCCGCCCGTTTGGAACGATGAAAGGCAGCTTTCGTTCTCGATACTTTCAAGGATGAGCTTATAGGTAATGTCCTCGGATTGCTGATGTAGTAACGGTTCCTGAGAGTGGAGGATGCTGAATAAGTATTTTGCCAGTTCGCCAGTGGAGGCAAAAGATTTGTCAGTGACTAGTAGGTTTTTTAGTAATGACTCCGCTGTTTTTAGCTGTGCGGGGCTGGTTATTCCGAGTGACACAAGCGCCGGTTCCGTCTCGGCAATGAGGTCGGAGAGTTCGATTGTTTCCCCAGCAGGCGGTGTGCTTGAACTGCTAGAACTGGCGGAGCCATCAGATACGCTTTTCCCGTTGACCTTCAGTGGCATGATCGCTTTTCCTTGGCGGGGCCGTACGTTAAGTTGGTCGAGCCTTGCTCATATGATTATTAACTTTGCCGGGTTTAGCCGAAAGGCTATTCATAGTTAGCATTTGCGGTGTTGACGTGGTCAATTTAGCGCTAATAGTTTTGACCTGACAGTCGCTTCGACTCTGTTCGAGAAGACCTAAGCATAGCAGCAGGTTGAACGAGATATTGGTTGCTTAAACACAGGGGAGTGCGCCGAACTCGCTGTATGGGTTTGCTCACGAATGCGATCTGCCTGCCAACCAAGTGCTGACTGGCAAACCGCCTTCGCGAGCAAGCCCGCTCCCACAGTGGGAGTGTGTGGTAGCGGCTAGCGTGGGTCGACGTTATCCAGCGCTCGGTTCGCCAGCAAGCCGCCCAGTTCGATCAGTTGCTGAATGCCCAGGGCGACGTGGCGCCGGGAACCTTCCAGATCGAAGGCCAGGTCGCTGACCATGGCATTGGCCGAGGCCAGGGTTTCGCTGAGGTTGGCGAGCAGGGCTTCGGTGTCGATGCCGTTGACGACGGTGAAGACTTGGCTTGGAGCAGGCTCGGGCTTGGTGGGTTTGGGCTTGAGGTAGAAGTCGAGGGCACGGTCGGCGGCTTTGCCGAATTCTTTGGTGTTAAGCGTGGTTGGATCGGTGTCTGGCGGATTAGGTGTTGGTTTGAACATAGATGAAACTCCTTGGTTAATGGAGCCGCACCTATTGCTACCAAACATTAGGTGGCGGCTATACGCAGGTTGGTAGACCGGGTACCAAGGCAAACCCAGCGCGCCACAAGGGCGCCCCACGCACAGCCGCCATAACAAACCTGCCGACGAAAGTTATCGGCGGCGTGTGTCTGCCGGAGCTGTGCGCCTTAGTTTTACCCGGGCTACCAAACCCGATCGCTGATTCGTCAGCGACCGGAAAACGATAAAGCCCGACCCCAAGGCGCACAAGCCGGCGGATTCTGGCGTAGTTGTAGGCAACGGCGCAAGGCGAGGTGGTCAGGTCCTACGCCGTGGCTGGCGGGATAAACATTTGGCCTTTCGGTGTCAGTAAACCCAAACCTCCACCCGCCGATTCCTGACCCGGCCTTCATCCTCGCTGTTGGCCGCCACCGGCATCAGGGCGCCGAAGCCGCGTACTTCGCGCAGCGCCACACCGTGTTTGACCAATTCGCGCCGCACCGCCATGGCCCGCAACCGGGACAGAAGGTCGGCGCGCGCCGGGTCGTCCTTGGCGTCGCCAAACCCAACCAGCGTCACTCGGCGGTCGAGCTTGTCGTGCTGCTTTATATAGGCGAGCACACGCCCCAGGTCCTGCTGGGCCTTGTTGTCGAGGCTGGCGCTGCCTTCTTCGAAGCGGAAGTTGACCGACAGCCGTTGTGCATGGCGGCTCAGGGCCTGATAGCCCTCAGGCATCAGCGCATTGGGGGTGACGGCCATGGCCTGGACGGTTTGCGCGATGAACCCGTTGGCCGCGACGATGGCCTGGCCCTTTTCGCTTTGGGTGAACTCAACCAGTGCCTCGGCCCACGGGTTGGTTTCTTGCGGTGGCAGGTAAAAGAACAGCCTGCGCGACAATGGGTAGTCTTCGGTGGCGATCAGGTGGGTCAGCGGCATCATGGGCTGGGAGTCGCCGTCGACAATCGCCAGCGCCTTGGCCTGGCGCACGTAGGGCAAACCGATGAAACCGATGCCTTGGGGATCCTGGCTGACGGCGTCGGAAAGCTGCTCGCTGGATTCGAAGCGCCGGGCAGAAGGGGCGAGGCGTTTTCCCTGTCGGTTGAGCACCAGTTCCTTGAAGGTGTCGTAAGTGCCGGACTGCTCATCCCGCGCGTAGAGATGAATCGGGCCGCCGGCGCCGCCCACCGATTCCCAGGTGTTTACTTCGCCGCTGAATATCTTCGCCAGTTGCCGGGTGTCGAGCTGGCGCAGCGGGTTTTGTGGATGAAGAATGATCGCCAGGCCATCGATGGCGATGACCTGTTCGGCGCTGGGATTTTTCAGGTCCCCCAGATGTGCCAGCTCCCTGAGCTCGCTGTTCTTGATCGGTCGCGAAGAGGCCGCCAGTTCGGCGCTGGCGTGCTTGAGGGCGGAAAACCCGGTGCTGGAACCATGGGCGGCAATGTCGATTTCCACCCGCCGACCATCGGCGGCCTGGCCGACGATACGCTGCTCGTTCTCACGGTCGGTGATTTCGGTACGGACCTTGAGCAGCCCCTGATCCACCATCAGCGCCTTGACCAGCGCCGGCCCCAGCGTGGCGCCGATGGTGTTCGAGCCTTGCAGGCGCAGCGCGGGGCCGTGTTCGGGAATCGGCAGGCCGCTGGCCCATGCCGTAAGCGGCAGCCAGAGGCCCATGAAAAAAACAACGCGCAGCCGCATGCCGACACCTTCTGAACCTGAGGAAGTGCCGGAAGATTAAGTCAGTCAGGTTACTGAAAAGTGACAGGCGTGCGACTTGTCAGCCGCAGTTCGCCGAAGATCCCTTGTGGGAGCGAGCCTGCTCGCGATAGCGGTGCAACTGCCACATTGATTTTGAATGTGCCGCCGTTATCGCGAGCAGGCTCGCTCCCACAAGGTTTGTGTATGCCCTGGATTTAGCTCAACTGCAGCCAGATCGGCGCATGGTCCGAAGGTTTCTCCATGCCGCGCAGTTCATAATCCACCCCGGCATCCTTGACCCGTGGCAGCAGCCCATGGGAGGTGAGGATCAGGTCGATGCGCAGGCCACGCTTGGGCTCGTCTTCGAAACCGCGGCTGCGGTAGTCGAACCAGCTGAAGCGGTCGGTGACGTCCGGGTTCAGGTGCCGGAAGCTGTCCACCAGGCCCCAGTTCTTCAGGCGTGCCATCCACTCGCGCTCTTCCGGCAGGAAGCTGCATTTGCCGGTTTTCAGCCAGCGTTTCATGTTGTCCGGGCCGATGCCGATGTCGCTGTCTTCCGGGGAAATGTTCACGTCGCCCATCACCACTACGGGCTGGTCGTTGCTGAAACGGCTTTCCAGAAGTTGCTGCAGGTCGTTGTAGAAACGCTCCTTGGCCGGGAACTTGGTCGGGTGGTCGCGGCTTTCGCCTTGGGGGAAGTAACCGTTCATGATGGTCACCGGCACGCCGTTGGCATCGGCGAAGGTGCCCCAGATGAAACGCCGCTGGGCGTCTTCCTCGTCGCTCTCGAAGCCTTTGTGCAACGTCAGTGGAGCCTGGCGGGAGAGCAGGGCGACGCCGTAGTGGCCCTTCTGCCCATGGTAATGCACGTGATAACCCAGGGCCTGCACCTCGGCCAGGGGGAACTGCTCGTCGTGGACCTTGGTTTCCTGCAGGCCGATCACGTCTGGCTGGTGCTTCTCGATCAGCGCCGCCAGCTGATGGGGGCGGGCGCGCAGCCCGTTGATGTTGAAGGAGACGATCTTCATGGTCGGCTGTCCTGGCAAAACTGCGATGCTAGCTGACATGTAGGAGCACGGCCAGCGTGGCAGTAGGACAAATGCGCTGCTAATGTCCTGTGCATGTAGGAACGATCAGAGCCTAATCGGGTTCGTACTCAATAAGAGCGGGGCCTCACCGAGCCTCGCCCAGGAGATTGACCGTCATGCCAGAAACCGCCACCGCCATCGCCGACATCCATATGCTCGACAGCGGTTATTCCCGCGAGGCACGTTCATTGCTCTACCAGGCCTATCGTCATGAACCGACCTTCAGCTTCCTGTTCGAATCCGAGCGGCCCGGTTATGAACATCGGGTACGGGCCACGGTGCGTGAGTTGGTCAAACAGCATTTTCTCCAGGATCTGCCGGCCATCGGCTTGCTGGTCAACGACCGCCTGATCGGCATCGCACTGATTGCTCCCCCGCAGCGCCGCCTGGGTATCACTGAAAGCTGGGCCTGGCGCCTGCGTATGGTGTTGAGCACCGGCTTTCGCTGCACCCGGCGTTACCTGGACTACCATGCCGCAGTGACGGCTTGCCTGCCGTCGGATTCTGTCCATGTATTGCCACTGCTGGGGGTGCATCCACAGTTCCAAGGCCAACACTTCGGCGAACAGTTACTGACGGCGGTGCATAACTGGTGTGCGGTGGACGAGAACTCCCAAGGCGTGGTGCTGGACACCGGCAACCCACGTTACCTGGAGTTCTATAAACGTCAGGGTTATGAGGAAATCGGCGAGATTGCGGTAGGACCCGTCCGCGAACATGTCTTCTTTCACGCCAACCCGCAGGTATTGCAGAGCGCGACGGCGTAATCCGGGGAAACTTTTGAGACATGTCCGGCTCTATCAGGCTTCCAAGCTCGTGATAGCATCCGCGCCATGAATTTCCCAGGACGAATGACCAGTGGTGCGCTCTTGCTGTCCCTCAGCTGCGCGGCACTGGCACAAAGTGAATTGGCTGTACGGGTCAAGCCGTCCAACGACCAGCTCAAGGCTAACGTAGAAGGCTATATCGGCGGCGTGGGCGATCGTGACGAAGAGGCTTTGTTGCGCTTCAGTCGTGGTGCCGAGGAACAGGCGCGCAAAGCCGCCCAGGCGCTGGGTTACTACCAGCCGCAGATCGACAGCGAGGTCGAGGGCGGCAAGACCCCGCGCCTGATCCTGACCATCGACCCTGGCGAGCCCGTGCACCTGCGCAATGTCACCGTGCGCATCGATGGCCCGGCCGCTTCCCTCAAGGCTTTTCGTGTACCGGACAACGCCGCGCTCAAACCTGGCGCGGTGCTTAATCATGGGCGCTATGAAGACGCCAAACGGATCATCCAGAACCAGGCCTCGCGCTATGGGTTTTTCAGCGGGCGATTTGTCAGCCAGAAGCTGTTGGTGGACCCCCAGGCCGGCGTGGCCGACATCGAGCTGGTCTACGACAGCGGCCCGCGCTACGCCCTGGGCCCGGTGAGTTTCGAGGGTGACACGCCCTTTGATGAAGAGTTGTTGCAGCGCATGGTGCCGTTCAAGGCGGGCGAGGCGTACGACTCGGAACTCATCGCAGAACTCAACCAGGCCCTGCAATCGAGCGGATATTTCGAAGGCGTGCGGGTGGACGCGGCACCTACCGCCGCCACGGATAACGTGATCCCGGTGGCGGTCAAGCTCGAGACCCGCAAGCCGCGCACCATGGGCCTGGGCCTGGGGTTCTCCACCGACGTCGGCCCGCGGGCCAAGGCCAATTGGACGCGCCACTGGGTCAATCCCCAGGGCCACAGTTATGGCTGGGAAGCCGAAGTGTCGGCGCCCCGGCAGAACGTTGGCCTGTGGTACGACGTACCCCTGGACCCGCCGTTGACCGACAAGATGCGCTACGCCGGTGGCTATCAATATGAAGAGCTGTCCGGCACCGATAGCCTCAGCAAGCTGCTGACCGTGGGCCCCGAATGGCACAGCAAGTTGCCCAGTGGCTGGCAGCGGGTGGTGTCGCTCAAGTGGCAGCGCGAGGAATATCGGCTCGGCGACGATTCGGGCCTGAGCACCTTGCTGATGCCGGGCGTGAGCTATTCCTACCTGCGCAGTGACAACCGCATCGATCCGCGCAACGGCTATCGCATTCAATTCGACACCAAGGTCGCCAAGGAAGGGCTTGGCTCGGACAACAACCTTTTATATGGCACGGCCATGGTCAAGGGCCTGACCACCGTGTTCGACAAGCATCGTCTGCTGGCCCGGGCTCAGGTCGGTGGCAGTGCCACCAATGGCTACAAATCCATCCCGCCATCCCTGCGCTTCTTCGCCGGTGGCGACCAGAGTGTGCGCGGTTACGATTATCAAAGCCTGTCACCGGAAAACTCCGAAGGGGATCGCATCGGTGGTCGCTACATGGTCGCCGGCAGCCTCGAGTATCAGTATTCGATTGCGCAAAAATGGCGGGTGGCGACCTTCGTCGACCAAGGCAATTCCTTTAACAGCCTTGAGCTGCCGAGCCTCAAGACGGGTGTCGGCGTCGGTGTGCGCTGGGTGTCGCCGGTGGGGCCGATCCGCCTCGACCTCGCCCATGCGCTGGACGACGACGGCGGCATTCGCTTGCACTTTTCCATGGGGCCCGAGTTGTGAATCGTGGTTTGAAAATAGCGCTGCTGGCGCTCGGCACGTTGCTGCTGGTGGTCGTGCTGACCCTGAGCATCGTGCTCGGCACGCAATGGGGCAGTCGTTGGGCGCTTGGCGTTGTGCCGGGTTTGAGCACGGATAATTTTCAGGGACGGTTGGGCGGCCAGTGGAGTGCCGACCACCTGTTGTGGCAGCAGGACAGCAGCCGAGTGGAACTCGATCAGGTGATCTTCGCCTGGTCGCCGCTATGCCTGGCGCGCATGACCCTGTGCATCGATCAGCTCAAGGCCGACAAGGTCAGCCTGCAATTTCCTCCGTCCACTGACGAGCCGAGCAGCGGTCCGATCACCTTGCCGGACCTGAACTTGCCGCTTGCCCTGGAACTGGGCGACGTGCAGGTCGGCAGCCTGTTGTTCAATGGCAGCGAACAGCTCAAGGGCTTGCAACTGGCCGCGCATTGGACCGCCCAAGGTCTGCAGATCGACTCGGTGCAGCTGCAGCGCGACGAGCTGAGCCTGAAGCTGTCCGGTTTGCTGCAACCCGGCGGCGACTGGCCGCTGAAGGCCCAGGGCCGGTTGACCTTGCCGGCGCCAGGCTCCACGCCTTGGACGCTGGACCTGAACATCGATGGCAACCTGCTCAAAACCCTCAATCTCAACGCCGACAGCAGCGGCTATCTGCAAGGCCGATTGGTCGGTGAGCTGCAACCGCTGGCGGACAACCTGCCGGCCAAGGTACGCATCACCGCTGACGGCTTCAGGGCCGCCGCCGATCTGCCGGATACCCTGATGCTCAATCAATTGGAGCTGACGGGCGAAGGCGATCTGAACAGCGGCTACCAGTTGCTTGGCAAGGCAACGTTGCCCGCCGAAAAAGGCCCGGTGGCCTTGCTGCTGCAAGGCAAGGTGGACGCCAACGGTGCGCAGATCGCCGGCCTGGACCTTAACGCCAGTGATCAGCAATACCTCAAGCTCACCGGCCAGTTGGACTGGCGCGAAGGTCTGAGCGCCGAGGCGAAAATCGCCTGGCTGGACTTCCCTTGGCATCGCCTCTATCCGCTGATCGACGAGCCACAAGTGACGCTGCGCAGTTTCAACGGTGAAGTGTCGTATACCGATGGCAAATACCTGGGCAATTTCCAGGCCGCGCTGGACGGCCCCGCCGGAGCGTTCAGCCTGGACAGCCCATTCAGCGGCGACCTGACGACGATCCATTTGCCGGAACTCAAACTCGCCGCCGGGCAGGGCAAGGCCGAAGGCCATCTGAACCTTGAATTTGCCGAGGGCATCGCCTGGGACACAGCGCTGGAGCTGTCGGCCATCAACCCGGCGTACTGGCTGGGGGAGCTGCCCGGCACCCTGGCCGGGCCGTTGCGCAGCAAGGGTTCGATGAAAAATGACCGCCTGGAGCTTGATGCGGACCTGGACCTCAAGGGCAAGTTGCGCGGCCAACCGGCGCTGTTCCAAGCCAAGGCCAACGGTGTTGGTGAGCAGTGGAACCTCAGCGCGCTGGACATTCGCCTGGGTGACAACCGCATCAACGGCACGGGCAGCCTGCAAGAAAAACTCAGCGGTCAGATCGATATCAAACTCTCGCGCCTGGCCCAACTCTGGCCGCAATTGCGCGGCCAGTTGGTCGGTCGCCTCAACGTGGCCGGGACACTCAAGGCCCCCCAAGGCAAGCTCGACCTGCAAGGCACGCAACTGGCGTTGCAGGACAACCGCCTACAAAGCCTGAACCTGGATGCGACCCTCGACAGCGCGCAGCGCGGCAAGGTTGACCTCAAGGCCAGCGGCATTCGGGCGGGCGATACGTCGCTCGGTGTCCTGACGGTGAGCGGGCAGGGCGACATCAGGCAGCAAAAACTGACCCTCGACCTGCAAGGGCCACAGCTGGAAACGGCCCTGGCGCTCGATGGCGTGCTCGACCAAGGCAACTGGCGCGGGCGTCTCAGCACTGGCAATGTGCAGGCCGGCGGCCAGGCTTGGCGTCTGCAAGCCCCGGCCAAGCTGGAGCGCCTGGCCAATGGCACGCTCAACCTGGGGGCCCACTGTTGGCGTTCCGGCGAGGCCAGCCTGTGTGGTGAGGATCAGCGCCTGATGCCGGAGCCGAAGCTGCGCTATCACCTCAAGCAATTCCCCATCGAAAGCCTGGCCCAGTGGATGCCCAAGGATTTTGCCTGGCAGGGCCGACTCAACGCCGACCTGCAACTGGACCTGCCGGTCAGCGGCCCGAACGGGCGCATTCTGGTGGACGCCAGCGGCGGCACTTTGCGGATCCGGGACAAGGACCGCGACGCTGAGCAATGGCTGGACTTCCCCTACCAGACCTTGACCCTCGACAGTCGCCTGACGCCCAAACGGATCGACACCAGCCTGAATTTCGTTGGGGCCAAGCTGGGCGAACTGATGCTCCAGGCGCAGATCAATCCGTTGCCGGCCAGCAAACCGCTGAGCGGCTCGTTCCGCCTGAGCGGCCTGGACTTGTCCGTGGCGCGGCCATTCCTGCCAATGGTGGAAACCCTCACCGGTCACCTGAATGGCAGCGGCACGCTGTCGGGTGGTTTGTTGGCGCCCCAGGTCAACGGCAACCTGTTGATCAGCGATGGCGAAGTGTCCGGCCCGGAACTGCCGGTCAGCCTCGAAGACTTGCAGATGCGCGCAACGATTGCCGGTGAAACGGTGCGCCTCAACGGTGACTGGAAAAGTGGCAAGGGCGGCCGAGGCAGCCTGACCGGGGACATCGGCTGGGGCGAAGCCCTGAGCATGGACCTGGCGCTCAAGGGTTCGCAATTGCCGGTCACCGTCGAGCCTTACGCGGTGCTGGAGGTGGCGCCGGACCTGACCATCACGTTGCAGGGCGAGCGGCTTTCCATCGCCGGCAAGGTCCTGGTGCCCAAAGGCGAAATCACCGTGCGCGAACTGCCGCCGTCTACCGTCAAGGTGTCGGATGATACGGTGATCGTTGGCCACCAGACCGAGGAGGGCAAGACACCGATGGCCATGGCGATGGACATCGATGTGATCGTGGGCCAGGAAAAGCTCGCGTTTTCGGGCTTCGGCCTGACGGCCAACGTACAAGGCCAGGTGCACATCGGCGACAACATGGACACTCGCGGTGAACTCTGGCTCAACGACGGTCGCTACCGGGCCTATGGGCAACGGCTGACGGTGCGTCGGGCGCGGCTGTTGTTCGCCGGGCCGATCGACCAGCCTTACCTGGATATCGAAGCGATTCGCCAGACCGACGACGTGATCGCCGGCATTCGTTTGAGCGGCAGCGCCGAACAGCCGACCACGCAAATCTTCTCTGAACCGGCCATGAGCCAGGAGCAGGCGTTGTCTTATCTGGTACTCGGCCGGCCGCTGAGCACCACGGGTGAGGACAACAACATGCTCGCCCAGGCGGCACTGGGCCTGGGGCTGATGGGCAGTGCGGGGGTGACCACCAGCCTCGCCAACAATCTGGGCATCGAGGATTTCCAGCTCGACACCCAGGGCAGCGGCGATGCCACCAGCGTCGTGGCCAGCGGCAATCTGACGGAAAAACTCAGCCTGCGTTACGGCGTCGGCGTGTTCGAACCGGCCAACACCATCGCCCTGCGCTACAAACTCAGCAAGCGGGTGTACCTGGAAGCCGCCAGCGGCGTCGCCAGCTCCCTGGATATCTTCTACAAGCGCGATTTCTAAGCCTTCGCGCCACCTCCTGTGGGAGCGAGCCTGCTCGCGATAGCGATGTATCAGCCGACTCAATGTTGACTGTCACGACGCTATCGCGAGCAGGCTCGCTCCCACATTTTTTATCTGCGTTTGTCGGGTTGTGCATAGCAAGCTAACTATTTGTTTGACATTTGCTGCCTAGGCAGTAACATCTCGACATACATTCACTGCCTAGGCAGTAAAAGGTGGTCAGATGAAACATTTCACCCCGGACGATTTCCACAATTGCCACCTCGGCATGCTGCTCGGTCGTGCCGCGCTGCTCAAAGACCGAATCATCGACACCCACATGGAACCCGTCGGCATCACTGCCGCGCAGTTCAAGGTGTTGATCATCATGGCCCAGCACGGCATCGATACGCCGGTCGAGCTGTGTCGGTACCTGTCCCTGGACAGCGGCTCGATGACGCGAATGGTCGATCGTCTGGAGCAGAAAGGTTTTCTGATCCGCCAGCGCTCGGCGGATGACCGTCGGCAGGTGCGACTGGTGCTGACCGAAGCCGGCCAGGCCCTGGCCGATCGCCTGCCTGTTATCGGCGCCGATGCCATGAACCAGTTGGCGGGCGCCATCAGCCGCGAGGAGTTGCAAATCCTCGAACAAATCCTCAAGAAAATTCTGCTCGCCGCCGGTGATCCCATCACCGTGTTGCGGTTGGGGGACAAATGAGTCGTAAAACCTTGCGTACCCGCATCAGCCTGGTGTTGCTGGCCATGAGCCTGGCCGGTTGTGCCAGTTACAGCGGCCTGAACACCGAAGGCGTCCGCCTTGAGGCTCAAAACCTCAAGGCCGGGCAATCTCTCAACGGCGTCACGCTGTCACCCGCTTCCTGGCCGAAAAGCGATTGGTGGAAAAGCCTCGGCGATCCACAACTCGACGGTCTGATCCACGAAGCGTTGCGCGACAGCCCGGACATGCAGATCGCCAGCGCTCGGGTGCATCAGGCCAGTGCCGCTGCCTACGCCGCCAATGCGGCGCGCATGCCGACCCTGGACGCCAGCGCCAGTGTCAGCCGTTCGCGGCTGGCCCGTGACCAGGACCCGCAAGGGCAGGGCGGGGCGTACAGCACCCTGCGTTCGCTGGGCGTGGATTTCAATTACAACTTCGACCTCTGGGGCGGCCAGCGTGCGGCCTGGGAAGCGGCCCTGGGCGAGGCCCGCGCCGCCGAGATCGACCGGCAGGCCGCTCGCCTGACGCTCGCCGCTGACGTGGCGAGGGCCTACAGCGATCTGGGGCAGGCCCATATCATTTATGACCTGGCCTCCGAGGACCTCAAGCGCACCCGGCAAATGCTCGATCTGGGCAAGCGCCGCCTCAGCGCCGGGATCGACAGCGAATATCAGTTCCAGCAGACCGAAAGCCTGGAAGCCAGCGCCGATGCGAGCCGGATCGACGCAGAAAAACGCCTGCAAAGCGCAAAAATCGCCTTGGCGGTGCTGTTGGGCAAGGGGCCGGACCGCGGCAATGAAATTGCTCGCCCTCACGTGCTGCAAGCCAGCGCCGTTGCCCTGCCGTCGAACCTGCCAGCCGAATTGCTGGGCCGTCGTCCGGATCTGGTCGCCGGTCGTTGGCGAGTCGAGGCGGCGGGCAAGGACATTGAAGCCGGCAAGACTCAGTTCTACCCCAACCTCAATCTCAGCGCGGCGGCGGGGGTGCAGTCGTTGTTGGGGGACGCGATGTTCGGTTCGGCCAGCCGCTTTTTCAACGTAGCGCCGACGGTGTCGCTGCCGATCTTCGACGGTGGGCGACTGCGGGCGGACCTGGATGCCCGGGATGCTGATTACGACATGGCGGTGGCGCAGTACAACAAGAGTCTGGTCAAGGCCCTTGGAGATGTCAGCGACACCATCAACCAGTTGCGCGACATCGCTCGGCAGATCGCCGCGCAGCAACACGCTACCGATATCGCGCAGAACTCTTACGACACCGTGGTCCAGCGCTATGGCTCCGGCATCGGAAATTACCTGGATGTGCTGAGCATCGAGCAGCAATTGCTCCAGGCCCAGCGCCAACTGGCGAACCTGAATGCCGAGCAGATCGACCTGTCGATCCAACTGATGCAGGCCCTGGGCGGTGGCTTCGAGGCCGACACCCTGGCTTCGGCCGCGCCGGCCTCCACCACGTCGCACAACTGATTCGAGGTACTTGTCATGGCTACTGCCGAAACTACCCAACCCTCTGAAACTGCCCAGGACAGCAGCAACCCGCGCAAGCGCAAGCTGATGCTGCTGGGGCTGGCACTGATTGTCGTCCTGGGTGGCCTGGGCGTCTGGGCCTGGCACGAACTGTATGGCCGCTGGAGTGAGAGCACCGACGATGCCTATGTGAACGGCAATGTGGTGGAAATCACGCCGCAGGTCACCGGCACCGTGGTGAGCATCGGTGCCGACGACGGTGACCTGGTGCGCGAAGGCCAGGTGCTGGTGCAGTTCGACCCGAACGACGCCGAGGTCGGGCTGCAAAGTGCCCAGGCCAACCTGGCCCGTACCGTGCGCCAGGTGCGTGGCTTGTACAGCAACGTCGATGGCATGCGCGCCCAGGTCAAAGCCCAGGAGGCCGAAGTACAGAAGGCCCAGGAGAACTACAACCGACGCAAGAACCTGGCGGCCGGCGGGGCGATTTCCCGGGAGGAACTGTCCCACGCCCGTGACGATTTGACCTCGGCGCAGAATGCGTTGGCCAACGCCAGACAGCAACTCAAGACCTCTAGTGCCTTGGTGGATGACACCGTGGTGGCGTCCCATCCAGACGTGCAATCGGCCGCCGCGCAATTGCGTCAGGCCTACCTGACCAACGCCCGCAGCACCTTGATCGCGCCGGTCACCGGATACGTCGCCAAGCGCACGGTGCAGTTGGGCCAGCGGGTGCAGCCGGGCACGGCGCTGATGGCGGTGATTCCGCTGGATCAGTTATGGATTGACGCCAACTTCAAGGAAACCCAGCTGCGGGACATGCGCATCGGCCAGCCGGTGGACATCGAAACCGACCTCTATGGCAGCGACGTGAAGTACAGCGGCACCGTCGACAGTCTCGGTGCCGGCACCGGCAGCGCGTTCGCCTTGTTGCCAGCGCAGAACGCCACCGGCAACTGGATCAAGATCGTGCAGCGGGTGCCGGTGCGTATTCATATCAACGCCCAGGAATTGGCCAAGCATCCGCTGCGGGTCGGCCTGTCGACCCAGGTCGACGTCAACCTGCGCGACCAGAGTGGTCCGGTGCTGGCCCAGCAACCACCGAAACAAGCCTCTTTCAGCACCCAGGTCTATGACCGGCAACTGGTCGACGCCGACGCGATGATCAGCCGGTTGATCCACGAAAACAGTGCCGCTGCCAGCAAGACCGCGCAGCGCTGAGGTAGCCATGCCCGGCGACTTGGGTAATGACCTGAACCTGTGGGAGCGAGCCTGCTCGCGATAGCGGTGGATCAGCCAGGGTTGATGGCGACTGACAAACCGTCATCGCGAGCAGGCTCGCTCCCACAGTTTTGTCCCCCATTTCAACCGGGACTTTTGCGCGACTTTGTCATGTCCGTTTCGCTTCATAGGATTTCGCAATGAGCAATAACGCGTCCTTCACGCCGCCCAGCCTGTTGCTCAGCACCATCGGGCTGTCGTTGGCGACGTTCATGCAAGTGCTCGACACCACCATTGCCAACGTCGCTTTGCCGACCATTTCCGGCAACCTGGGTGTCAGTTCGGAGCAGGGCACTTGGGTCATCACCTCGTTCGCGGTGAGCAACGCCATCGCCTTGCCGCTGACCGGCTGGCTCAGCCGTCGGTTTGGCGAGGTGAAGCTGTTTTTGTGGGCAACCCTGCTGTTCGTGCTCGCCTCGTTTCTGTGCGGTATCTCCACTTCGATGCCGGAGCTGATTGGCTTTCGTGTCCTTCAGGGGCTGGTGGCCGGGCCGTTGTACCCCATGACCCAGACCTTGCTGATTGCCGTGTATCCGCCGGCCAGGCGCGGCATGGCCCTGGCGTTGCTGGCGATGGTCACGGTGGTGGCGCCGATCGCCGGGCCGATCCTCGGCGGCTGGATCACCGACAGCTACAGCTGGCCGTGGATCTTCTTCATCAACGTGCCCATTGGGATCTTTGCCGTGATGGTGGTGCGCCAGCAACTGAAGGCGCGGCCGGTGCTCACCAGCCACCAGCCAATGGATTACGTGGGGTTGATCACGCTGATCATCGGTGTCGGTGCGCTGCAGGTGATCCTCGACAAAGGCAACGACCTGGATTGGTTCGAGTCGAACTTCATCATTATCGGTGCGCTGATCTCGGTCATTGCCCTGGCCGTGTTTGTGATCTGGGAAATGACCGACCGCCATCCGGTGGTCAATCTTCGGCTGTTCGCCTACCGCAACTTTCGCATCGGCACTATTGTGCTGGTGGGGGGCTACGCCGGGTTCTTCGGCATCAACCTGATCCTGCCGCAGTGGTTGCAGACCCAGATGGGCTACACCGCCACCTGGGCCGGGCTGGCGGTGGCGCCCATTGGCATCCTGCCGGTATTGATGTCGCCCTTCGTCGGCAAATACGCCCACAAGTTCGACCTGCGCCTGCTGGCCGGGCTGGCGTTTCTAGCCATCGGCCTGAGCTGCTTCATGCGCGCCGGGTTCACCAACGAAGTGGATTTCCAGCACATTGCCCTAGTGCAGTTGTTCATGGGGATCGGCGTGGCGCTGTTCTTCATGCCGACCTTGAGCATCCTGATGTCGGACCTGCCGCCACAACAGATCGCTGATGGCGCGGGACTGGCGACGTTCCTGCGCACCCTGGGCGGCAGCTTTGCCGCATCGCTGACCACCTGGATCTGGATACGCCGGGCCGACCAGCACCATGCCTACCTGAGTGAAAGCATCAGCACCTATGAGCCGGCCACCCGCGAGGCGCTTAACCATCTCGGTGGCGCGAGCACACCGGCTTATGCCCAGCTCGACCAGATCCTCAACAGCCAGGCGTACATGCTCTCCACCGTGGATTACTTCACGCTGCTGGGTTGGGCGTTCATGGGCTTGATCGTGCTGGTGTGGCTGGCGAAACCGCCGTTTGCGGCGAAGGCGGGGCCTGCGTCGGCGGGGCATTGATTCAGAAGTGAAATGCAATCCAATGTGGGAGCGAGCCTGTGGGAGCAAAGCTTGCTCGCGATGAACGATGACACGGTCTTGCAGTGGAACCGTGTCGCCTGCATCGCGAGCAAGCTTTGCTCCCACAAGGGATATCTGCGTTCTTCAGTTGCTTGGCAACGCCAACTGCGCATTGCCAAAACCAAACGGCGCCAAGGCAAATCCCTGTTCATCCACCTGCAACGCCCAGCCTTGCTTGTCCCAATCCCCCAGCACAATGCGCCGGGCGGCGTGTTCGCCCAGTTGCAGCTTATGGATAGCGGGGCGGTGGGTGTGGCCGTGGATCAGGGTCTTCACGCCGTATTCCTGCATGATCCGCGGGATCTCTTCGGGCGTGACGTCGACGATGTCATTGGCTTTCATTCGCGTCTGCGTGCGGCTTTCGCTGCGCAGTTTGCGCGCCAGTTTCTGGCGACTGGCCAATGGCAGGTGACGCAGGATGAACAGCGTGACCGGGTTGCGCAGCCAGCGCCGCAACTTCATGTAGCCTTCGTCGCGGGTGCAGAGGCTGTCGCCGTGCATCAGCAGCACCGGCTCGCCGTTGAACTGCACGACACTGGGGTCCTTGAGCAGGGTGCAGCCGGCCGCTTTGCAGAAGGCTTGCCCGAGCATGAAGTCACGATTGCCGTGCATCAGGAAAATGGCCGTGCCGCTGTCGCTCAATTCGCGCAGGGCCTGGCAGATGGAACGCTGGAACGGCGTCATGGCATCGTCGCCGATCCAGGCTTCAAAAAAGTCGCCCAGGATGTACAACGCTTGCGCCGAGCGGGCGCGTGTGGCGATCAAATCCAGAAACGCCCGGGTAATGTCCGGGCGCTCCTCTTCCAGATGCAAATCTGAAATCAGCAGTATCACTCAATGATCTCGGCTTTCTCGATGATCACGTCTTCTGCTGGCACGTCCTGGTGGCCGGCCTTGGAAGTGGTGGAAACGCCTTTGATCTTGTCGACCACGTCGGTGCCTTCAACCACTTTGCCGAACACCGCGTAACCCCAGCCCTGGGTGGTCTTGCTGCTGTGGTTCAGGAAGCTGTTGTCGGCCACGTTGATGAAGAACTGCGCGGAAGCCGAATGCGGTTCCATGGTGCGGGCCATGGCGACGCTGTACTTCTCGTTCGCCAGACCGTTGTCGGCTTCGTTCTGGATGCTTGGGCGCTTGTCTTTCTTTTCTTTCATGCCTGGCTCGAAACCGCCGCCCTGGATCATGAAGTTGCCGATTACACGGTGGAAAACGGTGTTTTCGTAGTGGCCGGCCTTGACGTATTCAACGAAGTTGGCAACGGTGATCGGTGCCTTCTCGGCGTTCAGTTCCAGGACGATGTCGCCGTGGTTGGTGGTCAGTTTGACTTGAGTCATGATCGCTACTCTTTCAAGGAATTCGTGGGTTTCGGGGCTTTGCTGCCCGCAACCGGTCTGGCTTTAATCGGCCAGGCTGGGCAGTTTAGCGCGCCGAGCGGGTTTTTCGAGGCTGTTTTTCATCGGGTCGTCGATTAAATTCAATCGTTTACCGACCTGGCCTGTCAGGTGCTTGACAGCATCGGCTATGATACGGGCTTTGATTTATCAGGCCGCACCCGGCCGCGCACTTGTACGTTCAAGGATCCTATGAGCAAGCCCACTGTCGACCCTACCTCGAATTCCAAGACCGGCCCGGCCGTGCCGGTCAATTTCCTGCGCCCGATCATCCAGGCGGACCTGGATTCGGGTAAGCACACGCAGATCGTCACCCGTTTTCCGCCGGAGCCCAACGGCTACCTGCACATCGGTCACGCCAAGTCGATTTGCGTGAACTTCGGCCTGGCCCAGGAGTTTGGCGGCGTCACGCACTTGCGTTTCGACGACACCAACCCGGCCAAGGAAGACCAGGAGTACATCGACGCGATCGAAAGCGACGTTAAATGGCTGGGTTTTGAATGGGCCGGTGAGGTGCGCTATGCCTCGCAGTATTTCGACCAGTTGCACGACTGGGCGGTGGAGCTGATCAAGGCCGGCAAGGCCTACGTGTGCGACCTGACCCCCGAGCAGGCCAAGGAATACCGTGGCAGCCTGACCGAGCCGGGCAAGAACAGCCCGTTCCGTGATCGCAGCGTCGAGGAGAACCTGGACCTGTTCGCCCGCATGCGCGGCGGCGAGTTCCCGGACGGCGCACGGGTGCTGCGCGCGAAGATCGACATGGCCTCGCCGAACATGAACCTGCGCGACCCGATCATGTACCGCATCCGTCACGCCCATCACCACCAGACCGGCGACAAATGGTGCATCTACCCCAACTATGACTTCACCCACGGTCAGTCGGACGCCATCGAAGGCATCACCCACTCGATCTGCACCCTGGAGTTCGAAAGCCATCGTCCTTTGTACGAGTGGTTCCTGGAGCACCTGCCGGTGCCGGCTCAGCCGCGCCAGTACGAATTCAGCCGCCTGAACCTGAACTACACCATCACCAGCAAGCGCAAGCTCAAGCAACTGGTGGACGAAAAGCACGTCAACGGCTGGGATGACCCGCGCATGTCGACGCTGTCGGGCTTCCGTCGTCGTGGCTACACGCCAAAATCGATCCGCAACTTCTGCGAGATGGTCGGCACCAACCGTTCCGACGGCGTGGTGGACTTCGGCATGCTGGAATTCAGTATCCGCGACGACCTGGACCACAGCGCCCCACGCGCCATGTGCGTGCTGCGTCCGTTGAAAGTGGTGATCACCAACTACCCGCAAGACAAAGTCGAGAACCTCGAGCTGCCTTGCCACCCGAAAGAAGACATGGGCGTGCGCGTCCTGCCGTTCGCGCGGGAAATCTACATCGACCGTGAAGACTTCATGGAAGAGCCGCCAAAAGGCTACAAGCGCCTGGAGCCTGCCGGTGAAGTGCGCCTGCGCGGCAGCTACGTGATCCGCGCCGACGAAGCGATCAAGGACGCCGACGGCAACATCGTCGAACTGCATTGCTCGTACGATCCCGAAACCCTGGGCAAGAACCCGGAAGGTCGCAAGGTCAAGGGCGTGATCCACTGGGTGCCGGCCGCTGCCAGCGTCGAGTGCGAAGTGCGCTTGTACGATCGCCTGTTCCGTTCGCCGAACCCTGAAAAGGCCGAGGACAGTGCCAGCTTCCTGGACAACATCAACCCTGACTCCCTGCAAGTACTCACTGGTTGTCGTGCCGAGCCTTCGTTGGGCAACGCACAGCCGGAAGACCGTTTCCAGTTCGAGCGCGAAGGTTACTTCTGCGCGGATATCAAGGACTCGAAACCCGGTGCTCCGGTGTTCAACCGTACCGTGACCTTGCGCGATTCCTGGGGTCAGTGATCAAGTCTTAAGGGAAACCCTGTGCTTACGATCTACAACACGCTCACCAAGAGCAAAGAAGTCTTCAAGCCGCTGGACGGTAACAAGGTCCGCATGTACGTCTGCGGGATGACCGTGTACGACTACTGCCACATCGGCCATGGTCGCAGCATGGTTGCGTTCGACCTGGTAACCCGCTGGTTGCGTTTCAGCGGTTATGACCTGACCTACGTGCGCAACATCACCGACATCGAAGACAAGATCATCAACCGTGCCCGGGAAAACGGCGAGCCTTACGATGCGCTGACCGAGCGCATGATCAAGGCCATGCACGAGGATGAGGCGCGCCTCAATATCCTCAAGCCCGACCTGGAACCCCGTGCCACGGACCACATCCCAGGCATGCTGGCGATGATCCAGACCTTGATCGACAAGGGTTATGCCTACGCACCGGGCAATGGCGACGTGTATTACCGCGTCGCCAAGTTCATGGGCTACGGCAAGCTGTCGCGCAAGAAAATCGAAGACCTGCGCATCGGCGCGCGCATCGAAGTCGACGAGTCGAAACAGGACCCGCTGGACTTCGTGCTGTGGAAAGCCGCCAAGCCGGGTGAGCCGAGCTGGGAGTCGCCGTGGGGCGCCGGGCGTCCGGGCTGGCACATCGAATG
Source organism: Pseudomonas sp. MPDS (assembly GCF_013283895.1). NCBI lineage: Bacteria > Pseudomonadati > Pseudomonadota > Gammaproteobacteria > Pseudomonadales > Pseudomonadaceae > Pseudomonas > Pseudomonas sp. MPDS. The sequence goes on along the minus strand of NZ_CP054128.1, from coordinate 4,186,570 downwards.
CTCGGTGATGTCGACCTGCTGCCTGGGCGAGACCTTCGACATTCATGGCGGCGGCAGCGACCTGGAATTCCCGCACCACGAAAACGAAATCGCCCAGAGCGAAGCGGCCACCGGCAAGACCTACGCCAATGCGTGGATGCATTGCGGCATGATCCGGATCAACGGCGAGAAGATGTCCAAGTCCTTGAACAACTTCTTCACCATCCGCGACGTGCTCGACAAGTACCACCCGGAAGTCGTGCGTTACCTGCTGGTGTCCAGTCACTATCGCAGCGCCATCAACTATTCGGAAGACAACCTCAAGGACGCCAAGGGCGCCCTGGAGCGGTTCTACCATGCGTTGAAGGGCCTGCCGAAGGTCCCGGCCGCCGGTGGCGAAGCCTTCGTCGCGCGCTTCACTGAAGTGATGAACGACGACTTCGGCACGCCGGAAGCCTGCGCGGTGCTGTTCGAGATGGTGCGCGAGATCAATCGTCTGCGGGAGAGTGATCTCAACGCGGCGGCGGGTCTGGCGGCGCGTCTGAAAGAACTGGCCGGCGTCCTGGGTGTGTTGCAGCTCGAGGCGGATGATTTCCTTCAGGCCGGTGCCGAAGGTCGCGTGGACGCCGCCGAGGTCGAAGCGTTGATCCAGGCGCGCCTGACTGCGCGGGCCAACAAGGACTGGGCAGAATCCGACCGCATCCGCGACCAGCTCACCGCCATGGGCGTGGTGCTGGAAGACGGCAAGGGCGGGACGACCTGGCGTTTGGCTGACTGAGTCCTTACGCAATACCCCTGTGGGAGCGAGCCTGCTCGCGATGACGGAGTGTCAGACAACATTGTTGTCGACTGATACACCGCTATCGCGAGCAGGCTCGCTCCCACAGTTTTTTGTATGCCTATCCTGGCAATCATCCTGTTATGAGCTAGTACTGTCAGGTCGATTCGACATCCTCTGACAGGAATCTTCCATGTTGGCTCATTGGTCTCTTGCGGCAATTCATCTTCTGGCTTTCGCCCTGGGGTTCTGGGCGGTACTTACCCGTGGCACGGCGTTGCGACGTCTGGCGGGCGGTACGGACGCGGTTCGAAATGTCTTGATGGCGGACAACCTATGGGGGCTATCGGCGGTGGTCCTGCTAGTGACCGGCGGGATGCGTGCTTTTGGTGGGTTTGAAAAAGGCACGGACTATTACCTGCACCAACCGCTGTTTCACCTGAAGATGACGTTGTTCGTGCTGATCCTGTTGCTTGAAATCGCGCCGATGATCGCGCTGATCAAATGGCGGATGGCACTGGGCAAAGGGCGTGCGATCGATCCTTCGAAAGCCGGCCGGTTTGCGCGGATCAGTCACATTGAAGCTTTGTTACTGGTGCTGATGGTGGTCGCTGCCACAGGAATGGCTCGCGGCGTGGGGCTGGGTTGAGCCGTCACGAATACCTGCTTCATCGCCATTAAAACGAAACGTCTGACAGCCATGCTATGAGCCATGTCATTAGTATCGGTTTGACGGGATGAACGAAAAAATCAAAGGCGAGATGGAGCGGGGATGATGAGGGACAGTCGGCATGAATCTTTAGCCAGCCTTGCGACGATGCAGAAGGGCTGGCTACGGACTGCTACAGGGCTCAGGGCGTTTGCGGCTTGTCAGGGGCGGTAAGGCCCGCCTGAATGCGCTGATAAATCTCTTCGCGATGCACCGCAACGTTTTTCGGAGCGTTGATGCCGATACGGACTTGTTGGCCGCTAACGCCCAGAATGGTGATCGTGATGTCGTCACCAATGTTTATGCTTTCACCGACTTTGCGGGTGAGTATCAGCATGGTGTTCTCCTTGATTGCTTTATAGGGCACCTGATTCAGGCAGTGCAGATGTCGGTACTGCTTATAGATTAGTGCCAAGTGTCACAATGTGGGTGCCTCTTTCTGACGCGCAGACGCAGCATTAATTCCCAGGGTGCGACTATACAGAGACGCCGTGCAGGTTTCTCGTGTTTTGAGCGCTGTTTACGGCGTTATTGACGGGCTTGAGTGTTAAAATCCCCGCTCCATGTCTTCCGGGGTAAAACGTTGTGCGCAAATTGGCTTGGGTAATCGCGGTATTGGCGCTGGCAGGATGCGGTGAAGGGCGTGACGTCGACACACCGAAGCCAAAGGTGGCGGCAACCACTGCACCGAGCGCCGCCGCTGCGCCGCAATGGGGCGTCGAGGTCCGGGGCGAAATCCCGCAAGCGGTCAGCGACCTGACCGCCTGGCTCATCGAGCACAGTTTTGTATCGAGTGTGGTGAAAGACAATGGCAAGGACCGGGTTCTGGTCGGGCCTTTCAATTCAAAGGCTGAAGCCGAGGCGAAGCAGGAGCAATTGAACGCCGCCCTGGTTCGAGCGAAAAAGCGCAACATCGAGTCGCTGGTGGTGGATTACCCAAGCGCTCAATAAACCCCGCAGAACAGAACAGCCAGGTAAGCCACAACATCTGTGGGAGCGAGCCTGCTCGCGATAGCAGTGGCTCAGCCAACGTTGACGTTGACGGCGCTGCCGCTATCGTGAGCAAACAAGCTCCCACAGTTGATTGGCGCTGTTTACCCATGCGAGATCAACCGCAGGCCTTTAAATTCACCGGGCCCACGAACTCGTTGCCACGCCCCATCACGCACGCCACGCTCTGGTTGCGCTGGCGCTCCCAGCTCTGTACCGGGTATGTCTTGTCCCAGGCTTCATACAGGCGCCGGTCCTGTTTCGAAAGGCGCAGGCCGTATTGTTTGCTCATGTAGAAATACGTCCGGGCGATCATTCCACGGATGGAAGGGCGGGGCATGACTTTCTTGGCCTTGAAATCCACCTGGGTCAGGCATGAGCCGTACTGGCCCGTCTGCGCCGGCAGCCAGCCAAAGCTGAAGTTGCTGCGGTCGCCGTTCACTTCCCCGATGCTGGGCACCAGGTTATGAAGATCGGCCTCGGCCCGTTGATAGACCGGGTCGTGGCGGGTGCAATTCTTCCGCCCGCCTTGTTGCCAGCATTGACGCTGATGCCCGATCTGCCACGCCGGGACGATATGCTCCCACTCGATACGCGCGGCGCGATTGGCGTTTTTGCGCGGCACATAACCGCAGGCTGCCAGGTTCACGCGATTGCCTGAGTATTTGCAGCCACAGTAGAACTCGGTGGATTGGGGGGCATAGAGTTTCCAGGCGACTTTCTTGGCCTCGCTGAACGTGCGGGGCGCATCGGCCTGCGCGCCCATGGCGACAATCGCAAGCAGTAAAGCAAAACAACGAACACTCATCAGGCTCAATCTTCCTTCGGCACAACCCAGAACACCTGCACACCGCCATCGTCGCGATAGGCGAGGGTCACATTGTCGTTCTCGTCGATTTCTTCCAGCAGGCGTTCCCACTCATCCACCGGCTCCTCGGGAAGCCGGAAGATCAGGGCCGCCTTGGCTTTTTGTGCGGTGGGGGAGTTGATGATTTTCGAGACCCGCAGGCCTAGGCGGGTATAGGAATCTAAGGGGGTAGTTGCAGCGGACGGCGTTGCCACAGGATTATCCTTATTGAGCTGTACGTGCGTACAGTATTTAACCGTAGGCATTTACGCAACTGCTTAAAATTCAAGAAAATCCTCTGACAACGCTTTTTCCGTTTTGGTGTAGGAAAAATTAAGCTAAAGAAGCCGCTCAAGCAGTCGATGGCCTTCGTAGGAATCTTATCCATGGAGTTTTGTTATGTCGTTTTCCGTCGGCTTTCCAAATGCAGCTGCCGTCACCATCGGCGGCCAGTCCCCGGCCACGCTCAAGGCCTTGAGCCAAGCGAGCGCCGAGGCAGCCGATGAGACCCTTGGCCAGACGCAGGCGCCAGGCCAGGTTCGTACGAGCATGAGCCCTGCGTCCGAAGGCAAGACCGAAAAGAGCGGGAGCACCCAGAGCATTGCCGTGCAGGTGTTGCTCAAACGCATGCAAGAGCTGCAACAGCAGCTCAGAGAACAGCAACAGCAGTTGTCTGCTGCGCAGAAGCAGGTCTATCCGACACCCGAAGCCAAAACCACTGCGGTCATGGCGATACAAGGCCAAATTGCCGACACCAGCGGTGCATTGCTGGAAGTCACTGGCCATCTGATCACAGAGCTGGCCAAGGGCTCCGGTTCGGGTGCCCTGGTCAACACGACCGTCTGATCCCCAGCCTTGCGGTGAAATCCGCACGTTGACAAAACCCGGAAGCTTTACCATAGTTCCCTTCACGCAAACGTTTGCGCAGCCTTCGTTGATGCTTGGCGACGGCCTGTGGAACGACTTCCCGTGCAACGATTTTGCTCAAAATAATCATAAAATCGGAGTGAACCCATGAAGTTGCCATTCGCTGGACGCCTTCTCGCCGTCGCCATGCTCGCCGCCGCATCCGCTGCGCTGCCTTTCTCTTCGGCATTTGCCCAGACCCCGGAAAAGCCCAAGGTTGCCCTGGTCATGAAATCCCTGGCCAACGAGTTCTTCCTGACCATGGAAGATGGCGCCAAGGCCTATCAGAAGGAACACTCCGCCGATTTCGACCTGATCTCCAATGGGATCAAGGATGAAACCGACACCGCCAACCAGATCCGCATTGTCGAGCAGATGATCGTGTCCAAGGTCGATGCCCTCATCATCGCACCAGCCGACTCCAAGGCCATGGTGCCGGTGATCAAGAAAGCCGTCGACGCCGGTATCACCGTGATCAACATCGATAACCAGCTCGATCCGGACGTGGTCAAAAGCAAAAACATCACCGTGCCGTTCGTAGGCCCGGACAACCGCAAGGGCGCGCGTCTGGTGGGTGAGTACCTGGCCAAGCAGCTCAAGGCTGGTGATGAGGTCGGTATCATTGAAGGCGTGTCCACCACCACCAATGCCCAGGCACGTACCGCCGGCTTCAAGGATGCAATGGAAGCGGCGCAGATCAAGGTCGTTTCCCTGCAATCGGGCGACTGGGAAATCAACAAGGGCAATCAGGTTGCCGCCTCGATGCTCAGCGAATACCCGAACATCAAGGCACTGCTGGCCGGTAACGACAGCATGGCGGTCGGCGCGGTATCGGCCATCCGCGCTGCGGGCAAGGCGGGCAAGGTAAAAGTGGTCGGTTATGACAACATCAACGCCATCAAGCCCATGCTCAAGGACGGTCGCGTCTTGGCGACTGCCGATCAGTTCGCCGCCAAACAGGCTGTTTTCGGCATCGAGACGGCCCTGAAGATCCTCAAGGGCGAAGCCGTCGACAGCGGCACTAACGGCGTTATCGAAACTCCGGTCGAGCTGGTGACCCAGTAGTTATCCTGGCGACACAACGACGCTCGCCCTTGCTGGCGAGCGTATTGGAGAGTTTTTTATGTCCGTTCGCGACCCGAACGCTGTCCTTTCGGTCAGCGGCATCGGCAAGACCTATGCCCAACCGGTACTGAGCGACATCGACCTGACGTTGATGCGCGGCGAAGTGCTGGCGCTGACCGGCGAAAATGGCGCCGGCAAGAGCACCCTGTCCAAGATCATCGGCGGGCTGGTGACGCCGACCACCGGGCAGATGCAATTCCAGGGGCAGGATTATCGTCCCGGTAGTCGTACCCAGGCTGAAGAGCTGGGCGTGCGCATGGTCATGCAGGAGCTCAACCTGCTGCCGACACTTTCCGTGGCCGAAAACCTGTTCCTCCACAACCTGCCCAGTCGTGGCGGCTGGATCAGTCGCAAGCAACTGCGCAAAGCGGCGGTCGAGGCCATGGCCCAGGTGGGGCTCGATGCAATCGACCCTGACACACTGGTCAGTGAGTTGGGCATCGGTCACCAACAGATGGTCGAAATCGCCCGCAACCTGATCGGCGATTGCCATGTGCTGATTCTCGACGAGCCGACTGCGATGCTGACCGCTCGTGAGGTGGAGATGCTCTTCGAGCAGATCACGCGTCTGCAGGCGCGGGGCGTGTCGATCATTTATATTTCCCATCGCCTCGAAGAACTGGCTCGGGTGGCCCAGCGCATTGCGGTACTGCGCGACGGCAACCTGGTCTGCGTCGAGCCGATGGCCAACTACAACAGTGAGCAGCTGGTAACGCTGATGGTCGGGCGGGAGCTGGGCGAGCACATCGACCTGGGCCCGCGCCAGATCGGCGCGCCGGCGTTGACCGTCAACGGCTTGAGCCGTTCGGACAAGGTCCGCGATGTGTCCTTCGAGGTGCGCAGCGGCGAGATATTCGGTATTTCCGGGTTGATCGGGGCAGGGCGCACCGAGCTGCTGCGGTTGATCTTCGGCGCCGATGCGGCCGACAGCGGCACGGTGGCGCTGGGTTCGCCGGCCAATGTCGTCAGCATTCGCTCGCCGTCCGATGCGGTGGCCCACGGCATCGCGCTGATCACCGAGGACCGCAAGGGCGAAGGCCTGCTACTGACTCAATCCATCGCCGCCAACATTGCCTTGGGCAACATGCCGGAAATCTCCAGCGGCGGTTTCGTCAATGGCAGCGAAGAGTTCGCGTTGGCGCAGCGACAGATCGACGCCATGCGAATCCGCAGCTCCAGTCCGACACAGTTGGTGTCCGAACTGTCGGGCGGCAATCAACAGAAGGTGGTGATCGGCCGCTGGCTGGAGCGCGATTGCTCGGTATTGCTGTTCGACGAGCCGACCCGAGGCATCGACGTCGGCGCCAAATTCGACGTCTATGCGCTGCTCGGTGAGCTGACGCGCCAGGGCAAGGCGTTGGTTGTGGTGTCCAGCGACCTGCGGGAATTGATGCTGATCTGTGACCGGATCGGTGTGCTGTCCGCCGGCCGCCTGATTGACACCTTCGAGCGCGACAGCTGGACCCAGGATGACTTGCTTGCCGCCGCATTCGCCGGCTATCAGAAACGTGATGCGTTGCTCAACGAAGCAGCGCCTAGGGACTTCTCATGAAAACCGTATCGGCCGTCGGCAAACCGAGTGGCAACTTCTATGGCCTGGGCACCTACCTGGGACTGGCCGGGGCCTTGTTGGCGATGATCGCGTTGTTCTCGGTCCTGAGCAGCCATTTTCTTTCGTATGACACCTTCAGCACCCTGGCCAACCAGATTCCAGACCTCATGGTGCTGGCGGTCGGCATGACCTTCATCCTGATCATCGGCGGTATCGATCTATCGGTGGGGTCGGTGCTGGCCCTGGCCGCATCGACGGTGAGCGTGGCGGTGTTGGGCTGGGGCTGGAGCGTCGGGCCGGCGGCGTTGTTGGGCATGGCCGTGGCGGCCCTGGCCGGCACCGTTACCGGTTCGATTACCGTGGCGTGGCGGATCCCATCGTTCATCGTTTCCCTCGGCGTGCTGGAAATGGCCCGAGGCCTGGCGTACCAGATGACCGGCTCGCGGACGGCCTACATCGGGGATTCCTTCGCTTGGCTATCCAATCCGATCGCCTTCGGTATTTCACCGTCCTTCATCATTGCCTTGCTGGTGATCTTCATCGCCCAGGCTGTGCTGACCCGCACCGTGTTTGGCCGTTATCTGATCGGTATCGGCACTAATGAAGAAGCCGTGCGACTGGCGGGTATCAATCCAAAACCTTACAAGATCCTGGTGTTCAGCCTGATGGGGTTGCTGGCCGGCCTGGCCGCGCTGTTCCAGATTTCCCGTCTGGAAGCGGCCGACCCGAACGCCGGTTCGGGGCTCGAGCTGCAGGTCATCGCTGCTGTGGTCATCGGCGGCACGAGCCTGATGGGCGGGCGCGGTTCTGTCATCAGCACCTTCTTTGGCGTGCTGATCATCTCCGTGCTGGCCGCGGGCCTGGCGCAGATTGGCGCCACCGAACCGACCAAGCGCATCATTACCGGCGCGGTGATTGTGGTTGCGGTGGTGCTCGATACTTACCGCAGTCAGCGCGCCAGTCGGCGGGCCTGAACCATGGCGACGATCAAGGATGTGGCGGCGCTCGCGGGAATTTCCTACACGACCGTCTCTCACGTAGTGAACAAGACGCGACCGGTCAGCGAAGAGGTGCGGCGCAAGGTCGAGGCCGCCATCGAGCAGCTCGACTACGTGCCCAGCGCGGTGGCCCGCTCGCTCAAGGCCAAGACCACTGCAACCATTGGCTTGCTGGTGCCCAACAGCCTCAACCCCTACTTTGCCGAACTGGCCCGGGGGATCGAGGATTACTGTGAGCGCAACGGCTATTGCGTGATCCTGTGCAACTCCGACGACAACCCGGACAAGCAGCGCAGTTATCTGCGGGTGCTGCTGGAAAAACGCATCGACGGTCTGATCGTCGCTTCCGCCGGCGGCGATGCCGGTCTCGCCCAGGGGCTGACCAGCGTGCGTACGCCCATGGTCATCGTCGACCGTGGGCTCGACGGTGTCGACGCGGACCTGGTGCGCATCGACCATGAACACGGCGCCTACCTCGCCACCCGGCACCTGCTGGAGCTTGGCCACCGTGATATCGCCTTTATCGGTGGCCCGGCGGACACCAGCGTGGCGCAGATGCGTCTGGCCGGTTACTGCCGCGCCCTAAAAGAAGCCGGGGTCGAGCTGCCCGTCGAGCGCATGCTCGAAAGCGATTTCACCAGCACCGGGGGTTATCAGGCGGCGGCCAGGCTACTCGAACAACAGCCGCCCAGTGCGATTTTTGCGGCCAACGACATGATCGGAATCGGTGTGCTGCGCGCCGCCGCCGAGCGCAACGTGCGCGTGCCCAGTGAACTGTCGGTCATTGGTTTCGATGACATTCAGATGAGCCGTTATGTCTATCCGGCGCTGACCACGGTGGGGCAGTCGATCCTGCAGCTCGGTGAGATGGCCGCTGAAGTGCTGTTGCGGCGGATCGCAACGCCGGGGCTGGCCACCGATCAGCGCATCGTGACACCCAGCATTGTCTTGCGAGAGTCGACTGCACCGCTGTCAGGTACATTCGCCCAATACCGCTGAACCGAATTGATGAGTGAAGACGTATGCCAGCAAAAGTAGTGGTAGTAGGCAGCCTGAACATGGACCTGGTGACCCGTGCACCGCGTCTGCCCAGGGGCGGTGAAACGCTGATTGGTGAATCGTTCTGCACCATCCCGGGCGGGAAGGGCGCCAATCAGGCTGTGGCCGCGGCGCGCCTGGGAGCGAAGGTGTCCATGGTCGGTTGCGTGGGCAGTGATGCCTACGGCCAGGAACTGCGCGGGGCGCTGCTGGCCGAAGGCATCGATTGCCAGCCGGTCAGTGTCGTGGCCGGCTCCAGTGGAGTTGCGCTGATCGTTGTCGACGACAACAGCCAGAATGCGATCGTGATCGTCGCCGGGGCCAACGGCGTGCTTACCCCTGATGTCCTGGACCAGTTCGATGAGGTGCTGCGCAGCGCCGACGTCATTATCTGCCAGCTCGAGGTGCCGGACGCGACCGTCGGGCATGCACTCAAGCGCGGTCGGGAACTGGGCAAGACCGTCATCCTGAACCCCGCGCCGGCCTCCCGGCCCTTGCCGGCCGACTGGTACGCCTGTATCGACTATCTGATTCCCAATGAGAGCGAAGCCGCCGTGCTGAGCGGGCTGGCGGTGGACTCTCTGGAAGCCGCCGAAGCGGCCGCGACGCAATTGCTCGCCGCCGGTGCCGGCAAGGTGATCGTGACCCTGGGCGCCCAGGGTCTGATGTTCGCCAACGGCGCGAGTTTCCAGCACTTCCCGGCGCCGTTGGTCAAGGCGGTGGACACCACGGCGGCCGGAGACACTTTTGTCGGCGGCTTCGCCGCAGCCTTGGCTGACGGCAAAAGCGAGGTCGAGGCGATTCGTTTTGGTCAGGTCGCCGCCGCGTTATCGGTCACCCGCGCGGGGGCGCAGCCCTCCATTCCCACCCTGCTGGAAGTACAGGCTTTCAAATCATGAAAAAGACGCCGTTGTTGAATATCGCGCTGTCGCGACTGATCGCTTCCCTTGGCCATGGCGACAAGGTGGTCATCGGTGATGCGGGTTTGCCGGTGCCTCCACAGGTCGAGTTGATCGACCTGGCCCTGACCCACGGCATCCCGGATTTTGTCAGCACCCTGAAAGTGCTGCTCAGCGAAATGCAGGTGGAGAGCCACATACTCGCTGAAGAGATTTTCGATAAACAACCTGCGGCCCTGGCAACATTGGAGGCACTGCATGCCGATGGCGCGCTGGGGGCGCGGGAGCTGGTCAGCCATGAACAATTCAAGGCGGTCAGCAAGCAAGCTCGGGCGATTATTCGCACGGGAGAATGCTCCCCGTATTGCAACATCGTGTTGATTGCCGGAGTAACGTTCTAACCTTCTCAACCCTGCACAAGGAATGCGCCATGCACCGCTATGCTCAGAAAATGCGTCAACTGTTCCGGAGTCTGCTGCTTTTGTCACTGATCACTGCTACGAGCGCCCAGGCGGCGGAAAAAATCGACCTGATCATCGACACTGATCCGGGGGCCGACGATGTGGTTGCCCTGTTGTTTGCCCTGGCTTCCCCCGAAGAGCTGAATATCCGCGCGTTGACCACCGTCGCTGGCAACGTGCGTCTGGACAAGACATCGCGCAACGCTCGCCTGGCCCGGGAATGGGCGGGGCGCGAAGACGTGCCGGTGTATGCCGGTGCGCCGAAGCCGATGATGCGCACGCCTATCTACGCGGAAAACATCCATGGCAAGGAAGGCCTGTCAGGTGTCGAGGTGTATGAGCCGAAGAAGGGGCTGGCCAAGGGCAACGCCGTCAACTACCTGATCGATACCCTCAAGGCTGCCAAGCCCCATAGCATCACCATTGCCATGCTTGGCCCGCAGACCAACCTGGCCCTGGCATTGATACAGGAGCCCGAAATTGTCCAGGGCATCAAGGAAGTGGTGATCATGGGCGGTGCGCACTTCAATGGCGGCAACATCACTCCGGTGGCCGAGTTCAACCTGTACGCTGATCCACAGGCCGCAGAAGTGGTGCTCAAGAGCGGTGTGAAGCTCACTTACCTGCCGCTGGATGTGACCCACAAGATCCTCACCAGCGAAGCACGCCTGAAGCAGATCGCTGCCGTGAACAACAAGGCCAGCAAGATCGTCGGCGACATTCTCAACGAATACGTCAAAGGTGATATGGAGCACTACGGCATGACGGGTGGGCCGGTGCACGACGCCACGGTGGTTGCCTACCTGCTCAAGCCAGAGTTGTTTACCGGGCGTTCAGTCAACGTCGTGGTGGACAGCCGTGAAGGGCCGACTTTCGGACAGACCATCGTTGACTGGTACGACGGCCTGAAGGCACCCAAAAATGCCTACTGGGTGCAGGATGGCGACGCTCAGGGCTTTTTTGACCTGCTGACCGAGCGCCTGGCGCGTCTGAAGTAATCGGTCTTGTCGAACACCCGCAGGTCAGGGCTTGCGGGTGTGTTTCAATCCACCGCTTCAATGCTGCTGGGGTATCGTTCGAACGCTTGCTGGATAAAGTTCAGGGCCGCCTTCGTTCCCAGCTCCTTGACCAACAGTTCTATACCGATGATTGCCAGTTCTTCGGGGCTGCCAGGGCTATAGGAGCTGTGGCCCTCCGACCATTTGGCATTGATGGTGGCTTCGATGCTGACGGTGCTCATGGTCGGGCTCGCGAGTTGGGAGGTCTGTAGGGTGAGTTAACCATTTTTGCCTGGGGTTTTGCACTGCGACTTAGGCATCAGGGAAGGGCTGTGCGACACTTGCTTTTTGACTTTCTGAAGAGGCCCCCGCCGTGCAGATCGATTTGAACGCTCCTGACGGGTTGACCCTCGACGCGGTTCGTCAGTTGCTGGCTTCGGCCAGTGATGACGAGCACACCCAACTGCGCGTGACCAAGGCGGGTATCGCCTATTTGTCTTCGGGCGTGGTGGGCGGTGTGGACATCGACGGGCTATCGTTTCGGCTGGAAACGTGGGCAAAAGGTTCAGGCTACGTCGGGCTGGTCGCCGCCAGTGACGAGGTCTGGGTCATGCAGATCTACAATGCGTTGAAGGACAACTGGCCCAATCCGCCCTTTGACTACATCGACGTTTACTGAGCACGATTCATATTCAGTCACGATTCACCCCTGAAGCGGGATGTCGGCTCAGGCAAACTGCCTGTTTTCCTGATGAGGGCACCATGATAGCCCTTGGGTTGAAACCAAGCTTCGTTTGGGCTGTCGCACGCTCTCTGTTTAATCATCAACAAAAGGAGGCTTCATGCCTTGGAAGCTCGCGTCATTGGGTACTTTGCTGGCCGTCGCGCTCTTGAGCGGTTGCAGCAGCACCTCTGAATCGACCCCTGATCCGGTAGCAACAGAAACAGGCTACAGCCGCTGCGAAGCAACAGCTGCCGAGTTCGCCATCGGCAAGAAGGCCTCGCCGCAACTGCTGGAACAAGCCCGCACCCGCGCCGGTGCGCAGTATGCGCGGATCCTCAAGCCCAACGACATGGTGACACTTGAGTACCGCTCGGATCGCCTGAATCTCAACACTGATGCCAATCTGATCATCAACCGGGTGAACTGCGGCTGATTGATTTTTCAATCGCCCATAAAAAACCCCGTCACATGGACGGGGTTTTTTGTGCTCGCCGAGTAATTACTCTGGGCGAACCTGTGCAGCTTGCATACCCTTTTGGCCTTTCTCAGCCACGAAGGAAACGGTCTGGCCTTCTTTCAGGCTTTTGAAACCGTCGCTTTCGATAGCTTTGAAGTGTACGAACAGGTCGTCACCGCCACCTGTAGGAGTGATGAAGCCGAAGCCTTTTTCATCGTTGAACCATTTAACGGTGCCGGTTTGGCGATTAGACATGGTGTATCTCCAAGAAACATATATTTTCAGTGTACTGTGCTGCTCAGGCCAACTGGGCACACCGGGGTATCATAGTCGAAATGTTCGATTTGGGAGCCCCCCGCACGCGCTGTTTGCCAATCAGTCGTGTTTTCTTTACTGCCTGATCCGGCTGAAAGGCCCGGTTTTAAAGGCTTTCAGCCGAACGTAAAGACGATAAAAAAAGCTGTAAAACCTGAATAAATCGGTCAAAAAGGCCCGAAATCAGCGTTTTTTATCGATGCACGGCTCCGTGCAAAGACCTGTTTTCTTACTTTTTGGCCTTGTTATCGGCCTTGCATTTTGCAATCTGCCCCAGTGCTTTTTGCTGCAGCTGCGGTGTCGCCTTATTGTCCATCAAGGCTTGAATGTCGGCTGCCGGGTAGGACTTGATCGCATCGGCGCCACAGGCGCAATGGGATTTGGCCGCTGCCGCGCCGATCTGTGGCGTGGCCGCCTCGGTGCATTGGGCCATGTATTTTTCACGCTCCCCCTTGGGCCATTCGGCGTGGGCGGTCAGCGGGAGCAGCAGGGCGAGGGGGGCGACTACTGCAAATAATGTGTTCAGACGCATGCGAAGATGCTCCTTTCGGGTCGATGTCTTGTTATCTGAGGCGTAGCGGGCGGTACAGTTCAGCACTCTGGCATAAAAACCGAGGATTTACGTCCGCTTCAATCCGGGCGCGGCGATGACCGTTCATCTGTGCTAGCATGCCGGGCTCGGGTATTTTCAGGCTCCGGAGGACAACAGGTCCCGGCTGCGGCAAATGTTCGATTAACCCTGATTTGAATCCCAGTCACTCTGGTTCGGTTTTCCCGGTTGGCCGCAAGGCTCCTGCCGCTGTAAGGCAGGCGTTCGTCATTGAATGGCCTGGACTGGATCTTGTACTGGCTCATCCCAACCCACGTGACCTTTGGTAGGGGTCACCACTAGGAGAGGAGGCGCCATGCCAACTATTACTCTTCCCGACGGCAGTCAACGTTCATTCGATCACCCGGTTTCCGTAGCCGAGGTTGCAGCATCCATCGGCGCGGGCCTGGCCAAGGCCACCCTGGCCGGCAAGGTCAACGGCAAACTGGTCGATGCCAGTGATGTCATCGACAGCGACGCCACGCTGCAAATCATCACGCCAAAGGATGAAGAGGGGCTGGAGATCATTCGCCACTCTTGCGCGCACCTGGTGGGCCATGCGGTCAAGCAGTTGTACCCGAGCGCGAAGATGGTCATCGGGCCGGTCATCGACGAAGGCTTCTATTACGACATCGCTTTTGAGCGTCCTTTCACGCCGGAAGACATGGCGGCCATCGAACAGCGCATGCAGCAGCTGATCGAGAAAGATTACGACGTCATCAAGAAAGTGACCCCGCGTGCCGAAGTCATCGAAGTGTTCAAGGCGCGTGGCGAGGATTACAAGCTGCGTCTGGTGGAAGACATGCCGGACGAGCAGGCCATGGGCCTGTACTACCACGAAGAATACGTCGACATGTGCCGTGGCCCGCATGTGCCGAACACCCGCTTCCTGAAGTCTTTCAAGCTGACCAAGCTGTCCGGCGCCTATTGGCGTGGCGATGCGAAGAACGAGCAGTTGCAGCGCGTCTACGGCACTGCCTGGGCCGACAAGAAGCAACTGGCGGCTTACATCCAGCGTATCGAGGAAGCCGAGAAGCGTGACCATCGCAAGATCGGCAAGCGCCTGGGCCTGTTCCACACCCAGGAAGAATCCCCGGGCATGGTGTTCTGGCATCCGAACGGTTGGACCCTGTACCAGGTGCTCGAGCAGTACATGCGCCAGGTCCAGCGTGAAAACGGCTACCTGGAGATCAAGACGCCGCAAGTGGTTGACCGTAGCCTGTGGGAGAAATCCGGGCACTGGGCCAACTATGCCGACAACATGTTCACTACCCAGTCGGAAAACCGCGACTACGCCATCAAGCCGATGAACTGCCCTTGCCACGTGCAGGTGTTCAACCAGGGCCTGAAAAGCTACCGCGAGCTGCCGATGCGCCTGGCCGAGTTCGGTGCCTGCCACCGTAACGAGCCATCGGGTGCGCTGCACGGCATCATGCGCGTGCGTGCCTTCACCCAGGACGATGCGCATATCTTCTGCACCGAAGAGCAGATGCAGGCCGAATCCGCTGCCTTCATCAAGCTGACCATGGACGTCTACCGGGACTTCGGCTTTACCGAAGTCGAGATGAAGCTGTCCACTCGTCCGGAAAAACGCGTCGGCTCCGATGAGTTGTGGGATCGCGCCGAAGCAGCGCTGGCCGCTGCCCTCGATAGCGCGGGCCTGGCGTACGATCTGCAACCGGGCGAAGGGGCTTTCTACGGGCCGAAGATCGAGTTCTCGCTCAAAGATTGCCTTGGTCGCGTGTGGCAGTGTGGTACCCTGCAGCTCGATTTTAACCTGCCGATCCGTCTGGGCGCCGAATACGTGTCCGAAGACAACAGCCGCAAGCACCCGGTCATGCTTCACCGCGCGATCCTCGGTTCGTTCGAGCGCTTCGTCGGGATTCTGATCGAACACTACGAGGGTGCGTTCCCCGCGTGGTTGGCGCCGACCCAGGCAGTGATCATGAATATCACTGATAAACAGGCAGATTTTGCCGCCGAGGTCGAAAAAACTCTCAACCAAAGCGGATTTCGTGCCAAGTCCGACTTGAGAAATGAAAAGATCGGCTTTAAAATCCGCGAGCATACTTTGCTCAAGGTTCCCTTTCTCTTGGTTATTGGAGATCGGGAGGTCGAGATGCAGACTGTCGCTGTGCGTACTCGTGAAGGTGCTGACCTGGGCTCGATGCCCGTCGCCGAATTCGCTGAGTTCCTCGCGCAAGCGGTTTCCCGGCGTGGTCGCCCAGATTTGGAGTAATTATTATTAAGCGTGAAATGAGACAAGATAAACGAGCTGCACCGAAAGCCCCGATCAACGAGAATATCTCGGCACGCGAGGTTCGGTTAATTGGCGCTGACGGCGAGCAGATTGGCATCGTCTCGATTGATGAAGCGCTTCGTATTGCTGAAGAAGCCAAGCTTGATCTGGTAGAAATTTCCGCAGACGCAGTCCCGCCGGTTTGCCGGGTGATGGACTACGGCAAGTCGATCTTCGAAAAGAAGAAGCAGATTGCCGCGGCGAAGAAAAACCAGAAGCAGATTCAGGTAAAAGAAATCAAGTTTCGTCCAGGGACGGAGGAAGGGGATTACCAGGTAAAACTGCGCAACCTGGTACGTTTCCTGAGTGACGGGGACAGGGCCAAGGTATCCTTGCGATTCCGCGGCCGTGAGATGGCCCACCAGGAGCTGGGGATGGAACTCCTCAAGCGGGTTGAACAAGACCTGCTCGAGTACGGTTCGGTCGAACAGCATCCTAAGATGGAAGGACGCCAGCTGATCATGGTCATCGCCCCGAAAAAGAAGAAGTAATCAACAGGGCACGGCAGGCCTTGCGATTATGTTTATCAACTGAATGCGGAGTATCCGAACATGCCAAAGATGAAAACTAAAAGTGGTGCTGCTAAGCGGTTTCTGAAAACTGCTAACGGTATCAAGCACAAGCACGCTTTCAAGAGCCACATCCTGACCAAAATGTCGACCAAGCGTAAGCGTCAACTGCGCGGTAGCAGCTTGCTGCATCCGTCTGACGTGGCAAAAGTCGAGCGCATGCTGCGCCTTCGTTAATTTTTGGATCAAGAATAGAGGAAGTAACTCATGGCTCGTGTAAAGCGTGGCGTCATTGCCCGTAAGCGTCACAAAAAAATTCTGAAACTTGCTAAAGGCTACTACGGCGCGCGTTCCCGCGTATTCCGTGTTGCCAAGCAAGCGGTAATCAAGGCAGGCCAATACGCCTACCGTGACCGTCGTCAGAAAAAACGTCAGTTCCGCGCTCTGTGGATCGCTCGTATCAACGCTGGTGCTCGTGTTAACGGTCTGTCCTACAGCCGTTTCATTGCCGGCCTGAAAAAAGCGTCCATCGAGATCGACCGTAAGGTTCTGGCTGATCTGGCAGTGAACGAAAAAGCGGCGTTTGCTGCGATTGTCGAGAAAGCTAAAGCCACCTTGGCTTAAGTACCCCCGACAGTCACCCGGCCTCACCTCTGTGGGGCCAGGTGTTAAACGTCATAAATAGGGGAAGAGCCTTCAAGCTCTTCCCCTATTTTGTATCTGGAGTCTGTACATGGAAAACCTGGACGCGCTGGTCTCTCAAGCACTAGAGGCTGTGCAAAGCGCTGAAGATATCAATGCCCTGGAGCAAATCCGGGTTCACTACCTTGGCAAGAAGGGCGAGTTGACTCAGGTGATGAAGACCCTGGGGAACCTGCCGGCCGAAGAGCGTCCGCAGGTCGGTGCGCTGATCAACGTTGCCAAGGAGCGTGTTACAGAAGTCCTTAATGCGCGCAAGGCCTTGTTCGAGGAAGCGGATCTGGCTGCCAAGCTCGCCGCCGAATCCATCGACGTGACCCTGCCTGGCCGCGGCCAGACTTCCGGTGGTCTGCATCCGGTTACCCGGACCCTGGAACGTATCGAGCAGTTCTTCACCCACATCGGCTACGGCATTGCCGAAGGCCCTGAGGTCGAAGACGACTATCACAATTTCGAGGCGCTCAACATCCCAGGCCATCACCCGGCCCGGTCGATGCATGACACCTTCTATTTCAACGCGAACATGCTGTTGCGCACCCATACCTCGCCGGTACAGGTCCGCACCATGGAATCGCAGCAGCCGCCGATCCGCATTGTCTGCCCAGGCCGTGTGTACCGTAGCGACTCCGATATCACCCACTCGCCGATGTTCCACCAGGTCGAAGGCCTGCTGGTTGATCGCGACATCAACTTCGCCGACCTGAAAGGGACTATCGAAGAGTTCCTGCGGGTGTTCTTCGAGAAAGAACTGGCGGTGCGTTTCCGTCCTTCGTACTTCCCGTTCACCGAGCCATCCGCTGAAGTCGATATGGAATGCGTGATGTGCAGCGGTAAAGGCTGCCGCGTCTGCAAGCAGACCGGCTGGCTGGAGGTCATGGGCTGCGGCATGGTTCACCCGAACGTGCTGCGTATGTCCGGGATCGATCCGGAAGAGTTCTCGGGTTTTGCTTTCGGCATGGGCGTCGAGCGTCTGGCCATGCTGCGTTACGGTGTAAATGACTTGCGCCTGTTCTTCGACAACGACTTGCGGTTCCTTGCGCAATTTCGCTAAGCCGCAGACCCGTAACGAATCTAATAGGAGAGCAGGATGAAATTCAGTGAACAATGGCTGCGCGGCTGGGTAAGCCCGCAGGTAAGCCGGGACGAGCTGGTTGCTCGTCTGTCGATGGCCGGTCTTGAGGTCGATAGCGTGACGCCGGCCGCCGGTGAATTCAGTGGTGTGGTGGTGGGCGAGGTGCTGAGCACCGAGCAGCACCCGGACGCCGACAAGCTGCGGGTGTGCCAGGTCAGCAATGGCGCGGAAACCTTCCAGGTGGTCTGTGGCGCGCCAAATGTGCGCCCGGGCCTGAAGATCCCGTTCGCCATGATCGGTGCCGAACTGCCGGGCGACTTCAAGATCAAGAAAGCCAAGCTGCGTGGCGTCGAGTCCAACGGCATGTTGTGCTCCCAGGCTGAACTGCAGATTGGCGAAGGCAACGATGGCCTGATGGAGCTTCCAGCTGACGCACCGGTCGGCCAGGACATCCGTGAGTACCTGAGCCTGGACGATGCGAGCATCGAGGTCGACCTGACCCCGAACCGTGGCGACTGCCTGTCCCTGGCCGGTCTGGCTCGTGAAGTGGGCGCGTTGTATGCCGCCCCAGTGGCACGTCCAGCGGTCGCGACCGTTGCGGCGGTGCATGATGAAGTGCGCTCGGTTGAAGTGCTGGCGCCGGCGGCATGCCCACGTTACCTGGGGCGCGTTATCCGGAATGTCGACCTGTCCAAGCCGACCCCGCTGTGGATGGTCGAGCGCCTGCGTCGCGCCGACGTGCGTAGCATCGACGCTGCTGTCGACATCACCAACTACGTGATGCTGGAGCTGGGTCAGCCGCTGCACGCGTTCGACCTTGCCGAAATCAACGGCGGCATCCGCGTGCGCATGGCTGAGGAAGGCGAGAAGCTGGTACTGCTCGATGGCCAGGAAGTGACCCTGCGCAGCGATACGCTGGTCATCGCCGACCACTCCCGTGCCCTGGCGATTGCCGGCGTGATGGGTGGTGAGCACAGCGGCGTCTCCGCGACGACCCGTGATGTGTTCCTTGAAAGTGCGTTCTTCGACCAGATTGCGGTGGCTGGCAAGGCCCGTTCCTATGGCCTGCACACCGATGCCTCGCACCGTTACGAGCGCGGCGTGGACTGGCAACTGGCCCGTGAAGCCATGGAGCGCGCCACTGGCCTGCTGCTGGAAATCACTGGCGGCGAAGCTGGCCCGATCATCGAAACCGTCAGCGAACAGCACCTGCCCAAAATCGCACCGGTCACCCTGCGTGCCCAGCGCATTACGCAGATGCTCGGCATGGAAATGGACCCGGCTGAAGTCGAACGCCTGCTCAGCGCCCTGGGCCTGAACATCAGCGCCGACGGGGCAGGGCAGTGGCGTGTCGAAGTGCCAAGCCATCGCTTCGATATCAGCCTGGAAGTCGACCTGATCGAAGAGCTGGCCCGTCTGTACGGCTACAACCGTTTGCCGGTTCGCTACCCGCAGGCGCGCCTGGCCCCACAGGCCAAGGCCGAAGCCCGTAGCGACCTGCCGGAACTGCGCCGTCTGCTGGTGGCTCGTGGGTATCAGGAAGCGATCACCTACAGCTTCATCGATCCGCGTCAGTTCGAGCTGTTCAATCCGGGTGTCGAGCCGCTGTTGCTGGCCAACCCGATTTCCAACGACATGGCCGCCATGCGCTCGTCCCTGTGGCCGGGCCTGGTCAAGTCGCTCCAGCACAACCTGAACCGCCAACAGGACCGCGTACGTCTGTTCGAAAGCGGCCTGCGTTTCGTTGGTCAGTTGGAAGGCTTGAAGCAAGAGCCGATGCTGGCCGGTGTCGTTTGCGGCAGTCGTTTGCCGGAAGGCTGGGCGCAAGGTCGCGATGTCGTCGACTTCTTCGACGTCAAGGCTGACGTGGAAGCGGTGCTGGGCTTCGCCGGTGCGCTCGACGCGTTCACCTTCGTGCCGGGCAAGCATCCGGCGCTGCATCCGGGGCAGACAGCACGCATTGAGCGTGACGGGCGTGAAGTCGGCTATGTCGGCGCGATTCACCCTGAACTGTCCAAGACTCTGGGGCTTGATCGTCCTGTGTTTGTTTTCGAGCTGGTTCTGGGCGAAGTGGCACTGGGGAAAATGCCGAAATTCCAGGAGTTATCGCGCTTTCCTGAAGTGCGGCGTGACCTTGCGCTGCTGGCCGATCGCGACGTTGCATCCAGCGCCGTACTGGATGTAATCCGTGAAAATGCAGGCGAATGGCTCACGGACCTCAGGCTATTTGACGTGTATCAGGGTAAAGGCATTGATCCGCATAGAAAAAGCCTTGCAGTCGGCTTGACCTGGCAGCATCCATCGCGCACTCTTAATGACGATGAGGTGAATACCGCAACGCAGAATATCCTCACCTCGCTCGAAAACAGGTTGAACGCCACGTTAAGGAAGTGACGTATGGGGGCTCTGACGAAAGCTGAGATGGCGGAACGTCTGTATGAGGAGCTGGGCCTGAATAAACGGGAGGCCAAAGAATTGGTCGAACTGTTTTTCGAAGAAATCAGGCACGCTCTGGAAGACAACGAACAGGTCAAATTGTCCGGTTTCGGCAATTTCGACCTGCGGGACAAACGCCAGCGGCCTGGCCGCAATCCGAAAACGGGTGAAGAAATCCCGATCACGGCTCGCCGTGTGGTCACCTTTCGTCCAGGGCAGAAGTTGAAGGCCCGAGTTGAGGCTTATGCTGGAACCAAGTCATAACGACGAGCTACCCGTCATCCCAGGCAAACGCTACTTCACCATTGGTGAAGTCAGCGAGCTGTGTGCGGTAAAACCGCATGTGCTGCGCTATTGGGAGCAGGAGTTTCCTCAACTCAACCCGGTCAAGCGCCGCGGTAACCGCCGGTATTATCAGCGACAAGACGTGCTGATGATCCGGCAGATCCGCGCGCTGCTGTACGACCAGGGGTTCACCATCGGCGGAGCGCGCTTGCGCCTCTCCGGTGATGAGGCCAAAGACGATACAACCCAGTACAAACAGATGATCCGCCAGATGATCGCCGAGCTTGAAGATGTGCTGGTGGTGCTCAAGAAATAAATTTCTGCTTTTAAATCTTCCAGTTTTCAAAAGCTTGCGATATATTCCTGAGCGTTCCGTTGAGAGACGGAACAAGATTCACGCCTAGTCGGGGCGTAGCGCAGTCCGGTAGCGCACTAGCATGGGGTGCTAGGGGTCGAGTGTTCGAATCACTCCGTCCCGACCATATAATTCAAAGGGTTGCGAGATTTTATCTCGCGACCCTTTTTTATTTATGGTCGTTTTTACCCCTACAAAACCACTGGCTCTCTATGGAATCCTCACTTCTATTGGGGGCGCGAGATTTCCGTGTGTCAAATTCCATTTCTTTGGTGGGTGAGTGGATTTTTTTCGACCGCTTATTATTGCTGGTCCGTCTGTCCCCTCACTTAGAGCATCGAGTAAGGCATCACGTGTCGATCTGACACGATTTTGCTTACCAATAGGTTCTTGGCTTTTAATGTCTTTTGGGGTCACTGCTTGAATTGCTGGTTTAGTGGTGTCAATTTTCGTTCTAAATTTCAATTGGGACCTTCAGGGAGGGAATTCTGTGACTGTAGAGGCTCCAGATGTGCTTCCTGCCATCATTGATACCAGCAAGCCGCTGGGGCAAGCAGTTGTGGCGATGTTTAAAGGCGTTCAAGAGGAGCTTGAGGAGTATCCCCCGGGGGCTGTGAAAATCATCATTTTTGGTGGGGTCGCGGTACACCTGTATACCAATCACCGTGTTTCGGTAGATATTGACGGCGAAATTTTTCACTGTGATCGATCTTTGAGCAAGGATGAGCTTATCGAAAGTCTGGGGGCTACGCCTGAGTCGTTCGTCGATCCTGCAGGGCGAACCCTTGCCCTGAACTACGATCTCACGTTCAATACGACGCTTGGGCCACTTCATGAGGATTATCTCGATCGTGCGATTCGCCTTGAAGAATTTGGTGACGCTTCTCCAATTCATATTTTCATTGCAGCCCCATTGGATCTAGCCATCTCGAAGCTCGGACGTGCTACCGAGCAAGACATCGAAGATATTGAAAAGCTCTTACGGATGGGGCTAATCTTAACCACAGATCTGAATCGACTGGCTTTACAGGCTATTGACGTGTACGTTGGTAACAAGGAACCACCACGCTCGATCCTCAAGCGCATTATTGCGGATTATCTGGAGACTCACGATGATGACGAAGCGCCATAGCGCCACCGTCCTCTCGACTGAATTGGAACGGCTGGCGAAGCAACCTCTGGATCAAGCGGATGACGCTGCCTTGGTGAGAGCTGCTCGTGCGTTTTGGTACTCGAATGATAACCTTGAAACGGCACTGAACTCATTTTTGCGTAAGCGCAGAAGCGCTGTTGAGGTTAGGCGTGCTGGCTATCTGTTTGAGCGACTGACTCAATTTACATGTGCTACGGATTCTCGCGTGTCCGAGGCCAATCGTGCTTTGAATCTTGTTGTATCTCACAAGCAGAGTCATGCCGTTGCAACAAAAGGCCGCGTTGATCGACTAGCGTTGTCTTGGGGGCTAGATAAGGGGTTGGGCTTGAAAGTTCAAGCGCTGATGCCCTTTCAGACAAGGCATTTCGAGGCTACCCAGCGACAAATGCAAACGGCGCGCTGAGTGAGTGCTGTAAAAAACTGGCCGTTTGTTGTCGGTTTTTTACATGTGTAATTTTGTTGAATTGACAAAAGCGTAGATCGGGGTACCCTACAGGCAGGCCTGAGGCGCAAAGCGCCTCAGGCCTGCCTGTAGGGTACCCCGAGCATACGAAATCACTCTCTTCAAACTGATAGCGATTTATCCTAGGCTCTGTGCGGAAAGTAATGTCGTAAACACCGCATAGCACAGGCCAGAGAAACCATCGCTGCGTAACTTTTTGCGAGCTTTTCGAAGCGCGTTACGATGCGGCGGTTCTCCTTCAGCCAGCCAAACATATGCTCGATAATATTGCGCTGCCGGTACTTGGGACGGTCAAATAGCCTCGGTAACCCCCGGCTTAGGTTTACGTTTCATGCTGCGCAGCACCGGTTGCATCCGATACCGGTCGCAGTACCGACGTAACGCTTCTGCGTCATATCCTTTATCCGCCAGCAACCATCGGCAGCGTTTGCGGGGGCGCCCGCGCAAGCTGGGTATGTACGCTTGATCGAGCAACGGCTGGGCGTAAGTAATATCGCTGGCCTGTCCGCCCGACAATAGAAACTTCATTGCTACGCTGTTGGCATCGCAAAGCATGTGAATCTTGGTGGTTAGGCCGCCCCGGTTGCGCCTGAGCGCGTGCTCTTGCGGTTCTTCAGGCTCCCTTTTTCCCGGCACCAGAAGAGGTCCGGGTTGTTCGTACAGCGGTGGAGTCAATCATCCAGGCCTCAAGATCGATTAACCCTTGTTCGTTGAGCTTGATGTGAAGCCGCTTGAGCATTTGGTCAAATGATCCGCGATTGCGCCAATCACGAAAGCGTTGATACACCGTCGACCAGAGGCCGAAGCGCTCGGGCATGTCGCGCCAAGCGGCGCCCGAGCAAAGCACCTAGAGTACGCCGTTGAGCATCAAGCGATCATCTGTTCGCGGGCGCCCGCTGCGACGTGGTTCCTCGAAGATATCCGCAACCAAATCCCAGGCTGCGTCGGGGAGTTCGTACCGTTTGGCCATCGTGGGCTCCTGCCTTTGATGGTTGGGGACTTTACTGAATCTCAACGGCTATGGAATTCAAATTGGTTTCTGCGGATTTCGTACAGAACCTAGAGCCCGTTTTCTCTGTATCGTGGGCGAAGAAATCGCCAGGCAGGCCCAGCAAGCAAAAAGACTGCAGTGTATTCGTTGAATACGCTTAGCCGCGACAATCGATATATGCTACGGCCAAGAGAGCTTATGGTTTCACTTGTTTCGCAGAGCGCAAGGGATGCAATGTCGAGGATCTACACCTATCTGAACTCAATCAGCTCTGGTCAGCCGATCAATTTTGAGGCTTTCGCTAAGGAATTGAAGAAGCATGGCAAGGGTGCTGGCTATCTGTTCGATACGTTTTCAGCGTCGAAAATTGGAAAGAGCAGCTATAAGGTGGCCGTCCTGCGTGAGGATCGCTTTGCGGAGCTGATTCGTGAACACGCTCTATCAGAATTTACGGGCCGTATTGGTGCTGCTTTCGATGGAAATAGCCACGCAGCAGCAGTAAGCAGCTCGCTTTTGATAACACGAAGCGTGCTCCATCCTCATCCAAGCGTGGTTCTTCTGAGCAAGCATGGATGGGAAGCACCTAACACTCTCCAACCAGCGGCATTGCTGGTGGAAAATCTCGAGAACTTCCTAGCTCTCAAACAGACCGTCGACATCCTGGCCGACTGTGGAGTAGCTGAGCAAAGTGAAAATTTCGACGTCATCTTCAGCGCCGGTAATCAGATCACCAACAGACTGAACATGCCATTCCTCAGCCAATATCAGAGACTGTACTGCCTTTTTGATGTCGACTTAGGCGGGCTGATAATGTACCGAACACTTCTCAAAGGGTTGCCAGACGGGCACCGGGTAGTGTTTGTGTACCCTGATGATATCGCCCGCCGGTTAACCGCTTCCAAATACTCACTCAATCAGCAAACGAGACAGGATCTCCTTGAGTTTATTGGTCTATCCAAGGAAACCAATGAGCTGATCGGACTTATGCGAGACAGCCAAAAAGCGCTAGAGCAGGAAACCTATTTGATGTCGACAACGACAAGGGACTGATGATGTTGAGCGACTCCTACGCGTTTCAGGACGCATACAAATTCCACAGGCTGATTTTTGTTAACAGTGCTGCCTATGCCTACACTGTAATCCGCGTGGACAAGCACACCGCTTTGTGTGGCCAGAACAACCTCGGAAAGACCTCGATGTTGAATGCATTGAAGCTTTTTTTGCTGCCACACGAGAACTTCAAAAGCTGCTCCAAGAAATTCGCCTTCAAGGGGCCGGCCGGGACCTACTACTCGACTGGGGCTAGCTTCAGCTACTACTTCCCGGAAAATCACTCCTTTATCATCCTCGAAGCGGAGAACATGCACGGCCCGTTCTGCCTGGTCCTGCACCGTGGGAATCGACCATTCTCATACGGCCGAATGGCAGTACCTTGCATATATACCGATATCCAGCACCTGTTTTGGGACCTTGAATCGCCCATCAATGGAGGCATGGGAGCACCGATAGACGGCATCTCACTTTCTGGTGTGCTTTCGGATCTCCGAGCTCGGGGCGGGGAGGCAATGAACGACGGTGCTGTCATTCGCCAGCGGCTCTTCGGTCAACAGGCTCTTAATCGTGAGGAGGGCCGATTCTGCTTGCTGCCTCTTAGGAATGGCGGTACAGCACGCGAGATCGACGCCTGGAAGATGCTAATCCACCTGGCCTTCGACATTGGGGCGAAGGACAACCGCACTCTGCCGGATACTATCGCCACGATCATCGAAGGGGATAAGGACCGGAAGAATGCAGAGCTGAGTGTCAGCCTGAGCGAGATCCTCGATGACTATGAGAACCTGAAAAAAGAAGGCGATCGCCTGGCGGACATAGAAAGCGCGCGGAGGTCTTGGGAGAGCTTTGATAGCCAGTTCCAACTGTTTGAGACGAAATCCGAACTGATCGTTCAGAGTATCGTCGATGTTGAGCATGCCTTGGCTGATAGGCAGTCCAGCATTCTTGATGATGTTAAGGCAGCATCCGAGAGATCTCAGGCTCTTGATGTGGCTCACTCAGCTAAGAGACAGCACCACGGTCTGGTCAAGGCTGAGTATCTGAAGCTGGCTGGAGCACTAAGTCTCCGGCATAAGGATTTGGACGGTGTCCAAAAGCAGCTATTCAAGGTCAGCGAGATTCTTCGGCGTTACCCTGGCACAACAGAGCATGAGGTCCGCGAGCTCTTATCCGATCTCTCCGCAGAGTTGACCGCAGAGATCGAGACCCTGACAAACAAGGTTCAGAGCGCTGAGCAACTAGCCCAGGCGATCAGGAATAAGAACAGTCTTTCCCATCAGCGCGACCAACTCCGAAAAATTCTTGATGAACATGTGGAAACTGTTCTCGAGCAGGTCGATCGTCACAGTGCGTCGGTGCTGAGTAGCTTGAACTCGACGCTGTTCACCAAGCTGACTCCTCGACTCAACTCTGACCAGAAGCAAGCCATCAAAGAGTTTGGCTGCCTATTCCAGGAGCGAGGTTCTTTCATCAGCTTCCTGAGTCAGGAGACCTCATTTGGTTTCATGTCTTTCGACCCGACCAGAGCAAGGAAGCAGCACGAGCAAGACCTGATCAAACTGGATGACGATATCAAGGACTGTGATGACCTTATTCAGCGCCTAAACGATGACAGCAAATTGACTGCTGAGCAGGCCAAGGATAAAGCCAAGAAGCTGACCCGCGAGCGGATTGAAACTGATGAAGAGGTTCAACTACTCAGTCGGCATGGTTACATGCGCGAGCAGCAGAAAGCATTGGAACTTGAGGTGGGGGAACAGACGGTAGAGTTGGCCAAGCTACATGAGAGTGTGGCGGATGCCGCCGGCGAGCTGGAGGACCTAGCGGTACAGGTTGAGCGCGCAAAAGAAGTGCTCGCCAGGGTCAGGAAGGAAAACGAAGATCTGCGCAATTACCTTGAGCAGATCCGGAACGTAGCTGAGATCACTTTAGGATTCCTTTCGATCCGCGAAATGAAGCTGAAAGCTCGCGATACTTTCTTTCACCCTAGCCAGATCAAGGAGATTTCCCAGTTCGCTTCTGAGGTAGCCAAGAGCAGAGAAGCTCTGCAAGTGGCCTTGGATGAACTGCTGAAACGTAACTTACTGGGCGAAGAGGGCAGAGACTTTGGCTACCATGCTTTCCATGACTTGAGTCGGATGCGTAGCTGTCGGAGAGCTTTCGCGGCGATGTTTGGCACCTTGGAAGGTGAGCAGCAGACCTACCAGGCCAAGGTCACCGCGCATAACTCGAATACCTCTATTCAAATCGACGAAATCAAACACGCCAGAAGGATGATCAAGGAGTTCGAGAAAGAGGTAGATGACCAGCTCTCGGAATTCATTGTGTCTGACCTCGAGGCGATCGAGATTTACTGCGTATTGAATCCCCATTTCGAAGAACTGTTGGTCGATATTGATTCCATAAACCTCATGACAACCGGGCTCCACGAGAAGCGCTTGTATGAACGGTTACGAGCTTTCTGTACCGAGTTCTTTGTTAACGGTGGCCGTCGGGGGACCACACTGGATATGAGCCTACTGATTGATCGGGTTGGATATCGGTACCGCAAGCGTGGGCATGACAAGTACACCGAAGAGGATCAATCCAACGGTACTACGGCAATGATTAACTGCCGCCTGCTATCGATTCTTCTGCGTAGGCTGCTGATTGCAAATACACAGATCTGTTTGCCATTGGTAATGGATGAGCTGTCGAATCTGAGCCACTTGAATCTGAAGGCTGCGCGTGGCATCGCTGAGTCAGAAGGGTTCGTGCTGTTCGGGGCAACGCCGGAGCCGACGTCTACTATCGCGAAAGTAATCGAAAATTACATCGACCTTTCGCATTTTCTCGCCACCGACAGGGCATACAGCCACTTACGTCGAGTGATCTACACAGGTGAAAGCGAGTCGCTGAGAACAAAGAAAGATCCCGCCGATGCTGTTACGGAGATCACTGCCGGATGATCGTTGCAGCAGACAAAACGGTCATGCTCATGATCGAGCATAAGCACATCTTTCTTGATCTTATCGACATCATGGATGAAGGCTCGACTGGCGAAGAAGTGTCAACTCGCCTGTACGAGTCCAAAGTGATGAAGCTGCTTGATTCGCTGGGAGACAGTAAGTCCGATCGGCAAAAAATTGAAGCGGCCTTCGACGTGCGTAACCTCGTCCGAGCAAGCCTGATATTGCACCATGACACCAAGCGAGGAGTCATTGCCTTCGCCCCGTTTTTGATCGAGTTATTTCGCCACTTTGATAGATCGCGTCTTCGGCAGCTGAGTAGCGCCGATCTTGAGGCGCTGTGCGACAGCTTCAATGATAGTCTTGAAAAGCTTCGCGATTTGACAGTGATTGAGCAGGGGAACGACACGTTCGAGGATGAGCTTAAGCTACTCCGGGAACGCATCCGCTACGCTCAAGGGAAGATCAAGGAGAACGTGGACAGTCTTCAAGGGCAGACTCTTCGCCTGGCGGAGATCGTCGAAGTGATGAGTCTTGAGAACCTCGACGAGGTGAAGCAGGCTCGCGGTGCTTTGCAGGCGATCACCCGAATCTACGGTAGGCATGTTCTCCCCACATTGCAGTTCCTCAACGAGAGGGAACCTCTGAAGAAAGGCCTGCCGGCACTCACTGCCTTGCTGCGGATATCCGAGATGTTCCGCGATGCCAAGTTGCCAAAATTGGGTCAGCAGGTTCTCTATGCAGTGGCATCCATTCGCTCCTATCGCTACGACGTGGAAGTCATCAGCAAGTCTCTGCAGCGCTACGTGCATCAGAATGAACGTCAGCGTCGTGAGTACGACCAGGTTGAGAGTGTTTTCAACGATCTACTAGTTGCCTGTCGGGAGCTCCATGACGGGAAACTAAGGGGCAACCTCATCCCTAAAGATCATGAGGTACTGGAGCGTTTCTCTACCTTCAAAGGCATGAAGAGGCAGAGAGCCGATAGCAAGATTGAATGGCACAACGTAGATCATTGGCTTCACCTTCAGGAGCATCTGCGGAGTAGTCTGGATTCACTCAAAAATACCCGAGTAACAACAACGTCTGTTGAGCCGGTTGGAGAGGACGTGCTCAAAGCCAGGCGTGCTTCAGACGTGCGCCGAAAACTAATTGGAAGGCTGATAGATGAGTGGCCTGTTCAGGTCGGGCCTGACGCCCATGCGTCGCTTCACGCACATCTGGCCCAGCAGATCAGCGACTACGAAATTGCTGACCTAGTGGAAGGCGTGTCTTGGCTAAAGCACCGAGAGGACATCGTGCTAACCCCTCGATTCCAGTTAGGGGTGATTGAGGATGACAGGCAGAAGTTGACCTATTACAAATTGAGGATCGAGGAGCAGGGCAGTGAGACAACAGCTTAGCCAAGCCATCTACAAAGAGTTGATGTCGGGGAAGGTGATCAACAAAGACACCTACGAGAATGGTGAAATAAAACCCAACCTGCTCTTCGAAGAGATACTCAATAACTACGATCAGAGCTACAAGCACTTGTACTTGAACATCGGGTTTGAGTTGGTGATGCGGAATGGCTTTATCTACATCCGTTCAGTCGAGCGCGATGAGGAGTACAGCGAGGTGGTCAGGAAAATACAGGTTCTGCTGTTGATCCTTGCTCGCGGACTGCATGAACAGGGCTACCAGCTTGATATTCTGCGCGATGGGGAAGCTGGTGTGTCTGATGGGATCATGGAGGAGATCGGGAAGGGAGAAGACAAACAAGATGTCATGTCTGCCAGCAACATGAAAGGGGAGGCTCTTACATCTGCAGTTAGGAAAAATCTCGAGCAGCGTGGGATCGCCTACAGGAATGCAAAAGGCAATCTGGTACTGACTCATGCCGGATTAGCGTTCTTTGACGACGTATTTAAGTACAGTAATGCTGAACCAGGTGCAGTTATGGTGGCTTGAGTTTCCGGCTTTATCAATTGGTAGATGGTTTCTTTACCCTCCATCACATCCTCGACATAGATACCACCAATGCCTGGAGCTGCTCAGAATTCAGCTCCATTAGGTCGCCATGCCGATTACTCGGCCAGGAAAACCTCCTCTGATGCAGACGCCGTGCCGCCAACCAAACGCCCAGTCCGTCGTGCACCAACACCTTCATGCGATTGCCTCGGCGGTTGGCAAAGAGATAAGCACAGTGCGGCTGCGCCGCACCGAAGACAGCCACGACCCGGGCGAGCGCTTACTCGGTGCCGGAGCGCATATCCATCGGTTCGGTGGCCAGCCAAATTGCGTCGATGCGGATCACGAAGCAAGTCCACGGACAAAACTGACACATCCTTCGGGATCGGAAGACGGCCATTTCACCGTGATGGTGTGCTCGCCAAATGGCAGCTCGATGATCACCGGTGACTCGGCCTGCCTTTTCGGGGCGACCTTTACCGGAACAAGCGCCGACAGGGTTGCGGGTAGTTGATCTCGGAAAAGTGGTAGCCAGTTACGGATCACGTTGGCATTGATGCCATGACTGATGGCCACGCTGGAAATGGAGGTGCCGGGCTGCAGGCATTCCTGGACAACCTGGGCTTTGAACGACTTGGAGTAAGAGCTTCGTTGGCGCATTTAAGGGCTATCGCGTCCGCTTAAAATAAGCGGGCACCATCGCCCTTAATTTGGGAGATCGGTAGGCGTGTTCACCGTTCGCTTACACCTCAGCGCAAGGTGGGATGCCCGGATGGTTACCCCAAGTCGTCGTCAGCGAATGGTTAATCCGTTAATCGTGTTGATTGCGCCGCTCGCCAAGCGGCGCAATCAGATGATTGTTCTGCGTGGTTTCTGAGTTTAAATTGCCTTTTTCCTTCGGCCTTCCAAGTCATCTCGCCACTGCTTGAGCGATTCAATGTCGGCTTTCAGTTCGGGCTCTTCTGGAGCTTGTACCGGCATCTCATCAGACTGGCTGTGCTCAAAGCAGCTGTATTTGGTCATCAACTCGTCAATTTTTTGAAGATCCTCACGGGTGATCCCGAGAAGGGCAGGCAGACGACCATCTGTGGAAATGCCGCGCCTATGGCGTACGACGATTTTAAACAGAAGGTCATCTTCAACCGACCTTTCGATCAATTTCCTGAAATCGCTACAGATACCTTGAGCTAAGGCATAGTAAGCAGTTGCACCTGAATCTTCGCCCGCTTTCTTGGCGTCCCTGACGCGAGTCAGCAGGATGTTGTTTGCGGTCTTCGTCGAGCTATTCCACACTGCTTGATCAGCAGGGTGTCCCGATGCTCCACCAAAGGACTCGATGCACATTTGCTGGAAGTTATCCTTCTTCCAAGAATCACCAACTTTCTTGGCAACGTCATCCATCGCTCCGTAAAGCGAAAGCCTGTGCGTAAAAATAAGGACCTGCCGTTCTTTAGCCAATTCAGCTAAGCGGCATGCGACTTTCCATTCGAAATCATGATCTAGCGACGAGATTGGGTCATCGAAAATGAAAGGGGCGACACCTGGTTTGTCGGTAACGTCCGCAAGGAACGCTGCAAGGGATATGATCCTACGCTCACCTTCGCTCAACACTTTGTCAGGCGAGTGATCACCATTTTTGAGAGCTTTGAGTTTGAGTTGATGAAGCACTCTACCCCGAGTGGTTCTGGTCTTTATCAACTCAACCTGAATTCGGGTGGCACCTAGAGCACGCAGCTCATTATTGAAGCGCTTGACGTACAACTCGGTAACCACGCTTTCAGAGATTTCGGTTGCCTTGTTAGAGATACGACGAGAGCTTGCACTAGTCTTCAGCTTGTCGAGCAGCTTGTGGTCCTTGAGCCTCTGTTGTTCCTTCCTGACTGCTTCACTTTGCTGAGAAACCCATTGGCTAGCCTCCAATGAGGTTTTATCAGCGACAGCTTTCGGCCTGTCGAACTGAAGCGCATCTTGATCGAATTGGTCTGCTTCCAAAGTCAGCTGCTGCGCGAATTGTTCAAGTACAAGGAGATTCGCGGCTACATCGGGGACCGTACCCGCCAAGCCTGACTGCTCGTGATCCAGCAGGGCTTTCCTCGATTCTCCGACACCTCTCCAAAAGCCCCACACTGCTGCCATCCACTCAGGCGTGGTCAAAGCTGCCGCAGTGCACTGCGTCTGTACCTCGGCCTCCGTCGGGCTGTTAGGAAGCATACGGAGAGTTTCGCTGTAAGTTTGCTCGGCAGACTTTGCATCTGTTTCCAGGCGGCTTTGTACAAACAGCTCGAAATCGTTGAGTCGATCTTGGGCTTCAGCCGATAGTTCTTGATGGCAGAGCACGCAGCGCCCGTCCACGGTAACTGGATAATGCTGGTCCGGATACGGCGTTTGGGAATATGCGCGAGCCGCCTCCCACATTGCTTTCCATGTCGGCGTACCGACGCCTTCTAAAATCGCTGATTTGGCCTGCGCGCCTTCGATCGCAATACGTCGTTTGTCACGGGCGTTTGATCGCTGAGTGCGGATAGTTTGGATCTGCTCAGCGCCGAACGCCGCCACGGCTATCTTGATGCCTTTGACGATATTGGTTACTTGGACGCAAGTGTCGCGTTTCTGTTTCGCAAGCGATGAGGGATCACTGGTCTTCAGTCGTTCATTGAGCGCTTCTAAACTACCTGCGTTCTCTGGAGTCCAGCGTAAAAGATTATCGACAGCTGATGGTGCCAGCGCGCTAAGGCCTTGATAGCTCTTGCCGGCGCTCGTGTCTTTGAGGGTAGCGGGGATAGCCGGGAGCTGGCTCACAAGCTGATCTTGTTCAGCCTGCAAGGTGTCCCTAACCGAATCAGTCGCATTGGCCAGCTTCTCAAACAAACCCATGATGGGCGGGCTGTACGTGGCCGCGCTTTCGCTTTTCAGGTAATGGAGCGCCTCTTCACTATCGAAGATGTCTATCTCCCGTAATTGTTCAATCGCGGGGTGGGTGATATGCCATTCAACGCTTTCCGATGACTGATCCAGTTCAAAGCTGAGGGTGCATTTGCTGGAAGCTGGAGCCGCTTGGAAAACGTTTGGTTTGAGATCACTGGCGCGAGCTTTGCCTGTCGCTTTTTTCAGAATCCTCGTGTAACAGGACTTCCCGGAGCCATTATGCCCGTAGATAACCGTTAAATTGCCGGTACCAAAGTCTAAAGGCGCCCTGGGACCAAGGCTCTCAATTCCTGTGACGTCTGCAATACTTCGCAATCGGAGCACAGAGCCAGCTGGAGCGTGTGTTAGCTCATCGAATGTTCGATGTTTCGTGACGGCCTGCCCTGGCGGCGTTTTTAACAGTGCGGCAATCTGGGAAATGTCATCCTGGGTGAGATCACCGTTTTTAAGCAGCCGATCAGCAGCCTCCTGAAGCCAGTCCGGCTGCTCAAGTAGCCAGATGCGTACCTGTCCCTGCGCGTCCATACGATTCCCTTCTGATTATAAGTCAGGAGACGCTAGCAGAGTGCCATTAGCTTAGCAATTTAGCGCGCGCTTTTTAAAATTGCAGTCTTCGCATTGCGTCCATGATGTTCGGCTGGCTTACGCTGTTGCTGCCGCACAAGTGGGAGTTCGTTTAACTACGCAAGGTGAATCGTCCCCGGTTTAGTAGACGCGTTGAGTGCCTGCTTTTGGCTCGTTGCCAGCGGCTGAATCGCCGCTACTTTTTTAGACGTGCGACTGGCAACTGCTGGCCGACTTTTGCCGGTCATGATGGGCAGAAATCGAGCCAAATAGCGCGCTCGGCGATGTCATACGAAATTATGATTACTCAGTACTGAAGATGCCGACTTATGAAGTCGGTAGCAATCCATTCTCGGTATAGGCTGGGAAAGAAATCATCGACTCGGCCGGTGGGTGCTCGTAGGTGGAGGACAACACAGCACTGAGTCGATCGCCCAGCAGATTCCAGGCACGTTTCTTCTCTTCGGCATAGTCGTGATGCAGGTAGTGGCGTCTCACCCTAGAACCGGCCAGCACATGGTTTTGGCAGCGATCGATGACGTCCAGGCTGATCCCCAAAGCCTGCATCATGGTTGCCCCCGTACGGCGCAGGTCATGCGGAGTCCAGTCGCCCTTTTGGCCGTCGGCAAGGACCAAGGTATCGTCATGGCACCGTCTGAAGAGGGCTTTGCGGTTTTTGAACCGGGCCTGGCGATCGCCGACCTGTTTGCTCACCACTTTCATGTCCACATGCCCATCATCCTGCTTGTTCGGAAAGCACCATTATGAGTCTCCCGTCAAGGTTTTGAGTTCCTGAAAGAAATGCAGCGCGAAGGGCGAGAGGACGACATGGTGGTCTTGTTTCTTGCCACGGGTACCTTTGACGTTTTCGCTGGGGAGGAACCAGGTCTGCTGGTCCAGATCGACATTTTTCCATTCGGCCTGCAGCAACTCGCCAATCCGGCACAGCGTGCCCAGGCTGATCCAGAGCGCGAGCTGAGTTTCCTTCTTTAGCGGCCGAATGCCGTCGTATTTTTGCCCCGCGGGCAGGGCGTCGTAATCGGCAGTCATTTGCTGAAAGCGGTTGCGCAGTTCCAACAGCTCAGCCGGGGAAAGGATGCGGCTTCTTTCCGCTTCATAGTCGGCAGGGACAAAGGGGAGATGTCGACCAGTTCAGTCGGATTCCCTTCAACCAGTAACGCCCGCCAAGGTTGGCGCTTTCTGGACCAGTTGAACATCTGGGTGAGGTCGGCGAAGAAGCTGATGGCTAGACGGTGAGCGCCGCGGTTGACCACGGTGCGGATCAGCGCCCGAACATCGTGTTCGGAAACATTGTTCACCGCTGTCCTGCCAAGTGCCGGGAATAGGTCCTTGTTAAAACGGCACTGCAACTCGGCATTGCCGTCTTTGCGCGCGACGCCATCCAACAGCCAGGCGTTGGCCAGATCCTGGACGGTCAGCGTTTGCACCTTGACCGTTTTTACTTGCTCGGCCTCTGCGTTCGTTGCGGCATGCGCCTGTGCCTTGGCGGTTTTCTTGTGTTCGTTGGGATTGATCTGCTCATCGATGAGCGCACGTGCCTGGTAGCGGGCCTTGCGGATGTCCGTCAGGGATTTGCGCGGCCAGGTTCCGCAGGCGTGCTCTTTGTTCTGGTCGCCCCAGCGATACCGATAGAAAAAGCTGATCGACACACCGTCCTTACGCACGGAAATTCGACCGGTGAGATTGCCATCCTCCCTGAGGATGCGGCCGGCATCATTGGCGGTCAGCGACTCGAGTTCTTTGATGGTAATTTTGGCCATGAAACGGACTCCCCCTACTTTTACCCCCACAAAAACGTCGGCTCTTGATGGACGTTAATGGACTCTCGTAGAGCAGAACGCCGCTGGAGCTCAAGTAAATACTGGCTTGGAAAAATCCAAAGTGAAATTTTGGAAGCTTTCGAGAAGTATGAAAAAGGAGATGGGGTGCTAGGGGTCGAGTGTTCGAATCACTCCGTCCCGACCATATTATTCAATGACTTAGCCCAATCTGAAAAGGTTGGGCTTTTTCATGTCTGGAAACGCCACGTTTACTCCCACAAATATCTTGGATCTCGGTAGCTTTGCCATCCGATAGGCGTTCGACCTTCGTTCCCCCGGCAACACGTATCAGTGCAAGAGCCCGACGGCGGGAAGATGCTTGCTAAAAGGTTGCCGATTGAACAGTTCGCGAGGCAACCTTCGGGCGAAGGTAGTAATTGATGCCGTGCTTGGTGCTGGTGGTGGCGGTTGATGCTGAGTCTCGCCGCAAAGCGTGCTAAACCTGAAGCCTGTAAGTACAGTGAAGATCGTTCTCTCCGAAAACATTTCGACTGGGCTTTAGCACGGTTCCAGCAGGCAGAAGAAATTGAAATTTTTCCCCCGTTTTTGTCTCGTCGCAGCTGATGCGTGAGCGACCATGAATGGATGTCTGACAAGATGGCACAGGGTAGCTATCGGTGTACCCCTCCCATTAGTGTGATTGGATGGTTAGGTATGACGATTTTTTATTTAATTATTGGGGGGTTATTGTTCAATGATTGACTTCGCTTGATCACACTGACTGATATAGTTTTCGGGAAGTGCTTTGTGATTAAGGAGTAGCTCCAGCTCCTTGGTGCAAATGGGTAGCATGACGACTTCGTAGTATTTTTGCCATTGCGCCATAGACTCTTCGTTACTTTGCCGTACTGCTTTATAGTTGCCGCCGATCATTAGGCCGGCGAACGCCGCGACCAATAGCGCTATCATCGCAAAAGACATCAGGTTGCGCCAATCGGCTGCTGACTCTTTACTAAGCAAGTAAGTGAGGAGGGTGGCAACGATGCCTAGGATCCCTGTGACTAATGACTGTCCAAGCGGAGTTGCACTGCCGCCTGCGATCACGCCCAAAATCGTTCCGAGAAAGCACAACGCTATTATGAGTGGTGTGTGTCCCGGCTCAAGCTTATGCCGGGATAGCTTTAATATCGCCAAGCACATGGCGATATTCAATATTATGGCGGCAAGCGACGGACCTGCCATATAGGTGAGGGAGTGCAGCAGTGGATTAAGACTTTCCATGCAGTTTTCCAATTAATGACAGTTGAGTGTCGCGACGGGCTGCGCTTATTGCATTCCTTTGTACGATTCAATACCGCCTTTATACCCTTCGATTAAATCTTGATAGGACGGTTGCCCGTTCCCAGGCTTCAGTTCATCCGAGCGCCGTAATATTTCGACGCCCTTGCGCTGTTCCTCTAAACGCAAACGGTACTCTTCAGGGTTCTCATCTGGACTTGGCTTCCAAGTGATACAGCAGCGGCGGGGTTTTTTGGGGCCTACGCCAATTGGGCTATTAACGTCGGCGGTAGGCGAAACTGCCAAACCAGTAATTTCTGCAGAGTACGTCTCGAAGGACGCAAGCAGCACGGCTAGTAGGACGGTGGTTCTGTGCAGGCTCATCGTGACACTCCATCGTGGCGATCTATCTATCATTGAACAATGTGCAGTTTTATGATCTGCCCCAAGCTGCTCCAGAAGCAGCACGGGGGAAATCGGCACTCTTTTCGTTTGCGCTATTTATTGGGCACTAGCGAATGTCCAGCGTGCTGATCTAAAATTCGGGGCGCGGAAAAATGAGGCCGGGTGGCCGCACATGAAGTTACTGCCCGCTCTATGAGGCGGCCTCTATACAGTGACCCGGTTCCACAGACGAACCTCTATACGCAAGGTCGCCGAAATGCCAGGCCGGATGCCGTCTTCGGTCTTTACCGGGATATCGAAACTCACTCCCGCTCCACCTGGTAGGTCCTGCGTTACGCACGGAGTCGTTGCCAAGTTAGGTGTCTTGCTTTGGTAGCCATGTAATATTTTGTACCCAATGGGCTCCGCGGCATCAGGAATGGCTTCCACCAGGATCAGCTCTCTGTAGATGTAGCTGCCTTCGTAATGCTGGTTTGGCCAGAACGTGTTCTCAACCATATAGTCAGGTACCAACACTGCCAGATCGAACGCGAACGCGACAGACTTGGCTTGACTGACACTTTTGGTTTCATCAAGGAACACTGAGAACAGTTGAGGGCTGGCGCTCCTGTCCGGAGTGGCTGCGCCGTTGACAAGTGGAAAGAGTTCGTCGTACATCCGATGGATTGCTGAGTTTTCGCGTACGACCCGACGATGTATTTGCCATTGGCTTCCTCGTACGCTGGCGACGATTTCGAATTGATAAGAACCCCGGATCTGTTTGCCCTTGTCTTTTTCAACTTGAATGTCAGCGGGTAAAGTCAGGCTGTGGATATCCAGTATCCCGTCAATGCGCAGACTCCCGAACAGGAAACGTGTCAGGTTCTGGTATCCCTCCTCGGAGTTGACGACGCCGTAGTGTCCCGAATGACTACGATGGGCAAAGGCAGCAGGTGAACGAATAACCTGGTTGCCGTTGTGCGAGAAAGTAGTGGCGTTGTCGATTCTGACCAAACCATCACTTGCATCGCCCACGGCCCATGCACTCATACCCTTCATAACGGTGTAGTCGCTGGGGTTGGTGCCCACGAGGTTGAACACCCGTTCGGCGGGGAAGTTGGTGAGTACACAAACGTCTGGGTCACTGGAGGGGATTAACTGTGACGGAGGAATGGCAAAGTAGTCAGCCATACGCTGGCGATTGAAGTTGTTGGCGTCTCCAAAAGTGGCCCATGCCGGAACGTTGCGTACGATTCGCAGATCGATGCCGTTGTGAGGGGTGGCATAGGTGAAGAGTTTATCGACGGCCTGGCGAGCCTCGGGGCTCCCTAACTTCGGATTTTGCAGAAACGCTCGGGCAACCAGGCCGCCCATGGAGTGAGCGACCAGATAGCAGCGAAAGTCTTTTTCGGAAACGCCATTATCTAACGGTTTGCCGGTAATGGGATCATCACCTTTGCGACATACGAGCGCGCGTACCCTGAGAATCAGATCGCTCAGGCCTTGGGCAAAATGCTGAATGGGTGGAGTGTTGCCGCTCCCGAAAGTCTCGGAAGCTTCGTCGTAGTAACGGAAGATAATGATCGATTGATAGGGCAGTGCGATACCGCGCAGCAATGGTTGTGTCGGATTCTCCGGGTCGGGATCGGTGAGGTCCTGGCCGTTGACGTAAATATCATCGTAGCGGCGATCACTTTGTTGTGTGCCTTGGTTGAGCCAGACGATCTCATCTTTGAGGCGAACCATGGGCGACTCAAAGAAAAATTTCTGAACCTTGCCGTTCCACAGCTGACGTGACTTGGATGAGCCGATGTTAAAACCCATGTAGGGATCGGCGACGGTTTCTTCTATTTCATCGTTAGTGGCAGCAAACCCGCGCACGTATATGATCGGGTGGTAAGGGTGATGTTTGTTCACGATGGGCTCCATTTTTGTTCACGTCCGACGGCAACAGGTGCACTCAGCAACGGCGTAATTTCGACATTGACGACGAAGTCGCTACCAGTTCCTACTTTTTGTCGGGCGCTGTATGGACACCCTCGACAGCCTTTACGATGGCCTCTAACTCCGCACTGCGGGTGGCTTCGGTCTTGCCCGATGGATTGAGGACGTCGGTCAATTTGGTGGCGAAGTCTTGAGGCGCCGCTTGGATATGGTCTTCTCGGGCGACTCTGATCAGCAGCCAAGAGCCGCCTTTGAATAAGGTACCGGTGGGATCGCTGATATAGGGGCTATGGCTGCCCTCGGTGATTCTCATAGACGCAAAGTCGGGAAGTTCGTCTCGGCGCTCCATCCTGATGATTGCGTAATAGCCTTCCTGTAGGGGCGCGCGGCTGGTTCGTGGCGCTAGTACAGTCTGGGACGAGGCGAGGGTCTTGCCGGTGTAGGTGGGGTCGAACTCCATTTGATAGCGAAGCTCAACGTCGTCGCCATTAGCCCCTAACAGTGCGCCGCCCAAAGTATTGAGCAAGTTAAGTACGGGGGTACCAGGCGCATAGGCGGCGCTGCCGACTTTTGCAAGTTCCTGAAGCAAATGGCGACCTTGTTCGTTTTCGTCATTGTCCAGCTCCATGATTGCTACATCCATGAAGAACGTGCCGCCCTCGTAGGTTTTGGGGCCATAGAGGGGGATATTCAGGGCATTGATCAACTGTCCGCTTTCGCGAACGTCTTCGTTGTAATAAACAACGCGGCCGTTGCGTTGGATATCGGCGGGGTTAAAGGTGAGCCCCGTGGTCGTGGTGCGCTCTGCGACGTTCGCCAGAATGGCTATTTCACCTCTGGTGTTCTGCGCCGACCCCAAGCCACTGGCATTCCCGTCGCCTCCGTTGCATGGCACGGCCCCGGTATTGCTGCTGGAGAACCAGTCTCGAGGGGTAAGGCGCTCGCGGAAATCGCAGATATAGGCAGCAGTGAGTTTCACTGAGATCGCTTCGCCTTTTGTGATCGGCGCGGGGGCTTTTTGCGAGGGAAGGAGGAATACGCTTACGACGTGGATGCCGTCAGTGGAGTGAGCGATCTGAACTGCACCTTCGTTGTGTTGAAGGTTCTGCGAACAGCCTGCCAGGATAGTCCCAAAAGCCACTGACGCGAGGTAATGAAAACAGTTGGACATTATGTGCATCTCCTGAAGTCAGGTGAGAACCAATTGGTACAAGTGGACCGAAATCAGTTACACACGCGCTCATCTGTTTACGAGATGCAGACTCGTTACCTAAGAATGCCGACAGCCAAAGGAGTGCTAGAAGAGTGATGTAGAAATTAGCTCGGTTTTTTCTGAGCGCAAGTTTTTTATAGAAAAAATTTCAGAAACCAATAAGCGCTATTAAATTGCATAGCTACCTAAACAAATAAGCAAGCTCAAGTGGTGGA
The DNA here is from genome assembly GCF_013283895.1 of Pseudomonas sp. MPDS. Taxonomy (NCBI): domain Bacteria; kingdom Pseudomonadati; phylum Pseudomonadota; class Gammaproteobacteria; order Pseudomonadales; family Pseudomonadaceae; genus Pseudomonas; species Pseudomonas sp. MPDS. Next base: position 4,146,688 of record NZ_CP054128.1, on the reverse strand, counting down.
AGGTTTGTTCAGTGTAAGTGTCGATTTATTATTGGCGTCAACTTTTTGCATTAGGTCATGTGGCAGACCAGAGAAGAGGACTTGCTGACGTAACAGTGAACAGAGCCCGGTCTAGCGCCGGGCTTTTTTTCGTTGCCTGGTCTATTCAGACCTTGATCCGACTAGTTTTTAGCACCGGTAAAAGCCTTGTAGAAATTCGACCACGCCAATCCACTGAATCCTAAGATCCCCGCCACTATATTTCCGCACTGCTGGAGCGACGAGATCCACCTAGGTGTTCCCTCCACAAACTTTCCGTCAAGCCCTAGAAAGGCACCGTCCAATATAACAACTAAGAGCGCCGCAATCGCAAGTACAACCGTGCTGATTCCCCATGCGTTCACACCAAAATTAGTGTTCATAACTTACTCTCTTCGTTTTCCTGGAAATATAGCTATAGCAGGTGCCTTTTTTGTTTGCTTCGGTTTTCCCCCTCTAAGACCACAGCCTCTTGACGGTACAGCGGAAAGAGCAGCACGCTGGCGGCACCGAGCTGACTCACTTGGCAGAACGTTCCATGACGGCCTTGCGGTTGCCTCTCATCCTGCAACCCCTGACCGCTACCGATTTTCAGCCTCAGACACCAGCAACAATCCCGACGCCAATGCGACAAAACTCTCCACCACTTGCTCGGACGCTGTGTGCGGATCATCGGCGTTGGCGATCCACAAGGACGCGCCGAGCAGGGCGCCCATGATCAGGCGCGCCGTCGCTTCGGTGTTGACCTTGCGAATCGTCCCCTCATCGATCAGCCGTTGGATGCTGCGTTGGGTGCTGCGGATACAGGCGTTCTGGCTGGGCCATTGCGAAGGATCGCCCAGCACCGATGGCCCGTCGAGGAACACGATGCGTTGGATTTCAGGTTCCAGGGACATCTTGATGTACGCGATGGATTCATCAATGAAGCCGTCCCAGATCGTGGCCGCCTCATCGATGATGACGGACAGGCGCGCCATCATTTCTTCGTCGATCTGGGTGATGACTGCCTGCAGCAACCCTTTCTTGTCACCGAAGTGATGGTATAGCGCGCCCCTGGTGAGCCCCGCTTGCGCGGTCAGATCGTCCATCGAACTGTCCGCATAGCCTTTCGTCGCGAAGGCTTCCCGTGCTGCCTTGATCAGCTTGCCGCGGGTCTCCGAAATCATGTCCGCACGCTTCTGCGCCATCGATCGTTTTCCTCATCAAAAATTCAACATGCATGGCGTATGTCAGTTGACATACGCTGTGTATGTCGTATTGTTGCTCACATACGCGGCGTATGCAATCGGCATGGAGATCTGTTTCTTCAGTGCCGGTGACGCCGCTCTTCAGCACAGGATACCGAGCAATGTGTGAGCAGCGCGATCCCGAGAGTTCAGTCACCAGCGTCGGCCAGGGCAAAACCCTCGGGCTGATCGTCAATCCTGTGGCGGGCATGGGCGGCCCGGTGGGTTTGAAGGGCACCGATGGCCCCGATGTCCTGCTAGAGGCGCGACGCCGTGGTGCGCGGCCGGTCTCCAGCGAGCGCGCCGTGCTTGCGCTCAAACGCCTGGCTGCCTCGTCCATGCCTTTTCGCTTGCTCACCGGCTCTGGTGCGTTGGGCGAAGACGTTGCACGCGCCGCCGGTCTCGATCCTATCGTCGTCTACCGCTCAATATCCGAATCGAGCGAAGCTGATGACACGCGAAGCGCGGCGATTGTCATGGCTTACGCCAACGTTGATCTACTGCTTTTCGCCGGCGGTGATGGCACGGCGCGGGATGTGCTGGGAATGGTCAGCGACCGGGTGCCGATCCTCGGTATCCCAACGGGCGTGAAAATGTATTCCGCCGTCTTCGGTACCAATCCCGAAAACGCCGGAAGCCTCGCCGCACGCTTTATTGCTGGCGAGCCTTCAGTGCGCTTTCGCGAGGCCGAGGTGATGGACATCGATGAAGCCGCCACGCGAAGTGACCAAGTGTCGGCGCAACTCTATGGCTACGCACGCAGCCCTTATGAACGTCACCTCGTACAAAACGCCAAGTCCAGCTCTGTCGCCAGTGACAGCTTGGCGCTGGACGCCGCCTGTCGGCAGGTCGTTCGAGAGATGCAGCCAGGCTGCCTGTACCTGTTGGGGCCCGGCACCACCACGCGGCGCGTGATGACCGAACTCGGCCTGCCATCGACGCTGCTGGGTGTCGATGCCGTACTGAACGGCGCGCTGGTGGGCTCTGACCTCAACGAACACCAGTTGATCCGGCTGATGGAGGGCTATGAGACCCGCATCATCGTCGGCGTTCTTGGCGGGCATGGCAGCTTGTTCGGCCGTGGCAATCAGCAGATCAGCGCCGAGGTCATCCGCCGGGTAGGACGCGAGCACCTCATCGTGATCGCCTCGATGGACAAGCTGCTCTCCCTCGACGCCGGTTGCTTGCGCGTCGACACCGGCGACGCCCAAGTCGACGCCGCGCTCAGCGGCCATATACGCGTGCACACAGGACCTGACCGGTCCGTCTTTTTCAGGGTTCGATCCTGACCATCTGTTCCATCCGAAAAAACCGAGGATAACCCCATGAGCAATCATGTCGCCCACCCCTACATGGCGAACTCCGTCCCCGCCCTCAAGCAGGAGATGCTGGACTCGATTGGTGTTGACAGCATCGAGGCACTGTTCCAGCAAATCCCCGAGGAACATCGCCTGCAGCGGCCGATCAACCTGCCGCCGGCACTGAACGAGAGTGAGCTGCGCCGACACCTGGTCAGTACGCTGTCGAAGAACAAGACCTGCGAGCAGAACCTCAACTTCCTCGGCGCCGGCTGTTGGCAGCATCACGTCCCGGCGGCCTGCGACGAGGTGGTACGGCGCAACGAATGGCTGACGTCGGTGTTCGGCGAACCGAGTTCCGATCACGGGCGCAACCAGGCCTGGTTCGAATTCTGCAGCCAGCTCGGCGAGCTACTGAATATGGACCTGGTCGGCTTGCCTGTGCGCAGTTGGGGTTGCGCCGCCGGCCACGCCATCCGTATGGCCACACGCATCACCGGGCGTCACGAAGTGGCGGTGGTCCGCGCCATCGACCCGGAGCGGCTGTCGATTATTCGCAACTACTGCGAACCGGTCGACATGCCGAGCCACATCGTCGTGCGCCTCGTCGACTATGACCCGAACACCGGTTTGCTCGACCTCGATCACCTACGCGCCTCAATCGGTGCACAAACCGCTGCCGTGTATTTCGAAACCCCGTCCTACTTCGGGGTGATTGAACAGCAAGGCGCCGAGATTGCGGCGATTGCCCACGCGGCGGGTGCCGAAGTGATCGTCGGTGTCGACCCTATCTCCCTGGGCGTGCTGGCCGCGCCCATCGATTTCGGCGCGGACATCGTGGTCGGTACCACTCAGCCGCTCGGTGTGCACATGAATTGTGGCGGCGGTGTCAGTGGCTTCATTGCAACCCGCGATGAAGAACTCTACGCCCACCAGTACCCGACGTTGTTCATCAGTATCGGTGAGACCATCAAGCCCGGCGAATACGGTTTTGGCCTGAGCCTGTTCGAGCAATCGTCCTATGGCTTGCGTGACAAGGGTAACGACTGGACCGGCCACTCGGTGTACATGTGGGCCATCGCCAACGCCGTGTACATGGCCATGATGGGGCCGCAAGGTTTTGAAGACGTCGGCAAGGTCATTCTGCAACGGGCTCACTACGCCGCGAAGCTGTTGGCTGAAATTCCAGGGGTAGGCGTGACATTTGCGTCCGGTTTTTTCAAAGAGTTCGTGGTCAATTTCGACGCCACCGGGCTCAGTGTGAAAGACATCAACAAGCAGTTGCTCGTACTCGGGATCTTCGGAGGCAAAGACCTGACGCAGGACTTCCCGGAGCTGGGCGCCAGTGCCCTGTATTGCGTCACCGAGATTCACACCCAGGCAGACCTTGAGCGTCTGACCGCTGCACTCAAGAAGGTAATCGCACAATGAGCACCACACTCAGGGAATACCACGCCCCCGTCTGGAGCGAACCTGTCATTTTGGAAATGGGCTATCCCGGCCGTCGCGGAGTGATTTTTTCCGATGTCGAAGCCGACGTTCAAACAGCTGTCGGCAGCGCCGCTGATTTGATTCCCGCGACTATGCGCCGCTCGCGCAAACCGGCGTTGCCGCAAATGTCCGAGCCCGAGGTGCTGTACCACTACCTGCGTTTGTCGCAGCAGACCCTGGGCATGATGAACATCAGCCTGTTCGGCACCTGCACCATGAAGTACAACGCGCAGATCAACGAGGCCATGGCCTGGCGCCCGGAAATCACCCACGTACATCCGTATCAGGACGAAGACACCCTGCAAGGTGCGCTGGAAGTGGTACACGGCATGGACACGATCTTGCGTGAATTGTCCGGGATGGATCAGTTCATCTTCCAGGCGGGCGGTGGTGCCGACGCGGCCTATACTAGTTGCGCCGTGACCCGCGCCTACCATGCGTCCCGTGGTGAACTGGCCCAGCGTGATGAGATCATCACCACCATCCAGACACACCCCAGCAGTGCCGCGACGGCCGCTGCGGCGGGGTTCAAAGTCATCACCCTGATGATTGAGGAGAATGGCTATCCGTCGCTCGAGTCGCTCAAGGCTGCCGTGTCCAACCGCACCGCCGCATTGATGGTGAACAACCCCGACGACATGGGCGTCTACAATCCCGAGATCCGCGAATGGGTGCGCGTGGTGCACGAGGCCGGCGGCCTGTGCTTCTACGATCACGCCAACTTCAATGGCGTGATGACCAAAATCCGTGCACGCGAACTCGGTTTTGATGCCTGCATGTTTATGCTGCACAAGACCTTCGGCGCGCCCAAGAGTGGTGTCGGCGGGCCCGCTGTTGGAGCGTATGGCTGCTCGGCGGAACTTGCGCCGTTCTTGCCCGCGCCAGTGGTCGCCTTTGACGGTGAGCGCTACCGCCTCGATCACGACCGTCCACAGAGCTGCGGCAAGATTCGCGAGTTCTGGGGCAATGTCCCAGTGATTCTCAAGGCCTACGCCTGGTCCCGCGCCATGGGTGCAGCGGGCATGTCTGAGGCTTCGGATATTTCCGTGCTGGCCAACAACTACATGGAAAAAGGCCTGCTGGCCATTCGCGGTGTCACCCGTTCCCATCCCGAGGCCACAAGTGCGCGAATGGAGATGACCCGCTACAGCCTTGAGCAACTCAAGGAGGACACCGGGGTCGATGTCCACGACGTGCAGAACCGCATGAGCGATTTCGGTATTGATCCGATGTGGAGCAGCCACCACCCTTGGCTGATACCTGAGCCGTTCACCCCAGAGCCGGGCGAAATGTATGGCAAGGAAGCGCTGGACACCTGGATCCAGGTGCTCGCGCGGATCTCTGACGAGGCCTACTCTAATCCCGAGATTGTCAAAACCTCGCCGCATAACCAGGCGATCCACCGGCTCAAGAGCGCGCAGTTGGAAGACCCGCAGCAGTGGGCCATGACATGGCGCTCGTACGTGCGCAAAAACGATAAGCGCACGGTTTGAACCAGCGGTTGCACTGATGCAGCGTCCCAGGGGCGTGATGTACACCTGAGCAGAGCCAACAATCAGCCATTGGAAGTATCCAGCCGTGCTACGCGGCTGGGAACTTCCTCACAGGAATATCTTATGTCGATTTTCGAAACGGGCCTTGCGCCCTCGCCAGTCAACCATGTCGCGCTCTCGCCACTGAGCTTCATTGAGCGCACGGCCTCGGTCTACGGTGAGTATCCGGCGGTGATCCACGGCGCGGTACGGCGCAACTGGCAACAGACTTATGAGCGCTGCCGACGCCTGGCCGGCGCGCTCAACGGGCGGGGTATCGGCAAGGGCGATACGGTCGCGGTGATGCTGCCCAACATCCCGGCCATGCTCGAAGCGCACTTCGCTGTGCCAATGATTGGTGCAGTCCTCAACACCCTCAATGTACGGCTGGATGCGCCAGCCATTGCCTTCATGCTGGAACACGGTGAAGCCAGGGTGTTGATCACCGACCGTGAATTCCACGGGGTGATCTGTGAAGCCTTGAGCCTGCTGTCCAATCCTCCCCTGGTGGTCGATGTGGACGACCCGGAGTATGGCGAAGGCCAAGCGCTCAGCAATCTGGACTATGAAGCCTTCCTCGCTGAAGGCGACCCGCAATTCGCCTGGCAATGGCCTGAGGACGAGTGGCAAGCCATCGCCCTCAACTACACGTCCGGCACCACCGGCAACCCGAAAGGCGTGATTTACCACCACCGTGGTGCCTATCTCAATTCACTGGGCAATCAGATGACCTGGGCGATGGGCAACCATCCGGTGTACCTCTGGACTCTGCCGATGTTCCATTGCAATGGCTGGTGCTTCCCGTGGACCGTCACCGCATTGGCCGGTACTCATGTGTTTTTGTGCCGCGTGGACCCGGAAAAAATTCTCACCCTGATCAACCAGCATCAGGTCAGCCACCTGTGCGGTGCGCCCATTGTGCTCAACGCGCTGGTCAACCTGCCAGACTCGGCCAAGGTCGTTTTCGATCACCCGGTCAACGCCATGGTGGCGGGCGCCGCGCCGCCGGCCAAGGTCATCGGTGCGGTCGAGGAGATGGGCATCAAGATCACCCACGTCTATGGATTGACCGAGGTTTACGGTCCTGTGACTGTTTGTGCCTGGCACGCGCAATGGGATGAGCGCCCGCTCGACGAACGGGCGAAGATCAAGTCACGCCAAGGCGTGCGCTACCCGACCCTGGAGGGCCTGATGGTTGCCGATCCGCAGACCATGGAGCCGGTGCCTTGCGATGGGATCAGCGTTGGCGAAATTTTCATGCGCGGCAACACAGTGATGAAAGGCTATCTGAAGAACCCCGATGCCACCCGTGAGGCGTTCAGGGGCGGCTGGTTTCACACCGGCGACTTGGCGGTTCGTCACCCGGACGGCTATGTCGAAATCAAGGATCGGCTCAAGGACATAATCATCTCGGGAGGAGAGAACATTTCCACCATCGAGGTTGAGGACGTTTTGTATCGTCACCCGGCGGTACTGGAAGCTGCGGTGGTCGCCCGTCCGGACGAAAAATGGGGTGAAACTCCGTGTGCCTTCATCACTCTCAAAGCTGACTGCCAGGACACTCGGGAAGCCGAGATCATTCGCTTCTGTCGTGAGCATCTGGCAGGGTTCAAACTCCCGAAAACCGTCGTGTTCAGCGAGTTGCCGAAAACTTCGACGGGCAAAATCCAGAAGTACGTACTGCGCGGCTGGGCCAAGGCACTCTGAAAGGAACCCGCTTGACCGATAAGCCGTCGGCACATCATCAAAGACATTGCCGCGATACAAACGTAATTTGGCGAGAGCCGTTTCCAACGTTCCTGCTTCATCCACCAGCTAGTGCTCATCCAACAATACGTCTGGTTATCGCGGCTTACCTTGAAACACTGTTGCGAGAATCGGTCATGGCCGACAAGGCCACGGAGGTCGCTGCTGTGCGCGTTTCTACACCTAACTTCACATACACATGCTCCAGATGTTTGTTCACGGTGCGTGGGCTCAGATCAAGAATGGTGCCGATGTCGCGGTTGGTCTTGCCGCAGGCCACCCAGCGCAGAACCTCGACTTCCCGACCGGTGAGCTGAAAGCGTGCCGACAGCACCCTCTGCGCCGGCTCGTCGTCCAGGCTCGGCGCGGCTGGCTGTGACGCCGCTCGGGCCGACAGCAGGATGCGCGAGGTGCGCAGGTGTGCGGCGACCCGGGCCAGCACTTCGTCGGTCTGGATCGGCTTGGTCACGTAGTCGCTGCCACCGACTTCAAAGCCCTGGACCACATGCCTGCTTTCCGTCAGCGCGGTCATGAACAGCACCGGAATATCGGCGTTGGCCGGTTGCTCCTTGATCCGCCGGCAGGTCTCGAAACCGTCCAGGCCCGGCATCATCGCATCCAGCAGGATCAGGTCCGGACGCCGGCGTTCGATGCGGTTCAGGGCGCTGAGCCCGTCGAGGGCCACCAGGACCATGTAGCCGGCATCGTTGAGGGCGTCGGAGAGCATGGCGAGGTTGTCCGGGGTGTCGTCCACAATCAGCACGACACCGGGTTCAGCGACTGTGGTCAATACATTCATCTTCTGCCTCCTTGAGGGCGCGGTTGATTTCGTCCAGGCGAAAGTTTTTCAGCAGCTTGCGTAGGGAACTGATGAAAGGGGCGGTGGCTGGCGTCTCGGCCTGGATGGCGTCAAGTTTTTCGTGCAGACCGCGTACGTAGCCAATGGCGCTGAGTTCGCCGAGGGCGATGAGGTCAGGCTGTGAGGGCAATACCCCCGGTACGGGGAATGTCGCAGGGGCTGGTTTTTCGCGGCGCAGCCAGTGCAGGTCGAGTTGCTGCTGGATCCGTTCGAGCAGCTCCGGGGTGTGTACCGGCTTGGCAAGGTAGTCGTTGCAGGCACTGGCCAGGCTGCGCTCGCGCTCGTCGTTAAAGGCATTGGCCGATATCACGATGATCGGTGCTGTGGACAACGCATTGCGGCGGATCAGTCGGCTGGTTTCCCAGCCATCCATCGTCGGCATCGACAGGTCCATGAGGATCAGGTCCGGCCCCCGCAGGGCGACCTGGCGAATCGCTTCCTGGCCGTTGCTGGCCTGGATCACTTCAAAGCCCAGGGGCGTAAGCATGCCGCTGAGGACCTTGCGATGGTCCACATGGTCGTCCACTACCAGCACCAGACGCCGCGGCCCCTGGTAGCCGATGATGTCGTGTTCGACATGGATTACCGCTTGCGGCACCCGTACTTGCGAGAGAAACAGGCGCACCTGGAAACAGGTGCCCTTGTCCTGCTGACTCTTGACCTGCAACTCGCCGCCCATCAGCGAGGTGAGCATGCGGGTAATGGTCAGGCCCAGGCCAACGCCCTTGTCCTGGCGCATCAGATCACCGCGCTCGAAAGGCTGGAAGATTCGCTCGATGTGCTCGGGGTCGATGCCGATACCCGTGTCGATGATGTCGAAGGTTGCCGTCTCGCGCATGTAACTGACCCGCAGGCAGACCTCGCCGCTGTCGGTGAAGTTGACCGCATTGCCCAACAAGTTAATGAGGATCTGCCGGACGCGCTTTTCGTCGCCCCGCACTACCGCCGGTATCTTGCCGATCAGCTCCAGGCGAAAGCGCAACCCTTTGTCCCGGGCTTGTGGGGTGAACATCAGCTCCAGATCGTGGATCAGTTCCGGGAAGGGGATTTCCGTCGATTCCAGGCGCAATTTGCCGGCCTCGATCTTGGCCACATCGAGCAGGCCGTCGATCAGCGACAGCAGGTGCGAGCCGCTGCGCAGGATGGTCGCCAGGGCATCCTGATGCTGCTCCGGCATGGCCGCATCGCGCTGCAGGATCTGGGTAAAACCGAGGATGCTGTTCAACGGCGTACGCAGTTCGTGAGACAGTCCGGTGACGTAGCGACTCTTGGCCGCGTTGGCCGCCTCGGAAGCCTCCTTGGCATCTTGCAGGGCCTGGTCGGTCAAGCGGTGGGCTTCGATTTCCTGCATCAACAGCAGGGTCTGGCGGTCCGATTCTTCCTGGGCCACGCGGCGGCTTTCCCGCGTCAGAACCACCCACCAGGCGAGGATGGCCGCCAGTACCGAGAGCGTCAGGAAGGCCTGGAAAAATGCCTGGTACAGCGTCGCCTGGGCTTGCGGCGAGTGGGGCAGCCCCTGGGAGGCCTGGCCATAGATCAGCGCCAGAGCGCCGCTGAGCATCAGGATCAGCGCGAGCAGCAGGCCCAGGTAATGGACTAGCCGGGTGTGCAGGCGTGGCACCGTGGCATTGGGCAACAACCAATGCAACAGCGCTTCGAATTGCGCCGACAGACGCCCGTGGGGTTTGCAGCGATCGCCGCAACGCGCGTCCAGCGAACAGCAAAGCGAGCAGATGGGCGTGCTGTAGGCCGGACAGAAAGCCATGTCGGCGGTTTCGAATGGGTTGCTGCACAGGCCGCAGGTGATCTGCGTGCTCGCAGCTACCGGTTGCAGCAGTAACGGATCGCTGGTGCGGGCGATGTAATAGCGGCTACGGGTGGCCCAGGCCAGCAGCGGGGTCATGACCAGCGAGGTGCCGAGGGCGACGAAGGGCGGAGCGGCCTGGGCCAGTGCACCAAATAGACCGAAGTGGGCGAGGACCGACAGCAGCGAGGCGATCAGCATGGAGCCGACGCCCACCGGGTTGATGTCGTAGAGGTGAGCGCGCTTGAACTCGATGTACTTCGGTGACAACCCCAAGGGTTTGTTGATCACCAGGTCGGCGACCACCGAGCCGATCCAGGCGATGGCGATGTTGGCGTAGAGACCGAGCACCTGGTCGATGACGTCGAATACCCCCAACTCCATCAGCATCAGGGCAATGGCCACATTGAACACCAGCCAAACTACGCGGCCGGGGTGACTGTGGGTGACCCGGGCGAAAAAGTTCGACCAAGCCAGGGAGCCGGCGTAGGCGTTGGTCAGGTTGATCTTCATCTGCGAGACGAAGACGAACAGCACCATGGCCGCCAGGGCCCATTCCGGCGAGGCGAACACATAACCGAAGGCCACCAGGTACATCTGGGTAGGTTCCGTAGCGCGCTCGATGGGGATCTCGTGTTGCAGAGCGAGAAACGCCAGGAAGGCGCCAGCGAACATTTTCAGGGCGCCGGGCAGGATCCAGCCGGGGCCGGCGCAGAGCAGGGCGGCCCACCAGCGCTTGCGGTTGGCCGCAGTTTTTTCCGGCAGGAAGCGCAGGTAGTCGACCTGTTCGCCGATCTGCGTCACCAGGGATAGGGCCACGGTACAGGCTGCGCAAAACGCCAGCAGATTGAAGTCGCCGCTGGCATCACGGCCCCGGAAACTGGTCCAGTCGCTGAAGGCCTCGGGGTTTTTCAGCAGCACAAACAGATAGGGCAGCACCAGCAGCACCAGCCACAGTGGCTGGGTCCAGAGTTGCAGGCGGCTGATCAGGGTCACCCCATAGGCCACCAGGGGGATCACCAGCACAGAGCAGATCACATAGGCAAAGGCCAATGGGATATGGAAGTACAGCTCCAAGGCCAGGGCCATGATCGCTGCTTCCAGGGCGAAGAACAGAAAGGTGAAGCTGGCGTAGATCAGCGAGGTGATGGTCGAGCCGATGTAGCCGAAGCCGGCACCGCGGGTCAGCAGGTCCATATCGACGCCGTAGCGGGCGGCGTAGTAGCTGACGGGCAGGCCGGTGAGGAAGATGATCAGGCTCACGGCGAGGATCGCCCAGAAGGTGTTGGTGAAGCCGTAGCTCAGGGCCAATACCCCGCCAATCGCCTCCAGGGCCAGGAACGACACCGCGCCCAGGGCGGTGTTGGCAATGCGCAGCTCCGACCACTTGCGGAAGGACTTTGGTGTGTAACGCAGGGCGTAGTCTTCCATGGTTTCGTCGGCGACCCAACTGTTGTAGTCGCGACGGATCTTGGCGATGCGCTGGGTGCCAGGTGGAAGCACGGCGAAAGACTCCTGGGTCAAGGCGCTCCGTGCCTGTCGGGTGTGCCCGTGGCGGATAGCCGAGCAATTTTCATGCCCTGCACCACGCCGTCTTGCCGCGCCAGCTGTTGCCTGCGCGCGCGTCCGCGCAGTGCCGTTCAGGCGGGGCCTGGGGCGATAGCCTGCGCCGCCTTGGTGCATTTTTCCCTACGTCAAATGACGTATGCGCTTACGTCAGGCTGCGTATACCCGTCACCGATCCGCGCCGCCATGCTGATGCCACCACCGTTGCCGGCCGCCCCAAGGCGAGCTGTCAGCGTCACCGCAGAGGAGTAGCAGCATGGAACCACGATTGATCCGCACTAAAGGCCTGTTGCCGCGCCGCCTGGCGCTGGGGGCGGCGGCCCTGTCGTTATTGGCTGCCAGTGTGTTCAGCCAGGGGGTATGGGCGGACGAGGCCAACAGCACCGGCCTGGCGGTGACCGCCACTGAAGTCACGGTCGGCCAGTTGCACTCGGCCACCGGCACCATGGCGATTTCCGAGACCGGCTCGATCCAGGCCGAACGCCTGGCCATCGAGCAGATCAACGCTTCAGGCGGCATCCTCGGTCGGCAGATCAAGGTGATCCAGGAAGACGGCGCCTCCGACTGGCCGACCTTCGCCGAGAAGGCCAAGAAGCTTTTGGTCAACGACAAGGTGGCAACGGTGTTCGGTTGCTGGACCTCGGCCTCGCGCAAGGCTGTGCTGCCGATTTTCGAGAAAGAAAACGGCCTGCTCTACTACCCGACTTTCTACGAGGGGCTGGAGCAGTCGAAGAACGTGATCTACACCGGCCAGGAAGCCACCCAGCAAATCCTCGCCAGCCTCGACTGGATCGCCAAGACCAAAGGCGCCAAAACCTTCTACCTGGTGGGGTCGGACTATATCTGGCCACGCACCTCGATGAAGATTGCGCGCAAACACATTGAGAACGTGCTGCACGGCACCGTGGTCGGCGAAGACTACTACCCGCTGGGCAACACCCAGTTCGGCTCGCTGATCAACAAAGTCAAGCTGAAGAAGCCCGACGTTGTGTTCGCCGCCGTGGTAGGTGGCTCCAACGTGGCCTTCTACAAACAACTCAATGCGGCGGGCGTCAATGCGGCCAAGCAGACCTTGCTCACCCTGTCGGTGACCGAGGATGAATTGCTGGGCATCGGCGGCGAAAACATGGCCGGCTTCTACGCCTCGATGAAGTACTTCCAGAGCCTGGACAACCCCAACAACAAAGCCTTCGTCGACGCTTTCAAGGCCAAGTACGGCAAGGATTCGGTGATCGGCGACGTGACCCAGGCCGCGTATCTGGGCCCATGGCTGTGGAAGGCTGCGGTGGAGAAAGCCGGCAGCTTCGATATCGACAAAGTGGTAGCAGCCTCGCCGGGCATCGAGTTGAAAACCGCGCCTGAAGGCTACGTCAAAGTGCATGAAAACCATCACCTGTGGAGCAAGACCCGCATCGGTGAAGTGCAACCCGATGGCCAGTTCAAAGTGGTGTACGAGTCCGATCTGATCGAACCGAATCCGTTCCCTAAAGGCTATCAGTAAGGTCTGGGCCTATCGCGGCAAGCCGACTCCAACACTTTGTAGGAGCTGGCTTGCCGGCGATGGAGCTCCATCGTTTCTCCACATCCTCCCTCCAAGCAGGAGTCCATCATCATGGAATGGCTATCGGAATTTGGTGCCATCGCGGCGATGCAGGGGTTCAACGGCTTGTCCGTGTTCTGCGTGCTGCTGTTGATGGCATTGGGGTTGGCGATCATTTTCGGCCAGATGGGGGTCATCAACATGGCCCACGGCGAGTTCCTCACGATCGGCGCCTACACCACCTATGTCTGCTCGAGCCTGACCAGTCATTTCGCCCCGTGGTTTCAACCCTATTATTTTTTTATTGCCATCGCCCTGTCGTTCCTGATGGCCGGGGCCATCGGCTGGCTGGTGGAGTGGGCGATGATCAGTCGGCTCTACAAGCGTCCACTGGACACATTGCTGGCGACCTGGGGGCTGTCCCTGGTGATGCAGCAGACCTTCCGTTCGGTGTTCGGCGCCCGTGAAGTCAGCGCGACGCCGCCGGAGTGGCTGATGGGTTCGTTCAACTTCACTGAGTCCATCGAGATCCCGCGTAACGGTCTGTTCATGATGGCCCTGACCCTGCTGCTCACCGGGGCCATTTTTCTCTTGCTCTACCGCTCACGCTGGGGCCTGCAAGTGCGGGCCACGGTGCAAAACCGACTGATGAGCCGTGCCGTGGGCATCAATACGCGCAAGGTCGACCGAATGACCTTTGCCCTCGGTTGTGGTGTCGCGGGGGTGGCCGGCGCGGCCTTTACCACCATCGGCTCCACCGGTCCCACCGCGGGCTCGCAGTACATCGTCGACACCTTCCTGGTGGTGGTCTTCGGCGGCGCACAAAGCCTGTTCGGCACCATTGCGTCGGCGTTCGTCATTGCCCAGACCCAATCGATTTCGGAGTTTTTCCTCAGTGGTTCGATGGCCAAGGTGCTGACCCTGTCCGGGGTGATTCTGATCCTGATGTTGCGCCCTCAAGGGTTGTTCTCCATCAAAGTGCGCAAGTAGAGGCGAGCCAATGAAGCTTTTAGACAAGATGCTGGCGGGCAAGCAGAACCTGTTGGGCGTGGCCCTGTTGGCGCTGCTGATCTTCGTGGTCTTCCCGCTGACCCTGGATGCCTTTCGCCTGAACATGGTGGGCAAGTACCTGACCTATGCCTTCGTCGCTGTCGGCCTGGTGTTGTGTTGGGGCTATGGCGGCATTCTCAGCCTCGGGCAAGGGGTGTTCTTCGGCGTCGGCGGCTACTGCATGGCGATGTTTCTCAAGCTCGAAGCCTCCGACCCGCAGAGCACCAAAATCCAGTCGACGCCGGGCATTCCGGATTTCATGGACTGGAACCAGATCACCGAACTGCCGTGGCTCTGGGTGCCGTTCCACAGTTTCAGCTTCACCCTGCTAGCGGTGATCCTGGTGCCGGTGGCGCTGGCCTTCATCATTGGCATGGCGCTGTTCAAGCGGCGGGTGGGGGATGTTTATTTCTCTATCGTCAGCCAGGCCATCGCGCTGATTCTCACGGTGCTGATCGTCGGCCAGCAGGGCCTGACCGGCGGGGTCAACGGCATCACCGATCTCAAGACTCTGCTCGGCTGGGACCTGCGCAGCGACAGCGCCAAGCTGCTGCTGTACTTCATCAACGCGGCCTTGTTGTTCGGCTGCATTTTCATCGGCCGTTTCGTCCTCGCGTCGAAGCTCGGGCGGCTGCTGATGGCGATGCGCGATAGAGAGGAACGGGTGCGCTTCTCCGGTTATGACGTAGCCAGTTTCAAGATTTTCGTGTTCTGCATCGCCGCCGCCTTCTCGGCCATTGGCGGCGCCATGTTCGCCTTGCAGGTGGGCTTCATGTCGCCTTCGTTCGTCGGCATCGTGCCGTCCATCGAGATGGTGATCTTTGCCGCTGTCGGCGGGCGCATGTCGCTGCTCGGCGCGGTGTATGGGGCCTTACTGGTGAACTACGGCAAGACCTATTTCTCCGAGTCGTTCCCCGAATTATGGCTGTACCTGATGGGCGGGTTGTTCATTGCCGTGGTCATGTACTTCCCCAATGGCTTGGCCGGACTCTGGGACAGCCATGGCCGCCAGACCCTTGGCCGTCTATTGCGGCGTCCCTCGCAGCAAGCAGCCGTTGCCGAACCCCTGCCAGAGGCGCCGCGCACCGCGCCGCCAGCCTCGGCTCCTGAACGTCCTTCGCTGGAGACGCAGCCATGACCGCCGTGGGTTTTCAAATGAACAAGCCGGTGCTGGTTATCGAGGGGCTGACGGTGTCATTCGACGGTTTCAAGGCCGTGGACAACCTCAACCTGTACATCGACCGCAATGAAGTGCGGGTGGTAATCGGGCCCAACGGCGCAGGCAAGACCACGGTGCTCGACCTGATCTGCGGCAAGACCCGCGCCACCAGCGGCAGCATTCAGTTCGATGGTCAGGAGCTGACCAAGATGCGCGAGTACAACATTGTCCGTGCCGGTGTCGGGCGCAAATTCCAAAACCCGTCGATCTACGAAAACCTCACGGTGTTCGAGAACCTGGAGATGTCCTACCCGGCGGGGCGCAAGGTGTTGGGCGCGTTGTTCTTCAAACGCAGTGCCGCAGTGATTGCCCGGGTTGAAGAGGTGGCGCGGGAGATCTTTCTCGGTGAGCTGTTGCAGCAACAGGCCGATCTGCTGTCCCACGGTCAGAAGCAGTGGCTGGAGATCGGCATGCTGCTGATGCAGAACCCTGACCTGTTGATGCTCGATGAACCCGTCGCCGGGATGAGCGTCAACGAACGCGTCCAGACCGCAGAACTGCTCAAGCGCATCAGCCAGGGACGCTCGGTGCTGGTGATCGAACACGACATGGAATTCGTCAAGAGCATCGCCCATAAGGTCACGGTGCTGCACCAGGGCAAGGTCCTGGCCGAGGGCAGCATGGAGTCGGTGCAGAACAACCCGAAAGTCATCGAAGTCTATTTAGGCCATTGAGGAAGCAGGCATGTTCAACGTAGACAAGCTGTCCTGTGGTTACGGCCAGAGCCAGATCCTCCACGACCTCGACTTGGCCGTGGCCAAACGCGAAATCGTCGCCGTGATGGGACGCAACGGTATGGGCAAGACCACGCTGTTCAAGAGTTTGATGGGCATCCTTCCGCAGTGGCGGGGGCAGGTCAGCGTCGATGGCCAGGAGGTCTCGAACCTGGAAACCCACGAGCGGGTGGAGCTCGGCATCGCCTATGTGCCCCAGGGGAGGATGATTTTCCCCAGCATGACGGTGTTGGAAAATATTCAGACCGGCCTGCCGGCATCGGCCCGGGGCCAGGTCCCCGAAGATCTTTATGCGTTGTTTCCGGTGCTTCACGACATGCGCTCGCGCAAGGGCGGCAATCTCTCGGGCGGGCAACAGCAGCAACTGGCCATTGCCCGGGCGCTGGCGACCAATCCCAAGGTGTTGTTGCTCGATGAACCTACCGAAGGCATCCAGCCGTCGATCATCAAGGACATCGCCCGCACTTTGAAAGAGATCCGCAACCTGCGCGACCTGACCATTGTGGTCTCCGAGCAGGTGCTGTCATTCACCCTGGAAATCGCCGACCGCTTCCTGGTGATCGAGAAGGGCCGCTTCGTGATTGAAGAGACCCGGGACAAGGTCGACGAAGCCACCATCAGTCGCTACCTCTCTGTGTAGGTGCGGCCGGGCGGCGCGATGGTTTATCGGCCCCCTTTGTAGCAGCTGGCAAGCCAGCTCCTACAGGGGTACGTCATCCAACGTATTGGCCGATTCGGGCCGCCATTCGAGACTGGTTCCAACGCGCTACATCCCCAATGTTCAGGAGCTTCGCCATGACCGATACCTTGATCAAAGTCGACCTCAACCAGCCCGCCACCGAGAACGAACAGATCCATAACCGCTGGCATCCGGACATTCCCATGGCTTGCTGGGTCAAGCCAGGGGATGACTTTATTCTTGAGACTTACGACTGGACCGCCGGCGCGATCAAGAACAACGACGACGCCTCGGATGTGCGTGACGTCGACCTGTCCACCGTGCACTACCTGTCCGGTCCAGTGGGCGTGCATGGCGCCGAGCCGGGGGATCTGCTGGTGGTCGACCTGTTGGACATCGGTGCCAAGGCCGAATCCATGTGGGGCTTCAACGGTTTCTTCTCGCGGCAGAACGGCGGCGGATTCCTCACGGATCACTTTCCCAGCGCACAGAAAGCCATCTGGGATTTCAAAGGCATGTTCACCAGCTCGCGGCACATTCCCGGGGTCAACTTTGCCGGCCTGATCCACCCCGGATTGATCGGTTGCCTGCCCGACCCGGTAATGCTCGCCGACTGGAACCGCCGTGAGCAGGAGCTGATCGATACCAACCCGACCCGCGTGCCGCCCTTGGCCAACGCCCCGCTGGCCGCCACCGCGCACATGGGCAAGCTCAAAGGCCAGGCCCGGGATGATGCCGCGGCCACCGGCGCACGCACCGTGCCGCCGCGTGAACATGGTGGTAACTGCGATATCAAGGACCTGTCCCGGGGCTCGAAGATTTTCTTCCCGGTCTACGTCAACGGCGCCGGGTTGTCGGTGGGAGACCTGCACTTCAGTCAGGGCGACGGCGAGATCACTTTTTGCGGCGCAATCGAGATGGCCGGCTGGGTGCATATGAAAGTCGAGCTGATCAAGGGCGGCATGGCCAAGTACGCAATCAAGAACCCGGTGTTCAAACCCAGCCCGATTATCCCGACCTACCAGAACTACCTGATCTTTGAAGGTATCTCGGTGGATGAAGCCGGCAAGCAGCACTACCTGGACGTCAATATCGCGTACCGCCAGGCCTGCCTGAATGCGATCAACTATTTGACCAAGTTTGGTTATTCGCCCGCCCAGGGCTATGCACTGTTGGGTTCTGCGCCGGTGCAAGGGCATATCAGCGGCGTGGTCGACATCCCCAACGCCTGCGCGACCCTCTGGTTACCCACCGAAATCTTCGAGTTCGACATCAACCCCAACGCCAACGGCCCCATCAAACACCTCGACGGCAGTATCGATCTGCCGATCGCCCCGGACCTGTGAGACACGCCCGAGCCCGATCAATGTCCGGAGAGCGCCATGCCGACCTATGAGTACGAATGCCAAACCTGTGGCTGTTTCACAATGTTGCGGCCTATGGCCCAACGGCACGAGCCGTGCCAGTGCCCGTTTTGCGCGGGCCCAGGAGGGCCGTTGCTGTTGTCTGCACCGGCGCTGACGACGTTGTCGAGTAGTCAACGCCAGGCCATGGCGACCAACGAGCGAAGTGCCCACTCACCGCAGACCCTTGGTGAGTACCAGCAGAACCGTCGTCACCCCAGTGGGTGCAGTTGTTGCGCACCGAGCAAACCGCTGGCCCCGACCAAAGCCAATCCACAGGGGCTCAAGAGTAAAACCGGCTCCAGACCTTGGATGATCAGCCATTAACAGAGGTAAATTTCATGCGTCATGGTGATATTTCCAGCAGCCCGGATACCGTGGGTGTCGCGGTCGTCAATTACAAAATGCCGCGGTTGCATACAAAAGCCGAGGTCATTGAAAACGCCCGCAAGATTGCCGACATCATCACTGGTATGAAAAGCGGTCTCCCCGGTATGGACCTGGTGGTGTTTCCTGAATACAGCACCATGGGCATCATGTACGACCACGATGAGATGATGGCGACTGCCGCCAGCATTCCAGGCGAAGAGACTGCGATCTTTTCCGCCGCGTGCCGTGCGGCAGACACGTGGGGGGTGTTTTCCCTGACCGGCGAGCGGCATGAGGAACACCCTCACAAAGCCCCGTACAACACGTTGGTGTTGATCAATAACCAGGGCGAAATCGTCCAGAAGTACCGCAAGTGCATTCCCTGGTGCCCCATAGAAGGCTGGTATCCGGGTGATCGAACCTATGTCTGCGAGGGGCCGAAGGGCTTGCAGATCAGCTTGATCATTTGTGATGACGGTAACTACCCGGAGATCTGGCGCGACTGTGCAATGAAAGGGGCGGAGTTGATCGTCCGGTGCCAGGGCTATATGTACCCGGCCAAAGAGCAGCAGGTGATGATGTCCAAAAGCATGGCCTGGGCCAATAATTGCTATGTGGCAGTGGCCAATGCCGCCGGCTTCGATGGGGTTTACTCCTACTTTGGTCACTCGGCGATCATTGGCTTCGACGGTCGCACTCTGGGCGAATGCGGTGAAGAGGAAATGGGCATTCAGTACGCACAATTATCCGTTTCGCAAATCCGCGATGCGCGAGCGAACGACCAATCACAGAATCATTTGTTCAAGCTG
This sequence comes from Pseudomonas sp. MPDS, assembly GCF_013283895.1. Taxonomy (NCBI): domain Bacteria; kingdom Pseudomonadati; phylum Pseudomonadota; class Gammaproteobacteria; order Pseudomonadales; family Pseudomonadaceae; genus Pseudomonas; species Pseudomonas sp. MPDS. Next base: position 4,127,345 of record NZ_CP054128.1, on the reverse strand, counting down.
CTGCATCGCGGTTACACCGGGGTCTATAACTCCGGGGACGGCGACAAGGGAGTGGCTGACTGCCCGTTCGACTTTTACCGCACCTGGGTACTGGATGCGCAGAAAGCCCAGGAAAACGTCGAAAAACTTACCCGTCGCACCGTCGGCGTGGCTCATTGCCCGGTGGGAGAGATTCCCCACGACGGTAAAGAAAAACACGCAGGCTAAACCATGCCTTTCGTGAATGATCGCATCGACCCAAACCACCCACAGCCTAGCCTGACCAACGCATCACCGGCAGCAGATTTGTTGACCTCACGCTTCGTCTTCAATCCCGCTCAGGTCATGGCGTTGTTGCGCAGTCGAATTGTCGGCCAGGAACAAGCCATGAGCGCGGTCGAGGCGTTGCTAAACGTGGTTAAGGTCGATATTGGTGAACGTGAGAGGCCGTTGACGGTGAACCTGTTCATGGGGCCAACCGGTGTCGGCAAGACCGAAATCGTCCGTCTGCTGGCACAGGCCATACACGGTCGCTCCGATGCTTTTTGTCGCATCGACATGCACACCCTGGCCCAGGAGCATTACTCGGCGGCGCTCACCGGAGCGCCACCTGGTTATGTGGGGAGTAAAGAGGGCGTCAGTCTGTTCAATAGCGAATTGATTCAAGGTACCTACAGTCGCCCAGGCATCGTGCTGTTCGATGAACTGGAAAAGGCCAGCAAGGAAGTGGTGCGCAGCTTGTTGGGCATTCTTGAGAACGGCCAACTGACCTTGGCGGGCGGTAGCCGAACGCTGGATTTTCGCAATAGCCTGATCTTCATGACCAGCAACATTGGAGCCCAGCAAGCGACCACCTACAGGAAACGTTTTTCACGCGGTTGGCGGCGCTGGCTCGGCATCGCCCCCCAAGGTGAGCAGGCCATGTTGGAACAAGCGCTGCACGCGTGGTTCGAACCGGAATTTCTAAACCGTATTGATCGCATTCTGGTTTTCCAGCGCATCGAAACCCAATGGCTGGAAGCGTTGTTGCAGATCGAACTGAACAAACTCAACCAACGTCTCGGTCAGCATCGTCGTACGCTGGTCCTGGACGTTGCGGCAAGCGACTGGCTGTGCCGAAAGCATGACCCACGCTTTGGTGCTCGGGCTCTGACAAGGCGAGTGCGGGTTGAGCTGGAGCCTGCGATCGCTGAGTGTATGCTGGCTCATCCGCAGGCAATGCAGATGACTGCGACGGTCGAATCAAACCGGCTCACGGTTGTTCCAGCGCAAAGCACTGTGTTCAACGCATCAACGCCAAAGGATTTTCCTGCAACATCACCGAACTGTGGAGGGTAGCCAGTGCTTCCTTGAGTAAGGATTGCTCCTGCGCATCCTTGGATTTCTTGCTCTCCTTGGCGGCGTACTCCAGCAATACCAAGTGACTGCGGCTGGCTGAAGCTTCCTTCGGCACCACGGTCTCTTCAATCAGTTTGCCCGTGACGTACTTCTGTGTCCGTGTGTCCTGGCTGGCGTGTTGCGTGACGGAGGCTTTGGTCAGTCGGCCATCCTTGTAGGCGAGGCTGGCCGAGCTGCTGGCCTTGTCATTCACTTGTACGTAGAGATAGTTCTGCGATTCGTAATCTTTGCCCAGCGCAGGTGCTTTCCCGCCCTTCAGGCTTTTGTGAAAGCTGGCCGATAGACTCGATTGCTGGGTTTGATCGATCTTGCGGTCACGCATGATGGAGCCCGCGACGACAGTCTTTTGCGAGAGGGTATAGGCAAAACTATCGAGTTCAGACAGGTGCATCGGGTTGGACGCCTTGTTAGTCTGAGTGATGGACGCCTCGAAGTCTGCCAGTCCGGTCAATAGGCCTTTGTCCGCCGCATTACGGGTCAATCGGTCAGGTAGGGTAATGCCCTCTGGGTAGTGGCTGTTCATGGCGCTGAACGCATCCTTGAACATCTCCATCAGGGCCGCCTTGGCGTTGCCACGCTCCTGCACTCGGTCAAACTGGGCAAGGTAGCTGTTCAGTGCGTTGGCCTGTTGCTTGGCATCGCCCAGGATTGTGCTGTTCTTCAGGTCAACGCTCAGGTTCAGTTTGCCATCCGGACCGCTCATTTGCGTGGTGCGGCGTTGGTTGTCGGCGCTAAAGGCGAGGGTCAGATCTTCACCGTCCACGCCCTTAAGCTTGGCGTTCAGGTCAATGGATGCCAATACGCTGGAGTCAAACTGCGTCAGCTTGCTCAGGTCGAGCTTGGGTGGCTCGGCGGTCAACCCGTCGACAGCCGCCTGAAAGGCACTGCTCAGAGCGCCAATCGCCTTGAGTTCCTCCTCGCTCAGCGGGCCACCATTCACGGTAGCCTGGACGCCAAGACCATCGTCCTGGCTTGTCAGGCTGAAGGTGACCGTCTTGCCGCTGGCGGTCTTGATGCTGAGACTGATCAGGTTGTCGGCTTTATTGTGCAGTAGCGTCTGTTCGGATTTTATCCCGGCGACGTCGTAAGCCCTGTCCGTGGTGGTATGGAGCACTGACTGGGAAATGCTCGAACCATTCTTGGCGAACTGCTCCACCAAGACCGCACCCAGGCGGTGAAAACGGTTGGCTATCGACAGCGATCTGGGGTTGGTCCCCATGATGTTGGTGATAGCGTCCTGACCTTCCTTTTCCCAAACACGAACATTCTCCTGGCCAGGCAGTTGCCCGAGGCGGGAATAGGTCTGTGATTCAGCATCGACCACCGGGCTGCCCAGGCTGACGATTGCCGACGGTCGAGCCGGGAAGACATCAGCACTGTCTATCGCTGTTGCAGGCGATGCCGCGACAGCGGAGCGAGTCTGGAGGGGAATGGCGGAAGTGATCGAGGATAGGGTAGTCATGACAGTCCGTGTCAACAGAGCAGAGTTGCACTCAATGTAGTGAATACACCACCCGATTGAAAGCGGGGTGGGTGAAATAAATGGCAAAGAGCTATTATGCATTTGCCCGTTAGCGAATTCCCGGAGCGGTTCAGCCCAATCTGCAAAGATTGGGCTTTTTTCACGCCTTGAGAAACGGCGTTCCCAGGCCTGTGGTCGACACTGTCGCCGTCAGAAGACCAGCTTGAACAGGGCGATGACCACGATCAGGCCGATTATGAAAATGATACCTACGGTGCCGCCAAGAAATTTCAACATAATGATGCTCTCATCGGATGGGCTTAATTTTCTAGACCACCCTCGACAACGCTCGTTTCGTTGAATTTCACCCACGGTGATCAATGAACCGCCCAAGACCTCGGAACAGGCACCTGATCAAACTTCGAAACGGTCTTGATCCAGTAGCGTCGATAGTCGGTCTGGTCCGGCGCCAGGGGTTTGTGGGTTGACCATGGATGCTCCGCCTTCAGGCTCGCCCGGTAGGCTTCCCATTCTTTCTGCTCGGCCACTTCCCTGGCTTTGGTCCTGTCATCGAACCAACCCAGGACGTACGCTTCGCCCTGATCCGTGCCGTGTGCTATCAGCAGATAAATCTCTGTCATTACCTGATCCGCCGTTCAATCCTGAAACCCAGTCACTGGGGTCTTACCTTGGGTATCGGCAGTTTTTTTGTGTTGTTGAGGTTTATTGATGAGTGGCGTGCGGTTGAAGTCTGCCCCGTAGCAAACGCCCTTAGTCTCGCCGCTCGGCTACTAACAGTAACGACTGCGGCATCGCACTTTGCGGGTGCTGTGGCTCCTGTAGGCCGGCGAGACGAAAGCCGGCCATGTCCAGTGCGTTGAGCCAACTGGACAAGGTTCGCAAGTACCACGGCATGGGTTGCCACTGTCCCTTGAAACCGGTGAAAGTCTCTTCCCGCCAACCATCCTGGTAGTCGTCCGCTGCCATGACCCACGGGTGCAGCGTCTGAATCACCAGCGTACCGCCAGGGGCGAGCAGGGCGTTCATGGCTGCGAGCAAAGGGACGATGTCTTGATGCAGCAGAGCGAAGTTGGCGCAGATCACGTTGTAGTCGCTGCCGATGTCCACCTTGGCCTGCGCCAGCTCTTCGTAGCTGGCCAAATATACCCGCGAAGAACCGGCGGCCCGCGCGGCCTCAACCAGCGTCGCATCGCCATCTACACCCACCACCTCGATACCTCGTTCAGTCAGGGCACGCAACAACCAGCCCTCACCGCAACCCAGGTCGAGCACACGCTCGGGTTGACGGCCTAGCACCGCCAGTATGATGGCCTGGTTGGTGACCTTGATACGGCTTTCGAGGGTGCCGGTGCGGATGGCTTCGATCCAGGATTGGGCGTTGTGGTGCCAGCTTTGGAGGAGGGCGGATTCGCAGGTGGGCATTTCGACTCTCCGGGTGGGTGGTTAATGCAAGGATAGGACAAATGCTAATGGAGGCTTTGCCTGCCAGAGATACCGCTCAGGCAATTCGTGTGACCGAGAAACGATGGCGATAAGGCTGATGGTCGACTTCAAGACATATGTCTGTTCATGTCAACAAAATGTACTCACATGTACATTTTAGGGTCGTAGAGGTACATTGGTTTATGTATTTTGAAGGAGGCATGGGATGTCCCAGTTAGGGAAAGCACGTGGCAAGGCTCAAGACGCAGGCTGGCGGGGTTCGCCGGAGGGGTGGCTGGAAGCGGCCTACGAGGCTCTGAAGGAGTCGGGCATCGATGCTGTTCGGGTCATGCCGCTGGCCAAGCGCCTGGGCTTGTCACGCACCAGCTTCTACTGGTTCTTCGAGGACCGCGAGCAGTTGCTGGCGGCTTTGTTGTCTCGGTGGCGGGAGACCAATACCGGGGGCTTGATCAGGCAAAGCGAAAGTTATGCCGAAAGCATTTCCGAGGCGATCCTGAATGTGTTCGAGTGCTGGCTCAACCCGCAGTTGTTCGACTCGCAGTTCGAGTTTGCCGTGCGCAGTTGGGCGCTACAGTCCGCTGAAGTGGCTCAAGAGGTCGCTGCCGTAGACGAGCAGCGGATGAATGCTCTGGCGAGCATGTTCAAGCGCTTCGGTTATGACAGCCAAGGCGCTGATACCCGGGCCCGAACGATTTATCTGACGCAGATCGGCTATATCACCATGAATACGAGTGAGCTGATCACTGTGCGCTTCCAGCGCATTCCGCATTACGTGAGTATTTTCACCGGCAAAGTCCCCAAGCAGCGCGAGCTGGATCGCTTCTATGGGAAGTTCGGCTATGCCGAAAAGGAGCCTGGGATCTTTGTTCCCTTGACCGACACTTTCGAAGGCAGCACCGATGATCAATGAGACCGTGGGGATCATTGGCGGTACCGGCTGGCTGGGCGGGTCGATTGCCAAGGCGGTGCTGGCGAAGGGACTGTTGTCGGCGGCAAACCTGGTCATTTCCAATCGTTCAGGAAACCACCCGTTGGCTCAGCAAGGTGCTTGCCTGGTCGCGGACAACCAGGACCTGGTGGATCGCAGCGACGTCGTGATCATCGCCGTTCGCCCCGAGCATTTCGCCAGCCTGAACATCAACGCGACGGGTAAAATCGTTATTTCCCTGATGGCTGGGATTGGCGCACAGACAATTGCTGCACAGACCTCGGCTGCGGCAGTGGTGCGGGCGATGCCCAATGCGGCGGTGGAGATCGGGCAGTCCTTTACGCCTTGGTATTGCTTTGCAGAGGTAGCGGCAACGACGAAAAGCCTCGTGCAGCGCTTGTTCGAGTGTGTAGGCACGGCGGCAGAGGTGCAGCAAGAAGACTTCATCGATTACCTCTCGGCGCTCTCGGGTACGGGCCCGGCTTTCCCTGCTTTGTTGATGACGACGCTGGCCAATCAGGCGATGGCTGCCGGCATTCCTTGCGACATCGCTCAACTCGCCGCGAAAAATGTGGTGGTAAGCAGCAGCCAGTTGTTGGCCAGTCACGATGCCCAACACATGATCGACGCCCTGGTGGCCTACCGTGGGGTGACGGCTGCCGCCTTGCAAGCGATGATCGATGGGCACTTCGAGGAGCAGGTGGGCAGGGCGTTGCAGGCAGGTGCAGCGGTTGCTCGTCAGGGGCTTCAAACCTGAAAAACGCAGCCCCTGCGCGATCGGGGCTCGTGTGTGTATCGGTTGCTGGGGTAGCAGTTACCACCGTATCGCGAGCAGGCTCACTCCCACATTCAATCTTCAGTCGATCTAAAATTCATGTCCAACACAGACCCCCTGTGGGAGCGAGCCGGCTCGCGATGACAACAGCACATCCGGCATCCATGTAGCTGAACCACCGCTATCGCCAGCAGGCTCGCACGGGGTGAAAGTCAATGTTAAGTCTCAAAAATGCCCCTGACTCATGGGGTCAGGGGCATGACCTTCAGACGTCTTTCACCAGCCGCAGTGCATCGTAGATAGCGGCGTGGGTATTACGTGCCGACACCGCGTCGCCGATCCGGAACAGTTGGAAACGACCCTCGGGGTTGGTCACGATATTTTGGGTTTTCCCGGCGATCAGATCGTGCTGTTCAACCGCACCGCTGTTGCTCGAATGCGGGCGCAGGTCGAAGTACAGATCGTCCAGGGGCAGGGTGCCGTGGTTGATCACCACCTGATCGACCACGCGCTGCTTGTGCACTTGGCCATAATCGCTGCCGAAGCTGGCCACCAGCTGACCGTCGCGCGTCTCTACGGAGTCGACGCGATAGGTGACCGTGAAGGTGACGTTCAGGTCCTGCAGGCTGCGCATGTAAGGCACCAGGTTCATCGCCATCACCTCCGGCGCAAACGACCGGTCCGGCGTGACGATCTCCAGTTGTGCGCCGCTGTTGGCGATGATTTCGGCAGCCTGTAGCGCCGCGTGGTCGCCGGCGTCGTCGAAGATCAGCACGTTCTTGCCAGGCTTGACGTCGCCGGAAATGATGTCCCAGGTCGACACCACCAGTTCATTGCCCTGCTTGAGCACCTCGGTGTGCGGCAAGCCGCCTGTGGCGACGATCACCACGTCCGGTTCCTCGGCGATGACGGTCTCGGCTTCGGCCCAAGTGTTGAAATGGAACTTCACGCCCAAGCGTTCGCATTGCGCCATGCGCCAATCGATGATGCTGATCATCTCGCGACGCCGTTCGCTCTGCGCGGTCAAGCGGATCTGGCCGCCGGGTTGGTCAGCCACCTCGAACACCGTGACGTCGTGGCCGCGCTCGCCGGCGACCCGCGCTGCCTCCAGGCCCGCCGGGCCGGTACCGATCACCACCACCTTGCGCTTGGTGGGTGCCTTGGGGATCTCGTGGGGCATGGTGGTTTCGCGCCCGGTGGCGGCGTTGTGGATGCAATACGCGGCGCCACCCTGATAGATACGGTCCAGGCAGTAGTTGGCGCCGACGCAGGGGCGGATGTCTTCTTCGCGTTTTTCGATAATTTTGCGCACGATGTGTGGATCGGTCATGTGCGCCCGCGTCATGCCGATCATGTCCACCTTGCCCGAGGCGATGGCGTGGCGTGCCGTGGCCACGTCCGGGATCTTGGCCGCATGGAACGTCGGGAAACCGGTGGCCGAGCGGATCTCGCCGGCAAAATCCAGGTGCGGCGAGTTACGCATGCCTTGGATCGGAATCACATCGGTGAGGCCCGCATCGGTATCGATGTGACCGCGAACGACGTTGAGAAAATCCACCAGCCCGCTGTCCTTGAGCATGTGGGAAATCTGGATGCCGTCTTTGGCACCGAAGCCGCCCGGCAGGTTTTCATCGCCGGTGTAGCGCACTCCCAGCAGGAAGTCCTCGCCGCAGCGCTGGCGGATGCCACGCAGCACATCAAAAGTGAAGCGCAAGCGGTTTTCCAGCGAGCCGCCGTAGGGGCCGTCGAGGTCGTTGGTCAGCGGCGACCAGAATTGATCCATGAGGTGCCCGTACGCCTGTAACTCCAATCCATCAAGGCCTGCGGCCTTCATGCGTTCGGCGGCATCCACGTAGTCCTCAATGATCCGGTCGATGTCCCAGTCTTCCAGTTTCTTCGGAAAGGCCCGGTGGGACGCTTCGCGGCGATGAGAGGGCGATACGACCGGGAGCCAGTCGGCCTTGTCCCAGCGTGTACGCCGTCCCAGGTGGGTCAGTTGAATCATCACCGCGGCGCCATGTTCATGGCACTCGTCGGTCAGGTCCTTCATCCATTTGACCACCTCATCCTTGTACGCCAGCACGTTGTTGAACACCGGCGGGCTGTCACGGGAAACGGCAGCGGAACCTGCGGTCATGGTCAACGCCACGCCGGCCTTTGCCCGTTCAACGTGATACGCCCGGTACAGGTCCTTCGGCATGCCATCGACGGGGTAAGCGGGCTCATGGGAGGTGGTCATGATCCGGTTTCTGAGTGTCAGGTGTTTGATCTTGTAAGGCTGCAGCAAGGGGTCGCTGGACATGGTGTTGCGCTCCGGAGCAGAACGTCAGGCGTGGTTTTGACATAACGGTAAGTTGGATGTTCATGTGTGTCAATGATTCAGACAGTGGTGTACATTTTTCTTGCGCCGTCAAAATGCCAGGATTAAGATCGGCTCGCAGCGAGGTGATTTGGCTTGCTCGGGGTGAGGGACTCCAGGCTTGGGCTCAAGAGGGCTAGAGGCACTGAAAATGTCTGCCGCAGTGAACGGCGCCATTGACCCCAACGTGAACGTAGAGATCAAAACCGCCTGAAGATGAGGGCGCTTTTGCGCTCATGAGTGAAGGTGATTGCTTCTGCTGTCCTGCCAACAACAACTCACACAGAACGCGGAGAGGCACTATGGTTACGTTATCCAGTAAGACTTTTAGCGGCTGGCTTGCAGGCCTGTGTATGGTCTTTTGCAGCTTGCTTGCCCATGCCGAGGAGCCTGCGCCTGTGCGCATTGGATGGGTGAATTGGTCGGATACGGAAATCGCTGTAAAGCTGGCAAGCACCGCCCTGCAAGACCACCTCAAGCAACCGGTCAAACTGGTGCTGGCCGATATCGGCATTCAGTTCCAGGCGCTGGCTAACGGTAATATCGACCTGATCCCGATGGTCTGGCTGCCGAGCACTCACAAAGCCTTCTATGACAAGTACAGCGACAAGCTCGAAGACCTTGGCGTGTTGTATGAAGGTCGGATCGGTATGGCGGTGCCAACTTCCATTGCCGCCAGTGAGATCGCCAGCATCGAGGATCTCAACAAACCAGATGTGCGGGAAAAGCTCGGCGGCAAAATCCTCACTTCAGAAGTGGGCAACGGCCAATACAAGCTGACAGAAAAAGCCATTGAGCTATACAAACTCGATGGCTACAAAATGGTTGCTTCGTCCGAATCCGGGATGTTGAGTGAGTTGGATCGTAACCTCAAGCGTGACAAATGGTCTTTGGTCAACGCCTGGAGCCCGCATTGGATGTTCTCCAAATGGTCGCTGCGCTATCTGGATGATCCCAAGAAGATTTTTGGGGGCGCAGAGCAGATTCACGCGGTGGCCCGCAAAGGTTTTAGCGCGGAGTATCCCGACGTCGCCCGCTTCTTCACTCACTTCAATATTCCTCAAGCTGACCTTGAGAGATTGATGGCGGCGGCGCGGGACAGTTCGGCAGACAAGGTGGTCGCCGAGTACTACGCAGCCAACAAACCGCGCTTCGAGGCCATGTTTGGCGGGCAAACCGCATCGGTGACAACAGGGCCGCAATGACTCGGTGACACAGCAAGTGTGGGAGCGAGCCTGCTCGCGATAGCGTCAGCACATTCAACATCAATGCAAGCTGAGCCACCGCCATCGCGAGCAGGCTCGCTCCCACATTTGGGGGGCTGTCTCAGGCTCTACAACTAGAACTTGAACCGCCCCACCAATCCTTTGAGCTGCCCGGAAATATCCGTCAAGCGCCCCGAGCCCGTCTGCGCCGAGTGGGCATATTCTTCCACCAGTTGTGCATCGGTATGGATTTGCGAGATGTGCCGGTTGATGTCCTCGGCCACCTGGTGCTGTTCCTCGGCCGCCGTGGCGATCTGGGTGTTCTGGTCGCGAATCGAGTCCACCGAGATACGGATCTTGTCGAAGCTGTCGCGGGCCTGATGGATGCGTTCAACGCTGGTTTTGGAGCCCTGCAGACTGCCTTGCATCTGCAGGGTGACTTCCTGGGTCCGGCGCGCGAGGTTGCCCAGCAGGCTGTCGATCTCGCCGGTGGAGTCGGCGGTACGCCGGGCCAGGGCGCGGACTTCATCGGCCACCACGGCGAACCCACGACCTTGATCGCCGGCCCGCGCGGCCTCGATGGCGGCGTTGAGGGCCAGCAGGTTGGTCTGTTCGGCAATCGAGCGAATGGTGTCGAGGATGGTGTTGATGTTCTTGCTGTCCTGCTCCAGCGCCTGCATGGTCTGGGTCGACTTTTGCAGATCCTCGCTCAATTTCAGCACACTGCCCGTGGCTTCGCCGATGTGATGCTGGCCGTCGTGCACGTCGCGATAACCTTCGTCCGCGCTGGAGGCCGCCTGGCTGCAAGAGCGGGCGACCTCATTGGCGGTGGCGACCATTTCGTTGAACGCGGTGCTTACCAGTTCAACGGCCTGGCGTTGACGTCCGGCGGCTTCGTTCATGTTTTGCGCCACTTCGCTGGTATCGGCGGCGGCGCTTTGCAGGTCGGAGGAGGCGCTGCCGATGCGCTGCACCAGTTGGGCGATCATGCCCAGGAACTGGTTGAACCAACTGGCCAGAGTGGCGGTTTCGTCCTTGCCTTGCACCGAGAGCTTGCGGGTGAGGTCGCCTTCACCTTCGGCGATTTCCTGCAGGCCATTGGCAACACCGCGAATCGGTCGCACGATCACGCTGGCGAAACTGGCGCCGACGATGGCGAACACCACTGCCAGCGCGGCGGCGATGATGGCGATCAACCAGGTCAGGCTCGCGGCTTCGGCCATGACTTCGTCGCGTTTGATCAGACCGATGAAGCGCCAGCCCAGGCCTTTGGAACTGACGACGTTGGCCATGTAGGGCACGCCATCGATCTCGATCTGAGTCACGCCATCACCGCTTTTGGCCAGTTCGGCATAGTTGGGGCCAATTTCTGCCATGGGCTTGAAGTTGTGCTTGGCATCGCTGGGATCGACCAGGACGTTGCCATTGGCTTCGACCAGCATCAGGTAACCGCTGTCGCCCAGCTTGATGTTCTTGACCAGTTCGGTCAGTTGCTTGAGCGACACGTCCAGGCCCACCACACCCACCAGCTTGCCGGCGGCGTCGGAGACCGTATGGACGATGCCGATCAGCGACACGTCGTCCGGTGCCCAGTAATAGGCGTCTGTGCGCACGGTGGTGCCCGGCGAAGCGATGGCGGCCTTGTACCAGGGGCGTACGCGGGGGTCGTAATTGGAAATTTTGGGGTCGTCAGGCCAGCTGGCGTAACCGCCGTCGGCCAGCCCCAGAGAAAGATAGGCGGTGGTCGGATGGCTTTTGGCGAATCTGTCGAATATGTCCAGCAGCTGTTTGTTGTTCTCAGGCAGCGGAATTTGTGCAGCGTCGGCACCGGAATAATTTTTCAGATCCTTGGCCGCGATAATCCGTGGGTCCTTGGCGAAGAACTCGACGTTCTGGCTGATGCCATCGAAGAACTGCTTCATGCCGTTGTCGATCTGGCGGATTTCACGGCCGCTGCTGTCCAGGAAGTTGGTTTGTGCGGCGTCGCGCAGGTTCAACACGACCAGCACCGCCACCAGGATAACTGGCAGGCAGGCGATGGCCGCGAACGCCCATGTCAGCTTCTGTTTGATATTCATGACTTCTCCCGCGGATATTTATAGGTGTTGAAACGGCGGAAACAGGAAACAGTAGCGGTGCGCGTTGCGAGTTTCTGGAACGGGGGAAGCGCCCATGCGTACCTACACGATATCGACCAGAATCGACGGTACTTGAGGTCGAGGAGGGGGCGATGACCCTGCGGTGTCGCGAGTCGATTGCAGCCGTCGTGGTTAATCTGGAAGATGTGCCAATTGCTCTGCTGCTTAAAGCGCGAGCGTGATGCAAGTCCTGATGCCTTCATGTATTGACGAGGCCCTATGCCAAGCGCATTCGAGAGCGTACTTAAAAACAAAAACATGGCTTACCGGCCGCTCGGATCCTCAGGTGCTGACCAGGCTCCGGTTCGTGTCGCGTTCGTATTGATGGACAACTTCTCGATGATGTCCTTTACCGGTGCGGTGGATGCGCTGGTGACGGCCAACCTGATGAGCGACAGGCCTCTGTATGAGGTGCTGACGGTTGGGGCCTCGGGGAGTCAGGTGACCAGTGACCTGGGGATCGTCATCTCGGCCGATATCGAGTTGGCGCAGTTGCCGGAAAACCAGGACGTCCTGATCGTCGCCGGTGGCTTTCGCGTGAAGTTGCAGGGCATGCCGCTGCTGCGACGCAAGCTGCGCGCCAACGCCGCGTCCGGTTCAATACTGGGCGGGTTGTGGAACGGCGTTTTTTTCGTCGCCGATGCCAGTTTGCTCGATGGTTTCGAGTGCGCGGTTCACCCGGAAAGTCGCGCCATGATGGCGGAGGTTTTTCCCCATGTGAAAGTTTCCAGCCGCGCTTATGTGGTGGACCGGCAGCGGGTCAGTTGCGCAGGTGCCAACAGCTCGCTGCGCATGATGCTTCAGTTGATCCGCCAGACGGGAGGCGAAGCGCTGGTGGGGGCGATCGAGGAGATCCTGCGGTGTGATGAGTCGGGCGACGCGTCGGATCTGCCGCCGGTCTTCGTCGAAACCGATCCGACGCTGCCAGAAAGTCTCAAGCTGGCGTTGGAGTTGATGTGGCAAAACATCGAGGAGCCGTTGACCATCGATGAGCTGGCGGCATGCGTGAAGATTTCCAAGCGGCAGTTGGAACGGCGCTTCTGCAGTTTCCTCGGCGCAACCCCGACACGTTATTACCTGGAACTGCGCCTGACCCGTGCGCGCCAACTTATCCAGCAGACCAATCGATCCGTCACAGAAATCGCCGTGGCGACGGGCTTTGTCAGCTCGCCGCACTTTCAGCGTCGTTTTCGCGATTTCTTCGGCGTTCCGCCCGGCAGTTATCGTTCGACGTTTGAGCGAAAACAGGGCGTTCGGGGATAGCAGGCTAGCGACGTTAAGATCAGATTTTATCGTCAGCTTTTACCTTGGCAGGTACTTCGTCGGCCTGTGAGGCGGTCATGCTTGTGCCGCGGCAAAGTACTTTGCGCACTTCATCGGCGATCGAGCCTGCGACGATGCGCTCCTGCATCGGGTCGAACTGAGCTTTTTCCAGCCTTTCGAGGCTGTTGTACATGCCCATGTGCCGAACATTGTGGTCAACGCAGTCGAGTGCCAGTTTTGTGTAGTTGGTGAAGTAGGGACCCGCTCTTTGGACGGTAACCTGGAGGGTCGAATTGGACGGTAACCTGGAGGGTCGAACCGCTCTCGGTAAACGAGACGATGGAGTATTCGGCCTTCGAATCGTCGTAGGCATATTGAATTTTTTGAACGTCTGCTGTTGCGTAGCAGGCAACGGAAAGCACAGCGAGAGACATAACCGTTTTCATACTTCTTCCATGATTAACTGAGTGAGGATAATTGATGGCCAATTGAAATCATTTCGATAGCCAGTAACGTTAAGACGATATTGTAGTTTTAATAAGGACAGTGCACCACCGGTCGGAAAGAACTGTCGCTTCGCACTATTTGTTTCACTCAGCTCATGCAGTTTAATTTTCTAAAGATGCTTTCGCTATATACCCCTGAGCAGCATGAAAGATGGCCAAATGATATGTCGCAACGCTTCGGTACTTGTTTCATCGTTATGTGGCTCATCAATGTTTTGATTAAACATTTCAAACTGAGCCTGCGGCCCTATATGAATGGAGCTACTGAGGTTGGTATGGTGGTGGGCAATGAGAAGCGGCGGAAGGAGAACCTGCCCGCGATATAGGTGTTCCATTCAACAAGAATGCTGGATGGGAAACCGCTATCGCGAACAGGACCTGCCCTCATGGCATCTGCGGCAATTCCTGTGGCCGCAGATCAAACACCAGGACCTCGGCATCCTGACCGTTGCTCAACGTCAGCAGCTGTTCCTCGCGCACCCGTACGCCATCACCTTCCTGTAACGGCACCCCATTGAGCTCGATGCTGCCGCGGGCCACATGCACGTAGGCATAACGATCAGGCGCCAATGTCAAGGTAGCGTTTTCCTTGCCGTCGAACAGCCCGGCATAGACCCGTGCGTCCTGGCGCACCTGGAGCGAGCCGTTGGCGCCGTCCGGGGAAATGATCAATTGCAGGCGACCCCGTTTCTGTTCGGCGCTGAAGTGCTCCTGTTGATAGCGCGGTGTGGCGCCACTGACGTTGGGCACGATCCAGATCTGCAGGAAGTGCACCAGCTCCTCGGCGCTGTGGTTGAACTCGCTATGGGCCACACCGCTGCCGGCGCTCATCAGTTGCACATCACCGGGGCGAATGACGGAGCCGGTACCCAAGGTGTCCTTATGCTCCAGCGCGCCTTCAAGTACATAGGAAAAAATCTCCATGTCCCGATGAGGATGCTGGCCGAAGCCCTTGGCCGCTGCGACCCGGTCGTCGTTGATGACCAGCAGGTCGGAGAAGCCTTGTTCATTGACGTTGCGGTAGCTGGCAAAGGAAAAGGTATGGAACGAGGTCAGCCAGCCGTGGCGGGCTATGCCGCGGTCTGAAGCTTTGCGAAGGGTCAGCATGGTAGCTCTCCTGATGTGTATGGGCGGCGGCGTTGGGCGTTCGCCAGGTTCAGAAGAAGGTTAATGGTTATTGAATTGTTCAATAAGCAGGTGGAAAACGAAATACTGTCCGTTCTAAGTGGACAATAAGCAGTGCCTACCCGCAGGCACGTGGCTTCGACATAATGTTGGTTTTGCAGGCTACACAACCCTGTGGGAGCGAACCTGTGTGCGTAGAGCCGCTTCAGCTTGGCCCTTTGTTGGTTGCCAGTGCGCTATCGTGAGCTGGCTCGCTCCCACAAGTGGCATCTGCAGGTCCTGAATATTTTGGCGTATTTTCGATGAAAACCGTTGCAATGGTGCTGTTCCCGGATTTTTTATTGCTCGACATGGCCGGGCCTCTTGAAGTGTTTTCCATCGCCAATCGTTACCTTGAACCCGATCTTCGTTATCAATTGCTGACCCTGGGAACCGAGCGCGGCGCGTTGCGAGCGTCCAATGGCGTGGCGGTACAGGCCGATATTCACATCGACCAGGCTTGGGCGGCCTATGACGTGTTGCTGGTGCCGGGTGGCCCGGGCGCCTATAACGACCAGCATCCGGGATTGCACACCTGGTTGCGCGCGGCAGCGCCGCGGGCCACGCGCTACGGTTCCATTTGCACCGGCGTATTTGTGCTAGGCGAGGCAGGGCTGCTTGACGGCTATCGCGTCACCACCCATTGGCACTACACCGAACGCCTGATTCAGCGTTTCCCCAAGGCACGGGTGGAGACCGACAAAATATTCCTGCAGGATCGACGCTTGTTTACGTCCGGTGGGGTCACCGCCGGCATCGACCTGGCGCTGTCCATCGTCGCTCAGGACCACGGTCGTAAAGTCGCGCTGGATGTGGCCAAGGTGTTGCTGGTGGTGATGAAGCGCCAGGGCGGCCAGGCGCAGTTCAGCCCGCTGGTGGCGGCGGTGGCGGCTCAAGAGTCTGCCATTACCCGGGTGCAGCATCATGTGATGGAGCACCTGGAGGAACCGTTCACCATCGAACGCATGGCCGCGATCGCCGCCATGAGTTCGCGCCATTTCGCCCGGATGTTCGTTCGCGAAGTGAAGATGACGCCCATGGAATTCCTGCAAGGCGCGCGCATCGACCGCGCCCGCCAGTTGCTGGAATCCACGGATTTGCCCCTCAAGACCGTGGCGTTTCGCAGCGGCTTCGGCAGTGTGCGGCACATGCGCTTGCTGTTCAGTGAAAAGCTTGGCCTGACCCCCGTGCAATACCGCCAGCAGTTCAGTTGAGCCGTCGGTGTCCGTCCAGGGCACCGCAATGTCCGTGATGCGCCCTGTGCCAGCATTGTCCTCTGGGCGATGGCTGCCAAGATAACCGCGAACCCTCTGGAAAGGATGCGCAGGAGCCAGGGCAGACGCGTTCGGATCGCCGTAGTGTCATGCCCGCGATGGTTATCCGGCGCTGGATCGCCCATGAACAGTTTCGCCAGACCCGACACCGAGCCGGCGGTGTGCTTCGGCCCGTTTAGCTTTTATCGCCAGCAGCGACTTGTCACGCGTGACGGCGAGCCCCTGGTATTGGGCGGTCGCGCCCTGGACATTCTTCAAGTGTTGCTGGAGAACGCCGGTCACTTCGTCAGCAAGCAAGCGCTTATCGCGCGCGTCTGGCCTGACAGCGTGGTGGAAGACATCAACCTGCGGGTGCACATCGCGGCGCTGCGGCGGGCTTTCGGTGACGCGGCGCAGGGGGCGCGCTACATCCTCAATCATCCCCGGCAGGGCTATTGCTTTGCCGCGCCCGTGGTCGTGGATGCTGACGTCGAGCAGCCGATCGAGCGCCACAACCTGCCCGCGCGCCTGAGCCCGGTGATCGGTCGCGACAAAGTGCTGGGCCGGTTGCTCAGCGAGGTGCCCCGTCAGCGCCTGACCACCGTGACCGGACCGGGTGGGGTCGGCAAGACCACCGTGGTGCTGCGGGTGGCCGAACTGTTGCTGGAACACTTTGACCACGGTGCCTGGTTTGTGGACCTGTCCGCCATCAGCGACCCGTCGCAGGTGACGAGGCAGGTTTCCCGCACCCTGGGCCTGGGACATGGCGCCTTGGGCCAGCAACTGAAATCCTGGCGGGTTTTGCTGGTGCTCGATGGCGGCGACCATCTGCTCGACGCCTGCCGGGACCTGGCCCGGGCGTTGGGCGTATCGGCCCCGCAGGTCTCGCTGTTGTTCAGCAGCCGCGAGCCCTTGAGTCTGACGGATGAGCGCGTCGTACAATTGCCGGGGCTGACAGTGGCCTCGCCCGGTGAGCCGGCGCACCAGATATTGGCGTGTCCGGCCGTGCAGTTGTTGATCGATCAGGTCGCTGCCCGGCAGCAGGGTTTCGAGCCCAATGACCGTGAGCTGGCGGTGATTGTCCAGATATGCCAACGCCTGGACGGGTTACCGCTGGCGCTGGAACTGGCGGCGGCCCAGGTGGGTGTGTTGGGCGTGGCGGGGGTCTTGGAACAGTTGGATTGTGGGCTGTCACTCTTGAACCATGGGCGCCGCACGGCTGTGGCGCGCCATCGAAGCCTGGAGGCCATGCTGGATTGGAGTTTCGAGCGTTTGAGTGACGATGAGCAAGCCGTGTTCCAGCGCCTGGCCGTTTTCGATGGGCCGTTTACGCTCAAGGCTGCGCTGGCCGTCATCAGTTGTGCCGAGCTGGAAGCAGGGCAACTGCCTGGTCTGCTGTCACGGCTGGCGAACCAATCGCTGGTCATGGTTGAGCAGTGCGTGGACGGGGTTCGGTTCCACTTGCTCCACACCACGCGCGCCTATGCCCTGGAAAAATTGCGGCGCAGTGGTCAGTGGGCTGTTTTCAGTCGGCGCCACGCGTTGCAAGAAGCTTGGGAGGTGCGTCGTTCAAGGCCCCAGCCGTCGGGCCAGTTTTTGCAGGAGCGCGCCAGCTTGCTGTAGGTCGGGGGTGTCGAACCCTTCGCTGAAACGACGATAGACCGGCCCGAGCAGATCCTGGGCGGCATGGTCCATGCCCCGGCGTTGCCACAGCCGGGCCAGGGACATGGCGCTGCGCAATTCCCAAGCCAAGGCATTTTGCCGCCGGGCCACCGTCAGGGCGCTCAGCAGTTGCTCTTCGGCGCAGCGCTCAAGGGCGGGGTCGTTTTGCGCCAGCAGGGCTTCGGCATCGGCCCGCAGGATCTCCGCCGAACACCAGCCTGCCGCACCGTTGCGGGCGCGTTCGACCTGTGCCTGGTTGACGCAATCGATGCGCAGGGTGACAACGATGTCCTGGATCAGTCCGGCGTTGGTCGAACTCGCTTCCAGGGTTTCGTCATCGAAAGCGCGGGCATAGAGGCTGGCCCAGTCATGGAACAGCATGACCGAATGTTTTTTCGCCTGGTGCTTCAACAGTTCGAGCCTTTCCCGGGCGCGTGAATGATCGCCGTTGTAGTGCGCAATCACACAACCGCTCAGCGCCAGGGTGTAGCAGATCGAGATGCCGTGGTTGATCTGCAAGGCAATCTGCAGCGCAAGATCGGCGGTGCGCCGGGCTTTTTCGGCAAAGCCTTGCAGCCAGAGAATGCGCGCCAGCACGGTCAGTGCCGCCACGCTCTGATCGTATTGCACGCCGAAGCCGTGGGAGAAACGGCTGAGGTGGCCGCTCTGGGCCAGGCGCTGGATCACTTGTTCGGCATCACGCCGGGCGGCCGTCTGGTCGCCGGTGAAATGCTGCGCCAGCACCCGCAGGCGTTGGGTGCTCAAGGACAGGGTCGGGTCGCCGTGCATGCCCAGTCGGTCGAAATCCAGGCTTTGCTCCAGCGCCTCTTGGTAGTTGCCGCAGCTGAGGTTGACGGTCATGAGCCCCGACACGGCTCGCAGCTCGCCAGCCAGGTCCTGGCATTGTTGCGCCAGGCCCCGGGCCGTGATGAAGGCTTCGACAGTGGCAGGCGTGCCGCCTTGGGTATGGTAATTGAAACTGGCATGGGCCAGTTCCAGGGCCAGGGTCAGTCGTGGGCACGGCACGGGGCTGTGGCGCAATAACGCCCGCGCCTTGCTCACGTAAAGCCCGTGCTCCCTGAGCAGCGACAACTCCTGCCAGAGGGGCAGGGTGCGGGCAGTCAGGCGGATCGCTACCGCGTGCGACCCCTGCGGGCCCAGCCCCCGGTCGAGCGCGGCACGGATGTCGTCGCGATAGAGGGCGTAGCGGGCGATCCACTGCCGCGTGGGGGTCGTTTCCCAGTCTTTTTCGGCATGCTCCATCAGCGTCAGGCAGCGCTCGGCGTGACGCTGGTGGCTGGCAGCCAGTTCCCCGGCTTCAGTCAGTTTTTCCAGGGCATAGCTGCGGGTCGTGTCCAGCAGGCGATAACGCACCTCTTCATCGCCGACCTCGACGTTGAGCAGCGATTTGGCGACCAGCTGGCTGACCGACATCAGCACCTGGTCCGGCGCGATATGTTGACCCACGATCACCGCTGCGGCCGACGCCAGATTGAAGCTGCCCATGAACACCGCCAGCCGTCGCAGGCAGGTTTGCTCGCAGTCGGTAAGCAGCGCAAAACTCCAGTCCAGCGTGGCCCGCAGGGTTTGCTGGCGTGGTGCGGCGACGTTGGTGTCGTTGTGGAGCAGGGCGACGCTGTCTTGCAGTTGCCGGTGAAGTGCCTCCAGTCCGAATACCCCGATCTGACCGGCGGCCAGTTCGATGGCCAGGGGGATACCGTCCAGCCGACGGCAGATGTCGACCACCAGCGGTATGTCCTGATCCGTCAGCTCGAAGCTGTCATGACTGGCCATTGCCCGTTCGGCGAACAACTGCAGCGCCGGGAACTCCAGGGCCGGATACCCCTTGATGGGCATCTCCCGGGGGGGGAACGCCAGGGAATCCAGATGCTGCACGTGCTCGCCTTCGGCCCGCAGACCTTCGCGGCTGGTGGCCAGGATGTGCAAGTGAGGCGCACCGCGCAGCAGGGTTTCACTGAGCTGGGCGATGGCATCGATCAGGTGCTCGCAGTTATCGATGACCAGCAGCAGGTGTCGCTCTTTGAGTCGCCGGGTGATGGCATCCAGCGGGTCGCCTTCATGCAGTGGCAGGTCCAGCAGCGCACACAGGTTTGGGGCAATCATGCACGGATCGTTGAGCGACGCCAGGTCCAGCAGGTAGGCACCGTCGCGGTAGTGACCGATCAACCGCTCAGCGACACGCAAGGCGACGGTGGTCTTGCCGATCCCGCCGGCCCCCACCAGGGTGATGAAACGTTTTCTCGGCAGCTGGGCCACCAGGTTTTCCACCAGGCCCTGGCGTCCGATCAGCCGGGTGCGGCGCGGCGGCAGGTTGTGGGCCAGGGAAGGGTGCGGGATGCGCGCCAGTTGCTCGACCGGCTCCAGGGACACCGGTGCGACGAAACTGTAACCGCGCTGCGCCACAGTGATGATGTAACGCTGCCCGGACTGGCCGTCTCCCAGGGCCTTGCGCAGCGCCGCCACGTGCACCCGCAGGTTGGTGTCTTCCACCACGCTCTTGGGCCAGACACGGGCCATCAGTTCGTGCTTGCTCACCACGTTTCCAGCGTGTTCGAGCAATACCAGCAGGATCTCCACTGCCCGGCGTCCCAGGCGCAACGGCTGCCCGGCCTCCAGCACCAGCCGCTGGCGAGGATGGACGCGGTAGGGGCCGAAATGCACCGTCTGTTCGACAGGCAGGTTGAGGTATTGGCTCATGTTGCTCTCAATGTTCTGATCCCGGTGCAGGGGCTTTTCCCGAGCATATTCCTCAGGTTTTGTTTCAAGCGCAACGGTGAAGGGCCTTCTCACTGGCAAACACACAACCCTCTGGTTGCTAGAACCTTGTGGCGAGGGGATTTATCCCCGCTGGGTCGCGAAGCGGCCCCAAAAGCCCAATCCCCCATGAATCTGACACACCCAGGTGTCAGTCTCGGGACTGCTTTGCAGTCCAGCGGGGATAAATCCCCTCGCCACAAAAAAGCCGTCTTCATCGCGGCTTAACACGCCGGTTCCAAAAAATTAACAACGTTTAACTCACGCAAATGCCCCCTCTGACCGGACCATTGAGCAATCCACCCACCTCAAGGAGTCACGTCATGAGCACCTTCATCACCCGCGACGGCACCGAGATTTACTACAAGGATTGGGGCAGTGGTCAACCAGTGGTCTTCAGCCACGGCTGGCCGTTGAACTCGGACAGTTGGGAGGCGCAGATGATGTTCCTGGCGTCCAACGGTTACCGCGTGATCGCCCATGACCGCCGCGGGCACGGGCGCTCCAGCCAGCCTTGGGACGGCAACGACATGGACACCTATGCCGATGACCTGGCCGAGCTGATCGAGCGGTTGGACCTCAAGGAAGCGGTGTTGCTGGGCTTCTCCACCGGCGGTGGCGAAGTCGCCCGCTACATGGGTCGTCATGGTGCCGCCCGCGTCGCCAAACTCGGGCTGATTTCGGCGGTGACCCCGTTGATGCTCAAGACCCCGGCCAACCCGGGTGGCTTGCCCGTGCAGGTGTTCGACGGTTTCCGCCAGGCCTCCCTGGCTGACCGATCTCAGCTATACAAAGATGTGGCCAGTTCGTTCTTCGGTGCCAATCGGCCGGGCGCCAAGGTCTCCCAGGGCATGATCGACTGGTTCTGGATGCAGGGCATGCTCGCCGGTCACAAGAACACCTACGACTGCATCAAGGCGTTCTCGGAGACGGATCTGTCCGAAGACCTGCGCAATATCGATGTGCCGACCCTGGTGGTGCATGGAGATGATGATCAGGTGGTCCCCATCGAAACCGCCGGTATCGCCGCCGCCAAGTTGCTCAAGAACTCGCAGTTGCTGATCTACCCCGGCGCGCCGCATGGCCTGACCGATACCCACAAGGACCGCCTGAACGCGGACCTGCTGGCGTTTATCCAGGGTTGACCAAGCCGCAAGCCTGTGGGAGCGAGCCTGCTCGCGAAAGCGGTGGGTCAGCTGGCACTTATGTCGACTGTGTTACCACATTCGCGAGCAGGCTCGCTCCCACAGGACCGGTATTCAACAGGAACAACACCCATGAACCGCAATGATTTACGCCGCCTCGACATGAACCTGCTGGTGATCTTCGAGGCGCTGATGTTCGAGAAGAACCTGACCCGTGTCGCCGAAAAGCTGTTCATGGGCCAGCCGGCGGTAAGCGCTGCACTGGGACGGCTGCGGGATCTGTTTGACGATCCGCTGCTGATCCGCAACGGTCGCGGCATGGAGCCGACGCCGCGGGCCCTGGCGATCCTGCAGGAACTGCAGCCGGCCATGGACACGATCTCGGGCGCGGTCAGCCGGGCCAAGGCTTTCGATCCCTCCACCAGTTGCGACGTATTCCGCATCGGTTTGTCCGACGATGCCGAATTCGGCCTGTTTCCACCCTTGCTCAGTCAACTGCGCGAAGAAGCACCCGGCATCATTGTGGTGGTGCGCCGGGCCAATTTTCTGCTGATGTCGTCGCTGCTGGCCAGTGGTGAAATCAGCGTCGGCGTGAGTTACACCACCGACCTGCCGGCCAATGCCAAGCGCAAGAAATTGCGCGACATTCCCTGCAAGGTCTTGCGCGGCGACCAGCGCCCTGGGCCGCTGACCCTGGACGAATACTGCGCGCGGCCCCATGCCATGGTTTCGTTTTCGGGCGACCTGAGCGGCAACATCGACCTGGACCTGGCCCGCATTGGTCGAACGCGCAAAGTGGTGTTGGCGGTGCCGCAGTTCAGCGGTCTGCGAGCCTTGCTGGCAGGCACCGAACTGATCGCCACCGTGCCTGACTACGCCGCCTGCGCGCTGGTGGAAGGCTGCGCGTTGCGCGCGGAGGATCCGCCGTTCCAGATCAATGCCGCCGAGTTGTCGATGGTTTGGAGCGGTGTGCATGACAACGATCCGGCCGAGCGCTGGCTGCGCTCGCGCATTGCCACCCACATGTCTCAAGCGTTACCGGCCGCCGCCTATGCGGATCTGGATGGAGTACAGCGATGAGCAATGTGCACGAACGTTCCCTGCAGGATCTGGGTTTGCTGTTTCTGCGCCTGAGCGGTGGGCTGTTTTTACTGTGGGTCCACGGTCTGCCCAAGCTGTTGCATTACAGCGTTGAGCTGACGCGCATCGAGGATCCGTTTCACCTGGGCGCCGCGCCCACCCTGATGCTGGCGATTTTCGCCGAAGTGCTTTGCCCCCTGTTGATCATGGCCGGGGTCCTCGTGCGTCTGGCGTGCGTGCCCATCCTGTTTCTGCTGGCCGTCGCACTTGTGGTGGTACACCCGCAGTGGACCCTGGAAGAAGGGCAGTTCGGCTGGCTGCTGCTGATTGTATTTACCAGCGTGTTGATTGCCGGGCCTGGGCGCCTGGCGATGAACACGCGTTTTGTTGGAGTGCTACGTCATGTCTGAACCTCAAACCGTTGAATCCACCAGCGGCCCTGCAAAACCCGGCTTCGACGAAATCGTCACCCTGGTGATCAAGCACCGGATCAAGTCCGGCCAGGACGCGGCTTATGAGGCCTGGTTGCGCCGCACCGTGCGGGTGGCTGGTCAGTGGCCTGGGCACTTGGGTGTGGATGTGGTGCGGGGCAAGCTGGGCGGGTTGTCGCTGTTTACCTGCGTGCTGCGTTTCTGCTCCACCGAGGCGATGCAACGCTGGCTGGATTCGCCCCAGCGCCGCGAGCTGGTGGAAGAGGCCGCGCCGCTGCTGGCTGATGGCGACCAGACCGAAGTCGCCCCCCACAAGGAGTTCTGGTTCGCCCCGCTGGCCGATGCCGCCATTCCTCCGCCACGCTGGAAACAGGCGGTGGTGACGCTGTTGGTCATCCTGCCCCACACCTTGCTGGTACCGCTGATCTGGGGGCCTGTGCTGCAACTTCACGCATTTCTTTCCAACTACGTAGTCGCCACATTCCTGATCACCCTGACCATCGTGCTGTCGGTGGTGTACGTGTGCATGCCGCTGGCCACCCGCCTGTTCGCGCCGTGGCTAGAAGCCTCTCAAACCCACGAACACCTGGAGCCCTAAGCAGCGCCGAGCTGTTGTGACAAACACTGTTGTGGCGAGGGGATTTTGTGGCGAGGGGATTTATCCCCGCTGGCTGCGGAGCAGCCCCCTTCTAAATGCCACCACCGATTGATTCACCTGCACATTTTTCGCCAAAGGAAGTCCGATGAACGCCGATCTGATTCTATTCAATGGCCAGTTCCATACCGTCGACCGTGAGAAGCCCCGCGCCAGTGCGGTCGCCATCAGCCAGGGGCGCTTCGTCGCGGTAGGGACCGACGCCGAGGCCATGGCCCTGCGCGGCAGCGGCACCCAGGTTATCGATCTCAAGGGCCGCACCGTCATTCCCGGGCTCAACGACTCGCACTTGCACCTGATCCGTGGTGGCCTGAACTACAACCTGGAACTGCGCTGGGAAGGCGTGCCGTCCCTGGCCGATGCCTTGCGCATGCTCAAGGACCAGGCCGATCGCACGCCGACGCCGCAATGGGTGCGGGTGGTGGGCGGCTGGAACGAATTCCAGTTTGCCGAAAAACGCATGCCGACTCTGGAAGAACTCAACCAGGCAGCCCCGGACACCCCGGTATTCGTCTTGCACCTGTATGACCGTGCCTTGCTCAACCGCGCGGCGCTACGAGTGGCTGGCTACACCCGCGATACGCCAAACCCGCCGGGCGGCGAGATCGTGCGCGACAGCAAGGGCGAACCCACCGGCATGCTGGTGGCGCGGCCCAACGCAATGATCCTTTACTCGACTTTGGCCAAGGGGCCGAAGCTGCCTTTGGAGTATCAGGTCAACTCCACGCGCCAGTTCATGCGTGAACTCAATCGCCTGGGCCTGACCAGCGCCATCGATGCCGGCGGCGGCTTCCAGAATTACCCGGATGATTACGCGGTGATCGAGCAGTTGGCACGCGAGCAGCAGTTGACGGTGCGCATCGCCTACAACCTGTTCACCCAGAAACCCAAGGAAGAACTCACCGACTTCAAGAACTGGACCGGCAGCGTCAAGTTGCACCAGGGCGATGACTTCCTGCGGCACAACGGCGCCGGTGAGATGTTGGTGTTTTCGGCAGCGGATTTTGAAGACTTCCTCGAACCGCGTCCGGACCTGCCACCGGGCATGGAGCAAGATCTGGAGCCGGTGGTTCGGCACCTGGTGGAGCAACGCTGGCCGTTCCGCCTGCATGCCACCTATGACGAATCCATCAGCCGCATGCTCGATGTGTTCGAGAAGGTCAACCGCGACATTCCGTTCAACGGCCTGCCGTGGTTCTTCGACCACGCCGAGACCATCACACCGAAGAACATCGAACGCGTGCGAGCGCTGGGCGGCGGTATCGCGATCCAGGACCGCATGGCCTTCCAGGGTGAATATTTCGTCGACCGCTACGGTGCCAAGGCCGCCGAGGCCACGCCACCGATCAAGCGCATGCTGGCCGAAGGCGTGCCGGTGGGGGCTGGTACCGACGCTACTCGGGTGTCGAGCTACAACCCCTGGACCTCGCTGTACTGGATGGTCAGCGGCCGCACCGTCGGTGGCCTCTCGTTGCACGAAGAAGGCCTGCCGCGCCTGACGGCGCTGGAACTGTTCACCCATGGCAGCGCCTGGTTCTCCTCGGAGCAGGGCAAGAAAGGCCAGATCAAGGTCGGCCAACTGGCGGACCTGGCGGCACTGAGCGCGGATTTCTTCAGCGTCGAGGAAGAGGCCATCAAGTGGATCGAGTCGGTGCTGACAGTGGTCGACGGCAAGGTGGTGTACGGCGCCGGCGACTTCGAAAAACTCGGCCCCGCCAGCGTGCCGGTACTCCCGGACTGGTCGCCGGTGGTCAAGGTGCCCGGCCACTGGCGTCCGACTTCACCGTTGCAGGCGCAAGTCCACCAGTGCAGCGGCCCGTGCACGGTGCACGCCCATAGCCATGAACGGGCGCGGCTGTCGAACGTTCCAGTCAGCGATTTTCAGGGCTTCTGGGGCGCGTTTGGCTGCTCCTGCTTTGCCTTTTGACTGACACACCGATTCTCCCACATTGTTTTTCAATACATCCATCCAAAGGAGTCATCCCATGAGCAACGTTCCTGCTTACGCTTACAATCGCCTGAACAAGGACGACGCAGTCGTTCTGCTGGTCGATCACCAGACGGGTCTGATTTCCCTGGTCCAGGACTTCTCGCCCAACGAGTTCAAGAACAACGTGCTGGCCCTGGCTGACCTGGCGAAATTCTTCGGGCTGCCAACCATCCTGACCACCAGCTTCGAAGACGGCCCTAACGGTCCGATCGTGCCAGAGCTCAAGGAAATGTTCCCGGACGCGCCGTACATTCCGCGCCCAGGCCAGATCAACGCCTGGGACAATGAAGACTTCGTCAAGGCGATCAAGGCCACCGGCCGCAAGCAACTGATCATCGCTGGCGTGGTAACCGACGTCTGCGTGGCATTCCCGACGCTGTCGGCATTGGCCGAAGGTTTCGAAGTGTTTGTCGTCACCGACGCTTCGGGTACGTTCAACGAAACCGTGCAACAGGCGGCCTGGGTGCGCATGACGGCTGCCGGCGCGCAGATGATGAACTGGTTCTCGGTGGCCTGTGAGTTGCACCGCGACTGGCGCAACGACATCGAAGGCCTGGGCAATCTGCTGTCCCAGCGTATCCCCAACTACCGCAACCTGATGAACAGCTATTCGGCGCTGACCGCCAAGTAAGCTGAGTGGTTGCTGCTGGATGACGCCCGCCTTGTGCGGGCGTTTTTGTGCATGGCATCCACTTTTAGGCAAGCTGATCGGCCGTCATCGCGAGCAGGCTCGCTCCCACATTTATTCAGGGTGACCACAAGATCCTTGTGGGAGCAAAGCTTGCTCGCGATGACGGCTACACCTTCACCCTCTATGCAACCTGTCTCACCCTATCCACAATACCCACCAGAACATCCTGACTGTCCACCCTGGAATGACAATGAACCCCTTCGAAGAAATGCGCATTTTTGCCCAGGTCATGGAGTCGGGCAGTTTCACCGCGGCGGCGGAAAAGCTCGGGCTGTCCAAGCAGTTCGTCAGCCGCAAGCTCATGGAGCTGGAGCAACGACTGGGCGTGCGTTTGCTCAATCGCTCGACACGACGGCTGGATGTGACACCGCTGGGCCAGCGCTATTACGAAGCAGCGCTGCGCCTGCTCAGTGAAGTCGAACAGGTGGAGCAGGGCATCAGCGGCCAGACCAGCGAGCCTCGCGGCACCATTCGTCTTAGCGCACCACTTTCGTTCGCGGTCGCGCACCTGGGCAGCCTGTTACCGCTGTTCTTGCAGCGCCACCAAGAGGTGAGTGTCGAAGTGGATTTGAGTGATCGCTCGGTTGACCTGCTGGGGGAAGGCTACGACATCGCGCTGCGCATTGGCGTGCTGGAGGATTCGACGTTGATCGCCCGGCGTATCGCGACCATCGAGCGAGTGTACTGCGCCAGCCCCGCCTACCTGGCGCAACGCGGCACGCCCGAACGGCCCGAAGACCTACGCAATCACGATTGCCTGCCCTATGGGCATAGCCGTCAGGTGCAATGGCGGTTCGGTGGACGCAGCAAACCGCTGACCCTGGAGGTCGCCGGACGCATGCGTGCCAATAACGGCGATTTACTCAGGGACGCGGCTATCGCGGGCATGGGCATCACGTATCTGCCGACGTTCATTGTCGGAGAGGCATTGAAGGACGGTCGATTGATCAAGGTGCTCGAAGGCTTCGAGACAGAGGCCTTGGCGCTGTCGGCGGTCTATCCGCAACATCGGCAAAGTTCGCGCCCGGTGCAGGCGCTGTTGGAGTTCTTGCGAGAACAGATGCAGTGAGCTGCCCGGCTGCGTTCAGCCGTGGCAAACGGCTGAACGCATCGGCAGCGCCTGATCAAGCGGCCAGGCTGGAGCTGCTCATTTCTTTTTTGTACTGCGCCTTCATGGCTTCCATCTGCTCGCCCAACGACTCCAGCGTCGCTTTGCCCAGCAGCTTTTTGGCTTGAGGGAACATCTCGGTTTCCTCTTCTTCGATATGGTGCTCAAGCAACTCTTTGACCACTTTCACCCGGCCGGCAAATTCTGGGGTGGACGGGTCGGTGTTCTTCAGGTCCGGCAGCACCAGCGAGTCGACGGTGCGGTGCTCTTCCTTGGCCTCGTAGTACATCTCGGCCTGCTCCTTGCCGCCGGCCTGCTTGTAGGCCGGATAGAGAATCTCTTCTTCCAGTCGGGTATGAATGGAGATTTCCATTTCCAGCTTCGCCAACAGGTCGGTGCGTTTCTTGATGCCCCGGCTGGTTGATTCGCTCAGCTGGGCAAGGATGGCCTTGACGCGTTCATGGTCGGCTTTCAACAGGTCGATGGCGTTCATATGTAGCTCCTGGCAATTCACGGATGCGGGCCGGCTTCAAGCGCCAACGCCGCGTTACAGGGAAATTGCATCAGTCGTGCCAGCCAATGATTTATATAAACTCGTTTTAAAACAGCAGGTTATATCGGCCTGTTTTTTGCGGGTCGTGCAGCCTGCATGAGGGCATGGAAAAATGCATTGCACTTTGCGCTGCCCCCTCCGCTAGACGATCAGTTGCCGCACCCGCCCGGCGAGCGCCAAGCAGGAGGTCAGCCCTGGCGATTCGATCCCGAACAGATTGATCAGCCCCGGGACCTGATGCTCGGCGGGGCTGCTGATGAGGAAGTCCCGGGCCGGCTCGTCGGGGCCGGAAATTTTCGGGCGGATGCCGCTATAGCCCGGTTGCAGGCTTTGGTCCGGCAAGCCCGGCCAATAATTGCGAATCGCCGGGTAGAAAACTTCGGCGCGGGCCGGGTCCACGCGGTAGTCCTCGCGCTCGAGCCACTCGGTGTCCGGACCGAATCGGGCCTGGCCCGCCAGGTCCAGGGTCATGTGAATGCCCAAGCCGGCAGCTTCCGGAGCGGGGTAGATCAGATGTCGAAAAGGCGCGCGTCCAGTCAGGCTGAAGTAGTTGCCCTTGCACAGATAATCGCGGGGCACCGAGTGCGGCGCCAAGCCTTCGATACGGCGGGCGAGGGCGGGCGCCTGGAGGCCGGCGGCGTTGATCAGTCGGCGGCAGGACACGCTCATCTGCGCCGTACCACCCAGCTCCAGCATGAAACCTCCGGTGATGGTCCGTGCCCTCAGCAAGGGCGTGTGAAATACGATGTCGGCACCGGCCGCTTCGGCATCCCCCTGCAAGGCCAGCATCAGTGCGTGCGCGTCGACGATACCGGTGGAAGGCGAATACAGCGCGGCCACGCACGCCAGAGCGGGCTCCAGCTCCAGCGCCTGCTGCTGATCGAGCAGACGCAGGTCGTCGACACCGTTCTTCAATCCTCGCTCAAGCAAGGCCTTGAGACCCTCCACCTGAAACTGATCCTTGGCAACGATCAATTTGCCAAGCCTGTGGGTCGCGACCCCATGACTCGCGCAATACGCGTACAACCGCTGGCGACCCTCGACGCATAGTTGCGCCTTGAGGCTTCCCGGAGGGTAATAAATGCCGGCATGGATGACTTCGGAATTGCGCGAGCTGGTGCCCATGCCAATGGCTTCGCCGGCTTCGATCAACAGGACGTCGTGACCGGCCTGGGCCAGTTCCCGAGCCACGGCGAGCCCGACCACGCCAGCGCCCACCACCACGCAATCGATGTCCATGCCCAAAGCCTTTCCCTCTTGGAGTCGTATGTTCAAGCGCCTCAGGATAGCCCGAGGTAGGCGACTTCTACAGCCCAAAAAAATGCCCGTATCAAGCGATACGGGCATTTTTTGATGCTACAGCGTTCGGGTGATCAACCCGTCAGGCCGGCCTGCTGAACCAGGGTCAGCAACGGCTGCGGGTACACACCGAGGAAGAACGCCAGTACGGCGATAGCCAGCAGCATCACGCCGCCTGCCTTCTGTTCCCAGTGCAACTCGGCATCGTGGCGACGCAGGTTCGGTTCCATCAGGTACAGGGTGACCATCACGCGCAGGTAGTAGAACACGCCGATGGCACTGCCCAGCACCAGGGAGCCGACCAGCCACCATTGGTGAGCCTCGACGCCGGTGGCAATGATGTAGAACTTGCCGATGAAGCCTGCGGTCAGCGGGATGCCGGCCAGGGACAGCATCATCACAGTCAGCACGGCGGTCAGGTACGGACGGCGCCAGAACAGGCCGCGGTATTCGTACAGAGCGTCGGCGTCACGGCCGTTGTACGGCGAGGACATCAGGGTGATCACGCCGAACGCGCCGAGGCTGGTGATCACGTAGGTGACCAGGTACACGCCGATGGCTTCCACCGCCAGGCCCTTGCTGGCGATCAGCGCGATCAGCAGGTAACCGAAGTGGGCGATGGACGAGTAACCCAGCAGACGCTTGAGGTTGCTCTGGGTCAGCGCCAGCAGGTTACCGAACAGAATCGACGCGATGGCAATGATGGTCAGCACGTCACTCAGCACACCGCTGCTGGCCACTGGCGAGATCTGGAACAACCGCACCATCACCGCGAACACTGCGACTTTCGACGCGGTGGCCAGGAACGCCGCCACCGGCGCCGGGGCGCCTTCGTAGACGTCCGGGGTCCAGAGGTGGAAAGGCACCAGCGACAGCTTGAACGCCAGGCCGATCAGCATCATGCCCAGGCCCAGTTGCGCGATCGGGCTAGGCAGGCCGGTGGCCGCCAGGGCCTGACCGATGCCGACGAAGCTCAGGGTGCCGGCTTCGGCGTAGAGCAGGGCCATGCCGAACAACAGGAACGCGGAACCGGCGGCCGACAGCACCATGTATTTGATGCCCGCTTCCAGGGAGCGCTTGTTGAAGAAGGCATAGGCCACCAGACCGTAGACCGGCACCGACAGCAGCTCCAGACCGATGAACAGGCTGGCCAGGTGCTGCGCGCTGACCAGGACCAGGCCACCGGCGGCGGCCATCAGGATCAGCAGGTACAGTTCTTCACGGTTGCCCGGGTAACCCGTACCGCCATCGCCGAGGTAGGCGTGGGCGAGGGTGACGCAGGCGAGGGTGGCGACCAGGATCAGCGCCATGTACAGGCAGGCGAAGCTGTCGATCTGCAACAGCGGGGTGACCGCCAGCGGCGCGACTTTCAGGGCCGGCAGAATCGACAGTAGGGCCAGGTTCAGCCCCGCCACCGACAGCAGGAAGGTCTGTGAGTGATTGCGCCGCCAGGCGATCGCCAGCATCACCACGATGATCGTGGCGCTGGTGATCAACAGCGGCGCAAGCGCGATAAAGTGTTGAATCGTGAATTCCATAGCGCTCTTACCGGGCCGAAGCGAGTTGAGAGAAGGCGGTGCCGAGCCACTGCTGCACGCCATGCATCGTGGCGGCAGAGGTGTCGAGGAACGGTTGCGGGTAGACGCCGAGGTAAACCAGCAGCACCGCAAGGCCGAGCACCATGATCAGTTCGCGACCGTCCATGCCGCGCAGCACTTCATCCGACTTGGTCGGGCCGAAGTAGGCGCGGTGGATCATGATCAGCGAGTAGACCGAACCGAACACCAGGCCAGAGGTGGCGATGGCGGTGATCCACGGAGCGCTGACGAACGAGCCGATCAGGATCAGGAACTCGCCGACGAAGTTACCGGTGCCCGGCAGGCCCAGGGACGCCGCGGCGAAGAACAGACTGATGGCCGGCAGGTAAGCGATGCGCGACCAGATACCGCCCATCTCACGCATGTCCCGAGTGTGCAGACGCTCGTACAACTGGCCGCTGAGGATAAACAGTGCCGCAGCCGACAGGCCGTGGGCCAGCATCTGGATCACCGCGCCTTGCAGGGCCAACTGGCTGCCGGAGTAGATCCCGATCAGCACAAAGCCCATGTGCGAAACACTGGAGAAGGCGATCAGGCGCTTGATGTCGGTCTGGGCGAACGCCAGGAACGCACCGTAGAAAATCCCGATCAGACCCAGGGTCATGGCAATCGGCGCGAACTCGGCCGAGGCATTGGGGAACAGCGGCAGGGCGAAGCGCAGCAGGCCGTAGGCGGCGGTTTTGAGCAGGATACCGGCCAGGTCCACGGAACCTGCGGTCGGCGCCTGGGCGTGGGCGTCCGGCAGCCAGGAGTGGAACGGCACCACCGGCAGCTTCACCGCGAAGGCGATGAAGAAGCCCAGCATCAGCACGTACTCGGTGGTGCGCGACATCTGCACTTTCAACAGGTCGGCGTAGTTGAAGGTAATCACGCCGGTGTTGTTGAAGTTGACCAGCACCAGGCCAAGGATCGCCACCAGCATGATCAGGCCGGAAGCCTGGGTGAAGATGAAGAACTTGGTCGCCGCGTAGATCCGGGTTTTCTTGCCGTCCGAAGAACTGTGACCCCAGAGCGCGATGAGGAAGTACATCGGCACCAGCATCATTTCCCAGAAGAAGAAGAACATGAACAGGTCCAGCGCCAGGAACACGCCGACGACACCGCCCAGGATCCACATCAGGTTCAGGTGGAAGAAACCGACGTGACGCTGGATCTCTTTCCAGGAGCACAGGACCGAGAGGATACCCAGCAGGCCGGTCAGCAGGATCATCAGCAGCGACAGGCCGTCGAGAGCCAGATGCACGCTGATACCGAAGCGTTCGATCCAGATGTGCTTGAACTCAAGCGCCCAGGTTGGATCGGCGCCAGGGGCCGGAGCAAATGAATAGTCGCCGGTCGCCCAGAGCCAGAGGCCGAGTGCGAGTTCCAGGGACATGGTCAGCAGCGCAATCCAGCGCGGGAGGGTGGAGCTTGAACGCTCCGCCATCCAGCACAGCAGGCCGCCGATGAAGGGGATCAGGATTAGCCAGGGCAGAATCATGACGGGCTCGTTTCCTTTCGCAAGTTCGCAAGGTTCATATCAGACCGCTACCAGCACGATGGCGCCGATAACCAGCACGGCGCCAGCCGCCATGGAAGCCGCATACCAACGCAGTTGACCGGTCTCGGTACGGCTCAGGGCAGTGTGGCCGCCCTTGGCCATGCGCGGGATCAGGCCAATGGTCTGGTCGAGCGGGTCTTTGCGCAGAATGTGGCTGATCGCAAGGTATGGCTTGACGAACAGTTTGTCGTAGATCCAGTCGAAGCCCCAGGCAGCGAACCACCAGGCCGAAAGGAATCGCCCGATGCCGCTGTTGGCGATCGCCGTGACGAAGCGACGCTTGCCCAGGAACAGCAGGGCGGCCAGCAGGATACCGGCCAGGGCAATGGCGCCCGAAGCGATTTCCAGGCTGTGCTTGGCGTCGCCGCCGGCATGGCCGACGCTTTGCGGCAGGACATCGGCCAGCGGTGGCGTGATCAGGGCGCCGACGAAGGT
Organism: Pseudomonas sp. MPDS; assembly: GCF_013283895.1. NCBI lineage: Bacteria > Pseudomonadati > Pseudomonadota > Gammaproteobacteria > Pseudomonadales > Pseudomonadaceae > Pseudomonas > Pseudomonas sp. MPDS. Next base: position 4,094,489 of record NZ_CP054128.1, on the reverse strand, counting down.
CGACAGCACGATCAGCACCGACAGTGGCAGCCAGTGGGCAATGCCGTGGCCAGCGTGGGCTTCGGTCTTGGCTTCACCGTGGAACGCGATGAAGATCAGGCGGAAGGTGTACAGCGAGGTCATGAACGCACCCACCAGGCCGGCATAGAGCAGACCCTGGTTGCCGCTGGCGAACGCTTCCCAGAGGATCTCGTCCTTGGAGTAGAAACCGGCGGTGACCAGTGGCAGGGCCGCCAGGGCCGCGCCGCCGACGATGAAGCTGGCGTAGGCCAGTGGCAGTTTCTTCCACAGGCCGCCCATCTTGAAGATGTTCTGCTCGTGGTGGCAGGCAACGATCACCGCACCGGAAGCAAGGAACAGCAGCGCCTTGAAGAAGGCGTGGGTCATCAGGTGGAAGATCGCGCCTTCCCAGGCGCCGACGCCCAGGGCCAGGAACATGTAGCCGATCTGGCTCATGGTCGAGTAGGCGAGGATACGCTTGATGTCGGTCTGGACCAGGGCTGCGAAACCGGCCAGCACCAATGTCACGCCACCGACGATGCCGACCAGGTGCAGGATGTCTGGCGCCAGGGCGAACAGGCCGTTGGTACGGGCGATCAAGTAGACACCGGCGGTCACCATGGTTGCGGCGTGGATCAGTGCCGAAACCGGGGTAGGACCAGCCATCGCATCCGCCAGCCAGGTCTGCAACGGCAGTTGCGCGGATTTACCGACAGCGCCGCCCAGCAGCATCAGGGTCGCCAGGACGATCCAGAAGTCGCCGGCCTGGAAGTGCTGCGGAGCACGTACCAGCAGCTCCTGGATGTTCAGGGTGCCCAGTTGCTGGAACAGGATGAACAGGCCGATGGCCATGAACACGTCGCCGATCCGGGTCACGATGAACGCCTTGAGCGCCGCGTTACCGTTGTTGCGGTTGCTGTAGTAGAAACCGATCAACAGGTACGAGCACAGGCCCACGCCTTCCCAGCCGAAGTACAGGAACAGCAGGTTATCGCCGAGCACCAGGAACAGCATGCTGGCGATGAACAGGTTGGTGTAGGCGAAGAAGCGCGAGTAACCGGCTTCGCCGCGCATGTACCAGGAGGCGAACAGGTGGATCAGGAAACCCACGCCGACCACCACGCCCAGCATGGTCACCGACAGGCCATCCAGGTACAGGGCGAAGTTCGGCGTGAAGCCTTCCACCGCCATCCACTGCCACAGCACCTGCACGTACGCGCCACCTTCAGGCGGGGCGACGTTGAACTGCCAGATCACGTAGGCCGTGACGATGGCAGACAGGCCGATGGACCCCACGCCAACCAGCGCCGAAAGGTTTTCCGACCAGCGTCCACGAGAGAACGACAGCAGCAGGAAACCGATGAGGGGAAATACGAAAGTCAGAAAGAGTAGGTTCATCCGCGCATCTCGCTGGCAGCGTCGATATCGAGAGTGTGGAAGCGGCGATACAGCTGCAACAGAATCGCCAGGCCGATACTGGCCTCAGCGGCTGCCAGGCTGATCACCAGGATGAACATGACTTGTCCATCCGGCTGCGCCCAGCGAGCGCCCGCGACGATGAAGGCCAGGGCGGAGGCATTCATCATGACCTCCAGGCTCATCAGCACGAACAGAATGTTGCGGCGGACCATCAGGCCGACCAGACCGAGGCAGAACAGGATGCCGGCAACCGCCAGACCATGCTCGAGAGGGATAGCAGGCATGTGATTACTCCTTCGCCTCGTTACGGCCCAAATGGAACGCCGTGACGGCTGCGGCAAGCAGCAGCATCGAGGCGAGTTCGACCACCAGCAGGTACGGACCGAACAGGCTGATGCCCACGGCCTTGGCGTCTACGGTGGTGTGGCCGATGGCCTGGCCGCTCTGGTGAGCGAACAGTACATACAGCAGTTCACCCAGCAGCAGCGCGGCGAGAATCACCGGCCCCGCCCAGATGCCCGGCTTGAGCCAGGAACGTTCTTGCTGCACCGAGGCCGGGCCCAGGTTCAGCATCATCACCACGAACACGAACAGCACCATGATGGCGCCGGCGTAGGCGATCACTTCCAGCGCACCGGCAAACGGCGCACCGAGGCTGAAGAAGGTCATGGCCACGGCGATCAGCGAGATGATCAGGTAGAGCAGGGCGTGCACAGGGTTGGTGTTGGTGACCACTCGAAGCGTGGAGACCACCGCGATACCCGATGCGAAATAGAAAGCGAATTCCATCTTTCTTCCTTAAGGCAGCAAGCTCTTCACGTTGATCGGTTCGGCTTCATTTTGCGCGGCGCCTTTTGGCTTACCGGCAATGGCCATACCTGCAACACGATAGAAGTTGTAATCAGGGTTTTTACCGGGACCGGAAATCAGCAGATCTTCTTTCTCGTACACCAGGTCCTGACGTTTGAACTCGGCCATTTCGAAATCCGGCGTGAGCTGGATCGCGGTGGTCGGGCACGCTTCCTCGCAGAGGCCGCAGAAAATGCAGCGCGAGAAGTTGATACGGAAGAAGTCCGGGTACCAGCGACCGTCTTCGGTTTCGGCTTTCTGCAACGAGATGCAGCCCACCGGGCACGCCACGGCGCACAGGTTGCAGGCCACGCAGCGTTCTTCGCCGTCGGGATCGCGGGTCAGGACGATGCGGCCGCGATAACGCGGCGGCAGGTAGACCGCTTCTTCAGGGTATTGCAGGGTGTCGCGCTTGCGAAAGCCATGGCCGAAGATCATGACCAGGCTTCGCAGTTGGGTACCGGTACCCTTAACGATGTCGCCAATATATTTGAACATGGGTCAAATCCTCACTGAACCGCGGCCGCAGGCGTGTTCATCAACACGATCGCAGCGGTCACCAGCAAATTGATCAGGGTCAGCGGCAGGCAGAATTTCCAGCTGAAGTCCATCACCTGGTCGTAGCGCGGGCGCGGGATCGAGGCGCGCAGCAGGACGAACAGCATGATGAAGAACGCGGTCTTCAGGGCGAACCAGACGAAGGACAGTTGCGGCAGGATGCCGAACGGACCGTGCCAGCCACCGAAGAACAACGTCACCAGCAGTGCCGAGATCAGGATGATGCCGATGTATTCACCGACGAAAAACATGCCCCATTTCATGCCGGCATATTCGATGTGATAGCCGTCGGCCAGTTCCTGTTCCGCTTCCGGTTGGTCGAAGGGGTGACGGTGAGTCACGGCCACGCCGGCCACGAAGAAGGTACAGAAACCGAAGAACTGCGGAATGATGAACCACAGGTTCTGGGCCTGGTACTCGACGATGTCGCGCATGTTGAACGAGCCGGCCTGGACCACCACGCCCATGAGCGCCAGGCCCATGAACACTTCGTAGGACACGGTCTGGGCCGAGGCCCGCAGGCTGCCCAGCAGGGCGAACTTGTTGTTGCTCGACCAGCCGGCGAACAGCACCGCGTACACCGACAGACCCGCCATGGCGAAGAAGAACAGCAGGCCGATGTTCAGGTCCGCCACGCCCCAGGTCGGGGTGATCGGGATGATCGCGAAGGCGATCAGCAAGGCGCTCATGGCCACGACCGGTGCCAGGGTGAAGATCACCTTGTCGGCAAACGGCGGCGTCCAGTCTTCCTTGAAGAACATCTTGATCATGTCGGCGGCGATCTGGAACATGCCGAACGGGCCGACGCGGTTCGGACCGTAGCGGTCCTGCCACCAGCCCAGCAGGCGACGTTCGACGAAACTCAGCAGCGCACCGCAGACCACCACGGCCAGCAGAATCACGATGGCCTTGAGAACCGTCAGGATCACGTCGATCACTTCAGGGGTAAACCAGCTCATTGCGCTGCCTCCTGCAGACCGTCGACGGTTTTGCCGAATATCGCCGGTGGAATACCCGCCAGGCCAGCTGGCAGGGCCACCAGGCCGGCGCCCAGTTCTTCATTGATGCGCAGCGGCAGACGCAAGGTCTGGCCCGCGACGTTCAGGCTCAGCAGGGCACCGTCGTTGACGCCCAGGCGATCGGCTTCGGACTTGGCCAGCGACACGTAGGCGGCCGGGATGCGTTCCTGGACCGGAGCGGCTTTGGAAGAGTTCTCTTCACTGCCGAACAGGTGATGGAACGGTACGACCTGCCAGGTGCCCGGTGCCGGGTTGAAGGCGCGCGGCACGCTGGCGAACCAGCTCAGGCCATCGCCCTGGCTTTCGATCAGGCGAGTGCCCGGGTCACCGGCACGCAGGTGACCGCCGACTTCGTCCTGGAACTTGTTCCAGGCTTGCGGCGAGTTCCAGCCCGGCGACCAGGCGAACGGCACTTGCGAGCGCGGTTCGGCGGAGCCCGAGTAACCTTCCATGGAGAACGAGAACGCAGTGTCGTTGTCCTGGGAGGTCCGTGGTTCGTGGACGCTGATGTCGGCGCGCATCGCGGTGCGACCGGAGTAGCGCAGCGGTTCGCGGGCCAGCTTCAGGCCCTTGATGCGGAACGCGGCCGATGGCGCGGCATCGACGATGCGAGCCAGTTGCGGGCTGCTCGAAGCGACGGCGGCGGTGACATGGTCCAGTTGCGTCCAGTCGATCGGCTGGTTCAGCAAGGTGGCGCGCAGGGCATGCAGCCAGCGCCAGCCTTCATGGACCAGGATGCTGGCGTCCAGGTAAGTCGGGTCGAACACCTGGAAGAAGCGCTGGGCGCGACCTTCCTGGCTGACCAGCGTACCGTCGCCTTCAGCGAAGCTCGCCGCCGGCAGCACCAGGTGGGCGCGGTCGGTGGTGGCGGTTTTCTGGTGGTCGGCAACGATCAGCACTTTCGCGGCATTCAGGGCAGCGTCCACCCGGGCCTTGTCGGTGCGGGTGTACAGGTCGTTTTCCAGCACCACGATGGCGTCGGCGCTGCCGTCGATCACCGCTTGCAGGGCCGCGTCCAGCGACTCGCCACCGAGCATGGCCAGGCCGAGGCTGTTGGCTTCCGGCACGATCAGGCTGATGGAACCGTTCTTCTCGCGCAGCTTCAGCGCCTTGGCGATGTTGGCGGCGGCTTCGATCAGTGCCTTGGAACCCAACGAGGTGCCGGCGATGATCAGTGGGCGTTTGGCCGCGAGCAGGGCGTCGGCGATACGCTGGGCCAGCGCGGCCGCTTCACTGTCCAAACCTTCGACGGCCGGGGCACTGGCGTCCAGGGCGTGGGCCACGGCAAAACCGATGCGCGCCAGGTCATCCGGTGCTGCGTGGACGCATTCTTCGGCGACGTCGTCGAGCTTGGTTTCAGCCAGGCTGGCAATGAACAGCGGGTTCAGCGCGTGCTGGCCGATGTTCTTCACGGCGGCATCGAGCCATGGCTGTACGCGCATGGCGTCGGCCATGTCTTCAGCCTTGCCCTTGACCGACTGGCGCAGGGCCAGGGCCATGCGCGCGGCGGTCTGGGTCAGGTCTTCACCCAGGACGAACACCGCATCGTGGTCTTCGATGTCACGCATCGTCGGCACGGGCAGCGGGCTGTCCTTGAGCACTTGCAGGACCAGGCGGATGCGTTCCAGCTCACCGGCTTCGATGCCACTGTAGAAGTGCTCGGCGCCGACCAGTTCACGCAGGGCGTAGTTGCTTTCCAGGCTGGCACGTGGCGAACCGATACCGACGATGTTGCGCCCGCGCAGCAGTTCGGCGGCCTTGTCCAGCGCTTCGTCCAGGCTCAGCTTGGCGCCGTTGGCGAGCAATGGCTGGCGCGGACGATCCTTGCGGTTGACGTAGCCATAGCCGAAACGGCCACGGTCGCACAGGAAGTACTGGTTCACCGAACCGTTGAAGCGGTTCTCGATGCGACGCAGTTCGCCGTAGCGTTCGCCCGGGGATATGTTGCAACCGCTGGAGCAGCCATGGCAGATGCTCGGCGAAAACTGCATGTCCCACTTGCGGTTGTAGCGCTCGGAGTGAGTCTTGTCGGTGAACACACCGGTCGGGCAGACCTCGGTGAGGTTGCCGGAGAACTCGCTTTCCAGGGTGCCGTCTTCAACGCGACCGAAGTACACGTTGTCGTGGGCGCCGAACACGCCCAGGTCGGTGCCGCCGGCATAGTCCTTGTAGAAACGCACGCAGCGGTAGCAGGCGATGCAGCGGTTCATCTCGTGGGAGATGAACGGGCCCAGTTGCTGGTTCTGGTGGGTGCGCTTGGTGAAGCGATAACGGCGCTCGTTGTGGCCGGTCATCACCGTCATGTCTTGCAGGTGGCAGTGGCCGCCTTCCTCACAGACCGGGCAGTCGTGAGGGTGGTTGGTCATCAGCCATTCGACGACGCTGGCGCGAAACACTTTCGCTTCTTCGTCGTCGATGGAGATCCAGCTGCCGTCGGTGGCGGGGGTCATGCAGGACATGACGATCCGACCACGCTTGTCGTTTTCGTCGGTGTACTGCTTGACCGCGCATTGGCGACAGGCGCCTACGCTGCCAAGGGCGGGGTGCCAGCAGAAATAAGGGATGTCGAGGCCCAGGGACAGACATGCCTGTAACAGGTTGTCTGCGCCATCGACTTCGAGCTCTTTGCCGTCTACGTGGATAGTGGCCATGGTTCAAAGTTCTTCGTTGGCCCGGTGTCAGCGGGCGTGGCTAATGGAATCTTGTTATTCGTCCGAATCCAAACAGCCTTTCAAAGGCGTCATCGGACGAAAGGCGAAGGGCACGGACCCTTCGCCTTTTAAAGCGTCGTTACGCGCCGACCATGGTCGGCGTGACCACCTGATTGAGATCGCCTGCGCGCGTTGGCGCGATGCCGGCCTCGAATTCAGAGCGGAAGTATTTGATCGCGCTGCCCAACGGCTCCACGGCACCCGGTGCATGAGCACAGAAGGTCTTGCCCGGGCCGAGGAAACCCACCAGACCCAGCAGGGTCTCGATGTCGCCGGCCTGGCCTTCGCCGTTTTCAATGGCGCGCAGCAGCTTGACGCTCCACGGCAGGCCATCGCGGCAAGGGGTGCAGAAACCGCACGATTCACGGGAGAAGAATTCTTCCATGTTGCGCAGCAGGGAAACCATGTTGACGCTGTCGTCCACCGCCATGGCCAGGCCGGTACCCATACGGGTGCCCACTTTGGCGATGCCGCCGGCGTACATCTGTGCGTCCAGGTGTTCCGGCAACAGGAAACCGGTGCCAGCGCCGCCGGGCTGCCAGCACTTGAGCTTGTAACCGTCGCGCATGCCGCCGGCGTAGTCTTCGAACAGCTCGCGGCCGGTTACGCCGAATGGCAGTTCCCACAGGCCAGGGTTCTTGACCTTGCCGGAGAAGCCCATGAGCTTGGTGCCCATGTCTTCGCTGCCGTCGCGGGCCAGGGATTTGTACCAGTCGACGCCGTCGGCAATGATCGCCGGCACGTTGCACAGGGTCTCGACGTTGTTCACGCAGGTCGGCTTGCCCCACACGCCGACGGCGGCAGGGAAGGGCGGCTTGGAGCGCGGGTTGGCGCGGCGGCCTTCCAGGGAGTTGATCAGTGCGGTTTCTTCACCGCAGATGTAGCGCCCGGCACCGGTGTGGACGAACAGCTCGAAATCAAAGCCCGAACCCAGGATGTTCTTGCCCAAGAGGCCAGCGGCCTTGGCTTCTTCCACGGCACGGTTCAGGTGCTTGGCGGCGGTGGTGTATTCGCCGCGCAGGAAGATGTAGCCACGGTAGGTTTTCAACGCACGGGCACTGATCAGCATGCCTTCGATCAGCAGATGGGGCAGTTGCTCCATCAGCATGCGGTCTTTCCAGGTGTTGGGCTCCATTTCATCCGCGTTGCACAGCAGGTAGCGGATGTTGATGGACTCGTCCTTGGGCATCAGGCCCCACTTCACGCCAGTGGGGAAGCCGGCACCGCCGCGACCCTTGAGGCCGGAGTCTTTGACGGTCTGGACGATGTCGTCCTGGGCCATGTCGGTGAATGCCTTGCGCGCGGCGGCGTAGCCATTCTTGGCCTGGTATTCGTCCAGCCACACCGCTTCGCCGTCGTCACGCAGACGCCAGGTCAGGGGATGGGTTTCGGCCGAACGCTGGATGCGGTTGGCGGGCCCGAAGGAAGTCAGGGTCATACGTAGCCCTCCAGCAGTTTGGCGACGCCGTCAGGCTGGACGTCACCGAAGGTGTCGTCGTCGATCATCAGCGCCGGGGCCTTGTCGCAGTTGCCCAGGCAGCACACCGGCAGCAGGGTGAAGCGCCCGTCTGCGGTGGTCTGGCCCAGGCCGATGCCCAGCTTGTTCTGGATCTCGCCGACCACGGACTCGTGGCCGCCGATGTAGCAGACCATGCTGTCGCAGACGCGAATGATGTGGCGACCCACTGGCTGGCGGAAGATCTGGCTATAGAAGGTGGCAACACCTTCGACGTCGCTGGCCGGGATGCCGAGGATCTCGCCGATGGCGTAGAGCGCGCCGTCAGGCACCCAGCCACGCTCCTTCTGAACGATCTTCAGGGCTTCGATCGACGCCGCGCGCGGGTCTTCGTAGTGATGCAGCTCGTGCTCGATGGCCGAGCGCTCGGTTTCGCTGAGGGCGAAACGGTCTGTCTGGATAAGCGTGCTATTCATGCTTAGCGGTCCACGTCGGCCATAACGAAATCGATACTACCCAGGTACGCAATCATATCCGCGACCATGCTGCCTTTGATCACCGAAGGGATCTGCTGCAGGTGTGGGAAGCTTGGGGTGCGAATCCGGGTGCGGTAGCTCATGGTGCCGCCGTCGCTCGTCAGGTAATAACTGTTGATGCCCTTGGTCGCTTCGATCATCTGGAAGGACTCGTTGGCCGGCATGACCGGGCCCCACGAAACCTGCAGGAAGTGCGTGATCAGGGTCTCGATGTGTTGCAGCGTGCGCTCTTTGGGCGGCGGCGTGGTCAGCGGGTGATCCGCCTTGTACGGGCCTTCCGGCATGTTGCGCATGCACTGGTCGATGATCTTGATGCTCTGGCGCATCTCCTCGACGCGAACCATGCAGCGGTCATAGGCATCACCATTGACTGCCAGCGGTACTTCGAATTCGAAGTTTTCATAGCCGGAGTAAGGACGCGCCTTGCGCAGGTCGAAGTCGCAACCGGTGGAACGCAGGCCCGCACCGGTGACACCCCATTCCAGGGCCTCTTTGGTGTTGTAGGCGGCGACCCCGATGGTACGGCCCTTGAGGATGCTGTTCTGCAAGGCGGCCTTGGTGTATTCGTCCAGGCGCTTGGGCATCCATTCGACGAAATCCTTGACCAGCTTTTCCCAGCCCCGCGGCAGGTCGTGGGCAACCCCACCGATGCGGTACCAGGCCGGGTGCAGTCGGAAACCGGTGATGGCTTCGATCACCGTGTAGGCCTTCTGGCGGTCGGTGAAGGTGAAGAACACCGGGGTCATGGCGCCAACGTCCTGGATGTAGGTACCCAGGAACAGCAGGTGGCTGGTGATCCGGAAGAACTCGGCCATCATGATGCGGATGACGTCGACCTTTTCCGGCACCTTGATCCCGGCCAGTTTCTCGACCGAAAGCACGTACGGCAGGTTGTTCATCACGCCGCCGAGGTAATCGATGCGGTCGGTGTAGGGAATGTAGCTGTGCCAGGACTGGCGCTCGCCCATTTTCTCGGCGCCACGGTGGTGGTAGCCGATGTCCGGGACGCAGTCGACGATCTCTTCGCCGTCCAGCTGCAGGATGATGCGGAATGCACCGTGGGCCGAAGGGTGGTTCGGGCCCAGGTTGAGGAACATGTAGTCCTCGTTCGCCCCGGAGCGTTTCATGCCCCAGTCTTCCGGCTTGAAGCGCGCGGCTTCTTCCTCGAGCTGTTGCTTGGCCAGGGACAGGCTGAACGGATCGAACTCGGTGGCGCGGGCCGGGAAGTCCTTGCGCAGCGGGTGACCTTCCCAGGTCGGCGGCATCATGATGCGCGTCAGGTGCGGGTGGCCGGGGAAATCGATCCCGAACATGTCCCACACTTCACGTTCGTACCAGTTGGCGTTCGGCCAGATACCGGTCACGGTCGGCACGCTGAGGTCGCTCTCGGACAAGGCGACCTTGATCATCACGTCACTATTACGCTCGATCGACATCAGGTGATAGAACACGGTGAAATCGACGCCGTCGGGCAGCCCTTGACGCTTGGTGCGCAGACGCTCGTCCACGCCATGCAAGTCATAGAGCATGACGTACGGCTTGGGCAGGTTGCGCAGGAAAGTCAGGACTTCGACGAGTTTGGCGCGGGCAACCCAAAGCACCGGCATGCCGGTGCGGGTCGGCTGGGCGGTGAACGCCTCGGGGCCAAAACGGTTGTTCAGTTCGACGACCACATCCTGGTCGTCTGCCTTGTAAGGCGGGATGTACAGAGCACTGCCTGTAGTCATGGTTATTTATCGCTTTCGGTCAACGTAAAGAATGAAGCCAGGTTCTCGTTTCTTATGCAGAGCAGAGCTGGATCAGACTTCGTCGGGGCTGCGCAGGTTGGTGACTGCGATACGCTGTTCGCGACGCTGTTCCTTTTGCGATGGCATCTCGGCGCGATAGACGCCTTGATCACCAACGACCCAGGACAGTGGGCGACGCTCCTGGCCAATCGACTCCTGCAACAGCATCAAGCCTTGCAGGAAAGCTTCAGGGCGAGGCGGGCAGCCAGGCACGTAGACGTCCACGGGCAGGAACTTGTCCACCCCTTGAACGACGGAATAGATGTCGTACATGCCACCGGAGTTGGCGCACGAACCCATGGAGATAACCCACTTCGGTTCGAGCATTTGCTCGTAGAGACGCTGGATGATCGGCGCCATCTTGATGAAGCAGGTCCCGGCAATAACCATGAAATCCGCCTGGCGCGGCGATGCCCGGATCACCTCGGCGCCAAAGCGCGCGATGTCGTGGGGCGCCGTGAAGGCGGTGGTCATTTCCACGTAGCAGCACGAAAGGCCGAAGTTGTACGGCCACAGGGAGTTCTTGCGACCCCAGTTGACCGTGCTGTTCAGCACGTCTTCGAGCTTGCCCATGAAGATGTTTTTGTGGACTTGATCTTCTAACGGATCGGAAACGGTTTCCCGCTCGCCAATCGGATACTGCTCGTTAGGAGCATCGGGGTCGATCCTGGTGAGATTGTATTGCATTGCCAAAGCCTCATTGTTTCAGCTTCGCTTGCCGCTTACGACGACCTTCCGGAGCCCAATCAAGAGCCCCCACCCGCCAAAGGTAGACAAGACCTGCCAACAGAATTGCTATGAAAACGAGAGCTTCGACGAATCCGGTCCAGCCGCTTTCGCGGACGGACACAGACCATGCAAAGAGAAAGAGGGCTTCGATATCGAAGATCACGAAGAGCATCGCGACCAGATAGAATTTGGCTGAGAGCCGCAAGCGGGCGCCACCGGTAGGCAGCATGCCGGACTCGAACGGTTCATTTTTGCTGCGGCCCCAGGCTTTTGACCCGAGCAGGCTCGACACGCCGAGCATGAAGGCACACAGGCCGACAACGCCCAGAAGGAAAATGGCAAAGCCCCAGTTGTGGGCCATGAGTCCTGTCGCTTCGGGCATGCTGGAAATCCTTAACAGAGAGCAAAGGTCTCTGAGCTTGAAAAGAAATAACGCAGTGACGATATGTCGCAGCAATCAATCGCGGTGATTTTATGGCTAAACACCGGGCAAGTAAAATTCCTATAGCGAAATTATTTATTGGAATAAGCACATAGCGTACCTCCAGGACCCTGCGGCCCCGGCCCCGTGGGCGTTGGCCGGCTGTTGATCAATAATATTTCGTGCGGAATGCAACAATGATAATGGCTTTCAAATGATAATTATTATTATCTGTGGCGGCCTTTCTGCTACGCACTTAGTGTTGTGTCCGAGGGGCAGCCTTACATTGCCGCTACTGCAATTGTCAGCGTCGGACGTTTTACTCCTTTTCGGACTGCCCAATACTGCGTTCGATCAATTTTTCTAACCGTGCGCCGCAGTTTTTTTGGGGGGGGGCGGGCTCGGTGAAGGTTGGATCTGCATGGGGACTGCTCCTGTGGGAGCCAAGCTTGCTCGCGATGCCGGCAACGCTGTCCCGAGGCAGACTGCGCAATCGTTCATTACGGGCAAGCTTGGCACCCACAGATGCAGGCTAGCTCCTACAGAGTAGATTGCTTGAAAAAAAACGGCTCAAAAAAGCCGTGGGCGTCCGATCAATGTCGCTCAGCTAGCCCCGCGCAGATCCTATGGCCAGGGTATTTCGTGTTTAAGCGACCACCGTCGTGCGAGCAAAAAACGGCACGAGGTTGGGGTTTAAGGTCTTGAAGAGGTGATATCAAATGGCTATCTTTATGCTTCATTCATCTAATCATCTATATCAATGCTGGTTAGATTTTCGGCCCCTTCTTAGATAGCCGCGTCAGTTTTCATCGTTCGTGGCTGATACCAAAGGAAAGTCATGAACTCTTGGATCGCGAATATGAGCGTTATGCTCAAGCTGGCTTTGGGCTTTGCTGTTGTGCTGCTTCTGACCGCTATTCTCGCCGCGACCGGCTCGTTCAGCCTGGGGAAAATGATCGAGCGCACGGATCGAATGACCAGCATTACCGAACTGGGTAACCGCCTTGATCACCTGCGCAGAGCTCGCTTGCAGTACCAGTTGGACCGGGGTGATGAACAAAAGGGTGCATTGATCCAAGCGTCGCTGGAGCAGTTTGTCGCCCAGCAGAAAAGCCTCGCCAAAGAACTGAGAAAACCGGAAAACCTGAAGAAACTTGCTCTGATCGAGCAGGCCAGCACGCAGTATCAAGTGGCACTCAATACGATGCGCGAGGCTTATCGCAATGACGCAGCCATGCGCAAGGAAATGGGCGTCAATGCGGTCAAGGGCGCCGCGCTGATTGCCAGGGTCATCGCTGACGTGGAAGCACTGCCCGCCTCGGATGAGCGCCGCTTTGACCTTTACAAGCTTATTCTCAAGGCCAAAGAGGACGTGGCGCTGGTGCGTTATGAAGTGCGTGGCTATACCGGCAACCCCAATAGCGCCACCGAACAAGCCGCCACCCGCCAGCTCGAAAATGCGTTCAAGAGCATCGAAGCGCTCAACAGCGCTTTCGGCCCAACCTATGCCGACACCATCAAGCAGTTGGAAACCGCGCTGATTGCTTACCGTCGTTCGGTACAGGACTTCACGGCCAGTAATCAGGCCATAGGCAAGGCTGTGCAGGACACCACCGATTTGGGTGAAACCATCACCCGTCTGTCTGACGAAATGTATGCCAGCCAACTGGTTTCCCGTGACGAAGACAGCGCCCAGGCTCGCATTCTGCAGCTGAGCTGTACTGCCTTGGCGATGTTGTTGGGGATTTTCGCCGCCCTGATCATCACCCGCCAGATTACACGGCCGTTGCAAGACACATTGGCTGTGGTCGATCGCATTGCGGCAGGCGACCTCACGCAACACATGATCGTGACTCGTCGTGATGAGCTGGGTGTCTTGCAGCAGGGTATTCAGCGTATGGGCAGCACCTTGCGCGACCTGATCGGTGGCATCCGCGATGGTGTCACCCAAATCGCCAGTGCCGCCGAAGAGCTATCGGCTGTTACTGAGCAGACCAGTGCCGGGGTCAATAGTCAGAAGATCGAGACCGATCAGGTGGCGACCGCCATGCACGAAATGTCGGTTACCGTGCATGAAGTCGCGCGTAATGCCGAACAGGCTCGCGCAGCCGCCTCAGAGGCCGATGCGCAAGCCCGTATTGGCGACCAGGTGGTCGCGCAAGCCATCGTTCAGATCGAGCGCTTGGCCAGCGAGGTCGGGCGCTCAGTCGACGCCATGAACGAGCTGGAGCAAGAAAGCGGGCGCATCGGCAAGATCATGGACGTGATCAGGGCGGTGGCTGAGCAGACCAACTTGCTGGCCCTTAACGCCGCCATTGAGGCCGCTCGCGCGGGTGACGCCGGGCGCGGTTTTGCCGTGGTCGCCGACGAAGTACGTGGGCTGGCCCAGCGTACCCAGCATTCCACCGAAGAGATCGAGAGCCTGGTGGCGGGCTTGCAGAGCGGCACGCGTCAGGTATCGAGCATTATGCAGAGCAGCCGCGAACTGACCGACAGCAGCGTGGAATTGGCATGCAAGGCCGGCACATCCCTGGGTAACATCACCCAGGCGGTTTCTGGCATTCAGGCCATGAACCAACAGATTGCCGCCGCCGCGGTGCAACAAAGCTCGGTGGCCGAGGAAATCAGTCGCAGTGTCCTGAGTGTGCGCGATGTATCCGAACAGACCGCCTCAGCCAGCGAAGAAACCGCAGCCTCCAGCATCGAATTGGCGCGCCTGGGTAACCAGTTGCAGCAGTTGGTCAGTCACTTCAAGGTGTGAAAGGGGGGGGCGTTCTGGCGGCCATGCTCCAACTGGTAATTCCAGCAATGGTCGTTCCGATCCCCACTCATACCAAAAAACCGCATGGCCTTGACGATCAACGGTTGGTGAAAGCTGGAAAAACGGCGAAAAAAAGCCCCGAACCAGTCGGGGCTGTAGAACGTCGGCTTTGCGGTTAGCTTTTATTCGGTCCGCAAGGGCCGTTGACTCAAGGCATGCCGAGGATCAGTGGAACTGCTCTTCTTCGGTGGAGCCGGTCAGCGCGGTTACCGAGGAGGTGCCGCCCTGGATCACGGTGGTCATGTCGTCGAAGTAGCCAGTGCCCACTTCCTGCTGGTGAGCCACGAAGGTGTAGCCCTTGGCGGCGTCAGCGAACTCCTGCTCTTGCAGCTTCACGTAGGCGGTCATGTCGTTGCGGGCGTAGTCGTGCGCCAGGTTGAACATGCTGTGCCACATGTTGTGAATGCCGGCCAGGGTGATGAACTGGTGCTTGTAGCCCATGGCGGACAGTTCGCGCTGGAACTTGGCGATGGTCGCGTCGTCCAGGTTTTTCTTCCAGTTGAAGGAAGGCGAGCAGTTGTACGACAGCAGTTGGTCCGGGTATTCCTTCTTGATCGCTTCGGCGAAGCGACGCGCCTCGTCCAAGTCCGGCTTGGCGGTTTCGCACCAGATCAGGTCGGCGTACGGCGCGTAGGCCAGGCCACGGGCGATCGCCTGGTCGAGACCGGCGCGAACCTTGTAGAAGCCTTCCTGGGTGCGGGTGCCGGTCACGAACGGCTGGTCGTACGGGTCGCAGTCGGAAGTCAGCAGGTCAGCGGCGTTGGCGTCGGTACGGGCCAGGATGATGGTCGGTACGCCGGCAACGTCGGCGGCCAGGCGGGCAGCGGTGAGCTTCTGCACGGCTTCCTGGGTCGGCACCAATACTTTGCCGCCCATGTGGCCGCATTTCTTCACCGAAGCCAGTTGGTCTTCGAAGTGAACGCCGGCGGCGCCTGCTTCGATCATGCTCTTCATCAGCTCGTAGGCGTTCAGTACACCGCCGAAACCGGCTTCAGCGTCGGCCACGATTGGCGCGAAGTAGTCGATGTAGCCTTCGTCGCCTGGGTTCTTGCCGGCTTTCCACTGGATCTGGTCGGCACGACGGAACGAGTTGTTGATGCGCTTGACCACGGTTGGAACCGAATCCACCGGGTACAGCGACTGGTCCGGGTACATCGACTCGGCGGAGTTGTTGTCCGCAGCCACTTGCCAGCCCGACAGGTAGATCGCCTGGATACCGGCCTTGACTTGCTGTACAGCCTGGCCGCCGGTCAGGGCGCCCATGCAGTTGACGAAATCTTTCTCGGGACGGAAGGCTGGCTTGGCGCCCTGGGTGACCAGGTTCCACAGTTTCTCGGCGCCCATTTTCGCAAAAGTGTGCTCAGGTTGAACCGAGCCACGCAGACGGACGACGTCAGCAGCGGAATAATTGCGCTTCACGCCTTTCCAGCGCGGGTTTTCAGCCCAATCTTTTTCAAGGGCTGCAATTTGCTGTTCGCGTGTCAGTGCCATGGAGATAAACCTCGTCGCATAGGTCTGGGGTGGAAAATTCCTGCTCCTGCCGACCAGGGGTTGGACGGTCAAGTCGGTTCAGGCGGGGAGGCGACGGGATGAACGATGGGCTCGAGGGGAAAGTGAGCAGGTAGAGGCGAACTGCGGGCGCATTCGGGCGTCGTGGGCCTTTATACGAACTCAGAGTGATGCCGGGTTACCTAGTTACGCTTCCGTCCCTCGGGACAACTTCGTTCCAGTCGCAACCTCGTCAAACACACCTTGTGGGCGGTACAGACACGAATCGGCTCGCAGGGTAGTTGCAAGCGTCGACCCGAAGGCCCTTGCCAGGGCCCCTGATTAGCGGGAGCGAGGCCATCATGCCTTCGGTTTTTTGGCTCGTCAAACGTTTTGTAGTGCTTTTTTTATAGCACTACATCTTTGGTCTAATACGACTCGTCAGTCAGTTTTTGGTGCTTCAGTTCAGGGTATCCACCTTGACCCGCAGAATCATGTCGTCCCGGCCTTGGGTCGAGTAGCTGCGGCTCAGCCCCTGTTTATCGGCCTGAGTCTGGCGATTGACCCCGGCCAGGGTGATCCATTCACCCAAGCGGCCGCTGACCGTTGTGTCGGTACTTTGAACGTTCACTACATCGGGACGTTCCTGGCTCATACGGTCACGGTTGGTACTGATGTTCAGATGAACGGTCTCGCCGGTGACGCTGGCCGTGACATAAAAGCCTTGGGTGACGTTGCGGTATTCGGTCTGGCTTTGCAGGCGGCCGTAGGTGTCGGTCTGGGTGCTGGTGAACGGCACGCTCTGGCCGACCTGAATCAGCGCCGGCTGGCCTTCGCTGGCTTGTACCTGCTGCACGCCGCCTTCGCGGCTGGCGGTGCTGCGGTTGATGATGCGGGTCTGGCTGGGAGCGGCGCCGTTGATCGAATAGCCCTGGTCGCCCTGCAAGTTGTTTTCGTTGGTGTCGACCGTGATCAGCAGGCGCTTGGGGGCGGTGTCCAGTTGGGCGAGAAATGCCTTGAGCTCCTCGATTTTACTGGGCTCGGCATTGACGATCAGTTGGTTGCCATAGGCGCTGACCTGGCCGTCCTTGCCGATGAAATTCTGCGCCACCGGCAACAGGTCGGCGCTGGTTCGGTAGTTCAGCGGGACGATTTCAGTAGCGGCCATCACCGACAGGCTGCAGCCGAGCAGCAGGGTGGCGAGCAGGGTGCGTAAGGACATGTCCATTTCTCCGCGAGACAAAGGCTTGATATTGCCAGTTTGTCGGCCTGGGGTGGGGCAAGTTGAATGTTAGACGGCAAAACGCCCCGGCATCGGTGGATGGCGGGGCGTTTTGTGGTTGCATGATGCTCTTGTGGCGAGGGGATTTATCCCCGCTGGGCTGCGCAGCAGCCCCAATGAAGCCGATTACATCAACCTGACACACCGCAGTGATTGATTTGGGGCTGCGGAGCAGCCCAGCGGGTATAAATCCCCTCGCCACAGGGTTTGGTTTCAGGCCGAATGGCGAACCATGTCCACATGCGGAATCCCGGCTTCCAGGAACTCCTCGCTGACCACGGCAAAACCCAGCCGCTCGTAGAACGGCGTGGCATGCACCTGGGCGCTGAGCATCTGCTGCTTGAGCCCACGCTTCTCGGCTTCGGCGATCACGGCGTGCATCAGCGCGTCACCCACCTTCAGGCCGCGCCAGTCCTTGAGGACCGAGACGCGACCGATATGGCCGTCAGTCAACAGGCGCGCGGTGCCGATGGGGAAGTCGCCTTCAAACGCCAGAAAATGCACCGCGCTCTGGTCATCGGCATCCCATTCCAGTTCAGGCGGGACGGATTGCTCGGCAATGAACACAGTCTCACGAATGCGCCGGATCTCGGCGTTATCCTTTTGCCAGTCTGCGACACGAACGTGGATTTTATTCATCAGCGAACCCCAGGCTGCCTTGCTTGACCAACTCGCAGATCAGGCCGCGACCGTCTTCGTCGGCCAGCCACGGGCCGAGGTTTTCGCTGTGCAGGGCATCGGCGGCGCAGATCATTTTCAGCAGGTCGCGCAGCTTGCCCGGCAGATAACGGCTCTGGCCGCTGGCAAACAGCAGCAGGTCATCATCGACTTCCGACCAGGCCAGGCGGGCGCTTGGGTTGCGGATGATCACTGCGCCCTGTTCCAGGCCGGCCAGCAGGTCGTCTTCTTCCAGTTCCGGGCCTACCACCAGCTCCGGGTAGCGCGGCTCGGTCATGAACTGGCCGAACCAGGTCAGCAGCAGGCGCTCGTCGCTCATGTGCTCGGCCAGCAGGCCCTTGAGGCGATCGAGGGCGTCGTGCTGGATCTGGTGCGGGTCGGCCACCGGGCGCGCATCGGCGTCGGTGTAGCGTTCTTCGTCCGGCAGGAACTGGCTGAGGAAGTCGGTGAAGTGGGTCAGCACTTCGGCGGCGCTCGGCGCGCGGAAGCCTACCGAGTAGGTCATGCAGTCATCCACGGCCACGCCGCAGTGCGCCAGGCGCGGCGGCAGGTAAAGCATGTCGCCCGGTTCCAGGGTCCACTCGTCGGTGGCTTCGAAGTCGGCGAGGATGCGCAGGTCGGCGTGTTGCAGCAGCGGGCTCTCGGAGTCGCACATCTGGCCGATTTTCCAGTTGCGCTGGCCATGGCCCTGCAGCAGGAACACATCGTAATTGTCGAAATGCGGGCCGACGCTGCCACCCGGGGCGGCGAAGCTGATCATCACATCGTCGATGCGCCAGCTCGGCAGGAAACGGAAGTTTTCCAGCAGTTCGCTGACTTCGGGTACGAACTGATCGACAGCCTGCACCAGCAGGGTCCACTCGCGCTCCGGCAATTTGCTGAATTCGTCTTCGGCAAACGGGCCGCGACGCAATTCCCAGGGACGTTCGCCGTGCTCGATGACCAAGCGCGATTCGACTTCTTCTTCCAGGGCCAGGCCGGCCAGTTCGTCGGCATCGATCGGGCTTTGGAAGTCTGGAATCGCCTGGCGGATCAGCAGTGGTTTTTTCTGCCAGTAGTCGCGCAGGAACTCCCGTGCCGTGATGCCGCCCAGGAGTTGCAGAGGAATATCAGGATTCATGTGTAACCTATTGAAAAAATATACTTTTCAGACGCGAATAAAAACGCCCGGCGCGGCCGGGCGTCTCAGGGCAAAACGGTGGATCAGATGCGCTTGGCTTGTGCCGCTGCGTTGCCGATGTAGTTGGCCGGCGTGAGCTTTTTCAGCTCGGCGCGGGCCTCGGCAGGCATGTCCAGGCCATCAATGAAAGTCTGCAACGCTTCAGGACTGATGCCCTTGCCACGGGTCAGTTCTTTGAGCTTTTCATACGGGTTTTCGATGTTGTAGCGACGCATCACGGTCTGGATCGGCTCGGCCAGGACTTCCCAGCAGGCGTCCAGGTCGGCGGCGATTTTCTGCTCGTTGAGTTCCAGCTTGCTGATGCCCTTGAGGCTGGCTTCATAGGCAATGACGCTGTGGGCAAAGCCCACGCCCAGGTTGCGCAGCACGGTGGAGTCGGTCAGGTCGCGCTGCCAGCGGGAGATCGGCAGTTTGCTCGCCAGGTGCTGGAACAGCGCGTTGGCGATGCCCAGGTTGCCTTCGGAGTTTTCGAAGTCGATCGGGTTGACCTTGTGCGGCATGGTCGAGGAACCGATTTCGCCGGCAATGGTGCGCTGCTTGAAATAACCCAGGGAGATGTAGCCCCAGATGTCACGGTCGAAGTCGATCAGGATGGTGTTGAAACGGGCGATCGCATCGAACAGCTCGGCGATGTAGTCGTGCGGCTCGATCTGGGTGGTGTACGGGTTGAAGCTCAGGCCCAGCTCGTCTTCGATGAAGGCGCGGGCGTTGGCTTCCCAGTCGATGTCCGGGTAGGCCGACAGGTGGGCGTTGTAGTTGCCCACGGCGCCGTTGATCTTGCCCAGCAGTGGCACGGCGGCGACCTGGGCGATCTGGCGCTCCAGGCGGTACACCACGTTCGCCAGTTCCTTGCCCAGGGTGGTCGGCGAAGCCGGTTGACCATGGGTGCGCGATAGCATCGGAACGTCGGCGAAGCGGATTGCCAACTCGCGGATGGCCTGGGCGGTCTGGCGCATCAGCGGCAGCATCACGTCATCACGGCCTTCGCGCAGCATCAGGGCGTGGGACAGGTTGTTGATGTCCTCGCTGGTGCAGGCAAAGTGGATGAATTCGCTGACGTTGGCCAGTTCCGGCAGCTTGGCCGCCTGCTCCTTGAGCAGGTATTCAATGGCTTTGACGTCGTGGTTGGTGGTGCGCTCGATCTCTTTGACGCGCTCGGCGTGCTCCAGCACAAAGTTTTCAGCCAGGGCGTTCAGCACCGCGTTGGCTTGCGCGGAAAACGCCGGGACTTCGGCAATGCCAGGGTGAGCGGCAAGGCGCTGGAGCCAGCGCACTTCAACCAGGACGCGAGCGCGGATCAGGCCGTACTCGCTGAAAATCGGGCGCAGGGCCTGGGTTTTGCCGGCGTAGCGGCCGTCAACAGGGGAAACCGCAGTGAGCGAAGAAAGCTGCATGGGGTGTTCTCGGACAGTCGGGCAACGAAATGGGGCGCGTATCATACATGAAAACAATCGCCGGTCCGTCGCCAACTGACCGGCGTATTACGCGTAACGATATAAAAAAGCGGGTTGAGGCGACTTATTCGTTGCGCATCAACGGGTAAAGCTCTTTCAGCAATTTGCGTCGACTGATCACCAGCTGCCAGCGATGACCACCCAACTGCCGCCACAACCGCGCCGAGCGAATTCCGGCCAGTAACAGGGCGCGGATCTTCGAGGCATTGCTCGGTTGTTGCAGATTGCGCATGTCGCCGTGTACCTGGATGCGCTGGCGCAAGGTGCTCAGGGTGTCTTGGTACAGCGCACCGCAAGCGGCGATGACGTTTTCGTGGGCGGGACCGAAGTGTTCAACCTGGGACTGAATCTGCGGCAGGCGATTGCCGATGGTATCCAGCAGGTCGTCGCGCTTGGCCAATTGACGTTCCAGGCCCAGCATCGACAGGGCGTAGCGCAGCGGCTCGCGTTGCAGAGTGCTGGGGTCGCGTTCCAGGGCGCCAATCAGTGCGCGATAACCCTCGCGCAGGTTCAGGTCATCGCCGCCATAGACTTCAAGTGTGTCCTTGGGATCACGAATCAGCAGGCTGCCGAGCATGCAGCTCAGGCCCGCTTCGGTGGCCTGGCCGGTCTTGGCGATCCGATCCACCAGCACGGCGGCGAGAAACACACCGCCCAATGCCGTCAGTTGCTCCTGGGTCGGGCTCATGCCTTGCTGCTCCAGGGCTCTGCGACTTCGATCACGCCGCCGCCCAGGCAGATTTCCCCGTCGTAGAACACCACGGACTGGCCGGGTGTGACTGCTCGTTGTGGGTCATCGAACGTCGCGCGATAGCCCGTGGCGGTTTTTTCCAGCATGCAGGGCTGATCACTCTGGCGGTAGCGAACCTTGGCCGTCAGACGGCGCGGTTGGCTGAGGTCGATCGGGTTGACCCAATAGATGTCGGAGGCGAGCAGGGCGCGGGAGAACAACCACGGATGGTCGTTGCCCTGGCCGACGATCAGCTCGTTGTGCTCCAGGTCCTTGACCAGTACGTACCACGGCTCTTCACCGGCGTCCTTCAGCCCGCCGATGCCCAGGCCCTGGCGCTGGCCGATGGTGTGGTACATCAGGCCATGATGGCGGCCGATGACTTCGCCTTCGGTGGTCTTGATTTCGCCTGGCTGGGCCGGCAGGTACTGCTTGAGGAAGTCGCTGAAACGCCGCTCGCCGATAAAGCAGATGCCGGTGGAATCTTTCTTCTTGGCGGTGGCCAGGGCGTGTTTTTCGGCGATCGCGCGCACTTGCGGCTTTTCCAGCTCGCCCACCGGGAACAGGGTCTTGGCGATCTGCTCGCCGCCGACGGCGTGCAGGAAGTAGCTCTGGTCCTTGTTCGGGTCCAGGCCCTTGAGCAGTTCGGTGCGGCCGTCGATGTCGCGGCGGCGCACATAGTGACCGGTAGCGATCAGGTCAGCGCCGAGCATCATGGCGTAGTCGAGGAACGCCTTGAACTTGATTTCGCGGTTGCAGAGGATGTCCGGGTTCGGCGTACGACCGGCCTTGTATTCGGCCAGGAAGTGCTCGAACACGTTGTCCCAGTACTCGGCGGCGAAGTTGGCGGTGTGCAGCTTGATGCCGATCCTGTCGCAGACGGCCTGGGCGTCCGCCAGGTCGTCCATGGCGGTGCAGTATTCGGTTCCGTCGTCTTCTTCCCAGTTCTTCATGAACAGGCCTTCCACCTCATAACCCTGCTCGATCAGCAGAAGGGCGGAAACGGAAGAGTCCACGCCGCCGGACATGCCGACAATGACGCGCTTGTTGGTGGTGTCAGAAGGGGCTGGATCACGCATAGCAGTTCAATGAGTGTCTTGAAAAAGGACGCGATTCTATCAGGCCCGGACGCGCAAGGCTAAAGAGAAGGACGGATCAGCGTCAGACTGTGGCGATGACCGGCCAGATAATCGTCGATGCAACGGATGATCAGCTCGCTGCGCCAGTGTTCACGCTGTTCGAGCAACTCGTTGCGGGTCAGCCACTTGGCGCCCAGGATGCCATCATCCAGTGGATAGTCCGGACGGTGGTTCAAGGCCTTGGCGGCGAAACAGACCCGTTGGTAGGTCACGCCATTACTGGGGGCGGTGTACAGGTAAATGCCCACCACGCTGGTAGGTTCGACGTCCCAGCCGGTTTCTTCCAGGGTTTCGCGCACGGCGGCTTCGATCAGGGTTTCGTTCGGGTCCAGGTGGCCTGCAGGCTGGTTGAGCACCGCTCGTCCGCCCTTGGATTCTTCCACCATCAGGAAACGGCCGTTGTCTTCGACGATGGTGGCGACGGTGATGTGGGGGTTCCAGTCCATGAAGCGTTCTCGATTCAAAGGTTGAACACGGTCAAATGTGGGAGCGAGCCTGCTCGCGATAGCGGTGTGTCAGTCAGCGTCAGTGTTGAATGTTATACCGCTATCGCGAGCAGGTTCGCTCCCACGGGGGGGATGCGTTGTGTCTGGAAACACAAACCCCGGCACCAGGGCCGGGGTTTGTGGTGTTCCTTTACAACCTTACACCAGCGCAGCAATCGCCGCGTTGAAGGTGTTGCTTGGGCGCATGGCCTTGCTGGTCAGCTCCGGGTTGGCGAAGTAGTAACCGCCGATGTCCACCGGTTTGCCTTGGACGGCATTGAGCTCGGCAACGATTTTTTCTTCGTTGTCGGTCAGTGTCTTGGCCAGGGCAGTGAACTGGGCCTTGAGGGCTGCGTCGTCGTTTTGCGCGGCCAATGCCTGGGCCCAGAACAGGGTCAGGTAGAAGTGGCTGCCGCGGTTGTCGATGCCGCCGACCTTGCGCGAAGGCGACTTGTTGCGGTCCAGGAACTCACCGGTAGCCTGATCCAGGGTCTTGGCCAGCACCAGGGCTTTAGGGTTGTTGTAGGTCACGCCCAGGTGTTCGAGGGACGCGGCCAGGGCCAGGAACTCGCCCAGGGAATCCCAGCGCAGGAAGTTTTCTTCCAGCAACTGCTGAACGTGCTTGGGTGCCGAACCGCCGGCGCCGGTTTCGAACAGGCCACCGCCGTTCATCAGCGGCACGATCGACAGCATCTTGGCGCTGGTGCCCAGTTCCATGATCGGGAACAGGTCGGTCAGGTAGTCGCGCAGTACGTTGCCGGTCACCGAGATGGTGTCCTTGCCTTCGCGGGTGCGGGCCAGGGTGAATTTCATCGCGTCGACCGGCGACATGATGCGGATGTCCAGGCCGGCAGTGTCGTGGTTCTTCAGGTAAGCCTGGACTTTCTCGATCACCACGCCGTCATGGGCGCGCATCGGGTCCAGCCAGAAAATCGCCGGGGTGCTGCTGGCGCGGGCACGGTTGACGGCCAGCTTGACCCAATCCTGGATCGGCGCGTCCTTGGTCTGGCACATGCGGAAGATATCGCCCGCCTCGACGTTCTGCTCCAGCAGGGTGCGACCGGTATTGTCCGAAACACGGACCACGCCGTCGGCCTTGATCTGGAAGGTCTTGTCGTGGGAACCGTATTCTTCGGCTTTCTTGGCCATCAGGCCGACGTTCGGCACGCTGCCCATGGTGGTCGGATCGAAGGCACCGTGTTGCTTGCAGTCTTCGATCACCGCCTGGTAGATGGTGGCGTAGCAGCGATCCGGGATCACGGCCTTGGTGTCGTGCAACTGGCCGTCGGTGCCCCACATCTTGCCGGAGTCACGGATCATGGCCGGCATCGAGGCGTCGACGATGACGTCGCTCGGTACGTGCAGGTTGGTGATGCCTTTATCGGAGTTGACCATCGCCAGGGATGGGCGCGCCGCGTAGACCGCCTGGATGTCGGCTTCGATCTGCGCCTGCTGCTCGGCCGGCAAGGCCTTGATGCGGGCGTACAGGTCGCCGATGCCGTTGTTCAGGTTGAAGCCGATCTGCTCCAGCACTTGTGCGTGCTTGGCCAGGGCGTCTTTGTAGAACTCGGCGACGATCTGACCGAACATGATCGGGTCGGAGACCTTCATCATGGTGGCCTTGAGGTGGACCGACAGCAGGACGCCTTTTTGCTTGGCGTCTTCGATTTCAGCGGCGATGAAGTCGCGCAGGGCGTTCTTGCTCATCACGGCGCAGTCGAGGATCTCACCGGCTTGTACGGTGGTTTTTTCTTTCAGGACAGTGGCAGTGCCGTCCTGAGCGATCAGCTCGATTTTCACGCTGCCGGCGGCGTCGATCAGGGCGGCTTTTTCGCTGCCGTAGAAATCACCGGTGCTCATGTGGGCCACATGAGACTTGGAGTCGGCTGCCCAGGCGCCCATTTTGTGCGGGTGCTTGCGCGCGTAGTTCTTGACCGACAGCGGTGCGCGGCGGTCGGAGTTGCCTTCACGCAGGACCGGGTTCACGGCGCTGCCCTTGACCTTGTCGTAGCGGGCGCGTGCGTCTTTCTCGGCGTCGCTGGTCACGGTTTCCGGGTAGTCCGGCAGTGCATAGCCCTGGGCCTGCAATTCCTTGATCGCGGCCTGCAGTTGCGGCACCGAGGCGCTGATGTTCGGCAGCTTGATGATGTTAGCTTCAGGCGTCACGGCCAGGTCGCCCAGTTCGGCGAGGTGGTCGGCGACGGCTTTGTCACCCAGTTGCTCGGGGAAGCTGGCCAGGATGCGCCCTGCAAGGGAGATATCGCGGGTTTCCACGGCGATGTCGGCCGAGGCGGTAAAGGCTTCGACGATCGGCAGCAGCGAATAGGTGGCGAGGGCGGGAGCTTCGTCGGTGAAGGTGTAGATGATCTTCGAGCGGGTGGGCATATTCGGATTAACTCTCTTCTTTGCTAAAGCATGCGCAGAAACTCGAGGGGCGCCGGGTAAGCGCGTTCGTTCAAAGTCATCCGTGAGTCGAATGTCGAGGTTTCTTCGCGGTGATGTTGGGTGCATCAGTCGAGCGTCAAGCGGTCGGGCCGCGGTAACGGTCCGGCTTTCAACGGGCCGAAAGTCTTGTGATAGAGCCATCAGCCGTCGTGACCCTGTGGTCAGCGGCGGCATTATACATAGGTAGCTGGCGATCTGCCGATGGTTCATATACTTGCGTACTCGTCCATTGGTCTAAACGTCGCAGTGCTAGAGGAGCAGGCTATGCTCACGTTTGGCGCTTTTCCCTTGTTTTTCAGGGTTGTACACCGCGAACTGCAACGCTTTTCCCCGGATGAGCCTAACGTAGGGTTTGCGCGCCGATACAACTGGGGTACGCTCGAACGCAGCCAGATGTTCAATCCAAGCAATGGAGTTCAGCATGGGGTATCAAAAGATTCAGGTTCCAGCCGTCGGTGACAAAATCACCGTCAATGCAGACCATTCTCTTAATGTTCCCGACAACCCGATCATCCCCTTCATTGAAGGCGACGGCATTGGCGTCGATATCAGCCCGGTCATGATCAAGGTGGTGGACGCTGCGGTTCAGAAGGCCTATGGCGGCAAGCGCAAGATTTCCTGGATGGAAGTCTACGCCGGTGAGAAAGCAACTCAGGTTTACGACCAGGACACCTGGCTGCCCCAGGAAACCCTGGACGCGGTCAAAGACTACGTGGTTTCCATCAAGGGCCCGCTGACCACGCCGGTCGGTGGTGGTATTCGCTCGCTGAACGTCGCCCTGCGCCAGCAGCTCGATTTGTATGTATGCCTGCGTCCGGTGCGCTGGTTCGAAGGCGTGCCAAGCCCGGTCAAGAAGCCTGGCGACGTGGACATGACGATCTTCCGTGAGAACTCCGAAGACATCTACGCCGGTATCGAGTGGAAAGCCGGTTCGCCCGAAGCCACCAAGGTCATCAAGTTCCTGAAAGAAGAAATGGGCGTTACCAAGATCCGTTTCGACGAGAATTGCGGCATCGGCGTCAAGCCGGTTTCCAAGCAGGGCACTCAGCGTCTGGCCCGCAAGGCTTTGCAATATGTAGTGGATAACGATCGCGATTCGCTGACCATCGTGCATAAAGGCAACATCATGAAGTTCACCGAAGGTGCCTTCAAGGAGTGGGCTTACGAAGTGGCGGCCGAGGAATTCGGCGCGACCCTGCTCGACGGTGGGCCTTGGATGCAGTTCAAGAACCCGAGAACCGGCAAGAACGTCATCGTCAAGGACGCCATCGCCGATGCCATGCTCCAGCAAATCCTGCTGCGCCCGGCCGAATACGACGTGATCGCGACCCTGAACCTCAACGGCGACTACCTCTCCGACGCCCTGGCGGCGGAAGTGGGGGGCATTGGTATTGCGCCGGGCGCCAACCTGTCCGACACCGTGGCGATGTTCGAAGCCACCCACGGCACGGCACCCAAGTATGCCGGCAAGGACCAGGTCAACCCGGGTTCGCTGATCCTGTCGGCGGAAATGATGCTGCGGCACATGGGCTGGACCGAAGCGGCCGACCTGATCATCAAGGGCACCAACGGCGCGATTTCCGCCAAGACCGTGACCTATGACTTCGAGCGCCTGATGGACGGCGCCACGCTGTTGTCTTCCTCGGCCTTCGGTGATGCACTGATCTCGCACATGTAAGCGGATCGGCAGTCAGCAAAAAAATGCCCGGCTCGAGTGATCGAGTCGGGCATTGTTGTTGTCAGGGGAGGCTTGTGCCGATCAATGGGCTTCAGTGGTCATGGCATTGACGGGGGTAGCGCAAGAGGTATCTTCGACGGTGTCGGGTGCAATATTGACCGCGTGCAGGCCCTTGGGCCCCTGGATGACTTCGAACGTGACGCGTTGTCCGGCTCTCAGGGTTTTATAGCCATCCATCTGAATCGCCGAGTAATGGGCGAAAAGGTCTTCATCCCTGCCGTTTGCGATAATGAAACCGTAGCCCTTGGCATTGTTGAACCATTTGACTTTGCCACTCATCTTGACGACCGACATAGGCCATATCCCTCTGCAACACACTCCGTCAGTGGAGTATCATCCAATCCATCCGCAGGCTAATCTTGGAAAACAGGATCGATTCCACGGACCTTTTTAACCCACGATGGGCTCTATTGGTTGTAACACCGTTTTCCCGATAGTCAAGGTGACCCGGCGAACGTGGTTGAAATCGCCTACAAGCGCCCCCATCACTGTATTTGCCAACTAAACGAACCTTTCTTTCCATGCATGCAATCAGCCAGATTCGACTAACATTCAATCAGGATCGCCCGGATCTACATGACGACGATTCCGCAGGCATTGCTGTTCAGGAAGCAAAGCCTGCATTACAGGCGCCACCGATGTACAAGGTGGTTTTGTTCAACGATGACTACACACCGATGGATTTCGTCGTCGAAGTGCTCGAGGTGTTTTTTAACCTGAATCGCGAGCTGGCGACCAAGGTCATGCTGGCCGTCCATACAGAGGGACGGGCAGTATGTGGAGTGTTTACCCGCGACATCGCCGAGACGAAGGCCATGCAGGTCAACCAGTACGCCCGGGAAAGCCAGCATCCGCTACTCTGTGAAATCGAGAAGGACGGTTAACGCCGACCACTTGGGTATGAGGTGAAGCTATGTTAAACCGCGAGCTCGAAGTCACCCTCAATCTTGCCTTCAAGGAGGCTCGTTCGAAGCGTCATGAATTCATGACCGTCGAGCACCTGCTGCTGGCCCTATTGGATAACGAGGCTGCCGCCACCGTTTTGCGTGCCTGCGGCGCAAACCTCGATAAACTCAAGCATGATTTGCAGGAGTTCATCGACTCCACCACGCCATTGATCCCCGTTCATGACGAGGATCGCGAAACCCAGCCAACCCTGGGCTTCCAGCGTGTCCTGCAGCGTGCTGTCTTTCATGTACAGAGCTCGGGTAAGCGTGAAGTGACCGGCGCCAACGTGCTGGTCGCCATCTTCAGCGAACAGGAAAGCCAGGCGGTTTTCCTGCTCAAGCAGCAGAGTGTTGCGCGCATCGATGTCGTCAATTACATCGCCCATGGCATTTCCAAGGTACCTGGGCACGGCGATCACTCCGAAGGTGAACAGGATATGCAGGATGACGAGGGCGGTGAGTCTTCTTCTTCAGGCAATCCGCTGGACGCCTATGCCAGCAATCTGAATGAACTGGCGCGCCAGGGGCGTATCGATCCACTGGTCGGACGCGAGGCGGAAGTCGAGCGGGTCGCGCAGATCCTGGCCCGACGCCGCAAGAACAATCCGCTGCTGGTGGGCGAGGCGGGCGTGGGCAAGACTGCGATCGCCGAAGGCCTGGCCAAGCGTATCGTCGATAACCAGGTGCCGGACCTGCTCGCCAACAGTGTGGTGTATTCCCTCGATCTGGGGGCCTTGCTGGCGGGCACCAAGTACCGCGGTGATTTCGAGAAGCGCTTCAAGGCATTGCTGGGCGAGCTGAAAAAGCGTCCGCAGGCGATCCTGTTCATCGACGAAATCCACACCATCATTGGTGCCGGTGCCGCGTCCGGTGGGGTCATGGATGCCTCGAACCTGCTCAAGCCGCTGCTGTCTTCGGGTGATATCCGTTGCATCGGTTCGACCACGTTCCAGGAATTTCGCGGGATCTTCGAAAAAGACC
Organism: Pseudomonas sp. MPDS; assembly: GCF_013283895.1. Classification (NCBI taxonomy): domain Bacteria; kingdom Pseudomonadati; phylum Pseudomonadota; class Gammaproteobacteria; order Pseudomonadales; family Pseudomonadaceae; genus Pseudomonas; species Pseudomonas sp. MPDS. The sequence goes on along the minus strand of NZ_CP054128.1, from coordinate 4,065,636 downwards.
GTGCCCTGGCCCGGCGTTTCCAGAAAGTCGATGTGTCGGAGCCTTCGGTGGAAGACACCATCGGTATCCTGCGTGGGCTGAAGGGGCGTTTCGAACTGCACCACAATATCGAATACAGCGATGAAGCCCTGCGCGCCGCTGCTGAGCTGGCCTCGCGCTATATCAATGACCGGCATATGCCGGACAAGGCCATTGATGTTATCGACGAGGCGGGTGCCTATCAGCGGCTTCAGCCTGTGGAGAAGCGCGTCAAGCGCATCGAAGTGCCACAGGTCGAAGACATCGTGGCGAAAATCGCGAGGATTCCGCCCAAGCACGTCACCAGTTCCGACAAGGAGCTGCTGCGTAATCTGGAGCGTGACCTGAAGCTGACCGTGTTCGGTCAGGATGCAGCCATCGATTCGCTGTCCACCGCCATCAAGTTGTCCCGCGCCGGACTCAAGTCGCCGGACAAACCAGTGGGTTCTTTCCTGTTCGCAGGTCCCACCGGTGTCGGCAAGACCGAGGCCGCACGGCAATTGGCCAAGGCGATGGGGATCGAGCTGGTTCGCTTCGACATGTCCGAGTACATGGAGCGTCACACCGTATCGCGTCTGATTGGTGCGCCTCCGGGATATGTCGGTTTCGACCAGGGCGGCCTGCTGACCGAGGCCATCACCAAGCAGCCGCATTGCGTGCTCTTGCTCGATGAAATCGAGAAGGCGCATCCGGAAGTCTTCAACCTGCTCCTGCAGGTCATGGATCACGGTACGCTGACCGACAACAACGGGCGCAAGGCGGATTTCCGCAATGTGATCATCATCATGACCACCAACGCCGGCGCCGAAACCGCGGCTCGCGCTTCGATCGGTTTCACCCATCAGGACCATTCGTCCGATGCGATGGAAGTGATCAAGAAGAGCTTCACGCCTGAATTCCGCAACCGCCTGGACACTATTATCCAGTTTGGTCGCCTCAGCCATGAGGTCATCAAGAGTGTGGTGGACAAGTTCCTTACCGAACTTCAGGCGCAGCTCGAAGACAAGCGTGTGCTGCTGGAAGTCACCGATGCGGCCCGCAGTTGGCTGGCGGCCGGTGGTTACGATGTGACGATGGGGGCACGGCCGATGGCTCGCCTGATCCAGGACAAGATCAAGCGTCCACTGGCGGAGGAGATCCTCTTTGGCGAACTGGCCGAACATGGCGGTGTGGTCCACATCGACATCAAGGATGGCGAGCTGACCTTCGACTTCGAAACCACGGCTGAAATGGCCTGATCGTTACACGCAGGAAAAGCAAAAGGCGCCGAAAGGCGCCTTTTTGCTGACTTCAGAAACACCTGGCCCCTCCGGGTCTGGATAACTGCAGGATTTGTATCCGCCACAAATTTCCTGTGGGAGCGAGCCTGCTCGCGAAAGCGGTGGGTCAGTTGGCTGGAATGTCGAATGCGCCGGCCTCATCGCGAGCAGGCTCGCTCCCACAGGGTTGTGAGGTGATTATTGGCGCGGACAAACAAAAACGCCCGGCATCAGCCGGGCGTTTTGTATTGACTTGTTAGCGAGCGCGGTAAGTGATGCGCCCTTTGCTCAAGTCATAGGGCGTCAGCTCGACGCGCACTTTGTCACCGGTAAGAATACGAATGTAGTTCTTGCGCATCTTGCCGGAGATGTGCGCGGTTACGACGTGCCCATTTTCCAACTCCACACGAAACATGGTGTTGGGCAGGGTGTCGACGACAGTGCCTTCCATTTCGAAGCTGTCTTCTTTCGACATGCAGTAAAGCCCTCGGTATCCAGTGAATGGCCCGGTGCAACTGCGCCAGGCAAAAGCGGCGTGCATTGTGCCCGAAAAAGGGGGTTTAAGCCAAGGGGTTCTAACTGAGGACGACCCATCTCTGGTTAATCAGCAATTCGATGGGGCGATATTGGGTCTTGTAATTCATTTTTTTGCAGTTTTTGATCCAGTAGCCCAAGTACACCGCTTCCAGCCCGAGGCGCCGGGCTTCGTTGATCTGCCAGAGGATGGCAAAACGCCCCAGACTGCGCCGTTCTTCGTCGGGCTCATAGAAGGTGTACACCGCCGAAAGCCCGTTGGGCAGCAGGTCTGTGACGGCGATGGCCACCAGTCGCCCTTCGAGGCGGAACTCATAGAAGCGGGAAAAGGGCAGGTCGCGGACCAGAAAGGTCGAAAACTGATCACGACTGGGCGGGTACATGTCGCCGTCGGCGTGGCGCTGCTCGATGTAGCGCTGGTAAAGATCGAAATACTCCTCGCTGAACTGCGGCTTGGCTGGCCGGACCTGCAGGTCGGCGTTGCGCTTGAAAATCCGCTTCTGCTGGCGATTGGGTACAAACTGAGCCACGGGAATGCGCGCCGGCACGCACGCATTGCAATGTTGGCAATGGGGCCGGTAGAGATGATCGCCGCTGCGACGGAAGCCCATCTCCGACAGATCTGCGTAGACATGCACATCCATGGGCTGGCTAGGGTCGAGGAACAGCGTCGTGGCCTGCTCCTCGGGCAGGTAACTGCAAGAGTGGGGTTGAGTGGCATAGAACTTCAAGCGCGCCAACTCGGTCATGATCAACCCTCGGGAGTAAGCTTTGGATTAAGTGTAAGCCAGGAGCGCCATTGTCGCTCAGCAAACCCAGGTTGCGTGGTTGGGCTGGTCCAGATGCGCCTTGAGGTAGCCGGCAAACTCAGCCCTTGGGATCGACCGGGCGCCGAGGCTGTGCAAGTGTTCGGTGGGCATTTGGCAGTCGATCAGCACGAAACCGGCCGCTTTGAGATGTTGGACCAGGGTGGCGAAGCCGAATTTCGAGGCGTTATCGGCCCGACTGAACATGGACTCGCCAAAAAACAGCTGCCCCATGGCCAGGCCATACAGGCCGCCCACCAATATACCCTGGTCCCATACCTCCACTGAATGGGCGAAACCGCGTCGATGCAGCTCCAGATAGGCGGTTTGCATGGCCTCGGTGATCCAGGTGCCGTCAGCATAGTCCCGGGGCGCGGCGCAGGCCTCGATGACAGCGGCAAAGTCCTTGTCGAACGTCACGGCATAGCGTTGCTTGCGCAGAAGCTTGCCCAGGCTGCGCGATACATGCAGTTCGTCGGGAAACAATACGGTGCGTGGATCCGGTGACCACCACAAGATCGGCTGGCCTTCGGAGAACCACGGGAAACAGCCGTGGCGATAGGCCCGGATCAGCCGATCGGCGGACAGGTCGCCACCGGCGGCCAGCAAGCCATTGGGGTCGCTCAGGGCTTTGGCCAGTGGCGGAAAATCGAACGTGTTGCGTTGTAGCCAAGTCAGCATGGTCATCCGGGCTTGCAGAAGGGGAGGGCGGGTCTTGTGCGCAGACAAGAGCCCGCCTAAAGGTTAACCGTCAAGCCACCGGAATGTCATCGAGATACTTCTCGGCGTCGAGTGCGGCCATGCAACCGGCACCGGCCGACGTAATGGCTTGTCGATACACGTGATCGGCCACGTCGCCGGCGGCGAACACGCCTTCGATATCGGTTGCAGTGGCATTGCCCTCGCTGCCGCCGCGGACGATCAGGTAGCCGTCGCGCATTGTCAGTTGGCCCTGGAACAACTCGGTGTTGGGTTGATGGCCGATAGCGATAAACACGCCGGCCAGGGACAAGGTGCTGGTCTGGCCGGTCTCACTTTGGCGCAGACGCGCGCCGGTGACGCCGCTGGCGTCACCCAGCACTTCATCCAGATTCTGCTTCCAGTGCAGTTTCACATTGCCGTGGCGGGCTTTTTCGAACAGCTTGTCCTGCAGTATTTTCTCTGCGCGCAGTTTGTCCCGGCGGTGAATCAGGTGTACCTCGCGGGCGATGTTGGACAGGTACAAAGCCTCCTCAACCGCCGTATTGCCACCACCGACCACCGCCACTACCTGATTGCGGTAAAAGAATCCGTCGCAGGTTGCGCAGGCGGAAACGCCCCTGCCGGCGAAGGTCTGCTCTGAGGCCAGGCCCAGGTATTGGGCTGAAGCGCCGGTGGCGATGATCAGCGCGTCGCAGGTGTAGGTGCCGCTGTCGCCGATGAGTTCGAAAGGGCGCTGTTGCAACTTGGCGGTGTGGATATGGTCGTAGACGATCTGCGTGTCGAAGCGCTCGGCGTGGCGTTGCATGCGTTCCATCAGCACCGGACCGGTCAAGTCCGTGACATCGCCGGGCCAGTTGTCGACTTCGACGGTGGTAGTGAGCTGGCCACCGGCCTGCAGGCCAGTAATGACAACGGGTTTGAGGTTGGCACGGGCGGCATAGACAGCGGCGCTGTATCCCGCAGGGCCGGAACCGAGAATGATCAGGCGTGAATGCTTCACTTCGCTCATAAAAACACCTCATAAGCCTTTGTCACGAAAGAGAATGCATGCTCCAATTGACGCCAACACAGCTGGTTTTTGGCTATGCTGTAGCCCATCGTGCGGGCAATGCCTTGGGGCTGACAAACCCGTACAATGCTTGAGTTTTGAACGCAGGAGAGGCAAAAGATCAAAATCTTCGGCAACACCTGCGGTTTTCTGGATGCACGTCACAGTGGTAAAAGTAGTACCGGTTGTGCACATTCACTTTTTTGCCTGCTCGTGATGAGCAGTTTTTTATAGTCATTCAACAGATGGACGCGCCTTTGGCGCAGGAAAAGAAGCGTTTTGAAGAAATCCACCGCAGCACCTAAAACAGTCGTTCCGCTCTGGCGCCAGCAATTGCACTACCGGCTCAAGGAAGGTGCGTTGATCGCCATCGGCGCCTTGTGCCTGTTCCTGATGATGGCCTTGCTGACCTATGGCAAGGACGATCCGGGCTGGAGCCACAACAGCAAGATCGACGATGTGCAGAATTTCGGCGGTCCGGCCGGTTCCTACAGCGCTGACATCCTGTTCATGGTGCTGGGCTATTTCGCCTACATCTTTCCGCTTTTGCTGGCGATCAAGGCCTATCAGATTTTCCGTCAACGCCACGAGCCCTGGCAGTGGAGTGGCTGGCTGTTTTCCTGGCGCCTGATCGGCCTGGTGTTCCTGGTGCTGTCGGGCGCTGCGCTGGCCCATATCCATTTTCACGCTCCCACCGGCCTGCCGGCCGGAGCGGGCGGTGCCCTGGGGGAAAGTCTTGGCGAGCTGGCCAAAAACGCCCTGAACATCCAGGGCAGCACGCTGCTGTTCATCGCCCTGTTCCTGTTCGGCCTGACGGTGTTCACCGATTTGTCATGGTTCAAGGTGATGGATGTCACCGGCAAGATCACCCTGGACCTGATCGAGCTGATCCAGGGAGCGATGAATCGCTGGTGGGCGGCGCGCACCGAGCGCAAGCAACTGGTGGCGCAACTGCGCGAGGTGGATGACCGCGTCCACGACGTGGTGGCCCCGACCGTCACGGACAAGCGCGAGCAGGCCAAGGTCAAGGAACGCCTGATCGAACGTGAACAGGCCCTGAGCAAGCACATGTCCGAGCGCGAGAAACAGGTGCCGCCGGTCATCACCATGGCTCCGGCCAAGGCGCCGGAGCAGAGCAAGCGCGTGCAGAAAGAGAAACAGGCGCCGCTGTTCGTCGACAGTGCAGTGGAAGGCACCTTGCCGCCGATCTCGATCCTGGATCCGGCCGAAAAGAAACAGCTCAACTATTCCCCCGAATCCCTGGCGGCCGTCGGTCACCTGCTGGAAATCAAGCTCAAGGAGTTCGGCGTCGAGGTTTCGGTGGATTCGATCCACCCGGGCCCGGTGATTACCCGTTACGAAATCCAGCCGGCCGCCGGCGTGAAGGTCAGCCGTATCGCCAACCTGGCCAAGGACCTGGCACGTTCTCTGGCCGTGACCAGCGTGCGGGTAGTGGAAGTGATTCCCGGCAAAACCACCGTGGGCATCGAGATTCCCAACGAAGACCGGCAGATCGTGCGCTTCTCCGAAGTGCTCTCCACCCCTGAATACGACAACCACAAGTCGCCGGTCACCCTGGCCCTGGGCCATGACATCGGCGGCAAGCCTGTCATCACTGACCTGGCGAAAATGCCGCACCTGCTGGTGGCCGGTACCACCGGTTCCGGTAAGTCGGTGGGTGTGAACGCGATGATCCTGTCGATCCTGTTCAAGTCCGGCCCGGAAGACGCCAAGCTGATCATGATCGACCCGAAAATGCTCGAGCTGTCGATCTATGAAGGCATTCCGCACCTGCTGTGCCCGGTGGTGACCGACATGAAGGACGCCGCCAACGCCCTGCGCTGGAGCGTTGCCGAGATGGAGCGTCGCTACAAGCTGATGGCGAAGATGGGCGTGCGGAACCTGTCGGGCTTCAATGCCAAGGTCAAGGAGGCCGAAGAGGCCGGTACGCCGTTGAGCGACCCGCTGTACCACCGCGAGAACATCCACGACGAAGCGCCGCTGCTGCACAAGCTGCCGACCATCGTGGTGGTGGTGGACGAATTCGCCGACATGATGATGATCGTCGGCAAAAAGGTCGAAGAACTGATCGCCCGGATCGCCCAGAAGGCCCGTGCCGCTGGTATCCACCTGATTCTCGCGACGCAGCGGCCGTCGGTGGACGTGATCACCGGCCTGATCAAGGCCAACATTCCGACCCGCATGGCGTTCCAGGTGTCGAGCAAGATCGACTCGCGGACCATCATCGACCAGGGTGGCGCCGAGCAGTTGCTGGGCCACGGTGACATGCTCTACATGCCGCCGGGCACCAGCCTGCCGATTCGTGTGCACGGTGCGTTCGTGTCCGACGATGAAGTGCACCGGGTCGTTGAAGCCTGGAAACTGCGTGGCGCCCCTGAATACAACGACGACATCCTCAACGGTGTCGAGGAAGCCGGCAGCGGCTTTGAGGGCAGCAGCGGTGGTGGCGATGACGATGCCGAAACCGATGCGCTCTATGACGAAGCGGTGCAGTTCGTCCTGGAAAGCCGCCGGGCCTCGATTTCCGCCGTTCAGCGCAAGCTCAAGATCGGCTACAACCGTGCCGCACGCATGATCGAGGCCATGGAAATGGCCGGGGTCGTGACGGCGATGAACACCAACGGTTCGCGCGAAGTACTGGCGCCGGGCCCGATGCGCGATTAATGACCTGAGCGGCCTGGCGACACGCCGCTCGACCTCCCACGACTTCAAGAGGACTCCCATGCGCCTGATTCGCATGTTGCTGTTGCCCGTACTGGCCCTGACCACCTTGTCGGCCCATGCCGATGAAAAGGACGTGGCCCGCCTGACCCAGTTGCTGGAACGTTCCCAGACCCTGACCGCTCGCTTCTCCCAACTGACCCTCGACGGCAGTGGTACCCAGTTGCAGGAAACCGCCGGTGAGATGGCCTTGCAGCGTCCGGGCCTGTTCTATTGGCACACCGATGCACCGGCTGAACAACTGATGGTTTCCGATGGCAAGAAAGTCTCGCTGTGGGACCCGGACCTGGAACAGGTCACCATCAAGACCCTGGACCAGCGCCTGACCCAGACCCCGGCGTTGCTGCTCTCCGGCGATGTTTCCAAGATCAGCCAGAGTTTCGACATCAGCTCCAAAGAGGCCGGTGGCGTGATTGACTTCACCCTCAAGCCCAAGACCCGGGACAGCCTGTTCGACAGCCTGCGCCTGTCCTTTCGCAACGGTCTGGTCAACGACATGCAACTGATCGACAGTGTCGGTCAGCGTACCAATATCCTGTTCACCGGGGTCAAGGCCAACGAGCCGATCGCTGCGTCCAAGTTCAAGTTCGACATCCCCAAGGGTGCGGACGTGATCCAGGAGTAAACATAAAGCCCCTGTCGGAAATGGCCTGTGGGAGCAAGGCTTGTGGGAGCAAGGCTTGCCCGCGATTGCATCGCCTCGGTCTACCAGACGCACCGAGGTGTCTGTATCGCGGGCAAGCCTTGCTCCCACAGATGCTCCCACAGATCTGCTCCGGTAGAGAGGATCGGCACCAGGACCCAGCGGAGGTTGCATAAGTAGTGATGGACCTGTTTCGAAGCGCCCCGATTGCCCAGCCATTGGCCGCCCGCCTGCGCGCGACCAACCTGGATGAGTACGTCGGCCAGGAGCATGTGCTCGCTCGCGGCAAGCCTCTGCGCGAAGCGCTGGAGCAGGGCGCGCTGCATTCGATGATTTTCTGGGGCCCGCCGGGCGTGGGCAAGACCACCCTGGCGCGGCTGTTGGCCGAAGTCTCGGATGCCCATTTCGAGACGGTTTCGGCAGTGCTGGCCGGGGTCAAGGAAATCCGCCAGGCGGTGGAAGTCGCCAAGCAACAGGCCGGGCAATACGGCAAGCGCACCATCCTGTTTGTCGATGAAGTGCACCGTTTCAACAAGTCGCAGCAGGACGCGTTCCTGCCCTACGTCGAAGACGGGACGCTGATCTTCATTGGCGCGACCACCGAAAACCCTTCGTTCGAACTCAATAACGCCTTGCTGTCCCGGGCGCGGGTCTATGTGCTCAAGAGCCTCGACGAGGCGGCGATGCGCAAGTTGGTGCACCGGGCGCTGACCGAGGAACGCGGCCTGGGCAAACGCCAGTTGAGCCTCAGCGACGAAGGCTTCCAGATCCTGTTTTCGGCCGCCGATGGCGATGGCCGGCGCTTGCTCAACCTGCTGGAAAACGCCTCGGACCTGGCCGAAGACAACAGCGAGATTGGCGTCGAACTGCTGCAAAGCCTGTTGGGCGATACCCGTAGACGCTTCGACAAGGGCGGTGAGGCGTTCTACGACCAGATTTCGGCGCTGCACAAATCCATCCGTGGCTCCAACCCCGACGCGGCCTTGTACTGGTTTGCGCGCATGATCGACGGCGGCTGCGATCCGCTGTACCTGGCGCGTCGAGTGGTACGCATGGCCAGCGAAGACATCGGCAATGCCGATCCCCGCGCCCTGAGCCTGTGCCTGGCCGCCTGGGATGTGCAGGAGCGCCTCGGCAGCCCGGAAGGCGAACTCGCCGTGGCCCAGGCCATCACCTACCTGGCTTGCGCGCCAAAGAGCAATGCGGTGTACATGGGCTTCAAGGCCGCGATGCGCAGCGCCACCGAGCATGGCTCCCTGGAAGTGCCGCTGCACCTGCGCAACGCGCCGACCAAACTGATGAAGCAATTGGGCTATGGCGATGAATACCGTTACGCTCACGACGAACCGGACGCCTATGCCGCCGGTGAAGACTATTTTCCCGAAGAACTCGAACCCCAGCCGTTCTATCAGCCGGTGCCCCGTGGCCTTGAACTGAAGATCGGCGAGAAACTCAATCATTTGGCACAACTGGACCGTCTGAGTCCAAGGCAGCGGAGAAAACCTTGATCCCCTTGATCCTCGCAGTCTCTGCTGGTGGCGTTGCCGGCACGTTGTTGCGCTTTGCGACTGGCAATTGGGTCAACGCAAATTGGCCGCGGCACTTCTATACCGCCACGCTGGCCGTTAATATCGTGGGCTGTCTGCTGATCGGCGTTCTATACGGTCTGTTTTTGATTCGCCCCGAGGTGCCCATCGAGGTGCGCGCGGGGCTGTTGGTCGGCTTTCTTGGCGGCCTGACGACTTTTTCATCCTTTTCACTGGATACGGTGCGCCTGCTGGAAAGCGGGCAGGTGCCGCTGGCCCTGGGCTACGCGGCCATCAGCGTATTCGGCGGGCTGCTCGCCACCTGGGCTGGCCTGTCCCTGACCAAACTTTGATAACGAGAGACCGACATGCTCGATTCCAAACTGTTACGTAGCAACCTTCAGGACGTAGCGGACCGCCTGGCATCCCGTGGCTTCGCCCTGGACGTCGCGCGCATCGAAGCGCTGGAAGAACAGCGCAAGACCGTCCAGACCCGCACCGAAGCCCTGCAGGCTGAACGTAACGCGCGCTCCAAATCCATCGGTCAGGCCAAGCAGCGCGGCGAAGACATCGCACCGCTGATGGCCGATGTCGAGCGCATGGCGGGTGAGTTGAGTGCTGGCAAGGTCGAGCTGGACGCGATCCAGACCGAACTGGATTCGATCCTGCTGGGTATCCCCAACCTGCCGCATGAATCGGTCCCGGTCGGTGAAGATGAAGACGGCAACGTCGAAGTGCGCCGTTGGGGCACGCCCAAAGTCTTCGATTTCCCGGTGCAGGATCACGTCGCCCTGGGCGAGAAGTTCGGCTGGCTCGATTTCGAAACCGCCGCCAAGCTGTCGGGCGCCCGTTTTGCCTTGTTGCGCGGGCCGATTGCCCGTCTGCATCGCGCCCTGGCGCAGTTCATGATCAACCTGCACGTCACCGAGCACGGCTACGAAGAAGCCTACACGCCTTACCTGGTTCAGGCGCCAGCCTTGCAGGGCACTGGCCAGTTGCCGAAGTTCGAGGAAGACCTGTTCAAGATCAGCCGCGAAGGCGAGGCCGACCTGTACCTGATCCCTACCGCCGAAGTGTCGCTGACCAACATCGTCGCTGGCGAGATCGTCGACGCCAAGCAACTGCCCATCAAGTTCGTCGCCCACACACCGTGTTTCCGCAGTGAAGCCGGGGCATCGGGCCGTGATACCCGGGGCATGATCCGTCAGCATCAGTTCGACAAGGTCGAGATGGTGCAGATCGTCGAGCCCTCGGTGTCCATGCAAGCGCTGGAAAGCCTGACCGCCAACGCCGAGAAAGTCTTGCAACTGCTGGAGCTGCCATATCGCACCCTGGCGCTGTGCACCGGCGACATGGGCTTCAGTGCGGTGAAGACTTACGACCTGGAAGTCTGGATCCCGAGCCAGGACAAGTATCGCGAGATTTCTTCGTGCTCCAACTGTGGCGATTTCCAGGCCCGCCGCATGCAGGCGCGTTTCCGCAACCCGGAAACCGGCAAGCCGGAGCTGGTCCACACCCTCAATGGCTCCGGCCTGGCCGTGGGCCGCACCCTGGTGGCGGTACTGGAAAACTACCAGCAGGCCGACGGTTCGATCCGTGTGCCCGAGGTGTTGAAGCCCTACATGGGCGGCATCGAGGTCATCGGCTAAATGGACTATTTGCCACTGTTCCACAACCTGCGCGGCAGCCGCGTGCTGGTGGTCGGCGGCGGCGAGATTGCCTTGCGCAAGTCTCGCCTGCTGGCCGATGCCGGCGCGTTGTTGCGGGTGGTCGCACCCGATATCGAACCGCAGTTGCGGGAACTGGTCAGTGGCAGCGGCGGTGAATGCATCCTGCGTGGCTACGTGGAAGCGGACCTGGACGGCTGTGGCCTGATCATCGCCGCCACCGACGACGAATCGCTCAACGCCCAGGTGTCGGCCGACGCCCACAAGCGTTGCGTGCCGGTCAACGTGGTGGACGCACCGGCCCTGTGCAGCGTGATCTTCCCGGCGATTGTCGACCGCTCGCCGCTGGTGATCGCGGTGTCCAGCGGCGGCGATGCGCCGGTGCTGGCGCGGTTGATCCGAGCCAAGCTGGAAACCTGGATTCCTTCGACCTATGGGCAACTGGCCGGGCTGGCGGCGCGTTTTCGCAGCCAGGTCAAAGGGCTGTTCCCGGATGTGCAGCAACGCCGGGCGTTCTGGGAAGAGGTGTTCCAGGGGCCGATCGCTGATCGACAGTTGGCCGGGCAGGGCGCCGAGGCCGAGCGCCTGTTGCGTGAAAAGATTGCAGGCCAGGCGCCGAATGCACCGGGTGAGGTCTATCTGGTGGGCGCAGGCCCTGGTGATCCGGACCTGCTGACCTTCCGCGCCTTGCGCCTGATGCAGCAGGCGGACGTGGTGCTTTACGACCGTCTGGTGGCTCCGGCGATCCTTGAGCTGTGCCGGCGTGACGCCGAGCGGATCTACGTCGGCAAGCGTCGCTCAGAGCACGCGGTGCCCCAGGAGCAGATCAACCAGCAATTGGTCGATCTGGCCCGGCAAGGCAAGCGGGTGGTGCGATTGAAGGGCGGTGATCCGTTCATCTTCGGTCGTGGCGGTGAAGAAATCGAAGAACTGGCGGCCCACGGCATCCCGTTCCAGGTAGTTCCGGGCATCACCGCCGCCAGCGGCTGCGCGGCCTACGCCGGGATCCCGCTGACCCATCGCGATTATGCCCAGTCGGTGCGATTCATCACCGGTCATCTGAAGGACGGCACCAGTGACTTGCCGTGGGCGGACTTGGTGTCGCCGGCGCAGACGTTGGTGTTCTACATGGGGTTGGTGGGGCTGCCGATCATCTGCGACGAGTTGATCAAGCACGGTCGCGCGGCGGACACACCGGCGGCGCTGATCCAGCAAGGCACCACCTCCAACCAGCGGGTGTTTACCGGCACCTTGGCAGATTTGCCGAAACTGGTGGCCGAGCATGAGGTTCATGCACCGACCCTGGTGATCGTTGGGGAAGTGGTGCAACTGCGCGAGAAACTGGCGTGGTTTGAAGGGGCTCAGGGGCAGGTCTAGACAGACCGTGTCGCTCCAATCGCGAGCAGGCTCGCTCCCACAGTGATCGTGTACAACCGCAGATTCATGGTTGAACAACGATCACATATGGGAGCGAGCCTGCTCGCGATTGGCCTTCAGAATCAACAAAGATCCTGGATCAGTTCTCAACCCCCCGCCAAATCCCTTTCCCACTCAACCGCTCCCGATCATGGGCAACCCTGAAGTCCTGCTCCGGCCCCTTGGGCACGATTCCGTTGGGGTTGATGGTCTTGTGGCTGCCGTAGTAATGGCGCTGGATATGGGTGAAGTCCACAGTCTCGGCAATCCCCGGCCACTGGTACAACTCCCGCAACCAGTTCGACAGGTTCGGATAATCCGCAATGCGCCGCAGGTTGCATTTGAAATGGCCGAAATACACCGCGTCAAAGCGGATGATGGTGGTGAACAGGCGGATATCGGCTTCGGTCAGGTATTCACCGGCCAGGTAGCGTCGGGTTTGCAGCAATGCTTCCAAGCGGTCCAGCTCAGTGAACAAACCATCGAACGCTTCTTCGTAGGCTGCCTGAGTGGTGGCGAACCCGGCGCGGTACACGCCATTGTTCACTGCCGGGTAAATGCGTTCGTTCAATGCATCGATATCGTGGCGCAGGTGCTCGGGGTAGAGGTCCAGGTCGTTTCCGGTCAAGCCGTCGAAGGCGCTGTTGAACATGCGGATGATTTCCGCTGATTCGTTGTTGACGATGCGTTGTTGCCGTTTGTCCCACAGCGCTGGCACGGTGACGCGACCGGTGTAGTGCGGCGTATCGGCGGTGTAGCGCTGGTGCAGGAAATCCAGGTGATCGAGTTTGTCGCCAGTGGAGCCATGGCGCTTGTCGAAGGTCCAGCCGTTTTCCAGCATCAGGTAGCTGACCACCGAGACATCGATCAGGTCTTGCAGGCCTTTGAGCTTGCGATAGATCAGCGTCCGGTGGGCCCAGGGGCAGGCCAGGGATACATACAAATGGTAGCGCCCGGACTCGGCGGCAAATCCGCTGTCGCCCGTGGGGCCGGCGCTGCCGTCGGCGGTGATCCAATGGCGGCGTTGCGCCTGTTCACGCTGGAAGGCGCCGTCCTTGCTTTCATACCACTGGTCCTGCCAGCGACCTTCGACTAACAAACCCATCTCGATCTCCTCTACCAATAAACGTTGGAGAGGAGTCTATTCCCATAGGTTCGAACAAAAAGCGCAAAGGTTGGGCGTTGATGATCGGTTAAATCGATCGATCCCGCGCGGCCCAGTATTGGCGGGCTTGCTCTAACGCGTCTTCCCGAGCCAGACCCAGGCCGCGCAAGGCCAGGGCCATGGTGGCGATCAGCGCCAGTTGCGGGTAGCTGTCTTCAACATCGCCTCGCCAGATGGCTTTGAGGTGCTCAGGGTCGAGGCTTTGCGGTTTGACGTGGCGCTGTTCGGCCAGTCGCGGCCATTCCTCATCCCAGCTCACACCGTCGCGGGTGCCATACAGGTGGCTGTCGGCGTCCGGGTTGATCTCGATCTCGCCACCGTCGCCCTTGATCACGATGGTGGTGTCTCCCAGCAAACCGCTGGCATCGCGGTGGACCGCCTGGTAGCCCGGATGGAAAATGCTTTGCAGCCCGCAACGGGCGCCCAGGGGGTTGAGGATCCGCGCCAGGGAATGGATCGGCGAACGCAAGCCCAGGGTGTTGCGCAGGTCGATCATCCGTTGCATCTGCGGTGCCCAGTCCACCAATGGCATGAAGGCCAGGCCACCGTCGTCCAGCGCTGCGCCAACCTGCTGCCAGTCGCGGCACAGAGGGATGTTCAGGAAGCCAAGCAGTTGCTCGGTGTAGAGCCGGCCCGCCGTATGCGCGCCGCCGCCATGCATGAAAATCCGCACACCGTTCTGCCCAAGGCATTTGGCTGCCAGCAGGTACCACGGTAAATGACGCTTCTTGCCGGCGTAGGTCGGCCAGTCCAGATCCACCGCCAACGCCGGGGTCTGCAGGCGCTCACGCAAGGCTTGGGTAAAACCGGTCATTTCTTCGGCGCTTTCTTCCTTGTGCCGCAATAGCATCAGGAAGGCGCCGAGCTGGGTGTCCTCGACTTGCTCGTCCAGCACCATGCCCATGGCTTGCCGCGCTTCTTCGCGGGTCAGGTCACGGGCGCCGCGCTTGCCTTTGCCGAGGATGCGCACGAATTGGGCGAACGGATGTTCGGCCGGGGTCTCAAGGGTCAGCGGTGGGAAGTCGGTCATAAGCAGTTCGTCGGTTTGGGCAGGCCCGCCAGCTTGGCGGCGAGTTTGGCGGGGGTGCCTTTGAACAATCGGTTCAGGTGCAGGCTGTTGCCCTTGTCGGCGCCCAGTTTCAGCGCCGTGTACTTGATCAGCGGCCGGGTCGCGGGGGAGAGCTGGAATTCGTCGTAGAAGCCGCGCAGCAGTTCGAGGACCTCCCAGTGTTCGGGGCCCAATTCGATGTCTTCGGCGGCCGCCAGGGCTGTGGCGACTTCGGCCGACCAGTCATTGAGATCGGCCAGGTAGCCGTCCTTGTCCAGCGCAATGGCGCGTTGGCCCACGTTCAGCACGTTCATAACCAGGTGTTGACCTTGTCATGGTGGACCGATAGCGCGACGAACGCCGGGTAGTCGATGGCCTCGGCCCATTGCGGAATGTCCAGGGCCCGGGCTTGTGCGTCTTCGCCAAGCACGAAAAGCTTCAGGCCTCTGCGCTGCAGTTCTGCAAACGGCACCGTGGCGGCTCGCAAGGCGTATGTCGCGTCGCCGCACAGCAGCAGTGCGTCCGGCTCGCCCAGTACCCGCAGGCAACTGGCGAAGCGGCTATCGCCGAAGGGGGAATGAGACAACACATGCAAAGTCGACATCAGAGGGTGATCACCTGGTCATAACGATCAATGAGCGCGGCGATCTGCGGCGCGCTGAGTATTTTCAGCTCGTCCAGCGCCAGGTTAGCGGTTGCGACGCCACGTTCGGCGGCACTGTCGGCGCAGACGTAGAGGTCCTCGACGCCAAACATGGGCAACGCCTGCAAGTTCGCGCTCAGGTCCTTTTGCTGGAGCGCCTTGGCGTTCTGGCCGTTGGCGAGCTGAAAGACCCCGTCGTCGAGGAACAGCAGGCCGATGGGCAGGTCGAACGCGCCGCCGGCCAGCACGATGTCCAGCGCTTCCCGGGCCCCGGGGCCCGACCAGGGAGCCTGGCGGCTGATGAGTAACAAGGATTTGGCCATTACGCGCCTCCGAAACAGATCAAGCGGTCGGCGTCCTGGATCGCATCATGCAACTGGCCCAGGCCGGACAAGGCCCAAGGGGAGCCGACGCTGACCGCCGAACGCTGGTAGCGCTGCGCCTCTTCATCGTTCAGCACGCCACGGCGCAACGCCGCTGCGATGCAAACCACGCCGTCGAGCTGGTTGTCGCTGACAAAGGCGCGCCACTGTCGGGGCAGATCCTGTTCATCCTGGGGCGTTACGAGGCTGTCGGCAGCGTTATAGACGCCATCCTGATAGAAGAACAGCCGCACGATTTCATGCCCACCGGCCAGCGCGGCCTGGGCAAACAACAGGGCGCGGCGCGAGGAGGGCGCATGGGCGGCGGAAAACAACGCGATGGCAAACTTCATGACAGACCCGATCAGCAAAACTGCGGCCATGATAAAGCTTTATGGACGGGGGGGCGATTGCCAGGAAAGGGGCGAGCGCCACAGGAAGTACTCAGCCTTGGTTTTTGAGACCATTCAACTCGCAATACTCCGCCCACTCCATCCCCGCCATCTGCGCCACCTCCTTGTGGACTTCCATGCGCTGGTTTTCGTAGTCCTGAGGCGAGGTGGCGGTCAGTTGCAGGGTCAGTTCCCAAGCGAACAGGCCCTGGTGCTCAGCCTCGGC
Source organism: Pseudomonas sp. MPDS (assembly GCF_013283895.1). Classification (NCBI taxonomy): domain Bacteria; kingdom Pseudomonadati; phylum Pseudomonadota; class Gammaproteobacteria; order Pseudomonadales; family Pseudomonadaceae; genus Pseudomonas; species Pseudomonas sp. MPDS. Next base: position 4,049,439 of record NZ_CP054128.1, on the reverse strand, counting down.
TTCGAATGCTTCATGCAAGCGCTCGGCGCGATACTGCGCGGCGGTCTCGCCCTTGGCCTGGGCCAACAGCGGGTTGAGGTTGTCCAGCTCGACGCGCAGGTCGGGGCGTGCATCGAGAAATTTTTCCAGCGCTCGTTCATGTTGCTGTTCGGTTGCCGCCATGGTCACTCCTTGGGTGCCGGGGGTTGTTTCTTGCTGGCCTTGGCCGCAGCGGCCAGGCATTCGAGGGCGAACTGTTCGGTGTAGGTCATCTGTATCGGCGTGGTTTCGCCCTTGACGGTGCGTTCGCCGTCGAGGATGTAGCGAATCCGCTTGTCGGTGACGCCGATTCGCTTGGCGATCCAGGCCGGGGTCTGGCCGATCTGGCTGATCAGTTTGTCAGCGTATTCGGTGCTGGGTTTGTAGAACTCGGCATTGGGTGTCATGGGCTGTTCCGCGCGGGCAAGTGGCAATGGCGCGACAGGTTGCGCGAATCATCGCCCGGTGTCGCGTATAAATTTCAGTAAAGCAGCATGAAGGCCCAGGTCGCAGTGCTACAGTCGGTTTTTTTCTCTATGAGTGAACGCAATGCGAATGCTGATGGTGGCCGTGGCCGCAACGTTGCTGGTTGGCTGCGCGGGTTCGGCGATGAACCAGGCCCGTACTCAAGCACCCTATAAGACATTGACTTCGGACAAACCGCAGCAGGTGGTGGCCGAGTGTGTGCAGTTTTCCTGGCAGGACGAAGCTGTGTTTGGCGTCGATGCCGGTGCCTATCTGCAACCCGGCAAGACGGGTGGCATGACCGTGTACACCCGCTCGGCTGAGTCGTTTGTGGATCTGCAAACCAGCGCTTCCGGCACGGCGCTGAACTACTACGCCCGGCATGACGACTTTGTTGCCAAGCGTCGGTTGGCGGCGTTGGCGACTTGTCTGTAGACCACTTGCACTGCTATCGCGAGCAGGCTCGCTCCCACAGGTTTTTGTGTCGTTTGCAGATCCTGTGAACACTCGCAACCCATATGGGAGCGAGCCTGCTCGCGATGAGGCTGGCACAGCCCACATCACCGCAGTTGACCCACCGCTATCGCGAGTAAGTCCACAAGAGCCTGTATTTCACTCGGTCTGGCTCAGGCGCTTCTGGAAGAAGAAGCGCTGGTGGCCCGGCGGGTAATCGTCGATCTGGCCGATTTCCGTGAAGCCCAGTTGCCTGTAGAACGCGGGCGCCTGGAAGTCGAAGGTGTCCAGCCACATGCCCACGCAGTTTTTCTCTCGGGCAAAGTCTTCGGCCATCTGCATCAACGTCGAACCGGTGCCCTGGCCACGGGCCTGTTCCGGCACCACCAGCAACTCGATATAAAACCATTGAAAGAACACTCGACCGTAGAGCCCGCCCACGGTTTCGCCGCTGTGTTCGTCGCGCACCAGCCAGGCGACCAACTCAGGCACCGTCCCGCCGGTCTTGGCCGTGTTGTAGGCGCGCAGCGGGACGAGGATCGCCTCGCGGTCTTCTGCGGTGGGGGTGTCCGTACGTTCGATTCGTAGCGTCATCGGCAATGTCCTTGTGCGGTGAGGGATGAGCCGCACGAGCCTATCCCAAACCTGGCTTTTGCGTCACCCAAGCGACGGCGAACAGGCGTACTACGCAAACCGGGCCATACTGCCTAGTGTTTTGAAGCGATCCGCGACAGGGAATGATCGCCAGGTTGTTAATCTGTTGTCGGGATCCAACACGTTTTGAAGAGGAACGTCATGAACACCGCATTGCTGATCATCGATGTCCAGAGCGCGCTGTGCAGCGGCCAAGAGGAGTGTTTCGACAGCCCACGCATGATCCGGACAATCAACGAGCTCAGCGCCAGGGCCAGGGCCGTCGGCTTGCCGGTGATCCTGATCCAGCACGAAGAGCTGGAGGGGTCGCTGACTTATGGTTCCAGCGCCTGGCAACTGGCCGATGGCCTGTTGACCGCACCGGATGACCTGCGAGTACGCAAGACCACGCCGGACGCCTTCTACCAGACCGACCTGCTGTCGCTGCTGCAAGCGCGGATGATTGATCGCGTGGTGATCTGCGGGTTGCAAACCGACTATTGCGTCAACGCCACCGTACGCCAGGCCCATGCCCTGGGTTATGACGTGGTGCTGGCCGCGGACGCCCATTCCACCGTGGACAACGGCAGCATGGCGGCCGAGCAGATCATTGCCAACCACAACAACCGGCTGGGACGCCTGAGCAGCGCGGTGTCGCGGATCGATGTGCTGCCGGCGGGGGAAATCCGTCTCTGATCGCGACACCCAAACCTGTGGCGAGGGAAACCGGACGATGGCATCGGATGCGTTGATCAGCGCCGCAGCACGAGCACTGGCGGCGGGGGATCCGGTGGCCGCGCTCAATCGCGTTTCCCTGCGTGACGATGCGCCGGCCTTGGCGCTTCGCGGCATTGCCATGGCGCAGTTGGGCGAGCTGGAGCGGGCCAGGGTGCTGATGCGGCGGGCGGCTCGGGCCTTCGGGCCCCGGGAGGCCGTGGCACAGGCGCGGTGCGTGGTGGCCGAAGGGGAGATCGCCCTGGCGTCCCGTGATCTGGCTTGGCCGGTGAAGCGCCTGGAGGCTGCGCGGGCGGTGCTTGAACGCCAGGGCGACCGGACGAACGTCGCCCACGCACGCTCAATCGAAATCCGCCGCTTACTGCTGCTAGGCCATCTCGACGAGGCCGAGGCGAGGCTGGTTGACCTTGACCCGGGCTGTCTTCCACCGCCGTCCAGAGCCGCTTGCGAACTGGTGGTGGCGGGCATCGCCATGCGGCGGTTACGAACGAAAACCGCACGGGCCGCACTTGAACGTGCCACCCAGGCTGCGCGACAAGCCGGCATTGGCGCGCTGACTGCCGAAGTCGAAAGCGCCTGGCGCGTCCTGCAGGCTCCGGCGGCGCGTCTGATTGCAGGGGGCGAGGAGCGCTTGCTGACCCTTGAGGAGGTTGAAGCACTCCTGTCCAGCGACGCGTTGGTGGTGGACGCATGTCGCAATGGCGTGAACAGGGCGAGCCTGCGGATCTCTCTTGCCAGGCGCCCGGTGTTGTTCACCCTCGCCAGGCAATTGGCTCAAGCCTGGCCTGCCGATGTGTCCAGGGAAACCCTCGTTGCCCAGGCCTTTGGCTTGAAACTGACGGATGATTCCCATCGCGCCCGACTGCGGGTCGAAGTCGGGCGCTTGCGGGTGGCGCTGCGCCCGCTGGCCGAGGTGACGGCGACCCGGCGTGGGTTTGCCCTAATGCCACGCAAGGGCGGCGAAGTGGTGGTGCTGGCGCGTCCTGTAGAAGAGCCCCACGCCGCAGTGCTGGCGTTGCTGGCCGATGGCCAATCCTGGTCCAGTTCCGCCCTGGCGCTGGCCCTGGATGCCAGCCAGCGCACCGTGCAACGGGCCCTCGACACGCTGGCCGCGTCCGGCAAGGTGCAGTCGGTCGGGCGTGGGCGGGCCTGTCGCTGGCTGGCGCCACCGTTGCCCGGATTCACGACGGTATTGTTACTCACCGCGCTGCTGCCCGATGGTTAGGATGCAGTCACACCCCAACGAGGAGGCTTGCAAGATGAAACATTCAGATGCGCAGATCCTGCGTGAATACGGCCCTTTTCCCGGCGTCGATTGCGTGCACGGTGTCAGTCATGACGGCGAGCTCGTCTGGTTCGCTTCCGGCGACAAGCTGCATGCCCTCGATCCGGCCAGCGGCCAGACGTTGCGTTCGCTGGACGTTCCGGCAAACGCCGGAACGGCTTTTGACGGTGAACACCTGTTCCAGATCGCCGGAGACACCATTCGCAAGATCGACCCGCGCAACGGCCAGGTACTGGCGACCATTGCGGCGCCCAATAGTGGTGATGATTCAGGACTGGCCTGGGCCGAAGGATCACTCTGGGTCGGCCAGTACAAGGCGCGCAAAATCCTCCAGATCGATCCCTCCACTGGCAAGATCCTGCGCACCCTCGAATCCAACCGCTTCGTCACGGGCGTGACCTGGGTCGACGGCGAACTCTGGCACGGCACCTGGGAAAACGATGAAAGCGATCTGCGGCGCATTGACCCGCAAACCGCAGAAGTGCTGGAAAGCGTGACCATGCCGCCGGGGATTGGCGTGTCGGGTCTTGAGTCAGACGGCGGCGAGCGGTTCTTTTGCGGCGGTGGCAATAGCGCGAAGGTGAGGGCGGTGCGTCGGCCGGCCTGAAGCGTGTGTGGGAGCAGCTTTTGCTCCCACACAGCGACGATGGATGCTTCAGTTCAGTTGCGTCCGGCGGCCTCGGTAACCGGCGCCTTGATGCGCTCGACCTTGCGATAAGTCAGCAACACGATGCCGGTGACCACAATCGCGCCGCCAATCACCTGGCCCGGGTTGAGCATCTGGTCCAGCACCAGCCAGCCGATCAGCAGGGTCGCCAGCGGTTCGATGTTCATCACCGGGGCGTTGCGCGGCATGTCCAGGCGGGGCACGGAAATGAACAGCACGATAAACCCGGTGCCATAGAGCACCACCAGGGTCGCCAGGGCAAACCAGCCGGTGCTGCTGGCCGGCAGGTCGAAGCCACCGGGAAGGGCGCCGGTCAGGCCGGCGAGGTTGACGCTGCTGAACACGATGAAAATGGTCAACAGGCTGCGGACCGACCCGCGCACCTGGGACAGTTTGTGGTCGGTGATCCATAGCGCGCAGGCGAACACGCAGGCGGCACAAAAGGCCAGGCCCACGCCGAGCAACCACTGCGGGCCGACGCTTTCTTGCGACGATAGTCGGGCCGGTACTTCCAGCACGAACACCAGGCCAACCAGAATCATGCCCATCAACGCGGCAGTGCGCGCGGTCGGACGTGGCCCGCCGAGTGCCCAGGTCAGCAACGCCAAGAGGATCGGAAAGACATTGCCCACCAACAGCGCCAGGGCGACCGGGACCCGAGCCACGGCGGAATACAGGCACAGACTCTGGGCGGCAATCAACAGCCCCAGAGCCAATTGCCAGCGCCAGACCCCCTGCGGCAGGCGCAGGTTCTGGCGTTGCCAGAGCACCATTGCGGCCAGCACCAGCAAGGTGCCGCCCGAGCGCAGCAGGATCGCCAGCAAGACCCCGGCACCGTCATCAAATGCTGCCCTGGCGGCGACATGGTTGCCGGCGAAGGCACATCCCATGCACAGCAGAACCAGCACGGCGAGGTGCCGAGGGAGCGGAGTGGGGGTGTCAGGTGCAGCCGTGGAGCGGGTCATGGCAGGGGGTCTCAAAGGCAGGCCGCCGAAGCAAGACGCTTCGGAACGGCTAGTTTAGTTATAGGTTGTCGTACAACATCAAAAGGGATTTGTACCGTATAGCGTTGCAGGAAACAAGCGCCCTATTTTGGCGCAAGGCTGTTCATTCAAGCGCCTATGCAGTGCGGCGCCAGTTGCGCGCGCGCCACGATGAATCCCCTATCGCCCTGGGTTTGCTGTACAACAATGGAACCGGGGCCGGCAGTCCCTTGCGTTGTTGCGATACTGACCCTCGATTATCCCTTCCTGCGGAGCAACCCATGCGCCTGGCTGATTTCATCCTCGACAATATCGAGCCGATTCTTCAGGCGTGGGAAGACTTCGCCAAAACCATCACACCGGCCTCCCATGGCATGGATTCGGTGGCTCTGCGCGATCACGCCGAGCAGATGCTGCGCACCATTGCCGCTGACCTGCGCACTTCGCAAACCGTCAAGGAGCAGATCGCCAAATCCCAAGGCGATGCGCCGGCGGCAGAGGCTGAAACTGCAGCCGAAACCCATGCGGTCATTCGCCAGTCCTCGGGGTTTACGGTGGAGCAGATGGTTTCGGAATACCGGGCGCTGCGCACCAGCGTGCTGATGCTCTGGATGCCGCAGACCCAACTGGACCACGAGCAAGTGGTGTCCGACGTGATCCGCTTCAACGAGGCCGTAGACCAGGCCCTGGCGGAGTCCGTGGTCAGCTATTCGGGCGCCGTCGATGCGGGCCGCAATATCTTCCTCGGGATTCTGGGGCATGACTTGCGCAGCCCCCTGGGCGCGATCCTGCTGAGTTCCGAAGTGCTGCTGCGGGCAGGCGACCTGCCCGCCAAAGCCACCAAGATCTCTTCGCGTATCTACACCAGCGTCAAACGGGCCAACAAGATTGTCGGCGATCTGCTGGACTTTACCCGCACCCAACTGGGGGCGGGCATTCCGGTGCAGCGCTTCAACGGTGACCTGGTAGCGGCCTGCGAGGGCATGGTGGAAGAGGCGCGGGCCTATCATCCGGAAAGCAGAATCATCTTTGAAACGACGGGCGCCCTTGAAGGCCTGTTTGACCAGGCGCGTATGGAGCAAGTGTTCGCCAACCTGATTGGCAATGCCGTCCAGCATGGCAGCGAGGGTTCGCCGATTACTGTTTCATTGAGTACCGAAGAGGATACGGCGGTGATTGCCATCAACAACCAGGGCAAGCTTATCGAGAAGGACGCCATTGCCAGCATCTTCAACCCGATGGTCCGGCAATTGCGCAGCGGTGACATGCAGTATGGCTCTGCGGCTGGGCTCGGGCTGGGCCTGCACATCGCGTCCGCCATCGTATCCGCCCATAAGGGCACTATCGAGGTTCATTCCAAGGCCAGATCGGGCACCACCTTCACCGTACGGATCCCGCTCCACGCCAACTGAATTTTTTCTTGCACAGGGCAGAGCGCATACTTGTACGATGTCCTATCACGGAGTAAAACTGTCGTCGCCGTCCAATAATAATTAACGGAGACGCACGATGGATGCTTCGCAACCTGCAACGACTGCCCATCAGGGCCGCCGGGTATTCCTGAAAAAATCCTTGGTGGTTTCGGCCGCCGCCGCAACCCTGGGCAACCTGCCCGGGCTGACTCAGGCAGAACCCTTGAGCCAGCGCTACCCTGACCCACTGATCAAGATCCTCGACCCCAGCTTCATGGACCTGCGGCTGTTCAACGCCAGTGTTGAAAAGCTCGCCAGTGGCCTGCGCTGGGCGGAAGGGCCGGTGTGGGTGGGCGACGGTCGTTATTTGCTGGTCAGTGACATTCCCAACAACCGCATCATGCGCTGGGATGAAGTCACCGACAGCCTGTCGGTTTACCGCGAGAACTCCAACTTTTCCAACGGCCTGTGCCGCGATCGCCAAGGGCGCTTGCTGGTTTGCGAAGGCTCCACCACGTCGACTGAAGGCCGGCGCGTCACCCGCACCGAGCACAACGGCACCATCACCGTGCTGGCGGACAGTTTCGAGGGCAAGCCTTTCAACTCGCCCAACGACATCGTGTGCAAGCGCGACGGTTCTGTCTGGTTCACCGATCCACCGTTCCAGACCGGCAACAACTACGAAGGGCATAAAGTCGCCCCTGCCCAGCCCCACGCGGTGTATCGCATCGACGGTGAAACCGGCAAGGTCACGCGAGTGATCGACGACATGGCAGGGCCCAACGGCCTGTGCTTTTCGCCAGACGAGAAGATCCTCTACGTGGTCGAAGGTCGGGCCAAGCCGAACCGCCTGGTGTGGGCGATCACGGTCAAGGACGATGGCACCCTGGGCGAACGGCGCAAGCACATCGAAGGCTTGGATTACGCGGCCATCGATGGGCTCAAATGCGACGAGAGTGGCAACCTCTGGTGCGGGTGGGGCGGTAATGGCGATCCCAAGGCCGACCTGGAAAAGCTCGACGGTGTGCGAGTGTTCAATCCCGAGGGCAAGGCTATCGGCCACATCTCCCTGCCGGAGCGTTGCCCTAACGTCTGCTTCGGCGGACGGGAGGGTAATCGCCTGTTCATGGCCGGCAGCCACTCGTTGTATGCACTGTTTGTGAATACCCGTGGGGCGACGTTTGCGTGAGTGACTGACCTTCAGACCCTGGGTTTGATTGTGGTGAGGGGGCAGTTGTGGGAGCAAGGCTTGCTCCCACAAAAAAACCTCGCCACAGAGTTCTGTTTGGACCAGGGGACCTGGTTATCCGCAACTCCACAATTCCACCGTTGGCTGACTTGCCTTGGGCGGCCCGAGCCAATGGCTCATCGGCTGGCAAGCCCCGTCGACGCACAACTGGTAATCACCCGCTTCGGGTGTTCGCCCCAGTTTCAGCGGTTGCAGGGGCGGCAACTGGCGCTGATAGTGCCAGCTGCCGTTTTTCAACCGGGCACCGTCCGGAACTTCCATGCCGGCGCCGTTGCCCTTGACCCTGGCTTCGCCCAGAACCAGGCCTTGTTCAGTCACGCGGTAATCTTCCTCCCAGCGGATTTTCTCGATGGTGTGATTCCACGCCAGGGTGAAATCAGTGACAGGAAGCTGGGCCCAGACCGCACCGGCCAGGCCCAGGCACAAACCGATCACGCCAAGGCCCGTCCGGTACGCCGCGAGCGCCACACGTGTTGAAAGATCAGCAGAGCCCCCAACACGAAGCCGATCTCATCGGTCAGCGGCAGCGCCACGACCAGCAAAGCCCCGGCGGCAAAGCACATCAGGCGTTCCCAGATCGGCATTTTCTGTTGCAGGTAGCCGGTGGACGCCATGCCCCACAGCCCGACCGCGAGCATCGTCTTGATCAGCATGTAAGCAGTCATCCATAGGCTGTCGCCCTGGAGCATCAGCGCCGGGTTATAGACCGCCATGAATGGAATGACGAAACCGGCAAGGGCGATGCGCACCGCCCAGAAGCTGATTTTCAGCCCCGTTTCCCTGGCAATGGGCGCAGCGGCGAAGCAGGCCAGCGCGACCGGTGGCGTCAGGTCGGCGAGGATGCCGAAATAGAACACGAACATGTGCGACACGATCAGTGGCACGCCCAGTTCCAGCAGGGCGGGCGCGGCGATCGAACTGGTGATGATGTAATTGGGAATGGTCGGAATGCCCATGCCCAGCACCAGGCAGGTGAGCATGGTCAGGATCAGCGACAGCAGCAGGTTGTCCTTGCCGATGGCCAGGATGTAGCCGGCGAAGGTTGACGCCACACCGGTCAACGACACCACGCCGATGATGATCCCCACCAGGGCGCAGGCAATCCCCACCGGCACCGCATGCCGCGCGCCGTCCACCAGTGCGTGCAGGCAAACCGTCAGGGTTTCCCGCGCGCCTTTGATGAACCAGCAGATCGCCACCAACACCGCGATCACCGCGAATATGACGCCAATGCCTAACTGGAAAAAGCCCACGCACAAGATGCCCAGGGCGATCCAGAAAGCGCAGCGCATTGCAAAGCTCGACACCCGCAAAATGATCGCCGAACCGAGAATCACGATGGCGGTGAGTGCCAGTCCGACCATGCCGGAAAAGAGCGGCGTGCGACCGGAGAACAGCAGGTAGATCAGCACGGCGAGTGGGATCAGCAGGTACCAGTTCTCTTTGACGGCGCCCAGCGCGCTGGGGCATTGGTCTTTGGGCAAGCCCTTGAGGTTGGAGCGCTTGGCTTCCAGGTGAACCATCCAGAACACCGAGCCGAAGTACAGGCACGCGGGAATCAACGCCGCTTTGGCGATTTCAACAAATGGCACGTTGATGGTCTCGGCCATGATGAACGCCACGGCGCCCATGATCGGCGGCATCAACTGACTGCCCATGCTCGAGGTGGCTTCCACGCCGCCGGCAAACGCGGCCTTGTAGCCGAAGCGTTTCATCAGCGGGATGGTGAATTGCCCGGTGGTCACCACGTTGGCGATGCCCGAACCGGTAATGGTGCCCATCAAGGCAGAGGAGGCAACCGCCACTTTGGCCGGGCCGCCGAGCTTGTGGCCGAACAGGCCCATGGCAAAGTCGGTGAACAGCTTGATCATTCCGGCCTTTTCAAGAAAGGAACCGAACAGAATGAACAGGAAAATGTAGGTGGCCGATACGTAGGTGGGCGTGCCGTACAGGCCTTCGGTGCCGAAGGATAATTGATTGACGATCTGATCGAAGCCGTAACCGCGATGGGCCAGGTCGCCTGGCAGGTATTCACCGAACAGCCCATAGGCCAGGAACAGCCCGCAAATCAGCGGCAGGGCAATCCCCATCACCCGCCGGGCCGCTTCGAACACCAGCACGATCAAAATGATACCGATGATGAGGTCCGTGGACGTCAGATCCCCGGAGCGCTGGATCAGGTCGGCTTCGAACACCCACTGATACACCGCCGTCGCCACGCCGGCCAGGGACAACAGCCATGCCAGAGGTTGCCAGGGGCGGCTTGCGCCATAGGCGGGGTAACTGAGGAACACCACCCACAACAGGAAACCCACGTGCACGGCACGCAGCACCTGGCTGGAAATGGGGGAGAAGGCGGCGGTGATGATCTGGAATACAGAAAACAGCAGGGCCACGTAGAACAGCGTCTTGGGCCAGTCTCGTGGGTCGGAGGGAAGACCGTGCTGAATTTCACTCATTAACTGAAAGCCTCTTGTCTACATCGAAGGTGCGAACCAGGAGGGTGCAACGGCGATCATCGCCGCTGCACCGGGTCGGTCTACAGCGCGCCGACTTCCTTGTAGTAGCGCTCGGCACCGGGATGCAGCGGGATAGGCAGGTTCTTCGCGGCATTTTCCAGCTTGATGTCCTTGGCCGCCGAATGGGCGTTGCCCAGGCGGGTGAGGTTATCGAACATCAGCTTGGTCATCTGGTAGGCCACCTCGTCCGAGACGTCAGCGCGGGTAACCAGGATGTTGGTGATGGCCACGGTCGGCACGGCTTCGGCCTGGCCGTCGTAGGTATTGGCCGGGATATTTGCGCTCTGGTAGGCCGGGTTGCCGATCTTCGCCACCACGTCTGCCGGGATCGACACGTAGTTGAGCGCCATGGTCGAGGCCAGGTCACGAATGGCCGCCATCCCAAGCCCGGAGGACTGGAGCGTGGCATCCAGTTGGCGGTTCTTGATCAGGTCTACCGATTCGGCGAACGGCAGGTACTGGACCTTCATGTCGCTGTAGCTCAACCCTGCGGCCTTGAGGATGGCCCGCGCATTGAGCTCGGTACCGGATTTGGCCGCCCCCACGGAGATGGATTTACCCTTGAGGTCGGCCAGGGTCTTGATGCCCGACTCCTGACTGGCAACGATCTGGATGTAGTTGGGGTAGGCGCCGGCGATGGCCCGCAGTTTGGTCAGAGGGGCTTTGAAACCGGCATCTTCCACGCCGTTCTTGGCGTCCGCCACCGAGTCGCCCAGCGCCAGCGCCAGCTCACCGCGACCGGCCTGCAGCAGGTTAAGGTTTTCCACCGAGGCCTTGGTGGCCTGTACCGACGTCTTGGAGCCTTCGATCCCGTTGCTGTAAATCTGCGACAGGCCGACCCCGATCGGGTAATAAACCCCGCTGGTGCCCCCCGTCAGGATGTTGATGTACACCGGTGCTGCCTGGGCTGTGGTCGTGACCACCAGTGCTGCCGCGGCGGCCAGAAGGGTGAAGCGCTTGTTGACTCGCATGGGAAACTCTCCGTCTTGTTATGGCTTTATGCAGAGTAGTGCCACTGTAGTCGAAACGGACCGGCAGGTGGCGAGTCAATAGCGCATCAAAAGGTGATGGGCGTCGTTTTTTTCAAGCATCCTTGTTAAACGCCGGGCCTGGCGCAGCGCTGCTGCCGCGCACGGTCAACTCGAACGGCAGCACGACATGCCGTTCGGCAAGCGGTGTTTTCTCGATCAGGGCGATCAGCATTTGCACCGCCCGCTGGCCGAAGGTTTCGGCAGGTTGTGAGAGAGTGGTCAGCGGCGGATCACAGTAGGCGGCGAAAGGAATGTCATCAAAACCCACCAGTGAAATGTCCTCGGGCACCCGCAACCCCATTTGCTTGATGCGCTTGAGCGCGCCAATGGCCATCTCGTCGTTTTCACAAAACAGCGCGCTGGGGCGCTCGGCCAGCTCCAGCATCGCGCCGGCCCCGTCGTAACCGGCCTTCAACGTGAAGTCGCCGTGACAGATCAGGCCAGGGTCTGCGGCGATACCGGCTTGGTGCAGTGCATCCTGATAACCGGCTACGCGGTCCAGGGTCAGGGGACTGCTTCGGGGCCCTTTGATGATGCCGATGCGCCGGTGGCCGAGCCCGATCAGGTGTTCGGTCATGGCCTGGGCGGCGGCCCGGTTGTCGAGGCTGATGGTCGGGTAGGGGGCGCCTTTGACCACTTCGCAGGCGTTGACCAGCGGCAAGGATTCGGCGCCCGCGGGAAGCGATTCGAAAGGGTTGCTCGCGCGCAACTGGATCACCCCGTCGGCTTGGTGCGCGTAGACGAGGGCGGCAAATTCGCGCTCGATCTCTTCCTGACCCTGGGTGTCGCACAACAGCAGTCGATAACCGGCCGCCTGCGCAGCCTGCTGGGCCCCGCTGATGACCCGGGCGAAAAAGGTGTTGGCGATGGTCGGGACCAGAATCACCAGGTTGCCGGTTCTCCGGGAGCGAAACTGCACGGCCATCAGGTTGGGCCGATAACCGGCCTGTTCCACCGCCGCGTTAACCTTGTCGCGAGTCTGGGGCAGCACCCGTTCGGGAGATTTCAGCGTTCTGGAAACCGTGGCCACCGAAACTCCGGCCAGCCGGGCTACTTCACGGATATTGGACAAAATCACCTCGATTCGGCGCCAGGAATGCCGGCACGGTTGGGGAGCTTACCGCAGGTTGCGCGTCGCACAAATGCTCATGCATGTGCCAACGGGTTTGACATGCCGCAAAACTGAGCCTAGATTTCCGCCATGATGTAACCGGTTACATCGTCATCAGTCCCAGCATAAGAGAGTCGCGATGAATCCTGTAGCAGCCAAAATAAGAATGGGCTTTGTCGGCGGTGGAGAGGGCGCTTTCATCGGCCAGGCCCACCGTCAGGCCGCGGGTCTGGACGGTGGTTTTGAACTGGTGTGCGGTGCGTTCAGCCGTGATGCGCACAACAATCAGCAGACCGGCGCGGCCCTGGGGCTGGCCGCGTCCCGTTGCTACAGCGATTGGCAAGGCATGCTCGACAGCGAAGCGGCGCTGCCGGCCCACTTGCGCATGGAACTGCTGGTCATCGTCACTCCCAATCATCTGCACGCCCCCATCGCCAACCAGGCGCTGAAGGCGGGTTTTCATGTGTTCAGTGAAAAGCCCGCCGCTATGAACCTGCGTGAGTTGCTGGCCCTCAAGCAAGTGCTTCAAAGCAGCGGCCGGCTCTACGGCCTGGCTCATACCTACCTGGGTTATCCGATGGTCTGGCAGGCCCGGGAGATGGTGCGCACCGGCGTGATCGGTGCGGTGCGCAAAGTGCTGGTCGAATACCCCCAGGGCTGGCTCAGTCAGGACGTCGCCGGGCAAGGCAACAAACAGGCCGGTTGGCGCGACGATCCTCAACAGTCAGGGTTGGGTGGCTGCATTGGCGACATCGGCACCCATGCGTTTTCCCTGGCGGAGTTCGTCGCCGACCAACCCATCGAGCAGATATGCGCGGCGTTGGGCACCCACATCCCGGGTCGGCAACTGGACGACGACGCGGCGATGCTGTTGCGCATGGCCGGTGGTGCCAGCGGCGTGCTGATTGCCAGTCAGGTCTGCGCAGGTGAAGAGAACCCGCTGAAAATCCGCCTGTATGGCGATAAGGGTGGATTGGAATGGCGCCAGGAAGAACCGGCCAGCCTGATCCATCGTCCCATCGACCAACCCCTGCGAGTCTTGCGGTCCGGTGTGGGCCAGCCCTGGCTGTGTGAGGCCGCCCGCCAACGGATGCGGCTGCCGGCCGGGCATCCTGAAGGTTATCTGGAAGCCATGGCCAACCTCTATGGCGATTTTGCCCGTGCCATACGGGCCGCCGCGCCAGGGCCAGACACCCCCGGCGTACCCGGCATCGAAACCGGTCTGCGGGGCATGGCCTTTATCGAAGCGGCCATTGCCAACCATCGCGGCGATACCAAGTGGACCGCACTGGCCTGCACACAATGAATCAGGAGAGCCCCACCGTGAATTCCATTGCCCAAACACCGACAGGCCTGCGTGGCCCGGGTATTTTCCTGGCGCAGTTCATGTCCGCCGACGCGCCGTTCGACACCCTGGCGAACATCGCTCAATGGGCGGCCGCACAAGGTTACAAGGCCATCCAGCTGCCGACGTCGGGCACGCAATACATCGACCTGGCCCGCGCCGCCGAGAGCCAGGACTACTGCGACGAACTCAAGGCCATTTGCGCCCAGGCCGGTGTCCAGATCAGTGAGTTGTCGACGCACCTGCAAGGCCAGTTGGTGGCGGTGCATCCGGCGTTCGACGCACTGTTCGACGACTTCGCCCCGGCCCATCTGCGCGGTCAGCCCCAGGCGCGGACCGAATGGGCGATAGAGCAATTGAAGCTCGCCGCCCGCGCCAGCCAGCGACTGGGCCTCACCGCCCATGCGACGTTTTCCGGTGCGCTGTTGTGGCCGTACCTGTACCCGTGGCCGCAACGTCCGTCTGGCCTGGTAGAGCAGGGATTCGCCGAACTGGCCCGACGCTGGTTGCCCATTCTGGACTGCTTCGACGCAGCCGGCGTGGACCTGTGCTACGAAATCCATCCGGGTGAAGACCTGCACGACGGCGCCTCGTTCGAACGTTTTTTGCAGGCCGTCGATCATCACCCTCGGGCAGCGATTCTCTACGACCCCAGCCATCTGCTCCTGCAGCAGATGGACTACCTGGGCTTCATCGATCGCTATCACGAGCGCATCCGCATGTTCCACGTCAAGGACGCCGAGTTCCGGCCCGACGCCCGTTCCGGTGTGTACGGCGGCTATCAGGGCTGGGTCGATCGTCCTGGACGGTTCCGTTCGCTGGGCGATGGCCAGATCGATTTCAAATCGATCTTCAGCAAACTCACCCAATACGATTTCAGCGGCTGGGCGGTGTTGGAATGGGAGTGTTGCCTGAAGGACTCACAACAGGGTGCTGCAGAAGGCGCGGCGTTCATTGAGCGACACATGATTAGCAAGACTCGAAAGGCGTTTGACGATTTTGCCGGGGTAACGGCTGATGAAGATTCCAACCGGCGGTTGTTGGGCCTGTTGAGGTAACCGGCCCAACCCAAAACCCTATGGCGAGCAAACTCATTGTGGGAGCAAGGCTGGCCCGCGATGAACGAAAACGCGGCTCAACGGTTGGACCGCGGCGCGGCCATCGCGGGCCAGCCTTGCTCCCACAGCGGCTCGCCACACCAGCGCTTCTGAGCATTTTTCTTCACAAGAACAACAATAAAACGGTGACTGTCATGACCACGATGAACGCACGCTTGAGCGTGATGATGTTTCTGCAGTTCTTTATCTGGGGTGGCTGGTTCGTCACCCTGGGGACCTTTCTGTCCAGCACCCTGGGCGCCAGCGGTGGGCAGATCGGCATGGCGTTCTCCACCCAGTCCTGGGGAGCGATCATTGCCCCCTTCGTGATCGGCCTGATCGCCGACCGCTACTTCAATGCCGAACGCATCCTGGCGGTGCTGCACCTGTTGGGCGCGGTGTTGTTGTATCAGCTGTATGCGGCGGCGGATTTCAGCGTGTTCTACCCGTACGTGCTGGCGTACATGGTGATCTACATGCCGACCCTGGCCCTGGTCAATTCCGTGGCGTTCCGCCAGATGCGCGACCCGGCGCTGGAGTTCTCCCGTATCCGGGTGTGGGGCACGATCGGCTGGATCGTCGCCGGCGTGGTGATCAGCTTTGTGTTTGCCTGGGATTCGCGCGAAGCGATCTCGGCGGGCGGCTTGCGCAATACCTTCCTGATGGCCAGCATCGCCTCGCTGGTCTTGGGACTCTACAGCTTCACGTTGCCGGCCACCGTACCGCTCAAGGCGCAAGCGAGCGCAGGTGACGTCAAACAGCTGCTGGGCCTGGATGCCTTGGGCCTGTTGAAGGATCGCAGCTACCTGGTGTTCTTCATCGCCTCGATCCTGATCTGCATCCCCCTGGCCTTCTATTACCAGAACGCCAACCCGTTCCTGGCCGAAACCGGCATGACCAATCCCACGGCAAAAATGGCCATCGGGCAAGTCTCCGAAGTGCTGTTCATGTTGCTGTTGCCGCTGTTCATCCAGCGCTTCGGCATCAAGTTGGCGCTGCTGGTAGGCATGCTGGCCTGGGCGCTGCGTTACGTGCTGTTCGCCTACGGCAATAACGGCGACCTGGCGTTCATGCTCTTCACCGGTATCGCCCTGCACGGCATCTGCTATGACTTCTTTTTTGTCTCGGGGCAGATCTACACCGATGCCAAGGCGCCGGAGCGTTTTCGCAGCTCGGCCCAGGGGCTGATTACGTTGGCGACCTATGGCGTGGGCATGCTGATCGGCTTCTGGGTGGCGGGGCAGGTGACCGATCACTATGCCGTGGACGGCGGCCATGAGTGGAAGAGCATCTGGTTGTTCCCGGCCGGTTTTGCGCTGCTGGTGTTTGTCTGCTTCCTGTTTACCTTTAACGGCCGGCAGGCGGTCGTTGCCGCTTCAAAGGCCTGAGGGGCTGGACGTCAGTCATTTATGGCTGACGTCCAGTTTGGTGTAGGTCACTTTCCCGCCTTCGCTGGAAGAACCGACGTTGTCCAGGGTGTAGACGCCGGCCTTGAAGTAAAAGTTGTAGCCATGCCAGGCGCGGTCCAGCTTCACCTGCTTGCCAACGCTGTTGATCAGCACCGTGAGCTTGCCTTGCTTGTCCATTTGCAGGGAGTAGCTGAAGGTTTTGTTCAGTGCCACTTTTGGCACGGTATAGATCACCGGGCTCTTCTTGTCCTTGGGTTTTACCCGATATTCCACATCGATGTTGCCGGTGCCCTTGGCGTAGCGATACACCAGTTTCAACAGCGGCGTAGGGGCATCCTTGGCGTGGATCTGCGCGACGACTACACGGCCCTCGGAAGGGACCTGGTTCACCGCCAAAGTACCTTTGAGGGTATTGACGCCGCTGTTGTAACGCCAGTTGCGCAACTTGCCGTCTTTGGTGGTTTCGCGCAATTCGGAGCGCGGGTAGTCACTTTTACCGGTGTGGGAGCCGGTCACCGGCGCCCAGAAGACAATCCGCTCGCCGGAGCGGTTGAAATACTTGTTCTGCAGCGTCGGCATGGCCTTGGTCGCCACGACTTGCGCCGGGGTCTGCACGGGTAGGGTGATGTTCCAGACAGTCAAATCGATCATGGTCAATGCTCCGACGGAACCGGCCATTACTCATCAGCCGGAATGGGCAAGATTACCTTCCGTGGCACAGTGTCCATGGTATCGACGGGGGCCTGTTTAGCTGCAGAGGCAACTGACGAATGGCTCTGCGCTGAGCCTTGCGGCCGGTTGAGCGCAGTGATGTCAATTTGACGCTGATCGGTTAGAGTACGCGCCGCCCGAGAGATGGATCCCGGGCGTTTTCTCATGGAGTATTCAATGAACCACCTCAGCAAAATTGTCGCCTGCGCACTGGTTGGCCTGGCCCTGGCGGGTTGCACCGGCACCCCGATGAAAACCAAGCAGTACGACAGCAGCCAATACACCGTGGTCGGCCACAGTGAAGCGAAAGCCACCGGCCTGCTGCTGTTCGGCATGATCCCGATCCGCCAGAACAACCGTTTCGTGCGCGCTCAGAATGCCGCGATCCTGGCCAAGGGCGGCGATGCCATGATCAACACCCAAGTGCAGGAAGACTGGTTCTGGGCCTGGGTCCTGACCGGTTACACCACCAAGGTGTCCGGTGATGTGGTCAAGCTGAAAACCGTTCAGTAAGACTCACGCTGTTGTGGGGGAGGGATGTGCAGTGCCGGCTGGCGCGGATCGATCTGATCCAGTCACTGCTAGTCAACAGTACGAGCACTTTCCTCCTCCCGAAGCCCAAGGCTCATGTCATCGCAGCTTTGCGACCAGGCGCTGAGCCATTCGGGCATGGCCGGTGAGTGTTCGGCCAACCCCAGTGCGCGAATAAACTCTCCCGGTGCAATCGTGCCTTGGGCCGAACGGAACAGGCCGCGCATCATCACCACGCCCACCACGCGCCCCTGGCTCAGGAAGCGGTGTTCCATGAAGGTCCACTTCTCGTCCCAGCCCAGCAGGCGGGTGTGCACTTCGAACGCTTCGAACAGCTTCAGCTCCCGGCGAAACTTACCCCACACATCCCCCACGATCGGCACTGCCCGGTTGCGCAAGGCCACTTTGTAGGCGCCGCTGCGCAGCACGTAATCCATACGCCCTACGTCGGCCAGGGTGAAATAGCGGCCATTGGTGACATGGCGGTTGAGGTCCAGGTCCAACGGCCACACCCGCATGCGCACCACGGTGGTATCCAGGGGGCCGGTCGGCTTGCGCCAGGGACGACGAAACAGCATGAGCAACAGTCGGAACCAGAGATTCATAAATACGCCCGCGAGGGTGGAAAACGCCGCACTTTAGACAGGCGCCGAGGCTTGGGCTAGGTGCGCAAATGACTGTTTTCGTGGAAATCGCACATTTGGGACAGGTCCGGCGGGTTTGAGCTCATCAAGAACCTGAGTTTGCGACGGCTGCGCCGCCGAGCGGGAGCAAGCTCCCTCGCCATAAAGGGCACTTTGGATTATCGATCGTTCCCACGCTCCTGCGTAGGAACGTCGCCAGGGACGCTCCGCGTTCCGCTTCTGGAAGGTGACGCAGAGCGTCACGGGATCCATTCCCACGCAGAGCGTGGGAACGATCAAAAACAGCCGTAACCTCAGCCTTTGGCCGCCATCGCAGTCACTTCCACTCGCATTCCTTCAACCGCCAGCGCCGCCACGCCCACTGCGGCGCGTACCGGCCAGGGTTTGGCGAAGAAACGCTGATACACCTCGTTGAAGGCCGCACGGTCGGCCATGTCGGTGAGGTAGATGGTCAGGTGCAAGACCCGGTCCATGGAGCTGCCGGCGCCTTCCAGGGCTGTCTTGAGCGCCTGCAATGTGCATTCGCTTTGCAAGGTGATGTCACCCAGCTCCAGGCTGCCGTCAGGGCGAGTGGGGATCTGGGTGGAAACAAGCAGGCCGCCGAAGCCGGCGACGTCGGAAGAGATGGAATCCGCGTCTGGGTCGGGGATGAACGTGATGTCTTGGTTTGCCATGAAAGCCTCTTGTTCAGGAAAGGGTAATGGGACGGATCAGCTGCGCGCCTCATCCGTTTCGTTTCGATGATGGTCAGGCCAACTGTCGACTGGGCGCGCACGGTCTTCGTTGAACATTTCGGTGAGCAACGCGTTGGCGCGCTGGTAGGCGTCGTGCCTGAACTTGAGGTCGTCTTCCGGCTGGGCGACGATTTCCTCCAGCATCTGCAGATTCAAACGACGGAACTGATCCGCGCGCTCGCGCGCTTCGTAAGCCCCGACGCCCATCTGCACCAGCGCATTTCGGCCCAATGCCAGCGCGCTCTCGAAGGTTTCCCGCTCGGCGGTCTCTACGCCCATCTGCCGCAGGGTGATCAGGTGCCCCATGTCCCGCGCACGGACGATCAGTTTCAACGCGGGGAAGTGCTCCTGGGCCAGTCGGGTCAGCGTCAGGTTGTCCTGCTGGTCGTCAATCGCATTGATCAGCACCACCGCCTGGCCGGCGCCGGCCGCGTGGAGCAGATCGAGGCGAGTGGCGTCGCCGTAGAACACTTTTACGCCGAATTTGCGCAGCGTCTCGATGTTGTCGGGGTCATGATCCAACACCACCACCTCGACGCCGCAGGACATCAAGAGACGCCCGGCGATCTGTCCGAAGCGGCCGAACCCGGCGATGATAACCCGTGGGTTCTGCTGATCGACGAGGTCGGATTCCTGGCGGTCTTTCTTGGTGGCGGACTCTATTCGATCCAGCAGCAGGATCAGCAACGGCGTCAGACACATGGACAGGGCCACCGCCAGCGTCAGGCTCTTGCCCCACTGGTCGGTCAGAATGCCGGCCAGCGTGGCGGCGCCGAACACCACGAAGGCGAACTCGCTGCCCTGGCCGAGCAACACCGCTTGCCATGAGCGTTGGCCGGCAGGGACGTTCAGCAAACGGCTGACGGCCTTGATCACCAGCAATTTGATCAGAATGAAACCCAGGGTCAGGGTCATGACCTTCAGCGGTACATTGATCAGCGTGCCGAAATCGATCGACATGCCGACGCCGATAAAAAACAACCCCAGCAGCAAGCCTTTGAACGGTTCGATGTCGCTTTCCAGGGCATGGCGGTATTCAGAACTGGCCAGCAGCACCCCGGCGAGGAACGCGCCCATGGCCATCGACAAGCCGGCCTCTTCCAGCAGAAACCCGAAGCCGAACACCAGAAACAGCGCCACGGCGCTGAAGATCTCACGCAGACCCGAGCGCGCGGCGAAGCGCAGCAGCGGGCGCGTCACGTAGCGTCCCAACAGCACGACGACGCTGATGGCCACGACGATCTTGATAATCGAAAGCACCAGAGCGGTGCCGGACGGCGTGTCGCCGTGGGCCGCCAACAACGGAATCATGGCAACCAGCGGAATGGCCGCGATGTCCTGGAACAGCAGGACGGCGAAGCTGCTGCGCCCGACGGCGGTCGACGTCAGGTTGCGCTCGTTCATGGCTTGCATGGCGATGGCCGTGGAGGACAGGCTCAAGGTCAGGCCGACCAGCAGCGCGGCCGTCCAATTCAGCCCCAGGGCCGCACAGAACACCGCGATTGCCCCGCCACAGGCGAGCATCTGCAAGGCACCGCCACCGAACACCATCCTGCGCAACGCCCAGAGCCGCTTGGGATCGAGCTCGAGCCCGATGACGAACAGCATCAGGACGACGCCGATTTCGGCGAATTCCAGAATCGCCTTTACGTCAGTAACGAGCTTGAGTCCCCACGGGCCGATCACGCACCCGGCCAGCAGATAACCCAACACCGGGCCCAGGCCCAACCTGACTGCAATCGGCACGATCAACACCGCCGAACCCAGGTAGATAAGCAGTTCAATCAGGCTGTGAGTCTCCATATCAATCTTCCTTCCAGGAGGCCAGGCGTGCGCTGTAGTGTTCGATTTGTGCATCCAGGGTTTCGGACGCGCCGGCATACGCGCCGTGTACCACGACCGGCTCCAGCCAGCGCATGTGGCAGTAGACGGCCGTTGCGTGGAGGGGCTGGGCCAGCACCTGGAAGCCCGGGTAGGCGCCGATCTGGAAATGATCGTGGTTGCCACCCGTGGAGACGGCCCACAGCAGGGGCTTGTCTTTGAGGGCTGTGGCGTCTCTGCCATAGGCCCAGCCATGGGTGAACACTTTATCGATCCACAATTTCAGCAGCGGCGGCATGCTGTACCAATACATCGGGTGTTGGAGGACGAGCAGTTGGCACTGTTCGATGGCGCGTTGTTCGGCCTCGACGTCGATGTCGAAGTCCGGATAAAGATCGTAGAGGGACCGTATGACCACGTCCGGATGGCTGGATGCGCGCTGGAGCATTTGCTGGTTGACCCGTGACTGGTCAGGGTAGGGGTGGGCGTAAATGATCAGAATCATCAGGGCAATTCCGGGAGGCCGGTCCTGGTCAAAAGGCCGGCCATCCTACCGAGGAAGGCGCGTGTTGTTTAGAACATTGTTTGCCGGCGTATGGTGCCGGGGTCAATTGAGCGGCAGCGAGACCTTGACCTCCAGGCCGCCGCCCCGCCGGTTCCTGAGGGTCAGCGTCCCGCCATGCTCCAGCACCGTCGCCCGCGCTGCCGACAGCCCCAGCCCGACACCGCCGGTGTTCTTGTTGCGCGAGCCTTCGATGCGAAAGAAGGGCGCGAAGACTTGCTCGTGGAACTGCGGGGCGATACCAGGCCCGCGGTCGTGGACGCGAATTTCGACACGGTCCATGAACGCCTTGAGCTGAACGCCCGGCTCGCTGCCATATTTGCTCGCATTGTCGATCAGGTTGACCAGGGCTCGCTTGATCCCGATGGGCCGGCCCATGTAAACGAAACGAGGAGCGCCCTCGAATGAAACCTCGGTGCCGGCATCCTTGAAGTCGTCGACGACCGTGTGCAGCAGTTCGGCCAGGTCGAACGCGGTGGCGTGTTCGAGCCGAGCTTCGTCGCGGAAAAATTCCAGCGCACTATTGACCATCGCCTGCATTTCATCCACGTCCCTGAACAGCCTCGATTGCTGTTCGGCGTCGTCGATGAACTCCCCACGCAGGCGCATGCGGGTCAGGGGCGCGCGCAGGTCGTGGGAGATGGCAGCGAGCATCTGCGTGCGGTCCTGGACGAAGTGTTGCAGCTGGGCCTGCATGGCATTGAACGCGAGGATCGCCTGACGGATTTCGTGAGGCCCGACCACCGGGATGGGCGGCGCCCGGAAGTCCACGCCAAAGCGCCTGGCGCCTTCGGCAAAGCGTTCCAGCGGTGTTGCCAGATGCCGTGTAGCAATCAGGGCGACGATAAACGTCGATAGAAGAATCAGCCCGATAATGATCAGGTTGCGCATCCACTCTTTCAGGCCCCAACTGCGAGAGGCTACGGAAAATTCCACCCAGGAATCGTCGGCCAATTGGAGGAGGACCGCGTAGCGTCTGTCTGGATGATCGGCGGGCCAATCGCCGGGCTCGAAGGCCTCTATCCTGGCCTCGGGCCTGCCCAGTTGCTTGCGCAGGAACGTCGCCCCCTCACTGAACTGTGGGTCGTCGATCACCGGCACTCGTGCGTCTTCACGACGGGGCAACCATTGTGCGGCGAACGCCTGGTCGCTGGCCGCCCTGGCGATATCGGGCCGTTGTCCGGGCGCCACCGAGTCGATGATACGAGTGATGGCGGCGGCTTTCTCCATCAGGCCGGTTTCCATCAGGGGAGGGCGCGCCCAGGTCCCAGCCAACAGGCCGAACAGCTCGTTCAGGGCCAGTAAAGTCAGCATGGCGAGCATGGTGGTCAGGGCAATCCAGCGGGCTACCGTATCGCGTGGCCGATGGAAAGCTGAGTGCCGGGGCTTCATCGCTTCACCACATGGGGGCTGAAAAGGTAGCCGCTGTTGCGAATGGTGCGGATCATCGATGGGCCAGTGATATCGCTCTCCAGCTTGCGGCGCAGCCGGCTGACCTGGACGTCGATGCTGCGATCGAAGGCGTCATACGTTTCGCCGCGGGCCAGGTCCAGCAGTTGCTGGCGAGTGAGGACCCGGCGCGGGTGTTCGGCAAAGACCAGCAGCAACTCAAACTCGCCGGTGGACAACGGGATCATGACTTTGTCCGGTGAGCGCAACTCGCGGCGGGTGACGTCCAGCTGCCAATTTTCGAATTCCAGAATCAGGCGCGAGTTGTTGTTCAATGTGCCCCTGGCTTCGCCGGTGCGCCTGAGCACGGCGCGCACCCGGGCCAGCAGCTCGCGCGCATCGAACGGCTTGGTCAGGTAATCATCCGCCCCCAGCTCAAGACCGACGACGCGATCACTCAGCTCACCCATGGCCGTGAGCATGATGATGCCGACCGTATGTTCGGCCCGCAGTCGCTGGCAGAGCACCAGTCCACTGTCTCCCGGCAACATGACGTCGAGGATGATCAGGTCCGGCAAGCGACGCGCCACCGCCTGCCACAGGGCGGCACCGTCGGCGGCCACTTCGACGCTATAGCCATGTTGCTCGAGGAATTTGCGCAAGAGGGCGAGGACTTCGAGGTCGTCGTCCACCAGTAATAGATGGCTCACAGTGGGCACGCAGGGCAATGAATACAGAAGGGGATACTAGGGTCAATCCGGGGCCTGCGTCATATATTTCAACTCGGTAATAAAGTTGCCGACGGGCAATGTTGTGGAAATCTTCAGGCAAAGAATCAGGGGCAGGATCACCCGATGTCAGTCAGTTAAACGACGGCCAACCCAACACAACCCTCGCCACCAGAGCTGTGTACGGCGGTGTCTTCCCAAACTGACCGGTATCGCCCCAATTCCTCGCCGAGATAGCCTTGTATGCCGATCACCAAGCCCGCTCCGCTGTTTGTTCGTTGCACTGTTGTCGTAGGACTCGTGGCATTCGCCAGCGGCTGCACCAGCACGCCCGCTGCAACCCCTGGCAGTTGTGAACGTGCGAGCTACACCGTCGATGATCCGGCAGAGCCCGTCAACCGGGGCATCTTCGCTTTCAACCGGACTGTCGATGACTATGCGCTGGCCCCGGTTGCCCGTGGTTATCTCAAGCTTCCAGATGTGGTGCAGACGGGGGTGCATAACTTCGTGGCGAACTTCGGTGAGCCCAAGGTCTTCATCAACGATCTGCTGCAAGGCAACGCTCAACGCTCGGTCAACACCCTGGGTCGCTTCGTCATCAACACCACCGCAGGCATCGTCGGGCTGATCGATGTGTCGGGCAAACTGGGTATTGAGCGCCACAAGGCCGATTTCGGCCAGACGTTCGGCGTCTGGAACATCGCTCCCGGGCCGATCGTCGAACTGCCGTTGCTGGGAACGTCCAGCCTGCGCGACGCAACCGGCAAACTGCTGAGTTCTGCGGTCGATCCGTTCGGCAGCAACAGCGATACGGTCGATACGTTGGGCACGATCAATACCGTAGGCGGGGTTGTTGATGGTCGTGCCGAGGCGCTCCCGTTGACGGACAAGTTGCGGGCCAGGCCGGATTACTACGTGGCGCTTCGTGACGCGGTAGCGCAGCGGCGCGCCGATTTTGTCGCCCAGGGCAAGTTGGGCGCGGTGGCGGGGGACGACGCCTGCCCGGAGGGAGAGACCGTGGATGAGTAACCCTGTATTGGTTCTGCACCGGCGAGTGAAAAACCTTGAGCAAGGCATTCTGCATTGCCGGGAGATCGAGTTGCAGTTGACGGAGGATGGCCGACATTTACTGCTCAGCCGTTACCTGGAGTTGTACAGCCATGACCAGGTTGGCGCGTGCGACATCCAGAATTACCGGGTGCCTCTGGCGAGCATGATTCGCTGGATGGTCAGTCATGGGGAGCGGATGAGTCCACTGGTCCGCTAGCCTTGCGCCGACGCAGAGACTGCTAGACTTTACCGTCCAGTTATCTCTCGGAGAGATCGGATGAATAACAAAAACACGATTTGTCTCTGGTACGACGGTGCTGCGCTGGAGGCTGCGCAGTTCTACGCCGCGACGTTCCCGGACAGTGCGGTGCAGGCTGTTCATCACGCCCCCGGTGACTACCCGATGGGCAAGCAGGGCGATGTGCTGACGGTCGAGTTCACGGTAATGGGCATTCCCTGCCTGGGGCTGAACGGAGGCCCGGCGTTCCAGCATACCGAGGCTTTTTCGTTCCAGGTCGCGACTGATGACCAGGCCGAAACGGACCGCTTGTGGGATGCGATTATCGGCAATGGCGGCCAGGCCAGTGCCTGCGGCTGGTGCAAGGACAAGTGGGGCCTGTCCTGGCAGATCACCCCGCGCGTGCTGACCGCCGCGATAGCCAATCCCGATCAGGCAGCGGCCAAGCGCGCGTTCGAAGCCATGATGGAGATGACAAAGATCGACATCGCGGCCATCGAAGCAGCGTTGAAAGGTTGAGCGGCGCAGGCTGACAGTCCGCTATCGCGAGCAGGCTCGCTCCCACATTGGATCTGTGTCGGTCTCGATGGGTGGGTCAACACAATCCCCTGTGGGAGCGAGCCTGCTCGCGAAGACGGCGGGACATTCAACAGCCGCAACCTGACCCACCGCCAGTCAGCTCACCCCTGGGCGGTTTCAGGCAACCTGGCAATCACCTTGATCTCGAACTGAAAACCATACAACCAGGTCACCCCCACCGCCGTGAGCGTCGGGTGCGGTGCGCTGCCCCAGAATTCGGGCACCACTTTCCAGATCGTTTCGAATGTCGATTCGGGGTCGACGATGAACACGGTGACGTCAACCACATCATCAAAGGTGCAATCGGCGGCGGCGAGAATCGCCTTCAGGTTGTTGAACGCCCGCCGAACCTGGTCCTCCAGTTCAGGCTCTGGCGAGCCGTCTTCGGTGCTGCCGACTTGCCCCGATACGAACAAAAAGCCATTGGAACGAATCGCCGGCGAATAGCGATTACGCTCATAAAGTGCCTGGCGTCCGGCGGGGAAAACTACATCGCGCTGTGTCATGGGTGCCTCCATCAAAGGGTCGGATTCAATGTTGAAAACACTCTAGGGGCTTGTGCGCGGACGATAAACGAGCAACCTTGGCGATCACTGTTTGTAAAATCCAAACAATCTGACGGACACCGGGGCAGTAATGGATCGTTTCGACGCGATGCAGGCATTCGTTCGAGTGGTGGAGGCGGGCAGCTTCACCAAAGCCGCCGAAACACTGCACATGAGCAAAACCACCGTGACCCAACTGGTGCAGCAACTGGAGGCCCGGCTGCGCGTCAAGTTGCTCAACCGCACCACGCGCAAGGTCAACGTCACCGCTGACGGCGCCGCTTATTACGAGCGGGTGATTCGCCTGCTGGCCGACATGGACGATGCCGAGACCAGCCTGTCCGGCGCTCAGGCACTGCCCAGAGGGCGATTGCGAGTGGACGTGCCAAGCCCGTTGGCGACCATGATCCTGATGCCGGCATTGCCGCAATTTTACGCGCGATACCCGGACATTCAGATCGACATGGGCGCAAGCGACCGCATCGTCGATATGCTCGATGAAAACGTCGATTGCGTGGTGCGCGGCGGCGAGCTGACGGATCAGTCGCTGATCGCCCGGCGCGTCGGCGACCTGGCCCTTGGCGTGTTTGCCGCACCGAGCTATCTGCAGCGCGTGGGCACGCCTGCGCATCCGCGAGAACTGGAAGATTCCCAGCATCGCATCGTCGGCTTCCTCTGGGCGCGCACCGGCAAACCGCTCCCTTACGCCATGCACAACCACGGCGAGCATTTGCACATCAAAGGACGCTACGCACTGGCCGTCGATGATGGCAACGCCTACCTCGCGGCCGGCCTGGCGGGGTTGGGTGTGCTCTGGCTACCCGAGTACATGTCCAGATCCCACCAGGCGCGCGGTGAATTGGTGCCCTTGTTCGAAGACTGGCGCCTCGACCCGATGCCGCTCTACGTGGCCTATCCTCCTAACCGACATATCAGCGCCAAGTTGCGGGTGTTCATTGAATGGGTGGTGGAGTTGATGGCGCAGCATGCGCCTGTTCTCGACCGATCCGGGTCATGAACCCGACCACATGACTGCAGAGGAGACGCACCATGGACCAATTCACCGGCGGTTGCCTGTGCGGCAACGTTCGCATCCAAGCCTCGGGGCGCCCGTACCGGGTTGGTCTTTGCCACTGCCTCGACTGCCGCAAGCATCACGGGGCGCTCTTCTACGCCTCCGCTGTGTTCCCCCAGGATGCCGTGACGATCGAGGGCGAAACCCGGGACTACGCCGGGCGCTTCTTCTGCCCGCGCTGCGGCTCGTCGGTGTTTGCCCGTAGCGGCGACGAGGTGGAAGTGAACCTGGGAACGCTGGATGCCCCGGATCAACTGATGCCCACCTACGAAAGCTGGACCGTGCGCCGTGAGTCCTGGTTGCCGGCGTTTCCGTTCACCAGGCACTACTCGCATGATCGTGAGGGTACGGGGCGCTCCGAGGAGTAGGCGCGGTAGCGGGTCTTAGCCAAAGCCCACAATCGCCTTGATCTCCAGGTACTCCTCAAACCCATGGAGACCATACTCACGGCCATTGCCGGAACGCTTGTAGCCACCGAACGGCGCCATCGGATTCCACGCCGGATAGTTCAACAGCACTTGCCCTGCGCGGATACGCGAGGCAACGCTGCGCGCCTGTTCAAGGTCCTGACCCTGAACGTGAGCGCCTAGCCCATAGACGGTGTCGTTGGCGATGGCGACCGCTTCATCCACCGTGTCATAGGGGATGATGCACAGCACCGGGCCGAAGATTTCTTCCTGGGCGATGCGCATGGCGCTGTCCACCTCGGAGAACACAGTGGGGCGCGTGTAGAAGCCTTTTGCAAAACCCTGCACGCGGCCTGGCCCACCACACAGCAGTTTTGCACCCTCGTTCAGGCCCACTTCGATCATGGCCTGCACGCGCTTGAACTGGGCTTGATTGGCGATGGGACCGAGGATGGTTTCTTCCGATTGCGGATCACCGACGATGATCGCATTGGCGGTGGCGGCAGCCAGGGCTTCGACCTCCGCTAAACTGTTTCTTGGCACGATCATGCGGGTTGGTGCGCTGCATGACTGGCCGACATTGCGAAACGCCGACATCACCCCCGGTGGCACGGCTTTGTCGAAGTCAGCGTCTGGCAGCAGCACGTTCGGTGACTTGCCGCCCAACTCCTGGGTCACGCGTTTCACCGTCGGGGCGGCCGCCTGGGCCACCAACGCGCCTGCGCGGTTCGAGCCGGTGATGGAGATCATGTCGATATCGGGATGCGCCGCCATGGCCGCACCGACCTCGGCACCGCTGCCGTTCACCAGGTTGAAGACACCGGGAGGAAGGCCCGCGTCATGCACCAGTTGCGCGAAGAGCAGGGCGCTCAGGGGCGACAGTTCGCTGGGTTTGAGAACGACCGTGCAACCCGCCGCAATGGCCGGAGCGACTTTTGCGGTGATCTGATACAGCGGCCAGTTCCACGGCGTAATGAGACCGCAGACGCCGATGGGTTCGCGGGTAATGGCTGTGCCGCCTTCGACCTTCTGGAAACAATAGCTGGACAGCACATCGCGGGCCACGCGCACGTGCTCGGCCGCCAGTGGCACTTGCATCGCCCGGGCAAAACCGATGGCCGCGCCCATTTCCAGAGAGAGCGCCTGGGCCAGCGCCTCCTTTCGTTCAAGGATCAGTTCATGGATTCTGCCGATCACCAGCGCGCGCGAAGCTGGCGAAGTCGAGGACCAGCCGGGGAAGGCCGCCCGCGCCGCCGCGACCGCCCGATCAACATCCTCGCACGACCCTTGGGCGACTTGGGCAACAACCTCTTCGGTGGCCGGGTTGATCACCGGCAAGGTGGCCGCATGTGCCGGGGACGACCAGTCACCATTGATATAAAGCTGTCTGGTTGTGTGCGGATCAAGGGTGTAGCTGTTCGAAGATCGGGTTGTCATCCAACGGGCTCCCATAAAGCGTTTATGGCATGGCCTGCAGCAGGTCGCTATGCCGTGTCTGCTCAATAAACTAACAAAGCGGCCCTGATCAATTGTGCCGTTCTCGACCTCGGCAAAGGAGAATCTGCTGTATCTGGCGCGCTAACTTGGCAAAAACGTAGCGGCATCCGTTTCAGGGCGTAGCCCTTGGGTTCAGACAAGCTTGCCAGTGCTGGCGACGCTGGCCGATTCAGGCATTGGCTTTCGATCCCGCTCCACAGGGGCATCCACTTCCCTTAGGAATGGCTTGCGTCGCGCGCCAGCGCTTGGACTTCAATCAGGTAGCCATGATGCAGCGCCGGGACGGGCACCACGGCGCGTGCGGGGCGGTGCTCGCCCAGATAGCGGGCATAGATTCGGTCGAAGGCCGGCCAGTGTTCGATGCCGGCGACATAGACCGTCACCTTCACCAGATCCCTCGGTCCCCGGCCAGCGGCGTCGAGAATCGCCAGCAGGTTTTCCAGGGCGATGGCGGCCTGGACCTCGAAGGGCTGGTCGACGCTGTGGCTGCCATCGGCGCGTACCGGCAATTGCCCGGATACATACAGGACGCCCTGGTACGACAGCGCCTGGGCGTAATGTCCACCCGGCGCTGCGGCGTGAGTGGTATGGATAAACCCGATTTCACCAGCCATGCAGACGGCTCCAGTTGTGCACTTGGCCCGTGGCATCACAGGCGAGGTAATGAGGGAACTGTGCGCCAGTGGCACAAGCATGGTTGGGCAGGATGCGCAGGCGGCTGCCGATGGGAAACCGCGCGGTGATATCCACGTGCTCGGCGTTCGTCAGGGTGATGATGCCGTGCTCCTGATTGGCGCTGGTGAGCAGCGCGCCGTCGATCCAGTCGCCGGTTTCGCTACACACTTGTCCATAGCCGAAGTCCCGTGACTGGCGCTGCGTACCCCGGTCACGACTCATGGCCATCCAGCCGGCATCGGTGATGATCCAGCCTTTTTCCTGTTGATGACCGATGACGCTGGTCAGCACGCTCAGCGCCAGTTCGCCTGCCTGGCAGATGCCGACGTTGTGCATCACCAGGTCGAAGAATACATAGACGCCTGCGCGAACCTCGGTGACGCCTTCCAGGTTCTGTGCCGACAGCGCCGTGGGTGTGGAGCCGATGCTCACCTCAGGGCAGGCCAGCCCGGCCTCGCGAATGCGTTGGGCTGCACGAACGCAGAGGTTGCGTTCCTGTTCGGCCAAGGCTTGCAGCGCGTCTGGCGTATCGAGTTCGTAGCTGGAGCCGGCGTGGGTCATCACGCCGCAAAGCTGCATGCCGCCTTCATCAAGTAGCCGGGCGATGCCCACGAGTGAATCGTCCTCGACCCGCACGCCGGACCGATGGCCGTCGCAATCGATCTCGATCCAGACCTCGAACCGCTCATCGTGCTGCTGGCCGAAATCGACGATGGCCCGGGCCGCCGTCAGGCTGTCCGTGAGGATGCTCAAGCGACAGCCTTGGCGCTTGAGCATCAGGGCCTGGGCCAGTTTGCCGGGCGCCATGGCCACGGCGTAGAAAATGTCCTGGATGCCGGCTGCGAAACAATGTTGCGCCTCCTTCAAGGTAGACA
Organism: Pseudomonas sp. MPDS; assembly: GCF_013283895.1. Classification (NCBI taxonomy): domain Bacteria; kingdom Pseudomonadati; phylum Pseudomonadota; class Gammaproteobacteria; order Pseudomonadales; family Pseudomonadaceae; genus Pseudomonas; species Pseudomonas sp. MPDS. The sequence goes on along the minus strand of NZ_CP054128.1, from coordinate 4,018,966 downwards.
CGGTGACACCGTTGGCGCCCGCGGCGATCTGCGCCTGAATCACGGGCAGGCATTTACTGGTCTTGATGTGGGGCCGTAGACGCACACCCAAGGTGTCCATGCGTTGCTGCATGCGCTGGATGTTGCGCTGCATGCGCGGTACATCGATGAGCGCGACAGGGGTATCAAGGAGGGGAATTGAGGCGGTCATGAGCAGCACTCGATGGATAGGGACAGGGCGACTCTACTCAGTGATCGTGAAGTCGTGGTTCAATGTTGCGTCATCAATCATTAAGTTGAACTGAATGATTAGCATCGAAGACCTGCGCATGGCCGTGACGCTGGCGCGCTCCGAGTCGTTGAGCGCAGCGGCCAGGGCCCTCAATGTCTCGCCACCTGCGTTGTCCATGCGCTTACGCAAACTGGAGACACTGCTCGGCCTGACCCTGGCCAACCGCGATGCTCGGCGCTTGAGCCTCACCGCCGATGGCGAGCGCTTCTCCCGCCAGAGCGCGCTGTTGCTGGAGCAACTGGAGGCGCTTCCCGAATCGTTCAAACAGCCGGACGATCAACTGGCCGGCACCCTCAGGCTGGCGGCGCCGTTCGGCTATGGACGGCAACGCATCGCGCCGTTGCTGGCGCGTTTTGCCAGGTTGCACCCACAGTTGTGCCTGCACTTGGATCTACGGGAAACGCCCTGGCCTGATCGTCACGACAGTGATGCGGTGATTCACATCGGCAACCTCAGTGACAGCCAGTGGGTCGCCCGGCCCCTGAGCCACAATGCCCGCTGGTTGTGCGCCAGCCCCGCCTACCTGGAGCGGCACGGCACGCCGTCTTCACCGGAGCAACTGGCTGAGCACCGCTGTATTTGCATTCGCGAAAACGATGAGGACGTCACGCTGTGGCATCTGCACAATGAGCAGGAGCGCAAGACCCTGCGCATCCAGCCAGCATTGCTGAGCAACGACGGCAGCGTGGCCCGACGCTGGGCCGAAGAGGGGCTGGGCCTGGTGCTGCGCTCGCAATGGGATGTCAGCAGAGCCATCGCCGAGGGCAACCTGGTCCGGGTGCTCGCTGATTGGCAATTCGACAGCGCACCGATCAACCTGCTGGTGCCGTCGCGCAAAGTTCGCAGCGCTCGGGTGCAGGCGTTGGTGAGTTTTCTTGAGGCTGAGTTGAAAGCCTGACGTCATCGCGAGCAGGCTCACTCCGGCAATGAATCTGTGGCAAACACAAAGGTGGCTGCCCCATCAAAACCCTGTGGGAGCGAGCCTGCTCGCGATAGCGGCGGCCCGTTCAACCTGGATGCTGGAACGGCCCGCTGCAGGCGTAGATTCTGCCGCAAAGCGGCCTTCACTGCGTCGCCAGACGCACCATAACTGTCCGCAAACCCACAGAAACACGGGTGCAACGCCCGTGTCTGGAGCATCCCGCAAAGTCTGCTGAGCGAGCCCTGCAAAACGGTGGTTTGTACCAAGCGGCCGGTATTTTTAACCGTTTATCCACGGTCTCATGGTGTTGTAATAAAAACGTGATGCAGCGTTGTACCGGTGCTTCACGAACGGCATCAATGTTTGCCTCGGCATTGCCTTCAACAACAAATCCAGGACCGCACTCATGAGCTTTCTTCGACCCAAGTACATCACCTTCGACTGCTACGGCACGTTGACCAACTTCCAAATGGGCACCATGACCCGCGAGCTGTTCGCCGATCGTGTCGATGCCGGGCAGATGGACCAGTTCGTCAAGGATTTCTCCGCTTATCGTCTGGATCAGGTGATGGGCGAGTGGCGGCCCTATGATGAAATCATCAAGACGTCCCTGATGCGGGTCTGCAAGCGCTGGGGTGTCGAATATCGGGGCGAAGGCCAGCTCTATTACGACGCCGTGCCCACGTGGGGCCCTCACGCCGATGTACCGGCGGGTCTGTCGAAAATCGCCGACAAGATTCCCCTGGTGATTTTTTCCAACGCGATGGACGAACAGATCATGTCCAACGTCGACAAGCTTGGCGCGCCTTTCCATAAAGTCTTTACCGCCCAGCAGGCCCAGGCCTACAAGCCGCGCCTGGCGGCCTTCGAATTCATGCTCGATAACCTCGGCTGCGGGCCGGAGGATGTGCTGCATGTCTCGTCCAGCTTTCGCTACGACCTGATGTCGGCCCACGACATGAAGATCAAGAACAAAGCCTTCGTCGCCCGCGGTCATGAGCAGCCGGCGAACGCTGTGTATGGCTACCACCAAATCCCGGACATCGGCGGTTTGGCCGGTCTGGTCGGGCTCTGAGTTGAGCGCACTCTTCAAGGTGAAAAGGGGTTAGACATGGGCAGTGAGTCTTATTGGCTCGATACCGCACCGGCCTTCACCGGTGCCCAGCTCGGCGGATTGCCCGGGCGGGTAGACGTGGCCATTGTCGGTGGTGGTTTCACCGGTCTGGCGGCGGCCCGGGCCCTGGCCTTGAAGGGGGCCAGCGTGGCGGTGCTGGAAGCAGGCAGGGTGATTGGCGAAGCGTCGGGGCGCAATGGCGGTCAGTGCAACACCGGCGTTGCCCAGGACTACGCGTCACTCACCGCCAGCCTCGGCGCCGATAAAGCGCGGGCTTATTACCTGGCCTATGAAAGCGCCGTACAGAGTGTGGTTTCGCTGGTGGAGCAGGAAGCGATTGCCTGCGATCTCACTCGCCATGGCAAGCTCAAACTGGCCGCCAAAGCGTTGCACTACGAAGGACTGGCGCGCACCTGTGAGTTGATCCGCAAGGAAGTCGATGCCGACGTCGAGTTGCTGTCTGCCCAAGCGGTGCGGGCGGAGGTCAATTCGGCCCAGTTCCACGGTGGCCTGCTGCAGCGCAACGGCGTGCAGATGCATGTCGGGCGCTTCGGTGTCGGCCTGGCCGAGGCGGCGGCCCGTCACGGGGCGTTGGTGTTCCAGGGCGTGTCGGTGAAGGACTGGAAGGCGAACACAGGCGGCTATCAGGTCAACACCAGCAAGGGCGCGCTGCAGGCCTCGCAGATCCTGCTGGCCACCGGCACCTGTCAGCAAGGTGGATTGGGCTGGTACCGGCGGCGAATCGTACCGGTGGGGAGCTTCGTCATCGCCACCGAAGTGTTGCCCCAGGCGCTGATCGACAGCTTGCTGCCGGCGCGTCGCTCCTACGTCACCAGCCGCATGATCGGTAACTACTTTCGCCTGACGCCGGACAACCGGCTGTTGTTTGGCGGTCGGGCGCGGTTTGCCATGTCTGACAGCGTTTCCGACGCCAAGAGCGGCAAGGTGCTGCAAGCGGCGATGGTGCAGATGTTCCCGCAGCTGGCCCACGTCAGGATCGACTATTGCTGGGGCGGGTTGGTGGACATGACGTCCGACCGTTTACCCCGGGCCGGCCAGCATGGGGGGGTGTATCACTCCATGGGCTACAGCGGCCACGGCGTGCAGATGTCGGTGCACATGGGGCAGGTCATGGCCCAGGTCATGGCCGGCGAGGTCGAGGCCAACCCTTGGCGCGAGCTGGATTGGCCGGCCATTCCCGGGCATTTCGGCAAACCCTGGTTCCTGCCGCTGGTAGGCGCGTATTACCGCCTGCAGGACTACCTGCACTGAGTTTCATGGCGTTGTTTGGCGTTTCAACCACGTTGCGTTAATCGTGCGCAATCGAGCCCTATCATTTTCCGAAAGGTAGAACTGACATGACTGACAACAAAAATGGCATTGAAGACCAGTTGATCACCGGTACAGAAAGTCTGCGTGTTTTCGAAGGGCTCAATCGCGGCATGTCTCGCCGCAATGCATTGCAGATGCTGGGGTTGGCAGGTGTGGCCGCAGCAGGTGCAGGCAGCCTCTTCGGCGCCGCCGGCAAGCTGTTCGCCGAAGAAGCGGCAAGCCCGGGCAAAGGCAAGCCGGGCGGGCGTATCCGCGTCGCCGGCATCTCCAGTTCCACCGCCGACACCCTGGACCCGGCCAAAGGCTCATCGTCCACCGACTACGTGCGTCATTACATGTTCTACAACGGCCTGACGCGCTTCGACAGTCACATGGTGCCGCAACTCGAACTGGCCGAGCGCATCGACACGACAGACGCCACGCTCTGGGTGATTACCCTGCGCAAGGAAGTGACTTTCCACAATGGCAAGGGGCTGACCGCCGCTGACGTGGTGTTTTCCCTGTTGCGACACAAGGATCCGATCACGGGATCCAAGGTCTTGCCGCTGGCGTCGCAGTTCGCCGAGGTCAAGGCCATCGGCAGCCATGAAGTACAGATACGTCTGAGCGGCCCGAATGCCGAGCTGCCATCGGTCCTGGCCATCTCCCATCTGTTGATCGTGCCTGAAGGCACCAGCGATTTCAGCCAGGGCATCGGTACCGGTCCGTTCAAGGTCAAGGAATTCAAGCCGGGAGTGCGTTCCATCGGTGCGCGCAATACCAATTACTGGAAACCCGGCCTGCCGTATCTGGACGAGATCGAGTTCATCGGCATTCCCGACGAGCCATCGCGGATCAACGCGCTGCTATCGGGCGATGTGCAGATTGTCAACGAGGTCAACCCGCGTTCCACCACTCGTATCAAGAACAGTGCTGGCCATCGGGTCGTGGACTCGCCGTCGGGTAACTACACTGACTTGATCATTCGTCAGGACCAGATGCCGGGCCAGAGCCCGGAGTTCACTCAGGCGATGAAGTTGCTGTTGGACCGTGAACAGATCAAGTCGGCAATCTTCCGTGGCTACGCCAGGGTCGGCAACGATCATCCGATCGCCCCCGGCGCACGGTTCTTCAATGCTGACCTGCCACAGCGGACCTATGACCCGGAAAAAGCGCGTTTCCTGCTGAAGAAGGCGGGCATGGAAAGTATCACCATGCCGGTGATGTGCTCGCCGGCTGCCACCGGCTCGGTGGACGTTGCCGTGTTGCTGCAGCAATCGGCCAAGGAGGCCGGGCTCAAGCTCAATGTCAACCGCCTGCCGAGCGATGGCTACTGGTCCAACCACTGGGCCAAGCACCCGATCAGCTTCGGCAATATCAACCCGCGGCCCAACGCCGACATGCTGTTCTCGCAGTTCTTCCAGTCCACGGCGCCGTGGAATGAGTCCGCCTGGAAGAACCCGCAGTTCGATCAGCTATTGGTCCAGGCCCGCGGCGAAACTGATGAGGTCAAGCGCGGCAAGATGTACGCCGACATGCAGACCCTGGTGCATGACCACTGCGGCATCGGCATCCCGGTGTTTATCAGCAACATCGACGGTGTCGATCAGCGCGTCAAAGGCTATGGCACCAACCCGCTGGGCGGTTTCATGGGCTACATGTTCTCCGAGCAAGTCTGGCTGGACGCCTGATGAACGCCGGGTATTGGCTGGGTGACAGGGCAGGAGGGCAGGCGGATGAATAGCAGCACACTTTGGTTGATCGGCCGGCGCATGGGCGCCGCGATCGTGACGTTGTTGATCGTCTCGATGGTGGTGTTCGCCATCACGGCGGTGTTGCCGGGAGACGCGGCGCAACAGGCCCTGGGACAGTTCGCCACGCCGGAGCAGGTGGCGGCCCTGAGGGTGAAAATGGGCCTCGATCAGCCGGGTGTGTTGCGTTACCTGCATTGGCTGACGAGCCTGCTCAGCGGCGACATGGGCGTGTCGGTGTCCAACGCCGTGCCGGTCACGGAACTGATGGCCGGACGGGTGCCCAACACCCTGATGCTCGCGGCCGCCACAGCGCTGGTATCGGTGCCAGTGGCACTGACCCTGGGCATAGGTTCGGCGATGGGGCGTGGTGGTCGCGTCGACAGCTTCATCAGCTTTTTTACCTTGATGATGGTGGCGGTACCGGAGTTTCTGGTCGCCACCCTGGCAGTGTTGATTTTCGCGGTGAACCTGGGTTGGCTCTCGGCGTTGTCCTATTCCAGCGAGATCACCTCACCGTGGCAATTCATGCGCACCTACGCCTTACCGGTCATGACCCTGTGTTGCGTGATCATCGCGCAAATGGCGCGCATGACCCGGGCGGCGGTGATCGATCAACTCGACAGCCCCTACGTGGAGATGGCCCGTCTCAAAGGTGTGAGCCCGGTGCGGGTGGTACTGCGTCATGCGTTGCCCAACGCCATCGGGCCTATCGCCAATGCCATCGCCTTGAGTCTGTCCTACCTGCTGGGCGGGGTGGTGATCGTCGAGACAATTTTCAACTATCCCGGCATTGCCAGCCTGATGGTCGATGCCGTGACCAACCGTGATATGGCGTTGGTCCAGGCCTGCACCATGTTGTTTTGTACCGCGTACCTGACATTGGTGTTGATTGCTGATCTGTGCGCGATCCTTTCCAACCCGAGGCTGAGAAATCAATGAACAATCTCATTGGGAAATCCCCGACCGCGGCGGTCGCTCTGGCGTTGGGCAAAGACGCTCACGCCACGTCCTGGCTGGGACTGGTGGGCGCCGCGATGTGTGTCTTCTGGTTGCTGGTGGCGATCTTCGGTCCGTGGCTGGCACCGCACCCGGTGGGGGAAGTGGTCTCTGACAATGTTTTCGACAGCCTCAGCGTCGCTTATCCGTTAGGCACCGATTACCTGGGCCGCGACATGCTCAGTCGGGTGCTGGTCGGCGCACAGTTCACCGTGGGCCTTGCGCTGGTGGCTGCGGTCCTGGCCAGTGGGCTGGGGACCAGTTGCGCACTGCTGTCGGTGGTATCACCCAAGTGGCTGGATGAGCTGATCAGTCGCCTGATGGACGCCTTTATTTCGATCCCGAGCAAGATGCTGGCGTTGATCATGGTCTCGGCATTTGGCTCGTCGGTGACTTTACTGGTGTGTACGGCGGTGCTGAGCTACTCGCCGGGCGCGTTCCGTATTGCCCGCAGCATGGCGGTGAACATCGAGGCGCTGGAGTACGTGCAAGTGGCCCGCACCCGTGGCGAACGTCGACTGTACATCGCTTGCGTGGAGATCCTGCCCAACATGCTCAACCCGGTGCTGGCTGACTTGGGCTTGCGTTTCGGCTTCATCGTGCTGCTGCTCAGCGGCATGAGCTTCCTCGGCCTGGGTGTGCAACCACCGGATGCTGACCTGGGCTCGCTGGTGCGCGAAAACATTGGCGGGCTCAATCAGGGAGCGCCGGCCATCGTGATTCCGGCCCTGGCCATCGGCACCCTGACCATTGGCGTCAATCTGTTTATCGACCGCCTGTCTTCGCGACGTAGTCGACGTACGGGGGGGCATTGAAATGAGCGAATTGATCCGAGTCGAAAACCTGCGGGTAGTCGCTTGCGGCGAGCGCAGTGAGGTGGAGATCGTCAAGAGCGTGAGCTTCTCCCTGGAGAAAGGTGAGGTGCTGGCGCTGATCTGCGAGTCCGGTTCCGGCAAGACCACCATAGCCCTGGCGTTGCTCGGCTATGCCCGGCGCGGCTGTCGCCTGGCCGGTGGCGTGGTGCAGATTGGCGAACATGACATGCTGGCGTTGAGCGAAGGCGAGCTGCAAAGTCTGCGCGGCAATCGTGTGTCCTATATCGCCCAAAGCGCCGCCGCGGCGTTCAACCCGGCGAAAAAACTCATCGACCAGGTGGTGGAAGGGGCGTTGATTCATGGCCTGGGCAGCCGGCCCGTACTGGAAGCCAAGGCCATCGAACTGTTCCGCGACCTGGCGCTGCCCGATCCCGAGCGCATCGGCCAACGCTATCCCCATCAAGTCTCCGGCGGGCAACTGCAACGGGTGATGGCGGCCATGGCGCTGATCAGCGATCCGCTGCTGGTGGTGCTCGATGAACCGACTACAGCCCTGGACGTGACCACCCAAATCGACGTGTTGCGCGCTTTCAAGCGCGTTGTGCGCGAGCGGGGCGCGACGGCGGTCTATGTGTCTCACGACCTGGCGGTCGTCGCGCAGATGGCCGATCAGATCGTGGTGCTCAACGGCGGGCAGATCTTCGAGCACAGCGCCACTGCGCCACTGCTCAAAGGCCCGGCACACGCCTACACCCGCAGCCTGCTGGCGGCGGCGCGGCCGGATACGACGATCCGTCCGCCCTGCGGCGTGGCCGGCGATGCGCCGCTGCTGACTATCCAGGGCTTGACCGCTGGCTACGGCAACAAGAATCAACAGGGCATGCCGTCGATCCGGGTGCTGGAAGACATCGACCTGACCGTGCGCCGGGGCCAGGCCATCGGTGTGATCGGCGAATCGGGGTCGGGCAAATCAACCCTGGCCCGGGTGGTGGCGGGGCTGTTGACCCCGGCCCTCGGCGGGTTGACGTTTGACGGTCAACCCTTGGGCGGCAGCCTGTCCGAGCGCACTGACGAGCAATTCCGGCGCATCCAGATGGTCTTCCAGAACGCCGACACCGCGCTCAACCCGATGCACAGCGTCAGCAACATTCTGAGCCGGCCACTGAAGATGTATTTCGGCCTCAAGGGCGCGGCGCTACGTGAACGTATCGGCGAGTTGCTGGACCTGGTGCGTCTGCCTCGGGACCTGGCCGAACGCCGCCCGAGCGAACTCTCAGGCGGGCAAAAACAGCGGGTCAATTTGGCTCGGGCGCTGGCGGCCAAGCCGGATCTGATCCTGTGCGATGAAGTGACCTCGGCACTCGATACGGTGGTCGGCGCGGCCATCCTCGAGCTGCTGCGCGACCTGCGCCAGCAATTGGGGGTTTCGTACCTGTTCATCAGTCACGACATCTCCACGGTGCGGGCGCTGTGCGACGACATTGTGGTGATGTACAGCGGCCACAAGGTTCAAGAGGGCACCCGGCAATCGTTCGCCCAGCCACCCTTTCATCCTTACACCGACCTGCTGATCCATTCGGTGCCGGAATTGCGCCAGGGCTGGCTGGAAAACTGTGGCACCACCACCTGCGGCACGCTGCCCGCTTTGGGAGCAAAGGCCACTGAGCCGGGGCTCTGCACGTTCCTCAATCGCTGCCCGGTGCGGGTCGATGGCCTGTGCAACCACACCGCGCCACCCCGGCGAATCATCGACGGCGGCAGTGAAGTCCTCTGCCATCACGACAGCGCCGAGCTGCTCAAGAGCCAACAGGATGCCAACAGCATGATCATGGGAGCCTACGCATGAACGCTCGTTTCGTGAGGTTGGCCGAGCAGGGCCGGCCCATCGTCCATTTGAAAGTCGATGGCGAACCCATCGAAGCCTTGCAGGGGGACACACTCATGGTCGCATTGCTGACTCGGGGCCCGGCGTTGCGCCAGTCGGAGTTCGATCCTGGCAGCCGGGCCGGTTTCTGCCTGATGGGCGCCTGCCAGGATTGCTGGGTCTGGACCCGCAGCGGTGAACGGCTGCGTGCCTGTTCCAATGAAGTGCGCGAAGGGCTGGACATCATCACCAAGCAACCGGAGGCGATATGGCCACTGCGCGGCTGAGCAATCATCGAGTCGTCATTGTCGGCGCCGGGCCTGCCGGCATCCGTTGCGCCCAAACCCTGGTCGCGGCGGGCTTCAAGCCGGTCCTGATCGACGAAAACCGTCGTGACGGCGGACAGATCTACCGGCGCCAGCCTGAAGGCTTCACTCGTAACTACGCCACGCTTTACGGCACCGAGGCGGACAAAGCCCGGGACTTGCACGAAAGCTTCGACCGTTTGCGCCCACAGATTGACTATCGTCCGGACACGCTGGTGTGGAACCTCACGCCCGGGCAACTGTGCTGCGTCAGCCAGGGCCTGCATTCGACGGTGGATTACGATGCATTGATTCTTTGCACCGGCGCCACTGACCGCTTGATGCCGATCGAGGGCTGGCAGTTGGGCGGCACCTACAGCCTCGGTGGAGCGCAGATAGCCTTGAAGGCCCAGGCGGTGTCCATCGGCCACCGCGTGGTGTTCATGGGCAGCGGGCCGCTGCTGTATCTGGTTGCCAGCCAATACCTCAAGGCCGGTGCCAACGTGGCGGCGGTGCTGGACACCGCGCCGCTGGGCCTGCGCATCAAAGCCTTGCCCAAACTCATGGCGCGCCCCGGATTGCTGTTTACCGGCATGAAGCTGTTGGCTCAATTGTATCGGGCGAAAATCCCGGTGCACCTGGGTGTCTCTCCGTTGCAAGTGTTGGGTGAGGCGACTTCCGGCGTCAGTGGCGTGCGGGTACGCACGGCGGCCGGTGAAACCTTGACCGTGGATTGCGACGCGGTGGCGCTGGGTTATCACCTGCGCCCGGAAACCCAGCTGGCCGACCTGGCCGGTTGTGCTCTGCGTTTTGACGAGGCTTCAGGCCAATGGTGGCTGGACACGGACGAAGACGGCCGGACCTCGGTCAGCGGTGTTTATGCCGCCGGAGATGGGTCGAAGATCCGTGGTGCTGATGCCGCCGAGCATGCCGGGCGCCTGGTCGCCCTGGCGTTGTTGAGCGATTTGCAGCAACCGGTGGACGTCGCGCAGGTCGCCGCGCAGCGTCAGGCGCTCAACGTCATGGATCAATTTCGTCTCGGTCTGGCCCAGGCGTTTCCCTGGCCCGCCGCGCAAGCCAAAGCCTTGCCGGATGAGGCCATTGTCTGCCGCTGCGAGATGATCAGCGCCGGCGAATTGCGCCGTACCGTCAGTGAAAAGGGCGCCTGTGAAGTCAACCGGGCCAAGGCCTTCAGTCGGGTGGGCATGGGCCGCTGCCAAGGGCGTTATTGCTCTCAGGCCGGGGCCGAGGTCATTGCCGCAGCCGCCGGTGTCCACGTTCAGGAAGTGGGCCGGCAACGCGGACAGGCGCCGGTCAAACCGCTTTCGATGCTCACTCGGGAGGTGACGCCATGACGGTCAATAAAGCTGATGTGGTCATCGTCGGCGGTGGTTTGATGGGCTCGGCGGCGGCATTTTTCCTGCGTCAGCGGGGCCAGTCGGTGATCCTGCTGGAGCGTGACCAGATCGGTCAGTACGCCAGTGGCGTGAACTTCGGCAACGTGCGGCGCCAGGGGCGTTTTCTTGGCCAGCTGGAACTGGCGAATCGTTCCTGGGCGCTGTGGAAGCGCCTGCCGGAACTGATCGACGACGACCTGGAGTTCATCGCCAGCGGGCATATGCGCGTGTGTTATCGCGAAGAGGAGATCGCCGAACTGCAAGCCTATGCCGACGCCCCTGAGGCAGAGCAGTTGGACTTGAAGATCTTTCGTGGCGCTGAGCTGCACGAGCGTTTTGCGTTCCTCGGGCCAGACGTCAAGGGCGGCTCCTATGCGCCGCACGACGGTCACGCCAACCCACGTCTGGCGGCCCCGGCGTTTGCCAGGGCGGCGCGGCGACTCGGCGCACGCATCGAGGAGCGGACAGAAGTGGCTGAAGTGCAGAAGGCCAATGGTGATTTCAGTGTCACAACCACCGATGGCCGTCAGTTCAGCGCCGCTCAACTGCTGATTACGGCGGGTGCCTGGGGGCAGAAACTCTCGGCGCAGTTTGGTGAGCCGGTGCCGCTGGACACTAACGGCCCACAGATGGCCGTCACCGAACCGGTGCCTTATGCCTTGCCGACGGTGATCGGCGTGTACACCAAAATTCCTGAGGAAGTGATCTATTTCCGGCAGATTCCCAGGGGCAACATCGTCATCGGTGGCGGCTATCGCAGCAAGCCGGACATGCTCAACCGCCGGGCCTATGTCGAGCCGCGCAGCATTCTCAACCAGCTTGACCAGATGCGTCGCTTGCTCCCAGGCGTCGGCAACCTGAACATCATTCGCGTGTGGAGCGGCATCGAAGGTTATCTGCCCGATTCCCTGCCGGTGATGGGCCCCAGCGGCAACGTGGACGGCTTGTATTATGCGTTCGGTTTCTGCGGCCACGGCTTTCAGCTCGGGCCAGGGGTTGGCGACGTCATGGCCGAGCTGATCAGCACCGGCAGTACCAGCACCTCGATCGAACCGTTCTCCATTCGCCGATTCGCCCCCACTGCCGAGCAACGGAGCAAAGCCTCATGAAACCTCGCGTGCTAGCTATTTTCGAACGCCTGCTGGCGTTTGAAACGGTCTCTTCAGAGTCGAACATGGCCCTGATCGAGTACGTGCGCGAGCTGCTGCTGAGCAAGGGCATCGAGTCGCTGATCGTCAAGGATGAAAGCGGCAAGAAGGCCAACCTCTTCGCCAGCATCGGCCCACGGGAGTTGCCGGGGATTCTGCTGTCCGGACATACCGACGTGGTGCCAGCGGCGGGGCAGGCCTGGACCGTTCCGGCGTTCCAGGCGACGGTGCGGGACGGGCGGGTGTACGGTCGTGGCAGTTGCGACATGAAAGGGTTCATCGCCTTGGCCATCGATGCCATGCTCGATGCCGCCGACCATCCCCTGAACCGACCGCTGCAACTGGCGCTCTCCCATGACGAGGAAATCGGTTGCGTGGGTGTACGCCGCTTGCTTGACGTGCTGCACCTGGCACCGGTGCGGCCGTTTTTGTGCGTGATCGGCGAGCCGACCAACATGCAGTTCGTGCTCGGGCACAAGGGCAAAGGCTCTTATCGCACTTACTGCCGTGGCCTGGAGGCGCACTCGTCCCTGGCGCCGCGTTCGGTCAATGCGATTCATGTGGCCTGCGATTTCATCGCCGCGTTGCGCCAGAGCCAGCAGCAGCTGCAAGAGCAGGGCGCCCGGGACGCCGATTACGACGTGCCCTACAGCACCGTGCACGTCGGGCAGATTGTCGGTGGCAAGGCGCTGAACATCGTGCCAAACCTGTGCACCCTGGATTTCGAAGTGCGCAACCTGCCGGCCGACGATCTGGATCAGTTCCTCGAGCAACTGCGCGAGCACGCCGAAGTGATCGTGCGCGAGGCCAGGAAACTCTCCAGCGTGGCGGACATCGAGATCGAAACCCTGAACGTCTATCCGGGGCTGGATACTCATCCGAGCGTTGAGGCGGTGCGCTTTCTGAAGAACTTCGCCGCAGCGGACACCGGCACCGCCAAGGTTTCCTTCGGCACCGAGGGAGGGCTGTTCAAGCAGCGCCTGGATGTGCCGGTGGTGGTCTGCGGCCCGGGCTCCATCGAGCAGGCGCACAAGCCCGACGAGTTCATTGAAATCAGCCAGATGGAAGCGGGGGAGCGGTTTCTGGAAGGGTTGCTGGGCTCCTTGAAAATCTAAGCCATACACAGAACAAAATGTGGGAGTACTCGTGTGGGAGCACAGCTTGCTCGCGATGAACGATGACATGGTCTTGATCAGTGTCTGATCCACCGCAATCGCGAGCAAGCTTTGCTCCCACAGGTTTCGGTGTTTAGCCTGGGGCTTCGGTAGAGCCTGCCGTCCCACCTCGAAACTTCAGCATCCAACACTGCCCAAAACCCGCTTTCAGCATCCTCATCCGCGGCATCTCCCTAGACTGGAAATACCTCGGAACAGGACGCGATCATGCTCAAGAATCAATTGAAAGACCCCAGCCTTTTAGCAGAATTCGCCTACGTCGACGGGCAGTGGATCGGTGCCGATGACGCCGCCACGCTCGACGTCATCAACCCGGCCACGGGCAAAGTGCTCGCTCGGGTGCCGGCCATGCAGGGAGTGGAAACCCGGCGTGCCATCGACGCCGCCGAGCGTGCCTGGCCGGCCTGGCGTGCGCGCCCGGCGGCGGAGCGCGCGGTGCTGCTGGAGCGTTGGTATCAGGCCATGATCGACAACCTGGACGATCTGGCGCTGATCATGACGTTTGAACAGGGCAAGCCGCTGAACGAAGCCAAAGGCGAAATCCGCTACGGCGCCGGCTTCGCCAAATGGTTTGCCGAAGAGGCTCGCCGGGTTTATGGCGAAACCATCCCGGCCCCCAGCGGCGACCGTCGTCTGCTCACCCTCAAGCAGCCAGTGGGTGTCTGCGCGGCGATCACTCCGTGGAATTTCCCCAACGCGATGATCACCCGCAAATGCGCGCCAGCCTTGGCGGCGGGGTGCCCGGTGATCGTCAAACCGTCGGACCTGACACCTTTGTCGGCCCTGGCCCTGGCGGTGCTGGCCGAGCGGGTCGGGATTCCGGCGGGAGTGTTCAACGTGGTGACCGGCATGCCGGCGGGCATCGGCGAAGAACTGACCGGCAACCCGACGGTGCGCAAGATTTCCTTCACCGGGTCCACGGCGGTCGGTCGCCTGCTGATGCGCCAGAGCGCCGAACACATCAAGCGCCTGAGCCTGGAGCTGGGCGGCAACGCGCCGTTCATTGTGTTTGACGACGCGGACCTGGAGCAGGCCGTGGCCGGGATCATGCTCAGCAAGTTTCGCAACGCTGGCCAGACCTGCGTCTGCGCCAACCGCATCCTGGTGCAGGACGGTATTTACCAGCGCTTCGCCGAGCGCCTGGTGCAAGAAGTGGGCAAGCTCAAGGTCGGCAATGGCCTGGAGGCCGACGTGATGATCGGTCCGCTGATCAACATGGCGGCGGTGAGCAAAGTCGCTCGGCATATCGATGATGCGTTGAGTCAGGGCGCGCGTCTGCTCTGTGGCGGCATTCCCGAGGGTGACAGCCAGTTCGTCCAGCCCACGGTGCTTGGCGAGGCCCACGCTGGCATGTTGCTGGCCAGTGAGGAAACGTTTGGCCCGGTTGCGCCGCTGATGCGTTTTTCCACCGAGGAAGAGGCGCTGGCGCTGGCTAACGCCACACCGTATGGCTTGGGGGCTTATTTCTTTACCCAGGATCTGCGCCGCTCATGGCGGTTCGGCGAGGGACTGGAGTTCGGCATGATCGGTCTTAACACAGGACTCATTTCCATGGAAGTCGCGCCCTTCGGTGGTGTCAAACAGTCGGGCCTGGGCCGTGAGGGCAGCAAATACGGCCTGGATGAATACCTTGAAATCAAGGCCTTCCACATCGGTGGGCTGTGATGTGTCCATTGTTTGCACACCTACCAGGGAGCCACGATTGATGAGCAAACCATTTCGAATCGCTGCCATCGCCGGCGATGGCATCGGCAAGGAAGTCCTGCCTGAAGGGCTTCGGGTACTGGAGCAGGCCGCGAAAAAATGGCAGTTGTCGTTGAGCATCGAAGTGCTCGATTGGGCCCACTGCGACTACTACCTGGAACACGGGCAGATGATGCCCGCTGACTGGTTCGAGCAACTCAAGGGCTTCGATGCGATCTACTTCGGCGCCGTGGGCTGGCCGGACAAAGTGCCGGATCACATTTCCCTGTGGGGCTCGCTGCTCAAGTTCCGCCGCGACTTCGACCAGTACGTGAACATTCGCCCGGTGCGACTGTTCCCGGGCGTGCCGTGCCCCTTGGCCGGGCGAGAAGCGGGGGATATCGATTTCGTGGTGATCCGTGAGAACACCGAAGGCGAATACTCCTCCGTGGGCGGCAAGATGTTTGAAGGCACCGAGCATGAGTTCGTGCTCCAGGAGTCGGTGTTCACCCGGCGCGGCGTCGATCGGATTCTCAAGTTCGCCTTCGATCTGGCCCAGACCCGACCGCGCAAGCGCTTGACCGCGGCGACCAAGTCCAACGGGATCTCCATCAGCATGCCGTATTGGGACGAGCGCACGGCGTTGATGGCCGAGCAGTATCCGGATGTGCAATGGGACAAACAGCACATCGATATCCTGTGTGCGCGTTTCGTTCTGCAGCCGGACCGTTTTGATGTGGTGGTGGCGTCAAACCTGTTCGGCGACATCCTCTCCGACCTCGGCCCGGCCTGCGCCGGCACCATCGGCATCGCGCCGTCGGCCAACCTCGATCCGCAGCGACGCTTCCCGTCGTTGTTCGAACCGGTGCATGGCTCGGCGCCGGATATTTATGGACAGAACATCGCCAACCCGATTGCGATGATCTGGTCAGGGGCGTTGATGCTCGATTTCCTGGGCAATGGTGATGAACGTTATCGCGCCGCCCATGACGGGATTCTCAAGGCCATTGAACAAGTGATTGCCCAAGGGCCGATCACCCCCGACCTGGGCGGACAGGGCTCGACCCAGGATGTCGGCAGGGCCATCGTTGCGGCGCTTTGACGCTTTACTAACCTGTGACACCTTTTTGCCCGCTCACACTGCGGGCTTTTTTTGGAGTTCGATCGCAAAACTCAAAATCCCCTGTGGGAGCGAGCTTGCTCGCGATAGCGGAGGGTCAGTCACCGGGGATTTTGACAGTGCCGTCGCCATCGCGAGCAGGCTCGCTCCCACAGTTTTTTCGGGGTGGCTGCACGATTCACATCCACCGCAGATCCCCTGTGGGAGCGAGCTTGCTCGCGATAGCGGAGGGTCAGTCACCGGGGATTTTGACAGTGCCGTCGCCATCGCGAGCAGGCTCGCTCCCACTGTTTTTGGGGTGGCTGCAAGATTCATATCCACCGCAGATTCCCTGTGGGAGCGAGCTTGCTCGCGATAGCGGAGTGTCAGCCAGCGGGGATTTTGACAGTGCCGTCGCCATCGCGAGCAGGCTCGCTCCCACAGTTTTTTTGGGGTGACCGCAAGATTCACATCCACCGCAGATCCCCTGTTGGAGCGGGCTTGCTCGCGATAGCGGGGTGTCAGCCACCGGGGATTTTGACCGTGCCGTCGCCATCGCGAGCAGGCTCGCTCCCACAGTTTTTTTGGGGTGACCGCAAGATTCACATCCACCGCAGATCCCCTGTGGGAGCGAGCCTGCTCGCGATTAGCGGTGCTATTTGACGACGTAGACCTTGCGTACATAAACGCTGCTGTCCCAGGCGCAGGGTGCATCCAGGGGGACGAATACGGTATCGCCGGCGTTGACCGTCAGGTCGTTTCCGTCGGCTGTCTGCAGGGTGACGCTGCCTTCGATCAGGTGCATCAGTTCATGCAGCTTGTGAGGCCTGGTCCGGCGGGTGTACGGCGTTGAGTCCCAGATCCCAATGCGCAGGTTGGTCGCTTTTTCGACAAACAGATTGTGCGAGCGACATTGCGGGGGTGGGCTGAGCAGTATTGCGTCGTCGGGGGCCGCCGAAGGCGAGAGCATCGTGTGCGTCGGGAGTGCTGTCAGCCCGGGCTCGCTGGCATTCACGCGCTGGGTATCGGCACAGAAGGCCCAGAAAGACTCGGGTTGCGCGTCGATCTCAACCGCCGTACCACGGGCGATCACCGCACTTTCACCGGCGCTGAGGCGCAGCGTTTGTGCCTGGCTGCGCAGTTCAACGCCTCCGGCATGCACCACGATCATTTCGCTGAAGGGATACTGGTCGCTACTGAACCGACCGCTGGCCCGGACGACACCAGCGGCGATGCCATCCGCCCCGGCATAAGCGATGAGCCTGTCGAACGGATCATTGGCCCCCAATGAGCCTGGGGTGAACGAGGTTGAGGCGGGGCTGCCGTCGGCATGCGCCAACAGCACTGCAGTGGGTTCGGGCATGAACATGATTCTCCAAAAAAGACCTGGATAAGCGATGGGATTTGTCAGCCAACGGCCTGGGTCACCAGCACGAACTGCCGCACTGAGCCGGTCGCTTGCGGGGGCGTGCCACGAGCCATCTGGGCGACGGTGTCGACCTGCTTGAGGCCCGCTTCTTCGAGCCAGGGGCCCAGCCCCGTGTCGGAAGGAATGTCGATCCGAACGAATGCATCCGGCACCCGTGCCAGCAACACGGCGATCAGATGCCGGGCCTGTTCAGGGTTCTGCGCGATGACCGGACCGATGCAACGGCCACGACCGAAGGGGCGCAGCAGGGCGAAAGCGCACAACTGGCCGTCCCGCTCAATACCCACTGCATGCTCAACGACATCGAACAGATCGGTGAGCACGGCCTGACGGTCCAGGCCACTTCCCGCATTGGCCAGTCTGATCATTTGAGCGTGATCGGCTTCGGTCAGCGCGCGGCAGCGTTCGTCGTCGGCCAACCCCTGCGGTACAGGCGGTAAAGCCAGGCCCTGATGTTGCTGGATATGCCCAAAGTCAACGAATCCCTGGCTGGCATACAGCGGGGCACCGGCCAGCGTCGCATTGAGGATGGCAGTACGCGAGCCGCACGCTTCAATGGCCAGTTCCATCAGTTTGCGACCGATCCCCTGGCCCTGGTATTCGTCATCGACGATCACCAGGCCGATGGTGGCGTAGTCTCCCTGGGCACAGGTGAATGCAGTGCCGATCAAGCGGCCCTGATCCTCAACGACAAAACCTTGGGCGACGCGCTGCAGCATCGCCCAGTCCTCCAGACGATGAGGCCATTTCAACTGCACGGATAAGGCGTGTGCCGAGGGGACATCGGTGGCGGTCATGGCACGATAGACGTAGTCAGGGCGTTTCGAAGTGGACATGGCAGATCACCATTGAGAGAGGGTGTAAACGGTCGGATTTATCCGCGGGTGATGCTTGTATCTCACCTGCAAGCAGGCCTGACAAGGGTCGCAAAACGATTCGGCAGGTTCCTTCTGCAACGCCTCTTGCGGCCACATTTCTTGCTCAAATCAGCGGCCGGGCCAGCAGTAAATACCGGATGGTTTTTTGCTCGATGCACCTCGTCACGCACGGTTCAGTAGCTGCGCTCACGGTCCACCAGGCCAAGCATCGTTTCGCCCCGTTGGTGGCGGCGAATATTGTCCAATAACACGCCAAACGCACTCTCGGGTTGAGTCATCGCTGCGATATGGGGCGTCAATATTATTTGCCGATGGTTCCAGAACGGATGATCCGGCGCGGCCGGTTCCTGTTCCAGTACGTCGAGCACCGCCGCGCTCAGCTGGCCGCTGGCAAGCGCTTCAAGCAAATGCGCTTCTACCAGATGCCCTCCGCGGCCCATGTTGACCAGGGCCGCGCCCCTGGGCAGGTGTTGGAACAACTGACGGTTGAGAATTCCCTTGGTTTGTTCGGTCAGCGGCAAGACACACAGCACAATATCGCATTGGCTGAGGAAGGCCGGCAGTTGCCCGGTTCCGGCAAAGCACTCCACTCCATCAATGTGATGTTCACTGCGCGCCCAGCCCGACAAGGCGAAACCAAAGGGCTTCAAGGTGTTGAGTATGTGACGGGCCTGCAACCCCAGGCCCATGACCCCGACCCGGCGCTGCTGCGCAGGCACCAACCGGTGTGCTTGCCAGCACCGCTCGGTCTGTTGCTGGCGATAGCGCACCATGTCGCGGTGCAAGCTGAGTACGGCGAAACTGGCGTATTCGCACATGCCCTGACTGATGCCGGGGTCGAGCAATCGCACCACCGGCAGCGTCGCCGGCAAGCGCCCCAGATCCAGTTGATCGACCCCCGCCGACAAGGCGAACAGCACTTTAAGGTTGGGCAACACGGTTTCGATATCGTCCGGTGCCTGCCAGGCCGCCAGGTAACGAATATCCCGAGGATCGCCGATGTCCGGCCAGGCACGCCATTGGATATCCGGGGCATGTTTGGCGAACAGACGCTGCCATTGTTCGCCGCGGACCGGGTCAGCTTTATACAGCAGGGCCATGGGGCATTTCTCGCATGTAAAAGGGAAGTATCAAGCATGCCTCAATGTCAGAGCAGGATCTGTCGAAAGGGCCTGTGCAGCAGCACGAGGCTGCGTTGCAAGGCACCTCTGCCGGTAGATTCCATGGTGCGAGGCGCCCTTGGAGGATTCTGCTGTTTGTCGGGGTGTAAACAGTCGATCCGAATTTCTCAACGACCAAGTTCGGCTTAGACAATCGTGTCGAACGCTTAACCTGTGAACACACCGCAGCCGCTTCCTGGTTGCGAGGCTCACGATGGGAAATGCCATGAACAGTAAAGTCGAAGAAACCCCAAGTCTGCTCCGTCAGCGTGATCAGTTCGTGCCACGTGGACTGGTCACTGCCCATCCGCTGGTGATCGACCGGGCCCAGGGCACGGAGTTGTGGGACGTGGACGGCAAGCGCTACCTGGACTTCGTCGGCGGCATCGGTGTGCTGAACATCGGCCACAATCACCCCAAGGTGGTCGCGGCGGTGCAAGCCCAACTGCAAAAAGTCACCCATGCCTGTTTCCAGGTCGTGGCCTACCAGCCTTATCTGGACTTGGCCAAGCGCCTGTGCGAAATGATCGGGGGTGAGCAAGCCTATAAGGCGGCGTTCTTTACCTCAGGCGCCGAAGCCGTAGAAAACGCGGTGAAGATCGCCCGAGCCTACACTCAGCGCTCGGCGGTGATCGCCTTTCGCGGCGGCTTCCATGGCCGGACGTTGCTGGGTACCACGCTCACCGGCATGAGCCAGCCTTATAAACAGAATTTCGGGCCGTTCGCGCCGGAGGTCTTTCATACGCCCTATCCGAATGCCTATCGGGGTGTCACCAGCGAAATGGCGCTCCAGGCGCTGGACGAACTGTTGGCGACTCAAGTGGCACCTGAGCGGGTCGCAGCAATCATCATCGAGCCGGTGCAAGGCGACGGCGGTTTCCTCTCGGCGCCCGTCGAGTTCCTCCAAAGCCTGCGCGCGCTGACGGAAAAACACGGCATTGTGCTGATTCTTGATGAGATCCAGACCGGGTTTGGTCGCACCGGTAAATGGTTCGGCTTCCAGCATGCCGGCATCCAGCCAGACCTGGTCACCGTCGCCAAAAGCCTCGCCGGCGGCTTGCCGCTGTCGGGTGTGGTCGGCAAGGCCGAAATCATGGATGCGCCACTGCCTGGTGGACTGGGCGGTACCTATGGCGGTAACGCGCTGTCGTGCGCGGCGGCGCTGGCGGTGATTGACGCTTACGAGCAGGAACACCTGTTGGCCCGTGGCGAAGCCCTGGGCGAGCGTCTGCGTCAGGGGCTGTTACGTCTGCAAACCCGCTACCCGCGCATTGGCGACGTGCGTGGCAGCGGCTTCATGCTGGCGATCGAACTGATCAAGGATGACCTGGCGCGCACCCCGGATGCCGACCTCAACCAGCGCTTGATCGACGAAGCCCGGGCCGGTGGATTGCTGGTTATCAAGTGCGGAGTGTACCGCAACGTATTGCGCTTCCTTGCCCCTCTGGTGACCAGCGAGGCGCAGGTCGATGAGGCCTTGCAGATTCTCGACGCTGCGCTGGCACGGGTCATGGGCTGAAGGCCTGGTGTTCATGGCGTTTGCCAGGGCAAGCGCCAATGCAAATCAAAGGAGCGTGGATCGGTGGGACATCAGCGGAGGCTTTACCCATGAGGTTGACTGAGTATCGGGCATTGTTGATCGACTGCGATGAGGTCCTGGTGGATCGGGACTCCGCCATCTGGACGGCGCTGCAGCCACTGTTGGAAAACCACGGCGAATCGCCGGAAAAAAACCAGGTGCTGGCCGAGTTCGATGAGGTACTGCAAGCGCTGTATCCGCGCTTCGGCGAGTTGGGCTTCAGCGGTTTGCTGTGTTTCGCCCACCGTCAGTTGGCCGAGCGCTGGAAACTCAAGGTCAGTTGGGAGGAGGGCATGAGCTTCGCCCGCTCGGCCGCCGCCTGGACGTTGTTCGAGGATGCGCCGGGGGCGATGCTCTATCTGCGCAAGTTCTATCGCCTGCTCGTATTGGGCGACCGCGATGCAGAAGACCGGGGTGCGTTGTGCGAGCGCCTGGGCATCGAGCCGGAGGATTTTATTTCACTGGCCAGTGACCCTTTGCACGATACCGTTTGGCTCAAGGCCAACGACCTCGATGCGCAGGCTATTCTTCAAGTGACCCGACCTGGCGCCCGTCCCGCCAAGGTTGGGGCGGTTTGCCTGATCTGTCGCAACCCCGACAACCCGCCCAAGCCGTGCGCGGGCCAGTATTGCATCAACAGCATGGCCGATCTGGTGGCTCAGCATCAGCTGTCTTTACGGTGCTGATTTTGTTAGAAGATTGTCTTACAAATGGCAGACAGAGGTAGGTGATGGAAGGTGTAGCGAAACTGGACCGGATCGACATCAGCATTCTGGTAGAGCTTCAAAAAGACGGTCGCATGACCAACGTCAGCCTGGCCGATGCCGTTGGCTTGTCCGCCAGCCCATGCCTGCAACGGGTCAAACGGCTCGAGTCGTTGGGGTATATCTCCAGCTACAAGGCCCATTTGAACCTGGCCAAGATTACCGACTCGGTGACGGTCTTCACCGAAATCACCTTGAGCGACCATAAGCGCGAGGACTTCGCCAAATTCGAGTCCAACATCCGCCTGGTGGATGAAGTGCTCGAATGTCACCTGATCAGCGGTGGCTACGATTACCTGGTGCGCTTCATGACCCGCAGCATCCAGGATTACCAGGATGTGATGGAAAGCCTGCTGGACAAGAACATCGGCATCTCCAAATACTTCAGCTACATCGTCATCAAGTCGCCTGTGCGCAAGGACGAGATTCCGTTGCGCAAACTGTTGCGGCACTGATTCAAAGGAAAAGGGGCCCCGTCATCCAGCGCTGTCCTCACTGGCGTGAATCAACGCACTCACCCGTCGGCCCAGGTCAGTCAAGCTGAAAGGTTTGGCCAGTACGTGGGTCGTGGTGTCGACCGAAACCAGATTTTTCCCCTCGGCAAATCCGGTGATGAACAACACTTTCAGCGAGGGATATCTGGCCTTCATTTCATTCGCCAGGCTGATGCCATTCATGGTTCCCGGCAGGCCGATATCTGTCAGCAATAAATCGATATGCTCGGTCTTATCGGCCTGCTTGAGGGCAGAGACGCTGTCCAGCGCATCGATGACGTGATAGCCGGTTTCAGTCAGGAATTCCGAGACCA
The DNA here is from genome assembly GCF_013283895.1 of Pseudomonas sp. MPDS. Classification (NCBI taxonomy): domain Bacteria; kingdom Pseudomonadati; phylum Pseudomonadota; class Gammaproteobacteria; order Pseudomonadales; family Pseudomonadaceae; genus Pseudomonas; species Pseudomonas sp. MPDS. The sequence continues at coordinate 3,996,494 of NZ_CP054128.1, read as the reverse complement.
ACTGGCGAATCGCCGCTTCGTCATCCACCACCAGAATGGTTTCGTTGGCGCCGGGCTGCAAGGGTGCGGTGTCATCCAGATGCGCGCTTTTCACCCTGATGGGGGACTGGCTGACAACCGGAAAATACATTGTCACGGTCGTGCCCACGCCGACGCTGCTCTGAATCTTCACCTGCCCTCCGGATTGCTGGGCAAACCCGTAGATCATCGACAGGCCCAGGCCGGATCCTTCGCCAATGCGCTTGGTGGTGAAGAACGGATCGAATACCCGAGACAGGATGTCGGCGCTGATCCCCGTGCCCGAGTCGGTGACCGAGATCGCCACATATGGGCCCGGCGGCATCATTTTTTCGCTGGAAGATGTCGCGTCGATAACGCAGAGTTGCACGTCAAGTTTCAAGGTTCCGCCACCGGGCATCGCATCCCGGGCATTGATGGCCAGATTGAGCAGAGCGTTCTCCAGTCCATTGGGGTCGCATTTGATCGGATCATGCCCCCTGAAAGCGCATTCGACATGAATGCTCGGGCCCACGGAGCGTCGGATCATTTCTTCCAGGCCGGCCACCACTTTGCGCGGTTCGAGAACTTCCGGTTCTAGCGACTGCTGCCTGGAAAATGCCAGCAGGCGCTGGGTCAGTGCGGCGGCGCGTGTCGCTGAGGTCAGGGCGACGGAGTTGTAGCGAGACAGTTCGTCGTAGCGTTGACGGTCGATGTGCCGTTGCATCAGCTCAAGGCTGCCACTGATGCCAGCCAGCAGGTTGTTGAAGTCGTGGGCAATACCCCCCGTCAGTTGGCCTACCGCTTCCATCTTCTGACTTTGCCGCAGTTTCGACTCGGCCAGCGCACGCTCCTGTTGTTCGGCTTCAAGCTGCTGGGTACGGGTTGCAATCCGGTCTTCGAGCAGGTCGTTCCAGTCCCTGAGCGCCGCCTCCAGTTGCACCCGCTCGTTGATGTCTTCGACGGTGCCATACCAGCGCTCGCATCGTCCCTCGGGATCCAGGCTACAAAACGCGCGGATTCTGAACCATCGATATTCCCCCGTGGATTTTCGCAACTGGATCTGTGCGTCGAAGGGTTGCAAACTCGCCAGCGACTGATTCCACAACCGGGCAAATGATATGCGGTCATCGGGGTGCGTTGCGTTCAGCCACTGGCGCCCGAGTGTCTGCTCAGGCGACCGTGCGGTGTATTCATACCAGCGTTGATCCAGTGATGTCACCGCGCCATGGCTGTCGGCCGTCCAGGGCCAGAGTGGATTAAGCTGCGCGGCGATTCGATAGTGTCTTTCGCTTTCACGCAATTTTTCTTCAGTCAGGCGCATGGCCTGCATGGTTTTGGCGCGTTTCAACGCCGCACCCAGCAGGTTGCTGTAGACGCGCAGAAAGTCGATGTCGCTCTCGCTAAACTGCCGGGGGCTGCGGCTGTCGACTTCGAAGATGCCGAAGGGCCGCGTCTCGGTGGCGCCGTATACCAGCACATTGACGAACGCCTGGACGCCGTTGCGCGTTTGGAAGTCGTGATAGTGAAAGCGTGTTTCTGTCGCAATGTCCGTGGAAATGACGGCGCCGCCGGAGTCCAGGGAATACCGTTCCGGTGTGCCTTCCAGTGCCTGAACCCGGACTTCGCCGACGACCCCCGGCAACCAGCCCACACCGTTGCGCACGAGGAAAGTGAGCCCGTCGTCTTCCAGCGACATGAACTTCGCCAAATGGGTTTCCAGTGCTTCACCGACCAGACGACACGCCTCGTCGAGGATGTGTTCAAAATCGTCTGAAACCAGGGCCAGCTCGCCGAACTCGGCAAGTACCTTGCGTTGACGTAATAAAGTGTCTTCGATTGTCATGTGGATCACCCTTGGTACGTCTTGAATATCCGAGGGTTGCAGGACGGCTAGGTTCACATGAATTGATAAGCGTGCCGACCACAAGCCGTTTGACGTGAGAGGCGTAGAACGCAAAAGCCCTTCCTGAGAAGGGCTCTGCAAGGTGGGCGCAGAATCTGGGCGCCCCTGGACAAAGGTGGGAGCGAGCCTGCTCGCGATGGCGCTAGGTCGCCTGGCCGGGGTCGTGAATGTTCCGACGCTATCGCGAGCAGGCTCGCTCCCACACAGGTCATGCAGTGCATGTCATTGTTTTATTCCTGAAGAAACGTCAGCAGATCCTGGTTCAGCCGGTCCTTGTGTGTATCGGTCAGGCCATGGGGCGCGCCGGGGTAGACGATCAGACGTGCACCCTTGATCAGCGCCGCCGAGGCCCGACCGGAAGCATCAATGGGAACAATCTGATCATCGTCTCCATGAACGACCAGCGTCGGCACATCGAACTTCTTCAGGTCGTCGCGAAAATCGGTCGCCGAGAACGCCGCGATCGATTCATAGGTGTTCTTGCTGCCCGCCTGCATGCCCTGCACCCAGAACGACTGGATCAGCCCTTGGGATGGCTTGGCACCCTCGCGGTTGAAACCGAAGAAAGGACCGGAAGCGATGTCCAGGTAAAGCTGTGAGCGGTTCTCCAGGGACGCCTTGCGCAGCCCGTCGAACACCTCGATGGGCAGACCGCCGGGGTTGGTTTGGGTCTTGAGCATCAGCGGTGGGACGGCGGAAACCAGCACGGCCTTCTTCACTCGGCCCGTACCATGGCGACCGATATAGCGAGCCACTTCGCCGCCACCGGTCGAGAAACCCACCAGGGTGACATCCTTCAAGTCCAACGCTTCAATCACCGCCGCCAGATCGTCGGCGTAGTGATCCATATCGTTGCCTTCCCACGGCTGGCTGGAGCGGCCATGACCGCGACGGTCGTGGGCAACGACGCGATAACCCTTCGAGGCGAGGAACATCATCTGCGCTTCCCAGCTGTCGGCGTTCAGCGGCCAGCCGTGACTGAAGGTGACTACCTGGCCATCCCGTGGACCCCAATCCTTGTAGTACAGCTGCACGCCATCCCGGGTGGTGATGTAGCTGGCGGACTGAATCACGCTGCCGACGGCGGACATGCTCGCAGCGGTCTGGGCGGGGGAGGCAGCTTCGGCGCTGAGGGTTGCCAGTGCCAGTGTCGCGATGGCCATGGTGCGGTTGAGTGTGTTCATCGTCTCTCTCCATAGGGGTCGGTTTGACCTGTCGCGACCGCCGTCGATCGCGTTGGTGGGCAGATTAGAGAGAGAGGCTGCTACCGAGAACCGCTGCGCTATCGATAGCTGCTATACGCATAACCGATGGTTGCGGCGCGCTTGGATGGACCCCCTACGCTGGAGCACTCAAGCGGGCTCCAGTTCCGCGCTGAGATAGACCTGGCGGCGCAGCCATTGATGGCCGGCATCCTTGTTATTGCGCGGGTGCCAGGCCAGCACCAGGCGCAGCGCAGACAGCTCGAGGGGTGGTTCGAACAGGTCCAACCGGTCGCGGTACTGGCAGAGGAAGCGCGAGGGCAGTGTGCACAGGGTATCAGTGGACGCAACGAGCAGCGGCGCCAGTGCATAATTCTGAATGGAGAAGGCGACGTTGCGAACCTGGTTGATCTCCACCAGTGCCTCGTCGACCACCCCGGCAAAACGCCCGCCTTCCGAGGACACGAGCACATGATCAAGGGCGCAAAACGTCTCGAGATCAAGTGGTCCCGTGCCGCGAGGATGGCCCTTGCGCTGGGCGGTCAGGAAGCCATCCTCCCAAAGAGGTCGCTGCATGAGGTCGTCGCGAAGCGCGCCTGGCACGGTGATCAGAAGATCGATCTGGCCTTGCTCAAGACGCTCGAACACGTCGCGTGGGGGATGGATGTACGCCAGCTTTGCATGCTTTGCCTCATGCTTCAGACGGGCGCAGAGATCCGGCGCCAGAACGGCCGCCGGCGTTTCGAACAAGGCGATGACGAAGGTGCGGGTCGTGGTGGCCGGATCGAAACGTTCCGGTTGACTGACCAGGCGTTTGAGCCCTTCGAGCACTTGCAGCAACTCTTGCTCCAGTGCCTGCGCCCGGGGTGTGGGGACCACGCCACGACCGTTCGCCGCCGGGACGAACAACGGATCCGCCAGGATATCCCGCAGACGCGCCAGCCGTGCCGACAGAGCCGGTTGGCTGATGCCCAACTGGGCAGCGGCACGTGTGACATTGCGCTCTTGCAGCAGCGCCTTGAGTGCCAGCAGCAACGCTCCGTCGAAATCTGTGTAGTTCATCTTCATCTCCCGATCAGCGCCATCAGACAGGCTGCTGTGCGGGCATGAAATCAAACAAGGTGCCGGTTTGTATAGCGTTGCGCAGGTGGGAGCTGGCCTGCTCGCGAAATCGGTGTATCAGTCAGCAAAGATGTTGAATGTGCCGCCGCCATCGCGAGCAGGCTCGCTCCCACCCTTGATCGGCGCCAGCCGCAGAATCTTCATTCACCGCAAATCCCCTGTGGGAGCGAGCTTGCTCGCGAAAGCGGTGTGTCAGTCAGCAAAGATGTTGAATGTGCCGCCGCCATCGCGAGCAGGCTCGCTCCCACCCTTGATCGGCGCCAGCCGCAGAATCTTCATTCACCGCAGATCCCCTGTGGGAGCGAGCTTGCTCGCGAAAGCGGAGTGTCAGTCAGCGCCGATGGGGAATGTGCCGCCGCCATCGCGAGCAGGCTCGCTCCCACCCTTGATCACCGCCAGCCGCAGAATCTTCATTCACCGCAGATCCCCTGTGGGAGCGAGCCTGCTCGCGAAAGCGGAGTGTCAGTCAGCAAAGATGTTGCATGTGCCGCCGCCATCGCGAGCAGGCTCGCTCCCACCCTTGATCGCCGCCAGCCGCAGAATCTTCATTCACCGCAGATCCCCTGTGGGAGCGAGCCTGCTCGCGAAATCGGTGTATCAGTCAGCAAAGATGTTGAATATGCCACCGCCATCGCGAGCAGGCTCGCTCCCACAAGATCAAGCGTTTCAGTCGCGATTGCGATACTGGGCCGGCACCCACTCATACTTTCCGGCTTCGCGTCGAATATGGCCGATACCGGGGAAGGGCAAATGCGCGACCGCAGACAGGCGCATTTCATCGGCTGAGGTTTCGAACTGACGCAGCCGCTGGGCTCGTGCGTTGTCCTGATTGACGTCAAAACTGATGGTCACCTCGGGCCGGGCGAACTGGATCAGGCCGACGTGCAGGATATCCCCCCAGAAATCGAGGCTTTGACCCTGACTCTCGACCCTGTAGAAGCTATGGCCCGGCGTGTGGCCCGGTGTCGGGATGGCGGTGATGCCGGGGAGGAGGGTGGTCTTTGCGGTGAACGTCTTGACCTTGCCCGCCTCAAGGTAGGGGCCAATCGTCTTGCGCGCTTCTTCCAGGTGCTTGGGTTCGAGTCCGCTGCTCAGGTTGGCCGGATCCAGGAAGAAATCCACATCGGCCTGACCCACGTGAATGGTCGCGTTGGGGAATAGCATCTGCCCATCCCGCGTCAGCCCGCCGGAATGATCGGTGTGAATGTGGGTGATCAGAATGTCGCTGATCTGCTCCGGCCGATAGCCAGCGGCGGCCAGGCTCTGGGGCAGTTTGCCGGCTACATTGCCGAACAGTTCGCCGGCGCCTGTATCCACCAGTACCAGATGAGAACCGGTGTCGATCACGTAGGCGTTGATCGAGGTTTCCACCGGGTTACGGACGAAGCCTTTCTGCAACAGCGCGTCTATTTGCCCGGTGCTGATGCCCCGCAGCAGCGGGTGAAGATTAAGCGGTAGCGTACCGTCGCTCAGTGCGCTGACCTGTACCTCACCCACTTGGAATCGATAGACGCCCGGCAGCTGGGGTTTGTGTGATCGCGAGGCTTCTATTGGCGTTGCGGTGGAAGTCAGGGGGTAGATCGCTGCCGTGAGAAAAAGGGCAGCTAGCAATGTTGTGCGATGGAGAATGGATTGGGTGTGCATGGCAGGAATCCTGGGCAGCGCGAACCTCATTGATCGCTGGAGCAAAGATAAGTCGACGGCGGTGCGGGGGGAACGCCTGCCTCGGTTATACGACGCATCGTTGTGGCTAATGGCTGGGCGCAGTGACGCGCTTGGGTGAGCCCGTGGCGAGGGGATTTATCTCCGCTGAAGGGGGCGCACCAACTGTTTGGTGCGTGTTTAAGGCTATGCTTATCAGGTCCCCCATAAACACCAGGCTGCCCATCAGGAGAACCCGTGAAACAATCGACACCTGTCGCAGCGCTGCTCTGTCTGCTGCTCGGTACTGGCGTTGCCAGGGCCGAGCCGTATCAGGTGGTCACCGAAGAATGGGCCCCGTACAACTATCAGGAGAACAACCAGCTCACCGGCATGACCACTGAAATCGTGCGAGCCATCATGGCACTGACCGGGGATGACTTCGAGGTGCTGCTGCAGCCCAGCATGCGCGCCACCCAGGTACTGAGGACCCGAAGCAAGACCATCATGTTCTCGCTGTTTCGCACGGCGGAGCGCGAGCCGTTGTACAAGTGGGTCGGGCCGATCGTGGAAGAGTCCATTCATGCCTATCAGTTGGCCAGTACGCCGCCGGTGAACTCCCTGGAACAACTGCTGCACGCCCCGCAGATCACCACGCGACATGCCGGCCTGGTGCCGCAGATGCTGCAGTCGCTGGGCTTCAACAACCTGGACAAAAGTGCAACCGAGAGCAAGCTGCTCTACCGCATGCTGCTCGCCGGGCGCACCAAGATCATCGTAGGTGATACCGACGCCGGGGTGGCTTACTACAGCCGCCAGTTGAATATCGCACCGGGCACACTGCGCAAAATCCCCATCGAACTCTATCGGTCATCGCTGTACATCGCCTTCAGCCTTGACTCTGACGATGAGGTGGTGGCCGCGTGGAGCAAGGCTTTGGAGCAGTTGCGGCGCTCTGGCGAGGTGGAGCGGATTCAGCGGCGGTATGAGCGGCCCGTCGGGCAATAAGGGCGATGGCGATGTCGCCTGGCCGTTGGGCCGACAAGTTGTGGTGCAGTTGTTGGTGACCACCGATCAGAGGCTCGCGGCCCTCCACCTGCGAGAGAAAGAACCGCTCCCCGATCAGCTCCCCCACCACTGCCAGCACCAGTGGTAGGCGACATACCGCCTGAACCTTCGCATCGTCGTCCAGCATCGAGTAACGCCAGTCCAAGCCACGCGGCACTGGCCACTGGTCCGACGGTTTCACCCCGGCATCGAACACGGCACGCAGGCCATCCAGCCACTCGGCCGGGATCGCTTGGCGGACAGGGCATAGCCGTCCTGATGCAGTTGTTTGCGGTCGATCATGGCGTTCTCGGTTTCCTTGTGAGGCATGAAACGTCTGCTCCCGTGCACCCTCGTTGTGCCGGGTGAACAACCTTTCCTCCACCCAAACCCCTCAAAGCAACCTTTAAATGCCAGAATCTCTTTACCAGATGGTTTTGGAGATCACCATGCTTCACGCATTTGAACAACGGCTCGACCCTTTTCCGCCCGACGAGGCACCTCCGCCACCTGAAGGTCTGGCGCGGTTCCTGTGGGCCTGCACGCGGGGCGCTCGCGGTTACATTCTCGCGCTCGCGCTGCTCAGTGCCGCTGTGTCGATTTACGAAGCCTGGCTGTTTTCTTTTCTCGGACAGGTCGTGGACATGCTGTCGATCTGGCAGGCAGGCGGCGATGCGGCCCGACAGGAAAGTCGCGTGCTGTGGGGCATCGGCGTGGTGCTGGTGACCAGCATTGGGCTGGTAGCGATGCGCACGATGGTGCAGCACCAGATATTGGCGATCAACCTGCCGTTGCGGTTGCGCTGGGATTTTCACCGGCTGATGCTGCGGCAAAGCCTTTCGTTCTTCTCCGATGAGTTCTCCGGCCGGGTCACCACCAAGGTGATGCAGACGGCGTTGTCGGTGCGCGAGGTGTTATTCACCATTATCGAGATCGCTCCGGGGATCGGGGTGTACTTCATTGCGATCATCGCGTTGGCCGGCGGCTTTGATCTGAAGCTGATGCTGCCGTTCATTGTCTGGGTGGCGTTGTTCGGTCTTGCCATGCGCTACTTCGTACCCCGCCTTGAGAAAGTAGGGCAGGAGCAGGCCCATGCGCGGTCATCAATGACCGGGCGTATCTCAGACGCCTACACCAACATCACCACGGTAAAGCTGTTCTCCCATTCCAAACGTGAAGCCCACTTCGCGCGCGCTGCCATGGAGGATTTCAAGCAGACCGGCTTTCGCCAGATGCGCCTGGTCAGCCAGTTCGAGATCGTCAATCAGGCATTGGTGGTCGGGTTGATCATGGGGGCAGGCGGTTATGCCCTATGGCTATGGCACCAAGGTCAAGTGGGCGCGGGTGCGGTGGCGGCGATTATTGCCATGGCGTTGCGCATCAATGGCATGTCGCACTGGATCATGTGGCAAATGACCTCGCTGTTCGAGAGCATCGGCACCGTGCAGGATGGCATGGCGACCCTGGCCTGCGGCCCCAAGGTGCAGGATGCCCCGGACGCCAGGGAGCTGGTCACCACGGGCGGCGCGGTGACTTTCGACAATGTGAGCTTCAATTACAACGGCGAACGCCAGGTGCTCGATGGCCTGAGCCTGAGCATTCGCCCGGGCGAAAAGATCGGGCTGGTGGGCCGCTCCGGTGCCGGTAAATCCACGCTGATCAACCTGCTGCTGCGCTTTTACGACGTGGACAAGGGTGAGATTCGCATCGACGGGCAGAACATCGCGCACGTCACCCAGGACAGTCTGCGCAGTGCCATCGGTATGGTGACTCAGGACACTTCGCTGCTGCACCGCTCCATTCGCGACAACATCGCCTATGGACGCCCCGATGCCACCGACGAGCAAATCCGCAGCGCCGCGGCCAGTGCCCAAGCCGATGGGTTCATCAGCCAACTGAGCGACAAGCAAGGCCACAGCGGCTACGACACCCTGGTGGGCGAGCGGGGTATCAAGCTTTCGGGCGGCCAGCGTCAACGCGTCGCCATTGCCCGGGTAATGCTCAAAAATGCCCCGATCCTGCTGCTTGACGAGGCCACCAGCGCCCTGGATTCAGAGGTCGAAGTCGCCATCCAGGAAAGCCTCGATGAAATGATGCAGGGCAAGACCGTGATCGCCATCGCCCATCGATTGTCCACGATTGCGGCGATGGACAGGCTGATCGTCATGGATGATGGACGCATCATCGAACAAGGCACCCACACCGAATTGCTCGGGAAAAACGGCACCTATGCGCGGTTGTGGCATCACCAGAGTGGCGGATTTCTGGGGGAGGATCAGGGCGTGGCTGAGGCGGTGGAGTAGGCATTAGGGGAACAGTCCGGAGCGATCACTTTCCGGGCTGGCCACTGAAATATCTTGTCGATCCGCCCAACATTCCAGGGAAGCCAATGCTCAGTTCGCTCATATCAAATGGTCAACCACGAACGCCTGCCCCATCAGAGCTGATGGTCCCCTGGTGGAGTTTTACGAAAACTGTCCTGGCTGCGACGGCTCTATCGTTGGTGCGTGATGGGCTGATTGGATTGGACGACCCCCTTGCTGATCAGCCTTTCACGCTACGCCAGCTGCTACGGCATGAGGCAGGACTCGCCGATTATGGCGAACTTGCGGAGTATCACGCCGCCATTACGAACAGTGAGTCAGCCTGGGCGGCCGATGAAATGATGCAACGACTTGACGGCACTCGACTTCGATACACCCCCGGCACCACTTGGCGCTACTCGAATGTGGGCTACCTGCTCATCGGCCGGCTTATTGAACGGCTGACAGATCTGACGCTCGATGAAGCAGTGAGTCAACGCGCGCTAACGCCTCTGGGCCTGTCGAACGTTCGCTTCGCTAAAACGCGAGCAGACCTACAAGCGACCCCTCTTGGCATCGCTTCAAATTATGACCCCGCCTGGGTCTATCATGGCTTGCTGATCGGCCCGATTTCGCAAGCGGCGCTATTGCTGGACCGACTCCTCTCTGCCGTTCTTTTCTCCAAGGACTTGCTTCAGGAAATGCAGGCAGCACGAGCATTGGGCGGCCCGATTCCCGGCCGCCCATGGATCACGCCTGGCTATGGCCTGGGTGTGATGCAGGGTTCGATTGACGGAGGATTTTCCCTCTGTGGACACACAGGCTGCGGGCCTGGCAGTGTCATTGCCGTTTACCGAATCTGCGACGGCGATGCATCGGTTTGTTGCGCCGCTTTTGAGAGGGGGGCTGGTGAAGGTGCGGTCGAAACCTTTGTGGTTGGACAGATGCTGCAAGTCCTGCGGCAGGGGGGCTGAAGACGGCTAAATGTTCTTGGCTTCGGTCTCGTGATTGGCCTAACGCCTGCCTGCGGCGTCAAGCCGTTACTGCTCAAGCATCAAACCACGCCAAAAGATGATCGGCTTTTCTACCCGTGCGGGTTCCGGTGGCAACTGCTCGTCTATGGGCTTGTCGTGCGCTGGCGGCTCCTCTGGTTCAGGCGCCGCAGTCGGGTACTTGGCGGTATGCACATCATCTACTGACATCTTTTGTCGCGCGCTTATTTGATTGTTATGGTGACTTTGCCTTTTGATCTGCCCTGCTCGACGTAGCGCAACGCCTCTGCGGTCGATGCAAAAGGGAAGGAGCGATCGATGACCGGTTTGATGACCCCAGCCTCGATAAGCGAGGTGATTTTCTGCAGTTGTATCCCGTTGGCTCGCATGAACAAAAACGCATAGCTCACCCCATGTCTGCGGGCTTTTCTGCGAATACCGCTGCTCAGCAGGCGCATGACTTGCCCCAGCACCCAGGACAGGCCTTGCTCTTGAGCAAATTGCGCGGTCGGCGGCCCTGAAAGGGAAATGAGCTGTCCGCCAGGTTTGAGCACCTTGATCGATTTCTCCAGTACATCGGCGCCGAGGCTGTTCAACACCACGTCGAAATCGCGCAACTCCTTTGCAAAATCCTGCTGTTTGTAATCGATGACCACATCCGCCCCGAGTGCTTTCACCCATTGAACATTCGCCGTACTGGTGGTGGTCGCAACGAAGGCGCCAAGGTGTTTGGCGAGCTGGATAGCAAACGTGCCGACTCCGCCTGATCCAGCATGAATCAACACCTTCTGGCCTTTTTTCAGCTGGGCGGTCTCAACCAGCACCTGCCAGGCCGTCAAAGCCGCCAAGGGGATGGCAGCCGCTTCGGCCATGTCGAGATTCGAGGGTTTCAGCGCGAGCGCGTTTTCGTCCACGGCGATCAGTTCAGCAAACGTCCCGATCCGGGCCTCTGGAGGACGTGCATAGACTTCGTCGCCTGGCTTGAATCGCTTCACCGCCGAACCCGTGCTAACAACCACTCCGGCCAGGTCATTGCCCAATACCAATGGAAACGTATAGGGCAGGATCAGTTTGAATTCCCCCGTTCTGATCTTCGAGTCCAACGGGTTCACGCTGGTTGCATGCACCTGAACCAGAACGTCATGCACACCGACCACAGGGTCGGGCACTTCGCCAATCATTCCGTTCTGCTTGCCGTAGCGGTCGATAAAAAATGCCTTCATGTTGCAGCTGCTCTTGTCGGGGGAATGAGAGTGGGGCGAGGCCGACCTGTCGACATGGGTCAGTCTTGAGTCAAATAGCGCTGCGCCACAGCGGACTGCCTGATCTGCGACAAAAGACCCTGACGCGCGGTTTGCAGGGCATCCCAGCGCTCGCCTTCATGCAGCGGAGGAATGGTCACCGGCTCGCGACGGTCGAAGCCCACCAGGGCGGCATCGACCAGATCATCCACTTCCATGATTTCGCTCAAGGTGTTGATGTCGACCCCGGCGCGATCCCAAATTTCCGTGCGGGTGGCGGCGGGCAGTACGGCTTGCACATAGACACCCTGAGGCGACAGTTCCAGGCTCAGGCCTTGGGACAGGAACAGCACGAACGCCTTGGTCGCACCGTAGACCGTCATGCCGAACTCAGGCGCCAGACCCACCACCGAGCCGATGTTGATGATCGCGCCTTCACCTGCTTTGGCCAAGCGCGGCGCGATGGCGCTGGCGAGCCGCACCAGTGCGGTGGTGTTGAGGGCTACCAGTTGTGCAACGCTGTCGGTGCTTTGCTCGATGAAGGTGCCGGACTGTGCGGCGCCGGCATTGTTGACGAGGATGCCGATGCGCGCATCATCCCGCAGGCGCGCTTCGACGCTGTGCAGGTCAGTGAGTTGAGTCAGGTCGGCCTGAAGCACTTCAACGGCGACGTTGTGCTCGCCACGCAACTTCGCGGCGAGCGTTTCCAGGCGAGAGTGATCTCGGGCGACCAACACCAGATCATGTCCGCGTTGGGCGAAACGCTCAGCGTAAACCGCGCCAATGCCGGTGGACGCGCCAGTGATGAGAACGGTAGGGCGAGTAGTCATGATGTCAGCTCTTTGTGAGAAACATGGATTGGGATTGATGCATGAGAAAAAGTCAGGCTCGATCAGCCAGTGCCTGGGCCAAGGTATAGGCGGTAAACAGATTCAGGTCGCTCATGGGAGGTTGTTCCGTGTCCGTTGGTAACTGGTCTGATCGCTGGAAATTATGATGATGATCGAAATCTAAACTGTCAACGGTTTTGATTATGATCAACATCAATGTATGATCAGTCGATGAATTTCCAGCGGTAACGAGGTATCGAAACATGCGCGTGACCAAAGCCCAGGCCCAGGCAAATCGGGAGCACATCGTCGAAACAGCCTCAGTCGTATTTCGCGAGCGCGGTTTTGACGGGGTCGGCGTGGCCGACCTGATGGCCGCCGCCGGCTTCACCCATGGCGGTTTCTACAAACATTTCGGTTCGAAGGCTGACCTGATGGCCGAAGCCTCGGCGAAGAGTCTTGAGCAGTCACTGATCGGCGTCGACGCATTGAGCGTGAAGGACTTCATTGATGTGTATGTGTCACGGGACCATCGCGACGGGCGCGCCACGGGTTGCACCATGGCAGCGTTGTGCGGTGACGCGGCACGTCAGTCGGACGATTTGAAGGCGGCATTCGCTGAAGGCATCGAGCGCATGTTGCAAACACTCGGCGAAAAATACCCGACCGGGCCGGGTGAGGCGAGGGGGAAAATGATCGACCTGCTGGCGCACGCGGTCGGCGCGATCATGCTATCGCGCGCCTGTCCTGACGACTCGGCGCTGGCCGATGAAATTCTGGCGGTGTGTCATGCGCAAATGACTGCATCTTTACCTAGGCGAGCGTAGACCGAAGCCAAAATCCAAAGGCTCGAACCGCTCACTCGTGGCCATACGAACATTACGCAGGCCCACGGTTTCCAAGTGTGAAGCGTACAACTGCTCCGAAAAATAACTGATCAAAATCGAACGACGGTGCGAACCCACCGAGTTCAGGCTGCCCGCATGCACCAAGTCCACATCGAACACCAGGATGTCACCGGCGCAACCTGAAAACTGTACGGAGCGTGATTCGTTGGTGAAATCGAATGGCGGCGCTCCCGGCTCGGGCCGATGGCTGCCAGGCACGATGCGTGTCGCACCGTTCTCAGGGCCATAGTCGTCAAAAAAAGCCAGGGCCATGGCAATGTCGCCTGGCCGTTGGGCCGACAAGTCGCGGTGCAGCGGTTGATGGCCGCCACCGGCAAGAGGCTCGCGCCCCTCCACCTGCGACAGAAAGAACCGCTCCTCGATCAACTCCCCCGCGACCGCCAGCACCTGGGGCAGACGACACACAGCCTGAACCTTCGCATCATCGTCCAACAGCGAATGACGCCAGTCCATGCCACGAGGCACGGGCCATTGGTCCGACGGCCTAACACCAGCATCGAACGCGGCACGCAGGTCTTCCAGCCATTCGGTTGGGATCGCTTGACGGAGCAGAGCGTACCCATTTCGATGGAGTTGATCGCGGTCAGTCATGGTTTTCTCGACTTCCTTGTGCGCACGTTTACAAGGCTAGTATTCAAAGCAAAGTTGGACCACCCGACACTGCAAAATCGAAAGTGACCAGAGACAAACCCGGAAGGTTTGCAGTTATCATCTGACCACCATCCAAGAAAAGGACTTCACCGATGAAGCGTCTGTTCGTCTGCACCCTCCTTGCACTGGCCGTCGTCGGCTATGCCAAAGCCAACCAGAGCACCTTCGAAGAAACCAACCAGTGCTCGGAAGATATCGATTGCCAAGGGGATTTCATTTGCAAAAACGGCCTATGCGATCTTCCTGAACCCCAACAAAGCCTCGTTGCAAAACCCACCGTCACGACTCAAATCGCGCCCCCAGCGCCGCCCGGCGTTGCCTATGAACCCTTGCCCGTCACCGCCGAGCGTGCCGGGCCTTTCACGACCCAGACCCAAGGGACGGGGACCGCGCTGAATTATCAAACGCACGCTGGGGTGGTGAATGTCATGGAGGCAATTGTCGAGGAGGCTGAGTACACCGGGTATGTGGCGATTGAAAAGGCTTATACGTTTGGGCCGAGCCGGTATGTGGTGGTTGTTTCCACGGGGGAGGGTGGGAATGCTTGCCCGGCGTCTACTTATGTTTTTAGTTTTGATGCCAAGGTCGAGCGTGTTGATGGGAAGCGGGAGGTGGCTGGGTGTTCTGAGTTGGTTGAGGTTGTGGTGGAGGGGAATAGGTTGACGGTTAAGAAGGAGGGGGATGGGATTGTTGTTTTTAATGGGGTTGTGGAGTAGATCGGGGGATGGGGTGGGCTTTCGTCTGTTTTCGGCCGAGGCTGTGTAAAAACGTTTTCGAGTGCGACAGGTACTCAAAACCGGACTGGAAATCGCGCATGTGCACGAAATCCACATCTGCTGACGTGGAGGGAAGGCCGGATGTCATTACACTAGCGGCTCGTGATACTTTCCAGCTAGGCCAAGGCCTCCTTTTCTATCCGAGTCTCTACACCTCATGTCGAGCATCGCCGTTACCGATCTGACCTCCACCATGGACGTCGACAGCGTCTCGCGGCCGGTTGTGGCTCTGAGTGCCACATTGGTCGCCAAGGACTGGGAAAATGCCACGCATCAGCACCGCAAGGCGCAGTTGATCTACTCGGTTCGCGGCATCCTCAACTGCGAAATCGAAGAAGGCGTCTGGATCGTGCCGCCGCAGTGCGCCTTGTGGATCCCCGGCGACTTGCCCCACTCGGCCTGGGGTTCCGGTGAAGTGGAGTGCTACTGCCTGTTCGTCGAGCAGGATGCCGCGCCGGATCTGCCGACCACCTGCTGCACAATTTCGGTATCGCCGCTGCTGCGCGAGTTGCTGCTCAAGGCGACCGCCGTTCCCGAGCTGTACGCCCCAGGCGGACGGGAGGAACGGTTGCTGGCGGTGTTGCTCGACGAGCTGGTGGCGGCGCCGGTGGAGGACCTGCACCTGCCCATGCCGCGTGACCCACGCTTGCGTCGCCTCGCGGAAATGATCCTGGCGACGCCGGCTGACAAGACGTCGAAGACCGCCTGGGCGACGCGCATAGGTATGAGCGAGCGCAGCATGAGCCGCCTGCTGCTGCAGGAAATTGGCATGAGCTTCGGGCGCTGGCGTCGGCAGCTGCACGTGATCCTGGCGCTGCAAAGGCTGACCAAGGGTGACAGCGTGCAAACGGTGGCGCTGGAACTGGGCTACGAAAACGCCAGCGGCTTCGTCACGATGTTTCGCAAGGCGGTGGGCAAGCCGCCGGCTCGCTACCTTTCGGATCGCACCGGCAGCGCGGTGACGGCAGCTGCGCCCGGAATCATGCTCCCCGATCCGATCGCCCTCTGATCCAATCCGCCTGTCCTGACGCAAGCCTGCGCTGCTTTATTAAAAAGCCGCGGACTTCAGCACCCCCCACACACCCTGCAACGTCGCTCGCCCATGAAGACGACCGCGCTAACGGCGACATCGCCGCATGTCACGCCGGCCGTTTGCCCCTCGTCAGTCTGCCTGGCAAGTCGACCATATTCCGTAATCAACCATGACTATTACTCAAAACGGCCAGCGGGAGGGTGTGATCATTATTGGCCGAATCGAATAACAATCTGGCCTGATTTCACCATCATGGCGCATTGCCTTTGTTGTTAAATGCGCCATCTAAATGCAAATGAGTATTGCTTAAATGAAAACTTCATCCATTACAGGGAAGTTTCGCTCGTCTCTTGCTCTGTGCGCCGATTCAGTCGTCTGCCCGCCGCTCGCCGGGCACCTCAAAAACGCGCCCTGCGGCGCGCTGGGCTCGGCGATTGCGGCAGCGCTTGTGCTCAGTGCGCCGGGCGCATTTGCCGCCGAGACGGCGCAGCCGCAGAACAAGGCAGCAGACTCAGCCCAGAAGGAAGTGGCCCTGCCGGCAATCCGCGTGACAGGCCAAATGGACAACGCGACCACCGAGGGAACCGGCTCCTACACCACCGGCGAGACGGCAGCGGCGACGGGCCTGCCGATGACGCTGAAGGAAACGCCCCAGGCGGTGACCGTGATCACGCGCCAGCGCATGGACGACCAGCAACTCAACACGGTGCAGAGCGTGCTGGAGAACACCAACGGTGTCACCGCGCGCCAGGCCGACAGCGAGCGCACCAGCTTCTATTCGCGGGGGTTGCTGATTAACAACGTGCAGTACGACGGCATCCCCACCGTGATCGGCAACGCCGTCAACGGCAGCGGCATCAGCGCCCTGGACACCGCCTTCTATGACCGTGTCGAGGTGGTGCGTGGCGGCTCGGCCCTGCTGACCGGCACCGGAAACCCTTCAGCCTCCATCAACCTGGTGCGCAAACGGCCGACACCTGAATTCGCCGCATCCGCCTCCCTCGGCGCCGGGAGCTGGGATACCCACCGCGGCATGGGCGACGTCTCCACACCGCTGACCGAGGACGGCCGCATCCGCGCGCGCCTGGTAGGCACCTATCAGGACGGCAACTCCTACCTGGACGGCTACAAGCCCGAGCGCAAGGCGTTCTACGGCATCGTCGAGGCCGACCTGACCGCCGATACCACGGTGAGCCTGGGCTATGACTACCAGGACATTACGCCGAAGGGCGCCACCTGGGGCGGCTTGCCGCTGTGGTACAGCGACGGTTCGCAGATCGATTATTCCCGCTCCAAGAGCTATGGGCAGGACTGGAGCCATTTCGACAACACCCTCAAGACCGCCTTTGCCGAAGTCGAGCACCGCTTCGACAACGGCTGGACGCTCAAGGGCGTGTTCAACCAGTACCGCACCGAAAGCGAATCCGAACTGGTCTCCCTGGGTGGCCGGCCTGACCCCGTCACGGGGCTGGGCGCCTTCCCGTTCGCAGTGGCGTCCGAGGGGCGCAGTCGCCAGAACACCTTTGACGTGATGGCCAGCGGCCCCTTCGAAATGCTCGGTCGCCAGCACGACCTGGTGGTCGGCGCGACAAGTTCACTCCGCAAGGCCAGTCAGGACGATGTAGCGCCGTTCTTCGCAGGCTTTACGCCGATCAACATCCATAGCCTGAGCCCAGGCACGCCACGGCCCAACTTTGATGTCATACCGCATATCCCGACCCGCACCGAGGTCAAGCAGAGCGGCATCTATAGTGCGGCCCGCTTCTCCCTGGCCGATCCGCTGAAGCTCATCGTCGGCGGGCGCCTGAACTATTACGAGGTCGACGACGACGCCAACGGCAGCACGCTGCACTACAAGAAAAACAACGAATTCACCCCGTACGTCGGACTGGTCTACGACATCGACAGTACCTACTCGGCTTACGTCAGCTACACGGGCATCTTCAACCCGCAAACCGACTTCCGCGACACGACCGGCAACGTGCTCACGCCGTCCAAGGGCAAGACCAAGGAAGTCGGCCTCAAGGCCGCCTATCTGGACGGGCGCCTGAATGCTGCCGTGGCGGTGTTCGAGACCAAGCTGGACAACGCCGCGCAACTGGTCCCCGGCGCGTTCACCCCAGGCGGAGCCAACGCCTATACCGGCGCCGACGGCACCAAGTCTCGCGGCATCGAGTTCGACCTGCAGGGCGAGCTGGCCACTGGCTGGAACATCTACGCCGGTATCGCCCACTTCACCGCCGAGGATGGCGACGGCGAGCGCCTGAACTCCCAGCTACCGCGCACCACGGCCCAGTTCTTCACCACCTACCGGCTGCCTGGCGCATGGAACAAGCTGACCCTGGGCACAGGCGTGAAGTGGCAGAGCCGCTTTTACCAGGCGCCGGGCGTTGGCACCAGCACGCTGGGCGGCGAACAGAGCGCCTATGCCCTGACCTCGGTGATGGGGCGTTACGCCCTGAGCGAGAACATCGACCTGGGCCTCAACGTCAACAACCTATTCGACAAGAAGTACGCCTTGCAGAAGGGTGACTTCGACACCGTGACCTATGGCGCCCCGCGCAACCTGATGGCCACGCTGGACTACCGCTACTGATTGCCCGCAGTACGCGGATCGCTGCCGGCGACTCGCGCCCCTACCGCCTTGAACATCGAGAACGTGCTCATGCCTACCCAAAACCCGGTTCACGTATTGGCGATACACAATGCGAACAAGGTCACCTTGTTCTGGTTGACGACTACTGCTGGCGCAGTGCTCTTCGTGACCTTCCAGTTGTTCTTCTACGTAAACGACTTTGTGAGAGCACAGGGCACCGCCCCGGCGATTACCTTCGAGCCCGGCATGCTTTGGGTGTTTCCTACCTTCTATGGCTCCTGGATCGTCACGGTGCTCCTCGCCCTGATCGAAACCCGCAAGGCCCAGTGGGCTGTCCTGATCCTCGGCAGCCTGCTGGTCGTGCTCAATACCCTGGGCGGAGTCACCGACGGGCTGCGCGACGGCTGGTACGTCGCCTTCTCGGCGGTATTCTTCATCACCCTGCCCGGAGTGTTCGCCATCGCCGCCAGCTGGCGTCACCTCAACCGCAAAGGAACCCGCCATGCCGATGAATAGCGCTGAATTCCCGCTGGTGTGGATGAGTTTCGCCCACGAGCCCGGGCACGATACCCAGAAGGACTTCGACGAGTTCGCAGCCAACCTGCAGCGCGGCGAACCCTTCGTGCTGCTCAGCGAAACGCCACCCGGCGATGACCATGAGCACTCACCAGAAGAAAAGAAACGCACCACGCTGTGGATGAAGAAGCACAAGGCGCAACTGCGCAGCCTGGTTCTGGCCCTGATCATGGTCGAACCCAGCGCGGCAAAGCGCCTGGGATTCAAGGCATTCGCCGGCCTGTTCGCCAAGGTCTGGGGCTACCCGCTGCTGTTCGCCGCCTCACGCGAGCAGGCCATCGAGATGGCCCACGAACTGCTGCGCAAGACTAACAGGGAGGCGCGCTGAGGGTTGGCTAGCTGAAACGACTCAGTTCGCTACAACTTCACCCTCGGAAACTTCGTCCAGTGATTTGCCGCGAGCTCGCTCTTGCGAAACGGCTTAGTAAGCCGCGGTACTTCTGGGTGATTATCAGGCATCAGTGCGGTGAGGGCGTGCGATGGGCAGCAAAGGCCATTCTCTGCCAATCATAGGTGGTCAAATCCGATGTAAATGGCAGGTAAGGTCGAATGCATGCAACGAGGGAAGTCCGTGCAGAACTCATCGGCCAGCTAAGCAGAAACGGGCGCTTTAAGCGCCCGAAACTCTGTCAATGTTCAACCTGCGCCTGAAGCCGTCGACCAATCACTTCCAGCAAATCACACCCATCACGCAACGGAATTACCAAAAGTTGCGCCAAGTCCGAAAGCACCACTGTGTCGCTGGCGATCTCGGATCGGAACGCGATGTTTTCCAGTACTTGAGTCACCACACGGATGCGGTAATCAGCGGTTGCGTGCAAGACGTCCAGCGGGGATAAATCCCCTCGCCACAGGGAGGGCGGTGCAGCTAGCCCTCGAACTCCGTTTGCAGCATCCCCAAAAACGCCTCCCTGGCAGGATGCCGACCGGCGTTTTCATGCCAATAAAAAAGGTTATCGATCCCCGCCAGCTCAGGGAATTCATACCCCGTCCAACCAGCCCCCTGGCGGTATTGCTCATAGATCCCACGGGGCACCAGCGAGACACCTGCACCTGCACTGACGCAGCCGACGATGGCGCCGTAGCTGGCGATGCTGATGATCGGCTGCGTTTGCTCATGGCGTAGCAGCCATTGCTCCAGCGCCAAGCGGTACGGACAGCCCGTGGGCCACATGAAGATCACTTTGCCTCGCAAATCTGCCGCGCTGCGCAGTGGGCCGTGAGACTCGGAGGCGATGAGCACCAGATCTTCGCGGTACATCACGGCTCGCTTGAGTCCAGGTCGCTCCATGTCCACCGCTACGATTACGCCATCGAGCCGGTGATGCTGGACATCGTCCAGCAGCTGAGCCCAGGTGCCCGTGCTCAGTTCCAGGGATACTTGCGGGTACTGCGCGTGGTATTTGGCCAGCAGCTGGGGCAGACGCCCCGTGGCGCTGGACTCGATCGCGCCAATGCGCAACGGGCCGCTCGGCGCGCTGTCAGGGGCTATTGCGCGGCGGGCTTCTTCTGTCAGGTTCAGTATTTTTGTCGCGTACCCCACAAAGACTTCGCCCGCCGGGCTGACTCGCAGTCCGCGACCTTCGCGGAAGAACAACGGCGTGCCGAGCTCCCGCTCCAAGGATTTGAGGCGTGCGGTGATGTTGGACGGCACACAGTGCAGCACTTCAGCGGCACGGGCGATGCTGCCGGTGTCGCAGACCGTCTTGAGCATGCGCAGTTGGGACAGTTCCATAGCTCACCCAAAGTGAATGGTGGGTTGAGTTTAAGTCACTTGTGCTGATGTGAGGTGGTTTCGATACTTCGAGGCAAATCGGCAGACGCTCAATGGGGCAGGGACTTCTAAATGGAAACGCGTTGTGTGTCGTTCGACGGTTCCTCCAGCAAACCCGGTGCGAGAATTATCCTCGCGACGACGTTCGTGATTTTTTGCTGGGCCTATTCTCCGATTGGCATTCGCATCGGCTTGCAGGCTTACGATCCGGGCCACTTGGCGCTGATGCGGTTTCTCATCGCTTCGGTGTTCATGGCACTGGTCGCGATGGTCAAGGGTATTTCCCGGCCGCGTCTCAGGGACCTGCCATTGCTGGCGGTGCTGGGTTTCTTCGCTGTGAGCTTGCACCACATAGCGCTCAATTACGGTCAGCGTGGTGTCAGTGCCGGGGCCGCCAGTGTGCTCGCCCAGTCCACGCCTTTGTTCAGCGCTTTACTCGCACATTTTTTCTACAAGGACAGAGTCAGTGGTTGGCAGTGGGGGTGCGTAGTGTGCGGCTTGTTTGGCGCTGCCGTGGTCGTCACGGGGGATCGTGGCTTGGGTGATATGAACGCCCATGGACTATTGATCCTGCTGGCGGCGCTGTCCTGGAGTCTGTATTTCTCTCTCCAGAAACGTCATGCCTATCGATACGATGGATTGACCATGGTTTGTTACACCGTCTGGTCGGGCACAGTCCTGCTATTTATTTTCGCGCCGGGACTGCTAATTGACGCACAACACGCTTCTGTTTCGGTGAATCTGGCGGTGCTGATATTGGGTATTTTTCCCAGCGCGCTGGCGTACCTCGCATGGGCTTACGTGCTGGCGCATAGCAATGTAAGCCGCGCCTCCATGGCGCTTTACCTGATACCGCCCACCGCGATGTTGATGGCTTCTTTGGTGCTGGCCGAGCGCCCGTCAGTGATGGTGGTGGTTGGGGCGGTTATCGTGTTGATGAGCGTGCTGGCGTTGAATCTTGAGCCGGTGAAGGGGGCAAATGCCAGCTGATTCTGTAGTGGTTGTAGGCAATGACGTCGGAGGGTTGCGAAAGGCAACTCCAGCTTGACGAACCGTTGCAATGGCGAAAACGAGAGTCGTCGGCTGACTTCACAACGGTCGTGAGGCACGGTTCTACGCGTTTCGTCTGATCCGTATTTTTCTGTTAAAGCTGCCGCTGTAATCAACCCAGTTCCCACCTCAGAATAGCCACGCGGTTTGCCTATCAAACCGCCCGTGTAGCGCAGTTTTCTGCTTCAGGAGTGCTCATGACGAAGATGGCGATTTTTTTGGGTGGTTTTTTGGCACTGACCCTTTTGATTGGCGTGCTGGCGACGATTTCGCCGGTGTAGACACAAGCCCGCAGACAAGGTGGCCCTGTAGCAAAGGAATGCTTCAGCGGAATACTGAAGCAAACCCGGTCGCTTTTTGTGGCGAGGGGATTTATCCCCGTTGTGGGAGCAAAGCTTGCTCGCGAAGCAGGCGCCTCGGTTGCTGAAAGATTGTATCGCCTGCATCGCGGGCAAGCCTTGCTCCCACAATGAGTTCTGTGTGGATCGGGGAGCAGTCCTTAGCGCCTACCGATGCAAAATTACCTGGGCAATCTCCTGCAACCCCATCACCCGCTGCGCGGCGTTGAGTTTGATGGCTTCCTTGGGCATGCCGAAGACCACGCAGCTGGCTTCGTCCTGGGCCACGGTGCTGCTGCCGGCGTCGAGCATTTCTTTCAGGCCGCGGGCGCCGTCGTCGCCCATGCCGGTCATGATGATGCCGGTGGCGTTGCGGCCGGCGAATTTGGCTACTGAGCGAAACAGCACGTCCACCGATGGGCGGTGGCGGTTGACCAGGGGGCCATCCACCACTTGTACGTGATAGAACGCGCCGCTGCGGGTCACCATCATGTGTTTGCCGCCTGGGGCGATGAGGGCCAGGCCCGGGTGGATACGGTCGTTGTTGCGGGCTTCGCGTACTTCAATCTGGCACAGGCTGTTGAGTCGGGCGGCAAACGAGGCGGTGAATTTTTCCGGCATGTGCTGGACGATGACGATGCCTGGGCACACCCGTGGCAAGGCGGTCAGCACCGCTTCCAGGGCCTGGGTGCCGCCGGTGGACGTGCCGAGGGCGACGATGCGTTCGGTGGTCTGGGCCATGGCATGGCCGTTGGCGGCTGGCAGCATGGCATCGGCAGTGAGTTTGGTGGCTGGGGTCAGCGGCGCCGGGGCAGGGCGCCGGCCCAGGTTTTTGACGTTGACCTGGGCGGCGGCGCGAATGGCCGATATCAGCTCCGGTGCCGACTCCAGCAGGAAATTCTTCAGGCCGCTGGTGGGCTTGGTGATGATTTCCACCGCGCCGGCGGCCATGGCTTGCAAAGTGGTTTCGGCGCCCCTGGGCGTCAGGGACGAGCAGATCACCACCGGCGTGGGACGCTCGCTCATGATTTTCTTCAGGAAGGTGATGCCGTCCATGCGCGGCATCTCCACATCCAGCACGATCACGTCGGGCCACTCCCGGGCCAGTTTGTCCATGGCGAAAATCGGATCGGACGCCGCACCCATCACATGGATGTCCGGCGTGTCGCTGAGGATCGCCAGCAGTACCTGGCGAACCACGGCAGAGTCATCCACCAGCAGTACATTTATCTTTTTTGACATGGTTAATGCCGGGTCCTTATCGGTTGATGCCTGACCCACACGTCGCCGCTGCACAGGTCAAAGATGATGCTTCGGTAGCCCGTGCTGCCCATGTCCTGGGCGATCAGGTCCAGGCGGTACAGCGCGGCCATTTCCAGCGCTGCGTTGACGTTCATCCGCGCCACGTCGCCGAACGGCACCTGGCGTTGCAGCTCCGGGAACATTTCGCCGCCGCCGAACAGCTTGAGTTGGTAATCCTCGGGTTCGGTGCGATGGGCCTTTGCCTGGCGGACGAACAGTTCGATGGCTTCGTCGGCGTACATGCCGTTCAGCGCCGTGGAGCAGCGCGCCCGGCTGGGCAACATGTAATGGCACATGCCGCCGATCTTGCGCTCCGGATGCCACAGGGTGACGGCCACGCAAGAGCCGAGAATGGTGCGCAGGCGAGTCGGGCTGGTGGCGAAACGAAACTCGCCGGGCGCCAGATACACCTCGGGCATTTGCTTGAGCGCGGCGCTCATGGCTTGCGATAAATCGAAGGTGCCACCAGTTTCAACGCATCGGATACGCCGTTGAGGCTTTCGGAGTGGCTCACGATGAAATACCCGCCGGACTTGAGCCGTGGGAGCAATCGGGCGACCACTTTGCTTTTGGTGGGTTGGTCGAAATAGATCATGACGTTGCGCAGGAAAATGACATCGAACTCGCCCAGCTCCGGCAAGGTGTCGTTGAGGTTGACCTGGATGAAGTTGACCCGGCTGCGCAACGCCCGGTCGATGAGGAATGTGCCTTGCTGGCTGCCGGTGCCCTTCAGGCAATATTTCACCAGCAACGGTTGGGGCAGGGTACGGGCGCGTTCCATGGGGTAATGTCCGGAACGGGCCTTGGCCAGTACCTGGCTGCTGATGTCTGAACCGATGATTTCCCAAGGTGTGGTGCCCAGTCCTTCGGCCAGGGTCATGGCCAGGCTGTAGGGCTCTTCACCCGAGGAACTGGCGGCGCTCCACAGGCGGAAGGTTTTACCCGGCGTTGCATGGGGCAGCACATGTTCGCGCAGGAAATCGAAGTGCTTGGGCTCGCGGAAAAAGTAGGTTTCGTTGGTGGTGAGCAGGTCCAGCGCCACCTGCAATTCCTCGGTGCGCTGGCCGCTCATGATCAGCTTGAAATACTCGCTATAACTGCCCAGCTCATAGTGCTTGAGGCGCTTGAACAACCGCCCGGCCACCAAGGCCTTCTTGGCCGGTGACAGGTTGATGCCCGCGGCTTGATACAGCCAGGCTTGAAACTGGCTGAACTCACGGTCATTGAGCGCCAATGAGTTCACAGTGCGTTCCTTGCAGGTGTCTGCGTTCATTGGTTTTCAGCTTCCAGCGCGGCAGGGCTGGCCTGGGCCAGCTGCGACATTTCATCGATGGACAGCACTCGGTCCACCTCCAGTACGATCACGAACTTACCGTCGACCTTGGCCATGCCGCTGATGAAATCGGCGCGGATCTTCGCCCCGAAACTCGGTGGCGGTTCGATCTGCGAAGCCGGGATCTCCAGCACCGCCGACACCGTGTCCACCAGCAGGCCGATGTCCTGGGCGGGGCCGTCCTCGGTGTTGGCCTCGATGATCACCACGCACGAACGCCGGGTGATCGCCGAGTTCTGTCGGCCGAACCGGGCCGACAGGTCCACCACCGGCACGACCGCGCCGCGCAGGTTGATCACCCCGCGTACGAAGGCCGGCATCATCGGCACCACCGTCAGGTTGCCGTACTCGATGATTTCCTTGATGCACAGGATGCCGATGGCAAACATCTCCGTGCCGAGCATAAACGTCAGGTATTGCGCTTCTTCCTCAACCGCGATGGCGGCTTGACGTGTGGTCGCGATGGCGCCCATGCCTTTTCTCCTTTTAAGCGAAGCCCGTAGGGCCGGACCGTCAGAACCGGGTGAATTCGGATTCGTCTGGCGCGCTGGCCATGTTGTAGGCAAATGCCTTGGGCATCACCGCCGCGGGCGCACGGGCTGTCTTGCGACTGGACGGGCCGGGCGTGTTGTCCACCTTCAGTGGCTGGCTGGCCGATTTGGCCGGCGCGTCCAGGGTGAAGAAGCTCATGGCCTGTTGCAGCTGTTCGGCCTGGCTGCTCATCTCTTCTGCGGTGGCGGCCAATTCTTCGCTGCTGGAAGCGTTCTGCTGGGTCACCTGGTTGAGCTGGGTCATGGCTGTGTTGATCTGCGCCACGCCGGCGGCCTGTTCTTCGGAAGCGGCGCTGATTTCCTGCACCAGGTCCGAGGTCTTGTTGATGGACGGGACCATTTCGTTGAGCAGATGCCCGGCCTTCTCGGCCATGTCGACGCTGCTGGACGACAGCTCGCCGATCTCCTGGGCCGCCACCTGGCTGCGTTCAGCCAGTTTGCGCACCTCGGCGGCGACGACCGCGAAGCCTTTTCCGTGCTCACCGGCGCGGGCCGCTTCGATTGCAGCGTTGAGCGCCAGCAGGTTGGTCTGGTAGGCGATGTCGTCGATGATGCTGATGCGTTGGGCGATTTTCTTCATCGCCACCACGGTCTGCTGCACCGATTCACCGCCGTCGGTGGCTTCCTTGGCGGCTTTGCTGGCCATGCCGTCGGTGACCTTGGCGTTCTCGGTGTTCTGGTTGATGCTGGCGCTCATCTGTTCGATGGAGGCGCTGGTTTCTTCGACGCTGGCCGCCTGCTCGCTGGTGGCCTGGCTCATGGATTGCGCGGTGGCGCTGACTTCTTCGGAGGCGCTGGCCAGGTTGTCGGCGGCGTTGCGCACTTCACCGATGATATGGGACAGCTTGCCCACCATGTTTTGCATGGCGTTGAGCACCATGCCGGTTTCGTCCTTGGAGCCGCTTTCGATTTTCGCGTTCAGGTTGCCTTCGGCCAGTTGCTCGGCAACCAAGGCCGCCTGTTTCAGGGGGCGGGAAATGATCCGCGAAATGAACAGTGCCAGGCCCAGGCCCACCAGCAGGGCGGCAACCAGCACGGCGATGATCGACAGACGCGCATTCTCATACAGTTCCGTACCATGGGCGCTGGCCACGTCGGCCCCGGCGGCATTGAGCTCAACCAGTTTCTGCAGGTCGGCGGTCACCAGGTCGAAATGACGTTTGGATTCGCCCTTGAGCAACGTCTGGGCTTCGTTGAGCAAATTTTGTCGGGACAGTGCGAACAGGTCTTTGCTAACGGCCAGGTACGCGGCCCAGTCGCTGCGGGCAGTGTCGAACAGCTGGCGATCTTCGGCACTGGACAGCAGTTTTTCATAGGTCGCCAGACGCGTTTCGAAACCCTGCTTGGCTTCGTCCGCTTCTTTTTCGATGGCCGTGCGCTCCTGCTCGGAGTCAGCGGAAATGTGGCGATTTTCCTTGAGGCGATAGTTCGCCGCGTAGAAGCGCATGCCCGAGGCGGCGCGCATCGAAGTCATCCAGTTTTCGCGGATCTCGATGGTTGTGCCGTTGACCTCGTTGAGTTGGATAATCGAGAACACCCCCATGACGGCGGTCAACGCGAGCACCACCAGAAACGAGGTGATCAGTTTGGTGGCGATTCTAAGATCGTAGAACCATTTCATTGGGAAGTACCTCTCCATGGAATTGCTAAAGCGTCAGCGAGCAGTGGCTTGTTGTGATTGAGTCGAGGTGTAGCGGTTGTCTATTTGGGCGATCTGCGTGAGCAGCGCCGGCACGTCGAGAATCAACGCCACAGCGCCGCTGCCCAGGATCGTCGAGCCGCTGATGCCGCGCAGCGCGCCGAACAACTTGCCCAGGGGTTTGATCACGGTCTGGAATTCACCGAGCAGGTCATCCACCACCAGCCCGGCCTTGAGTTCGGCGTAGCGCACCACCACCACGTTCTGCCGGCGCGAGGCCGGGCCTTCGTGGTTGAAGTGATCGCGCAGGTACACCAGCGGCAGCACTTCTCCGCGCAGGTCGAGGTAGCCTTGTTCGCGGCTGCAAACCCCGTCGTCCTCGCTCAGCTCGATGCATTCCTGAACCATGTCCAGGGGAATGACGTACGTGGACTGGCCGATGCCCACCAGAAAGCCATTGATGATCGCCAGCGTCAGCGGCAGGCGGATGCGCACCACGGTGCCCTGGCCCGGTTGGCTGTCCAGGTCGACAGTGCCGCGCAGCAGGGTAATGTTGCGCTTGACCACATCCATGCCCACGCCACGCCCGGAAAGGTTGGTGACGGCCTGGGCGGTGGAGAAACCCGGCTCGAAGATCAGGTTGTAGATTTCCTGGTCGGTGGGGCTGGCGCCAAGGGCAACCAGGCCGCGTTCCTGGGCTTTTTCCAGGATCCGGTCACGGTTCAGGCCGGCGCCGTCGTCGGCGATTTCCAGCACGATGCTGCCTGAGTCGTGATAGGCATTGAGGTGCAGATGACCTTTGGCCGGTTTACCCGCCGCCAGCCGCGCCTCAGCGGTTTCGATGCCGTGGTCCATGGCGTTGCGCAACAGGTGCATGAGCGGGTCACCGATTTTTTCCACCACGGTTTTATCCAGCTCGGTCTCCGCACCGCTGATAATCAGGTCGATGTCCTTGCCCAGTTCCTGGCTGACATCGCGCACCACCCGGCGGAACCGATTGAAGGTTTCACCGATGGGGATCATGCGCAGACGCAAGGCGCCGTCGAGAATTTCTTCCACCAGGCCGGACACCGTTGAAGTTGACTCTTGCAACGAGTCGTCGTTGCAGTGGCGGGCCAGCAGGCTGGCGCCGGCGCTGGCGATGACCAGCTCGCCCACCAGGTTGATCAACTCGTCGAGCTTGTCGGCGTTGACCCGCACATAGGCGCCGTCCTTGGCCTTGCCGTCGCTGGTTGCCGGTTGCTTGTCGGGCGTGACCTGAGCGGGCATGCGCGCAGCCGAACGCTGGTCCGGCATCAGTTCGCCGGTGGTGACCATTGCCGTGTTGGGGTCAGCCTGCTCTTGAGTGGTTGCAACCAGCCCGGTGTTCATCTGCGGCACGGGGTCATCAATGGCGACGATCTGGATCTGGCAATCTTCGCGCACGAAATCGAAGACTTCGTTGATCGCCCCGTGGCCGGCAGCCGAACTGAACTCAATGTCGAACCCCAGGTAGCAGGACTCGGCATCCCAGGTTTCGGCCGAGGGCATTGCGTCGGTCAGCGTGGTGATGTGGATGATCTCACCGAGGGTTTGCAGGTAACGCAGAAATGACAGCGGGTCCATGCCGTTGCGGAACACCTCCGGGCCAAAACGCAGGGCAATATGCCAGAGGCGCGTTTCGGCGGGCGCTTGTGTGTCGCTTGCTTCGGCGGGCTTCGGGGCTTCGGCAGGCGAGGGCGCCTGATATTCCTGAAGGATCTGGCACAGCTCCATTTCCCGGGCCAGGGCCGGGGGCGCCAGTTTCGCGCCCTGGTTGGCCACCACATTGATCAGCTCCAGCATGTGATCACTGGACTTGAGCAGCACGGCGATCAGGCCGGCGTCCACTTCGACGCTGCCATTGCGCAACCGATCGAGCACGTCTTCGACGATGTGAGTGAAACTGACGATGGGTTCCAGGCCGAACAGCCCGGCCGAGCCCTTGATCGTATGGGCCGCCCGGAAGATCGCGCCAATAGCATCATCGTCGCCCGGGTCGCTTTCCAGTTGCAGCAGGGACTCTTCCATCGCCTGCAACTGTTCCCGTGCCTCGACGATGAACGTTTGTTGTGCCTGATCGAGATTGATGCTCACGCTCATATCCTTTGTCGTGTCCGACGTGTTGCGAGGTCTCTATACAACCAGGTTGCACAGGGCGAGTGTTTCCGTGACGGCCTTGCTGTGGCCCGTTATCTCCAGGCGGGTACCGGCCTTGGGAGCCTCGCGCTGGACCATCATCAGCAGTTGCAGGCCGGCGCCGTCCATTTCCGTAATCTGCGACAGATCCAGCGCCATGCGCGGCGTCGCCCCCAGGCGCGGCAGCAACTGCGCGGCGAGGTCGGCGGCGGTGTAGATCGTCAGCTCGCCGTCGATCTGCACCTGCGCGGTGTCGTCCTGTGTTTCGTACAGCAAGGGCATTTCACTCTCCGCGAATCAAGGAAGAATCAGCTTGGACACCGCCGCCAGCATCTGCGCCGGCTGGAACGGCTTGACCACCCAGGCCTTGGCACCCGCCGCCTGGCCCTCGAGTTTTTTCGACTCCTGGGATTCAGTGGTGAGCATGATGATCGGCGTGAACTTGTAGCTGGCCAGCTTCTTGACCTCCTTGACGAAGGTGATGCCGTCCATGTTCGGCATGTTCACGTCACTGATGATCAGGTGCACCTTCTGGCCATTGAGCTTGCCCAGTGCATCCTTGCCATCGCTGGCCTCGATCACGTCGTAGCCGGCACTTTTCAACGCGATGCCGACGACCTGCCGGACGCTCGCGGAGTCGTCGACAACCAATACACTTTTAGCCATGAACGGCTCTCCTAGAAGAAGGTTATTTCCTGTGAATTCTGGTGCGCGCCCGATTCGCCGTGGTGGTTGCGGCGTTGTTCTTCGGTGGCGTAAGTGGTTTCCATGCGCGCCAGCCATTGGCGGGCATCGATGGAAACGGCCTGGTCGGGCGACTGACTGGCCTGCTGCATATGCACATGCAGGTCCTCGATGTTGTCGCGCACGTGGCTGAGAATCTGGCTGACCCGATCCTGGAATTGCAGGTTGACCAGCACTTCGGTGAGCTCGTCGCGAATACCGAAGCTTTCCTGCTGCAGCAGGTCGGCCGATTCGGCCAGCCGCCCGGTGACGCTCTTGAAGCGTTCCAGCACGCGCTGGATGCTGTCCTCGGAGACGCTGACCGACTGGCTGTCCTGATCCGCGCCGCTGGAGGCGGCCTGGACCAGTTGAGTGATGGCGCTATTGATGATGTCGACCTTGGCCGACATCTGCTGGCCAGTCTCGCTGGACTTGCTCGACAGGCTGCGCACGGCGTCGGCCACCACCGCAAAACCGCGCCCGGCTTCGCCCGCACG
Organism: Pseudomonas sp. MPDS; assembly: GCF_013283895.1. Classification (NCBI taxonomy): domain Bacteria; kingdom Pseudomonadati; phylum Pseudomonadota; class Gammaproteobacteria; order Pseudomonadales; family Pseudomonadaceae; genus Pseudomonas; species Pseudomonas sp. MPDS. The sequence continues at coordinate 3,966,309 of NZ_CP054128.1, read as the reverse complement.
GGCGGCTTCGATGGCGGCGTTGAGGGCCAGCAAGTTGGTTTGCGCGGCAATGGCCGCGACATCGGCGGCCATGGTTCGCAGCTCGCCGGTGTAGGCGGTGAGGTTACGCACCTGGGCCAGGGTTTCATCGCGGCTGGCCTGGGTGGCTTTCAGGGAGTCGATGACCTGGACCAGCTCACCTTCGCTTTGGGCCAGCACCTGCACGGCGCCGCCACTGCTGTTGCCGGCCAGCTCACCGGCGGCCAGTTGCGAAGCTTGCACGGTATCTTCCAGGCGTGAAGAGATGCCGGTGAAGCGATTGGTCAGCGAGACGATCGCGGTTTCGGTCTGCTGCCGGGAGCTTTCCACCTGCTTGGCCCAGATCGGCATGGCACCGAGGATGACTTCGTTGAGTTGCGCGCTGGCCTTATGGTTCAAGTGGTCGGCGGCGTGTAGCGCGTGATGGGCAATGGCGGCGGCGACGGCTCTGTCGATCTGCTGGTGCTGGGCGCGGGCAGCCCACACGCCGACCCCGGCGCCAATGGCCAGGAGCACGGCACACAACCCCAGGTTTTGTGTACTTGGGCCGTTGAGAACCAACAGGCCGACGCTCGCGATCAGGGCCACAAACAAGCTGGACCAAAGGATGCGCGGCGGAGTTTGGGAATGGGAATGACCGTGTGAATACGACGTCATGGTTCGGTCCTTGAACAGTGTTGCTAACAGGTTATTTACGAATAACTGGTTATCTGCGACCCCACCCCGGACTTTAAGACCGGTCGTCCGATTCCGGTATGGCCGAGGGCGTTGACCTGCCCAGTGAGTGGCACTGTGCTATCTGAGATTAGACGCAGTCGCTGAAATGTCGAGGCGCCCTGACGAACAGATGAGTCGCCCACAACCCCTTGCGCCTTGCTCCCACAGATTCCCTCACCACCATCCGGGAATAAGCTAAATTACCCCGCATCGGATTTTGAACCTGCCATCACGAGCCCTCATGCCCACCCAGCCTCTCTGGAAAATCTACCTCCTGTTCCTGGCCCCCATGGTCCTGTCCAATTTCCTGCAATCGATGTCCGGCACGCTCAATAGCATCTACATCGGCCAGATGCTCGGCACCCAGGCATTGGCGGCGGTATCAGGCATGTTTCCCATCCTGTTTTTCTTTATCGCGCTGGTGATTGGCCTGGGCGCGGGAGCAGGGGTGTTGATCGGGCAGGCTTACGGCGCCGGGGAAACCGGCACGGTGAAGGCGATTGCCGGTACCACGTTGCTGCTGGCGGCGATCATCGGGCTGGTGGCGGCGGTGCTCGGCACCGTGTTCGCGCGCCAGGCGCTGCAGGGGCTGGGGACGCCGGCCGATGTGCTGGAGGACGCGGTGTCCTATGCCCGGGTGATGATGTGGATCCTGCCGATACTGCTGGTGTTCGTGGTGTTTACCCAGTTGCTGCGCGGGGTTAGCGATACGCTGTCGCCCATGCTGGCCTTGCTGGTGTCCACCAGCGTCGGGCTGCTGCTGACGCCGGCGCTGATTCGCGGCTGGCTGGGGCTGCCGCAGATGGGCATCGAGAGCGCGGCGCTGGCGGGACTGGTGGGTACGGCGTCGGCCATGGTCATGCTCGCGTGGCGCCTGAACCGTCGCGAGCACGCCCTGGCGCCGGACCGGGCGTTGTTCGCGGCGATGCGCCTGGACATGGACATCCTCGGCAAGGTACTGCGCATCGGCCTGCCCACGGGCTTGCAGATGGTGGTGATCTCACTGTCGGAGCTGGTGATCCTGGCGCTGGTCAATGGCCACGGGTTCCAGGCCACGGCCGCCTATGGCGCGGTGACGCAGATCGTCAATTACGTGCAGTTCCCGGCGTTGTCGATTGCCATCACCGCCTCGATCCTCGGCGCCCAGGCCATCGGTGCCGGGCGTCTGGAGCGTCTGGGGCCGATCCTGCGCACCGGCCTGTTGATCAACGTCTGGCTCACCGGTGGGCTGGTGGTCTTGGGATATCTGTTGTCTCACTGGCTGCTGGGGCTGTTCATCACCGACCCGGCGGCGCGAATCCAGGCCGAACATCTGCTGCACATCATGCTCTGGAGCCTGCTGGTCTTCGGCTTCCAGGCGGTGGTCGGCGGCATCATGCGCGCCAGCGGCACGGTGCTGATGCCGGTGGCGATTTCGATCTTCTGCATCGTCGGCGTTCAGCTGCCAGTGGCCTACCTGCTGGACGCGCAGTTCGGCCTGCAAGGGGTATGGATGGCGTTTCCGGTGGCTTACTTGAGCATGCTGGTGTTGCAGACCCTGTACTACAAGATGGTCTGGCAGCATCAGCGGATTGAGCGGTTGGTGTAGCGCTGCGCTTTCTGACACAACAAAAAACCTGTGGGAGCGAGCCTGCTCGCGATAGCGTCGGCACATTCGGCATCGATGCGCGCTGACCCACCGCCATCGCGAGCAGGCTCGCTCCCACAGGGATTCGGTGCCTGGCGATGTTACAGTGGCCGGCATTCTCCTACCGCCATCACCGAGGATTTCGATGTCTGCCCGCCCGCCCTCCAGTGTTTCCTATCGCGCCTTCCTCTTCGACATGGACGGCACGCTGCTCAATTCCATCGCCGCGGCCGAGCGGATCTGGACGCGCTGGGCCCTTCGTCACGGTGTGGAGGTGGCGAGCTTTCTGCCGACCATCCACGGCGTGCGCGCCATCGACACCATTGCCCGCCAGCGCCTGCCAGGGGTAGATGCCCTGGCCGAGGCCGAGCAGATTACCCGCGAAGAAATCGAAGACGTGGAAGGTGTGGTGCCGGTGCCCGGCGCTACAGCATTTCTCAACAGCCTGCCGCCCCTGCAATGGGCCATCGTCACCTCGGCGCCCATGGCGCTGGCCTTGCGGCGCATGGAAGCGGCCGGCATTCCACGTCCGGCGGTGATGGTCACCGCCGAGGATGTGAGCGACGGCAAACCCAATCCGGCCTGTTATCGACTGGCAGCGGAGCGCCTGCAAGTCGCCCCCCAGGATTGCCTGGTGTTCGAGGATGCCGAAGCGGGTATCAAGGCCGGCGAGGCGGCGGGAGCGGATGTGCGGGTGGTGACGGCGACGCATACGCATCCGGTGGCCACCCCCCATCCGCTGATCAAGGATTACCGTGGGCTTGGCCTTGAGGTGGATGAGGCCGGACGGATGCGACTGAACCCGACGCTGTGATCGCAGCAGACCCCCTGTGGGAGCGAGCCTGCTCGCGATAGCGTCGGCACATTCAGCATTGATGCAATCTGACCCGCCGCCATCGCGAGCAGGCTCGCTCCTACAGTTGGATCTGTGGTGATCGTTGAACCGGTCAGGTCACCACGCGATAGCACGGTTCATACGCCGCGCCGCCCGGCAGTTTCATGCGGTGCTGGGCGACGAAGGCCTGGAGCAGCCGGTCGAGGGGTTCCATGATGGCGGCATCGCCGTGGATCTCGTAAGGACCGTGTTCTTCGATCAGGCGGATACCCTTGTCCTTGACGTTACCGGCCACGATCCCCGAGAACGCCCGGCGCAAGTTGGCGGCCAGTTCGTGGGCGGGCAGGTCGCGCCTCAGGCCCAGGCTGGCCATGTTGGCGTGGGTCGGGTCGAACGGGCGCTGGAAGCCTTCGTCGATTTTCAGCAACCAGTTGAAGTGGAAAGCGTCGTTGCGTTCGCGGCGGAACTGTTTGACCGCCTTGAGCCCTTGGGTCATCTGGCGCGCCACTTCGGCCGGGTCGTCGATGATGATCTGGTAGTGCTTCTGCGCAGCCTCGCCCAGGGTCGCACCGACAAAGGCATGCAGTTGATCAAGGTACGGCGCGGCGCTCTTGGGCCCGGTAAGAACGACTGGGAAGGGCAGGTCCTGGTTGGCCGGGTGCATCAGGATACCCAGCAAGTAGAGGAACTCTTCCGCCGTACCGGCGCCGCCCGGGAAGATGATGATGCCGTGGCCCACGCGCACGAAAGCTTCCAGGCGCTTCTCAATGTCCGGCAGGATCACCAGCTCATTGACGATCGGGTTCGGCGCTTCGGCGGCGATGATGCCGGGCTCCGTCAGGCCCAGGTAACGGCCGCCGTGGATACGCTGTTTGGCGTGGGCGATGGTGGCGCCTTTCATCGGGCCTTTCATCACGCCCGGGCCGCAGCCGGTGCAGATGTCCAGGCTGCGCAGGCCCAGTTCGTGGCCGACTTTTTTGGTGTATTTGTATTCTTCGGTGTTGATCGAGTGGCCGCCCCAGCACACGACGATTTTTGGCTCCACCCCAGGGCGCAATGTGCGGGCGTTGCGCAGCAGGTGGAAGACGTAGTCGCTGATGCCCTGGGAGGAGCTGAGGTCGATGCGCTGGCTGTCCAGTTCGTTCTCGGTGTAGACGATATCGCGCAGGGCGCTGAACAGCATCTCGCGGGTGCTGGCGATCATCTCGCCATCGACGAAGGCGTCGGCCGGGGCGTTCAGCAGTTCCAGGCGTACGCCGCGGTCTTGCTGGTGAATACGGATCTCGAAGTCTTTGTAGGCTTCCAGGATGGTCTTGGCGTTATCGACATGGGCGCCGGTGTTGAGAATGGCCAGGGCGCACTGGCGGAAGAGGGTATAGATACTGCCGGAACCGGCTTCACTCAGTTGCTGGACTTCGCGCTGGGACAAAGTCTCCAGGCTGCCCTTCGGGCTGACCGAGGCGTTGATTACATGTCTTTGATTCATTCAGCTTTCCTTGAAAACGATGCCGTACTCACAACGACGGCATCTTGAAAAAAACGTCCACGCAGAAAGATCGCACGATCCTTGCGGTATCGCCATGGACTTTGATCCGGATCCTTCGGGTCGGTTGCAACACAAAATGAGCTCCAGCATAGCTAAATCCACCGGGCAGGCGATAATGCGGGACTTTTTTTACCCCGCACAAGGAAATTGCACCGCGATGTTCGAGCTCAAGCCGTGGGACGCCGAAGTCTACCGACGCCAGACCCGACGCAGTACCCTCATCGTCGCCGTGACGTTCCTGGCACTGGCGATGCTGTTGTCCAGCCTTTCGGTGATGCTGTTCGGCACACCCGGGGGGGATAATTTTCGCTTCAATCTCGGCGGGGTGATTGCCGCGGTGTTGGTGATGGTCGCCTTGATGCGTCTGTATTTCTGGTCGCAGCCGTGGATGGCCGCGGCGGTGTACGGCTGGCAGCTCAAGCGCAGCCTGATGAGCATCACCAATGTGATGCACCAGGTGAAGGCCGGTGTGCAGGCCCAGGACGTGGCGGCCATGAAGCTGCTACGGTTTTATCATCTGGGATTGACGCAGATGCATCAACTGGACGCCAACTCCAGCGCCCAGGGCTCACTCGCCCGAGAGGCTGATGAGCATCTGACAAGGATGCAGTCGCTCAATCTCGACAGCGAGCAAGCTCGGCTGGACCCGATCTGGATCGACATGGTGAAAAAGGCTTATAGCGGACGCTGATCGACGCCTCAGGGCAATGACAGATTAAGCGCCGGAGCGCAGCAGGCGTGCGCCCCAGCGATTTTCCAGGTTACGATTTTCTGCCCGCGCCTTGGTTGCGGTCAGTTCCTTTGCGGCCCGCCTCAGTGCCTTTCTGACGATCACTTGCAACGTTACCGCCCGACGCATGGCCGCCTTTCTTGCCGGCTTCCGATGCTTTTTCCCGATCATTTGCGAAGTTGCCTTGGTTTTTGTTTCCACTACTGGCCATTTCGAGCATCCTCATTTTGGTTACGCGAGCAACGAGCCTCGCATAATTTGTGAAAGGAAATGGCCGGCAAAAGTTTAATGAAAACACTTCGTCAGATGACGAACGGCACGCACTGACCGCACGGGGTCACTGGTCCTCGCCACCACTGATTTTCCAATGCTTGGCATCCACCGGGAAAACCACTTGCTCGACCCGGTGCGCGATGCCGAAGGCCAAAGAGTTTTCGGCCGGGATGACCCGTTCTTCGGCGCAAAGACATTTGAAAATGTCCAACTGAGTGGCGGCGCCGGCGGTTTCCTTCACGTAGATTTCCACGTACCGCGCCACGTCGTTGTCCAGGCTGGACAGGTATTCCCGCAAACGCGAGTGATCCACCGACTTCTGGCCGAAATACCAGTTCATCGGGTGAATCAGAAAACGCGAGTGAGGCGTGGTGGTGCGGTCGCTGGCGGCCAAGTACATGATGATGCCCATGGACTCGATATTGCCGGCATTCACGGCACGCACCGGCACCGGAAGGGATTTGATGAAGGTGTAGAGGGTAAAGCCGAAGTTGGTACTGCCACCGATCGTCGAGAGATTGAGCATCAGTGAGTCGGCGCCTTTTTCAATGGCATCCAGGCAGTTGTCCCGGAAGCGCTCGGTCGTTCCCTGATCGATCTGGCAATGAAAATGGACAATGTGTTCGGACATTTCAAACTCCTGTCGACTTCCCGTTGAACGGTCAGCGCAGCGGTGGCGCCGTACAGTTGGGAGTTCGCAGGTGCGCGGATGTTCCTCGTCTGAGGCCGGATGTTGGCGTTCGCGCAGGTGTGGTTCGCCGGGTTCAGCACGCTTCGGCAGTTTGGGCCATGCGTTGCAGGAACATCGCCAGCGCGGCTTCCTCCTCGCTGAGGCCTTTGCGGACCCGGGGGTTGGGCAGCTCCCTCAGCGAACCCAGCAGGAAACCCTCCACCACGGCGGGATGGATGTAGCATTTACGACAGACGGAGGGGGTATTGCCCAGTTGCCGGGCAACCTGCCTGACCATCTCGGCGAGGTGTTTTTTTGCCTCGCTCTCGGTTTCCCAGCACAGCAGTCGCAGCCCCGCCAGAGCCGCCGCGCTGCCGGCCCAGGTGCGGTAGTCCTTGGCGGTGAAGTCCGCGCCGGTGAGGCTCTTGAGGTAGGCGTTGATATCGGACGAGCTGACGGAGTGGCGTTCGCCGTTGTCGTCCAGGTACTGGAACAGGTTCTGCCCTGGAATCTCCTGGCAACGCTTGATGATCCGCGCCAGACGCCGGTCTTTCACGGTGATCTGGTGTTCGACGCCGCTCTTGCCACGGAATTGGAAGGCAATCGCGCTGCCATTGACCTCGACGTGCTTGCTGCGCAGGGTGGTCAGGCCGTAGGAGCGGTTGTCCCGGGCATACTGGGTGTTGCCGACCCGGATCAGGGTGACGTCCAGCAACGTGATAACCGTGGCCATGACCTTGTCGCGGCTGAATCCGGGCGTGGCCAGGATCTGCTCCAGGCGTTTGCGCAAGCGCGGCAGGGTACGGCCGAACTCCAGCATTCGGGAGTATTTGTCGGCATCGCGCACTTCCCGCCAGCGCGGGTGATAGCGGTACTGCTTACGCCCCCGAGCGTCCCGACCGGTGGCCTGGAGATGGCCGCGCGGGTCGGTGCAGATCCATACATCGGTGTAGGCCGGCGGTACGGCCAAGGCGTTGATGCGCTGGATTTCGGCCGCATCGGTGATCCGCTGGCCCTGAGGATCGAAATAGCAGAACTTGCCCCGCAACTTTTTGCGGGAGATACCAGGGGCGGTGTCATCGACATAATGCAGATCGGCCGGCAGCGCATCCGGCGGCAGGGTGTCGGGCATGAAAGAATCCTTGGCAGCAAATCCGGGGCCTGTGAGTGATTGACCGCAGCCTGTGACGGTCGTGCCAAGTTTCTGAGGTGGCCCGCAACACCCACGAATCAGGGTTGGACCGCCGGACCTGTGGGAGCGAGCCTGCTCGCGATAGCGTCAGATCAGTTCACACCCATGTTGACTGAACCACCGCCATCGCGAGCAAGCCCGCTTTCACGAGGGATTTGTCTGGGGCGATACCCTACGCCAACACCGCCACCGCCTTGATCTGCGCCCACAGCAACTGTCCCGGATGAAGCTTGAGCTGATCGCGGGAGTAACGGGTGATGCGCGCCAACAGCGGCGTGCCAGCAGCCTCCAGCCGAATCAACACATGGGCGGCGTTGTCGGCGGCCAGTTCGCTGACCACAGTGACTGGCAAACGGTTGAGGATGCTGGTCTGGGCATCGTTCGCCAGGCTGAGGCTGACGTCACGGGCCTGGACCTTGAAGCGCAACGGCTGTCCGATGGCCAGTGGCGTGTGGGCGACACGCACGTTCAAGAGGCTGTCGGGCAGTGTCAGGGACAGCAGTTGATAGGCTGCGTCATAACCGCTGACCTTGCCCTGGACCACCACGCCCGCGTCATCGCCCAACGCCAGTGGCAGGTCGAGTCGCGCCAGTGTTTCGCCGATCGGCCCGCTGGCCAGCACGCGACCGGCCTCCAGCAGCACGATGTGGTCGGCCAGGCGCGCCACTTCGTCCTGCGAGTGGCTGACGTACAGCACTGGGATGTCCAGCTCATCGTGCAGGCGTTGCAGGTAAGGCAGGATTTCGTTCTTGCGCCGGGTATCCAGGGCGGCCAGGGGCTCGTCCATCAGCAGCAGTCGCGGGCTGGTCAACAGGGCTCGGGCGATGCCGACCCGCTGGCGTTCACCGCCGGACAGGTTGTGTGGCTGTCGATCGAGCAAGTGACCGATGCCCAGCAGTTCGGTAGCCTGGTCCATGTCCACCCGCCGTTGCGCCGGCGCGATGCGCTTGAGGCCGAACGCCAGATTGGCCTGCACGGACAGATGCGCGAACAGGCTCGCTTCTTGGAACACGTACCCCAGCGCCCGTCGATGGGGCGGCACGAACACGCCGCGCTCGCTGTCCTGCCAGACTTCGCCGTTGACCTCGATGAAACCCCGGGTCGGCCGTTCCAGCCCGGCGATGCAGCGCAGGCAGGTGGTCTTGCCGGAACCGGACTGGCCGTACAGCGCGGTCACGCCACGGCCCGGCAGTTGCACATCCAGGTCCAGGGAGAAGTCTCCATGGTCGAGCTGAAAACGCGCTTGAATCATCGATCAGCTCCAGCCGGCCCGGGTTCGGCGGCTGGAATACAAAGCCAGCAGCACAAGAAATGAAAACACCAGCATTGCCGCCGCCAGCCAATGAGCCTGGGCGTACTCCAAGGCTTCGACATGGTCGTAGATCTGCACCGACACCACGCGGGTCTTTTCGGGGATATTGCCGCCGATCATCAGCACCACGCCGAATTCGCCGACGGTGTGGGCAAAGCCGAGGATTGCCGCAGTGATGAAACCGGGGCGGGCCAAGGGCAGGATGACACTGAAAAACGTATCCCAGGGACCGGCCCGCAAAGTGGCCGCCACTTCCAGGGGACGACTGCCGATGGCGGAGAATGCGTTCTGCAATGGCTGCACCACAAACGGCATGGAGTAGATCACCGAGCCGATCACCAGCCCGGTGAAACTGAAGGTGAGGGTGCCCAGCCCGACGGCCTGGGTGAATTGACCGATCCAGCCGTTGGGGCCCAGGGCGAGCAACAGGTAAAAGCCGATCACCGTGGGTGGCAGCACCAATGGCAGGGCCACCACCGCGCCCACCGGCCCGCGTAGCCAGGACTGGGTACGTGACAGCCACAGGGCGATGGGCGTGCCGATCAGCAGCAGGATCACTGTGGTCAGCGAGGCCAGTTTCAGGGTCAGCCAAATGGCGGCGTAGTCGGCACTGGTCAGTGGCATTTAGCGTTGATAACCGTAGGCTTGGATGATGGCGGTGGCTTTCGGGCCTCTGAGGTAATCCATGAACGCCGAGGCGGCGGCGTTGTTTCGCCCTTTGTTGAGGATCACCGCGTCCTGTTTGATCGGGTCATGCAGCTCGGCGGGGACGATCCATGCCGAACCGCTGGCCACCTTGCCGTCCTTGTACACCTGGGACAAGGCCACGAAGCCGAGTTCTGCGTTGCCGGTAGAAACGAACTGATAAGCCTGGGTGATGTTCTGGCCCTCGACGAGCTTGCCTTTGACTTGCCCGGACAACCCCAGTTTGTCCAGCACCTGGGTGGCGGCCAAACCGTAGGGCGCGGTTTTCGGGTTGGCGATGGACAGGTGCTGGAAGCCGTTGTCCTTGAGCACCTGGCCCTGGCTGTCGACATAACCGTCCTTGGCCGACCACAGCGCCAGCGTGCCGACCGCATAGGTGAAGCGCGAACCCTTCACGGTGTCGCCTTCGCTTTCGAGCCTGGCCGGGGTGGTGTCGTCGGCGGCGAGGAAGACTTCGAACGGTGCGCCGTTCTTGATCTGGGTGTAGAACTGCCCGGTCGCGCCATAGGCCGCCACCAGCTTGTGGCCAGTGTCTTTCTCGAAGCCGGCGGCGATGGCCTGGACCGGTGCGGTGAAATTGGACGCCACGGCCACCTGCACCTCATCGGCCTGGACGGCGCCAACGCAAAAGAGTGTAGTCAGCAGCAACGGCGCGAAGCGGGTGAGGTACATAAAGGCTCCGAAAGGTCGGTTTCGCTATATACGGAAATATATAGCGAATGGCCGATAAACGGAACGCGGCATTTTGCGGACGTTGGTGTGAGAGGGCGGCCGCCATCGCGAGCAAGCTCGCTCCCACAGGGGATCTGTGGCGAACACACCTCTTGCTGCCACACCAGAACCCATGTGGGAGCGGGCTTGCTCGCGAAGACGGCGGTACATTCAACATTTCTATTGGCTGACCCACCGCTTTCGCGAGCAAGCCCGCTCCCACAGGTCCAGTGGTGTGCCCAGATGTTGTGTTCACCACCGATCCCCTGTGGGAGCGAGCCTGCTCGCGATGGCGTTCCAACAGACGATGACGACCGTCAGGACCGCCCACGGCCGTTCAGTTGGGCCAGGGCCTCCTGGGCCAGTTGTCGGGTCAGCTCCGCGGTCGACAGCTCCCGACCCATGGGGAACGCCTGGCCGGCCCACAGGTTGCTGAAGTCTGCTTCATCCTTGGCGCGCAACGGCAGCAACGCACCGCCAGCCAGGGGGAAGGCCGGCGCTATCGGACTCATCGGCCCGATCTCGCGCATCACCCGGTTGACGATGCCCCGGGCCGGGCGGCCGGTGAACAGGTTGGTGACTGCGGTTTGGCTTTCCTTGGCCGTGCGCAGCGCCCGGTGATGGGCCGCGCTGATCTTCGCCTCGGGGGTGAACAGATAGGCGCTGCCCAGTTGCACCGCCGATGCGCCCAGAGCAAACGCTGCGACGATACCCCGCGCATCGCCAATACCGCCCGCAGCGATCACCGGCACGCTCACCGCATCCACCACCTGGGGCAGCAAGGCAAACAGGCCGACCTGGGTGTTGAGGTCGTCGCTGAGGAACATCCCGCGATGGCCGCCGGCTTCATAGCCCATGGCGATGATCGCGTCACAACCGTGCTGTTCCAGCCAGATGGCTTCCTCGACGGTGGTGGCCGACGACAGGACTTTAGCGCCGGTGGCTTTCACCCGATCCAGCAGGGACTTCTCCGGCAGGCCGAAGTGGAAGCTGACCACTGCAGGACGCATCTGCTCCAGCACCCGGCAGGCTGCATCATCGAACGGCGTGCGGTTGGACACCGGCGTCGGCGCGTCGAAGTCAGCGCCCAGTTCTTCGTAGTAGGGCTTGAGGTGTTGCTTCCAGGCCTCGGCGCGCGGCTCGTCGAGCACGGGTGGCTGGTGACAGAAAAAATTCACGTTGAACGGCTTGTCGGTCTGTTCGCTGATCGTCGTCAGCGCTTGGCGCAATTGCTCGACATCCAGCATCGCCGCCGGCATCGAACCCAGCCCGCCGGCATTGCAGGCGGCGATCACCATGGCCGGCCCCGTCACTCCGGCCATCGGCCCCTGGATGATGGGTAGCTCGATGCCAAGCAGGTCAAGAATGCGAGTGTCTGGCCACTGGCTCATGTACAGGTCTCCGACGGCAGAGGAAAACAGCGTTTTTAGCAGGTGTGGCCCGGCCAGGGCCAGTCGAGTTTTTCAATCGGATGCGGCAACTTGATCCCGACGGCCAGCGGGTTACCATGCGCGCTTCATTTCTCAAGGAGCCTGACCCATGGACGTCAAACTCAAGGCAGTCGAACCCTTTACCGTGGCCGGCCTGCAGGTACACACGCGCAACGCTGACGAACAGCAGTCCGACACGGCACGGATCGGCCCGATGTGGCAGCAATTCTTCAACGAAGGGTTGTTCGACAAGATCCCCGCCAGGCAGTCGGAATCGTTTGTCTACGGGGTCTATTCCAACTATGAATCCGACGCCACCGGCTACTTTGATGTGACGGCCGGGGTGCAGGTGGATGCGACCAGCGCAGGCTACCCCGCCGTGGACATCGAAGGCGGGGATTACTTGGTGTTTTCGGCCAAGGGACCGATGCCCGATTGCGTGATCCAGACCTGGGGCCTGATCTGGGCATATTTCGCGGACAACCCGCAGACACTGCGCCGCTTCACCACCGATTTCGAGGTCTACAGCGGCCCCGACTCGGTGGCGATCTACATCGGCGTTCAGTCCGCGGACGAGCGCTCCAGCGCCAGCAACTGACGCTTGCGCTCCACGCCCCAGCGATAGCCTGACAGGTTGCCGTCGCTGCGCACCACCCGGTGGCAAGGGATCGCCACCGCCAGGCTGTTGGCCCCGCAGGCCTGGGCCACGGCGCGCACGGCTTTAGGCATGCCGATGCGCTGGGCGATCTCGGCATAGCTGGCGGTGCTGCCCGGCGGAATATCCCGCAGGGCCTGCCAGACCCGTTCCTGGAACGCCGTGCCTTGCAGGTCCAGCGGCAGGTCCAGGCCCAGGGCCGGTGCCTCGATAAAGCCCACCACCTGGGCGATCAATTGCTCGAATTCGCGGTCGGCACCGATCAGGTTGGCGCGGCGAAACTTGTCTTGCAGGTCCCGCACCAGCGCGTCCGGATCGTCCCCCAGCAGGATCGCGCACACACCGCGTTCGCTTTGCGCCACCAGAATCGCCCCGAGGGAACATTGGCCGACGGCGAAACGAATGTCGGTGTTCTGCCCGGCGGCGCGGTAATCGGCGGGTTTCATGCCCAGCACTTTGTCGGCGGCTTCATAAAAGCGGCTGTTGGAATTGAAACCGGCGTCGTACAGCGCTTGGGTGATCGATCCACCATCGCTCAGGCGTTCGCGCACCTTGCGCGAGCGGTGGGCGGCGGCATAACCCTTGGGTGTCAGGCCGGTGACGGCCTTGAACACCCGGTGGAAGTGGAAGGGACTCAAGCCTGCGCTTTGCGCCAGTTCATTGAGCCCAGGCAGTTCTTCGGCAGCCTCGATCTGTCGGCAGGCGGCCGCGACCCGGGCCGCTTGTTGGGCGGCGAGCTGGGTCTGGTCCCTGGCCACTCGCTTGCTGGGACGATACCCCGCCGCCTGGGCCTGTTCCGGCGTGTCAAAAAATTCCACGTTCCGTGGATTGGGCAGGCGCGACAGGCTGCTGGGATGGCAATAGATGCCGGTGGTTTTCACGCCATAGACGAATTGCCCGTCGGCGCGCGGATCCCGGGCGAGCACGGCGGCCCAGCGAGGATCCTGTTCAGCGGTGAGGGTGTTCGAAGTGCTGTTCATGGTCGTTATGTCCATTGGCCCGTTTTGGCTAAGATAGCGAGCCTGTGAGATGGCAACACTCCGGGTCTTGCGGTTGAATTCTGCACGGTTACCCGGCGGTGCGGAACGTCAGGTTGATCCGCTGGGCGCCCAGCTTCGGATGCTGGCCTTGCTTGAGCGGCAGCACGCCGTGATAACGCAACCGGTCCACGCCGCCCCAGACCACGATGTCGCCGTGGAACAGTGGAACGCGCAGACTTTTGTCGCTGCGCTCGAACCCGCCGAACTGGAACACCGCCGGCAAGCCCAGGGACATGGAGACGATGGGGGCGCTGAGGCAGCGTTCGTTCTTGTCCTGATGCAGCGACATTCGCGCGCCGGGCACGTAACGGTTGATCAGGCAGGCGTCGGGCTCGAAGTGCTCGAAGTGGGCCTGCTGGGCGGCGGCCTGGGCCAGTTCGCGGAACACCGTTGGCATGTCGGGCCAGGGTTGGCCGGTCTGTGGGTCATGGGCCGTGTAGCGATAGCCACTGCGGTCGGTGGTCCAGCCCAGCGCGCCGCAACTGCTCAAGGCCACTGACATGGTAAAACCGCCAGGCGTGACCATCTGCCGGAACGGCGCGGCCAGCAACACCGCTTCCAGGGCCGGCAGCAAACGTTCGAGCCAGGGCAGGGCGAAACCACGCAACACAAACGCTTGCTCGCCGATCTGTTCGGTCAGGCCGGGTGTCGTCGGCGTCTCGTCGGCGAACAGGTCCAGCGTGATAGGGGTGTCGTCACTGCGCATCATGAAAAATGATTCCAAGTGTATGCCGGCTACCGCTGTGCACGCGGCTGACGCCATGGCGCATGTTCACCCGATAATAACCGGGAACGCATTTGACCGGCCGTTGATGCACGGCAAATACCAGCGCATCGCCCTGTTTCAGATCGATAACCTGCGCACGTGACTGCATGCGCGGGCGCTGCTCCGTGAGAACGAACTCGCCGCCGGTAAAGTCCTGGCCCGGTTCCGACAGCAGAATCGCCACCTGCAGCGGGAATACGTGCTCGCCGTACAGGTCCTGATGCAGGCAGTTGTAGTCCTGCGGGCCGTATTGCAGCAACAACGGCGTAGGACGCCGTTGCCCGGCGGTGTGACAGCGTTCAATGAAAGCCGGATGCTCGGAGGGGTAGCGCACCTCAAGGCCCATGCATTCGTTCCAGCGATTGGCCAGCGGTACCAACGGCGGATACAAGGATTGACGCAACTGCTGGACGAGGTCGGGCAGCGGATAGCGAAAATACTGATACTCCCCGCGCCCGAATCCGTGGCGGGCCATGATCACCTTCGAACGGAAAAGGTTGGGTTCGGCGTATAGGCCACTGAGCATCCTGCATTGCTCGGCCGTAAGCAGGTTACGGATGATTGCGCTGCCGTCCTGGTCGAGGTCTTGTTCCAGGGAGGGCCAGTCAAGGGTGTTGACGTGTTGGGCCAGCGAGGGCGCATGAAGGCTCGGGAGCATGATCGAAGACCTGGCAAATAGAGTGCGGTCAGTCTGGCAGGCGCTCAGGTCTGCGGCACTCCGGGGCTTGCGGTCAATGTCCCTTGACCGAGCTCAACCCAACCATTTGTCTCAAACGTCACGACACCTGTTAGATCTGACAGTAGCCAGTTCCCCCGCCCTGGAGTGTGATAACGACGTTCCCGAAAGGCTCGCGATTGTCACCCACCAGGAGAGCATGATGGATATCCAATCCAGCACATTGAACGAACTATTCAAGTTGTACCCCGTGATCATCATGGGTTGGGTCACCCCGGTGAGACCGGCCGGCATTGCTCAGGTGGGTATCCCCAAAAGCCTTTACGACGACCAGCCCAAGGGCCTTGAATGTCTGATTGATCCATGGGTATTGGCCCAGAGTCATTCCTGGACATTGGAAGCGGATGATCGGGCTGACTTGTATCTCAATGACGAGCCCGCTCCCGTGACAGGCGATACAGTCCGGCCGGGGGAGGAAAGCCTGCGCATGCGCTTGTATGTACCCCACAGGCGGTTGCGTCATGGCGTCAACCGGCTGTACTACAAAGTGACCCGCGCCAGCGGCGGCGACGAGGTCTCGGATGACTTGACCTTCCTGTATCACCTGCGTGCTCCGGGTGAACCTGCGCCGGAAGGCCTGGAACTGCTGATTCCAGCCGATGTAATCGACGAAGGGGTCAGCGCCGAGCGGGCGGCGCAAGGGGTGACGTTCGGTTTCGACTACAGCAACCGGCGGCCCTACGATCGTATTCAGTTTCTGCTGGGCGATGCGACCGATGAATGGGAGATAGCCGACGGCGCCCCGGTCCCGGAGGTGAGGACACTGTTCACCGACAAATTCCAGGAAGCGGGTGACAACCGCAGGGCACAGGTCGAGTTCAGGGTGCTCGACCAATTGGGCAACTCCAGTCAGTCGTCAGTTTATTTTCTGGATATTCACCTGAACCGACTTGCTCCGCCAGAAATTACCTCAGTGAAGGACGGCAAGGAAGTTGAAATTCCGCATGGCACAAGCACTGTGGAAACGGCCGTCATGCTCAGCGGCACCGCCAGTGGCGATAAAGGAGTGGATATTTTTGACGTTGTGGATTTCAAAGGCTCTGCCCACGTCAGCAGCAACGGTATCTGGAACTTCGCCGTCATCGGTCTGGCCATCGGTGAGCACAGTTTCACCGCGAAAGCGCTCTACGGTAGCGGTCAGGTGTCGTCGGCAAGAGACCTGACCGTGGCGTTCCCTCTGAGTTTTGGGGACGCCTATGTCATGGCCACGCAGAACTACGTCATTGCGGACCATCGATTGCCCAACAATCCAATCCCCTCCAGCAACGCGAGTTACACGCGTGTCGCGGTAGGTGGGGTTCCTCCCCACAAATACTCGTCATCGAACCCGCAAGTGGCTGTGGT
Organism: Pseudomonas sp. MPDS; assembly: GCF_013283895.1. Lineage (NCBI taxonomy): Bacteria > Pseudomonadati > Pseudomonadota > Gammaproteobacteria > Pseudomonadales > Pseudomonadaceae > Pseudomonas > Pseudomonas sp. MPDS. The sequence continues at coordinate 3,950,002 of NZ_CP054128.1, read as the reverse complement.
GGACGCGGATACGGGGTATGTGCGTGCCGCGGGCAATGGCCAGGCGCAAATCACTGTCACCGACGGGGACGGCATCACTGCGTCCTATACCATTACCGTTTCGGGCGTGCAGGTAGTCTCACTTCTGGTCAGTGTCATGTGGGGGCAGGGTGGGGTACTCGAGGAAGCTGTCTATGATGCTTTCATTGGGAACTACCGGCACGAAGGCGATTTACCCTCGATACTGGGTTGGCCGAATTCTTGGTATTGGGCGAGACGCGGGCATGAGAATCAGACCCATGGGATCGTGAGAGACTTAGCCGGGGGAAGTACTCTTCAACTTAAATCGTCTTATTTTCCTGCGGTGCAACATTTGAGATAAGGCAAGCATTCTTAGTGGCGAGGGCGCTTGCTTGCGCTGGTTGGCGCAGCCGGTCCAAAGGGGAGGATGCAATCTTCCGGCAGGCGATGTACACCGGCTTGACGATTGCTGCGCCGCCAATCAGGGCAAGCCCCCTCGCCACAAAGAGCCTACGAAACCTTTACAACGGTTTACTGACCCTGACGTCGCTGATCACATCATCGGTCTGGCCATGGATCGCCTGCAGCGCTGCCATGGCTTCTTCCTTTGTGCCGGTTTCCAGTTGCGCGAATTCGAAGCGGCGTTCGCCGTTGAGCTTGTACTTGATGACGTATTTGGTTGTCTGGGCCACGGTTTTGCCTGTCTTGAAGGGCGATGCTCAGCTCAGTTTCGAGCTGGAACGCCGGATGATTTTGATTTTGTGGGTCAGGGTCGGCTTGCGCGTGACGCTGATGGCACGGCGGTTGACGGTGTCGATGGTGATGTTCCAGAAACCGGTGCTCGGTGCGGTGATCCTGGCCGGGAACGTGTCGAACGCGCCGCCGTGATAGGTGTGCCGGCCGCCGTTCTTGAAGCTGCGGAAGTTGGCGTCGTTCATCAAGCGGATGTTGCACATTTGAGAGCATTCGATGACGACGATATCGTCTTCGTTGAGGTGTTCGCGCTGGTGTATGAATTTCATGGGCGCCTCCAGAAGGGCTTTTTCTACCAAATCAAAACGATAGCAAGGTCAATGCTGCGCAGTTTATCAGCACCGGGTGCTAATATCCGGCCTGCGCCCCACGCTTTGTTCATTTATCGCAGGATGCGCAAAAAAAGACGCAGGATGCTGGAGAAAAGCAGCGTTTGCATTGTCGGAGGATCTTTATCGGAGGAATCATATGAAGCGCAGTGTGTGGGTGTTGGCATTGGCCATGAGTGGATGTGCATCGGTATCGGACATCAACCAGACGCCGCCCACCATGAATGTCATCTCCGGAAAGAAACCCCACGAATATGCCAAGTGCGTCGCTGACAAGCTGGCCAGCACCCGGGGTCCGCTGCAAATGGAACCTCACAAGAATGGCGTGCGCTTGATCGTCCCCGGCAAATTGTCGACGCTGCCGGCGGCGGTGTTCGATATTGACGAGCGCTCCAGTGGCAGCAGCATCAAGCTGCACGAAAGCCTGTCCAACGTGCCCGTGCGTCCGGGTGATGTGCAGGACGCGGCCAACGCCTGCATTTCCGGTTGAGCCAGGGCTCGGCCTGACGAGCAGGCCGGGCATCGGATAAACTGCTGCCCTCGACAAAAAATGCCGCCACGGTCGACGTTGGCGGCATTGTCATTTATGGAGTCAGTCGATGAAGCGCGAGCAGGTGCGTGAGCGCCATGCAGAAGGTCTTATCTGCGCCACCCATGTGATTCAGAACCCGGCGACCCCGGGGGAGTGGATCGTCTTTTTCAAGAAAAGCGCAGGACGCAGCTTTTTTCTGGTGGACGACCAGGACGAAGTTGAATCCTTCAGCCGCCTCGATGACCTGATCGAGATCATCCGCGGCCTGGGGATCAAGTTCGCCGAGATCCACATCTGAGAGTCAGACCACGGGCTTATTTACACACCACCAGGACGCTGCGGCTGGTGAAGTTGCCGACATCCACACCCAGGGTCTTGTCGCTTTCCTTGGCTTGCGGCGTGCCATCGGTACCGACGATGCGGTAGCCGGTGCCGGCGCAGGAGGCGTCAGCCTTTTCATAACAGGTGGCCCAGGAGTTCGCTTCGCCCGAGCAATCGATGGTCAGGCCTTGTTCGCCGGTGTTCAGGTAGGTTTTTTCGGCTGTGGCACAGCCTGCCAGGGCCAGGACTGCAAACAGCGCCAGAAATTTTTTCATGGAATCGTCATCGAGAAGGAAGGGGCTGGCGCGAGGTTATAGCGAATGGCCATTTCGGTACAGATAAACAAAGCCCCGTTCCATGTCCAGGCGACATTTACTTGAGGCTTGTCTCGTTACTTTTTACGACGGGGGCTGCGCGCTGGAGCCGTTTCACGCTCTTTGGTTGCCGGGGCAGCGCGCTCGTCCTGAAACACGGCGGCCACTTCCACCGCCATTGCTTTGCTGGGCAAGGGGCCGGCGACCTGTTCACCGTGGTAGTTGATGATCCACCACTGACCGTCTTTGTCCTGGCTGACCGAATAACCGTTTGCGTTTTTTGTTGCCGACATCTAACTGCCTCATTGGCGGGATCAAGAGCGCCATGATACGTCAAATGCTCGCAAACAGCGCCCATGAGCGTACAGTGAGACCGCTTGGCCCTCGCAATGAAAGATGATTGAACTATCCGCCATTTTTTATTTCTCTATGATGGCATCGGTTGGCCAGCTTGGGCATTGTAAGGTGCCTGCGGCCTGATTAGACTGCGCCGAAACTCGTACACACCGCCTTTTCAAGGACTTATATGATCAAGAAATGCTTGTTCCCAGCAGCCGGTTACGGTACTCGCTTCCTGCCAGCGACTAAAGCCATGCCCAAAGAAATGCTGCCGGTGGTGAACAAGCCACTGATCCAGTACGGCGTCGAAGAAGCCCTTGCTGCGGGCTTGACGGAAATCTCCATCGTTACTGGCCGCGGCAAGCGCGCCCTGGAAGACCATTTCGACATCAGCTACGAGCTGGAAAACCAGATCAAGGGCACCGACAAAGAGAAGTACCTGGTCGGCATCCGCAAACTGCTGGACGAATGTTCGTTCTCCTACACCCGCCAGACCGAAATGAAAGGCCTGGGCCACGCGATCCTGACCGGTCGCCCACTGATTGGTGACGAACCTTTCGCCGTGGTCCTGGCGGACGACCTGTGCGTCAACCTCGAAGGCGACGGCGTGTTGACCCAGATGGTCAAGCTGTACAAGCAGTTCCGCTGCTCCATCGTGGCGATCCAGGAAGTCGATCCGCAGGAAACCAACAAGTACGGCGTAATCGCCGGCGAAATGATCCGCGACGACATCTACCGCGTCCACAGCATGGTTGAAAAACCAAAGCCTGAAGATGCACCGTCGAACCTGGCGATCATCGGTCGCTACATCCTGACCCCGGACATCTTCGACCTGATCGAACAGACCGAGCCAGGCAAGGGCGGTGAAATCCAGATCACCGACGCCCTGATGAAGCAGGCCCAGAACGGCTGCGTCATGGCCTACAAATTCAAAGGCAAGCGTTTCGACTGCGGTGGCGCCGAAGGCTACATCGACGCGACCAACTTCTGCTTCGAGAACTTCTACAAGACGGGTAAGGCGTACTGATCGCCTGCGCCGCACCTTGAAAAACGCCCCGACTGGTTCGGGGCGTTTTTTTGTCTGGATAATGCTCTCACTCCAACAAAACCCCTGTGGGAGCGGGCTTGCTCGCGATGACGCCCACACATCCAGCATCACCACAAGCTGACCCACCGCTATCGCGAGCAGGCTCGCTCCCACAGGTTCTGGCTCAAGTGATCGGTGTTACCCATTTCGCCTGGCTTTTTCATTTCTCGCCCCCATAACCATCGCAACGCTGCCTCGCGTGAAAACAGCAGGTATGCTGATGGCCTGCCGAAGGAGAGAGAAAATGGCCTACGATTTTGACTTGTATGTGATTGGCGCCGGTTCCGGCGGTGTGCGGGCTGCGCGGTTCGCGGCCGGTTTCGGGGCCAAGGTGGCCGTGGCGGAGAGCCGCTACCTGGGCGGTACCTGCGTGAACGTGGGGTGTGTGCCGAAGAAACTGCTGGTCTACGGTGCGCATTATGCCGAGGACCTCGAGCAAGCGTCGGCCTATGGCTGGACGACGGGAGAAGCGAGTTTCGACTGGGCCACGCTGATCGCCAACAAGGATCGGGAAATCAATCGCCTCAACGGGATATACCGCAACCTGCTGGTCAACAGCGGCGTGGTGTTGCACGAGGGCCACGCCAGGCTCACCGGACCCCATGAGGTCGAGATCAACGGCCAGCGCTACACCGCCGAACACATCATGATCGCCACAGGCGGCTGGCCGGTGATACCGGACATTCCGGGCCGTGAGCACGCGATCAGCTCCAACGAGGCGTTTTTCCTCAAGGAACTGCCTAAGCGCGTCATCGTGGTGGGCGGTGGCTACATTGCCGTGGAGTTCGCCGGAATCTTCCATGGCATGGGCGCGCAGACCTCGTTGCTGTATCGCGGTGAGCTGTTCCTGCGCGGCTTTGATGGCGCGGTACGCAAGCATCTGGCCGAAGAGCTGAGCCGTCGCGGCCTGGATCTGCAATTCAACGCGGACATCAAAAGCATCGAAAAACTGGCCGATGGCAGCCTGGAGGTAGAGCTCAAGGATGGTCGCATACTGGCCACCGATTGCGTGTTCTACGCCACCGGCCGGCGGCCGATGCTCGACAATCTGGGCCTTGAACACACCGGTGTCACGCTGGACGAGAAGGGCTTCGTCAAGGTCAACGAAAAGTACGAGACCGCTGAACCGTCGATCCTGGCCATTGGTGATGTGATCGGTCGGGTACAACTCACCCCCGTCGCCCTGGCTGAAGGCATGGCGGTGGCGCGGCGGCTGTTCAAGCCCGAGCAGTATCGTCTGGTGGATTACCGGATGATCCCCACGGCTGTGTTCAGCCTGCCGAATATTGGCACGGTCGGCCTGACCGAAGAGCAAGCCAGGGAGGAGGGGAAGGAAGTCCAGGTGTTCGAAAGCCGCTTCCGCCCGATGAAACTGACCCTCACCGACTGCCAGGAGCGCACGCTGATGAAGCTGGTGGTGGATGCCCGCACGGACAAAGTGCTGGGCTGCCACATGGTCGGGCCGGATGCCGGGGAAATCGTCCAGGGGCTTGCCATCGCGCTCAAGGCTGGCGCTACCAAGCGTGATTTCGACGAGACCATCGGCGTACACCCGACTGCCGCCGAGGAATTCGTCACGATGCGAACTCCCGTAGCGTCCTGATCCTTGGGACCCACCTATGGCGAGCGAGCCCGCTCGCCATATTAGGTTTTCTTCTATCTATTAAGCGGCTGATAGCCAAAACCAATCATTCACATCAGGTTTGCCAATGAGCCTGCCGGGGGATGAGTGGTTAAGATTCACGTCATCAACTTTTCAACCCCTGACGGAGAGTCATCAATGCCTATCATCAACAGCCAAGTTAAACCGTTCAACGCTACCGCTTTCAAAAACGGCGAATTCGTCCAGGTTTCGGATGCCGATCTGAAAGGCAAGTGGTCCGTGGTGTTCTTCTACCCGGCCGACTTCACCTTCGTTTGCCCAACCGAGCTGGAAGACCTGGCCGACAACTACGCTGAATTCAAGAAGCTGGGTGTCGAAATCTACAGCGTCTCCACCGACACTCACTTTGCTCACGCTGCCTGGCACAACACCTCGCCAGCCATTGGCAAGATCCAGTACACCATGATCGGTGACCCGACCCACGTCATCTCCCGCAACTTCGACGTGCTGATCGAAGAAGTTGGCCTGGCTGACCGCGGTACTTTCGTGATCAACCCTGAAGGTCAGATCAAGATCGTTGAAATCAACGACGGTGGTGTAGGCCGTGACGCTTCCGAGCTGCTGCGCAAGGTCAAGGCTGCTCAGTACGTTGCTGCTCACCCGGGCGAAGTCTGCCCAGCCAAGTGGAAAGAAGGCGAGGCCACTCTGGCTCCGTCCCTGGACCTGGTCGGCAAGATCTAAGTCTGTGAGTCATCCGAGGGCGATCCGCTCTTAATCAAGCAAGCCGCTTCGCCCCAAAAAACGCCCGGGCGAGATTCGCTCGGGCGTTGTTTTTTCTGAAATTCAAAAAATGGAAATCGCCCGTATGTTGGACGCCAATCTTAAAGCTCAGTTGAAGTCATACCTGGAACGGGTCACCCAGCCGATCGAGATCGTCGCCTCCCTCGACGACGGTGCGAAATCCCAGGAAATGCTCGCGTTACTCAAAGACGTTGCCAGTCTGTGTGACCAGATTACCTTGCTCGACAACGGCACCGATGCGCGCAAGCCTTCGTTTTCGTTGAATCGCCCAGGAGCCGATATCAGCCTGCGTTTTGCCGGCATCCCCATGGGCCACGAATTCACTTCGCTGGTGTTGGCCTTGCTGCAAGTCGGCGGTCATCCTTCCAAGGCCAGTGTCGAAGTCATCGAACAGATTCGCTCCCTTGAAGGCGAGTTCAACTTCGAGACCTATTTCTCGCTGTCCTGCCAGAACTGCCCGGACGTGGTCCAGGCCCTGAACCTGATGGCGGTGCTGAACCCGAATATCCGCCACGTCGCCATCGACGGCGCGCTGTTCCAGGCCGAGGTCGACGAACGCCAGATCATGGCCGTGCCGAGTGTTTATCTCAATGGCGTGAACTTTGGCCAGGGCCGCATGGGCCTGGAAGAAATCCTCGCCAAGATCGACACCAGTGGTATCGAGCGCCAGGCTGAGAAGATCAGCGCCAAGGAAGCTTTTGATGTGCTGGTGGTGGGCGGTGGCCCAGCCGGCGCTTCGGCGGCTATCTATGCGGCCCGCAAGGGCATCCGCACCGGTGTCGCGGCTGAGCGCTTCGGCGGTCAGGTGCTCGACACCATGGCCATCGAGAACTTCATCTCGGTGCAGGAAACCGAAGGGCCGAAATTGGCCGTCGCCCTGGAAGAGCACGTCAAGCAGTACGACGTGGACATCATGAACCTGCAACGCGCCGATGCATTGGTACCAGGCAAGGATGGCGCGCTGCACGAAATCAAATTCGCCAGTGGTGCGAGCCTCAAGGCCAAGACCGTGATTCTGGCGACCGGTGCGCGCTGGCGTGAAATGAACGTGCCGGGCGAGCAGCAATACCGCAACAAGGGCGTGGCGTACTGCCCGCACTGCGACGGCCCGCTGTTTAAAGGCAAACGCGTGGCAGTGATCGGCGGCGGTAACTCCGGCGTGGAAGCGGCCATTGACCTGGCCGGTATCGTAGCCCACGTCACTTTGTTGGAGTTCGACGTGCAATTGCGTGCCGACGCGGTATTGCAGCGCAAACTGCACAGCCTGCCGAACGTGACCGTGATCACCAACGCCCAGACCACCGAAGTGACGGGCGATGGCCAGAAGGTCAATGGCTTGCGTTACAAAGACCGCCCAAGCGGTGAAGTACGGGACGTGGCGCTGGAAGGGATCTTCGTGCAGATCGGTCTGTTGCCTAACACCGATTGGCTCAAAGGCACCGTCGAGCTGTCGCCACGCGGCGAGATCATTGTCGATGCCCGCGGTGAAACCTCGATCCCGGGTGTGTTCGCCGCCGGTGACGTGACGACTGTTCCGTACAAGCAGATCGTGATCGCCGTAGGCGAGGGGGCCAAGGCTTCGTTGAGCGCCTTTGACCACCTGATCCGTACCTCCGCGCCGGCGTAAACAGATAGCCGATAGCGGGAAAAACAAAACCCCATGAGCCCAGTGCTCATGGGGTTTTGTTTTTTGGATCACGCATTACCCTGTGGGAGCGAGCCTGCTCGCGATAGCAGACTGTCATGCGCTGCCGCTATCGCGAGCAGGCTCGCTCCCACAGGGGGCTGTGGGATTTTTATTGCCCACACACCCTACGGTGGCGCTTACAGCGGCGCAGGCTGGATGATTTCAACCCAGTAGCCATCCGGGTCCTTGATGAATGCCAGGCTTTTCATGCGACCGTCGTTCAGGCGCTTCTGGAAGTCGCAGCCCAACGCTTCGAAGCGCTCGCAAGCGGCCACGATGTCCGGGACCGAGATGCAGATGTGGCCGAACCCGCGTGGGTCAGTGTTGCCGTTGTGGTAGGCGAACGCCGGGTCGCTTTCGGTGCCGTGGTTGTGGGTCAGCTCCAGGATGCCGGGGATGGATTTCATCCATTCGGTGCGCTGTGCAGCGTCGGCCGGAATCTGGCTCTTGTCCACCAAGGCGAGGAAGTACAGGCTGAATTCGGCTTCCGGGAAATCGCGTTTTTCCACCAGGGAAAAACCCAACACCCGGGTGTAGAAATCCAGGGACTTGGTGATGTCCTTGACCCGCAGCATGGTGTGGTTGAAGACGAATTTGGCCGTGGCGGTATCGGGTTGGGCGGTGACGCCAGGGAAAGTGTTGAGTTCGTGCAGGCTCATGGGCCCTCCGGAAAATAAGTGGGGCAAACGGCATCGCAACTTTGCTGCGACGGTCCTGGGCTTGCGCTAAACGGCTTCCTTGCAGGTGCACCCATGATACGCAAGGGGCGCGGCATCGCCAAACGCCTCTGGCTATTGCTTGCCTGGGCGGCGGGCTTCAGACTTTACGAATCGTCCTTGAGTGCAATGCAATGATTCGACCGTTCCTTTCGCTGTTTGTCCTGCTGCTGGCCGCGATGGCAAATGTCGCTGTCCAGGCCGCCGAACCGCAGGTCGCCTGGCCCCCAGGCTGGGTCATCGAACCATTGCCCTCTGATGCTGGCACCTCGTCGGCAGCGCCGGGAACGACCCGGCAACGGGCGACAAAGAGTGATTCAGCGGGCACGGCGGTGATGGTCATGGAACTGACCACGACGCCCATCGAGCCGGGTCATCAAGTCAACTTGCAAGGCGTGTTACTGGAAATGCGCAAATCAATTCAAAAGGACTTTTATCAGAGCGGTTATCAAAGTGTCTGTAATAAGATTCATTCTTCGATGTTGGGCGACGTTGCCGCACTGGAGACCACTTGCACGATCACGCAAAACGGTCGGCACGTGTTATCTCAGACACTCGTCGCTGCACTAAAGGAGGGCAGGGCTAATGTGCTGTCCTATGCGGGGCAGGCTCAGGAGTTTGTAGAAAACCAGGATGAAATACAGTCGGTACGAAATAGCCTGAAACTATAAAGCCCTCGGTATTAGAACTACTTAATCCAGAAATCCTGCCCCATAAAAAACCCTGAGCAGGCTCAGGGTTTTTTTCATTCGGCCAGTTTTCTCAGCTGCGCAACCAGGCGTCAACGGTTTTTGCACCGTACTGTTCTTTCCAGGCTTTCAGGCCTCGATGGTTGCCGCCTTTGGTTTCGATCAGTTCACCTGTGTGCGGGTTCTGGTACACCTTGACCACTCGCGCACGGCGGGTTTTGACAGGCTTGGTCGATGGCAGGCCCCCCTTGGCCGGGTTCGGGTCGAGAATCGCGATGACGTCGCGCAGGCTCTTGCCGTAGGTTTTCATCAGTCCCTGGAGCTTCTCTTCGAATTCGATTTCTTTCTTGAGCCCGGCATCATTCTTCAGCTTTTCCAGCTGCTTGAGCCGCTCTTGAAGGTCCTGTTCTGCTTTACGAAATTCAGCGAGTCTGGACAATATCGTTACTCCAATCAGAATATTTGGCTGATACCAACCGCAAACAAAGCTATAAGCCAAGTGCCTTGAAGCGACTCGGTGATAATGACGCTCCTGCTATTAGCCACAGGTAAAAAAATTGTAGTAGTGAAACCCACGGGTGTAAATCGTAACTTTTTCGTTATGTAACAAGGGATGCGAATTTTATCAGTCCGACTGTGGTTGTCCGTGGAGGGACGTAGCACCAGGGCTTTCAATGACGGACACCGCCGCAATGAAATCCGCGCCACTCATCGGGCGACCAAATAGATAACCCTGCAAAAAGTTCACCGTGAGCGGCCAGATAGTTGCTTTGTTCAACGGTTTCGACCCCCTCGGCAACGATACCCAAGTCCAGCTTGCCCGACAGTTCGATGATGCTGTCAAGGATGTGCCGTGACAGGGCATCGACGCCAATCATGGCAACAAAGCTCTGGTCGATTTTCAGGAAGTCCACGTTGAACTGGCGCAAGTAGCCCAGGCTGGAATGACCGGTGCCGAAGTCGTCGATTGCGATCTTCACCCCCAGTTCACGCAGGTGCTGGAACAGCTGGTGAGTGGTGGGTGTCGGTTCGATCAGCTCGCGCTCGGTCAGTTCCAGCACCAAGGTAATGACCCCCGGTGGGAAGGCCTCCAGGAACTCGCGGCAATCTTGTACCAGTTCCAGACTCTGACAGTGGCGAGCGGTGATGTTGATGCCGACGTGAAAAGGACTTTTCAGTTGCGGGACCAAGGGCGATAGCAAGCGCATCGTTTGCTGCATCAATGCCCGGGTCATCGGCACGATCAAGCCGCTGTGTTCAGCAAAGGGAATGAACAGGTCCGGCCGCACCAGGCCTTCCTTGGGATGGTTCCAGCGCATCAGCACTTCGACCCCGGCCCAACGTTTGCTGTCGCCCTGCACGACCGGTTGCAGATACGGCACGAATTCCCCGGCCTCAAGCGCGCGTTGCAGCTCATGGCTGGGGGATGAGGCGCGTTTTTGCAGCCAATAGCCGAGCGTTCCGGCGATGACACCGAAGAAGATCAGCAGGCTGAACAGCGGCGGATACTCACGGGCCATGTAGCGCCAGATTTCCCCCTCATCGAAGCCGGCTTCAACATTGAAGGCATAGCGCGATGAGGTCAGGTTGCTGCGGGCGACCGGCAGCGCGGGCAGGGGCGCTGCTCGGACCTTCCCGTCCGCGGTCAGCCAGTTTGGCCCGACTTGCAGCAACAACCGGGTTTCGCCGCCGATCAGACGCAAGACATTGGCCAGGTGATAACCGTCCAGCGTTGCCAATGCCCCTTGCCGCCCTTCATTGAGCCGGTAGATCAGCAGCGCGGTGTCGGGGGTGATCGGGTTGCCGTTCATGAGCCACAAGGTGCCCTGATGGTAGGCGTTCGGATCAACCGTTTCCTCGAAGGCGCCAAACAGCGAACTGCAATAGAGGATGTTGTCCCACACCAGGTTGGTCGAACGGACGAATGGGCGACGCGTCACCTGTTCGCGCAAGGCCAGTTTCACCGCTTCGCAGAGCTGGCCGGCCAGAGGCAGCAGTTCGCGCGCCGCCAGGGCGGTGTTGTCGAGCATCAGTTCGATCTGCCCGATCAACTCTTCGCTGGTCTGTCGGCTCTGTTGCTCCAGTGTCCGTTCGGCCTGCAGGTACAGAATGCCCAGCCCTGACAGTATCGGCAGCACGCCGCAGAGCAGCGTGATCAGGTTGCGACGGGGCCGCTTGCGCAAACGAGTGGCGGTCAATGGCATCTGCATAACCTGTGAGGGCTTGAGGAACAGCTTCGATAGTGTATTCGGTTGCCGGTGATCAGACTGACTGCCTCGCCAGCTCGATAAATGCCAGGGTGGCAGGCGAGGCCTGTCGGCTGTCCAGTACCGCCAGGCCTATCTGACGCGGAACCTGCGGCGACAATGGCCGCGTGACGAACCGTGGGTTGTCGCCGCCCGGCAGCGAACCTTCGGACACCAGGGTCACGGCCTCGCCGCGGCTGACGACATCCAGGGTACTGAGCAGCTGCGAACAACGATAGCGCACGTTCGGGGTGAGCCGGGCTGCGTTGAACAGGCGCGAAACCAGTTCAGAAGAACCGGCCTCGGTAAGCACGAACGGGTCGGTGCACAGGTCCTTGAGACTCAGGCTGGCTTGGGCAGCGAGGGGATGGGCGGTGGGCAGCACGGCGACCATCTGGTCTTGCATCAGCGCGAACGTGTCGAAACGGTCTTCGGGCAGCACCACGAAACCGACGTCGATCCGCCGTTCATCCAGCCACTGGATGACTTGCCGGTCCGGCCCTTCGTCGATGTGCACTTCGATCCCCGGATGCAGAGCCCGGTAACGTTGCAGGATGGCGGGCAACAACTTCATCGACGAAGTCGGACCGAACGAGCCGATGCGCAGGGTGCCTCGGCGCATGCCCCGCGCATCGGCGGCTTCCTGGCGCAGGGTATTGGCCAGCCCGAGCATGGCCCGGGCGCGCAGCAGCAACTGCCGGCCAATGTCGCTGGGTTCGATGAGGGTCTGATGACGTCTGAACAGCTCTACGCCCAACTCCTGCTCCAGCGATTTGATGGCGTGGGACACCGCTGACTGGCTGATGCCCAACCGCGTCGCCGCGGCGGTGAAACCGCGTAGCTCGGCGACCTGGGAGAAGATTTCGAGTTGGGTGAGGGTCATGAGGGAATACTCATTTTACGATGATCAAGCATGAGGCGAACAATAGAGTATCTCAAGCGCACTTTCCTGTGGCGAGGGAGCTTGCTCCCGCTTGAGTGCGAAGCGCTCATAGAAAAGGGCCGCTTCGCAGCCCAGCGGGAGCAAGCTCCCTCGCCACGGGTAGTCGTTTTATTTCAATGTGGTGAAACCATGAAAACCCTCGAACAATCCGTTCCAACCCCTTCGGACCTGCCGGTCTACCTGAAACTGGCCATGGTCACCATGATCTGGGGCGGCACCTTCGTTGCCGGCAGGATCCTTTCCGATGCCCTGACCCCGCTGCTCGCCGCCAGCCTGCGGTTTCTGTTGGCCAGTCTCGCGCTGTTGCTGTTTCTCGGTCTGGCCGGGATCCCGCTGGCCAGGCCCAACCGCAAACAAGGGCTGCAATTGGCGGCGCTGGGGTTCTTCGGGATCTTTTTCTACAACCTGTGTTTCTTCTATGGCTTGCAGTACATCAATGCGTCGCGGGCCTCGTTGATCGTGGCCTTGAATCCGGCGGTGATAGGACTGGCGTCCTGGTGGCTGTTCAAGGAACGGCTGAGCCGGGCGAAAGTTGCGGGCATCGTGCTGTGTATCGGCGGGGCGGGGCTGGTGATCGTCAGTCGCGATCCGTCCTTGCTACAGAGTGCAGGGCAGGGCTGGCTGGGCGATCTGCTGATTTTTGGCTGCGTGCTGGGCTGGGGCATTTATTCCTTGTTTTCCAAAAACCTGAATGAAAGCCTCGGGCCTTTGCAAACCGTGACCTGGTCGATTCTGCTGGGCACCTTGATGTTGTGGCTAGCCTGCGCGGCCGCAGGCGAAGTTCGCGTCGAAGCATTGCGCGGGCTGGACATCCGGCAATGGTTGAGCCTGCTGTACTTGGGCGTGCTGGGGTCGGCGTTGGCCTATATAGCCTGGTACGACGGCATCCGTCGGATTGGCGCGACCCGTTCCGGCGTGTTCATCGCACTCAACCCGTTGACCGCTGTGCTGTTCGGGGCGCTGCTGTTGGACGAGCGGCTCACCGTCTTGATGGGTGTAGGTGCGGGGCTGATCCTGACGGGGATTTTCCTGTGCAACAAACCCCTTGCGCGGTCGCCGCAAAAGACGATTTGATACCGAAGGCGGACAAACATGGTTACGCTGTGTAGAATCGAGTTACGCATATAAGAATAAACGTCTTCTGGCAGCAGAAGCCTCGCCCGCAAGAGCCTTGGGTCGACAATGAAGATATTCGGGTTTCAACTGATCTACGGCGATTTCCTCGCCCGCACCGTTCGCGGCATTTCCTGCGCGCCACCGCGTGCCCTCAGCATGGCCGGCAACTAACGCTCCGTTAATTGATAAGCATGATGAGGCGCCAACATGGCAGATCTATACGAAAACCCGATGGGCCTGATGGGCTTTGAATTCATCGAATTCGCATCCCCCACACCCAATACCCTGGAGCCGATCTTCGAGATCATGGGCTTCACCAAAGTGGCCAGCCACCGCTCCAAGGACGTGCACCTGTATCGCCAGGGCGCGATCAACCTGATCCTCAACAACGAGCCCCACAGCGTGGCCTCGTACTTCGCCGCCGAACATGGGCCGTCGGTGTGCGGCATGGCATTCCGGGTCAAGGATTCGCAACAGGCCTACAAGCGCGCCCTGGAACTCGGCGCCCAGCCGATTCACATCGAAACCGGTCCGATGGAGCTGAACCTGCCGGCAATCAAAGGCATCGGCGGCGCGCCGCTGTACCTGATCGACCGTTTTGGTGAAGGCAGCTCCATCTACGACATCGACTTCGTGTTCCTCGAAGGCGTTGACCGCAACCCGGTGGGCGCGGGCCTGAAAATCATCGACCACCTGACCCACAACGTGTATCGCGGGCGAATGGCCTACTGGGCCGGCTTCTACGAGAAGCTGTTCAACTTCCGCGAGATCCGTTACTTCGACATCAAGGGCGAATACACCGGCCTGACCTCCAAGGCCATGACCGCCCCGGATGGCATGATCCGCATCCCGCTGAACGAGGAATCGTCCAAGGGCGCCGGGCAGATCGAAGAATTTCTGATGCAGTTCAACGGTGAAGGCATCCAGCACGTGGCCTTCCTGACCGATGACCTGATCAAAACCTGGGACCAGCTTAAAAGCATCGGCATGCGCTTCATGACCGCGCCGCCGGACACCTACTACGAAATGCTCGAAGGTCGCCTGCCGAACCACGGCGAGCCGGTGGATGAACTGCAAGCGCGGGGCATTTTGCTGGACGGCGCTTCCGAACAGGGCGACAAGCGTCTGCTGTTGCAGATTTTCTCGGAAACCCTGATGGGGCCGGTGTTCTTCGAATTCATCCAGCGCAAGGGCGACGATGGCTTCGGCGAAGGCAACTTCAAGGCGTTGTTCGAGTCCATCGAGCGTGACCAGGTGCGGCGTGGTGTGTTGGCTACTGAGTAAGAGCTGAGGCAACAGACAACCCGTGCGGCGTAACTGCCGTACGGGTTTTTTATTGGCCAGCAGATCCCAATGTGGGAGCGAGCCTGCTCGCGATCGCGACCTTTCAGATACATCAATGTTGAATGTGCCGCCGATATCGCGAGCAGGCTCGCTCCCACAAGGTCCGTGTAAGTTTCAGGTCCGGCGTCGCTGGCGCATCAGATGCTTGAACCCTTCGAGCACCAGCACTGCCACGGCCAGCCAGATGGGAATGTAGGTCAGCCATTCACTGGCCTGGATGCTTTCTCCCAGCAGCAGGGCAACGCCCAGCAGCAACACCGGTTCGACATAGCTCAACAGCCCGAACAGGCTGAACGGCAGCAACCGGCTGGCAACGATGTAGGCCACCAGCGCCGAAGCACTGATCACCCCGAGCAACGGGATCAGCAGCGACAGCCAAGGGTACTGGTCGAAAACAGCGAAACCCTGCTCCCCATTGTGTACGAACCAGAGCGCCAGCGGCAGCATCAGGGTCATGTCCAGCCACAACCCGCCCAGGTTGTCAGTCCCCAGGCGTTTGCGCAGGATGAAGTAGATCGGATAACCCACCACCACCAACAGTGTTGCCCAGGAAAACCCACCCACCTGGTACAACTCGTTGACCACGCCGAGGGTGGCGAAGAACACGGCGATTTTCTGCAGGTAGGACAGGCGCTCGCCATAGACGAGGCGCCCGGTCAGAACCATCGACAGCGGCAACAAAAAATACCCCAGCGACACGTCCAGGCTGTAGCCGTTGAGGGGCGCCCACATGAACAGCCACAGCTGCGCGCCCATCAACGCCGAAGACGCCATGGCACCGAGCAACAGACGCGGCGTGGCGATCAGGCGCCGACCGAGCGCCGTTACCAGGTTCCACTCCTTTGCCACCAGCATGAACACCGTCATGCAGGGCATCGTCAGCAGCATGCGCCAACCGAAGATTTCCACGCCGGTCAGCGGCGAGAGCAGGGAGGTGTAGTAATACATGACGGCGAACAGCACAGAGGCCGAGACCGATAGAACGATGCCTTTGGACACAGTGGTTCTCATGAGGGTGATCATCGACACCCGGACTTGTGACTGGAAAATTTATCTGTGGCGCATGGCCTGTGGGAGCAAGGCTTGCCCGCGATGAACGATAACGCGGTTCAGCCCTTGAACCGCAGCGCGGCCATCGCGGGCAAGCCATGCTCCCACAGTGTTCGTCGGAGTCGACGAAGTTATGACGTACGCGCCACACGCCCCGGTACGAAGTGGCCCACGTCATTGAAGCCTGGCGTCGAGGCATGCCCCGGGGTCACCAGCGAATCGATGAAGGCTTCATCTTCGGCCGTGATCGTCACCGACTGCGCCTTGGTGTAGCCATCCCATTGTTCCTCGGTGCGCGGTCCGACGATCGCCGAGGTGACAGCGCGGTTGTTCAGCACCCAGGCAATGGCGAACTCGACAATGCCCACGCCGCGTTCCTGGGTGTATTGCTGGATCTGTTGGGCGATGCGCAGGGACTCGACCCGCCATTCGGTTTCCAGGATGCGTTTGTCCTGGCGACCGGCGCGACTGTTGGCGTCCGGTGCCACGTCCGGTGCGTACTTGCCACTGAGCACCCCGCGGGCGAGGGGGCTGAAAGGCACCACGCCGAGGCCATAGTTCTGCGCGGCGGTGATCTGCTCGGTTTCGGCCTGGCGATTGACGATGTTGTACAGCGGTTGGCTGATCACCGGCCGGTCGATGCCCAGGCGGTCGGCGATTCGAATCACCTCGGCGATACGCCAGCCACGGTAGTTCGACAGGCCCCAGTAGCGGATCTTGCCCTGACGAATCAAGTCACCGATGGCCGACACCGTGACCTCAAGCGGGGTGTTGTGGTCTTCGCGGTGCAGGTAATAGATGTCCAGGTAATCGGTGCCCAGGCGCGTCAGGCTGGCCTCGATGCCATTGAAAATGTGCTTGCGACTCAGGCCGCTGCGGTTGGGGACACCATCTGGTGGGCCGAAGCCGACCTTGGTGGCCAGCACCCATTCATGACGGTGACTGGCAATCGCCTCGCCGACGATCTCTTCGGAACGACCGTTGGTGTAGACGTCTGCGGTGTCGATGAAATTGATGCCCTGGTCCCAGGCCTTGTCGATGATCCGCAGCGAATCCTCGGTGCTGGTCTGTTCGCCGAACATCATGGTGCCCAGAGTCAATGTCGAGACTTGCAACCCGGAATGGCCTAGCGTGCGGTAGCTCATGACAAGGTCCTTTTATCGATGGGAAAGGCCCAATCAAACCCCAGAACAACCGGGCGTGGCAAACGAAAAGATCGCAGGCCACGCTCGACCCCTTACACTCCGGACAACAACCCACGCACTCGATAGAGATTTGACAGGCAGACCGCTATCGCGAGCAGGCTCGCTCCCACACTGATCTGCCTGGGCCACAGGTTTCAGCTAGCCCGGATCCCTGTGGGAGCGAGCCTGCTCGCGATGAGGCCATCAGCCTCGACAACGAGGTTGATGGCAACCCGATTGCGTGAACTTGAACAATTGCGCTCAACTGCCGTGCCGTGCACTGGAACCGGAGAATAAGTATGAAAATAGTCATCGCCCCCGACTCGTTCAAGGACAGCCTGAGCGCCCAGGGCGTGGCCGATGCTGTCGCCCAAGGCCTGGCCCAGGTCTGGCCGGATGCGCAGTTGATCAAGTGCCCGATGGCCGACGGCGGGGAGGGCACGGTGGAGTCGGTGCTGGCGGCCTGCAACGGGCAGTGGCGGCGCAGTTGGGTGAAAGGTCCGCTGGGGGACAGCGTCGAAGCGCGTTGGGGTTGGTTGCCCGACAGCCACACCGCGATCATTGAAATGGCCGAGGCCAGCGGCTTGCAGCTGGTACCTCCTGGGCAACGTGATGCCTGTTCCAGCAGTACCTATGGCACTGGCGAGCTGATTCGCGCCGCCCTGGACGAAGGCGCCGGGCGCGTGATCCTGGCCATCGGCGGCAGCGCCACCAACGACGGCGGTGCCGGCGCGATGCAGGCCCTGGGCGTGGCCCTGCTGGATGAACACAACCGACCGCTTCCACCGGGAGGCCTGGCCTTGGCCGACCTGGCTCGCATCGATTTGAGCAAGATGGACCCGCGCTTGGCCCAGGTCAGTTTCGAGATTGCCGCCGATGTCGATAACCCGTTGTGCGGACCTCACGGCGCTTCAGCGATTTTCGGCCCGCAGAAAGGGGCATCCCCTGAGCAGGTACAGCAACTGGACCAGGCGCTGGGGCATTTCGCTGAACACTGTGCCCAGGCGTTGAACAAGGATGTACGCGACGAACCGGGCAGCGGCGCCGCCGGAGGGCTGGGGTTCGCCGCCAAGGCGTTCCTGGGCGCGCAATTTCGCACCGGCGTGGACGTCGTCGCCCAGTTGACCGGGTTGGCCGAGGCGATCAACGGCGCTGACCTGGTGATCACCGGCGAAGGCCGTTTCGACGCCCAGACCTTGCGTGGCAAGACCCCCTTTGGCGTGGCGCGCATCGCCCGCCAGCATGGCGTACCGGTGGTGGTCATCGCCGGCACGCTGGGGGAGGGTTATCAGGCGCTGTATGAGCACGGCATCGAAGCAGCCTTTGCCCTGGTCAGCGGGCCGATGACCCTGCAGGAGGCCTGTGGCGACGCGCCACGCCTGCTGACTGAGCGAGCCCGGGACATCGCCCGGCTTTGGCGAGTGGCCGCCCGATAGACCAGTGGGAGCAAGGCTTGCCCGCGATACAGGCGTTGCGGTCTCCCAGGAATCGAGTAGCCCGTATCGCGAGCAAGCTTTGCTCCCACGGCGTTGAATTTGAGATAGGGTTGAGGCTGGACTTCGCGCAAAACAGGAGTGGTACATGCGCTTTTCAGATTTGACCCGCCGCATCACCGGCGACGGCGCCGCCGCGTGGCAGATTCACGACCGGGCATTGGCCATGCGTGAGCAGGGCATGGATGTATTGCTGTTATCGGTGGGCGACCCGGATTTCGACACCCCTCGCGCCATCATCGACGCCGCTGTGACCAGCCTGCGCGCCGGAGACACGCATTATTCGGACGTGCGCGGCTTGCACACCCTGCGCGCCAGCATTGCTCGGCGCCATCGCCAGCGTTGTGGCCAGCCGGTAGGCGCCGGGCATGTCACCGTGTTGCCGGGGGCGCAGTGTGGGGTCTATGCGGTTGCGCAATGTCTGCTCAACCCCGGTGATGAAGTGATCATCGCAGAACCGATGTATGTCACTTACGAAGCCGTATTTGGTGCCTGCGGAGCGAAAGTGCTGCCGGTGGCGGTGCGCCCGGAAAACGCTTTTCGGGTTGACCCGGCCGACGTCGCCCGGCTGATTACCCCCCGTACCCGGGCGATGCTGCTCAACAGCCCGAACAACCCATCCGGCGCCAGCCTGCCGCTGTCCACCTGGCAAGCATTGGCGCAGTTGTGCATCGAACATGATCTGTGGCTGATCAGCGATGAGGTCTACAGCGACCTGCTGTACGAAGGCGAACACATCAGCCCGGCCAGCCTGCCGGGCATGGCCGAGCGCACCGCGACGATCAACAGCCTGTCCAAATCCCACGCCATGACCGGTTGGCGCATCGGCTGGGTGATCGGTCCCGAACCGCTGGCCGAACATCTGGCCAACCTGTCGTTGTGCATGCTGTTCGGTCTGCCGGATTTCGTCCAGCGGGCGGCCCAGGTGGCACTGGAGCAGGACTTGCCTGAAGTGGCGCAGATGCACGAGGAGTATCGCCAGCGTCGGGACCTGGTGTGCGCCATGCTTGATGGCTGTCCCGGTCTCAAGCCTGTGCGGCCCGATGGCGGCATGTTCGTGATGGTCGACGTACGCCCGACCGGCCTCGGTGCCCAGGCATTTGCCGAGCGGCTGCTGGACGGCTTTGGTGTGGCGGTGCTGGCGGGCGAGGCGTTCGGGGCGAGCGCGGCGGGGCATATACGGATTGGCCTGGTGGTTGGCCAGCCACAACTCAAGGAGGCCTGCCATCGGATCACCCGTTGCGCGGCGGGAACACTGGAGCAAGCCCAAGCTTGATTGTCTTCTCTGGCAAAAGGCAGCCACGGTGATCAGTCCGACGAACGGCCGTCAGACCTGTCAGATCTGACAGTAGGCGTCACCGGCAAATCCGCATCTAATTTCTCCAGGCCAGACCAATCCAGGCTTTGGAGAATTGTGAATGTCTTCGTCAAGTAAAAGTGGAAGAAATATCGGTGTCCTGGCAAGACCTTTGAGTATTGAAGGGGTCGGCGCAGACAGCGTGCTTCCGCCAGAAGCTTCCATCGTGGGCGCGAAACTATTCATTCCGGAGTGGGAGGCTCCGTCCCAGACAACCGGTAAAAGTGACTTGCTGGAAGTGTGGGTGGTGCCGCCGGGTTCCCCGATTGAAATACGGTTCTACAGCAACTTCTTTCCTGTGCCGGTGGTCTTTCCGGATTTTGTTCTATTGCCGCCGCAATACCTTCAAATAGAGGGGGATATTCGCCTGCGTTATCGGGTGACGACGGGGGATGATGGAAACGAGGATACATCCTCCCCGCAAGTGTTCATTGTCAAACGGCCTACTCCTGTGAATCTCGCCGAACCAGATTTTCCCAGCGCTACGTTATGGGGCTATCTCAATTGCTCTTCGCAGCCGAAGTTATGGGAAAGCATATTCGTTCATGTTCCCGCTCAACCAGGACGGTTCGCCAAGGATGATGAGTGCGTCCTGAATTGGGAGGGTTTTACCACGCTCAATGGTGTAGGCCCGATCCCGGGTACAGCGCTGCGCTTGCCTAAGTTATTGACCCAGGAAGAGGCCACGTCCACGCAGGGATTCGATTTCGTATTGGGCAGCGATAAATATGAACAGTACATAAAGCCGATGGAACGCAATGCATCGGCTTTGGCCAGTTACATGCTGTATCGAAACGGCAACGCATTGGGAAAATCACCACCTGGGTTGGTAAAGATCGATCGAATCATCCCGGGCGAGGCGCGTCCCTGTGGCCCAGGTAGCGTGGCGGGGTTGGGTTCAGATACCGAGGGCGCCTCAGCGTTTCATGAAGTTGGCAATTCAATGAATCAATCATCGATGGAGTCTACAAACATGAACACACAGGTTAAGTCAGGTGGTGGTGTATTTGCCGAATCTCCAGTGATTGTCGGTCAATTGGCGGATGGCCGGCTCACCTATCAACAGCTCAAGACAGATCGACGGCTCAAAGTTGAGCTTGCGGACATCGACGATAAAGTAAGAGGGGGGGCAAGGATAACCCTTCATTTATTTCCACGAGGTGAAGTCGCTGACCCCGACCCCTATGTTACCACCTATATAGTTGCAGAAAAAATAAGGGCCGATGAGGCAGGAGATGTCTGGACGTTCCCGATAGAGTTTGATGTACCGGTCGATAGCCTGGTCGATGTATTCGATATCGCTGGTGATTACGCCGCGTACGAAATGGCGTTTGTTCTGGAAGACGATGACGGTAACAGAGACACATCGAGCCCATTTACCGACGTCCTCGTTGATTTGACCGCGCCGTACCAAGGGCAGCCAGGCCAAGGTAACGGGACGGGCCCCCGGCCCGCACAGTTAACCTTGGGCGCTACGCATCCCGAAAACATTGACGACGCATGGCTGAGTGACCCCGCCAATGCCAACGGCTTGGACTTCACTATCCCCAATGCCTATACAAAGTTCGAACCGCTGAATGATACGGTCAATTTCTATATCTCGACTGAAGCAGACTTCAGCCTAATGCAAGCTGAAACTCCGGCTTTTAGCGGTCCTTTGCCTGCCACTGGGATCATCAATATTCCGCGCACTTTTCTGGCCGGGCTGGCCGAGGGAGCATATTATTATGCCTACAACCTCATCGACCTGCCGGGCAATATCAGTAACAACTCAGTCATCATCTTTGTGTTCAATCGGGTCAAGGCGCCTGCACCCATTCTCAGTGTTCCAAGGATTCCGGTGACCAATGGTAACGTGCCTATTAGCTTCTCGACGGTAGCGCCGCCCACCCGGGCCATTATGGAAATCGACCATCCGCTTAACGCCCTTGCCCGTGATCGAATCATTCCCTATATCCAATCGGCCTACGATCTCACTCCGGTGCCGGAACAAGCCATACCTGATCCTCCAACGCCTGGGACATTGAGGTTCAACCTGGACTATGCAACCTTGGCCCCACTCTTCGGGGACGAGAATAAAGACAGTGAAACCCAGATTGAGTACTGGTATGAACTGAGTCGCTCTACCATTCCCCTCAATCCGGTTTCGGCGCCCATGCAATACGCGACGATCGACTTTTCCTATGCCGGACCGGAAAACCCCAATGTGCCAGATCTGGAGAACCCCAACATAGATCCGGTGGTGGTTCAAGGCGCAGGCACCACTCCCCCCCCTCCCAATACCTTGGGGCCTGATCAGGCAGGTTTGGGCGCCGCCATGAACTGGCCCGTTTGGACTGACACCAATCGGCCCGTCACAGGCCGTGAAATCGTCAAGTTCTACTATCAAGGCAAACAGGTTGGCGGCCCAGTGCCTGTCCGGGTAGGTGCTACAACGGTCACGACACCATTGCCTTGGGGAACGATTCTGGCTGAGGGGAACGGCACGGTGGCTGGTGGCAACGCCCGTGAGGCCTACATCACCATCGAATACCCCGGCAGTGACAACGTGATGAAACAGACGCCAACGACCAAAGTCGATGTAACGGCTATCGTCATCAACTTGCCCGCCCCACAAGTTGTCGTATCGGCATACAGAGGTGCAAACGGTTCGGTGGTGCCGGAACGAATCGAGACCTTGATCAATTGCCCGAGCCTCAACCATCCGGCGGTGCCTGATGGCCCCATGCCTCCCTATATGCCACGCAATCTGCGAATCCGCATCCGGCGAGACCCCAATATTCCATCGGGTGCCACGGTGGCATTGGTATTCGAAGGGCGCGAAACCGACGCAGTGGGGGCGCCGGCCATTCCCAATACTCGCATTACGGATTCAGCGGTCATGCCGCCGACCGGCGACCTGGACTTCAGGCTGGATGACTACGCCAAAATACGCGAGATCCAGTTGCCGAGCCCAGGAGCAGGGGTACGCCCTCCCTTTAGATATGCCCATATCGCTTACACGGTCAATGGTATCGAATCAGCGGCCACCCTACGCGTGTCCCTCCTGAACTCCAGCCTCGTGTATTGCGAAGTGGAGCGTCCAGAGACGCCTTGATGTGGCTTCAACTACAACTTGATCTCGCTGCAGATACAAACAGTTAATGACGACAGTTGTTGTCGTCTTTAACTGTTGAAGCGAGATTCCGTAGATTCAGAAGTAGAGATCCCACATTTAAATGGGAAAAGTCGTATGCATATGCGGATTTATCCTACATAGCGATGAATAGATAAACACTAGTCTGGCGACCGTTTTTTATTCCGGCTCGCGCTCATTGAGTCGGACATTCGTTCCTGAAGGAATGTCATCTTGTAGGACTCATTAATATGTCGTCTAAGTCTGTATTTTCCTATCGCAAGACAGCTACCAGCGTGTCGGCCTTGTTGTTCATGCCGCTGCTGATCAATCCATCGCTGGCCCAAGCTGGCACTGTTCCCGCTGGGCAAAGTCAGGCTATTGACGTTAATACCCCGGTGGAAACCTGGACCGTTGAAATCGGCGCCACGTTAACAGGCTCGGGGGCCTCGACCTTAGGCATCACCGGCGTTGCGGGTGCCACGGTTAACCTGACCAACTCCACGGTCACCCCTGACGGAGTGAATGGCCTGACCCAGGGCATTGCGCTGACCAACGCCAGTGCGACGTTGAATAACTCCACGGTGACCAGTGCTCAGGGAATTGGCATATTAGCCGCACGTAATATCAACAGTGCTGGCGGCTCGCAGGTCACCTTGGGTAACAACAGTGTGGTCCGAGGCTTGGTGGGAGGGCTCGCTGGCAACCGTTTCAGCGACCTGACTGTTCAGGACTCCACGGTGGAGGGCACCGGCGCCAACAGTTTCGGGATACGTCTGCATGAGGGAGCGCTGTCCGCCAGCGGCAGCACGATCACTGGTGGCCTGAACGGGTTGATCGTGGGCACCGATGCCAACGCGTCAACGGTCATCCAGTCGTCGATCGTGCTGGACAGTACCCAGGTAGAAGGTCAAAGCGGTTCGGCCATTGTCGTCGGCTACAGTCCGGCCAATATTCCAGGTGTGGCCAACATCGAGGTCCGCAACGGTTCAACCCTGATCGGCGGGAACGGTACGTTGCTGGAAGTGCGTACCGGTGCCGCGGCTGATTTACTCGTCGACAACAGTACCTTGGCCGGTAATATCGTGGTGGATGAGGGTGGTTCGGGTAACGTCGTCCTGCAAAACGCGGCGGCGTTGACCGGTGATATGCAAAACGTCACCAGTGCGACCCTCAACAATCAGGCGAGTATGACGGGTAATGTCCTCGGCGCCTCGAGCGTGGTGATCAACAACGCCTCTACGCTCACCGGCAACTTGCAAGATGTCGCCAATGTCTCGATCAACAACCGCAGCGTAATGGTCGGTGATGTAATGGGCGCTGCCGACAGCGTGTCCAATCTGACCTTGGATAACGGCGCCAGCCTGACCGGCTTGGTAAGTGGCGTATCCAATTTCGCCATCAGCAATCAGGCGTTGTGGCAGATGACCGACAGCCAGGCGGTGAGCAATCTTACGCTCAACTCTGGCGGGACCGTTCGGCTGGGGAGCAATCAGCAATATTTCCAACTGGACGTGGCCAATCTGGCGGGTAATGGCAGGTTCGAAATAGGCACCGACTTCAATCAGGGCATCAGTGACCTGCTGAATATCACGGGCAGCGCTACCGGCAATCATCAGTTGTTGGTCGCCAGCACCGGTCTTGATCCGGTCAATGATGACTCGATCAAGGTGGTGCAGAGTGTCGCCTCAGGCGCCCAGTACGATCTGGTCAATGATCGCGTGGATGTCGGCGCTTATACCTACCGCTTGGTGAAGAACGGAGATGACTGGTATCTGCAACCTGATAAGGATGTGATCAGCACACCGACCCGTTCGGTCATGGCCATCTTCGGTACTGCGCCCACAGTGATCTATGGCGAGATGGCGTTGTTGAACACCCGGATGGGCGATCTGCGGGTCAATGGCGGCCAGACGGGTGGCTGGATTCGTTCGTTCGGTAACCGATACAGCGTCACCACCAACGCTTACGGCAACGGCTACAGTCAGAATCAACACGGCATCTCCCTGGGGGTCGATACCCCGGTGCAGATCGCGGGCGAACGGGTGTTGCTGGGTGTATTCGCCGGTTACAGCAAGTCGAACCTCGATTTGAGCCGTGGCAGCTCAGGCGAAATCGACAGCACCTCCCTGGGTATGTACGGCACTTGGCTGGGTGATAGCGGTTACTACCTGGATACCGTCGCCAAGCTCAACCATTTCCGTAACGACGCCAAGGTGACGATGAGCGATGGCACCAGGACCAAGGGCGGCTACAACAACCTGGGGGCCAGTGCGTCGGTGGAGTTTGGTAAACACATCGATATCAAGGATGGCTACTATGTGGAGCCGTTTACTCAGTGGCAGATGGCGACAGTGCAGGGCAAGGATTTCAACCTCGATAATGGTTTGAAGGCGGACGCCGACACCACGCGATCCATGCTGGGCAAAGTGGGTGTGACGCTGGGACGGGGTATGACCCTGGACGATGGCAGCGTACTGCAACCGCATATTCGCACCGCGGTGGTCCAGGAGTTCGCCAAGCACAACGAAGTTCGAGTCAACAACAACAAGTTCAACAACGACTTGTCCGGTACCCGGTTCGAAGTGGCGGCGGGAGCCTCATGGACATTGAGCGATCGTTGGCAGGTGCATGCCGAACTCGATACCAGCAAAGGTGACAATGTCACCAAGGACATCGGTTTCAATCTGGGCGCTCACTACTCATTCTGAGTCATGTAAAAAAGGGAAGCTTCGGCTTCCCTTTTTACGTGATGTTGGCAGCGAACTATCAAGCCTTGAGCACCTGGAACTGGCCTTTGAGCAGCATGGTTTGTCCATTGGTTCCCGGCAGTTCTAGATCAACATTGAAGTTGCCCCTTACGTTCCCCTCCGAGGCCGGTACCAATTCAATGCTGCCGGAAATACCTTCGTAAATAGTGGTGGACTCCTTGAGGCTGAAGCCCACATCATCCCGTGTTTTCAACTCATAGCTACCCGGCTCGAAATTTGCCGGAATGATGATAATGAGCTCACGAGTGGAAGTGATTGTCGCCCTCGTCTTTTTTTCTTCCCGATCAATGGCGGTAATCACCACGGCTTCCGTTCGCGTGATACCTGCCTTTTTCTTTTCGATCAGCCGAGAGGTGGCGACAAACTCGGGGAAGTCTTTACCATTGGTGGAGAAAGCTGACGCGGTGACATAGTTGCCGGGGGCAAAGCTCAATTGATAAGTGGCAGCATTCATGGATTCGGTCTCCGTTGCTAGAACTAAGGTGTCCAAAGGCCGTGTTGACCCTAATGCTGGATGAACTCTAGAGAACGCGTTTTTCAAAGGCTTGTAAACTGTCATTCCTGACAGTTTACAAGCTCTTTTATTTATGATTTTTTGAGTAGCTCTCAGGCGGGCTGACTCTTAAATGTGCTTGTGCCCTGGAGTGGCGAGGGAGTTCTTTGGCATGGTGCTTCTCCGACAGTGAACGTTGCATGCTAGGGGGGGGAAGGGGGCGCATCGGTAAAGCTTTGTAGGTGCTGTGTGAAATTGTGTAAGGGGTTTGCTCGTGGGTGGGTGAGGGCGTATATCCTTGGCAGCTTGATTCCTTGGTGCCTGTTATGTCGCCTTCGCGAGCAAGCCCGCTCCCACAAAGGTTTACATGAACATTGTGGGAGGGGCTTGCTCGCGAAGGCGATCCGCCAGGCGCCCCAGCACTCTGGAAACACCAATGCCCAACATCCTCCTGGTGGAAGACGACACCGCCCTCTCTGAACTGATCGCCAGCTACCTGGAGCGCAACGGCTACAGGGTCAGTGTGCTCAGCCGTGGCGATCATGTGCGGGAACGGGCGCGGGTCGATCCGCCGGACCTGGTGATCCTCGATCTGATGCTGCCGGGGCTGGACGGCTTGCAGGTCTGCCGCTTGTTGCGGGCCGATTCGGCGACCCTGCCGATTCTGATGCTCACCGCCCGGGACGACAGCCATGATCAGGTGTTGGGCCTGGAAATGGGCGCCGATGACTACGTCAGCAAGCCCTGTGAACCCCGGGTCCTGCTGGCACGCGTTCGGACCTTGTTGCGCCGCAGCAGCCTTACCGAGCCGCAGACGGTCAACGATCGCATTCTCATGGGCAACCTGTGCATCGACCTGTCCGAACGCACCGTGACCTGGCGCGGGCAAGCGGTGGAGCTGTCCAGCGGCGAATACAACCTGCTGGTGGTACTGGCCCGGCATTGCGGCGAGGTGCTGAGCCGCGACCAGATTCTGCAGCGTCTGCGCGGCATCGAGTTCAACGGCACCGACCGCTCGGTGGACGTGGCGATCTCCAAGCTGCGGCGCAAGTTCGACGACAACGCCGGCGAAGCCCGCAAGATCAAGACCGTGTGGGGCAAGGGTTATCTGTTCAGCCGTTCCGAGTGGGAATGCTGAGTCGATGTGGAAGCTGCTGATTCGCCTTTACCTGGTCACCATCGTGTCCTACAGCGCCGCGATCTATCTGATGCCGGAGTTGGTGGTCCGGCTGTTTCATGAGCGCTTCCTGAACTACAACCTCGATTATTCCCGTGGCCTGCAAACCTTGATGGTCCGGCAGTTCCATAACGTGCCCAGCGAGCAGTGGCCGGCACTGGCGGCACAGATGGACAAGGAATTCGAGCCGCTGCGCATCGAACTGGCGGCCATCGAGGATGAGGGTTTCAGCACTGACGAGCAGGCGCGTCTAAAGCGCGGCGAGAACGTGGTGCGCCTGGGCGAATGGGCCTGGCGAACCTTGGCGGCCGCGCCGCTGGATGAGCGCACGGCGGTCAAGATGATTGTGCCCCCGGACCCGACCGAGGTCAGTTGGCTGTACTGGAGCATCAACGTGTTGATCGGTGCCACGATGCTGGCTTGCCTGCTGCTTTGGTTGCGGCCGCATTGGCGCGATCTGGAACGGCTCAAACGCACGGCTGAACGCTTCGGCAAAGGCCATTTGAGCGAACGTACGCAGATTGGCTCCAGCTCGAACATCGGCAGCCTGGCCCACGTGTTCGACACAATGGCCGGCGACATCGAGCGCTTGCTCAACCAGCAGCGCGATCTGCTCAATGCAGTGTCCCATGAATTGCGCACGCCATTGACCCGCCTCGATTTCGGCCTGGCCCTGGCGCTGTCCGATGACCTGCCGCCGGCCAGTCGCGAACGGCTGCAAGGGTTGGTGGCGCACATCCGCGAGCTGGATGAGTTGGTGCTGGAGTTGCTGTCTTACAGCCGTCTGCAGAACCCCGAGCTTCTGCCCGAACGCGTGGAGGTGGCGCTGGACGAGTTCATCGACAGTATCTTGGGCAGTGTCGACGAGGACCTGGCGGCGCCGGATGTGGTGATCGATGTGCTGCTGCACGGCACGCTGGAGCGTTTCGTGCTGGACCCGCGCCTGACGGCCCGGGCGTTGCAGAATCTGTTACGCAACGCCATGCGTTATTGCGAAAAGCGGATCCAGGTCGGCGTGCTGGTCGGCGTCCAGGGTTGCGAGATCTGGGTCGACGACGACGGTATCGGTATTCCTGACAGCGAGCGCGAGCGTATATTCGAACCGTTCTATCGCTTGGACCGCAGCCGCGACCGCGCCACGGGTGGTTTTGGCCTGGGCCTGGCCATCAGCCGTCGCGCCCTGCAAGCCCAGGGCGGTACGCTGACGGCGCAAGCTTCGCCGCTGGGTGGGGCGCGATTGCGCTTGTGGTTGCCAACGCGGTGAGGCTGGGGGAGGGGTCAGGCGTTTATTGCGCTCGATTCAATCAGCGCCACACCCGCTTGCTGCATCCGCCGGATTGCCGCCTCCATCGAACCGTCGATATCAATGCCCCGACAGGCGTCGAGCACCACAAGCGCGTTGAACCCCGCCGCCCGGGCATCCAGCGCCGAGAACATCACGCAGAAATCCAGCGCCAGCCCCACCATGTACACCGTATCGATGCCGCGCTCCTTGAGGTAGCCCGTCAGGCCGGTGGGTGTCTGGCGGTCGGCTTCCATGAAGGCCGAATAGCTGTCGATGTCCGGGTTGCAACCCTTACGAATGATCAGTTGCGCGTGGGGCAGGTCCAGGGCCGGGTGCAGCGCGGCGCCTTGGGTGCCCTGTATGCAGTGGTCGGGCCACAGTTTCTGTTCGCCATAGGGCAGTTGAATGAGGTCGAACGGTTGCTTGTCCGGATGGCTGGAGGCAAACGAAGCATGCCCGGCCGGATGCCAGTCCTGGGCCAGGATGACCTGCCTGAATGAACGACCCAGGCGGTTGATCAATGGCACGATTTCGTCACCCCCCGGTACGGCTAATTGGCCTCCGGGGATGAAGTCGTTCTGAACGTCTATTACCACTAACGCGGTGGTTGGGGCGATCATGGATGGGTCTCCTGAAAAATGGCCCACCACAGCTTAGCCGAACGGCCTGTGACGCAGGTGCCTCCAGTCATCCGGAGACAAGATGTCCTTCGTCGCAAATATTCCAGGGTTGATGGCTTTTTGATATTTGGTCGGTACGCCCGTACCGCAATTGAGTACAATCGCCGCCTTTCAACCGGGCATGGAAGCAGTTCGGCTTTCCAGTCACGAGAAAAAACCATGCTCATCGGCAGCTACTCACCGGCCCTTGTTTCTATTTCCCTGTTTGTTGCGGTACTGGCTTCCTACACCGCGCTGGACATGACCGGACGCATCGCGACCACCCAGGGGCGCGCGGCGCATTGGTGGATGGCCGGCGGTTCCCTGGCAATGGGCGTCGGGGTCTGGTCCATGCATTTTATCGGCATGCTGGCGTTCACCTTGCCGGTGGAGCTTGGCTACGATGTGTCGATCACCGCCTTGTCCCTGCTGACTGCCATCCTGTCCTGCGGCTTTGCCCTGTGGTTGGTCAGTCAACCGCAATTGCCGGCGTGGCAACTGGCTTTCGGCGCGTTGATCATGGGCGCCGGCATCAGCGCCATGCATTACACCGGCATGGCGGCGCTGCGGATGCAGCCGGGTATTGATTATGACCCCTCGTTGTTCGGGGCTTCGCTGGTGATTGCGGTCGGCGCTTCGGCGGCTGCGTTGTGGATCGCCTTTCGCTTGCGCCAGAACATCCCCCATGTACGTCTGGCCCGCGCCTGCGCTGCTGTCGTGATGGGCCTGGCCATTGTCGGCATGCATTACACCGGCATGGCCGCAGCGCGCTTCAGCGACGGCAGCTTTTGCGGTGCTCTGGACGGCTTGAGTGGCAAGGGTCTGGACAATCTGGTGCTGATCACCACGTTGGCGGTACTGGCCATCGCCTTGCTCACGTCGATTCTCGATGCGCGCCTGGAGGCCCGGACCGCAGAGCTGGCCCAATCGCTGACCCTGGCCAACCGTGAGCTGACGCAACTGGCCCTGCACGACCCCCTCACCGAATTGCCCAACCGCGTGCTGCTGGCCGATCGTATCGGTCAGGCCATGCATCGGGTGCATGAGCAGGGCGGCTGTTTCGCCTTGATGTTCATCGACCTGGATGGCTTCAAACCGGTCAACGATGCTTTCGGCCATCACATGGGCGACCTGTTGCTGCGCGACGTGGCCCTGCGCCTGCGGGAAGACTTGCGCAGCCAGGACACCCTGGCGCGGATCGGCGGTGATGAGTTCGTGCTGTTGGTGCAACTGGCCGAGCCTGACGATGCGTTGCGCCTGGCGGCCCGCCAGGTCGGGCTGATCGGTCGCACATTCCGGGTGGCCGATCATGACCTGCAGATATCCGCCAGTGTCGGCATCGCGCTTTATCCGGGCAACGGCCAGAGCGCCGAAGAGTTGCTGATGAATGCCGATGCGGCGATGTACCACGCCAAGGGCGCCGGCAAGAACGGCTACAGCTTTTTCGATGCCTCGATGAACAGCAACGCCCGCAAGCAACTGCAACTGCTGCAAGACCTGCGCATCGCCGTCGAGCAGCGCCAGTTCAGCCTCCATTACCAGCCCAAGTTCGACGCTGCCAACGGCCGTCCGGTGGGGGCTGAAGCCTTGTTGCGCTGGACGCATCCAACCCAGGGCCTGCTGATGCCCGATACCTTCATCGACCTTGCGGAAAAGACCGGGCTGATCATTCCCATCGGGGAATGGGTGTTGAACGAGGCCTGCCGCCAGATGCGCGAATGGTACGTGCTCGGCTACACCGACTGGCGCATCGCGGTGAACCTGTCGGCCTTGCAGTTCTGTCACGTGGGCCTGGTGCAGAGCGTCGCCACGGCGCTGGAAATTCATCATCTGCCAGCCAACAGCCTGACCCTGGAAATCACCGAAACCACGGCGATGAGCGATGCCGATGCAAGCATGACCGTGCTGCAGCAGCTCTCGGACATGGGCGTGGATTTGTCCATCGACGACTTTGGCACCGGTTATTCAAGCCTGATGTACCTCAAGCGTTTGCCGGCCAACGAGCTGAAGATCGATCGCGGTTTCGTCCGCGACCTGGAACACGACAGTGATGACGCGGCGATTGTCTCGGCCATCGTCGCCCTCGGCCAGGCCCTGGGGCTGCGGATTGTTGCCGAAGGGGTGGAGACCGACGTGCAGCAGGATTTCCTGACTCAATTGGGTTGCGATTCGCTGCAGGGTTACCTGCTGGGCCACCCGCTGCCGGCCGAGCGCTTCCTGCAGGACATTCGCAAGGCACAACGGCTGGCGCTGGCCTGAGCGGCCGCTCAGGGAACGATGTCGAACGCCGTGCTCCCCAGCCGTTCGCCATTGACCAGCAGATGCACCGCATGCCGGCCCGCGTAGTGTCGGCGGGTGGTCAGTTCGCGAATATGCTGGGAGCGGCTGAGGCTGACGCACTCAAGGGCAGGCAGGTCGAAGGTCTTGAGCTTGAAGACTTTGGCCGAGGTGCCGCCCGAGGCTTTCACGTAGTCGATGGCATAGTCGATCACCAGGCGCTGGTTCTGCTCGAGGGTTGATTGCACCTTGAACGACAAGGTAATCGGTTCGCCGAGACGAATCACCGCCGGCGTGACCTGTAAGTCCAGCACCTGGATGTGCGCCTTGCCGCCGACGCCGATAACCGCCAGTGCCCGCGAATTGCCTTGTTTGATCAGGCTGCGCAAAGCATGGCGGGCGATCCATGCGGTATGGCGATCTTGCAGGGGCCAGCCTTCGATCCGGTCCAGCACCCAGTCAGGGTGCTGCTTGGTGATGTCGTTGAGATGATTGGCCACGGACTTGCGTACATACAGACTGTTGTCGGCCTTGAGGGCCTCAAGGATCGCGGCGGCGAGGTCGGGGTTGGCCTGGATCGGCTCCAGGTGGAACGACCAGGGCAAGCGCGGTCGACTGCCTTCGCTGGCCAGGCGACGGACGTGTTCGTTGGGGTCGTGCGCCCAGTCGTGCATGGCTTTGAGGGTGCGCGCCAGGTCATCGCGCAGGAAATGCCGCACGGCGAACTCCGAGGAGCCGAACCGGGTGAAATACTTGAGCGCATCCAGGGACAGGTCGAAGCTGTGCCGGCCGTAGGACGCCACGTAGTGGGGCAGGAACATGCTGACAAACATGCTGTTGAGTCGGGGCG
This sequence comes from Pseudomonas sp. MPDS, assembly GCF_013283895.1. NCBI lineage: Bacteria > Pseudomonadati > Pseudomonadota > Gammaproteobacteria > Pseudomonadales > Pseudomonadaceae > Pseudomonas > Pseudomonas sp. MPDS. The sequence goes on along the minus strand of NZ_CP054128.1, from coordinate 3,917,471 downwards.
CCAGGTCCCGCAGCACATCCAGCGACGCCTCGTACTCCAAGGGCAGTACCGCATGCAGGCACTCACTGATTCGCGCCATGCGTTGCATCACCGACAACTCGCTCAGCCCGTCATTGGCCATGTCCAGGAACGCCCGGCTATCGAAAGCCGGATACACCGCGCTCATTTCACTGGCGATGTGCTCAAGGCGTGTGGCGTTGAAGATTTCCTTGAGGGCAGGGGATGAGGTGGTGGCGTTGCTCATGGCGGGGTCCGTGCGGTGAGGTGTGTTGGACTTTATAGGGGATGTGGCTGCCAATGTGTAGTCCGGCCCGTGGCGAGGGAGCTTGCTCCCGTCGGGCTGCGCAACAGTCCAGCGGGAGCAAGCTCCCTCGCCACAGGGGCATCGCCTCAGACTTGCGCCACTTCACTCACATACTGGCGGATATGCCCCAACCCCCGTTCCACATAGGCCTCTTTCTCGCCCACCGGGGCAAAGTAATGCAGCACTTCCCGCGCGGTCTCCAGGCCCTTGAGCCGCGCCAGCACCCAGGCCGACAGGTACTGGGCGGAGAAACAGCCACCGGCGGTGGCGATATTGCCATTGGCGTGGAACGCCTGGTTGACCACGTTGACACCCGCCGCCACGACCCATGGTTTACTGGTGGTGTCGGTGCAGGCCGGTGCTTGGCCGAGCAGCCCCAGGCGTGCCAGCAGGAATGTGCCGGAGCATTGGGAACCGAGCAACTGGCGCGTCGGGTCCAGACGCAGCCGGCTCATGATGGCCGGGTTGTCGGCCACTTCCCGGGTCTTCATGCCGCTGCCAAACAACACGGCGTCGGCCTTGCAGGCCTGCTCCAGGTCGATCTGGGCGTCGATGGTCAAACCATTCATGGACGTGACGCGCGGGGTAGGTGAAGCGATGCTCACGCGCCACTCCTTATCGCCGATCAGGGAAATACGGCTGAGCATGCCGTAGGCAATCAGTGAGTCCAGTTCGTTGAAGCCGTCGAAGGTCAGAATGGCGATGTGCATGGCGAGCCCCGGTTTTTATAAATGGCTTTTTTGCCAGCCTACGCCGGTTGTCGGCATCACCGCCCCGTACAGTCGGCGACGGATTCGTCGCTACAGTAAAAGGAATGATTCGCCGCCGTTGAAGTCGGAGATTTCAGTATTCTCGAAATCACTGGAGTTTTTATGCGCAAGCCTACCCTGATCGCCAGCCTGGTCCTGATCGCCGGTCTCGGAGCCCTTGGCCCTGTGGCGCAAGCGGTCGAGGCCACCGGAGATGCGGTGGAACATTCACCCAACAATGGTCGCCGGTTGGTGGAGGCCGACCGGACGCCTTCTGAATATCAGCGCTCGGACAAGGCCATTAAAAACTGGAAGGAGAAGGGGCTCGAAGCACCCGAGGAAGGCGCGCAATGGGTGCAGATCCATGACAAATACGTGATGGTAGTGATTGCCTCCGGCCGCATTCTGAAAATCACCCCCGCCACACGCTAGTCCTTTGAGCTCACTTCGCCTTTGTCCCACAGGCGAACCAGCTCGCCGGGTGCCTGGTCTTCAGGCACCTGCAGCACCATTTCGTCGTCCTGGTCGTTGGCGCGATAGCGCACCTCGATCCGGAAAAAACGCTGGTCGCCACGCCCCGGTGCCGCCGAGTCCAGCGGCAGACACCCTTCCAGTACCGAACAGATACGCGTGCGCTGGTTGAGATCGCACTGGGCGAAATCGATTTCCCGAGGGCGAGTCAAGCCGGGCATCGCCGCCACGCCGCCCTGGCGGGACAGCCGCACCACGGCGTGATCATCGAGGTTTGGAAGGGGTTTCATCAGTGCTCCTCGGTTAAATCGACGCCAACCTGAGCCCAGCCGTTCTGCACCGCTTGCACTTCCCGGATGCCAAAGCGCTGGCGGGCGTGCTCGACGGTCAAGCGGGCGAAGTCGCTGAAGGAGGCGTCGTTGGCCAGTCTTCTGTCGCACAAGGTTTCATACCAGATCCGGCCGGCCTTTTCCCAGGCAAATCCGCCCAGCGTGGTGGCCGCCAGATAGAAGGCGCGGTTGGGAATGCCGGAATTGATGTGCACGCCGCCGTTGTCCTCGCGGGTGATGACGAATTCACGCATGTGCGCCGGTTGCGGGTCCTTGCCCAGCAGCGGGTCATCGTAGGCCGTGCCGGGGTTGGACATGCTGCGCAGGCCGTCACCGTTGATCTTGTCAGTGAGCAGGTCGGCGCCGATCAGCCAGTCGGCCTGGTCGGCGGTCTGTTCGAGGACGAACTGCTTGACCAGCACCCCGAATACATCGGACATGGACTCGTTCAACGCCCCAGACTGGTTGGCGTAGATCAATCCGGCTTCGCTTTCGGTCACGCCATGGGCCAACTCGTGGGCCACCACGTCGAGGGAACGGGTGAAACGCTGGAAGATTTCCCCATCGCCGTCGCCGAACACCATCTGTGCGCCGTTCCAGAAGGCGTTTTCGTAGTCCTGGCCGTAATGCACGCTACCCACCAAGGCGAAACCTTTGTTGTCGATGGAGTCGCGCCCCAGCACTTTCCAGAAAAAATCGTAGGTGGCGCCGAGGGCATCGTAGGCCTCGTCCACGGCCGGGTCGCCAGTGGCTGCCTGGCCTTCGAGGCGTACCGGCTGGCCGGGCAGTTCCATGGTGTTTTGTGCGTCATGCACGCTGCGCTGGGGTTGGCCTGGCTTGCCGGGCCTGGGCAGCGCTGCGGCGGCGGGCGGGGTGTGCGGCGGACCGGGGTTGTGCCGCAGATTGCGTACGTGGGTCAGGGTGCCGAGGGCGCTGGAGCGTTGATGTTCGGAACCGTGGGCGATGATTCGGTTGAGGATATAGGGAGGAATGAAGCCGTGGAGCGGGCGAAAGTCGATCATCAGAACATCCTTATCTGAAATACAGGGTCGATACCCATGTGAACCGAAGCGACTGCTGCGGTTCCCTTGTGCACCCAATACACAAAAGTTTGCCAGCCACGCGGATTTCTGCGAAAACCCGCGCCTGAACCACACGGGAGTAGCCCATGAACGAAGAACTGCACATCATCGACCTGGAGCAGGGCGACGGCAAAAGCGTAGTCAAAGGCGCGCTGATCACCACCCAATACCGTGGCACGCTGGAAGACGGCACCGAATTCGATTCGTCCTACAGTCGAGGCAAACCTTTTCAGTGCGTGATTGGCACCGGTCGGGTGATCAAGGGCTGGGACGTCGGCCTGATGGGCATGAAGGTCGGCGGCAAACGCAAGCTGTGGGTGCCGGCGAATCTGGCCTATGGCGAACGGTCCATGGGCGCTCACATCAAGCCGGGCGCCAATCTGATTTTCGAAATCGAGCTGCTGGAAGTGCTGACCCGCGACGATTGAAAGTGTTGCTACTATCTGAAGTCCTGCCATGGCTCGATTCGTCGGGGGGCGAAATATGAATGCAGAGCAACATGACCTTGAGGTGTCCCAGGTCGCCGCGGCCATTGCCGAACCGGCCCGCACCCGAATGCTGTGCGCGTTGATGGACGGCCATGCCCGAACCAGCACGGAGTTGGCGAGCATCGCCGATGTCAGTGCCTCTACCGCCAGCAGCCATTTGGCGAAGCTCAAGGAACTGGCCTTGGTGCGTTTGTACGTCCAGGGCCGACATCGCTATTACAGCCTGGCGGATAAGCGGGTTGCCCAGGCGCTGGAAGCGTTGATGGTGATCGGCCAGAACGCCGCCCCGACCTTCACCGCGCGCGCCCCGGATCGCCTGCAATTCGCCCGCACCTGCTACGACCACATGGCCGGCACGCTGGCGGTGCGCATGCATGATCGGATGCTTGAGGCTGGATGGCTGGTGGATGTGGAAGGCAAAGGGTATCGCCTGAGTGACTCCGGCGAAGCGCTGTTCCAAGGGCTGGGCATTGATGTCCAGGCGCTTACCGGTCAGCGACGCCGATTTGCCTGTCCATGCCTGGACTGGAGCATGCGCCGTCCGCACCTGGGGGGCGCCTTGGGTGCGGCGTTGCTGCAAGTGGCGATCAAGCGCAAATGGGTGATTCAGGACCTGGATAGCCGGGCGCTGGGGTTGACGACCAGTGGGCGCAAGGAAATGGCGGCGCGATTGGGTGTCGATGTCGAGATGGATGTCGGCCCTGCTGGCGCCATCGCGAGCAGGCTCGCTCCCACAGTGGACCTGCGCTGAACACATGATTGATGGCCACCGACAGACCCTGTGGAGCGAGCTTGCCCGCGAAGGGGCCTTCACATCCAACATCCATGCAAGCTGATCCACCGCCATCGCGAGCAAGCTCGCTCCCACAGTGGAATTGCGCTGAACGCATGATTGATGGCCAACGACAGACCCTGTGGAAGCGGGCTTGCCCGCGAAGGGGCCTTCACATCCAGCATCCATGCAAGCTGATTCACCGCCATCGCGAGCAGGCTCGCTCCCACAGTGGACCTGCGCTGAACACATGATCGATGGCCACCGACAAACCCTGTGGGAGCGGGCTTGCCCGCGAAGGGGCCTTCATATCCAACATCCATGCAAGCTGATCCACCGCCATCGCGAGCAGGCTCGCTCCCACAGTGGAATTGCGCTGAACACATGATCGATGGCCACCGACAAACCCTGTGGGAGCGGGCTTGCCCGCGAAGGGGCCTTCACATCCAGCATCCATGCAAGCTGGTCCACCGCCTTCGCGAGCAAGCCCACTCCCACAGTGGACCTGCGCTGAACACATGATTGATGGCCACCGACAAGCCCTGTGGGAGCGAGCCTGCTCGCGATAGCGATTCCCGAACCACCCTCATTATCCAGCCATGTGCCTGCGCCGATACTCATCCGGCGTGGTGCCCATCATTTTGCGAAACATGCTGATGAACGCCGAGGCGCTGCTGTAGCCCAGGTCCAGGCCGATGGTTTCCACGCTCTGGCCACGTTCGAGCAGGGCCAGGGCTTCGATGACCTTCAGGCGCTGGCGCCATTCCACCAGTGACATGCCCAGGTCCCGCTGGGCCCGGCGCATCAGTGTGCGTTCGGTGGTGTTGGCGGCGCGGGCCAGTTGCGGCAAGGAGCGTGGGTCGCTGGGATTCGCCTCAAGGGTCCGCAACACGGGGCCCAGCAGTGGATCATCCGAGGAGGGCAAGTAACTGCCGGCATGAGGCGCCTGGATCAGCTTGTCCACCAGCACCTGCAACAAGCGCTGCTGCTCGGGCGTCTGAGGTTGGCTCGGCGGGTCGCTGCGCAGCTCTTCCAGCAACGCGCGGATCAGCGGGCTCAAGGTCAGCGCGCAAGGTACGGCCGGCAGCGCAGCGCACAGTTCGGCCGCCAGGTACAACGAACAATGACAGGCTTCATGCCGATTGAACCCAACGTGTTCCATGTCCGGCGGTAACCAGATGCCGTACTGCGGTGGTGCCAGGTAATGGTGCTGGGCGATCTCGATTTCCATCACCCCACTGTAGGAGTAGACGAACTCTCCCCAGGCATGCCGGTGCCGAGGGTAAGTGGCGTGGGCCGGCATGCAGGCGCTGCGAAAGAAAATCGGCGAGGGCAGGGCCGCGTCGAACGGAGGAATCTTCAGATGTTGAGCTGGAGGCTGCATATCGACCGTAATGGCGGATTACCGGGATGGCTTGTCGGGTAATCACTATATCCAGCAAAGGTGTCAGGCAGACAATCCTTTCATCCATTTCTGCCCAAGGATCTTTCCCATGACCACCCGCCGTGCCCTGGATAGCCAGGTCAGTGCCCTGATGACGGGCCTCTGTGCCATCTGGGGTTTCCAGCAAGTCGCGATCAAGGCCAGCGCCGCCGACATGGCGCCGATGCTGCAACTGGGCGTGCGTTCGGCCATCGCTGCGGTACTGGTCTGGCTGTTGGTGCTGGCACGCGGTGAACGCCTGTCCCTGGCCGATGGCAGTTGGCGTCCCGGTCTGTTGGTGGGGCTGTTGTTTGCCTTGGAGTTCGTGATGGTGGGCGAAGGCCTGCGCCATACGACGGCTTCGCACATGGTGATTTTCCTCTACACCGCGCCGATGTTCGCCGCTCTGGGCCTGCACTGGAAACTGCCGAGCGAACGTCTAAAACCTCTGCAATGGCTGGGTATCGCCGTGGCATTCGGCGGTATTGTTGTGGCGTTCAGCGGAGGGACGGGGGCGGCGAACGGCAGTTCGTTACTGGGTGACGGCATGGGGCTGCTGGCCGGTGCGCTCTGGGGGGCTACGACGGTGACGGTGCGTTGTTCACGCTTGACGAACCTGCCCGCCAGCCAGACGTTGCTGTACCAATTGGTCGGCGCCGGGGTGCTGCTGGTAGGGATGTCGGTGGTGCTGGGGCAAACGTCGATCAACCCCACACCGCAACTGCTGGCCAGCCTGGCCTTTCAAGTGTTGCTGGTGTCTTTCGCCAGTTTTCTGATCTGGTTTTCCCTGCTGCGCCGCTACCTGGCTTCGCAGTTGGGGGTGCTGTCGTTCATGACGCCGCTGTTTGGCATCGGTTTTGGTGTCTGGTTATTGGATGAACCGCTGGAGCCGAACTTCATCGTCGGTGCCGCTCTGGTGCTGAGCGGTATTGTGCTGGTCAGTGGTGCCGGGTGGTTTTACCAGCGCTGGGGGCAATGGGGATTATTGCGTCGGGGGTAGTAGGTACAGATCCATGTGGCGACGGAGCAAGCTCCCTCGCCACATGAGCGCTGCTTAGACCTTGACGATCCAGCCAGCCGGCGCTTCCACGTCGCCGGTCTGCACGCCGGTCAGCTCTTTGTAGAGCTTCTGGGTGATCGGGCCGACTTCGGTTTCGCTGTGGAACACGTGCAGCTTGTCCTTGTAGCTGATGCCGCCAATCGGAGTGATGACCGCAGCGGTACCGCAGGCGCCGGCTTCCTTGAAGTCCGACAGTTTGTCGATGAACACGTCGCCTTCGATCACTTCCAGGCCCAGGCGCGATTTGGCCAGTTCGATCAGCGACAGGCGGGTGATGCCCGGCAGGACCGAAGGGGATTTGGGGGTGACGAATTTGTTGTCATGGGTGATGCCGAAGAAGTTCGCCGAGCCGACTTCCTCGATTTTCGAGTGGGTCATCGGGTCCAGGTAGATGCAGTCGGCGAAACTGGCCTTTTTAGCCTGGGAGCCGGGCATCAGGCTGGCGGCGTAGTTGCCACCGACCTTGGCCGCGCCAGTGCCTTGTGGGGCGGCACGGTCGTAGCTGGAGATCAGGAAGTTGTGCGGGGTCAGGCCGCCCTTGAAGTAGGCGCCGACCGGGATGCAGAAGATCGAGAAGATGAACTCGGGTGCGGTGCGCACGCCGATGTTGTCACCCACGCCGATCACGAACGGGCGCAGGTACAACGCGCCGCCAGTGCCATAAGGCGGGATGAAGCGCTCGTTGGCGCGGACCACTTGCTTGCAGGCTTCGACGAACTGCTCGGTCTCGACTTGCGGCATCAGCAGGCGCGCGCAGCTGCGCTGCATGCGGGCGGCGTTCTGGTCAGGGCGGAACAGGTTGATCGAACCGTCCTTGCAGCGATAGGCCTTCAGGCCTTCGAAACACTGCTGACCGTAGTGCAGCGCGGTGGAGCCCTCGCTGATGTGCAGCACGTTGTCGTCGGTCAGGGTGCCGGCGTCCCAGGCGCCATCGCGCCAGTGCGACAGGTAGCGCTTGTCGGTCTTGATGTAGTCAAAGCCCAGTTTGTCCCAATTGATGCTCTCGTTACCCATGACACCCTCTATTTCTTAACAACCGTCGAAACGGTTCAAGGCTTCTGACGTTTTTTGGATGGGGACAACAATACTTCATTCCAGGGGTGTTTCGCAGCCTGTGGCGAGGGGATTTATCCCCGCTGGGCTGCGAAGCAGCCCCATTAGCTCAGATATCTGACGCCCGGCGGTGACAGGTTTTGGGGTTGCTGCGCAACCCAGCGGGGATAAATCCCCTCGCCACAAGGTTATTCACCCACAACTGTTACAGATGCAACGCATGCCCCAACGCTCGCAACGCCGCTTCCTGCACCGCCTCGCCCAGCGTCGGGTGGGCGTGGATGGTGCCGGCGATGTCTTCCAGGCGTGCGCCCATTTCCAGGGACTGGCCGAACGCGGTGGACAGCTCCGAGACGCCAACGCCGACCGCTTGCCAACCGACGATCAGGTGATTGTCCCGCCGTGCCACGACCCGCACGAAGCCACTTTTCGATTCCAGGGTCATGGCCCGGCCATTGGCGGCGAACGGGAAGCTGGAAACGATGCAGTCGAGCCCGGCGGCCTTGGCCTCGTCCGGCGTCTGGCCGACCACCACCAGATCCGGATCGGTGAAGCACACCGCTGCGATGGCCGTCGGGTTGAACTCGCGATGCTGACCCGCGATCAGTTCGGCGACCATTTCGCCCTGAGCCATGGCCCGGTGAGCGAGCATCGGCTCGCCGCTCAAATCACCGATGGCCCAGACATTGCGCATGCTGGTCTGGCAGCGGTTGTCGATTTTCACCGCCGAACCGTTCATCGCCAAGTCCAACGCTTCGAGGTTCCAGCCCAGGGTATTGGGTTTGCGACCAACGGCCACCAGCACCCGGTCGGTGTCCAGGTTCAGCGTCTCGCCAGCGGGATCGCGCACTTGCAACGTGCTGGCCTGGGCATCGAAACCTTCGACGCTGTGCTTGAGGTACAGCTTCACGCCCAACTGCTTGAGCGCCTCGTGCACCGGTTGGGTCAGTTCGCCGTCGTAGGCTGGCAGGATCCGTTCCTGGGCCTCGACCACGCTGACTTCGGCGCCGAGCTTGCGGTAGGCGATGCCCAGTTCCAGGCCGATGTAGCCACCGCCCACCACCACCAGGTGCTTGGGCACCGAGGTCGGGGCGAGGGCTTCGGTGGAGGAAATGATCGGCCCGCCAATCGGCAGCATCGGCAGGTCGACGCTTTTCGAGCCGGTAGCCAGCAGCAGGTGTTCGCACTGGATGCGGGTGTCGCCGACGTCAACGGTCTTGCCATCGACCACCTTGGCCCAGCCGTGAATAACCTGGACCTTATGCTTCTTCAACAGTGCGGCGACGCCGGTGGTCAGCCGATCGACGATGCCGTCCTTCCATTCCACGCTCTTGCCGATGTCCAGGCTTGGCGCCGACACGGTGATACCCAGGGCCGAGCCCTGGCTATGGTGCCGTGTCTGATGGAACTGCTCGGCGACGTGAATCAACGCCTTGGACGGGATGCAGCCGATGTTCAGGCAGGTCCCGCCCAACGCCTGGCCCTCCACCAGAATGGTCGGGATGCCCAACTGACCGGCGCGAATCGCCGCCACATAGCCACCGGGGCCGCCGCCGATGATCAGCAGCGTGGTGTTCAAAGTTTGCATGGCCTGCTCCATTGATGATTAGTCCACAAACAGCGTGGCGGGCTGTTCGAGCAGGCCGCGCAGGGCCTGGATGAATTGCGCCGCGTCCATGCCGTCGACCACTCGGTGATCGAAGGAACTGGAGAGGTTCATCATCTTGCGGATCACGATCTGGCCTTTGATCACCATGGGCCGTTCGACAATCTTGTTCACGCCGACGATCGCCACTTCCGGCAGGTTCAGCACTGGGGTGCTGACGATGCCGCCCAACGCACCGAGGCTGGTCAGGGTGATGGTCGAGCCGGACAGCTCATCGCGGCTGGCCTTGCCATTGCGGGCCGCGGTTGCCAGACGTGAGATTTCTGCCGCGCTGTCCCACAAGCTACGGGCTTCGGCGTGACGCACCACCGGTACCATCAGGCCCACATCGCTCTGGGTGGCGACGCCGACATGCACAGCGCCCGAACGGTGGATGACCTGGGCCTCGTCGTCATAACGGGCGTTCATTTGCGGGAAGTCCCGCAAGGCTACGACCAAGGCGCGTACCAGGAATGGCAGCAAGGTCAGCTTGCCGCGATGGGCACCGTGCTTTTCATTCAAATGCACCCGCAGTTCTTCCAGGGCAGTGACGTCGATTTCCTCGACGTAGCTGAAATGCGCGGCGCGCTGAGTCGCTTCCTGCATGCGCTGGGCGATCTTGCGGCGCATGCCGATCACCGGGATCTGCTGTTCGTCGTGGCGTTCGGCATAACCCGAGCTGCCTCTGGCCGGGGTCGATGAACCCTGCGCCAGATAGGCTTCGAGGTCTTCATGCAGGATACGCCCGGCCGGGCCACTGCCCTGGACCAGGCGCAATTGAATGCCCAGGTCCAGCGCGTGTTTGCGTACGGCCGGGGAGGCCAGCGGCCGCTCGTCCGGATCGCGGGCCACCGGCGCTTGCGGCGCGGGGCGTGGCGCAGCAGCGGGTTGTTCTATCGTCGGCTCAGGCGTTGCCACCGGCGCGGATTTCGGCGCTGGCGCGGCGACGGCGGGTTGCGCCGATTCCTTGAGGTTGCCGGCACCTTCGACTTCAATGCGGATCAGTTCGCTGCCCACCGCCATGACTTCGCCGGGCTCGCCGCCCAAGGCGATAACCCGGCCATGCACCGGCGAGGGGATATCGACCATGGCCTTGTCGGTCATGACATCGGCCAGCACTTGGTCTTCGACCACCATGTCGCCAACCTTGACGTGCCACACCGACAGTTCAACTTCGGCGATGCCTTCGCCAATGTCCGGCATCTTGATAACGTGCGTGCCCATTCAGACCTCCATGACCCGTTTCAACGCCGCGCCCACACGGGACGGCCCTGGGAAATACGCCCACTCCTGCGCGTGCGGGTAGGGGGTGTCCCAACCGGTGACACGCTCGATGGGCGCTTCCAGGTGGTGGAAGCAGTGTTCTTGCACCAACGACACCAGCTCGGCGCCGAAACCGCAGGTGCGGGTGGCTTCGTGGACGACCACACAGCGGCCGGTTTTCTTCACGGATTTGACGATGGTCTCCAGGTCCAGCGGCCAGAGGCTGCGCAGGTCGATGACTTCGGCGTCGATGCCGGTTTCTTCGGCGGCGACCTGGGACACATACACCGTGGTGCCGTAGGTAAGGATGGTCACGTCCTTGCCCGGGCGGGTGATGGCGGCGACATCCAGCGGCACTGTGTAGTAACCGTCCGGCACCTGCGCCGACGGGTGTTTCGACCATGGGGTTACCGGGCGGTCGTGGTGGCCGTCGAACGGGCCGTTATACAGGCGCTTGGGTTCGAGGAAGATCACCGGGTCATCGTTTTCGATGGAGGCGATCAGCAGGCCCTTGGCGTCGTAAGGGTTCGACGGCATGACGGTGCGCAAGCCGCAAACCTGGGTGAACATCGCTTCGATGCTCTGGCTGTGGGTCTGGCCGCCATAGATGCCGCCGCCGCAGGGCATGCGCAGGGTCATCGGCGCGGTGAACTCGCCGGCCGAGCGATAGCGCAGGCGCGCCGCTTCGGAAATGATCTGGTCCGAGGCCGGGTAGACGTAGTCGGCGAACTGGATCTCGGCCACCGGCCGCAACCCGTAGGCGCCCATGCCCACGGCCACGCCGACGATACCGCTCTCGGAAATCGGCGCGTCGAACACCCGCGAGGTGCCGTATTTATTCTGCAGGCCTTCGGTGCAGCGGAACACGCCGCCGAAGTAGCCCACGTCCTGGCCGAACACCACGACGTTGTCGTCGCGCTCGAGCATCACGTCCATGGCCGAGCGCAGGGCCTGGATCATGGTCATGGTGGTAGTGGTCATGGCGGTGTCCAGCTGGATATTGTTGTTGTGATCGTTCATGTCAGATCCCCAACTCCTGACGCTGGCGCTTCAAGTGCTCCGGCATCTCTTTGTAGACGTCTTCGAACATGGTCGCGGCGCTTGGGATCTGCCCGCCAGCAAGGGTGCCGTACTGCTCGGCTTCCTTCTGCGCGGCGATCACCTCGGCTTCGAGTTCGGCGGTGACGGCGGCATGTTCCTCTTCGGACCAGTGGCCGATTTTCACCAGGTGCTGCTTGAGGCGCGCAATCGGGTCGCCCAGCGGGAAGTGGCTCCAGTCGTCGGCGGGACGGTATTTGGACGGATCATCGGAAGTGGAGTGCGGGCCGGCGCGGTAGGTCACCCATTCGATCAGCGCCGGGCCGAGGTTGCGGCGGGCGCGTTCGGCGGCCCAGCGCGAAGCGGCGTAGACCGCCATGAAGTCGTTGCCATCGACACGCAGGGAGGCGATGCCGCAGCCGACGCCGCGTCCGGCGAAGGTGGTGGCTTCACCGCCGGCAATGGCCTGGAAGGTGGAGATCGCCCACTGGTTGTTGACCACGTTGAGGATCACTGGCGCCCGGTAGACGTGGGCGAAGGTCAGGGCGGTGTGAAAGTCCGATTCGGCGGTGGCGCCGTCACCGATCCAGGCCGAGGCGATCTTGGTGTCGCCCTTGATCGCCGAGGCCATGCCCCAGCCCACGCCCTGGATGAATTGCGTGGCGAGGTTGCCGGAGATGGTGAAAAAACCGGCGTCCTTGACCGAGTACATGATCGGCAACTGCCGGCCCTTGAGCGGATCGCGCTCGTTGGACAGCAGTTGGCAGATCATGCCCACCAACGGCACCTCGCGGGCCATCAGGATGCTTTGCTGGCGATAGGTGGGAAAGCACATGTCATCGATGTTCAGCGCCAGGGCCTGGCCGCTGCCGATGGCTTCCTCGCCGAGGCTCTGCATGTAGAACGACATTTTTTTCTGGCGCTGGGCGACCACCATGCGGTTGTCGTAGATGCGCGTCTTGAGCATGGCGCGCATGCCTTTGCGCAGGATCTCGAGAGGCACGTCTTCGGCCCATGGGCCGTGGGCATTGCCCTGGTCATCGAGCACGCGAATCAGCCCGCGGGCCAGGTCGGCCGTGTCGGACGGTTCAACGTCGATGGAGGGTTTGCGCACGGTTCCGGCATCGCTTAGATGCAGGTAGGAGAAGTCGGTCTGGCAGCCGGGACGGCCCGAGGGTTCGGGGACGTGCAGGCGTAGCGGTTCATACGCTGGGTTCATGGCTTTCTACGCTCGATCTTGTGAATTTCTTGTAGTGGGCGCGCTAGCTGACGAACTTTCCCGGGTAAGGAAAATTGTCCTACAACAATCATAGGCTCGACGCAGAAGAATATTTTTCTCTGTTGGGTTGCTGTTCAGATCATTTGCAGATAAAAAATCTGCACAACGATAAAAAACAGGATTATTTGTCTCATGCGTAAATTGGATCGCACCGACATCGGCATTCTGAACAGTCTTCAGGAAAACGCCCGTATCACCAACGCCGAGCTTGCCCGGTCGGTCAATCTATCGCCCACGCCTTGCTTCAACCGGGTCCGGGCCATGGAGGAGCTGGGGGTGATACGCGAGCAAGTCACGCTGCTGGATGCCGATCTGCTGGGCCTGCATGTCAACGTGTTCATCCACGTGAGCCTGGAAAAACAAGTGGAGGAGGCGTTGCAGCACTTCGAAGAGGCGATCTCCGACCGACCGGAGGTGATGGAGTGCTACCTGATGGCAGGCGACCCGGATTACCTGATCCGCGTGTTGGTGCCGTCGATCCAGTCGCTGGAGCGCTTCATGATGGACTTTCTGACCAAGGTCCCGGGGGTGGCGAATATCCGTTCGAGCTTTGCGCTCAAGCAGGTTCGATATAAAACGGCGCTGCCTTTGCCGGCCAACGGTTTGACCTTGGGGACCTGACGCCCAGCCGAGCGGGAGAGAAACCTGTCTGGAGGGGTTACAGGAGTCGACACTGCATCGAAAACCCCAGCGTCACTGACTGCCCTTGCTCCAGCAAGCGCAACCCTGGCCGCCCTGGCAGGTGGTGGGCATTGACCGGATGGCTGACCGGTTCGACGCAGAAGAAATCCAGGCCCACGGGACAGTACAGCAGGAAGTATTCGCTGCCGCTGGCTCGGCATTCCAGCTCATAACCCAGGTCCGGTTGCTGGATCAGGCAATGCCCGTCCCAGCCGCCAAAGCCGTTGTCCACCAGTGTGTCCGGCAGCAAGCGGGGTTGTTGGAAGTCCCAGATTCGAGGAACGCTGCCCAACGTGGTTGGCAGTTTTTTCTCATCGCACATCCAGACTTCGGTCGCACGGGTTTGCAGGCGTGTGCCAGCAGTGCGCGGGAAGTACGGGTGCAAACCCAGCCCGTGCCACGCGGCCTGTTCGGCCAGGTGGGTGACGTGCATCGCGATCTGTAACTGACCGCCGCTCAAGCGAATCCGCAGGCTGGCGCAATAGGCGAATGGATGTTGGCTGTCGAGTTGCAACAAGGCTTCCTGGGCGCTTTGCTCTATCACTTGCCACGGTTGTTGCCAGGCGCTGCCATGGATCGGGAACGGGTCGTTGGGGCTGTTGGCTTCCAGGGCGAGCCAGCCGCCCGGACAGTCGAAACCTGCGTTGGCGATCCGGTTCGACCATGGGATCAGCGGGAAACAGCCGAGCTTGCCGGGCAGGCCGTTTTCCACGGCCTGGGGCGCGGGCGGGCGCAACAGCGGCTGGCCGCTGCCGCGCAACGTCCAACTGACCAGGCTGGCACCCAGGTGCGGGGCCAGGGTCAGGCGAGTCTGTTCGTCTTCGAGTTGGAGAAGAGGCGGGGTCATGTTGGCTTGTCTGCTGGGTTGGAAAAAACTTCGGGACGACTCTTGTGTGCATGCTTTTGTGGCGAGGGAGCTTGCTCCCGCTCGGCTGCGCAGCAGACGCCCGGAGTCAAAAACCTATGGGCCTGCTTCGCAGTCCAGCGGGAGCAAGCTCCCTCGCCACAAGGGGGCTTGCTCATTTATAGGGTTACAGCACCAGACGCGGCAACCACAGCGAGATCGCCGGAATGTAGGTCACGGCCAGCAACACCAGAAACAGCACGCCGTAGAACGGCAACAGGGCCTTGACGGTGCTTTCGATACTGACCTTGCCAATGGCGGAGCCGACGAACAGCACTGCCCCCACCGGCGGTGTAATGAGCCCGATACCCAGGTTCACCAGCATGATCATGCCGAACTGCACAGGGTCCACGCCGATGCCCATGATCACCGGCATCAGGATCGGTGTCAGGATCAGGATCAGCGGCGCCATGTCCATCACCGTACCCAGGACCAGCAGCATCGCGTTGATGCACATCAGGATCACGTAGCGGTTGTCGGAGATAGTCAGGAACAGGGTGGTGATTTTCGCCGGGATCTGCATCAGCGTCATGATGTAGCCGAAGCTGGCGGCGAAGCCGATCAGGATCATCACGATCGAGATGGTACGCACCGTGCGATGCATCAGTTTCGGCAACTCACTCCACTTGTAGTCGCGGTAAATGCACATGGTCACGAAGAATGCCCAGAGCACAGCGATAGCGGCCGATTCGGTGGCGGTGAAAACACCCGAGAGGATGCCGCCGAGGATGATGAACATGGTCATCATGCCCCACATGGCTTCCCGGCAGATTTTCAGTGCCTGCTTGAGGGGAATCACTTCGCCCTTGGGGTAGTTGCGCTTCTTCGCGAAGATCAGGCACAGCACCATCAGGCAGGCGTTCATCAGCAGGCCCGGCACGATGCCGGCCATGAACAGCGCACCGATGGAAACCGTACCGCCGGCTGCCAGGGAGTACAGCACCGCGTTATGGCTGGGCGGGGTCAGCAGGGCTTGTACCGAACCACTGACGGTCACTGCGGTGGAGAACTCCCGCGGGTAGCCGCGGCGTTCCATCTCCGGGATCAGTACCGAACCCACCGAGGCGGTGTCGGCCACTGAGGATCCGGAAATGGCACCGAAGAACGTCGAGGCCATGAGGTTGACCAGTGACAGACCGCCGCGCACGAAACCCACCAGCACACCGGCGAAGGCCACCAGCCGGCGAGACATACCACCCTCGGCCATGATTGCACCGGCCAGGACGAAGAACGGAATGGCCAGCAACGAAAATTTATTCACCCCGCCCGCGACCTGGATCATCACGGCCTGGAATGGAATATCGATCCACCACGCGCCGATCAGCGCAGCGGCACCCAGGGCGTAGGCGACCGGCATGCCGATCAGGATCAACAGGAAAAAACTGCCCAGCAGAATCAGAGCGTCCATTAAGCGGCACCTTCACTTTCTTCGACCAGGTCGAACTGCACGACCCGGCGCTTGCTCTGATCACCGAGCAAGAGTTTTTCCAGGACAAAAATCAGGGTCAGAAAACCACCGACCGGTATGGGCATGTACGTGATGCCGACCCGCAGTGTGGGCAGGGCGCTCATGTACTGGTTCCAGGTGGACAGGCAGAGTTTGGTGCCGCCGCTGATCATGAAGATGCAGATCACCGCCATCAGCAGTTGGGAAAACACCGATGCCGCGGTTTTCAAGTGAGGGGGCAGGCGGTTGGTGAGCATGTCCACGGCCATGTGCGCACCAGCGCGGTAACTGGCGGCGGCGCCGATGAACGTGAACACGATCATCAGCAAAATCGCGGTGGGTTCCGGCCAGCTTGAGCCGGTACCCAGCACGTAGCGGGCGAACACGCCCCAGGGAATCATCAGAGCAATTGCCAGGACAGAGAGGCCGGCGACCCAGATGCAAGTCATGTAAATCTTGTCGTTGATGCGCAGCAGCAAATTCTTCATCGGGTTCCACCGTAACCGGGCGCGCCCGTGACATCGGGCGCACCTGGCCTTTTCAAGTACAGATTGAGAGGTGTTACTGAACGGCTTCGATACGCTTGATCAGGTCGGCGTACGGTGCACCGTATTTGGCCCGGATCGGTGCGGTGGCGTCATAGAAGGGTTTCTTGTCGACGGTGATGAACTCAACGCCCGCGGCCTTGAGTTTCTCTTCACTGGCGGCAGTCTTCTTGTCCCACAATTCGCGCTCGTCCAGTTGGGATTGTTTGGCCGCTTTTTTCACCAGGGCTTGCTGCTCGGGGGTGAGTTTTTCCCAGGTGAACTTGGACATCACCACCGGCTCCGGCAGGATCAGGTGGCCGGTCAAACTGTAGTACTTGGCGTTCTGGTAGTGGTTGTGCTCGAGCATGGTCGGCGGGTTGTTTTCCGCACCGTCGATCACGCCGGTCTGCAGAGCACTGAAGATTTCACCGGTGTCCATGGCAATCCCGTTACCGCCCATGGCGTTGAGGGTCTCGATGAACATCGGGTTGCCCATGACACGAATTTTCATGCCATGCATGTCTTCGGGCTTGTGCACGGGTTTCTTGGTGTAGAGGTTGCGAGTACCGCCGTCCATCCAGGCCAGGGCCACCAGGTTGAATTCGGAGTTGGTGATCTTGTCGAGGATTTCCTGGCCGATTTCACCGTCGATGATCTTGCGCATGTGTGCCTGGTCACGGAACACGAATGGCATGTTGAAGACGTTTACGTCCGGCACCACCGGCCCAACGATGCCCAGGCTGACGCGGGCCATCTGGACGGCACCGACCTGAAGCTGCTCGATGACTTCTTTTTCCGAGCCCAACACACCGCCGGAATACATCTTGAAGGTGAACGGGTCTTTTTGGCCTTTACTTTCCTCGACCAGCGTCTTGCCAAGGATTTTTTCCGCTTCCACGGTTGGATAGCCATCAGGATGGATATCGGCAAACTTGATCTCAAGAGCCTGTGCCGCTTGCGCAAGGAAGGCCAGGGGGAGGGCTGCGATCAGAAGCGTGCGTTTGAAATTCATGGTCAATCTCCAGTGTTGTTGTTTTTATATCTATCGAATGAAGCGGCAATGCAGGTCAGTTGGCGGCGGGTTTCGATCCTCCGAAAGCCGTTTCAGCAAGGCCCTTGACGCCGGGGTTGAGGGCAAACACGCCCCCGGCCAGGGACTGCGGATCAGTGTCGTCGCCAGGGCGGATCGAGGTGACGAACAGGGTGTCCAGACGGCTGCCGCCAAAGGCGCACATCGTCGGTTTCTTCACCGGCACCGCCAAAGAGCGATCCAGTCGGCCATCCGGGGTGAAACGATGGATGAGGCCGGCATCGTT
The DNA here is from genome assembly GCF_013283895.1 of Pseudomonas sp. MPDS. Lineage (NCBI taxonomy): Bacteria > Pseudomonadati > Pseudomonadota > Gammaproteobacteria > Pseudomonadales > Pseudomonadaceae > Pseudomonas > Pseudomonas sp. MPDS. The sequence continues at coordinate 3,899,640 of NZ_CP054128.1, read as the reverse complement.
GGCGCAGATCCAATAGCAACCTTCTGCGTCCACCGCCGCGCCGTCCGGGCGTCCGGCCAGGGGCATCATGTCGACGAACAGCCGTCGGTTGGAGGGCGTGCCGCTGTCGATGTCGTAATCGAAAGCCCAGATCTGCTGGATCAACGGATGTGAGTCGGAGAGGTACATCGTGCGCCCATCGGGGCTGAAGCCCAGGCCATTGGGCACGATGAACCCGCTCAGTTGTGCCTCGACCGGCCCGCGCTGTCCGCCATCGAAGCGGTACATCCGCCCCTGGTCGGCGTTGGCCCCCATGTTCAGCACCATGCTGCCGGCCCAGAAACGGCCCTGGCGGTCGCAACGGCCATCGTTGAGGCGCATGTCGGTGCGGGCGTGCTCGACACTGGCGCACAATTCGCTGTCCAGGCTGCCGTCATCAAAGGGGTGCAGGCGAAAGAAACCACTCTCCATGCCGGCGATCCAACCCCCGTCCTGGTGACGGGCGATGCAGGCGAGCATTTCGGGGGTTTCCCAGCCTTTGAGCTGTCCGGTTCCGGCATTCCAGCACTGCAACCCACCGCTGGGAATGTCCACCCAGTACAGGGCGTTCTCCTCGGGAACCCACACTGGGCTCTCACCGACGGCGTTGCGTGCATCGACAATCAATTCGGCTTGCATGGCGATTCCTTGGTTCGTTCGTATCCCATGAAAAACAGGCGAATCAGTCGTCGAACGGGCCGGCTGCGACAAAGGCGCCACCCTGGTAGACCCTGGCCGGGTCATCGGCGGCTGGCATCGGCTGCGCTTCGACCTTGTCACGGAAGACTTCGGAGCTGTCCTTGGGCTGGTAGCCCAGGTGCGCGGCCTGGCTGTTGTCCCACCAGACGTCGCGGTTGGCGGACATGCCATACACCACGGTGTGGCCGACTTTCGGGGTATAGAGCGAGCATTCGATCAGTTGGGTGAGGTCGTCGAAGCTCAGCCAGGTGCTCATCATCCGGCGGTTTTGTGGCTCGGGGAACGACGAGCCGATGCGGATGCTCACGGTTTCGATGCCGTAGCGGTCGAAGTAAAAACTGGCCATGTCTTCGCCGTAGGACTTGGACAAGCCGTAGTAGCCATCCGGACGGCGAGGGGATAGGGCGTCGAGGGCCTCGTCCTGCTTGTAGAAACCGATGACGTGGTTGGAACTGGCGAAGATCACGCGCTTGACGCCATGCTTGCGGGCGGCTTCATAGATGTGGAACACGCCGCTGATGTTGGCGCCGAGGATTTCTTCGAACGGACGCTCTACCGAAACACCGCCGAAATGCAAAATGGCATCGACGCCTTCCACCAGTTGATGCACCGCCTGTTTATCAGACAGGTCGCACGGCACCACTTCTTCACTTTCATCAATGGCCGGGGCCATGTTGGCGATGTCCGACAGGCGAATGTGGCGGGCGAAAGGCTTGAGGCGTTCACGCAAGACTTTGCCCAGGCCGCCGGCAGCACCGGTCAGCAGCAGACGATTGAAGGGGTGGCGAATGTGTGTCGTAGTCATGAAATTACCTGAGCAAACGGTGAGAGGTATCAGTTGTTATAAGTTGTCGTACGACCGAGAGGGAATATCCTTATCCTACCGCTACCTTGTCAACGTTTGATCGACGAATCGCTCTACAACGGCGTCCCTGCCTTTGGCTGTCGCGTCGCCATGGCCCTTTTGAAAAGCGGCCATGGCGACCGATCCCGGCTTAAAGAAGCGAAATCGGGTAGCTGACGATCAAGCGGTTTTCATCGAACTCGTTGTTACTGAAGTCTCGACGAATCGACGCGTTACGCCATTTCACATTGAGGCTCTTCAACGCACCGCTTTGTACGGTGTAGGCCAGTTCGCTTTCGCGACCCCATTCCTTGCCGTCATTAACAGTAGCGGTGTGTACGTTGTCACCGCTGATGTAGCGGTTCATCAGGGTCAGGCCCGGTACGCCGACGGCGGCGAAGTTGAAGTCGTGGCGCACTTGCCAGGATTTTTCCTGGGCGTTGTCGTAGCTGGAGTTGTAGCTGTCGTTGGCCAGGGTGCCGCCGCTGGTGCCGTTGACGCGCATCCAGCCATCGTCGCCGCTGAGTTTTTGCAGGCCGACGTAGAAGGTGTTGCCACCGTATTTGGCCGAGAGCATGGCGAAGGCGGTCTTGTTGTCCAGGTCGCCCGCCAGGGCACTGCCTTCTTCCTTGCCGATGAAGTAGCCCAGGTTGGCGCCTAGGGTCCAGTCACCGATGGGCTGGCTGTGGGTCAGGTTGAAATATTTTTGCTGGTAGATGTCCGACAGTTCCGCGTACCAGACGCCGACCTGGGTGCGCTTGTCGTTGAAGGCGTATTCGCCGCCGCCGAAATTGAAGCGGTCGGACGTGAACGCACCGCGGCCGTTCATCGACATGTCTTCCATGCTCGCGTCGTTACGCGGGCTGTTGGCGCGGAACTGGCCGCCGTACAGGCTCAGGCCGTTGATCTCGGTGGAGGTGACTTGACCACCGCGGAAAGTCTGCGGCAGGGAGCGACCGTCGTCAGAGCGCAGGATTGGCAGCACCGGCATCCATTCGCCCACCTTCAACTCGGTTTTCGACACCTTGGCCTTGAGTGCGACACCCAGGCGACCAAAGTCATCGGCCGGGCGGCCATCGTCATGCACCGGTAACAAGGCGGTATTGGCAGTGCCGCGACCACCGTCGAGCTTGAGCGAGTACATGCCCAGCACGTCCATACCGAAACCCACTGTGCCCTGAGTGAAGCCGGACTTGGCGTCGAGAATGAAACTCTGGGTCCATTCCTCGGCTTTGCCTTGGGCGTTAGCCGGGTTGGTGAAGTTGCGGTTGATGTAGAAGTTGCGCAGGTTGAGATTGACCTTGGCGTCATCGACGAAGCCTTCGGCGCTGGCGGTCATTGGCAGGAACGCGGCAAGGCTGCTGCAACCGAGAAGGACCAGGGCGGGGCTGGCGTTGAGAAAGGTACGGCGGTTTTGACGGGGGTTGGGCGAAAAACGGACACGTGTGCTCACTATGACGCTCCCTACTTTTTTGTTGTTTTTATTTGTCATACGTCGTCGTACAACATGAGGTGGATTATTTGGAAGCTGCTCCTCGTTGTCAACTGGCCATTATCGGAATTGTCCAACTCGGGTGTGCTCAAAATGAGACGTTTCAATGGCTGGCGCTGGCCGAGGGCAAGATTGCAGGCCGTGGCGCCGTGTCGAAGCGTGGTTTGAGAGTAGCGGGGAGGGTGCTTGGTTGTGCGATGACTGGTCTAAGACATTAGTCGAATGCTGGCGATTGGAAGTCTTAAGGGAGCTCTTGCTCCCTCGCCACAGAAGCTTTCCCACAAGCAGCGCCGGTGTTTTTGATCGTTCCCACCCTCGGCGTGGGAATGCATCCAGTGACGCTCTGCGTCACCTTCCAGAAGCGGAACGCGGAGCGTCCCTGGCGACATTCCCACGCAGGAGCGTGGGAACGATCAAACAAGAAGGCTCTTGTGGCGAGGGTGTGTTGTTTAACCCTATGCCGGGTCCAAACGGGTTTGTGTTTATCCAGATGTAGGATCGTTCGGGGTCGGGCTACGTTGTCTTGCGCCCTTGCCTACAACTGCGCCAGAATCCGCCGGCTTGTGCGCCTGGGGGGCAGGGTTCTATCGTTTCCGGGTCGCTGATTGAATCAGTGATCGGGTTTGGTAGCCCGGCTTTTGACTTGACGCATAGCCCCTGTCATACAGTCCGTTTTGGTATCTGTTTTATGGCGGTCATGCGCAGGGCGTTTTCGGACGCGCCGGTTCTCCAAGTCACCGGTCTACCAACCCGCGTATGGCCGCCACCCTTCGTTTGGTAGCGAGAGTGATGGCTCCATTTTTCGATTTGGAGATTCACCTATGTTCAAAGTAACCCCCAACCCACCCGGGACAGATCCATCCAATTCCAAGGCGTTCGACAAAGCCGCCGACCGCATCCTCGACCACTACCTCAAGCCCAAACCCAAACCCAGCAAATCCGAGGCCGATCCCGGTCAACTGTTCACCGTCGCCAATGGCGTCGACACCGAAACCCTGCTCGCCAACCTCAGCGAAATCTGGCCTCGGCCAATGCCATGGTCAGTGACTTGGCCTTCGACCTGGAAGGTCCCAGGCGCCACATCGCCCTGGGCATCCAGCAATTGATCGAACTGAGCGGATTGCTGGCGAACCGTGTGCTGGATAACGTCGAAGCGCATCAGTCGACATAGCGCAGCCGGTTTGATCGTTCCCTCGCTCTGCGTGGGAATGCATCCCGTGACGCTCTGCGTCAATGCCAGAAGCGGAACGCGGAGCGTCCCTGGCGGCATTCCCACGCAGGAGCGTGGGAACGATCATCGGGAGACATGGTTAACACCTGTGTTTTCGACAATGGGCGAATGGTAGTCTTGATCAACGCTGTTGCCAGGGAGCCCTCATGGGCAATCACAAGATCGAGATTCGTCGCAGTAACGTCGAGAAAATCCTGTTGGCCGCCGAGAAGGTCTTTGCCGAAAAGGGCTTCGGCGGCACCGCCATGGCCGACATCGCTGCCGAGGTGCAACTGCCCCGATCCAACCTGCATTATTACTTCAGCACCAAGAGCGAGCTGTACAGCGCCGTGCTGTTCGATCTGCTGGAGGTCTGGAAGCAGGATGCCTTGTGCTTCGAGATGTTCGATGACCCGCGGGTGGTGCTCAGCAGTTACATCCGCGCCAAGATGAACCACTCCCGTAGCCGGCCCTACGGCTCGAAGGTCTGGGCCAACGAAATCATCCACGGCGCCCCGACCCTGGGCCAGGCGCTGGATGCCAGCCTCTATGACTGGGCCAAGATGAAAGAGGCAAAAATCCGCCAGTGGGTGGAGGACAAACGCATCCTCCCCGTAGAGCCGTCAAGCCTGCTCTACATGATCTGGGCCTCGACCCAGCACTACGCCGACTTCGACCACCAGATCAATATCCTCAACGACCATCAGCCGCTGTCGGACATGCAGTTCGAGCGGGCAGTGCAGACGGTGACCAGTGTGATTTTGCGGGGGATTGGGTTGGAGCCCTGAGATCTGTGTTGAGGCTGATGGCCCTATCGCGAGCAGGCTCGCTCCCACAGTGGATTTCTGGCGTACACAAAATCTGTGAACGACACGACCCAGTGTGGGAGCGAGCCTGCTCGCGATGGCGTCAGTCCAGACGCCACAGCTTCTTCAGACCGCTACATGGTAGGGATTACGCGGATCATGGTTCCAGTCCAGGAACGGCTTGCCCGTTTCCACCGTCACCATCTCGATGCAGTCCTGCACCGGGCAGGTGATCTGGCAGAGGTTGCAGCCTACGCACTCTTCATCGATCACTTCATATTTGTGCGTCCCGTCCGCTTGCTTGAGGCTGGCGATGGCCTGGTGGGATGTGTCTTCACAGGCGATGTGGCAGCGACCGCAACCGATGCAGGCCGCTTGGTCGATCTTCGCGATGACTTGATAGTTGATGTCCAGGTACTTCCAGTCGGTGGTGTTGCCCACCGCGCGACCGGAAAATGCCTGCAGGTTGGCGTGGCCGTGATCGTCCATCCAGCGTGACAGACCGTCCTTCATCTCTTCGACAATACGAAAACCGTGGAGCATCGCCGCCGTGCACACTTGCACGGCGCCACTGCCCAGGGCGATGAATTCCGCCGCGTCGCGCCAACTGCCGATGCCACCGATGCCGCAGATCGGCAAGCCTTGGGTCTGCGGGTCGCGGGCGATTTCCGCGACCATGTTCAGCGCGATCGGCTTGACCGCCGAGCCGCAGTAGCCGCCGTGGGTGCTCTGACTGCCGACGATGGGCAGGGCGACCATGCGGTCCAGGTCGACGCTGGTGATGGAGTTGATGGTGTTGATCAACGACACTGCATCGGCGCCGCCCCGATGGGCCGCCCGGGCAGCGACGCGGATGTCGGTGATGTTCGGCGTCAGCTTGACGATCACTGGCAGCGAGCAATAGGTCTTGCACCAGCGCGTGACTTGCTCGACGTACTCCGGCACCTGGCCGACGGCCGCGCCCATGCCCCGCTCGGGCATGCCGTGGGGGCAGCCGAAGTTCAGCTCGATACCGTCGGCACCCGTGGCTTCAACCAGGGGCAGGATGCGTTTCCAGGATTCTTCCACGCACGGCACCATCAACGACACGATCAGCGCCCGGTCCGGCCAGTCCTTTTTCACCTGGGTGATTTCCCGCAGGTTGATCTCCAGCGAACGGTCGGTGATCAGCTCAATGTTATTGATGCCCAGCACCTCGCGATTGGCGCCGAAGTGGGCCGAGTAACGCGACGACACGTTCACGGCCGCCGGATCCTCTCCAAGGGTTTTCCAGACCACGCCACCCCAACCGGCCTCGAAGGCACGTACCACGTTGTAGGCCTTGTCGGTCGGCGGCGCGGAGGCCAGCCAGAACGGATTAGGGGCTTTGATGCCGGCGAAGACAATCGACAGATCGGCCATTTACGCAGCCTCCACGTTGAGCATGAGTTGAGCGTTGATCGCCTCGGCGGCAAGCTTGCCGTGCTGCACGGCCTGCACCGTCAGGTCCTGGTCCAGGCTGGTGCAGTCACCGCCGGCATACACGCCGGCGATGCTGGTGCGCAAATGCTCGTCTACCAGGATCCGTCCATCCTGGCGTTTGAGTTCACGGGCCAGCGGGTCCGCCAGCGCGTGGTCATCGAAGGCCTGGCCAATGGCTTTGAAAATCCCGTCGGCGGGCAGGTCGAAGGTGTCGGCGCCGGTGACCAACCGACCGTTCTCCAGGTGGGTGCGGGAGAAACGCATGCCCCGCACATTCCCGGCCTCGTCCAGCAGCACTTGTTGCGGTTGGGCCCAGGTCAGCAGACGCACCTGATTGGCCTTGGCGATGTCTTGCTCATGGCCGGTGGCGCCCATGTCCTCAAGGCCGCGCCGGTACACCAGGCTGACGTCCCGGGCACCGAGACGGGCCATCTGCACGGCCATGTCGATGGCGGTGTTGCCTGCACCGAGGACGATGCAGCGGTCGGCCAGCGGCAACTGGCTAAGGTCGTCAGCCTGGCGCAGTTCGCGGATGTACTCGGTGGCGGCCAGCAGCCCCGGCGCCTGTTCATCGCTCAGGCCCAGTTGTTTGCTGGCGGCCAGGCCGAGGCCGAGGAACACAGCGTCGAATTGCTGATGCAAGTCGCTCAAGCTGAGGTTTTCGCCCAGCTTTTGCCCATGGCGGATTTCGATGCCGCCGATGCCCAGCAGAAAGTCCAGTTCACGCTGGGCATAATCGTCCACCAGCTTGTATTTGGCGATTCCGTATTCGTTGAGGCCACCGGCCTTTTCCCGGGCCTCGAACACCACCACATCGTGGCCGTGCATCGCGCTGCGGTGAGCGCAGGACAACCCCGCAGGACCCGCGCCGACCACGGCAATGCGCTTGCCGGTGGCGGCGGCGCGTTTGAACGGGTGTTCGCTGAAGTGGGCGTTGTCCACCGCGTAGCGTTGCAACAGGCCGATCAGTACCGGCGCGCACTCTTGAGCGTTGTTGCGCACGCAGGCTTGCTGGCAAAGGATCTCTGTGGGGCAGACCCGGGCACAACTGCCACCGAGGATATTGGCCGAGAGAATCTTCTGCGCCGCGCCCTGGACGTTGTCCTGATGGATGTTGCGGATGAACGAAGGGATGTCGATCTCGCTCGGACAGGCGTTCACGCACGGCGCGTCGTAGCAGTACAGGCAACGGGATGCTTCCAGGTGCGCCTGTCGTGGGTTGAGCGGCGGCGCCAGGTCGCTGAAACGCGCGGCCAGGGTGGTCGGGTCTTCCTGGGAATGGGGGAGGTGACTCAAGGGCTGGATCATGGAATTGGCCTCACGGTGTTTGAGGTGCTGCCTCTGGTGGGCAGTGTTTTTTGTGTCCGGACTGGCCTCATCGCGAGCAGGCTCGCTCCCACAGGGATCTGCGGTGCACACAGATTTTGTATCCATTCAAAATCCAGTGTGGGAGCGAGCCTGCTCGCGATAGGCCGTAGGCCGCTATCAGCGTTTCACTGCAACCGGCCGGTGCAACTCCGCCCGCTTGCTCAACAAATCGAACACCGCCGGGTAAGCCGGTCGTTCGATGTAGCGTCCGGCGCCGCGTTCGGCCCGCAGGTCGCCATCGACCCAGACCAGCCGGCCCTGGCTGATGGTGTGGCTCGGCACGCCGCGCACGGTTTTGCCTTCGAAGATGTTGAAGTCCACCTGTTGATGGTGGGTCTTGGCCGAAATCGTGCGGCTGCCTTGCGGGTCCCAGAGCACCAGGTCGGCATCGGCACCGACGCGAATGGCACCTTTGCGCGGGTAAAGGTTGAAGATCTTCGCCGTATTGGTGGAGGTGAGGGCGACGAAATCATGCATCGATAATTTGCCGCTGTTGACCCCTTCATCCCACAGCACCGCCATACGGTCTTCGATACCGGCGGTGCCGTTGGGAATCTTGCTGAAGTCTTCGCGGCCGGCGGCTTTCTGTTCGGCGCAGAAACAGCAATGGTCGGTGGCGGTGGTGTGCAGGTTGCCTGATTGCAAGCCATGCCAGAGCGCTTCCTGATGCCCGCGAGGGCGGAAGGGCGGGCTCATCACGTAACCGGCGGCGGTCTGCCAGTCGGGGTGGCGATAAACGCTATCGTCGAGCAGCAGATGCCCGGCCAGTACTTCACCGTAGACCGGCTGGCCCTGGCTGCGGGCATAGGTGATTTCATCCAGGGCTTCCTTGGTCGACACATGCACCAGGTACAGCGGCGTGCCCAGGGTCTGGGCAATACGGATGGCCCGGCTCGCGGCTTCACCTTCCACTTGCGAGGGCCGCGACAGCGGATGGGCTTCGGGGCCGGTAATGCCCTGGGCCAGTAACTTGCGCTGCAGGTGATCAACCAGCTCGCCGTTCTCGGCATGCACCGTGGGCACGGCGCCCAGTTCCAGACAGCGCTCGAAGCTCGCCACCAAGGTGTCGTCGGCCGCCATGATCGCGTTCTTGTAGGCCATGAAGTGCTTGAAGCTGTTTACCCCGTGATGGCTGACGAGCTCGGCCATCTCTTCACGAACCTGTTCACTCCACCAGGTGATCGCCACGTGAAAGCCGTAATCACTGGCGCTTTTTTCCGCCCAGCCGCGCCACTGGTGGAAGGCTTCCATCAGCGATTGCTGGGGATTGGGAATGACAAAGTCGATGATCGAGGTCGTGCCTCCCGCCAGGCCTGCTGCCGTGCCACTGAAAAAATCTTCGCTGGCGACGGTGCCCATGAACGGCAACTGCATATGGGTATGCGGGTCGATGCCGCCCGGCATCAGGTATTGGCCGCTGCCATCGAGTACTTCGACATCGGCGGGCACATCCAGGTTTTCACCAATGGCCTTGATCACGCCCTCGGCACACAGCACATCGGCACGATAACGTTCGTCATGGGTTATTACGGTGGCGCCACGGATCAACAAAGACATTCCGAGTTCCTCGCAGGCATGACCGACTGATGCCGGTTCTTTATGTTGTATAGATCATGATGGGGAAGTGATGAAGTCGTGTAGCGTTCTAATCCTGTCACAGTTGTCAGGATTAGAAGCTAGCTGGAGTTTTACGAATCGGCAAGATTATTTTTAATGGGTTGTTTGAATATATAACTCATTGAAAAATATCAATTAAACTAACAAATCACCAAAATGGTGAGCTACCTCACCATTTTGACGCACTTGACAGGATCATTATTTGAGCGAGATTTATCATGCTAAATCAGCAGCTTGAAAGGCGTTAAAGTGCGGTTTAGACACTTCGCAATAATGTGGGGTGCACCACTTTGAATCTCGGGCTCGACAGAACGTGCAGGTCATCTAGCCTCAAGGGCACTGGCGCCCAGTGCGAGCGGACAATGAAATTAAATTAAAGCGTTAAATATCATAAAGTTGTCAGTGTTATATCGTTCAACCGGTCAACCCGGCGAGGCAATCGGCACAGTTATTGAGTGCTGTCGCTGCCAGGCAGGGCCGCCGGTAGAACGCGCGCTTTACATGCAAGTACTCCGGCCATCGCCAGTCGATGAGCAAAAATAATGAAAACAGTGGAGCGGACATGACCAGATCAACAGTGACCGAGCGCGACGGGTTATTCGAGCTTGAAGCCGGCAGCGACGTTCTCGACAGCCCCCGTTACAACCATGACATCGCGCCAACCCAGGTGCATGAGCGAACCTGGAATAAATGGCACATCACCGCGTTATGGGTCGGCATGTCGATCTGTGTGCCGACCTACACCCTGGGCGGCGTGCTCACGGCCTATTTCGGGTTGTCGGTGGGTGAAGCGTTGCTGGCCATCCTGTTCGCCAACATCATCGTGCTGATTCCCCTGACCCTGAACGCCTTTGCCGGGACCAAATACGGCATTCCCTTCCCGGTGCTGTTGCGCTCTTCCTTCGGCGTCATCGGCTCCAACGTGCCCTGCCTGATCCGCGCGCTGGTGGCGTGTGGCTGGTTCGGAATCCAGACGATGTTCGGCGGGCTGGCGATTCACCTGTTTCTCGGCTCGGTGTTCGAGGGCTGGAAGAGCCTGGGTGGCACCGGCGAAGTGATTGGTTTCATGGTGTTCTGGGTCCTGAACCTGTGGGTGGTGCTGCGCGGTGCCGAGTCGATCAAATGGCTGGAAACCCTGTCCGCGCCGCTGCTGGTGCTGGTGGGGGTCGGCCTGCTGATGTGGGCGTTGCCCAACGTCTCCCTGACCGAACTGATGGCGCAGCCGGCCAAACGGCCCGAAGGTGCCGGCGTGACCAGTTATTTCCTGGCAGGGCTCACAGCGATGGTGGGTTTCTGGGCCACGCTGTCGTTGAATATTCCTGACTTCAGTCGTTATGCCAAGAGCCAGAAAGACCAGATCGTGGGGCAGATCATCGGCCTGCCGCTGACCATGTTCCTGTTCGCCGCCCTCGGCGTGGTGATGACGGCGGCCTCGGCGAAACTGGTGGGCGTGACCGTCTCTGACCCAGTGACCCTGATCGGACACATTCAGAGCCCGCTGTGGGTGGCACTGGCCATGGTGCTGATCATCATTGCCACGCTCTCGACCAACACCGCCGCCAACATCGTCTCACCCACCAACGACTTCCAGAACCTGGCGCCAAAACTGATCGGCCGTACCAAGGCGGTGATGCTGACCGGGCTGGTAGGGCTGGCGCTGATGGCCCACGAACTGCTGAAGAAACTCGGTCTGATCGTTTCCGAGGTCAGCCTTGAGTCGGTCTATTCCAACTGGCTGCTGGGCTATTCGAGCCTGCTGGGGCCGATTGCCGGGATCATGGTGGTGGACTATTTCCTGATCAAGAAACAACAACTGGACCTGGCCGGGCTGTACCGCGACGACGTCTACCCGGCCTGGAACTGGAACGGCTTCATCGCCTTTGGCGTGCCTGTGGTGCTGACGCTGCTGTCGTTGGGCAGCGATGCATTCAGCTGGTTCTACAGCTACGGCTGGTTCACCGGCTCGGCACTGGGCGGGGTGATTTATTACGGGTTGTGCAGTATGCGGGCGAGCCCGTCCATCGCTAAAACTGCGGTGTAAAGGAGGGCCTCATCGCGAGCAGGCTCGCTCCCACACTGGATTGGGGTGAACGCAAGCCTGTGTGCACAGCAGATCCCCTGTGGGGGCGAGACTGCTCGCGATAGCGGCCTCAAGTACAACGAGAAAATGCCTGAAAAAACTGGAGATCCCCCATGAACGCAGCCGTCGACGTTCTACAGTCCACCCAACAGCACATCAATCGCGACCGCTTGTGGCAGTCGCTCATGGACCTGGCGCAGCTCGGTGCCACGGTCAAGGGTGGGGTGTGCAGGCTGGCCCTGACCGATCTGGACCGCCAGGCCCGGGACTTGTTCGTGCAATGGACCGAGGCAGCCGGCTGCACCGTCAGCATTGACGCGGTGGGCAATATTTTCGCCCGTCGGCCGGGGCGCAATCCGAACCTGCCACCGGTGATGACCGGCAGCCACATCGACACCCAGCCTACCGGTGGCAAGTTCGACGGATGCTTCGGTGTGCTGTCCGGCCTGGAAGTGCTGCGCACCCTCAATGACTTGAAAATAGAAACCGAAGCACCGTTGGAGGTGGTGGTCTGGACCAACGAAGAAGGTTCGCGCTTCGCCCCGTGCATGATGGGCTCCGGCGTATTCGCCGAGAAGTTCACCCTCGAAGAAACCCTGGCCAAGACCGACGCCGAGGGCATTACCGTCGGCCAGGCACTCAATGCCATCGGCTACGCCGGGCCACGCCCGGTCAGCGGGCATCCGGTGGGGGCGTATTTCGAGGCGCACATCGAGCAGGGGCCGATCCTGGAGGACGAACGCAAGACCATCGGTGTGGTGATGGGGGCACTGGGGCAGAAGTGGTTCGATCTGACCTTGCGGGGCGTCGAAGCCCACGCCGGCCCGACCCCGATGCACCTGCGCAAGGACGCTTTGGTCGGTGCTTCGATCATCGTTGGCGCCGTCAACCGCGCGGCCCTCGGCCATCAACCCCATGCCTGCGGCACGGTTGGCTGCCTGCAAGCCTATCCCGGTTCGCGCAATGTCATCCCCGGCGAAGTGCGCATGACCCTGGATTTTCGTCACCTGGAGCCGGCACGCCTGGATTCGATGATCGCCGAGGTCAGGCAAGTCATTGATGACACCTGTCAGCAACACGGCCTGACGTATGAACTGACCCCTACGGCTGACTTTCCGCCACTGTACTTCGACAAGGGTTGTGTCGAAGCTGTGCGCGGTGCTGCCCAAGGGCTGGGCCTGTCCCATATGGACATCGTCAGCGGCGCAGGCCACGACGCGATCTTCCTCGCCGAACTGGGGCCGGCCGGGATGATCTTCGTGCCGTGCGAAGGCGGCATCAGCCACAACGAAATCGAAAACGCCGCCCCGGATGATCTGGCCGCCGGGTGTGCGGTGCTGCTGCGAGCGATGCTCGCCGCCTCACAGGCAATTGCCGAGGGACGCATGGCGGCTTGAAGCAGCTTGAGGATTAAAAGATCGCAGCCTCGTTGCACTCGACAGTTCCTATAGGGGAACGTGTCATCGCCGCGAATGGTCGTAATCTCCATGCTCCTCTGACCACATGGAGACCCGATGAGCCAGGATGTCCCGACTACCGATACCAATCGTCGTCAACTGCTGCAAATCATCGCCGGGCTGTCTGACGGGGTGATGTTGATCGAAGTCGATCAGACCATCGCCTGGGCCAACGAAGCGGCGTTGACCATGCACGGGGTCACTGACCTCAAGGCGCTGGGGGCCAACGCCGAGGAATACGCCCAGCGGTTCAATTTGCGTTATCGCAACAACCACCCGCTGACCGCGGACAACTACCCCATTGCCCGGGTCGCCCGTGGCGATGAGTTCAGCGATGTATTGGTGGAGGTCACGCCCGAGGCTGATCCGGATCGCACCTGGGTTCATCGGATTCGCAGCATGGTGCTGACCGACCGTAGCGGCCAGGCGGAATTGCTGGTGCTGATTCTCAGCGATGCCACCGAGTGGGCCAGCGCCGAACAGCGTTTCGAGAGAACCTTCGCGGCCAACCCGGCGCCAGCGGTAATCTGCCGTCTCAGTGACTTGCGCTATATCAAGGTCAACCAGGGCTTTCTGGAAATGACCGGCTACAGCCGCGAGCAGGTGATCGGGCGTTCGGTGTATGAGCTGGACGTGCTCGAGGCCGCCGAGAAACGTGACTTGGCCATTGAGCGCCTGGGGCAGGGCGCGACCATTCCGCAAATGCAGGCTGAGTTGAAACTGCCAGGGGGCGGCAGCAAGCAAGTGATTGTCGCGGGCCAGCCGCTGGATGACCTGCATGACGAAGACTGCATGCTGTTTTCCTTCATGGACATGGAGCCGCGCCGCAAGGCCGAAACGGCGTTGCGCCAGAGTGAGGAGCGCTTTGCCAAATCGTTCCGTCTCACGCCCGTGCCAACCCTGGTGTGCAGCGCCGAACAGCAATTGCTGGAGATCAACGAAGCCTTTCTCCAGACCAGCGGTTACGCCAGTGAAGAACTGCTGGGTAAAACCGTGGAGGAAATCGGCTTTCTCGACCCGGATGCCTGCGCCGCACTGTTTGCCACGCTGGAAAAAACCGCAACCGTGTCCAGCGTCGACGTCAAGGTTCACAAAAAAGGTGGGGAACAGATCGACTGCGAGATGGCAGCCGATACTGTCGTCATTCAGGACAAGCCGTGTTATTTGCTGGTGTTGATGAACATCACCGAACGCAAACGCTCGGAGCTGGAGCTGGTGGCGGCCATCGAAGAGGTGATGAAAGATGCCTCCTGGTTCAGTCGGACCCTGATCGAAAAACTGGCCAATGTGAAGAGCATCAACGCCCAGTTGCCCAGCACTTCATTTACCGAGCTCACAGCCCGGGAGCGTGATGTGCTGGGGCTGATCTGCCAGGGCCTGGCCGACAAGGAAATCGCCGCGCGCTTGAAGCTGGCCCCCAATACCGTGCGCAATCATGTGGCGACGCTGTACTCCAAACTCGATGTTCACAGCCGCAGCGAGGCAATCGTCTGGGCGCGCGAACGCGGCCTGTTCGCCAACGAGTGGCGAATGAAGGCACCATGATAGCCAGTGCAAATGCACCGGGCGTGCTGGTGCAAATTCGGGTTTTGCCCACGTCGTTGGCTCCTTAGGCTGTGAGGGTGCGGCATTCTCTGCGCAATGCCGCGTCCCCCACGAAACAGTCAAGGAACACGCCACAATGAGCAGTGAACGAATCAATCGTGCAATCGCCAGGACGCTTGCCGGGCCTATGAGCCCGCAGTTGCCCGCCGGTCGCTCACGGCTACAGCGCTGAGGAGCAACGGATGACCCTACTGGCCCCCCTGCGCGCCCGACTCGAAGAAAGCTTCAAGCCACTGGCCTGCGAATGCAGCCTCAACGGCGACGGAACCCTTACCGTACGTCTGTATCACCGCGAAAGCGGGGAGGTGGATCTGGTGGTGAGCGGCATGAGCGTCGACAGCGTCCGCTCGGAAGAAAGCCTGGCAAAGCTGATCGATGAGTTGCGGTATGAGCTTGAAAACACCCCGCTGTATCGAAGTGACTCCGCCTGAATGATCCGCTGAACTTTTCCGCTGAACTTGGTAGCCGCCACCTACAGCAGCGTCGCCCGGCAATCGAGCGCCAACCGAGCGCCGCCTTGCTCGCTGCTGCCCACTTCCAGCGTGAACCCGTGCAAGTTGACAATCGCCGCGACGATCGATAGTCCCAGGCCAAAGCCGCTCTGCTGGCTGCTGCCCTCGGCGCGGTAGAAGCGGCGAAACACAGCCTTGCGCTCCGCCTCGGGGATTCCGGGCCCGGAGTCGAGTACTTCGATACGGCTGCTGTCGCCCTGATCAACGCCACGCAGGATCACCTCACCGCCCGGCGGGGTGAATTTGATCGAGTTGCTCAGCAGGTTGGACACCGCCTCGAACAGCAATGCCCGGTCGCCGTTGAGCAAGGGCAGGGCATCGGGTACTTCGAGGGTGAAAGTCAGTTCCCGCTCCTCGGCCAACGGCAGATAAAAATCGTGCAGTTCCTGCAACAACTGCAACGGATCGAGGCGCACGAACCCTGAGCGTCGTTGCTGGTCTTCCAGCTCGGAAATCCGCAACAAGCCTCGAAACCTCGCCATCAGGGTGTCAGTCTCGGCAATCACCTGATCCATCTGCAACGCCTCGGGCGAGCCGTCCGGGGCTTGCTGCTGGATGCGATAAAGCTGGGCGCGCAGGCGAGTCAGCGGGGTGCGCAGGTCATGGGCGATGTTGTCGCACACGCCCTTGACCTCGTTCATCAAGCGTTCGATACGATCGAGCATGGCGTTGACGATTGCCGCCAGCATGTCCAGCTCATCGCGACGGCTCGACAGCGGCAGGCGATGGGTCAGGTCACCGGCCACGATGGCCTCGGCACTGGCCTGCAGTTTGCGGATGCGTTGCAACGGTCGCCGACGCAACAGATGCCAGCCGGCAATGCCCGGCAAAATGGTCAGGGACACGCCCCAGAACAACGCGTGCAGAATGATGCGCGTGACAGCGAACAGCGAGCCGTTGTCCCGCGCCAGGATCAACCAGCGGCCGTCCTGGGTCCGGGTCGCCACCGCGTCGCAACTGTCGGAAGGAATACCTGGATCCCTGGAATCGACGCAGCCGCCGAGCATATGAATATTGCCGTCCAGCGGCAGATCGGGGGGGACGTGCCGGATCGGTCCGCTCAAGTGGCGCAATTGCGGATCGAACAGGCCGTAGGCGTCGACGCCGCGTTCATCCAGGGTCAGGCTGGCCATGAGAGCATCTTCCAACTGATCGCCATGAATACGTGCGAACAGGTGCTGACGCTGCATCAGGGAGTGCTTGGCAAGGCTGTCGAGGTAACCGAACACTTCGTAATACATCACCCCCATCAGGACCGCGCTCCAGAGCACGAACAGCGAACTGTACAGCGCCAGCAGGCGACTGCTGGAGGAGCGCCAGCCCTTAGCGGGGTTCAGCAATGACATAGCCGGAACCTCGTACCGTGCGAATCAGCGGTTCCAGGCCCGGCGGGTCGATTTTCTTGCGCAGGCGGCCGATATGGACGTCGATCAGGTTGGTGCCGGGATCGAAGTGATAGCCCCAGACCTCTTCGAAAATCATCATGCGCGAGAGGATCTGGCCGCTGTTGCGCATCAGGAACTCCAGCAGCTTGTATTCGGTGGGCAGCAGGCTGAGCAGTTGCCCGTTGCGGCTGGCTTCGCGGCTGATCAGGTTGAGTTCCAGGTCGGCCACCCGCAGTGCGGTTTCCGGCTCGCGGGCACCGTTGTTGCGCCGCAGCAGCACTTCGACCCGGGCGGCCATTTCGTCGGTGGCGAACGGCTTGGTCAGATAATCGTCGCCACCGGCCCGCAGGCCGCGCACCCGCTCGTCCACATCGGAGAGGGCGCTGATCATCAGGATCGGCGTGGCCACGCCCATGGTGCGCAACGTCGTCACGATCACCAGCCCGTCGAGCTCGGGCAGCATGCGGTCCAGGGTGATCAGGTCGTAATCGCCGCTCACCGCCCGTTCCAGGCCCTCGCGGCCGTTGTCGACCCAGTCGACATCCAGGCCATTGCGGGTCAGTTCGGCGACGATTTCACGGGCGGTCACGGCGTCGTCTTCGATGGTCAAAATGCGGTTCATGGGCGGTACCGGGTGAGAAATTGAAGCCATTGCGCAGCATTCTGCCAAAAAATACCTGTCGGCTTGCTGAAAAAATGTTCATGGACGCCGACAGCGGTATTCACTGGCCTGGATCAACACTTGGTCACAAATAATCCCTAACATAAATTTAGTGCGCACCATCATGCTGCGTCCGTTGCCCTGCTTTGGCGCGCTGTCGCTGATGGGCACTGACACGAACCGGTGATGGTGTGCCGCAAGGAGCCAAGACCTCACTGAACCTTCAAGGAAGAGCAACATGATGCAACCTCAAGACCTTCTACGCCGAAAATTTGATATCCAGCCGCTGCAGCACGCCGACATGACGGTGCACCTGGACGGGCAGTCCGTCAGCGCGGCCCAAGGTGAAACCGTCCTCAGCGTCATTCAGGCCCTGGGCCAGCGCCAGGTAGCACGCAACGATCACGACCAACTCAGTGGCGCATACTGTGGCATGGGCGTGTGCCAATGTTGCCTGGTCAAGATCGACGGCCGCCACAAGCGCCGCGCCTGCCAGACCCAAGTGCGTCCCGGCATGCAAATCGAAACCCGGGCCAATCGCATCGCCGAAAGGGAGGCACCATGAACCTCCATCCGGTGATTGTCGGCGGCGGGCCGGCGGGTATGGCCGCGGCCATCGAGCTGGCCACCCACGGGGTGCATTGCACCCTGCTCGAAGAAGCGCCGCGCCTGGGTGGCGTGGTCTACCGCGGGCCGCTGCGCGACGGGGTGAGCCTGGATTACCTCGGGCCGCGCTACAGCGAAGCCCTGAACAAACTCCACGGTGAGTTCCAGCGCTACGCCGGGCTGATCGATGTGCGACTCAACCACCGCGTCATCGGCGCCGAAGGGTTCAAGGCGCTGATGCTGCTGAACGCCGATGAACAACTGCGCGAGGTCAGCTATTCCCACCTAGTGCTGGCGGCCGGTTGTCATGAGCGCAGCGTGCCGTTCCCTGGCTGGACACTGCCGGGGGTGATGCTGCTCGGTGGTCTGCAATTGCAGATCAAGAGCGGAGCGGTCAAGCCGCCGGGGCCGGTGGTGATCGCCGGCACAGGTCCGTTGCTGCCGCTGGTGGCCTGTCAACTTCACGCTTCGGGCGTGGCCGTGGCGGGCGTCTATGAGGCTTGTGCCTTCGGCAAGATCGCCAGGGAAAGCCTGGCATTGCTGAACAAACCACAATTGTTCCTCGACGGCCTGAGCATGCTGGCTTATCTCAAACTGCATCGCATCCCCGTGCGTTATGGCTGGGGAGTGGTACAGGCCAACGGCGAGGGCGAGCTGGACATCGTCACCGTTGCACCGTATTCCAGTACCTGGGAGCCCGACCTCGAACGAGCCGAACAGGTCCCGGCCCAGACGCTGGCGGTCGGCTATGGTTTCATCCCGCGCACCCAATTGAGCCAGCAGATGGGCCTGGAGCATGGCTTCAGCGATGACGGTTATTTGCGGGCGGTGTCCGATGCCTGGCAGCAAAGCAGCGAGGCGCACATTCACCTGGCCGGCGACGTGGGCGGGATTCGCGGTGGTGAAGCCGCCATGTTGAGCGGGCGCATCGCCGCACTGTCGATCCTGATGCAGGCCGACCTGCTGGATTGCTCCACTGCCCTGGAGTACCGCGACCGGTATCGAGCGCAACTGGACCGGATCATTCGCTTTCGCGCCGCCGTGGACCGCTACACGCAACGCGGCGCCGGACAAACCGCGTTGCCGACCGCCGATACGGTCATTTGTCGCTGTGAACACGCGACCCGCGCCGACATCGACCGCGCCCTGGAGCAGGGCGTGCAAGACATGGCCAGCCTGAAAATGCGCACCCGCGTGAGCATGGGTGACTGTCAGGGACGGATGTGCGTGGGCTATTGCAGTGATCGCCTGCGCCAGGCCACCGGGCGTGCCGACGTTGGCTGGCTGCGGCCGCGTTTCCCCATCGACCCGATTCCCTTTTCAGCCTTTCAGAACGTCGGCACGGAGGCCCTCCGGCATGACTGAGCATCCAGACCTCAAGCACTATGATGTCGTTATCGTCGGCGGGGGCGTGATCGGTGCGTCCTGTGCCTATCAACTGTCCAAACGCAAGCATCTGAAGATCGCCTTGATCGACGCCAAGCGCCCCGGCAACGCCACCCGCGCTTCGGCCGGCGGCCTGTGGGCCATCGGTGAATCCGTGGGCCTGGGCTGCGGGGTGATTTTCTTTCGGATGATGTCGGCCAACCGCAAGCGCCAGGCCCAGGGCGCCGCCGTGGCGGTGGACGCCAGCACGCCGCACATCCTGCCCCAGTCGTTCTTCGATTTCGCCTTGCAGTCCAACGCGATGTATCCCCGACTGCACCGCGAGCTGATGGACAACCACGGCATGGACTTCAAGTTCGAGGAGACCGGGCTCAAGTTCGTGATCTACGACGATGAAGACCGTTTGTATGCCGAGCACATCGTCGCCTGCATTCCCCACCTGGCCGATCAGGTACGCTGGCTCGATCAGGCCGCCCTGCGCGAGGCCGAGCCGAATGTCAGCCATGAGGCCCGCGGCGCGCTGGAGTTTCTGTGCGACCATCAGGTCAGCCCGTTCCGGCTGGCCGATGCCTACACCGAGGGTGCCCGGCAGAACGGCGTCGATATGTTCTTCAACACCAACGTGGCGCAGGTGCTTCGAGACGGGGCGCGGGTGACGGGGGTGAGAACCGCCGAAGCCGGGACGTTCAACTGCCGGACGCTGATCAATGCCGCCGGTGCCTGGGCGGCGGACCTGAGCGAGCAGGCCACCGGTGTGCGGATCCCGGTCAAGCCGGTCAAGGGGCAAATCCTGCTGACCGAGCGCATGCCGAAGATCCTCAACGGGTGCCTGACCACCAGCGACTGCTATGTCGCGCAAAAGGACAACGGCGAAATCCTCATCGGCAGTACCACCGAGGACAAGGGGTTCGACGTGACCACCACCTACCCGGAAATCGAGGGGCTGGTGCAGGGCGCGATGCGCTGCATACCGCAGTTGGCCGACATCAACCTGAAACGCACCTGGGCCGGTTTGCGCCCCGGCTCACCTGATGAGTTGCCCATCCTGGGCCCGATGCGCGGCGTGGAAGGGTACCTAAATGCCTGTGGGCACTTTCGCACCGGCATCCTGACCTCGGCCATCACCGGAGTGCTGCTGGACAAACTGGTGAACAACGAGCCCCTGCCGCTGGACATCACGCCGTTCCTGGCGGATCGCTTCGAGGTTGTGCCGGTGGTAAAGCCAAAGGAAATGGAGCTGACTTGAAGCAATTCTTTGTGCCGAACACAAATTTTGCAGTCCCCCGGCCCCAAACTGTGGGAGCGAGCCTGCTCGCGATGGCGTCGGATCAGTGCCATTGATGTTGATTGACCCACCGCTATCGCGAGCAGGCTCGCTCCCACATAGATCTGGGGGTGACCCTCATCCGGTGGTTACTCGGGAACCAACTGTGGGAGCGAGCCTGCTCGCGAAAGCGGTCTATCTGAGACGATGATGTTGAGTCTGCCGCCGTCTTCGCAAGCAAGCCTGCTCCCACACAAGCCGCGCTCGTCCGCTATACCATCGGCGTGCTGGCGAACGCCTCCAACCCTTCGGCATAGGCGGTAAACGCGCTGATCGATGGAAATGACTTGCCCTGCACCTGATCCGGCACCACCAGGTTGGTGAAGCTCCAGGCCACTGCCACGGTGATGCCCGCCTGATCGAGGGTGCCATCGGTGATCAGGGGCTGTTTCACCAGTTCCTGTTCGAGCATGTCATAGGCCGCCGCCAGTTGGCCTTCCACGCGTTCGACCCAGGGGGCGTGTTGGATTTCTGTCGGCCGAAGGTTGCGTTCGTAGTAGATCTGCACTGACTTCTCGCACGCCGCCAGGGCCAGGCCAATCACGCGCAATGCGCGCAGCCGTTGCCCACTGTCGACCGGCATCAGGCTTTTGCCCGGCGCGGCCAAGGCTTCGAGGTAGTCGATGATCAATGTGGAATCCATCAGCACGTTGCCATCGTTGAGCACCAGGGTCGGTGCCTTGACCACCGGGTTGATGCGCTGGAACTGTTCGAAATGCCTGAACACCGAAACGGACTCGTGTTCCAGGGCAACCCCCAGGCACTTGGCGGAAATGGCGACGCGTCGCACGTAGGGCGAGTCCAGCATGCCGATCAGTTTCATGACGTCTCCTTCAGAAGAATCTTGCGGGGTTAATCCTCGAACCCGACCTGTTCATGGATTTCATCGACCTTGAGTTCCAGTCGGTAAGCCACGGCGATGAACAACGCCTGGCACAGGCACAACGTGGCACTCAACGAGCGGAAGGCGAAAGAGCTGCCTTCGTTCACCAACAGTACCGCATTGGCCCGTTTGGCCAGGGGCGACAGGTTGCTGTCGGTGATGATCAGCGTCTTGGCCTGATGATGCTGGGCAATGCGCAGGCAGTGCTGGGTTTCCTTGCCGTAGGGCGTAAAGCTGATCGCGATCACCAGGTCGTTGGCCCGCACGCTGCGCATTTGCTCGCGATAACTGCCCCCCAGGCCGGACACCAGATGGATGCGCTTGTTGGTGTGTTGCAGGTTATAGACCAGGTAATCGGCCACCGCGAACGAGCGTCGCACGCCGACCACATAGATGTTGTCGGCGTTGACCACCAGGTCTACGGCTTTGTCGAAGGCTTGATCGTCCAGCTCCAGGCCCAGACGCTCGATGCCCGAGAGGGTGGCGTTGACGCATTCGCGCGCCAGGTCGCCGCCGCTGGCTTTCTGCGACTTGTTGGCGATCATGCTGCGGATGCGCTGCTGGTAGTTTTGCACCGGCGTGGTCTTGTGGGTATAGGCCTCGCGAAACAAGGCCTGCATTTCGCTGAATCCGCTGAAGCCGAAACGCTGGGAAAACCGCACGATGGCCGACGGATGCACTTCGCATTCGCGCGCAATGTCGCTGATGCGATCGACCATGATCCGGTCGCTTTGCTGGCTCATGTAGCTGGCGATGCGTTTGAGCTGTCGCGGCAGGCTTTCATACTCGTCGGTAATCAGTTGCAGCAGGCGCTCGGCATTGATCGGTGGGCTTGAAAGGGCGGGTTCGGACGCGCTCTCGGACGGCGCCGGCAGATCGGGGCGGGTCATAGAAAATCCTTCTGGCTTGTTCTTATAGGGCGGCCCGGGAAAAGGGCCGGCCCTCGACAATAGGTTGGCTGATCGCAGTCTACAGCGTAGGCGCGGGGAAAATCATGAGCAGACAACGTTGCGACACCTGCTGAAACGATGCACCGCGTCTGGCGCGCTTCAGTGATAGCATATTGGAAAAAATATTCCACGTAAAAAATTTATAGAATAATTATTGATTATTGGCCGCTGCTCGTTTTAGTCTGCATCCACCAAGAGCGTTGGCGCCGGTTTCGGTGGCAAGCGCGGGCTGATAAAAATAACAGGAGCCAGCATGGGCCAGACTCGTTTTGCCAGTGGGCGTCAATTGGATGTGATCTGCCTGGGACGCCTGGGCGTCGACCTCTACGCGCAGCAAGTCGGAGCGCGCCTGGAAGATGTCGCAAGCTTCGCCAAATACCTGGGTGGCTCGTCGGCCAACATCGCCTTCGGCACCGCGCGGTTAGGGCTCAGGTCGGCGATGCTGAGCCGGGTAGGGGACGATCATATGGGCCGTTTCCTGGTGGAGTCCCTGGCCCGCGAAGGCTGCGACGTCAGCGGCATCAAGGTCGACCCTGAACGCCTGACGGCCATGGTCCTGCTGGGTATCAAGGACCGGGAAACCTTTCCCCTGGTGTTCTACCGGGAAAATTGCGCCGACATGGCGCTGCGCGCCGAAGACATCAATGAAACGTTCATTGCCTCCAGCAAGGCGCTGCTGATCACCGGCACGCATTTCTCTACCGAAAGTGTCTACAAGGCCAGCACCCAGGCGTTGGATTACGCCGAGAAACACAACGTCAAACGCGTGTTGGACATCGACTATCGCCCGGTGCTCTGGGGCCTGGCGGGCAAGGCCGATGGGGAAACCCGTTTCGTCGCCGACCAGAAAGTCAGCCAGCACGTGCAAAGCATCCTGCCGCGTTTCGACCTGATCGTCGGCACCGAAGAAGAATTCCTGATCGCCGGCGGCAGCGAAGATCTGCTGAGCGCGTTGCGTACCGTGCGCTCGCTGACGGCGGCGACCTTGGTGGTCAAGCTCGGCCCGCAAGGTTGCACGGTGATTCATGGCGCCATCCCGGCCCGGCTTGAAGACGGCGCGATTTATCCTGGTGTACGGGTCGAGGTCCTGAATGTATTGGGCGCAGGTGATGCGTTCATGTCGGGCTTTCTCGCCGGTTGGCTGGAGGACGCCAGCGATGAACGCTGCTGCCAGTTGGCCAATGCCTGCGGTGGCCTGGTGGTGTCGCGCCATGCCTGTGCCCCAGCGATGCCGACCCGGGCTGAACTCGACTACCTGTTCAATAGCCCGGTGCCGATTACCCGGCCGGATCGAGACGCGGCATTGCAACGTCTGCATCAGGTCAGCGTGCCGCGCAAACAGTGGAAGCAATTGTTCATCTTTGCCTTCGATCATCGCTGGCAACTGGTAGAACTGGCCCATAAAGGCGGGCGTGAGCTGGGCGCTATCAGCGCACTCAAGCAACTGTTCATCCAGGCCGTGGAACGGGTCGAAGCCGACCTGAAACGTCAGGGCATCGAGGCCGATGTCGGTCTGCTGGCCGACCAACGTTTCGGCCAGGACTCGCTGAACGCCGCCACTGGACGTGACTGGTGGGTTGCCCGACCAGTGGAGGTGCAGGGTTCACGGCCGCTGGCGTTCGAACATGGGCGCTCTATCGGCAGCAACCTGATCGCCTGGCCACAGGAACAGATCATCAAGTGCCTGGTGCAATTTCACCCCGACGACGAACCGCTGCTGCGCCTGGAACAGGAGGCGCAACTCATGGCGCTGTATCAGGCGTCCCAGGTCAGCGGCCATGAACTGCTGCTGGAAGTCATTCCACCCAAGGATCATCCGTCGCCGCACCCGGACGTGCTGTATCGCGCCCTCAAACGCCTCTACAACCTGGGCATCTTTCCGGCCTGGTGGAAAATCGAAGCCCAGACGGCAGACGAATGGAAGCAACTTGATGAGCTGATTCAACAGCGTGATCCCTATTGCCGAGGTGTGGTACTGCTGGGCCTCAACGCCCCGGCCGCCGTGCTGGCCGAGGGTTTCCGCCAGGCCAGCCAGAGCACAACCTGCCGTGGATTTGCCGTCGGACGGACAATCTTCCAGGAACCGAGTCGTGCCTGGCTGGCCGGGGAAATCGACGATGAAACGTTGATCCGGCAGGTGCAGGGTAGGTTTGTGGAGTTGATTGAGGCGTGGCGTGCTGCGCGAAGTTAAAAGCTGTGAACACTGATCCTGTGGGAGCGAGCCTGCTCGCGATAGCCGACTGATAGTCAACATTAAGTCGCCTGACACACCGCTATCGCGAGCAGGCTCGCTCCCACAGGGTTCATCGCCGCCTTCAATGGTTAGGTAAAAACAATAAAAGGTGCAGCCATGCCCGCTATTCGAATTGGCATCAACCCGATTTCCTGGAGCAACGACGATCTGCCATCGTTGGGTGGCGAGACGCCGTTGAGTACGGCGCTGAGCGAAGGCAAGGAAATCGGTTACGAAGGTTTCGAGCTCAACGGCAAATTTCCCAAGGATGCCAAGGGCGTTGGCGATGTGCTGCGGCCCTATGACCTGGCGCTGGTCTCCGGCTGGTATTCCAGCCGTCTGGCCCGGCGCTCGGCGGCCGAAGAAATCGATGCCATCGCCAGCCATGTCGAATTGCTGGCGCAAAACGGTGCGACGGTGCTGGTGTACGGCGAGGTGGCCGATTCCATTCAAGGCCAGCGCATCCCACTGATCGAGCGACCGCGTTTTCACACGGACGAAGCCTGGCAAGACTATGCCGAAAAACTCACCGAACTGGCGCGCTTCACCCTGTCCCGGGGTGTGCGCCTGGCGTATCACCATCATATGGGCGCCTATGTCGAATCGCCTTCGGACATCGACAAACTGATGGCCCTGACCGGCAGTGAGGTTGGCCTGCTGTTTGACTCGGGCCACTGTTACATGGGCGGCGGCGAACCCTTGCAGGTGTTGCGCAAGCACATCGAGCGCATTTGCCATGTGCATTTCAAGGACGTGCGCAAGCCTGTGGTGCAACTGGCGCGCAACAACCTCTGGAGTTTCCCCGACTGCATCGTCAACGGCACCTTCACCGTACCGGGTGATGGTGACATCGACTTTGCCGCGTTGCTGGACGTGCTGCTTGCCGCCGACTATCACGGCTGGCTGGTGGTCGAAGCCGAACAGGATCCGGCCGTGGCACCGAGTTATGCCTACGCCAAGAAAGGCTACGACACCCTGCGCGCCTTGCTGCAAGAGAGGACTGCGTCATGAGCCTGTTGATCAAAAGCCAGCCAAGCGGCCAGACCATAGTCCAGCTACCCGCCGACGAACTGGAGTATGTCGGGTTTGCCGCCTACCGCTTGAGCCTTGGTGAAAAGCTCCCGGTGGCTGCCGCCGACAAGGAACTGTGCCTGGTCTTGCTCAGCGGGCGCATCAGTCTCAAGGGTGAAGCACCGGGGCAGGGTGCCTTCGATTGGGACAACCTCGGTGATCGCCAGTCGGTGTTCGAGGATAAATCGCCCTACGCCGCGTATCTGCCGCCCGGCAGCCAGGCCCAGGTCACCGCCCTGAGCGATGTACAGATTGCCGTGTGTGCTGCGCCGGGTTCTGCGCAAAACAGTTACGGTCCACGGCTGATCCGCCCGGACAGCATGAAGCGCAGCGTGCGCGGCAAGGGCGCCAACACCCGCTATGTCTGCGACATCCTGCCCGACAGTGAGCCGGCCCACTCGCTGCTGGTGGTGGAAGTGCGCACGCCGTCGGGGCATTCGTCGAGCTACCCACCCCACAAGCACGACACCGACGACCTGCCGCACCAGAGCTTCCTGGAAGAAACCTATTACCACCAGGTCAACCCGTCCCAGGGCTTCGTGTTCCAGCGGGTCTATACCGACGACCGCAGCATCGACCAGGCCATGGCCGTGGAAAACAGCGACCTGGTGGTGGTGCCCAAGGGTTACCACCCGGTCAGCGTGCCCTACGGGTACGAGTCGTATTACCTGAACGTCATGGCCGGCCCGAAGCGGGTCTGGCAGTTCCATAACGATCCGCAGCACAGTTGGCTGCTTGATCTCTGATTTCCACCCTTTGCACGGAGAACAAGAACAATGAGCGATGCCCCGGTAGTAGGCCATTACATCAACGGTCGAGTGCAGGACAGCGACACGGTGCGGTTCAGCAACGTCTTCAACCCGGCCACCGGCGCGATACAGGCCCGGGTGGCGCTGGCCGAACCGGGCACCGTCGAGGCCGCGGTGACCTCGGCGCTGGCGGCATTCCCGGGCTGGTCCGAGCAATCGTCATTGCGCCGTTCGCGGGTGATGTTCAAGTTCAAGGAATTGCTCGACCGCCATCATGACGAACTGGCGCAGATCATCAGTCGCGAGCACGGCAAGGTGCTGTCCGACGCCCATGGCGAAGTCACCCGCGGCATCGAGATCGTCGAGTACGCCTGCGGTGCGCCGAACCTGCTCAAGACCGATTTCAGTGACAACATCGGCGGCGGCATCGACAACTGGAACCTGCGCCAGCCCTTGGGTGTGTGTGCCGGAGTCACGCCGTTCAATTTTCCGGTGATGGTGCCGCTGTGGATGATTCCCCTGGCACTGGTCGCCGGTAACTGTTTCATCCTCAAGCCTTCGGAGCGTGACCCGTCCGCCAGTTTGCTGATGGCTCGGCTGTTGACGGAGGCCGGGTTGCCGGACGGTGTGTTCAACGTGGTCCAGGGCGACAAAGTGGCGGTAGATGCGCTGTTGCAGCACCCGCACATCGAGGCGATTTCTTTCGTCGGCTCCACGCCGATTGCCGAGTACATCCACCAGCAGGGCACGGCGAACGGCAAGCGCGTGCAGGCGCTTGGCGGGGCGAAAAATCACATGATCGTCATGCCCGACGCCGACCTCGACCAGGCGGCGGACGCATTGATCGGCGCGGCCTACGGCTCGGCCGGTGAACGCTGCATGGCGATTTCCATTGCCGTAGCGGTGGGGGACGTGGGCGATGAATTGATTGCCAAGCTGTTGCCGCGCATCGATCAGTTGAAGATCGGCAACGGCCAGCAACCCGGCACCGACATGGGGCCGCTGGTGACCGCCGAGCACAAGGCCAAGGTCGAAGGCTTCATCGACGCCGGGGTCGCCGAGGGCGCGCGCCTGATCGTCGACGGCCGTGGTTTCAAGGTGCCGGGGGCCGAGCAGGGGTTCTTTGTCGGCGCGACGCTGTTCGACCAGGTCAACGCCCAGATGAGCATCTACCAGCAAGAGATCTTCGGCCCGGTGCTGGGCATCGTTCGCGTGGCGGATTTCGCCAGCGCCGTGGCCTTGATCAATGCTCACGAGTTCGGCAACGGCGTGTCCTGCTTCACCCGTGACGGCGGCATTGCCAGGGCGTTTGCCCGCAGCATCAAGGTCGGCATGGTGGGCATCAACGTGCCGATTCCGGTGCCCATGGCCTGGCATTCCTTTGGCGGCTGGAAGCGCTCGCTGTTTGGCGATCACCATGCCTACGGTGAAGAAGGTTTGCGCTTCTACAGCCGCTACAAAAGCGTGATGCAGCGCTGGCCCGACAGCATCGCCAAGGGCCCCGAGTTCAGCATGCCGACTGCCCAATAACCGTTTATGAATGCCGGAGGGATAACAACAATGAACAAGCCCCTGCGTTTTGCCTTGAACCGAATGGTTGCTCCGCGCCTGTCACTGCCCGATTTCATTGACCTGGCCCTGGCGCTGAAAACCGATGCCATCGAGATTCGCAACGATCTGAAGGGCGTCGAGATCGAAGACGGCATGCCGCCGGCCCGCGTGCGTGAGTTGTGCGAGGCGCGGGGCATCAAGGTGTTGTCGATCAACGCGCTGTATCCCTTCGACGTATGGAACGAGGAGCGCCGTGCCCAAGCCGTGCGGCTGGCCGACTATGCTCGCGAATGCGGCGCCGAGGGGCTGGTGATGTGCCCGCTCAACGAGCGCGACGACCCGCGCGGCGAGGCCGAACGCGCCGCGGGGCTGCGCACGGCCCTCAGTGAACTGGCGCCGATCCTGCGGGCTTTCGGTATCTACGGTTTCATCGAGCCGTTGGGGTTTGAAGAGTGTTCGCTGCGGCGCAAGCGCACGGCAGTGGAAGCGATCAAGGCCATTGGCGGGTTGGATGTGTTCCGTTTGGTGCATGACACCTTTCATCATCACCTGGCCGGTGAGCAGGAATTTTTCCCCGAGCTGACCGGGCTGGTGCACATCTCCGGTGTCGAGGATGCCCAGGCACCCTTGACGACCATCCGCGACGGCCACCGCGTGCTGGTGGGCGAGGCCGACATTCTCGGCAATGCCGCGCAGATCGAGGCGTTGCGGGCCGGTGGTTACGAGGGCTACCTGTCCTTCGAACCCTTTGCCCAGAGCATTCATGAACTGGCCGACATCCGCCAGGCATTGGGGGCGAGCATGAATCACCTGCAAAGCTCCCAGGCCTGACCCGACTTTCAAGAATGACGAAGCCCCCCTGTGGGAGCGAGCTTGCTCGCGATGGCGGCAGCACATTCAACAGATAAGTCGCCTGAAATACTGTTATCGCGAGCAAACTCGCTCCCACAGTGGACTGAGCCAGCCGCCAAATTTGCATTCCAGACAAGGTGCAAGCATGACCACAACACGACTGACCATGGCCCAGGCCCTGGTGAAATTCCTCGATAACCAGTACGTCGAGGTCGATGGCGTCCAGAGCAAATTCGTCGCCGGGGTCTTTACGATTTTTGGCCACGGCAATGTGCTGGGCCTGGGTCAGGCGCTGGAGCAGGACAGCGGTGACCTGGTGGTCCATCAGGGGCGCAACGAGCAGGGCATGGCCCACGCTGCCATCGGTTTCGCCAAGCAGCATCTGCGCCGCAAAATCTACGCCTGTACTTCGTCGGTCGGCCCCGGCGCGGCGAACATGCTGACCGCCGCCGCCACCGCGACGGCCAATCGCATCCCGTTGCTGCTGTTGCCTGGTGATGTCTACGCCAGTCGCCAGCCGGACCCGGTGCTGCAGCAGATCGAACAGTTCCATGACCTGAGCATCAGCACCAACGATGCGTTCAAGGCCGTGAGCAAATACTGGGATCGCATCAACCGCCCCGAGCAACTGATGAGCGCCGCGATCCACGCCATGCGCGTGCTCACCGACCCGGCCGAAACCGGCGCGGTGACCCTGGCGTTGCCCCAGGACGTGCAGGCCGAAGCCTACGATTACCCCGATTACTTTCTGCAAAAGCGCGTTCACCGCATCGACCGTCGCCCGGCCACCGAAGCCATGCTCGGCGATGCCCAGGCGCTGCTCAAGGGCAAGCGCAAGCCGCTGATCATCTGCGGCGGCGGGGTGAAATACGCCGGAGCCAACGCAGCGTTGCAGGCTTTTGCCGAGCGCTTCGAAATCCCCTTTGCCGAGACCCAGGCTGGCAAGAGCGCGGTGGTGTCCAGTCATCCACTGAACGTCGGAGGCGTCGGTGAGACCGGTTGCCTGGCGGCGAACCTGCTGGCCAAGGAAGCGGACCTGATCATTGGTATCGGCACCCGCTACAGCGATTTCACCACCGGGTCCAAATGGCTGTTCCAGCATCCGGATGTGCAGTTTCTCAACCTCAACATCAGCCCTTGCGATGCCTTGAAGCTTGACGGTGTGCAACTGCTGGCCGACGCGCGCTCAGGCCTGCAGGCTTTGTCCGCCGCGATGGGTGACTATCGTGCCGAATGGGGCGGGCAGATCGCCGATGCCAAAGCCCAACTGGATGCCGAAGTGGACCGGATCTATCAGGCTGACTTCCAGACCCAGGACTTCGTCCCAGAGATCAACGATCACCTGGACCCGGCGGTGTTTCGTGAATTCATCGAACTCACCGGTTCCTGCCTGACCCAGAGCCGCGTGCTGGGCACCCTCAACCAAACCCTGGCCGATGAGGCGATCATCGTTGCCGCCGCCGGCAGCCTGCCCGGCGACTTGCAGCGCAGCTGGCGCAGCAAGGGGGTCAACACCTATCACGTCGAATACGGCTATTCGTGCATGGGCTATGAGGTAAACGCGGCGCTGGGCGTGAAGCTGGCCGAGCCCGACAAAGAGGTCTATGCCCTGGTGGGTGATGGCTCCTACATGATGCTGCATTCGGAGCTGGCGACCTCGATCCAGGAGCGTCGCAAGATCAATGTGGTGCTGCTGGACAACATGACGTTCGGTTGCATCAACAATTTACAGATGGGCAACGGCATGGACAGCTTCGGCACCGAGTTCCGCTTCCGCAACCCGGACACCGGCAAGCTCGATGGCGGCTTCGTGCCGGTGGACTTCGCCATGAGCGCGGCGGCCTACGGCTGCAAGACCTACAAGGTCAAGACCCTCGACGAACTCCACGCGGCCCTGGCCGATGCGCGGCTGCAAACGGTCTCGACGCTCATCGATATCAAGGTCTTGCCCAAGACCATGATCCACAGCTACCTGTCCTGGTGGCGGGTCGGCGTGGCGCAAGTCTCCACCAGCGCGCGCACCGATGCGGCCGCCAAAACCCTCAATGAACGACTGGCCGAGGCTCGCCAGTATTAACAGCCCCAACCCTACGAAAGGAGTTTTTCATGTCTTTGAAGCTGGGCGTCATCGGCACCGGGGCCATCGGCCAGGACCATATCCGTCGTTGCAGCCAGACCTTGCTCAACAGCCAGGTGGTGGCGGTGACCGACATCAACCTCGCCCAGGCGGCGAAGGTGCTGGCCGACTTGAAACTGACCGCCGAGGTGTATCCCGACGGCCATGCCTTGATCAATGCGCCGGACGTTGAGGCGGTCCTGGTCACTTCCTGGGGGCCGAGCCACGAAGAGTTCGTGCTGGCGGCAATCGCGGCGGGTAAACCGGTGTTCTGTGAAAAGCCCCTGGCGGTCACGGCCGAAGGCTGTCGCAAGATCGTCGAAGCCGAAGTCGCCCATGGCAAGCGGCTGGTTCAGGTCGGTTTCATGCGCCCTTACGATGAAGGCTATCGAGCGCTCAAGGCGGTGATCGACAGCGGTCAGATCGGCGAACCGCTGATGCTGCACTGCGCGCATCGCAATCCGAGCGTGGGGGAGAACTACAAGACCGACATGGCGATCACCGACACACTGATCCATGAGCTGGATGTGCTGCGCTGGCTGCTGGCCGATGACTACGTTTCGGTGCAGGTGGTATTCCCGCGCAAGACCAGCAAGGCGCTGGCGCACCTGCGCGATCCGCAGATCGTGTTACTGGAAACCGCCAAGGGCACGCGCATCGATGTGGAGGTTTTCGTCAATTGCCAATATGGGTACGACATCCAGTGCGAAGTGGTGGGGGAGACGGGCATCGCCAAACTCCCGGAGCCGTCCCAGGTGCAACTGCGCAGTGGCGCCAAGCTGTCTAATGCGATCCTGATGGATTGGAAGGATCGTTTCATCGCGGCCTACGACGTCGAATTGCAGGCTTTCATCGACGGCGTGCGCGCCGGACAGGTGGGCGGGCCGTCGGCCTGGGACGGGTTCGCCGCGGCAGTGGCGGCGGATGCCTGTGTTCAAGCGCAGCAGAGTGGGCAGATCGTCAAGGTCGAACTGCCCGAACGCCCGCGTTTCTACGGCTAACCACAATCTCCTGTGGGAGCCCGCTCCCACAGTCGACCGCGTTTCCCTGAAGGTACTCGGTCAATTGTGGGAGCGAGCCTGCTCGCGATGGCGGCGGATCTGTTGGCATTAATGTGGCGGATACACTGCCATCGCGAGCAGGCTCGCTCCCACAGGGATGTGTTTATTCAACGACTTTCAAGGAATCTTCATGCGAATCGGACTAGTGGGCTACGGCAAGGGCGGACGGTTTTTCCATGCACCGCTGATCAGCAGTCTGCCCGGGGCTACGTTTGTCGGCGTGGTGACGCGGTCCGCTGAGCGGCGCCAGCAACTGGCGAACGAGCACCCCCACGCCCAAGCCTTCGATACCCTCGAACAGTTGGTGGCCGCAGGCGTCGATGCGGTGGTGGTGTCCACGCCGCTGGACGGTCGCCCGGCCGTGGTCATGCAGGCCATTGAACTGGGTATTGCAGTGGTCAGCGACAAACCTTTCGCCCTTGATGCCGCACAGGCCGAGGCGATGGTGCTGGCCGCCGAGCAGCACAACGTGCCGCTGACCGTGTATCAGAACCGCCGCTGGGATTCGGACTACCTGACTTTGCGCAAACTGCTGGAGTCCGGTGCGCTGGGGCAGGTCATTCGCTTTGAGTCCAGCGTCGAGCGTTATTCGCCAACATCGGTCGGCAAAGGTAGCGGCGGCGGGTTTCTGCGGGACCTGGGTAGCCATCTGGTGGACCAGGCGCTGCAACTGTTCGGCCCGGTGACCAGGGTTTACGCCGAGTTGGATTACCGGCAACCCGGGCAGGTGTTCGACAACGGCTTTTTTATCTCCCTGACCCATGCCAGCGGCGTGCTTTCCCACCTGAGCGGCAGTTGCCTGCAAAACGCACCGCGCCCGCGCTTTCGGGTCAGCGGCACCGGAGGCTGCTACACCGTCGAGGGCCTGGACGGCCAGGAGGCCCAGGCGCTGGCCGGGTTGAGCCCGGCGACCGAGGGTGAGCGCTGGGGGAGCGAAGAGCATCGGCGCTGGGGCTGGTTCGAGCAAGGCAGCGAGCGCGAGCGTGTGGCGTCGGAGCGCGGCTGCTGGATGGCGTTCTACCAGCGCCTGCAAACCGCGTTGCAAGGCGTTGGTCCTTTGCCGGTGGAGGCTCGTGATGCCCTGGCCACCACTCGCATCCTCGACGCTGCAAGGCTGAGCGCCGAGCAGGGCGAAGTGGTGGTTTTGGCCACGTCTGTCGGCCATGGAATAAAAAACGAATAAAATTCTAAAATGAGTTGATATGGAAAATATTTTCCAATAAAGTCGATTCCAGGTTACCGACACCCCTGTTCGTCTTTTGCCAAGTCAGCCTTGAGCAAATGACGGACAAAACAAAAACAAGAAACACAGCCAGGTACCGTCGATGAAAACCTTCAGCCGTTCTGCGTTTCACCTGCCAAGCTCGCTGCGCCTGTGCGCAATCCTTCCCCTGTTCGAATCCCTGTGCATTCAGCGCAACGGCACCGTGGTGTGTTGCATGCCCGGTGCGCCCATCGTGCGTTTGCCCCGTTCCTGAGATCCATCACGCCTTATCCATAAAACCAACAAAAAAGTGGAGAAAGACCGTTCATGAAGACCAAGACCCGTATCGCCTCGCTGGCCCTGTCGTTGATGCTCACCAGCGGCGTCGCCCTGGCGGACCTGAAGATCGGCGTCAGCATGTCCCAGTTCGATGACACCTGGCTGACGTACCTGCGTGAGTCGATGGACAGCAAAGCCAAGTCCCTGCCGGATGGCGTCACCTTGCAGTTCGAAGACGCACGCAGTGATGTGGTCAAGCAACTGAGCCAGGTGGAAAGCTTTATCAGCCAGAAGGTCGACGCAATCATCGTCAACCCGGTGGACACTGCCGCCACCCAGCGCATTACCAAGGCCGCGGTCGCCGCCGGGATCCCGTTGGTGTACGTCAATCGCCGTCCCGACGACCTGAAACTGCCCGCAGGCGTGGTGACCGTGGCGTCCGACGATCTGGAAGCCGGCCGGATGCAAATGCAATACCTGGCCGACAAAATGTCGGGCAAGGGCAACATCGTGATTCTGTTGGGTGACCTGGCGAACAACTCCACCACCAACCGCACCAAGGGTGTCAAGGAAGTGCTGGCCAAGTACCCCGACATCAAGATCGAACAAGAGCAGACCGGTATCTGGTCACGGGATAAAGGCATGACACTGGTGAACGACTGGCTGACTCAGGGCCGTGAGTTCAATGCCGTGGTCTCCAACAATGACGAAATGGCCATCGGCGCGGCCATGGCACTCA
This sequence comes from Pseudomonas sp. MPDS, assembly GCF_013283895.1. Lineage (NCBI taxonomy): Bacteria > Pseudomonadati > Pseudomonadota > Gammaproteobacteria > Pseudomonadales > Pseudomonadaceae > Pseudomonas > Pseudomonas sp. MPDS. The sequence continues at coordinate 3,865,421 of NZ_CP054128.1, read as the reverse complement.
AGGGTGTCGGCAAGGAGAAAGGCAGCGTACTGATCGCCGGGGTCGATGGCACGCCGGACGGCCTGAACGCCGTGAAGAAAGGCGAGATGGCGGTCTCGGTATTCCAGGACGCCAAGGGCCAGGCCGACGGTTCGATCGACACGGCGGTGAAAATGGTCAAGAAACAGCCGGTCGAGCAGGCCGTATGGGTGCCGTATCGCCTGATCACGCCGGAAAACGTCGATCAGTTCAAGTGACGTTTAACGTACTGCTACCACAACAATAAACAGGCGAGGTCGCCCACTGACCTTGCCGAGGGAGTACCTGATCATGTTCGCTTCAGCGACTGCTTCGAGCGCCCCGGCGATGACTTTCCGGCCGGACGTAATGCCTGATGAACCGTATCTGCTGGAAGTCGTCAACGTCAGCAAAGGCTTTCCCGGCGTGGTGGCCCTGTCGGATGTGCAATTGCGGGTGCGCCCCGGTTCCGTGCTGGCTTTGATGGGCGAGAACGGTGCGGGCAAATCCACCCTGATGAAAATCGTGGCCGGCATCTACCAGCCGGACGCCGGTGAACTGCGCCTGCGGGGCAAGCCGGTGAAGTTCGACACACCTCTGGCAGCCCTGCAGGCCGGCATCGCGATGATCCACCAGGAACTGAACCTGATGCCCCACATGAGCATCGCTGAAAACATCTGGATCGGCCGCGAGCAGCTCAACGGCTTGCATATGGTCGATCACGGGGAAATGCACCGCTGCACCGCCAAGTTGCTGGAGCGCCTGCGTATCAACCTGGATCCTGAAGAGCAGGTGGGCAACCTGAGCATTGCCGAGCGGCAGATGGTCGAGATCGCCAAGGCGGTGTCCTACGACTCTGACATTCTGATCATGGATGAGCCGACCTCGGCCATCACCGAGACGGAGGTCGCCCATCTGTTTTCGATCATCGCCGACCTCAAGTCTCAGGGTAAGGGCATCATCTACATCACCCATAAAATGAACGAAGTGTTCGCCATCGCCGATGAAGTGGCGGTGTTTCGCGACGGCGCCTACATCGGCCTGCAACGGGCCGACAGCATGGACGGCGACAGCCTGATATCAATGATGGTCGGGCGCGAACTGAGCCAGTTGTTCCCGGAACGGGACAAACCCATCGGCGATCTGGTGCTGTCGGTGCGTGATTTGAGCCTGGAGGGCATTTTCAAGAATGTGTCCTTCGACTTGCATGCCGGAGAAATCCTGGGCATTGCCGGGCTGATGGGCTCGGGCCGGACCAACGTGGCCGAGGCGATCTTCGGCGTGACGCCCAGCACGGGCGGCGAGATCCTGCTCGACGGGCAACCGGTGCGCATCAGCGACCCGCACATGGCCATCGAGAAGGGGTTCGCGCTGTTGACCGAGGATCGCAAGCTCAGTGGCCTGTTCCCGTGCCTGTCGGTGCTGGAAAACATGGAAATGGCCGTGTTGCCCCATTACGTCGGCAACGGCTTCATCCAGCAGAAAGCCTTGCGCGCGTTGTGCGAAGACATGTGCAAGAAGTTGCGGGTCAAGACCCCGTCCCTGGAACAGTGCATCGACACCTTGTCCGGCGGCAACCAACAGAAGGCCCTGCTGGCCCGATGGCTGATGACCAACCCACGCATCCTGATCCTCGACGAGCCGACCCGTGGCATCGACGTTGGCGCCAAGGCCGAGATCTACCGGCTCATTTCCTACCTCGCCAGCGAAGGCATGGCGGTGATCATGATTTCTTCGGAGCTGCCGGAAGTGTTGGGCATGAGCGACCGGGTGATGGTGATGCATGAAGGTGACCTGATGGGCACGCTGGACCGTAGCGAGGCGACCCAGGAGCGGGTAATGCAGTTGGCTTCTGGCCTGTCCTGATAATAGAGGGCGCAAGCTCGCCACAGAGAAAAAGGTGAATGCTATGAACGCGATACTGGAAAATAAACCCGCGGCCGCACCGGCCAGGACGCGTCGGCGGCTGCCGACGGAACTGAGTATCTTCCTGGTGCTGATCGGCATCGGCCTGGTGTTCGAAGTGTTTGGCTGGATCATGCGCGACCAGAGTTTCCTGATGAACTCCCAGCGCCTGGTGTTGATGATCCTGCAAGTGTCGATCATCGGTCTGCTGGCCATCGGTGTGACCCAGGTGATCATCACCACCGGTATCGACCTGTCTTCCGGCTCGGTGCTGGCGTTGTCGGCCATGATCGCCGCCAGCCTGGCCCAAACCTCGGATTTCACCCGGGCGGTGTTTCCCTCCCTGACTGACTTACCGGTGTGGATACCGGTGGTGGCGGGGTTGGGCGTTGGGCTGTTGGCCGGAGCGATCAACGGCAGCATCATCGCCATCACGGGTATCCCGCCCTTTATTGCCACCCTCGGCATGATGGTCTCGGCCCGCGGTCTGGCGCGTTACTACACCGAAGGCCAGCCGGTGAGCATGTTGTCCGATTCCTATACCGCCATCGGCCATGGCGCCATGCCGGTGATCATTTTCCTGGTGGTGGCGGTGATCTTCCATATTGCCCTGCGCTACACCAAGTACGGTAAGTACACCTACGCCATCGGCGGCAACATGCAGGCGGCACGCACCTCGGGCATCAACGTCAAACGCCATCTGGTGATCGTCTACAGCATCGCCGGGCTGCTGGCGGGGCTGGCCGGGGTGGTGGCCTCGGCGCGGGCCGCCACCGGGCAGGCCGGCATGGGCATGTCCTATGAGCTGGACGCGATTGCTGCGGCCGTGATCGGCGGCACTAGCCTGGCCGGTGGGGTGGGGCGCATCACCGGAACGGTGATCGGCGCGCTGATCCTCGGGGTCATGGCCAGTGGCTTCACGTTCGTCGGCGTGGATGCCTACATTCAGGACATCATCAAGGGCTTGATCATTGTGGTGGCGGTGGTCATCGACCAGTACCGCAATAAGCGCAAACTCAAACGCTGAAGGTCCTTACGCTGCGACAAAGCGCCACGCCTGACCCGCGTGGCGTTGCCATTTGTCTTCTTGATACAGCTATTGAATCGAATTTCTTGTTATAAACGCACTCCGATGACTGCCAAAAGCTTGTCAGAGAACATTTAGAAGGGTTGTCGGACATTTTCCCTATGTTTTCAGTTGCTGAGGCTTCGACTCGGCCTTAGACTGCCGCCCCTCGTAAATTGAGTGCCGGGTGGCGCTTGGAATAGACGGCGCCTTCCCGATGAGCGTGGCAGCGCGCTGCGGGACGCTTCATAATTCGCCTTAATGCACGTTTTTTTATAGAGAAATCAATGACAAAGGAAAAGTTGCTGGCCATGCCGGCGGATGACTACATGAATGCCGAGCAGCTGGCTTTCTTCACCAAGCTGTTGCAGAACATGAAAGTGGAAACCCACGAGCGCATCGAACAGAACCGAATCGCCATTGAGAGCCTGGATACCCCGGCTGACCCGGCGGACGCTGCTTCCGTAGAAGAAGAGCGGACCTGGTTGGTCAACGCCATCGATCGCGACCAGCGCATGCTGCCTCAGCTGGAGCAGGCCCTGGACCGTATCAACGACGACAGCTTCGGCTGGTGTGATGACAGCGGCGAGCCGATCGGCCTCAAGCGCCTGCTGATCAGCCCGACCACCAAGTACTGCATCGAAGCGCAGGAACGTCACGAGCAGATCGACAAGCACCAGCGTCAGGCCTGATCCGCGTTTCAGAGAAGATCGCAGCTTTCTTCGGGAAGCTGCGATCTTTTGCTTTTGTCTGCGCCTGTTCGTCTACTTCCGTTGACCCCCCGCAAGAACGCGACTAATGGACCATGGATAATGGCTCCGTAGTGGCGTTTAATGCAGGTATAACAACGAGAAATGTGGGTGATCAACATGGCGACAGACGGTTCCGTGGCGAATGCGGCGCAGGTGCAGGTGCCTGTAACCAACAGCATGGCGCGCTGGTTGACGCCGACCTTGCAGAGTCTGGCGCTGACATTGCTGCTGTGCGGCATGACGTTGGGCGGCTGGTCGTTGTATCTGGGCCTGCCCCTGGCGATGCTCATCGTCTGGCTGCCGCGCCTGCGCTCGCGCCTGGCCGCCGCGCCTGAGCCGGTAGCCGCGGACAAGCTGGCCGAGCTGACCCGTGATCTGTCCTACACCACCAGCCATAACGCGTTGTCGGCGGCCGGCGTCGCCTATTCGGTCAAGCAACTGGCTGGCAAGGTCCAGTCGCAGCTCGACGCGGCGGCGCAGATCGTCGGTAATGCCGAATCGATGATCACCACTGAACAGGCCACCTCGCAACTCAGCCAGCAGGCCCTGAGTGCCGCCAGTGAGGCCCATCGCAGCAGCGTTGCCGGGCGCAGCGAACTGGTGGAGTCCATCAGCCGGATGCATCAGCTCAGCCAGCGCGCGAACGACAGCCGCGAGTTGATCGAGGCGCTGAGCGTGCGCAGCGATGAAATCCAGCGGGTCAGCCTGGTAATTCAGTCGATCGCCAGCCAGACCAACCTCCTGGCGCTCAACGCGGCCATCGAAGCTGCACGGGCCGGTGAGCACGGTCGCGGCTTCGCGGTGGTGGCGGACGAGGTCCGTGGACTGGCCGGGCGTACGGCCGCGGCCACCGGCGAGGTCGGGGTCATGGTTGCGGATATCCAGCAGCGCACCGCCCAGGTGGTGGAGCAGATCCGGCAACTGGCCAGCGACCTGGACAGTGGCGTGCAGCAGGTCGAGCACACCGGTCAGCACCTGGAAAACATAGCCCGGCTGGCGGCCGGTGTTGAAACCCAGGTCAGCGCCATCGCCCAAGGCACTGACACCAATCGCGAACAACTCGACAGCCTGTTTCACGCCATCGAACAGATGCGCAGTGACCTGTCCATCAGCGACCAGCAGACCCAGCGCCTGGCCCAAGCGGCAGTGCAAATGGAGGGCCAGGCCGAAACCATCAGCGAACGCCTGGCCGAGGTTGGCCTGGACGATTATCACCAACGGGTCTACGACCTGGCGCGCGAAGGGGCGAGCCAGATCGCGGCCCAGTTCGAGGCAGACATTGACCAGGGTCGTGTCAGCCTGGAGGACCTGTTCGACCGCAGCTACCAGCCCATCCCCAATACCCAGCCCGCCAAGTTCCAGACCCGTTTCGACCGCTACACCGATCAGGTCCTGCCGGCTATTCAGGAACCTTTGCTCGCCCGGCACGAGGGCCTGGTATTCGCCATTGCTTGTACTCAGGAAGGTTATGTACCGACCCACAACAAGGTCTTCAGCCAACCCCTGACCGGCGATCCGCAAGTGGACACGGTGAACAATCGCACTAAACGCAAGTTCTCCGACCGCACCGGGATTCGTTGCGGTAGCCACCAGCAGCCCGTGCTGTTGCAGACCTACACCCGAGATACGGGTGAGCTGATGCATGACCTTTCCGTGCCGATCATGCTCAAGGGGCGTCATTGGGGTGGTTTGCGGCTGGGTTATAAGCCCGAGAAGCCGCGCTAGGCTGGCCTGCGCTGGGGGGCTGGGCACGGCTGCTGCGCAGCCGAGCGGAAGCAAGCTCCCTTGTCACAGGGGTTAAAGGGTTGAGGGTTATTTACCGTCGTGCAAGCGGACATTCAATTGATCCACCAGCACTGCCTCCTCGCCGTCAGCGAGCAGCCATTCGCGCAGTAGATCTTTCTGTTGCTCCGACCAGAAGTCGGCCTCCACCAGTTTGATCTCCGGCTCCAGCGGATAGGCCATGATGAATTCATCAATGGCTTTGTCATCCGAAGGCAGGCCGAGTTGATCGAACAAGGTACTCAGTTCGTGCGAGGGCTGTTCCATGGGGTTCTCCTTTGGGTGGGCGCCGTCATGGCGCCTCGGTTGCTTCCCTTTATCTGAGGCAAACGCCCGTCAGGAGTTCGATCGGGTTCAGGCTTTCAACGCGCCTTCATCCACTGCGAGTTTCAGGGCTTTTGCCGCTGCCCGCGCAGCCTCGGCGGCGAGTTCGGGGGTTTTGAACCAGCGATCCTTTTCCACCTGATGATAACGGGTGGTGGTCAAGGGGGGTTTGGCGCGCATCACGATGACAGCCTGAAATTCGCCTTCGACCTCTCTGGCCTCACCCCGGATGAAAAACTCGCCAATATCAAATTCCGTCACGTCGCGCCTTTCCTTCACAAGTCATAGTATGGGTGCGCGATCGTCAATGGGGGACGGTCTTCGCTGGGCAGGCAGTATGGCAGCAGTTGCCTGTCGCGGCTGAGTTAAGTGATGGGCGTGTGGTATCTCAGGTCAAACGCTTCGTTCCAGACGCCTGGCCAGGTAACAGGCCTCGTTATGATCGGTACGGAAACCTCTTACACGGCCAGTCGAGGTTTCTTCAATATGGAAAAAGCACTTACCGGCCAGAACCACCCGATATCGCGGTTGAAACAAAGAAACCGGCAGGTAATGGACTTGGTCAACCCCGTCAGGCTTGTCAGCGATGCAAGGGGTGAGGGGTTGGGTCAGGGTTGTGAAAGTGGCCATGTGAATTCCTTTTCTATGGTTTACCGACGAATTACCGAGTGTTTTGAGTAGTCTCCACGCCTGCGGCTGCTCTAGAATCGGCAGCACCGTGTGGATGGCTGTGTCTATCTAAAGCAATTTTTTTTGCCCTCGATGTCAGAAAAATGCTTTTCTAAGTGAGAAATTTCCCTAAAGTTAGTAGTCCCACCTTTTCCGATGCTCAGAGTGGCGTTTTCCTTCAGCCTCTGACGACCCCGCGGGAAAGACGGCGAGAGTGGCAATCCTTTAGTCTTCTCTCGCCCCGGGGCAGGGCACGCCGTTCACTTCGAATTTTCAGTTACAGGTCCACTGCGACACACACAGTCGGCACGGGTTCTCGTGGTCCGTCCTTTTCAGAGGGCGGGCCGTTTACAAAGATGGGGATGTTTCCTTGGCAGTAAGTAATCTCGACATGCATGCGTTATTCGTACTTGGTGATCTGCGGGCAAAGCTGGTCAAGCAGTTCCAGTCGCGCTTCGTCTACATCACCGAGCAAACCGCCGAAGGTATTTATGTTGCCGAAATCGATACTGAATCGGCCCTGGTGGTCGATGACAAGCCCAGGCTTGAACTCAAAGTCGGTGATCATTTTCGTGCAGCGGTATTGCCCAGCCGTGAAGGTGGCAAGTTTGAAATCCGCTTTCGCGATATCAAGCTGACGGTCTATGGCCTTGGGGATTACGCCTTCGTGGCCACCCCCGGTGGCCACGCGATCCTGTTCAAGGAAGGGCACAGCGTGCTGACTGTTTTCGCCGCCAACGAGCAGTTGCACGAGGGTCTGACCAAGACCCTCAAGGCCGTGACCGCCAAAGCCGCCAAGTGGCGCAAAGGTGAACTCGTCACCTTCAAGGCCAGCGAGTGATGTGCACCACGTCAGCCTGATGGATGTGATAGGCGGGCTGACACAGCGTTCGGGTTTTGCGCCCTGCCAACGGTTTTCGCAAGGTCTGCGTGGAACCTCGGCTACAGTCAGTTGACTGAACTAATCAGAGGCTTGCGTCCGGTTACGCAGGACCGTTGAGCTATCGCTGTGTCTGGTACGAGGTGCAACGCATGAAACGAGTTAGACAGTGGCTGGCTGCCTGGGCCACCTGTGCGGTGTTGGTTTCGTCACTCCCAGCATCGGCCGCGCAGGCGCCGATCCATTTTGCCGACCTGAATTGGGAAAGCGGCAGTCTGATCACCGATATCCTGCGGGTCATCGTCGAAAAGGGTTATGGGCTGCCGACCGACACATTGCCGGGCACCACCATTACCCTGGAAACGGCGCTGGCCAACAACGACATCCAGGTGATCGGGGAAGAATGGGCCGGTCGCAGCCCGGTGTGGGTCAAGGCCGAGGCCGAAGGCAAGGTGATCGCCTTGGGCGATACCGTCAAGGGTGCGACCGAAGGCTGGTGGGTCCCGGAGTATGTGATCAAGGGCGACCCGGCCCGGGGCATCAAGCCTCTGGCGCCGGATTTGCGCAGCGTCGAAGACCTGGCGCGCTACAAGCATGTCTTCAAAGACCCGGAAAGCCCCAGCAAGGGTCGCTTCCTCAACAGCCCCATCGGCTGGACCTCCGAAGTGGTCAACAAGCAGAAGCTCAAGGCCTATGGGTTGTCCGACAGCTATGTGAATTTCCGAAGTGGTTCGGGGGCGGCGCTGGATGCGGAGATCAGCTCGTCGATCCGCCGGGGCAAGCCGATCCTGTTTTACTACTGGTCGCCTACACCGCTGCTGGGACGTTTCAAGTTGGTGCAGTTGCAAGAGCCTGCGTTCGATGCCGAGGCCTGGAAAACCCTGACCGATGCCGACAACCCCAACCCCAAGCCAACCCGCTCCCTGGCCTCGAAGCTGTCGATTGGCGTATCCGCGCCGTTTCAGAAGCAACACCCGGACATTGCCGAGTTCTTCAGTAAAGTTGATCTGCCGATCGAGCCGTTGAACAAGGCCCTGGCCGACATGAGCGAAAAGCACACACCGCCGCGTGAAGCCGCCGAGGCGTTCCTCAAGGCCCATCCACAGGTCTGGCAGGCCTGGGTGCCCAAGGAGGTTGCCGACAAAGTCGCCGCCGGTCTGTAGCGCGCCAGGTTGAACTCTTGATCTTGAGCAATGCGTCATTCGCCGAAAACCTGCAGTCTGCGCCCGTGCGGCGAAATGCCGAATTCGAGCTAGGATGATTGTTCAACCTTTCAAGGAGGCTGGCGAATGACGCTTTTAGTGGCTCGGTCGCTGGTCGCAGTATTTGCGACCATCAGCTTGATTCATTTGTATTGGGCCCTGGGCGGGCGATGGGCGGCCCTGGCGGTCGTGCCTCAGGTTCCGGTGAGGCAAGGAGAGTCGCTGCGTCCGGCGTTCAACCCATCGGGATGGCTGACGCTGCTGGTGGCCCTCGCGTTGCTGCTGATTGCAGTTCTGGTGTGCCTGCGGGTCGGCTTGCTGGCACCGCCCGTCACCCATCGGGCGTTGCAATGGCTGATCAGCGCAATCGCCTTGCTGATGTTCGCCCGCGCCATTGGCGAATCGAACCTGGTGGGTTTCTTCAAGGAGGTCAAGGGCTCGACGTTCGCCAAGCTCGACACCTGGGTCTATTCACCGTTATGTGTCGTGCTTGGCGCCGGCCTGTTGACGGTTGCCTGGGCCTGAGCGCAGGGCGCTTGTCGTGTCGATCAGGTCCCGGATCGAAGAGCCGTCCAGTGTTCCATCTCCTGGGCGATGAAGTGATTCACCAGGTCACTGTACATTTTCTCGATCGCATCCGGGCTAAGGCCCTCGGCCTCGGCCCATTGACGCCGGGTCGCCAGCATGGCCTGGAAGCGCTCCGGCGCACGCACCGCCGTGGCTGAGGTCTTGAACTTCGACGCTGCCAGTACGTACTGAAAGCGTTTGCCCAGCAGTTTGATAACGGCCTGGTCAAGGGCATCGATCTCGCGGCGGATGTCTTCCATATTCGCGCAATCGCAGGGTTGTAGCTGAGTGTGGACTTCCATGCAGTCACTCCTTGTTGAAGTAGGAACGGCCCAATCCGAGCCGATCTTCGATAAGACAGGAAACACCTTGCGCAAGCAAGGCCCCGTCGCCACAGAGGTAAATTCCTACGAGATTTTCGGATCACCTCTTGCCGCACCGCTGTGAGTGCACGGCTTTCTGTGGGAGCAAAGCTTGCTCGCGATGCAGGCACCTCGGTCCCCCGGAAGACCGCGTCATCTTCATCGCGGGCAAGCCTTGCTCCCACCATAGGTGAGCGCCTAACCACTAGCGCCGCCCCGTGCGTGTACTCACATCCACCCACACCGCCAGCACCAGAATGCTGCCCTTGACGATCATCTGCCAGTAACTGTCGACGTCGAGCATGGACATGCCGTTGTCCAGGCTGGTGATCACCAGCGCGCCGAGCAGGGCGCCGTAGACGGTGCCGGAGCCGCCGCGCATGGAGGTGCCGCCGATGAAGCAGGCGGCAATGGCGTCGAGTTCACCCATGCTGCCGGCCGAGGGTGAGCCCGCGGCCAGGCGAGCGGTGTTGACCACGCCCGCCAGGGCGCACATCACGCCCATGATGCCGAAGATCCACAGCTTCACCGCCTGCACGTTGATGCCGGACAGGCGCGTGGCTTCCATGTTGCTGCCCACCGAGTAGACCCGTCGCCCGAACACGGTCTGGCTGGTGACGTAGCTGAACACGCCGAGCAGCATCAGCAGAAGCAGCACGGGAACCGGAATACCGTCGTAGCTGTTGAGGGTATAGACGAACCCGGCCAGCACTGCGCCGATCAGCACCACGCGCAATACGCCACGCACCAGAGAGTGGGCCGCCAGGCCATGCAGGGCGCGATTGCGCCGCTGTTTCCAGGTCAGGAACAGGGTCAAGGCAAACAGCAGCACGCCCAGGCCCGTGCCGACGGAGTGCGGCAAATAACCCTGGCCGATGTAGACCAGCTCCGGTGACACCGGGGCGATGGTGGTGCCGTCGGTAATCCCCAGCAGAATGCCGCGAAAGGCGAGCATGCCGCCCAGGCCGACAATGAACGACGGGATGCGCAGGTAGGCGGTCATGTAGCCGTTACCCAGGCCAATCACCAGGCCGCACAAGGCGACCAGGCTCAGGTTCGCCAGCAGCGGGATGTGATAGATCACGTCGAGAATCGCCGCCAGGCCACCGAGCAATCCAAGCAGTGAACCCACCGACAGATCGATCTCACCGCTGATGATCACCAGCACCATGCCGCAGGCCAGAATCCCGGTGATGGACATCTGCCGCAGCAGGTTGGAGAGGTTGCGCGGGGTCAGGAACCCGCCCTCGGTCTGCCAACTGAAAAACAGCCAGATCACCGCCACGGCGATCACCAGCGCGAGCATTTTGTAGCGGCTGAAGAGTTGCTTGACCTGATTCATCTACGCGGACTTCCGATCATTATTGTTATGGTCTTCGGGGTGGCTGAGGGCGGCGGCGAGCACCTGTTCCTGTGTGAGTTCGTGGTTGATGAAGTCACCGCGCAATTGGCCTTCGCCGATCACCAGCACGCGGTCGGACACCCCCAGCACTTCGGCCAGTTCCGAGGACACCATGATGATCGACACGCCTTCGGCGGCCAGCGCGCCCATCAGCTTGTAGATCTCGTACTTGGCGCCGACATCCACGCCCCGGGTCGGCTCATCGAGAATCAGCACGCGCGGTTGGGTCAGCAGCATTTTGGCCAGCACGGCTTTTTGCTGGTTGCCGCCGGAGAGGCTGGTGATTGGCAGGAACGGGCTCGCGGTCTTAAGGTGCATGCGCGAGATTTCCCGGTCGATGCTGCCCAACTCCGCTTCGGTGTCGATACGGGTCATTTTCGAGTAGTTGTCCAGCACCGCCAGGGTGATGTTCTGGCCCACCCCCAGGTCGGGAATGATGCCTTGGCGCTTGCGGTCTTCAGGCACCATGCACAGGCCTGCGCGGATTGACTTGAGGGGCGTGCGCGTGTCGATCGGTTGGCCGTCGAGCCAGACTTCGCCTTCATGGCGGCCGGGGTAGGCGCCGAACAGTGCCGACACCAGTTCCGTGCGGCCGGCGCCGACCAGCCCGGCGATGCCGAGGATTTCCCCGCGCTTGAGGACGAATGAAATGTCGTCGACTCGTTTGCGTTTGGGGTTGTCGACGTCGTAGCAAGTGATATGGCGCGCCTCGAAAATCACCTCGCCGATGTCATGGGGTTCGGTGGGGTAGAGGTTGCTCATTTCTCGTCCGACCATCTGGGTGATGATCTTCGGGATGTCCATGTCGGTCATGGCGGTAGTGGCGATGTGTTTGCCGTCGCGGATCACCGAAATGGTGTCGCACACGGCGGCCACTTCATCGAGCTTATGGGAGATGTACACGCAGGCGACGCCCTTGGCCTTGAGGTCGCGGATGATGTCCAGCAGCACCTCGATTTCCGAGCGGGTCAGGGCCGAGGAGGGTTCATCGAGAATCAGCAGGCGCGCCTGTTTGTTCAGCGCCTTGGCGATTTCCACCAACTGCTGGTAACCCCCGCCGTATTGTGAAACCGGCAGCGAGACGTTCATGTCCGGCACCTTGAGTTCACGCATCAGGGCTTCGGCACGGTGGATCATTGCCGGGTAGTTCATGCGTCCGCCGGGCAGCGTCAGCTCATGGCCCATGAAGATGTTTTCGGCCACCGACAGGTCGGGGACCAGGGTCAGTTCCTGATGAATGATGACGATCCCGGCGGCTTCGGTTTCGCTGATGGACTGCGCCTTGAGCGGCTGTCCGTCCCAGACAATTTCACCGTCCCAGGTGCCGTACGGGTAGACCGCCGACAGGACTTTCATCAGCGTGGATTTACCGGCGCCGTTCTCACCGCACAGGCCGACGCATTCACCTGGCCTGACCTTGATGTCGATGCCATTGAGGGCTTTGACACCGCCGAAGCTTTTGACGATGCCGTTCATTTGCAGCAGGTAGTCGGACATGGCGAGGGCTCATATGAAAAGGGCTCACACATAGGCAGAGGTGGTGACAGCCCTGGGGCCAGGCATCTCAGATGCAGCTAGCCAAGCAAAGCCCCTGTGGGAGCGAGCCTGCTCGCGATGGCGGCAGCACATACAACATCGATGCAAGCTGAACCACCGCTATCGCGAGCAGGTTCGCTCCCACAGGTCTCATTCACCCAGGGTTGTCCCGGGATCACTGTCCAGCGATCTGCGCCTTGGTATAGAAGCCATCTTTTTCCAGCAGGTCGATGTTGTCCTTGGTCAACGGGGTCGGGGTGAGCAGGATGGTGTCGACTTTCTTGCTGCCATTGTCGTATTGCGAGGTGTAGGTGGGTTTCTCGTTACGCGCCAATTGCACCGAGAGCTTGGCCGCTTCGGTGGCGATCAGTTTCAGCGGCTTGTAGACGGTCATGGTCTGGGTGCCATCGATCACCCGCTTGACCGCCGCCAGGTCGGCGTCCTGGCCCGAGATCGGCACCTTGCCGGCCATTTTCTGCGCGGCCAGTGCCTGGATGGCACCGCCTGCGGTGGCGTCGTTGGAGGCGACGATGCCATCGATCTTGTTGTCGTTACGGGTCAGGGCGTTTTCAACGATGCTCAAGGCTTCGGTGGGGTTCCATTCCTTGACCCACTGTTGCCCGACAATCTTGATATCGCCCTTGTCGATGGCCGGTTGCAGCACTTTCATCTGGCCTTCGCGCAGGACCTTGGCGTTGTTGTCCGTGGGCGCGCCGCCGAGCAAGAAGTAGTTGCCCTTGGGCGCGGCTTTCAACACGCCGCTGGCCTGCATCTCGCCGACTTTTTCGTTATCGAAGGAAATGTAGGCGTCGATGTCGGCATTGAGGATCAGTCGGTCATAGGACACCACCTTGATCCCGGCCTTCTTGGCTTCGGCCACGGCATTGGTCAACACGGTGGCGTTGAACGGCACGATGACGATCACATCGACGCCCCGGGAGATGAGGTTTTCGATCTGGGAAATCTGTTTCTGCTCGTTGGCATCGGCCGACTGGACGAAGACTTTGGCGTCCATTTTTTCCGCCGCCGCGACGAAATAGTCACGGTCCCGCGACCAGCGTTCCAGGCGCAGATCATCGATGGAGAAACCGATTTTCGGGTTGGTGGCGTCGGCCATGACCGGAAGCGATAGCAGGGCGAGGGCGCCGGCGAGCAGCGTGAGTTTCAGTTTTTTCATGGTGGTGCGTCCTTTTATTGTTGTTCGAAAGACACTGCCTGACGATGAACGTGATGCGGGTAGAACTGTAGAGACTCCCGGCGTGCCGCGAGCAGAGATTTGTCGCGAGAATGTAACAACCTCTGCGCAGCGAACGGGGCCTGGTGTCAGGGGTAGATGAACCGGTTGACCACGTTTTCGAGCATCTCTTGCCGACCACTCACAGCCTGTGGATTGAGCTCGTTGTCGAAGGCGTGTTCGGCCAGTGAAGCGAGGCTGAACTCACCCGCCAGCACCGCCTGACCGAACGGTTGCTGCCAGCCGGCGTAGCGTTGGTCCTTGAACTGCTGGAGGCGGTCGTTCTGCACCATCGCCGCTGCACGTTCCAGGGCCAGGGCGAGGACGTCCATGGCCGCGACGTGGCCGTGGAACAGGTCAATCTCGTCCAGGCTCTGACGACGGACCTTGGAGTCGAAGTTGAAGCCGCCATTGCTGAACCCGCCGGCCTTGAGGATTTCATAGGTGGCCAGGGTCATCTCTTCGACGCTGTTGGGGAACTGGTCAGTGTCCCAGCCGTTCTGCGGATCGCCACGGTTGGCGTCGATGCTGCCGAAGATCCCCAGGGAGACGGCTGTGGCGATCTCATGATGGAAACTGTGCCCGGCGAGGGTCGCGTGGTTGGCCTCGATGTTGACCTTGATCTCCTTTTCCAGGCCGAACTGTTGCAGGAAGCCGAACACCGTGGCGCTGTCGTAATCGTATTGGTGCTTGGTCGGTTCCTGCGGCTTGGGTTCGATCAGCAGATCGCCCTTGAAACCGATCTTGTGCTTGTGCTCGACCACCATGCCCATGAAGCGGCCCAGTTGTTCGCGCTCGCGTTTCAGATCGGTATTGAGCAGGGTCTCGTAACCTTCACGACCGCCCCACAACACGTAGTTGGCCCCCTTGAGACGCAGGGTGGCGTTCATCGCGCTGAACACTTGGGCGGCGGCGCAGGCGAACACTTGCGGGTCCGGGTTGCTGGCGGCGCCTGCGGCAAAGCGCGGGTTGCTGAAGCAGTTGGCGGTGCCCCACAGCAGCTTGATCCCGGTTTGTTCCTGGTGACGCTCCAGGTGGTCGACCATCTGCGCGAAGTGGTTGCGATACTCCTTCAGCGAGTGGCCTTCCGGGGCGACATCGGTGTCATGAAAGCAGTAGTAGTCGATGCCCAGTTTGGAGAAGAACTCGAAGGCCGCTTCGGCCTTGCCGATGGCCAGTTCCATCGGGTCGCCGGCATGCTGCCACGGGCGTTGGAAGGTGCCGGCGCCGAACACATCGGATCCCGGCCAGACAAAGGTATGCCAGTAGCACACCGCCATGCGCAGGTGCTCGCGCATGGGCTTGCCGAGCACGAGTTTGTCGGCGTCGTAGTGGCGAAAAGCAAGAGGCGAGTCGCTGGCGGGGCCTTCGTAGCGAACCTTGTCGATGGCGGGAAAGTACGACATGGGCGATTTCCTTATTGTTCTTGGCGGTGTATCGATACTAACGCCGGCCCGGTGGCCGCTGATTATGAAAATCACCAAGGCACAGTGCGATTTTGAGTATTGAGATCCGACGGTCACGCGCCTAGTCTGTGGTCATCGGCCCAGGGTAAAAACCATGAAAACCGTCCCGCCCGTTCACCGCATTGCGTTGTTGTTCAACGGCAGCAAGATCTACGACCGAGGCATCATCAGCGGCATCGGCAACTACCTGAGCAGCACCCGCGCGTCCTGGGACCTGTTCCTTGAGGAAGATTTTCTCTGTCGGTTGAAAGGCATCGAACGCTGGCAGGGCGACGGGATCATTGCCGACTTCGATGACCCGCTGATCGGCGAAGCGCTGAGCGGGATCGGCTTGCCGGTGGTGGCGGTGGGCGGCTCTTACCAGGATGAGCGCGCTTATCCGAAGGGCATTCCCTATGTCGCCACCGACAATGAGGCCTTGATGAAGCTGGCGTACGAGCACCTGATCGAGGCCGGGTTGACGCGCTTTGCCTGCTTCAGCCTGCCGCAAGCACAAGCCAATCGCTGGGCCCAGGAACGGGAAAACGCCTTTCGCCGGCTGCTGCAACGCGATGGTCTGCACGCCGAGGTCTATCGCGGCATGGGCACCAGCGCGCCGCTCTGGGACAGCGCCGTCGAACAACAGATCGCCTGGCTGCAAAGCCTGCCCAAACCCATCGGTATCATCGCCGTCAGTGACGCCCGTGCCCGGCAACTGCTGCAGGCCTGCCTGACCGCCGGAATCGCCGTGCCGGAGCAGGTGGCACTGATCGGCATCGACAACGACCCCCTGACCCGCACCCTGACGCGGGTGCCGCTGAGTTCGGTGATCCAGGGCACCGAAACCATGGGCCGGACCGCCGCGCGCCTGCTCCATCAGATGCTGCACGGCATGCCGTCCACGGGCACGCAGGTGCTGATACCTCCGGATGCGATCAACGTCCAAGCCTCGAGTCTGCACCAACCGTTAGGCAACCCTTACGTCATGCAAGCGCTGCTGTTCATTCGCCAATATGCCTGCCAGGGCATCAAGACCGCTCAGGTGGCGGCCTATGTGGGCGTGTCGCGCTCCTCCCTGGAAGCGCACTTTCGCAAGGCGCGGGGCTGCAGCGTGCACGACGAGATCCTGCGCTTCAAACTGGCAGCGGCCGCCCAGGGCTTGGAAAACACCGACTCGGCGATTGCCGACATCGCCCAGAACTGCGGCTTCAAATCGGCGCAGTACCTGCACACGGTGTTTCGTCGAGAGTTTGGCTGTACGCCCCGCGAATATCAGCAGGGGGGCGGCACAGGCCACTGAACCGGTCTTCACCGCCCGCAACTATTGCTGGAAGCAATAGTGATCATTACGAAACACAAGTTCTGTTTTGTCGGCAATGCCTGGAAAATCCCCCCCATCGAACAGGTAACTCAAGCAGTTGGGGCGATGAGGTTTCACTCATCTGACCGCCACACACCCGATGCACCTGGCAGTGGCGGCAACCCGTAACGCAGTTCCGTTGCCTGATGAACCAACCTTTTATTTTCAGGACCAGACCAATGCGCCTTTTATTTGCGTCTTCCATGGCGTTTACCTCCTTGTTGCTCGCCGGTTGTGCCAGCGCGCCGAACGACCCGACCCTGACCTTGCAGACCAGCAAGACGCCGGCCCAGTACGCCGACTGTGTCGTGCCGAAATTGCAGGACCACGCGATGAGCCCGACCGTCTCCCAGTCCCAACGCGGCTACCGGATCGTGGTGCCAAGCAAAGTGTCGGCGGACAACGTGCTGGAAGCCTACAAGGCCGGGAACGGTGGCAAGGTATTCATCTACGAGCGGCGTCTGTTGGCTTCCAGCTTCCTGCCTTCGAGTTTTGAACGTGCCGCACAGGACTGCATCTGAGGCCGGCCCGTACAGGTTTTTCACCGTGCTCCTTTGGTTGGCCGCAACCAACCATTTTTTTACCCCGCACCGCATTCGGTGGCGGGGTTTTTTTTGCCTGTGGGGAAGAGGGGGCAGATTCACTTGGGTCCGCTGCCCCGGCGTTGAGGTTTGACGAGAGGCTCTGCAATCGGCATATTTGCTCGTTAGTGATAATTAGTGCTCGTTTATGAAGGTTATAGATGCCATGACTTCAACTCACGAAGTGTTCCCCGGTGAACGCCAGCAACGGATCAGCGAGCGTCTGGCCCTGTATGGTCGGGTGATTGCGGCCGATCTGGCCAGCGAATTCAATGTCTCCGAGCACTCGATACGGCGCGATCTTGGCGTATTGGCGGCGGCGGGGTTATGCAAGCGCGTCTATGGCGGCGCGATCCTGTTGCCGGCCGTGGAACGGCCGATGGCCGTTCGAGTACGGCAGAACGTCGAGCGCAAGGACAGTCTCGGCCTGGCGGCGGCCTCGTTGCTGAGGGCGGGCCAGCATGTGTTCATCGATGCCGGCTCGACCAACCTGGCGATTGCCGGCGCCATCGATCCACGCCTTAAGTTGACGCTGAGCACCAATTCGCCGTTGATTGCCGTGCAATTGATGAAGCTGCCCTGCGCCGAGGTGATCCTGTTGGGCGGACGCGTGAACACGGCGTCGGGCGGAGTGATCGGGCTGGCGGCTGTGCAGCAACTGCGGCAGTTCAATGTTGACCTGTGTTTTCTCGGCGCTTGCGCCATCGACCCGGACAATGGCATCACAGCGTTCGGCCTGGATGACGCGGAGTTCAAGCGCGCGGTCGTCGCGGCGAGCGGTCAGGTGGTGGTGGCCGTGACCAATGAAAAACTCTCCAGCATTGCCCACTATCAGGTGGCGTCGTGTGAAGAAGTCACCGCCCTGGTGGTGGAGCACGACGCGCCGGGTGAACGCCTGGAGCCGTTCTTGGGCAGGATTGCCAACGTCATGAGCGCGCCCTGCGAACCTCGGCAGGCGTGAAGCGTGTGCTGTAGCGCCCACGACAATCAAGCGCATGTGTGGCGAGCCATTGTCGGCCACGCGATTTACCGCTAGTTTGCTGGCCCATCAAAAGTACAAAAATAATCAGGAGTCATCGATGCAACCGATTCGTCTCGGTCTGGTGGGCTACGGCAAGATTGCCCAGGATCAACACGTTCCCGCTATCCTCGCCAACCCTGCGTTCCAGTTGGTGTCTGTCGCCACCCAAGGGCAGCCCTGCGCCGGTGTGGAGAATTTCCGGTCCCTGGGCGAGCTGCTTGAAAACGGCCCGCAGGTCGATGCGATTGCGTTTTGCACACCGCCGCAAGGGCGATTCGCATTGGTGCAACAAGCGCTGGCCGCGGGCAAACACGTGCTGGTAGAAAAGCCGCCCTGCGCCACGCTGGGTGAAGCGATGGCGTTGGTGGATCAGGTACGCGAGCAAGGTGTCAGTGGTCTGTTCGCCTGGCATTCACGCTACGCGCCCGGTATCGAGGCGGCCCGTGACTGGCTCGCCAGCCGCACCCTGCAAAGCGTCAAGATCGACTGGAAGGAAGACGTACGCAAGTGGCACCCCGGCCAGGCCTGGATCTGGCAGCCTGGAGGCCTGGGTGTTTTTGATCCCGGCATCAACGCGTTTTCAATCGTGACCCATCTGCTGGCGCTGCCGCTGTTCGTTGAGTCCGCCGAACTGCGCGTGCCGAGTAACTGCCAATCGCCGATTGCCGCCAGCATCAAGATGTCCGACGCGCAACACCTGGATGTTCGCGCGGAGTTCGATTTCGACCACGGTCACGACGAACTCTGGAGCATCGAGATTCGCTGCACCGAAGGCCTCCTGCGCCTGGACAACGGTGGGGCAGTGCTGAGCATCGACGGCGTTCGCCAGACCGTTTCCCAGGAAGGTGAATACGCGGCGGTGTATCGGCATTTCCAGCAGTTGATTGCTGACCAGGCCAGCGACCTGGACCTGCAGCCGTTGCGTCTGGTGGCGGACAGCTTTTTTCTTGGCAGTCGGACCTTGGTCGAGCCGTTTTACGACTAGCCACTGAGGGGGGAGGCGATTCTGGCCGTGCATACCCCATCCGGATCAGATCCCTCTGCCGCAAGTCATCCGAGCAAAATTCCGGCCGCTTCGCACCCGGCAGTCCCAGCTATCATTCACCGATACGAATACTCGGTGTGACCGACATGCCTACCCGCAGTTTTGCCGCAGCGCTCTGGTCGGGATCGATGCGGATGCGCACCGGCAAGCGTTGGACAATCTTGGTGAAGTTGCCCGTGGCATTGTGCGGTGCCACGGTCGAGTAGCTGACGCCGCTGGCCGGTCCCAGGCTTTGTACGGTGCCTTGCAGCGCCTCGCCCGGTAACGCATCCACCTCGATTTCCACGGTTTGACCTGTCTTGACGCGGGCCAGTTGTGTCTCGCGAAAGTTCGCGCTGATGTACACGGCCTCCAGCGGAACGATTGCCAGCAAAGGTTTTCCCGCGTTGACGAAAGCCCCGATGCGCACCGATTTTTGCCCGATCGTGCCGCTGATCGGTGCGGTGATTCGGGTATAGGACAGCTTCAGTCTCGCGAGGTCCAGCGCAGCCTGCGCGTGGGCGAGGGTTGCCTTGGCTTTTTCCAGGTCGGCCTTGAGAACGTCTACCTGCTGGCGAGCCGCCTGAAGACCCGCCTGGCTTTTATCCCGACTGGCCAGTTGCACGCTCAATTGCGCTTCGGCCTGTTGCTGCGCTTGCACGGTTCCCGAGCCGTCGGTGGCCAGGTTGCGATAACGGGCATGATTGACCTTGGCCAACTTGAGCGCAGCCTCGTCCGCGGCGACCGCTGCCTGTGCCTGGCGTATGACGGTGTCCTGTTGGATCAGGTGTGCTTGCAAGCTGGCGACTCCGGCACGGGCGCTGGCGAGCTGGGCTTTGGCGGCGTTCACGGCGGCAACGAAATCACGGTCATCGAGGGTTGCCAGCAGGTCGCCTTTGTTGACCGGCTGATTGTCTTCGACCAGCACCGTCTCAACCGTGCCCGATACCTGCGGCGCGACCGTGGTGAAGTCCGCGTGGACGTACGCATCGTCCGTGGACTGGATCGATGCACTGGATTCGGGACGATTGAAATACAGCACGCCGCCGATTGCCCCGACGAGCAACACGGCACTGATGATCTGGGCTTTCTTTGGTAAGGCCATGGTGGGTTACCCGTGTGAGGAGGAAGGTGACGGGGCTACTTGCGTGACAGGCGGGGGGATGCAGGTCAGCCGCAGCACGAGAGGAATCAGCAACAGCGCGAGCAAACCCAGTACGCGATAGGCGTCGGCGATCGACAGCACCAGCGCCTGCTGGCTGATGATGCCCATCAGCTGTGCCGGCTCAGGCGCAACCGCAGAGATGTTGCTGACCAGGGCGGTTTGGTCCAGCAACATTTCCCCATGGAAACGACTGCGCACGGTGATCAGTTGGGTGACCGCCGCCGCGCCGATCAGCGAGCCGAAGGCGCGTAGCGTATTGATGGTGCCGGACACATAAGGTCCTTCGGAGGGCTGTACCACGCTGGTGATCAGGAACAGCATCGACACCACCGCCATCGGTTGCCCAAGGGCTTGCAGTGTTTGCGCCAGGACGAACTGGTCGCGATTCCATTCGCTGGTCAACTGCGCGCCGCACAGACACGCCAGCGCGATCAGCAGCAGCCCCAACGCGAATACCACGCGGGCATCAACCCACTTCTGGTACAGCAGCAGCGCCACCAACGGCCCAAGGATCAGTTGTGGCAGCGCGACGATCAGGCCGATGGACGCCATCTGCAACGGTCGATACTGCTGAAGCGGGGTGAGATAGCTTGCCGGTAACAGTGAACTGGACATCAACACTACCAGCAGGGAAACGAACAGCGTGCAGCCCAGTCCCAGGTTGCGGCGTCCCAGGATTTGCAACTTGATGAACGGTGAAGGGTGATACCACTCGCTCACCAGGTAGATAGCCAACAGGGCCAGGCCAGCCACTAGCGATGAGATGATCAACAGCGAATGAAACCAGTCCAGCCGTACACCTTGATCCAGGGCGATGGCAATCAGGCCGAGCGCCGGTACACCGCAAGCCATGCCGAACCAGTTGGCCTGTGGAAAACGGTGCTGCTGGATGGATTCCTTCGGCAGGCCCCAGGCGATCAGGCATCCCGCGATGAGCGCCAGGGGAATGATTTGCCAATACACCCACCGCCAATCATTCAGACCATCGGTCCAGTGTCCGGTCAACCAGATGGACAGATTGGGCGCGAAGGTCGCGGTCATCGCATACAGCGCCAAACCATATAGGCGGATGGGCGGTGGCAGGAATTTCAGGGCCGCCATCATCAGCAACGGAATCGTCGTGCCGCTGGCAATGCCTTTGCACAAAACGCAAGGCCAGCAGCAGGTCCAGGTTATGGATCAAGGGCAGGATTGCCGCCAGCAGTGCACAGATGCCGAGCATCCACAGTTCCAGGCGTCGTACTGAAAGGGTAATGGCGAACCAGGCTGAAAAGGGCATGGCAATCAACTCCCCGGCACTGTACGCCGTGGTTAACCACGAGCCGTCGTCGAAGCCCAGGCCCATGGCCCCCCTGATGTCAGCCAACGCCAATGCGCCGACCCGGATATTCAACCCAGCCATCATCGCGGCGATGAAAATCCCCAGCAGACCCACCAGCGGACGTTTTGAAGGCGTGGCCTGGGGGGCTATGCTGGCCGTGACGGTTGCTGGCAACAATGTGGCGCTGTTCATGGGGCGGCCCTTGAGCGAGATGAGCGAGGCGAGACACGGACCAGCGGGTCATCCGATGAAGACGCGGGCGACTCATCGATGCTCGCTTGCGGCGTGCTCTGCAGTCTCGCCGCCTCCCAACCACCCCCCAGCGACTTGTAGAGATTGACCACGGTGAGCGTGGCGTCGGTTGCGCTGGCATTGAGGCGGGTCTGACTGGCAAGCAGGTTGAGTTGCGCGGTCAGCACGCTCAGATAGTCGGCTGCACCTTGTTCATAGCCTCGTTCGGCGGCACGTAATGCCTGCCGGTTCTGTTCATAGGAAACCAGCAAATCCTCGTGCTGGCGCTGTTGGGCAGCCCAGGCATCCAGGGCATTGTCCACCTCGTGCCAGGCTCGCAATACGGTATGCCGATAGGTGATCGCCGCCGTTCTTTGCCGTGATTCGTTCAAGGCCAGGCGTTGCGTCAATCGTCCGCCCTGGAAGATCGGCAAGTAGACCGTCGGGCCGATGGAAAAAACACGGGAGTCCCAACTGGAGAGATCACCGCTTTCGAAGGCTTCCACGCCGATTCGACCTTTGAGCCCGATACGCGGGTAAAAGTCAGCCTTGGCGACACCGATGGCTGCGGTAGCGGCATGCAGCTGCGCTTCGGCACGCTGGATGTCGGGGCGTCGGTGAGCCAATTCGGAAGAGACGCCAACCGGAACGTGGGTTGGAAGCGACGGCAAGGGCATGGCTTGACGCAGTTGTACATCCAGTGCGCGGGGCTGCTCTCCCAGCAGCAACGCCAGTGCGTTCATCTGTGCATTGCGTTGTTGGGTCAGTTCGGGAACCGTGGCCTTGATTGTCGCCAATTGCGCGCGAGCGGACGAGGTTTCGAAGCGCGTGGCAACACCATTGCGCTCACGGCTTTCGGCAAGCCCCAGCGTGCGCTCGGCAATCGTCAGGTTTTGCTGGGCGATGTCCAGTTGCGCCTGGGTTCCGCGCAATTGCAAATAAGTTCTGGCCACTTCGGCGGACAAGGCTACCCGTGCGGCTTCGCGATCATGGATGGTGGCTTGCAGGGTCGCCGCAGCGCCCTCGCGCCCGCGTTGCGCTCGGCCCCAAAGGTCGATTTCCCAACTGGCATCGAAGCCTAGTTGCCAGAAATTGCCGGGGCCCACAGGCGCACCCAGCGCGGCGAACTTGCCATGTTCGCTGAGCCTCTCACGGGCGTAGCTGGCGTTGGCATCCACGCTGGGTAGCAGGCGCGAAGAGGCGATGCCCAGTTGCGCTCGGCTTTGTTCAATGCGTTCGCCGGCTATCTGTAAATCAAGATTGCCCGCTTGGGCACGCGATTGCAGTTGGGCGAGTAACGTGTCGTTGAACAGCAACCACCATTGGGAGGGCACTGCCGCGTCGGACATGGGGGCGACATTCGCGTGTTCTGGCCGCGGTGCCAGCTCTACGGCCCTCAGCCCGCTTTCCGGTTTCATGAAGTCGGGGCCTGCCGTACAACCGGCCAGGGACAACACGCCAAGCGTTGCGATTGCGCTCGTGAACTTCAGGATGCGTGGGGGTGACTCTCTGAAAGCCGACATTGCCTGTTCCTGAAAGGTTGCAGCGTTGCCCGGCGAGCGTGCGCCATGGCGTCGATAAATCTTCGGCAGCGACGTGCTCGCTGTGAATTCATGTTATTGACGCGGGCGTGCAGGCGCACTTCTACATGGGTTCAGCAAAGCCATACCTCAGTGGCGGGGAGATATACGAAGGTATGGAGGGGCGAGGGGCTTACTGGGATCAGTGCCGTTGCAGCACAGCAGTTTCGATGCAGCCTAACAATCGGCCGGCTTCACAGGGTTTGGGCAGGCAGGCAACCAGTCCCGGTGTGTCGGCACCCAGGTGCGGGTAAGCGGTAATGAATATGGTGGGGATCTGAAAACCCATCGCGTTCAGTTTTTCGTGCAACTGCACACCGCTCATTCCCGGCATCTGGATATCGGAAATCAGGCAGTGCGTCTCTGCGAGGGTGTTGGCGTCGAGGAACGCCAGGGCGTTGCGATAGGTTTGGACTTGATAGCCGCTGGAGCGCAACAAGCCTTCCAGAGCTGTCCGAACGGATTCGTCATCATCCACGACGGCTATCGTCGCGGTATTGCGTTTTGGGGTGTCGTGCATAGTGGGTCGCTCGTGACAGCGCCTGTCGTCATTACACGATACGCGGTCTCGAAGGGCGTAAAAGTATACCTACGTATAGCGTGTTAAGACTAAAGGCTCGACGTTGGCCTGATTCGTTCACTCACGGTCGGCGGCGCGTAACCCAGGGGATACTTGCACTGTACCCGGGTACAACTGACCTCGGCTGGTTGCCTGCGTAGACTGGCGCCCATCGCCGGGTGCAGATTCGCCACCGCCGGTCTGCGCGCATTGCCGATTAATCCGCTGTCGCTCAATGAAATCACTTGAAGGGCTTTGATGAGGCGCTAATCTAGGCTTTGACAACACGACCCGTTCTGGATCCCGGTACAGCCTCATCAACGGTCCTCCAGCCAAGCCACGGAAGCCGCCCCACGCGACGACATCGGCACTTGCGATATGACACAGGACGACAGCCCAACGGCAGCGTGCGGCCTATAACACAACTGATTGATCCGTGCCGATGGATAACCACATGCAAGTATTATGGGACGATGGCGAGCGAATTTTCTGTCGCGAATCACGACTGGGCGTAGAGGGCGATCGCAACGTCCTGATAGCGCGGCCTGCCGCCGAACAACCGCCTCCCGGCTGTATTGACCGTCTGGCTCATGAGTTTAGTCTCAAGGATGAACTGAACAGTAGCTGGTCGGTGCGGCCTCTGGAAATGGTGCGCGACGGCACCCGAATGCAGTTGGTGCTCGAGGATCCAGGGGGCGAACCGCTTGTGCAGTTGCTCAACGTCCCCATGGACACGGCAATCTTTTTACCCCTCGCCGTGAGCATCGCCTCGGCGCTGGGCAAGCTCCACCAGTGCGGCCTCGTCCATAAGGACATCAAGCCCAGCCATATCCTGGTGAACTGCACCGACGGGCAAGCCCGGCTTACCGGCTTTGGTCTTGCCTCGCGGCTGCCGCGGGAGCGGCAGGCGCCCGAGACCCTGGCCGGTACGCTCGCCTATATGGCACCGGAGCAGACCGGCAGGATGAATCGCTCGATCGATTCGCGCTGTGATCTCTATTCTTTCGGCGTCACGCTGTACCAGATGTTGACCGCCTCGTTGCCGTTCACGGCAGCCGATCCGATGGAGTGGGTACACTGCCATATCGCCAAAAAGCCCTTGTCACCCCGCGAACGGGTCGCCTCTGTTCCCCAAATGCTTTCTCGGATCGTCATGAAGCTGCTCGCCAAGACCGCCGAGGAACGTTACCAGACGGCCGCCAGTGTCGAGCATGATCTGCGACGGTGCCTGGCAGACTGGCAGCAGTTGTGCCAGATCAATGTCTTCGTCCTGGGCGAGCAGGGGGCATCCGAGCGGCTGCTGATTCCGGAAAAGCTCTACGGGCGTGAGCGTGAGGTCGCTACCCTGGTTGCGGCGTTCTCCCGGGTCGTTGAAAGCAGTGCACCGGAGTTGGTGCTGGTCACGGGTTACTCCGGTATTGGCAAGTCCTCGGTGGTCAATGAGCTGCACAAGGTGCTGGTGCCGCCACGAGGGCTTTTTGCCAGTGGCAAGTTCGATCAGTATCGGCGTGACGTTCCCTATTCAACGCTGGTGCAGGCTTTTCAGAGCCTGGTGCGCACGCTGTTGGGCAAGAACGACACGGAACTGGCGAGCTGGCGTGACGCTTTGCTGCAAGCGCTGGCTGCCAATGCGCGGCTGATGACCGATCTCATTCCCGAGCTCAAGCTGATCATCGGTGAGCCACCGCCGGTGCCGCCGCTTGATCCTCAACAGGAGCAACGCCGTTTTCTTCTGGTGTTCCGGCATTTTATTGGTGTATTTGCCCGCCAGGAGCATCCGCTGGCGCTGTTTCTCGACGATCTGCAATGGCTCGACGCTGCCACGCTCGACCTGCTGGCGGATCTGTTGACCAGTTCGGACGTGCGGCATTTGATGCTGGTAGGGGCATACCGCAGCAACGAGGTGGACGCCTCGCATCCGTTGACTGCCAAACTCGAGGCCATTCGCCGCGCAGGTGGCAAGATCGGTGAGATCTCGCTGGCGCCGCTGGGCAAAGTGCATGTCGAGCAACTGATCGGCGATGCGCTTCATGACGAACCTGAACGCATCGAGCCCTTGGCGCAGTTGGTTCTGGATAAAACCGCCGGCAACCCGTTCTTTGTGATCCAGTTTCTGCAAGCATTGGCCGATGAGCAACTGCTGACTTTCGATCATGAAACTCGGCAGTGGTGGTGGGACCCCGATCGTATTCATGCCAAGGGCTACACGGACAACATTGTGGACTTGATGGTTGGCAAACTGGTTCGCTTGCCGAGCGAAACGCAAGATGCGTTGCAGCAGCTTGCCTGCCTGGGCAGCGTCGCCGGGTTCAAGGCGCTGTCCACCGCGCTGGGCGTGCCCAAGGCTCAGGTCCGCGCGCTTTTTTGGGAGGCGACTCGCCAGGAACTGGTCGAGCGGCGCGACGGTGGTTATGGGTTTGTTCACGATCGTATTCACGAGGCCGCTTACACACTGATCCCCGCCGACTTGCGCGCCGCTGCTCACTTGCGTATCGGTCGGCTGCTGGTGGCGCAAACGTCCGCTCAGGAGCGCGAGGAAGCGATTTTCGAGATCGTCGGCCAGCTTAATCGCGGCGCTGCGTTGCTCACTGACCAGGACGAGCGAGAGCAACTGGCGGCGTTCAACCTGATGGCCGGTCAACGGGCCAAGGCGTCGACAGCCTTTGCTTCAGCGCTCAACTACCTCACCGCCGGGGCGCAGATGCTGGGCGACGATGCCTGGGGGGCTCACCATGAGTTGATCTTCGCCCTGGAACTCAACAGGGCCGAGTGCGAGTTTCTCTCCGGGCAACTGAGTGTCGCGGACGAGCGCCTGAGTGCGCTGGCCAAGCGTGCTGTGACGGTGATCGAACGCGCCAGCGTCGCTTGTCTGCTAATGGACGTCTACCTGCTTCTGGATCGCAGTGACGGTGCGGTCGCTGTCTGTCTCGACTACCTGCGACATGTGGGGATCGTATGGTCGGCCCATCCGAGCGACGATGACGTGCGCCACGAGTATGATCGAATCGGGACTTTGCTGGGAGAACGGACCATTGAGGAGCTTATCGATTTGCCTCTGATGGAAGACGCGACCGCCCTGGCGACCCTCGACGCGCTGGGCAAGCTCTTCGCGCCAGCCTTGCAGAGCGAAGCGAACCTGGCGGACCTGTTGATCTGCAAGGCGGTCAACCTGAGTCTTGAGCATGGCAACTGCGATGCGTCCTGTGTGCTCTATGCCAATTTGTTCAGGGTCGCTGGTAGACGTTTCGGGGATTACCAAGTGGGTTTGCGGTTTGGTCAGCTGGGCTGCGAACTCGTCGAAAAGCGCGGTCTGACGCGATTCGAGGCCAGCACGTACTTGTGCTTTTCCTGCTTTGCCGTGCGCTGGATGAAGCCTGTGGAGCAGTGCCGAGACCTGTTGCGCCGCTCGTTTGTGGCGGCGAACCGGATCGGTGATCTGCCCTATGGCGCCTACGCGGGCAACAACCTCACCGCTGATCTGCTCTTCGCCGGTGAGCCGCTGGCCGGTGTACAGGACGAGGCCGAACGCGGCCTGGCCTATGCCAGGAAGGTGCGCTTCGGGCTGGTGACCGATTTCATCCTCACGCAATTGGCGTTGATCCGGATGCTGCGAGGGTTGACCCGCGGCTTCGGCCGCCTGGATGGCGGCCCGTCAAACGAAATCGACACCGAAGCCCACTTGTCCAGCAACCCGGATCTGGTATTGGCTGAGTGTCTGTACTGGGTCCGAAAACTGCAGGCCCGCTATCTGGCCGACGATCCTGTATCGGCCCTTGAGGCGGCCACCAAAGCGCAGCGTTTGCTCTGGGTTTGCCAGGCGTTCTTTGAGGAAGCCGAATATCATTTCTATGGCGCCCTGGCGCGGGCCGCCTGCTGTGACAGCGCCCCAATGGATGAGCAGAGGCAGTATCTGGTCGCGATGGCCGCCGATCACCGCCAGCTCCAGACCTGGGCGCAGCAGTGCCCGGAGAACTTCGCGAGTCGCGCCGCGCTGGTCGGCGCCGAAATTGCCCGGGTCGAAGGGCGCGTGATCGACGCCGAGCTACTCTACGAGCAAGCCATCGACGCCGCGCAGCAGAGCGGTTTCGTGCATATCGAGGCGCTGGCCAATGAACTGGCGTCGCGCTTCTACGCGGCGCGCGGCTTTGCCAAGGTCGCTCGCGTCTATCTGCAGGACGCCCGTTACGGTTACCTGCGCTGGGGGGCCGAGGGCAAGGTGCGACATCTGGAGAGCAAGTACCCGTCGTTGAGCACTGAAGAACCTGCGCTTGGGCCGACGACGATGACGACTCTCGTCGACCACCTTGATCTGGCCACGGTTCTCAAGGTCTCCCAAGCCGTGTCGGGAGAAATCGTCCTGGAGAAGCTGATCGACAGGATCATGTTCACGGCGATTGAACAGGCTGGTGCCGAGCGTGGGCTGTTGATTCTCCCGGACGGCGGTGAGTACCGGGTAGCGGCGCAGGTCACCACCGGCGGCGACACCACACAATTGCACGACGTTGCGGTGAGCGCGACGCTGTTGCCAGAGTCGATCCTTTATCACGTCCTGCGCACCCAAGAGACCGTTTTTCTTGATGATGCGCTGGTTGCCGGGACGTTTGCCGAAGATCCTTACATCCGTCAGCAACAAGCTCGTTCTATTCTCTGTCTGCCCTTGATGAATCAGGCTAAGCTCGTCGGCGCGCTCTACCTGGAAAACAACCTTGCCGCCCGCGTGTTCAGCCCGACCCGGATCGCCGTGTTGAAACTGGTGGCTTCCCGGGCGGCAATCTCGTTGGAAAATGCCCGGCTTTACCGCGAGGTCGCCGAACGCGAAGCGAAGATCCGGCGCCTAGTGGACGCCAACATCATCGGGATTCTGTTCTGGAATGCCGAGGGCGACATCATTGAGGCCAATGATGCGTTCCTGCGCATGGTGGGCTATGCGCGAGAGGACCTCACCTCGGGCCGTCTGCGCTGGAGAGACCTGACCGTACCGGAGTTTCTCGAACTCAGCGAGCGCTCGTTGGCCCAGGCGCTGCTGACCGGGCAAGCCAGTCCCTATGAGAAGGAATATTTCAGGAAGGATGGCAGCCGCGTGCCGGTCATCGTCGGGCTGGTGACGTTCGAAGCCAGCAGCAGGGAAGGGGTCGCCTTCGTGCTGGACCTGACCGAGCGCAAGCTGGCGGAGGAAAAAATCCGTGAGAGCGAGCGTCGCTATCGCGAGGTGCAAACCGAACTGGCCCACGCGAACCGCGTCGCGACTATGGGGCAGTTGGTTGCCTCGATCGCCCACGAAGTCAATCAGCCGATCGCTGCGGCCATTCTCAACGCTGATGCCGCGCTGCGCTGGTTGAACGCCCAACCACCGGAGATCGAGGAGGTCCGGCAGGTCCTTGGTCGCCTGATCGTCGATGCCAATCGAGCGGCAGATGTGCTTGGCCGCATTCGCGGGCATATCCGCAAGGCGCCGCCGCAGAAGGGGTTGGTGGATATTAACGCTGCGATCAGCGAGATGATCGAATTTACCCGCAGTCAGATCATCAAGAGCGGTGCTTCAATACAGACGCAATTGATGGACGGTATGCCTTTCATCGAAGGCGACCGTGTCGAGCTGCAGCAGGTGTTGCTCAACCTGATCATGAATGCGTTGGAGGCGATGAGTGCTGTCGGCGAAGGTGAACGGCAGTTGCTGATCCGCGCGGCGCCGGGCGATGGTGGAAACGTGGTCGTGAGTGTGAGCGATTCAGGGCCAGGTTTCGCCTCGCAGAGTACCGATCTGGTTTTCACTTCGTTCTATACCACCAAGCCCACCGGTCTGGGGTTGGGATTGTCAATCTGTCGTTCGATCATCGAGGCCCACGGCGGTTGCCTGCGGGCGCACGCAAACCAGCCTCGGGGCGCCACTGTGCAATTCACGCTGCCCATCGCTCAGCAATGAAGGCCATACCCAGCTTTGTCAGCGCCAACATTGGGCTGACAACGGCCTGCCTAACAGGTTATTCATACTTAGGTTTAAAGACCGTATATAAAGAGGTCACTTAAACCAATCGCATGTACAAATGAAGCGCCGCCAGCCCCGCGATAGAGTACCGGTCAAGGGTTGCGGAGTATTCAACATGAATCATTTAACGCTCAACACCGTTGATAAGTTGTCCTCGCTACGCTCGTTAGTACTGATTGGCATGGCACTGTTAACGACGAGCGTTTTCTACCGCTTGAGTGTGCCGCTGCCGGAACGTCATCTGTGTTCCGCAGCCCGTTACGGCAGCAATCTGCCTGGGCGCATGGTGGATGTCCCGTTGAAGCTGGTCGATATCGAGAGGTCCGCAGACAGCATACCCGTCGGTGCGCATTTGATCAGTCCGCGCCGATTCTATATCCACCATGGAATTTATCTGGGCGGCGGAGAGGTGGCTCATTACTCGGGTTTCAGCAGCTCGTTTAGATCGGGTCCTATCGAAGTGACTGATCTGGAACACTTCGCTCTGGGCAAGCCGGTCTGGCGGTTTCAAGAGCAATGCAACTATTCCAGCCGTGAGATCGTTGATCGGGCGCGTTCAAGACTCGGTGAAAACCGCTATCGGGTGTTCTCCAATAACTGCGAACACTTTTGCAGTTGGTGCATCAGTGGAGAAAGTTACAGCGCCCAAGTCAGTGCTTACTTGCGTCGACCCCGAGATGTATTGGCGTTGATTGATGCATTGGAACCACACTTTATTGCATAGTTTATTGCTCTCCGAGCGCACCCGCCGGGGCGAACTCTGCAAGCAAAAACGCTGTGCTACACTTTTTTCGTCCCCTCCCAAGAGGATCGTGCATGAATGGCAATCCCTCGTCAGATGAGCCGGGCAGCCAGGGTTCTGTTGTGTTTGTGGTGGATGACGATGCCTCCATGCGTGAGGCGTTAAGTAATCTTTTGCGCTCCGTCGGCATCCGTGTCGAGACGTTCGCCTCCACGACGGAGTTTCTGCGCCAACCCAGGACAGCGGGCCCCAGTTGCCTGGTGCTGGATGTCCGGCTCCAAGGCAGCAGTGGCCTGGATTTCCAGAGCCAGTTGGCCGCCTCCAACGCCAGTATCCCCATCATTTTCATTACCGGTCACGGTGACATCGAAATGTCGGTCAAGGCCATGAAGGCCGGCGCCGTGGATTTCCTGGCAAAACCCTTTCGCGAACAGGATCTGCTGGACGCTGTAACTGCCGCGCTTGAGGCCGACGTTCGGCGGCGCGAGATCGAACAGCAGTTTGCGGACCTGCACAGTCGCTATGCAACGTTGACCACCCGCGAAAAAGAGGTGATGGCCCTGGCCGCCAAGGGCCTGATGAACAAGCAGATTGCCGGGCAGATGAACCTCAGCGAAATCACCGTGAAAATCCACCGCGCCCATGCCATGAAAAAAATGCAAGCCAAGTCTTTCGCCGACCTCGTTCGGATGGCCGAGTCTTTGGGTACCGCGCAAGGTCGTTGACCTGCGCCAGCGCATCCCCCCCTTCGGTGCCGGTTCAAGATCGCACGCCGTCTGTCTTGAATGCCCCATCCTGTCCGTATTGAGGTGAAAACACCGGCCCCACGCTGGCACTAACCCGTGGTTACGTTGTCAGTACTTGGCGTCTGTAGCGGCGAGGATCGACCCAGATAGCTGCACGTCAGCGACATGACGCACTTTTTTTTGACGCCTTCGGGCAAATAACTCGCGATGGATTGCGCCGGGACCGACTATTCCTTTGCGGGTTGATTCTCTATGCGCTTTCTACTCGATCCGCGTCATGACATTGATGCTGCCTTATTAAGTTACCGCCGGGTGTTCTGGTCGCTGGCGCTGTTCAGCGGCGTGATCAATCTGTTGGTGCTGGTGCCATCGCTGTACATGATGCAGGTGTACGACCGGGTCCTGACCAGCCGCAACGAAACCACCCTGTTCATGCTGACCTTGATCGCCCTGGCCCTGTTTCTGTTCAGTGCCCTGATCGAGTGGGTTCGCGGCGAGGTGATGATTCGCATGAGTGCGGGGCTGGACGACGCCCTGGGCGAGCGTATTTTCGACGCCGCTTTCGCCCGCAGCCTGCGCGAGCACAACGCCAACCCGGCCCAGGTGCTCACTGATTTGGCGACGTTGCGCCAGTTGATCACCGGCCAGGGTCTGATCGCGTTGCTGGACGCGCCGTGGTTGCCGATCTTCCTGCTGGTGGCGTTTATTTTTCACCCTTGGTTCGGGGTGCTGACCCTGGTGCTCGCCCTGGTGCTGATCGGCCTGGCGTTGTGGGGTGAGCTGGCGACTCGCGCCCGGTTGGGTGAAGCCAATCGCCTGGGGGTGCAGTCGTCTGTCTATGTCAACAGCACGCTCCACAATGCCGAGGTCATTCAGGCGCTGGGCATGCTCGGGCCGTTGCGCCAGCGCTGGAGCCTGCTGCAACAACGCATCATTGCCGCGCAGGCCCACGCCAGTGACCGTGGTGCCCGTATCACTTCTGCAACCCGTTTCGTGCGCATATCGGGACAGTCGCTGGCCCTGGGCCTGGGGGCGTTGCTGGTGCTCGAGGGGCAGATGTCGGCAGGCATGATGATCGCCATGTCGCTGCTGCTGGGCCGCGCCCTGGCACCGGTGGAAATTGCCATCGGCTCCTGGAAACAATTCAACGCCGGACGCCAGAGCTATCAGCGTCTGAGCCAGCTGCTTACCCAGCACCCCCGCGAGCGCCTGCGCATGCCCTTGCCGCCGCCCACCGGCGCGGTGCGCCTGGAGCAACTGTATGTCGGCCCGCCCGGCGCCTCGCAACCGATTGTGCGCGGGATCAATTTCAGCCTGGCCAAGGGCGAAGTGCTTGCCGTAGTCGGTCCCAGCGCCAGTGGCAAGTCGACGCTGGCCAGGGCGCTGGTCGGGGTATGGCCGGCCATCGGCGGTTCGGTGCGCCTGGATGACGCCGAGATCAGCCAGTGGTCCCATGATGCCCTGGGCCCGTACCTGGGTTACTTGCCCCAGGACATCGAGCTGTTCGATGGCAGCGTTGCCGACAACATCGCCCGCTTCGGCGAGCAGGATGCCGACAAAATCATTGCCGCCGCTCGTCACGCCGGCATTCACGAGATGATCCTCAGATTCCCCAAAGGTTATGACACGCCACTGGGCCCCGGTGGGCTGGGTTTGTCTGGCGGGCAGAAGCAACGCCTGGGCCTGGCCCGGGCACTTTACGGGCGCCCGTCGCTGATTGTGCTCGACGAGCCCAACTCCAACCTCGACGAAGCAGGTGAGCTGGCGCTGGTACAAGCGATCAATGCGCTCAAGGCCGCCGGCAGTACCGTGGTGCTGATCACCCATCGACCCAATGTGCTGGCGGTGGTCGATCACATCCTGGTACTCAAGGACGGCGCCCAACAAGCCTTCGGCCCACGGGACCGGGTGCTCAAGGCATTGATGCCGGGGCCCAGGCCCGCTGCGGTGAGGGAGGCGGGCGAAGATGCGTGATCTGACCCCGGCTGCATCGGCGCACAGCGAGCAGCAGCTGAGCGTGCTCGACGCCAATACCCTGCCCAGCGCCAGTACCGATGCCAGCGGTGCTGCGCGGTATGGTGTGGGCTTCCTGGTCCTGACGCTGGGCGGCTTTTTGCTCTGGGCCTTCCTGGCACCCCTCGACCAGGGTGTCGTGGGCAGTGGCACCGTGGTGGTGGCGGGCGAGCGCAAGGCGGTGCAGTCGTTGGTCGGCGGGGTAGTGGACCAGCTGCTGGTCAGCGATGGCGATCGAGTCAGCCAGGGGCAGTTGCTGGTGCAGCTCAATACCGTGCAAGCGCAGTCGCAACTGGACGTGACCCTGGGCAAGTTGCTCAACGATCGCAGCATTGAAGCGCGGTTGATTGCCGAGCGTCTGGGCAGCGCCGAGATCCAATGGCCGGCTGAATTGCTGGCGCGCGCCGACGAGCCGCGGGTCAAGGCCGCCATGGCCTTGCAAAACCAGTTGTTTCTGACCCGCCGCGCGGAGCTGGGCAGCCGTTTGCAGATCATCGAACATGAGGTCGCGGCGCTGCAGCAGCAATTGCAGGGCTATGAAGGCGTCAAGCGTAACTACGACGCGCAGATGCGCTTTCAGCAACAGGAGCTCGAAGGCCTGCGCGAGCTGGCCCGTGAGGGTTATGTTCCGCGCAACAAACTCTTCGAGGCCGAGCGCAACGCCGCCCAACTGGCCGGCCAGATTGCCTCCGGCGTGGGCGATGTCGGGCGGACCCGCCAGGCCATCAACGAAAGCAGGCTCAAGGCGTTGCAAGTGCAGCAGGAGTTTCGTCGCGATGCTGAAACCCAGCTCAGCGAGGTCTCCGCCGAGGCGGCCGGTTATGCCGATCAGATGCGTGCCTTGCAATTTGAAGTCGACAACGGCGCTATCCGTGCGCCAGTGGCCGGGCAGGTCATGGACGTGAGCCTGCATACCGTTGGCGGCGTGGCCCAGGCCGGACAAACCCTGATGCAGGTGGTACCGCTGGATGCGCCAATGGCGATTACCGCGCGTTTCGAGCCGTTGATGGCCAACAAGTTGCGCCCGGGGTTGCCGGTGCATGTGCATTTCACCGCGCTGCAACGGGTGGATACGCCGACGGTAACCGGCACCGTAAGTACGGTGTCGGCCGACCAGTTGATCGATGAGCAGACGCACTTGCCGTACTTCTCCGCCAAGGTCGAGATTCCCGCCGACACGGTCGCCTCGTTGCAGGCCGCCGGGTTGTGGGTGCGTCCGGGCATGCTGGCCGATGTGACGGTGGTCACGGGGGAGCGCACCTTCATGAATTACCTGATGAAACCGTTGCGCGAACGCTTGCTGGCAGCCTTCAAAGAGGAATGAGCATGATCGACCGATGCCGTTACAGCGCTCGCGTGCTGCTGAGCCTGTGCTCCAGTTGGGCGATGCTCAATGTCGCCTGGGCCGCCGACGGTGGCCTGAGCCTGACCGCGGCGTACGATGCTTCCCGCCTCAACGACCCGACTTTGCAGTCAGCCACCCATGCTTATGATGCCTCGCGGCAGGAAGAAGCGATTGGCCGTGGCGGCCTCTATCCGCAAGTGTCGCTGACTTCGCGTTATGGCCGCGGTGGGCGAACTGATGGCGGTGACGACAGCGGCTACGTCAACAGCAACGATTACCAGGCCAACAACGTCACCCTGGCGGCGCAGCAAGCGCTCTACGACAAGGCGCGCTGGGCGGCGTATCAGGAAGGCAAGGCACGAGGGCAACTGGGCAGCCAGCTTTTCGACGTCGCCGGCCAGACGCTGTTCGACCGGGTTGCCAAGGGCTACTTCGACGTCGCCCGGGCGGAAAACGAGATCAAGTTAATCGCCCAGCAAAAAGCCGCCATCCACGGGTTGGTCATCCAGAGCAAAAAACTCTTCGAGGGTGGCCAGGGCGCGATCACCGATATCGATGAAGCCCAGGCGCGGCTTGATCTGGTCGAGGCCCAGGAGGCCGAAGCCGAGGCTCGTCGCGTGGCCGCGCTGCGGGCGTTGTCCGGTCGTGCCAATGTGCCCATCGATGACATTGCGCCGATGCGCGAGGAGCTTGCCGCCGGCAGCCCGATCCCTCCCGAGCAGGACCTGCCGTACTGGACGGCGATTGCCCGCGAGGCCAGCCCCGAGCTGGCGGCCCGGCTGGCGGCGGTGAAAGTGGCCGAGGCCCAGGCCGACAGCCAGCGCGCCGGGCATTATCCGACCTTGGCACTGACCACTCAGTTGACTCGCCGGGAAACCCGCCAGTACCAGGAACTTGACCCGCGCCAGGACACCTATTACGTGGGGCTGCAGTTGGATATTCCGTTGTATCGCGGTGGGGCGGTGCGAGCGTCGGTGGCCAAGGCCCAGGCGCAACTGGCCGGTGCGCAGTCGGACTATGACGTGCAACGCCAGCAGTTGGCCGAGACGATCGAAACCGATTACCTGGGCGTGGTGGCCGGCTTCGCCAAAAGCAAGGCGATGCAGCGCGCAGTGGAGTCCAACCAGCGGGCACTGGCTTCGACGGAAAAAGGCTTCCAGGGCGGTGTGCGCTCCACGGTGGACATCCTTGATGCGCAACAACGGTTATTCCAGGCCCGTCGGGACCTGCTCAACACCAAGCTGGACATGCTGCAAAGCTATGTGAGCCTGCATACCCACACCGGCCAGATGAACCGCGCAGTCCTGGAGCAGGTGCAAAGCCTGTTTTGAGGCGCGTAGGGGCTCCAGCACTCAACGTTGCAACGCACTCCTGCGGCGAGGGAGCAAGTGCCCTGGCCACAGACAGCGGTTATCTGGGCAGCGGCGAGGGGCTGGCCGGGACCGGCGGTCTCTGGGGCTTGACCGAGGTGCCAAACGTATTACCCATGCGCACGCTGGTGGCCGCTGGGGTCGCCAGGCCGATGCTGTTCGGCGCGCGTTTGTTAACGGGCACATTCAAGGCCTCTTGCGTGCGTTGCGCGGCCGCTGCGGCCTGCGGATCGTTGCCCATTTGCCGGCTCAGGCAGTTGTAGTCCGCGGTTCTGTAGCCACCGACGGTCACCTCGATACACGCCGGTACCTCTTCGCCATGGGCCCAAGGCTGGGCCATGAGCAGTCCGAGGCCCGCCATCATTTTCATCCACTGTTTCATTGTCGACCTCCTGGCCCGCCCAGAAGGCGGTTCGCTGTCAGAGCACGAGTTTAGTGGGGTCCGAGGGATTTGTATCAGTTGTCATACGACATTCATAAACAGCCCTCAGGATGACGGTTTTCAACGGATACGTCAGTCGTGCAGCAAGGCAGAGCCGGGGGCGGGCGCAGGCGTGGATTGGCCAGGTCACCCTTGGGGGGGCTGATGGCGTTGTTGTGGTTGCTGGCCGCGCCGATCCAGGCGAACGGCCTGGTGGAGCTGGACATCGCCCCGCAGGAACTGACCACGGCGCTGGAGCAATTCAGTCGGGCGACGGGGATGGCGGTGCTGGTGGATCAGCAACTATCCAGCCAGCGCCATACGCTGGGCGTCCAGGGACTGTTCACCGCTTCTCAAGGGCTCAATGTGTTGCTTCGCGGCACCGGGCTCGCGGCGCATTACGCCCGAGCGGATGCGTTCACGTTGCAACCGGTGCGGGTCCACGAGGTGCCGCTGCCTTCCGGCGCGGCCCCGGGCTTGAGCGACAGCAACTATGCGGCGGCGATCCAAACGGTCATCCAGCGCAACTTGTGCCGTTCACCACTCACCCGCCCGGGAAGTTTTCGGGCGGTGCTGCAAGTGTGGATCGGCCGGGACGGCGTGGTTCAGCATAGCCGCCTGGTCAGTTCCACAGGCGATCCGATGCGTGACAAGGCCTTGGTCAACAGTTTGCAAAACCTCAGGATCGACCGCCCGGCGCCCAGTTCATTGCGCCAACCGGTAACCCTGCTTTTATTACCCGACTCATCAGGAACAAGCATGGAGTGCACAGCAGGGGAAGGGGTTTTGGGGCGATGAAACACTCTGGTCGCAGCCCGTTGGTCAAGTTGTTCCTCACCTCTTATGAGGATTTCAAGGTGCGCCTGCGCAAGCGCCTGGGCTCCGAGGAACTGGCCAACGATGTGCTGCATGAAACCTACTTGCGGGTCGATCGCATGGTCGAGACGCCGGACATCGCCCAGCCCAGTGCCTATCTCTATCGCATGGCGCTGAACATTGCCGCCGACCGTCGGCAGGCCGATGCTCGCCTGCTCACCGGCAGCGAAATCGAGGACTTGCTGCAGATTTCCGATGAAGCGCTGGATCCGGCCCGGGTGGTGGGGGGGCAGAAGGAGTTGCAGACCTTGCTCAAGGCCCTGTATGAGCTGCCGGCGCGGCGTCGTAGGATTTTCATTGCCGCGCGTCTGGAGGAAGCGCCGCACCTGGAAATATCCCAACGTTTCGGCATTTCCACGCGCATGGTCGAGAAGGAAATCAAGGCCGCGCTGGGGCATTGCGCCCTGCGCCTGGAAAGAAAAGTGATTCAGCGGTTCGGTCCCGGCGCGGGAAAACAGTCTTGAGAGTAGAGACCAGACCAATTCGTGAGTGTGTGTGCGCTTGAACATCTTCAGCATTGCTTCCCCTGATGCCACGCCTCAGGCCCGACTGGCCAGCGAGGCCCAAGACTGGTTGATCCTGCTGACCTCGGGCCGTGCCACCGTGGCCGATGCCCGAGCCCTGCGCCAATGGTGCGGGCAAAGTCCGGAACACGCTCAGGCGTTCGAGCAAGCCAAGACTCTGTGGCACGGGCTGCAACCGGCCGCCGAGGCGTTGCAGGCGCCGCGACATTTCGGACGACGGGCGTTGCTCGGCGGCGCGATCGCGGCGTCGGCAGGTTTTCTGTTGATCCGCGCCACGGTGCCCGGTGGGGTTTCCGGACTCGCTGCCGACTACGTCACCGAGGTTGGCGAACAGCGCCGGGTGGAACTGGCCAAGGGTGTCAGTCTTGAGCTGAATACCCAAACCCGCCTCAGCCGCCGTCAGTCGGCCGAAGGAGGGGAAGGATTGGTGTTGCTCGGCGGTGAAGTTGAAGTGTTGGGGAGCAGTGCTTCAACGGTCAGCGTCCAGGCCGGCGCCGGCTTGATCAGCGCCGCTCGGGCTCGATTCAATATCCGCTACATCGACCAGAGTGTCTGCGCGACCTGCCTGGAAGGTCTGGTGCAGGTCCAGGTGCGCGGCCAGAGTTTTCACCTGGAGTCGGGCATGCAACTGACCTACGACAGCGGCCGGGTGGGCACTCCAAAGAACGCAGATGTGTCGGCGGCCACTGCCTGGCGCGAGCAGGTGCTGGTGTTCAACGACGCGACCCTGGCCAGCGTCATCGACGAAATCAACCGCTATCGCCCCGGCATGTTGCTGTTACTCAATCGCGAATTGGGCCAGCGCAAGGTCCAGGCGCGGTTCCGTCTTGATCAACTGGCTGGCGTGGCGCTGTTGATCCGCGATGCCTATGGCGCCAAATGCACCGAGTTGCCGGGCGGGGTGGTGGTGCTGAGCTGAGTTCAGCGCTATCCGGATGAGCCTCATCGCGAGCCGGCTCGCGGCCACACTGGGTTTGCCCTCACTCCAGCGGCCCCAGCACCTGTCGATACTTTTCCACGCCTTGTGGCGTCTGCCGTGTCAGGCTGATTTCGATGCCCAGCGGGTTTTCCTGGCGATTGCCGCTGAGCTTGCGCCAACCTTTTTCCCTGTCCCAGTAACGCAGCCCTGCGTTGCTGACTTCGCTGAGCACCGCTACGCCCGCGCCGGGTGCCGGCAATGGGTAGCGGCTGCGGGCCTGGCCTTGGGCTCGGTAAAGCGTGTCTCCCTCGAGCCACCAGCGCACCCTTTGCAGCGTGCCTTCTTGAGCGGCGGCCACCCGGATCACATCCAGGCGAAACCCCCGACCTTCGGTGCTGCGCACGGTGAGGGCGGGTGGTGCGGTCCAGGGCTGGTCATCGACTCCAGGGTTTGACGGTTCGCTCAACTCGATGCTGGCGCGTAATGCTACGTCGCGTTCCAGCTGATTCAACACTCGCAGCAAGGCTTCGGTCTGTTCGGTGCTGGCCTGCAAATGGCTGTCGGCCCGGGTGACGCTGTCCAGTCCGCGCCAGGCAATCAGGCTGACCACCGCCATCAGCAGAATCGCCACCATGACTTCAAGCAGGGTGAAGCCCGTCTCCCGGTCGTTCATTGAATCTGCACCCGGCCAGCGGCGCTGCGCTGGACGTTTATGCTGCTCTGGCCGTCCGACAAACGAATGTTCAGCGGGGCGCCGATCCACTCGGCGCTCAACACGACCCGCTGCCTAGGTTCCACATGAACTTCCATGGACGGGCTCTGCCACCGCCGCGGGTGCAATTGTGGATCATCCTTGAAGCGATCCAGCCCTGGCCCTTGATCCTGCCGACGGCTGAAACCGAATCCCTTGGCATCCCAGCGCCAGCTAATCGGCCGGCCATCGACGCGGGCTTCGGTTTGGGCGAGCTGTAGCAGTTGCGCCAGCCGCTCGGCATCCTGGCGCAGCAACTTCAGCGGGTCGGGTTTGATGCTCAGGCCCACGGCGGCACTGGCGATGCCGATGATCACCAGCACCACCATCAATTCGATCAGGGTGAAACCGCGTTGCTTGCCAAGGTTCATGCGCGCTCCTTTGCGTCGGTATTCATCCTGCACGGTGAAGATGATAAGGATGTGAAATAAAACGGAGAGAATCGAGGCGTACGCTGGAGGCTGGATAAAAAAGGAGAACCAGACCATGGTGTTCATCGACCGAGTTTCCCCGGCGCAACTCCTCCAGGCACTCGGTCTGTTGGCGGCATTGGCCGGGGTGGCGACCTGGTCTTCGCTGCTACTGACATCGGCTGAATCCCGCACGCCGGATGTTGCCCCGCAACGGTTGGCCGAGCGTTCCGATAACCCTGCACGGCAATGGTTCTCCAACCAGCCGGCGCCGGTGGATATCAAGGTCAGCGGTGTGCTGGCCGGCGCTCGCGGGGCTGTGGCGATCCTCAGTCTCAACGACGGCCCACCTCGTAGCTTCCTGGCTGGAGAGCGGGTGGCTCATGGGGTGCGGCTGGTGTCGATCGAGGCGCAAGCGGTGGTGATCGAGCGGGGCAATCAGCAAACGCGGCTGGCCTTGGCCCGATTGCCGGATTCGGTGGCTTTACCCTCACTCACCCGTCCTTGAGATCACGACGAACCCTTGCGGCGAGGGAACAAGCTCCCTCGACAAAAGGGACCGTGTATAGCCGCTATTTTTCCCGGCTGACCAACGTCTCCAACCGCGCCAATGGCGGTGCTTCGTGGCTGCGATCCGACACGGTCAGTTCAACCCGCAACATGCGGCCATTTTCCGCCGGGCGCAGGTTCTGTTCGCAACGCAGCAGCAACCGTCCCTGATCGCATTCGATGACTTTTGAACCCTGCACAAAACGCCCCTCCAAGTGCAGTTGCGCCAGTTGGCTGCGGGCCGCCAGCAGTGCGATGGACTTGTCTCGCAACAGCCCATTGCTTTGGGTCATCACCGCAGCCACGCGCACCGCCGCCGACATGGCCACGGCGATGATCGCCAGGGCGACCAGCACTTCGATCAGGGTGAAGCCGGCTTGTGGGGCGTGACGTGGCATCGCGCGAGCTCTATGGGCGGAGGCAGCCCCCGAGCTTAACCGCCATTGTTGACCGATTGACGACGTAAGCTCCTGAGCATTTTCAATATCACTGACATATTTTCTTGCAACACTGCGCCACGAATTGAATCCAGCGAAGGACCGTCGAGATGCAGATCGCCCGTTACAACGCCCGTCCCCAAGGCCCACGCGGGCAGCAGGGTTTCACCCTGATCGAAATCATGGTTGTGGTGGTCATTCTTGGCATTCTGGCGGCGATGGTGGTGCCCAAGGTCCTCGACCGGCCGGACCAGGCTCGGGCGACGGCGGCGAAACAGGACATTGGCGGTTTGATGCAGGCGTTGAAACTCTATCGCCTGGACCACGGCAGCTACCCGAGTATGAACCAGGGGCTCAAGGTGCTGGTGGAACGGCCCGCTGACGCAAAAAACAGCACATGGCGTTCCTACCTGGAGCGCCTGCCCAACGATCCATGGGGCCGTCCCTACAACTACCTCAACCCGGGCGCCAATGGTGAAGTCGATATCTTTTCCCTGGGGGCCGACGGCCAGCCTGACGGCGATGGTGTAAATGCCGACATCGGCTCCTGGCAGTTATAAGGGCCGTGATGCGAACGGATTCGCCCTTCGCGGCGAAGCAGCGGGGCATGGCGGTCATCAGTGCCTTGCTGATCGCCGCCGTGGTGGCGGTCATCGCCGGGGGCATGCTCACCCGCCAAACCCTGTTTACCCGCAGCCTGGAGGCCGAGCAGTTGCGTATCCAGGGCACGGCGCGGTTGCAGGGCGGCCTGCAATTGAGCCGCCAATTGTTGTGGGATGCGCGGCAGCGCGACCCGCTCACGCGCTTCGGTCAGGCTTGGGCCAACCCTTTCGTGATGGCCGGTTCCAGCCTGGCTGACATCCCCTTCGAAGGGCGACTGGAAGATGAGCAAGGCAAATTCAACCTGCGCAATCTGGTCGCCAATGAACGTGTGGATCAGGAACAGGTGCGCACCTTCGAACGGTTGTGCGAGCAACTGGGTATCGCCGCGACGGTACGTGCGCGCATCGTCGCGCGGGTGATTGCCGCGTACCCACGGCTGTTGAACCCAGAGTTGGCGGACAAGGCAGCGGTGAGCACTGCGTTCGACAGCGGTCGCAGCACCTCGCCGGATGCTCCCGGTACGCCGTTGGCGCCGACACGCCCCATGCTGCGCACGTTGCAGGATTTGCGCAGCATCAAGGGTGTCACCCCGCAGGTGCTGGAAACGCTGGCGCCTTATGTGACGATTCTGCCGGCCAATACCTGGCTCAACGGCAACACCGCCAGCGCCCCGGTGCTGGCTGCTTACGTGCCGGGGTTATCGTTGCAGCGGGCCCAGGCGCTGATCGCTGAGCGAGACGGCGGCCACTGGTTTATCAACCGTGGGGATTTCGTCAATCGCCTGCGCATGCCTGAGCTGGAAATGGCCTCCGTCAAGGTCGGCATCACCAGCGACTGGTTCCGCCTGCGGGGGCAGGCGCGCAGTGGGCAGCGGCGGGTCGTGCTGGATGCTTTGCTGCAACGCAGCCAGGACCGGATGCCTCAGGTGATCTGGTCACGGGTGGGCGTATGACTCGCTTGCGCATAGCGTTGATGCCACTGGGCAGCTTGAGCCTCGACAGCCCGGTGGCATTCGCCTGGCTCGATCGCCAGGGCCAGGTCCGCGACCAGGGGCACAGCAACCTCCGGGACCTCGGCCAGGGTGCAAAGAAGCAGCGGGTCGAATGTTTTCTCCATCCGCGCGACAGCTTGCTCACCAGTCTGGAACTGCCGCAGTTGCCGGCAGCGAAAATCACCGCCGCGGTGAACTGCGC
Organism: Pseudomonas sp. MPDS; assembly: GCF_013283895.1. Lineage (NCBI taxonomy): Bacteria > Pseudomonadati > Pseudomonadota > Gammaproteobacteria > Pseudomonadales > Pseudomonadaceae > Pseudomonas > Pseudomonas sp. MPDS. Next base: position 3,822,571 of record NZ_CP054128.1, on the reverse strand, counting down.
CGCCCAGGCGCTGATGCTCGGTGCCAGCGAGCGCATGCAGGTGGCTCACAGCGCGCGCGGTGCCGACGGGCAGGTGCACATTGCCTGGCTCGACCGAGAGTCACTCGATGCCCTGGGCCGGATGCTGCGCCAGGCCGGCCTGCACCTGCACGGGCTGTACCCGGCGGCCTACGCCCTGCCAGTGTTGTCCGGGCCGGTGGCCTGCGTCGACGACGGCCACCTGCTGGTGCGTTACAGCGTGCAGCACGCGGTGGTGCAGCCGCTGCTGGACGAGGCGTTGGATGAATGGTTACTGGAGGCAGGGGCCGGGCTGCAGTGGGTGGGCGATTCGCCGCCGCAGGTTTCGATCAAAACCTTGCCCGCCCCCCAGCGCTGGACTGGTGCCGCGCCGGGCTGGGGCTTGCATGCTGGCCTGACGCATGGCCCGGCCGAGCGTGGCGGTTGGGGCAGGGCGGCGACGCTTTGCGCGGTGGCGCTGGCGGTGTGGGTGGTCGGCCTCAATCTCTACGCCACCCGTGAGGCCACCCAGGGCCAACGACTCAAGGCGCAGATGAGCCAGCGGGTAAAGCAGGCGTTTCCCGAACTGCCGGTGATTCTCAACCCCTTGCAACAAGCCCGACAGCAAATCGCCGCGCGCCAAAGCGGCACAGCGGCGGACCCGGCGCAACGCTTCGCCAGCCTGGTGCAACAGGCGGGCAGCGCCATGCCGTTCATGAGCGGCAACGTGCAGGAACTGGTGTTTGAAAACGATGAGTTACGCCTGACGCTCGTGGCCGAGGCACAAAAAGCATCCGCCGCAGACGACTGGAAAATCCCCCTGACCGAGGCCGGCATCGACGTTGCGGCCAATGACCAGGGCTGGACCTTGCGTGCTGCTGTGCCCGGACAGGGCGCGCAGGACACCTCCGAACACCCCCCGGAAGCCGACGATGAATAAGCAATTCCCAGCACGGCTATGGGCGCAGTGGCAAACCCTGCGCGCGCGTGGCCGGACGTCCTGGCAGGGCCTGGCGGTGCGCGAGCAACGCGCCGTGTCCCTGGCGGCGCTGGTACTCGGCGGGCTGCTGGTCTGGTTGCTGTTGATCCAGCCACCGCTCCAAACCCTTGCGTATTGGCAGGTCGAAACGCCGAAGTTGCGCGCGCAGACCCAGGCCCTCGAAGTGCTCTTGCGGGACGTCGGCGGCCCGGCGTCAGGCCAGCCTCTGGAAGCGGCTCTGCGCCAGGCCCTGGATGTCGGCGGCTTGAGCGAGCACTACCAGTTGCAGGCCGTGGACGCGGCTTGGCAACTCACTTTCAACGACGCGCCGGCCGATGAGGTGATGGGCTGGTTGTTGAGCAGTCCACGGCAATTTTCCTTGCAAGTGCTTGAAGCCCGTTTGCGGCGCACGGCCCCGGCCAACACCGACAACGCCGACAACATCGAAAACACTGAAAACACCGCCGGCACCCTGTCCGGAACCGTTCGCATGGATCAGGCGCAAGGCGCTAAGGAAGCTTCATGAAGGGGTCCCGATACCCGCGTCATTGGCGCAAGAGCGTGCCGTTTCTGTTGCTGGCATTGAGCGCCTGCAACAGCACACCGCCAACGTCGCAGCCACCGTTGCTGGTGGACAGTGAACTGGGCATTCCGCTGGGCAGTACTCAGCGCAGCGGCGATGCGCTGCTGGACCGTCAGCGGGCCCAGACCTTGCGTGAACAGAAACCGCCGGTGCGGCACTCGGTCGATCTCACCGCCCGTGCCCGCGAGCCCCGCAGCAGTACGCCTGCACGCAGCCCGCTGGGTGACCAACCGGTGACCCTGAACTTTGTCGAGGCCGACATTCAGGCGGTGGTGCGGGCCTTGTCCCGTTCCACCGGCCAACAGTTTCTGGTGGACCCTCGGGTCAAGGGCAACCTGACGCTGGTGTCCGAAGGTCAGGTGCCGGCGCACCAGGCCTATGACATGCTGCTGGCCGCGCTGCGCATGCAGGGCTTTAGCGTGGTGGACGTCGGTGGCGTGGCCCAGGTGGTGCCTGAGGCCGACGCCAAGTTGCTGGGCGGGCCGATCTACAGCGCCGACAGACCGGCCGGCAACGGCATGTTGACCCGCACCTTTCGCCTGCAATACGAAAACGCGGTGAACCTGATCCCGGTGTTACGCCCGATCGTGTCGCCGAACAACCCGATCAATGCCTACCCCGGCAACAACACCATCGTCATCACCGATTACGCCGAGAACCTGTCGCGGGTGGCGCAGCTCATCGAAGGCATCGATACCCCCAGCGCCATCGACACCGATGTGGTGCCGATACACAACGGCATCGCCGTGGACATCGCGCAGATGGTCTCCGAGTTGCTGGAAACCCAGGGCGGAGACCAGACCCAGAAGATCAACGTGATCGGCGACCCGCGCTCCAACGCCATCATCATCCGCGCCGGCAGCCCCGAGCGCACCGAACTGGCGCGTAACCTGATCTACAAGCTCGACAATGCCCAGAACAACCCGAGCAACCTGCATGTGGTGTACCTGCGCAATGCCCAGGCCGGCAAACTGGCCCAATCCCTGCGCGGCTTGCTCACCGGGGAAAGCGAAGGCGAGGGCAGTGATAACTCGCGCTCGGTGCTCAGCAGCATGGGCGCCAGCACCAACGGCCAGAGCAGCGGCGATGGCGCCAGCACCAGCGGGACCACGGGCGGTAGCGCTTCGACCTCTGGCAATGGTTATGCCCAAGGCAGTAGCGGACAAAGCTCGGCTTCGCCGCAGGACGATCAGAGCACCGCCTTCAGTGCCGGCGGCGTGACCATCCAGGCCGACGCCACCACCAATACCCTGCTGATTTCCGCGCCGGACCCGCTGTACCGCAACCTGCGGGAAGTTATCGACCTGCTCGACCAGCGTCGCGCCCAAGTGGTGATCGAGAGCCTGATCGTCGAGGTCGGCGAGGACGATGCCAGCGAGTTCGGCGTGCAATGGCAGACCGGTAACCTGGGCGGCAGCGGCGTGATCGGTGGCGTCAACCTCGGTGGCACCGGGCTCAACCTCAACGGCAAGACCAGCATCGACGTGTTGCCCCAGGGCTTGAACCTGGGCCTGGTCAACGGCACGGTGGACATTCCCGGCATCGGCAAGATCCTCGACCTCAAGGTCCTGGCCCGGGCGTTGAAGAGCAAGGGCGGCACCAACGTGTTGTCGACGCCGAACCTGCTGACCCTGGACAACGAAGCGGCGAGCATTTTCGTCGGCCAGACCATTCCGTTTGTCAGCGGCAGTTACGTCACCGGCGGCGGTGGCACCAGCAACAACCCGTTCCAGACCGTGACCCGTGAAGAGGTGGGGCTGAAGCTCAACGTCCGCCCGCAGATTTCCGAAGGCGGGACGGTCAAGCTCGACATATATCAAGAGGTCAGCAGCGTCGACAACCGCGCTTCGAGCGCCAGCGGGATTGTCACCAACAAGCGTGCCATCGACACCAGCATCCTGCTGGACGACGGGCAGATCATGGTCCTTGGCGGGTTGTTGCAGGACGGCTACAGCCAGAGCAACGACGCGGTGCCGTGGCTGTCGACCATCCCCGGTATTGGTGCGCTGTTTCGCAACGAGCGGCGGCAGATCACCAAGACCAACCTGATGGTGTTCCTGCGCCCCTACATCATCCGCGACACGGCGGCGGGGCGCGGCATCACCCTCAACCGCTACGACTTCATGCGTCGCGCCCAGGGCCTGCTGCAACCGGAGCGCAGCTGGGCGATGCCGGACATGCAAGCCCCGCAACTGCCGGCCTCGGCCAAGGCCATTCCGCCGGCCACCCCCGCCGGGCTGCAAACGCCCAGGGCGGTGATCAAGGCGGTTCCGGTTGAAGGAGGCACTCGCTGATGAACACCAGCCCTGTGGGAGCGAGCCTGCTCGCGATGACGGCGACCCGGTCAATATCCATGCAAGCTGACACACTGCTATCGCGAGCAGGCTCGCTCCCACAAGGTGCGGATGCATCTTATGGACCTGAGGTGTCAGCATGAACACCCTCCCATACGCCTGGGCCAAGGCCCAACGCCTGGTGCTGCGTGAGTCGGATGAAGGCGCGGTGTTGATGGTGTGTCCCTCCACGCCAGGCTGGTCCATCAGTGAAGTGCGCCGCCAGTTCGGCGAGGTGCGGCTGGAGCGGGTGCGTGACGAGGAACTCGACGGGTTGCTCAACACGGCCTACGCCGACACCGGCAGCGCCGCCGCCGTGGTGGGCGCGGCAGAGAATGAGGTGGACCTCGACCGACTGATGCAGGACATTCCCGAGATCACCGACCTGCTGGACACCCAGGACGGCGCGCCGGTGATCCGCATGATCAACGCCTTGCTGACCCAGGCCGCGCGGGATGAGGCCAGCGACATCCACATCGAGCCTTACGAAAGCCATTCGGTGGTGCGCTACCGGGTCGACGGCACCTTGCGTGACGTGGTCTCGCCACGCAAGGCCCTGCATGGCGCGCTGGTGTCGCGGATCAAGATCATGGCCCAGCTCGACATCGCCGAAAAACGCCTGCCCCAGGACGGCCGCATTGCCCTGCGTGTGGCCGGGCGCCCGATTGACATCCGGGTTTCGACGGTGCCCACCGGCCATGGCGAACGAGTGGTGATGCGCCTGCTGGATAAACAGGCCGGGCGCCTGCAACTGGAAACCCTGGGCATGGACCCGGACGTACTGGGCAAACTCGATCACCTGATCCGCCAACCCCACGGCATCGTGCTGGTCACCGGCCCCACCGGCAGCGGCAAGACCACCAGCCTCTACGCCGCCCTGGCTCGGCTCGACGCCAGCGTACACAACATTCTCACGGTGGAAGATCCGGTGGAATACGACCTGCCGGGCATCAGCCAGATTCAGGTCAACGCCAAGATCGACATGACCTTCGCCCTGGCCCTGCGAGCGATTCTGCGCCAGGACCCGGACATCATCATGATCGGCGAAATCCGCGACCTGGAAACCGCACAAATTGCCGTGCAAGCGTCCCTCACCGGTCACCTGGTGTTGGCGACGCTGCACACCAACGACTCTGTGTCGGCCATCAACCGCTTGATTGACATGGGCGTCGAGCCGTTCCTGCTGGCCTCGTCGATGCTCGGCGTACTCGCCCAGCGCCTGGTGCGCAGACTCTGCCCGCAGTGCAAACAAGCTGATCCGGCAACCCCCGGCACCTGGCGCCCGGTGGGCTGTCCGAGCTGTAACCAGACCGGTTACAGCGGTCGCACCGGCATCCATGAATTGTTCTGCATCGACGATGATATCCGCACGCTTATCCACCAGGGGGCAGGGGAGCAGGCGCTGCGTGCGGCCGCCCGCCAGGCCGGCATGTTCAGCATGCGCGAGGACGGTGAACGCTGGGTGCGCAGTGGCGCCACCGCCCCTGAAGAAATCCTGCGCGTGACACGGGACGCCTGATGAATCGCTACCGTTTTGAGGCCGCCGACGCCACCGGCAAGATCGAGGTCGGGCACCTGGAAGCCGACAGCCAGAGTGGCGCCTTCAACCTGCTGCGCAGTCGCGGGCTGACGGCGTTGCAGGTGCAGGTCGAACGCAATACAACGCAAGCCCATGGCGGCGGCCTGTTCAGCGCCAAACTCTCGGACAACGACCTGGCCTGGGCCACCCGGCAACTGGCGAGCCTGCTGGGAGCCAGCCTGCCATTGGAGGCCGCGTTGAGCGCCACGGTGGAACAGGCTGAGCGCAAACACATCGCCCAGACCCTCAGCGCAGTGCGCGCCGATGTGCGCAGCGGCATGCGCCTGGCCGAAGCCCTGGCGGCGCGACCCCGGGACTTTCCGGACATCTACCGGGCACTGATCGCCGCCGGTGAAGAGTCCGGCGACCTCGCCCAGGTGATGGAGCGGCTGGCGGACTACATCGAGGAGCGCAACAACCTGCGGGGCAAGATCCTTACGGCGTTCATCTATCCGGGCGTGGTGGGGCTGGTGTCGATTGCCATCGTGATTTTCCTGCTCAGCTACGTGGTGCCCCAAGTGGTCAGCGCATTCTCCCAGGCCCGCCAGGACCTGCCTGGGTTGACCGTGGCGATGCTGACCGCCAGCGATTTCATCCGCGCCTGGGGCTGGTTGTGTTTTGGCATTCTGGCCGGTGGGTTCTGGGGTTGGCGGCTGTATTTGCGCAACCCGCAAGCGCGGTTGAACTGGCACAGTCGCATCCTGCGCCTGCCGCTGATCGGGCGCTTCGTGCTGGGCCTCAACACCGCGCGTTTTGCCTCGACCCTGGCGATTCTCGGCGGCGCCGGCGTGCCCTTGCTGCGAGCCCTGGAGGCGGCGCGCCAGACCCTGTCCAACGACCGCCTGAGCCTGAGCGTCAGCGATGCCACGGCCAAGGTCCGCGAAGGGGTCAACCTGGCGGCGGCGTTGCGGGTGGAGAAAGTCTTCCCGCCGGTGCTGATCCACCTGATCGCCAGCGGCGAAAAAACCGGCTGCCTGCCGCCAATGCTCGAACGCGCTGCACAAACCCTGTCCCGCGACATCGAACGCCGGGCCATGGGCATGACTGCGCTGTTGGAGCCGCTGATGATCGTGGTCATGGGCGGTGTGGTGCTGGTGATCGTCATGGCGGTGTTGTTGCCGATTATCGAGATCAATCAGTTGGTTCAATAAGTGCACGCAATCCGTGGTGAACATTGATTTTGTGGCGAGGGGATTTATCCCCGTTGGGCTGCGCAGCAGCCCCCCATACAGCCAACTCAATCTATCTGACACACCGAGTTGTTTGGCTTTTAGGACTGCTGCGCAGCCCAGCGGGGATAAATCCCCTCGCCACAAAAAAAGCTGATCGAGCGGAAATTTTTTCAACGCTTGAGACACCTCCCGACCCTCGCCAACGCCAAACTCGGGTTCCTCGTTCTGTCATCTTCCATCGTCAGACAACCACCCGCCGCCATCTCCACGCCCACCCTGCGCAACACTGTCACAAAACCTGTCTGAAACCCCAACCCAGAGCCCTCGAACACCCGAGGAAAAACCCAAAAAAACAGCCTCCAGCTCCCGAGGTTTTTTCCTTTATCTGTCACCGGAAACTGCGAGTTTCTAACCCATGGCCTCACCCCATCGCCATCGGCACAGGACCGAGCGCCATGACGGCAAGCACGCGTCACCCAACCTACGTACGAACACGATGAAAGGAGATTCTTCATGTTTAAGCGCAACGTTCTCGCGGTATCCCTGACCCTCGCCGGCCTCTGCGCCGCTCAGGCCGCTATGGCTGATGTCAACGGTGGTGGCGCGACCTTGCCTCAGCCGCTGTACCAGACTTCCGGCGTCCTGACTGCCGGTTTCGCCCCTTACATTGGCGTGGGCAGCGGTGCTGGCAAGGCCGCTTTCCTGAACAACGATTACACCCGTTTCGTGCCTGGTGACACCAGCAAGAACGTGCACTGGGCGGGCAGCGATTCGAAGCTCACCCAGGCTGAGTTGAACGCCTACGTCACCAACCACGGCACCGCCTGGGGCCCATTGATCCAGGTGCCTTCGGTCGCCACTTCGGTTGCCATTCCTTTCAACAAGACCGGCACCGCCAACGTTGACCTCAGCGTCGCTCAGCTGTGCGGCGTATTCGCCGGCACGCTGACTGACTGGAACCAAATCACCGGTTCCGGCCGTTCCGGCCCGATCACTGTGACTTATCGTGCTGAGAGCAGCGGTACTACCGAACTGTTCACCCGCTTTCTGAACGCCAAGTGCCCTACAGCTGTACCCGCTGTGCCCGGCACTTTCGCCATCACCACCAACTTCGCCTCCAGCTATAGCCTTGGTCTGCCAGCCGGCGCCGTAGCCGCCACTGGTAGCCAAGCTGTGATGGATGCGGTGAATGCTGCCCAAGGTCGCATCACCTACATGAGCCCGGATTACGCCGCCACCACCTTGGCCGGCCTGGACGACGCCACCAAGGTCGCTCGCGTTGCCGGTGTTTCCCCAGCCCCGGCCAACGTGTCGGCCGCAATCGCAGCTGTCACCGTGCCTGCTGCCGCCAACCGCGCTAACCCGAACGCCTGGGTACCGGTATTCGCTGCAACCACCAACCCTAGCGATCCAAGCGTTGTGGCTTACCCAACCACCGGCTACCCGATCCTGGGCTTCACTAACGTGATCTTCAGCCAGTGCTACGCCGATGCCACCCAAACCACGCAAGTGCGTGACTTCTTCACTCGCCATTACAACGCCACTGCTGCCAGCAGCAACGACGCGGCTATCACCGCCAACCGTTTCGTGCCGCTGCCAGGCGCCTGGAAGTCCGCGATCCGCGGCAGCTTCCTGACCGCCTCTAACGCTCTGAGCATCGGCAACACCAACGTCTGTAATGGCGTCGGTCGTCCGTTGTAAGCCTACGCTTGAGCGACCCGCAACACCCGATCAGCAACGGCGCAAGCCGTTGCTGATTTTTGCGTAATACCGGCGCCAACACAGCCACATGAAATTTTCATGACAACCGTTCGGTCCCGAGCGGTTGTAACCGCCTATCCCCTATAACCAACGCTGGCAGCCTGACAGCACGGCGTTGTGACCCCTTAGAGCGAACCCGAAAGGATGAGTAGGATGCTGCGCTGCAAACCCCAGACGAACCTGAATGCCCCCCGTCGCGATGGCGAGTTGTCGATGTTGCGGCTCAAGCCGCTGGCCCAGGCCATTGCCCTGCTGATGGTGGCCGGCAATGCCCACGCGGCGACGGCGTTCAGTTCGGCCTGGTTTGCCGCCAAGGGCGCGTCTCAGGCCGGTGGCGCGGGGCGACCTACGACCGCGCAGCCAGGCATGCCGCCACCCCTGGCGCAACAGCAACGGGCCAATGCGCAGTTGCAGCGTTCGCTGACCAACCTCAACAACACCGTGGCCGCCATCGCGGCCCAGCAGGCGGCCCAGGCTGCGGGGCGGCAAGCCGCATTCGGGCAGGTGCAGACCGTGCCCGACGGTTTGGGCGAGGGCGGGCTCAAGGTCGATAACAGCCTGACCCAGGGCTGGCTCAACGCCAAGGGACCGCAGCAGACCCAGGTCGGCGGCAAGACCACGGTGAAGATCGAGCAGACCGCCGACAAGGCGATTCTCAACTGGGAAACCTTCAACGTCGGCCGCAATACCACAGTGGATTTCCAGCAGCAGTCGGACTGGGCCGTGCTCAACCGGGTCAACGACCCTCAAGCGCGACCGAGCCAGATCCAGGGCCAGATCAAGGGCAACGGCACGGTGATGCTGGTCAACCGCAACGGCATCATTTTCAGCGGCAGCAGCCAGGTCAACGTGCGCAACCTGGCGGCGGTGGCGGCCAACGTCAGCGACGAGCAGTTCAGCCAGCGCGGCTTGTACGTCGATGCCACTGGCACCCAGCCGACCTTCACTGACGCCGCCGGCAAGATCGAAGTGCAGCGCGGTGCGCGGATCGAGACCCACCGCGCCGCCACCTCCACCGCCGGGGGCGGCTATGCCTTGCTGCTGGGCTCGGAAGTGGAGAACGCCGGTTCCATCATCACCGCCAAGGGCCAGACCACCCTGGCAGCGGGCGACAGTTTTTATATTCGCCGGGGTCAGGGCACCAGCGGTAACCCGCGTTCCACCACCCGTGGCAACGAGGTCGCGACGTCCCTCAAGCCGGGCAGCAGCGCCGGCACGGTGATCAACAGCGGCCTGATCCAGGCCAGCACCGGCGACATCACCCTCACCGGGCACAATGTGCAGCAGAATGGCGTGGCGGTGGCGAGCAGTTCGGTGGACACCCGCGGCACCGTGCACTTGCTCAACGCCTTCAGCGACAGCAGCGGCAGCGTCACCCTGGGGCAGGGCAGTGCCACGGCGGTGCTGCTTGACGCCGGCGGCGGCAGTGCCCTGGACAGCCAATACAATGCCGGGCCCGCCGGCCTGGACGGTACGCCGAACAACCTGATCACCGGTCGGTTCAACAACCTCAGCAGCGTGGTCGACCGCACCGACCAGTCGCGGGTCGAGATCGTCAGTGGCGGCAGCGTCGACTTCCAGAACGGCTCCATCACCCTGGCCACCGGCGGTCAGGTCGCGGTCAGCGCCGCCGGTCGCAGCCTGGTGCGCGATGGTGCGGTGATCGACGTGTCCGGCGCCATCGGCGTCAAGGTGGCGATGGAGTCCAACTCCATCAAGGTCAACGTACAGGGCAACGAACAGCGTGACGCACCGGTCAACCGCGAGGGCGGCAAGTTGACCAACAACGATGTCTGGGTGGACGTGCGTGATTTGATCTACGTGCCGGCGGGCACCAACGGTTATGCCACCGACCGTTGGTACACGGCGGGTGGGCTGCTGGAAGTCGGCGGCTACCTGGGCACACGGGGCCACAGCATGGGTGAATGGGCCGCCCAAGGTGGCACGCTGACGTTCACCGGCAACGACGTGGTGACCCAGCAGGCGGCGCAGTTGAACCTGTCCGGCGGTACCCTGGATGTGCAGAGCGGCTACCTGCGCCAGTCCTGGCTCAGGGGCCCCAATGGGCGCTTGTATGAATTGTCCAAGGCGCCGGGGGACATCCTCTACAGCGGCATCTACAAGGGTTACGAAGACCACAGCCAACGCTGGGGCCAGACCGATTACTACTACAACCCACTGATCGCCCCCCGCGAGCGCTTTGAGGCCGGCTACACCGTTGGCCGCGATGCCGGCAAGCTGGTGGTGTCGACCCGCAACGCGGTGCTGGAAGGCCAGATCGTCGGCGAGGTCTACCAGGGCGAACGCCAGAACCAGGCACCGAACCTCAACCTCGACGGTTACCAGCAATCGCAAAACGCCGTGGCCCGGCGGGCTCAGTTGCTGGTGGGCAGTTACACGCCGATCTACGACAAGGCCAGCGGTGTGATCAACAGTGGCCTGAACCCTACCTTCGATCAGGTCACCGTCGGCGAGGTCAACGACAAGATTGCTGCGGGCCTTGACCTGACCTCGGTGGTCGGCACTGATCGGCAAGGCAAGTTGGTGCTGGACAATGAGCTGCTCAATGGCTTCCAACTCGGCGCGGTCAAGGTGGCAGCGGCGCAAGGCATCAAAGTCGACGGCGCGCTCAACGTGGCCGATGGCGGTGATATCACGCTTTACGCGCCGCAGGTGGAAGTGAACGCCGACCTGACGGCCCGCAGCGGTCGCATTGCCCTGGGTAACGTGCTTAAACAGGTCAGAACCGATAATTTCCAGATGGTAGACGTCGTGCTTTCGCCTGCCACCGGTCAGCGTGCAGCGGTCACGTTGGGCGAAGGCGTGACGTTGAACACCGCTGGGCGGTGGAGCAATTTGCTGCTCGACGGCAACGACCGTGAAGGTCTGCCGTTCATCAATGGCGGTACGGTGTCTGTGCGCAGCAGTGGCGATATCGATGTGCGCCAGGGCAGCCTGATCGACGTCAGCTCCGGTGCTGCGGTCATGGCCGATGGCAAGACCCGCGGTGGCAAGGGCGGTGACTTGACCCTGACCGCCAGTACCGGCGCGTCGTCCGGTAACGGCGCCTTGAACCTGGACGGTGAACTGCGCGGCACCGGGGTGAGCGGTGGCGGGACCTTGAAGCTGGCGGCCAACAAAGTGCTGATCGGCAACAGTGGCTCGCCACTGGAACCGGGAACGTTGCAACTGGACGGCGACTTTTTCGACAAGGGTTTCTCGGCCTATGACATCACCGGCAACGAAGGCCTGACGGTGGCCGATGGGACCCGGGTCGATGTGACGATGCCGGTGTACCGTTTCGGCGAGCAGGCGTTGACTACCGGCAGCAACGCAGAGCCGGCTGATGCCTTGCAGCGCTGGACGCCGGAGCTGTATCAGGAAGATGCGATCAAAGGTGTTCTCACCCAGCGCCACGGCGCGAGCCTGAGCCTCACTGCCGGTACCGCGAACTCCAGCGCGGCAGACATGGCCAGCACGGTATTGAACATCGGGCGTGGAAGCGTGATCAGCGTCGATCCGGGACAAGGCATCGACTTGCGCAGCATCGGTCAACTGACCGTCAACGGCACCCTCAACGCCTGGGGCGGACGAGTCAGTCTCACCGAACTGAGCGTCAGCAACCCAGTTCGCAACCCGGTCAATGCCCAAGGCCATGGACGCTCCATCTGGTTAGGCGAGCAAGCATTGATCGATGTCTCCAGTCAGGCCGTGACTGCCCAAGACATGCGCGGCCAGACCTATGGCCTGGTGCATGACGGCGGCGAGATTGTCATTGGTGGTCAGATTGATGTCGCGAAAGGATCGGCTTCGGCGCCGGAATTGTTCGTGGTGATGCGCGAGGGGGCACGCCTGCAAGCGGATGGCAGCCAGGCAATGCTGGATGTTCCTGGCCAGGGACGCACATCGGTGACGAGCAACGGTGGCAGTATTTCCCTGGCGTCGGCCAATGGTCTGTACCTGGACGGCGAATTCAGCGCCCGTTCCGGTGGCACGGGGGCCGCAGGGGGCAGTTTGTCGGTGGCGCTGGAGACACCGTATTACCTGAAAAGCGCGGTCAATGACCGGGTCTTGCAGGTGCGTGAACTGGTGCTGGGACAAACCGCCCAGGCGAGCCCGCTAAGCGACACCGCCAAGGCCTCGGCGGATTCGTTGATCTATGGTCATGGGCGTTTGGGTGTGGACCAGGTCCAGGCGGGCGGCTTCGACAGCCTGTCTCTGCTGAGTAACGGCATTATTAGTATCCGTGGCGACGTGTCGTTGTCCCTCGGCCAAAGCCTGAGCCTATATGCGCGTAGCTTCGGGTTGAGCACAGCCGCGCCAGCCGACACCCGTGTTCAACTTAATGCAGCTCATTTGCTGCTGGCGGGGCCGGCGGCCAGTCTACCGAATATGGATTCCTATACCCGACCGCTGATCGAAGGCGACGTATCGCCACTTGCGAACAAGGCGGTGCTTTCCGTCAACGCCGACTTGTTGGATGTACAGGGCAATGTGAGATTCAGCAGCAAAGGCACGCTGAGACAGGCCAATGGCACCACGGTCGAGTTGGAGCGCGCCGGGTTCGACCTGGTCCAGTTAAGCAGCCGTGGTGATTTGCGCTTCCTGGCGGGATTCTCCAGCGAAGGATTGCCTACGGGCTTTAGCACGCAATTAATGACTCCTTCGGACATGATCCTGCAAGCGGCGCAACTGTATCCGGCGACCGGGGTTGGGGCTCGGGTATTGGCGGGGTATAGCTTGAGTGGCACCTCTGCCTACGACCCGGCGCGCAGCTTGGTCATCGGGCGGACTACCCAGGTGACGCCTCAGGTACCTTATTCGGCATTCGGTCACTTACAACTGGGCAGTGCGAATATCGAGCAGGGGGGGGTGGTTCGGGCCCCGCTGGGGTTGATTGAGGTCGGCACCAACGACGGCACTAGCATCACTAGCCAAGTGGACTTGCTGCCGAACAGCCTCACTTCAGTCAGTGGCCTCGGTCTGGTTATGCCTTACGGCGGTACCGTCGATGGTCAGAGTTATGAGTACGCGGGCAAGAAGGTGGTGCTTCTGGGGCAAGGGGCCATCTCCTATGGCAACGGGGATCTGAATATTGGTGTGATTCTGGGCGGAAAGTCTGTTGCGGCCCAGGAAGGCTCGGTACTCGATCTTTCGGGTGGCGGTGATCTGCTGGGTGCCGGTTTCATTTCCGGCCGTGGCGGCTCCACCGACGCGCGCTTCAACCCGCTGGTGCAAATCGGTGCCAACGGCGGCTTTACTTTACCGGGCCTGTCCAGCAACCCGGTCTACGCCATTGTGCCGGGCAACCAGAGTGCATACGCACCAGAGGCGCCCGAGGGCGGCGCAGTGGACCCCAGGATCGGACAACAAATCACCATTGGCGCCGGTGTACCGGGGCTGGCCGCCGGTACCTATACGCTGATGCCGTCCACCTATGCCTTGCTGCCGGGGGCGTTCCGGGTCGAGGTCAACGGTCTGGCGGGTCAGGGTTCCACGGCGGGTGCGTTGCAGATGCGCAACGGCTCCTGGGCCACCGCCGGGGTGCTGTCGGTGGTCAATACCGGGCAGCGCAACAGTCTGTCCAGCCAGGTCATCCTGACTTCGGGCGATGTGCTGCGTCGCTATTCGCAGTACAACGAAACCAGCTACGCCCAGTTCGCTGTAGCCGATGCCGCACGCCTGGGCGTGCCACGAGCCCTGTTGCCGGTGGACGCCAAGACTTTGAAGTTGAAACTCGCGCCAGGAGCGGGAGATCAGGCGTTCTCCTTTAAAGGCATCGGCAAGTTCGCGCCTCAGAAAGGTGGCTACGGCGGTACCGTCACGGTGGTTGGAGGTAATGGGGCGTTGGAGGTCGTTGCCGATGGGCGCGGGGCCACGGCCGGCTTCGAGGGCGTGACCCTCAATGCCGAAAGCCTGAATGCCTTGAATGCATCGCGTCAGGTTATTGGCGGGCAGTTCTTGACGCTCTATGGTCAGAGCGGAAACTACATCACGCCCTCGAGCAGTGGAGGTAGAACCTCGTCCAGAGTGATCTTGCGTGAAGGCGCTACGTTGGCGGCACCGGAGGTTTTCCTGCTGGCCGGCAGCGAGGTGTCGATGGAACAAGGCGCCGCCATCAATACCATTGGTCGTGGCGCGGCTGCCTACGATGCCCATGACGGTTTTATCTATGACCTCAATGTGAGTGGTCAGAACTTGCTGGCCGCCTCTAACGGCTTGCTCAACGTGTTGGCACCCTCATCGGGCAGCAGCGGCTCCATCAACATCGGCGGCTGCAGCCTGACGCCATGCAGCGGCGTCACCCGAATTCATTCCGAGGGCGGCATCGTCGCCGCCACCGGAGGGAGCCTGGAATTGGACGACAAGGTGCGCTACGGCACCCGTCACCTGACCCTGGCCCTGAGCAATATCAACGTCGGCACCGCCCCGGCATTGAGCGACGCAGCGGCGCGTCAGGTCTTGCCGGCCGGTCTGACCCTGAGCCAGACGGTACTCGATCGCCTGTTGCGCGGGGACACCGAATACGGCGCCCCGGCCCTGGAAACCCTGGAACTGTCGGCGCGTGAGGCGTTGAATTTCTACGGCACTGTCAGTCTCGACACCTATGACCCGGCGACGGGCAAGTCGCGGTTGGCCAACCTGATGCTCAGCACGCCGGCCATTTATGGCGCAGGCAGCGTCAACGACGTGGCGACCATTCGCACCGCCAACCTGATCTGGAACGGCGCCGTTGGCGCGCCGGGTTCGGTGATTGCCGGCGGGGCCGGCACCGGTGCCGGTCGCCTGGACATCCAGGCCCAGCGCATCGAATTCGGCTATGGCGATTTCGCCCAACCGAGCTCGATCACTACCCTGGACCGTCTTGCACTGGGCTTCGCCAACGTCAACCTTAGCGCCAGCGAACGCCTGACCGCCAACCACAAAGGCAGCCTGGCGGTGTATCAACGCCAGGGGGCCTATGACGCGAAAACGGGCTACGCCTACAGCGGCGGCAACCTGAATATCCTCACCCCGTTGCTGACCGGTGAAGCCGGCTCGGTCAACCGCATCACCGCAGGCGGCGCGGTCAACGTAGCGGGCACAAGCGCCAAGCCGGGCAATGTCTCCGAGCTTGGGGGCGAGTTGTCCATCAAAGGCGCGAGCCTGAACCTTGCCAGCGCGGTGATGCTGCCCAGCGGCAAGCTGACCCTGAGCGCGACGGATGACCTGACCCTGGCCGATGGGGCACTGATCGACGTGGCGGGCCGCACCGTCACCTTCAACGATGTGACACGCTACAGCGCCGGTGGCGAGGTGATCCTGCAAAGCCAGAGCGGCAACATCCGCCAGGCTGCTGGTTCCAGCATCGACCTTTCGGCGCGCAACAACCAGGCTGGCCGGCTCAGTGCGGTGGCCCTGGACGGCGCGGCCGGTGTGGTCGATTTGCAAGGGCGGATTCTCGGCAGCAGCACCGGCGAATATGACGCCGGCGGCACAGCCATGCCGTACCTGGCCGGTGGCGTGGAGATCCAGGCCCAGCGCCTGGGCGGCAACGGTAACCTCAGCGAGCAGTTCGCGGCCTTGAACCAACGGTTGAATGACGGACAGCTGTTCGGTTCCCGCAGCTTCCAGCTCAAGCAGGGCGACCTGGTGATCGGCAACGAACTCAAGGCCTCATCCATTGACGTGTCCCTGGACAATGGCAGCCTGCTGGTCAACGGCAAGGTCGACGCCAGCGGCGAGCGGGTCGGCAGCATCCGGCTCGCGGCCGGGCGCTCCCTGACCCTGGGCCGCAACGCGGTGCTTGACGCCCACGGTAATCGTCTGCGGGTGGACAGCTACGGCAAGATCATCGATTCGCCGAACCGTGCCATCGTTGACCTGACTTCCCGCAACGGCGTGCTGACCCTGGCCGACGGTGCACGCATCGATCTGCGTCATGGCACCGCAGCGCCTGCCGGGCAGCACGATGGTCGTGCCCGTGGCACGCTGGAACTCAATGCACGGCGTGCCGGCTCGATTCCGACCCAGGGCGACATTGCCATCGATGCACGCGGTAGCCTGGATATCCAGGGCGCCCGGTCCATCGCGGTCAACGGTATGTGGCAGTACAACGACGCAGCCTACGGCAGCGATCCGGCAGCCAGCGGACGCCCTTATCAGGTCATCGACCAGGCGTACCTGGATGGCAAGCACCAGGACAGTATTGCCTTCATCAACGCGGCGCTGGCCAACGGCGATTTGATGCAACGTAAACTCGCCGGTCTGAACAATGCTCGATATGCCGATGCGTTCCACCTGCGGCCCGGTGTGGAGATCGTCAGCGCGACGGCCGACGGTGATCTGGTGGTGCGGGGTGACCTGGACCTGTCCGGTTATCGCTACGCCAGTGTGAATCCGCATACTCGTAAAACCGCCGTGTACGGCTCCGGTGAGTCGGGTGCGCTGACGCTGCGCGCCGGGGGTGACCTGAACATCTATGGCAGCATCACCGACGGATTCGCCCAACCGCCCGCGACCAACGACGACAAGGGCTGGGTGCTGTTGCCGGGCATTGATTTCGCGGCGGGTGATATTGTCGTGCCCGGTACCGGTGTGACCCTGGCGGATGGCACGGCGTTTCCAGCGGGCTCGGTGCTCAACTTCGACGTACCCCTTAAGGGCGCGACCCTGGCGGCGGGAACACGCCTGCCGGTGGCGGCGACGCTTGATCAGCCACTGGTGCTGCCGGCGGGCACGGTGCTGGCTGCGGCGGTGCATGACGCCTCGGGTAATCTGTTGTTCGCCGCTGGCACTTTGTTGGCTTCGACCCAGACCCTGGAGACGGGCACGGTGCTGGGGGTAGGCAGCCTGCTGGGCAGCGGCGCAACAATACGCAGCCTGATCTGGCCAAAAGGCGTTGCCTTGCCAGGCATTGCGGGCGCGAGCAACGGCTTGACCAATGTGCTGCGTCTCAGCGGGGCCCTGGCGCTGAGTGTGGGTTCGAAAATTCCTTCAGGTACCGACATCAAGTTGCCGGCCGGTGTCGAGTCGGTGCAGTTGCGTCCGGAAGTGGCGGGGAGCAACTGGGCCATTGCGCCGATGCTGGCCGAGGGTTCGCAGTCCTGGTCGTTGCGCCTGGTGGCCGGCGCCGATACGCAGGCGGCGGACAGCCGGGTTGTGCAGCCTGTGTTGGCGGGTGGAGATCTTCATTTGGCTGATAGTCACTACGGCATGTTTGGCAAGGCCGGGGCGGGGGGGCTGGTGTGGACCGAAGAGGGGGCGGAAAATTTCGGAGATCCGAGCCTGGCAGGTAAATTCATTGATTTTGAGAACGTTGCCTATCCAGGGATGTGTGAGGATACCCCGTCGTTTTGCAAGGCCAGTAGCGGCTTTGTCTGGACGGAGGAAGGGGCGGAAAACTTCGGGGTTCCAGACCTCGTGGGTCAACCGATTGATTTCGAAAACCTTGCCTATCCTGGAATGTGTGACGACACCCCGTCGTTTTGCACCGCTGTTGGGCAAACGGAATACAAGGCAGGCAGCCAACGTTGGAGTGTGATCCGCACCGGAGCGGCAGACCTTGAGCTGCTGTCGGCGGGCGATCTGAAAATGGATTCTCTGTACGGCGTCTACACCGCCGGCAGTTCAGCCAGCGAGACTTATGCCAACGACCCGTACAATCAGCCCAAGGCGCTGGGGGCGGCGGGCAAGGTGCTCAATGATGCACTAGGTGAAAACGAGCAGTTCGTGGATGGTGGTAGCAACAGTCTTTATCGTGCCTGGTACCCGGACTTTGGCGGCAACCTGAGCTTGAAGGTTGGCGGCAATCTGACCGGTAATAGCCTGGACGTATCGAGTACGGATAGGGGGCGGCCCAATGGGGGAGACGTTGGTTACGATACGGTCAACGTCGGCAATTGGCTGTGGCGTCAGGGCAATGGCTCAGTCGCAACCGGCACGCAGGCACAACCCACCGCTTGGTGGATCAATTTTGGCAGTTACACCGCCGCGAAGGACGGCAAGGCTGATTTGATGGTCGGGTTTACGGGGTTCGGTACTCTAGGCGGCGGTAACCTGAATGTTCAGGTGGCCGGCGATGCGGGGGTGCTCGATCAAATGGCAGGGAGTGGTCTTGTGCCGATCAGCAACAGCCGCAGCCAAGGACTGGTTCTTGCCGTGGGCAGCACCGGGCGTGTGGGCGCTGATGGCAGTCTGCAATTGACCGGTGGTGGTGATCTTGATCTGCGTGTGGGTGGTGCTTTGAATCCCGAGAGCCTGTTCGTGAACGGGCATCTCAATGGCGCGGTCATCAACCTGCGGGGGCATGCGCAGATCGATAGCGGTGCCATCGGTCGAATCGACCTGCGCTATGGCAACGTTGCTTCGGTACAGTCTCCCGGAGAAACACGCGCTTATGACTCTTTCAGAGCTACGCGAAGCTTGCCAACAGGCGGGCTGACCCTGATGCCGGGCGATGCCACGTTCAATCTGAGCACTTCGGGCGACTTGGTAGTGATGGACGTAGCAGACCCGGGCCGGGCGCCGATGATGAGCGTTTCGCCCTTCAAAAGTGGTGCGACCAACGGATCGGGTGTCAGCTGGTTTACGTTGTGGACCGCCAACACGGCGATCGACTTGTGGTCGTCGGGAGGTAACCTGACGCCTTTCGTTAGCGCGACGGCCACGGATTTAGCCGTGGTCTACCCGTCGATCCTGAGGGCTGTGGCGGCCAATGGCAGTCTTTATTATGGCCAATCCTCGGTATGGGATGGAACCGGCTACAACGGCAACGATCGTCCAGCCCTGCTGCTCGCTCCTGGCATCAACAGTGAGTTGCAATTCATGGCCGGCGATTCCATCTACGGTGGCGATATGTCGGTCAGTCGTTCCGGTGCATCGTCTGCGGCCCTGGCGACACCGTTGCGCCCAGCCTTTGCCGGGCTCGTAAATGGCAGTGTAGTGGTCAGCAATCTCTCCGCTGATGCCAATCGTGTGCCTCCCAGCGCGGATACTTTACCGTTGATTACCTTCGATACCAGCAGCGCCTCCAACGAGTGGGCCGGCAACACGGATCCTGCTCGCTTTTATGCGCTCACAGGCGATTTGCTGGCAGTCGCGAGTGGACGAGCGATGAGGTACACCTCTGAGAACGATGGCCGATTCGGACAGATTTCCTTCGAAGGTATGGGGGCCGTTTGGATGAAGGCCGGACGAGACATTGTAAGCAGCGGTATACCGCTGGGCGGCTCGCTGACCAGCGACTTCTACTTAGGGAACTACACCAGCACCGGCAACCTCTTCATCCACAACAACTCCACCGACATCTCCATCGTCTCGGCCGGGCGCGACATCCTTTACAGCAACTTCAACGTCGCCGGTCCCGGCCTGCTGGAGATCACCGCCGGGCGCAATCTGCTGATGGACGACAAGGTCAGCATCAACAGTATCGGCGCTGTGGTGCCGGGGGATTCGCGCCCCGGCGCAAGCCTGGTGCTGCAAGCCGGCGCGGGACTCAACGGCGCGGATTACCAGCGCTTCGTCAAGGCGTACCTGGACCCGGCCAACCAGGCCCTGACCGGTGTGCCCCTGGCGAACCAGGACGGTAAAGTCGCCAAGACCTACGAGGCGGAACTGGTGGATTGGCTCAAGGAACGCTTTGGCTTCAGCGGCGACACCGAGCAGGCCCGCAGCTACTTCGCGGCGCTACCGGCCGAGCAGCAGCGGGTGTTTGCCCGCGACGTGTACTTCGCCGAGCTCAAGGCCGGTGGTCGTGAGTACAACGAAGTGGGCGGCGTGCGCCAGGGCAGCTACCTGCGCGGGCGGGAGGCTATCGACTTGTTGTTCCCAAGCAAGGATGTGGCGGGTAACGCGATCACCTACAAGGGCGATATCACGATGTTCGGCGGGGCGGGTGTGCACACCGATTTCGGCGGTGGCATCCAGATGCTCACGCCGGGCGGCGGGCAAACGTTCGGCATCGAAGGCAACGCACCACCGTCCACCGCCGGGGTCATTACCCAGGGTGAGGGCGATATCCAGTTGTATGCGCAGAACAGCATTCTACTAGGGCAGAGCCGGATCATGACCACCTTTGGCGGTTCGATTCTCGGCTGGTCGGCCCAGGGCGATATCAACGCCGGTCGCGGTTCGAAGACCACCGTGGTCTACACGCCGCCCAAGCGCTTGTATGACAGCTGGGGCAACGTGACCCTGTCGCCGTCGGTGCCGAGCACCGGCGCCGGTATCGCCACGCTCAACCCGATTGCCGAAGTGGCGCCGGGCGACATCGACCTGATCGCGCCCTTGGGCACCATCGATGCGGGCGAGGCGGGGATCCGGGTGTCGGGCAACGTCAACATCGCGGCGTTGACCGTGGTGAACGCGGCCAACATCCAGACCCAGGGCAAATCCTCCGGTGTGCCACTGGCGGCCACGGTGAACACCGGGGCCATCACCTCGGCCAGTTCGGCGGCGTCCTCGGCGACACAAGCGGCGGAAGACGTGGCGCGCCAGCAGCAGAACGCGGCGCGACAAAACCAGGCGTCGGTGTTCACCGTGCAGGTGGTGAGCTTCGGCTCCGAGCAACTGGCCCCGTCCCGCGACGGTGCCAGTCGCGACACGCCACGGGCCTACGACCCGGCCAGCCCGGTGCAAGTGCTGGGAGCCGGCCCCCTGGATGAACAGACCCGGCAGCGCTTGACCGAGGAGGAGCGGGGGCGGTTGAGTTTGTAGCGATCGGCTGGCACCGAGTCGCCGGCATCGCGAGCAGGCTCGCTCCCACAGGGTTGCTGGACACCCAGTACCTGTGGCGAGGGAGCTTGCTCCCGCTGGGCTGCGCAGCAGCCCCAAGCCAATCACCGCGGTGTGTCAGATACTCCCCAGCAGCCTTTTTGGGGCCGCTGCGCAGCCCAGCGGGAGCAAGCTCCCTCGCCACGGGAGCCGCGCTCAAGTTCCCATCGACGTCCATCCAAATGAAGCTTTCATGACAAAAGTTCGGTAGCACATCGCCATTCCCGTCAAGCCTGTGTGACGTGTTCGAGGGGACCTGCAAGGTCGTTTGGAACCGGGGCAGGCAGCCGGGAGTGAGGCGATGGGAACTATGGAACGTTATTCGAAAGTGGGCATGCAGGAGCTTGACCAGCGGTTGTCGAAGATCGTCGAGGCGGCGCGCAAGCAGCCGGTCTCGGTGTATCGCTACGGCGCACCGTGGGTCTGGATCGTTTCCCAGGATGACTGGCAGGGCGCACTCAAGGAAGTGTCCAGCTACATCCCGCAAGGCCATTCACTGGTGTTGCTGCGTCCGCAAATCGACGACCTGCTGGACGACCACCGCGACGTGCTGCAAGGCCTCACCGCAAGCGCTGAGATGCTGATCGCACCGCAGACCGTCATGCACATCCTTTTACTGCAACTGCTCTATTCGGTGCCCAGCGAGCAGCAACTCTACGAACAACTCAATTACAACCTGCTGTTCCGTTGGTTCGTCGGCCTGGACCTGAACCAGAAGGTCTGGCGCTTCGACGTTTTGAGCAAAGACCTCGCCACGCTGCTGGGCGATGCGCGGGCGGTGAGGCTCATCCAGAAAATAATCGGTGAAGTGTTCTGCGGTGCCTTGCTGCAAATGCCGGAGTTCTCCTTGAATTTCGCGCTGCTGCACACCTGGCTGGCGCGGCACGCCACGACATCGACTGCAAGCAATTGAGCGGTACTTTGAATTCAGGGGGTGGTGTGGAGCATTTCTTCAAATCGCGGCCAGCGCTGTGGGGCTGGTTGGTGTTGACGGTCGGGGGGCCGTCGGCGTTCGCCGCGCAAGCGCAGCAGGCAGTCGAATCGGCCCCGGCTCGCCTGGTGGACGTGAACGAGTATTTCGTGCGTGGCAACACCGTGCTCGATGCCCGGGCCATCGAGGAGGCGGTGTACCCGTTCCTCGGCCCGCAAAAGGCCTTGAGCGATATCGAAGGTGCCCGGGAGGCGCTGCAGAAGGCCTATCAGGCGCGCGGTTATCAATCGGTGTTCGTCGAGTTGCCGGAGCAGAAAGTCGAAGACGGCATCGTCTACCTGCAGGTCAGCGAGACCAAAGTCGGCCGAGTCCGCGTGGTGGGTGCCAAGCATTATTCGCCCGTGGAGATCCGCGAGGACGTGCCCGCGCTCAAGGAAGGCGAGGTGCCCGATTTCGCCCAGGTCCAGACCGAGTTGGCGCAGTTGAACAAGACCCCGGGGCGCCAGGTCATGCCGTTGGTGCGCGAGGGCCAGCGGCCCGGCACCATGGATGTGGACTTGCAGGTCGAGGATCAGAACCCGTGGCAAGCCAGCCTGGGGCTCAATAACGATTACAGCGCCGACACCGAGAAGCTGCGCACAGTCGCCAGCCTGGGCTACAACAACCTTTGGCAATTGGGTCACAGCCTCTCGCTGACCTTCTTCACCGCGCCCCAGGACACCGAAAACGCCAAGGTCTGGTCGGGCTCCTATACCGCACCGCTGGACGAGCACTGGAGTGTGCAGTTCTCCGGTTACCAGTCCGACAGCAACGTGGCGACCATCGGCGGCAGCAACGTCTTGGGCAGGGGCCATTCGTACGGTGTCTCGGCGATCTACACCTTGGCGTCCAGCGCCGCCTGGGCCAATACGTTTTCCATTGGCGTGGATTTCAAAGACTTTGAGGAAGAGCTGAATCTGGGCGGCGCCAGCGACAAAGTACCGCTCAAGTACGCGCCGTTCACCTTCGCCTACAACGGCTTTCGCTACACCGAAAACAGCCAGTTGGGCCTTGGCCTGAGCCTGGTGGCGGGCACCCGCAGCCTGTTGGGCTATGGCAGTTCCGACGAAGACTTCGACTACAAGCGCTACCGCGCCAGCCCCAGTTTTGCCGTGCTCAAGGGTGACGGCAATTACACCTTCACCTTCGCCAACGACTGGCAGACCGCGTCCAAAGCCGCGTTCCAGCTGGCGTCCGGGCCGCTGGTTTCCAACGAACAATTCTCTGCCGGTGGCGCGACATCGGTTCGCGGTTATCTGGCCGCCGAGCGTACCGGGGATGACGGCTACCTGCTGTCCCAGGAGTTGCGTACACCTTCCATTGCCAAGTTCCTCGGCAGTTATGTCCAGGAGTGGCGGTTCTACGCCTTCGCCGAAGGCGCGCAGTTGTACTTGCGCGACGAACTGCCCGATCAGGACGCGGATTACAGCCTGGCCAGTGTCGGCCTCGGCACTCGCGCGAGCCTGAGCAAATGGCTGTCCGGCAGCCTCGATTGGGGCTACCCGCTGCTCGAAGGGCCGAACACCTCGAAACAGGAATCGCGCCTGCATTTCAACCTGCAAGCGACGTTTTGAACCTAGGAGTCATGTCCATGCAACGCTTATTGTTATCCCTGTTTATCTGCCTGGGGTTGGTGCTTCCAGCCACGGCCAACGCTTGGTGGCAGGACGACTGGCACTACCGCAAACAGATTTCCGTGGACACCACGCCCCAAGGCGCGGCGATCAGCCAGGCCCTGGGCCGCACCGCATTGCTGGTACGCCTGCACACCGGCAACTTCACCTTCGACGGTGTCAAGGATGATGGCTCGGACCTGCGTTTTGTCAGTGCCGATGACAAGACCGTGCTCAATCACCAGATCGAAAGCTTCGACCCGTTGATGGGGATGGCCTTGATCTGGGTCGATGTACCGAACGTGGAGGGTGGCCAGCGTCAGGATCTGTGGATGTACTACGGCAACCAGAAGGCGCCGGCCACCGGCAGCGGCCAATTGACCTTCGACCCGGATTACACCGCTCTTTACCACTTCGATGGCACCACCGGTGTACCGCCCCGGGATGCCACGGCGTATGGCAACAATGCCCAGGGTGCCGCTGGAACCAGCATCGATGGCGTGATCGGTCGTGCCTTGCAATTCAACGGTCAGCCGCTGCTGTTGCCGGCCAGCCCTTCATTGCAGCACAGCGCCGGCGCGGCGTTCACATTCAGCGCCTGGCTGCGCCAGGATCAGGCCAGCGGTGAGCAGGTGATCCTGGCCCGCCGTGAGGCCGCCGCCAGCCTGTTGGTGGGGGTGAACCAGGGTGTGCCATTCCTGGACATTGACGGTCAGCGTGCCGTCTCGACTCAACCGTTGAACCCCGGCCAATGGCAACACCTGGCGTTGACCGCCTCGGGCGACCGGGTCGTGCTGTACGTCAACGGTCGTGAAACCGCGAGCCTGGCGGTGGCGATGCCGGCGTTCAATTCGCCGATGGCCCTGGGGGCCGATCTTTCTACGGGGCTTGCCTCCGACCCTTCAACTGATCTTCCCACCGGGGCTTTCGTGCCGTTCAGCGGGGCCATGGACGAGGTGCGGCTGTCCAAGGTCGCCCGTGCGGCGCCGCTGCTGTTGGCTGATGCCAATGCCCAGGGCGCTGAATCGAAACTGGTGGCCTATGGTGTCGATGAAGAGCAGTCCGGTTTCGGTTTCGGCAGCCTGGGTTTCCTGCTCAACGCTGTGCCGCTGGACGCCTGGGTGATCATCGCGGTGCTGGTGCTGATGATGTTCCAGTCGTGGGTCATCATGATCCGCAAGAACCGCATGGTCAGCCGCCTCAGTGCCGCCAACGAAGCCTTCCGTGAGCAGTTCGCCACGATCGGCACGCGCCTGGAAATGTTCGCCGACGATCAGGACCTCGCCCAGCGCCTGCAACATTCGTCCCTGTGGCGGTTGTACCTGGTGGCGGTCAAGGAGATCCGCACCCGTCGCGAGCAGGGCGCCGATACCTCGTCGGTGTCGGCCGCCACCATCGAAGCGATCCGCTGCTCCATGGACGGTGTGCGCACCCGGGAAAACCAGCAACTGAGCTCGAAACTCTCGACCTTGTCCAACGCCATCGCCGGCGGGCCGTACATCGGCCTGCTCGGCACGGTGCTGGGGATCATGGTGGTGTTCCTCGGCACGGCCATGGCCGGTGACGTGAACATCAACGCCATTGCCCCGGGCATGGCCGCAGCCTTGCTCGCCACTGCCATGGGCTTGTTCGTCGCGATCCCTGCGCTGTTTGGCTACAACCGGCTGATCACCCGCAACAAGGAAGTCAGCGCCGACATGCGGGTGTTCGTCGACGAGTTCATCACGCGCCTGGCGGAGATGCACGGCGAAGGTCAGTCCGGTGAAGCGGCGCATCGCCGTGACCATCACGTTCAATCGCCCGTACCGGCCTGAGGAGCGCAGTCATGGCTAGCGTAAACGCTTCACACGATGACGACGATGACGCCGCAGTGGACAGCATCAACATCACGCCGTTGGTGGACGTGCTCATGGTGGTGTTGGTGATGTTCATCCTCACCGCTACGGCGCAGGTGTCGGGTATTCAGATCAACCTGCCCAAGGCCAGCGCCTCGGTGTCGCTGTCCGAAGCCAAGACCAAGGCCATT
The DNA here is from genome assembly GCF_013283895.1 of Pseudomonas sp. MPDS. Lineage (NCBI taxonomy): Bacteria > Pseudomonadati > Pseudomonadota > Gammaproteobacteria > Pseudomonadales > Pseudomonadaceae > Pseudomonas > Pseudomonas sp. MPDS. The sequence continues at coordinate 3,796,805 of NZ_CP054128.1, read as the reverse complement.
TCGGTGAATGACGGCGGGCAGGTGTTCCTTGATGCCTACCCGGTGACTCTGGGCGAGCTGGAGGAGCGTCTGCGTATCGAAAAAGCCCAGAGCCCGGATTTTCCGGTGATCGTGCGCGGCGACGCCACGGTGCAGTACCAGAAAGTCATCGAAGTGCTGGATCTGTTGCGGCGCCTGGAACTGTCACAGGTCGGTCTCGTGACCGGCAAACCGAGCCAGGGCTGACCATGACCGCCAAACTTCCCATCAACCCGCCCCCGGTGAAGAACGCGCCGCTGCGCCTGCTCAAGTGGGCCGCCGCCCTGGTGCTGGGTGGCGTGGCGGCCTGGTTGCTGTGGCAATGGGCCAACGACATGAGTGGCGTGCGCCGTGAAGCGCCGAAGGTGCCAACCATTATTCCGCTGCCGCCGCCGCCCCCGCCGCCGCCGGAAAAACCCAAGGAACCGGAGCCCCAGGTCGAGGAGAAAGTGGTCGAGCCAGAACCGACCCCGGAACCCGAGGAGATCAAGCCCGAAGAAGAAGCGCCGCCGTCACCGGTGGATGACCTGGAGAACCCCATGCAAATGGACGGTGATGCCCAGGCCGGCAACGACGCGTTCAACATCGGTGCGGGCAAGGGCGGTGGCATGGCCGGGGCTGGAGGTGGACGGCTGGGTAACGGCACCTACAGCCAGTTCCTGGCGTTCACCTTCCAGCGCCTGCTTCGGGAAAACCCCGAGCTGCGCAGCCTGGCCTTCTCACTGCAGGCCGACGTCTGGCTGAGCGCCGTGGGCGAGATCACCCGGGTCGAGCTGGTCAAGTCCAGCGGCAACGGGCAAGTGGATGAACAAGTCATCACCGCCTTGCGCACCGCTCCCCCTCTGAGTGAACGGCCACCGGCCTCCCTGACTTTGCCCGTGCGCCTGTCCTTGCAGGGACGGCGTCCGGGTTAACCGAATATTTGAAAGTTTGCCAACAGGAGTTGTGTGCAGATGATTTCCAATGTGAATCGATTGTCTTGGGCAATCGGCCTGGTTGTATTGAGCCTGGCCGGGCACGCGGCGGCCGCCCCGGCGCCGTCGGAAAACGCCACGATCAATCTGATCCGCCTGCTGGTACAGCAGGGCGTGTTGAAGCAGGACCAGGCCGATGGCCTGATCGCCCAGGCCGAACGGGAAGCCGTGCAGGCCCGTCAGGCGGCCACGGCGGTCGTCGCAACGCCGGCTGGCGCACCGGGGGATGTGCGGGTGCAATACGTGCCAAACATCGTGCGCGAGCAGATCCGCGATCAGGTCAAGGCTGAAGTGATGGCCACCGCCAAGCAGGAAAACTGGGCCCAGCCCAACACCTTTCCGGATTGGGTCTCGCGGATCAGTTTTGATGGCGACATTCGTCTGCGCGATGAGTCGCGCTACTACTCGGGTACCAACAGCAACGAAATCGTCGACTTCGCCCGGCTCAATGACCGAGGACCGTACGACGTCAACCCTAACAGCAGCTCCAGTCTGCCGCCGTTGCTCAATACGCGCGAAGACCGGGAAAACCTGTTCCGCCTGCGCGCACGTCTGGGCATGAAGGCGGTGATCGCTCCGCAATGGACCGCCGGCATTCGCATCGGCACCGGCTCGGACAACAACCCGGTGTCCACCACCCAGACCCTGGGAGGCGGTTTCGGCAAGAAGGACATCTGGCTCGACCAGGGTTACCTGACCTGGAAACCCTCGGACGACTTGACCCTGACCGGCGGGCGAATCGCCAATCCGTTTTACGCCACCGACCTGTTGTATTCCGGTGACCTGAACTTCGACGGCGTGGCGGCGATTTTCAACCGCAAGCTCAATCAGGACTGGGGCCTGTTCGGCACCGTTGGTGCGTTCCCGGTGGAGTACACCAACGACACCAGCACCAGCAACGGTTCCGACAAAGAGGAGAGCGACAACAAGTGGTTGTACGGGGCGCAGCTGGGGGCCAATTGGGCGATCAACGACAGCAACCGCGTCAAGGGCGCGCTGGCCTATTACCGCTTCGACGATATCGAAGGCCAGCGCTCCTCGCCGTGCGAGCCGTGGGCCGGTGACCCGGGTTGCGACAGCGATGGCTCGCGCGTGGCGTTCATGCAGAAGGGCAACACGGTGTTCCTGCTGCGGGACATCACGCCCAATCCTCTCAACCCGTCCACCACGCCACAGCCGCAGTATGTCGGTCTGGCCTCGGAGTTCAACCTGCTGGACCTGAATCTGCAGTGGGACACCGATCTGCCGCAAGACCTGAAACTGCGCAGCCAGGCCAACTACGTGCATAACCTGGGCTACGACGAAGGCGAGATGCGCAAGCGCTCCGAAGGGCAGTTCGTCAACAACCTGGACGAAAACGGTGAGGTGGAAAGCGGCGCCAACGCCTGGATGCTCCAGTTCACCTTGGGCAACTCACTGGAACTCAAGCGCCAGGGCGACTGGAACCTGTTCGCCGGCTACAAGTACATCCAGCCGGATGCCTTGCCGGACGGTTTCAACGATTCGTCGTTTCACCTGGGTGGCACCAATGCCAAAGGTTACTTCCTGGGCGGCAACTACGGTCTGGCGAGCAACGTCTTCGCCACCGGTCGCTGGCTGAGTTCCGAAGCGGTGTACGGCGCGCCGTATGACATCGATGTCTTGCAGCTTGAAATCAACACGCGCTTCTAAGCGCAGGGAGGCCTCATGAAAAGGCGAGCCATGAACCATTGTCCGGTAGCGTTGCTGGTGCTGGGCCTGCTGTTAAGCGGCACGGCCCACGGCGAAGGAATGGAAGAACGCCTGCGGGCGCAATTGCGCAGCACCACCGCGCAGTTGCAAACCTTGCAGAGTGAACAGGCCCAGGCCAGCGCCGCCCGGCAGGTGGCGCAAGACCAGGCCCGGCAAGCCCAGGAGCAGATCAAGCAATTGACCGCGCAGTTGAGCAAGGCCCAGGCCCTGAACGAGCAATTGGCCGGGCACGAGCAGAGCCTGCGCAGCCAGGCCCAGGCCCAGGTGGCGGCCAGCAATGACCAGATCGGCAAGTTCAAGAAAGCCTATGACGAGTTGCTGGTCCTGGCCCGTGGCAAGGAAGCCGAACGTGCTCGTCTGGAAGCTCAACTGAGTGAGCGTGACACACAAGTGCAGCAATGTTCGGTCAAGAATCAGCAGATGTACGAAGTCGCCAAGACGCTGCTCCACGCCTACGAAACCATTGACGTCACCGACGTCATGAAAATCCGCCAGCCCTTCGCCGCCAAGACCCGGGTGCGTTTCGAAGAGCTGGCCCAGGGCTTTGGCGATGACCTCTACAAGAACCGTTTCGATGCGCCCCAGGCCTCGATCACCCATTGATAGCGCAAGGAAGAGTCGACCATGACTTCATTGATTGAACACGTCAGCCCAACGTCCCTGACCGAGCTGTTGCAAGCCGCCGGGTACCGGGTCAACGAAACGGAACAGAACGGCATCGTGCAACTGCTTAGCGCCAGCCAGGGCATTGGTTATGCGGTGCGCTTCGGCAACCTGTCGGCCGCGCCTGATCAGTATCTGGACTTCACCTTCAGCTGCGCCTTGCGGGTACAGGGTGAGTTGCCGGCCGGTCTGGCCGAGCTATGGAACGCTTCGCGGCGTTTTGCAAGGTTGTCGGTGCAGGGCGAGTTCCTGGTGATGGAAATGGATGTCGTGGTCGCCGCAGGTGTCAGCGCAGATCACTTGCGCAGCAACCTGGAGTTGTGGGATCGCCTGTTGCAGGAGTTCATCGTTTATCTGCGCGAGTACAGCCAGAACGCGGCACGGATGCAGCCCCAGGTTGAACCCGCCGAGCCGCCGTTGGAGGAGGCCACCGCATCGTGAAAAAACCGACTTTTGTTATCAGCGCCGCCGCGTTGGGCCTGGTCGCCGTGGCTGTTGTGCTTGGCCTGAGGCCGGGCAGCGATCCGGTAGCGGCGGTGCAGACCGTCAGCGTTGCCTCGGCCGATTCGCCGAGTCTGGCCCGCTTGGGCAACCAGCAAGTCAGCCCGCAAGAGCTCAAAGTGTTGCTGTCAGCGCTGGCGCCGGAAGTTCGTCAGCAGATGCTCGGTGACCGAGCGGTCCTGGAGGGTTGGATCCGTACGCGGCTGGCGGAAAAAGCCGTGCTGGAACAGGCCGATGCCCAGGGCTGGCGTCAGCGCCCGGAGGTGGAACGCCAGACCCGGGCGGCGGCCGAGCAGATCGTGTTTCGTGATTACTTGCAGTCGGTTAGTCAGGTGCCGGCCGAGTATCCCAGTGAGGAGGAATTGCAGCAGGCTTACGAGGCAGGGAAAGCCAACTGGGCAGTGCCGGCGCTGTACCGGGTCAGCCAGATATTCCTGGCCGCGACCGAGCCGCAAACAATGGAGGCGACGCGCCGCAGAGCCGTCGAGTTGAGCCAGAAAGCCCAGGCGTCGCCCGCAGAGTTCGCCGCCCTGGCGACCCGGTTTTCCCAGGATCGCACCAGTGCCGAGCGCGGTGGCGACAGTGGCCTGCAACCGTTGCAGCAATTGGTGCCGCCAGTGCGTGAGGCTGTGGCGCGTTTGAAGCTCGGCGCCGTATCGGACCCGGTGCAGAGCGCGGCGGGCTTCCATGTGATCAAACTCACTGAACAACAGCCGCCCCGGGAAGCAACCCTGGAGGAAGTACGCGAGCGCCTGACCCAGGCCTTGCGTGCCCAGCGCCAGGAACAGATTGCCAAGGCTTACCTGGACGGCATGCTTGACACCGCGACCCTGAGCATTGATGGCGCGCAGTTGAGCAAGGTGCTGGAGGAGGCTCGCTAGCCAAGCCCGCACCAAGCTTTTGTGGCGAGGGAGCTTGCTCCCGCTGGGCTGCGAAGCGGCCCCAAAAAGCTATATCCAGATTCCCGCTGGAGGACCGCGGCAACCTCATTGGGGCTGCTGCGCAGCCCAGCGGGAGCAAGCTCCCTCGCCACGGGAATTATGCTTGGCTGGAATGTGCATCAACGCTTATCCCGTACAACCGACAGGGAGTCACCTATGTCATTCATCGAGCCCGCAGGACGCCAGGCTGTCACCGAGTATCGCTCACCGTCGCGCATCGCTGAGCCCTGGCTGGTCCAGGCATCCGGCATTTCGCCTCAGGTGGCGCAGTGTTTTTTGGTCAGTGCTCGTTGCGGCTGTTTCATGCAGGCGGCTCGCAGCCTGAACGTCAAAGCGACCTGGCTGCGCAAGCAGTTGGCGCAGCTGGAGGCGACGCTGCAACGCTCGTTGTTCAGTTTCCAGGGCAGCGCCTTGACCCTCAGTCGCGAGGGCCGGCAGCTACAGGCGCGATTGATTGCACAGGTCCACGAAAGCTCAGTGCCGCACAATGATCAACCACGGGTCCGCCTGGCCGTGGCCGAGTCGATTCTGCACGACATCCTGGGCCGTGACCTGATCTCTTTGCTGCGGCGCAACGCCAGTGTGCGGTTGCAGATTATCACCCTGGACAGTGAGCTGGCGCTGCAAGCCATCAGTGCCGACCTGGTGCTGTGGTTGAGTGATTCGCACGCCTTGGGACCGGGGCCGAGTTTCCCCACACAATCACCCGAACGACTGGCACGGCTGGACTATGTGCCACACATCGCCAAGCGCTACTCACGCCCGGCTACCCGCCCCGAGTGCCTGGACGACCTGAGCGACTACATGCTTGTGCAATGGCAGCCAGACGGTCAGGTGGACAGCTTCGCGCCGTGGAACGCTCTGATGGAGCAACGCCGCGCGGGCGTGGTGCAGGTGCAATCCTACGCGTTGATGCTGGAAATGATTCGTTGCAGCGCCTGCATCGGTCTGTTGCCTCAGTACATGAGTGGCTTGGACCGTGGCCTGATCGCGTTGCCGAGGGTATTCGAGCACCCGATGCAGCGTCAGTTATGGATGGCCGTGGGCAGTCACGCCCTGGACATGCCGCAAGTGCAGATGCTTGTCGAATTGATTCGGCACACGCTGGATGAGCGCAAAGAGTGGTTTCAAGTCATCCAGAACGATGCCCTATAACCACCGGGGTGTTGTAAAGAACGAGGCCATTTCCGAGCGGGCCAGGGCCGAGCCGAAGTAGGGGCCTTGTACGTGGTCGCAGGCCACGCTGCGCAATTGGCTGAATTGCCGGGCGTTTTCGATGCCTTCGGCGGTGACCATGAGACCCACGCTGCGGCTGAGTCGGATCATCGCCAGCACGCCTTCGCGATCGTGTTCCAGGCCCAGCTGTGACAGGATGTTGCGATCAAAGCGTATGCCATCGAACGGTTGGTTCAGTACCTCGCGAAGGGAGGCGATGCTGGTGCCGAACTTGTCGATATTGATGCGCACGCCCAGGTCCTTGAGCGCATGAAGGGTACTGGCGACCGCTTTGTGGTCGATCAGCAGAACCCCTTCGGCCACTTCCAGGGTCAGGCGCTGGGGGACCAGGCCACTTGTCTCAAGGGCCGTTCGCACCTGATTGAGCAAGAAGCTGCTGCTGAACCACTTGGGCGAAACCGCGACGGAAACGTTGACAGCGGTGGGCCAGGTCACTGCTTCTTCGCAGACGTTGATCAACATCCAGGTCCCCAGCTCTTCCAGTTGGCCAGACGCTTCGGCGATCGGGATGAAGTCCGCTCCACCCAGTTCACCTTTCTCGGGATGGTGCCAGAAAGTCTGGGCCTCGAAGCCGTGCAGTTGTTCGGCACACACATCGAAGCGAGGCAAGTAACGCAGCTCCAGTTGTTCGCGTTGCATGGCGTCGCGCAGTTGCTGCTCATAGCGCCGACGGTCGCGGGCCATGTTGCCCATGGCCTCCTCATAGACCCGCCAGGTGTTGCGGCCCGCCGCCTTGGCTGCATACAAAGCGATGTCCGCGTGACGCAACAATTCAGTGGCGCGCTCGTCACCGGGTTGCGACCAGGCCACACCGATGCTCACGCCCAGGTACAAGGTGTTGCCGTCCAGGTGCATGGGGCGCTGCATGCAATCGATCAGGCGCTCACAGAGTTGTTCCAGGTCCCGGGGACTGCCGGGATCGGGCATGACGATGACAAACTCATCACCGCCCAGACGGGCCACCAGGTCGGAACTGCGCACGTTCTGCTGAAGGATATGGGCCACTTCCCGCAGCACTTTGTCGCCTACGGCATGCCCCAGGGAATCGTTGACCGGCTTGAACCGGTCCATGTCCAGGTTCAGCACCGCCAGCGGTGCCCCGTCGGCCGGGTCCAGGTGTTCGCTGAGGCAATCGAACAAGCGGTTTCGATTGGCCAGCCCGGTCAGCGGGTCGTGCAGCGAGAGGTGCTTGATCTGGGCCAGCGCCCGCAGCTCCTCGGTAATGTCGGTGGCGGTGCCCCGAAAGCCCAAGGTGCCGGCTTCGATGGCGCGGACCGAAAGTTTGCACGTGCGGATACGCTGATTGCGCGCGGTGTACTCGCATAACAACGGTGCCGACGAATCGCTGTTGGCCCCGCCGAGCAGCCATTGGGCAATCGAAATCGAGCCACCGTGGGGATGGAGCAACCGATGCAGGGGCTTGCCCAGCCATTGTGTGGGGTTGAAGCCGGTCACTTGTTCAAAACGTTCCGACAGGTAGGTCAGCGTCCCGGTCGAATCCACTTCCCATAACCAGTCGGAGGACACTTCGGCAATATCCCGAAAACGTTCTTCGCTACGTTCCAGTGCCTTGCGGTGGGCCAACAGGCTGGCGTATTGACGTTCCTGGGCGCGAAGCATGACCAGGGCATGGCGCAGCACCGCCAGCGCGAGGATGGCCAACACCAGCAGCGCCAGGACCAGCAAGGGCAGCAGGGCCTTGCGCAGGTCGTTGCCGGGGGTCTCCGGACGCCACGCCAAAGCCTCGCCGGTCTGGCCGTCAAGGGATATCCGGGCCGTGCCCATCTGCTCCGGCGCATGGGTGATGTGGGCATCTGGCAGGGCAAAGTCTCGCGCCAGGTTTTGCAAAGAGGCGGCATCAAGGACTTTCACGAACAGCAGCAAACTGGGCGGCCCCGGGATTTCGGGCACGCTGTCGTCGGTGCCGACGGTGATGGCCGAGGCGGCGACGAACGCAGGTGCGCCGTCGTGATGCAGCAGCTCGACGATGACTTCATCGCGGTTCTGCGGGTCGCTGGCTTTCTTCGCCAGCCCTTGCAGGTCACCGGCCAGCCACGTGTCGGCGTCGACCTCACTCATATCGCCATTGATCACCGAATAGACGGTTTTGCCGGTCGGGGAAATGACAAACACCGCCTGGTAGCCGTAGAGCCCGAAAACGCTGCTGCCGACGTTTTCCTGGTCATAGGCCCAGTCTTTGTCCATTTCGACATGCAGATGCCGGTAGGCGTCGCTCCACTTGGAATAGTCACTCAGGTCCCGCCCGATGCCGGCGCGGATACCGTCGATGGCGCGCTGGGCGAAAAACAGGCTCTGTTCACGGGCGCGCCTATCCTGGGCCCCGGTAATGCTGAGCAACAATGCGATAGCCAGTGCTGACATGACGAACAGCAAAAGCATGATGGCCGGGAAGGTGCGACGGGTGAAGCTCTGGCTGGGCAGGCCTGGGGGCGAAACGGTGGAGTCGTTGCCAGCATCTTCAGTCATAAACAAGCCATCAGCTAAACGCGAAATATCCCGCACGTCCCTGTATCGGCTGTCGGCTCAATTAACTTAACCGTTCCGACAGTTGACACGGCGTAGAGGCGCTTGGCTATTGGCCTTCAGGCAAAACGGTCGTCGCAGAGGCCTGGCTCATTCCTTGTCCTGGCGATTCCCCGGCAGCTGTTTGGCGATCTGCATAACGATGCCGCGCTCGTTCGGATCGACCGGCCACGCGCGCATGGGCGTGTATCCCAGTGTGTAGCAGGGCGGCCTGGATACATTTGCTTGTTTTCACCTCGGCTGGCGACACAGCCCGGATACACATCGACGGTTAACTACGCCTGCCAGCCGACACCGATCCCCGGTGCCGGTGACTGGCGTATCTGAACTTTCGAGGAACACCCCCATGCTCAACTTCTCCAGCAGTTCGTCTCTTGCACTCGGTCTGGCCCTGGTCGGCGGCCTTGGCCTTTCCACCGCAGCCTCGGCCCTGACCATGAACGATCTGGCCCAGGGCTACACCCTGGCGGCGGCCGATACGGTGAAGAAACCCGCTGAGGGCAAGTGCGGCGAAGATAAATTCGCCAAGACCGATACCAACCACGACGGCAAGGTTTCACGCGAGGAGTTCATTGCGGCGGCGCCGGAGCGCGCGGCTGAATACGACAAGATCGACGCCAACCATGATGGCGGCATCTCGTTGCCTGAGGCCGAGAAATACCTGGCGGGCCAGGCCAAGAGCGCCGAAGGCAAATGCGGCGAGGGCAAGTGCGGGGCGGCTATCGAGTCCTGACTTTCACCGGTGGGAAGTCTGACGGGGCAGGCGCCAGTGATGCCCTGTCGAGCGAACAACTGTGGCCAGGGAGCCGCTCCCTGGCCACAGGGTTTGGTTTTTACAGACTGATTGGCAATCGCCCTTCATGGCTTCCCATCTCTTACCCCAAGGAGATGTGCCATGCCTCAACATTCAGGCCTGAAAGGCCCCGCCGTACAGGTCACCCCCTCAATTACCAAACCCTCAGTAGGCCTGGGTCTGCGCCGCGCCTTGCTCGATGAACTGCGCAAGGCGCCCGCCGGGGATTTCGACTTTCTCGAAGTGGCCCCGGAGAACTGGATCGGCATTGGCGGCGCTCACGGCGCCGCTTTGCATGGGCTGGCCGAACGCTATCCGTTGTCGTGTCATGGCCTGTCGCTGTCTTTGGGCGGACCGGCGCCGCTGGACCTGGCGTTTCTGGCGCAGGTGCGCGACTTCCTGGAGCGCTTCAATGTACCGATGTACAGCGAGCATCTGAGTTACTGCGGCGATGAAGGGCACTTGTATGACTTGCTGCCGTTGCCCTTTACCGAGGAGGCGGTGCATCACGTAGCGGCACGGATTCGGCAGGCCCAGGACGTACTGGGGCGCCGCCTGGCCGTGGAGAACGTTTCCTATTACGCCGCCCCGCAACAAGACATGACGGAGCTGGAATTCACCCTCGCGGTATTGCACGAAGCCGATTGCGACCTGCTGCTGGACGTCAACAATGTCTACGTCAACTCGGTCAATCATGGCTTCGATCCCCAGGCATTCCTGGCTGGCCTTGCGCCTGAACGGGTGGTGGGCATGCACGTGGCCGGGCACTACGACGAGTCCGATACCTTGAAAATCGACAGTCATGGCGCGCCGGTCAAACCGCTGGTCTGGGCTTTGCTGGCTCAGGCCTACGCGCGTTTCGGCGTCCAGCCGACCTTGCTCGAGCGGGACTTCAATTTCCCGCCCTACGCCGTGCTGGCCGCCGAACTGCAGACTATTCGCCGATTGCAGGATCAGGCCGAGCCGGGGCAGGCGGTGGCCCATGGCTGAAATCATGCAGACACTGCAGCAACAGCAACAGGCGTTGACCCGCTACCTGCGCGATCCTGATCACTGCCCGATTCCGCCGGGCATGGACGTGGCTCGGGCGCAGGTGTATCGGGACCTGATTTTCGAAAACATGCGTGCGTTGCTCAGCGGCACATTCCCGGTACTGGTGAGCGTGCTGGGGCAGGAGGCGTGGCGGGCCTGCGTACGCCGTTTCTTGCGTGAGCATCGTTGCGTAGCCCCCCGGTTCGCAGACATTGCCGGGGAGTTCGTGGGCTATCTCGCGGCCCGGCAGTCGCCTGACGAGCCGGCGTTCGTGGCCGAGCTGGCTCACTACGAGTGGGTCGAAATGGCACTGCTGCAAGCGCAAGCCGAGTCGCTGCCGGCCAGTGACGAGGCAGCATTGCTCGATCAGCCTTTGCGTGTTTCACCTTTGGCCTGGCCGCTGGCGTACCTCTGGCCGGTGCATCGCTTGGCGCCGGGCTACCAGCCCACGACGCCACCGCCGCAACCGACGCTGCTGCTGGTGCGGCGAACGCCTGGGTTTGCGGTGCGCTTTTCCGAGCTCAGTCCGTTGGCCTGGCGGCTGTTGCAGCGTATCGAGCAGTTTCCCGGGTTGGCTGGGCGCGACCAGTTGTTTGCGCTGGCGCGGGAGGCGGGGGTGGATTCAAACGAATTCATGGACAACGCGGTGATGTTGTTGCGCCAGATGCACAGGGAAGGGGTGGTCGGCGTGCAAGCGCAATCCGGCGGTTAAGCGCAGAACCTCCTTGTGGGAGCGAGCCTGCTCGCGATAGCGGTATTCCAGCCAACTTCGATGTGACTGGTCCACCGCCATCGCGAGCAGGCTCGCTCCCACAGGGATATGTATCAGGCGATGTTATCGGCGGTATCCCCGAGTGAGCAGCGCATCGACACTCAACTTCCCGGCCCCCTGCAACAGCAGCGGCAACAACGCCACCAGATAGATCAACGGCAGTTTGAAGTTGCCGTGGCCTTTGTTGGTGATGGCGTACCCCTGGGCCAGTTCACTCAAGGTTGACCAATCCGCCGGCCAATGCACGGCGGCGGTGGCGACGACCGTGACGACCATCAACACCAGCGCCGAAAGGCGAGTGCCCAGGCCCATCAGCAAGGCGAGGGCGCAGAGCAGTTCGGCCCACATCGACAGTTCCCAGTTCCAACTGGCCGGCAAGTGGTTGAAGGGGAAGGGGAACGCGGCCTGGATTTGGGCAAACCAGTTGTCGCCCTGCCATTTCTCCCAACCGGATTCGAAAAACTCCCAGGCCAGGAACAGGCGCAGGCCCAATGGCCCGAGCCACGTTCCGGTCTGATCGAGTGTTGTGCGCAGGCCTTTCAAAACATCTGCAGACATGATCGATCTCCCAGGGGCTCAATTCGAGTGGTCAGTGGCAACCAGAGGGGCGGCTGCGCGGCCCGACGGGGATGAACTCCTTCGGCGCGCGTTGGCCTGGGCGAGCTTGCCCACCAGACGAATCGCGATGGCGGCGCAGGTCAGGCCGAAGGGCAGCACGTACCAGGCACTCATGGGAATGCGCTTGAAGTTGGAGTAGGCAAAGATCGCCACCAGCACCCACATGCCGCTGACGTGCAGGCGTTTCCAGGTTTTGCCGCCAATCAGGCGCGCGGTGCTTTTGAAGGAGGTCAGGGCCAGCAGCAGGATGAATACGTATCCGACGGAGCCGGGGATATTGCCAACGGTGGTGCGACCCGGCCAGAACTCGGGGTTGAGCTGCCCATAGCTGTAGATCAGCACGGCGTGCACCAGATGGGAAAACGCGAAGGCCAAACCGATGAAACGTCGCTCGCGGACCAGGGACCGGCTCAGGGGCGATGGCACCAGCACGGCGAACGCCGAGGCGGTAAAGGCCAGCAGAAACAAGGCGAAGGATGAGCGGGCTGTGGCGCGGATGGCGCTGCGCACGCCCTCGGTCAGGTCCGGGTTGAGCGCCAGGGTCAGTGCGGTCATCAACAGCACCAGGGCGGCAAGCAGGCTGAACAGCGACCAGCCCTGGAAACGAAACGTGGAAGCAGGCATGAGAAGGCTCCTTGGGTGTGGGGCCCGGTCGTGAATAGCGACCGGGAACACGAGGGAGTTTTTCAAACGGGTGTAAGTGGGGTGTGTCTGGAATTCGGGCGTTTGCAAGCCTGTGTAACCGTGCCTGTGGCGGACACATTGGCATACAAAGCCCGAGTACATTAAAGCCTGGGGCTGAACCTTTGTGGGAGCGAGCCTGCTCGCGATAGCAGTGGTGCAGCTTGCACAGATGTCGGCTATACCGACGCCATCGCGAGCAGGCTCGCTCCCACAGGTGGATCGGGGTTAAATTTCCCGGCTGAGCCGCAACTCGGCACACAACCCGCCGCCGTCACGATTGCTCAAGGTCAGCGAACCGCCCATGGCGATCGCCAGTTGCTGGGCGATGGCCAGCCCTAACCCGGTACCACCGGTTTCCCGGTTGCGCGAGCTTTCCACCCGGTAGAACGGTTTGAGCACCTCGGCCAGCTCCTGCTCATTGATGCCGGGGCCACGGTCCAGCACTTGAATCGCCAGTTGTCCGCTGTCAGTGCGCTGCACCTGGATCTGCGCCGCGCCGCCGAACTTCAAGGCGTTGTCCACCAGGTTGACCAGCACCCGGCGCAGGGCATGGGGCCGGGTGTCGATGACCGCGGCGTTTTTCCCGGATAGCTGCACGTCCTGGCCGATGTCCTGATAGTCGAACACCAGGCTGTCGAGAAACGCATCCAGGTTGATGCGACAGCTGGCTTCGGTGGCGCCATGGATGCTGCGGGCATAGGCCACACCTTCGCGCACCAAGTGCTCCATTTCGCTCAGGTCGCTACACAGCTTGTCCTTTTCGATGCCGTCGTCCATGAACTCGGCGCGCAGCTTCATGCGCGTGATGGGGGTTTGCAAGTCATGGGAAATCGCCGCCAGCAACTGCATGCGCTCCTTGAGGTAGGCGGCGATACGGTCCTGCATGGCATTGAACGCCTTGGCGGCATGCACCACTTCGGTCGGGCCTTTTTCGTCGAGGCGGACGCTGTGGGCATTCGGGTCCAGGGTTTCCACCGCCTGGGCCAGTCGGGTCAGCGGGCCGACGGCGATGCGCACGGCCAGCCAGGTGCAGCCGATCAACAGCGCCAGTTGCCCCAGCAACACCACCGGGAGCCAGGGGGAGAGGGGCATCATCGCCGGGCGCACGTCGATGGTCAGCGGGCTGCCGTCGGCCAGGCGCAGGTGCGCCTGGTAATGCTGCTTCGGTCCGGGAATGTCGGTGAACGTCAGAGCGTAGGCTTGGCCGATGGCCTCCTGGATTGAAGTCACCGACACCGGGGCGTTGTCAGGAAGCATTCGCTGGCCTGGCTGACCTTCATCGAGCAGGTAGCCATAGTTGCGTCGGGCGAGTTTCGGCAGCCAGGCCTGGCGCTCGGCAGCCGGCAGGCGGTCGAGAATGGCGACCGAGGTCGAGACGTCGGTTTCCAGGTTGCCGAGCATGGTGGTCTTGGCACTCTGGTAGCGTTCGTAATACTGGGCGCCGAACGACAGGCCCTGGGCCAGGATCAGGCCGATCAGGAAGATCAGCGACAGGCGCGAGGCGAGGGTGCGCGGCCAGCGCAGCGGCAGGGTCATACCGACGCCTCAAGGATCTCCACCGGCAACGAGAACACATAGCCTTCGCTGCGCACGGTCTTGATGTAGGCCGGCTCCCGGGCATCATCCAGCAACCGTTGACGCAGGCGGCTGACCAGCAGATCGATGGAGCGATCGAACAGATCGGCGTCCCGGCCCTGAGTCAGGTTCAGCAACTGATCGCGATTGAGCACCCGCTGCGGGTGGTCGAGGAACACCCGCAACAGGCGATATTCGGCGCCGCTCAAGGCGACCATGGTGCCGTCAGTGTCCAGCAGGTGCCGTGCAGTGGTGTCCAGGCGCCAGCGGCCGAACGCCAGCAGGCGACCGCTTTCGGTGACCACCAGGTTGGGCGGCAGCATGCGGGTACGCCGTAGCACCGCGTTGATCCGCGCCAGTAACTCCCGGGCGGCGAAGGGTTTGACCAGGTAATCGTCGGCGCCCATTTCCAGGCCGATGATGCGGTCGGTTTCATCGTTGCGGGCGGTGAGCATCAGTACCGGTGTGGCCTTGTGTTTACCGGCGCGCAGTTCCCGGCACAGCACCAGGCCATCATCGCCCGGCATCATGATGTCCAGCACGATCAGGTCCACCGGGGTCGTTTCCAGAAAGGCACGCATCTGCCGGCCATCGGCAACTACGGTGGTACGCAGGCCGTTCTTTTTCAGGTAGTTGCCCACCAGCTCTCTGATTTCGCGATCGTCATCCACGATCAACACATGATCGACGTGATCCATGGTGTTCTGCCCCTTGGCGTTTCGTTGTGATCAGTCTACAGGCGCCGGCCAGCCCGGCTCGCGGCGGTTTGTATTGCAGTGTATCTGGCGCGCGGCGGATACACAGGGATTCAAAAAGCCGCGTTGCCCGATACAGACGCGATACCTCACGGGCATTCAATGGCATCCATCGAGGCGGCACAACACGCCCCGGCCGAAAAACCCACCCATTGAATGCATCGAGGATACCGCCATGAACACCAAAGCCGTCTACGCCGCCTGCCTTTTCGCCGCGCTGAACATCTGCACCTTGTCGGCTCGGGCCGAGAGTCACGTCCAGGCTCAGACCTACGCCTATGGCACCCACCTGGATATCCAGAAGGTCCTGTCCCTCAGCGAAGATCCGACCCCGGCCTGCGGCGTGGTGAATGCCCGCATGACCTACCTCGACTCAGCGGGCCACAAGCAGGCGCTGGACTATCGCAAGCTGGCTGACAACTGCAGCAACCAGAACTGACTCGCCGTGGCAGCCAACCTGTGGCAGTAAATCTGTGGGAGCAAAGCTTGCTCGCGATGCAGGCGCCTCGATTCCTGGCAATACCGCGTCGTCGTTTATCGCGAGCAAGCTTTGCTCCCACAGAGGCGCCGCCCGATTTGGTGTGTTCAGTCTATCTACCTACCGTTGAGGTGTTGCCATGCTTTTGATCGCTTTTCTGGGCGGGATCCTGACGATCCTCAGTCCCTGCATTCTTCCGGTGGTGCCGTTTCTGTTTGCCCGGGCCAATCGCTCACGGGGCTCGGTACTGCTGACGCTGGCCGGCATGGTGCTGACGTTTGCCCTGGTTTCGAGTCTGGCGGTGGTCAGCAGCGAGTGGGTGGTGCGAGCCAGCAGCGTTGGCCGGCAAATCGCTCTGTGGGTGATGGTGCTGTTCGCCTTGTCGCTGATGTTCAGCCGGGTCGGTATATGGCTGGCGCGGCCGCTGGTGAGCCTGGGCAACCGTATCGATAACGGCGCCGGACGGATGGCCGGGCCTGTGGGCTCGGTGCTGATCGGGGTCGCCACCGGGCTGCTCTGGGCGCCGTGCGCGGGGCCGATACTCGGGGTGATTCTGACCGGGGCCATGCTGCAAGGCGCGAGCGCTGAAACCAGTCTGCTGCTGCTCGCTTACGGGCTGGGCAGTGCCTTGTCGCTGGGTGTGCTGATCCTGGCCGGGCGCGGATTGGCCGACCGCCTCAAGCTGTCATTGCCGATCACCACCTGGCTGCGCCGGGGTACCGGTGTCGTGGTATTGCTGGCAGCCGTGGCGATTGGCACGGGTGCCGATGATCGCCTGTTGGCCAGTACCTCCTCCCAAGGGGCTGCGACCCTGGAGCAGGGGGTACTGAAGAATGTGCCCAAGGCCATCGATTACCTGGTCGAAAAGGCGAGCGCGGCCCCCCTGGAATCGCTTCAGCCTCAGGGCGAGATGCCATCCCTGGAGGGCGCCGTGCAATGGTTGAACTCGCCACCCTTGAGCAGCGAGTCACTGCGGGGCAAGGTGGTGCTGGTGGATTTCTGGACTTATGACTGCATCAACTGCCAGCGCACGCTGCCCTATGTGAACGATTGGGCGCGCAAGTACGAGAAGGAGGGGCTGGTGGTGATCGGCGTGCACACACCTGAGTACGGCTACGAGAAAATCATCGACAACGTGCGCGAGCAGGTTCGCAAGCTGGGGATCAACTACCCGGTGGCCATCGATAACCAATATGCAATCTGGCGCGCTTTCAACAATCAGTACTGGCCAGCCCACTACTTCATCGATGCCAAGGGTCAGGTGCGCTACAGCCACTTTGGCGAAGGGCGGTATGCCGAGCAGGAACGGGTGATTGAGCAATTGTTGGAGGAAGCCAAGGCCAGCCAGTAACCCGTGGCAAGGGAGCTTGCTTAAGGCGAAGGGATCTGTGGGAGCAAGGCTTGCCCGCGATAGCTGCACCGCGGTCGAACAACTGAACCGCGTTATCGTTCATCGCGGGCAAGCCTTGCTCCTACAGATAAATCCCTCCCCGCAAGGAATTGCGTAGCCGTGCTGGCCCCTTGCTCTTTCCAAGGTTGTCAAACTTCTTTTATTTCAGAAAGTTGGGCGACAAACCTATGCGGATTTCTATGTGGGTCGTGGTGACGTGTCTCCTGGTCGCCGTTTCGCTTGAGGCTCAGGCAAAGGCCCTGACGAAAAACCAGCAGTCGGTGTGCCGCTGGGGTTCGGACATTGCCGCCGGCGCCCAGGCGTCGAAGCTTTCCGGGATCACCTTGTACGGCGCGCGCAAAAGGTTGCAGGTGCGCAAGTTTCCCCGGCCGTGGATGCGCATGACCGCCCTGGGCATCACCGAACAGACCTATAACAGCGCTTCACGTCTCAAGCCCGCGGCCATCAAGCAGACCTACTACGAACAGTGCGTGCGGCATGCGCTGGCGCGAAGATAAGCGTTGGTTCACGCCGGGCTTCTGCCGGGCATTTCGATGCCATGCAGGTGAACCCTTCGATACAGGGTCGCTCGGGAAATGCCCAGCGCCCGTGCAGCGGCGGTGGGCTTCCAGCGATGCCGCACCAGCGCATCGAGCAGCATCTGACGCTCCGGGCTGGCGCTGGGTTGTGGTGCGTCCACAGGCGCTTGTGTGCAGTGCAATGACTCGGGCAGGTGACTGAGCTGGATCACACTCGCCTCGCTCACCGCGCAGGCGTAGCGCAGCACATGACGCAACTGACGGATATTGCCCGGCCAGTGATAACCAAGCAGGCATTCCAGGGCTGCGCCGCTCAATTGCGCCATCCCCCCGCACTGCGCCGATTCCTCCTCAAGGATGCGGTTGATCAACGCCAGCCGATCACTGCGCTCACGCAGCGGCGGCAGTTGGAAGCGGGCGCCGCCCAGGCGAAAGTACAGATCCTCGCGAAACCCGCCAGCGGCGACCAATGTCTCCAGGTCCCGGTGGGTGGCGCAGATCACCTGAATGTCCACGGCCCTGCGCCGTGACGCCCCCAGTGGCGCCACTTCACCTTCGGCCAATACTCTTAGCAGGCGCGTTTGCAAAGCCAGCGGCATGTCACCGATTTCATCCAGAAACAGTGTGCCGCCATCGGCTTGTTGCAGCAGGCCCTGCATACCTTTGGCCGAGGCCCCGGTGAAGGCCCCGGCAACGTAGCCGAACAACTCGCTTTCGATCAGGCTTTCGGGAATCGCCGCGCAGTTCAATGCCACGAACGGCCGGTCACGGCGCTGGCTGGCCTGATGCAGTTGGCGGGCAAATACCTCCTTGCCAGAGCCGGTTTCGCCTTGGATCAGCACCGGCAAGTTGCGATCCTTGACCCGTACCGCCAGACGCAGGCTGTCGGCCAATCGAGGATCCAGCTCCACCGGGGCCATGGCAACCCGGGGGCGCGGATTGGCCCGCTGTCGCGGCGCACTCAGGCGACCATGCAAAGGCGACTCGATGCCGGGGCTGGACAGCGGATACAGACGCTCGTCGCGGGCTCGGTGCAGCAGTTGCTGGTCGAACACCTGGCTGATGTGTTGCGGCAGTTGGCCGTAGTGTTGCAGCAGGTACTGGCGAGCTGCGGGGTTCAGGGCTTGCAGGCAACCGTCGTCGTCCCAGGCGAACAGCAAGTCCGGCTGGCTGTCGACGTAGCCGGCGTTGCGATGGGCCCGCAGCACCCAGTAGCCCTGGGCGCTGCTCATGAAAAACGCCTGTTCGATTTCCCGAGCGCTCTGGACCACCATCTGCCGGATCAGGTGCTGTGAGCGTCGATCATCCGGTGAACGCACCGCCGAGACATCCAGAACCCCGAGCAACTGCCCTTGCGGGTCGAAAACCGGCGCGGCGGAGCAGGTCAGGCCGATGAACGCCGCCCGGAAATGATCGCGCTTGTGCACCGTCACCGGGGCTTTGGCCGTGAGCACCGCCGCCACGCCGCAGGTGCCTTCTTCCCCCTCCGACCAGCAGGTGCCCAAGTACAGCCCGGCCTTGCGGCAGTCATTGCGAATGGTGGTTTCCACCCGGTAATCGATGGTCTGGCCCTGGGCATCGGTGAGCAGCACGCAGTAGTCGGCATCCCGCACCCGACCATGCAGCCGGGCGACTTCTTCGCTGGCGATATTAAGGAACAGTTCCGAGCGCTCGCGGCATTGCTTGAGCACGTCCTGGGACAGGATGC
This sequence comes from Pseudomonas sp. MPDS, assembly GCF_013283895.1. NCBI lineage: Bacteria > Pseudomonadati > Pseudomonadota > Gammaproteobacteria > Pseudomonadales > Pseudomonadaceae > Pseudomonas > Pseudomonas sp. MPDS. The sequence goes on along the minus strand of NZ_CP054128.1, from coordinate 3,777,853 downwards.
GCGGGCCCTGCAGCGAACCGGGGTCCAGATGATGTTGCTCCATGGAGCGACGCCAGGAGTCGAGGATCAGGTCCGGGACGGGCAGCTGTGGCAGTTGCGCCGCGTTTTTCAGTACGCGGCTGACGCAATCCACATGCGCCCGGGAGTGAGCGGAAAGCATACGGGCCTCCGTTTCAGCTTCTTATCGTTGTGCGCTCATTAAGCGCCGTTCGTTGTGCGCAGACAAGCTCGGCGAGCCGCACCGGCAAGTGTGAGACGCCACGTCTCACGGTCTCGCCAGAACCTCGTGCAGGCTGACATGTCGCGTCTCACAGCGCGTGGGTGGATTCCCTCGGAGGAGGCGCTGCGAGGGCTCTGTTCCGGGCCTTTCGCCGGTTCTATCGGTATCTGGCACCGCCCTTGCTCTAGCGTCTGCAACCGACCCGTTCGGACTGCCAATAATAAAAAACGAGGTGTCCCATGTCTCTGCACCGAGGGTTTTGCTGCCCAGGTCGTCCATCTACTCAACTGCCGGTGGCGCCATGAGTCGCCGTCCACTGACCGTGGGCATCATTGCCAACCCGGCGTCGGGGCGCGATGTGCGACGCCTGACCGCCAACGCCGGGTTGTTTTCCAGCACCGACAAGGTTTCGGTGATCCAGCGGCTGCTGGCCGCCTTTGGTGCCACCGGTATCGAGCAGGTCCTGATGCCGACCGACATGACCGGCATTGCCGCCGCGGTGCTGAGGAACAGCCACAGCCGCCAGGCGCGCAGCAGCCATTGGCCGGCCCTGGAATTTCTCGACCTGACGCTGCGCCAGACCGTCGAAGATACGCGTCAGGCCGCCCGCCTGATGGCAGAACGCGAGGTGAGCCTGATCGCCGTGCTGGGCGGCGACGGCACCCACAAGGCCGTGGCCGCCGAAGTCGCTGATATCCCGCTGCTGACCCTCTCCACGGGCACCAATAACGCCTTCCCCGAACTGCGCGAAGCCACCAGTGCCGGATTGGCTGGTGGGTTGTACGCCAGCGGCCGGATACCTGCGCAGATCGGCCTGCGTCGCAACAAACGCCTGTTGGTCTGCGATGCCGGACGTGGTTTGCGCGAAGTCGCCCTGGTGGACGTCGCCGTGTCGCCGCTGCGCTTTGTCGGCGCCCGGGCCATCAGTCGGGCGCAGGACCTGGCCGAGGTGTTCGTGACCTTCGCCGAGCCGCAATCCATCGGCCTGTCGGCGCTGTGCGGCTTGTGGTTCCCGGTGTCACGCCAGGCAGCGGGTGGTGCCTGGATGCGCCTGGACCCGCAATCGCCCGAAGCGTTGCTGGTGCCGCTGGCCCCTGGTCTGTTGCAAGGCTGTGGCGTGCTCGCCGCCGGCCCTTTGGAGCCCGGCGTCGCCCACAGTCTGTCGCTCTCCAGAGGCACCCTGGCCCTGGACGGCGAACGGGAAATCGAATTCAACGCGCAGGACCGGCCCACGGTCACTCTCGATGCCGGCGGCCCGCTGAGCATCGATGTCAATGCGGTGCTGGCCTACGCCGCGCAACAGCGTTTGCTGGCCATCGGCCGCGAACACCCGCAACACCCTCTGAATCTTCAAGAAGACACCCCAGGAGAATAAAAATGTCGACACCGCTCACCCACGATCAACTGCTGCACGCCTATCAGGTGATGCGCACCATCCGCGCTTTCGAAGAGCGCCTGCACGTGGAGTTCGCCACTGGCGAGATTCCCGGTTTCGTCCACCTGTATGCCGGCGAAGAGGCGTCGGCCGCCGGCGTCATGGCCCATTTGGGCGATGACGATTGCATCGCCTCCAACCACCGAGGCCACGGTCATTGCATCGCCAAGGGCGTGGACGTGTACGGGATGATGGCCGAGATCTACGGCAAGAAGACCGGCGTCTGCCAAGGCAAGGGCGGCTCCATGCACATTGCCGATTTCGAGAAAGGCATGCTCGGCGCCAATGGCATTGTCGGGGCGGGCGCGCCCCTGGTGGTGGGCGCCGCGCTGGCCGCCCGGCTCAAGGGCACCGACAGCGTCGCCGTGGTGTTTTTCGGTGATGGTGGCTCCAACGAAGGCGCGGTATTCGAAGCCATGAACATGGCCTCGGTGTGGAACCTGCCGTGCCTGTTCATCGCTGAAAACAATGGCTACGCCGAAGCCACCGCGTCCAATTGGTCGGTGGCCTGCGATCACATCGCCGACCGCGCCGCCGGTTTCGGCATGCCCGGGGTGACGGTGGATGGCTTTGACTTCTTTGCCGTGCACGAAGCCGCCGGGGCCGCCGTCGAACGCGCCCGTGCCGGGGAGGGGCCTTCGCTGATCGAGGTCAAGCTGACCCGTTACTACGGCCACTTCGAGGGCGATGCCCAGACTTATCGGGCACCCGACGAGGTCAAGCATTTTCGCGAGAACCAGGATTGCCTGATGCAGTTTCGCGAGCGCACCACGCGGGCCGGATTGCTCACCGTCGAGCAGTTGGACCAGATCGACAAGGAGATCGAGTTGCTGATCGAAAACGCCGTGTACAAAGCCAAGTCCGATCCCAAGCCCACCGCGGCGGACCTGCTGACCGACGTCTACGTCTCCTATCCCTGAACGCTCTTCATAAAACAAGAACAGAGAATCCCATCATGGCGAGAAAAATCAGCTATCAGCAGGCAATCAACGAAGCCCTGGCCCAGGAAATGCGCCGCGATTCCAGCGTCTTCATCATGGGCGAGGACGTCGCCGGTGGTGCCGGCGCGCCCGGTGAAAACGACGCCTGGGGCGGTGTGCTCGGTGTCACCAAGGGGCTTTACGACCAGTTTCCCGGGCGTGTGCTGGATACGCCGCTGTCGGAAATCGGTTACGTCGGCGCGGCGGTCGGGGCGGCGACCTGTGGCGTGCGCCCGGTGTGCGAACTGATGTTCGTCGACTTCGCCGGGTGCTGCCTGGACCAGATCCTCAACCAGGCGGCGAAGTTTCGCTACATGTTCGGCGGCAAGGCCTCCACGCCGCTGGTGATCCGCACCATGGTCGGCGCCGGCTTGCGTGCCGCCGCCCAGCATTCCCAAATGCTCACCTCCTTGTGGACGCACATTCCGGGGCTGAAAGTGGTGTGTCCGTCATCGCCTTACGACGCCAAGGGCCTGCTGATCCAGGCGATCCGCGACAACGACCCGGTGATCTTCTGCGAGCACAAATTGCTCTACAGCATGCAGGGCGAGGTGCCGGAAGAGCTCTACACCATTCCCTTCGGCGAGGCCAATTTCCTGCGCGACGGCAAAGACGTGACCCTGGTGTCGTACGGGCGCATGGTCAACACCGCGATGGACGCGGCCCGCAGCTTGGCCGGGCGCGGCATCGACTGCGAGGTCATCGACCTGCGCACCACCAGCCCGATGGACGAGGACAGCATCCTGGAAAGCGTCGAGAAAACCGGGCGCCTGGTGGTCATCGATGAGGCCAACCCACGCTGCTCAATGGCCACCGACATTTCCGCGCTGGTGGCGCAAAAAGCCTTTGGCGCGCTCAAGGCGCCGATTGAAATGGTCACCGCGCCCCATACCCCGGTGCCGTTCTCCGATGCCCTGGAAGACCTGTACATCCCTGACGCGGCGAAGATCGAACAAGCCGTGCTCAACGTGATCGAGTGGAGCAAGCGCTGATGAGCCAGATTCATACCCTGACCATGCCCAAGTGGGGCCTGTCGATGACCGAAGGCCGGGTCGATGCCTGGCTCAAGGAGGAGGGCCAGGCCATCACCAAGGGTGATGAAGTGATGGACGTGGAAACCGACAAGATTTCCAGCAGCGTCGAAGCGCCGTTCTCCGGGATCTTGCGGCGGCAGGTTGCCCGACAGGACGAAACCCTGGCGGTCGGCGCCTTGCTCGGGATTGTCGTCGACGGTGAAGCGAGCGATGCCGAGATCGATGCGGTCATCGAGCAGTTCCAGTCGTCCTTTGTGCCCGGCGACGCTGCCGACGAAGACAGCGGCCCGAAACCGCAGAAAGTCGAACTGGATGGCCGGGTGATCCGCTTTTTCGAGCGTGGCGAAGGCGGCACGCCGCTGCTACTGGTGCATGGTTTCGGCGGCGACCTGAACAATTGGCTGTTCAACCACGAAGCACTGGCGGCCGGGCGTCGGGTCATCGCCTTGGACCTGCCGGGCCATGGCGAATCCGCCAAGACACTGCAACGCGGTGACCTGGACGAACTGAGCGGCGTGGTGCTGGCCTTGCTCGATCACCTGGGCATCAACGCTGTGCATCTGGTGGGGCATTCCATGGGTGGGGCGGTGTCGCTGAACGCCGCGCGCCTGATGCCCCAGCGAGTGCGGTCGCTGACCTTGATCGGCAGTGCCGGGCTGGGCGCGCAGATCAATGGCAGCTACCTCAAAGGTTTTGTCGAAGCGGCCAACCGCAACGCCCTCAAGCCGCAACTGGTGCAACTGTTCTCCAATGCCGAGCTGGTCAACCGGCAGATGCTCGATGACATGCTCAAGTACAAGCGCCTGGAGGGTGTGGACGCTGCGCTGTTGCAACTGTCAGCGACGCTGTTCGCCGACGGCCGCCAGCAGGTGGATTTACGCGAAGTGGTGCAGGCTGGCCACGTCCCGACGCTGGTGATCTGGGGCAGCGACGACGCGATCATCCCGGCAGCCCACAGCGACGGGCTGAGTGCCCAGGTCGAGGTGCTGCCTGGCCAGGGGCACATGGTGCAGATGGAAGCGGCCGAGCAGGTCAACCGGTTGATCCTTGGGTTCATTGAGCAGCACTGATCAAGCGGGCGGCGCGGTGATTCGTCGCCCCTACAAAATTCTGGAGGCAACGCTATGAACGTTTCAATCAAGCCTACCCGCAGCATGCGCGCCGCTGTCTGGCATGGCCGCAACGACATCCGCGTCGAAGACGTGCCGCTGCCCGTAGCGCCGCCCGCCGGCTGGGTGCAGATCCGCGTGCAGTGGTGCGGCATCTGTGGTTCTGACCTGCATGAATATGTGGCCGGGCCGGTGTTCATTCCGGTGGACGCGCCGCATCCGCTGACCGGCATCAAGGGCCAGTGCATCCTCGGCCATGAGTTCTGCGGTGAAATCGTCGAATTGGGGGCTGGTGTCGAGGGCTTCAGCGTCGGCGAGCCGGTGGCGGCCGATGCCTGTCAGCACTGTGGCACCTGCTATTACTGCACCCACGGGCTCTACAACATCTGCGAAAACCTGGCGTTCACCGGGCTGATGAACAACGGTGCGTTCGCGGAGCTGGTCAATGTGCCGGCCAATCTGCTTTACAAACTGCCGGCTGATTTTCCCACCGAAGCCGGCGCGCTGATCGAGCCGTTGGCGGTGGGTATGCATGCGGTGAAAAAGGCCGGCAGCCTGCTGGGCCAGAACGTGGTGGTGGTCGGCGCCGGCACCATCGGCCTGTGCACCATCATGTGCGCCAAGGCCGCCGGCGCGGCGCAGGTGATCGCCCTGGAAATGTCCGGTGCGCGCAAGGCCAAGGCCCTGGAAGTCGGGGCCAGTCATGTGATCGATCCGAACGAGTGCGACGCCCTGGCCGAAGTCCGCCGCCTGACCGCTGGCCTGGGTGCCGATGTCAGTTTCGAGTGCATCGGCAACAAACACACCGCCAAACTTGCCATCGACCTGATCCGCAAGGCGGGCAAATGTGTGCTGGTGGGGATTTTCGAGGAACCGAGCGAGTTCAACTTCTTTGAACTGGTCTCCACCGAGAAGCAGGTACTTGGCGCGCTGGCCTACAATGGTGAATTCGCCGACGTGATTGCCTTCATCGCCGATGGGCGCCTGGACATCTCGCCGCTGGTGACCGGGCGCATCCAGCTGGAGCAGATCGTTGGCCAGGGGTTCGAGGAACTGGTCAACAACAAGGAGCACAACGTGAAAATCATCGTGTCACCCGCACGGATCTGAGCGCGCCTGAGGTGGGCGATTGGCGATGGCCGGCAAGGCCATCGCACTTTTTATCTCAGGTATAGGCCAGCAAGCGCCCACACAACACCACCGTGAACCATATCGCCACGGACAGCACCGCCTGCGCTTTTGCCAGTCCTGGTGCCGCGCTGGCGGTGTTCCATTGGCTGACCGTGCGATAAATGCCGAGGTGAAACGCCAGGGCGTTGAGGCCCGCCGCCGCAATCAGGCACAGCTTGAGGATAAACACGCCATTGCCGGCGAAGTCATGGGGATGGGCGCTGAACATCATCAAACCGGCGGGTACGATCAACAGCAGGGCCGCAAGGGCCCAGGGCAGTAGATGGCGGGCCAGCGCCGTCACGGCAATGTCCTTGGACACCCCAAGCACCCGCAAATCGAACATCACCACCGCGCCCACCAACAGCGAAAACCCGATGATGTGCACCACCTCCACCAACGGGTAGAGCCACAGTTCGCCGCGCATGGCCAGCGCCAGGGACGAACCTTCCAGTTGGTCCAGCCAGCCCTGCGGGTCGTTGCCTGCCTCGATGACCTGCATCAGCGCAACTCGACGGTCTTGTTGTCGACGGTGATGCGTTCTGCGCGCAACTCATCGGGTTTGTTGCGGTTTGCATAGCCGACCACGCCCACCTGGTTGCCAGGCTTGAGCATGTCCTTGCTCAGGCCTCGGTTCTCCATGCGTGACGGCGGGGCGAGGACCACGGTCCAGGTTTTGTCCGCCGTTTTCAGGCGCACGAAGCCATGGGGATGCGAATAGCCGGATTCTTCTATCGTTCCGTTGAGTTGCAGGGTGTTGTCAGTGTCGTACTCGCTCCAGCCGTGATGGGCCAGGGCTGTCGTTGCCACCAGCATCAACGATAAGCCGATGCAACCGAGTATGTGTTTCATGGCAGGTCTCCTGTTGGATCATCGGTTCAGCCCGGCAGGTAGTTGCGCCAGACGCGGTCTTCGCCGAGCTGCAGTGACTGCTCGTCTTCTTCGCGAAACCTGCGGTCGCAGTCGAGGAAGAACTCATCGAGTTGCGGCGGCTTGACGTGGGTGGCACTGAGCATGGTGTGGACCTGTCCGCGATGATGGATCTGATGTTCGAACAGGTGCAACAGCAGTCGGTCGATTCGTTCGCGCACCACCTCGTCGACACGCACCAGATCGACGGAGCGGGCGAGGTCGGTTTCCCGCAGGGCTTCGCAGAATGCCACCAGTCGCTGGTCGGTTTGAGTCTGGTTGTGCAGCAATTGGGCAAAGGCCAGGGTCTCGGAAAAATCCTTTATCTGGCCGTCACGGTCGCCTTCCAGGGCGGTGAGGTAATAGCGGTCCACTTCCAGGATGTGGCAAAGCGTGGCCTGGATGGACGGGAAGAACCCCGTGCGCGGTGCCTGGTATTGGGCCTCGCTCAACGGCGCGCAGGCAGTGAGTAGTCGGTGATTGGCCCACTGATTGTTCAGGGCCTGGGCCAGGAAATAGTTCATGGGGCACCTTGTGTGCGAGCTGGCTCACGATGAGGGCGGCACATCCAGCATAGTCGATTCAGACAGACCGCTATCGCGAGCAGGCTCGCTCCCACAGGGATTTGTGGTGAATGTGGGAGCGAGCCTGCTCGCGATGGCGGCGGCGCTATCGCCGCCGGTCAGCGCCATGTCCTGCGGTCAAAGCCCCACATCCGGCAACACCGGCCGATTGGCCAGGGCCTTGGCCATGATCTGCTCGACGTACACGCGATCTTCCTCCGGCAGCGCCAGGCGTGGTGGGCGGGTGAGGGCGCTGCCGCGACCGGCGATGGCTTCGCACAGTTTGATGCACTGCACCAGGTCGGCGCGGGCGTCCAGGTGCAGGATCGGCATCAGCCATTCATAGATCGGCATCGCTTCGGCAAAACGTCCGGCGCGGGCCAGGCGGAAAATGGTTTCGCCTTCTTGGGGGAACACGTTGGACATCCCCGAGACCCAGCCTTCGGCACCCACGGCCAGGCTTTCCAGCACCACGTCGTCCAGGCCTGCAAACAACACAAAGCGGTCGCCCACTTCATTGCGCACGTCGATGAAGCGCCGGGTGTCGCCGGACGAATCCTTGAAGCACACCACGTTGTCGCAATCGGCCAGGGAAATCAGGATGTCCGGGGTCACGTCATTCTTGTAGATCGGCGGATTGTTGTAGACCATCAACGGCACGTCGGCATGCCGGGCCACGTAGCGGAAATGCTCGGCGGTCTCGAACGGCTTGGAGCCATAGACCAGCGCTGGCATCAGCATCACGCCGTCGACGCCGACCCGGCGCACCGCGTTGGCGACCTTGGCCGCCTGCACGCTGGTGAACTCGGCCACGCCGCAGATCACCGGCACCCGGCCCCGGGCAGCATCCACCGCCACTTCGGTCACGGCGATTTTCTCCTCGGCGCTCAGGGAGGTGTTTTCCCCCACCGAGCCGCAGACCACCAGGCCTGACACGCCATCGCGGATGACGTTGGAAATCACTTGATGGGTTTTTTCCAGGTTGATGGAAAAGTCATCGTTGAACTGCGTGGTGACGGCGGGGAATACGCCGCTCCAGTTGATGCGTTTGCTCATGGTTGTCTCCGGTTATGGTGTTTCGTATGCGCAAAAATTTAATTCACTACAAATCCCCTGTGGCGAGGGAGCTTGCTCCCGCTGGGGCGCGAAGCGGCCCCAACAATGACCTGACAACTCGATGTGTCAGGCAATCCAAGAGGGCTGCTGCGCAGCCCAGCGGGAGCAAGCTCCCTCGCCACAGGGGGATGTGCAAAGTTCGAAAGTCATGCGCCAGGCCAGGTATCCGAAAGCCGATACCCCTGTGGCCAGGGATCTGCCGGGTCGAGCAGCAACTGATGCGTGCCGGTGATCCACGCGCGCCCAGCGATGCACGGATAAATCGCCGGACGCCCGGCCACTTCGGTCAATGAATCGATACGGCAGTGGAACTCGGAGCCGATGATCGAGCGGCCGATGAAACGCTCTCCCACTTGCATCAACCCCTTGGCGTGCAACACCGCCATGCGCGCCGAGCAACCGGTGCCGGTGGGGGAGCGATCGATCTTGCCGGGCTGGATCACCACGGCGTTGGCACCGCTGGCGATGCCGTTCTCCAGGACGATGGGCGCGGCAATCTGGCAAAACGAGATATGCGACCAGTCCGGGTTCAACGGATGGACAAAGCCCAGTTGCTCGTTGGCGGCCCGGGTGATTTTCAACCCCACGGCCACCAATTCGGCCGCTTCATCAGGACGGATAGCAAAACCCAGGCGCTGGGCGTCGACGATGACGAAACTGTCGCCGCCGTAGGCAGTGTCCACCTGCAGCGACCCCAGCCCCTCGACTTCGATCCAGGCATCGAGGCGGTCGGCGAAGGAGGGCACGTTCTTGATTTCCACCCGCTGGACTTTACCGTCGCGGCAGTCGGCCACCGCTTCGATCAGCCCGCCGGGCGCTTCGAGGACCAAGCGCGTCTGGGGCTCGGTCATGGGCAGGATGCCGCTATCGAGCAACACAGTGGCGACGCACAACGAGTTGGAACCGGACATCGGCGGTGTGTCGGCCGGTTCCATGATGATCCAGGCCATCTGCGCCCGCGGGTCCTTGGCCGGCACCAGCAAGTTGACGTGACGGAACACGCCGCCACGGGGTTCGTTGAGGACGAAGTTGCGCAGGGTCTGGTCCTGGGCGATCCAGCGTGACTGTTCCCATACGGTGGCGCCGGGCGGTGGTGCGACGCCGCCGACGATCACATCGCCGACTTCGCCTTCGGCGTGGCAGCTGACGACATGGATGATTTTTGATGAGCGCATTGGCTGCTCCTTGGGTTGTCTGGTCGGGCCTCATCGCGAGCAGGCTCGCTCCCACACTGTTTTGCGTACGCCACAGAACCTGTGGGAGCGAGCCTGCTCGCGAAAGGGCCGTCCGCTATTTCACCGACTTGAGAAACGCCGCCGTCTCCGGCTGCACAGGGTTGCCAATCACCTGATCCGGCGGCCCGATCTCATGGACCCGCCCGTCGCAGAAAAACGCCACGCGGTCGGACACGTCCCGGGCGAAGCGGATCTCGTGGGTCACCAGCACCATGGTCATGCCGTCTTCGGCGAGCATGCGCATGGTGTCCAGCACTTCGCCCACCAATTGCGGGTCCAGGGCCGAGGTGGCTTCGTCGAAGAGCATGTAGTCCGGCGACATCGCCAGGGCCCGGGCGATCGCCATGCGCTGTTGTTGACCACCGGAAAGCTTGCCGGGGAAGGCCTTGAGTTTGTCTCCCAGGCCCACATGTTCCAGCTGTTGCAGCGCCAGCGCTTCGGCCTCCTGCTTGCTTTTTCCCAGCACTTTGCGAGGCGCCAGCATCACGTTTTCCAGCACGGTCAGATGGGGGAAAGCGTTCCATTGCTGGAACACGATGCCGATCTTTTGCCGCAAACGGTTGAGGTCGGTGGCGCGGTCGTGAACCTCGATGCCGTCCACGCGGATGCTGCCTTTGTGGATCGGCTCAAGGCCGTTGATGCACATCAGCAGGGTCGATTTGCCGGAGCCGGAGCCGCCGATGATCGACACCACTTCCCCTTTGTCCACCGTCAGGCTCACGCCCTTGACCACTTCCAGCTCGCCAAAGGATTTGTGTACGTTCTCGATCTCAATCATTTTCCTGCCACCTTCTTTCCAGACGTGCGCCAAGGCGGGCGACCACCAGGCTCATGACGTAGTAAATGAGGCCCGCAATGCACAGCACCAGCAGCGGTTCCTGGATGCGGGTGACGATGGTTTGCGAGGCGCGCAGCAGTTCGACGATGCCGATCCACATCACCAGCGCGGTGTCTTTCATCACGCCCAACACCAGGTTCAGCCAGCCAGGGAATGCGACCCGCGTGGCAATCGGTAGGACGATGTAGCGCAGATCCTGCAGGTAACTCAGGCCCAGGGAGCGACTGGCCCGCCGGGTACTCAACGGCACCGCCAGCACGCCACCGCGCACGATCTCGGTGAAGTAGGCGGCGGCGTAGACGCCGAGCACGATGCAACCGACCGCGAAGGCGCTCAGGTTCAGGCCGACGATGCTCTTGAGGGCGTTGAACAGCACGAACTGGATCAGCAACGGAACGCTGCGAAACACGTCGAGTACCCAGGCCAGTGGCAGGCTGGCCCGCGGCAGCAATGCCCGCAGCAGGCCGAACAGCAAGCCGGCCAGGGAACCCAGCAGGATCGACCACGCGGTCAGTTGCAGCGTGACCCAGGCCCCGTCGAGCAAGAACAGCAGGTCGTTAAGGGTGAGGCTGGTGGTAAACATGACGCCCCCTCAGTAGCGAAACAATCGCCAGGACAACAGCCGGGCCAGCCCGACGATCAGCTTGGCGATCAGGTAATACAGCACCGCCGCGAGGGCGAAGTATTCGAAGGTGCGGAAGGTCTTGACGTTGTATTCCTGGGTGACGCCGGTCAGGTCGTTGTTCAGGCCCACCACCACACCCAGGGAAGTCATCAGCACCGCCCAGACCATCTGGTTGGTCAGCGGGTAGAACACGATGCGCAGCAGTTGCGGCACGATGATCATCCGGTAGGCCTGCCAGGCGCTCATGCCCAGGGAGCGGGCGGCGCGCATCTGGGTACTCGGCACGGCCTTGAGGCCGCCGCGAAAGTTTTCCGCCAGGTAACCGGCGTTGTTGAAGGTGATCCCGGCCAGCAACGCCAGCCAGGAACTGACGTGCAGCCCGAGAGAGCCGAGGCCGAAGTAAAGGATGTAGATCTGGAACAGCGAGGGCGTGTTGCGGGCGATCGACACCCAGCCGTTGCCCACGCCGCGCAGCAGCGGATGGCGGGCCTGGCGCATCACCGTCAGCACCAGGGCGATCAGCACGCCGAAGATCATCGACAGCGCCGCGGTCTCGAAGGTGACCCAGGCCCCGGCGAGCATGTCGGGCAGGGCACGCAAGGCCGGGCGCCACTGGAAACTGTAGTCAAACATCGGTCAGGCCCCCCGTATGGACAGTCGGTTGCAGCCACGTCGGCGGTTGACCGCTGGCCGTTGCGCTGCACGCGGCTTCAACGCACTGCGCAAGGCTGGCGAAGTGCACGCCGCGACCGACCAGACCCGGTGCGTAATGGGCGTATTTGCCGGAGTTGGTCATCAGGGTGGTGGCCTCGGGAGGAATGACCGGCTCGCCCAACATGCACCAGCAGGTGTCGGTGACCAGGAGCGCGCCGAAGGCTTCGATAGCCTGCAGATGGCCCGCTTCGCGAGCCTGTTCCAGTACCGCTCGGCCACAGGTGATCGCCAGCACCACCTCCGGATGTTTGTGGCGGCCTGCGCACAAGGCCGACAGGGCGGCGAATTCGCTGAAGGAAAAATGCGGATTGCCCAGGGAGACCACGTCCACCTGGCGGTGCCGGGCGCTGTTGAGTTCGCGCCAACTGGCGAGCAGGCCGGCAGCGCTGACAGTGTCCTGCGGCAAACTGACTCCCGGTTCCAGGACATCGACCGGGTCGAGGGCCTCGGGCGTCACCCCGGCGATGTGGAACAGCGGCGCGGCGCTGGTGGTGGCGAACGCGGCGCCGAAGGCTTTCAAGTCGTCCCGCGTGGGGGCGGCGTGCTCCAGGCCGCGGATCAGTGGAATGCGTCGGCCCGTCAGGCTGCCGATGTGATAACCCAGCAGCGGATAGAAACTGTCGTCCACGGACCTCAACGGCGGTACATCGATAATCAGCGCGGCTTTGCGCTGTGCGTCAAGATGGCAGCCGGTCAATGGCGCGCGACCACAGAGGGCGATGCAGATGTCCAGGAAGTCCGGATACTTCTGCGTGCGGGCACCGAGCACGCTGTTGGCGTAGACCACGGCGTTGGATTCGGCCCAGACGATCTGCTCACCAGCTTTGGGCGCGCTGTCGAGCAGGTAGGGGGCACAAGTGAAACTCAACTGCGCACCCATTGCCATGTAGGCATCCCCCAAGGCGCTGGCCGGCTCACCCAGGGCGGGGTCGACGCCCAGTTCCCGCCAGCGCCGCTGGTCCACGGAGATCGAATTGAGCGTGGTGGGCACGCGCACCTTCGCGCCCCACTGCACCAGTTGTTCGGCAAAACGCAGGCTGGCCGGGCCGGTATAGATGCAGCCATCGATGTGGGCCTGGGTCACATCCAGCAGTTGTGTAGCGCCCTGGATCTGGGCCATGCGCAATACAATCTGCATTGCGACCTGGGCCGCCTTGCCGTGTCTGCCGTCCAGCAGCGCTTGGTCCGGTTCGCTGAGGCTGATGGTTGAACAGTTGAGCGCGGGGGTTGGAAAGTCCAGCCCATGCCAGCCATCGTTGGGGCGCTGACCCGACAAGGTCAGGCAAGCGCCTTCAATGCGCACAAAACCCTGGCCGCGCAACCGCTTGAAGGCCTCGTGCCCGACACACACCACCGGCAGGGAGCGCTGGAAAATCACCTGCGCCACCAGCACGCCCAGGGTCAGGATTTCATCGGCCTCGGCCAGCACCAGGGCCGCAGGGGCGTGGCCGTTGCTGATCAGCTCCATCAGCACGCTGCTGCCGGTGCAGGAGCCACGCCCGCTGGGAATCGCCAGCACGCGCCCGGCCAGGCGTTCGCCGCTCAACGGATGATGGCGGTCAATCACCTCGCCGCTGGCCGGATCGACCCCGCCCCAGAAACTCAGGCCCACATCGGCGTACAGCAGGGCGCCTTGGGCGGCACCCTCCACCAGACTTCGGCCCGTCACACGGGTAGGCGTGCTTGGCATGCTCCAATCCTCAGTAGTAGACCTGCGGCACCACCAGGTCGGCCGGCAGAATATCGGTGCCCACCCATTTGACGAACAGCTCCTTGTAACGGCCAGTGCGCACCTGCTGGTTGACGAAGAGATTGAGGTAGTTGATCAACCCGTACTCGTTGCGCTTGGCGCCAAGGGACACGTAGTCGATGACATAGGGCGCGTTGCCTGCGATTTTCAGGTTCTTGTACTTGCCCGACTTGATGGTCGCGGCCGCCACGGTGTTGGTCACCACGGTCGCATCGATGTGGCCCTGGGCGACGGCCAGCAGCGTGTCGTTCTGCGACTGGTAGGCGCGGAAACTGCCGCTGCCCCAACTCTTCTGGTCTTTTTCCAGGGCGATGGCTTCGTAGGTGCCGCTGGTGTTACCCAGAGGTTTGCCCTTGAGGTCGTCGTAGCTGTTGATACCGGTATCGTCGCGGGTCAGCACCACCATCTGAAACGCGAAGTAGGGCACGGTCAGGCCCACGGTCTTGGCCCGCTCCAGGGTGTCGGAGGTGGAGGCAACGATCACGTCCGCACGGCCGGAAACCAGCGCCGGGATCCGGTCCGGGAACGGTGTTTCCACCACTTCGGGTTCCACGCCGAGGACTTTCGCCAGGTCGTGGCAATAGTCCACGTCAAAACCAGCGGGTTTATTGCCAGCGTCACGAAAACCCATGGGCGGGAAGTCCAGGGTCACGGCGCAGCGCAGTTTGCCGGAGCCGATGATGTCGTCGAGTTTGTCGGCGTGAGCGGGGGCGATGAAAAGGGGCGTGAGGGCAACGCTCAGGGCTACAACCAATGCAGGGTTTTTCATAAATGCCTCGCTGTCGAATAAATGCGGATGAAATATCGTATTGAGGATTTCGTATACGATATTAAATAAAGCAAGCAGCGTGCCGGTTTGAGGTTGAGTCATTGGTCATTGGTAAGGCTTTGATGTGCATACATTAAAAGACGTGGAGCTGCGTCAGACGGCGAACAACGCTTGCGTGCGGTGTTACAGATAGGAGCAATCGCGGTCCCCATGCCCCACCAGGGAACACCGGTCAGCGCTGATTTTCGCGATACTGGCTGGGTGAAAGGCTGGTCAAGGCGCGGAACTGCCGGCTGAACGCGCTGTGATCGGTGTAGCCGCAGCGCAGGGCGATTTCGGTGATGGGCAGGTCGTGGTCCAGTAACAACCGCGAGGCTTCTTCCAGCCGCGCCTTGTGAATCATCTGCCGGGGCGTGAGCTGGAAGATGCGCTTGCAGTGGCGCTCCAACTGCGCCACTGACAACCCGGCGATAGCGGTCAGGTCGGCAAGGCTGATGGGGTGGGCGAAGTGCTGTTTGATATGGGCATCCACCGCCGCCAGTTTGTGGAACGCGGGGTGACTCGACTGGGGCAGTTGCAAGTCCCGGGAGATCCCGGCCAGGCCGACGATCTGGCCGTTGGGCGCATGCAGGGCGAGTTTATGGGTCAGGCACCACACCGGCTGGTTGCCGTAGTACAGGTGCAGTTCGAGCTGGTCGGCCAGTTCCCGGCCGCTGGCCAGCACCCGTCGGTCCTGCTCGGTGTACAGCGGGCCGAAACGCTCGGGAAAAACCTGCTCGGCAGTGAGGCCCAGCAGGTCAGCGCTTTGTTTGAAGCCGCAACGCCGGGCCAGGGTCTGGTTGACGAAGGCATAGCGGGCTTGCCTGTCCTTGATGAAAAACACCACGTCCGACAGGGTGTCGAGCAACGGCGCGATGGGTTGCAGGCTGTTGAGCAGGGTCGGTAAATCGCAGGGGGCGAAGGAAGTGAGCGTGGGGTACATGGTCCAGCATCGCCTTCTGATGGGAGCGAGCGTGCTCGCGGTAGCGCAGTGTCGATCTAAAATACGGGACCTGTCACCTCGCAATCGCACGCTGGTTCGCACAGTTCTTTATGAACGACCCGAAGCAACTGTGGGAGCGAGCCTGCTCGCGATAGCGCCGGTTCAGCAGCATTGATGTTGACTGACACTCCGCTATCGCGAGCAGGCTCGCTCCCACAGGTTGGGCTTGCACGGGCTCAAGTGGGCGGGGTTTCTTCCAGGTGCAGCAAAGTCTCGATCCGCGCCGGGCTGAAGGGCGGGCGCGGCGTGGGTGAGGGCCAGCCGAACAGATGTTCCAGCGCGGCAGCGCAGACCCGCCCCTGGCAGGCACCCATGCCGCACCGGCTCGCCAGTTTCGCTGCGCGCCAGTCCGGCTGGCCGACCAGCTCGCCATACGGCACGTCTTCGCAGCGGCACACCAGTGTGTCGTCCCGAGCGAGGGTCTTGAGTCGCGCGTTAAGGGCGAAGGCTTTGTTCAACGCCTGTGCGAAACCTTGCCAGCGTGCCCGGCGAGGCCACAAGCGTTGAGCGGCGACACTATTGCCGACGGCGCTGTGGCCGGCGATGGCGCCTTCCACCAGCGCCAGTTCGCTGCCACCGAACCCGGTGCATTCACCGGCGGCGTAATGGTCGTGGCGGGTGGTCGTTTGCCAGGCGTCAACGGCCAGCGCCTGGCCTTCAAGACCACAGCCCAGGGCCTGGCCGAGCTGAGTATTGGGAATGAGCCCGAACCCACAGGCAAGACGGTCACAGGCCAGTTCAAGTGTCTTGCCCTGTTGCAGCAAGCGCACGCCCTCAAGCCGCTCGCGACCCAGGGCCTCCAGCACATGCGTGCCGGTGCGGTAGTGTGGATCGAAAAGGCTGAACGACTGCAAAAACTTGCCCGGCCAGCGCGGCAACTGCGCGGCGAAACCAGCGACGGCGCCACGACTGGCCTGCTCGGCGATCCGCAGTACCTGCGCCCCTTGATGTTTGGCGGTGGCGGCGCTGGCCAGCAGCAACGGACCGCTGCCGGCGATCACCAGCCGTTCGCCGCGCACTGGCAGGCCACTCTTGATCAATGCTTGTAAACCACCGACGGCGATCACCCCCGGCAGCGTCCAGCCGGGGAAGGGCAGCAGCAGTTCGCGCGCGCCGGTGCACAGGATCAAGCGCTGGTAGGTGATCTGCCAGCCGCGCTCGGCATCTTCCACCAGCAGGGTTTTATCGGCGGCGCAGGCGATGACGCGGGTGCCGGCGTGGCAGCGCACATTGGCGCAGGCCTGTAATGAGTTGCGCAGACGTCGGGCCTCGGCGGGGAGGTGAGCTTGGGGGCCGTCGCGCCAGATCTGCCCGCCCGGCAATGGATTATCGTCCAGCAGCACAATGCGCATGCCGCTGCTTGCCGCGGCCAGGGCGGCAGCCATGCCGGCGGGGCCGGCGCCGATGATCAACAGGTCGGTGGTTTCGTTCATGGTCGTGTTTGCACCTGCATGCCATCGCGGCATAGCGTCTGGCAGGCCAGGCGTCGATGGCCATCGATCATCACCCGGCATTCCTGGCAAATGCCCATGCCGCACAGAGGCGCGCGGCGCTGGCCGCTGACCGAAGTGCGGCCGCAACCGTCGGCTCCCAGGGCAAGGGCGGCGGCGACGCTGGTGCCGCTGACGACAGTGAGCGGGCGACCATCGAGAAACAGATCAGGCATGGGCCGGTTCTCCCAGAAAACGCTGTGGCAGGTACGGTTGCGTCGCCAGCGGCGAGGTTTCGTTGAACAGTTGCGCGGCCAACAGATCGGCCGTCGCGGGTGCCGTCGTCACGCCCAGGCCTTCGTGACCCACCGCCAGCCACAGGCCAGGGCGTTGCGGATGTTGCCCCACCAGCGGCAGGCCGTCGGGGCTGGCGGCGCGAAAACCGGTCCAGGCGCGGATGCCGTTGAGGTGTGCCAGGCCTGGCATGTAGTCGACAGCACGCTTGAGCATCTTTGCCAGCATCCAGCCTTCCACTTGCGGGTCGACGGTGCCGAACTGTCGCGAGGCACCGATGAACAGCTGCCCGGTCGGACGCGGCTGGATATTGCACGCCACCGATGGACCGCTGGCGTTGTGAGCGCTGGTGACATACCCCAGCTCCACCAGGGTGTGGGAGATGGTGGCGGGGTAACGATCGGTGATCAACAAATGGCCCTTCTTGGCTTCGATCGGCAACTCCGGGCACAGCTCGGTGGCCTGGATGCCATTGGCGAGAATCACCGCTTCTGCGTTCAACCAGCGACCGTCCTCAAGACGCACTCGATGGCCGTCCACTTCAATGGCCTGGGCGCGTTGCTGAGCAATATTGGCCTCGTCCAGCATCCAGCGCGCGGCAGCCGGGGCGTACAGGATCCCGTCGCCCTTGATCAGCAGGCCGCCCTCCAGGCCTTCGCGCAGTTGCGGCTCACGCTGCTGCAGGGCCGCACGCCCGATCAGCTCGCAGTCTTCGCCATGAGCCAGCAGGTTCAGGTACTTGCTATGGGCAACGGCCATTTCCTCGGCATTGGCCGCCAGCCACAGGGTGCCGTTGTTGCGCCAGGCACAGGCGTCGGGCAGGGCCGGGGCCAACTGGCGCCAGCGCTGCAGGGAATATTGACTGAGGGCCAGTTCCGCCGGGTTGTCGTCCAGCACCAGCAAGTGGCCCATGCCGGCAGCCGTGGCGCCGTGCCAACCGGCATCGAGTACCAGGACCTTCAAGCCTCGCCGGGCCAACGTCCGGGCGCAGGCGGCGCCGATGATGCCGGCACCGATGATGATCACATCGGCGACGTGGCCGGCGTTCACGGGACGATGCCCCAGGCGAACGGATCATCCGGCTCAATGACCAGCGTGGTTTCGGCGCTGATGTAGGCGCGGCCGCGAATGGTCGGCACGATGCGCTCGCCGTCGAACTCATAGGAGCCTTCGAATTCACTGCCAATGACACTGGCCTGGCGCCAGATCTGCCCGGGTTGCAGTTTTCCGTCAGCGGCCAGGCACGCCAGTTTGGCGCTGGTGCCGGTGCCGCATGGGGAGCGGTCATACGCCTTGCCGGGGCAGAGCACGAAGTTGCGGCTGTCGGCGTGCGGGTCATCGGCGAACAGTTCGATGTGATCGATCAGGCCCCCGTCCTCACCCCGCAGACCTTGCTGTTCCAAGGCCTGCTGCACGGCGTAGGTATAGGCGGTCAACGCGTCGAGGTTGTCGCCCGCCACGCGCTGGCCATGGTCAGCGATCAGGAAAAACCAGTTGCCGCCCCAGGCCACATCGCCCACCACCGGGCCGATACCGGGCACCTCCAGGCTCAGGGCCTTGCGGTAACGGTAGGCCGGCACATTGCGTACGCTGACCGAACGGTCCTCATGCAAGGTCGCTTGCACCGTGCCCACCGGGGTTTCGACGGTGTGCACGCCAGGGCCGATCTTGCCCAGGTGTGCCAGTGACGTCACCAGGCCGATGGTGCCGTGGCCGCACATGCCCAGGTAGCCGCTGTTGTTGAAGAAGATCACCCCGGCACAGGCGCTCGGGTCCTGCGGCTCACAGAGCAGCGCCCCCACCAGCACATCGCTGCCCCGTGGTTCCAGCACGCAGGCGGTGCGCCAGGCGTCATGCTGTGTCGCTAGACGCTGGCGGCGCTCGGCCATGCTGCCTTGGCCCAGGTCGGGAAAACCGTCGGTGACCAGACGGGTCGGTTCGCCGCCGGTATGGGAATCGATCACGGTAATGCGTTTCATGGGGGGCCACGTCCGTTCAGATGAGTGACGGCAAGCGTGGCCCGCGCTGGGGGGGGACGGCTTGATGGATTTATCTGTCACTCATGACGAAATCGGCACAGCAGCGGCGCATCAATGGCTCGAAGGCAGGAACTCGAACAGCGTCTTGCAAACGCCGGCGATGTGTTCGTCCAGTAACTTCACCGCCCGCTCCACATCACCGGCGCGGCAGGCCGCAAGAATTTCCCGGTGCTCGTGGTCGGCGCGTTCCTTGCCGGCCGAAAGGCTCATCTGCATGCGCAGGTAGCGCTCCAGCTTGTCGTGCACCGAGCGGATCAAACCCACCAGAAAGGGGCGTTGCGCCGGCTCGTAGAGACAGGCATGCAATTGCCAGTTCAGTTCAGCCCAACGACCCACGTCGTCTTCACCGATGAACTCACGGCAGATGCTCTCGGCGCGGACGAAGGTCTCTTCGGTCATGTTGGGAATCGCCAGACGCAGCACTTTGTCTTCCAGCAGCATCCGCACCTCGAACATCTGCGCCAGCTCCGCCTCGGAAATGCGCGTGACCATCGCCCCGCGATTGCGCTGGAACATCACCAGCCCCTCGGCTTCCAGGCGCTTGAGGGCTTCGCGCACGGGAATTTTGCTGACGTTGAACTGCCGGGCGATGTCGTCCTGGCGAATGGGTTCGTCCTCGGCAAAATGCCCGGCCACGATGGCTTCGCGCAGATGACGGGTGATGATTTCCGAAGTGGAAGGGGTGTTGCCCAGATCAGGCAGATTGAACTTGGATAAGGTCACGGCGGCGGTCGTTTGGCTTGGTTGGGGATATGGTATACGACTTTGCCAGCAGTCGCGTTGTGCAGTTGGCACGTGCCAGGAAGGGGCATTTTGCTGGGTTGTGAATGGGAATTTGTGTCAAACAAGAATGAGTTGCTGTATCTTTCGCGACACATTCTTGTCGGCCTCTGGGGGCTGACGTATTTTCGTTAGGATTGTGCATCGATGCGTCGGATTCTCGTTTCACTGTGTGTGCTCCAGGCTTATTCCGTATCCACGTGGGCAGACGAGCCCATGGCCGCAACCTCCGCACCGTTGGAACTGCAAGCCACGGACATCGTGGGTCTTTCGGAGATCGAGTCCGCGCAAGGGCCCGTCAAGGGATACCACGCGACCCGTTCGGCCAGCGCGACACGTACCGACACCGCGATTCATGAAACCCCACAGTCGATTTCCGTGGTTTCGCGCGACGTGGTGGAAGACCTCAGCGCCACCCGGCTGCAAGACGCGCTCGATTACGCCGGCGGGGTCGGCAGGGCGAACAACTTCGGTGGCCAGGGCCTGACCACGTTCACGGTCCGCGGCTTTACCACGGGCGAGTTCTACCGCAACGGTTTCCCGATCAACCGCGGTTACCCGAACATGCCAGATGCCAACACCATCGAGCGCCTGGAAGTGCTGCGCGGCCCGGCGACGATGTTGTACGGTCGCGGCGATCCAGGCGGCACCTTCAACGTGGTGTCCAAGCAGCCATTGGCCGAACGCACGGTGACCCTGGGCAGCCAGGTCAGCGACCAGGGCATGCGTCGCGGGACCCTCGATGCCTCGGGCCCGCTGGACGAAGAAGGGCGCCTGGCGTATCGCCTGAACGTGATCGGCGAGGGCGGCGATACGTTCCGCGACCACGTCGAGACCGAACGCTATGGCATTGCGCCGGTGGTGACCTGGCAGGTCAACGACACCACGCGCCTGACCTTCGAAGGCGACTTCATGCGCAACAATGCGCCGCTGGACCGTGGCTTGACCCATTACGCCGGCCAGCGCGGCACCGCCTCGCGCGATACGTTCTTCGGCGAGAAAGACGCCGGCAAGTTGCACAACGACAACAACATGCTGCAGGTGCGTTTCGAGCACATGCTCAACGACGACTGGACCTTGGCCGGCGGCACCCAATGGCTGGACGGCACCCTGCAGGGCAACGCGGTGGAAGGCAACGGCATCGCCGCCGACGGGCGTACCCTGGGGCGCAATTTCAACTATCGCAAACTGGAGTGGACTGACCGGGACACCCAACTTAACCTCACCGGGCGTTTTTCCACGGGTGGGTTCGAGCACACACTGTTGACCGGCATCGAGTATGAAGATTACGACTACCAGTCCATCATCAAACGTTCCGCCGCGGGGAGCAGTGCTTATCCAATCGATATCTTCGATCCGGTGTATGGCCAGCCACGCCCGGCGCTGACACGCACGCCCACCGATGATCAGGAAAACCTCAAGACGTTTGGCGTATTCGTGCAGGATCAGGTGGCGCTGACTGAGCGCTTGAAGCTGTTGGCCGGGGCACGTTTTGAGCGGTTCGAGCATCAGTACGAGAGTTTCGTCCCTCAGACCCCGCCTGGTAGTCGGAACTGGGACGTCACCGACAGCGCGGTCACCCCGCGCCTGGGTGTGATCTACGATTTGACCGACACCTTGGCTGTCTATGCCAATACCGCGCGCTCGTTCAAACCCAACAACGGTGCCAGTCGCGAAGGCGGCGGGTTCAAGCCGGAAGAGGGCAAGTCTTATGAGATGGGGATCAAGTGGGAAGCCTTGGATCGTCAGTTGAGTGTCGATGCGGCGGTGTACCAGATCGAAAAACGTAACGTGCTCACCACTGACCCAGTGGATTCCACCTTCAGCGTGGCCGCTGGCGAAGTGCGCAGCCGTGGTTTTGACCTGAACATGGCGGGCAATTTGACGCCGGAGTGGCGCGTGATTGGTGGTTACGCGTATGTGGATGCCGAAGTGACCAAGGACATCAATATCCCGTCCGGCACCCGCTTGCTCAACGTGCCCAAAAACACCTTCAGCCTGTTGAACGTCTATGAGTTCCAGGATGGCGGCCTCAAAGGGCTGGGCCTGGGACTAGGCGCCAAGTATGTGGATGAACGGGCCGGCCAGACGGCGGCGACTGCGTTCTCCATGGACAGCTACACGGTGGTGGACCTGCTCGGCTACTACAAGGTCAACGAGCGGATCCGCCTCAACCTGGACCTGAAGAACCTGTTCGACGCCGACTACGAAGAAGGCGCTTTCGGTAACGTCTATGCCTACCCAGGCGCACCGCGAACCGTGCAGGCCGGCATCTCCTATACGCTCTGAACTCCAGGCGTCATGAAAACCCCGGAGGTTGTGCCTCCGGGGTTTTTCTTTTTACCACTTGCCCGTGCTCATCCCGCCGTCTACCGGCAGTATCGCGCCGGTCGTGAAATCAGCGCGCGCCAGGTACAACACGGCCTCGGCAATTTCCTCGATGGTGCCCACGCGACCGGACGGGGCCAGGTTGTTGAGGAAGTCGCGGTGCGCCGGGTCATGCATGGGCGTGTCGATGATGCCGGGGGCGACCGCGTTGACCTTGATGTTGTGCGGCGAAAGCTCCAGCGCCAGGGCACGGGTCATCTGGTTGACCCCGCCTTTGATCAACACCGGCAGCGCCGCCGGCACCTGGATGTTCGGTTGCAGGGCCACGGCGGCGGAGATGTTGATGATGAAACCCTGCTGACGACCGATCATGTGTGCGGCAGCCGCCTGGCTGGCGTAGACCAGACCCTTGAGGTTGGTGTCCAGCAGCGCTTCCAGGTCCTGGGGGCTGTATTCGATGAAAGGTTTTGGCAGGAAGAAGCCGGCGTTGTTCACCAGCCCGTCCACGGCCCCGAAGGTTTCGATGGCTTTGTTGATGAGACGGGTTGAAGTCGCCGGGTCAGCGATATCACCGGCCACGCCAATGAAGTTCGCCGGATGGCCGAGCTGTTGCGCCGCGCTGTCCAGGCCGGACTGGGAGCGGGCATTGCCCACCACGTTATAACCCCGATCCAGGAACGCCTGGACCAGACCCAGGCCGATGCCACTGGAGGCGCCGGTGATGATGACGGTTTTGTTGAGGCTCATGATTGAACTCCTGATCAATTGAATTGAAACCGTTGCGCCGATGTTGGCGGTGGTTGAGATCAGGGTATTGATGCGCTTGGGTTTGATAAATACGGGGGCTGGTACTTGAGTTGATACGTCATGTAATTAATTCAATGTGGGAGCGAGCCTGCTCGCGATGACGGTATTCCAGCCAACATCAATGTGACGGGTCCATCGCCATCGCGAGCAGGCTCGCTCCCACAGGGTTAATCATCAGGCACAAAAAAGCCCGGTCAGTTGGACCGGGCTCGGGAAGGTAGAACCGTCACTCTTTGGGCAAGCTTCGGTATTGCGTCGTCGTCATACCCGCGTAACCCCAGTTATCGGTGTCGACTTCCTCGATCACGATGTGGGTCAAGTGCGGGTCCTTGCCCAGCACCCGCTGCAGGGTTTCGGTGATCTCGGAAATGACCTGGGTTTTCTGCTCGCGAGTGACGCCGTCGCGGGTAATACGCACATTGACGAAAGGCATGATGCACTCCTGCTGATGGGAAATGAGCGCAGGAGGTTCCCGCGCCACGGGGGCCACTATATTTATACGCCTGCGGCTGATAAACAGGTGTCTGGAACTTTCAGTTGATACGCGGTGTAACGAATCATGAAGCGTCATTTCGAAGACTTGCAGTTGGGCAGCATAGAACTGTTCTGCCTGGCGGCGGAGGCAGGGAGTTTCACCGCAGCGGCCCAGCTTGCCGGTGTGACTCCGGCGGCGGTGAGTCGCTCGATTTTCCGTCTGGAGGAGCGCCTGGGTTCGCGTCTTTTCGTGCGCACCACACGCAGCATTCGGCTGACGGAAGCCGGCAAGACCTATTTCGAGCAATGCCGGCAAGCGCTGACGCAACTGGTGGAGGCGCAACAGGAAATGATGGGCGCGCAATCGGTGCCGTCCGGGCAACTGCGCATCAGCCTGCCCACCACCTACGGTCATCACCGCATCCTGCCCTTGCTGCCGGCCTTTCGGGCGCTGTACCCGCAAGTGACGGTGGACCTGCACCTGAGCAACCGAAACATCGACTTCGTTGCCGAAGGTTATGACCTCGCCATCCGGGTGCGAGCGCAACCCGACTCATCGATGATCGCCCGGCTGCTGGAAGACGCGAAACTGGTGGTGGTCGCGGCCCCGGATTACTTGCGCAAGGCCGGCACGCCGCAGGTCCTTGAAGATCTGGACGACCATGAGTGCATCCAGTTCGAATTGCCCAGCAGCGGCCGGCGGATTTCCTGGTTGTTCAATGTCGACGGCAAGGAAAAGGAGGTGTTCGGCGAAGGAGGGTATTGCTGTTCGGACGATGTGCTCGGCGGCGTGACGCTGGCCAAACATGGCGCCGGCTTGTTCCAGACCTACAAATTCATCGTGGAGCAGGAGCTGGCCAACGGGCAATTGGTGGAGGTACTTGCGCCTTTCGCGGGGCGCTCACGTCCGTTCACCTTGCTGTATCCCCACGGTCGGTACGTGCCGCAGCGGGTGCGCGCCTTTGTCGATTTCCTGCTGCAGTACCGGGAGCAGTGGGCGGCGGATTGAAGTAACGGTGACCTGTGGCGAGGGGATAAATCCGCTCGCCACATTGAATCCCTGCCGCTTCAAGTTAACTAACGGCGCCCACGGAGATTTTTAGCTCAGAACCGAAACGCCTGCCGCCCAATCAGCAGCCACTTGCCATTCTTCTGCTTCTGCCAGATCTGAAAGTTCTCAATTTCCGTCGGAACCACTTCGGTGCCTTTGAGCGCTTGCGCGGAGAAGTGGTGACGCACCAGGGCCACATCGCCTGACAGGGTGATTTTCTGATCCTTCATCTCCAGGGTCTTGAACGCGCTCTTGCCGGTTTCGATGTCGGCAATGAAGGCTTTCTTGTCCTGAATCTTCCCGCTGGAGTGCCCGTAGGTCAGGTTTTCGGCGGCCAGTGCCTGGAGTTGTGGGATGTCTTTGTGCAGCATGGCTTGGGTCAGGTGGTCGACGGCCTGGGCCACTTCCTGCTCGGCCGATGAAGAGGCAGCCGCGACGTAGCCGCTGAACAGGCACAGAAAGCTGATGACCAATGTGGCTTTTTTCATGGGTATTTCCTTATTTTTGTAGGTATCGGAGCGGATTAGCGTTTTCGGCTGATCTCGTCTGTCATCGTACAACTTGTTTGGGGTGACGGGAATAGGTCGTCAAGTTAGGTCACTGCGGAGGGCGACATCGGTAGGCTTCAGATTCAGAGACCCTCGCGAACCGCCCCGCGAATGCCCTCCAGCAACATGGCAAACGCCGGGTTGTCATTGTCCTGGCGCCATACCAGGTGCAACTCGCTTTGTACCCCTTCACCCAGATCGATCTCACGAAACACCACCTGCCTGAACACCACGCTGGTGGCACACCGGGGCACCAGTGCCAGACCCATGCCGGCGTTAACCAGCGCCAGGATCGTCAGCGACGACCCCAGCCATTGCACGAACTGCGGTGCAACGCGGGCCGAGCGCAGCATGCCTGTGAGCAGTTCGTTGAAAGGTGGGTAGGCGGAGTGGGAGTACATCAGGAAGGGTTCACCGTCGAGATCTTCGACGCCCACCGAATCGGCACTGGCCAGCGGATGCCCCACAGGCACGGCCAGGACGAACGGTTCGCGCACCAGGCACTCGGTGGCGTAGCCGGTTTCCAGCAGTGGCGAGCGGACGATCCCCAGGTCGATGCGGCGAGCGCGCAGGGCCTCGTGTTGCTGGTAGGTGTTCATCTCCGACAGAACGATTTTTACCTGGGGTTGCTTCAAGCGGGCTTCGGCGATGACTTTGGGTAGAAACTCATACACCGCGCTGCCGACGAAGCTGATGGTGACTGAGCCGATGTCGCCCTGGGCAAACCGCTTGGCGGCCACGGCGGCTTGTTGCGCCTGCTCCAGCAGGTTCTGCGCTTCGATGAAAAACGCCCGTCCGGCGGCGGTGAGCGCCACGCTGCGAGTGCTGCGGGTGAACAGTTCGACACCCAGGTGATGTTCCAGCAACTGGATCTGCCGACTCAGCGGAGGCTGGGTCATGTTCAGACGTTCGGCGGCGCGACGGAAGTTGAGTTCGGTCGCCACCGTAGTGAAGCAGCGTAGCTGGGCCAGTTCAAACATTGATTCAATCCAGGTATCAATCAAGTGCCAAGTTAGATTAGACGGGAGCAATACCCTCCGTCCATCATCGGCCCGTTCTCTACAAAAACAATGATCGGAGCCGCTGCATGAAGATCACCCGCGTCACCGTCACACCCATCGCCTTTCGCGATCCGCCGTTGCTCAACGCCAGCGGCATTCATGAGCCCTACGCGTTGCGTTCGATCATCGAGATCGAGAGCGACAACGGTTACATCGGCCTGGGAGAGAGTTACGGCGATGCGCCGGCCCTGGCGATCCAGCAGCAACTGCAAAGCCAGTTGATCGGGCTGGACCCGTTCAACCTCAACCAGTTGCGGGCCATCGTCCAGGCCACCGTGGCCGCCCACCGGCCCGCCAGCGTTGCCGGTGCGGAGCTGGCGCCGGGTTCCCATGCGAGCAAGGCGGTGAGCAATGCTTACTCAGCGTTTGAGGTGGCCTGCCTGGACCTGCAAGCCCATTACCTGAACGTGCCGCTGGTGGATCTGCTGGGCGGGGCGATTCGGGATGAGATCCCGTTCAGCGCCTATCTGTTTTTCAAGTACGCCGAGCACGTCGATTCGCCGTATCCGCCGGACAGCTGGGGCGAGGCGCTCAACGAACAGCAGATCGTCGCCCAGGCCCGGCGCATGATCCAGGACTACGGCTTCAAGAGTATCAAGCTCAAGGCTGGCACCCTGGAGCCGGAACACGAGGTTTCCTGCATCAAGGCGTTGAAACAGGCGTTTCCCGGCTACCCGCTGCGCATCGATCCCAATGGCAACTGGTCGCTGGAAACTTCCATTCGCATGGCCGAGCTGCTGGGCGATGACCTGCAATATTACGAAGACCCCACACCAGGGCTCGAAGGCATGGCCGAACTGCACAGGCGCACGGGCCTGCCGCTGGCGACCAATATGGTGGTCACCGATTTCGACGAGTTCCGTCGCAGCGTGGCGCTCAACAGTGTGCAGATCGTCTTGGCCGACCATCATTACTGGGGCGGGCTGCGAGACACCCAGGCGCTGGCGAAAATGTGCGACACCTTTGGCCTGGGCGTGTCGATGCATTCGAACTCCCACTTGGGCATCAGCCTGATGGCCATGGCCCACGTCGCGGCTTCGGTGCCGAACCTGGATTACGCCTGTGACACCCATTACCCGTGGCAGGAACCGGATGAAGAGGTGATCAAGGGCGGCAAGCTGCCGATTGTCGATGGTTGCGTGAAAATCACCCGTGCGCCGGGGCTTGGACTGGAGCTGGACCGCGATCAACTGGGCAAGCTGCATGAGCAGTTCCTCAGTTGCGGCATCCGCCAGCGCGACGATGTGCGGCAGATGCAGCGCTACAAGCCGGACTGGAAAACCGTCAAACCGAGGTTCTGAGTCAAGGATCCTGTGGGAGCGAGCCTGCTCGCGATGGCGTTGGGTCAGCAGCATTTAGGGTGGCTGACACACCGCCATCGCGAGCAGGCTCGCTCCCACCTTAGTTTCAGGGTTAGGCCCTAAGTATTGCCCCTCCGTCACATCGCAGTCTTACACCCAAACTGCCGCGCCGGGCCGGCGCCTCCAAAGCATCCGCCAATTGCCTCCAAGGCAGCGTATGACGCGGCCTGTCGCCTTTCGATAATCGCCTCCGACATCCCGTCTCATGTTGCGGAGCGCGCCATGCACAACAATAAAAATACTCGCCACCGTTTTTTGCCTGCGGTCATCGCCGGCCTTTCGAGCCTTGGCCTGACGTCGTGGGCCCAGGCTGAAATCATGCTGTACGACAAGGACCAGACCACCTTTTCCACCGACGGCTATATCAACGCCTTTTACGTCAACAGCGATGTTGACCGGGCAGGGGAGCAGTTCGACCGTCGGCAGGCGCGGGTCAAGATGGGCTTCTTGCCCAACTACCTGGGTTTCAACATGGGCAAGCAGGTCGATGACCTCAAGCTTGGCGCCCGTGCCTCGTTCTGGGTGACCATCAACGACAGCGAAACCAACGGCACCGACACCGCCATCGACGTGCGGCAGTTCTACGGCACCGTCGCCAATCCGCAGTGGGGTGAAGTGCTGGTCGGCAAGGACTTCGGTCTGTTCGCCCGTTCCAACATTCTGCTGGACGAGTTACTGGCCGGTTACGGGCAGGTCAGCGACACCCTCGGGTTGGTGGACGGCGGCGGGGTGTCGTTCGGCAACATCGGCAGCGGCTACCCGTATCCGTTCCCGACTTCGCAGATCACTTACCGCACGCCGGTGATGGATGGGCTGCGGGTGGCGGTGGGCATCATGGACCCGGTGGACACCAACGACAGCAGTGCCACCGGCAAGGCCTACCAGGAAAATCCGCGTACTGAAAGTGAGGTGACCTACCAGTTCGACCTGGGTGGGGCGAAGATCTACAGCTGGCTCAACGGCAGCTACCAGACCTCGGACAACACCGACACCACGGTCGATTCAGTGACCTCCAAAGGCCTGGGCTATGGCGTACAGGCGAAGATGGGCGGCCTGTCGCTCACCGGTTCCGGGTTCCAGGCCAAGGGTATCAACCCGTTCTTCACCAACAACGCCGGCGAAGCGACGTTGCGCAATGTCGACAGTACCGGCTACCTGTTGCAGGGCTCCTACAAACTGGGCAAGAACCGCCTGGCGCTGTCCTACGGCAAGACCGAGGACGACGGCAATGGCGTGGTGGGCAGCGGCGCCGACTATGAAACCCGTGGCATAGCGCTGTTCCATGACGTCAACGACAACCTCAAGCTCGTGGCCGAATACAACCAGTTCGAAATCAACGGCCATGACACCAGCGCCCAGAACGAAGACACCGACACCTTTGCGGTGGGGGCGGTGTTGACCTGGTAAAGAGGATCCATCGGGGCAATGCCCAACCCTGTGGTGAGGGGATAAATCCCCTCACCACAGGAGCATTCCAGCCGAAGCCCGGGGTTTTTTGTGGTGGTCCCTGCCGTGCGCATCGCGGCAGGGGCCGCCACTGTTCTCCTCCCATGGAAGCGTCTACCCGCTACCCAAGTAGCATTCGTGAGTCGGGCGCCGCTTCGTACACTCAAGGTTCCTGTCACGCACCCGTCGGAGGCGAAGATGCTAAAGGCCCAGAGCGAAGGTGTGATAAGCGCCATGTCCCAGGCAACGAACGTCCAGCAGGTTGCCCAGGAGCTGGCGCGGCAGTTGTTGCACCCGCACTTGGGTTTCGTGCTGTTTTTCTGCTCCGCCGAATACGACTTGCCGGCTCTTGGCCAGGCGCTCTCCCAGAGCTTCGGCGGGATTCGCCTGGTGGGCTGCACCAGCGCCGGAGAAATCACCAGTCAAGGCTATGGCCGCAACTGCGTCACAGCGGTGGGTTTCGATCATCGGCATTTTTCCATTGCCGCCGAGCTGATCGGGGAAATGGAGCACTTCAGCTTGATCGACGCCCAGCAAATGGTCGAACGACTGGCCAGCGGTTGCCGCAGCAATGCGCTGGCGCCGATCAAGGGCCACAGCTTTGCCCTGACCTTGCTCGATGGGTTGTCCAGTCGCGAGGAGATGGTGCTGGCGGCGTTGAGCGCGGCGCTGGGGGACATTCCGCATTTCGGCGGTTCGGCCGGCGACGACAACTACCTGACTCACACCCACGTGTACTACGAAGGTCAGTTCCACAGCGGCGCGGCCGTGGTGGTGCTGATCAACACCTGGCTGGATTTCGAGGTGTTCACCACCCATCACATCCTGCCTCGGGAGGAGAAGTTGGTCGTGACCGGGGCCGACAGCACCTCACGGCGTGTCTACGAGCTCAATGCCGAACCCGCCGCCGAGGAATATGCCCGGCACATCGGCGTGCCGGTGAATGCGCTGAACTACCGGGTCTTCGCCGCCCATCCGCTGGCGGTGCGCATCAACGACCAGTATTACGTGCGGGCGATCCAGCAGGTGCACCCAGACCTGAGCCTGAGTTTTTACTGCGCGGTGGAGAACGGCATCGTGCTCACGGCGATGACCCCGGGCCCTTTGCTGCACAACCTGCAAGAGCTGTTCAGCGGCTTGCAGGGGCGTCTGGGTGACTTGCTGCTGACCATCGGCTGTGACTGTTTTCTCAGGCGCATGGAACTGGAAGATCGCGGTGGCCTGGAGCAGATCGGCCAGTTCCTGCGCGACCATCGCGTGATGGGCTTCAACACCTACGGAGAGCAGTTCAATGGCATGCACATCAACCAGACCTTCACCGGAGTTGCCATTGCCCGCCATCGCGTCCCCGGCCATCGCTGACCTGCAGGCGCAGATCGCCAGCCTGCAGCACGAAAACCGCAAACTGCGGCGGATCAACGACGCACTGATCGAACGGGTGGAGTCCGGCGTGACCCGGGGCAACGACCCGTATGCGGCGTTCCAGCATTCAGTGGTGCTGGCCGAGCAGGTTCGCGAGCGCACCGACGCCCTGAACCAGGCCATGGCCGAGCTCAAGGCCGGCAATCACCTGCTGGGCGAAGCGCGGCTGCGCGCGGAAACCGCCCACCGGCACCTGATCGATGCCATTGAGAGCATTTCCGATGCGTTTGTGCTGTTCGACGAACAACAGCGCATCGTCTTGTTCAACAGCCGCTTCAAGGCGTTTTGGGCCCACAGTCGCGTGCGCATCATCGCCGGGATGCGCATTTCCGAGGTCAAGCGACTGATGACCGCCAACGGGTTGTTCAGCGAAGAACCGCGTGGCCAGGCCGACGAGCATGTGCTTTACCGCTTGCAGAACGGGCGCTGGCTGCAAGTCAGCGAACGACCAACCCAGGAAGGCGGTCGAGTGATTCTGTTTACCGACATCACCGACGTCAAACTCAGTGAAACCGTGCGTCGCGAACAGGCCATCGCGCAGAAATCGCACTTGTTGCAACGGGCCGTGGACAACCTTTCCCAGGGCGTGGCCATGGTCAATGCCCAGGGTGTGCTGGAGTTGTGGAATCGTCGCTTCCTGGAACTCAGCGGTCTGGCGCCAGTGGCGGCCCATCGGCCGTTTTCCGAGGTGATCGCCGACAGTGAACTGCAACTGCTGACCCCGGCCAGTCGCGACAGCAATGGCCGGCTCATCCACGAAAGCGAGCAGCGCCTGTCGGATGGCCGGGTCCTGGAGATTCGCACCCATCCGCTACCCACCGGCGGCTACGTCAACACCTTCACCGACATCACCGAGCGCTACCAGCACGCCGAGGCCCTGAGTGAAAGCGAACGCTGGATCCGCCTGATCACCGACCATGTGCCGGCGCTGATCGCCTACCTCAATGCCGACTTGGTCTACGAATTTACCAACAAAGTCTACGAGCAATGGTATTGCTGGCCCCGTGGCGTGATGCTCGGCCAGAGCCTGCGCGAGGCCCACAGCGAACAGCATTACCAGCGCCTGGAGGCCTACGTGGCCCGGGCCTTGGCCGGTGAGAGTGTGACGTTCGAGTTTGCCGAGACCAATATCAACAACCAGGAACGCTATATGCTGCGTTCCTACGTGCCCAATCGGCTGGCCAATGGTGAAGTGGTGGGAATCTTCGTGCTGATCCGCGACATCACCGAGCGGCGTCGCACCGCCGAGGCGCTGCACCAGGCCTACCAGAACCTGGAACAGCGCGTCCAGGAACGCACCGCCGAACTGACCACCCTCAATGACCAGCTATTGCGCGAAATCGACGAGCGCAGCCGGGTGGAGTTGCGCTTGCGCGAGGCCAAGCGCGAGGCCGAGCAGGCCAACCTGTCGAAAACCAAATTCCTCGCGGCGGTCAGTCATGATCTGCTGCAACCGCTCAACGCCGCGCGGCTGTTCACCAGCGCTTTGCTCGAGCGCCGTGAGCCGGTAGCGAACGCGCAACTGGTGCGCAACGTCAGCCACTCGCTGCAGGACGTGGAAAACCTGTTGGGCACGCTGGTGGACATTTCCAAGCTTGATGCCGGGGTGATCAAGGCCGATATCGCGCCATTCGCCCTCAGCGAGCTGCTCGACAACCTGGCCGCCGAATACGTCCAGGTGGCGCGCAGTGAGGGGCTGGAATTGCACTTTGTGCCGTGTTCGGCCCTGGTGCGCAGCGACATGCAGTTGCTGGCGCGGATCCTGCGCAATCTGCTGAGCAATGCCATTCGCTATACCCCCAGCGGGCGGGTGATGCTGGGCTGTCGCCGGCACCGTCAGCGCTTGTCCATCCAGGTCTGGGACAGTGGCATCGGCATTGCCGAAAACCGTCTTGAAGAGATCTTCCAGGAGTTCAAGCGCGGCGATGTGCAGCGCCCGGATCAGGATCGAGGGTTGGGCCTGGGACTGGCGATCGTCGAGAAAATCGCCGGGATCCTTGGGCACCGGATCCAGGTGCGTTCATGGCCGGGCAAGGGCTCGGTGTTCTCCATCGACGTGCCCCTGAGCGCCACCGCGCCCAAGCCGTTGCCGAGCCTGGAGATGAGCGAGCCGATGCTTGAGCGCTTGCGCGGGGCCCGGGTCTGGGTGCTGGATAACGACGCGGCCATCTGCGCCGGCATGCGTACGTTGCTCGAAGGTTGGGGTTGTCGGGTGGTGACCGCGCTGTCGGAGCAGGACCTGGCGCGCCAGGTGGACAACTACCATGCCGAGGCCGACCTGCTGATTGCCGACTATCACCTGGACAACGAGCAGAACGGCGTCGACGCCGTGGCCCGGATCAACGCCCGCCGGGCCTCGGCGATCCCGGCCATGATGATCACCGCCAACTACAGCAACGAACTCAAGCAGCAGATCCGCGAACGCGGCCACACCCTGATGCACAAGCCGGTGCGGCCGATGAAACTGAAGATTGCGATGAGTCATTTGTTGAGTGGGCCCAAGAGTCATTGAGCCGAACGCTGTTGTGGCGAGGGGATTTATCCCTGCTGGGCTGTGAAGCAGCCCCCCTGGATCTGCCAGGCAGACCGAGTTCTTAGGTTTTAGGGCCGCTTCGCGCCCCAGCGGGGATAAATCCCCTCGCCACAGGGATGTGTGTCAGCGGTTCAACGGCGCAGATAAGCCCCGAAATCAATATCCCCGGCACTGAGAATCGCCTGCACCCGATTGTGCACATTGAGCTTGCGCAGGATGGCCGAGACGTGAGCCTTGACCGTGGTTTCGGCGATCTCCAGCGTGTAGGCGATCTGTTTGTTCGACTCGCCCTTGGTCATGCGTTCCAGCACCAGCAATTGTTTACGGGTCAGTGCCTGCAGCAGCTCGGGCGCAAAGGCCGGGGTTTCGTTCAGGCGGCGGCCCATTGGGCTTTTCTGCGTGCGGATGATGTCCGGTGGCAGGTACACGTTGCCGTTGAGAATCTGCTCGATGGCGTCGGTCATCTGCGAGCGCGGCGAGGACTTGGTGATGAACCCCACCGCGCCGTAGGTAATGGCTTGCAGCACCACCTGTTTGTCCTGTTCGGCGGAGACGATCACCACGGGGATGGTCGGCGCCTCGTTGCGCAGGTTGATCAGGCCATTGAGGCCGTGCATGCCGGGCATGTTCAGGTCCAGCAGGATCAGGTCGAGGTCGTCGTGCTCGCGGGTCAACGCCAGGGCGCTGTCCAGATCGGCGGTTTCCATCACCTCGCTGCCAGGAAAACCGTCGCTGATGACGTTGTGGATGGCTTCGCGAAACAGTGGGTGATCGTCGGCTATCAGGATCTTATACATGGCCATTCACCTCGTTATTGTCGTGTGGGTGGAGCGGGGGCACGCACTCATTGAAATCAGGGAAAGGGTTCGGGCCGGGCCGCTTGCAAGGGCAGGCGAGCCGCCTCCCAGGCGTCGAGGCCGTCGCGGTACCAATACAACTGTTTATAGCCCATGGCGGCGGCGCGTTTTACCGCGTTCCAGCTCAACCAGCAATCAGAGCGGCAATAAAAGACCAGCGGTTGATCCGCTCGCCCGCCCGTGGCTTTTCCCAGGTGATGGTTGAAGTAATCCTGCCAGGTCGAGTCGAGTTCGCCGTCGCCGGTATTGGCCAGCCACAGGCTGCCGGGGAGGTTGGCGTGGGGCTCGTTGTCGATGAAGCGTCCCTGGAGCCAGGGGCGGCGATAGACGTCGATCAGGATCGCAGACGGCGTTTGCATCATCAGCTGTTGCAGTGCCTGGGTATCGAGCGTCTCTGCGCCATCGACGGTGGCGGGCGTCGGGCTGCGGTACTGGGCAATGCGATAGCCCTGCGCGGAGAACAGCGCAGTGTCAGCCTGGGCGACATTCAGCCACAGGCCCAGCAAGACGATCACCAGCAAACGGGGCATGGGAATTTATCCTTTTTGTTATGCGCCCATTACATGCCAGGGTCGAGGTCTTGTGAATGCGACCATAGACAGGAAAACCGGTACTAAAGTAGTAATTTCGGGCTCAAAGACAAGTGTCAAACCTAGGTCATGCTCTATCCCCTGTGGGAGCGAGCCTGCTCGCGATAGCGGTGGTTCAGTTGGCAGAGACGTGACTGACGCACCGCTATCGCGAGCAGGCTCGCTCCCACAAGGGTTATTCGTCGTGCAATCAGCCTGCTTTGCGCAACGCCGCATGCTGCGGATTGAAGGTCCACACCGCCAGTAATGCGAACACCAGGGTCAAGCCCGCGCACACCACCATTGCCAGCAGATTGAACCGTTCATACAACGCATAACGCACCAGCTCCACCCCATGGGTGAACGGACTCACCGCGCACAGCCAGTACAGCCAAGGGCTGGCCTCCAGCATTTTCCACAATGGATACAGTGCCGAGGACAGGAAGAACATCGGGAAGATCACGAAATTCATCACCCCGGCAAAGTTCTCCAGTTGCCGAATGGCATTGGACAGCAGCAGGCCCAGGGCGCTGAGCATCAGGGCCACCAGCAGCAGCGCCGGAAATGCCAGCAGCAGACCCATGGCCGGTGGCTGGATGCCGTACAGCCAGGCAATGGCGAGAAATGCGTAGACCTGCAACAACGAGATCAGCGAGGTTGCCAGCAACTTGCTCGCCAGCAGGAAGGCCCGCGGCAGGGGGCTGGTGAGCAGCACGCGCATGCTGCCCATTTCCCGGTCATAGACCATCGACAGCGAACCCTGCATGCCATTGAACAACAGGATCATGCAGGCAAGCCCAGGCACGATGTACACCTCATAAGGGATGTAGGTGTCATAGGGGGCAATGATGGCGATGCCCAGTGCCGCACGAAAGCCGGCGGCGAACACCAGCAGCCACAGCAGCGGCCGCACCAGGGCACTGAGAAAGCGCGTGCGTTGCAGCACGAAACGCAGCCATTCACGCACCACGATGCCGCTGAAGCATTGCCAATACGCGTTCATGGGTGAACTCCCGCTGCGGTGAGGTGGGTGAAGGCCGAACCGAGGGTGCCGCCGTGTGCCTGGCTCACGGCGTCGGCGCGTGCGCTGGCGACGAGGCGGCCTTGATGCAGGACCAGCAGATCGTCGCTGGGCTGTACTTCGTCCAGCAGGTGCGTGGTCCACAGCACGCTGATGCCCTCGTGGCACAACTGGCGGACGTGTTGGTTCAGGGCCAGCCGGCTGGCCGGGTCAAGGCCAACGCTGGGTTCATCGAGCAGTAACAGGCGCGGTTCATGCAGCAGCGCCCGGGCGATTTCCACCCGGCGACGATGGCCGCCATTCAGGGCGCGCACCCGTTCGTGGCGCCGCTCGGTCAACTGCTGGCGGGCCAGTTCGGCGTCAATGCGCACACTGCCCTGGCGCCGCGACAGGCCATGCAGCGCGACGTGGTAACGCAGGTTCTGCTCGACACTCAGGTCCAGGTCCAGGGTGCTCTGTTGGAACACCACGCCCAACTGGCGCAAGGCCGGCCGCGGCGAGGTCTGCAACGAATGGCCGCCGACGCGGACCTCACCGCGCTGTACGTCGTACAGGCGCGTGAGCAAAGCAATCAGCGTTGATTTACCGGCGCCATTGGGGCCCAGCAACGCGGCGAAGCGCCCGGCTGCGAGGTTGAAACTCACCTGCCTGAGGGCTTCGCGCGCGCCGTAGGCGAAGCTCAGGTCGCTGACTTCCAGGGCGTTCATGGCGTCACCACTACGCCCCAGGGATAGCGCCCAACCTTCACCGACTTGAGCACTTTGCGGCTCTGCACGTCGATCACCGACACATCGCCGCTGACGCCATTGGTTGCCAGCAGTTGGCGTTGATCGGGGGTGAATGCCAGTTGCCAGACACGCCGCCCCACCAGCAGGTAATCCAGCACTTCGAAGGTCTTGGCATCGATGACGGCGACGTGATTGGCCGGGCCCAGGGCGACGAAGGCGAGTTTGCCGTCGGCGCTGAGCTTGATGCCCACCGGTTGTACCTTGTCGGGGTGAACGCCCTTGATCTGGAACGTCAGCGTCTTGAGCACCTGGCGACTGGCGACATCGAGAATCGTCAGCGTGCCGCCGATTTCCGCTGAGGCCCAGAGCTGCGAACCGTCACGACTGAACTCGACGAAACGCGGCCGTTGGTCCACCAGTGTGTTGTCGGCCAAGGTCTGGGTGCTGGTGTCGATCCAGTGCAGCATGTTGGTGGTTTCACTGGTGTTGACCGCCCATTTGCCATCGGGGCTGACGGCCATGCCTTCGGGCTCGACGCCGACGCCGATCTGTCCCAGCACCTCGGAAGTCTGGGTGTCGATCACGGTCACCAGGGCATCGTCTTCGTTGGACACGTAGAGCCAGCGGTCATTGGGGTGCAAGGCGAACTGTTCCGGGTCCTTGCCGGAGGGCAATTCCTTGATGATCTTGCGGGTGGCGACGTCCATCACCTGGACCCGGTCCGAATCGCTGGCGCAGATGTACAGCAGGCGGTTGTCGTGGGACAGCAACAGGCCTCGGGGGCGTTGGCCCACCGGCAGGGTCTCGATGACCTCCAGGCTCTGCATGTCGATCAGGCTCAGGCTGTTGTCTTTCTCATTGGAAACCCAGGCGATGCTGGCGGCGGCGGGGCCGGCGACCAACAACGCCGCCGCCAGGGTGAGGGTCTGGCAAAGCAGGGCAGGTTGGAACCGGGTCGGGTCAAGCAGGGGGCGGCGCATGGCGGTTTCCTTATTGTTGTTCTTGAAGGGATCAGGGGTAGCGGCAGCTCACTTCGGGCCGGTCGTAGCCCAGGCTGTCCATTTCGTTGGTAGGGTGCAGAAAACCGTCCTGGGGCGAGGTGCTCACCAGCGCCCGCGGCTGAACCAGGGGAATCGGCTGGCGCAGTTGCCCGTTCCACGGCCGGTAACTGAGCTTGCGCCCCTTGAAACCGTCCAGCGGCAATTGCTCGCTCAGCGCCAGTTGGCGGATGGCCAATGGATCGTCCTGGCGCAGTTTGCTCACGGCACTGGCGATGCTGCGCACGGCGATCCAGGCGGCGAAATCACGATCATTCATCCAGCGCCCGGCCAGGGCTTCGAAGCGTTTTTGCAGCTGTGCCGCGCCGTAGGTTTCCACGGTCTTGTGCCAGGCGGTGGGGGTCAGGCCTTGCGTGCCGGCCACCGGACGCGGGTACCAGGTCTGGTAGGGCACGTATTCGCCGAAGTCGCCGCGCTCGTCGGCCACCAGCACCACGTCGTATTCGGCGGTCTGGGTGAACAAAGGCATGTCGGCCTGGGCGCTGCGGCGCTGGTCGTTGTCGAACTGCCAGTCTTTTTGCGCGATGACCTTCATGCCGAAACGCTTCATGGCTCGTCGTAGCGCGGCAGCATAGGCCTGGTCCTCGGCGGTCTGGCCGACGATCAGTAACGCCCGCTGCCATTTGCGTACGACGCTGAACTGCACCAAGGCATCGGCGAGCATCGCCCGGTCGGGCAGGCTGTGGAGCACGTTGCCCAGGCAATCGGTGGTGCGCAGGCTGTCGTCGGCGCTGCCGGCATTGAACAGCAGGCTGTCGGGCAGGGCGGCACTGAGTTGGCGCAGGCTGGCGGATGGTGCGTTGACCACAAACAACCGCAGGCCTTGGTCATGCTGCGCTTGGGCGGCCTGGAGCAAGGCTTCGGGGCTGTCGACGCTGGCGCTTTGCAGCTGGTAATCGTGCTTGAGAAAACGCCCGGTGCTGTTGCTGTCGACAATCGCCAACTGCGCCCCGCGCAGTCCGGCATCGGCGGGCTCTTCAATGACGTTGGACAGCAGCGGGCCCGGGTCGGGGCGGTAACCCAGGTAGCCGATGCGCACTTGCAGCGGCGCGCCGTCGCCAGCCTGGGCGGCGACCGGCAACCCGGCGCTGGCCGCTGCGAGCAAAGGGATCAAGGCGTAACTGACGAGCCGGCGCATAACACCTCCATTGCGGGTAGCGCCAGCATAGGAAGCCTGTGTCCAGGGGGAAATATGCAGAAAGTACCGCCGGGCCAGTACCAAGGTAGTAACCCGCTGTCGACGCCGGGGTTTTAGGATGCCAGTCATCGTCATTCATCAGGAGCGGACAGACCGTGCGGATTCTCAAAGCCCTGCTGCTGCCGTTGTTGCTGATCTTGAGTCTGATTGGCGTGGATCGGTTGTCTGGCAAACCAAAGAGCTGCCGCGAACACAAAACCTGCGAGCACACAGGTCCCCCTGTGGGAGCGAGCCTGCTCGCGATAGCGGTGGTTCAGTCGACAGCGCTGTTGAATGTGCCGATCTCATCGCAAGCAGGCTCGCTCCCACCGGGGTTCTGTGCCGGCCAGGGAATGGGCCGCTAACCATGTCGGCCCTCTGGCGAATCAACCTCTGGGTGACGGCGTTTTTCGCCGTGGTCACCCTGGCTTGTGCGGTCCTGTTGCTGCATCAAGCCACGACTGATGTGAAACGTGAGCTGCAATCGGCCGAGTCCGTGGTGCATTACCTGAGTGAAACCGCCGAGCGCAACCCGGCCAGTCTCCAGTCGCGGCTGACCGGCAGTTTGCGTCATGTGCGGGTGCACTGGTTGGCGGCGGGGCAGGTGCAGCCGGGGAACAGCGAGGGCGGGGTGAGCGCCTGGCTTGGTCGCTGGTTACTGGGCGACGCTCTGGCTGCCGCGATGGTGGATTTGCGCGACGGTCGCCGGGCCTGGATCGCGGTCGATCCTCGGGACGAAATCGAAGAAGTCCTCGATTCCCTGGTGCAACTGCTCGGCGTCTGTGCGCTGGCGCTGTTGGTCAGCCTGCTGGTGATCCGCTGGGCGGTGCGCCGGGGTATGGGATTGCTCGATGAATTGCTGCGGGCCCTGCGTCAGGTCTGCGCCGGTGATTTGCAGGTGCGGCTGGCCGCTGATGCTATCCCGGAGGCCCGGCAATTGGCGGTGCATTTCAATCGCATGACCGCTGCCCTGACTCAGGCGCAGGCCGATAACACCCGGCTTACTCAAGCCCTGCTGGCTGTGCAGGAGCAGGAACGCACGCAGCTGGCTCGGACCCTGCACGATGACCTGGGCCAATACGTGGCAGGGATCCGCGCCCAGGCATGCTTGCTGCGGCTGGTGATCGATCAGCCGCCGATGCTGGAGCAGACCGTCAGCCAGCTCGAGGGTCATTGCGAGCATCTGCAACAGGGATTCCGTGCGCTGGTGCAAGACCTGTATCCGGTGGTGCTTCTGCACCTGCCGCTGTCCGAGGCCATCGAGCTGCTGGTGGCTCAGTGGCAACAAAACCAGGGCATCGCCTGTCAGCTGCGGATCAACGCGCCGTTGCCGCCGTTGTCGGGCTCGAACAAGACCCACCTGTATCGCCTGTTGCAGGAAGCGCTGACCAATGTCGTCCGGCATGCCGGCGCCACGCAGGTGCGGATTCGCCTGCAGCATCGGGCCGGGCGTTTGCGAGTGCTGGTGCGTGACAACGGCCGGGGAGCGACCGGGCCCCATCGAGCGGGCGTTGGCCTGCACTCGATGTCCGAGCGCGCCCGCAGCCTGGGTGGCGAACTGCGCATCATCAGCCAGCCCGGTGCCGGTTGGGCGCTGGCCTTGAATATTCCCCTGGAGGCGTGATGAACATCTTGTTGGTCGACGATCATGCGGTGGTTCGGCAGGGCTATGCCAGCCTATTGCGGGCGCTGATGCCGGAGCTGCACGTGCGCGAAGCCGCCACCGGTGAAGAGGCGTTGAGCCAAGTGCTGGAGCAGGTGCCTCACCTAGTGATCATGGACTTCGGCCTGCCCGGTATCAGCGGGCTGGAAACCACCCGGCGCCTGCGCCAGCGCCTGCCGCAACTGCGGGTGTTGTTCTTCAGCATGCACGATGAACTGCCATTGGTCCGTCAGGCGCTGGACGCCGGTGCTGCGGGCTACCTGACCAAGAATTCGGCACCCCAGATATTGGTGGAGGCCGTGCGCCGGGTGCTGGCCGGCCATGCCTACATCGAACAAGCCCTGGCCACCCAGTTGGCCTGCGCCAGCACCCGGCATAACACCGACCCGCGCTTGCAATGCATGACCCAGCGCGAGCTGGAGATCTTCGTCATGCTCGCCAGGGGCACCCCGGCGCGCACCATTGCCGAACAGCTGTGCATCAGCGCCAAGACCGTGTCCAATCACTTGACGCTGCTCAAGAGCAAGCTGCAGGTCAGCTCCCATGCCGAACTGGTGCACCTGGGGATCGACATGGGCGTGGTGCGGGTGGCGGGGTGAATCCCATCCTTGAAAGCAATACACAACTGTGGCGGTCCTTGAATGGGTACTAATCCCAAGTCGTCGGGCAACCCCTACACCCTTGCATATTCGCATCCTGAAAATTCCCGTAATGCTGGCGTGAACCGCTCATGTTGGCGTCTTCCAGGTTGCTTTCGCCAAGCTTGGCTTCCTGCAGGTTGGCGTCGCGCAGGTCGGCGCCCTTGAGGTCTGCCTTGCTCAGCCAGGCCATTTCCAGGTCGGCGGCTTGCAGG
Organism: Pseudomonas sp. MPDS; assembly: GCF_013283895.1. Taxonomy (NCBI): domain Bacteria; kingdom Pseudomonadati; phylum Pseudomonadota; class Gammaproteobacteria; order Pseudomonadales; family Pseudomonadaceae; genus Pseudomonas; species Pseudomonas sp. MPDS. The sequence continues at coordinate 3,736,844 of NZ_CP054128.1, read as the reverse complement.
TTGGTTTCGTGCATTCGGGCGCCGGACAGCCGGGCGAATTGAAGATACGCGGCGCTCAGGTCGGCTTTCTGGAACTGCGCGCCCTGGGCAAACAGGCCCCAGCCCTGGATAGCCTTGAGCGTGGCCCCACTGAAGTCCGCCAGGCGCAGGTTGCTTTGCTGCAAGCTGGCACGGGTCAGGTTGGCGCCTTGCAGACGAGCCTTTTCCAGATTGGCCAGGTCCAGCCGCGCATGGCGCAAATCGGCGCCCCGCAGGTCGGCACCGCTGAGGTTCATTTTGCGCAGGTCCTGGTTGGCCAGCCGGGCCCCGCGAAGGTCGGCGCCGGGGCATTGGCTGGACTCGGCGATGATGCAGCCGTTGATGGTCAGGGGCATGTCGAGGTCGTCGGCGCTGGCATTTGCGGCGAACACGATCAATAAAACCAGTGGATAGTTCATGGCAGGAACTCGAGTTAACTGTGGGAGCGAGCCTGCTCGCGATTGCGGCGGTACATTCAACATCACTGCCATCTGAACCACCGCCATCGCGAGCAGGCTCGCTCCCACAAGGGATCTTTGCTAGACACAGAATCTGTGTCCAATGAGATCAAGAGTGGGAGCGGGCTTGCTCGCGAAGCCGTCGGCACATTCAACATCACTGCCAACTGAACCACCGCTATCGCGAGCAGGATCGCTCCCGCAAGGGTTATTGGCGGGCCACCTTGTTATCCCAACTCGGAATCTTGAACACCCAGAACGACCCGCCCTGGGCCACCGGCTTGGTCAGCTCGGCCATGTCGCCGCCCCACAACGGCACGGCGCCGCCGTAGCCGACGGTCACGCCGATGTACTGTTCGCCGTCCTGTTCCCAGGTGATGGGCGGGGAGACGATGCCGCTGCCGGTCTGGAACTTCCACAATTCCTGGCCGGTCTTGGCGTCGAAGGCCTTGAAGAAGCCGTCGCCGGTGCCGGTGAACACCAGATTGCCCTTGGTGGCGAGCACCCCGGCCCACAGCGGCAAGGCTTCCTTGTGTTCCCAGACCACCTTGCCGGTGGTGGGGTTCATCGCCCGCAGGCTGCCGACGTGATCGTCATACATGCGCTTGATGCGAAAGCCCATGCCCAGGTAGGCCGAGCCTTTCTTGTAGTTAACCTCTTCGGTCCAGTATTCCTCCTTCCACTGGTTGCCCGGCACGTAGAACAGCCCGGTGTCCTGGCTGTAGGCCATGGGATTCCAGTTCTTGCCACCCAGGAAAGGCGGTGAGACTTCCACCGGTTTGCCCTTGGTTTCACCCGGCAGTGGCTTGGCCGGACGCTGACCTGGATTTTCCACCGGGCGGCCGGTCTTCAGGTCGATGTGGCTGGCCCAGGTGATGTTGTCGACGAAAGGGAAGGCGTTCTGCAGCTTGCCGTTGTTGCGGTCCACGACGTAGAAAAAGCCGTTGCGGTCGGCGTGAGCGGTGGCCTTGACCAGCTTGCCGTCCTTGTCTTTGTAGTCGAACAGCACCAGCTCGTTGTTGCCGGAGAAATCCCAGGCATCGTTGGGCGTGTGCTGGTAGAACCACTTCACCTCGCCGGTACTCGGGTCGACGCCTACCTGGCCGGAGGTGTAGAGGCTGTCGTAATCCTGCGGGTTGCCATCCTTGGCCGTGCGCGCCCAGGTGTTCCATGGCCCCGGGTTGCCGGCGCCGACGATGATGGTGTTGGTTTCGGGGTCGAAACTGGCGCTCTGCCAAGGTGCGCCGCCGCCGTGGCTCCAGGCCTCGACCTTGCCGGTTTCGGTGGTTTTGTCGTCGGGCCAGGACGGTGCTTTCACATCGCCGGTCGGCGTGCTGTCCTTGCCGTTGAGACGGCCCATGTGGCCTTCGACGAAAGGCCGCATCCAGACTTCTTCACCGGTGTCCGGGTCCCGGGCGAACAGTTGCCCGACCACGCCGAACTCATCCCCGGAACTGCCATGGATCAACAGCACCTTGCCGCTGGTCTTGTCCTTGATCAGCACCGGGGCTCCGGTCATGGTGTAGCCGGCCGCGTGATCGCCGAACTTCTTGTTCCACACCACTTTGCCGGTGTTTTTATTCAGGGCGACCACCCGCGCATCCAGCGTGCCGAAGTAGATCTTGTCGCCGTAAATGGCCGCGCCCCGATTGACCACGTCGCAGCACGGGCGAATGTTGTCCGGCAGCCGATGGCTGTAGGTCCACAGGCGTTTGCCGGTCTTGGCGTCGAGGGCGAATACCCGCGAGTAAGAGCCGGTGACGTACACCACGCCGTCGCTGACGATGGCCTGGGACTCCTGGCCGCGCTGCTTTTCGTCGCCGAATGAATAAGACCAGGCCGGCGTGAGCTTGAACACGTTCTTGTCATTGACCTGGGCCAGCGGGCTCCAGCGCTGGGCGTTGGTGCCCATGCCGTATTGCAATACGTCGCGGGTGGTCAGGTGGTCGTTGGCGATGTCTTCCCAGGTGACTGCGGCGTTCGCCTGCGGAGTCAGGGACAGGCTGCCGGCCAGCAGCAAGGCAACGGTCAGGGAAGAGAGGGCGGGGAGCGTTTTTATTGTCATGGTGGGCATTCCCAGTGAGGTTTTGGCCTGACTAGGTTGGGTCGCGTCAGGGCTCTACCGATACGGAAAAAGTCCCGCCCTTGCCGGGAAGACTTCCCGAACCGGCTGTCTTTGCGAACCGCGCCGGATGACCCGCTACCAAGGAACTAGCGTGCGGCCACCAAAGCAGCATTCGGCTGGGGTGCAGGCGTTCCTAAGATGACGGCACGGCCTCTGTAGAGAGGTCTTGCGTGCAAATTCGAGGGCATAACAATGACAACAAAACGCAACGCCATCATCGCTACCGCATTGCTGATAGGGCTGACCGGCGCAGGCTCCGTGTGGGCCCATGGCAACGTAGTGCCCCAGGCAGTGGAAACCAAAGGGCTGACCCCGATCAAGGACACCGGCCTGCCAACAGATGGCGATGGTTGGCTCGCGCAAAACCCTTACCGCAGTTCTCCCGAGCGAGACAAAGCGGTGGAAATCGGCGCCTCGGCCTACAACCAGAACTGCGCCGCGTGCCACGGCCTGGAAGCCAAGTCCGGCGGGATCGCGCCGGATCTGCGCATGCTGGATGCCGCCGAAGCCGGAGATGAGTGGTTTGTCGAGCGCGTGCGTCACGGCGCGGTGCGCGACGGCCGGGTCTACATGCCGAAAATGGCAGACTATTTAAGCCAGGAAGCCTTGTGGGCGGTGCGCACCTATCTCGACAGCGTGCACGTCGAGGAGTGATCGCCATGCGCCTGTTCGCGTGGATATTCTGCAGCCTGTTGCTGTGTGGCCAGACGGTTCAGGCACAGGTGCGTAACTACGACGAAATGATCGCCGCCGGCGAGCTGAAAGTGGCGGTGTATAAGGATTTTGCCCCCTATAGCTTCGAAGACCACGGCCAGCCTCGGGGCGTGGACGTGGAGTTGGCCCAGGCCCTGGCCAAAGCCCTTGGCGTGCGCCTGCGATTGATCTGGGCGCCGCCCGGCGAAAAGCTCGATGACGACCTGCGCGATTACATCTGGCGCAGCAGTGCCCTGCATGGTCGGCAACTGGCCGACCTGATGATGCGCGTGCCTTACGATCGCGACTACGTACAAAAGCGCAACGACATCGGTGAACTGGAAAACGCCCAGGTCGCCATGTTCGGGCCTTATCAGCAGGAGTGCTGGCAAGTGGCGTACGACCGCCGCCGGCTTGAAAGCGTAGGCAGTGTCGCGGTATTCCAGCAGCACCCCATTGGCGTTGAAGTCGACAGCGTGCCGTCGTTCTACCTGACCTCGGTGTTCAACGGCATGCTCAGCGCCAGGACCCATCACTTCCCCGGCGTAGGCCAGGCGTTCAAGGCCATGCGGGCCGGGCAGGTCGACGCGGTCATGGCCATGCGCGGGGAGATCGACTGGCAACTGCATGAGGCAGCCGATCCGCAACTGGCATTGGCCGAAAATGCTTACCCGAACATGGGCAAGCAACGTTGGGAAATCGGCATGGCGGTGCATGAGAGCAACCGGCAGCTGGCTTATGCGGTGGAAGAAGCGCTGGAAGGGTTGATCCGCGACGGTAGTCTCAAAACCATCTATGCCCATTACGGCCTGCGTTACGAAGTGCCCGAGATGTATCAATAGGAGCGCAGGGATGAACTGGCGAGCGTGGGGTCTGCTGTTGTGCTGCCTGCCGTTGACGGCGACGGCGCTCGAGACCGGGAAGGACCCGGTGCCCTCGGTGATGTGGGCCTTCTATCACAAACAATTGCTGGGTGAGGCGCCGTTCGTGTTCGACGACCGGGTCCGGTTGCTGGCGCCGCCTTTTGCTGAAGACGCGCGCCAGGTGCCATTGCAGATCGATGCCCGCGCATTCACCGGCGACGTGGTGCGCATGCTGGTTTGGGCCGAACTGAACCCGCTGCCCAAGATCGTCGATTTCCAGCCGGGGGAGCGGGTGCTGCCCTGGCTGTCGATCCGCATTCGCATCGAGCAGGCCACGCCGTTGCGCGCTGCCGTGCAGACCCGTGACGGGCTGTGGCACGTCGGCTCGACACTGATCGACGCGGCCGGTGGCGGCTGCACTGCGCCAAGCGTGGTGCGGACCCAGCCGGGCTGGGAAGAACACTTGGGCGAAGTGCTGGGAGCTCGTTACCCCCGAGGTGAAGACAGCCGCCTGCGCCTGCAAGTCGCCCACCCGATGGACAATGGGCTGGTGAGCGGCATCCCGGAGTTTTACCTCAACCAGGCGCAGTTGCTGGACGCCGACGGCCAGGTGCTGGCGCGCCTGGAGCTGTTCCCGGCCGTCAGCGAAAACCCCAACCTGAGCTTCGACATTCAAGGCCCCGGGCAGACCCGCCTGTTGTTGCGTGACAACAGCGGCAATGAATTCGAGGCTACGGTCCCCTGACCACAAGGAGCGCGCCATGCGTTGGTTGTTGCTGATCTGGCTGGGCCTGTGCCTGCCGACATGGGCCGCAGCGGACTATTCACTCAAGCCCCGGCAGATCGCCGAAGGCACCTGGCTGCTGGAAGGCAGCACGGACAATTTTGCCAAGGCCAACGGCGGCAACATCGTCAACACCGCTTTTATTGTCACCGAGGCCGGCGTGGTGGTCATCGACAGCGGCCCGTCCCGGCGCTACGGGCAGGCCTTGCGCCAGGCGATTGCCGCGATCACCGATAAGCCGGTAGTCCAGGTGTTGCTGACCCATCATCACCCCGACCATGTCTTGGGCAACCAGGCCTTCAGCGACGTCTCCATCGGCGCGCTGGCGGGGACCACGGATCTGTTGCGCCAGCAGGGCGATGCCATGGCCGAGAACATGTACCGGCTGGTCGGTGACTGGATGCGTGGCACCGAAGTGGTGTTGCCAAACCAAGTGCTGGTTCCCGGTCCGCTGAAGGTCGGCAACCATTCGTTGCGTCTGCTGGCATTGGCCGGGCACACCGGGGCGGACCTGGCGATCCTCGATGAAACCACCGGCGTGTTGTTTGCCGGCGATCTGGTGTTCTACGAACGAGTCCTGACCACCCCGAACAGCCCCGGTCTGGAGGTCTGGCTCAAGGATCTGGACACCCTGCAAAGCCTGTCGTGGAAGCAGATCGTACCCGGCCATGGTCCAGTGGCGAGCGATGCCCGGCCTTTCTTGCAAATGCGCGACCACCTCAGCTGGCTCGACCAACTGATGCGCGACGGCGCGGCCCGGGGCGATGACATGGCCGAGATGATCCGCAGCCCCATCCCCGAGCGTTTTGCCGGGATCAGCCTGAGTCGCTATGAATTGATTCGCAGTGTCAGTCATCTTTATCCGCGTTATGAGCGGGTAGGGATGAAGCGAGTAGATGCCAAGATTGAGTAGTCCCGGCAAATCCCCCGGCTAGCGCCAAAAATGAAAAAAAGCGGGCCTTGGTCTAAGGTCATTGTTAAGGACACAGCAGGGGTGTGGTGCCTGAAAAAATAGCCGAAGTCGCGGAACCGAAGATGTCATGGCCGCAGAGTGCTTTCTACGCAAGGCAGAACTCTGGAGCAGCGATGAAATGACCATCACAAAAATCCTCCACGACAAAATCCACGCCAATGGCATCGAAATGCACTATCGGTTTACCGGGCAAGGGGCACCGATCGTCCTTCTCCACGGCTGGCCACAACACTCTCTGATGTGGAATCGGGTCATGGCGGAACTCGCCGACCAGTATCTAATCATTGCCCCGGATCTGCGCGGAGCCGGAGGATCGTCGATTACGCCCGGGGGCTACGACAAGCGGACCATGGCTCGCGATCTACGAGCCCTCATCGAGAAGCTCAACCTGGGGCCGGTCTTCCTTGTGGGCTACGATCACGGTGTTGGCGTTGCTTACCAATATGCCGGCGCGCACCCCAACGAGGTTCGACGGCTGGCCCTCGCCGAATATGCGCTGCCGGGGTTCGGCTACGAGGCCAAGCTGACGCCGTCTCGAGACTGGGACGTTGCCAGCAGCTGGCAACTCAGCTTCTTCACTCAGCCCGATGTTGCGGAAATGTTCATTCGCGGAAAGGAGCGCGAGTTGCTCTCCTGGTTTTTCTGGAAGATGTCCGCCAACCCTGAGGGCGTGAGCGGCGAGGACTTCGAGGAATATGTCCGGCAGATCATCAAACCAGGCGCGCTGCGAGCGGGCCTCAATTACTACGCTGCGGTCTGGCAGGACATGGACGACCATTCCGAAACCGCTCGGCGGGGCAAACTGCAGATGCCCGTGCTCGGCATTGGTGGTCGATGGGGGTTCGCCGAGAAGACCAGCCTGCTCCTCGAACCGGTGGCGCAGCACCTGAGTGGGACCGTCATTGAAGGTGCCGGACACTGGCCGGCCGACGAACGTCCCGACGAGTTCGCCCGAATCTTGCGCGATTTTTTCCAAGCCGACTCGCCCTGAAGCCGGCATGCCGTTCACGTAAGGCTGGCGCCACCTTACCGGCTTCCTGAGGGAACAGCGTTGTAACGGTCCAATCCGGTCTTCACATGTACCAAGGAACTAGAAAACTCAACACAGCGGGCAATTGTTGACGACGGCCCCAAGGCCAAGAATCTGCGGCAGACCGGGAAAATTTCCCGGGTATAACAATAACCGCAGAGGTAGCCGTCATGACTCATCCCGCACGTCGCCAGCCCTTCGCCGTGAGCCTGCTGCTCAGTGCCATGCTGCTGTCCGGTTCGGCCTTGGCCGCCGTGACCGATCAGGAAATTCTCCAGGACCCGAAAAACCCGCAGCAGGTCGTGACCAACGGCCTCGGCGTGCAAGGCCAACGCTATAGCCCACTCGACACGCTCAACGTGAATAACGTCAAGGATCTGCGTCCGGTCTGGGCGTTCTCCTTCGGCGGTGAAAAGCAGCGCGGCCAGCAGGCCCAGCCGATGATCAAGGATGGGGTGATGTACCTCACCGGTTCCTACTCGCGGGTGTTCGCGGTGGATGCACGCACCGGCAAGAAACTCTGGCAATACGATGCGCGCCTGCCCGATGACATTCGTCCTTGCTGCGACGTGATCAACCGTGGCGTGGCGCTGTATGGCGACCTGGTGTATTTCGGCACCCTGGACGCCAAGCTGGTGGCCCTGAACAAGGACACCGGCAAGGTGGTGTGGAGCAAGAAAGTCGCTGACCACAAGGAAGGTTATTCCATCAGCGCCGCGCCCATGATCGTCAATGGCAAGCTGATTACCGGCGTGGCGGGCGGCGAGTTCGGCGTGGTGGGCAAGATCAGCGCCTACGACCCGAAAAACGGCGAGCTGCTGTGGACCCGTCCGACCGTGGAAGGGCACATGGGTTATGTCTACAAGGACGGCAAGGCTATCGAGAATGGCATTTCCGGTGGCGAAGCCGGCAAGACCTGGCCGGGGGATCTCTGGAAGACCGGTGGTGCGGCGCCCTGGCTGGGCGGCTACTACGACCCGGAAACCAATCTGCTGCTGTTTGGCACCGGTAACCCGGCACCGTGGAACTCCCATCTGCGCCCTGGCGACAACCTCTATTCCTCGTCGCGCCTGGCCCTCAACCCAGACGACGGCAGCATCAAATGGCACTTCCAGAGCACCCCTCACGACGGCTGGGACTATGACGGCGTCAACGAACTGATCTCCTTCAACTACAAGGAAGGGGGCAAGGACATCAAGGCTGCGGCCACCGCCGACCACAACGGCTTCTTCTACGTGCTCGATCGCACCAACGGCAAGTTCATCCGCGGCTTCCCGTTTGTCGACAAGATCACCTGGGCCAGCGGCCTGGACAAGGAAGGGCGGCCGATCTACAACGAGGCCGGCCGTCCGGGCGCGCCGGGCAGCGAAGCCAAGGGCAGCTCGGTGTTTGTCGCGCCGGCGTTCCTCGGGGCGAAGAACTGGATGCCGATGGCCTACAACCAGGACACCGGGTTGTTCTACGTGCCGTCCAACGAATGGGGCATGGACATCTGGAACGAAGGCATCGCCTACAAGAAGGGCGCGGCGTTTCTGGGGGCCGGTTTCACCATCAAGCCGCTGAACGAGGACTACATCGGTGTGCTGCGGGCCATCGACCCCAAGACTGGCAAGGAGGTCTGGCGTCACAAGAACTTCGCGCCGCTGTGGGGCGGAGTGCTGACCACCAAGGGCAACCTGGTGTTCACCGGCACGCCTGAAGGATTCCTGCAGGCCTTCAACGCCAAGACTGGGGAAAAGGTCTGGGAATTCCAGACCGGCTCCGGTGTGCTCGGTTCGCCCATCACTTGGGAAATGGATGGCGAGCAATACGTCTCCGTCCTCTCGGGCTGGGGTGGCGCGGTGCCGTTGTGGGGCGGCGAAGTGGCCAAGCGCGTGAAGGACTTCAACCAGGGCGGCATGCTCTGGACCTTCAAGTTGCCGAAAGAGTTGGTGGCCAAGCGCTGAGTTGTCATTGAGCCGGGGGCTGCTTTTGTGGCGAGGGGATTTATCCCCGCTGGGCTGCGAAGCGGCCCCAAAATCTTTGCGAGCGCTGCGCACTCGAGCGGGGATAAATCCCCTCGCCACAAAGGCAGCGCTTGTTCCCGCTTTTCGTGTCCTGAAAAATCCACAAACCTACGACCAAATAACGAGAGCCCCCCTGCCAATGACGCATTCGTCCAGCATGCGGGTCTCTCTACCATCGGCCTATCGCCTGTCCCGCGACAGGCATCGACCAGGCAGAGGCCCATTATGATCTATGCACAACCCGGAACCCCAGGCGCCGTCGTTACCTTCAAGCCGCGCTATGGCAATTTCATCGGCGGCGAATTCGTCGCGCCGGTTAACGGCGAGTATTTCACCAACACGTCCCCGGTCAACGGCGAGGTCATCGCCGAGTTCCCACGCTCCAACGCCGCTGACATTGACAAGGCCCTGGACGCAGCCCACGCCGCTGCCGATGCCTGGGGCAAGACTTCGGTGCAGGATCGCTCCCTGGTGCTGTTGAAAATCGCCGACCGCATCGAACAGAACCTGGAACGCCTGGCTGTCAGCGAGACCTGGGACAACGGCAAAGCCGTGCGCGAAACCCTCAACGCCGACGTACCGCTGTCGGCCGACCATTTCCGTTATTTTGCCGGCTGCATCCGCGCCCAAGAGGGTGGGGCCGCCGAGATCAATGAACTGACCACCGCCTATCATTTCCACGAACCGCTGGGCGTGGTCGGACAGATCATCCCGTGGAACTTCCCGCTGCTGATGGCCGCCTGGAAACTCGCCCCGGCCCTGGCCGCGGGTAACTGCATCGTGCTCAAGCCAGCGGAGCAGACGCCGTTGTCGATCACCGTGTTCGTCGAGCTGATCGCCGACCTGCTGCCGCCCGGTGTGTTGAACATCGTCCATGGCTTTGGCCGCGAAGCCGGTGAAGCCCTGGCCACCAGCAAGCGCATCGCCAAGATCGCCTTCACCGGCTCGACCCCGGTGGGCTCGCACATCATGAAATGCGCCGCCGAGAACATCATCCCGTCCACCGTGGAGCTGGGCGGCAAGTCGCCGAACATCTTCTTCGAAGACATCATGCAGGCTGAGCCGGCGTTCATCGAAAAGGCCGCCGAAGGCCTGGTGCTGGCGTTCTTCAACCAGGGCGAAGTCTGCACCTGCCCATCACGGGCGCTGGTGCAGGAGTCGATCTACGCGCCGTTCATGGCCGAGGTCATGAAGAAGATCGCCAAGATCAAGCGCGGCAATCCGCTGGATACCGAAACCATGGTCGGCGCCCAGGCGTCCCAGCAGCAGTACGACAAAATTCTTTCGTACCTGGACATCGCCCGGGAGGAGGGCGCCGAGCTGCTCACGGGCGGCGCGGCGGAACATCTTGAAGGGGATTTGTCGAGCGGCTATTACATCCAGCCGACCCTGCTCAAGGGCCACAACAAGATGCGCGTGTTCCAGGAAGAGATCTTCGGCCCGGTGGTGGGCGTGACCACGTTCAAGGATGAAGCCGAAGCCCTGGCGATCGCCAACGACACCGAGTTCGGCCTCGGCGCCGGTCTCTGGACCCGTGACATCAACCGCGCCTATCGCATGGGTCGGGCAATCAAGGCCGGGCGTGTCTGGACCAACTGCTACCACCTGTACCCGGCCCACGCCGCGTTCGGTGGCTACAAGAAGTCTGGCGTGGGTCGTGAAACCCACAAGATGATGCTCGACCATTACCAGCAGACCAAGAACCTGCTGGTGAGCTACGACGTTAATCCGTTGGGCTTCTTCTAACCCAGAAACACCCCCCTGTGGGAGCGAGCCTGCTCGCGATAGCGGTAGATCATTCAACCTCTATGTTGAATGTTCAGGCGTCATCGCGAGCAGGCTCGCTCCCACATCTGGATTTGTGTGATTGCAGCATTGCTACCAACGCACCCCACTCACCGCTTCGAAAGTAGCATTCGAACGTCGGGTACAGCGTGCATTAATGACCTTGCCGGAATGGCCCGGTACAAGAAGAGGAAAGACCCATGTGGACTAAACCCGCGTACACCGACCTGCGTATAGGCTTTGAAGTGACGATGTACTTCGCCAACCGATGAGCGTTGGCCCGGCCTGAGATGTTCAGGCCGGGCTACCCATTTGGTCTGATTGCAATCACGGTGGGATGCTTTAGGCTCAGGGTATTCCCGGAACAATAAGAACAGGCTTACCGATGAGCCAGAGTCTCAGCCCGCTGCGCAAGTTCGTTTCACCTGAAATCATGTTTGGCGCCGGTTGCCGGCACAATGTCGGCAATTACGCCAAGACGTTCGGCGCACGCAAGGTGCTGATCGTCACCGATCCCGGCGTGATCGCCGCAGGATGGGTCGCCGACGTCGAGGCCAGCCTCCAGGCCCAGGCCATCGATTACTGCATCTACAGTGCCGTCTCGCCCAATCCCCGGGTCGAAGAAGTCATGCTCGGGGCCGAGCTGTACCGGGAAAACCACTGCGATGTCATCGTCGCGGTCGGTGGCGGCAGCCCCATGGATTGCGGTAAAGGCATCGGCATCGTCGTTGCCCATGGTCGCAATATCCTGGAATTCGAAGGCGTGGACACCTTGCACGTGCCCAGCCCACCGTTGATCCTGATTCCCACCACCGCCGGCACCTCGGCGGACGTGTCGCAGTTCGTGATCATTTCCAACCAGCAAGAGCGCATGAAGTTTTCCATCGTCAGCAAGGCCGCGGTGCCGGACGTGTCGCTGATCGACCCGGAAACGACCCTGAGCATGGACCCGTTCCTGTCCGCCTGCACCGGCATCGATGCGCTGGTGCATGCCATCGAGGCGTTTGTATCCACCGGCCACGGCCCGCTCACCGACCCCCATGCGCTGGAGGCCATGCGCCTGATCAACAGCAACCTGGTGCAGATGATCGCCAACCCGGCGGATGTCGCCCTGCGGGAAAAGATCATGCTGGGCAGCATGCAGGCCGGCCTGGCGTTCTCCAACGCGATTCTCGGTGCGGTGCACGCGATGTCCCACAGCCTGGGCGGGTTCCTGGATTTGCCCCATGGCTTGTGCAACGCGGTGCTGGTGGAGCATGTGGTGGCGTTCAACTACAACTCGGCGCCCGAGCGTTTCAAGGTGATTGCCCAGACGCTGGGTATCGATTGCCGGGGCCTCAATCACCGGCAGATCCGTACCCGGCTGGTGGAACACCTGATTGCCCTCAAGCGCACCATCGGCTTTCACGAAACCCTGGGGCTGCACGGGGTGAGCATTTCGGATATTCCGTTCCTGTCGCAACATGCGATGCATGACCCGTGCATTCTCACCAACCCTCGGGAGTCGAGTCAGCGGGATGTCGAGGTCGTCTATGGCGAAGCCCTCTGACGAACAGCAAAAAGCCCTGGCCGGGCTGCTCGGTCTGGGCAATCACTCCACGCGCAAGAGCCACTATCCGGAACTGGCCGCGCGCCTCGATGAGCTGGAACAGGCTCGGCAACACCTGCAACAGCTCAACGATCAGTTGGAACAGCGGGTGGCCGAACGTACCGACGCGCTGCTGGAGGCCAACCGCAACCTGCAACAACAGATCACCCAGCGCGAGCTGATCGAACAACAACTGCGCGATGCTCGGGACGCTGCGCAGGCGGCCAACCGCAGCAAGGACAAATACCTGGCCGCCGCCAGCCATGACCTGCTGCAACCACTCAACGCCGCACGCTTACTGATCGCCACATTACGCGAACGCTCGCTGCCCACCTCCGAACACGTGCTGGTGGAGCGTACCCACCAGGCGCTCGAAGGGGCGGAGGACCTGCTCACCGACCTGCTGGACATCTCCCGGCTGGACCAGGCTGCAGTCAGGCCGGACCTGGCGCCGTATCGGCTGGATGAGTTGCTCGCGCCGCTGGCTTCGGAGTTTCAATCAGTGGCTGGCGCTGCCGGGTTGGAGCTACGGGTACGTTTCGGCGACGAAACAGTGATGACCGACCTGCGGCTGATGACCCGGATCTTGCGCAACCTGCTCAGCAATGCCTGTCGCTACACCGCTCAGGGCGGCATCCTGTTGGCCGCGCGGCGTCGGGGCGAGCGGTTGAGCCTGGAGGTCTGGGACACGGGGCGCGGTATTGCTGCCGACTGCCTGGAGTCGATCTTCCTGGAGTTCAACCAGCTGGACGTAGGTCGCGCTGCCGATCGCAAGGGTGTCGGCCTGGGTTTGGCGATTGTCGAGCGTATCGCCCACATTCTCGGTTATCGGGTCCAGGTACGTTCCCGCCCGGGGCGCGGTTCGGTATTCAGCATCGAGGTGCCGTTGTCTGCTGAACGACTGCTGCCCATGGCCCAGATGCCCGCCCAGGCCGTCGCCGGTAACCCGCTGCCTGGCCGCCGTCTGCTGGTCATCGACAATGAGCTGAGCATTTTGCAAAGCATGGCTGCGCTGCTGGGGCAGTGGGGGTGTGACGTGTTGACCGCCACGGACGAGGCGGGTGCCTTTGACGTGCTGCAAGGCCGCGCGCCGGAACTGATCCTGGCGGATTTCCACCTGGATCATGGCGTCGTCGGGTGCGAAGTGGTCAAGCACTTGCGCGAGCATTTCCAACAGACGATCCCGGCGGTGATCATCACCGCCGATCGCAGCGACCAGTGCCGCCGCGCCTTGCGCAAACTCAATGCGCCACTGCTCAACAAACCGGTCAAGCCCGGCAAATTGCGGGCGGTGTTGAGTCAGTTGCTCGGATAGCGATTGGCGAGGTGACGCCAGATTTCACCAACAATCCCTTGTGGGAGCGAGCCTGCTCGCGATAGCACTGGGTCAGCTTGCATCACTGTCTAATGCGCCACCGCCATCGCGAGCAGGCTCGCTCCCACATTTTTCAGCCAGTGCGCCATCAAAACGCCGTCATTTGGTCGGTGTTTATGCCTTGAATGAAAAAAGAGGCTTCGGTCTGTTTAGTTCATTCTGTAAACTCCCCCCGCTGCGACAATCGGGCGCGGCCATGTCTGGCCCGATTACAAGCGTTTTGCAGTGTCCCTCACCCAGCTGAAGCCAAGACCTACAAGAAGTCAGCGCCGGAGAGACATAAAAGCGAGGCCGATGATTCTCGGCCCCTGTAGGTCCGTCCTCCAGTCCCGTCTCGACCCCAGTCATGCCGTATGCCGGCCATGGCGTGGTCTATCCTTGCAGGACTGGTGGGCGGAATGGCGTTCTACCCTAGGGATACACACATGTTGAAGAGAACACACACGGCGCTGCTGGGCCTGGCGATGGCGATGGGTCTTGCGACCACGCACGCCGCCGAGGCAAAAAAAGTGGATGTCCTGCTCATTGGTGGCGGCATCATGAGCTCGACACTCGGCGTTTGGCTCAATGAGCTGGAACCGGACTGGACCATGGAAATGGTCGAGCGCCTGGACGGTGTTGCCCAAGAGAGTTCCAACGGCTGGAACAACGCCGGTACCGGCCACTCCGCGCTGGCCGAGCTGAACTACACGCCCGAAGACAAGAATGGCAAGGTCGAAATCGCCAAGGCCATCGAGATCAACGAAGCGTTCCAGGTTTCCCGTCAGTTCTGGGCCTGGCAGGTCAAGAACGGCGTGCTGAAGAACCCGCGCTCGTTCATCAACTCCACCCCGCACATGAGCTTTGTCTGGGGTGAGGACAACATCGCGTTCCTGAAGAAGCGCTACGAAGCCCTTCAGGCCAGCCCGTTGTTCGCCGGCATGCAGTACTCCGAAGATCGCGAGCAGATCAACAAGTGGGTACCGCTGATGATGCAAGGGCGTGATCCGAGCCAGAAAGTCGCGGCCACCTGGAGTCCCTTGGGCACCGACGTGAATTTCGGCGAAATCACCCGTCAGTTTGCTGCTCACCTGCAAACCAAACCGAACTTCTCCCTCAAGCTGTCCAGCGAAGTGCAGGACATCACCCGCAACGAAGACGGCACCTGGCGCGTTGCGTACAAGAACCTGAAGGACGGTAGCGAAACCGAGACCGACGCCAAGTTCGTGTTCATCGGCGCTGGCGGCGGTGCCTTGCACCTGCTGCAGGAAGCCGACATCCCCGAAGCCCGTGAATACGCCGGCTTCCCGGTAGGCGGCTCGTTCCTGGTGACCGAGAACCCGACCGTCGCCCAGATGCACCTGGCCAAGGCCTACGGCAAGGCTTCGGTTGGCGCACCGCCGATGTCGGTTCCGCACCTGGACACCCGCGTGCTCGACGGCAAGCGTGTGATTCTGTTTGGCCCGTTCGCCACTTTCTCCACCAAGTTCCTGAAGAACGGTTCGTACTTTGACCTGCTGACCAGCACCACCACCCACAACGTGTGGCCGATGACCAAGGTGGGTATCGAACAGTACCCGCTGGTTGAATACCTGGCCGGCCAGTTGATGCAGTCGGACGAAGATCGCTTCAACGCCCTGAAGGAATACTTCCCGGACGCCAAGCAACAAGACTGGCGCCTGTGGCAGGCCGGCCAGCGCGTGCAGATCATCAAGCGTGATGAAGAGAAGGGCGGCGTCCTGAAACTGGGTACTGAAGTGGTCGCCTCCCAGGACGGCAGCATCGCCGCTCTGCTGGGTGCTTCGCCAGGTGCCTCGACTGCTGCGCCGATCATGCTGACGGTGCTTGAGAAGGTCTTCAAGGACAAGGTCGCCACCCCGGCCTGGCAGGAAAAACTGCATCAGATCGTGCCAAGCTACGGCACCAAGCTCAACGAAAGCCCTGAGCGTGTGGCTCAGGAGTGGGCTTACACCAGCGAAGTCCTGCAGCTGGACACGCCACCGACGATCGGCCAGCAGCGCACCGCGCCTGCACCGACTGCGCCGGTCGCTGCCCCGCAAAGCAACCCGGCGGCCGACATGGCGCTGTAAACCGGACGTTGTCTGGTGAATAAAAAACGCCGCTCATCGAGCGGCGTTTTTTTTCGTCTATGATTTTTCGATCCCCGAAGAGGATCAAACCATGACTCGCCTGACCGCCAAGGACTTTGCCCCCGAACTGCTCGAGCTTTACGATTTTTACGCCCACGGCCAGATATCCCGAAAGATCTTCCTGGAGCGGGCCAGTCAGTTTGCGGTGGGCGGGCTGACGGCCGGCGCACTGCTGGCGTCGTTGAGCCCCAACTATGCCCAAGCGATGCAGGTGAACTTCACCGACCCGGATATCGTGGCGCAGTACATCACTTATCCCTCTCCCAACGGTCACGGTCAGGTGCGCGGCTATCTGGTCCGGCCAGCCAAGGCTAGCGGCCCGGTGCCCGGTGTGGTGGTCGCCCATGAGAACCGTGGCTTGAACCCCTATATCGAGGACGTCGCCCGGCGTGTGGCCAAGGCCGGTTTCGTGGCGCTGGCGCCGGACGGCCTGACCTCGGTGGGCGGGTATCCGGGTAACGATGACAAGGGGCGCGAGCTTCAGCAGCAGGTTGATCCCGAGAAGCTGATGAACGATTTTTTCGCTGCTGTTGAATTTCTGATGAAACACGACGCCATTGGCGGCAAGAAAGTCGGCATCACCGGTTTCTGCTACGGCGGCGGGGTGGCCAATGCCGCCGCCGTGGCGTATCCCGAGCTCGGCGCGGCGGTGCCATTCTACGGGCGCGGGCCCAAACCTGAGGACGTGCCGCGAATCAAAGCACCGTTGCTGATCCACTACGCCGAACTCGACACCCGCATCAACGAAGGCTGGCCGGCCTATGAAGCAGCGCTCAAGGCCGGGAAGAAGACCTATCAGGCCTATATCTATCCGGGCGTCAACCATGGCTTCCACAACGACTCGACCCCGCGCTATGACGAAGCGGCTGCCGAACTGGCGTGGGGGCGCACCCTTGAGTGGTTCAAGCGTTACCTGGGATGAGCGCCACGTCGCGGCTCAGTAGCGAATCATCACGGACTTGAGTTCCGTGTAGTCGTCGATGAAGGCGCTGCCGAACTCCCGGCCCATCCCCGAAGACTTGCTGCCGCCAAAGGGCACGGCCGGGTCGAGCAGGGTGTGCATGTTCACCCATACGGTGCCGGCTTCGATGGCGGGCACCATGCGCAGGGCCTTGCCCAGGTCATTGGTCCAGAGGCTGGCACTCAGGCCGAACGGCGTGTCGTTCATCAGCTCCAGCAGCTCTTCTTCACTGTCGTAAGGCAAGAACGTGGCGATCGGGCCGAAGGTCTCTTCGTGAAGCAAGGTATCGCTGCGACTGTTGGCAAGGATGATGGTCGGCTCGACATAACAGCCCGGTCCGTCGATCAACTTGCCGCCGTGAATGATGGTGTTGTCTTGTGCCCGGGCTTTGGCAAAGAACTCGCCGAGTTTGCGCTGATGCTGGCGGTTGGTGACCGGGCCGAACTCGGTGGCTTCGTCCAGGGGCGAGCCGATATTGAGTTTGCTCAGGCGCTGGGCCAGTTTGTCCATGATCGGTTCAAGCTGCGAACGATGGACAAAGAACCGCTCGGCCGCCGCGCAGATTTGCCCTGAGTGCAGAAAACCCGCTTCGATGATGCCGTTGACCGCCACGTCCGCCGCCACGTCCGGCAGAAAACCCGCCGCATTCTTGCCGCCCAGTTCCAGTGTGGCACGGGTCAGCCCGGCGCCCATGGCGCTCTGGCCGACGGCGAGGCCGGTTGGCACGGAACCGGTGAACGAAACCTTGTTTGTGCCAGGGTGCTCGATCAACGATTTGCCTACTTGACCACCGCCGATCACCACGTTGAGGGCACCCGGTGGCAGGCCCGCGTCCATGGCCAGTTCGGCGATGCGCAGGATGGTCAGCGGCGTGAACTCGCTGGGTTTGATGATGATGCTGCAGCCGGTCACCAGTGCCGAGGCGAGTTTCCAGATGGCAATCATGGTGGAGAAGTTCCACGGCACGATGCCGACCACCACGCCCACCGGTTCGCGCAGCGTGAACGCGGTGTAGCGTTCACCGGCGAAGGAGGGCAGCGACGGGGTGATGGTCTGGCCGCTGATCTTGGTGGCCCAGCCGGCGTAATAACGCAAAAAATGCGCGGCCTGGTCGACCTCGAAAGCGCGGGATATCTGGATGATCTTGCCCGACTGGCAGGTTTCGATCTGCGCCAGTTCTTCGCGATGGCGCTCCAGTAGGTCCGCCAGCTTGAGCAGCACGTGACCGCGCACGGCCGGTGCCACCGCAGACCACTGCTTGAACCCGCGCCGCGCCGACTCCACCGCCGCATCGATATCGCCTGGCGAGGCTTCGCTGACCTGTGCGATGACCTGGCCGGTGGCGGGGTTGACGACGTCCAGCGTCTGCGCGCTTTGGCTTTGGACATAACGACCGTCGATGAACAGCGCGTGGTGTCGGGCGAGAAAAGCTTCGACCTGAGGCAGCAGGGCAATATCGCTCATGAGGGTTTCCTGATCGCGGGCAAGGGAAAGTCTGGAGGTTAATCCCTGGGGGCCGATGCGGCTTGACTGTGCCTGCCGCGGGGTATGTCTGTGGCTGCCAGTTTCCGGGAGGGGCTGGCAGCCAGGAGCAAAAGCCATTGCAGCCATGTACAAGCCAGCGCGACCGGTTTGCGTTCAGATCAGTGTTTCGACTGACGGGCAAAGGGGCGGGCGATGTTTCTCCAGACCAACAAACAGAAGCTGGCGTTGATCGCGCAAATACAACGCGCATTGGCCGGAGAGGGCGGCGACGCCCCGATGCTGGAGGTGTATCCGTCACTGCGGGACTGTCTTGAGCAACACGCACGGCAGATGACGCAGGCAAGCGAAGACCTGCACAATGCCCAGGCACAGGTGAGCGAGCAGAGCGCGCGAGGCCGGCAACGTGAGCATGAACTTGAGGTGACTCGCCAGCAGTTGGAACAGGCCCTGGAGCGCGAGCATCGGCTTGAAGCACGCCTGGATGAACACCGCCAGCAGTTGCAGCAACTCCAGCAGCAAGCGCACATCTGGGAGCTGCTGCAATCGACCCTGACCGAAGGCTGCTGGGACATCACGGTGGTCAATGGCGATCTGCAGCACCCCGCCAGCGCCATGCGTTTTTCCGGTCAGTTCCGCTCGCTGCTGGGCTACACCGCCGATGAGTTACCCGATGGCTGGGATGCCCAGGTCAGCATCACCCACCCTGACGACCTGCCAAAGATCATGGCGATTTTCGAGCGGGAAATCCTTGGCTCCCAGGGCAGCGGCGAGTACGTATTCGAATACCGGATGCGCCATAAAAGCGGGGATTACATCTGGTGTCGCGAGCGTGGTCGCGCGTTACGGGATTCGCACGCACGCCTGGTTCGGGTCATCGGTGCGGTGCGCGATATCAGCGATGAACGCTCGGCCCAATCCACCCACCAGCGCATGCTGGAGCAGAACCAGGTGACCTACGCCCAGATTGCCACCGTGGTGGGGGTGATCAAGGGCATCGCCGAGCAGACCAATCTGCTGGCCTTGAACGCCGCCATTGAAGCGGCCAGGGCGGGCGAGGTCGGACGCGGTTTTTCCGTGGTGGCCGATGAGGTGCGCAAACTGGCAGAAAGCACTCGCCAGGCGACTCATCAGATCCAGACCATGTTGCATCAGCACAAACAATAATCCGCCCGGGAGCTGCCTTCGGGGCAGCTCCCGGTTGCTTCAGAATGGAACCGCTACCACCAGTTGGCTGTAGACATTGGTGCCGTTGCCACTCACTTGATTGCCGCCGTTGCTCGCGTCCTTTTCCGGCTTGTACAGACCCACCAGTGGCGTGACGATCAGGTGTTCGTTCACGGCCCATTCCACATACAGGTCCAGCTCCCGTCCATCGAGATTCAGCGTGTCGCGGGTGTGCAGGGTCTTGTAGTCGAAGAATAGCGCGCCGATAGTCACTGCCTCTGTTGGCTTGAGCTTGAGCCCCAGGTGCTGGACAGCGGTGTTGCTGTTGAACGGCCCGGAATAGTTGCCGGTGACTTCGCCCTGGAACCAGGTGCCATAGCCGCGACTCGTGCCGTTGAACATCGAGTCCCAGTCCTTGGAGTAGCGGCTGTAGCGATAGGTCAGGTCCGGGGTCCAGGGCAGCTCAGCGAAGGTGTAGCCGGCTTCGGTGTACCAGGCTTTCTCCGGGCCCGCGTCCTTGTCCTGCCAGGCATATTCGAAGGCAAAGTGGGCATTGTCGATGCCGGCATTCCCCGCGCCCCGCAGGCTGTAGATGTCCATGCCTTCGCGCTGCTTCTGGAACTCGCTGGCGTAGCGATCATCGACGTCGATGCCATGGATGTAGGTCAGCCCCAGTGTGCCTGGTGCTGCGCTGTATTGCAGGGTACCGGCGGCCATTTCGGTATTGGCCTGGGCGCGGTTGTCGGACTTGATCCACATCAGGCTGCCGTGTACGCCTTCCTGGCCGCCCAGGCGCAGCACGGCGGTCTTGTCGAAGGCATGACGGGCCGCCAGGTAATAGGCGCCGCCGCGGTTGAACTCACCGTCGGCCACGCCTTTGCCCAGGTTCAGACCGTCGTCATTGATGATGAAACCATCGCCGAGGGTAATGACCTGGCGACCGTAGGACAGGTCGACGCCGTCCTTGCCCAGCGCCGGGAACAGATCCCCTGAACGCCAGCCGGCAAACGCTTCATCGAACTTGGTGGTGCGTTCGGATCCGTCGCTCAGGCCCGCGGCATCGCCGTCGCCCCAGGTACCGGAGCTGACCAGATTGGCCGTCCCGTAGACGCTGCCCATGGCGCCGAGTGTCTGGTCGATACTCAGGCCATACTTGATAAAACCCTCACGCCAACTTGAGCCGCCGCGGGTGCCGTCATAGTTCTTGCGACTATTGAACATCCCGTAGACCGCCAGGAAGTTGCCGGTAACCGTGGTGTCGTCGTCGGCGTAAAGCTCATAGGCCTGGGCCGACGAATCAGCCACCAGCAGGGCGATTCCAAGGCCGATGGCGTTGCGCAGCAAAGGTGTATTGCGGGTGTGCTCCATGGTGTTTTCCCCAGTGTGATAGGACATCAGAGCGCCCATTAAGGGGAGACCGGGGCAGGGAAGTCTTTTACCTGCCTGCCAGATAATTGATCCAGCCCGCCAAGGCGCGAGCGCTGGCAGGCAGCAACAAAACCGGCGGCAGACACGGGCAAGACGCTCGGGCCGAGGGCGGCGCACAGTGATCCTGCACGCGACGCCGTTTCGATCAGGGACTGGCTGGGGAAGGCTTGAGCGCCGGCTCCTGGACGGCAGTGGCATCCATACTAAAAATCCGCTTTCGAGGATCTTCACGATGTCGATCAATGACAGGCTCACCGAGCACTTGAACCGGGGTACGGTGGGCTTTCCCACCGCGTTGGCCAGCACCATTGGCCTGATCATGGCAAGCCCGGTGATTCTCACCGCCACCATGGGCTTCGGTATTGGCGGCAGCGCCTTTGCCGTGGCGATGTTGATCGCCGTGGTCATGATGCTGGCCCAGGCGACCACCTTCGCCGAAGCCGCCTCGATCCTGCCCACCACCGGCTCGGTCTACGACTACATCAACTGTGGCATGGGACGCTTTTTTGCAATCACCGGTACGCTGTCGGCCTACCTGATTGTCCATGTGTTCGCCGGGACTGCGGAAACGATCCTGGCCGGGGTCATGGCCCTGGTGAATTTCGAGCACCTCAACACCCTGGCCGAATCGGCGGGTGGCTCCTGGCTGTTGGGTGTAGGGTTCGTCGTGGTCTTCGGCGTGCTGAACGCGTTTGGTGTCAGCGCCTTCGGCCGGGCCGAGATCATCCTCACGTTCGGCATGTGGACGACCCTGATGGTGTTCGGCGTATTGGGCTTGATCGCCGCTCCGGCGGTGGAGCTGGAGGGGTGGTTTGGCGCATCCGTGGTGGGCACCGACCTGGTGACGGTGCTGTCGCTGGTGGGCATGGCCATGTTCATGTTTGTCGGTTGCGAGTTCGTCACGCCACTGGCGCCGGACCTGCGGCGCTCGGCCACGACCATGCCGCGGGCCATGATGCTGGGGTTGTTCGGCGTTGCCACGTGCATGTTCATTTATGGCGCGGCGATGAAGCGCCAGGTCGAAAACGTGCTGCTCGATGCCACCAGCGGCGTGCACTTGCTGGACACGCCCATGGCGATTCCGCGATTCGCCGAGCAGGTCATGGGCGATATCGGTCCGATGTGGCTGGGGATCGGCTTCCTGTTTGCCGGAGCGGCGACCATCAACACCCTGATGGCCGGTGTGCCGCGGATTCTGTATGGCATGGCGGTGGATGGTGCGCTGCCGCGGTTTTTCACCTATCTGCACCCGCGTTTCAAGACCCCCGTGCTGTGCATCCTTGTGGCGATGCTGATTCCCTGTCTGCACGCGTTGTGGCTCGGCGGCAATACCGACAACATCATGCATCTGGTGCTGGCTGCAGTGTGTGCCTGGAGTTTTGCCTACCTGTTGGTGACCGTGTCGGTGATCAGCCTGCGGATCCGTCGTCCGGATCTGCCACGGGCCTATCGCTCACCGTTTTTCCCGCTGCCTCAGATCCTGTCCAGTGTCGGCATCGTCATCGGCATGTGGTTCATCACTCCACCAGGCATGAATCCGGCAGACATTTACGTTCCATTCGCGGTGATGCTCGGTGGCACTGCGGCCTACGCCTTGTTCTGGACCCTGGTGGTGCAGAAGGTCAATCCATTCAAGCCCGCGTCGGTGGAAGACGTGCTGGCCAAGGAGTTTTCCCATGAGCCAGGGCAACCTGTCAGCGAGTTTGACGAACGTGCTGCGAAGACTGTCTGAGCTGTTCAGTGCCCACCGCGCCCCGGTCGGTTATCGTCCCGGGGTGACGCTGGAACACTTGCGGCGCAACCTCGGGCTGGCGCGATTCGAGATGTCCGGCCCGGTGATGGCGATGGCCGTCACCGATGATGGTTGCTTGCAGGTGGAGATCGTCGAGCGCACCGAGTCGCAGTTGTTGATGCACCTGGTGATGACCGAGTTCGTGCTGCGCGTGCCTGCGTCGAGAGAGGGCACGGCACGCGTGGAACTGCACCATGGCGGGGCCGTGCGTCGCCAGGGTATTCGTTGTCGGCTCAAGGAAGGGGACAATCAGCTGTCGGCTCGTTTGAAGACGGCGATAGAGGGCGATCCGGCGCTGTACCAAGCCCTCATGCCGCTGGACTTCAAACGCCTGCGCATCGATCTGCAAGACCACCAGTGGTGCGTGCGGCTGGAGCACATGGGCGGCAGTGAGGTGGTGAATCGGATGCCGGCCTTTCGGCGCTACATTGCTTTGAGCCGCGAGCAACGGATTGCCTTGTGGGCGGTCTTGAGCGGCTTGCAAAGGGTGCTGGGAACACTCTGATTTGTGGGCTTTGCCCTGGCATCAATTGTGCTACTGCTCTGGCGATCAGGTACTTGTTGCGTGCATATAGATAACATGTTAACTATTGCCGTACAAAAACAATAAGCCACTGCGGAGAGCGCCATGAGCATGCATCAGGTTGGGCAAGACGGGCTGGAGACCTGGAACCGGGATCTGCGCGCGACTTGCGGCCATTTCGAGACGGAACTGGCCTTTAATCGCGCGCTGTTTATTGGTGAGGTGTCGAATTTCTTCCGTGGCGGTCTTTCCCTCGCCAACTTGCGTACCAACGCTGGCTGTATCAAGCGTCACTCGCCAAATCCCGACCACGATGACGACCAGGATTGCTTCCTGGTCAGTCAGCGCAGTGGATATTCACGCATTACTCAGAACGGCCTGAGCATCCAGCTGGCGCCCGGCGAACTGCTATTGATGGATTCGGTGGGCTCGCTCGAGATCAGCCCGTTCGGCCTGATTGAACACGCGGTGTTGTCTCTGTCCCGCCAGGATGTGTCCAGGAAACTGGGCGGGGAAACCCGGACCTTCGGCAAGATCTCCTCGCGCAAGGCTTGTGGGCGCATGTTGCACGTCTTGATGGATCAGCTGTGCAAGGACACTCCCGACGGTGAGGGCGCCACAGGAGAAGGCGAAGCTTTGCAGAATGCGTTTGTTTCGCTGCTCGGTTCGGCCCTGGAGCAGGGCACCGGATCGGAGGATGACGGCGTTGCGTTGCAGGGCAGTCACTTGCGCAGTTATGTGCAGAAAGTCATCGACGAGTCCCTGACCCAGCCCGGCTTGAGCCCGGTGGGCCTGGCCAACCGTCTGAACATTTCGGTGCGCCACCTGTACCGTTTATTCGAAGAACAGGATGACAGCGTCTGCCGCTACATCCAGCGGGCCCGGCTCAAGCGCAGCGCCGATGACCTGACCAATCCGTTCCTGCGGGACGAATCCATCACTTCGATCGCCTACAAATGGGGCTTCACCGATTCGGCCCATTTCAGCCGTTCGTTCAAGAAACAGTTCGAGCTATCGCCCAAGGAATTTCGTGCCAGCCATCTGCAACAGGTACAGGGGGTGGTTTGAGTGGTGGGCGCATTCAGGGTCGGCTCAAGCTGACCCACGGCTATCGCGAGCAGGCTCGCTCCCACAGTGGATGGGGGCTGTGGGAGCAGGGCTGCCGGTGATGACGGCTGCGTCGACATCATCGCCAGCCGACGCACCGCTCCCACACGCTCAAACCTCGGGCAAGGTCGAGCCGCCGTCCACCACCAGGGTTTGTCCGGTCACATACGCGGCCAGGTCCGATGCCAGAAAGAGCATGGCGCCGGCGATGTCGGACGGGGTGCCCAGGCGTCCCAGCGGTACCCGACGGGCGATGTCTTGATTGACCGCATCATCTCCCAGGTTCGCCATGGCCGGTGTCGCGATCATCCCGGGTTCGACGCCGTTGACCCGGATATGCTCACTCGCCAGTTCCAGTGCCGCATTGCGGATGAACCCGTTGACTCCGGCCTTGGACGCCGCATAGTGACTGAGCCCTGGATAAGCCACCCGCGGGCCGGTGACCGAGGAGGTCACCAGCACGCAGCCCTGGCCCTGCCGACGGAACATCGGCAATGCTCCCTGAGTCAGCCAGAACAGCGCCGAAAGGTTGACTGCCAGCGTGCGCTCAAGCATCGCTGGTGTGATCCCGGCAAAGGGTGTCAGGGGAAAGTACCCGGCGTTGTGCACCAGAACATCCAGCCTCCCCAGACGCTGCTCCAGATCAGCCATCAGCGTACTGATCGCCGTTGCATCGGCCAGGTCCACGCCCACGGCCTGTACCTGACAACCTGTAGCGGTCAATTCGCTCGCCACCGCCTCGGCCTGTGCCAGGTCCAGGTCAGCGATCACCACACGGCCCCCACGCCAGGCGAAGGCTTTGACGATGGCCCGGCCTATACCCTGGGCACCGCCTGTGACCAGCACCGTTTTTGCGCTGAAATCCAGATCATCAGGCATCCGTGACCTCCATCCGGCTGAAGGCCAGGGTTGGTACGTCTACGATGCTGGAGCCACCGTCGGCCACCAGTGCCGCGCCAGTGATGATCGAGGCTTGATTCGAGGCCAGGAAACGACACACATGGGCAATCTCCAGCGCGCTGGCGGGCCTGCGCAATGGCACGTCCGCGCAGACCCTGTCGTAGGCCTGCTGCAGCGTTTCGCCGTGAAACTGCATCAAGACCTGCACTTCCTCATCAGCCATCGGCGTGCGCACCCAGCCCGGGCAGACGGCGTTGACCCGCACCCCGCGCGGGCCGTAATCGCGCGCCAGGGAGCGGTTCAGCCCCAGCAGCGCGTGCTTGGCGGTGGTATAGCCGCAGACTTGCGGGCCTGCCGCCAACGACGCGATGGATGCGATCAGGACAATGTTGCCAGCGCTTTCCTGCAGCAGCGGCAGGCACGCCCGGGCGCTGTAGAAGGCGCTGTCGAGATTGCTGCGCATGGCCGCTTCCCAGGTCTGCGGGCTGGTCTGGGTGGCGCTGCCCAGGCCCATGCCGCCAGCGCAGGCCAGCAGCACATCGAGCCGGCCATAACGCTCGCGGATCTGTGCGACGAAGCCGTCCCAGGTCGTCGGGCACGCGGCATCGCCCACCAGCACCAGGCCGCCTATTTCCTCGGCCAGTTGCGCCAGAGGTTCGCGGCGTCGGCCGATCAGCACCAGGTTGGCGCCCTCAGCGGCATACAACCGGGCGCAGGCGGCACCGATGCCAGTGCCCGCGCCCGTGATCACGATGGTGCGCAATTCAGGCATCGGGATATTCCGTCCGGTTGAGAACCTGGCAGTAGGAACTGACGGGGAAATTGGAAAACTCATCGAAAGACGCGCCGGCATAACCGAAAATCTTGCCGTCGCTGCGGTGCTGCTGCATGTCGATCAGCACCAGGCCCAGGGTCGGGATGATCTTTTCCCGCCAGACGAACAGGTACAACTGATCGGCGATCTTGTAGGTGTCACACCGGTCGGTATCGCACAGGCCCTGTTCGACACCCTTGAGGCACTGCCAGGAATAGAACCGGTCGTTGAGATAGATGTGTTCGTAGACTTCGCTGGGGCTGTAGCGATACAGGTTGCGCAGGCCCACCAGTTCGGTGGTCGGTGCATGTGGGCACAGGCCCTGCTGCCAGGGGCGGTCGAGACTGCCGTGAAGGAACTCCACTTTCACGCCCGTCAGTGGCTGGCCGGCCAGCGCGCGGCTGTACAGACCTTCGCGAGTTTGTTCTTGCCCGGGCATGCTGCCGATCACTGCGGTGAACGCCGCGTGAGCGGTATCAAGTACCAGGCTGACCGACCAGGCTTGTGCGCCTTCGTGCTTGACGAAATCCACCAGGTAGAGGCCTGGCCGCACCGACGTGGCTCGATAAGGCGCAGTGCCGCTGGAATGGCCGTCGGCTGCGTTCCATGACAGGGTTTGCTGTTCGAAGCGGTGTTCGATCTGCCAGCCATTGGCGAAATTCAGCGTGAAGGTCTTACCGTTCAGGTCGGCCAGGTTCGGCAGGATGAACGCTTCAGAGGCAAAGCCGTCAGCCAGGGCGCCGACGGTGATCCAGTCTGTAGGTGTGGTCATTGCAAGACTCCGGTTGGATGAGATAGCCACCCGGATCATGGCGCCTTGCGCGGGGCTGGCCCATCAACCGAATGGTTGAACCGGCACAGGCAATGGCTTAGAGGAACAGGCTGCTGACCAGCTCGGTTCGATTGCTCACGCCGGTCTTGCGAAACAGGTTGATCAGATGCGTCTTGACCGTGGGCAGGCCGACGTCCAGCTCTCGGGCCAACTCTTTGTTACTGACGCCCTGGCGCAGCAGCAACGCTATCTGGCGTTCCTTGGGGGTCAGGCTACTGAGCGAGTCGTCCTGCGGCGGCAGGTTGGCGACGGCCAGTTGCAGTAACGCTTGCAGCGCTGCGAGCTGCGTCAGTTGCTCGCTGGTGAAGACGCCTTGCTCGGCGGTGCGCAACAAGGAAATGGCCGCTTGAGGCCGACTGCCCCGATGGGCGAAGACTTCCACCACATCCACCACGTCGTAGCGCTGTAAAAAATGGCGGTAGCGATGGCTTTCACGGATTGGCTGGCGGGCCATGGCCAGGCCAAGAGGCACCACGGCCAGGTCGCTGGAAACGTAGTTGCGCGGCTGCAACGGGTCGAACTGGCGATAGTTGTCCAGATAGTCGCGATGCATCTCGCCGCTCATGCCATGCAGGCTGAAGTCATGGGCTTGCAACTGTCGGTCGACGCAATAGAAGGCCGCTCGACTGGCGGGAACGAGCTGGGTGAACGCGTGCAGGCAATGGCCGGCGATGTCCTGGGAGGGGATGACGTACATGCTCGCAACCTTCGCCAAGAGGGCTGCCGGTGAATCCGGCAGCCGGGTCCGGTCAGACTACCGCGAAGTAGTGTTTGACAAAACTTTCGCTGACCACTTCCCACAATACCGGCGTACCTTTGGTCACGAACCAGCTGTCGCCGGCCTTGTAGCGGGTGCTCTGGCCGCTGGCTTCATCGGTCAGCACCACTTCGCCAGTGACCACGGTGGCCTGTTCGGCGAACGGATAAACCATTCGGAACTTGCCCTTGGTCGTGCCGAAGTAGGCGCTGCTGACCGCATCGGTGGGGGCGCCGAAGGTCATTTTGCCGAAGGCTTTGACTTCGCCTTCGAGAATCTGCGAACCGAGATCGGTGACGGTGCCCCAGGCGTCCAGGTCGGACAGCTGGATGTCTTTCTTGAGGTTGATAAGGGGCATGGCAGTGACTCCTGATGAGTGAAAAAAACAGCGGGTATGTATGTCTAGTACCGGTCAGTGAAGGCGCTGAATCTGTGGGAGCGGGCTTGCTCCCACAGGGGTTTCGCTTAACTGACGGACATCAAGGCCATCAGCGACGGCCATTCCAGTAACCCGAGAGCTGGTGCCAGGACTTGCCGGCGGTCAGCAGCAGTGGACGGATGGCGTCCTTGCCGATGATGGTCGGGCGCCTGACGGAGCTGACCAGGTCGTAGCGCGCCGAGCCTTCGCTCATGCCTTCGGCCAGCACCTTGCAGATGATGTGGCTGGGGGTGACGCCAAAGCCTGAATAGCCCTGGACGAAAAACGCATTGTTGCGGCCGGGCAGGGTGCCGATCTGCGGAAACAGGTTCGGGCTGCACGCCATCGGGCCGCCCCAGGCCAGGTCGATCTTCACGTCCTTGAGGTACGGGAAAATCTTCAGCATCAGGCGCCGATTCCAGGCCTTGAGGTCCTGGGGGATGTGTTCTATCAACGGCGTCGCCGCACCGAACAGCAGGCGGTTTTCATTGGTGACGCGGTAGTAGTCGATCACCGGGCGAATATCGCTGTAGGCGCCGCGAATCGGGCTGATGCGCTGGATCAGCTCCTCCGACAATGGCTCGGTCATCATCTGGAAGGCATAGGTATTGATGGTCGAGCGATGCAGCTCCGGCTCCAGTTTGTTGAGGAAGCTGTCGCAGGCCCACAACAGCTTGCTGGCCTTGACCGAGCCACGCCCGGTGCGCACGGTGATGCGCTCGCCGTAGCTGACTTCCAGGGCCGGACTGTTCTCGAAAATCCGCACGCCGTGGCTGACCAGTGCCTTGGCTTCGCCCAGCAACAGGTTCAGCGAATGCACGTGCCCGCCGCCCATGTGCAGCAATGCACTGCTGTAGGCCTTGGACCCGATGATTTGCTGCACGTCGGAACCGCCGAGAAAGCGGATCTCATGCTTGCTGTTGATCGACTTGAAGTCTTTTTCCCAGGCCCGCAGGGTTTTTTCCTGGCGAGCGTTGAAGCCCATGTAGCCGTAGCCATGGCAGAAGTCGGCATCGATGTCGTACTTGGCGATGCGGTCCTTGATGATGTCCGCGCCCAGATCGCTGATCTCGAAGACCTGCCGCAGCCCGTCTTCTCCCACATCCTTCTTGATTTTTTCCAGGTCATGGCCGATGCCGGCCATGATCTGCCCGCCATTGCGCCCGGTGCCGCCGAACCCCAGGTAACGCGCCTCCAGCACCACGATATTGGTAATGCCTTTTTCAGCGAGTTCCAGCGCGGTATTGATGCCGGAGAAACCGCCGCCAATCACCACGACGTCGGCTTCCACGTCCTGTTCCAGGGTTGGGAAACTGAGGTTGTATTTCTTGGTAGCGGTGTAATAGGTGGGCGTTTCGATATTGATCATGACGCAACCTGACAAAGTGAAAAGAAACGCCGTGACAAGCGCCTTCGCAAGACACTGCACGCGATGGCCCTATTAAGAGCCCTGGTGCTGGCGCCTGTCTTGATCATCCGTGCCGGCGGATTTGATCGAGCGCGCCAAGGCAGTGAAGGTCGCACCGTGGAAAGTACAATCTTGGGTCTGGAAGGTGCATTTTTCAGTTGCCCCGGATTACCCATACTGAACGGGCCTTAATCACTGATTCCGCCATTTCTGCACCACCGGGTTGCCGGGCAAAGGCGGGATCGGCAGATGCCAATAATAAAAGAGCCCGTCCATGAAAAAGCCAAATCCGTTGCTCGAAGATCTCAAGCCTATCCTGCCGGTCATTGCCGCCAATGCCTTCCAGGCAGAGAAGGACCGTAGCGTTCCTGTCGAAAATATAGCCTTGCTCAAAGGTATCGGCATGCACCGGGCTTTCCAGCCGAAAAAGTACGGCGGCATGGAAATATCGCTACCGCAGTTCGCCGACTGCATCGCGTTGCTGGCCGGCTCCTGCGCCAGCACCGCCTGGGCCATGAGCCTGTTGTGCACCCACAGCCATCAATTGGCAATGTTCCCGGCCAAAACCCAGGAAGAAGTCTGGGGTGACGATCCCGATGCGACTGCCAGTAGCAGCATTGCACCTTTCGGTCGCACCGAGGAGGTCGAGGGCGGTGTGATGTTCAGCGGCGAAATGGGCTGGAGCAGCGGCTGTGACCATGCCGAGTGGGCGATCGTGGGATTTCGCCGCAAAAATGCCGAAGGAACCCAGGACTATTGCTTCGCGGTGCTGCCTCGCAGCGATTATGAAATCCGCGATGACTGGTACGCGGTAGGCATGCGCGGCAGTGGCAGCAAGACCTTGATCATCGACAACGCGTTTGTGCCGGAACACCGGATTCAGAAAGCCAAGGACATGATGGAAGGCAAATCCGCCGGGTTTGGCCTGTACCCCGACAGCAAGATTTTCTACTCGCCGTATCGCCCGTATTTCGCCAGCGGTTTCTCCACCGTGAGCCTGGGTGTGGCGGAACGCATGCTGGAGGTTTTTCGCGAGAAAACCCGGACCCGCGTGCGCGCCTACACCGGCGCGGCAGTGGGCGCCGCCACTCCAGCGCTGATGCGCCTGGCCGAGTCCACTCATCAGGTGGCAGCAGCCCGGGCGTTTCTTGAGAAAACCTGGCAAGAGCATGCCGAGCACAGTGAGCGCCACCAATACCCCAGCCGCGAAACCCTGGCGTTCTGGCGGACCAACCAGGGGTACGCCACCAAAATGTGCATTCAGGCAGTGGATCGCCTGATGGAAGCAGCCGGGGGTGGCGCCTGGTTCGAGACCAATGAACTGCAACGACTGTTCCGCGATGCCCATTTGACCGGTGCTCACGCCTACACCGACTACGACGTCTGCGCGCAGATTCTGGGCCGTGAACTGATGGGCCTGGAGCCCGACCCCACCATGGTTTGACCGCCTGCTCGCTGAGCCTGGCTCATATAAAAACAATTGAGGCCGTCGACTGAGGCGGCCGGGAGTCTTGTATGTCTGATGTGTGCGATAGCGCTTTCGACACCCGTGCGTTTCGCCGGGCCCTGGGTAACTTTGCCACTGGCGTGACCGTGGTCACCGCGGCCGCCGAAGATGGTCGCAAGGTCGGTGTGACGGCCAACAGTTTCAACTCGGTGTCCCTGGATCCGCCGCTGATTCTCTGGAGCATCGACAAGCGCTCCAGCAGTCACGGTGTGTTCGAGGCCGCCAGCCATTTTGCGGTGAACGTGCTGGCCGCCGATCAGATCGACCTGTCGAACAACTTCGCTCGGCCCAAGGAGGATCGGTTCGCCGAGATCCAGTTCGAGGCCGGGGAGGGAGGTGCTCCGGTGTTTGTCGATTGCTCGGCGCGTTTTCACTGTGAAAAATTCCAACAGGTCGATGGCGGTGATCACTGGATCATGATCGGTAAAGTCGTGGCGTTTGATGATTACGGCCGCTCACCGTTGCTCTATCACCAGGGCGCCTACTCGATGATCTTGCCCCACACCCGCATGACCAAACGGGAGGAGGGACAGTCCCCCAGCAGTCACTTCCAGGGCCGTTTGAGCCACAACCTGTATTACCTGATGACCCAGGCGCTGCGGGCCTATCAGGCCAGTTACCAGCCGCGCCAGCTGTCCACCGGGCTGCGCACCAGCGAAGCACGGATGTTGATGGTGCTGGAAAACGATGCAGGGCTGAACCTGTGCGACCTGCAACGGGAAGTGGCGATGCCGGCGCGTGAGATCGAAGAGGCCGTGGCTAACCTCAAGCGCAAGGGCCTGGTCACCGATGAGGGCGAGCGAGTGCGTCTGACCGTCAAGGGCGTGGACGAAACCGAAGGACTCTGGGCAATTGCCAAGGAGCAGCAGGACAAGGTATTCGGCCAGTTCAGCGAGCAACAGGTGGAGCATTTCAAGGCCGTGCTCAAAGGCGTCATCAAAGGCGCTTGAGTTGTTACAGGGGTTCAAGCGCGACACTCAGCCTTGTGGCGAGGAGAGAAATCCCTTCGCCCCAAGGTAACTTGGCGCCGAAGCTGTTAAGATTTAGTTAACTCATTAACTAAATTTCCTCGCGAACACACCTATGCCCAAACCGCGCCAATCCTTGACCCTCACCCTTCTACAGGCCCGTGAAGCGGCCATGGGTTTTTTCCGTCCCTCCCTCAACCAGCACGGTTTGACCGAACAGCAATGGCGAGTCATCCGTATCCTCAGCCAGCACGACGAGCTGGAGATCAATCGCCTCGCTGAACTGGCCTGCATTCTCAAACCGAGCATGACCGGCGTGCTGACGCGCATGGAAGCGGCGGGCATGGTGGAACGGCGCAAGGCCGAACAGGATCAGCGGCGGGTGCTGGTGCGCCTGGCGCCGCAGGGGCAGGCGAGCTTCGATTCGATGAGCCAGAGCATGGAAGAGAATTACCAGCGTTTGCAGGGCAAGTTGGGGGAGCAGAAGTTGCAGACGTTACTGGAGTTGCTCAATGACCTGAAAGCGATCAGGCGTTGAGATCCCGGGTTGGTTAACTTCTGTGGGAGCAAGGCTTGCCCGCGATGAAGGCACTGCGGTCTCTCAGAAACCGAGGTGCCGGTTTCGCGAGCAAGCTTTGCTCCCACAGGCCCCCTCTCCACAGAGGTTTGTGTTGCTATCAGTACACACCGCTAGCCGCAGGTTTTGGTGTGTCTTTGAACGTCGCCGCAAGGCTTTGCAAACCGCGCATCAACACGGTTGTATCCACCCCCACCGCGACAAACCCAGCGCCCAGCTCGATATAACGCCGGGCGAGCTGTTCATCGGCGCTGAGAATCCCGGCCGCTTTGCCGGCCTGGCGGATGCGGGCGATGGCGTCCTCGATGGCGGCTTGCACGGTCGGATGCCCGGGATTGCCACGAAAACCCATGGACGCGCTCAGATCCGCCGGACCTATGAAGACCCCGTCAACACCTTCCACTGCGGCGATGGCATCCAGGTTGGCCAGGCCCTCGCGGCTTTCGATCTGCACCAGCAGGCACATCTGTTCGTCGGCCTTATCGAGGTAACCGGCAATACTGTTCCAGCGTGATGCACGGGCCAGCGCACTGCCGACGCCTCGGACGCCTTGAGGCGGGTAGTGAATGGCGCGCACCAGTTCGCGAGCCTGGCCGGCGCTTTCGACCATCGGCACCAGCAAGGTTTGCACACCGATGTCGAGCACCTGTTTGATCAATGCGGTGTCGCCGACCACTGGGCGGATCACCGGTTGGCTGGGGTAGGGGGCCACGGCCTGGAGCTGGCCGAGCATCCCGCGCACATCATTGGGCGCGTGTTCGCCGTCGATCAACAACCAGTCGAAGCCGGCGTTGGCCGCCAGTTCCGCACAGTAGGCGTCGGCCAGGCCCAGCCACAGGCCAATCTGCGCCTCACCGCTGCGCAGCCGTTGCTTGAAGGTATTGATGGGCATGTCCATGAGTCAGTCTCCGATCAGACGAAACGGCAAGCGATGGAACCGAGCATGTCGTAGTCGACATGGAAGGTATCCCCCGGGTTGGCCGCCACGGGACGGGTGAAGGAGCCACCTAGAATGATTTGCCCCGGCTGCAGGGTGACGTCGTAGGCCGCCAGTTTGTTCGCCAGCCAGGCCACGCCTTTGGCCGGATGATTGAGCACCGCCGCCGAGACGCCGGATTCTTCGATCACGCCGTTGCGGTAGAGCACCGCAGGCACCTTGCGCAGGTCGATTTCAGTGGGGCGCACCGCGCGTCCGCCCATGACCACGCCGGCGTTGGCGGCATTGTCGGAGATGGTGTCGAAGACTTTGCGGGTGGCCTTGCTTTGTGGATCGATCTGCTGGATGCGGGCATCAATGATTTCCAGTGCCGGGATCACCCATTCGGTGGCGTCCAGCACGTCGAATACCGTCACGTTCGGGCCTTTCAACGGCTTGCCGAGGATGAACGCCAGTTCCACTTCCACCCGGGGCACGATGAAGCGCTCGAACGGGATGTCGGTGCCCTCGTCGAAGAACATGTCATCGAGCAGGGCACCATAGTCCGGCTCAGTGATGTTCGACGAGACCTGCATGGCCCGGGAGGTCAGGCCGATCTTGTGGCCGACCAGCTTGCGGCCGTCCTTGATCTTTTGCGCAACCCAGGCGCGCTGGATGGCGTAAGCGTCGTCCAGGGTGATATGCGGATGGTCGAGGGAAAACTGCCGCACCTGTTCGCGCGAACGTTCTGCGTGGTCGAGGCGGGCGGCGGCCTGCTGGATGAGGTTTTGATCGAGCATGAAGAGCATCTCTTATTGAGGGTTGACGATGGCGGCCTGGGTGCGAAGCACCAGCAGGCCCCCCACGGCGATGAGCAGCGCCAGCACATAAAGGGCCAGGCTGGCGCTCTGGGTGGTGTCGCGCATCCAGCCGATCAGATAGGGCGCCAGGAATGAGGCAATGCTGCCGAAGGAGCTGATCAGTGCGATGCCGGCGGCCTGGGTGCTGTTGGACAGGAAGGCCGGCGGCAGTTGCCAGAACATCGGCAACGCTGCACTGGCACCCATACCCGCGATGATCAGGCCACCCAGTACCAGGGTTGGGCTGGTGGGTGAGAGACCGGCGATGGCAATGCCTGCCGCCGCCATCAGCAGCGGTACGCAGAGGTGCCAGCGCCGTTCGCGATGGCGGTCTGACGAACGGCCGCAGCCGATCATGAAAAAGCAGCCGGCCAGATACGGCACGGCGCTGAGCAATCCAACCTGACCGTCACTGCCGATTCCGGCGCCGTGAATCAACGTGGGCATCCAGAAAGCCAGGGTGTTCACCGCCAGCATCACGGCGAAATACACCGCCACCAGCAACCAGACCTGCGGGTTGTTGAGAATCGCCGAGAACGAGGTGATGGATTTGCGTTGTTCTTCAACGCTCAGTTGCGCGCGCAATTGCTGTTTGGCTTGCGGTGTCAGCCAGTTGACCGTCTCGAAACTGTCCGGCAGGCACTTGAGCACCACCAGGCCGAGCAGAATCACCGGCAGCCCTTCGATGACGAACATCCACTGCCAGCCGCGCAGGCCACCGAAGTCATGAAAGTGTTCAAGGATGCCGCCCGACAAGGGCCCGCCAATCACGCCGGCCATCGGCACGGCAATGGCAAACAGCGCGGTCACCTGGGCGCGGCGTCGTGCCGGGTACCAACGGTTGAGAAAGACCAGAATGCCCGGGAAGAACCCGGCTTCGGCCACCCCCAGCAGAAAGCGCAACACGTAGAACCCAGCGGCGCTTTCGATCAGGAACATGCCGGTGGACAAAGCCCCCCAGACCACCATCAGCGTGGCGATCCAGCGGCGCGGGCCGACCCGGTCCAGGGCGATGTTGCTCGGCACGCCGAACAGCGCGTAGGCGATGAAGAACAGGCCCGCGCCGAAGCCATAGACCGTGTCGCTGAACTGCAGGTCGGCGCTCATCTGCATCTTGGCAAAGCCAATGTTGATGCGGTCCAGGTGGGCGAAAAGGTAGCAGACCAACAGCAATGGCATCAGTCGCCAGGTGACGGTGGCATGGGTGCGGTCGTGGGCGATTGTGCCGGCAGTGTCGGCGGTATTGGCTGTGCTCATGATTTTGTACTTTTTGTCAGAGAGGCCGAAGGGCGAACGGGCAGGCGGGTTTAATGGGCCTGGGCGTTGAGGAAGGCGTGAACGTTGTTGGCCTTGAAGTTGAGCTGTTCGTGCAGCTCGATCATCTCGAACGACAGCGCCAGCAAGCGCTGGGCCTGGAGTTCGGCGAAGTGCGCGGTGATCACTTCAAAGAGCTTTTGCGCCACTTTCTGGCGGGTAGCCAGGTCACGGCCATGGCCGACCTTCAAGGTCATGTGGACGAAGGCATAGTCGTGCTTGCCGTCGGCCATGCGCCAGGTATCCAGGCGCACACCACGGCTGCGGATACCACCCAGGGGAAACACACCGCTGTCACCCAGCAGGGTGTGAACCTTTTCAAACAGGCCGGGCAGATCGGCCTGTTGTTCGATGTTGTCGGTGTATTCGGCAATGAAGTGGGGCATGGAGGCCTCCTGCGTCGGCAGCTGTGAGTGGCAAGCTTCAAGCGGCAAGTCGAGGGTGGTCGGCTGCCGCTGTGGCTCAAACTGGAAAAATGGCGTTGATCTGGCCCGTACCGGAACTGCCGAAAGGTTCGGTGATGATTTCGGCGGGTTTGGCATAGTCCGGCCCACCGAGCAGCCCCAGAAGCATGGCGGTGTCATGCATCTTGCCCTCACCGAAACAGTGCTCGGCGTAATCGGGCAGCATGGCGCAGAACTCTTTCCAGCGACCCTGGCGCCACAGCTCCACGACATGCAGGTCGACCTGTTTGTCGAACTCGCGCGTCCAGTTGTGGATGTTGGCTTCGGCATTGCGATCATCGGAAAAGCGGTGCGACAGCGAGCCGGAAGCCAGCACCAGCACCTTGCGATCACTTTTTTCGATGGCCCGGCGCACGGCGGCACCGAAGGTGAAGCTGTCTTGCAGACGGTGCCAGGCGCACCAGGCGGCAACCGACACCACGTTGAATTTCTGGTCTTGCGGAACATCCATGTGCATGTAGCGCATGGGCACCAGCGTGCCGTATTCCAGCTCCAGGCTCGGGATGTTGTGGGCCAGGGTGCGCACGTCGGCGGCATTGGCCTCGGCGGCGATCAATTCGCCCAGTTCCGGAGCGCCGGAGTATTCGTACTCCATGTTCTTGATGAAGTGCGGCAACTCGTTGCTGGTGTAGATGCCTTTGAAGTGCGCGCCACTGTTGACGTGGTAGGCGCTGTTGACCAGCCAGTGCACGTCAAACACCACGGCGGTGTCGGCGCCCAGTTCACGGGCGCGGCGACCGATTTCCTTATGGCCGGCAATGGCCGCTGCGCGGCAGCCGTGGTGTTTGCCCGGCAGCTCCGACAGGTACATCGAGGGAACGTGGCAGATTTTCGCAGCCAGGACGACTTCGCCCATGATGATTCTCCTGAAAAATTGTTCTTGTTGAATCTCGGATAACGGGTGAATCGGGTCTTGATGCTCTGGGTGGATCACTGCACTTGTGGCGAGGGGATTTATCCCCGCTGGGGCGCGGAGCGGCCCCTCAATAGGCCTGACACACCGAGTCGTCGGGTGTAGGGCTGCTGCGCAGCCCAGCGGGGATAAATCCCCTCGCCACAAGGTTAATCACCCGATTTGTCTGTGATCATGCCCCCCAGCGCGGAATGTGATGCCCGCCCATGGAGATGCAGACGTTCTTGATCTCGGCGAAGACTTCAAAGCTGTACTGTCCACCTTCGCGGCCGGTTCCGGAACCCTTCACGCCGCCGAAAGGCTGGCGCAGGTCGCGCACGTTCTGGCTGTTGATGAACACCATGCCGGCCTCGATGCCATGGGCCAGGCGATGGGCCTTGCCGATGTCCTGGGTCCAGATGTACGAGGCCAGCCCATAGTCAGTCTCGTTGGCCAGTTGCAAGGCTTGTGCTTCGTCCTTGAACGGGATCAGGCACACCACTGGGCCGAAGATTTCTTCCTGGGCGATGCGCATGTTGTTGTCCACGTCGGCGAACACTGTCGGCTGGATGAACTGGCCGCGACTCAAGTGCGCCGGCAGGTTGGCCGGGCGCTCCAGACCGCCGGCCAGGAGCGTGGCGCCTTCTTCGAGGCCGATCTTGATGTAGCCGGTGACCTTGTCGTAGTGGGCCTGGGTGATCATCGAGCCGACCTGGGTTTTCGGGTCTTGCGGATCACCGACGATCAGGCGTTTGGCCCGGGCGGCGAATTCGGCGACGAACTGCGGGTAGACGCTTTCCTGGATGAAGATCCGGCTGCCGGCGGTGCAACGTTCGCCATTGAGCGAGAAGATGGTGAACAGCGCTGCGTCGAGGGCCCGTTCAAGGTCGGCGTCTTCGAAAATCAGTACCGGCGACTTGCCGCCCAGTTCCATCGAATACTTTTTCAGCCCGGCGGTCTGCATGATCTTCTTGCCGGTGGCGGTGCCGCCTGTGAAGGAAATCGCCCGCACATCCGGATGCCGCACCAATGCGTCGCCGGCCGTGGCACCGTAACCCTGGATCACGTTCAACACGCCGTTGGGAATGCCGGCTTCCACCGCCAGGCGCCCCAGCTCGTTCGCGGTCAGCGGCGACAGCTCGGACATTTTCAACACGGCGGTGTTGCCCAGCGCCAGGCACGGCGCGGTCTTCCAGGTTGCGGTCATGAACGGCACGTTCCAGGGCGAGACCAATGCACAGACACCGACTGGTTGGTACAAGGTGTAGTTAAGCATCTGGTCGTCGACCGGATAGGTGTGGCCGTCCATCCGCGTGCAGACTTCGGCGAAAAAGTCGAAGTTGTGGGAGGCGCGCGGGATCAGCACGTTCTTGGTCTGATGAATCGGCAAGCCAGTGTCGAGGGTTTCCAGTTCGGCCAGTTTCGGCACGTTCTGCTCGATCAGTTCACCGAGCTTGCGCATCAGTCGGGCGCGCTCCTTGGCCGGCGTGTTGGCCCACTTCGGGAAAGCGTCCTTGGCCGCAGCCACGGCCTGGGCAACTTCTTCGGCGCCGCCGCTGGCAACTTCGCCAATGGCTTCACCGGTGGCCGGGTTGTAGTTGACGAACACATCTTTGCTTTCGACCTCACGGCCGTTGATCCAGTGCTTGATCATGCTGCTCACGCCTCTTTACGGGATGCGAAGAACTCGGCTTCGCTGACAATTCGATTGACCAGGCGGCCGACGCCTTCCACTTCCACCACTACTTCATCACCGGGCACCACGTCCGCCAGACCTTCGGGTGTGCCGGTGGCGATCATGTCGCCGGGCTGCAGGGTCATGAAGCTGGACAGGTATTCGATCAGGTAGGGGATGTCGAAAATCATGTCGCGGGTCGAGCCTTCCTGGCGCAGTTCGCCGTTGATCCAGGTACGCAATTTCAGGTTGCCGGGGTCCGGTACATCGGCCACATCGACCATCCACGGGCCGACAGGTGTGGTGGCATCACGGTTTTTCACCCGCAGGTTGGGGCGGTAGTAGTTTTCCAGGTAGTCGCGGATCGCATAGTCGTTGCACACGGTGTAACCGGCCAGGTAACCCAGCGCGTCCTCGCGCTTGACGTTGCGCGCGGCTTTGCCGATGACCGCCACCAGCTCGCACTCGTAGTGCATGTAAGCGACGTTGTCGGGGCGCCAGGTCATCTGGTTGTGGCCGGTGTAGGTGCCCGGGGATTTGATGAACGCCAACGGTTCGGTTGGCGGCTTGAACGCCAGTTCGGCGGCGTGATCGGCGTAGTTCAGGCCCAGGGCGAACATGCTGCCGGTGGCCGGCGGCAACCACTGGACCTGATCCTCGGCCAGCAGCCTACCGTCGGCCAGGCGAACGGCGTTGTGAGCTTCAACGGTGACCGTGTGGACCTGGCCTTCAAAACCAATGCGCGCGTGTTTCATGAACGTGCTCCTGTGTGCTCGGCCACAACGCTATTGACGAG
The DNA here is from genome assembly GCF_013283895.1 of Pseudomonas sp. MPDS. Classification (NCBI taxonomy): domain Bacteria; kingdom Pseudomonadati; phylum Pseudomonadota; class Gammaproteobacteria; order Pseudomonadales; family Pseudomonadaceae; genus Pseudomonas; species Pseudomonas sp. MPDS. The sequence goes on along the minus strand of NZ_CP054128.1, from coordinate 3,697,459 downwards.
GCGGCCCAGGCCGCTGATCTCCACTTCGACGCGATCGCCAGGCACGACATCAACCCGGCCCTCGGGCGTGCCAGTGATCAGAACGTCGCCGGCATGCAACGTCATGAACTCGCTGATCTCGGCGATCAATTGGGGAATGTTGCGAACGAAATTGGCCGTGTTGTTGTGCTGGCGCACCTCGCCGTTGACGTACAGCCTGATTGTCAGGCTATGGGGGTCGGCAACGTTGGCCGTGGGCACCAGTTCAGGCCCGATGGCACAGAAGCCGTCCCGGCACTTGGCCTTGACGGCGGGGCGGTAATAGCTGTCTTCCGGCAGGCTGAATTCATTGACCACGGTATAGCCGGCCACATAGTCCAGTGCTTCGGCGGCGCTGACACGGCTGGCCGACTTGCCCATCACCACGCCAAGCGCAGGCCCCGGTTGCAGCCGCTGGCCGTGACCTGGATGAACCACGTCGGCGTCGTGCCGGTTGCGGGTGTTGGGTGTCTTGATGAACAACACCGGTTTGACCGGCGGCTTCTGGTAAGGCGGTTGCTCGAACTCGGCGAGGCGCTGTTTCAGCAGCCCCTGATAGTTCAGTGCAACCCCAAACAGGGTGCCGGTCGCGACGTCATGCAGGGCACGGCTCATGCTTGTCTCCTGGCAGCGGCAGAGATGAGGGCTCTGCAGATATTGTTAATGTGTTAACAGTTATAATTAAGATGTTAACTATCGTCAAGCGTGGCAGAATCACCGGACACTGGTTGCCCTCGGGAAATCGGCGCAGGATGAATCCAAGCCGCTGCCTGAATCAGAATAAAAAACGAGAAATGCGTGATGACTGACCGTCAGCCAATCCCCAACATCAACATTGGCCAGGTGTACGACCAGCGTTACAGCGATGCCGAGGTTCACTACGATCGGCTTGCCAACCTGGCGGGTTTCTTCGGTCGCAATATGCCGGTGCATCGGCATGACCGTTTCTTTCAGGTTCACTACGTGAAAAGCGGCGCCGTACGGGTGTATCTGGACGACCAGCAATACGTCGAATCCGGGCCTATGTTTTTCCTTACGCCACCCACCATTCCCCATTCTTTTGTGACCGAAGCCGACAGTGACGGGCATGTGTTGACCGTTCGTCAGCAATTGGTGTGGCAGTTGATCGACGCTGATCCGAGCCTGGCGCCGGCGGGTGTGCAAATGCCTGCGGCCTGCGTTGCGTTGGCGCAGTTGGGGCCGGAACAGGCGGGGGAGGTGCGGCGACTGGAGTATCTGTTCGAGGAGCTGAGCGAGGAGGTCTGTGCCGAGCGGCCGGGGCGCAGCGCGGCGCTGGACGGTTTGACGCGGCTGATCATGATCAGTCTGCTGCGTCTGTGTTCCAATTCTCTGCAGGCACGACCGGCCCGGCATGAGGACCTGAAGATTTTCCACCGCTTCAATGAGCTGATCGAAGCTCACTATCTGCAACATTGGCCGTTGTCGCGCTACGCCGAGGGCATCGGCGTCACCGAGGCGCGGCTCAACGATGTGTGCCGACGGATCGCCGACCTGCCTTCCAAGCAGCTGATCATGGAACGGCTGATGCAGGAGGCCAAGCGGTTGCTGTTGTTTACCGGCAGTTCAGCCAATGAAATCTGCTACCAGCTCGGGTTCAAGGACCCGGCGTATTTCAGTCGTTTCTTCCAGCGCTACGCCCGGCTCACACCAGGGGAGTATCGCCAGCGGCAATCGGGGTTGCGTTGAGCGTCGCTGCTGGTGGAGCACTCGCCACCGGCGTCATGCAGCCGTCCAGTGCGCGGCGTTGTTTCTTGCAGCCGCTTGTCCGCAACACTAAGCTGCCAGCTCGTCCATCCAAACAGTCCGAACATGGCCAACCCCAGACCTTCATTGACACTGACCCTGTTGCAAGCGCGCGAAGCGGCCATGGCTTTTTTCCGCCCGGCGCTGAACCAGCATGACCTTACGGAACAACAATGGCGGGTGATCCGTATCCTGCATCAGCAAGGAGAGCTGGAGAGCCACCAGCTCGCTCATCAGGCCTGCATCCTCAAACCCAGCATGACCGGTGTGCTCAGCCGTCTGGAGCGTGATGGGCTGGTGCGTCGGCAGAAGTCGAGCCAGGATCAGCGTCGGGTTTTCGTAGGGCTGACCGAGCGTGGGCAGCAGTGCTTCGTGTCGATGAGTGAGGGGATGGAAAGCAACTATCGCCGCATCGAAGACCAGTTTGGTGAAGAAAAGATGCAGCAACTGTTGGCGCTGCTCAACGAGCTGAAGAACATCAAGCCGTGAGCCAGGCAAACATTCGGGGTGAGAGGGCAAGCTCCCTCACCCCGAATAATCCATTGCGCTGAGACTTCGATCCAAACTCGGCACGGCTATCGGCAACTCTTAAGCGTTGCGTTCGCGCAGTTCCTGAAGACGATCAGCGCCACCTTCAGCCACGCGGTTTTGAAGCAGACGATCGGAGCCACCTTCAGCCACGCGGTTTTGAAGCAGGCGATCGGAGCCACCCTCGGCTACGCGGTTCTGGCTCAGACGATCGGAGCCGCCTTCAACCACCAACTGTGCAGCCTGACCCTTCGCCGCTGCACTCATGGCCGTGGCCGAAGCGATGTTCGACAGGCCGAGCCCGCCCATCAGTGTCAGAGCGATTGCCAGGGACGAAACTTTCGAGAAAGTGAACATGGTGATTCTCCTTGCGCTTGATTGAGTGGGCCGGTGGCAACGGGTGTGCTGTTGTCCGGTGATCACAGTTAAACGCGAAGGTGTATCGACGTTGTGTGTCGGCAAGGCTCGAAGTCAGCGATTTCGTATCAACTCGCCGTTCATATACACAGCGATACAAATCTATGGGGCCAGGCCAGGACGAAGGCCTCGAGCCATGATCACGGCTTGGCCAAGGATTGCTCCAGCTGCTCCACCAACTCAGGCGTCAGATAATGGGGGCCGTCGAACAGGTACAGCGGATAGCCGGCATAGGCGGCCAGTTGGGGTGTGAGTTCGGCAACCGTGGCCGAGCGAAAGCCGCCGCCGAACTTGGGGCGGAAGGCTTCGACGATGATCCGCACGCGATCCTTCCCGAGCCGGTCACGCAGGGTGTCGGCGTAGTCCCGGGCCACCGGGGCGGTGCGGGCGTAGACGCCGACGCCATCCTGGAAGAACACGCCAATATCGTCCGGCAACCATTGCTTGAGCCAGTCGGCAGTGGCGGCGGGGCCGATGTTGGCGCCGTCGTAGACGCTGATCCACAACGGGCGCGGCAGCTTGGCCAGCAAGGCGGGCAGTTCCTTGGCGCGAGACCAGCTGGGATCGACCTCGGCCGGAAAGTACCACCCAGTCACGTGCAGTGGCGTCGGCAGTTGCGCAATGCGCTCCGACACCGTGGCCAGTTGCTCGATGTTGTCCCTGGAGCGGTTTTCACTGAAATGGCCGGCCAGCCCGAGGATGACATCCTGGGCCCAGGGCGCCTTGGCGATGCGCGCCCAGTCAGGCAGCAGCGGCACGCTGGGCAGGCCGGTGCCGGGCACGAAGGCCTGGTCATCCACCACCGTCCATTGCACCAGCAGCTCGCGCACCCCCAGCTTTTCCCAGTTGCCTTTGATGCCCACGGTCTGGTTGTCTGGCTGCCAGACGATGCCAACGATGTTCGGTGCAACCTCCTGGTTCATCATGTAATACGTCCCTGTGCCTGCGCCGAGGGCCGTGGCCAGCGAGAGCGCCGCCACAGCTGTGCGACTGATGATATGGCCGAAGATTTTCAAGCGAGCGTCTTCTTGCAATTGCACATCACATCAACGGCCTCAATAGGAGTAGGTCAAGCGAGCGAACACGCCTTTGGCGCGTTCCTCGCCAAATACCCTGGCCCTGTACTGCAGGGAAAAATCCACATAGGAGCGCGGGGCGTTGTAGGCGTCTTCGCGGAACCAGTAGCGTACGTTGTTGCCCACGCCGATCCCGCCGGCGTTGCCTGACGAGAAGTCACCGTCGGCGCCGCTTTTCATCTTGGAATCGTAGTCGACCGCCGCCACGACATGGGGGAAGGTCACCCAGCGCGAGCCGGTACCGCCGATGGCATAGCTGCGTCCCACTTGCCATTCGCTGTTGAAATAATTGCGTTCGTCGTTGATGTATTGACCGACTTCGGCGTACAGCTGCGAAGTCCACCAACTGGGCGCATCGACCCGCAGGTCGGTGCCGATACTCGAACCGTAGCCCAGGCGCGCGAGCCAGTCGCCCTCGACGTTCGAGGAGCCTAGGGGAAAGGTGCGTTCAAAGGCGGCCATGATGTTGATGGAGCTGAAGGGTTTGATCCGTACCCCCAGCGCCCCTTGCAAGGCATCCGCACCGGTGTCCGAGTCGCTGTTCTTGCTCCACAGGGTGTCGGTGACGCGCCCGTAGAGTTCGACGAAACGCGCATTGCGATACCCCAGCGGCCGCCAGGACAGCTCAGTGCTGTTCTGCAGTTGATCATTGCTTTGGCTGCCGCTGTTGCTGGTGCCCGGAGCAGCGCTCAGGCCACTGGAACTGTTGCCGCGATAGCTGGTGGTGCTGGTCAAGCCCATGGTGCGTGAAATGTCGCCCACGGCACGACGGGTATCGAACAGCTGTTGTGCTGACATGGGCGACTCAGCGGTTGCCTGGGCATCGATGACGCGCTTGAAATACGCCACCGCTTCGTCGTCTTCATGAACGCGCATGGCGTTGTAAGCTGCATCCTGAGCCGCTGCCGGGGCGAGCCGGGTGCTGGCATCGGCCCTGCGGAACGCGGCGTGGGCCGCCTCGTCGTCACCGGCCCGGACTGAATCATAGGCCAGCTGCAAATCACTGACCGGTGCCTGTCCTTCGGTATTATCCGGCCGGGTGGCGCACGTCAGGCCGAAGGTACTTTCCTGGCACTCGAGAATCGGTGCGTCGCGATCCTCGGCCGTCAGCAGCGCGCTGTTGAGCAATTGTTGGTTGGCGGCGATTTCCGGAGCCCAAGCCACGGCTTGGCGAGCCTTGTCCACGGCCAGCACCGCATCGCCTTGCTGCAAGGCACGGTAGCCCTGGACCGCCAGCGGCGCCGCCAGTTGGCGACGAATCGCCGTTCGACGCATCAGGAGCGCGTCATCGTTGGCGAAGACCCTGAGCGCCTCGCCCACAGCCTGGTCGGCTTCGACCAGAAGATGCTGGCGCTGCAAGGCGTCGATCAGCAATAGCCGGTACTCCCGGCGACGGGGAGCCTGGGCAATCGCCTCGCGAGCCGATTGCGCAGCCAGACCGAACCGTTCGCGATCATAGGCCCTGTACCCTTGGGTGGCGGCCATGAAGCCCGGTGCCGCGGCCACGGCGGACGAAGCGGCGGTCCGGGGCTGGTCGCGCCGTTTCTTGTCACGTTCGGCCATGGCGATCAGGGTGTGCAGACGCGTCACGTCGGCGCGCAGTCGCAGGGCCTCGCGCGCCTTGGCGATGGCCAGGTCGTAGTCCTTGCGCTCGTAGGCGCTGTAGGCTTGGTTGGCGGCGGTGTAGGCCGGGCCGGACAACGGCAATGGCAAGGTTTCGGCAGCAGCCACGGCCGGTATCAGGCTCAGCCCCGTGGCCAAGAGGGTCAGAAGGGCGCGGTTCATGCCGGAAGCTCCATGGGGTAGACGCTGTGCTGACGCGCCACCACCTGTTCGATAGTGGCCCGGGGCAGCACACCGCTGTCGACCAGGTAATCGCCGATCCGACCGTGGTGCTGCGGTCGATACTGCAACATGGCGCGGCTGAACTGATCGCGATCGAGCAGGCCCATTTCGATCAGCAAGTCACCCAGTAGCGGTGCACTGGCATTCGGTACGGCGTGGCCGTTGCGTTCCGGCAATTGGCGCAACAGCGCGAGAATTTCACTTTCCCTGGCAATCAGTTGCACCGGCTCGCTGCCCAGTTCGGCGGCGATCTGTTGCAGGCCTTCGTCGGACAGGGGGTTGGCAACGGCGATCTGTTCGCAGCCGTCAGCGTTGCGGCCCAGGGGAATGACCCGCCAGCGCAGGGCAAACTCGCCGGTCAGTGACGAGGTCGAGGCGGCGGCTTTTTGCGACACGTCGAAGACCCGGGGCAGGTCATTCTGGAACGCGATGGCTTCGGCTAGGGTTTCGTCGTCCAGCCAGCCGTTGTTGAGCAAAATGCGCCCCAGGGGCATGTTGCGTGATTGTTGCTGGTCCAGGGCACTCTGCAGGTGGGTGTCGGTAATGGCCTGCCAGGACAGCAACACGCTGCCCAGGCGGCGGGGCGCGATGGCCACCAGGTCGGTGGAAGGGAAGTCGTGCATGGTCTTGTCCCAGACCAGTTTGCGATTCATCACCTTGCCCACCAGGAACATCCGCCAGGCTCTGGACGCGGCCATGAAGTTGACGAAGTTACCCACCAGCATGCGCGGGATCGACAGCAAGCCATGCTGCCAGCCGTACAGCACGGTGGTGAAATAACAACGGTGCAGGATCCGCCAGAGCAGGGCAATGCCGTTGGCCACCAGCAGGTATTTGATCAGGTCGTTGGTTTCAAAGGGCGTCGGGAAGGTGACGTCCCACCAGCCGCTGTTGCGCAGAATGATCAAGCCCAGCAGCTGCACCAGAATCACGTAGGCGATGATACTGACGAACGCCGTCACCACGCCCTTGCGGTCGCGAAACAGCAGGTAGCGGTTGGCCAACGAGCCGCTCCAGCCCATCTGTTCCCAGCCTTGCAGGCCGATGCCCAGGGTCCAGCGGGCCTTTTGTCGGAACGCCGTGCGGAAGGTGTCCGGGAAGAACTCGCGCACGCACAGTGGCATTGTCAGGGTCGATTCGTAGGGCTTGCGGAACCAGGATTTGCGCAGCACCCGAAACTGCACCGGGAAACGCACGAAGATGGCGTTCATGCCGACCTTGGCCAGCCGCGCGCCGACGTCGTAGTCCTCGGTGAGGCTGTCGGTGTTGAACGGCTGGTTTTCGGTTTCGCCGGCCAGTACCCGCAACGCGCGATGGGAGAAACAGGTGCCGACGCCGGCCGAGGGCACGGTGTCGGTCATGCTTTCACGCACCACCAGGTCCTTGCCGTGCCATTCGGCGAACTCGTCCATGTAGACGCCCGCCACCCATTCGTACCAGTTGCGCTCCAGCGACACCACGGGCAACTGGATCATGTCCTTGCGCGGCAGCAGGTAGTTGAACAGCCGCAATTCCAATGGATGCAGCACGTCTTCGCTGTCGTGCAACACCACCCCGGCGAAGGTCATGCCATGGGTTTTCTCGTGCAGGAAGATCGCCTGGATCACCCAGTTCAGACAGTCGGCCTTGCAGGTCGGTCCGGCATGGGGCACTTCCACGCGGTGCAGTTGCTTGTAGCGCCGGCGCATCCGCTCGACTTCGTCGATGGTGCGCTGGTCGTTGACATAGGTGCCGACGAAGACCACGTAGTTCTGGTAATCGAGCGTCGAAACCATGTTCTCGATCATCGGTGCGATGACGTCGTATTCCAGCCAGGCCGGCACCATGATCGCCAGGGGCTGTTCGTCCCGGGCCAGCAGTTGGTCGACGGTCAGCGACCGGTATTTGCGGTCCGCGGTGAGCTTGCGGTACAGGCGGCGAGACCAGTACCACAGGTCAATGATCAGGTCGTCCAGGCTGGAGATCAGGATCACCACCGCGACGACGATGGTCGCCGCTTCCAGGTAGTTGTAGTAGTGGGCCAGCCAATAGGGCCAATAAAGCGACGTCATCGAAGGGTACCGTTACTGGCGATTGCGACGGGCGCTACGGCCAGCCAGCAACAGGAGAAGGAACAACACAATGGCGCCAGGGATCAGCCAGAGCAGCGAGGGTTTACGCCAGGCATCCAGCCCTTTGGGTTCTTCACGGCCGAGCAACCGACTGCCGCTGGGGTCCTTGCTGTCGATGATCGTCACCGCGCCGCTGTCGCCGAGAATCGCCACATCGCCACGGGTCAGCACAATCGGCTGGGCGAAGTCGGGCGCTTGGCTGCCCAGGGTCCGATACACCAGGCCATGTTGTCCCGAGGCTTGCACCACTTGTAGCGAAGCCAGTTGGTTGAGGGGCTGCACATCCAGCAGCAAGTGATCTTCATGGTTGATGCGCAGACGTCCCTGTTCATCGACCAGGACCGATTCCTTGCTGTCCTCAAGCGGCAACTCGAACGCCAGGAAGGCTTTGTCCGGGCTGACCACGGCTTTGGGATCGGCGCTGACGTTTAACTGCGCGCGCAACGGTGAAACACCGGCGGCATCGGCCACCGAGATCACCCGGGCCAGACTGGCGGCCGGTTGGTCGAGGTATGCCTGGGGAACGAGGATCTGGGTCGCCACGGCGAAGCGCGCGGCCATGCCGGAGAAACCGTCGTCCAGGGCAATTTTTTCCAGCACGATATGGCTGCTCGGCAGCACCGCTACCGGGAAGGCCTGGGGTGTTTCCAGGCAGCGATCGCTGACAGGCTGGCGCTGGAACGAGACGCGCAATACGTTTTTTGAACCCAGGGCATAGCTGGGGATATGGGCCTGGATACGTTGTGATTGACCATCGGTGGTCAACTGCTGGGCACCGATCAGGAAATCGTTGAAAAACAGCGAGGCCACGGGCGGGGTGTGTGAAGCCCCCGGTGCCGCGGATAGATCCACCACGGCCGTTACCGGCAAGCGACCGTCATACGCCACGCTGCCCAAGGGGAACGAAGTGCTCCAGTCGAATCGGGAGGCCACGTCATAGGTGCCAGGTGCGCCGCCCAGTCGCGACAGGGCCACGCGGCCATCGTTGCTCAAAGGCGTTTGCGCTTGGCTGACGGTCAACTGACGGCTGCGCGCCAGTTTGTTCCACGCTGAACCAAGCAGCGACAGGGCTTTGCCGGTGGCGTGCGGGGCGATCATCAGGACCGGGCGAGTACCCAGCAGCGCTAGGCGCACATCGTCCGGACCGGCGCCTGCCGTGGCTGCGTTGACGTGTTGTGCGCGCCATTGGGTCAATGCACTGGCCGCCGTTGGGTCGACGCTTTGGACCTGACTCTGCAACGCATCCAGGGACTGATTGATGGCCTGGAGCAATTGCGGGTCGTTGATGGCCAGATCGGCCTGTACGTTCGGGGTTTGCCCCAGCATCAGCAGCGCGCCGATCTCAGCCGGGTTGGCCAGGCTGTGCTGACCCTTCGCGTTGAGGCTGGCGAAGGCGGGGAGGCTCAACAGTTCGGCCGGGATGCGCAGAGCGCTCAAATCCACACTGTCTTGTACGGCAGGGAACGGCAAGATGCGGCTGTGCTTGCCCATTCGCTCCAGGGCCACGCCCAATCGCCAGGCCGCGTCATAGCTGTCGGCGGACAACGAACCCGGTGCAACCAGGATCCCGGGTTGAGCAGGCAATGCCGTCCAGGCGGCACCGACATCCTGCAGTTGGCTGGCGTCGTAGCTGTAGTTCAGGCGTGTGTCGGGCTGGATGCGCAGCACGTTGCCGATGACCCGGTCGTCTTCGCACAACGGCCGGGAGACCACCGAAGACCAGGCAATGCCCAGCCGCACCAGGCCGTTGTCGCGCGCAGCCTTGTCGACGCCCAGTGTGGCGCTGGCACTGCCTTGCGGCTCGCTGAGTCCTTCGGCGCGCACTGGGTAGCCATCGAGCGACAGCAGCAGGGTGTTGCGGCCCCCTTCGCCATTGAGATAGCTGGCGTCCAGTTGCAGGGTCGCCTCATTGAGGGCAACCCCGGCCGGCACGGGTAGATACAGTTCCCGTCGGGAATCGCTGGCGCCCAGCAGGATCGGCGCACTGATGCCCAGGTCGCTCAAGCGGACTTCGCGCTCCTGGCGGGTATCGGCGTTGAGCCGATGGATTGCCTGGGTGAGCGGGCTGTCGGCAGCCAGGGCAAAGGTTGGCATGAGCGCAAGCAGGCTCAGGCCACAGGCAAGGGCGCTGAGCGCACCCGTAGAGATGGCAACGGAAGGCTTCATTCAGGTAAATCTCGATTCTGATAAGGGGGAGCAGCGATTAGGAGGCGAGCAACTGCCGTGGCGCGTACATCGGTGGGTGAGCCCAGCCTTGGGGCAATTGCGACTGGCCCACGAGAAATTCGTCCACCGGGCGCCCCATCAGGGTATCGACGATGCGCTGGCTGGCCTTGCCATCACCATAGGGGTTGGCTGCCTGAGACGCACGGCGCCACAAGGCCTTGTCGTCGAACAGTGCGTCCACGCCGGCAATGATCGAGGCCGGGGAGGTGCCGACCAGACGCACCGTACCCGCAGCTACGGCTTCGGGGCGTTCGGTGACGTCGCGCATCACCAGCACCGGTTTGCCCAGGGACGGCGCTTCTTCCTGCACACCACCGGAGTCCGTGAGGATGACGTGGGCGTGTTGCATCAGGCGCACGAACGCCAGGTAATCCAGAGGCTTGATCAGGTGCACGTTGAGCAGGTCACCCAGTTGTTCAGTCACCGGGCCCAGCACGCTGGGATTGAGATGCACCGGGTATACGATCTGGATGTCGGGACGCTGGGCCAAGTGACGCAAGGCCTTGCAGATGTCCAGGAAGCCTTCGCCAAAGTTCTCCCGGCGGTGGCCGGTGACCAGCAGCAGCTTGCGTCCGGTTTGCAGGAACGGGAACTGCTGGTCCAGTGCTTGTCGCAGTTGTGCATCCTGCTCGATGCGCCGGGCGGTCATCTGCAACGCATCGATGACGGTATTGCCGGTCACCAGGCAGCGGCCCTGCAGACGTTCGTCCAGCAGGTTATCGCGAGATTGGGCGGTGGGGGCAAACAGCAGGTCGGCGCTGAGGTCGATGCAACGACGGTTCATTTCTTCCGGCCATGGGCTGTAGATATCGCCGGTGCGCAGCCCGGCTTCCACATGGCCCACGGGAATGCGTCGATGAAAGGAGGCCATCGAAGCCACCATGGCCGAGGTGGTGTCGCCATGGACCAGCACCCGATCCGGCCGGGTCTGTTCCAGCACCGGGTCGATCGCGCCGTACAACGCAGCCGTCAGCGAGTTGAGCGTCTGGTGCGGCGTCATCACGTTGAGGGTGAAATGCGCCTTGAGATCGAACAGGTCCAGCACCTGCTCAAGCATGCTCTGATGCTGGCCGGTGACACAGATCAGCGACTCAATGCCCGGTTCGGCGGCGAGGGCCTTGACCAAAGGTGCCATCTTGATGGCTTCCGGACGGGTACCGAAGATCGAAAGAATCCTGATCCGTGACTGATGAGTAGCGATGACGCCCTTCCTCGCGCAGTTTGCTGCGCTGCACAGCCGTTCGCCCAAGCGCGATCATGCGTTTGAGTAAACAAGCAAGTTGAATTAAGTGGGATCCAATATCAGGCAGGCGCGTTACGCACGCGGAAAAGTTGCGTAATGGCCTATTGCAGTTTGGAGCGGCGAAGTAATAACACCAAAGAACACGGGCGCAAAGTTTTATTTGAAAGGTATTTTGTTGTTTTGACTAAGACGGGTTGAGGGGAGGTTGGAAAGTTGCGCTCTTATTCTGAAATTAAAATAGTATAAGATTTTGAATAATAAGGTTTTTTCGTGATTTATTGAGTGCTGGAAAGGGCGTCTTGATCACGCCAGGTCTATCGAGGTCTTATTTCTGGCGCCGCTTTATATAAAGGTGCCTGGATGTTTGTCATTGAAATGACGCCTGTTTGTTGTCGAGGTTGGAAGTATTATCGAGTTGGCGGGTTGCCGGTGAAGTGCGGAAGTTAAATAAGGTTCAATTTTATTATTGGATTTTCAGATCGGCGGAGTTGAACAGTTTTGTGTGGCGCTAGTTCATAAATAAAGTTGTCTGTTGATAAATAAAAAAACGCACTCGGGCACGGGGTCGAACAGGAAAAAGACCGGATAAGCCGGCCCACACGCTTATCCGATAATCGCACGCTTTGTGTGGGCCTCCCGCCAAGGTGATTGACCGAACTAACCGGTTGGTACATTTTAGGCGCAACACCTCTTGCTCAGCTTGACCAAGACCATAATAAAAAATTGAGGAACCCCCATGCGTACCCGTCTGCAAGCGCTCAGCCCCTATCCCTCGCTTCGTTGCTCCGGCCCCGGAACAACGCTCAGTCGCTGTGTCCTGACCCGATAGCTCCCCGCCCATCGTTGCGGTCCTATCGCGCCGGTTGCGAGATGCCGGTGCTCGACAAGTCCGGGAGGTCTTCAAGATGACAAAGGTCGTCGATCTGTATTTCAAACTGCTCAAACTGCTGATTGTGCTGTGCATGGTCGCAATGATCGTGCTGGTGTTCGGCAATGTGGTGCTGCGTTATGCCTTCAACTCAGGCATCAGCGTCTCGGAGGAACTGTCGCGCTGGTTCTTCGTCTGGATGATTTTTCTCGGCGCCTTGGTGGCGCTCAAGGACCGTGCCCATCTGGGGCTCGACAGTCTGGTCAAACGCCTGCCTCCGGCCGGCAAGCGCCTCTGCCTGGTCATCGGGCACCTGATGATGTTGTACATCTGCTGGCTGATCTTCAGCGGCAGCTGGCAGCAGGCGGTCATCAACCTGGATGTGGTCGCGCCGGCCTCGGGTTTGTCGATGGCCGTGTTCTACGCTGCCGGCCTGGTGTTCGGCGCCAGCGCCGCCGCCATCCTGGTCTATGAGCTCTACCTGGCGCTGTTCGGCAAGCTCAGGGATGACGAAATGGTCATGGTCAAGGACAACGACGCCGCCGAAGTGATCGCCCATAACCCCATCAAGAGTACCCGCCCATGACACTGGTTATTTTCCTCGGGTCATTGATAGGCAGCATGGCGCTGGGCATTCCCATTGCCTTTGCCTTGCTGGTGGTCAGTGTGGCGTTGATGTTTTATCTGGATCTGTTTGACGCACAAATCATCGCCCAGAACCTGCTTAACGGTGCCGACAGTTTTCCGTTGATGGCTGTGCCGTTCTTCATGCTGGCCGGCGAAGTGATGAACTCCGGCGGCCTGTCCAAACGCATCGTCAACATCGCCATGGCGCTGGTGGGACACAAGCGTGGCGGCCTGGGTTACGTGGCGATCATCGCGTCCTGCCTGTTGGCATCGCTTTCGGGGTCGGCGGTGGCCGACGCGGCGGCGCTGGCGGCCTTGCTGGTGCCGATGATGGTGCTGGCGGGGCACAACCGGGCGCGTTCGGCCGGCTTGATTGCCGCCGGAGGCATCATTGCCCCGGTCATTCCGCCGAGCATTGGCTTCATTGTGTTTGGCGTGGCGTCCGGGGTATCGATTTCCAAGCTGTTTTTGGCCGGGATCGTGCCGGGTCTGATGCTCGGTGTCGCCCTGGCCATCGCCTGGTGGTTCATCTCCCGCAGCGAGCATGTGCAGACACCACCCAAGCGCTCGCGGGCCGAAGTGATGCGGGCCCTGGTCGAGGGCAGTTGGGCCATGGGCCTGCCGCTGATCATCATCCTGGGTCTCAAGTTCGGCATTTTCACCCCGACGGAAGCGGCGGTGGTGGCAGCGGTCTATTCGTTGTTTGTGTCCTTGGTCATCTACCGGGAAATGAAAGTCAGCCAGCTGTACGAAGTGATCCTGTCCTCGGCCAAGACCACCTCGGTGGTGATGCTCCTGGTGGCGGCGGCCATGGTGTCCTCGTGGCTGGTGACCATTGCCGACTTGCCGGGCCAGTTGGCGGCAGTGCTCGAACCGTTCATGGACAGCCCGACCTTGCTCCTGGTGGTGATCATGCTGTTGATCATCATGGTCGGTACGGTCATGGACATGACGCCCACCATCCTCATCCTCACCCCGGTGCTGATGCCAGCGGTGACCCAGGCGGGTATCGATCCGGTTTATTTCGGCGTGCTGTTTCTCATCAACACTGCCATCGGCCTGATTACGCCACCGGTGGGTACCGTGCTCAATGTGGTGAGCGGGGTTTCGAAACTCAATATCGAAGAGATCGTTCGTGGCGTGTGGCCGTTCCTGCTCGCGCAACTGGCGGTGCTGTTCCTTCTGGTCCTGTTTCCGCAACTGGTTCTGGGACCTTTGAAATTCTTCACCGGTTGACGCCGGTGCAAGCGGTAGTAGCTCGACTTCTAAAACAATAATGATCGGAGAGTGACATGGGACAACTGATGAAAACCTTGTTGGCCGGGGCATGTGCAACGGGGCTGCTGCTGGGCAGCGTGGTCAGCCACGCGGACGAGATCCGCGAGCGTACCCTGCGATTTGCGTTCCAGAACGTCAAGGAGCACCCCCAAGGGCAGGGCGCACAGAAGTTCGCCGACCTGCTGAGCGAGAAGAGCGGCGGCAAGCTCAAGGTCCGTCTGTTCCCCGGCGGAACCCTGGGTGGTGACGTGCAGACGGTCTCGGCCCTGCAGGGCGGTACGCTGGACATCACCGTGCTCAACTCCGGCATCCTGGCCGCCCAGGCAGCGGATTTCGCGATGCTCGATTTCCCCTTCCTGTTCAACAACGCCGAAGAAGCCCACGCGGTGATCGACGGGCCGGTCGGCCAGAAACTGGCGGCGCAATTGGACAGCAAAGGGCTGGTTGGCCTGGGCTACTGGGACCTGGGTTTCCGCAACCTGACCAACAGCAAGCATCCAGTGGCCAAGCTTGAAGACATGCAGGGCTTGAAGATTCGCGTGATCCAGTCACCGATCTACCTGGAAACCTTTACCGCCCTGGGCGCTAACCCGGTGCCGATGGCGTTTCCCGAGGTCTACACTGGCCTTGAGCAGCACACCATCGACGGCCAGGAGAACCCCTTCACGGTGATTGAGGGCAACAAGTTCTTCGAGGTGCAGAAGTACCTGTCGGTGACCGGCCACATCTTCAATCCCCAGTCGCTGATCATCAGTCAGAAAACCTGGAGCCGTCTGAATGAGGATGAAAAAAACCTGATCCGCCAGGCCGCCGCCGAGGCGCAGAAGTACCAGCGGGAAGTCACCGCTGCGAGCATGGACAAGGCCAAAGCAACACTGGCCGGTGCGATGACCGTGAACGAGATCACCCCGGCCGAGAAAGATCGCTTTCGCGAGCGTGTGCAACCGGTGATCGACAAGTTCGCCAAGTCCCTGGATGCCAATCTGGTGAAGATGATGTACGACGAAATTGCCAAGGTACGCGCCGCGCAGTGAGCTGAGCGACACACAGGCTGATCAAAGGGCGCCGGGGCAATCCCGGCGCCTTTTTTTTCTTTGCGATTCAGGCTTTTCCCAGCCGTGATGCCGGTCCCCTGAGGGCTCGCGCACGGGCCATTTTCCCAGCCGGGGAACGCTTGAACGGCCGCAATGTCCCAGACTGGCTCATAAGCTTGTTAAGATACATGCGCACACATCTCGTTTTTACCATAGGAACAGCGGGGCTTATCAGACCATGCGCGCCCAAGCGCGCGGATAACAAAAGGAGGTTCTCGTGGGAAAAAACCCTGTAGACGATCTATCAGGACAACCCCAGTCAACCGGCACAGAGGGGATACCAGCCCCCAGCGGCAAAGCCAATCTCATCGACACCGACTACGTGATCGGGCAAGACAATATCCGAGGTCAGTTCTCTTTCTCTCTGGATATCCACGGCAAAGTTTTCATCATCTCCGCGGCGACCATTCTGCTGTTCGTCATCGTGACGCTTGCACTGCAGAATGAAGTCGAACCGCTTTTCAGCGCCATGCGCAGTTGGTTGACCAAGCATCTGGCCTGGTTCTTCATGAGCGTGGCCAACATCTTCGTAGTGCTGTGTCTGGCGCTGATCGTCTCGCCCTTGGGCAAGGTTCGATTGGGCGGTCAGGATGCCACGCCGGACCACACCTATGTGGGCTGGTTCTCCATGTTGTTCGCCGCCGGGATGGGCATCGGCCTGATGTTCTACGGCGTGGCAGAACCCATGTCCCATTACGCTGCCGCCATGGGCGGTGTCACACTCGACGCCAGCGGGGCGCGTACCGACTGGGCGCCTCTGGGCGGTGCGGCGGGCGATATGAAAGCCTCCGCCGACCTGGCCATGGCCGCGACCATTTTCCACTGGGGTCTGCACCCTTGGGCCATCTACGCCATTGTCGCGTTGTCCCTGGCCCTGTTCTCCTTCAACAAAGGCTTGCCGCTGTCGATACGCTCGATCTTCTACCCGCTGCTGGGTGAGCGCGTCTGGGGATGGCCCGGCCATATCATCGACATCCTGGCGGTATTCGCCACCCTGTTCGGGCTGGCGACTTCGCTGGGCATCGGTGCCGAGCAGGCCGCTGCGGGGATTGAACACCTGTTTGGCATTCAATCGACCAGCGTGAGCAAAGTCGTGCTGATCATCGGCATCACCCTGATTGCCCTGTGGTCGGTGCTCGCCGGGTTGGAGAAGGGCGTCAAGCTGCTCTCCGAAATCAACATGGGCCTGGCCCTGTTGTTGCTTGTGTTCATTATCGTGGTGGGACCAACCCTGGCGATCCTCACCGGCTTCTTCAAGAACCTGGTGACCTACGCCGAGTACCTGCCGGCATTGTCCAACCCCTTCGGTCGCACAGACACTGAATTCACCCAAGGCTGGACGGCGTTCTACTGGGCCTGGTGGATCAGCTGGTCGCCGTTTGTGGGGATGTTCATTGCCCGCGTCAGTCGCGGCCGTACCGTTCGCGAGTTCCTGATCTCGGTGCTGTTGGTGCCTTCGCTGGTGTCGGTATTGTGGATGACCACCTTTGGCGGGACAGCCATCGACCAAGCCACCCTCCAGGGGCTGAGTGGGGTCAAGGATGCGGTGTTGGAGCTCAAGCTGTTTGCCATGCTCGAAGGGCTTCCGCTCAAGGAAATCACGTCACTGCTCGGTATCGTGCTGGTGATCGTGTTTTTCATCACCTCTTCGGATTCCGGTTCGCTGGTCATCGACACCATCACTGCTGGCGGCAAGGTCGATGCGCCGGTTCCACAGAGGGTGTTCTGGGCCATCATCGAAGGTGTGATCGCTATTGCGCTGTTGTTGGGCGGCGGTTTGATCGCGTTGCAAGCCATGGCGGTTTCCACCGGCTTACCGTTTGCCATCGTCCTGCTGCTGGGCTGTGTTTCCCTGGTCAAGGGATTGATGTCGGAACCGCGCACCTGACCTTTTAATCCCACAGCTGGCCGATAGGGACGGACGGGCTGTAGTGAGTGGCTATTTGCGCTTGCAACAGCTCGGCCGTCGCCAGGGCATCGGTCAAGGCATGATGGGCGTGATAGGGCGGCAGGTGGTAGCGCAAGCGACTGTCCGCCAACCGGATGGACTCGGGTGGACGGCGTAACAGCCGGTCCAGCCAACGCCGCTGACCGCGCACCTGCCGCGCTTCCAGCTGCATCGTGTCAATCACCGGAAATTGCAGGCCCTCCCCAAGGTGATTGCGTAACGCCTGATCCAGGAAGTTGCGTTCGATGGCCCGGTAATGCACCACCATGATCTTCCCCGCCATGGCTTCCAGCACTTTCTCCATGACGTCCGGCAATCGGGGAGCATGACGGATGTCGGAGTGCGTGATGTGGTGAAACGTCACCGACTCATGACTGAGCTGCGAGGGCTTGATCACCCAGTACAGGGCTTCACCGCAGCGTATGCGCCTGAGGGTGAACGGCAGCAGGCCGATGCTGACGATACTGTCGGTGCGCGCGTTCAGACCGGTGGTTTCAAGGTCCATGGCCAGCAGTTCCACCTGCTCCAGTGCAGTCCCGGCATCGATGACACCCTGTTGGTAGAAGCGTTGCAGCAGCGGGTGCCGGGCTTGCTGTTCCAGACGTTTGAAACGTGCCGCCCAATCCAGCGTTTCTTGCCCCTTCGGATTGTTCATCGGGATGGCCGAGCGTGACCGGGGTAGCGGAATCGCAGGAATTTCTGCGCATTGCTCAATACCTGAAACGCTTCCTTGAGGTTGTGCCGCTCAGTGGTGGAAAACCGCTCCGGTTCGATGTAGTTATCCGGTTTCTGGCCCTGTTCGATGGCGTCGACCTGGTGTCGGATGCGCACCATCGACAGGAACTCCAAGGCGTAGCGTAGATGCTCAATGGCCTGCGGTTGCACGAGCTGTGTGGTGCTGATGGCTTCGAGACGATCAAAGGAATTCTGTGCCGTGGTCCCGCAGGCCAGGGCGTGGATACGGATCAGATCGGTCAATGGCGCCGTGCCACGGCCCTTGAGGTTGATGATCTGTTTTTGCTTGCCGTCGGTTTCCATTACGAAGGTGCGAAAGAAACCCAAGGGGGGCGTGCGGTTCAAGGCATTCCGGGCCATCGCCGCCAGGAAGGCGGGGGTCACCCTGGATTTTTCAGCGCAGAGCACCTTGAGTTCGTTGACCATTTCCAGTTGCCCATAGACCCCGTCCAGGTCAAAGAAGATGCAACTGTTGAGCAGGGTGGCGGCATTGGGCTTCTCGATCCACTGGCTGAAATACTCGCGCCATACTCGCAACGGCTGCCGCCATTGCGCGTTGGTGGCCATGATGCCGCCCTTGCAGTAGCTGTAGCCGCACTCTGCCAGGCCGTCGCTGACGAAGGTGGCCAGGCTTTTGAAGTATTCGTCGTGCAGGGCCGGGTCGAAACGATCATCCAGCACCAGGGCGTTGTCCTGGTCGGTTACCAGCAGTTGTTCGTCCCGCGCCATCGATCCCAGCACCATGAAGCAGTACGGAACCGGCGGCGGCCCCAGTTCCCGCTCGGCCAATTCGAGCAACCGCTGGGTGAAGGCGCGGCCAATGCCCGAGATGGCGCTGCCGATCATGTGAGCCGTCGCACCGTCGCGCACCATGCGAATGTAGGTGCCGCGCAGATCTCGCAACAATGAGCGCAAGCCCTCGACAGAGGTCTGGTTGGAGATGCTGTTGACCAGGTACAGGCTGCTCTGGGACTCGTGCCGGATGATGTCCGACAGGTTGATCAACCCCAGCGTGCGCCCCTTGTGCACCACCGGCAGGTGGTGGATGTTGCTGCGAAGCATGCACAACATGGCTTCGAACAACGAGTCGTCGGCCTGGATGACCACCGGATCGGTCGACATCACTTCACCGATGCAGGTATCGCCGCTGCGGTTGGCGGCCACTACCCGGGTGCGCAGGTCGCGGTCGGTGACGATGCCGAGCATTTTTTCCGGGTGATGCCCGGCAGGTTCCAGGACGACGACGCAGGAAACGCTTTCCTGGGACATCAACCGTGCTGCTTCGTGAACGCTGGTGTGCGGGGTGACCCAGACCAGGTCCCGGGAAATCAGCGCGCGGGATTTCAATTGAATCAGTTCGCTGGCGCGGCCCTGGGCCTCGACGGCGGATTTGAGCCTGGAGTGTCCTTCGGCCTCGACAAAGTCGGCGAAGCTGTCATGTTGCTCGCACAGCTGGGCAAACACATCCGCCGGGATGAAGTAGATCAGGCTGTCTTCAAGGGCCCGCGCCGGAAAACGCACTTTGTTGCTGCGCAGCAGGCTGGCCTGACCAAAGATGTCGCCTTCCACCAGCCGGTTGTACAACTGGCCGTTGCGCCGGTAGATCTCGACTGCGCCACTGCGCACATAATGCAGGTCGTGGACGATGGAGCCGGCCTCAAGAATATCGCTGCCGGCCTTGAAGTAGCTGACTTCGACGCGCTGCGCTATGGCCTCCAGGGTTTGCTGGGGCAGGGCATCGAAAGGGGGAAAACGATGCAGGTGCTCGCTGATTTCCAGTAACTCGATCTGCATGGAACCTCGTGGCTGATCAATTGAGAGACCAACATGCCAGTTCCAGGGGCCGCACACAAACCCTGGGTGAGTGAGTCGTGTGCGGCGCAGGCGTTGTCACTGTTGCTGGGGCACCGCCAGCCACTGGCCGATGACCTTCTGGTAGCTGCCATTTGCTTTGCTCAGATGCAGCCACTGGTCGACGTACATTTTCCAGGTGATGTCGTCCCGTGGCAGCAGGTAGGCCTTCTCGCCATACTGCAAGTAGCGGCTGGGGTTGACGGCGCAAAGACCGGGCTTGAGTTTCTGCTGGTAGAGCGCTTCCGAGGCATCGGTGATCATCACGTCTGCCCGCTTGTCCAGCAGTTCCTGGAAGATGGTCACGTTGTCGTGGAACTTGAGTTGCCCTTTGGGCAGGAACGCCCGGACGAAAGCTTCGTTGGTGCCGCCGGCCGGTTCCACCAGGCGCACCGAAGGCTGGTTGAGCTGCTCAATGGTCTGGTAGCGCGCCTGGTCCTCGCAACGCACCAGCGGGATTTTGCCATCCACATCCAGGGTGGTGCTGAAGTTGGCTTTTTTCTGACGCTCCAGGGTCACGGAAATCCCACCCATGCCGATATCGCATTTACCGGCGACCATGTCCGGCATCAGGGTTTTCCAGCTGGTCTGCACCCATTGAACCTTGACCCCTAGGCTGGCGGCCAGCGAACGGGCCATGTCAATGTCGATCCCCTCGTATTCACCTGTTTCGGCTTTGTAGGTGTAAGGCTTGTAATCGCCCGTCGTACACACTTTCAGCTCGCCGCGCTGCAGGACCTGATCAAGGTGCGAAGGGGCTGGCTCGGCAAGGGCGCTGCCGCAGAACGCCAGCAGGCCACAGAACGTCATTGTGTTTGTTATGTTTTTCATAGGGATTGCACGTCTCGCAAGGGAGGGGACAAGAAGGGCAGTGTAGTGAAAAGGTTGGCGGGCTGTCATTGGCGCCTCAAACTTCGCAGGTGTGCTGCCTTCGCCTCTGTCATCATGGGCGATGGCAGACTTGGGTCAGGGGAGAAACACGTTTCGGATGGACGCATCAGTCGTCAGAATTACGCTTATGTTGATGGTCCCAGGGATCCTGTCGGTCTTTGGGGTTGCGTTCGTCTGCGCCTGGTTTATCGACAAAAAACGCGACTATCTGCTGCTCCTGGCTGGTGGCTGTGGCCTGTTCGCATGTGGTGCCACGTCGCAGCTTTTCGGCTGGCCTCCTGGGGTCGGGCCCAATGCCATTGTGTCCGGCGCGCTGTATACCTCGGCGGTCCTGGCAGTGGCCGAAGGCGTTTTGCTGCGCTCGCAAAAACGCCTCGGCTGGCGGCTGGACGTGGCCGTGGTATGCGTCATTTCCCTGGCACTGGCCTGGTTCTTTTATATCGACCGCAACCTGCTTGCGCGCATCTACATCCAGAACTTCGGCTATGGTGCGATTTTGCTTGTGGCGGCGGTCAAGCTCAGATCGCTGTTACGCGGGCGACTCGTTGACAAGGCGCTGTTCTGGGTGTTGCTGGTCTTCGCGTTGCATTTCTTTCCGCGGACCCTGTTGACTGTCGGGCTGTCGGTGCCGCTGGACCGGGTCGCTTTCGCCAACTCGGTGTTCTGGCAGGCGCTCCAGTTGTCCCTGGCGGTGCTCGGTATCGGACTTGCCTTTGTGATTCTCGCCGCGGCCATTGCTGACGTGATCGATGACCTGCGTCGCGAACGCGACTTTGACCCGTTGACCGGTGTCTTGAACCGGCGCGGCTTCGAAGAACGGGTGTCGATGCTGCTGATGAAGAGCCCGCGCGGCACGACAGCGCTGGCACTGTGCGATATCGACAACTTCAAGAACATCAACGATAGCCATGGCCATGACGTGGGCGATAACGTCTTGCGCGAAGTTGGCCAACTGCTGCGCACTTCGGCGCGCAAACGGGACATCGTCGGGCGCCTCGGTGGTGAAGAATTCGCTGTGCTCCTGCCGGACACCGATGCCCGGGAAGCTTACGAATGTGCCGAGCGCTTGCGGGCGGCCATCGAGAACGGTACGCCTGTCACGCGCGATACTGTCGGGCCGGTCACCGCGAGTTTCGGTGTCGGCAGTCTAGGCCCCAGGGAAACCTGGCAGGATCTTTACAAGCGCGTAGATACCTTGCTTTACCAGGCGAAGCGAACCGGGCGCAATCGCACGGTGGCCGATGAAGTTCCGGGTCGGATCGAAAGGCCCACCGAGGTTCAGTCATAAGCCGCGAGCGCGAGCCGGGGTTGCTAGCGTGAAATGATCCCGTGATCGATGGCGTATTTCACCAGGGCCGCGGGCTTGTCGATGTTGAGCTTGCGGCGGATGCTCAGGCGATGGGTTTCGACGGTACGCACGCTGATGTCCAGTTCCCGGGCCATTTCCTTGTTGTTCAGCCCCTGGACCATTTTGTACAACACCTGACTCTCGCGCGGCGTCAGCTCGTTGTCGGTGGTTGGGTCGGTGGCCAGCCGTTGGGCGATCTCGGCACTGTAGAAGGTGCCACCGCTGATGATGGCTTCAATGGCCGCGATGATTTCCCGCGAAGGGGCATTCTTGAGCACGTAGCCACTGGCGCCGCAGCGCACGGACTCACTCACATACTCATAATTGTCGTACATGCTCAGGATGAGGATCTTGAGGTTGGGGTATTGCTTGCCCAGCAAGCGGGTCAATTCAAGCCCGTTCATGTCCTTGAGGCTGATGTCCATCAGCAACAGGTCCGGTTGGCAGCGCCCGACCATCTCGATGGCCTGTGCACCATTCTCGGCTTCGCCCACCACGTCCAGTTGGGGCATGACGGACAACAGGGCCCTGATGCCATCGCGGACCAGGGAATGATCATCGACCAGCGCGACGCGGATCACAGAGGGCAGGTTCATCGGCAGGTGCTCTTGTCAGGTTGGGCGCGCATCAGCTTTGTGTCGCCATCATGTTCATGGGCAGCAGGATATCGAGCTCGCTTCGTCCCGGCACCGAGGTCATTTCCAGCCGTCCGCCGAAATGCTCGACCCGCTCGCGGATATTGCGCAGGCCGATGCCGGCGTGGCCACGTTCGACCTGCGGTACGTTGAAACCCATCCCGTCGTCCACCACCGTCAGGCGCAAGGACTGGCCGGACCCGAACAGGGTGATGCCGACACTTTTCGCCCCGGCGTGACGCTCGATATTGGTCAAGGCTTCCTGAGCAATGCGAAACAGCGAAACCGGTGCTCCATTTTCCAGGCGGCAATCGAATTCGTTGCTTTTGTACGACACTTCAAGCCCGCTGCGTTGCTGAAATTCGGCCGCGAGCTGGCCGATGGCGGCGGACAGGCCCAGGGTGTCGAGCAGGGAGGAGCGCAAGTCGTGGGAGATGTTGCGGATCTCGCCAATGGCTTCCCCCAGCCGGTCTGTCGCGTTCTTCAGGATGCCCAGGCCGTTTTCCTGCCCCTTTTCGAGGACGTGACTGGCCAGTTCAAACTGGAATTTTATCGACACCAGTAATTGGCTGATGCCGTCGTGCAGCTCGCGTGAAACTCGCGCGCGTTCCTCTTCCTGCAAGCTGACGATACGCTGGTTCAGTCGTTGCAGCTTTTTGTCGGCCAAGCGATGTTCGCTGACGTTGAGGGTCATGCCGCCGGCAAACACCAGCAGGACCGCCACCAGCGCAATGGCGGCGATGGCCTGCATGGTGGTGTGGATGCCCTGGGCCACTTCAGCGCGGGCTTGCTGGGTGGCGCGCTCGACATCCTCCAGGTAAATCCCGGTCCCGAGCATCCAACCCCAGCGATCCAGCATCACCACATAGGCCAGCTTGTCGGTCACCTGGCCGGAGGAGGGCTTGTTCCAGGCGTAGCGCTGGAAACCTTCGCCGGATTCAGCGCTCTTGAGCAATGCCTGGATCACCGGCAGCCCCTGGGGATCTTTCATGTCCCAGAGGTATTGGCCCACCAGTTCGGACTGCCGGGCATGCATCAGGCTGCGCCCCTGGCGGTCGTAGACGAAGAAATAGCCATTGATGCCAAAACTGAGCTTGCGCAGCTCCTCCAGCACCTGCTGCTGCGCGCGTGCGTCGCCCTGGCCGTTGTTATACAGCGGGGCGATCAGGCTTTGCGCCATTTCGACGTAGTTTTTCAGCTCTGCTCGCTTGCTGGCCAGGATGCTGTCTTCGATCAGTTGCGCCTGTTGATCACCCAACTGGCGATTAAGCGAGATCACCAAGGCGCAGATGACGGCAATCGCCAGGACCAGGGGCAGAATTCCCAAGGCGACGATTTTGTGTTTGAGCAGCATGTGTACTCCTGTCCGGACTCAACGGGGGGAGGCGAATGGTCGGCATCATAACGCTGTGGGAGCAAAGCTTGCTCGCGATCGCGACGGATCAGCCTGGACTGTTGCCAACAGACCCAGCGTTATCGCGAGCAAGCTTTGCTCCCACAGTCGTTAGCCTGCATTGGCTTTGCATGGGCTCACACAGAGGGATTCCACGAGAATCTACGTAGAACTACGTAGATGGCCCGTACGTAGTACTGCGGATTTATTTATTGACGGCTTCCACGGATATTGGGCCGGCTCCGAATAGTCGGGGCACACTATAAAAACAATCGCCGCAATCCACTGGATATCGGCAGGAGACACGCAATGACAACCCGTCTGGTTAAACACCTTGCCTGGTTTGCCGTGGCTGTTCTGGGAGCTTGTGCGTTGAGTGTCGTGGCCTTGCGCCGCGGCGAACCGATCAACGCCCTCTGGATCGTCGTCGCAGCCGTGGCCATCTACCTGGTCGCCTACCGCTACTACAGCCTGTTCATCGCCAATAACGTGATGCAACTCGATGCGCGCCGGGCCACTCCCGCCGTGCTCAACAACGATGGCCTGGACTATGTCCCGACCAACAAACACATCCTGTTCGGCCACCACTTCGCGGCCATTGCCGGTGCGGGGCCGCTGGTCGGGCCGGTACTGGCGGCGCAGATGGGCTACCTGCCCGGTACGCTCTGGCTGATCGCCGGGGTGGTGCTGGCCGGTGCCGTGCAGGACTTCATGGTCCTGTTCCTGTCCACCCGTCGTAACGGTCGCTCCCTGGGCGACATGGTCCGCGAAGAGATGGGCCGCGTTCCCGGCACCATCGCGCTGTTCGGCTGCTTCCTGATCATGATCATCATCCTCGCGGTGCTGGCGCTGATCGTGGTCAAGGCCCTGGCCGAGAGCCCGTGGGGGATCTTCACGGTGATGGCGACCATCCCGATCGCGATGTTCATGGGCATCTACATGCGCTACATCCGCCCGGGCCGCATCGGTGAAATCTCCCTCATCGGCGTGCTGTTGCTGCTGGGTTCGATCTGGCTCGGCGGGCAAGTGGCCGCAGACCCGGTCTGGGCCGAGGCCTTCACCTTCACCGGCGTGCAAATCACCTGGATGCTGATCGGCTACGGTTTTGTTGCCGCGGTGTTGCCGATCTGGCTGATCCTGGCGCCGCGCGACTACCTGTCCACCTTCTTGAAGATCGGCACCATCGTCGCCCTGGCGATCGGCATCCTGGTCACCATGCCCGAGCTGAAAATGCCGGCACTGACCCAGTTCACCGACGGCACGGGCCCGGTGTGGAAGGGCGGATTGTTCCCGTTCCTGTTCATCACCATCGCCTGTGGCGCGGTTTCGGGTTTCCACGCGCTGATCTCTTCGGGCACCACGCCGAAGATGCTCGATAACGAAGTCAACGCCCGCTACATCGGTTACGGCGGCATGCTGATGGAGTCGTTCGTGGCCATCATGGCAATGGTCGCCGCTTCGGTGATCGAGCCGGGTGTGTACTTCGCCATGAACAGCCCGGCGGCGATCGTCGGCGGTGATGTGGTGAGCGTGGCGCAGACTGTCAGCAGCTGGGGCTTTGCAATCACCCCCGAAGCGCTGCAGGCGGTGGCCAATGACATCGGCGAGACCACCATCCTGGCCCGTGCCGGCGGTGCGCCGACCCTGGCGGTGGGGATCGCGCAGATCCTGCACTCGGTGTTGCCGGGTGAGAACACCATGGCGTTCTGGTACCACTTCGCAATCCTGTTCGAGGCGCTGTTCATCCTCACGGCGGTAGACGCCGGCACCCGTGCCGGGCGCTTCATGCTGCAGGACCTGCTGGGCTCGTTCGTCCCGGCCCTCAAGCGGACCGAATCCTGGGTTGCCAACCTGATCGCCACCGCCGGCTGTGTGGCGCTGTGGGGCTACCTGTTGTACCAGGGCGTGATCGATCCGCTGGGCGGCATCAACACCTTGTGGCCGCTGTTCGGCATCTCCAACCAGATGCTGGCCGGTATCGCCCTGATGCTCGGCACCGTGGTACTGATCAAGATGAAGCGCCAGCGCTACGTCTGGGTGACCATGCTGCCGGCGGTCTGGCTGCTGATCTGCACCACCACGGCGGGCCTGATCAAGCTGTTCGACGCCAACCCGGCGATCGGCTTCCTGGCCCTGGCGCGCAAATACAACGATGCCCTGGCCGCCGGCCAGATCCTGGCCCCGGCCAAGAGCATCGAGCAGATGCAGCACGTGGTGTACAACGCTTACACCAACGCAACGCTGACGGTGTTGTTCCTGCTGGTGGTCTTCAGCATCCTGTTCTACGCGCTCAAGGTCGGCATCGCTGCCTGGGGTCACAAGGAACGCACGGATAAAGAAGCGCCCTTCCAGGCCGTGCCGGACGCCTGAATCGAGGATTGCAACGATGTTCAATGACTTGAGTCGCCTCGGTAAATACCTCGGTCAGGCCGCCCGCCTGATGGTCGGCATGCCCGACTACGACAACTACGTCGAGCACATGCAAAGCAAACACCCGGACAAACCGCTGATGGACTACGAGGCGTTCTTCCGCGAACGCCAGGAAGCCCGATACGGTGGCAAGGCGGGACCCAAGTGCTGTTGATCAACTGATTTCAGGTTGATGAGGTAACCCTGTGGGAGCGAGCTTGCTCGCGATGGCGTTGGGTCAGTTACGATGATGTTGACTGACCGACCGCCATCGCGAGCAGGCTCGCTCCCACAGTTGTTTTGGGGCGGCCTCGGGATTTGCATACACCACCGATCCCCTTGTGGGAGCGAGCCTGCTCGCGATGGCGTCGGGTCAGTTACGATGATGTTGACTGATCCACCGTCATCGCGAGCAGGCTCGCTCCCACAGTTGTTTTGGGGTGGCCTTGGGTTCGCATACACCACAGACCCCTTGTGGGAGCGAGCCTGCTCGCGATGGCATCAGGTCAGCAGCATTGATGTTTGCTGATCTACCGCTTTCGCGAGCAGGCTTGCTCCCACCGTTGTTTTGGGGTGGCCTCGGGATGTGCATCAGCACCGAACCAGGTGCAATGCATCACTCTGCCAACAGCACCGCTGCATCGAACCCGACCCGCAAATTGCCCCAATGGCGGCCGCCGAAGAAGAACGGTACGTCGATCTCGGTCATGATTTCCCCGGTATCGCGCAGGTAGGTCTGGAGCAGGAAGCGTTGGGTGTTGCCCGCCGCGCGCAGGCCGATCGGGTCGTTGAAGATGCGCTTGTTGCGGCACACCGGCAGGTCGACGGCGCGGTCACCGGTCGGTTGTTTCGAAACCCAGCTGTTGTTCACTGGGCAATAACCCTTGGTGTCGACGATGAATGAGACTTTGCCGCCCGGGGTGCTGCGGGTGAGTTTGTCGCATTCTTCCTGGCAGACTTGGGCAAAACGCTCGGTGTAGCTGGTCATGTATTGCTTGGGATCGGTGCCGGGGATCAGTTGGTAGTTCTGATCGAACAGGTTGAGGCCATCCTGCTGCAGCGCCTCCAATTGGACCTGGAGGTTGTCGCGGCACTGGCTGGCCCGGGTGATGGCGGCATCCAGCTTGCCATGGCCGAGCACGAACCGGCCCAACAATGCCTGGACCTTTTCAGCGACACCGGACAAGTCACGGGTAGCCGTTGCCGAATGTTGCATGCGCTGATCAATCGACTGGCTGTCGGCATGGATCTGCGTAACCCGTTCGTTGATACCCGTGTTGGATTCGGCGAAAAGCTGGATATGGGACGCGATATCGGCCAACTTGCCATTGGTGGATTCGAAGTCGCCGATCATGCTTTCGAAATGGCCCGAGGCACGCTCCACGACTTTCTGGGTTTCCCGGGCGCTGTGGCTGATCTGGTTGGTCTGTTCATGTGTGGAACTGACTTCTTCGAGCATGGCGTCGATGTTTCGTGAGATGTCGTCGGTAGCCCGGCTGACATTCTGCGCCAAGGTGCGCACCTCATCGGCCACCACGGCAAACCCCCGACCGCTTTCACCGGCCCGGGCGGCTTCGATGGCCGCGTTGAGGGCCAGCAGGTTGGTTTGGGCAGAGATCTGCTGGATCAGCCCAACGATGGACTTGATGCTCGAAGAACGTTGGTTCAGGGCGCCTACCAGCGTGGCGAATTCATTGAGGCTGCTGGAGATTTCACTGATGTTGCCCGTCACTTCCAGCAGTTCTGCATAGGAGTCGCGAGCCATGCTCAGGTTCTGCGCAGTGGTGCTGGAAATGCCCTGAGTCTGGCGCGAGACTTCTTCGATGCGACCTACGGCGGTGTTGCTCTGGTCCATCACTTCCTTGGCGAAGCGGGCCTGGTGAGTAGCGCTGTCGCTGGAGTCGCTGATGTTTTTCAACGAGCGGGCCGATTCGACCGCAATGTGCACGGTCAGCGCCTGGACATTACTGATGATCTCCCGCTGCTTGGCCAGGAAGCGGTTGCAAGTGTCGGCCAGCACGCGGATTTCGTCGTGGGTCACCAGGGGCAGGTCTTTGGACAGGTCGCCTTCGCCGCTGGCGATCTCCTCGAGGGCCTTGGTCATGGCCGTGACGGGGCGCACGATGAGGTGGCGAAAGTACCAGACCATGAAGCTGATCATGCACAGCGTCAGCAGCGCGCCGAAGAGCAGGGCATGGGTGAGGCTGTCGAGCCGGCCTTCGACTTGCCCCAGCAGCGCGGGGTCCAGTTGCGCAGTGTGCAACTGCAGCACAATGTCGGCGCGGGCACTGACTGCCACCCAGTAAAGCAAGCCACTGACCACGACCAGCAGGAAAAGGCTCGACAGCTTTTTGGTGAGCGTATCGAAAAACTGCATCTCGATAGACTCGTACAAGGCCTTTAGCGTCTGCATCCGTTGCTCCCGGGTAAAAAATCACTTTGATTGCATACATTCGACCGCGCACGGCAAAGCTTTAGGGAAATGGGCGATTTGATATCACTGCGGCGGTTTCCGCGATCTTTAACCCGTCCCAGTAAGTGAGGGAACGCGGATGTCAATATCCAGAGTGGCGAAGGTAGACGAAAGTCGTACTAGCGCTCTGCCCAGCGACTGCTACGGTTTGAGTGGAAAACAATAAAAACAACGGGAGTTGATTTCCATGTCCACTCAAAAGCAACAGGCTGCGCGTGCCTACTGGACGGAGAACCTACGCTGGATGCTGGTATTGCTGGCAATCTGGTTCTTGGTGTCGTTCGGCTTTGGCATTTTGCTGGTTGACCAGCTCAACACCATCAGCTTCTTCGGTACGCCCCTGGGATTCTGGTTCGCCCAGCAGGGGTCCATCTATGTCTTTGTGCTCGAGATCTTCTTCTATGTCTGGAAGATGAATCAGCTCGATCGCAAATATGACGTCCACGAAGACTGAGGCCGACGAGCATGGATACCCAAACCCTGATCTACCTGTTCGTCGGTGCGTCCTTTGCGCTCTATATCGCCATTGCCATCTGGACGCGCGCCGGCTCCACCAGCGAGTACTACGTCGCCAGCAAAGGGGTGCACCCGGTACTCAACGGCATGGCCACCGGGGCCGACTGGATGTCGGCCGCCTCGTTCATCTCCATGGCCGGGATCATCGCCTTCGCCGGCTATGACGGCTCGGTCTACCTGATGGGCTGGACCGGCGGCTATGTGCTGCTGGCGATGTGTCTGGCGCCGTATCTGCGCAAGTTCGGCAAGTTCACTGTCCCGGAGTTCGTCGGCGCGCGTTACTACTCGCAGACGGCGCGGGTGGTGGCGGTGATCTGCGTGATCTTCATTTCCTTCACGTATGTGGCAGGGCAGATGCGCGGTGTGGGCATCGTGTTCTCCCGTTACCTGGAAGTGGATATCAATACCGGCGTGATGATCGGTATGGCCATCGTGTTCTTCTATTCCGTGCTGGGCGGCATGAAGGGCATCACCTACACGCAGGTGGCGCAGTACTGCGTGATGATTTTTGCCTACATGGTGCCGGCTATCTACATCTCGATCATGATCACCGGTAATCCGATCCCGCAACTGGGCTTCATCAGCGAGGTCACCGGCTCCGGCCAGAGTGTGATCGAGCGGCTCAACGGGCTGGGTGCGGAGCTGGGTTTCACGGCCTATACCGACGGCACCAAATCGACCACCGACGTGTTTTTCATCACCATGGCGCTGATGGTCGGGACTGCGGGCCTGCCTCATGTGATCGTGCGTTTCTTCACCACCCCGACAGTGCGTGATGCGCGCAAGTCAGCAGGTTACGCACTGCTGTTCATCGCCATCCTCTACACCACCGCACCGGCCGTGGCGGCTTTCGCGCGCACCAATCTGCTGACCTCGATCCCCAACGTCAGCTACGCCACCGCGCCAACATGGTTCAAGACCTGGGAAAATTCGGGGCTGATCGCCTGGGCGGACAAGAACAACGACGGCATCATCCAGTATGGCCCGGGGGCAGCCCTGGTCGGCGCGCCGAGCTTCACGGGTGAACGCGGGGCGAACGAGCAGCGGCTGCTGAGCAACCAGGTTTCACCGGTGGCCAACGAACTGTATGTCGACAACGACATCATGGTTCTGGCCAACCCGGAGATTGCCGGGTTGCCAGGCTGGGTCATCGCCCTGATTGCCGCCGGTGGCCTGGCGGCGGCGCTGTCGACGGCAGCGGGGTTGCTGCTGGTGATTTCCACATCGGTCTCCCATGACCTGCTCAAAAGCAACATCATGCCCAGGATCACTGAAAAGCAAGAGTTGCTGGCCGCCCGGATCGCCGCTGGCGTGGCGGTGCTGATCGCCGGGTTGTTCGGCATCTACCCGCCGGCATTCGTGGCCCAGGTGGTGGCGTTCGCCTTTGGACTGGCGGCGTCCTCGTTCTTCCCGGTGATTGTCATGGGGATCTTCTCCAAACGCATGAACCGCGAAGGCGCGATCGCCGGGATGATTGTGGGGCTGACGTTTACATTCACCTACATCGTCTACTTCAAATTCATCAATCCGGCGATGAACACTGCCGAGCACTGGTGGCTGGGCGTATCGCCGGAAGGCATCGGCACCCTGGGGATGCTCTTCAACTTCGTAGCCGCGGTGGTGGTGTCACGCTTTACCGCGCCGCCGCCGGAGCACATTCAGCACCTGGTGGAAGATATCCGGGTTCCAAGGGGGGCGGGTGCGGCCATCGATCATTGATGTGCGGTAAGCCCTGATAACAGGGGTGGGAAACGAACAAAGGCGCCGGAGTGATCCGGCGTCTTTTTTTTTGCGCGGGTCAAGCGGGAAAGCGTTAGAAATATTTACTGGGAATCATTCTCAAAGTATATTCTCTCTCATTAACATCCCTTTGTGAGTGCTGCGTCTTGAATCGTTCCACCCCTCTCGCTACCCGCAACGCCTTTTTCAAACGCGTGTTGCCAACGCTGTCCTGCTGTTTCATCGCAAGCCCTTTGTGGGCGCAGGACATTCTCGAACTGCCAACCACGGATATCCAGGGCAGTCGCATCACTCAGGACGAAGGGTACACGGCGTCGCAAGCCAGCACCGCGAGCAAAAGCGATGTACCGATCAAGGAAGAGGCGCAGTCGATCAACGTGGTGACCCGGCAGACCCTGGCGGACTATCAGGTGCGCTCGCTGGGCGATGCGATGAAATTTGTCAGCGGCGTCAGCCAGGGCAATACCCTGGGCGGTTCGCGGGATTCGTTGGTCAAGCGCGGGTTCGGCACCAACGATGACGGCTCGATCCTGCGCGATGGTGTGCGTTCGAACCTGGGACGTAACTTCAGCGCCACCACCGAGCGGGTCGAAGTGCTCAAGGGCCCGGCCTCGATGTTATACGGCGCGCTGGAGCCCGGCGGCCTGGTCAACATCATCAGCAAGAAACCCGAATACACCCAGAGCACCACACTGAGCGGCTCGGCCTACAGCGAAGGTGGCGGCACCATGGCCCTGGATACCACCGGGCCGTTGGGCGATACCGGCCTGGCGTATCGGTTGATCGCCGAGCGTGGGCATGAGGATTATTGGCGCAACTATGGCGTCAACGAGAGCACGCTGGTGGCGCCGTCCCTGGCCTGGACGGGTGAGCGGGCCTCGTTGAACCTCAGTTATGAGTACAACGAATATTCCAATCCCTTCGACCGCGGCACTGTATTCACCGACGGGCATCCGGCCGACATTAACTACAACAAGCGCCTTGATGAGCCTTGGGCCAAAAGCGTGGGGATTCGCGAAACGGCGACAGCGCGGTTTGAGTATGAGCTGAGTGAAGCGTGGAAGACCCGCGTGACCTATGGCTGGAACAATGATCGGTATAGTCTTTCGATTGCGCAGCCCAATTCGCTGACGGGTAATAATTTGCGCCGTGCCGCCAACGGTGCTCACTATGACGATGAAACCCGCTACGCCAGCTGGGATTTCATCGGCAGGCAGCAATTGTTTGGTCAGCGTCATGACCTGCTGGTTGGGGCTGACAATCAAGTGTCTGACCAATTTCGTGGCAAGACCTACCGCAATACTGCTCAGGGTGGTTTCGACATCACTTCGCCGACCTACGGCAACCTGCCAGAGCCAAGCCAGATCAGTGCTCCCCAAAGCGACCTGAGTAACCAGTTGACCTCCAGCTCCGTTTATCTCAAGGACAACTGGCACCTCGACGACCACTGGATTCTAGTCTTGGGTGGCCGCTACCAGCATTACGATCAATACAGCGACCAAGGTTTGGGCAGCCGTTATGTGGTCAACCGCGATGACAACGGCGACGCTTTTGTACCGTTCCTGGGGCTGGTCTACAAAGCCACCGACAACCTGTCGCTCTATGGCAACTACAGTCGCTCCTTCAAGCCCAACGATGACGTGGACGATGCCGGCAACACCTTCGATCCAGAGGAGGGCCGCAGTTATGAAATCGGCGCCAAATACGACCCGCTACCGGGCCTGAACATCAACCTTGCGCTGTATGACATCGTGAAGAAGAACGTCGTAACGTCCTCCACGGTCAATGGCGTCACGTTGGCAGAAGCCGCCGGCAAAGTCGGCTCCCAAGGTCTGGAACTCGACGTCACCGGTCGTCTGGCCGAGCGTTGGGATCTGATCGGCACCTACGCCTACACCCACACGGAAATCCTCGACGATCCGGATGACGAAGGCCACCGCCTGGCCAACGCACCCAAGCACACCGCCAGCCTGTACCTGACCCACCACCTGAACGTGCCTGCCGAATTCGGCGCCTGGCACGCCGGCGCCGGTGCCCGTTACGTCGGCGAGCGCGCCGCCAACAACGCCAACGATTTCTGGCTCAGCAGCTACACCGTGGCTGATGCCTTCCTGCGCTGGGAGTCACCGGTATTGGGGCACAAAACCTCGTTGCAGTTGAACGTGGACAACCTGTTCGATAAACATTACTACCCGTCTTCCACCGGCAGCCAATTGCAGGTCAATGTCGGCGAACCGCGTACCGCCCGCCTGAGTGCCAGCGTGACGTTCTGAGTGCGCTGTTCTGAAAACAAAAAATGCCCGGAACCGAGTTCCGGGCATTAATGAGATGGTCACCCCCACACCCTGCGAGGGCTACGCTTTCGCAGGGTGTTTTGTTTTCGGAGGCCATCATTATGAGCGAGTCAGCGCTGATCGGGATCGATCTCGGTAAACACAGTTTCCACCTGCACGGCCAAGACAAATTGGGCCGAGAGGTGTTTCGCAAGAAGTTCTCGCGTCAACAGATGATGACGCTCTTCGGCAATCTGCCGGCCTGTACCGTGGTGATGGAAGCTTGTGCCGGGGCGCATTTCGTCGCTCGCCAGCTGATGGCCATGGGGCATGAAGCCAAACTGATTTCCCCGCAATTCGTCCGCCCCTTCGTCAAAGGCAACAAAAATGACTTCGTGGATGCCGAAGCCATTTGCGAGGCGGCTTCGCGTCCATCGATGCGCTTCGTTTCGCCTAAAACCGAGGCACAGCAGACGCTTTCCGTTCTGCATCGCCTGCGCGAGTCGCTGGTACGCGATCGCACCAAAACCGCCAATCAAATGCATGGTTTCCTACTGGAGTTCGGCATCAGCCTGCCCAAGGGCCTGGCGATCATGAAGCGGTTGGCGAGTATTTTGGCTGAGCATGAGTTGCCCGTTCGGTTGACAGTGCTGTTACAGCGCTTGCATGAGCATTTCTGTTATCTGGATGAACAGATCAAGGCGCTGGATAAAGAGCTGGCAAGCCAACTGGCCGACGATGATCTCGGCAGCCGCTTGCTGAGCTTGCCGTGTGTCGGGCCGATCACCGCCAGCCTGCTGGCTGTAGAGATGGGGGACGGCAGGCAGTACCGATGCAGCCGTGACTTCGCCGCCTCCGTGGGCTTGGTACCCAGGCAGTACAGCACCGGCGGCAGGGCTAATTTGCTGGGTATCAGCAAGCGCGGCGACAAGCACCTCAGGCAGTTGCTGGTTCAATGTGCTCGGGTCTATATG
This sequence comes from Pseudomonas sp. MPDS, assembly GCF_013283895.1. Classification (NCBI taxonomy): domain Bacteria; kingdom Pseudomonadati; phylum Pseudomonadota; class Gammaproteobacteria; order Pseudomonadales; family Pseudomonadaceae; genus Pseudomonas; species Pseudomonas sp. MPDS. Next base: position 3,663,178 of record NZ_CP054128.1, on the reverse strand, counting down.
CAGAGGCTAGAACACCAGAAAGGGGCTCTGGCCGACTGGGTGCGCTCATTGCTTGGGCGACGACACTCGAACGTGGTGGCCTGCGCCCTGGCTAACAAGCTGGCGCGGATCGCGTGGGCGCTAGCGGCTCACCATACGCAATATGAAGCAGGGCCAGACGCGCTGAACGCCTGACCCTGCGGTTGTTGCAGTACCACGAATCACCCTTCAGGTTTTGCGATAGCTGAACAACGGATGACGTGAACGGCCCACCGGCCTGACGAAGAACCTGACATAAAAATCGGCTTCAGAAGCCGCGGCATTTTTCAGGATCGTCAGGCGCGACTCTCATCGTGGCGCGGGGCATGCCCTGGATCGACGCCGGATAGATTTAAGCAAGCCAACCACTTCACCCATTAATCAGTATTGCAAAAATGGGGGTGACCATAGATTTTTATTCGGGGCCAGCGGCTAAGCCAGTGTGCGGCCAACGGGTACCTGCGTGATGTCACGTTTAGCGCCCGCCCTCAACGCGTGGCGCAGCTTCAGCGCCGGTCGCTCAACGCAGTAATACGACAAGCCACTCAATGCCAGCGACAACACCAGCACCAGTGTAATCATCAGGGCGCTGTACTCAACCGGCCAGAACGCCCGCAACACGTACATCACCACAAAATGGTTGAGGAACACGCCATAGCTGATATTCCCCAGAAACTCATCCATCCAGTGATGCTTGAGCCTGCTGAGCACATGCACCGCCGGCACACCCAAGACTATGCCCAAGGTTACTTCTGCGTTGAAGGGGCGGCGGGGAATGAACCCGACAACAATGGCCAGGAACATTATCGCTGCCACGACCGTGGTGATGGAGGCGACCCATAGTCCTTTGGCCTGGGCGTGGTACAGGTAGCTGCCGCACAGGAAGATGAACAACACGCCCGGCAGTAGACGGTAGCCGTAGATGTCGGTGTTGACGTAGCCCAGCGAGGCGACCAGGAAAACCGTTACGGACACCGCGAACGCAATGCCTCGGGCCTTATAAAGGATCAGAAACGGGATCAGCAGGTAAAAGCACATCTCCAGCCCCAGAGACCAGCCAGGTGGCAGGATCTCCGGCACAGTGATGCCGAACATATAGAAACCCAGCGGCACGATGGGCAGGCTGGTGGCGATGTTTTCGATTGTCAGCGCCGCTGCCTGTGGCGTGCCCGGCAGCAGGAAATGGATCACCGCGCAGGAGAGGACGAAATACAGAAGGAACTGCGGGTAAAGTCTCAACAATCGGTCAAGGTAGAACAGGCCGATTTTCCCTGGGACGTTGTAGCTCCTGTCGATCAAGGGCGTCATCACAAAACCGCTGATAATCAGAAACGACACCACGGCAACAACGCCGGGGTTGAAGCCTACGAACATCACGCCCATGTGGGAAATCGCCACGAGCATGGCCAGCAGCAACCGATAACTCCCCACGCCCATCATCCTTAATCAGAGTTGATCCGTTGAACGGTTAAGTTATTGGGGTTTATCGGCGCTGAACAGAGGTTTGCGGGGCGGCGACGGGGAAGTGGGGGAATTTGGCAGATATGACATCGTTGTCTCAGTCAGGCCGCCATCGCGAGCAGGCTCGCTCCCACATTGGCCGCGGGTGTTCACTCATTATGTGAACGCCATAGCCCCCCTGTGGGAGCGAGCCTGCTCGCGATGACGGTGGAACTGACCCCGTGGGTTCCAGGGTTGGATATCAATTGAAGGCCGGCACCACCTGCTGGATAAACAGCTCCAGGGACTTCTTCTTCTCGGCATGGGACAGGCTGTTGTCGCACCAGAAGCTGAACTCATCCACGCCCAGATCCTGGTAATACTTGATCCGTTCGATGATCTGCTGCGGGGTGCCGATCATGGTGTTCTTGCGAATGTTCTCCAACTGGAACTCCGGACGCTCGGCGAATTTTTCTTCCGGGCTTGGTGCCAGAAAGCCGTTGACCGGAACTTGCTTGTTGCCGAACCAGGCATCGAAGGTGCGGTAGAACTTGGAGATTGCCTGGGCGCCGATTTTCCAGCCTTCGGGATCGTCGGCGGCATGCACGTGGGTGTGACGCAGCACCATCAGTTGTGGACGCGGCACGTCAGGGTTGTTGTCCAGGGCAGCCTGGAACTTGTTCTTCAGGTCCAGGACTTCTTCATCACCCTTCATCAGCGGCGTAACCATGACGTTGCAGCCATTGGCGACGGCAAAGTTGTGGGAATCCGGGTCGCGGGCGGCGATCCACATCGGTGGGTGGGGTTTGCGAATCGGCTTGGGCACGCTGGTGGAGGTGGGGAATTTCCAGATTTCGCCGTCATGGGCGTAGTCGCCTTGCCACAGGGCACGCACCACCGGGACCATTTCCCGCAGAGCCTGACCGCCGGAGGAGGCGGGCATGCCGCCCGCCATGCGGTCGAATTCCACTTGATAGGCGCCCCGGGCCAGACCGACTTCCATGCGGCCATTGCTGATCACATCCAGCAGCGCACATTCGCCGGCCACCCGCAGCGGGTGCCAGAACGGCGCGATGATGGTGCCTGCGCCCAGGTGAATCGTGGTGGTCTTGCCGGCCAGGTACGCCAGCAATGGCATCGGGCTTGGCGAGATGGTGTACTCCATGGCGTGGTGCTCGCCGATCCACACGGTGCTGAAACCGCCGGCCTCGGCCATCAGGGTCAGCTCGCTCAGGTTTTCGAACAACTGGCGATGGCTGACGCTTTCGTCCCAGCGCTCCATGTGTACGAACAGGGAAAATTTCATGGCGCTTTCTCTTATGGTTGGCGATCGGTTCAGGCGAGGACGGGCAGGGCGCCCATCTTGCCGTGGCAGTAAACCAGCGGCCCTGGTGTGTGTTGCGGCACGATCAGGTTCTTCACGGCCCCGACCATAATGGCGTGGTCGCCGCCTTCGTATTCGCGCCACAGTTCACATTCGATGATGGCGGTGGCGTTGCTCAGCAGCGGGTTACCCAACTCGCTCAGGGTCCATTCGATGCCCTGGGCCTTGTCCTTGCCTTTGCGGGCGAATGCGTAGGCTTCGTTCTGTTGCCCACCGGAGAGCAGGTGAATGGCGAAGCGCTTGTTCTTGATCAGCACCGGATAGGAATCGGAGCTGTAGTTGGGGCAAAACAGCACCAGGGCCGGCTCCATCGACAATGAGCTGAAGGCACTGGCGGTGAGGCCCACGATGTGCCCGTCGTCATCAAGTGTGGTGATCACTGTCACACCGGACGGAAACGAGCCCATGACTTGTTTGTAAACGCTGGCATCGATCATTTAGCAGTCCTCGTACGCAATTCGGTTATGACGCGGTTCCTCAATGAGCCCCGGCGGCCTTGTTGAGGTCGCTTTCGGCCCATTGGGTGTAGACGCACGCATCGGTCGTGGCCCAGCGCACGCGCACCGGGTCGCCGGTCTTGAGGGGCATGCCGGCGGCGGAAAGCGCTTTGACCGTCATGGCAGTGCCGCCCGAAGTCACCACGCTGCAGGTCTGGCTCTCACCGAGAAACAGCACCTCGACGACCTTGGCCGAGACCTCATTCCAGCCGGCCGCCAAGGGCTCCTGGGCGGCTTGTTCGACGCTCAGGGCCAAGGCTTTTTCCGGGCGCACCATCAGCAATACAGCCTGATCGCTTTGCAGACCGGCGGTCAGGCGAATAGACAAGGACTGGTCTTCAAACGTCGCCACCGCGTTGCCCTGGGCCTTGAGCTTGAGAAAGTTGGAATTGCCTAGAAACGAGGCGACAAAGGCATTCGGCGGGTTCTGATAGAGGTCGTAGCCGCTGCCCAGGCCGACGATCTTGCCGTGGCTGAAGATGGCAATGCGTTGGGACAGGCGCATGGCTTCTTCCTGGTCGTGCGTGACGTAGACGATGGTGATGCCCAGGCGACGATGCAACTGACGCAGTTCATCCTGCAGGTCTTCGCGAAGCTTTTTGTCCAAGGCGCCGAGAGGCTCGTCCATCAACAAAATGCGTGGTTCGTAGACCAGCGCCCGGGCAATCGCCACGCGCTGCTGCTGGCCGCCGGACAGTTGCGAAGGGCGGCGGTGGGCAAATTGCTCAAGCTGCACCAGCTTGAGCATGGCGTCGACGCGACGATCACGTTCAGCAGCGGCCAGTTTGCGGATCGCCAGCGGGAAGGCAATGTTGTCACGCACCGACAAATGCGGGAACAGCGAATACCGTTGGAACACCATGCCGATGTCGCGTTTGTGGGGTGGAACGTTTACCAGGGATTTGCCGTCCACCAGGATCTCGCCACTGCTGGGGGTCTCGAACCCGGCCAGCATCGACAGCGTGGTACTTTTGCCCGAGCCGCTGGAGCCCAGAAAAGTCAGGAATTCACCGTCCTGGATGTCCAGGGAGATGTCGTCCACGGCAGCAAAGTCGCCGTAGTGCTTGTTCAGGTTGCGCAGGCTGACCAGAGTCTTGTTGTTCTGTTGTGCGGGGTCTTTGACGGCACTCATCGTGTTCTCCTAGGCGCTCAGGCGCTGATTTCATTGCGCCGGCGCAGGGCGGCGGCGATCACCATCACCAAAACCGAGAGGCCGATCAGCAGCGTCGAAGCGACGGCGATCACAGGCGTCAGGTCCTGGCGCAGGGTGGTCCACATCTTTACTGGCAGGGTTTGCAAGGTCGGGCTGGCCATCATGACGCTCAGCACCACCTCGTCCCACGACACCAGGAACGCGAACAGGGCACCGGCGACCATGCCTGGGCGGATCGCCGGGAAGGTCACCTTGAACACCGCTTGCAGGCGTGAGGCGCCGCAGATCACCGCAGCGTCCTCAATGGACTGGTCGAACAGCTTCAACGAATTGATGATCGAAATGATGGTGAACGGCAGCGCGACGATGACGTGGCTGACCACGAACGCGAACATCGTGCCGGTGTAGCCGAGTTTGAGAAACAGCGCGTACACCGCCACTGCGATGATCACCAGTGGCACGATCATCGGCAGGGTGAACAGGCCGTAGAGCATTTCCCGGCCGGGGAAGCGTCCACGTACAAGGGCAAATGCGGTCGGCAGGCCCAGGGCGACAGCGCAGACGGTGGTCAGTACCGCGACCTTGAGGCTGGTCAATGCCGAGCTCATCCAGTCGGGATTGGAGAAAAACTGGCCGTACCATTTCAATGTCCAGCCCGGTGGCGGGAAGACCAGCCACTGGGACGAACCGAACGACAGCAGCACGATGAACACGATCGGCAACAGCAGGAACAGCGCAATCAGGCCAGTGGTGAAGTACAGACCGAACCGCATGCGCCGGCTCATGGCATTGGGGGTCAGGAGCATGACGGCTTACCTCGCGTTGCTGGCACCCACCGGGGATTCCGGCTGGAGCTTCAGGTAGAAGTAGAACAACACCAGGGTGATCACCACCAACAAGGCAGCGCCGGCACTGGCCAGGCCCCAGTTGAGGAACGACTGCACCTGCTGGATGATGAATTCGGGCAGCATCATGTTCTGCGCACCGCCCAGCAACGCCGGGGTCACGTAGTAACCGAGCGACATCACGAACACCATCAACCCGCCGGAGAACAGACCCGGCCGGCACAGCGGCAGGAACACCCGGAAGAAGTTGGTCCACGGGCTAGCGCCGCAGATGGAGCCGGCTTGCAGGATCATCGGGTCGATGGCCTGCATGGTCGCCTGTAACGGCAGGACAATGAATGGGATCATGATGTAGCTCATGCCGATGACCACGCCGGTGAGGTTGTGCACCATCTCCAGCGGTTGGTCGATGATGCCCAGCGCCATCAGCGTCTTGTTGATCACCCCGGAGGCTTGCAGCAGCACCAGCCAGGAATAAGTACGGGCCAGCAGGCTGGTCCACATCGACAGCAAGACAATGTTCAGCATCCAGCGGCCCCAGCCTCGAGGCACCAGGGTGATGGCCCAGGCCAGGGGGAAGCCCAGCAACAGGCTGAACAGCGTCACCAGCCCGGCTACCGAAAAGGTGTTGAACAACACCCTTGCATAGGCCGAATTGGCGAACAATTGCTCGTAGTTGCCCAGCCCGGGCACCGGTTCCAGCACGCCACGCAGCAGCAACCCAATCAACGGCGCCAGGAAGAACAGGCCCAGGAACAGCAGGGCGGGGAGCAGATTGCCGGCCCCGCGCCAGCGCTGTGCCAGCGACGGCGTTTGCGCGACCATCGCTGCCTTGGCGGTTGCCGCGCCGGCAGCGCCAGGGGCGCTCCCGGTGCGAGGAGTTGCCGTTGCCGAAATTTTCATTTCACCAGCCATTCGTTCCACCGTGTCGCGATGTCCTGACCGTTCTTGGCCCAGTACGCGTAATCAAGTGTGATCTGATCCTTGGCGTGGGCGGTCGGCAAGTTGGGAGCGAGCACCGAATCCAGGCGTGCGATGCTGTCGACGTTGACCGGCGCGTAAGCGGTCAGGTTGGAAAAGTCCGCCTGGCCCTTGGCGCTGCTGGCGTTGGCCAGGAACTTCATGGCTGCGGCCTTGTTTTTCGAGCCTTTTGGAATGACCAGGATGTCGGCCATGACCAGGTTTTGTTTCCAGCTTACGCCGACGGGGGCGTCGTCCTGCTGCAGCGCATAGATCCGGCCGTTCCAGAACTGCCCGATGCTGGCTTCGCCGGAGGCAAGCAGTTGCTGGGACTGGGCACCGCCGCCCCACCAGACGATGTCTTTTTTGATGGTGTCGAGTTTTTTGAAGGCGCGGTCCAGGTCCAGCGGGTAAAGCTTGTCCGCTGCAACGCCGTCGGCCAGCAGAGCCAGTTCAAGCACGCCAGGGCTTGGCCACTTGTACAGGGCGCGTTTGCCAGGGTAGGTCTTGGTGTCGAACAGCGCGGACCAGTCCTCAGGTTTACCGGAACCGAGCTTGTCTTCGTTGTAGCCGAGGACGAACGAGAAGTAGAACGAGCCGACGCCGTGATTGGACACGAAGCGTGGATCGATCTTGTCGCGTTCGATGACCGAGAAGTCCAGGGGTTCGAGCAAACCCTCAGCGGCGGCGCGCAAGGCGAAGTCAGCTTCGACATCTACCACGTCCCACTGCACGTTACCGCTTTCGACCATGGCCTTGAGTTTGCCGTAGTCGGTCGGACCATCCTGGACCACGGTGATGCCGCTGGCCTTGCTGAACGGGGCGGCCCAAGCCTGCTTCTGGGCGTCCTGGGTGCTGCCGCCCCAACTGACGAAGTTGATGCTTTCGGCCGCCATCGATGCCTGGCTGGTAACGCTCAGCAGACCTGCAAAAAAAATTGCGGCTGCACTTTTCTTCAACACCATTTTCACGCCCTCATTGTTGTGTTTATTGAGCGGGCTTGTGTTTACCCGCTTATCGGGAGCTTCAGGTCCATCTGGCCTTGCAGGCGACCGGGCCAAGGGCTGGTTTTGTGTGCTTGCCCGCTGGGCGCACTTGGCTGGAGTGGTCGGTCTATGGAATATCATATTATGGTATTCCAAACTTTCTGCAAGCATTTTGCCGTACCGGCTATCTGTCTGGCCGGGATTTTTTGCACTCTCTGTGGGAGCGAGCCTGCTCGCGATAGCGGTGTGTCAGTCAACATTTGAGACCGATAGGTCTACCGCTATCGCGAGCAGGCTCGCTCCCACAGAGGACGGTGATGCCTCATGCTTATCCGGTAAAGGGAATACTCTCCACCACCTCCAGGTCATACCCCGTCAACCCCGCGTATTTGAGCGGCGGCCCCAGGTGCCGCAACTTGCCGACGCCCAGGTCCTGGAGAATCTGCGCACCGGTGCCTACTTCAGAATAGATGCGCGATTGCGACCGGCTGAACTGGCGTGGCGGCTGAGTCAGCTGCGGGACGCGCTCGAGCAACGCCTGGGACGATTCGTGATTGGCCAGTACGACCACCACGCCGCAGCCTTCTTCGGCGACCCGTTGCAGGGCCGCCCACAGCGTCCAATTGGAAGGCCCGTTGTATTCGGCACCCACCAGGTCCCGCAGCGGGTCGATCACGTGCACTCGCACCAAGGTCGGTTCTTCCCGGCGAATATCGCCCATCACCATCGCCATGTGCACACCGCCTTCGATGCGGTCTTCGAAGGTGAATAAGCGAAAGGTACCGTGCACCGTGGGCAATTCGCGTTCACCGATGCGCACCACGGTGTGCTCGGTGCTCAAGCGGTAGTGGATCAGGTCGGCGATGGTGCCGATCTTGATCCCGTGCCTGTGGGCAAAAATCTCAAGGTCAGGACGGCGGGCCATGGTGCCGTCGTCGTTCATCACTTCGACGATCACCGACGCCGGTGTGAAGCCTGCCAGGCGCGCCAGGTCGCAACCGGCTTCGGTGTGACCGGCGCGGGTCAGCACGCCACCTTCCTTGGCGCGCAACGGAAAGATATGGCCCGGCTGCACCAGGTCTGCGGGACCGGCGCCGACAGCGACCGCCGCGGCAACGGTGCGCGCGCGGTCGGCAGCGGATATGCCGGTGGTCACGCCAACGGCCGCCTCGATGGATATGGTGAAGGCGGTGCTGAAGACACTGCCATTGCTGGGCACCATTTGCTCCAGGCCCAAGCGCTGACAGTGTTCGTCGGTCAAGGTCAGGCAGATCAATCCGCGCGCTTCGCGAGCCATGAAGCTGATGGCTTCGGCGCTGCAGCGGTCGGCGGCCAGCAACAGGTCGCCTTCGTTCTCCCGATCCTCGTCGTCAACCAGGAGCACCATCTTGCCTTGTCGGTAGTCTTCGATGATTTCTTCGATGCTGTTGAAGGCCATGCTGGAATTCTCGGTGTCAGGTTAAAATACCTGTGGTATACCATAATACAAAATAAACCGAGAGGTCACCATGAAGGCATACTGGATTGCTCATGTAGATGTCACCGACCCCGATCAATACAGCCAATACACCCAGCGGGCGCCAGCGGCGTTTGCTCTGTATGGCGGACGGATGCTGGCCCGGGGCGGGCGTAGCGAGGCGATGGAAGGCAGGGCCACGCCGCAACGCAGCGTGGTGATCGAGTTCGATTCTTACGAGCAGGCGCTGGCCTGTTATCACTCGCAGCAGTATCAGGCGGCCAAGCGCTATCGCCTGGACGTAGCCAAGGCTGAGGTGATCATCGTCGAGGGTATTGCGCCCTGAGGCCTGTCAGCGGATGAAATGAATCTTGCCGCTGTCGTCGTTGCCAATGTAGATGCCGTAGACCCCGGCCTGGCGTTCCTCGATGTAGCGTTCGAGGATCTGGCGGATGGCCGGGTAGTAAATACTGTCCCACGGAATATCTTCAGGGGCGAAGAACTGGCAAGCGAGGGTTTCCGGGCCGAACTGGCCAGTGATCTCCAGCGCGATGGCGCGAAAGATGATGTACACCTCGCTGATTTTCGGCACGCTGAAGATCGAGTAGGGCGAGAGAATGTCCGCGCGAACGCCGGTCTCTTCCCAGACTTCGCGCAGTGCCGCCTGCTCGGTGGTCTCACCGCCCTCCATGAAGCCCGCCGGCAGCGTCCAGGTGCCGGGGCGCGGAGGAATTGCGCGCTGGCACAGCAGGTACTTGCCGTCCTGCTCGATGATGCAGCCGGCAATGATCTTCGGATTCACATAATGGATATAGCCACAGCCACCGCACATCAGGCGTTCGTGGGTATCGCCCGCTGGCAGGCGGTGACTCAAGTCGCTGCCGCCGCACCTTGGACAAAAGCTGGGGCTGAACATGATCAGCGACCTATGCGAGGTTCTTTGAGGGCGATGGGCGCCGTGATTTCAGGGATGTCGCCGGTTTCTTCCTGCTGGCGCTTGAGGTACTCCAGGGCGACCTTGGCGGCGGCGCGCACATGGTCGACACAAGCCTGGTGGGCGGCCAGCGGATCGCCACTCTTGATTGCCTCGACCATGCGTTCCATTTCCTGGTTGCTGCTACCGCGACGGTTCTGCTGGGACACCGAGGTCGCCCGCAGATAGCTGATCCGGGCCTGCAACTGGCGCAACTGAGTGGCGGCAACATGGTTGCCGGAGCCTTCCAGCAGCACATCGTAGAAGCCCTGTACTGAATCGATGACCTGTTGCAGTTCGCCGTCCTTGAGGGCCTTGCGGTTCTCCTCCAGGGCTTTTTCCAGCGCTTTGATGTCCTTGGCCTTGGCCCGCAGGGTGAACAGCTGAACGATCAAACCCTCGAGTACACAGCGCAGTTCATAGATGTCGCCGGCATCGGCCAACGTGATGATCGCGACTCGTGGGCCCTTGGCATCGGCGAATTCCACCAGCCCTTCGGATTCGAGGTGACGCAAGGCTTCGCGCACCGACGTGCGGCTCACGCCCAGGCGATCGCACAGATCGCGTTCGACCAGACGATCTCCCGGCAGAAGCTGGAAATTCATGATGGCGCTTCGCAGTTTATCCAGCACGATTTCGCGCAGGGTAACGGGGTTGCGATTGACCTTGAAGCTGTCGTCGAGTGGCAGGCGTTTCATCGGGTCCGCTCTGTAATGTGGCTGTCCATGCAGAAGGGGCAAGAGGCTTGCCCGCTCAGATCAAACAGCCGAGGGTTAACTGGAGGCCTCGGCATCGGCTTCGGCGAAGGCTTCACGGGCGAGCCGGAAACTGTCTACGGCAGCAGGGACGCCGCAATAGATGCCGACCTGAAGCAGAATTTCGCGTATTTGCTCACGACTCAGGCCGTTACGCAAGGCGCCACGCACATGCAGCTTGAGTTCGTGCGGACGATTGAGCGCCGAGATCATGGCCAGATTAATCATGCTGCGTTCCTTGAGCGATAAACCCTCACGGCCCCAGACATGGCCCCAGCAGTATTCGGTGACCATTTCCTGCAAGGGGCGAGTGAAATCGTCGGCGTTCTCGATGGAGCGGTTGACGTAGTCCTCGCCCAGCACTTGGGTGCGGATCTTCAGGCCTTGTTCATATTTGTCGTTGCTCATCGTGGTGGCTCTCAACATCGTCGATAGAGGTTGGTTGTGCAGTTGCACGTCTGCTTGGCTCATGCCGGCTCCTGAGAAAATGGGGCGCTCCCACATTGGATCTGCGCCCGGAAGACTCAGGCCAGCACCGGCAGTGGGCCGAGCTTGCCTTTGTGGTAGATCATCGGCGTCACCGGCTGCTCGGGCAGGATCAGGTTTTTCACCGCGCCGACGATGATCGCGTGGTCACCACCATCGTATTCGCGCCACAGTTCACACTCGATGATCGCTGTGGCTTTGCTCAGCAGCGGGTTACCGCGCTCGCTCAGGTGCCAGTCGATACCCTTGGCCTTGTCCTTGCCTTTTCCGGCGAAGGCATAGGCTTCGGCGGTCTGGTCGGCGGACAGCAGGTGGATCGCGAACTGTTTGCTGTCACGCAGGATCGGGTAGGTGTCGGAGGCGTAGTTGGGGCAAAACAGCACCAGCGCCGGGTCGATCGACAGCGCGCTGAAGGCGCTGGCGGTGATGCCGACGATATTGCCGTCTGGGTCCAGGGTGGTCACCACCGTGACGCCGGATGGGAACGAACTCATGACTTCTTTGTAAATGCCGGGCTCGATCATTTCTCAGGACTCCTAGCGCATCACGAACGGGTCAGGCATGGGCGCCTGAGAGAGATTGATCCACACCGTTTTGAGTTCGGTATAAGCGAGCACCGAATCGATGCCGCTCTCGCGTCCGTAGCCGCTGTTCTTGAAGCCGCCAATGGGCGCCATGGCCGAGACCGCGCGGTAAGTGTTGACCCAAATGATCCCCGAACGCACGTCCCGGGCCAGGCGATGGGCGCGGCCCAGGTCGCGGGTCCAGATACCGGCGGCGAGGCCGAACTGCGAGTCGTTGGCAATCGCCAATGCCTCGGCTTCATCCTTGAAACGAATGACCGACGCCACCGGGCCGAACACTTCTTCCTGCATGATCTTCATGGAGTTGCGGTCGCATTCGAACAGGGTCGGCTCGTAGAACCAGCCTTCGCCCAGGTTCGCTGGGCGCTTGCCGCCCAAGCGAAGACGAGCGCCCTCAGCGATAGCGTCGGCCACCAGACCTTCGACCACTGCCAGTTGCTGCGCGGTGGCCATCGGGCCCATCTCACTGGCATCTTCCTGAGGGTTGCCGATGCGGATGCGCTGGGCCCGCTCTACCAGGCGCGAGACGAACTCATCGTAGATTTCATCCTGCACCAGCAGTCGCGAACCAGAGACGCAACTCTGTCCCGATGCGGCGTAGATCCCGGCTATCGCGCCATTGATGGCGCTGTCCAGGTCGGCGTCGGCGAAGATGATATTGGGTGATTTTCCGCCCAGCTCCAGCGACAGCTTGGCGAAGTTTTCAGCACTGCTGCGCACCACATGCCGGGCCGTGGCGGCGCCACCGGTGAAGGCGATCTTGCGCACCAGCGGATGACGGGTGAGGGCGGCGCCGGTGCTCGGGCCGTAGCCGGTGACGACATTGACCACTCCCGGCGGTATTCCGGCTTCCAAGGCCAGGCGAGCCAGCTCCAGGATGGTGGCCGAAGCGTGCTCGGAGGGTTTGATCACGATGGTGTTGCCGGCCGCCAGCGCCGGGGCTAGCTTGATCGCGGTCAGGTACAGCGGACTGTTCCAGGGAATGATCGCTGCAACGACGCCCATCGCTTCGTGCACGGTGTAGGCAAACAGGTCCGGTTTGTCGAGGGGCAGGGTGCCGCCCTCAAGTTTGTCGGCCAGACCCGCGGTGTAATGGAAAAACTCCGGCAGGTAACCGACCTGCCCGCGGGTTTCACGGATCAGCTTGCCGTTGTCGCGGCTTTCCAGTTGGGCCAGTTGTTCTTTGTTTTCAGCGATCAGGTCGCCCAGACGCCGCAGCAGTTTGCCGCGAGCGGTGGCGGTCAAGCCACGCCAGGCAGGACTTTCGAACGCCGTCTGTGCAGCCTGCACGGCGCGCTCGACATCGGCTTCGTCGGCATCGGGCAACTCGGCCCAGGGCTTGGCCAGGGCCGGGTTCAGGCTTTCGAAAGTCTTGCCGGACAGGGCATCGACCCATTCACCGCCGATGCACATCGAAAAGCGTGCGAGTGTCATGCAACGATCCCCTTTATTGGATTTTGTCGGGTATTTGCGCTGTCGAGAAATTCCAGCAGCAACTGGTTGACCAGGCGCGGCGATTCTACCGGCATCATATGCCGCTGCTCGTCAAGCACGGCAACCGTTGCACCGGGAATTCGCTCGGCCAGTTCACGGGCCATTTCCGGCGTCGAGCCCGGGTCCAGTTCGCCGGTGGCAATCAACGTTGGCACCGTGATGCTGCCCAGGTCGTCGGCGCGGTACATATCCTGGGTGGCAAACAGTTCATAGGTGGTCAGGTAACCCTGAGGATCATTTCCTGCCAGGGTCTGGCGCAGGGCGGCAATCTGCGCCGGGTTGGCGGCCTGATACTCGCGGCTGAACCAGCGTGACAGCGCGGCCTCGGCGTTAGCGTCCGGGCCATGTTCGGCGGCCTGGGCGGTGCGGGCGATGACCCCGGCACGCTGCTCGGCGCTGCGGTTGAATACGCTGTTAAGGACCACCAGGCCTTGCAGGCGTTGCGGATAATGCAAGGCAAACGCACGGGCCACCAGGCCGCCCATGGAGAAACCGATCACTGTCGACTGGGGCACTTGCAGGTGGTCGAGCAGCTCCACTAACTGGTCGGCGTAACCCAGCAGGCCGGTGCCGCTTTCGGGACGCGGACTGGCCCCGTGACCAAGCATGTCATAGGCAATCACGCGGTATTTTGTGACCAGGCCAACGATCTGGCCGCCCCACATTTCTTTGTTCAGGCCCACGCCGTGGATCAAGACCACGGGCTGGCCTTGGCCGGTCGCCAGATAACTGGTGCCGGCCGGGGTGAGTTCAGCGGTGAGCCGAATCATGGAGCGCTCCTGCATGCCTTTTTTATAGTGGTTGCCCAGGCTGGATCACTGCGCCTTCTCGGCGGCCAGTTCTTCCAGATCGATGTAGCGATTGCCGATGCGCGGGTGCAGGCGACCGCCATCGGCGCAACCCAGCACCACAACAATTTCGTCGGCGCGTGGTGCATCCTCGATCTGCATTTCCAGGGTGATGTAGTGCGAGCGCAGACCTTCGTCGTCCTTGTGCATCATCGGGATCTGGATCGAGGTGCCGGGGCCGCCACGTTTATTGGTGAAGCTCAGGTAGCTCTTGGCTTTCACCGCTTCACGGTAATGGTTGCCAAAGCGCAGGGTGTGGATCACGGCGGAGGCGTGCTCGATTTCACCGTCGGCACCCACCACCGCGGCCTTGCCATAGGCTTCGATTTTTTCCGCGCCACCGATGATGCCCACCAGACGCTCGACCATCAGCGCACCGAGGTCGGAGCAGTTGGCGCGGATTTCCGGTTTCAGGTCTTCAACGAAGCCACGGCCCAGCCAAGGGTTTTTCATCACCACCGCCAACCCGACCATGGTCACCGGCTTGTCGGTGGCCTTGCCGCCTTCGATAAAGGTTTCTTCGACATAGCTGACGATCTTGCGAATTTCGAAACTCATGAGCTGCTCCGTAGGAGGGTGGAATTGGTCTGTGCGTATGATGGTATACCATAATACTACTGGCGCAAGTGTCTGCTTTGAGTTTGTTCGCAGGGAGGCGACAAATGGCCGAGCCGGATAGTGAGGGGCGTGGGGGGGGCTGTGATCGCTGAGCGCTCTGCCTGATGAGTGCTTTAATCCTGAGTGCGGGATAAGTCTCTTGCTTAAAAAGGAGAGTCGCTTTTGAGCGCTCTGAAGGGCGGTGAGTATAAATTTCCCTCTTTCGGGGCATTACCGACCTGTTACCTGACTTATTGCACCGATTCGACTCGTTCGGGCGCATGTAGGAAAAAGCTGAAATAAACGTTTCAGCGTATAAAGGAGCGTATGTCGCAAAAATGAAACTAAATATCGCGGGGGCGTACATCTACGACGGTTTCTCCAGCAATGTCCTGGTGCACCGGGCTTAGGCACAGCCTTTGCTAGAGCTCAAGAAAGTAGGCCACTACAGCGCGGGGTTATCAGAGGAGCATTCACGGCGCAGATTTAATCAGGGGGCGCACGTCATCCAGACGCAAAGGCCAGATCAGAGACCGGTGCAATCGAGGTACTCAGAAAAACAGGGCTCATTAAAACAAAGCAAGGCCGGACCATTGGAATGACGAAGTGATAAAAAATGCCGTGTAGAACGCGGCTGGGAGTTGGCTATGCCCCAAGCTTTTTTTAATGAAATGTATGATGCAAAGGGTGACTGCCGCCCGCACTATCAAGCCTTCTCGCGCTGGCTGGCGGACACGCCGCTGGAGCTGCTGGAACAGCGGCGTCGCGAAGCCGATCTGCTGTTTCATCGAGCCGGTATCACCTTCACCCTTTACGGTGACGAGCAGGGTACCGAACGATTGATTCCGTTCGACATTATTCCTCGCAGCATCAAGGCCAGCGAATGGAAGATGGTCGAGCGTGGCTGCATTCAGCGGGTCCAGGCCCTGAACATGTTTCTGGCCGACATCTACCATGGGCAGCGGATCCTCAAGGAAAAAATCATTCCGGCCGAGCAGGTGCTCGCCAATGAGGGTTATCAAATCGCGATGCAAGGCCTGGACTTGCACCGAGGCATTTATGCCCACATCGCGGGTGTTGACCTGGTTCGCGACGGTGATGGCAGTTATTACGTGCTGGAGGACAACCTGCGTACGCCCAGCGGCGTGAGCTACATGCTCGAAGACCGCAAGATGATGATGCGCCTGTTCCCCGAGCTCTTCGCCGCCCAGCGCGTGGCGCCCATTGATCACTACCCGAATCTGTTGCTCGACACCCTCAAGAGTTCAAGCCCCCTGGACAACCCGACCGCCGTGGTGCTGACCCCCGGTCGTTTCAACAGTGCCTATTTCGAACATGCGTTCCTGGCTCGTGAAATGGGGGTGGAACTGGTGGAGGGCGCCGATCTGTTCGTGCGCGACGACCATGTCTACATGCGCACCACCGCAGGCCCCCAGCAGGTGGATGTGATCTATCGCCGCCTTGACGATGATTACCTCGATCCGCTGTCGTTCAACCCCGACTCCATGTTGGGCGTCCCCGGACTGATCGCCGTTTACCGGTCAGGCAACGTGGTGCTGGCGAATGCGGTGGGCACGGGCGTGGCCGATGACAAATCGATCTACCCTTACGTCGACGAGATGATCCGCTTTTACCTCACCGAAGAGCCGATTCTGAAGAACGTGCCGACCTGGCAGTGCCGCAAGCCCCAGGATCTGTCCCACGTGCTGGCCAACCTGCCTGACCTGGTGGTCAAGGAAACCCAGGGCTCCGGCGGTTACGGCATGCTGGTAGGGCCGGCAGCCACAGCGGCGCAGATCGAAGACTTCCGCGCACGCCTCAAGGCCCGCCCCGAAGCCTACATCGCCCAACCGACGTTGAGCCTTTCCACCTGCCCGACCTTCGTCGAGAGCGGTATCGCCCCGCGCCACATCGATCTGCGTCCGTTCGTGTTGTCGGGCAAGGAAACTCGTCTGGTGCCCGGCGGACTGACCCGCGTGGCACTTCGCGACGGCTCGCTGGTGGTCAATTCGTCCCAGGGTGGCGGCACCAAAGACACTTGGGTAGTGGAGGACTAAGACATGCTTTCAAGAACCGCTTCGGACCTCTACTGGATGTCCCGCTACCTGGAGCGCGCCGAGAACCTGGCGCGCATGCTCGAAGTCAGTTACTCGCTGTCGCTCATGCCCCAGGCCGGGCGCAGCGACGGGCATGCCGAGCTGGCGATGTCGTTGCTGGCGGCCGGCACGCTGGACGATTACAACGCCCGTTATGACGCGCTGAACACCGAACGCATGTTGCATTTTTTCGCACTGGACGAAACCAACCCCGGAAGCATCTATAGCTGTCTGCGGGCGGCGCGGACCAATGCCCATGCGGTGCGTGGACGCATCACCGCCGATATGTGGGAGAACATCAACGCCACCTGGCTGGAGATGCGCAACATTGCCAGCAATGGTCTGGGCCGCTACGGCATCAGCCACTTCTGTGAATGGGTCAAGGAGCGCTCGCACCTGTTCCGTGGCGCGACGTCGGGCACCATCATGCGCAACGATGCCTATAGATTCATTCGTCTGGGAACCTTTATCGAGCGGGCGGACAACACCCTGCGTCTGCTGGACGCCCGCTACGAAATGTTTGGTGAGGAGTCGGAAGAGGTCAGCGACAACTCGGCACGCGGTTATTACCAGTGGAGCGCCTTGCTGCGGGCGTTGTCTTCGTTTGAAGCGTTCAACGAGATCTACCGCAATGCGCCCAACGCCGAGCAGGTCTCGGAAATGTTGCTGCTGCGCGCCGACGTTCCGCGCTCGTTGCATGCCTGTATCGAGGAGCTGGACCAGATCCTCTCCAGCCTGCCGGGCAACAATGGCCGCCCGGCCCAACGCCTGGCCGCTGAACTGAACGCGCGGCTGCGTTACTCCGGCATCGACGAGATCCTGGCATCGGGCCTGCATCAATGGCTGACCGACCTCATTGGCCAGATTCGCCACCTGGGCCAGACCGTTCACGAGTCTTATCTGGAGGTGGTATGAAACTTTCCATACGCCACGACACGACCTATAGCTATGCCGATGAAGTGTGCACCAGCATCCAGTTCCTGCGCTTGACCCCCAAAGACACTCAGCGTCAACGCATCCTGCAATGGCATCTGGAATTGCCACGTCTGGTGCGCAGCCAGCTCGATCCCTACGGCAATATCCTGCATGTGATGACCATGGACGAGCCCCATGGCGCTCTGGTGCTCACGGCTTATGGCGAGGTGGAAATCCATCAGGCGGTGCAGATGGAGCCGGACAGCCAGTCACCGCTGCCATTTCTGCGCCCCAGCCGCCTCACCCAGGCCGATGATGCTCTCGCGGCCTTTGCTGTGGAGCAATGCGCAGCCCGACGTGATCGCTCGGCACTGACCGATTTGATGAACGGCCTGGCTGCACGCATGCCCTACAGCCCGGGCACGACCGAGGTCAGCAGTACCGCCGCCGAAGCCTTCGCCGGGGGCGTGGGGGTTTGTCAGGATCATACCCACGCATTTCTGGCCTGCGCGCGTAGCCTGGGGGTTCCGGCGCGCTATGTCTCCGGTTACCTGTGCACCGAAGATGAAAGTCATCTGGCGAGCCACGCCTGGGCTGAAGCCTGGCTGGAGGACGGCTGGTACAGCTTCGACGTGACCAATCGCCTGACCTGTCCGGATCGGCATTTGAAACTGGCGGTCGGCCTGGACTACCTCGACGCCTGTCCGGTACGCGGCATGCGCCGCGGTGGCGGGGCAGAGCAGATGCACGCGCGGGTGCAGGTGAACTCAATGGTTCAGGTGCAGCATCAGTAGCGAAGAGAGCACTCAAGCCCAACCCCATGTGGGAGCAAAGCTTGCTCGCGAAGACGGCGGCACAGTCAGTATTGATGCAATCGGATCACCGCAATCGCGAGCAAGCTTTGCTCCCACAGGCTTGGCCCTGGATACCTGAATGTTCGCTGGCTTATAGTGAACGGCCTTTTCAGGTCTCCAGGGAGGAGCCGCATGTCCGAGCATTCGATCAGCCTCACTCGCTTCAATGAAGCTCATATCGGTGGGGTCACCGCGCTCTACAACGACCCGGGGTCGCCCCTCAGATGTTGCTTCGAAACCGAAGGCCTGCTGCGCGACTACGCCGTGCGTGACGGGCGATGGGTGGACACCCTGGCGATGGCGCGGTTGCGCTGAGTAGGTCCCAGCACGAACGAATCACTGAGTCACCGCCTGATCGGACGCGACGTAGGTGAACGTGGCGCTTTCGGTGGCACTGTTGGCAGGTGTCAGACGAATGATCGGCACGACAATTTTCGGATTGGTGGAGTTATAAAAGTCGCGTTGGTTGTAGCGAGCGTCGGGCAACCCCTCGTTGGTGCCTCCTGCAACAAAGAAGAACGCCATGATGGGGAAAGTGTTTGGCCGTCCTGGTGTCCAGGTCTTGATGATGATCTCGTTATGCTCAGCGAATCCTCTCGCCCCTATCAGAACCTTGCCCAGCACCGAGGCGTAGAACGCCGGTCCGGCCAGTTGATTGCGGTCATCGTTGACATCGAATCCGCATTGGCGCAGGTGTTCATTACCCCCCGGCATAGTCCATATGCCCAGCCATTGTTGCGCAGTGGTCACGCCGGCCAGATGGCAGAGTTGGCTTAACGCGGGATAGTCCACGTGGTGGCCACAAGGGCTGGTACGGTGCCAGGTCCAGGCATCCATCGGGTATGAGCACAGATAGTCCAGGTCAATCTTGTCAGGCGGTGCGCCGAAGATGGGGTAGAGGATAAGGCCGTTGCCGTGGCCCCACGCCAGCCGCCCGAAATTGGCGTCTGCCCGTAGATAAGAGAAAGACACTCCGCCACTGGTTATTGAGGTTGGGCTGGGGTCCCAGACTTTGTATTGTTCTTCGGGGTCTTTTACCGTCACCCTGAGGGTGACACCCGAGCAGAGGAACGAGGGTTGCGAGTCGGAATTGTTGCAGTTGGGAAATTTGCGATGGTAAAGCGTGGTAAGGAAACTGGCGGTCTCAGGCCCATCGAGTACCTGGACTCCGTTGATTGTGATGGGGGCAGGCGGTGCTGTCGTGACTTGTGCGCACCCGACCATCAACGTGATTAACAGCAACCCCATTAATTTACGCACGGTACGTCCTCCTGCAATGGAAAAGCAGCGTCAAAACCGTTGGTTAGCTGAAAAACCGAGTCAGGCGATCAATCTCAGAAACCATGAAAAGATGATCGGCGTGCCGGTGCCGGTTTCCCGGAGTGTCCAGTTGACCATGATGGGCTTCCCGCGGTTTTCCGCTATCCAGGCAGGGGGCACGGACAGGTCGGTTTGGCTGGTACCGGCTGTTATCCGAATTTCCTCACCGTAGCGGGCCGTCACGCCAAACAGCGCCATTCGTGCGGTATGCGCGGTGAGCAGGGCTGGATGATAGGCCCGGAGATTGGTTTTGCTGCCGTCCAGCGTCGGTTCCCGTAGCGTGTATTTTTGTGGCGTGACCGTAATGTCCAGGTCTCTCGATGGAATATCCGTAGTGGTGCCAGGCGCTCTGACGGTGTAATAGACCTCCGCACCGGTGCCGATGCAATCCACCACTTCGTTTCTGGGCACCTGGAATCTCAACGTTTGACCAGCAACCGATACCGTCTGGATCTCACTGCCCCAGGTGGAGTTACGCCCAACCCAATACACTTTTACGTCCTGCCCCGGAGCCGAACCGATGTAGTTCACTTCGACGTTGGCGAATTGCGCGTCATAGAAATCCCTCTCGAAATTCAGGCGCTCGCCATTGAGCTCCCTGGCCTCCAGGACCCTGGGTTTGGTGAGGTCGAGTGCCGGTTGGCGAATGTGCACATCGATGTAGGTGGCCCTTGACCATATCGCCTGCGGGCCGCTGGAGTTGCCCAGCAGGTCAGTTACTCTGAACCGCAAAGCGAACCGGGGATTGTCTTGCCAGAAGTCGGCGGTCCGCAGAATGATGTCCACGCTGCCGGCAGCGGCCTCGGTAGCGCTTACGGTGCGCGTCATTTCCTGGCTGTCACGGTCCACTGTGATAACGTCTTTTTCCCTCATGTAGGGATAGCGGATGGTAAGGATCACCCCTTGGCTGGCCATTGCCGCATCCACCCCCTTGGTGATGACCTCGGAGGGCAGGGTGAGGGTCAGGTTGGGATTGTCGCCTGGGGTTGAGACTTCGCCCCCCGGCCGTGGCCGGTGGAAGAGCACGTCCAATGACTGTGATGTTTCGGGAATCGTCTGACCTACACGCAGTACGCTCAGGCGTATCTGGTTGATGCCGTTGCTCAACAGGGCTTCCGGCAGGTTCAGCGTGAATGGCTGATTCACTTCACCCGGCATAATGGTCTTGTTCAGCACGGGGATGTCGGAATTGCTCAGCAAGATGCGGGCGTCGTCATATTCGGCCTGTTGGGTCCAGGGTTCCACCAGCAATGGCAGCAATCCATTGGCGAGCAAACGAAGCGGGATACCGCCGTGCGGGTTTGCTGGGTGTTCAACCGTCACCATCCCGATGATGATGACACGGTTGATGACTTCGATTTCATTGTCCGGGCTCAGGCTGGTCATGGCGCGTCCTCCTCTTGCCAAGCGTCGTCGGAGTTATCGTCTTGGCGGTTCGCTTCATCAAACCTCCCGCCCGCGGCTTTGACTACTGTCATTCCTGACAGGTGAGGCGAAAAAACCAGAGAAAAACCTCTCCACTCATCGGATTTCCCGGAGGTATTCCTTATCTGCGGCAAAGGTGCTGACGCACGACTATGTATGCCGCGCGTGACGGGCCAGGCGGGTTTTGCGTACGCCTGCGTCTTGAACCTGTCATCATCCAGCTTGGCAGCACCCCTTGAATCGAGGAACAGCGCATGGACGATGTAAAGCAATTGGGTGAGATGCTTCGTCACTACGCAGACAGCGAAGCGCACAAGAAGCAACAGCACGAGGCGCAAGCGGCGGTGTGGGCCGCACAGATCGAGGCGTTGTACGGGCAGATCGAGCAATGGCTGGCGCCGGTCCTGGCCCCCGGGCTTCTGACGCTGACCCGTGAGGCGTATGTGGCCCACGGGCCGAGTGTTCCGGCAGAAACCTCCGGCTTCAAGACAGAAAAGCTGACACTGTCCATCACTGGCAAGCCGGTGGAATTCATACCCGATGTAATGGGGGCCGGCGGGCAGATTTCCCTGGCGATCATGGGGCTGACTGCAACGCGTTACGGCAGCATCTCGCTGGTTTGCCTGCCGCCTTCGTTGCAGTGGCAATGGCGTCGAACCAACGGGTTGAAGGATCCGGATACTTTTACCTTCGACGCGGACTTCCTCGCGCAGCAATTGCAGAGCCTGATACCCCGCGAGCGCGGCTGAAGGCGGTGGCGAGCAAAGGGCTTGCCCAGTGACTTGTTCCTGTCGGAGCAGGCAAAACCGCGCCCATTGGCTATACCTGTAATTCCCGGCCCCGTTTCGTGTGGCTTACAGGAGTGACAGCATGAAGTTTGCGTCAATGATTGGCACCGTGTGCATGGCCTCGCTTGCCCTGGCGGGTTGCTCCAGCAAGATCACCCAACCGGATGAGTACTCCGGCTTTCTGGGTGATTACAGCCGGCTCAAGGAGGAGAAGTCGCCGTCGGGGGCCGAAGTGATGCGCTGGGTTGATCCCACGGCAGACCTGAGCAAATACACCAGCCTTTACGTCGAGCCGACACAGCTTTACCCCAAGCCGCAGCCGACCGTGAAGATCCCCCAGGCCACCTTGTCCGGCATTACCGGTTACTACGATCAGGCGCTAAAGCGGGAAGCGGGCAAATCCCTGCCCCTGGCGACCGGCCCTGGGCCCGGAGTACTGGTGATGCGCGCGGCCATCACCGCCGTCAGCAGCAAGACCGAGGGCCTGAAGCCTTATGAAGTGATTCCGATCGCGCTGGTGGCGGCCGCGGTCAGTACCGCCAGCGGTATTCGCGACCAGGAAACCACCTTGGGCACTGAAGCGGTATTTCTCGACGGCGGCAACAATGCAGTGGTCGCCCAGGTGGTGCGCAAGGGCACGGGTAAGCCGTTGTCCAACGAAGCCCAGGTGATGAAGCCCGATGATGTCAAAGGTGTGATCGATGGTTGGGCGGCGGACTTGCATCAGTCGTTCCTGAAGCTCAAGGCTAAATAGCCCACAGGCGTCGCTGTAGGCGCTGGCGAAGCCTGCGATCTTTCGCTCTAGACTCAATTAGCAGGGCAAAGATCGCAGACTCGTTGCACTCGATAGCTCCTACACCGCCAAGCCATGACTTTTTATGTCCAACCATAGGTCGCAGAACCATTTCATGGTTAACTCCGGCCTCACCATTTTCAAACCTGTCAGAAGGAATCCGTTCATGGCTCAAGTCACCCTCAAAGGCAACCCGGTTCAAGTCAACGGCCAATTGCCACAAGCCGGTTCCAAGGCGCCAGCCTTTTCCCTGGTAGCCGGCAATCTGTCCGACGTTTCCCTGAAGGATTTCGCCGGCAAGCGCAAAGTGCTGAACATTTTCCCAAGCGTCGATACCCCGACCTGCGCCACCTCCGTGCGCAAGTTCAACGCCCAGGCCAACGAACTGAGCAACACCGTGGTGCTGTGCATCTCGGCTGACCTGCCGTTCGCCCAGGCGCGTTTCTGCGGTGCCGAAGGCCTGGAAAATGTCCAGAACCTGTCCACCCTGCGCGGCAGTGAGTTCATCGAGAATTATGGCGTGGCGATTGCTGATGGCCCGCTCAAAGGCTTGACCGCCCGTGCGGTGGTGGTGCTCGACGAAAACGACAACGTGCTGCACAGCGAGCTGGTCAAGGAAATCGCTGAAGAGCCCAACTACGACGCTGCTCTAGCTGTACTGAAATAAAGTATTTATTACAATTGTTAACGGCCTGGCCTTGTCCAGGCCGTTTTCATTTGTGCTTCAAGACCTTAGCCAACTACGCGATAGGTAAGCCCAAGGTAAATTGCCGGTAAAGGCGCTTTGCTAAATACCCGCCAGTGCTTATCGTTCAGCCTCCCGTAAAAGAAGCCCACGCGCCCAATGGTTGATCATTCCATGCAATCCTCTGTTTCCCACAAATCCCGTCGCTGGCTGTTTGGCCTGGTCGTCGTATTGATCGTCGCGGCGCTGGCCTGGAAGTTCTGGCCCGCCGGCACGGACCAAAAGCCCGGAGCAGGGCAAAAAGCGCCTGCTGAACAGGCGGGGCGGTCGGGCGGGATGCGGCCAGGGTTTGGGGGGGCGACAGGGCCGGTACCGGTTCGGGTAGCGCCGGCAGTCACCGGTGATTTTCCGCTTTACTACAAGGCGTTGGGCACCGTCACGGCCCTCAATACCATCAACGTGCGCAGCCGGGTGGGTGGCGAGCTGGTCAAGATCGCCTTTGAAGAAGGGCAAATGGTCAAGGCTGGAGACCTGCTGGCTGAAATCGATCCGCGGCCATACCAGAACGCCTTGCTCCAGGCCGAAGGCACGCTGCTGCAGAATCAGGCCCAACTGAAAAATGCCCAGGTAGACCTCGAGCGTTATCGTGGCCTGTATGCCGAGGACAGCATCGCCAAACAGACCCTCGATACCGCCGCCGCCTTGGTGGGCCAGTACCAGGGCACGGTCAAGACCAACCAGGCGGCAGTCAACGACGCCAAGCTCAATCTGGAGTTCACCAGGATCCGGGCGCCGATCTCCGGCCGGGTCGGTTTGCGGCAACTGGACGTTGGCAATCTGGTGGCCGCCAACGACACTACCGCGCTGGCGGTCATCACTCAGACGCAACCCATCAGCGTCGTGTTTACGCTGCCGGAAACCAACCTGGATACCGTGCTTGCCCGCTATCGCAGCGGGGCGAAGCTGCCAGTGGAAGCCTGGGACCGTAGTGACCTGAAGCTGCAGGCCAGCGGTGTACTGCAAAGCCTGGACAACCAGATCGATATCACCACCGGCACCCTGAAGTTCAAGGCTCGCTACGATAACCGCGACCAGTCGCTGTTCCCCAACCAGTTCGTCAATGTGCACCTGTTGGCCGACACCCTCAAAAATGTAGTCCTGGCGCCGACCGCTGCGATTCAGTTCGGCACCAACGGCACCTTCGTCTACGCCCTGGATGGCGATAAAAAAGTCACCATCAGAAAGCTGAAGATCGGCGCCAGCGACGGCGAACACACCGTAGTCACCGAAGGCCTGGCCGCAGGTGATCGAGTAGTGCTAGAAGGCACCGATCGCCTGAAGGAAGGCAGTGAGGTGGATGTGGTCAACGACAGCCAGGACGTGCCCACCACGCCGACCGAACACCTGCAGGGCAAAACGGCGGCGGCCCCGGCTGAACCGGCCGTGGCCGACAAGGCGAAAAAGGGCGGCGCATGAACCTCTCGCGTCTGTTCATCCTTCGCCCGGTCGCCACCACCCTGAGCATGCTGGCCATCGTGCTGGCCGGTCTGATCGCCTATCGGTTGCTGCCGGTGTCGGCATTGCCCCAGGTCGATTACCCGACCATCCGCGTGATGACCCTGTACCCGGGCGCCAGTCCCGACGTGATGACCAGCGCCGTGACCGCCCCTCTGGAACGGCAGTTCGGGCAGATGCCGGGCCTGACGCAAATGGCGTCCACCAGCTCCGGCGGCGCGTCGGTGATTACCCTGCGTTTCAGCCTCGACATCAACATGGATGTCGCCGAGCAACAGGTGCAGGCGGCGATCAACGCGGCCACCAACCTGCTGCCCAACGATCTGCCAGCCCCGCCGGTGTACAACAAGGTCAACCCGGCCGACACCCCGGTGCTGACCCTGGCGATCACCTCCAAGACCATGTTGCTGCCCAAGCTCAATGACTTGGTTGACACCCGCATGGCGCAGAAAATCGCCCAGATCAGCGGGGTCGGCATGGTTTCGATCGCCGGCGGCCAGCGCCAGGCCGTGAGGATCAAGGTCAACCCCGAGGCCCTGGCAGCCGCAGGTCTGAACCTGGCGGATGTGCGTACCCTGGTCGGCGCCTCCAACGTCAACCAGCCCAAGGGCAACTTCGACGGACCGACCCGGGTCTCGATGCTCGATGCCAACGATCAGTTGACCTCACCCAAGGACTACGCCGAGCTGATCCTCGCCTATGCCAACGGCGCTCCGTTGCGCCTCAAGGATGTCGCGCAGATCGTCGATGGCGCCGAGAATGAACGCCTTGCCGCCTGGGCCAACGAAAATCAGGCCGTGTTGTTGAACATCCAGCGCCAGCCGGGGGCCAACGTCATCGAGGTGGTAGACCGGATCAAGGCCTTGCTGCCGAGCATTACCGACAACCTGCCGGCCGGCCTGGACGTTACGGTGCTGACTGACCGCACCCAGACCATTCGCGCTTCGGTCACCGACGTACAGCATGAGCTGCTGATTGCCATCGCCTTGGTGGTCATGGTGACGTTCCTGTTCCTGCGTCGGGTCAGTGCCACGATCATTCCGTCGGTGGCTGTACCGTTGTCGCTGATCGGCACGTTCGGCGTGATGTACCTGGCGGGTTTTTCCATCAACAACCTGACGCTGATGGCCCTGACCATTGCCACCGGTTTTGTGGTGGACGATGCCATCGTCATGCTGGAAAACATTGCCCGCTACATCGAGGAGGGCGAAAGCCCCATGCAGGCCGCGCTCAAGGGCGCGAAGCAGATTGGCTTCACCCTGATTTCCCTGACGCTTTCGCTGATCGCGGTGCTGATCCCGTTGCTGTTCATGGCCGACGTGGTCGGACGCTTGTTTCGCGAGTTCGCCATCACCCTGGCGGTGGCGATCCTGATCTCCCTGGTGGTGTCGCTGACCCTGACGCCGATGATGTGTGCCCGGTTGCTCAAGCGCGAGCCCAAGGAGCAAGAGCAGGGGCGTTTCTACCGTGCCAGCGGCGCCTGGATCGACTGGATGATCGCCGCCTACGGTCGCAAGTTGCAGTGGGTGCTCAAGCATCAGCCGCTGACCCTGCTGGTTGCCGTGGGCAGCCTGGTGCTGACGGTGGTGTTGTACCTGGCCGTGCCCAAGGGGTTTTTCCCGGTGCAGGACACCGGAGTGATCCAGGGTATTTCCCAGGCGCCACAGTCGATTTCCTTCGCCGCCATGAGCGAGCGCCAACAGCAGCTGGCCAAGGTGATCCTGGCCGATCCAGCGGTGCAGAGCCTGTCTTCCTACATCGGCGTGGACGGTGACAACGCCACGCTCAACAGTGGTCGCTTGCTGATCAATCTCAAGCCCCACAGCGAACGGGATGACAGCGCCACCGAAATCATTGCCCGCTTGCAGCCACAACTGGATCGGCTGGTGGGCATCCGTCTGTTCATGCAACCGGTGCAGGACCTGACCATCGAAGACCGGGTCAGCCGCACCCAGTACCAGTTCAGCCTGTCTTCGCCGGATGCCGAGTTGCTCAGCCTCTGGAGCGATCGCCTTGTCGAAGCCTTGGCCCGGCAGCCGGAGTTGACCGACGTCGCCAGCGACTTGCAGGACAAAGGTCTGCAGGTCTACCTGGTGATCGACCGCGACGCCGCGTCTCGCCTGGGCGTATCGGTGTCGGACATCACCGATGCACTGTATGACGCTTTCGGCCAGCGGCAGATTTCCACCATCTACACCCAGGCCAGCCAGTATCGGGTGGTGTTGCAGGCCCAGGCCGGGGAGCGCCTCGGGCCGCAGGCGCTGGATCAGATTCACGTCAAGACCACCGATGGTGGCCAGGTGCGGCTGTCGAGTCTGGCTCGCGTCGAGGAGCGTCAGGCCCAGTTGGCCATTGCTCACATCGGCCAGTTCCCGGCGGTGATGATGTCGTTCAACCTGGCGCCCGACGTAGCCCTGGGGCACGCGGTGGACGTGATCGAGAAGGTCCAGCAGGACATTGGCATGCCGGTCGGGGTGCAGACCGAATTCCAGGGCGCGGCCCAGGCGTTCCAGGCCTCGCTGTCGAGTACCTTGCTGCTGATCCTGGCGGCGGTGGTGACCATGTACATCGTGCTCGGTGTTCTGTACGAGAGCTACATCCACCCGATCACGATTCTCTCCACATTGCCCTCGGCGGCCATCGGCGCCTTGCTGGCGCTGATCATCAGCGGCAATGACCTGGGCATGATCGCGATCATCGGCATCATCCTGCTGATCGGCATCGTCAAGAAAAACGCGATCATGATGATCGACTTCGCCCTCGACGCCGAACGCAACCAGGGCATGGATCCGCAGACGGCCATCTACCAGGCCGCGTTGCTGCGTTTCAGGCCGATCCTGATGACCACACTGGCGGCCCTGTTCGGTGCGGTGCCACTGATGCTCGCCACTGGCTCCGGCGCCGAACTGCGCCAGCCTTTGGGGCTGGTGATGGTGGGTGGGTTGTTGGTGAGCCAGGTGCTGACGTTGTTCACCACGCCGGTGATTTACCTGTATTTCGACCGCCTGGGGCGCCGCTTTGCCAAGCCTGATGGGGAAGAGGTGCGGGTATGACGGCAGCACCCGGCATCCCGGAGCTTGAGGGCTTTGTGTGGCGAGGGAGCTTGCTCCCGCTATGTGGGAGCAAAGCTTGCTCGCGAAACAGGCGTCTCGATTCTGCAGGACCGCATCGCCCTCATCGCGGGCAAGCCTTGCTCCCACAGGGCGGGGATATATCCCCTCGCCACAAGAGCCCGACCATCCCTCACGGCATATCGTCTGAAGCCTGGAGCGGTCACCCATGAACCTCTCCGGCCCTTTCATCCGTCGCCCCGTAGCGACCATGCTGCTGAGCTTTGCAATCATGCTGCTCGGTGGCGTGAGCTTTGGCCTGCTGCCGGTCGCGCCGTTGCCGCAGATGGATTTTCCGGTGATCGTGGTCCAGGCCAACTTGCCGGGGGCCAGCCCCGAGGTGATGGCGTCGACGGTGGCAACGCCGCTTGAGCGTTCCTTTGGCGCCATCGCCGGGGTCAACACCATGAGCAGCCGGTCCAGCCAGGGCTCTACCCGGGTGATCCTGCAATTTGACCTGGACCGCGACATCAACGGTGCGGCGCGGGAAGTGCAGGCGGCCATCAATGCCTCGCGCAACCTGTTGCCCAGCGGCATGCGCAGCATGCCCACGTACAAGAAGGTCAACCCGTCTCAGGCGCCGATCATGGTGCTGTCGCTGACTTCGGATGTGCTGGAGAAGGGCCAGCTCTACGACCTGGCTTCAACCATCCTTTCCCAGAGCCTGTCCCAAGTGTCGGGCGTGGGCGAGGTGCAGATTGGCGGCAGTTCCTTGCCGGCGGTGCGCATCGAACTGGAGCCGCAACTGCTCAACCAGTACGGCGTAGCCCTGGATGATGTGCGCAGCGCCATTGCCGACAGCAACGTTCGCCGGCCCAAGGGTTCGGTCGAGGACGCACAGCGCATGTGGCAAATCCAGGCCAACGATCAGTTGGAGAAGGCCAAGGACTACGAAACGCTGATCATCCGTTACCAGGACGGCTCGGTGCTGCGCCTCAAGGACGTAGCAAAAGTCACCGACGGCGTCGAAGACCGCTACAACAGCGGTTTCTTCAACGATGACGCAGCCGTGCTGCTGGTGATCAACCGTCAGGCTGGCGCCAACATCATCGAGACGGTCAATGAGATCAAGAACCAGCTGCCGGCGTTGCAGGCCGTGCTGCCGGCCAGCGTCAAGCTGAACCTGGCCATGGACCGCTCACCGGTGATCAAGGCCACGCTGCACGAGGCGGAAATGACCCTGCTGATTGCCGTGGCCCTGGTGGTGCTGGTGGTGTTCCTGTTCCTGGGCAACTTTCGCGCCTCACTGATCCCGACCCTGGCGGTGCCGGTGTCCCTGGTGGGCACGTTTGCGGTGATGTACCTCTACGGCTTCTCCCTGAACAACCTGTCGTTGATGGCGTTGATCCTCGCCACCGGCCTGGTGGTGGACGACGCCATCGTGGTGCTGGAGAACATTTCCCGGCACATCGACGAAGGCGTACCGCCCATGAAGGCGGCCTACCTGGGCGCCGAAGAGGTGGGCTTTACGCTGCTATCGATGAACGTCTCACTGGTGGCGGTGTTTCTCTCGATCCTGTTCATGGGCGGGATTATCGAGAGCCTGTTTCGCGAGTTCTCCATCACCCTGGCGGCGGCCATCGTGGTCTCGCTGGTGGTGTCGCTGACCCTCACGCCGATGCTCTGCGCTCGCTGGCTCAAGCCCCACGTGCCGGGGCAGGAGAATCGCTTGCAGCGCTGGAGCCGGCGCCTCAACGAGCGGATGGTCCGTGGTTACGCGCGCAGCCTGGACTGGGTGCTGCGCCATCGGCGCCTGACCTTGCTGAGCCTGCTGGTGACCATAGGGGTGAACATCGCACTCTACGTGGTGGTGCCGAAAACCTTCATGCCTCAGCAGGACACCGGCCAGTTGATCGGTTTCGTGCGCGGCGACGACGGACTCTCGTTCAACGTCATGCAGCCGAAGATGGAAATCTTTCGTCGCGCCGTGCTGAAGGATGAAGCCGTAGAAAGCGTGGCGGGGTTCATCGGCGGCAACAACGGCACCAACAATGCCTTCATGCTGGTACGCCTCAAACCGATCAACGAGCGTGGTATCTCCGCGCAGAAAGTCATCGAGCGCTTGCGCAAGGAGATGCCCCTGGTGCCGGGTGGCCGCTTGATGCTGATGGCCGACCAGGATCTGCAGTTTGGTGGTGGACGTGAGCAGACCACCTCGCAGTATTCCTACATCCTGCAGAGCGGTGACCTGGCGTCGCTACGTCAGTGGTACCCCAAAGTCGCGGCGGCCTTCAGGGCCTTGCCGGAGCTGACCGCTATCGACGCTCGTGACGGCGGCGGCGCCCAGCAGATCACGCTCGTGGTGGACCGTGACCAGGCCAAGCGCCTGGGCATCGACATGGACATGGTCACCTCGGTGTTGAACAACGCCTACAGCCAGCGGCAGATATCCACCATCTATGACAGCCTCAACCAGTATCAGGTGGTGATGGAGGTCAACCCCAAGTACGCCCAGGACCCGAGCACCCTCGATCAGGTCCAGGTCATTACCGCTGACGGCGCGCGGGTGCCCCTGTCGACCATCGCGCATTATGAGAGCAGCCTGGAGGATGATCGGGTCAGCCATGAGGGTCAGTTCGCCTCCGAGGACATATCGTTCGATTTGGCCGAGGGGGTGACGGTGGAGCAGGGCACGGCCGCCATCGAGCGGGCAATTGCCAGGCTCGGGATGCCCGAAGACATCATCGCAAAAATGGCCGGCACCGCCGATGCGTTCGCGGCAACCCAGAAAAGCCAGCCGTTCATGATCCTGGGTGCATTGCTGGCGGTGTACCTGGTGCTGGGTGTGTTGTACGAGAGCTACATTCACCCGCTGACCATCCTGTCCACCTTACCGTCGGCCGGTGTCGGCGCACTGCTGTCGATTTATTTGTTGGGCGGCGAGTTCAGCCTGATCTCGTTGTTGGGGTTGTTCCTGCTGATTGGCGTGGTGAAGAAAAACGCGATCCTGATGATCGACCTGGCGTTGCAACTGGAGCGCGGCGGGCAGTCGCCGCAGGACTCGATCCGCAACGCCTGCCTGCTGCGCTTGCGGCCGATTCTGATGACTACGCTGGCGGCGATTCTCGGTGCCTTGCCGCTATTGCTTGGCGGTGCCGAAGGCTCTGAGATGCGCCAGCCGCTGGGCCTGACCATCATCGGCGGACTGGTGTTCAGCCAGATCCTGACCCTCTATACCACGCCTGTGGTTTACCTTTATCTCGACAAACTGCGCCATCGCTTCAACCGCTGGCGCGGCGTGCGCACTGATGCTGCCCTGGAAACTCCGCTATGACCGACCGTTCGCTTTTCAATCTTGTCGCACCGCTGGCGACCGCCCGTGGCTCGCGGCTGCTGAGCCTGACGCTGTGCGTGGCGATGCTCAGCGCCTGCGCCATCGGCCCGGATTACCAGCGCCCGGTGGCCGCGGCGCCCGTGCAGTACAAGGAGGCTGAGGGTTGGCGCCAGGCCAATCCTAGCGACGCCTTGGCTCGGGGTGCCTGGTGGGAGTTGTACGGCGATGCCCGGCTCAATGGCCTGGTGGAGAAACTCAACACCTCCAACCAGACCGTGGCCCAGGCCGAAGCCCAGTACCGTCAGGCCCAGGCCTTGGTTCGCAGTGCCCGGGGCGCGTTCTTCCCCTCTGTTGACCTGACCGTCGGCAAGAACCGCTCCAGCCAGGGCACCGGCAGCAGTAATTCGAGCCTGAGCAGTTCGGCCAGTGGCATCCGCGACACCTACAGCGCCCAGGCCGGTGTCAGTTGGGAGGCGGACGTCTGGGGCAAGTTGCGTCGCACTCTGCAAGCCAATGAAGCCAGCGCCGAAGCCAGCTTCGCCGATCTGGCCGCCATGCGCCTGAGCCAGCAATCGGAACTGGTGCAAAACTACCTGCAATTGCGGGTGATCGACGAGCAGAAGCGCTTGTTGCAGACCACCGTGGACAACTATCAGCGTTCGTTGAAGATGACCGAAAACCAATACCGCGCGGGCGTATCCGGCAGGGACGCGGTGGCTCAGGCGCAGACTCAGCTCAAGACTACCCAGGCCGAGTTGATCGACCTGATCTGGCAACGCGCTCAATTTGAAAACGCCATCGCCGTGCTGATCGGCCTGCCGCCGGCCGAATTCAGCCTGGCAGAAACCCAGGACATCCCGACCCTTCCGCAAATCCCCGTGGCGCTGCCCTCGCAGTTGCTTGAGCGCCGGCCGGACATTGCCTCGGCGGAGCGTTCGGTGATGGCCGCCAACGCCAACATCGGCGTGGCCAAGGCCGCCTATTACCCGGACCTGACCCTGAGCTTGAGCGGCGGTTACAGCAGCAGTACCTACGATAACTGGGTGAGTGTGCCGAATCGCTTCTGGTCGGTGGGACCGCAGCTGGCGATGACGTTGTTCGATGGCGGCCAGCGTTCGGCGGAAGTCGACCGCACCGTCGCGGCCTACGACCAGACGGTCGCCACCTATCGTCAGACGGTGCTCGACGGTTTTCGCGAAGTGGAAAATTACATGATCCAGCTCAAAGTCCTGGAAGACGAAGCCCGCGTGCGCCAGGAGGCCCTGGATGCCGCCCGCGAATCCTTGCGCCTGACCCAGAACCAGTACAGGGCAGGGCTGATCGCCTACCTGGATGTCGTCACGGTCCAGGCCACCGCGCTGAGTAATGAACGCAGTGTGCTGACCTTGCAGCAGAGCCGGTTGATCGCGAGTGTGCAACTGATCGCCGCATTGGGTGGTGGGTGGGATGGGCAGATGCAGGTGAGTGAATAATCCGTGATTGAAGGTGATCCCTGTGGCGAGGGGATTTATCCCCGCTGGGCTGCGCAGCAGACCCCAAATACCTCTGTCGGGATGCAGGGGCCGCTTCGCGCCCCAACGGGGATAAATCCCCTCGCCACAGAGACATCTTTACCTGACCGGTCGCCAGGTCCCGCTTTTGGCCGATGCACTGTCTACGACCCGGTGCGTTGACTTGTTATAGTTCAGGCCTCTTTTTCAGCCGGTAAAGGATCACTGCCATGTCGCAATACCAAGCGTTCACCGTCGAACTTGCAGACAATATCGCCCATGTGCAGATCAATCGACCGGACAAGATCAATGCAATGAACGCCGCGTTCTGGAGCGAGATCGTCGAAATCTTCCAATGGATCGACGACACCGACGAAGCGCGCGTGGTGGTATTGAGCGGGGCCGGCAAACACTTCTCCTCGGGCATCGACCTGATGATGCTGGCCGCCGTCGCCAATGAGCTGGGCAAGGACGTGGGCCGCAACGCACGCCTGTTGCGCCGCAAGATCCTGCAACTGCAAGCCTCGTTCAACGCCGTGGACAATTGCCGCAAACCGGTGCTTGCCGCTATCCAGGGTTATTGCCTGGGCGGCGCCATCGACCTGATTTCAGCCTGCGACATGCGATATGCCGCCGAGGATGCGCAGTTCTCCATCAAGGAAATCGATATCGGCATGGCGGCCGATGTTGGCACATTGCAACGCTTGCCCCGGATCATCGGGGACGGCATGCTGCGTGAACTCGCTTATACGGGGCGTACCTTTGGTGCCGACGAAGCGCGCAGCATCGGCCTGGTCAATCGTGTCTACAGTGATACCGCCAGCCTGCTTGACGGTGTCATGGGCATCGCTCGGGAAATCGCCGCCAAGTCGCCGATCGCCGTGACCGGTACCAAGGAAATGATCAGCTACATGCGCGACCACCGCATCGACGACGGGCTGGAATACGTCGCCACCTGGAACGCCGCCATGCTGCAATCGACCGACCTGCGCGTGGCCATGGCCGCCCATATGAGCAAACAGAAACCTGAATTTCAGGATTGATTGATCATGATTTCACGCTGGACCACCGCAGTACTCGATACCGATCTCCCGGGGGGCTGGGCCGTGGCCCGCAGCCCGGAAGGCTTTCTGTTCGATGACAACGGCGCGCTGTTTCCCCGCGACTGGCTCAAGCGCCAGGACCTGTCGATCCTCGCCGAGCATGGCATTGGCCACCTGGATGGCGAGCCGGTCTATCTGCTGGAGCTGCACAGCGCACAGGACATCCCCGGCTGCAGCTGGAAGGGGCTGCGGGCCTTCATGCTCGAGGATGACCACACGCTGTACAAGGTCCTGGGCTATGCCGCGCAGATCGGCACCTGGGCTCGGGAGTGCCGTTTCTGTGGCAGCTGTGGCAAACGCATGGGCCAGATTGCCCGGGAACGGGCGATGTATTGCGATGCCTGTGATTTGCGGCATTACCCGCGAATCTCACCAAGCATGATCGTGCTGATCACCCGTGGCGATGAAGTCCTGCTGGCCCGTTCGCCTCGCTTCGTCACGGGGGTCTACAGCACGCTGGCCGGGTTCGCCGAGCCAGGTGAGTCCGCCGAGGATTGCCTGGTTCGTGAGGTGCGCGAAGAAGTCAGCATCGAGGTGAAGAACATTCAGTATGTCGGCAGTCAATGCTGGCCGTTTCCCCATTCGATGATGCTCGGTTTCCATGCCGAATATGCCGGTGGCGACATCATCAGGCAGGAAGATGAAATCGAAGATGCCCAGTGGTTCAACGTGCACAATCTGCCGCCGCTGCCAGCCTCGCGCTCCATCGCCCGCTACCTGATCGACCTCTATGTGGCGCGGCGCTTAGGCCACGCTGAACCAGTGCTGCCAGGCTAGACGCACGGTCAAGCCCAGTACCACGGTGATAAATACAGGTCGGATGAATTTCGCGCCGCCGCTGATGGCGGTGCGCGCGCCGAAGAATGCCCCTACCATCACCGACAGCCCCATGCTCAGGCCGATGATCCAATCCATTTGCCCCGAAAAAATGAACACCGACAGCGCCGCGATGTTGCTGACGAAATTCATGCTGCGGGCCACACCACTGGCCTTGACCAGATCGATGGGATAGAGCAGCAGGCTGCTGACAGTCCAGAATGCACCCGTCCCAGGACCGGCCACGCCGTCGTAGAAGCCCAGGCTGAAACCCTGGGGCGCTTGCCAGGTCTTCTTGATCGGCGCATCGCTGTCCAGCGGCGCCTTGGGCGTGCCACCGAACAACAGGTACAGGCCACAGGCGAAGACGATCACCGGCAGCATCTTGTTCAGCCACTCGGCGGGCAGGTAATGGGCGACGATGGCGCCGGCCAAGGCACCGACCAGCGTGCCGACGAGGGCATGGGTCCACTGCCTTGGATGGAACAGCTTGCGCTTGTAGAACGTGAAACTGGCCGTGGCCGAACCAAAGGTCGAGCTGAGTTTGTTGGTGCCCAGGACCAGATGGGGAGGCAAGCCGGCGGTTAGCAGGGCCGGGGTGGTCAACAGGCCACCTCCACCGGCAATGGCATCGATGAACCCGGCAATGAAGGCAACGACGATCAGGATAGCGAGGGTGGTAAGGTCAACGCTGAGTTCGAAAGGCATGAAATGGGCTTATTTGGCAGGGCGCAGGTGGCTGCGGGGAAGGCCGGTATGTTACCCATAAATGGGGCAGGGCTGCGACTGCCTCCATGGGTCCCTGAAGTTCTCCGTGGCGAGGGAGCTGGCTCCGCTGGGTTGCGACGCAGGCCCAGAAGCCTTCGCACACCTATGTGGTTGTCGGGCGGAAGCTGGCCTTTGGACGAATTTTTTTTGAAATCAAGGGGTTGTCAGCCTAGGCAAATGAGTACATAATTGCGCCCATCGAACGCACTGGGACGTAAAAAATCTCAATGTTTTCAAGGAGATAGAGCTTCGTAAGCGTCTTGTTTCCTGATCAGGTTTGTACACGGTTGATGTAGCTTTCTTGCATCAAGCGTCTTGAGGCCGAATAGCAAAATGGTTATGCAGTGGATTGCAAATCCACCTACGCCGGTTCGATTCCGACTTCGGCCTCCACTTTAAAACAGCTCCGTAGATCCATGATTTACGGAGCTTTTTTATTTTCGGAGCAACGACAGGTTTTGTCTTGAAAAGGACAGAAGCAACCTTGCTTCGCCGGGAAGGGATGTATATATTCCCCCCTCTTGCTGCACCAGCCTCGACTGGCATATCTGCTCCACGCTGATGTCCATAAGGTTGACCGCGCTACCGCCCGAATGGCGAAACTGGTAGACGCATGGGACTTAAAATCCCCCGCTCGTAAGGGCGTGCCGGTTCGATTCCGGCTTCGGGCACCATCTAAAATCAAGGGTTTGCGAGCGAAAGCTGAAGCAAACCCTTGTTTGTTTCTGCTCCGTGAAACCACCTTATCCAAGCTGCGCTCACAACCTGCGCCGAAATGCCTCGAGAATCTCCCGGGTGCCCTTTTTCATTTGCAGTTGCGCGATAGCGTCCAGCGGATGCCAGAGGCAGTCGCTGATTTCATTCTGTGGCCGGGCGGTCTTTGAATCGGTGACCGCGGCTTCGAACACGTGGTGTTCGGTTTCACCGTCGCTGATGCGCATCAGATAAAGCAGGTTGTGCGCGTCCAGCCCGGTCTCTTCTGCCAACTCGCGTAGTGCCGCCCCAGCATGGGTTTCGCCGCGCTCAACGGTTCCACCAGGCAATGTCCAGCGGCTGTTGGCCTTGCGCACGAGCAAGATGTGGCGATCTTCCTCGCAGATGACGGTCGCTCGAATTTTCATGGCCTTGCTCAATCCGTGACTGTCATTAAATTGAAATATAACTGCAATATTTGAGCCCGATGTCATACGGACTGTCCACTACAGTTTTTACCGGGGCCTCTCTGTACGACCGCGGCAATCGGCGAAAGACTGAACTTCATTTCAAGCCTGCACTCGCTATCTGTCAGGACTGGGCATTAAACCGATCATCGCCTCGACTGAATCAGCTTGGAAAAAACGTATCCATGTTGGGTGGATAGCCAACCTCGGGTAGAGGGGAAGTGAGAAGACATGACCACGGTTGAAGACTTCAAAATCAAATCCCACGAGCTTCTCGTGGAACTGGACGCGGCCACCTCAGAAATGATGG
Source organism: Pseudomonas sp. MPDS (assembly GCF_013283895.1). Taxonomy (NCBI): domain Bacteria; kingdom Pseudomonadati; phylum Pseudomonadota; class Gammaproteobacteria; order Pseudomonadales; family Pseudomonadaceae; genus Pseudomonas; species Pseudomonas sp. MPDS. The sequence continues at coordinate 3,626,280 of NZ_CP054128.1, read as the reverse complement.
CGCTCGTCGACGCACATCAAACGAGCGGGGTGATTTGGGAGCAGGCCGTCCAACGCCAGCATGACGCTTATGAACGGTGGGTCGCCTATCTGAATGAGCGTGGATAGACGCAAGTTCGGGCGGGGGGACGCGATGGCAGATTCTTTGAACGGACCGTCAGGGGGTGTGCCTAAACCATAGACCTTAAGAGGATTGGACCATGTCTGAACTAGCCAGCTATTTCTGGATCGGCGTTGTGGTGCTTTTGCTGCTTGTGGATCTGTGGGCGATCATCAGTGTCTTTCGCAGTGACAAGACTGTCGGGACCAAGGCGGGATGGGCGCTGGTGTTGATCATCTTGCCTGTGGTGGGCCTGGTCATCTGGGGCGTTGCCGGCCCTCGCGGTGTGAAGGAAGGCCCGTCGTCGCCAGAGCACAGCAAAGGTTAGGGACCCTTCATTGGTTTTTCCAGCGCCCACCGGTGGTTTCGCAATCTTTCTGTGCTTGCGCCAGTTGCTCGGTGTTGTAGTAGTACCGGGTGACTTGCGCATCGTCAGGGATGTTGGCTGACTCGCCGCCACGGTCCTTGCTGGTTGAGTGCGGATTGGCCAGGGATTCCTGAGTCAGCCGGGCCTGGCACGTCGCTACATAGCCTTGGGCGCAACGTTCGACCTGGTTCTTTTCAGTGCTCAGTGCACCTTTGCTTTCGTTGCTGCACGACCAGCCAATCGCCTCGGCTGGCACGCCTTTGTATTCGTAACAACTATGGGTTTCGATCTTCGGTATCGCCTGGCTCTGGGACCGAGTGATTACATCGCAGCCTTGCGCCATGGCGACGGCAGGGCAGGCACAGGCGATCAACAGCAGGATTCTGGCGTACATGGTGTTCTCCCTCTAGCGGCTTTGCTCCGATACATATCCATATCGAGGCGCAAAGAACGCCCGCGTTCCATCGGTTTTCCAACCGGTAGAGCGTGGGGAAGAATCTGTGCAGCGCAATGCGTTAGCGGAACTTGGGCAATGGTCGCTCGGCGGGCTTGAGGGACGTCAGCGCGCTCTGGATAGAGGGGGCGTCTTTTTCGATGTCATTGAGACGATCCCGGATGCGCACGGCGGTAGGGTGCCCGCCCTGATGGTCGACCCAGTCAGCGATTTCTTTGCAGGCTGCCGCCAATCGCGCCTGACGCGATTCCAGCAAGGTGAGCACGGTGGTGATGGACTCTTTTTCAGACATGTCGCACCTCCATTGAGTGTGTATAGGGCAGCACAAAACCCGCCAGCAGCGGGTTGTACCGATAATTAAGCGTAGTTGAGTTATTTCGGGTCTGGCGAAGAAAACGGCGCACGGCCGGACGGCCGGTGCGCCAAAGAGGGTTGCGGACTCAGCCTGACTCTTTTACCCAGGCCGGCGCGACACTGGCTCGCCAGCGCACGTCGGTAATACCGTATTTTTCTGCCAGTGGTTTTGACACCCGCTTGACCTTTTCCCTCCCGAATTTGGGGATGCGCCCGACACCCGCGTCGCAACTGGCCCAATGCCAGGCTTCGGAATTGTTCATCACTTCTGCACGAATGATGAATGACTTGGGCTCGCCATGGAGCATGTAGTCGATGATGTAAAGCGATGGCCCGCCCATAAATCCTCCCTAATTAGTTCTATACGGATGGATGCAGAGGCGGGCGGAAAATTCCATCGGATCTCCAGACGGTCAAAATCGGGGGCGCGGCGAGGCTCGCGGCCGGGAACCAAACCCGGTTAACCTTCTCCAAGCTGGGCTTGGGCACCAAGGGCCATGGATCGAAGGCGAGTCAGTGCGATCACCATAAAAGGCACACAATGAAAATCTTCGCCAGGGTGTTGTCTCTCGTAGCCCTTGCCAGCGCTTTGCTGGGGTGCATTGGCGCTCCCATCGAGCTGACTGCGCAGACCGAACAACGCCTTCGCACGCAACCGCCGATCCGCTTTCTGCTGACGTTCGATGACGGGCCCAGCGCATCATCTTTCTGGAACCCGAGCATGGGCGTGCTCGATGCCCTGGCGCAAAACCCGGTGCAGCCGGGGATCAAGGCGGTATTTTTTGTGCAGACTCGAGCGTCGCGGGCCGGTGGCAGTGATATCGGGCGTTCGGTGATGCGTCGTGAACAGCAGGAAGGGCATGTGCTGGGCTTTCATACCGCGACCTCCGGGCACAGCAACCACCGGTTCCTCAGCCCAGATGAACTGGAACAGTCGCTGCTCAATGGGAGCGCCGACATTGCCGCCATCACGGGGGCGGCTCCCAGGCTGGTGAGGCCGCCGTTCTGGAGCTTCGACACCCGCACCTTCGCGGCCTACCGGCGCCATGGCCTGCACATGTTGCTCACTGATCTGAGTGCCAGCGACGGCAAAGTCTGGGGCATCACGGCGAGTCCGAGACGGCGAATCAACCTAATACGTCAGCTCAGCGAAGTGCGTGAACGTATCGCCGGCGGGCAGATACCTGCCGTTGATGGCGTCATTCCGGTGGTGGTGACCTTTCATGATCTCAATCGCTACACCGCACGACACGCCCGGGAGTACCTGCAGATTCTGATCGACGCTGCCCAGGCGACTGGGGTGAAGACCGACACCAAGCCATTTTATGACGACCGTCAGGCGCTTGAGCGAGCAGCGCTGGCTCGCACCGTCAAAGACGGCACCGAGCCGGTGCAATTGCCTGGGTTGTGGAACAGACTGTGGGGATCGGGCTCACCCTGATGGGCATGTCGCACCCGGGAAATTGCGACGCCCGGTTGATGCCCTGATGCCAACTGAGTGTAAGGTAAGGGGCGTACCTTAGGTTTATCTAGCAGGAGGTAACTATGAGTGCTGCGATGCTAACGAAAGTGCACATCAACGGTTATGACGTACTCAGTGTGAACAGCGGCCCATGGCGGGTCTGCACCCAAGTGGACCGGCTTGGCTCCTTTGCTTCCCGTGAGGAAGCGCTGGCTTACGCGGCGGCGTTGCCGGTACGCAGAAACCGAAGCGAGCGATCGGCTAACACTAAATAGCAGCGCTAGAAGGTCGTGTTCGCAGGTCAGAGTTGGCTGCACGCGCGCAACCCCGAAGGATGCTGCGCACGCAGCCAACTCGCCCCAGTGGTTCAGGTATTGGCCAGTTCCAGCGGGATCTCCAGAGTGAACAAGGCCCCTTGACCAGGCCCATCGCTCTGGGCGTAGAGACGGCCATTCATTTCAACCGCGGCCAGAGCACAGCTGTGCAAGCCAAATCCATGGCCGTCCTTGCGGGTCGTGAACCCGTGGTTAAAGATTCGAGCCTGGTTCTGCGGCGCAATACCCTCGCCTCGATCCTTGACGCTGAGGCGTAACGTACTCTCAGCGACGATCTGGATCCCTAGCGTCATTTCCCGCGGATGCCCGGAAACATTCGACATTGCGAATTTGGCGTTGCTGATCAGGTTGATCAGGATCAACAGCAACCTGTGCTTGTCTCCCAGGATGGTGGGGATGTCCTGAAAATCCTTGATGACCGTGACATGGTGGCGGCTCAGCGCGCCTGCGTTCATGCGTAACGCATCTTCAAACAGATCCCTGACATTGAGCGGCTCGATCAATCTCGCGGCGCCAGCATAGGTTTGTTGGGTGGCGACGATTTCCTTGATGTGGTCAATGCTCTTGGTCAGTTGTGCCAGCTCGTCAATGAGCAGTCCCTGTTCGGCATTGATGGACTCGACCAGCTCATTGAAATAACGAGGCAACAATTTGCCTTTTTCATCCAGGGTAATGAAACGGCCCAAATCCTCGGCATGCTCATTCATCATTTTTACCGCTTTGCCCAGACCGAGCGTCTTGCTGTTTTTCAACTTGCGGGTCACCAGGTCCGCCGAAATATTCACGCTGTTGAGAACGTTCCCTACGTTATGCAACACGTTGGTCGCGATCTCGGCCATTCCCGCCATTCGCGCCGCCTCCACCAGCTCACGTTCGGCCTGCATCAACTCGCGAGTGCGATCTTCCACCCGTTCTTCCAGCCGTTCATTGGAGGATTGCAGTTCCTGGTTAATCTGAGTGATGAGCGCGGAACTGCGAACCAACCGCGCGGCAAGGTAGATCATCAAAATGGCCATGAGGCCGGCGCATACAGCCAGATAGATGTGATATTGGCGTTCGGTCTCGGCGGTCCTGCGTTGGGTTTCGTTCAACAGCTCGTTAATACTGTCGAGCTCTTGGGCGACCGGGATCACACTGATGCGGTCAATGAGGTCATTGACGATCGGTTGTTCCTGGATAATGGATTCGACATGTTGTGTCAGCGTGCTAAAGGACGGCTGGTAGGAAGGGGGCAGTTGGGCGATGTATTGCTCCAGCGCATTGAGCTGGCTCCTTACTTCTTCGGCCTTGTCCGAGGTGACATAAAGGGCGTACTCAAGCGTTGTCAGAGTGAGGTCAAGGACACTGGAGGCAACCTCTAAACGGTTTATCGGAATGTCCGAGACCATCTCCCTGAGCCGTGTCTGGATGTCGTCCTCGGCAAGTGGCAGCGCATCCAGAGCGGTGCGTAAGCGGGTGTTGTGTTGCTGGAACTGCTCCACCAGCAGGCTTTTGTTCTTCACCGCCTCCACATAGCCCTGGCGCCTGGACGCCCAAAGGGCCGCCAAAGGGCCAGAATTATTGAGCTGCTCCAACTGCGCCCATCGACTGGCCGCTTCAGGTGGCGGGGTCAGCGACAGGTTGTTATTGATGCCGATCTTTTTTCGCAGGATTTTGACGTTCCAGTTAGCGTCGGATTGTTTGAGTTGGCGGATGAAATCCCGGGATTCGAAATAGGTGGAGGCGTCGTAGGTGTAGGACTTGACTAAAAAGAATATCAAGGCCGAAAACACAGCAAGCGCGACAGCCAATAAGGCGGGCCATTTATATTTTTTAATGAGAGTGGTCACACGGTCCTCCCGTCAAGGCTCTTGATCGGGCAGATCGGTGAGTTGCCAAGACAAGGCAGGATTGCGGCGCTTGGGACGATGGGTGGAGTGTTTGTTTGGTGTTGTATAGGTGGCGTGGGTCTGCTTTTGCCTGGGTGCACGTTGAGCTCCCTGCTAACGGTGGCGTGGTACGTCAATGACGTGAGTGTAGCGCTAAGGAGGCGGGGCGATGTGGGAGGCTGGCGGCGGGCGTAGATTAAGTCAGCCGCCACAGTGGCGGCCGACTTTTAGCTCCCACTCAGGCGCGTAGTTTTCTCGCGGGAGAACCCTGTATGGCCGAGAAATTGCGGTGAGTCGAGAAAGCGAAATCAGCCAAACGGCTGCAGTCTGATACTGTTTTTTATGTTGGATCTGAGGCTTTTTTTAGTGAGTCGGTGCTCTATAGAGTGCCCGTCCGACGCACTAGTGGACAGTGATCGGCCGCCACTATTTCTGGCTCTCTGAAGACCGGACGACCTCGAGAGTCTTCAGGAATCACCATGAATACTCGTCCCAGCTTTCACAGCAAGACCTTCCCCGAGTCGCAACGTGACATTCTCGGTATGATCGCGACCGATCATCATCTGGGCGAAATACTCTGCGCCATCTGCCAGATGCACGACGCACAGGCCCCCGAAACCTTCTGCTCTATCCTGCTCACTGATGCCGAGGGTAAACACCTGCTGAACGGCGCGGCGCCCAGCCTGCCGGCCGAGTACAGCGAGGCGATTCATGGAATGGCCATTGGTCCACAGGAAGGAACCTGCGGCGCCGCAGCGTTCCGGCGCGAGCTGGTGGTCACCGAAGACATCGCCCGGGACCCAAACTGGGAGCGTTTTCGCAGCCTGGCGCTGGGGCATAACCTGCGTTCCTGCTGGTCGGTGCCTTTGCTCTCCCATCAAGGAAGCGTGTTGGGTACATTTGCCCTGTACCAGAACCGGACCCACTTTCCGAATGAGGCGCAGATTCAACGACTGGGCCGCGCGGCCCAACTGGCAGTCATTGCGATCCGCCATGAGCGTGACGGCCAACGTCTGGAGGAAAGCGAACAACGTTTTCGTTCATTGTTCACTTACAACCCCAACCCGGTGTTCGCCCTCGATCTGGCCGGCAACATCCAGAGTGTGAATCCAGCAGGCCTTAAGCTAAAGCCGCACACCGCAACCGATTTTATTGGCCATCACTTTTCCCATCTGGTGCTCGAAGAAGACCTGCAGCGGGTCAGTCAGCATTTTTCCGCAGCCCGCGCCGGAACGCCTCAACGCTTCGAGGCACGGGTTCGCGACGAGGGAGAGAAGCTGTTGACCATGGACATCTCTAACCTGCCGATCATGGTCAATGGAGAGATCGTTGGGGTATTTGGCATTGCCCGGGACATCAGCGAGCAGAAGCATTTCGAGCGCCAATTGAGCTTTAACGCCAGCCATGATCGGCTGACTGGTTTGCTTAACCGTGTTTCGCTTGAAGACCAGCTCATTCTGGACTGTCACATCAGTCGTCGGCGTAAGCGTCGTCTGGCGGTGATGTGCATTGATCTGGACGGATTCAAATCCATCAACGATTCGATCGGGCACTACTTCGGCGATCAGGTGCTGATTGAGGTGGCGCAGCGTATGACCCAGCAGGTTCGTCCTGGTGATACCATCGTGCGCATGGGCGGTGATGAATTTATCGTGCTGCTGCCGGACCTGCTTCGTGATGAGGACGTTGTACCGGTGGCCGAGCGCTTGATGGCCAGCATTGCCAAACCCTACTGCATCCAGGGCATGGACCTGCACGTGAGTGCAAGTGTCGGTATCACCCTGAGCGATGGTCACATCGAGCAGCCGATGCAGCTGATCCAGCAGGCTGACATGGCCATGTACAAAGCCAAGCAGCAAGGCCGCAACAACTTCCAATGGTACACCAGCGATCTTAATCAGCGCGTTTGCGAGCACGCGAGCCTGCGCAATGACCTGCAAAAGGCTATCGAAACTCAGTCGTTCAGGCTGCACTATCAACCGCAGATAGACGCGCGCACGGGGCGGGTGGTCGGGATCGAAGCGTTGCTGCGCTGGGAGCATCTGGAAAAAGGATTCATCTCACCAGCGGTGTTTGTGCCGGTGGCGGAGGATAGTGGTCAGATCATCCCACTGAGCCTTTGGGTTCTCGATACAGCCTGCGCGCAGCTGCGCCAGCTAGGCGAGCAGGGCGTCACAGGAATCTCGATGGCCGTAAATATTTCGCCGATGCATTTCCAGCGTGGCCAGTTCGTCGAGTGTATCCAGACAGTGCTGAGCAAGCACGGACTTAGCGCGGGGCAGTTGGAGCTGGAGATTACCGAGTCGCTCTTGCTGCATAACGTTGAACAGGCGATCGATACGTTGCACCAGGTCAAGGCCTTGGGGGTGCGAATTGCGCTCGATGATTTCGGCACCGGTTTTTCCAGCCTCAGCTACCTCAAGCGTTTGCCCATCGACAAAATCAAGATTGACCGCTCGTTCATCCAGGAAATCGCCACCGACCATCACGATGCAGCGATCACCCAAGGCATTATTTCCATGGCCCATCACCTCAGCCTGACGGTGGTTGCAGAAGGCGTGGAAACTGCGTCTCAGGTGGCTTTTCTGAAGGGCAGCCGCTGCGATATTTTTCAGGGGTATTACTTTGCCAAACCGATGCCCTCTACAGAAATCGAAGCTTTCCTGAGCCAGCTCGCGTCCCATCCCTGACCGCCAATTCTGTCTGGTCCCACACCTGAAAATCAGACGCCAAGGCAAATTTTCAGACACCAGCGCAGAACTCCCTCTCCCCAGGCAAGGCGCTCCCTGCGCCTTTCTCACACACTCGGCTCTAACGCTATCGCGCTGCACAACAACAAGAGCCGCGAAAAAATGACTAGTTTCCAGCCTGCTACCGAAAGCCCGACTGGCCACATCGGCGCCCGTCAGACTCGTGTCGAGGATGCCGCATTGTTGCGCGGCCTCGGCTGCTATGCCGATGACGCTGCGATCCCTCCGGGTACGTTACATGCGGCGATCATCCGTTCCCCCCACGCTCATGCGCGAATCACCTCGGTGGATTTTTCCAGTGCGCTGCTGATGAAAGGCGTGCACGGCGTGCTGGTCGGCGAAGATGTCAAACGCTGGGCGCTGCCGTTCCCGGTGGGTGTGCGGCAGCCGATGGAGCACTGGTGCGTCGCCGTGGACAAGGTGCGTTATGTCGGAGAGCCGGTGGCCGTGGTTATCGCTGAGAGCCGCTATCTGGCCGAGGACGCGATCGAAGGTGTGCGCATTGAATACGAACCGCTGCCCCCGATCATCGATCCCGAACTGGCCACTGCCGAACAGGCGCCGATCCTGCACGAAGCAGTCGGCAGCAACGTGGTCAACGAACGGCGCTTTCGTTATGGCGAGCCGGAGCAGGCCTTCGAGCAGGCACCGCACAAGGTCTCGCTCAAAGTGAAGTTTCCGCGCAGTTCCTGCACCCCCATCGAATGCTATGTGGTGCTGGCTCAGTACGAGCGCGCCACCGGCATTTATGACGTGCTCGCCAATTTCCAGGGCCCCTATGCGTTGCACACGGTCATGGCCCGTGCTCTGAATGTGCCCGGCAACCGGCTGCGTTTGCGCACGCCCAAAGATTCCGGCGGCAGCTTTGGCATCAAGCAAGGGGTTTTCCCTTACGTGGTGATGATGGGCCTGGCGTCACGCAAGGTCGGTGCACCGGTGAAATGGGTCGAGGACCGTCTGGAACATCTTCAGGGGGCTTCTTCGGCGACTAATCGGGTGACCGAAATTGAAGCGGCGGTAGAAGCAGATGGTCGTATAACCGCTTTGCGCTATGACCAGATCGACGATTGTGGTGCCTACCTGAGAGCACCTGAACCGGCGACTTTTTACCGCATGCACGGCAACCTGACGGGAGCCTACGCGATCCGCAATTTGCAAGTGCGCAACCGAGTGGTGCTGACCAACAAAACCCCTTCCGGCCTGAACCGTGGTTTTGGTGGCCCGCAGGTGTATTTCGCCCTTGAGCGGCTGCTGCAACACATCGCCGTGCAGTTGAAGCTTGATCCGTTGGACGTGATCCGCCGTAACCTGGTGCCGGCCGATGCCTTCCCTTATAGCGCAGCCGCCGGTGCATTGCTTGATTCCGGCAATTACCAGGCAGGCATTGCCTTGGCGGTGGCAGATGGGGGGCTCGACGAGTTGCTCAACCGTCGTGATCAAGCCCGTGCCGAAGGCCGAATCTACGGCATCGGCTATACCGCAGTCATCGAGCCGTCGATTTCCAACATGGGTTACATCACCACCGCGATGACGCCCGAAGAGCGGCGCAAAGCGGGACCTAAAAACGGCGCGGTTGCTACTGCGACTATTAATGTCGGCCCACTGGGCGATGTCAGCGTGCACGTGTCTTCGGCACCGCAAGGGCAGGGCCATCAAACTACCGTGGCGCAGGTCGTCGCCGAAGTGCTTGGGGTTGCGCTGGAATCCATCGTGGTCAACGTCGAACTGGATACCCAGAAGGACGCTTGGTCGATTGCCTCGGGCAACTATTCCAGCCGCTTTGCCGGTGCTGTGGCAGGTGCAGTCTACAAGGCGGCGCTGAAAGTCCGCGATCGCCTCGCTGCGATTGCCGCCGAGCATTTTCAGGCCCGTCCTGAAGATATTCGTTTCGCGGGCGGCAAGATTTTCGTGGTCAATGGCGGGGCGGTGGCGCCATTCCATCGGATTGCCGGTGCGACCCACTGGTCGCCGGGCCTGCTGCCGGAAGGTGAAAGCGGCGGTCTGCGCGAAACCGCCTTCTGGAGCCCGCCGCAATTGGTGGCACCGGACGATCAGGACCAGGTCAATAGCTCGCTGTGCTACGGCTTTGTCTTCGACATCTGTGGTTTGGAAATCGACCGCATGACTGGTGAGATCCACATCGATCGCTACGTCACCTGTCATGACGCCGGCCGCCTGCTCAACCCGGCGCTGGTCGATGGCCAGATTCGTGGTGGCTTTACCCAGGGCCTCGGCGCGGCACTGATGGAAGAGTTCGCCTATGGCGAGGACGGCAGCTTCCTCTCTGGCACATTCGCCGATTATCTGGTGCCGACCGCACCGGAAGCGATCGAACCGGTGATCCTTCACATGGAAACGCCATCGCCATTCACCCCACTGGGCGCCAAGGGGGTGGGCGAGGGTAACAATATGAGCACGCCGGTATGCATCGCCAACGCGGTGGCCGACGCCCTTGGTCGCTCGGACATTCGTCTGCCACTGACGCCATCAAAAGTACGCACGCTCATCGGGATTGACGAGCCTCCACGGCCCGCGGGGATGGAGCCCGATGAAAACCTGGACGCGGAACCTGCCGCTGGACCGGCACTGCGGGCCAACGACGCGGTGGTGATTCCTGCTTCGCCGCAACAGGTCTTCGATACCTTGCTCGACCCGCAAACGCTGGCAGCGATCATTCCCGGTTGTCACGACCTCGTGCTTGAAGGTGAAAACCGTTATCGCGCAGACGTCACCGTCGGCGTCGGCATGATCCGCGCGCGCTTCGAGGCCAAGGTTGCCCTGAGTGATCTGGACCCTCCGTATTCATTGCGTCTGTCCGGTTCCGGCAGCAGCTCGATGGGTTCGGCCCAGGGGCAGGCCAAGGTGCGTTTCGTCGAACTGGAAAATGGCCACACGCGTCTGGAATACCAATACCAGGTGGCGGTCAGCGGCAAAGTCGCCGCAGTCGGCGGCCGAATGTTGCAAGGGGCCTCGAAAGTGATCATCGGACAAATATTTACTCGCCTGTCACAACGGGTCAGCGGCCGAGCCATCTCCACCGGCTGGTGGGCGCGGATGCGGGCCTCGCTTGGCGCGCTGTTTGGCAAGGGAGGTGCGCAATGAAACCGGCTGCTTTCGATTACGTTCGGGCTGACACTCGTCGTCAGGTGGTTGAACTGCTCGCCGAGTACGGCCAGGAGGCTCGCATCATCGCCGGTGGCCAATCGCTGATGGCGGTGCTGAACATGCGCCTGGCTCAACCCAAGTTGCTGATCGACATCAATCATGTGGCTGAACTGGCCTATATCGAACTGCGCAAGGATTGCCTGGCCGTAGGCGCCGGGGTACGACAGGCGCAACTGCTGGCGCGTTCGACCCTGATGGACGAGGTGCCTTTACTGGCACTGGCGATGCCCTGGATCGGCCACTTCCAGACGCGTAATCGCGGCACGGTCTGCGGTTCGGTGGCTCACGCCGACCCCAGCGCCGAGTTGCCGCTGTGCCTGGTGACGCTGGGCGGTGAGATCGTTCTGGAGTCGAAAAAAGGCAAGCGCATCGTCAAGGCTGCCGACTTCTTCCAAGGCATTCTCACCACCGACAAGCGTGCAGATGAGCTGGTTGTCGAGGTGCGTTTTCCGCTCAAGAGCGAAGGCATCACTTATCGCTTCCGCGAAATCGCCATGCGCCACGGCGACTTTGCAATTGTCTCCCTGGCTGCGGCCATTGGCGCGGACCAGGTCGAGCTTGGCATCGGCGGGGTCGCCGACCGTCCGCAACGTCGCAGTCTGCCTCGTGGTGCGGCATTGCCGGACGCGCTCAATCAAACCGCCTGGTCGCTTGATGCACAGGACGACGTGCAGGCCAGCGCTGCCTATCGCCGCCAACTGATTCGCGAGCTGGGTCATCAGCTGATTGAAGGAGTCTGAACATGCGTGTAACTGCCGACCAAACCTTTGCGATTCGCCTGGAACTCAATGGCCGCTCCCGTGAAGCCCTGGCTGAACCGCGGACCCAACTCTGCGACTTCCTGCGCCACGACCTCGGTGCCACCGGCGTCCATGTCGGATGTGAACACGGCGTCTGCGGTGCCTGCACGGTGCTGGTGGACGGGGTCGCCATGCGTTCCTGCCTGATGCTAGCGGTACAGGGGCACGAGCGGCGTATCGAGACTGTCGAGTCCCTGGCTGACGACGACACGCTGAGCGACCTGCAACAAGCTTTTCGTCGTCATCACGCCTTGCAGTGCGGCTTTTGCACAGCGGGCATTCTCATGTCCTGCGTGGATTTCCTCGAACGGGTACCCAACCCGGACGAGACCCAGGTACGCGACATGCTTTCGGGGCATCTATGTCGCTGCACCGGCTACACCGGCATCGTCCAGGCCGTGCTCGGAGTCGCTGCCCAGCGCCAAACGAACAAAGGGGTATAACAAAAATGTTCGATCTCGGACGCAGTTTCCTCGCTGCCGTTGAACGCCGACCGCACGCCGTGGCGGTCAGTGACGGTGCGTTGAAGAAAACCTATGAAGACTGGTTCGTTGATATCCAGAGCGCCGCTTGGGGCTTGCAATGCCTCGGGCTGCAACGCGGTGATCGACTGCTGGTAGCGATGCAAAACCGCTGGCAGATGGCAACCCTGCATTGGGCCTGTCAGTTTGCGGGCATCGTCATGACCCCGTTGAACTGGCGTTCGACTGCCGATGAACTGGGCTACTGCATCGAAGATGCGCAAATCCGTGCGGTGGCTTACGACGACGCTACCGTGACTGTCGTGGCCGGTTGCAGCGCCGCCACAAGGCTGCCACGGATCGCCGCCGGACTCCGTGCCGCCAACACCGATCTGAGTTTCGAGGAACTGTGTTCGCAGACCCCCTCCGGCATCATTTTGCAGGCCGACGCCGAAGACATTTCACTGTTGCTGTACACCTCCGGAACCACCAGCAAGCCCAAGGGCGTGCCCCGTCGGCACCGTTGTGAGCGCGCCGCGGCGGTTGCCCACGTAGCGCAAAACCTCTACCGCCAGAACGAGTGCACGCTAGGTGTCATGCCGCTTTACCACACCATGGGCGTTCGATCGCTGCTGTCCATGGCGCTGATCGACGGACATTTCGTCTGTGTGCCGAAGTTTGACGTGGAAGCCACGCTGCAGGCCATCGAGCGGGAAAAGGTCAGCAATCTGTACTTGGTGCCGACGCTCTACCACATGCTCATCGAACACCCGGCCTTTGCCCGCGAGCGAGTAGCCAGTGTGGAGAAGATCGGCTTTGCCGGTGCGCCGATGAGCGACGGTTTGATGCGTCGCGTCGAGCAGGCGTTCCAGCCGCAATTGTTCGTCAATCATTACGGCAGCTCGGAGATCTACACCTTCACCATCGACCAGCAAGCCAGCCGCAAACCCGGTTCGTCAGGGCGCAGTGCAATGAACCAGCGCGTGCGCGTGGTGCCGATCGATGCTGAAACAGCCGACGTGCAGGTCAACCCATTGGAGGAGGGCCAGATCATCGCCGACCTGGCGAGTGACGAGGCGTTCGAAGGCTACCTGAACCGCCCTGAAGCGACCGCCAAGGCGTTGCGTGACGGATGGTATTTCACCGGTGACATCGGCTACTTCGATCTGGAGGGCGATCTGTTCGTCACGGGTCGTGTCGATGACTTGATCATCACCGGCGGCGAAAACGTCAGCCCGGCAGAAATAGAAAACATGCTCTCTCTGCACCCGGCGGTGGAAGAGGTGGTGGTGGTCGGTCTGCCCGACGAGCAATGGGGCAAGATTATTGCCGCGTTTATCAAGCTGCGCGCTGAGGTCTCGGAAGGCGACCTCGATGCCCATTGCATCGCTTCGGGCCTGGCCAAATTCAAGCGGCCACGGCGTTACCAGTTCATCGACCAGATTCCCAAATCTCCAGTGGGCAAGGTGCTGCGGCGCGTGCTGCTGGCCCAATTTCAGGAACAGGCCTTGAAGGCCATCAGCTAATCATCCAGAGGACACTCCCATGCAACAACAAGCGATCCAGCAATTTCTCGACACCCAGTTCGATGGCTTCCAGGTTGACGTTGATGTGTCTCGCGAGCGCGCTGACATCATCCTCAACCGGGCGCCGTTGAACGTCATTTCAATGGGGCAGCGCGATCAACTGCGCCTGGTCTTCGAAGCCCTCGATGCACACAACGATGTGCGCGTCATCGTGCTGCGCTCGGTGGGTGAACATTTCTCCAGCGGCGGCGACATCAAGGGTTTCCTCGAGGCTTCGCCAGAGCACGTTTCAAAGCTGGCCTGGAACGTGGCGGCACCGGCACGTTGCGAAAAACCGGTGATCGTTGCCAACCGTGGTTACACCTTCGGCGTCGGCTTCGAACTGTCCCTGGCCTGCGATTTCCGCATCGCTTCGCAAACCACTCGCTACGCCCTGCCTGAGCAGAACCTGGGCCAGATCCCGGGCTCGGGTGGCTCCGCGCGTCTGCAGAAAATCATCGGCATCACCCGCACCAAGCACATGGTGATGCGCGCCAAACGCATCACGGGCGACCAGGCCTATGCCTGGGGTATCGCGACCGAGGTCGTGCCAGACACCGAATTGGAAAGCACCGTCGATGCGTTGGTCGACGAACTGCGTCGCTTCTCGCCGCTGGCCCAACGCACGGCGAAAAAACTGATCAACGACAACGAAGATGCACCGCTGACCGTCGCGATCGAAATGGAAGGTCACTGCTACAGCCGTCTGCGTAGCTCCAAGGACTTCAAGGAAGGCGTTGAAGCGTTTCACAGCAAGCGTGCGGCCGTGTTTATCGGCGAGTAAATCGTACCGGCGAACAGGCCCGGGGGTATGTTGGTAACGGCGTACACCTTACGGAGCGGGGCCTGCCGCCCCTTCAATGCAACTAAAAGGGCACATCAAGGTAACACCGCTGACCTGCTGATTACCCGCAACCCGCGCACCGGGATGCAGAACGTTTCGATTCACCGTTTGTGTGAGGCAACCATGACTACGACAACAACAATAACTGCATCACCCACCGACGCCGCTATCGATACACCGCAGATTCCACCGGGCAAGGCTTTGCTCGCGGCATTTGCCTCGACATTCGGCTGGGCGCTGGATTTGTTCGACCTGTTCATTCTGCTCTACGTGGCGCCGATCATCGGCCGCCTGTTCTTCCCCTCGGACACCCCGACATTGTCGTTGGCCGCGGTATATGCCTCGTTCGCCGTGGCCTTGCTGGTGCGTCCCCTGGGCTCGGCGATCTTCGGTGCGTATGCCGACAAACACGGGCGCAAGCGTGCGTTGATGGTGTCGATGGTCGGCGTCGGTATTTCCACGGCACTGTTTGGCGTGTTACCGACCATTCACCAGGTCGGGATAATGGCGCCGATACTGTTTTTAGTTTTGCGGGTGATTCAGGGCGTTTTCGTTGGCGGCATCGTCGCCTCCACTCACACCATCGGCACCGAATCCATCTCGCCGCGCTATCGCGGTTTGATGTCCGGGTTGATCGGTGGCGCCGGTGCCGGCATGGGCGCGCTGTTGGCGTCATTCACTTATCTGGTGTTGTCGGAGATATTCCCGGGGGATGAATTTGACGTCTGGGGCTGGCGCTTCATGTTCTTCTGCGGCCTGCTCAGCACGGTTTTTGGCCTGGTGATGTTCCGTTACCTGGAAGAAACCCCGGTGTGGCAGCAACTGCAACAAGCCCGCAAGACCAAGGGGCCGGCAATAGTGGTCGTGTCGCCACTCAAGCGTCTGTTTGGTCGCGAGTACCGCAGCGATATGCTGGTCAATCTGCTGATTACGTTCGGCGGCGGAGCCACGTATTACCTGGCCTGCGGTTATCTGCCGACATTGCTCAACGTGGTCGCCAAAGTTCCTCATACCCAGACTTCGCAGATGCTCATGTACGGGTCGGTAGCGACGATTGTCGGCGCACTGGCCTTCGGTTACCTGAGTGACCTGATCGGTCGCAAGAAGACCTTCATGCTGCTGGGTGTGATCAACCTGGTGAGCCTGCCGATGATGTTCCTTGGTGTCGCCGAGGCGGGTTCGCTGACCCGCACTGCGCTGTATTGCGTGGGCATTGCCTTTATGGGCGGGGCGATCATCGCGCCGATCCTGATCTTCCTCAACGAACGCTTTGCCACCGAGTTGCGCGCCAGCGGCACTGGGTTGTCTTGGAACATCGGTTTCGCCCTCGGCGGAACCATGCCGACGTTTGTGTCCCTGGTCAGCAGCAGCCCGGCGCAGATCCCCGTGGTACTGGCGATTTTCGCCGCCGGTCTGTCGGTTATCTATCTGATCGGCAGCGTGGTGATTGCGGAAACCCAAGGAAACTTCAAATAAAAAGGGCGGGGAGGCGCTCCAGGAGTTCGCAGATCAGCTGCAAGGTCCGTTCGGTTGCTTCGGTCTGGGGAAAGTGCGGCAGTTATCCAGCAACACATAGCTGCACGGCCCAGGCACCTGTCGCTGGATGACCACCAGTTGCTCGGGCGTGGCGTAGTGGTCTTCGCGACCCTGGATCACCAGCAGCGGCTTTACCACGCTTTGCTTGAGGTATAGAAAACATGCGCCATCTCGATGTTCAGGTGATCGACCAGGCACTGCAATGGGCTCGCGCCGGGCAGGAGCAGTGGCTATGCACGGTGCTCTCCACTTATGGCTCGGCGCCGCGCGCGCCGGGTGCGATGCTGGTGACCAATGGCTCGGGCGAACACGTCGGCTCCCTGTCGGGTGGCTGCGTCGAAGAGGAGTTTCTCGAAAGTCTGGCACGGGGTGAGTTACGCGAGCCGGCGCAGATCGTCAGTTATGGCGACAGCGTCGAGCAACGCCACCGTCTGCGATTGCCCTGTGGTGGCGTGCTGATCGTGCTGGTCGAGCACCGCGCTGCCAGTCACGAATGGCTCATGCACCTGGAGAGTCTGCAAGCGGCGTTACTCGGCCAGCGCCGTCTGCTGCGGCATGTCGAGCTGAGCAGCGGTGTCTTGCGCCTAGACCCGGACACCGGACACGGCAGCGAGCGTGTGCAAGTCGTCGACGAAAAGGTGCGCATCAGCGTTGGTCCGGCGTTACGACTGATTCTGGCGGGGCTTTCGCCGGTCGCTGAAGTCTGCGCCAGTTTCGCCCGCGCTATCGGCTGCGAAGTCATTGCTTGCGACCCCCGGGAAGAGATGCTGCATGTAAATCTCGAAGGCGTGGAGATGCAACGTGTGCTGCCTTCGATGTTCATTGCCGCCGGAGGCTGCCACGCGGCTACCGCGGTGGTGGCGCTGACTCACGATCCGCGAATCGATGATCTGGCGCTGATGGAAGCGGTGCACACCCCGGCATTCTACATCGGCGCCATGGGGTCTCAGGCAACCTCGGCCAAGCGCGCCGAACGGCTCAAGCGCATCGGTGGTCTGACGGATGAACAGATCGCCCGTTTACACATGCCCATCGGCCTTGATCTGGGCAGCAAAGCCCCGGCGGAAATCGCTCTGGCGGTGGTGGCCGACATCCTGCGTGTTTATCACGGCAAAGAACGCCATGCCTTGTAAGGCGGTTTCTCCGACGAACGTGGGGGCTGCGAAAGTCGAGGTAGACGCTCGGACATTCGCGCGCGATAGTGGCCTGCCAAGTGTTGCTGAACCATAGAGCGATCGCCGGGCTTGAGAAATAGATAGGCGCCCCGATGATATGCATTGAGGCCGATAACGATATCGCTTCAAGCGAGCGGAGGAATCTGATGTCGATTGCCCAACGGGTTTTCCACGGCAGGTTTGGCCGGGTCGCCTTGCTGAATATGGATCATTCGCTGGTCACCCATACCCATTCCGAATGCCATGTGCTGGTCAAAGTGTCCGGCGAGGACACTTACTTCAACGTTAACGGTCGGCGGGTTCCGCTCAGTGATCGCACGGCGGTGCTGGTCAACGCCTGGGAACCGCACTTCTATGATCCGCAGCCCGGTGCCGGTGCCACCGTCATCCTGGCGCTCTACATCGAGCCCGCCTGGCTGGCCACTGCCCAGCAGTCGCTGGCGCTCAGCGGTCGGCCGGACTTTTTTGCCCAGTCGTGCATCGAGTTGTCGAGTCGAAATCGCACCCTGGCCGATATCCTGGTCGCCGAAGCGCATGGTTGTGGGATCGTGCCGAAAGAGCGCTTGGAGTTCATGCTGTTCGACTTCCTGATCGAACTGATCGAGGACTTTTCCAGCTGGCGGCATTTGTCGCTACTGGGGGCGCCCAACTCAGGTGAGTTCCGGGATGCGCGCGTGCGCCGCGGCACCGCCTGGTTGCTTGAGCACCTCGATGATCCGAACCCGATCGACAACGCCGCGCGGGCTTGTGGTCTATCGCGGGCGCACTTCTTTGCGCTGTTCAAAAAAGATACCGGCATGACGCCGACCCTGCTGCTTAACGACGCGCGCATGCGCCGGGCTTTTGCCTGGCTTGAGCGTGAGCGCAGTGGAACGTTGGGCCTGTTGTCGGAGAAACTCGGGTTCTCCGAGCAAGGTCATTTCACACGGTTTTTCCGTCAGCATATCGGAGCTTCCCCCAGCCAATATCGGCGTGTCGTGGATTGTTATGCGACGGTTTGAACGAGAGGAGGGCGGGGGTATTGGGCATATTCCCGCCGATGAAGTGAGTCTTTCATTTTAAGCTGCGGTTTTATAGGCTGTGAAATGTGTAGGATTTATTAATTTCCCAGAAAGTCATAAACCTCTTTCATGCGTTCTTCGCGCATTAACTCAAGTTCCTCCTTATTTTCGGCTACCCACTGCAGGATGAAGTCCCAGTAATCACAGTCGTGAGCATCCGCCTCTGCTTCAAATGCTTCTTGCAGAAATTGAAGGCGATACTCTTCTGGCGAGAGCCCGCAGTTCTCAGCGAGGCTGTAGTTTAGCTCGCGAAGTTCAAGTTGGATCCGTAAGTTTGCGTCCAGGAATTTCTTCAGGGCGAGTTCGGCTCTAAGTTCTTTTGTGATCATGAATGCTCTCTTGCGGCGTGCAATAAGTAGTAGGTTGTTCGAGGCCAGCCCGGCGTTCAATCGGACTATGTCAATTTCCTGCCATCAACCATCCCCGAATGCCATGACTTTCATTCAGCTCTTTCACGACTCGAGCCGCGTCCTGCTTTTGTTTATACGGTCCGATGACGACAAAGTTGTTTTCTTTACGCGCTACCGGCAACTCCAACTGCTTAATGGCTTTTGTGGCGCGATGACGGCTTGGTGTGTTCAACGCAACTTCGATCACCCATAGGCCGGATGAAGGCGTGGCTGAAGCAGGTTTTGCAGCGTGTGAAATGAAACCGCTGCACGTCAAACACGGGCGTTCCAGCGTGATTATCGAGCCTGGCACGGTGCGAAAGACGTGCCATTGCGCAGCAATGGTTTTTTTGCGAGCGAAGAGTGCCAAGAGCAGGCCGGCGCAAGCAAGCAGACCGCTTAGAATAGATGTCCATTTGTTTGCCTGTGTGGGCAATGAAGGCAGTGTAAGCACTGCTGTTTCGTCGGGTTTTTCGAGCAAAAACTGTACGGCGTCAGCCTCCGTCGAGCCGGATATGCGGGATTCGTTTTTGGCAAGGTGCGCGAGCCCGTCGGAATGTTTTGTACTGAGTTCAGCCGAAATTTTATTAACGGTGTCATCGAGCAGTTGTTCGAGCGTTGTCACTTTTTTCTGGATGTATGAATTTTCGACGTTATTTTGACAGGACGGTCCTATGGACGTGTAGGTCAATAGTAGTACTGATAGTTGCCCAAAAACGCCAGTCATCAGGAAACTCAAGCCAAGCCTTTGCACGGCACTATCTCCACGTCAAGTGAGTCGTTATTTTTTTGCAGTTATTTCGGATAAGCAGGATTCTATTGTTGATCCTGGAGTGTTCTAAATTTTTGAGTGCGTCAGTGTGCCCAAACGCCAGCGCTAGTTGGCTACTTTATTGTTGTTTTAAAGAATATCGGCTTGCACTTTACAGCGTGTTGGTTGACGAAAAAGGCTCAGGTGATAGAAAACAAACCGTATCAGATGGCTTGCAGAGTGATCCATAAACCACTTGTATTTAAGGTGGGTGTCGTGGCCAAAGTTCGTTGTCCAAAATTCAAGGCCAGGCCTACGCGATCAGTTAAATGAAAGGATTGTTCGTCAGCCCTTTACGGTAAGGAGGGGGAAACGCTACTGATTTTTTTGTGCCCCCTTCAAACGATGCCGGTGTC
Organism: Pseudomonas sp. MPDS; assembly: GCF_013283895.1. Taxonomy (NCBI): domain Bacteria; kingdom Pseudomonadati; phylum Pseudomonadota; class Gammaproteobacteria; order Pseudomonadales; family Pseudomonadaceae; genus Pseudomonas; species Pseudomonas sp. MPDS. The sequence goes on along the minus strand of NZ_CP054128.1, from coordinate 3,606,428 downwards.
CTGCACTACACTTCAGATGGCATTCCTACCCTGGAGCTTTCTTGGTGAACGCTCCAGATACTGTGCTTGGTCCTGAAGAATTTGCGGGCCTGAGCGCTCAGCTTGAAAGCTCTGCTCAACACGCCTGGCCGTGGAAGCATTACCGGTCCTGATGTGGGATGAGGGTCAATGCTATGGCCGTTGAAGGCAATGCAGGACAATTAGTGGGTGTCGTCATTTTGCTTGCCGCAGCCGTGCTGGTAGTGCCGCTGTTCAAACGCATCGGGCTCGGCTCAGTGGTCGGTTACCTGGCGGCTGGCCTGATCATTGGCCCCTTCGGTCTGCAACTGTTCAATGACCCTCATACCATCCTCGATGTGGCCGAGTTGGGTGTGGTCATGTTTCTTTTTGTGATTGGACTGGAGATGAAGCCCTCGCACCTGTGGGATCTGCGCAGGCAGATCTTTGGGCTGGGCAGCCTGCAGGTGGTGGTTTGTGCTTGTCTGCTCACTTTTGTCGGCATGGCTTTTGGATTCCCTTGGCAGGTGTCATTTGTCTGCGCAGCGGGTTTTGTACTCACCTCCACGGCCCTGGTTATGCAAGTTCTCTCGGAACGCGGCGACATAACCGAGCCGAGAGGGCAGTACGTCGTGTCCATTTTGCTGTTTGAGGACCTGTTGATAGCCCCTTTGCTGGCGGTGGTGGCATTTCTGGCGCCCACTGAGTTGGCGAATGGACCCACGTCTCCCCTTTGGCAACGCATAGGTATCGCAGCACTGTCCCTGGGCGCATTGGTGGCCATCGGATTGTGGCTGCTCAATCCCCTGTTTCGGGTATTGGCCCAAGTCAAAGCGCGTGAGGTAATGACTGCCGCTGCGTTGCTGGTTGTGTTGGGCGCAGCGTTGCTGATGGAGCTCGGCGGCCTTTCAATGGCGATGGGTGCTTTCGCGGCTGGTGTGCTGCTGTCCGAATCCACCTTCCGCCACCAGTTAGAGGCCGACATTGAGCCGTTTCGCGGCCTGCTACTGGGGCTGTTTTTCCTCGGAGTCGGCATGTCGTTGGATCTGCAATTGGTGGCCGAGGCCTGGAAGCTCATCATCTCCGGTGTACTGGCACTGATGCTGGTCAAGGCGCTGTGTATTTATGGGGTCGCGCGCCTCGCGAAAAGCGCTCATGACGACGCACTGGATCGCGCCTTGCTTATGGCGCAGGGTGGCGAATTTGCTTTTGTGCTGTTTGCCGAAGCGCTCAAACTCAGGGCCATCAGTCCTGAAGTCAACGCCAATATGACGGCTATTGTGGTGCTCTCCATGGTCATTACGCCGGTGACTTTATTGCTGTACAAACGGTTTGCTCGCGCGCGGACCGTTTCCATGGACGGTGTGGAAGCCGCACAGAATCTGAAATGCAATGTACTGATCATCGGTTTTGGCCGTGTCGGGCAGATTGCCTGCCAGGCGCCGCTCGCTCAGGGAGCGAAAATTTCTATCATCGATATAAATCCCGAGGTCATCCGCGCCGTGTCACCCTATGGTTTCAAGGTCTATTATGGCGATGGCGCCCGCCATGAGATATTGGATGCTGCTGGCGCCCATCACGCCCGCGCCATCATTATTTGTGTGGATGATAAAAAAGCCGCGACACGCATTGTCGAAAGTACGCGGCGCTACTGCCCGCAGGTGAAATTGGTGGTGCGCGCTTTTGACCGCGAACACGCGCTGGAATTGGTCAAACACGACGCCGACTACATCGTGCGGGAAACCTTTGAGGCCGCTCTGCTGCTCGGCCGTCAGGCCGTGCTGACTCTGGGGGCGTCTGAGCATGAAGCCGACGCGGTAATCGACGAAGTGCGCAAACGCGATGCTGAACGTTTTGCCTTGGAAACCTCGGGCGGCCTGTTTGCCGGACGAGCGTTGGTACTGGGGAATATTGAACACATTGATCCGCCGAGCCATGAAGCGCGGGATGCTTAGCGGACATCAATCGCAGTCATTGCGCTCCAGAGCCGCAAACTGACCACTCAACCATGTATAAAGCTGAGAAACCGCAGGGCTGATCTGCTTGCGATGTGGGCACACCAGGCTTAACGGTGAAACTTCTCCAGGATGATCTGGCAACAGCACAAGCAGTCGCCCTGCGGCGATATCTGCACTGACATCCAGCCAGGATTTGTAGGCGATACCTTCACCCTCCAACGACCAGCGTCTTACGACATCGGCGTCATCGCTGAACAATGGACCTGAAACCTGCACGGTTTGCCCGCCCAGGTTCCACTTGTCGTAGACCCGGCCATTTTGCAGATAGAGCAGGCAGGAATGCTTGCTCAAGTCAGCTGGCGTTTGGGGAGAACCACAGCGTTGCACATACTCCGGCGAGGCAACCAGCACCCGATGGTTCCACGGTGCAAGCGGCAGTGCCACGTAGTTGGCGTCTTCATTCGGGCCGTATCGAATCGCCACGTCCACCGGGTCGCGAAACAGATTGGCCATCTGGTCCGACAGGAAAAAACGCAACGTCAATTCTGGATGCTGACGGCGGAACAGCGTCAACCACGGTAGCAGTATATTGCGCCCCAGATCGGACGGCGCTGTCACTTGCAGTACGCCCCGCAACGTGGCGTTCTCACCACGCAGGCTTTCCTTGCCTTGCTTCAGGGTCTCAAGCACTGAGTGAGCGGTGGGCAGATACTGCTCGCCCTCGGCAGTCAATCGCAGGCTGCGAGTGGTGCGGGCGAACAGGCGCACGTCCAGCTCGCGCTCCAGACGTTTGATTGCGGCGGCGACCTGACCAGGCAGTAGATCAGCCTCCAGCGCCGCTGCAGTGAAACTGCCCAGCGCGGCGCTGCGGAGGAATAAACCAAGATCATCGATGCGGATCATTTTCACTCCTGCAGTGAAAGTGTTGGCGCATTCTGCTTGTTTTTCTTTGTACATGGGAAGTCGAAGATGGCTGCAAGTGAGCGCATCATTCCTTCAGACAGCGAGTTTCCATGAAAGCCATCACCTTTACCCAACACGCCTTGCCCATCGACAATCCACAAGCATTGATTGACATCAGCCTCCCGGAGCCCACAGCTGGCCCACGGGATCTATTGGTTGAAGTTCGCGCGGTATCAGTGAATCCGGTCGATACCAAAGTGCGTGCCGGTACTTTCACTAAAGAACCGAAAATCCTCGGTTGGGATGCCGCAGGCATTGTCCGGGAGGTCGGCTCTGAAGTGACGCTGTTTCAGCCGGGCGATGAAGTGTTCTATGCCGGCTCGATTGCCCGCACCGGCAGCTACAGCGAATTCCATTTGGTCGATGAGCGTATCGTCGGGCACAAGCCTCGTTCACTGAGTCCTGCCGATGCGGCAGCGTTGCCGTTGACCTCGATCACTGCCTGGGAATTGTTGTTCGACCGGCTCGGTGTCGTCGAAGGAGCGGGGGAGGGCAAGTACCTGTTGATCACTGGAGCGGCTGGCGGCGTTGGTTCGATGCTGGTGCAACTGGCCCGACAGTTGACCCGCCTTACCGTCATCGGTACCGCCTCACGGCAGCAAACCGCTGATTGGGTGCGGCAGTTGGGAGCACATCACGTGATCGATCACAGCCAGCCACTGCTCGCACAGTTGCAAGCGCTCGGCGTGCCGGAGATCGATTATGTCGCCAGCCTGACCCACACCGAACAGCACTTTGCACAACTGATCGACGTGCTCAAGCCGCAGGGGCGTCTGGGTGTGATTGACGATCCCGAAAGCCTCGATGTGATGCCGCTCAAGCGCAAGTCGCTGTCGTTGCATTGGGAACTGATGTTCACCCGCTCGCTGTACGAAACCCCGGACATGATCAACCAGCATCATCTGCTCGATCGGGTCAGCGCTCTGATTGACCAAGGTGTTCTGCAAACCACCGTGGGGGAGCACTTCGGTGCGATCAATGCGGCAAACATGCGTCGTGCCCATGCACTGGTCGAGAGCGGCAAAGCCCGGGGCAAGATCGTTCTCGAGGGGTTCTGATTTCGCTCTTCAGGTGAGCGCGGTTGCGGGGCCCGCTGTACCGCCTGCGGCATCATTAGCCAAGTTTAATGTTGGAGAGTTGACGATGAATACGTCCAGTAACGTGTTGGTATCTATTGCCGTGCTCAAGGCCAAGGCAGGCAAAGAGTTGGCATTGAAACAAGAACTGCTGGCGCTGGTCGAGCCGACCCGCGCAGAGCCGGGAAATATCGATTATGTGTTGTTCAAGCTGCGTGACGAGCAGGGAACGTTTTACATGCGCGAGGCTTTCAGGGATCAGGCGGCGCTGGATGCGCATTTTTCGATGCCTTACTTTCAGCGATTTGCCGCCACGGCAGATGACCTGCTGGAAGAGCCATTGCAACTGATATTCCTTGAGCAGGTATCGGCCTGATCATTCAACCTGTTGAACCGCACCACCTTGGCCTAGCGTGGAAGCGGCCGGCGTATCAATTCGCTTCGGGACGCGGCTGTACTCCGAATTGCGGAACGATGTGAGTACCCAGTTCCTCAATGACTTCCTCAGCAGGGCGCTTTCCATATTTGAGATTCAGGATAACGTGGTCCACTCCGATTTCCTCAAGCGACTCCAGCAAATACCGGAGATGGTCGCGTCCAAGTCTGAACCCCAAATGAATGCGAGAGGGCTGCGTGGACGGGGTCTCATCGAGGTCGATGTAAAGCGACTGAGTGAAGGGCTTATAGACGGGACCACATTGCTTCATGACCTCCAGCCGCCAATCTTCCACGATCAGTCGCTGCATGTTCGGTATGCGTGGATAGTTGATCCATCCGGTACTTTCGCGCGCGATCCAATCCAGTGACTGGCGGCTATTGCCGGTCACGAGCATTGGAATGACTTGGGTGGTGGGTTTCGGAATGAGGTCTGCGCCCCGCATCTCGCCACCGCTCCAGCGGATGGGTTCAAAGCTGGTGCTGTGGGCTTGGCGAATCACCTCGTAGTGCTCTCGAAAGATTTCTGCGCGCCTTTCGGGATCGACGCCAAAAGCTGAAAACTCCACCGGGCGATCGCCGGAAGCTACCCCCAGGATCAAGCGACCGGTGCTCAACTGATCGACGCTGGCTGACGCCTTGGCCGTGTGCAGAGGATGATGTAAAGGGATGGCAATGGATGCGGTGCCAAGCGCTATCTCCGACGTATGAGCGGCCATATAGCCCAGGTAAACCCAGGGGTCGAAGACTTGGCCGACATCGCCGAAACCAGGGTCCCGAAGGGGCACGTCGCGAAACCAGAGCGCGCAGAAGCCCAGCGCCTCTGCTCGTTTGGCCAATGCGACCTGGTTGAGCATGCTCGGAGTGTCCCCATCGAAGGCCTCCAAAGGAAAGAACAATCCCAAGCTCAAATGGCCCGGAGTGAAGGTTCGGCTGAACCCTCTATGCTGCTGATAAGGAATCGTGCTCGGCCGATACATACTCATCTTCCTCAATGGGAGAACGTGAACAGCGCCCCCATTTCCAGAGGTGCTGCGGCATCGGCCGCTTGGGAGCGACAGGTGGGGTAGTGCGTGTAGCCTTCTCGTTGCGCCGTATATGCTGGTCGGGTCGACCGACTTGAGAGGCCAGTTGTTGGCGATACGCGTGGGCAGGTCCGGACTTGGCGATGAGCGGACGGTCGAAGGAAATCAGATCGCTCCAGTCCGGTCCATTATCTAAACAAGGGTATGGGGATCATTCAACAAGCGTAGGCGGTTTTGCAGTGAACCACCATATTTGTTGTCACGACGATTGGCATGGGCGCAGATGAACGGGGTCAAGAGAAAGCCGTTCGTGCAGTGCAGTTCGACACCGCCTCGATCCCGGCATTTGCAATCCAGTTCATGCTTTTGGCTTGAACGCCCCAAGGTGGCTCATTCTTCAAATTTTGGTCGAGCTATTTGGTTTGGCCGGGAAAGTGATATCGCAGGGGTGGGGTTGCGAACATAACTGAAAGATGCGGAAACGACCTGGAGATGGCCCAACAGAAACTGCGAACCCAAGAAACGACAAAGCCCTGATTAATCAGGGCTTTGTCGTATAAAGATGGCGGAGGCGATGGGATTCGAACTCATGGACCTGTTACAGTCGACGGTTTTCAAGACCGTTGCCTTAAACCACTCGGCCACACCTCCGTATTGCGTTGCGGGCGCCATAATACCCGAATGAAACACACTGTCAAACTCTCTACGTAGCTTGTTACAGAGCGTCTGTTATCATCCTTGCCACTGAATGTTTCAAAACCGGAGGAGTGTCGCCATGCGCGAACAGGATTACGCAGTGAACAACAGCGTGCAGGCTGAGCAGCTAGAGGTTAGCCGCGTCCTGCGCAACACTTATGGCCTGCTGGCACTCACGCTCGCTTTCAGCGGTGTGATGGCCTTCGTTGCACAACAGATGCGCGTCGGCTACCCGAACATCTTCGTGGTGCTGATCGGTTTCTACGGCCTTTTCTTCCTCACCAACAAGCTCCGCGATTCGGCCTGGGGCCTGGTTTCGGCCTTCGCCCTGACCGGCTTCATGGGCTTTCTGCTCGGCCCGATCCTCAACCGTTACCTGGGAATGCAGGGTGGCGCCGAAGTGGTCAGCTCGGCATTCGCCATGACCGCGCTGGTGTTCGGTGGTCTGTCGGCCTACGTGCTGATCTCCCGCAAGGACATGAGCTTCCTGAGCGGTTTCATCACCGCAGGCTTCTTCGTGTTGCTCGGTGCGGTAGTTGCCAGCTTCTTCTTCCAGATCAGCGGCCTGCAACTGGCAATCAGCGCCGGCTTCGTGCTGTTCTCGTCGGTCTGCATCCTGTATCAGACCAGCGCCATCATCCACGGCGGCGAGCGCAACTACATCATGGCGACCATCAGCCTGTATGTATCGATCTACAACCTGTTCGTCAGCCTGTTGCAGCTGTTCGGCCTGATGGGTCGCGACGACTGATTGCATGCGTGATATGGAAAGCCCGCTTCGGCGGGCTTTTTTTCGTCCTCGATTTTTCGTTATGGCCAATTGCCCGCAAAAAAGCCGAATCATGATGGCGCCTTTGAATAATTGATCTACAACTATGACAAGGGATTGCATTGCCAGGGGCGGCATGAGGTAAACCGGTCAACCACCGCGCGAAATCTTCGCCACGTTCCCCCCCAATATCGTTCGCATTCGGCTATCCGAGCCAGGTCTGATTGCGCCCGTTTTTCAGGCGCCAAGGAGGTGTACGCACGTCACTGAGCGTTAACCGTGAGCCGGCGGGGGCAACGCGCCCTGGCCCAATAACAAAGGAAGCCCTGCGCATCAATCAGGAGATCGATGATTTGGCAGGCGTTGCCCCTATAAGGAGATACCGATGATTAAGTCCCACGCAAAGATCCTTGTACTCATGACCTTGGCCGGCGGGTCGTCCATGGCCAATGCCGGCACCTTCCCTGATTTCGGCTTCGCCCCTCCCAAGAGTGAATATTCCGGCCCTGCGTTCCAGCTCAGCCAGAACTATCCCACCACTGCCCCTGGCGCCGCGTCGATGCCAGCGTTCTTCAAGATTCTGCCAACAACACGCAGCAATGATTTTGAAACCTGGCGAGCCTATATGGAGGGCGTCAAGCAATACTGTCTGGAGGGCAACGCCGAGACCAACTGGAATGTGCAGAAAAACACCGTCCGCCAGTGGTACCACATGCCCTGGCAGCATTACGGGCCGAGCGGGCGTGAAGGCATCCACGGGCTGACTCGAGAGGCGCCGATTCAGCCTAAACAGCTCGCTCACACACAGTTGGAGTCCGGTCAGACTTATGCGGTGGGGATCTATAACGATATCGGTGCCTTTACCATCGGCCAGGTCTGGAAAGATCCGCAGAACCCTGACCCGAGCTTCACTTCAAAGCCCAAGAGCTTCCCCAACGGCACCGTGGTGTGTAAGGCGTTGTATGCCGACATCGATGTCAATTCGGTGCCGTCGTTGGCCAATCCCTTGCTGCTGGATGCCTACACCGCCGTCACGTTTACATCCACTGATCGCGTCGTGAAAAAAGTCGCATTGATCCAGATGGACATTGCCGTGCGTGACTCGCGTGTCAGCGAGACCGGATGGCTCTTCGGGACCTTTCAGTACAATGGCATCGATAAAAGCAAAGGCGACTGGGAAAACCTGGTGCCTGTCGGAATCATGTGGGGTAACGACCCTGAAGTGACCAGCAGCGAGTTCACCAATCCGACCCCGACAGAAACCAAAATCAACCCTGCGTTGAAGCAGACCGCAATCAATGCCAATACCAAAGAACTGCCGCCGACCCACCTGGGTTGGAACGGACGCCTCAATGGGCCGGTGGACAACCCGCAGGCTTCATGCCTGAGCTGTCACATGACCGCTGAATACCAGCAGCTGGCGATCATGAACCCGACTTTCCAGGCCAACCCACCAGTGCCGGGTACTGAAGAGTGGATGAAATGGTTCCAGAACATCCCCGCCGGCCAACCCTTTACGCCGGGCACCCAAAGCACGGACTACAGCCTGCAATTGTCCGCGGCCTTGGCCAACTTCTATGACTGGAAATGTAACCACAGTGGCGTCTATGCCGATGGCAAGAATGCTTGTGAAAAAATCGTGCCGCTAAAATTGATGAAAGCAAGCAATGCGCCTCAGGATGAGGTGCAAAAAGTGCAGCGCAGTCCTGAGCTGGAAGACCTCGAGTAACATAAATCCCGGCCTCGGATGACACCGAGGCCGGGTCAGGTTCATGCCATGGGTGGCAGTCGCCGCTTGACCGGAGTCTTCTTGACGATGGCGGTGTTGGTTTCTGCCAGAACATTGAGCTTGTCCAGCAACGTGTCCAGTTGCTCCATCGAACGCACATGCAGCCGAGCGATGAAGCAGTCATCGCCGGTGACCTTGTCACATTCGGTAAATTCAGCGATGGCCTGGATCTGCCGTTCCACTTCCTGCAACTGCCCCGGTAACGGGCGAATACGCACAATCGCCTGGAGCTGGTAGCCGAAGCACTTGGGGTCCACTTCAACGGTGTACGCCCTGAGCACGCCACGCTCTTCGAGCCTTCGAAGGCGCTCGGCGACGCTGGGGGAAGACAGGCCGCTCACGTTTGCCAGGGCCTTGAGGGAACGCCTGGAGTCTTCCATCAGCGCGCTGATGAGGATCTGGTCGATGTCGTCAGTCATTTTTCACTCCGTTAGGCCAATGCTCGAAGTTGCCTTGATAAAAAAGGTCGAAAGCCAGTTTAGCCTTTCTCGTGCCATGGAGGAGCGCCCCTTTGGCTCGGCATACTGTGCCCACTTGCTGAAGGAGCCTGAAGATGGACAAGACCTTACGTCGCGGTTCGCTGGAAATGACCGCCGCCATGTTGATTTCCGGAACCATCGGCTGGTTCGTGCTGGTTTCCGGTGTGCCGGTGCTGGACGTGGTGTTCTGGCGCTGCGTGTTCGGTGCTGCGACCTTGCTGCTGATTTGCGCCGGTTTCGGATTCTTGCGTCCGGGTCTCCTGACGCGTACCACCTTCTTGCTGGCGGTGCTCAGTGGCGTGGCGATCGTGGGCAACTGGGTGCTGCTGTTTGCTTCGTACTCCCGCGCGTCGATTGCCATCGGTACGGCGGTGTACAACGTTCAGCCGTTCATGCTGGTGGGATTGGCGGCGTTGTTGCTGGGGGAAAAAATCACCGCCCAAAAGCTGTTCTGGCTGGCGGTGTCGTTTCTCGGCATGTTGGCCATCGTCAGCGCCCACGGTGAGCAAGGGCAGGGTGGCGGCGACTATCTGACGGGTATCGCCCTGGCGTTGGGCGCTGCCTTGCTGTACGCCATTGCGGCGTTGATCATCAAGCATCTGACCGGGACACCGCCGCACTTGATCGCGCTGATTCAGGTCAGCACCGGTGTGTTGCTGTTGGCACCCTGGGCGAACTTTTCAGCGTTGCCGCAGCAGCCCGAGGCCTGGGCTAGCCTGGTAACCCTGGGCATGGTTCATACCGGCGTGATGTACGTGTTGTTATACAGCGCGATTCAACGGCTACCCACCGCAGTGACCGGCGCGTTGTCGTTCATCTATCCGATCGCGGCGATTTTCGTCGACTGGTTCGCCTTCGGTCATCGCCTCGAGTTGCTGCAGTGGCTGGGTGTGGTAGCGATCCTGCTGGCGGCAGCCGGCATGCAGCAGGGCTGGGGCATCAAGGTGCGCCGTCCAGCCCTGCCATAACCCATCGTTCGGCGCGGGTCAGAAGATGTAGTCGGTGGTTAGGAAGTTAGAGTCCCGCCCGCGGATGATGTCGCTGATCAGCGCCTTGTTGCTGTCCTGGAACTTGGTCGCCACCAACGTGCGGATCGAAAAGGTGCGCAGCGCATCGTGGACCGACAACGTGCCCTCGGCCGAGTTTTTCCGGCCGTTGAATGGGAACGTGTCCGGGCCACGCTGACATTGGGCGTTGATGTTGATGCGTCCGACCTGGTTGGCGAAGATGTCCACCAGTTTGCCGACTTCGGCCGGGTTGTTGCCGAAGATGCTCAACTGTTGGCCGAAATCGGACTCGAGCACGTAATCGACCACGGTATTGAGGTCGCGGTACGGCACGATGGGGACGACCGGGCCGAACTGTTCTTCGTGGTAGACCCGCATTGCAGTGTTCACCGGATAGAGCACGGCCGGATAGAAGAACGAACCGCGGGATTCGCCACCGTGTTCATTCGTCACCTGCGCACCTTTGGCGGCGGCATCGGCCACCAGCGCCTGCAGATAATCGACCTTGCCCGCTTCGGGCAGCGGTGTCAGTGCCACGCCATCTTCCCACGGCATGCCAGGTTTCAGGGCAGCCAGCCCGGCGTTGAACTTCTCGATGAATGCCGGTGCCAGGTCTTCGTGGACAAACAGGATCTTCAATGCGGTGCAGCGCTGGCCATTGAAAGACAGCGAGCCGGTCAGCGCCTCGCTGACGGCGTTGTCCAGATCCACATCCGGCAGCACCAGGCCCGGGTTCTTTGCGTCCAGGCCCAGGGCGGCACGCAAACGGTGCGGGCGCGGATGGAGTTTTTTCAGATCGCTTGCAGCCTTGTTGGTGCCGATGAAGGCAAAGATGTCGATCTTGCCGCTGGCCATCAGCGCGCTGACGGTTTCCCGGCCACTGCCGTAGATCACATTGATCACACCGGCCGGGAAGCTGTCGCGAAATGCTTCCAGCAGCGGCCGCACCAGCAGTACGCCGAGCTTGGCCGGCTTGAACACCACGGTATTGCCCATGATCAATGCCGGAATCAACGTGGTGAAGGTTTCGTTCAGCGGATAGTTGTAGGGGCCCATGCACAAGGCCACGCCCAGCGGCACGCGGCGGATCTGCCCGAGCGTATCCTGTTCCAGCTCGAAACGGCTGGAGCGGCGGTCCAGTTCCTTGAGGGCGTTGATGGTGTCAACGATGTAATCGCAGGTGCGGTCGAATTCTTTTTGGGAGTCCTTGAGGTTCTTGCCGATTTCCCACATCAGCAACTTGACCACCGCCTCGCGTTGTTCGCGCATGCGCGCCAGGAACGCCTCCACATGGCGGATGCGTTCTGCAACGCGCATCGTTGGCCACTGGCCCTGGCCGCGGTCATACGCGCGGACGGCCGCGTCCAGGGCGGTGAGCGCGGTCTGTGCATCCAGCAGCGGCGTGCTGCCCAGTATCACTTGTTCGTCCCCCTGCGGGCCTGCCAGGTACACCGGGCTGCGAACAACTGCCAGCGGCCCTTGCCAGGTTTGCAGCACGCCATCGATCAGGTATTCGCGCTGCTCGATCTGTCCCTCGAGGCGGTAGGCCTGCGGAATATCGGCAGCGCTGGGAAACAGGTTGGCGAAGAGGTTGGCTTGGGTCATGTCGTTACTCCATCAATGAAATGAGCCATGGGCTGACGGCTTTCAGGCGTAAATCGCTTTTAGGGTTATACGCCCAAATGGCGGTGCGTTTTAAGTGCCGGGGGGCGAGGGACAGGATTTTATCGGCGTCAGGCAGGTGTGGAGGCGGGCAGGCTGGACTCATTGTCGGTTGGCATGGCGAGTCGCCAACACATGGCTGCGACCCGCCCTGAAGCGCTGGTTTACCAACGCATCCGTACCCCCAGGCTGCCGATCAGCCCGTTGAGGTCGTTGTCGTCGACGTCGCTGCTGTAGTCAGCGCTGATGTAGAGGCTCACCACCGGTGTAACCCGCGCCACCAACCCCAGCCCTACCTCGACGGTGGAAGATTTGCGGCTGCTGCTGATCTTGTCGACTTTGTCCAGGGTCAAGGTGTCGGCACTCTGGACCGTGTGCCAAAGGTTGGTGCGCACGTAGGGTTCCACGCCCAGGCCGTTGACCTGATACGTCCCTTTGAGGCGTGCCCCGACGCGCCCGCTCCAGGTGCTCAGTTCGTTGCCGGAGCCGTTCTCGGCATTGGGGTTGTCAAGGGTGATGCGCTGGTTGATCAGTTGCGCCTGGGGTTCAACCACCCAATGGTCGCTGATACCGATGGGAAAACCGCCTTCGACCGACAACGTGACGGCATTGCCTTCAGCGGCCTGACGCTGGCCTTGCTCGGTGCGGCTGTAACCGTTGACGCGCCCGCCGCTGGCACTCAGATCCACATGCCAGCCTGCCGGACCGGTCAGGCTCCAGTACGCGCCCAGATGGGTGCCTTGCAGGTTCAGTGCTTCTTTGCCGGGCTCGGCCATGGCCGGAGTCACCAGCGTGCCATTGACGCGGGTGATGACCTGGTTCTGTCCACTGATCAGGCCCACGCGTTGGGTATGGCCGCTGTCGTTTCGCAAGGTGAAGAGGGCGGGACTCTTGCTGGAGGTGGGGTCAGTGTCAGTGGAGGCGGCGCCCTGGCTGTCGGACTGTGTTCGGTCATACCAGGGTTGCGACGTCTGCTCGGCGGGCCAGGCCCATACCTCCATGGACGAACACAGTAACAACGAAGTCGAGATTGTGTAGAAAGTGGTAGTGATCTCTTGTGGACGGAGGGAAGTTTTCATGGGGGCCTGCCTTGCAATCGCATGCGTTTCTCGCTTATGGCGTCTCTCCTACCCCGAACGAGGGGCGACCGAATGGATTGAGGCAAACCTCGGGCCGTCCGCTGTAGCGGGGTTCCGAGGCTTGCCCCTGACTGTATTTCCGGGGGTAGTACGTTGTAGTCAAGAAGACCGGTGCCGTCGCGTCAAGAAAATGAACGATGAATGGCAAACTGAAATCAGCGCCAATAAATAACTGATTTTTTTCGGTTATCTAGATCGGTGAATTGACGTCAATCAACCGTTTCAACCCCTCTGGTTCATCGACTCACCATTTGATTCGTACGCCGGGTGTCGCGCAGTGTTTGGCCTCACAAATGCACTTCCACGCAAAGCGGCAGGTGATCGCTCAGGTGTGTCCAGGGTTTGCTGCCCAGGATTTGCGGGGCATGGCTGGTGGCGTTGCGCAGGTAAATGCGGTCCAGACGCAGCAGGGGGAAACGCGCCGGGTAGGTCCTCGCCGGACGACCGTGGTGGTGCTCGAAGGCTTCGTGCAGGTATTGGCGACGAGCGAGGGCGGTATTGCCGCGCAACTGCCAATCGTTGAAATCACCGGCGATGATCACCGGGGCGTCTTCGGGCAACGAATCCAGCAATTGGCAGAGCAATTTGAGCTGCAACTGGCGATGGCTTTCCAGAAGGCTCAGGTGCACGCAGATTCCGTGGACCTCGGCATGACCGGGTACGTCCAGCACGCAATGCAGCAGTCCGCGCCGCTCGGGACCGGTGATGGAAACGTCGAGGTTACGAAACTCGCGGATCGGGTATTTGGACAGCAAGGCATTGCCATGATGGCCATCGGGATACACCGCGTTACGACCGTAGGCAAAATCGCTCCACATGCTGTCGGCGAGGAACTCGTACTGGGACATTGGCGGCCAGTTCTCGTAGCGCGAAGCGTGGCGGTCGTGTTCCCCCAGCACTTCCTGCAGGAACACCAGGTCGGCACCGGTGCTGCGTACCGCTTCACGCAGCTCGGGCAGGATGAAACGACGGTTGAGGGCGGTAAAACCCTTGTGGGTATTGACCGTCAGAACCCGTAGCCGATGGACCGCTGCGGGCGTGTCCAAAGGCGTTGATTCGGCGGCTTGCCGGTTGGGATCGCCAGTCACGTTCACTCCTGAATCAGACGTACCTGTTCATGCGACTTATGGTGGCTGCCGCAGTTCCGGATTTTTCCCCGTTGCCAGGTCAATCACGTCACCCGCTGAGCCACCGTTATCGTGAGCAGGCTCGCTCCCACAGGGTAGGGGGCATCGCTTTTGTGACATCCCTCACACTGGATTGGCGGTGGTCAGATGAACACAATTTCATAGGGCAACCCCATGCGATCAAGAATGACCCGTGGCACCAACGGTGCGATGCCGCTGGCGGGCTCGCCGTTGAGCTGGCTGGCGTAGGCATGCATGGCGTGCCGTTTGCGGGCGGTGGTCCAGATATCCAGGCGCAGCTTGCGGGCCCGGTGCCAAGGGATCTTGTTTTGCTCACGGACCGGCCAGTGCCAGGCCCACACCGGCAGCTCAATGAACACTGCCTCGATGCTTTCGGCGGCCAGGGCCCCGGCGCGGCCAACGGCATCATGGTCGCTGTCACCATCCTTGCGCCAGGTACTGAACACAACGTCGCCCGGCTTCAAGTACCGAGCGATGAAAGCGCTCAGTTGAGCCTCATGGTCGGCGAGGGTTTTTTCCGGGAAACCACCGCGCACCCACTGCATGCCACGGGCCGGTACCCCCAGGCGATGCAGGGCGTCCACGCTTTCCTGGGGATGGGGGCGGTAGGCATGCTGGCGCTCATCGGTCCACAGTGGTGAGCCGGGATGGCTGATGCTGCCGTCGGTGACCGAGATCAGCAAGATGGGATGACCCAGATTGCTCAGCAACTGGAGCAGACCGCCACAGGCACCGACCTCATCACCCGGATGCGGAGCAAGGATGACGGCGCGTGCGCCAGCGGGAATGAGGGTCTGGGTACTGATGATGGGAATGTCGGCCAGCTGGGGGGCGCTGTTCCATATTTGCGGATGCTGTCGACCTGGCAAGCGAGAAGCGAGTTTCATGAGAGACGTCCCTGTTTGTATTCAATCTTTCAGCCATGCACCGGACCGATTGCCCGGTGGTGCCCACCAGGGCCTGACTGCGAGCGGCGATGTTCCGATCCTGGAATCTACCGCTCGCCAAGTATTGATCATGTTGGGCGATTCGTCGCGCCCCATGTTGTTGCGAATGCTGTTTTTCTGCGCGGGGACTTGAGCGGGTGAACAAACCGCGTCCCTGCGGTTGTGTTTTTTCACCCGTTTATCGAAGGTTTATTCCTCCTCCTCACGTTGCAACTCGAACAACAACAGCGAGCGGCCGGTGACGGAGTATTCGTAGTCAAAATCGAAACGCTCCTGGCCACGCACCTTCGGCTGGTTAGTGTCGACCATGCATGTCCAGAAACTGCCTTCGGGCACTTCCGGCAGGCGGAAGTTGACGATGTCGTGATGGGCATTGACCACCAGAAGCAGGGTCGCGTTGCCACCCTTGCGACGAATACCGGTTTCCTGGGCGCGCCCGTCCATCAGCATGCCCAGGCACCGACCGTGGCCGTCGTGCCATTGCTCGGTGGTCATCTCGCTGCCATCGGGGGCCAGCCAGGTGACATCCTTGACGCCCAGGTCTTCGTTGTAATTGCCCACCAGGAACCGCCCGCGCCGCAGGATCGGGTAGGTCAGGCGCAGTTTGATCAGGCGCTTGACGAACTTGAGCAGCGCCTCGCCATCCTCACTGAGGTCCCAATTGACCCAGCCGATTTCGCTGTCCTGGCAATAGGCATTGTTGTTGCCGTGCTGGGTCCGAGCGAACTCATCGCCAGCGACGATCATCGGCGTGCCCTGGGCCAGCAGCAAGGTCGCAAAGAAGTTGCGCATCTGCCGCTGACGCAGTTCATTGATCTCAGGATCGTCTGTCGGGCCTTCGACGCCATGGTTCCAGGACAGGTTGTTGTTGCTGCCGTCCTGATTGTTTTCGTCGTTGGCTTCATTGTGTTTGTCGTTGTACGACACTAGGTCGTGCAGGGTAAAACCGTCATGGGCGGTTACGAAGTTCACCGAGGCGTATGGACGACGACCGCGCTGGTTGAACATCTCGCCGGAGGCCGTCATGCGGCTGGCAAAGTCGGCGAGTTGGCCGTCGTCGCCTTTCCAGAATGCGCGCACCGTGTCGCGGAATTTGTCGTTCCACTCCACCCAGCCTGGCGGGAACCCACCCACCTGATAACCACCAGGGCCGCAATCCCACGGCTCGGCGATCATTTTCACCTGGCGCAACACTGGGTCCTGGCGACAGGCGACGAGGAAACTGTGGCGCTCGTCGAAGCCATCGTGGTATCGACCCAGAATAGTCGCCAGGTCGAAACGGAAGCCGTCGACGTGCATTTCCGTGGCCCAGTAGCGCAGGGAGTCGGTGACCATCTGCAGCACGCACGGGTGACTCAGGTCCAGGGTGTTGCCGGTGCCGGAATCGTTGATGTAGTAGCGTTTGTCATCCGGCATCAGCCGGTAGTACGAGGCATTGTCGATGCCGCGCATGGACAGGGTAGGGCCTTGCTCGTTGCCTTCAGCGGTGTGGTTGTAGACCACGTCGAGGATGACTTCCAGGTTGGCCTCGTGCAGGTGCGCAACCATCTCCTTGAATTCGGCGATTTTGCCGCTGGCCAGGTAACGCGGGTCCGGGGCGAAGAAGGCAATGCTGTTGTAGCCCCAGTAGTTGGTCATGCCCTTGTGCAGCAGGTGCTGGTCATTGACGAACGCGTGGACGGGCAGCAGCTCCACCGATGAAACACCCAGCTTGCGGATGTGCTCGAGCACATCGTCCACCATCAATCCGGCGAAGGTGCCTCGCAGGTTTTCCGGTACCGAGGGGTGACGCATGCTGATACCGCGAACATGGGTTTCATACAGGATGGTCTTGTCCCACGGCACACTGACACGCTGGTCGTTGCCCCAGGTGTGGGCCGGGTCGATGACTTTGCATTTGGGTACGAAGGGCGCGCTGTCGCGTTCATCGAAACTCAGGTCGCCGTCCGGGTGGCCGATGGTGTAGCCAAACAGTGCCTCGGACCACTTCAGCTCGCCGACCAATTGCTTGGCGTAGGGGTCGATCAGCAGTTTGTTGGGGTTGAAGCGGTGGCCATTCTCCGGGTCGTAAGCGCCATAGACCCGGTAGCCATAGATCATCCCCGGATGGGCGTCAGGCAGATAGCCGTGGTAAATCTCGTCGGTGTACTCCGGCAGCTCGATACGCTCGAGCTCGACTTCGCCGGTATCATCGAAAATGCACAGTTCAACCTTGGTGGCGTTCGCTGAGAACAGCGCGAAATTGACCCCCAGGCCATCCCACGTCGCACCCAGCGGGAAAGGCAGCCCTTCACGAATCCGCGAAGCCTCGATAACGGGCGGCGGCGTAGTGTTTTTTGGATGGGTCATAGTTGCTCCTGCAAAAGACAGACAGATACGGCAATGCTGTTCACTTAAAATCTATTCTTTTCACTGTGGCGAGGCAGCTTGCTCCCGCTGTGCCGCCTAGCGGCACCATTGATGGACACCGCGCATCCAGGCGTCGGCCTGGTGTGGCGTCAGCACGCGCCCTTGTCAGCACGGGGGCGCATGCCCTTGAGGCGGATGTCAGGTATGGATCAGTTAGCCGGCGGCTTGCGCGGCGCTCGTGGCTTTTTCTCCACAGGTTTTTCCGCCGCGGTGCTGACAGCGGCAGGTTTGGCTGCAGGCTTGGCCTTGGGCGTAGTGCTTTTCGTGGCAGGCTTGGCTGCGGTGCTCTTGGTCGCGGCAGGCTTGCTCGCCGCTGGTTTACCGGCGGCCTTGGCGGGTTTGCTCGGTGCCAGGGCTTCGGCCTCGGCAAGTTTGCGAGCCATCTCCCAGTGGCGTTTTTCCTGCCCGGCAGGCTTACCCTCGGATTCCCAGATCTGATAGGCGAATTCACGAATGCGTTTATCGTCGGTACTCATCGCAGTGCTCCTGACTGAACTCAAGATTGGATAAAGACATTGACCGGGAAATCCCCCAGCGCGTCGCTGACCATCAGCTCCCTTTGGGGTGTGACTGCCGCGCTGGAAAAAAGTCCCTTCAGTTTTTCATCCCCACGGGCAAACGGTAGTGATACGCGGGTGTCGCCCCAGTCCGATGCAGCCACCAGCGGCACGGCACCGTTTTCCAGCAGGCGAGCTGCATGGATCGGTACCACTATGATTGCCCGTTGTTGCTCATGCTCACGCATAAAGGCCAGGACCCGTTCGGCCTGCGCGCCAACCACTTGCAATGGCTGATAGCGGCCTTGCTGGAACAGCTGCAAGTGTTCGGTGCGTACGGCCAGTGTCCTGGCGATCAACGCTTGCTTGACCCTGCCATCGCGCCAAGTGCTTACCAGTTGCGCTGGGGTGCCTGGTGTTTGCATTGCCTCGCGGCGCGCCAGGAAATCCACCGGGCGGCGGTTGTCCGGATCCACCAGGCTGAAATCCCAGAACTCATTACCCTGGTACAGGTCCGGTACACCAGGCACAGTCATGCGCAGCAAGGTTTGCGCCAAACTGTTGAGGGCGCCCGCCGGGGCGATGACCTGGACCGCTTCGGCGAGGGCGTTGCGCAGAGGCAGCCCCTCATCACCGAGCAACAGCCGCTCCAGGAACAGTTGGGTCGCCTGCTCATAAGCGTCGTTGACGGCCGACCAACTGCTTTGCAACTTGGCTTCGCGCAAAGCCTTGCGTTGCCATTGCCACATGCGCTCGTTGTAGTCGGCCAGTGCCGTGTGGTCGTGCACATCCAGGTCTAGCGGCCAACTTCCCAGTAGCGCCTGGTACAGAATTAGTTCATCACCGGCTGAAGGAGCGGCGGGGTCGCTGTGCAGCGATGGCGCAAGAATGCGCCACTGGTCCACGCACGCCATGTACCAATCAGCTCGTTCGCTGATGACCGCCAGCCGCGCCCTGGTGTCTTCGCCGCGCTTATGGTCATGGGTGGCGGTGGTCATCAGGTTGTCAGGGAAATGCTCCAGCCGTTCGAGGCAGGCGTCATGAAACGCTTGCGGCGGGGCGCTGAACCGTTCGGTGTTGTAGCCCACGTCATTGCGCGACAGCAGTACTGCCGAACGATAAAGCGCCGTGTCTTCCACGGCCTTGGCGGCGGCTGGCGAGGTCAGTTGCTGGAAGCGCACGCAAGCATGGCGCAGCCGTTTGCGCTGACCACCCCGTGGGCGATCCCGCCAGGGCATCCCGCCGAGCCAGTCGGCCAGGTAGTCGAGCACCGGCCAGTCGGCTTCGCTGAGGGTCTGTCGGGCGTCTTCCAGGGCCTGACGAAAAAACACATCGTCTTCGTTGGAGCGGCCGAGCGGGTTGATGTAGGTGCGGTACACCGGGAAGTGCACGATCAGTTCCTGCAACGCGCGGCGAATGGCGCCGAGGGTCAGGTCACGGGTCATCACGTCGTCCCGCGCGACTTGCAACAGGGCCTGGGCGACGCTTTCGAAGTCTCCGGCCAGGGAACCATTGAGAATCTGTTGACGGGCCAGACGCGCTTCTTCGATGAAGTGCGCCGGTCGCTCGCTGTGGCGACTCCAGAACTCGGCAAGGGGTTCGGCACCGGCCGGGTCATGCTGCAGCAACGAGATCTGGTTCATGAACTCGTAACCGGTACTGCCGTCGATGTTCCAGTCCCGACGCAGGCTCTCGCCATCGCCGAGGATTTTCTCAATGAAAATGGGCAGGTGCCGCGAGGGCGAGAGCGAATCAAGACGCCTGCGCAATTTGCGGCAGTAGCCGCGAGGATCGGCAAGACCGTCGATGTGGTCGATCCGCAAGCCGTCCACCAATCCTTCGGATATCAATTCGAAAATTTTGGCGTGGGTGGCTTCGAACACCGCGGGGCGCTCGACCCGCAGGCCACCCAGCTCATTGACGTCGAAAAAGCGCCGCCAGTTGATGTCGTCCGCCGCCGTGCGCCAACTGGCGAGCCGGTAGCTCTGGCGCTCCAGCAATTGATGCAGACGCTCGAACCCCTCGGGTTGCCGGGAGTCGTAGGCGCGCAAGTTCTCTTCGATGGTGGCCTGGATACCTGGCTGGCTGGCCAGCTCTTGCAATTGCTGCTGCAGCGGTCGGGCCAGGGTATGGGCGTCGGTCTGGTAGTTCAGCGTGGTAAAACGCTCGGCCAACGCCTTGAGGGATTCGGCCTGTTCGGATGGCAGCGTTTCGGCAGGTTTGAGTAATTCGCCGTACTGCATGGGGCAGATAGGGAAGTGATGCTCGTAATGCTCGGCCAGGAAGCTGCCTTGTGTGGCATCGAAGCGTAACTTCAGGGTGCCTTCCTGCAAGGCCACTCCGTAGTCGCTGCCTAAAAACGGCAGCAACAGTTGGCCCTCCATCAAGGGGTCGGGAGAATGCCACTGGATATCGAAAAACTCGCCGAAGGGGCTCAAACGTCCCCATTCCAGCAGGTCCTGCCACCAGGGATTGTCATTGCCGCCGACGGCCATGTGGTTGGACACGACATCGAGAATCAACCCCATCCGGTGCTCACGCAGGCTGGCGACCAGGCGTCGAAGCGCCGCTTCGCCGCCCAGTTCCGGGTTCACCTGGGTCGGATCGACCACATCGTAGCCATGCATGGAGCCGGCGCGGGCTTTGAGCAGTGGCGAGGCGTAAATATGGCTGATGCCCAACGATGCGAAGTACGGCACCTGGGGGATGGCATCGTCCAAGGTGAAGCCTTTATGAAATTGCAGGCGAAGGGTCGCCCGCAATGGTTGGATCAACGTCTGATTCATCGGTCACGCTCGTTCGCCTGAAGCCTTGCACAGGCGAGGATTTCCAGACGCCGGGCGGCGCCCGGGTCATCCAGCAGCACCTGGCTGTCACACGCCAGGCGACGCCGCCAGTTGGGGTGGGTATCGGTGGTGCCAGGCAGATTGGCCTGCTCGTCGATGCCCAGGGCGTCTTCGAGCGGCAGCAACACCAGCGGCGCACGGGTATGGCCGAGAAAACGCACACTGGCGTCGAGGATCTCGTCGGTATCCAGGTGTTCTTCACGAAAGTTCTGCGGGTCCTGATTCAACACATTGCTCAGGCCTTCGCGTTCACGCTCGCGGTGTTTGCGCCAGTCCATCTCGGTGTGGGAGTCGATCAGGTCCAACCGGGCGTTCCAGTCGATATCATGACCGTGCCACCAGCCATTGAGGGTCGGCAAGTCATGGGTACTGGTCGTGGCCAGGGCATTGTCCGGCCAGTCGAGGATGGGTTTGAAGTGGGTGTTGTCCTGTTCGAACAACAGCACGCGCATGCCCAGGATCGACCGGGCGCTGAGCTTCTCGCGAAGCCCCTCGGGCACGGTGCCGAGGTCTTCGCCCAGGACGATGGCTTGATGGCGATGGGATTCAAGGGCCAGCAGACGCAGCAGGTCGTCCACCGGATAATAAAGGTAGGCGCCATCGCTGGGCGGGGCGTCGTTGGGGATCACCCACAGGCGCTGCAAGCCCATCACATGATCGATGCGCAAGCCGCCGGCGTGGGCGAAGTTGGCCCGTAGCATCTCAATGAACGCGCGAAAACCATTGCGTACCAACCCCTCTGGCGAGAATGCCGAGATGCCCCAGCCTTGGCCGGAGCGGTTGAGGATGTCCGGCGGTGCGCCCACGGTCAACGAGGCGAGCAGTTCATCCTGCCGACTCCAGGCCTGGCTGCCTCCACCATCGGCGCCTACTGCCAGGTCAGCGATCAGGCCAATGCCCATGCCGCTGGATTTAGCCGCGCTCTGGACGCGCTCCAGGCACCGGGTAATCAGCCACTGGCAAAACGCGTAGAAGCCGATTTCGTCGGCGTTCTCCTCGGCAAAATGCGCCAGCGTCGAACTACGCGGGTTGCGCCATTCTTCGGGCCAATGGCGCCAGTCCAGGCTCTCTCCCCGAGCCGCACGTTCGGCCTGCAGGGCTTCGAAGCGGCAATGATTCTCCAGGGGTTCGCCGCTGCTGTGGCGGAAACTGCTGAAATCCTCATGCAATGGATGCTCGCCCTGGCTGAAGCCGTCGTACAGGGCGCGCAGGACTTTCTGCTTGGCCTGGGCCGCCACGGGCCAATCCACCAGCGGTTGTTCTTCCAGATTGCGCAGTTGGTTGGTCAAACCAGTGGCGTCAATGGCCGCGCGCAGCGCGCGTTCGCCGAGAACGGTGCCCGGCGCGGCATAGAGACTGTTGAGGAAGAGCCGGCTGGACGGTGAATAGGGGCTGTAACGGCCGGTGTCGCTGCTGAACATCGCGTGCATCGGGCTGATCGCCAGGGCGTCGGCACCGCGCTCGCCGGCGACCCGTACCAACTCCTCCAGGGCCTGGGTGTCACCGAAACCTCCGTCGCCGGGGCGGCGCAGCGCATATAACTGCGCGCTCAGGCCCCAGGCGCGGGGCGTCGGATTATCCACCGCATCGGCCACGCTATAGCAATGTGCTGGCGCGACCGCCAGGGTGAAATGCTGGTCCTGGATGCTGACGTGCTGGTAACCCACCGGGACCATCCCCGGCAACCTGGCGTCGGCGTCGAGTTTCAGGTTCAGTGTGGCACCATCCTCGAGCTGGATTTCGCAGGGCGTGGCGGCTTCGAAGTAGCGGCTCAGATCCACGCTGGCGCCGACATCGGCGGTGATCAGCGGTGGCAATTGATGATTCTGTTGGTCCTGCTGCAATTGCAGCAGACTGGCGTCGATTTCCTGGGCGGTCCCGGCTGGATGGCCCAGACCGATGAGGACTGAACGCAAGACGGCGGGCGAGACTTTCTGCGCCCGGCCGTTGGCGTCGATCCAGTCCACCGCCAGGCCCGCTCGGCCGGCGAGAATTTCCAGTTGCGCATCGCTCATAGGCGCTCTCCAGTGATGTTGGGCAAGTTTGCCGCGTGCGTCAGACTGACCAGCGCGCTGTAGGGCGCCAGGGCCCCTTGCTGCAACAGACCCATGGCGTGCTGCGGATGTTCGAAAAGAATCTCGGCCTCTTCTTGAGCGGTATGCTTGACCGGCTGATCGCTGAGGTTCAGGTCAATGCGCAACACGCTGCCGTCGCCCATGCGCCAGCGTGCGCTGACTGCGCCATGGCCCAGCACTTCGGCGTCCAAGGCCTGGGCTCCGGGCAAGCGCGGGACGATCGCTTCACGGCGGATTTTCAGCAGTTGTCGATAGAGTGTTTCACTGGCTAGTTGCTCAGCGTGCTGCGCCTCCAGCTCAGGCCTCGACACCTCGAAGGTATCAGCCGCGTTAGGGTCCGGGATGCGTTCACGCTTTTCGGGATCGGCAAAGGCACTGAACGCCTTGAACTCGTTGCGCCGACCTTCACGAACCAGCTCCGCCAGCTCGCCGTGATGGCTGGTGAAAAACAGGAAGGGTTGCCGGGCGGCTACTTCATCGCCCATGAACAGAAGCGGAATCATCGGCGACAACAGCAACAAGACCGTCGCCGCTTGCAGGGCCTGAGGCGGGGCCAGTTGGTGCAGGCGTTCACCCAGAGCCCGGTTGCCGATCTGGTCGTGATTCTGCAGAAACAGCACGAAGGCGCTGGGGGGCAGGTGTCCGCTGGGTTCGCCCCGGGGCTCGCCGTGGCGGTTGATATGGCCCTGGAAGACAAAGCCCTGGCTGAGGCAGCGTGCCAATTGTTCCGTCGGCTCTTGGGCATAGTCAGCATAATAGGCGTCGGTTTCGCCGGTCAGCAGCACGTGCAGGGCGTTGTGCCCGTCATCGTTCCACTGGGCGTCATAGCCGTGCTCCAGCAGGCCGGCCTGGTTGTGTTCGTTCTCCACGGTCAACCAGACATGCCGAACCGGATCTACCTGTTCGCGCACCCTGGCGGCCAGTTCCTGGAGAAAATCCGGATCTTCGATCGCATGTACGGCGTCCAGGCGCAGGCCGTCGAAACGGTATTCCAGCAACCACATCAGCGCATTGTCGATAAAGAAGTCCCGCACCTCGCGGCGCCGGAAGTCAATTGCCGCGCCCCAGGGGGTGTGCTTGTCTTCGCGGAAAAAACCTTTTGCGTAACGGTGCAGATAATTGCCGTCGGGGCCGAAATGGTTGTAGACCACGTCCACAATCACCGCCAGCCCGTGGCCGTGGGCGCTGTCGATCAAGTGCTTGAGCTGTTCCGGCGTGCCGTAGGAGGCCTGGGGAGCGTAGGGCAGGACGCCGTCGTAGCCCCAGTTACGGTCACCGGGAAACTGCGACAGCGGCATCAGTTCGATGGCGGTTACCCCTAATCCAGCCAGGCGCGCCAGGTGCTGTTCGACGCCTTGGAAACCACCGAGGGCGCCGACGTGCAACTCATAGATCACAGCTTCATGCCAGGGGCGCCCGGACCATTGGGTATGGCGCCATCGGTAAGCATGAGGGTCGACCACCACGCTGTGGCGGTCAATGTCACCGGCCTGGGCGCGGGACGCCGGGTCGGGAACCTCCAGTTCGCCGTCGATGTTGTAGCGATAACGAGTGCCGGCGGGGCAACGGGTCTGGATCATGAACCAGCCATCGGCCTGGGGCAGTAGCGGTATTGAATCTCCAGTGTCGAGCTCGACACTCACAAAAAAAGCATCCGGGGCCCAGAGGGCGAAGCGGGTGTGCTCGGCATCGAGCATGACCGCGCCATGGGTCCAGGTTTCAGGCGTCCTTGACGGCATTGTTACCTCATTGTCTGGCCGATTTACCCAGTGACTTGGCCACTAGCTGTTCATAGAGTTCGGCGTAGGGTTCCACGGCCTTGCACCAGTTGAATGGCGCTGACATAGCCCGGCAGCGCATCGCGTTGAGCAGGTCAGGGAACTCGAAGACCTTGAAGGCCCGGCTCAATGCCTGTTTGTAACTTTCGGCGGTGGACTCATCGAACAGGAAGCCGGTGATGCCGTCTTCGATGGTGTCCGCCAGCCCGCCGGTATTGCGTGCCACCGGCAGCGAGCCGAAGCGCTGGGCGTACATCTGGCTCAAGCCGCAGGGCTCGTAGCGTGAAGGCATCAGCAGAAAGTCGCTGCCGGCGAACATCCGCCGCGCGTCGGTTTCGTTGAAGCCGATGCGTACACCGATCCGTCCGGGAAAACGCAGCGCCAGTTCACGCATGGCTTGCTCTTCCTCCGGTTCGCCGCGACCGATGATCGCGATCTGGCCCCCGGATTCGACGATGAACTCGGCGACGGCTTCGGTCAGGTCCAGGCCTTTCTGGTACACCAGGCGCGAAACCACGGCGAACAGCGGGCCGCTGGAGTCGTCTAGACCAAACAGATCGCGTACATGAGCCGCGTTCACGGCTTTGCCTTCCCAGTCACCCATGGCGAACTGGCGGAACAAGTGCGTATCGGTGGCCGCGTCCCAACTCTCGTCGATGCCATTGGGAATGCCGCTGAGCAGGCCTTGTTGTGTTTTAGCCGCAAGAAAACCGTCGAGCCCGCAACCGAATGCCGGGGTAGTGATTTCCTGGGCGTAGGTGGCGCTGACCGTGGTGATATGACTGGAGTAGGCCATGCCAGCCTTGAGAAACGACAACTTGCCGTAGAACTCCATGCCTTCCTGCTGCAGCGCGTGCTCCGGGATACCCAGCTCCGGGCATGAGGCCAGGCTCACTACGCCCTGGTATGCCAGGTTGTGAATGGTGAACAGGGTAGGCGTGCGTTGCCCACGCCAGTGCATATAGGCCGGCGCCAGACCGGCCGGCCAGTCATGGGCGTGGACCAGATCGGGGCACCAGTGGATTTGGGCGAGGTTGGCGGCGATATCAGCTGCGGCCAGGCCCAGCCGGGCGAAGCGAATGTGGTTGTCGGGCCAGTCGCGACCGTTGTTGGCCCCGTAGGGTGAGCCTTCACGGGCAAAGAGTTCCGGACAGATCAGTACGTAGATCACCAGGCCGTCGGCCATGTCCATCCGCCCGATCTTGCAGGGCGGCAGCGCGGCGTGGCCGCCCAGTTCACCGATGATGTGGATCGGGTTGCCGCTGTTCATCACCTGCGGGTAACCGGGGATCAGCACTCGCACGTCATGCAGGCCGGCCATGGCCCGGGGCAGGGCGGAAGAAACATCGCCCAGGCCGCCGGTTTTGACCAGGTCGGCAATTTCCGAGGTTACGAACAATACCTTCTTGCGATTGGGATTCTGCCTGACGACCGGGAGCAGTGCCTTGCCGCCGGTGGCCAGCACCGGTGCCGTCGGCGAGTCAGTCGCCAGCGGAAGTTGAGAACGGACTTGCTGTGGTTCCAAGGCAGCACTGATCATAACTTTCTCCCATTTTCTCGATCTGTTTCCGGCAAGCGCCAGAGCTGTTGTTTCATTGGCCGAATCCTGCGGCCAGGCGCACAAGCGCTACGCAAGGTAAGCAAAGCGCTGCCCAATGCGGTTAAGCGAATCAGGTGAAGGGGCTGCTTCAAGGACTTGCAAGGACTGCACCAGCCGTCGTTGCCCTACCTCTAACCTGACCCGTCGCCGTTGCGAAAAGTTTCCACTTTTTTTCGTCTGGACGACCGGTCGGTTTTCTCCCCGGTTTGGCAGTCTAGGTCAGAACCTAGAGCGGTGCGGCGCGCTTCGTCGAATTGTCCGACAATCAGCTTTGTTGGCGGCAATGTCTTACACGACAAAGCGGGATACGCACCGACGAAGTGCAGTTTCTGGAAACGTAATGGGTGTATGGGGAAGGGGGGTGTTTCATCGGCGTGCGCGATGCAATGGCGCGATGCACCATCAGGGGGCGGGTGAAATAGAGGCATTTTAGTGGCCATTGTTGGCCCGGAAATACGCTGTTTCTGTGGGAGCAGGCTTGCTCCCACTTAAAACGTGTTCAGTCGCCAGTGGGGGTCAACAGGCGGATCGGTTTGCCGGCCGCCCAGGCTTGCAGGTCTTCGATCATCAAGGAATAGAACTTCTGATAATTGTTCCGGGTGACGTAACCCACGTGCGGTGTGGCCAGTAGATTTTCCAGGGATCGGAACGGGTGGTCGGATGGCAGGGGTTCCTCGGCGAAGACGTCCAGGGCGGCACCGGCCAGGCGTTTGTCGCGCAGGGCGTCGATCAGGGCGGCTTCATCGACGATTGGACCGCGTGCGGTATTGACCAATAGCGCCTGGGGTTTCATCCAGCCCAGCGCCTGGGCGTCCACCAAACCGCGGGAGCGCTCGCTGAGTACCAGATGCACCGAGAGAATGTCAGCCTGTTCGAACAGTTGCTGTTTACTCACGTAGGTCACACCCACTTCTGCGGCCCGTTCAGCGGTGAGGTTCTGGCTCCAGGCGATCACCCGCATGCCGAAGACCTGGCCGAACTGAGCTACCCGTGTGCCGATGCTGCCCAGGCCGAGGATTGCCAGGGTCTTGCCATGCAGGTCGCCGCCCAAGCCTTGCTGCCATAGCCCGGCGCGCAAGGCATTGGCCTCCTGCACCAGGTTGCGGGTCAGGGCCATGATCAGCGCCCAGGTCAGCTCGGGGGCTGCGTGCTTGTAGCTTTCGGTGCCGCATACCTGGATACCCAGTTCGGCGGCTGCCTTGAGGTCCAGGGCGGCATTGCGCATGCCGCCAGTGAGCAACAGCTTGAGGTTGGGCAGGCGGCGCAGCAGGCCTTCGTCGAATGGCGTGCGTTCACGCATCACGCAGATCACTTCGAAGCGGTGCAGGCGCGCGGCGAGGGTGTCGCGCTCGGCAGGGTACTCATGAATAAATGTCACCTGGCCGATGCTATCGAGCACCGACCAGTCCACCACGTCCCGCGCTACGTCCTGCCAATCATCGATGACTGCTATTTGCACCGCCATGGAACACCTCGTCAGGGAATGGGTTTGTTCAGCCAGCCCAGCAAGGCCTGGTGGAACCGGTCCGGCTCTTCCATCTGTGGGGCATGCCCCAGATGGGCGAACTCCACCAGGGTCGACTGGGGAATCAATTGAGCCACCTGCTTGCCCAGCACTTCATACCGGCCCAGTTTGGCTTTCACGGCCGGCGGCGCGATGTCGCTGCCGATGGCGGTGGTGTCGGAGGTGCCGATCAGCAGCAGCGTCGGTACTTTCAGGTCCTTGAACTCGTAGTAGACCGGCTGGGTGAAGATCATGTCGTAGATCAGCGCCGAATTCCACGCGACTTGCGTGTGCCCCGGCCCCTTGTTCAGCCCGGCCAGCATGTCCACCCAGCGTTCGAACTCCGGTTTCCAGCGGCCACCGTAGTAGGTCTTGCGCTCGTAGTTGCGGATACCGTCGGCACTGAGTTTCAGTTCGCGCTCGTACCACTGGTCCACGGTACGGTAGGGCACGCCGAGGGCTTTCCAGTCCTCCAGGCCGATGGGGTTGACCATCGCCAGCCGCTCGACCTGATCGGGAAACTGCAAGGCATAACGGGTGGCGAGCATGCCACCGGTGGAGTGGCCGAGCACAATGCTTTTCTGCACCCCGAGAGCCTTGAGCAGGGCCTGGGTGTTGGTTGCCAGTTGGTGGAAGCTGTACTGGTAATGAGCGGGCTTGCTGGACGTACAGAAACCGATCTGATCCGGGGCGATGACCCGGTAACCAGCCTCGCTGAGGGTCTTGATCGAGTCGCCCCAGGTGGCGGCGCAAAAATTCTTGCCGTGCATCAGCACCACGGTGCGGCCATTGACCTCGCCCTGGGCCGGCACGTCCATGTAGCCCATTTGCAACGATTGCCCCTGGGACTGAAGGGGGAAGTGCTTGAGTGTGTAGGGGTATTCGAAGCCTTGGAGTTCCGGGCCATAGGCCGGGCCTTCAGGCGGGTTTTCGGCCTGGGCGAACAGCGGCAGGGCGGCCGTCAGAAACAGGCTGGGTAACCAGCGAGCAGTGGAACGCGACATGGGCAATCTCCTTTGGGCATCCGGCCGATCCTGGCGTGGCCCGATTATGGCGACATTAACCACAGGCAACCCAAAGTCGCGAACGTTCAACCCATCCAGCCCAGGGTCGCGAGGGCGAGTGCGCCATAACGCAACCCTTTGGCCAGGGTCACGATCAACACAAAGCGCCGCCACGGCTCGCCCATCACGCCCGCCACCAAGGTCAGTGGATCGCCGATGATGGGCATCCAACTGAGCAGCAGCGACCAACGCCCATAACGCTGATAATGCACGCGGGCCTTGTCCAGATGGGCCGGACTGACCGGAAACCAGCGCCGATCCTTGAACTGCTCCAGGCGTGTGCCCAGCCACCAGTTCACCAGCGAGCCCAGTACGTTGCCCAGGGTGGCGACTCCCAGCAACAGCCAGGTTTCATAGCGTTCGCTGAGCAACAGCCCAACCAACAGCGCTTCGGATTGCAGCGGTAACAAGGTGGCGGCACCGAATGCCGCCAGGAACAAGCCGATGTAAGCCTCGCCCATCAATGGGCCGGGTAATCCGCCACCACGGTTTGAGTCCCGTCGTTTTTCAGGCCGATCACCTGATACGCATCACTCATGCCGTCCGTTTCCATACCGGGCGAACCCATGGGCATGCCAGGCGCGGCCACACCCAGCAGGTCGTCCCGTTTGCTCAACGCCAGGACCTGGTCGGCCGGGACATGCCCCTCAACGAATTTGCCATTGATCTGGGCGGTGTGGCAGGAGCGCAGGTTGGGCGCAACACCCAGGCGTTGTTTGACTGAACTCATGTCGGTTTCAACATGGTCGTTGACCTTGAAGCCGTTTTCTTGCAGATGTGAAATCCATTTTTTACAGCAACCGCAATTGGCATCGCGGTGTACCTCAATGGTGATCGGTTCGGCGGCCTGGGCCAGGGTGGTGACAAAAAACGCGCTCAGGGCGAGCAGGTGCAGGGGATTGGCCATGGGGACAGTCTCGTGTCGAACAGTTTGGGAGGAGGATAACAGAGTAGCGAGCGTGAGCTGACAGTGGGCTGAGGGGCGGATTACAGAGTTGTCAGGTTGGAAGCGGTACTGATTCGAAGTTCGGCGCAAATTCACCCGCCACCGCAGAACCCTGCGGGAGCTAGCCTGCCCGCGATCGCGGTGGGTCAGCTTGGCCAGTGTCGACCTTGCCGCCGTCATCGCATGCAGGCTCGCTCCCTCAGGTTCATATGCAAACAGCCTGGGGCGTTTCAGCGCACTTTGAACCGCCCCATGATCGCATTCACCCGGCTGTTGGCTTCCAGCAACTGGCGGGTGTTGTTCTCGCTGGCCAGGCCACTTTCCACCAGCTCTTCCACCATATGGCGGATCTGCACCATGCTGCGATTGATTTCCTCGGTCACGGCGCTCTGCTGTTCGGCAGCGGTGGCGATCTGAGTGCTCAGGCTGTTGATCTGGCTGACGGAACCGGCCATTTCATCCAGTCCTGAATTGACCCTGGACGTGGCGTCGGCGGCCGACTGGCAGCTGGCCTGGGTGTTTTCCATGGCCGAAACCGATGAACTCACGCCCTGGGTCAAGCGCGTCAGCATTTCGTTGATTTCCGAGGTGCTGGCCTGGGTGCGGGCGGCGAGGGCGCGTACCTCGTCGGCCACCACTGCGAAGCCTCGACCCTGCTCACCGGCCCGGGCGGCTTCGATGGCGGCGTTAAGGGCCAGCAAGTTGGTCTGCCCGGCAATGGCGCCGATTACGCCGAGAATCTCGGTGATGCGTTGAGCGTCCTGCTGCATGCTTTCGACTTTGCGGGTAGCACTGGCGACTTCATCGATCAAGGCCACCACACTGTTGGACGCCTCTGCGACAACCACCCGAGAATGGTCGGCATGTTCATTGGCGCGTTGGGTGAACGCAGCGGTTTCGGCGGCGTTCTGCGCGACGCTTTCGGCGGTGGAACTCATCTCGGTGATGGCCGTGACGGTCTGATCGGTTTCCGAGGCGTGGCGCATCAGGATTTCGCTGGTGTGGGCTGAGGTCCGTTGCAGGTTGTCCAGGCTTGTCGCCATGGCGCCGGTCGCCTGGGTGACTTCGCCGATCATGTTTTGCAGGTAAACGATGAAGCCGTTGACCGAATGACCGATCGCCCCCAGTTCATCCTCGGCGCGGATGGTGATGCGCCGGGTCAGGTCGGCATCGCCGGTGGACAGCGCATCGATGTTGCTCTTGAGTGTCTTCATGCGGTTGGTCAACTGACGGATCGCGTACAACTGCATCAACACCAGCAGGATCACCATCGGGATCTGCAGCAGGCTTAACGTGCTCAGTACATCGTCGCGCTGGGCGGTGATCAGGCGGGTTGGCAAGGCGGTAGCCAGGAACCACGGCGAACCTTCGATAGGCCGCATGAAAAAGGTACTGGCCTCACCCTTGTTATCAAATTCGACCCGCTGCAGCGGTTGGTCTCGCTGGGCCAGGCCGGCCTTGACCTGTGCGGCGAAGGGCGAGGTTGCCGCCAGTTCGCTGATGTTCTTCAGCACGATGGGGCCGCTGATGCGCGAACTGTTGCTGATGATCTTGCCATCGCCTTCCACGATCAGCATCTCGGCGCTCAGCTCGGCTTCCTTGCGTGCCACCAGCTCATTGAAGAAGCCCAGGGTCACGTCGATGGTGGAAACGCCATAAGGCGCGCCGTTCTTCTGGATGGACATGGCGCAGTTGGTCCGCGGCTCAGCGCTGGCGTCGTCTTTATAGGCGGCGGCCCAGGCGCACTTGCCGGCGGGTGTGGCCATGCCGCCCTTGTGCCAGGGTTGATCGTAATAATTTGGCGCCGCGTCGCTGTTCCAGAAGGTATTGACCACCAGTTTGCCCGAGGCGTCGCGGTGCCAGAACGTGCTGAATTTGCTACGCCCTTCGGCCCGCTGATTAGGCAGCGGCCAGATCCCGCCACCAAAGACTTTCAGCTCGCCGTACTGATCCACCAAGCCAGGCAGGACCCTGTCTATGGCATCGCTGTCGAGCAGCGGGATGGTCTGGGTGATGCTGCGTTGCTGCGCCTGGACCTTGTTCAATTCCCCCTGGATCTGCTCGGCCACTTCGCTGATGCGATTAAGCGCCACTTGCTCTTCGGTGTGGCGCAGTTTGGGCGCGACGAGATAGCTGATACCCACGACGGTCAGGATGGACAACAACAGGATGAATGAAATCAGGAACAGCGTGTAGCGCGCCTGAATGGTGCGAAATGCGGGCATGTGGGAATCCTTGCTCGAAGGCGTTTTTCGGGAGCTGGCGCAATGGCCTGACTTATTTTTATCGGCCCGTCGCTGGACAGCTTGAGGGGTGCCCACATAGCAAACATTACCGCTGATCGGGAAAGATCGCAGCGTGAACGCCGCGATCTTCCAGCATTTCAGCGCGACTTTTTTGCGTGGCCACAGCGCCGAATACTCCGTTTTACGCCGCCGAACCTGCCTGGGCGCTCCTCCAGATGTGCCCTTGGGCTTGCACTTGTTCGTGGAGCCGTTGCATCGGCTCCGAATGCAAGGTGAGCGGGCGATCCAGGGCGCCACGGTGAAACAGCGCCTGCCAGCCGGGGTCGCCTTCAGCAGGCATGATCCCGGTGAAGATGAATCCGGCGTCCATCAATCGTTGGTAATCGTCGGCAAATTGCTGACGCAGTCCGAGTCGCACTGAAAGTGACCAATGGGCCGGCAAGCGCAGCAGTTGCCCGGCCAGGCGAAGGCCTATGTACCCGGCCACAATGTCGATTCTTCCGGGCAGCTGTCGGATTTGAAAAGGCTGTACCGAAGGCAAGGGCGCCTCGAGCGAGGTACCAAACAGCGATGCCAAGGGTTGCGTCAGCCATTGGCATGCCGCGGGCCATTTGAGGTGGGGCAGCGGGCGGCGATGGCCGCTGACCACTTGGCTGCCGACCACGATGGTTTCGGCGTGGACCGTGGCGAAAGGTGAGGGCACATGGTCAGGCAGCAGCCCGGTGTCATGGAACCCCAGGCGTTGTGCCAGACGCTGGCTGTAGCAATGGCTGGTGACTTGCTTGATCGACAGCCTGGCAAGTCCGAGGTCCTGGCAGCTGTCGAGTAATTGCTGCCCCAGGCGCGTCGCAATCTGGCCGCCCTGCACCGCGGGGTCCACCGCGATCAGGGCCAGTTCCGCGTCTTCACCATCGGCCGTCTGCCGACACAATGCGGCATGACCGACCACGCGCTCATCCTCCACGGCGACCATGGAGTGCCAACGGTTCAGCAGGTTGTGCAGGCCAATCATGTGTGGCAGGTAGACGTCTGGTGAGACGTAGTGATCGCCGTAAACCCGGCGGAACAATTCGCTGGTTCCGACGCCATCCGTGGGCCTGAACGGTCGGATGACCACGCTGCTCATCCGGCGTGCCTCGCTGTCAACGGCGCATAGGTGCGGCGGTCGATGATCGACAGGTGCTTGCCAGAGCGTGGATGGCGTTCCAACGCTTGCAGGCCGCAGGCCTGGACGTGCAGGTCGAGTTGGTCGATACCCGGATACTGTTTGGTCAAGGCAGCTTTCAATGTGTTGGAGAGTGACTGGCAAGCCTGGGTTTGCCCGCCAGGCACCCACTTGAGCAACACGCGGTCGTTGTTCTGTGCGTGCTCGATGATCAATTGCCACTGAAGGTCACCGCCAATGCTGCGGATGATGTCGCTGATTTCCTGCGAAAACAGCGAGAAAACGCCTACCCGCACTCGCTGGCTTTTCGCGCTGCGGCCCTGAAGCGCGAACTTGCGTCGCGGGGTGCCAACCGGCTCGCGCCAGCACGCTCGGTCGCCCACCGGATACCGCACGATGGGCATCAGGGTCCGGGTGAGGTTGGTCACCACCAGATTGCCGGGCCGATCGCACGCCTGGATGACCTCACCGCTCAGTTCATCGATGATCTCTACCCGTATCTGTTCGCCGAACACGCGGTGCTCGCCCAGGTTGCAGTCCGGTGCGCTGGCGCCCACCAGCCCGGCGTCGACGCTGGCATAGCCGATGGAGGCGAAGCGTGCCTGTGGGAAGGCGCGCTGCAACGCGGGCAACTGGCTGTCGAACAGGTTTTCTCCGCCGAACAGCACGGTGGTGATGCCGGGCAGCGTTCGTCCCTGTTGATCCAAATGGTCGGCAAACGCCAGCAGGTGCGCAGGCACACCGGCCAGCACATTGATGCGGTGGCCGGTCACCGCCTCGGTCAGCACCTCGAGATCCACCGCCCCGGTGAACGGGAATTCGGTGATGGCTACATCGACTTTGCCAAGGGCGCCATGAATGAACAGGAAACTGGCGTACAGGTCTCCGGAAAAGAACAGGTTGGCGATTCGATCACCAGCCCTCAATTGCGCTGACAGGCTCTGACCGAAGCAGTTGAGCATCCGCTGCCATTCAGCGCGGGTGTACACCGACAGTTTCCCCTGACTGGTCGTGCCGCCGGTTTTGTAGATCAGCGCGTCTTCTATTTTGTCGGTCAGCACGTCCCAATTGTCCAGGTCATGACTGCCGGCCCAATAGTCGGCGACGTCGACAATGGGGACATCCTCCAGAGCGCAATTCTGCGCGGGTAAATGCCGTAAAGACTTGCGGTAGAACGTTGAATGCGTACGAATATGGGCGAGCCATTGTTCGAATGGTAAAGAGGTGCTCATCAGGGTTCTCTCGGACTCTAACGTCCGCTTATTCAATTACACGGGAAAACAATCAAGCGGTGAGTCTGCGATCAATCACCAGCGGTACTTTGCCGCTGTGTTTGTTATGTTCGAAACTTGTCGCCGGACAGGATTGCACGTCCAGTACGAGCATTTCGGACTCCACCAGCGTGGACAGCAGTTCGAGGCCCATGACCTGGCTCCGGACCGTTTGTGCATTGCCATCGGCGCGAATCAACAGGCGTTCGCAGCCGCTGCTGTGGTAATCGAGTACGATCTGAATGGCCGTTTGTGCCTGCTCAGCCAGCTCGTGGGTATTGATCAGGTACGTCACGATGCGTATCAGGGCGCCGTGGCGCTGGCGCAACTCGAACCGGGGTGACTCCAGGCCACACGGGCAGGGAGCGGTGAGCCAGCGCCCGCAATCACCAACTTCGTAGCGGTGAAGGGGCTGCGCTTGGCGTCTGCGCGAAGTGAACAGCAGCCGTCCGGTTTCCCCCGACGCGACCGGAGCGTCCAGTTCCAGCTGGACGATCTCCAGGTATTGAATGTCCTCCATGAGGTGGAATACACCCTCGCCGCTGGCAGTGCAGGCATGGCCAAGGGGACCCGCGTCGACGCTGCCATAGATGGCTGAGCGAATACTTGTCACGCCGCAGTCCTCAAGCAACTGACGGCAGCCTGGCCCCAGATGCTCGCCGCCCAGCATGACTTTGCGCACGCCGCCGTAGCCTTGAAGGGTTTCTCGCTGGCTGGAAAACAGGCGCTGCAAGGTACTTGGCATGCCGACCAGGGTATTGACCTTGTGAGCGACGATCATCCGTGCGATCTCTTCAAAGTCCGCATCTGACGTCGCACCCATGGGGTAATGCACGGCGTTCATGTGCTCCAGTATTTTCGAGAAGCTGAAGAAGCCGCCGTAGAGGTTGCCGCCATAAAACAGATTCATCACCCGATCCTTCGCCGGATCCAGGCCGGCCGCGCGCAGTCCGTCGGCGGCGGCCCGCATGTGACGATCAAAATCGCGGTAGCTGTAGGGCGACAGCACCGGTGCGCCGCTGCTACCACCTGAACGGAAAAACAGCTGGGCCTGGGGGGCGGCAGGCAGCGCCAGGAATGCCGCTTTGTCCATGATCGGCGTCGAGGGTGAAATGGGTGTTGTGGTCGGCGGGGCGTCCAGTGTCACACGATGACTGGCGACCTCAGGTTCAAGACCGACCGATACCCGACGACTCAATCGTTGCAGCGCGTAGACGCCGTCGTGAGGCTCGCCCTCGTAGCCTTGCTGGATGTCTGCGGTTGCCGAGATGCGGGTCACGCCGGCGGCTAAGACGCGACGTGCCAGTTCAGGCGCCCGTTGCGGTTCACTGATCAGCGCGCAGCTCTGCAACACGTTTCGCCAGGGCAGTAGGGTTTCGGTGATCAGCCCGTGGGGCACCGGTCGTAACAAAAGCGTGCGAAACAGTGGCGATGGCAACAGGTCGCGGTGATGCTCCCAAATAATGCGCCAGCCGTGGCCTTCCCAAATCTGGCCGGTTTGTCCTGCAAAGCTGTGGTCGAGTCGGGCAAGTGCCGTGCGGGTGGTGATCTCGCACGCTTCGGCTGCACTGGTTTCCAACGCTGGCCATTGTCCGGCGCGTCGTTCAAATGCGTCAGCCAGGGCGTCACCCAGTGCCAGCATCTGAGCCGGCTCGTCGCTGTCCACCAACAGCCACTGGGGGCTGGAACAGGCTTGCTGATCGAGGCGGCAGACCTCATCCACCAGACTGTCCAACGCCTGCTCGTTGGCGGCTTGCGGCGTGACATAGGCGAAGCTGATGCGATGTCCCCAATCGATCCAGCGGCAGCCGCTTGGAAGCTGGTCACGCATGGCTTTGAGTGCGGTCTCGCCACCCCAGGCGCTGACGCCCTGGGCCAGCGCGAAGAGACGCCGGCACTCGTGGTAGGGCACTGGCAGCACCGCAACGTAATCGCGCAACTGGCCGCTTGGGTCGCAATCGAGGAACGTCGCCAGCACCCGCGCCGTCAGGTCTGCATCGCGCGTGCTGGGCCGCAGCCAGTTGACGTTGCCCGCCAGCAGGCTTTCCAGTGCCGCGAAGAACCCCAGCAGCGGAGCATTGCCGGGGGTGACATGCACCACCAGCCCCAGGGGTTGCCAGCTTTCGAAAGGGCCATCGCTATAGTCGATTCGGCGCAGCGAGCGCGCGTCCGCCCCCAGCTCCCGTTCGAGTTTGCGGCTCAAATGCTTGCGTTCGCAGAAGGCGATCAGTGCCTGGCGCTGGTCGTCGTCCAGGAACGGAGTTTGTTCTGGGGCCCGCAGCATTTGTGCGAACGCCTGCGCACAATCGAGCACGCTATCACTGGGGGGCGGTGCGTCCAGAAGAGCAGGCAGTTGCGTCTGCAGGCGTTCAAGGGCTGTATCGAGGGGCAGATCAGCGTGCAGTTGGCCATTGATGAGATACATATCAATTTTCCTTGATCAATTCGGAAGCGGCCATGGCGCAGCTTCGGCTGGCACTGGTGCCGGCCCGGCCGTGCAGCTCGAACCATTGGGTGTTCAGGCCGCACTCACAATTGGCCGGATGCAGGGTCGCCAGGTCGCTCATCACCACGGCATGGGCGGGACTGGAAGAGATGTAAGGCGAGACGAACGACAACAATCCCGCCTCGCCGAAGGGCTGGACGCTGAAGTTCGAGGGGTGACGTATGAAAGCTTTCGAATAGACCGGCACATGAAACCTGTGGTGCGCACATTCGATGTACGGCACGGCGTGCTCGACGGCACCGTAACCGTCGCGGCAGCGGTGCGCCTCAATGCCCAGTTGCCGGGTGATGTGTTCATAGACCTCGTGGCGGGGGATCTCCTGGGCGGCCTGTTTTTTCCAGCCGCCTCCCAGAAATACCAGGGAGTCGGGGGCAAGTTTGAGGTTCGGCGTCGCGGTTTCACGCATGCGCTCAAGCGCATGACACAGCAGCGCCGGGAAGCCAAAGATCCGCACCGGCAGGCCCTCTTCGGCGAACTCCTGAAGGGCCCGGATCGCACCAAAGACATCGAACTCATGACCTTTTCCGGTGCGCCGCAGCGCATGAAAAATCCGATTGGCCGGCGCGAAGCTGCGCAAGAACTGGTCTGTATGAGCGGTGCCGACGTGATTGACCTTCTCCGGTTCGTGACTGAACAACAGGTAGTTGCAAGGCGAATCCGGCGTGAACCAGCCGTAATGTTCAAAGATACGCGCCACCATGCCCTGGGCCGCGGCCATGCTGCGCTCGTCGTAGCGCATGCGGCTTTTCTGGCCGCTGGTGCCGGAGGATGTCAGCTCCAGTGCGTTCTCGCCGGTGGGGCTGAGCAACAAGCGCTGTTTGAAGTAATTGGCGTAGATGGGCGGCAAGCGCGACCAGTCAGTCAAATGCTCCAGGTCCTCTACCGCCAGGCCGTTGGCGTTGAGCCAGTGTTCGTAGCCGGGGGTGTGGTGGCAATGGAACAGGCTGATCTGGGCCATGGCCCGATCAAACAGACCAGCAGGTACCGAATCGGGATCGTAAGGCTGCGCCAATGCACACAGCGCATCGGCGTGGGGAAAATGAATCATGGGTAACGTTCCTCAGGGAGGGGATTTTCAGACGTGAGCGGCCGGTTGCGACAGGAACAGACGCAGCGCCACAAGGCAGCTGAGCCCGGCAATGCCGACCATCAAGGCAAAGGCGTTCAGGCTTGTTCCGGCGCCCAGCAGCGCGAGCAGTGAGCCGGCGGTGCTCATCACTGCGATGGAAATCATCCCGACCATGGCCGAGACCAGCCCTTTACTGTCGTCGCTGGCGAACAGCGCCAATCGATACAAGGCCGCGTTGCCCATGCCCAGCCCCAGGGCGTAGAGCGCCAGGCCGCTGACCAGCGCGGGTACGCCAAGGTTGAACAGGCTGGCGATCACCAGTGCGATGAGGCCGGTAGAAAAGGGCCACAGGCTGTAGCGCAATACCCCGCGCACGCCCACCCGCTCCACCAGGTGATTGAGCAGGAGATTGCCAAGGATCACGCCCGAGAACACCGGGATTTGCCACAGGCCATAGACCAGGGGCGACAGGCCCTGGTCCTGGATCAGCAGCAGGGGGGACAGACCGATCCAGGCAATCAGCGGCAGGCTCATCAACCCCAGCGCCACGCACGCGGCCATGAAGCCGGAGTGACCCAGCAGCGCGCCATAGCGCCTGATGAGTGTGCGCAGTTCGAACGGCTCCAGGGCCGGTTGCCGGGGGCAGGAGTGCGCCAGACCGGGGCTTCGGGGCATGAATGTCCATAAGGCCAGCCAGCTCACTGCCCCCAGACCTGCCAGCAACATGAACAGCTCGCGCCAGGACAGCCATTGCAGCAGCAAGCCACCCAGCAGCGGCCCCAGCAAGGGCGAGAGGAGGGCGAGATTGCCCAGCAACGCCATGACCTTCACAGCGTCCGACTCGTTGAATACTTCCTGGATGGCCGGGTAGCTGACCGCGATCACGAAACCCAGCCCCATACCCTGGATCAAACGAAGCCCGTTGAATCCCTGCATGTGGGTGACCAGGGTGATCGCCGCGCAAGCTAGGACAAAACCGGCACAACCGGCGAGCATGAATGCACGACGCCCATAGCGATCGGATAACGGACCGATCAGCCACGGCAGCAGAACACCGCCCAATAGATACAGATTGAAGGCGTAGGGGATTTTATCCGCGGGCGCATCCAGTTCCCGGGTCACCGCGAGCATGGCCGGCATGACCAGGTCGCTGGCCAGATAAGTCAATAGTTCGAAAAGAGCGATAGCCAGGCAAAAACCTGTCAATCGTATTGGCGAAAGAGTTGCCAGCAAGGTTTGCATGATTTCCAACGTCGATTTTCGGTAAGGAGGTAAGCGCCTCTTATTCGAGAATACGTTGGGGGAATTCAGGGCCGAAAGAAGTCTTCCCCTTTGTTTGTGGCAGAAATATGAGTTAATTCTGTAAGACAAAAGTCCGCCAGGGGCGGACTTCTGTGGTGATGCAGGTAATTAATCTGATGGGCTTCGGTTGCGTGAGTACGCCCGTTCGGCTGTACCATGAGACCCCGTCTGCTGCCCGCTATTTCCAAAACACGGTATGGGGCTGGCAAGCACGGGGATACAGAGCGGATACATTCAGGAAATTGGCAATGACTCAATCGCAACGTTTGAAATACTCGATTCTGGTGGTCCTCGTGGTTCTGGCGATCATGCTGGGACTGACCTGGATGCAGAACAACGGCATGATCAGCGAGCAGCTGTTTCAATACATCGCGATTGCCGTCGCGGTCATCGTGGTCGTGATCAACGGCGTGATGCGACGCAAGGTCAAGCCCTGAGCGCAGGCGTCACTCCCCGCCCTGGAGCACGTGCATGGCCTTGCGGTG
This sequence comes from Pseudomonas sp. MPDS, assembly GCF_013283895.1. Lineage (NCBI taxonomy): Bacteria > Pseudomonadati > Pseudomonadota > Gammaproteobacteria > Pseudomonadales > Pseudomonadaceae > Pseudomonas > Pseudomonas sp. MPDS. Next base: position 3,566,575 of record NZ_CP054128.1, on the reverse strand, counting down.
CAAACTGTAGGTCTTATCGGGGTTAAGGGTGACGACACCCTCGCTGCACAGGCGCTTCAACACCTCGCGCACGCTGAGGAAGGACAATGGAATGTCCAGCCCCAGCAGTTGACTGTGTACGCCCCGCACACCCAGGCTGCGGTTTTCATCGGCGGCCTTGAGTAATGCATCGATGACCTTGAGGCGAATCAGGCTGGTTCTGAGGCCGAAGCTCTTGAGCAAAAGCCTGATGTGTTCATTGCTACCTCGTTCTGCCGGCCTGTCGAACAGGTTGTGAGTGGCTGTCGCCGGAACGCCGGTCGACCTGGGCTTGCCCTCCATGGGCTGACGCGCGTCATGCATGCAAAAACTCCTTACCAGCCTGTTCAGAAAAGGTCACGGATACTCTCCTGTAATAGGACGAACGAACGCGGCCAATCATGAAGGCAAAAAGCTGAAAAATTTGTCTGGAGGCGATCAAACGCCCGTAGTCAGGCGGTGCCAGGCCATTAATTTTTTTTCATCCCATTCGTTTTCAAGGGAGGCACATTCCGGCCAGGCACGCGGTATGTGAATTCCCAGGCAGCCGTCCTGGTTTTAGAAAGTATTGGATCAGGAGTGAACGTGAGAATGTCCGGGCAGTTATCGAGGTTTGGCCTCGCAGGTGTGTTTTTCGCAGTGAGCCTGGGGTTCAGCTGCGTCGCCAGCGCTCAAAGTGATAAAGAACAGGCCAGTGCCGAGATCCGCCGCACCAGTTTTGGCGTGCCACATATCCGGGCTCAGGATGAGCGCGGGTTGGGCTACGGCATCGGGTATGCGTACGCTGAGGATAATTTATGCCTGCTGGCCAATGAGATCGTCACGGTCAATGGTCAACGCTCGCGCTACTTCGGCCCGGAGCAGGTCACGCTCGAACAGCGGGAGAACCGCGTCAGCGATGTATTTTTCAACTGGCTCAACACGCCGCAAGCCGTTTCCGGTTTCTGGCAAGCCCAGACGCCTCAAGTACAGCAACTGGTCGAAGGCTATGTGGCGGGTTTCAACCGCGCGCTGGCCGAACGCAAGGCCATCGGCCTGCCCGAGCAATGTGCCAGTGAGTGGGTGCGGCCGATCACCGCGCTGGACCTGGTCAAACTGACCCGGCGCCTGTTGGTGGAAGGTGGCGTCGGCCAGTTCGCCGAAGCCCTGGCGGGCGCTCAGCCGCCACAAGCGACGGCGGACGTTGGCGAGCCGAGGACAGGTTTCGCAGGCGCTGCGACCCGGCAGCAGCGTTTCGCCCTGGAGCGTGGTAGTAACGCGGTCGCCATCGGCAGTGAGCGCTCCTTCAACGGGCGTGGGATGTTGCTGGCGAACCCGCACTTCCCATGGCTGGGGGGCATGCGTTTTTACCAGATGCACCTGACCATTCCCGGCAAACTGGACGTCATGGGCGCGGCCCTGCCAGGCTTGCCGGTGATCAACATCGGTTTCAGCCAGCACCTGGCCTGGACCCACACCGTCGACACCTCTAAACATTTCACGCTGTACCGTCTGCAACTCGACCCGAAAGACCCGACCCGCTACCTGCTCGATGGTCAATCCGTACCGATGAGCCAACAGACGGTGACGGTGGACATCAAACAACCCGATGGCCAGGTGCAGAGCGTTTCGCGGGTGGTCTACGGCTCGCAGTTCGGTCCGATCGTGCAATGGCCCGGCCGGCTGGACTGGGATGACAAGTTCGCCTACAGCCTGCGCGATGCGAACCGGGAAAATGATCGGGTGCTCGCCCAGTGGTACGCCATGAACAAGGCCGTCACGCTCAAGGACTTGCAGAGTGCGGTCCATGAGATCCACGGTATTCCATGGGTCAACACCCTGGCGGTGGACGATCAGGGGCAAAGTCTCTACATGAACGTGTCGGTGGTACCGAACGTCGATGCCGACAAGTTGGCCCGCTGCAGCGACCCGCGGGCAGGGCTGCAACTCATCGTACTGGACGGCTCACGCGGCGAATGCGCCTGGGATATCGATCCCGAGGCCGTGCAAAAAGGCATTTACGCCGCCGACAAGCTACCGCAGTTGTTGCGCCGCGATTATGTGCAAAATTCCAACGATTCGGCCTGGATGGTCAACCCTTCACAACCCTTGTCCGGTTATTCGCCCTTGATCAGCCAGCAAGACCAACCGCTGGGCCTGCGTGCGCGTTTTGCTCTGCAGCGGCTGGGTCAACTGGCCAAGGACGGGCCGGTGAAGGTCGATGACTTGCAGCGTATGGTCATGGACGACCAGGTCTACCTTGCTGATCAGGTGATGCCCGACCTGCTGGGCTTTTGTGCCGGTGACCTGGGGGCCGATGCCGTGACGTTGACCCAGGTGTGCAACGATCTCAGGGTCTGGGATCGAACCGCTGGCCTGGACAGCGGATTGGGCTTCATTCATTTCCAGCGCATCATGGCGCAGTTGCAGGGGGTGCCTGATTCATGGCGTGTCCCGTTCGATCCGCAAGATCCGCGACATACTCCAAACGGCCTGGCGATTGAGCGTGCCCCGGTGCACAAGGCTGTGCGTCAAGCCATGCTGGCCTCGCAGGCCTCTGTGAAGGCCGCCGGATTGCCGAAGGATAGCCGCTGGCAGGACATCCAGGTTGCCAGCAGTGGCAGCCGGCAGACGCCAATCCACGGCGGCCCCGGTGAGCTGGGGATCTATAACGCGATTCAGAGCGTGCCAGGGGCCAACGGCAAACGGGAAGTGGTCAGCGGCACCAGCTATCTGCAAGTGGTGAGTTTTGATGGCAAAGGACCTCGGGCTGAAGGTCTGTTGGCATTTTCCATTTCCAGCGACCCGGCATCGCCGTATTCGGCCGACCAGACCCAGGCATTCTCGAAGAAGCAATGGAGTGCGCTACCATTCACCGAACAGCAGATCAAAGCCGATCCGCACTATCAGGCGGTGATTATCCGTGAGCGTGATGAGGCGGGCAGGGTGGCCGCGCACTGATCGCTGTTGTGTTACACAAAAGCCGCGACCTGATCAGGTCGCGGCTTTTTCAGTTGGACGGCCGTTGACCGATGGAGTTGAGGACTGGATTGCCGTCCTGGTTCTGCGTCAGGTAAACCGGCAGGACTTTGGGCAACGAAGGCACCAGGTTCTTCACTTCGTTGAGGTTGTAGATACCACCGATACGCAGGGCGCCCGTGCTGTTGTCGGCCAGCATGACGGGATGCTCGAGATAACGATTGATCAGCGGGAGTGCATCGCTGAGGGCAAGGTTGTCCAGCACCAGCTTGCCGTTGCGCCACGCCAGCGAGCTGTCGTTGGCATCGACTTCACGGATTTGCGGTTGGTAGTCGCCAGCTTTGTAGCTGGCCTGCATGCCCGGCGACAGTTGCGAGCCGTTACCGGCAAGTGCCTGGTTGCTGGTCACCCATACCGAGCCCTCCACCAGCGTCACCCGGACCTGATCCTGATACATCCATACATTGAAGCGAGTGCCGGTCACGCGCACCTGGCCCTGGCCGGCCCGTACAACGAATGGGTGTTGTGTGTCATGGCTGACGTCGAAAAACGCCTCGCCCTTTTTCAGCGTCACCCGACGCTCATTCTTGTAATTGGCAAATACCAGTTCACTGCCCAGGTTCAGTTCTACCTGGCTGCCGTCACCCAGGGTGATGTGACGCACGCTTGTATCCGCTTCGAATCGTTCGTAGGAGTTGGCAACCCAGCCCAGGTTCCAGCCTGTGTAGGCGGCCAGGGGCACGCCCAGCACAAGCACCGCGGCTGCGACAGCCATCCGACTCCAGCGGGACCGAGGTCGCGGTATTGGCGCGGGAGATGGTGCCGCTTCGACACGCGGAAGATGATCGGCCACGGCCCAGATCTCCAGCATGGCTTGGTATTCGAAAGCGTGCAGGGGATCGGCATCGTGCCATTGTTTGAATGCCAGCCGTTCGGCGTCGGTGCAGTCGACGGCGTGCAAACGCATGCACCAATGCGCGGCCGCATCGGTAATGGCGTCGTATTCGGCTTCCGAGAGTGTATGTTCGGTCATTGACTCTTCCTGGTTTGCCGCATTCTAACCTTCGGCATGACCTGTCGAGAACCGCCATCATGGCGTTTGCACATCAAAATGAGCCTGTTTTTTCCGGTCAAAGGCTCGAACACCGGTATGTCGTGGTTATAGCGTGGCATACATCTCGTGAAAAAAAGATCAAGACCCGTCCGCGCGCAGCGTTCGCAGAGGCCGTTTAAAACGTGGCAGCGGGACTCAAGGGTGGGGAGTCCAGCTGTCGACCCAGCTCACAGATGAGTAGCGTCATGGAGTCGGCGTTTCGCAAGATCACGTCGATGCGTGCTGTCGGTGAACCTGGATCCAGAAAGATACTGCGCGCCTCGCTCATGCTCCTGGCGCCGGTCATCTTCAGGATTTCCCGGGCCATATCCCGATGCTCGGGGAAAAGCTCCAGGCTCTTGAGCCCGCCGGCTGCACTGTCCCAGCCCATGAACAGTTTGGATCGTGGCGTGGTCAACGACAGCCCGTTGCGTTGCTGGTCCTTTTGATAATTGTATTTTGAATGTCCGAACTGAGTGGCATTGGAAATCAGGTCCAGAAACGGCAGTGCCGCGTCCAGATAGACAATATCGAGCGTGTCGAAAAGCTGATGAGAAACTTCGTGGATAAGCACCGCGGCCTGGGCGTGGGCATCGACATTGAAGGAATCCGGGACCGCGTCCTTGTACCAATCCAATCCGACCTCGAAGAAATACTGGGTCAGATAGATTCTTCCTGCCGTTTCCGGTTCGAGCACGAATGCAGTGGCTCTATCGTCCATGTATTTCAAACGGCCGATTACAAGGCGCTTGGCGTTGCGGGTTTCCCAGGACGGATCAGCCAATGCCCGGCACAGCGGCGAGACGGCGGTGTGTATTTTCTTGATCAGGCTGGCGTCGACTGTCCTCACCCCAAAAAACGTCTTCAGGAAGGTATCCAGCCGAGAGCCCGGCGGGACCTGATGTTTGATCTGATCCAGATTATGCAGGGCGTTGAATGAGTAATACCTGGCCACCTCCAGGGCCTGCTCGATCATGTTTGCGTAAGCCGGGTATTTGCGGCGTATTTGCGCCATGCCCCGAGCCTCAATGTTGAGCGACGTTGAAGCCTTGTAGTCGCTGTAGGAATTGGCCAGCGTTGACATCACTTTGCCGTAGCGAATGGTCTGCCGTTGTGGGTCTACGGTCCATTGCTGGTTATCAGGCGACTGCCTCAGTATTGGGCCCTCTCCCTGTTCATGGACCACGCGCCAGACCTGATTGGCTTTGGCCACCTGAAAAACCATGCCGGCAACAGGTGCGTAAAGCTTGTCGGACCCTGGGGCCCTGTAGGTTCCGTCGATCCGGTTCTTCTGCAGGTTGTGCAGGCTCACCTCCGTGGCTTCGAAGGCCCGCAGGTTGGTGCGCGTCGGGGCGGTGGAGGCGATGTCTTTCCAGCGGGGCGGGGTCGCCATGGAGGCGTTCTGCGTGCCGGGGCTTATCGGGTCGAGCAGGCCGAAGGTGTCGTCGCGATTCAGGAAGCCAAGTGAGACCATCTCTGCCGCGCCGGCGATGAAGTCGTGCAAGCCCGCTTTCCAGTCATGCTGCTGCAGGGATTCAGAAGAGGCCTTGAAGTCTTGGTAACTTTCCCAAAGCGTTTCGATAAACGTCAGTTTGCCTTGCAACTGCCGCCCCACCAGTTTGACGCCGGCGCTGAACAAATGCAGGGCCGTTTCCCAGTCAAACTGGCGGTTTTTTTCTGTTTGTGCGCTCAGCATGTCCGATAACAGGGTTGTATTGTCGTTGAACAATACATCGAACAGGTTGGTCTTGATCGGATTGGAAGCCAGGGTGATTTCCGATAGAGAACCGACCGTGGCGGCGAACAGGTTCTTGAACGTGGCTTGCTGGCTTTCGGGAAGTCGACGAATCAGCAGGTCTTGCAACGCGCCCGGCGTGTTGAAGGCGGCAATGAGGCTGGCCTGGTCCTTGAACTCGGTGAAGTTGTGGCCCGCATGGTAGGGGGAATACAGCACATGGGGGGCAGTATCATCGGTGCTTGATCCGATCAGGTAGAGCCCCAGTGCCTTGATCGCCGCAGCTCCCCGGGTTTTGATCAGCTCCAGTGGACGAATCAACGCGCTGGCGCCGTCCACTGCCTGGCGTGCGATGGCATCCGGCATGTCCAGTACCTGGCGAATCAAGTCAAACCCTGTGGGCGATAGGTGCTGTTGTAGATGCAGTGCGTGGGCATGTTGCAACAGTTGCCAGGGCAACTGCCGGCGAAATCGCTGCTTTCTTTTCTGGCCATCGGTCGAGGTAGTGGAGAGTTCGTCCAGTACGATCTTTTTATAGGCGGTGGGGATGTCCAACGACAGCAGCATTTGCCTGACAGCCGTCTCGTTCAGGCTGTCGGGCAACGCGCGCCCGGAGGTCGAGGACACCCTGAAGCCTGTCTTTTGAGTGAAGTCGGCATGATTGAGGGCGAACTCGGTCAAGCTGCTGGCGGGCCCCGCCAACGCATGGTTCGGGGTGATCAACAGGGTGGCGGGATCCAGGTCTTTTATGGCGAAACGCGCATCCAGGAGCGCTTTGAGCTTTTTGCTCACATAGGTGTGCAGGGGCTCGATACCGTCCAGATAATCCTCGTCATCGTCGACACTGCTTCTGTATTGCTCAAGCAGGTCAATCTGTAGGCGCTGTTCTTCAAGTGGTGCGGCGCCAAGCCAGGCGGGGAGTTTCTGTTGCAAGCGGATCGCCTGGGCGATACGTGTGGCGTGTGTCAGATTGGTAGGCGCGGCCTTTTCAAGCAATGTGCCCAGGCTTTTTACCCGTTCAGGCCCTGTCAGTTGCCAGTCCCCGCTCTTTAGCGTGCTCAGATACCTGTATTGGGCCTCGAACAGTGCGTTGAACGACTTCATCCGATTGAGCAGCACGTTGTCTTCGATCAGCTCAAACCCATCAAGCTGATAGCGTCCATGGGGCTTGCGTTGGGCGGGCCAGAGGTTGGCGAGCAGACCAGAGCGCTTTCGTGAGTCGAGCAGGTGGCGATTCAATTGCTGGGTGGCAAGTTCGACTGAGGCAAACACTTGTAAACCATCGGCCGGTGTCCAGAGAATTGCCAGGCCGGAATGAGGCGTATCCAGCCCGCCGCGTTCGGTCAGCAGGAAACAATTGGCCAGCGGCAAGGAGACGGTTTTGCCGTCCTCGGTACATGCCAGCCTCAGCGAATAGACATCGGGCCGGAAGCCCTTTACCCCGATGCGTTGAGTGCGGTCCGGATATTCGGCATCAAAGGCAAAGACCGCGGCGATAAGGTCGCGCGCGGCGGGAGACAGGGTTGCGTTGAGTTCTCTGAGTTCGGCTTCTGCACGTATTCCCAGGGAAAAGACGTTGGTCAGTTTAGGAAGAAGGCCTTTCAATGCGTGACGCAGCGAGGTGTCGCTGGAGAGTGACAATCGGCTCAGTTCGGCATTCAAGGCCTCTTCGACACTGGCGTAGCTCTTGATCTTCCTCTCCAGTTGATCAGCCATGAAATTGGACGGGCGCAGGTCCCCGTAAAAAACCGGCTGCGTGCCCCAGTGTCCAGCGGTTTTTTGCGTCAGCAGGTTTTTGCCGATCAGGCTGCGTATGTCCAGGGCCTTGTCAACGAGCGCGTGGACGTCCACGTCCCCCTGGCGGGACATCTCCATTGCGAAATGAAGGTTTTTCGACTGTTTGCCGATGATCGCATCAGCCAGAGACTCGAATACCGGCCACGTCACCGCCTTACCTGACACCTGGGGATCGTCAAAGCGCAGGAAGCGGTTGCGCTCCTCCAGGCTGAGCAGACTGTAGAGTTCTTCCTTTCGCCCTGCGCCGGTGGGGGTATTGAGCAGTGCATCCTTGAAACCCAGGTAGTTGTCGACTTTCTCAAGGCCGTGACTGGGGGTATAGAGATAGTGTCCCTTGGCGCTGATCATCAAAGAACCCGCCAGCTCTACGTAGAGCGGCTCATATTCCCAAAGACGCAGGGTTTCGATAAACAGCAGCGGTTCGTCCGGGCGAGATGGCCTGTACAGCCGCAGCAGTTCCTGGGCGTGGGCCTCGGTGAGTTGTCTTTTCTCCCGCTTGATCAGAATCGTGGCTTGTAGCGCATCGCTGAGAACTTGGGAAAGAAAGCGCCGGCGCGAGGTATTGAACGGGCCGGTGGCGTCCCAATAAGCGTCGATACAGTGGGCAAGGCTGGGGATCAGGTTGCTGGCGGTCACCTTCAACACGCTCTCCCATTGACGCTTGTTTTGCGGTGATACGGTGATGCCTGGATGAATGAAGTCAACGTCTTGCCCGGCGGGCCGACCCTGGCTGTGGAAGTAGGCCAGGACCGCCTCGCTGAGTGTCATGCTTCTGGTCAACTGGCTTGTCTTCTGATTCCCCGCGCTACTCCACGTGCTCATGGTTACGCGGGTCTGTCGATGATCAAAGTTGGACAGCACCTCATTCAAGATCGCGTCAAGCATCGTACTGAGGGAGGGTAACTTGATCAGTTCATCCACCATTGTTCGGGCGTTGAGGCTTTGAGCGAACTCGATGGACTCGACCAGGGTGTTGAAGACGTCACCGTCGATACGTTGCCGGGTAGTCCTGATCGCGGAGGTGCTGTTGAGTTCGGCGCGCTGGGAAATCGATAACAGCCGAAAAAGATCGTCACGCTCGGCTGGACTGTCCAGCATCGCTTCCATCTTCTCTTCGAGAGCTTCGGGGCTGTCGAATTTTCTGATTCCGCCGTAGGGCGTGTAGAGGAACGCAGGCTGGGTCTGCGCTGCGTCTGCGTCTGTCAGCGCTTTGAGCACAAGGCAGCCGGCCAGCGGGATCGGCGCGTTTGCGTCGACCTGCAAGCGAATCGTTTCGGCAGACATGGGGGGCGTCTGTGCGGCGCGCAGCGTGTGGTTGGACAGGGACACGTGGTGCAGCCAGTCGAGGTCGGCCTGGGTCAATCCGTGGGGGGCGTTCAAGTCCTCCAGGTTATTGGCGGCCAATACCTCGGGAAATAATAACGGCGTAGTTGCAGTGGTCATCGTTGCTTCTCGCTCAAGGCGCCGCGAGGCGGCACGTTTGGTGGATGAGCGGCCAGACTAGGCAACGATCAATGAGCCAAGGTGGTACATAGTTACCGCACCCAAGCGCGGTGATCAGCGTAATCCGGCACGAGCAAGCTTTGCTCCGACAGTGAAGCGGTGTTTAATCAGCCGGCTGGTTCCCCTTACGCTGTTGCTACCTCCAACAATCACTCTGGAGCTTCAGATGTCTGCGCTATCCGATCATGCCGGTTCAAGCACCCTGTCTTTTTCCGCTTTGGTGAGCTTGCTGGAGAAAATATTCCTGCGACACGGCACGTCGGCCGAGGTCGCCCGGGCCCTGGCCGAAAACTGCGCCGGAGCCGAACGTGATGGCGCCCACAGTCATGGGGTGTTTCGCATTCCCGGTTATGTCTCGACGCTGAAAAGTGGTTGGGTCAATGGTCAGGCAGTACCCACGGTCGAAGATGTGGCATCAGGGTTTGTACGGGTGGACGCTGGTAACGGCTTCGCCCAGCCGGCCCTGGCCGCCGCACGTCCGTTGCTGGTGGCCAAGGCCCGCAGCGCCGGGATTGCAGTGTTGGCGATCCGCAACTCCCATCACTTCGCTGCCCTGTGGCCGGATGTCGAGCCGTTTGCCTATGAAGGTCTCGTGGCATTGAGCGTGGTCAACAGCATGACGTGCGTGGTGCCTCACGGTGCTGACCGTCCACTCTTTGGTACCAATCCCATTGCCTTCGCTGCGCCACGGGCCGATGGTGAGCCGATTGTCTTCGACCTGGCCACCAGCGCGATTGCCCACGGAGATGTGCAGATTGCTGCACGCAAGGGCGAGTCACTACCGCCAGGAATGGGGGTGGACAGCCTCGGTCAGCCGACCTGCGATCCGAAGGCGATTCTCGAAGGCGGGGCGCTCCTGCCTTTTGGCGGACACAAGGGCTCGGCGTTGTCGATGATGGTCGAGCTGCTGGCGGCCGCCCTGACCGGTGGCAACTTTTCCTTCGAGTTCGATTGGCACAACCATCCTGGGGCCAAGACACCCTGGACCGGTCAGTTGTTGATCGTGATTGACCCGAGCAAGGCCGCCGGGCAGAACTTCGCCGAGCGCAGCCAGGAGCTGGTCAGGCAGATGCATGGTGTCGGGTTGCGACGGCTGCCGGGTGATCGTCGACACAACGAGCGCAGCAAATCCAATGAGCGGGGGATCGCACTGGACGGGCAGACATTGGCGCAGTTGCGGGAGTTGGCGGGTTTGTAAAGCCGGCTTCGGATGAGGCTCTGGCGGTTCACGCATCTGTGGCGAGGAAATAAATCTCCTCGCCACACTATCAGTGATCATTCAAACAGGTTTTTGCCAAGGGCTTAACGGCGTCCGAGCAACAACCCCACCACCAGGCCGAAGCCTGCGGAAATGGCCACGGTCTGCCATGGATGTCCGCCGATATAGACTTCGGTGGCATCGACCATCGGCCGGGTCCGCTCCCGTGCGCTGGCAACCGAATCCAGGGCTTGTTGCAGCTTCTGCGAGATCTGGTCGCGCAGGTTTTCAGCGTCTTCGCCGACCAGTGAGGCGCTGCTTTTGAGCAGCTTTTCCGATTCCTCAATCAAAGCCTTCAGTTCACTGAAGGCTTGATCCTTGATTTGCTCTCCATTCCCTTGCAGCGTGCTTTTGCGAGCCATTGAGGTACTCCTTGCTGATGATGGCAGTGAACAATGGAGTGCTGCCCTTGAGCAAAAGTTGCAGCGTCTGGCAGCGGCAGCACTGTGGATCATAAAACGTGGTTAAGACGCGCCTCTTCAAGGTGTAAGATGGCGCATATTTACGCAACAGGTAATTCCCATGAGTTTCAATCTGGCTGACAAGCCCCTGGCCGAGCGCGCGGCACTGGAAGACGAAAAGTCCCGACTTTTTGAACTGTGGCAAAACAATCTGGGCAAGGCCAAGGGTGACGCGGCCCGGTTGTTCGGCGAGCGTTCCAAGCGCAAGGGCAAGTGGTCCGAATGGGTACGTGCCGAACTGGACGGCATGTCGCCGCCTGAGTACGCCAACATGGTGCGCAGTGAAGTCAATCGTCTGATGGCAGCCAACAAATAAACCTCAGGCAAAGGTCGCGATGATAGCCTCACGCACCTTGACCACGGCCGGGTCCATCTGCGTATGGGTTCGCCAGCCCAGTTCGATCGGGTAGCGGGGCAGGTCCAGCGGGCAGGGCAGCAACGCCAGGCCACTGAGGGAGGCGATCGCCGCGGCGGCATGCAGCGGAATGGTCGCCACGGCCTGGCTGCCCTTGAGCAGGAACGGCAGGGCGGCAAAGTGGGTGGTCGAGGCACACACCCGCCGGCTCAGGCCAAGGCCGGCCAACCCTTCGTCGGTGATGCCGATGAACCCACCGGAAGACACGAGCAGATGCTCACGGGCCACGAACGCCTCCAGGGTCAGCGTCTGCTGGTCCTGCGTCAGGCTGGCCGGGTCGACGAGACAGGCGTAGTCGCCTTCGCCCAGTACCTGACGGCTGAGCAAGCGTTCGGTAAACCCTCCCGCCGTGATCGCCAGATCGAAACTGCGCTCCATCAGCGCCCGGCCGACGATCTGGCTATGGGTCTGGCGAAAAATCAATCGCAGCCCCGGCGCCCGTCGTGCCACGTCCTCGATCAAGCGCCGGCCATGGGCAATTTCGAAATCATCGGACAACCCGACGATGACCGAACGACCTTCGTAATGACTGGCACCGGGGTCAACCATCGCCAGGCTCTGGCGACATTTATTCAGTGCGTCGCTGATCACCGGTTTGAGCTGATTGGCCCGTAAGGTCGGCGCCAGGCCGCGGCCAGTGCGCACAAACAATTGATCGTCATACAGGTTTCGAAGCCTGCGCAGCGCCGCGCTGATGGCCGACTGGGTCACGCCCAGGCGAAGCGCGGCGCGGCTGGCGCTGGATTCATCGTGCAGGGCTTCGAAGGTCTTGAGCAGATTAAGGTCGACATCCACGATATTCATAACACTCATATCATTTAGCAGCGTACGGGGCTTTATTCATGATCGTCTGGCACCTGAAAATCAGCAACCCCAGATGATCGAGGAGTTGAAAACCATGCCCAAATCCATTGTGGCTGCCCTGCAGATCGGCTCGTTGCCCGGAGGCAAAGCTGACACCCTGGCGCAGATCCTTTCCTATGAAGATGCCGTACGCCAGGCCGGAGCACGCTTGGTGGTGATGCCCGAAGCGCTGCTGGGTGGGTATCCGAAGGGAGAACGCTTCGGTACACAGTTGGGGTACCGGTTGCCCGAGGGGCGCGAGGCCTTTGCTCGTTATTTTGCCAACGCCATCGACGTGCCGGGCAGTGAAACCGAGGCCTTGGCCGGGTTTTCGGCGCGCACGGGAGCAAGTCTGGTAGTGGGTGTCATTGAGCGTGACGGCAGTACCTTGTACTGCACCGCCCTGTATTTCGAGCCCGATGCCGGCCTGGTGGCCAAGCATCGCAAGCTGATGCCCACTGGCACTGAGCGTCTGATTTGGGGTAAGGGCGACGGCTCGACTTTACCGGTGATCGACAGCCAGGTCGGTCGTGTAGGCGCGGCGGTGTGTTGGGAGAACATGATGCCGCTGTTGCGCACCGCGATGTACGCCAAAGGGGTGCAGGTCTGGTGTGCGCCGACGGTGGATGAGCGGGAGATGTGGCAGGTGACCATGCGTCATATCGCCCACGAAGGTCGTTGTTTCGTGGTCAGCGCCTGTCAGGTTCAGGCCTCGCCTCAGGCGCTGGGCATTGAAGTGGCGAACTGGCCCGCCGAGCGTCCCTTGATTGCCGGCGGCAGTGTAATTGTCGGCCCCATGGGGGACGTCCTGGCCGGTCCGCTTAAAGGCACAAGCGGGTTGTTGACCGCCGAAATCGATACCGATGAACTGGTACCGGCGCGCTACGACTATGACGTGGTCGGCCATTACGCCAGGCCAGATGTGTTCGAACTGGTGGTGGACGAGCGGGCCAAACCCGGCGTGCGTTTCACTCGCTGATTTACCAAGTGGCCGCGGTACCCGGCAAGTCCAGGGTGCCGCGATCCACGAAGCGCAGGGTGCCGAACAGTCCACCGGCCAGTTTGCCTTTGAGTACGTAAGGCAGGTTGTCCAGGCTTTGGGTCTGGCTCAGGCCCAGCGTCTGGCGCAGCACGGAGAAAGCCGAGATGCTCACTGGCACGCTCAGTACCGCCTCGGAGAACCGTGGGATGGATCCGGTCTGATCGCTGACCCCCGATGCCAGTGTCCGGCCATTAACCTCGAGGTCGAGCGCGACACCGTTGTAATCGATGGCGGTTTCGTTAGGGTTCTGCAATCGCAGTTTCACGGCAAAGCGCATCTCCAGCTCCTGGCTGGGCAACGGTTCGATGCCCACCACGGTGATGTTCAGCGGATCGCGGTGCGGGAAGAGGGCGCAGGCGCTCAGGCTGAGCAACATCAGGAAAAGGGACACACCGAGGGCTCTGCGCATGGATAAACTCTCACGATAATAGGTAGGGCAAACGGGCGAGCTGTTGAGCACGATAACCCACATTTCTCTCAAACCACCGCACATCACGCGGTTTCCCGTCCAGTTCAATCCAGGCAGGGCTCATGGCTCCTGACAGTTTCTGACACCAGGCTCTGCTAATCTGCGTCAATCTTTTTTCCGGATCGTCCATCGTGTCGCGTACCACTCGACTGCTCACATTATTGCAAGTCTTGCGAGGCAAGCGCTGCCCGGTTACCGCTGCGACATTGGCGGCCGAGTTGAAAGTGTCCGAGCGCACGCTCTACCGCGATATCGCCGAACTCTCGGCCCTGGGGGCGCCGATCCAGGGCGAGGCGGGCATTGGCTATGTGTTGCGCAGCGGCCTGTTCCTGCCGCCATTGATGTTCACGGCTGATGAAATCGAAGCCATTGTGCTGGGGCTGCGCTACGTTGATCAGCGTGGCGACGAGGTGCTGGGCAAGGCTGCTGCCGACGCTTTGGCCAAGGTGGCCGCAGTGCTGGCGCCTGACGTCCGGGATGCCCTGCGCAACCCCACGGTATTGCCCGGGCCTCCTGGCTATGGCTATCCACAGAATACGGTGGAGCTGAATGTGTACCGCCAGGCCATTCGCGCCCAAGCCAAGCTGCATATCGATTACGCCGACGTGAACAAAACCCCCAGCCAGCGCCTGATCTGGCCGTTGGCCCTGGGTTTTTTCAATGAGGCGCGGGTAGTGGTTGCCTGGTGTGAACTACGCGGCGCCTATCGGACCTTTCGCACTGACCGGATTGCTTCTGCCACCGAGCAGGGCGAGCGCTATCCTGGCCGGCGCAGCGACTTGTTGCGCGCCTGGTTCAAGCTGATGGAACTGGACGAAATGGGGCGTTTCACTCCTGACAAAAACTGACACAAGGCTGTTCTAGCATGGTGTCAGATCGATAAAACAAGGAGCCCTACCATGTCCAATCCCGTCTCTTCCCTGGCCCCGGCCATTGCCGGCTACATTGCAGCCGCCAATGCTCGTGACAGTTCGGCGGTGACGCGTTTTTTCGCCGAGGATGCCAACGTGTTCGATGAAGGCCAGCACCGCGCCGGCACCCAGGCCATCGCTCAATGGATGGAAGACACCGCCCGGCGTTTACAGCCTCGGGTCGAGGTGCTCAATGTGCAGCAACGCACCGGCAAGGTGCTGGTGCATAACCTGATCTCCGGAACTTTCCCCGGCAGCCCGCTGGAGTTGCGCTACACCTTCCGGCTCGACGAGCAGGGGAAGATCAGTCGGCTGGATATCTCGATCTAGATGTTTGCACGTTGGATCGTCAACACCTGTGGGGAGGGGATAAATCGCCCTCGCCACAGGGTTTTGTTTGGGTTCACAGACAGGTGAGATCACTCACTCAAAGCCGCCGACATGGCATACTCCCCGACCTCGTTTTCCGGATCCGGGCCGTATGACTTTCGACTCCCCCTTGAGCGCCTGGCAGCATGCCATCGAACACCATGGCTTTGTCCAGGATGAAGCCCAGGAACTGGCCATCATGGCTCTGCAAGAGTGCCACCAGGCACTGCACGAGGGGCGCAAGTCGATCCAGGGCGTTTATCTCTGGGGGCCGGTCGGCCGCGGCAAGACCTGGTTGATGGACCGTTTCTACGAAAGCCTGAGGGTGCCGGCCCGTCGTCAGCATTTCCATCATTTCATGGCCTGGGTGCATCAGCGCTCGTTCCAGCTTACGGGCACGCCGGACCCTTTGCAGGCATTGGCTGCAGAACTGAGCCAAGAGGTCAGGGTGTTGTGTTTCGACGAGTTGTTCGTCACCGACATTGGCGATGCCATTATTCTGGGTCGTCTGTTTCAGGTCATGTTCGAGCGGGGCATGGTGGTGGTCAGCACCTCCAACCTGCCGCCCGAGGAGCTTTATGCCAACGGCCACAACCGCGAGCGATTCCTGCCCACCATCACGGCGATCAAGCAGCACATGCGGGTCGTGCCGGTGAACGGATGGCAAGATCATCGCCAGCATCCGGGAGCATTGCAGCAGCGCTACTGGCTACGCGACGGCGGACAACCCGATCCGTTGGAGGCTGTTTTTGCCCAGTTGACCGCAGGACAGGCGTCCAACAGTTTGCCGATTGAAGTTGGCCATCGTCTGCTTCAGCCCGTGCGGGCCAGCGATACGGTGCTCTGGAGTCGTTACGCGGATATGTGCGAACAGCCGTTCTCAGCCATGGATTTCATGGCACTGTGCGACCGTTTCAAGGCCATTCTGATCAGCGACGTACCCAATCTGAGCGCCGAGCAGCGCGAGGGGCGCATTGCCCGTGGAACCGAAGACGGGGTTGAAAGGGTCGAGGCCGGTGATCGTGAGTTGCCGCAGTTGTCCATTCATGATGACGGTGTGCGACGGTTCATTGCCCTGGTCGATGAATGCTACGACCGCAAGGTGCCGTTGTACCTTTCGGCACAGGTACCGATGGACCGGTTGTACACCGAGGGCTATCTGCAATTCCCGTTTCGTCGTACGCTCAGCCGCCTGCAGGAAATGCAAATGCAGCGTTTTGGTCAGTCCGCCTGACCGTATCCCGCCGACGGCACCGGAGCCGTCGGTACTACCGAAGTGAGATGGAACGCCGTGGAAGAAACCAGGGACATTCTTGTATTGCAAGCCAGCTACACCAATGCAGTCCACGCCGAAGCAATCTGTTATGTGCTGAACGGCTATGCCGAAGATCCAATGGGCGGTGGTCAGTCGCTGCCGCCGGAAGTGCTGCTGCATCTACCCGAGGAACTGGCCAAGCGCCCGCATGCCTTCAGCGTACTGGCTTTCGTCAACGGCGAACCAGCGGGCCTGGTCAATTGCTTCGAAGGTTTTTCGACCTTCGCCTGCAGACCGCTGGTCAATGTCCACGATGTTGTGGTGATGAAGCCGTTCCGCGGGTTGGGGTTGAGCCAGAAGATGCTGCAGAAGGTCGAGGATATCGCCCGCCAGCGTGGTTGCTGCAAAATCACCCTGGAAGTGCTTGAAGGCAATGCCATCGCCCAGGCCAGCTATACCAGGTTTGGCTTTGCCCCTGGCATGTTCGACCCGGCCCATGGCCGTATGCTGTTCTGGACAAAGCCCCTGTAGAGGCCGCCCCTGTGGTAGCGGGCGAGGGCAGTGCGGTTATTTTTGCACGACCCGCACCGCAGGCGCCTTGGGCTGCATCAGGCTGAAGTCGATCAAGGCTTTGCGCTGGTGTTCATAAGGGTTGCCGATCAACAGCGGGCGGGCCTTGAAGTCATCGCTCACCAGGCTTTTACTGCGGTCCAGCTCATCAAAACTCAAACCGGCCAGGTCTGCCCAGGTGTGGATCAAGTGAGCGCTGCTGTAGGGGCGTGACAGGTCAGCGCTGAAGTTCCAGTCATGAGTTTCACGCCACTTGGGCGAGGCCCAGGCGATGAACGGAACGGTGTACATCGGCGCGGTCGGCTTGCCTTCGTTGCGGCCAAGCGTGCTGTGGCCCGGCGAATCGAACACGTCTTCGCCATGGTCCGACAGGTACAGCAAAAAGCCGTTGGGGTCGGTTTTGGCGTAGTCCTTGATCAGGCTGGACACTACGAAGTCGTTGTACAGCACCGCGTTGTCGTAACTGTTGTAGGTCGGGACCTGGTCGTCACGCACCCCCGCCGGTACGCCCTGGCGGTCGGTGAACGTCTTGAAGCTGGGCGGATACCGGTATTGATAGCTCATGTGGGTGCCGAGCAGGTGCACCACGATCAGTTTGCGCGCAGCGCTGTCTGCCAGGGCCTGGTTGAACGGGGCGATCACATCGCCGTCGTATTGCGCCGCGTTCTGGTTGCGGTTGTTGTTCAGGTATACCTGCGCATCGGCTTGTTGAGAGAAGGTCGTGAGCATGGTGTTGCGCTTGGTCATGGTCTGCTGGTTAGTGATCCAGAAGGTCTTGTAACCGGCCTGCTTCATCATGCTCACCAGGGACGGTGTGCTCAGGTAAAGGTCTGGGTTCTGTTCATCGGCGAACGTCAGCACCTGCTGCAGCGCTTCGATGGTGTAGGGGCGCGGGGTGATGACATTGTCGAAAACCGAGAGCTGGTCCTTGAGCTTGTCCAGTTCCGGCGTGGTTTTCCTTGGGTAACCGTACAGGCTCATGCGCTGGCGGTTGGTGGACTCGCCGATGACCAGCACCAGAGTGGCGGGCTGGTCGGCCATGGCGTCCTTCAGGTGGCCCAGGGGGGCGATCTTGCTGGCGCTGTGAAGCATGCCCTGCATGTTTTCCAGTTGTTCGCCATAGCGCCGGTAAGCAACCAGCATCTGCCACGGCACGGCCGGCTCGATGCGACTTTCGAATTTCTCCAGGCCACCGGCAAATGTACCTGCACGCAGGGTGTGCTTGACCAGCGGATAGCCGGCAACTGCCACCACAATCGCAGTCGCCGCGACCATGGCTTGGCCGCGGGGCAGGTACACCGGGCGCAGACGTGTCCAGAGCCAATATCCGACGGCGGTATGGGCCAGGAAGGCCGCCACCATCCACCAGGCAAAATACTGCGTCATGTACTCGCCGGCTTCGGACACGTTCGATTCGAACATGATGAAGATGACGCTCTGGGAAAACTCCTGCTGATAGATGAAGAAGTAGCCCAGGCTGGCCATGGAGCAAGCCCACAGGACCACGCCGATCAGCGCAGCAAGTAAACGGGTCCGGGCAGGAAAGAGCAGCATGGGCGCAAGCCACAGCGCGCTCATCACGAATGCCTGGCGAAACCCGGTGAACCCAGAGGTGTCGGTCACCAGTATGAGCAGTTGGGTAATGCCCGAGAAATACCAGAAAAACAGAAATAACCAGCCAAACCCGGCCCAGTCGAAACTTTTCGCAGTCGTTGTGCTGCGTTTGAACAAACTCATCAAGCGCTCCAGCCTTCCTGTCGACAAAGCCGCTGGCACCCAATGGATGCCCACAGACATGCGCCGAACTACCTAAAAGGCCGGGAGTATCGCGATGGGGGTGTGAAAAGTTTGTTAGATATTTGGTTACAAAACGAATGTCGGGGGGCTGTGGCGAAGGCGTTTTTTGTGGCGAGGAGGTTTATTTCCGGTGGTCGCGTTGCAACCTCACGCACTGAAACCCGCGCACTCAGGGGCTGGCCGCTACGTGCTGCGGCAAGAACACATGCCCTTGGCACGAATGGGTACACATGGAAATGACACCGGTTTGTCCAGTGCCACTTCCGGCGCCGCGCCTCTGCTCGGGGGTTACCGAGCCAGGGCCTGGCTCTGATGGGACAGCTGGGAGTGTTGCAACTGCATGCGCAATTGCGTCACCTCATCAAGCAGCAGATCACGCTCTTCTTTGAGCAGGCGTAATTCGTCGCGACGAATGGTCACGTAAAGGGTTTGGGGAGGACGTGCGGTAACTACGGAGTCCATTGCTCACCTCGCAAATGGCGTACATCAACTATAGAGATGTCGCCAGTATTTGGTCGACACCTCTACTATCGGCGCCGATTCTGATTTCTTTTGCTTGTGATTGGAACTTTTTTATTTTTCATGGTCGCTGTGTCTTTGGCCGGATCTGGAGCGTTATCCCTTGTGATCGCTCGAATTACCCGGAAACTATGCAGCAATGCTCTGGACTAACCTCCACTCGTCGATTGAGCTAAACCTTTGACACACCTTTATTTGTAGTAGGGAGCATCAGCACATGCAACTCGGGATCATTGGACTGGGCCGCATGGGCGGCAATATTGCGCGGCGCCTGATGCTCAATGGGCATACCACCGTCGTCTACGATCGCAATGCCGCCTTTGTTGAAAACCTGAGCCAGGAGGGCGCAACGGGCGTCGCGGATCTGCCGCAACTGGTGGCCGGTCTGGAAAAACCACGGGCTGTCTGGGTCATGTTGCCTGCCGGCGCACCCACCGAAGACACGATTAACGCTCTCAGCGAGTTGCTGGAGCCGGGCGACGTCATCATTGATGGCGGTAACACGTACTACAAGGATGACATCCGTCGCGCGCAGGCGTTGTCGGTCAAGGGCCTGAATTATATCGACGTCGGCACTTCCGGCGGCGTCTGGGGCCTGGAACGCGGTTATTGCATGATGATTGGGGGTGACGCCGAAGTGGTGAAGCGCCTGGACCCCTTGTTTGACAGCCTGGCACCAGGGATGGGCGATATCCCGCGCACCCGGGACCGCAAGTCCGACGATGATCGCGCTGAACGCGGCTACATCCACGCGGGCCCAGCCGGTTCGGGGCATTTCGTGAAGATGATCCACAACGGCATTGAATACGGAATGATGCAGGCCTTCGCCGAGGGCTTTGACATCCTCAAGACCAAATCCAGCGAAAGCCTGCCACCTGAGCAGCGATTTGACTTGAACGTGGCCGATATCGCCGAAGTCTGGCGTCGCGGCAGTGTGGTGTCGTCCTGGCTGCTGGATTTGACCGCCGACGCCTTGGCCAGCGATCCGAAGCTGGACGGCTTCTCTGGTGAGGTTGCCGACAGTGGTGAAGGGCGCTGGACCATCGAAGCGGCCATTGAGCAAGCGGTGCCGGTGCCGGTGCTCTCCAGTTCATTGTTCGCCCGTTTCCGCTCGCGCCAGCAGAGCACCTACGGTGACAAGATGCTCTCGGCCATGCGCTTTGGCTTCGGTGGTCACGTGGAGACGCCGAAAAAATGACCTCGATCGGCAGGAAATCCAAGGCAGAACCCGCGCCGCCGACCACGCTGTTTCTGTTCGGCGCCCATGGTGATCTGGTCAAGCGTCTGCTGATGCCGGCGCTGTACCACCTCAGTCGCGACGGGCTGCTGGGGGATGGCCTGCAGATCATTGGCGTTGACCATAATGCTATCAGTGATGTGGACTTCGCCCGGAAACTCGAGGATTTCATCCGTCACCAGGCGGCGAGCAAGGGCGGTGATGCCGACCGGGCGCTCGACCCGGTGCTGTGGGCCAGCCTGGCTCGGGGCATCAGTTATGTTCAGGGTGACTTCCTCGACGACAGCACCTACCAAGCACTGGCGGCGAAAATCGCCGCCAGGGGCACCGGCAACGCGGTTTTCTATCTGGCGACCGCGCCGCGCTTTTTCAGTGAAGTGGTCCGCCGCCTTGGCGCGGCTGGGCTGCTTCAGGAACAGGATGATGCCTTCCGGCGTGTGGTGATCGAGAAACCGTTCGGTTCCGACCTGCAAACCGCCGAAGCGCTCAATGCCTGCCTGCTCAAAGTCATGAGCGAAAAACAGATCTACCGGATCGACCATTATCTGGGCAAGGAAACGGTGCAGAACATTCTGGTCAGCCGTTTTTCCAACAGCCTGTTCGAGGCCTTCTGGAACAATCACTACATCGACCACGTACAAATCACCGCCGCGGAAACCGTTGGCGTGGAAACCCGTGGCAGTTTCTACGAACACACCGGCGCCCTGCGGGATATGGTACCCAACCACTTGTTCCAGTTGCTGGCGATGGTGGCCATGGAACCGCCGGCCGCCTTTGGCGCCGATGCGGTGCGTGGTGAGAAGGCCAAGGTGGTCGGGGCCATTCGCCCCTGGTCGGTGGAGCAGGCCCGCGCCAATTCGGTGCGTGGCCAGTACACCGCAGGCCACGTCGGCGACAGACCGGTCAATGGTTACCGCGAGGAAGCGAATGTCGCGCCCGACAGCAATACCGAAACCTACGTCGCCCTCAAGGTGATGATCGATAACTGGCGTTGGGTCGGGGTGCCGTTTTACCTGCGCACAGGCAAACGCATGAGTGTGCGGGACACGGAAATTGTCATCTGCTTCAAACCGGCGCCTTACGCGCAGTTTCGCGATACCGAAGTCGATGAACTGCAACCTACGTACTTGAGAATCCAGATCCAGCCCAATGAAGGCATGTGGTTCGACCTGCTGGCCAAGCGGCCGGGGCCAACCCTCGACATGGCGAATATTGAGCTGGGATTTGCCTACAAGGACTTCTTCGAAATGCAACCGTCCACGGGCTACGAAACCTTGATCTACGACTGCCTGACCGGCGATCAGACCTTGTTCCAGCGTGCCGACAACATTGAAAACGGCTGGCGTGTGGTCCAGCCGTTCCTCGATGCCTGGCAACAGGACGCGACGGTCCAGTTCTACAAGGCCGGTGAAGATGGTCCGTCGGCCGCAGATGACCTGCTGACACGCGATGGCCGCGTTTGGCATGCGCTCGATGAGTGATCAGGTGAAACACCCCATCCGGTTTTTACTCAGTGACATGGACGGCACGCTGCTGCTGCCCGACCACAGTCTCAACCAGCGCACTATCGAGGCCGTTCGCTCGCTGCGCGAGGCGGGCGTGATGTTCAGCCTCGCCACCGGGCGGCCGCCCCGGGCGATGTTGCAGCAGATCGAAGCCTTGGGCGTGGACCTGCCTACCGCCGCGTTCAATGGCGGTACGCTGGTCCACCCGGACGGCAGTTTCCTCGCCGTGCACTACCTGCCACCTGAGGCGGCTTTGGCGACGCTGGCCTTGTACGCCGACCAGCCTGATATCGAGGTCTGGGTGTTTGCCGACGGCGACTGGCTGGTGCGCGACGCCAACGGTCCGATGGTGCCGGTGGAGACGCGTGGGCTTGGCTATCCGCCGGTGCAAGTCGAGAGTTTCGAGCCTTACCTGGAACGTATCGACAAGATCGTCGCCACCAGCGCCAATACGCAGCTACTGGTTGAGCTGGAGGCGCGTTTGCATCCGCTGCTCAAGGGCCAGGCTCAGGTCTCGCGTTCGCAACCGATCTATCTGGATGTGACGGCGATGCGGGCAAACAAGGGTGAAGCGCTGGCGACCCTGGCAGCGTTCCTGGGGGTGCCGTTGGAACAGACTGCCGCCATGGGCGACGGTGGCAACGATCCGGCGATGTTTCACCGTGCGGGGTTGTCGATTGCCATGGGGCAGGCGGAGGAGGCGATTCAGCGTCAGGCCGATGTCATCACCGCAGCCAACACCGAAGACGGCGCGGCGCTGGCAATCGAGCGATTCATTCTGGCTCGATGAACCAAGCAAATCCTCAGGGCCGGTACCGCACCACCACTGCTCGATACTTGCCATGCAGAGAATAGCCGCCCACCAGGATCTTCCCGTCTGCCTGCAGCGCCAGGGATGTGGCGGTGTCGAGGCTGTAGCCCAGTCGAGTGCGGACCCAACCTCTGCCCTCACCGAAATCCGGATCGAGGCTGGCGTCCGGCAAGTGCCGGGCCAGAACGAAGTCAGTTTCGATACCGCCGATGGTGGCCCCAGCGGTCACCAGCTTTGCGTCTGCTTGAAGCTGGGCCGCCGTCCACTGACTGGCGCTGTTGCCAAATTTCAGGAACTGACACTGTACTTGATTGCAGCGAGGGTCCGGTTTGCCGTCCCTGCCCACTCTTAGCGACAGGCAATGCATCGGGTCGCGGCTGCTGCCCAGTGCTTGCAGATCACCGTCTGGAAGTTGGACGATCTGGCTGACCATCACGCTGTGCTGTTGGGTCGTGATGGACAGGAAACCGTCCTCGCCAAAGCTGTCATCAAGTGTGCCGCTGGGATCATAGCGGGCCATCAAACCTTGTTGGGGCAAGTCAATCACTCCGCCGACCACGATGCTGCCGTCGGCCTGAAGCGCCACACAACCCAGCCAAGTGTTTTTCAACAGATGCCGGACCATCACAAAGCCGCGGTTGTTGAACGAAGTGTCCAATGCGCCGTCGGGCAGGAGCCGGATCAGGATGCCGACATGGTCAGATAATTGGTAATGATGATTGGCGAGGATGAGGATCCGGCCATCGGCCTGCACCCGCATGTCGCAGGCTTCAAGACCCGGTACGCCGGGTGGGAGCCAGGTGTCGCGCAGACCTTGGGAAAGATTGCCGCACAGCCGTATGACCTGCCGCCCGGCGCTGCCGAAGCTTTGAACGGCGCGGCCCTGCTGATCGAACAGCGCGATGGCGGGCAGGGTGCGGTCGGTGTTTTCGTAGTGCAGACCGGACAGCAGGATACGGCCGTCGGGTAATTCCATCACCTTGCCTGCCGTGGCTTCGAAGCCGCGCTCAAAAGAGCCGATCACATAGCCATGGTGTCCGAAGCTCGCGTCAGCCGAACCGTCGTGGTTGAGCCGTGCAAGCCCGAACCGGCTGCCTTCGGTCGTTTCGATCCGGGCTGCCACCAGGATCCTTCCGGCATGATCGACCGTCAGGCCCGTGGTCCGGCTCCCGAAGCTACCGGTAAAATGCACCCAGGCTTTACCGTTATCGGCAAAGCCTGGGTCGAGTTGGCCGGCACAGGCTGCGGCCGTCGGCATTGCAAACGCGGTTTGATCGAGCATGCATGCCTCTCCTTGCGTGTCGATAAGCCCGGAGGGGCGACGACTGCATGAGGGCAACATTCAATCCCTGAATGTGACAATGCACAACTATCAGACGCTGCAGAAACAGCAGCGAATCGTGCCAGAACACTGGCTTTTCGATCCAGTGCAAAGCCTGCAATCCATCATCAGGTTTACCGCTAAGGATTTACTCAGGCATGGACCAGGATTGCAGGGTGTAGCCTTCCTGGCTCAACTCGGCACGGGCCTGTTTCAAGCAGTCAGCCAGTTGGGCCGGGTCGGTGTAGGCACTGCTTGGAATCTGAGTGCGGCCAATATGAGTATTGGTGCGGTCAATGACGGTCAGGCTCAGTTCACCATTACCGTCTTGTGGAGCCCAGGCCACGCATTGAAAAGGACGAAAGGCGCGGTCGGCAATCAAAAGAGCTTCGTTGATACGGAGCGGGGCGTTCATGGCGTTATCTCTTAAGTATGCCCAATCAAATGATGTGCCGTCGGTTGGGCGTACCGGGCGGCTGGTTACTTGTACTGATGTCTTGTAAGGGGGGGCAGGTCACACATTCCTTAAATAAATTTCGATTTTCTTTCAGACCCGGCTTTTGGACTTTTGTTTGAAAGCTTGATGAAAGATTCAAGCGGGCGACAACTAACGAAACGCGCGCTTATAACCACTTTAAAGCGAACTCGATAATCAATTGATACAAGCAGGTGTCAACTTCTTGCTACTGTTACATGCAGGTTCGCCAAACGACTGTTTTTCCTCATATTCCTTATTTTGGCGCCAAGGATCAGTCATGATCGAAGCCAGTACGTCGCGTCGTCTGCTCGTGGTTGATCCCTGCGATGATTGCCATCGCCTGTTGCCCGGATTACGCACCATTGGCTGGGACGTGGAGAGCTGTTCCCTTGAACATGCGGGCGATCGAACGTGCGATGTGGGCCTGTTGCGACTTCAACCTTTTCATCTGGAACGGCCGGAGGCGGTCAAGGAGTTGATCAGCCGCAGCGGCACCGAGTGGATCGCCGTGCTGAATCAGGAAGTGTTGCGTCTGAAGAATGTGGGGGACTTTGTCTGCGAGTGGTTTTTTGATTTTCATACCTTGCCATTCGACGTGTCCCGGGTTCAGGTGACTCTGGGCCGCGCCTTTGGCATGGCGCGTTTGCGCGGACAGGGCTCGATTCACATCAATGAGCCCGAACATGAATTACTGGGCGACAGCAAACCCATTCGGGAGCTGCGCAAATTGTTGAGCAAACTGGCACCTGCCGAATCGCCCGTGTTGATTCGCGGTGAAAGCGGCACCGGCAAGGAGTTGGTGGCGCGCACGCTGCATCGCCAATCCCATCGGCGCAACAAACCGTTCATTGCCATCAATTGTGGCGCGATACCGGAGCACTTGATCCAGTCGGAATTGTTCGGGCACGAGAAAGGCGCTTTCACGGGTGCCCATCAGCGCAAGATCGGGCGGATCGAAGCAGCTCACGGCGGCACCCTGTTTCTGGATGAAATTGGCGACCTGCCGTTGGAGCTACAGGCCAATCTGTTGCGTTTCCTGCAGGAGAAACACATCGAGCGGGTCGGAGGCAGCCAGCCGATCGCCGTGGATGTGCGGATTTTGGCCGCCACCCATGTGGATCTGGAAGCAGCCATCGAGCACAAGCTGTTTCGTGAAGACCTGTATTATCGCTTGAACGTGCTGCAGGTGCTGATGGCGCCGTTGCGTGAACGCCATGGCGATTTGTCGATGCTGGCCAGCCACTTCTCGCATTTCTACAGTCAGGAAACCGGTCGCCGGCCTCGCAGTTTCAGTGAAGACGCGTTGGTGGCCATGGGCAAGCATGACTGGCCGGGCAATGTGCGTGAGCTGGCCAACCGAGTACGTCGCGGCCTGGTGTTGGCCGAGGGGCGGCAGATCGAAGCGATGGACCTTGGCCTGACAGGTCATCAAGGGCCGGTGGCGCCGATGGGCACCCTTGAAGACTACAAGACCCGTGCTGAGCGCCAGGCGTTGAGCGATGTGCTTAACCGGCACAGTGACAACCTGAGTGTTGCTGCCCGCGTGCTGGGCATATCCCGACCGACGTTCTACCGGCTTCTGCACAAGCATCAAATCCGCTGAATCAAGCCTTGCCCTATTCGATGTGGGGGCGAGCCTGCTCGCGGTAGCGGTGTGTCAGTCACCAACAGGTCACTGATCTACCACTACCGCGAGCAGGCTCGCTCCCACAGGGCACTGCGTTAGAAGTAATACGGGAATTTCAGGCTAAAGGTGAAGTCCGGTGCATCGTCGGTCAGACCGATGGACAGGTTGGGGACGATGGTCAGGTTGTCGCTGGCGGCTACGGTCATGCCGATGTTGAAGTAGCCGGCATTGGCGTCGCTGGAAACCACCGATTCCCAATCCCCGCCGTCCTGTTTGAGCTTGCTTTTCTTTTGTATGAGGTCGGAAACCGAGAACGACATACTCATCTTCTCGTTCAGCGCGAAGGCAATGCCCGCGCCGATCTGGAAGCTGTCGCCGATCCGCACCTTGCCCGGAATCCTCTGGTTGACGGTGGAGCTTATGTCGTCGAAGGACTCTTCGAAGTTATGGGTGTAGGAAAGGCTACCGAACAGCACAGCCGGATCGAAGGTCTTGACCAGCGAGATCCCGGGTGTGATCGACCATACGCCGTTGCCGGTGGGCAGCTCTTCAGGCACGAACAGGTTGGTGTTGGCCTGGGACTGGCGCAGCTTGATGCCGAACGGCTCTTCGCCGGTTGGCGCCTTGACGCGCAGAGTGAGCACCGCGTCCGGGCTGTTGATCGATTCGTCCATGAATTTGTAGGCGATGCCGAAGTTGACGTCACCGATGGTGGGATCGCGGGTAACGGTTTCTTCGCTGGTCACCCCAGCTGCCCCTTGGTTGGCACCGCCGGACTGATAGGTGGATTCGCGGTAGACCACCGGTACGTTGAGGTCGAACTGCCAGCGATTGTCGAAGTTGTAACGGCCAGTGAGGTCCAGGGTCCAGGTGTCGGCCTTGATCCTGTCCAGGTTGATGTTGCCCAGGAAAATCGAGTCCAGGGCCAGGAAGCCGTTCAGAATCAATTGTCGTGTGTCGTAGCGCGAATAAGTCACGCCGGTTTCGAAGCTGAACTTACCACCGCCAAAAAAGCCGCTGGCCTCGTCATAGAGGTTGGAGACACTCTGGGCGGGCTGTGAATCATCGGCCAGGGACTGCCCGTAACCGCTGCCGCCAGCCGCAGTCTGGTTGCCTTTCATGTCGGCTGGGGATTTGGCCAGGCGCTTGGGCGCGGGAGCAGCGGGTTGATCTTCGACCTGGCGGACTCGCTGCTCGAGTACCGCCAGGGCTCTTTGCTGGACCTCGTATCGTTGTCTGAGCTCGAGAAGCTCCTGCTTCAGTGCTTGAATGTCGGCGTCAGGTGCTGCTTGCAGCAGGGGCGCCGGTAAAAGGGTGCTTACGCACATCACAGCGCGCAACGATACGGATCGATACATGAAATATGCCGTCCCTATTTGCCCAGTGGTCGCAAGGCAGCGTAGTTCAATATCCGAGATTGCGCAGTCCGCGCAGCTGGGTCAGGTTGCAGTCCAAAGCTCCGGCGCTGAGGCCGTTGTTGTTCAACACCACGTTGAGTTGCGTCATGTTGTTGACCAGGTTGCTGTTACCCAGCAAGCGAGTGTTTTGCAGCAAGCCGCCCTGGGCGACTTGTTGCAGAGAACTACCCTGGTTGTGGTTGGCCTGGATCGCCATCTGCACGCCGCTGCCGGTGGCGGTAACCGCGACACTGCCGGCGGCGTTGCTGCCGCTGATGGTTTGGCCTTTGCTCAGCAGCTGGCCTTGAGCAGGCACCAGTGCGGGTGCCTGGTTGCTTTCCCTGACGTTGATGCTGACGTTGTTGTAGGCGGAATTGCCATCGCCCGCGGCGCGCACGCTCTGGGTCACGCCCTGGCCACCGGCCAGGCCCGCGCCACCGACAATGTTGCCGCTGCCCTGTTGCGGGGCCTGGCCATTGCCGGTCTGCTTGATCGTTGAGACATAGAACTGGGGTTTGACGGTGGCCGCCTGGATTTGCATGGAACTGCTCGCACCAATCAGGTCGCCACTGGCGTTGCGCCAGGTGCTGCTCATGACGATGCCGAAGCTGATGACCCGACCGGGCATGACATAGCGTCCACGCAGTTCGGCAAGCTCCTGATCCTTGACTTCGATGGGTTTGAATCCGGCGTGGGCATGGCCCGACACAGCCGCGGCAAGGCTGGCAAACGCCAGCCAGCGTGAAGTTTTCATGTGCTGCTCCCGGAGCTTCCTGCTCCTTTTGTACTTATGGTTGGCGATTGGTCGGCGATTAGAAAAAGTCGCTCTGTATGAAACCAAAATCCATCAGCTCTGCATCTTTGACCGGGTTGAACCCGTCCAGTTTGTTACGCGCCGTTAGCGGTTGCGGAGGGGTGCGCAGTGCGTTGGTCTTGTCGTAACCCGGGCCGACGATGGCAAACACGATGCCGTTCCAGCCTTTGACGAAATCGTCATGGGCGTAGCGCTTGTGCCCCAGTACGGGGTCGGCGATATAAACCCATTGCTGGTCGGCTCGCTGCAATACCACGAAGTGCTTGTAGCCACGGATGTCCATCAGGACCACCACCGGAATTGTCACTGCCTCGAGCTTTTCCGGCGGTATCCGGTAGCCCCTGGCGCGCATGCCGATGCTTTCCACGTAGCGCTTCATATCGAGCATGGAAAATCCCTGGGTGCGGACCAGGTCATGGTCGGCTTTGACCAGCATGCCCTTGATGACGTGCTCTTCATCCACGTCAAGCCAATAGGCCTGGCGCAGTACCGTGGCCAGCGCGGCGGCGCCGCAACTGAAATCGGTTTTCTGTTCGACGATGTCACTGAACTTGCGCTCGCGCACACTCTGTACTGGCTTGTAGACCAGCATGCCGCCGGGCAGGGCGGCGACCGGCATCTGCGCAGCTTCAGCCACGCCGGCCAGACAAAGGAGCAGAGAAAGGGCTGCCGCTCGCATGATCGATACGCCTTATGCACACCTGGGAAAGAAGCCCCGTTTCCGGGGCTTCGTTTCGATCGCGCTTACATGCAAGCCCTGCAACCGGCCGAAATGGACAGCGAGTTGCTTTGCTGGTTGCCCACGCCCGCCGACACGTTGGCGCCGCCGTTACCGGAGAAGCCGTTCATGGAGTTGGTCATGGTCGCGTTGTTGATGACAGGGTTTTTCCAGCCATCGCGGGTCAGCACTTGTTGAGTGTTGCTGCCGGCCAGTTCGAAAGTGCCCACGGCGGAGAACTTGAACTTGTCGTCATCGTGACCGCCGCCGTAGCCGCCTCTGTTGCCCCAGCCGCCATGGTCGTCGTCTTCGACGGTGCCGGTGCCTTTGGCCTTGAATGTGCCGGAAGCAGCATAGGTGCTGGTGAGGGTGTCGGTCTTGTAGGTCCGTACGCCCTTGTTGTCGACCACAAGGCCGGTGGAAGACTGATCAGCCGAGGCTGCGGCCTCTGCGACACGTCCGCCCGATACAGCGATGGCCAGGTTGTTTTTCTGTTGGTTGAAGTTGCCGGCGGTCACGTTGATGCCGATGTTGCCGGAGCCATTGTTGCCCGCATTGGTGAGCGAGGCGTTGTTTCGGGTCGAGTTGTTTTTGACGTAGTTATTGTTATTGACCTGCATGGCGCTGGAGGTCGCAACCGCCGAGCCGAAGATGAAGGCTTCGTCTGCAGTGGCGATGGCCGCGGCGTTGTCCTGCTGGTTGCCATCGCCGGCGGCGATGTTGGCGCCCATATTGCCGTTGCTGCCATTGAGCGAGTCAGCGGCTTCAGCCGTGTTGCGGGTGGCCTGGTTGGTCACCACGTTGCCGTCGCTGTTCTGCTCATCCATCACGGTCGCGCTAGCCCCGGCGGTGATCGAAAGCAGTTGTTCAAACGACGGACCTTGCGGACCGTGATTGCCATGCCCGTTGCCACGTCCGTTTCCATCAGCCTGTGCAGCCATTGCCATGACAGCGGCGAGAGCGAAAACCAATGGTTTAAGTGCCATTGTTGGTTTCATGGTGTTTCTCCTTGCGTGTCGTTGGTTAAGTGTCAGTACTTTCTTATGCCCACGGTTTTCGGGTCAGTCAGCGACCCGGATGCTCAGGGTGTTAGCCATGCGGTTCCCCACCCCGGCACTCTGGTTCACCTGGATAACCCCTCGGCTGCCGGTGAAGGCCTGGTCGCTGGTGACGACCTGGCGACTGCCGGTTGGGGTGCCAGTTGCTCCTGAGTTTGGTAACAACGCCACGTTCTGCTGAGAAAGGGCGCTATCGTCGATGCTCTGCGGCCGGGCACTGATACCCACCCGCATGACATTGGCCATCTGGTTGTTGGCACCGGCGGACTGGTTCACGCCCAGCACTCCGTTGCCGTTGCTGAATGAACTGCCGCCGATGCGGGCTGTTGCGTTCACCGATGGGTTGGCTGCTGTATCCAGCCGTTGACGCACGACAGTGGTGGCCTGGGCGTGAGTGCCGATGGCGATGGCCCGGGTGTTGGTCTGCTGGGTCTGATCGCCAGCGGCCTGGTTGACGTTGAAGTTGCCGGTATAGCGGCTGCCGGAATCCTGCAGATTGGCAGTGCTGATCACCGCCGCGCCCGGATCGGCGAACGCGGTGGACGAGCCGAGCAGGGCAAGCAGAAATAGGGTTGGCTTCATGTCACTGACCTCCGGCCAGCCGGCCCAGCGGGGCCAGCCCTGAACTCAGCGAGCGGTTGATCGTGCCGGAGATGGCACCACCGTTGCCGCCACCGTGACCGGCGCGCATGCCCGGCAAGCCGTTGGGGTTGGTCACGATGTTCAGACCTTGTACGCCGGTGTTGTTCGGGTTCACGGCGTTGCGGATCGACGAGCCGCTGGCGACGCTGGCGAATTCGCCGTCGCTCAGCTCAATGCTGGCGGTCGCTTGATTGACTCGATCAGATGGGTTGGCGTTGACGGTGCTCGGGTAGGGGTCTTTGCCACCGTTGCGACCGATATGAACGGGCTGTACGTCACGGGTGAGCACAATGACGCCGTTGCCCTCGGCCTGCACAGGGAGGCTGAACGTCGCGCCAGCGGCGCAGCCGATCAACAGCATGCAGGTCAAGCTTCTATTGAAAGTCCCCACGGCATCGATTCCTTCTTCGGTGGGCTGGCCTTGGTCCAGCGTTGCGAAGGAGGAAGAGCAGGTGTTGTGCCGGTTATAAAAAATCTATCAAATTCAATGGGTTGGTATATTTCAGAGGAATTTCGCCCAGCACCTGTTTCATCCGTGAGACAGGCCGATAGAAGGCTAATGGCCGGGCGCTATCGCTTGGCTCTGGTTCAAGGCTTCGCAGCAGGTGTTTCAAGAACCTGACAAAGGCACTGGAAAAACCATCGAAGTGCTCTGGAGCCGGGTTTGCCAAGACTGGGGTGTTTCAAGAGTGGTACAAACAGAGGGGTAAATCAGGCTTGGAGCAGTCGAGTCACGGTTGCAAACACCCGTTCCCGACGTTGCGCCCAATCGCCTTCAATAACCTGGAAGGGTTGCTGATGCCGAACCAGCCATTGCTCGATAGCCTCGAAAAACCTCATTCGGTCTTCCAGTTCGGGTTGGCAGCGCAGGCCGTCGCCCGTCCATTCGACCTGTTGCGGGCTCAGCAGCAGGTGCAAGTCGTAATGGCGTGCCAGCAAGGCCGGCTCCAGCCAGCTTGGGCAGTCGCCGAACAGGGTTTGGCTCCAGAGGATGTTGCTCAACAGGTGGGTGTCGAGGATCAACAACGGTGGTTTACCGGCGCGGGCCGCGTCTTCCCAGGCCAACTGTCCTGCGGCGATATCGGTGATGTCCGACAGGCGGGTCTCACGCGGATTCTGCTCCATGAAGTGGCGAACGTATTCGTCCACCCGCAAGCCGCCGAAGTGCTCCTGCAACTGCGCCGCCAGCCAGCTCTTGCCGCTGGACTCCGGGCCGGTGAGCACCATCACCTTCATGTGCGCAGGACCGGGTCGGCGCGCCATTCGCGCCAGCCTTGTACGGCCAACAGCGTGAACAAAGCGTAGAGCGCAGCGGTCAGGTACAGGTCCTTGTAGATGAACAAGCCCACGAAGATGATGTCCAGGGCGATCCACAACGGCCAGCATTGCACGCGTTTTTGCGCCATCCACCACTGCGCCACGAGACTGAAACCGGTGAGTGCAGCGTCGAGCCAGGGCTGGGCGGCGTCGGTCCAGTGCGCCATGGCAGCACCCAGCATCAGGCTGCCTGCCGCGCCGACCGCCAGGCCACGCAATACTGAAGGCGCGCCCAGACGGGTGATTTGTCGCCCCTCATGATGCTGCCCCGCACGAGTCCATTGGTACCAGCCATAGAGTTGCAGTACGGCGTAGACACACTGCAGCAACATGTCCGAGTACAGCTTCACTTCGAAGAAGATCCAGCTATAGAGCAGCACCATGACCAGGCCGATCGGCCAGCACCAGGGGTTCTGCTTGACGGTCAACCAGACAGCAATCACGCCGAGGGCTGCGGCAAACAGTTCAAGCCCGGACATGGCGATTCCTTGGGTAGTAGGAGAAGGCGGCGATTGTAAACGCTGGCGCCCGTTTTTCTATGCCTGGTAAACCTTCTTGAGCAGGCGCAGCAATTCTTCGCGCTCGGCACCGTCAAGCGTTGAGGTGGAGTCCAGGTCGCTCTGTGCGGCGATTTGCTTGAGTTCCTTGAGCAGGGTTTCGCCGGTTTTGCTCAGGAATATCCCGTAGGAGCGTTTGTCGGGCTTGCATCGCACCCGCACGGCCAGTGCCCGGCTTTCCAGCTTGTTCAACAGGGGCACGACTTGCGGCGGTTCGATCGACAGGGCCTTGGCCAGATCGGTCTGCATCAGGCCGGGGTTCTGGTCGATGATCGCCAGGGCCGAAAATTGGGCGGGCCGCAGATCGTGGATGGCGAGTCGACCGATCAGGTTCTGGAACAGTTTCAACTGGGCGCGACGCAGGGCGTAACCGATCAGATCATCCAGCGCGGAGTCCAGCGGGGCCTGTGCGTCGGTACCGCTGGCCTGGGGCTCGGCGGGTTCGGCAAGCTTGGAAGACTTGGCCATCGGAGGGAGCATCCTCAAGGTGAGTGATTAACAAGGCTATCCATTTTGCCGAGGTTGAAGCGCGATGGCTATGGTGGATATCGAAATCGTGATTTGTCGCTTTGTCCTGTCCGTTGGGAAAAATACAGATAAATGGATTAATAGTTAATTGACATAACTAGTTTTCGAGTTTAATTTTTGCTCATCTTCAGCCAAGAACAAGAGAGCACGCCCGCCATGAGCAATTACGAAGGTCGCTGGAAAACGGTCAAGGTCGATATCGAGGAAGGCATTGCCTGGGTCACCCTCAATCGTCCGGAAAAACGCAACGCCATGAGTCCGACGCTCAATCGCGAGATGATCGACGTGCTGGAAACCCTGGAGCAGGACCCGGCCGCCGGTGTACTGGTGCTGACCGGGGCCGGTGATGCCTGGACGGCCGGCATGGACCTCAAGGAGTATTTCCGCGAAGTGGATGCCGGGCCTGAAATCCTGCAAGAAAAAATCCGTCGCGAAGCCTCCCAGTGGCAATGGAAACTGCTCCGCATGTACGCCAAGCCGACCATTGCGATGGTCAATGGCTGGTGCTTCGGTGGCGGCTTCAGCCCGCTGGTGGCGTGTGACCTGGCGATCTGCGCTGACGAGGCGACCTTCGGCCTTTCGGAAATCAACTGGGGCATCCCGCCCGGTAATCTGGTCAGCAAGGCCATGGCTGATACCGTGGGCCATCGCCAGTCGCTGTACTACATCATGACCGGCAAGACCTTTGGCGGGCAGAAAGCCGCCGAGATGGGACTGGTCAACGAAAGCGTGCCCCTGGCGCAACTGCGCGAAGTCACCGTTGAGCTGGCGCGTAACCTGCTGGAGAAAAACCCGGTGGTGTTGCGAGCAGCCAAGCACGGGTTCAAACGCTGCCGCGAACTGACCTGGGAGCAGAATGAGGATTACCTGTACGCCAAGCTTGATCAGTCGCGCCTGCTC
Source organism: Pseudomonas sp. MPDS (assembly GCF_013283895.1). NCBI lineage: Bacteria > Pseudomonadati > Pseudomonadota > Gammaproteobacteria > Pseudomonadales > Pseudomonadaceae > Pseudomonas > Pseudomonas sp. MPDS. Next base: position 3,532,652 of record NZ_CP054128.1, on the reverse strand, counting down.
GACACCGAGGGTGGTCGCGAGCAGGGGATGAAGCAGTTCCTCGACGACAAGAGCATCAAGCCGGGGTTGCAGACCTACAAGCGCTGAGACGACGGCGCGGCGGGTGCCTATCCTGCGCCCGCAGGCTGTTGTTCAAAAGCCCTTGGCGCTACTGTGAATGTGTTCCCCATAAAGACAATAAAGAGGAATCACCATGCTGGACGTGCCCCTGTTGATCGGCGGCCAGTCGTGCCCCGCCCGTGACGGTCGGACTTTCGAGCGTTGCAATCCGGTAACCGGTGAAGTGGTCTCCCGTGTGGCGGCTGCCACGCTGGAGGATGCCGACGCCGCCGTGGCCGCCGCGCAAGCTACGTTTCCCGCCTGGGCAGCGCTGGCGCCCAATGAGCGACGCACGCGTCTGCTACGTGCCGCCGAGCAATTGCAGGCGCGCACTGGCGAGTTCATCGCCGCTGCCGGCGAGACGGGCGCCATGGCCAACTGGTACGGTTTCAACGTGCATCTGGCGGCGAATATGCTGCGCGAAGCCGCGTCCATGACCACCCAGATCAACGGCGAAATCATTCCTTCGGATGTGCCCGGCAGTTTTGCCATGGCCCTGCGTCAGCCTTGCGGCGTGGTGCTGGGTATCGCGCCGTGGAATGCCCCGGTGATTCTCGCCACCCGCGCCATCGCCATGCCGCTGGCCTGCGGCAACACCGTGGTGCTCAAGGCTTCTGAAATCAGCCCGGCGGTGCACCGCTTGATTGGCCAGGTATTGCAGGACGCCGGACTGGGCGATGGCGTGGTCAATGTCATCTGCAATGCCCCGGCAGATGCGCCGGCCATTGTCGCGCGGCTGATCGCCAACCCGGCGGTACGCCGGGTCAATTTCACCGGCTCGACCCATGTCGGGCGCATCGTTGGCGAACTATCGGCGCGCCACCTCAAGCCGGCATTACTGGAACTGGGCGGCAAGGCGCCGTTGCTGGTGCTGGATGACGCTGACTTGGATGCAGCGGTAGAAGCAGCCGCCTTCGGGGCGTACTTCAATCAGGGGCAGATTTGCATGTCCACCGAGCGGCTGATCGTCGATGCCAGCGTGGCCGATGCCTTTGTTTCCCGGCTGAGCGCCAAGATCGCCACCTTGCGTGCCGGTGATCCTGCGGCCGGTGATTCGGTATTGGGTTCGCTGGTAGACGTCAGTGCCGGCCAGCGTATCAAGGGGTTGATCGACGATGCCTTGGCCAAAGGCGCGACGCTGGTGGCGGGAGGGCAACTGGACGGCAGCATTCTGCAGCCGACCTTGCTCGACGGCGTCACTCCAGACATGCGCCTGTACCGCGAAGAGTCTTTCGGTCCGGTGGCCGTGTTGCTGCGTGGTGAAGGCGACGAAGCCTTGTTGCGCCTGGCCAACGACTCCGAGTTCGGCCTTTCGGCAGCCATTTTCAGCCGCGATACCACTCGGGCGTTGGCTTTGGCCCAACGGGTCGAGTCGGGCATCTGCCACATCAATGGTCCGACCGTGCACGACGAGGCGCAGATGCCCTTCGGTGGAGTCAAGTCCAGCGGTTACGGCAGTTTTGGCGGCAAGGCGTCCATCGAGCATTTCACCCAGTTGCGCTGGGTGACGATGCAGAACGGCGCCCGGCATTACCCGATCTGATATCCGTCGCATTGCGGGCGGCGGCGCGTGGACATCGCCGGCCCGATGCAGGCCAGACATAACAATAACAAGGCCGTAGCCAGATGCTGCCACGCTCCGCTCGCTTCGCGCGGGTTCGGCGTGCCTTGATGGAGGAAATGTACGTGAGTGTTGAGTTCAGATCGTCCTCCCGAGCCGGCCCCGGGCGCTATCGCCAGGTGTCGATTGGTCATCCAGCCGTTGAAGTCAGAGAAGAGCAGGGCATCCTGCACATGCGCTCCCTGGAGCCGTTGGCTGCGTTGCCGACGCGCTTGCTTGATCGCCTGGTGCATTGGGCCGAGGTGCGCCCGCAACAGACCTTTATTGCAGCCCGCCAGGCGGGCGGGGACTGGCGTCGAGTCAGCTATGCCCAGATGCTCGACAGCGTGCGGGCCATCGCTCAAGGTTTGTTGAGCTATGGCCTGTCAGCCGAAAAGCCCCTGGCGCTGCTATCGGGTAATGACATCGAGCACCTGCAAATGGCCCTTGGCGCGATGTACGCTGGGATTCCCTATTGCCCGGTGTCGCCGGCCTATTCGTTGCTGTCCCAGGATTTCGCCAAGCTGCGGCACGTTTGCGATTTGTTGCAGCCGGGGCTGGTGTTTGTCAGCGAGGCCGCGCCGTTTGAGCGGGCGATCAATGCGGTGCTGCCGGCGGACATCCCCTTGATCACAGTGCGCGGGGAAATGGCCGCAAGGTCCAGGGCAAGCTTTGCCAGCCTGCTGGCGCAACCCGGTGGTATTGAGGCCGAGCGGGCCTTTGCCGCCACCGGACCGGACAGCATTGCCAAGTTTCTCTTCACCTCGGGCTCCACCAAGCTGCCCAAGGCTGTGATCACTACCCAACGCATGCTCTGCGCCAATCAGCAAATGCTGTTGCAGACCTTTCCGGTGTTCGGTGAAGCGCCGCCGGTATTGGTGGATTGGTTGCCGTGGAACCACACATTCGGTGGCAGTCACAACGTCGGCATCGTGTTGTACAACGGCGGCACGTTTTACCTGGACGACGGCAAGCCCACCGCCCAGGGCTTCGCCGAAACTTTGCGCAACCTCAAGGAGATTTCTCCCACTGCGTACCTGACCGTGCCCAAAGGTTGGGAAGAGTTGGTCAGTGCCCTGGAGCAGGACGGCGAGTTGCGCGAGCGGTTCTTCGAGCGCATCAGTCTGTTCTTTTTTGCGGCAGCGGGTCTGTCCCAAAGTACTTGGGATCGGCTCGACAAGGTCGCCGAACAGCATTGCGGCGAACGCATTCGCATGATGGCCGGGCTGGGCATGACGGAGGCGTCGCCGTCCTGCACTTTTACCACCGGGCCGTTGTCCATGGCCGGTTACATCGGCTTGCCGGCACCCGGCTGCGAGGTACGGCTGGTGCCGGTGGACGGCAAGTTCGAAGGGCGCTTCCGCGGACCGCACATCATGCCCGGCTACTGGCGCTCGCCGCAGCAGACCGCTGAGGTGTTCGACGAAGACGGTTTTTACTGTTCGGGCGATGCGATCAAGTTGGCCGATCCCCATGACCCGCAATTGGGCCTGATGTTTGACGGACGGATAGCCGAGGACTTCAAGCTGTCCTCCGGGGTGTTCGTCAGTGTCGGGCCGCTGCGCAACCGAGCGGTGCTGGAGGGGACCCCGTATGTCCAGGACCTGGTGGTGACCGCGCCGGATCGCGAGTGCCTGGGCGCGCTGGTGTTCCCACGGCTGGCTGAATGCCGACGCTTGTCAGGCCTGTCCCCGAGCGCCAGCGATGCCGAGGTCTTGGCCAGCCCACCGGTACGCCAGTGGTTTGCCGATTGGCTGCAACGTCTTAACCGCGAGGCGAGCGGCAACGCCAGCCGCGTAGAGTGGATTGCCTTGCTCGATGAGCCGCCCTCCATCGATCGTGGTGAAATCACCGACAAGGGCTCGATCAACCAACGGGCGGTGTTGCAATGGCGCGCGGCGAAAGTCGAGGCGCTGTATTGCGGCGAAGATCTGTCGATCCTGCGGGCGAACTAGTCGGTCCAGACCCAAAATCCGTGACAGCAAGGCTTGCCATCAATGTTGTCTGGTCTGCCGCCATCGCGAGCAGGCTCGCTCCCACAAGGATCTATGGCGGACCCATTGTGGGAGCGAGCCTGCTCGCGATGGCGGTCTGCCTGCCCCGCTGATTTTCCTGCGTTCGATTGCTCTTGCGTTCGCTCCATACCCCCGCCGTGACACACCGTCCCAAGCCTTCTACTATGGCGACTCTGTTTTCTCTGGAAGAACCTGGATGAGTAAGCCCGGCCAAACGGTGCTGGTCGCATTGCGCAGGATGATCGCCTCAGGCGAGCTGGCGGGCGGTGAGCGCTTGATGGAAATTCCCACGGCTGAGTTGTTCGGTGTTTCGCGAATGCCGGTGCGCATGGCGTTTCGTACCCTGGAGCAGGAAGGGCTGCTGGTGCGCTTCGGTGGTCGCGGATTCCAGGTGCGCTCGGTCAGTGCCGAGGAAATCGCCGGGGCCGTGGAGGTGCGTGGTGTGCTCGAAGGCCTGGCCGCGCGGCAAACGGCCGAGCGTGGCTTATCCGAAGAGGGGCGAGCGGCACTTGAACAATGCCTGGTGCAGGGCGACGAACTGTTTGCCAAGGGCTATGTGACCGAGGATGACCTTGAGGTCTATCACGACTTGAACATGCGCTTTCATCAGGTGATCGTCGAGGGCAGCCATAACCCGGCGATTGCCGATGCCCTGGCTCGCAACGATCACCTGCCATTTGCCTCAGTCACCGCCCTGGCGGTGGATCGTCAGAACATGGCCGGCGAATTTCGCCGCTTCAACTACGCCCACATGCAGCACCACTCGGTGTTCGATGCGCTGATCCATCGCCAGGGAGCCCGCGCCGAGGCAATCATGCGCGAACATGCCAATGCGACTTTGCGTTATGCCGAGGTGTTCGGCTCGACGTTGGCTGATGAGCGGGTGAAGGTGATTGTTCGGTCGCAGTGAGCGCGCATACGGCTGGGGGAGCTAAGCTTGCTTGCGATAGCCGTCTGTCAGCCGATAGCAATGCTGACTGAGTCGCCGCCATCGCGAGCAAGCTTTGCTCCCACAAAGCTCTCCCACAGGGTATTGGTCAGATATCCAACACCAAAAGTGGCGTCTTCGAGCGGGAGCAGCACGGCGTGAACTGGTCGTTGCAAGCCTGTTCGGCCTCGGTCAAAAACATGTCCCGGTGCTCCGGCACACCTTCCAGCACACGCGTCAGGCAGGTGCCGCACACGCCCTGTTCGCAGGAGATCGGAATCTCGATGCCATGGCTTTCCAGCACCTGGACCACGCTTCGGTCGGCGGGTACTTCGAAGACCTGACCGCTGCTGGCGACTTTCACCGAGAAGCTGCCGTCCGCGCGGGTGTCGGTGGGCGCAGCGGCAAAGTACTCGCGGTGCACACAGCTTTCCCGCCAGCCCTGAACCTTGGCGGTGTCGAGGACATGCTGCATGAAGCCACCGGGACCGCACACATAGAGGTGCAGATCCTCACTGGGGGCGGCCAGGACCCTGGCAGCGTCCAGCATGGTTGCAGGCTCTTCATCGAAGTGCAGAAACACCCGGTCGGCATAAGGCGATTGGCGCAAGCGTTCGATAAAGGCTGCACGCTCCCTGGACCTGGCACAGTAATGCAGTTCGAACGCCGCACCGCTCTGGGCCAGGTGTTCGGCCATGCACAGGATCGGCGTAATACCGATACCGCCGGCAAACAGCAGGCTACGTCGAGCCTCGGGGGCGAGGGGGAACAGGTTGCGCGGTTCGCTGATCAGCAAGCGCGCGCCTGGCAGAATCTGTTCATGCAAATTGCGCGAACCGCCTCGGGACGCGGCATCCTTGAGCACCCCGATGAGGTAGCGATGCCGTTCCTCGGGATGATTGCACAGCGAATACTGACGAATCATGCCGTTGGGCAGGTGTACGTCGATATGGGCACCGGCGGTGAACGCCGGTAAAGGCTGGCCGTCGACACTCGTCAGCTCGTAGCTGCAAATGTCCTGGGCTTCGTTGTGTCGCGCCGTGACCTGGACTTCAATCATGCTCGCTGCTCTCCCTGATGGGTGCTGGCAATCAATCCCGCTTGTGGCTCGCGCTCACGGGCAATCCAACGATCCAGCACTCGACGCGACTGCACGCCGCCGGCATCGATATTGAGCTTGAGCAGGCTGCGTTGCGGGTGATCCAGCAGGTTGCGCTGCTGGCGTTCGAGCATTTCCAGGTCTTCGCTGAAAATCTTGCCCTGGCCTTCGCGAATGCTGGCGGTCAGCGCTTCGTCCTGGGGCTGGAAGTGCCGGGCCATGCCCCAGAAGTACCAGATGGATGTCTCGGTTTCCGGGGTGATGAAGTCCACCACGATGCTGGACGCCTTGAACTGCGGCGCGGCGTGATACCCGCCGTTGCCGGCATGGGCCACGCCGACTTCGATCAGGACGTGGCTGGGCGGGGTGAAACGGCAGATCTGCCAGCGGTCCACCGGCACGTCGTCGGCCAGGTTGTTGCCGCGCAAGGCCATGCGCCAGAAGGGCGGGGCCATGATGTTTTCCATGTGCCGGGCGGTGACCACTTCGTCACCTTCGACCGTGGTCACCGGCGGCGCCTCGTCGATTTCCTTCTGGCCGATGCTGGAGGCGTGCACGTAGGTTTCGTGGGTCAGGTCCATCAGGTTGTCGATCATCAGGCGGTAATCGCACTGGATATGGAACAGACCGCCGCCGTAAGCCCACTCGTCACTTTCGGCCCATTCAAGATGATGGATCAGCGTCGGGTCAGCCAAGGCCTGGTCACCGGGCCAGACCCAGATAAACCCATGACGCTCCTGCACCGCAAACGTCTTGTTGCAAGGGAACCCCCGGACCCGTTGCCCGGGCATTTCGACGGTCTTGCCGTCGCACCCCATCACCAGCCCGTGATAGCCGCACACCAGGTTACCGTTTTCGACATAACCCAAAGAGAGCGGGGCGCCGCGATGGGGGCAGAAGTCCTCGACAGCCGCGACCTTGCCTTCATGCCCACGGTAGAAAACCATCTTCTCGCCGCAGATCTGGCGGCCCAGAGGTTTGTCAGCGATTTCATCGGGGGTGCAGGCAACGTACCAGGTGTTCTTGGGATACATGACGGATCTCCGGGCGGATGTTGTTGTGCTTATGGATCCATTAACTCTCTTAACTAATTCGGTTGTCAATATTTTTGGTGTCCTGGTAGACGGTTGGCAGTCTTTAATGGATCCATTTGCTTCGTTTCGGCGAAAACAAAACTGCACAAATCTTCCAGACACCCTCGCCGCCAGCGGTTAACCTGCTCGTGCTGATACACAAAAACGAGACTGCCCATGACAACGCGCAACTGGATCGATCTCAAGCAGGACCCCACGTCCGGCATCGAGACCGTGCGCGCGCATTTCGAGGGACATGCCTACGATCCCCATTGGCACGACGCCTATCTGGTGGGCGTGACCGAACAGGGCGTGCAGCAGTTCCATTGTCGCCGCCAGCAGCACAACAGCACGCCGGGCAAGGTGTTTCTGCTCGAGCCTGGGGAGTTGCATGACGGCAACGCGCCCCACGCCAGCGGTTTCACCTATCGCACGTTGTACCTCGAGCCACAGTGGCTGGAGCGCGAACTGCGGTCGTTGTTCGACGTGGCTCCGGATAATGCACAGCTGGGATTTGCCGCCACCCTGGCCGACGATGCGCGGCTGGCGAGCGCCACGGCCATGGCGTTCCAGAGTTTGCATCAGCAGGAGATGCGCATCGTGCGCCAGACGGCCCTCGACACCTTGCTGGCCAACCTGACCCAGCACCTGCACTGGCGTGCGCGGATCAATCCCGATCCGCGCCTGCCATTGGTGGCGCAGCAGGCCCGTGATTATCTGCACAGTCATCTGAGTGAAGACATCGGGCTGGATGACCTGGCACGGGTCACCGGGGTGGACCGTTTTCGCCTGACCCGGGCCTTCAAGGCCGCGTTCGGTCTCGCCCCCCATGCCTATCTGATCCAGTTACGCCTGGCCCGGGCCCGGCGCTTGCTGGCCCGTGGCGAAAGCGCGGTGGCGGTGGCGGCGATACTCGGTTTTGCCGACCAGAGTCATTTGGGTCGCTGGTTCCAGCGCGCCTATCGCCTGAGCCCGGCGGACTACCGCAAGCGTTGCTCAAACGTTCCAGACTGAGCGCGGTTGGGTGGGGATGATCAGGCTACGATCATTCACCGAGATGTTGCTCCATGGACCAGTTGCTGCCGTTCGCCTTGTTCGCCTTTGTTGCCTCCATCACCCCGGGCCCGACCAATATCCTGGTGCTGAGCCACAGCTCGCGCTTTGGCCTGGCGACCACCTTGCCAATCATCCTCGGCGCCTGCGCCGCCGCAGCCTTGTTGGTGTTGTTGGTGGGCACCGGATTGGGCGATGTGCTGGCCCGTCATGCAACGCTCCAGACTTTGCTGTCATGGGCCGGAATTGCCTGGTTGAGCTGGATGGCCTGGCAAATATTCAGCACGCCAGTCCAGGCCATCGACCCTGAACGACCCATTGAGGGTCCGCGTCTTGGGTTGGCGGGGGCGGCCGGTTTGCAGTTGGTCAATCCCAAGACCTGGATGATGGCATTGGCGGTGGTCAGCGTCTTCGCCGGCACCGAGGCCGACCGCACCGTGCGGGTGCTCTGGCTGTCCCTGGCGTTCTTCGCGATTTCGATCCCATGCATGACCGCCTGGGCGTATCTGGGCCTCGGCGCCGCCAGATTCTGCCGATCCACCGTGGCCATGGGGCGGTTCAATCGGATCATGGCGGTGTTGTTGCTGATGTCGGCGTGGTTGACGTTGGTGGTGTGATCCTGATCAGACGCAAGCATCTGATGCAGACCTGTCAGCGACTGGCCATGGAACCTGCAAACCCTTGCAACGGTTGGGCGGTTTAAAAACAAGCTCATTTTGGAGAGGATCGCCCACGCCCCGGCTTAGCGTATTTCAAAATTTCAGATGCTTAATCGACCCCAAGGAAGGAGGTCCATCATGTCCACTGTCGATTCCCATATCGATTTCATCCAGGCCAGGCTACCGGCCTGGTTGAAACAAGCTTCGCGCCACCGCCAAGAGCGTTTCAAGGTCCTTGCCCAGCAATTGCAGCGCGACAGCGATGCGCTGAACGCACTGCTTATCGACCTGCCAGCGCCGGAACCCTTCACACTCGATTTGCTACAGGCTCAGCCACCCATGCAGGCCTGGCGCCCGATCAATGGCCGCGGCAGTGTTTGCGACGCAGTCCGGCGGGCAAGGGTCAGGCGCGAGCACTTCGGCCCCTCTCTGTCGGTGGTGGAGGCCGCCATGCGCAACTTTCCTCCTGCTGATGCGGCCACCGGCAGTTCTTTCGATAAAACCGGCGAGCTTTTCATCAAGGGCAAGCCTGGAGAGTTTTACCGTTGGGGCGCGCCGTCAGACACCACGGCATTGCCCACGACCCCTGCCAGTTTTGCCCGAGTCTGTCGGCAGGTGGATGTGGGCGGTGCCTACCAGCGTCTGCTCAAGCAACGCCTGCCGCCTATCGGCGACGAGGTTCCTGTCGTGGCTGACGCCTATATGGCCTACGCGCGCAGTCTGCTCGCCTATGACGCGTACGAGGCGAAGCTGGATGGACGCCTGGACGAGACTGGCGAGCGACTGTTGGCCTATGTCGGGGTGCGCCTCGAAGATCGTCCGGTGGCTTCCCTGGCGTGTGAGGTCAAGGGCCTGGAGGTGCTGTCTGCGCCGTTGTTCGGCGCACGGGTGTATTGGGGGCTGAAAGGGGACGCAAAAGGCGTTCGCCCGGTCGTCTTGCACCTGCCCTATGACGTAGTGGCCCCGATCAGGCAATTTCCCAGCCTGCAGGCCATGGCCGCAAAGCTGACCGAACTGGTGCGCAAACGCAGTTACCGCCAGAGCCTGATGCGTTACCTGCCGGTACGCTTGCAGGCCCGCTTAGGTGAGGCCCTGCATGACCAAGTGGAGTGGGAGATAAAAGACAACCTCAACCTTTTCCAGGAAATCCACGCGCGTATTGTGGGTTGGCGTGAAGGCGAGCTTGGCGAGGAGGGTAATCCCCGGCGCATTCGCGTGCCTGTTCCCCACGTCCCCTGGACCCTTAGCGATGTTCGCGAGGATCACTGGAATGATCGCTATCACGAATGGCGCACCCACACCCTGAGCAATGCCTCGGCGCTGATGATCTCGACCCGGGACCAGGACTGGCAGGCATTGCTGGCACGCCTGGAGTATTGGGAAGGCCTTGCCGAGCGTTCATTGATGCTGGCTGTCAGCTTCATTCCGTTCTGCGCTCCCATGGGGATGGCTGCGGCGGCGGTGGGCGGGGTGCGCCTGGTGTATGAGTTCTTTGAAGGTATCCAGGCGCTCAACGAAGGCCACGCGCAAGAAGGCATCAATCACATCTTCAACGTGCTGTTCGGGGTCGCCCAAGGTGCCTATCTGGGTTTCATCGGCGGAGCTGTTGAACCCATGCCCGTGCATGACGGCACGACGCGGCTGTGGAATGGCGATGTCACGCCCTTCCAGGCGCGGCGCTTGCCGCCTGTGGAGGCCGAGCAGGACGCCTGGGGTGTCTGGCGTACGCCAGACGAGGCATGGGTGCGGATCGATGGTCGTTATTTCGAGGTGCAAGGCACCGGCGAGGCCCTGGGGCTGCGCCTGCCTGCCGGTCACCGAGGCGTGACCCCGCCTCTGGAGTGGAGCCGCGCGCGCGGCTGGCAATGGGCACACCGCAATCCCTTGCAGCGAAGCAATCTGGAGTTGCTGCGCAACTTTGCCGAGACGCCCGCCGAGCTGGACGACGCTATGCTCCTGGCCGTACAGCAGCAGGTCGGTATCAGCGAGGCGCATCTGCGCTACCTGCAAGTAGGCGGGCAGCCAATGCCGGCCATATTCGCCGATGCCCTCGCTGAGGCACGCAACTGGCAATGGGTGCAGCAGACCGTTGGACGCTTGCGCGCGGGTGAAGCACCCGGGAGCGCGCACATTCAAGTCACGCAAACCCTTGTGGATTTGCCCGGTTGGCCTGCGGACATGACGCTGCGCTTGCACGATGGCGAGCAGGTTCACTCCGTGGGCGACAGGGCCACCACGCGTTTTCTCGATCTGGACAAAGCGGACCTGGAGCATCATGCCTGGGCGGAGCGTATCCTGGCCGGCCTTCGCGCGGACGAACAGCGCGTGCTGCTGGGGCAGAGTTCTATCGGCCTGCGCCCGGTGGAAAGCAGTCGGTTGTTGGCCAGCCGCTGGGCCGATTATCTTGAGCGCAATGTTACGCAGGTGACTGCTGGCATGGCCTCGTCCACCCGGCTCGATCCGTTGGCCGCTCCGATAGTTCGGGCTTTTTCCGGGCTGCCTGAATCCATCGCCAACGAGCTTGCCCGGCAGTCTCAGGGCCAGGACCGGGTGCGGCTGCAAGCAGGCCGGGTGACGGGACGCCTGGGTAAACAATGCGTAGAAGCCCTGACTGAGCTGCGCCTGACTCGAGCCTTGCGCGATCTTGAGCGGGGTGAAAGCAGCGCGGACCGGGACCGCATTGTCATAGGCCTGCTTGGCAATGCGCCGCAACTGCAAGGCCGGTTGCACCTGCGGCTGTTGTCGGACAAGTTGTTGGCTCCGCTCGAGGTGGGAGAGAACGGCCCCTTGAAAGTCATCCGCCAGGACGGCGGGAAATACCATCCCTTCGACGAAAGGGGAAATGAGCTGGCTGGGGATTCGAGCCTCGAAGAGGCGCTGCTCAGAGCCATGCCGGATGAGGCCCGCAATGCGCTCGGCTTGAACATCTGGGCGTCGACCAACCTTCGCAAGGTGCTGGTGGAGCAAGCCCTTGGCGATCGCCAGAGGCTGCGTACGTACCTGTCGCTCAAACGCACGGGCAACGACGCAGCTGCCCTGCAATGGCAGAACGGACGCCTGGGTTATCCGCTCAGTGGGCGCGGGAAACTTCCTTTGCAGGGCTGGCGCCACCGTGTGGAAGGGCGTCTTGAACGCCTGTTTCCCTACTATGCCGGGGAATCGCTGGCCAGGCTTCAGCGTAGCCTGGCCGATCAGGCCAGGCGCGAAGGCATCAGCCTGGACACCCTGGTGACCCGGTTGAGCAACGATTGGGCAACGCTGGACGAAGGCCTGCGTCAGTGGGAGGTCCATGAGGGGGTTCATCACCCCGTCGAGAGCGAATATACCCGTGCAGATACCATCGCCATGCGCAGGGAGGTGGCGCAGGAGATCCGTCGCGCCTGGCGCCGTGAGCCGGATCCGCTCAGGGAGGATAGCGAGCTGACTCTACGTCTGTCGGGGTTGAACATCGGCCGGCTTCCTCCCATCAGCGCACGTTTCGAGCATATTGAAGAGCTGACGTTGGCTCATCTGGGGCTGAGCGAAGACCCTTCGAATTTCCTGAGGTTGTTTCCCAATATCGACACGCTGCGCCTGCATGGCAATGAGCTCACCGCCGTGCCGGTAGCGGCGGGTGAGTTTCGCTCTCTGGAGGAGCTGTCATTGGGCAGAAATCCGCTCAATATGAATGCGGACACCTTTGCCCCCTTGATCGGCGCCGACCGTGCTACTGGTTTGCGAGAGCTGCAGCTGTCCGAGGTGAGCAGTGGCTCGGACCCCGTGGCCAGTGCCAATATGGTCGCGGCCATCGGCCGCCTGGCTGAGTTGCCGTCCCTGCGTGAACTGGTCTGGTCCGACAACTTGCATTTCACCCCCCAGGAGCTGGAGGCCATCACCGCTTTACCAGGATTGCAAGCGCTGGACCTGGTTCGTTGTGGCCTTCGCCTGGATGAACAGGGCAGTGCATTCTTGCGTGCCGCCACGGCCCTGGAGGACCTGCGCTTGAGCGGTAACAACTGTCGGGAATTACCCGATCTGCCGGAGCTTGCGCACCTCAAGGAGCTGGAACTGGCCAACGCGGGGCTCGATCGGGTACCGGCATTGGCCCTGGCGCTGTTGGCCAGGCCTTCATCCGATCCGATCTTCCTCGACCTCAAGGGCAATCGCATCAGCAACATCCAGGATGATCTGATTCCTGCCCTTGGCAACATGCCGAAGACGAACACCCTTGGGCTCTGGCTCGAAGATAATCCACTGCCCAGCGCCCAGATCCGCGCCCTTCGCGCATTGGACCCCGAGGCCTTTCGCTACACCGTCGATGACTGGCTCCGTGACTTCCCCGACCTCAAGAGTGCATTGGAAGTGGCTCGCGACGATGCCGGAGGGCGACGCTTCATCGATTGGTTCTGCGGCGCCATCCGTGACGCAGACGCCGATCAACCAGGCGGCCTGGCCCTGGGAGAGCGTCAGAGGGCTGCCGGTATCCTGCAGTACTACACTGGCTACCCCGACCTTTATACCGAGCTGTCGGGGCGTATCGCAGATTTCGACCAGCAATTGGCCCAACTGCGTACCCGCTTGCAAGCACGGGTTCTGGACAGGCAAACACCAGACGTTGCCGAGCTGGAGCTGCATTTCCTCATGTTCGGTTCGGTTCAGCGTGCCCGCCTCGAACCCCAGGGCATACACTTTGCGAGGTTCCTGACCAACCATTATGACTATTGGGGCCAGGTGTTAAGCGGCCGATATCCCGAGCTTGTGCAACACCGGGCCGCGATGACCCGTGAGGGTTTCATCAACTGGCTCAGTGACGCACAGGACACATTCAACAGCAATGATCAAACGCCCCGCGTAGGGGAACTGGCCTGGCGCCCGTATCTGGGGTTGATGTCTCGCGATTGGCTCGACGGCCTGGCCATCTGGGACACGGTGGAGGAAAACCTGGTGGATGCCTTCAGCGAGCCGGTGGATCCCTCCCATTGGCCGCAGGTATTGCTGGATAACCTGGCGCAACCGGACGCCGACCTGCCCAGCGCCCTGGAGTCAATCACCCAGCCCACAGGGACGATGTGGTATCGGGTGAGGCTCGAGGCCGTAGCGGATGTGAACTGGGCCGCAGGCGAGCCGGTGATGCTCACCGAAGACCAGTTTCGGCGCACCATGGCGATCTACCGTTCGGTCAAGAGCCGGGAAGTCGAGGCCATGGTGCATCGGATAACCACTGGCCTGGTCACCCCTTGGTGGTCGCTGCGACCGCAATAACCTGTGCCGGCACACCTGCCGCGAAGCTGTGGCGAGGGCGTAAATCCCCTCGCCACAGCGCCCTTGCAAAGGGGCGCATCAGGCATCGTTACACGGCGCAGCCATCGTCGCGGGTGAACACCAATGCCTTCAAGCCGCACTCCATATCCGCGTCGGGAAACTCCGGGGGATTGGCCAGGCGTTCCACGAACTTCAGGCCAGGCGCTTCGCGGGTGACGCCGTCGATGAGGAAGTCCGGGCCGGTGGCCGGGTCGTTGCTGCAGGCCAGGACCGTGCCAGTGGCGCACAACAGTTCCGGCAAGCGCCGCAGGACTCGCTGATAGTCCTTGGTCAGCAGGAAGCTGCCTTTCTGAAAGGTGGGGGGATCGATGATGACCAGGTCATAAGGGCCGCTGTTGATCACCTTGCCCCATGACTTGAACAAGTCGTGGCCAAGAAAACTCACCTGGCTCAGGTCATGGCCGTTCAGGCGATGGTTGTCGCGGCCACGACTCAAGGCCGCGCGCGACATGTCCAGGTTGACCACATGCTGTGCACCGCCGGCGATGGCTGCCACGGAAAAACCGCAGGTGTAGGCAAACAGATTCAACACTCGCTTGCCGCTGGCGTTGGCGCGAACCCAGTCGCGGCCGTAGCGCATGTCGAGGAAAAGACCGTTGTTCTGCTTCTTGCCCAGGTCGATCCGATAGCGCAAGCCGCCTTCGACCAAGGTCCATTCGTCCAGAGCCTCACCCACCAGCCACTGGGTAAGGCTGTCGGGAAGGTAACGGTGTTGCACGGCCAGCGTATGGGCCTTGCTCTGTTGCCAGGCCGGGGTAACGGTGAGGGCGAGCAGCATGGACATCAGATTGTCCAACTGCGTCGGCTCAGGCTGTTTGAACAACGAAACCAGCATCACCCCTTGTAGCCAGTCGACGGTGATCTGCTCCAACCCCGGCCAGCAGCGACCGCGGCCATGGAACAGGCGCCGGGTTTCTTCCGGCACCGAGGTCAGGGCCGTCAGTAAATGGGTCTGCAGGGTTTGAAGAGCTTCAGGGTTCATCGGACAAGGCCAGCAATGCGAAAGGCCGGCATTTTAACCAGCCTTTCAGCAGGTGCAATCTGTGGCGAGGGGATTTATCCCCGCTGGCTGCCAACTCGGTGTGCCAGGAAGATGGAGTCTGCTGCATTGGGGCTGTTTCGCAGCCCAGCGGGGCGGTGCGACGTTTCGCTAAATCCCCTCGCCACAAAGGTGCTACCTAACTGCCGCTAGTAGCCAAAATGCTCGCAACCTGTTGCGGCTGGCAGTTGAGGTAGGCCGAACGCTTGAGCCAGCTCGGGTCCGGGTACCAGGAAAACATGAATTGCCCGTCTTTAAGTTTGTCGATCACCTTGCGCGCCACCTGCGGGCGGACGGCAGGGCAGCCCAGGCTGCGGCCGATGCGCCCCTGACGCACGCTCCACAACGGGTTCACATAATCGGCGGCGTGGATCACGATCGCGCGGTCGCGGGCCAGGTCATTGAAGCCCGGCTCCAGACCGTCCATGCGCAACGAGTATCCATGGGCGCCCTGATAACTTTCCTGAGTGCGAAACAGTCCCAGGCTCGACTGGAAACTGCCCAGGCGATTGGAGAACTGCGTGGCGAAGTTTTCCCCGGATTTTTGCCCGTGGGCCACCAGATCGCGCAATACCAGCTTCTTCTGGCGCAGGTCGAAGATCCACAGGCGACGGGCCGTGGAAGGTTGCGAGTAGTCGATGACCGCCAGGTGGCGGGCTGGGCGAGCGCCGTTGGCGACAGCGCATTGCATGGCGCTCAAGGCACTTTTGAGCGCTTGGGGATTGAGTTCCGGCGCCGCGTGGGTGAGGCTGTTGTAAAGCGGCTGAGAATTTCCTTTGTCGGCCAGCGCCGGGCTGCACATCACGCCAAGGCCGGTGATGACCAGGCAGAGTCGGCGCAAGAGGCTTGCTGAAGATGGAAAATTCCCACGGTGGTGTTTGTTTGCGGCATCCCGTCCGATTTGGTTTGTTTGCATGATGGCGGGTCGTACCTGTCGCAAAGTTGACCGTCAACGGGACGGCCATGGATTGGAGTAAAGCAGTTGTTCAAAAAGTCCGCATGTTACCTGAGCGTTTTATTGCTCACTGCGCCATGGGTCGCAACAGCCGAGCAAAGCGATCCGGCATTGGTGCAAACCACCTTGGCCCAGCTGTCGGTCAACTGTCCCGAGCTGGCCGCAGGCGTCGACTTTCCGACGATGATGAGTTTGCAGGCGTTCTACGAGCAAAACGCAGGCCAGGACGTCTGGTCGGACGATGAGCGACGGATGGCGTTGCAGGCACAGTTGCAGCAACTGGCCGACGACGGACTGGACCCGGCACGCTACAGCTTGCCCGCAGAAGGAACCGCCCAAAACCCCCATTGTGTAGACATCGCCATCAGTCAGCGCTACTTGCAAGCGCTGTATGAGCTGCGTTTCGGATACCTGCCTCAGGACCGCCTGGAGCCGGTGTGGAAGGCCGACCCGCTGCCGCAGGATCGTCAGGTCGAGGTGTTGGCCATTGCCGGGTCGGGCCTGCACGACTTGGACGAGGCCTTTGAGCAGGCCCGGCCGAGCCTGGCGCTGTATCGCAACTTGCGTGAACTTTACGCCCGGCAACGGCAACAGCCCTTGCCCGAATGGCAACCGGTGCCCGGCGGCCCGTTGTTGCACCCGGACAAGCGGGACGCCCGCGTACCGGCCCTGGCCCAGCGATTGTTCAGCGAAGGCTATTTCAGCGCACCCCCCGTGATCGTCGACGATCACTACAACCCCGACTTGGTGGCGGCGATGAAAAGCTTCCAGCTTCACCATTCGCTGCAAGCCGATGGGGTAGTGGGGCCATGGACGGTGACGGAGCTGAACATCAGCCCGTTCATGCGGCGCGAGCAGTTGCGCGTCAATCTGGAGCGCATGCGCTGGCTGGCCCGGGACCTGGAGCCGGACAGCGTACTGGTCAATGTGGCGGCGGCCCGGTTGACGGTCTACCAGGACGGCGCAGCGGTCTGGCAAACCCGCACCCAAGTGGGCCGCGCGGACCGGGAAACCCCATTGCTCAAGTCCCGAGTGACACGACTGACACTTAACCCGACCTGGACCATCCCCCCGACTATCATGCGTGAAGACAAACTGCCTGAGATTCGTCGCGACCCAGAGTTCTTGAGTCGACACAACCTGAGGGTGATCGATCGCGATGGCTTGCCGTTACTGGCCCAGGACATCGATTGGGAGCATCCCGGCGGCCTCATGCTGCGCCAGGACCCCGGTCCGCAAAACCCACTGGGTAAAATGGCGATCCGCTTCCCCAATCCGTTTTCCGTGTACCTGCATGACACGCCCAGCCAGTCACTGTTCAGCAAGGAACCGCGGGCGTTCAGTTCGGGGTGTGTGCGAGTCGAACAGGCCATGCAGTTGCGCGACTGGTTGGTGAGCCCGGCTGAACGTCTGCGCACCGACACGCTGCTGGCCAGCGGGCTGACTCATGAGTTCAGGCTGGCCAGGCCGGTGCCGATTCTGTTGGGCTACTGGACAGTGCAAGCCGACAGCCAGGGGCAGGCGGTGTACATCCCGGATATCTACAAGCGTGATCAGGTCCTCGCTGCCGCCAAGGGCAGCGTGCTCTGATGGCGGTCAGGCGCACTCGCTGCTGGCTTGAACCTGTGCAGTCTTCTCGCACTGCGGGAACAGCCGCCGGCCAAGGTCATAGGCAGTGGCCAGGTGAAGCGCCGGTTCGAGGGTTTCCGAGTCGAGCAAACGTTGGGAACTGACCACCCGGGCGCCGCAGTAATCAAAGATGCCGTGGTCGATTTGCGCGGTCATCGCCTGGCCATAACCGTGGCGCAGGAACGTACCCTCATCAGCCCCGCCCAGGGCCACCAGATGCACCTGCAAACGCTGCAGTTTTTTGATAAAGGGTTTATCGAGGCTGAAATCGAACGCCCAGCCGTTGGAAAACACCCGGTCGATCCACCCTTTGAGCAATGCTGGCATCGACCACCAGTAAATGGGATACACCAGCACCAGCGCATCTGCGCGGTCGATTCTGGCTTGTTCGGCCAAAACGTCCATGGGCGGTGAGGCCTCGCGGTGGTGTACCGCGTGATCGGCGAAACTGAACCGCGGATCGAAGCCTTCGGCGGCCAGGTCGGCGATCTCGAACGTATCGGCGGGATTGGCCTGGGTCAGGCCTTGGGCGATTTTTTTCGCGAGGCCGTGGGTAAGGGAGTGGGGATCGTGATGAGCGACAACGATGAGTGCGTGCATGGCAAAACTCCTCATGGCAATGACCGGTATCAAGCAGGTATGCTTGGTTAAGTTACCTTTAGTAAGTTACGGTTGGTAAAGTTAGCATGTCAAGCCTTGATGAAAATTCGCGATCTACAGCTGCTCCCCGTCGACGCTTGTCTCGCGAGGATCGGCAACGGCAGCTGTTGGATGTCGCCTGGCGGCTGGTGCGAGAGGAGGGCAGCGAAGCGCTGACCCTGGCCCGCCTCGCCGAACAGGCGGGGGTAACCAAACCCATCGTGTATGACCACTTCACCACTCGGTCCGGGCTGCTGGCGGCGCTCTATCAGGATTTCGATGCCCGTCAGACGGCGCTCATGGACGCCGCCCTGGAAGCGAGCGAACCGACACTGCAAAGCCGCGCGGAGGTGATTGCTGCTTCGTTTGTCGAATGCGTCCTGCTGCAAGGCCGGGAGATCCCGGGGGTGATTGCGGCGCTGACCAGTTCGCCAGAACTGGAGCGCATCAAGCGCGAATATGAGGCGATTTTCCTGGACAAGTGCCGAACCGTCCTGGAACCGTTCGCCGGTACACGGGCCATCACCCAGGCGAGTCTGCGGGCGATGCTGGGTGCGGCAGAGGCCCTGTCCAATGCCGCTGCCACCGGGGAAGTCAGCGCCGCCGAGGCCAAGCAAGAGC
The DNA here is from genome assembly GCF_013283895.1 of Pseudomonas sp. MPDS. Lineage (NCBI taxonomy): Bacteria > Pseudomonadati > Pseudomonadota > Gammaproteobacteria > Pseudomonadales > Pseudomonadaceae > Pseudomonas > Pseudomonas sp. MPDS. Next base: position 3,513,942 of record NZ_CP054128.1, on the reverse strand, counting down.
TCTTTGTGACCATCGTGGCGATGGTGGATAGAGCCACCCGCATCGGCGCAACCTGAACCTTCCCCATCGCGAATGGCCCGAGCCCCCCTGTGGGAGCGAGCCTGCTCGCGATAGCGTCAGCCCAGTCACTGCACTTTTATGAAGCCGCAGGCGATGGGTCGCACCATGGCAAGGCAATCGTCCGCGCATGGAGGCGTCAGGCGAGCGCTTATAAGCATGAGGTGACTGGACGGCCTTTTTCACGGGCAAGCCCGCGCCCACAGGGATTTTCGAGGGTTGCAAGCAGCGTTGGGTCTATGACTTCAGGGAGGCAGACAAAGGCTTGGCACGCTCGCTGCAAGAGGCTGTTCAGGCCCACTGTAAATACATTCAAGTGGGCAACCCTGTCGGTCAACGAAGATCGAGAGCCAGCAGGCCGGGGGTAACGGTAGATCGGGGCGCAGTCGCCGGATCGATACCGCACAGAACAGGCAAAGACGCCTGGAACCGCAAGGTTTCAGGCGTCTTTTTTTTTGCTTTCAAAACCGTGATGGGCTTTTGTCGGGTGCTTTTATGAATTCCAACGTTGCTTCCCTGAACAAGCTGCAAACACTGATCGTGATCGGCAATGGCATGGTCGGCCATCACTGCGTCGAGCAACTGATCGAGCGCGGTGCCCTCAATCATTACCACCTGCATGTGTTCAGCGAAGAACCGATGCGCGCCTATGATCGCGTGCATCTGTCGGAGTATTTCTCTGGCCGTGACGCCGAGTCCCTGGCGCTTGGGCAAGCCTCGTTGTACCAGACCCCTGGCGTCACGCTGCACCTGGGCGTGCCGGTGCTGGAAATTGATCGCGAGGCGCGCCAGGTGGTCACTGCCCAGGCTCGCATCAGCTACGACAAACTGGTGCTCGCTACCGGCTCTTACCCGTTCGTGCCACCGATCCAGGGCGCCGAAGGCGATTCCTGCCTGGTCTATCGCACCCTGCAAGACCTGGACGCCATTCGTGCCGCTGCAAGCAACGCCCGCCGGGGTGTGGTGGTCGGTGGTGGTCTGCTGGGCCTGGAAGCGGCCAATGCCCTCAAGACCCTCGGCCTGGAAGCCCATGTGGTGGAATTCGCCCCACGATTGATGCCGGTACAACTGGATGAGCAGGGCGGTCTGGCCCTCAAGGCGCGCATCGAAAAACTGGGCGTCGGCGTGCATCTGTCCAAGGGCACTCAGTCCATCAGCGCCGGTGAGCAGTACCGTTATCGGATGAATTTCGGCGATGACGATTTCCTGGAAACCGACCTGATCGTATTTTCTGCCGGCATTCGCGCCCAGGATGCCCTCGCTCGCCAGTGCGCTCTGCAGATCGGTCCGCGCGGTGGCGTGGTGATCGATGACCATTGCCTGAGCAGTGACCCGGACATCTACGCCATCGGCGAATGCGCAGCCTGGAACGGCAGCATCTTCGGCCTGGTCGCTCCGGGTTACCAGATGGCCCGCAACGTCGCGGCTCGCTTGTGCGGTGAAAGCGCCGAGCCGTTCACTGGCGCGGACATGTCCACCAAGCTCAAGTTGCTGGGGGTGGACGTAGGTTCCATCGGCGATGCCCACGGCAATACACCGGGTTCGCGCAGCTTCCAGTTCATCGATCAAACCAGCGCCAGCTACCGGAGACTGGTGGTGGACGCCGATGGCAAACGAGTGATCGGCGCGGTCCTGGTGGGCGACAACAGCTACTACGACACCCTGCTGCAATACATGCAGAACGGCATCGCGTTGCCCAAGGAGGCTGCCGGCCTGATCCTGCCGAGTTCCGAAGGTGCACCCACGTTGGGCCCGGCAGCACTGCCTGCGGCGGCGACCATCTGCTCGTGTCACAACGTCACCAAAGGCTCGATCTGTGCGGCCATCGACAGCGGCTGCACCGACCTTGGGCAACTGAAATGCGATACCAAGGCCGGCACCGGTTGCGGGGGTTGCGCCGCCCTGGTCAAGCAGGTGTTCGAGCACGAACTGATTGCTCGCGGCGTCAGTGTCGACAAGAGCCTGTGCGAACACTTCGCCTATACCCGCCAGGAGCTTTATGCCTTGGTGCGGGTTGAAGGCATCATCAGCTTCGACGAGCTACTGGCCAAGCACGGCCGCGGGCACACCGGTTGCGACTTGTGCAAACCGGCGGTGGGCTCGATCCTGGCGTCGTGCTGGAACCAGCCGATCATGGACCCGTCCCTGGTGCCGTTGCAGGACACCAACGACACCTTCATGGCCAACATGCAGAAAAACGGCACCTATTCGGTGGTGCCACGCATCGCCGGGGGCGAAATCACCGCCGACAAGCTGATTGCCATCGGCGTGGTCGCCAAGAAATACGACCTCTACACCAAGATCACCGGCGGCCAGCGTATCGACCTGTTCGGCGCCCAGTTACACCAGTTGCCGGATATCTGGGCCGAACTGATCGAAGCGGGTTTCGAAACCGGGCACGCCTACGGCAAGTCGACCCGCACGGTGAAGTCCTGCGTGGGCAGCACCTGGTGCCGCTACGGCGTGCAGGACAGTGTGCAAATGGCCCTGACCATTGAGGATCGCTACAAGGGTTTGCGTTCGCCCCATAAGCTCAAGTTCGCGGTGTCCGGTTGCACCCGCGAGTGCGCCGAGGCCCAGAGCAAGGACGTCGGCGTGATCGCCACCGAGAAGGGCTGGAACCTCTACGTGGCCGGTAACGGTGGCATGCGCCCGCGTCACGCCGAGCTGTTCGCCACCGACCTGGATGACGCGACCCTGATCCGCTACATCGACCGCTTCCTGATGTTCTACATCCGCACCGCCGACAAGTTGCAGCGCACGTCGGTCTGGCGCGAAAGCCTGGAAGGCGGCCTGGACTATCTCAAGGACGTCATCATCGACGACAGCCTGGGCCTGGGGGCCGAACTCGAAGCCCAGATGCAACTGGTGGTCGATCGTTATGAATGCGAGTGGGCCAACGCCCTCAAAGACCCGGACAAGCTCAAGCGCTTCCGCACCTTCGTCAACGACGGTCGCGGTGATCCGGATGTTCATTTCGTCAGGGAACGCGGCCAGCGCCGGCCGGTTCACGCCCACGAGCTTCACCTGATTCCCGTCACCGAGGAGGTGCTCTGATGAGCCAGTCAAACGTCGTTCGTATCCCCACCCGCAACGCGGCCCAAAGTCCCGTGCAATGGCGTACCCTGTGCAGCCGCGAGGATCTGGTGCCCAACTCCGGCGTGGTCGCCTGGCATGACGGCCGCCAGGTGGCGCTGTTGTACCTGCCCGAACAGCAGGACAAACCGTTGTACGCCATCGACAATCGCGACCCCAAGTCCGGGGCGAACGTGATCGGTCGGGGGCTGTTGGGCAGCATCAAGGGTGAACTGGTGATCGCATCGCCCCTCTACAAACAGCATTTCCGCCTGGAAGACGGCCATTGCCTGGAATACCCGGAGCAGCGTCTGCGGGTGTGGCCGGTGCGCCTGAATGGTGATGTGGTGGAGATTGGCGAAGACTGATCCGCCTCTGACCGGGGCGCCACAATGAATCAGGCAATTTAAGTGCATTGGCTTGCCTTTAACTGAAGTTGGGAATCAACAATGAAAACAGCCGCTCAACTGGTAAGACTCAAGAGTGTGCAGAACCAGCAGGTTCACAGCATCGCGCCGGAGCAGACCGTGCTCGAAGCGCTGCAGATCATGGCCGAGAAAAACGTCGGCGCGTTGCCGGTGATCGAACACGGTCAGGTGGTTGGCGTGTTCAGCGAGCGCGACTATGCGCGCAAGCTGGTGTTGCAAGGACGCTCCTCGGTGGGCACTTCGGTACGCACCGTCATGAGTGCTCCCGTGGTCACCGCCGATAGCCAGCAGAGCATCGACCGCTGCATGGAAGTCATGACCGACAGCCACCTGCGGCACTTGCCGGTGCTGGATAACGGCCAGTTGATGGGGTTGTTGTCCATTGGCGATCTGGTGAAGGAGGCGATTGTCGAGCAGGCGGATTTGATCCGGCAGCTGGAGCATTACATTCGCGGGCACTGAACCCACAGGGAATTTATCTGTGGGAGCAAACCTTGCTCCCACAATGGTGCGAAGTTTCGCTAAATTTCCTCACCCCAACATCAGCAACTGCCGGATCAGATTCGGCGTACTGCCGGTCCAGCGCTTGAACGAGCGGCGAAAATTCGCCGTGTCGTTGAAGTTCAGGTACTGCGCCACTTCCTCGTTGCTGAACCCCTTGACCTGGTACAAGTACAACGCCACATGGGTGTGCACCCGGTCCACCTGTTGCTGGAACCCGGTATGGTGCTTGTGCAGCTTGCGCTTGAGCGTCGCCGGGCTCATGGCGAAAGCCTGGGCGATCTGTTCCAGGCTGGGCGTCTGCTGCACATGGCTGTGCAGGTAGTCGTAGACGCAGTCCAGAAAGCTTGCCGCGAAACCCAGTTGATCGAGTTGGTCTCGGGCTTCGATCCGCGCCACCTGGCCGGCGGTGGCCGACACGTTGGGCCAGGGCTGGGCCAGGCAGTGGCGGGGCAGGCGCATCAGGTCCAGCGGCCGATTGAATTGCGTCTGCTCACCCAGGTGCACCCAGTACTGTTCGACGTAACGCGGCTCCTCATGGCGGAAGCTGCATTGCCAAGGCAGGCGTTCGCCGCTCAGCCATGCACTCATGGCAACCATCGAAGTCATGCTGGCTTCCAGTATGAAGCGCCATTGTTCATCCGCACCGCAACTGTCCAGCCAATGGATGTAGGCATAGTGCTCGTCCAACAACAGGCGCGGCGCGGCCAGGGGGCTGAGCAGTGCTTGCTGGTCAATCAGGGTTTCCAGGGCCTGATGCAGATTCTGCGCGTGGCGTAGCGCATGACTGGCTGGCCCGTAATGTCCCGGCAGCAGCCGCTGGCCAAACAGGAAACTGCTGTCACTGGCATCGAGCAGGCGTCGGCTGTTGTCGATCAGGCCAAGAAACTGTTGCGGGCTGATGCGGCTCTGGCCAGCGAGGATATCGTCGTGGAACAGCCCTGTGCCACGCAGCAGGCGGTGGCTATCGATGTCACGCGACAGTGCCAGATCGATCAGCGCGGCAGGCTGATAGTGCCCCGGAATGAAGCGGCTGTCGGTTTCATACCAGCAGGTCTTGAGGGTCATGGGCCGGCCTCAGGCGCTTTTCAACGTGGAACGGGATCGGGCCAGCGTCAGGTTGAGGCGTTTGAGCAAGGCCTCCGGCGACTCGTCAAATGCCATCACCACGGCGGTGCTGGCGGCCAGTTGCAAGCGCTCGCCGTGTTGCCGGGTCTTGTGGGCCAGGCTGCCAACCGCGTGGGCCAGTTCTGCGGCCAGATATCGGGCCTGGCTCTCGCCAGTGTCGGGCAGCAGGATCACAAAGCGATCACCGGCCAGGCGACAAAGCAGATCCTGACGGCGCAGGTTCAGCACCAGCAACTGGCTGACGGCTTGCAGCACCGCATCGCCCTCGCCGTGACCGAAGCGCTGATTGATGGCGGTGAAGTTGTCCAGGTCCAGGGCCAGCAATGACAAGGGCTGCTGGCGGCGTCGGCTGTCCTCCAGGCTGCTCGTCAGTTCATGTCTGAAAAAGTCCGCGCCTCCCAGCGGCGTGAGTTTGTCGAACAGGCGGTGCTCGCGGAACAACCGTTCACGCTTTTCCATTTGTCCGTTGATCGCCAGTTGTTCCCGGTGCCAGTGATAGATGCCGAGGGTCAGCAGAATCATGCCCACCGGCATCGGCCCGGACTCCAGCCAGTGGTCCCAGGTGATGCTGTCGGGCAAACGGATGAACTCGTCGAGGCTGTCGATCCACCAGGAAAAAAAGATGCAACCCAAGCCCCATACGAGGTAGTTGGTGACCCGACCGGCCGGGCGACTCTTGAGCACCAGGCCGAGCCAGACCAGCGCCAGCAAGGCCGAGCCGCCTTCGCCAAGGATATCCAGCCAGACCCACTCACTCAGCGGTTTGAGCTCACCGTTGGCCAGGTGGAGCATCAGCCCGAGGTTGGCCGCCAGCAGAAGCAGGGCGAGTTTGAGGCGGTGCGGGCGCAGCACGGAGAACATGGCCGAAATCCTTTGCCAGAAGCGGAATGCGGCTCAGCACAGCAGATGGATGTGACAGTGCGGTGACGGTGGGTGAATGGGTGGGGGAGGTCGAATCAGCTCATTGGTTGTCCGGATTTTTATGCATGAGATCGCCCTTATCTCATTGTGGCGAGGGGATTTTGTGGGAGCAAAGCTTGCTCGCGACGAAGACGACGCGGTTTTTCAGGGGATCGAGGCGCCTGCATCGCGAGCAAGCTTTGCTCCCACAGCGGTGTGGAGCGACGTTTCGCTAAAAGTGATCGGCTGCTGAAGGCCTATGCGGCTCGGAAACAGGTCATTTCAGCTCATTCTGGTCCGCCAACCCCCTCACATCAGTGTGTTTTAGGCCCTGCGGGCAAACGCTGTCACAGAACCGTCACCCCCCACCCCTAGCGTGCCCTCCCAGTTGCCGGGCCGTTGCCTGGCGGATTTTCGGATTCCTGGGGGAGATCACCATGCATCACCGCACAAGCACTGCCGGGCTCGTCGGTTTTACGTTCACCGCGTTGGCGATGGCCATTGCCAGTGAACGGCTGAGCGCTGCCGAGCAGACGACCACTGAACACGTCCAAGTGGTCGGTCAGGCGGCCAGCATCGATCAGGCCCTGAAGGAGCAGCGCAGCGCCGACAGCATCAAGAGCGTGGTGCATGCCGACGGCGTGGCGCAGTTGCCGGATGAAAACGTCGCCGAAGCCGTGCAGCGCCTGCCGGGCATCAGCGTCGAACGTGACCAGGGCGAAGGTCGTTTTGTCAGCGTGCGGGGCCTGGGGCCAGACCTCAACAGCGTGACCATCAACGGCACGCTGGTGCCGGCACCGGAAAGCGAGCGCCGGGCCGTTGCCCTGGACGTGCTACCCGCGGAGCTGGTGCAGTCGCTGTCGGTGATCAAGACCCTGACGCCGGATATGGACGCCAACTCACTGGGCGGCACGGTCGACGTGAAAAGCCTCTCGGCGTTCGACCACAAGGGCTTGTTCTACACCGGCAGCAGCGAAGCCAGCTACGACAAGAATACCGGCCAGACGAGTCCGAAATTCTCTGGCGCTATCAGCGACCGTTTCAGCCTGGGCGACGGCATCGATAACTTCGGCGTTGCAGCAGCGCTGAGCTGGCAGAAGCGCGATTTTGGCTCGGACAACGTTGAAACCGGCGGCGCCTGGGATTTCGAGCAAGGCTCACGACTGGAAGAGTTCGAACAACGCGACTATGACATCCGTCGGGAGCGCGCCGGCGGCGGGCTGAACTTCGACTACAAGCCTGATGATCTGAGCAGCTACTACCTACGCACGCTTTACAGTCGTTACAAAGACAGTGAAACCCGCAATGCCGCCAGCCTGGCTTTCGAGGATCCACAAGCGGCCGGCGAGCTGGGTGCCGCAGAAGGCGAGCGCAAGATCAAGCAGCGCGAAGAAACCCAGGAGATCCAATCCTATGTACTGGGCGGGGAGCGCATGTTCGGTCTCTGGACCCTCAGCGGCCAGGGCGGCTACAGCAAGTCCAGCGAAGACAGCCCCGGTCATATCGCCGGTGCCACATTCGAAGGCATCGACAGTTTCGAGGGGGGCTTCTACGGCAACGACAAACCGCGGCCGATCATTGGTTCGGGGTTCTATGATCCGGCCAACTTCAGCCTGGACAAGGTGGACTGGGAACAGCAGAACACCACCGACACCGAGAAAAACCTGCGCCTGGACCTGGCCAGAGACTATGACGTCAGTGGCTACGCCTCCCAGGTCAAATTCGGCGGCAAAGTCAGCCGCCGCGACAAGGACAACGATCTCGACGCCTGGGTCTATGAGGATTTCGACGATCTGGGGTTCACCGACGAGCAGTTGAACCTCGGACAATTCCAGAAGGGCAACGTGGATTACAGTCTCGGCCGTTACGGTCCAGGCATCAGTGCCGGAGCCATCGAACAATTGTTGGGTGGTCTGGACCGCGACGCCTTCTTTGATGCGCAAGAGTCGCGGGTCAATGACTTCCAGATGAGCGAAGACATCAACGCCGCCTACCTGATGAACACGGTGGACATCGATGATTGGCGCTTGATCGCCGGCATGCGTTATGAAGGCACGGAGTTCGAAGCCAAAGGCAGCGGCGTTACCGACGGCGTGTTCACCGACACCCAAACCCGGCGCAAATATCACCACTGGCTGCCGGGCCTGCACGCGCGTTACCAGTTGGACAAGAACACCCAGGTGCGTGCGGCCTGGACCAAGTCCGTGGTGCGTCCGACCTTCGGGCAACTGGCCCCGGGTTTTGTCATTGACGATGACGAGGCGACCTTCGGCAACCCGGACCTCAAACCCCTGGAGTCGAGCAACCTGGACCTGGGCATTGAACATTTCATGGGCCGGGCCGGCACTGTGTCGGCTTTCGTGTTCTACAAAGACATCAAGAACTTCGTCTACAACACCGACCTGGCGGGCACGGGCGCCTGGGCCGACTTCTCCGAAGCCCATAGCTTTGCCAATGGTGACAGCGCCAAGCTCTATGGCCTGGAACTGGCCTACTCACAAAAATTCGACTGGCTGCCAGCCCCCTGGAATGGATTGCTTCTGGGGGCCAACACCACCTTCAGTCGCTCGGACGCCGAGATCGAAGGGTTCGATCAGGCCAGCGGAACACAACGCAAGCGCAGCATCGACCTGCCGAACCAGTCGGACACCGTGGGTAACCTGATGCTGGGTTGGGAAAACGACAAGCTGAGCCTGCGTCTGTCGGCCAATTACAAGTCGGCCTACCTGTATGAGCTGGCGTCCATCAGCGACCGCGACCATGACCTGCACGTTGACGCCCAGACCTTTGTCGACTTCAGCGCCCGCTACTCCCTGACCAAAAACCTGCAAGTGAGCCTGGAAGCCCAGAACCTCACCGACGAGTCGTATTTCGTCTACACCGGCCACCGCGCCTACAACGGTCAGTACGAAGAATACGGCCCGACCTACAAGCTGGGGCTGACCTTCACCCATTTCTAGATCGCGACGCCGATCCGTCAGGGCGAGGGGAAAAATCCCATCGCCCTGCAGGTGGACAAAAGACCCGTTTGAACCCGGCTCAATGACAAGGATTTTTCCGTTGAACACAGCTTTGTTTTTACCCAAGCAGTACCTGTTGGCAATGCTCATCAGCCTGGCAAGCGTTCCAGCGTTGGCGGCTTCCCCAACCCTGAAGCTGCAACCCTGGCCTCAGGCACAGGAACGCTCGATCAATGCCCTGGGATTCGTGCCCGGCCATTCGACGACCGAACGACTGGCCAGCGCCCGTGAAGGCTTGCTGTTGCTGGACGCCCAAGGCCGCGAACTGTCACGCCTGGAGGGCTCCTTCGAAGGTCTCGACAGCCGGGCCCTCGGGGCGAACGTTCTGGTGGCCAGCCTCGACAGCACTCGTCAGCAAGCACTGTTGGTCAGCCTCGATCCGGATAAACGTCAGTGGGGGACGCCGCTGTACCTTCCTGCGCGAGATTTCCCGGTGAACGGGCTGTGCCTGTACCGCGATGAAGCGAGCAACCTGTTTGTGTTTCTGGTGGGTGAAGAAGGCAAGGGGGAGCAATGGCTGGTGGGCAACGGCGAGCACCTGAGCGCCAGTGCACAGCGCGTACGCGGCTTGCCACTGCCGCCCGATGCCCAGACCTGTCAGGTGCAAGACAGCGCCAATCAACTGTTCGTCAACGAGGAACAAGTCGGCTGGTGGGCCTACCCGGCATCCTCCGAGGCCGATGCCGTGCGTGTACCCGTGGCGATGCGCACACCGTTCGGTGACATCCAGCAGGCCGCTGGAGACCTGGCGGCATTACCAGGCGGGTTGCTGGGCCTGGACCCACAAGCGCGACAGCTGCATCTGTATCAGCAAGACGGCCAGGGCTGGACCTCAATAGCCCGTCTGGCGCTGCCCGGCCTGAACGAGCCGGAAAATCTGGCGGTACGGGCGACGAAAAACGGCCTTGAACTGTTGTTGCGCGACGATGACAGCGCACGCCTGTATCAGGGCCAAATCAATTGGCAACCCACCCCTGTGTCCCTGCCGCCGGTGCTGCCTACAGTGGCTGCCATTGGCCAGAGCGAGCCGGTGGCGCGCCAGGGCGACGCGGCGGATGATCCGGCGATCTGGGTTCATCCCACCACACCTGCCTTGAGCCGGGTGCTGGGCACCAACAAGAAGCAAGGCCTGCTGACGTATGACCTGCACGGCAAGCTGCTGCAGGAGCTGGCGGTGGGCCGCCTCAACAACGTCGATGTGCGCGGCAACTTCAAGCTGGGCACGCAAACCGTCGATCTGGCAGTCGCCAGCAACCGCGACCGCAACAGTCTCAGCCTGTTCAGCATCGACCGGGTCAGCGGCGAACTGCGCGAGGCCGGCGAGATCCCCACGCCACTCAAGGAAATCTACGGCATCTGCCTGTTCCAGCCGGTTGAGGGCGAACTGTATGCCTTCGCCAATGGCAAGGACGGGCGCTATTTGCAGTACCGCCTCAGCGCTCCGGACGGTGTGGTGAAAGGTGAGTTGGTGCGCCAGTTCAGCGTCGACAGCCAGCCTGAAGGTTGCGTCGCCGATGACCGGCGCCAGCGGCTGTTTCTCGGTGAAGAAGACGTCGGAGTCTGGGCGGTGGATGCCCGGGCCGACCGACCGGCGACATTGGACAACGTGATCAAGGTCGGACCTCAGTTGCATGCCGACGTCGAGGGCATCGCCCTGTACCAAGGCGCCGGCCACGATTACCTGGTGATCTCAAGCCAGGGCAACGACAGCTATGTGCTACTTGATGCCGAACCGCCATATGCCGTGGGCGGTTCGTTCCGTGTCGGCCTGAACGGCGCCGCGGGCATCGACGGCGCCTCGGAAACCGATGGCCTGGAAGTCACTTCGGCCAACCTTGGCGGTCCCTGGAGCGACGGCATGCTGGTGGTCCAGGACGGCCGCAAACGGATGCCCGAGCAGACCCAGAACTTCAAGTTCGTGCCCTGGAACGAAGTCGCGAAAGCCTTGCGCCTGCCTTGAGCGGCGCTGTCATCAACCGGTCATGAACATTTCATCGAATAGCAGCCAGACAGGAGCTCTACCCATGCAAGCCACGCTGGAACATATGACAATCTGGGGCCTGATCAGCGATGCGAGTCTTCTGGTCAAGGCCGTTATGCTCACACTGCTGCTGGCCTCGCTGCTGAGCTGGTACCTGATCATCCAGCGCAGCGCCGTGCTGCGCCGCACCGAGCGCCAGTTCAAGGGTTTCATGCAGCGTTTTCGCAGCACCAGCGATTTGCCAGCGCTGTTGCGCGAGACCGCCCAGGTGCGCGAGGAAGAGGGCGGCGTGGAGCCGATCTTTCACGCCGGCTTCCAGGCTTTCACCCAGCTCAACGTACCCTCCGGCAGCCCACAGGTGGTGCTTGAAGGGGTGGAGCGTTCGCTGCAAGTGGCAATCAGCGAGCAGGAGGTGCAGTTGGAGAAAGGCTTGCAGTTTCTCGCCACGGTCGGTTCGGTCAGCCCTTACATCGGTTTGTTCGGCACGGTCTGGGGGATCATGAATGCCTTCCTGGGGTTGTCCCAGGTGCAACAGGCCAGCCTCTCCACCGTGGCGCCGGGCATCGCCGAGGCGTTGATCGCCACCGCCATCGGCTTGTTCGCGGCGATTCCCGCGGTGATCGCCTACAACCGCTTCTCCGCCCGCGGCCAGACCTTGCTGACACGCTACTACGCGTTTGGCAACGAGTTGCAGGCACGCCTGCATCGCAAGCTGCACGGCGCCCCGGTGAACCTGGCCGCGGCCGCTTGAGAGGAGAGGGCAGATGCTAGTCAAGCCGCAACGCAAGCACGGGCCCAAGGCCGAAATGAACGTGGTGCCTTACATCGATGTGATGCTGGTGCTGCTGGTGATCTTCATGGTCACGGCACCCATGCTGACCCAAGGCGTGAAAATCGAGCTGCCCAAGGTCGCCAGCCAGGCATTGGCCAACGATAGCCGCCAACAGATCCTGACCCTGTCTGTTAAGGCCGAGGGCGGTTACTACTGGAACCTGGGTGCTGAACTGGACACCCAAAGCCAGACCGACAGCGCCGTGGACCTGGATCAGATGCGCGCCAAAGTGGCCCAGGTTGTCGCCGAGCGCAGCGATACCCAGGTGTATATCCGTGCCGACGACCACGCCGACTACGGTCGTGTCGTGGCCGCCATGGCCGCCTTGCAGCAGGGCGGAGTGAGCAACCTTGGCCTGGTGACCGAGGCACCCCGATGACGGCGATGATCATGCACAGTCCATCCTTGGGTTTACCCACGGTGTCCGGCAGTGGTTTCTGGAGGAACAGCCTGGCAGCGGGACTCGCCGTGGCCTTGCACGCGGTTGTCGCGGCATTGCTGGTGCTGGGCTGGACCGTAGAGAAACCGACCGTCGAAGCGCCCCGGGTGCTGCGCACGCAATTGGTGATGTTGCCACCGCTGCCGGTGCCTGAAGCGCCTGCGCCGACCGCCGTGGCAGAGGTCGCCCCAGAACCGGTCGAAGCCACGCCGGCTCCAGTGCAAGCGCCACGCCCGGCGCCGAGCAAACCTGCGGTTGATCCAAGGCTCCAAGCGCAGAAACTGGAGCAGGCAACCCTGGCGCGCAAACGGGTCGAGGAGCAAAAGCGCGAGCAGCAGGCCGAGCAACAGGCCCAGCAGCAGCGCGAGCGTCAGGAGAACCAGCGACGTCAGCAGGAAGCCGAGCAACAGGCCGCCGAACGACAGCGCCAAGCGGCTCAACAGGCCCAGGCGCTCGCCCGGCAACGCCAAGCCGAACAGGCGCGCCTGGCCGCCGCCGACAGTCGCCACTATCAACCCCTGAGCAAAGAGGCTCCGGATTATCCGCAACGGGCTTTGGACAAAGGGTTGGAAGGCGATTGCACGGTGGAGTACAGCGTCAAGCCGGACGGGCGAATCGACAACCCCAAGGTGTTGGACGGCTGCCACCCGTTGTTCATCCGACCCTCGCTGACTGCGGCCCAGACCTTCCGTTATCAGCCGCGGATCGTCGACGGCCAGGCCGTGACAGTGCCGGCGGTGCGCAATACCTTTCACTACCGCATCGAATAGAACCCGAGCCTGTTGCGGCCGGCTTAATCGGACTAAACCGCGCCGGCGGCCTGCCGGTGCTGGCGCAACAGTTCGATCTGCTGCGATGGAACCAGCTCGCGCAACGCCTTATAGAGCGCCCGTGTTTCCAGCAGATTCCAGATGCGCAGCATGGTTTCCAGCGCATCCAGGGGTTTGCTGATGAAGTCCCGGGCGCCCAGCGCCAGGGCGCGCAGGCGGGTGTCGCGGGTGGCGTCGGCGGTCAGCACCAGGATCGGCAGGTAGTCGTTTGCCGGGATGCGCCGGTTGAGCTGCTCCAGCACGGCGAAGCCATCGAATGCCGGCATGTGCAGGTCCAGGATCACCAGGTCAGGCTCAAAACTGTTGAACAGGTCGAGGGTGCGCAAAGGCTCGGTGCTGCTCAGTACGTTGTGCAGCCCTTCGCGAGCCAGCAACTGCTCCATCAGGTCCAGGTTGGGGCGCTGATCGTCAACGATCAGGATGCGCAAATCGCGATTCATGCGGGCTCCGGTAAATAACGTTCAAGGTGGCCGAGAAAGGCCTGGATATGAATGGGTTTGGTCAGGATCGCTGTGGCCCCGGCTTCGTGCAGGGCACGGTGGGTCAGGTCGCTGGCATCGGCGGTGATCATCAGTACCGGTGTGGACGCCGTAGCCGCCGATTGCCGCAAGCGGCGCAGCACCTCCAGGCCTGTCAGGTCCGGCAGGGTCACGTCCAGCAGGATCAACTGCGGGGCGTGCTGGCGAGCCAGGTCCAGGCCCAACTGGCCTTGCATGCTCGACAGCAGTTGAATACCCGGACGTCGCTGCATCAGGGTCTCGATCAGCGCCAGGCTCGACAGGTTGTCTTCGATGCACAGTATCTTGCCGTGATATTCGACTGACGGACGCGGTGCCTTAAGCGCGACGATGGGGGGCAAGCGGGCGTGTTCCACCCGGGCACCGGGCAATTGCAGGGTAAAACAACAACCTTGCCCCGGCTCGCTGTGGACCTGCAGGCTGCCTTGCATCATTTCCAGCAGGCTCTTGCTCAAGGACAGCCCAAGACCGGTGCCCTCGACCTGTGGATCGGCACCCAGGCGCTCGAACGGCTTGAACAACCGGTCAAGCTGCTCAGGGGCAATGCCATGCCCGGTGTCGCTGACAGCAATGCTGACTCGCGGCCCCTGGGTGGTCACCTCAATGCGCACTTCACCGCCGGGCCGGTTGTACTTGATGGCGTTGGACAATAGATTGAGCAGCACCTGCACCAGGCGTTGACGGTCGGCCAGCACACCGCTGCTGTCGGGTAGCGGCGCCAGCTCGGCCAACTGAATCCCGGCGTCGGCCGCCATGGGGGAAACCAGCGTCAGGGCTTCATGCAACACCGTCGTCAAGGCAATCGGCTCAATGTTCAGCGGCAGACGACCGGCCTCGATCCGGGCAATGTCCAGCACCTCGTTGATCAACGCCAGCAGATGCTGACCGGCGCGCAGGATGTGACTGACCTGTGGGCGCTGGCCGGCGCTGGAGTCCATGTCCAGCAGTTGCGCGAAGCCGAGTATGGCGTTCAGGGGTGTGCGCAGTTCGTGGCTCATGCGCGAAAGAAATTCGCTCTTGGCGCGGCTGGCGCTTTCGGCTTCTTCACGGGCGGTGCGCAGGGCGATCTCGGCGGCGCGGCGGTCAGTGATGTCGCGGGTGATCTTGGAAAACCCGCGCAGGGTGCCGGTACTGTCGTACTGGGCAGTGATGACCACACTGGCCCAGAAGCGGCTGCCGTCCTTGCGACAGCGCCAGCCTTCTTCCATGTAATGACCGTCACGGGCCGCTTCGTGCAGCGCCATGTCCGGGTGCGCCGGGCATTCTTCGCTCAGATAGAACAACGAAAAATGCCGGCCGAGGATTTCCTGTTCGGTGTAACCCTTGATCCGTTCGGCGCCGGCGTTCCAGGTAATGACATGGCCTTGGGCGTCCAGCGCAAAGATGCCGTAGTCCTTCACCCCATCGATGATCAGTCGCAAGCGTTCTTCGTTATCCCGCAGAGCCCGCTCGCGTTCGGCAAGCAACTGCCCGGCCTCTACCAGACGGGTGCCCAACTGGCCGATTTCGTCCTGCTCCGGCGGTTGCGGCAACAACGGTTGACCCAAGGCCAGGCGCTGAGCGTTGCCTTGGACCTGTTGCACGCGGGCGACAATGCCCTTGGACAGGAACAGCACCGCCACGATGGCGCCAAGCAGCCCGCACAGCGCCGCCAGTAGCGTGGCGAACAACAGGCGCATGCGCGTGGCCGAGGCGGCGGCACTGCGGTCGGCGAGCAGGGCGTCCTCACGTATACGCATGGCGTTGATCTGCTCGCGCAGCACGTCCAGGACGTGTTTGTTTTCGATCAGAATCGTCGTGATGGCCGCTGTGTCATCGGCCTTGCCGTTGCGCAAGGCATCCAGCCCATCGAGTTTTTCTGCGATCAGTGGGGTGATGGTCTTGAGGCGCTCGCGCATCCGGGCGTCGCGGATGTTGTGGTCCAACCGTTGCAACGCGGCCTTGATCAGCGGCGTGGCCTGTTCGTAGCTGGGCAGGAAGTCTTCGCGCCGGGTCAGCAGGTAACCGCGCACGCTGGCTGCGGCTTCGGCCAGCAGGGTATGCACCGTCTGGATATCGCCCTGGACCAGCAGCACCCGGCGCACGTCTTCTTCGGCCCGGGCGGTCTGGCGTTCGGTGATGTAGATCAGCACCAGCGACAGCAACAGCACCACCAGGGGCAGGGAAATGACCACCAATGCCTTGCCCCGCAATGGCAGGTTGGCCCAGCGGCGGGCGGCGAGGAATCTCATGGCCATTGCCCGCTGGGTTGTGCCACCAACCCCAGGGCAACACCGCGCACGGCGGCCTGGGTTCGATCGGCGGCTCCCAACTTGCCGATGACGCGCTCCACGTGGGCCTTGGCGGTGCCGGGGGCGATGCCGAGTTTTTCGCCGATTTCACGGTTGCTGAAGCCGCCGGCCACCAGCCCCAACACCTGGCGCTCGCGGGCTGTCAGGGCCTGGACCGGGGTAGCGCCACTGGCACCGCGCTCGGCCATGCGCCGCAGCAGGCGCGCACTGACCGAACTGTTCAGGGCCTCTTCGCCCTGGGCGACCCGTTTGAGGGCGTCCAGCACTTCATCGCGGCTGGCATCCTTGAGCAGATAACCGACCGCGCCCGCGCCGATGGCGGCTTCAAGGTGATCAGGGCTGTCGTCCATGGTGAAGATCACCACTTTGATCCCCGGCTGGCGCTGCTGCAGGATACGCGCCGCCCCCAGACCATTGAGCACCGGCATGCGAATGTCGAGAATGGCGATGTCCGGTTGCAGCCGCTCGCACAGATCGAGGGCTTCCTGGCCGTCGCTGGCCTGGCCGACGACTTCGAACCCCGGGCTGCCGGCCAGCATGCTGATAAAACCGGTGCGGGTCACTTCGTGATCATCGGCCAAAAGCAGGCGTAAAGGGGACGTCATGAGTGTGTTCCGTGGGTGGGTAGGGGGACGCTGGCCAGCAAACGGGTGCCACCATCGGGCTGGCTGAAACAGCTCAGGTGGCCGCCCAGCAGGCTGGCTCGTTCCTGCATGGCCGCCAGGCCCAGATGGCAGGTGCCATTGGTCTCGATGGGTTGTTCCAGAGCAAAACCACGGCCATTGTCTTCGACCCGCAGCGAGGCCCGGTCGTCGCTCACCATCAATCCCAGGCGTACATGGCTGGCCCGGGCGTGCTTGAGAATGTTGTTGATGCCTTCCTGGGCAATGCGGAACAAGGCGATTTCGGTGTTCCCCGGCAGGCGAGCGGCGCTGTGCTCGGCCCAGTCCACCGACAGGCCTGCATCCCGCAGGCGGTCGGCTTCCTTGTCGACGGCTTTGTACAGACCGAAGTCATCCAGCGCATGGGGACGCAGACCGCCGATCAACTGCCGGCCTTCGCCGACACAACCCCGGGCGAGATCGAGGATGGCCTGCAAGTCGTTCGCCAGGGCCGGCGGCAGAGGCGGGCAGCGACCGGCGAACCCCTGCAGGCGCTGATGCAAGCCGGCCAGGTTCTGTGCCAGGCCATCATGCAGGTCGTAGGCCACACGCTTGCGTTCGTCTTCCTGGACGCTGAACAGTCGATGGACCAGCTCGGACATGGTGCGTTCGCGGGCCTGCAACGCTTCGAGCAGACGACTGTTTTCCAGATGGGCAGCCAGCAGGGTCGCCAGCAATTGCAGTGACTCAATATCCTCGTTGTCCGGCGTGCCCAGGGCTACGCCGTTGCCCAGCAATAAAGCCCCGAACACCACACCGTCGGAGCCACGCAACGGAACGCGCAAGACCTGGGGCAGGGCGCTGCCAGGGTACTCCAGCCATTGTGGCTCGGCTGACGGCGGCTGAGCCAGGTTGGCAAGCAGATCGAGCCGTTCTTGGCTGCCATGGCTGGCGATGGTGCGAAACGTGGTGTCCGCTGCCCACTCCAGCAGCAGGCCATGATCCATGGCCATGAATGCGCACGCTCGTTGCACTGCGCGCTGGCGCATCGCCGACAGGGGCAATTGCGTCAGTTCATGGCCGGTGCCCAACAGCAGGCGCAGGCGTGCGGCACGACTTTGCGACTGGCGATATTGGGTTCGGATGGCCAGGGCACTGCCGGGGTCATGGGGTGGGCTTTGCATGATAGGGCTCCAGCGTGGATGGGACCGGTCGGCGTGGCGGTATTAGAGCGTGTCATCAGCACCGGGCCTATCTGCCGAACGGCATAGGCAATCGGCACCGGTTGGCCGATGGCGAAGGCCGTCAGGCCCTGCAAAGTCGGCTCATTGAAACCCACAGGAACGTTACGATGAAACTGAAAACCTTCGCCGCTGCCGCTTTTTTCATGCTGACCACACCCTTGGCCCTGGCACTTGAAACAACGCCATACGTTTATCGCACCGTAGCCGAGCAGCCACAGAATCAGAATGACCGTGAAATCGCCGCATTGTTCGACCGCTGGAACGCGGCCCTCAAAACCGGCAACGCTGCTGCAGTAACCAGCCTGTATGCGCCGGATGCGATATTGCAGCCCACCGTATCCAACCAGGTGCGCAACACGGCGGCACTGATTCAGGATTACTTTGAACACTTCCTGGCCGGCAAGCCGGTGGGGCAGATCAACTACCGGGAAATCCGTCACCTGGGACCTGACGCGGCGATGGACAGTGGTGTCTATACCTTTGCCCTGACCAACGCCGACGGCTCCAAGCGCGAGGTTCAGGCGCGCTACACCTTTATCTATGAACGCATTGACGGTCAGTGGAAGATCCTTAACCACCACTCCTCGGCCATGCCGCAAGTCCAGAAGCAACTGCATGCCAGCCACTGAGGCCGTTTGAACAAATGAGTTCGTCCCTGGCTGCGTTGGGGGGCGAACCACCCGTTTGGCAGGCTGGCAAAAAACGATAGGCCAGTGTCATTAACAGAGCGGTTCGATAAAGAAGTTGGATTCGTGCGGGAACATTAATTAGAATCACTCTCATTTAATGTATTCCTTGCACAAGGCTTCTTGACATGTCTGATGCAGCTACGCCAACGGAGCGTTCCTTGCACGCGCTGTACCGAGACCACGGTGGCTGGCTGGAAGGCTGGTTGAGACGACGCATGGGCAATGCCTGGGATGCCGCGGACCTGCGCCAGGACACGTTCCTGCGGGTCCTGTCCAGCGCTCAGCCATTGGCCGATCTGCACGAACCCCGCGCTTATCTGCTGACAGTCGGCAAGCGTCTGTTGAGCAACTTTTACGCGCGCCGCAACCTGGAGCAGGCTTACCTCGACGCCTTGGCGAGCTTGCCCCCAGCGTGCGTACCGTCCCCGGAGCAGCGTTGGCTGTTGCTGGAAACGTTGCAAGCCCTGGATGAATTGCTCGATGGCCTGCCGGCTCTGGTGCGGCGGGCTTTTTTGTGGAGCCAGCTCGAAGGCCTGGGCTACCGTGAAATCGCCGAGCGCATGCAGGTGTCGGAGCGCACCATCAAGCGCTATATGGCCCAGGCTTATGAGCATTGCCTGTTGGTGGAGTTTTGATGCGCCAGGCCCCTTCGCCGGAAGCTCGCGAAGTCGCCCGGGCGGCGGCTCGCTGGCTGGCCATGATGGAGTCTGGCGGGGATGACTTCGATTGCGCCGCGCTGCAACGTTGGCGCGACAGCAGCGCCCACCACGAGGCCGCCTGGCAAAAAGCCCAGCGATTGCGCCAGCGTTTCGCCGGGGTGCCGCCTTCATTGGGTATGGCGACCCTGGATCGCCCGGCATTGCCCCGTCGGGCGGTGCTCAAGCGTGCGCTCGGCGTCGCCGCGTTGGTGCCCACGGCCTGGTGGCTGGGGCGAGAGCTGCCGCTGGAGGTCTGGCGCGCCGACCTGCACACGGCCACGGGCGAACAGCGGCGCTGGTCGCTGGCCGACGGCAGCGCCTTGCAGTTGAATACCGACAGCGCCCTGGACCTGGACCTCAAGGCTCGACGCCTGGTGCTGGTGCAAGGGGAGATGGCCCTCAATGTCCAGGGGCCTGCGCCATTGGCCATTCAGGCACCGTTCGGCCTGATCTCCGTCAGCCGTAGCGAGGTCTGCGTACGCCTGAATGAGCGCAGTTGCCGGGTGTCGGTCCTCAGTGGTTCGGTGCAACTGCAACCGTTGCGCGGGCCAATGCTGACACTGAAGGAAGGCGAGCAGGTCAACCTCTTGGCCTCGGGCGCTGGACCGGTGGGGGCGTTCGACGTAGCGCAGTTGGGTTGGCGTGACGGTGTACTTGTGGCGCAGAACCAGCCGCTGGGGGATTTTCTCCGTGAGCTGGGCCGATATCGCCCAGGTTTATTGCGTTGGGACCCCGCCCTGGAGTCGCTGCGGGTGACCGGCAGCTTCCGTCTGGAAAACACCGATCGAATCCTCGCGTTGCTCTCGGCCAGCCTGCCGGTGCACGTGCAAACGCGCACCCGATACTGGGTCACATTGACGCTGCGCAAAAATACTGTCTGACGCCTGTCCCCTTTTTTTGTCTCGCTTGTCATTCAAGGCAACTGAACAAAAACGAGAGCTCCCACCAATGTCCGCAGTAGTACCTTTGCGTTTTCGCCCAGCCCTTGCCGGCTGGCGTCCGCTGTTGAACCTGAGTCTCGTGCTAAGTCTGAGCGCCAGTCCATTGTTCATGTCCTCCAGCCAGGCCGAAGAAGCTGCCCGACGCAGCTATCAGGTGCCGGCTGGCAGCCTCGGCGCCGCGCTGACCCGGTTCGCCGGCCTGGCGGGGGTCAACCTGTCGGTCGACCCGGCCCTGGTGAGCGGGCATAACAGCCCCGGTCTGTCGGGGGAGTATGCCGTGGAGGAGGGCTTTGCCCGACTGTTACAGGGCTCGGGTCTGCAACTGCAGCCGGTGGGCGAGCAGGCTTACATCCTGACCCCGGCGCCGGAAGGCAGCAGCTTGCAACTGGCTCCCACCTCGATCATGGGGGCCACGAGCCTGGCGCAGGGCGAGCCCTATGCCGGTGGCCAGGTCGCGCGCCGCGGCTCGCAAGGCTTGCTCGGGTCGCGGGACTTCATGGAAACCCCGTTCAGCATGACCACCTATACCAGCGAAGTGGTCAAGAACCAGCAGGCTCGGACCCTGGGCGACTTGATTGCCAGCGACCCTTCGGTTCGCGCCACCAATCCGGCAGGCGGGCGTTTCGAGCAGTTCACCATTCGCGGTTTCAGTCTGTTCAACAGTGATGTCGCCTACAACGGTCTCTACGGCATCCTGCCGACCTATTCGATCGACATGGAGATGGCCGACCGCGTCGACATCATCAAGGGCCCGACCCAGCTTATCAACGGCGTCTCGCCACGTGGTAGCGTGGGTGGCGGGATCAATGTGGTGCCCAAGCGGGCCACCGACAAACCCATCACTTCGTTCACGGGCAGCTACGCCTCCAACAACCAGCTCGGCGGCGCCGTGGATGTCGCCCGGCGTTTTGGTGAAGATAACCAGTTCGGCGTTCGTTTCAACGGCGTGAAGCAGTCCGGCGACACCGAATGGGATCACCAGAGTGTCGACCGTGACATGGCCGTGCTGGGCCTGGATTTTCGTGGCGAGCGTCTACGCCTCTCGACGGATATCGGGCGCACCGAGCGCGATACCGACGCGCCGCAGGAGCGCGTGCTGGTAGGGGCCAACGCACAGGTCCCGCACGCCAGCGATGTGCGCCGCAACTACGCTCAGCGCTGGAGCAAGGCGCGCACCAAGGACACTTTCGGCGCGGTGAACGCGCAATACGATGTCAACGATTCCGTGATGCTGTACGGCAGTGCAGGGGCGCGCAAAAGTGATCATGACTTCCTGCGGCACAACGTTTCGGTTAGCAACGACGCTGGCGATTTCAGCGTTCAACCCCGCGACTTTACCCGCGATGAAAATGTCCGCACGGCCACGGCCGGGGTGCGCAACTGGTTCCATACCGGCCCGGTGAGCCATGAGATCAACCTGGCCGCCAGCTACTTCTACATGGATTTCACCAACGGCGGCGCTCGTTATGCTTCGTCCCCGAGCAACCTGTATGACCCGGTGCAAACGCCGACTCCGAGCGACCCCACGCGCCAGGACAGCAAGGTCTATACCGAAAACCGCTCCACCGGCGTGGCGTTGTCCGACACCCTGGGTTTCTTCGATGATCGACTGCTGCTGACCCTCGGCACCCGCTGGCAGCGGATCAAGGTTGACGACTGGACGGATAACGTCAAAGGCGCCACCGCGTACGACGAGGAAAAGATGTCGCCGTCGGGCGGAATCCTGTTCAAGGCAACCGATAAGCTGTCGTTGTATGCCAACTACATGGAAGGTTTGAGCCAGGGCAAGATCGCGCCATCGACCTCGATCAACGAGGACGAAATATTCCCGCCGTTCATCAGTCGTCAGGTCGAGGTGGGAGCCAAATATGACGCGGGTGCGCTCGCCGTCACCGCCGCCGTCTTCCGGATCAAGCAGCCTGCCTACGCCACCGATGCCACGACCCGTGTCTTCGGCCCGAACGGCAAACGCGAGAACACCGGGGTTGAGTTGAGCGTGTTCGGTGAGCCGCTCAAGGGTTTGCGTTTGCTCGGCGGGGTCATGTATATCGACAGCGAGTTGACCGATACCACCGATGGCGCCTTTGATGGTAATCGGGCGCCGGCCACGCCCAAATACAATGTCAACCTGGGCGCCGAGTGGGATGTGCCGACCGTGCAGGGCCTGACCCTGACCAGCCGCGCCATCCACTCCAGTTCGCAGTACCTGGACCAGTCCAACACCAAGGAAATCGATTCCTGGGAGCGTGTGGATGTGGGCGCGCGCTACGCGTTCAAGGTGGACCAGAAGAACATCACCCTGCGTGCCAATGTCGAGAACGTCGCGGACAAGCGCTACTGGAGTTCAGCCGGCGCCTCGGATGACAGTGAGGCAGGCTTGACCCTGGCAACGCCGCGCACTTACCTGCTTTCGGCCACCGTGGACTTCTAGACCGATGTGCAGCTTCAGGGATGAAGCTGTTTCTCAGGCGTCACGGAACAGGTCGTGGGCATCCAGCAAGCGCCAGGCGATTTCGGGACGTTTTTCCAACCCGCGTCGAATGGCGGTGGGGATCGACTGGCGAATCTTGCGGCACAGGCCGGGCTGCTCCTGGAACTCAATGGCGATGCCGCGCATGGTGCGTACTTCGTTGTAGCCGGGTTCGACGCTCAGGCGGATTCCGAGGTTCTCGTACATACGCTGCTGCAACCGTTGGAGTTCGTCCAGGCTCTGGATATTTTCCAGCCGTTCGAGCAGGCGTTTTTCTTCCTGACGGTTCAAGCAAAGAATGCGCAGGTCACTGCCCGGGGTTTGCAGCAACGCATCACGCCCGCAGTCACAGACACCAGGCGGGCAGGGGGGACGGATCGGAATCGACGCGGTCATGGGCTCCACAGGTCAGCAACGAGCAAATCGCCTCTGAGTGTATCGGCGGTCCAGGCAATGTGATGCCTGGCGGCATGCCGGTCAACCCTGGCGAGTGGCCGCTTGTCTAGCGCCGTTGTGAGCGGGCGCTGGGCCGAGCCCGCAGTAGCAATGTGGGAGCGGGCTTGCTCGCGAAGACGGTTGTTCGTCCAGCATTGCTACCTGCTGACGCACCGCCTTCGCGAGCAAGCTTGATCCCACAAGGTTTCTGTTGCTTATACAAATGCCGTGCGCCTACAGCCCCAAGTCAGACAGCCCCGGATGATCATCCGGCCGGCGACCCAGCGGCCAATGGAATTTACGTTCGCTTTCCTGGATCGGCATGTCGTTGATGCAGGCGTAGCGGTTGGACATCAACCCTTGCTCGTCAAACTCCCAGTTTTCATTGCCGTAGGAACGGAACCAGTTGCCCGAATCGTCGTGCCATTCGTAGGCGTAGCGCACGGCGATACGGTTACCGGTGAAGGCCCACAGTTCTTTGATCAGCCGGTAGTCCAGTTCCTTGGCCCATTTACGGGTCAGGAAGGCCTTGGCCTCTTCGCGGTTATGGGCGAATTCGGCACGGTTGCGCCATTGAGTGTCCAGCGTATAGGCCAGGGACACCCGTTGTGGGTCGCGGGAGTTCCAGCCGTCTTCGGCCAGGCGGACTTTTTCAATGGCCGATTCACGGGTGAAAGGCGGCAGCGGCGGACGAACTTCAGCAGTGGATGACATGGCAGATCTCCAGTGAGTGATCGAGCAAGTGGCACAGCGGTTTACGGGAACGGGTTATTCAGTTTCAGCCAATAAGGACTTCAGTATGTTTTGGGCCTGGTCGGCGGCGCTGTGATCGCCCATGACCAGTGCGACGGTAATGGCGCCATCGATCAGGATCAGTAACTGCCGGGCCAAGGCATCCGGGCTCTCGACGCCTTGTTCTGTGCACAGCCGGGTTACATAGTCGAGCAACTTCTGTTTATGCAGTTTGGCGACTTGGCGGACCGGGTTCTGTGGGTCGCCGGTTTCGCCACTGGTGTTGATGAACGCACAGCCACGGAAACCTTCGCTGTCGAACCAGGTTTTGAGCACGGTAAACAGGTTGAGCAGCCGGGCGCGCGGAGTAGGGGCCTTGTCGACCTCACTGCTGAACCAGTGCATCCAGCGTTCGTCGCGCCGCTGGAGTGCGGCCACGATCAGATCGTCCTTGTTGGCAAAGTAGCGATAAATGCTCTTTCTGGAGACGCCGGCGGTTTTCACCAGCCGATCCATGCCGGTGGCCGCGATGCCACTTTTATAGATCAACTTTTCGGCGACATCGAGAATAATGTCTCGGGTCTCATTGCTATTGATTTCGTTCATGTCACTAACAGTAGAACGATCGTTCTCCTTGGTCAAATTGTTTTTTCATGACGCCCTGAAGACCCGAACCCATCGATGGTGTAAGCTCAACCACTCTTCGGATTCGACCTTTTGCGAGCCCTATGCCGTCGCTTTTCAAACGCCCCTTGCTGCCTAAGCTGCGCAGCTTTGCACTGACCGCCGATGCCGTGACCATCCTCGATGGCGCCGCCGAGTTCCGCCGTTGCCTGCTGGAGCAAATCGCCCAGGCCACCCAGCGCATCTACATCGTCGCCCTGTACCTGCAAGAGGACGAGGCCGGGCAGGAAATCCTCGATGCCTTGCACGCCGCCAAGGCCAAGCGTCCGGAACTGGACGTGGTCGTGGTGGTGGATTGGCTGCGGGCCCAGCGCGGGCTGATCGGCGCCAAGAAGCAGCCGGGCAATTCGGCGTGGTATCAGGAGCAGACCCGCACTCACGCCAGCGAAGTGCCGATCTACGGCGTGCCGGTGCAGACCCGCGAGTTGTTCGGCGTGCTGCACCTCAAAGGCTTCGTGATCGACGACTGCGTGCTTTACAGCGGTGCCAGCCTCAATAACGTCTACCTGCACAAATTCGACAAATACCGCTACGACCGCTACCACCTGTTGCGCAACGAGGCTCTGGCCGACTCGATGCAGCACCTGGTACAGCATGGCTTGATTGCCTCCAGCGCCGTGCATCGCCTGGATTTGCCGAACCTGCCCAGCACTCGCAGCCTGCGCAAGGACATCGGCGATCTGCGCAGCCGGCTCAAGTACGCCGCGTATGACACGCAGGCCGGCAACCTCGACAAGAGCGGCCTGTCGGTGAGCCCGTTGCTGGGCGTGGGCAAGAACAATCCGTTGAGCCGGGTGATCGGAGAATTGATTGCCAGCAGTCGCCGGCAACTGACCATCTGCACGCCGTATTTCAATCTGCCCCTGGGGGTGACCCGGGAAATCAATCGCGCGCTGGCTCGCGGGGTCAGGATCGACATTATCGTCGGCGACAAAACCGCCAACGACTTCTACATGCCGCCCAGCGAGCCGTTCAAGATCATCGCCGCGCTGCCCTATCTCTACGAAATCAGCCTGCGCCGCTTCGCCAAGCGGCATCAGCGTTACATCGACAGCGGCCAACTGAACCTGCACCTGTGGCGTGACGGTGACAATACCTATCACCTCAAGGGCATGTGGATCGACGAGCGCTACACCTTGCTGACCGGCAATAACCTCAATCCACGGGCGTTTCGCCTGGACCTGGAAAACGCTTTGTTGCTGGATGACCCCAAGGGCGAACTGCTGGGGCCGCGTCAGGCCGAGCTTGAGCAGATTTACCAGCACACCCGGCGCATCAATCGATATCTGGACCTGGAAACCCTGCCGGACTATCCCGCCGCAGTCGCCAGGTTTCTGAAACGGGTCAGCCGGGTGCGGATCGAGCGGCTGCTTTACCGGATCCTGTGAAAGCTCGTGCCATGTCGGAAAAAGACACCATCTCCATCCAGTTGGTACGTGAGGCGCTGCTGCAAAGCTGCGCTCCCGGAGCGGCCACCGATGAGGTTCTGAGCAAGGTCGGCATAGACCCTGCGTTGCTCGACGACTCCCAGGCGCGGGTCCCGGCCCATGCTTATGCGCGGCTCTGGCGTTTGCTCGCCCGACGCCTGGATGACGAGTTTTTTGGCATGGACCCGCGCAAGCTCAAGTCGGGTAGCCTGGCGTTTCTCTGCCAGTGCGCCATGGCCCAACCCACGCTGGCGAGCGGCCTGACGGCGGGGCTGGGGTTCCTCTCGCTGATGTTCGAACAGTTGCCGGCCCAATGGGTCCGCCAGCAGAGCCTGGCGGAAATCGTCCTGCTGGAGGACGATCAGGAGCCGCGCCGGGCCTTCACCTATTTCACCTACTGGATGATTGTTCATGGCGTGGCCTGTTGGCTGGCCGGGCGGCGTATTCCGATTCTTTCCATTGAGTTGCGTTGCCCGGAACCGGATTTCTGCGACGACTATCGTGTGATGTTCTCCCGGAACCTACGCTTTGACCGGCCCCGCACCCGGATGATCTTCTCCGCCGAATGCCTGGACCTGCCCATCCGACGCAGCACCGAGGAACTCAACCGCTTTCTGGCCCAGGCACCGGCCAACATCCTGGTCAAATATCGCGACCCGCAAAGCCTCGCCAGCCGCATCAGACACGACCTGCGCCAATTGCCACCCGAGCAGTGGCCGGAGACCGAGGCTCTGGCCCAGCAGTTGTGCGTTTCGGCGTCGACCCTGCGCCGCCGCTTGGCGGAGGAGGGCCAGACGTATCAAGGGCTCAAGGACAGTGTGCGCAAAGAGTTGGCCATCAACTGGCTGGCCGAACCTTCCATCAGTTTCGTGGAAATCGCCGCACGCCTGGGGTTTGCCGATGCCAGCTCCTTCTACAAGGCGTTTCGCAAGTGGTCCGGGTCCAATCCGGGACATTATCGCAGCCTGATTCTCAACGATCCTGGCTGATCCGGGATGTGGGTTGAGTGGGCTTGCGCTATCGCGGGCAAGCCTTGCTCCCACATAAGGTTCGCATTGCCCCGGTGGGAGCGAGCCTGCTCGCGATAACGGCCTCCCAGACGCCACATCACCCAACCATGGCCAAACCAGTCAAGCAACTTGATGGCTTTGACCATTGCCGCCCAAGCCCTTCGGCGCGAGTATTTCCCTGCTGTTTACGGTTCCCCCAACCAATAAAAAGTACAGAGGGATTCTGGTCATGCGCGATTACTCGTCCGCCACGTCACAGTTCGATTACCTGCACACCGTCAACACCGCACTGCACGGCTCGCTCAAGGCATTGAACGCCTGTGTCGAGTGTTGCGACCGGCATGCGTTGCCGGGGCGTATTGCCTTGTTCTGGGAGGGTCGCGACGGCAGCGACGCGACCTGGACTTACCGTGACCTGCAGGACAACGCCGCACGTTTTGCCAATTTCCTCCTGGCCCAAGGCGTGGGCAAGGGTGACAAGGTGGCCGGCCTGCTGCCACGTACCGCTGAATTGCTGATCGTGGTACTCGCCACGTGGCGCATCGGCGCGGTGTATCAGCCGTTGTTCACCGCGTTCGGCCCCAAGGCCATCGAACACCGTCTGGGCAGCTCCGGTGCGCGTGTTGTGGTCACCGACGCGGTCAATCGCCCCAAACTCAACGATGTAGCCGGTTGCCCCACAGTGGTCACGGTCGGCGGCGCAAAAGGCCAGGGCATCGTTCGCGGCGATTACAGTTTCTGGGCAGAAGTGGCGAACCATGCAAACCAGTGCGAACCGGTGATGCTCAGTGGCGAAGACCCGTTCCTGTTGATGTTTACCTCCGGCACCACTGGGCCGGCCAAGGCGCTGTCGGTGCCGCTCAAGGCCATCGTCGCATTCCAGAGCTACATGCGTGACGCCGTGGACCTGCGTCCCGAAGACGCCTTCTGGAACGTCGCTGACCCGGGCTGGGCCTACGGCATCTACTTCGGTGTGACCGGCCCTCTGGCCATGGGGCATCCCATCACGTTCTACGATGGGCCGTTCACCCTGGAAAGCACTTGCCGAGTCATCAACAAGTACGGCATCACCAACCTCGCCGGTTCACCCACTGCCTATCGTTTGTTGATCGCCGGGGGCGATCAGTTCGCCCGCTCGATCAAGGGCACGCTGCGCGCGGTCAGCAGCGCCGGAGAGCCGCTGAACCCGGAGGTCATCCGCTGGTTTGCCGACAACCTGAATGTGGTGATCCACGATCACTACGGCCAGACCGAACTGGGCATGGTGCTGTGCAATCACCACGGGCTGGAGCATCCGGTGCACATGGGCGCGGCTGGTTTCGCCTCGCCGGGCCACCGGATCGTGGTGCTGGATGAAAATAACCGTGAATTGGGCGTGGGCCAGCCGGGCATTCTCGCTGTCGACCGCAGCCAGTCACCGATGTGCTGGTTCGCCGGTTACGAGGGCGGGCCAACCAAGGCTTTCGTCGGCGATTATTACCTGAGCGGCGACACCGTTGAGTTCAACCCCGATGGCAGCATCAGCTTCGTCGGCCGCAGCGACGACGTGATTACCACCTCCGGCTATCGCGTCGGCCCGTTCGACGTGGAAAGCGCACTGATCGAACACCCCGCCGTCGTCGAGGCTGCGGTGGTCGGCAAGCCCGATCCCGAACGCACCGAACTGGTGAAAGCCTTCGTGGTGCTCAGCGCCCAATACCGCGCCGCGCCAGAGCTGGCCGAAGAGTTGCGCCAGCACGTGCGTAAGCGCTTGGCCGCTCACGCCTATCCCCGTGAAATCGAATTTGTCAGTGATTTGCCGAAAACCCCAAGCGGCAAGTTGCAGCGCTTTATCTTGCGCAACCAGGAGATCGCCAAGGCTCAAGAGGCCGCGGCGCCTAACGTTTCAGCTTGAATCCAAGGAAACCATGATGCAGATCGACAACAAGATTTTCCTCGTCAGCGGCGGCGCGTCCGGCCTCGGCGCGGCCACCGGCGAGATGCTGGTCAAGGCCGGTGCCAAGGTGATGCTGGTGGACCTCAACGCCGAAGCCGTGGCTGCCCAGGCGCAGATGCTGGGCTGCCAGAGCGTGGTGGCGGACATCAGCAACGAAGCGGCGGCAGACGCGGCGGTCAAGGCCACCTTGGCGGCGTTCGGTGGCCTCAATGGCCTGGTGAACTGCGCCGGCATCGTGCGCGGCGAGAAGATCCTCGGCAAGAACGGCCCGCACGCGCTGGCCAGCTTCAGCCAGGTGATCAACGTCAACTTGATCGGTAGCTTCAATCTGTTGCGTCTGGCCGCCGCCGCCATCAGTGAAACCGAGGCCGATGCCGAGGGTGAGCGTGGCGTGATCATCAATACCGCTTCGGTGGCGGCTTTCGACGGCCAGATCGGCCAGGCAGCCTACGCGGCCTCCAAAGGCGCCATCGTCAGCCTGACCCTGCCGGCCGCCCGGGAACTGGCGCGCTTCGGCATCCGTGTGATGACCATCGCCCCGGGCATTTTCGAAACGCCGATGATGGCCGGCATGACACCCGAAGTACGCGACTCCCTGGCCGCTGGCGTGCCTTTTCCACCGCGCCTGGGCAAACCGGCCGAGTACGCGGCGCTGGTCAGGCATATCATTGAAAACACCATGCTCAACGGTGAGGTGATCCGTCTCGACGGCGCCTTGCGTATGGCTGCCAAGTAGGAGCAATTGTCATGTCCAACGATCCGATTGTTATCGTCAGCGCCGTCCGCACCCCCATGGGCGGCTTTCAAGGTGAACTGAAAAGCCTCAGCGCTCCGCAACTGGGAGCCGCCGCCATTAAAGCTGCCGTGGAGCGGGCCGGCATTGCCCCTGATGCGGTTGAAGAAGTGCTGTTTGGCTGTGTGCTCGCGGCAGGCCAGGGCCAGGCTCCGGCGCGCCAGGCCGCACTGGGGGCCGGGCTCGATAAATCGACCCGCTGCACCACGCTCAACAAGATGTGTGGTTCGGGCATGGAGGCGGCAATTCTTGCCCATGACATGCTGATCGCCGGCAGCGCCGAGGTGGTGGTGGCTGGCGGCATGGAAAGCATGTCCAACGCCCCGTATCTGCTCGACCGCGCCCGCAGCGGTTTGCGCATGGGCCACGGCAAGGTGCTCGACCATATGTTCCTCGATGGCCTGGAAGATGCCTACGACAAGGGCCGCCTGATGGGCACCTTTGCCGAAGATTGCGCTGAAGCCAATGGTTTCAGCCGCGAAGCCCAGGATGCTTTCGCCATCGCTTCCACCACCCGAGCCCAACAGGCGATCAAGGACGGCAGCTTCGACGCCGAGATCGTGCCGTTGCAGGTCATGGTCGGCAAGGAACAGGTCACCGTGCGCCACGATGAGCAGCCGCCCAAGGCTCGTCTGGACAAGATCGCCTCGCTCAAACCGGCGTTCCGTGAGGGCGGAACGGTCACTGCAGCCAATGCCAGCTCCATCTCTGACGGTGCCGCAGCGCTGGTGTTGATGCGCCAGAGCCAGGCCCGGGAGCGAGGCCTGAAGCCGTTGGCGGTGATTCACGGCCACGCCGCTTTTGCCGACACGCCGAGCCTGTTCCCCACCGCCCCCATCGGCGCGGTGAAGAAACTGATGGACAAAACCGGTTGGTCGCTCGACGACGTGGAGCTGTTTGAAATCAACGAGGCTTTCGCAGTGGTGGCGTTGGCGACCATGGGCGCGCTGGAGATCCCCCACGACAAGGTCAACGTCCATGGCGGCGCCTGCGCGCTGGGCCACCCCATCGGTGCGTCGGGCGCGCGGATCCTGGTGACGCTGCTTTCGGCCCTGCGCCAGAAAGGCCTCAAGCGTGGCGTCGCGGCCATCTGCATCGGTGGCGGCGAAGCCACGGCCATGGCCGTTGAATGCCTGTATTAAGGAATCACCATGCTCCCGACTGAAGAACAGACTCAAATCAGCGACGTGGCCCGGCAGTTCGCTCAGGAGCGCTTGAAACCGTTCGCCGCTGAGTGGGACCGCGAGCACCGCTTCCCTAAGGAAGCCATTGCTGCAATGGCCGAACTGGGTTTCTTCGGCATGCTCGTGCCGGAGCAGTGGGGCGGTTGCGACACCGGTTACCTGACTTATGCCATGGCCCTGGAAGAGATCGCCGCCGGCGATGGGGCGTGCTCGACCATCATGAGCGTGCACAACTCGGTGGGCTGCGTGCCGATCCTCAAGTTCGGCAGCGATGAACAGAAGGCCAAATTCCTCACCCCCCTGGCCAGCGGTGCGATGCTCGGTGCCTTTGCATTGACCGAGCCCCAGGCCGGTTCGGACGCCAGTAGCCTCAAGACCCGGGCACGGTTGGAGGGCGATCACTACGTGCTCAATGGTTGCAAGCAGTTCATCACCTCCGGGCAGAACGCCGGGGTGGTGATTGTGTTTGCGGTGACCGATCCGAGCGCCGGCAAGCGTGGCATCAGTGCGTTCATCGTGCCCACCGATTCGCCGGGCTACAGCGTGGCGCGGGTCGAAGACAAACTGGGCCAGCACGCCTCCGACACCTGCCAGATCCTGTTCGAGGATGTCCGTGTTCCGGTGGGCAACCGTTTGGGGGAGGAGGGCGAGGGCTACAAGATCGCCCTGGCGAACCTGGAAGGCGGACGGGTCGGTATCGCGGCGCAGTCCGTGGGCATGGCCCGCGCGGCGTTCGAAGCGGCCCGCGACTATGCTCGCGAGCGGCAAAGTTTCGGCAAGCCGATTATCGAACACCAAGCCGTGGCGTTCCGTCTGGCTGACATGGCCACCCAGATCGCCGTGGCGCGGCAAATGGTCCATTACGCCGCTGCTTTGCGCGACAACGGCCAGCCGGCGTTGGTGCAAGCGTCCATGGCCAAGCTGTTCGCCTCGGAAATGGCCGAAAAAGTCTGCTCCATGGCGTTGCAAACCCTGGGCGGTTACGGTTACCTCAACGATTTTCCGCTGGAGCGCATCTACCGCGACGTGCGCGTCTGCCAGATCTACGAAGGCACCAGCGACATTCAGCGCATGGTCATTTCGCGCAATCTTTGAACAGGAGTCCTGCATGAGCTACGAAACGATTTTATTGGAGATCAAGGACCGCGTTGGCCTGATCACCCTCAACCGTCCCCAGGCGTTGAACGCCTTGAACGCGCAGATCGTCAGCGAGCTGAACCAGGCGCTGGATGCATTGGAGGCTGATCCAAAGATTGGCTGCATCGTGCTGACCGGCTCGAAAAAAGCCTTTGCCGCCGGTGCCGACATCAAGGAAATGGCCGAGCTGACCTACCCGCAGATTTACCTCGATGACTTGTTCAGCGACAGCGACCGCGTGGCCAACCGGCGCAAGCCGATCATCGCGGCGGTGAACGGGTTTGCCTTGGGCGGTGGTTGCGAGCTGGCGTTGATGTGCGACTTTATCCTGGCCGGTGACAATGCCAAGTTCGGTCAGCCGGAGATCAACCTGGGCGTACTGCCGGGCATGGGCGGCACCCAGCGGCTGACTCGCGCAGTGGGCAAGGCCAAGGCCATGGAAATGTGCCTGACCGGCCGTTTCATCGATGCAGTGGAAGCGGAGCGTTGCGGCATCGTTGCGCGCATCGTGCCGGCTGATGAATTGCTCGACGACGCGCTGAAAACCGCCGCTCTGATCGCCTCCAAGTCAGTGCCTATCAGCATGATGGTCAAGGAAAGCGTCAACCGCGCCTTTGAAGTCAGCCTGTCCGAAGGTGTGCGTTTCGAGCGCCGGGTCTTCCATGCGGCATTTGCCACGCAGGATCAGAAGGAAGGCATGGCGGCGTTCGTGGCCAAGCGGGCGGCGGAGTTTCAGGACAAGTAATGCGGCGTCCTGACTGACGCCATCGCGAGCAGGCTCGCTCCCACAGGGTTCGGAGGTGTACACAGAGATTGCGTACACCAAAGATCCCATGTGGGAGCGAGCCTGCTCGCGATGCTTTTTCAGCCATCACACCAGGTAGTTCTTTAACTCCCGGGCAATCACCATCCGCTGTATCTCGCTCGACCCTTCATAGATCTGGGTAATCCGCGCATCGCGGTAGTAGCGCTCCACCGGATAATCCTCGAGATACCCATACCCGCCATGAATCTGCATGGCCGAGGAGCAGACTTTTTCGGCTATTTCCGAGGCGAACAGCTTGGCCTGGGAGGCTTCCGACAGGCATGGCTTGCCGGCGCTGCGCAGGCGGGCGGCGTGGAGGATCAGCAGGCGGGCGGCGTTCAGGCGGGTGTGCATGTCGGCCAGCAGGTTGGCGATGCTCTGGTGCTCGATGATCGGCTTGTCGAACTGCACCCGGTCCCGCGCGTAAGCCAAGGCCGCTTCAAACGCTGCACGGGCGATGCCCAAGGCCTGCGCCGCGATGCCGATGCGGCCGCCTTCCAGGTTGGAGAGGGCAATCGCCAGGCCTTTGCCGCGAGCCCCCAACAGGTTGGCTTCGGGGATGGTGCAGTTGTTCAAGGTCACGGCGCAGGTATCCGAAGCGCGGATACCCATCTTGTGTTCCGTGCGATCGACGATGAAGCCCGGCGTGTCGGTCGGCACCAGAAACGCCGAAATGCCTTTCTTGCCCAGCTCAGGATCCGTCACCGCAAAAACAATCGCCAGTTTCGCCCGCTTACCGTTGCTGACGAATTGCTTGGCGCCATTGATCACCCAATGGCCGTCCCGCAGTTCGGCGCGGGTGCGCAGGTTGTGGGCTTCGGACCCGGCTTGGGGTTCGGTGAGGCAGAAGCAGCCAATGGCCTGGCCGCTGGCCAGATCGGCCAGCCAGGTCTGTTTCTGTTCGTCGGTGCCGAAATTGAGGACCGGCCCGCAACCCACCGAGTTGTGAATGCTCATCAGCGCCCCGGTGGCGCCATCGCCCGCGGAGATTTCTTCCACCGCGAGGGCATAGGCCACGTAATCGACGTAGGTACCGCCCCATTCCTCGGGCACCACCATGCCCAGCAGGCCCAACTCACCCATCTTCGCCACCAGGGCGTCGTCGATCCAGCCGGCTTTTTCCCAGGCCTGGGCATGAGGGGCGATCTCGCCGCGGGCAAAATCCCGGGCCATGTCGCGGATCATTACTTGCTCTTCGGTCAGCTCAAGGTCGTGCATGGTTCAGTTCCCGTGGTCGTCGAAGCCGTCGAAGAAACTCGCCACGTGGCGCTTGTCCAGCGCCTCCAGGGTCGGCGGGTTCCACTGCGGGTTCTTGTCTTTGTCGATGAGCAAGGCGCGCACGCCTTCGATCAGGTCGCCGCGCTCGAACCATTGACGGTCCAGGTGCAGTTCCAGGGCAAAACAGTCTTCCAGGCTCAAATGCCGGCCGCGACGCAGCATTTCCAGGGTTACGGCCATGGCCAGGGGCGAGCGGGTCTCCAGCAGGTCGGCGGTTTTCAGCGCCCACTCATGGCTGTTGGCGACGGTGACCTGACGCAACTGCTCGACCATGCTGGGCACGTCCGCAAGGGCAAAGAAGTGATCGATGGCCGGGCGCAGGTCGGCCAGAGGCGGGGCAGGCAACTGCTGCATGCCGAGTTTCGCCAGCAGGCCTTGCAGGTCCTTGAGGGGCGTGTCGTGCCATTCCAGGCGGTCGAGACGTTCATCGAGCCGATCGAGCTTGTCG
This sequence comes from Pseudomonas sp. MPDS, assembly GCF_013283895.1. Classification (NCBI taxonomy): domain Bacteria; kingdom Pseudomonadati; phylum Pseudomonadota; class Gammaproteobacteria; order Pseudomonadales; family Pseudomonadaceae; genus Pseudomonas; species Pseudomonas sp. MPDS. The sequence goes on along the minus strand of NZ_CP054128.1, from coordinate 3,479,429 downwards.
CTGTCCAGATACCAGTCGGCCAGCCCGCAATACAGCGCGTCGGCAGCACGGATCTGTACGCCACTGACTCCCAGGTAGATGCCCAGTTCGCCAGAAATGCGCGGCAGGAAATAGCTGCCCCCGACGTCGGGGAAATAACCGATGGCGACTTCCGGCATGCCCAGGCGGCTGCGTTCGGTCACCACCCGCAGGTCGGCACCTTGCGCCAAGCCCATGCCGCCGCCCAGGACGAAACCGTCCATCAAGGCGAGGATGGGTTTGCGGTAGTGATGAATCGTCAGGTCGAGGGCGTATTCCTCGACGAAAAAGTATTGGTGCAGGTTGTCGCCCTGCTTGTGGCTGTCGTACAGCGAGCGGATATCGCCGCCGGCGCAAAACGCTTTCTCGCCGGCACCACGCAGTACCACGGCGCGGATCTGTGGGTCCATAGCCCAGGTATCGAGCTGTTGTTGCAAGCTGCGCACCATGTCCAGCGTCAGGGCATTGAGGCCGGCGGGGCGGTTCAGGGTCAAGTGGCCGATATGGTTGCGTACTTCGACCAGCACTTCATGAGCCACGGCTCCGATGGGTCCCGAGGCTTGTGATGAAACCTGAGCTGTCATCGCTAACTCCCTGCTTTTATTGTTCTTTATGAATTGTGTCGCGCGTACCCGGTCAGGATCGTACCAGTGCAAATTTGCCTTGCACAACCGGGATACGTGCAGGTCCTGTCTGCATATTTATAGCAGCCTCAGGCTCAGCCGCGACCCGAGAGGACTTCCGTGATGCTGCGACGCCTGGCATTGCGTTCGCTGGCGTGGATCAATTGCTCGAGATCTTCGGGGGTTACGTCAAAGAATGCTTCCATTTGCTCAAGAGCGAGCTTCAAGTCCTCAGCCGTAATGGCCTGACGGTCGATGGGCGAATGGTCGGCGGGAATGACCGGCGTCGGCTCGCTGGCGCGTTTGGGGTAGCGCACGCGCGTCAGGTTGTTATAGGCCAATGCACTCAAGAGCAGGGTGGAACCGGCCAGCATCGCGGCACCGACGGCCTGCCAGTCCAGGGCGATGATCGACGGATCGGCCAATACCATCGTCGCCGCCAGGGCGCCCGCCGGAGGGTGCAGGCAACGCAGCCAGCACATCAACACCAGCGCCATGCCGGCCGCCAGACAGGCGCTTCCCAGGGTACGGCCCAGGACATGGGCCACCAGCAATGCCACGACCGAGGCGCACAAGTAACCGCCGAAGATCGACCAGGGCTGGGCGAGGGCACCCGAAGAGACGGCAAACAACAGCACGGCCGAGGCGCCGAGCGGGCCAATCAGGTGTTGCGCTACCTCAAGGCCAAAAACCTGGCCACACAGCCAGACACTGAACATCGTACCCAGGGCCATACCGATGGCGGCCCGGCTCCATTCGGTGGGGCGGGTATTGATAGCAGCGGGGAACCAGCGAGAAAGCATTAAGCGAAAATCCAAAAAACGAACAAAAAAAGGGGCTTACGGGAGAATCCCTGAAAGCCCTTTAAGTGTTCCAACAGTTGGGGGAGGAACGATGCACAGTGTGCCGTTCGCGGCCCTTGCTTACAAATTCATATTAATGCTGTTTGAGTGCACTTATTTTGAGGTAAAGAAGATCATGCGCTTCTGGACGCTTGAAACCAGGTTTGCTGAGCGATAGGCAGGTTGCACGATTGCCCGCGCCCTATGGGGAAATAGGTAAAGCCCTTGTCTGCCATGCGGTCCGGGTCATACAGGTTGCGGCCATCGAAAATCACCGCAGCCTTGAGCCGTTGCTGGATCAGGTCGAAATCCGGCGCCTTGAACGGTTGCCATTCAGTGCAGATCACCAGTGCATCGGCCCCCGGCAAAACCGATTCCGGCGTGCCCATCAACATCAGCTTCGATTCGTCGGGATACAGCTGCTGGGTCTGCTGCATGGCCTCGGGGTCAAAGGCGCGGACACTGGCACCGGCACCCCACAACGCCTCCAGCAGGGTACGACTCGGTGCGTCGCGCATGTCGTCAGTGTTGGGCTTGAAGGCCAAGCCCCACACCGCGAAGGTTCTACCGCGCAAATCGCCTTTGTAGAACGCCTGGATGCGTTCGAACAGCTTGTGTTTCTGCCGCTGGTTGATGGTTTCCACCGCTTGCAACAGATCGCTGGAGCAGTGGGCTTGCTCGGCCGTGTGGATCAGCGCGCGCATGTCTTTGGGAAAACACGAGCCACCGTAGCCGCAGCCCGGGTAAATGAAGTGATAACCGATGCGCGAGTCCGCGCCGATGCCCAGGCGCACGGCTTCGATGTCAGCGCCCAGGTGTTCCGCCAGCTCCGCGATCTGGTTGATGAAGCTGGGGTCATGCCGAGATAAAGGAAAATTAGGACATACGCGCTGCAACTGATTGTATTTAAATATTTTTCTAGCGTCGCTGAGCTGCTCAGGGTGGGCTTTATAGGCTTTTATAGTCAATTATAGAAACGGCTCTGAACGCCTGATTGAGGTTATGCCGAGGCAAGGGGGAAATTCACTCATTTGTCCTGTAACTCATTGTTATTAATGAGTTTATTTCGACAAGAGGGCGTGCCGAGATAAGGCAAAAATTAGGGCATTCGCTCTGTAACTTGCCGCACTTAAACGAACAGATTGGAAATCCTGCTCAAGCGAAGGCGCGCTTAGCGTAATGGCTTCAGCCAGATACCGCTGAGGATCAGTTCGGCCTGCTGCGAATTAAGTAGGCCGATCTGGAGTTGGCAAAGGTACTGGGGTGTCGGTATCAAGGCTCTGAGCCCAAGTCTCGACCAATGCGTGATCGATCACCAAACCCTCGCTCACGTCGGCCAATGCCTCGCGTGTTAGATCAGCGAGTCGTTGGTCGTGATTTATTGAATTGGCCATTCCCCGTCCATTTTGCCGTGCTCTGCTGCTAGCTGACGGGCGTTGGCTCTGAATAGCCCGTCTTCACGCCCTGGGTGGCCGCGTAATGGCGGGTTTGGAAAGCCAGGACATCCTGCATCTGCTTGCTGACGTCCTCTTCAAGCCCCCATTCATAGGCCAGCTTGTCGAGTTGGTAGCGAGAGACAAGCTGGGTCGCACGCGGTGAGCGCTCTGCTGGTTTCAGGTTTGACCAACTGCTGACAAAGCCTTTTAGGCGCGCGGCTTTGTCCGTTGATACACAGGGAAAGCGACGCAGCAGGTCGACGAGATAGAGGGCACGCAGCTTCTGTTCAGGCTCGCGCAGCTTGCCTGCCACTTCACGCTGCAGTACTGGCACGAGGTCGCGCTCTTCGTACCACAACTGCTTGGCGAGCTCCACAAGAGCATCGGACGCAACTTGGCTAAGACGCTGCTGGGTGACAGTCTCCAGAAGCGTGCCAAAGCTTTGTTTACGATCCAGACGTGGCATCTCGCCCATCCTCCAGGTACTTCGCTGTGACCAGTTTCAGGCAGCTTAGCATTGCGCTTCGGTTGCCCACGGCATAATCGATTGCCTCTGTTGCCAGTGTAACAAACTGGCCGACATCGACACGGCCACATTCGATGAGCTGTTCGATATCAGATTGATCGTTTTGCGTAAAGCGGCCAAGCTTGGAGATGGCCAGATCCACGCCGGCGGCAACGAAGATATGCAGCGGCTGCTCACCCTCGAAACCCTCCATGGGGATGGCGCGCTCGCGGTAGTCCTCGTGCAGTGGCCCGAGGGCATTGGTGTAGTTCTGGTCCAGGTACACCTGCAAGTCGCGGCCGTCGCTGTCCTCATAACCCTCTGGCGGTGTGTAGACGGCCATGATCTCGTCCTTACGCAGCACACGGGCCGCCTCGATCTCCGCATCGACGTCCGCACTACCACGCGCATGGGTGAGCAGGTGCACCGCGCAGCCGCCGAAGATTAAGACTTTGAGCGAGCCTGGCGGATTGCCATCCAGTAGCGGCAAGGCCCGGGCGAACAGATTACCAATGGCCTGGCCCAGTGGCGTAGTCAGCCGGACAGGTTCAGCAGCCCCCTCATTGGCAGTCTCAAGTAGTGTCATCTTCACCTCCGCTCAGCGCTTAGGCTCAGTGTGCCGGTTCATGTGTTACATGCGCCATCGCTGTTCGCAAGCGGCGCCCCGAGTAGCTTCAGCTGTGTAGTGGCTTCGACCAAGCGCTCCTGCAGGCCCTGCGCCTGCTGCGCCTGAAGCGCGGAGGCTTCGCTCAGCCGGGACACCTCCTCCTGCAATGTGCGACAACGCTGATCAAGGGCTTTATTCGTGCGTTCGGAGCCGGCCAGCGTGCTCTGCAGGGCCTCCAGGGTCTGAGTTTTCTGCGCCACTAGCTGTTGCTGTGCATGTCGCTCTTTTTGCAACTGCCGCGCCTCGGTGAGCAAGCGTGCATTGTCGCGGTTCAGTTGCGTCAGTTCGTCCTGCTTGATTATCAAGGTCTGCTGCAGTTGCCGCAGTTCTAGTTGCAGTTGTTGTACCTGCGACTCGTGTCGGCGTTGTTCCTGCTCACGCTGTTCCTTGCTGGCCTGTCGGTAGTGCTCCAGGGTGTCGCGCGCATGTCGGTGTTTTTCCTCCAGCGAGTGGATCTGTGCGTCGCGATCCTTGTGCCGCTCCTCGAGGTCACGATTAGCCTGCTGTAGGCGGGCGTTCTCGATCTCGGCCTGTTGCCGTTGCTCGCGTGCCTGCTGCAACTCGTGATGAGTGGCCTGAAGTCGTTCCGCGTCGAGCGCGGTCTGGCCTTCCAGTTGTTGGATGCGGCTTTCGGCCTGTCGAAACCGATGCTGGAAATCGAGCCGTTCGCGGGCCAGTTGTTCGCGCTCCTGGGCCACGGCGGCCTGCGTCTCCTCCTCAAGCTGATCTGCCAGTTGGCTGACCAGATTGGCCAACTGTTCGCTGAGCGGGATCACGGCCGCATCCCGGCCGCGCTCGGCGTCTTCAAGCTCTTTCAGGTAGCGGTGAATGGTGGTCTTTGAACCGGTATTGCCCAGCTCGATGCGCACCGCATCAATACTGGGGTGAATGCCGCGGGCGAGGAGGGCATTCCTGGCTTTCTGCACGACAGCTTTGTTGATGCCACCGCGGGCCATAAGTGGGACTCCTGACGATTTCGTTCTGTGGTACGTACCATGTAAATACATAGCACTTTATCAAAAATTTCCTATCTATTCTCTTCGTATTCTAGAATTGGGTAATCACGAATTATCCAAGGTGAAGCGGCTTTTTCGTCGTTTGCCAGTCGCTCACCGGTACACCAGGGGGATAGGCCCAGATGAGCCAGGACATCGAGCGGTACCTGCAGGCCGGCACCCGCGCCAACACGCGGCGCAGCTACCAGCAGGCGCTCGAGCACTTCGAGGTGACTTGGGGTGGCTTCTTGCCGGCGACCAGTGATGCCATCGTGCGCTACCTGGTCGACCACGCCGCCACGCTGTCCAGCAACACGCTCAAGCTGCGCCTGGCAGCCCTGGCGCAGTGGCATGTCAGCCAGGGTTTTCCGGATCCAACCAAGACCCCACTGGTCCGTCAGGTCCTCAAAGGCATCCGTACGCTGCATCCGCGTCAGGAGAAGCAGGCCGAACCCTTGCAGCTGCGCCAGCTCGAGCAGTGCGTGCTGTGGTTGGAGCAGGCCGAGGGGAGAGCACGAGCGGAGGACGACTGGCCGCGGTTGCTGCGCTGTTGCCGCGACCGTGCACTGGTCCTGATTGGCTTCTGGCGGGCGTTCCGCAGTGATGAGTTGTGCCGCCTGCAGGTCGAGCACATCCAGGTAAGGCCCGGGGAGGGCATGCAACTGTTCCTACCCTGGAGCAAAGGTGACCGGGACAACCAAGGCCAGACCTTTAGCGCACCGGCGTTGGCCAGGCTGTGCCCGGTACAGGCCTACGTCGACTGGATTAGCCTGGCGAGCATTGCGCGTGGTCCGGTCTTCCGTGGAGTTGATCGCTGGGGGCACTTAAGTGAGCAGGGTTTGCACCCAAATAGCGTTGTCCCACTCATGCGCGCTGTCCTGCAGGCGGCAGGGCTGCCTGCTGAGCTGTACAGTAGCCACTCGCTGCGCCGCGGTTTTGCCACCTGGGCCACCCGCAGCGGCTGGGATCTCAAAGCGCTGATGCAGTACGTAGGCTGGAGCGATGGTCAATCTGCATTGCGTTATGTCGAGAGCACAGGAGTGTTCCCTGGGCAGCTGAGTGCGCTACAACACATCTCAAACTGGCCCGAGGGATTGCCATAAGACCGCCCTCCGCTGCCCCGATCTGCACCTAGCTGCGCACTGGGAACACCAGCTCGTCATGTGCGGTGCAAATGAGTCGATGATCCAGCACATGGAAAATTGCAGGGTTCTTGGCATCCTGGGCACCCACAAAGAAGAGGTAACTGCGGGATGCCTGCTTGTCTTTTTTGGCTTTTATGTTCTCTTGCCGGGCTATTTCCAGCTCATTTTTCAGTCGCCCGCGGGCAGCTGCTGACCACTCGCTCCAAAGGACGACCACCTGGTAAGGCGTTAGTTTTTTCTCTTCCCATTCGCCCGCGTTGAGTGAAATGGTCAAGTGTTCATGCTACAAAGACGCGCTGAGGGAACGCTGGTCGAGGCAGTCCAGGTTGTACTGCCTGCGAGGCTGAATGGATCCAATGACTGGACGATGGAGAAGCTGACCGAGCTGATAAGGGTCTATGACCGGGACGAACGAGTCTTGGGCTACGACTTCAAAACGGCATCAGGCCAGACCTACTCGCACAGAGATTGCCTGTACTCACAGGACGGAGCCAAGCACCAGGTCTATTGTTCGATGATGTGTCCCGCATGAGATGGTCGCCACCTCTGGTGGTTCTTGGCAGGGCCACTCACGAGGTTTGACAGGACAATGAAGGCTCTTCCCGAGAAAATCCTGGACATCATTCAACAGCTTCCAGAAGGTGAGGTTCTGACACCTAGCAGATTCCTGCATCATGGTTCTCGCCATGCTGTGCAGCGAGGGCTCTCTCGACTGGTCGAGGGTGGAAAGCTGTTTCGCGTTGCTCGGGGTCTTTATGTTGCAGCAGTCGAAACTCGGTTCGGCTTGCGCGCACCGGCACCTGAGAAGGTCGCCCGCTCATTGGCAAACGTGCAGCGTGAGCTGATAGTCGCCACTGGGGCTAGCGTCGCAAACAAATGGGGGCTGACAACGCAGGTTCCAGTTCGGTATGTCTTTCTAACCGACGGACGCTCTAGGGAGCTTCAGGTAGGCAAGACCACCGTGTCGATTCGGTATGCGCCTCGATGGTTGATGGCTCTAGGCGCTACTGGAGCGGGGGAAGCCATTCGAGCATTGGATTGGATTGGCGAGGCAAGCGTGGGGTATGCCGTTTTCAAACTTCATAAACTACTACCCGAGAGCGAATGGGGTGATCTGGTGTCAGCTCACCGCTCGTTACCTATCTGGATGGCGAATGCAATCTGCGCTCAGTCGAGTTGCACCCACCCTGTCAAGTTGGGCTAGCGGTTAGCTGTAGCCTACTTACCGCCAGATCGGCATCATCTGGAATGGGGCAATTCGATGTGAAAGCCCGTGAGGCCGGCGGCTGAGGTGCACCAGATGCGGCCTTTGTGAGCCTCAATGATGGATCGGGTGATGGCAAGTCCGAGCCCGGCGTTGCTCGGGCTTCCCTCCCGCCGAGCGGGGTCGACCCGGTAAAAGCGGTCGAAGAGCTTCTCTAAATGCTCTGAGCTAATTGTGTCCCCTGGGTTCTCGATGCTGAAGGTTGTGGAGTCCGCTGTCTCGCGGATCAAAACCGAAATTGTATGTCCCACCGGCGTGTAGCGCAGTGCATTGGACAGCAAGTTGGAAAGTGCACGATCAAGCATCAGCCGATCTCCCAGCACTTGGCCTGTGCCTGTGAGCGATAGTTCAATGCCATGCTCTTCGGCCAGAAGGTGGTAGTAGTCAAACAGCTTGAAGACTACGTCAGCCAGTTCGATCCTGGCCTGCTCGGGGATGATCAGGCCATTATCAGCCTTGGCCAAGAAAAGCATGTCATCAATCATCCGAGACATGCGCTTCAAGTCCTCCAGGTTGGAGTAGAGATTCTCTTCATAGGCATTGATATCGCGTTTCTTGCTCAGCACGACCTCGGTGTGGGTCATCAGGTTGCTAACGGGCGTGCGTAGCTCGTGGGCAATGTCGGCCGAAAAATTGGAGAGCCTAACGAAGGCATCCTCTAGCCGAGCCAACATCGCATTGAAGGATAGAACCAGTTGCTGAAGTTCCCGCGGCACTGGTTCGAGAGGGATTCGTTCCTGTAACGAGCGAGCGGACATCCCGGAGGCCACATGAGTGACTTGCCGCAGAGGCCTAAGGCCGCTGCGAGCAACCACCCAGCCGAGCGCGGCACTGAACAGGGCACTGATGACCAATCCAATCCAGAACCATCGTTGCAGCGTGTCGAAAAAGTGTGTGTGATTGGTGACGTCAAGAATCAGCAAAGCTGTGAGCGGCTCAGCCTGATCGGCTACCGAGATTTGCGCCGTCATGCCGCGGTACATGTGTTGGCCGTTCTGCCACTCCCACATGCTCTGCTCATTTTCACGTCTGAAACGCTCTGGTACTTCGACTGCTCTGGGGTCGGAGAACAGTACAGAACCGTCACTGGCCAGGATAGTGGCCGCCAGATCCTGATGGGCTCCCAGCAAGGCTCGCAACTGCGGTAATTCTTCCGAAAGGCTCGCTTCACCGCGAGCATTGTTGAGGATATGTTTGGCGGATTCGAGTTTCTCCACCAGGGCCTGCCGATCCAGCATCTTGAAGTGGTGCTGGCTGAGCATATTGAAACTCAGCCCTGCTACCGTCAGGACTGCAATTACCGCGGACATGAACATCAGGCTCATGCGTGCTGTCAGCGAAAGGTGCTTCATATTCACTCCGGCGCATCCATCATGTATCCCATGCCGCGGGCGGTATGAATCAGCTTGAGATCGAAATCGTCATCGATTTTTGCGCGTAGCCGGCGTACCGCAACCTCAATGACATTGGTGTCGCTGTCGAAATTCATGTCCCAAACCTGAGAGGCAATCAGCGACTTCGGGAGCACCTCGCCGCGCCGGCGCAGTAGCAGTTCCAGCAGTGAAAACTCCTTCGCGGTCAGGTCAATTCTTTTCCCGCCACGGATCGCACGCCGCTTCATCAGATCGACTTCCAGATCGGCAATTTTCATGGTGGTCTGCGTCGGCGAACCATTACCTCTGCGCAACAGCGTTCTGACCCTGGCCAGAAGCTCTGAGAAAGCAAATGGCTTGATCAGGTAGTCGTCCGCACCCAGCTCCAACCCTTTAACGCGGTCTTCCACACCATCGCGTGCCGTCAAGAACAGTACGGGGACGTCTTTTCCTGCTGCGCGCAACATGCGCAGCACTTCCCAACCGTCCAGCCCAGGCATCATTACATCCAGAATTAGCAGGTCATAGGCTTCGCTAAGTGCATGCTGAAGGGCATCTGTACCGGTCATAACCCGGTCGACATTGAACCCAGCCTCGGTGAGACCTTGCTGGAGGTACGTACCGGTTTTGGGTTCGTCTTCAGCTACCAGTAGTTTCATGTGTGCAGACTCCAAAAGTCGGGTGGCCTGAGTTTGCAGGCAAACCGCGGCCCCAACCAGAAGCTTACGAAAATGTAATTCTGACTTCAGCTCACTGACAGGGTGGCTTGTCTAGGGTGCAAGCATGAGCACTAGGTTGTGCTCTCGGCCCTCGACAGACCAAAAGCAGAGGTGCCGGCCATAGTTAGCACTGATGGAGACTGCCCCATGAAATCGCTGAAACCTTTACTTCTGGTTGGTTCGCTGCTGCTTTCTTCTATGGTCTGGGCCGAAGGGGGGGGTGATCGTACCTTTGAGCGCATGCAGCAGATGCGCGACAAAGCGGAAGCCGTGCTGATCCAGGCAGAGAAGGCCCCAGTCGGCGAGCGGCATGTGCATATGAAGGAGCACATGAACATGCTCGAAGACCTCATGAGTCAGCTGCACAATGAACATCCTGCTCCAGGCATGTCTGCCGAAGATCATTTGGCCTGGATGGAAAAACACGACAAGTTAGTAGACGACGTGCTGGGTCAAATGATTCGCGAGCACAAGCTGATGATGGCCGACAAAGAGTGCCATAAGTAAGAGTTTCCCCCATCTTCCAGGCCTTCCGTGATTGCTCCTTTGGCCTAGCGGCGCCTCAATGGCGCCGTGCTTTTTTCCAGCTGACGCAATTGTAGTTTTGGGGTCAGCGGCCTGGCAGGAAGCGGGGAATAGCATGAGATTTCCAGCCTACCTAGCGAGGTCTCACCATGAAACGCATCCCTCTTAAGCTGCTGATCAGCACACTGTTCATCAGCACCACTTTTCCGGCATTTGCCGAGACCAGCGACAGTAGCAATGGCATTGGGCAGCAGGCCCAGGCGACGCCAGCGACTCGTACCATCTTGGTAAAGATGGACGACATCAACTACAGCCAGAAAACGATCGATGTGAAGCCAGGTGAAACCGTGCGCTTCGTTCTGAAGAACGAGGGCGCGTTGATGCACGAGTTCAACATCGGGCAGGCAGCGTCCCAGCTGGAGCACCAGCGCAAGATGGCGTCCTTGTTCAAGGACGGCACACTGACCCCGACCGGCATGGCCGAGCGCATTGTCTGGCATGAGCGTTATGGCACGGGAGACTCCAACCCTCCAGGCTATCCGGAAGTCATCAAAGCCAAGCATGACGACCCGAACGCGGTTCTCGTCGAGCCCGGCACAACCAAAGAGTTCGTGTGGACCTTCCCTAAGGCGGGCAGTTTGAGCTTCGCCTGTACATTGCCTGGGCATTACCAGGCGGGGATGGTCGGTGAGTTTGCTCTGCGTTAGTCCGGCATCGGTGCTACCCGTTGGCAGCGGGCTGGGTAGCACCGATCTGACGAACCTTACTGCGATGTAGTTTTCACGTCAGCGTACCGCCAGCTGCACCTCATTAGCATCGGGACTCATCCCTCCTCAACACCTCAGAGGCACACCATGAAACTCAGACCCGCTTTCATAATCACCACCCTTGGCTTGCTGCTCAGTGCTGCCAATGCGCTGGCCAGCCCGGGCCACAAGAAAGACAGTATTGGGCAACCGGGAGACGGTCAGGCAGTAGATCGCACCATCGAAGTCCGGATGGGGGACATCTTCTTCGAACCCAAAGCAATGGAGATCAAAGCAGGCGAGACAGTTCGCTTCGTCCTGAAAAATGACGGTGCACTGCTACACGAATTCAATCTTGGCAAAGCGGCATCCCATGCCGCGCACCAGAAAGAGATGGCCGCGATGTTTCAGAACGGCACGCTGTCCCCTACAGGTGCACATGACATGAGCAATATGGGCCATGCCATGGGCGGCATGAAGATGGTCGGTATGGAACACGATGACCCCAACAGTGTTCTTGTCGAACCTGGAGCACGCGAAGAGTTGATCTGGACCTTCTCCGCCGCCACCGAACTGGAGTTCGCCTGCAATATTCCAGGACATTATCAGTCGGGAATGGTCGGTAAGGTGACCGTACGCTGACGTTTATTGATACTCGCCAACTCCGTCCAGTCTGAGACACCTATACTGATCCGGCCGCCATTGAAACGAGGCTATTGTCGTGGACCATACCCATCACACCAGTACCACTGAGCCGCCTTTTTGGAAGAGCAAGATTGGCATTGCGCTGATCATGCTGGCCGTAATCGGCATCTTCTATGTAGCGCGTGAGCATTACGGTCATCTTTCGCAGGCCCTGCCGTACCTCATCCTGCTGCTATGCCCGCTGATGCATCTGTTTGGCCACAATCACGGCGGGCACTCCCACTCCAGCAGCACCGCTGTTTCCAAGGACGAAGAAAGGACATAGATCGCATGCAAAAGACCTCCTGCCATCATGACCAGGATCATTCACATAACTCGCACGCCCACTCCGAGAGCCAGCGCGACCCGGTGTGTGGCATGGAGGTCAAACCTGATGGCCCTTATCGCGAGAGCTTTGAAGGGAAGGCCTATCATTTCTGCAGTGCGAAGTGCCTAGAGAAATTCCAAGCAGATCCTCATCAGTACATGAGCCATCAGTCTCATGGGGAGCATCACCAGCACGCGACTCCAGCACCCACATCGACACCTGTAGGTGCTGAATACACCTGCCCGATGCATCCAGAAATCCGTCAACCGGCTCCCGGAAACTGCCCGATCTGCGGGATGACGCTGGAACCTGTCATCCCGGAGCTGGAAGAGGAGGAAAATCCAGAGCTGAAGGACTTCTCGCTGCGGTTCTGGTGGACCCTACCGTTGACCGTCATCGTGACCGTATTGGCGATGGCCGGCCATTCCTTGCAACTGTTTCATGGCACGACCCAGAACTGGGTCGAGCTGGCTCTGGCGACGCCCGTGACGCTATGGGGTGGCTGGGTATTCTTCACCCGCGGCATTGACTCCATCCGCCACCGCAGCCCCAACATGTGGACCCTGATCGGTTTGGGAACGGCCGCTGCCTATCTCTACAGCGTGGCCGCTACCTTGGTTCCGCAGTGGTTTCCGGCGGCCTTTGCCCAGGACGGACGTATCGGCGTCTATTTTGAAGCAGCCGCAGTGATTATCTCACTCACGCTGTTGGGCCAAATGCTCGAACTCAAGGCCCGCTCGCAGACTTCGGCAGCCATCAAGTCACTGCTGAGGCTGGCACCAAAGACTGCGCGTCGCATCAAGCACGATGGCCAGGAAGAAGATATTCCGCTGACACATGTCCATCAGGGCGACCACCTACGTGTCCGGCCGGGAGAGAAAGTCCCGGTGGACGGTACGGTTCTAGAGGGGGAGAGCGCCGTCGACGAGTCGATGCTTACCGGAGAACCGTTACCCGTGACCAAGCGGGTAGGGGATGCCCTTATCGGTGCCACCATGAACACCCATGGAAGCCTGGTGATGGAGGCGCAGAAGGTCGGTGCCGAGACCATGCTGTCGCAGATCGTTCAGATGGTGGCCAGAGCCCAACGTTCCAAGGCCCCCATGCAGCGTATGGCTGATGCGGTGGCAGGGTATTTCGTGGTCGGGGTGATCCTGATCGCGATTCTGACCTTCTTCGGCTGGGGGCTATTAGGGCCGGAATCAGGCTGGGTATTTGGCCTGATCAATGCGGTGGCGGTGCTAATCATTGCGTGTCCCTGCGCTCTGGGTCTGGCAACCCCGATGTCCGTCATGGTTGCGACTGGCAAGGCCGCTAGCAGCGGTGTGTTGTTCCGCGATGCCAGCGCCATCGAAAATCTATGCAAGATCGACACGCTCATCGTCGACAAGACTGGAACCCTGACTGAGGGGCGTCCCGTATTCCATAGTGCGGAAGGGACAGGCGGTTACGACTCCAATGAAGTGCTGCGCCTGGCTGCTAGTCTCGACCAGGGTAGTGAGCACCCGCTGGCTCATGCCATAGTCGATCATGCGCGCGGTCAGGGCATTGCACTGGTCAAACCGGACACTTTCGAATCTGGCTCGGGTATTGGTGTGCGCGGCCAGGTCGATGACTATCAGCTGCAGCTCGGCAACACCGCACTGATGGACGAGGCGGGCGTCGATATTACCCCGCTGCGCAATCGCGCCGAGCAACTGCGTCTGGGAGGCATCAGCATCATCTATTTGGCCGTTGATGGCCGCCTGGCGGGACTACTGGCCGTTTCCGATCCGATCAAGCCTACTTCTCAACAGGCTGTCTCCAAGCTTCAAAGCGAAGACGTAAAGGTCATCATGGCCACTGGTGATGGCCTCACCACAGCAAGAGCCGTGGCGCAGCAGCTCGGAATCGAGGAAGTGCATGGTGAGGTCAAACCGCAGGATAAGGAGAAACTAGTCGCCGATTTGCAGGGCTATGGCCGTCGTGTCGCCATGGCGGGTGACGGTATCAACGATGCGCCCGCCCTGGCCAGGTCTGACGTAGGTATCGCCATGGGCACCGGTACCGATGTGGCGATGAACAGCGCCCAAGTGACGCTGGTCAAGGGAGATCTGATCGGCATCCTGCGAGCGCGCACCCTGTCAGTGGCAACCGTGAAAAACATGAGGCAGAACCTCGCCTTTGCGTTCATCTACAACGCGATGGGAATCCCGCTAGCAGCGGGGCTGCTGTACCCGCTGACGGGGCATCTTCTGTCGCCCTTGATTGCTGCGCTGGCGATGAGTGTCAGCTCGGCGTCGGTGGTCTTCAATGCTCTGAGGTTGAAATCAACGGACATGGGATAGGCTTCCATACCACCGACCAGGTGATTATTCAGAAGCGCATCTGACCGGAAAATGCCGTACGGTAGTTTCCGGTCCGACCTATCTGTCGCAACACATAGTGACGAGGTGACGTTCTATGGACTGTTGCCGCTGCGGGTAGGAGACTGGTCGTCGTTAACCCATGAGGACTCTCCGTGGCCCGCATTCGCAGACTGATTATCAGCAACTTCCGATCTATCCAGGCGCTCGACTGGGTGCCGGCCCCAGGAATTAACTGCCTCATAGGTCCTGGCGATAGTGGAAAGTCCAGCATTCTAGATGCGATTGACCTTTGCGTCGGTGCCCGCCGGGGCGGCACGTTCGGCGACATGGACTTCTTCGCTCTGAACGTCGAAACACCCATCACCATCAGTGTGACGCTTGGCGATTTGCCGGTATCGCTGATGGATATCGATGTTTACGGCGAGTTCTTGCGTGGATTCAATCCAGGAACGGGAGAAGTCGAAGACGAACCGCGAGCGGGGCTGGAGACCGTTATCACCTTGCTTCTGCAAGTTGGTGCCGATTTGGAACCTACCTGGACACTTTTTTCTGAGCGTGCGGAGCAGCAGCAACTCGAACGCACTCTTCCCTGGAAGGAACGAGCGGCACTAGCACCCGCCCGTATCGGCAGCTTTGCGAGTTCGAACTTGTCGTGGAGTCGTGGCTCAGTGCTCAATCGACTTACTGACGAGCGTGCAGAGCTAGGTGCCGAACTTGCGCGCGCCGCGAGGCAAGCAAGAGCGAACTTTGGCAATCAAGCCGCCGGACATCTAACTCAGACGCTTGAGGTGGTGCAACGCACGGCTCAGCATCTTGGGGTTTCGGTTGGAGCGATGCCACAAGCACTCCTTGACGCACATTCTGTGTCTATTGGCGAGGGAGCGATCGCGCTGCACAGCGACACAGGCATTCCCCTTCGCTCCCTTGGCACGGGCTCGTCGCGATTGCTAGTGGCAGGGCTGCAAAGAGCTGCAGCTAGCGCCGCGCCAATTGCTCTTGTCGATGAGGTGGAATATGGACTTGAACCTCATCGGCTCATGCGATTCCTGGACTCCCTGGGCGCAAAGGACGCTGCCGCTCCGCTGCAGGTCTTCATGACGACTCACTCACCGGTCGCGCTGCGCGAATTGTCCGGCAGCCAGTTATTCGTTGTTCGCTCTGGGCCTCAACGCCACAGCGTTATGGCAGCAGGGGAGGCCAACGAAGTACAAAGTACCCTTCGGAAGGACCCAGAGGCATTCCTCGCCAAATCCATTATCGTTTGCGAGGGTGCCAGCGAGGTTGGCTTCGCGCGTGGCCTTGACCAATGGTGGGTCAGCCTTGGCGCTACCTCATTCCTGGCTCATGGTGGCGCTTATGTGGACGCCGGCGGGGGAAGTCCCGATAACAGTCTTATCCGCGGAACGGCACTTCAGAACCTAGGCTATCGCGTGATGGTTTTTGTAGACGCCGACAAACCTTCGACCGCGGGGCTACCTGAAGCATTCTTGGCCGCAGGCGGACAAATTCTGACATGGCGACCAGGTCTCACTCTGGAGGACGAGATCTTCCGCCATCTCAGTGACCAAGCACTCGATGCACTTCTGGCGAAAGCCGAAACAATAGTGGGTGCAGAGCTGATGAATGCGCACATCCAGACGAAGTCCCAAGGACGTATGACACTACATGACATCAAAGCTGAAAGACTTATTCAGGGCTACTTGCCCGCGACGCGAGAGCTTTTGGGAGCTGCATCTCGTATCCGCAACAGCGGGTGGTTCAAGTCGTTGACAACCTATCAGGAGGTTGCAAGGGACATCGTCGGCCCGTCTCTACAGAACGCCGACCAGGGCTTCATGGCAGTCACGAATCAGCTCTGGACGTTTACAAGTGCCCCTTGAGATCGATCTTTTCGCTATCGAGCGTGGCTCCATAACAGCCCCCGCAGGTTGTGGAAAAACGCAATTGATTGCCGAGACGCTCATCGCGCATAGGCAGAGCAAACCCATACTCGTACTAACGCACACGAACGCAGGCGTTGCGGCCTTACGGGCACGCCTGAGACGAGCCGGCGTTCCTAACTCCGCATATCGAGTCTCCACCATTGATGGATTCTCGATGCGCCTCATCGCTAAGTTCCCAGCGCGAAGCGGCCATAACCCACAGATCTTACAGCTCCACCAGCCCAACACCGACTACCCTGCAATTCGGCACGCCGCCATGCTGTTACTGCAGGCAGGCCACCTTGCTCAGCCTCTCCGTGCCACTTACGCGCGCTTGCTTGTCGACGAATACCAGGACTGCAACGTCGTCCAGCACGCCATCGTGTCAGGTTTGGCCCAGGTGCTACCGACCTGCGTGCTCGGTGACCCAATGCAAGCCATCTTCGACTTTCGTGGCAATCGACTGGTGCATTGGGCGAATGAGGTGCAGCCCCTGTTCCCCGCGGCAGGAGAGCTGAGGATACCCTGGCGCTGGCGGCTGGCCGGAGCTGAGAACCTTGGGCAGTGGCTACTCGCCATACGGCAGCAACTTCAAGTTGGCCAGCCGGTGGATCTGCGCACGGCTCCGGCAGAAGTGCGCTGGGTGCAGCTCAACGCCGGGACCGAAGTCCAGCAGCGGCTGGTGGCCGCTAGAACCGAGTCACCCAACGCTCGGGGCAGCGTCCTCATCATCGGGGACTCCATCAACGTGCAAGGTCGCCATCAGCTCACGAGCCAGACACCCGGCGCCATGGCCGTCGAAGCCGTCGACCTAAGGGACCTCGTCAACTTCGCCAGGAACTTTAACCTGCAGGGTGCCAATGCTCTGGCACAACTTGCGGAATTTGCTTCAAGCGTGATGACGGGGGTAGGTGCAGCAAACCTGCGAACGCGTGTGGAGTCTCTGCGCACAGGACGTGCCCGAACGCCACCGACCCCGGCCGAGGCCGAGGCCGTCGCATTCGTCGGGGAGCCAACACCGCAGCGAGCACTCCTTGTGCTCAACGCCCTCGCCGAACAGCCGGGGGCACGGGTGTACCGACCGGAAGTTCTGCACTGCTGCCGGTCCGCTATGCAAGCTGTGGCGGGAGGTACAGCCGACTTTCTGAGTGCAGCCATTCAAGCGCGAGAACGCAATCGACACCTTGCCCGCCCCATCGCAAGACGCTCGGTAGGCAGCACATTACTTCTCAAGGGGCTCGAGGCGGATGTCTCGGTTGTTCTGCATCCTGAACTTATGACCGCTCAGAATCTGTATGTCGCCCTGACGAGGGGCGCAAGGCACGTAGTGGTGTGTTCATCGAACCCCATCCTGATGCCTGTGAACAACGGCTGAGCCTTATTGTTGCGTTTGCGCACTTGACCTTGCCATCGTGTCAAGGTCGATACTGTCTGTGCGGTAACTTGAGCCGCGGACGAAATGAGGTGAGAGAGATGTTCAGCCTGAATGTTTCGGGTATGGGTTGTGGCAGTTGCGTCAGCAAAATCACGAAGGCCATCCAGACGCTGGATCAGGACGCACGCGTAGAGGTGGATCGGGCAGCCGGCAAGGTCACTGTAGAGAGCACAGAAAGTGCCGAATCGATCCGCGAGCTGATCCAGGAGCTTGGTTATGCGGCCCAGGTCAGCGCTTGAGCGCTGGCCTGCCGACCGACTAAATCTCCAGTTCTGAGAGCTCTTTCAGCCCGTGAATACTGGTGACCTCGTTAGTAATACCTTCATCCCCATCTCGGCCGCGAAGCCAGTTTGAGTGATCGCCTGGCTCGCGCATTTCCAGCGTGTCATAGGAGTAGCGCTTTCGCTTGAACAGGCTTTTCAATGCGGCGAACTCGTGGCTTTTCTCGTCTTCTATTCCGACGACTTTTCCTACAAGCGCCTCCCAATGACCGACGCCGTCGGCCAGCATCGCCTGGTAAGTCTCTGGGTCCAGCAAGGCTTGCTGTTTGAAATGAATGATGCGGTGTGTCATAGACGCGCTCGGGAGTGGCCAAAGAGAAGCCGCTAGCCTATAGGTTCCGGGTCATTCGTGAATAGTTGCCCTGAGCTTTAGCAAACCTTCGTTGACCCACAATTTCAACCAAGTTGCGGCCTGCAGGGGGGCTTGCTCTCCATGTGTTGCGCTCAATGACTCGCAGAGTTCGGCGAACGATCCACCCTCGACGAAAAACCGCAATGCTGACGCCTCTTCTGGCTCCAGGCTTCGGTACTGGCATACGAGGTTATGACGCCAGACCAGACAGTCTCGATTCCCGGCTGGTTGGGTGGCAACGGGAAGCAGATCCCCAGACTTGGCAGCCTTCCACAGCGCCAGGGTGTTGTACTGCAATCGCAGCCATCTGGCAGATGGAGTCAGGGAAACCCTGAATGAAACCCAGTCTTCAGCCGAAAACTCACTGATGGCCTGCAGTGAAAGCGCTTCGACATCCTGAGCATCGAAAGCCAGTGTAAAAGCCCACTCCAGCTCCGCGAGTTCGCGCATCGGTGAAAGTTGAGGTTCCGCAATGTAGCTGCGAATGAACTCGGGCAGCTTTTCACCCAGCCAGCGAATGCTGAAATGCCGCGGTGGCCAGGCGGCGATATAGGCCAGTGCGAGTTGCTCGAACGACTCTTCTCCCAGCCATTGCTGCAGCGCCGGGAAATCCTCGCGCAGCACCGCCAGCAGGCGCGAGCGATAGGCGTTATGGTAGATCCGCAGGCCTTCGAGGGCACTCAGCGCAGTGCAACCCCGGACTTGCTCCAAAAGCTCGTTGGAGGGCAGGGCACCATCTGTCAGGTAAGTTTCAAATGCAGTCTGTAAGGCGCTTAGGCTCAAAGGGTTGCCCTCGATATCACGCCATTGGCGATAACTCGGGCATGCTCCAACTCGGATAACAGATCCTCGAACGGTGGAAAATGATCATCCCGCTCGATCAACGTCGACGTTGGACCCAAGTAGCTCAAAGTCTTGCTGTAGAGCGCCCAAACCGGGTCAGCGATGGGCTGGTCGTGGGTGTCGATGAGGTATTGCCCGTAATCGCTATGCCCGGCCAGGTGAATTTGACGAATCCGCTCGTGCGGCAATTCCAAGATGAACTGCCATGGGTCGAAATCCTGATTTCGTGCGCTGACGTAGACGTTGTTCACGTCAAGGAGCAATTCGCAACCGGTCAGGAAACTCAGTTCCGAGAGAAACTGCGATTCGCTCATGCTGGACGTCTTCCACTGCACGTAAGAAGAAACGTTCTCCAGCACAATGGGACGTTCCAGAACATCCTGCACTAGACGCACCCGCGCGGCGACATGCAGCAGGCTTTCTTGGGTAAACGGCAGCGGCAGCAGGTCGTGGAGTTGATGGGCGTTGCCGCGACTCCAGCACAAGTGGTCGGAAACCCACTGGGGCTGTACCCGGTCCGCCAGTTGCTTGAGCTGTCGTAGGTAGCCCATGTCCAGGTTATGCGAACCGCCGATCGACAGCGATACTCCGTGCATCACCAACGGGTATTGCTCGCCAATCGCATCGAGAAAGTAGAGGGCCTTGCCACCGCCCACCAGGTAATTCTCGGAAATGATCTCAAACCAGTCGACCGCAGGTCGCTGTTCAAGAATCTGCTGGTAATACTCACTGCGAAGGCCAAGACCGAAACCCAGTGTTTTGCGCTTACTCATTCAAGACTCCAGCAGGGGAGTGGCAGGCACTCCCCGCAACGGCATTATTCGCTGGTCTTGCCACCGGCCTCATCGCACTTGGCCTGAGTCATCAGCTTGAAACCCTGGCCTTTACATTCTCCCTGGCCTTTGCAGGCATTTTTGGCGGTCATGCAGTCGTTCTGGCCCTTGCAACCGTTGACGCCGAAGCACTTCACTTCAGCTGCTTTGGTGTCCTGGGCGGCCTGGACAGGCAGGGTAGCAAACAGGCTGGCGGCCACGAGAGCCAGAGCGGCACCGGTAGCGACGTTGGATTTATTCGACATAGTGACAATCTCTCTTAATTGTTGGTGGTCTTATCCGCGGGTGCGAATGACCCTGAGTAGCTTAGGCATCGCTGCCGAGCATGCCCTCTCAAGAAATTCGCAAGGCTTTATGAGGGCATGAAAGACAGTACCGAGCCTTCTGGATGGGCTACAAGAAAGAAATAGCAACCTGACAGAACTGTAATGTTCGGCTCAGGTTGCTGACAGGCCCTCTTAGTTAACGTGACATCGAGCCTAAAGCTCGGCCTCTGCAGTTGCAGGGACCACTTAACTTACGAGGAATACCCAAAATGAAATCGATCAAAGCTCTGCTTGTAGTTACTGCTCTGAGCATCTCCAGCTTGGCAATGGCTGAAGGTGGTGCTGACCGAACCTTCGCGCGCATGGAGCAGGCACGCCAGACGTCTCTGGAGGCCTACCGGGTGGCCCAGCAGCAGAAAGTTGAGGCTCCTGTAGCCAGCAGTCCAACCGAGCAAGCAGAGCACACCAACTGCTGAAGTCATCTACCTTACAGAAATGTAATCACCCGGATGGTTGGGATATGGCAGTTTCATACTGCTCATCGTCGGTAAGGCATTGTGCAATGCACCGACGTGGAAAGTTGAGGGGTAAATCCCCGACATTGAAGCAGCCATGAACCCGAGACCGGGCACACCATCACCGGCTCATTTGACGGATTGGACAAAACGGCATGCAAAGCAAAACCACAAGGCGCACCTTCGTCAAAGGCCTGGCAGCCACCGGTATTATCGGCGGACTTGGCCTGTGGCGCACGCCGGTCTGGGCGGTGAACAGCCCCGGCCAGCCCAACGTACTGACTGGTAACGAATTCGACCTATTCATCGGTGAAACCCCGGTGAACATCACCGGCGCAGCGCGCACGGCCATGACCATCAACGGCTCGCTCCCTGGGCCGATTCTTCGTTGGCGCGAAGGCGATACCGTCACATTGCGCGTGCGCAACCGCCTCAAGGAGGACACCTCCATCCATTGGCACGGCATCATCCTGCCGGCGAACATGGATGGTGTTCCTGGCCTGAGCTTCCATGGCATCGCCCCTGATGGCATGTATGAGTACAAGTTCAAGGTCAACCAGAACGGCACCTACTGGTATCACAGCCATTCTGGGCTCCAGGAGCAGGTCGGCGTATACGGTGCGCTGGTCATCGATGCCAAGGAGCCCGAGCCCTTCAGTTACGACCGTGATTACGTCGTGTTGCTGAGCGACTGGACGGATGAAAATCCAACGCGGGTACTGGCCAAGCTCAAGAAACAGTCGGACTACTACAACCAGCACAAACGCACCGTTGGTGACTTCATCGATGACGTAAGCGAGATGGGTTGGTCCGCCGCCGTAGCCGATCGCAAGATGTGGGCCGAGATGAAGATGAGCCCGACGGATCTCGCTGACGTCAGTGGCTACACCTACACCTACCTGATGAATGGCCAGGCACCTGATGGCAACTGGACCGGCATATTCAAACCAGGCGAAAAGATCCGCCTGCGGTTCATTAATGCCTCGGCTATGACCTATTTCGATGTGCGCATCCCAGGCCTGAAGATGACTGTGGTTGCGGCCGATGGTCTGCACGTCAAACCGGTCAGCGTCGACGAGTTCCGTATCGCCGTGGCCGAGACCTACGACGTGATCATCGAACCAGACAGCGAACAGGCCTATACCGTGTTTGCCCAATCCATGGACCGCACTGGCTATGCGCGCGGCACCCTTGCTGTACAGGAGGGGTTGAGTGCACCAGTACCCAGCCCCGACCCGCGTCCGCTGATTGCCATGGGCGACATGGGTATGGATCACGGCAGCATGGGCGGTATGGATCACGGGAACATGGCCGGAATGGACCACGGCAGTATGGCGGGCATGGATCATGGGAGCATGCAGGGTGGCATGGCCGGCATGGATCACAGCCAGATGGCTGGAATGGATCATTCGGGCATGGCAGGCATGGCAGGTGCCATGCAGGCACACCCAGCCTCAGAGACCAACAACCCGCTGGTCGATATGCAAACCATGACACCAACGCATAAGTTGGACGACCCAGGTATTGGTTTGCGAGACAACGGCCGACGCGTCCTCACGTACTCTGACCTGCGCAGCACCTTCCTCGACCCGGATGGTCGCGAACCAAGTCGCACCATCGAGCTGCACCTTACCGGGCACATGGAGAAATTCTCCTGGTCCTTCGATGGCATCAAGTTCTCTGACGCCGAGCCTCTGCGCCTCAAGTACGGCGAGCGTGTTCGCATCACGCTGGTCAACGACACCATGATGACTCATCCGATCCATCTTCATGGCATGTGGAGCGACCTGGAGGATGCGAACGGCAATTTCCTGGTGCGTAAACACACCATCGACATGCCGCCAGGTTCCAAGCGCAGCTATCGAGTGACTGCCGATGCGTTGGGTCGTTGGGCCTATCACTGCCACCTGTTGCTCCACATGGAAATGGGCATGTTCCGTGAAGTTCGTGTGGATGAGTAAAGGAGATTTCTGATGAGCACTTTTATGAAGCGAAATGCCCTGGCTGGCAGCGCAGTCATGTTCAGCCTATTGGCTGCCCTGCACGCACCGGTTTCGTTGGCAGGTGAGGGGCACAGTGAGCACGAACAACATGCTGCCGAGTCGGCTGTGCCCAAGACCGCCAGTGGCAATCACGCAGATCAGTCGAAGGATAAGGCGGCTGGCCAGCATATGGATCATGGCGCCATGGATCACGGAGACATGAAGCATGACGGCATGAATCACGAAAACATGATGGATAAGCATGGCGGCACCGAAGCCGAAGCAGGTTCGAACCATGACCACTAGGTTTTCACGTCCATCTCTCTTGGCGCTGGCTGTGTCGCTGAGTGCGTTCAGCGGCGGCGTTACTTTGGCTGCGGAAGAAATGGATCATTCGGCAATGGGGCACGGCACCATGTCGATGGACCATAGCCAGATGAGCCACGGCGCTACCAAAGCGCCGATGGAGGGCATGGATCACAGCAAGATGGACCATGGTGCCATGCAGGGTGCTTCGGGCAGCATGGATCATAGCCAGATGGGCCACGGCCAGAGCCAAGAGAAGGCCCAGGCTATGGATCACAGCAAGATGGGGCATGGCGCCATGCAAGGACAGATGGAGGGCATGGATCATTCAAAGATGAACCATGGCTCCGCTGAAGCCCCGAGAACCACCAGCCGTACGCCGATTCCCGTTCTGACGGATGCTGATCGCCAAGCGGCTTTCCCGCCATTACCTGGCCACAAGGTTCACGACAGCGCCATCAACAGTTTTTTCCTGCTCGATCAGCTCGAATACCAGGACGCAGATGAGGGCAGCACCCTGGCCTGGGATGCGTCGGGCTGGGTAGGCGGTGATATCAACCGGGTCTGGTTCCGCTCCGAAGGCGAGCGTACCAACGGCGTGACCGAGGATGCTGAATTACAGCTGCTGTACGGCCGCTCGATCGGCCCTTGGTGGGATGTCGTCGCGGGCGTTCGCCAGGACTTCAAACCGGAGTCGCCGCAGACTTGGGCCGCCTTCGGTATCCAGGGCATGGCGCTTTACGCCTTTGAGGCCGAAGCCACGGCCTTCGTCGGCGAGAATGGCCAAACTGCTGCCCGACTGGAGGGCGAGTACGACATTCTGCTGACCAACCGGCTGATTCTCCAGCCAACTGCCGAAATGAACTTCTACGGCAAGAACGATCCTGAGCGAGGTGTGGGGTCTGGGTTGGCAAATACCGAGCTCGGCTTGCGTCTGCGTTACGAGATTGTCAGGCAGTTTGCCCCCTATATCGGGGTTTCCTGGAGCCGCTCCTATGGCAACACGGCAGACATGGTGCGCGACGAGGGCGGTGATGTAGACGAGGCGCGTTTTGTCGCCGGTATCCGGATGTGGTTTTGAGAACCTGACATGAAAAGAACAATTAAAACTTTGGTGGCGGCCGGCGTGGTCGGTAGCACAGCTGTCCTGGCCGGCGCCTACTTTGGCGTGGTCAACGTGGGGGCCGACGATCCCCATTTTCCTGCAGTGCATGCGTTTCTCACGATGGCCCGTGACCGCTCTATCGAAGTCCGTTCGCGGGACATCGAGGTTCCCAACCTGGATGATCAAGCTCTTATTCGCGCCGGTGCGGGCAACTACAACTCCATGTGTATCGGCTGTCATTTGGCGCCAGGTGTGGCGGAGACCGAGCTAAGCCAATCGCTTTATCCTGCGCCCCCCAACCTCGCCAAGATCGGTGTCGATGGCAATCCGTCAGCAGCGTTCTGGGTGATCAAGCATGGCATCAAGGCAACGGGTATGCCTGCGTGGGGCAAGAGCATGGGAGACGAGTACATCTGGGGCATGGTTGCCTTCCTCAACCAACTGCCGACGATGGATGCCAAGCAATACCAAACACTCGTCGCATCCAGTGGCGGCCATCAGCACGGTGGTGGGGAAACGCAGATGCATAACCATGAAGGACAGCACGGCGACAACAAGCCTGGCCATCATGACAATAGTGGCGGTGGCGATGACCATCATGGATCAGGTGATGCTGGAGAGCCTGGTCATCACGATGCCGCGGCTACGGATAGCGAGGGTGGCTCCGCACCTAAGGCAGGTCACCATTCGGATATGAGTGGCGATGACCACCATGCTGGAGATGAGGCGTCGTCCAACGGAGGTGATCATCACGCCGAGCAGGCTCCGAACGCCTCGCCCAAGACCCACACCCACGCCGATGGCAAAGAGCACGTACATGAAAGCTAAATATCTGGCCTTACTGGCCGCTCTCTCCGTCACGTCTGCGGTTCAAGCAGCTGATGCCCTGACGATTGATGTCCATCGTGATGCCAATTGCGGATGTTGCAAGAAGTGGATTTCACACCTCGAAGCGAATGGCTTCAAAGTCGTCGACCATGTTGAAAGCAACATGACAGCAGTGAAGCAAAGACTGGGCGTCGCGCCACGGTTAGCGTCTTGCCACACCGCGGTGATTGACGGCAAGTTCGTCGAAGGTCATGTGCCGGCGGCTCAGGTCATCGAACTCACCAAGCGCGATGATCTGCTGGGCATCGCTGTTCCCGGGATGCCGGCGGGCTCCCCCGGCATGGAAGTCGATGGCGTACAGCATGCCTACCAGGTCATTGGCTTGACCAAGACGGGTTCTGATCAGGTCGTTGCAGAATATCCCGCCCAGTAGTACTGCCTGCCAGCACGGCCGCTTGTGTGTAGTGGCCGACTCATTTTCATACGTCCTTTAACCTAAGTAAAAAAGGCGCCCTAGGGCGCCAAGGGCTGTCTCCAAACCAAAGGAGCACTACGAGGGGACAGCAGGACCAAGGAGCGAGCGGGGCAATCAACCCGCTCGCTTGCCAGGGTTAGAGAACTTCCAGCGGGTACTCGACAATCAGGCGGAACTCATCCAAATCCGACTCGAAGTCGGTGGCGCGAGTCGTGGCTTGTCGAATGCGAAAGGACATGTCCTTCAACGACCCAGACTGCACAACGTACTTGGCCTCGATGTCCCGCTCCCAGCGCTTCTGGTTGGTCAACGGATCGCCGTTGTCATCACGGCGCATATAGACTTCGTTGGCGTTGCTGTAGTCGGCATCCCAGCCCTGGGCATATCGAGTCATGAAGCTCAATCCAGGCACACCGAAAGGCTCCATATCCAGGTCATAGCGCACTTGCCATGACTTCTCCTTCGGCGAGTTGAAGTCGCTGTACTGGATGGAGTTGTCGAGGTAGATGGAGTCCGATTGGCGCAAGTAGTCGAAGTCATCATCGCCATTGTTGCGCTGGAGACCCACCAGCACTGTATGAGCGCCGAATTGGATGCCGACCTTGCCGCTCCAGATGTTGTTATCGAAGCTCCCGAGGAGCTGCCTCCCTTCATCGACCGCCTTGTAGTAGTTCAGCCCGCCGATCAAGGCGACATCGTCCGCAAGCGGGTAGCTCAGCGTGGTGCCCGCGTAATATTGATTCCAGGCATCCTTGAGGCGGCTGGTGTAGAGACTAAAGCCGACGTTGTCATTAAGCGTGTAATCACCACCGAAATAGGCGATCCATGGCGAGTCCACTTCGCCCGCGTAGAAGGTAGCGAAGCCGTCGCGCATGCTGCTGGTATTGGGTTGGCTCATCGAGTGGAGGCGACCGCCTTGAAGCGACAATCCTTCCACGCGGCTGTTGACCACGGTGACACCTCGGAAGCTCTCCGGTAACAGCCGCGCATCACCGTATTGGACGACCGGGCTGACAGGAAAGACGTCGCCTGCCTTGATCTCGGTATCCATGAACCGAGCTTTCACCGCACCCCCCAGTTTGGAGTAGTTGTCCTCCGCCTGCCCGAGGCTGTTGTAAGGCATCACATCGACTGAGCCGCCGGCCCCGGAACGGCCGTCGCCGGTGTCAAGTTTGAGTCCTAGCATGGCAAAGGCATCGACACCAAAACCTACGGTGCCCTCGGTAAAGCCAGACTCGAATCGGCCTATCACGCCATGCGCCCACTCCTCCGAATAGCCATTACCCGAGCTGCTGGACTGGCCTTTACGGAAATCGCGGTTGAAGTAGAGGTTTCGATTGAGGATGGTCAGGCTGCTGCCTTCGATAAATCCCTCGCCTTTCTCGCCGGCGGCCATTGCAGCTTGCCCAGTACTGACGCTCAGAGCGAGCAGAGACAGTCCTAACAGGGTCCTGTTATTCATAAATGCTCCTGATGTTATTGGCAGTTGTTATTGTGTGGTCGCATATATGTGCCAAGCGCGCCGGGCATAGCCAGGCGCGCCTTGGTCATATTTCCACATGCCAAATAACGTCAGGGTGACTTGAAAATTACTTTTCAGTCAGCGCGATGTCATTTATTAGTTTTGATTCCGGCAACCTGTCCCGGCTGCCCGGTATTCAAGAATATTCAGATCGCCGTTGGAGTCCTCGTAGGTCATCTGAGCCGGCATCACATTGCAGCTAGAGTCCGTTGAGGTAGTGGCCACGACCTTAGCGATATCTAGCTTCATGCCGTAGCGGTAATGAATAACTTCGGGCGGATTCTTTCCGTTAGCAGCAGCATACTCTTGCATGGACTGCTCATTAGCCTGAATCATCCGACCATAAACACGATCAGCACCGCCTTCTGCCATGGCAAAAGAAGAAATGGTCAAAATCGAAAGTGCGGCTATAACTCTTAAATTTTTCATATTTAATCACTCCTTAAGGTAGTGATTAAAATATAAACTTAACGAGCTGTCATAAAAGTGAAGTGAAAATTACATCGTCGTAATAGAGATAGAATGTCTACAGTGTTGAAAACATGCTTGGCGGTATCTGGTGCGACACGATGGGTTCGTCGATAGCCTGGAACGCTGGCCACCGTAAATGAAAGACGGTGACCAGTCGCTACTGGCGAATGCTTAGTGGCAGTGGTAGTCGCCCGTTTTGTGGTTGCGGTGGCAGCCTTTCGAATCCGTTCCACCGCTGTGGGCGAGAGCGGCAACGGAGGTTAGGGCGAGAACAGCAGCAATCAGAACAGCAGAAAACTTCTTCATGAGGAACTCCTTTTCAGCTTCTTGTTGTGTGTGACGCAGGTCACATCTGCAAGGTATGGCAAGAGGCCTGCATCGGGCAAGAAGGTTTCTGAAGAGGGAAATCTGAGCTAGCTGAACGAGCGGATCAGGTGCAGTGCCGCCAGATGTCCAGGGTAGAACCAATAGCCCCAACGCGTGACCGGCCAGATCCTGAGCCGGTCCGGTCGACTCAACAGCCATAGCCCAAGCAGAGGGGCGAAGAACGCTGTGCTCACGATCAGCAAGCTGTAGGGCTGCAACTCCCACTCCGCGAGCCAGCGGTTGCGACTGTTGGCCAGTACGCACAGTGCGGCCGGCAAGAGCCACACAAGCCCGGGGAGCTGAATGGCCAGGAGCAATGCCGCCGGCAGCAGTGCACCGAAAACCCCGTACATCAGGCGCTCCTGGATCAGCACCGCGACAGTCACGCCGGCCAGAGCCAGAACCAAACCGTCGCGTCCGCGGTGGTGGGCGCCCCAGGCGATCAGCAGGCCCAGCAGCAGCGAAGGCATCACGTTGAGCGTGCTGCTGTCGCTGGATAGCAGGCGATAGGGCAACTCCGAGATCAGCGCAAACGCCGCCATCCAGCCCAGGTAGCGCGCATTGGCTTCGCTGTACAGCGCCCCCGATTGCGAGCGCGCCACGTTGGCTGCGACGCCCAGGCAGAACAGTGGAAAGGCTAAGCGTCCGACGATGAACAGCCATTCGGTGTCAGGCCAGACGTAGCGCAGGTGATCCAGCAGCATGGTCAGCATCGCCAGCCACTTGATCAGATCCAGGTTGGTGTCGCGCTTATGCAGGCTCACCCAAACCACCCAAGCGTCAAGGCAGCTAGCACCAGATAGCGAGTGGCCTTGGCCAGTGTCACGATCAACAGATAGCTCCAGAACGGTTCGCGCATAACACCGGCTACCACGGTAAGCGGATCACCAATGATCGGCACCCAACTGAGCAGCAGCGACCAGCGACCGAAGCGGTGATAAGCCTGCTGGGCCTTTTCCAGTTTGCCTTCGCTGACGGGAAACCAGCGCTTGTGCCGGTAATGCTCGATGGAACGGCCCAGCAGCCAGTTCAGTGCCGAACCCAGCACATTGCCCGTGGTGGCCACTGCCAGCAGTGCCCAGGCCGCGTAGCGGTCGGTCAGCAGCAACCCGACCAGCACCGCCTCCGACTGCATGGGCAGCAGCGTGGCGGCACCGAAGGCGGCGAAGAACAGGCCGAAATAACCGGATAACTCCCACATCGGCTAGGCGTTCAGGCCGATCCAGCCGTGGAAGCCAACGTAAATCCCCACCCCAATGATCAGCAGGCTGGACAGGTAAGGGGCGCGACGCGCGACAACACCGAGCCAGGGCCAGCGATTGGAGGCTTGCCGAGCGCCAATAGCGGCGGCGGCACCAACGGTGACCAGGGTGATGGCCAGACCAATGCTGAAACACAGCACCAGGACGGCACCCAGGGCGACTTCTTTCACTTGCAGGCAGAGCAGCAGCACGGTGATCGCTGCCGGGCAGGGAATGAGTCCGCCAGTCAGACCGAACAGGATGATCTGGCCGGTGGTGACATTGCGATTGCTGAAGCGTTTACGGATGTCGTTGGCATGCGCCCGCTCATGGGCATCCTGATAGCCGTCCAGCGACAGCTCCAGCTCTTCCAGCTCGGAGTGCTCATGACCGTGGTCGTGCTCGCGGAACTCCAGGTCATAGTCGTGGGAATGTCCGGCATGGCCCAGACTCAGGCGCGCGGTGAATTCGTGGGGCTCGGGAATCACGTCGACTGACTCTAGGTAATCACCGCGGTCAACGAAGCAAAACTGCTGGGCCAGTCCATCGGGGCGAGTCGTCAGCAGGCTCACTTCGGCAGCCGGCCAGACATGGCCACTCAAGGTCTTCAGCCGCCAGCGCGGTGGAGTACTTTCCTCGAAGATCGACAGCTCGATACGCCCATGTCCGGTGTCGATGCGCTGCGTTTCATCGTGGTGGTGCTCGTGTTGATGCTCATCACCTTCCTCGAAGCGCCACATCTGCTCGCCACGCCAGGTGCGCCAGAGCATCCACAGGGCGATGGTGATAATGATGGTGGCGGACGCGAGCTGGAAATACGGCTCGGTAGTTTCGGCATCCAAATTCTGCCCCAGGTACATGCCGCCCATGGCCACCAGCCAGACTACAGCGGTGTGCGAAAGCGTTGCGGCAAGGCCTAGCAGAATGGCCTGCTTCACCGTGCCACGAATGGCCACGATAAACGCCGCCATCATGGTCTTCGAGTGCCCTGGCTCCAAGCCGTGCAAAGCACCCAGCAGAATGGCGCTGGGGAAGTACAGCCAGGCCTGAGAGGCCCCCTGTTGCAGCAGTTCGGCGAAGCTCGACATGGGGGTAATGACCTAGAGGTACTTGGTGATTTGCTTGAAATCTTCGAGTGACGCGCGCTCGCCGGTTGCGAGTGCTTCGATCGTGTGTTCCAGACAGTGATCGATATGATCCTGGATCAGCACACGCTTGGCCTGGCAGACGGCTTTTTCCACGGCATGCAGCTGCTGGGCGATGTCGACGCAGGCCCGGCTTTCTTCGATCATGGTGACGATGCTGCGCAGGTGGCCCTCCGCTCTTTTCAACCTTTTGATGATGTCGCCATGACTTTGGTGCTGGTGGCCGTGTTCGTGATCGCTCATGCCTTGAGTCTCGTGCGTCGATGAATTACGCTCGCATGCTATCCCCCAGGGGGGGATATGGTCAAACCGGCTACCTCTCCATAAAAGCCACTCGCTTAGGCATCGAAAGAACCACAACATGCTCAGCAATCCCATTAGCACCAAGGTGATTTTTGCCCTTGCTCTCGCCATATTGCTGGCTTGGGCCGGGCATACCTCTGCGCTGTTTATGGGGTCGAGCCAGCCTGCCTTGGGTGGCAATGACGGTGCTCATTCGCATGCGCATGGTGATGAGACGCAGGCCTGTGCTGCGTACGGGGATCACTGCCACTCGCCGCTGACAGCCGACCACTTGCATGAAACACCGCATCTGACCGCGCTGCTGAGAATAAGCACGCTGCCAGAACGTGCGCAGCCGATACCAGCCCCTCATTACTCCATTCCTCCAAGCCCGATCTTCCTGATCGAGCGGCCACCGCGCGCCACATTCGTGATCTGACACAGGCCGCTGTGCGGCCCAAGCCCCCTTTAATTTAGGACTCAACCATGCATTCGCTATCTATGGGCGCAATGGACGCATCTGTCGTGCGCCCGAATCGCTCGTTACTACTGTTGCTGCTGTTCACGGCATTGCTGTTTCTCGGCATGCCTGACGCACTGGCCCACGCTGTCGCCGAGGGCGACAAGGGCTTTATCCAGGAAAGTTCCGGGGTGATGGTGCTGCCGTTCATCTATATAGGTGCCAAGCACATGATCACCGGCTACGACCACCTGCTGTTCCTCTTCGGGGTGATCTTCTTTCTCTACCGCCTGAAGGACGTAGGGCTCTACGTCACCCTGTTCGCCGTGGGCCACACCGTGACGCTGCTGCTGGGCGTACTAGCGGAAATCAACATCAGCTCCTATGTGATCGACGCCATCATCGGTTTCTCGGTGGTGTACAAGGCGCTGGATAACCTGGGCGCGTTCCAGCGCTGGTTCGGTTATCAGCCCGATACCAAGGCGGCCACGCTGATTTTCGGCCTGCTGCATGGCTTTGGTCTGGCGACCAAGATCCAGGAATACGAGATCTCGGCAGACGGCCTGATTGCCAACCTGATTGCCTTCAACGTCGGCGTCGAAATCGGCCAGCTCCTGGCCTTGAGCGCCATCCTGATTGTCATGGGCTACTGGCGGCGCACCGCCAGCTTCTGGCGTCATGCCTACACCGCCAATGTCGCCATGATGAGCGCCGGTTTCCTCTTGATGGGTTACCAGCTCACCGGCCTGATCGTCTCTCAGTAAGGAATTATCAGCATGTTCAATACCAAGCTTCCGACCCAAAGCGAATTGCCTACCAGCCACCAACTGCTGCGCTCCACTGTGATCGCCGTGGGTGTTGCCGCAGCCTTACTGGTCACCGTGGTGATGCCTTCGGAGTACGCCATCGACCCGACGGGCGTTGGTCGCGTACTCGGCCTGACCCAGATGGGCGAAATGAAGATAACCCTGGCCGAAGAAGCGGCAGCGGATGCAGCGGTTCAGCCAGCTGCGGCTCCAGTCGCTCAAGCCCCCGTGCCTGTTCAGCCGGTAGCTCAAGAGCAAGTCGCGGCAGTGCCTGTGGCTGAACCAGCCGCAGAGCCTCAGCCAGCCCTGAAGTCTGACGAGATAACCGTCACCCTGAAGCCAGGTGAGGCCAGTGAAATCAAGCTGGAGATGCTGAACAAGGCCACGGTCAGCTACGAGTGGACGACCAATGGTGTTCCGGTCAACCACGACACCCATGGCGAACCCTACAACGGCCCAAAGGGCTACTACCACAGCTATAGCAAGGGTAAGCAGATCAAGGGCGACAAGGGTGAATTCACCGCCATCTTCGACGGTACACACGGCTGGTTCTGGCGCAACCGCAGCAACCGCGACGTGACCATCACGCTGAAGACCAAGGGCGATTACCTGAGCGTTAAACGCGTGATTTAAGACAGATAAGCCCCTTCGTCATATGGCGGAGGGGCTCACCTGAACATTCAGAGCTATAGCTCCTGTGGTTAGTAACTCTTTCGTTTACCCCGTCGACGCATCAACCAATAGGCGGCAGGCAACACCAGCATGGACAGCAGCGGGGCTGTGATCATGCCGCCAACCATAGGTGCGGCAATGCGTTTCATGACCTCTGAACCCGCTCCGCCGCCCCAGAGAATGGGCAGCAGGCCAGCGATGATCACGGCAACGGTCATCACCTTGGGTCTGACACGCAGGACGGCTCCTTCGCGAATTGCCTCCAGCAGGGCCGGATCGTCGCTGCGCCCTGCATCCACGCGCGCATGCCAGGCGTTCTTCAGATACAGCAGCATGATCACCCCAAATTCCGCCGAGACTCCCGCCAAGGCGATAAAGCCGACCCCAGTGGCAACCGACAGGTTGAAGCCGAACCAGTAGAGCAACCAGACACCGCCTGACAGGGCGAAGGGTAGTGTGGCCATGATCAACAGGGCCTCGCTGAAACGGCTGAATGTCAGGTAGAGCAGCACGAAGATGATCAGCAAGGTCGCCGGCACGACCCAAGTCAGGCGTGCATTGGCGCGCTCTAGGAATTCAAATTGACCGGAGTAGGAGACTGTCACCCCCGCAACCAGTGGCACACCATTCGTGACACGCTCCTGCAGTTCTCGCACAGTCGATGCCAGATCGCGACCGCGGACATCGACATAGACCCAGCCCGAGAGACGCCCGTTCTCGCTGCGCAACATCGGCGGCCCTTCTGTCAGACTGATCTGGGCGACGGTTCCTAGGGTGATTTGCTGGCCCACTGCGGTGAGAATCGGCATGCGCTGCAACGCTTCCGGGCTGTCACGCCACTCCCTGGGATAGCGCAGGCTGATCGGGAAGCGGGCCAGCCCCTCGACCGTTTCACCGATATTGCTGCCGCCTATAGCGCCCGATACCACCGCCTGCACGTCGGCGATGCTCAGGCCATAGCGCGCCGCGGCCAGGCGATCGATCTGGATGTCCACATAGCGACCGCCGGTCAGCCGCTCCGCCAGCGCCGAACTCACGCCAGGTACCTCCTTGGCGACGGCCTCAATGTCACGCGTTATGCGCTCAATCTCGGCCAGCGAGGTTCCGGAAACTTTCACCCCGATGGGACTCTTGATCCCCGTGGCCAGCATATCGATGCGGTTACGGATCGGTGGAA
Organism: Pseudomonas sp. MPDS; assembly: GCF_013283895.1. Taxonomy (NCBI): domain Bacteria; kingdom Pseudomonadati; phylum Pseudomonadota; class Gammaproteobacteria; order Pseudomonadales; family Pseudomonadaceae; genus Pseudomonas; species Pseudomonas sp. MPDS. Next base: position 3,445,926 of record NZ_CP054128.1, on the reverse strand, counting down.
CCCAGATGTTGGACAGCCCCGGGACTTTCACCGCCTGGTCCAATGCCTCGATGAGCTTCTCTGGTGTCATTCCCGGGCGCCACTGATCGCGCGGCTTGAACTGTACCGTGGTCTCGAACATCTCCAGCGGCGCTGGGTCGGTGGCCGTTTCTGCTCGACCGGCTTTGCCGAACACCCGCGCCACTTCCGGCACGGTAAGGATCATCCGGTTGGTCTGCTGCAGCAACTGACTGGCCTTGCTTGCCGGCAGGCCGGGCAGGGCAGATGGCATGTACAGCAGATCGCCCTCATCCATGGGTGGCAGGAACTCACCGCCTAGCTGGATAAGTGGCCAGACGCTAGAGAGAAAAACCACCAATGCCAGCGCCAGCGTTGTTTTCGGCCAAGCCAGCACCGCTTCCAACACCGGCCGGTAGGCATTGATCAGCCAGCGATTTAGCGGGTTTTGCTGTTCGTTGGGGATATGCCCACGAATCCAGTAGCCCATCAGCACCGGCACCAGGGTGATCGACAGTCCGGCGGCGGCCGCCATGGCATAGGTCTTGGTAAAGGCCAGTGGGCCAAATAACCGGCCCTCCTGAGCCTCCAGAGTGAAAACGGGGAGGAAGGACAGGGTGATGATCAGCAGGCTGAAGAACAGCGCGGGCCCGACTTCGGCTGCGGCTTCGCCGATCACTCGCCAGTGCGCCTCGCCATGGAGGTGCTCATCAGGATTCCGGGCCTTCCAGGCCTCGATGTGCTTGTGCGCGTTCTCGATCATCACCACGGCTGCGTCGACCATGGCACCGATGGCGATGGCGATCCCGCCGAGCGACATGATGTTGGCATTGACGCCCTGGTAGCGCATGACAATGAAGGCCATCAGGATGCCCAGGGGCAGGGTGATGATCGCGACCAGCGACGAGCGCAGGTGCCAGAGGAAGATCAGGCAAACCAGGGCAACCACCGCGAACTCTTCCAGCAGCTTATAGCTGAGGTTGTCGATGGCGCGGTCGATCAGTTGCGAACGGTCATAGGTGGCGACCACCTCGACGCCGGCCGGCAGGCTGCCCTTCAGGCTGTCCAGCTTGGTCTTCACCGCGGCGATGGCATCGCGGGCATTCTTTCCGGAGCGCAAGATGACCACGCCGCCTACCACTTCCCCCTGGCCATCCAGCTCGGCAATGCCACGACGCATCTCTGGCCCCAGCTGAATGGTGGCCACCTGACCCAGCAGCACCGGAACTCCGCTGGCCGAAGCCCGCAGCGGCACATTGTGGAAATCCTCCAGGCTCTCTAGATAACCTGAAGCCCGCACCATGTACTCGCGTTCCGCCAGCTCCAGGATGGCACCACCGGTTTCCTGATTGGCGCTCTTCAGCGCCGCTTCGACCTCCTGCTGAGTTACCCCATAAGCCACCAGCTTCTGCGGATCGAGCAGCACCTGATACTGCTTGACCATGCCGCCGAGGGTGGCTACCTCGGCTACGTTGGGCAGGCTCTTGAGTTCGTACTTGAGGAACCAGTCCTGCAGTGCCCGCAGCTGGGCAAGATCATGCTGGCCGCTGCGGTCGACCAAGGCGTACTGGTAGATCCAGCCCACGCCGGTGGCATCCGGCCCAAGGGTGGTGGTAACACCCTCGGGCAGGCGTTCCTGCGCCTGGTTGAGGTACTCCAGCACCCGCGAGCGCGCCCAGTAGAGGTCGGTATCGTCCTCGAACAGCACATAAACGAAGGAGTCGCCGAAGAACGAGTAGCCGCGCACTGTCTTCGCCCCCGGCACCGAGAGCATGGTGGTGGCCAGCGGGTAGGTCACCTGGTTCTCGACAATCTGCGGTGCCTGGCCGGGGAAGCTGGTGCGGATGATGACCTGGGTGTCGGACAGATCCGGCAGTGCATCCAACGGCGTGTTGCGCAGTGACCAGATGCCCAGGGCGGTGATGAACAGGGTGGCCAGCAGTACCAGGAAGCGGTTGCCGATCGACCAGTGGATCAGGCGCGCGATCATGGCCGCTCTCCTTGATTGACGAGCCGCTCGACCCGCAGGCCGGAATCCGTCTGGCGGACGCCGATACGCACGTGATCCCCGGGCTTAAGCCCAGCCGCTACTTCGGGGCTGGCCAGTGGAAATGCCATGGTCATACCGGGCATATTCAGGCTCTCGAATGGCCCGTGCTCCAGGGTGACTTCCTCAGCGTCCAGAGCGCGAATCACACCATGGGACTCATGTAGTTCCTTCTCATTGTCCTGCTCGGCATGGCTGGCCATGATGCCCTGCAGGCTGGCTTCCGAATCGATGAGGAACTGGCCGGAGGTGACGACCGCCTGACCTTCCTCTAGGCCGGACAGCACTTCGAGGCGCCCATCGGCCTCGCGGCCCAGACTGATTTCCTGGGGACGGTAGCGTCCGTCGCCTTCGGCCAGCATCACCAATGCACGCTTGCCGGTGCGAATCACGGCTTCACTCGGCACAAGAAGCGCGGGTTGTTCGACGGTACTGTTCAGGCGTACGGCGGCGAACATGCCGGGGCGCAACTTACCGGCAGGGTTGGGTAGCTCGCTGCGTACCGTGAGCGTGCGCGTTTGCGGGTCGGCACTCGGCAACAAAGCGATGACGCGGCCCTGCAGCGGTTGCCCGGGGAAGGCGGTCAGGGTGGCGCGGATGTCAGCCCCAACCTGAACCATTCCAGCCATTGCTTCGGGTATCGCCGCATCGAGCCAGACCGTGGACAGCCCGTTGATCCTGGCCAGGTCCTGACCCGCCTCCACGGTCATCCCGGCGCGTACCTGCAAGGCTTGGAGCTCGCCGGCGATAGGTGTGGTGAGGGTTTGCACCGCCCGCGGTTTGCCGCTGCGGCGAACCTGCTCGATCAACGCTTGAGGCATGCCGAGCAGGCGCAGGCGCTCTTGGGTCGCACTTATCAAGCGAATGTCAGCGGTACGCAGTACCGCCAGGAACTCCAACTGCGCGGCGAACCACTCGGGAATCAGCAGGTCGACCAGGGGGGTACCGGCAGGCAGCACATCGCCCGGGGCACGCCCGTAAACCCGCTCGACGAATCCGCCAGCGCGAGCCTGGAGGTTCGCCACCTCTCGCTGGTTATAGGCCAGGGAACCGACCGCCTCGATACCCGAGGGCAGTACACCGCGGATCACCGGAGAAGTTCGCATTCCGAGGCTTTGCACGGCTTGAGCGGGGACGCTCAGGACAGACGGATCCTGCTCGGATCCCGCGTATTTAGGGACAAGCTCCATATCCATAAAAGGTGACTTGCCCGGTTTATCGAAGCGCTGCTCGGGCTGCATCGGGTCGTACCAATAGAGCACCTTGCGCTCGTCCGTCGGTGCAGAACTGGGCAGAACCTCATGTTTGGCCTGCCGCTGGGCCAGCCAGTAGCCGCCTGCCGCGCCAATGCCCACGGCCAGCAAGGCGACCGCAAAACCAAATGCCGATATCTTCATCTCAGTCCCTCCACATAGGCGTAGTACAGGCTTGCGGAGAGCTGGCTCAACTTGCGCTGCTGTTCAATCTGCCGCAGCTGCGCCTCAATCAGGTCGCGCTGGGCAGTAATAACGGATGTGAGCTGGCTGTTACCGGCTTGGTAGGCGGCCAGTTCGAGATCGGCACGTTTGCTTGCAAGCGGGATCAAGGTTTTTTCGGTGCGTGACAAGGTCCTGCGCAGTTGCTCAAGCTCGGCAATACCGCCTTCCAGCTCAGCCTGATGGGCGCGCAGTAATGCTTCCTGCTCGGCTTCCATCTGCGACACGCTTTGTTGTCTGGCGTTGATCTTGGGCCCCTGACGTGTGCCTACGAACAACGGCAGGTCGAAGGTGAATTGCACCATCACCATATCGCCGAACTGGTTGTCGCGATTGTTGTAGGCAAACTCAACACCCCAGTCGGGGGTCTTCTCGGCGATGGCCTCGTTCAGCTCGGCGCTAGCCTCGCCGACGCGGGCGGAGGCAGCGCGCAACTCAGGGTGTGAAGCAATGCGTTGCTGCAGGTGCGGTGCCGCCAGGTTCAGATTGGGAACACCTCCTTGCAAAGGCTGGTCAGCCTCGTTGCCTATCCAGCGGCGCAGCTTGGCACGAGCTACTGCCACATCGCGATTCAGTTCATCTCGCCGATCTTGTAACGCCAAAGCTTCCTGGTCGGCCTGCAACAGCTCGCCAGGCTGAGCACTACCGCCGGCAATCAGCGATTGCACGGTCGAGCGGAGCATCTCGATCTGACGGTCCAGTTGATCGAAGAGGCCAACACTGCGTTCGGCGTAGTACACATCCAGCCAGCTCACTGCCGTCTGGCGCTTGATCTCCAACTGCATGGCACGCTGCTCGGCCTCGGCTCGGCCTACTGAAGCCTCGGCCAACTGGCGCCGAGCCTGACGCTTGTCACTGTTGGGGACTTCCTGCATGAACCCAATGCGGCGCATGGTCATGGAGTCACGATTAAGCGTGTAACGGTCAGGGCCTTCGATCGGCAGGTTGTCGATGCCTAGAATCAGCTTGGGATCGGGCAGGGCGTCTGCGGGCTCGACAGCCTGCTGTGCCGATGCCACCTGCGCCTGGCGCGCGAGGTTCTCAGGGGCACTCTGCTCGGCCAGAGCTTGAGCTCGTTCGAAAGTTAGGGGCTGCGCCTGCGCGGCAAGCCAGGGAGCTGCCCAGAATGCGGCAGCCAACACACCGAGAAAGCCACGGCGTGGAAAAAGGAAAGCGGACATGCTTTCGCCTCCAATGCGATTGATCGAGGTCGCAGCTACGAAACGTGACCGCGACGATGCGCCTGACTGTAAGGCGCGGGATGATCACTGCATTAGACGAAACGAGGAGGGCGCCAGATTCCTGCGGGCTCTCGCTTAATCACCGACTGGGTCAGCAATATCTCGGGGCGTGAGGGGAGAGGGGATATGCTCTTGATCACGGTGGTCTGGAGAAGTCCTCCGGTCTTGCATTCCTGGCCGGGTTTGCAAGGGGACTTCTTGGCCACCCCATCAGACTTGTCCATTTGCTCGCAGCACGGAGCATCGGCCATTGCATGGCCCTGATGATCGGCGCTCTGCATCGGGCAAGGTTGTGCCGGCATGCTGAAAGCCATACCGCCGAAGGTCGGCAGCACGAGGCTAGCAATCATTAGCAGGATCAATCCAATCCGACGCACAGCAATTCACCAGGCGGGGCGATAGGGCGACGATAGCAGATTGCCCCGAGGCATGAGCGTTCCTTTTGACGATAACGGCACTTCGTTGATTTGGATCAAATAGAGTGTCTAATCTCAAAGGGGGAGCTGATTTTGTAGCGGGTGAGATTTCAATCGAGCAAGCGATAGAGTTCAGGCCAAAGAGGATTCTATAATCACTCTATAATTAGCTATAAAGCTCATTAGTGCACAAAATGCAGCTGGATGTGGAACCCTGAGGTGCCGCTGAATGAACGCAACGCAGGGTATCGGCTGGCATGGCAGAGCCTGGATTTCACCCGGGCTGGGCATTTTTCTGGGGCAGGCGGGTAGCCAAGATTGGCATGGCCACATGGCGCATCAAATTACCGTCAGCTTGAACGGCAGCTTGACTGTGAAGTGTACATCCTCGTCAGTGACGGCAAGGGCCATCTGCATCAGGGCAGGGGTGGCCCATCAGATCGAAGCTGACGAAGTGTTGTCGATCTACCTCGACGCGCTGTCTGATGAGGCGCGAGCACTTCCCGATAACATCGGGGAGGGCATCACTCCGATTCAGATGGGCGATACAGCATCGCTGCGAAAATTGCTGAGCAGCTCCGATCCGTCAGCCCAGCAAATTCGGGAAATGGTGCGCCTTGTTCTCAACCTTACGACTCCGCCGGCCTCCGATCCGCGATTGCAGTCGGTCCTCGCTGCGTTAAAAGAGCCGATTAATGGCAGGCAGGCGTTGGCCAAGCGCGTTCATCTGTCGCCTACCCGATTCTCACATTGGTTCGTCGAACAGACCGGCCTGCCGCTGCGCAGCTACCGGAAATGGAATCGCCTGGTCATAGCGCTCCAGCATATCGCCAGCGGCGCCAACCTGACTGCGGCCGCCCACGCTGCCGGATTCGCCGATGCGGCCCACTTTTCCCGCACCTTCCGCGACCTGTTTGGCCTCGACCCTTCATCTGCCTTGGGTCATGTCAGTCTGAAAGGCTGAATTCAGCTTTTCTGTTCAAGCGCCATCCCAGTGATTGGCACAAAGTGGAGTCATCTCAAGGAGGGCTTCACGATGGGTAATTCACTCACATTCATGATCCGCTGGCTCAGCTATCCAACAATCTTTGGCGGGGCCGCAGCTTGGATGATCTGGTTGCTCTACACGGGTATTCCGTATTGGCCCAGCACACCGATCATTGCCGCCCTAGGGATTCTGCTGGTGGCGCTGCTGGAACGCGTGCAGCCTTTCCGGGACGACTGGTTAGAGGACCACCAGGATGCCCTTACCGATATCATCCATATGGTCGTGAACCTGTCTGTGATCCAGTTTACGGCGACCGTGCTGGCCCGGCTGGGCGATTGGGTGTCCGCAGAGTTCCGTGTCTTCCCAACAGATTTACCGCTGTGGGCTCAGCTAGTCATTGTCGCCGCCGTGCTGGACCTTAGTTTGTACGCCATGCACCGCTTCAGCCATCAGGTTCCATGGCTGTGGCGTTTGCATGAGCCACATCACAGCGCTGAGCGGCTCTACTGGATGAACGGCGAGCGCCGGCACCCGTTGCATGCCGCCATCATGGCAGGGCCTGGGCTGCTCGTGCTCTTTGCGATGGGCACTCCTTCTGCACTCGTGGCCACCTGGTTCGGCATCCTGACGGTACATTTGGCCTTCCAGCACTCAAATCTGGACTACTCGTTGGGCTGGCTACGGCGCGTCATCGGCGTTGCAGAAACACACCGCTGGCATCACAAACGCGACTTCGAGGATGCTCAGGTCAATTTCGGTGAGTTCTTGCTGGTGTGGGATCAGTTGCTTGGAACCTTCTATGACAGCGCAAGCAAGCCCGGCAGCGCCGAAGTAGGACTGCGTGACCGGAACTATCCGACAGGTTATGTGGGTCAACTTTTTGAGCCGTTCAGAAGCCAGTAGCTTGCTCGGTGTTGCTGGCGACTAGTTGGTTAATGAGGATCGGCCGGCATGAGTTCAATCAAAGGCCTCAGTTGAGCTCTGACGCTGGCCAGCCAATTGCCCAGTTCCACCAGATCCTCATCAAGCGACTCGGCTTCCTCCCAGATACTGCCGCCTTCCGTCACAGACACCGATAGTGCCGCACCATCGAGCACCGTTTTCGCCATGGCATGTACCCGCAGGAGGCCATCCCTGAGGCCGCCGATGTTGTTCATTTCCTTAAGCAGCAGATCCAGCCCATCGACTAGACACAGCAACTGGGTGGTGTCGTAGACGTCATGCAAACGCTCCAGCGCCTCGGCATCTACCTCGCCGTAGGGCGTGACGCGAAATGACGCAGGAGGAATGTTCATCAGGCCATCTCCTCGGTTTCCGCAGTACCGAGCTTGCCAGTGCGGATGGACCCGGCTGCCTGCTGGAACACCGAGTCTTTGATCCAGGGCTCCGGCGGCCGGTTGAGCTTGAGGTTGAACTCGCCGAAACGCTTGACGTTGCTGGTCAGGTAGGGGCTGAGGAAGGACACATCCTCATCGGTGAACTGCCAGCCCTCGCGAGCCAATTTCTGCAGGATCCGCATCATGTCCACAGTGTTCTGCAGGATCACCGACGAGGCCACCATGTCGTTGTAGCGCAGTCGCTTCTGTTGCTCGTCCGGATCGTTCTCGGCGATCACGTCGCCGCCGAAGGACAACCACTTGGAGAATCCGTTGTAGGACTCGATCTTGTTGGTATTCGCGGTAACCTCCTGGCGCAACTCGCGACTGCCGATCCAGTTGAGCAGGAAGATCGTACGGATCACGCTGCCCAGTGCCTGTGCCGCGTGGTAGAGCTTGTTACGCCGGCTGTAGGAACCGAGTTTTCGCAGCAACATAGGCGAGGAGATTTTGCCCGCCTGGATCGATAGCGCGACCTGCATCAAATCCTGCCAATGGGTTTCAATCAGGTGCCAGTCGGCGGTGTCGGTGAACAGGCGGTTGATATGCTTATACGCAGCGCCGCGATCCGGCCGGCACATCACCAGGTCGCGCCAATTGCGGATGCGTGGCATCAGGTTGATGCCAAGCAGATGAGTGAAGGCGAACACCGTGGCCGACTGGCCCTGGGTATCGGAATACACCGTATCAGCTTCGACGCTGAGATCGGCCTTGAGCAGCCCCTCGATTACATAAATTGCCTCCCAGATGCCCGGGGGGATGAAGTGCTGGAATACAGCGATGTAGTTGTTGGCCACATGCCGATAGGCCACGGCTCCCATCTTGCGGTAGCGGAAGTGGTAGCCGGCCAGCAGGTTGTCGTCATAGAAGTCGAACTGGGTGCCGTCCGCAGCCACCGCCTTGCCATCGCCCCAGAGTTTGGGCAGATCGAGCTGCAGGTAGAGCTCCACCAGCTCGCGGTTAGCCTTGTCCAGTTTCTCCAGCGAGAGGTGACGGCGATTGGTATAGGAAAGCATGTGCGGGGTGACATTACCGGCCAGATGCCGCGCGGCCTGGCTGGGGCCGAGGTTGCAACCCATGGCGAAGATCGTCATCAGGTAGCGCTCGGCAGGTTCTTTGAGCTTTGGCTCGTTGCCGGACATCGGCCCGAAATGTCGAGTGAACTGAATCCAGTGCTCGATATTGGCCATGATGTCGAGTACGTGCCTGGCCGGCATGCGTTGCATGAGGGCCGTCTGTAGCGAGATGGCCGATGGCGGGATGTCGCGCGCCGTCACTCGGCGCAATACCGGTTCGCCGGCTTCGTTGATCGATACGTCCCCTCGGCAAGAGGGGAATTTGTCATCCAGTTGCTGCGCGGTTTCCTCCAACTGGGTCTTGAGGGAGGTAACAAATTCCTTCGCCGTGCCAGGCAGTTCCATCTTTTCGCAGTAGGCTGGTAGTCGCTGGAGACATTCGTCCCAGGGTAGCAACTGCTTGCGATAGTCGGCGAAGGATTCCGACCCTTGTACGCACATGTCACCGGATCGCAGTTCGTTGGCCAGGTAGGAGAATACGCAAACTTCCAGATAGCGCCGGTTGGTCGGTGGCCCCTCACTGGCAGGACGACGAACGACCTTGACCCAGCGCTCCGACGCAAACGACAAGTCGACGTGCTCGTCGATCCACTCGCGGTGCAAATTCTCGCTGTCCTGTATCAGTTGAAGTGCCTGAACCAGCGACCGATCCTGAGTCGTGGGCTCCAGTTGGAGAAGGTGGCTGAGACGGAACAACAGCGAGCGATGGGACCTGAAATGCTTCCAGATCAACGGCAGGTAGTTATTACCGCCGGTAGCCTGGACTTCGGCACAGGTTTCGCGTAACCGTTCCAGGTTGCCGTCGGGGGAGAGGTATTCCCGAATCAGGCTACCTGCCTCTTGGTCATCCGGTTCCTGAACCAAAATCTGCACCACACCGTCCAGGGTGGCCGCCAGCTGCTCCAGCTTCTGACGTTGCCGTGCTTGGATTTGCTCTAGTTCTTCCTTGGCACGTTTGTGAATCGTGGAGATTCGCCGGATGAACATCTCGGCTAGGTGATCCCGAGTCCGCACGCGCATCCGATAGATCAAGGCAAGCATCAGCGTGTAACGCTTCGGCAGCGAACAGTCCTTAAGCTCGGCGACGTCCGACGCCGCAGCTTGGGCAGCGAAGTGGCGGATTTTGGTATCGACGATTCCATCAAAAATGGCATCTAGATTCCCAAAGCTCTCGAGCCAAGCCATGTGACCTATCAGCACTTCCAAGTGTTTGCGGGATGGCTTCTTGGGTGCCTGCTTGAGGGCGTTGAAGTCACTTTGGCGTCGCCCGAAATCCGTTTCGAGCAGTTCTTTCAGTTTGTAGACCGCCTCAATTGGCGCCCTGGTCACAACGAGATTGAATAGCCGCTCCTGCATTGCAACTAAGGCATCCTCAGCAGCGTCATTGAGGGTGGAATAGGCTGGGAGTTCGTAGCTGCGCTGCAGCAACTCGCCGATCAGCACATTGATGATATCCGCCCGCTGGTCGAGTACCTCGGCAGATTCGTGCGCAAGGTGGAGAGCTATGGTGAGCGCTTCACTACCATAGAAAGCCTTGATCTGGAGGTACTCACGAATGGCCGCCTGATGCCTATAAAAAGTACGCGGGTTGGTGTAGCGGGAAGTGATACGAGGGCCAAAACCGAGGGTATTCCTGATGTGATCAGTAATTTCTGGAGGTATCTCGTCTAGGGGAGGAAAGTAATGGAGCTCTTGGAATACCTTGAGCTGGACTGCCAGCCCAAGGGAAAGGGCAGGGCTACGAGCTGCCCTGGAAATCCAGTCAAGCTCTCCTGCGGAAAGCGAATAGTTGCGGTGTAAATCCTTAGCACTGAGGGTAGTTGCTAGTCGTGGATATGCCGTTCTCTCCAAAGCCGCCATCGCTCAGCCCCCATGTAAATAGATCAGCATAGACGCTTACGAGCATGAGGCAGGCGAGACACACAGACCAAATAGAATTCTTTTTATATCAATAGGATAGGACCCCTATGTCCTAATTTTCCTTTATCTCGGCATGACCCCAAGCTGATCTTCGTCGCCAGCATGCCGTTGGCTGCGTACTTGGTCAGCTCGGCGCTGCGCAGATCCATGAACAGGATCCGGTCATGGTTGCGATTGAAGGGCGCGTACAAGTCGCGCATGGTGTCGCGCACTTCATTGCTTTCGCAGCCGATCACGATGCGATCCGGACGGCGACAATCAGCCACCGCCGAGCCTTCCTTGAGAAACTCGGGGTTGGACACGATATCGAACTGCAACAAACGGCCGGCCTTGAGCAGGCATTTGTCGATGTGCGCCCGCAGGGCGTCGCCGGTGCCCACCGGTACAGTGGATTTCTCCACGACAAGGACTGGTTGTTCGCGGTAACGAGCCACCGCCTCACCGACGGCCAGGACCTGACTCAAATCGGCCGAGCCATCTTCCCTGGAAGGCGTACCCACGGCGATGAACAGCACCTGGCCGTGCTGCACCGCGAGCTTTTCATCGTGGGTGAAATGCAGACGTCCGGCTTCTGATCCCTCACGCACCAGCGCGGCCAGACCGGGTTCGAAGATACTCACCTGGCCCTGGCGCAGGCTTTCGACTTTCTGTTCGTCTATATCCATGCACACCACGTCATGGCCCACCTCGGCCAACACCGCCGCTTGCACCAATCCCACGTAACCACTACCGAATACACTGATTTTCATGGCGGACTCCCTGGATGACTTCCGAACGGGCAGGCACGTACAACCCGCACATCGCCGCAATGCGCGCATCAGCAGAATAAGTCGGGGATATTTCAGTTCGCTGACAGGCTGCAGCGGTTGCGGTCAACCCGTGGGCAAGGGAGGGGAGCCACCCTGGTCTGAACATGTGGTGTCAAACTCGCCGCTACGCGGCAGCTTTCAGGCCTTGACCCAGCGTTGACGACTCCAACTGCTCAGCGAGTCGACCGCGAGGACCAGCAGCAGCATCGCCAGAATCACCGTGCTGGCCTGCGCCTCCTGGAACAGGCTGAGGCTGACATAGAGCATTTGCCCCAATCCGCCGGCGCCGACGAAGCCCAGCACGCTGGCCATGCGGATGTTGTTTTCCCAGCGGTACAGGATGTAGGCCAACAGCTGCGGCATCAGGTTGGGCAGGGTGCCGTAACAGAACGCCCACACGGCATTGCCGCCTTGCAGACGAATGGCTTCGGCCGGTTCGGGTGGGGTGTTTTCCAGCGCTTCGGCGAACAGCCGGCCGAGCACGCCGGTGGTGTGCAGCGCCAATGCCAGGGTGCCGGCATTGGGGCCCAGCCCAGCAGCCAAGACCATCAGCGCCGCCCACACCAGTTCAGGAACCGCGCGCAAGGCGTTGAGTACCAGGCGCGAGGTGCTTTGCATCGGCCAACCGAAGCGCCCGGCGGCGGGGAGGGCCAGGACCAGGCCGAACACCGCGGCGAGCAGGGTGCCAAGGGCGGACATGGCGATGGTTTCCAGGGCACCGTGGCCGATTGCTTTCAGATGGCTCGGGCTCAGGTCCGGGCTGAGAAAACGCTGGGCATAAGCGCCCATCCGGTTCAGGTTGTCGCCGTCGCCAAGCTGGCCGAGGTCGATGCCCAGATAGGCGAACGAGACGACGACGGCTGCACCGATGCACAGGAGCAATATCGCGTTGAACAGGCGGTTCATGCCAGCCTCCAGCGCAGCAGGCGACTGAGTTGATCGGCCAGCAGGACCAGGACGAGGAACGTCAACAGCATGCTGGCCACTTCACCGCCGGCGAACATGCGCAACGACAGGTCCATTTGTTGGCCCAGACCACCGGCACCGACGAAGCCCATCACCACCGAGGCGCGAATGGCGCACTCCCAGCGGTACACCGTGTAGGACAGCAGCTCCGCTGCGACATTGGGCAGGATCCCGTAGCAGAAGGCTGTCAGTCGGCCGCTGCCAGCCTGCAACAGTGCATGTGCCGGACGCTGGTCGACCGACTCGTAGATTTCCGCGTAGACCTTGCCCAACATGCCGCTGTAGGTAATGGCGATGGCCAATACCCCGGCAGTCGGACCCAGACCGACGGCGCGGACGAAGAGCAGGGCCCAGACGATTTCCGGCACGCTGCGCAGGAAGATCAGCAGACCGCGTACCGGCCAGCGCAGCAGTTGCCCCCAATAGCTCGGTTGGCCACCCCGGGAGGCCGCAGACAGCGAAAGCGCACGGCTGGCCAGCAGGCTGGCGGGAACGGCGAACAGCAATGCCAAAGCCATACCCGCCGTGGCAATGGCCAAGGTCTGCAAGGTGGCTTGCAATAGCAGCTCAATGAACGCTTCGCCATGGGCCGGTGGCCAGAAGGCCGAGACAAACCGGCCCATCTCGCTTTGACTGTCGCTCGTCACCAGCACGCCAAGGTCCAGCTCGCTGAAGTGGATGCCCGGCCACAGCAGGACAAGCGCCAACAGGCAGAGCAGCAGGCGAGGGCCGCTGGCGGGGTCTCGGGTATCGCGTGTCAGCATCGCGGGATTTGCACACTCAAGGGGGAGGGCGGTGGAGGCGAGGGTATCAACTGCTCATTGGCGTAGAGTTTGTCGAGCCGCTCACGGTCGACGGCATCGGTCGGCAGATCGAACAGGATCTGTCCGTCACGCAGGCCGATGATCCGCGAAAAGTGCGCCAGGGCCAGGTCCACCGCATGCAGGCTGGCGACCAGGGTGACGTTGTGCTCACGGGCATGGCGACAGAGCACTGAAAGGGTGTGCTCGGCCAGCACCGGATCCATGGCCGAAACAGGTTCATCGGCCAACAACACCTCGGGTGCCTGATACAGCACCCGGGCAATCCCAACGCGTTGTAACTGGCCGCCGGAGAGTTGCTGGCATTGCGCGAACAGCTTGTCGCTCAGATCCAGCCTGGCCAATGCCGCCCGTGCGCCGGGAACATCCAGCGGGTGCAGCAGGTTCAGCAGGCTCTTGCCCATGCCCCACTGACCCAGTTTGCCGGCCAGCACCGCAGTGATTACGCGCTGGCGCGGTGGCAGGGGCGGCGCTTGGTGGATCAAGCCGATGCGCGCGCGCAGGCGCTGTCGTTGGCGGGCAGATAACTGCCAGGCCGTTTCACCGAGCACCTGCATTTCGCCCTGACCCGGTCGCAGGGCCGTGCCCAGCAGATTGAGCAGGCTCGATTTACCCGCACCGGACGGACCGATGATGGCGACCTGTTCGCCGGCACCGATGTGCAGCTCCACGCCACGTAGCGCCTGGACACCGTTGGCGTGGGTAAGGCTGACCTGGGTCAGATGTAATGTCATTTGAGCAATTCGGCGGCGCGTGCGGCTTCCTCGATGCCCTTGTAGTTCTCAGGCTTGGTTTCGATGAAGCGGCTGGCAGCCTGCAGATCGAGGATTTCCTTGTCCTTCGGATTTGCCGGGTCGAGTGCCAGGAAGGCTGCCTTGATCTTGGCTGCCAGCGCCGGGTCGAGCGTTCCGCGCACCGTCCAGTTGTAGTCGAAGTAGGCCGGGGTGGTGGCAAACACCTTGACCTTGGTGGTGTCGACCTTGCCGGCGGCGACCAGTTTTTCCCAGACGCTGGCGTTCAGTACCCCAGCATCCACTTTGCCGGCCTGGACCCAGGCGACGGTGGCGTCATGGGCGCCCGAGTAACCTACGCGGCTGAAGTAGCTTTCCGGCTTGATGCCGTCCTGGAGCATGAAGTATCGCGGCATCAGGCTGCCAGAGGTGGAAGACACTGAACCGAATGCAAAGGTCTTGCCCTTGAGGTCGGCGAGGGATTTGACCGCAGGGTCGGCGGTGATGAATTTACTGGTGAATTGGGCGTCCTGCTCGCGCTGCACCAGCGGGATCGCATTACCGGTTTTCAAGCGTGCTTGCACGAACGTGAAACCACCCAGCCAGGCCAGGTCGATGCGGTCGGTCGCCAGCGCCTCGACCACCGCGGGGTAGTCGCTTACGGGAATGAACTCGACTTTCATGCCGGTCTGTTGTTCCAGATAAGCGCCCAAGGGCTTGAACTTGCGCAGCAATTCGGTAGGGGCTTCATCGGGAATCGCGCTGACTTTCAGGGTGTCGGCGGCCTGGGCCAGCAAGGCGCTGAAAGACAGGGTCAAGCCGACGGCCAATGCCAGGGAACGCTTGAGCATGGAAAATCTCCGGTACGTTAACGCAGGAATATTGAAGCGCCAGGCACTCGCGGACAACCGCATGGCGCTTTGTGAGGGTAGACGAATGAGTGTGATAACGGTCGTTTTTGGCCCTGGTGAATCTCGGCCATCCAGTCACAATGCGCGGATCCTACAAGCTCGAACGCGCGATGCAAACAGTTCTTGGCTGTTACCGCCCCCTGGGACTGGATTGTCCCGAGCGTTTACGATTTTTTCCATAGTCTGAATGATGTAGCCTCGCAGCGGCTATATGTCAGTTCGCTATCAGAGGTTTGCTGTGTCCAGGATGATCGAGCCCCGAGTGCGCTATGGATGCCTGCTTCATGTTGTATGTTGGTTCTATCTGAGTGGGGCCCAGGCCGATGATCAGGATCCTGGTGCTGAACAGGCGGAGGCTGGCCGGCCTTCGGTCTTGGTACTCGACGAGGTGAAGGTCACTGCCCGCCACCGCGAGGAGCGCGTGCAGGCCGTGCCGATTGCCATGAACGTGCTCAATGGCGAGCAATTGAACGATGCCGGCATCTACCGTACCGAGGACCTGCAGCAGCGCGTGCCGAGTCTGTTGGTGGCCGTGCCCAGTGCGCGTTACGCCAGCTACGGTATTCGCGGACTCGGTTCGAGCTCCTACAACGATGGCCTGGACGGCAGTGTCGGGGTGTTTCTCGATGGGGTTTACCTCGGGCGCCAAGGCATGTCGCTGGTCGACCTGGTCGATATCGAGCGGGTCGAGGTGTTGCGGGGGCCACAGGGCACCCTATATGGCAAAAACACCACGGCAGGTGCGATCAACATCAGCAGCAGCGCGCCCACCTTCGAGCCGCAAGGCAATGGCGAGGTCTCGGTCGGCAGTGATGGCCTGCGTCAGTATCGCGGCACGGTTTCAGGCGCGC
This sequence comes from Pseudomonas sp. MPDS, assembly GCF_013283895.1. NCBI lineage: Bacteria > Pseudomonadati > Pseudomonadota > Gammaproteobacteria > Pseudomonadales > Pseudomonadaceae > Pseudomonas > Pseudomonas sp. MPDS. The sequence goes on along the minus strand of NZ_CP054128.1, from coordinate 3,430,301 downwards.
TGATCGATGGGGTGTTGGCAGGGCGCCTGACCGGCTACGACGTAGAGCGCGACGGGCTCATAGAGAACACTTACGACGGCAGCCACCTGGGTGACCAGAACCGCCAGGGCCTGCGGGGACAGTTGATGTGGACGCCGAGCGAAACATTCAGCGCGCGACTGATCGGTGAGTATGGTTGGCAGGACGAGCAGGGCAATGTCTTTGCGGCCAGCAACTACAGCCAGACGAGCATTGATCGAGCCGCCTTCGTTGGCTACCGCCAACTGCCGATAGATCCTTATGCGCGTCGCGTGCAGCAAGACGAACCGAACACGGTGAAGACGCTGCAGACCGGCACTACGCTGGAGTTGAACTGGCTGCTCGACAGCGGCGCCACGCTGACCAGCATCAGCGGTTACCGCGACTGGACCTATGATGCGGACCAGGACGGCGATGGCATGCCGCTGTCGGTCGCCGAAAACGCCGCCGTGAAACTCGATCACCATCAATTCAGCCAGGAGTTGCGCCTGGCCGATTCGCCCAACGAACACTTCGACTACGTGGTGGGCCTTTATTATTTGCGGCAGAAGTTGAACCGCGAGGTGGGCGTGCGTTTCGGCGAGGACGCGGCCGCTTATTTTCTGGGGGATCGCCCGGAAATCGACTGGCTGGGCATTACGCCCGGAATGATTGCCCCGTCATTGCTCGATGGCGCGCAGCAGGACTTCGACGGTCAGCAGCGCACCGATAGCCGCGCCGTGTTCGGTCAACTCACCTGGCATGCCACGGACCGCCTGGCGATCACACCAGGGCTGCGTTACACCCGCGAGCGCAAGCAGGGCTGGCTGTCGCGCAGCGTTTCGGGGTTGGCGCCACTGGGCCCTGACCTGATCTCGCAGTTGGCGGGCCCGTTGCTGCGCAGCGTCGCACTCGGCGGCGAGTACTACCGACGTGATGCGATCGAGGAGAGCAATCTTTCCGGACAATTGACGTTCAGCTACCAGTTTGCCGATGACCTGCTCGGCTATGCCAGTTGGTCACGCGGCTATAAGGCCGGTGGAATCAATCTCGACGTAATCGGCCCCAATCTCTCATCGACATTCGATGCGGAGCGGGTCACTTCGGTCGAGGTGGGCCTCAAGCGCAGCTTCTGGAACGAACGAGGCGTGCTCGATCTGGCTGTGTACCAGGCCGATGTCGACGACTACCAGGCATTGACCAACCGTGCGCCGGCGGATCAGTTCTCGCCGCCGATCCGCGACAACCTGATCAATGTCGGCAAAGTGCGCCTGCGCGGGATCGAACTGGACGCGCAGCTACGTGCCAGCGAACGGGTTGACCTGAGGCTGGGGATCGCCTGGAGTGACGCACGCTACCGGGATTTCCCCAACGCGCCGTGCTCGCCAACCAGCGCGCAGTGGTCGTGCGATTTGGGAGGTCAACGCGTGTTCAACGCTCCAGAGTGGAACGCCAACGCCGGAATCGACTATCGCTACCCACTGGAGCATGGCCTGGAGCTGTTCAGCGCCCTGGACTACAAATTCCGCAGCGGTTACTACGGCACGCTCGAAGGTGGCCAGGGCAGCTACCAACCATCCTATGGGCTGACCAACCTGCGTCTTGGACTGCGCCGCAGCAACAGGCGTTGGGAAGCCGAACTGTGGGCGCGCAATCTGTTCGACAAGAACTACATCACTGCCGTTTACCCTCGGCTTGGCGCAGGTGATTACGGAGTGCTTACCGGCGACCCGCGCAGCATGGGCATGACGTTGCGCACGCGCTGGTAGTTTGGTGGTTGCTGTGATGATGCTCGCCAAGGGATTGGTGCGCGGTGAATTGGTTTTCAGTGATGCTTGTGGGTGATGGTGAGGGGAAGCGTCTGGTGGAAAATCTGCTGGATAGTCCGGCTGGTAGCGACATACTTTGTTACGTGTAATGTATATTATGTTAAACGACATGTGTGGAAAGTGTTTATTCATTGCGTGCTGTCCTTCTCCAGGCCGTCAGTAATGCGGATCGATTCGGCACTTTCTATGCTCTCAACGGTGACCTTGCCGGCTGCTCGATCCACTTCTACCCGTGCGTTCTGATCCAGCGACTGGATGACCTTCGTGATTTTATTCACGCAACTGCCCCAGCCCAATAAGGCCCAGCCGTTGGCCGGTGGTCTGGGAGACTAGCCGATGTCCGTTGATTTCAACCTCAGAGCATTGAAGACCACCGACGCCGAACTGACGCTCATCGCCAGCGCAGCAATCAAGGGCGACAGAAGATGCCCCGTTAGCGGGTAAAGCAGCCCCGCCGCTAGCGGGATTCCCATCGCGTTGTAGAGGAACGCAAAGGCGAGGTTCTGCCTCATGTTCTTCACGGTCGCCACTGACAGGGTGCGCGCTCGCAGGATGCCCATCAGATCTCCTTTGACCAGCGTCACTTGGGCACTGTTCATCGCCACATCGGTACCGGTGCCCATGGCGATACCTACGTCAGACCTGGCCAGGGCGGGCGCATCGTTGATGCCATCACCCGCCATGGCGACACGACGGCCATAGCCCTGCAAATCGGCGACTAGATTCTCCTTATCCTGCGGTTTGACCTCACCATGCACTTCCTCGATTCCGAGCTGCTTCGCCACGGCTCTTGCTGTGGTGAGGCCATCACCAGTGGCCATGATGACCTTCACGTCTTCGCTTTGAAGCTTGGAGACAGCCTGTTGAGAAGTAGGCTTGATCGGATCGGAAACGGCCAGGAGTCCCGCCAGGCGACCATCAACGGCCAAATAGATGATGCTGATGCCTTCCAGACGCAGTTGTTCGGCGCGATTACGCAGCGGGGTAATATCGACACCCGCCTCGTCCATCAGCGCGGTGTTGCCGAGCTGCAGTTGATGAGCATCGACCTGCCCGCGCACACCAATGCCCGAGCCAGACTCGAAAATAGCCGGCTTGACCAGTGCAATGCCTTGACCACGCGCATGATCGACGATGGCATGAGCCAGCGGGTGCTCACTACCCTGGTCGAGACTAGCAGCCAGGCGCAGCACCTCATTGGAGTCGTAACCGCCTGTCCCTTCCGCACTATGGAATACGGGACGCCCCTCGGTCAGGGTTCCAGTCTTGTCGACGATGAGCGTGTCGATCTTGCATAGATTTTCGATGGCGCTGGCATCGCGGAACAACACACCGCAGCTAGCGGCCTTGCCAGTCGCAACCATGACGGACATCGGGGTTGCCAGACCAAGAGCGCAGGGACACGCAATGATTAGCACCGCCACCGCATTAATCAGGCCAAATACCCAGCCTGATTCCGGCCCGAATAGCCCCCAGCCGAAGAACGTAAGGACCGCGATCAGGATCACCCCGACCACGAAATACCCTGCCACCGCATCAGCCATACGCTGCATGGGGGCCTTGGAGCGCTGGGCCTTGGCCACCATCTGCACGATCTGCGACAGCATAGTTTCGGCACCCACTTTCTGCGCCTCCATCACTAGGCTGCCGTGGGTGTTCAGGGTGGCACCGATAAGGGCATCGCCTATCCGCTTGGTAACCGGTACTGGCTCGCCGGTGAGCATCGATTCGTCGACTGCGCTCTCACCCTCCAGCACAGTGCCATCTACAGGAACCTTCTCGCCTGGCCGGACACGCAGATGATCGCCCTGATGGACATGAGTCAGAGGAATGTCCTCTTCTACTCCATCGGGCCTGATGCGCCGCGCTGTCTTTGGCGCCAGTCCCAGCAGCGATTTGATAGCTGCGGACGTCTGCGAGCGGGCCTTTAGTTCGAGCATTTGGCCCAACAGCGTGAGTGAGATAATCACCGCGGCTGCTTCAAAATAGACGCCGATACGTCCGTCCTGGACAAAGGCCGCCGGAAACCACCGCGGAACCAAGGTAGCGGCCAAACTGTATAAGTAGGCAGCAGCCGTTCCCAAACCGATCAGCGTCCACATGTTGGGGCTGCGGTGCCGGATGGAGTCAATGCCGCGGGCGAAGAACACCCAGCCACCCCATAGCGTCACGGGCGTCGCCAGAGCAAGCTCAACCCAGTTCTGGGTCGTGCCATGAAACAGTTGCAAGGAATGGCCAGCCATCGCCAGCTCGGTCACGATGACGGTCAGCGGTAGGGTCCACCAGAACCGCCGTGAGAAGTCCTTCAGCTCCGGGTTCTCCTCCTCTTCCAATTCCGGGATGACAGGCTCCAGCGTCATGCCACAGATCGGGCAGTTGCCAGGGGTCGGTTGGCGAATCTCAGGATGCATCGGACAGGTATATGCGGCTCCTTCTGGTGCCGATATCGGGGACTGACTCGTATGCTGATGTGCTTCATGAGACGAGTGGCCCATGTACGAGTGGGGATCAACTTGAAACTTCTGCAGGCATTTGGCACTGCAGAAGCGATAGGTCCTCCCTTCAACGCTCTCGCGGTATGGGCTATCAGATTTCACCTCCATGCCACACACGGGGTCGCGTTGACTTTCCGGTTGACCGTGCGAGTTGTGTGCATGTCCGTGATCGTGGCAGGAGGAATTTCGCATGCGATTTATTTCCTATCTTCATCCTTGGAGACCGTGGCACCGCTAGCGTGGGAGTGCCCGCCATGATTGTGACCAAACAGGTGCATAAGCGGGCATAGCAGCAGGATGAGGTATGGCAGGGCCTGCGAGATGTGAATGTAATGCTCGCGTGCCACATAGAAGATGCCGATTACGGCCAGCATGATCAGCGCAATGCCAATCTTGCTCTTCCAAAAAGGCGGTTCAGTGGTACTGGTGTGATGGGTATGGTCCATGACAATAGCCTCGTTTCAATGGCAGCTGGATCAGCATAGGTGTCTCAGACTGGGCGGAGTTGACGAGTATCAATAGACGTCAGCGTACGATCACCTTACGCTGGTGTTCCAGTTGGGAAGCTGTCTGCCCGATGTTGAACTCGTGCATCAACGCGCCCTCGTTCTTCAGAACGAAGCGCACGGTTTCACCCGGTTTCACATCGATCGTTTTCTGGCTGTAGTTGATGTCGTCCATCTTTACCAAGATGGTACGAGTTCCCGGAGTCGCCTGGGTCTGCTGCCCGATGCCATTGCTATTGCCGCCGGCCTCGGCAAATGCCGGAAAAGTGGTGCTAATGAACAGAGTGCTGATCAGCAGCTTAAAGGATAAGCCTTTCATGGTGAGACCTCGCGATGGGTGCTGGATCTCATGCTATTCCCCGCTTGCTGCCAGGCCGCTGACCCCAAAACTACAATTGCGTCAGCTGGGAAAAAGCAACGCGCCATAGAGGCGCTGCTAGGCCAAAGGAGCAATCACGAAAGGCCTGGAAGATGGGGGAAATCCTTTACTGATGGCATTCCTTGTCGGCCATCATCAGCTTGTGCTCTCGAATCATTTGACCCAGCACGTCGTCTACCAGCTCGTCATGCTTTTCCATCCAGGCCAGGTGCTCTTCGGCAGACATGTCTGGCGCGGGATGTTCGTTGTGCAGCTGGCTCATGATGTCTTCGAGCATGTTCATATGCTCCTTCATGTGCACATGCCGCTCGCCGACCGGGGCCTTCTCCGCCTGGATCAGTACGGCTTCTGCTTTGTCACGCATCTGCTGGATGCGCTCGAATACACGGTCGCTGCCCCCTTCGGCCCAAGTCATAGAAGACAGCAGTAGCGAACCAACCAGAAGCAAAGGTTTCAGCGATTTCATGGGGCAGTCTCCAACAGTGCAAACTATGGTCGGCACCTCTGCTTTTGGTCTGTCGAGGGCCGAGAGCACAACCTAGTGCTCGTGCTTGCACCCTAGACAAGCCACCCTGTCAGTGACCTGAAGTCAGAATTACATTTTCGTAAGCTTCTGGTTGGGGGGAAAAGACCACACAGAGCATGCTCGAAAGCTACCACTTGTTAAACAGCATGTGTATAGAGCGCGTTTACTCGCATCCCTGTCAGCCACCCGTCACCCTGACGTCAGCTCCCCCCACCTAAAGTAACTCTTCCGGGTTTTGTGCACTGCGAGCCACGTGGTACATCTATCGCTCTCGATAGGACATCAACATGGACATATGGAAAACCCAATGAAAGCACTCTACGCGCTCTTGATGATCGGCCTTGCCGGCTGCGCGCGCGCTCCGGTTGAGGTCGCCCAGCCGGCGCCGGTCAGCTTTGGCGACTACCGCCTGCAAACCCTGGCGCAGATTGAGCGTAATCGGCAGTTTCAGAATCCCGACCACACCTTGGAGCTGGCTTGGAACGCTCCCCGTGAATGGGTACCCGCGCAGCCCAATGGTAGAGGCGTTCTTCTGGTTCACGGCCTTGGCGATTCGCCTGGCTCATTCGTAGATGTCGCGACACAACTGGCCAGCCAGGGATATCGGGTACGCACCGTGCTGCTGCCCGGCCACGGCACTCGGCCGGCCGATATGCTCGACGTTGACATCAATGATTGGCGTCGATCCGTGGAACAACAGGTGACGCTGCTACGCAAGGATGTCGGCCACGTTTACCTGGGCGGTTTCTCCACCGGTGCCAACCTGGTTGTGGCGTACGCCATGGACGATCAGTCGATCGCTGGGCTGCTGCTGTTTTCCCCGGCGTTCAAGTCCAATGTTGGGTTTGATTGGGTGCTGCCGTGGCTGGCGAAGGTCAAACCATGGCTACGGCAGCCGACCAGCGCGGCCCCACAGCAGACGTCGCTGCGCTACCAGAACGTGCCAACCAATGGCTTCGCCCAGTTTTACCTAAGCAGTACCGCCGTGCGCAGCAAGCTGGCATCGCAGGCGTTCGACCGCCCGGTGCTGGTGGTCAGTGCGGCCCATGACTCGGTGGTGGATGTGGAGTTTGTACGGGACGCCTTCAATCGGCGTTTCCCCAACCCGGGGTCGCGGATGATCTGGTACGGCAACCTCGCCAACGAATTGCAAAGTCCGCGCCTGTTGGTGCGCAGCGACCAGTTGCCGGCCGAGCAGATCAGTCAGTTTTCCCATATGGGCGTGCTGTTCTCCCCAGATAATCCGCAATATGGTCGCCAGGGTAACCAGCGTCTGTGCTGGAACGGCCAGAGCGACACGGCTTACCAACAATGCCAGGCAGGTGGCCCTGTCTGGTATTCGGACTGGGGTTATCGTGAGCCCGGTAAAGTCCATGCACGGTTGACCTACAACCCGTACTTCGCCTGGCAATCCGAGGTGATGGTGCAGGTGCTGGAGGCCGGGGCTCAAGAACATTCCACTGTGGCAAACACACGATAATCGCCCGCCCCTTGCCGTCGGGCCCCTCCTCCTGTCTGGAGCCTAGTTGCTGGTGCTCATCACTGTTGGTGCGGTTCTAGAATGAAACTATAACCAAATAACCTAAGTCAGCGACCACCGGTCACCTATCTTGAACATCTGAGGGGCCGTCATTGGCCGGTATTCCTGATACGCCGCTGCCTTCCTTACGGCGAACGGATGCCCGAACACGAGCCAAGGAAGCCGTAGATGGCAATCACCCAAAACAACCGTCTGGTACAGGTCGACAGTCCTCTCGGTGGCGATGTCCTGTTTTTGCAGAGCATGGATGGCAGCGAAGAGTTGGGGCGGTTGTTTCACTACGAATTGGACCTTACCTCCGAAGACCGGGCGATCAAGTTCGATCAGTTGCTGGGCAAACCGATGGGTTTGACCCTGGAGTTGTACAACGGAGGCAAACGCTATTTCCACGGCATTATCAGCAGCTGCCGGCAACTGACCGGTCACGGCCAGTTCGCGGGATACCGCGTCAGTTTGCGGCCATGGTTCTGGCTGCTCACGCGGACCTCGGACTGTCGGATTTTCCAGAACAAGACCGTGCCGGACATCATCAAGCAGGTGTTTCGCGACCTCGGTTTCTCTGATTTTGAAGACAGCCTCAGCGCCAGCTACCGTGAGTGGGAATACTGCGTTCAGTACCGCGAAAGCAGCTTCGATTTCGTCAGCCGGTTGATGGAACAGGAAGGCATCTATTACTACTTCCGCCATGAAAAGGAGCGTCATGTCCTGGTGCTGGCCGACGCTTATGGTGCTCACTCCACGCCAGCGGACTACGACTCGGTGCCCTTCTATCCGCCCGATCGGCAAATGCGCGAGCGCGATCATTTCTACGACTGGCAACTGGCGCGGGAAGTCCAGCCGGGTTCGCTGGCGCTGAACGACTATGACTTCCTGCGCCCGCGCGCCAGCCTTGAGGTGCGCTCCAGCGTGGTACGCAACCACAGCAACGGTGACCACCCGCTTTATGACTACCCCGGTGAATACCTGCAGAGCAACGATGGCGATCACTACGCACGCACCCGCATCGAAGCCATTCACAGCCAGTTCGAGCGCGTGCAGTTGCGCGGCCGGGCCCGCGGGTTGGGCTCCGGTCATTTGTTCACGCTGACGGGTTACGACCGTGCGGACCAGAATCGCGAATACCTGGTGGTGGTCGCGCGCTATCAGATCCGTCAGGAAATCTATGAAAGCGGACAGTCAGATTTAGCCGAACAGTTCGTCAGCGAGCTGGACTGCATGGATGCCAGCCAAGCCTTCCGCCCTCTCCCTCTGACGCCCATGCCCATTGTCCGCGGGCCACAGACCGCCGTGGTGGTTGGCCCCAGTGGCGAGGAGATCTGGACCGACCAGTATGGCCGGGTCAAGGTGCACTTCCACTGGGATCGCCATGACCAATCCAACGAAAACAGCTCCTGCTGGATTCGCGTGTCCCAAGCCTGGGCTGGCAAAAACTGGGGGGCGGTGCAGATCCCGCGGATCGGTCAGGAAGTGATCGTCAGCTTCCTCGAAGGCGACCCCGACCGGCCGATCATCACCGGTCGCGTCTACAACGCCGAACAGACCGTGCCCTACAAGCTGCCAGCCAATGCCACTCAGAGTGGCGTGAAAAGTCGTTCAAGCAAGGACGGCTCACAGGCCAACTTCAATGAGATCCGCATGGAGGACAAGAAAGGCGCGGAGCAACTGTTTATCCACGCCGAGAAGAATCAGGACATCGAGGTCGAGAACGACGAGACCCATTGGGTCGGCCACGACCGCAGCAAGACCATCGACAACGATGAAACCGTACACGTCAAACACGACCGCACTGAGACCGTGGACAACAACGAAACCATCAAGATCGGCGTCGACCGCAAGGAAACCGTCGGCAACAACGAAACCATCTCCATCGGCGTGAACCGCACCGAAGATGTGGGCAGCGACGAGAAAATCACCATCGGCGCCAACCGCACCGAAAAGGTGGGCAGCAACGAGACCATCACCATAGGTGCGGACCGCACGGAAAAGGTCGGTGCCAACGAAAGCATCACCATCGTCAGCAACCGCACCGAGGACGTGGGCGGTAACGAGACCATCGGCATCATCGGCAACCGCAACGAAACGGTCAAAGGCAACGAAGGTATCGAGATCAATGGCAACCAGAGTACCCAGATCGGCCAGAACGAATCCCGCGACGTCGCACGCAACCGCACCACCGACATCAAGCAGAACGACAGCCTGGACGTTGGCAAGAACTTTGTCCTCAACGCCGGCGACTCGATCAGCCTGACGACGGGCGCGGCCAGCATCACCATGAAGAAGGACGGCACCATCGTGATCAGCGGCAAGAACATCACCATCGACGGCTCCGGCGCCATCAACATCAAGGCCAACAGGAACGTTGTCGTCAAAGGCCAGAAGATTCTGCAGAACTAGCCATGGAGTGTGCGCTATGACCGTCGAATACCACCTCGCCCCCTCCTCCACGCCCGTGCGCGTGGAGGGCGTCGTGATTGGTGTGCTGCTGGATGTGCCCCTGGCCGACGCTCCAGTGGTGGCTTTTCCCGGTTGCCCCGATGACGCGGGGCTCGCCGCGCGCACCACCACACCGCTCAGTCGCGAAGACATCGGCGCCCAGGTCGCGCTGATGTTCGAGGCCGGCGACCCGGCCCGGCCGCTGGTGATCGGTCGCATCCAGCGCCTGCCGCAAACCACGCCCCGCGCCGTCGCGAACCTGGACGGCGAGCGTTTGGAGTTCACCGCAGAACGGGAAATCGTCCTGCGTTGCGGCAAGGCCAGCATCACTCTTACCCGTGAAGGCAAGGTACTGATCCGAGGCGCCTACCTCTCGAGCCGATCATCTGGAGTGAACCGGATCAAGGGCGGCTCGGTACAGATCAACTGAGGCAGTGACGCCATGGAATTGATAAACAAGACCCGCCTCGTCGGCGGCTTTACCACCTCAACCGATAAAACCGGCCGTGAATGGCTGGTCGTGGTGGCGAAAGGAACCTACGGCATTGCTGATCATCCTGGACATGAACCTCGCCTGCTGGAACAACAGGCTCCGCTGATCATGGCTGATGTGTTCCCAGGGGAACCGGGCGAATCAGCTGCGTTATACGAAAACGATTTTGCACTGCACAAGCCACGCTGCGATGTCCTGCTCAATGGACACTGCTACGCACCCAATGGAGAGCCGGTAACAGAGCTGAACGTAGCCCTGAAAGTCGGGACGCTGGTAAAAGCATTCAAAGTCGTGGGGGCACGAGTCTATGTGGAGGGCGCCCTCTCACACTCGACAACCAGGCCTGTTCCCTTCACAAGAATGCCTGTTTCCTATGCCCAGGCTTTTGGCGGGGTGGACCGCACGCATGCCGACGCCACTCAACATCAGTGGTACCCCTGGAACCCTGTAGGGGTCGGATTTTACCCAAGTGCAAACACTGCCCGGATAAATGGTCTGCCGCTGCCCAATACCGAAGAACTGGACAGGCCCGTCACCACGCCCGATGGGAATTACAAACCGATGGCATTCGGCCCGATCGGTCGAGCCTGGCAACAGCGGATCCGATGGGCCGGCACTTATGATCAGGCGTGGCTTGATCATCAGTTTCCATTTCTGCCGGAAGATTTTGACCTGCGTTATTTCCAGTGCGCACCAGAGGATCAGCAAATTGACTACCCGCAAGGTGGCGAAGAAGTTGCGCTGCTCAATCTCAACGATAAAGGCCGGACGGCATTCAGGCTTCCGACAAACTTGAAACTGCCGGTGCTCCTGGTTTTTCACGATGACAGCACGCGGGAAACGGCAGCCGTTGTCGACACCGTGATTCTGGAGCCGGACGCGAATCGGCTGCTCCTGACATGGCGAGCTTCTGCGCCGCTCGGGCGCAACATCAAGGAAGTGGCCAAGGTCATCGTCGGGCAAAGCGCCGATCAGTTCGAACAGGCCAAGGCCAACGAAGAACGCATGCGAGGAAAGCAACACTTCAAGTCATTGGCTCAACTCATCGCGTGGACTAAGGAAGCTTATCCTCCCGCAGAAGAGGCGTTATGACGCCGGCCCTTTTCATCACCAGCATGGGCATGGCTTGCCCTGTGGGCCTATGCGTCGCCAGTGCCTGTGCTGCCAAGCGCGCCGGACTGTCAGCGCTCCAGGAGCTGCCGTTTTTTGACAACGCTTGCGAACCCATCATCGGCGCGACGGTGTCCAGTCTCGACCTGGCGCTGCCGGCAGCATCGCGTATGTCCGGGCTCATGCTGCATGCACTGGTGGAGTTGATACAGGGTGCGCCGAAGCTGGATTGGACAGAAGTGCCCTTTCTCCTGTGCCTGGCTGAACCGGAGCGCCCCGGAATCGATATCAGGGGAATAGCCCAGACCGTCATACACGACGCATCTTCCAAGTTGGGCATACAGTTCCACCCAACCCACTCCAGGGTCATCCCCTCCGGCCAGGTTGCCGGCATGCAAGCCCTTCATGAAGCCAGTCGATTGATGCAAGAAACCCGTGCGCCTGCCTGCGTGGTGGCGGGTGTCGACTCGCTGCTCAGCGCCTTGACGCTGCAATGGCTGGACCAGCATCGCCGGCTGAAAACGGCCACTCACAATGACGGCTTGTTTCCTGGCGAAGGGGCCGCGGCCATCTTGATTCAGGCCTATCGGCAACCTGGCACCTGCTTGGAAATCTCAGGCCTGGGATTCGGGCAAGAAGAGGCACCGCTTTTGTCGAACAAACCCCTGCGAGCAGGCGGGCTGACCGACGCCGCCCGCACGGCGCTCGCACAGGCCAGACTGGGTTTGCATGAAATTGATCTGCGCCTGTCCGATGTCACGGGCGAGCAATACGGCTTCAAGGAACTTCCGCTGATGGAGGCCCGGCTTTTTCGGACCGTCCGAAAAGAGGATCAGCCACTGTGGCATTGGGCAGAGGCCATGGGTGACACCGGGGCCATTGCTGGAATCGTCCAGTTGATACTCGCCGACCAGGCGTTTCGCAAAGGCTATGCACCGGGAACCAGCGCGATCTGTCTGAGCAGTGCCCTGGCCGGTGCACGCGCCGCCGCCGTCGTGCGCGACCTCAGTCGACCCCAGGGGCCCCTATGAGCTGCGACGTTTATGCAAATGGCGATGAGATTGCATGCAAAGCGGGTGGCGGCAAGGTCATCGCGGCATTCCCGGATGTCTGCCTGACGCCACCACCGCCTCCCGCAGGACCCATCCCGGTGCCCTATCCGGACACCTCGTTTTCCAAGGACATGAAGAAAGGCAGCAAGACCGTCAAGATCGAAAACAAGGAGATCATGTTAAAAAATCGCTCCTTCTATAAAACCTCCCCACTGGGCGATGAAGCCGCCACAAGAAGCCAGGGTGCCGGTGTCATCACTCACGTCATCACCGGTAAGACCTATTTTGTTTCATGGTCAATGGATGTTCTTTTCGAAGGCCAGAACGTAGACCGACATACCGACCTCACCACATCGAATCATGCCAGTCCCGCAGCGAATGCGGCCGTCCCCATGGTCAACACCGCCAAATACAGTCCGGTGCAACAAGACGCCAAGGTGCCAGGCAAACACAAATGTGAATGTTGTGGCGGCGCGGCGCACTCCAAGGCTCAAGCGAACGGGGAGTACATGACGGAAGACGAATTCTACGGCACCGCACAAAATCCTCAGAACGCCGCCGTCCTCGCCAAAGTCCGGGCAAACCCCAAGTGCAGGCACTTGTTGCCACCTGCCGGAAAGCAACCGAGCGGATGCAATAAGTACTACGTAACGAGCAAACGAGAGAAAGCCAACATTGAAAATGATTGGGCGATTAACAGGCCAGGCTATATGCGTTGGAAAACCGAAGTGGGTCAGGGAGAACCGGTGGCGCATAGAGTCCCCAAGGCGGCCGGAGGTTGTCCGGCCGGGCAAGGGAATCTCGCCCCGACTGGCAAGAAGTGTGAGAAGCTCGAAGGAGAGCTCAGTTCACTTCAAGAGACACGCATCAATAGTTTTCCAAGGCCTGAATGATGAAAACCTCTAATTACAAGCACACTCAAAGACCCGGTTTTCTTCAAGACAGCTTCTATTGGAAGGGGCGTGGCTATCACTACTGCGGCTGCGCTCCGGCAGAAGTAATGTCGCCTGACGGCTGGAAGAAAGACGACCCGTGGATGGCACTTGCTGCGATTCTGGAGCAAGCCAAGCATGGCGATTACAGCCATGTATCCCAACTGCGCAAATGGATAGTGGACCCTGATTGCGATCCAACGCTGGTATCGGCTTGCCTCGGTCTGACCGCTGATGCAGGACTCGACACCGACCTGGATTTCCTTGCCGAGCTCATACTCGAAGGCCCCACCTACCTGCGTATCGAGGCGTGCCTGGCAGCGCAGTGGTCTGGTGTGCTGTGGCTGATACCTTTCATGGTTGAGGCATGGCGCACGTTTGCCCGTCGGGCCGACCGAGCCGCCGTGGAAGCCAATTTAAGCAATCTTCTTGATCCCATCGAAAACGAACCCGAGTTCTTTGACAGTGGCTTGAACGAAATCGAATACAAAGCGGCTGTCGATTCACGACTGAGCGAACTGCAGAACGCTTATGGCAGCGATCGCTGCTCGATCTCCGGTGGCATGCCCGTCGACATGAACAAACAAGTCTGGGTCATGAGAAAGTCCCTGGTTCCTTCAGGCACTGATGAATGGATCGACTGGAGCAACTTTCTCATCTGGAGGCGTAAATTCGAGGTGTATTCCGGCGTCGACTGCTCCAGTTTCTATGGGAAAAATGGCGACTTTCAACCGCTGAATGCGGCCGCTGTCCTGGACCGATACATGGCCTCTCCCCTGCAGTTCGAAGTCGGTAAACGTTACTTCTTCGGAAACCTGGTGCCGTAACAAGACAGAGACGTCATGCTCCCCATCTCCTCAATGATCGAGCAACATGCCGAAGAAGCTTGCTTCCTCATCCTCCTGCACGATCACGCCGTGCGTGCCCCCCACTACGACCTTGATGATCTCAGCAAACTGGACGAGCGCATCGATGCCCATCTCGATGGCCTGCGCATCGCCGGCTCAACGGGCCTGGAAATCCTGCTGGCCCAGCTCGGTCCGCACGCCGTCGGCGAGACGTTCGCCAGTGTGTTGCTGGCCTTCGAGGCGGCCGATGCGAAGATGTTGTCGCGACTCAGCGATCATTTGCGAAGCGCGTCAGAAACGGAGCGCGGTTATCTGATGGCCCTGGGGTGGCTCGACTGGGAGCGTATATCGCCCTGGATCGAGCGCATGTTCGCCTCCCCTGAGCCGTTGTTTCACCGCCTCGGCCTGGCGGCCTGCGGGATGCATCGCCATGATCCCGGCCCTACCCTGCTGGCCGAACTGTCCCACGCCGACCCCAGCGTGCTGGCACGTGCCGCCCGCACGGCGGGCGAACTGCGCCGGCGTGACCTGCTCCCGGCGATTCGTACCCACCGCCAGCATGAAGATGCCGCCACGCGCTTCTGGGCCAATTGGGCCACCGCACAGATGGGCGACGCGCAAGCCCTGGAGCCATTGCGACAATTCGCCGGGCAACCGGGCCAGTTCCAGTATCGCGCGCTCTGCGTATTGCTGGCCTGGCAGGAACGCGAGCCCAGCATCGCCTGGATACGCCAGTTGGTACAGGATCCCAGGGACCGGCGCATCGGCATCCAGGCCCTTGGGCTGCTGGGCGACCCGGTCTGTGTACCGTGGTTGATCCAGCAAATGAGCGACCTGCCCTATGCCCGGGTCGCCGGTGAAGCCTTCAGCCTGATCACCGGTGCTGACCTGGCGTTGCTTGATCTGGAGTTGCAGGACCTGCCCGATTTCGACGCCGGCCCGAACGATGACCCGCAAGACACCAACGTGGCAATGGACCCCGACGAAAATCTACCCTGGCCCGACCCGCAGCTCATCACCGCTTGGTGGCAGGCCCATGGCGGCGATTTCCAGGCGGGCGTCGGTTATGTGCTGGGACAAATGCAGAGCGAAGCCAGTTTTCGGCAGGCCCTTGCCCACGGCCAGCAACGCCAGCGCATCGCTGCCGCCTGCGGTGTCGCCCGTTTTCGACCGAACGAAGTGCTTTTCCCCTCCAGCGCACCGGCCTGGCGGCAACAGCAGTTGTTGGGGAGGACGGGGGTGTTCGGGCGTTGATCAGGGTGGTTATATAGCTCGAAAGCAACTCAGGCTGCGACCCCTGATCATTACTTACACCCCTCTGGAGACACCATGCCAAACGCAACCGGACAGAACCCTGTGGCCCTTGTCAGCGGGGTTGGAAGTGAGATTGGGATTGGCATGGCCATCGCGCGCAGACTGGGGACTGCAGGTGCCAGACTGATCGTCACCGCCAGCAGTGCGCGAATCAATGATCGGGTCGCAGAACTGCGTGCCGAAGGATTCGAAGTCCAAGGGCGGGCCATCGATCTTACCGATGAGCATCAGGTGCGTGAGTTTATCCCATGGGCAGAGTCCCTCTGGGGGCAGATCGATATTCTGGTCAACAACGCGGGCATGGCCATGCAAGGAAGCCCGGAGTTTTTTTCCGACTTGGAAACCATGGATCTGCACACCTGGAACCTGACACTGGCGCGAAACCTGACCACGGCTTTTCTGCTTACACGGGCGGTGCTGCCCGGGATGCGGGCGCGTCGTTACGGGCGCATCGTCAACATCAGTTCCACTACCGGCACCCGCTGCAGTAACCCCGGCGAAGCGGCTTACAGCGCCGCAAAGGCCGCGATGGTTGGAATGAGCATGAGCCTGGCGCTTGAAGTCGCCCAGCAAGGGATCACTGTAAACAGCGTCGCTCCCGGCTGGATCAGCACAGGGTCGACCACTGCCGAGGAAGCCAAGGCGGCAGGTTACACGCCGATGGGCCGGGCCGGACGTCCCGAAGAGGTGGCTGCAGTGGTTGCTTTCCTGGCGTCTTCAGAGGCGAGCTACCTCACTGGCGAAGTCATCGTGGTGGATGGCGGAAACTGTTTGGTCGAGAACAAGGCCCCTTGATCTGAACAGGCTCCTACAGGGTTGGGACATATCCCCGTGAGTCACTTGAACAATTCGCTGCTCATGAAATCAATGAACACCCGCAGTTTCGGCGCCAGGTGCTTGCTTGAGGGCCAGAGCATGCGGAAGGTGCTCTGATGCCGATTGAACTCGTCGAGGACGGTGACCAGCTCACCGGCGACGATGGCATCGCGCACGGTGAAATCCGGTACGCAGGCAATCCCCAATGCATCGCGCACGACGTACAGCAACGCCTCGGTGGTGTTGCAGACCAGGGTGGCCGGCAGGTTGAGATCGGACTGCCCTTGCCCGTTCACCGGCCAGACCTGCAGCCTGCCAGTGCTGGGGAATTTGTATAGCAGGCAGGCATGGCGCAGCAGATCCGCCGGCACCTGCGGTGTGCCGTGTTCGGCGAAGTACCGGGGCGAACCGACCACGACGAGCTTGAACGCGCCTAACGGGCGGGACATCAGCCGGGAGTCGTTTGGCTCTCCGGTCCGAATGACGGCATCAAAACCTTCCTCAATGATGTCCACCAGCCTATCGGAGAAATCCAGGTCCAATTCGATACTGGGGTAGCGGCGCATGAAAGCCATCAGCGTCGGCATGACCAAATCTGCAACCAGGGGCAAGCTCACGCGCAATTTGCCCCGCGGCGCTTTGCGGGTTTCCGACAGTTCCAATTCGGCCGCTTCGACTTCGCAGAGAATGCGTCGGCAACGCTCGAGGAAAAGCGTCCCTTCTGCCGTCAGCGTGATACTGCGCGTGCTGCGATGAAACAGCCGCACACCCAGCCTTTCCTCGAGTCGGGCCACGCTTTTACCCACCGCCGAAGACGAAATGCCAAGCGCCCTGCCCGCCTCTGAAAAGCTGCGGGTTTCGGCCGCGCGAACAAAAAAATCAATCCCGCTCAGTGATTCCACGCCAGGCTCCCATTGCGGACATTTTTTCCGATGTGTTGCGCACTCTAGCATTCTTGTCTCGCCAAAGAGCGGCACTTACCGTAGTCGACACTTATCAATCTGCTATTGACGCCGCCATCCGGCGGGTCAGAAGCGCGCCAAGCAGGTGACACATGACGATTGCCAATACCCATATCGACGCCGATGCCGAGGTCGTTCAAGATGCTGCGCCGCTCCCCATCGGTTCACTGTTCGCCCTCGCGTTGGCGGCGTTCGTGACCATTCTCACCGAAGCCTTGCCCGCCGGCCTTCTCTCACAGATCAGCGAAGGGCTGGCGATCTCCGAAGCCCTCGCCGGCCAGTTGGTCACGGTCTATGCGATAGGGTCCTTGCTGGCGGCCATTCCCTTGACGGCCGCGACCCAAGGCATGCGGCGCCGGTCGCTCTTGCTGCTGGCGATTGCCGGTTTTGCCGTGGCCAATACGGTCACAACGTTTTCGTCCCATTACGGCTTGACGATCGTTGCCCGCTTGCTGGGTGGCGTATCGGCCGGGCTGCTCTGGGCCTTGTTAGCCGGGTATGCCGCGCGCATGGTGCCCGAGAGCCAGAAAGGTCGGGCGATTGCAATTGCCATGGTCGGCGCACCCTTGGCGTTATCCTTGGGCGTACCGGCCGGCACCTTGCTCGGTAATTTGATCGGCTGGCGGATGAGCTTCGCCATCATGAGTTTGTTCGCCGTCGCCTTGATGGTCTGGGTGCGACTCAAAGTGCCTGACTTTCCCGGGCAAACCACCGACAAACGTCTTGCCTTGCGCCAGGTCTTCACCCTGCCAGGCGTTCGCTCGGTGCTGTGTGTGGTGCTGGCCTTTGTTCTGGCGCACAACATTCTCTTTACCTATATCGCCCCGTTCCTGATGGCGGCAGGCCTGGGCGAGCGGATCGACCTGGTGCTGCTGGTCTTCGGGGGCGCCTCGTTGCTGGGCATCTGGGTCGTCGGCGTGCTGATCGATCGCCATCTACGGGCATTGACCCTTGCCAGCACGGCACTTTTCGCCATCTCGGCCCTGACACTGGGCGCCATGAGCGACAGCCTTGCTGCGATCTACACCGCCGTGGCGGCCTGGGGAGTCGCTTTTGGCGGGGCCGGGACGTTGTTCCAAACGGCAATTGCCAAGACGGCCGGAGACGCGGCGGATCTCGCCCAGTCGATGCTGGTCACGGCCTGGAACGTCGCCATTGCCGGCGGCGGGATCGTGGGGGGCATCCTGCTCGATCATCTGGGTGTCGTTGCGTTTGCGCCTGTGCTGGTCGCGCTCTTGCTGCTGACGTTGGCGGTGGTGTGGTCCGCCCGGCAGTATGGGTTTGCAGCAGACCCTCAACGATAGATAGCAGCAACTGACATCAAATCGTCATCACTGCGTCGTCGAAACGCCATACATCCTGAGTACTGTCCTCGCCAATGAGATCGATCTCAAGCGAGTGACAATGACTGATTTGAAAGAAGTTGCACGGCTGGCAGGGGTTTCGCGGGCAACCGCGGCGCGAGCCTTTGCCTCCCCTGAAGTGGTCCGTCCGGCTACCCGTGAACAGGTCTTCGCCGCAGCGCGCCAACTGGGGTTTCGGCCCAACCGTCTTGGTCGCCAACTGCGCCTGCAAGTGACCAAGCTGATCGGTGTCGTGGTGCCCAACCTGCTCAATCCGGTGTTCGCCGAACAGTTTCAGGCGATGGAGCGTGCTGCACGCGTGCATGGTTACAACCTGTTGTTGGCAACCACCGATTACAGCAGCGAGCGCGAAAGCGCGGTCGTCGAGGAGTTGCTGCGACAGCGTGTCGATGGGCTGGTCCTCACGGTAACCGACGCCGAGAGCAACCGGGTGCTGCAAAGCCTGGACAGCGAGGACACGCCTTTTGTGCTGGCTTATCACCAGCCGGGTAATCCGGATTACAGCGCGGTGTCGGTGGACAACCGCGCCGGCATGGCGCTCGCCACCCGTTATCTGCTGGACGCCGGGCACACTCGGATTGGCATGGTCGCCGGCCCTGCCCTGCAATCGGACCGCGCTCGCCTGCGTTATGCCGGTTATTGCGAGGCAATGCATGGAGCCGGTCTCGCCAGCCTGCCGGTGATTGAAATGCCCGCCCATACCCAGGCTGACTTCGCCGCCATCGAGCCGTTGTTGCATGGCCCCCAGGCGCTCAGTGCGCTGGTCTGTTCCAACGATTTGCTGGCCATCAGCTTGATCGCCGAACTGCGCCGCAACGGCTGGCAAGTGCCCCGGCAACTCTCGGTCATCGGCTTTGACGGCATCGCCCTCGGCACCCAGATGCATCCGACGCTGTGCAGTGTTGTTCAGCCCATCGAGGCACTGGCCTGCACCGTGATTGATCAATTATTGGCGCAGATCGCTGGCGCCACCCCGGTTTCCCATTGCCTGCCTTGTCATATCCGGTCGGGCGAAAGTACTCAACCCTACGAGGAGACGCTTGATGTTCCACTTGCGTAAAACCCTGGCGACACTGCTGTTATGCGGCGCGGCCACCTTGGCTCATGCCGGCGAAACGGCGATTTGCTACAACTGTCCACCAGAATGGGCCGACTGGGGCACGCAGCTCAAGGCGATTGCCGATACCACTGGCGTGCAGGTTCCGCTGGACAACAAGAACTCTGGACAGGCATTGGCGCAACTGGTCGCCGAGAAGGCCGCGCCGGTGGCGGACGTGGTGTATTACGGCGTGACGTTCGGTTTGCAGGCGCAAAAAGCCGAGGTGGTCGGCACGTATAAACCCAAGGGTTGGGAGCAGATCCCGGCGGGTTTGAAGGACCCCGAGGGACACTGGTTTGCCATTCACTCCGGCACCCTGGGCATCATGGTCAACGTCGATGCGCTGGGCGGTCTGCCCGTGCCGCAAAGCTGGGCCGACCTGCTCAAGCCTGAGTACAAAGGCATGGTCGGCTACCTTGACCCGTCCAGTGCTTTCGTTGGGTACGTCTCGGCGGTAGCGATCAACCAGGCCATGGGCGGCAATCTGGATAACTTCGCCCCAGCCATCGACTACTTCAAAAAGCTGGCGAAAAACTCACCGATCGTGCCCAAGCAGACGGCTTATGCGCGGGTGCTGTCCGGGGAGTTGCCGATTCTGGTGGACTACGACTTCAACGCCTATCGGGCTCGTTACAAAGACAAGGCCAACGTTGCCTTTGTGATTCCCAAGGAAGGCAGCATCAGCGTGCCTTACGTGATGAGCATCGTCGACAACGCCCCCCATCGGGCCAACGCCGAGAAGGTCCTGGATTTCGTTTTGTCCGAGCAAGGCCAGGCGCTCTGGGCCAAGGCGTACCTGCGACCGGTGCGGGCAATGAAAATGCCTGCCGATGTCGCCGCGCAGTTCCTGCCCGACAGCGATTACGCCCGGGCCGGTGTGGTCAACTACGAGCAGATGGCCGCGGCGCAGGAAGCCTTTTCCGCACGTTATCTGAGCGAGGTCAAGTAAGTGACCGTCTCGGCAGTAAAAGCCCGAGACGTACGGTCGGGCTGGGCCATGGTGCCGCGCTTGCGGCCGACCGCTGCCTGGGCGCTTGCGCCCGCGGCGGCGGTGCTGTTCGCCTTCTGGTTGTTGCCGCTGGCGCACCTGGTCTTGCTCGGTGGGCAAAGTCGCGATGGCAGCGACAGCGGCTATTGGCAGGTGCTGAGCAGCGCGCAATACCTGGGCAGTCTGGCGCAGACCTGCCTGCTGGCACTGGCAACGACCCTCGCGGCGTTGTTAGTGGGCGGCTTCAGTGGTTTTTTTCTCAGTCGCCAACGTTTCTTCGGCCGTTCGGTACTTGTCGCCTTGTTGACCTTCCCGCTGGCATTTCCCGGCGTGGTCGTTGGTTTTCTGGTGATCCTGCTGGCCGGCCGCCAAGGCTTGTTCGCCACCCTGGGTCTCGGCCTGGTGGGTGAGCGCTGGATTTTTGCCTACTCGTTGATGGGGTTGTGCATCGGCTACCTGTACTTCTCGATTCCGCGGGTGATTCTTACGGTGATGGCTGCCTGTGAAAGCCTGGATCGCAGCCTGGAAGAGGCCGCTCGTTCACTGGGGGCCAGTCATTGGCGTGTGCTCTGTGATGTCATTGTTCCTGGCCTGGCGCCGGCATTGGTCTCCTGCGGGGCGATTTGCTTTGCCACCTCCATGGGCGCGTTCGGTACCGCCTTCACCCTGGGTACCCGGCTCAACGTGACGCCGGTGGCGATCTACAACGTGTTTACCAATTACGCCAATTTCGCCGTGGCCGCTGCGCTGTCGGTGGTGTTGGGGCTGGTGACCTGGGCGGTTCTGTTGCTGGCCCGGCGGCTGGCCAAAGATTCGAGGACAGTCTTGTGAAACGCTCAACGCTGTTTGTCGGGCAACTGGTGTTTACCTTGCTGGTGTGCGCTTTCATGTTGGTGCCTGTGGTGATGTCACTGCTCGCCGGGCTGACGCGCAATTACTTCCAAGGGCTGTCCAGCGGCCTGACGTTCGACTGGCTGCTGCAGGTCTGGCAGGCGTATTCGCCGACGGTCTGGCTGTCCCTGCAACTGGCCGCCGCCTGTGCGCTGTGTGTCTGTGTGGTGGGTGTGCCGGCGGCTTACGCCCTGGTACGGATGAACAACCGCTTTAGCCGCGCGTTCGAGGAACTGATGGTGTTGCCGGTGGCGATGCCCGGTCTGGCCAGTGCCTTGGCATTGCTGCTCACCTATGGTCAGTTCGGCGGGTTTCGCAGCAGTTGGTTATTCATTCTCGTCGGCCACGTGCTGTTCACTCTGCCATTTCTGGTGCGCCCGGTGATGGCGGTGATGCAACGCCAGCACCTGCCGATCCTGGAAGAAGCCGCCGCGAGCCTGGGTGCCGGGCCGGTCCGGCGCTTCTTCAGCGTGGTGGTGCCCAACTGTCGGGCGGGGATTCTCGCCGGGGTCTTGATGGTCGTCACCCTGTCGTTGGGTGAGTTCAACCTGACCTGGATGCTCCATACCCCGATGACCAAAACCTTGCCGGTGGGCCTGGCCGACAGCTATGCCTCGGCCAGGCTGGAAGTCGCCAGCGCCTACACCCTTATATTCCTGTTGATGATTGTGCCGCTGCTTGTTGCATTGCAGGCCATCAGCGCGCGCCTTTCCCGTGGAGCAAATCGATGAGCGGAACCACTATTCGCCTGAAGGGTTGTCGCAAGGCGTTCTCTGACGGCACCGTTGCCGCACATGACCTGGACCTGACCATTGAGGCTGGAGAAACCCTGGCGATCCTCGGCCCGTCCGGTTGCGGTAAAACCACCACCCTGCGCCTGATCGCGGGTCTGGAGCGTCCGGACGTGGGCCAGGTATTTTTTGGCGACAGCGACGTCACCCGCCTCCCCATCGAACGTCGCGACGTGGGCATGGTGTTCCAGAACTATGCGCTGTTTCCCAATCTGGATGTGGCCGGCAACATTGTTTACGGCCTGAAAGTTCGCGGTGTGTCACCCGCCGAGCGTAACAAGCGCTGTTTGGAGTTGCTGGAACTTGTCGGCTTGCAGGATCACGGCAAGCGCAGTATCCACGAGTTGTCCGGCGGTCAGCGCCAACGAGTCGCCCTCGCCCGCGCTCTGGCACCCAGGCCCCGGGTATTGCTGCTCGACGAACCGTTGGCGGCACTGGATGCGCAATTACGTGAACGCCTGCGCAGCGAATTGGCCCAGTTGCTACGCGGTTTGGGCATTACCGCCGTGTTCGTCACCCACGATCAGGGTGAAGCCATGGCGCTGGGGGATCGCATCCTGGTCATGGAGCATGGCCGCGTCGCGCAACTGGCTAGCCCGCGGGACATCTATCAGCAACCTGCCAACGCGTTCGTCGCCCGTTTTGTCGGCAATCTCAATGCTTTTTCGGTGATCGAGCACACGCCCCATGGCTTGAAGGCCAGTGGCGGTGAGTTGCCATGGAATGGCGCCGACCTACCCGCCACTGTCTATTGCCGCCCCGAGCATTTGCGGGTGATGGACAGTGAGGGCCATCTGCACGGGCGTCTGGTGGGCCAGTTTTTCCAGGGGGCTCAAAGCCGTCTGCTGGTGGATGTGGGTGCGGCTCAGCCTTTGCTGGTGGACAGCACCGATAGCGCTATCCATGCCCCCGGTGCCCTGATTGCCCTGGCCGTCGAGCCACAAGTGCTGTTCACCCTGTCATCGTGATCTTTGTGTTTGCAGAGGGCTTATTTTGAATTATCCGTTTCTCATCGCGCAGATCAGCGATCTGCACCTTAAAGCCGGACAAAAACTGACTTACGGCGTTGTCGATACCCTCGCTGCATTGCGTCGTGCGGTGGATCATTTGAACACCCAGGTGCCGCGTCCCGACATCGTGGTGGTCAGTGGCGACCTGGTGGACTTCGGTCGCCCTGATGAATATGCCGTGCTGCACCCTGAACTGGCGCGCCTGCACATGCCTTGCTACCTGGTGCCTGGTAACCATGACAATCGCGAGCATTTGCGGGCGGCATTTGCCGACCACAGCTACCTGCCGACACGGGCTGACGCCCCCCTGGACTGGGTGGTGGAGGAGCATCCGCTACGCCTTATTGGCCTGGACACCACCATTCCCGGTGCCCATGGCGGTCAGCTCCTGGACAGCCAGTTGCGCTGGCTCGATGAACAACTGGCCTGTCGTCCCGATGCGCCGACGCTATTGGTGCTGCATCACCCGCCGTT
Organism: Pseudomonas sp. MPDS; assembly: GCF_013283895.1. NCBI lineage: Bacteria > Pseudomonadati > Pseudomonadota > Gammaproteobacteria > Pseudomonadales > Pseudomonadaceae > Pseudomonas > Pseudomonas sp. MPDS. The sequence goes on along the minus strand of NZ_CP054128.1, from coordinate 3,406,452 downwards.
TGTAAGCGGGATTGGCCATATGGACCGTGAACCCTTCGTCAACGCGGCGGCACTGGAACAGGTCATTGCCCGACACCCGCAGGTGGAGCGCTTGCTGTGCGGGCATTTGCATCGGTCGATGCAACGGCGTTTCGGCGGCAGCCTGAGTTGCGTGTGCCCCGGTACCTCACATCAGATCGTCCTGGATCTACAGCCAACCGCTCCCGCGCATTTCAATCTGGAACCGCCGGGGTATCTGCTGCACCACTGGCATGGGCAGGCACTGGTGACCCATAACGGCGTGTTTGGCGAGTATCCCGGACCGTATCCGTTTTATGACGCTCATGGATTGATCGACTGATAACCCAGGGACTTTCACTGATGACCTGCTTTGGAGATTTAATCCCTACCCCACTCTATTCATTGAAGATTTTCTAACGAGTTATTGAACGCATCGGCCAATCATGTGATCGGCCGAGGGCTTCCTGCTGCCTTTTCACTGTGCCCGGAACAAAGGTTCCGCGCTGGAGTTCGTCCTGATGAAAGCTCTATTCAACGTACTGAGTTTATTAACCGGCGGCGTGTGTATTGTCTTGAGCCCGTTGGCGTCTGCTGATTTTGTCAGCGACAGTAAAGCCAACTTGAACTTGCGCAATTTCTACTTCAACAACGATAACCGTGACGGTACCGCCGCGCCCTCGAAGACTGAGGAATGGGGACAGGCCTTCATGCTCAATTATCAGTCCGGGTTTACCGACGGCACTGTGGGGTTTGGTCTGGATGCCATCGGCCTGCTGGGTTTGAAACTCGACAGCGGCGCGGGTCGCCATGTTGGCAGCTCGATGTTTCCCAACGACGGTGACAAGGCTGCCGACCAATGGGCTCGTCTCGGCGCAACGGCGAAGATGCGCGTCTCCAAGACCGAACTGCGTTACGGCACCTTGCAACCGAAACTGCCGATCCTGGTGTCCAACGATGGCCGTCTGTTGCCGCAAACTTTCGAAGGTGGCCAAGTCACCAGCAATGAAATCGACAACCTGACGTTCACCGCCGGCCAACTGGAACACGCCACCGGGCGTGCATCGAGTGACCGCGCCGGGCTGGCCGTTGCGGGCGGCAGCCAGGAAAGCAACAAATTCACCTTTGCCGGTGGCGACTACAAACTGACCAAGGACCTGACCGCACAGTATTACTACGCCAATCTCGAAGACTATTACCAACAGCACTTCGCCGGTTTGTTGCATGTATTGCCGCTGGGCGAATACGGCTCGCTGAAAACCGACTTGCGCTACTTCAAGACCACGTCCGATGGCAAGAACAGCAGCGCCGCCGGTCGCGCCAGTGGTTACAAACTGGGCGGCTACACCAAGGACGGCAGCGGGGAAATCGACAACGATACCTGGAGTGCGGCGTTCATTTACTCGCTGGGCGGCCATGCCATTACCGCGGGTTATCAAAGCGTTTCCGAAGACAGCAACTTTGCCCAACTCAACCAGGGTGGCTTGGTGGGTAAAGGCGAAGCCGGCGCCAGCCTTTATCTCTACACCGACCGCACTATTCAGACGTTCATCCAGGCGGGTGAGCGCACGGCGTTCGCTCAGTATGCCTACGACTTCGCCGCGCTTGGCGTGCCGGGATTGAAGGCGTCGGTGATGTACCTCAAGGGCGACAATATCCAGACCGCCAGCGGTCAGGACGCCAGTGAGTGGGAGCGCGATATCTCCCTGGACTATGTGATCCAGAGCGGTACGCTGAAGAACCTGGGTTTTGGCTGGCGCAACGCGATGTCCCGAAGCGAAGTGGCTCGCGACCAGGACCAGAATCGCCTGATCGTGAGTTACAGCATTCCCTTGATGTAAGCATCCAGCGCAATTCAGGGCCAGGGCGTCGAACTCGCGTGAAACGCTCCTGGCTCTTTATCAGCGCTTGCCCAACGTCGGCAGATTCGCACGATTGGGCAATCATCCGCGCGGATTATGCAACCAGCCCCCAGAATTGCTTCCTATAGTTATCCAGAGTCAAACCTTCTGGAGCTGGAATCGCTATGAGCGCCCTCAACATCAATGGCCGTGAGTATACGGTCGACGTAGACCCAGGCACCCCGATTCTCTGGACCCTGCGCGATGCGCTGGGCATGACCGGCACCAAATTTGGTTGTGGTGCAGCCCTGTGTGGCGCCTGCACCGTTCACCTGGATGGTCAGGCCATTCGTTCCTGCGTGACGCCAATCGCCGCCGCCCAAGGCAAGAAGATCACCACCATCGAGGCGGCCACAGATGGCAGTGACCCGGTCGGCACCGCCGTGCATGAGGCTTGGGTCAAACACGACGTGGCGCAGTGCGGCTACTGTCAGAGCGGCCAGATCATGAGCGCGACAGCGTTTCTCAAAGCCCAGCCCAAGGGCAAGCAGCCTACGGCGGCCGAAATCGACTCGGCGATGGCCGGCAACATTTGCCGCTGTGGCACTTACGCGCGCATCCGCGCTGCCGTGGCAGATGCCGCCAAAACCCTTGCCTGACCGGAGTTCGCCATGTTGAACGAGATTTTTCCAGACGAGATTCCCCGCGCTTTACAGCACATGCTTGAGCGCGATCAGGCTGACGGCCCTACCACCCTTCCCCGCCGCAGTTTCCTCAAGATTGTCGGCATCGGCGGTCTGGCCTTGGGCGCTTTTCCTCATCTTGCCTTGGCGCAAGAGGCCAACGGCGACGCCGCAGTACCACTCAAGCCGAATCAGCAACCTTCGGCATTCGTACAGATCGCGCCCAACGGCGAAGTCACCGTGACGATCAACCGGTTGGAATTCGGCCAGGGCGTGCAAACCAGCCTGCCGATGATTCTTGCCGAAGAGCTCGATGCCGACTGGAGTCTGGTGCGAGCCCGCAACGGCAGCGGTGATGCTGCTTATCAGGATCCGATCTTTGGTATACACCTCACTGGCGGCTCCAATTCGATCAAAAACAGCTATACCCAGTACCGCGAACTTGGCGCCCGTGCTCGTGCCATGCTGCTCTCGGCGGCGGCAGCACGCTGGAACGTGGACGTGGCCAGCCTGAGCACCCAAGCCGGCATGGTGCTCGGCCCGGCGGGCCGTAAGGCAAGCTACGGCGAATTGGCCGAGGCCGCTATGGCGCTGCCTGTGCCGGAAAAGGTGACACTCAAGGACCCCAAGGACTTTCGCATCATTGGCCATGCCACCACGCGCATCGATGCCAAGGCCAAGAGCAGCGGCCAGCAGGACTTCGGCATCGATATGCATCTGCCAGGGCAACTCACTGCCGTGGTCGCCCACCCGCCGGTGTTCGGTGCCAGAATCGCTTCGTTGGATGACAGCGCGGCACGCGCCACCCGGGGCGTGAAAGCGGTATTGCGCGTGCCGTTGGACGGCGGCGCCGAAGGTGTCGCGGTAGTCGCCGATAGCTACTGGCAGGCGAAGCTCGCGCGCGATGCCTTGAAGCTGGAGTGGGACCTTGCGTCCGTCGAAAAGGTGGACAGCGAAAAACAACTGCTCCAGTACCGGGAGCTGGCCGGCCAGCCCGGCCCACTGCGCTTCGATGCCGACATGACGCCGCTGGCAACCGCGCCGCATCAACTGGAAGCTGAGTTCGTATTCCCCTACCTCGCCCACGCCCCCATGGAGCCGTTGAACTGTACTGTCCAGCTCGGCGAAGAACGCGCCGAACTGTGGGTCGGCACGCAGTTTCCCGGCGGCGACAGTGCGGCGGCCGCCAAGGTACTGAATCTCAAACCCGAGCAAATCCAGCTGAACGTGCAGACGGCCGGCGGTGGTTTCGGCCGGCGCGGCGTGCCCACCGGCGACTTTGTCGTGCTGGCTTGCGAAGTGGCCAAAGCCGCCCGCGCTGAGGGGCTTGACGCGCCTGTGCGCACGCTCTGGAGCCGGGAAGACGACATCAAGGGCGGCTACTATCGCCCCATGCACCTGCATCGCGCGCGCATCGGTTTTGACGACGCTGGCAAGGTACTGGCCTGGGATCACGCCCTGGTCGGGCAATCCATTCTTACCGACACCGTGTTTGGGGGCCGGGTGAAGAACGGCATCGACCCCACCGCCACGGAAGGTATGCGTGATCCTTATCCGCTGCCGATGCGCCTGACGGTCCATCACCCGAAAGTCAACGTCCCCATCCTCTGGTGGCGCAGCGTAGGCTCCACCCATACGGCTTTTGTAATGGAAACCTTGATCGATGAGATCGCCCGTACAACCAAGCAGGATCCGGTGGCCTATCGGATGAAGCTGTTCGCCGATCAAAGCCCGCGCCATCGCGCAGCGCTGCAATTGGCGGTGGACAAGAGCGAATACGGCAAACGCCCGCTACCGGCTGGCCATGCCTGGGGCGTGGCGGTGCACGAGTCGTTCAGTTCGGTGGTGGCTTACGTCGTTGAGGCGTCGGTGCAGAGTGGCCGTCCGGTGCTGCACCAAGTGACTGCGGGTGTGCACTGCAATCTGGTGGTCAACCCGCGCAGTGTTGAAGCTCAGGTGCAAGGCGCAGCGCTGATGGGATTGTCGATGTGCCTGCCGGGCGGCGCCATCACCTTGAAAGACGGCGTCGTGCAGCAGAGCAACTTTGCTGACTTCAGCGTTCCACGCATTACCGACATGCCGGAGTTTGCCGTGCACATCGTGCCAAGCGCCGAACCACCCACCGGGATGGGCGAGCCCGGCCTGCCGGCGTTGGCTCCGGCTTTTGCCAATGCCATTGCCAGCCTGACGGGCAAGCCGATGCGTGAGTTGCCGTTCAAGATGACGTGATGGAGTGTATCTCCAGATTCACTATCGTACGGGGATGTACGAGTAACCCCTTACCATTGCTTTTCCTTCCTGCGTATTCCGAGCCCGAATAAGCTCAACCATGTGTTCCTGAGTGTATTCAACGAAATACTCGTTACCCTCTTCAATCTGCAGGTTCAGGAATACGTTTCGGGGATGGTTGTTCTGTCCAGCAGCTATCTTGTGCTGGCCGGGGCTCACGAAGACCCAGGAATAGGTCCGTTCATTGAGGCCCACTACCGCGCTGTCATTAATGCTGAATATGCTGTCATAAAAGCTGCCTTGAATGACATGCGTCCGCGCCAGATAAACGAGCGCCTTACCTTGAGGTGGCGACGGAGGGTCGAAATAGGGTTGGTTGGAAGTTGTATGGCCGCAGCCGGTCAATAGGAGCAGGAGCACCAGCCCTGTTATTTTTTTTATTGTCGCGCTCATTTGTTCTGCCCCAATAACTGATTGATTACCGGCTCCATTTTTTCCTCGACCGTTGCCATTTTAGACGGATCGAATCCTCCCTCCCCCGTCAGATGATAGTGCGCAAAGCCGATTTTTTGATTGCCCTTATAAAGAGAAATACTGGCATCGGACAGGTAGGCAGAAAAATCCCACGAGCGAATCGCGGTATAGGTCAAACGGTACTCGCAGGTGCTCGGCACAGATCTGGTGTAGAGCTGGCTCTCGATATGGTGCTTGCGTAAGAGGAGTTGCAAGCCATCGACAAAGTCGCCAACGACGACTTTTGGATTCTCTTCAATACAAATCTTCGAAATTTGATATTGGCGCTCCACCGGTTCGACTTTAATGTTGGTACACCCGGCCAGTATCAATACAAAACCAATCGTAAGCGCTCTAAACCGCACACTTTTCTCCAAACTAAAAAAGATATCAAAATGATGGCGTCATGCTAGGTGAGGTGCGTTTTGCCGTCAATCGCCAGCCTTCTTTACCGGGCGTGGACTGAAAAGGCCCGGCGTGAAAGACCTCAAACCGCCTCACCTTTACGATGAAACGCCTGCCCCAACACCGCCAAGCGTTCGGCCAACGGTGGCAGGCATTGACTGCTCCGAGTCAGAATGCCGATGTTATCGGCGTTGCGCTCAGCGACGGCCTGGACGCTTTGCAAGCGTTCATTGATGCCCTTCGAGGCCTCGGATTGTTCCTGGGTGGTGCTGGCGATCAGGCCGTTGAAGTGGTTGATCGCCGCGATGTCCTCTACCACTGCATGCAGCAGTTGCGAGGCGAGTTGGCTGGCCGATACGCAGCGTTGTACCCCTTCCTGGCTGTCTTGCATGGCGAGGGCTGCCTGACGGCTGCCCTGTTGCAGCTTGGCGATGATCTGCTGGATTTCCGTGGTGGACGTCGAGGTCTTTTGCGACAGGGTCCGGACTTCGTCCGCTACTACCGCAAAACCGCGTCCCTGCTCCCCGGCCCGGGCGGCCTCGATGGCGGCGTTGAGGGCCAACAGGTTGGTTTGTTCGGCGATGCTGTTAATGACGTCCAGCACCTGGCCGATCTGTTGCGCCTGCTCGGCCAGGCCTTGCACGGTTTCGTTGGTCAGGTTGAGGCGACCGGCCAACTCGACAATCTCCTCGCGGCTCTGGTCAACGGTGCTGCGTCCGCGGCTGACCTGTTCACTGGCTTGGCCGGCCCGTTGTACCGTCTGGCCGACATGCCCGGCAATGCTGTCCATGGCCTGGACCAGATGGCCAATCGCGCCGCTCATCTGTGCCACTTCATTGAGCTGATGCCTGGCGCCGTGCTCCAGTGTCTGGCCGACTTGAGAAAGGTCCTGACCCAAGTCCGAAAGGTTGCGGGTATCGCGCACCACGCCGTCTACCAGGTTGGTGATCTGCTGCAGGAAATGATCGAAACGCTCGGACGAAGAGACTTTGTCCCCCCGGTTGCGCTGGGTCTGGGTGTCACTGCTCAACTGCATGGCGGCGGCCAGCACTTTGTCGAGCACATCCTGGTTTTCCGTGGCATCGGCCAGGCTCTGGTTCGCCAGGTAAATCAGGATCACGCTTTCCACCACCACGTAGAAGGCGTGGATGAAAATCATGGTCCAGCCGCCATGGTTGGCCATGACGAACACCGGATAACCCTGGTGCTGAAGCCAGTGAAAACCGACGTGGTGAATAGCGATAGTGGCGGCGGCCACGATGATCGGCAGCCAGTCACGGTAGAACGTCAGCACCGCCAACAGTACGAAAATCCCGAAGTGGAACTCGATCACGCCACGGGTCTGGTTGATGTGCAAGGCGGCCATGACCATCAGCGCCACGGCGATGACACAGCGCATGGCCCGGGTGCCGCCCAGGCCGCGATAAAGCACGGTGGTCAGCAGACAGGTCGTCGCTCCTATCAGCAGCGCCTGGCTGAAGGTGGAGTGCAGGAAGGCCAGGCACAGGGAGTAGACAAAAGTGAGCCAGAGTAACCCCAGCATGATGCGATCAGCTTTACGGTAGTGATCGTAAAGCGCACGGGCGATGTCATGGGGGCTGTCCTTTTCGGGGGGCTTGGAGGGTCCGTTACCAATGCTGGCTTCAAGCCTTATCGGCGTGTCGGAATCGAACTGTAGCCGATTCCTCCTGGTTAGTGGCACTACGCCATCTTCCTTTTTTCACTGATCTTTGCTTTATGATGTTCGCCATCTCATTCCCAGACCTGATGGAACCCCCATGACTTTCGATTTCGACACGGTATTGGAGCGCCACGGTACCGGTAGCACCAAGTGGAGTCGCTACCCCGCTGACGTGTTGCCCATGTGGGTGGCTGATATGGACTTCCCTGCTCCGCCGGTGGTCATCGACGCACTGCACAAACGCCTCGAACACCCCATGCTCGGCTACAGCGTGGCCCAGGACTCGCTGCGCGCCGCCATCGTTGCGGACCTCTGGAACAAGTACGCCTGGCGCGTCGAGCCTCAGCAGATCGTCTTCCTGCCGGGTGTCGAACCAGGCTTCAACATGGCACTGCACGCCTTGGTGGAGCCTGCGCAGAACGTTGTGGTACAGGTGCCCAATTACCCGCCGCTGCGCAATGCCCCTGCTCACTGGCAACTGAACAAGGTTGAACTGCCGTTCAACCCGCTCAACGGCGAGTTCCACACACCCCTGGCCGCGTTGCGTGACGCGTTGCAAGGTGGCGGTGCGCTGTTGCTGAGCAACCCTCACAACCCGTTGGGCAAGGTGTTTGCCCGGGAAGAACTCAAGGCCGTGGCGGATATCTGCCTGGAACAGAATGCCTGGATCATCTCTGACGAAATCCATGCCGAGCTGTGCTTCGACGGTCGTGTGCACATCCCCACCGCCACCCTCAGCCCGGAGATTGCCGAGCGCACCATCACCCTGATGTCGGCCAGCAAGGCCTACAACATTGCCGGGCTGAAAACTTCATTCGCCATCATCCAGAACGCCAAAGTCCGCGAGCGGGTCAACAGTGCCCGGGCCGGCATGGTCGACAGCGTCAACGCCCTGGGCCTTGAAGCGACCCGCGCGGCCTACAGCGAAGCTGGCCCGTGGCTGGAAGAATTGAAGGCTTACCTGCAAGCCAACCGCGACTATCTGGTCGACGCCGTAAAGACCCGCCTGCCGGGCATCACCATGACCGTGCCCCAGGGCACTTACCTGGCCTGGCTGGATTGCTCGGGATTGGGGCTGGACGACCCGCAGGGCTTTTTCCTGAAGCAAGCCAAGGTAGGCCTGAGTGCCGGACTGGATTTCGGTGACGATGCCGGGCAATTCGTGCGCTTGAACTTCGGCTGCCCACGGGCGCTGCTGGAGGAAGGGATTACGCGGATGGAGCGGAGCTTGAAGGCCAGGGGCTGATCTCCCTGACGACGAAGATCCATTGTGGCGAGGGAGCAAGCTCCCTCGCCACAATGGATCCGCGTTTTACTCATCCATATCCGGCGCATAAACAAAGCACAACTTGTTCCCCTCCGGATCGCGGCAATAGGCCCCGAAATACCCTTCCGAATACTGGGGCCGCGGGCCCGGCGGGCCTTCGTCGGTGCCGCCCAGGGCGATGGCCTGCGCCCAGGCGGCCTGTACGGTGTGCGGCGAATCGGCGGCGAAACTCACTTGCATGCCATTGCCCCAGGTCGCGGGCAAACCATTGAACGGTAATTGCACGAACACCTGAGGCCAACGCTTGCCGGGTTGATGCCAGCCTTCTCCCGGCGGGCCCGAGTCGTTTTCGCTGGGCAGGCGTACCAACCCCAGGCAGCCCAGCACGGCATCATAAAACGCGACCATTGTTGGCAGGTCCCGCGCGCCAATCTGTATGTGACTGAACATCTGTCCGGCTCCTTATCTGCATTCGTCCAACATTAGCCGATGTTGATTCGCGATTGGCAAAAGGGCTCGGACCACGCTCATCGCTCGGCCCCGGAATCCGAGCGAACTCTGCCTGAAGGCCCACAGTCCACCCTCCATCGACTACACATCCAGCATGGAGAATGTCATGACTGACTACCCTACCCCGCCGTTCCCAAAACAAAGCCAACCGGTGCCCGGCACTCAACGCAAGATGGACCCGTATCCAGACTGCGGAGAACAGAGCTACACCGGTTCTGGACGCCTGGAAAGCAAGATCGCCTTGATCACGGGCGCCGACAGCGGCATCGGTCGTGCCGTGGCGATTGCCTTCGCCCGTGAGGGCGCTGACGTGGCCATTTCCTACCTGGACGAGCATGAAGACGCCAGGGAGACCGCCCGCTGGGTAGAACAGGCCGGCCGCCAATGCCTGTTGCTGCCCGGCGATCTGGCGGACAAGGCCCAATGCCGCAAGATCGTCGACGAAACCGTCGCCCGTTTCGGGCATATCGACATTCTGGTCAACAACGCCGCGTTCCAGATGACTCACGAAAACCTGGAAGACATCCCCGACGAAGAGTGGGTGCGCACGTTTGATATCAACATCACCTCGATGTTCAGGATCTGCCAGGCCGCCGTCCCGCATATGAAGGCGGGTGGCTCGATCATCAACACCAGTTCGGTCAACTCCGACATGCCCAAGCCGACTCTGCTGGCCTACGCCACCACCAAAGGCGCCATCGCCAACTTCACCGGCGGTCTGGCGCAGATGCTCGGCCCCAAGGGCATCCGGGTGAACAGCGTGGCGCCAGGGCCGATCTGGACACCGCTGATTGTCGCCACCATGCCTGAGGAAGAAGTACAGAACTTCGGCTCCCAGACGCCCCTTGGCCGTCCTGGCCAGCCGGTGGAAGTGGCGCCGATCTATGTACTGCTGGCTTCGGATGAGGCGAGCTACATTTCCGGTTCCCGGTATGGGATTACGGGCGGCAAGCCGATCCTGTGAGTCAAGCGATGATAGGCAGCTGTTGTGGCGAGGGGATGTAGCCCTCGTCATGGATCATGTGAAGGGATCACGGCTCCTTGGCAATCACCGAAATCTTGCCGTTACGCTCGATAATCGCGAACTTGATCTGTTCCAGCGTCTCGATTCCCTGGCTCGACCGTGCCGCTTCCATGATGTCTTCTTCTATCAAGCGGGCATGGCGCAGGCGCGCCTTCAGTATTCGCCCATCCTCCACAATAATGGTCGGGCCGCCGTCAATCAGTTGCGAGACCCATTGGGAGCGTTGCTTGAGCAGCGACAAGCCCACATCGATGGCAATCAGCGTCACGATCACCATCAACGAATTGGTCAACGAGAAATCATCCCCCAGCAACGCCTGCTGGGTGGCCTCGCCGATGATCATCAGCAGGACAAAATCAAACGTGGTGATTTCCGCCAGGGAGCGACGCCCGGCGATCTTGAACAGTACCAGCAACGCCACATAGATCGCGGCAGCCCGCAGCACAGAGTCCATACGTCACCTAGGGAAAAATGAATTGATTGAACCTGACCGTGGCGCCATCGGGCGTGTCGATACGGCTGTGATAGAGCCCCAGCCCATCGCCCAGCAGTGACAGATAAAGGCTGGCCTCTCCCTTGGCATCCGCCTGGACCCACAGCTTCAGGCCCCGCTCCGCACTCGCCGAGCGCACGGGCTGGGGCTGGAGGGTTTGCACCTCGAAACCCTCCAGCCACTGGCCGACCAGTTCCACCTCCAGCACGGCATTGGGCTGCCCCATCAGATGGATGACCATGGGGTTGGTAGAACCGTCGCGGTGGAACATCTCGTACTCGACGCCGAGTCGGCCATCTGCGCTGTGTACATTTCGGGTGCTCAACGGGCCACGAGAGAACAATCCAAGCAGCGTCAGGATCACCAGCAATACCAACACGTACCAACCCACCCGCTCGAAACGCCAGACCTTGAGCTGGTAGGCCATGTCTTCGCGGACCGGGAACTGGCGGCTGCGCAATTCCTCGGGATCAGTGGGATGGGTCATGGTGATCCCCTATCTGCGCTCACCCGCCAGCGCGCGTTGATGAAAGTGCCGCAACTGCACGAGCGCATGTTCGGCGGCCCACAGTTGGACCTGGTTGCGAGTCCCGAAAAATCTTTCCAGGCGACTGAACAACGCTCGCTCGCCGGCCATATCGAACGCCCAGGCAAAACAGACAGTGCCGGCCGGAATGCCGTCCATGTCATCCGGCCCGAGAATGCCGGTGGTGGCCACGGCGACGTTGGCATTGGCGTCGCGCAGGGCACCGAGGGCCATTTCCTCGGCCACTTCACGGCTGGTGAGATTGAAGGTGTCGATGGTGCATGGGTTGACCCCCAGCAATCGTTGTTTAGCCTCCGGGGAATACACCACGTAACCGCTTTCAATCAGCGAACCACTGCCGGGTACTTCGGCCAGCAAGGTGACGATCTTGCCGGCGGTACAGGACTCGGCCGTCGTCAGGCGCAGCTCGTGTTCACGCAAGTAATCAACCAGGGAGCAAGCAATGGTCATGGCATACAGTCCTTCAGGGATGCTGATGGATTGACCCCGGCCGTATGGATTCATTCCCTCTGATCACGCCCCTCCTCAGGCACTCCAAATAAATGAACCCCCGACCGATCCTGTACCTCAAATCCGTATGGGCCTCACCAGAGGCTGTACTGATCAGGAGGTCGTCATGTCCGCCCCTTTCGTCAAACTGTTCACCCACCCCGAGTTTGCCTGGAAAGACATCCGCGAACAGGAACAAGCTCATCCGCGCCACTATCTGGCTCACCTGTTGTTGCTCGCCCTGATTCCCGTGGTGTGCCTGTTCATTGGGACCACCTGGACCGGCTGGAGCCTGGCTGAAAACGAAACGGTACGGCTCAGTACTGCCAGCGCACTTCAACTGAGTGTGCTGCTGTACCTGACCATCGTGGCCGGCGTGATGCTCATGGGGCTGTTCATCCGCTGGATGTCGCGCACCTTCGATGCCCGCCCTACGGTCAACCAGTGCATTGGTTTTGCCGCCTACACCGCCACGCCCTACTTCCTGGCCGGGATTTTCGGGCTCTACCCCAACCGCTGGCTGGCGGTGATCGCGCTGGCAATGGCGTCGGCCTACTCGACTTTTTTACTGTTTGTTGGCCTGCCCAAGTTCATGAATCTCAAGAAGGAACAAGGTCTGTTGTACTCGGCCAGCGTATGGGGCGTAGGGCTGTTGGTGCTGGTGACCATCCTGGTGGAAATGATTCTGCTGTGGTTCAACGTCCTGCAGCCGGAATATCTGCGCGTTCCGGTAAGTGGATGAGTCCGGGAGGCATCGAACCAAGCTATTTATCGGTCTTTTTCATACCAATGCGTCGACGCATGTCGGCGGTGATGCTTTGGCGGGTCTTCTTCAGGCCCGCCCAAGGCTCGTGACCCACTTGCGCCAAACGCTCATGGACGTTGTGCACGGTCCACAGGTTCGCGCCTTTGAGTTCGGCCACTTCCTCGCGAAAGATCGGCACCGACACCGGCAACCCTTCACGGGTACGGGCGGCATAGGCGCAGATGGTGGTGGCGCCCAGGCCGTTACGCAGGTAGTCGATGAAGATCCGCCCTACCCGGTTCTTTGGCCCGGAGACCGCCGAGAAGCGATCCGGCAACAGCTTGGCCATGTGGCTGACAATCGCATGACTGAAGCCCTTGACCTCGTCCCAACCCAACTTGCGGGTCAAGGGCACGACAATGTGGATGCCTTTGCCGCCGCTGGTCTTGAGAAACGCCTTGAGCCCTAGTTCATCGAGTACCGACAAGGTCAGATGCGTCGCTTCCACCATGCTTTTCCAAGGCAGGGCCGGATCCGGGTCAAGATCGAGAACAAAGCGATCAGGCTTGTCCAGGTTCACCGACGTGGCATTCCAGGTATGCAATTCCACCGTGCTCATCTGCACCGCGCCGATCAACGCTTCGGGATTGTTGATGATCATCACCGGCTGCCCGGTCAATGATTTGTCCAGGGTGGTGATACCAGGAATCGCCAGGCGCTCGGCGTTTTTCTGGAAAAACAACTCACCGGCAATGCCATCCGGTGCCCTGACCAGTGCCACCGGGCGGTCGGCCAGTTCCGGCAGGATGAACTCGGCGACGCTGGCGTAGTACTCGGCCAGTTGCAGCTTGGTCGTGCCGCTGCTGGGATCGATGACTCGCTCAGGGTGGGTGATGCGCACCTTACCGTCCATGGCTGGGGCCTGAGTGGTTTTGGTTTTGGTTTTGGCTTTGGTTTTTTCCGCAGTCTTTTTCACGGGTTTGGCCAGCTCCTGGGTGATCGCCTCGGCTGGTTTATCGTTGCGCAAACCATGAAACACGGCATGGCGCACCGAGCCTTCCTTGGTCATTTCGGCAAACGCCACTTCAGCCAGCAGCGTCGGTTCCAGCCAGTGCACACCTTTGGCGTCATATCCGGTGGGTGGGTTGACCACCGCAGCCTCTTTTCTTTCCAGGGGCAACAATTGCTGGTGAATGCTTGTGAGTGTTTGCTCGTTGAACCCTGTGCCGACCTTGCCGGCATAGCGCAGTTGCCCGCTGTCGGCATCGTGCAGCCCCAGCAACAAGGCGCCGAAGCCGTTGCGAGCACCCTTGGGCTCGCTGAAACCGACTACGACGAACTCCTGGCGATTCTTGCACTTGAGCTTGATCCAGTCGTTGCTGCGCCGGGAAACGTAGGCACTGCCCATCCGTTTGCCGATCAGTCCTTCCATCTGCATTTGGCAAGCACTGTTGAGCAAGGCTTCAGGGGTTTCTTCGAAGGCATCGGAGAAGCGCAACAGCGGATTCTTGTTGCTCGCAAGCACTGCCGCCAACGCGGCCCGCCGCTCTTGCACGGGCACTTCGCGCAGGTCCATGCCATTGAGGTAAGGCAGATCGAACAAGTAGTAGGCAATCTTGTTGCTGCTGCCGGCGTCGAAAGCGTTCTGCAGGGCCTGGAAGTCCGGTACGCCTTGCTCATTGGGCACCACCATTTCACCGTCCAGCCAGGCGGACTCCAGCCCTAATCCGGCCAGCGCTTCGGCCTGCTTGGGCAGCTTGTGGGTCCAGTCATGGCCATTGCGGGTGATCAGCCTGACATCGTCGTTTTCAATGCGGGCCATGACGCGGTAACCGTCGAACTTGATTTCATAGAGCCATTCGCCTTCAGGCGCGCGCTCTACCAACGTGGCCAATTCCGGTTTGAGCGTCTTGGGAATCGCCCCGGCCACCGCGCCGCTGAGGGTCGTGGTCGAAGTTTTTCTGGACGGTTTGGGCGTGGTGGCTTTTTTCGGTTGCTGCACTGCCTTGACCTGGGCGGCAGCCTTGCCACGGCGTTTGGGTACAAGGGTGCGCTCGCTGAGCACGCTGTCCGGCTCGGCCTGGACCACGTCGTACTCGCTTTCGGGACGTGCCGCTGCGTCCTGGTGCTTGATCAGGAACCACTGCTCCTGCTTGCCGGGCATGTGGGTGCGTACCAGGTTCCACAGGCCACTGAGTTTTTCCCCTTGCAGCTCGAACTTGAGCCGGCCTTTTTCATAGGCCTCATGGGCATCGCCCTGGGGAATCCACACGCCGCGGTCCCAGACAATGACGTCGCCAGCGCCATAATGGCCTTCGGGAATGCTGCCTTCGAAGGTCGCGTAATCCAGCGGATGGTCTTCGACATGCACCGCCAGGCGCTTGACCTTGGGGTCCAGGGACGGCCCCTTGGGCACCGCCCAACTCTTGAGCGCACCGTCCAGCTCCAGCCGGAAGTCATAATGCAGCCGTGAAGCGTCGTGCTTCTGAATGCAGAACTGCAAGGCATGGGCGGTTTTCGCCGATTTGCGTGAACGCTTGGCCGCCGGCTCCGGGGTGGCGGCGAAGTCACGCATCCGGTTGTAATCCTCCAGGGTCTTGCTGCTCATGGACCACCTGCCACTTGCAACAGTGACGGGTCGGCCACGGGCATCCCGGCGGTTTCCGCCAACAACTGATCAACCACCCTGCTCAAGGCGTGCTCGGTGGAGTCGCCCAGCAGCAGCCCTTGTTCGTACAGCACGATTTGCCGATCGGAACTGGTGCCTTCCTGGACGATACGACGTGCCTGCTTGAACACATCCTCAACGCCCAGTGCGGCGGCAGTCTCGCCGAAGGTCTGCTCCGCCAGCGTGATCCACTCACCGATCATCATCGGCTGCTCCTGCCCCTCCAGGATGAACTCGGCCAGGATTCCATGACGCTTGGCCCGCCAGCGATTTTCCTTGAGGATCCAGTGGGAGGTCAGGCTGAAGTGCGCGCCGGGTTTGGGTAGTGCAATAGCATGGGCCACCATCACCCGAAACAGCGAGACCAGGCACAGGACATCCTCAACACGCGGACAGGCATCGCATATTCGCAGCTCCAGCGTGGGATAACGCGACGAAGGCCGCATCACCCACCAGCAATCGCTGGGCTGGCGAATGGATCCGGTGCGCATGAGCATGTCCACGTAGCCGGCAAACGCCGACTCATCCTCGAAGAACTCCGGCACGCCCATGCGCGGCCATTCATCGCAAGCGACCTGACGGTAGCTGCTGAACCCGCTGTAGGCGCCGTTCCAGAACGGCGACGAAGCACTCAGCGCCAGGAACATCGGCAGCCAGGGCAGCACCTCGTTCATGACCCGGACACGGTCCTTATGGGCCGGCACCTCCACGTGCACATGCAGGCCCGAAAGCACGCTCCGTCTGGCCACCCGCTGGTAATCGTCGAACAGCTGCTGAAAGTGCAGTTCGTCGGTGGGCTGCAGACCCTGGGTCGCCATGGGATGCGAGCCGGCGCTGAGCAGGCCCAGGCCATGGGCGGCCAGGCGCTGGGTCAGGCCTGTGCGGACCTGGGCCAGGTAATCGGCCGCCTCGGGCAAGTTGCGGAAAATAGGCGACGCCATCTCGATCTGACACTGGAACATTTCATGGGCGAAATGCTTGCCCAGTAGCGCCTGGCACGCCGTGACAACCTCTGCTGAGGGTTGATCCGGCATACAACGGGTTTGCAGATCGGTGATGAAATACTCCTCTTCAATGCCGAACTTCAGTCGCCTGTTCATCGATAGTCCCTCCGATACCCGCGCCGATGCGGGTTACAACCAACGCCACCACGGCGATCCTTTCTACGTCCTGGTAACCCGGGGTGAGCAGTTCTTCACCAAACACGTCCGGGTCCAATTCCTTGTAAGTCCAGCCGAAGTCCGGCGAGTCGCGCCAAGGCTCAAGCGCCTCGAGAAACGGATCACGCCCATCGACCATCGCCACGCCGGTGTAGAGCACCAGCGAGCCACCGGGCGTGAGCCGTGGCAGGGCCTGTTCGACAATGCGCAGCGACAGCCCGGCGCCCAGTGCGCCACCGCCATGGCGGTAGGCCCGTTCGCTGGGGTCGGCCATGTACGGCGGATTGGCGACGATCAGGTCGAAGTCGCCCTCCACATCCTGGAGTACATCGCTGCGGGCGATCTCGACGTTGGACACCTCGGCCAGCGCCGCGTTGACCGCGCTCAGGCGCAGGGCCATCGGATTGATATCCACGGCCAGCACCTGTGCCTCGCGCCGGGCGCGGGCAATGACCAGCGCCCCGACACCGGCGCCACAGCCGATGTCCACGGCCCGATGTATTGCCGTGAAGTTCTGTTGCAGATAAGTATGGATCAGTTGGGCGAAACGATAGCTGTCGGGGCCGAAAAACACCGCGTCGTTGGCTTGGGTGGGAAATTGCGAATGAGCGAACAGCAGGCCGTCCAGGCTCGACCAGCGCACGCGGCTATGCAACAGGCCGTCGCGCGCTTGCAGCACCTCGGCTTCCTGCAACTGGCGCTGCTCATCGGCGCTGATCAGCCCCGGGGCAAACGGGCGCGACCAGCCGAACACATCCCTCAGGGTTCTGGAGCGTTCATTGCTAGGTCGTTGGTTGACGCGTTCGTGGGTCAGGGGTGTCGGGGTAATGAAGCGATAGCCGTCGGCTTGCAGGCGTCGGCCCAATTGCAATAGCGCCAGGTCAGTTTCGGATAGGCGTTCTTCCTGATTCATGCGGGCTCCTAGCGCAGCGCGGATTTGAGTTCGATGAAGCGACGAGTCGCCAGCAGTCCGGCCGGATGGCTGTGGCAGCGCGCCGAGAGCCACGGCATCAGGGTCTGCATCTGCGCATCGGGCGTCTGGCCTCGCAGGGTCTGTTGCAGGCTCTGTACATCGGGGTCCTCGATCGGCATCTGCGGCTCGCACGCTGCACCGTGGGCGCGGCGCGGGCTTTTCTTGGCGCCCTCCTGCGTCCAGTCACCGGCGATCCAGTCGTGCAGCAACTGTTTTTCATAGGGGCTGAACACCCCGAACATGGCCGCGCCTGCCCCTTCGATCAGCGTCCAGAACCGGCTGTTCTGCGGATCTTCATGACGTTTGATCCAGCCCTTGTTTTGCAGCGCCGTCAGGAAGCCTTCCAGCTGTCCAGGCGCTGCCAGCCATTGATTGACGGTCTTGCCTTCGAACTTGCAGTAATCGGAATGCATGTGTTGGCCGAACGGACGTTTGCGTTCGAGCATGTCCAGCACTTCGCGATACAGGTCGAATGACTCGATGATGGTTCGGCTGCCTTGGCCCAGATCATTGAGGCGATAACCCAGGGTGACCCGGTGCCAGAACGCTTCGCGATCCGCCTCCATCGGCATCAGTTGCAGCAGCGACTGGATGGCCTTGTGGGCATGACCGGTGCTCGCGTTGTCAATCGTCACGTGGAGGGTGAAGTAATAAGGGTCGATGTCCAGCTCAGTCAGCTCATAAGCGCTGATCAACAGGTGCAGGGGCAGTTGTTCGTAACCCAGGTTGTAGCCGATCACTTCAGGCAGGTATTCATCGCCGCCATAGCCCAGGGCCAATTGCACGGCACCTTGCAGGTAGCGCTCGTCTTCAATGTCCGGCGCGTCCGACAGGTCGTGTTCGGCGAGCAGCTTGCGGTATATCACCACATGGTTTTGCGAGGGATTGCCGTCGCCCAACTCTTCCAGATAAGTGCTCAGCAGCCCTTCGAAACGGTGGTCGTGCCAATGCTTGAGCACGCCATACAGCCACGCGCCGTCCACCAGTTTGGTGGGCGCCACTGCCTGCAGGAAATACAAGGCGTGGGCCTTGCAAGTGAAAAACTCTCGTGGACCGGCGTTTTTGCGCCGCTCCAGATACTCGGCGTACTGGCGGGCTACACCGGCACTGTGTTGCTCGACCCAGGTTTGCAGAGCCGTGGGGGTGTCGGGCAGCTCCAGGGGCAGTGCCGCGGCCTGCCCCACGCATTGCTGAAGGAAGGCCTGGGCGACGGCTTGCTTGTCAGCATCGTCAGGGCCATGGAGCAGCCGTTCATAGCATTGGCGCACGCTCCCGGCATCCATGAATGAATGCACGGTGGCAGGCCGGGATTGGAGGGGTGTCAGCGCAGTCATAAGGGCCTCTTGGGTTCTCGGCAGGACGCTGAATCAACACGTCTCTACTTTGGCAGAGCGCCGGGAATGACGAAAAATTCCCTTCAGATGAAAGTCCTCCGGATAAACGGAGCCGTATCGCTTTGACGGAACCGGCGCTTGGCTCAGACCCTCGAATGAACGACAGGAGCCGGATACTGGCTTGACGGTGTCTGTTTCACTCGGGGCTGTGCCTGCGAGCTATGCCTACGAGCTATCCAAGGAGCAGCAATGATTTTCACAGTATGGGTAGCGGTGCTCGGCGCCGTATTGCTGACCTTGGCCCTGACGTCCTCCTACCTGCGCTGGATGCCGGTAACCACCTCGGCGATATGCCTGGGTTTGGGCGTTGCCATCGGGCCGGCGGGCTTGGAGTTGTTGAGGCTGGACATTGCCGACGCCTCAGCCTGGATGGAGCACCTCACTGAAGTCGCGGTAGTGTTTTCGCTGTTCGTCAGCGGCCTCAAGTTACGTTTGCCCCTCAAGGACCGAAGTTGGCGCGTGGCCTACACACTGGCCGGCCCGGTGATGATCCTGACCATCGCGGGCCTGACCTTGACCCTGCATTACCTGTTTGGTCTCGGTTGGGGCGTGTCGTTGTTGATTGGCGCAATCCTCGCGCCAACCGATCCGGTGCTCGCGGCGTTGGTGCAGGTCAACGATGCCCGGGATGATGACCAGGTACGGTTTGGCCTGTCGGGGGAAGCCGGCTTGAACGACGGCACGGCCTTCCCCTTTGTGATTCTGGGCTTGTTGTTGCTGCGCGAGGACGACCTTGGCTTTCTCGGTGACTGGATGCTGCAGGATGTGCTGTGGGCAGTGCCGGTCGGTTTGCTCACCGGTTACTGGATGGGCCGCGGTATCGGCTGGTTGACCCTGTCGATGCGCATCAAGAACGCCGACAGCACCCTCTCGCCCAACGATTACCTGGCCCTGGCGCTGATTGCCCTGGCCTACGTCGTGGCCGAAGCCCTCCAGGGTTATGGCTTTCTTTCGGTGTTTGCCGCTGGCCTGGGCCTGCGCCAGGCCGAGGTGCAATCGACGGATGAACACTCACTCCCGGCAGAACACCTGGTGCAACCGGTGGTGGGACACGAAGCGACCACCCCCCGCGATGCGGTCCGGGGTGACGCCGAGACTCTGGAAGAGGGTCAGGTGGCTGCGGGGGTCATGATGAGCGACATGCTCGCCTTCGGCAGTCTGGTGGAGCGTTCCATGGAAGTGTTTCTGGTGACGCTGTTGGGGGTGGCGCTTGCCACTCATTGGGACTGGCGGGCCTTGGTCATCGGTGGTCTGCTGTTTGCCGTGATTCGCCCGTTGAGCTTGCTGGTGATGCCTTGGGGACGGCTGCTGGACACGCCACAACGGTTGCTGATTGGCTGGTTCGGCATACGTGGCATCGGCAGTCTGTTTTATCTGTTCTATGCGGTGAACCATGATTTACAGCCAGAGATGGTCCAGTTGTGCATCAATATCACGCTGTCGGTGGTGGCCCTGAGCATTTTGGTCCATGGCTTGAGTACCCAACCCATACTGGCCTGGTATGAGCGCCACAAAAAATCGAGCTAAGGCTTCAGCCCCCTGGATCACTCACCTGGATATAAACCGAGTATGCCCCCAGCAAGACCCAGAACGCGGCAAAGATCCATGGCGTACGCACCGAAAACAGCAACGACTTGCGATAGCCCTTGTGAGTCGATTCCTGTTTGCTGAACAGCGGGGATTCGTCGTAGGCCAGTCCCATCAACGGCTCTGCGCGCAGCAACTCGCTTTGCTTGAAATGCCAATGGTCGATGATCTCGTAAGCCGCGCGAATTCCTGGCCAGGCGTTGAGCGAGCTCAGGAAGCCCAGCAGAGCCAGGAACGGCGGGACGATCAATGTGAACAACTTGCCCCACTCCGGGTTCAGGTTGGCCATGCATGAGGCAAAGGCGATCACCAGGAAGGACTGGGCGGCCAGGTACGCATCGGTTCGATTGGCCAGGATGCTGGTTTCGTACTGGATCTCCCGACGATAGAAATCCAGGCGTTCCTTGGGCGAGCCGAACAGCTTGGCATTGTGTTCCGTCAGTTCTTCATCCGGGGTATGGCTGGTGAGTATTCTGGGCATTGCGCAGGCTGCGCCTCGGGTGTGGGTTTGGGACTTGTTAGAAGAAATGAGGGACAGGCAAGTTCCGACCACCGGACCAGAGGTGCGACCCGGGCTCAACGAAACGCTCAGTGATCGTCACGGTCTCTAGATCACCGAAAGCTTGAGGAGGGCTCTGTGGATTATCTTGGATGGGTGCAATGGCCGGCGATGGTGGTGACGGTGCTGGCCGCCTGGCTGATCGGCTCACGTCAGCCCCGACGGCGGGTGGCCGGGTTCAGTTGTTTTATCGCGAGCAATATTCTATGGGTCATCTGGGGGCTGCATTCAGACGCCTATGCGTTGATCGTGCTGCAGTTCTGCCTGTGTGCGATGAACTTGCGAGGGTTCAGGAAAAATACTGAATGAACCTGTGGCAGCGCCATGCCTGGAGTTACTTCATCGCCTGCCCAATGACCTGCACCAGGTCAATCTGCTTGAACGGCTTGGTCAGGCGCGGCAGTTGCGTGGCGAACCCTTCCAGGCGTTCGGCGTAGCCGGTGGCCAGGATGATGGGCAAGGTCGGATGACGATCACGCAACAGTTTCGCCAATTGCGCACCATCCATCTGCGGCATGGCCATGTCGGTGATCACCAGGTCGATGTCCGGATTGAGCTCATACATCTGTAGCGCCTGAGCCGCCGATGGGGCGCAAAGCACGCGGTGGCCCAGGTCTTCGATCAGCAGCCGGGTGCTGGTCAGTACCAGGCTGTCATCGTCCACGACCAACACCCGTAGCTCGTTCACCGACGGTGTTGTCGTGGCCTGGGCCGGCACTTTGTCTGGCGCGGAGTTGTCGGCTATCGGCAACCACAGCTCAGCGGTAGTGCCCTCGCCTTTGCGGCTCTTGAGTATCAGGCGGCCACCCAATTGCTCGGCCAAGCCATGCACCATGGACAGGCCCAGGCCAGTGCCCTTGCCTACCCCTTTGGTGGTGAAAAACGGGTCCACGGCCGAAGCCAGCGTCGCCTCGTCCATGCCCTCGCCCTCGTCGGTGATGGACAGGCAAATGTATCGCCCTGGTGCCATCGGCGCGTCCTTGCCGGCCTCGGTGTCGGAGCGTTCCTGGGCCGAGATCAGGATCCGCCCCCCCTGCGGCATGGCATCCCGAGCGTTGGTCGCCAGGTTCAGGATGGCCAGTTCCAGTTGGTTGACATCGGCCAACACCGGCGAAAGCGCCTGGGCAAAGTCGGTCTGAATGTGTATCGAAGGGCCGATGGAGCTTTGCAACAAACCACTGATGCCCTGCACCAGTGCCGACAGCTCGACCGATTCGGAGGACAGTTTCTGTCTGCGGGCGAACGCGAGCATCCGTTGCGTCAGCGAGACACCGCGCAGCGCGCCCTGGGTGGCGTTATCCAGCAGTTGGATGAGTTTCGGATCGCTGGGCATGCGCTTGCGCACAATTTCCAGGTTGCCGAGGATCACCGTCAGCAGGTTATTGAAGTCATGGGCGATGCCTCCGGTGAGCTGGCCGATGGCTTGCAGTTTCTGTGACTGGAACAGCGCCTCGCGAGCCTGTTCCAAGGCTTGCTGCGCACGGGTGGCATCGGTGATGTCGCGGGTGATCTTGGCAAAACCCAGTAGCGTCCCCGTGTCGTTGCGGATCGCGTCAATGACCACATGAGCCATGAACCGGGTGCCATCCTTGCGTAACCGCCAGCCCCTTTTTTCAAAGCGCCCTTCACTGGCGGCGATGCTCAAGGCCCGTTGAGGCTCACCGGCGTCACGGTCCTCAGGGGTATAGAACATCGAAAAATGCCGGCCGATGGCTTCCGCCGGAAGATAGCCCTTGATCCGTTGCGCGCCCAGGTTCCAGTTGGTCACCTGGCCGTCTGGATCGAGCATGTAGATGGCGTAATCGGTGACGCTTTGCACCAACAGGCGAAACTGCTGTTCGCTTTGCTTGAGGGTTTCCTCGGCCATCTTGCGATCGGTCAGGTCCCGGGTGATCTTGGCAAAGCCAAGCAAGTCGCCGCTCTGGCTATCGATGATCGGATCAATGACGACATGGGACCAGAACAACGTTCCGTCCTTGCGCACCCGCCAGCCCTCGCCTTCGAAACGCCCCTCGCGCAGGGCCGTGTCCAGCGCCCGTTGCGGAAGACCGTCGGCGCGATCCTGGTCAGTGTAGAAGCGTGAGAAGTGCTGGCCTAGGATCTCGGATTCTTCATAGCCTTTGAA
Source organism: Pseudomonas sp. MPDS (assembly GCF_013283895.1). Lineage (NCBI taxonomy): Bacteria > Pseudomonadati > Pseudomonadota > Gammaproteobacteria > Pseudomonadales > Pseudomonadaceae > Pseudomonas > Pseudomonas sp. MPDS. Next base: position 3,383,562 of record NZ_CP054128.1, on the reverse strand, counting down.
ACGCCTGGCACCGGAGTTCCAACTGGTGATGATGCCGGAGGGGTCGGTCATGTAGATGGCGTAGTCGACCACGGCGTCGATGAGCAGGCGAAAACGCTGTTCCTGATTGATGAGTGCGGTCTTGGGGGCGTCTTCGAGCATTTTTTTGGCCAAGGCATCCAGAAGGATTTTTTGCGAAGTATGGAGCAAGTGCGGCATCGGAAATAGTGATTAAATCCGTGGGAATCAGCAGCTTGGTCGCGATATGAGATTCACCACAGATCCTGTGTGGGAGCAAGCTCACTCCCACAGCAGTTGTGCTGCTCTTGACTAACTGACCACCAACGCGGCAACAAGTGCTGCACCCTCGCCTCAGCAAATCGATCGTCGATCAACATCACCATCCCACGATCCTGCTGTGTACGAATGACACGCCCCGCAGCCTGCACCACTTTTTGCAGGCCGGGATACAGGTAAGTGTAGTCGTAGCCATCGCCGAAAATAGCCGCCATGCGCAGCTTCATCTGCTCGTTGACCGGGTTGAACTGCGCCAGCCCCAGGGTCGCGATGAACGCCCCGATCAGGCGCGAACCCGGTAAATCGATGCCCTCCCCGAATGCACCGCCCAACACCGCAAACCCAATCCCCTGGCTGTGTTCCATGAATCGTTCAAGGAACGCCTGCCGGGGTGCTTCGCCCATGCCGCGTGATTGCGACCAGGTGGCAATCTGCGGATGGCGCTCGGCAAACAGTCCGGCCACTTGCTGCAAGTAGTCAAAACTGCTGAAGAAGGCCAGGTAATTGCCCGGGCGCTCGCTGAACTGGCGGGCCATCAACGCGACGATAGGTTCCAGGGACGCCTGGCGGTGGGCAAAGCGGGTGGAGATCCGGCTGACAACCTGTACATCAAGCTGTTGCGCCTGGAATGGCGACTCCACGTCGATCCAGACCGTGTCCGTCGGGGTGCCCAACAGGTCAGCATAATAATGCCGCGGACTCAGGGTGGCGGAAAACAGCACGCTGCTGCGGGCCGCCGTCAGCCTGGGTCGCAGGAAGGCGGCCGGCACTACATTGCGCAGGCACAGGGTCGATGCGCTTCGCTGGCGGCCGTATTCACGCTTGTGTATGTCGAACAAAAAGTGCTCGTCAAAGGACTCCGCCACCCGGGCAAACTGCAAGGCATCGAAGTAGAACGCCTGTAAAGCGCTGTCCAGGCCCTGGGGATGGTCATTGAGGTAATCGCTGATAGCCGTGGTGCACAGCGACAGGGCCTGGAGCAGTTTCTCCGGTGGTTTTTCATACGCCTGATAGACCGCAACCTGGGGCTCATGCAACGCGTTCCACTGGCGATTGACCCGCTGCAAGGCCTTCTTCAACGTCTCGGGCGCGGTTTTGCGCACTGCCGCCAAAGCGGACTGATCGAGGGTCGCGCTGTACATCTGCCGCCCTCGCTCCACCAGATTGTGGGCTTCGTCCACCAGGGTCGCGACGGTCCAGCCATTGGCCTGGGCCAGACCAAAGAGCAAGGCGCTGAAGTCAAAGTAATAGTTGTAGTCAGCGACCACCACGTCTGCCCAGCGGGCCATTTCCTGGCTCAGGTAGTACGGGCAGATATCATGGGCCAGAGCAATATCGCGCAACGCCGCCTGATCGAGCAGCGTGATCTGGCTCGCCGCCGCACGGGCGTGCGGCAGCCGATCGTAGAACCCGCGGGCCAACGGGCAGGCTTCGCCATGGCAGGCCTTGTCCGGGTGCTCGCAGGCTTTGTCCCGAGCGATCATCTCCAGCACCCGCAACGGCATCGAGGGCGCGCTTTGGGTAATCACTCGGGCCGCATCCAGCGCCAGTTTGCGCCCTGGGGTCTTGGCCGTGAGGAAGAACACCTTGTCCAGTCGCTGTGGCGCCAGTGCCTTGAGCATCGGAAACAAGGTGCCAACGGTTTTGCCAATGCCGGTGGGCGCCTGGGCCATCAGGCAGCGGCCGGTGCTGATGGCCTTGAACACCGACTCAGCCAGGTGGCGTTGCCCGGTCCTAAAGCCGGCGTGAGGAAATGCCAGCGTCTGAGCGCCGAGGTTGCGCGCCTGTCGGTGAGCCATCTCCTGTTCGGCCCAGGCGAGGAACAGCGCGCACTGTTGTTCAAAGAAAACCTCAAGCTGCGCCGCTTCAAAGCTTTGCGTGAGGCAAGTTTCCTTTTCGCTGACGATGTCGAAGTAGACCAGCGCCACGTCGATCCGCGGCAGTTGCAACTTCTGGCACATCAACCAGCCGTAGATTTTCGCCTGGGCCCAATGCAACTGGCGATGATTGGCCGGTTGCTTGTCCAGGTCGCCCCGGTAGGTCTTCACTTCTTCGATGCGGTTGCAGGCCGGGTCGTAGCCATCCGCCCGGCCTTTGATCTTCAGCGTCTGGTAGCGGCCCTCCAGGCTCACTTCGGCCTGGTAACCCTCGCTACGCCGCGAGGCCACGGTGCGATGGCCGACGATCCCTTCCATGGCCGTGGGTGACGGCGTGAAGCGCAGGTCCAGGTCGCCGGTCTTGGCGGTGAACTCGCACAGTGCCCGAACGGCGATGCTGTAGCCAGGTTCCTGGGTCATGCGCCCTGCTCCACCCACTGCACATAGCAGACGGCAACGGGCATCTGGTGTTCGTGACAGAACTCCAGCCAGCGCAGTTGATTGTCTTGCAGGCGGTCGCCGGGGCCTTTGACTTCGATCATGCGGTAGGTCTTGTGCTGCGGCCAGAACTGGATCAGGTCCGGCATGCCGGCGCGGTTGGCCTTGATATCCAGCAGCAGGCGGCTGAACCAGTGCTTGAGGTGTTCGGCAGGCAGGCAGTCGAGGGCCTGATGGAGCAACTCTTCGGACAGCGCGCCCCAGAACACGAAAGGCGACTGCACGCCCCATTTTTCGGTGTAACGACGGACGATGGTGTCCCGGTAGCGGCCATCGTCGAGCTGCGCGAAACAGGCCGCGAACAGCTCGGCACGTCGGTGGTGAAAGTCTTCGTTGAGCAGGTCCACCGGCCCGCGCTGGAACGGGTGGAAAAACGCCCCCGGCAACGGCGCAAAAATCACCGGCCAGCACAGCAGGCCAAATAGCGAATTGATCAGGCTGTTCTCCACGTAGTGCACCGGCGCGGTTTCATCGTGCAGATGGGCCTGCACGTGATACTCCACCGACAAGGCCGGATCGACACGAGGCAGGTGCAGGTCCAGCCGCTCGACCTTGCGCGCCAGGGGCCGCGGCACCGGCGGCCCGCCCAGCTTGCGGCGCAGCCGGGGCAGGATCCTGAGCAGTGCCTGGGTTTCGGCGGCGCTTTGCGGCGATTGTGCGGCCGCTTCACCCCATTCAAGGGCCTGGGCGTACTCGCCGATGCGCTCCAGCACCCGAATCATCCGCAGCCGTGCGCCGGGGTAGTTGCAATCCTGATAAATGCGCAAGGCCAGGGTGAAATCGCCGATACGCTCAGCGTGCTGGCCGATCTGGAACAGCAACTTGCCTCGGCGTCGCTCCAGCCACGGATTGTCCAGGCTCAGGGCATGGGCTTGGGCAACGATCTCTTCAAGAGGCTCGCCGGCTTCGAAACGCTGCTGACATTCGTGCAGGAAGAGGCAGGCATCCACATCTTGGCGGCTGCGCAGGCCACGGGATTGGGCACTGAACTCGACGGTTTCATAGGTGAAGATGCCCAGGTCCGCCAGCACGAACTCCGACCAGTCCTGATAGAGATTGCCGAAAAACAGCAACCGCAACCGATCGCAGAGGTTCATGATCGTCAGGCTGAAGAGTCGGTCTTCCAGCAACGGGCACCAGCTGCGAAAAGGCTGTGGTTGATTGAAATGATCCTGCAAGGACTCCAGCCACTGGCCCTTTGTCGCCTTGGGGTGTTCGATCAGGTGACCCAGGCACAGGATGATTTCCTGTTTGAGCAGCACCTCGAACAGCTCGCCAAGGCCAAGAGGCGCTTGATCCTCGACCCAGCCCCGCGCCAGCAACGGCTCGATGGCGCTGCCGGTATCACCGATCTCAGGGTAATGCAGCTTGCTCTGGCGAAAATGCAGCCCCTTGCGCATCACCATGCGCACCAGCAATCCCTGGGATGCACGGGGCAAGCTGGCGAACTCGTCGATGAAGCGTTGCTCCTCAGGGCTGAGCACATCGGCATAGCGCGTTGCCAACCAGGCGAGCACCTGCTGAAAGTTGTTCAGGTAGTAGAAAGGGTCGTCGAGGGGGTTATTTGTCACGGAAAGAGGTGCCATGCCTGCTGGAATACTGGTTATGCGTACAGATATCAGCTGCGGCGGGCCCAGGCAACTGCAAAAGATGAGCGGTCGCCCGCATTCAGGAGGGAAATCCTGCAGTCGGCGATGAACTTTCCTACGGCAAGCGAGACCAATGGCGGTTAACTACAGTGATGGCGCGGTCTAATCAACTGAACGGCGTCTTTTTGATTGAGAGGTTACGGATATGAACATCAGGATTCTGGGTCTGCCCCTGGTCGCCGCTGCGCTCCTGGCTCTGGCCGGCTGCTCGTCACCCACGGTGGTGACCCTGCAGAACGGTACCCAGTATTTGACCAAGGATGCCCCTAACACCCGTACCGCCGACGGCTTCTACGAGTTCGAAGACATTTCCGGCAAGAAAGTGCGGGTTCGCGCCGATGAAGTGGCGACAGTACGCAAGGAAGACTGAGTTTATTGAGGCCCTCTCCCTCGGAGAGGGCCTGATCTCATGTCATCGGCTGAATCCGATGTCCATCCCGGGTGTCGGACTACCCTCTTGGCAACTGATCAGCCCACCTTTTCGCCGCATCATCTGCTCCCTCAATCGCAGGCAGCGGTTGTATTCCTGTTCAATGGCGTGATCGATGCTGATGTTTCCGGTCGTGGCCGGTTTGTTCACTTCCCCGAGACTCACCGATACCCAGGGCTTTTCTGCCTGCACGTCGAAGCGCGGTCGGGGCGACGTCGCCTCGACAGGGGCGCCTGCCTGGGCGGCGGGCAATTGCTCCGAGGTGACGCCGTAGCGGGTCAGAATCGATTGATCCGGCAATTCGGCCAAGGCGCCAGCCGAGGCCAGTCCCCACATCAGGCCGATGATTGAGGCTTGTTTACTGCTCACTGCTTCACTCCCTCTTGTGCCGAGGGGACACACGCATCCCCTCGGCACCACGTACTCAAAACAACCTTGGATCAGGCGAACACAAATTCGCCTCCTACCTGGCCCGGATTGACCCCCACCAGGGTCACGGAACTGTCACCGACCTCAAGCAGCGTGTCACTGCCGACCTGAGACAGGTGCTGGCGGTAGTCGAAACCTTCCCCGGCGCCCTGCACGCCAAGGAACACCAGTGTGTCGCCGGCATCATAACCGCTGATCTGGTCATGGCCGAACGCGCCATTGAAAACGAACGTGTCAGATCCGCCGCCCGATTGCAGCCAGTCATTGCCCGAACCGCCGACAAAGGTGTCGTTACCCGTACCGCCCAACAGCACGTCGTTGCCGTCATGGCCGAACAGCCAGTCCCCCGATGATCGCGCGGTCAAGGTGTCGTCTGCCGAGGTGCCTGCGGTCGACGATGCATACGCCGTCAGCTTGCCCCCCGCCACCAAGCCGTTGGCCGTGACACTGTGGCTCACCTCGTCTTTGAGCAGGCCCCAGAACAAACCGGGCTCTTTGCTGACGAGCGTGTCGATGTCTCGGGTCATGCTGATTGCACCCTGGGCATCGCGCACGTACAAGGTCCCGGCGCCGTCCTGGACGAAGCTTGCATCTTTCACCGAGGACTGCAGCAGCAGGGTGTTGCTGCCCTGCCCGCCCAATATCACGTTGTACCCACCCTCGTCGCGAAAGGTGTCGTTGCCGGCGCGCCCCTCCAGATAGTCATTGCCCTGCCCGCCCTGGATCAGGTCATCACGCTCGCTGCCGATGATGAACGTGCTGCCGGTGTGGGTTTCAGCGTTGCGATTGAGGTCCTGGACCCACGTATTGCTGCGTGCGGGATCCGACAGGTTGGCGACGATGATAGTGGAGTCTTTCTCGGTGAGGTCGTAGAACGCCGAATCGAGGATCCGGCCCATGCCATCGCCGTAACCGGTGGGCAGGTGGGATATCCAGGTGGGAATGTTGAGGATGGAAAACGGCAACACGTTCCAGGCCGCCGAGGCATAGTGGTCGTTGAAGCTGACGATGTTGTTGGTGGCTGACTCCTGCGGAGCATCATGCACGCCCACCGACGCAGGGGTGAACGTGGAGCCGTCCAGCGCCCGGAACACCGGGTCGTTTTCATAACCGATGTTCAGCACTTTGTCGGTGCTGCTTTGGGTTGGCGAGGCATAGGCGATGTAATTGGCGCTGCTGTAGAACCCCGACCATTGGCTGGTGCTCAAGTCCGCCAGGCTGTTGACCGCCAGCCCACCGAGGCTGTGGCCACTGACCAGCACGTCCTGGCCCGTCAGGCCGTGGGCCTGGGCGAACGCCGCGACGTCCCCGAGCAAGTTGCCAAAAGCCTGGCCGACGTAGTTTTTCGCGTAGTCCTGGGGGCCGAAAGCCGCCATCAGATCGCTGATGACGTCACCAATGGAGTCGCTGATCAGCGTCTCCCGTGGGCCGCTGGTGCCACGAAACGACACCCCGATTTGCGTCAGCTGCCCATCGGCGTCGTACTTGCCGAGAATTTCCACCTGCGCGGTGGTGTAGCCGGCCTTCTCACCAAAAAACGTTCCACGCTCATCCACCTTGCCGGTGTAGCCCAGTTGCGATGCACTGATCGGGGTCCAGCCGGCCTTCTGCACCGCCTCCAGGGCGAGCTGCTCCGAGTCGGGATTCCACGGCACGCCGGGGATCACCCCTTGCGAATCGGTGCTGCCCAGCAGCGCCGTCACCAGCGTGGCGGGCAGTCCCGCGCCGAAGCCGTTCTGCTGGTAGCCGGCGGCAAAGCCGTGGTCCAGATTGTGGTAGGAATACAGCATGATCGCCATTGCATCGCTGACCAGCGCCTTGGACTCGGTGGTGCCGAGGTTTTTATAGTCGTAGATACCCATCGTGATGACCTCTTTTTTTGTTGTTGGAAAGGTTGTCGATACAGGCGAAGTTCTTGGGCACTGCCCGTCATTGCGTCAGCGCCGGGGCCACAAATGCCTCATCCACCTGGGCCAGGTCTTGCGCGCCCAAGGTGCCGGCGTAGTAGTGCAACTTTGTCCAGGCCATGAGGTAGTCATAACGGGCCTGGGCCAGGTCGCGTCGGGTGGTGTAGAGCTGTTCTTCGGCGTTCAGGGCATCGAGGTTGACCCGTTCGCCGCCGAGGATGCTTTGCCGGGTCGATACCACCAACGCCTCGGCGGCGCTGAGTGCTTTGCGGTATGCCCGCAATTTGTTCACCCCCGACAGGCAGGCGCTGAACTGTCGGCGCAGCTCGATCAGGGTTTCCCGGGTTTTGGCGTCCAGTTCATATTCGGCCCGCTCCATGTTGCGACTGGCCTGACGGGTCGACGCCGAGACCCCGCCACCGGCGTACAGCGGCACGCTGATCTCAAGTCCAATGGTGTTGGTGTCGTAGCGCTGGTTGTAGGTGTTGCCGCTTTCCGACTCGTTCTGGCGCATCGTCGCGTAGGCGCTGACCTTGGGCAGGTGTCCGGCACGGTTGCGTTCGACTTCGTAGCGCGCCACGTCCACGGCCTGGCGCTGGGATGCCAGGGTCGGGTTGTTGCTCACGGCCAATTCGTGCCATGTCTGGAAACTGGCCGGTTGCAGGGTGAAGGTCTGGAACGTTTCGCTCAGGGGCGCCAGGTCGCCGATGTTCAGGGTCGGGACGCCAATCAACGAGCCAAGTTCGCGCAAGGATGCGTCCTGCTCGTTGCGGGCCTCGATCTCTTCGGCAATCGCCAACTCATAGCGCGACTCGGCTTCAAGGATGTCGGTGCGCGTACCTTCGCCTTGGGCAAACAGATGCTCGTTCTGATGAAACTGCTGTTCGAAAGCCTTTTTCCTGGCCTGGGCAATGTCGATCTGATCCTGGGCGAACAACGCCTGGGTGTAGGCGCTCAACACCCGCACCAGCAATTCCTGGCTCTTGCCACGAAAGTTTTCGTCGGCAAACAGCGCCTGGGCCACGCCTTTGCGATAGGCGGCGTAGGCCTCGTAGTCCAACAGCGGTTGTTGCAGGGTCAGGCTGGAGCCATAGCTGCTGTAGTTGCGGTCGTCATGCTGGCTGGCGCCGCGGTCGTTGAGGTAGGTGACCTTGGACTGGTTGCGGCCCTTGTTGTAGCTGTAGCCCAGGTGCGGCAGCAGCCCGGCGCGGCCAATGGCACGGTTCTCCAGGCCGGCATCGCGCTCCTTGATCGCGCCCAGGTAGGCCGGGTCATTGCGCAGGGCTTGTTCATAGAACTCGAATGGGCCCATGGCCCAGGCACTGTTGCAGATAACCGCCGCCAGCGCGGCGACCCAGTAACGTCCCTTCATACCCCCGAACATCCTCATTCTTCGGTCAACGCGGAGCCGGCTCGGTCGAGCAGCGGTTTGAACAGGTAGTTCATGAGCGAGCGCTCGCCGGTGCGCACGAACATTTGCGCCGGCATTCCGGGCTTGATCACCAGTCCGTTGAGTTTTTCCATCGCCACTTCGCTGACGCTGCTGCGCAGGACGTAATACGGTTCGGCGGTCTTGTCATCGATCATCTGGTCGGCGGAAATCAGGCTGACCTCCCCCGGCACCCTCGGCGTGCGGTTCTGGTTGAAGGCGGTGAAGAGGATGTCCACTGGCAAATGGGTGCCCACCTTGTCGATCAGGTTGACCGGCAGGCGCCCTTCCACTTCCAGTCGCGTGCCTTGGGGCACGATTTCCAGCAAGGTATCGCCTTGACGGACCACGGCGCCTTCGGTGTGTACGCCCAGGTTCACGGCAATGCCGTCGGCGGTGGCGAGGATCTCGCTGTGTTGCAGCTCGAACGCGGCAGACTTGAGTTGCTGTTGCAGGGTTTCGCTCTTGAGCTGCGCTTCGGCCAACTGACTGCGCACCTCCTTCTGGTATTCCTCGTTGTGTTGCTCAAGCGTGAGGCGGGACTCGACGATGCCCTGCTCCACCCGGCCGCTTTCGCCAGTGTTCTGCGCCAGTTCCTGCTGCACTTGCGACAGTTGCCGTTGATAATCGAGCAGACGATTGCGCGGGATGTAGCCGTTGTCTGCCAACGGCTGCAGGTTGCTGAGCTGCTGGCGCAGGGACTGGGCCTGGGCATTGAGGTCATTGCGAGCCCGGCGCATGCCCGCCAGTTGCGCCGTGGCACCTTCGATATTGGCGCGCAACGCGGCCCGCTCCCGGGCCACCGCTTCGCGGCGGCTGCTGAACAACTGCCGCTGGCCTTCGAGCACCAGCGCCAGGCGCGGGTCGGGGTCGTGGCTCAGTTCGGCCGGAAAGCTGACCTGTGGGAGGTTGTCCCGCTCGCTTTGCCAACGTGCCAGGCTAGCCCAGGCCATGCGGTACTGGGCCTGCAGTGCTTGCACATCGGCGGCTGTCTGAGTCTGGTCCAGGCGGAACAGCGGCTGGCCCTGTTTCACTGCCTCGCCTTCACGCACCAGGATCCGGCTGATCACCCCGCTGCTCATCGATTGCACGGCCTTGCGCTTGCCGGACACCACCACGGTGCCTTGCACCGCAATACCTTGGTCCAGCGGCGCCAGGCTGGCCCAGGTGAAAAAACTGCCAGCGCCAATGAGCGCCAGTGTCCACCCCAGGCGGGTGAAGAAACGGGCATCGCGCTCGGGATGTTCGAGGTCTTGAGAGTGTTGCAGATTCATGTCGCGATCCTTGCTCATGCGCCGCTGGGTTTGCTGGCAGCCGAATACTGGCGACTCATGCTCAGTCCGTTGGGGGCTGCCTGGGGTTTGTCGCGTTGCGATGGCGGCTGGCCGGACAATGCCCGCAGCACCTCCTGACTTGGACCGAACGCTTGTAGGTGGCCTTCATTGAGCACCAGCAGCTTGTCGGCCTGAGCCAGCGCCGAGGAGCGATGGGTCACCAGCACGACCGTGGTGCCCTGGGCTTTCATCTGTGCGATGGCGCCGGCCAGTGCCGCTTCACCGACCGTGTCGAGATTGGAATTGGGTTCATCGAGCACCACCAGGCTCGGTTGGTCGTACATGGCCCGGGCCAGGGCGACGCGCTGTTTCTGGCCGCCGGACAAACCGCTGCCATCCTCTCCCAGCACGGTGTCGTAGCCTTGCGGCATGCGCAGGATCAGTTCATGCACGCCGGCCTGTTGCGCGGCGGCGACGACCTTTTGCGGATCGGCCTGGCGGAAACGGGCAATGTTCTCGGCAATGCTGCCGCTGAACAACTCAATGTCCTGGGGCAGATAACCGATGTGCGGACCGAGCTGGTCGCGATTCCAGCGATGGATGTCGGCCCCGTCGAGCCGCACTGTGCCTCCGAGCGTAGGCCACACCCCCACCAGCACACGGGCCAGGGTGGATTTGCCGGACCCCGACGCCCCCAGCACCCCGAGCACTTCCCCGGCGCTCAGGCTGAAACCGAGCTGATGCAGCGTCGCGTTGCGCTGCCCCGGCGGGCCGGCGCTGACCTGTTCGAAGCTCACCTGGCCCTTGGGCGACGGCAATGTCATCGCTTCGTCCTGGGCTGGGTAAGCCTGCAACAGCGCATCGAGACGGCGATAAGCCAGTTTGGCCCCGCTCCACTGCTTCCACACGGCGATCAACTGGTCGATGGGGCTCAACACCCGACCCATCAGGATCGAGCCGGCAATCATCATTCCGGCGGTCATGTCGCCCTTGATCACCAGCAACGCGCCCAACCCCAGCACCAGCGATTGCAGACACAGGCGCAGGGTTTTGCTCAGGGAACTGAGCACCGCGCCGGTATCACTGGCCTGGTTTTGCAGGCCGAGAAAGCGCGAATGCACGGCAAACCAGCGCCCGCGCAACGCGCCGAGCATGCCCATGGCCTGGATGGTCTCGGCGTTGTGCAAGTGGCTGGTCGCCAGTTGGCTGGACTGTTGCGAGTAGACACTGGCCTGCCCCAACGGCTTTTTGGTCATGGCTTCGTTCAGACAGGCCAAGCCAATGAGTAGCAAGGTGCCAACGCTGGCGAACACGCCGAGCCACACGTTGAACAGGTAGATCACCAGCAAATACACGGGAAACCACGGGGCGTCGAAGAATGCGAACAGCGCAGGTCCGGTGACGAACTGGCGGATGTGGGTAAGGTCACCCAGCGACTGCCCGGCGTTGCCCTCGCCCTGGCGCAGGTTGCGCTCGAACGCGGCCTTGTACACCTGAAGGTTCAAGCGCCTTTCCAGTTGGCTGCCGATGCGGATGACAATGAAGCTGCGCACCATTTCCAGCAGCCCGATAAATATGAAGAAGCCCACCACCATCAACGACAACATCCACAGCGTGGTTTCGTTTTGTGATGACAGGCCCCGGTCATACACTTGGAGCATATAAATCGAAGGCGCCAACATCAGGACATTAATCAGTGCGGTAAAACAACCGACGCTGATCAGAATATTTTTATAGTCGCCCAGCGCTCTAAACAGCGGCACCGTCGCAGCGCGCCTTGTCATGTTCATGAAGATATCCTTGCTGTTGGCTTTGCCAGGTTATTCAACTTGCCAATCTTTAAATGATTTACATCGGGCCGCGGTGCGCTGCGCGCCTGTTTAAACAGGCGCGCCTGGGGCATTCGCAAACTGTACTAACGTGTTAAGGAATGGTTTGGGGTGGGCTCCGTTCGAGTGTCACTACCTGACCTGATTTCAAGGTGACTTGATAGTGTTGTTCTTGACGCAGTTGCAAGTGAATCCGGCTGTTCTGTTTGCCAATCAGTGACAGACCGTCTGGCTCGGTGAACCAATGGACGGGCTCATCGCCCAGCCACTGTCCCAGGCAGGCGGTTTGCCCGACCAGGGTTTGATCTGCCCTGAGCTCGACAAGGCAGATGCTGGACGGCGGGGTTTGCGCAGGCTCCTGCGGCCCCGACAGAACAGCCTGCCACTGACCGGCCAACTGGGAAGGTTCTGCTAACAACAGGCTGCGCGCCATGGCGGCTTCTCCGGTAAACATCATCAGCGTAGCGAGTAACCAGGCACTTGCCTGGACGCCTTGGGGCTGGGGATTTCTGCACATCTGTTCAATCCTGAAGGATCCCGCAAGAGCGCTGGCCGCTCCCACGGGATCGGGGACATCAGGCCACGATATCCGAGACAGCCGCCTGGCCGACGGTACTGACCAGGAAGTCAGCCACGCCGTGCCCGGAGAAGTCCACCGACAGCAGGCTGTTGCCACCCGATGTCGACAGCACCGCATCACCCGCCGCACCGGTGAACGCATTCACGAAGTGCAGGCCCGCGCCCTGGGTGATGCCGGTCAGGTCGATCTTGTCCAGGCCGCTGACAAAATCGAGGATCTGATCGACCGCACCTGGTCGTGAGTCAGAACTGGCCGCGAACACGAAGGTGTCCGAGCCCGAACCGCCCCACAGTTTGTCGGCACCGCCCGCGCCCCAGAGGATGTCGTTGCCGGCGCCGCCCTTGAGTTCGTTGGCCACGGAGTTGCCGATGAGCAAGTCACTGCCCGAGCCGCCAATGGCATTCTCGATGGTCACCCCTTGAGCGATGGAAACGTTACCCACCATGCCGCCAACGTCGGAAAACGAGGCGCCATTGAGGTTGATCTTCTGGTTCTGCGTGAAGCCTGAAAAATCCAGGGTATCGCGGCCACCGGCGTCCCATACCGAGAACACCACTTTGTCCGAAGACGAGGATGCGCTGTAGAAGTCGCGACCGGTGTTGGAGTTGAAGCCGTAGGTCGAGTCGCCGGTCCGGGTGCTGGTGTTGGCACCGTAGAGCTTCTGAATGGCCGCAATGTCATCCATCAGCGGACCCGAGGCATAGGCTTCGACGCCGCCCTTGCTGAAGTCCTGGCTGGTGTTGGTTTCACTCCAGTAACTCATGAGGCTGTAGCCACGGGTGTCCTGACCGTAGGTGGCGTCATCGTAGGTCGGGCTGCCTTCACCGGCGTTATAGTCGCCAGGATGCGCCAGGCCCAGGCTGTGACCGATTTCATGGGTCAGGGTCTGGCGGCCATAATTGTTCAGTTCCGGATTCTTGTTCTGGGTGTAGCGGCTGTTGATCAGGTACCAGGAGGTTCCGTCATAACCGGCGCCCGTGCCCGGCAGATAGGCAAATGCCGCGGCGCCGTCCTGGCCGCTGCTGTAGTTGCCGAAGGTCATGTGGCCGTCGCCACCGCTGGCCCTTTCAGTGAACGTGACATTGGCCACGTCCGCCCAGGACTGCATGGCCAGGACCGCTTGGCCTTTCTGTTGCGCGCTGAACTGGCTGAAACCGCTGATGCCGTGCTTGTTCATGGTGCTCGAGGAGGCAGAGGTCAGGAACGTGTAGGTCAACTCAATCTTGCCGCTGGCGTCCCGGTCCTGGTAAGCCGCACCGTCGCGCAGCAACTGGGTGGCAGCTTCGTCCACCGAGTACGACGGTTTGCCGTTGACGGTCAGGTTGCCACCCCGATCGTATTGGTGGCTGAAACTATTGATCTGATTGAATGCACTGCTGGCCGCCGCCAGTGACTGCGGCGCCCAGAGCATTTGTTCGGCAGAATCAATAGCGCTGGTTTTGACTTTCGACATAAACACACTTCCTTGTTTGCAATGGAACAGTTTTTGTCAGATAGAACAATCTCTGGCGAGAGCGTCCTATCACTCGCCCAATTGAGGACGCAAGAAAACTGACACAATTGGAAATCAAACGTCCAGCGAATTTTTTTGCCCCATTTTCACACTCACGCCTTCCAACAACGGCAAAAGATACACGGCGCCCCGTTAGTACAGGTATTTCGCCGGCGACATTAAAGATTGTAGGACAAAACTCTATTTAAATATTAAATGAGGTTAACCACCTATTTGCCAATCACGTCGCACTTCTAGCAACTAAGTGCCAGCGAAACGCTACTAATTAATGGCGGCTAGATATCTATGGTTTTGCCTGAACACACTTCCCGCAGACAACCACGAAACCAGCGGTGCACAGGATCAGCATCCATTCGGGGGTGCCAAAGCATGGAAATCGTGAATGTCGGCACCGCAAACGGCAGCGCAAAGCTGTGCATGCCGGCACGCAGGCGGGTGGTATAGCGCTCAGGCACGCTGGCGATCAGGTCACTGGACCGGGCAAGGCCCAGCGCAGTGGAGAAGCCGGGGACGGTGATCGCGATCTGCCGTGTCAGGTTCAAGGACCGCAAGGCTTGATCGAGGGCGCTGTGGTCCAGGCCCCGCAAGGAAACGCCGATGTGCTCGCCCGCTGCATAACCGGCGGCACACACCTCGGCCTGGCTCAGCGGGTGATCCGCGCGCACCACGCCAATGAGGCGATCAGTGAATAACGCCTGGGTTCGTAGCTCCGGGCTGGTGTCCTTGTCCACGACGGCCGTTTCCAGGTCCACGGTGCCCTCTCGCAACGCCGTACTGTCCTTGTCGGCCTTGTCCAGGAAATGCAGGCGTACACCGGGCGCCTGTTCGCTGATACGGGCAATCAAATCGATGGCGAAGTTTTCAACAAACCCTTCCCGTGTGCGCAGCGTGAAGGTGCGGCTCAGCCGGCGCAGATCCGGCACCTGGGACGGCCGCAGCGCCGCTTGGGCATCCTGCACCAGTTGGCTGACCTGCTCGCGTAACGCCAAGGCGCGGGGTGTGGGCACCAGGCCACGCCCAGCCCGCACCAGCAGCGGATCACCCGTGGTTTCGCGCAACCGCGCCAGCGCCCGGCTCATGGCCGAGGGGCTGAGTTGCAGTCGCCGAGCGGCTCGGGCCACGCTGCCTTCTGCCAGCAAGACGTCGAGGGTAATCAGCAGATTGAGGTCGGGTTTGGACATGGCGCAGTCCTAGGTTGGAATAGGTGGCGCTGAATGCAGTTATAAAGTGCAATCCATGCGTCTTCCGCCATGTTATGCCCAGGCGTAACGTTCTGACAGCTCCATTTCAGAGCGGCAGAGCCAGAGGACATGATGAAACCAGCCAATACCCAATCCAGCCTGTCGAGCGCGACGGGCACCCAACGGGTCTTTTCACCGCGCTGGGCCTTGGCCAGCCTGTCACTGTCGACCTTGCTGGCCTCCTTGGGCGCCAGCGTGGTGACGGTCGGTTTGCCGACGCTGGCCCATGCGTTCGAGGCCTCCTTCCAGCAGGTTCAGTGGGTGGTTCTCGCCTATTTACTGGCGATTACCACGCTGATTGTCAGTCTCGGAAAATTGGGCGATTTGCTCGGGCGTGGCAGGTTGCTATTGACCGGGATCGTGCTGTTCACCCTCGCGTCGGCGCTTTGCGGCATGGCGCCCTCGCTTTGGCTGTTGGTCGCTGGTCGGGCGTTACAGGGCCTTGGAGCGGCGATCATGATGACGCTGACTTTGGCCCTGGTGGGTGAAACCGTTAGCAAGGAAAAGACCGGTAGCGCGATGGGGCTGTTGGGCACCCTATCTGCGGTGGGCACCGCCCTTGGCCCCTCTCTGGGTGGTGCACTTATCAGCGGTTTCGGTTGGCAGGCGCTATTTTTGATTAACGTTCCGCTTGGACTGCTGGCGTTCGGACTGGCCTGGCGTTCACTGCCGGCTCGGCAACCGGAGGGATCGGTCGCGCGCCCCCGCTTCGACACCCTGGGTACGCTGCTATTGGCGATAACGCTTGGCGCCTATGCCCTCGCCACGACGTTGGGCCGTGGTGACTTCGGCTGGCCGAATATTGCGCTGTTGCTGATAGCGATCCTGGGTGGCGGCCTGTTTGTCCTGGCCCAGCGGCGGGTCGCGTGGCCATTGATCCCCTTGGCGTTGCTGGAGGACCAGCGGCTGGTTGCCGGGCTGGTGACCAGTGCTCTGGTGGCAACGGTCATGATGGCGACGCTGCTGGTGGGGCCCTTCTACCTGTCCGTCGCCCTTGGATTGCCGGCGGTGCTGGTGGGGCTGGCGTTGGCGGCGGGACCGTCGGTCGCCGCGCTGACGGGGGTGCCTGCCGGGCGCCTGGTGGACCGCTTTGGCGTGCGCCCCGTGCGACTCGTTGGGCTGCTGATCATGATTCTCGGCTGCCTGATGCTGTCGCTGATGTCACCGACCCTCGGTGTGGGCGGCTATGTCGCCGCTATCGCGGTAACGACCCTTGGCTATGCGCTGTTCCAGACGGCCAACAACACAGCGGTGATGGCGGATGTGCCCGCGGGCAAGCGTGGTGTCATCTCAGGGCTGCTCAATCTGTCGCGTAATCTGGGTTTCTTGACCGGTGCATCGGCGCTCGGCGCAGTGTTTGCGCTCTCTGTACCGACGAATGGTATCGCCCAGGCAGCTCCCGAAGCTGTGGTAAATGGCTTGCATCTCACCTTCTCTGTTGCCACGTTTTTGATGTTACTGGCTTGGGTCGTCGTCTTGAAATGCCGTGAACCAGAGCCCCTGGATGGGTGTGATGACATCCTTGCCCGAAGAAAGTGAGGCCAGGATCAAAACGGTATAAGTCGTGATGCAGATCAAAAAAAGTGAACCAATCGCCAAACGACCTGAAAAAAGCCACATGACATTCATTTTCAGGTGCTATTTTTAGTTCTCACTGGTAGAGCCATGATGGCTCTTCCTTCCTGACTATGAGCAAACGGAAGCGCTTGATGAAGAAGGTGGGCAACAGATGAATAGAGGATCTTTCAGCAAGGTTACGTTTCCCAACGCCTGCCAGTTGATGCGCTGGCATTTTCATCCCATGGGATTCGAGGCCAGCATGGACGCACCGGGCAGTATGGTCGCCCGGCTGTTTGACCGTGCCAGCGGCGAGACTATGATCGCGATTGCGGGCATCCCCTGCGCGACAGTGATGAACGCCCCTGACGTGGAGCGAATAATCGAAGCGGTGGAAGCCGAGCTGGAAGCTTTCGTGCCACCAGTTGGCTTGCGACGATTTGCCTCCTGAAAAAATGAAGCCCACAGCAGTGGGCTTCTTTTTGCCTGACAGTTTTGTTCGTGCCCCGAAGTTCTCAACTGCGGGCGCGGCGATGATCGACAAAGAACGGTTTGCCGGTCCCTATCCGATCCGACGCCTTGGGCGCCTTGTTAACTTGGGTGTCCTGCCCATCGACATACCAATAGCAATGCTGCACCGCCCGGGTAATGCCGACATAGGCCAGGCGCAGAATCTCGTCTTTCTGTGCCGTGTCGTACGGCTCGGCATCGCCCTCCTGGCCAAGCCCGGCCATTCGGTAGACCTGATTCTTGTAGGGGGAACTGGTGGAGTGCTGGCAGTCACCGAGCAAAAACACCGCGTCGGCCTGAAGCCCCTTGGCGCTATGGTAGGTCATCTGCCGGAGGCGTCTTGCCGGGTACGGCAAGCTAGAATCCACATTAACTGTTGATTGAATATGCTGTTCAATCAATAGCTTATCGCTGCTTTTTCGATAGAGCATCAAGATTGAATCGCCCTTGCGGTAGTGCTCGTCCAGGCGCTTGGCCAAGCCTTCGTCGTCTCTGTCCAACACATTGACCGGGCTCAAGGTTCGAGGCGTGCCGCTGGCCTTGGCCTTTTTGCCGGGAATCGCCGCAGCCGCACGCACCACGTGTTCGGCGGCGTCAATGATGTGCTGGTGGCTGCGGTAGTTATCGGTGAGCATGACCCGGGTGTTTGCCGGTGAAGGAAACTGTTTGTTGAACGCCATGAAATAACTGGGTGAACTGCCGCGCCAGCCGTAGATCGATTGCCAGTCATCACCCACGCACAGCAAGGAGGAACGCTGGGCGCCCCGGCCGACATGCATGGCAGGGCCGCGGCTGCGCACTTCCCGCAGGCTGGCGCGAAGCCAGGAAACAATCTGCGGCGAGACATCCTGAAACTCGTCGATCATCAGGTGTGACAGAGGACGCAATGTCGCATCGCTCAGCAGCTTGAAGTTCTCTGGGGAGTGCTCACTGAACAACGCGAACATTCGGTTATAGGTCATGACGGGCGGCGACTGGTCCAGCAGGTGGTCTTCAAATGCTCGCCAGTAGCGACTCAGGGCCTCAAAGAAATAACGATCCGGGTCATCCTGGGCAAAACACATCCGGCCCACGGCGTCCGGGACGTCCAGACCCAGGTTCTCGATAAAGCCGGCCGCCGCGACGAAACAATCCAGCAACGGTGCCGAAGCCAGTTCGCCTTTTACCTTGTAATCGAACCCAGGGCCTGCGCTGGCATCCCCGGCCAACACGCTCAGTACACGCTTTGACGCCTCATAACTATCTATCCATATCAATGGCTTAGAGCAGAAAGCTTGAAACAGGGTACGCTTTACCGCCCACTCTGCGCGGATACTCAGCTTGGCGCCGGGCCGGCTGAGCCGGGCATCTTCCCGCGGGTCGAAACCCAGCATCACCCAGGCGTCCAGAGTTGGAACGTAGCCGTGGCAATGAAACGTCGCACCGTTGATCTGGAAGGCCTGACGCTTTGGCTCGATGCCCTTGATCGGCCAGGCACCGGCGCGAAACCACAGGTCTTCGATCGCATCGCACAACTCTTCATCGCGCTGGGCGGCCAGTTCGGTCACGGCCACCCGTTTCTGCACATCGGGATGGTCGCGTTCCAGCTCCCTGAGCTGCAAGGCGTGTCGGGACATCGGTTTGATCAGTTCGCGAAAACGCTCATCGCGTTGATAAAGACCGTGATAGCAGGCATTGAGTTGTTGGCGCTGAGCATCGTTGATGCGCAGCTCAAAGGGATTGCCCTGGGCGTCATCATCAGCCGTTTCGTTGCGATGGCTCAGGGTTTCAAACGCCTGGAGCCGCTCGAACCCGGGCAGGCTGCGCACCATGGGCAAGATGCGTGAATGGAAGGTCCGCACCAGATCGCGGGCTTCCTTGAGGCTGATTGTCCGCCCCCACAGGGCAAAAACTTCAATGAGCTTGTGAATGAAGTCCTTGCGCGATTCCCGCGTGAAGGTCACCACGGTCATCGAATCCAACTCAAAACCCAGGTAATGGGACAGCAGCACAAGGCGTAGCACCAGGGTTGTGGATTTCCCGGCGCCTGCGCCCGCGACGATCGAGGTAGACGGCGTATCGCTCAGGATCATTTTCCACTGCGCGGCGCTCGGCTGGGCGTGAGCGGGAAGCAATCGGGCAACATCGGCCTTGATGCGCTTCTTGAGTTCGGCGGTCAACGGCAGGCGCCAGTCATCGAACAACAGCTCATCGACTTTCGGTGCCGGGTGCTCGGTGCTTCGGAAATCTCGGATCAGCAGGACCTGCCGGCCCTCTTCCAGTCCATCGGCCTTGCCTTCCTTATAGCCGTAGTCAAAACCGGCGCTATGCCCGCTGCGAAATCCATCGGCCTGGCCGTGTAGCCAGGAAGCCCGATGCTGGGCTCGAAGTCGCGTCAGGCCATGACCCAGAAAACGCGCGGCCAGGCGCTTGAGCAGAGGCATCTGGGCCAGGGGCAGAAGTTCGGGGGGAAGATCGGGAGTGTGTTGCGACACGCTGGGGGACTCCGGTGTTCAGAACCATGGCGGCTATGGTGTCTGTATTTGCCAGCGGATTCCACCCAAAAGCTTTTAAGTCATGGATTTAGGCGATGAAGTGAAAGTGCTGTCGCACATGGCCATCAGTGTCGCCCGACCCACCTTAAGCAGGCTCGCTCCCACAGAGGCCGGCGTGCACCGTAGCGCCAATGTGGGGCGAGCCTGCTCGCGATGGGTTTTGAGTCACTGACTGGAAATGGCTCCATCGACCAATGCCTGCGCCTCGACCACCAATTGCTTGAGGTGCTCATCACCGATGAAGCTTTCGGCGTAGATCTTGTAGATGTCTTCAGTGCCTGATGGCCGCGCGGCGAACCAGCCGTTTTCAGTCATGACCTTCAGGCCGCCAATGGCCTGGTCATTGCCCGGTGCATGGCTGAGGATGCTCTGGATGGTCTCCCCGGCCAACTCAGTGGATGCAACCTGCTCCGGTGCCAGCTTGCTCAGCAGCGCCTTCTGTTGCGGGCTGGCCTTGGCATCGACGCGCACGGAGAACGGCTCACCCAGTTCATCCGTCAGGGCACGGTAGGCCTGGCTTGGGTCGCGACCGGTGCGCGCGGTCATTTCGGCCGCCAGCAACGCCGGGATCAGGCCGTCCTTGTCTGTACTCCACACACCGCCGTCCTTGCGCAGGAACGAGGCGCCGGCGCTTTCTTCGCCACCAAAGCCCAAGGAACCGTCGAACAAGCCGTCGGCAAACCACTTGAAGCCTACCGGCACTTCATACAGACGCCGACCCAGACGCTGGGCCACGCGATCGATCAGACCGCTGCTGACCACCGTCTTGCCCACGGCGGCATCGGCACGCCACTGCGGCCGGTTCTGGAACAAGTAGTCGATGGACACCGCCAGATAGTTGTTCGGCGCCAGCAAGCCGCCGGATGGCGTCACGATGCCGTGGCGATCATGGTCCGGGTCGCAGGCGAAGGCCACATCGAAACGCTCTTTGAGGCCAATCAACCCCTGCATGGCATGGCTGGAGGATGGGTCCATGCGGATCTGTCCGTCCCAGTCGACGGTCATGAAGCGGAAGGTGGAATCCACCTGGGTGTTGACCACGTCCAGGTCCAGGCGGTAATGCTCGGCAATGGCGGGCCAGTAGCGCACCCCCGCTCCGCCCAGCGGGTCCACGCCCAGGCGCAAGCCGGCAGCGCGAATGGCATCGAAGTCGATGACATTGATCAGGTCCGCCACGTAGGTGTTGACGTAGTCGTGACGGTGAGTGGTGTCGGCCTTCAGGGCCTGCTCATAGCTGATGCGCTTAACGCCGGCCAACTGGCTTGCCAGCAGCTCGTTGGCCTTGGCTTCGATCCATTTGGTGATATGGGTATCGGCCGGGCCGCCGTTGGTGGGGTTGTACTTGTAGCCACCACTCTGCGGCGGATTGTGGGACGGGGTGATGACGATGCCGTCCGCCAGACCGGTGGTGCGCCCACGGTTGTAGCAAAGAATGGCGTGGGAGATCGCCGGCGTGGGCGTGTATTCATCTGCCTCGGCGATCATCACGGTGACCCCGTTGGCAGCGAATACCTCCAGCGCGCTGGCGCCTGCCGGGGTAGACAGCGCATGGGTATCGATCCCCAGGAACAAGGGGCCGTTGATGCCCTGGGCTTCACGGTACAAGCAGATCGCTTGGCTGATAGCCAGCACATGCCATTCGTTGAACCCCAGGTCGAAGGAACTGCCACGGTGACCGGAGGTGCCGAAAGCCACCCGTTGGGTCGAAACCGAGGCGTCGGGTCGGCCGGTGTAATAGGCCGTCACCAGTCGCGGGATATCGATCAACAACTCTGCCGGTGCCGGCTTGCCCGCAAATGGACTGACTGTCATGCAAAACCTCTGAATGGAGTGGCTCGATAAAATGGATGCAGTTTACTGACAGTTCGACCGTGGCGCGATGGGTTCGATCCATCGCCCTCCATTACGATTGCTCAAGTCTCAAGGCATCGGCCAGCGCACAGAGTGCAGTATCCAGATCGTGTGAACCGCTCAAGGCGTGGGTCAGGCGCAGATGTTGTGCGTACAGCCCTTGCAAACTGAACAGTTCCCCCGGCGCAATGACGATTCGTTGCGCAAGCAGCCGCTGGAACACCCGTCGCAGATCGACGCGCCGCGAAGATCGGGTCCAGATCGTTGCGCCCCCTTGGGGCTCCAGCCATTGCAGGCTGTCCCCCAGCCGCTCGCGCAGCATTTGCGTTGTCGATAGCGCACCTTCACGCAACAATCGTCGCAGCACCAGCAAGTGCTGATCGATCCGTCCGTTGCTGTACAAACGGGCGATGGCCTTCTGGCGAATCGGTGACAGACGAAACGCGCGCAGCAGGAAATGTCGCTGCAACTCCAGCGTCAGCTGTCGCGACAACACATAGCCGTAGGGGGCCTCGGGGCCGATGGTTTTTTCGAAAGTGGAATAGACGATCAGCCGGTCGGGGTCGAGCAAGTCTCGAAAAGGCGTCACCCCGGCTTCGAACGCCAGGTCTGTATAGCTGTCGTTCTCCAGCACCCATGTGCCGTGCAGATCCAGTAAGCGCGCGACGGCGCGACGGTTGTTTTCAGGAGCGAGCGTGCCCCTGGGCATGTTCAGGACCGAGGACAGGATGACCAGGCGGACCGCTTTACTCGTCAGTAATTGTTCCAGTTGCTCGACATTGATCTCCCCATCCGCCAGCAGTGGCAGTTCGATTACGTCGATATCGGCCGCCTGCAGCAAGCGCAGGACGGTCCAGTCGCAGGGTGATTCGATCAGCACCGTGGCGCCCTTGAGCGCCAGCACGGCGATCAGAATCTCCAATACACCGCGCAGATCAGCGCCGATATAAACATCGTCGGCGTTCCAGCACCGGGCCGGCGAAGACGTGTAGCGAGCCGCCAGCGCGGTGCGCAGTTCCAGCTCGCCCCAAGGCTGCGAGGGCATTTGTGAAGAGCGCGGATACTGACGCAGCAGCTCACGCTCCAGTAACAACAGCGGGCTGTCCAGCGGTTGCATCGACGCAGGCTCGTCAGCGCTGAGTACCAGCATTCCCGGTCGTCGTGCATTGACATACAGGGTCTCGAGCAAATCATCACCGCCGCCCAGCGTCGCGACGCAGGGTACTGGCAACGCGTAATAACCGGATTTGGCGACCGAATAGACCCGCCCTTCCTTCTCCAGCAACGAATAAGCGTACTGGATGGTAGAGATCGACACGTTCAGGCGCTCGGCCAGTTGCCGTAACGACGGCAAACGCACTCGGGCGTCGGCGCCCAGTTCGTTGATCAGGGTGGTGAGGTAACGATAAACCGCCTGATACGCGAAGTCTGTTTCCCGGCAACCTTTCATGGGGTTGGGCCAGGCGACGTGGCGAATGAATCCGTCAAATCCTGCCCCTCAATGCCGTGCCGCACGTTCGCGCATGGCATCGTCGCCCTGCCCGGCTTCTTCAATGTCAATGTCATCGACAGGTTGCTGCGCATCCATCCCCGATGCCTGCTCCTGCTCCGGCGGCGTGATACTCGCCCGATACAGCTTGCCGAGCATATCGATGGACAGGCCACTGACGTCGACCATCCATTGCGCCACCTGATCGGCAATGGCCGCGCCCTGCATGGCCTTGTGCAGATTGGGCATCGCCACCAGCATGCCGGGATGACAGCAGCGCAGGAAGTGCTCCAGGCCAGCGCCTTGCTCCACGAAGGGCGCGAACAACATGCACACCAGTTGCGTTTCGTTGAGCCCCAGGGTCTTGTGCGCGTCGCTGGCGGCCTGGGCGCGCCGCTCGGGGATGGCCGTGGGTGGGCCGAACAGCATGCGTGCCTGCTCGCAGACGTGCTCGGGCAACTGCTTGCGATGCATGATCATGATCGCTCGTTGTACATAGTCGCCATAACCTGCCTCATAGCTGCGCCCCTGCAGATAACAGGCCCGCAGGCCATGCAGGTGAGCTGACAGCAGTGGGCTCAGGTATTCGTTTTCCGGCGCCGATGCGACGAGTTCATCGGTCCGCACCCGAAGGAATTCACTGAACAGCGGCCAGTTGGTTTCTTGCGAACTGTCGACGATCAGGTCGTCGATACCGATGTGACTCACGCGCCGACACGCCTCGAAATGCCCCTCGGGTTTCCACGCGCCCTCGTGGTCCTGACCATAGAAGCCCAGGTAGAGATTAGCGCCCAAGGTATCGAGTTGCGCGAAGAGACTGTCGAAACCGCTGGACGGGTCAGTCGCCAGGCCGACCTTGCGGGCGGCACGTCGAAGGCCCGACATGAACTGTTTTTGCTCGCGAGGCGTATCACTGCTGACTAACGAGTCCACGCCGCGCTCCCAGCGAGCCATATGCCGATAGAACTCCGCCATCGCCAGGTAGCCGTGATCGCCTACTTCCAAGGGGCTGTCGATCGAGCGAAGGTGGCCCAGAACCAGCGTGTCCATGCGATTGGCCTCATGCCCGGCCGCCGACAATGGCTGCTTGTGATTGAACGGCACCACCTCGCGGTTATCCGCCATCAGCAGTTCCACCCGGGGGTCGTCGTAGACGAACAGCGCGCTGTAACAGCGGTGGATGTTTTCCAGGGTCGCCTGGGTGGTTTCGCTCAGGCGTGGCGTGGCGACACGCAAGTCGAAGGTCACCGGATGCCTGCCGGCGATGCTCAACTGTGCGGCCCGCAAGGCGGTCAGGACATAAAAACTGTCCCGGCTGCCGTTCTGGACCGTCAACACACGATAGTCGCCGATCCGGTCGATGCCGCCAGCGGCGACAATTAAACGCTGGATCAAAAGCTGCAACGCCGTCCGTTCCGCGCGAGAATAAAAACCTGACAGTCGCTGCAATATCTGTTGATACACGTGATTCATTGCCTGCTCATGAATTGAACTCATAGCCATATACCTGGAAATTCAAATATCGGCGTCGCACCGGCATAGCGTGACCGGGCGACGGGTTGATCTGGAAGGTTGTTCTAGTACTGCAAAGAGTATTGGTAATACGCTCAAGCTTTGCTTGTCGTAATTATTTGATACATAAGCTGTGGAGTTCGCCCGCTTCGCCTCGGTACGTGCCTGCAAGCCCATGAGGCATTGGGTTTCAGCGATTCCGCCCTGCGTCCTAGGAAGATTCCGACAGCATCCTTCAGACAACGAGTACGAAAAACAAAGAACATGCCTAACTTCAATTGTCCCCCTGCCCCAGTCAGTTTTTCCCACAGTCGATTGATGGCGTTAAAACAATTAACGCTTGATGCACCTTTGCCCGAAGGATGACGATTCTCTAGAAACTTGTACTGCGCCACGACTTCTTCCTTGAGATGGAAATCAGCGTTCAATTATCAGGACTTAAATAACGATTAGAAGATACAGATTGAGGGCAAAAACCAGTTCAGTTCTCTGGGGATTAAACGCTTTTTGGGTGTTGAGTGAACTGGACCGCCCAGGCGAAGGCGTGATTGCCGCGCACCATGGCGTCATTGCCGAACGGAGCGGCAATGGCAGAAGAAAGGAAGGAAAGCAGGTTCAGGCCGAAGGCAGCGCAAGAGTCGCCATGCTGACTCTTGCGCGGAGGAGGAATCAGGCGGGGTCGACTACCTGAAGGGCAACGCGTTCACGGCAGGGGCATTCGCCCATGTAACGGTGGGCTTCGACAAACTCGGAGAATGGAAACACCCGGGTCTTGAGGGGCAACAGCACGCGATCGGCGGTCAGTTGATTGATATCACGCAGCGCCCGCTGCAATGCAACCTGATCCTGGATGATGCCCAGTTCCGGCTTGCCGGTAAAATTGCCGATGCAGTGCACAAAGAACTGAATGTTCTTCTGGAACGCCGCACAGGCCGGGAACGGCGTCTGGTTGCCGCCTTGCAAGCCATACAGCACCAGGCTGCCCCGCGGCGCCAGCACATCACCGAGCAGCGACATTTGCGGCCCGCCGAGGCCATCGAACACCACATCGACGCCACGGTTATCAGTGAGCTTGTTGATTTGCATCAGCAAGTCCTGCTCTTCGGTGACGATGACTTTTTCGGCGCCGAGCGACAGCAGGTACTCACGCTCATCAGCGGTCTTGGTGGCCGCGATCACCCGTACACCCAAGGCCTTGCCCAGTTGCACGAAGGATGGTCCGGCGCAATGACTGGCATCAGTGACCAGGGCAAACTGCCCCGGCTTGACCCTTGCCAGGTCCACGTAGGCGAAATAGGCGATCAGCAGTGGCGTGTAGTGCACAGCGGCTTCGATCGGGGTGAGCACGTCGGGATAACGGGTCAGCGCGGTACGCGGCAACACGATGATCTCACCGTACACCGGGTAATCGTTAGGGCTCTCGGCAGGGAAACTGGCAACTTTGTCGCCTACAGCCAGGTCGTCGACACCGTCTCCGACAGCCGTCACCACCCCAGCCATTTCATGACCAAGGCCCGACGGCAGGCGCGCCTGGGACGACTTCAGATTCTGGCGCCACAGGGTGTCATACCAGCTGATGCCGATCGCTTCGACACGGACCTGCACTTCTCCTGGCGCAGGAAGAGCCGCCGCATGCTCTTCGCATTTGAGCACCTCGGCACCACCAAACTTGTGAAAACGGATCGTGCGGGACATCGCAAACCTCGTCAAAGTAACCTCTAATGCCATGAACTCTATCCGGGCTTTGTACCCAAGACCATCAGTGGCTATTAATAGTCGACATGCCTGTCATTGATTCCGCAGCAAGAAAATGAACCCAGTCTTGTAGGGCCTATCCCTAAGAAAAAGCAATTAGCCGGTGCAGAGTACCAGTCTTTCCCCGTAAGATTCATGCCGGTCATTGTTCTCATATGGCCGCTCACGTCAAGCTTGCTGAATCTGCCAGGACCCCAGATGAATCGTAATGACCTGCGTCGTGTCGACCTGAACCTGTTGATCGTGTTCGAAACATTGATGCATGAACGCAGTGTGACCCGAGCCGCCGAGAAGCTGTTCCTCGGCCAGCCAGCCATCAGTGCCGCGCTGTCACGGCTGCGCAACCTGTTCGATGACCCGCTGTTCGTGCGCACCGGTCGCAGCATGGAACCGTCGGCCCGGGCGGTCGAAATCTTCGCCCTGCTCTCCCCAGCCTTGGATTCGATCTCCACGGCGGTCAGCCGCGCGGCGGAGTTCGACCCGGCCACCAGCACCTCGGTGTTCCGCATCGGCCTGTCGGACGACGCCGAGTTCGCGCTGTTGCCGATGCTGCTCAAGCGCCTGCGGGCCGAAGCTCCGGGGATTGTCCTGGTCGTGCGCCGGGTCAACTACATTCTGATGCCGGGCTTGCTGGCGTCCGGTGAAATCTCCATCGGCGTCAGCTACACCGAGGATCTGCCGGCCAACGCCAAGCGTAA
This sequence comes from Pseudomonas sp. MPDS, assembly GCF_013283895.1. NCBI lineage: Bacteria > Pseudomonadati > Pseudomonadota > Gammaproteobacteria > Pseudomonadales > Pseudomonadaceae > Pseudomonas > Pseudomonas sp. MPDS. Next base: position 3,356,724 of record NZ_CP054128.1, on the reverse strand, counting down.
AGTCTTGCGGCGCAGCATGCCCAAAGTGCTGCGGGCCGACACTGCGCCGGGTCGGCTGACCCTGGACGAATTCTGTGCCCGGCCCCATGCGCTGGTGTCCTTCGCCGGGGACCTGAGCGGTTTCATCGATGAAGAGCTGGAGAAACTGGACCGCAAGCGTCACGTGGTATTGGCCGTACCGCAGTTCAATGGCCTGAGCACGCTGCTGGCGGGCACTGACATTATCGCCATCGTGCCCGACTACACCGCCGACGCACTGACCGCCGCTGGCGGCGTTCGCGCCGAAGACCCACCGATTCCGGTGCGCAGCTTCGAACTGCACATGGCCTGGCGCGGCTCCCAGGACAACGACCCGGGTGAGCGCTGGTTGCGTTCGCGGATTCAGATGTTTTTTGGCGATCCGGAAAGCCTGTAACAGAACTCCACCGAGTTTCGAAAAACGTTTAATACGACTGCACCGCAACGCGGTCCTATTTACACAGGTGTTGAGTGGCCTTAACAGCTTCAGTCGTTGAAACAGTCATGGCGCACTCAACAACGGATTACGCTCTCGACCTCGCAAAATCCTAGGCTAGAGCTCTGATTTCTTCAGACTAAAACCTGTGTGGCATCACACTCTCCACTCCGCTGTAAGGCTCAAACCAATTCGGCTAAAGACGCCGGATTGAAGCCTTTCAGCTCCGCGTAATCGCCATTTTCCACTTTGGCGACCCAATCCTTGTCACTCAGCAGAACACGTCCTACGGCGATCAGATCAAACTCTTCGCGCTCCATACGCTCGACGAGCCGATCCAGGCTCGCAGGGGTTGAGTCCTGGCCGGCGAATGCGTGAGTAACGTCATTGTCCAGCCCGACCGAGCCAACGCTAATGGTTGTCGCTCCAGTGACTTTCTTCGCCCAGCCCGCGCAGTTCAGCCCGTTCTCACCATCAATTTCGGGAAACTCAGGATCCCAGAAACGTCGCTGCGAACAGTGCAGAACATCAACACCTGCCTCAACCAACGGTAGCAGCCACGCTTCCATTAATGCTGGGGTCTCGGCGAGGCGCACTCCAAAGTCCTGCTGTTTCCACTGGCTGACGCGCATGATGATAGGGAATTCGGGCCCAACGGCATGACGAACGGCAGACACTATCTCAGCGGCAAAGCGCGAGCGCTCTTTGATCGTCAGTCCGCCATAACGATCGGTGCGCTGATTGGTGCCGGCCCAGAAGAACTGATCGATCAAATAACCATGAGCCCCATGGATCTCGACTGTGTCGAAACCCAGGCGTTTGGCATCCGCCGCTGCCTTGGCAAAAGCAGCAACCGTGTCCGCAATATCCTCTTCGCTCATTGCCACACCGCGCGGGTCGTTTGGCGAATCGAGGCCTGATGGGCTTTCAACCGGCGCATCAGGCTCCCAGCCGCTGACGTCACGCACAGCACCGGTGTGCCAGAGTTGCGGCCCCATACGGCCACCCGCGTTGTGAACAGAATCAATCACGTTCTTCCATCCAGCTAACGCTGCTTCACCGTGGAAAAAAGGAATGCCGGAACCGTTACGTGAAGCGGGACGATCAACGACGGTCCCTTCTGACAAGATCAACCCGACCCGCCCCTCGGCCCGCCGCCGGTAGTAGGCAGCGCTCCCGTCACCGGGGATGCCCTCCGGCGAAAATTGTCTGGTCATCGGCGACATGACAATCCGGTTTTTCAGTTCAAGCGATCGGATGGAAAAAGGACGAAATAAGATGCTGGTATCAGGGTTTGACATTGGATGGACTCCGTTTGCTTTTGGAAGCCATATAAGTATATTTTGTAAACCAGATGTCAATTAGGCACTTAGAGTCGCCTAGGTATACATGAGGAAACTTCGATGCTGGAATTAAAGCCGCAATGTTTTTCGTCGGAGTGCCCAAGCCGGGCGCTGTTCGACCAGATCGCAGATAAGTGGTCAATGATGGTTCTGGCGGTGCTGGATGATGGCCCGCACCGTTTTAATGCCATCAAGCGTCGCCTGGAGGGCGTCACTCAGAAGGCACTGACACAGTGCCTGCGGCGGCTGGAGCGAAATGGTCTCGTCTCGCGCAAGGTCATTTCGTTCTCGCCCGTGGCAGTCCAGTATGAGATCACCCAACTGGGTCGAACACTGCAGCAGCCATTTCGCGAATTGCATAAATGGACGCTCGACAAATTGCCTGAAGTTGAAGCGGCCCGGTTGAAGTTTGACGAGGCTGCGCAGGTAAACCTACCAACGCCACATTAAGTGCCTAATTGACTCTAGGTTTATCTGCAACCGCCTGATCAAGTTGGTGATTGGGTCGCTTAATTAGTCGAGCCGCCCACCATTCTCCCGTGCGTGCTTGATGTCTCTCGAGGGTGGTGCTCCGAAACGCCGGGCATATTCGCGACTGAATTGAGCGACACTTTCATAGCCGACCCGCAAGGCGGCCGTGTTCACATCGAGCCTATCGGTCAACATCAGGCTGCGCGCGGCTTGCAGTCGTAACGATTTTTGATACTGGATGGGGCTGGTGCCTGTCAGCTTGCGAAACCGGTGATGCAGGGTAGAGCTGGCCATTCCTGATCGTTCGGCGAGGTCGGCTACGTGCAGCGGCTTGTCGTAGTGATATTTTAGCCATTCAATGGCTCTCACGATGCCCTTGTCTCTGTAACCCTCGCGAGTGACGCTGCGCAACAAATTCCCCGCCTCACTGAGCAGCAGCCTACCGTATATTTCCCGCTTGATAAGGCCGGACATCAAGCCTGCTTCAAGCGGCCGGTCGATCAGCGTGGAGAGTCGAGCGAACGCATCGAGCATCTCACTCGTCGCCACACCGGATACGAAGCCCCGCGCCTCAGTAGTCATTTCCTGCTTTGGCGGTTCCAGGGTCAGGATCACCTCGTTGAGCATGGCAAAATCGAGCTTCAACACAATTGATAAATAAGGGATTTGCTCGGTAGCCGCGGTAACGCGAGCCAGTGTGGGTATATCGACCGAAGTGACAAAAAACGCCCCTTGCTCAAACTCACAGGCTTGCTCGCCGAACGCGATCTCCTTTGCGCCCTGCAGAATGATGGCCACGCAAGGCTCATAAATGCAGTACTTGGGCGTACCTAGTTCGGCCACTCGATAAAAGGCCAAGCCTGGAATCGACGTTGTGCAAACCTCGTTCAACCCAATCTGCAGAGTGACTTTTTCGATAAGCCGCCTGAGTGCCTGGAGGCGTTCGTTGGGCTGAGCGGGTTCGTGCACGCTTGGCGAATGCACATGGCTGAAACGGAACTGCGAGAAGGAACCGCTCGTCATCACATGCGCCCCTATATACGGAATGCTCGAGTTTGCTGAGAGTGCGTGACCAGCACAAGTGCATCGGCAGGATTGTGCAAAAGATACGGCGCATTAGGGTCACCCGGCCAACCCTCGTTGTTCTAATTTCTATTACGAATGCTGGCTTCGATGAGCCCGTGAACCCTCAGTCGTGAAAGGAATGCTGGATGGACAGACGAGATTTTCTTACCTATTCGGCGGCGGGTGCTGTTGCAGCCGCTTTGCTGCCAGCATCGAGTGTCGCAAGTTCGCTGGCTACAGCCCCAGCGCCCTCTTCGCTGACAGAACGCGGAAGCGTGATGCCTACGCAAGGGCGGCTCGTGCGCACAGACCTGCCCCTCAATTTGCCCTCGCTTGCCATGAGATACATGACGCCTCAACGCTTTGGTATGGGCGGGACGCAGATTGGCAATATCTTTGCGCCGATCAGCGACGAGCAGGCGGCTTTGGTTCTGCAGGCTGCTTGGGAGGCGGGTGTAAGGCTTTACGACACGTCGCCGTTCTACGGGTTTGGCTTGAGTGAATATCGTCTAGGCCGCTTCCTGCACGACAAAAATCCAGACGATTATGTGGTCTCTACCAAGGTCGGACGCGTATTGACGGCCGCTGGTGGCCTACGTGCGGACCATGCTATCTGGAAGTCGCCGGCGCCCTTCAACTATCGATATGACTACACCGCAGCAGGCACGCGCCGCTCCGTGGAAGACAGCCTGCAGCGTCTGGGGTTACCCCGTATCGATATCGTCTTTATCCATGACCTCTCGCCAGATAACACTGAGCTGGAGAGCGGATGGGAAGCGGCGTATCAAATTGCCCGCACAGGGGCGATGGTTGAGCTTGAAAAGATGCGTAATGAAGGGCTCATCAAGGCATGGGGCTTCGGCGTCAATACACCGAACGCCGTGGTTCAGGCCCTGACCAGTAATGACCCGACGCCCGACATCGTGTTGCTTGCCTGCCAGTACTCCCTCCTCGACCACAGCGATGCGTTGCGCAACACCTTTCCGGCATTGAGAAGTAAGGGCACCAGTGTCGTGGTGGGAACACCTCTGAATGATGGATTTCTGGGAGGGCGCAGCCGATATAACTTCAGCCTGGATCTACCTGCCGGAGCGGTAGAAAAACGCGCGCGGATCATGGCGATTGCCAGCCGACATGGTATCGACATTCATACTGCCGCCCTGCAATTCGCGGCGGCACATCCGCAAGTGTCCGCGATCATCCCGGGGGCGCGTTCGCCGGGGCAGGTAGTTTCCAATGTACAAGCGATGAAGGTCGGTATACCGGCAGCCTTCTGGGAGGAGCTCAAGAGCCAGAGCTTGATCGATGCTCAAGCACCGGTTCCTTCCTGAGGAGGGGCCACGCCCGTGCTACCTGCTGAATAAGAACATTAGCCTAAGGTCGTAATAAATGAAGATGCGAACGTCTCTTATGTTTTTCGGCGGCCTGCTTGCGCTCTCCAGCAGTGGTCATTTACTCGCGGACACACTTGCGCTTAGCGTTCCGTTGCCTGATCCACTCCCACAGCTGAACGTTCTGACACTTCTGGTAGGTATACACCTGCTCGGTATGTGCTTCGGTCTTGGCGGGGCGACGATGCTGGACCTCTGGATCTTGCGGTGGATGCGCAGGGGCAGCCTCCCCGTTGAAATCGGCCGCACCTTTCACTTCATCAGCGACGCGGTCACTGCTGGGTTATGCCTCCTGTGGCTTTCAGGCTTTGGTTTCCTGGCCCTTTACGCGATGGAGTCGCCGGAAAAGTTGGAAAACCCCAAACTCTGGGCGAAGGTCATTGTGGTGATCGTCCTGACCATCAATGGAATAATCATCCACGCATTTGTGTTGCCAGCAGCCCTACGCGACTTGAGTCGCCCCCTGCTCTTTGGAGTCTCCCGCAGCAGAGCCGCCTTATTTCTCGCATCCGGTGCAGTTTCGGGTGTGTCTTGGTACACCGCTTTTGCCTTCGGCATTTTCCGTGAGTTAAACAATACCGTCACATTCACCCTGCTGGTCATCATGTGGCTTACGCTGGTACTAGCCGCCTCTCTCGCCGCAATTCTGCTCTGGTTAAACTCTGCAGCAGGCGCAAGAAAACTTCCTACGCTCAGTCCTCCGACTTAAAAATAAAGAGTCTCTGTGCATGTTCTCCAAGTTCGTATTCGATTTTGTCGTCGGGGCCAGCACGAGCCTGGCCGCGACATGCCTTCATGGGAATCGGCTCGCCGAAAGAATCAGGCGTTCACATCCACGACGGTGCGCCCGCGAACCTTCCCTTCCAGCACCCGACCGGCGATTGCCGGAACTTCCGCCAGGCCCACGACTTGGGTGGTGCGGGCAAGCTTGTCCACGTCAAGGTCACGCGCCAGTCGTGACCATGCTTGCACGCGGGCACTCTGGGGCGCATTGACAGAGTCGATACCGGCCAGGGTTACGTTACGCAGGATGAACGGCAGCACCGACCCTGGCAGATCTGCCCCCTGGGCCAAACCGAAGGCGGCCACAACTCCCCGGTATTGGGTCTGAGCCAACGCATTGACCAGGGTATGACTACCGACAGAATCGATAACGCCCGCCCAGCGTTCCTTGCCGATCGGGGCGCCTGCCTCGGACAGGGTCCGACGATCGATGACCTGTGCCGCACCGAGCTCGTGCAGGTAGTCGGCTTCCTCTTGCCGCCCGGTCGAGGCGATCACGCGATACCCCAGGCCCGACAACAGCGCAATTGCCACCGAGCCGGCACCGCCGCTGGCGCCAGTCACCAGGATATCGCCGCGCTCGGGGCTCAGGCCGCCATGCTCCAACGCCAGCACGCTGAGCATTGCCGTGTAGCCCGCAGTGCCGATGGCCATGGCTTGCTGGGTTGAAAATGCCTCTGGGACCTTCACCAGCCAGTCGCCACTCACCCGTGCTTTCTGCGCGAAGCCACCATGGTGGGTCTGGCTCAGCCCCCAACCGTTGACCAGCACTCGGTCGCCGGCCGCGAAACCGGGATTGCTGGAGGTCTCGACGATACCGGCGAAATCAATGCCTGGGATCAGCGGAAACTGGCGAATGACCGGCGAACGGCCGCTCAGGGCCAAGGCATCCTTGTAGTTGACGGTCGAGTACTCGATCACTACGGTCACGTCGCCTGGCATCAGGTCCTCGTCCTTGAAGTCGACCAGGTGTGTCGCGATTGCATCGCCGGGTTTGGTGGTGAGCAGAGCCTTGAATGTCATTGTTTTTCTCCGGTTCGGATGAGCGGGTTATCCGCCACCGCTTGTAGATGCATCAGGCAAACTGGTCAGTGTGCCTTTTGAACATCGAGCTGCAGCGACATACGGATGCCTGCATCCAGCATTCGCTCCGGAGCAAAGCATCGCATGAATTGCATCCGGTTGGCGCTGATGGAGGGTTGAGCGGCATCCTCTGCTTGCGAAGAGGATGCCCTCCCATTTAGAACCAGGTTTCCATCTGTATGCCGTATTGCCACACGCCGCCTGCGTTGAAGTCAGACTTGCCGAAGGAATCGGAGGCGCTGTATCTGTCCAGATCCGAGGACCAGTTCATGACGCTGGCGAACACGCGCAGTTCGGGGCGTGTGAGAAGGTCTCCAAAATCAGGTTTGAAGGTCGGGGCGACCGTGAACTTCCAGAAGTTGCCGTCGACTGCATTGCGTTCCATGTAGCCCTTGGGATCGAGGTCCATGGTTTGCCAGCTCATCTCGTAGGCCATCTCGAAATTGCTGTTGATTTCATTGGCCAGGCGCACGTTCAGTGTCATCCAGCGGTAGTCGTCGCCCTTGACGTACCGGTCCTTGCTCTGTTCGGCCAGTAAACTGGGACCGATGCGCCAGCCGGGGGCGATGGGCGTCTCACCATAGAGCGCCAGACGCAGAGCACGTGCGTCGTCGATCAGTTCGCCGTCCGAGCCGATGTTCTTGACCTCTGCCCCCAGGCCTTGCCCATAGAGCAACGCCGTTTTGAAGAAGCCTTCCCTGCCGAAAAAGTTCTTCTGGTGATTGGCCACCATGCTGTGCAGGCCGGAGTCCGCAGGTGTCAGGCCCGCCTCATTGTTGCGGGTGCCGATGTCGTTTTCTTTAGCGCCAATGGCGTTGAACATCCACTGCCACTGCCCATTGTCGAAGAACTGGTTGGAGGTCAGGATGTAGCTTTCAACATCGGCATTGACGCCGCCGTCACTGAACTCCCCGTAATTTCGCCCGATCAACGAGTAATTCGAGCGCCAGTTTTTGTTCATCTGCACGTCATAGATGCCACCGCCGGTGCCAGCCAGGTAGACGACGTCCGAGTCCAACCAGTGGATATCGAAATTGTCCCGGTCAAACCGCTTGCCTGCCCAGAGAGTGGAATTCTCAAACACCGAGTTCCCCTTGAACGCCGCGATGTGATCCAGTTCGGTAAACACCTGGCGCACGTTCAGGTTGCTTTCGTCGGCCGTCCAGTCATTGGAGCTTTCTACGCCATCGGCAATGGACACGGTGAATTTTGAGCGGGTGCCGTTCTGCGCGTATTGCTCTTTCGACAGGTCGATCCGCATATAGGTGTCGTCCTCGTTCCCGAGTCGCCCCACGGCACCGCCGACGGAACCGGCCGGGGTGGTATAAGGGCCGCCACGACCACCACCCAGACCGTCATTGACCAGCAACCCCGAGCGGGCGTACCCCTTGAAGCTGAATCCGTCCGTGAGGGATGCGCCACTGTCTTGTTTTTCCAGGCTTTGTTGCCGGGCTTCGAGTTTTGCCAGCCGCGTGTCCAGCGTCGGCGTGGCAACGTTTGCAGTGGATGCCACCGGTTGGAGCGCGGGAGCGGCGAGTTTGAGTTGTTGCAGTTCCCTGGCCAGGGCCTGGGTTTGCTGTTCGGCAGCCGCGGCGCGTTTTTCCGCGGCGCTGGCACGGGCCTCGAACGCAGCCATGCGTTCTTCCAGCGTCGCAGCGTGAGAGGTGGCCGCCGCGGTGCCGAGCACGCCTGCGAGAAGCCAGCTTGATGCTTTCTGCATGTGGATTTCCCTGTTTTGTTTTTATTTTTTGTTCCCGCAATGGTCTTTTTTCTTCGGCTTTTGAATTGTCAAAAACCGTGAAAAAAAGGGTGCCTCATCGCTAATACGCTGCTACATTTGGCGATGTTAACGTTAACTTTTCTAAAAACAAAAATAAAGAGGGCTTTATGAAACAGCTCAAATCGCTCCTTCCTGCTGCGCTGCTCGGCCTTTGTGTCGGGCTTCCATCCCTCTCGACTGCCGCCAATCTGACGATCTCCTGCGGTGCCGTAGGTGCTGAATTGCAGCTGTGCAAGGAGGCTGTCGAGGCGTGGTCGAAGCAGACCGGCAACAGCGTCGAAGTGGTTTCCACGCCTAACTCGGCCACCGAAAGGTTGTCGTTCTACCAACAAATCCTGAGTGCCCGATCCAGCGACATCGACATCATTCAAATCGATATGGTATGGCCGGGGATGCTGGCCAACCATCTGATGGACCTGCGCGAGGTGCTCCCTGCCAACGCGACCGAGGGCTACTTCCAGGCCCAGGTGGATAACGCCACGGTGAACGGCCGGCTGGTGACGATGCCCTGGTTCACTGATTCGGGCCTGCTCTATTACCGCAAGGACTTGCTTGAGAAGTACCACAAACAGGTGCCGCAGACCTGGGAGCAAATGACTGCAATCGCGCGGGAAGTCCAACAGGCTGAGCGTAGCGCCGGGAACGCCAATGCCTGGGGGTACGTCTTTCAGGGCCGCGCCTATGAAGGCCTGACGTGTAATGCACTGGAGTGGATCAGCAGCCAGCCGCAAGGTGGGTTGGTCAACCCTCAGGGTGACATCGTGGTCAACAGTCCTGCCGCAAGAACCGCGCTGACGTTGGCCAAGAGCTGGGTAGGAGACATCTCCCCACGTGGCGTACTCAACTACACCGAGGAAGAAGGACGAGGTGTATTCCAGTCGGGCAATGCGCTGTTCATGCGTAACTGGCCGTATGTCTGGGCCCTGGTACAAAGCCCGGACAGTGTCGTAAAAGACAAGGTCGGCGTGGCGCCCCTGCCCCGCGGTGGCGAGACGGGCACCCACGCCTCCACCCTGGGTGGCTGGGGCCTGGCGGTGTCGCGTTACAGCGCCAATCCAAAGCTTGCCGCGCAGCTGGTGAGCTACCTGAGCAGTGCTCAGCAGCAGAAACATCGTGCCCTGGTCGGCGCCTATAACCCGGTGATCGAGTCACTTTATCAAGACCCCGAGCTGCTCGCGGCGATGCCTTATTACAGTCAACTGCGCAGCATTCTCAAGGATGGGGTCATGCGCCCCGCCTCGATTACCGCCGATCGCTATCCACGTGTCTCCAATGCCTTCTTCGATCAAGTGCATGGTGTGCTGGCCGGCGAGGTGCCGGTCGATCAGGCGCTGGCGGAGCTGGAAAGCGAACTGACACGCATCAAGCGCCGGAACTGGTAAGCCACAAGGAAGGAAATTCACCATGTCTGTCTCCACTACCCTGGCGTCCGGTGACGAGCTGCTGCCCGCCCTGGAAACGCCGGTACAACGCCGCCGGGTTCGCGCCGCCTGGCTGTTCCTGACTCCGATGCTACTGTGCCTGGCCCTGGTGGCGGCCTGGCCGCTGCTGCGTACATTCTGGTTCAGCCTGACCGACGCCAGCCTGGCGGACACCGGTGACGCAAGTTTTATCGGCCTGAGCAATTATCTGCTGCACAGCAGCACCGGTTGGTCGGGCATCCTGGTCGATCCACAATGGTGGAACGCGGTGCGCAACACCTTGCATTTCACTGTGGTCTCAGTGGGGTTGGAAATGGTGCTGGGGCTGTTGGTGGCGCTGCTGCTGAACGTCAAGTTCACCGGGCGCGCCTTGGTGCGGGCATTGATTCTGATTCCCTGGGCGATCCCCACCATTGTCTCGGCGAAAATCTGGTCTTGGATGCTCAACGACCAGTTCGGCATCATCAATCATCTGATGCTGGGCGCCGGCCTGATTGACGCGCCCCTGGCCTGGACGGCAGACGCCGACTTGTCGATGTGGGCCGTGATCATCGTCGACGTCTGGAAGACCGTCCCGTTCGTCACGCTGCTGATGCTGGCGGCCTTGCAGATGTTGCCGGGCGATTGCTACGAAGCCGCCCGCGTCGATGGCATTCACCCGCTGAAGGTGTTCTGGCGAGTCACCCTGCCGCTGCTGATGCCTGCGCTGCTGGTGGCGGCGATTTTCCGCATCCTCGATTCGTTGCGGGTGTTTGACGTCATCTATGTGCTGACCTCCAACTCGTCGAGCACCATGAGCATGTCGGTGTACGCCCGCCAGCATCTGATGGAGTTCCAGGACGTCGGCTACGGCAGCGCGGCCTCGACCTTGTTGTTTCTGGTCGTCGCAGTCATCGCCATGATTTATCTGTACCTCGGACGCCGTCAAATGGAGGTTCGCTCATGAGCCCGCGCCTACTGAAAAAAGCGCTGTTGCGCGTCGGATTCTGGTGCCTGATCGCGATTTTGCTGCTGTATGCGGTGTTCCCTTTCTACTACGCCATCGTGACGTCGCTGAAGCCGTCCAGTGCCTTGTTCCAGGTGAGCTACTGGGTCGACAACCCCGACTTCTCCAACTATGCCGCCGTGCTCCACCAGGCCTCGTTCCTGCGGGCAATCGGTAACTCGCTGGTGGTTGCCCTGAGTGTGGTCGCGCTGGCGCTGTTCCTCAGCCTGACCGCCGCCTATGCCTTGGGCCGGGTGAAGTTTCGTGGACGCGGCGCGGTGTTGATAATGGTTCTGGGCGTGTCGATGTTTCCCCAGGTCGCGGTGCTGTCAGGGCTGTTCGAGGTGATCCGTGCCCTGGGCCTGTACAACACGCCCTGGGCGCTGATCCTGAGCTACACGATCTTCACCCTGCCCTTCACCGTCTGGGTGCTGACCACGTTCATGGGCCAACTGCCCCATGAGCTGGAGGAGGCGGCGATCATGGACGGTGCTTCGCCCTGGGTCACCCTGACCCGCGTGTTATTGCCGCTGCTCTGGCCTGCGCTGGTCACCACCGGCCTGCTGGCTTTCATTGCTGCGTGGAACGAGTTCCTGTTTGCCCTGACCTTCACCCTCACCGACACGCAGCGCACGGTGCCGGTAGCCATCGCCCTGATTTCCGGCGGCAGCTCCCATGAGTTGCCTTGGGGGCTGTTGATGGCCGCTTCGGTGCTGGTCACCGTCCCACTGGTGATTCTGGTGCTGATCTTCCAGCGCCGAATCGTTTCCGGTCTCACTACCGGTGCGTTAAAGGGTTGATGCCCAACAAAGACAAGGAACAGCATCGTGATCAAGTTGAAGCTAGACAACGTGAACAAACAATTGGGCGGCATGCGCATTCTTCGCGACGTCAGCCTGGAAATCGCCGCCGGTGAATTCGTGGTGTTCGTCGGCCCCTCGGGCTGCGGAAAATCCACCCTGTTGCGACTGATCGCCGGGCTGGATTCCATCTGCGCCGGCGACCTGTTGATCGACGGGCGCCGGGTCAATGACCTGGAGCCGCGCGAGCGTGGCGTCGGCATGGTGTTTCAGTCCTATGCCCTCTACCCGCACATGAACGTCTACGACAACATCAGTTTTGGTCTCAAGTTGGCCAAGACCGAAAAAACCAGCCTGCGCGAGCGCGTGCTGAAAACCGCGCAAATCCTGCAGTTGGACAAACTGCTGCAACGCAAACCCAAGGAATTATCGGGTGGCCAACGTCAGCGGGTGGCCATGGGCAGGGCTATGGCACGGGAACCGGACATCTTGTTGTTCGATGAGCCGCTGTCCAATCTGGACGCCTCTTTGCGCGTGCAAATGCGCAATGAAATCGCCAGGCTGCATGCCCGACTGGGCACGACCATGATCTACGTGACCCACGATCAGGTTGAAGCGATGACCCTGGCCGACAAGATTGTCGTGCTCAATGGCGGACGTATCGAGCAGGTTGGCTCGCCACGAGAACTCTACGAACGCCCGGCGACTCGTTTTGTCGCCGGTTTCCTCGGCTCGCCAAGGATGAACTTTCTTGCAGCGTTCCTGCATACGCCAGGCGCAAGCAGCCTGGTGGAAAGCCTGGTATTGGGCAGGACCACCCTGCCCTTTGACAGCTCAAGCCTGGCGGCGAACAGCCAACTGAGCCTGGGGATTCGACCGGAACATGTAGCACTCAAGGCGGCACAGGGCACAGCCGGCATCGCCGTGATCGGGGTCGAATACCTGGGCAGCGAAACCTATGTGCACCTCGATACCGGTCAGGATGAGCCGATGATCTGTCGCTGTGAGGTCCACGCCGGGTGGCGAGTGGGTGATCGGGTCGAACTGCAGGTAGAGATCGACAATCTGCACCTGTTCGATGCCGACGGCACGGCCTTGAGGCGCCACCCACAATCCCTCGAAACCCCGTTGGATGACATTGCCCAGCGCTCGGTACGAGCAGGCGCCCTATGACCGTGTGTGTGAATCCCATGAACGCTCCAATGTCCGCGACCCTTGAGCTTGCACAACAGGCGCTGAGCGCCGGCCTGTCTCGCGTCACCGATGACTATCGCCCCGACTATCATCTTGCCCCGCCCGCAGGCTGGATGAACGACCCTAACGGAGTGGTGTACTTTCGCGGCGAGTATCACGTGTTTTATCAACATCACCCCTTCGACGCGAAATGGGGCCCGATGTATTGGGGGCATGCCAAGAGTGCTGACCTGGTCCATTGGCAGCACCTGCCCATCGCACTGGCGCCAGGCGATGACTTTGACCGCGACGGGTGTTTTTCCGGCAGTGCGGTGGTGTGTGGCGACACGTTGGCGTTGATCTACACCGGGCACACCTGGCTGGGGGAAGTGGGTGACGAACGCCAGATTCGCCAGGTCCAGTGTCTTGCCACCAGCGTCGACGGCGTCCGGTTCGTCAAGCAGGGTGTCGTCATCGAGACCGCACCGCAAGACACGATCATGCATTTTCGTGATCCCAAGGTCTGGAAGGACAACGACTATTGGTACCTGATTGCCGGCGCACGCCTGGGCGATACGCCTTTACTCCCCTTGTACCGCTCCATCGATCTGCGCGCCTGGGAGTTCCTTGACTATGTAGCCCGCGGCAACGAGGGCGATGGCTATATGTGGGAGTGCCCGGACCTGTTTCGCCTCGATGGGCGCGACGTGCTGCTGTACTCCCCCCAGGGCATGCGCCCCGAGGGTTACGAGCGGCTCAACAAGTACCAGACCGGTTATCGCGTGGGGCAACTCGACAGCCAATGGCACTTCAGCGGCGACCCGTTTATCGAGCTGGATAACGGCCATGACTTCTATGCTGCGCAAACGCTGGTGGCTGCTGACGGTCGGCGCCTGGTGTGGGCGTGGCTCGACATGTGGGAAAGTCCGATGCCGAGCCAGGCCCATCACTGGTGCGGCATGCTCGGCCTACCCCGGGAACTGCAGTTGCATGCCGACCGCCTCAGGGTGTTTCCGGCCCGGGAACTGACCGCTTTACGCAAGGCACCGCTGCCGCACACCTCTGCGTGGGTTGGACCGGGCTACGAATGGGTGCCACAGGTCAATGGCGACAGGCTCGAGCTCCATGTGCATCTGGATTTGCTCGGCTGTGCCGAAGGTCACCTGGGTATCGCCTTGCGTTGCAGTGCTGAGGGCGACGAACAAACCCTGCTCTATTACGACGCTTCGCTGCAGCGCCTGGTACTGGATCGCAGTCGTTCGGGCGCGCAGGTGAGCGGTCAGCGCAGCGTGGCGATAGACCACGCCCAGAAGTCCTTGCACCTGCGGGTGTTTCTGGATCGTTCGTCCATCGAGGTGTTTGAGCAAGACGGCCGCTTCAGCCTCAGCAGCCGCGTCTATCCGCGGCCCGACAGCCTGGGGGTAAAACTATTGGCAAGCGGGGCTGGCGGACGCGTCTCCATTGGTAATGCATGGCCGCTGGCTTCCGCATGGCTATGAGCAATGTCATTCGAGTCGCGACAAGCCCGGAGCCTGTGTCATGATTCGGCGTCAACCTGACTGGCCGCACCTCGCATGACTTCAGTGAAAGACGTTGCACAGCTGGCCGGCGTGTCCCTGATGACGGTTTCTCGAGCGCTCAACAATCCGGAAAAACTGAGCCCCGAAACCCTTCAGCGGGTGCGTCGCGCCATTGACGAACTGCAATTCGTACCGAGCCTTTCGGCGCGCAGGATGCGCGGGGACAATCTCCAGGCGCGAACCATCGGTGTGTTCGCACTGGATACCGCGACCACACCTTTCGCAGTCGAGCTGCTGCTGTCCATCGAGCAGACCGCGCAGCAAGCCGGTTGGAATGTGTTTATCCTCAACCTGTTGAGCAACCCGCCCACCGAGCAGAACATCGACCTGATGATGTCGCACCGTCCCGACGGGTTGATCTTCAGTGCCATGGGATTGCGCCAGGTGAGCATCCCCGAGCGCCTGAAAAGCAAACCCCTGGTACTCGCCAATTGCCTGGCCGATGACACTCGCCTGGTCAGCTATGTGCCCGACGATGAAACGGGGCAGCATCGAGCGGTGCATCACGCCTTGAGCCAAGGCTATCGGCGCCCTCTGTGTATCAATCTGCCAAAACAGAGCCTTGCCTGGAGCCTGCGACAAGAAGGGTTGCAACGTGCCTGCCAGGCCTTTGGGCTGGCGCCGGAAGCACTTCTGCAATACGACCTTTCCGATCACGATGCCTACGGTGAAACCGCAGCCATTCTCGACCGGCACATCATCGAGGGGCGACCGCAGTTCGACATTCTGATCTGCGGCAACGACCGTATCGCCTTCTGTGCCTATCAGTTGTTGTTGGGCCGTGGCCTGAAGATTCCCAGCGATGTTGCGGTGCTCGGCTATGACAACATGATCGGCATCGCCGAGCTGTTCATTCCGCCACTGACCACGGTCCAACTGCCGTACTACGAGATCGGTCGCAGGGCTGCCCGGCACCTGATCGAGAACCTCGAGGTGTCGGGCGCCCAGCCGGTAGATTGCCCATTGGTAGTCAGGGCGTCGCTGTAAGCCGAGTCTGTATTGGGCACGCTCTGAGCTGTCTCAAAGCGTCCGGACACTGCTTTATCAAGCAATCAGATCGTTGGCACTGAAGGTATTGACGCCCAGTAGCTGGATTTCGAAATCCGCATCCAGATTGTCGTTGATGTTGCCGTAAAGCACCTGATCGACGAAGCGCAATTGCCCCGCGCTCGTGAAGTCGTTCGAGTCGATGAAGCTGAACCCGTTGATTGGCATGGTCAGGAAATCGGCAGCCAGTTTCGATAGGTCAATCTTATCGCCCAGAATGCTGCTGAAGTCGGTAATGACGTCGCGAGCGCTTCCCTTACCCAGTTCATCCAACGCACTGAAAACAAATCGATCGGCTCCAGTGCCGCCAGTGAGCGTGTCACTGCCAATGCCGCCGATCAGCGTGTCATCGCCTGCGCCGCCGTTGAGTTTATCGTTGCCAGCTCCACCGTTCAGCACGTTGTTGCCGGTGTTGCCGTTCAGCACGTTGCCCAGGGCGTTGCCGGTACCATTGAGGTGGGTGCTGCCGACCAGGGTGAGGTTTTCCAGGTTAGCACCCAGGCTCCAACTCACCGAGGAGCGCACGGTATCGATCTCGCTAACCGTGGTGCTGGTTTCGATGACGATGTCCCTGAGGTTGTCGACCACATAAGTGTCATTGCCGGTGCCGCCGATCAGCGTGTCGATACCGCTGCCACCGTCCAGGGTGTCGTTACCTGCTCCGCCGTTCAGCACATTGTTGCCAACGTTGCCAATCAGCACGTTACCCAATGTGTTGCCGTTGCCATTGAGGTGGGTGCTGCCGATCAGGGTGAGGTTTTCCAGGTTGGCACCCAGGGACCAGCTCACCGAGGAGCGCACGGTATCAATCTCGCTAACCGTTGTGCTGGTTTCGCGGACGATGTCCCTGAGGTTGTCGACCACGTAAGTGTCCTTGCCCGTGCCACCGATCAGCGTGTCGATACCACTGCCACCGTCCAGGGTGTCGTTACCTGCTCCACCGTTCAGCACATTGTTGCCGACGTTGCCAATCAGCACGTTACCCAATGTGTTGCCGGTGCCATTGAGGTGGGTACTGCCGATCAGGGTGAGGTTTTCCAGGTTGGCACCCAGGGACCAGCTCACCGAGGAGCGTACGGTATCGATTTCGCTGGCCAGGGTGCTGGTTTCGCGGACGACATCCCTGAGGTTGTCGACCACGTAGGTGTCGTTGCCGGTGCCACCGATCAGCGTGTCGATGCCCCTGCCACCGTCCAGTGTGTCGTTTCCTGCGCCACCGTTCAGCACATTGTTGCCTGCATTGCCGATCAGCACATTGCGCAGGGCATTGCCGGTGCCACTGAGGTGAGCAGTGCCTATCAGGGCGAGGTTTTCCAGATTGGCGCCCAGGGTCCAGCTCACCGAGGAGCGCACGGTATCGATTTCACTGGCTAGCGTGCTGGTTTCGCGGACGACATCCCTGAGGTTGTCGACCACGTAGGTGTCGTTGCCGGTGCCGCCGATCAGCGTGTCGATACCAGTGCCACCGTTCAGCAGATTGTTGCCGACGTTGCCCATCAGCACGTTGTTCAGGGCGTTGCCGGAGCCACTGAGGTGGGCAGTGCCTATCAGGGCGAGGTTTTCCAGATTGGCCCCCAGAGACCAGCTCACCGAGGAGCGCACCGTATCGATTTCACGGGCCAGGGTGCTGGTCTCACGAACGATGTCCCTGAGGTTGTCGACCACGTAGGTGTCATTGCCGGTGCCGCCGATCAGCGTGTCGATACCACTGCCACCGTCCAGTGTGTCGTTGCCTGCTCCTGCGTTGAGCACGTTATTGCCCGCATTACCCGTCAGGACGTTACGCAGGGCATTACCGGTGCCGCTGAGGTGAGCAGCGCCGGTCAGGGCAAGGTTTTCCAGATTAGCGCCCAGGGTCCAGCTCACCGAGGAGCGCACCGTATCGATTTCACTGGCCAGGGTGCTGGTCTCACGAACAATGTCCCTGAGGTTGTCGACCACGTAGGTGTCATTGCCGGTACCACCGATCAGCGTGTCGATCCCCCCGCCGCCGTTCAGCAGGTTGCTGCCGGCGTTACCGACCAGTACGTTGCCCAGCGTGTTGCCGGTGCCATTGAGTGAGGCTGACCCGATCAGCGTGAGGTTTTCCAGATTGCTGCCCAGGGTCCAGTTCACCGAGGAACGCACCGTATCCACTTCGCTGACCAGGGTGCTGGTTTCGCTGATCAGGTCACTGATGTTATCGACCACGTAGGTGTCGTTGCCAGTGCCACCGATCAGCGTGTCGATACCACTGCCACCATCCAGGGTGTCGCTGCCCGCCCCTCCTGAAAGGGTGTTGGCGCCAGCGTTACCGGTGATGCGGTTGTTCAGCGCGTTGCCGGTACCGTCGAGGTTGCCGGTGCCGCTCAGTGTCAGGTTCTCAAGGTTGCTGCCAAGAATGTAGTTGATTGATGAAACAACGCTGTCGATTCCGCTATTGAGGGCACTGCTTTCCTGAACCACGTCACCGCTGTTGTCGACGACGTAAGTATCGTTACCCGCCCCGCCGATCATCAAGTCCTTGCCGGCACGGCCATTCAGCAGGTTGTTTAGTGCGTTACCAATGAGCGTGTCGTCATTGGCCGAGCCGACTGCGTTTTCAATTTTTGCGCCATAGGCGATCGCCAGCCCGTCGTTGAACGCCGCCTGGGTGTCTAGGTCGATGAACGCTTGCCCTATTTTGCTGAACTGGCCTTCATTCAGATTGATGCGCACCGCTGCGAGCTGATTGGTGGCATCGATAGTGTCATTGCCGCCTGCGTCCCAAATCGTTTCGAAAACCGATTGGTCTGCCGCCCAACTGTATGTGTTGTTGCCGGTCTGCCACTGAGTGTTGGCCCCATAGAGACTCTGGATGGCGGCAATGTCCAGCAGCATGGGCGTGGTTGGCTCATAGGAATAAGCACTGTCGTAACTCATGATGGTATAGCGGACATCATCGAACTGAGGCGCCAGTACCGTGGGGTTTGACAGGCTTTGCGAGAACGGGTGCTTGAGGCCCAGAGCATGGCCGATCTCATGCATAAAAGTCAGATAGTCGTACGTACCTTTGACCGGAGTCGGGTCGTTCGTCACTGGCCCGATCCAGACATCACCGGCACTGGGTGTGTGAGCGGGAAAATAGCCCCAGGCAGCGGTGTCTTCGTCCATATCCAGATAGCCGCCGAAGCGCAGATCACCGACGTTGGTGGAGGACTCGCTGACCCGTGTGAATTTGAGGTTGGCGACCGAACTCCAGGTGCCGAGCGCGCTGACGATGGCGTTTTGCTGCGCTGACGTCAGGAGATAGATGGACTCATATTCACTATCACTGCTGTAATTGATGGCGAAACGTGAGTCCGCCGTGACGAAGCTATACGTCAGGGGCGTGGTAAACGTGCCGGTGCTCCACGAGTTGCCCATCCAATAGGTGCCATAAAGCAAGCTATTGACCTGCGCATTGCCGGTCAGCTTTGCGGACGAAACAAACGAGTAACCAACGGGATGGGGCATGTGAAGCTTCCTTGGGCAGTCTGTGGCCTTTCCTGGGTGCGGCCATTACAGAGGGATATTTTGCATTAGAATGAGTGGATTTAACATCATCTTGCCACTATTTTTGTCTTCAGTGAGATGACGGTGCAACGAGCCATTCGTTGACCCTGCGGATATCCTCCTCCCCCAATCTGCCGCTCCAGCGATGCAGCACCAGCAAACTGGTCACGAACTTGTATTGGGACTGATTGAAGTCGCGCCGTGCGCGAAACTCTTCCTTGATACTGTCCAGCACATCGACGGCATTCTTGACGCCGTATCCGAAGGCCTTCTCGGTGCCTATCCGTGATTTTTCGGCGGATTCCAAGGCGCGTTGTGTTGCCTTGATTCGGCTGAGCCCGGTTGTCACGCCAAGATAGGCCGTTCGGGTTTGCGTGATGACCTGACGCCGCAAGGCTTCCAGCTCTTGCTCGGCGACTTCCTTATCGTTTTCGGAGCTTGATACTCGGGCACGGGTGGAGCCGCCGCTATAGAGCGGCACCTGCAAGTCCAGAGAGGCGACGAGATTGTCCGAACGAGGCGCCAACGCGCCTTCATAGCCGATATCACTGCGTTGCGCGGTCAAGTTCAGCCCCAACCGTGGCAGATGTCCCGCCCTGGCTTCACCGATAGCGGCCTCGGCGGCGCGGATACTGTGCTCGCGGGCAAGCAGTGCCGGGTTACTGTCCAGTGCCGTCTGCACCCAATGGTCCTGCGCTTGCGCAGGTAAACTGAAGGCTGGATTGCCAGCCATGCGTTTGAGCGGCTCACGGATATCACGCCCCACCAGTTCGGACATGGCTTGACGACTCACCTCGACCTCATTGCTGGCTTCGATCTCATCCGCCCTGAGCGCATCCACACGCGCCTCAAGGTCAAGTACATCAGTCACCATCGCCATTTTGCGTGCATACAGCGCGTGGGTCCGTTTGAGGTTGCGCTCGGTCGCGTCCAGCTCGCTGCGTACCAGGGCCAATTCGTCCTCCGCCGCGAGAACCGCGAAGTAGCGCTCGGACAAATCAATGCTGGCCTGCACTTGAGTGTCATCGGACTCGTACTCGCTCTGGCGGGCCAGCTCTATGTACTTTTGGTAGCTGCGCCAGACCTGCGGATCGTAAATAACCTGATTGAGCATCATCGCCAGGCGTTTGCCGTTGTATTGGATACGATTCAAATCGTCGTCGCGCCGACTGCGGTTAACACTGCCGCTGGCATTGAGCTGTGGCAGCAGTTGACCAAAGGCCGCCCGCTCGCTGCCCTCACCACTACGGACCATCGCTTGTGCCCGTAAAATACGCGGGTCAGCCACTTGGGCTTCCTGATGCAGTTGCAACAGATCTGTGTAAGGGAGCGCCGAGCTGTCGTCAGCGAGAGCGCCAAGTGGCACGAGGGCCAGACTCATCGCGATCAGAAGCTTCATGTCAATCCTCGATCAACGAACGGGCAAACGCATTGCTGGCCGGCTGCATCAAATACTGCAACAGCGTCCGCGCGCCCGTATTAATCAGCACTTCGACCGGCATTCCCGGTACCAGAGTGAGATCGCCCAGGGCCTGACGCCCCTTGTCGGTCAGGGCCACGCGTGCCAGGTAATAAGCGGCACCGGTGTCCTTGTTGATCAGGCGATCAGCTGATATCTGCACCAGTTGCCCTTCGATGACTGGCGTGGTGCTGCTCTTGAACGCACTGAAGCGAATGTCCGCCAGTTTGCCCAGTGCGACACGGTCGATGTCCATCGGTGACAGCTGTGCTTCAACAATCAGTTCTTCGTTGGCCGGGACGATGTCCAACAGCGCAGTGCCTGGACTGACCACTGCGCCCAGCGTGTGTACGGTCATACCCATGACCATTCCCGACTCGGGCGCGAGGATATCGGTGCGTTGGTCGCGGTCCTGCAGGGTGGCCAGCCGCTCGCGCAATTCATAGACCTTGGTCTGCGCATCGCCCAGCAGACCTGCGACCTCGGTGGCAAAAGTCTTTTTCAGTTGCAGTATCTTCAACCGCGCCTCGTCGATATGAACCCGCGCTCGCGCGCTTTCGGAGCGGCTTTCAGCAATTTCGGCCTGCAGCCGAGAAAGACTTCGCTCTTGCTCGCGCAGACGCTGCTTGTCCACGTAGCCTTCGGCGAGCAATGCACGCAAGTCGACAATCTCTTCTTCATAGGAAACGGCGAGCATCTGTTTGCTGGCGATGACGGCCTTGAATCCGCGGATCTGTTCTTCGATTTGTCCGATGGACTTCTCCAGCAAGCCGATTTCGCCCAGCAACGAGGTCCGTCGGGTCTGGAAGATCCGCCCTTCACTGTCGCGAGCCTCGCGCACTCGGGGATCATTGGGATCCAGCGTAGGCACGAGCGGTGGCTCGGGCAGCGCATCACGTTCAGCCACCAATCGGGCCTGGAGTTCGAGCGCGGCGATCAACTGGCTACGCATGGCTTCCATTTCCGAACGCGCCTGGGTGTTGTCGAGTACCAACAACACATCGCCGGCTTTCACCAGGTCACCGTCATGCACGCGCAGTTCGCGCACAATGCCGCCCTCAAGATGTTGTACGGTCTTGCGATAGCTCTTGACGGTTACCACACCCGGCGCGAGCGCAGCACTGTCGAGCGGAGCCAGGGTAGCCCAGCCGCCAAACAGGCCAAAGGTGACCAGCAGCATCAAGTAGCCGATGCGCCGTACTGGTTTGTCATCGATTGGCAGCCCGGACATATCGACGGATGAGTGCTTAGTGTCTTGCATAACGTTGTTCATCCGTCCCTACGATTCAACCGCGGCAGCCTGGTGGGCCGTCGGCGTCGCGCCCTGTAGCCGTGCCAGGACCTTGTCGCGCGGCCCGAACAGACTCAGCTCGCCGTGATTGAGAACCAGCAGTTTGTCCACCTGCGCCAACACCCCGGAACGATGGGTAATGACAAACACCGTGGCCCGATTCTGCCGCAGTTTCTGCAGCGCTTCGGCGAGCATTTTTTCTCCAGCGTCATCCAGATTGGAGTTCGGCTCGTCAAGTACCACCAGACGCGGCTCGCCGTACAAGGCGCGGGCCAGCCCGATGCGTTGCCGCTGGCCGCCAGAGAGTCCACCGCCATTGGCGCCAATCAAGGTGTCGTAGCCATCGGGCAGTTGCAGCACCAGGTCATGTACACCGGCCATGCGCGCGGCGGCGACCACTGCAGGCGCATTCACCGGGCCGAAGCGTGAGATATTCTGGCTGATGCTGCCCTCGAACAGTTCTATGTCCTGGGGCAAATAGCCGATGTACTGGCCCAGTTCGTCCCGACGCCATTGGCTGATGTCTGCACCGTCCAGGCGCACGGTTCCGGCCAGGTTTGGCCAGATCCCCAGCAACGCCCTGGCCAGGGTCGACTTTCCTGCGCCGCTGGGACCAATGATCCCCACCACTTCACCAGCGGCCACCTGGAAGTCCACGCCGCGAATAATCGGCTTGCGATTGTCCGGGGACCCCACTGAAAGCCCCTCGACGCGAATCGCCCCTTCAGGTGCGGGCAACGACATGCGCTCAGGCTCGGCGGCGATCTTGACCAGCAACTCGTGTAATCGGGCATATTGCGAGCGTGCGCCAAGAAAGCCTTTCCAGACGCCGATCAACTGATCGATAGGCGCCAGGGCGCGCCCCAGTAAAATGGACCCGGCTATCATCAGTCCGGGCGAAATCTCATGATTGATCGTCAAGTAGGCGCCCAGGCCCAACATCAGCGACTGAACAATCTGGCGGAACGTCCTGGACATCGCCATCATGGTCGCGGCGCGGTCGCTGGCCAGGCTTTGCAAGGTCAGGACCTTATGGATTTGC
Source organism: Pseudomonas sp. MPDS (assembly GCF_013283895.1). Taxonomy (NCBI): domain Bacteria; kingdom Pseudomonadati; phylum Pseudomonadota; class Gammaproteobacteria; order Pseudomonadales; family Pseudomonadaceae; genus Pseudomonas; species Pseudomonas sp. MPDS. The sequence goes on along the minus strand of NZ_CP054128.1, from coordinate 3,334,043 downwards.
CCGTTCCAGTGCTGACGCAGACTTGCAAGCATGCCCATGGATTCGACCACTTCGGCATTGCGCAGGCTCTTGTTAGTGAAGGTGGTAGCCGCGATCTGCTCGCGGTTGGCCGCCTGCAACGGTGCATGAGTGAGCTTCTCGTTGATGAAAGCCAACGCCCCTAGCATCACCGCACTCACGACCCCCATCCACCCGTACCAGGGATGAAAAATGAACATCACCGCCAGGTAGATCGGAATCCACGGAGCATCGAAAAAGGCAAACAAGCCGTTACCGGTCAGAAACTGGCGCAAGGCGTTCAGGTCGCTCAACGGCTGGGCGGTGGCATTCATGCCGTTGGTGTTGAGTGCCCGCTTGAAACTGGCGTCGAACAGACGCTGGCCCAGCAGCGTGTCCAGGCGAGTACTGATTCGTACCATAATCCGCGAACGAACCCACTCCAGGCCGCCCATCGTGATCATCAACAGCAACATGATCAGCGTGAGCATCAATAAAGTCGACTGGCTGGCGCTTCCTACTGCACGGTCATACACCTGCAACATGTAGAACGATGGAACCAGCATCAGCAAATTGACGAAAAAACTGAAAAAACCGACGCAAAGAAAACTGCCTTTGCATAGGGCAAGGGCACCTTCCAGCTCGGTCCTGGGGTGGGCTGACATGATTCTTACCTGAGGCCCGCTGATGGGCAGACCTGCGAAAACCTAGTGGGTACAGGCGCACATACGCCTTGAGTATTGGGGGCGACCCCCTCTGAAGCGCTTGCGCAATCAGGATCTACGCGCGCTGTATCGGCATGTGTGTGCGGTTCTGAAGGGTACCCTCAAAGGATCGCCATCGCCTGTTCTTACATCTTTGTCGCCCCACCTCTGCGCCTGCCCACCTCTGGCTGGACTACTTTGCGAACAACTGGCTCATATCCTTGAACGCCTTGAATTCAAGCGCGTTACCGCAAGGGTCGAACAGGAACATCGTCGCCTGCTCACCCACCTGCCCCTTGAAGCGAATGTAGGGTTCAATCACAAACTGGGTACCGAAGGATTTCAAGCGTTCGGCCAGTGCTTCCCATTCCTCCCAGCCCAAAATGATGCCGAAATGAGGAACAGGTACGTCATGGCCGTCCACCGGGTTGCTGTGAACGCTTTCCTGGGCCGCGGTTTTTGGCTGCTCATGGATCACCAACTGGTGGCCGTAAAAGTTGAAATCGACCCAGTGGGCGCTGGAGCGCCCCTCTTGCAGTCCAAACACTTCACCATAAAAGGTGCGTGCGCCAGCGAGGTCGTAAACCGGGATTGCCAAGTGGAAGGGAGAGAGGTTCATCAGGACTCCTTTTTTGTGCTTTTTGGGTGAGGCCATCGTAGAGCGGCGCTACAGGCGGAAAAATCAATATATATTGCTTAGAAACACAATTAATATTTGTGAATGATTAAAGAACTCAAGACGCTCCTCGCCGTCGCACGGGAAGGCACTTTCGCTGCGGCCGGGAACAGGATCGGCCTCACACAGGCCGCCGTGAGCGCGCAAATCCAGCGTCTGGAGGCGCAGCTTGGCTTCGAAATATTCGACAGGAAAGGACGCTCGGCGCACCTCAACCGCAAGGGGCACCAAGTGCTCTTGCAGGCACAAGAGTTGCTGCGCCTCTACGACAATCTGGGCTGTGGCACCGCCGAACTTGCGACCAATGTCCTGGTGAACATCGGCGCCATTGCGTCCGTTCAGCGTTCCTATTTGCCGGACGCTTTGGCCAGGTTCCATCAGCAATGCCCTCAGTGCCGTACTCGGGTGCTGCCGGGGCTGTCGATGGAGCTGGTCAATCTGGTGGACGCTGGCGAAATCGACATGGCGGCCATCATCCGTCCGCCCTTCTCGCTTCAGAGCGACCTGCGCTGGACGACCCTGACACTTGAGCCGTATCGATTGATCGTTGCCCGCGAAGTGCCGGGGGAAGATTGGGCGACACTCCTTTCCAGCCTTCCATTCATTCGATATGACCGTGCTTCATTCGGTGGCCGGCAGGTGGATCGTTTCCTGCGGCAAATGCATTTCACCGTGCGCGAGGTGTGTGAACTGGATGAGCTGGAGGCCATCATCAAGCTGGTTGAAAACGGTGTGGGAGTGGCATTGGTCCCGCAAACATCGGCCCATGACTGGCCGGCGGGTGTCAGAGCCCTGGACCTTGGTCAGCACACCTTCCATCGGGATATCGGACTGGTGCATCGGTCGGGACAAAGCCTCACCGAACCGGTGCGGACTTTGGCTCAACTGATTGCCGAACAAGCCAGTACCGGTTCTGAGTAAAAAAGCTTTTGTCGACCGAATGATCTATACCTTCAGATACACGCAGTCAGGCCGACAGCGTTGATAGGCAATAATAAAAAAGCCGTGGTGAACATCGCAGGATGATGTTTCTGGCGCCGTGGGTTTGGAATGGCGCATCACTTTCAATGCCTGAAGTATCGATCATGAGCCGGATCAAACGCGTATTGGAAGGCCGTACCAAAGCACTCTCGCGCCTATGCCTGGTGCTGCCGACGCTGATTGTCTGTAGCGCCTACGCCGCACCTTTGACGATTGAACTGCACATTCTGGACGCGCCGCCGTTGACGTTTGTCGATGACCCCAAGGGGCACGGAATTGTCGGCGATGTTGCCGTAGCGGCCATGACCAAGGCCGGGTATACCGTGCAGTTCCATATCCTTCCTTGGGCCCGCTCACAGAAACACGTCAGCGAACAGCGCAATCACCTGATCGCGCCCCTGTCGCGCACGCCGGAACGCGAGGATCGCTTTACCTGGATCGCGTCGGTCATGCCCATGGAACGCGCCTTCTTCACCCTCGACCGGCAAGTGAGCAGTTTCGCCGAAGCCCGGCAAACCTACCGCAAGATCGGCGTCGGCCTGGGAAGTGCGCAGCAGGAGATCCTGCGCACCGAAGGGTTCAGCGATGAGCAGATCTACCCGCTGGTCATTGGCGACAACCCCGCCCAGATGCTCTTGATGGGACGTATCGACGCTTGGTTCAACGGCGTCCCTGAGAGTCGGTATATCTGGCCCAAGGTGTCCAAGCGCGAACTGCTCATGAGCCCGGTCAATAGCAGTGCCGATCTCTATCTGGCCTGCTCCAAACGGTGCTCCCCGAAAATGGTCAAGAAGCTGCGGGCGGCCGTTGAAAGCCTTCGCGCCAGCGGCGAAATCCAGCGCATCCATGACCGCTATCTGCCGCAGTAGCGTTCTTCACGCAGGTAATTCGGTGCATCTGGCAACCTGAAGGGACATCAACGCAATTGATAGCCGCCTAACGAAAGCCCTCAGCTAGAGCGCTGGGCGATGTCTTATATCATTCCGAATGATAGTTACCTTTGCTTCATTCGATTCGTGCCTCACCGCCTCCCCACGCATCATCCGCCCATCTCAATACTCTTGGCGGATGCTATCCATGGAATATTCACTTTCAAAATTGCGCTTTCCCCTGGCACTGATGGCGGTGCTGGTGATGAGTGCATGCGGCAAGACCCCAGATACGGCGGCTTCCATGCCGGCGGCCAAAGTCAGTGTGGCCAAGGTGCTGGAGCAGCCGGTCAACGAGTGGGACGAATTCACCGGGCGCCTCGAGGCACCTGAAACCGTTGAGATCCGACCCCGCGTTTCAGGACAGATCGATAACGTAGCGTTCACCGAAGGCGCTCTGGTCAAGAAAGGCGACCTGTTGTTCCAGATCGATCCGCGTCCCTTCCAGGCTGAAGTGCGTCGCCTCGAAGCCCAGTTGTCCCAGGCCCGAGCGACGGCTACCCGTAGCGAGAACGAAGCCAAGCGTGGCGAGCGCCTGCGCTTGAGCAATGCCATTTCCGCCGAGCTGGCAGATTCGCGTACCAGTGCTGCCCAGGAAGCCCGCGCTGCCGCTGCGGCGATCCAGGCACAACTGGACCTGGCCAAACTGAACCTGAGCTTCACCCGGGTCACTTCGCCTATCAGCGGTCGCGTCAGCCGGGCGGACATCACCGCCGGCAACCTGGTGACCGCCGATGTCACGCCGCTCACCAGCGTGGTGTCCACCGACAAGGTCTACGCCTACTTCGATGCCGACGAGCGCGTCTTCCTCAAGTACACCCGCCTCGCCCGCGAAGGCCAGCGTGGTCAGGCCACTCCGGTCTACATGGGCCTGTCCAACGAGGAAGGTAATCCGCACCTGGGCCATATGAATTTCATCGACAACCAGGTCAATCCACAGACCGGTACCATTCGTGGTCGCGCGGTGTTCGACAACAAGGATGGCGCCTACACCCCTGGGCTGTATGCCCGGCTGAAACTGGTGGGCAGCGGCACTTACTCGGCCGTGCTGATCAACGACGAAGCCGTCGGCACCGACCTTGGCAAGAAATTCGTGCTGGTGATGGACGCCGACAATAAGCCGGCCTACCGCGCTGTCGAGCTGGGACCGAAGATCGAAGGCCTGCGCATCGTGCGCAACGGCTTGAGCAAGGACGACACCATCATCGTCAAGGGCCTGCAACGCGCTCGCCCCGGTACACCAGTCACGCCTGAAACCGTGCCGATGGCCAGCGAAGAAACCATTGCCGCCCTGGCACAACAACGAAAAGCGCTCGAAGCCAGCAACCTGCCCCAAGTCGCGCCTGCCAAGGCTGCTTCCGGATCGGCAGGCAAACTGGCCGCAGCGACCCCACGCGGTTAAGGGACTGAACTCAAGATGAAATTTTCCCAGTTCTTCATTTCGCGGCCGATCTTCGCAGCGGTGCTTTCGCTGCTGATCCTGATCGCCGGCGCCATCTCACTGTTCCAGTTGCCGATCAGCGAATACCCGGAAGTCGTGCCGCCGACCGTGGTCGTGCGCGCCAACTTCCCGGGCGCCAACCCCAAGGTCATCGGCGAAACCGTAGCCGCTCCCCTGGAGCAAGCCATCACCGGCGTCGAGAACATGCTGTACATGTCCTCGCAATCCACCGCAGATGGCAAGATCACCCTCACCATCACCTTCGCGCTGGGCACCGACCTGGACAACGCCCAGGTGCAGGTGCAGAACCGCGTCACGCGGACTGAACCCAAGTTGCCGGAAGAAGTCACCCGGATCGGCATCACGGTGGACAAGGCATCGCCCGACCTGACCATGGTTGTGCACTTGACCTCGCCGGACCAGCGCTACGACATGCTTTACCTGTCCAACTATGCCCTGCTCAACATCAAGGATGAGCTGGCGCGCCTGGGCGGTGTGGGTGATGTGCAGCTATTCGGCATGGGGGACTATTCCCTGCGGGTCTGGCTTGACCCGAACAAGACTGCTTCGCGTAACCTGACCGCCACCGACGTGGTCACCGCCATCCGCGAACAGAACCGTCAGGTCGCCGCCGGTGCCCTGGGCGCGCCTCCGGCACCCAATGCCCAGGCATTCCAGCTCTCGATCAACACCCAGGGGCGCCTGGTGAATGAGGAAGAGTTCGAAAACATCATTATCCGTTCCGGCGAGGACGGTGAAATTACCCGCCTCAAAGACATCGCACGAGTGGAGTTGGGCTCCAGTCAATACGCCCTGCGCTCATTGCTCGACAACCAGCCGGCGGTGGCGATCCCGATCTTCCAGCGCCCCGGCTCCAACGCCATCCAGATTTCCAACGATGTTCGCGCCAAGATGGACGAACTCAAGCAGAACTTCCCGGCGGGAATGGATTACAGCATCGTCTATGACCCGACGATCTTCGTGCGCGGCTCCATCGAGGCGGTGGTTCACACCCTCTTCGAAGCGCTGATCCTCGTGGTACTGGTGGTGATCCTGTTCCTGCAGACCTGGCGCGCCTCGATCATTCCGCTGGTGGCCGTGCCGGTGTCGCTTATCGGTACGTTTGCCGTGATGCATCTGTTCGGCTTCTCGCTGAACGCGCTCTCGCTGTTCGGGCTGGTACTGGCGATCGGTATCGTGGTGGACGACGCCATCGTGGTGGTGGAGAACGTCGAACGCAACATCGGCTTGGGACTGACTCCGGTGGAAGCCACCAAACGCGCCATGGGCGAAGTGACCGGCCCGATCATCGCTACCGCCCTGGTGTTGTGCGCGGTATTCGTACCGGCGGCGTTCATCAGTGGCTTGACCGGGCAGTTCTATAAGCAGTTTGCTTTGACCATTGCCATTTCCACGGTGATCTCGGCATTCAACTCCCTGACCCTGTCGCCAGCCCTGGCCGCAGTGCTGCTCAAGAGTCATGACGCGCCCAAGGACCGTTTTTCCAGGTTCCTGGACAAGATATTCGGTGGCTGGCTGTTCCGTCCGTTCAACCGCTTCTTCGACCGTGCCAGTCACAGCTACGTGGGCACAGTTGGCCGCGTGATCCGCAGCAGCGGCATCGCCCTGCTGGTGTACGCAGGCCTGATGGTGCTGACGTTCTTCGGGTTCTCCAACACCCCGACCGGTTTCGTACCCGGCCAGGACAAGCAATACCTGGTGGCCTTTGCCCAACTGCCGGATGCCGCGAGCCTGGACCGCACCGAAGACGTGATCAAGCGTATGTCGGACATGGCCCTCAAGCAGCCGGGCGTCGAAAGCGCCGTGGCCTTCCCTGGCCTGTCGATCAACGGCTTCACCAATAGTCCGAACGCCGGCATCGTGTTCGTCACCCTCAAGCCCTTCGACGAGCGCAAGGACCCCAGCATGTCTGCCGGGGCCATTGCCGGGGCCTTGAACGGCCAGTACTCGGAAATCCAGGAAGCCTACATGGCGATCTTCCCGCCGCCGCCGGTACAGGGCCTGGGCACGATCGGTGGTTTCCGTCTGCAAATCGAAGACCGGGGCAACCTGGGCTACGACGAGCTGTACAAAGAAACCATGAACATCATCACCAAGAGCCACAACGTGCCGGAACTGGCCGGGCTGTTCACCAGCTACACGGTGAACGTGCCGCAGGTCGATGCCGCCATCGATCGTGAAAAAGCCAAGACCCACGGCGTGGCCGTCAGTGACATCTTCGACACCCTGCAGATCTACCTGGGCTCGCTGTATGCCAACGACTTCAACCGCTTTGGCCGCACCTATCAGGTCAACGTTCAGGCCGAGCAACAGTTCCGCCTGGAGTCGGACCAGATTGGCCAGCTCAAGGTGCGCAACAACCGTGGCGAGATGATCCCGCTGGCGACCTTCATCAAGGTCAGCGACACCTCGGGACCTGACCGCGTAATGCACTACAACGGCTTCATCACTGCGGAAATCAACGGTGCCGCTGCCCCGGGCTACAGTTCCGGCCAGGCTGAAAAAGCCATCGAGAAACTGCTCAAGGACGAATTGCCCAACGGCATGACTTACGAGTGGACCGACCTGACGTACCAGCAGATTCTCTCGGGCAATACCGCGCTGTTCGTGTTCCCGCTCTGTGTCCTGCTGGCGTTCCTGGTGCTGGCGGCACAGTACGAAAGCTGGAGCTTGCCGCTGGCGGTGATCCTGATCGTACCGATGACCCTGCTGTCGGCCATTACCGGGGTAATTCTTTCCGGCGGCGACAACAACATCTTTACCCAGATCGGATTGATCGTACTGGTGGGGCTTGCCTGTAAGAACGCCATTCTGATCGTTGAGTTCGCCAAGGATAAACAGCTCGAGGGCATGAACCCCCTGGCTGCGGTGCTGGAGGCCTGCCGCCTGCGTCTGCGGCCGATCCTGATGACCTCCTTCGCGTTCATCATGGGCGTGGTGCCGTTGGTCTTCTCCAGCGGTGCAGGTGCTGAAATGCGCCATGCCATGGGTGTCGCGGTGTTCTCGGGCATGCTCGGGGTGACCTTCTTCGGTCTGCTGCTCACGCCAGTGTTCTATGTACTGATCCGCAACTTCGTCGAGCGCAGCGAGGCCCGCAAAGCGGCCCGGGCGTTGAAACTGGAGGCGCAACAATGAGTTTGAAAGTGTTTGTGCCGAGCCTGCTGGTACTGGCCTTGAGTGCTTGCGCCGTAGGCCCGGACTACAAGGCACCGCAAACGGAGGCGGCGAACATCACCACCGCCACCGACGGTGCCGCCGGCCAGAAGAATTTCGACCGTGCCCGTTTCGAAGGGATCTGGTGGCAGCAGTTCGAAGACCCGACGCTCAACGCGCTGGTCACCCGTTCCCTGGAGGGCAACCGCGAGTTACGCGTGGCGTTCGCCCGTTTGCGAGCGGCCCGAGCGATACGCGACGACGCCAGCAATGACGTCATGCCGACCATCACCAGCCGCGCCAGCAGCAACCTGGGCAAAGGCCAGATTCCGGGGCAGACCACCGACCGGGTCAGCACCGAACGCTATGACCTTGGCCTGGACATGGCCTGGGAGCTGGATCTGTTCGGACGCATCCAGCGCAACCTGGAAGCCACCGATGCCGATCAGCAGGCGGTCGAAGCCGATCTCTACCAGTTGCAGGTGACAATGATCGCCGAACTGGTGGACGCCTACGGTCAACTGCGCGGCGCCCAACTGCGGGAAAAAATCGCCCTGGCAAACCTCGAGAACCAGCAGGCGTCGCGCAAGATCACCGAAAGCCTGCGTGATGCCGGCGTCGGCGATCAGCTCGACGTGGTCCGTGCCGATGCGCGCCTGGCCTCGGTCGAAGCCAGCGTGCCGCAGTTGCAGGCCGAACAGGTACGCCAGCGCAACCGCATCGCTACCTTGCTGGGTGAGCGCCCGGACAAACTGAGTGTGGACCTGAGTCCCAAACAGCTTCCGGCCATCGCCAAGGCCCTGCCGATTGGCGATCCGGGTGAACTGTTGCAACGTCGCCCGGACATTCTCAGCGCCGAGCGCCAACTCGCTGCCGCCACTGCGCGCATTGGCGTGGCCAAGGCCGATCTGTTCCCACGGGTCAGCCTCAGCGGTTTCCTGGGCTTTACCGCCGGACGCGGTTCGCAGATCGGCTCATCGGCGGCCAATGCCTGGGCGCTGGGGCCAAGCATCACCTGGGCTGCCTTCGATTTGGGCAGTGTGCGGGCGCGTCTGCGCGGTGCCGACGCTGAGGCGGACGGCGCCTTGGCGACCTACGAACAGCAAGTGCTGCTGGCCCTGGAGGAATCGGAAAATGCCTTCAGCGACTACGGCAAGCGCCAGCAACGCCTGATTTCGCTGATCCGGCAGAGCGAATCGAGTCGAGCCGCCGCTGATCTGGCTGAAGTCCGCTATCGCGAAGGCACCGAGGATTTCCTCGTCCTGTTGGATGCCCAACGTGAGCGCCTGGCCGCCGAGGACACTCAGGCCCAGGCCGAAGTGGACCTGTATCGCGGCATTGTCGCGATCTACAAGGCCCTGGGCGGCGGCTGGCAACCGGAAGCCGTAGCCAGCAACTGACCGACCTCATTCAACCGAGCTCCTTTGGTTGGCCGCAACCAACCAAATTTTCGCCCCGCCTCCCATGTTGGACGCGGGGCTTTTTTTGCCTGCTGTAAACGCCCGGTGGGAGCGAGCCTGCTCGCGATGGCGCTGGGTCAGTCAACTCAAATGCCAACCGATATACCGCTATCGCGAGCAGGCTCGCTCCCACCGGGTTATCTGCAGATTCTTTCAAGGTTTGACTCAAGCCCGCACCTGACCGAAGCTTGCGGCATTTCACGCTTCCTGGTTATGGACTACCTGCATGCCCTCGCCTCGCCGCTATCTGTTGCTCAGCCTGTCTGTCCTGTTGGTAATCGGTCTAGTCGCAATGTGGCTACGCAGCACCACGCCGCAAATTCCCGAGGCAATCAAGCGTGGCTACAGTGAAGCCCTTGAGCACGCACGCAATGGGCAGCCAGGGGCGGCGCGGATGCTCTATCAGCAATTGGGTCGCCCGGACCTGTCGCCCAAGCGCCGGGTATGGCTGCACGCCGAGCTACCGAACTACCCAAGCCCCCAAGCCCTGAAACTGGCGGACGCGGACCTGCACAGCGAGTCGCCGGATGTGCGTCGAGCGGCCATCGGCAGCATCAGCGGGCTGGTGCCAACCGGCCAACGCAGCCTGTTGCTGGGGCCGTTGCTCGAAGATCAAGACCCAAGCGTCCGCTTCGCCGCAGTGAACGCGTTGCTGGGCCTATCGCCGGATGAGCTTGGTTTGTACTTCGGGCCCATGCAGCTTGTCATCGGCATGTGGGAGCAGATGCTTGAAGACGGTCCACCAACCGCCGAGTCCCACTATCAGCTGGCCCGGCTGCATCTGCATAACGCTGAACTGAAAAAGGCTCAGTTGGCGCTGGAACAAGTCCTGCGCCTGCAATCGAACAACCTGCCGGCGCTGGTCATGCAAATCGACGTGCTGGACAAACAGGGCCAGGCCGACGCTGCACGTCAATTGCTTGCCCAACAGTTGAAAACCCAGCCGGAGTCGGCTTATCTGCAACATGCATTGGGTCTGTGGCTGCTGCACCATGGCCAGTCGGAGTACGCGCTGCTTGGTTTGGCAAAAGCCGTGGAGCTTGAGCCCGATAACCGACATTACCGTTATGACCTGGCAACCACCCTGTATGCAGAACAGGAGCTGGAAGCAGCGCAGAAACAGTTGCAGGAAATCGTTCAGCGCTACCCGGCTGATCGCAGGGCGCGGGTGCTGCTGATCAACTACTGGAAGGAGTCCGGGCAGTTGCAGAATGTGCAGATCCTGTTGGCGCAACTGGAGCAACTCAACCCCGATGATCCGGCGCTGCAGCAAGGCCTGTAGGCGTTGCCCCGCTGCCAGAAAATTGAGCAGTACACCTCGTTTTGTCAACGAAAGCGGAACCGTGATCACGGCAAAAGGTCAAGTGTTCAGGCAGTTCATTTTCAGGCGTACTCCAGCCTGCTGCCCACTTCCCTAGTCATGAGAGGGCTTTTTTTGTCTACATCTAACGAGTTGATCAGCGCTAAAGCCGCCACCGGTATCGAAGGGCTGGATGACATCCTTTCCGGTGGCTTGTCCCGCGGCCATGTGTTCCTGCTGGAAGGGGAACCCGGGACCGGCAAGACCACGGTCGCGTTGCAATTCCTCTTGGCCGGTGCCCAGGCCGGCGAGCGTTCCTTGTACATCACCCTGTCGGAAACCGAGCGTGAGTTGCGCCAAGGCGCGGCGTCCCACGGTTGGACGATCGACGAGAACGTGCATATCTTCGAGCTGACCCCTCCTGAGAGCCTGCTCAACGCCGAGCATCAGCAAAGCCTGCTGTACTCCTCGGACCTGGAGCTGGGGGAAGCGACCCGGCAGATTTTCGAGGTGGTCGAGCGGGTCAAGCCGACCCGGGTGGTGCTCGACAGCCTGTCGGAGATCCGCCTGCTGGCGCAAAGCTCACTGCGCTATCGCCGGCAGATCCTGGCGATCAAGCATTACTTTGTGCGCTACGACGCCACGGTGCTGCTGCTTGATGACCTGACCACCGAATCCCTGGACAAGACCGTGCACAGCGTCGCCCATGGGGTGATTCGCCTGGAAGAACTGACACCCAATTATGGCGCCGAGCGGCGACGCATTCGGGTGGTCAAGTATCGCGGGCAGAAATACCGTGGCGGCTTTCACGACTTCACCATCATGGGCGACGGCATTCATGTCTTCCCACGCCTGGTGGCCGCCGAACACCGTGGACAATACCTGCGCCAGCAACTGTCCAGCGGCCTCGATGGCGTGGATGCCTTGCTGGGCGGTGGCATCGAGACAGGCTCCAGCACTTTGATCCTGGGTCCGGCCGGCACCGGCAAGTCGCTGATTTCGATGATTTTCGCTGCGGCTGCCGTGCAGCGTGGCGAAAAAGCCGCGCTGTTCATCTTCGATGAAGAGTTGGGCTTGCTGTTCGAGCGCATGAGAAACGTCGGCATCGACCTGGAAGCATTGAGACGGACCGGCAACCTGGTGATCGAGCAGGTGGACGCCGCTGAATTGTCTCCTGGCGAATTCTCCCATCGGGTACGCCGTTGCGTCGATGAAGGTAACATCAAGACGGTCGTGATCGACAGTATCAATGGCTACCAGGCCGCCATGCCGGAAGAAAACGCCTTGGTGCTGCACGTACATGAACTGCTGCTCTACCTGAACCGCAGGGGCGCTGCGACCTTCATGACCGTTGCGCAACACGGTCTGGTGGGCGATATGCAGGCCCCGGTGGACATTACCTACCTGGCCGACACGGTGATTCTGTTGCGTTATTTCGAAGCGCTGGGCAAAGTTCGTCGAGCGATCTCCATCATCAAGAAACGCACCGGTAGCCATGAATCCACTATTCGCGAATACCGCATCAGCAGCGAGGGCATGACCATCGGCGAGCCGCTGGAAGCATTCCAGGGGGTATTGCGTGGGGTGCCGAACTATATGGGAGCGGATAATCCGTTGCTCAAGGATGATCAACAGTGACGCTGGTCGAGCCCCTGTCGGAGCGGGCGTTGATCCTCGCACCGCTGGGGCGCGACAGCCAGATCGCCCTGATGATCCTGCGCGAAGCCGGCTTCGGCGGCCTTATCTGCCAGCATCTGGGCCACTTGTGCGAAGAGCTGGAGCACGGCGCCGGCCTGTTGGTGATTTCCTCCGAAGCCCTGGTCGGGCCGGAGCTGGAAACGCTGTTGTTGCATATCGAAGAGCAACCGGCCTGGTCAGACTTGCCAATCGTATTGTTGACCCACCACGGCGGGCCGGAACAGAACCCGGCGGCGCGTATCGGCACTCAGTTGGGCAACGTAACGTTCCTCGAGCGCCCTTTTCACCCAATAACCCTGGTCAGCGTGGTCACCACCGCCCTGCGGGGCCGGCGCAGGCAATATGAAGCCCGAGACCGGCTGATCGACCTGAGCAACAGCGAGCTGCGCCTGCAAACCACCCTGGAGACCCTTGAGCAACAAGTGGAAGAACGCACGGCCCAACTGCGCCACAACGAAGAGGCCTTGCGCCAGTCGCAAAAAATGGAAGCGGTCGGGCAACTCACGGGGGGGATCGCCCATGACTTCAACAACATGCTCACCGGGATCATCGGCAGCCTCGAACTGTTGCGCCGGCGCCTGGCCCGAGGCCGCACCGAGGATCTGGACAGCCTGATCGACCTGGGGGTGACATCGGCCAATCGCGCAGCCGGCCTGACGCATCGTTTGCTGGCCTTCTCCCGCCGCCAATCGCTGGACTCCAAAGCGGTGCAGATGAACACCCTGGTGCTGTCCATGGGCGAGCTGCTGCAGCGCAGCCTCAACGAGAGTATCCGGCTGGACATGGAACTGGACGACCAGCTCTGGATCGCCGAAGCCGACCCAAACCAACTGGAAAGCGCCCTACTCAACCTGGTACTCAATGCTCGGGACGCAATGCCCGACGGTGGGCAACTGGTGGTCAAGACGCTCAATCAACACCTGGATGCCGACTTCACCCAGGCTTATACCAACCTGGAGCCGGGCGATTACGTCGTGCTGAGTGTGCAGGATTCCGGTTGCGGAATGCCCGAAGCGGTCATCAATCGTGCGTTCGACCCGTTTTTCACCACCAAGCCGATCGGCCAGGGCACCGGGCTGGGCTTGTCGATGATCTATGGGTTCAGCAAGCAGTCGCGTGGTCACGTGACGATTGACAGTGAAGTCGGCAAAGGCACAACCGTGAGCCTCTATCTGCCGCGTTTCGTCGGTGAAGAGGTTCACGAACCACGGGTCGATACACAACACGCCCCGTACGCACAAGACGGTGAGACCGTGCTGATCGTCGAGGACGACCCGGCGGTGCGGGTGCTGGTCAGCGCCGTACTGAGCGAGCTGGGTTATGCCTTCGTCGAGGCAGCCGATGCTGACGGCGCGGTGCCGATCCTTCAGTCAAGCCAGCGCATCGATCTGCTGATCAGTGACGTGGGCCTGCCAGGCATGAACGGCAGGCAACTGGCGGAAATCGGCCGGCAGATCCGCCCGGACCTGCGGGTACTGTTCATCACCGGTTATGCTGAGCATGCAGCGGTGCGCGGCGGCTTCCTGGACCCGGGCATGCAGATGATCACCAAACCGTTCACCTTTGACCTGTTGACGGCCAAGGTGCGGGAGATGATCAAGGTTTGAGGCAATGCCCGGATATCAGCCGACCGTGCGCCCGTGATCAAGGATTTTGTGGCAGCAAAGCCTGCTCCCACAAAATCCCGCCCTGCACCCTGCTTTTACAGGCCTAGGACAACATCGTCCGCATCATGTCCTGCAACACATCCAGGTCGAACGGTTTGCCCAGGATCGGCGCCTTGCGGGTGATGGGGCTGTCGGTGTCGCGCACTTCCTGGGCATAACCGCTGATAAAGATGACTTTCAGGTCGGGTCGCAACCGGACCGCCGGTTCAGCGATCTGCACGCCGGTGATACCACCGGGCAGGCGGAAGTCGGTGATCATCATGTCCAGGTGGGGCTTGCTGGCGAGGATCTCGAACGCCTGCTCACCGTTTTCGGCCTGCAGCACTCGATACCCCTCGCCCGACAGGTAGGCCGACAATACCATCAGGATCGACGGGTCATCCTCGACGATCAGTACAACGTCTTGCGCATCTTCACTCATGAGAAGCCTTTGTTCGATCAATAGCTGCTGATACGACCGTAGGGTCACTCAGAGGTTGCGTCTGTTCGACGGTTTTGGCCAGGACCGTTTTCTGCAAAGGCAGGCAGACGCGAAACAACGCCCCTTCATTGAGGCGGCTATTGACCGTAATAGTACCGCCATGGGCGGTCACAATCTGCTCGGAGATGAATAACCCCAGGCCCAGGCCGGATGCGACGGCTTTGGACGACACCCGCTCGAACTGCTGGAAGATGCGCTGCTGGTTTTCCTCGCTGATGCCGATACCGTGATCCTGGACTTCGACGCAAGCATGGTCAGGCGTTTTGTAGACGCGCACCTCGATCGGGCTTTTCCCGCCGTAGCGCAAGGCGTTGGTCAGCAGGTTCGACACCACTTGTTCGATACGAAACTCATCCCATTGTCCCTCCACCGACGGCTCGGTCGAGCACGTCAATGTGCATTCGGCCGCCGCGATCTGCGGCTGGAAGTTGCGCAGCAGGTTTTCAACCAGTGTCGTCAGGTTGAAGCGGCTTGGTCGAATGGACAATTTGCCAGTACGAATCCGCGACACGTCGAGCATGTCCTCGATCAGCCGGATCAGGCTCTTGATCTGGCGCTCGTCGCGCTCGACCATCGCTTGCACCTTATCCAGGCTGAAGGCGGCGGCGTTGTCCCGGGCCAGGTGCATCTTGCGCAGTTGCGTCTCGAGAATCAGGCCGTTGAGAGGCGTACGGACCTCGTGGGCAACGATCGACATGAAGTCATCACGCATGCGAACCGCCTGTTCCAGCTCGCTGCGAGTAGCCTGCAACTGCTGCAACAAGGCCTCCTGCTCGCGGCGGCTCTCCTGCAATGCAATGACCTGCTCCTTCATCGCCTTTCTCTGGCGATACAGCTCGACGAACACATTGACCTTGCTTTTGACGGCGTGGTTGTCCAGCGGCTTGTGCAGGAAGTCCACCGCGCCACTTTCATAGCCGGTGAAGGCATAGTTGCGCTCACGGCCGGCGGCGCTGACAAAGATGATAGGAATGCTACGGGTCTTCTCCGTGCCGCGCATCAGCTCGGCCAGTTCAAAGCCGTTCATTCCCGGCATCTGTACATCGATGATGGCCAGGGCAAAGTCGTGTTGCAGCAGCAAGGACAGCGCCTCATCGGCCGACAGCGCTTTGAAAACCTGGCGGCCGTCGAGTTTGATCAGCGCTTCCAGGGCCAACAGATTTTCTGGCAGATCGTCGACGATCAGCAGTTTGGCTTGAATATCTCTTGGCATGTGGTTCATTCCAGAGCGGCCAACAATTGGCCGATGCCTTGCAAAGTGAGGATATGGTCGGGCTCTTGCAGGGCAAGTGCTGCTTCGGGCATGGTCGAAACCTGCGCTTCGCCGGGGTCCTGGACCACCGTGATTCCACCCAGCTCCCGGACCTTGGCCAGGCCCTGGGCACCGTCGTTGTTGGCGCCGGTCAGCACTACCGCCAGCAGGTTCGGACCGAAGGCGTCGGCGGCGGATTCGAACAGCACATCTATCGACGGCCGCGAATGGTGCACCGGTTCCTCCAGGCTTAACGAAAGACTGCGGTCGGCCTCGACCGACAGGTGATAGCCGGGTGTGGCTACATACAAAGTGCCCGGTTGAATGTTCTGCTTGTCCTGAGCTTCCTGCACCGGTATCGCCAGACGATGGCCGAAGACCTGGGCCATCTGGCTGTCACGCTCATCGGGCAGATGCAACACGACCAGAATGGGTACGCCGAAGCCCTTTGGCAGTTGCCCGAAGACTTTGAGCAGCGCTTCGACGCCGCCGGCGGATGCACCGACGACAATGGCTTGAATGGGCGATCTGGATCTGTGCATCGTCTGATTCATAACTTGCGATAGATCCGTTCCTGTTTGACCAACGGCTCGAATTGCTTGCCGAAAGACGAAAAATCCAGTGTCTCTTTACTGCCCAGTACCAGGAAACCACGGTGACAGAGGGACTCATGGAACAATCCGAACGCGCGATCTTGCAGCTTTTTGTTAAAATATATCAAGACGTTACGACATGAAATTAACTGAGTTTCTGAGAATACGCTATCAGTCGCCAGGCTGTGATCGGCAAAGGTCACGTTCTCGCGCAGGGTTTTGTCGAACATCGCGTAATCGTAGGCGGCGGTGTAGTAATCGGCAAATGATCGCCGCCCTCCCGCGCGCTGATAATTCTGGGTGTAGGCCCGTACGTTCTCGAGCGAAAAAATGCCCTGCTTGGCTTTTTCCAGGGACCGCGGATTGATGTCGGTGGCATAAATCAGCGTGCGGTCCAGCAGCCCTTCCTCGCGCAGCAGGATCGCCATGGAATAGACCTCCTCCCCGGTGCTGCAACCGGCGATCCAGATCTTGATCGAAGGATAGGTCTTGAGCAGCGGCACCACTTCTTCGCGGATCGCCAGGAAATGCGACGGGTCGCGAAACATCTCACTGACAGGGATCGTCAACAGTTGCAGCAGTTGCATGAACATGCCCGGGTCGTGCAACACGCGCTCCTGCAGTGCCGAGATGGTCTTGCACTCGAACTGGCTCAGCGCGTGCTGGACCCGGCGCTTGATGGAGGCGCCGGAATAGTCCCGAAAATCGTAGCTGTACTTGAGGTAGATCGCGTCGATCAACAAACGGATTTCAATGTCAGTGTTACGTTCCACTAAATTCTTTCCATATTCGGCAACCACACGCGAATCAGCGAGAACAGACGATCCAGATCGATCGGCTTGGCCAGGTAATCGTTGGAACCGGCCGCCAGGCAGCGCTCCTGATCATCCTTCATGGCCTTGGCCGTCACGGCAATGATGGGCAGCTTGCGCCAGCGCGGGTCCTTGCGGATCAGCGCGGTGGCCTCGAAACCGTCCATCTCCGGCATCATCACATCCATCAGCACCAGGTCGATGTCGTCGACTTCGTTCAGACGCTCGATCGCTTCATAGCCGTTACGGCCGATGACGACGATCGCCCCCTTGGCCTCCAGGGCACTGGTCAGGGCGAAAATGTTGCGCACATCATCGTCCACCAGCAGCACTTTACGGCCCTCGAAAACCTTGTCGCGGCTGCGGGCGGTCCTGAGCATCCGCTGCCGTTCATGGGACAACCGGGATTCGACTTTGTGCAGAAAAAGTGTCACTTCGTCCAGCAACCGCTCCGGCGAACGGGCGCCCTTGATGATGATCGAGCGTGAATACTTGCGCAGTTCGGCTTCTTCATCGCGGGTCAGGTTGCGTCCGGTGTAGACGATCACGGGCGGGAATGAGCAGATATCTTCGGTGGACATACGCTTGAGCAGGTCATTGCCCAGCATGTCAGGCAGCTTCAGGTCGATGATCATGCAGTCGTAGACGTTGCTTCGCAGCAGGTCCAGGGCTTGCTGCGCCAGGCCGACAGCGGTGATCTCGATGTCATCGTCACCGATCAGCCGGGTGATGCTGTCGCGTTGCAAATCATCGTCCTCCACCAGCAGCACCCGCTTGACCTTCTGGGTCAGCTTGGCTTCCAGGCGGGCGAATACCTCCTTGAGTTCTTCGCGAGAAGTCGGTTTGACCGCATAGCCGACGGCGCCCATGTGCATCGCGGCTTCTACGCGATCCTCGACGGAAATCACATGTACCGGGATGTGCCGGGTTCCAGGTTGCTCCTTGAGCCGCTGCAATACCGTCAGCCCGGAGTGATCCGGCAGGCGCATGTCCAGCAGGATTGCATCGGGGCTCAATTGCGAAGCCAGGTCGAAGCCTTCATCGGCACCTTGGGCCACCAGGCATTGGTAACCGAGTTCGTGGGCCAGGTCGAACAGGATCCGGGCAAAGCTGGGCTCGTCTTCGATCACCAGAATGCAGCGGGTGTTGAACGGTGCCTTGTCGCGGTCATCGGCGAAGGGGGCGACGGGCACATCGACCTGGGCGATCAGCGGTGCGCTGACGGGTTCAGGGGGCGCGGGTGGCGCCATTGTGGTGGTCGCAGTGAACATCCCCGGTTCTACCAGCGGCTCACCCGACTCGACATAGCGTTCTGGCAATACCAGCGTAAACACACTGCCCTGCCCCGGTTCGCTGGAGACAGAAATCGAGCCGCCGAGCAAGGTGGCCAGGTCACGGGAAATCGACAGGCCCAAACCGGTCCCGCCGTACCGGCGATTCGTAGTGCCATCGGCCTGGCGGAAGGCTTCAAAGATGCTTTGTTGCTGATCGGCGGCGATGCCGATTCCTGAGTCCCGCACCATGAACGCGATGCCCGCCCCGGCCTGACCGGCCACCGTCAGGCATACCGTGCCTTTCTCGGTGAACTTGATGGCGTTGGACAGCAGGTTCTTAAGTACCTGCTCCAGACGCTGGCGGTCGGTATACAGCATGGCCGGGGCGTCGGGCAGCAGTTGCACCTCGAAGCTCAGGCCTTTTTCCGTCGCCAGGGGCATGAACATGTCACGCAAGCCTTCCACCAGGCGCGTCACGCCGGTGTTCTCCGGACGCACTTCCAGTTTCCCGGCCTCGACCTTGGAAATGTCGAGAATGTCATTGATCAGGTTCAGCAGATCGTTACCGGCGGAATAGATCGACTCGGCAAATTTCACCTGTTCCTCGTTGAGGTTCTGCTGCGGATTCTCCGCCAGCAGTTTGGACAGGATCAGTGAGCTGTTGAGCGGTGTACGCAGTTCATGGGACATGTTCGCCAGGAACTCGGACTTGTATTTGCTCGAACGCTGCAACTCTTCGGCGCGTTCCTGCAACTGGATCTGCGCCAGGTTCAGCTCGCTGTTCTTCTGGTCCATGGCGTCGCGTTGTTCAGCCAGTTGCTCGTTGGTCTGCTCCAGTTCCTGTTGTTGGGCTTCCAGATGCGCCTGGGACTCCTTGAGGATGCGTGACTGCTCTTCCAGCTCTTCGTTGGCGGTCCGGAGTTCTTCCTGCTGAACTTGCAGCTCTTCGTTCAGTTGCTGGGTTTCGGCGAGGACTTCCTGCAAACGCTGCCGGTAACGGGCCGCTTCGATGGAGGTGCCAATATTGCCGGCCACCAGTTCCAGCAGTTCGATATCGCGATCGGTCACAGGTCGCAGGAAGCCCAGTTCGACAACGCCGTTGATCCGGTCATCGTCACTGGTGGGCATGACCAGTACGCTGTTGGGCAAACCCTGGCCCAACCCCGAACTGACTTTCAGGTAGTCGTCGGGCACGTCATCCAGGCGGATGAGTCGCGCCTGTTGGACCGCCTGGCCAGCGATGCCTTCGCCGACAACGATCACCTGTTGCTTTTGCTCTTCATCCTCTCGGGACATGCCGTAGGTGGCGACGCGCCTGAGCAGGCCGCTTTCTTCCCGCGCATACAGTGCGGCCACTACAGCGCCCATGTATTGGGCACAGAACTGCAGGATGTTGCGTCCCAGCAGGTTCAACGTCAGTTGCCCCAGAACCTGCTCGGCCAGTAGCGTCTGGCCATTGCGCAGCCAGGCCTGTTTTTCCAGATGCAAAGCACTCTGCTGCTGGACCTTCAGGCTGGCGCTGTAATTGTTGGACAGCCCCAACAGATCCCGGCGCCCGACATAGGCCAGCAAGCCGCTGACGGCGGCCACGAACAACAGGTACAGAGCGATGCTCCAGAGGGTGGTGGTGCGCACCTGGTCGTTGCGTTCGGCACGCAGCTGCTGCTCGGATTCGACGATATCCTCGTAGGTCTTGCGTATTTCATCGGTCAAGCGCTTGCCACGCCCGGCCTTCACCGCTCCCCGGTAATCGCCACTGCTGCGTTGCAGGTCGATCATGCTTTGCGCGTAGTTGGCCCACTCCACCTGGAGCGCTTGCACTTTATGCAGGCGGTCGGTCTGGATCGGGTTGTCGGCTGTCAATTCCAACAATGTCTCCAGGGCGACGGCAATGCGCGGTTTGGCCACTTCATAGGGGTCGAGGAAATGCTCGTCGCCCGTCAGGAGGTAGCCGCGCATGCCGGTTTCCAGATCCACGCTCAGCTTGAGCGCTTCATTGGCATTATTGATCACCCGATCGGTATGCCCGACCCATTGGATCACCGACAGCAGATAGGTGATCAGCACAATGAAAAACACCGCGCTGAGGGCGCCCATGCCCAGTGGCAGGCTGATATTGCGGCTCAGGAGCTTGCGAAAACTTTGCTCGTCAACCGAAGACGAAGGAGTCATGGAATAAGCCTTGGTGGACAGTTGAAAACCGTGGAGTTTGCCGAAAAATACCGGTTGGATCCACATTCTGACGGGGCAAAGGCGCAAACTCCACGAAAAGCCTGAGGAAGCGACGATCCTTGTCAGCTCTTGTACTATAGATCCTTTCTTGTACAACCCAGGGAACTTGTGCCCCCTCGCTACTTACTCATGCATAAGGCCGTTTTTTGGCACACCTCCCCAACCCAATCCCCTGAGAATGTCTACCATGCACAACCCCGCTCCTGATACCCAGCCGACCATTCTGGTAGTCGAAGACGACGACATCGTACGTATGTTGATTGTCGACGTGCTGGAAGAGCTGGAATACCAGGTACTGGAAGCGGACGGCTGCGAACAGGCCTTGGCGTATCTGCGTAACGATGCGCAGCCCATCGCCCTGATGATGACCGATGTCGGCCTGCCGGTGATGGACGGTCGCGAGCTGGCCAAGCAGGCCCGATCGGCTCGGCCTCAGTTACCCATTCTGTTTGCCAGCGGTTACGCCGAAAGCATCGATGTGCCTGAAGGCATGGCGGTGATTGGCAAGCCTTTTTCCATCGATCAGTTGCGCGACAAGGTCAACGGCATTCTTTCTTGAGCCTGACGCAATTGTTGGTCACTATCGGCGCCCCGCGCTGATAGCGCCCACGTCGATTCGTTCCAAGGAAGCACCCGCTCATGCGTCAACCCACCGCCACCAAGGTCCTGGTTATCGGCTATGTCTGGCCCGAGCCGCGTTCATCGGCTGCCAGCGGGCACGTCATGCAGATCCTCGAAGCCTTCCTTGGGCAAGGCTGGGACATCACCTTCAGCAGTCCCGCGGGCCCTGGCGAGAACCGTGCCGACCTGATCGCGCTGGGGATCGGCGAAGTGCCGATCGAGCTCAACAGCAGCAGTTTCGATACATTCATCGCTGAACTGGCCCCGGATATCGTGTTGTTCGACCAGTTCATGATGGAAGAACAGTTCGGCTGGCGGGTCGAGAAACACTGCCCCGGCGCCCTTCGGGTGCTGGAGACGTCCGACTTGCAAAGCCTGCGCCACGCCCGGCATCAGCGGCTCAAGGATCGGTTGAAGAAGGATGACGTTTCCCAGGATTTCAGCGATCTGTTTGCGCAGGACCTGCCTCAAGCGTTCGAGTTGATGGCCGGCACCGACCTGGCCAAGCGGGAAATCGCCGCCCTGTACCGGTGCGACCTGAGCCTGATGGTGTCCGAAGTCGAGATCGAGTTGCTGGTAGAGCACTTCAAACTGCCCCGCAACCTCTTGCATTGGTGCCCACTGATGCTGGACCTGCCGCGCGAAGCACGCGTGCCGTTCGAAGACCGGGCGCATTTCCTCAGCATCGGCAATTTCCGCCACGCGCCGAACTGGGACGCCGTGCTCTGGATGAAAAACGCCATCTGGCCATTGATCCGCCAACAACTGCCTGATGCACAGCTGCACCTGTATGGCGCCTATACCCCGCCCAAGGCTGCGGCGCTGCACAACGCGGCCCAAGGGTTTCACATCATGAACTGGGCCGAAGACGCGCTACAGGTCATGTCGGCGGCGCGTGTCTGTCTGGCTCCGTTGCGTTTCGGTGCCGGCATCAAGGGCAAGCTGATCGATGCCATGCTGTGCGGCACACCCAATGTCACCACACCCATCGGCGCAGAAGCCATGCACGGTGAAATGCCCTGGCCCGGAGCGATTGCCCAAAGCGCCGAAGATATCGCCCACGCCGCTGTGCAGTTGTACCGCGAGCAGAGCCTTTGGAGCCGCGCCCGGGATAACGGCCTGGCGCTGCTGGCGGACCGTTACCGCCGACAGGTCCACGCCCAGGCGCTGATTGATTGCCTCGAAGCCTGTCGCGCCGACCTTGAGCAACGGCGCCGGGATAACTTCACCGGCAGCATGTTGCGTCATCACCAGCACAAGAGCACTCAATACATGTCCCAGTGGATTGAGGAGAAGAACCGCAACAGTCAGGCGGGAAGCGTTACGGGGTAGCACCCGTGCGGCGAAGGGGGCATTATCCAGCGGCAATAACAATAAAAGCGCCAGGCCATGACCCGAACTGCAAGAGTCACCGACCCTTCCTATGAGCTGATGGACGACCATAACGGGCTGTCCATCATCTATCGCCAGCACGGTTTCCCGTGCCCGCTGGTGCGCTGGCATTTCCATAAGGAATACGAGTTGCACCTGATCGTCGCCAGTTCCGGCAAGGTATTCATCGGTGACTATATCGGCAACTTTTACCCGCAATCGCTGTTTCTCACCGGCCCCAACCTGCCCCACAACTGGATCAGCCAGGTCGCCGAGGACGAAGTGGTGCCCAAGCGTGACATGCTGGTGAATTTTACCGACGAGCTGTTCGAGAGCGGCCATCAGGTGTTTGCCGAGCTCAAGACCGTCGCGCCGTTGCTGGAGCGCGCCCAGTACGGCATCGAATTTCGCTGCAAGCGCACTATCCGCCAGGCCATGATCCTGATGCAGCGCATCGCCGATTCCCAAGGCATGAGCCGCCTGGGGCATTTTTTCATCCTGATGGAGCTGCTGGCCGCAACCGATGACTATCAGTTGCTTTCCGGGGCCACTGCGGCGCAACCGGCGGACGAGCACAGCGTTGACCGTACCAACCGCGCGGTGGATTACATCTTTGCCCATTACGCACGGGAACTGTCCCTGGAAGAAGTGGCCGACCATCTGGGCATGAAACCGACGTACTTCAGCCGCGTCTTCAAACAAGCCACCGGCCGCTGTTTCATCGAGTTCGTCAATCGCCTGCGTATCAGCAAGTCCTGCGAGTTGTTGGCCGACGGCGACAAACCGGTGACGGACGTGTGTTTTGAATCGGGCTTCAACAACATATCCAACTTCAACCGGCGCTTTCAGCAGCTCAAGGGCATGACCCCTTCCCATTACCGGCGGCTGGCGGTGCAGCGGTTGACCGAACAGAACCAGGGCTGACAATCCCGGATTATCCCTGTGGCGGGATTATGTGGGAGCAAAGCTTGCTCGCGATGCAGGCGCCTCGGTTCTCCGGAAGACCGCGTCATCCTCATCGCGGGCAAGCCTTGCTCCCACACAGCGGGGATAAATCCCCTCGCCACAGCTAACCCCTTCTGAGACCAAATCCCATCCAGTGCAAAAAAGTATCAGCGCAAGTGCGACGGATGATTTGTCTCGCCGGCGATTGAGGGCTGTAATCAGCGCACATTCTTCCCTTCATCCGGAAGACACAAAAACAATAACTGTCCTTCCGCAGCCCTTGGGCGCGGAAAAGGAGTGCGCGATGAAACCTTCGGTAAAAGCTCTGCTTGTCTCCACCTGCATGACCCTCAGCAGCGTCAGTTTCGGCGCACAGACCCTCACCATTGCCACCGTCAACAACAGCGACATGATCCGCATGCAAAAGCTCTCGAAGACCTTCGAGGCTGAGCACCCGGACATCAAGCTCAATTGGGTGGTGCTCGAAGAAAACGTCCTGCGCCAGCGCTTGACCACCGACATCGCCACCCAGGGCGGGCAGTTCGACGTGCTGACCATCGGCATGTACGAAGCCGCACTCTGGGGGGCCAAGGGTTGGCTGGAGCCGATGAAGGATTTGCCGGCCAGTTATGCCCTGGATGATATTTTTCCGTCCGTGCGTGAAGGCCTATCGGTCAAGGGCACGCTCTACGCCCTGCCGTTCTATGCCGAAAGCTCGATCACCTACTACCGCACCGACCTGTTCAAGGACGCCGGGCTGACCATGCCCGAACACCCGACCTGGACCCAGATCGGTGAGTTCGCGGAAAAACTCACTGACAAGACCAAGGAGCAATATGGCCTGTGTCTGCGAGGCAAGGCTGGTTGGGGCGAAAACATGGCGCTGATCACGACCCTGGCCAACGGTTTTGGCGCGCGCTGGTTCGATGAGAAGTGGCAGCCGCAGTTCAATGGCCCCGAGTGGAAGAATGCCCTGAACTTCTACGTCGACAACATGAAGAAATCCGGCCCGCCGGGCGCTTCCAGCAACGGTTTCAACGAGAACCTGGCGCTGTTCAACAGCGGCAAATGTGCAATCTGGGTCGATGCCAGCGTCGCCGGTTCGTTCGTCACCGATAAGACCCAAAGCAAGGTGGCCGATCACGTCGGATTCACCTTCGCCCCCCATGAAACGACTGACAAAGGCACCTCGTGGATGTACTCCTGGTCGCTGGCCATCCCCGCCAGTTCCAAAGCCAAGGAAGCGGCCAAGGTCTTTACCATGTGGGCGACGTCCAAGGAATACAGCCAATTGGTCGCCAAGACCGATGGCGTTGCCAACGTACCGCCAGGCACACGTACCTCGACCTATAGCGACGACTACATGAAGGCCGCGCCGTTTGCCAAGGTGACCCTGGAGTCGTTGAAAGTCGCTGACCCGAAAGCCCCCACTCTCAAGCCTGTGCCCTATATCGGTATCCAGTTGGTGACCATTCCTGAGTTCCAGGCCATCGGCACCCAGGTCGGCAAGTTCTTTTCGGGCGCGTTGACCGGCCAGCAGACCGTGGACCAGGCGTTGACCGCAGCGCAGTCCACCACGGAACGCGAGATGAAACGCGCAGGTTATCCCAAGTAACCCCGACGTCAATGTGGGAGCGAGCCTGCTCGCGATAAGGCCGGCACATTCAACATCTATGTTGCCTGACCCTGCGCTATCGCGAGCAGGCTCGCTCCCACAATGGATTTTTGTAGGCCCGCACAAATCGGTTCAATGCCATGAATAGTTCAACGACAACCGCCAAAGCACACAGCGAGATTGCCCCACCGGTTCGCAAAAGCCGCTTGGCCAATCCAGGCTGGTTTCTGGTCAGCCCCTCGGTGGGGTTGCTGCTGCTGTGGATGATCGTGCCACTGGGCATGACCGTCTACTTCTCGCTGATCCGCTACAACCTGCTTTACCCCGGCGAGAACGAATTTGTCGGGCTGGAGAATTTCACTTACTTCCTGACCGATTCGGGCTTCGTCCCCGGGGCGACCAACACTCTGCTGCTGGTGGGCAGCGTGTTGCTGATCAGCATCGTGTTCGGGGTGTTGATCAGTGCGCTGCTGGAGGCCAGCGAGTTTTTCGGCCGGGGCATCGTGCGGGTATTGCTGATTTCACCGTTCTTCATCATGCCCACGGTGGGCGCGCTGATCTGGAAGAACCTGATTTTCCACCCGGTCTCGGGAATTCTCGCCTCGGTGTGGAAACTGTTCGGCGCGCAGCCGGTGGACTGGCTGGCCCATTACCCGCTGCTGTCGATCATCATCATTGTGTCCTGGCAATGGTTGCCCTTCGCGATCCTGATCCTGATGACGGCCATGCAGTCCCTCGATCAGGAACAGAAAGAAGCCGCCCGCCTGGATGGCGCGGGGCCCATCGCGATTTTCTGGCATCTGACCCTGCCCCATCTGGCGCGCCCGATTGCGGTGGTGCTGATGATTGAAACCATTTTCCTGCTGTCGGTGTTCGCCGAGATTTTCACCACGACCAACGGCGGCCCCGGCTACGCCTCGACCAACCTCGCCTACCTGATCTACAACCAGGCGCTGGTGCAGTTCGACGTCGGCATGGCTTCGGCCGGCGGCTTGATTGCCGTGGTGATTGCCAATATCGCCGCCATCATCCTGGTCCGGATGATCGGCAAAAACCTCACCGACAAGAACTGAGGCCGCAGCCATGACACTTCAACAATCCCGTCGCCTGCAAAGCCTGCTGCTGGGGACGCTGGCCTGGGCCATCGCGATCCTGATCTTCTTCCCGATCTTCTGGATGGTGCTGACCAGCTTCAAGACCGAAATCGACGCGTTCGCCACGCCGCCGCAGTTCATCTTCGCGCCGACGCTGGAGAACTACCTGCACATCAACGAGCGCAGCAACTACTTCAGCTTCGCCTGGAACTCGGTGGTGATTTCCTTCAGCGCCACCGCCCTTTGCCTGCTGATTGCGGTGCCGGCAGCCTACTCCATGGCGTTCTATGAAACCCAGCGCACCAAGGGCACGTTGCTGTGGATGCTCTCCACCAAAATGTTGCCACCGGTGGGCGTGCTGATGCCGATCTACCTGCTGGCCAAGAGCTTTGGCCTGCTGGACACGCGGACTGCGTTGATCATCATCTACACGCTGATCAACCTGCCGATCGTGGTCTGGATGATTTACACCTACTTCAAGGACATTCCCCGCGACATCCTTGAAGCCGCGCGTCTGGATGGCGCCACGCTGTGGCAGGAAATGGTTCGCGTCCTGTTGCCCATCGCCAAGGGTGGCCTGGCCTCCACCGTACTGCTGTCGCTGATCCTGTGCTGGAACGAGGCGTTCTGGTCGCTGAACCTCACCTCGTCCAAAGCCGCGCCGCTGACGGCCCTGATCGCGTCCTACTCCAGCCCCGAAGGCTTGTTCTGGGCCAAGTTGTCGGCCGTCTCGACCCTGGCCTGCGCACCGATCCTGATTTTCGGCTGGATCAGCCAGAAACAGCTGGTACGCGGTTTGTCCTTCGGCGCCGTGAAATAACGCGCCTTACACCATTATCAGAAGTGGAGGCCCATCATCATGGCCAACCTGAAAATCAAGAATCTGCAAAAAGGCTTCGAAGGTTTCTCCATCATCAAGGGCATAGACCTTGAGGTGAACGACCGTGAGTTCGTGGTCTTTGTCGGCCCGTCGGGTTGTGGCAAGTCCACGCTGCTGCGGTTGATCGCCGGCCTGGAAGAAGTCAGCGACGGCACCATCGAACTGGACGGCCGGGACATCACCGAAGTCAGTCCGGCCAAGCGCGACCTGGCGATGGTGTTCCAGACCTACGCGCTGTACCCGCACATGAGCGTGCGCAAGAACATGTCCTTCGCCCTGGACCTGGCCGGCGTGCCCAAGGCCGAGGTCGAGAAAAAGGTCAACGAAGCGGCGCGCATCCTCGAACTGGGGCCGATGCTTGAACGCAAGCCCAAGCAGTTGTCCGGCGGCCAGCGCCAGCGTGTGGCGATTGGCCGGGCCATCGTGCGCAACCCGAAAATCTTCCTGTTCGATGAACCCTTGTCCAACCTCGACGCCGCCCTGCGGGTGCAGATGCGCCTGGAACTGGCGCGACTGCACAAGGAACTGCAGGCAACGATGATCTACGTCACCCACGATCAGGTCGAAGCCATGACTCTGGCCGACAAGGTGGTGGTGCTCAACAGCGGGCGCGTCGAACAGATCGGCTCGCCGCTGGAGCTGTATCACCAGCCGGCCAACCTGTTTGTCGCCGGATTCCTCGGTACGCCAAAAATGGGCTTTCTCAAAGGCAAAGTCACACGGCTGGATAACCAGGGTTGTGAGGTCCTGCTGGACGCCGGCACCCGGATCAGCCTGCCCATGAGTGGGGCCAGCCTGAGCGTCGGCGGCGCGGTGACCCTGGGGATTCGCCCGGAGCATTTGAACCTGGCACAACCGGGCGATTGCACGCTGCAAGTCACCGCCGATGTCAGCGAACGTCTGGGCAGCGACACCTTCTGTCACGTCGTCACCGCCTCCGGTGAAGCCTTGACCATGCGGGTGCGCGGCGACCTGGCGAGCCGTTTCGGTGAGCAACTGAACCTGCACCTGGACGCTGAACACTGCCACTTATTCGATGCCGAGGGCGTGGCGGTCACCCGTGCGCTGCGCATCGCCGCCTGATTACCGAGATTTGTGATGAAACTCAATCGACAGAACCTGCACAACCTCAGCCCTGAGGTCGCCCTGCCCGCTTATTCCTTGAGCGAGATCAGCCAGGGCATCGCCCACATCGGCGTCGGCGGCTTCCACCGCGCGCACCAGGCTTACTACACCGATGCGCTGATGAACACCGGCACCGACCTGGACTGGGCCATCTGCGGCGTGGGCTTGCGGGCCGAAGATCGCCGCGTCCGGGATGACCTGGCCAGCCAGGACTACCTGTTTACCCTGTACGAGCTGGGGGACACCGACGACACCGAAATCCGGGTGATCGGAGCCATCAATGACATGCTGCTGGCCGAAGACGGCGCCCAGGCCCTGATCGACAAACTGGCCGACCCGCAAATCCGCATCGTCTCGCTGACCATTACCGAGGGCGGCTATTGCATCGACGACAGTAACGGCGAGTTCATGGCCCACCTGCCGCAGGTCCAGCACGATCTGGCCCATCCTGACGAGCCGAAAACCGTCTTCGGTTTCCTTTGCGCAGCCTTGGCCAAGCGCCGGGCCGCCGGCACCCCGGCGTTCACCCTGATGTCCTGCGATAACCTGCCGCACAACGGTGCCGTGACCCGCAAGGCGCTGCTGGCATTCGCCGCGTTGCGCGACGCCGAGCTGGGCCAATGGATCGATCGCCACGTGAGCTTCCCCAACGCCATGGTTGACCGCATCACGCCCATGACCAGCGTCGCCCACCGGCTGCAACTGCATGACGAGCATGGGGTCGACGATGCCTGGCCGGTGGTCTGCGAGCCTTTCGTGCAGTGGGTCCTGGAAGACAAATTCGTCAACGGTCGCCCGGCCTGGGAAAAGGTCGGCGTGCAGTTCACCGATGACGTCTCGCCCTATGAAGAAATGAAAATCAAATTGCTCAACGGCAGTCACCTGGCGCTGACCTACCTGGGTTTTCTCAAGGGTTATCGCTTCGTCCACGAAACCATGAACGACCCGCTGTTCGTGCGTTACATGCGTGCCTACATGGACCTGGACGTGACCCCGCAACTGGCACCCGTGCCAGGGATCGACCTGACCGACTACAAGAACACGCTGGTGGAGCGTTTTTCCAACCAGGCAATTGCCGACCAGTTGGAGCGGGTGTGTTCGGACGGCTCGTCGAAGTTTCCCAAATTCACCGTGCCGACGATCAACCGCTTGATTGCCGACGGCGGCCAAACCCGTCGCGCGGCGCTGGTGGTGGCGGCCTGGGCCGTGTACCTGAAGGGCGTGGATGAGAACGGCGTGACGTATTCGATCCCGGACCCGCGGGCGGCGTTCTGCCAGGCGCTGGTGGCCGACGATGCGTTGGTGACCCAGCGCCTGCTGGAGGTCGAAGAGATTTTCGGTACGGCCATTCCCCACTCGCCCGAGTTCGTGGCAGCCTTCGAGTGGTGCTGCAACAGCTTGCGCGAACACGGGGTCACGCGGACGCTTGAGCGAGTGTTGGCTGACGCGGACTAAACTGCGCACGCAATCCGCTTCTGTGGCGAGGGAGCTTGCTCCCGCTGGGCTGCGCAGCAGCCCCTTGGATCGGCCTGAGACACCCAGTTGTCAGGTTGATGGGGCCGCTTCGCGCCCCAGCGGGAGCAAGCTCCCTCGCCACGGGGGTTGTGTTTACCGGCCGATGACTTCTTGCAGATATCGATCTGACTCACCCAAGGATTTTTATGGCAAACCAACAACTGTTCCTGGGCATCGACTGCGGCACCCAAGGCACCAAGGCACTGATCCTGGATACGCTCAGCGGCCAGGTGCTCGGCCAGGGTGCCGCTGCCCACAGCATGATCAGCGGGGCCAACGGTCGCCGTGAACAAGACACCCAGCAATGGCTCGATGCGTTCACCCAGGCGACTCACCAAGCCCTGGCCGCCGCCGGGGTCGATGGCCAGGCGATCCTCGGCATCGGCGTGTCCGGCCAGCAACACGGCTTGGTGCTGCTTGACGACCAGGGCCAGGTCTTGCGCCCGGCCAAGCTGTGGTGCGACACCGAGACGACGCCGGAAAACGATCGGCTTTTGGCCTACCTGGGGGGTGAAGACGGCAGTCTCACACGCCTCGGCGTGGTGATCGCGCCGGGCTACACGGTTTCCAAACTGCTCTGGACGCGGGAGCAGCATCCCCAGGTTTTCGAACGCATCGCCAGCATCCTGCTGCCCCACGACTTTCTCAATCACTGGCTCACCGGCCGCCATTGCAGCGAATACGGCGACGCCTCGGGCACCGGCTATTTCAACGTACGCACCCGTCAATGGGACGCGCGGTTGCTGGAGCACATCGATCCCAGCGGCCGGCTGCAATCGGCTTTACCGGAGCTGATCGAGGCCCATCAGCCGGTCGGGCGGATCCTGCCGGCCGTTGCCGCGCACCTGGGCATCAACCCTGACGCGCTGGTGGCCAGCGGGGGTGGCGACAACATGATGGGCGCTATCGGCACCGGCAACATCCAGCCCGGCGTGATCACCATGAGCCTGGGCTCCTCCGGCACGGTCTACGCCTATGCCGCCGAACCTGCGGTCAGTCCGCAGCCGTCGGTGGCAACCTTCTGCTCATCCAGCGGCGGCTGGCTGCCGCTGATCTGCACCATGAACCTGACCAACGCCACCGGGGCCATGCGCGAGCTGCTGGAGCTGGACATCGACGCCTTCAACGCCTTGGTGGCAAGGGCCCCGATAGGCGCCGAAGGCGTGTGCATGCTGCCGTTTCTCAACGGCGAGCGGGTTCCCGCCCTGCCCCATGCCACCGGCAGCCTTTTCGGTCTGACCACCACCAACCTGACCCGGGCCAATCTGTGCCGGGCGGTGGTCGAAGGCACCACCTTCGGTTTGCGCTATGGCCTGGACCTGCTGCGCGCCAACGGGCTCGAGGCCCAGAGCATCCGCTTGATCGGTGGGGGCTCGAAAAGCCCGGTTTGGCGGCAGATCGTCGCCGACATCATGGATACCACGGTCATTTGCACTGAACAGAGCGAAGCGGCCGCCCTGGGTGCGGCGATTCAGGCGGCGTGGTGCCATTCAGGCTCACAGCAAAGCCTGGCCGATCTGTGCGAGCGCTGTGTCAAGCTCGACCCAGCCAGCGAAACCCGGCCCATTACCGAGCAGGTCGCAGCATCGCAAAAAGCTTATGCCAACTATCAAGAACGTATCGCAACCCTTTGAGATAAAAGAACTATGTATTTGGTATGTGGTGAAGCACTGTTTGATTTTTTCAGCGAAAACGAGATGGGCGGTCCGGCGTCGCAGGTCAACTTCAAAGCCATCGCGGGCGGCTCGCCGTTCAACGTGGCAGTCGGGTTGCGACGCCTGGGCGTGGAATCGGCACTGTTTGGCGGGCTGTCCACGGACTACCTGGGCCGACGCTTGCATCAGGTCCTGGCTGCCGAAGGTGTCAGCACCGAGTACGCACTGGACTTCGACGCGCCTACGACCCTGGCAATGGTGGCGGTCGGTGCCAACGGTTCGCCCCACTATAGCTTTCGCGGTGAAGGATGCGCGGACCGGCAACTAGGCCTGGACCACCTACCGGTGCTCGGTGAGCACGTACGGGGGCTGCATGTCGGCTCCTTCTCTCTTGTGGTGCAGCCGATTGCCGACACCCTACTGGCCTTGGTGCGACGCGAGAGCGGTAAACGCCTGGTCAGCCTGGATCCGAACGTGCGACTCAACCCGCAACCGGACATCGAACTGTGGCGCTCGCGAATCGCAACGCTGGTCGAATATGCCGATTTGATCAAAGTCAGCGACGAAGACCTGAGTCTTCTTTATCCCGACCAACCGCCACAGACCATCATCGAGCGTTGGATGGAGCACCGTTGCCAATTGGTGTTCCTTACCCGTGGCAGTCAAGGCGCGACGGTATTCAGCCGCCAGCACGGTTCCTGGTCAATGCCGGCATGTTCGGTGCAGATCGCCGATACCGTGGGCGCAGGAGACACTTTCCAGGCGGCGTTGATTACCTGGCTGACCGAGCACCAACTGGATTCGGTGGAAGGCCTGCATACCCTGACCCGTGAGCAGGTGAGCGAGATGCTCGCTTTTGCCATGCGCGCAGCTGCGCTGACATGCGGCCGGACCGGACCGGATCTGCCTTACCGGCAACAATTGGATTGAGCTGTTTGGGAAAAAGCACGGCACCGGGTTCGGACAATGACCGAACCCGGAGGTGATTCCTGGGAAGACAAGGCCGTGATCAGCGCCCGGTCATGCGGTGTTGCTGATGGAAGTGATTACCGGTGTGGTGATTTTGGTCGAGTTCGGAGCGCAACTCGGCGATCAGGTCGTTGATTGCCCGGCAGCCATTGAGTTTATTGGCATCGATATCGGTTTTGATCAATGCCACACGATCGGTTTCATGATCGTCATAGATCTTGATTGTCATCGACAAATCAGG
Organism: Pseudomonas sp. MPDS; assembly: GCF_013283895.1. Taxonomy (NCBI): domain Bacteria; kingdom Pseudomonadati; phylum Pseudomonadota; class Gammaproteobacteria; order Pseudomonadales; family Pseudomonadaceae; genus Pseudomonas; species Pseudomonas sp. MPDS. The sequence continues at coordinate 3,301,341 of NZ_CP054128.1, read as the reverse complement.
TGACAACGTGCATTGCGAGCGCTTGGGCAGCAAGCTGCTTTCAATGATGTTTCGCATTTCGAGGGCAGATAAAAACATGGCGACTCTCTCCTGTTGAGGCGGCCAATTTATGTTCACGACGGCGGTATTTTCGTCCGTTCTTCCCTGCGGACTGGGACTACGAATGCCGTGCCGTTCGTTCGTTCTTGGCGTTTTCTAATTAATGAGCCCGTGCAGCGACTCCCTAATCATCCCGCAAAAAATATGCCTGCTTTAAAGAAAATCCCGATTGATCCAAATCAACTACTTAGCGTCCAGGACTGTGAGAGCGCGCGTGCAAATTGCAAGGAAGCGGGATTTTCCTCATGCAAACTGCAATCGCCAGTGATCCTGTCGCAAGCTAGATTAGACCCTATTGCGCAGGGGTGAGTGGGCACCCGTCGGCTGCTTCGAAAAAAGTGTGACGTCGCGTAAAAAACGTCAAATGACTTCGGCGCCAGCCCGCTCTGCCACATGGCGCAGGCTATCGAAGTTGATATTCGCGCCGGAATCGATTGCCACCAGTGTTTGGCCTCGCGCGCCGGTTTGGGCGACGTACTGCTTGATGCCGGCGACCGCCAAGGCGCCCGAGGGCTCGGTTATCGACCGGGTATCGTCATAGATGTCTCGGATGGCTGCGCACAATTGGTCGTCAGTGACGGTGATCACGTCATCAACGCAGAAACGGCAGATGTCGAAGCCGTAGGCCCCTATTTGCGCGACAGCCACACCATCGGCAAAGGTTCCCACGCTTGCCAGACTGACCCGTTCACCGACTGCCAGCGCCGCCTGGAGACAGGCGGAATGTTGTGACTCCACCCCGACGATGCGAACCTCCGGGCGCAGGTACTTGACGTAGGCCGCGACCCCGGCAATCAGCCCCCCGCCACCGACCGGGACAAAAATCGCGTCCAGGCTGCCTGGGTGCTGACGCAGGATTTCCATGGCGACGGTGCCCTGCCCGGCGATCACGTCCGGATCATCGAAGGGCGAAACGAACTCTCGTCCGGTCTGTCGGGCCAGCTCCAGTGCGTATTCCAAGGCAAAGGGAAAGCTCTCCCCGTGCAGCACTGCTTCGGCGCCCCGGTTGCGCACGCCCAGCACCTTGAGCTGCGGTGTGGTGAGTGGCATGACGATGCTGGCCGATATGCCCAGCTCCCGCGCGGCCAGCGCCACGCCCTGGGCATGATTGCCCGCCGAAGCGGTGATGACACCGCGAGCCCGTTGCTCGGCGGTCAGTTGCACCAGTTTGTTGTAGGCGCCACGGATCTTGAAAGAAAAAGTCGGCTGCAGGTCTTCACGCTTGAGCAGGATCCGGTTGCCCAAGGCTTCGGACAGTCCGGTGGCCGCTTGCAACGGCGTGCGCACGGCCAGTTCGTACACCGGCGCGGCCAGGATCTTCTTGACGTAATGTTCTAGCAGGGCTTGCTCGGGGCGGGTGGTAGGCATGGCGGTCTCCTGGTTTGGACAAAACTCCGGAGACAGAAAGAAAAAACCCGCCTCGGAGGCGGGTTGGGTGCAGTCGTCAGCTAGCCCGCCAAATAAGGAATGGCGGTAATAATGCTTGGCTGGCTACGCAATACGGTGCTGGTCATGCCTGGAAATTAGCCTGCCGCTGGCTGGCAAGTCAATGGGCACTGTTGCGAATCACTTGAGCCCGACTTTATAGAGCGTCCCATCGTCATCATCTGTCAGCACGTACAGGAAACCATCCGGCCCCTGGCGCACGTCGCGGATGCGCTCGCCAAGCTCACCCAGCAGGCGTTCTTCGTGCACGACCTTGTCACCCTCCAGTTCCAGGCGGATCAGATTCCGGGACACCAGCGCACCGATGAACACGCTGTGTTGCCAGGCCTTGAAGCGGTCACTGTCATAGAACGCCATGCCGCTCAGCCCGGGTGACACTTCCCATACATGAAAAGGGCCAAGCGTGCCTTCGGCGGTCTTGCCGCCGGCTTCCGGGATCGGCGCCCCAGAGTAGTTGATGCCGTGAGTCGCCAGCGGCCAGCCGTAATTCTTGCTGCGTTCGATGATATTCAGCTCATCGCCGCCCCTGGGACCGTGCTCGTTCTCCCACAACGTACCGTTCCAGGGATTGAGCGCCGCCCCTTGAGGGTTGCGAACGCCGTAGGACCAGATCTCGGGGCGTACGTTTGCCTGACCGACAAACGGGTTATCGTCCGGCACCTTGCCGTCGGGGTAGATGCGCACGATCTTGCCCTGGAGCTTGTCCAGGTCCTGGGCCGTGGGCCGCTCGTTGTTTTCCCCCAGGGTGATGAACAGATAACCGTCCCGGTCGAACACCAGGCGCGACCCAAAGTGGTTCCCGGTGGAAAGCTTGGGCTGCTGGCGGAAAATCACATTGAAGTTCTTCAGACTCTGCAGGTCTTCGGACAATTGCCCACGGCCCACGGCGGCGCCTGCCTTGCCGTCATCGCCGGCTTCGGCGTAAGACAGGTAGACCGTACGGTCCTGCTTGAAGTCCGGCGACAGCACGACGTCCAGCAAACCGCCCTGGCCTCTGGCCCAGACCTCAGGTACGCCGTTCAATGGTGCCGAGAGCTGGCCATCCGGGCTGACCCGACGCAGGTTGCCCGCTCGCTCTGTCACCAACATGCCCTGTTGGTCAGGCAGGAAAGCCACGGACCAGGGGTGTTCGAGCCCCTTGACCACGGTGGTCACCTCCACCGTGCCCTCCTCGCTCTTGAGCTGCCGGGTTTGCGCAGCAGACGCCGGCGTGGCGAGAGTCAGTACAGCGCTGGCGCAGAATGCGGCCAGGAGTGTTTTACGCAACATGCACACTTCCTTCTGTGGTGTGAATAAAGACTGCCAGGGCTCGGTACTCAGCGAATGTCGTTTGAGGTGTCCCTCGGCGGTGGATTGGGCTTGATGGTAGGCCGTGGCGAGCCGGCAGGCTGACCGGAACGGGGATACCCGTTGCCGATACCGCCATTTTCCAGCGTGGGTGGCCGGGGAACGGGAACGGTCGGGTTGTTATGGATCATCGGCACGTTGGGCCGGGTGCCCTGCATGCTGTTGGGATTGGCCCGGCGGATCGGGCTGTTATAGGGATTGTTGTTACCTGGCAGGTTCTGGGCCAGGACCATGGCCCCGCGGTCGGGCGTTGCCGAGTGGGCGGCGGTGGTCAGCAACAGCGTCATGAGAGTGAGTAGCAGCCTGTTCATCGGAGCACCTCTTGGATTCAGGCATATCGAAAGCACGCTACGCCGCCGGTTCGCCGTTGTTAAGGGAAATGTCCGTCCGAAGATGTAACCAAGCGTCTCGAAGGCAATGCGGGGCGGGTCAACCGGCGCTCCATGGAAACTTTTGCGAACGCCGCAAGGTCACCTGAATGACTCATTCATCGGCAAGGAAACCCCTCCATGGCACGGGCAATCTGGAAAGGCGCAATCAGCTTCGGACTGGTCCACATTCCTGTGGCGCTGGTGTCGGCCACGTCCTCCCAGGGAGTGGATTTCGACTGGCTGGACAAGCGCAGCATGGACCCGGTTGGCTATAAGCGAGTGAACAAGGTCACCGGCAAGGAAGTGACCAAGGAAAATATCGTCAAGGGTGTGCAATACCAGAAGGGTCAATACGTCCTGCTGAGCGAAGAGGAGATTCGCTCTGCCCACCCCAAGTCCACCCAGACCATCGATATTTTTTCTTTCGTCGACAGCGACAAAATTCCCCTGCAAAACATCGACACGCCCTACTTCCTGGCGCCAGACAAACGCGGCGGCAAGGTCTACGCCCTGCTGCGCGAAACCCTGATCAAGACCAACAAGGTGGCGCTGGCCCATGTCGTGCTGCATACCCGCCAGCATCTGGCAGCGCTGATGCCGCTGGAGTCTGCGCTGGTGCTGGTGATGCTGCGCTGGCCCGCCGAAGTGCGCGAACTCGACATCCTGGAACTGGGCGATGAAGTCATCAAGCCAACCCTGGCCAAGGGGGAGCTGGAAATGGCCAAGCGGCTGGTGCAGGACATGAGCGCCGATTGGGAACCGCAAGAGTACCGGGACAGCTTCGAAGACAAGATCATGGAACTGGTGGAGAAAAAGGCCAAAGAAGGCCGCCTGGAGGCGGTGGAAACCGATCCGGGTGAAGAGCAACGCAAGAGCGCCGATGTCATCGACCTTACCGAACTGCTCAAACGCAGCCTGGGCGGCAAGGGCAAGGCGCCAGAAAAGCCTGCCGGAAAAACCGCTGCAAAGCCCGCAAAGACCAGCAAGTCCGCTCCCGCGAAAAAAGCCACCAAGGCCTCCCGGGGCTAATCCCCGGGCGCCAGCAATACAAGGGAATCCGTCATGGCCAAGGCCGAGAGTGAATACGCCCGTTTGTCCGGTGCCGAGCCGGAGCACAAGCACAGCCGCAAGCGCACCCGGCAGAGCCAGACCGGTAGCAGTGCCCTTCCCGAGCGCTTGTTGCCGCAACGCGCCACCCCCGTTGAGCAGCCCCCGGCCGGTGAATGGCGTTATGAAGTCCAGTTCGATGGCTATCGCCTGATGGCCCGCATTGAAGCGGGTCAAGTGCGATTGCTCAGCCGCAATCAACAGGACTGGACCGACCGACTGCAATTGCACGCCGATGCGTTGTCTGAGCTGAATCTGGGTGACAGCTGGCTCGACGGCGGCCTCGTTTCGCTCGATAACGACGGCCACTCTGACTTTGTGGCCCTGCGACAGTCGTTCGAGATTGGCCGCACGGTAGACCTGGTGTACGTCCTGTTTGATGCGCCTTTTTTAAATGGCGTCGATCTGCGCCAGGCGCCGGTTGAAAAACGCCGGGCAGCCCTCAAGAAGGCGCTGAAGAACAATGCCAGCAAGCGCCTGCGCTTCTCCGAGTCGTTTTCCGCCAACCAGCACGACATTTTTGAAAGTGCCAACGCCCTCGCACTCGATGGCGTGATCGGCAAACGCCTGGGCAGCCCCTATGTGTCGCGCCGCAGCGCCGACTGGATCAAACTCAAGTGCCGTCTGCGCCAGCCGTTCGTGATCGTCGGCTTCACCCGCCCCAAAGGTCGGCGCAATGGTTTCGGTGCACTGTTGCTGGCGGTCAACGGGCCCGAGGGATTGATGTATGCCGGCCGTGTCGGCACAGGGTTCGCACAAGCCCGGCTCAAACAACTGCACGAGCAACTCTGTAGCCTGGAGCGGGACGATTCGCCACTGGTCGCACCGGTCAGCAGCGCGCAAAGCCGCGGCGTGCATTGGGTAGAGCCAACCGAGGTCTGTGAAGTCGAGTTCGCTGATTGGACCCGCGACGGCCTGGTGCGCCAGGCGGTGTTCCTGGATCTACAGAACGACATACCGGCAAGCAAGGTTGTGCGTCAGCAGCCAGTTCCGATAAAACCCCTGTCCGCCAAAACCACGCCTCGCGGCAAAGCCCGTAGCGTACAGGTCTCAGGGGTGGAGATTTCCCACCCTGAGCGCGTCATCGACAGTGTCAGCGGCGTGCAGAAAGTCGAACTGGCGCAGTACTACGAGGACATCGCTCCCTGGATTCTGCCGCACCTGAAGCAGCGCCCGGTTGCCCTGCTCAGGGCGCCAGAGGGAATCGGCGAAGAGCAGTTCTTTCAGAAACACGCCGATCGCCTGGACATTCCCCACATCAAACAGCTGGATCCGCGACTGGATCCCGGGCATGCCGCGCTGATGGAAATCGACAGTGTGCAGTCGCTGGTCAGCGCGGCCCAAATGGGCACGGTGGAGTTGCACACATGGGCCGCCACGCATGATCGGATCGAGACGCCGGACCTGTTCGTTCTTGATCTGGACCCCGACCCGTCGCTGCCCTGGAGCGCGATGATCGAGGCGACTCGCCTGACCCTCTCGGTGCTCGACGAACTGGGTTTGCAGGCCTTCCTCAAAACCAGCGGAGGCAAAGGCATGCATGTCATCGTGCCGCTGGCGCGCAGTGAAGGCTGGGACATTACCAAGGCTTTCGCCAAGGCCATCTCCCTGTTCATGACCCGGCAGATGCCGCAGCGGATCACCGCGACCATGGGGCCGAAGAATCGTGTCGGGAAGATATTTGTCGACTACCTGCGTAACGCCCGGGGCGCCAGCACCGTCAGCGCCTATTCCGTGCGCGCTCGGCCAGGTCTGCCGGTATCCGTGCCGATTGCCCGGGCCGAGCTTGACGGTCTGCGTAACGCCCAGCAGTGGGACATCTATACGGCCCTAGAACGGGCCAGAAACCTGGGCGCCGATCCTTGGGAGGGGTACAACCATCGCCAGCGAATCACGGCCAGGATGTGGGAGCAACTGGATGCGCAAAAACCTGGGGAATGACGCAGGTACGGAGAGTCACCCGCTCATATCCAGATGAAGACCGCCAGCAGACCGCCGAAGAACGCCCACTTCTGCAAGTAATACAGCTTGCGGTTGCGCTTCTTCAGAGCCTTGCCTTGCAGGCGAATCCTGTAAAGCCTGGAAAACGCCCGGTTCAGGCCGCCGGTTTTGTCTCCGGCGTCATTGGGCGCTCCGGCGGCCGCCATCACGGTGCGGCTGAACCAGCGGTTGAAGGCACTGGCCCAGCGAAATCTCATGGGGCGTTCCACGTCGCAAAAGAGAATGATGCGATTGTGAGGCGTGGTGTTCTGGGCGTAATGAATGAACGTCTCGTCGAATATCACCGCCTCGCCATCACGCCAGTGGTAATGCTCACCGTCGACATTGATGTAGCAGCCGGCATCGTTGGGCGTTTCCAGGCCCAGGTGATACCGATAGGACCCGGCATACGGGTCGCGATGACGAACCAGCTTGGAGCCCGGTGGCAGTTCGGCGAACATCGCCGCCTTGATTGAACCGATGCTCTGCACCAGTTCAGTGGTGCGCGGACACAGTTTCATCGCCGAGGGATGACTGTCGGCGTACCACTTCAGGTAGAAACGCTTCCAGCCGGTCTTGAAGAACGAATTGAAGCCCACATCGTCGTACTGGTTGGAACGCTTGATCTCCCCCGCTCGCAGCAAATTCAGGCCTTCGGCACGGATCTCCTGCCAATGGGCCTGCAACGGGCTCAGGTCGGGAAACTGCGCCGGGTTCAGGAAAGGCTTGTTGGGCAGTTTCGAGCACAGGTAAAGCAGGCAGTTGATCGGCGCGAGGAAGGACGAATGGTCGCTCAACTGGCGTCCGAGCTTGTGCCGAACGCGCCCGCGCAGGTGCACATAACCGATAGAGAGAAGATAGATCGCGGCAATGATGAGTTTCACAGTATCCGCACACATCAAAAGTGGACAGGCTGCCACTTCCCGCACAGCCGAACAGCGTGGGGAATGGCGTAAGTGAGACGGCAATTTAGCCACAACTCGTAACCAAAGGTTATCCCTGCGTTGTGAAAAACTGTCTTGCCTGGGTTACACCCTATCGTTAACGCGGCCAGATCAGTACAATTGCCGCCAAACATTACGCGCCCCCTTTTTGGCCGATACCGGATTCCGGCTTCGGCGTACGTCTATTTGGGTCAAGCGCTCCGTATGCTGCTGTCCTCTTATGCCGGATGGACCCTTGCGCTTGCGACCGCGAAGCTTTCGCGCGGTCGGGACCTGCGCAAACAGGTACTGAACAGGTACTGCCGCACCCTTAGCTACTCTGAATGTTCCGCAGGATAAACCTTTGATCTCTACAGCTAACATCACGATGCAGTTCGGCGCCAAGCCACTGTTCGAAAACGTCTCTGTCAAGTTCGGCGCGGGTAACCGCTACGGTCTGATTGGCGCCAACGGTTGCGGCAAGTCGACCTTCATGAAGATCCTCGGCGGCGACCTCGAACCGTCCGGCGGCCAGGTCATGCTTGAGCCGAACGTGCGCCTGGGTAAACTGCGCCAGGACCAGTTCGCCTACGAAGAATTCACCGTGATCGACACCGTGATCATGGGCCACGAAGAGCTGTGGAAGGTCAAGGCCGAGCGCGACCGCATCTATTCGCTGCCGGAAATGACCGAAGAAGACGGCATGGCCGTGGCCGAGCTGGAAACCGAATTCGCCGAAATGGACGGCTACACTGCCGAGTCCCGTGCCGGTGAACTGCTGCTGGGCCTGGGAATTGGCATCGAGCAGCATTTCGGCCCGATGAGCGAAGTGTCGCCCGGCTGGAAACTGCGGGTACTGCTGGCCCAGGCGTTGTTCTCCGACCCGGAAGTGCTGCTGCTGGACGAACCGACCAACCACCTGGATATCAACACCATCCGCTGGCTGGAAAACGTGCTGACCCAGCGTTCGAGCCTGATGATCATCATCTCCCACGACCGTCACTTCCTGAACAGTGTCTGCACCCACATGGCGGACCTGGACTACGGCGAGCTGCGCCTGTTCCCGGGCAACTACGACGAGTACATGACCGTGGCGACCCAGTCCCGCGAGCAACTGCTGTCGGACAACGCCAAGAAGAAAGCGCAAATTTCCGAACTGCAATCGTTCGTCAGCCGCTTCTCGGCCAACGCCTCGAAGGCCAAGCAAGCCACCTCCCGTGCCAAGCAGATCGACAAGATCCAATTGGCCGAGGTCAAGCCATCGAGCCGTGTCAGCCCGTTCATTCGCTTCGAACAGACCAAGAAGCTGCACCGTCAGGCGGTCATTGTCGAAGGCATGGCCAAAGGGTTTGACGGCAAGCCGTTGTTCAAGGACTTCAGCTTCACCGTCGAAGCCGGCGAGCGCGTGGCGATCATTGGCCCGAACGGCATCGGCAAGACCACGTTGCTGCGCACCCTGGTCAATGAACTGGAGCCGGACGCCGGTACTGTGAAATGGACCGACGCCGCGGAACTGGGTTACTACGCCCAGGACCACGCCCACGACTTCGAAGACGACGTCAACCTGTTCGACTGGATGGGCCAGTGGACCCAGGGCGGCGAACAACTGGTTCGTGGCACCTTGGGCCGCATGCTGTTTTCCAACGACGAGATCCTCAAGTCGGTCAAAGTCATTTCCGGTGGTGAACAGGGTCGCATGCTGTTCGGCAAGCTGATCCTGCAAAAGCCGAACGTGCTGGTGATGGACGAACCGACCAACCACTTGGACATGGAATCCATCGAGGCGCTGAACCTGGCGCTGGAAAACTACCCGGGCACGCTGATCTTCGTCAGCCACGACCGTGAGTTCGTATCGTCCCTGGCCACCCGCATCATCGAGTTGAGCGCCGATGGCGTGATCGACTTCAGCGGCACCTATGACGATTACCTGCGCAGCCAGGGTGTGCTGATTTAAGAGCAGCGTCGAGTTGTAAGCTTCAAGCTGCAAGTGAAAAGCCCTGTCCGTTGTGACGGGGCTTTTTGTTTTCAAGGTAGAACCGCTTGTGGGAGCACAGCTTGCTTGCGATTTGGCCGTTTCAGTCGACTTGGTATTGGCCGACCTACCGTCATCGCGAGCAGGCTCGCTCCCACAAGGAACCGATGTTCTTCCAAGCCCTGCGGCCAGTGTGGGAGCGAGCCTGCTCGCGATAGCGTCGGCACTATCACCACCCGGGCAAACCGTTAGCCTGCTTTCTTTTATTCCCGCCGCGCGCCATGATGAGCCCCTCTTACCGCTGCCCGCGAACGAGCCTCATGCCAACACACCCATCCACCCCCAGTTCCCTGTCGATCACCTGGCAGATCATCTCCATCGTCTTCTATACCTTCATCGCCTTTCTCTGCATCGGCCTGCCGATTGCCGTGTTGCCGGGCTATGTCCACGAACAGTTGGGCTTCAGTGCCGTGGTGGCCGGGCTGACCATCGGCTCCCAGTATCTGGCGACGCTGCTCAGTCGGCCCATGGCCGGGCGGCTGTCGGACAGTATCGGCACCAAGCGGGCGATCGTTTATGGGCTGTACGGGATCGTCCTCAGTGGTTTGCTGACGTTGCTTTCGACGCTGCTGCAAAGCTTTCCACTGCTGAGCCTGTTGATCCTGATCGCCGGGCGTTTGCTGCTCGGGGTGGCTCAGGGCCTGATTGGCGTGGGCACCATCAGTTGGTGCATGGGCCAGGTGGGGGTCGAACACACGGCCCGCTCGATCTCATGGAACGGCATCGCGTCTTATGGGGCCATTGCCATCGGCGCGCCGCTGGGAGTGGTAATGGTCAGTGAGCTGGGCTTTGTCAGCCTGGGGATCGCCTTGTCGCTGCTGGCCGGCGCGGCGCTGCTGTTGATACGCAACAAGCCATCGGTGCCGGTCATTCGTGGCGAGCGCCTGCCCTTTTGGGCGGTGTTCGGGCGTATTGCACCGTACGGGACGAGCCTGTGCCTGGCGTCGATCGGCTACGGTACGCTCACCACCTTCATCACGTTGTTTTATGTCAGTCGCGGCTGGACGGGTGCAGCCTGGTGCCTGACGGTGTTTGGCGTCTGTTTCATCCTGTCGCGCTTGTTGTTCATTTCCAGCATCGCCCGCTTCGGAGGCTTCAGGACGGCCATTGCCTGTATGTGTATAGAAACCCTGGGGCTGGTGTTGCTATGGCTGGCGCCTTCTACCGCGTTCGCGCTGATTGGCGCGGGGCTGGCCGGTTTCGGGCTGTCGCTGGTGTATCCGGCGTTGGGTGTGGAAGCCATCAAACAAGTACCGAATACCAGCCGTGGCGCAGGACTGAGCGCCTATGCGGTGTTCTTCGATCTGGCGCTGGCGATTGCCGGCCCCTTGATGGGCGCGGTGGCGTTGAATCTGGGGTATTCCTCGATCTTTTTCAGTGCGGCACTGCTGTCGATCATCGGACTGGGGCTGACTTTACTGCTGCGGCGCCGTACCGAAACAGCCGCTTATTGATCGACCTTGTGCAAACCCACCAGGCCGGTTCGCCCAGGCCTGGTGTTTTTTGCGCGGTCTTTAAGCTGCGGCGAATTGCTCGCTGATCTGCAGCTTGGCTTCGTTCATGGCTTTGCTGCGCATTTCGTCACCGTAAGCCAGGCCCTCGGCGCGAACGAACTCGATGTCGGTAATGCCGAGGAAACCGAACATGACCTTCAGATACTCCTCATGCGCCACGCCGCTTGGCTGGCCGGCATGCAGGCCGCCAGAGGTGGAGACGATCACCAGTTTCTTGCCACCACACAGGCCTTCGGGGCCGGCTTCGGTGTAGCGGAAGGTTTGGTCGGCCACGGCGATACGGTCGATCCAGGCCTTGAGTTGAGTCGGAATGGTGAAGTTATACATCGGCGCTGCGATGACCACCGCGTCCGCCGCCAGGAATTCGGCCATGGTCGAGGCACTGAGATCAGTCTCGTGCTTCTGGGCGGCGTCGCGCAGTTCAGCGCTGGTGCCGGCGGCGATCAGGGTCTGGGCGGAAAAGTGGCTGATGGCATCGGCCGCCAGGTCGCGGTAGGTCACGACGACGTCCGCTTCGGCAGCTTTCCAGGCCTCAACCACGTCACGGCTCAGTTGGCGGGACGCGGAATTGTCGCCCAGGATGCTCGAGTCAATGTGCAACAGTTTCATATGAGTGCTCTCCAAGTGAGGATCGCGACCAAGCGATCAATTGAGAACAATCCTATCGATGAAGCCAATAGCCGATAAGTCAGTATTAATGCGATAGTTCGTTCCACTGACAGGACAATAGAACTCGATATGCAAGACCTCAATGATCTGTACTACTTCGCCAAAGTGGTTGAAGCCGGTGGTTTCGCCGCGGCCGGACGCCTGTTGGGTATTCCCAAGTCGCGGCTGTCACGACGTATCGCTGAACTGGAAGAGCGCCTTGGCGCCCGACTGCTGCAACGTACCACCCGCCAGTTGAAGCTCACGGCCGTTGGCGAGCGTTATCTGCGCCATTGCCAAGCCATGCTGCTGGAAGCCGAGATGGCCGATGAAGCCGTGGCGAGCATGTCCACTGAGCCGCGCGGGCGCCTGCGGGTTTCCAGTCCGGTGGGTTTGGCTCATCAGATGCTGGGCGGGGTGATCGCCAGCTTCCTGGAAAAATTCCCTCAAGTGCAGCTGGAAATGATGCTGGTCAATCGGCGGGTAGACCTGGTGAGCGAAGGCATCGACGTGGCATTACGCGTGCGCGATCTGGGGGACGAAGACCCGCTGCTGATGACGCGACGGCTGCGTCAGGCGCGGCTGATCATGGTCGCCAGCCCGGCGTTCGTCGCAGGACGGCAGATCAATACCCCGGAGGATCTCAAGAAACTGCCGATACTCGGGGCGCTGGATGCCGATCGCCTGGTCCACCTGCGTCTGCTCAAGGCCAACGCAGAGCCCGTCGAACTGGCCCTGGAAGCCCGGCTAGGCATCGACGACTTCATTGTGCGCCGCGCCTGCGCCCTCGCCGGCCTGGGTTTCACCTTGTTGCCGAGCATGTATTGCGAGGAGGAACTGCAGGACGGCACACTGGTGGAATTGTTGCCCGAGTGGTCGCTGCCGGACGGCTGGCTGCAGGCAGTCTACCCGCATCGACGCGGCATGCTGCCGGCGGTACGCGCGTGGATCGACCACTTGGTAGAAGCATTCGATGGCTGTGGAGATAGAAAAATATGAGCTTGAGCGAAGAGGATGTCGCGCAGTTCTGCCTGGGTTTGCCGGGCGCCAGGGAGGACTACAAATGGGGCGGCGTGCGGGTATTTTCCATTGCCGGCAACAAGATGTTCGCCCTGCAGAACCTGCGGGGCGAATCACTGGCGTTCAAGGTGGACAAGGATCTGTTCCTGGGGCATTGCGACCGCCCGGGGATCCACCCGGCGCCCTATCTGGCGCGGGCTCAGTGGGTCATCATGCAGACGCCCTACCCGCTGGGCGCCGATGAACTGCGTGGCCTGCTGCAGCGCTCCCACCAACTGGTGGTGAGCAAGCTGCCCAAGCGCACCCAGGTGGGTTTGCTGCTGTCGTGAAGCTCAGAAAAGCATCAGCAGATGACTGCCCAGGAATAACTGGTCGATCCAGAACACCTGGTGCAGCAACACGATGAACCAGAACACCACCTGAAACGACACCTTGCGAGTCTTGTGGCGAAACACTTGCTGAGCCAACAACGCCCCGGGCCAGCCCCCGGCCAGCTCCACGGCGTGCAATACGTTTTCCGGGGTGCGCCAGGCGTCAGCGCGGGCCTTGCGCTTGTCGCTCCAGTACAACAGAAACGCCACCACGCTGACGAGCCCGTAGGCCGTCAGCGGCACCCAGGACTCCGCACGCAATCCGAGCAAAAGTGATCCGAGCAGCGGCAAGGCGCACACCAGCGCAAATACCACGAGCTTGAGCCGCAAACTCTGCACGGCTGGGCCCGGCTCACGGCCTGGACGGCTCATGGCTGGGCCGCCGTCCAGTCCACCCAACCGAATTGCCAGGTGGCCAGAATCAACAGGCCGAAAGCGATCCGGTACCAGGCAAATACGGCGTAACTGTGGCTGGCGATGAACAGCAACAAGCCCCTGACCGCGATCATGGCGAAAATGAACGCCGTGACGAAGCCGATGGCGAACACCGGAAAATCCGCCGGCACAAACAGCTCGCGATATTTATAGCCGGAGTAGACCGCCGCGCCGACCATGGTTGGCATCGCCAGGAAGAATGAAAACTCGGTCGCGGTCTTGCGCGACAGCCCGAACAGCAAGCCACCGATGATGGTCGAACCTGAGCGGGAGGTGCCGGGAATCATCGCAAGGCACTGGGCGAAGCCGACTTTCAGTGCATCCTTCCAGGTGATGTCGTCTACCGTTTCGGCGTGCACTGTGTGCTGGCGCTTCTCGGCCCAGAGCATCACGAAACCGCCCAGCACCAACGCCATGGCCACCGTGATCGGGTTGAACAGGTATTCATGGATCAGGTCTGCAAACAACACGCCCAATACCACAGCGGGCATGAAGGCAATCAGCAGGTTGGCCGTAAACCGACGAGCGCTGGGCTGGGTGCGCAAGCCCAGTACTACGTCGAAGATCTTGCGCCGAAACTCCCACACCACCGCCAGGATCGCCCCGAGCTGGATAATGATGTTGAACGCCATCGCGCGCTCGCCGCCGAACTCGAGCAAGTCCGCGACAATGATCTGGTGCCCCGTACTGGAGATCGGCAGAAACTCCGTCAAGCCTTCTACCACGCCAAGAATCAGTGCCTGAAAGGCGGTCCACAAATCCATTCATCCCCCAAAAGACTATGCTTGCGCACGTCTCATCAAAATTTAAGCGTTATGCAGGTGTAAACAGCAGGCGCACGGTGACTGCGATTTCTCAAAAAAACCAATGAAAAAACCGGAACAGGCTCAGGTTTTGCGCCGCGGGGCCGAAATCCTATCAGACAAGCCCTGATAACGCTGCCGCGTTATGACTCAGGACACAAAGGCATACCCGCCCGACGCCAGACTCAGGCGGCCGCAGATGACAAGAATAAGAAACCGGAGTGACAGCGTATGAATAGCTTGCGCAGTGTGTCGATCAGCCGACGCTTGTGGCTCATCTTGGTCGTGTCCATCGTGATGTTGTTCACGTTAGGCGCGTTCATGCTTAAGCAGATCCACACCGACCTGTATCAGGCCAAGGTGCAGAAAACCCAGCATGTGGTCCAGACTGCCAGCGGTGTGCTGAGCTACTACCATGGTCTGGAAACGGCTGGCACCCTGACTCGCGAGGTTGCGCAGAAGCAGGCCCTTAGCGCGGTGCGCGGCTTGCGCTATGACCAGAGTGACTACTTCTGGATCAATGACCTGACGCCTGTGATGGTCATGCACCCGACCAACCCGAAACTCGAAGGCCAGAACCTCTCGGCGATTCGCGACCCGAATGGTTTTGCGCTGTTCAACGAGATGGTCGCCATTGCCAAGGCCAAGGGCGCCGGGATGGTGGATTACCTCTGGCCGAAACCGGGCGCCGAGGCGCCGGTGGCGAAAACCTCTTACGTCAAACTGTTCGAGCCGTGGGGCTGGATCATCGGTTCAGGCGTGTATGTCGATGACGTGGAGGCCGAATTCCGCTCTCAAGTGATCAAGGCTTCGCTGATCGGCCTGGCGATCACCCTGCTCATGGGCCTGCTCCTGACCCTGATCGTGCGCAGCATCGTTCGGCCGTTGCAGGAAACGGTCAATGCCATGGCCAACATTGCCAGCGGTGAAAGCGACCTGACCCGCACCCTCGACACCCACGGCCAGGATGAAGTGACGCAACTGGCCCGGCATTTCAATGCCTTTACCGCCAAACTGCGCGAAGTAGTCAGCCAGTTGCAGGACTCGGCCAGGGCCCTGGGGCAATCGTCCAACGACCTGGGTAACGACGCCGCCCAAGCCCAGGAGCGCAGCCAGCAACAATCGCAACAGATGGAACTGGTGGCGACTGCGATCAACGAAGTGACCTACGGCGTGCAAGACGTCGCCAAGAATGCCGAACACGCCGCCAGCGAAATGCGCGACGCCGAATCCCAGGCCCAGCAGGGCCAGGTGAATATCGATGGCAGCTTGCAGCAGATTGACCGACTGTCCCAGACCATTGATCAGGCGGTCGAGGTGATTCGTACCCTGGCCAGCGAAAGCACCCAGATCGGCAGTGTGCTGGAGGTGATCCGCTCCATTGCCGAGCAGACCAACCTGCTGGCCCTCAACGCCGCGATCGAAGCGGCCCGCGCCGGTGAACAAGGTCGGGGCTTTGCCGTGGTGGCCGATGAAGTGCGGCTGCTGGCCCAGCGCACGCAGAAGTCCACCGCCGAGATCCAGGCGATGATCGAACGCTTGCAGAACCACTCCGAAGCGGCGGTGAAAGTCATCAGCGACAGCAGCCGTGCTTCGCAATTGACCATTGAACAAGCCGGGCTGGCCGGCGCCAGCCTCAACGCCATCGGTCAGGCCCTGCGCAATCTCAACAGCCTGAACGCCTCCATCGCCAGCGCCACGCTGCAACAGGCCCATGTGGTGGAAGACATCAATCAGAACGTGACCCAGGCCGCCGGCCTCTCCCACAGCACCGCCCTGGCGGCTGAACAATCGAGCCTGGCGAGTACCCGTCTCAAGTCGCTGAGTGAGCAATTGAACGGGTTGCTGAAGCAGTTCAGGGTCTAGCTGATCGATACTCGCTGGGCGTCTGGTGCATCTCAATGCGAAAGTGCCGATTGAAGTTGGACAGGTTGTTGTAACCCACCTCAAAACAGATATCGGTCACCGGCATTTCACTGTGCAACAGCAACCGGCAGGCTCGCTGGACTCGGAGCTTGCGCATCAGGTCAATGAAACCGTGTCCGGTGATGCGTTTGAAGAAACGCGAAAAACCGGGCTCGCTCATGCCCAGTTGCCGAGCAATCACCGACAGGCGCAGGTCACCCGTGAGTTCAGTCTGCAGGTACTCGAAGGCCTTGTGGATGCGTTCGGAACTGCGGGCATCCAGACTGGGTGCATAACAAGGGCTGGCCAGGCACTGGGCCTGCTCCTGCGGGGCGAGATTGAGTGTGTTGAGCAGTTGGAGAAACAATGCCAGCCGCCCGAGTCCCTGGGCCGGGCCGATGCTCTCCAACAGCCTTGCGGCGTTCACCGCGGTGTCGCCGCTGAAGACCAGACCTCGTCGTGCCCTTTCGAACAGCGGCTGTAAATCCCCGAGTTCAGGTAGCGTCCGGCGCAGGCTCAACAGCGTTGCGCCATCGAATTGCAGCACCACGTCCCTTCCAGCCAGGTACTCGCCCGGGGCCAGGTCGCCCATCCAATCGTGGGGCAAGCCCGGGCCGATCATCGCCACGTGGCCGGGGCCGAATGGACCAATATAATCGCCCGCCAGCAATTTACCGCTGCCCCGACGAATGAGATGGATCTCGAATTCGGGATGGTGGTTCCAGCGCGCCAGCGGATACGGATAGTCGTGCTCATACCAGCGAAAACTGTGCTCGGGCTCAGGCAGGATGACTTCAAGTTCGGCGGGTGGCTGCTCGAACAGGGGCGTTGGGTGATCAGGCATGTCGCGCGTCTCTATCGCTGTAGGCAGCACCTTACGCTCGGCGCGCACCGGTTCACCAGCCCTGACCTGATCGTCCACCGATACTTTTTTAACCCGGCCAAGGGACACGTCACGGCGTTAAAAAAAGTACCAGCCGATGATCCCTCCTGCGTTTGTCCGGCGCCAATGGCGCTGCTGTAATCGGCACGTCATTGATGGTGAGCCGCGCTCCCCTGCTGTTTATTTTGTCATTCGAGACAGGACAACCCATGAAACGACTGGAAGGAAAAAGCGCCCTGGTCACCGGTGCTGCCCGTGGTATTGGCAGGACGTTCGCCCAGGCCTATATCAACGAAGGGGCTACTGTGGCGATTGCCGATATCGATCTTGGAAGCGCCCAAGCCACCGCCGCCGAACTGGGCGACAGCGCCTACGCGGTCAAAATGGACGTCACTGAACAAGCTTCGATTGACCAGGCCATCGAGGCGGTCGTGGCCCGGACGGGCAAGCTCGATATCCTCGTCAATAACGCAGCGCTTTTCGACCTGGCGCCTATCGTGGAGATTACGCGCCAAAGCTACGAACGGCTGTTTTGCATCAATGTCGCCGGCACACTGTTCACGCTGCAGGCCGCCGCCCGGCAGATGATCCGCCAGGGGCATGGCGGCAAAATCATCAACATGGCCAGCCAGGCCGGCCGACGTGGAGAAGCTCTGGTGGCGGTGTATTGCGCCACCAAGGCTGCGGTGATCAGCCTGACCCAGTCGGCCGGCCTTGATTTGATCAAGCATCGAATCAACGTCAACGCCATTGCCCCTGGTGTGGTGGAGGGTGAGCACTGGGATGGTGTGGATGCGCTGTTCGCCCATCATGAAAACCTGCCCCTGGGAGAGAAAAAGCGTCAGGTCGGCGCGCAAGTGCCCTATGGCCGGATGGGCACCGCGCAGGATCTGGTGGGGATGGCGATATTCCTGGCCTCGGCGGAGAGCGAATATGTGGTAGCACAGACTTATAACGTCGATGGCGGGAACTGGATGAGCTGATAATTCGCAAGTTTTGCCCTTGAATCGACGGAGATGGACTTATTTGCCTGAAAATTGATCCCACTACTTGAGGATTGTCCCAAACGGTACCCAACGGTGCCGTTGCAAGGGATTTCAAGAGAGCGTGAATACCGTTGCCCCAGCCGGGCAAAAATTGCGCATCATAGGCGCCGTCCGCTCAAGGGAGATTTACATGCGTGCCATTTCATCCGTCATGCGTCTTATCGGGCTGTCGCTGGGGCTGGCCTTCGCCACCAGTGTCCTGGCCACCGAAGAGACGCAACTGGTCGAGTCCATCAACCTTTATCGCAGTCAGTCGCAAAGTTGTGCGGATCAGGCCTCTCTGGAGCTACCGCCGCTGGCCATGGATTCGCGGCTGATCCTGTCGGCCAACGGCATTGGTGACCTGCAGCAGGCGTTGGCCCGCACGGCCTACCCGATGGTCAACGTACAGGCCATCAGCCTGTCCGGGCCACGGGACGCGCAAGCCGCGATGAAGGCCGTGCAGGAAAGCTTCTGCCAGGTGGTGCTGGATCCACAGTTCGTCGACATCGGCGTCAGTCGCCTGGATCGCGAATGGCGCATCGTGTTGGCGCGCCCGCTATTGTCGGCGCGTCTGGGAGACTGGCAAGCCGAAGGTCAGAAGCTACTGAAGCTGATCAACAGTGCGCGTGCCCAACCGCGCCGCTGCGGCACCGAAGCCTTCACGGCGACGACGCCGCTGGCCTGGAACGCTACGTTGGCCCTGGCCGCCGTGAACCACACTCGGGCCATGGCCAACAACAACTTCTTTGACCACAAGGATCGCGACAGCCGTATGCCGGGCGACCGCGCCGAGTTGGCCGGTTACCTCGGCCAATTGATCGGTGAGAACATCGCCGCCGGACAGGATACGGCCCTCAAAGTGGTGGACGGCTGGCTGGCAAGCCCCGGTCATTGCGCCAATCTGATGAACCCGCAGTTCAAGGAACTGGGCGCCGGCTATGCGGTGGATCCGAAGAGCGATGCGGGGATTTATTGGACCGCGATGTTTGGCACCCAATAGCGTTTGATCAGATCGCTTGGCACTGGCGGCAATCCCGCTATCGCGAGCAGGCTCGCTCCCACAAGGGTTCTACACACTGTGGGAGCGAGCCTGCTCGCGATGACCATGGAACTGTCATTGCTGACGCAGCGTCTGCCGCAAATGCTGCATGAACTGGCTCAACGACGGCGACTGGGCCACTGGCTTGCGTTGCAACAGGCCGATCGAACGCTTGCCGGGCTGGTCGATGGCAATCACCTCGCATTGCTCGCCAATATTGAACACCGCCGTGCAACTGGCCGGCAGCAGGGAAAATCCCAACCCTTCGCGTACAAGCGCAGTGGCGGTACTCATGTGCGCCACCTCCCAAGCCGGCTCAGGCTCGACATTCAGGTAGCGCAACGCTGCGTCGGCCAAGGGCCGGATGCTCGTGTCGGGAGTCAGGGCAATGTAGGGCCTGCGTTTCCAGTCGTCCAGACTGTCGCGCTGATGATCCTTGTGGGTCAGCAACACCAGATTGTCATCCAACAGGCGCACGAAGCTCAGCCCGGACAGGTCGTCGGGTAACGAGGTAATGCCCGCGTCCACCTCACCGCGCTGCACCCACCCCATGATCTCCCCGGCCCGACCATCCAGTACGCTCACCCTTACACCCGGATGTTTGCGCTGGAACGAAGCGATGACCACAGGCAGGAACGAAGCGGCGGCCGTGGGCAGTGCCGCCAGGCGAAGGGAGCCACGACTCAGGCTGAGGGTGTCGCGGGCGTCCCGTACGGCATCGTCCATGTCCCTGAGCATGCGCCTGGCCTGGGGCAGAAAGTGTTCACCGGCCAGCGTCAGTTCGACACTGCGGGTGTTACGCGCCAGCAACTGCAGACCCATGGTCTCCTCCAGTTTGCGGATGCTGTAGCTCAGCGCTGGCTGGGACAGGTGAAGCTGTTCAGCGGTGCGCGTGAAGCTTGAGGTTTCAGCGATCAGGATAAAGGCACGAAGCTGTCGGAAAGAAACGTTCATGGCCGTACTTATAAAGATAATGGATCAATTGATTCTACCTTTAAAATTCACAGAACAATCCATGGCCGCCACTATGGGCCATCCCATCAGTGGAAACGGACATGACAAAAACAATTCTCGTCGGATGCGGCGCCGGTTTTGCCAATGATCGCCCGGACGCCGCCTTGCGCCTGGCCCAGGACCTGGCGCAACGAAACGGCCAGCGCTACATCATGCTGGAGTTGCTGGCCGAACGGACGCTGGCCGAAGCGCAACTGCGCAGGGGCCTCGATCCTCAAGCCGGATACGCCTCTCGCCTGTTCGATTTCCTCGAGCCGATGCTGGATGTGTGTATCGACTCCGGCATCCCCATCATTACCAATGGGGGGGCAGCCAATCCCAGAGCCGCCGCGCAGCGCCTGCGAGCAACACTGGCAGGACGCTATCCGAGTTTGAAAATTGCCTGCGTACTGGGCGATGACCTGCTGGAAGAAACCACACCGCGCTTCAAGCAATGGCTGCCCGTGGACCCGGCAGACGTGGTTTCGGTCAACGTCTACACCGGTGCCGACGGCATTCATACGGCGCTGCAAGAAGGTGCCGGTATCGTGCTGTGCGGGCGAGTGGCCGACCCTTCGCTGGCGGTGGGCGCGATTCGCCATGGACTGGGCTGGGCCGCCGACGATTGGCAGAAAATGGCCATCGCCACCGCGACCGGGCATTTGCTGGAGTGCTGCACCCAGGTCACCGGCGGGTACTTTGCCCACCCTGGGATCAAAGAGATTCCGGACCCGGCGAACCTCGGTTGCCCCATTGCCGAAATCCATGAAGATGGGCGTTTGATCATCGGCAAAACCCAGGGCTGCGGGGGCTGCGTCAGCGAGCAAACGGTCAAGGAACAATTGCTTTACGAGGTGCATGATCCGCGCCGCTACCTGACCCCGGACGTGGTGCTGGACCTGGGGCAGGCCCGCGTCCGGGACCTGGGTGAAGACCGCGTTGAGATCAGCGGCCTGCTGGGCCATCCGCGCCCCGATACGCTCAAGGGCCTGGCCGGTGTGCGTGGGCTCTGGTTCGGCGAGGCGGAAATTTCCTATGCCGGCCCCGGTGCCGTGGCCCGTGCCGCCCTGGCCCGGGAAATTCTGCTGCAACGTTTTGACCGATTAGCGCCAGGCGTACAGCCCTGGATCGATTTGTCGGGTGTCGCCAGTCTGTTCAATGACCACGGTGGCCGCTATCTGCAACAACGACTGGCCCTGGCGCCGGCCCTTGATGATGTGCGTGTGCGCGTCGGCCTGACCCATACCGACCAGGCAATGGTTCAGACGCTGTTGGCCGAGGTGGAATCGCTCTACACCAACGGCCCGGCCGGCGGTGGCGGCGTGCGCCGGCACCTCGCTGAAGCCGTCACCACCCGCAGCTTCCTGCTGCCGCGTAGCGAAATCCACACGACCCTGGAGTGGTACTGATGAACCTGGTCACCCTCGCCGACTTCGCCCACGCTCGTGCCGGAGACAAAGGCAATATCCTCAGCATTGCGGTATTCCCCCTCGATCCGGCGCACTACCCATGGTTGCTGCGCGAACTGACCTGCGAACGAGTCGCCGAACAATTCGCCACGCGCCGGCCTGCCAAGGTGCATCGCTATGAACTGCCGAACCTGCATGCGCTGAATTTCGTCCTCGAAGACGCCCTGGAAGGCGGCGTAAACCTCAGTTGCGGCCTGGACCGCCACGGCAAGAGTTTGAGTTATCTGCTGCTGTCCCTGCGCCTGCCCCAACCACAGGGCTGAAGGACTCACGCGCCCGTACCGTCGACAACAATAAAAAGAGAGGCTGCACCATGATTACAACGTTGGGTTTTTTGATGATGCTGGTCATCATCGGGCTGATATTGCTGCGCAGGATCAGCCCCGTCGTCGCCTTCACCACCCTCCCCGTCGCCGCTTGCCTGCTGGCCGGTTTCAACCCCGGACAGATCGGCGAGTTCATCAAGGCCGGGCTGATCACCGTGGCGCCCACCGCCGCGCTGTTTCTGTTTGCCATTCTGTTCTTCGGGATCATGCGTGATCGCGGGCTGTTCGACCCGCTGGTCAACCTGCTGATCCGCAGTACCGGTGGCAAGCCGCTGGCTGTGGCGCTGGTCACGGTGCTGGTGACGTCAGTGGTGCATCTGGACGGGGTGGGCGCCGCGACATTTTTACTGACCATTCCGGCGCTGTTGCCGTTGTACAAGCGCCTGAACATGAGCCCGGCCATGCTGTTGTGCCTAGTGGGCACCACCGCCGGGGTCATCAACATGGTGCCTTGGGGTGGCACCACCGCTCGGGCTGCCGCAGTTTCCGGGCTGGACGCCACGGAGCTTTGGCTAGGTTTACTGCCGGTGCAGTTGGTGGGGCTGGTCTGCATGTTGCTGGTGGCCACCGTGCTGGGCTCGCGAGCCCAGCGTCGCCGGCCAATGTCACTGGGAGCGGCCGCCAGCGTCGATCTGGACAGTCTGTCCACCGAAGGTCGCGAGTTCGGCCTCTCGCCCCGCAACCTGCGGTACTGGCTGAACGTGGCCCTGACCGGCGCGATCCTGGCTTGCCTGTTCACCGGTATCTTTCCGCTCTATGCCTGTTTCATGGTGGGATTGGGCATTGCCCTGCCGCTGAACTTCCCTTCCCTGGATACCCAGGCCGAACGTCTCAAGGCCCACGCATCCGATGCCCTGCAAATGGTGCTGGTGATGATGGCCGCCGCCGTGTTGCTGGGGGTGCTGTCCGGGGCAAAAATGTCCGACGGCATGGCCTTGGCGCTGATCGACTTTCTGCCTGGCGGATCCGCTCAGTACCTGCATGTGATCGTCGGATTCTTTGGCGTTCCCCTGGGGATGATCTTTTCGCCGGACGCCTACTACTTTGCCCTGTTGCCGGTGATCAGGGATGTGGCCGCCGCCGCGGGCGTTCCCCTGGAAGCGGTGGCCCGGGCCATGCTGATCGGTGAAAACACCGGTTTCTCCATCAGCCCGGTGGTGCCCAGCGTGTATCTGGCCCTGGCGTTGTCCGGCGTCGAGTTGCGCAAACACATGGCCTACACCTTTTTCTGGGCCTGGGGCGTCAGCCTGGTGATGCTCGCCTTCGCCGTGGCGACCGGGGCGGTACAGGTTTAGGGTTCAGCGCGGGGATCGGGTTTTCAGTGTGCGCCGAAGATCAACGATCGGTGCACGCCCGATCCCGCCCGCACACCATCGCCCACCGACAGTGCCACCGAGCCGAACGGCATGGCCGCATCACCACAGGCAAACACTCCCGGCACGCTGGTTTCGCGGGTCATGTCAGTCTGGATGAAGGCACCGAGCGGGCCGTCCTCGAACTCACACCCCAGAGATGCGGCCAACGAGCTGCCCACGCGGGTACGGGGCAAGACGAACAGACCATCGATGGCAACTACGCGCCCCCCTTCCAGGACCACATTGGCCCGCTCGCCTTCAATGCGTTCGACCGGTTCGGCTACCAGCGTCACCCCACGTAGTTCCAGGCTGGCCCGCTGCTCCGGGTCGGGCTCGAATACGCCATTGGTGAAGAACGTCGTCGGCCCCCAGTCGGGAAGCATCAAGGCGTGGTGCAGCGACATTGGCGACGTCGCCAGCACGCCTATCGGCCCTTGGTCCAACTCATAGCCGTGGCAGTAAGGACAGTGGAAAACGCTTTTGCCCCAGCGCTCAGCCAGGCCTTGCACCGCCGGCAAATCATCGACCACTCCGGTGGCCAGCAGCAGGCGTTGGGCTTGGAAATGTTGCCCACGGGCAGTTTCCAGGGTGAAGCCGCCCTCCTCCTTGCGCGCCTGGACCACGGTGTCCGACACCCACTCCACCGTCGGATAAGCCATGAGCTGGGCGCGGGCATCCTCGGCGATGTCAGCGGGTGCGCGGCCATCCTGGCCAAGAAACCCATGGGAAGTCGCGGCGAACCGGTTACGGCGTTGCCCCCCATCGATCACCAGCACCTTTCGCCGAGCCCGTGCCAGTTGAAGTCCTGCCGACATACCCGCGTAGCTGCCGCCTGTAATGATGACGTCGTAGCCCATGATCTTTCTCCAAGGGTGGTTTTCGAAGGACCGCTAAAGTCTCGACACATCGTAAGTTCCTTGAAAAGCGTCTGTCAACGATCTCGTAACTTTTGCAATTACAGGCGATACTCCACCCCGTCTCAACCACAGAACAATGCCGTTACCATGAGAAACGACACGCGCCTGTCCCGCATGCTTCATGTACTCATCCACATGGACCGTCACCAGCAATCCGCCACCTCCGACACCATCGCGCAGATGCTCGGCACCAACCCAGTGGTGGTGCGCCGGACCATGGCGCTGCTCAAGGAACAGGGCTATGTCACGTCAGAGAAAGGCCATCGCGGCGGCTGGACGTTGAGCAAATCCCTGGCAGAGATGACCCTGCTCGACATCCATCAGGCCTTGGGTAGCACGTCGATTTTTGCCATCGGCCTGTCCACCGATCACCCGCAGTGCCTGGTGGAACAAGCGGTGAATGCGGCGCTGACGGATGCGTTCGATGAGGCTCAGGCGTTGCTGCTCAAGCGTTTGGGCAGCATCACTCTGGCGCAGTTAGCGGAGGATTTTGATCAGCGTTTTAGGGAGGGGCACGGCTGAGTGGTGGGAAGCGGGCCTGATCAGGCATCGAGATCGGCATTCCATCGACGCTGGATGTGCCGTGCTTGGAACCGGCCCGCTTCACTTTATTGAGACATCGCCGCCTTCAACGACGACAGGCGTTCACCGCAGGCACCCGGCCACGCCACGGCTGGGCGCGTTCCAATTGCGCGGCCAGGGCCAGCAGGGTGCTTTCTTCGCCAAAGCGACCGGCGAAGTGCGCGCCCATCGGCAGGCCGTTGCTGCTCCAGGACAACGGTACGGACATCGCCGGCTGACCGCTGGCATTGAACAGCGCGGTGAATGGCGAGTAGCTGTGGTAACGCTCCAGCAGTTGATCGAGGCTCATGCACACGTCCTCAACGTCCAGCTCGCCAATCGGTACCGGTTCACGGGTCAGGACCGGGGTGAGGATCAGGTCGTAATCGTGCATGAACGTCGCCAGTTGTCGACCCAGGGTATGAATCCACTCCACTGCAGCCGCGTACTGGGCGCCGCTGACGTTGCCCTTGTCCCGCAGGATGATCCGGGTGCGCACCTCCAGCTCCTCGGCCTGTACCGCGAACCCGCGCATCTGGCCCAGCAGGTCAACGTAATGGCGAGTGCTTGCGCCGATGATGGTGAAGACCTGATCGAGAAACTCCGGTAATACCACCGGCAGGTTTACCGGTTCGACACGGTGGCCGAGGGACTCACACAACCGCGCCGCCTCGCCTACGGCCTGCAGGCTCTGTGGCGATGTTGGCCAGGGACCGAGTTGCTCCACCAGGGCAATGCGCAACGGTTGCGGATCGCGCTGCAACGCCGTCACATAGGGCAACGTCTGGACCGGCGCGGCATAGGGCGCTCCCAGGTCCATTCCGGCGGTGGCGTCCAACAGCGCGGCGCTGTCGCGCACCGACAAGGTGATCGCATGGGGCGTGCCCATCCCCGCCCACCCCTCGCCGATCATCGGCCCGGACGGCAGCAGGCCGCGGCTTGGCTTGAACCCGAAGACGCCACAGCATGACGCCGGCACGCGCAACGACCCGCCGCCATCGTTGCCGTGGGCGAACGGCACGACCCGGGCCGCCACCAGCGCTGCTGCGCCACCGCTGGAACCACCGGCGCTGTGACGGGTGCTCCAAGGGTTTCGGGTGGCGCCAAACCGTGAAGATTCGGTGGAGTACGACGTGCCAAACTCCGGTGAAGTGCTGGTGCCCATTACCTGACAGCCCGCACGGCGCAAGCGGGTGACGACTTCGGATTCGAAATCCGCGCGAAAATCGCCCAATGAGCGTGAACCGTTGGTCATTGCCGCCCCCGCAACGGGCGAAAACAGGTCCTTGATCAACGTCGGCACGCCCGCCAACAGACCTTGCCCGACCTCAGGCGTGTCGGCCGCTTCCCGCGCCGAATCGTATAACCGCTCGGCCACCGCGTTGAGCTGCGGTTCGACCCGTTCAAGACGTTCGATGGCCGCCTCCAGCAGTTCGCCGGGGCGGATCTCGCCGCGCCTGACCCACTCGGCCAGTGCGCTGGCGTCTTCGTTGTCCATCAAGTGGTGGATGTCTTGCATGCCCATGCTTCAGATTCCTTGTTTCATGACGATTGACGGGGGCCGAGAGTGGTCGCCTGACCATGGCCTCGAGTACGCAGACCGACAGCGATCCACAGCAGCGCGGCGGCATAACTGGCGACTGCCAGCCATTGGATCGACTGGCGCAGATCGCTGGCGAAGGCGCCCACAGAGGCCACCACCAGCGGACTGACGAACTGGCCGATATACAGAAACGAGGTGAACCCACCCAGGCCACGGCCGCGGGTGCTGGCGGTCAAGGCATTCATCACGGGAGCCATCACGTTGGGCACCAGCAATCCGGAACCCAGGCCCTGAATGAAGACCGCCACCAGCACGGCGTTGTAGCTCTGGGCGCGCATCAGCAGCCAGAGCCCAAGCCCTATCAGACTCAGCAACAGCGCGTTGCAACCGGCAATGCCGAAGCGACGGCGCAGCAAGGGCCACATCAACGAACCGCCCAGGGTCGCCAGCAGGCTCAAGCCTGCCGCCATGCCGATCAGCGTGCTGGAGGTGATGCCCAGGCTGACCAACAGCGTCGGCGCCTGGATCGGCACGATGAAGGTCAGCACCATGCCGCCCAGAATCATCAGGTAACCGATCACCAGCGACCGTACCGCGACCTTGGCCGGACCCGATTCGTCCGCTTGCTGCTCGGCCCTTGGCCGCTTGGCCATCGACGGCTCCCACAGCACCTTCATCATGGCGGGCACCAGCAACAATGGCAGCAGGTACAAAAGGAACGGCGAGCGCCACGAATGCTCCCCGAGCGCCCCACCCACCACAAAAAACAGCGCTCCCACCAGGCCGATGGTCACCACTTGCCGGTTGACGTAGCGCAAGCGCTCTTCGCCGTGCCAGTAGTCAGCAATGAGGGCCGCGCAACAGGTCATCACCGCCGCCTCGGCGCAGCCGAACAGCAGCCGGGTGCCGACAATCGCCGGCAGGTTATCGAGCATCGCCGGCAGCGCGCCGAGCACTGCGTAGAGCAACGTGGCAATCACCAGCAGCGCCTTGCGCCCGACCCGGTCCGCCAGCCAACCGGCCAACGGCGCGCACAGGGCAATGGTCAGGGCCGGCCCGGTGATCGCCAGCGGCACCAGCAGATCGGCTCGCGGCTCCATGGGACCGAATTCGGCGCCCAAACGGGGCAAGATGGGTGCGACCATCACCGAGCCCATGATGGTCAGGCTGCTGCCGAGCATCAGCACCAGCCCTTCACGCCGACCCGTGGCCTGGCGTGACGGGGCTGCGGCCGTTGAAATGGAACTTGATTGGTTCATGGGAGCCCCTTTAGAAACTGTGAGAAATGCGCAGTGCCGTGGTGTAGCCCTCGGCACGGTTACGCGCGTCGAACTCCTTGTAGACGTGCAGCCATACCGGCGGCATACCGGGCTTGAAGTAGCTCACCGCCGGCCCGACGGCCATCACCCGGGCGCGATTGCCCGATTGCAGCCCTGGCGCATCGTCATCGCTGAACTGGCGGTAGTAATACCCGCCCACGCCCACGGTCCAGGGCCCGACGTGCTGGCCCACCGCGAATTCGTGGCGGTACTCGACGCCGCTCTTGTAGTCAGTGGCCGGGTTGCGTGTGTTGATGTCGACTTCGAAACTGGAAGACACTTCGAAGCCGCTGTCGGAGATGTAAGTGGCGTTGAGGATCGGCGAAAAGGTCCAGTGGTTGAGCCCCGGTGAAATCAGCCGGTTCTTGTCATAGTCGCCAGTCGGTGCCTGGATCTGGAACTGGGTGTTGACGAACAGGTTGGGCGATAGGGTCCACTGCAGGATCAGCGGCAACAACTGGATGTCGGCCATGCGAAACGGATCGGCCGCAAGGTCCAGCGGACCGATAGGCGTCTGCACCTGTACCGAAGCGTCCATCTGGAAGAACGGCACCACGGCGCCGAAGCCATATTTGGCGCCCAGCACGGTGTAATCGGTCATGCGCATATAGGCGACGCCGATGGACAGCACATCCAGAGAGAAATTGTTGTCCACGGACTTGCCGTGGCGGTCCTTCTGCACGTTGGCCGAATAGAACGCGGTGCGCAGGCCGACGGTGCCAAAGGGCGTGGCCGGCGGCATCATGCCCGCGCCGAAATCATAGACCCCGACCGCCGTGGTCGGCGCGCCGTTTTCGGTGCCATGGGCAGCGCCCCCCATACCGATCAGCCCCAAGGTCAACCAAGTACAGCGCCAGGCGTTTGCTTTTTTATTTTGATTCATCGAATGCCCCTCCAACCCTGTGGTGTTGGGGTCATCCTAGGGAGCCGGCCGGTCAGCCGTTATCCGTTTTCAGCACAGATGCGTGCGACGCAGGGTTTGGGAAGGTGTCTCGCCGAACAGCACCCGATAATCGCTGGAAAAGCGGCTCAAGTGCCAGAAGCCCCAGCGTGCCGCCACCTCCTGGACGCCCAGGGCCTGATCCCCGTTGCGCAGTTCACGACGCACGGCATTGAGGCGCAACGCCCGTAAATAGGCCACCGGATTGATACCCAGGGTTTCCTGGAAGCAATACTGCAGTTTGCGTCGGCTGGCCCCGATGTGGTTGCACAGGTCGAGGATCGACAGCGGCTCATCGACATGGGCCAAGGCGTACTCCCGGGCGCGGTCGACCATGCGCTTGCGCGCCGTGGGATTGAGCGGCGGTGCCTCGTCCGGTGCCACCAGTTCCAGTATGTGCAGCATCACCGTGTCACGCAGGCCACGACGAATCGACTCGTAACCCAGCAACGAGTCACGCCCCTGCTCGCCCCCTTCAAGCTCATCGAATAACGCCGCAAGCTCGGCGGGCAGCGTCGAGTTGCCGAGACGGTAACACTTGGGAAGATCGGTAATTCGAAAGCGGCTGCCTTGACGTTCCAGCACATGCTCCAACGCCTGCTCGTCGATGGCGACACCGAGCAGATCCAGATGTTGGGGCGTGCGCAGCTCGGGCAGGTTATGCCCACGGGCGACCAACAGGCTGGGCTCGACAATCGGGTGCCCGGAGCAAAAGACCGGCCCGTCCGCACTCAGCGGCACGCTGAAGGTGATGGCGCCCTCCCAGGCCGTGCCTTGCTTGGTCAGAGCCTGATTAGAGCGGTCGCGCACCAGTTGCATCCACTCCGAGCGGAACTCGATCAACTCGCCGTCGAAGCGCCCGGGGGTCAACTGGTCGTAGCAAACCTGCCAACCGCCCATGTTCCGGGCGTGCTCGTCGATGTCTGTGGTGCGGAACCGATTGATCGGCAGCATCGGCAGTCCCTCCGACGAGACCGCTGGTTGCGCCATGTTGTCATTGTTCATTGACCCGACCTTTGATGATTCCAGGGCTTATGGATCAAAGCTCAGGCAAGTTCCATTCCGCTGGGTAGGCCATTCGTTCAATTGTGCCGAAAACGGATAGACTCTTTCACCGGCCCTGACAAACACCCCGCGCGAAACGATCATGAACGAGATGACCCTGGATGTCGGCCTCGCCGCCGAGTCCATTTCCCAACCGCGCACCCTGGTATTCCTGGCCTATCCGCAGATGGGCTTGCTGGACCTGACCGGCGCCCAAACAGTGTTCTGGGCCGCCACCAAGGCCATGACCGAACGCGGCCTGCCCGGCTACGCCATGCACACCGCCAGTCTGGCAGGCGGATTGATGCAAAGC
This sequence comes from Pseudomonas sp. MPDS, assembly GCF_013283895.1. Classification (NCBI taxonomy): domain Bacteria; kingdom Pseudomonadati; phylum Pseudomonadota; class Gammaproteobacteria; order Pseudomonadales; family Pseudomonadaceae; genus Pseudomonas; species Pseudomonas sp. MPDS. The sequence goes on along the minus strand of NZ_CP054128.1, from coordinate 3,271,610 downwards.
GCCGAAGGCCTGGTCGTGGATACCCGTGCCCTGCGGGAGCTCGACGGGACGCTCATCGATACGCTGATTGTCCCCGGCGCACCGGACATTCGGCAGGCGATGATCGACTGTGTCGATCTGGTGCAATGGCTGCGCATTGCCTCGGTCCAGGCCAGGCGCACCGCATCGGTGTGCAGCGGCACTTTCCTCATGGCCCAGGCCGGCTTGCTGGACGGACGCCGGGCCGCCACCCATTGGGCCATGTGCGAGATGCTCAAGAGTGGTTTCCCGTCGGTTGAGGTGGATCTTGATGCGATCTTCATCCAGCAGGACAACGTCTGGACCTCGGCCGGTGTCAGCGCGGGCATCGACATGGCCCTGGCATTGGTCGAAGCCGATTGCGGTCGCGACGTGGCCCTGCAGGTGGCCCGTGAGCTGGTAGTGTTTCTCAAACGCCCCGGCGGTCAGGCGCAGTTCAGCCAACTGTTGCAATTGCAGATGCAGGAGAGCGCCGGCTTCGATGAACTGCACGTGTGGATTTGCGCACATCTGGACGACAACAACCTCACCGTCGAGCGACTGGCCCGCGAGGCCAGGATGAGCCCGCGCAATTTTGCCCGGGTCTACAAACGCCAGACCGGCCGCACCCCGGCCAAAGCCATCGAGATGTTCCGCCTTGAGGCGGCGCGGCGAATGCTGGAAGACTCTCAGCGCAACATCGACCAGATCGCCCGCGCCTGCGGTTTCGGTGACGAGGAACGAATGCGTCACACATTTCAGCGTCACCTGTCGATTTCCCCCCGCGAGTATCGCAGCCGGTTTTCCCGTTAAGCGCGAAACTTGCGCTACTGGCCTGTCAGGCCACTTTCCAGGATCGCGCCTGCGAGTCGCCCTGCTCAGCCAGGAGTGCGCTGCAACGGGAGCGCAGCCAACGCTCCCCCGGATCATTGTGCGAAGCACCGCGCCAGACCATGGAAAGCTCGTGCTGGGGCAAACAGATCGGGGCCGCTTGAGCCCGCATGCCAGCCAGCACGGCCATCGCCAGGGCAACGTAATCCGGCACGATAGCAATCATGTCGCTCCCGGCCAACAGCACGGGCAAGGCGCTGAACTGCGGCACGGTCAACACCACCCGGCGCTGTCGGCCCATCAGGCATAACGCCCGGTCCGAATCATCGATGACATTGCCCATGGACGACACGACGGCATGGGGCCGACGGCAGAATTCATCCAGGGTCAGTTCGCCGGGCTGCGAATCGGCGCGCAGCAGCATCGGTCGAATCGGCCGCAGCGTCTTGCGCCGGGCATTGGCCGGCAGCTCCAGGGTCGGGCTGATGCCCAGGGATATCTCGCCGCTGGTCAACAGCTGGGACACCTGCCATTGATCGGCCCGGCGCACCACCAAGGTGGTGCCCGGTGCCTCGACCCGCAGGCGCCGCAACAACTCCGGCAGCAGTGCGTACTCGACGTCATCGCAAAGGCCGATATGGAAGGTCGCCTCGCTGGTGGCTGGCTCGAACGCCTGGCAGCGGCTCAAGGCTGCGGCGATGCTGTCCAGCGCCGGTGATAGATTGGAGAAGATTTCCCGCGCCCGGGAGGTCGGTTCCATCAACCGCCCCGAACGGATGAACAAGGGATCATCGAACATCAACCGCAGGCGTGCCAGGGCACTGCTGATCGTTGGCTGGCCGAGGAACAGCTTTTCGCTGACGCGGGTCACGTTTCGCTCGTGCATCATGGTTTCGAAGACCACCAGCAAATTGATGTCAGCACGACGCAGGTCATTTCTGTTCATCATCGTCGTCGCCCCAGGCGCCAGGCCATTGAGTCAGGAGTGGACAAGATCATCGCCTGCGTCCTCCATCAAGGCCTACGGCGACGAGGTGTTGAAAGCGTAATCCCCGAGGCAAGCCAGTGTCTGTTGTACGTGGGGACACTCCACCCACCCTTTGGGCGGCTTCATCGATACTTCGGTATATACCAAGCCCTGTGGCGAACACTGCCTTTGTGGCGAGGGGATTTATCCCCGTTGGGCTGCGCAGCAGCCCTAAAGCAGTGAACTCAATCTTCCTGGCACACCGAGTTGCCTGGTTTGGGGGCCCCTGCGCAGCCCAGCGGGGATAAATCTCCTCGCCACAAATAAAGTATTGGCACGGCCTGGCGGAATTTCAGGGTTTTATGTCCTACCTCAGCCCAAGCGGCGCTTCTAAGATACGAACCGATGCTCTGTCCCCCGACATCCCAGAGCGAGACCACGTAAAAACAAAAGGTCTGCCAGCGTGCCCCTACCCTCCGCGATGCTCAAGAACGTCTATGACAGCCTGCGATACGCCCCATGCCAGAAGGGGCCGCGACTGTCGATGGGAATCAGTACCCATCCGCTGGTCAACGCCCTCGGCTGGCTGGTAGGCCTGGTGGTGGCTTGCGGGATTGTCATCATCAACTCCGAGACCCATTCCGACCTGGCGCCGACCCTGCTGTACATCACCTTGTTATTGATGGCGGCCAACCTGTTCTCCATCAATCTGGTGATCACCGTCGCGCTGATGTGCATGGGCTTGCTCACCGCGATGTTCTTGTACAACGGCGGCTATCACCGCTGGGAATCGACCACCGGTTTCTTTCGCTGCCTGACCGCATTGTCCGCCATTGCGTTCCTGGCGCTGCGCAGCAAGCAGGCTTCCGACAGCCTGCGGCACAACGAGGCTTATCTGATCGGCGCCCAGCGCCTGAGCCAGACCGGCAGCGTGGGCTTTCGCGGCGATCGCCAAGCGTTGACCTGGTCGCAGGAGTCGGCACGGATTTTCGAGTACTCGCCCAGCAAGACACCGACGGTGTCGATGATGCTGGCGCGCACTCACCCTGAAGACCTGGAGTTGGCACGCGGGGTTTTCCAACAGGCCGCCGCTGGTGAACCGCAGATCGAGGTCAAGCTGCGCCTGCTGATGCCTGATGGGCGCATCAAGCACATCCACATGATCGCCAGCCCCCTGCTCGTCCAGCATGGCCGTTTCCAGTACTTGGGCGCGCTCATGGACGTCACTGCCAGCAAGCAGGCCGAAGACGCATTGTTCCGCGCCCAGAGCCAATTGGCCCACGTCACGCGCTTGACCTCCCTGGGGGAAATGGCCGCGTCCATCGCCCACGAGGTCAATCAGCCACTGACGGCCATCACCAGCAGTGGCGAGGCCTGCCGCCGCTGGCTCAAACGTCCGGAGCCCGATCTCGGGGAAGCCCTGGATTGCCTCGACCGAATCGTCGCCAACGGCTGTCGCGCCAGCGAGGTCATCAGCGGTATCAGAGCGCTGTCGCGCAAATGCGACCCGGTGCGCCAGCCCGAGCCGCTGGACGACATCGTCCGCGAGACCCTGAACCTGGTCCAGCAGCAACTGGCTCATCATAAAGTCCGGGCGAAGGTGGAGCTGGCAGCGACCGACAGCCAGGTCAGCGCAGACCGGGTGCAACTGCAGCAAGTGATCATCAACCTGATCATCAATGCCTGTCACGCCATGGACGCAGTCAAGGTACACGAACGAACCCTGCACATACGCACCTGGATGGAGGATGACGAAGTGCTGCTGGAGCTGACTGACCACGGAACCGGCATTGCCCCCGAGGTCCTGCCGTCCTTGTTCAATGCGTTTTTTACCACCAAGGAAAACGGCCTGGGCATGGGCCTTTCCATCTGCCGGTCCATCATCGACTTCCATGACGGCAGGATCTGGGCGACCAGCGAGGCCGGCCAAGGCACCTCATTCAGATTCGCGCTGCCGCGGCTCACTTGCACCGCTGTATCGGGGAGCGGGCAATGAACGCCATGCAGCCCACGAAACCGGTCCTCGGCAACGAGCCCATCGTTTATATCGTTGACGACGACGCACCGCTGCGCCAAGCCCTCGGCAGCCTCCTGCGCTCCATCGGCCTGCAGGTGCATCTGTTCGATTCGGTCGCACAGTTCATGAACCATTCCAGGCCCGACCTGCCCAGTTGCCTGGTTCTGGATGTACGGCTGCAAGGCACCAGCGGCCTGGAGTGCCAACGGGCGCTGGTCGCGGCCAACGTCCATCTGCCCATCGTGTTCATGACCGGCCACGGTGACATCGCCATGACCGTGCGGGCGATGAAGGCCGGTGCCGTGGATTTCCTCGCCAAGCCGTTTCGCGAACAAGACCTGATCGACGCCGTGACCGCCGCCCATCAACAGGACTGTCGGCGACGCGACGCCGAACGCAGCCATCAGCAGGTGCTTGACCGTTACACTACATTGACCCCGCGCGAGCAACAGGTCATGGCGCTGGCGGCGTCAGGCCTGATGAACAAGCAGATCGCCGGGGAACTGGGCTTGAGCGAAATCACGGTCAAGATTCACCGCGGCCAAGCCATGCGCAAAATGTGCGCAGGCTCGTTTGCCGATCTGGTCCGCATGGCCCAGGTGCTGGAATGGCGCGGCGAGCAGTAGAAAGTTCATACACACGTATACTTGGCGGGACTATTGGACGGCGTATCTTGCAGTGATACAGGCGCCTTTATGGCTACCTGATATCACCCCAGGTATCGACATGTCCAATACCGCAACTATTTCAATTGTTGATGATGACGAGTCAGTTCGAATTGCACTGGATGGCTTGTTACGTTCCCACGGATATCGGGTTACAACATACGCGGGCGCCTTGGACTTTTTATCTTCTTGTGAACTTGAAAACACAGCGTGCCTGATATCGGATATTCAAATGCCTGGCATGACCGGTATTCAGATGTACGATCGACTGTCGACCCTGGGCATTCATATCCCGATCATTTTCATTAGCGGATACCCTGGCGTGCCACCCCGTGTCAGCGCCGGGGCGCCCGAGCCGGTGGCGTTTTTCCCGAAGCCCTTCGACTGCGCTCAATTGATCGCCTGCATCGAATCGGTAGTTGGCCGGCCTTCCTGATGCCGCGCCATCGTCGCGACCTCATACCTTTGTATAGATCCCCCCTACCCAGGCATAGGCCGGATGACCTTATGTAGAAGTGTTAAACACAGGCCCTGCCAATAAGCTTCCCTACAGCGAACTGAAATTGAATGTGCTCGATGGCAACTCATTGCAGCCAGGCGCTTTTGGAGTAGTTCGCGACACGGTCACGCTGAAACAGTTAAACAATTCAACGTATCGATTTTGTCTTCGGGAGCTCATCATGAAACAACATATTCTGGTTGTTGGCGCAGGTTTCGGCGGGGTCTGGAGTGCATTGAGCGCCGCCCGGCTGCTGGACCAACACGATCGTAATGACGTGCAGATCAGCGTCCTGGCCCCCCAGGCTGAGCTGCGCATCCGTCCTCGTTTCTATGAGCCGGACGTCCACACCATGGCCGCCCCACTGGGTGGCCTGTTCGACGCGGTGGGCGTGAAATTCGTACAAGGTTCGGCGAGCCGTATCGATGTCGACAACAAACAGGTTGGCTACGTGGATGTGTTCGGCACCGAGGGCAGCCTGGTCTACGACCGCCTGGTGCTCGCGGCGGGCAGCCAACTGGTCCGCCCAGACCTTGAAGGCATGATCGAGCATGCCTTCGACGTTGATGAAATCGAACAGGCAACCCGCCTCGAAGCCCATATCAAGTCCCTGAAAAATCTTCCGGACAGCCCGGCCCGCAACACCGTGGTGGTGGCCGGCGGAGGCTTTACCGGGATCGAAACCGCCACCGAAATGCCGGCACGCCTGCGCGCGGTCCTGGGTGAAGACGCTAACATCCGGGTCATCGTGGTGGATCGCGGGTCGCAGATCGGCGCAGCGTTGGGCGACGGCATTCGTCCGTCCATTGTCCAAGCGTCCGAGCATCTGGGTATCGACTGGATCGTCAACGACTCGGTCGAATCGGTGGATGCCGGTGGCGTCACCCTGTCGAGCGGCCAGCGTATCGAGTCCCATACTGTGATCTGGACCGTGGGGTTCCGCGCCAGTCCGTTGACCCAACAGATACCCGGCACTCGCGATCGCCAGGGTCGCCTGCACGTCGATGCCAACCTGAAAGTCCTGGGCCAGAACGACATATTTGCCACCGGCGACGTGGCCTATGCCGCCACCGACACCCTGGGTAACTACGCGGCCATGTCCTGCCAGCACGCCATCGCCCTGGGCCGCTATGCCGGCAACAACGTCGCGGCCGACTTGTTGGGCGTCGCGCCGATGGCCTACAGCCAACCCAAGTACGTGACCTGTCTGGACCTGGGTGCCTGGGGCGCGGTGTATACCGAGGGTTGGGATCGCCAGCTCAAGTTGGTCGGGCAGGAAGCCAAGGAGCTCAAGACCCAGATCAACACCGTGTGGATCTATCCGCCCGCGGCTGATCGCGCGACCGCACTGGCCGCCGCCGACCCGTTGATCCCGGTGGCCTGAGTCCGTTTCCGACCCCGGCCAGTCCCTCCTTTCTGCGCCGGTCTTTCCCAGACGCCTGCCGATGATGCTTGGGCAGGCGTTTTTTTTCAGGCGCTCGTCCCCAAGCCAGTCTGAATATCGTCACTGCCCAGTAAAATCCGTCGCAATGCCCGCCCACTGCCCTCTGTGCACAAGGTAAGGTAGGCAAAAATCATCCGGATCGAGGTGTGCCGTGGCGTCCTATTCCTTGCGTCAGCTGAAGTACTTCGTCACCACCGTCGAATGTGGCAGCGTCGCCGAAGCCTCCCGCAAGCTGTACATCGCCCAGCCCTCGATTGCGACCGCCGTCAAAGGGCTGGAAGACAGTTTCGGCGTGCAGTTGCTCATCCGTCACCACGCCCAGGGTGTGTCGCTAACCCCCAGCGGCGCTCGCTTCTATCGCAAAGCCCAGGAACTGCTGCGCATGGCGCGAGAGTTCGAGCAGAACGCGCTGGCCGACAACGACGTGGTCAGCGGTCAGATCGACATTGGCTGTTTCGAGACTGTCGCGCCCCTGTACTTGCCACGATTGATCGCCGGTTTTCGCCAGCGTTACCCCGGCGTGGAGATCCGTCTACAGGACGGCGAGCAACAGGAACTGGTGCAAGGTTTGACGGGGGGCCGTTTTGATCTGGCGATTTTTTATGAGCACGACCTCGACGGCACCATCGAGACCGAGGCGCTGATGGCGCCGCAACGACCTTACGCGCTGCTGCCGGCGGAGCACCGCTTTGCCAGCCAGGCTCAGGTGTCCCTGCGCGATCTGGCGCTGGAGCCGATGATTCTGTTGGACGTGCAACCCAGCCGGACCTATTTCGTGAGCATATTCGAGGAGTTGGGCCTGACACCGAACATTGTATTCAGCTCACCCTCGATCGAAATGGTGCGCGGCATGGTCGGGCAATCGTTCGGCTTTGCGCTGCTGGTAACCCGGCCACATTCCACCTGCACCTACGATGGGCAGCAAGTGGTGTGCGTCAACATCGCCGAGGACGTCACCGGTTCGGCCCTGGTGGCAGGATGGCTCAAGCGCGCGCACCTGACCAAACCTGCGCAGTTGTTCGTGGATTACTGCAAAGAGCAGTTCAAACAATGGCTGGCCTGAGCCAGCCATTGATATGGAACGTTGTGACTAGCGAGCGGCCCAGGCGTTGAAGCGCTGCTCCAGTTCCTCACCATGGTCAACCCAGAACTCGGCATCCACGGCCCGGGCTTCGGCCAGGTTGGCCTCGGCGGTAGGCAACTGCTCTTGGACCGCTCCAGGCAACAACGCCAGCGCCTTGCGATGCACCGGCCCATAAGGGATGTTTTCCGAGAACACCTTCTGCGCCTGCGGCTGGCTGGCAAAGGCAATGAATTGCTCGGCCAGGACCTTGTTCGGCGTGCCCTTGACCACCGCCCAGTACTCCGGGTCATACAGGCTTTGCGGCCAGACGATACTCAGCTTCATGCCTTCCTTTTGCGCCGAAGCGATGCGACCGTTGTAGGCAGCGCTCATCGCCACGTCCCCCGCCACTAGCCACTGTGCCGGTTGCGCACCGGCCTCCCACCACTGGATGTTCGGCTTGATCTGATCCAGCTTGGCGAACGCCCGCGACACGCCTTCGGGGGTGTTGAGCACCTTGTACAACTCCTGCGCCTCGACCCCGTCGGCCAGCAAGGCAATTTCCAGGGTGTACTTGGCTCCCTTGCGCAACCCGCGTTTGCCCGGGTATTCGGTGACGTTCCAGAAATCCGCCCAGGACTTGGGGGCCTTGGCCAACTTGCTCTGGTCATAGGCCAGGACCATCGACCAGACATACGTGGCCACGCCACATTCGGTGAGTGTTCCCGGCACAAAATTCGCCGGATCACCCAAGGCGCTCAGATCGAGCCTTTCGAACAGGCCCTCCTCACAACCGCGCAACAGCTCGGGGCTTTCGACTTCGACCACATCCCAACTGGTGTGGCCGGCCGCGACCATGGCCTTGATCTTCGATAACTCGCCATTGTATTCGCCGGCGACAATGCTTCCTGCACCGCTGGCGTTGAAGGGTTGGAAGTAGGCCTTGTCCTGGGCCTGCTTGGTGGCGCCACCAAAGGAGATCACGGTGAGGCTCTGTGGCGCGGCCAGGACGCTGCTACTCAGCAGCACCAGGGCACACGCGATATTGCAACGCAAGGATCTGGACATGAAGCGGTTCCTCGAAAGGCCGGCTCGCCCGCACGAGCCGGCGACGGGACTCAGAGGCGACCGTAAGCGCGGGCGGTGCGATCTACAGCAATACGGGTCTTGTCGACCAGTTCGTTGATGTCGGCATGGCTGGCTACCAGCGCCGGGGCCATGATCATCCGGCCCAGAGTGCCGGCCTCACGAGGCAGGCCGTCAATCAGGGCGTTATCCTTCAGGCGCAGTTGCGCGGCCCGGGTTTTCCAAACATTGAAATCGTTCACCGCAAATTCCTTGTCTCAGAAGTCGTTGGGTTCGCTGAGATGGCTCGCCAGGCGATCCATCAATCGGTCGCAGGCCGCCATCTGTTCAACGCTCACGTATTCATCGGCTTTGTGCCCCTGATCCATGCTGCCGGGGCCGCAGACCACCGCCGGGATTCCGGCCTGATCAAACAGGCCGCCTTCGGTGCCGAATGCCACGGTGCTGAAGGCATCACTGCCGCACAGCTCGGCCACCAGACGCGCAGCGGCGCTGTCAGGTCGGGTTGCCAGGCCCGGGTAGGCGGACAGTGGTTCAAACCGGATCGCGGTGTCGCCCTGCACGGCCCGCATCGCCGGCAGCAACGCCTGCTCGGCGTAATCGCGCAATTGCTCGACGACGACTTCTGGGGCGAAATCCGGCAAGGCGCGCACTTCGAAATCGAAGCGGCAATCGGCCGGGACGATGTTCAACGCGGTACCGCCCTGGATCACGCCCACCTGCACCGTGGAGTACGCCGGATCGAAGCGCGCATCGTGCTGTGAAGGTTCGGCCAGATTCGCGCCGATCTCCCCCAACCGACCGATCAGGCGCACTGCCTGCTCGATGGCGTTCACCCCGTAGGGCGCATAGGCCGAATGACAGGCCGCCCCTTTGACATGGCAACGCATCGCCAACTTGCCCTTGTGGCCCAACACCGGTTGGAGTTGGGTGGGCTCGCCGATCAGGCACAACGCAGGCTGGGGAATGCGTTGCGCCAGCACTTGCAGCAGACTGCGCACGCCCAGGCAACCGACCTCTTCGTCATAGGAGAACGCCAGATGCACGGGCCGGCGAAGCGGGCTGGCGAGGAACATCGGCACCGCCGCCAGCACTGAAGCCAAATAGCCTTTCATGTCGGCGGTGCCCCGGCCGTACAGCTTGCCGCCGACCTCGCTCAGGCAAAACGGATCGACCGTCCAGTGCTGTCCGTCCACCGGCACTACATCGGTATGACCGGACAGCACGACTCCACCGGGCACCGCTGGGCCGATGCTCGCCAACAGGTTGGCCTTGGTCCGCTCGGGGTTGTAGATCAGTTCGCAACTCACGCCCAGATCGTGGAGGTAGCCACGCACGAACTCGATCAGCGCCAGGTTCGACTCGCGACTGACCGTGGCAAAGCCCACGAGGCTGGCGAGCAGTGCGCGGCTGCGCAGCTCACTCATCACCCGGCACTCCGTAGCTGGGGGCCAGGGTCGGATCGAGGGCGCGGGTCAGGTAGTCCTGCAGTTGCGGTTGATAGGCCAGCCACAGTTTTTCCAGCTCACCAATGGGGTTTTCCTCGGCCCAGTCGACACGCAAATCGACGATCGGCCAGGTGAGTTCATCCACCACCGACAGCGCCGCAGAATGCACCGCTCCGGCTTCACCACCTGCGCTCTGCCCGGCCTGCAACGCACTCAGCAGGCGCGCGGCAAGGCAACCTTCGCTGTGTTCGAATGCGGCAACCATGGCGTCGATCACGTCCACACTGGCCAGCAGATTGCCGGCCGCCACGCATTGCTCACCGGCCAGCGCGCGATGGGTGCCCAAGGCGTGGCTGCCGCTGAAAATCGCCGTGCCCCCGTGGGCATCCACCACCGCCACCTGGCGGTACTGGCTGTAGCCATTGCGCGCCAGGGCGCGGTCGATAGCCTCTTGGGCGGCCAGGCCGCCGGCCAGTTCGTCGAGGATCTGCGGACCCAGGGCCGGCAGCGTGATGTTCTGGCTCGACACCGCGCCGACACCGGCCCGCAACCAGGGGCAACGGGCGCCGACGGCAATACTCGAGGAACTGATGGCGATGCCCAACTGGCCCGTCTCGGCGCAGCGCCCGACAATGGAAAAAGTCATGCTCCACTCTCCTTATTCGGGGATCACTGCTATCACGTCGATTTCCATCAGCCATTGCGGCTGGCCGAGGGCGCTGACCACCAGCCCGGTGGAAATCGGGAACACCCCTTTGAGCCATTTGCCCACCTCCTGGTACACCGGCTCGCGATAGCGCGGGTCGATCAGGTAAGTGGTGGTCTTGACGATGTGGCTCAGGTCGCTGCCGGCCTCTTCCAGCAATTGCTTGACGTTGCGCATGGCCTGTTCAGCCTGGGCACGCGGATCGCCCAGACCTACCAACTGGCCGTTGAAATCAGTGCCAACCTGACCGCGCACGTAGACGGTATTGCCGGCGCGCACGGCCTGGCACAAGTCGTTGTCCAGCGTCTGGTTGGGATAGGTGTCTTTGGTGTTGAACATGCGGATGCGAGTGTGGGTAGGCATCAACGGACTCCCATGAGGCTGGTTTTCGAACTGTTCGAATCGCTATCGAGCGCCGGGGCTTGAACGTCGTCGTTCTGGCGCTGCGAAGCGTCTCGATAGTTGAGATAGGTATGCTGTTTCACGATGTGGTCAGCGATATGCCGGGCGTCGTGCCACACGCCCCAGATGAACGCCGACCCGCGCCGTGACAGCCAGGGCAGACCCACGAAATACACACCCGGTTCGCTGGAAACACCCCGCTGGTGCCGTGGCTTGCCGTTTGCGTCCAGCGCGTCGACCTTCAGCCAGCTGTAATCCACCGAGTAGCCGGTGGCCCAGATCACGGTGGTCACCCCAGCGTTCACCAGATCCAGTTCCAGGATCGGATGGGTCAGGCAGTGCGGGTCAGGCAACAGCCGGCGGGCTTCTGGCTCCGGCGGCAGGTCCAGGCCATTGCGGGCAATGTAGGCATCGGCGGCATCCAGCAGCGCCAGGTAGTTTTCATCGCCACGGGCAATGTTTTCGGCAAGGTTGGGTTCAAACGTCACGACGCTACCGTTGAACGACTTCGTCAGGCCCACCAGGGTGATGCCCTCATGGGCCAGCCTGCGAAAGTCCACTGTATAGCCGCCGCGGGCACCGCTCACGGCGATGGTCACATGCTCCCTGCCCGGCTGGACGGCCTCCGCATCCCACTCGCCGAGCACACCCAGCCACCAGCAGAAATCCCGGTTGCGATAGGCCCGAGGCGGGCGATCATGGGCGCCCACCGAGAGGTAGACCTGCTTGCCAGCGCGCTGTAACTCATCGGCGATCTGTACCCCCGACGAGCCCGCCCCGACCACCAGTACAGCGCCCTCGGCCAGCTGCCGGGGATTGCGGTATTGGGCGGAGTGCATCTGGGTGACTTGCGCCATATCCGCGGCGATAGGTGGAATCACCGGCCGTTGAAAGGGCCCGGTGGCGACCACCACGTGGATGGCCTCGATCGGGCCCTCGCTGGTTTCAATGCTGAAGCCTGGGCGGCCGACATTACGCTGTACCTCCCTGACTTCCACACCGGTGCGGATCGGTGCGTTGATTGTATTGGCATAGGTTTGGAAGTAATCGGCCACTTGATCCTTGGTGGCGAAGGCATCAGGGTCGAGCCCCTGGAATTGCAGCCCCGGAAAGCGGTCATGCCAGGCCGGGCCGTTAGCCACCAGCGAATCCCAACGCGCGGTGCGCCAGGCCTCGGCAATGCGGTTGCGCTCCACCACAAGATGAGGCACTCCCTGGCGGCTCAAATGTTCACTCATGGCCACGCCGGCCTGGCCGGCGCCTATAACAAGCGTATCTATCTGTAGGGTCTCAACGGGCATGTCTGTGCACTTCCGGCAGTGGGATGGTTCAGGCCGGCATGACGCCGCCTCGGGTTTGGATTTTTTGTAGTTCTGCGTTTGCGACGATCGACAAGAGGTGTCGAAGCGATTCTGTCGGCAGGCGGGAATTTGCGAAACGAGGGTTTTTATTGTTGCAGGCAAGGAAAAAACTGCTGTATCGCCTACGCCCTGGACGATGCGTCTTTGCGCCAGGCCTGCGAAGCGATTCGTGGTTTCTGCAACGCACTTGACTGACATTCAGCCGTTGCACTGAACCAGCCGAGCCCGATCATGACCGGGCTCGTTCAGCAGCAAAGTTATACAAATTTACAAATACCTATACAAAACACTTTAAAACGTACAATTCGTGCAGTAGGCTTCGAAAACTTGTACAGGAATAACTACCTGTACAATAATTCGGAGCCTGACATGTCTGCCTACCTCCAGCGTTTTGCCCGCGCCTTCGCCGAGCTGGACGCCAGTCACCTGGCCGAGCTCGATACCCTCTACAGCGCTGACATTAAGTTCCAGGACCCATTGCATCGGATCGAAGGCCTGCCTGCCCTGCGCAACTACTTCGCGCAGATGTATGCCAACGTCGATCAGGTGCGCTACGACTTTCATGGCTTTGATGAGGTTGGCCCCGGCGAGGGCTATCTACGCTGGACGCTGCATTACAGCCACCCACGTCTGGCCGGCGGCGCACTTATCTCCCTGCAAGGCTGCAGTTATTTGCGCTGGAACGAACGGGTCTACCTGCACCAGGACTTCTTCGACGCGGGTGCCCTGCTCTACGAGCACCTTCCACTGTTTGGCTCGGTGATCGGCTGGCTGAAGCGGAGGCTGGCATGAGTCGCATCTGGTTGACCGGCGCCAGTAGCGGTATCGGTGCAGCATTGGCCTCGCAGCTTCTTGAGCAAGGACACCGTCTGGCGCTGAGTGCGCGCCAGGTCGCACCCCTTCAAGCGTTAGCGACTCGCTATGAGGATCAGGTCCTGGTGCTGCCGGGAGACCTGACCGATCCAGCCCAAGTGGCCGATATCTGCCGGACCATCGACGCTCGATGGGGGGCGCTGGACCTGGTGATTCTCAATGCCGGAACCTGCGAATACCTGGAGCCGGGGCACTTCGACACGCGACTGGTCGAACGGGTACTGACCACCAACCTGCTGGGTACCAGCCACTGCCTGGAAGCCGCCCTGCCCTTGCTGCGCAGAGGCCAACGCCCGCATTTGGTGGGGGTGTGCAGCGCAGTGACCTGGCTGGCTTTGCCGCGTGCCGGCGCGTATGGCGCGTCCAAGGCGGCGCTGCGCTATTTGTTTGAGTCGTTGCGCATCGATCTGGCCGCCGAGGGTATCGATGTCACCTTGGTAAGCCCCGGTTTCGTCGACACCCCGCTGACCCGCCGCAATGACTTTCCGATGCCCATGCGCTGGTCGGCCCAGCGCGCAGCGCGGCATATCGCCCAGCGCCTGCCCGCGCGACCGCTGGACATCGCTTTCCCATGGTTTTTCACCTTCGTCCTGCGTTCGCTCGGACGCTTGCCCGCCCGTTGGCGCCTGGCCCTTGGCCGGCGTCTGGCACGCTCTTCCCAGGAGTCTTGAAACATGCGCATCGCAATCATCGGCAGCGGCATATCGGGGCTGACATGCGCATACCTGTTGGCTCGCCAGCACCAGATCACCCTGTTCGAAGCCGACGACCGGATCGGCGGCCACACCCACACTGTGGACGTGGATTGGCAAGGTCAGCGCTATGGGGTGGACACCGGTTTCATTGTCTACAACGACTGGACCTACCCGAACTTCATCCGTTTGCTGGACCAGTTGGGCGTGACTTCCCGTGCCACTGAGATGAGCTTTTCGGTGCATGACCCGGCCACCGGCCAGGAGTACAAGGGGCATACCCTGCGCAGCCTTTTCGCCCGACGACGCAACCTGCTGTCGCCGAGCTTCTGGGGCATGTTGCAGGACATCCTCAGATTCAACCGGCAGGCCACGGCCGACTTGAAGGCGCAGCGCATCGACAGCACCACCCGGCTGGGCGATTACCTGCATGTCCACAATTATGGACAACGGTTCATCGACCACTACATCGTGCCCATGGGCTCGGCGATCTGGTCGATGTCGCCTGCCGGAATGCTGGAGTTTCCGCTGCAGTTCTTCGTGCGCTTCTGCCATAACCACGGCCTGCTATCGGTCAACCGACGCCCACAATGGCGAGTGATCGAGGGCGGCTCGCGGGGTTATATCGACCCGTTATGCGCGCACTTTCGCCAGCATATCCGGCTCAACTGCCCGGTGCAGCGCGTGAGCCGCGACGCGACAGGCGTGAACATACTCAGCGCGGCGGGACTTGAGCGTTTCGACAAAGTGGTGTTTGCCTGCCACAGCGACCAGGCCCTGGCGCTGCTTGAAACGCCAAGCAAAGCGGAGCGTGAGGTGCTCAGTGCCCTGGCCTACGCCAGCAACGAAGTACTGCTGCATACCGACACCGGTGTCTTGCCGCAGCGCCGCCAGGCTTGGGCGAGTTGGAATTACCGACTGGGTGGTTCGGTGCGAGCGCCTGCTGCGCTGACCTACAACATGAACATCCTCCAGGGTCTGGACGCCCCGGTGACCTTCTGCGTGAGCCTCAATCAGAGTGACGTGGTGGATCCGGCCAAAGTCCTGGCTCGCTTCGAGTATGCGCATCCGCAATACAGCCTCGCCGGCGTCGCCGCCCAGGCTCGCCAGGGTGATCTGCAAGGGCGTCAGCACAGTTATTTCTGCGGCGCCTATTGGGCCAATGGTTTCCACGAAGACGGTGTGGTCAGTGGGCTGGATGTGGCCGGGCATTTTGGAGAATACCTTTGAATAGCAGCCTGTGCCGCGGCTGGATCGACCATCGCCGCTATTCACCCCGCGCCCATGGATTCCGATACCCCATCGGCATGCTTTATCTGGACCTCGCCGAACAAAGCCAGGTGCTGGGCCTGTCCCGCCTGCTGCGAGGGTGGCCCTTGGCACCGCTGTGCTGGCGCGAGCGCGATTACCTGCCCGCTCGCACACGTCTGGGCGTCCCCTTGCTCGACGCGGTGCGCGAATTGCTTGCCCAGGCCCTGGGCACCGCGCCCCAAGGCGCAATCCAGCTGCTGACCCAACCGCGCAGTTGGGGGCTGTCCTTCAATCCGGTGAGTTTCTATTTCTGCCACGAAACCGATGGGCGTCTGGCGGCCATTCTCTGTGAGGTCCGCAACACCCCATGGCGCGAGCGCTATCACTATGTGTTGCCGGTAAGCCCCGGTGAACCCCATGCGTTCCGGGTGGCCAAGGCGTTCCATGTATCACCGTTCCTGCCTCGGGACATGGACTACCGCATGCGCTTTCTGATCGCGGACTCACATATCCGGGTGCATATGGAGAACTGGCGCGATGGCAGCAAGGTGTTCGAGGCCGACCTTGCGCTCAAGCGCCAACCTCTCGATGCCGCGGCTGTGCGTCGTCACTTCCTGGCCTTCCCGTGGATGAGCCTGCGCACCTTGAGCGCCATTTACTGGCAGGCCCTGCGCCTGCTCTTCAAACGCACGCCCCTGCACGACCATCAGGCCAGCCAAAACGGCCTGAGCGTCGGCGAAACCGCCCACAAGGACCCCGACCATGCCCGAACCCACCCTGAGCGTTACTAAGGCCGGCAGCTTTCGCCTGTTCAACGGCGGCGTCTTCAAGCAAGTCGTTCTCGGCCAATTACGACACCTGCGCCAAGGCCACTTGCGCCTGCTGCTCGATGGGGAATCGCTAAACTTCGGCGATCCGGCCAGTGCTCTGCAGGCCGAAGTCGAAATTCTTGACGACGCCGTCTGGGGCATGCTCGCCAGTAACGGTTCGATCGGCGCCGGTGAGGCCTATATCCAGGGGTACTGGCGCAGCAACGACCTGACGGCGGTGACCCGCGTGTTCGTCGCCAACCTGGACGTGCTCGATGCGATGGACAGTGGTCTGGCTCGCCTCGGCCGCCCGGTGCTGCGTTGGCTGCACTGGCTCAACCGTAACAGCCGGCGCGGCTCTCGGCGCAACATCATTGCCCATTACGACTTGGGCAATGACTTGTTCGAGCGTTTGCTCGATCCCACCATGATGTACTCGGCCGCCATGTTCGAAAGCCCCGAACAAAGCCTGGAAGAAGCCCAGCTCAACAAGCTCGAACGCATCTGTCGCAAGCTCGACCTGCGCCCCGGCGACCACCTACTGGAAATCGGCACCGGCTGGGGCAGCCTGGCGATTTATGCTGCCAGCCAATATGGCTGCAAGGTGACCACCACAACGTTGTCGCACGAGCAGTACGCCCATACCTGCCGGCGCGTTGAGGCACTGGGTCTGCAGCAGCGCATTGAGGTGCTGTGCAAGGACTATCGCGATCTGGAGGGGCGCTACGACAAGCTGGTCTCGATCGAAATGATCGAAGCTGTCGGTCATCGCTATTTACCCGAATACTTCCGACGCTGCTGCGCTCTGCTCAAGGATGACGGCCTGATGTTGCTGCAAGCCATCACCATTCGCGACCAGCGTTATGAGCAGGCACGCCGCTCGGTGGACTTCATCCAGCGGCATATTTTTCCCGGCGGCGCGCTGCCATCGTTGTCCGTTCTGCTAAACACCGCCAGCCGTCAAACACCGCTCAACCTGCTGCACCTGGAAGACTTCGGCGCGCACTACGCCCGCACGCTGAAGCACTGGCACGAGAACTTCCGGCAATCACGCCAAGCGCTGCTGGAGCTGGGTTACGACGAAACCTTCCAACGCCTGTGGGAGTTCTACCTGTGTTACTGCGAAGGCGGATTCCAGGAGCGTGCCATCGGCGTCGCGCAACTGCTCTTTGCCGCTCCCGGGGCGCGTCAGCTCTCTTTGCTGGAGCGGCGGGAGGCTTGATGAGTCGCGCGGGCCTGATCGTCAACGCACTCTGGGTCCAGTTGGGCTGGTGGGGTTGTGTACTGGGCGCACAGAATGCCTGGTGGCTCCTGGCTGTGGCGGCAGGATTGCTGGCTCACCTGAGCTTCTGTCCACAGCCCCGGGCCGAGTTGCGTGCAGTGATGCGCGTGGGGCTGTGCGGCATGGTGCTGGACTGGAGCCTGGGTGTGCTGGGTCTGTTCGGATTCGCTCAGACCGCCCTGCCCCTCTGGCTTGCGCTGCTCTGGCTGGTGTTTGCCACAAGCTTGCGGCACAGCCTGGCCTGGGCCGTACAGCCTGTTTGGCGCGGTGCGTTGGTGGGCATGGTCGGCGGTCCGCTGGCCTATTGCGCAGGCGCTCCACTGGCCGGCGTTGCGCTGCCGCTTGGCATCGTGGGAACCGCTCTGGTGTTGGCGCCCCTGTGGGCACTCTGGCTGCCGTTGGCGTTGCGCCTGACTGATCCCCACTGAGGTCAGAACCCGCGCCAGGCGAACATTATTACCAAGGTTCATCCAGAAAAAGTGGCACACGCAAAGGCTCTATCGGCCCCTCGCGCTGGCCACACATTTCGTCGTGAACGACATGCTGTACCAACATGCAGGGTAACCGCGGCGCGTCACGCAGCAACTCACGCAAATGGGTGGTGGATCGCAAATGCAATGTTCGTCCGGAGTCGTCGAGCAACGTACGAAACCCGCGGTCCAGTCGCGCACGCAACACGTAGATACCGCCCTCCAGCGACCATAACTCCAGCTCGTGTACCCGGCCTTCGATGGCCAGCTCGATCAGGGTTTGCAGGTTCATGGCGCGCCCCCGCCCTGACGACGGAAAAACAGCGTGACCTGGCCCAACTCGACGCCAAACTTGCTCATGCTCGAGCGGTTGATCATCGTGTCTTCGTCCATCAAGTACATCCAGTCGTCAAAAGTCACTTCGTAAGTCGATCCGTCTACTGGCAGGTTCAATCGATAGCGCCAGCGCAGCGCGTTGCCGGCCACCTCTCCCCGCGCCTCGCCGATCACATCGTCGGCGCGACCGCGCCAGAGCCCCGGGCCATCGGGGGTCAGCGTCCATACGCGCCGTTGTCGGCTGCCATCACTGTAGAGAAAGCGCTCATCGAGAATCAGCTGTTCACCTTCACGGTGACTCAATATCTCAACCTCGAAACGCTTGATGACCTCGCCGGAACGTTTTTGATAGATGCCCCAGGCCTTGATTGGCTGACTGAAGAAGCGCACCAGATCCAGCTGCGGTTGCTGGTCGGCATAACGATCGACATTCACGTTCCCGCAACTGGTCAAACTCATCATTAAAAGCAGTCCAACCATTAGCCGAGTCATGGTGTTTGCCCCCCTACGCGCGCGTTATTGAGCCCCAGCAGCTGTTGCCGCAACTCCGGATGCCGGGTGCGGGGATCGAGCCAGATGGCGAAGAAACTTCGAGCGAACGATGAGTCGGCGACTTCATGGGTCAAGCGCCCGTCGACATAAAAGCGGCAACCCTTGCCGGGCAGGTAAAGCCCGGTGATTTGACTGCCTGGCCTGACGTCGACGAAGGACCGCCGCATGTCATCGCTCCAGCTGTCGAGCTGTACTGGGTCCAGGGATTTACCCGCGATTCGGCGCATCTCCTCGATGCTCGCTTGCACCAAGGTTTGCTTGCTGATCGTGCGGCGGTAATTCAGCTCAAGTGCCAGCGGCGTTTCCAGGCTGGGTTGCAAGGTCGCACTCCATAACCTGGCCTGGTAGAGATCGAACCCGTACCAGGAATAATCGGCTTGCCCCACCAGACGGGCGTCAGGCAGTACCGTACGCCAGTCGCACAGAGCCTGACTGGCGTAAAGCACCAAAACGCAGGCCATGAACCGGCTCAGGCTTTTCTTGAACGCAAACGACCTTGCCATTGAAAAAACATCACTGGATTGCCGAAGGTCGCTCAATAGTTGTACATGAAGTATGATTTGTACAGCTTTTTTGAGTGGATTCGCGAGTTATGGCCTTTTATATCCATCCGTGCTTTGACGATCTGTGCCTGCCTCGAATCCTTCAGCTAACGTGCTGTTATCGGATAAGGTAGCCTGCGCCCTAATAATGCGCAGTCGCGCTGCTGTAGAAGGAAATGTTAATGCTCGGACGTGAACGGCCGCAGCTAAAGAAAGAAAGTGCTGACGAATCCTTTCCCCCTCAGGTAGCGCGGGCAGGAGCTGCCCTGCGGCTCACCATCACTTTCATGCTGGTGGTGGTGATGGTGTTCCTGGCCGTTGAAGGCTGGAGAACATGGCGTGACTATCGCTCTGCCTTTGCCTCGGCCCGCGATTCGGTGACAAACCTGGCGCGAGCGACGGCCCAGCACGCCGAAGACACCATCCGGCAAGTGGACGTGGTGACCGCCGCACTCAGCGAGCGAGTGGAAGGCGATGGCCTGCAGAACATCGACATCCCGCGCATCCATAAACTGCTGGTGCAACAGTCGGCCATCATGCCGCAGTTGCACGGTTTGTTTATCTACGGCCCCGACGGGCAGTGGATAGTGACAGACAAGCAAACAACGCCAGACTCGGCGAACAATGCCGACCGCGACTACTTCCAGTATCACCGCACCCACGAGGACCGAAACGTGCGGATCGGCGAAGTGATCAGGAGCCGATCCACCAATGACCTGATCATCCCCATCTCCCGCCGCTTGAACAATCCTGACGGCTCGTTCGCCGGTGTGTTGCTGGGAACGGTCAAGGTCAGCTATTTCGTGGACTACTACGGCGACTTCAAGATCGACGACAAGGGAGCCCTGGTCCTGGCCCTTCGAGATGGCACGATTCTGGTCCGGCGGCCCTTCGTCGCCTCGGTGGTCGGCAAGAGCCTGGTCAATAGCGTGATCTTCCGTGATCACTTGCCCAACTCCAATCAGGGCGTCGCCGAGGCCAGGGCCGTCGTCGACGGCACTGAACGCATTTATGGCTACCGAGCCTTGACCACTTATCCGCTGGTGGTCGAGGCCGGATTGTCTCGCGAATCGATCATCACCCCCTGGCGTCACGATCTGCTCAAGACCGGCTTCGTACTGATATTCCTGATCGTGATACTCGTCGGCTTCGGGCTGATCGTGTTGAGCCAGTTGCGCTACAGAATGACCATGGAGAAACAGATTCGCAGCGCCCACCAAACCATGCGGGACATGGCACTGACCGACAGCCTGACCGGTTTGGGCAACCGCAGACGGCTGGACATTGCATTGGCCGATGAGATTCGCCGGGCCAAGCGTCAGCACGCCTCCTTGGCCTTGATCATGCTTGATGTCGATTACTTCAAACGCTACAACGACAAATACGGCCATGCTGCCGGGGACGACTGTCTGCGCGCGATCGCGGGGGCGATCCAGCAAGCGATCAAACGGCCCGGCGACCTGGCGGTGCGCTACGGGGGTGAAGAATTCACCATTTTGCTGCCCGACACCCACAGCGCGGGGGCCGCCACGATCGCACAAGAGATTCTGGAGTCCATCAGGGCGCTGAACATCGAACACGGCGACCATCCCTTGGGCCTGGTCACCGCCAGCGCGGGCATCACCACCTGCCGGCCAAGCACCGAGGACGTGACCCCGGCCATGCTGATCAAGGCCGCTGATGCGTTCTTGTATCTGGCAAAAAACACCGGGAGAAACCGCTGGTGCAGCCCTGATGCTTCGCCGGGATGACCCACGGGGCGAAGCCGCATATCGGTCATATCGCGCAAATCCAAGTCCACAGGTGCCGGCCGGGCGCCTGGCGGCTACAATGCGCGCTTCGACCGTGATCAGCCTGACTAAAAACAAATGTCCTTGCCCAAACATCATCTGGAATTGCTCAGCCCCGCCCGCGACGTGACCATCGCCCGCGAGGCCATCCTGCATGGCGCTGACGCCGTGTACATCGGTGGCCCGAGTTTCGGCGCGCGTCACAACGCCTGTAACGAGGTGAGTGATATCGCCCGGTTGGTGGAGTTCGCCCATCGCTACCACGCCCGGGTGTTCACCACGATCAACACCATCCTGCATGACAACGAACTGGAGCCGGCCCGCCAGTTGATCCACCAGTTGTACGATGCGGGTGTCGATGCGTTGATCGTCCAGGATCTAGGGGTGATGGAACTGGACATCCCGCCGATCGAACTGCACGCCAGCACCCAGACCGACATCCGTACCCTGGCACGGGCAAAGTTCCTTGATCAGGCCGGTTTCTCCCAACTGGTACTGGCGCGGGAGTTGAACCTGCAGGAAATCCGCGCCATCGCCGACGAAACCGACGCGGCCATCGAGTTCTTTATCCACGGCGCGCTGTGCGTGGCGTTTTCCGGCCAATGCAATATCTCCCACGCCCAGAACGGCCGCAGCGCCAACCGTGGTGATTGCTCCCAGGCCTGTCGCCTGCCCTACACCCTCAAGGATGATCAGGGCCGGGTGGTTGCCTATGAGAAGCACCTGCTGTCGATGAAGGACAACAACCAGAGCGCCAACATCCGCGCCCTGGTCGAAGCCGGTGTGCGTTCGTTCAAGATCGAAGGACGCTACAAGGACATGGGCTATGTGAAGAACATCACCGCCTACTACCGCCAGCGCCTGGACGATGTCCTCGAAGACCGTCCGGACCTGGCCCGCGCCTCCAGCGGTCGCACCGCGCACTTCTTCCTGCCCGACCCGGAGAAGACGTTCCACCGCGGCAGCACCGACTACTTCGTCAGCGAGCGCAAGATCGACATCGGCGCCTTCGATTCCCCGACCTTTACCGGCGTGCCGGTGGGCGTGGTGGAGAAAGTCGGCAAGCGCGACCTGCAAGTCGTGACCTTTGATCCGCTGTCCAACGGCGATGGCCTCAACGTGCTGGTCAAGCGTGAAGTGGTGGGTTTTCGCGCCAACATCGCCGAGCCCAAGGGCGAATTCGAGGAAGACGGCCAGAAGCGTTACCGCTACCGCGTCGAGCCCAATGAAATGCCGGCAGGGTTGCACACATTACGCCCCAACCACCCGCTGAGTCGTAACCTGGACCACAACTGGCAGCAAGCGCTGCTCAAGACCTCCGCCGAGCGCCGGGTGGGCGTTGCCTGGGTCGCACGCCTGCGTGAAGAGCGCCTGGAGCTGACTGCTACCAGCGAGGAAGGCGTCAGCGCCAGCGTCAGCCTGGACGGGCCATTCGGCCTGGCGAACAAGCCGGAGCAGGCGCTGGAGCAACTGCACGACCTGCTCGGCCAACTGGGCACCACCGAGTACCACGCCACCGCCATCGAGCTGGATGCGCCCCAGGCGTATTTCATTCCCAACTCGCAGCTCAAGGCAGTGCGCCGCGAAGTCATCGAAGCCCTGACCACCGCCCGTGTCGAGGCCCATCCCCGAGGGGGGCGCAAGGCCGAGACCAATCCACCGCCGGTGTACCCGGAGTCGCACCTGTCGTTCCTGGCCAACGTCTACAACCAGAAGGCCCGGGATTTTTATCATCGCCACGGTGTGAAACTGATCGATGCGGCGTTCGAAGCCCACGAAGAAACCGGTGAAGTACCGGTGATGATCACCAAGCACTGTCTGCGTTTCTCGTTCAACCTCTGTCCCAAGCAGGCCAAGGGCGTCACCGGCGTGCGCACCAAGGTTGCGCCGATGCAGTTGATCCATGGTGACGAGGTGCTGACGCTGAAGTTCGACTGCAAACCCTGCGAGATGCATGTGGTCGGCAAGATCAAGGGGCACATCCTCGACCTGCCGCTGCCGGGCAGCAGCGCGGAGCCCATCGTCGGTCACATCAGCCCGGAAGACCTGCTCAAGACGATCCCTCGCGCGCCGCATTAAGCAATCGCGAGCAGGCTGAACTGGTCAAGTAATTCTGGACACCAGTTAAGGTTTCACGCCGCCAGTTTCTCCATGGCTACCGGCGACCGGTAGTCGTTGTAGCTATGGAGCCTGACGTTGTTGTATCGCATCACATAACGTTGCACATCCACGCGGGCTTCATGCTCCGAGCTGTAGCCATCGTCTGGCACCCACTCTGATTTCAGGCTCCCAAAGAAACGCTCCATCGGGGCGTTGTCCCAGCACTCACCTTTACGACTCATGCTGTGCAGGAGTCCATGCTTGCGCATCTCATTCCTGAATTTGTGGCTGGTGTATTGGCAACCTTGGTCAGAATGAAACAGCACCTCTTTTGGACAGCCTCGCAATTGAACCGCCATTCGCAACGCTTCGCAGGTCAGCGTGGCATCGGAAATCATTGAAAACGACCACCCCACGATCCGGCGAGCAAACAAATCCAACACTGCCGCGAAATACATCCAGCGCTTACCCACCTTGATGTACGTCACATCTCCACACCACACCTGGTTGATCGCCGTGACATCAAACTTGCGCTTGAGCACATGCGGCGCTACCAGCGCTTCCACGCCGGAAGATTTGTACTTGTGCCGCCGCCGCTGATGACTGGCAACACCGGCTTCGCGCATCAAACTGCGAGCCAGATGTCGCCCGACACGATGCCCCTTTGCTTGCAGTTCCTTGGAAAGGGTGCGAGACCCGGCGGATGCTCTGGATTCCTTGTGATGCTCGACCAGCACGGCTTTGAGTTTCTCCCGCTCAGGCTTCACCTTGCCTTGGCGCTGACGCCAGGCGTAAAAGCTGCTGCGGTTGACCCCAAACGCCCGACAGCAATTGTTAACGCCGTACTGCTCGTCCAGCTCGTTGATCAACGAGAATGATCTTTGGAGTCCAAAAGCAGGAGAGCACTGGCCTTTTTTAGGATTTCAATGTCCAGGTCTTTTTGCCTGAGCAACGCTTTGAGCTGCTGAATCTCTCGCTGATCGGCGGTAATCGCCTTAGCCCCCTCGGGGGTCGAACCCAAGCGCTCTTTGCGAACCTGGTCGACCCAACGGCGCAAGGCGGTAGGGCCAATATCCAGGCTGGCACAGACTTCGGGAACGGACTGGCCCTCGTCCAGCACCATGCTGGCAGCCTTGAGCTTGAACTCACTGGAATAAGATTTGCGCATATCCAAACACCTCAGATTTGGGCGCCATCATAGCGCCCGATTGAAGTGTCCAAAATCATTAGGCCAGTTCAGGCTCGCTCCCACAGGGATTGCAAAGTGGACACAAGATCGTGTGACCACCCCTAATCCCTTGTGGGAGCGAGCCTGCTCGCGATAGCAATGGATCGGCATGCATTAATGTTGATTACAAAACTCCCGGCAGGTCCTTCTCGGTGCTAGGTTGTAAGTGAGTGTTCCATCAATCAGTCACTTCTTTCCCACCGTCTGCAAAGGAATGCCTCTACCAATGAACTTATCCCTCAAGCACCTGGCCGTGAGCACCCTGCTGCTGTCCAGCCTGGCGTCGATCACTCCACCCGCCTTGGCCAACATCACTGCGCAACAGAGTTCGGCCCTTGTCAAAACCCTCGCTGACACCTCCGTCACCGACTTCAGGCAGTTCCTGGGAAACGTGGCCAGAAGCGAGTTGGCCGAAACCGCCAAGCTCGGCCCGGCCATCAGCACGTTCCTCGACAACAAACCCCTTACGGCTGAGCAGCAGAACGAAATTCATCGTCTGCTCGGCCTCTATGCACGGGTGAAATACGGCAACGCCGCCACCGAAACCCTGAGCGAACTGGTGGCGATCCCGACCTTTCGCAAGGACGGTGTTGCCCAGCACGAGAACCCCGAGTTCCTCAAGATCGCGGACAAGATCAAGCGCCTTGCCCTAGCCTTCAACCTGGACTTTCGCAACATCGACAACCGCGTCTACGAGATTTCACTGCATGGCAGTGGCGACGAAGTCGTGGGCATTCACGCCCATGCCGACGTCGTGCCGGTGACCCCGGAAAACTGGGTATTGAAAGACGGCACACGTCTGGATCCGTTCAAGGTCACCTTGGTGGGCGACCGCATGTACGGCCGGGGCACCGAAGATGATAAGAACGGCATTGTCGTGGCGCTGTACGCCATGAAGATCATCAAGGAAGAAAAGCTGCCGCTGGTGAGGAATTTCAAACTGCTGGTAGACACCACCGAGGAAACCACCGGCGACGCCATCCCCTATTACTTCGAGCGCAACCCAACCCCCAACTACAACCTGGCGCTGGATGGCGGCTACCCGGTGGTGATTGCCGAAAAAGGCTATGGCACCGTCATGGCCAACTTCGCCCGGCGTGCGGCCCAGGGCAAAGGCGCTGAGATCACGGCGATGACCGGTGGCCTGGCCACCAATCAGATTCCGTCCACATCGGTCGCTACCTTCGTGGGCGATCAGCCTGCTGAACTGGCCGCGACGCTGCAAAAAGCCGCTTCCGCGTATGCCAAGGGCAATGGCGGCGACTTCCAGGTGACCACCGCGGTCGTCGGTAAAGACGTCAAACTGACCTTCACCGGCGTGTCCGCTCATTCCTCAGAACCAGAGTCCGGGGTCAACCCGGTGGCGAGGATGCTGGACTTCATCAACAGCCTCGAGGGCAAGGTTGCGCTCAAGCACAACCACATCACCGATGCCGCCCGCTTTGCCGCCGACAACTGGGGCCTGGACTACCTGGGAAGCAAACTGGGGATTGGCTTTTCCGACGCCTTCATGGGGCCGCTGACCGCTTCCCTGACGTATGTCGGCATGGATGACAAAGCCTTCAAGCTGGCCGTCAATCTGCGCGTGCCGGTGGGCAAGCCGACGGAAGCGATCAAGGCTGAAATCACCGACAAACTGGCCGCCTGGAGCAAGAAGACGGAGGTCACCGTGGCGTTCGATTATTCAATTGATGAGCCGATGTATCGCAACCCGGACGGTGAATGGGTCAAGGCACTGTTGGCCGTGGCCAGCGAAAACCTCGGCATGGAGCACAAGTACGGCACCTCCGCTGGCGCCACTTCGGTTCATGACTTGCCCAACGGCGTGCAGTTCGGCCTGGCCATGCCCGACGTCAAGTACACCGGGCATAACGACAACGAGTTCAAGACCGTCGAGCAGTTTTTGCTGGACCTGCAGATCGTGACCGAGATGATGGGGCGGATCGGACAGTTGCCGAAGTTGTGATCCCCTGTCCGGGAAAATGGGCGTTAATGTGGCGAGGGGATTTATCCCCGTTCGGTTGCGCAGCGACCGCAAATCTTGGGGCCGCTACGCAGCCCAGCGGGGATAAATCCCCTCGCCACAGGTTCACTTCATTCCTTCGGGTGAGTGGCGCTTGGATCGATGACCTTGGCGCTAATGTCCACCAACTCCACCCCCCAATCACCATGCAGGTACCAATCCTCCCCGATCATTTCGGCCGGGTGCATGGTTCGATCCGCACCGTTGCCACACGCCAGGGCACTGGCCGGGCAATAACGGTCGCAGCCCCAGCAAATGCGCTCGGGATGTTTCGGACTGATTGGAAAAGGCTTTGCCATGACGCCCCCGTATAGCCGATGGGTGTGCCTGTACCCTAGCGTGTCAGGGCCGAAGTGCCCTTGATATCGATCAAGAACCACCGGCATGACGGTATCGGCGTTCCTGGCGGGTTAAATGCCCCGAAAATTGACAAGAATCATTATTATTCGCAGCAAAGCTTCCTAGACTCGGCCATCCCTTAGTCCTCAGGAAGTCTTCCCATGCGTACCCTCGCTCCGCTGTCTCTCGCCCTGCTGTTTCTCGCCCCTCTGTCCCAGGCCAAGGAATACCCCATTGGCGAACCGCAAATGTGCCCGGGCCTGGAGGTCGGCGCGGTGTACCTGCAACCGATCGAAATGGCCCCGGCCGGCATGATGCGCCCAACCGCCGAGTCTGACGTTCACCTGGAGGCCGATATCAGGGCCACGGCCGACAACCAGCAAGGTTTCCAGGAAGGCAGCTTCGTGCCCTACCTCAACGTGTCGTTCCAACTGAAAAAACAAGGCAACAACACCCCGCTCAAGGGCGACTTCCACGCCATGGTGGCCAATGACGGGCCGCACTATGGCGACAACGTCAAGCTGCTGGGCCCCGGCAAATACCAATTGACCTTCACCGTCCTGCCGCCCGGCGGCCATGGCTCCCTCGGCCGTCATACCGACAAGGAAACCGGCGTGGCACCGTGGTTCGAGCGCTGTGAACTGCATTACGAATTCGTCTACGCCGGGATTGGCAAAAAAGGCGGGTATTGAAGATGCGTCGTTCAACGAGCCGAACAGCGCGACAGCTGGCCGGGTGGGTGCTGGCCGGCTTGCTGTTGCCTTCAATCGCCCATGCCCAACTGCTTACTTACGAGTTGAGCATGCGCGACGGCCATTTCACCCCGCCGCTGCTGGAAGTACCGGCCGGGCAGCGCTTCAAGATCGTGCTGAAAAACGTCGGCCAGGGTCCGGCGGAATTCGAGAGCACGCCCCTGCGGGTGGAAAAGGTCCTGTCGCCCGGCGTTACCACGTTTGTCGTCATTCACCCGCTGCGCCCCGGGCACTATCCGTTTTTCGATGAATTCAACCCGCAACTGCCCGAGGGCGGCATCCTCGCCCAGTAGTCGGCGAACAGGAGGCGTTTGCATGACTCAATCCATGTTTATTGTCTGGCGCGAAAGCGTCGAGGCGCTGTTGGTAATCGGCATACTCCAGGCCTGGGTCAGCCGGCAGCAACAGGCCGGTCGCTTGTTGCAGTTCGTGTGGGCTGGCGTGGCGCTGGGTTTGCTGTTGTCGGGCATCTTGGCCGGTCTGATTCTGTTGGCCGGCGAAGCCATGAGCGGCGCGGCCAATGAATGGTTCCAGGCGGCGTTGGCGCTGGTCGCCAGTCTGCTGATCGTGCAAATGGTCGGTTGGATGCACCGAAACGCCGGGACGTTGAAACAGGATCTGACGCGTCACGCCGACCATCGTTTCAGCCGCCAGGGTGGATGGGGGCTGATGGTGTTGGCGCTGCTGGCCGTCAGCCGCGAAGGCAGTGAAACCGTGGTCTTCCTGTATGGCGCCGGGGCACGTCTGCAAGGGGCGCCACTGGGCTTGTTCGCCGTGGGCGCGGTGGCCGGCCTGCTGCTGGCGCTGCTGACCATCGTCTTGCTGCACGGCAGTCGACGGTTCATCTCATGGCCGCGTTTCTTTGCCATCAGCGAAACCATTCTGTTGTTATTGGGGGCAGCGCTGCTGGTCAGCGGCATTGAGCGGATCAGCGGTCAGTTGCTGGCGATGGACTGGCCCGAAGTGGTCTACCAAGGCATCGGCGACGCGCTCTGGGACAGCAGCGCGATATTGGATGACGGCCACGGCTTGGGCGGTTTCCTGGCGGACTTCACCGGCTATCGAGCCAGTCCCAGTGCCATGACCTTGTTGGTGTGGCTCGGCTACTGGCTGGGGGTTGCCGGCTGGCTGCGGCCACGCAAAGCGCAAACGCTGCCATGTCCGACTTGAACCTCTGGCTGCAACGTCTGGGCGACGGCATGCGGCGCCACGGCGCAACCATTCGCGCCGTGCAATGGGCGGTGGTGCTGGTCTATGCGGTACTGCTGGTGGTGCCGGCGCTGTTGCCATTGCCCAGCAGCCAGGCTCGGCTGTTGGACAACCTCACGCTGCTGGCGCAGTTTCTGTTCTGGGGCATCTGGTGGCCTTTCGTGTTGCTGTCGATTGTGCTGTTCGGTCGACTCTGGTGTGGCGTGCTGTGTCCTGAAGGTGCCTTGAGTGAATGGGCCAGCCAGTATGGCAAAGGCCTGGGCGTGCCACGCGGGGTGCGTTGGGCCGGCTGGCCGACCCTGGCGTTCTGCCTGACCACGATCTATGGGCAGTTGATCAGCGTCTATGACTATGCCCAGGCGGCGCTGTTGATCCTGGGGGGCTCGACGGTCGCAGCGGTGATCGTTGGCCTGCTGTTCGCCCGAGGCAAGCGCGTGTGGTGCCGCTACCTGTGTCCAGTCAGTGGCGTCTTTGCCCTGCTTGCTCGCCTGGCGCCGGTGCACTTCCAGGTGAACGAGCAACGCTGGCTGGAAAACCCCGCGCCGCGCCGACCGCCTCCCAACTGCGCGCCATTGCTGGACATTCGCCGGATGCGCGGTGCCGCCGATTGCCACGCCTGTGGTCGCTGCAGCGGCCAGCGCGATGCGGTACGCCTGATAGCCCGTTCCAGTAACGAGGAAATCCTTCACTCGAGCGCAACCACCCTTTCGCCTTGGGACGCGCGCTTGTTGTTGTTCGGCGTCATTGGCCTGGCCATGGGGGCTTTTCAGTGGACCGTCAGCCCCTGGTTCATTGCCATGAAGCAGAGCCTGGCCCAATGGCTGGTCGCCCATGAGCTGTTCTGGCCGTTGCAAGACAACGCCCCTTGGTGGTTGCTGACCCACTATCCGCAGCTTAATGACAGCTTCAGTTGGCTAGATGGCTTTTGCATCGTCGCTTATCTGGGCATGAGTGCCTTGCTGTTGGGCACGTCGCTGCTGCTGTTGATGCGCCTGGCGGCAAGACTCTCGGGCGATCCTGCACAGTATTGGCCCTTGGCCATCACCCTGACGCCCCTCGGCGGTGCAGGGTTGTTCCTCGGCTTGTCGGCCACCACCGTCAAACTGCTGCGCTATGAAGGGTTGTTGCTCGACTGGGTACAACCGGCTCGGGCCGCGCTGCTGGTCGCGGCAATCGCCTGGAGTCTGTGGCTGGGCTACAAGCGCCTGGAACATGCAACCCGCCGGCCCCTCGCAATGGCCTGCCTGGTATTGGCCAATGGCCTGGTGGGTTATGGCTGGTGGTTGCAGTTCTGGGGATGGTGAACACGCAGTGCAAGCGTTGCTCCCACAGCGGATCGCTAACGTTCACGATACCTTGGAACGACGCAAAACCCTGTGGGAGCAAAGCTTGCTCGCGATCGCGGTGGGTCAGTTTGAGCGGTGTTGGCTGTGCAGACGCCTCGCGAGCAAGCTTTGCTCCCACGGTGGATTTGTGTGGTTCACAACAGCTGACGCGGGGCTGGCCTAGACCTTGAACCGCGCAACGGTCTCATGCAGTGAGCCGGCCATCTGCGCCAGGTCCTGACCGGCGGTATCAGTATGCCGGGCCCCGAGCAATACCTGTTCGGACAGGTTGCGAATACCCACCAGGTTACGGTCCACTTCTCGGGCTACCAGCGCCTGTTCTTCGGTGGCGCTGGCGATCATCAGATTGCGCTCGTTGATCTGCGAGATCGAACGGGCGATTTCATCCAGGGCATCGCCGGAGCGGCGGGCCACTTGCAAAGTGGTCTGCACCAGTTCGCTGTTGCTTTGCATGGCGGTCACGGCGTGCTCGCTGTCCTGGCGGATGTTGCCGATCATCTCCTCGATTTCCCGAGTCGAATCCTGGGTGCGATGGGCCAGTGCCCGGACTTCGTCGGCCACCACGGCAAAACCACGCCCGGCATCGCCAGCGCGGGCTGCTTCAATGGCGGCGTTCAAGGCCAGCAGATTGGTTTGATCGGCAATGCCGCGGATCACGTCCAGCACCGAACTGATGTGCTCGACCCTGCCTGCCAACTGCTGGATGCGTCCCGAGGAGTCCGTCACCCCCAGCGCCAATGCGCTGATCGAAGCAACGGTCTCCTGAACCTGCTCACGACCGCGCTGGGCGGTTTGCTCGGATATCCGCGAGGCTTCGCTGGTACTCACCGCATTGCGCGCCACTTCGTCCACCGCCGCCGTCATCTGGTTCACGGCCGCCGCGGCCTGTTCGATTTCCTGGCCTTGCAGTTCCAGGGTGCTGTTGGTCTGACTGCTCACCGCACTCAGCTCTTCGGAGGAACTGGCCACCCGATCCACCGAAGCCGCAATGTGCCGGACCATGCTGTTGAGGCTCTGCTGCATGTCATGCATGTTGCTCATTACGCTGTCGTTTGCACTCCCGGCGTCCAGCGGCACGCGGATCGTCAAGTCGCCTTGGGCAATCTGGCTCAGCACCCGCGCCGCATCATCGGGCTCGCCACCCAGCGGACGGGTCACGCTGCGGGTCACCAGGACCGCAACGGTACTGACCAGGGCCAGGCAGGCCAGCACCAGTGTCAGCATGTTGCGCCGCGCGTCGCTGTAGCGCGCCTGGGCCAGCTGTTCACGCTCGACAAACAACCGGCCCTGCATCGCCATCAGCCCTTCCAGGCTTTTGTAGACCTCAAGCTCGGCCGGCATCACGCCCTGCTTGAGTTGCGTCATCGCGTCGTCCGTGGCTCCCTGGCGAATCAACGCCTGCACCTGAACGAACGCGGCCACATACGCCTCACGGTGCTTCTTCAGTGCCGCATACGCCGCTTTGCCTTCCGGCTGATCGAACAGCGGCTCCAGCGTGGTAAAGGCCTGGGTAATACGTTGCCGGGTCATGTCGATCGATTGCTGGACCTGCGCGTTGTTCTTGTCGATCAACAGGTCCCGGGTGTTCCTGGCGTTATCGCGCACACCCGTGGCGATCACCATGATCGGGTCGATCTTCGGCCAATCCTGTCTGACGATTTGCACCGCCTGGTCGCGCAGCGTGGCCAGGTCGTTCAAGGCGTATAACGCCAGGGCGATCAACGCCAGTGGAGCGATGGCAAAACCGATCACGATACGGTGGGCAGTGGTGAGTCTGGTCATATCAAATGCTCCCTGTTCAACTACCTGCCGATTGGCAGCGCATTTGAAAACCATAAAAAAAGCCATAAAAAAGAGCGGCCCGGCGATCCCGAACCGCTGTCGGTCGTTCATCCCCGGGGACGGTCAACTGCGTAAAACGAACGAGGGAAACAACTCGCGCATGGCGGCCCACAACTCCGGCTGCAAGGCCTGTGCCGAAACACTGGAAAGATGGGGGTCGAGCATCCGGGCCGTGCGCACCAGTTGCACAGCGAAACGCGTGACGCCCTGCTCGCTCAGGCGGCGAGCCAGGGTCAACAACCGTTCGGGATCGAACAAATGCCAATGCACGGTGGTCCGGCATTCATAATCCACGCCGCTGGCCAGCAGATAGTCGAGGCTGCGCCAGTTGGCGGCACCGCTGCCATGAACCCGAGTCACGTCCAGGGCGTCTTCGGGCAAGGCCTTGATGTCGAAGCCAACCCAGTCGGCTTGCCCGACCACTTTGGCGAAGGCCGCCGGTTTGATGCCGGCGCTGTGCAGGCCGATGCGAAAACCCATCTGCCGCACTTGCTCCATGGCTGGCGCCAGGCCGTCCTGCAGGGTCGGCTCACCACCGCTGAACACCACGGCGTCAAGCAGATCCTGGCGACGTTGCAAAAATGCCAACACCCGACACCAATCCACCTCTTCGCTGCCGCGCGGCGGGATCAGTTGCGGGTTGTGGCAATAACGACAACGCCAGGCGCAGCCCTGGCAAAACAGTACGCAAGCCAGTTGGCCCGGATAATCGAGGGTGGTCAGGGGCACCATGCCCCCAACCCGTAGCGCTCGACTCATGGACGCCCGGCCGCGCTTTCAGTGAAGTGAACCCGTTCGCGATGCTCGGACTGTTTGCCTGGGTTGAAGGCCGCCACCGGACGGTGATAACCCATCACGCGGGTCCAGACTTCGCAACGTTGACGCTGTGCCTGCGGAAGAGATTGTGATGCGTTCATGGATGAAGCTCCTTGCGGTCGATGGATCGGATCAGTGAACGCTGCCTGCCACCTGCTGTTGCAACAGCAAGGCCTCGTCGCATTTGGGGCAAAACTCATGTTCCCCGGCCAGGTAGCCGTGAACCGGGCAGATGGAAAACGTCGGCGTGATGGTCAGGTACGGCAGCCGGAAGCGTCCCAGGGCCTTGCGCACCAGCTGCTTGCAGGCCTGTGTGGAGGAAATCTGCTCGGCCATGTACAGGTGCAGCACGGTGCCGCCGGTGTATTTGCATTGCAGTTCGTCTTGCAGCTCCAAGGCTTCGAACGGATCGTCGGTGAAGCCCACCGGTAACTGCGACGAGTTGGTGTAATACGGGGCGATCGGGCTGCCGGCCTGCAAGATATCGGGGTAACGCTTGAGGTCTTCCTTGGCGAAACGGTAGGTGGTGCCCTCGGCAGGGGTGGCTTCCAGGTTGTAGAGGTGGCCGGTTTCTTCCTGAAAGCGCAGCAGCGTGGCGCGCACGTGATCCAGCAGTTTCAGGGCGAATGCCCGGCCTTGCTCGGTATGCAGGCCTTGCTGGTCATCGGTGAAATTGCGCAGCATTTCGTGCAGGCCGTTCACGCCGATGGTGGAGAAGTGATTACGCAGGGTGCCCAGGTAGCGCTTGGTGTACGGGTACAGCCCGGCGTCCATGTGGTGCTGGATGACCTTGCGCTTGACCTCCAGGCTCTCCTTCGCCAGTTCCATCAGCGTATCGATGCGTTGCAGCAATGCGCTGGTATCGCCTTTGTACAGGTAGCCCAGGCGTGCGCAGTTGATCGTCACCACACCTAGTGAGCCGGTCTGTTCCGCCGAGCCGAACAGGCCTCCTCCGCGCTTGAGCAACTCGCGCACATCCAGTTGCAGGCGGCAGCACATCGAGCGCACCTGGTTGGGTTGCATGTCCGAGTTGAGGAAGTTCTGGAAATACGGCAGACCGTAGCGGGCGGTCATCTCGAACAAGCGGTCGGCGTTCTCGCTGTCCCACGGGAAGTCATGGGTGATGTTGTAGGTCGGGATCGGGAAAGTGAACACCCGGCCCTTTGCATCACCGGCCTGCATCACCTCGATGTAGGCGCGATTGATCAATTCCATTTCCACTTGCAGATCACCGTAGGCGAACGGCATCTCCTCGCCACCGATCACCGGAATCTGTTCGCGCAGATCCTCCGGGCAGACCCAGTCGAACGTAAGGTTGGTAAAAGGTGTTTGCGTACCCCAGCGTGACGGGACGTTGAGGTTGTAGATGAACTCCTGCAACGACTGGCGGACCTCGTCATAGCTGAGTCTGTCCTTGCGCACATACGGCGCCAGGTAGGTGTCGAACGAGCTGAACGCCTGGGCACCGGCCCATTCGTTTTGCAGCGTGCCGAGGAAATTCACCATCTGCCCCAAGGCGCTGCTCAAATGTTTGGGCGGCCCGGCCTCAACCCGTCCCGGCACCCCATTGAGGCCTTCGTGCAGCAGCGTGCGCAGCGACCAGCCGGCGCAGTAACCGGCGAGCATGTCCAGGTCGTGGATATGCAGGTCGGCCTCGCGGTGCGCTTGGCCGATGGCCTGGCTGTAGACCTCGTCGAGCCAATAGTTGGCGGTGACCTTGCCCGATACGTTGAGGATCAGCCCACCGAGGGAGTAACCCTGGTTGGCATTGGCCTGTACGCGCCAGTCTTCGCGGTCCAGGTATTCGTTCATCGAGGTGGCGACTTCCACCAGGGTGCGACGATCCCGGCGCATGCGTCCATGTTGCTCGCGGTAGACGATATAGGCACGCATGGCCAGAAAGAAACCGGCGTCCATCAGCACTCGCTCGACACGGTCCTGGATCTGCTCGACGCTCAAGCGCGTCTGTCCTTCCAATCGCGTCAGCACCGCTTCCAGCAACCCTTCAGCCTCCCCCTCAGCGTATTCGCCGGTGGCCTTGCCGGCGGCGATCAGCGCCTGGCGGATCTTGTCCGCGTCGAAGGCAACCACACTGCCATCGCGCTTGTGCAAGCGGTTACAGCCTACTGAGATCAACGTGCTCTGCATTTTGGCTCCAGACACTACATATAGATAATTAACAGGCTTAAAACACAATATGCAGTGGAGAGTACGGCCAAAAGTCAGGGTTGCAATTGATCGATATCAAGAATCGAGGGTGGATCAGCCGCTTGAGATGTCGACCGGTATAACCCATCGCGAGCAGGCTCGCTCCCACATGGGTTTTCAGGTGTCTGCTCTTTCTGCGTACACCACAAATCCCTGTGGGAGCGAGCCTGCTCGCGATAACGGCGGTCCATTCAACATCTGCGCTGAGGCTCACCCACCACTCATGTTCATGAACCGCACAATCTGCACTTCCCCGCCAGGGTTGAAGTCGTGACGCAGGGGTTTGCCGCGCAGCGCCTGTTGTACCGCCTGGATCAGCGGTTGATCGTCCAGCGGATAGCGCCGCAACAAACTGCGCAGGTCCAGAGAATCTTCCTGTCCCAGGCACAGCAGCAACCGCCCTTCAACGGTCATGCGCACCCGGTTGCAACTGGCGCAAAAGTTGTGGGTATTGGGGGAAATGAAACCGATCCGGGTCTGCGCGTGCTGCTCCAGGCGCACATAACGCGCCGGGCCGCCGCTGTTTTCGGTGCTGTCGAGCAACCGGTGATGATTGGCAATGACCGCCCGGACCTCATCGCTGGAGCAGAACGACTCGCCCCGGGAACGCCCGACCTCACCCAAGGGCATTTCCTCGATGAAGCTGATGTCGATGCGTTGCTCGATGGCGTACTGCACCAGCGCCGGGACTTCATCGAAGTTGCGCCCTTTCATCACCACGCAGTTGAGCTTGATCCGCTCAAACCCTGCGCCCTTCGCCGCTTCAATGCCCGTCAGCACCTGATCCAGATCGCCGTTACGGGTGATCGCCCGAAAGCGCTCGCCATCCAGGCTGTCCAGGCTGATGTTCATGCGCTTGACCCCGGCATCGACCAGCGGCCGGGCCAGTCGCCCCAGCTGCGAACCGTTGCTGGTCATCACCAGTTCCCGCAGGCCGGGCAATGCCGCGATGTCGCGACACAACCCGACGATGCCCGGACGGATCAGCGGTTCGCCACCGGTCAGGCGGATTTTCTTGACCCCCAGCCCCACGAACAACCGCGCCAATCGGTGCAGTTCCTCCAGGGTCAACACCTGCTGGCGCGGCAGGAAGGTCATGTTTTTCGCCATGCAATACACGCAGCGAAAATCACAACGATCGGTCACCGACATCCGCAGATAGTCGATCTGGCGCCCAAATCCGTCCTGCAACACGGCGTTCATGTCTGTCCCCTGATTGAGCCGGTGCTCACTGCACCAGCGGCGAGTCGGCGCCCTGAAGATGAATGCCGCGAATGTCCGCTGCACCGATCAGGGTTTGCAGGTACTGCACCAGCGCCTTCTGCCACACGCCTTGTTGCAGCTGGGTGCGAATCGCCGTCGCCACCGCCTCATAAGGCAACGGTTGGCCTTCGACACGCTGATCGATGCTGATCACATGCCAGCCGTAGCGACTTTCCAGCGGTTTGCCCACCAGGCCCGCCGGCAAGGCAAACAACTGGCGCTCCAGTTCGGGCACGGTCTGGCCCTTGCTGATCTGCCCCAGCGAGCCGCCCTGTGCCTTGGACGGGCAGGCCGAGTGGTTCAACGCCAGTTCGGCAAAACTGCCGGGGAACTCGTCCAGGCGTTGCAGCAGGGTTTCGGCCTGGCCGTGAGCCTGGTCGCGCGCTTCGGCGTCGTCCGGTGCGCATTCGAGCAGAATGTGCCGCACCGCCAGCAAGGGGGCGCTGTGAAAGCGCGCCCGATTGCTTTCGTAGTAGCGCAGGCAGGTCGCCTCATCACATTGCGGCACCTGCACCTCACGCTCGAGCAACAGCCGCGTGGCCGCCTCCTCTTCGTTTTCACCGGCGCCCACCTGCAACGCCAGCCCCAGCTCGGCGATGCGTTGCTGAAGCAACTCCCGGATCACCAACGCCCGGGCCGCCTGGTAGACCGCATCCTCGCGGCTCTCAGCCGGGTGATACTGCAGCTCCTGGGCCATCGCCTGGGGGGTGATCGACACCCCGTTGACGCTGATGATCGGCCACTCCTGCTCACTGCTGGCAATCAATTGTGCCGGGGCTTCATCACCTGGCACCGGCCCGGACTGGGCCGGTTCGAACTGCACCGCGCCCGCCGGCTCGATATCGCTGAGCGGCGGGGTCACTGGCGCTGCTTTCGCTGAAGAACCGCAGCCGCCGCTGCCCCCGTTACCGCCGCCACATCCGCATCCACTAGCCATGATCGTCTCCTTAGAACTTCTGCCGCACGATTTGATAACGACGCCCCAGGTACCAGACCGGCGCACTGACGATATGGACGAGACGGGTAAACGGGAACAGCACGAACAGGGTCAGGCCCAGTACCACATGAAGCTTGTAGACCAAGCCCACCGGCGCAATGGCCGCGGCCGCCTCCACCGGACGCAACAGCACAGTGTTCTGTGCCCAGTCGGCCAGCATCACCATCACCGAACCGTCCATATGGGCGGTGGACGCCACAATGGTCATCAGCCCCAGCACCAGTTGCACCAGCAGCACCACCAACACCAGGATGTCCGACGTGCTGGACGTGGCGCGCACTCGCGGGTCGCTCAGCCGCCGGTTGAGCAGCATCACCAGACCGATCAGACCCAGCACCCCAAAGAACCCGCCGGACACCATCGCCAGCAACTGTTTGTTCTCAGTGCTCAACACATGGTGATAGATCGCCGCCGGCGTCAGCAGGCCGACAAAGTGGCCGGCCAGGACGAACAACACACCGACATGGAACAGATTGCTCGCCACGCGCATGCCACGGTTGCTCAGCATCTGGCTGGAGCCGGCCTTCCAGGTGTACTGGGACAGGTCAAACCGCGCCCAACTGCCGATCAGGCAAATCGCCAAGGCGACATAGGGGTAGACCCCGAACATCAACAGATCCCATTTAGACATTGCCCACCTCCCCGGCGGGCGCAGCGGCCCGTCCTTCATGCTGAAAATCCACCCAATGCAACGGCACCGCGCTTTCGTCCCGGGCCTTGCCCGGCGCACTCGGCAGCGAACTGCAACGGTCCTGCTGCTCGGCCTTCATGAAATCCACCGCTTCCTCTTCCCAGATCCTGTCCAGGGCTTCGAGGGAGTCGTCGCGTGGCTCGGCCTTGACCTGCTCACGCAACTCGGCCACCGCCACCTGGGGCTCGGCCCCAGCGATTTGCAGCAAGGCCCGGAAACAACTGGCGTAGGCACTCTCGCGCTCTTCCAGACGCGCCGCCAGCAAGGCCAGCAGATGCGCCACATCGGCCAGTCCTTCGCGGGCCTCGATGTCTTCGCGGGTGGAGAGAAACTCCAGGTACAGCGGGATGTAATCGGGCAGTTCCTTCACGCCGATGGCAAAACCGGCCTCTTCGTACTGGGCCATCATGTCCACCATGGCCTGGCCCCGGTCGCGGGACTCGCCATGGACGTGTTCGAACAGCAGCAGCGACAGCGAGCGCCCACGGCCGAACAGCGCGCCGTAGTGCTCCTGGCCGTCCATCAGGTCCTGGCCACAGATCAGTTCCAGCAACTCGAACAGCGCAGCGCGCTGCTTCGGGCTGATTTCCCGTGCCTGCACAATCGCCTGCTCCAGCTCGTCGCGACCGGCCACCAGGGTTTCGGTCGGATAATCGAGCAGCAACGAAATCACCTTGAGAATGCGCATGTTCATTCCTCCCACAACTGCACGGTTTTGATGACGTCGCGGCGGTTGGCCTTCTTGGCGCCGAACATGTTGGTGTCGGTACTGCCGCTGCAACCGCTGCCGAAACTGAAACCACAACCGGAGCGTTCGGCGAACGCATCGCTCATGGCGTCTTCGCGGTGGGCGCTTGGTACGACAAAACGGTCTTCGTAGTTGGCGATGGCCAGATAGCGGTACATCTCTTCCACCTGGTTCACGCTCAGGCCGACATCGGCCAGCACTTGCAGGTCCTGCACGCCGTCCACCTGTTCGGAACGCTTGTAGGCACGCATCGCCAGCAGGCGCTTGAGGGCGCGCTTGACCGGTTTTTCATCGCCAGCGGTGAGCATGTTGGCCAGGTAGCGCAGCGGAATGCGCAGGCTGTCGACGTCCGGGATCACCCCGTTCATGCCCACGGTGCCGGCCGCCGCAGCGTTCTGGATCGGCGACAGTGGCGGCACGTACCAGACCATTGGCAAGGTGCGGTATTCCGGGTGCAACGGCAGCGCGAGTTTCCAGTCCACGGCCATTTTGTAGACCGGCGAGCGTTGCGCCGAGTCGATCACCGACTGCGGCACGCCGTCGGCCAGGGCCTGGCGAATCACCGCCGGGTCGTTCGGGTCGAGGAAGATCTCCAGTTGCTTCTCATACAGATCGTGCTCGTTGGCGGTGCTCGCCACTTCGCTGATGCGGTCGGCGTCGTACAGCAACACCCCGAGGTAGCGGATGCGGCCGACGCAGGTTTCAGCGCAAACCGTCGGCATCCCGGCTTCGATGCGCGGGTAGCAGAAAATGCATTTCTCCGATTTGCCGCTCTTCCAGTTGAAATAGATTTTCTTGTACGGGCAGCCGCTGATGCACATGCGCCAGCCGCGGCATTTCTCCTGGTCAATCAGGACGATGCCGTCCTCCTCGCGCTTGTAGATCGCCCCGCTCGGGCAGGACGCCGCGCACGCCGGGTTCAGGCAGTGCTCGCACAGGCGCGGCAGGTACATCATGAAGGTGTTTTCGTACTCGCCGTAAATGTCCGCCTGGATCTGGTCGAAGTTCTTGTCCTTGCGCCGCTTGGCAAACTCGGTGCCCAGGATCTCCTCCCAGTTCGGGCCCCACTCGATTTTCTCCATGCGCTTGCCGGACACCAGCGAGCGCGGCCGTGCGGTGGGCTGATGCTCGCCCAAAGGCGCGGTGTGCAGGTGCTGGTAGTCGAAGTCGAACGGTTCGTAGTAATCGTCCAGGCTCGGCAAGTCCGGGTTGGCGAAGATGTTCGCCAGCACGCGGAACTTGCCGCCGATGCGTGGGTTGATCGAACCGTCGGCGTTACGGATCCAGCCGCCCTTCCACTTGTCCTGGTTTTCCCACTCTTTGGGGTAGCCGATGCCAGGCTTGGATTCGACGTTGTTGAACCAGGCGTATTCCATGCCTTCGCGGCTGGTCCAGACGTTCTTGCAGGTAATCGAGCAGGTGTGACAGCCGATGCATTTGTCCAGGTTCAGGACCATGCCGATTTGTGAGCGAATTTTCATCTCAGTTCTCCTCGATATCGGTTGGCAGTGGACGCGGCAGATCATCGCCACTGGAACCGTCGAGCCAATCGACCTTGGACATCTTGCGCACCACGACGAACTCGTCGCGGTTGCAACCGACCGTGCCGTAATAGTTGAAACCGTAGGCCTGTTGCGCGTAGCCACCGATCATATGAGTGGGCTTGAGCACCACGCGGGTCACCGAGTTGTGGTGGCCGCCACGGGTCTTGGTGGTTTCCGAGCCGGGCACGTTCACGATCCGTTCCTGGGCGTGGTACATCATCACCATGCCTTCCTTGACCCGCTGGCTGACCACCGCACGGGCGGTCAGCGCACCGTTGACGTTGAAGCATTCAATCCAGTCGTTGTCCTCGATACCGGCGCGCTTGGCGTCGATTTCCGAGAGCCAGACGATCGGCCCGCCGCGGCTCAAGGTGAGCATCAGCAAGTTGTCGCTGTAGGTGCTGTGGATGCCCCACTTCTGGTGCGGGGTGATCCAGTTCAGGACGATTTCGGTCTCGCCATTGCTGCGCTTGCCCTTGACGCCTTCGATGGTGCGGGTGTTGACCGGCGGCCGATAACTCATCAGTTGCTCGCCGAACGCCTGCATCCACGGGTGATCCTGGTAGAACTGCTGGCGGCCGGTGATGGTGCGCCATGGAATCGCTTCGTGAACGTTGGTGTAACCGGCGTTGTAGCTGACGTGATCGTCTTCCAGGCCAGACCAGGTCGGGCTGGAAATGATCTTGCGCGGCTGCGCCTGGATGTCGCGGAAGCGAATCGCCTCGTGGGCCTTGGACAGCGCCAGGTGGCTGTGATCGATGCCGGTGAATTTCGACAGGGCCGCCCAGGCCTTGACGGCCACCTGGCCGTTGGTTTCCGGGGCCAGGGACAGAATCACTTCGGCCGCGTCAATGGCGCTGTCGATCTTCGGCCGACCCTGGCTGATACCGGCGTCGACCTCATGGTGATTGAGCTCACCGAGGAATTTCACCTCATCGTCGGTGTTCCAGTTGATGCCCTTGCCGCCATTGCCGAGTTTCTCCAGCATCGGGCCCAGGGAGGTGAACTGCTTGTAGATGTTGGGGTAATCGCGCTCCACCACTTGCAGGTTCGGTGCGTTCTTGCCCGGTTGCGGCGCCACGCCGGCGCTTTTCCAGTCAGTGCCGCCAAACGGCTGGGCCAGTTCACCGACGCTGTCATGCATCAACGGCACGGTGACCAGGTCTTTCTCGACACCCAGGTGCCCGACCGACATGGCGGAGAACGCCTTGGCGATGCCCTTGTAGATTTCCCAGTCCGAACGCGACTCCCAGGCCGGGTCGATAGCCGCTGACAGCGGGTGAATGAACGGGTGCATGTCCGAGGTGTTCATGTCGTCTTTTTCGTACCAGGTCGCGGTCGGCAAGACGATGTCGGAATACACGCAGGTCGAGGACATGCGGAAGTCCAGGGTGGTCACCAGGTCCAGTTTGCCGATGGCACCGTTGTCGACCCATTCAGCCTCGGTCGGCTTGGATTCGCCACCAAAGCCGATGTCTTCGTTCATCACGCCGTTCTTGGTGCCCAGCAGGTACTTGAGCATGTACTCGTGGCCTTTGCCCGAGGACCCCAGCAGATTGGAACGCCAGATGAACATGTTGCGCGGGAAGTTTTCCGGGCTGTCGGGTTGTTCGCAGGCAAACCGCAGGCTGCCGTCCTGCCAGGACTTGACCACGTAGTCTT
Organism: Pseudomonas sp. MPDS; assembly: GCF_013283895.1. Taxonomy (NCBI): domain Bacteria; kingdom Pseudomonadati; phylum Pseudomonadota; class Gammaproteobacteria; order Pseudomonadales; family Pseudomonadaceae; genus Pseudomonas; species Pseudomonas sp. MPDS. Next base: position 3,229,759 of record NZ_CP054128.1, on the reverse strand, counting down.
TCGGGTCCATGCCGGCGGCAGCAGCATCGCGGCAAATGTTCAGCGGGTTGGTGTTCAATTGTGGCGCGCTGGGCAACCAGCCGGCGCGTTCGGCGCGGATGTTGTAGTCCAGGGCATGCTCAGGGAACTGCGATTTATCCGCCAGAGGCGACAGCACGTCGTGCATGCTCATCTTCTCGTGGCGCCATTGCGAGCTGTGGCCGTAGAAGAAGCTGGTGCCGTTCATCTGCCGTGGCGGACGGTTCCAGTCCAGGCCGAAGGCCAGGGGCAGCCAGCCACATTGCGGACGGAGTTTTTCCTGGCCGACATAGTGGGCCCAACCGCCGCCGGTCTGGCCGACACAACCACACAGCATGAGCATGTTGATCAGCCCACGGTAGTTCATGTCCATGTGGTACCAGTGGTTCATCGCCGCGCCGACGATGATCATCGAACGGCCACGGGTCTTGTCGGCGTTGTCGGCGAATTCGCGGGCGATCTGGATCGCTTTCTCGCGGCTCACACCGGTGATCTGCTCCTGCCAGGCCGGGGTGCCGGGCACCGAGGCGTCGTCGTAGTCCTTGGCGACGTTGGCGCCGCCCAGGCCACGGTCGATGGCCAGGTTGGCCGCCGACAGGTCAAACACCGTGGCGACTTTCACCACGCTGCCGTCGGCCAGCACCACGTTGTGCACCGGCACCCGGCGGTACTGCACCGCGTCACCGGCCACATGCTGGAAGTACTCCTGGGCTTCACCGGCAAAATACGGGAAGGCCACTTCAGCCACGTCATCGCCAATCAGGCTGAGCTTGAGGTCGATCTCACGGCCCTCGCCGCCTTCACGGGCCAGGATGTTCCATTTGCCCTCTTCGCCCCAGCGATAGCCGATGGAGCCTTGGGGAGAAACCAGTTCACCGCTGGCATCCAGGGCGATGGTTTTCCACTCCGGGTTATTGTCCTGGCCGAGGTTGTTGGTCAGGTCGCTGGCGCGCAGGAAGCGATCAGGCTGGTAGCCGGAGCCCGGCGCCACGCCGAGCATCGGCTTGAGCATCACCAGCACCGGCAGGTCGGTGTAGCGCTTGGCGTACTCGGTGAAGTAGGCGCTGGGCTTGTCCAGGTGAAACTCTTTGAAGATCACATGGTTGAAAGCCTGGGCCAGTGCCGCGTCGGTGCCCTGCTTAGGGTTGAGCCACAGGTCGGTGAGCTTGGCGACTTCCGAATAGTCCGGGGTGATCGCCACGGTCTTGGTGCCCTTGTAACGCACCTCGGTGAAAAAGTGCGCGTCGGGGGTACGGGTCTGCGGGACGTTGGAGCCCCAGGCAATGATGTAGTTGGAGTTGTACCAGTCGGCCGATTCCGGCACGTCGGTCTGCTCGCCCCAGACCATCGGCGAGGCTGGCGGCAGGTCGCAGTACCAGTCGTAGAAGCTCAGGCACACGCCACCGATCAGCGACAGGTAACGCGAACCCGCGGCGTAGCTGACCATCGACATCGCCGGGATCGGCGAGAAGCCAACCACCCGATCCGGGCCGTATTGCTTGACGGTGTAGACGTTGGCGGCGGCGATGATCTCGTTGACTTCTTCCCAGTTGGAACGGATGAAACCACCCATGCCGCGCTTGCTTTTATACGAGTCGGCCTTGGCCTTGTTTTCGACAATGCTGGCCCACGCTTCCACGGGCGGCAGGGTCTGCCGGGCTTCGCGCCACAGCTTGAGCAATGGCTTGCGGATCTTCGGGTACTTGAGCCGGTTGGCGCTGTAGATGTACCAGCTGTAGCTGGCGCCACGAGGGCAGCCACGCGGCTCGTGGTTGGGCAGGTCGTTACGGGTGCGCGGGTAGTCGGTCTGCTGGGTTTCCCAGGTGATCAGGCCGTTCTTGACGTAGATTTTCCACGAGCACGAGCCGGTGCAGTTCACCCCATGGGTGGAGCGCACGATCTTGTCGTACTGCCAGCGGGAGCGGTAGACGTTCTCCCAGTCGCGGGACTCCTTGCGGGTCTCGCCGTGCCCCTCGGAAAACTCGCCTTGCTTGCGGTTGAAAAACCGCAGTTGATCCAGTAAATGACTCACAGTGTGTTCCTCTCAGGCTTGCTCCGCGGGGTCTGCGCCCCGCCCACGCAGGTTTAGGTTCGGCTTAGCACGGTGTTGCGGCGCCCTTGCGGGCATACCACCACCAGGTCACCACGATGCAGCTCAGGTAAAAGCCGACGAACATGTAGAAGGCCATCTCCGGGCCGCCGGTCAGGGCCATCGAAGTGCCGAATGATTTGGGGATGAAGAACGCGCCGAAGGCGCCCATGGCCGAGCTGAAACCCAGCACTGCGGCCGATTCCTTGCCGGCGTTCTTGAGCGCTTGTTCGCGTAGCTCGGGCTTTTGGCCGCGGCTGGCTTTTTCATGCAGGGTGCGGAAGATCACCGGGATCATGCGGAAGGTCGACCCGTTGCCCACGCCAGTGGTGACGAACAGCAACATGAACATCCCCAGGAAGCCGTAGAAGCTGCCGCCCTGGCCGCCTTGGGGCAGGAAATGAAGGACCCCGAACACCATCGCGATCATCAGCACGAAGTTCCACAACGTAACCTTCGCGCCGCCGAGCTTGTCCGCCAGCCAGCCACCCAGTGGCCGCACCAGGGCACCGACCAGCGGACCGAGGAAGGCGAACTTCAGGGCGATGACTTCCGGGAACGAGGTTTTGATCAGCAGCGGAAACGCGGCGGAGAAGCCGATGAACGAGCCGAAGGTCGCCAGGTACAACCAGCACATCAGCCAGTTGTGCTTGCGCTTGAAAATCACTGCCTGCTCACTGAACGAAGCGCGGGCGCTGGACAGGTCGTTCATGCCGAACCAGGCAATCACGGTCACGGCGAGGATGAACGGCACCCAGATAAAACCGGCGTTTTGCAGCCACAGCGAGCTGCCGTCAGCCAGTACCTGCGGCTGGCCGCCCATGAAGCCGAACACGCCGAAGGAAATCACCAGCGGCACGCTGAACTGCATCACCGACACGCCCAGGTTGCCCAGCCCGGCGTTCAGGCCCAGGGCTGTGCCCTGCTGGGACTTGGGGTAAAAGAAGCTGATGTTGGACATGCTCGAGGCGAAGTTACCGCCGCCAAAGCCGCAGAGCAGCGCAATCAGCACGAACACGCTGTAAGGCGTGGCCGGATCCTGCACGGCAAAGCCCATCCACAGCGCCGGCAACAGCAGCGACGCAGTGCTCAGGGCCGTCCAGCGACGACCGCCGAAGATCGGCACCATGAACGAATAGAAGATGCGCAAGGTCGCGCCGGACAGGCCCGGCAACGCCGCGAGCCAGAACAACTGGTCGGTGCTGAAACTGAAACCGATGGCGTTCAGGCGCACGATCACCGTGCTCCAGACCATCCACACCGCGAAGGCCAACAGCAGCGCCGGGATGGAAATCCACAGGTTACGCCGGGCAGTCTGTTTGCCACTCTTGCCCCAGAACGCGGGGTCTTCCGGACGCCAGTCATGAATGACCGGGCCCTTTTCAGGCGTTTGCAGAACGGACATGTTCTTCTCCTTGGGCAATGCTGGAAAACGGGGATTGGCTGGCCGGCGGCTGTTTACCCAGCAGCGGGCGCTTGCGAACTTCGCTGAAGTACATCCAGGTCAGGGAGACCCAGACCACGCCGTACATCAACATGAAGCAGGACGAGCGCACGCCGGTGAGGTCCACCAGGGCGCCGAACATGATCGGCAACACGAACCCGCCCAGGCCGCCGGCCAGGCCGACGATGCCGGACACCGCGCCCATGTTTTTCGGGTAGTCGTTGGCGATGTACTTGAAGACCGAGGCCTTGCCGAACGCGAAGGCGATGCCCATCACGAACAGCAGCACGGTGAACAGCGTGGCGTTGAGGCCGATGTGAAAATCCACCGTGCCGTTGACGGTCTGCACTTGCAGTTGGGTCTGTGGGTACGAGAGCAGGAACAGGCAGATCCAGCTGACCCACAACACCCACCAGGTCACGCTCTGGGCGCCCCAGCGGTCGGACATCCAGCCACCGACGGCCCGCAATACGCCACCGGGCAGGGAGAAGCAGGCCGCCAGCAGCGCCGCGCTTTGCAGGCTGAAGCCGTATTCCTGCACGTAGTACTTGGTCATCCACAGGGCCAGGGCTACATAGCCGCCGAACACGATCGAGTAGTACTGGCAGTAGCGCCACACCGCTGGTTCTTTCAGGGTTTTCAGTTGCTCGCGCAACGTGGCGCCGCCGGTGCCGCTGTGCTCCTTCTTCTCGGTTGTGAGAAACCAGAACAGCAGCGCGGTGATGAACAGAATGGCGCTGAACACCTTCGGCACCAGGTGCCAGGAACCGAAGGCGATCAAGGCAGGAGCGAGGAATTTGGTCAGCGCGGCGCCGGCGTTGCCCGCGCCGAACACACCCATGGCGAAGCCTTGATTCTGCTTGTCGAACCACTTGGCCACATAAGCGATGCCCACCGAGAACGATCCACCGGCCAGCCCGACAAACAGGCCCAGCACCAGGAACTGCCAGAAAGCCGTGGCCAGGGTGATCAGGTACAACGGCAGCACACAGGAGAGCATCAGCAGGAAGAACACGATGCGCCCGCCGAAGCGGTCGGTCAGCAGGCCCAGGGGCAAGCGCACCAGGGAACCGGTCAGCACCGGCGTGGCGGCCAGCAGACCGAATTGGGTTTCGTTGAGCGCCAGCATTTCCTTGATCGGAACACCGAGCACGGCAAACATCATCCAGACCATGAAGCACACGGTGAAGGCCAGGGTACTCATCCCCAGTACCAACCCTTGTTGCACTTGCGCTCGCATCTCGATGCACTCCCCGTCAGTTCGATGAGCGCAGCCTAGTGATGCCTACCCCGTAAAAACTTGACCTGGGTCAACGTGCGTCCCGGCGGTACTGGCCTATGCTGGGGCCGTCTACCTCTTAGGGGGTAGAGCCTGAAGTTGATAAGAACCTTTATTTATCAAGGCTTTGAACATTTCGGCCGTGGCTTTTATCGAAACGTAGCGGCCGACAACTCTTTAGAGGTAGTGCGCCCGGGATCGGCTGCTATACCCCCCCAACGCCAGGGCGTCCCCATGTTCGGTTTGCAGAATTTCCTCCAGGGCCAGTCTCGATGATGCGGTGGCTGCGCAGTTCCCTGCCCGCTCGCGCCGGGCTGGCGGTGATCCTGATCGCCATCCTCGCCCTGGCCAGTTCCTTGAGCGCAGGTCTGATTGCCTGGTTCAGCCAGGGCGACGCGGCCGCCATCAACACCGCCGGTTCCGTGCGTATGGAGACCTATCACCTGAGCTGGAAACTGGCAGCCGGGGCCAGCGACGATGTCCCGGCGATCATCGACAGCCTGCAACGACGTCTCGAAAGCCCGTCCTTGCGCGCCGTGCTGGAAGACGGACCGGCGACCTCCCTGCATCAGAGTTATCAGAGCCTCATGCAGCGTTGGAACCAGACCTTGCGCCCGGCCATCGAACGCGGCGATTCGGCGTTCTTCCAGGCCAGTGCCGCTTCCTTCGTTGCGCAACTGGACCAGTTCGTCACCCTGTTGCAACGCCAGAGCGAGCACAAGCAAGCCTGGCAACAGACGATCCAGGGCATGGCGCTGTTCACCACCATGATCATCCTGCTGATCGGTCTGTATGAATTGCAGTACGGTGTGGTCACGCCCTTGCAGGAACTGGTGGACGCCACCCAGCGCTTTCGCCGTGGCGAATTCCAGGTGCGGGTCAACCATCAGTCAGAGGATGAACTGGGCCAACTGGCGACCAGCTTCAACACCATGGCCGAGACCATCGAGCAATCCCATCGCACCCTGGAGAATCAGGTCCAGCAAAAGACCCTGAACCTGCAACAGGCCAATGCCGCCCTGGAGCTGCTGTACCAGAGCAGCCGCAGCCTGGCCACGCGGCAGGCCAATGCCGAAGGGCTGGATGAACTGATCAGCCGGTTCCAGCAGCGGCTGCCGGGCCTGCGCCTGTCGCTGTGTCTGCAAGGCCAGTTGCAGGCGCCCGCCCGGCAACTGCTGTCGCTGCATGGCGCCAACAGCCGCGAGGTCTGCGCCAGCAGCGATTGCGCCACCTGCCAGAAACACCACAGCGCCCGGCCGCAGACGTTCAGCATCAGTAACCAGGGCACGGAACTGGGTGAACTCAAGGCGCATTTTGTCGACGGTCACGCGGCGCAACCCTGGGAAACCGCACTGATCCAGGCCCTGGCAAACCTGATCGGCACCTCGCTGTCTCTCAAGCGCCAGCGCGAACAGGACCATCGCCTGCTGTTGCTCGATGAGCGCACGATCATCGCCCGCGAACTGCATGACTCCCTGGCCCAGGCCTTGTCGTACATGAAGCTGCAAGTCAGCCGCATGCAAACCCTGATGCGTCGCGGCGAACCGGTGCAAACCCTGGAAACCGTCACCGCCGAACTGCGCGAAGGCCTGAACAATGCCTACCGGCAGTTGCGCGAACTGCTCACCACGTTCCGCTTGCAGATCCACGACGACGGGCTGGTCCAGGAACTCAAGGACACCGCTGATGAATTCTCCCGCCGGGGCGATTTCCGGGTGCATCTGTTCGTCGACACCCTGGCCTTCGAGCTGTCGGCCAGTGAGCAGATTCATATCCTGCAGATCACCCGCGAGGCGCTCTCCAACTGCCTGCGCCACGCCCACGCAGAGAACGCCTGGCTCGAACTGCGCCAGGAAGGCGAAACCGTGCGACTGTCGGTCGAAGACGATGGCCGGGGCTTCAGTGGCGAAGTGGACCAGCGCGAACACCACGGCCTGAACATCATGAACGAACGGGCCCGCAGCTTGCGCGGCCAACTGCAAATTATCTCCCGAACGCCCCAGGGCACCCGTATCCAGGTGCATTTCCAACCGGAATTCCTGGGCCAACACAGCGAAGGTCTCGCAACATGAACGCCCCCCTGCGTCACACCCTCCTGCTGGTCGACGACCATCCAATGATGCGTCGAGGGATCCGCCAAATGCTCGAACTCGAAGACGACTTGCACATCGTCGGCGAAGCCAGCCACGGCGAAGAAGCCCTGACCCTGATCGAACCGCTCAAACCTGACCTGGTCCTGCTGGACAACAACATGCCGCAAATGAACGGCATCGAAACCCTGCGCCGGCTGCGGGCCATGCATTACACCGGCAAGGTATTGCTGTTCACCGTATCCGACGCCGAGGACGACATTCGCGATGCCCTGCGCCTGGATGCCAACGGTTACCTGCTCAAGGACATGGAGCCGGAGTTGCTGGTGCAGTACATCCGCGATGCCCTCAACGGCGCGCTGGTGATCAGCCCCGGCCTGACCCGCGTCATGGCCCAGGCCTTGCGCTCCCCTCCCCGCCAGGCCGACGTGGAACTGACCGAACGCGAACGCCAGGTACTCAAGACCATCGCCGGCGGCTGCAGCAACAAAGTCATCGGCCACAAGCTGGGCATCACCGAAGGCACGGTCAAGGTCCATGTGAAAAACCTGCTGCACAAACTGGGGTTGCGCTCACGGGTCGAAGCCGCCGTCTGGGCCATGGAGCATCTGCGCGGAGTGGGCTAGCCCGGCAAACCACACCTCCTGTGGGAGCGAGCTTGCTCGCGATGACGGCGGCACATTCAACATCCCTGCAAGCTGACCCTCCGCTATCGCGAGCAAGCTTTGCTTCCACAGGGTGTTTCAGGCGAATACAGCGCCTGCGCACGACTCGAAAAAACTGTGGGAGCGAGCCTGCTCGCGATGACGGCGGCACATTCAACATCCCTGCAAGCTGACCCTCCGCTATCGCGAGCAGGCTCGCTCCCACAGGGTTTGTGTTTGAGCGGGGACGCACCTCCCTCTTCCGAGGTAGGCCTGCGGAGGCATAGGCCGGGGGCGCGTGGGGTTCTACCATGACGGCACGCGGAGGTACGCCATGCTGACTCATCCTTCCATCGTTTTACTGTTGCGTCGTCATCACCTGTTCAGCCAGTTACCGGAGCGGGTCTTCGAAGACGTGTGCAACCTGGCCGTGCTCAAACGCCTGGAGTGCAACAGCACGCTCATGCACCAGGGCGACCCGGCCAAGCGGTTTTTCCTGCTGGTCAGCGGTCAGATCAAGCTGTTCCGGGTCACCGGTGAAGGTCAGGAAAACCTGGTGGAAATCATCCAGCCCGGGCAGACCTTCGCCGAGGCTCTGCTGTTCAGCCAGGCCCGGTGCTACCCGGTCAGTGCGTCGGCGCTCAAGGACAGCGTACTGGTGAGTATCGAAGGCACTCATTACCGCAAGGCCCTGGAAGACCAGCCGAAGGTCTGCCTGGCGATCCTGGCGAGCATGAGTATCCATTTGCACCAGCGCCTCAAGGACATCGACAACCTGACCCTGGCCAGCGCCAGCCGGCGGGTCATCAACTTTCTGCTTCAGGAACGCGACCCGCGCGACGGCCAGGTGGTGCTACAGGTGTCCAAACGCCTGGTGGCCTCCAAGCTGGGAATCCAGCCAGAGACTTTTTCGCGCATTCTCCATCGCCTGGTAGACGGTGGCCTGATTGCCATGGAGCGGCGCAACATTCGCATCCTGGCCGAAGATGAGCTGGACGCTTACCAGCAATAACCCGCGCAGCCCCAATTCCCTTGTGGCGAGGGGATTTATCCCCGCTGGGGCGCGAAGCGGCCCCTATTCAAACTGTCTGACACAGCGCATTGGGACTGCTTCGCAGTCCAGCGGGGATAAATCCCCTCGCCACAGGCTCAGCCAGACTCACTATCTGCTGTGTCATTTTCAACGATCATCGGTATCAACCGCTCAAACAACGCGTCCCCCTCCTCTTGCGTGCAATCGACGCCGAAACGCTTGCGCCAGCCCAACTGGCTCAAAATCACATGCACATCCGCTTCCAGATCATGCTGCTGCAAACACGCCTGGACGCACTGCAACGGACAACCGTCCAGCGCGATGATCCGCCGCCCCGAGCGCGCTTTGTTGACCAGTGCCGGCACATGCCCGCCGACCCCGACGATGCAGGACATCTCGGCCAGGCCGGCGCGGTCCAGGCGCAGGGCGACGGTGTTGGCCAGTTGCGCCACGTTGGAACAACCGGAACAGGAGTACACCAGGGGCAGTGAGCCTGGAGCTTTCATCAGGCCGCCGCCAATCCCTTGCCCGCCCGTTCCAGATTGCGCCATAACCAGGGCGGCAAGACCTCCGGGTCGAGGCTGTCGATCAGGTTCTTCAGCGCCAGCCCCAATTCGGTGTCGCCCTCAATCACCAGGCGTCGCCGGAAGAACAACGTGTCGGGATCTTCCTGCCGACTGGCGAGCAAGAGAAATTCACGCCAGTTGCCGCTGATGCTGACCTGGGCTTCGGCTTGTTCGGCAATGCGCAGTCCATCCCGCGACAGCGTCAGGTACCAGCACAACTTCAGGTCCGGCACCCGCAGGCATAGCCAACGCCCGCGCAACACCTCGAACCCGCCATCGCGCAGCGGCTCGGCCAGGCAACGGTTGAGCGCCTGCTGCAACGCCAGGCGCTGTACGACAAACGGCACCTTGCCCACCAGCGGCAGCACCCGGTCAGCGCCTTTGAGCAACCATTTTTTTCGACTCAGCACAGGCCCGCCTCCTCAACTTTCAACATACCGGCATGACCGTGCCAATAGCCGTTGCAACCGGCCACAAACAGCGGTGGTGCCTCGCCCTGGCGAACGTTGTCGAAGGACCTGACCACCTCGGCCATGCCCTGGGCGCGCGGGCTCAGACGCAGCACGTCGGCGCCACTGGCCATCAGCGCGGGGTAATCGGCCAACAGATTGGTCACCTCACCGGACATCGTCTGAATGCCATTGAGGGTGAACAGTTGCTGGCCCTCCTGACTGCTCAACGCCAGGCCGTCGGGATAGTTGATGCAACAGAACTGACAGTCGTCCTTGGGCCGGTTTTCGGCCCGGGCGGTGAAGCAGCGTGCCGAATAAGCCAGGGGCAAGTGGCCGTAGGCAAAAATCTCCACCTCGGGGACCTCGCGTTCCATTTCCCGCACCTGCTCCAGCACATCGCCGATCAGCGCCGCCGAGCATTCCACAGGTGGTACCCAGCGAATCATGCCGCTGTCGAGCAATTGCCCCAGGGCATGGCCGTTGTACAGGTTCAACGCCGGGCCGCCCACGAAAGGCAACTTGCGTTCAGCGAGAAACTGCACCGCGCCCATGTCATTGGCTTCCACCAACAATTGGCCGTTGTCACACAGCCGACGCAAGGACGACAGCTCCGAGGCCGCTTCGATCAGCGTCAGGCTCGACAACACAATCTGTGCCTGGCTGCACGCTTGCAGTTCGCGCCCCAGGCCCAGCCATTGATCCAGGGAGAATGCCCGGCGCTTTGAGCACACGGTTTCCCCCAGGTAAATCACATCCAGCGGCAAGGCCGACATCTCGGCGTAGAAATTCCCCAGTTGCGCTTTGTCCCAGTAAAACAGGACCGGTCCCAGGCTGAGTTTCATCTGGCCTCCCTCATTGCCATGATCGATGGTAAGCGCCCAGGGTGGTCTGGCTGCCTTCCGACAAACCGGCCAACACCTGGCGCCATTCTTCCCGCACCCGGAATCGTTGCGGCGCAGCCCGGTGGGCATCCAGTGCGGCGCGCCAGACCCGGGTCACTTGTTCAACGTAGGCCGGGCTGCGCTGGCGGCCCTCGATCTTCACTGCCTCGACGCCGATGGCCGCCAGCTCCGGCAGCAGGTCCAGGGTGTCGAGGCTGGTGGGTTCTTCCAGGGCATGGAAGCGCTTGCCGCCGACCAGGAAGCGGCCCTTGCACAGGGTCGGGTAACCGGCCGGCTCGTCAGGGGTGTAGCGATCGATCAGCACCTCGCTCAAGCGTGCGCTCAGGCCGTCGGCGTCTTCGCTCCAGCGCACTGCCTTGGCCGGTGAGCACACGCCGCACAGGTTCGGCGACTCACCGGTGATGTAAGAGGACAAGTGACAACGGCCCTCGGCCATGATGCACAGGCTGCCGAAACCGAAGACTTCGATCGGCACTGGGCTCGCTGCTGCTACCTGCCGCACCTGGGCCAGGGACAGCACCCGTGGCAGCACCGCACGCCGAATGCCGTAGCGCTCGGCGTAAAAAGCCAGCGCCGCGGCATGGGTCGCCGAACCTTGTACCGAAAGATGCAGGGCCAGTTGTGGGTGGCGCTGGCTGGCGTAGCCGAGCACCCCGGGGTCGGCGGCGATCAGGGCGTCGACGCCCAGATCGGCGGCGCGATCCACCGCGCGCTGCCAACGCTCCCAGCCCTTGGGTTGTGGGTAGGTGTTGACCGCCACATAGAGTTTGCGTTGGTGCTGGCGGATGTGCGCGACCGCCGCGTCGAACTGTTTGTCGTCCATGTTCAGCCCGGCGAAATGCCGGGCGTTGGTGTCATCGCGAAAGCCGACATAGACGGCATCGGCGCCTTGGCGCACCGCCGCTTTGAGGGCAGGCAGATTCCCTGCCGGGCAAACCAGTTGCATGGGGCATCCTCATGAGAAAACTCGGAGCGCCGCCAGTCTAGTCAGCTCATCGGCGGCGACCTTGACGACAATCAATTGCCGTTAATGCATCAGGCTCGCGAACGGCAAGTACATCACCTTGTCGAGCATGCGCACGTGCGCCTGGCACTCGACCACGGCCAGACCGTCGGCCCAGCATGCGGCAGCCAACATGGCCGAACTTTGCTGGGGATGCAGCTCGACACACAGCGAACCATCGGCACCGGGGACCAGTTTCGCCCGCAGGTACTGCCGCCGCCGGTTGGGCTTTGGCCAGTCAAACCCGGCCGGCAACTGCAATGAGATAGGCAATACTTCGTCCATGCCTTGGGCCCGGAACAGGAACGGGCGCACGACAATCAATGCGGTAATCAGCGCCGCCGATGGGTTACCTGGCAAACCGATCCAGGGTTTGCCGGCGACTTCGCCAAAGGCCAGCGGTTTGCCCGGCTGGATTGCCAGGCGCCACAGGTCAACGCTGCCCAGCGCTTCGATGGCTTGTTTGAGGTGATCCTCCTCGCCCACCGAAACGCCGCCGGAGGTCAGCAGCACATCACACTCGGCCGCCGCCAGGCTCAAGGCCTGGCGACTGGCGAGCAGCTTGTCGGGCATGGCGCCGTAGTCATGCACCTCCATGCCCCAGCCGCGCAGCAGTGCCGCGAGGCTATGGCGATTGCTGTTGTAGATCTGCCCCGGCGCCAATGCTTCGCCCGGTTCGCGCAGTTCATCGCCGCTGCTGAGCAGACCGACCTGCAACGGCCGATAGACCTCCATTCGCGCAATCCCGGCACCGGCCAGCAACCCCAGCTCCTGGGCCCGCAAGCGCTTGCCGGCACGAAGCAACAGGTCTCCTCGGCGCACTTCCTCGCCTTCCTTGCGCACATGGTCGCCGTCATTGACCGGTGGCAACCAGACCCGCTCACCTGCTACCCGACAGCTTTCCTGGGGCACCACGGTGTCTGCCCCCGGCGGCAGCGGCGCGCCCGTGAAAATCCGTACGGCCTGCCCGGGCTGCAGCGGATTATTGGATGCCTGTCCGGCGGCAATGCGCCCGGCCAGGGTCAGATAACCTCCGGCGGCTGGCAGGTCAGCGGCCCGCAGGGCATAACCGTCCATGGCGCTGTTGTCCCACGCAGGCAAGTTCATGGGGCTGCGGATGTCTGTCGCCAGCACCCGGCCCAGGGCCTGGTCCAGCGCCACCCGTTGCACCGGAGGCGGCAGCGGTGCCTGATCCAGCAGGTAGCGGATGGCTTCATCCACCGGCATCAGCGCGCCGCTCTCACAGACGCTGCCACACGCGCCGCTGCTCATGAGCGCGTCCCGCAAGGCTCAACGACAACGCCGGGCTGCGGCTTGAGATGGGGAGTGAAGTTGCACGGGCCGGTGCGGCTGTCCAGTTGACCGACCAGGATCTGTTCCCAACCGGTGCGACACGCGCCCGGCGAACCCGGCAGGCAGCACACCAATACGCCGTTGCTCATACCCGCCAATGCCCGTGATTGCAGGCTGGACATGCCGATCTCTGCCAGTGACACCTGCCGGAACAGTTCGCCGAACCCGTCCACCTGCTTGTCCAGCAGCGGCAGCACCGCCTGGGGGGTGTTATCGCGGGGGGTAAAACCGGTGCCGCCGGTCATCAGCACCACTTGCACTTCAGGGGCGGCGATCCACTGCGAGACCTGGGCGCGGATCTGGTAGATATCGTCCTTCACCAGCCCACGGTCGATCAGCACATGCCCGGCGGTTTGCAGCAGATCGGCGAGGGTTTGCCCGGAGGTATCGGTTTCGAAGCTACGGGTATCGCTGATGGTCAGCACCGCAATATTCAGCGGTTGAAAGTGGCGTTGCGTCAGATGGGCCATGGTCAGCCGTCCTTTAAAAAAAAGATGGCCCAGCCTGAACCGCAATCGGGGCCGGGCCTATTCCCCGATAGAGGTACCTCCCTCGGCGTTTACGGTGCCAGTCGGCTACGCTGCCAGGCGCCTTCTTGCAGGCGGTAGTCGAGGCGATCGTGCAGACGGTCGGCGCGGCCTTGCCAGAACTCCAGCCGTTCAGGCCTCAGGCAGTAGCCGCCCCAGTGTTCGGGACGCGGCACTGGCTGATTGATAAACCGCCGTTCGGTCTGCGTCAGCAACGCCTCAAGGGCGGCCCGATCCTCCAGCTCACGGCTTTGCGGCGAGGCCCAGGCACCAAGACGACTGGCCAGGGGGCGGGAAATGAAATAGGCATCCGATAGCCCGGAATCGAGCTTGTGGACCTGCCCTTCAACCCGCACTTGCCGTTCCAGCCCCGGCCAGAAAAACGTCATGGCCGCCCACGGATTGATCGCCAGGTCCCGTCCCTTGCCACTGTCGTAGTTGCCGAAAAATGTGAAACCTTCATCGCTGAACCCCTTGAGCAGCAGCACCCGACAGTGCGGCCGGCCCTGCTCGTCCACGGTCGCCAGGGTCATGCTGTTGGCTTCCACCGGCGGGCTTTCGGTGTCGCGGGCTTGTTGCATCCATAATCCGAACAGAACCATCGGATCGTCCGGTGCCTGGGCTTCATCCAACCCGTCCAGGGTGTACTGACGACGCATTTTGGCCAGGGAAAGGGGCATGACGATGATCTCCACGATGGATTTGCTCCAGTGTGGGTTCTGTCGCGAGGGCAGGCCTTGATCGTTGTCAATGGCGGATCTTGTGTTGAACGTGCCGATGCCATCGCGAGCAGGCTCGCTCCCACATTGGGCCTATGGAGTTCCCTGTGGGAGCGAGCCTGCTCGCGATGAAGACGACTCGGTCTAATAGGTCGCCGGCTACTTGAGCCCCAACCGCCGCGCCAGTTTATGCAGGTTGCTCGGGTCGACCTCCAGCAGCCGCGCCGCACCGGCCCAGTTCTGCCCGCAATGCTCCAGGGCCTTGAGGATCGCCTGGCGCTGGCAAGTGTCGACAGCTTCATTCAGCGGCTGGAACGGTACATCGGCGACCTCTGGAGACTGTTCAAGTGTCGCGTGGGTCGTGGATCCGCTGGCACTGACGTCCAGGTCCAGCACCTGCGGCTCCAGGGTCATGATCAGGCTGCGACTGGCCCCGCGGCTGAGTTGCTTCAACGCCGCGCGACTGATCACGTGCTCCAGCTCCCGCACATTGCCCGGCCAGGAGTACGCCAGCAGCGCCTGTTCAGCGGCCGGTGACAGGCGCAAGCCGCGCAAGCCCAGGCGCGTGCGGTTCAACTCGAGGAAATGCCCGGCGAGCATCAGCACATCGCTACCGCGTTCGCGCAACGGCGGGATCGGCACCGGGTAGACCGAGAGCCGGTGATACAGGTCGGCGCGAAATAGCCCATCGCGAATGCTGTCCGGCAGGTGGCGGTTGGTGGCGGCGATGATCCGCACATCGACGTGCAGCGGCTTGTCAGCACCCAGGCGCTGGATCTCGCCGTTTTGCAGGGTGCGCAGCAACTTGGCCTGCACGCTCAACGGCAATTCACCCACCTCGTCGAGAAACAACGTGCCGCCATTGGCCGCGTCGAAACGCCCAGCGCGGTCAGTCGTAGCGCCGGAGAATGCCCCTTTGACGTGGCCGAACAGTTCGCTTTCGGCCAGGGACTCGGGCAAGGCTGCGCAATTGACCTGCACCAGCGGCTTGTGACTGCGCCGGGACAAGCGATGCAAACGACGCGCAAACAACTCCTTGCCGACACCGGTTTCTCCCAGCAGCAGCACCGGCAGTTCGGAGTCGGCCAATACGTCCAGCTCGTTGAGCAGTTGATCCAGCACCTCGCTGCGCCCAAGGATCTCGCCCTCCTCGGCCGGCCGACGGACATCCGGCAGATCACTGCGCGAGGCGCGCAGGCTGCGGTTTTCCTGCTCGAGCCGGGTCACCCGCACCGCCGCTTCGATCTGCAAGGTGCACCGTTTGAGTTCTTCCCTTGCGCGGCTGTCGAAGGTGCCAGCATGCAGCGCATCCAGGGTGATCGCGCCCCAGAGCCGCCCTTCCACGTACAGGCTCACGCCCATGCAGTCGTGCACCGGCAGCGGTTCGCCGACGTGGTTATCGAGCAAGCCGTCATAAGGGTCGGGCAAGCGGCTGTCGGGCTCAAACCAGGTAGGTTCGCGCGACGCCATGATCGCCGCCAGACGCGGATGCTGGGCGATCACGAACCGACGGCCGAGCGCTTCATGCACCAGGCCTACGGTGGCGACGGGCCTGAGGCTGTCATCGTCCAGGCGCAACAAGCCTACGGCGCCACTGTTGAAGTATTCGCGCAGGGTCTGTACCAGGCGTTGCAATCGAACGGCATTGGGCAACTCGACGATCAGGTCGGCGGCCAGGCTTTCACGCAGCATGGTAGTGATTACCCTCCAGGGTTCGTTTGACCCCTTGCAGCCAGGGTGAGAATCACCCTGGTAAATATTTATCCGTTAATTTTCAGGCAGTTAATTCTGGCACGTCGGCTGCAAAGTTCGCTCATCTGTCCCTCCCGGGATTCAACCCAAGGAAACATGATGAGCCTCGATCTGCTGGAACAAAGCCTCGGCCAATTGGCCTGCGACATTCCCGGTGCCACCCGTACCTTCCATCACTACAACCTCGACTTCTGTTGTGGCGGGCAAAAATCCTTGCGCGAAGCAGCGCTGGGCAAGGGCCTGAACCCACTGCTGATCGCCGATGCCCTGCGCACCCTGCAGGCCGCTGGGGAACTGGGCCATGACTGGCGCGACGAACCCCAGGCGCTGTTGATCGCCCACATCCTGGAACGCTACCACGCCCGTCACCGCGAACAGCTGCCGGAATTGATCCGTCTGGCCCGCCGCGTCGAGATGGTCCATGGCGCCCGGGCCAGTTGCCCCGTCGGCCTGGCCGATCACTTGCAGGACATGTATCAGGAACTCGAAGGCCACATGCTCAAGGAGGAGCAGGTGCTGTTCCCGATGCTGCAACAGGGCCTGGGTGATCGGGCCTCGGCCCCCATCCAGGTACTGCGCTACGAACACGACCAGCACGGTGAAGCGCTGGAAACCATGCTTGCCCTGACCGACCAGATCACCCCGCCCTCCGATGCCTGCAACACCTGGCGCGCCCTGTATCGCGGGCTGGTGGAGTTTCGTGATGACCTGATGCAGCACATCCATCTGGAAAACAATGTGTTGTTCGTCAATGCGATGAAACCCGTTCGCTGACTCTCAAACATTGCCATTACCCCTGTGGGAGCAAAGCTTGCTCGCGATAGCGCTGGATCAGTCAACATTGATACCGACTGACATTGCGCCATCACGAGCAAGCTTTGCTCCCACAGCCGTTTGTGGCTCTCATTCCTGCTCAAAACTGCCAATAGAACATCGCCTTGGCCAACACCACAATCAGCACCATGTGTCCCAGGATACTGCGACGCAGCCAGCAGGCGCGGTCCGGGGTCAGCCGCCCGCTCTTGAGCCAGTACGCCAGCCACAAATAATGGCCGATGATGCTCAAGGCCAGGAGGATCTTCAGGCTCAGCAACAGGCCGAAGCTGTTGCTCAAAGGTTGGCTCAATGCACCGCGATGCTGCCAGGCCAGCGCGATGCCGGCGCTGTAAAGCACCAGCACCACCCCGTGCAACACCTGCCGCGAACGCTTGGCGATAGCCGGGTCGGCGGCGTCCTTGACGCCTTCGGCCAAAGGCCTGCGGGCGGCATGCCAGATAAAAACCTCGAAAAACAACGTGCCGATAAAAGCGATAGCCGCCAATAGATGAATGACTAGCAAAACCCCATACATCATCGATCCCCTCGGCTCATCCTGGATGCCCATCCACGCGGGCCTGCAACAGCATCGGCCCATAACGCCAGGCGTAGAGTCCAAATGCCAGGGTCCAGCACAGCCCCGCCAGCCACAGCGCGGCCAACGGGAACAGCAGCACCAGCAGCACTCGGCTCAGGCATGCCAGGTTCAGCAGGACGAACGCCAGGGTCATGCCGGCCGGCGGTTCCAAGGCTCGCCCGGTATGGCCCAGGCTGACGCGGGCGATCATCGCCAGGATCAACCCGGCCATGGCGCCGATGGACAAGCTGTGCACCGCCAGGCTCGGGTTCAGCGCGACGCCGAAATGCCACAGCGCCATGCCCAGGCAAGCCAGCGCCAGCCAGGCGTAGGCCAGGTGCAGCGACCACAGCAGCGGCACCCGCCACAAATCCCGATCATGCCAGCGCACCAGTCGCACCCCGTGCCCCACCGCCAGCGCGGCGAACAACAGGCCGACCCAGAGGCTGGTCGACAGCGCCGGGCCGAAGGCATACAGCAGCGCCACCAGTGCCGACCCCGCCAGTAACAGACGATCGAGCCACGGCCAGGGGGCAACGCCTTCTACCCGGCCCAGACCGCGCTGGGTAAAGAAAGGAATCACCCGCCCGCCGATCAGCCCCATCATCGCCGCCACCAGCCATAGGCCGGTGAGCACGCTTTGGCGCTGCAAGCCCTCGTCATGTTGCACCAGAGCGTATACGGATAACCCATCAGCGGCGGCCAACAGCAGCAAGACCAGCACAATCGGGTAATTGCGCTTCTGCCGTACGCGCCACAACGTAATGCCCATCAACGCCGCAACCGCCAGGGCGAAACCCAGCTCCAGCACCGTCAGCAATGGCCAGGGCGCATCTGCCAGCCAGGCCAGTCGCGCGCCCAGCCATAACAGCGCCAGCGCCGTCAGACGTTTGCCACTGAGCCCCGGAGTACCTGTCCAGGTCTGCACCGCCGTCAACAAGAACCCGGCGATGATTGCCAGGCCGAAGCCGAACAGCAGTTCATGACGGTGCCAGGCCAACCAGCCGCCGGCCGGTTGCCAGGCCGACAGCCTTCCAGTAAACGCCGCCAGCCACAACGGTATGGCCAACAATGCAAGCACACACCCGGCCAGGAAGAACGGCCGAAACGCCAGCCGCCACAACGGCAGGATGGCCATGGCCTTGCGACGGTCAAGCACTTGCATACACCACTCCTTTACCTCAGCGCGGGACGGGCCAGCGGTGAGGGGTCAACAATCAGGGTTCGAATGATCAGCTATCGGCACCGGCGGGCCTTGTCTCAGATCAAGCCAGCCTGCCTCACCCAGGTACTTGCAAGGGGCTTGCCGAAACTGTTCGAGGGTGCACCGCCCCACTCAATAAACCGTCTGTTTATCCCCTGAAGGGGCGAGCCTGCTGGCGATGAGGCCGGTCAGCTCGATATCTCCGCTGACTGATAAGCCGCCATCGTGAGCAGGCTCGCTCCCACAAATGGCCATCAACCGGGTAAATATAACCCTGTCATGGTGATTATCACCCTAACAGTACAGGGTCATTTATACCCATCTCACCGTACGGCCCCGCAAATCAACGGTTGCGGGCATGGCCCGTCTCTTGCTCTGGCAGGGCACAGACTTTTTTTTGCCGGGGTTATCCATGAAATACGTCGCGCTGCCACTCGCCTGGTTCGTCCTGCTCTCTTGCGTCGTGGGTCTGGCCAGCGGCCTGTCCCTGAGCCTCGTCTGAATCCGATTCATTTCCCTGCCATACAAGGACTCATGCCATGGTGCTTCACCGTGTTCATCACCAGATTCTGCGCAGTCATCACCTGTTCGAACCGTTGAACGAAGAACAGCTCGACGAACTGATGAGTACCAGCCAATTGCTGAATGTCGACAGGGGCGAACCGCTGTTCCGCCAAGGCGAACCGGCGCAGGCGTTTTACTTCGTGATCTCCGGCGCGGTGAAAATCTACCGGTTGACGCCGGACGGCCAGGAAAAAGTCTTCGAGGTGATCGGCGAGCGCCAGACCTTCGCTGAAGCCATGATGCTGATGGACACGCCGAACTACGTCGCTTGCGCAGAGGCCGTTGGGCCAACCCAGCTGTATCGCCTGTCCAATGCCACGTACATGCGTCTTTTGCAAAGTAACAGCCGGTTGACCTTCGCCCTGCTCGGCAAGCTCTGTGTGCGCCTGCACCAACGGGTCAACGAGATTGAAACCCTGTCGCTGAAAAACGCCACCCACCGCGTGGTGCGCTACCTGCTGACACAACTGGTGCGCTTGCAAACCGTGGACAGCCAGTTCGAGCTGCCCATGGCCAAGCAACTGATCGCCGGACACCTGTCGATCCAGCCAGAAACCTTCTCGCGGATCATCCGCCGGCTGATCGATGAAAAAATCATCACCCAGGACGGTCGCCAGATCGCCATTCTCGATCGCCTGCGCCTGGAACATTTCGAATGAGCGCACAACCCACCTGCCTGTATTGCCAACACACCAACCCCGCCAATCAAAGCGAATGTCGCCAGTGCGGCATGCCGCTGCCGGCCGAGGCGGCGCTGGCTGGCGAGCGTCGCCTGCGACGCTTCACCTGGTTCTGTATCGGTCTGACGATATTCTGCGTCGTCATGTTTTTCTGGTTACCCCGCGACATCGCCTGAACCCTCAATCCTGAGTCAACTGCCGGTACAACTGCGGCAAACGCAGCGGCAGTTGCTCCGGCTGACGGATCAAGGTGTAGCCGTTGGCGCCGAACATGTACGGCAGGTAATCCCCGGCTTCACGATCGATGGTGATGCAAAACGGCGTCAGCCCCTGGCGCCGAGCCTCCAGCACCGCCTGGCGGGTGTCCTCCACGCCATAGCGCCCTTCATAGAGATCCAGATCGTTGGGTTTGCCATCGCTCACCAGCAACAACAACTTGCGTCGCCGCTTGCACCCTTCCAGCCGTTGGGTGGCCTGGCGAATGGCGGCGCCCATGCGCGTGTAGTAACCGGGCCTGAGGCCCTGGATCCGACCGCGGGTGTGGTCGTCATAGCCTTGGTTGAACGCCTTGATCTCGTGCATCCGCACCTGTTGTCGGCGCAGTGAAGAGAACCCGTACAAGGCAAAATCATCCCCCAGCACCGACAGGGTTTCACCGAACAGCAGCAAGCTGTCGCGGATCACGTCGATCACCCGGTGTTCGTCGTTGAGGTGGGCATCGGTGGACATCGACAGATCGGCCAACAGCAGGCAAGCCAGGTCGCGGCGGGTCTGGCGTTGTTCCATGAACAAGCCGCGTTCGCTGCATTGGCCGTGCTGACGCTCGACGTGGAAGTCCAGCCAGGCTTGCAGGTCCAGCTCCGAACCCTGGGTTTGCTGGCGCAGCCATTGTCGATCGTTGCGCAGGTGCTCGAACTGGCGTCGCAAACGCTGGGCCGAGGCGCGCAGGCGGTTCGGCAGCGGCTGAGGTTCGCAGTCCCGGGGAGTGAAAGTCTGCACACTGACGAAATCATCCTGGAGGCGTTGCTTGCGGTAGTCCCATTCCGGCAACAGGATGCCCGCGCCCAGGGGAATGTCATCCACATCGGCCGGCGGCAAGTCCAGGTGCAACTTCAAACCGCCGCCCTTGCGCAAGCGGGTGCGCGACAGGGTCAATTGGTCCAGGTCCTCGGCGACGCGCGCCGCGTCCGGGTCTTCGCTGTCGTCCGCCCAGCGATCCAGGTCCACGTGCTCGGTCCAACTGAACAGGTTCTCCAGGCGCACGATCAGCAACCCACCGTCCCGGGTGGTGTCGTCGATGCGCTCGGCGCGCTTGCGACCGCCCTGCTGCTCACCCGGCGGCGTCGCCAGGTATTGCTCGGACTCCTCGAGGTTGGCCGCCTGGGGATTGCCTAGATGCTGGGGCGGATACAGCCACAGCGGCAGCGGCCAGGCGGCCCGCTCACTGCGCGGAAAATGCTCGACGCTGCCCGGTTCGCGCAAGGCCTGACACAGCGCGCGCTCCAGGGCCGCCTCGGCCGGGGGCAATGATTGTGGGTCGGGACGCAACGACAGATGCGCATCCACCAGCCGCCGATATCGGCCACGCAGCGCCGGGTAACGCCCCAGCAGTGCTTGGGTCCAGCGTTGGTTGTCACGTCCCCAATGTTTCATCGGCCCCGCTTGCGCGGCCAGCAACGCCAGCCAGCGGTACAGTTCTTCGTTCAACCCGGTATCGGGAAACGCCGCCAGGCTCGCCGGCAAACGCAGGTTGTCGCCATCGCACCAGGCCAATGGCACTTGCTTGCAGGTGCCGGCGATCTGCTGCAACAGGTTGCGGCGCAGCAGCAGGTCGCGGTCGCTGACCGCCTCCACACCCAGGTGAGAAGCACCACCGGTGGCGCGTAACAACACATGCAAAGCCCGTTGCCGGGGGATCAACTCCACCCGCGCTTCGGGAAAATCCACACTGGCGCGGCGGGTGATGAAACGGTGCCAGACGCTGCCGACCCACTCTTCCAGTTCAAGGGTGAATGCCATGGTTATTCTCCTATCGACGCGTTGCGGTGGAGGGACTGGCTCGCATCGCTTTTGTGGCGAGGGAGCTTGCTCCCGCTTGGGTGCGAAGCGCCCATCAAAAAGGGTCTGCTGCGCAGCCCAGCGGGAGCAAGCTCCCTCGCCACGGCCTCAGTGGTGGCCTTTCAAGACGGCACCACCGCCGCCGGAGCGCGCAAAGCGGCGCGGCCACGTTGGCGGAAGCTGAACAGGTAGCAGAGCAAACCAGCCAGGAACCCGACGCCGCTGACCAGACGCGCCCAGAACAGCGGCTTCAAATGGTCCATCGTCGCCATGAACGGCAAGGCACTGCCATCCGCCATCCAGCGTTGCAGCCACACCTGGACGACACCGGCTGCGGTGAGGAACAAGGTGATCATCACCATCGACAGCGTCATCAGCCAGAAGCCCCAGATCTCCAGGCGCTGCGAACGTTCATCCGCCGCTTCACCCAACCCGCGCAGACGCGGCATGGCGTAGCTGATCAGCGTCATGACGATCATCGCGTAGGCACCGTAGAAAGCCAGGTGACCGTGGGCCGCAGTCAGTTGCGAACCGTGGGTGTAGAAGTTCACCGGTGCCAAGGTGTGCAGGAACCCCCAGACGCCGGCGCCGAAGAACGCGGTGACCGTGGTGCCTTTGGCCCACAAGGTGGCGGCGCGGTTGGGGTGTTGCCGGCGACGGTTCTTCACCATGCTGAAGGCGAAGATCACCATCGCCAGGAACGGCAGCGGTTCCAGCGCGGAGAAGATCGATCCGACCCACAACCAGACCTCGGGTGCGCCGATCCAGAAGAAGTGGTGACCGGTGCCGATGATCCCGGTAATCAGGGCCATGGCGATGATCACGTAGAGCCACTTCTCGACCACTTCGCGGTCCACGCCAGTGACCTTGATCAGCACAAAGGCGAGCATCGAACCCATGATCAGTTCCCAGACGCCTTCAACCCAAAGATGCACCACCCACCACCAGTAATACTTGTCGCGGACGAGGTTTTCCGGGTTGTAGAAGGAGAACAGGAAGAACACCGCCAGGCCGATCAGGCCGGTCATCATCACCATGCTGACCGTGGTCTTGCGGCCCTTAAGCATGGTCATGCCGATGTTGTAGAGGAAACCCAGGCAGACCACCACGATGCCCATCTTGGTGATTGTCGGTTGCTCCAGGAACTCACGGCCCATGGTCGGCAGCAAATCGTTGCCGGTAACTTTCGCCAGCGTGGCATAGGGCACCGAGAGGTAGCCCAGGATCGTCAGTACCCCGGCGGCGGCGAACACCCAGAACAGCACGATCGCCAGCTTCGGACTGTGCAGCTCCCGATCGGCTTCCTCGGGTATCAGGTAGTACGCCGCGCCCATGAAGCCAAACAGCAGCCAGACGATCAGCAGGTTGGTGTGGACCATGCGGGCCACGTTGAAGGGAATCAGCGGGAACAGGAAGTCGCCGACCACGTATTGCAGCCCCATGATCAAACCGAACAGTACCTGCCCCAGGAACAACATCAGGGCAAACACGAAGTAAGGTTTGGCGACGGCCTGCGAGGCGAATTTCAGATGCGGATTAGCCATGCTCATCTCTCAGCCCTCCTTGTTTGGCGGCCAGCCATTGGTATTGATTTTCGAACTCCACTTGAGGAACTCGGCGATGTCGTCGACTTCCTGTTCGCTGAGGTTGAACTGCGGCATGGCGCGACGGCCGGGAACGTTCAGCGGCTGCATTTTCATCCAGGCCTGCAGGAACGGCGTGAAGGCTTCCTCGCCACCGCGCCGGTTGACCACATTGCCCAGCTCCGGCGCGAAATACGCGCCCTCGCCCAGCAGCGTATGGCAGCCGATGCAGTTGTTGCGCTCCCAGACGCCCTTGCCGCGTATCACCGATTCGCTCAATTGCGCCTGGTTGCTGCGCTCTGGAAAGGTCTGTTCCGAGTGGTAGGTCAGGGCCAGGAATATCAGGAAAAAGAACACGCTTCCCCCGAAATAAATATTCCTGGCCATGCCTTTGGTAAAGGTATCTGACATGGTCACTTCCTCATTGCTTGGCGTGTCCATTCTAGGAAGCGAGGGTCCAGAACCCGCTTGATGGCGATCAAGAATCTCCGATGGTTTTAGTGGGTTGTTCCAGCACAGCCAGGAAGCCAGGTGAGCTGTTGTGGCGAGGGAGCTTGCTCCCGCTGGGTTGCGAAGCGACCCTAAAACCTGCTGACGCGGAGTGTCAGATGGATTGAGTTGTTGCTGTAGGGGCTGCTGCGCAGCCCAGCGGGAGCAAGCTCCCTCGCCACAGGGAGTACGTCGGGATTCAGAGCGCGAACGAGATCACAATCGCGAGCAGCGCCGCCCAGCTCAACACCAGCCAGCGCCACAATCGCGGCGCATGGCGCAGCTCCATGAAGCCGTCGGCGATCAACCAGGCCTTGGTCACCGCCACCGCGAGGATGGCGATGGACACCAGCCCGGTGGCAGCGACCTGGCCTAGGGCAACGGTGCCGATGCTCAGCACGGCCAGTGTCATCCAGCAGACGATCAAGACACGGGAAACCGACATGAGCACCTCCGCTCAACCGAGAATGTAGACAACCGGAAACAGCAACACCCAGACCAGGTCCACCATGTGCCAATACAGCACGCCGGATTCCAGCCCGCTGCACTGCTGCGCCCCGTAACGCCGCCGCCGGCAACCCTCGGCCAGCCAGGCAAGGATCACCATGCCCAGCAACACATGGAGAAAGTGAAACGCCGTGAGGATCCAGTACAAGGTGAAGAAGGTGTTGTGCTCCAGGCCGAGACCGTTGGCCAACAAGTGGGCGTACTCGATGAGCTTGAGCGCCACGTAGCCGCCGGCAACCAACAAGGCCAGCCACAACAGCAGCGCCGCCTGGCGTGGCCGGTCCTGTCGGACTTGCTCCTGGGCCAAGGCTGCGAACAACCCGGCGCTCAGCAGGCTGAGGGTCATCGCCAGGCCGGTGGAGCGATCCAGCAACTGCCGGCCTTCGCTGAACAACGGCGGGTTCAATGCCTGGGCGACGGCGAATGCCAGGATCAGCAAGGCAAACACCGTCAGTTCGGCGAGGATGAAAAACCACATTGCCAGATCCCCTGGCAATCGCCGGGTGGACAGCGCAGCGGCTTCAGCCGAAGTGGACATCGACCACATCCATCAATGCGGCAACGGTTTGCGGATCGTCGCTCAACGGCTCGGCCAGACAGGCCAGACAGGCTTGGCGCGGGTCCATGCCGGCTCCGATCATGCGCGCGGCGAAAATCAGCAGACGCGTGGAGGCCACCTCCTCCAGATCATGCTGATCTAGCCGACGCAGCGCCTGCCCCAACCGCACCACCTGGGCCGCCAGAGCCATATCCACTCCGGCCTCGCGGGCAACGATGCGCTCTTCATCGGCAACCGTGGGATAGCCAAAGCGCATCGCCACGAAACGCTGGCGGGTGCTGGGCTTCATGCCCTTGAGCAAGTTCTGGTAACCGGGGTTGTACGACACCACCAGCATGAACGACGGCGGTGCCTGGAGAACCTCGCCGGTGCGTTCCAGGTACAGCTGCCGGCGATCATCGGCCAAGGGATGCAACACCACTGCGGTGTCCTGGCGTGCCTCCACCACCTCGTCCAGATAACAGATGCCCCCCTCGCGCACCGCTCGGGTCAGAGGCCCATCCTGCCACCAAGTGCCCTGGGCGCCGATCAGGTGACGACCCACCAAGTCGGCTGCGCTCAGGTCATCGTGGCAGGCCACGGTGTACAGCGGCAATTTCAGACGGTGAGCCATGTGCTGGACAAAACGGGTCTTGCCGCAACCGGTGGGGCCTTTGACCAGCACCGGCATGCCGTGCCGCCAGGCCTGTTCGAACAACGCCAGCTCGTTGTCCTGGGGTTGGTAGAAAGGTTCGGCCGGGTGTTCAAGGGTGTGGATAGCGTTCATGGCATGACCTGATCAGATAACACGATTGCCAGCCACGCTACGGGCCCCTGCGACAACCTGGCAAGGGCTGTGGCCGGCAAACTTGATCGCCGTCAAGCGGGTAACCACCGGCCTGGGCATAGCCTTGCAGCGCACCAAGAATCTGCGCGCCGAACGTCAATTGCAGGGCCGCGCGGGTCATGCCTGAGGAGAAATGGAATGCTGATCAGCCACAAAAAATCGTGGGTCATGGGGGTCGGGGCGCTGTGTACGGCGCTGGCTGCACTCAATGCCTTCGCCAACCCACCCGCTGCGCCGCAAGACGCCCGCATGGTCAAGACCGAAGGCGCGCCGGATCTGAGCCAGGCCGACTTCGACGCGGCCAAGCAAATCTACTTCCAGCGCTGCGCCGGCTGCCATGGTGTGCTGCGCAAGGGCGCCACCGGTAAACCGCTGACACCCGACATCACCCAGGGCCGCGGCCAGGCCTACCTGGAGGCGCTGATTACCTACGGTTCAGCCGCCGGCATGCCCAACTGGGGCACCTCCAACGCCCTGACCAAAGACCAGATCACGGTAATGGCCAAGTTCATCCAACACACCCCGCCTACCCCACCGGAATGGGGCATGGCCGAAACCCTCAAGACCTGGAAGGTGCTGGTCAAACCTGAAGACCGGCCCACCCGGCAACTCAATTCACTCAACCTGCAAAACCTGTTTTCAGTCACCCTGCGCGATGACGGCAAGATTGCCCTGGTCGACGGCGACAGCAAAAAGATCGTCAAGCTGATCGACACCGGTTACGCGGTGCACATTTCGCGTATCTCGGCGTCCGGGCGTTACCTGCTGGTGATCGGCCGGGACGCCAAGATCGACATGATCGACCTGTGGCCGCAAGAGCCGACCAAGGTGGCCGAGATCAAAGTCGGGATCGAGGCCCGCTCGGTGGAAACCTCCAAGTTCAAGGGCTACGAAGACAAGTACACCATTGCCGGCTCGTATTGGCCGCCGCAGTTCACCATCATGGACGGCGAGACCCTGGAGCCCAGGCAGATCGTCTCGACGCGCGGCATGACCGTCGATACCCAGCAATATCACCCCGAACCGCGGGTCGCGGCGATCATCGCGTCACATGAGTGGCCGGAGTTCATCGTCAACGTCAAGGAAACCGGCAAGGTGATGCTGGTCAACTACCAGGACATCAAGAACCTCACCATCACCAGCATCGACGCCGCACCGTTCCTGCATGACGGTGGCTGGGACAGCAGCCATCGCTATTTCATGACGGCGGCGAACAACTCCAACCAGGTGGCAGTCATCGACTCCAAGGAGCGCAAGCTCACCGCCCTGGTGGATGTCGGTAAAACCCCGCACCCGGGACGCGGCGCCAACTTCAACCATCCGCTCTACGGCCCGGTCTGGGCTACCAGTCACCTGGGTGATGCCGGCGTCTCACTGATCGGCACCGACCCGGTCAAGCATCCGCAATATGCCTGGAAACAGGTGGACTCGCTCCAGGGCCAGGGTGGCGGTTCGCTGTTCATCAAGACCCACCCCAAGTCCCGTCACCTGTACGTCGACACCACCCTCAGCCCCGACACCAAGCTCAGCCAATCGGTGGCGGTGTTCGACATCGACAAGCTCGACGCCGGCTACACAGTGCTGCCGATTGCCGAGTACGCCGGTATCAAGAAAGGTGCGATGCGCGTGGTGCAACCGGAATACAACAAGGCCGGCGATGAAGTCTGGTTCTCGGTCTGGAGCGGTCAGGAAGACGAGTCGGCGCTGGTGGTGATCGATGACAAGACCCTCAAGCTCAAGAGCGTGATCAAGGACAAACGCCTGATCACCCCTACCGGAAAATTCAACGTTTACAACACCCAACACGACATCTATTGAGCCCCATCAATAAGAGGAAAAACCATGAAGCCTATTCTGCTTGCCCTGACCTTGAGTGCCGCATTCAGCCTGCAACCGGCGCTGGCCCAGGACGGCCCGACACTGTTCAAGAGCAAACCCTGTGGCGCCTGCCACTCCATTGACACCAAGTTGGTAGGGCCGGCGCTCAAGGAGGTGGCGGCAAAAAATGCCGGCGTCGCCGGAGCACAAGAGCTGTTGGCCAAGCACATCAAGGAAGGCACGCAAGGAAACTGGGGACCAATGCCGATGCCAGCCAATCCGGTGACCGATGAAGAAGCCAAGATCCTCGCGGCGTGGGTCTTGACCCTTAAGTAACGTTGATTAAGAGCATCTCCCTGTGGCGAGGGGATTTATGGGGGAGCAAGGCTTGCTCCCAAATAAATCCCCCACCACAGGGGCCGCTCTCGGCTTTATTTCTCAAACAGGAGTACGTCATGGACCGACACCGCTATGCAACCCGGATGACCACCCTCCTCTTCGTCTTTTGTACCCCGGTGCTGGCCGCTCCCGACCACCAGCGCCAGGCCCAACTGCAACACCTGCTGGTCCAGGACTGCGGCGCCTGCCACGGCCTGCACCTGACCGGAGGCCTCGGCCCACCTCTGACCCGTGATGCCCTGGCCGGAAAAAACCGCGACAGCCTCATCGCCACCGTCACCCAGGGACGGCCCGGCAGCGCCATGCCCGGTTGGGAGCCATTGCTCGGTCCCGACGATATTCGCTGGTTGGTGGACCGGCTCCTTCAAGGAACTCCCGCCCCATGATCCGATCTCTGCTGTCTCTCACCGCCTGCGTGCTGTTGCTCTCGGCTTGTGCCCAGCCACCGCTGCGCGGCACCGGCGACTTGGGCGTGGTGGTGGAGCGCGCCACCGGCAGCCTGCAAATCATCGAAAGCGCCACCCGCA
Source organism: Pseudomonas sp. MPDS (assembly GCF_013283895.1). NCBI lineage: Bacteria > Pseudomonadati > Pseudomonadota > Gammaproteobacteria > Pseudomonadales > Pseudomonadaceae > Pseudomonas > Pseudomonas sp. MPDS. The sequence continues at coordinate 3,201,281 of NZ_CP054128.1, read as the reverse complement.
CCGCCCTCGCCCGCGTCGAAGGGCTGGGGGATCTGTCGCACGCCTCGGTGGTGTTTTCCCGCGACCAGCGTTATGCCTATGTATTTGGCCGCGATGGCGGCTTAAGCAAGGTCGACTTGCTGAGCGCACGCATCGACCGTCGCATCATTCAGGGCGGCAACAGCATCGGCGGCGCGATCAGCCAGGACGGCAAGCTGATCGCCGTCTCCAACTACGAGCCCGGCGGCGTCAAGGTATTCGACGCGCAGACACTGGAACCGGTCGCGGACATTCCAGCCACACCATTGCCCGACGGCCAAAAACGTTCGCGGGTGGTCGGCCTGGTGGACGCGCCGGGGCAGCGCTTCGTATTCAGCCTGTTCGACACCGGCGAAATCTGGACCGCCGACTTCAGCCAGGGCCAGACACCACGCATCGAACGCTTCACCGCCATCGGCCGGCAACCCTATGACGCACTGATTACGCCGGACGGGCGTTATTACATGGCCGGACTGTTTGGTGAGGACGGCATGGCGCAACTTGACCTCTGGCACCCGGAGCGCGGCGTGAAACGGGTGCTGGACCAGTACGGGCGCGGCGAGGCGCGGCTCCCGGTATACAAGATGCCCCACCTGGAAGGCTGGGCCCTGGCCGATCAACAGGCCTTTGTGCCCGCCGTTGGCCATCATCAGGTGCTGGTGCTGGACGCCCGCTCCTGGCAACCGGTCGACGCCGTCGCCGTGGCCGGCCAACCGGTGTTTGTCACCGCCCGTCCCGATGGCCGACAGCTGTGGGTCAACTTCGCCTACCCGGACAATGACCGGGTGCAGGTCATCGACACCCAGACTCACGCCATCATCGCCGACCTGCGACCAGGGCCTGGGGTGCTGCACATGGAATTCACCGCTCGGGGCGACCAGCTGTGGCTGTCCGCTCGCGATGGCGGTGAGGTGCAGGTCTGGGATCCGTATCGGCTCGAACGCCTGAGCAGCCTGCCTGCCCTGAGCCCCAGCGGCATCTTCTTCAGCAGCCGTGCGCACAAACCGGGGTACTGACCATGACACCAAGCCCACTCGCCCGCCGCCTGATCGATCAGTTCCAGCATGGTCTGCCGTTGTGCGCCGAACCCTATCGGGCAATGGCCGATGCCCTGGGTTGCAGCGAAGCCCAGGTGCTCGATTGTCTGCAGCACCTGCAACTGGCGGGCACCCTGTCACGGGTCGGCCCGGTGTTCGAACACAGCCGAGCCGGGGCCAGCACCCTCGCCGCCCTGGCGGTGCCCGTGGACCGATTGCACCAGGTCGCAGCGCGCGTCAGTCAGTACCCGGAAGTCAATCACAACTACGCCCGCGAACATCGCTACAACCTCTGGTTTGTGCTGACCGGGCCTGATCGTGCCCACCTGGACAACATCCTCCGGGAACTGGAAAACGACACCGGCCTCACGCCGCTGGACCTGCCCATGCTGACCGCTTACCGCATCGACCTGGGCTTTGCCCTGGAGGCTACCCCATGAACACGACCCTGAGTGACCACCAGTCACTGCAACTGCGCCGTCTGCTGGAGACCGGCCTGCCCCTGACATCACGGCCCTTCCAGGCCCTGGCCGAGCAGATCGACGCCAGCGAACAACAGGTTCTCGACCAGGTGCAGCACTGGCAGGAACAGGGCTTGTTCCGCCGCGTCGGCCTGGTGGTCAATCACCGCGCATTGGGCTTTGCCGCCAACGCCATGCTGGTGCTGGACGTGCCGGATGCATTGGTCGATGAAGTCGGTCGCCGCCTTGGCCAGGCGCCGGGCATCAGCCTTTGCTATCAACGACCACGACGCTTGCCCCAGTGGCAATACAACCTGTTCTGCATGATCCACGGTCGCCAGCGCGACCGTGTCGAGGCCCAGGTCCAGGCACTGTTGGAGGAGCACTGGTTGAGTGATCTGCCGCACCAGTTGCTGTTCAGCACACACCTGTTCAAGCAGTGTGGCGGACGCTACGCAACACCGGCCGGAGTGGCGATCGATGGATGACCTGGACCGACGCCTGATCAATCGCCTGCAACTGGGTTTGCCGCTGGTACGCCAGCCCTGGCAAGCCTTGGCCGATGAACTGGACAGCAGCAGTACCGAACTGCTCGACCGGCTGCACGAGTTGCTCAACGACGGCGTACTCACCCGCTTCGGCCCGATGTTCGACATCGACCGCCTGGGCGGCGCGTTCACCCTGGCGGCGCTGGCGGTGCCCGAACCGCGTTTCGACACCATCGCCGAGCTGCTCGCGGCCATGCCCGAAGTGGCCCACAACTACCGTCGCGAGCACGCCTGGAACATGTGGTTCGTGCTTGCCTGCCCCAGTGAACAGGCGATCAGCGACACCTTGTTGCGTATCGAACGCCTGACCGGCCTGGAGCCGCTGAACCTGCCCAAGGAGGAGACTTACCATGTCGGCCTGTATTTCCCGGTCTGAGCCGTTGCCGCAGACGCTGCCTCGCCTGGATGAAACGCCACTGGCCCTGCGGCTGGTGGAACTGACCCAGGACGGCCTGCCCTTGCTCGAAGATCCCTGGGCCTGGCTGGCCGAGCAACTGGGGCTGAGCGTGGAATCGACCCTCGACCTGCTCAAGCGTTTGCAGGCCGAAGGCGCGATCCGCCGCATCGCCGCGGTGCCCAATCACTATCGCCTGGGTTATCGCCACAACGGCATGACTGTCTGGGATGTCGCCGACGCCGATGTGCCGCGCCTGGGCGCGCTGCTGGGTGCGCAGCCTTTTGTCAGCCACTGCTACCGCCGCCCGCGCCGGGCCGGTTGGCGCTACAACCTGTTTGCCATGGTCCATGGCCGCAGTCGCGAGGAAATCGACAGCTATCGCGAGCACCTGCGCTATCTGCTGGGTGAGGCCTGTAGCGCCGACGACATGCTGGTGAGCAGCCGCATCCTGAAAAAAACCGGCCTGCGCCTGTCGCCGGTGGGAGCAAAGCTTGCTCGCGAAACAGCCGCCTCGGTTTCTGAGGGACCGCATCGGCTTCAGGGCGGGCAAACCTAGCCCCCACAAGGAAGGAGTGACTTATGTTGAGGATCAGCCATTACCTGCGTGCCCTGGCCGGTCAATGTCCCGCGCCGCGTGTTGCACCACCGGGCAGTACACGAGCGCCGGTGGTGATCTGGAATCTGCTCAGGCGCTGCAACCTGACTTGCAAACACTGCTACGCCACCTCGGCCGACAGCGTGTTTCGTGATGAGCTGGACACGGCCGCGGCGCTCAAGGTCATCGACGACCTGCATGACGCGGGCGTACGGGTATTGATCCTGTCCGGCGGCGAGCCGCTGCTGCGCGAGGATCTGTTCCAGCTCAGTGCCTATGCCCGGCGCAAGGGATTCTTCCTGGCGCTTTCCACCAACGGTACGCTGATCGACCCGAGCAACATCGAGCAGATCGAGGCGGCGAACTTCGATTATGTGGGCATCAGCATCGATGGCCTGGAAGCGACGCACGACGCCTTCCGCCAGCTCAAAGGCAGTTTCGCCAGTTCCATGGCGGCCATCAGGTTGTGTCGCGAACGCGGGATTCGGGTCGGGTTGCGCACCACTCTGACCCAGCAGAACCACACCCAGCTACCGCGACTGCTGGATCTGATGAGCGAATACGACGTGCAGAAATTCTACCTGTCGCACCTCAACTACAGCGGTCGCGGCAAGCGCAGTCGTCAGCTCGACGCCCGGCAACAGATGAGCCGCGAGGCCATGCTCCTGATCTTCGAGCGGGCCTGGAGCGACATCCTGCACGGACGCGACACGGACTTCGTCAGCGGCAACAACGACGCCGATGCGGTGCTGTTGCTGCAATGGGTAGCCTCACGCCTGCCCCATCACTACGCCGAACTGGAACGCATGCTCAAGGCTTGGGGCGGTAACGCCTCGGGCAGCGGCATTGCCAATATCGACAACACCGGTGAGGTACACCCCGACACTTACTGGTGGCAGCACTCGGTGGGTAACGTGCGCCGGACGCCCTTTCGCACACTCTGGCTGGAACGTCCCGACGCTCTGCTGCAAAAACTGCGCGAGCATCCGCGCACCGTGGGTGGCCGCTGCGGACAGTGTCGTTGGCTGGCCATCTGCAATGGCAACACCCGCACACGCGCCTGGGCCGACGGCGACCTGTGGGGCCAGGACCCCGGCTGCCACCTCAGCGATGACGAAATCGGCTTGCACACGCTCCCCAGCACTTTGATTCCCAGCGTTGCATTGCCCTGCGCCCGATAACCCGACGGCGAACCTGATGATGAACCAAGGAAGTCCCATGTCTGCCTCTATCGTTCTGCCCGCTGCCCTGCAATCGTCCTTCAGACCGGGGGAAGTCGCGTTGGTCGGCGCCGGTCCCGGTGACCCTGGTTTGCTGACGTTACGCGCCTGGAGCCTGTTGATGCAGGCCGACGCGGTGGTCTACGACCGCCTGATCAGTGCGCAACTGCTGGGTTTGATCCCGCTGACGTGCGCCCGACATTACGTCGGCAAGGCCGCCGGCTGCCACAGTCTGCCCCAGGCCCAGATCAACCAATTGCTGGCCGACCTCGCGGACCAGGGCCAGCGGGTGGTCCGGCTCAAGGGCGGCGACCCGTTCATCTTCGGTCGCGGTGCCGAAGAGCTGGAATACTTGCTGGCCCGTGGTATCGATTGTCAGGTGGTGCCCGGTATCACTGCCGCATCCGGTTGCAGCGCCTACGCCGGCATTCCGCTGACCCATCGCGACCTGGTCAATTCCTGCCGTTTCATCACCGGCCACTTGCAGCGCGAAGGTGATCTGAACCTGCCTTGGCAAAGCCTGGCGGATGATAGCCAGACCCTGGTGTTCTACATGGGCTTGTCGAACCTGGGCAGCATTGCCGCACGGTTGATGGCCGCAGGCCTGGCCGCCGAGACTCCGGCGGCATTGATCAGCAACGGCACTCGTCCCGACCAGCAGGTGCTACGTGGCACCCTGCAACAACTGCCGGCCATGGCACGAGATTGCGTTGAAGGGCTGCCGACATTGACGGTGATCGGTAAGGTGGTCGGCTTGTTTGCCCAGCAGCCGATGCAGCATCCGGCGCGCGTTCATCCCAAACCCCAGCCTTTGAAGGTGGCGCTATGAAACGCATCGGGCTTGCGATGCTGTGGATCGGTACGAGCCATGGCGCCGTTACCACCGGTGCCGACCTGGAACAGGCCAAGCGCAATTACCAGCAGCTCTGCCAACAATGCCACGGCGTGAACCGCATCGGCGGCGCCGGGCCGGCGTTACTGCCCCAGAGCCTGGGCCGGATCAAGCCCGGCGAAATTCGCCAGGTGATCGAAAATGGCCGCCCCGCCAGTCAGATGGCGGCCTTCGGTACGCTGCTGGAGCCTGCACAAATCGACGCCCTGGCGCTTTATCTCCAGCGTCCGCCCAGCGTCGCGCCCAATTGGAATGAAGAGGATATTCGCCAAAGTCATCGGGTGCTGGTGGACGTCGCCACATTGCCCGACCAGCCGCAACACCGGGCCGACCCGCTGAACCTGTTCGTGGTGGTGGAAGCCGGCAATCATCACGTCGCGGTGGTCGACGGGGATCGGTTCGAGGTGCTCGCGCGCTTCGCCTCGCACTTTGCAGTGCATGGCGGACCGAAGTTTTCCCCGGACGGGCGTTTTGTCTACCTGGCGTCGCGCGATGGCTGGATCAGCCTGTATGACCTGCACAACCTCAAGCTGATCGCCGAAGTGCGGGCCGGGCTCAATACTCGCAACCTGGCGGTGAGCAAGGACGGTCGCTGGGTGCTGGTGGGCAACTCGCTGCCCGGCAATCTGGCGGTGCTGGATGCCCGGGACTTGTCCCTGGTCAAGACGATCGCGACGCTGGGCAGGGATGGCCAAGCTTCGCGGGTCAGCGCGGTCTATACCGCTGCGCCGCGCAACAGCTTCATCGTCGCACTGAAGGATGTGAACGAGGTTTGGGAACTGCCCACCGGTCCGAACCCGGACTTCGTGCCCAGGCGCATCGAGGTCCAGGATCATCTGGATGACTTTTCCTTCTCACCCGACTATCGCCAGTTGCTCGCCACCTCGCGCAAGGCCCAGGGTGGACAGGTGATCGACCTTGACAGTGGCCAGGTGGTCAGCGACATCAGCTTGCCGGGCATGCCGCACCTGGGCTCGGGCACCTATTGGAAGCGCGATGGCCGCTGGGTGTTCGCGACCCCCAACATCAGCAAAGGACTGGTGTCGGTGATCGACATCAACACCTGGAAAGTCATCAGGCAGATCCCTACCCTCGGGCCGGGTTTCTTCCTGCGCAGCCATGCCAACTCCCGCTATGCCTGGACCGACGTGTTCTTCGCCGCCGGCAACGATGCCATCCACCTGATCGACAAACAGACCCTGGAAATCGCCCACACCTTGCGCCCCATGCCCGGCAAAACCGCCGCCCACGTCGAATTTACCCACGACGGCCGCTACCTGCTGTTGAGCATCTGGGACACCGACGGCGCGCTGATCGTCTACGACAGCCACACCCTCAAGGAAATCAAGCGCCTGCCCATGAACAAACCTTCAGGCAAATACAACGTGGGCAACAAGATCGAATTTGCCGAAGGTACGTCTCACTGAACGGGCGATCAGGGCAAACCTGCTCACCTCAGCGGGAGCAGGTTGCTCGTTCAATGATTCATCGGCGACATAGCGGTGGCCTGTCCCAGCAGCTTCTGGTCGATGTCTTGCAGACGCAGCACCTGGCCGCCGGTCTCGCGGGCGAGTTTTTCCGCCGCCTGGGCGTCGGCGAACGTGGCCAGGACGACGCCCATGGCGCCCTTGAGCTTGGAGCCGACGACGAAATAGGCGGTCCGGGCATCGATCAGGTGCTCATCATCCGGGGTGTTCCAGTGGCTGCGCCCCATGTCGTGGACGTACAACTGGACGTCGGCCCGATGGTTCTCCGGCTGCAGCCACCAGCTGAGCATCTCGGCCGGCGAGCAGAACTTCTTCACGCCGCTGGCGGTCGCTGCGGCGCCCTTGGGTCCGGGAAAATCCGTGATGACCATGCCGCAGACATGGCACTCGTCACTGGGATGGAACGCCAGCGCCGCCTTTGAGGCCGGTGTCGACTCAGGCTTGCCGCATGCCACCAGCACCAGGCACACCAACACTCCGGCCAGGACTCGGCCCGTCCTCGAATACACCCTGTTCATCGTTACATGCTCCCTCTATCAAGATCAGAAATCACGGACACCGACGGTTGAACAATCGATAGGCCAGCCACAACGGCACAGCCATCCACAACCACAGGCACAGCCAGAGCCAAGGCCCGGGCACCGGCAGGTCGCTGCCCAAGGTCAGCACTGCCGCGCCGCTGGAACCGGCGTCGAACCCCGACAGGTTGATCAGCCGATACACATCGGTGGGGTTGAACAGCAACAGCCACGGCAGCAGGTCCGGACTGAACCTGCCCTCGCTCAGCACCAGCAGTGCCAGCAACGCCAGGTCAAACACCAGCACGAAGAAAAACCACACCCCCAGCGCCAGCCCGGCGGCGGTGGATTTCTCCGCCGACAGGCTGCTCAGCACATAGGCCAGCCCCAAAAAAACCCAACCCAACAGCGTGCTGGAGACGATGAAGCGGCCAAAGGCCCAGAGCAGCAGGCTCAGCTCGATATCGTCCACCAGCAGGGCTATGGCGAACATCGCGCAACCAAAGCCGATCAGGGTCGCCAGCGCCAGGATCAGGCCGTGACCGACAAACTTGCCCAGCAGCAACTGCCCGCGCCCCAACGGATACGTCAGCAACAGCAGCAAGGTGCCGCTCTCGTCCTCGCCGACGATCGCGTCATAGGCCAGCAACAAGGCGATCAACGGCATCAGGAACGTTGCCAGGCTGGCCAGGCTCGCCACCGTTGCCGGCACCGAGGTAAACCCCAACTGGCCGGACGCCGCCGCGCCAAGCCAGGCGATGCCGATGGCCAGCACGGCGAACAACAGACTGATCGCCAACAACCAGCGGTTGCGCAAGCCGTCACTGAATTCCTTGCGGGCCATGTTCCAGATCGGGTTCATGAGCCGGCCTCCTCGGTCGCCGCTCGAACCATGTAATGACGGTACAAATCTTCCAGGGACGGCGGTTTGATCTCGACATCCGTCGGGTCATCCTGGGCCAGTAACTGGCGCAGCAACTTGAGTTTGCTGCCATCCGGCGCGGACACCTGCAGCCCTTGCGCGCCCCACCCTTGGGTGAGGTGTCCTTCGCTGCGCCAATGCTGGCGAAGCCAATCGGCCCGCGACAGGCCCGAGGCGCGGATCAGCGTCGGCAGCCCCGCGTCCTCGCGCAACCGGTCCAGGCTGCCCAGGGCCAACAGACGACCTTGGGTGAGAATCGCGGCGCGGTTGATGTGAGCTTCCACGCCAGGCAAGACGTGCGAACAAAGAATGATGCTGGTGCCCTGCCAGCGCAGCCGATCGAGCAGTTGATAGAGGTCCTGGGTGGCGATGGGGTCCAGGCCGACGGTGGGTTCGTCCAGCAACAGCAGCCGCGGCTGGCCGAGCAAGGCCTGGGCCAGCCCCAGGCGTTGGCGCATGCCCTTGGAGTACGTGCGCACACGCCGCCGGGCCGCTTGCGCCAACCCGACCTCCTCCAGCAAGCGCTCGACCTGGTCTGGCGCCGCGCCCTTGAGGCGGGCGAAATGGCGCAAGGTTTCCAGCCCGCTCAACTGCGGATAGAACATCACGTTCTCCGGCAGGTAACCGAGCATTCTGCGCACGCCCGGATCACTCGGCTCCCGGCCAAATACCCGCACCTGACCCTCACTGGCGCGCAGCAGACCGAGTATCAGTTTCATGGTCGTGGTCTTGCCCGCACCGTTGTGCCCAAATAGGCCGAGCACTTCGCCCTGGGCCAGGTTCAGGTTCAGCCCGCGCAGCACAGCGGCATTGCCGTAGCGCTGACTGACGCCTTCGATCTCGACGACGTTCAAGACGCGTCCTCCTGAGCACTGTTGCGTGGCGGGGGCTGGAGCGGCGCGTGCATCAATGGATGGCTGTCCATCACCCCGGGGGATTTCATGACCGGGAACGCCCGCTGTACCCAGCGCAGCAGCTCGATACCCGGACTGTTCATCAACAGCCGTACCTGGGGGTACAGCCACAGCAGGCGATCGACGTTGTCGTTGGGTTCATAGGCCACGTCTCCCAGTCCGTCGCCATTGCGATCCCAACCCAGGTAATCACTCCAGTAATTGCCGCGCCCGTCCACCGACCACTCCTGCAACCGCGTGGCCACGTATTTGACCTGGCGCTGGTTGCCGGCGAACACGTTGCCGGCGATGCGGTTGTCCTCCGAACCGGCGGTCAGGTGGATGCCCACCGCGCTGCGCTCGAAATGATTGCCTTCGATGCGGTTGAACAATGAGTTGTAAATGAACAGGGCCTTGCCCTCGGCACCGGTGATCATGGTGTCGCCGGTGGACCCGTCGCGAACATCGGTGACCACGTTGTCGCGCAGGGTGGAATAGGTGATGTAGTTCATCAGGATCCCGTAGTTCTGGTCCTGTTCGGAGCGGTTGCCGATGACCGTCAGTTGACGGCTTTGCATCAAGGCATAACCGGTGCGGGTGCGCCGGGTGACGTTGCCCAACAGACGGTTATCGTTAGCGAACATGTAGTGCACGCCGTAGCGCAAATCCTCAAGGATGTTGCCCTCGAGCAGGTTGCCGTTGGAGGTGTCGATATAGATGCCGTCGCGGGTCTCGCGTACGTGATTGCCGATGACCCGGGCACCGTGTACCGCGTACAAGTGAATGCCGTTCCCCCGGTCCTGGGAGCGCAGCCCGGGATCGCCCTGGATGCGGTTGTTGATCAGGCTGACGTCCCGCGCGCCATCGACCCAGATACCGAAACCCTGGCCCTGCATGCGGTTGGCACGGACCACCGCACCCTGGGCGACAGGCTGGATGAACACCGCGGCATTCATGGCCGTGAGGTCGTGGCCCCAGTCCAGGAAGGTACAGCCCTGGAGCTGGACGTTCGGGGCGCGAATGATCAACCCATTGCCCTCACCCTGCCCCTGGAATACCGCATCAGGCGCGCACGTGAGGGTCATGGGTTGGTCGATGCTGAACGAGCCGCGGTATTGCCCTGCAGGCAGGCGCCATTGCCGTTCACCGTCGGCCTGCAATGGCAAGTCGGTGATCGGCTGCGGCGCGGCAAGCGCGCCGCCCGACAGTAGCAGGAGCACCAGGGCAATGACCGGTGCGCGAGCGTAGCCCGCAGGCTGTTGCTGGTTACCGGTCATTGAACCCGTCTCCTCGTTGAACCTGCTCAGGCCTTTTCAACCAGCATGCGCCCGACCATTTCCATGTGCAGGGCGTGGCAGAACCAGCTGCAGTAGTACCAATGCAACCCGGCCTTGTCGGCGATGAAGGTGATGGACGAGGTCTGTTGCGGACTGATCTCCATGCTCACGCCGTGGTTGGTCATGACAAAGCCGTGGGAGACGTCTTCGATCTGGTCGATGTTGGTGATCGTCACCGTCACCTCGTTGCCTTGCTTGACGGTGAACTCCGTCAGGCCATAGGCCGGCGCCATCGAAGTCATGTAGACCCGCACCTTGTTACCGTCACGGATGACCTTGTTGTCGGTCTCCAGGTTGATGCCATCCTTCTTGGCCAAGGCCACGGTTTCGGCGAAGAACGGATCGGTGCGGCTCCAGATCTTCTGGGTCTTGATCTGATCACGCCGGGCAAGGATGCAGTCATGGGGTTCGGCAAAGGCCGGGCCATCGTGTACCAGCTTCATCTCTTCGCCGGAAATGTCGATCAACTGGTCGTTTTCCGGGTGCAGCGGACCGGTGGGCAGGAAGCGATCCTTGGAGAACTTGCACAAGACCACCAGCCATTTGCCGTCCGCCTCGCTGGTTTCGGTCAGGGACGCGTGGTTGTGGCCGGGTTGGTACTGCACATCGAGCTTTTGCTTGATGTAGTTGACCTTCTCGCCCTTGTAGGCACGGATGGCCTCGTCCATGTTCCACTTCACCACCTGACTGTCGATGAACAAGGTGGTGTAGGCATTGCCGCGCCCGTCGAAGGTGGTATGCAACGGCCCCAGGCCCAGTTCCGGCTCAGCGACGATCACCTCGCGCGGGTCTTTGTAGCGGTCGTCGAATAGATCATCCAGCCGGTCGATGGCGATCATCGAGACGGTGGGCGACAGCTTGCCGTTGGCGATGAAGTATTTGCCGTCGGACGAGGTATTGAGCCCGTGGGGATTCTTCGGCACCGGGATGTAGCGGGTGAACGCGCTGTCCTTGCCATCGGTTTTACGACCATCGACCACCGGCACCTTGGAGCCGTCCAGGGTGATGAACTTGCCGGCCTTGATCGCCGCTTCGATGCGCGGGATGTTGAACACCACCACCCAGTCGCGCTCGTTGCGCATCATGCCGCCCAGGTCGTAGGCCTTCTCGGAGTTGTAGCAGGTGCTGGCGGCGTACTTGCCGGTGTAGTCGGCGTCGGAGTTGTCCAGGTTGCCGTCGACGATCACCTGGAAGGCCATTTCCATTTTTTCGGCGTCGATGGCGTTGAACATCGTGTAGCTGTTCTTGTCTTGCAGGTCGAACGTGCGACCGTCATTGGGGTGCGGGATGACGAATTCGGCGTTGGCGAACACGTACTTGGTGTACGGCACCTTTTGCAGGCGCAGGCCATGGATCGCCTGGACGTTGGGCACGGTGAGAATCTTGTCGCACTTCATGATATCCAGGCGAATGCGCGCGACCCGGGAATTGGCCTTATCGTTGATGAACAGGTATTTGCCGTCGTATTTGCCATCGGTCATGGAGATGTGTGGGTGATGGCAGTCGCCGTTCTGGTACTTGGCGCTGTCACCCAGGATGCGCTTGCTTTCGTTGGTCAGCCCCCAACCGGTGGCCGAGTCGACGTTGAACACCGGAATACGCATCAGCTCGCGCATGGACGGTACGCCCAACACCCTCACCTCGCCCTGATGGCCACCGCTCCAGAAACCGTAATAGTCGTCCAGCTCTCCGGGGCCGACGTGGACTTTGGACTTGGCTTCCTTGGCCGCCGCAGCCCAGGACTCACGGGTGAACACCGCGCCGCCCAGCGCCGTGGCGCCGGCCAGTACGGCGCCGGTCACCGCACTGGTCCCTAGAAATCCTCGACGGCTGACGCCCCTGGGTTCTTCGACCGCGCCGCTGGTTTCGGTTTTTTTATCGCTCATGCTGTGTGCTCCATGAAGAATGAAAGGGTCAAGGGACAGGACATTCGGGTGTCTTAAGGCGCCGGGGTCACCTGCACCACGGGAATCAGTTGCGTCTCGGTCGCGCTCGCCTTGCTGCGCTTTTTGCGCTTGTTGATCAGTGGCGGGCATTTGTTTTCGTTGTGCCAGGTCATCTGGCAATCGAGGCAGTAGTGACATTCGTTGGCGTTGATCCGGCCATCGGGGTGAATCGCCTGGATCTCGCATTCCTTGGCGCACAGCTGGCAGGGGTTGCCACATTCCTTGCGGCGCTTGAGCCAGTCGAACAATCGCAGCCGGGTCGGCATCGCCAGGGCGGCCCCCAACGGGCAGATGTAGCGGCAATAGACTTTGCGGGTGAACAGGTTGACCACCAGCAGACCCAGCGCATACGCCACGAACCACCACTGACGGTCGAACCTGAGGGTGATGGCGGTCTTGAAGGGCTCCACTTCGGCCAACCGTTCGGCGCTGGACATCGACTCCAGCGAGACGCCGAACAGCACCAGCAAAATGATGTATTTGATTGCCCAGAGTCGCTCGTGGACGGCGAACGGCAGCTCGTACTGCGGCACTTTCAACTTGCGCGCCAGCTCGTTGAGCAACTCTTGCAACGCACCGAACGGACACAGCCACCCGCAGAACACCCCGCGCCCCCACAACAGAATGCTGGCGGCGGTGAACACCCAAAGGATGAAAATCAGCGGATCGGTGAGGAACAGTTCCCAGCGAAAGCCTTCGAACAGGGCATGAACGAAGGTCAGCACATTGACCACCGACAGCTGGGCCAATGCATAACCACCGAGAAACACCACGGTGAACATCAGGTAGCCACGGCGGACCCAGTGCAACAGCTTCGGGCGCCGGGCCAGCGCATCCTGCAGGAACAGGATCGCCGTGAGCACCAGCAGGGCCACGCCCAGTACGCTGATCTCGAGGCTTTTCTGGTACCAGAGGGTCAACCACATCGGTCGGCTGGCTTCTTCGGCAGCTGCCAGTTGTTCAGCCGTTGGCAATGGCCTTTCCAGATAGGGCTCGGGCAATTGATAAGCCAGTTCAAAGCTGCTGAAGATGCCACTGACAGGTCCGGTCTGACGACGCACCAGCAGCTCCAGGCTCCAGGGCGAACCCGGGTCGAAACGGTGGGAGGCGCGGACGATGAAAATCGCCATTTCGTCGAACTCCGGCATGTCCGTCGGCGCCACGTCGTCCAGACGCTGGAAGTCCAGGTCGCGAAAGCTGATGGCGTCGCCGAACTGACGCACCTGTACCCGATCGAAAATGCCGCCGCGCACATACCCCGAGCCCTTGAAGGAATAGCGACCGCTGCCCATCACGGCGATGGCCTGCTCGCCGGGTTTGAGTTCGGCCATCAACGTGCGGTATTGCGCCTCGCCCAGCAGGTTGCGACCGATGGTGGGCGGGTTCAGGTGGGTGACATACAGGTCGATGAAGGTGTCGTCTGCTTGCTCGGCGCTGGCGGCTTCAACACCCTCGGCCTCGGTCCCCTTGAAGGAAGCATCGGCCTGGCCGCGCGTCAGGTGCAGGCGACGCACCGCGCCGTTGCCGGTCAAGGTTTTCCAGTCGGCGGGTTCGTAGAGGTCATCGCGCACGCGTGCCGGCGCCACCGCCAACCCCGCGTCCCCCTTGACCAGCTCCAGGGAAACCGCGACATCGTGAGCGGCGCGCATGATGACTTCATTGACCACCATCGCCGTCACGGTGGCGCCGGCAATTGCATCCACTGTCACCGCGTTGGGGTCGCTGGAATGCCCCACCACCACCCGTTGATTGACCTTGATGCCGCTGTAGCGGGCACTGAACGCGTGGAGTTTTTCTTCGGCAATGCCGATCAGCAGGATCGGTTCGTGGTGCTCAAGCACAAAAGCATCGAGGATCACACCGGCCGGATCGAGGATCACCTGGACGTTGATGGGCTTGCCTGAATAAGCGGGAATGTCCACCACATCCAAGCTCTGGAACACATAGCCGACGACCTTGCCGGCAGCGGACAGTTTGCGAACCTTGAAGGGGCCGTCGGGCTCGGAGATCGAATCGACCGGGCTCAGGACCTGGTGGATGCGCTGTTGCTGGATATCACCGTAGTCCTTGGCCTGGGCGAGGCTTGCGATCAACAGCAGGAGAACGAGCAGCCCATGGAGCCAGAAGCGGGATGGGTGCAGCATCACAAAGGGAGGGGTCATGAACGCCAGGGCTTAAGGACAGGATCTTGGCGATCATGGTAGGACCCACTCCCCTGCGCGGCCCTTGATTGAAATCAAGTTGAGGAAATGAACTCCTCCGAGTGCCGGGCTCGACGCAATCAGGCGGCTGGTCCAAGTGAGCCACCGGTCCCCGCGCAGCCGCGCCACCTGCCGACATGTCGTTTCCTCCGGGCATTCGATTGAACATTATTCACGGCCTCGGATAAATGACCGATACCTCAGCCGCCGAGTATTGCTGAAACTGCGCTCACCCCATACAGGAGATCGCATCATGTTCAAACCCAAGGCCCTTGCCCTCACACTCGCCATGACCTGTTCATTGTTCGGCGGCGCGGTCCATGCCGCGGCGCAGCAACCTTCTGTCGTCATCGTCCATGGCGCTTTCGCCGACGGATCCGATTGGGGCAAGGTCGTCCCGCTGCTGCAGGCGGAAGGCATCAAGGTCACCGTGGTACAAAACCCGCTGACCTCGCTGGCTGACGATGTCGCCGCCACGCAACGTGTGCTGAACAACCAGGAGAACGATGTCGTATTGGTCGGCCACTCCTGGGGCGGTACCGTCATCAGCGAGGCTGGCACCGACAAGAAAGTACGCAGCCTGGTGTACGTCGCCGCGTTCGCTCCGGATGCCGGTCAAGCCAGTAAAGACCTGGGCAAGGACTACCCTGCTCCGTCCGGCGTGAAAGACATCGCCGCCGACAAAAACGGTTTCTTGTACATGACTGCCGAGGGCATGGCCACCGGTTTTGCCCAGGATCTTTCCGCAGAGCAAACCGCGGTAATGGCCGCGACGCAAGGGCCGATCCGCGCCTCGGCATTCGATGACAAAACCAGCGCCGCCGCCTGGAAAGGCAAGCCATCCTGGTACGTCGTGGCCAAGGAAGACCGGATGATCCAGCCTGATCTGCAGCGAGCTTTCGCCAAGAAGATCGGTGCCAAGGTCACCGAAATCGACGCCAGCCACGTGCCGCAACAGTCACGCCCGGCAGATGTTGCAAAAGTCATCATCCAGGCTGTTCAGAAGAGCCAATAATTTCAGGCCTCTTCTGCGCCGGGATCGAGGGAAGTGCTGCGTCAGGATGGATTGCAACCGGTCTCAGGACAGGTTGGCGGAAGCTCGGACGCAACGCACTTCCCTCGCAGCAGTCATCACATCTGGCGAGATTGAGCTTCGCCTCCTGCTACCCAGCCGCCGGCAAACATCCGTTGGAACCTTTTGCCCCCCTGCCGTCACTCATTGCCCAGCAAACAAAACGGCAGTCGATTGACCCGTCATCGTGCCCGGCTTCCCCTATCAATACCCTAGCGAGATTCAC
Source organism: Pseudomonas sp. MPDS (assembly GCF_013283895.1). Taxonomy (NCBI): domain Bacteria; kingdom Pseudomonadati; phylum Pseudomonadota; class Gammaproteobacteria; order Pseudomonadales; family Pseudomonadaceae; genus Pseudomonas; species Pseudomonas sp. MPDS. Next base: position 3,185,511 of record NZ_CP054128.1, on the reverse strand, counting down.
CGCATGTTCTCCCCAGCAATGATTTTGCACCTCGATCTACGCTTGAACCTGGCGAGCGATACCACCCCGACCAAGGAACCTCGCTCATGCCTATGAATTGCGCACGGAATAAACACCATTTCGATTTCATCGTCTGTGGCGCGGGAACCGCCGGCTCCGTCGTGGCCGGACGACTGGCCGAGAATCCCGAGGTGGAAGTGTTGCTCATCGAGGCGGGAGGCAGCGATGACCACCCCCACGTGCTGGAACCGGGGAATTGGCCGCTGAACCTGGGCACCGAGCGCGACTGGAACTTCGTGGGCGCCGCGAACCCTCATCTCAACGACCGGAAAATCCCATTGAATATGGGCCGCGGCTTGGGGGGCGGGTCCAGCGTCAATGTCATGCTGTGGGCCCGCGGCCATAAAAACGACTGGGAAGACTTCGCCGCACTCAGTGGCGACCCGGCGTGGAACTACGCGTCGGTCCTGAAAATTTATCAACGCGTGGAAGACTATCAGGGCACCTGCGATCCGGTGCGTCGCGGCAAGGGCGGACCGGTTCATGTCGCGCCTGTGCGAGACGCCCAACCGATTGCCAACGCCATGATCAGTGCGGCTGCCGGCATGGGTATACCGGCTTTCGAGAACCCGAACGGCGCCATGATGGAAGGCCGCGGAGGTGCAGCCTTGAACGACCTCATCGTCAAGGACGGCCGGCGTAATTCCATTTACCGCGCCTACGTCGCTCCACGCTGTGGTCAGCCCAACCTCACGGTCCTGACTTATACGCTTGTCAGTCGCGTGCTCTTCAGGGACCAACGCGCCATCGGCGTACAAACCATAAAAGATGGGCAGATCGAGTGCTTTTACGCCGATCACGAAGTCATTCTTTCGTTGGGGGCGGTCAACACCCCCAAGGTCCTGATGCAATCAGGCGTGGGGCCGGAGGAGGAACTGCAGCGCCATGGTATTCCGCTCGTCCAGCATCTCCCCGGCGTTGGCGCCAATCATCAGGACCACGTGTCCTTTGCCGTTATTTTCGAATACGCGGCTCCACAGCCGGTGGGTTACGGCGGCTCGGAGGCGACGCTCTACTGGAGCAGCGAAAGCGCTTTGCATCTCCCCGATATGTTCCACTGCCAAGTTGAATTTCCAGTGCCCAGCGCAGAGAACGCCTCACTCGGCGTTCCCGCACATGGCTGGACAATGTTCGCTGGCCTTGCCCATCCGGAAAGTCGCGGCCGGGTCAAGCTCAGCGGCCCGAATGTGACCGATGCCCCCATCATTGAACCCAACACGCTGTCGCATCCGACCGACCGGCGCAACGCGCTGGAAAACATCCGATTTGTCCAGGAACTGGGCGCGCAGGCGCCCTTCAAGGGCTTGGTCAAACGTGAAAGCCTGCCTGGAAAACTCAACACCCAATCGCTCGAACATTACGCTCGCAACGCTGCCGTTACTTACTGGCACCAATGCGGTACGGCAAAAATGGGCCAGGACGCGATGTCCGTGGTCGATGGTCAACTGCGAGTCTATGGAGTCCAGGGCCTGCGCATTGCCGATGCCTCCATCATGCCGCATGTCACGAGCGGCAATACGATGGCTCCGTGCGTCGTGATCGGTGAGCGGGCCGTGGAGGCTATATGGACCACTTACGAGCTTTGAGCGTCAGCAGGCGCCGGTGACTGTGTTCGAGCCGGCCACTCGCCGAGGGCTGCGCCGAACCCTGCGGGAGAACCGGGCCTTGCTTGAATTAACGCGTGTGCGTCAACCCACCCAATGAGTTTTACCACGGTCATAATCATGATTTCAGATATGCAGAAAAAAACCAGCGTCGCGCACTGGACGGGCAGAGTCCTGGGCGCTCTGGTGGTGTTGGCATTACTTGCCGACGCCGGTGTGAATATTTTCGCGCCCCAAGTCCTCGCAAAAAACATGGAGCTGACCGGATTCCCCGATCACCTCTCCTCTGTCATTGGCAGCATCATCCTGGTTTGCACCGTGCTCTACATGATTCCGAGAACCGCCGTGTTGGGCGCAATACTGGTGACAGGATTCCTGGGTGGTGCCATTTGCACCCATTTGCGCCTGGGTGAATTGGGCTCCGCCTCGCAGATCATCAGTGGGATGTTGGGCATTGCGGCCTGGGCTTCGCTTTACCTGCGCAGCGATGCCGTCCGTTCTCTGCTGCCGTTGGTTGAAAGCAAAGGGCGAGTATCGCGATCTGTCCTTCAGACTTTCCTTAATAGACGCCGACGGTGGTGAGTCAAACGACTGGACATCGAACCCTGTGCCAACCCCATAGCCCTGTCACGGCTCCGTAGGGCCATCAAGCACCCACCGAACACTCGCTTTCATCACCGGATAAAACAGTGTCTGTCCAGAAATCGCACGTGCTCAAACCCGTGCTGCCTATCTCGTATGAGCAGATGGATCGCTTGGTCGCGTCGATACAGCCTACGCTTCTCGAAGAAGCGTTCAGTAGCATCATCGGTATATTGCGAGGTGGAGGCCCCTTAGCGCTGATGGTCTCGCATGCCACGGGCGTTGAACCGGCCTTTTTGCGCTATTACCGGGTCGATCGGAGCGTGATTTGGGACTCGTCGATCCCCCTTCCTCCACCAGGCAGCAAGGTGTTGCTCTGTGAAGACATCGCTGGCACCGGGCACACCCTGAAGGACTGCCTGGCATTCTTGCAGCGCAGGGGATTGATCGTGAGGGTTTTCACTGTCGGCTTTGACGACCTAAGCGGTATACGCCCCGATTACGGGCTGGACGGGCGAGGGTATTTCTTGCAGTTCCCTTGGGAGCGCCAAGCCCTTACCTGCGCCTATCGCGATCGCTGGATCGACACCGGTGGCGGGCGTACCGGCAGGATGGCCCATGACCATGATTACGACGTGTACGCCATCGACCTCGACGGAATACTGCTTCCAGATATCCCGCTCCAACGTTATGCGGCGGACTTGAGTGCGGCGCTTGGCGAACGCGACCGCCTCGAGCCCTTCAAGCAACTGCCACCTCTGGGGCGGGTGAAGGCGATTATCACCGGGCGCCCGGAGATGGATCGCGTTCGTACTCAAGCCTGGCTAAGCCAGCACGGCCATAGCGGGACACCGCTGATCATGAGAGATACCCGCTCGTGCAACGACAGCCCAGAACAGGTTGCCCTCTACAAAGCCCGGGCATGCGTACAATTGGGGTGCACGCACTTCGTTGAAAGCGACCCGACACAAGCGATCCTGATCGCGCAGCAAGCGCCTTTGCTGCGGGTCATCTGGTGGGATGCCGGGTGCGGCCGGGGAAGATTGATCGGCGCGGCAGATTGGAAACACGGTACGCCTGGGGCGCCATCCTGAACGCGAAAATGGCGAACACGCCGCTGGTTATCACTGCGGGCCACGCTGGTTATCATCCACAGCAGCGCAACAAACAGAGCAGTGAACAGCTTTGATCGAGGCATCCGGGGTCCGTTTCCATGACAATTGCGAAGCTTTTCTCATCTCTTCGCTTCGGAGAAAATTTTTATTGCACGAGAATCGACGAACCCGGTCGCATAAATATCAGTGCTGTGACTCAGGTTCCACTCTCCGAGTGACGCCGTTTCGCCAGAAAGCCTCCACGCGTTGAACAGACGCAAACAAGGAACGCTCCATGCCCCCACGCTCCGGTCCCGCCTCCGCTTCGCCATTGCCTGAAGACACCGGTTTCGTCCGGGTGCGTGGCGCCCGCGAGCACAACCTCAAGAATGTCGACGTCGACATCCCTCGCGATGCCCTGGTGGTATTCACTGGCGTGTCGGGGTCGGGCAAGTCGTCGCTGGCCTTTTCCACGCTTTATGCCGAAGCCCAGCGCCGTTATTTCGAGTCAGTCGCGCCTTATGCCCGGCGCCTGATCGACCAGGTGGGCGTGCCGGACGTGGACAGTATCGAAGGTCTGCCGCCAGCGGTGGCCTTGCAACAGCAGCGCGGCACGCCCAGCGCGCGATCCTCGGTGGGCAGCGTCACCACCTTGTCGAGCCTGATCCGCATGCTCTACTCCCGAGCGGGTAGCTACCCGGCCGACCAACCGATGCTGTACGCCGAGGATTTCTCGCCCAACACGCCTCAGGGCGCCTGCCAGCAGTGCCACGGCCTGGGCCGGGTCTATGAAGTGACCGAAGCGTCCATGGTGCCGGACCCTTCGTTGACCATCCGCGAACGCGCCGTGGCGGCCTGGCCCATGGCCTGGCAGGGCCAGAACCTGCGAGACATCCTGGTAACCCTGGGTTATGACGTCGACGTTCCTTGGCGCGATCTGCCCAAAAAGCAGCGTGACTGGATTCTCTTCACCGAAGAAACCCCCACTGTCCCGGTGTACGCCGGGCTCACCCCGGCCCAGACCCGCGCAGCCCTCAAGCGCAAACTCGAGCCCAGCTATCAAGGCACGTTCAGCGGCGCCCGACGCTACCTGCTGCACACGTTCATGCACTCCCAAAGCGCCCAGATGCGCAAACGCGTGGCGCAATACATGCGCGCCAGCCCTTGCCCGGTGTGCGAAGGTAAACGCCTCAAGCGCCAGGCACTGACGGTGACCTTTGCCGGCCTGGACATCGCCGAACTGTCCCACCTGCCGTTGCTGGAACTGGCCGAGGTGCTCAAGGGCGTTGCCGCCCCCGATTATCTGGCACAAGCCGAGGAACCGGGAACAACCCTCACCCACCAGCAAACCCGCGAGGCCCGCGAGCAACGCGCCGCCCGGGGTGAAAATCCCCACGCCGGTGGGCCTGATGCACGCCACACCCACAATCTGTCCCTGGAAAAACGCCTGGCCGCCCAACGCATCGCCGCTGAATTGCTGGAGCGCATCGTCACCTTGATCGACCTGGGCCTCGGCTACCTGGCCCTGGAGCGCAGCACACCGACGCTGTCTTCCGGCGAGCTGCAACGCCTGCGCCTGGCAACCCAGCTCAACTCCCAGCTGTTCGGCGTGATCTATGTGCTGGATGAACCCTCCGCCGGCCTGCACCCGGCCGACAGCGAAGCGCTGTTCCAAGCCCTGCAACGCCTCAAGGCCTCGGGTAATTCGGTGTTTGTGGTCGAACACGACCTGGACACCATGCGCCGCGCCGACTGGCTCATCGACGTCGGCCCCGACGCGGGGGAACAAGGCGGAAAAATCCTCTACAGCGGCCCGCCCGCGGGCCTGCGGCAGGTGCCGGAGTCACGCACCCGCGCCTACCTGTTTGCCCAGGACAGCGCTGCGGGGCGCACGCCTCGAACACCCAAGGATTGGCTACGCCTGGAAGGCATCACCCGCAACAATCTGGATAACCTCAGCGCCGCCTTTCCCTTGGGTTGCTTCAGCGCCGTGACCGGCATTTCCGGCTCGGGTAAATCCAGCCTCGTCAGCCAGGCCCTGCTGGACCTGGTGGGTGGCCATCTGGGCCAGGCCAGCCACAACGCCGAAGCCGACGAACAAAGCCTGGAAGATGAACCGCTGCAAACCAGCGGTGGCCACGTCACCGCCGGACTCGAGTCGGTCAAGCGGCTGGTCCAGGTGGACCAGAAACCCATCGGCCGCACCCCGCGCTCCAACCTCGCCACCTACACCGGGCTGTTCGATCACGTACGTAAATTGTTCGCCGCCACGCCTCAGGCGCAGGAACTGGGTTTCGATGCCGGACAGTTCTCCTTCAATGTCGCCAAAGGCCGTTGCGAAACCTGCGAGGGCGAGGGCTTCGTCAGCGTCGAGCTGTTGTTCATGCCCAGCGTGTATGCACCCTGCCCCACGTGCCACGGAGATCGCTACAACCCCCAGACCCTTGAAGTGAACTGGCAGGGGCTGAACATCGCTCAGGTTTTGCAACTGACCGTGAATCAGGCACTGGAGGTGTTTGCCGAGCAGGCGTCGGCGAAGCGCTCACTGCAAGTGCTGCAGGATATCGGGCTGGGTTATCTGCGCCTGGGCCAACCGGCCACGGAACTGTCCGGCGGCGAGGCCCAGCGCATCAAACTGGCCACCGAGCTGCAGCGCAAAGCCCGGGGCGCCACTTTGTACGTGCTGGATGAGCCAACCAACGGCTTGCATCCCCAGGACGTGGATCGCTTGCTGGTGCAGTTGAATCGCCTGGTGGATGAAGGCCACAGCGTGGTTGTGGTGGAGCATGACATGCGCGTGGTGGCGCAGAGTGATTGGGTCATCGACATCGGCCCGGGCGCTGGGAGCCAGGGCGGGAAAGTCGTGGTATGCGGGGCTCCGGCGAAGGTCGCGAAATGCCAGGAAAGTCGAACGGCGGCCTTTCTGGGCAGGGTGCTGCAGCCTGGAGGTTGAAGGGCAACCTGCCTGGCGCACGCCCTGCGGCGAGGGGGTTATCCCCGCTGGCTGCGCAGCCAGCGGGAGCGCTCGTCAAACCGTACGCGAATACTGGACCGTCTGGTCGACGCCCAAGTACGCGTCGAAAGCCATGGCCACGTTGCGCATCATCAATTGCCCCTGGGGCAGCAGCACCAGCGAGTCGGGGTGGATCTCCAGCAGTCCGTCGCGCACCAGTTCCTGAAGCCGGACCAGGGCATCGGCAAAGTACTCGTTGAAACCCACACCGTGACTGATCTGGACCCGGGTGAAATCGATCCGTCCATGGCACATCAACTCGCTGATGACCTCGCGGCGCAACCGGTCATCGTCGCTCAGGCGATAGCCGCGCTGCACCGGCAGCAGGCCTTGATCCAGGCGAGCGTAGTACTGAGAAAGCTCCTTGACGTTCTGACCATAGCTGTCACCGACCTTACCGATCGAAGACACACCCAGGCCGATCAAATCGCAATCGGCATGGGTGGAATACCCCTGGAAGTTGCGTTGCAGCGTGCCCTGGACCCGAGCGCGCACCAACTCGTCGTCCGGCAAGGCGAAATGGTCCATGCCGATGTAGACATAACCGGCTTCGGTCAGACGATTGATGGTCAGTTCCAGCAACTCCAGCTTGCGCTCCGGCGGCGGCATGTCTTCGGGTCGGATCATCCGTTGCGCCCGCACCCGTTGCGGCAGATGCGCATAGCTGTAGGCGGCGATCCGGTCGGGACGCAGGGCGATGATCTTGCTCAGGGTCACATCGAAACTGGCGATGGTTTGCAGCGGCAAGCCGTAGATCAGATCGACACTGACGGACTTGAAACGCGCCAGCCGGGCCGCCTCCACCAACTCGACGACCTGGGCCTCGCTCTGCACCCGATTGACCGCGGCTTGCACCTGGGCATCGAAATCCTGGACGCCGAAGCTCAGGCGATTGAACCCCAGCTGGCGCAGCCCCTGGATCTGTTGGGCATCGATGGTCCGCGGATCGACCTCGATGGAAAACTCATGGGCGTCACTGTCGTCCATGTCGAACGCCTGGTGCAGGCACTCCATCAGATCGGCCAGTTGCTCATGGGTCAGATAGGTCGGCGTGCCACCGCCCAGGTGCAGTTGCGTCAGTTTGCGCGAACGGTCGAACAACGCCGCCTGCAGGCCGATCTCACGCTTGAGGTAAGTCAGGTATTCAGCGGCGCGATGAGTCTTGCGAGTAATGATTTTGTTGCACGCGCAGTAGTAGCAAAGGCTCTGGCAGAACGGAATATGGATGTAGACCGACAAGGGTTTGGGCACCGGGGCCTGGTTGCTCAGCTCGGCGGCCTGGCGGTACTCATCCATGGCAAAGGCCTGATGGAACTGCGGGGCCGTCGGATAGGAGGTGTAGCGCGGCCCCGGACGGTCGTACTTCTCGACCAGGGCGCGATTGAAAGCGGATACAGCATTCATGATGGGGTCAACCTGTCAAAGGGGCCGGTCAAAGTGCCTGCGTCGTCGGGAACTGGATCGAACAGATTGCAGATCGCATCCACACTCAGGCGCCCGGCGGGCAAGATGCCAATAAAACGGCTGGTCAATTCGATCAAACCCTGGCTGCGCAATACCTCCAGCTGCGGCCAGATGGACGCGAAATAATCGCGCAACACCACGCCGAAACGCGCTTCCATGGCCGGGATATCCAGCTCCAGGTCGCAGGCAAGTTGCTCGGTCACTGCGGCCCTGAGCAGGTCCTGCGCTTCACAGCGCCAGCCGCGACACACAGGCAACTGCCCGGCGTCCAGCTGCTGGCAGTACTCCAGCAGGTCATCGGTGTTCTGCACGTACAAGTGTTCGATCTGGGTGATGGCCGACAGGCCGAAACCCAAGTGGTCACAGCAACCGCGCCGAGTGAAACCCTGGCAATTGCGGTGCAGGCGTCCGTGCTCTTGGGCGACGGCCAGGTCATCGTCCGCCCTGACGAACTGCCCCAACCCGATGTAGTGATACCCCGCCCCGGTCAGTTGCTCGCAGCAGATTTGGCGCATGGTGTCTGTATCGGCCTGGCTGCTGAAGGCATCCGCCGCTTGGTGTTTTTTCGAACGATAACGATACGGCGCATGGGCGTAGTCGAACACATGCAGCCGGTCGGGCTCCAGTTCGATCAGCGTGGCCAGTTTGCGCGCGAAGCTGTGGGGCGTTTGCCAGGCATGGCCATAACCGAGATCGATGTTGATGGAACGGAAACCGAAGGTTCGCGCGGCATCGATCAGCGAATGAATCGGTGCCGGGTTCTGATAGCAATCCACGGACAAATCGCTGTCCAGGCCAATGTCTGGCACGCCGATGCTGACGTGGGTGAACCCTTGGTCGCGAATCAGCCCCATGGTGGACCAGTCGGTGTGATGCAGGTCGACCTCGATGCTGTGTTCGGCGCTGTCGTATTCACAGAACTCGAAACGTTTGCGCAGGTCATCCATCAGCCGCTGCAAATGGGCGATCACCGGCGTACCGCCAGTCAGGCAGAACGCCTCGACCCGACGCCCTGCGCCCAAGTGACAACCGACCAATCCGATTTCATAGGTCAGGTGTTGCAGATAGCCCTCGATCTCGCCACACCGGCACACGCTCGCCAGGGGCGAACACGATGACAAACGCAAGCGCGAAGGCAGATGCACCGCCAGGGACAGCGGCCGCCGTTTATGGCGGCTGTCGCGCAACTCCCGAAGCAGATCGAGCGAGCCAACCCCCGTATGGAATTTGCGCGTACCGACCGGGCAATCGACATCAGCCACCGCCGGGGTACGGCGCGGGGCTCGATCACCGGGGGTGTGGAACAGGTCGAACATGACAATCTCCGAATGGCTGCGCAGGCACAGTGTCGGACTTGTCCCGATGGGTCGCCTTGACCTGTATCAAGCGCCTTGCATACGTCCCGCAACCGCTCACCAGGTCAGGTAAAACATCCCCTTGGCCAACAGCACGATTGCCAGCAGATGAATGAACACGCTGGTATGGATGATCTGCACGTAACGGGCGTTCATGCGGGCGCTTCTGAACAGCCACATGGCCCAGAGGAAATGCCCGAGTACGCTGCCCGCCAAGGCTATTTTCAGGCCCAGCAGCAACCCGAAAGAAGACTCCCATGGCGCGGAAAGCGTCGGCCAGTACCGCAGCCAGACCATGGCAGCGCCGGCACCGAACAGCGTCAGCAACACCCAGGGCATCAACTGCCGGGCACGCCGGCTGATGCCCTGTTCCAGCAGCACCATGACTTTGGCGGGCAGCTGTTTGCGGATGCTCTCCAGGAACAGCACCTCGAAGAACACCGTGCCAATGAAAACCAGCGCGGCAAACAGGTGCAATGTCAGGAATAGCGGATAGCTCATGGGCTCCTCGGTCGCCCCTGAATCATCGGGCGATGGTTTAGTCGAGGTTATCCCGCGGCTTCGGATTGGGGGTTGATGCCAATCAAGGAAACCCGATACAGCACCTGTGGGAGCGAGCCTGCTCGCGATAGCGTCGGTTCGGCTTGCATCCCATCGACTGACACACCGCTATCGCGAGCAGGCTCGCTTCCACAAGGGTTGTGTGAACCCAAAAGCGTCAACAGAACGTTACCTGTTGTTGAAGTCGTTCCGACCGTTGATCAGCTCGTTCGTTTTTTTGACGCTTTGCCGATATGCGGTCACAACTTTTGCGCTCCTGCGGGTCATAACACGGTGGCCGCCGATGGAATATTGGCTTCTACCGTGGTTCCAGCCCGATACGGAGATAAGCTCATGATTTTCAACGTACAAAATTTTGGCGCCAAAGGAGATGGCATCACCGACGACACGGCGGCAATACAAAGTGCCATTGATGCGGCGGCTGCCGCAGGCGGCGGGCAGGTGTACATGCCGACCGGGACTTACATCGTTTCGGCCGGCGAGGAACCCTCCGACGGTTGCCTGATGCTCAAGAGCAACGTCTATTTGTACGGCGACGGCATGGGCGAAACCACCGTCAAGGTGGCCGACGGCTCCGACACCAAGATCACCGGCATCATCCGCTCGGCCTACGGTGAAGAAACCCACGATTTCGGCGTCAGCCATCTCACCATCGACGGCAATCGCGACAACACCACAGGCAAGATCGACGGCTGGTTCAACGGCTACATTCCCGGCGAAGAAGGCTACGACTCCAACGTCACCCTCGACAGCGTCGAGATCAAGGATTGCTCCGGGTACGGCTTCGACCCCCACGAGCAGACCGTCAACATGGTCATCAAGAACAGCGTGTCCCACGGCAACGGCCTGGACGGTTTTGTTGCTGACTTCCTCAGTGACAGCACCTTTGAAAACAACGTCGCCTACGACAATGACCGCCACGGTTTCAACGTCGTCACCAGCACCCACGACTTCACCCTCACCAATAACGTTGCCTACAACAACGGCGGCAACGGTATCGTGGTGCAGCGCGGCAGCGAGGACATCCCCTCCCCCAGCAACATCACCATCACCGGCGGCGAGGTGTATGGCAACGGCGGCGAAGGCGTACTGATCAAGCTGTCCAGCGACGTCACCGTCAGCGGCGTCGACATCCACGACAACGCCAGCGCCGGGATCCGCATCTACGGCAGCAACCACGTTGAAGTCATCGACAACACCCTCAACAACAACTCCCTGGGCAATCCGGTACCGGAAATCATCATCCAGTCCTACGACGACACCCTGGGCGTGTCCGGTCGCTACTTCAACGGCAGCGACAACCTGATCCAGGGCAACATCATCAGCGGCAGCGACCTGTCGACCTACGGCGTTGCCGAACGCAACGAAGACGGCACCGACCGCAATGCGATCATCGCCAACACCATCAGTCACACCAGTAAGGGCGCGACGCTGGTCTATGGCGACGGCAGCTATGTCAGCGCCACGGTACCGGTGACCACCGTGCAAGGTACCGCCGGCAACGACACCTTGCTGGGCAGCGCCGCCAACGAGATTTTCTACGGCGGTGCCGGCAATGACACCATCAATGGCGGCGCGGGTGACGACATCCTGGTGGGTGGCGCGGGCATCGACAGACTGACTGGCGGCACCGGCGCCGATACGTTCCGCTTCGCCAGCCAGTCCGACAGTTACCGCAACGCCACCACCAGCTTCGACGACACCATCACTGATTTCGACGTTACCCAGGACAAGATTGACCTCGCGGGCCTGGGCTTCACCGGCCTGGGCAATGGCCGTGGCGGCACATTGCAGATCAGCTACAGCGCCAGCAGCGACCGCACCTACATCAAGGATTACGATGCCGACGCCAGCGGCAATCGCTTCGAGCTGATTCTGTCGGGCAACCTGACCAGTACCCTGACCGCCAGCAACTTCATCTTCAATCGGGTGGTCACCGGCACCAGTGGCAGTGACTCGCTGATCGGCAGTGACTCGGCCGACACCCTGCTGGGTCTGGCGGGCAACGACAGCCTCAGTGGTGGCGCGGGCGACGACAAACTCGACGGCGGTGCCGGCATGGACACCCTCACTGGTGGCACCGGGGCCGATACCTTTGTGTTTTCCAACCGTCTGGACAGCTACCGCAACTACAACACCGGCGGCGTCAACCTGGGCGATGTGATCACCGATTTCGATGTCAGCGCCGACAAGATCGATCTGTCGGCCATGGGCTTCACCGGCCTTGGCGACGGCAAGAACGACACCGTGTACGTGGTACTCAACAGCGCCGGGACCAAGACCTACATCAAATCCCTGACCGCTGACGCCAATGGCAACCGCTTCGAAGTGGCGCTGGAGGGTAACTACCTCGACACATTGACCAGCGCCAATTTTGTCTTCGCCACCGCCTCGCCCACCAATCAGGCACCGGTGTTGGCCACGCCGTTGCTGGATCAGAATGCGACCGAAAACACTCCGTTCAGCTACGTGGTGCCAGCCACCAGTTTTACCGACCCGGACAACGACAGCCTCAGCTATACAGCCACCCTCGCCAACGGCAGCGCCCTGCCCGGCTGGCTGGTGTTCGATGCCGCCAGCCGCACATTCAGCGGCACGCCAACCGATACAGCATCAGGCACGTATTCCATACAGGTCACGGCGACCGACGGCAGCAACGCCACCGTCAGCGACAGCTTCACCCTGGCGGTGCAGGACGTGCCCGCCGCGCCCATCGTGATCAATGGCACGCCGAACAACGACACGTTGACCGGTACCGCGGCCAACGAACAACTGTATGGCGGCGCCGGTAACGACACCCTCAATGGCGGGGCTGGCAACGACATTCTGGTGGGCGGCACTGGCGTGGACAAACTCACCGGCGGCGCGGGTGCCGACGTGTTTCGCTATACCTCCAAACTCGACAGCTACCGCACCAGTTCCACCAGCGCCAGTGACCAGATCCTCGATTTCGACGTGGCCGCCGACAAGATCGATGTATCGGCCCTCGGCTACACCGGACTGGGCAATGGCCAGGGCGGCACACTGCAGGTGACCTACAGCAGCTCGACCAACCGCACCTACCTCAAAGACCTCACGGTCGATGCCAACGGCAACCGTTTCGAAGTGTCGTTGGCGGGTAACCTGGTCAGCAGCCTGACCGCCAGTCATTTCGTCTTCGCCGACGAGAACACCCCCAGCAATGTGGCGCCCGTGGTGGTTATCCCCCTGCTCGACCAGAACGCCACCGAAAGTACGCCGTTCACCTACACCGTGACCTCCGACAGCTTCAGCGACGCCAATCAGGATGTGCTGACCTACACCGCCACCTTGGCCGATGGCAGCGCCCTGCCCGCCTGGCTGAGCTTCAATGCCAGCAATCTGACTTTCGCTGGCACACCCACCAGCACGGCGGCAGGCAACTACAACGTACTGGTCAAGGCCACCGATCCGTCAGGTGCCTCGGTGAGCGACAGCTTCGCCCTGGCAGTGGCCGATGCGCCGGACAATACCATCACCGGAACCAACAACGCCGAATCCCTCACTGGCACCGCGGGCGCGGACTTGATCCTCGGCCTGGGCGGCAACGACACGATCAGGGCCGGCACTGGCGCGGACATTGTCGATGGTGGCGCCGGTCGCGACTCGTTGTACGGTGGCGACGGTGCCGACACCTTCCGCTACACCAACGTGCTCGACAGCTATCGCGACTACGACACCGGCGGGGTCACGGCCACGGACACGATCTATGACTTCACCGTGGGTGTCGACAAGATCGATGTCTCCGGCCTGGGCTATCTCGGCCTCGGCAATGGCAGCAACGGCACGCTGTACATGACCCTCAACTCGGCCGGCGACAAGACCTACATCAAATCCAGCGAAGCGGACGCCGACGGCAATCGCTTCGAAATCGCCCTCAGCGGTAACTACCTCAACACCCTGACCGCCGATGACTTCGTGTTCGGCGAGCGCGCCCAGCAGGACATCCTCTACCTGCCGACCCTCGGCCAGTCCAATGCGCGCCTGCTGCGCATGACTGAGGACGATGATCAGTCCGGTACGTCGATGCTGGTCAATGACCTGAACAAGTACACCTCTTATGACGTACGCAGTCAGTTCGAGGATGCCGACGGCAATGGCATCGACATCGCGGTGGGTGGCAGTACGGTCAATGGCCTGTCGACCCTGGGCGCCGAGGAGCTCAAGTTGTGCTGGTGGCTGACCGACACCAACCAACCGGGGCCTGCGCTGTTGCGCGCCGTGGCGTTGTTGCAGGATCAGCTTGCCGAGCTCAGGGCCATCGACAACGTCACCATGGGCATTGTTTGGGGCCAAGGCGAGGAAGCGGCCCAGGAGATCGCCCGTGCCTCCGACAAGGAAGCTGCAGCGGCGGCCTACAAGACCGCAACGCTGGCCGTGTTTGATTACCTGCACGCCCAGTTCGGCAGTTTCAACGTGTACCTGATGGAGACCGGGCACTACCAACAGGACGCGGCGCGTGCCCGTGGCTATTCGGAAGAGAAGATCGCCGACATTGTCGAAGGTGTCGGTTATGTCCGCGCCACCCAGGAGGCCATCGCCGCCGAGCGCGCGGACGTGAAACTGGCCGTGGACTACACCGATCTGCCCTTGCGCTACGAAGTCGACCCACTGGTGTATCCCGACGACGTCTGGCACTTGCACGAGGAATCGGCGGAAATCGTCGGCCAGCGCCTGGCCGATTACATCGCCGATGACCTGGGTTTCCAGGGCAATCCTGATGACAACAACAGCGTGCAGGACATATTCGATGATGCCCAGAACGAAGGCGGGATGATTTCCGGTACCGACCAGGCAGATACGCTGGTGGGCAGCTCGGGCAACGACACCCTGGACGGAGACCTGGGCGCCGACAGCTTGACCGGCGGCGACGGCAACGACATCTATGTGGTCGACAACGCGTTCGACAGCGTGGTGGAAAGCAACACCTCGACCGCACAGATCGACACGGTGCAGGCCTCGGTCAGTTGGACGTTGGGCGATAACCTGGAGAATCTGGTGCTCACCGGCGTATCGGACATCAACGGCACCGGCAATGAACGGCGCAATTTCATCACCGGGAACGCCGCCAACAACGTGCTTGATGGCGCCGCCGGGGCCGACAGCATGAGCGGGGGCGATGGCAACGACACTTACTATGTCGACAACACCGGCGATACCGTGATCGAGACCAACAGCAACCCGGTGTCTGGCGGGATCGACAGCGTGCACAGCAGCTTGACGGCCTATACCCTCAACAACAACGTCGAAAACCTGTACATCGATACCCCCGACGCCGCCAATGGCACCGGTAATGCGTTGGACAACATACTGTTTGCCGGGGCCGGCAACAACGTGCTGGACGGCCGTGATGGCAATGACACGGTCTCGTTCGAACGGGCCATGGCCGGTGTCACGGCCACCCTGTCCACCTCCGCGCAACAGAACACCGTGGGTTCGGGCCTTGACACCTTCAAGTATGTCGAGAACCTGACCGGCAGTGCCTACGCCGACAACCTGACGGGTAACAGCGGCGCCAACGTGCTCAACGGTGGGGCGGGCAACGATACGCTGGTGGGTGGCTCGGGCGATGACCGGTTGATCGGCGGCGCAGGCACTGACAGCCTGAGCGGCGGTACGGGTGCAGACACATACGCATTCGAAGCACTGTCGGACATGGGCGTCGGGGCGCTACGCGATGTCATCAGCGGCTTCAAGAGCACCGAGTTCGACCAACTGGACTTCACCGGGTTGGACGCCAATCCGCTGACCGCCGAGATCGACACCTTCACGTTCATTGGCAGCAATGCCTTTAGCGCCGATGCCACCGGTCAACTGCGCTTTGCCGATGGCATCCTCTACGGCAGTGTAAATGCCGACGCCAGCGCCGAGTTCGAATTCGAACTGGTGGGGGTCAAGGAGCTGCATGCCAGCGACTTCACGGCCTGACGGGAGCAGGCAGATCGATCAACCATCAGGAACCGGGACTCTGGCGGAAACTCACCGCCAGCCGGTTCCAGCTGTTGATGGTGCTGATCGCCAGCGTGAGGTCGACCAGTTCCTCCTCGCTGAACACGGCGCGGGCCTGGGCAAAGACCTCATCCGGCACCTGGCTTTCGGCCAACAGCGTTACCGCCTCGGTCCAGGCCAGGGCGGCGCGTTCGCGGGGGGTGAAAAAGCCACTGTCGCGCCACACCGCCACGGCGAACAGGCGCCGCTCGCTCTCACCCAGGCGACGCGCATCCACCGAATGCATGTCGGTGCAAAACGCACAGCCGTTAAGCTGCGAGGCACGGATCTTGATCAGATGCAGCAATCCCGGTTCTATACTCAGGCGACTGCTTAGCGCCTCAAGGCCAATCATGGCTTTCATCGCCCCTGGGGACGCACTGTAGTAATCCAGACGCTGGCTCATGGCGCAATTCCGTGCTGATCGGTATCTCCACGGTAGGCCGTAAGCACGCTGCGCGACAGATCCAATGTGTCGAAAAAAACCGGACCAGTTCATAGCAGACCAATCAGCGCGATTTTCTCCACGCAACTTCTATGCATACGCACAATGCGGTTAATCTTGCGCCTTTGCGGGCTAGCGCCACACAATCGCCCAGGAGCGCGCGGGTATGGAACTTCATGTTGTCATCAACGGCCGCAAAGACCTGGCGGGCCAGTTGTATCAACAACTGCGCAGTGCCATCGAAAGTGGTCGCCTGGCCGCCGGCACGCAACTGCCGCCCAGCCGCTTGCTCGCTGAACAGCTGGGCGTCTCGCGCAAGACCGTGTCCGACACCTACGCCCAACTGACCTACGAAAACTTTCTCACCGGCATCATTGGCAAGGGCACCTATGTCAATGCGCGCCCGGCCCCAATCGTGCGCAAACAAAGCCACCGCGAGCTGGCCGGCGCCGATGTCGTCGAGACCTGGCGCAACATGCCGGACCTGATGCGCCATCCCACCCTTGAAGGTGCGCTGCGTTATGACTTCATCGGCGGCGCCACCGGCAAAGGCCAGTTTCCCCTGGACGACTGGCGACGTTGTACCGCCCACGCCTTGCGCCAGATCGCCAGCGCCAAGGGCTTCTACAGCCAGCCCGAGGGTTTGCCGGCGCTGCGCAATGCCATTGCCCGGCATATTGCGTTTTCCCGCGGGGTCAATTGTCAGGACGATGACGTGGTGGTGTGCAACGGTGCACAACAGGCCCTGGATCTGATCTCGCGGGTCTTGACCCGGTCGGGCAGTCTGGTGGCTATGGAGGACCCAGGCTATCCGCCAGCACGCCTGCTGTTTGGCTCCCACGGCGCCACGGTGGCCGGGATACCGGTGGATGACCAGGGCATGCGGGTAGACCTCATTCCCGACGGCACAAGCCTGATTTATGTGACGCCGTCCCACCAGTTCCCCTTGGGCATGCCCATGAGCCAGGCCCGCCGCGAGGCCTTGCTGGCGCGGGCCTACGAGTTGGGGGCAATCATCATCGAGGATGATTACGACAGCGAATTTCGTTACGAAGGCCGGCCGGCCGACTCATTGCAAAGCATGGACGACCGCGGGATCGTGGCCTACGTCGGCACCTTCTCGAAAACGCTGTTGCCGGAGCTGCGCCTTGGTTACGCGATCCTGCCACCGGCGATCCTCGAAGCGGTGATCCTGGCCAAGCGCCTCACCGATCAACACACCTCCACCCTGCCCCAGTGGGCACTGGCCAAGTTCATCGCCGAGGGCTGCCTGCTCAAGCACATCCGCCGCTGCCACACGCTGTATGCCGGCCGCCGCGAGCGAATCCTGGCGCGCATGGCCGGGGACCTGTCGCCCTGGTTCGAGGCGGTTCCCACCACCGCAGGCTTCCACCTGGCCGTGCTGTGCAAGGTGCCCATCGATCTGGCACTGGTGATCGAACTGGCGAAAAAAGCCGAAGTCGGGCTGTACCGTCTCGACGGCTTTTTCAACGACGCCCCGGTGCGACCGGGTCTGTTTTTCGGTTTTGGCGCCATCGAAATCCTCGACATCGACACCGCCCTGGACCGTTTGCGGGACATTTTGCAGCAGGTCGCCTGAGCCATTGGACTGGACATTTATCCGCCCATTGGCTGTTTTAGCCTCGTAAATACAGGCCTATCCTGCAGGGGTCTCGTTGATTGTCGAGCCAATCCCGTCCGACTTGATTCAGGAGCCAGAACCATGACTCGCCAGGTGATCAATACCGTACAGGTCCAAGCCGCCGCCGGGCGCTCGGAAGAACTGGGCCGCCAGTTGCAGCAAATCGTCGAAACCCTGCGTGCACAACCGGGGTGCGATGCCTACATGGTCGACCGTTGCCCGGACGACGGTGACCGCTGGACCGTCAGCGCCCGCTGGCAATCGGAAGCGGCGATGCAAGCCCATTTCAACTGCCCTGAAGTGCAAGGGTTCATCGGCCTGATCGACAACCGTCTGGCTCGAAGCGTGGACTTCAACCGCTGACCTTTGTCTTGGAGTGGATCGCGGCATTGGTCTACCCGCCTTCCGAAAGATTGGACGTTTGTTTGCCCCTCCGTGGGGCTTAGGGTGAATCCATCGCTGCCACAGCGCGAACTCACTCAAACCCACGAAGGTCATTGCCATGAAAACCCTCTGCCTGATCGCTACCCTCAGCCTGCTGCCTCTGGCCCCGGTCTATGCCCACGAAACCGCACCCTCGGAAAAGGTCAACGTGCTGCAGGAGAAGATGCTGAAGAACCTGCCTGGTAAAAAAGCCATGATGCTGACCGTCGACTACGCCCCCGGCCAGTCGTCCGTCGCCCACAAACATGAAGGAACGGCCATGGCCTATGTGCTGGAAGGCGCCATCACCTCCCAGGTCAAAGGCGAGCCGGCGACCACCTACAAGGCCGGGGAGTTCTGGTACGAAGCCGCGGGTTCCGAGCATCTGGTTTCGAAAAACGCCAGCTCGACCGAGCCGGCGAAACTGTTGGTGTTCATGGTGATGGGCAAGGATGAGGCGGTGTTGATTCCGCTGAAGAACTAACACCTTTGAGCCCCCTGTGGGAGCGAGCCTGCTCGCGATAGCTGGGTGTCAGTCAACATCAATGTCGCGGGTCAAACGCCATCGCGAGCAGGCTCGCTCCCACAGGGGCTCTGCGCTCCAACCAATCGCGTATTACAAACGCAAAAAAGCCCCGCATCTCTCAATGCGGGGCTTTTTCATTCAACGCCGGATCAGTTGGCCGGCAGGACCGGTTGACCACTCAACGCCAGGTCCAGCAGTTCGCGGTTGGCGACCGCGTACATGGCGTAGTCCGTGCCACTGGCGGCACGGATGTCCACCAGCATGGCGCGCCAGCGCTCGACCATGTCGTGATGCTGCTCCAGCCACAGCGCCAGGCGTGTTTCCACCTCCTGGGTGCCGTCGCCCTGCTGCAGGACCGAAATGGTGATCGCCCGTTGCTGCCAGTCGACGTCATCGCGGAACGCTTCACGGGCCAGGGCCTGCCAGTTGTTTTCCACCGGCAGCGCGCTGATCTGTTGCAAGTACCAGGTGATGTCCAGGGCACTGCCTACCGCGAAGTAGGCCTTGGCCACATCGGCGGCGTTCTGGCCGGTGACATCAGATGCCTCGATGATCGGCAGCAAGGTGTACAGGTGCGTAGTGCCTGCAACCATGCGTGCCAGCAGTTCCGGCACGCCGGCTGCTACGTAGGCCTGGTAGCGGGTCTGCCAGCCTTCGCGGGTCGGGCCTTCCAGCAGTTCGTCGAGCTTGAGGCCCAGCGCCGCCAGGTGCGGACCGAAGTGAGCAACGTCACGGGCAGCGTTCTGCTCGTTGCGGCGGCTGCGCAGGAACCAGCGCGTCGCACGACGACCCAGGCGCATCAGCTCGTCCATCAGCTCCAGTTGCACGTCAGCCGACACCTGGTGATCCAGGGCTTCAATCTGACGGAACCAGTGCGGGAGATGGAAGATGTCCCGCACGATCACGTAAGCGCCAGCCACGTTCGCCGGGCTCATGCCGGTGGACTCTTTGAGCCGTTGAACGAAGGTGATGCCCATGTGGTTGACCAGGTCGTTGGCGATCTGGGTGCTGACGATCTCGCGCTTGAGGCGATGGCGACGCATGGCTTCGGAGAACTTGCTCACCAGTGTCGGCGGGAACGCGGTCTCCATGTCACGGGTCAGGTAGTCGTCATCCGGCACCTGGGAGTTGAGCAGCGCTTCCTTGAGGTCGATCTTGCTGTAGGAGATCAGCACCGACAGTTCGGCACGGGTCAGGCCTTGGCCCGCCGCGACGCGTTCAGCCAGTTGCTCTTCGGCCGGCAGGAACTCGATGGCGCGATCCAGCTTGCCTCGCGCCTCCAGATCGTTCATCAGGCGCTTGTATTCGGCAATGCGCACGAATGCGCGGCGTGCCGCCAGGGACAGGGCCTGGGTCTGCTTGTAGTTGTTGCCCAACACCAGGCCACCGACTTCGTCGGTCATGCTGCCAAGCAACTGGTTACGTTGCTTCTCGGTCATGTCGCCGGCCTGCACCACTTCGTTGAGCAGGATCTTGATGTTCACTTCGTGGTCGGAGCAGTCCACACCACCGGCGTTGTCGATGAAGTCGGTGTTGGTGGCACCGCCATGCAGGCCGAACTCGACACGACCCAGTTGAGTCATGCCCAGGTTGCCACCCTCGCCCACCACTTTGCAGCGCAGTTCGTTGCCGTTCACGCGCAGCGCATCGTTGGCCTTGTCGCCCACATCGGCGTGGCTTTCGCTGCTGGCCTTGACGTAAGTGCCGATACCGCCGTTCCACAACAGATCCACCGGCGCCTTGAGCAAGGCGTTGAGCAGCTCGGTCGGGGTCAGTTTGTCGGCCTTGATGTCGAAGCGTTCTTTCATCTGTGGCGAGATGGCGATGCTCTTGGCGCTACGCGAGAAGATACCGCCGCCTTCGGACATGATGCTGGTGTCGTAGTCGGTCCAGGCCGAACGCGGCAGGTCGAACAGACGCTTGCGCTCGGCGAAGCTGCTGGCAGGCTCCGGGTTCGGGTCGATGAAGATGTGCAGGTGGTTGAAGGCTGCCACCAGTTGCAACTTGTCAGACATCAACAGACCGTTACCGAACACGTCGCCGGCCATGTCGCCAACGCCCACCACGGTGATGCTGTCTTCCTGGACATTGATACCGCGCTCACGGAAGTGACGCTGTACGCCGACCCACGCGCCCTTGGCGGTAATGCCCATTTTCTTGTGGTCGTAGCCGGCTGAACCGCCGGAAGCGAACGCATCGCCGAGCCAGAAGCCGTAGTCGATGGCGATGCCGTTGGCGATGTCGGAGAAGGTTGCAGTGCCTTTGTCCGCAGCCACTACCAGGTACGGGTCATCGTCGTCATGACGCACGACATTGGTCGGCGGAACCAGTGCGCCTTCCTTGAGGTTGTCGGTGATGTCCAACAAGCCGGAAATGAAGATGCGGTAGCACGCTACGCCTTCGGCGGCGATCTCGTCCCGGCCACCGCCCAGCGGCAGGCGTCGCGGCAGGAAACCACCCTTGGCGCCGACTGGCACGATTACCGAGTTCTTCACTTGCTGGGCCTTGACCAGACCCAGCACTTCGGTGCGGTAGTCTTCTTCACGGTCAGACCAGCGCAGGCCACCGCGAGCAACGTTACCGAAGCGCAGGTGCACGCCCTCGACCCGAGGCGAATACACGAAGATCTCGAACTTGGGCACCGGTTTCGGCAGTTCCGGGATCAGGTGCGGGTTGAACTTGAAGCTGAAGTAGGACTTGTTCTGGCCGTTGGCGTCGGTCTGGTAGAAGTTGGTCCGCAGGGTGGCCTTGATCAGGTCCAGGTAGCGACGCAGGATGCGGTCTTCGTTGAGCACCTGAACGTCGTCCAGTGCCGTGAGGATCGCCTGTTCCAGACGCAACTGCTTGTCTTCCAGGTCGTCGCCGCTGAGTTTGCGCGCCAGGTAGAAGCGGGTCTTGAACAACCGGGTCAGTTCACGAGCGATGTCGGTGTGGTTGTTCAGGGTACTGGCGATGTAACCCAGGTCGAAGCCCAGGCGGATCTGCTTCAGGTAACGGGCGTAGGCACGCAGCAGCGCCACGTCGCGCCATGGCAGGCCGGCGGTCAGCACCAGGCGGTTGAATGCATCGTTCTCGGCATCGCCACGCACGATGTGGACGAAGGCGTCCTGCAATGTGTCGTTGAGCTGTTGGATGTCCAGGTCCAGGCCTTCGGCGGCGGTGAACGCGAAATCATGAATCCAGAACTCGCGGCCATTGGTGTGGCGCAGGCGGTACGGGAACTCGCCCAGCACGCGCAGGCCGAGGTTTTCCAGGATCGGCAGGACGTCGGACAGCGCCAGCGGCGTGTCGGCGTGATACAGCTTGCAGTGCAGCTCGCGCTGGCCGGACACCTGGCCCAGCGGCTGGTAGAAGCTCATGACCAGCGGATTTTTTTCGTTCAGGCTCAGCAGGTGCTGCATGTCGACCACGGCCGAGTGCGCGGCAAAACGCTCGCGGTAGCCGGCCGGGAAGCCTTTCGGGAAATCGGACAGCACGTTGGTGCCATGGGCTTCGCCGAAGCTTTCGATCACCAGACTGGCGTAGTCGTCCTTCCAGCTGCGGCAGGCCTGCACCACTTCTTTTTCCAGCAAGACCGGGTCGATGTCGAGACGGTTCTTCGGGTCTACCCGCAGGATCAGCTGTACACGGGCCAGCACGGATTCGGAGAAGAAGGTCCAGAACTCGCAGTCCGAGGCTTTCAGACGCTCCATCAACACTTGCTGGATCTTCTGGCGCACTTCGGTGGAATAGATGTCGCGCGGCACGTAGGCCAGGCAGTAGCAGAAACGGCCATACGGGTCTTTGCGCAGGAATACGCGGATCTTGTTGCGTTCCTGAATCTGCACGATGGACATCACGGTGCTGAACAGCTCGTCCACCGGGGTCTGGAACAGATCGTCGCGGGGCAGCACTTCGACCACCTGGGCCAGTTCCTTGCCCAGGTGCGCCTTGGCCTGGAAGCCCGAGCGACGTTCGATTTCCTCGACCTTGCGACGGATGTACGGGATGACGCGCACGCTTTCACCATACACCGACGAGGTGTACAGGCCCATGAAGCGGCATTCCTTGATGACCTTGCCATCGGCGTCGATCTCACGGATCGATACGTAGTCCGGGTAAGCCGGACGGTGTACACGGCTCGGGTGTGCGGCCTTGGCGAACGACAGCGGGGTCGGTTCACGCAGGTAATTGACGGCGTAGTCTTCAATGCGCAGGTCATCGACCGTGAGGCCGGCACGCAACAGTTTGGTCAGGCCGAGGAACGAATCGGCGTCGTATTCGATATGGCCGCCATCAGGGTCATCACGAACCACGAACTCTTCATAGCCAAGGAAGGTGAAGTGGTTACCCACCAGCCATTCCAGGAAACTCTTGATTTCACCTTTTTCGTCGGCATCGATGGCATAGGCGCTGTTGTCCAGGCTGGACAGAATATCCTGGACCTTGGCTTTCATCGGCTCGAAATCAGCCACCGCCACGCGCACTTCGCCCAGCACCTGCTCAAGTTCCTTGCTCAGGACGTTGAGTTCGGCGGCGTTGGCGCAGCGGTCGATTTCAAGATACATCAGGGATTCTTGGAGAATGCCATCGCCCTGGGTGCCTTTGGGCAGGATCTCCAGCAACTCGCCCTTGTTGCCGCGACGCACGCTCAACACAGTGGTTTGCAGAGTATGGATGCTGTAACCGCGACGGTTCAGTTCGGTGCGGACCGAATCCACCAGAAATGGCAGGTCGTGGTGCAACACTTCCACTGCCGTATGGGTCGACTGCCAACCGTGGCGTTCGTAATCCGGGTTGTAGACGCGGACCTGCGGCTGCGCATGATCGAAGCGCTCAAGCAGGCGCCAGGCAGACAGGGTGCAGCCGGCGAGGTCGGACAACCGGCGCTGGGTAAGTTCATCGAGGGAAATGATGCCGAAGAATTGTTCAGCGAACAGCGCCACTTGTGGCAGTGCCTGTTCACTGATGTGCTGCGCCAGTGCCGCTTGCAGTTGGTGCTGGAAGTCGGCTTTGCTGGCTGCGGTGAAGAACGCCATCTGTGGTACTCCGCTTGGGCTTGTTATTGATGGAAGCGTCGCGTGCAGCCCTTTTTCAGGGCTGTCGGCCATCCTGTTCCTGATTCTCGGGCAGAGGAAACAGGACGACAGGTGGGTGAAGCTGGACAAGACCGGCAGGTCACATCCTTTTCCATGTAATTTCCATGTAATGGACACCTGCAAAAAGCCCTCGTGGTGCCCTTTGCAGGTGTACATCCGCCGTGCAGCTTAACGAGTGCGACAATGTGCCTGCTTGCAGCGCTGCGACATATTCGGTCAACGGCAAGCTAAACAGCCGGTTTGCATCGAACAACCGTAGCAGCCCGGCGAGCAAAACGGCACCTGGCGCTGTGAAATTGCGCGCATATTCTGCGTGTGACTGCAGTAATCCAGCAGAAAGTCGTTCGGGCTGGCAAAATTCACTTTATTTGCGCCCAGCAAGGCTCATCGAGCCAGGAGCCACCACCATGCAAATGAGCACCGCCCTTCTGATCGCCAACCCGTGCGACGAGGAAGAAGACAACATGGCCATGCTGTGCTGCCACAGCACCCAGGGCGAAATGTTCCTGATGACCCGCTACCCCGACGAAGACGAACTGGAAATCGCCCTGGAGGGTGAGCCTTCGACACTGGAAGGCGTCAAGGTGACCCTCAGCCCGACCCTGCTGAAAATCGAAATTGCCGCGTCGGACGCCGATGTGCTGAACGGGGATGATGTGCTGGAGATTACCCACGACACCGATGCGGCGGATTTGGCGGAGGTGGAACTGACGTTGCAGAACATCCTCAAGGGGACGGGCACTTATATCAGCCAGCTCTGAACCTGAAGCGCGACTGACTCCCTGCGACGAGTATGCTTGCTCGCCACAAGGAACTTGGAGGCACCCCGCCTAACTTATTCCTGCGCCGGCACAAGATTGCCGTCCGCGTCATGGACCAGATACTCGTCAGGAACGATACCTGCGCTTTCCTGGGCTGAGGTAAACCACCGTCGGTCGTTCTTATGTCGCGTCGCTCTTGACGACCCGCTGGGTTCTGAGGTCTTCTGAAACCGGTTTCAAAGCCACTAACAAAAATAAGCAGGTTTCAATTGATGAACCCCTTCTCCGCCGCCCAGCGCAGCCGCGTGACCATGCTTGATGTCGCCGAACGCGCCGGGGTCTCCAAGGCCAGCGTCTCGCGCTTCATTGGCGAGGATCGCGCCCTGCTTTCCGAGGCCATCGCTCAACGCATCGAGCAAGCGATCAGCGAACTGGGCTACCGTCCAAATCAGATGGCCCGCGGCCTCAAGCGCGGACGCACACGCCTGATCGGCATGCTGGTGGCCGATATCCGCAACCCTTATTCAATTGCCGTGATGCACGGCGTGGAAACAGCCTGCCGTCGCCACGGCTACAGCCTGGTGGTGTGTAACACCGACCGCGACGATGAGCAGGAACGCCAGCATCTGGCCTTGTTGCGCGCCTATAACATCGAAGGGCTGATTGTTAACACCCTCGGCCACCACCGTGATGAATTGTTGGAACTGCGCAGTGAAATGCCCCTGGTGCTGGTCGATCGCAAGGTCGATCGACTGGAAAGCGACCTGGTGGGCCTGGACAATCCGGCGGCCGTCGAGATGGCGCTCGATCATCTCGAACAGCGGGGCTACCGCGATCTGTTGCTGGTGACCGAACCATTCGACGGCACCAGCTCGCGGATCGAACGGGTCGAGAGTTTCAAGGCCGGCATTCAACGGCGGCCTGCCCTGGCCGGCACCGTTGTGGAAACCTGTGATCAGTTGACCACGCGCATCAAGAACTTTCTTGCCCCGCCGGGACATAGCCCCAAAGCATTGTTCTGCGCCAATGGCATTGCCGCCCTGGCCGCCACGACGGTGCTGCGCGAACTGGGTTGCCACTTGTTCGACGATGTAGGCCTGATCGCCCTCGATGATCTGGATTGGTACCCGCTGGTGGGCAGCGGCATAACCGCCCTGGCCCAACCGACGGCCGAGATCGGCGCCAGCGCGTTCGAATGTTTGCTCAAGCGCTTGCGTGGCGATAACGGGCCGGTGCGAACCCTGGATTTTGCGGCGCGGTTGATCGAGCGTGGGTCCACGCGGGGAAATGGTCGGTGATGAAGCCCTACCGCGAGCAGGCTCGCTCCCACACTGGATCTGCATCGCACTGGAGTCCCCTGTGGGAGCGAGCCTGCTCGCGATAGGGCCCTCTCAAGCACAACCTTTTTTTGCACAAAACTGAAACCGGTTTCAGAGGTATAAAAACAATGCACAACCCACCCGTCTCCATCAGCCTTTCCAGCTACGGTGCCGATCTGGTACGGCAACAGGGCCAAGGCAGTTTCATCGATCTGCTGGCTGCCGCTGGCGCTTCACGGATCGAATGGCGCGAAGAACTGCTCACCACTGAACAGCCCGCTAAACTGGCCGCCAGTGCCTTGGCCAAAGGACTGCAAAGTATTTTTTCCTCCCCACTTGAACTGTGGCTCGCCGGCCAGCCCAAGCCCAATCCCGCCCTGTCACTTGCCTTGCGACGTGCCGAGGCGTTTGGCTCGGCATGGCTGAAAGTCTCTCTCGGCTATTTCACCGACTCCCATGATCTGCCAGCCCTGGCGGATGCGCTGGCCGCCAGCCCGGTGCGATTGCTAGTGGAAAACGACCAGACCCTGCAAGGCGGGCGGATCGAACCATTACAGCGTTTTTTTGCTGCGACAGAGGAGCAAGCGCTGCCCATCGGTATGACCTTCGACATTGGCAACTGGCAATGGCAGGACCAATCGGCCGCTGTGGCCGCCCGACAGCTTGGGCGGTATGTGGCTTATGTGCATTGCAAGTCCGTGGCCCGGCGCGCCGACGGCAAACTGGTCGCGGTGCCTCCGGCGATGACAGACCTGCATCTGTGGGAACAACTGTTCAAACACATGCCCGCTGGTGTAATGCGCGCCGCCGAATATCCGCTGCAAGACGATGACTTGCTGCAGTTGACTGCGGGACATGTCGCCACCCTTGCCCGCCTAGGCCAATCATGCCGGGAGCCAGCCCATGCCTGAGTTCGATGTGTTGTCTTTCGGCGAAACCATGGCGATGCTGGTGGCCGACCAGCGCGGTGACCTGGCCAATGTCGAGCAGTTCCACAAGCGCGTCGCCGGGGCCGACAGTAACGTGGCCATCGGTCTGTCGCGACTGGGCTTCAAAGTGGCGTGGCTGAGCCGGGTGGGTGCTGACTCTCTAGGACGCTTCGTGGTGCAGACGCTGGAAAACGAAGGCCTGGATTGTCGCCACGTGACGGTCGATCCAGCCCACCCCACCGGGTTCCAGTTCAAATCCCGTAGCGACGATGGCAGCGACCCACAAGTCGAATATTTCCGTCGCGGCTCGGCGGCCAGTCATCTGTCGATCGACACCATCGCCCCCTCGCAGCTCGAAGCCCGCCACTTGCACGCCACCGGCATCGTCCCGGCCTTGTCGGTCACGGCCCGTGAGATGTCCTCTGAATTAATGATGCGGATGCGCGAGGCCGGCCGCAGCCTGTCCTTCGATCCCAACCTGCGGCCGAGCCTGTGGGCTAGCGAGTCGATGATGATTCACGAAATCAATCGCCACGCCGCCCTCGCCCACTGGGTCATGCCGGGGCTCGGCGAAGGTCGCTTGCTGACTGGTTTCGACGACCCGGCCGACATCGCCGCGTTCTATCTGGACCTGGGTGCCGAAATCGTCGTGATCAAGCTCGGCGCGGATGGCGCCTATTTCCGCACTCAGCTAGGCCAGGGCGTAGTTGCCGGCGTGCCGGTGGCCCAGGTGGTGGACACCGTGGGCGCCGGCGATGGCTTCGCGGTCGGCCTGATCAGTGCGTTACTCGAAGGCCGCGCCATCACCGAAGCCGTACAGCGCGCCAACTGGATTGGTAGCCGCGCAGTGCAGAGCCGTGGAGACATGGAGGGATTGCCGACGCGCATTGAGTTACTGGCTGAATTTAATGATGCCAATCGCCAGCAGGCTCGCTCCCACAGGGTCGACGCATCCTCATGCGGGAGCGAGCCTGCTCGCGATTAGAACCACCACAAAACACACCTGCTGCAACAAAAACAACAAGCTCAGGAGTCAACGACATGCAAACGCTCAACCTCGCCACCCGCCGCTGGTGGTACATCATGCCCATCGTCTTCATCACCTACAGCCTGGCTTACCTGGACCGGGCCAACTACGGCTTCGCCGCCGCCTCGGGCATGGCCGAGGATCTGATGATCACCCCGGGGCTGTCCTCATTGCTGGGCGCACTGTTTTTCCTTGGTTACTTTTTCTTCCAGGTACCGGGGGCGATCTACGCGCAGAGACACAGTGTGAAGAAGCTGATTTTTGTCAGCCTGATCCTCTGGGGCTCGCTGGCGACCCTGACGGGCGTGGTCTCCAATGCTTACTGGCTAATCGTGATCCGCTTCATGCTCGGCGTGGTCGAAGCTGCGGTGATGCCGGCCATGCTGGTGTATCTCTGCCACTGGTTCACCCGGGCCGAACGCTCACGTGCCAACACCTTCCTGATCCTTGGTAACCCGGTCACCATGCTGTGGATGTCCGTGGTGTCCGGCTATCTGGTGCAACAATTCGACTGGCGCTGGATGTTCATCATCGAAGGTCTGCCGGCGGTGCTCTGGGCCTTTATCTGGTGGCGCCTGGCTGATGATCGTCCGTCCCAGGCCAAGTGGCTCAGCAACCAGGAAAAACAAGACCTGGAAAGCGCACTGGCGGCTGAACAGGTCGGTATCAAGGCCGTGAAAAACTATGCCGAAGCCTTCCGCTCACCCAAAGTCATCATCCTGGCACTGCAATTTTTCTGCTGGAGCATTGGGGTCTACGGGTTCGTGCTGTGGCTGCCGTCAATCCTCAAGGCTGGCCTGCAAATGAGCATTGTCGAGGCCGGTTGGCTGTCGTCGTTGCCATACCTGGCGGCAGTAGTCGCCATGCTGGTCGTGTCCTGGGCGTCGGACAAGGCGCAGAAGCGCAAACGTTTCGTCTGGCCGCCGCTGCTGATCGCGTCCGTAGCGTTTTACGCCTCCTATTTGCTGGGGCCTGAGCATTTCTGGTGGTCCTACAGTTTGTTGGTGGTTGCCGGGGCTTGCATGTACGCGCCGTACGGGCCGTTTTTTGCCATCGTTCCAGAGATCCTGCCGGCCAACGTCGCCGGCGGTGCCATGGCACTGATCAACAGCATGGGCGCGTTGGGTTCGTTCGGCGGCTCGTACCTGGTGGGCTATCTCAACGGCACCACCGGCTCTCCCGGTATGTCCTTTCTACTAATGAGTGGCGCCTTGCTGTTGTCGGTGGTACTGACCCTGGCCCTCAAGCCCGGCGCCAGCGACCGCGCCGTGTCTCAAACCGCGACGCCACACCCGGCGTCCGCACAGTCCTGAATCGAGCCCTCCATGAAAAAGCACGTAGTGTTGTACAAAGCGCTCTCGGCGCAACTGATGGACCGTCTGCAAGCTCAGGCCCAGGTCACCCTCATCGAGCACCTCGATGCGCCAGGCCTGGCCCAATTGCGCGACGCCTTGCCTGGCGCCCATGGCCTGTTGGGGGCCAGCCTGAAACTGGATGCGCCACTACTGGACTCAGCGCCGAACCTGCAAGCCATCGCCAGCGTCTCGGTGGGGGTCGACAACTACGACATCGACTATCTGACCGAACGCCGCATCCTGCTCACCAATACCCCGGACGTGCTGACCGAAACCACCGCGGACACCGGTTTTGCACTGATCCTGGCAACGGCTCGGCGCGTGGTGGAGTTGGCCAACCTGATCCGCTCAGGCCAGTGGCAACAGAGCATCGGCTCCAAACATTTCGGCACCGATGTCCATGGCAAGACCCTCGGCA
Source organism: Pseudomonas sp. MPDS (assembly GCF_013283895.1). Taxonomy (NCBI): domain Bacteria; kingdom Pseudomonadati; phylum Pseudomonadota; class Gammaproteobacteria; order Pseudomonadales; family Pseudomonadaceae; genus Pseudomonas; species Pseudomonas sp. MPDS. The sequence continues at coordinate 3,155,849 of NZ_CP054128.1, read as the reverse complement.
TAATAGGCATGGGCCGCATCGGCGAAGCCTTGGCCCAGCGCGGGCATTTCGGTTTCGGCATGCCGGTGCTCTACCACAGCCATTCGCCCAAGCCCGCGGTCGAGCAACGTTTCGGGGCCCGTTATTGCAACCTCGAGACGCTGTTGCGACAGGCGGATTTCATTTGTCTGACTTTGCCTCTGACGGCAGAAACCCAAGGGCTGATCGGTGCACAAGCGTTCGCGCAGATGCGTCCCGAAAGCATCTTCATCAATATCTCCCGAGGCAAGGTGGTGGACGAAGCCGCTCTGATCGACGCCCTGCGCAACGGACAGATCCGTGGCGCGGGGCTGGATGTGTTCGAGCGCGAACCCCTGAGTGCGGACTCACCGTTATTACAAATGGATAACGTAGTGGCAACGCCGCACATGGGTTCGGCCACCCACGAGACACGGGAGGCAATGGCGCGCTGTGCGGTGGATAATCTCCTGATGGCGTTGGCGGGAGAGCGACCGGTGAATCTGGTGAATCCGGAGGCGTGGGAGGGTTGATTCGTTCGTCCACGAGAATGAAGCCAAGCGCAGCTTTTTGGCGAGGGAATCTCTCCCCTCGCCACCGGTTCTGCCAGTACTGGATAGCCGACTGGCAACACCCCTCCTTTGAATCTTGCTCAATTACTCTAGCGGCACTTCATCCCGGGATGAATAAACCACTCAACCCATTGAGTAGATAGCCCAGAAAAGCAAACTTCAACAAAAAACCACCTTCCCTCAGGCACGTCCTACCGATCGCCAAGAACAGGCCTACACCAGCATCGGAAGTTGCATCCTAGCCCATCCAAAAGCCCAGTGTTATTAATTATGCACTTGCACAAAAACGCGCAAGTTAGGTGATCGCTAAGCGACACTGAATAATCAATAAAGGAGTATATGACATGGGTAGGAAGCGTTCTGAAATCAACACCTTTGATGTTCTGCCGCAGGCAATGGGCTTTTCCAAAGGGCTTCTGACAACCGAAGCCAACTTTTTTGCATCTCTGATCAACTGAAATCATTGATCGATTAAGTGCCTGTGAACAGGCGCCGAAAGGTTTCCACCTTTCGGCGCCTAAACCTAGAGGTTTCTATGCCAGAACGCGAACTAACATCTACCGAAGCTCTATTCAATATCATGTCCACCCTGCACACGCTCGGTTTTAGAGCCGAGGCCCGCTATACGACACCCTCCAGGCTAGTGGCAACGGCGGAGCTTTTTGATAGTGACAATCATTTTATTGAGTCAGGTGCGGGTAAAGGGCCGGACGCACTTATAGGTGCGCTGGCAGAAACCATCGAGCATGCCAGCTCTTTTCTAGCCCCTAATCATGAGTCGACATGGCACAGCACCGACAGTATTGCCAGTCAGAAAGCAGCTAAATACGACGGTTTCTTCACCCGCCTGCCATACAGCGACGAACCAATAGACTGCTTCACTCTCACATCGCTGGATAAAAAAGAACACCTGATTGCTCCAAGCGCTCTACTCTGCCCTGCTGCTGCCCGAAGCAACTCCAACGACACGCGTTCTACCATGCAATTCTTGGCACGTTACTCATCCAACTCAGGCATTGCTTTTGGCTGCACCGAAAATGAAGCTTTATTGCATGGCATTCAGGAAATAATCGAACGACATGTCTTATCTCTTTTTTTCATGGCGATATGCGGAATCGGCCCCAAGATGGACCTATACAAACCGTCGACGAGCTTGCTTAACAAGGCGCTCCTCAACGACCCTTCCGCCTTAGAACCCGCCAATAAACTGCAGATCATCATTATCAAAGATGTCTTATCTGTTTACTTTGCCGTTGCCTTTCCCAAAGCCGGCCCTGGAGACCAGCCTCTCTCAGCTATTGGCTCAGGCTGTTCGATGGACATTTGCACCGCCATTCAGAGAGCGGTGACTGAACAACTCCAATCCGAGAGTCTATATGATGTCTTTGAAGATTCCATGGACAGAAAAACTGTCAAGTTATTGTCGCACTCAAAAATCCTTAAAAATTTAATCGACTTGGCACCTGTTAGGGACCTGAACCTTCCTGAGCTTGAATGCCCACCACACGACTACAATGAAACTGTCCCGACACAATTAGACACGCTGCACAAAGCCACATCGAAGTCCGACAAAAAAATATTCTATAGAACTGTAGCGCGCTTCCCAAACAACAGCATCGTTACCCAGGCTTACATCCCTGGACTTGAACGCTTCAACATCATTAGAAATGGGCAACTCGTTGTACCTCAGCATGTATTACTCAGCAGTTGAAACCAGCCACCCATAAAACAATAACGGACGGTCGTATGCATCCTATGCAAACGCTCATTAGAACTGCCTGCAAAAAACATACGACTCTTCTGGCATCCACCATTGCAACAATCCTGGTGCTCAAGCTCATCGCACTCGCCCCACCTTTGCTCCTGGGGGCAATCGTCGACACCCTGTACGGCGAGAAACATGCAACCGTCAACCTAATGCTCACTCTTACGGCAGGCCTTGTGCTCGCTGGGTGCGTGCAGGCAATTATCAGCCCGCTACAGATCCATTTCCTATCCAAGCTTGTCCAGCAAATTATCATGGCCGCATCTATTGAATGGCTGGCAAACCTTATGCGCAAGGAATTTGCCCGGTTCAATTCATGGCGAATCGGTCACTTCATAAAGTCGGTGGAGCGTGGAATTACCGCTCACGAACAACTATTGACGTTTTTTGTTACCGTCGGACTGCCGCTGTGCCTGGAGTTCTTGATCGTTGGCGGCGCTTTTTTTTACATGGGTGGCATTGAAGTTTTTGTGAGCATGACGGGTCTAGGATTTATCTACCTGATTGTCAGCCACAAAATTATCAGATGGCGCAGGAAGCACATTGACGCTGTCAACGAGCAGGAAGATGAATTGAGCGCCCACCTATACAACACGCTCAATGCAGGCAAAGCAATAAAGCTGGAAAACGCCGAGTCAACCGCCACACAGCCGTTGAATGAGGCCTTCAAATGCTATGCCAATACTGCGGTGACCGCGGCAACCTCGGGTGGTTTCTTGAGCGCTGCCAAGATTCTGTTCGTCAGCCTCTCCACGGGCGGATTACTGGGATGGGGGGTTGTTGATCAACTGTCGAACCAGCCCAGTATCAGTGTCGGACAACTGGTGGCCATTTTTTCCATCGCCGGCAGTTACTTACTCAATATCGCCGCGTTAACGGAGGGCTATCGTGTGCTGGATCAGTTTCTTGCCGATCAGCGTCGACTTCAAAGCCTGCTTTTGCTCCCAAATTTTGACCATGGCAATCGGCAATCGGAAGTCAATTTTCGAGGGGCATCGACACTGATTCTGGATCCGTGCGTACTGACCGAAAATGGCGACGTTCGCTTGTCGATCACGCAAAGCCTGAGATTTACTCAAGGTCAATCCGTGGCGATCATCGGCCAGAGCGGTGCGGGCAAATCCACCTTGTTGGAAGTTCTCGCTGGTCTTGATCAAGAAACGCGAAATCAGTTGAGCATCGACGCAACTCCCGTTTCGCAACTGAATCCTCGCGCCCACTTGAGTGCATTGAGGTACTGCCCTCAGCAGCCCTGTTTTCTCGAAGGTCTCTTTGAAAGGTCCGTTCTGTTTGGCGTTAAAGCGTCGCCTCACCTCGACCAGGCAATACGACGACTGCAGCTACAGGACATTGTCTGTGAACGGAACATCAGTGAACACGCATCGAATATTTCTGGCGGTGAAGCCAAGCGTCTGTCACTGCTGCGTCTGATCAACAGGCCTGGGCGATTCAATTTGTTCGATGAACCCAGTGCATCAATCGAGCCCGGGTTGACCGACTCCCTATGGGACTTGCTGTTCGATACCTTCGCAGAACGCGGGCTAATTTGTGTCACTCATGATTTCGAGCATCTACAGCGCTTTGATCGGGTCATCGTCCTGCGCGACGGCGCGATTGTTGACGACGGGTGTTGGCAGGAGCTGGCCGACAGACCGGCAATCAAATTGTTGCTCAATGACTTTCAGGACACGGCACTAGCAGGCATACAGGAATAGATCTAAACGCCAGTCCCTGCGGGAGCCGATCAGGGGTGTTCATAGAGTCGGTGTTCACCTCAGATCCCACAATGAATCCAAACCGATCACAAATCCGCACACCAAACAAAATCCCGTTAGTCGCCACCCCCCGCCATGCATTAAAGTAACGCCCCCAGCCCCGACGTTATCCGAACGCCTGGGCCACCCTTTCCAGGAACAGTCACCGATGGAACATCGTGAAGCGCTGCTGGCGCTGCGAACCTTTCTTTCAACGCAGATCCTCGGCCAGGAAAAACTCATCGAGCGTCTGCTCATCGCCCTGCTCGCTGACGGCCACATGCTGGTGGAAGGCGCGCCGGGGCTGGCCAAGACCAAGGCCATCAAAGAGCTGGCCGAGGGCATTGAAGCGCAGTTCCATCGTATTCAGTTCACCCCCGATCTGCTGCCCGCCGACATTACCGGCACGGAAATCTACCGCCCGGAAACCGGCAGTTTCGTGTTCCAGCAGGGGCCGATCTTCCACAACCTGGTGCTGGCGGACGAAATCAACCGTGCCCCGGCCAAGGTCCAGTCGGCCTTGCTCGAAGCAATGGCCGAGCGCCAGGTCAGCGTCGGGCGCAGCACGTACGAGCTGTCGCCCCTGTTTTTGGTGATGGCCACGCAAAACCCGATCGAGCAGGAAGGCACCTACCCGCTGCCCGAGGCCCAGCTCGACCGCTTCCTGATGCACGTCAAGATCGGCTTCCCGGATGCCGCGGTGGAGCGTCGTATTCTGCAGCAGGCCCGAGGTGAAGCGCTGCACGGCGAAACCAAGCCCGAGCGCCGCGTGAGCCAGCAGGCTATTTTCTCCGCTCGCAAGGAGATCCTCGGGTTGTACATGGCCGACGCCGTGGAGGAATACCTGGTGCAACTGGTCATGGCCACCCGTACGCCGGCCAAGTTCGACCCGGAAATGGCCGAATGGATCGCCTACGGCGCCAGCCCGCGAGGCTCCATTGCCCTGGACCGGTGCGCCCGTGCCCACGCCTGGCTCGCCGGCCGCGACTTCGTCAGCCCCGAAGACATCCAGGCCGTGCTGTTCGACGTGCTGCGCCATCGCATCATCCTGTCGTTCGAAGCCGAAGCTGCCGGTATTGACCAGGACCGCGTCGTGCAGCGGATTCTCGACGTCGTCGCCGTCGCTTGAGTAGCCAGCCATGAACAACCCACTGGCGCCCGTACCGGGCATCCGCGTCAGCCTTTCGGAGCTGATCGAGATGCGCCATCGCGTGCGTGAAGTGCAGTTGTTCTCGACGCCAGGCCAGCGTAGCCCACTGATCGGCCTGCACCACTCCAAACTGCGCGGGCGCGGCGTGGATTTCGATCAGGTGCGGGTCTATCAGGCCGGCGACGACGTACGCACCATTGACTGGCGCGTGACCGCTCGTACTCAGGAGCCTCACACCAAGCTGTTTCATGAGGAGCGGGAGCGGCCGATCTTCATCATGATCGAGCAAAGCCATCGGCTGTTCTTCGGCTCGGGGCTGATGTTCAAGTCGGTGCTCGCGGCCCAGGCCGCCAGCCTGATCGGCTGGGCCGCCCTGGGGCACAACGACCGGGTCGGCGGGCTGGTGTTCGGAGATAACACCCATTACGAGGTCAAGCCCCGGCGCAGCAAACAGAGCCTTCTGCAACTGCTGAACCGCCTGGTGCGGGTCAATCAATCGCTGCATACCGAGGGCGAAGCGGACCGCGATTCGTTCGGCAACGCCTTGCGCCGGGCCCGGGAAGTATTGCGCCCTGGCAGCCTGGTGATCGTGATTTGCGATGAGCGCGCGCTGTCCGACAGCGCCGAACAACAGTTGAGCCTGCTGTCACGCCATTGCGACCTGTTGCTGTTGCCGCTTTCGGATCCGCTGGATCACGCCCTGCCCGCCGCCGGATTGCTGCGTTTCGCCCAGCGCGGCGCGCAGTTGGAACTCGACACCCTGAATTTCGAACTGCGCCAGACCTATCGCGCCCAGGCCGAGGCCCGTCAGGAGCGCTGGGAATTGCTGGCCCAGAAGCTGCGGATTCTGCTCATGCCCCTGAGTACCCAGGGCGACATGGTCGAACAGCTACGCGAATACCTGAACCCCAAGCGGTCGGGGAAAAGCCGATGAGCAGTCTCGATCAACTGCAACCACTGATCACGCCACCACCCATCGGCTTCTGGCCTCCCGCGCCGGGCTGGTGGCTGCTGCTGGTGGTGTTGCCGTTGCTGGGGTTTGGACTGTGGCAATTGCGCCGGTTCCTTCCCGCCAAGCGCTCCACCGTGCGCGCCGAGCAACCCCTGGACCCGGCGCGCCTGGCCGCGCTGGCGGAACTCGCCCAACTGCCCAAACCCTACGATGGCGCCCCTGCCGGCGCCTGGCTGCAACAGCTCAACGGGCTGCTCAAGCGCCTGTGTCGCAACCACTACCCGTACAGCCAGAGCCACACCCTCAACGGACGTAAATGGCTGGCTTTCCTGGATAACCGCTGCCCGGCGGCAGGCCTGACCCGCTGGATGGTGCTGGTGGAAGGCGCCTACAAGCCCGAATGCAAGCTCGATGACAAAGCCATTGCCGGCCTGACCCAAGCCGTCGAGATCTGGATTCGCAAACATGTTTGAGTTCGCCTGGCCGTGGATTTTCGCGCTGTTGCCCCTGCCCTGGCTGATGCGCCTGGTGCTGCCGGCGGCCGACAGTGGCGAGCCGGCCCTCAGGGTCAGTTTCCTGGGCGACCTCGAAGGTCTCGTGGGGCGCCGGGCCCGAAGCAATCTGCCGACCTGGCGTCAGCAGGCACCCTTCATCCTGCTCTGGCTGCTGTTGCTGATTGCCGCTGCCCGCCCGCAATGGTTGGGCGAGCCGTTGCCCATCGCTGCCAGCGGCCGGGACCTGTTGGTGGCGGTGGATGTCTCGGGGTCCATGGACTTTCCCGATATGCGCTGGCAAGACGAGGAAATCAGTCGCCTCGCGCTGGTCCAGCACCTACTGGGAGACTTTCTCGAAAGCCGCGAAGGTGATCGGGTCGGCCTGATCCTGTTCGGCAGCCAGGCCTACCTCCAGGCACCGCTGACCTTCGATCGTCGCACCGTGCGGCTCTGGCTGGATGAAGCGCGCATCGGCATCGCCGGCAAGAACACCGCTATCGGCGACGCCATCGGCCTGGCGCTCAAGCGCCTGCGTCAACGTCCGGCAAACAGCCGCGTGCTGATCCTGGTGACCGATGGCGCCAACAACGGCGGGGAAATCGACCCGCTGACCGCCGCCCGGCTGGCCGCTGAAGAAGGCGTGAAGATCTACCCGATCGGCATTGGCGCCGATCCGGAAGAAAGTGGCACAGCAGGGTTTGTCGGGGTCAACCCGAGCCTGGACCTCGACGAAGCGACACTCAGGGAAATTGCCCAAGCCACGGGCGGCCAGTATTTCCGCGCCCAGGATGGCCAACAGTTGCTGGCGATCAAGACCACCCTCGACCAGCTCGAACCGGTGACCCAACAGCCGACCCAGGCGCGCCCCGCCCAGGCACTTTACCAATGGCCCCTGGCCGTTGCGCTGCTGCTGAGCGTTTTGCTGGTAGCCCGGGAACGTTGGCCGGACAACCCTCTGCAGCGTCTGTTCACCCAGCCATTGTTCCAACCGGCAGAACATTCCGAGTGGCGCCGGCGACTCAAGCGCATGCGTCTGGGGAAACGCCGATGATCGCTCTCTGGCCACACTGGTTGCGTCCCTGGTTCCTATTGCTGCTGCCTTTGTTGGGGTGGCTGCTGTGGCACCTGTGGCACCGGCAGAAACGCGTGGGCCGCTGGCAAATGATCCTGCCGCCGGCGTTTCATGCCGTGCTGCTCAGTGGCGGCAACGGCCGCGAAAGCAAACTCCCGTGGGTTGCCCTTGGCCTGGGCTGGCTGTTGGTGGTGCTTGCGCTGCTGGGCCCCAGTTGGGCACGGGTCGAACAGACCAGCCAAAAACCCGCCGATCCGCTGGTGGTGGTGCTGGAACTGACTCCGCAAATGCTCGCCGCCGACGTCCCGCCCACGCGTCTGGAGCAAGCCCGGCGCAAGGTGCTGGACTTGCTTCATAGCCGCAGCGACGCCCAGACCGCAATCATCGTCTATTCCGGCAGTGCCCATACGCTGGTGCCGCTGTCCGACGACCTGTCCACCAGCGCCAACCTCCTGGAAGCACTCACCCCCTCGATCATGCCCCAGAACGGCCATCGCGCCGACCTGGCGGTCAACAAGGCCATGGCCCTGCTGGATCAGAGCGGACTTGGTCACGGTCGGATCCTGCTGATAGGTTCATCGTTGAACGAACAGGAACGCGAGCATATCCGCCAGATCCTCGATGGATCTGCCACGCAATTGCTGATGCTGGGCATCGGAACACGCGAAGGCGCCCCGGTAACCCAGGAAGATGGCAGTTACCTCAAGGATGCCCAGGGCGCGATTCTGGTACCGCGCCTGGACAGCCCGAGCCTCAAGTCCTTCCTCAATGAGCTGGACGGCCGCTATCGCCCGGCGCGCCTGGACGATAGCGACCTGCGTGGCCTGGGGCTGCTGGACGGCCCTCGCCATTTGCGCAGCGACGGTCAGACGTTGCGCCTGGATACCTGGGCGGACCATGGCTACTGGCTGCTCCTGCCGCTGTTGTTGCTGGCCGCCTGCGCCGGACGGCGCGGCTGGCTGTTCTGCCTGCCGTGGGTGTTCATGGTGCCGCAAACCGGTCATGCCTTCGAACTCCAGGACCTGTGGCTGCGCCCCGATCAACAAGGCCAGCACCTGCTCAAGCAGAAGCGTCCGGCCGAGGCTGCCGTCCACTTCGAGGACCACCAATGGCAAGGTGTGGCCCTGTATGAAGCCGGTGCCTACAGCGAAGCCGCTCGCCGCTTTGCCGAGGGCAACGACGCCCGCGCCCACTACAACCGCGGCAACGCCCTGGCCAAAAGCGGCGAACTGGACGCCGCGCTGGATGCGTACGAGCAAGCGCTGGAGTTGCAACCGGACCTGCGTCCGGCCCAAACCAACAAAGCACTGGTGCAGAGCCTGCTCAAAGAGCAGACAGCAAAACCTGCCGAACCTGAACCCAGTGAAAGTGAGCAGCCAGGGCCCGCCGAGCAAGCACCGAACGCCAATGCCCAGGCACAAACTTCTGCGCCGGGACAGCCCTCCTCCGAAGCGACCGCGACACCGGAACAATCCCAGGGCCCCCAGGCAGCGCAACCGCCTGGTGCCCAGGATGTGCCGGGCAGCGAGTTGCCTGATGAGCGGACCACGACCCCACCACTGCGCCCCGCGGCCGGCCAGCGCAACGACGAAGAACAGCGCCAGGCACTGGAACAATGGCTGCGCCAGATCCCGGATAATCCGGGCGAACTGCTCAGACGTAAATTCTGGTATGAACAGCAAAGCCATCAGGCCCAGGGAAAAACCCCATGACCCGCTTCACCGCCTACCTCCTCGTGTTGCTGCTCTGGGCATCTGGAACCCAGGCCGTACAGTTGACTGCCAGTGTGGATCGCGGGCGCCTGAATTCGGGGGAGACCGTGGAACTGACCCTGGAGTCCAATGACGCCACACTGTTCGGCAAACCCGACCTGAGCCCGCTCCAGGCGCTGTTCGAAGTGCGCGGCACCCGCCAGGTCAACCAACTGACGACTCTTGATGGCGAGAATCGCGCCACCACCCGCTGGATCGTCACCCTGCTGCCGCGCCAAAGTGGCACCGTGGTCATTCCGCCCCTGCAATTGGGCGAAGTGACCAGCCAACCGATCACCCTGCAAGTGATCGAAAGCGAAACGCGCAATGAGCCGGGCAAACTGGCCCCGGTGTTCATCGAGGCCAGCCTCGACCAGACCGACGTCTATGTGCAGGCACAGGCGATCCTGACCTTGCGCATCTACCATTCGGTGTCGCTGTACGACGACAGCAGCCTGACACCGCTGCACATTCCCGATGCCCGTACCGAGCAACTGGGCGAATCACGCACCTACGAAAAGGTCATCAACAACGTACGCCACGGCGTGATCGAACTGCGCTACGGCATCTACCCCCAACGCAGCGGCGAACTGATGATCCCGGCCCAGACCTTCAGCGCCACCCTGGTCGAGCCGGTGGCCCAGGGAACCGCGCCGTCGGGGCCCAAGCCCGGCCAGTTGATGCGGGTCAGCTCCGAGCAACTGCGCCTGACCGTCAACCCCAAGCCCGCCAGCTACCCGGCAGATGTGCCCTGGCTGCCGGCGCGCAGCCTTTCCTTGAGCGAGAGCTGGAGCCCGGAACCAACCCACAGCCAGGTGGGTGACTCCCTGACCCGCAGCCTGACCCTGGAAGCCGAGGGTCTGGCCAGCGCCCAGCTACCGCCCCTGCCAGCCACTGAAATCAGCGGCCTGCGGCGCTACCCCGACCAACCGGTACTCAGCAGTCGCAGCAGCGAGCGCGGTTTGGTGGGCAGCCGTGAAGACCGCGAGGCCCTGGTGCCCAACCGCAGCGGCACCATTGAATTGCCGCCGGTGGAAGTGGTTTGGTGGAACACCCGGGAAGACCACCTGGACCGCACCAGCCTTCCAGCGCGGACCCTGCAAGTGGCGAACAATCCGAGCCTGATGGTGGACACGCCAACAAGCACACCTCAGATTGTGACGATCGTCGACAGCGACACCTTGCGGTATTGGCAATTGAGCACTTTCATCCTGGCCTGCACCACGCTGCTGGGCTTGGGCCTGTGGTGGCGCGCCCGTTCGCAGCCGGCCATCCTGCGCGCGACCCAGGCCGGGCCGAGCCCGCGGACCTTGCTGGACGACCTCAAGCGTGCCTGCCTGGCCAACGACTCCCACGCTACACGCCAGGCGCTGGACGCCTGGGCTCGCCAGCAACCGGAAACCCTGGCCGACATGGCTGCGCGCTTCGTGCCACTGTCCGACGCCCTGGACGGCCTCAACGGCGCGCTCTACAGCGAAACGGGTCAATATTGGCAGGGCGAAGATCTGTGGCGAGCCATTCGTACCATTCCCGCTGCGGAAGGCTTCCAGGACCCGGCCGGCGACAGTGGCTTGCCACCGCTCTACCCCAAGTGATCCCTTTGCGGGACATAGCGCTTCTGTGGCTAGCCACAGGAGTGGTGCCAACTCATTTGGAGAAGTTGCCCGGTTTCTCTCCTCTGTTTCCCAGTAAACTCTCCATCTTTTAGCCGCCTCTCTTCCCGCGGCCATCATCTGTTTTCTGGAGTTCATCTTGCGTCTGTTCCACACCTCCGACTGGCACCTTGGGCAAAACCTGCACGGTCAGGAACGCGACTTCGAACACGCCTGTTTCCTTGACTGGCTGCTGCGTCAGTTGACCAGTGAAAAGCCCGACGTGCTGCTGATTGCCGGGGATATCTTCGACACGGTGAACCCGCCGGTCAAAGCCCAGGAGCGGCTGTACGACTTCATCGTCAGTGCCCATGAACAAAACGCCAACCTGACCATTGTGATGATCGCCGGCAACCACGACTCCGGTTCGCGCATCGAACTGCCAGCGCCGCTGATGCGTCGGTTGCGCACCCATGCCCTGGGCCGGGTGTTGTGGCTGGACGACGGGCAATTGGACGTCGAGCGCTTGCTGCTGCCGTTGCCCGACGCCAAGGGCAAGGTCAAGGCCTGGTGCCTGGCCCTGCCATTCCTGCGGCCTGCCGAGGTGACCGGCGCACAACTGGGTGACGATTACCTGCGGGGCATCGGTCAGGTCCATGAATGGCTGATCGCCGCCGCCAACGACAAACGCAAGAAGGGCCAGGCGCTGATCGCCATCAGCCACGCTCACATGGCCGGCGGCTCGGTGTCCGAGGATTCCGAGCGCAGCCTGATCATTGGCAACGCCGAGGCCCTGCCCGCCAGCCTGTTCGGCCCGAGCATCAGCTACGTCGCCCTCGGCCATTTGCACAAACCACAAAAGGTCAACGGCGAAGAGCGCATCCGCTACAGCGGCTCGCCGATTCCATTGTCATTTTCGGAAATCGGTTATCAGCATCAGATTCTCGATATCACCCTGGAAGGCGAAACCCTGGTCAAAGTCGAGCCACGGCTGATTCCCCGGGCCGTCAATCTGCAGCGCCTGGGCCCGGCACCCCTGGCCGATATTCTGGTGCAACTCAAGGACCTGCCGGACATCGACCTGTTGGCCGATGTCCAGCGCCAGCCCTGGCTGGAGGTGCGGGTGCGCCTCGATGAGCCGCAGCCTGACCTGCGCCATCAAGTGGAAACCGCCCTGCAAGGCAAAGCCGTGCGCCTGGTGCGGATCGCCGCCGAATACGCCGGCAACGGCGGCAGCACAAACGTCGATGACGGCGCCGCGTTGGTGGAACTGGATCAGTTGAGCCCGCAGGAATTGTTCAGCCGCGCCTGGCAAGACACCTACGGCAACGAAGTGGACGAACAGACCCTCAAGGATTTTGCCGTGCTGTTGCAAGACGTGCAGATGGAGGGCGAGCAGCCATGAAAATTCTCGCGATCCGTCTCAAGAACCTCGCGTCCCTGGCCGGGCCCTTCGAAATAGACTTCACCGCCGAACCGCTTGCCAGTGCAGGCCTGTTCGCCATCACCGGCCCCACAGGCGCCGGTAAAAGCACCCTGCTCGACGCGTTGTGCCTGGCGCTGTTCGGCGCCGTGCCGCGCCTCAACAACACCGGGCGCGACGCCAAGGTGCCGGACGCCGACGGCGAAATCGCTACGGGCGATCCGCGTACGCTGTTGCGCCGTGGTACTGGCGATGGTTACGCCGAAGTGGATTTTCGCGGCATCGACGGCCGTCGCTACCGGGCGCGCTGGGAAGCCAATCGCGCCCGGGAAAAGGCCGGTGGCAAGCTGCAAGCCAGCCGCCAGAGCCTGCGGGATCTGGACAACGATCAGTTGCTGGCGAGTCAGAAAGGCGAATACAAGGCCCAGCTCGAAGCCGCCCTGGGATTGAACTTTGAACAGTTCACTCGTGCCGTGTTGCTGGCCCAGAGCGAGTTCAGTGCATTCCTCAAGGCCGACGACAACGACCGCAGCGAGCTGCTGGAAAAGCTCACTGATACGGCCCTGTATACCCGATTGGGCCGGCGCGCCTTCGACAAGGCCAAGCAAGCCAAAGAGTCCCACAAGCAATTGCAGGACCAGGCCACCGGCGTCACACCACTGGCCCCAGAGGCCCGCGCCGAACTGGACCAGCGCTTCAACGAAGCCCAGCAACAGCTCAAGACCCAACAGGCGCAACTCAAGCAACTGGAGCAGCAACACACCTGGCTCAAGGAACTGCGCCAGTTGCAAGAGCAACGGGCCAGCGCCGCCGAGCAACTGCAACAGGCCCAAACTGACTGGGACGCCCTGGCCGACGAACGCCTGAAGCTGACCCGCCTGGAACAACTCGCGCCGCAACGGCATCAGTTCATCCGCCAGACGGAACTGACCCGGCAGCTCGAACCCCTGGCGGTACAGGTTCAGCAGCTCACCCAGCAACAGATCGATCTGCATGAACGCCAGGCCGAGCTGGAGAAAGGCCTGGGCGTTGCGCAACTGGCGCTGACCGCAGCCCGACAACAAAGCACCGACAGCGCCCCCTTGCTGCGCCAGGCCTTTGAAGAACAAGGCACCCTCGCCCGCCTCGACAAGGAGGCTCGCCAAAGCGCCGAACGCCAGGAGCAGGCACAACACGCCTGTAGCGAAGGCCAGCGCACCATCGACACGCTGCTTGAGCAGCAAAAACAGGTGGCCGAGCGCTTGCAGCGAATCGCCGGGGAGCTTGAACAAAGCACTCACCTGGCGCCGTTGAGCGACGCCTGGCAGGCCTATCGTGATCGCCTCCAACAGCTGATGCTGATTGGCAATCGCCTGAACCAAGGTCAGGTTGAACTCGCCACCCTGGAGCAAAATGCCGCCCACGCCGCCGAGCACCTGGCAACCCACCGGCAAAACCTCGAAGTGCTCTACAAGGAAGCCGACGCCGAACCGCAAGCGGTGGCCGAGCAGATCCAGTTGCTCGCTAATCTGCTGCAAGACAATCGCAAGCAACTGCGTGCATTCGAGGATCTGACGCGGCTCTGGGCCAGCCAGCAAGAGCTGGACAAGCGAGGTGCCGAGCTTGAACAGCGCCAGCAACAGGCGTTGCAGGAACGCGACCGATTGGTACGCGAAGGCAGCGAAGCCAAGGCCGAACTGGCGATTGCCGAACAGACCCTGAGCGTCACCCGCCAACTGCTGGAGCGTCAGCGCCTGGCCCGCAGCGAAAGCGTCGAACAATTGCGTGAACAGCTCAAGGATGACCAGCCATGCCCGGTGTGTGGCAGCGTCGAGCATCCTTACCATCAGCCCGAAGCCTTGCTGCAAAGCCTGGGGCGTTTTGATGAAACCGAAGAGGCCAATGCACGCAAAGCCGTCGAGTCGCTCCATGAAAAAGTCATCGACCTGCGCGCGCAATACAGCGGCGTCATCGCCCAGCTCAAAGAACTCAAGCAGCAACAGGAACAGCTCGCCAGCCAGCATCAAAGTCTGGCGCCCGCCCTTGAAAGCCATCCGCTCTCGGTGCAACTGCTGGCCCAGGATGCGGCCAAACGCGACGCCTGGCTGGACCAGCAAAGCAGTCAGCTCAACCTGCGTATCAGTCAGGACGAACAACGCCAGGCCGCCCTGCTGACGCTGCAACAGGACGCCGCGCGCCTGGCGCAGCACTTGCGCGAGGCTGAAACTGCGCATCAGCAGGCATCACTGCACCTGAACAACCAACAGCAGGAGCTGGCCCGGGATCGCCAGCGCCTGGACGAGGAACTGAGCCACTTCAGTACGTTGTTGCCGGCAGACACACTACAGGCCCTGCGCACCGAGCCGGCCGCGACCTTCATGCAGCTTGACCAGCAGATCGCTCAACGCCTGGCGCACCTGGAACAGCAACGCGACGAACTCAGCGAACAGCTTCAGCGTCAGCAGACCCTGGAGAAAGAGCAGGATCGCCAGCAAACCCGCCTCCAGCAGTTGGAGTTGGCGCAACGGCAACTGAGCGCCCTGACGGAACAACAGCAGGCCTGCCAGCAGCGGCTCAAGCAATTGCTGGGCGAACACACCAGCGCCGAACAGTGGCAGCAGCAACTCGACCAAGCCCTGGAACAGGCCCACAGCGCCGAAACAGCGGCCAATCAACAACTGCAAGCGCTACGCCACAACCGGGTGGAACTGGCCGCCGAACTCAAGGCCCGCCAGGAACAGGCCCAAGCGCTGGACACTGAACACACGGCCCTGGCCGCCAGCATCGCACAATGGCGCGCCAGCCACCCGGAACTGGATGATGCCTCTCTGGCCGCCTTGCTTGACCTGGACGAGCAAAGTGTCGGCCAACTGCGTCAGCAACTGCTCAACAGCGAAAAAGCCATTGAGCAAGCCCGCGTGTTGCTTACTGAACGCGAGCAGCGGCTGCAACAGCATCAGGCCCAGCACAACGGCAACCTGGAATCTGAACAACTGGCCCAGGCCCTCACCGAACTTCAGACCCAATTTACCGCCAGCGAGCAGCGCTGCGCCGAACTACGCGCCGAACAGGCCGAGGACCAGCGCAGGCAGAACGCCAACCAGGCCCTGGCCCAGCAGATCGAACAGGCTTATACCGAGTACCAGCGCTGGGCACGGCTCGATGCGCTGATCGGTTCGGCCACCGGCGACCGCTTCCGCAAGCTGGCGCAGGCGTACAACCTCGATTTGCTGGTGCATCACGCCAACGTGCAGCTACGACAACTGGTGCGCCGCTACCGGCTCAAACGCGGTGGCAGCATGTTGGGGCTTCTGGTGATGGACACAGAGATGGGCGATGAGCTGCGCTCGGTGCATTCGTTGTCCGGCGGTGAAACCTTCCTCGTTTCCCTGGCCTTGGCGCTGGGCCTGGCCTCGATGGCTTCCAGCACGCTGAAAATCGAATCGCTGTTCATTGACGAAGGCTTTGGCAGCCTGGACCCCGAATCGCTGCAACTGGCCATGGATGCTCTCGACGGTTTGCAAGCCCAGGGACGCAAGGTTGCGGTGATTTCCCACGTGCAGGAAATGCATGAGCGGATCCCGGTGCAGATCCAGGTTCGTCGTCAAGGGAATGGCTTGAGTACCGTGGAGGTGAAATGAGCCGCGCCACGCTCTACTCGTTCCGGCGTTGTCCCTACGCGATGCGAGCGCGCATGGCGTTGCGCTACAGCGCGGTCGATTTGAACATTGTCGAAGTCAGCCTCAAGGCCAAGCCGCCCGAAATGCTGGCGCTTTCCAGCAAGGGTACGGTGCCGGTGCTGCAGGTCGATGGCAAGGTGATTGATGAAAGCCTGGAGATCATGCACTGGGCTCTGGCGCAGCATGATCCGGATAATTGGAGATTGCTTGGCGACCTCGAAGGCCAGGCGTTGACGGCCGCGTTGATCGAGGAAAACGACCAGGTCTTCAAGCTTCATCTGAACCGCTACAAATACCCCGAGCGCCATCCCGAGTATCCATTGGAACATTATCGGACCGAGGGCGAGGTCTTCTTGCGCAGGCTGGAAGCGTTGCTTGAAACCCGAGCATTTCTGACGGCGGATTACCAAAGCCTGGCTGACGTGGCACTGATGCCGTTCATACGGCAGTTTGCTCATGTCGACCGGGAATGGTTTGCCGCAGCGCCCTACCCTCGCCTACAGCGTTGGTTGCAAGGCTTGCTGGATTCCGAGTTTTTCGTGGCGATCATGGCCAAGCAATCACCCACCCGGTGAACAGCTTTTGTGGCTTGCTTCAGGCAGCCACGCTGCACATGCGCACCACTGCACAATCGATCTGAAAAGGCCCGAAGACGGCAACCCTGGGCTTGACCGGCGGATTCCCCACCAACGCCCCCAAAGCCTTGGCGGTCAGGATGTTGTGCGCGATGTTGTGGTTGCACTCGATGGTCCGCGCCAGAGATCCCGCCGAGGCTTGCCCCAGACCCAGCAATGAAAAACCATTGGTGATGAACGCCAGGAATGCGATCACCCAAAACTTGCTTCTGTTCATGCGCCGACCGCCCCTTTTGCGGCGCCATGCTCGAGCGCCGCGCGGGCAACCGGGGGACCATAATGAACAGAAGGCCGGGCGGCCTGGAGAGAGGTTTCGACAGAGCCTTGGTATTGGGCACCGAGGCTGACCACCAACACCATCGCCACGTAAAGGCCGATAGCGATGTACGCGCCGTGTCTGGCAGAAGATAGGATTGCGCTGGCCATGGGGTTCTCCGTGGGCATGTTTCAGTGCCCACAGAATCAATCAACTAAACCGATTTTAGTAGCGACAAATACGCATAGTGTCTATCAGTTTTATTGATTACTAATCCAAACAGATCAGTCCCTAAGCAGGCTCAATAATCGCTCACGAGCAGCGTCCGGCTCGCCGGGGGTCGGCTGGGCGGCCGAAACAATGGGGGTGGAATAGAGAAACAGCAGCATCATTGCCAGACGCATCGCCATAGTGTCGATCTCTTGTTGGAGAAGGAGTCAATTTACTAGCGTCAAATTTAAACACATGGCCATGTGATATTACAGCGGGTTTTTCGTAGGAGCAGGCAAAGCCTGCGATTTTTTCTCTTTTTCAAAGATGAAAAGATCGCAGGCTTCAGTCTTCAGCGCGGTTCAGTGTTGGGTCTTGTGGTCCAGGGCGGCGTAGAAGTTGGCGCTCTGTTGCAGGTATTTTTCGGTATAGCTCTGGGTGCGATTTTTCTTGTCGCTGATTTCAATGTTGGCACTGGCTGGCAGCGCTACGGTGGCGGAGATAGCGGAAGCAGCGATCACGGAGAAGAGATTCAGATTCATGTCGGTAGTCCTCGGATGAGTTGGCTTGCCTGCCCGGTTGGGCCGTGAAGCAAACTTACGCGCCGAGGCGTCTCGCTTTGAAATGCTTTGCAACACTAGCGAATATCAGTCTTGTTGATACAGCGACGCAGGCCCCGAAAATCGGGGCCTGCGCTTTACTGAGGGAGCATGAACTTCAAGTCGCTCGGCGCATCCATCGCCAGCTTTTGCACGGTTTTACCCAGCAGACCGGTCTTGGAGTCACGCTCGAGAACCACGATCTGGTTGCTCTTCTGATTGGCGATCAGCAGGAATTTCCCGCTCGGATCGAGGCTGAATTCCCGCGGATGATCCCCCTCCACAGAGCGGCGCTGAAGCTCTGTCAGCGTGCCGGCAGTCGGGTCGATGGCGAACACCAGCACTTCGTTGGTGGTGCCACGATTGCTGACGTACAGGAACTTGCCATCCTTGGAGGCATGCAGCGCTGCCGCCGCCCTACCGGGCTGTGGTTTGCCCGCTGCCAGGTCGACCAGTTGCCGCTGGGTCAAACGCCCGTCCTGATAATCGAACACCGCCACCTGGGCGCTCATTTCCATGGTCAGCCACGCATGCTTGCCGTCGGCGCTGAACAGCAGATGACGCGGGCCGCTGCCGGGCGGCAACTGCACGAAGGCTGGATCGGCGGCGGTCAGTGGCAGTTCGGGGTTGGCCTTGGGGTCGTAGCGGTAGATGAACACCTTGTCCGCCCCCAGGTCGCTGGCGAACACATACTTGCCATCGGGCGAAGACACGGCCGAGTGCACATGGGCGGACATCTGCCGCTCGGGATTGATCCGACTCGGTTGATGGCTGCTCAGTTGCACCACCGGCGACAGCTTACCGTCGGTTCCCACCGGCAACACCGCCAGGGTGCCTCCCGGGTCTTCCACCACCGAATAGTTGCTGACCAGCAAATGTCGACCATCGCCACTGAGGCTCGAATGAGTCGGTTCGTTGCCCAATGACTGCACCTGACTGATCAGGCTCAGCTCATGGGTCTTCGGGTCAATGGCGTAGCTGCTGACCTTACCCACCGGGTCTTTTTGCCCCGGCCCGTTTTCATTTACCACGAACAGCCGGCTCATGTCCCTGGAAAGGGTCAGCCACGATGGGTTGTCGGTCTTGATCACTTGCAACGGCTGGGCATCGAGCTGGCCGCTGCGGCTGTCGAATTGCAGGCGGTAGATGCCCTGACTCTGGCCGGCGGTATAGGAACCCACCAACAGTTGATGGCGCTCATCGGTTTCTGCCTGGACGCCCATGGCGCCCACGCTGCCGGCCATCAACAAGGGCCAGAAACTACGCATCCTCATGTGTGTCTTCCTCATCGTCGTGGCCGCTGGTCGCTTCCACGCACTCCAGGTGGTGGTCGCCCGAATCGCTGGTGATGATCCAGTGTTTCTTGACCACGTCGAACGTCGCGGCCTCCATCTGCGCAGGCGTGAAGCGCCAATGCTCGAGAGTGCGACCGTTCATGCACTCGACGTGCAACTGGTCTTGTTCGTCGAGGGAAAAATCGAATGCGTGCAGCCCGTCGATGATCAGCATGTCGCAGGTTTCGAGGGCGTGCAGCAGGGTGTCGGTCAAGGCAGTCATGGCGATCAGTCGGTCGTTGGGAAAGTGCTCATGATAACCCAATGTGGGAGTGGGCCTTGGGCCAAAAGGTTCGAAAGCACGGTCAACTGCCAGATCGCCATCGCGAGCAGGCTCGCTCCCACAATTGGATTTGCAGCGAACACACATCTTGTATTCACCACCCATCCACTGTGGGAGCGAGCCCGCTCGCGATAGCGGCAGCCCATTGAACTTCAATGCAACTGCCTGACTGCGATCAGAGCGCCTCGCGCCCCGGCACCCCATCGACCAATCGCTGGATGCCCAACGGATTGGCGTTTTTCAAAGGCTCGGGCAACAGGCTGTCGGGGTAGTTCTGGAAGCACACCGGGCGCAGGAAACGATCGATCGCCAGCGTACCCACCGAAGTCCCACGGGCATCGGACGTCGCCGGGTAAGGCCCGCCATGGACCATCGAGTCGCAGACCTCGACGCCGGTTGGATAACCGTTGAGCAGGATGCGACCGACTTTTTGCTCCAGCAACGGAGTCAATTCGCTGAACTGCTCGAAATCCGCTGGCTCCCCGATCATGGTTGCAGTCAACTGACCGTGCAGGCCGTTCAGCGCGGCAGTGAGCTCGGCTGGGTCCGCCACTTCGACAAACACCGTGGTCGGGCCGAACACTTCTTCTTGCAGCGCCTCGTCACCTTTGATCAACAAGCTGGCGTCAGCCTTGAACAACTGCGGCTGGGCCTGGTTGCCCTGTTGCGCACGTCCGGCCAGATGTTCGATGCCCGGGTGAGCCAGCAACTTCTGCAGGCCCTTGCCGTAGCTTTGCAGCGTGCCGGCGTTGAGCATGGTTTGCGGGGCCTGATCGCCGATCAGCGCGGCCACTTGTTGGGTGAAGGCGCTGAATTGCGGCGAGCGGATGCCGATCACCAGGCCGGGATTGGTGCAGAACTGACCACAGCCCTGTACCACCGAGGCGGTCAAATCGCGGGCGACGCTGTCGGCACGCTTTTCCAACGCTTGCGGCAACACGATCACCGGGTTGATGCTCGACATCTCGGCGAATACCGGGATCGGCTGGGGCCGCGCGGCGGCCATGTCGCACAGGGCGCGGCCGCCCTTGAGGGAACCGGTGAAGCCTACCGCCTGGATCGCCGGATGCTTGACCAGCCATTCGCCAACACCACCGCCGTAGATCATGTTGAACACGCCGGCGGGCATCGAGGTTTTTTCAGCCGCGCGGATAATCGCATCAGCCACCCATTCGGCCGTTGCCATGTGGCCGCTGTGGGCCTTGAACACCACCGGGCAACCCGCGGCCAGGGCCGACGCGGTGTCGCCACCCGCTGTAGAAAATGCCAGAGGAAAGTTACTGGCGCCAAACACCGCAACCGGCCCCAGGCCGATGCGGTACTGACGCAAGTCCGGACGCGGCAACGGCGTGCGTTCCGGTAAGGCCCGGTCGATGCGCGCGCCGTAGAAATCGCCGCGACGCAGGACCTTGGCGAACAGACGCATCTGGCCGCTGGTGCGACCGCGCTCACCCTGGATCCGCGCCGCCGGCAAGGCGGTTTCCCGGCAGACCACGGCCACGAACTCATCGCCCAAGCCATCCAGCTCATCGGCAATGGCTTCGAGGAACTCGGCCCGGCGCACTGCGCTCAAGCTGCGGTAGGCCGGATAAGCGGCAGCCGCAGCCTTGGCGGCAGCGTCAACTTCTTCGGCCGTCGCCTGGACGAACTCATGGGGCAAGGCTTCGCCGCTGCTGGCGTCAAGGCTCTGCAAGCGTGTCTGGCCGGCCGCGCTGCGCGCGCCACCAATGTAGTTGTGGCCAAGGATCTGGTTCATCGAAAGTCTCCTTTAAAGTGTGCCGATAGTACCCGGGTTGAACACCGCGTCCACCGGGGCAATGCCGTTGACCAGCGGTGCGCCGAATTCGGTCTGGCTGATTTCGAACACATCCCCCGGTTGCGTGCGGATGCCGTCGGCGAACGACAGGGTCGCGGTGCCGAAAAAATGCACGTGCACGTCACCCGGACGCAGGAACTGACTGTACTTGAAATGGTGGAACTCAAGGTTTTCGAGGCTGTGACACATGTTTGCCTCGCCACTGAGAAACTCGTTCTGCCACAGCACCTGGCCATTGCGCAGGATACGACTGGTCCCGGAAAGATGTTGAGGCAGTTCACCCAGGCGAAGTTCCGGGCCAAAGCTGCAGCTGCGCAATTTCGAATGGGCCAGGTACAGGTAATTCTTGCGCTCCATCACATGATCGGAAAACTCGTTACCCACCGCAAAGCCCAGTCTGTATGGCTTAGCGTCGTGGCCGATGACATACAACCCGCTGATTTCCGGCTCTTCGCCGGCATCTTCGGCAAACGGCGGCAGCGGGAACGGATGGCCCGGACGGACCACGATGCTGCCGTCGCCCTTGTAGAACCACTCCGGTTGCACACCGGCCTGTCCGCTCTCAGGCTTACCGCCCTCCACGCCCCACTTGAAGATGCGCATGGTGTCGGTCATGGCGGTTTCGTCGCCGGCCTGCTGATGCATCTTGTCCCGGGCCGAAGCACTGCCCAGATGGGTCAGGCCGGTGCCGCTGACCAGCAGGTGCGCCGGGTCCGGGTGGTCCAACGGAGGCAGAATGCGCAGTTCGCTGAGTAACTGCGGGTAATCATGGGCGGTTCCCAGGCCCAGGCTGTTGACCTGCTGCTCAAGCTTCACACCCGCCTCGATGGCCGCCAGAGCCAGGTCGCGCACGGTCCGGACGCCCTGCACTTCGCGCACTTGCTCGCCATCGACCACGCCGACGCGACGTTCGCCGTTATTCAATTCGAACTGAACTAAACGCATATTTTTCTCCCTGCAAACAAAGCTTGAATAACACGCTGATCCCTGTGGGAGCGAGCCTGCTCGCGATAGCGTTGGGTCAGCAACATTGATGCGACTGACAGATCGCAATCGCGAGCAGGCTCGCTCCCACAGGGGATTTCAATCACCTCAGGTCCGCGTCGCCCCCCGCGCACTGGCTGCGAACTGCTCCGCCGGCAGCACATGCTTGCGCTCCAGCAGGCGATACACCACGCCGGTCAACACCAGACCGAACACCATCACGCAGGACAGGAAGTACAGCCCCGACGCCAAGTTGCCGGTGTATTCCTTCAGCGCACCGATCACGAACGGCCCGATGTAGCCACCCAGGTTGCCCACCGAGTTGATCAGCGCGATACCCGCCGCCGCACTGGCGCCGGCAAAGAAACGCCCCGGCAAGGTCCAGAACACCGCGGTGCAGGAAAACAGCGCGAACGCCACCAGGCACAGCGCCGCCAGTTGCAACACCGGCACCGTCAGCCAGGCACTGAGGAACAGACCGATGGCGCCCAGCACATAGAGCACGGCCAGATGACCGTAGCGATCGTTCAAGCGGTCGGAACTGCGAGGAATGATCAGCAAACCGATGATGCCGAAGATGTAGGGCACCGAGGACACGAAACCGGTCACCAGGTCAGTGCCGCCAAATTGCTTGATCAACGTGGGCAGCCACAGGCCCAGCCCGTAGATGCTCAGGGTCACCGGCAGATAGAACAGCGCCAGCAGCAGGACACGCTTGTCCTTCAAGGCGTGCAGCGGATTGCCGTGCCGGGTCTGGCCGTATTCCTCAAGGTCTTTTTTCAGTTCAGCGGTCAGCCAGTCCTTTTCGGTCTGGTCCATCCACTTCACCTGTTGCGGACCATCCGGCAGATAACGCAGCACCGGCCAGGTCAGCAAGACCGCCGGCAGGCCGATGACAATGAACAACCACTGCCAGCCGTGCAAGCCCAGGATGCCGTCCATGCCCAGCAAGCCGCCGGAGACGGGGCCGGTGATCATCATGGCGATGGGCTGAGACAAAATGAACAGGCCCAGGATCTTGCCGCGATGGCGGACCGGGAACCATTGGGTGATGTAGTACAGCACGCCGGGGAAGAATCCGGCTTCCGCCGCGCCGAGCAGAAAGCGCATCACATAGAAGCTGTAAGGCCCTTGCACAAACGCCATGCCGATGGTGATGGCGCCCCAGGTGATCATGATCCGCGCGAACCAGCGCCGGGCACCGAAGCGTTCCAGCATCAGGTTGCTGGGGATCTCAAGCAGGAAGTAGCCAATGAAAAACAACCCCGCGCCCAGGCCGTAGGCGGCGTCGCCGATGCCGATGTCGGCGCCCATGTGCAGCTTGGCGAAACCCACGGCGGAGCGATCCACGTAGGCGATCAGGTATAGCAGGATCAGGAAGGGAATCAGTTTCAGCGTGATGCGGCGAATTAGCCGCAATTCCTGGCTCATGGGACCGGTCTCCGATTGTTGTTGTTATAGAACCTTGGGGGATTTCTCTGACCAATGAGCGCCAGGACAATCCCTCCGTTGAATCGGACTATATAGTAATACTATTTACCCAACAACACTTCCAAACAGAGCAAATTGCGCTTATGTTAGGCGCAAGCTAAAACCATATAGTCATACAATAAGAGAATCGATCATGTCTGATAAGAAACCCTCCCTGCGCTCGGCCCAATGGTTTGGCACCGCCGACAAAAACGGCTTCATGTACCGCAGTTGGATGAAAAATCAGGGCATCGCCGACCATCAGTTTCATGGCAAGCCAATCATCGGCATCTGCAACACCTGGTCGGAGCTGACGCCATGCAACGCGCACTTCCGGCAGATCGCCGAACACGTCAAGCGCGGCGTGATCGAGGCCGGGGGCTTCCCTGTGGAGTTTCCGGTGTTCTCCAACGGCGAATCGAACCTGCGCCCGACTGCCATGCTGACGCGCAACCTGGCGAGCATGGATGTGGAGGAAGCGATTCGCGGCAATCCGATTGACGGCGTGGTGCTGCTCACCGGTTGCGACAAGACCACCCCGGCGTTGCTGATGGGTGCCGCCAGTTGTGACGTGCCGGCCATCGTCGTTACCGGCGGACCGATGCTCAACGGCAAGCACAAGGGCCAGGACATCGGGTCGGGCACGGTGGTCTGGCAGTTGAGCGAACAGGTCAAGGCCGGCACCATCACGATCGATGATTTCCTTGCGGCCGAGGGCGGCATGTCCCGCTCGGCCGGGACCTGCAACACCATGGGCACCGCCTCGACCATGGCCTGCATGGCCGAAGCCCTCGGCACGTCCCTGCCGCACAACGCCGCGATTCCGGCGGTGGACGCGCGCCGTTATGTGCTGGCCCACATGTCCGGCATGCGTGCGGTGGAAATGGTCCGTGAAGACTTGAAGCTGTCGAAGATCCTGACCAAGGAGGCTTTCGAGAACGCCATCCGGGTCAACGCAGCCATCGGCGGCTCGACCAACGCGGTGATCCACCTCAAGGCCATTGCCGGACGCATCGGCGTGCAACTGGACCTGGACGACTGGACCCGCATCGGTCGAGGCATGCCGACCATCGTCGACCTGCAGCCGTCCGGGCGCTTCCTGATGGAGGAGTTCTATTACGCCGGTGGTTTGCCCGCCGTGCTGCGCCGTCTCGGCGAAGCCAACCTGATCCCTAACCCCGACGCGCTGACCGTCAACGGCAAGAGTCTTGGCGAGAACACCAAGGACGCACCGATCTATGGCCAGGACGAAGTCATTCGTACCCTGGACAACCCGATCCGGGCCGACGGCGGTATCTGCGTGCTGCGCGGTAACCTGGCCCCCCTCGGCGCGGTACTCAAACCCTCCGCCGCCACGCCCGAGCTGATGCAACATCGTGGTCGCGCGGTGGTGTTCGAGAACTTCGACGAGTACAAGGCGCGGATCAATGATCCGGAGCTGGATGTCGATGCCAGCTCGATTCTGGTGATGAAGAACTGCGGGCCCAAGGGTTATCCAGGCATGGCCGAAGTGGGCAACATGGGCTTGCCGGCCAAGTTGCTGGCCCAGGGAGTGACCGACATGGTGCGTATCTCCGATGCGCGCATGAGCGGCACCGCCTACGGCACCGTGGTGCTGCATGTGGCCCCGGAAGCCGCAGCCGGCGGACCACTGGCGGCCGTGAAGGAAGGTGACTGGATCGAACTGGACTGCGCCAGCGGGCGTCTGCACCTGGACATTTGCGACGCCGAACTGGCCGCCCGCCTGGCCGACCTGCCGCCAGCGCAGAACCTGTTGGTGGGCGGCTACCGCCAGCTGTACATCGACCATGTGCTGCAAGCGGACCAGGGTTGTGACTTCGACTTCCTGGTCGGTTGCCGCGGCGCCGAGGTGCCGCGTCACTCCCACTGACCCCACTCATCCCCTTGCGCGAGCAAGCTTTTTGTGGGAGCTGAGCTTGCTCGCGATAGCGGTGTAACAGACAACAGAGATATTGACTGGCAGGGCCTCATCGCGAGCAAGCTCAGCTCCCACAAAGGCTCGCTCCCACAATGGGTTCGGGTGTACATCAAAATCGCATTAGCGACCCGCCCTCGCCGCGCCTGCTATCATGCGCAGCATCCCCTTCGCACAGGATCGCGCCACCCCCCATGGACTACCGTAAACCCTCCGACCGCAAAAGCATGCACGCGCGCATCGTCCAGGAACTGGGCATGCAGATCGTTTCCGGGCGGTTCAAACCCGACGATAAACTGCCCGCCGAAGCTTTGTTGTGCGAGGAGTATGCCGTCAGCCGTCCGGTGTTGCGCGAGGCCACGCGCGTGCTGGTAGCCAAGGGTCTGGTGTATTCGCGGCCACGGGTTGGCACGGTGGTCAAGGCGCGTCGGGAATGGCACATGCTCGACCCCGATGTTCTGCACTGGTTGATGCAAAGCAGCCCGCAGAATGAGTTCTTCAATCTGCTGACCAGCGTGCGCAGCATCATCGAGCCGGCCGCCGCGGCCCTCGCCGCACAGTTCGCCAACGATACCGACATCGCTGCCATCCGCGAGGCCTACCAGCGCATGGAGGCGGCACCGACCCCCGAAGCGGTGCTGCAACCGGACCTAGACTTCCACAGCCGCATCGCCGATGCCACCCACAACGACCTGCTCGCCAACCTGTGCAACATGTTGTCGGTGGCCATCGCCGAAGCCCTCAAGCACTCCAACCAGCGGCCCAACCTGCATGAACTGGCGATGCCGCGCCACAAGGCGATCCTCACCGCCATCGAAAACCGCGACGCCCTCGGCGCCCGCCATGCCACGCTGGTGCAGCTTGACGATGCCCGCAGCGCACTGAATGTGGTGCTGGGCGCCGATCCTTCCTGATCTTCCCTCCCGACGAGGCCAGGCATAACCCGCATTCGCCAGGGTGGTATTTATTTACCGCCCTCGCAGGAGCGGGATGTCGATACTTCCCTCGTCGTCACTCCCGGCGGCCATGAATTTATGAAAAGGATTTCATATGACCGCACCCGCTCCGGCCAATACGCTCCCCGCGTTGGCGCAAAGGGTCAGCCTGCTATTTGCCAGCCGCCCGACCTTCGAAGAAATCGCGCAACGCATGCTCGAGCAAGCCATCAAGGAAAAATACCCCTCGCTGACCTTCGACCTGTCCAAGACCCGATTGGCCACACCGGACCCAGCCTCTCGCGGCTTTACGCTCCAACCGTTCATGCCCCGCGTCCTCGAATACCTGGCCCTCGGCACCCCTCTGGATTTCCCGGAACGCGGTGGACGTCGATGTTTTCTTACCGACACCCCGCCCCGCGAGCTCTCACCAGACAACGGGAAGCTGGACATCAAGGTCATCGAAAAACTGCTGCTTGAACTGCCTTGGAGCATACCGCTCGGGCTGGAGGATGCGCTGACCCGCTATTGGAATGCCGGAATCGACACAAGCAATAACGTCAGCCGCTGGCGCTGGCTCAGCGATGCACTGAAGAACACGCTGTCTATCCGCAGGCTGCGACAACCCGACCTCACTGACCAGGCGCGCGAAGCCCTTGACCAGATCGTCCGCTGGCCGGAGCGCGAGCAGCGCTTTCGCCGCAACAACCCGTCCCCCGTCTACGCCTACAGCCTGGAAACCAAGCTCATCCGAGACGGCTCCAGCAGCGTGCTGATCGGCAACGAAATCCTCCTGACTCACGCCACAAAAGGCGCGACCACCTTCCTGCTATGCCGCCCTGGCGGCGCCGTGCAGTCGTTTGCATCCCTGGAAGCCTTCAATCACCATTGGGGCGCACTGATCGCCAGCCGGTACGTGGTCGACACGCTCACCTGTCAACGCAACGAGATCAGTGGCAATGTCTTCGACACCCAGGCGGCTATGGTGCTGGAGCAGCAACTGGCCGACCTGAACGCAGTGCAGTTGCCCTCGCGGATTGGCCTGCAAGACCTGTCGACGCTCTACCAGGAGCTGAGCGACCCTGCCCGTTATCTGCTTGACGCGCCGCGCCTGACGCCGGAAACGTCGGCACGGATCGAGCCGCTGTTGCCCGACTGGTTGAAAAAAGCTTCCATCGTCGATCAAACCAAATTCCAGCACTACAGCCTGACATTGGCCAGCGCGAAAAAACGCCACCAGGGCCGCACCTTTCTCAGCGACATCAAGAACATCAAGGCCTTTACCGCCGACGCCTTGCTCAAACAGATGCGGCAAACCAACGACAGCCACCCGGACAAGGCTCAACCCATCCAATACCAGCCTGATGATATAGAACTGACCTTCACCGTCGCCGCAGGTTATCCCGGAACTAGCGGGATCATCGAAAAAAGAACGATGAGCCTGACCGAGCTGGCCATCAACAACCTCATCGCCCGACCGAGTGCAAACCTGATCCTCAACCATCGCTTGGGCCTGACGCTGCCCCGGTGGTTGACGCCGGACTTCATTACCCGCAAGAACGGGCTGATCGAACAGGTCGACATTGGTTCGGCCTATCCCCGCTACCTGCAACAACGGCTGTTGGACGATGTACCTCAAGCCCAGGAACGCCAGCGAATATTTGCCGAACAGATCGCGGCACAGTTGCCGCTTGAAGCCTTCCAGCAAATGCTCAACCACGAAAACGGTGTGACCCGCCAAGGACTGGGCCTGGTTGAAGCCTTGCTCAATCCTGGGGCCGATAGCCAACAGGTAGGCGGTCGACCGGTAGTCATCCGCCACCTGGCCTTCCTGCGCAAACCCGAGGCCCACCCCGACATCGTGAACAATATGTTCATTATCGAGCCGGAGGATGTCCAAACCGGACCGCACCTGCTGTATCGCCCACTTTACGCGCCCTCGTTGCAAGAGTTCCCGACGCGCGAGGCACTGCTGAAGGCCGTCGTCACCCCAGGGGACCTGCAAAAAAGCATCCTGACCTGGATGACTGATGCCGCACGGCCGATCTATGCCAATGGCGGCTTCCAGGAGCCGCACATCGTGCGGTTTTTCCAGGGCGATGAATTCAACCTCCCCGCCAAGCCCGCCCCTGCGACGCTGGCCATCGACGGTGCAAACGATGAACTGCGGCAGTTCCTGCGCAACGGCGAGCTGATGCTGTATCTTTACGGCAGCAATGCCCGCGCCCTGATCTCCCAGGCCGACCGTGATTCAGTCTCCAACAGCGAGAGCCGCTGGGCCATGCTCCTCAAGGGCGGCAGCCTGCTGTTCAATACGTTGCTGATGCCCTTGCTGCGTGGCCCGGTCATGGCCACCTTCTGGCTGTGGAGCCTGATGGCCAGCGCCAGCCAGGATATCCCGGCACTGAGCAGCGAAGACCCGGTGACCCGGGAGCTCGCCGCTGTCGATCTGCTGCTCAACCTCGGCATGCTGGTGCACCAGTTTCCCGCCATCAGCGCCTTGTCCCATGCACCGTTGCCCGATGCGCTGAAGGAACAGGCGATGCGTCCCCCCGCACCGCGCGTCATCCCTGAGCAATGGCCTGCGCCTGCGTCGCCTCGCATTCTCGAAGGGCCGGTGGGCTTGCCCGGCGAACACTTGCAGGGCGCCAGCAGGCACCTGGACCTCAGTTTCGCCAGTGCCCGCCAGCGCCTGACAGCGGAACAACGTAACCGGCTGCAACAGCTACAGGTGCCACGCCCTACTTCAATGCCTGAACCGATCAAATATGGCCCCTATACAGGCTTGTACGTCATCCTGAACAAATGGCACGCACTGGTGGAAGACCAACTGTATCGGATCAGTCCGGAGCCGGACGGCAATACGGTGATCGTCGACCCGCAGGCTCCGCGAAACCCGGCAAAAAATGGTCCGGTGTTGAAATCGGATACCCAAGGCAACTGGTCCATGGATCTACGCCTGCGTCTGCGCGGGGGCATGCCCCCAAAGCGGGTGGCCGAACTGCGCAAGCTCAGGGCCCAGCGGGGGATGGAACTGAGCCGGGAGCTGGCGAATTATCATGCACAGGAAGCCGATAAGCTAAAGGCCGTGCAAGTTGCCCAGGAAGTCATGAGCAGAACTCAGGAAGGCGCCTTTACCGAGGAGCAACGTGCGGCAAAACGTACGCAGTTTTATGAATTGCTCCAGGACCAGACTGACGATTATCTGCGGCTGCTGAACAAAGCAACCGAATATGCCGGCCTTGACATGACATTGCCCCCGGAAATGCTTCGCGCCCTGATGGAAAACGTGGTCAACAATGCCCGTAAAGCCTTTCTTGTCGTCGAGTTGGATTTATTGGCCCTGGATGCCGCCAATATCCAATTCATAAAAAACGGACCGGCGTTGAAGGAGGCTGTCGCCGACAACCCCGCAGGCTACTTTGCGTACCTCGACGCAATGAGCGTCATCAACGATCGTTCCATCTATTGGCTGGAACTCAAAGATCGACACCTGGACGCGCTATTGAACCTGGATGCCGAAGGCGCGCAGATATTCGAGCGGCTGACCAAGGACCGTCCCGAGGAAGAAAGAACGGCGCTGGCCACCAAGGCCGTGCAGTTACCCATACTCGGGGCCCTGCTGGTCAAAAACCCCGACTCCGACCTTCCCGCCAGTCTGCATAACCTCATCAAGTTCTTGCTGGAACAGGTGCGCTCCCACTCCGACCTGGGAACATATGACCTGCCCCCTTCGGAGCGGCTTGAAGTGCTGGAAAGTCTGACCGAAAACTATGGCGCTTCCCTTGATGCCATGCAGGGCATCAAGGCACTCAATGCCAGCGACATTGACCCATCCTATTTCGACAGGCTGTTCAAGCTGATCGAACAGCTCTATGACGACGCCTCCAAGACATTGTCCGCCGAGCTAAAACCGGCGCCGCAACCGCGCAAGCGTCCGCAAAAACGCACCAAAACGGCGAGCGGGCGTCCGCAAAAAAAGGTGATCAAAACCCGTAAGGGCGGCGTGTTGATTGGTGATCTGAAACCCGCCGGCACCTCCCTGCCGATTGAAGTCGTCGAGTTACGCTCCGAAGTCGATGACGAGTTACTCGCCACGTATTCACAGCACGATGACGTCTGGGACATCGTCGAAGTACAACGACCGGTTCCGCCACCACCGCGCACCAGAGCGATCAAAACGATCAAGAGCGAAGCGCGCAAGCTGCTGGATCAATTGGAAAACAGTTTACTGAGCGCAGAGCGGTATAAAACCCAGTGCCGCTTTCCTCAGGAAATCGAGGAGATCATGAACAATGAGGCGAGTCGCTACCGCAAACGCTGCGAAGAACTGGAAAGGGCCTTCACCGCCTCGACAAAACCGCGCACACCAGCAGATCAAACATTGATCGATGAACTGTCAAACGCAGCTTCCCGCCTGGCTACCCGGGGCAGCGCCCTGCGTACCGAACTGAGTTTCAAATTGCCGCCCACCGACAGCAACCTGCGCTACCTGTTCGAAAAGAACCTGATACAGGTTGCCCGGCTCGGCGAACGCAAAGCCTTGAAAAGCGAGCGCAAGGATTTCCTTCAGGAGTACGCCATCAATGACCGCGACGGTTGGCCGCTGTGGTATGCGCATTTTCACTACGAGGCGGCCGATACGCCGAAAGCGGATTTCAGCGTCGCGCATCTGAAAACCAAGGAGCAACGCCGGGAGCACTATCACTCGATGCTGGCCAAGGCGAAAAGCCCTTATGCGGTGGTGAATGTGCATCGAGGACAGATCGGCAGGCCGTTGGCGCAGAGCAAGTTCTTGCCGTTGGCGCCTTGATCTCTGTTCAAAGGCTGGCGTAATACATGTGGCGAGGGAGCAAGCTCCCTCGCCACATGTATTAATGGGCAAACAACGACTTACTCTTCTGCCCTGCCATTTTCTCAGGTTTGATCAGGAACCGCGCCAGCGCCGGCAGCAGCCACAGTGCCCCGAACATGTTCCACAACAACATGAACGTCAGCATCAGCCCCATGTCGGCCTGGAACTTGATGGCCGAGAAGATCCAGGTGCACACACCGATAGCCAGGCACAGGCCTGTGAACAACACGGCCTTACCGGTGGACTTCAGCGTCTGGTAGTACGCCTCTTGCAACGGCAAGCCGGCCCGCAGGAAGCTTTCCAGGCGACTGTAGATATAGATGCCGTAGTCCACGCCTATCCCCACGCCAAGCGCCACCACTGGCAGCGTCGCGACCTTCACACCGATACCCATGAAGGCCATCAGGGCGTTCCCCAACACCGAGGTCAGCACCAGCGGCAGCACGATGCACAGCGTCGCCGCCCAGGAACGGAAAGTGATCATGCACATGGTTGCCACACAGATGTACACCAGGACCAGGATGGTCAGTTCCGATTCCTTGATCACTTCGTTGGTTGCAGCCTCAATGCCAGCGTTGCCGGCGGCGAGGATGAACTCCAGGCCGTCGCGATTATTTTCCTTGGCAAACTCCTGCACCACCTTCACGGCGCGGTCCAGGGTCTCGGCCTTGTGGTCGTTGAGGAAAACCAACACCGGGGCCACGGAACAGTTGTTGTTGTACAGGCCATCGGCCCGGGCAATGGAGTTGTTCAACACGTCTGGGTTACGCGACAGGGTTTCCCATTTCAGGTTGCCCTCGTTCATGCCCTTGATCATTTGCTTGGACACGGTGACCAGGGAGATCGCCGACTGCACCCCCTCGGTGTTCTGCATTTTCCACATCAGCTCGTCGATGGGAGCCATGGCTTCATAGCGTGAGCAGCCTTCAGCCTTGGTCTTGACCATCACCACCAGGACATCGGAGCTGGTGGAATAGTTGCTGATGATGAAGTTGTTGTCCTGGTTGTAGCGCGAGTCCGGACGCAACTCCGGCGCGCCCTGGTCCAGGTCACCGATCTTCAGGTTCTGGCTGTACCAGAGGCCGCCACCAAAGGCGATCAAGGCCAGGATGATCGACACCGGCGCGACTTTGGCGCTGGCGAACTTCGACAGCAGGCGCCAGAACGGATGCTCCCGCGTCGCATCCTTTTTGCTGCGCTCGATGGCACGCTTGCTGATGCCAACATAGGAAATCGCCACCGGCAACAGGATCAGGTTGGTGAACACAATCACCGCCACGCCGATGGACGCACCGAAGGCCAGTTCCCGGATCACGCCGATGTCGATGATCAGCAAGGTGATGAAGCCGACGGCATCCGCCAGGATTGCGATCATCCCCGGCAGGAACAACTGGCGGAATGTGCGCCGCGCCGCCGTCAGGGCGTTGTCCGCTTCACTGGACTGCAAAGCGATACCGTTGATTTTCTGCACGCCGTGGGAGATACCAATGGCGAAGATCAGAAACGGCACCAGCATCGAATAAGGATCGAGCCCGAAACCGACGGCGTGCATCAGCCCCAACTGCCAGACCACGGCCACCAGGGTCGTGCT
Organism: Pseudomonas sp. MPDS; assembly: GCF_013283895.1. NCBI lineage: Bacteria > Pseudomonadati > Pseudomonadota > Gammaproteobacteria > Pseudomonadales > Pseudomonadaceae > Pseudomonas > Pseudomonas sp. MPDS. Next base: position 3,122,764 of record NZ_CP054128.1, on the reverse strand, counting down.
CAGCACTGCAATGGTGCTGCGCATGCAGTTCGTGAACCAGTACAGCAGCACCAGGGTAATGATGAAGGCCACGCCGAAGAACATCACCACCATGGTCAGGCCGTCGATCAAGTCACCGACCTTCTTGGCGAAGCCCACGATATGGATCTTTACGTTGGGGTTCTGGGCTTCAAACTTGTTGCGGATCTTGTCTTCGAGTTCGTGGGAGAACTTCTGATAATCCAGGGCCAGCAGCTTGCCCTGGTCCTGCGGGTCCGGATAGGACTCCAACAGCGGGATATCGATGATGCTCGATTTGAAATCGTTGGCTACCAGACGTCCGACCTGGCCGGACTTGAGCACGTTGTTGCGTAACAGGTCGAGGCTGTCTGCCGAGCCGTCATAGCTCTGGGGAATCACCTCACCACCGGCAAAACCCTCCTCCGTCACCTCGGTCCAGCGCACGCTCGGGCTCCACAACGACTTGAGGCCGGAGCGGTCGACGCCGGAAATGTAGAACACCTCGTCGTGAATCTGGCGCAAGGTCTCCATGTAATCCTTGGAGAAAATGTCACCGTTGGTGGCCTCCACGGAAATCCGCACCGTGTTGCCCAGGTTCGCCAGGTCATTGCGGTGTTCGAGCATCTTCTCGATGAAGGGGTGCTCGAGGGGGATCATCTTTTCGAAACTGGTGGACGGCCGGATCAGCGTGGCCTGCCAGAACAGGAAAATACTGACCAACAGGCAAATGACGATCACTGCCGGGCGGTTGTTGAAAATCAGGCGCTCGAGGAACGTCGCCTTGTCTTGGTGATGACTGCTCATGGGGTCCGCCTTCTTGTTATTGTGCCCGCCGGATGTTTGCGGCTCATTTGCTCAATTCAGCGCCGGTGGGGGTGGTGGCATGAACGCCACCCTGTCCTGCCAGGATCAGATTGCCGTTGCCCGCCGCCGTGACAGCCGCCACGGAAATCCGATCCGGGCGGTTGAACACGCTGAAGGTCACGCCGTCATCACTGCTGCGCACCACACTGCCGCCATTGCCGACAATTACGATGGAGCCATCTGGCAAGAGCGTGGCCCCGGACAGGCCGAATTCCAGGGCACCGCGGGTGGCCTTGAGCTCGACCTGCTCCCAGGTGCTACCAAAATCGGTGGAGCGATAGAGGTTGCCGCGCAGGCCGTAGGCCAACAGCGTTGAAGGCTGAGCGGTGCCGATGACGCCGAACAGCGAACCTTCGTATGGGCCTTCGATCTTTTCCCAGGTCTGGCCCCAATCGCTGGAGCGGAACATGCTGCCAGCCTCACCGACGATGAACAGCCCGGCGTCTTTCACCGCAGCTATCGCGTTGAGGTGGAACTGGTCTTCGTTGTCGAGACGATCCCCGACCTCTTCCCAGTGCTTGCCGCCGTCGGTGGTTTCGAACAGCGCCCCGTAGGCGCCCACGGCAAAACCGTTGCTCGCGTCCTTGAACCAGACGTCCAGCAGCGGCGATTCACGGGGCAGGTCTTCGAATTGCTTGGTCCAGGTGCTGCCACCGTCTTCGCTGGCCAGTATCTGCGCGTCGTGCCCCACGGCCCAGCCGTGTTTGTCATCGACGAAAAATACTGCGGTGAGCAACTGGCGGGTCGGCACCTTGGCCTGAGTCCAGGAACCGCCCTGATCGTCCGAATAGACAATGTGCCCGCGATCACCGACCGCCACCAGGCGTTTGCCGGCATGGACCACATCGAGCATCAGGGTTTTGCTGGCCTTGGCCGACTCGACGGAATAGATGACATCGGATGTCGAAGCCGCTACGGCCATCACCGGTGCAGACAACACGGCAGAGCCCAGCAGCGAGAGCGCCGAGACCAGCAACGCGACTCTGCGCAGTACCGGCGGCCGGCAGCGGCCCACAGCCATGACAGGCTCATTCATAGACCTTTCCCCCATTATTATTGTTAGGTCATTCAACCCTTCAGGGCGCCGTAAGCGGGCTCATCGTGATTGACTGTTCTGGAGCATAGTCCTGAAACCTGCAATCTAGAGCCACTTCGGAAGCTGACCTATCCTATCGGGCTTTGGAAAGGTCTGACAATCGACGCCGCGTTATCTTTTGTTAACCGTGGCGCAGTGCGGTCGGGGGTGAATGAAGGGGTATTCGGGGAGGTTATGGCAGGCTATCGAGGCGGTTGTTGTGTAGACAGGTCTGACGCCATCGCGAGCAGGCTCGCTCCCACAAGGGATCAATGTTGAACACAAGATATATGCTCACTGAAGATCACCTGTGGGAGCGAGCCTGCTCGCGATGGGAACACCGCGGCCTGCCAGGCAGACCGCGGTGCCAAGGTCACGCCAGGCTCTTGCTTACCACTTCGAACACATCGGCCGACAGCCCGCCGGACGCCAGGATGCGCTCCAGCTCGGCTTTCATCAGCGCCTGGCGGGCACTGTCGTATTTGCGCCAGCGGGTCAGTGGCGCCAGTTGCCGTGCGGCGATCTGCGGGTTGAAGCCATTGAGCTGGATCACCAGATCCGCCAGGAAGCGATAACCTGAACCGTCAGCCGCGTGGAAGTTGATCAGGTTCTGCCCGGCAAACGCCCCCACCAAAGCGCGTACCTTGTTCGGGTTCTTGATATTGAACGCCGGATGTTCCATCAAGGCCTTGACCCGCGCCAGGCCGCCCGGCAACGGGCTGCCGGCCTGGACGCTGAACCATTGGTCCATGACCAGGGGGTTGCCTTTGAAGTTCTCCGCGAACACTTCCAGGGCCTTGGCCTTCTCGGCTTCGAACGGGGAATTGACCAGCACCGCCAGGGCCGTGAGACGCTCGGTCATATTGTCGGCGGTGTCGAACTGCTCCAGGGTGGCACTGAGCACTTCCGGCTTGTCGGTCAGCATCAGGTACGACAGCGCGATGTTCTGCAAGGCGCGACGGGCGAAATGCTCGGCCTCGGCCACGTACGGCGTGCGCTTGGACAGGTCACGGTTGGCCTCATAGCGCAGCCACAGGGCTTCGAACAGACTGTCCGCCAGTTGCTGACGGGCGAATTCCCGCGCGGCATGGATCGCCTCCACGTCGGCCACTTCGCTGATTTCCGTCAGGTAGGCCTCGCTTGGCAGCGAGAGCATTTCCGCGACCATGGCCTGATCCAGGGATTCGTCCGACAGCACGCTACGCAACGCGCTGACCAGACGCGGATCCAGCACCAGATTTTCGCCTTTCTGATGCTGGGCGATCAGTTCCTGCAGCACCTGCACCGACAACTGCTGGCCGGCATCCCAGCGGTTGAAGCCGTCGCTGTCGTGCTGCATCAGGAACATCAAGTGGTCCCGATCGTACGGGAAGCTAAGCTTCACCGGGGCCGAGAAGCCGCGCAACAACGAAGGCAACGGCTTTTCGGCGATGTCGACAAAGGTGAAGGTCTGCTCGGCTTCGGTCACCGAGATCACCCGGGACGTGCCAGTTGCCGCCGCTTCGCCGGCCAGGCGCAGAGGGATTTCATTGCCCTTGCTGTCCAGCAAACCCAGCTCCACGGGAATCACAAATGGCAGTTTTTCCATTTTGTCCGGGGTCGGTGGGCAGCTCTGGCTGAAGGTCAGGCTGTAGGTTCGGGCAGCAGCGTCGTAGGACTCGCTGACCGCCAGCCGTGGCGTACCCGCCTGGCTGTACCAGCGCTTGAACTGACTCAGGTCGACGCCGTTGGCATCCTCCATGGCCTTGATGAAGTCATCGCAGGTCACGGCCTGGCCGTCGTGGCGCTCGAAGTACAGGTCGCTACCCTTGCGAAAGCCCTCGGCCCCCAGCAGGGTGTGGATCATGCCGACCACTTCCGACCCCTTTTCGTACACGGTCAGGGTGTAGAAGTTGGAAATCTCGATGAAGCTGTCCGGGCGCACCGGGTGGGCCATGGGACCAGCGTCTTCGGCAAACTGGTGAGTGCGCAGGTACGCCACGTCCTGGATACGCTTGACCGTGGCCGAGTTCATGTCGGCCGAAAAACCGGCGTCGCGGAACACAGTGAAGCCTTCCTTGAGGGACAACTGGAACCAGTCACGGCACGTCACGCGGTTACCCGACCAGTTATGGAAATACTCGTGGGCAACGATCGCTTCGACCCGCTGGTGCGCGGCATCGGTGGCGGTTTCAGCGCGGGCCAGCACTGCGCTGGAGTTGAAGATGTTCAGGCCCTTGTTTTCCATGGCGCCCATGTTGAAGTCGTTGACCGCGACGATCATGAAGATGTCCAGGTCATACTCACGGCCATAGACCTCTTCATCCCAGCGCATCGACTTCTTGAGGCTGGTCATGGCGTGCTGGCACTTGTCGATGTTTTCCGGCTCGACATAGATGCGCAGCGCCACGGTGCGCTCGGTCATGGTGGTGAAGGTGTCTTCGACGCACCACAGGTCGCCGGCCACCAGGGCAAACAGGTAGGCGGGTTTCTTGAACGGGTCTTCCCAGGTCGCCCAGTGCCGGCCATCTTCGCCGGGACCGCTGGCGATCGGGTTGCCGTTGGACAGCAACACCGGATAGCTGTGCTGCTCGGCCACCACCGTGGTGGTGAACGTACTCATCACATCCGGGCGGTCGAGGTAATAGGTGATCTTGCGGAAACCTTCGGCCTCGCACTGGGTGCAGAACATGCTGCCGGACTTGTACAAGCCTTCCAGGGCGGTGTTGGTTTCCGGGTGGATCCTGACAGTGGTGTCCACCGTGAAGGCCGGGGCCTTGGGTTGCAGGGTCAGGTGGCTGGCGTCCAGCTGATAGTCCAGCGGATTGAGGTCGGTGTCATCGAGCTTGATCGAGAGCAGTTCCAGCTGCTGGCCATCGAGCACCAGGGGCGGCAGGCCGGCACCGCGCTCGGGGTTACGGCGCATCACCAGTTGCGCATGGACCAGGCTGTGGTCCTCGAACAACTCGAAGGTCAGGTGCGTCTCGTCGATCAGGTACTCGGGCGCCTGATAGTCCTTCAGGTAAATCATCTTCGGTTGTTCGGTGCGCATGGGGCAAATCCTTCTACTGATGCACGGCGAGCTGATAAGCCGTGTATTTACGAATATTGATCACGCCAGTGTCGAAAATCAGGTATTGGCCCTTGATCCCCAGCAGCGTGCCTTCGGCAATCGGGTTCTTGTCCAGGTTGAAACTGACGATCTTGGCCGGGTATTGCTCCACCGGATAACGGATCTCGATCGGCTCGACGTCCGCTATGGTCTGGATCGCTTGCAGGCCGAATCGTTCCTGCAAGCCTTGCAGACCTTCGGCGCAGCTCTCGAACAGCGAATCGCGGATCTGCGGCAGGTCCACCGCCACGGCGTCGCCCTTGAGCAATGCGCGCCAGTTGGTCTTGTCCGCCACCTGGCTGCGGAACAGGTCTTCGACAAAGCCCGATTGCTGGCGAGTGGCGACCCGCAGGATCGGCAGCGCCTGGCTGGCGCCCTGGTCCAGCCAGCGGGTCGGCAGCTGCGTGGCGCGGGTGATGCCGACTTTCACGCCCGAGGAATTGGCCAGGTACACCACATGATCGGTCATGCAGAACTGTTCGCCCCAGGCCGGCTCGCGGCAGGTGCCCGCATCGAAGTGGCAGCGCTCAGGGCTCATGATGCACAGGTCGCACTGGGCCAGTTTAGTCATGCAGGGGTAGCAATAACCCTGGCTGAAGCTGGTCTTGGTCCTGCGTCCGCAATGGCTGCAGTGGATCGCACCGAGAAACTCCAGGCGCACCGTGCTGCCAATCAACGGGTTGACTGGCACCTCGGTATCGCCCAGGCGAAAGGCGTATTGAACGGTCGGCCCGTCAAGGCGTGCCGACATCTTGCTGATTGCACCGCGGCCAATCTCGATCAATGGATGGCATCCGACTTGAACAGGATGTTCGGCACTTCTGTGGCCTTCGACTGGCACTCCTGCGGGCCCATGTAGCCGGTGCGTTCCTCTTCGGGCAGATTCTGCATCTCCCAGGCGATCATCGCCTGCAGCGACAATTCGCGCTGTTCGGCGGTGAGCTTGTTGCCATCGGCCCATTTACCGATTTCCACCGCCAGCTTCAGGCTCTGATAGATCTCGGGGGTGATGTTTTTGATCATTTCGTTGAACGAGGACATGGGTTCTCCGCGCAATCGCGCATATTCAAATATTACAGGCGCCGTCAGAGGGCCATTTTACGACGAGCGAACAGCCCGCCCAACAAACCCGTGAAGCAACCGATGAGCAGCCCGCCGACGTGGGCCGCGTTGGCGATTTCGCCGAAACCGATCAGCGAGATCAGCCCGGACAGGCACAGCACCAGCCACACCAGCATCATCACCAGCACCCCACGGGGCAAGTGATAGGCCGGGTTCGGCGCCAGCAGTTGAAAGATCCAGCAGTGCCCCAACAGACCATAGAGCACGCCGGACAAGCCGCCGAACAAGGTCGGGCCGCTGAAGAAATATTGGGCGAAGTTGGACACGAGGCTGAACAGCAGTGTCAGCCCCAGCAGGTTGATGCCGCCCTGGCGCGCTTCAATCCGCCGTCCCAGTTCCCAGTACCACATGCCATTCATGGCGATGTGCAGGAAACCGAAATGGATCAGCATCGGCGTCACCAGGCGCCACCACTGCCCTGCCGCCAGGCTGTCGGCCAGGGGCGTGAAATGGATATAGTCGCCGACGACGCGAAACTCCAGGAATGTCAGCCAGCGCAAGGTCTCGAGATTTTCCCCCAGCAACGTCACGGCGCCGACGATCAGGCTCAGCAGCAACACCAGTGCTGTAACCGGGCTGCGGGTCAGTTGCTGGACGAAACCAGGCCGTCGCGACGTGCTGCCGGTGCCCGGCAACTCCAACTGGTGCTCGGGATCGCCGCTCGGGAAGCGTGCATACAACGAGCGCACGTCTTCGCAGATTTCATCGGGCACCCAGAGCACCTGCTCGCCCGCCTCCTCGCTGACCCGATGGGGCACCTGCATGCGTTGCAGCAATTTGACGAAGCCGCTCAGATCCTCGGCCAAGGGCAAGCGCAAGACCGCCACGACGCTCATCGCAGTTCCTCCGGCCGTTCGACATCGACCCAGACAAATTTATGCGGGTCCAGTCGGGTTTCTGCGTCGAGACGATAGGCCACCAGTTTTCCGTAAAGCACCGCGCTGTAATCCAGGCAGGCCAGGTTCGAGCGGATCGGCGCGGGTTTGCCGCTGCGCCAGTAATGACCGACGAACAGCATGGGTTCATGCACGCCATAGCGCAGCAGATTATTCTTTTCGTCGGGCGACAGCGGCGTGCGAGCCACCGGTTCGGGCAAGGCGTCGGGTTGGAACACGATGTCTCCATAGGTCTGAGGATCGTCTTCCCAGAACTTGGTGCGAAAGAACGAACGGGTCAGGCCGTCGCCGCCGGTGAGGGTCAGGCCATGGGGCAAGCGCATGTCGGTACCGCGCAGCAGGCGATCAAACACCGTGCAGGCGAAACTGCCCGGCTCCGCCGAGGCCTGGAGGAAGTGCTCGTCGATACAGCCGTCCGGGAACAAGCCTCGCAGCGGCTCGATCAGACCGTTGTCCCAGCAGGCGTGGACCACCCGAAAGCGCTGGGCATCGACAAACAGCGGCAACTCGTAAAACCACTTGAGAAAGTCATGCCAGTCGCCCGGATGCTGCTCGAACTGGGTCAGGGTTTCGTTGAGCAGACGGGCATGGCGCGGGGTGTGTTCGCGCACGTAGCGCTGGCCGCTGCCCGGCAACGCCGGCGTGCTCCAGCCCAGGGCGTTGAACTCGTGGTTGCCCATGATGCACAGCGCCTGACCGGCCACCACCATGTCGTGGACGATGTGCAGGGCTTCGCGGATCCGCGGACCACGGTCGATGATGTCCCCCAGGAACACGGCCATGCGCGACGGGTGCCGCCAGACGCCGCCCTGCTTGTGATAACCGAGGCGGTCCAGCAGGCGTTCCAGGGTCAGGGCGCATCCGTGCACGTCGCCGATCAGGTCGTAACTGCGCGCAGGATCGAGCATCAGTCGCCTCCACCCCCCAATCGACTGCCCCAGCCGAGCTTGGTCCGGCAGACTTCGTAGTAATTGTGATCCAGCGGGTGGATCAGGCGCAGCTTCTGCGCTTTTTTGCTGACGGTGATGGTGTCACCCGGCGCGCAGGTGAAATGGTTCTGGCCGTCACAGGACACTTGCGGGTAGATCTGCATATCCTTGGACACGACGATTTTCAGCTCACTATTGCCATCGACCACAATGGGTCGCCCAGACAAGGTATGGGGGTACATGGGCACAATCACAATAGCGTCGAGCTTGGGATGCATGATCGGGCCACCGGCGGAAAGCGCATAGGCCGTGGAGCCGGTGGGCGTGGCGACGATCAGGCCGTCGGCCTTCTGGCTGCAGACGAACTGACCGTCGATATACAGCTCGAATTCGATCATCCGCGTGGATTTGCCGGGGTGCAGCACCACATCGTTGAGGGCATCGCCCTGGCCGATGGCTTCGGCGTGACGGCGCACCTCGGCTTGCAGCAGGAAGCGATTCTCCACCAGATAGTGACCGTCCAATACCTCGGCCACTTTGGTTTCCAGCTCGTCGGGGCGGATATCGGTCAGAAACCCCAGGCTGCCCCGGTTGATGCCCAGTACCGGAATGTTGTGCCGCGCCAGGGCTCGGGCGGCCCCCAGCAGACTGCCATCGCCGCCGACCACGATCACCATGTCACAGACTTCGCCGAGCATCTTGCGCGACGAAGTCTGCAGGCCGTGACCAGGCAAGACTTCGGCGATGGTATCTTCGAGGATCACATGCAGGTGCCGCTCCAGGAGGAAACGTTTGAGTCGGCGAACAGTGTCCAGCACCTGCGAACTGCCCAGGCGACCGATGATGCCGATATTGCGAAATTGCTCCATGGGGCTCCTGCGAGGGTCTGCGTCGGGCGAAAAACACGATTATGGGCGAAAGCCGCCCATAGACAAAATTCTTTAAGCCTTCGACGCAGGCTATGCTCGCAAAATGATCCTGTTCCCCGAACTGCTCGACTTGCCCCGCCGCCTGCGCCATCCCGAAGTGCGCGACCTGGCGTGGGCGATCCTTGCCCCGCCGATGCTGATCGACACGCCCTGGCCCCAACGCCATCCCCTGACCGGCAGCGACTGGGTGCAACAGCCTCATCAACTGGAACAGTGGCTGCGACAACTGGACCGCGACAGCTATCCGTTACTGCATTGCCTGTCCCAGGGCAGAACCCGGCGCCTGGGTCTGTATTACGAACGGTTGTGGCAGTTTGCGGTGCAGCACGCGCCGGGCATTGAGCTGATCGCCGCCAACCTGCCGATCCGCCACCAGGGCCAGACCCTGGGTGAACTGGACCTGCTGCTGCGCGATGGCGACGGCATCCACCACCTGGAACTGGCGATCAAGTTGTACCTCGGGCCGCAAAACGGCCACGGGCAGGACACCGCACAATGGCTCGGCCCGGGCTGCCATGACCGGCTCGACCTTAAACTGGCGCATTTGCGCGAACACCAGCTACCAATCTCCGCTCGCCCGGAAAGCCGAGAGGCCCTGGCAACGCTGGGCATCGAACCCTCGGGCATCGAGCTGTTTCGCTCGGAACTCTGGCTAGGCGGCTATCTGCTTTACCCGTGGCCCGGCCAAGCCGAACCCCCAACCGGCGCCCATCCCAGGCATTTGCGCGGAAGGTGGCTGCATCAGCGGGACTGGCCGGCGTTCGTTGCCCAGCGTCCGCCGGGGCGCTGGCAACCCCTGCCCCGGGCTGGCTGGCTCGCCCCGGCCCATTATCCGGCGGACCAGACCTGGAGCGCCGGGCAACTGGATGCCTGGCGAATGGCCCTCGACCCCATGGCCCCCGCACAATTGATGGTGCGCCTGAGTGAAAATGCCGAGGGTGAGTGGGAAGAAACCGAGCGAGCGTTCCTGGTGGCGGATCGTTGGCCGGATGTGCCGGGGAATGGGTGAGATGGGCGGCGTCTGTCCGGGCCTCATCGCGAGCAGGCTCGCTCCCACAGTGACCGCGGCGTTTGCAACTTCAATGGCAACACTGCATCCATGTAGGAGCGAGCCTGCTCGCGATAAAGTCAACGCGGTCTAAATAGACAACCGCAACGCCAACGCCGCCAACGTCACCAACAACACCGGCACGGTCAGCACAATCCCGACCTTGAAGTAGTACCCCCAGCCAATCCGGATGTCCTTGCGCGCCAGCACGTGCAGCCAAAGCAAAGTCGCCAGGCTGCCGATCGGAGTGATTTTCGGGCCCAGGTCGCTGCCGATGACGTTGGCGTAGATCATCGCCTCCTTCACCACCCCGGTGGCCTGACTGGCATCGATGGACAAGGCACCGATCAGCACCGTCGGCAGGTTGTTCATGATCGACGAGAGCAAAGCCGTCAACAGTCCGGTGCCCATCGCCGCCCCCCACACACCATAGGCGGCGAAACCATCGAGCCATTGCGCCAGGTAGCCAGTCAGCCCCGCATTGCGCAGGCCATAGACCACCAGATACATGCCCAGGGAGAAGATCACGATCTGCCACGGCGCCTCCTTCATGACCCTGCGAGTGGAGATTTTGTGACCGCGGGCCGCGACGGCCAGCAATAACGCGGCGCAGACCGCCGAAATCGCGCTGATGGGAATGCCCAACGGCTCGAGGGCGAAGCAACCAAGCAGCAGAATCGCCAACACCGCCCAGCCCGCGAAGAAGGTGGCCCTGTCGTGGATGGCACTCGCCGGGGCATCCAGTTGATGCGGGTCATAGTCGCGCGGGATGTCGCGGCGAAAGAACCACAGCAATATCGCCAGGCTGGCCGCGACGCTGACCAGGTTCACCGGCACCATGACCGCCGCGTAACGGTTGAAGCCAATGCCGAAGAAGTCGGCTGAGACGATGTTCACCAGGTTCGACACCACCAGCGGCAGGCTCGCGCTATCGGCAATGAAGCCGGCGCCCATCACGAATGCCAGGGTTGCCGCCGGAGAAAAACGCAAGGCCAGCAGCATCGAAATTACGATGGGCGTCAGGATCAACGCCGCGCCGTCATTGGCGAACAAAGCCGACACCAGCGCGCCCAGCAGCACCATGAACGCAAACAGCTTGCGCCCGCTGCCTCGGCCCCAGCGGGCCACATGCAAGGCGGCCCAGGCGAAGAACCCAGCCTCGTCCAGCAACAGGCTGATGATGATCAGCGCGATAAACGTACCGGTGGCGTTCCAGATGATCTGCCACACCAGGGCAATGTCACCGACCTGCACCACCCCGCTCAACAACGCCAGCAGCGCACCGAGCGTTGCACTCCAGCCAACACCGAGGCCCTTGGGTTGCCAGATCACCAATGTAATGGTCAGCAGAAAAATCAACGACGCGAGGAGCATGCGCAACAGCCTTGAAAGAAGGGATTTAGTAGGGGGAAAAGAAGGGTCGCCTTGTGGCGAGGGGATAAACCCCTCACCCGCTATGCATGCCTGAAAATGCCGGGCATCAGGCCTTTTTGTGCTGTTCAACCCACTTGCCATAGGCATCAATGAATTTCTGCAGAAACGGCCTCACCGACTCAGACAGCTCGCCCTGCTCATCGAACGCGCTCCCCGCACCGGCCAGATAAGCCTCCGGCTGTTGCATGCAAGGCACATCGAGGAAAACCAGGGACTGGCGCAAATGATGATTGGCGCCGAAACCACCCATGGCTCCCGGCGAGGCACTGATCACCGCACCCGGTTTACCGCTCAGGCAGCTCTTGCCGTAAGGCCGCGAGCCGACGTCAATGGCATTTTTCATCGGGGCCGGAACCGAGCGGTTGTATTCAGGCGTGACAAACAGCAATGCGTCGGCCGCGCCAACCTGCTCACGGAAAGTGCTGTAGGCTGGTGGGGGTGTGACGTCAATATCTTCGTTGTAGAGCGGCAGGTCGCCTATCTCGATGATTTCCAGCTTCAGGTTGCTCGGCGCCAGATCCGCCAGGGCCAGAGCCAGCTTGCGATTGATCGAAGCCTTGCGCAGGCTCCCCACTAAAACGGCCACGGTGTAGACATTACTCATTGGACACTTCTCGACGATGGGTTCAAGGGAGCCCCATTTATAGATGATCGGGCGAACAATTGGACCAGCGGAGAACCGAAAACCTTCCGACTGGACTATTTTTTTCATGTAGGAAAACTTACCGCGCTTGACCAAGGTCTACAGAACCGCAAATCGAGTGATTTATTTCCAGAGGTTCTAAGCAATGGCAGCAGTACTTGTCGGACAATTTCATGCACGGGACGCCGAAGGTCGCGTCTATTCAGTGCATGAATACCAAGAATCGACCCCGTCGCCCGACGGTAACGGCAAGGAGCCTGTGACCACTTTCAAGCTGGCGATCGGAGATCGCGTCAACCAACTCGAAGACGGCAAATTCATGCTGGTGCAGTCCCAGATTGAATTAACCCGCGAACCGGAAACGCTACCGCCCGCTCAAACGCCCGCTGAAACGCTAATTGCTTCATAACCTGTTGTTATGAGCAGAAGTCATGCCCGGACTTGGGTTAGGATTCAGCCACTCAATGGCTCTCCCGCCCAACATGGACTGCTTGCATGCGTTTACGCCACATCGAAGTGATCCAGGCGCTGTTGCAGACCGGCCACCTCGGCACGGCGGCTGAATGGCTGCAATTACCGGTGGCAGAGGTGGAGGCGACGCTGCGCGATGCCGAGCTGCAGTTGGGTTTCATGCTGTTTGCCAGTGTGCGCGGGCGATTGCAGGCGACTCGCGAAGCCCTTGAGTTGCGCGACGGCATCACCCGCGTGTATGACACCCTCGAACCGGTGCAACGCCTGGCCAGCAGCCTGAAACACTATCAGGCGCCGCCCCTGCGCATCATTTGCACCCCACCGCTGGCCCAGCAGTTACTGCCTCAAAGTATCGCTGCCCTGCGTCGACGCCATCCGGACGCCCCTTGCACCCTGCTCAGCCAACCGACCCGAGACATTGTTCAGAGCCTTCTGCTGCGCGACAGTGACTTGGGCCTTAGTCTGCACGACCCCGAACACTCCGACATCCAGTGCCAGATGATCGCCCAGGGCAAACTGCAATTGCTGGCGCCCCACGGCTGGCTGCAACCGCGGCAAAAATACATTTCGGTTCAGGATCTGGCCGGCCAGTCGCTGGTGGGCCTGGATGGCCACGACCCGCTGAGCCCTGCGTTCGACCATAAGCTGGCGGCGCTACGCCCCGCGCCGGTCATCCAGATCCGCGTACAGACCCATCAGATGATGCGCGCCATGGTCGAGGCTGGTGAAGGGCTTGCCATCGTCGACCCCTTCACCGCTTCAGGTGCCAAGGACGGCGGGCTGGACGTATGCCCGGTATCGCCCGCCATTCCCATCTGCCTGTATGCGCTGAGTCTGAATGGCACGGCGACCTCTCCCACCCTCCAGTCGCTGCTGGAACTGATTACGGAACAAGCCGAGGCGCTGTTGGGCCACTGATCGCCATGCCCAGTGGATCGTCGAACAACCGGTACCAGAACAACGCCACCTCGGCGGTATGACGGTCAATGCCGCGATAGCGCAGGTGATCGATCCCGCCCAGCACGTAACCGCAACGCTCATAGAGCCGGCACGCGCCCAGGTTGTTGTTCTGGGTTTCGAGCATGATGCCCGGCAGTTTTTTCTTGCGGCTCCAGAAATGAGCGACGTCCAGCAATGCCCTGGCCACACCGTGGCGACGGGCCGGGGCATGCACGGCAAGCTCATCGATGTGGGCAAAACCGTTCCAGTTGGTACTCACCACCAGATGCCCTACCGGTTGGTCATCGAGGTAAGCCATGAAGATCTCGCTGTCCGGAGCGTCCCGGAAACTGCTGAATTCCTCAGGATCGATGCCATAGCATTTACGATAAGGGGCAATGGGCGTCACTGGCCATTGGCTCACCGGCCGACCCACCTGCGCCGTCCCATAGGCGCTGACCTCGAAACTGAAGTCGCTGCCCCAGATGTAGGCGGCAAAGCCGTCATCGACGACACGCACCGACAGGCCGGGGTGCTTGGGATTCATGACCGGCTGCATACTGGGAAAAGTCCTCATTCCTTGAGACAACCAACGGCGCTCTGCCATCCATTGCCCTTGCCTCTCGAAACTTCATACATCAAGCGGGTATCCGTAGCCTGCCCGTTACCTCAGGTTAGAAGGTACTGGCGATTGTGGCGAGAAATGAATGAAGACTGCCCTTGTGGGAGCGAGCCTGCTCGCGATGGGATCTCCATGGTCCAACAGACAGACCGAGCCGCCTGCATCGCGAGCAGGCTCGCTCCCACAAAGGGTACGACCGTGGCGCAAGATCAGTTCGCCGCGGCCTGGGATTCGACCAGTTGCGTCCACAGTGCCGGAGCACCGGCAGATTTGGCGATAGCTTCCAGACGCGCGGCATGTTCGGCGAGGTCGTTTTCGCTGGCGCGAAGGATCCGGCCTGGCGTGCGGTCAGCGGGCAAACGACGGATTTCCGTTGCCTGGTTACCTGAACCCTCACCCGTGCCATTGCCATCGGAGGCGTTGCCGGCCAGGGACAGGCTGGTCTGGCCACCCGTCATGGTCAGGTAGACGTCGGCGAGAATCTCCGAGTCGAGCAAGGCGCCGTGCAGTTCACGACCGGAGTTGTCGACGCCGTAGCGCTTGCACAAGGCATCGAGGCTGTTGCGCTGCCCCGGGTGCCGTTCCCGAGCCATCATCAAGGTATCGAGGATGGTGCAGTGCCGGGTGATATCGGCCCGGTCGTGCTGCCCCATCAGGGCAAACTCGTTGTTGATGAAGCCAACGTCGAACGCCGCGTTATGGATGATCAGCTGCGCACCCTGGATGAACTCGAAGAACTCATCGGCCACTTCAGCGAAGCGCGGCTTGCCCACCAGGAACTCGTTGGTGATGCCGTGGACGCCGATGGCGCCTTCATCACTTTCGCGGTCCGGTTGCAGGTAAACATGGAAATGGCGACCGGTCAGGCGTCGGCCGATCAGCTCGACACAGCCGATTTCGATAATCCGGTGACCATCGGTCACCGGCATGCCGGTGGTTTCGGTATCCAGTACAACAGATCTGTTGGCCATCAGTGTTCAGCTCTCAACGGGCATGCTTGCAAAAGCGGCGATGTTAACACGCTCCGGTAACGAGGGGACTTACCTGAAACCTGGCTTATGGGAGCGAAGCTGTGGGAGCAAAGCCCACTCGCCACAGATCATCCTGTTCAGGCCCCGACACCACTCGTATCAGGCCTGCTTGAAACCCCGCACCTCATCCACCCCACGGTTGGCCAACTGGTCGGCCCGTTCGTTTCCGTGATGGCCGATATGACCGCGCACCCATTTCCAGGTGACGTTGTGACGGTTGACCTGCTCGTCGAGCAGCTTCCACAGATCGGCGTTCTTCACCGGCTCTTTCGCAGCGGTTTTCCAGCCACGCTTCTTCCAGTTGGCCATCCACTCATTGATGCCTTTCATCACATATTGCGAGTCGGTCACCAGCAATACGTCGCAAGGCCGCTTAAGCTCTTCCAGACCCCGAATAGCGCCCATCAGCTCCATACGGTTGTTGGTGGTATTGGTTTCACCGCCCCAGAGTTCCTTCTCGACACCCTTGCATACCAGCAGCGCCCCCCAGCCACCCGGGCCGGGATTGCCCTTGCAGGCGCCGTCAGTGAAGAGTTCTACACTATCGCTCATGCCAATCCATCCAGAAAAAAATGCAAAGGCCTGCCGGACGGGAACGACAACGCCCGCAACCGAAATGCCGCCAGACCATCAGAAAAGGGTTAAGGCT
This sequence comes from Pseudomonas sp. MPDS, assembly GCF_013283895.1. NCBI lineage: Bacteria > Pseudomonadati > Pseudomonadota > Gammaproteobacteria > Pseudomonadales > Pseudomonadaceae > Pseudomonas > Pseudomonas sp. MPDS. The sequence goes on along the minus strand of NZ_CP054128.1, from coordinate 3,107,021 downwards.
CGATGTGGCGACGATTGACCTTGGCCATCGGCAAGGGAATCAGCTTACCCATCGGCTCGCGTCGCGCCTGACGAACCGGGCGCAGCCCGACCGCAATCTTGCGCGCCACCAATAAATAGAAGCCGCCGCCGGACAGTTGCCACTCACCGGCCTTGCGCTCCCAGCCGGCCAGACGGGCCTGCCACTTGGGCGACGCAAGCGGCGGACGATAGCATCCGAAGCGACGTTTCTCCAGCGCGAAGCCCAGCAGGTTGAGCCAGTCACCGACCCTTGACGCCGAGATGCAGCGAGCCTGACGCAAAGCATCGTGAGCGAACACGTGACGCAACCCCCAACTGCTCCAGGGATTGATGCCAATGATCAGCAGATGCCCGCCAGGACGGACGCTGCTGGCGGCTTCGCGCAGCAGCCCGTGCGGGGAGAGACAGAAATCCAGCCCGTGCTGCATCACCACCACATCGGCGGCATGCTCGCTCAACGGCCAGGCCTGCTCTTCGCAAACGATCTCCACGCCAGGCAATGGTGCCCCCAGGCGTACATTACGCTGAACCTGCGGCGCCGACGGCGGGGTCTGCGCCGAAGGCCCGTAGTGCACCAGATAGCCACCAAAGAACCGGCCCAGCTCGTCTTCGAGCATGCGCCGCTCCTCTTCCAGCAAAAATTGCCCGACAGGGCCGGACAGCCACTCACGAGCGGCGCTGATCAACGCAAGCCAGTCGGGATCAGCCTGAGCGAACGCTTCATCGGTCATTGCATTCTCCAACGCGTCAGGAAGTTCTAAGATGCGCCTTTGTTTTCTGCTTGGCGAATTCCGCGATGATACAGATCAGTGCCCTGCCCGCGTTCACCGATAACTACATCTGGTTGTTACAGGACCACGCCACTCAACGCTGCGCCGTCGTCGACCCCGGCGACGCCACGCCGGTGCAGGCCTGGCTCGACGCCCATCCAGGCTGGGTCCTGAGCGACATCCTGATCACCCACCATCATCACGACCATGTCGGCGGCGTCCAGGCACTGAAAAACGCGACACACGCCACCGTCTACGGCCCGGCCAGTGAAAACATCCCGGCGCGGGACGTGGCGCTGCAGGACAACGACCAGCTCAGCGTCCTCGGCTGGGACTTCGATGTCTACGCCGTACCCGGCCACACCCTGGGGCATATCGCGTATTACCATCATGGCTTGCTGTTCTGTGGCGACACCCTGTTTGCCGCCGGTTGTGGGCGACTCTTCGAAGGCACGCCTGCACAAATGCATCAGTCCCTCAGCCGCCTGGCCTCTCTGCCTGAGGATACGCTGGTCTACTGTACCCATGAATACACCCTCAGCAATCTTAGATTCGCCGCTGCGGTAGAGCCGGGCAACCCGGACATTGCCGCGCGCCTGGAAAAAGTCAGCCAGCAACGCAACTCCGGCGTCATGACCCTGCCCTCGACCCTGGCACTTGAAAAGCTCACCAATCCGTTCCTGCGTACCGCTGAAACATCCGTTAAACAAAAAGCAGACGAACGGAACGGCCAGCGTAACCAGACGCCGAGTGAGGTTTTTGCGGCCTTGAGGGCGTGGAAAGATAAGTTCTAAGGCCGCTGGCGTTTGATACAAAAATTCTGAAAGGTTGACCTGTTGGGGTGCGCTTCCTAGAATCGGCCGACATTTTTGCCCGGAACTTACTTCCAGCCAATGTCGTCATCTATACGTAAGTCCGTCCAGTCAGACACATTGACCCGCTTGGCTCAAGCTGTCGCAGTGGCTGTGTCCGCCACCCTGGCGGGCTGCCAGAGCACGAGCCAGGTGCCGCAGAGCGATGTGGCGCACACGCCGAACATCGCCGCTCGCGCCAAACAGAAGCCCATCTGGCTCACTGAAAAACCCGTCCCTCAAGTGCCTCAGGACGTCTGGGAGCGTATGCGCCAGGGCTTCCAGCTGCAGGAAACCGCCGGCGTCAACCCGCGTATCGAGCAGCAACGCCTGTGGTTCGCCAGCAATCCATCCTTTCTGGAAAACGCCGGCGAACGCGGCAGCCTGTACATTCATTACATCGTCGAACGCCTTGAAGAACGCAACATGCCCCTGGAGCTGGCGCTGCTGCCGGTGATCGAAAGCGCCTACAACCCCATGGCCTATTCCCGGGCCCATGCGGTGGGCCTGTGGCAGTTCATCCCGTCCACGGGGCGCTACTTCAACCTGCGCCAGACCCGCTTCTATGATGGGCGTCGCGACATCACGGCCTCTACCACGGCCGCGATGGATTACCTGACGCGCCTGCACGACATGTTCAACGGCGACTGGCTGTTGGCGCTGGCGGCCTACAACGCAGGCGAGGGAACGGTCAGCCGCGCCATCGAGCGCAACGAAAAACTTGGCCTGCCCACCGATTACTGGAACCTGCCGCTGCCCAGCGAAACCCAGGCCTATGTGCCGAAGTTGCTGGCATTGTCCCAGGTCGTACTTTCTCCCGAGGCCTACGGCGTCAACCTCAACCCGATCGCCAACGAACCGTACTTCCAGGTCGTCGAGATCAACCAGCGCATGGACCTGTCCAAAGTCGCGGCGGTGGCTGACATCGACGAAGACGAGCTGTTCCAGCTCAACCCGGCTTTCAAGCAGCGCACCACCATCGATGGCCCGCAGCACCTGCTGGTGCCCACGTCCAAGGCCCAGTTGTTGACCGCCAGCCTGTCCACCATGCGTCCGGAAGAACTGATCAGCAAACGATCGCTCCAACCGGTTTTTGACTCAGCCGAAGAAAGCACGGTGGCGGGCGCCAAGCGCACCTATCGCGTCAAGCGTGGCGATAACCTGGGGCTGATCGCCAAGGCCAACAACGTTCAGATCAAAGACTTGCAACGCTGGAACAGATTGAGCGGCAACAAACTCAAGATCGGCCAGACCCTGGTCATGCAAGACACCCGCAAACGCGTCAACACGGTAGTCGCTGCCAGCAGCAAGAATAAAAAGAAACAAACCCAGTACAAGGTCAAGCAAGGCGACTCGCTGTACGTGGTAGCCAAACGCTTCAACGTGGAAATGCAGCACCTCAAGCGCTGGAATCCACGGGTAGGCAAGGCACTGAAGCCTGGGCAGATGCTGACGGTTTACTCTCCGCACTAAGCCTGACTGAAGAGAGGGCTGCTTCGCAGCCCAGCGGGAGCAAGCTCCCTCGCCACGGTTTCGGGTAATCCCTGAAGCTTTCGGCTCCCGCCTTTTTCCTGCCGATACAAGCTGTTACTGTACGGGCCATAAAGCCCAAGCCGCCTGGATCGGATCTCAGACTTGATACGTCCCCTCCTCCTGCTCCTGATCAGCCTGGCCTTGAGCTCTCCCGCCGGCGCAACCATTAGCGAAAGCCATGGTTATGCGCAGTTCGGCACGCTCAAGTACCCGGCCAGATTCACCCACTTCGACTGGGTCAACCCGCAAGCGCCCAAGGGCGGTATCTTGCGGGTCATGGCATTTGGCACCTTCGATACGCTCAATCCCTACACTTTCAAGGGCAGCAGCCCGGTTTCGACGCCCAACTTCTTGCAATACGGCATCAACGAGTTGAACGAACCGCTGATGGTTGGCACCGGTCAGTATGCGCCTTCCGGCGACGAGCCGACGTCGAGCTATGGCCTGATCGCCCGGTCAGTGGAATACAGCGAAGACCGCAGTTGGGTGGTGTTTAACCTCAGACCCGAAGCCCGTTTTCACGACGGCGTGCCGATTACCGCCTATGACGTGGCGTTCTCCTACAGAACGCTGCTCAAGGAAGGTCATCCGCAGTACCGCACCAACCTTCAGGAAGTGCTACGGGTCGACATCCTCAACCCGCTGAAAATCCGCTTTGTGTTCAAGCGTACGGGCAACCCGCTGCTGATCCTGCGCCTGGGTGAGTTACCGGTGCTGCCCCAGCATTACTGGAAAGACCGCGACTTCAAGGCCACCACCTTCGAACCGCCCTTGGGCAGCGGCCCTTACCGGATTACCAAAGTGCAGCCTGGTCGCCAGTTGGTGTTTGAGCGGGTCAAGAATTACTGGGGCAAGGACCTGCCGGTCAATCGCGGCAAATACAACTATGACCGGATGGACGTGGAGTTCTACCGCGACAGTGAAGTGGCTTTTGAAGCCTTCAAGGCCGGGGAATTCGACATCTACATTGAACACCAGGCCAAAAACTGGGCCAACGGCTACCGGTTCCCGGCGGTCAATCGCGGCGAGGTGATCAAGGCGCAGATTGCTCACCAGATCCCGACCCAGACCCAGGGTCTGTTCATGAATACCCGGCGCAGCACGTTCGCCCAGGTCAAGGTTCGTGAAGCCCTGGGGCTAATGTTCGACTTCGAGTGGACCAACCGCACGCTCTTCAGCGGTGCCTACAAGCGCACCCTCAGCTACTACCCCAACAGTGAATTCTCCGCCAGCGGTCTTCCGGTGGGCCACGAATGGCTGCTGCTCAAGCCGTACCGGGAACAACTACCGCCCGCATTGTTCACCCAACCCTTCAGCCTGCCCAAAACCGACGGGCGGGGCATCCCCCGGGAAACCCTGCGCAAAGCCCTGGGATTGCTGAAGGAAGCCGGGTGGACCATCCACGGCCAGCGCCTGCTCAACGCCGACAGCCAGCCCCTGCGCTTCGAGATCCTGCTGGTGAACCCGAACCTGGAGCGCATCCTGCAGCCCTACGTGGAAAACCTCGCCAGCATCGGCATCCAGGCCCGCCTGCGTACGGTGGATCGCGCTCAATACAAGCAGCGTCTGGACCAGTTCGACTTCGACATGATCCTGCTGACTCTGGGGCAAACCCTCAGCCCGGGTCTTGAGCAATGGCAGTACTTCCATTCCAGCCAGGCGGGGGTCAAGGGCAGCAAGAACTACGCCGGCATCAACAACCCGGTGGTTGATCACCTGCTGGAAAAGCTCCTGTCTGCCCGCACCCGTGACGAACAGGTCGCCGCCGGCAAAGCCCTGGACCGTGTGCTGCTGTGGCAGCACTACTGCATCCCTAACTGGTATCTCAATTATCATCGCCTGGCCTACCGTAACCGGTTTGCCTTTGTCACTACGCCGCCCTACACCCTGGGTTTGAGCGCATGGTGGCTGAAATCTTCGGAGAAAGATCAATGAAGCCTTTACGCGCCCTGCTCCTGCAGGCCAGCGGCCTGTTGTTCGCCGGACTGGCCTGTGCCGCACCGCAGCACGCCTTGACCTTGTACAACGAGCCGCCGAAATACCCGGCCGACTTCAAGCATTTCGATTATGTGAACCCTGACGCCCCCAAGGGCGGGATTTTTCGTCAGGGCGGGTTTGGTGGCTTCGACAGCCTCAACCCTTTTATCAGCAAGGGCGTCCCCGCCGATGACATCGGCCTGATCTACGACACCCTGGCCAAACAAGGCCTGGACGAACCGTTCACCGAATATGGCCTGATCGCCGAAAAAATCGAGAAGGCCCCGGACAATGCCTGGGTGCGCTTCTACCTGCGGCCCGAAGCCCGCTTCAACGACGGCCATCCCGTACGCGCCGAGGACGTGGTATTCAGCTTCCAGACCTTGACCAAGGACGGCGCTCCGATGTTCCGCGGTTATTACAACGACGTGGCCGAAGTCATCGCCGAAGAACCGCTCAAGGTGCTGTTCAAGTTCAAGCACACCAATAACCGCGAATTGCCGCTGATCCTCGGCCAACTGCCGGTATTGCCCAAGCATTGGTGGGCCGGGCGCGAATTCAACAAGGGCAACCTGGAGATCCCCCTCGGCAGCGGCCCGTATAAGGTCGCCGAAGTGAAGGCTGGCCGCTCGATTCGCTATGAACGCGTGAAGGACTATTGGGGCAAGGACCTGCCGGTCAACCGCGGCTTCTACAACTTCGATGTGCTGACCACCGACTACTATCGCGACAACACCGTGGCGGTCGAGGCACTGAAGGCCGGGCAGTTCGATTTCTGGCTGGAAATGGCTGCCAAGAACTGGGCCAACGCCTACAACATCCCCGCCGTGACCGAAGGCCGGCTGATCAAGGAACAGATCCCCAACGGCAACCCCACCGGCATGCAGGGCTTTGTCTACAACTTGCGCCGCCCGGTCTTCCAGGACGTGCGGGTGCGCAAGGCCTTGAGCCTGCTGCTGGACTTCGAATGGACCAACAAACAACTGTTCCACGGTGCCTACGCCCGCACCCGCAGTTATTTCGAAAACTCGGAGATGGCCGCCACCGGCCTGCCCGGCGAAGACGAGCTGAAGATCCTCGAGCCGTTGCGTGGCAAGATCCCCGAGCAGGTGTTCACCCAGGCCTTCCAGCCTTCGGTATGCGACGGCAGCGGCATGATTCGTGACCAGCAGCGCAAGGCCTATCAATTGCTGCAAGAGGCCGGCTGGCGCATCGTCGACGACAAGATGGTCGATGCCCAGGGCAAACCCGTGGTGCTGGAGTTCCTGCTGGCCCAGACCGAATTCGAGCGGGTGCTGCTGCCGTTCAAGCGTAACCTCAGTGACCTGGGCATCGAACTGGTGATCCGCCGGGTCGACGTGTCCCAATACATCAATCGCGTGCGCTCGCGGGATTTCGACCTGATCGTGGGCAGCTTCCCGCAGTCCAGCTCGCCGGGTAACGAACAGCGCGAGTTCTGGATGTCGGCCGCCGCCGATAATCCCGGCAGCCGCAACACCATGGGCCTGAAGGACCCGGCAGTCGACCAACTGGTGGAGCAACTGATCAACGCCGACTCACGCAAGAGCCTGGTGGCCCACGCCCGGGCGCTGGACCGGGTGTTGCAATGGGGCTACTACGTGATCCCCAACTGGCACATCAAGACCTGGCGCGTAGCCTACTGGAACCACATCGGCCATCCAAAAATCACCCCGACCTACGACATCGGCACCACCACATGGTGGGTCAAGCCAGAGGTCAAGCCTTCCATCGAGGTGGAAAAACAGGTCATCGAGCAAAAAATCGTCGCCCCGGCGAGTGTGGAGTAACCGATGCTGGCTTATATCTTTCGGCGTCTATTGCTCATCATCCCGACCCTGTTTGGCATCCTGCTGATCAACTTCGTGATCATCCAGGCCGCGCCCGGCGGGCCGGTGGAGCAGATGATCGCCAAACTCGAAGGTTTCGAAGGCGCCACCAGCCGCATTGCCGGTGGCGGTGCCGAAGTGTCGGTGGCCGGCTCCGCCTATCGCGGCGCCCAGGGGCTGGACCCGGCGCTGGTCAAGGAAATCGAGCGCATGTACGGCTTCGACAAGTCGGCGCCGGAACGCCTGTGGATCATGATCAAGAATTACGCTCGCCTGGATTTCGGTGACAGTTTTTTCCGAGACGCCAAGGTCATCGACCTGATCAAGGAAAAAATGCCGGTCTCCATCTCGCTAGGGCTGTGGAGTACGCTGATCATGTACCTGGTGTCGATCCCGCTGGGGATCGCCAAGGCGACGCGGCATGGCAGTCATTTCGACGTCTGGACGAGTTCGGCGATCATCGTCGGCTATGCCATCCCGGCGTTCCTGTTCGCCATCCTGCTGATCGTGGTGTTTGCCGGCGGCAGCTATTTCAACTGGTTCCCGCTACGGGGGCTGACGTCCAACGATTTCGATGAACTGAGCATGGGCGGCAAGATCCTCGACTATTTCTGGCACCTGGCCTTGCCCGTGACGGCCCTGGTGATCGGCAACTTTGCCACCATGACCCTGCTGACCAAGAACAGCTTCCTCGATGAAATCAACAAGCAGTACGTGGTCACCGCCAAGGCCAAGGGCCTGACCCGCAATCGGGTGCTCTATGGTCATGTGTTCCGCAACGCCATGCTGCTGGTGATTGCCGGCTTCCCTTCGGCGTTCATCGGAATCTTCTTCACCGGCTCGTTGCTGGTAGAGGTTATTTTTTCCCTTGATGGCCTCGGTTTGATGAGTTTCGAGGCGGCAATCAACCGTGACTACCCGGTGGTCTTCGGCACCCTGTTCATCTTCACCTTGCTGGGGCTGGTGGTGAAACTGATCGGTGACCTGACCTACACCTTTGTCGATCCACGCATCGACTTCGAAAGCCGGGAGCATTGAGATGAACCTGTCCCCCCTCAATCGCCGCCGTTTCGAACTGTTCAAGGCCAACAAGCGTGGCTGGTGGTCGCTGTGGCTGTTCCTGATCCTGTTCGGGCTCAGCCTGGGCGCCGAGTTGATCGCCAATGACAAGCCGCTGGTGGTGCACTACGACGACGGCTGGTACTTCCCGGCACTCAAGCGCTACCCGGAAACCACGTTCGGCGGCGAATTTCCGCTGGAAGCCAACTACAAGAGCCCGTACATCCGCGAACTGCTGGCCGCCAAGGACGCGTGGGTGCTGTGGGCACCGATCCCGTTCAGCTACCAGAGCATCAATTACGACCTGAAGGTCCCCGCCCCGGCACCGCCCTCCTCGGTCAACTGGCTGGGCACCGACGACCAGGGCCGCGATGTGCTGGCCCGGGTGATCTATGGTTTCCGTGTTTCGGTGCTGTTCGCTCTGACACTGACCCTCCTCAGCTCAATCATCGGCGTGATCGCCGGCGCCTTGCAGGGCTTTTACGGCGGATGGGTCGACCTGGCCGGCCAGCGTTTCCTGGAGATCTGGTCGGGGCTGCCGGTGCTTTACCTGTTGATCATCCTGGCCAGCTTCGTGCAGCCGAACTTCTGGTGGTTGCTGGGCATCATGCTGCTGTTCTCCTGGATGAGCCTGGTGGACGTGGTCCGCGCCGAGTTCCTGCGCGGGCGCAACCTGGAATACGTGCGTGCCGCGCGGGCATTAGGCATGCAGAACGGCGCGATCATGTTCCGCCACATCCTGCCCAACGCCATGGTCTCGACCATGACGTTCATGCCGTTCATTCTCACCGGGGCCATCGGCACCCTCACGGCCCTGGATTTCCTCGGGTTTGGCTTGCCTCCGGGCGCTCCGTCCCTGGGTGAACTGGTGGCCCAAGGCAAATCCAACCTGCAGGCGCCTTGGCTGGGCATCAGCGCGTTCGCCGTGCTGGCGATCATGCTGAGCCTGCTGGTGTTCATCGGCGAGTCCGCTCGCGATGCCTTCGATCCGAGGAAGTGAAATGAATCAGGACAATCTGATCGAAGTGCGCGACTTGGCCGTGGAGTTCATCGTCGGCGAACGTCGGCAACGGGTGGTCGAAGGCGTCAGTTTTGACATCAAGCGTGGCGAAACCATGGCCCTGGTCGGCGAAAGCGGCTCAGGCAAGTCGGTGACCGCCCACTCAATCCTGCGGTTGCTGCCCTACCCGTTGGCCCACCATCCAAGCGGGACCATCCAGTACGCCGGCCAGGATTTGCTCGGGTTGAAAGAAAAGACTATCCGCCACATCCGGGGTAACCGGATCGCGATGATCTTTCAGGAGCCGATGACGTCCCTCAATCCGCTGCATTGCATCGAGAAGCAGATCAATGAAGTGCTGGGCATTCACAAGGGGCTGTCCGGTAAGGTCGCTACCCGTCGCACCTTGGAGTTGCTGGAACTGGTGGGCATCCCCGAGCCGCACAAGCGCCTCAAGGCCCTGCCCCACGAACTGTCCGGTGGCCAGCGCCAGCGAGTGATGATCGCCATGGCCCTGGCCAACGAACCAGAGCTGCTGATTGCCGACGAACCGACCACGGCACTGGACGTCACCGTCCAGCTGAAAATCCTCGAATTGCTCAAGGATTTGCAGGCGCGGCTGGGTATGTCGCTGCTGTTGATCAGCCACGATTTGAACCTGGTGCGAAGAATTGCTCATCGCGTATGTGTCATGCAGCGCGGTTGCATCGTCGAACAGGCATCGTGCGAAGAGCTGTTCCGCGCGCCGCAGCATCCGTACACTCGGGAACTGCTGGCCGCCGAGCCCAGCGGCAACCCGGCGACCAACGTGGTCGGCCCGCCGCTGTTGCAGGTCGAGGACCTGAAAGTCTGGTTCCCGATCAAGAAAGGCCTGTTCAAACGCACGGTGGACTACATCAAGGCCGTGGACGGTATCCGCTTCAGCCTGCCCCAGGGCCAGACCCTGGGTATCGTTGGCGAAAGCGGCTCCGGCAAGTCCACCCTGGGGCTGGCGATCTTGCGGTTGATCGGCAGCCAGGGGGGGATCCGCTTTGAAGGCAAGCAGCTGGACTGCCTGTCGCAGCAACAGGTCCGGCCACTGCGCCGGGAGATGCAAGTGGTGTTTCAGGACCCGTTCGGCAGCCTGAGCCCACGGATGTGTGTAAGCCAGATCGTCGGCGAAGGCCTGCGGATCCACAAGATCGGCACCGCAGCCGAGCAGGAACAAGCGATAATCGCGGCATTGAAGGAGGTAGGCCTGGATCCGGAGACTCGGAACCGCTACCCCCATGAATTTTCCGGAGGGCAGCGGCAGCGTATCGCCATTGCCCGGGCCCTGGTGCTCAAGCCGGCGTTGATTCTGCTGGATGAACCGACGTCGGCCCTGGACCGTACCGTGCAACGCCAGGTGGTGGAGCTGTTGCGGTCGCTGCAAACCAAGTACAACCTGACGTACCTGTTTATCAGCCATGACCTGGCTGTCGTCAAAGCGCTGAGCCACCAGTTGATGGTGGTCAAGCATGGCCAAGTGGTCGAACAAGGTGATGCCCGCAGCATATTCGCCGCGCCGCAACACCCCTATACACAGCAGTTGCTGGAGGCCGCTTTCCTGGCCCCAACAACTGCCGAATAACCTGAAAGAGGAGCAACACATGGGTTTTCTCGCCGGTAAGCGCGTACTGATCGTCGGTGTCGCCAGCAAGCTGTCCATCGCATCCGGCATCGCCGCCGCCATGCATCGCGAGGGCGCTGAGCTTGCCTTCACTTATCAGAACGACAAACTCAAGGGTCGCGTCGAAGAGTTCGCACAAGGCTGGGGCTCGAGCCCTGAGCTGTGCTTCCCGTGCGACGTGGCCAGCGATGAAGAAATCGCCAAGGTTTTCGAAGAACTGAGCAAGAAGTGGGACGGCCTGGACTGCATCGTGCACTCCGTGGGCTTCGCCCCGGGCGATCAACTGGACGGCGACTTCACCGAAGCCACCACCCGCGAAGGCTTCCGCATTGCCCACGACATCAGCGCCTACAGCTTTGTGGCCCTGGCCAAAGCCGGTCGTGAAATGATGAAAGGCCGCAACGGCAGCTTGCTGACCCTGTCGTACCTGGGCGCCGAGCGCACCATGCCGAACTACAACGTGATGGGTATGGCCAAGGCTTCCCTGGAAGCAGGCGTGCGTTACCTGGCCGGCTCCCTGGGCCCGGATGGCACCCGCGTCAACTGCGTATCGGCCGGTCCAATCCGTACCCTCGCCGCTTCCGGCATCAAGAACTTCCGCAAAATGCTGGCCGCCAACGAAGCGCAGACCCCGCTGCGTCGCAACGTCACCATCGAGGAAGTCGGCAACGCCGGCGCCTTCCTGTGCTCGGACCTGGCCTCGGGCATCAGCGGTGAAATCATGTACGTGGACGGCGGCTTCAACACCACCGCCATGGGTAACATCGAAGAGTAATCTTCACGTCACATCCGCTGCGTAAAAACGCCGCTTGTCCTGAAAAGGGACAAGCGGCGTTTTTTATTCCGCTCTGGTCATGGCGGCGGGTCAGCTTGCATTCGTGTTGAATGGGCCACCGCTATCGCGAGCAGGCTCGCTCCCACATTTTCCGAGTTGCTCATAGACTTCGGGCAAACCGCAAATCCCCTGTGGGAGCGAGCCTGCTCGCGATGACGATGGACCTGCACACATAAGGGCTTGATGTGAGGCCGTCAGCGCGAACCAGCCTGTTTTTGAATGTACATCGCCTCATCAGCATCCGCCAAAAGGCTGTCGATGGACTGATGACGCTTCGGGTCATAGTCGATCTGGCCCACGCTGAAACGGATGTCATAGCCACGCTGCAACATCGCATTGCGCTCATCAAGGATTTCCCTGAGTCGCGCCATGATCGCCGAGGTTTCGACATGGGCAGAGCCGGTGAGCAGCGCCACGAACTCATCGCCACCCAAACGACCGATCACATCACTTTCGCGAAAGGCGATGCGTAGCACGTCGGCAAACGTTTTTAGTGCCGTATCGCCCTCGGCGTGTCCGAAGCGGTCGTTGATGAGCTTGAATTCGTTGAGGTCGAAGAACAGCAGTGTTGCCGGACGCGACAGGCGCTCGCAAACGCTCAGCGCATGCTGGGCCAACGTCTTGAAACCACGTCGATTGGACAGCAAGGTCAGTTCGTCCATGCTCGCCATCTGCACAGCAATCATTTCCTGCTCGGCCATGCTGGCCAAGTCGCGCAGCAGTTCGCGTTCTTCGTCATTGAGCTTGCGCGGCTTGGTGTCCAGCAAGCACAGGGTTCCAAGCTTGCTGCCGTCATCCAGTGCCAACGGCTGCCCGGCGTAGAAACGAATGCCGGGTTTATCGGTGACAAACGGGTTGTCGCGAAACCGCTCGTCCTGCTCCGCGTCGCAAACCTCCAGAATCTGATCCTGCAAAATGGCGTGTGCACAAAATGAAACGTCGCGTCCGGACTCACTGGCGTCCAGGCCCGCGTTGGACTTGAACCACTGACGGTTGGCATCCACCAGCGACACCAGCGCAATGGGCACATCGAACAAACGCCGGGCAAGGCGAGTCAGGCGGTCGAAGCGCTCCTCGGGCGCGGTGTCGAGCAGCTTGAGCGAGTGCAGATTCTTGAGGCGAACGGCTTCGTTATCCGGTTTACCTGGCGCAGGCATCGGGAACTCCATCGAGAGGGCTTGTTGAAGTCTAGCCCAGGCCCACTCCCCTTCAAACCAATGCGTCAAATCAAACAGGCATTTATCGACAGGGCCTAATACACTGCGACACAGGTTCAAGACGAGGACGCCGACCGATGAAGCCCGCCCCCCATGATGCCGCCCCACGTTTCTGGCGTGATGCAGCGCTGCCCTTCATCGAAGCCCGGGGCATCACCGATGGACGCAAGGTCTGCTATTCGCGTCATTCCCATGACCACTTTTCCATCGGGGCTATCACGGCCGGGCGCAGCACCTACCTTCATGAGCAATCGAATTTCCAGGTAGAGAGCGGTACGGTCGTATTGATGAACCCCGGCGATGTCCATGCGTGCAACCCGATCAATGATCAGCCATGGTCGTATGTAATGCTGTACGTCGACACCCAGTGGCTGACGGACTTGCAGCGCCGAATCGGCTTTGACGAGACCCTGGGTTTTCAGGGCTTCGCCACCACCCACAGCCGCGACATCGAGCTGTTTGCCGCCTTACAGGGTTTGTACGGCCAACTGGTGGATGAGCGGATCGACATCGCCCGCAAACACGCCGCCGCCGAAGCGTTTTTCATCGACCTGCAACACCGGCTCAACCCAGCCGGGCGCCCGGACCGTGGCAGCCACCCGGGATTGATGCGAGCGGCGCAGTTTATCCATGACCATTGCAGCGAGGCCTTGAAACTTGAAGACATCTGCGCCGCCGCACAACTTTCGCCGTCGTACCTGAGCCGGGCCTTCAAGCGCCATTACGGCATGACGCCCCATGCTTTCCTGGTCAATCGTCGGATCCAGTTCGCCCGTCGGCAGTTACGCGAAGGCAAGCTGATTGCCGATGTCGCACTGGACAGCGGGTTTGCCGACCAGGCGCATTTCCAGCGCGCCTTCAAACAACACCTGGCCGCCACCCCGGGCCAATATCGCGGTTGATACCCGATCCTGCTTTCGCGGGGATGGCTCAAGGCAACAACAAATACACCGCACTGACCACCAGCAACGCCGCCATCGTCCGATTGAACAGGCGCATGGTCGCCGGGTTGCCCAGCCAGACCCGCAGAAAACTGCCGGCATAGGCCCAGCAGCCTACCGAGAGATAACAGATCACCAGGTAGATAGCCGCAAACTGCCACACCAACCGCGCCTCACCATCGGCCACGAATGCTCCCATCCCGGCCACACAGGCCAGCCACGCCTTGGGGTTGAGCCACTGCATCAACGCGCCGTAAAACATCGACGGCGCCCGCTCCTCGTCTCCGGCGCCCAGCTGCCCGTTGTCCATCGCCAGTTTCCAGGCCATGAACAACAGAAAACCCACGCCCCCCAGTTGCACCACTCGCGTGAGGCCGGGCCAGCGCTGCAGCACTTCGTGCAACCCCAGCCCCATCAACACCAGCAGCAAGACAAACCCCAGGGTGGCCCCGGCCACGTGACGCAAGGTGGCACGAAAGCCGAATCGCGCCCCGGAACTGAGGGCTACAATATTCACCGGCCCGGGAGTGATGGACGCGACCAGTGCAAACGCAGCCATGGAAATAATCAGACTCATTGCATACCTTCTTCATGTCCGTGAGGTGGCGTTCAAGGTAAATTGCACGCCACTGGCGGTATTGAACAAAACTGCCCAATGACGACGACTCACCGCGCGCCGTGCGAACAGGTGCTGTTTCGGGCTTTTTTTTTACGCAAACTTTACGCAGCGTCCGGTCAACGAAATCGATACTGGGCGGCTCATTCTTTCAGGCGTGTTTTATGTCCCTTGCGGCTGTGCGGTTTATCGGATTCATCCTCGGCATTTTCCTGATCACCCTGGCCGCGAGCATGGCAATCCCGCTTCTCACGCTGATGGTGTACGAGCGAAACGATGACCTCTCGGCGTTCTTGTGGTCGAGCCTGATCACCTCTGTCTGCGGCATCTTGCTGGTAGCACGTGGTCGGCCAGAGCACATACAACTGCGTCCGCGGGACATGTACCTGCTGACCACTGCCAGTTGGGTGGTTGTCTGCACCTTCGCCGCCTTGCCGATGGTATTTATCCAGCACATCAGCTACACCGACGCATTCTTCGAGACGATGTCCGGCATCACCACCACCGGCTCGACCATCCTCACCGGCTTGGACAATGCCTCCCCGGGCCTGCTGATCTGGCGCTCGATGTTGCAGTGGCTCGGAGGGATCGGCTTCATCGGCATGGCGGTGGCCATCCTGCCGCTGTTGCGGGTCGGCGGCATGCGACTGTTCCAGACCGAATCATCGGACTGGTCGGAGAAAGTCACACCGCGCTCCCATGTGGCGGCGACCTACATCCTGTGGCTCTACTTAGGCTTGAGTGCCCTGGCCGCCCTGGCCTTGTGGCTGGCGGGCATGACACCTTTCGAAGCGATCAACCATGCGATGACCATGATTTCCACCGGAGGGTTCTCCACTTCGGATTCGTCCTTGGCCAACTGGTCTCAACCGGCCATCCACTGGATCTCGGTGATTATCATGATCGCCGGCGCACTGCCCTTCACCTTGTATGTCGCCACGTTGCGCGGGAACAAACGAGCGTTGCTGAGGGATCATCAGGTCCGTGGATTCCTCGGATTCCTGGTCATTACCTGGCTCGTGGTGGGCACCTGGCTGAGCCTGAACAGCGACTACGCCTGGCTGGACGCGGTGCGCATCGTAGCCGTCAACGTGACTTCGGTGGTCACCACCACCGGTGTGGCGCTGGGTGACTACTCGCTATGGGGCAGCTTTGCCCTGCTGCTATTTTTTTACCTGACGTTTGTCGGCGGTTGTTCGGGATCCACCTCCGGCGGGCTGAAGATTTTTCGTTTTCAGGTGGCCGGCGCCTTACTGATGGGCAGTTTGAAACAACTGATCCATCCGCGGGCGGTGATTCAGAAAAAATACAACAAGCACCCCATTGACGAAGAGATCGTCCGTTCGCTGCTGACGTTTTCTTTTTTCTTCACCATTACCATCGGCGCTATCGCCCTTGGGCTTGCGCTGATCGGCCTGGACTGGACGACGGCCCTCACCGGTGCCGCCACGGCCGTGTGCAACGTCGGGCCAGGGCTGGGCTCGATCATCGGACCGGCCGGCAACTTCTCCACCTTGCCGGATGCGGCCAAATGGCTGCTGACCATTGGCATGCTGCTGGGTCGTCTGGAGATTCTGACCGTGCTGGTGTTGTTCACGCCGGTGTTCTGGAAGTATTGAGGCGGATGAAAATTCACTGTCGATTTTCCGGTGGAGCCATCCCGGGCCTGGCTCTATGCTCCTCCCATGAACCTACACGACTCGCTGCTCCCACCCCATGCCGAGATGGTCCGCGCCATGCTCGAACGAGACACCGCCTACGAGGGGGTGTTCTTCACGGCGGTCAAGACCACCGGCATCTTCTGTCGCCCCAGCTGCACGGCGCGCAAGCCGAAGCCGGAAAACGTCGAATTCTTCGCCCACGCTGACGAAGCCATGTCGGCCGGATATCGAGCCTGTCTGCGTTGCAAGCCGCTGGATGCCGCCGCCATCGCGCCGGCCTGGATCCAGGCGCTGCTCAAGGCCGTGGACGCCGAACCCGACCTGCGCTGGACCGATGCTTTGTTGCTGGAACAAGGCATTGAACCGCTGAAGCTGCGGCGCTGGTTCAAGCAGCATTTCGGCATGACTTTCCATGCGTACCTGCGCACTCGACGGCTGGGCATCGCCCTGGGGGGCATCAAAGAAGGGATTTCCATCGACAATGCGGCCTTTGACTCAGGCTACGAGTCCCTGAGCGGATTTCGTGACGCCTTCGTGAAGTCTTTCCACATCACACCGGGCCGCGCCGCCCACAGCGAACCCCTGCTGTTCACCCGCCTGACAACGCCACTGGGGCCGATGCTGGCCATGGCCGAACGGCGCGGCCTGGTGTTGCTGGAGTTCCTCGACCGCCCGGCCCTGACCCGGGAAATCGAAGAGTTGCAACAACGCTACGGCTATACCGTCGCCCCGGGGCACAATCCCCACTTGCAACAGATCGAAACCGAACTGGCCGACTATTTCGCTGGAAAGCTCACCTCGTTCAGCGTGCCGCTGCACATGCCCGGCAGCGCCTTCGCCGTCCGGGTCTGGGCTGAACTGGAAAAAATCCCCTACGGCGAAACCCGTAGCTACGGCAACATCGCCACTGCCCTCGGCAGTCCTGGTGCCAGCCGTGCGGTGGGACTGGCCAACGGCCAGAATCGCCTGGCCATCGTCATCCCCTGCCACCGGGTGATCGGTGCGGATGGCTCGTTGACCGGTTATGGTGGCGGGCAGCCACGCAAGGCTTTTCTGTTGCGGCTGGAAAAGGCCGCGGTGCAGGTGTCCCTGCCACTGGCATTCTGATCAGCCTGCCGAGTGAACACCTGATGCCTGTCCCGTACCACGATGCGAGCACCTTTCTGGCAAGCCTCGACGAAGACTGGTGCCGTCATGTCGAGATGATCGGCCCTTGCCTGCTGCAACCCAAACCGGCCCGCGACCCGTATGAAGCACTCGTCCGGGCGATTGCCTATCAACAATTGCATGCTAAAGCCGGCGATGCGATTCTCGGTCGCTTTCTGCGGCTGTTTCCGGGAGCGATATTCCCCAGGCCTGAGCAGATCCTGGCGACTGACTTCCAACAGATGCGCGACTGCGGATTTTCCGCCAGCAAGATCGCGACCATACAGGGCATCGCTCAAGCGACGCTGGACGAGGTGGTGCCGGACTACCCCGCGGCGCTGGCCATGGATGATGAGGCCTTGATCGAACGCTTGATCACCCTGCGCGGCGTCGGACGCTGGACCGTGGAGATGCTGCTGATCTACAGCCTGGAGCGACCCGACATCCTGCCGGCGGATGACTTTGGAGTGCGTGAGGGGTATCGGCGGCTCAAGGGTTTGGACGTCCAACCGACGCGCAAACAGATGGTTGGGATTGGACAGGCGTGGAGCCCACATCGGACGGTGGCGGCGTGGTATTTGTGGCGGGTGCCCGGTCGCTAGAGCGCGTCATCGTTCATCGCGAGCAGGCTCGCTCCCACAGGGATTTCGGTGTTTGTGTTCACTGAAGATCAAATGTGGGAGCGAGCCTGCTCGCGATGGCTGCCGCATGGCCGGCCTGAATTCAGCTGTCAAAAAATGCCGACCGTCTAGGCTGTCCTGAGCCACTTCCCAATTGCCAACCGGAGGTTCTCATGCAGCTCGAAGGATCCTGCCATTGCGGCGCGGTGTCGTTCAGCCTCGACAGCGCCCACCCCTACCCTTATCAGCGCTGCTACTGCTCGATCTGTCGCAAGACCCAGGGTGGAGGCGGCTTTGCGATAAACCTGGGGGGCGATGCCCGGAGCTTGAAGGTACGCGGTCGCAAGCACATCTCGATCTATCATGCGCGGCTCAGGAATGACGGGGATAAACGCGCCCACCGCAGCAGCGCCGAACGGCATTTCTGTTCCCTTTGCGGTTCAGGCTTGTGGCTGTTCAGCCCCGAATGGCCTGAGCTGATCCACCCGTTCGCCTCTGCCATCGACACGCCGTTGCCGGTACCGCCTGAGCACACCCATCTGATGCTGGGCTCCAAGGCGCCGTGGGTGGAAGTCGAGGCGCACGCCGGCGATCAGCAGTTCGAGATCTATCCCCAGGAGTCCATTGCCCAATGGCATGAGCGCCTGGGTTTGAGCGATTAAGGATGTAGAGCTGCGTGAGGCCTCATCGCGAGCAGGCTCGCTCCCACAGGGATTTTCGGTGTACTCATTACTTGTGTTCACTGAAGATCAAATGTGGGAGCGAGCCTGCTCGCGATGGCGTCAGGGCAAACAGCCCTATACCGCAGGCACACCACTGTGGAAGCGAAACTCCACATCCGGCGATTCAATCAGCGCCTGCTCGGCGTCACGAACCTTGTCGATCACCTGGGCGATGTCCTTGGCGTCGCCATACTGGTAGGCCAGTTTCAGGTAGCCCTGGAAATGCCGGGCTTCGCTTTTGAGCAAACCGAAATAGAACTTGCCCAATTCTTCGTCCAGGTGCGGCACCAGGGCCTCGAAACGCTCGCAACTGCGGGCCTCGATGAAAGCGCCGACCACCAAAGTGTCCACCAGTTTGACCGGTTCGTGGCTGCGGATCACTTTGCGCAGCCCCGAGGCGTAACGCCCGGCAGAGAGCTGGCGCAAGCCGACCTTGCGTTTTTTCATCAGGCGCATCACCTGTTCGTGATGCACCAGTTCTTCCCGGGCCAGACGTGACATCAGGTTGATCAGGTCAACGTGGGAGTGGTACTTGGCGATCAGGCTCAGGGCGGTGCTGGCGGCCTTGAATTCGCAGTTCTTGTGGTCGATCAGCAGCGTCTCCTGGTCGGCCAGCGCCGCCTGGACCCAGGCATCGGGAGTGCGGCAACCAAGGAATTCATGAATTTCGGGAAGGATCATGGGGCTCACGGAAAAAGAGAGTCGAGCGAAGGGCGCCGATTATACCGGCCTGCCTCCAGACCACCAGCCACCGCCGTTGATATGCATCAAGTCGACGACTGCCATACAACAACTATAGTTGAGCAACGCCATGCCTTTTTATTGCTGGAGACGCCGATCATGCAAGCCATTCGCAGCATTCTGGTGGTCATCGACCCCGAACATTCGGAAAGCCTCGCGCTCAAGCGCGCCAAGCTGATTGCCGGTGTCACCCAGGCCCACCTGCATCTGCTGGTGTGTGACAAGAAGCATGACCATGCCGGCATGCTCAGCGTGCTGAAGGCCGCGTTGCTGGCCGACGGCTACAGTGTCACCACCGAACAGGCCTGGAACGAAAGCCTCTACGAAACCATCATCGACGTACAGCAGGCCGAAGGTTGCGGCCTGGTGATCAAGCAACATTTTCCCGACAGCCCGCTGAAAAAAGCCCTGCTCACCCCGGCGGACTGGAAATTGCTGCGCCATTGCCCGACTCCAGTGCTGCTGGTGAAAACCGCCGGTTCCTGGAAAGACAAAGTGATCCTCGCCGCCGTCGACGTGGGCAATGCCGACGGCGAGCACCGCCACCTGCACTCCACCATCATCGATCACGGCTACGACATTGCCATCCTGGCCAAGGCGCACCTGCACGTGATCAGCGCCCATCCCACACCGATGCTGTCCTCCGCCGATCCGACGTTCCAGCTCAAGGAAACCATCGAGGCCAAATACCGCGAACAATGCCGGGCGTTCCAGGCTGAGTTCGACATCGACGACCAACACCTGCACATCGAAGAAGGTCCGGCGGACGTCCTGATTCCATACATGGCGCGCAAGCTGCAGGCAGCGGTGACAGTGATCGGCACCGTGGCGCGTTCCGGGTTGTCAGGGGTCTTGATCGGCAATACCGCCGAAGCGGTGCTCGACACGCTGGAAAGCGACGTGCTGGTGCTCAAACCGCAGGAGGTCGAGGATCATCTGGTGGAGCTGGCGGTCAAGGACTGACACCCCTCGCCACAAAAGCCATCTCCTTCAGCCGCCAATGGCATCCTTCAGGAACCCCGGCGCGATGTAGCGCTGGTAATGGGCTTCGGACAGCAGGAAGAATTCCCGATCAATGGCGTCGCGCAGGTCCGGCAGGTCCCAGTCGCGAAATTCGGGCATCAGCACCATACCGTAGGCTTCCAGGTTGTTGATCACCCGCGCGCCACGGGCGATCAATTGATAAGCCCAGCAATATTCCGACTGGTGCGGCACAAAACGAATCTTGCGTGTTTCCAGTTGCTGGCGCAGCAGCGCAGGATCAAAAACCTCCAGCTTGGCCACCATTACCTGGACCAGCAACTGCTCAAGCCGCATCCACACCGCGCGTTTTTCGTCCTCGTTATAGCCGTTCCAATGAATCACTTCATGGTGGAACCGCTTGCAGCCACGGCACACCAGGTCACCGTAGACAGTGGAGCAAAGGCCGACGCAGGGGGTCTTGATGAGCTGGTTGGGCATAAGGAAAAACACACGCAAAAGCAGGACAGGCCGGCATGTTAGCCCTTTGTCTAAGATTGATCACCCCTCAAACTTCAGGGGCCAACTTACGTTTATTTTTTTTTTGCCGTAGAATCAGCCAGCCTTTTAAGGCGCCAATGTCCGTTAGAAGCTGTTTTCAAAGCGTCACGAGCACAGTCGTTCCTTCAGAGCGGTGTTGGCCGAGGGTCTTTCCAGCGGGGAAAGCCCAACGCCAACCCTCATCAGCTCCCCGTTCTGCAGGCGTAAAACTTTGAAAGCAGCTTCTGTGAGGAACTCGCGGAAACTCTGGCGTGGTGGCTCAAAAAGCTTCCGACGCGCATGAGTACCGTGGGTTTCTGGATGAGCGTCCCGGACACCCATTTGGGACCACTGATGAGGGTAATAACTGTGCTTGAAGCCTACCGCAAACATATCGAAGAGCGTGCAGCACTGGGTATCGTTCCCCAGCCGCTTAACGCCGAACAAACCGCAGGCCTGATCGAGCTGCTGAAGAATCCTCCGGCTGGCGAAGAAGCTTTCCTCGTTGACCTGATCACCAATCGCGTTCCGCCTGGAGTCGACGAAGCCGCCTACGTGAAGGCCGGTTTCCTGTCCGCCCTGGCCAAAGGCGAAGCCCAATCCCCTCTGCTGGACAAGAAGCGCGCCGTTGAACTGCTCGGCACCATGCAGGGCGGTTACAACATCGTGACCCTGGTGGACCTGCTGGACGACGCCGAACTGGCGCCCGTAGCCGCCGAAGAACTCAAGCACACCCTGCTGATGTTCGACGCCTTCCACGACGTGGCTGAAAAAGCCCGCAATGGCAACGTTCACGCCAAGGGCGTGCTGCAATCCTGGGCCGACGGCGAGTGGTTCAAGAACCGCCCCGTGCTGGCCGACAAGATCAGCCTTCGGGTGTTCAAGGTTACCGGCGAAACCAACACCGACGACCTCTCCCCGGCTCCTGACGCCTGGTCCCGCCCGGACATCCCACTGCACGCCCTGGCCATGCTGAAAATGGCCCGTGACGGTATCGTGCCGGATGAACAAGGCAAGACCGGCCCGATGAAGCAGATCGAAGAGATGCGCGGCCAGGGCTTCCCGATCGCCTACGTCGGTGACGTGGTCGGTACCGGTTCGTCGCGTAAATCAGCCACCAACTCGGTGCTGTGGTTCTTCGGTGACGACGTGCCTTACGTGCCGAACAAGCGCGCCGGTGGTTTCTGCTTCGGCAGCAAGATCGCCCCGATTTTCTACAACACCATGGAAGACGCCGGCGCCCTGCCGATCGAATTCGATGTGTCCAACATGCACATGGGCGACGTGATCGACCTGTACCCGCATGCTGGCAAAGTCTGCAAGCACGGCACTGATGAAGTCCTGGCCACCTTCGAAATGAAGACCCCGGTCCTGTTGGACGAAGTGCGTGCCGGCGGCCGTATCCCGCTGATCATCGGTCGCGGCCTGACCGAGAAGGCACGTGCCGAGCTGGGCCTGCCCGCTTCGGACCTGTTCAAGAAGCCGGAAGCCCCGGCCGAAAGCACCAAGGGTTTCACCCTGGCGCAGAAAATGGTCGGCAAGGCCTGCGGCGTGACCGGCGTTCGTCCGGGCACCTACTGCGAGCCGAAGATGACTACCGTCGGTTCCCAGGACACCACTGGCCCGATGACCCGCGACGAATTGAAAGACCTGGCGTGCCTGGGCTTCTCGACCGATCTGGTGATGCAGTCCTTCTGCCACACCGCGGCCTATCCAAAGCCGATCGACGTGACCACCCACCACACCCTGCCTGACTTCATCATGACCCGTGGCGGCGTGTCCCTGCGTCCGGGCGACGGCATCATCCACAGCTGGCTGAACCGCATGCTGCTGCCGGACACCGTCGGCACCGGTGGCGACTCCCACACCCGTTTCCCGATCGGTATCTCGTTCCCGGCCGGTTCTGGCCTGGTGGCGTTCGCCGCCGCCACTGGCGTCATGCCGCTGGACATGCCGGAATCGATCCTGGTTCGCTTCAAGGGCAAGCTGCAACCAGGCGTCACCCTGCGTGACCTGGTTCACGCCATCCCTTACTACGCGATCCAGAAAGGTCTGTTGACCGTCGAGAAGAAAGGCAAGAAGAACGCCTTCTCCGGCCGCATCCTGGAAATCGAAGGCCTGGAAACCCTGACCGTCGAGCAAGCGTTCGAACTGTCCGACGCCTCGGCCGAACGTTCGGCTGCCGGTTGCACCATCAAGCTGTCCAAGGAATCGATTGCCGAATACCTGCAATCGAACATCACCCTGCTGCGCTGGATGATCGGCGAAGGCTACGGCGATGCCCGCACCCTGGAGCGTCGTGCCCAGGCGATGGAAGCCTGGCTGGCCAACCCGGAACTGCTGGAAGCCGACAAGGACGCCGAATACGCCGAAGTCATCGAGATCGACCTGGCCGACGTCAAGGAGCCTGTGCTCTGCGCGCCGAACGACCCGGACGATGCCCGCCTGCTCTCCAGCGTCGCTGGGCAGAAGATCGACGAAGTGTTCATCGGTTCGTGCATGACCAACATCGGCCACTTCCGCGCTGCCGGTAAGTTACTGGAACAGGTCAAGGGTCAGTTGCCAACCCGTCTGTGGCTCTCGCCGCCGACCAAGATGGACGCTCACCAGCTCACCGAAGAAGGCTACTACGGCATCTACGGCAAGGCCGGTGCACGGATGGAAATGCCAGGCTGCTCGCTGTGCATGGGTAACCAGGCACGCGTGGAACCGAACTCCACCGTGGTGTCGACTTCGACCCGCAACTTCCCGAACCGTCTGGGCGACGGCGCGAATGTCTACCTGGCTTCGGCCGAACTGGCATCCGTGGCGTCTATCCTGGGTCGCCTGCCGACCGTCGAGGAGTACATGGAATACGCCGGCAAGATCGACAGCATGGCAGCGGACGTGTACCGCTACCTGAGCTTCGACCAGATCGCCGAGTTCCGTGAAGCGGCTGCCAATGCCAACATCCCGGTCGTTCAAGCCTAAGGCTTCAACGCTCGACTAAAAACGCCGCCCTTCTTGCGAGGGGCGGCGTTTTTTTATGCCTGTTTTCGATGCAACCTGAACTGACGCCATCGCGAGCAGGCTCGCTCCCACAGAGACTTGTGGTGAATGACGAATCTATGAACACCCAAGACTCCATGTGGGAGCGAGCCTGCTCGCGAAGACGGCAGCACATCCAACATCAATGCAAGCTGACCCACCGCTTTCGCGAGCGGGCGCGCTCCCACAGGGAATCCGGTCAGGATGTCAGGGAATAGACCAGCGCGGTAATTGCCACCACCCCTACCAGCGTCACGAACACATTGGACGCCTGGCCGCGGTAACGGGCCATGGCCGGGACCTTTTGGATGGCGTACATCGGCATCAGGAACAGGATCGCCGCGATTACCGGGCCGCCCAGGGTTTCGATCATGCCCAGGATGCTCGGGTTAAGGGTGGCGACGATCCAGCACACCACCAACATGAACGCCGCGGTCAGACGGTCCAGGGTCTTTGCCGCCGGACGCCGACCGCTCTTGACGATCAGGCCCTTGAGGCCTTCGCTGGCGCCAATGTAATGCCCCAGGAAGGACTTGGAGATCGCCACGAACGCAATCAATGGCGCGGCAAAAGCGATGGTCGGATTACTAAAGTGGTTGGCCAGGTACGACAGGATCGACAGATTCTGCGCCTTGGCCTCGGCCAGTTGCGACGGGGAAAGCGTCAAAACACAACTGAACACAAAGAACAGCACCATCACCACCATCAGCACATGGGCGCGCGAGAGGATCTGCGAGCTGCGCACTTCGGCGTTATCGCCATGGCGACGCTTCTGATCCACCGCAAACGCCGAGATGATCGGCGAGTGGTTGAACGAGAACACCATCACCGGAATCGCCAGCCACAAGGTATGCAGCAGCGCCGAAGGTTCAGGCAGCGTGGACGCTGTGGTCAGGATGCCACCGTTCCAGTGCGGGATCAGAAACACCGCCAGGAACAGCAACGCTACGATAAACGGATAGACCATCAGGCTCATGGCCTTGACGATCGCCTGCTCCCCGCAGCGCACCACTGCCAGCAAACCCAGGATCAACACCAGCGATAGCACCACCCGAGGTGGCGGCTGGATATGCAGTTGATGCTCCAGGAAGCTGCCCACCGTATTGGTCAGCGCCACGCTGTAGATCAGCAGAATCGGGAAAATTGCAAAGAAATACAGCAACGTGATCAGTGCACCGGCCTTGATACCGAAATGCTCCTCCACCACGTCAGTGATGTCCGCGCCTTCACGGCCGGACAACACGAAACGGGTCAGCCCCCGGTGGGCGTAGAACGTCATGGGAAAGGCTAGCAACGCCAGGATCAACAACGGCCAGAAACCGCCGAGGCCGGCGTTGATGGGCAAAAACAAAGTACCTGCACCGATGGCGGTGCCAAACAGGCCCAACATCCAAGTAGTGTCATGCCGCCCCCACTGGCTGAGCGTAGCTGGGGCTGTCGTTTCAAAGCGTTCTTCGACGCTAGTGGCCTGATCATTCATCCGGTCGGATCTCCGCATTCCGGTCACATGCACCCGACCAGGACGAGTCGGAAAACCCCGACAGGCAGCGCCCTGGCCGAAACAGGGGCGCGATTGTCCGGGATTAACGAGCAGAAGCAAAGACTTAGCTGAGGAGCGGTTGTGAGGACGGTGCATCTGCGGCAAATAACGCCGGGGAATGAAGCCGCCGACCTATCGCCGTTTTGCGCCAACTCCTACACTCAGAACAGATGAAACAGTTACCAGCGCAGGATAAGCCATAATGCACAAAACCCTGTGGGAGCGAGCCTGCTCGCGATAGCGATGGAACAGCCAGCCATGGTATTTCCTGAGACACCGCTATCGCGAGCAGGCTCGCTCCCACAGGTTTTTCGTCAGTCCTATTGCCCACAGGAGCACAGCATGACCGCAACCGTTCTTGTACTGGTTGAAACCGTCAACGAATACCTGCCGATTCTTGAGCGCCAGGGCTATCACTTGGAGTTGGCGCCAACGCCTGCCGAGCGCAAGACGGCGATTCACGAACATGGAGAACGGTTCAGCGCGGTACTGACCCGCGGTCCCCTGGGTTTGACGGCCGAGGAAATTGCCGCCCTGCCCAACCTGAAAATCATCTGCGTGATCGGCGCCGGCTACGAGCAGGTGGACCTGCAGGCCGCCCATCAGCGCGGCATCGTGGTGACCAATGGCGCCGGGGTCAATGCGTCGTCGGTAGCCGACCATGCCATGGCGCTGTTGCTGGCGTTGGTGCGCGATATCCCCCATTGCGATGCCGCCCTGCGACGGGGCGAATGGCCGAGGAGCGCGCGCCCTTCCCTGGCCGGTAAGCGGCTGGGCGTGTTGGGCCTTGGCGCGGTGGGCATGGCGATCGCCAAACGGGCCGCCCTGGGCTTTGACATGAGTGTCAGCTATCACAATCGCCGGGTACGCAACGACGTGCCCTACACCTTCTGCGCCACGCCCACGGAACTGGCGCGGGTCTCGGACTTCCTGATCGTCGCCACGCCAGGCGGCCTGGATACCCGGCAGTTGATAAACAAGCAGAGCCTGGATGCGCTCGGTCCAAAAGGATTTCTGGTGAACGTCGCCAGGGCCAGCGTGGTTGCCACCGCCGACCTGATCAGCGCCCTGGAACAACGGCGAATTGCCGGAGCGGCCCTGGATGTGTTCGATCACGAGCCCGAAGTGCCGCAGGCGCTGAAGAACCTGCCCAACGTCGTCCTCACACCCCACGTGGCAGGCCTGTCGCCGGAAGCCACCCGCGCTATGGTGGAGTTGGTGGGCCAGAACCTGACCGCGTTCTTTTCCGGCAAACCGGTACTGACGCCGGTGCGCTTGCCCGACGAGGAGCGTTAGAGAACGCCCAATAGCGTCCACACGCGCCGGGATTCGGCATCGGCACTGATCAGTTCGCCCAGCAGCTCGTTCAACGGTTTGTTGCCCCACTCCACGCCGCGCCGGATCAAATAGGGCACCGGACTGTGGGGTTCGGTGCGAGCCAGGTAGCCGGCGATGACCAGCAACTGGCGATAGGCTTCCTCGCGGCTGGCCGGCTCCTGAAAAGCCAGGGTTGCCGCGGCGCCCACCTGCGCTGGGGCGGTTTGCGGCGTCACCGGCGGTGGTGCTTGCGCCGGCACGACGGTGGGTTGCTGTGGGTTCATCGCAATGAACTCCTCTATCAATGTCAGCAAGGCCTGTATCACGTCCTGCAGGGAGGAATAGCCTGGGGCCTGATCGCCCAGGTAGGCATCACTCCAGGCTTCGAGCCGTTGCAGGTGCTGCAGGCTCAGCATCAGGCTGCCCTGGCGATGCAGCCAGAACGACAATGGCGTGGTGCGAATCAGTTCGCTAAGTTTTTTCTGGTCGTTGCGCGCCGCTTCCGCCGAGGCCTTGGCGTTTTTACTGTCGTTGACCAACACCTGCTGGCGCTGCAAGCGTTGCCAGTCGGCCAGGCAGAAACCGTCGAAATCAGGGTCCCGGCCATCGAACAAGGGCACCCGTGTCAGTAACACTTCGCTGTAGCGACGGGCCAGCCACTCCAGCGGAATGACCCGCCACGACGGGTCACCGTCATCGGCCCGGGGATACAGCTGCTCGGGGTAGCGCTCACACAGACCCGCCACCAACGCCAGGCTGCCCGGCAGTCCTTCCAGCCCGGTCAGGTGTAACCAGGCCTCCCCCAGCCAGGCGCTGATCATCAAATCCTTGCTGCGCTCGAGCAGCAACACAGTGGCAAGTCTTTCCAGTTCCGGCCATTGGGCGCGCTTGATCGACGATTGCCACACACCTGTGGGCAGGCTGGTGTCGTCCTCCCGGCGCAACTCGCGCAACTGGTCGAACTCCGGCTCGTAGCGCAGATCCTGGCCACAGGGCGATTCGGCGCTGATCGGCTCAAGCAACCGGGGGATGAGTTCGGGCAAAGGGGATATCGGCAAACTCACAAGCCCTCCTCGCGGGTTGCGATGGCGGTGCTCGATGAGGTCGCCATGAAAGGTGAACGGGGGGCCTGGGTCGGCAGCGGCGCAATCGACAGCGGCAGCTTCGAACCCTGGCTCATCAGCGACAAACGCAGGAACATCTGGGTCTGTTGCGCCGTGGTCGCCTGGGTCTGGGCCGTCACGGGCAGTTGCAGGGTCAGCGGGAAATCGGTGTAGTCGGCGTTCGGCTGGCGCTGGCTCGACACCAGTGAGCGCATCAGGCGCAGCAACGCCCACGGCCCCTGGTACTCCCAGCCGGCTTCCAGATCGCGCACCACCAGGTCGGGTTGCAAGGGGTCGTTGGCCGGACGCTGGTAACCGTTACGGGCCCAGCGCAGGGTCAAACTCACCGGCTGGCCGACCATCCAGCGCAGGTTCTGCCCGGTTTCACCTGGGTAACTGATCTGTTGGTTGCCGGCGTTCAGCCCCCAGGCGATCACCTGATCCGCGCCGCGTTCCTGCTCGCGATCGGTTCGCCAGCGCACGTCCATTTCCACGCCGAGCAAGCCACTCTTGTCCCGCACGAACAGCGGCCCGAGCCAGGCACCGGCCTGTTTCAAACGGTTGAGAAAATCCTCCGCCGCCAATCGCTCCGGCGTCCGGCTCAACGCCAGTCCGGCCTGTGCCTGAGGCAGCCGCGTGTCGATCAGCTCCAGCAGGCGCTGGACCCGCGCCGGGTCGGCATCGCTGGCCCGCACGTCCTGGGAAAACGGAAAGCGCCCGGCCAGGTACTGATTGAAATAATTGGCCAGGTCATTCCAGGCGGTCGCCGCCTGGTTCTGTTGTAGATACAGGCAGCGCTGCAAGGCACTTTGTTGCAGCGTAACGGTGCGCACGGCCAGGTCGCCACGTCCGCCGGGCAGGCTGGACGTTTGCAGAATCTGCGCGCAGGACGTGGTGTCCATTTCGATGAAATCGCGACTTACCAATTGCTCCAGCTGGGCAGCCGCACTGGCCGGGTTCTGGTTTTTGTATTTGAGCAGTTCGTCGTTGAGCGCCATGAACCGGGCAACCTGATCGTGCTCCAGGGCCGACAGGTTGTCCTGCTGGACAATCAGCCATTCCAGCGCAGGCATACGATGCTCGGCGATCTGTAGCATGGCGCCGAACTGCTGGTTGAGGTTCAGCTTCAAGTCCTGAGGATCAGTGGCGCCGTACAACTGCAAGCCGAAGTTCTTCGAGCCGTTCCAGCGTTGGACATCGGCACGTTGAGTGAACAGTGGCTGGGCGTCGATTTCGTTCAGGCCGCTCTGGATCTGCGCCAACGCTCGGCGGTTGAGCAGGCGCTGAAAACGAATCGCCAGATCGCTGCGCTTCACATCCATGAAAGCTTTTTGCAGGGCAACGGCCTGGGAGGTCTGCACATTGAAACTCATGCCCGGTAGCGGTTGCTCGCTGTCATCCAGACTCAGCCACATGGCCCGCGCCGCCGCGCTTTCAGCAGCCTCCATCAGCGCCCCACGATAATCCGGCGGGATGCGCGGCAGTTCTTCATTGGCGTAGCTCTGGTAGCTGGCGAAGTAGTTCAAGGCAACGCTGAAATCGTCGCTGTCACCCCGGCCCATCGAGTCGGCGTTACTGTCCGACGGCGCCTTCTGCATGGCCAATGCCACGAAGTCACGCTTGAACAGCGCTTGTACCGCGCCGTCCAGCGCCGTGACATGCTCCTGCAGCACCAGCAAACCGCTGCCCTGCTGGACCAACAGATTGTCCCTGGAACCGGTCTGGACGATCCACTGGTCGCGAAAGCTCTGCTGCAATTTTGCCGCCTGGCTCTGCAGATCCTGCTCAAGATCCGGCCCCAGCAGCGTGCTGTGGCCCACCTTGTCCATCAACTGGGTGTAACCGGGCACCAGGTCCTGCCCCTTGCCCCGGCCCCAGGCCGAGTTGGTCAGGCTGACGAGCCTTTGCAGGTCATCGACCAACGCCATCAGCTCTTCGAGTTCGCTCAAGGAGTTGCCGCCGCCGGCCTCAAGCCGTTGCAGATGCAGCTTCAGGTAACCGGCCTGACGCACGAAGTTGTCCGCCAGAAAGTAATGATCCAGCCAGCGCTGCATCAGGCCCATGAAGTTATCGGCAATCACCGGGCGCGCGGCGTTCAGGTCCAGGCCTTTCAAATCGCTATTCTGGGCATCGAACAGCACCCGATTGTAAAAACGCGCCCGGCTCAAGGTCCCGGTGTTGAGGTTCAACGACAGGGCGTTGTTGCTCAGTTGCACCAGCTCGTCCAACGGTGCCTTGGGGTTGTTCACCGCCTGGCTGAACATCTGGTTGTGCTGTTCCAGGCGCACCGCACGCTCAACCAGGTCCTTGGCTTTCACGTAACTTTGCCATTGGGCCGGATCTTCGCTTTCCACGTTGCCGCGCCGCTCGGTATTGCGGATGCCCTTGAGTTGTTCGAGGTCCGAGACCAGCAGGTCACGCAGCGGCAATATCCAATGATGGCGGGCGGTCATGCGCAAGCCGTTGTCCAGTTGTACGTCCACGGCGGAGAACCAGGAAGTCGGAAACACCACCGAGACGAAACGCCAGCGCGGGGCTTTTTCCAGCACGTTCCAGTAGTTCTGCACGTTGTGCCGGGTCGGCTCCAGTTGCGGCTTGTCGGGGTCGACCACGACATGGTTTTTGTGCGCGCTGAGGACCAACCGCGACAAGCCCTCGGCTTGCTCGACCGAATCGTGCCAGACCCAGACCATGCTCCCCAGCCAGACCACGCCGACCACCAGCGCCACCCCACCGCCCAGCCGATGCCAGCGCTGGCGCAAGCGCAGCAGGCGTGGCACCGGCTGGGCCAGCCCCCGCTCGGCCACCAGCCGGCGCGACCACAATTGCCGGGCGAACACCGTTTGGCGCAAAACGCTGTCGCTGGCGGTCAACCCATCGCCAGTGACGGCGGGCGCCTGGCTGGCGGTGAAATACACGCCACGAAAGCGCGGTGCCTCGCCTTGCGCGTTGCCCTGGAAAACCGGTTCCAGCAGCAGCTGCATGGCGCGCCGCAACCCTTCGAAACGCTCCGGCAACCCATACAGATCGCTGCTCAACTGCCCCGACAGCGCGCCGATTTCGATGATCGACTGGGACAATGCGGCGTTGACCTGATCCAGCGCCTGATCGCTCCATTGCGATTGCCACGCCGCCTCGGGCGAATATGGCGACGACCAGCCCAGCGTCGATTCCCGCGCCTGGGCGGGCAAGGCGCTGACCAGTTCCTGGAACCCCGGCAGTTCTTCCATCCCGGTGATCACCACGTACACCGGCAAGCTCAGACCGAACCGTTGCAAGAGGTCGATGAAACAGCGCCGGACCTTGAGACTCAACTCGGTCGTCTGCTCGATGTCATCGAGCTTGCCGAACGGCACAGTCCAGATCACCGCATCCAGCGGCCGTCTGCTGCGCAGGCGCAGAATCAATCCCAACAGCCGCCACCAGTTACCCCGCTGCATGTTCATGCCCTCATCGGGCAAAAACAGCGCCTGGGGCACCACCAGCACCGCGCCTTCGGCATCCGACCACCAGCGGCCGAACCACGCCGCCTTGTCTGTCGGCTGCAAACGCCACTGGGCGCACAACTGCGCGCCATCGGCCTCGTTGCCCAGCATCAACAACCAGGGCATCTGATAGCGGTCCCGAGTGCCTTGCTCCTGCTCCATGTGGCGCACCGCGCCATAGAAGCTGCGGATAGCCGCGCCGCCCTGGGTGCGCAGCCACCAGATCGCCGCCGCAATCAGCAGCACCGCGACAATGGCGAGCAACACCAGGGCGACGATGCTCAAGAGGCTCATGAGTCCTGCTCCTGAACCACCGACTCGTTCAGTTGCAGCACCGGTTCAAGCTCTGATTGGATGTCACGCCAGAACACCTGCCCCAACCCGGTCAGCAGCAACACCATCGCCAGGATCACCAGGCCCAGGCGCAAACCGTCCGGCAACGACTGTTGAACCGGGACACGTATCGGTGTGGCCGCCGCAGACATCGCCAGGCGCTGGCTGACATCGACATAATCGGGCTCGTGCTGCCAGGCGAACGTGAACAGCGCCACCCGCCATTTTTCGTGCTGGACCTGACCGGGCTCGCCCCGCAATCGGCCCTGAAAACCGAGAATCAGACACTGCAGGTACACGTTGGCCAGGTCCCGGGTGCCGGGCATCTGCTCATCGAGCAGTTTCTTGATAGCGGCCGGCAACCGTTCGCCGGCCTGACGGCTGGAGTACATGCGCGATTCGAGGGGATGCTGCTGCCAGGCCAGTTGTCCCGGCCATGGGGTGAACAGCAAGGTCTCGTCCACCAGCGCCACGAAGGCGTAGACCAATGCCTTGACCTGCTCGGTGGCCGCATCGCCCACGGTGGCAAAGGCAACCCGCCACAACCGCTGGGCGCTTCGACCGGAAAACTCCACCACCCGGCTGACCAATACCGCGGGGTCGCTGTCCTTGGGCAAGTCCTGCCAGTCCTGGGACCACTTCAGCCAAGCCTGACGAAACGCACTGCTCAGCGGTGCCTCATGCAGACTCCGAACCGCCCCGCCACTTCCGTCAGGCATACGACTCCCCTTTTACGATCAGGCGCTTTCACCGGCTTGCGCCACAAACAACACCACTTGCCACGGACTGCTGGCCTGATGCGAGGCCGGCGCTACGATGTGCAACGGCAATTGCCCATCGAACCATTGCCCACTGGCGGCCACCACGAACAACCGGGTGTCGTCACCCACGCTGTAGGCCACCTGTTCGTTGCGGCTCATGGCCTGATGGGGCAGACCGCTCATGCGTTGGCGACTCAACAACGGGATGTGCGGCGCCGACGCGATGATCGCCCCGCGCAACCACTCGGCGGCGGCTTGCTCACTGGCGCCGTTGGGCATACGCAGGCCGATCACCAGGCGCTGGTTCGGCTGGTCGTCGGGCAACTGGATCGAGAACACCTGGTCATCGCGCTCGAAGGCCAGGCTGCGATAACCGGCGCGGACCAGCTCCAGGGTGTTTTCCAACCAGTCCAGCAGCGGCTCATAGCCGCGTTGCAACTCAAGAAAATCCAATGGCGCAAAGGCCGGGACACCGGCCAGCGGATCGAGCGCCGACCAGCTACCAGCCAGCCCCAACAGCAGACCATGCAATGCCTGGGGCGTCGCCACCCGGGTGTTCAGCGCGCCTTCGACTTCCGGCAAACGCGCCCACAACGCAGTCAATTGACGGCGAATCTCCATGGCATCGTCCTGGTTACCGGCCGCCTGGGCCTGACGCAGGCGCCCGGCCAGGAACAGGCATTTCTCCCGGGCCCTGGCACACAGCCCGGCCACTCGCCGACCAAGAATCGATTCCGGCAACAGGATCGGCGTCGGCGGTGTGTAGGCCACCCGCAGGAAACCGCCGCCCTCCTTGCGGATGCGCAACAGCGGCAGGCAGATCGAGTCGGCCTTGCTCAGTTGTGTGCACAGCCGAGGGTTCGGCCGCCACACCGTGATGGACTCGGGGAACTCGCCGCTGGTGAGGTCCGGCAAGGCGTCACCCACTACCGATTGCAGCCGGCCCTTGAGCGGCAGCAATTGCCCGGCGCGCCAGAGCGGACTGATGGCCAGGTACACGGTCACCGTCGCGTCGTCGGTCTTGTTCACCGCTTCGGTGATGTCCAGCTCCAGGGTCGGCCCGACCCCGGCCTGCACGTTGACCGGCAACCCGTCCGGCAAGGTGCCCTGTAGCTGCAACAGCCGGACCTGGCCGGCGCTGAGGGCCGAAGGGTCGACCTCCAACTGGCTGACACCCCAGAACCAGGGGTTGCAGGCGCCGGCAAAATGCGCGGCCAGGGCTTCAGCGCGCAGGCCTTGCAATTGGAAGTGCTGGGGCAGCAACTGCATGCCCTCGTGCCAGCAAACCGCGTCAGGTAACAGACTCATACGACTCCCTTCGACATCCCAATGACGCCGCCCCAGGGCGGCCCGCGGTCACTCAAGGCTGACTGGCAAGCTGGCCATCGTTCACCAGGGTCATCTCACGACTTTCGAACTTCAGCCAAGCCTGGCGCTGATCGTCCAGCCGAAGCCGGTGGGCTCCGGGAGTGTTATAGCTGGCGAAGACCAAAAGTCCAGCGGCGCGCCTGCCCTCCAGAGGGAAGGGTTGGCGGTCGATGAATTGCCCCGGCACCAGCTCCAGCCCCCACACCGACATGAGTTGACGATAGTCGCGCTGGAACTGTTCGCGCTCGGCAAACCACTGGCGTGCGCTGATTCCCGACAGCTGCTTGAGCAGATCCGGGTCGTTCACGGCGACAAAATCCACTGCGATGGGTGTGTCGTCATTGGCTCGGGGCGCGACGTCCAGGGTCAGGCTGTCGAGGTCGACACTGGGAGCAAACAGCGAACAACCGGTGAGCGCGACGCTCAAAAAAAATCCGGAAAAAAGAACACGCAAAATGAATCTTCCTTTTCTCAGCGGTCAAAAATTGTTTTTGCTTGCATTTTTATAGACCTGTTCTAGCGTCTTGGGTAGTTCGACCCACACAGTCGAATGCACCAGGTTCGTCAAGGGAATGACAGGTCTACTGCCCTCCATTTGCAACCTGCGGATCAGCAAGGGAATGCGATGAGCGGGCCCCCCGATGCATTGCTCCCTACATGCATCGGAGTCGGCCGCCATGGCAGAAAGTACCCAGCACAAGCTCGACAGAGTTCGTCCTCCCCGCGTCCAGATCACCTATGACGTGGAAATCGGCAATGCCATCGAAAAGAAAGAATTGCCACTGGTGGTCGGCATTCTGGCCGACCTCTCGGGCAAACCACTGGACCCGCTGCCCAAGCTCAACGAGCGGCGCTTCACCGAAATCGATCGCGACAATTTCAACGAGGTACTGGCCTCCATCTCCCCTCGCGCCACGCTCCAGGTGAATAACACCCTCAGCGGTGACGACAGCAAGCTCAACATCGAACTCAACTTCCGCCACATCGACGACTTCGACCCGGTCAAGGTTGTGGAGCAGGTCACGCCCCTGCGCCGGCTGTTCGAAGCCCGCCAGCGTCTGCGGGACCTGCTGACCAAGCTTGATGGCAACGACGACCTGGACAAGCTGCTGCGCGACGTGATCGCCAACACCGAAGGCCTGCAAGAGATCAAGTCAGCCCGCCCTCAGGATGCGCAAGACCTGCCGACCGAAGCCGCCAACGATGACCCAGCCCCGGCCGAACCACAGGCCTGATCGCGCTCATCACTCAAGGGAGATAAAGCCATGCCTGCTTCATCCAGCGCTCAAACCAGCGAGAGCACGACCCAGACCCTGTCCCTGCTGGACAAGATCATCGCCGAAGGCCGCATGGCCCACGACGACAGCCAGCAGGACTACGCCCGCGACATGCTGGCCGAATTCGCCACCCAGGTCCTCGACGAAGGCATGGCCATCGACAAGGACACCGTGGCCATGATCAACGACCGCATCAGCCAGATCGATCAGTTGATCAGCGCCCAGCTCAACGAAGTGCTGCACCACCCCGAACTGCAAAAACTCGAAGCCTCCTGGCGCGGCCTGCATCTGCTGGTGCAAAACACTGAAACCAGCACGCGGCTTAAACTGCGCTTGCTCAACGTGACCCAGAAAGAACTGCAGAACGATCTGGAAAAAGCCGTCGAGTTCGACCAGAGCGCGCTGTTCAAGAAGATCTACGAGGAAGAATACGGCACCTTCGGCGGGCATCCGTTCAGCCTGCTGGTGGGCGACTACACGTTTGGACGCCACCCCCAGGATATCGGCCTGCTGGAAAAGCTGTCGAACGTCGCCGCCGCCGCGCACGCGCCGTTCATTGCCGCCGCCAGCCCCCGGTTGTTCGACATGACCAGCTTCACCGAGCTGGCCGTGCCCCGTGACCTGTCGAAGATTTTCGAAAGCCAGGAGCTGATCAAGTGGCGCTCGTTCCGCGAAAGCGAAGATTCGCGCTACGTGTCCCTGGTGCTGCCGCACTTTCTGCTGCGCCTGCCCTACGGCCCGGACACGCTGCCGGTGGAAGGCATCAACTACGTCGAGGACGTCAACGGCACCGACCACAGTAAATACCTGTGGGGCAACGCCGCCTGGGCGCTGTCGCAACGCATCACCGAAGCCTTCGCCAAATATGGCTGGTGCGCGGCGATTCGCGGGGCCGAAGGCGGTGGCGCGGTAGCAGGCCTGCCGGCCCATACCTTCCGCACCAGTTCCGGGGACCTGTCGCTCAAATGCCCGACCGAAGTGGCGATCACCGACCGGCGCGAAAAAGAACTCAACGACCTGGGCTTCATTTCCCTGTGCCACAAGAAAAACAGTGACGTGGCAGTGTTCTTCGGCGGCCAGACCACCAACAAGGCCAAGCTCTACAACACCAACGAGGCCAACGCCAACGCGCGAATCTCGGCGATGTTGCCGTATGTGCTCGCCGCCTCGCGTTTCGCCCATTACCTGAAGGTCATCATGCGCGACAAAGTCGGCAGCTTCATGACCCGCGACAACGTGCAGACCTACCTCAATAACTGGATCGCCGATTACGTGCTGATCAACGACAACGCGCCGCAAGAGATCAAGGCGCAGTACCCGTTGCGCGAAGCGCGGGTGGACGTCACGGAGGTGGCGGGCAAGCCAGGGGCCTACAAGGCCACGGTGTTCCTGCGGCCGCACTTCCAGTTGGAGGAGCTGACTGCTTCGATCCGCCTGGTGGCGATCCTGCCGCCGCCGGTAGCGGCCTGACGGCTATGTAGCTATGTGGCGAGGGAGCTTGCTCCCGCTGGACTGCACAGCAGTCCCACAAAAGAGGGGGCCGCTGCGCGACCCAGCGGGAGCAAGCTCCCTCGCCACAGGTTCGGCGTTCGTCTTTAACGGATCGGTATTGGGCACCCCCCATCTCGTCTTATTCAGGAGTTCCACACAATGGATGCGATCATTCTCGACCTCGGCGGCGACATCAAGGGCGACAGCCTGCTCGAGGGCTTCACGGACAAAATCGAAGTCATGTCCTACAGCCACAACGTGGCGATGCAAGTCACCAATGACGTCAGCAACTCGGAACGTACGTCCGGCAGGCCCCACATCGGCGAATTCACCCTGACCAAATTCGTCGACAGTTCTACCCCCACCCTCAACGAATATTGCTGCGCCGGTAAACCGATCCCCGAAGCCATCATCACCATCGGTCGCAACGCTGCCGAAGGCAGCGGTCAGATCATGCCGTTCATCGTCTACACCCTGACCAACGTCGTGCTGTCCAACGTCAGCGTCAGTGGCGGTACAGGCGGCAAACCGGTGGAAACCCTGTCGCTGAACTTCACCAAGATCAAATGGGAACTCACCGCGCAGAAAGACGACGGCACCAAGGAAGGCACGGCGGGCACGACGTGGGACCTGGCGGCCAACAAGATGACCAAGTAAGGAAGCCGCGCCCATGGCTGGCTTCGGGCTTCGCCCTCCTCTGTTCGAACGCCTGGCCAGCCCGGCGCAAGACCCTGAGCGGGCGTTCGACCGGCAGGCGCTGCAGGACTCGGTTCATGCCGAACTGCTGCGCCTGTTCAACACCCGACGCGGCCCGAAGGCGCTGACCGAGCCGCCGAGCATTCTGGATTACGGCATCGCTGACTGGACGGCGCTACAACAGCAGCGCAGCGATGACCGTCGCCAACTGACCCGCGAGATCCGTCAGGCCATCAACCACTTCGAACCGCGCCTGCGATTGGGCGAGGTCCAGGTCAACCCTGTGCCGGGTCATCCCCAGCAACTGAACATACGGCTATTGGGCGAGTTGCGCGGTGATCAGCACTCATGGCCCGTGGCATTTGTCATCGAGCCCGCCGGCGATGGCCTTGAGGTACGACATGAGCGACTCGATTGACCCGCAACTGCTCGATTACTACCAGCGTGAACTGACCTGGCTGCGGCATGCCGGGAGCCTGTTCGCCGAACGTTACCCCAAGGTCGCCAGGCGCCTGGAGCTGTCTCCCGGTGAATGCCCGGACCCGCATGTCGAGCGACTGCTGGAGGGCTTCGCACTGCTGGCCGCCCGCTTGCAGCGAAGACTGGACGACGACTACGCCGAGTTCAGCGATGCCTTGCTCGAACAGCTTTACCCTCTGGCCCTGCGTCCTCTGCCGTCCTGCGCCATCGTGCAGTTCGAACCCGACCCGAGCAAAGGCAACCTCAATGAAGGCTATCCCCTGCCCCGGGACACGCCCTTGTTCGTCACCACCGACAAGGGGCAGAGCATTCATTTTCGCACCACGGCCGCCGTGCGCCTGTGGCCGGTCGAAGTCAGTGAAGCGTTGCTGCTGGGCAGCGATGAGGCTCAGGCGCTGACGGGGGTGGTGCAGGCGCGTTCCGCCTTGCGCCTGAACCTGCGTTGCCTGGGGGAAAGCCAATGGTCGACGCTGGGGATCGATTCTCTGCGGGTACACCTGGCAGCCTCACCAATGATCAACGCCTGGCTGTATGACCTGCTCTGCGCCCATGCCGTGAAGGTCCTGGCCGGCCCACCGGGCAGCGTGCCGGAACCCCTGACCGGCCTGCCGGAGATCGTCGGTTTCGCCAGTGATCAAGCCTTGCTGCCGGACGAGGACGGGGTGCATCCCGGCATGCGCCTGCTGGCGGAATACTTTGCCTTCCCCGACAAATTCGGCTTTTTCGACCTGCCACTGGCCGGGGCGACCAGCGACAGCCAGGCCTTGTACCTGTACATCGTGTTCGACCGCGCGCCCATCAGCCGCCTGCCGCTCCAGGCCAGCGACATCGCCCTGGGCTGCGCGCCAGTGATCAACCTGTTCCCCAGGACGTCCGAGCCGCTACGCCCGGACGGCACCCGCAGCGAATACCGCCTGGTGGCCGACAGTCATCGAGAGAACAGCGTCGAGATCCACAGCATCCGCGGCATGCGCGCGACGTCGAGCCAGGGGGTGCGCAAAGTGCCGGCCTATTACGGCAGCCAGCACGGCAACGACCAGGCCTATTACTGGCATGCGCGGCGAGTCAGCGGCATGAGCCCCAATCGCCTGGGCACCGATTTGATGGTCAGCCTGGTGGACACTCAGTTCGACCCGCTGGCTGACACGCGGGACTACAGCCTCACCGCCGAGTTGCTGTGCACCAACCGCCATCTGGCCCAGAGCCTGCCGTCCGGCACCGCGCTGGGTTTTGAGCGTCCCGGGCCGGTGGCCTGGGCTCGCCTGCGCAACCCGCCCAGCCCGCAGAGCCTGCCACGCCTGGATGGCGAATCGCGCTGGAGACTGGTGTCGCAATTGACCCTCAACCACCTGTCGCTGGTGGAAGGTCCCCAGGCTCTCGACGCGCTGCGGGAAATTCTCGAATTGCACAATCTGCGGGACGAGGCCAGCGCCCGGCGACAGATCGCCGGGGTGCTGGAACTGGCCTGTGACCGGGTCATCGCCCATGTCGGCGAAGACGCCTGGCGCGGGTGGCGCAACGGGTTGCAAGTAAGCCTGCAACTGGACCCGCAACACTTCGTCGGCAGCAGTGCCGTGCTGTTCTCCGGGGTGCTGGCGCAGTTCTTTTCCCTCTATGCCACCGCCAATCGTTTCGTGCGCACCGTGCTGGTTCAATCGGACAGGGAGGTGAAAACATGGCAACCCCAAGCCGGCAAACCCATGACGCTCTGAACCTGAGCGAACGTTTGCGGCGCGACCCGCATCGTTTCGAATGGCTTCAGGCATTGCTGGTGCTGGAGCGCGAACAGCCCCAGGCCGAAACCCTGGGCAGCGGCACCGCGCCCCACGCCGAAGCCCTGCGCCTGCGGGGACCGCTGACACCGCTGTTCGCCGCCAGTGAAGTCGAAAGCCTGAAGCAAGAGCCCGGCACGGCACCCATCCTGACCACGCCGATCTTTGGCCTCGGCGGCCCCGACGGCCCCTTGCCCTACGCCTATCAGGAATGGCTGCAACAACGGGCACGGGCGCGCGATCATGCGCCGGCGGAGTTTCTCGACCTGTTCCAGCATCGTCTGCTCAGCCTGCTCTACAAAGTGATGCGCAAACACCGCATCGCCCTGGGTTTTACCGCACCGGCGGCGTCTGCCGTGCAGGCGCAATTGCGTGCATTGACCGGCCTGCTGCCCAAGGCGTTGCAAGAACGCCAGGCCGCACCCGATGCGGGCGTGCTGGCGTGTACCGCACTGTACGCCGATGGCCGGCGCTCCTTGGCCGGGTTTGCAGCCATCGTGCGCGAACAGTTCGGGCTGCCGGTGGAACTGACCGCCTACAAAGGTGGCTGGCGCGAAATTCCTCCCGCCAGCCGCAGCCGCTTGCAGCCCGGCGGGCGCAACTTGCGCTTGGGCCACAGCGCGGTCGCCGGCACTCGGGTCTGGGACGAACATGCCGGCGTGCGCCTGACCCTCGGCCCGCTGACCGCGGTTCAGGCCAATGCATTGCTGCCCACCGGCGAGACCCATCCGTTACTCGCCAGCCTTTACGCCTTGTACTTCGGTCCCGATCTGGATTGCACCCTGGTGCTGCTGATCCGTGGCGCCGGGCCACTGCAACTGGTTCGCCAGGCGCCGCCACGATTGAGCTGGAACGGTGGCCTGCAACGCCAGCCGAACCTTGCCGTACAACGGATCGAAACTCGCCTTCGTCAGCCGGAGATCGCCTGAAATGGAACTGGCCAGCCTGATCGGACGCCTCAACCCGGACAACCGTCGCGCCCTGGAACGCGCCGCGCAACGCTGCCTGCAACGCAGCCATCACTATGTGGAAATCGAGCACCTGCTGCTGGAACTGCTGGACATCGAAGGCGGTGACTTCGCCTGTCTGTTGCCGCGCTTTGGCCTGGAGCGCGACGCGGTGGCGGCAGAAATCAACAAGGCCCTGGAGCTGTTCAAATCCGGCAGTACCCGCACGCCGGCCCTGTCGACGCAAACCATCGGCCTGCTGGAGGACGCCGTGGTGCAAGCCAGCGTGCTGGGCCTGGACAGCATTCGTTCCGGCTTGTTGTTGCTGGCACTGCTGGACCGTGATGAGCGTCGCAGCCTGTTGCTCAACAGTGCCTCGTCGCTGCTGCGCAT
The DNA here is from genome assembly GCF_013283895.1 of Pseudomonas sp. MPDS. Classification (NCBI taxonomy): domain Bacteria; kingdom Pseudomonadati; phylum Pseudomonadota; class Gammaproteobacteria; order Pseudomonadales; family Pseudomonadaceae; genus Pseudomonas; species Pseudomonas sp. MPDS. Next base: position 3,066,324 of record NZ_CP054128.1, on the reverse strand, counting down.
TCCCCGGGAGGCCTTGCGCGCCCATCTGTTGGAATGGACCGAAAGCTCGCGGGAACATGTCGGCGGCGTGCGCCCGGTAAAACCCGGTGAGGCACCACCGAAACAGGACCCGGTGCTCGACCAATACACCCAGGACCTGACCGCCGACGCTCGGGACGGACGCATCGATCCCATCGTCGGACGCGACGGTGAGATTCGTCAGTGCATCGATATCCTGCTCAGACGTCGGCAGAACAACCCGATCCTGGTGGGCCCGCCGGGCGTCGGCAAAACCGCCGTGGTGGAAGGGCTGGCCCTGCGCATTGCCGCAGGCGACGTGCCACCGTCGTTGCAGGAGGTCACTTTGCGCGTGCTGGATCTGGGCCTGTTGCAGGCCGGCGCGGGCGTCAAGGGCGAGTTCGAACAGCGTCTCAAAGGCGTGATTGACGCTGTACGCAGCGCTGAAAAACCGATCATTCTGTTTATCGACGAAGCCCATACCCTGATCGGTGCCGGCGGCGCTGAAGGTGGCAGCGACGCGGCCAACCTGCTCAAACCGGCCCTGGCCCGGGGTGAACTGCGCACCCTGGCCGCCACCACCTGGCTGGAATACAAAAAATACTTCGAGAAAGACCCGGCCCTCGCCCGTCGCTTCCAACTGGTGCAGGTCGAAGAACCGGACGAACTCACCGCCGTGGAAATGCTCCGTGGCGTAGCGACCAAACTGGAACAACATCACGGCGTACACGTGCTGGATGCGGCCATTCAGGAGGCGGTGAAACTGTCCCACCGCTACATTTCCGGGCGACAGTTGCCGGACAAAGCCATCAGCGTGCTCGACACCGCCTGCGCGCGGGTCGCCCTCGGCCAACACGATGTGCCGCCGCCCCTGGAAAGCCTGCGCCACCGCCAGAACAGCCTCAAGGACGAAGTCGAACGCTTGCGCCGTGAGCAGGCCACCGGGCTGGATCACCGCGAGCGCATCACCCTGCTGGAAACCGAGTCGAGCGGCAACGTGCAGGCCATCCGCGAGCTGGAGACCCGCTGGGGTGAAGAGCGCGAAGCGGTGCGCGAACTGCTCGACACCCGCCGCGAGCTGCTGGCCTTGAGCGAGCGCGCCGACGGTGAAAAGCCCGACACCGAGATCGATAACCGCATCGACCACCTGGCTGCCGAACTGCTGCGTCTGGAGGCCGGCCTGGATGCCATTCGCCAGGACGATCCGCTGGTACCCGAACAGGTGGACAGCAAGACCGTCGCCGCCGTGATCGCCGGCTGGACCGGCATCCCGGTAGGCAAGATGCTCGCCGACGAAGCCCACGCCGTGCGCACCCTCGGTCAGCGCATGGGCCTGCGGGTTATGGGCCAGGACACCGCGTTGAACACCATCGCTCAGCGCCTGCAAGCCTACCGCGCCGGCCTGACCGATCCGCAGAAGCCGGTCGGCGTATTCCTGCTGGTGGGCCCCACCGGCGTGGGCAAGACCGAAACCGCCTACGCCCTGGCCGATGCCCTTTATGGCGGCGAACGTAACCTGATCAGCATCAACCTTTCGGAATACCAGGAAGCCCACACCGTCAGCCAGCTCAAGGGCGCCCCGCCCGGCTATGTCGGCTACGGCAGCGGCGGTGTGCTCACCGAAGCGGTGCGGCGCAAACCCTACTCGGTGGTGTTGCTGGATGAAATCGAAAAGGCCCACCCGGATGTGCTCGAGGCCTTCTACAACGTCTTCGACAAAGGCCTGATGGAAGACGGCACCGGCCTGGTGGTGGACTTCAAGAACACGGTGATGCTCGCCACCAGCAACGTCGGCGCCGAACTGCTACTGGACACGCCAGCCGCGCAACTGGGCAGCGACGCGTTCAACGAAGCCTTGCATAAAGTCTTGCTGCAAGCGTTTCGCCCCGCATTCCTGGCGCGCATGACGGTGGTGGCGTATCGGCCGCTGGATGAGGCGACGCTGGAAGCCATTGTCCTGGCCAAGCTGGAGAAACTGCGTGGGCGGTATAAGGCCGCGACCGGCAAGCAGTTCGAGTTCGACGCAGGGATCGTCAAGGCCGTGTTGGCCAAGTGCAGCGCGGCAGGAGCAAGGGATGTGGAGAATGTGTTGATGACGCAGGTGACGGGGAAGTTGGCGGAGTGGGTGTTGGAGTGACAAACCGTCGTGGTTCATCGCCTGTTAAGACTTTCTGAGTTGGACCGGAGCCCTTATGAAGTTCTATCACTACACCACCCAGTCAGCGGCCAAATCCATCACTGATAATCAAATCGGCACCCCCGCCGTCCGGGAGTGGAAATGCACGATGAATCAACCTCAAAAGTGGGCCTGGTTCAAAAAGCAGCATGAAGAAGGTTTCTATTTAACGACCATACCACCGTCTGAAATACGAGAGAAAAAAGAAAAACTCGGCATTAGCAAACTGTCAGAAGTCTATGTTTTGTATTTCAACCTCGCATGGATAAAACCAAAACAGATGAAGAAAGTGGATGATTACGTAAATAGCGGATTCATCAAGATTAAAAAAGTTGGCGAGCCTGACAAAATTTGCGCTCAACGCATTGGGGTCAATACCAATCAACTGGACAATGTTCCTTTCCCGGTTGAGTCATGTTTATGGGCAGGCCCGGTCGAAGGATTTCCTGACGATATTTAAAGGCGCTGAGGACAATCAATGCCCCGCTCCACCGACAGCAACACCACCCTCTCCCTCACCGCGGCCACGCTGTCGGCGCTGTATCCGGAATCGCTGTCCGGCGAAGAGAGCCTCAATGCGTTGGGCTCGCACATCCTCAACGGCATCAACGACGGCCCCTCGCTGACCCTCACCAGCGCTGTCGCCAGCCATGTCACCATGACGCTGCACAAGGACGCCTTGTTGCGCCCGCTGGATTTTCTGGTCGCGGAGATCCGCCAGCTCCCCGCCGACGCCACCGCCGAACGCTATCAACTTTTATTGCGCCCGTGGCTTTGGTGGCTGACCCTGGCGAGCAACAATCGGGTGTTTCAGAACCTCGCCACCTCGGACATCGTCACCACGATTTTCAAGGCCCATGGTTTCACCGATTTCCAGCTCAAACTCACCGGCAGCTACACACCACGCGAATACTGTGTGCAATACGGCGAAACCGATCTGGCCTTTGTTTCGCGGTTGATGGAAGAAGACGGAATCTTCTGGTTTTTCAGCCACGAACAAGGCACGCACACGCTGGTGCTGGCTGACAACAATGATGCGTTCTTGCCGATCCCCAATGGCCCGACGGTGAATTATCTCGGGCAGAAAATAGGTGATCGGGAACTGCATGGCATCCGCTCAGGCCAGGTGTGCCTGCAAGCGGTGGCCGGGGTCTACCAGGCAACCGACTACCAATTCACCACGCCAACGACTTCGCTCTACAGCCAGGCCGAAGCCGTCGCCGGGCCGAGTTCGATATACGAGCATCCGGGCGGCTATGACGCCAAGGGCCAGGGCGATGCGTTGACCAAACAACGGGTGGATGGCCTGCGCAGTCAGGAGAAGCGGTTTGTCGGCGAAAGCGACTGCCGTTGGCTGGTGCCGGGGTATTGGTTCACCCTCGCCGGCCATGAAGACTCGACGCTGAATATCGATTGGGTGGTGACCTCGGTCAGCCACGAAGCCAGCCACGATAGCTACCGAAACCGCTTCGAGGCGATTCCCAAGGCCACGACTTATCGACCGCCCCGCACCACGCAAAAACCCCGCATGCACACCCAGACGGCACTGGTGGTGGGCAAGGCCGGTGAAGAAATCTGGACCGACGAATACGGGCGGATCAAGTTGCAGTTCCCCTGGGACCGCACCGGCAAGAACGACGAGAGTTCATCCTGCTGGGTTCGTGTGGTTTTGCCCTGGAGCGGCAAGGGGTTTGGCATGCAGTTCGTGCCGCGCATCGGCCAGGAGGTCATCGTCACCTTCATCGACGGCGACCCCGACCGGCCGCTGGTGACCGGTTGTGTCTACAACGGCGACAACGCCCTGCCCTACGCGCTGCCGGCCAACCAGACCCAGTCCGGGATCAAGACCAACTCGTCCAAGGGCGGCGGCGGTTTCAACGAATTGCGCTTCGAGGACAAGAAGGACGCCGAGGAGGTTTTTCTCCAGGCCCAGAAAGACTTCAACATCAACGTGCTCAACGACACCACCGCCACGGTCGGTCACGATGAAACCCTCACGGTGCAGAACGCGCGCACCCGCACGGTCAAGGAAGGCGACGAAACCGTCACCCTGGAAAAGGGCAAACGCAGCGTGACCATCCAGACCGGCAGCGACAGCCTCGATGTGAAGGACACTCGCACCGTGACCGTGGGTTCGGACCAGAACCACAGCACCGGGGGCAACTACGCGCACAAGGTCACCGGTAACTATGAACTGACGGTGGACGGCAACCTGACCATCAAGGTCAGTGGCACCCTGACCCTGCAAAGCGGCGGCAGTTTCGCGATCAAGAGCGGTGCCGACCTGGCGGCCCAGGCCAGCACGTCCATCAGCCAAAAGGCTGGAACCGCCCTGAGCAACCAGGCCGGTACGTCATTGGAAAACAAGGCCGGCACCACCCTGACCAACGACGCCGGCATCAGCCTGGTGAACAAGGCCGCCGCCGAACAGACCGTGGACGGCGGCGGCATGCTGACCATCAAGGGCGGCCTGGTGAAGGTCAACTGACGGGAGCGCGCCGATGACCTCGAAAAAACTCGACGTGGAGCGTGGCGACAGTCACCTGAGCGGGCAACTGGTCGACGGCCACCTCGACGGCCCGCTGCAGATTGAGGAGGCCCAGCGCCCGCAAGCGAAACTCAACTATCAGCAAGGTGAGCTGCAAGGCACCAGCACGCTGTATCACCCCAACGGTAAAGTCTCCGCGGTGTTGCCCTTCGTCAAAGGCAAACTGCAGGGCGTGGCAAGCTTCTACGCCGCCGAAGGCGGGCTGCAGCGCCAGGCCACTTATCGGGGTGGGTTGCTGCACGGTGAAGCGAACAACTATTTCCCCGATGGGCAACTGGCCGAGTCCGAGTTCTATCGTGACGGTGTGCGTGACGGTCGTTATCGACGCATGCACCCCAATGGCAACCCCGCCGTCGACGCCCGCTACCTCAACGGCCAACTGCTGGAACCGGCACACGCTTATGCCGAAGACGGCCGACCACTGGACGCCGAGGGCAAGCCGATTTCCAGGGTGCGCTGGTGGTTCAGGCGCTGGAGTGATCCGGCGCAAGCATAATTATTATCTTTCCCCTTACCCATGTGGGAGCGAGCCTGCTCGCGATGACGGTGGTACAGCCAACATCTCCACCAACTGAACCGCCGCTATCGCGAGCAAGCTCGCTCCCACAGGAAATCTTCCCTACCTGTAGGTCCGAACCAATCAAGGAATGAGCATCTGCACCTGCCCCGGCACGACGATCTTGATCACCCCGGCCCAGGTACACATCAGGGTGCTGTTGGCATCGATGGCCGGCATGTTGCCCAGCAGCAAGGTCGGTGGGCCGCCGGGGATCCAGGGCGTAGCGGTGGCAGGAATGCACGGCATGGGTGTCAGCACGCCCAATGCCGCGGCAGTCGCAGCGGCGACGGTCGGGTTAGCCAGGCTTTGACACATGCCGAAGGTGGTGATGTTCACCAGAGGAATGTGATCCATGATATTCGCCGCCGGCATCCCGCCGGTCAGCAGCCGATTGACCGGCAGCACATTGAGCACCGCCGGGGCGGCGCCGAAACTGCATTGCAAGGTTGCGGTGCCACAGACTTGCGGGCATCCCATCGCGATGGCTCCCTGAAAAGCGGCAGACGCTGAAACCATAGCTCATCCACCCGGCATCAGGCCCGCTGATTATCCTGCAACACGCTAACCTATAAGACCCTGGCGTGCTTGTGACGCCTCTCACCTGCCATTAGATTAGCCAATGATCGATGGCCTCCAAAATAAGCAGAAGGGATAAGCATGGCGTTTACTGATCAGTCCACCCGTGTCCGCGACGGTGAAGAACTCGATGCCAGTCTGATCGACCCGTACCTCAAGGCCCACATTCCAGGCCTGACCGGTACGCCGCAGATCAGCCAGTTTCCCGGTGGTGCTTCGAACCTGACTTACCTGCTGGAATACCCTGAACAGGAATTCGTCCTGCGGCGTCCGCCGTTCGGCCATAAAGCCAAGTCCGCCCACGACATGGGTCGTGAGTTCCGCATCCTCAATCAGTTGCGCGAAGGTTTCCCCTATTGCCCGAAAGCCTACGTGCACTGCACCGACGAGTCGGTGATGGGCGCCGAGTTCTACGTGATGGAGCGGGTCAAAGGCATCATCCTGCGCTCCGACCTGCCGCCGGAACTGGGTTTTGACGCTGCCCGTACCGAAGCCCTGTGCAAGAGCTTCATCGACCGCCTCGTCGAACTGCATCAGGTTGACTACAAGGCCTGCGGCCTGGCCGACCTGGGCAAGCCCGAAGGCTACGTGGCCCGGCAGATCCGTGGCTGGAGCGACCGTTACGAAAAAGCCCTGACCCCGGACGCGCCGAAATGGGAGGCGGTCAAGGCTTGGCTCAACGAGAAGATGCCTGCCGACCACCCCACCTCCAGCATCGTGCACAACGACTACCGCTTCGACAACGTGATCCTCGACCCAGAAAACCCGATGCAGATCATCGGCGTGCTGGACTGGGAACTGACCACCATTGGCGACCCGCTGATGGACCTGGGCAACAGCCTCGCCTACTGGATCGAAGCCGGCGATCCGGCCCCGGTACAACTGATGCGCCGCCAGCCCAGCCATGCACCGGGCATGCTGACCCGTCGCGAGTTCGTCGATTACTACGCCGAACGCTCCGGGATCCGCATCGACAATTTCGACTTCTATTACACCTACGGCCTGTTCCGTCTGGCCGGCATCGTCCAACAGATCTACTACCGCTTCTTCCATGGCCAGACCCAGGACAAACGCTTCGCGCAGTTCGTTCAGATGAACAAACTGCTGGAGCAGATGAGCCTGCAGGTCATCAGCAAATCCACGCTCTGAGCGCATCTATAACAAGGAAACAGCATGTCCAAGACTCAGTTGTTCGACCTCGACGGTAAAATCGCTTTCGTTTCCGGCGCCAGCCGCGGCATCGGCGAGGCCATCGCCAAACTGCTGGCCCAGCAAGGCGCCCATGTGATCGTCTCGAGCCGCAAACTCGAGGGTTGCCAGCACGTGGCCGATGCCATCATCGCCGCTGGCGGCAAAGCGACCGCCATCGCCTGCCACATCGGTGAAATGGAACAGATCAGCCAGGTATTTGCCGGTATCCGCGAGCAGTTCGGGCGCCTGGACATCCTGGTGAACAACGCCGCCACCAACCCGCAGTTCTGCAACGTGCTGGACACTGACCTGGGGGCATTCCAGAAAACCGTCGACGTGAACATTCGCGGCTATTTCTTCATGTCGGTCGAAGCCGGCAAGCTGATGCGCGAAAACGGTGGCGGCAGCATCATCAACGTGGCGTCGATCAATGGCATCTCGCCGGGGATCTTCCAGGGCATCTACTCGGTGACCAAGGCCGCGGTCATCAACATGACCAAGGTGTTCGCCAAGGAATGCGCGCAATTCGGCATCCGCTGCAATGCCTTGCTGCCGGGCCTTACCGACACCAAGTTCGCCTCGGCGCTGGTCAAGAACGACGCGATCCTGAAAACCGCCCTGGCGCAGATCCCGCTCAAGCGCGTGGCCGATCCAAGCGAAATGGCCGGCGCGGTGCTGTACCTGGCCAGTGATGCGTCCAGCTATACCACCGGTGTGGCGCTGAATGTGGATGGGGGTTTCCTCTCCTGATGATGTTTCCCCTGTGGGAGCGAGCCTGCTCGCGATGACGTTGGATCAGCCAGCATTGATGTCACTGATCCACCGCTATCGCGAGCAGGCTCGCTCCCACAGGGGGTGGTGCAGTGAGCGCCAACAAAAGAATATTTATTCCAGTATTTGCAATATGCGAATATTTATTCCATAAAGAGCCCTTCTGAAAATAAAAACTCAAAGGGCTCTTTCTCATGCGCGAACTCGGCATCGGTCTGATTGGCACTGGCTTTATGGGCCGTGCCCATGCCTTGGCGTTTCACAATGCCAAAGCGGTGTTCGACCTCCCCCTGAACCTGACACTGGCGGCGCTGGCCGATGCCGATCCCCAGCGTGCCCGGCAGTGCGCCCAGAGCTGGGGGTTCGAGACGGCCCACAGCGACTGGCAACAACTGATCGACGACCCGAAGGTCGGCCTGATCGCCATCACCACGCCCAACCATTTGCACTTCCCGATGGCCATGGCTGCGCTGGCAGCGGGCAAGCCGGTTTATTGTGAAAAGCCCCTGGCCGTGTCGCTGGAACAGGCCGACCAGATGCAACGGGCAGCCAAGGCGGCCGGCGTGGTCACGCGGGTCGGCTACAACTACCAGCACAATCCAGTCATTCAACGGGCGCGTGACATGATCCGGCGCGGGGAACTGGGGCAGATCATCAGTTTCCAGGGCGAGTTCAGCGAAGACTTCATGGCCGATCCGACCTCACCATGGTCATGGCGCTGCGAAGCCGCCCACGCTGGCGGCGCATTGGCGGACCTGGGCAGTCACTTGCTGGCCATGGCCCGTCATTTATTGGGCGATGTCGAGGCCGTGTGTGCCGACAGCCAGACCGTACACAGCCAACGCCCCGCCAGTGCCGGCAACACTGAGCAGCGCACCATCGCCGTGGATGACCAGGTCCACGCCCTGCTGCGCTTCACCAGCGGCGCCCGAGGCACGGTCAGCAGCAGTTGGCTCAAGCACGGCTACAAGAATCACCTGAGTTTTGAGATCAGCGGCACGCTCGGCACCTTGGCGTTCGATCAGGAACGGCTGAATGAACTGCGCCTGTGCCGCGTCGGCCACGGGGGCTTCCAACGTCTGCTGGCCGGCCCGGATCTGCCGGGCTATGCCGCGTTCAGCCCAGCGGCCGGGCATCAGTTGGGGTACAACGAATTGAAGACCCTGGAAGTCCAGGAACTGATCATGGCCCTCGCTGGCCAAGGCGGCGACGGGACCGATTTTGCAGAAGCCTGGGAAGTGGAGCGGCTGGCGGCGGCGATTCGCCTGGCGGCGAGGGAACAGCGCTGGGTGACCGTGACTGGCTGACACACTGCCGATTTGTGCCGCCCTTTGTGGCGAGGGGATTTATCCCCGCTGGGTCGCGCAGCGGCCCCAAAAAATCTGCCTGATACACCGAGGCGTCAGCTTTAGGGGCGCTTCGCACCCCAGCGGGGATAAATCCCCTCGCCACGGGGGACAATGTTCAGGTTGATTGCAACTGAACCAACCGTGCCGCCAGCGCCTTGGCCTGGCTCGCCACATCGGTCACGGCGGTGCTTTCCCACCACATCCCGCGCAACGGTGGCCCCATGGCGAACAGACGACTGGCAGGCTCGCCCTGGGCATCCAGCACCGCGCCATCGGGACGGGCGGCGATGCCCAGGGCCAGCGGGCCGGGCTGGACCAATCCGCGAGCCAGCAGTTGTTGGGGCAACGGTCGTGCAACCCGGCGCCAATCGTATTCAATGCCACTGGAGTTGATCAGCGCAGCGCCCTGCACCACCGTCAGGTTTGCCTCGCCCCTTCGGCGAATGCGGATGTTCACCGCTCCCTCGGCAGACGGCGCCAGCCCCTTGAACGACGCTGCCTGGATCCGCAACCGCCCTTCCTCGTGCAACCGCGCCACCAGCTCAGCGCTCAAAGGCGGCGAACGATGATGATGGCTCTCCCACCAGGGTCGTACATGCCGCACGAATTGCCGGCGCTGCACATCGCTGGCCTGGCTCCACAAGCGCCCGATGTGCGCACGCACCGTGTCCAGAGGGGCCTGCCAGTCGATGCCTTCGGCCTGGGCCTGACGGCATTGCTCACGCAGAGCGCGCATTAATTGGCGTGGCGAGCGGAGGCTGTGATCGGCGGCGAGAAAGTCCACCCACTCAGGCGGTTGTCGACGCACATGGGGCAGCAGGCCATGGCGGGAAAACACTTCGATAGGTCCGCGATGCCCGGCCTGCTCGAGGGACACCACGGCATCCACCATCGTCAGCCCTGAGCCAATGATCAACACCATGGATTGCGGATCGAGCCGACGCATCGCCGCTACATCCCAAGGGTCCAGCGCGGCGGCATTCAAGCCGCTGGATTCGGTCTGCGGGGTCCGCGCCGCCGGGAACATGCCGGTGGCGAGCACCGCGAAACGTCCGCGCAACGTCTGGCCATCGTCAAGCGTAAGCAGCACGGCATCACCGGCGACCTGCAGATCCACGGCCTCCCCGCGCACATGCTCCGCCACAGAGCCATTACGGGCCCCCAGCGCCCGGGCTTCCGCCAGGCGCTGCTGCACATATAAACCAAAGATTCCCCGGGGCGGGAACAGCTCGCTGACCGGCACATGCTGTTGATCCGACTCGGGCCAACCACCGGCTTCGATGAATTCGGCGAGCCATTGAGTCAAGTCATCGGCGTTGTCTGGATCGACGCTCATCCGCGCGGCGTTGCCGTTCAAGGTGTGGCCCAGCTCCACGGCGCTGTAGGCCTCGCCCCGGCCCAACTCGCTGCGCGGCTCGACGATCAGCACGTTGCGCCGGCCAGGCAGGCGCAGTAGCTGCGCCGCCAGCATGGCTCCGCTCAGACCACCGCCGATGATCAGGACATCGGCCTCGCGGGTGATGCTGCTGCCAGGTCGATCCAGCGCTGTATGCATGTCGCTCTCCAGGAATCAAATCACCACGTTGCGTACGAATCTTGTCGCCACCGGACCCTCATTGCGATAGGCATGGGGCTGGTTGCTGGCAAACATGAAAAACTCACCGGCGCCTATCTGGTGCTCTGCGCTGCCCAGCGTCAGGGTCAGGCAGCCTTCGAACACATAGAGCTGCTCGCTCCAGCCATCGGCATCAGGTTCGGATGGGTAATGCTCACCGGGCTCCAGGCGCCATTCCCAAAGTTCGACTTCGCGACTGGCGGTGGCCTTGGCCAGCAGCACGGCTTTGCTGCCGGGGATGGTACCGGCCCAGGCCAGTTCGTTGATGCGACTCGGGTCGCGGGCATCGGGGGCCTGAATCAAGTCGCTAAAGGCCACGTCGAGGGCTTCGGCGACACGGTCAAGGGTGGTCAGGCTGACGTTCTTTTCGCCGGCCTCGATGGCCACCAACATGCGCCGGCTGACCCCTGACAGTTCGGCCAGGGTTGTCTGACTGAGCTGCGCGGCGTGCCGCAGGCGGCGGACGTTCTGGCTGACGTGTTGCAGGACGGATGCCCGCTGGCCGTTTTCTTTGTGCACTATATTGCTCATCTGCTGGGGTTGCGCATTATACTGCCCACCTTCTTCGGGCGCATTGTGCGTCCGCCTCAAGTGGCGCGCAAGGTCATGGCATCGGTGAACTCCCCTCAAGCTTCCTCCCGTTTCTCAAGGTTCAGCAAGGCCGAATGCGTGCTGGTGCTGATCACCATGATCTGGGGCGGGACTTTCTTGCTGGTGCAACACGCCATGACGGTCAGCGGGCCGATGTTTTTCGTGGGCCTGCGGTTTGCCGCCGCTGCTGCCTTTGTCGCGCTGTTTTCGTGGCGGCATCTGCGGGACCTGACCCTGTTCGAACTCAAGGCTGGGAGCTTCATCGGCGTGGCGATCATGCTCGGCTATGGCTTGCAGACCGTCGGCCTGCAGACCATTCCCAGCAGCCAATCGGCGTTCATCACCGCACTTTACGTGCCGTTCGTGCCGCTGTTGCAGTGGCTGGTGCTGGGCCGTCGGCCAGGCTTGATGCCGAGCCTGGGCATCATGCTGGCCTTCACCGGGTTGATGCTGGTGTCGGGCCCGGCCGGGGCATCGTTGAATTTCAGCCCCGGTGAAATCGCCACGCTGATCAGCGCCATCGCCATTGCCGCCGAAATCATCCTGATCAGTGCCTACGCCGGCCAGGTCGATGTGCGCCGGGTAACCGTGGTGCAACTGGCAAGCACGGCGGTGCTGGCATTTTTGATGGTCGTGCCCACCCAGGAAAGAATTCCGGACTTTTCCTGGCTGTTGCTGATCAGCGCCGTGGGCCTGGGGGCGGCCAGCGCCGCGATCCAGGTGGCGATGAACTGGGCGCAGAAAAGCGTCTCGCCCACCCGCGCCACGCTGATCTATGCCGGCGAGCCGGTGTGGGCCGGTATTGCCGGGCGCCTGGCCGGCGAGCGGTTGCCGGCGATTGCGCTGGTAGGTGCGGTGTTGATCGTGGCGGCGGTGATCGTCAGTGAACTGAAAACCCGCGGCAAAATTGTCAACGAGGCGGATGAGGTGCTCGAGCGCGAACGCTGAGGCAATCGAAAAACCTTTCGAGAAGTTTTGCCTCTAGGAAGATCGCCGTCTTCGGCGGCTCCTACCCCACGCAAAATAGGAAAACTCCACCGGCCTTGTAGGATTCTGCGACAGGCTGGCGGTTGGTGATCGGACGCTCACCACGTATGATCCCTGACAAACTCCCGCCGAATAGAAGCCTATGTCACTGATAGTTCTATTGCTTTTGCCCTTCATCGGCAGCTGTGTCGCGGCGCTGCTGCCGCATAACGCCCGTAACGCCGAATCCTTGCTGGCAGGCCTCGTGGCCTTGGTCGGCACCGTTCAGGTGGCTTTGCTGTACCCGCAGATCGCCGACGGCGGTGTGATTCGTGAGGAGTATTTCTGGCTACCGAGCCTGGGCCTGAATGTCGTGCTGCGCCTGGACGGTTTCGCCTGGCTGTTCGCGATGCTGGTGCTGGGCATCGGCACACTGGTGTCGCTGTATGCCCGCTACTACATGTCGCCGGACGATCCGGTACCGCGTTTCTTTGCGTTTTTCCTCGCCTTCATGGGCGCCATGCTTGGCCTGGTGATTTCCGGCAACCTGATCCAGATGGTGTTTTTCTGGGAACTGACCAGCCTGTTCTCATTCCTGCTGATCGGCTATTGGCATCACCGCGCCGATGCCCGACGCGGTGCCTACATGGCCTTGATGGTGACCGGGGCCGGCGGGCTGTGCCTGTTGGCCGGCGTGATGATCCTCGGCCATGTGGTGGGCAGCTATGACCTGGACAAGGTCCTGGCTGCCGGCAACCTGATCCGTGACCACGCTCTCTACCCCATCCTGCTGCCGTTGATCCTGATCGGCGCGTTGAGCAAAAGCGCGCAGTTCCCTTTCCACTTCTGGCTTCCCCATGCCATGGCCGCGCCCACTCCGGTATCGGCGTATCTGCATTCGGCCACCATGGTCAAGGCCGGCGTATTCCTGCTGGCGCGGTTGTGGCCGTCGCTGTCGGGCAGTGAACAATGGTTCTACATCGTCGGCGGCGCCGGGGCCTGTACGTTGTTGCTGGGCGCCTACTGCGCGATGTTTCAGAACGATCTCAAGGGCCTGCTGGCCTACTCCACCATCAGCCATCTGGGGTTGATCACCCTGCTGCTGGGCCTCAACAGTCCGCTGGCGGCGGTGGCGGCGGTGTTTCATATTCTTAACCACGCCACCTTCAAAGCCTCGCTGTTCATGGCCGCCGGGATCATCGACCACGAAAGCGGCACCCGCGATATTCGAAGGCTCAGCGGCCTGGTGCGGCTGATACCGTTCACCGCCACCCTGGCCATGGTCGCCAGCGCGGCGATGGCCGGAGTGCCGCTGCTCAACGGGTTCCTGTCCAAGGAAATGTTTTTCGCCGAAACCGTATTCATCTCCGCCACGGCCTGGGTAGAGCTGGCGCTACCCATCATTGCCACCATTGCCGGGACCTTCAGCGTCGCCTACTCCCTGCGCTTTACCGTGGACGTGTTCTTCGGCCCCCCGGCCACCGACCTGCCCCATACCCCCCATGAACCGCCACGCTGGATGCGAGCACCGGTGGAGTTGCTGGTGTTCGCCTGTCTGCTGGTGGGCATTTTCCCGGCCCAGGTGGTCGGCTCGTTGCTGGCCGCCGCCGCATTGCCGGTGGTGGGCGGCCCGTTGCCCGAGTACAGCCTGGCGATCTGGCATGGCCTGAACGCGCCGATGATCATGAGCCTGGTGGCGATGTCCGGCGGCATCGTGCTTTATCTGCTGCTGCGCAATCAGTTCAAACTGGGCCACATCAAGCATCCACCGTTCATCGGCCGATTCAGCGGCAAGCGGCTGTTCGAGCGCTGCTTGGTGCTGATGATGCGCCAGGGCCGACGGCTGGAGCGCAAGATCAGCACCCGGCGCCTGCAAGCGCAGCTGTTCTGGCTGGTGCTGGCCGCCGTACTGGCCGGGCTGATCCCGATGCTCAACAGCCCGCTGGTGTGGGGTGACCGGCCGAAGATCCCTGGCTCCATCGTATTCGTGACCCTGTGGCTGCTGGCAATTGCCTGCGCCCTGGGCGCGGCTTGGCAAGCCAAATATCACCGGCTCGCGGCCCTGACCATGGTCAGCGTCTGCGGCCTGATGACCTGCGTGACCTTCGTCTGGTTCTCGGCCCCCGATCTGGCCCTGACGCAACTGGCCGTGGAAGTGGTCACCACCGTGCTGATCCTGCTGGGCCTGCGCTGGTTGCCCCGGCGGATCGAGGATGCAGCGCCGCGACCCAACAGCGAACGACGCGCACGCATCCGTCGTCTGCGGGACTTGCTGCTGTCCATCGCCGTGGGTGGCGGCATGGCGCTGCTGTCCTACGCAATGCTGACCCGCCAGACACCCAACGATATTTCATCGTTTTACCTGAGCCGGGCCTTGCCCGAGGGCGGCGGCAGCAACGTGGTGAACGTGATGCTGGTGGATTTCCGTGGCTTCGACACCCTTGGCGAGGTCACGGTGCTGGTGGCGGTGGCCCTGGCGGTCTTCGCCCTGCTGCGACGTTTCCGGCCACCCAAGGAAAGCATGCAGCTACCGGCCCAACAGCGTCTGCTGGCACCCGACGTGGTCACCGACCTGGTCAACCCGCGCCACGCCAGTGATACCGCGCTGGGGTTCATGATGGTGCCGTCGGTGCTGGTGCGTTTGCTGCTGCCGATCTCCCTGGTGGTGTCGTTCTACCTGTTCATGCGCGGTCACAATCAACCCGGCGGCGGTTTTGTGGCCGGGCTGGTGATGTCGGTGGCGTTCATCCTGCAATACATGGTCGCCGGCACCCAATGGGTCGAAGCGCAGATGAGCCTGCGTCCGCTGCGCTGGATGGGCACGGGGCTGTTGTTCGCCACGGTCACGGGGCTTGGAGCGATGGCCGTGGGTTATCCATTCCTGACCACCCACACCTGGCATTTCGAGTTGCCGGTGCTGGGTGATATTCATTTGGCCAGCGCGCTGTTCTTCGACATCGGCGTCTACGCCGTGGTGGTCGGTTCGACCCTGTTGATTCTCACCGCCCTGGCTCACCAGTCGGTGCGGGCCCACAAGCCTGGCCTGCATCCAAAACCCATTGCACAACCGGTAGCGGGAGGCGCGGCCTGATGGAAGAAGTCATCGCAATAGCAATCGGCGTGCTGGCCGCCTCCGGGGTCTGGCTGGTGCTGCGACCACGGACGTTCCAAGTGGTCATGGGCCTGTGCCTGCTGTCCTATGGCGTCAATCTGTTCATCTTCAGCATGGGCAGCCTGTTCATCGGCAAGGAACCGATCATCAAGGACGGCATACCCCAGGACCTGCTGCATTACACCGACCCGCTGCCCCAGGCGCTGGTCCTCACTGCGATTGTGATCAGCTTCGCCATGACCGCGCTGTTCCTGGTGGTCCTGCTGGCCTCGCGGGGCTTGACCGGCACGGACCATGTGGACGGTCGGGAGCCCAAGGAATGATGTTGACGCCTCATTTGATCGCCGCGCCGATCCTGCTGCCGCTTTTGACCGCTGCGCTGATGCTCATGCTGGGCGAGAAGCATCGCCCGCTCAAAGCGCGGATCAATCTGTTTTCCAGCCTGCTGGGCCTGGGCATCGCCATGCTGTTGTTGCATTGGACCCAGGACCAGGCCCTGCCCGCCTCCATCGGCGTGTACCTGCCGGGCAACTGGCAGGCGCCGTTCGGCATCGTATTGGTGGTCGATCGTCTGTCGGCGTTGATGCTGGTGTTGACCGGCATCATCGGCGTCAGTGCCTTGCTGTTCGCCACAGCCCGCTGGGATCGCGCCGGCGCGAGTTTCCATGCGCTGTTCCAGATCCAGTTGATGGGCCTCTACGGGGCCTTCCTGACCGCGGATCTGTTCAATCTGTTTGTGTTCTTCGAGGTGCTGCTGGCAGCGTCGTACGGTTTGATGCTGCACGGCTCGGGCCGGGCGCGGGTGTCGTCGGGGTTGCACTACATTTCCATCAACCTGCTGGCCTCCTCGCTGTTCCTGATCGGCGCGGCGCTGATCTATGGCGTCACCGGCACGTTGAACATGGCAGACCTGGCGTTGAAGGTGCCCCTGGTGCCGGAAGCCGACCGGGGCTTGCTGCACGCTGGGGCAGGCATCCTGGCGGTGGCGTTCCTGGCCAAGGCCGGCATGTGGCCGCTGAACTTCTGGCTGGTGCCAGCCTACAGCGCGGCCAGTGCGCCGGTGGCGGCCCTGTTCGCGATCATGACCAAGGTGGGCGTCTACACGATCCTGCGCCTGTGGACGTTGCTGTTCTCCGGCCAGGCTGGTGCCTCGGCATATTTCGGCGGCGACTGGCTGATCTACGGCGGCATGGCGACGATCATCTGTGCCGCCATCGCCATTCTTGCGGCCCAGCGCCTGGAGCGCATGGCCAGCCTGAGTATCCTGGTGTCCGCCGGAATCCTGTTGTCGGCCATCGGCTTTGCCCAGCCAAACCTGGTGGGTGCGGCGCTGTTTTATCTGGTGAGCTCGACCCTGGCACTCTGTGCGTTGTTCTTGCTGGCCGAGCTGATCGAACGCTCGCGCTCGGCCAATGAACCGTCGCTGGAGGACGATCTCGATGTCCTGCCTCGGCCGCTGGAATCCTTGCAACCGCCCAAGGGCATCAACCTCGATGACGAACAGAAAGCCGTCATCGGGCAAGTCATTCCCTGGACCATGGCCTTCCTCGGCTTGAGCTTCATCGCCTGCACGCTGTTGGTGGTGGGCATGCCGCCACTTTCGGGGTTCATCGGCAAGCTGGGGCTCATGAGCGCATTGCTCAACCCTCAGGGGCTTGGGGACAGTGTGGAACCGGTGTCGAACCAGGCGTGGGGCTTGTTGGCGCTGTTGATCCTGTCGGGGCTGGCGTCGTTGATCGCTTTCTCGCGCCTGGGTATCCAGCGCTTCTGGACGCCGCAAGAACGACCGTCACCCTTGTTGCGACCTTCCGAGTGCCTGCCGATCATCGTGCTCCTGGGGTTGGGCATCGCGCTGACCTTCAAGGCCGAGCCACTGCTGCGCTACACCCAGGAGGCGGCCGCCGGGCTGAACACCCCCGAACATTATGTGATGTCGGTGCTCGCTACCCGCCCCGTCCCCGGCCCGAAAGCGGACAGCGCACTGACAGAGGTGCAACCATGAAACGTCTGTTTCCTGCTCCGTGGTTGTCCCTGGCACTCTGGTTGCTCTGGCTGCTGTTGAACCTGTCCCTCAGTGCAGGGCATCTGCTGCTGGGAGCGGCACTGGGCGTGCTGGCACCTTTAATGATGCGCCCGTTGCGCCCCAGGCCCATCCATATTCGGCGGCCCTGGGCAGTGCTGCGGTTGTTCCTGCTGGTGGGTCGCGAAGTGCTGGTGTCCAATCTGGCCGTGGCCTGGAGTGTGATCAACGCTGGACACCGCCCACCTCGCTCGCGGTTCATCAAGGTGCCGCTGGACCTGCACGATGCCAATGGCCTGGCGGCGCTGTCGATGATCACCACAGTGATTCCCGGTACGGTCTGGTCGGAACTGGCCCTGGATCGCAGCGTCCTGCTACTGCACGTGTTCGATCTGGAAGACGAAGCGGCATTCATTACGCACTTCAAGACCACCTTCGAGCGGCCGCTGATGGAGATTTTCGAATGAGCCCATTGCTGTCCAACGCGATCCTGTTGAGCCTGTTCCTGTTCTCCCTGACGATGGTGCTGACCTTGCTGCGTCTGTTCAAGGGACCGTCGGCGCAAGACCGGGTACTGGCCCTGGACTATCTGTACATCGTGGCGATGCTGATGATGCTGGTGCTGGGCATTCGTTACGCCAGTGACACCTATTTCGAGGCGGCGCTGATGATCGCCCTGTTCGGCTTTGTCGGCTCGTTCGCCCTGGCCAAGTTCCTGTTGCGCGGCGAGGTGATTGAATGAGCGGTGAACTGTCGATGTGGGTCGAAATTCCCGTGGCGATCCTGCTGGTGCTCAGCAGCCTGTTCGCCCTGGCCGGAGCGATCGGCCTGGTGCGTTTGAAGGATTATTTCCAGCGCATGCACCCGCCGGCCCTGGCTTCAACATTGGGCGCCTGGTGCGTGGCGCTGGCCTCGATCATCTATTTTTCAGCGCTCAAGTCCGCGCCGGTTCTGCATGCCTGGCTGATACCGATCCTGCTGTCCATCACGGTACCGGTGACCACCCTGTTGCTGGCCCGCGCCGCGTTGTTTCGCAAACGCATGGCCGGGGATGACGTACCGGCGGAAGTCAGCAGCCGCAGGACCGAGCACGGCGGCTGACCAATTCCTGCGGCGTGTCCGTGGCGGCATTGAAGGCAAAGACAGACATGCGCTGTGCGCCTTCACCTACGCATGCCGCCAGAATTTCACCCGATGCATCTTACGAAAATGTCCGGTTCGGAACCGAATCAAGGACATGCCGCCGTCGCGCTTCGCTGCGCTTTTTCAGCGTCAAGAAATCGAAATTTGACTCCATAAAGCCGTCTTCTATCGTTCCCCCCGAGACCGCACCCAGGGACCGGGTGGCCCGGACGCCCTTTGAGGGCGCGGTCGTCGATGTCACTACGATCAAGGAGCAACAAAATGTCTGGAGCGACCCAAACAATTGATGTGCTTGTCACGATTGATGCCGATTACCTGATCGCCCATCCTGGCGATGTCGGCGGCGCAGTGGCCATGCTGGTGAGCCGCGATGCGGTCGACAAGCAAGCCAGCGGCAACACCGGCGAAGGTGGCGACGAGTTGTGGATCGACGTGAACCCCGGCGACAACATCCGCTGGCGCGCAACGACCCTGTCGCGCAACTTCGACCGCGTCGCACTGATCACCAACGTCCAGCAAGGCAATCCTCACCAGGGCGGTGATTACCCAGGTTCCATGTCGACCCCGATCTCCTACAACATCCCGAATATCCCGGTGCCGTACCTGGACAAGGGCGCCCCCCACGGCATCGCCAAAACTGACGTGACCTACACCTTCTGGCAGTCCACGGCCCTGAACGCAGGAAAACTCTGGTACACCGTTACCTTCGTTCTGCTGGACCGGAACCTGAACCAGATTGGTCCGAACTACAGCTGGGACCCCTACATCACTGTCAACTGACAGATCCCTGAGTTGACCACAGCCCTGATCGGTTTTGTCATACGTCTTCGACGATGAACCGGCCAGGGCTGTGCCCGTTCCCGCCATCGCAGGCCCCGCTAGACCGCCCCCTCTGTCGTTTCCGTCAGTGCCGCCAGCACCAAAGGATGCAGTACTGCGCCTGGATGCTCGGTTTGCCAAGCACTCAACTGGCGACGCATGGCCGGCGTCCAGAAGTTCTTCATGTGTTGGCGCACGCCGTTCACCGCCTGTGCGTGATCCGGTTCACTGGCGAAGTACTGCGCGATCTGGTTGGCCATCTTGATCAGGCTTTCGGAACTCATCGCCGCACCTCGGCTTTCTCGGCATGGCGACGCTCTCTGAGCAGACGTCCCTGTTCATCACTGAAGGCCTGGTAGCGCTTCTGCCATTCGGAAGGCTGGCTGACCCGCACGATCTCGACCGCCGTCACTTTGTATTCCGGGCAGTTGGTGGCCCAGTCGGAGTTGTCGGTGGTGATGACGTTGGCGCCCGATTCGGGGAAGTGGAAGGTGGTGTAGACCACCCCTGGCGCCACCCGCTCGGTGACTTTCGCACGCAGCACGGTCTGCCCGGCGCGACTGCCGATACCGACCCAGTCGCCCTCGACGATACCGCGGTTTTCGGCGTCAGTCGGATGAATTTCCAGCCGGTCTTCCTCGTGCCAGGCCACGTTGTCGGTGCGTCGGGTCTGGGCGCCGACGTTGTACTGGCTAAGGATCCGCCCGGTGGTCAGTAGCAACGGATAACGGCTGTTGACCTTCTCCTCGGTGGGTACATAGCCGGTGAGCATGAAGCGTCCCTTGCCACGCACGAACTGCTCGATGTGCATGGTCGGCGTGCCGTCGGGCGCGGCGTCGTTACACGGCCATTGCAGGCTGCCGTGACGATCCAGTTCGGCGTAGCTGACGCGGCTGAAGGTGGGGGTCAGGCGAGCGATCTCGTCCATGATCTGCGAAGGATGGTTGTAGTGCATCTTGTAGCCCAAGGCATCGGCCAGGGCCACGGTGGCTTCCCAGTCGGCCTTACCGGCCAGCGGTTCCATCACCTTGCGCACGCGGGAAATGCGGCGCTCGGCGTTGGTGAAGGTGCCGTCCTTCTCAAGGAACGAGCTGCCCGGCAGGAACACATGGGCGAACTTGGCCGTCTCGTTGAGGAAGATATCCTGCACCACCACGCATTCCATGGCCGACAGGGCCGCGGTCACGTGCTGGGTGTTCGGGTCGCTCTGGGCGATATCCTCGCCCTGGCAGTAAAGCGCCTTGAAGGTCCCGTCCAGGGCCGCTTCGAACATATTGGGAATGCGCAGCCCCGGATCGGGTTGCAGGGTCACGTTCCAGGCCTGTTCGAACTGGGCGCGTACCGTTTCGTTGGAAATGTGCCGATAGCCGGGCAGCTCGTGGGGGAAAGAACCCATGTCGCAGGAACCCTGGACGTTGTTCTGCCCGCGCAGCGGATTCACCCCAACCCCTTCACGGCCAATATTGCCGGTGACCATGGCCAGGTTGGCGATACCCATCACCGAGGTGCTGCCCTGACTGTGTTCGGTGACACCGAGGCCGTAGTAGATAGCGGCATTGTCAACGCTGGCGTACAGCCGCGCGGCGGCGCGGATCTGCTCGGCGGGCACGCCACACACCGGTCCGAGGACTTCGGGCGAGTTTTCCGGCTGGCTGACGAAGTCGCGCCACCGGGCGAAGTCCGCCGCCTCGCAGCGCTCCTCGACAAAAGGCTGGTTGACCAGCCCCTCAGTGACAATCACATGGGCCAGCGCATTGAGCATGGCCACGTTGGTCCCCGGACGCAGTTGCAAGTGCAGTTCGGCACGGGCATGGGGGGAGTCCACCAGATCGATACGACGCGGGTCGATGACGATCAGCCGTGCGCCCTGGCGCAAGCGACGCTTGAGCTGGGAGCCGAACACCGGGTGAGCGTCGGTGGGGTTGGCACCCATCACCAGGATCACGTCGGCCTTCATCACCGAGTCGAAATTCTGGGTGCCGGCGGATTCGCCCAAGGTCTGCTTGAGGCCATAACCGGTGGGCGAATGGCAGACCCGGGCGCACGTGTCGACGTTGTTGTTGCCGAAAGCGGTGCGCACCAGTTTCTGCACCAGGTAGGTTTCTTCGTTGGTGCAGCGGCTGGAGGTGATGCCACCGATGGAGTCGCGCCCGTATTTGAGCTGGATACGCCGTAATTCGCTGGCCGCGTAGTTGACCGCCTCTTCCCAGCTGACTTCCTGCCACGGGTCGCTGATGTGCTTGCGGATCATCGGTTTGGTGATGCGGTCTGGGTGGGTGGCGTAACCCCAGGCGAAACGGCCCTTGACGCAGGAGTGCCCATGGTTGGCCTGGCCGTTCTTGTCCGGGACCATGCGCACCAGTTGCTCGCCTTTCATTTCGGCGCGGAAGGAGCAGCCTACACCGCAATAGGCACAGGTGGTGATGACGCTGCGCTCCGGCTGGCCGATCTCCACAACGCTCTTGTCGATCAGGGTCGCCGTCGGGCAGGCCTGGACACAGGCGCCGCAGGAGACGCATTCGGAGTCGAGGAAGTTGTCACCGCCGGCCGCCGCCACGCGGGAATCGAAGCCGCGTCCGGTGATGGTCAGGGCAAACGTGCCCTGGATTTCCTCACAGGCGCGCACACAACGGTTACAGACGATGCATTTGCTCGGGTCATACTCGAAATAAGGGTTGGAGACGTCCTTGGCTTCGGCCAGGTGATTGGCACCCTCGTAGCCGTAGCGCACCTCGCGCAGGCCCACCTGCCCCGCCACCGTCTGCAATTCACAGTTGCCGTTGGCGGCGCACGTCAGGCAGTCCAGCGGGTGATCGGAAATGTACATTTCCATCACGTTGCGCCGCAGATCGGCCAGTCTGGACGTTTGGGTGCGCACCACCATGCCTTGTGTCACCGGCGTGGTGCAGGAGGCCGGGTAGCCACGCATACCGTCGATCTCCACCAGGCACATGCGGCAGGAGCCGAAGGCTTCCAGGCTGTCGGTGGCGCAGAGTTTTGGAATGGTGGTGCCGAGCATGGCCGCCGCGCGCATCACCGAGGTGCCAGAGGCGACGCTGATTTCGCGGCCATCAATGGTCAGGCTGACCTGCACGTCGCTTTCACGTGCCGGGGTGCCAAGGTCGATATCGCTGCTTGGGTCGAAGATATTGATCATTGGTCGGCCTCCGTGGTCGCCAGACCGAAGTCGGCGGGAAAATGCTTGAGGGCGCTGCCGACGGGAAAGGAAGTCATCCCACCCAGGGCGCAGAGCGAGCCGTACTGCATGGTGTCGCAAAGGTCTTGCAGCAGCCGTGCCTGCTCCTGGCGCGCAGCGGCATCGGTGCTGGCGATCAAGCGGTCCACCACTTCCACGCCACGGGTGGAACCGATCCGGCACGGCGTGCACTTGCCGCAGGATTCCTCGGCGCAGAACTGCAAGGCAAAACGGGCCATCCGGGCCATGTCCAGGCTGTCGTCGGCAACCACCACACCACCGTGGCCGAGCATGGCGCCCATGGCGGCGAATGCCTCGTAGTCCAGCGGCGTGTCGAACTGCGAAGGCGGCACCCAGGCACCCAACGGCCCGCCCACTTGCGCGGCCTTGAGCGGCCGACCACTGGCGGTACCGCCCCCATAACCTTCCACCAGCTCACGCAGGCTCAAACCGAAGGCGCGCTCTACCAGGCCGCCGTGACGGATGTTGCCCGCCAGTTGAAAAGGCATCGTGCCCAAGGAACGGCCCATGCCGAAATCACGGTAAAACTGTGCGCCCTTCTCCAGGATCACGGGCACCGAGGCCAGGGTCAGCACGTTGTGGACCAGTGTCGGCAGCCCGAACAAACCTTGCAGCGCCGGCAATGGCGGTTTGGCGCGAACGGTGCCGCGCTTGCCCTCCAGCGATTCCAGCAAGGCGGTTTCCTCACCACAGATGTAGGCCCCCGCGCCCACCCGGACTTCCAGCTCGAACGCGCGCCCGCTGCCGCCCACGTTCGTCCCCAGATAACCCGCCTGGCGAGCGATGCCCAGGGCGGCATTGAGGGTAGCTACCGCGTCCGGGTACTCCGAACGCACGTAGATGTAGCCCATGGTCGCGCCGACCGCGATACCCGCGATAATCATGCCTTCGATCAAAAGGAACGGATCGCCTTCCATCAGCATACGGTCGGCAAACGTGCCGGAGTCGCCCTCATCGGCGTTACACACCACATACTTCTGTGCGCCTACCGCGTCGCGAACGGTGCGCCACTTGATGCCCGCCGGGAACGCCGCGCCACCGCGGCCACGCAGGCCGGAATCGAGCACGCTGGCGACCACGTCGGCGCCGTCCATCTGGATCGCCCGCGCAAGCCCAAGAAAGCCACCTTGGGCACGGTAATCGTCCAGGGACAGCGGTTGAGTGATGCCGGCACGCGCAAACAGCAGACGCTGCTGGCTTTTGAGGTACGGAATTTCCTCGACCAGCCCCAAGGCCAACGGATGACTGGCGGGATCTCCCGCCAGGGCATCGAGCAGGCTCGGCACGTCTTGCGGCGTGATCGGGCCAAAGCCCAGCCGGCCCTCGGCGGTTTCAAGCTCCAGCATTGGCTCCAACCAATAGAGCCCACGGGAGCTGGTGCGGCGCAGTTCAAGCGGCAGTTGTCGACGCTCGGCCTCACTCACCAGCGCCACGGCAACCTTGTCCGCCCCCACGGCGCGGGCCACTGAATCACGGGGGATACAGAGCTTCAGCATGCGCCCTCCTCCAGACAGCCCTTCACCAGCTCGCGCAAGCGTTCGGGGGTTAACCGTGCATGCAGCTCGCCGTCCAGTTCCAGAGCAGGTGAACAGACGCAGGCACCCAGGCAATAGACGGGACGCAGGCTGATGCTGCCATCGGCACTGGTGCCATGGTCATCCAGCGCCAATTGCTCACGCAACTGCGCAGCCAGGCCCTCGGCCCCCATGCTCTGGCAGGACTCGGCCCGGCACAGACGCAGCGTGTGGCGCGCCGGCGGCGAGGTACGGAAGTCGTGGTAGAAGCTGATTACGCCGCGCACTTCAGCCTGGCTGAGGTTCAAGGCATGGGCAATCTCCGGGACGGCGGCGTCGGGAACGTACCCGCAGCCTTCCTGGATGGCGTGGAGAATCGGCAGCAAGGCACCGGGAGTGTCCTTTTCGCGCTGCAACACGCTATGAATCAGAGGCAGGTGAAGCGTCTCATCAGGCATAAACGTACCTCGGCATCTCGAACGATACCGCCGCAACGCGACGACCGTCCGGAGTCTTGGCTGCGGTGCCGGGCCACGTCACGGACGCGTGGCTGATCCAGTCACCATTCTCGCTCTCCGGCCAAGTGTCTAGGCGCACCAGGTCCGGGGCATCGTTACAGCTTGCCACTCCCGGGGGGCGGCGATTGCACACAGACGACTTAACGTGTCCTGAAAGCGACTTGAGCCGGGAGGCGGTCAGCCCTCATAGCTTAATTCACTATTGGGTATTGGCCAGTCGATGCTACCGGTGGTGGTTTTTGGGGGGCTACATATCCTTGCGCTTAGGCGAGTTGCTCGAAAGTTGTCTTGTCGAGGTGAAAATACTTATGACTCGCGGTATTTCAATGGATGAGCTCCTGAGCGGTGGCTGCCAATTGACGACCAACCCGATCCTTTAACGTGTCGATGAAGCGGGTGATTTTTGCATCGACAAACTGTCGTGAGTTGTAGATGGCATAGACGTTGCGCTCATACGTATGGAAGTCAGGCAGAACCCGCACCAGCTTCCCGGAGCGCAAATCCTCGACGGCCGTAAACCCGGCCAGCAACCCAATTCCAGCCCCCTCCCGAATAGCCACCGCCATCGCATCCATATCGTTCACGCTGAAACTTGGCCCGGCAGGGACAAATGTCGCGTCGCCCGCCTTGCTCTTCAGTTGCCACTCATCCCTGACATAGTCCACGGTGCCCAGCAGCAGACACTGGTGATCATCGAGATCCTTCGGCGTCACGGGCGGCGCATGTCGAGCCAGATAGTCTGGTGACGCCACCAGAACGCAATGGCTGACACCGATCTTTTGGCTGACATACGCCGAATCAGGCAGCGTTCGGGCAATCAGAATCGAGACATCGAGCTGGTCTTCAAGCAGGTTAGGCATGCGCTGGGAAAGCAATAGATCCACAGTGACATCCGGAAAATGTTTGCGGTATTCCAGCACGGCTCCCGTGACCAGATGCCGAGCCAGTCCGGGTACACAATGCACACGGAGTGTTCCCCTGGGCTGCAAGGCCGCGTTGCTTGCTTCGGCTTCCGCACTCTCAAGATCAGCCAGAATTTTCGTGCACCGCTCATAGAACCGCCGCCCCGCATCAGTGACCGACAGGCGCCGGGTCGAGCGTTGCAACAGACGCGCATCGAGCACGTTTTCGAGCGCAGAAACAGCACGCGATACGTTACCTACTGTGGAGTCCAGATGATTTGCCACGGCAGTGAAACTGCCCATCTCGACAACCTTTATGTAGACCGACATGTTCGAAAGCTTATCCATTGCGACCTTCCTTCAGATCTGACGCATACCCGTGAAAACACGCATTTTTCCATGATGCTACACGCTCGGCCCGATGCTCGATATTACCTCTGCTGACAACAATGATTCCCTCTGGGCCGACTAAATCAACGGTGTCGCCTTCCATAGACTTGGTTGCACAGGCCGCCTCAACAGGCCTGCGGCACAGCCACTCAGGCGCCGAGCGTCATACCAAACCCTGACAACCAAATGAAGGCCACATCATGAACACTCCCTACGACCCGCTTTATCTTTTCATCGGTGGTGAATGGATCAGTGACCAAGGGCGCGACACTGCTGCTGTCGTTAACCCGGCAACCGGACGGATGATCGGGCGCGTCCCCCTCGCCACCGCAGGTGACCTTGATAACGCCCTTGAGGTGGCTCGACTGAGCTTCGAACAATGGCGCCAGACCGTACCTGACAAACGCGCAAAAATCCTCAAGCGGGCCGCCGACCTGATCATTGAACGAGCACCGCACATCGCCGCGCAAATGACACTGGAAGAAGGCAAGCCGCTGGGTGAAAGCATGGATGAAGTGATACGTGCGGCGGAATACTTCGAGTGGTTCGCCGAGAGTGCCCGGCGTATTGATGGCCGCGTGGTACCGGCCAACCGTCCTGGCGTACTGCAACTGGTCAAACGCCAGGCCATCGGCCCAGTGGCAGCGTTCACACCCTGGAACTTCCCGGCCATTACTCCAGCCCGCAAGCTCTCGGCAGCCTTGGCCGCCGGGTGCAGCGTTATCCTCAAGCCAGGTGAAGAAAGTCCTTCCACAGCGCTGGCCCTGGCTCGTGCGCTCGACGACGCAGGCTTGCCCAAAGGGGTGCTGCAGGTGGTCTTCGGCGTACCGGATCAAGTGTCCAGCCATCTGATCGCCTCACCGATCATTCGCAAAGTCACCTTTACCGGCTCAGTGCCCATCGGTCGCCTGCTATCTGCCCGAGCTGCCGAAGGCGTTAAGCCCATCACCCTTGAGTTGGGTGGGCACGGCCCCGTGCTCGTATTCGCAGATGCAGATATTGAAAAGGCTGCAACCGAAGGTGTCGCGAATCGGTTTCGCGGGACCGGACAGGT
The DNA here is from genome assembly GCF_013283895.1 of Pseudomonas sp. MPDS. Lineage (NCBI taxonomy): Bacteria > Pseudomonadati > Pseudomonadota > Gammaproteobacteria > Pseudomonadales > Pseudomonadaceae > Pseudomonas > Pseudomonas sp. MPDS. The sequence goes on along the minus strand of NZ_CP054128.1, from coordinate 3,039,296 downwards.
GTGCATTTCATCCACTCGTTTTCTGATCCAGCGCGGTGCCTATCAAGCTTTTGTCGATCATTTTGTCGCTGCAACCAAAGCCCTGAGAATCGGTGATGGCCTGCATCCAGACACTCAAGTGGGCCCTTTGGCCAACCCAAGGCAATTGGCAAAGATGGAAGAACTGGTGGCCGATGCCGTCGAGAAAGGTGCTCGGGTATTGATCGGGGGCGAAGCGTTGTCACGTGAAGGCTTCTTCTTCCAGCCCACCGTTCTGGCGGATGTGCCGCTGAACGCCCGAGTCATGCACGAAGAACCCTTTGGCCCGATCGCAGTACTGATGCCGTTCGATGAATTGGCGGATGGACTGAAAGAAGCGAACCGCCTGCCCTACGGGCTCTCAGCGTACGCATTCACATCCAGTGCGCGAACCGCCATTGACGTCGCTGACGGATTGGAGGCCGGAATGATTGGGATCAACCAATACCGCATCGTCGCCACCGAGCTTCCGTTCGGCGGCATGAAAGAAAGCGGTCATGGCTCGGAAGGCGGCATTGAAGGCATCGAGCACTATCTGACCCACAAATTCATCAGCCAGGTTTAAGGGTAATTCCCATGTCCAAGATCAATTTCAGCAGTCCCCGCGAAGCGGCGCGCGCATTCACGCCCAAGTTGTCGCAGTTCGTCGACTCAACGCTTTATCCGCAGATCTGGAGCGATCCGGCATTGTCTCCCCGCGACCGCAGCCTGATCACCGTGGCCGCATTGATCGCCGGGGGCCACTCGGAAGAATTGCCCGCTCATTTACGCCGGGCGGTGGGCAATGGCGTTAACCATGACGAAATTGCAGCGGCGATCACGCACCTGGCTTTCTACGTGGGATTCCCTGGCGCCATTACCGCGTCTGCTATCGCCAACGCCACGTTTACCGAATCGGAGAACAACCAAGCATGAAAGCCATCAACATCAGAGAATTTGGTGCCGCAGACGTTCTGGAACTCGCAGAGGTTGCCACTCCTGAAGTGCGTCCTACCGACCTGCTAGTGCGTGTCTATGCCGCGGGGGTAAACCGTGCGGATCTGACTCATCGAACGGGTGGCTATGGCCATCCTAATTTCGGCGACTCCCTGATCATCGGGCTGGAGATCGCCGGAGAGGTGATCGATGCAGGCAGTGAGGTGATCGGATTTGAGGTGGGTGATCGAGTGATGGGCGTTGTTGGAGGCGGCGCCTATGCCGAACTGGCTCGAATCGACTACCGCATGGCCATGCACATCCCTGCCCAACTGGACTATGTGCACGCGGCAGCAATTCCGGAGGTCTTCGTCACCGCCCATGAAGCGATGATGCATCTGGCTCGGCTCAAGGCCAGCGACTCGGTGCTGATTCACGCTGCTGCTGGAGGCGTTGGGTCTGCCGCCGTGCAGCTGGCTTACGCCACAGGCGCCACGGTGTATGCGACAACTGAAGGCAGCAAGTTGTCTCGCGTCGAACACTTGGGGGCAGATGTCGCGATTGACTATAAGACACAGGACTTCGCCGAAGTCATTGCCGATAAAACCAACGGTCGAGGCGTCGATATCGTCATCGACTTCGTCGGCGAGCCCTACTTCGCACGCAACGTCGCGTCCCTTGCGCATGGCGGCCGCCTGATTCAGGTTGGCATCCTCGGCGGTGGCGGCAAAGTAACTATAGAGCTGGAGCATATCCTCTACCGTCACTTGCAAATCATTGGCACGGTCATGAAGTCCCGCACGCAGCCGGAGAAGCACGACATGATCAGGCGCTTCCGTGAGCATTGGCTTGATCGCTTCGATGGCGCTGCAAGCCTCGAGCCTGTCGTTGACAGCACGTTCCCGTTATCACGTGCCGCCGATGCACATCGCCGGATGGAATCTTGCAAGAACGTCGGGAAAATCATTTTGACCATGCAGCCTGAAGACTTGGTTTGAGTCTGGCGTCTTGCGATAGAACTGAAACGGTGCCCCTGGTGGGCACCCTTCAGGATGAAAAAACCATCTTCACAGGACTAGGCCCGTTGTTCCATGGCTTCTCAGGTACTACGGTCGTATTCGCCTTCTCAGTAACTCGGATAACAGCATCGGCATCCCGGACTCCTGATTACCCGGCTCATTTCCTGGCCCATAGGTTTCCCCTGTTGTCGCTGCCGCCCACTGCTTCATGCCCTCTGGCAGCGGCGCCCCTTTTGTTCGTCGTTGCTTTAACGGTATGTTTAAGTCCTCAACTCGAGGACGACCTATGGCCATCCACGCACCCACCGTCACGCAAAAACACTTGGCAGTGTTAATCGACGCCGACAACGCCGCGGCGGCAATTGTTGAAGGTTTATTCGAAGAAATCGCCAAGTATGGTGTCGCCAACGTCAAGCGGATCTATGGCGACTGGACTGGCCCTCAGTTGGGCGGATGGAAAAAGGTGCTGCTCGACCATTCGATTCAGCCTATTCAACAGTTCGCGTATACCAAAGGTAAGAACGCAACAGACAGTGCGTTGATCATCGACGCAATGGACCTGCTATACACCCGCCGCTTCGACGGTTTCTGCCTGGTCTCGAGCGACAGTGACTTCACCCGGCTCGCATCGCGGTTACGAGAAGAAGGTTTGACGGTCTACGGGTTTGGTGAAGAAAAAACCCCGAGACCGTTCGTGTCGGCCTGCGACAAGTTTATCTATACCGAATTGTTGCGCGGTGAAGCGCTTGTTGCTGCAAGCAATGGACATGATCGCCCCGAACCCGAGCCACTCGCCGAAATTGAGACCGTCAATGTCGCCAGTACGCCCGAGGCGAAAAAACTACCCAAGGCACCCGTAAGTTTTATTGCAAAGATATTGGATGACATTGCCGACGAGGATGGCTGGGTTCACCTGGGTGCGCTAGGCACCAACATCAGCAAATTGAGACCTGAATTCGACCCTCGCACCCATGGTTACAAAAAGCTCAGTGAACTGATCAAGGGGTATCCGGATACGTTTGAACTGCAAGCTAGAGGAACGTCCGGAGTGGGTGGTTCAATTCTCTATGCCCGGCATCGACAGCCCGGTTTGTAGCCCCCAAAACCAATGACCGCTCTTGGCCCAGAGTGTGTGGAAACGCCGTCATTGGAGAAATTTTACCAAGCGATGATCTATTGCCGGTCGCCAGGACTAGATCGATTCCAAAGGGACGAAAATGACATTGACTGTCGAAAGGTTGGTCAGGATAGCAATGGCCAATCCAATAAATGCGGAAATCACCTCACGCCTACCTTCACTCGGTTTGAATCAATGCATGCTCACTGCAGGCTGCCTGTTCCAAGCCGTCTGGAATCATCAGTCACAGCTGCCACCAGCCTGGGGAGTGAAGGATTACGACGTTTTTTACTTCGACAGTGATCTGTCCTGGGACGCTGAGAATGAGGTCATCAACTCAGCTCAGCGTCTCTTCCAAGACCTTGAAGTGAACGTTGAGATCAAGAATCAGGCTCGCGTTCACCTGTGGTACCGCCAGCGGTTTGGAGCGGACTATCCCCAGCTTCAGTCGGCTAAAGACGGAGTTGATCGCTACCTGGTTTCGGGTACCTGCATTGGTTTGGATATAGAAACTGGCGAAGTTTATGCCCCCAACGGCCTGACCGACACCGAGCAAGGGTTCCTTCGCATCAACCCAAAGAATCCCAAGCCGGATCTGTTCGATCAGAAGGCGAAAAGTTATCAGGCTCGCTGGCCTTGGCTCAGGATCGTGGAAACACAAAGTTGAATCGGAGCGCTTGGCGTATCCCGGCCAAGCAAAAGGCGCATACCCTCTCACCTTCCCAGCGTGAGACATATCGATATTGATGACTTTACTGGCTGCCCAAGCAGTCATTCAAGGCGTCTACAAATAGCGGGGTCGATTCAGCTGGATGCGTTTTTGATTTCAACCCTTTGCGCGGGACCATAGATTACTTATTGAACATTTCGTAAAAAAGCGTAACATTGCCGCCCATGATACTCGAACAGCTCAAAGCCCTGGGCAATGACACTCGCATGCAAATGATGGAGTGGCTCAAAGACCCACTCAGTAATTTCCCCCCACAGGATCATGGCGATCCTGCGATAGGCGTGTGCGTCACCCATTTGCAGCACAAGGCGGGGCTTTCACCTTCTACTGCGTCTGCACATTTAGCTATCTTGCAACGTGCAGGCTTCGTGCTGACCACCCGCATCGGAAAATGGACTTACTACCGGCGCAATGAGCAGGCGATTAATGACTTTGCGGCTAGGCTGATCATCGAATTGTAATTTTTAAACATTCATTTCGTTATTTCGCGTAATGAGAAAACATGAGGGAACCCCTATGAGCAGCAAAACTATCTTCGTTGAACCCGGTGGCGGCTATGAAAAGGTTGTGGTTGGCAGCAGCGAAGTCCGAGCCGCAGCGCGTGGCGAAATCACCGTACGTCTTCATGCAAACTCGCTCAACTACCACGACTTCGCGGTGGTCAGCGGTATGTGGGGCCCTAGCGAAAAACGCATCCCCATGGCCGATGGTGCAGGTGAAGTCATTGCTGTCGGCCCAGATGTCACTGAATTCAAGGTAGGTGACTCGGTCGTCAGCACCTTCTTCCCGGAATGGATCAACGGTACGCCACTGGTTGAAGGCTTTGTCAGCGTGCCAGGTGATGGCATTGACGGCTACGCTCGTGAGCAAGTAACGGCCAACGCCACATCGTTCACCCTCGCGCCTATTGGCTACAGCCATGCTGAAGCGTCGACGCTTACCACCGCTGGCCTGACTGCATGGCGCGCCCTGATGGCCGATGACTCACTCAAGCCGGGCGACACCGTGCTCGTCCAAGGCACTGGTGGCGTTTCAATTTTCGCCCTGCAGTTCGCTAAAATGGCCGGCGCTACCGTTATTGCGACCTCTTCAAGCGACGAAAAACTTGAACGTCTGAAAGCGCTAGGCGCTGATCATGTGATCAATTACCGCAAAGACCTCAACTGGGGCGAAACTGCACGCGCGCTAACGGGTGGCCGTGGTGTTGACCACATCATCGAAGTCGGCGGCCCTGCGACGCTTGAGCAATCGATGAGTGCAATTCGGGTTGCTGGTCACATCTCCGTCATCGGCATATTGAGTGGCGTAAGCGGTGCAATGAATTTTGTACCGGCACTGATCAAGCAAGTGCGTCTGCAGGGTGTATTGGTGGGTAGCCGCAGCCAGCAGCAGGACATGATCCGAGCCATCAATGCTAATGGCATGCGCCCGATTATTGATCGTCATTTCCCTATGAGCGAGATTGTCGAAGCGTTCAAGTATCAGGAAACCAACCAGCATTTCGGCAAAATTTGCCTGGATATCTAAGCACGCATGCATGGGCATGATCCGTATGCCTATCTCAAAGATCTGCTGCCACGGCTGCCGACGCAGCGGACGAGAGAGATTGGCCCCTTGCTGCCTGTCACAACCGGCAGCAAGGGGTCCAGGCTGTGTGAAAACACCGCCGAGCAGTTCAAGACCTGCGGTTTAAAACAGTATGAGTCGATAGTGGACTTTCACGACCGGCAGTCTGCATCGCCCCAAAGTGAGTAAACGCTTTTGCCACCCCTTGCCATGATTTCTGAGGATTTCATCGCAAGGATTGCCCATGAAGCGGTCTATCCATCAGATTAATTCTTGAGCTCGTCTTGGTTGTCGCTGATCCAGAATATGAACCATCAGACAGGCATACAGCGTCACGAGAATGAACAATCCCATGCGTACGGCAAACGCCGTGTAGACGTCCTTGCCCGCAATACTGTCTTGAACCGACTGGCCCAGCAGAATAATCAGGGTGATCAGGCTGTTGAGCCAGAACCCTGGGCTTAACCGTGTAGGGCTTATCCCATATAGCTTGCGCGCCAGCACGAGGCCGAACAGCAGCATCCAAAGGAAGAACATCCATAGGTGTACAAAGAGACTCAGTGCACACCAGAACAACACCGCCAGCAGGCCTCCCAACAAGGTCGAGCCAATCAATTCTCGAGCGGCATTACGCGACGTCGTTGTGGAGCTCTGCTGACCCAGGCTGACCGCTTTCAAGACAATGGGCAGGTAAGTGGCCGGATCAATCAGGGCCACCAGAAACGCTGGTAATACAATCAGCGCTGCCCGTAGCGCAACCCTGTCGACGTCTTCCGCCCGCAAGGCCGGGGCCGCAGGTGGTGACGGAGTATTGGCTGACTCGGGAAACAGCCAATGACTTATCGCCAGCACGATGACAGCGAGGATCAAGCCTTTAACCAATGCACCGATGATCATCATCGCCAAGTCAAAATCGACGAAGCCAGCTGAGGAGATCATGGTCAGGCCAATCACCAGAAACGTGACGATCAGGTTATTGCCGCCACGCAGACCCAATCGAAAAACCAGGAACAGGCTCACGCCAACCAGGAGAACGCCGCTGAACGGGTAGTAGCGCAGGATTGGGATAAGCAATAGGCCTACACCGGTGGTCAACATCGCGACCAGGGCCAGTGTCAGTCCAGCCTTGAGTTGCAACGGACGATTGAGGGTGGAAATCAAAAGTACCGCAAGCACGGGCGCGATAAAGGGAATCGGCAAGGCTACGCCGAAGCTGACCGCAAGGCACAGCGCGGTGCCTGTAGCCAGGCGCAACGCCCGCTGAGTCCTCGGCGTCCGCTTAGTAGACATAAGACAGCCAACTCATCAGCCTCAGAAATATGCGGCCCAGTGGATTCAGCGGGTTGCCTTGAGCGGGGAATGCCATGACCTCGGCTTGGCCACCGGCACGTATCGCGCGAGTGTCACGCAGCCTGGCCATTGAATCCTCGGAAAATTCGATGATCACCGGAAAACGCTGTGCCGGACGAAGCCAGTCCCGGCTGTTCTGCACAGTTGGCAATGTACCGGGCGCTGTCGTCGGACCCACGCTGACGCCGTAGCCGACACTGCGTACACGCCCGTCGAACACTTCGCCTGGCAATGCATCCAGGACGATCGCCACCGGTGTCTGGGGCTTGACCAGACCGAGGTTGTTTTCGGTCATGTCTGCGCTGATCCACACATCATGGATGGCGATCAGGGTCATGACTGGGCTGCCGATGGCTGCGAACTGCCCCGCGTCGGTGCGTAGGTCGGTGATCAAACCTGCCGAACGTGCGCGAATCTGTGTATTAGCCAGGTCGAGTTCAGCTTTCGACAACGCGGTGGCGGCGCTGCGCAGCAAAGCGTTGTTTTCCGCACTGCCACCTTCTTGCTCGCGCGCGCGCTGGACCTCGGCACGGGCGGCGGCGACCTGGCTGAGCGCTTGTTGGTAGTTGGCGCGAGATACTTCGAGCAAGCGTACGGAAATGGTGCCTGGGTCTTCGCGGTACAAACCCTCGAGCCGCTGGTTGTCCTGCCGCGCCTTGAGTTCATTCGCCTGGGCCGCTCGCAAATTGGCTTGTGCCGCGGCTATGCCAGCGGTGCTGGCACCGATCTGTCGACGGGTGGACTCAAGATCTGCATGCGCACGGTCGACGGCAATCTGATATGGCTGAGGATCCACTTCGAACAGCACGTCTCCCGCCTTGACGTCCTGATTGTTACGCACGTTGACGCGGATGACTCGACCAGCCACTTCCGCAGCCACCGGTATCACAAAAGCACCGACTCGAGCCTGTTGCGTATAAGGCGTGAAGCGGTCCGCCAACAAGTACCAGACCAGACTCAGTGTGATCAAGATCAGTACCCACTTGATGCCTTTTGAGCCGGATTCAACTGGCGGTTCTGGCGCCTCGGGGGAAGAGGCATCGGTGGAAGACTGCGCGGCTTCACTCATGATTGTTGACCTTTTTCGGTTCCGCTGCTGAAGGCTCATCCAGCAAGTTGCCCCAGTCCGTGCGCCCTTCCATTTGCTGGCGGGTGGCCGGGGCGACTTTCGGTTGGACGCTGTACCAACCGCCGCCCAACGCTTTGTATAGGGCAATCACATTGCTGACGGCATTGCTTCGGCTGACCAGGTAATTGTCCTGTTGCTCCAGCAGTGCGCGTTGCGAGTCGAGCACCCGCTGGAAGTCCGAGTACCCTTCCCGATACAGGGCGTTGGCCAGCACCAGTGATCGCTTGGCGGCGACTTCGGCCTCACGCAGGATTGCTTCGCGCTCCAGGGACTTGATCAGTCCATTGGCTGCGTCATCTGCCTCGCGTGCCGCTTGGCGCACTTTTTCGCGGTACCCTTCGATCAGTTGCTGCAACCGCGCATCCTGGACGCGCACGTTATTACTGATCTGGCCATGGTCGAACAGATTCCAGCGCAGACTCGGGCCACCGATCAGGTCCAGACTCCTGGGGGTGCCATTGAGCGTATCAGTCGTCCAAACGATGCTGCCCAGCAAGGTCAGCGACGGATAGAAATCGGTTTCGGCCACGCCGATCAGGGCCGACTGGGCCGCGACATTGAGTTCAGCGGCACGCACGTCGGGCCTGCGCAGCAGCAGGTTGGCCGGTACATCCTGCAGCACGGTACGGTCCACCAGCGGAATCCATCCTTCATTTTCGACCAGTTGCGGCAGAGCGCCGGGCGGCCGTCCAATCAGTACCGCCAACGAATTACGGGTGCGTAAAACCTGATCCTCGAAGTTGGGGATGGTACTGAGGGTGCCCAGGTATTGGGTTCTGGCTTGTTGCAGGTCCAGCTCTGCATTCTGGCCGCTCTTGAACAGCTTCTCGGTTATCTCGAAGTTACGCTTTTGCTGTTTGGCGTTTTCCTTGGCCACGCGCAAACGTGCTTCGGTGGTACGCAGCGAAAAGTAAGTACTGGCCAGTTGGGCGCGTAGCAGAACCAGCCCGTCTTCGAAATTGGCCTGGGCGGCGAAGTAACTGGCATCGGATGATTCAATGGCGCGACTGAATCGCCCCCAGAAGTCCAGTTCCCAACCAATGTCGAACCCCGCACTGTATTGCCAGAAATGACTGTTTTGCGGACTACTTCCGCCGGATTGCTGACGGTTGAAGTACAGACTGTCGGCGCTGGCTTGCTGCAGTTGGGGGTAACGCCCGCTTTGGGCAATACCCAACTGGGCCCGCGCCTCAATCACCCGCAGACCGGCAACTTTAAGGTCTGAATTGTTGGCATCCGCCTCGGCAATCAGACGATTGAGAACCGGATCGCCGAAAACTTGCCACCATTGACGAAAGTCCGGGGCCCGGCTGCGTTGGCTGACTTGCTCAAGGGCAGGAGTAGTCCAGTGTCCTGGCCACGCCTCCCTCGGTGACTGAAAGTCTGGCCCCAGGCGCACGCAGCCGCTCAAGCCGAGCACTCCAAACACTAGCAGTTGGCCCGATCGCGTCAGATGCATGCGTTTTTTCCAGTCAAGGAAGATTACAGGAGCATAGACGCCCTGATCGCCCGCAGACTGCTAAGCTCTTCAAGCATCGTTACATTTGATAAGACCCGTCAAAAAGGTACGGCAGCCATGAACTCCCCCCATACCGCTAAATGGCGCTTCAAACTGGGTATAGCCATCATTTGTCTGATGCTAGGCTCCTGGCTGATGGTGCCGGTCGCGGCGGCGCTCGATGTGCCTGGATCGAAGATCGCAGCGCTGACTGGGGTCCTGTTTATCAGCAACAAAGTCCTGCTGATTCTCGTCATCGCCGTCATGGGCAAGGCCGGCTTCCAGCAGTTGAAGAGCAGCTTGGTCGGTTACGTGTCCGGGCTTGTGCCTTCCATGAAGGACGAAGTTGGCCCGGTTCGTCATCGAATCGGCATCGTGATGTTCTGCTTGCCGTTGATCTCCTCATTCCTCGAGCCTTACGTCGATGCCTTCTGGCCAGGTCTCAGACCGAACCTCTGGCAGGCCCAATTGCTGGGTGACGTCATGCTGATTGGCAGCTTTTTTGTACTCGGGGGGAATTTCTGGGAGAAGGTGCACGCGTTATTTGTGCGAACTGCACGTGTCTCGGACTCAAGTGCGACGTGAGTCGACGATAGAAACGACAAATGAACATGAATGGGCGCAGGGCTTTCAAGTCAATTACGAATCCGGACTCACCGAAGGGCCGCTGGGGTTGAGTATCGATGCGATAGGCCTGCTGAAGGTAAAGCTTGTCTCTAGCCGGCCCGCCACCGTTGTACCCCTATAAATCAGTGATTGTCGTCCCTGCAATCGTCTCGGCGAAACCGACACCCAACATCCGCCCCGGGGTTTCAAAGCCTGCTCGCCGCTCACCGTCCAGCACCCGCCGCGCAGCCTCCACGGCCGCCAGGGGGGTGTAGGTGTAGCCGTTGACGGTCTCGATCATTGAACGCGCTACCGTGCCGTCAGCCCCTGTGACTTCTGCCACGGCGCGGGCGCGGTTGGCCTCACGTTGCGCAGCGCTTGGGCCGTCGGGAAGTTGTGACAGGTCGCCTTCGGGAAAGGCATCACCGGTGATATTCACGAACATGGCGATATTCGGGACTGCGGTGGAATGCCACCCGGTGATCAGATCACCGAAGGACAGCGGTGCGCACAGTGCCGGGCCATCGCCAAAATCGAAATGCCGGGGCTGCGCATCGGGGGTTGCAACCAGCAATCCGTCCACCCGCGCCAAGAGCCCTGCGCCGATAATCTCGCTGACGCTCAAAGCCGATCCCCGGGACATGGAACCTGCGACCTGCAGCGCCACCTCCAGCGACTGCGGATTCTGTACACGGCGAGCGACATGCATGGCCAGACAGTCTGTCGGCACCACGTCCCAGCCGACGCCGGGCAGCAACATGACACCCGCTTGGGCGGCCTGTGTGCCAAGCTGTTCGGCCTGCCGATAGACGTTGATCTCGGCGGTGATGTCCAGGTAGTCGACCCCAGCCTTGATGCAGGTCTGCATCAGGGCGTGCGCTGTCTGTGCAAAAGGCCCGGCGAAGTTCAGCAGCACGCTGATGCCTTCCAGGGATTGTGCTGCGTGTATATCCGGGCTGAACACTCGGTACGTGACGTTCAGTTGAGCAGCCAGAGCCTGCAACCTTTCGCCATTGCGTCCGGCGATGACAAATTCCAGCCCCAACGCTTTGGCATGCTCGGCAGCCATGCGCCCGGTGTAGCCCGTCGCGCCGTAGATCATTAATTTTTTCATTGATTGTGCTGCCAGTTCTTGTAGACGAATTCGAGGCTGTAGCCATCCGGGTCAAGGACATTGGCTGCGTAGTAATCGGGGTCGTAATGCAGACGTGCGCCGGGGGCGCCGTTGTCGCGGCCGCCACTGGCCATGGCCTCCGCATACGCCGCGTTGACCTCGGCCTTGCTGCTCGCCACGAAACCAACATGAACGGCTCTACCCTCGACCACGCCCTCGCGCAACCAGAAGAACATCCGCCCATTGGCGCCGAAGCCCTTGAGATCCGGGTGGCCTGGCAGTCCGTCCTTGCCGTCGTAATCAAGTCGCGCGGTAATGCCCAGCGGGGTCAGTGTCGCGGTGTAGAAACGGATGGAACGCTCAATGTCGCTGACTGAGATAAAAATATGATCAAGCATGCGCTAGCCTCGCTATTCAGATGTTGTAGCCGCCCGCGACTTCGATCGTCTGAGCATTGATCCAGCGTCCTTCTTCGGACAGCAGCATGGCGACCACGCTCATTCGCTGCGCCACTGTCACTGAGTTGAGTCACCACAGTAACCATCGCCTTGGTAGCGAGCGCAGCCGTTCCTGCTCGAATCCTGCCTGTTTCTGCTTTTTGCTTGCGTGGACGCATCCGCCTGGGTTCAGATGGCCCCCATGACCAACCCACTCAATGAACTGCGCGCCCTGGCCGCTCGGGCCGAGAACCGCCGCACGGAAACGGGCATACCGCGCCTGGCCATGGTCCAGGGTGAAATCCCGGCGCATTTGCTGGCCGCCGTTTACGAACCGATGATCAATCTGATTCTGCAAGGCAGTAAGTCAATGACCATCGGTGACCGTACGCTGGACTATGACCCTGCGACCTATTTCGTCATGTCCATCGAATTGCCAGCGGTCGGCCAAGTCCATCCTGCTGCGTCCGGCGAGCCTTACCTGGCGGTCAGCCTGACACTCGACCCGGCGGTCCTGGCAACTTTGCTCGCCGACCTGCCAAAGCCTGTCGGCCAATACGAAAAGGATGCGGGCTTTTCGGTAGCCTCAGTCACGCCCGAGTTGATGGATGCCTGGGTCCGTATGCTGCGGTTGATGAACCGGCCTGAAGACATTGCGGCCCTTGCCCCCGTTTACGAACGAGAGATCCTCTACCGGGTGTTACAAGGCCCTCACGGCTGGATGCTGCGTGATATCGCAGCACCCGATAGCGCCATGGCTCGGGTCAGCCTCGCGATCCAGTACATTCGCCGGGAATTTGCCGAGTCCATTCGCGTGGAAGCGCTGGCACAACGGGCTGCGATGAGCGTTTCGGCCTTTCACCGTCACTTCAAAGCCGTGACCGCGCTGAGCCCTCTGCAGTACCAAAAAAGAGTGCGTTTGCTTCAGGCTCGGACACTCCTGGTCGCCCATGCCAAAAGCGTTACCAGCGCGGCATTGGAGGTCGGTTACGAAAGCGCTACACAGTTCAGTCGAGATTACGCACGAGTATTCGGACTGCCCCCAGCACGCGATGCGGCAAGAATTCAGGGTGAAATCCTCGGCGAACAGATCAGATGAAACGGTTTTTCCCCCGGATGCTGTGAGTCAGTCACCGTTGCTGTTCGCGCTGAACGAAACAGGCCACGGGGCAGTCGGAACACCAGGCCCCTCGGCAAAGAAACCTGACTCATGTCCTTACGATCTGCTGTCCTCGCTACGTTGCTCACGTTGGCCGCCAGCACGGCGGCCGCCGCACAAGAACCGCTGCGCCTGGAACGCCTGGACCGCTGTGGTGACCTGCTGCAAAGCCAGCATCAGGACTGGTGCCTGACGGTGCACGGCTTGGATACTCAAACGCCACAACTGAAACTCGGTGAAAAAACGCTACCCGCGCTCATTGTCCAGCGCGAAGGGCAAGACCTGCGCGTGCGCCTGGACAGCGCCGCCTATCAGAGCGGCCCTATTTGGCTGGAAGACGGGCAGCGCGTCAGCAATGCAGCCTGGCTGAGCCTGCGCAACAGTCACGTATTGGCCGCCGGGCCGGACGAAGTGGCGAAGAACATGGACGGCTTGAGCACCTACGTCGATCTGGTGAGCCTGTTGATCGAGGAGAATCACGACGGGCGCCAGGAAGCTGAGCGTCTCGCCCAAAAATACGGCGCCAAGGTCGTCGGCAGTATTGCTCCCCTGAACCTGTATCAGCTTCGGTTACCCGCCAAGGATCTGGTGCAGCGCGACGCGCTGGTGCTACGGATGGGCAGCGAGACCAGTGTCGATGCCGTGGTGATCGAGGAGTCGGCGGCAGAAGAGGCCGAGCAAGCCAGCGCCCACCCTGAAGAGCCGAAGAAGCCGGCCCTGGACTCCGATGAATGGGCCGCGAACCGCTTTCTCGACGCGGTGAACTACTACCAGCGGCGCATTCCTGCGCGGCAACCGCCCACCCCGCCGCAACCGGTGCGCATCGGCCTGATCGAACGTAACGTGGATTTCGACACCGCCGATTTCGCCGACTACCTCGGCGGCTGCTCGATGCCGCGCACCTGCGTCTATGCGCGCGATGCGAATACGCCAGACAACCACGGCACCACCGTCGCCGGCATTCTCGCCGCACGCTGGGATGACGGTGGAAACACCGGTTTTCTCCGGGGGCTGGACAAAGCCAGCGGTGGTTTCGAAGTCATTGTCGAGCGCAACTCCGATGCCGGGATCACCGCCAACATCGCCGCCTCGGTCAACCTTGTGGAGGACGGCGTGCGGGTGCTCAACTGGAGCTGGGGCATTCACCGCGTTGGCGCGAAAAACGTCAAAGGCGATGAAGTCGACTCGCTGTTGCGCTCAGGCATCGCCATGAGCGGTTACGAGGAACTGCTGGAAGAGTTTTTCCTGTGGCTGCGCAAGGAGCATCCCGACGTGGTGGTGGTGAACTCCGCCGGCAATGGGTCTTCGTTCTCGGGCACCGATGAATACCGCCTGCCCTCTTCGTTCATCACCGAACAACTGCTGGTGGTCGGCGGGCACCAGCGCAACGAGCGCGCCGGGGTTGCCGTCGATGACCCGGCCTATGCGGTCAAGCGCAGCTCCTCGAATATCGACATGCGCGTGGACATCACCGCCGCCGCTTGCGCCCACGCCTCGACCACCAGCGCCGGCGAAAACGGTGCAGTGCATTGCGGCACATCCTATGCCACGCCCATGGTCGCGGGCTTGCTGGCGGCGATGCTGTCCATCAACCCGCAACTCCAGCCCGAGCAACTACGCATGCTGCTACGGCGCAGCGCCATGACCATCGGTGAAAACCATGACTTCGAACGGATGGATGGCGAGGACCTCACCGCCCCTATCCTACCGTCGGAGCGCAGCTATCAGCTTAACGACAAGGACGTGGGGCGTTCGGCTCGACTGGACATGCAAAAAGCGCTGGACCTGGCGGAGCAGAGCCGCACGCGCGTGCGCTGAACCTGGCACCGGGTGTGGGATAAAAAGTACTGGCAGCAGCGACATCCATAGTTTGACCCTCCTCGAAGTGAGCGATGCCTCAGGTGCATAACCTGTGAGCCCACATGGAGGAGATGGCGATGAAACCCACCCGCTTTTTTGGAAAGACCGTACTGGCCTGCACATTCATCCTGGCAATGATCGGATGGGGGGTCGGTTTCTATGGGCCGCCGATCTATATGCAGGCCGTGATGGATCGCACCGGCTGGCCGGTGGCCCAGGTGTCGGCGGCCGTTACGCTGCACTTTCTCAGCGGCACCCTGGTCATCGCCAACCTGCCAAGGCTCTACGCGCGCTTCGGTGTACCGGCCATTACCCTGCTGGGCTGCGTGGTGCTGGGGGTCGGGGTGAATATCTGGGCTCAGGCCAGCCAATTATGGGTGCTGTATGCCGGGGCCATCTGCTCGGGCATCGGTTGGGTGACATTAGGCGCCGCCGCCGTTAACACCCTGATCGCGCCCTGGTATATCAAGGAGCGGCCCAAAGCCTTGGGCAAGGCTTACAACGGCGCCAGCATGGGTGGGGTGATTTTCTCGCCGTTGTGGGTGTTGCTGATCGAGCGTTTTGGCTTTGCCACAGCGGCGCTGGTGATCAGCCTCGCAGCCGTGGTGCTGCTCGGCTGCTTCGCCTTTCTGGTGTTCAATAAAAGCCCTCAAAGCCTCGGCCAGCATCCGGACAATGCCGACCAGCCAGAACCGGTCGCGACGGGTACGAGCGCCGCACCCTGGACCGCGGCGCAAACCCTCAAGTCGGCCAGTTTCCGTTCCCTGGCAGCGGGCATGTCCCTGGGGTTGTTCGCCCAGATAGGCTTGATCGCCCACCTGTATTCGATTCTGGCGGGACGCATGGGCGCCCATGACGCCTCATTCGCCATGGGCCTGGCCACCGCCAGCGCCATGGGCGGGCGTTACGTGGCCGCACGCCTGATGACCCAAGGCGTCAACCGCCGTCAACTGGCCTGCCTGGGTTATGGGATTCAGATGCTTGGAACACTGATGCTCCTGGGCCTGAATATCCATCCGGCGGTCGCCTGGGTGGCGGTGGTGTTGATCGGTTCGGGAATCGGCAACGCCACTTCATTGCCGCCGTTGATCGCCCAGACTGAGTTCAGCCGCGAACAGACCGCCAGGGTGATTGCGCTGATGGTCGCAATCAGTCAAGCCACCTATGCCTTCGCTCCAGCATTCTTCGGCCTAGTCCGTTCAGTCTTTGCCGAACCGAGCCAGGCCATCGTCGCTATCGTGATTGCCGCTGTCGTGGTGCAAGGCCTCGCGATCCTGGCGTTTTACACGGGCGTGGTCACCCGCCCTTTCAAGAAAACCGTGTACTGACTCGCTACCTACGTCAGGATCGGGCCAGCGCTAGCCCCCTGCACGGATGCGCTCGACCAGACGTGCCTGCAGCACTTTGAGCTCCTCGGGGTCGGCCTTGCCCCGCCCATGTATGCCCGCCTCCTCGCCCTCCCAGCGAGGGACGATGTGTACATGAATGTGGTAGACCGTCTGCCCGGCCGGAGCCCCGTTGAACTGCGCGATTTGCACACCATCGGGCTTCAGCTCGTCCACGATGACCCGTGTGAGCCGCTGCACGGCAGACATCATCGCGCCGAGGGCCGCAGGCTCGACATCAAGAATATTCCGGGCCTGGGACGCTTTGGGAATCACCAGGACGTGGCCGCGCGATTGAGGAAAGATATCCAGAAAAGCCAGTACATCGGCGTCTTCGTAAATCTTGTAGCACGGCGCGTCGCCACGAAGGATTAGCGCGAAGATGTTCTGCGGATCGTAATCGCCGTGCAGGCTCATGATCATTCCCTTAAGCGGTTGTCAGGACAGTTGACTGCCAGCAAGCCGGCATCGAACGATCAGAAGGTTTAGCACAATCAACTGGCTGTTTTCCATAAAACGGGCAAAAGCCCCGGTACTTTGCAGTGCCGGGGCCTGACGTTGCGTGGCGTCACGCGCGGTTTTTCAACGTGTCATAGGCTTCAAGCGAACGCAGCGAGTAGATGTACGCGGCGCCTGCATTCAGCGAGATCGCGGTTGCCAGGGCGGCGGCCACTTCCTCGCGGCTCGCCCCAGCCTTGATCGCCGAGTCCGTGTGCGCGGCGATACAGCCATCGCAGCGGGTGGTCACCGCGACGGCAATCGAAATCAGCTCGCGGGTCTTGGCATCGAGTACGTCGTTTTCGCTGGCGGCCTCCCCAAGGGCCATGTAGGCCTTGACCATTTTCGGGTTGCTCTTGCCCAGCGCGCCAAAGGCTTTTTGAATGGTGGGCAACATTTCAGACCAGTTATTGAACATGGCATTAACTCCTGAGTGGGTTGGGTGTACTGTTTCGACGCCCTCAGTTTTTCACTCCGGCGCGGGTCGATTTTGTTCAATCCGCTCAGTTTTTTTGGCGATGCTCTCAAATGAATGCGATCGATCGACTCATCAGCCTGGCCAATGTGCGCGGCAGTCTGGATCTACGCTGTCAGTTCCAGGGTGACTGGGCTCTGGATCATGAACAGCAAGCCCTGGGCAGAGCGCCCTATCACATCGTGTTGGCGGGAGAGTGCCGGGTGGAGTTTCCCGATGGGCAGCGTTTGCCCATGCGCGCAGGTGACATCCTGCTTCTGCCCCGTGGTGCGCGACACCTGATGCACAGCCCTGGGAAAACAGTGGCGCCAACTTCACCGAAACTCGTCACAG
Source organism: Pseudomonas sp. MPDS (assembly GCF_013283895.1). Taxonomy (NCBI): domain Bacteria; kingdom Pseudomonadati; phylum Pseudomonadota; class Gammaproteobacteria; order Pseudomonadales; family Pseudomonadaceae; genus Pseudomonas; species Pseudomonas sp. MPDS. The sequence continues at coordinate 3,022,087 of NZ_CP054128.1, read as the reverse complement.
GTGGCGCGCTGCCGGTCCATCGTATTGGCAACGCCAGTGCAGAACTGGACATGCTGTGTGGCGACTTTCACTTCAATCGGGCCTCACTGCTGTTTGCCTCCCTGCCCGAATACCTGGTCATCCCCAGCGGCGCGTTGTCGGCCAACGGTCCGCTACCCGCGCTGGTGGAAGTCATTCGTGCGGAAGCCGATGAGGCCAAGGTCGGTGCCCGTTTTCTGCTCGATGCGCTTTCCCAGGCATTGTTCACGCTTATTCTGCGTGCGCATCTGGCAAATCACGGCCAGGACAGCGGCTCGCTGGCGCTGTTGGGCGATAAACGTCTGGGCCGAGCCTGGCAGGCGATGCTCGCAGATCCGGCCTACGAGTGGACGATCCAGGGCCTGGCGGACCTCGCGAACATGTCCCGCGCGAACTTCATGCGAACCTTCGTTCGCGTGGCCGGGGTATCGCCTTGGGTGTTGTTGACGCAAATACGCATGGAGTTGGCGTTCAGTCTGCTCAGCCATTCACATTTGGGCTTGAGCGATATTGCCGTGCAGGTCGGTTACCAATCCCAGGCGGCGTTCAGCAAGAAGTTCAAGGAGATTTATGGGCAAGCACCAGGAAAAGTGCGACGTACGATCTAGCCTGTGGCAAGGGCGCTGGGCTGGGCGATTGGAGCCAGAGATTCGATCGTTCCCACGCTCCTGCGTGGGAATGTCGCCAGGGACGCTCCGCGTTCCGCTTCTGGAAGGTGACGCAGAGCGTCACGGGATGCATTCCCACGCAGAGCGTGGGAACGATCAAAAAGCTGCTCTTTTGGCGAGGGTGTAGCACCTGCTCAAACGTCCAGAACCACGGTCTCACTCCCCTGTGCCGGTACTGCGCAACAGATCAGTACCTCATCTTCGGCAACCGGCTCGGCCGGACTGTTCAGATAATGCACCTGCCCCTGGCTTAGCCGGGTTTTACAGGTGCCGCACGAACCGCCGCGGCAGCTGAACTCAGGGCTCAGGCCCCGGGCTTCGGCAAGCTCCAGCAGGGTCCCGCTGCCCGGCTCCCAACGGGCCTCCTTGCCGGAGCTGGCGAACAGGACCTTCACCGACTCGCTCGATGCAGGCACTTGCGGGGCCGCTGGCACGCTGACTTCGGCATCGCGCACCAGTGTGGATGGGCCGAAGGTTTCGGCGTGAATGCGATCGTCTGGAATGCGCAATGTGCGCAACCCGTCATACAGCGACTGAGTGAAGCTGCCGGGCCCGCACAGGTAGTAGTCGTAGTCATCGAGCGCCAGCAGTTGCTTGAGCAGTTCCACATCGATCCTGCCCGTCGCGTCGTAGCCTTGCCCCACACCTTCCGTAGGCGGCTGGCTGACCAGGCGCAGTACCTTTACCTTACCTGCGGCACGCTTGACCAGCTCATCGATTTCCTCGCGAAATGCCAGGTCGGCTACCGTGCGCGCGCTTTGCACCAACCAGACCGGACGCATCCGACTCATGCGCAGGCCCTGATAAACCACCTCGCGCAACATCGACAACAGCGGCGTCACACCCACGCCCGCCGCCAGCAGCACCAAGGGCCGCCGCTCAGCGGCCTGAACGGTGAAATGCCCTTGGGGCGCTCGCGCCTCGATCTGCTGCGCCACCTCAATTCGGTCATGCAGATGCGAGGAGACCAAGCCCTCGCGCTTGACGCTGATGCGCAGGAAATCATCCGACGGTGCGCTGGACACGCTGTAGGTACGAATCGCGGGGGCTTTCTGCCCCTCCAGCGAAATCCGCACGGGCAAGTGCTGGCCGGCGTCAAACCGGGGCACGCCCGCTCCGTCGGCTGCTTGCAGGTAGAAAGAGCGAATGTTGTGGCTCTCATCCACCACACGAACCACGCGCAATGGGCGCCATTGGGTCCGCAGGGCTTCGGCCTGCAAGCGCTCGGCGGCCTGTTCCCAACTGCCAGTCATCAATGAATTGGGCGAGTCACCCGCGCTCTGGTCCTTCCAGCGCAACGGGATCGCGGCCTGGCGGTAAACCACGCGCTGCGGCTTGAAGCGCAGCAGCCGCTCGGCGCCCTGGAACGCGGCAATTTCGGGATCGTCCAGCAATACTTGGGCGGAACCGGTCATTTGCAGAAGATCGCCGGTCTTGAAATCGACGAAGATCAGGCCTGCGCGGGGATTGAGCAGGATGTTGCCCAGGGTGTTGAAGAACAGGTTTCCGGAGAAGTCCGGGATGGTCAGCGTGCCGTCCTCGTCCATGCGCACAAAACCTGGCTTGCCGCCGCGGTGGGACGCATCGACCTGCCGTTCGCCGTCGCGCTCCACATAGGTGGCGATGTAGAACGAATCAGCCGTTGTGATCAGGCGACGAGCCAATGGGTCCGTTGCCACCAGGTGCCGAACGTCACCGGCCTGTTCGCGGACAAAGGAATATTGGCGCAGGTTGATATAGCGAGGGCAATTGCCATAGGCCTGGCTGACGGAAATTTCCAGCCCGTGATCGAGCAGACGGCGAATGTTGCCGTTCATGCGGTTGCGCCGGCGGGTGTGCAATTCGATACCCAACATGCCGATGGCAGCCCCCTCGCCCATGCCCTCCTGGGCCGGATCGCTGGGTTGTGGCTTGAGATCGATCTGCAGGGTTTGCGGATCAGGTGAGCTCATGAAACCGGGTTTGCCGGTGCGCAGGGTCGCCCACACGTCACCTTGCCGATCCACGGCGCCCAATACCACGAAAGGCAACTGTGCGTAGAACTCCCGGTGCTGGTCCGGCATCCAGTTGCGCGCCAATTGTCGCTGGCCGACGCTGGTCATCATGTCGACCGCACCGACCGAGCGTTGCAAGGTCAGTTCGCCTTCATGCCAGGGTGAGGATTGTGGTTTCGCGGCTTCGTCCATCAGCTACTCCTCGCGCCCGCAGCCTTGCAGGCTGCGTTAAGACGCTACGGTCAGGGGGACTGCGCTACGCCTCTTGCCGAGGGTGCATTGCAGGTGGGGTTATCTTCTTCCCAAAGGGATTGGGGAGGAATACGCACGAACTGCAATCCACTGTTTCATAAACTGGAATGAACACGTCCAGGGCGCCTGCGGGGAATCACCAGGGCCGGACAGCGTGCCCGCTCATCGCTGAAGGTCAGCGCCCCAGCGCAAGAGCGATTTTCAGTTGCAACTCGTTTTCGGAGAATGGCTTGTGCAACACAGGACGATGGGCGAACTCATTCGGCAGCCCGCTGGCACCGTATCCGGTGCTGAACAAAAACGGAATCTGGCGCGCCTGGAGAATTTCGGCAACCGGAAAAACCCGCTCACCGGCCAGGTTGACATCGAGAATGGCCAGGTCAATTGCCACCCGATTCGCCACTTCGCAGGCCGTAGCGAGCCGTGCCACTGACGCCACCACCACGCATTCGAGCTCTTCCAGCATTTGCTCGACCAGCATGGCGATGGTGCCTTCGTCCTCAACCAGCAGCACCCTGACTCCGGGGAACGAACTCATGGGCTGGACGCCTGGATCAGAAACGAGATTCGGCAGCAAACGCCCTTCGGGTCGAAGGTCAGGTCAAATGTCCCGCCCAAATCGCGCTCGATGCAGCGCTTCATCAAACGCGAACCCAACCCTTCCCGCTTGGGTTGGGCCACCCGTGGCCCGCCCTGCTCGCGCCAGTCCAGGGTCAGTAGCATTCCATCGGATTGTGGTTGCACAACCCACTTCACTGAAAGCGTGCCCGTCTCTACTGACATCGCGCCGTATTTCAGTGCATTGATCGCCAGTTCATTGAGGGTCATGGTGAGGTTGAGCGCAACGCGGGTGCCGACATCGACAGGGTCGCCCTCAACCACGATTCGACTGGGTTCCTGGCCAAATATCGGCATCAGCACTTCATGGGCAAGGGACCCCAGCGGGGTATGGCCCCAATGGCGCCGGGTCAACAGATCGTGAGCCCGGGACAACGCAAGCAGCCTGGCTTCGAAACGCCTGTAACCGTCGTTCGCATCCTCGGCATTGCGCGCCGTTTGTGCCGCCAGGGATTGCACAGTGGCCAGGGTGTTCTTGACCCGATGATTGAGTTCGTCGATCAGGGTCTTCTGCCGGTTCTGCGCCTGATTTCGCTCGGTGATGTCCACCAGCATGTTGATAGCGCCCACCAGGTTGCCATCGGCGTCATGCAGCGGTGTGGGATACGGCGCAAACGGCACACGAGTGCCATCCGGCCGTTCGGCAATGGCCTCGACACCACGTATCGGGCGGTTTTCCTTCAAGGCCACCGCCATCGGGCACTGGTCGTGGGGAAGCGCGCTTCCATCGGTATTGAATATTTTCCAGGTCACGCACCACATGTCCCCCAACTGTGGGGTTCGGCCAGACAATTCGACAGCCGCCCGATTGAAGAAGGTGATGCGCCCTTGTGCATCGGTTGTATAAACCGCAGCGGGCAGAGCCTCGAGAAGATTGCGCATATGCCGTTCGCTTTCGCGAATCTGGCTTTCCATTTGCTGGGCGAGCGTGACGTCGATGGTGAAACAGCGTGTGTGAAAGAGCTTACCGTCCTCGAAACGCCCATTGGAGGTAATCGCTACATGCCGGATCGTGCCGTCTTTGGCCCTCAACCGCGCCGGGTAGCTGTCCAGGCTTTCGCCGCTGCCCAGTTTATTGAGGATGTCACCAATAACGGGCTCATCCACATGAAACTCCGTAATGTGGCGGCCGATATATTCGTCAGCCGTATAGCCCAGCATGTTCAGCTCGGCCTTGTTCGCACGCTGGATGATGCCCGCGTTGCTGACAATGTGAAGCCCCACCGCGCTGTTTTCAAAAAAATCCTCGAGGTCGGCACTCTTGCGACGAAGCTCTTCGGCCATCGCATGACGCGCCGAGACATCCTGAAAACAGTTGATCGCCCCTTGAATGGCCCCGCGCCGATCCCTGAGGGCCCGGATGTTCACCAGCGCCATAAGCCGCGTTCCATCCGAACGCTCAATGATCACTTCCTGATTGCGTGTCGCAGCGCCGGTAATAAGCACCGAAGCCATGGGGCAGTCTTCGAAAGCCAGCGGCGTGCCATCCGGTAAAAAAAGCCGGTGCGAGCCGCAGAAGCGGTCACCGTTTTTCCCGATAATGGGCGTCCTGCCCCATAGCTCGGCCGCTTCACTGTTGTACCTGACGAGCCAACCCTCGTGATCACAGAGGTATACCGCCCCCGGTATGGCGTCGAGCGCGCTCGCGCCCAGGGTGAGCAGGCTCTGGTACTCGCTCGGAGCGCAAACCTCCACGGCAAGCTCTTCAATGTTCGACATCTGGTAATCCTCAATCCGCCTGGCTGAAACGCCCACGCTCTCCATCGCCCCCGGTTTATGGCCGGAGTCGGTGATTCCAGCTCGGATAATCCTTCTGAATGCGGGTTCGGATATGTTTCATAGAGCCGTTATGTTGGAGGTCTAGATCCCTATTCACCGCGCTAGTTCATGAAAGTTCAACAGGTTCGGTGTTTGAACCTGGACAGGGATCTTTTCTAGCGCGCTAAAGAGCAGCAATTGAGTGTAGTCGGCCTCGTGTTTGTCGAACCATTCGCTTCAGGACCTGTGCTTGCAGATTGAAACATGACAGCCGGTCTATCTATATACGACAAAGAACAGGCGCAACGGATTTGATCTTCTATGATTGCTCCAGCAAAGGAGTTTATTCCGATGAGCGAATCAGAAGCACGACTTCTGCGCGTGCATTCCCTTAAAACCGCTTGCTCCAACTGCAGCGTGCTTGAGCTGTGCCTGCCTATCGGGCTGACGGGCGGCGAAGTCGAGCGTCTGGACACCTTGATCTCCCAGCGAGTCAAGGTCAAAAAAGGCACGGCGCTGTACCGCACCGGCGATCCGCTGCGCTCGTTGTATGCAGTGCGGCTGGGTTTCTTCAAGACCAGCGTATTGTCGATAGACGGTCGCGAGCAAATCACCGGTTTCCAGATGCAAGGCGAAATGCTCGGTCTGGACGCCATCAGCACCGATCATTACGCCTGCAATGCAATAGCGCTGGAAGACAGCGAAGTTTGCCCGATTCCTTTCAGCAACCTGGAAAAACTTGCCCACGATTTGCCCTCTTTACAGCACAACCTCAACAAGCTCCTGAGCCAGGAGATCGTGCGCGACCACAGCATGCTGCTGTTGCTTGGCAACATGAATGCCGATGAACGTCTTGCGGCGTTTCTGCTGAACCTGTCTCAGCGACTTAACATGCGCGGTTACTCCTCCAGGGAATTCGTCTTGCGCATGAGCCGCGAGGCTATCGGCTCTTATCTGGGCCTGCGGCTGGAAACGATCTGCCGGGGTATCGCGCACCTGCGAGAAGAGGAACTGGTAGAAATGCATGGACGCAACGTCACCATCCTGGACCTGCCCGGCCTCAAGCAAAAAGTGGCTGGTTGCCATCGTCATTCAGAGCGGTGAAACCCTCTCGAGGCGCTTGCATCACTGATCACCTGCCCGTCGCCTGATCGCCCGCCCCGCTGACACGGTCGACCGCCCTGCTGACTTTCATCAAATCACAGGCTGTTGCCCCGACAGCGCGTTGACCCACTTACACCCTTGTTGATTTAGCTCAATGTGTCGGCATCACCCAGGCGTAGAAAAAGCAGACCGGGCCCTGATAGCCCCGCCCGCTTCGCATTACCTGGAGGACGCCACGATGAGCGACTTGACCCTGCGCAAGACCATTCTGGAAGAACTGGAATTCCAACCCGACCTCAATGCAGCCCATATTGGCGTGGCCGTGGACAATGGCGTCGTCACCCTTTCCGGTCATGTCGGCAGTTATGCAGAAAAGATCAGCGCCGAACGCGCCGTCAAAAGCATCGAGGGCGTGCGCGCCGTAGCTGAGGAAATCCAGGTCCGATTGAATAAAAACGCCGGCACCGCAGACGACACCATTGCCAATCGCGCCTTGAAGATCATCAACTGGAGCTGCGACGTTCCTGAAGGCGACATAAAAGTCATCGTGCAGAACGGCTGGGTCAGCCTGGAAGGCGAAGTGGAATGGCAATACCAGAAAGAAAGCGTGGAGCGGTCCGTGTTCAAGCTGTCCGGCGTGGTGGGCGTGAACAATCGGCTAACCCTGCGCCCTCGAGTGGACGCGGGCAACATCCAGCGTCGTATCGAAGAGGCCCTTAAACGCAATGCCGAAGTGGATGCCAAGGCAATTCACGTCAAGGTCGATGGGGATGTGGTGAGGCTCGAAGGCAAAGTCCATTTATGGCGCCAGCGTAAAATCGCGGAACGGGCGGCCTGGTCGGTGCCGGGGGTCAGAGAGGTGGACGATCACCTGTTGCTTGTCTGAGTCGCAGGCCCGTTCGCAGTCCCGCCGCTCTACCCCTGAGACGCGGCGGTCGACTCCCGTTGCCAGGCCCGCTGCAGCAAATCGATGACGATTTCATCGGATGTCTGAGGGAAGTCCTTGTACCAATAGCCTATGGAAACCAGCCAGTCAGGAATAAGCGGACAAATCACCTCATCCACTTCGCTGCGTAGCGCCTCCACTGTTTCAAGCGGCCCAACCGGCACGGCGACCACAACGCGCGAAGGCCCTTGCGTGCGGACCGCGTGGATCGCTGCCATCATCGAGGCCCCCGTCGCCAGACCGTCATCAATCAGGATGACCACCTGGTCCTTGAGTTGTACAGGCTCACGAGTGCCTCGATACGCCTGCTCACGACGCAACAGCTCCCGGGTTTCCCGGGCAACCACGGCGTCGAAACTGGGCTGATCAATCGGATGGGCACGAAGAGCGTCGTCATTGAGGATCTGTATGCCACCACTGGCAATGGCGCCCATCGCGAACTCAGGGTTGGACGGCACACCCAGTTTGCGAACCAGCATCAGATCAAGGCGCACGTGCAGAGCGGTGACCACTTCATAAGCCACTGGAACTCCGCCACGGGGCAAGGCCAGGACGATGACATCGGGTCGATGGGCGTATTTGAACAAATGTTCCACCAGCCCTTGCCCCGCTGCGCTGCGGTCCTTCCACACTGTTTGCATTGAGGGACTCTGACTCATTGGAAAACCTCCACAGGCTGTTGCGCCCCGTCGTTCAGCGTCAATCCAGCGTCCTCTGATAGAGCGGCCTCGGCGTTGATTTATGTCAATTTCCCTGCAAGGCAGCTCGGCCCTTTTCCTATGAAATTCACGCATGCACGCCCTGCATAACCTCTGATCTAAATCAATGCTCCCCAGCCTCTTCACGCAGAGATTAATAACCCGCGCTAGAACCTTCGCTTCGGCGAAGGTCGTCGACCCCTTCGTCTCGTGGAGGCTTCAATCATGGCAACGCACCTGCAAGGCACTGAGCCGGTCATCCCGGCCGTCAAACCTCATCCTTTGGCCGGCAGTTTGCGAAAGGTCGAACCCAAACGCCTGTCATTGAGCCTGCTGGTTGCGCTGGTGGTGGGTTCGATGATCGGCAGCGGCATTTTCAGCCTGCCCCAGAACATGGCCTCCAGCGCGGGTGCCGGGGCTATCCTGATCGGCTGGCTGATCACTGGCGTGGGTATGCTGTCACTGGCCCTGGTCTATCAGACCCTCTCCAACCGTCAACCGGAACTCGATAATGGCGTGTTCGCCTACGCTCGTGCGCTTGGGGGTGAGTTCCTGGGCTTCAATTCGGCGTGGGGCTACTGGATCAGTGCGTGGATTGGCAACGTCAGTTATCTGGTGATTCTGTTCGCGGCACTCAGTTACTTTTTTCCCTTGTTCGGCGAAGGCAATAACAAGGCCGCGATTGCCGGTGCGTCGGTGGTGCTGTGGTCGTTGCATTGGATGATCCTGCGCGGGATGCGCACAGCGGCCAAGGCCAACGCCCTGACCACCGTGGCCAAAGTCGTGCCCTTGCTGCTGTTCATCGGCCTGGTGATCGCCGGATTTTCCAAAGACACCTTCATGGTCGACTTTTGGGGCACGCCGGCATTGGGTAGTACCCTGGATCAGGTCAAGAGCACCATGCTGGTGACGGTCTGGGTCTTTATCGGCATTGAAGGTGCCAACGTGTTTTCCGCCCGTGCCGCCGACCGGGCGGATGTGGGCAGGGCCACGGTGATCGGTTTCGTCCTGACATTGCTGCTGCTGATTGCCGTGTCGCTCCTGTCTCTGGGGATCCTCAGACAACCTGAACTGGCTGCCCTGAAGAACCCATCCATGGCGGGTGTTCTGGAGGCGGTGGCCGGTCCTTGGGGTGCGGTGTTGATCAGTATCGGCCTGATTGTGTCGGTCGGTGGTGCGCTGCTGGCCTGGACCCTGCTGGCAGCGGAATCGGTGTTCACGCCGGCCAGGGAAAAGGTCATGCCCCGCGCGCTGGCCTCGGAAAACCAGCACGGCGCGCCGGCCAACGCGCTGTGGATCACCAACGGCTGCATTCAGCTGTTCCTGTTGTTGACGCTGTATTCGAGCGCCAGCTACCTGGCCCTGATCTCGCTCGCTACCTCGATGATCCTGCTGCCTTATCTGTTCAGCGGCCTGTACGCGCTGAAGATGACCTGGCAAGGCCAGACCTACGCCGGGCACCGCGCCCTGCAACTGCGGGACATGGCCATCGCCTTGGTCGCCACCACCTATTGCATTTGGCTGCTCTACGCCGCCGGCCCCCGCTACATGCTGCTCAGCGCCCTGCTCTATGCCCCCGGTTCGCTGATTTACCTCAGCGCCCAACGGGCCAGGACCGGGCATGCGCTCAATGGTTTCGGCTGGGGGTTGCTGCTGGTGATCTGGGTGGCGGCGATTTTCGCCGGCTGGATGCTCTGGTCCGGCCAGCTCTCGTTGTAAGGCTTGCAAGCGTGCATTGACCCGTCCGGAACCGGTCCCTGGCAATGATGCCAAGTCCCGCCCGGACATCACCAAAGAGGAAAATCAAATGTCCAATTCAGTGAAAAAAATGCCGGTCGATACCCAAGACAACACTCAGCATCCGGCCAAGAATGACCTTTGGCATCCACTGGAAAAACTCCGTCAGCAGGTGGATCACCTGTTCGATGACTTCAACCGGGGTACAGGTCTTTCTCCCTTCAGTCGCGGACTGTTCGATGTCGAGCCATTCTGGCGCAGGGAGTTCTCCACAAGCCTGCCGGCCGTGGACATCAGCGAGAAGGAAAAGAGCTTTGAAATCACAGCCGAATTGCCCGGCATGGACCAGAAAGACATCGAAATCCGGCTCGCCAATGGCAACCTGATCATCAAGGGCGAGAAGAAAGAAGCCAAGGAAGAAAAGAAAAAAGGTTATCACCTGTCCGAACGCCATTACGGCTCCTTCGAACGGGTTTTCAACCTGCCAAAAGGCATCGATAGCGACAAGATCGAAGCTCAGTTCAGCAAAGGCGTGCTGACCCTGACGCTGCCTAAAAAACCGGAAGCGCTGAAAGCGGAAAAAGTCGTGCCGATCAAGGCTGACTGACGCTGTGCACCCTGCCCCTCGCCGGCCAACGACGAGGGGCTTTTTTTTGCCTGTGCATTTAGATGTGTTGTTGAAGCTGATGGGCCGCTTCGCGAGCAGGCTCGCTCCCACAGGGGCCGGCGGTGAACACAAATACCGCGTACCTCAGGACCTTTGTGGGAGCGAGCCTGCTCGCGAAGGAGGCCTCAGAACTCCACGCTGTCGCGATACTCCGGCACCGATACTGACCAGCCCAACTCATCGCGAATGCGATGGCGCAGGACATCGGACGCGTTGGGTTCGCCATGCACGACATAGGTATGCCGGGGCGGTGTCTTGAAGCCGCGCAACCATTGCATGATTTCATCGGCATCGGCATGGGCGGACAATGTTTGCATCGGCACCACTTCGGCGTTGATTGGCACGTCCTTGCCATGGATGCGCACCGCAGGCTCACCCGCCACGATCCTTGCGCCACGCGTCCCCCCGGCCTGGAACCCTGGCATCAGCAAGGTATTGATCGGGTTGGGCGCCAGGCTCTTGAGGTGAAACAACACCCGCCCTCCGGTAGCCATACCACTGGCGGCGATGATCACCGCCGGGGTGCGTTGCAGGTCCAGGTTCATGGAATCCCTGGCCGAGCGCACCGGGTGCGCGATGTGGCACATGCCCTCACACTCCTCCCTGGACAAACGATGCTCATCGCCAAAGCGTTGATACAAGCGGGTTACATCAATGGCCATGGGGCTGTTCAGGTAGATGGGGATGTCCGGGATCGCCATCCGCTGTTTCAGGCGATACAGGTGATACATCAGCAGTTGTGCCCGACCGACCGTGAACGAGGGCACCAAGGTGATGCCGCCGCGCAATGCGGTGCGGGTGATGACTTCAGCCAGTTGATCTTCGGGCGATTGGCTTGGGTGCCTCCGGTCGCCGTAGGTGGACTCAACCAATAGGTAATCCGCCTGCTCGATGGTTTGCGGGGCAAACATCACCGGGTCCTCGGGGCGCCCCAGGTCGCCGGAGCACACCAACGTAACGCCAGCGGCCTGCACCTGCACCGTGGCTGCGCCCAGGATGTGTCCCGCACGGCGCAGCACAATCCCCACCCCACGGGCGATATCCACCGGATGATCGAACGCTATCGGGCGTAACAGTTTCAGTGCCCGCTCGGCATGCTCCCGGGTGTACAACGGCATGGCAGGATCATGCTTGGAAAACCCCTTGCGGTTGGCGTATTCGGCCTCTTCCTCCTGCAAGCGGGCGCTGTCGAGCAAGAGGATCTTGACCAGTTCACAGGTGGCCGACGTGGCATAGACCGGACCGCGATAACCGTTTCGCACCAGCACTGGCAGGTAACCGCTGTGGTCCAGGTGTGCGTGAGTCAGCACGATCGCGTCCAGGTCACGCATTGGCAGTTCGAAGGGGTCCCAGTTGTGCAAGCGCAATTGTTTGTAGCCCTGAAACAGCCCGCAGTCGATCAGGATGCGTTGATCGTCATGCTCCAGCAGGTACTTGCTGCCGGTGACTGTGCCGGCCGCCCCTAGAAACGTCATGCGCATGAGCGTGCTCCTGAACAATCGATTGGCGTTCCATTGGTCGCACTATTCGCCCAGCGGGCCATTGATTTTCATCAAGGACACAGCCATGAGCACCGGTTTCTTCACACAGCCAGTACGCTGCACGACACCTGATACAAAATATGCTCCGTGGTGCTACCCAACAGCCCGTGCGAACCACCCTTTTGCGAGCGCCCCATGACCACGACATCGACCTCATGCTCCAGGGCAAACTCACTCAAGGCTGAAACCGGATGGCCCAGCACGAAGTGCCTGCGCTCGGCCGGCACGCCGAACAGGTTGGCCAGCTCCAGGAATGTTTTTTCCAGGCTCCTGCGCAGTTCATTGCTGAGCTGTTTAAGCGTCAGGCCACCTCCGCCGACATCGCCGAGATAGACCGACGAAACCTCATAGGCGTGAACCAGATGCAACTCGGCGTCGCACTGCAAGGCCAAGCCGATTGCCTCGCGAATGATCCGGTCGTTGAGCCCACTGTTTTGCGCAAAGTCGCTGGAAGGGTCCACCGCAGCAACCACTTTGCGCGGCAAGGCGTGGCCGGTGGCGCCCACCAGGTACATGGGAACCGGGCACTGGCGCAACAGACGCCAGTCCAGCGGAGTAAGGAAGGCCCGTTTGAGCAGGGGCTCGTGTTGCACCTGCTTGATCAGCAGATCAGGCTGGATTTGCGTAACGTGCTGCAGAATCTGCTCGTCCATGCCGTCGACCCAATCCACCTGCGTGGTGACCCTCAGGCCTCGGCGCCGCATCTTGTCGGCCTCCTCCTCCAGCCAGTGACGGTGGTCCTGCAGGTAATTCTGACGCGCTTCATCACGGGGCTCCTGCTCCAACAGCTTGAGAATGTCCAGTGACGGCACCAACGCAGAAACATGCAAGTGCGCCCCGCTGGCCGCCGTCAGGGCCGCTGCGTGATGAAGGGCCGGAGAGTGTCGCTGTGCCGGGTTGAGGATCAGCAGTAAGCGCTGGTACTGGCTCATGATGGATCTCCAAAAAGTCAGGGCGAACGGCGCGATGTCGAAGTCGTAACAGGGCGTACAGTCAACCCGGCGCCGGCGTCCAGCGCCAGTTCAGGACCTCGGGCATGTCCTGCCCATGTTCGATCAGGTAAAGCTGGTGCTTCTCCATGGTGGCCCAGTAGCGGTCCCGGGCGCCCTCCACCAACGGTTGCAAGCGCGGTACCCGCTGGATGACATCGAAGGCCAGTTGGTAGCGATCCAAGTGATTGATGACCACCATGTCGAACGGGGTGGTTGTGGCCCCCTCCTCCATGAAACCGCGCACATGGAAATTGTCATGGTTATGGCGCTTGTAGACCAGACGATGGATCAATGAAGGATAGCCGTGGAACGCGAAAATCACCGGTTTGTCCACGGTGAACAACTCATCGAACCCGGCATCCGGCAGACCATGGCAATGCTGTTGCGGCGGTTGCAGGGCCATCAAGTCCACCACGTTCACCACCCGCACGCGCAGATCCGGCACGTATTGGCGCAACAGTGTCACGGCGGCCAGGGTTTCCAGGGTTGGCACATCACCGGCGCAGGCCATCACCACATCCGGGTCGTCATCGTTCTGGCAGGCGAAGGCCCACCGACCGATGCCAATGGAGCAGTGCCTGATGGCCGAATCGATATCCAGCCATTGCCACTCCGGTTGCTTGCCGGCCACGATCACGTTGATGTAATCGCGGCTCTTGAGACAGTGATCGGCCACCGACAACAGGCAATTGGCATCCGGCGGCAGGTAGATACGCACCACATCGGCACTTTTGTTCGCCACATGATCGATAAATCCCGGATCCTGATGGGAGAAACCATTGTGGTCCTGGCGCCAGACGTGGGATGTGAGCAGGTAGTTGAGCGAAGCGATCGACGCGCGCCAGGGAATCTGCGCAGCGGTCTTGAGCCACTTGGCGTGCTGATTGAACATCGAATCGACGATATGGATGAACGCCTCATAGCAGGAGAACAGGCCATGACGGCCCGTCAGTAGATAGCCCTCTAGCCAGCCTTCACACACCTGCTCGCTGAGGATTTCCATCACCCGGCCTTCGCAGGCCAGGTTGGTGTCCCCCGTTTCAAGTGCCGCCATCCAGGTCTTGCCACTGACCTCGTACACCGCATCAAGGCGATTGGAGGCGGTTTCGTCGGGGCCGAACAGGCGAAAGTTGCCAGCCTTGAGGTTGTACTTCATCACGTCCCGGACAAAACCGCCCAACACCCGGGTGGACTCCGCCTGCACACTGCCGGGCGCGGAGAACTGCACGGCGTAATCGGTAAATCGAGGCAGCTCAAGTGACTGGAGGAGCAAGCCGCCATTGGCATGGGGATTGGCGCCCAGACGCCGATGCCCTGTGGGCGCCAGCGCCGCAATCTCCGGCAGCAATGCACCACTGGCGTCGAACAGCTCCTGTGGCCGGTAACTCTCGAGCCATTGTTGCAGTTGCGTCAGATGCATGGGCTGCTCGAAATGACTCAGTGGCACCTGATGGGCGCGCCAGGTGCCCTCGACCTGCTGACCGTCGACGAATCTCGGACCGGTCCAGCCCTTGGGCGTGCGCAGCACCAACATCGGCCACAGTGGCCGCTCCAGTTCATGTGCCGACGAGTCTGCACGGGCCGTACGCTGGATTTCGCGGATCTTGAGCAGCATGGCGTCCAGGACCATCGCCAGTTGCTGGTGAACGCTGTGGGGGTCGTCGCCTTCGACAAAATAAGGATCGTAGCCATACCCGTACATCAGGGCTGACAGCTCGTCTTCACTGATACGCGAAAGCAGCGTGGGGTTGGCGATCTTGAAGCCGTTGAGGTGAAGGATGGGCAGAACCGCACCGTCACGCCGGGGGTTGAGGAACTTGTTGGAATGCCAGCTCGCCGCCAGCGTACCGGTTTCGGCTTCACCATCGCCGATAACGCAGGCCACGATCAGGTCAGGGTTGTCGAACGCCGCACCGTAGGCGTGGGCCAGGCAATACCCCAGCTCCCCGCCTTCATGAATGGACCCCGGGATCTGCGCCGAGACATGACTGGACAACCCGTAGGGCCAGGAAAACTGCCGGAACAGGCGCAGCATCCCGTTCTCGTTCTGTTCCACCGAGGGATAACACTGGGTGAAGCTGCCCTCCAGATAGCTCTGGGCGACGATGGCTGGGCCGCCGTGTCCGGGGCCGGTGACCAGGATCATGTTCAGGTCGTGGGTCTTGATCAGGTGATTGAGGTGAACGTAAATCAGGTTCAATCCCGGCGTGGTGCCCCAGTGGCCCAACAGGCGTGGCTTGACGTGGCCCAGTAGCAGCGGTTTGCGCAACAAAGGGTTGTCTTTGAGGTAAATCTGCCCCACAGCCAGATAATTGGAAGCACGCCAATAGGCGTCAATGCCTTCCAGTTGGTCGGGGCTAAGAAAATCACTCATCACATTCTCCCAAAGAGGCTGGATTACCCGCGAACTGCCCTGATCGCTTGAACCGATATCGAACGGTCTGCCACGACTGATTCTGGAGCGCTTGAACAAACCCGACTTGATTTACATCAGAGTCAACGCGCCCTGCTCATACCCTGACTGCCAACAAGCTGCCCGACACCGAATACAGGGCCCGTTCCGTCGTGCTACCGATCAGACGGTCCAGCCCAGCGCGTTGCTCGGTGCCCATCACCACCACATCAGCCTCGAACTCATCGAGGAACTCATGGATCACCGGCACCGGCAGGCCAATGACGAAATGACGGCGCTCGGGTGGAATGCTCCACCGCTCGGCCAAATTGATGAACGCCGCATGCAGCGACTCTCGCAAGGCCTCGGCAAAATCTTCATCCCAGGCCCCAGCCACCAACGAAGCCTCCCCGTTGAAGGCCGGAGACAGATCGCAGGCGTGCAGCAGATGCAGCGGGGCATTGCATTGCAGGGCCATTGCCCCAGCGGCCTGGATAATGCGCTCGTTCAAGGCGTTGGCCTGCGGATTGGCGGGGTCCACCGCCGCCACGACCCGACGTGGCAAGCTGTGGGTGGCGCGATTGACCAGATGCACCGGCACCGGGCAATCGCGCAGCAGATGACAGTCCAGGGGCGTCACGAAAACACGTTTGAGCAGCGGCTCGAGGGTCACATCCTTGATCAGCAAATCGGGCTGAAACTGCTCGACGTAGCGCAGGATGTCCAGTAATGGATGAGTGGTCCAGACCACATGGGTCGTCACATCCAGTCCTTGCTCCTTGAGCAGCGCCGCCTCCTCCACCATCCAGCGACGGTAGTGGTGCATATAGCGCTGAGCTGTCGCTTCATCGTTCTTTTCGCCCCACAAATGCGTGTGAGGCGGTGGTTGAACGAATGCGCACAGGTGCAAGGCCGCGCCACTGACCCTGGCCAGGGCACAGGCGCGACGCAGCGCGGCAGACGGATGCAGGTCGGCTTCAACGATCAATAGCAAACGTTGGTACTGTCCCATTACACACCTCCACTGGTCTGTTGGCCATCAGGTCCCCAGCGGTCCCTCTCTGGCATGTGCAACAGCCTGCGCTTGTCACCCCGGGGCGGCTTGATCTTTATCAACTGCATGCACATACCTGTGGGAGCAAAGCTTGCCCCCCACAGGTTTGGCTCCCACTGAAATTGCTCCCCGGCATTGATCATCGACGAGCGGATTCGCGAGCACTGATCCAGATCAGAATCGATCTGCCACGCCGGCGTAGAACAGTAGCGAATGCACGGCCTTTGCCGCGCCGAAGGTTCACACCCGATGGAGGAACGCATCATGCTCAACGTCAAAGACCACAATGAACGCGCCGCTGCCCTGTATGCCAGCATCAGCGGCAAGCACTGGATCCAGGCCCTCAGAGATGGCCGGCACGTGTTGATCAGGCCGCTGAAGGAAGAAGATCGCCAGCGTGAGTATGACTTCATCAAGCGTCTGTCACCGGAGTCCCGGCACATGCGTTTCCTGGCGCAAATCAATGAACCCGGTGCGGCCATGCTCGACCAGTTGATGGATGTCGACTGCAAGACGCGCATGGCTTACATCGCCCTGGTCCACGACAACGGCCAACTGATCGAAATCGGTGTCAGCCGCTATTGCGCTACCAGTGAACACGAATGCGAGTGCGCCGTGACCGTGGCCGATCAATGGCAGCATCTGGGGCTGGGGACGTTGTTGATGGAGCATTTGATAGAGGCGGCCCGCAAGAACGGCTATCGCCAGCTGTATTCCATCGACGCCGCCGATAACGCCCCTATGCGGGATCTGGCCCATAGCCTTGGGTTTGATACCCGTACCGACCCCGACGACGCCCGGCAGGTCATCCACCGGCTCTATCTTTAACCACAGTGCATTGCGCGGGACCCGGGGCCAGGCCCCGCGCAAGGTCACCCTGCCGTCACTCGCCCGGCTTGATTGCCCATATACTGCAAGGTGCCCGTTGCAGCACCTGCTCGGCAGTACTGCCCAAGTGCTTGTCCAGACCTCGATGCTGTGTCGTGCCCATGACAATGACGTCGCACTGATGATCGGTGGCGAACGTGCAGATGCTGCTCAGCGGCGCACCTTCGATGAAGTGACGCTGCTGCGGCGGCACGCCGTGACGCTCGGCCAGGGATTCAAACACTTCGTGCTGCGCCTGCCCCAATGCTTCATAGAGCCCGGTGGCGAGCGGGAGCGCACCCACGCCCATATCGGCGGCGTACACCGCCGTCCAGTCGAAGGCGTGCAACAACTCAACCTGGGCGTTGCATTGATCGGCCAGTTTCACGGCGGCATCGACGATCCGGTCGTTGAACACCAGGTCCTGCTCCTCGCTGCGCAGCACATCGACGATCGCCAGGACCTGCCGGGGCCGCGGATGACGCGCGTCGGTGACCAGGTGCACCGGCACCGGACAGTCGCGCAGCAGGCGCCAGTCCATGGGTGTGAAGAAAATCCGCTTCATTGCCGGTTCAGGCTCGGCGTCCTTGATGATCAGCGCCAGTGGCATCTCTTTGACGTACTGCTGCAAGGCCTGATAAGCGTCTTTGCCCCAGACCACCTCGCTCGTCGCCTCCACTCCATGGCGGCGCGCCAGCTCAGCCTGTTGCCACAACCAGTGCCGGTGCGTTTCCAGATACCCGTCACGGGCCTTCTTGACTTGTTCTGGCGCAAAAAGACCGGCCACCGAGAGCACCTCCAGATAATCGATGGCGACGATGTGCAGGGGCAGATCCAGCGCCAGGGCCAGTTCGGTGGCGCGGTCGAACGCAGGCGAACGGGTCATGGCATCGGGTGCCAATAACAACAAACGTTGGGTCTGGGACATGGAACACCTCGGCACGTGGCGGCAGCCACTTAAAGGATTGAGGGTTCCAGAATGAACGTATGCCACGGGCAGGACTTGATCTTCATCAAACTGCCACCACACAGGCTCACAGATTCGGGAGCAGAACGCCGGCCCACATTCCCAGCGTCACCAGCACCTGGCCGGGGATGAAATACCCGGCGAAACGCCGTCCGCCACTGAGCCAGGCCACTACGCATTTACTCAGGGAATTGCTGCTCATCGCCATCAAGACCGGTATGGCGATGCCATCCAGGGGTAACAATCCGGCCTTCGCCAGGGAAGCAACAGAGGCAATTGAAGCATGAGCATCAACCAGCCCGCTGAAAACCGCCGTTACGGTTACCCCGGTCTGGCCGAACTCGGCAAGCATCGCCGACGACAGGAGCGTGATACCGGCCATCGCCAAGACTACCGTCAAGGCCAGTTTGAGGTTGAAGGCCCCGCCGCGCTTGATCGGTTCATCCGCCCGAGCCCTGGGTCGGGGAAACATCAGCATTCCGGCGTAGATCAATGTTGTCAGCAGGCCACAGAGTAGCGGGCCCCACATCCAAAGCAACAGGGCCGGTTCTACGGCACCGAGGATCAGCCCTATTTGTGCCACTGTCGCCAGATTGGACAACACGGCAGCGGCGCTCAGCACCTTGAGATTGGCCGGTTCTTTCGCGGCGATGTTACCCATGGTGGCGACGGTCAGCGTGGCCGAGGCGAACCCCGAGGCAACCGCGCTGAGGGCGTAACCGTAGTGAGTGCCGAGGGTCCGCACCGCAACATGCCCCAGCGCACCCACAGCCATCAACATGACCGTCAACATACAGATGGTGCGCAGGTTGATCGCATCGTAAGGTCCGAGGAAGCGATCCGGCACCAGCGGCAGCACCACCAGCGCGGCGATCAACAGCACCAGCCCGTCACGCATTTCCGCTGCGGTCAATTGGTTGCGTGCAAAATGGTGCAGCGCCTGGCGGCTGGCGAGCAGACCGGCCATCACCACGCCAATCGCGATCGCCAGGGCCGGGGCGGTCATGCAGAGCGCCCCCAACGCCAACGCCGCGAATAACGCCACTTCGCTGGTGATACCGGGGTCCTGGTCGAGGTTTCGCCAATACGCCGCCGTGACCAGTGCCCCCAGCGCAAGCGCCACGAACCCGAGCAGCAAGACTCCGCCAGCCTGGACCGTGACATACCCCAGCAACGAGGTAATGGCAAAGGTACGCAGGCCGGCGAAGTCGCGCCGGGCGCCCTCGCCCTTGCGTCGCTCGCGTTCAAGCCCGATCAACAAGCCGATTCCGAGCGCAGCGGCGGCATTGGCAAAGCCCAGGGTTTCGCTCATGGCCTCGGTTCTATACTGAGTGTTCCGGTTGTACCTGAGTCCAGGGTAGTCCCTGGGAGGATTTCATGATCAAACATAACGCTATTGCCAGGCGCCGTGTGCATTGATGCCACGCTTCTGGCATGAGCTTGATGCAAATCAAGTGACCGATGCCCGATACGATCATGATCAAACCCTGGCTCCACGCGGCGCGAAGGCCGTCGGGTACCCATACGTCCATGCTCGGGAGGTTTGTCATGTCCACGCAATCACGTTTGATGTTGGTCGTCTCGCCGCTGATGGAACACAGTCCGGCCTTCGACCGGGCAGCGGCGCTGGCCAAGGCCGAAGGCGCCGCGCTGCATATCGTTGCCTTCGACTACCTCGAAGGCCTGGCCACCGCTAGCCTGGTCAATGAGCAGGCCCTGGAACAGATGCGCCTGGGTTACGTTGAACGCCATCGCCACTGGCTGGAAGACCAGGCCCGGCCACTGCGCAAGCTGGGCATTGAAGTCACGACCGAAGTGGCGTGGGTCGAGCGACCGCTGCAGGAGATTCTGGTCCACCTCAAGGAGCAGCCGATGGATGCCCTGATCAAGACGGTGGAGCATGAATCCTGGTTCTCGCGCCTGATGTTCACCCCGCTGGATGTGCACCTGCTGCGCGAAAGCGAAGTGCCGTTGCATTTCGTCAACAAAGTCACTCACGCCCGTCCGCGCAAGATTCTGGCGGCCATTGACCCCTTTCATCTCGACGGCCGCTACGAAGGCCTCAACGACCGGATCCTGAGCGAAGCCAACAAACTGGCCACCTCCTGCGACGCGAGCCTGGAAGTCATCTACGCCTATGACCTGTCGTCCATCACCGCCTCCGAATATGGTTTCGGCAGCGGCTCGATGTTCTTTTCTTCCACCCTGGCCCGGCAGCTCTATGAATCCCAGGGCGAGGCGTTTGACGCGTTGGCCGAGCGCAACGGCATCGCGCCGGAACAACGACGCATGGTCATGGGCGACCCGGCCAAGGTATTGGCCAGCTACGCGGCATCCCATGACATTGATGTCATTGTCATGGGGCGCGTGCGCTACAAAGGTTTGGACAAGTTGATCGGCAGCACCGTGGAAGGCCTGCTGTACAAGATGCCGTGCAGCTTGTGGGTGATTGCACCGCAGCAGTTCGATTGAACGCATGAATACCAACAGCATAATGAGCGCAGGGATAGCGGCCTGATGAACCGAGCGAGCAACGCACCGACCGAGCGGGATCCGATTCCCACAGATGCCGAGGCTTGGTACACGTTGCCTGCGCAGCAGGTGCTCGGACGGCTGGAGGTCAATGAGCACACCGGGCTGAACGATGCAGAAGTTCAAGCCCGGCTTGCGCGCACAGGCTTCAATCGCCTGCCGGAATCGGCGCGGCGACCGGCGTGGCTGCGTTTTCTGTTGCAGTTTCACAATATCCTGATTTATGTGCTGCTGGGCTCCGCGGTGATCACTGCGCTGCTGCAACACCTCTGGGATACGGTGGTCATTCTGGCGGTGGTGGTGGCCAACGCCATCATTGGCTACGTCCAGGAGGGCAAAGCGGAAAAAGCCATGGACGCGATCCGGCAGATGCTGGCGCCCCGCGCCGCCGTGATTCGTGCCGGTGAACGTTTGAGCATCGCGGGTGAAGCGCTGGTACCCGGCGATATCGTCTTGTTGGAGGCCGGCGATAAAGTCCCGGCAGACCTTCGCTTGCTGCACGCCAACAGGCTGCAGATCCAGGAAGCCATCCTGACCGGTGAATCCGCCGCCGTGGAAAAGCACACTGAACCTGTGCGCCTTGGAGCGCCCCTGGGTGATCGTGCCTGCATGGCCTTCAGTGGAACCCTGGTGACCTGTGGGCAGGCCACCGGGGTTGTCGTTGCAACCGCGACCGCCGCCGAGATCGGGCGCATCAGCAATCTGTTGTCGGAAGTCGAGACACTGACCACGCCATTGGTCCAGCAAATGAACGTCTTCGCGCGCTGGCTGACGATCCTGATTCTGCTCGTCGCCGGGCTGCTACTGGTTTACGGTCATTTTGTCGGCCATTACGCATTCAACGAAATCTTCATGGTGGTGGTGGGCATGTCAGTCGCCGCCATCCCCGAAGGACTGCCCGCCGTTCTCACCATTACCCTGGCGGTCGGGGTTCGCGCGATGGCCCGTCGCAACGCCGTCGTTCGCCGCTTGCCCGCCATCGAAACCCTGGGATCGGTTTCGGTCATCTGCACGGACAAGACCGGCACCCTCACCCGCAACGAAATGATGGTCGCATCAGTGGTCACCCGTGATCTGACGTTCACGGTCGACGGTGCCGGTTATCAGCCGTCGGGAAACATGAACCTGGCTGACCAGTTGATCGACACCTCCAATCACCCCACGTTAGCCGAACTGGGACGCGCCGCCGCGCTTTGCAATGACGCGGTGTTGAGACTGCACGACGCCACATGGAAGGTCGAGGGCGATCCCATGGAGGGCGCACTGCTGGCGTTTTCCGTGAAAGCCGGAATCGATGGCGAAGAAGAACGACGCACCTGGCCCCGCACCGATGCGATTCCGTTTGACGCCAAACACCGCTTCATGGCGACGTTGCACCACAACCATGAGCGACAGGCGTCAATCTATGTAAAAGGCGCGCCGGAACAGATCCTGGCCATGTGCGCGCAGCAGCGTGGCAGTACCGGCGCCACGGAGCCGCTCAATGCTGACTACTGGCACCAACAGGCAAATACCATTGCCGGCAAAGGTCAGCGCGTGCTGGCGTTTGCCAGCCGCCCCGTGCCGTCCGAGCACACCGTTCTGGAGTTTGGCGACGTGCAGGGTTCGCTGACCCTGCTTGGCATGACAGGCATGATTGACCCGCCTCGCCCCGAGACGATCCAGGCGGTCCAGCAATGCCAGGCTGCCGGTATCGCAGTCAAGATGATCACCGGCGATCACTCCGGCACCGCCGCCGCGATCGGCGCGCAAATCGGCCTGCAAAATCCCGACAAGGTGCTGACGGGCGTCGACCTGGACGCGATGAACGACGGCACGCTCAAAGAAGCGCTCAAGGACGTGAATATCTTCGCCCGCACCAGCCCTGAACATAAGCTACGGCTGGTGATGTTGCTGCAATCGAACGGCATGACCGTGGCCATGACCGGCGACGGGGTCAACGACGCACCCGCGCTCAAACGCGCCGACGCCGGCATCGCCATGGGTGACAAAGGCAGTGAGGCGGCAAAAGAGGCGGCGGACCTGGTGCTGGCCGATGACAACTTCGCCTCCATCGTGGCCGCCGTACGTGAAGGCCGGACGGTCTACGACAACATCAAGAAAGTGCTGAGCTGGACGTTGCCCACCAACGCGGGCGAAACCATGACCATCATTGTCGCGCTGCTGTTTGGCCTCACCCTGCCGGTGACACCGATTCAAATCTTGTGGATCAACCTGATTACCGCCATAACGCTGGGTATCGCCCTGGCGTTCGAGCCGACCGAAGAAAACACCATGCGCAGGCCGCCGCGCTCAAGGCACGAGCCGTTGATAAGCGGCGCCTTGATCTGGCACATGGTGCTGGTTTCGATCCTGTTTCTTTGCGGCGTCTACGGCATATTTACCTACGCGCTCGACCGGGGCTACCCGGTGGAGTTGGCCCGCACCATCGCCGTCAACACGCTGGTGGTGATGGAAATATTCCACCTGTTCTTCATTCGCAATCTTTATGGCACGTCACTGACTTGGGAGGCTGTCAGAGGTACAAAGGTCGTGTGGCTGACCGTTGCAGTGGTAACCTTCGCTCAGTTCGCCATCACCTACGCGCCGCCCCTGCAAAGGGTGTTTGCCACTCAAGCGATCCCCTTTATGGATGGGCTATTGATTATCGCAGTGGGCATCGCGCTCTTTGCGATCATCGAAACTGAAAAACAGATTCGGCTACGGTTAACCGACCCCAAGGGCGCTACGCTCATAGTGGGACAGACCCCGAAGTCACCCTGACGCTGCGGCTGGCATGGTGTTCGACCAGCCGCTGGATGTTACTGAAAGAGGATTCGGAAAATGCACAAAGTATTGGTCGCTGTCGATGGTTCAGAGCACTCCGAACGTGTGGTGCATTACCTCATTGGACTGATCCGGGACGGCGGATTGCTGGGAGGCAGCGTGGAGGTGCACCTGGTCAATGTGCAGTCATTTTTACCCACTCGCATCGCGCAAACCATGAGCAAGGATGAACTTGACCGTTACTACGACGGCAAAAGTGCCGAAGATGCGAATAAGGCAATCGCTCTTCTGAAACAGCAAGGCATCGCCTTTACTTTCCATACACTGCACGGCGACGCGGCCAGCAGAATCGTGGCGTGCGCCAAATCCTTGGGGTGCGACAGCATCATCCTGGGTTCGCACGGCAGTGGTTTTCTCGAAGGCATTTTCCTGGGCTCTGTCGCGGCCAAAGTGATCCAGCTGTCCAGTATCCCGATTACCTTGGTCAAATAACCGAGGGTGAGTTGCAGTTGATGGCGCACCAGGGGGCCTGTCCCCCATAACGTCTGCGAGGCAGAACGATGGGTATGTCGCGATGGGGATCAGTCCTTGCTTTATCCGGTGCGCTGGCAACATCCGCTTATGCAGCGGACGCGCAAAAGACCTTCACCCAGGGCGGGACCAACCCCGCCGCCATTGCCTGTTCAACCTGTCATGGTGCGGACGGTACAGGGATGCCCGCGGCTGGCTTCCCAAGGCTTGCAGGGTTACCTGCTGAGTACTTCTCAAAACAAATCGCGGATTTTCGCTCAGGCTCCAGGGCCAACCCAATCATGCTTCCTATCGCCCAGGCATTGAGCGAGGACGAGGTACAAGCCCTCGCCAGCATGCTCGCCAACATGCCAGGCCCACCTGTCAAACCCATCAATCGTGCGCAGGCGGCCAAGGGCCTGGGGCAGACCCTGGCATTGAGAGGCGCATGGGATCGAAACATACCCGAGTGCGTCTCCTGTCATGGCCCTGGCGGAATCGGGGTCGGTGCCTCTTTTCCACCGCTGGCGGGCCAATCGGCTCAGTACCTGGTCTCGCAACTGAATGCCTGGCGGCAGAAGACCCGGAAAAATGATCCGGACGATCTCATGGGCCACATCGCGAGGTCCCTCACTGAAGCCGAGGTCGAGGCTGTTTCCCGGTATTTCGCTGAGCTCAGTCAATAGAGGTCTGGCCATGAAATCATTCATCGCGGCACTCATCAGTTTGAATATGGTATCGATGGCTGGCGCTGCTGATGTGGCAGATGCATCGCCCCCTTCGCCCGGCCCAGACGCCCCACAACAGCGGACGGCGACATTTACTCCGCCAGCAGAGGACACGCTGCCTGATAACGCCTTTGGCCGTTTGGTCCGCCAAGGGCATGCGATCTTTGTCGATACCAAAGCCAACGCCCCCGAGTTCGTGGGAAACGGGATGAACTGCACCAATTGTCATTTGGACCAAGGCAGAAAAGCCGACTCGGCGCCCCTTTGGGCGGCTTACACGATGTACCCGGCTTATCGAAAAAAGAACGACAAGGTCAATACCTACGCCGAGCGCCTACAAGGCTGCTTTGAGTTCAGCATGAACGGAAAACCGCCTCCGGCCGACGGGCAGGTCATCGCCGCCCTGACTGCCTTTTCCTACTGGTTGGCAACAGGAGCACCGCTAGGCCAGGAACTGCCCGGGCGAGCTTATCCTGAGGTGCCACAACCGGCGGGAGGCTTCGATGTGGCCAAGGGCAAGGTCATCTATGCCCAGCAATGCGCGGTGTGTCATGGCAACGAGGGCGAAGGCCAAAAGGCCGGGAGCGATTACGTATTCCCACCGTTATGGGGCAAAGACTCATTCAATTGGGGCGCGGGGATGCATCGTATCAATACCGCAGCCGGGTTCATAAAGTCGAATATGCCATTAGGTAAAGGCGCCACCCTGTCCGCCGATGAGGCCTGGCACGTTGCTGCCTACATGAACAGCCACGAACGGCCGAAAGACCCCAGGATGATTGCCGGTTCTATCGAGCAGACCCGGTTGAAATTCCATGCCAATGACGGGATCAATCTTTATGGCAAAGAAGTGAACGGCGTGATACTTGGCCAGGGAACTGAATGAACGGCGCAGCCAATACTACTGTCGCCGTTCTCGTGCAGCGTTATTGAACGTAAGCCCGCCTTCACCGCACGAACATCAGCCATCCGGCCAGCACCAATGCCGCAGTGCAGGTCCAACCTGAAAACAGCCAGCGCCAGAGCCACCGGCGCGGGATAAAACCCACGCCCCTGACGAAAGCCACACTCATCGCCGCAAACAAAGCACCCGCCAGTGCGTGATCAGCTTTTCCCTCCGAGGTTGCCATCATCGGCGGGTACAGTGTGCAGGCAAGCATGATGGTGATGGCGATCATCAGACTCGCCAGATGAATGCGTGAAGACGGCTGGGTATCTGAGCGTTGCTGAATCATCGCTGCTGCTCGTCATTGTCACTCAAGGCCCGGTTCGCTTCGTTCTCCCCCCACATTGCATTCAATATCGCCAGCAACAGCGCAAAGCCGACTCCCAACATCCAGGCGAAATACCACATATTCTTTGCTCCTTTGCCGGCACTAGTAGGCCGAATGCTCGTTGGCTTTGATCTGGGCAACGGTGACTTTTCCGCTCATGACGCGATACGCCCAAGAGGTATAAATCACGATCAGAGGCATGAAGATCAACGTGGCCCAGAACATGATCGCCAAGCTCAGGTGGCTGGAGACGCTGTCCCACACCGTCAGGCTTGCCGCAGGCATGGTTGAGGAAGGCATGATGAACGGAAACATTGAGACGCCCGCCGTGCTGATCACGCCAATCACCGCAAGCGATGAGGCGACAAACGCCGACAGCGTGCGGCGCACCATCAACAAGAACACGGCAGCTACAGCCCCGCCCAATCCAAGGACGGGCAGCAGCCAAAGCAATGGATAGCGTTCGTAGTTGGCCATCCAGGCGCCAGGTTCACGTACCACAGTCTTGCTGAGGATGTCCGGCAGCGCCGCGGTATCAACGAGCGAGGTGATGCGGTAGCCGTCAATCCATTGCAGCCAGATGCCGGCCACGATGAATGAGCACACCAGCACAATCGCCGCCGCCACTGCACCTTTTACTGCCCGGGACTGGATAATCCCCTCAGTGCGATGGGCCAGATAAGTGCCGCCCTGCAGGGTGATCATTGCACTGCTCACAACACCGGACAGCAGCGCGAAAGGATTGAGCAGTTGCCAGAAACTGCCGGTGTAGGTAGACACCAGATAGTCATTGAAGTGAAACGGCACGCCCAGCAGCAAGTTGCCAAACGCAATCCCGAACACCAGCGGAGGCACCGCCCCTCCGATAAAGAGCCCCCAATCCCAGGTGCTGCGCCAAGTGGCGTTGTGGATCTTGCTACGGTAGTCAAACCCCACCGGGCGGAAGAACAACGCCCAGAGCACCAGAATCATCGCCCAGTAGAAACCACTGAAGGCAGTGGCGTAGACCACAGGCCAGGCCGCGAACAAGGCGCCGCCAGCGGTGATGAACCAGACCTGATTACCATCCCAATGCGGCCCGACGGTATTGATGACAACGCGCCGCTCCAGGTCATTGCGGCCAACGAATGGCAGCAGCGTGCCGACGCCCATGTCATGACCATCCATGATCGCAAAACCGATCAGCAGGACGCCGACCAACGCCCACCAGATTATTTTCAGGGTGAAGTAATCAAGCATGGTGAAGCTCCTTCAGATGAGCGTCGTGAACATAACGGCCTGTACCGAGGCTGCCAGGCCCTTGGCGGGCGAACTTGACCATCAGGAACATTTCCACCACCAGCAACACGGTGTAGAAAACGATGAACCCGGCCAGCGAGCCATACAGGTTGTTGACGCTGAGCGTTGACACGCTCAAGTGGGTCGGTAATACACCGTAGATCGTCCAGGGCTGACGGCCGTATTCGGCGACAAACCAGCCCAGTTCACAGGCGATCCAGGGCGCCGGCAGCATGTAGAGTGCCCAACGCAACAACCCTCGGTGGCGGGTGCGGTTCGACTTCAGCGTGCTCCAGAATGCCAGTGCAAAGAGCATCAGCATCGCAAAACCCAGGCCGACCATGATCCGGAACGCCCAAAACATAGGCGTCACGCGCGGAACCGTATCGTTCACCGCGGTTTCGATCATGGCCGGTGTGGCTTGGTTGACGTCCTCGACATAGCGCTTGAGCAGCAACCCGAAGCCCAGATCAGCTTTGTATTCTTCGAACGTCTTGAACGCCGCCGGATCGCTGCGATTGGCTCTCAGTGCTTCCAGCGCATTGACTGCGCTAATACCGCGGATGATTCGGGCGCGGTTCTTTTCCTTGATCTCATGAATGCCGGGAATCTGCTGGCTGACCGAGCGGGTCCCGATCAGGCCCATCAACCATGGCACCTCGACCTCCCAATTATTTCGGGATTGAGCTTCATCGATGCTCGCGATCAGCGTCAGGCCAGCCGGCGCGGGCTTTGTTTCCCACATGGCCTCCATGGCCGCCAGCTTAGTCTGCTGCGCCTCCCCCACCGTGTAACCGGACTCATCGCCCAGTACGATGACGCTCAGCACAGAGGCCAGGCCGAACGCTGCGGCGACCCGAAAGCTACGTTTGGCAAACTCGACATCACGATTTTTGAGTAAATACCAACTGGAGATCGACAGCACAAACATCGAACCGGTGACATACCCGGCCGAAACCGTATGGACAAACTTGGCCTGGGCCACCGGATTGAACACCACCGTCCAGAAATCGACCATTTCCATGCGCATGGTGATGTAGCTGAACTCTGAGCCCACCGGGTTCTGCATCCAGCCATTGGCGATCAGGATCCACAGCGCCGACAGGTTTGTGCCGATTGCCATCAACAGCGTGACCAGCAAGTGATGCTGTCTCTTGAGACGGTCCCAACCAAAAAAGAACAGCCCGATCATGGTCGATTCGAGGAAGAACGCCATCAAGCCTTCGATTGCCAGCGGTGCACCGAAGATGTCACCGACATAGTGCGAGTAGTAGGCCCAGTTGGTGCCGAACTGAAATTCCAGGGTGATCCCGGTGGTCACCCCCAGCGCGAAGTTGATGCCAAATAGCTTGCCCCAGAAGCGCGTCATGTCTTTCCAGATGACCTTACCGGTCATCACATAGACGCTTTCCATGATGACCAGCAGCCACACCATGCCAACGGTGAGCGGTACGAAAAGGAAGTGATAAAGCGCCGTGGCTGCGAACTGCAGCCGCGACAAATCCACCAGTTGTTCTGAGATCACTTGCTTGCCCCTTGAGCCGAGGTGGGTACACCGAAACGGTTGCCGACCGCGTTGGAGTCGACGCTGACGTGGAAATCCTGGATGAATAGCCACCACAGCACTGCCAGCACGAGCAGCTTGATAAGCACTGCTGTGAGCAGATGACGGCGCAGTCGTTTGTCGGAAATAGTCATGTCGGTGCAGTTAGCACGCGCCATGCCAAGGCTCAAGGTCAGGTTTTTATCGTTAAATAACAGCCGATTAGGAACATAACCTGGTAGAAGGGGGATTTTTCGCCAACCTCAGAGCCTGCCAATCTGCCATGACGGCAGTGATTGGCAGTCAGGTGTCATAGCGGCTGATCAGGCCAAACCCTGCTCTTTCAAGCGCCGGTACAAAGTCCGTTCGCTGATACCCAAGTGCCGGGCCAGCTCACTGCGGGTCCCTTTGAACGCAGACAGGATCTGGGCCAACGAGTGGCCATCAGCACCAGCCGGGTTAGCCAGTCGTTGGGCTGTCGCATCGGGGACCTGGGGTAAATGCACGGAATGAATGACCCCGTCATCGGCAAACAGGCTGGCTCTTTCCAGCACATTACGAAGCTCGCGGATATTGCCCGGCCAGGAGTATCGCTGCAGTTGCATCAAGGCATCGGCGTCGATGGTCAGCCGGCGCTTGCCCGTACCGGAACGTTGCAATAACGAATTGACCAGCAGCGCGATGTCCTCCATGCGATTGCGAAGAGGCGGTAAATGAATGGGAAATACGCTGATGCGGTAGTACAGGTCTTGCCTGAACTCACCCTGGGCCATCATCTGTTCCAAGGGCTTATGGGTGGCGGCAACCAATCGGAAATCGGCATGCAAGGTTTCCACGCCGCCAACACGGCGATAGGTTCCCGACTCAATCAGCCTGAGCAGTTTCACCTGCATGGCCAGGGGAACGTCGCCGATTTCATCAAGAAACAGCGTACCGCCCTGGGCTGTTTCGACCAGGCCCTGCTTGCGCAGGGTGGCCCCGGTGAACGCGCCTTTCTCGTGGCCGAACAGTTCGCTTTCAAACAGCGTTTCAGTCAACCCGGAACAATCCACTACCACAAAGGGCCCGTTGGCCCGCTCGCTGGTTTCATGGACCGCACGGGCAAACAGTTCCTTACCCGTCCCCGACTCTCCCAGCAGCAGCACCGGCAACATGGACGGCGCGACCCGCTGCAGTTCCGACAGTGCACGGTTGAACGCAGGAGAGCTGCCCACCAGGCCCTCATTGCTGGGCCGTGCTGAGGCGCTGCGTACCAGGGTAAGACGCTCCACATACGCGGTTATGTCGCCATGGTCATTGAGGATCGGCCGCAGTTCCACGTCGACATGTTCAGGCCCGCGGGGGGTGTGGTGAATGTGCAGGACCCGATCCGGGCCGCGCATTTCCCTGGCCTTCTTCATCGGGCAGTTCTCCCCCGCCTGATCGCAAGGCACATCGTAATGATGGGAAATCCGATAGCACTTATGACCAATAAACGGTTGATCAGCACTGCCGAACTGGCGCCGATAGGCGGTGTTCGCCGCCAGAAT
Source organism: Pseudomonas sp. MPDS (assembly GCF_013283895.1). Classification (NCBI taxonomy): domain Bacteria; kingdom Pseudomonadati; phylum Pseudomonadota; class Gammaproteobacteria; order Pseudomonadales; family Pseudomonadaceae; genus Pseudomonas; species Pseudomonas sp. MPDS. Next base: position 2,991,654 of record NZ_CP054128.1, on the reverse strand, counting down.
GTTGTAGTCCGGGTCCAGCACGATCATCGGCTGCGGCTCGTGCTCGAGAAACGAAACCAGAGACTGCACCTGGTCCGGCGGGGGGATCGAATTGTTCGGGGTTGGCAGGATAGTGCTCATCGGGGTTCCTGTGGGTTCCTGTGGATTCATCCGGACGCAAGCGACACTGCCACTATGCCAACAAACACTGCCAATGGCAGTTGTTTATTCGTGTGCGTGAAAATGCCGCATCCAACCTACAAAAACAAACACAACAAATTCAAATAGATAGCTTTGAGTTTTCGCTCATTCGGTCCATGGCAGACTTATTGCTATGTCAGGTTAAACCAGTCGGCAACAAGACCAGGAGACCGATCATGACCGCTACACTGCACGTCGAAGGATTTTTCGATCCCGATACTCATACTGTCAGTTATATCGTGCTTGATCAGGCGACCCGCCACTGCGCACTCGTGGACAGCGTACTGGATTACGATCCCAAGTCCGGCCATACCACGACGACGTCTGCCGACACGTTGATCGCCAGGGTGGCCGAGCTGGACGCCAAGGTTCAATGGATTCTTGAAACCCATGTCCACGCCGACCACCTCACGGCAGCGCCTTACCTCAAAGAAAAGCTGGGAGGCAAGATCGGCATCGGCAGTCGCATCACCACCGTGCAGCAAGCCTTTGGCACGCTGTTCAATACCGGTGATGACATGGCCCAGGATGGAAGTCAGTTCGATCATCTGTTCGTCAATGACTACACGTTCTCCATCGGTTCGCTGCAATGCCGCGCACTGCATACGCCGGGCCATACACCCGCCTGCATGACGTACGTCGTCAGCGACGCCAGGCAAACGGTGGCATTCGTCGGCGACACCCTGTTCATGCCCGACTACGGTACGGCGCGCTGTGATTTTCCTGGTGGCGATGCCCGCACCTTGTTCCGGTCCATCAACAAGGTACTGAGCCTGCCGGCCGATACGGTGCTGTACATGTGCCACGACTACCAGCCCGACGGCCGCGAGGTACTGTTCGCCAGTACCGTTGCCGAGCAGCGCGCCGACAATATCCATGTGCGCAACGGCATCAGTGAAGAAGAGTTCGTGGCCATGCGCACCAAGCGTGACAGCACGTTGGAAATGCCGACGGTGATCCTGCCATCGGTTCAGGTGAACATGCGCGCCGGACACTTTCCTGAGCCGGAATCGAACGGCACACGCTATCTGAAGATCCCGCTCAACGTGCTCTGACGTCCCCTCCCCCTATAAGAAAATCCCATCACGGAGACCACCATGGACATCCGCCACCTTGCGCCAGGCTTAGCGGTATCGGAGCAGATTTTCCCCGATCAATTGACGGAACTGAAAAACACCGGCTTTCGCGCCATCGTGTGTAATCGCCCGGATGGCGAAGGCAGCGATCAACCCTTGTTTGCCGAAATCAAGCGCGCGGCTGAAGCGATGGGCATTGAAGCTCACTATCTGCCTGCGGAATCGGGCAAGGTCACCGACGAACAAGGCGTTGCCTTCGGCCGGCTATTTGAATCGCTGCCAAAACCGGTGTTGGCGTATTGCCGCTCCGGCATGCGTTCGACAACGATGTGGGCGCTGTCACAAGCGAACCTACTTCCTCTGCCGCAGATCGTCGAAACAGCCAAAGATGCCGGGTTTGACATGAAAGGCGTTATCCGCCGGATTGCAAACAAGGGGCAGACCCCGATCGAAGTGGCCGAGGCCGAACATGCGGTGGTCATTATCGGGGGCGGCGCAGCGGGCATTGCGGCGGCATCCAGCTTATTGGCCAGGGAACCGGGGCTCGACATCGCCATCATTGACCCGGCAGATGTGCATTATTACCAGCCCGGCTGGACGCTGGTCGGTTGCGGTGTCTTCGATGCCCCCCGGACCGCCCATACGATCGGCTCGACCATTCCTCGCGGCGTGCACTGGATCAAAGCCGCCGTGGCCGCTTTTGAACCCGAGAAAAATGCGCTCATTCTCGATGGGTGCAGAGTCGTCAAGTATCAACAACTGATCGTATGCCCTGGCCTGAAACTCAACTGGAATGCCATTGAAGGTCTGCCGCAGACATTGGGTCGCAACGGCGTTACATCCAACTACCTGTATCACCTCGCCCCCTATACCTGGGAGTGCGTGCAGCAACTGCGCGGTGGCCGGGCCATCTTCACGCAACCGCCGATGCCGATCAAATGTGCCGGGGCGCCGCAAAAAGCCATGTATCTCTCTGCCGACCACTGGCGGCGTGCAGGGGTACTCGGCAACATCAAGATCGATTTCTGCAGTGCCGCAGCTGTGCTGTTCGGCGTGCCCGATTACGTGCCGGCCCTGATGGAGTACATCCGCGCCTATGGCATCGACCTGAACTTCGGCAGCACGCTGACGAGCGTTGACGGGCCCGCGCGAACCGCCACCTTCAGTTGCGCCCAGCCTGATGGCACACGCCAGCTTGTCACGCGCGACTTCGATTTGCTGCATGTGGTGCCCCCACAGATTGCGCCAGACTTTATCCGCGTCAGCCCACTCGCCGATGCCGCCGGCTGGATTGATGTCGACCCCGACACGCTGCGCCATAAAACCTGGGCGAATATTCACGCACTGGGCGACGCCACCAACTCCAGTAATGCCAAGACCGCCGCGGCCGCTCGCAAGCAGGCGCCCGTGGTCGCCCATAACGTGCTGGCAGCTATGGGGAAAGCCAAGGGCAACGCTCATTACGACGGTTACGGCTCCTGTCCGCTGACAGTCGAACGGGGCAAGATCGTCCTGGCGGAGTTCACCTATGGCGGCACCGTCGCCCCCAGCTTCCCGTCCTGGCTGATTGACGGTACCCGGCCATCGCGGCTGGCCTGGCTACTCAAGGAGCGGATTCTCCCTCCGTTGTATTGGAAGGGCATGCTCAAGGGACATGAGTGGCTGGCTAAACCGGAGTTGGCGGATCTATGAAACCAGACCTCAAGGCAAGGAGAGAGGGATGATCATCATCTTGCTGCTCGGCCTGACCGTGGGTGTGATTCTGGCGCTGACCGGCGCTGGCGGGGGAATACTGGCGGTTCCCCTGCTGGTCTTCGGCGCGGGCCTGAGCATGGCCGAAGCCGGGCCCATTGGCTTGATGGCGGTGGGTTTGGCCGCGTCCCTGGGTGCGGTGATGGGCCTTAGAAACGGCACCGTACGCTATAAGGCTGCGCTGCTGACCGCAGGCGCGGGCATCATCTGCTCTCCACTGGGGATCTGGCTGGCTCAGCGCACGCCCAACCGTCCCTTGACGCTCCTGTTTGCCCTTCTATTGATGTACGTGGCCTTCCGGGCCTTTCAAAAGTCACTGCCCTCGCGCGCCGATTGCAAAGCCACGTCGAAGCGCAAACCCCCGCCTTGTGTACTGGACGAAAACCGCGGCAAGCTCCATTGGACCGCACCCTGTGCCTGGGCGCTGACGGTCTCCGGCATGGTCGCCGGCGCGCTGTCCGGCCTGCTGGGTGTGGGCGGCGGTTTTGTCATGGTCCCGGCACTCCAGCGCTACACCAATCTGACCACCCAATCGGTGCTCGCCACGTCGCTGACGGTCATTGCCCTGGTTTCAATTTCCGGCGTGGTGGCGAGCTCGGCGGCGGGTCATTTGCAATGGGCGATTGCCGTACCTTTTACCCTTGGCGCATTGTTGGGAATGACCGGCGGCCGCTTGCTCGCCGCCCGGCTGCCGGAGCCCTATCTGCAAAAAGGCTTCGCCATTCTGGCTGCGCTGGTGGCCCTGGCATTGGTTGTAAAAGCCCTGGGTTAATCGCCTGCTGGAGTCTCAACGTGGTTTGTATCGGAGAAATCTCATGAACATTGACTGGCTCAACTTCACGCCCTGGTCAGCCCTTGCCGGCGGTGCGTTGATTGGTTTGGCTGCCAGCCTTTTCGTTGTCGCCAATGGGCGTATCGCCGGCATCAGCGGTTTACTCGGCAGCCTGCTGCAGCGTGGTAGCGAGGGGGTTAGCGAGAAAGCGCTGTTTCTGTTGGGGCTGCTCGTTGCGCCGCTGCTATGGGGCCTATTCACCGCGTTGCCGCAGATCGAGTTTCAGAGCGGCTGGCTCGGCCTCAGCGTCGCCGGCCTGCTGGTGGGCATCGGCACCCGCTACGGGTCGGGCTGTACCAGCGGCCACGGCGTATGTGGCCTGTCGCGCCTTTCACCGCGTTCGATGATCGCCACGGCATGTTTCATGTTCAGCGGTTTCGCCACGGTCTTTGTCCTGCGTCATATGTTGGAGGGTTGAACATGCTCAAACTGACTGCATTCATGGCCGGTCTGGTGTTCGGCTTCGGTCTGCTCCTGGCGGGCATGGCCAATCCGAGCAAAGTCTTGGCGTTCCTGGATGTGACCGGCACTTGGGACCCCTCCCTGGCCCTGGTCATGCTCGCAGCGATTGGTGTCGCGATCGGCCCACTGACCTGGGCCCGCCGCCAGACCCGTTCGGTGCTGGGAAACCCGATGCAATTGCCGGTCAAGCGTGAGCTGGACCCTCGCCTGATCGGCGGCAGCCTGCTGTTTGGCATCGGTTGGGGGATAGCCGGTATCTGTCCGGGGCCCGCCGTGGCGATCCTGCTCACCGGGCACTGGCAAATCATCGTATTCATGGCGGCCATGCTGGCTGGCATGTTGTTGTTCACCGCGCTGGAGAACCGGCGCACTCACTGATCGGGAGATCGTCATGAAAGCCAATATCGGAACCATCGACCGTAGCTTGCGTATTGCCGCGGGACTTGTCCTCATTGCCCTCAGCCTGAGCGGCGTGATCGGCTTGTGGGGCTGGATCGGCCTGGTGCCGCTGGCGACGGGGATCTTCCGTTTCTGCCCGGTCTATACATTACTGGGCATCAGGACCTGCAAACGCTGCTGAGGCGGGTGCTGCCGCGCCTGCAAATGACGGTACTGTCAGCCATTACACCGGCTTGTTTTCCCACCTCAATCGGAGACCACCGTCATGACTCATTCGCCTGCCACTGCCAGTCAATATGACGTGGTGATTGTCGGTGGAGGCCAATCCGCCTTGGCAGTGGCGTATTTCCTGCGGCGCACCCGACTTTCGTTCGTCATTCTCGATGCCGAGCAAGGGCCAGGAGGTGCCTGGCGCCATGGCTGGAATTCATTGCGTCTATTCTCCCCCGCCACCTGGAGCTCGATCCCAGGCTGGATGATGCCGCCCACGCAGGATGGCTACCCATCACGCGACCATGTGATCGACTACCTCAAGCAGTACGAACAGCGCTATCAATTGCCCATCGTGCGTCCCGTGCGCGTCACTTCTGTAGAGCGTACAGAAACCGGGTTGCGGATTAAGGCGCACGATAGACATTGGGACGCCAAGGTTGTGGTCAGCGCCACCGGCACCTGGAGTACCCCGTTCATCCCCCGCTACCCCGGCGCCGGATTATTCGCCGGTCAACAGTTGCACTCGGCAAACTACCTCCAAGCGCAGCCGTTCACCGGAAAAAAAGTCCTGGTCATCGGTGGCGGCAATTCAGGGGCGCAGATTCTGGCCGAGGTTTCCAGGGTTGCCGAAACCACGTGGGTAACACCTGTTGAACCCCTGTTCCTACCTGATGAAGTGGATGGGCAGGTGTTGTTCGAGCGCGCCACGCAGCGCTGGAAAGCGCAACAGGAAGGTCGCGTCATCGAACAGCCCGTGGGTGGGCTGGGTGACATCGTCATGGTACCGCCCGTCGTCGAGGCCCGGTCGCGCAACGCGCTCAAATCAGTCCGACCTTTCGAACGCTTCACCCGCAACGGCGTAATCTGGGCCGACGGGAGCGAGTCTGCGGTGGACGTGGTGATCTGGTGCACCGGCTTCCGCCCCGCCCTGCAGCATCTGGAGCCACTGGGTGTGCTCAACGCTGAAGGACGCGTGGACGTTGACGGGACTCATGCGATTCAAGAGCCCAGGCTATGGCTGGTCGGCTATGGCGAATGGACCGGTGCGGCCTCCGCTACGCTGATCGGCGTAACACGCACGGCCCGCAGCACGGTCAACGAAATTGCCGCTTTCCTCGTCGGTCCATCCGATGCCCAAACACTACCGGCACGCGACGAGCAAGGTTAAAGACGGCCCATCTGCAACGTGGCGCGCAGACCTCCCTCGGGACGATTCTCCAACCGGACCTGCCCGCCAAGCCGATTGGCGATGGTCCGCACGATCGTCAAGCCCAACCCAGCACCCTGGTCGTTGCCGCGGCTGTAGAAGCGTTCAAAAAGCCGGTCCCGTTCGGCCTCGTCTATGCCTGGCCCCTGATCCTCGACCGCCAGCTCGTAATGATCTCCCTGTCGGGCCAGTCGCACCGTGATCAAGCCGTTGGGGGGAGAAAAGTTGGCCGCATTGGTCACCAGGTTGTTCAAGGCAATATCGATGGACACCGGATCAATCCTCACCGGGTCGATGTCATCACTGACGTCCAGAACCAGCTCCAGCCCCTTGCTGAGCAACCAGGGAGTCATCTGAACCAGACTTTCACGCACAGTGGCGGGCAGATCGATCACGGCGGGTGCAGGCACGCCGGCTTGTGGTTCAAGGCGTGCCATGGTGAGCAACTGATTGACCAGGCGCGTGGTGCGATCCACTCCGACGATCAGGTGTTGCAGGGACTCACGCCGGCTCTGCTCATTCCCCGCCTCCATCAGGTTCTGCGCATGAACCCTGAGCACCGCCAGGGGGGTTCGCATCTCATGGGCTGCGTCGGCAATAAAACGCCGTTCACGGCCCATCAACTCCTGGATCTGCGCCAGCACCCGATTGAGCGCCGCTTGCATGGGCTCCAGTTCGCTGGGCAGCGGCACCAATTGCAGAGGCTCCAGTGAGCCCGGATGCCGCGCACGCAACTTGGCTGCCATGTCGACCAGAGGCTTGAGCCCCCAGCCGATGGCCAACCAGATCACGGCGGCCAGAATCAGACTGCCGATCAGATTAGGCACCACCGTGTGACGGACAATACGATCGACCAGATCGGACCGCACATCATCACGCTCCCCTACCCAGATTTTCAGGCCGTACTGTGTATCATCCAGTACGAACGCCCGCCACATACGGTCCTTTTGGTCTATCACGTCGCTGAAACCAGGAGCAATCGGCGGTGAGGTGAATGTCGGTGCACTGGAGGTGTGAACCAGCAACGCACCTTTTGAATCCCAGACCTGAAAGGCGATTTTGCTCTCATAGGGATGTCCATCGACTTTGGGAACCGCCGACGCCAAGGCCGAATTGAATGCCTGATACAACTGCGCATGTTCCTTGCTGGCCATGGGCATGCGCATGACACCCTGCAACAGCCGGGCGTTCTGGGCCAATTGAGCATCGTAGACTTCAGCGATCTCGTGGTTGCTGTCATGCAGATTGAATACGGTGATGATCAACAGGCCAACGAACAAAAGCCCCAGGATCAGCGTGAGGGTGCGCCGCCGGATTGAAGTCATCGGCGCTCCTCCACCAGATACCCGACGCCACGAATGGTACGGATCAGGTCGGTGGAAAATTTCTTGCGCAGGTGGTGGATATGCACTTCCAGGGTGTTGCTCTCGGCCTCCTCGTTCCAGCCGTAAAGCAATTGCATCAGATGATCGCGCGTCATGACCCGGCCCGGCGGCGACAGCAATTCATGGAGCAACTGATACTCCTTGGGCGTCAACGCCACCGGGTTGCCCTGATAGCTGACCTGCTGGGTCCCCGGATTGAGGCTGATGCCGGCATGCTCGATCAGCGCCTGGGCACGACCGGCGCTGCGGCGCAACAAGGCCCGCAACCGGGCCTTGAGTTCCGCCAGATCGAAGGGTTTGATCAAGTAGTCGTCGGCCCCGGCATCGAGCCCGGCAATGCGATCTTCGGTGGCGTCCCGGGCGGTGAGGATCAGCACCGGCAGGTTGGAACCGCTGTCACGCAAGCGACGCAACACCTGCAGGCCGTCCATCCGTGGCAGGCCCAGGTCAAGCACAGCCAGGTCAAAGGTTTCGCTGAGCAGTGCGTGCAAGGCGCTGCTCCCGTCCTTCAACCAGTCTACGGTATAGCCTTCGCGGCTCAGGGCCTGATGGATGCCTTCGCCCAGGGCCACGTCATCCTCGATCAGTAATAAGCGCACGCACACTCCTCTCAGCCAAGTTTTTTGTTCACATCCACCAGCAACGCTTCGATTTCCTTGCGGCGCCCCGCGTCAGCGGTTTCCCGGCCGGGCCGTGGCGCTGCCTGCAAGGCTTTTTGCAGGGCAACCCGGGCTTCAGCGTAGCGTTTCTGACGGTAGAGGTGATCGCCCCAGAAGTACAGACTGTCAATGCCGTTTGGGTTCAGTTGCAGCGCCTGCTGGAGCAGTTGCTCGGCCTTGTCCGAGTCGCCAAACCCCAAGGGCCAGCCGGGAACCCGATCATAGAGTGCGCCGAGGCTGGTGTAGGCCGAGCCTTGCAAGGCTTTGGGATCCAGGGCCAGGGCCTGTTCCAGATCGGCCTTGGCGTCCTTGACCTTGCCCAGCGCACCGATCCCGCCTGCGGCCCCTGCCCAACTGCTTTTGACAATGCCCGACCAGATCCAGGCCTCGGCCACTGACTGGCGTTGCTGCTTGAACGCCGAAGCCTGGGCGGCGAGTTTTTCAAAGGCATCGGCACGCTGCCCCTCAGGCAACTCATATTGAATATGCGCCCAGCTTTGCTGGATGCCTGTGAGACGCTGCTGGTCGGCGTCATCCAAGGCCCAGGCGCTTTGAGCCAGGGCGCCAAACAGTAAACAGATCAGAATTTTTTTCATGGTTTGAGGTGCTCGTTCTCAGGTTTATGGCTCAGACGGCGAACCAGTGGCAGTTGCTTGCGCAGGCCACGGTCCACCAGGTTGGGCAGCAGGCTGTTGAGACCGACGAAAAAACGCTCGGGCCAGCCCAGATACAGCTCGCGACGGTCGCCGGTAATGGCATGTATGACCGCCGAGGCCACCGCGTGCGGATCATCGACGTTGGCCTTGAGCGCCTGGTTGAGGGCTTGGGCCGCTGGGCTGTTCATCGACGTACGTGTAGCCCGGGGCGCCACGTAGAGCACGCCGACACGGGTGTCCGCCAATTCCCGGCGCAGTGCTTCGGAGAACCCGCGCAGGGCGAACTTGCTGGCACAGTAACTGGCGTAGCCTGGGTAGCCGATCGAGCCGTAGGTCGAGCCGACATTGACCACCATGGCGCTGGCGGCCTGTTTAAGCAGTGGCAGCAACAGTTTGCTCAAACAGATCGGCGCGCTGATGTTCAAGGCCAGCATGGCGTCGATCTCACTGTCCTCGAGTTGTTCGAGCATGGCAAAGTGGTTAACACCGGCGGCATTGATCAGCAGGTTGATGCCGCCCAAGGCCTCGGCGGCGGCCAGCACCTTGCGCCGATCACCTGGCACAGTCAGGTCTGCGCCAACCCAGTACAACTGCTGCGGGTAGCGTTCGATCAAGGGTTCCAGCGCTTCGCGATGCCTGGCCACGGCCAACACCCGAGCGCCACTAGCGCATAGGGCCTGGGCGATGGCCAGGCCAATTCCGCCACTGGCACCGGTCAAGACGATCCGGGCGTCACACAGGCGCATGCTGGTCCCCCTCGTCACGGGGCAGGCCCCGGAACATCTCGGTGTAGAGCGTGTACACCACTTTGGAGGCGTGGATCACCGCCGCCTGGTCGGCCGGATCCTCCAGCTTGTTCATCAGGCCGCGATAGGTCTGCATGTGCTCGATATCCAGCGAGCCGTGGGAGCTGAGGTAGCTGAAAGCGGTGGGCGGCAGTTCCAGGTGTTCACGAATGGCGTCAGCGGCGTGGGTCGCCAGAGCGATGCTGGTGCCCTCGAGCACGTTGACCATGCCGAACAGCCCCACCGGATTGCCCCGGGCGATCAAGTCATACAGGTAACTGACCATCAATTCGATAGGCAGCGACGGCTGACCATCACGCACCGCATCCTTGTCGCCTCCACACACGGCGATGTCATCCAGCACCCATTGCTCATGACCGTATTCCTCGTCGATGTACTCGCACACGGCTTTGCGCAGCCATTCCAAGTGCGCTGGCAGGCGTGCACCGCAAGCCATCATCAACGGTACGGTGTGGCGCACGTGGTAGTAGGCCTGGATCAGAAACGCCCGGTAACTGGCCAGGCTGACCTGGCCGTCGAGGGCGTCACGGATAATCGGCAGATTAAACAGCGTTTGACGTTCCTGATGGGTGGCTTCTTGCAACGTGTCGAAAAAACTCATGACGGATATTCCTCGGACAGAATGGATTCGCTGAACAACCCGCGGTAATGCTCGACAATCGCTTCACGGCGCGGTCGGCCGTTGGCGGTGAGCAGGCCGTTGGCTGCGGTGAAGGGGTGCGCCAGTCGCGTCCAGTGATGGACCTGCGCGTAATCGGGCAACGCCTCGTTGGCCTTGCTCACCGCCAGCTCCAGCGCTTGATCAGAGCAGTCAGCGCGGGTGGGCCACAGCAATGCATGGTTGTGCGGCAAGGCTTCGCCATAGACGAAGGCCTGACTGATGGTGCCGCCTTGGGTAAGTTCGGCTTCGACCCATTCAGGGTTAACGTTACGACCGAAGCTGGTGACGAATTGGTGCTTCTTGCGCCCGCGCAGGTACAGGAACCCGTCGGCGTCGACCTCCCCCAAGTCGCCGCTGGGCCACCAGTCGTCGGGCGGCGGAGGCTCCCCCAGGTATCCGAGCAAGGTCGAGCCCTTGATCATGACCTCGCCGTCTTCGGCCAGACGAACCTGCACATGGGGCAACGGCTGACCGACACTGCCGGCGCGGTTGGCCTGTGGCCGGTTGAGGCACACCACCGAAGCGCATTCCGACAGTCCGTAGCCTTCAAATACCGGCACGCCAGCACGCTGGGCTCGTTGCAGAAGATCATGGGATACCCGCGCACCGCCCACGGCGGCGAACCGCAAAGCGTGTGGGTAGAACGCTTTCTGCTCGGCGGCCGTGACCAGCATCAGCAACAATTGTGGAACCAGGATCAGACTCTGCGCCCGGCGCTCGGTCAGGCACGCCAACAGGCGCGCCGGGTCGACGCCACTGGCGCCCTGGATGCCAAGGGTTTTCTGGCCAGGCAGGCTGAGCATCGCCCCGGCATACAGCGCCGCGTAGCACCCGAGGTTTTCCAGAAGCACCGCCAGGGGCAGCAGCGCCAGATGATGCCTTGGGTTGACCGGCTGACTGGCCTGTTCCAGCTCACGGGCGACCCGCAGCAGGCTGTCGGCACTCAGGCAGACACCTTTTGGCGTGCCGGTGGTGCCCGAGGTAAAGGTCAGCTTGGCGGTGCCCGCCGGCAGGTGGCTCGGTCCGAGGTAATCTTTGTGCCAGAACTCGCCGCTGTAGTGGTAACCGGCGGCCTGGAGTTCGTCTGCCAGTCCCGGCTCGGCAATCACCCGCTGCGCCTGGCTCTGCTCCAGGCAGTGCAAGCGTTGAGCCGGACTGAAAAAACCCGGCAGGATGACGCAGGCCAGACCTTCGAACAAAGCCGCCAGGTCCCAAAGCATGGCTTCGACACCGTTATCCAGGGCCAGAGCAACAACCTTTATGTGTTCATCGCGCAAGCGTTGTTGGCGGTACACCACTTCGGAGTAAAGCGTGGCGTAGTCCAGCCGCAAGTTATCGCCCCACAGCGCCACGGCGTAGCCCTTGCGTTGGGCATGCTCACGCAGGGTGAGTTTGAAGCGCTCCACTTCAGGCAACATGGCACGCCTCCCCGTAGGTCTGTGAAAAACCCAGGCGATCGAACAGACCGGCATCGCGCAGATGAACGAAGCCTGCACGGATGTTGCCGACATGAACCCATGGCTGACTCTCGTAGTAGCGGCCCCAGAGGTGACGGTCTTCCCCCAGGCGCTGCGGGTCGGCCGGACACAGGGTCACGGGCTTGAGGCCAAGGCGATGGAAACTGTTGACCAGGCCGATATTGCCGGTGAACGCCACCCACTCCAGCCCGCCCATCGCCAACAGATAGGTGATCGCGATAATGCTCAGGCGAGCGCTGCCGGTGTCGCTGGCGGCCAGATTGCCAACTTCGACAATGCCGGCGCGATCCACTGCGCAGTCTGCATCGGCCTTGATCAAAGGCTCGATGGGATCGTCCAGATAATGCTCGAGAAACAGCGGTCCCTGGGCGGCCAGACGCACGCCTGCCACGGCGCAAAGCCTGCCGTCAGCATCATCGAGCCCGAACAGTTCGGGCATGAAGTGACGAATCTCTGCGCCGTGCGCCTGGTGGAAACGCCGGTGGATGAAGGCTTCGAACTCATCCCGGCGGGGCTCTCCCGGCATAGCCCGGTGCAAGTGGCGAACCGGCTGGCCGGCATTGCCGAAAGCCAGCGGTAGATGGATGTTCCAGTCAGAATCGGGCATGGGTCAACGTTCTCCCTTGGGTATGGGGAGAAAGTATCGAGGCCGTTTCTTAACGAAGTCTGAAGGTGGTTAAAGATCGACCGCCGGACTGGCGTGACGAGGCAATCCAATGGAAATCAAAGCGGCGAGCAGCACGAAGGCGCTGGAGATCCATAAGCACGCCTGCAGCCCGTACACTTGATAAACCCAGCCAGAAAGCACCGTTCCGATCAGCCGTCCCATGGCGTTGGACATGTAGTAAAAACCCACATCCAGCGATACGCCGTCTTCCTTGGCGTAGGACACGATCAAATAGCTGTGCAACGAAGAGTTCACCGCGAACAGCGCACCAAAGACCATGAGCCCACCCAGTAGCACCGTCTGTGGTGCCAACCCGCTGTCGAGTCCTAGCGCAATGGCCGCGGGCAGACCCGCCAATGCCATTGCCCACAGACACGCCGCACGGCCATCCGGCACGTGCCCACGTTTCTTGCCAGTGATGTTGGGCGCAAAAGACTGCACGATGCCGTAGCCGATCACCCAAGCCGCGAGGAAACCGCCGACCTTCCAGAAGTCCCAACCGAAAACACTGCTCAGGTAAACCGGCAGGGCCACCACGAACCAGACGTCGCGGGCACCGAACAAGAACATCCGTGCCGCCGACAAAATGTTGATCGCGCGGCTCTTGGAGAGGATGTCGCGAAACCTGGGCTTGGCTTTAGCTTTACCCAGATCCTTTTTCAACAGGATCAGGCTGGCGATCCAGATCAACGCCAGTACGCCGGCCATCGCCAGCAGCGCACCTTTGAAGCCGATGAGGGCCAGCAAGGCGCCCCCCAGGAAGAAACCAACGCCCTTGAGGGCATTCTTGGAGCCGGTGAGAATCGCCACCCACTTGTACAATTGCCCCTGTTGACCATCGGGAACCAGCAGCTTGATCGAGCTTTTCGCGCTCATCTTGTTCAGGTCTTTGGCGATCCCGGACAGCGCCTGAGCGCCCATTACCCAGGGGATGGTCAACCAGACCGAGGGAACTGTCAGCATCAACAGCGCCACGACCTGCATCCCCAGGCCGATATTCATGGTTCGGTTCAGGCCAAGCCGGGCACCGAGGTAGCCGCCCACCAGGTTGGTGATCACGCCAAAGATTTCGTAGAACAAAAACAACGCGGCGATTTGCAGCGGGCTGTAGCCCAACGCATGAAAATGCAGCACCACCAACATGCGCAAGGCGCCATCGGTGAGGGTGAAGGCCCAGTAATTGCCGGTGACGAGCAGGTACTGCCGCACTTGCGGAGCGAGGGCTGACAACGCTTTCATGACCGTTCCTCAGACTGTTCGACCGACCATCCGGGCCAGTTCCACGGTACGGTTGGCATAGCCCCATTCATTGTCGTACCAGGCGTAGAGTTTGACCTGGGTGCCATTGATGACCATGGTCGACAGCGCATCAATGATCGACGAGCGCGGGTCGGTTCGGTAATCGATGGACACCAATGGGCGCTCCTCAAAACCGAGGATGTCCTTGAGTTCGTTCTCGGAAGCGTCCTTGAGGAACTGATTCACTTCTTCGACGGTGGTGGCTCGCTCGACCTCGAAGACACAATCGGTCAGCGAAGCGTTGGCCAGCGGCACGCGCACGGCGTGACCATTGAGGCGCCCGCGCAGCTCCGGGAAGATTTCCGCGATGGCCGTGGCCGAGCCGGTGCTGGTGGGAATCAGACTCATGCCCGAAGCCCGCGCACGGCGCAGGTCCTTGTGGGGTTGATCGAGGATGCTCTGGGTGTTGGTCAGGTCATGAATGGTGGTGATCGAACCGTGGCGTATGCCGAGCTTCTCGTGGATGACTTTCACCACTGGCGCCAGGCAGTTGGTGGTGCATGAAGCGGCGGTGACGATGGCATGATCGTCGGGTTTGAACAACTGATGATTGACGCCCATGACGACGTTCAATGCGCCCTTCTCCTTCACCGGGGCGCTGACCACCACGCGCTTCACACCCTGGTCGAGATAACCCTGAAGCACGGCAACCGTCTTCATTTTTCCGCTGGCTTCGATCACCAGATCGCAGCCCGACCAATCGGTGTCGGCAATCGCTTTATTGGCTGTGACCTTGATCCGCTTGCCATCGATGACGATGTTGTCGTCCTCGGAGCCAGCCTCTGCATTCCAGCGACCATGCACCGAATCGAAGTTCAACAGATGCGCATGGGTCGCGGCGTCACCCGCCGGGTCGTTGATCTGCACAAAGTCGAACTCCGGCCAATGCCAGGCGGCCCGCAATGCCAGGCGACCAATACGCCCAAAACCGTTGATACCCACTTTGATCGTCATGTTGTTGTGCTCCTGTGGCTGGTGTCTATGGAGTTCGACTGCCGGTCGAACCAGGCGTTGGGCTTGACTCAGATGGAGCGCTGATTGACGCGATTCATCAATTCTTGCGCCGACTCCTTGCGCTCGGAATAGCGGTCGACCAGGTAATCCTGGCGGTCGCGAAGCAGCAGCGTGAACTTCACCAACTCCTCCATCACATCCACCACGCGGTCATAGAACGGTGAAGGCTTCATCCGGCCGCTGTCGTCAAACTCCATATAGGCCTTCGGCACGGAAGATTGGTTGGGAATGGTGAACATGCGCATCCAGCGTCCCAGCACCCGCAGCTGATTGACCACGTTGAATGACTGCGAGCCACCGCATACCTGCATGACAGCGAGGGTTTTGCCCTGGGTCGGGCGTACCGCGCCCATCGCCAGCGGTACCCAATCAATCTGCGCCTTGAACACCGCGCTCATGGACCCGTGGCGTTCCGGCGAGCACCAGACCTGGCCTTCGGACCACTGCATCAGCTCGCGCAGTTCCTGGACCCGGGGATGATCGACCGGCGCGTCATCCGGCAGCGGCAGCCCCGACGGATTGAAAATCCGCGCCTCGGCGCCGAAGTGCTCCAACAACCGAGCGGCCTCCTCTACCAGCAGGCGACTGAAGGAACGCTCGCGCGTCGATCCGTACAGCAGCAAAATGCGTGGCTTGTGGCTGGATGTGGTTTCGATACCGAGTTTGTCTGTCGACGGAAGATCGGCCAGTTCGGTTTCGAGTTGGGGAATAGAGTCATCAAACATAGTCTTTTCCTGCGCGACGGCGCTTTGGGAATCATCGAGCCAGCGGCATCGTCTACCGGGGCTCGTCAGGCAATTTTGCTCTCACAACAAATGGCGACCCGTTCAGGACGGTCCCCCATTGCTTCCAGACGCTTGGCATCGGGGCTTAACCAGTGCTTGTTGGTTTCGAGTACCACGGTCAGTACCTGCAGCACCCAGTCAGGAAGATTGGGGTGCAGTCGGTAGTAAACCCATTGACCTTGCCGACGGTCCGAGAGCAAACCGCAGGTGCGCAACTGCGCCAAGTGCCTGGAGACTTTGGGCTGACTCTCGTTCAACGCACAGGTCAGCTCGCAGACGCACAACTCCCCCTCTCGGGTGATCAGCAGCATCATGCGCACCCGATTGTCGTCGGCCAGGCATTTGAAGACAGTGGTCGGGGTCAGATGGTCAGCCATTTCAGTTCTCAGTGTTTGGTTTTCACCAAGACAAACATCTTGATGCGCTCATGAATTTCGTGAAGCGTGTGACGGAACGCGTCGGGCTTGGTGCTGGTGACCGGATCTTCAAAGCTCCAGGTCAACGCCTCGCCAGCATCGGGGAGCGACTGGCACTGCGCAGTTGCTTTATCGCACAGGGTAATCACGTAATCGAAACGCTCTCCCTGAAACTCATCAATCGACTTGCTGCGTAACCCGTCAGTACTGATTCCAAGGTGCGACAAGACCTCGAAGGTGCGCGGGTCGACCGCGGTCGGAACCGTGCCGGCGCTGAACGCCTCGAAATGTTCCGAATCCGTGTGCCTGAGCAGCGCTTGGGCTAACTGGGAACGAGCAGCGTTGGCGGTGCAGACGAAGAGAACGCGGGCTTTGCCAGTCATGATGAAGCCTCATCCAATATACGGAAAACCGAATATATGATTATCCGAATATAAGGTAAAGCCCCCGCCGTTTATTTTCCCTGCCACGCAACGTCTACAATCAGAACGAGATAGAATCCTCTTGGGGGTATTCTCTGAACAGGATCGCGCTCAGTTCAGAAATATATGTTTTTTTCCATATACGCTCTGCATCCGGAACCTGTGCGCGCAGACGTACAAAGAAGAGGTTTGAGTATGAGCACCCGCCAGCCCATCGGCTTTTTCGAGCGCTACCTGTCAGTGTGGGTCGCCCTCTGTATCGCCGCCGGCATTGGTCTGGGCAGTCTGTTCCCACGGCTGTTCCAGACCATGGCCGATTATGAATACGGTTCGGTCAATTTCATTGTCGCGGTACTGATCTGGCTGATGGTCTATCCGATGATGGTGTCGGTGGACTTCTCCAGCCTCAAGCGCATTCACGAACGGCCCAAGGGGCTGATCATCACCCTGGTGGTCAACTGGTTGATCAAACCGTTCACCATGGCCGGGCTGGGGGTGTTGTTCTTTCATTATTTCTTTATCGACCTGATCGATCCTCGCGATGCCGGCCAGTACATCGCCGGTCTGATCCTGCTCGGTGCCGCGCCGTGTACTGCCATGGTGTTCGTCTGGTCGCAGCTGACACGCGGCGACGCCACCTACACCCTGGCGCAGGTGGCACTGAATGACGTGATCATGATCTTCGCCTTCGCGCCGCTGGTGGCGCTGTTGCTCGGCGTGACTGACATTGAGGTGCCTTGGGCAACCCTGATCCTTTCGGTCGGGCTGTATGTGTTGATCCCGCTGATTGCCGGGGTACTCACCCGGCTGAAGCTCAGTGCCTCGGCGCAAAACGCCGGCGAGGCCGAGTATGCGGTCACGCGCTTCAACGCTCGGGTCAAACCCCTGTCGATACTCGGCCTGCTGGGCACCGTGGTGCTGCTTTTCGGGTTTCAGGGGCAGATCATTCTGGATAAACCACTGCTGATTGCTTTGATTGCCGTGCCCTTGCTGATCCAGTCCTACGGCATTTTTGCCATTGCTTACGCGGCGGCGCGGCTATGGAAAGTACCCTTTAACGTGGCGGCACCCTGCGCCCTGATCGGCACCTCGAATTTCTTCGAGCTGGCGGTGGCGGTGGCAATTGGTTTGTTCGGCCTTAACTCCGGGGCGGCCCTGGTCACCGTGGTCGGGGTGCTGGTGGAAGTGCCGGTGATGCTGTCGCTGGTGGCTTTTGCCAACCGGACCCAGGCCTGGTTCCCGAAAGAAGGCGTAGAGATGACGCCAACCGCCTCACCATGACCACAGCATCGCTGCGAACGAGAAATACTGTGGTTAACCCAGGCGAGACGAACTGGATAACGCGGCATGGACAATGCCCCTGCCGCGTCTCACATCAGTTTTTCTTGGGACCTACTTTCATCAGCAACATGACGCCGATGATGGCCGACAGGGTCGAGCCCAGCAGCACACCGACTTTGACCTCATCGACCAGATGCGGCGCATTGGGAAATGCCAGCGCACCGATGAACAGGCTCATGGTGAATCCGATCCCGCACAACAGCGCCACGCCGTACATCTGCGACCATCTGGCCCCCTCAGGCAGTTTGGCCAAGCCGAAACGAATGGCCAGCGCCGCCAACCCGAACACCCCAAGCTGCTTGCCCAGCAACAGCCCCATCGCCACGCCCATCGGTACCGGATCAAGCAGATTATTCGGCGAAATACCGGCCAGGGACACGCCGGCATTGGCGAAGCCGAAGATGGGCACGACCGCAAAAGCCACCCATGGATGCATCTTTTCTTCGAGGTAGAGCAGTGGCGACCACCCGCCTTCGTTGGAGTCTCCAAGGGGGATACACAGGGCAAGAATGACCCCGGCCAAGGTCGCATGGATGCCCGATTGCAGCATGAAGTACCAGAGCAGTGCACCGGCTATCACATAGGGAAACAGCCGCTTGACGCCGCAACGGTTGAGTACCACCAGCAGTGCCGTAACGCCCAGGGACGCCAGCAGCATGTTCGTCGACAAGTCGCTGGTGTAGAAGATCGCGATGATGAGGACGGCCCCAAGGTCATCCAGAATCGCCAGCGCGGAGAGAAAGATTTTCAAGGAAATGGGCACACGCTTGCCCAGCAGCGACAACACCCCCAAAGCAAACGCGATGTCAGTTGCGGTGGGAATCGCCCAGCCGCTCAAAGTCTGTGCATTACCCCAGTTGATCGCCACGTAGATCAAGCCCGGCAGCAGCATACCGCCCAGCGCCGCAAATCCCGGAAGGGCTCGTTGGCCCCAACTCGACAACTGGCCTTCAAGCATTTCACGCTTGATCTCAAGGCCGACCAGTAAAAAGAACAGAGCCATCAGGCCATCATTGATCCAGTGCCCCACCGAAAGCCCCAGGGCTTTGATGTGCAGCGTGGAGAAGTAAACTTCTGACCAGGGCGAATTGGCTACTATCAGCGCGGCCAGGGCGGAAGCCATCAGGATCAGGCCGCCAGCGGATTCAGCGGCGAAAAAACGGGAGAGGAAAGCCATGGCGGAAGGTGACTCACTTTTATTATTCAGGCGCAACGGTTCCGGGCTCATAGGCACAGCGACTCCGCGCTGGCGGCCCGACCTGCGCTTGATTAAACCTGCCCTGCCGCGTTTTGCGGTGACACCCTTGGGCCGTATTCTATACAAAAGGTACTGCCCGAGTGTGGGCGGTTTTCTAATTAGGCCCTCTGGCGGTTATCCCGTAGTAAAGTGCATGCAACCGACATGAGAACCCACTTTGAGATGTCTGAAGTGCCCAAGACCCAGTTTGAATGGCCCCGCGCGTCACACCCCCAGTCAGCCGCAACGGTAACAGCATGATCGAAATTACCGAAGTCTCCATCGCACAACTGCGCGCAGCGCTCCAGTCCGGTCAGACGACCGCGGTCGAACTCGTCCAGGCCTACCTTGCCAGGATCGATGCCTATGACGGCGCCGACACGTCCACCGCCCTCAACGCTGTGGTCGTGCGAAACCCCGATGCCCTGGAAGAAGCACAGGCGTCCGATGCCCGTCGGGCCAAGGGACAAACCCTCGGTCCGCTCGATGGCATTCCCTATACCGCCAAGGACAGTTATCTGGTGAAGGGGCTCACGGCGGCTTCTGGCAGTCCGGCGTTCGCGAACCTGATCGCTTATCGCGATGCGTTCACCATCGAACGGCTTCGCGCCGCCGGGGCGATCTGCCTGGGCAAGACCAACATGCCGCCCATGGCCAATGGCGGCATGCAGCGCGGTGTCTATGGCCGGGCTGAAAGCCCCTATAACGCGGACTACCTCACCGCCCCTTTCGCATCGGGCTCCTCGAACGGTGCAGGCACTGCAACGGCAGCCAGTTTCGCCGCGTTCGGCCTTGCCGAAGAAACCTGGTCGAGCGGCCGGGGCCCGGCCTCGAACAACGGATTGTGTGCCTATACACCTTCGCGCGGGGTGATTTCGGTACGCGGCAACTGGCCGTTGACGCCAACAATGGACGTCGTCGTGCCCTATGCCAGGACGATGGCGGATCTTCTCGAAGTGCTCGACGTCGTGGTGGCGGACGATCCTGATACCCGGGGCGATCTGTGGCGCATGCAACCCTGGGTGCCCCTCCCGCCTGTCGACTCGGTTCGCCCCGCCTCATACCCGGGCCTTGCCGCGCATAAGGAAGCACTCGCTGGGGTCCGCTTCGGAGTTCCGCGCATGTACATCAACGCCGATCCCGAAGCGGGCACGGCTGAGGCTCCCGGCATTGGCGGGCCGACGGGGCAGCGAATCAACACCCGAGCCTCGGTCATGGCCCTGTGGGAAGACGCCCGCAAGGCGCTCCAAGCCTGTGGCGCGCAAGTGATTGAGGTCGATTTCCCGCTGGTGTCCAACTGCGAAGGTGATCGTCCGGGCGCGCCGACCGTATTCACTCGGGGCCTGGTGTCCAAGGAGTTCCTGCACCATGAGTTGTGGGACCTGTCGGCCTGGGCGTTCGATGACTTTCTGCGGGCCAACGGTGATCCGAAACTCAATCGCCTGGCCGATGTTGACGGACCGCTGATATTCCCCCACGACCCGGGCACCCTGCCCAACCGTGAGGACGACCTGGCCGCTGGCATGGATGAATACGTCAGGATGGCCGAACGCGGCATTACGCCGTGGGACCAGATCCCCACCCTGGCGGACGGACTGCGGGGCCTTGAACAGACACGTCGAATCGATCTTGAAGACTGGATGGACCGGCTAGGGCTCGATGCGGTGATATTCCCGACAGTCGCCGACGTTGGCCCCGCAGATGCAGATATCAACCCGGCGTCCGCCGATATCGCCTGGAGCAACGGGGTCTGGGTCGCCAATGGCAACCTGGCCATCCGGCACCTGGGCGTGCCCACCGTTACTGTGCCGATGGGCGTGATGGCGGACATTGGCATGCCTGTAGGGCTGACGTTTGCCGGACGTGCCTATGACGATTCGACCCTGTTGCGCCTGGCTTCGGCGTTTGAGTCGCTGGGCTCCAAACGGGTGGTCCCACCGCGTACGCCGCCGTTGTCGGGCAGTAAAAAATAAACCTGGTGGGCGGGATTGCCCCGCCCCTTTCATCAAAGCCGAAAATATTGCTGCATGGCTCGGGAGAGCAGGTTCACCGCCTCATCGGCATGGGACGCCTGCGCTCGAATGAACACCACCTCGTGCTCCGGCACCCGGGGCAGATCATCGAGGATCTGCATCTTGTCCGTCACCCGGGCCCGGTCTATCAGACTGATCGCCAAGCCGGCCTCCACACACGCCTTGACGGCCTGGGTGGAGGGGCTTTCCAGGACAATGCGCGACTTGCGAGCGCATTGCTTCAGCGCTTCCACCATGGCTTGTCGATAAGGGCACTGCGCCGCATGCACGGCCAGTGGCAGCGGCTGCGTCGAGGCAATCACGCTATTGATCGGGCCGACCCAAACAGGTGTCGTGGAGGTTAACCGCAGCGACTCTGTGTCCGGCAGCTCCTTCGGCCGGGCAATCATCGCAGCCTGGAGTTTTTCACGTTGAACCTGATCACGTAGCGCGTAGCTTGGCGCCGTCCTGAGCTCCAGTACCACGTTCGGCCAGGCGGCTGCGAATGTCGGAAGGATGTCGCGGATGACATGGTCCGCATATTCATCCGGCACGCCCAAGGTGATACGCCCCGCCAGACGGGTGCCATGCAGATCGGCCAAGACCCGGTCGTGGGTACTGAGCAACTCGGTGGTAGACAGGAGCAAACGCTTGCCCAGTGCGGTCAGGGAAACCGCCTGATTGTCACGGTTGAGCAATCGTCCACCGGCGACCGCTTCCAGCCGCTGGATGTGCACGCTCACCGCTGCCGGGCTTTTGTGCAGTTGCTCCGCCGCCGCACTGAATTTGCCGATGCGCGCCACCGCATGAAAAGTCCGTATCAGTTCGATATCGAGTATGGCCGGCATAATTCAACCTTTGTGAATGACTGCTGCACTATATTTTGATTTATTAGATTAGCCTGCTTTCGTAGCCTGTGGGCATGGATGCATACCGATCGATCTCATGCCCTGCTCTCTCCAAACCTCAATGGCACCAGGCGATACCTCTGTTCTTACTCGAGGCGGCGCTGGTGTTGAGCTGGAGTTCAGGCTTCATCGGCGCGCGCTTCTCGCTTGATTACGCGCCGCCGTTACTGGTCGTGTTCTGGCGCTGCGTGCTGGTCACGCTCGTTCTGTTCCCGTTTGTCGCCAGGAACTTGAGGCGAACCTCGGCTGCCGTGCTGCTGAAAAACGCCGGCATCGGTTTGCTGGCCATGGCGGGGTATCTGGCGGGTATTACCCAAGGCATTGCCTTGGGCGTACCGGCCGGGCTCGCTGCCCTGTTCGCCGACCTTCTGCCCATGGGCCTGGCTTTATTGGCCGCGGGCGTCCTGGGACAGCGACTGGCCTGGCCGGTTTGGGCCGGCCTGGTCATCGGCCTGATCGGGGCCGCGCTGGTGACACATGGCGCGCTGGCCTGGGGCGATGCGCCCTTATGGGCTTATGCGCTGCCGCTGCTTGGCATGCTTTCACTCGCCGTCGCGACATTGTGGCAAAAGCACCTCCCGCCATCGCAGTCCTTGGGCCTACTCCCCAACCTATGGCTGCAATGCTGTGTTTCGGGCTTTGCCTTCGCTTTGGTCGAGGGCTTACAGGGCAGCCTCGCACCGATACCCAGCACAGGTTTTATCTTGAGTGTCCTGTGGACCGCGGGCTTGTCTACGATTGGCGGATATGGGCTCTACTGGCTGTGCCTGCGCCGCGCGTCAGCCACCCGGGTCGCCAGCGTCCTGTACCTCAGCCCCCCCGTTACGATGCTGTGGGCCTGGGCGATGTTCAACGAACCTCTTTCCTGGCAAATGGTGTCGGGCATGGCGGTGTCCGGGATCGGCATCTGGATGGTGGTGCGCACCGAAGCTCGGCAGCCAGTGGCCGACACAGCTCAGTAGCCCTGTTCACTCTCCAGCGGGATAAGTCAATTTCAGCCCGTGAACCTTCGCAGCCGGACTCAACACCGCTGTATTGGCTTTATCTTTGTCCATGATATGGATGACTTCTACACCGCGAAGCAACAGATAGTCGGCGACGATCCTGCGATGGCAACGCCACCAAACAGCCTCCGCACACATGATGGCGCAGTGGTGAGTCTTGCTGAGCGCGAGGAGGCGATTCAGACCGACCTCAAATTCTTGCGAAAGGGCGTAGTCCGCGTAGTTATGGAAACTTCGATTGACCCAGAATGCGTTGACCTCATCGGCAACGGTCTTTGATTTTTTTCGTAATCCGCCAAGCTCCGGAATCTGTTGATGCCCGATATCGAATTCGGCCAGTCGGTGTGCAAGCGTATCCAGATTGTATTGAGGATTTGTCCGTGATCGCGGGACGGTCCTGATATCGACAATGGTATCGACACCAAAACCGCTGACGATCTCCACGAACTGTTCGAGGGTTCGGGTCGAATGACCCACTGTGTAAACACAGACACTTTGCATAAATACTAATCCACACCTGATTTCTTTCAGATGACCTGTGCAAGCAAGCCAGGTTCTAGTGGATTCACGCAAATCCGCCAGGGTGACAGCCGTCAGCCCTCACTTGCCAACTCCCCCTCAAGCCACTCGATCAGTGCGCTCACTTCAGCGCGATCTGCTGCGTGCGAATTTCTGAAAACCGATATCGCTTCAGGCAAGGGAACACTTTGCGCGCAAGGCCTCACCAAAGCCCCACGCTCAATCAGCCTTGCGGCGGTGCGGCGCCATCCCAGTGCAATTCCGTGCCCCTCCACCGCCGCCTGAAGCATCAAGGGGTAGCTGTCAAATACAGTGCCTTGAAGATCAACAGCCGGTATCTGTCCAAACGCTTTTAGCCAACCCTCCCACTGCATCCAGTGAGGCGGCGTAGTGCGATAGTGCAAAAGCGTGTGGCGAGCAAGCTCACTGACCTGCATGGGCGCTTGGACATTGAGGTATTGCGGACTGCACACCGGAAACACCTCATCGCTAGCGGTAAAGACCAGAACATGCGCACCACTGGGGCGCCCGGTGCTTTGCAAGGCCACGTCAAAATGCTCATTGAATTCAGTCAGCGGCCGGGTTGAAGTGGCCACCTGGATTTCGATCTCCGGGTATTGCTGGTGGAATGACGAAAGGCGCGGCATCAGCCAGTAGAACGCCTCGCACAATTGGCACAGCAGAACGACACGGTTCTTGCCAGGCGCCTGGCGAAGGGTCTCGGCGACATCGCTGATACTGCGCAAGGCGCTGCTCACCACACGCCCTAGCTCGCGTCCTTCCTGGGTGAGAAACACTGCGCGGTTGCGCCGACTGAAGAGCTTTAGCCCAAGATTCTCTTCAAGTCCCCGTATCTGCCGACTGATCGCCGCTTGGGTAATGTGCAGCTCCTCGGCGGCCTTCGAAAAACTCTCCAGCCGCGCCGCCGCTTCAAAAGGCAATAAACTGGCGAGCGGCGGTAAAGACTTTCCAAGCGTATTCATAATCACCGGTAATGCATCCGTGGCCGAGAACTCGTTTGTAGCATAGCCCTGACGCTGCGCAACATGAGCTGAATATCTCATGGATAGACCGATGCTCAGGAATGACTCAAACACCACCGCAGGCGTGGCCCTCGCCGTCGTCGCCACTCTGAGTTGGGCCTTGAATTTCGTAGCGCCCTACGTCACCGGTGCCTATTCGATCTACGACTTGATGATCGTTCGGTTTCTGATCGCCGGGACGCTGGGTATGGGCGTCATGGTGTTCTATCGAGCTCGACTTCGACGCCTGAGCCGCGAACAGCAGCTTCTTGGCGCAAGCCTGGGAATTATCGGGTACCTCGGCTATAGCACTTGCATTGCCGCCGGAGTGATTTACGGAGGGCCGGTACTGACCCCTGCACTTATTGGCATGGTGCCGCTTCTGCAGGCCGTGCTCGGCAACGCCACGAGCAGAACCCTCGAATGGCGCAAGCTCGTGATACCACTGGCGTTGATGACAGGCGGGCTGTTGCTGTTGAACGTCGGCAGTCTCAATCACCTCCCAACTGGCGACAGTGCCTGGCGCAAGGGGCTGTTCTTTTCAATCAGCGCAGTGATCCTCTGGCTCGTATTCGCCGCGTTGAATCAAAGGGGCCTGGAAAAACTTGCCGTCAACGCATCAGGGGCCTGGACCGGCTTGATGATGGCAGGCGCCGGGCTGGGCACCTTGATCGCCTTACCCGCCGTACTGGTGCTTGATCTTCTGAAACTGCCAAGTCTGGGCTTCAGTGTTTCCGTGGCTGGGCCGTTGTATGCCTGGGGGCTCTTTATCGCGCTGATGTCATCGGTCGTCGGGGCCTGGGCGTGGAATGCCGCGTCCCGTCGCCTGCCCATGGTGCTTAGCGGGCAACTGATATCCCTGGAGTCGCTCTTCGCGACGATACTGGGCCTGATGTTTCATCAGCGGCTGCCCACACTTTGGGAAACCTCAGGGCTAGCCGGTGTTCTTGTCGGCGTGGTTGTGGCCGTTCGTATCATCCTGACATCCAGTGAATCGACCGACCGCGCCCGACACGAGGAGAACATCGCCAGGCGCACCCGGTGATGCATCTTTCACTGATCATCGTTTCGCGCCAGACTCATTCGATTCCCTGACCGCAAGGATAGCCAGCATGATCTCTCACGTTTTCCTAGGCATAGGCGATTTCGACCGCGCGTTCGCTTTCCATTCAAAGATAATGGCCGGGCTGGGCCTTACGTTGAAGTTCTGCGACGCCACTAAAGGCTGGGCCGGTTGGGTTTGCGAGGGCTCGCCTCGGCCGATCTTCGTGATTGGAAAACCATTTGACGGCAACCCAAGCGCGCCCGGTAACGGTCAGATGGTGGCGCTGCTGGCACCCAGCCGGGAGCTTGTCGCACGCAGCCACGCAATGGCGCTGGCCCTGGGAGGAACGTGTGAGGGAGCGCCTGGATTGAGGCCCCATTACCACCCCGACTATTACGGCGCCTATTTTCGAGACCTCGACGGCAACAAGCTGTGTGTCTGCTGCCATGATCCGCTGGGTTAGACGTCCACGGCTTTGCGAGGATTGCCTTCTACCGGCTGACACAAATTGGCCGCAAGTGCTTCCAGCAAGGCACTGACCTTGGGAAGCTTCTCACGGCTTTTCTGCCAGGCAAGGTTGATCACCATTCCGTCGGTTGCCAGATGGGCAAGCACCTCAATCAACGTGCCCTCCTCAAGCTGCCGCTGGATCAACCATGAAGGTAACTGTGCAATCCCGCACCCGGCCGATACCGCAGCAACCAGCCCTTCACCGTCCCCCACGACCAACGCTGGCGACACCTGCTTTCTTACCGTCTCGCCGGGACGCTCACCGGCAAAATTCCACGGACTGAGCTTGCCGTCCGGCCAGCCATAGGCGATGCACTGGTGATGTTCCAGATCGCGATCGGTCATGGGGATGCCATGCTTGGCCAAGTACATGGGTGAAGCACAGAAGACATGCCATTCACGACCCAGGTAACGATGCCCCAGCGCGTCAGGCCAAACCTGTGAGCCGCCAATGGTGACGACGATATCCACGCCTTCCTGGAGAGGGTCGATGAAACGATCCGTGAACGAGATGTGCGGCACCAGCCGCGGATAGTCCTGGATACACCGCAAGATGATGGGCATCACTTGCGAACGACCAAAGGCTGCCGGAAGGTCAAGCCGGACCCTACCCTGTGGCTCGGCGTCTTCAGCACGCAGCGACAGCTCGGCCTCTTCAAGGTCTGCAAGCACCCCCGTGCAGGTGCGATAGAACGCCGTCCCAGCGTCCGTCAGCGATACCCGCCGGGTGGTGCGATCGAACAATCGAGCGCCAAGGCGGCTCTCCAGACGGGCGACGCTTTTGCTGATGGCCGAGCCCGTGAGGCTCAACCGCTCTGCGGCGGCCTTGAAGCTGCCGGATTCGGCGACGCAGACAAAGACATCGATCCCCTTCAATCGCTCGGAGGAAAACATTAGGCGTCCTGTTATTGATGAATTGAGTTCAACCTGCAATGGAAAATCCATCATAAATCAGAACTGGATTCCTCAGTAAACTTGCCGCGAGCGTATTGCGCCACGCTGCGCCCCTGGCAATGATCGATTGAACAAAGAGGCAAGGATGCTCGCTACCCTTAGAAACTACCCCACGACCGTCAACCTGCTGCTTTGCGCGTCTTCGATACTGACGTTGAGCCAAGCGATCACGCTGCCCTATCTGGTTATCTATCTGTCCGAAAACTTCGCCATGGGTGTGGCGGATATCGGAGTGGTCATCGGCAGCACACTGATCATTGGATCGCTATTGAGCCTCTATGGCGGTTTCCTGGTTGACAGGCTATCCAGCTACCGACTCATTCTGGGGTTCAGTGGGTTGTTCAGCCTGGGGTTCCTTGGGGCAGTCGTGACGCGCGAACTCTGGCTTTTTTTCATCTGCCTGGTGCTGATCAATCTGGCATATGCCGTCATCGATATAGCGGTCAAAGCGGGATTTGGCAGCTTGCTCCCCGCCGCCGAACGCAGCGAAGTGTTCTCGATCAAATACACGTTGACCAACATCGGCTATGCCGTCGGACCGTTTCTCGGGGCGGGAATTGCCAAGCTAGGGATCAGCTTGCCCTTTCTATTGTCTGCCGGGCTCGGTGCCGGCTTCTTTCTCATTTACTTCGTTTGGGGCGACAGACATTCCGCCCCCGTCGACGCAGGCCAGACGCCTGCGCCTTTCCTGGCGGTGGGCAAGGTTCTGCTCCAGGATTACCGGCTGGTATGTTTCACACTAGGCGGCCTGCTCAGCGCCGTGGTCTTCGGCCAGTTCACCGCCTATCTCTCGCAGTATCTGGTGGTTACAACCACGCCGGAGAACACCTACCGAATCATCAGCGCTATCGTCACGACCAATGCGCTGATGGTGATCAGCTTGCAATATTCCATCGGCAAGAAAATATCCCATCGGCATCTGAATCTTTGGCTAGTGGCCGGGCTGGGAATGTTCCTCATGGGCCTGGCCGGTTTCGCCCTGTCCAACTCGGTGATGTTCTGGGTGATGTCCATGGCTGTATTCACTGTCGGGGAAATAATCGTATTCCCCGCGGAATACATGTTCATCGACAACATCGCGCCCAACCATCTGCGCGGCATGTACTACGCCGCGCAGAACCTCGGCAACCTGGGGGCCGCGGCCGGGCCGTTGCTCTGCGGCGTGGTCCTGGCCACGCAACCGCCCCACAGCATTTTCTACATGCTCGCGCTCTTTATTATCGCGGGAGGAGCTTTTTATATATTGGGTGCTTCCCGCTGGCTCAACCACGGCCGACAAAAACCGTGAAAAGCCTCTGCCATCTCACCCAGCGAACAAAAAAGCTGTCTTTGGAAAACTCCTTGAACGGCCCGTACGCCTCAGTCAAAACTGCCAGGCGGGAGGCGACCGACCTCAGGTCTTGCGAACAGGTATCCCTGCATCAGATCGATACCCAGCTCCAGAAGCGCGGCGCTTTCCCCTCGCGTCTCAATGCCCTCGGCTATGACGGTAATGCCCAGGCGTTTGGCGACCAGGACGATACCCTCGACAATCGCTTGCTTGACGGTGTCTTGATCAATCGTGCGGGTCAACGCCATATCAATCTTCAGCACTTGCGGCTGAAACATGGCCAGCAGATTGAGTCCTGAGTAACCGGAGCCGAAATCGTCAATGGCGGTGGTGAAACCCTGGCGCTCGTACTCCACGAAAATCGACTTGAGGTGCTCAGGATCTACCACTTTCTCGCCTTCCGTCACTTCGAACATGAGTCGGTTTGGCGGGAAGTTTGTATTACGTGCGGCTTCCAGGGTTGCCCGGATACAGGTCTCGGGCCTGTACACGGCATTGGGCAGGAAATTGATGCTGAGCAGGCAATCGGCAATGTCCAGAATGCCCAGCCGGGCGGCTTCCTCGATCGCCTTCACGCGACACGCCTGGTCGAACCGGTAGCGGTTACCGTCATTGACCAGTCCAAGAATGTAGCCTGCCGATTCGCCATTGACGCCCCGCACCAACGCCTCATAAGCGAACGCGGTGCGCGTTCGTACATTGAAGATGGGTTGAAAGGCCATTGTGAAGTCGAACCCCAGCGCCTCATGGTTGCGGCATTCGGCGCAACCGAGGGATTTGAAGGCTGGGTCGGAGGAGTCTTGGGTCATGATCAGTATTCCGTTGCTTAACGGGGCATCCCCTGCACATGCAAGGAACTGTAGTCGACACCGTTTGAATCGGCACAGTCCGAGCTTTCTGGAGGACGTTTGAGTCCATGATTACCGACGGGACTCCTCCAGCCCGCTAGCCAGGCTTTATCGCCACGGGCATCGCGATACGCGTGCAGGCGTAAAGCAATATTCCGACAACCATCAAGGCTGCACCGCGAAGCCAGGTTTCCAGGCTTTGCTGACTGAGCAATATCAAACACGAAACGATAGCCAGAACGGGCACCCAGGTTGGCACCCGAAAATGCGCTTCCTCAACCGTGTCACGCCTTAACACCAATACCGCCAGATTTGTGCTGAGGAATACGAAAAGCAACAGCAGAACAACTGTCTGGGCCAATGCAGCAAGGGTGCCGGTCAGTGTCAACGCAATAGATACAAGGGTCGTGGCGATGATAGCGACCCAAGGCGTACGTCTGTTGGGCAGTACCTGCGCCAAGGCCTCCGGCAACAGCCCCAGACACGCCATTCCATAGGCGAGTCGACTGGCCATGATCAGAGTCAGCAACGCTCCGTTGGCCACGGCGATGAGCGCGATAAAGGCAAACACGCGAGGTGGAATGTTCAATCCCGATGCCCGGACGACTTCCAGCAACGGGGCCGACGTTGCGACCAGTTGCTCCATCGGCAGCACTGAAGAGGCTGCGACACCAACGGCCATGTAGACGACCCCGGCGGTCAACAATGCCGCAAATAAGGCGCGCGGATAGACCTTTCGAACATCACGTATTTCCTCAGCCAGATTGGCGGATGTTTCAAAGCCGACAAACGAATAGAAGGCCAGCAATGCCGCCCCCAACACCGCCAGCATCGGACTGACCCCCGGCTTGAATTGCAACGCGGCTTCCAGGTGAGCATCACCGGAACGGAAAAACCAGGCGGCAGCCACAACGACCAGAATCAGGCCTGACAGTTCTATGAGCGTCATCACCAGATTCGCCCCCAGAGACTCTTTTATTCCCCTGGCATTCAAGAGCGCTATGACCACCAGAAACACCAGGGCCGCGACGTGCGGTGAGACCTGAACAAATGCGCCCAGATAATCACCCGCGAAAGCCAGCGAAAGACCGGCAGCGCTTGTGACAGCCGCAGCCAGCATGCAGAACCCGACCAAAAACGAAATAAGCGGTGACTTGAATGCCTTCTCGGCATACACCGACGCCGCTCCCGCATGGGGGTATTTGGTGACCAGCTCCGCATACGAACCGGCCGTCAGCATTGCGAAGAATAATGCTACCAGCAACGGCATCCAGATCGCGCCGCCCACCTCCCCCGCGATCGTGCCGGCGAGCGCATAAACACCGGCGCCGAGTACATCGCCAAGAATGAAAAGAAACAGCATCGGTCCTGTCACCGCCCGGCGCAAGGAGGTCCGGGATTTAGGGGGCGTTACTTTCATATTCTGGCTCTGCTTCAAACATGCACGTGTTGGGTACCTCGCGTTGCGCCAGGCAGTGGTATGACTCTCTGAGTAGTGGAAGTATTTGCCCAGTGAAAGTTCAGAAATGTTCCCCATCATCGCGCCGTCCGGGTCAATCGTCAGAGTCATTTACTGGCCCTTGGTGGGACCGTTGGTCGAAAGCAAATCGGGCACACAGGCCAGTCCAGCAATCGTGATCTAGTATCAACGCAGGTTCGGCTGGAGAAGCCCCAATGTCGTTGGTTGAAGAACGCAAACCTGAACGCCGCAAGGAAACCCGGCTGTTCCTCTTCCTTGTCGTGTTCCTCTTTCCGCTGCTGTCGGTCGCCATCGTCGGCGGCTACGGTTTCCTCGTCTGGTTTTTCCAGATGCTGTATGGCCCTCCTGGCCCACCCCACTGACCGGTGGCTTTTTCTTGAGGCTATTGGAGCCCGTTCATGGACGAAACCCTGCATATCGCCAGTCTTGTCGTACTTGCCCGACCGGAGATGTTCGACACGGTCAAGGCCAACCTGCGCCTGCTCGATGGCCTGGAGCTGCATCAGGAAAGTGCCGCCGGAAAACTGGTGGTAGTGCTTGAAGCCGTGCATGAAGACCAGATCCTGCAACGCATCGACCAGATCAACAACCTGCCCGGCGTACTCAACGCGGCGTTGATCTATCACGAACTCCTCGAGCCCGAAGGAGACATCGAATGAGCATGACCCGCCGTGCATTCGTCAAGACCCAGGCCGCCGCCATTGCAGCCGCCGCTGCGGGCCTGCCGATCGTAACCTCTGCCAGCAACCTGGTGACCGAAGCGGACATGGTCACCCTGGACTGGAACAAGGCGCCTTGCCGGTTCTGTGGCACCGGGTGCAGCGTGATGGTCGCGACCCGGGATAACCGGGTGGTCGCCACCCATGGCGACGTGAAGGCCGAAGTCAATCGTGGGCTCAACTGCGTGAAAGGCTATTTTCTTTCAAAGATCATGTATGGCGTCGATCGCCTGACCCAGCCGCTGTTGCGCATGAAGAACGGTCAGTACGACAAGCAGGGCGAATTCCAGCCGGTCAGTTGGGAGCAAGCCTTCGACATCATGGAGCTGAAGTTCAAGCAGGCCCTGAAAAGCAAGGGGCCGGAATCGGTCGGTATGTTCGGCTCCGGACAGTGGACGGTCTGGGAAGGCTACGCCGCCAACAAACTGATGAAGGCCGGCTTTCGCACCAACAACATCGACCCCAACGCCCGCCATTGCATGGCCTCGGCGGTGATGGGTTTCATGCGCACCTTTGGCGCCGATGAACCCATGGGTTGTTATGACGACATCGAAGCCACCGATGCCTTCGTGCTCTGGGGCTCGAACATGGCCGAGATGCACCCGGTGCTCTGGAGCCGGGTCACCGATCGCCGCCTGAGCCAGCCCCATGTGAAAGTGGCGGTGCTGTCCACCTTCGAACATCGCAGTTTCGAGTTGGCCGACATCCCCATGGTGTTCAAGCCGCAAACCGACCTGCTGATTCTTAACTACATCGCCAACCACATCATTGAAAGCGGCGCGGTGAACCAGGATTTCATCAGCAAGCACACTCGCTTTGCCCGGGGTGCCGACGACATCGGCTACGGCCTGCGTCCTGACGACCCACGGGAAACCAGCGCGAAGAATGCCGGCAAGGCCAACACCTGGACGGATATTGACTTCGAGGCGTACGCCGCCTTCGTCAAGCCTTACACGCTGGAGCGAACCGCCAGGGAGACGGGGGTTGCCCCTGAGCGACTGAAAAGCCTGGCACAGTTGTATGCCGACCCCAAGCGTAAGGTCGTGTCGTTCTGGACCATGGGGTTCAACCAGCACACGCGTGGCGTCTGGGCCAACAACCTGATCTACAACATCCACCTGCTTACCGGCAAGATCAGTGAGCCGGGCAATAGCCCGTTCTCGTTGACCGGTCAACCGTCGGCCTGTGGCACGGCACGTGAAGTGGGGACTTTTTCCCACCGACTACCGGCCGACCTGGTGGTCACCAATCCCAAGCATCGCGTCACCGCCGAGAAAATCTGGAAGCTGCCCGCCGGCACCATCCAGGAAAAGCCCGGCTTCCACGCGGTGGAACAGAGCCGCATGCTCAAGGACGGTGTGCTCAACGTGTGCTGGACCCAGGCCAGCAACAACATGCAGGCCGGACCGAACATCATGCAGGAAGTCCTGCCGGGTTGGCGCAACCCGGACAATTTCATGATTGTCTCCGACGTCTACCCCACCGTTTCCGCCCAGGCCGCCGACCTGATTCTGCCCAGCGCCATGTGGGTGGAGAAGGAAGGCGCCTTCGGTAACGCTGAACGACGCACGCAATTCTGGCATCAGTTGGTGACGGCACCGGGAGACGCCCGGTCGGACCTGTGGCAGTTGATGGAATTTTCCAAGCGCTTCACCACCGATGAAACCTGGCCCGCCGAATTGCTCGCCAAGGCACCTGAGCTCAAGGGCAAGACCCTCTTCGAGGTGCTGTTCAAAAATGGCCAGGTGGACCAGTTCCCCGTCGAGCAGTTGGAAGCCGGCTACAAAAACGATGAAGCCAAGGCCTTTGGGTTTTACCCGCAGAAGGGGCTGTTCGAGGAGTACGCCCAATTCGGTCGCGGCCATGGACATGACCTTGCCGCATTTGACCGTTACCACAGTGAACGGGGCCTGCGCTGGCCGGTGGTGGATGGCAAGGAAACCCGCTGGCGTTATCGCGAGGGGCTGGACCCCTATGTGGAGAAAGGCAGCGAGGTGCAGTTCTATGGCTATCCGGACAAGAAGGCGATCATTTTCGCCCTCCCCTACGAACCGCCGGCCGAGGCACCGGATGCGGACTACCCGTTCTGGCTGAGCACCGGGCGCGTTCTTGAACACTGGCACACGGGCAGCATGACCCAGCGAGTCGAAGAACTCTACAAAGCCGTGCCGGATGCGCTGGTGTACATGCATCCCGAGGATGCCAAGGCCTTGAAAGCACGGCGCGGCAGTGAAGTGAAGCTGATCAGCCGACGCGGTGAGATCCGTGCGCGCATCGAAACCCGCGGGCGCAACAAGCCGCCTCAAGGATTGGTATTCGTGCCGTTTTTCGACGCCAACAAGCTGATCAACAAGGTCACGCTCGATGCCACCGACCCGATCTCCAAGCAAACCGACTACAAAAAGTGCGCGATACGCATCGAGTTGGTCAGCGTGGCCTGAGGAGAACCCTGATGCTTTTTCGAATGCTGCCCTTGTTTCTGCTTGCCGCGATTGGCGTGGTGATCGCGGCTGAAATCAACTACCCGCTCGACGCGCCAGCTCCGGATGGGCGTCGCCCCGGCGGCACTCTATCCCAGAACATGCCCGCCCCGCCCATTACCGATGAAGAAAACAAAGACCTCAAACGCGAGCGTAATTACCCGGATCAGCCGCCGACCATTCCCCACACCATCCGTGGCTATCAGGTCGACGCGAACGGCAACAAGTGCCTGTCCTGTCACAGCCGTGCCAACAGCGCACGGACCCAGGCAACGATGATCAGCATCACCCACTACATGGACCGCGATGGCCAAGCGCTGGCGGCCGTCTCACCACGTCGGTACTTCTGCAACCAGTGCCATGTACCGCAGGCGGACGTGAAGCCTTTGGTGGGAAACAATTTCGAGACAATCGACAAACTGCTGCAAGACAACGCCAACGCCACGAAGAAACCTTGAGGAGGCAACATGAAAGCACTGTTCGCCTTGCTCAAGGACTACTGGGGCGTCCTGCGTCGTCCGAGCCTGTATTACAGCCTGGGTTTCCTGACGCTTGGGGGCTTTATCGCCGGTATCGTTTTCTGGGGCGGCTTCAACACTGCACTGGAGGCGACCAATACCGAGACGTTCTGCGTGTCCTGCCATGAAATGCGTGACAACGTGTTTGTCGAGCTCAAGGACACGATCCACTACACCAACCGCTCCGGCGTACGCGCCAGTTGTCCGGACTGTCACGTGCCACACGAGTGGACCCATAAGATCGCGCGCAAGATGCAGGCCTCCAAGGAGGTCTGGGGCAAGATTTTCGGTACCATCGACACCCGCGACAAATTCCTCGCCCTGCGACGTGAACTGGCCGAGCACGAATGGGCCCGACTCAAGGCCAACGACTCGCGAGAATGCCGCAATTGTCACAACTTCGAATTCATGGACTTCACCCGGCAAAGCAAGCGCGCCTCGAGCATGCACTCGACCTCACTGGCCAATGGCGAGGCAACCTGCATCGATTGCCACAAGGGCATCGCTCACAAGTTGCCTGATATGAGCGGCGTCAAAGGCTGGTGAGGAGGTTCGGGCCGCCCATACGCATCAACCTACCCAGCCGATGGCCGTTTTCGGGATGACCTCGGACTCATCGAGTTTGGAGGCAAACATGCTCACCGCTTCGAGTGCGTCACTGGTACCGGTTCTGATCTGCAGAATAACCGATCCGGCCTGATCGGCCAGGGTTACGCCACGCAGGGCGCCCTCCTGGGTCACCGTCATGCTGGCGACGGCGTCACGGGTTTCAGACAGAATCAGGCCGATCATCTCGGCAATCTCGGCCGTCGAACGGCTGGTGCGCCCGGCCAGTTGCCGGACTTCATCGGCGACCACCGCAAACCCTCTCCCTTGATCGCCGGCCCGCGCCGCTTCGATGGCCGCGTTAAGGGCAAGCAGGTTGGTCTGGTCGGCGATGCCGCGAATGGTATTGACGATGGCCGTGATCTCTTCAGAACGCGCGCCCAACTGGCCGACCAATCGTGCAGAGGCTCCGATATTGTCAGCGATCTGGCGCATTTCCTTGGCCGTCTGCTGAATCACTTGCGAGCCCTGTTCAGCGACTTTCTCGGTCTCGGCAGAGATGTGGTAGGCACGGGAAGCGCCGCGCGAATCCTCTTCGAATTTCTCGACTCGTTCGCTGATGTCACTGGCGAACTTGATGATTTTGCTCAGCTTGCCTTCGGCATCGTAGACCGGGTTGTAACTGGCCTCCAACCAGACAACCTTGCCGTGCTTGCCCAGACGTTTGAATTGACCACTGAAAAATTCACCGCTATTGAGGCGACGCCAGAAATCGCTGTATTCGGAGCTGCTCACCAGCTCCTGCTCGCAGAACAGCCGGTGGTGCTTGCCTTTGAGTTCCGCCAGCGAGTAATTCATGACACTGAGGAAGTTGTCGTTAGCGGTCAGGATGTTGCCGTTCAGATCGAATTCGATCACCGCCATAGCGCGATCGAGTGCTGCCAGCTTGCCTTGGGTTTGCGCCTCGTTTGCTACCCGCACGGTGACGTCGAGTGCATATTTGACCACTTTTACAACGCGGCCTTGTTCGTCCACTACCGGGTTATAGCTGGCCTCCAGCCAGACATTCCCGCCCTTGCCATTGACTCGCTGAAAAGTGCCCGACACGAATTGACCGGACCGCAGGCGGTCCCAGAACTGACGATACTCGGGGCTGCTGACCAGCGCGGGCGTGCAGAAATCCCGATGAGACATACCGGCCAGTTGATCTGCCCGATGCCCCATCGTATGCAAGAAATTCTCATTGGCGCGCAGTACCTTGCCATCTGGGCTGAACTCCACAACGGCCATCGACCGCTCCAGAGCACCCACCAATCCTTTGTACGTTGCCAATTCGGCTGTCCTAGCCATCAATTCACTTTTCAGCGTTGAATTAAACATGACGTACCCTCGGCGAACCCACAAATCGATCGGACCTTATTGAGGGTATCGGCGAGTTGGCTGAAGGCTAAATACGGCGTGAAAGATTATGTTTTGACGCCAGATAAACGGCAGAAAAACCGTTTTGACTTGTCTCCATCGGATCGTGGAAATGGCCAGACCAGGCAAGCCGCATTGGCTTGCCTGGTCTGGCCCTTCGGTTGCCAGCGGACCGTCAGTCAGCCCTCCCCGACCGGCTGCAACACGCCGGCGGCCTCAGGCTTTTTTGCGAACAGCCTTTGTGGCAACAGGAAGTACGCCAGTGCAGGCAACAGGATCAGCGCACCGAGCATGTTCACCAGGAACATGAAGGCCAACAGGATGCCCATGTCGGCCTGGAACTTGATCGGCGAGAAAGCCCAGGTCGCCACGGCGATAGCCAGGGTGATGCCGGTCAGCAGAACCACCTTGCCGGTGAACAGCAGCGCGCGGTAGTAGGCCTCGGACAGCGAGGCGCCGGCGCGCATGTGGGTCAGGATCACGCTCAGCACGTAAAGCGCGTAATCGACGCCGATGCCCACCCCGAGGGCGATCACCGGCAAGGTGGCCACCTTCACGCCCATGCCCAGACCCACCATCAGCGCCTCGCAGAGGATCGAGGTGAGCATCAGCGGCAGCACCGCGGCGAGTACCGCGCGCCAGGAACGGAAGGTCACCCAGCAAAGCAGGATCACGGCACCGTAGACCCAGAACAGCATCTCGCGCATGGCCTTCTTCACCACAATGTTGGTGGCTGCCTCGATGCCGGCACTCCCCGCAGCGAGCATGAACTTCACGTCCGGCAGTTGCTGCTGGGCGATAAAGGCTTCGCTGGTCTGCACCACCCGCTCCAGAGTGTCAGCCTTGTGGTCGGCCAGGTAGACG
This sequence comes from Pseudomonas sp. MPDS, assembly GCF_013283895.1. NCBI lineage: Bacteria > Pseudomonadati > Pseudomonadota > Gammaproteobacteria > Pseudomonadales > Pseudomonadaceae > Pseudomonas > Pseudomonas sp. MPDS. The sequence goes on along the minus strand of NZ_CP054128.1, from coordinate 2,954,529 downwards.
TAAAGCGAGAGCAGCGAACAGCCCTGGTTGAACAGCTCACGCGGCGCACGGGTCTGTACCGCGCCGAGGGCCCCGTCATTGGGAATCAACTCGTACCATTTGAAGTTGCCCTCGTTATACCCGGCGGCGGCGATCTTGCTCAGGGCCGCCATGGAGTTGGTCGACTCGACGCCCGGCAATTGCTCCAGTTGCCAGGCCAAAGCATCCACCGCCGCCAGGGTCGGATAGCGGGTGCACTGGTCTTCCGGGGTTTTGACCATGACCACGAAAATGTCCGAACTGGCCGCGTAGTTCTGCGTCATGAAAGCCGCATCGCGGTTGTAGCGCGAGTCTGGACGCAGCTCCGGAGCGCCTGGGTCCAGATCGCCGATTTTCAGGTGCAGGCTGACGGCGAAACCGCCGACCGCCAGCGCCAGGCCCACCAGGCAAGCGCCGTAAGCCCAGGAGCGCCGGGTGAACAGGTCGAGGAAACTCCAGAGCGGATGCTTGACGTTTGCTTTCAACTCAGCGGTTTCGGCCCGCAAGCTGCGCTCGGCCGCCTTGGCGCCGACACCGATATAGCTGAGCAGAATCGGCAGCAGGATCAGGTTGGTGAAGATCAGCACCGCCACTCCGATGCTGGCGGTAATCGCCAGGTCCTGGATCACGCGGATCTTGATCACCATCAGCACCGCGAACCCCACCGCATCACAAAGCAACGCGGTCATGCCGGCGGCAAACAAGCGGCGGAAGGTATAACGCGCGGCGACCACCCGGTGCGTGCCACGACCGATGTCCTGCATGATGCCGTTCATCTTCTGCGCGCCGTGGCTCATGCCGATGGCGAACACCAGAAAAGGCACCAACGCCGAATAGGGATCCAGGTCGTAACCAAGGCTGGCGAGCAGCCCGACCTGCCAGAGCACCGCCACCAGGGAGCAGAGCACCACCAGCGCGGTGCTGCGGGCACAACGGGTGTACCAGTAGAGCACCACGACCGTCACGAGCACGGCAACCACGAAAAACAGCATGACCTGGACCAGTCCGGCAATCAGGTCGCCGATGATCTTGGTGAACCCAGTGATGTGGATCTGGATTCGATCGCTCTGGTATTTGTCGCGCAAAGCTTCCAGCTGCCGGGAAAATTCGCCGGCATCCAGCGCCTTGCCGGTCACAGGATTGATTTCCAGCAGCGGCACGAATATCACGCTGGACTGGAAGTTGCCCGCCACCAGTTGGCCGATCTCGCCGGAGCGGGCAACGTTGGTGCGCACCTGCTCCAAACTGGCCGCAGAACCGTCATAGGTGTCCGGGATCACCGTGCCGCCATCAAGGCCCTCCTCTGTCACGGCCGTCCAGCGCGTGGTCGGCGTCCAGAGCGACTTCATATAAGGCTTGTCGACACCCGGCAGCAAATAGATCTCGTCGTTGAGCCTGGCGAGAACGTCGAGGTAATCCTTGTCGAAGATGTTGCCGTCCTTGACCGCCACGGCAATGCGCACTGAGTTACCCAGGCCGCTCAATTCGCTGCGTCGCTCAAGGAAATTGGCGACGTAAGGGTGCGACGTCGGAATGGTTTTTTCGAAACTGGCATTGAGACCGATCTTGCTGGCCTGGTAACCCAGCACCAGGGTGGTCAGCAGGCAGAGCAGAATCACCCAGGGGCGATGATTGAAAATCGCCCGCTCGCCCATGTTTCCGGAACGCGGATCGAAATCCTCCAGACGGGCGATTACCACTTGCTGTTCGAGGGCGGGATTATGGTCGTTCACATCGGACTCCGAATACGGCCGCATAGGGCTCTGGCAAGTGTTTCAACGTTGCGCCGAGTAAAGGTCATGCTTGAGGCGGGTCACGCCACTGAGGCCGACACCAATCAAGCTGCCGTCCGGGGCGGCCACCAGCCCGGCGAGCGAGGTGCCGGTCGGTCCTTTCAAGTGCCGCAAGCTGCGGCCTCGATCGAGGCTGAGCAGCAGATCGCCGGCCTGGCTGGCCAGGATCAACGCGCCATCAGGCGAGCGAGTGCCGGCCGACAAGGCCACTTCCAGCCCCGTCTCGATCCGCCGCCAACTGACACCCTGGTCGCCCGACCAATAAGCATTGCCGCGCAGACCGAAGGCCAGCAACTCCCCGGCCGAACTGCCCTGCACACCGAAAAAACTGCCGTCATAGGGTGAATCGAGGGCCTCGAAGCGGCTCCCGTTGTCAGTTGAACGCAGCAGCAGACCGCGTTCGCCGACGATGAACAGCGCACTGCCCGCCGGGCGAATGCCGTACAGGTTGAGGCCCTCGGGGTTATCCACCTGCTGCATCCACGGCTGCCAACTGTCGCCACCGTCAGCGGTACGCAGAATCAGGCCATAGGCGCCGACCACATAGCCGTTGCGACGGTCGCTGAAATACAGGTCGAGAAACGGCTTGTCCGGGCCATCGGCGACCAGCCACTCGGCATCCTTGAGCCGCTTGGCGTCGTTGCCTTGTTGAGCCGAAACCAGCGCCAGGTGCGCCGCTGCGACACCATCGAGTTGCTTGACCCAGGTTTCGCCACCGTCGGTGCTGTGAAGAATCACGCCCAGATGACCGACAGCCCAGCCCCGTTCGGCATCCACGAACTGCACCGCCGTCAGGCTGACGCTGACCGGCACGCGGGCCTGGCGCCAACTCTGGCCCGAGTCATCAGAGAGCAGCACGATGCCGCGTTCGCCGACCGCCACCAGCCGATCGCCCGCCCGGGTTACCGCCAGCAGCACCGCACGGGGTGCCTTGGCACTTTGCAAGGCCGGCTGGTTGAGTAGTGCTATGCCCGGGCTGGCCGTCGCCCAGCCTGACACTGATAACGCAGCCAGCAGCAAGGCCACCGGTAGCGCCCGCATGAGTGAAAAATTACCGATCATGTCCGCTCCAACCGCCGCATAAGAATTATCCAACCGCTGATCGCACAAGGCGCCGATGCCTGGGCTCCGGCGCCTTGCACAATTGCTTAGCGCATACTGTCGCTGGCCATGGCGTCAGGGGTGAAGAACGCGGACGGCGGACGCGGATAGCTCTGGTACTGCACATCCAGGTCGTTGGCCGAGGAGTTCAGGAAGTAGGCGCCGGTCTCCAGGTTGTAGCTGCCCCACATCATCTGAGCGGTCAGCGCGGGCATTTCAGGCGCCAGCAACGTCAGCGAATAGTTATGCCGCCCCAACTTGCCTTGGGCGTCATAGCCGTCGAGCAGCAGTACTTGCCACGAGTCCTCGTCCACGTAATAGGTGCGCTTGGGCACCACATGACGTTTGCCATCCTTGAGTGTCGCGCTCACGACCCACACCCGATGCTTCTCCCACCGCACCAGATCCGGGTTGAGGAAGCCTGGCTTGAGCAACTCGTCGCTGCTCGCTGCTGCCGCGCGGTTGTTGTTGTAGGGCACCAGCAACTCTTTCTTGCCAACCAGCTTGAGGTCGTGGCGGTCGGTCGGACCGAAGATCATGAAGGCCTCGTCGAAGAAACCGACGCCCGAGGTGACGAAGTCCGGCGTATCGTAGGCAACGTTCGGCGCACGACGCACCCGGCGCTGGCCGACCAGGTACTGCCAGGCGGCACGTTTGCCGGGGTCCATGTCCCAGTGGGTCATCAGACCCTCGCCGGCCTTGGAGGACGGTTGCTCCGTGGCCAGTTTGCCAATCAGAAACTTGCCTGCGAAGGTTTCCAGGCTGCCGTCTTTGAAGTAGTAGGGTTGCTGGTACCAGAAGCGCGCGCGGGTGGCCTGGATTTTCTTGCCGCCTGCGGTCATCAGCCAGGTATCAAAAGGCGAATAGAAGGTGTCTCCGCCTTGCCAGGACAGGCGGTAGTTCCACAGCACCTCGGCGCCGTTTTGCGGCAATGGAAATGGGATCCCGCCATAGGCGCCGCTGACCTTTTCGGTGGCCACCTCAAGGTTCGCGCGGGTAGCGTTTTTCAGGGTGTTGTCATACACCCACTGAGGCGCTGCGGCACTGCGCCGGGTGGGATAGACGTCCAGACGGTAAGCGGGATACTTCTGCAACAGGGCTTTGGTGCCTTCGGCCAATTGGTCGGCGTACTGCGCCATGTTGGACGCGCTGACCGAGTACAGCGGCTTGTCGGCGGCGAACGGATCAGCGCGTTTATCGCCATTCTTGTAGCCGGCCGGTGCTGTGGTGTAGCCACCTGTCCATTCCGGAATGCTGCCGTCTTTGTTGCCGGCGCGCTCGGCGCCAAGGGGGGTGAGGTCCGAGTTCAGGCGTGCGGCCTGCTCCGGGGAAACGGCCGCGTGCACCAGGCCGGCACTGAGCAAGGCAATGGCCAAGGCCGAAATACGCAAGGAAAGGTTACTGTGCATAACGAATGAAACCTCTTATTAGAATGTGGTTTTCACGTACATGGAGACAAAGTCACGGTCGGCCAGCGATTGCCCGTAGCTGAAGTTGCCGTCCTCGCGCAGCCCTGCCTCCTTCTTGCCGAAGAAGTTCACGTAGTTGATGCCGAAGTCCCAGCGTTGCAGGTAAGTGGCTTTGACGCCGACACTCCAGTCGCCGGCGTGGGTATTGCCGAACCCGGCCTTGCTGACCGCTGAGGAGCGCCCATCGAGGATCACGCCAAAACCCATCGGTACGCTCAGGTCGAGACCGTCGGCCACCTGGAAATAAGCCGGTTCGGCCAGCACGCGCAGCGCCGTGGCGTCCCGGGTGGTGTTGGCGTCCAATGCCGCGCGGTTGTCGGTGACGCTGAGGGTGCGGTTCCAGGCCAGTTCGGCGAGCACCGAACCACCATCCCACAGCGGGCCGGGCGACAGCAGATAGATGGTCGAGAGGTTGACGTGGGCGGTCTTGCCCTTGGCGTAGAGCGCATCGCCGTTGTTGTCCGCCGCCATGGCAGGTGTCACCACCTGCAGGTTGCTCACCAGCGGTGCGTCCCAGCGCACCGAGGTTTCGCCGGCGAAATTGAACGGGCCATAAGCCGTGGAGAAGCTGGCGCCGAGGGTTTTGATGTCTTCGGCGTAAACCTGGCGATAGGACCCCAGGATCGGCAGCCCGGTGGCCGCGGCCGCTGCACCGTCCAGATAGGCATAGAGCGCGCTCGGCGCCTTGTCGTGATACTTGGCAGCGTAGAAGCCCAGTTCCAGTTCGGTGCCTTCGGGCTTGTAGCGCAGTTGCATGCCGCCTTGGCCGGAGTTCCTGGCCTCGATATCGGAGGCATGCACGGTGGTGTTGCCAAACACCTGGGTCCAGTCGCCGGAACCTTCGCCGATACCATCGTTGTCACTCAGGTAGCTGCCCGCCCCCGGCAAGTTGGAACGCTCCCATTCGAACTGATAGTAGGCACCCACAGACAACTGCGGGTTGATCTGCAACTGCCCGGACACCTGATTGACCGGACGCAGGATTTCCTTGAACTGGGTGCCGGGTACGCTGAGCAGCTTGACGATATCGCTCGGCCCCTGGGCATTGGCAATGCCGTTGCCCCCGTAGAACAGGCTTTCGCCATAAATCAGGCTATGCCGGCCCAGCCGCACGGTGCCCTGGCTCGACTCGCCGACATCACCCCGCACAAACACGAAGGCATCGAGCAATTCGGCGTCGCGCCCGTGCAGTTCGCGGGTATCGTCGAGAAAGTGCCGTTGCTCGCTGCTGTCGGTGTTCTTGTTGTAGATATCGTCGTACCAGGCTGCGCCGCTGAGGCGCAGGCCATAGTTTTCCCGGCTCAGGTCCATCTCACTGAACAGGTCCAGGCGGTTGGAGACCAGGCCGCTGCTGAAATTCTTGTCGCCCTGACTCTGGATCGAGGGGTACAGGCCCCCCGCCGTCGGCGCGTTGACCAGATTGTCGTCGGCCCCTTGCAGACGCCACGCCTGGCTGTATTTGAGGGTGTTATCCCAGCGCAGGCGCCATTGACTGTCGCCCACGTCTATTTGCGCAGCCTGGGGCTGGGAGGCCCAGCCGGCCAGGCAGACCGAGAGTGCCAGGGCTGAACGCTTGAAGCCTGGATAGCATCGAGAGTTGTGCATGGTGTTCCTCATTGTTCTTGTTGTTGGAAGCATGTTTTTTGAACTGGCCGTTCGCTCGTAGTCGGCCGGTGGTCACTCGCCCAGGGCTCCTCGTTCAGATGTAGGTGGACGCCAGGCCACCATCGACCGGCAGATTGACGCCATTGATCCAGCGCGATTCGTCGGCACACAGAAAGGCGATGGCAGCCGCCACTTCATCGGCGTAGGCCGGGCGCTTCATACGATGAGCGTCAGCCTCGACGCGCTCTTGACCGAGCATGCTGACGAAATCACCCAGGATGGGCGTGAACACCGGGCCCGGCGCCACGCAGTTCATGCGCACAGAGGTCTGCAGGAACCAGGGTTGGGACTGCTGGTAATTCCAGACGATCAAGGCCTCTTTGAAATACTGGTAGCAGCTCTGCCGAGGCACCGGATGCTCGGCCAGCCAGGCCTGGCCATGGGCAAAGCTTTGGGTATCGGCCAGGGCCTTGTGCAGGTCCAGGCGCTGCGGCCATTGCGCACCCAGAATCGAGGCGACGTTGACGATGCTGCCTCCGGCAACAATGCGCGGTAGCACTGCCCCACAGAGATGGCGCACCCCCAGGTAATTGACCTGGGCAACCGCTTGCGGATCGGCGGTACCGGGGACTCCTGCAATGTTGCACAGGCCGTCGAGCGCCTGCGGCAACTGCTGCACGGCCGCATCGATGACATCCGGGTGGCTGAGATCAGCCTGGATGAAATCGTCCAGGCTCAGGTTGGGCTCATTGCGATCCATGCCGATGACGATGGCCCCGTGGGCACGCAGGATCCTCGCGGTTTCGGCGCCGATGCCCGAGGAAACCCCGGTCACGACTATCCTCTTGTTGGTCAACTTCATACGGGCTTCCCGATTCTTGCTTGTACTGCCTGCTCGAAGGCGGCGACAGCCAAGCCATATTGTTATTGCCGAATTAGTTAATCTCGGTAACTAGTTGTAGCAAGCGATATGCCATCTCTGAGTAATCGCAAGGCAACCGCTCAAGCACGCGGCATCCAGCGCAAACAGAGGCATGTGGGTATCTGGAGGGGGGATTCAGGCGTGTGAAAAAAGTGATGATTTCAGCAATTTCATGCTGCACTATGCGGATTATGATTATCCCGTTTAAGGATTTGTGATGGCGAACAAGCTGATTTCCCTGGCCGAACTCTCTCGCGCAACGCCAAACAAACCCGTGCGGGGTGCCAGCGAGCAGTTGCCACCAGGGGCGCCGCCTACCCTGCAGGACCTGACTGAATGCCTGATGTTCAGTCCGGGCGACGGCCGCATCTGGTTGAACGGCGCGCGCATGCTGCTGATCCACAACAGCGGCATCGGCGCGCTACGCCGAGAACTGATTGAAAGCATGGGCCTGGCCCGCGCCCGAGGCATCATGTTGCGCACCGGCTACCATTGCGGCGCCCGGGACGCCGCCCTGATCAAGGAGCGCTTCCCCGAGGCCGACATCCTGGCGCTGTTCGCCGCCGGTCCGATCATTCATGCGATCGAAGGCGCGGTGAAGGTCGAGCCGGTGCATTTCGAATTCGACATGAACCTGGGCACCTATTACGGCGAATTCCTCTGGCATCACTCCAGCGAGGACGACGAGCACATCGCCCAATACGGCATCGGCACCGAACCGGCCTGCTGGATGCAGACCGGCTATGCCACCGGGTACACCTCGGCGATGGTCGGCCGGCTGATTCTCTACCGCGAGGTCGAATGCCGTTCCACCGGTTCCAGCATTTGCCGGCTGATTGGAAAACCCGCGGAGGAATGGGACGACGCCGAAGCGGACCTGGCCGACCTGAACGCCGAACCTTTCGTCAGCACCGGCGGACGCAGCGTGACAGCCCATAGCCGCAGCGATAAAGGCGCCCTGCCGACCAGTTTGCTGGTTGATCCGACTCCCGCACAAGACAGCGACATGGTGGGGATTTCCTCGGCCTTCAACGCCGCCTGCCACATGTTGCGACGGGTCGCGCCGACCCAGGCAACGGTGCTGTTCACTGGCGAGTCCGGCGTTGGCAAGGAAATGTTTGCGCGGATGCTGCACCGCATCAGCCCGCGCCACGATGAACCCTTCGTCGCCATCAACTGCGCTGCCATACCGGAAAACCTGATGGAGTCGGAGCTGTTCGGCGTCGAGCGCGGTGCCTACACCGGTGCCACTCAATCGCGCGCCGGGCGCTTCGAGCGCGCCGATGGCGGCACCCTGTTCCTTGACGAGATCGCCACCCTCAGCCTGGTGGCCCAGGGCAAGCTGTTGCGCGCTTTGCAGGAGGGCGAAGTCGAGCGAGTCGGTGGCAGCCGCACGTTGAAAGTCGATGTACGGGTGGTCGCCGCGACCAACGTCGACCTCCGCGCCGCCGCGCAACGTGGCGAGTTTCGTGAAGATCTGTTCTTTCGCTTGAATGTATTTCCGATCCATCTGCCGCCGCTGCGCGAACGCAAGGAAGACATCCCGCTGCTGATGACCCACTTCCTGCATCGCTTCACCCAGCGCCATGGTCGGCAGATCAGCGGCTTCACGCCGCGCACGGCCGATACGCTGCTGGCCTATGACTTCCCGGGCAATATCCGCGAGCTACAGAACCTGGTGGAGCGCGGCGTGATCAGCGCCCCGGACGGCGGCGCAATCGACCTGGCGCACTTGTTTACCAGCGGTGAACGCCTGGCCCAGCCCATGTTCTCCATCGGCACCCGTGGCCAACTGGCTGCGAGCCCCAACGACCCGCCGCCGGCCCGCCATGCAACGAGCGCCGCAGCCAGTACCGGCAGTGGTGCGAGTCTGGAACTGTTCGGCGGCAAGGATCCGAGCCGGCTGTCGTTGCAAGAGATCGAGGACACCATCATTGACCACTGCCTGGGCGAAGTGAAAGGCAACGTCTCTGAAGCGGCCCGCCGTCTGGGTCTGACCCGTGCTCAGTTGTCCTATCGCCTGTCGCGTCGCTCGACCAGCGAATAGGCGCATCTCATGGCGTAGATGATCGATGGATAAAGCAGCGGCCGAACAGGCCCAAGGTCACCTCGACCCGCTGCTCGATCTGCTCGTCGGACCAGGCCTGTTGGACCCCCAGGGTGAACAGCTTGAGCGGCTGGGAAATCAACAGCGAGTCGATCAGCTCCACCGCTGACTCGACATCTTCGTGTGACAACAATCCCTTGCCGGCGGCCTTGCCCAGCCAGCCGCGCAACAAGCTCAGGCAGCGCGCGGCACCTTCCTGATACCAGATCCTGGCAAGGCCCGGCGCCGTTTCGCGTCCCTGGGCAGCCAACAGGTAGAGCCCCAACGCCAACGGCGACAGGGTCAGGCGCGCCCATAACGTCAGGTACATGCGCAACTCGCTGAGCAGGTCCTCGGCGCAATCAATACCGCTTTCCAACAGCAGTTCAAGGGTGGACAAGTCCCTGGCCACCAGTTGCGAGAGCAACGCTTCCTTGCTCGGCACCAACAGGTACAGGGTCTTCTTGGAGATCCCGGCGGCGCGGGCGATAGCATCCATGGTGACGTTGGCAAAATTGCCGCTGCCAAGCGCCTGCGCCGCCGCATCCAACAGCGAGGTCATCTGCTCCTGACGGCTGCGCACCGGCGGACGACCGCGCCGGGTGGGCAGCCCGGTGGTTTCAGGCATTACGGTTTCAGGCATTACGGGTCCTGTTGAACGGCATGGTGCGCATGTCCTGATGGTGGTTTCACAAAGGTGCCCAGCTTAACGCAGCCTGCTCGCAAACGCCTTGCGCAGGGAGTCTTCGATAAGCTGCCACGCCTGCTGTGCCGAAGCATCCGGTCCCAGGTGAGTGAACATATGATCGCACCCGGTGAACATTCTCTCGGTCACCGCCACACCGGCCTGACGCAGTTTCTGCGCGTAGGCCTGCCCCTCGGCGAGCAGGATATCGTACTCGGCAGTGATCACCGTCGCGGGGGGCATGCCCTGCAATTGCTCGACCGTCGCCAGTAACGGCGATGCCAGAGGGTCGCGGGCATGCGCCGGATCGCTCAGGTAACAGCGATTGAAGAAGCGCATCAGGCCCGGGCCGAGCAAGGGTTTGTCAGAGGTCGAGCGCTTGAGTTCCGGATCCGCGGCTAAGTCCACGGCCGCATAGTCGATGACCTGATGCACCACCCGCAGCCGTTGGTGCTCCCGCGCCAGATTGGCCACGCCGGTGGCCAGGTTACCGCCGGCGCTGTGCCCACCGACTGCGATGCGTTGTGGGTCGATACCCAGGGCCGCGGCCTGTTCGGCCAGCCACTCAAGCACCGCGAAGCTCTGTCGCAAGCCGGCGGGAAAGGGAAACTCGGGGGCCAGGACATAATCCAGATTGACCACCAGGCAACCCAGGTTGTGGGCCAACCGCCGGCAATAGCTGTCGTCATGCTCCGGCACCCCGGCCACAAAACCGCCGCCATGCAGGTTCAGGTACACGGGCAAAGGTTCGCTGGACGGCGCCTGGGGCCAATAGAACAAGGCCCGTGCCGGGCCCCACGCCGTGGGGATGAGCTTCTCCTCGAACAGGCGCAACGGATACTGCGCCGCGTCATAGGTGAACTTGGCTTTCATGCGCTTGGCAAAGGCACGCAGCAGCTTGGCCTTGAGAGTCGACAACACGTTCATGATCAAACTCCTGAAGACTCAGTGGGCAGTCAGCAATTGATCCAGCAGACCGTGGATCATTGCGCCGTAAGGCGCGCGCATTGCCAGGTTGGACTCACCGAGCGGGCTCTGCACCACCACCGCCTTGGCATGGCTGAACGTACGGAAACCGTAGACACCGTGATACGCCCCCATCCCCGAGTGACCGACCCCGCCAAACGGCAGCGCCTCGAACACCACATGGCTCATGACATCATTGATCACTACACCGCCCGAAGTCGTGCGCTCCAGCACCTGCTGGCGCTCACCGGCGTCCTCGCCGAAGTAATAAGCGGCAAGGGGCCGAGGTTGACCGTTGACGTAGTCAATCGCCGTGGCGAAATCGCGATAGGTCTTGATCGGCAACAGCGGGCCGAAGATTTCCTCGCGCAGCACCTGCATCTGTTCAGTGGCATCCAGCACTAGCGTCGGAGCGATCTTGCGGGTCTGGCGATCGCCCAGGTCTTCCTGCGCCGGGTTGATCTCGATCAGCCGCGCCCCTTTGGCGCGAGCATCGGCCAGATAACCCTGCAGGCGGTCGAAATTGCGTGGGTTGATGATGGAGGTGTAGTCCGGGTTGCTGTGCAAGGAGGGATACATGGCACCGACGAAGCGCACCGCCTCGGCGACGAAGTCTTCCAGGCATTCTTTCGGCAGCAGCACGTAATCCGGGGCCAGGCAGATTTGCCCGGCGTTGAAGGTCTTCACGGTCATGACCCGCTGCACCACCGTCGCCAGATCGGCGCTACGGGACACCAGCACGGGCGACTTGCCCCCCAGCTCCAGGGTCACCGGCACCAGATTGTCCGAGGCTGCACGCATGATGTGCCGAGCCACCGCCGTACCACCGGTAAAGATCAGGTGATCGAACGGCTGGGCACTGAACAGCGCGCCGACTTCGGCATCGCCCAGCACCGTGGTGAGTTCATTCTCGTCAAAATATCGGGCGATCAATTCGCCCATCAATGCCGAGGTGCGTGGGGTCAGTTCCGAGGGTTTGAGCATGGCCCGGTTACCGGCGGCGAAGATGCTCGCCAGAGGCCCGAACGCCAGTACGATGGGAAAATTCCAGGGGCTGATCACGCCCACCACGCCCAACGGCTGGTACTCGACCCGCGCCTCGCTGCCGGGGAAGGGTGACGGATGCGATTGCGCTTGCATCCACTCGGCCAGATGCTCACGGCAATGCTTGAGGCTTGCCACCGAACCGCCGATATCGGAAAGCAGCGTCTGCTCGCGGCTACGATTGCCGAAGTCCGCCGACACCGCTGCGACGATGGCGTCACGATTGTCCAGCAGTAGCGCAATGGCCCGATCGAGGCGGTCGCGGCGCAGCTCCAGGCTGGCCGGTCCGTCAACCAAGTGGGCCTGTTTCATCCGTGCGAGGGTGGCAGTGAGTTGTTCGGCGCCGACTGGCGTAGCGTGGTGATCGGGACTGTGCATGGCGTGGGTTCCTGCTGGTTATATTGTTATTAGACAGCACTAAATACCATTTCAAGCAGACATCTGGTGTCGACTCGCTGGGTGAGTATGCCAAAAAACAACAGAAAGGAAACCACTAGGTTTCTTAATTTACAAACATCCCGACGCGAGGCTAAGAGCCCATAAACAGCCGGAAATACCGATAATATCCGGTTCGGACCACCAAAGGCGGAACCCCGGCGCGGATGTTTTTCATGGACGGTTCAACACAGATCACGAGCAAAAAACTAAAAGAACTGATTATTTTGATTAATCAATTATGTGTTGATCGACAACCCTGATTTGCGTCAGCCCTACCCGCTCGGCCTGCTCCAGGATCTGCGCAGGCGTCGCATCCGCGGTGGGCATGATCAGGCCGTTCTCTGCATCTCCAAAATGCAGCTGGAGCAGGTGCATCGCGGCTTCATGGACGGGCAGTTGAAGCTGCTTGAGCTCGAACGCGTGAGTGCGAGGCGCGTCGTTGAACAGGTAATTCACCGTGTAGTTGCGCATTGGACAGACTCCCGAAATGGATGAAGTGCATTTGACTAGCCTGACTTATTGGTCCAGTTTTTAGTTCAATGCAATGCGTGGCCTGCCTGAAGGCCTCGGCTGCCGTTCAATTCAAATGGGCGCCCCAGTGTCAGTGATTCCCTTAGTGGTATGTGACGACTCCAACATGGCCCGTAAGCAGGTGCTACGGGCGCTGCCGGCGGACTGGCCGGTCTCGGTCACCGAGGCCAGCAATGGTCGCCAGGCCATGGACGCCATACGCCAGGGGCTGGGCCAGGTGGTGCTGCTGGACCTGACCATGCCGGAGATGGATGGTTACCAGGTGTTGAGCGCCTTGCGCACCGAAGGCTTGAAGACGCAAGTCATCGTGATCTCCGGTGACGTACAGGAACAGGCGGTACGCCGCGTGCTTGAGCTGGGCGCATTGGCATTCCTGAAAAAACCTTTCGACGAAAACGAACTGCGCCAGACGCTCAGCCAGTTGGGCCTTCTGACGAAACCCGGCCAGACGCCGCCGCAAAATCGTCCGGCAACGAACACGGCCATCAGTTTTCACGATGCGTTTCGCGAGACGGTCAACGTTGCCATCGGCCAGGCCGCCGCCCTGATCGCCAAGGTGCTGGGTGTGTTTGTGCAGTTACCGGTACCGAACGTGAACATCCTTGAGGTGGGTGAGCTGCACATGGCGCTGAACGATGCCGGTAGCTCTGAACAACTCACCGCCATCTGCCAGGGCTTTATTGGCAGCGGTATTGCCGGCGAAGCCCTGCTGATATTTCACGAGTCGGAAATTGCTGACATAGCGCAACTGATGCAACGCCAAAGCAGCGACTATTCGGACCTGGAAATGCTGCTGGACCTCTCCAGTGTTCTGATCGGCGCTTGCCTGAGCAGCATTGCCGAACAGATCGACGTGGTGTTTTCTCAGGGGCATCCGCAGATTCTCGGCCAGCACGCGGCCATCGAGGAGCTGATTCAAGTCAACCGCAAGCACTGGAAAAAGACCCTGGCGGTGGAAATCAGCTACAGCCTGGAAGGGCACGATATTCGTTTCGATCTATTGTTACTGTTCACGGAAGACTCGATCGAGCGGCTGACCCAAAAACTCACCTACCTGATGACCTGAGCCATGCCTGATTCCATTGATCTGAACGAGTTTCACTGGTTGCTGGCCATTGTTCAGAGCATCGATGTCGGTGTGGTGGTGCTGGACCGCGACTACCGCGTGCAGGTCTGGAACACGTTCATGGAGAACCGCTCCGGGGTGCAGCCAAAGGACGCCCACGACCAGCATTTTTTCAGCCTGTTCCCGGAAATCGATCGCCAGTGGTTCAGCCGCAAGGTAGAAAGCGTCGCTGCCCTGGGCACCCCAGCGTTCACTGTCTGGGAGCAGCGTCCCTATCTGGTGCGGTTCAAGAGCTACCAGCCGATCACCGGCCAGGAAGAGTTCATGTACCAGAACACCACGCTGTTACCGCTGCGCTCGCCCGACAACACGATCAGTCACATCTGCCTGGTGATCTATGACGTCACCGACGTCGCCACCAACCGGCATCAACTACAGGCCGCCAATGCGCAATTGCAGCAGCTCTCCAGTACCGATCGACTGACCGGGCTGTACAACCGCGGTCATTGGGAGGCGAACCTGAAAGCTGCCTATGCGCGGCATCAGCGCTATGGCAATGCCTTGAGCCTGGTGATGCTCGATATCGACCACTTCAAACGGGTCAACGACACCTATGGCCACCAGGCCGGGGACAAGGTCATCGAGCAGGTCGCCAGGCTTCTGCACGAACACGTACGCGACTCCGACGTGGCCGGGCGTTATGGCGGCGAGGAGTTTGGCGTGGTGCTGTCGGACACCGACCAGACCGGTGCCCGGATGTTCGCCGAGCGCCTGCGCAAGGCCGTCGAAGAACTGCAGGTGCTGTACAACGACCAGAGCATCCGTTTCACCATCAGCCTTGGAGTGGCAGACCTGAGCCAGCCCTCGACCGGCCACGCCGAACTGATCGCCCGGGCCGACCAGGCGTTGTATACGTCCAAAAAAACCGGGCGCAATCGGGTGACGGTGCATGAGTAGATGATGACCGCCAGTCACGTGCCCGCGCTAATGCTCTGAACTTCCATCCAGCCTCCCGCCTCTGCCCTATATCACCACGCGACCCAGAGGCAGGAAGTCATGAGAGCACTCACTTACCACGGTGCACACAGTGTGAAAGTCGACACGGTCCCCGACCCGGTCCTGGAGGACAGTGACGACATCATTCTGCGTGTCACGGCAACGGCGATTTGTGGTTCCGATCTGCACCTTTATCGCGGAAAAATTCCCGCTGTCGAACATGGCGACATCTTCGGCCATGAGTTCATGGGAATCGTTGAAGAAGCCGGTTCAGCGGTGACCGCCGTTCAACCCGGCGATCGAGTGGTTGTGCCTTTCGTTATCGCCTGCGGCAGCTGTTTCTTCTGTCAGATGGATTTGTTCGCCGCTTGCGAAACGACCAACACGGGTCGTGGCGCGATTCTGAACAAGAAGGCAATCCCGCCCGGGGCAGCTCTGTTCGGTTTCAGTCATTTGTACGGCGGTATCCCTGGCGGACAAGCTGAGTATGTAAGGGTACCAAAGGCCAACACCGGGCCTTTCAAAGTGCCGGGAACCCTCTCGGACGAGAAGGTGCTGTTCCTCTCGGACATCTTGCCAACCGCCTTTCAAGCGGTGACCAACGCCGGGATCGGCAACGGCTCGAGTATTGCCATCTATGGCGCCGGGCCGGTCGGTTTACTGAGCGCCGCCTGCGCGCGGATGTTGGGCGCCGACCAGATCTTCATGGTCGATCATCACCCCTACCGTCTGGCCTATGCACAGAAAACCTATGGCGTTATTCCCATCAATTTTGATGAAGACGACGACCCGGCGGACACGATCATTCGCCAGACCAAGGGCATGCGGGGCGTGGACGGTGTGGTGGATGCCGTGGGTTTTGAAGCCAAAGGCAGCACCACCGAAACAGTGCTGGCTACGCTTAAACTCGAAGGCAGCAGCGGCAAGGCGTTACGCCAATGCATTGCGGCGGTCAGGCGCGGTGGGGTCGTAAGCGTACCGGGCGTGTATGCCGGTTTCATCCACGGCTTCCTGTTCGGCGACGCATTCGACAAAGGCCTGACCTTCAAAATGGGCCAGACCCACGTGCAGCGATACCTTCCCGAGCTGCTTGGCCATATCGAGACCGGTCGCCTTAGCCCTGAAGTCATCATCAGCCATCGCTTGTCCCTGGAACAGGCCGCCGAGGGCTACAAGCTATTCGACAAAAAACAGGAAGATTGCCGCAAGGTCATCCTGACACCCGGCGAGCCCGATATTGTCTTGCCGGTAGATGACGACCAGGCCGTTCTGCTGAGTACGTAGGGGACTTATCCGGCGTCTGGGGCGAGAGGGTGTATTCATCGCATGCCCTCACGCCCTGCCTGGACGCCCTACCCCTCTCAGCTCAGCGCCAAGGCGCAAACCAGCCCAGGCCATCCTCGGTCAGGCCGCGGGGGTTGTACTCGCAGCCGATCCAGCCATCGTAGCCGGCCTCGTCGAGCAGTTTGAACAGGTATGGGTAGTTCACTTCTCCCAGGTCCGGTTCGTGCCGATCCGGCACGCCGGCAATCTGGATATGCCCGACACCGGCCTGGAAGCGCTGGAAACCGGCAATCAGATCGCCTTCCATGATTTGTGCATGGAACAGGTCCAGTTGCACACGCAGATTCGGCTCGCCCAGTTCGGCCAGGATCGCATGGCCCTCGGCCTGGCGATTGATGAAGTAACCCGGAATCGAGCGGCTGTTGATCGGCTCGATCAACAGTGTCAGTTTGTGCTCGGCCAAACGTCGTGCGGCGTAACGCAGGTTTTCCAGATAGACCTCGCGCATGCGCGGGCGCTGGCTCTCGTCACTCACCAGTCCGGCCATTGCGTGCAGTTTGGGGCAGCCCAGGGCGTGGGCGTATTCGATGGCCCGGTCGACACTTTCACGAAATTCCGCCTCGCGCCCCGGCAACGCCGCGATGCCGCGCTCGCCTGCGGCAAAATCCCCCGGTGGCAGGTTGAACAGCACTTGGCTAAGCCCGTGCTCGGCCAAACGTCCGGCCAGTTCGGCCGGTGCGAACTCATAAGGGAACAGGTATTCCACGCCCTTGAAGCCGGCCTTGGCGGCTCGGCCGAAGCGATCCAGGAAAGGTGCGTCGTTGAACATCATGCTGAGGTTGGCAGCGAAACGTGGCATTGCAGTCACCATTGGGCGCCGAAGGTCTGGCGCAGTTCTTCGATTTGTTCGTCGTCCAACGCCCGTACCGGCTGCTGGCGCAGCAACAGGTAGAGCTTGGCGGTTTCTTCGAGTTCTTCGATGGCATAGGTGGCCGCCTCCAGGCTCTTGCCCGAAACGACCGGCCCGTGATTGGCCAGCAACACCGAACTGTGCTGTCCGACCAGCCCGCGAATCGCCTCACCCAGCCGCGGATCACCGGGCCGGTGGTACGGAATCAGCGGCAAGCGCCCCACACGCATGACGAAATAGGGTGTCAGCGGTGGCAGGCACGACGTCGCGTCCAGGCAATCCAGGCACGAGACCGCCGCCGAGTGCGTGCAATGCAAGTGCACGATGGCACCGGAATCTTCACGGCCTTCATAGACGGCACGGTGCAGGAACGCTTCCTTGGAGGCGGGTTTGCCGGCCAGGTGGTTACCTTGCCAGTCGAGCTTGGCGATGTCGGCCGGGTCCAGGCGACCGAGACAGGCGTTGGTCGGTGTCAGCAGCCAGCCATCGTCCAGACGCACGCTGATATTCCCGGAGGAGCCGGGGCTGAGCCCACGAAGGTAGAGGGAACGGCCGATCTCGACGATCTCTTCGCGCAATTGGCTTTCTGTCATGCCAGCATCTCCCAGGCCTTGATCATGAAATCGGCGCTACCGAAGTTACCGGACTTGAGCGCCAGCGTCAGCGGCCGACCGGATTGGCCGAGCGTCTGGGTCCAGGGCACGCCGGGGTCGATGCTCGGCCCGATGCGCAAACCTTCGATGCCCAGCGCGCCGACCACTGCGCCGGAGGTTTCGCCACCGGCCACCAGCAGTTGGCCCACGCCCTGCTGTTCGACCAGCGCACGGGCAATCGCCGCCAACGCCGATTCAATGCGTTCACCGACCTGCTGCGCGCCGAACTGTTGTTGCACCCGGCGTACCTCGTCGGCTGGACTGCTGGCATAGATCAGCACCGGCCCCGGGTGGCCGGCAGCCCAGGCCAGGGCCTCGGCCACCAGTGCATCACCGCGGGCCATCAGCTCGGCGGCCTCAAGACGGAAAGCAGGATAGACCGCTGCCGCCTGCTCGATCTGGCCGAGGGTCGCTCGCGAACAGCTACCGCTGAGAATCGCCTGGCGCCCCCACCCCGCCTCCAGCCGGCTGGCTTCGCCGTTGGCCTGCAACAGCCCTCTGGCCTGCCAATCCTGGGCCATGCCCAGCGCCAGCCCCGAGCCGGCCGTGACCAACGGCAGATCGGCACAGGCCGCGCCGAGCACCTGCAAATCTTCATTATCAATGGCGTCGCTGATGGCGATGCCCACGCCCTCGGCGCGCAACGCGGCGATCCGCTGACGGGTCGCCTCGACGCCGGCGCGCAGGGTCCGGTAGTCGATCAGGCCGACCGGGTGGCGTGTCTGCGGCTGCAACACGCGCAGCAGGTTGGCGTCGCGCATGGGCGTGAGTGGATGGTCCTGCATCCCGCTTTCGTTGAGCAGCACGTCATTGGCGAACAGGTAGCCGTTGAACACGCTGCGGCGGTTTTCCGGAAAGGCCGGACAGGCCACGGTGAAGTCGCTGCCCAGGGCTTGAAGCAACGCATCGCTGACCGGGCCGATGTTGCCCTCAGCGGTGGAGTCGAACGTCGAGCAATACTTGAAGTAGAACTGTCGGCAGCCCTGCTGGCGCAACCACTCCAGCGCCTGCAGCGACTGAGCGACGGCTTCATCGGGCGCCAGGTTGCGCGATTTGAGTGCCACCACCAGGGCGTCGGCTTCACCCACCGCCAAGGGCCCGTGCGGGACACCAATGGTCTGCACAGTGCGAGCACCGCCGCGCACGAGCATGCTGGCAAGGTCGGTCGCTCCGGTGAAGTCATCGGCGATGCATCCGATCAGGGGCATGGTCAAATCTCCTCGTTGGCGGCGGCAGGCAAGTTGATGCCGGGGAATATCTTCACCACGGCGATATCATCCTCGCGCCCCAGCCCGGAAGCCGACGCTTGCTTGAACATCTGGTGGGCGCTAGCGGTCAGCGGCAGCGGGAAGACCGCCTCCTGGGCGCTGTCGAGCACCAGGCCCAGATCCTTGACGAAAATATCCACCGCCGAGCGCGGTCGATAATCACCCGCCAGCAGATGCGGCACGCGGTTTTCGAACATCCAGGAATTACCGGCGCTGTGACTGATCACCTCGTAGAGCGCCTCGGGATCGCAGCCCTGACGAATGCCATAGGCCATGGCTTCGGCCGCCGCGGCAATGTGGACCCCGGCGAGCAACTGGTTGACCAGCTTGATCTGCGAACCTTGCCCGGCCTCTTCACCCAGCCGGTAGACCTTGGCGGCGACGGCGGCAAGTGCCGTTTGCGCCCGTTCGAAGGCGGCCTCCGGCCCCGAGGCCATGATGGTCAACTCGCCCGCTTCGGCGCGCACCGCCCCGCCTGAAATCGGCGCATCGAGCATCAGCACTTGATGCTCGGCCAAGCGCCCACTGATGCGCCGCGCAGCCGCCGCCGAGATGGTTGCACAGGCAATGACCACGGAACCCGGACGCAACCGCGCAGCAATACCCTGCTCGCCGAACAGCAGTTGCTCGGTTTGCGCGGCGTTGACCACCACGATGAAGAGCAGGTCGCTGAGCGCGGCGCTGTCACTCAGGGCACTGACCGGCTGGCCACCTTCGGCGATGAAGGCCTGACGCACATCCTCGCGGATGTCGTAGCCCCATACGGGCAGACCAGCGCGCAAAAGTGCGCGCGCCATGCCCAGGCCCATGGAGCCCAGGCCGACCACACCAATACTGGATATTGCTGTCACGGGTGAATCCTCTTGTGGTTGTTATCCGGACGCGTCGGCCTCGCTTCGCGCTTCGCGCAGGCGGACTTCGGCGTTGCGCAGATGCGAGGAGGCCGCGGTACGTGCCGCCTCACTGTCACCTGCGGCGATAGCGGCGAGCAGCGCGTGGTGCTCCTGATCGACCTGACACATGTACTGGGCGTTACGCGCCTCGTTGCGACGGGTCACTCTGATCGCCTGTTGCAGCAGCTGGTGCAGAAAATCGATGGTTTCGAGAAAGTGCTGGTTACCGGTGGCGGCCACCACCGAACGGTGGAAGGCGAGGTCTTCGCGCACGCCGTCTTCACCCCGCTCGACCGCTTCGTCAAGCTCGGCCAAGGCGTTTTGCATCGCCCGCAGTTGCGCATTGGTGCGCCGTGCCGCGGCCAGCTCGGCGGCCTTGATCTCCAGCGCGCTGCGCAATTCGAGGATTTCCACCACCGCCTCGAAGTTGCCCTGGGGCGGAGACAGGCGCAGCGCGACACTGGGATTGGGCACGACGAAGGTGCCGCTGCCCTGACGCGAAGTGAGCATGCCTTCGCGCTTGAGCATCGAAATCGCTTCGCGCACCACCGTGCGGCTGACACCGTACTGCTCGCACAATGCCTGCTCGGTGGGCAGGCGGTTCCCGGCGGCCAACTGGCCGTCATGGACCGCTGCACTCAGGCGTTTGGCCAGCCGTTCGGCCAGCTTGGGGGTAACGTCGTTCAGACTGTCCACTCAAATTCTCCCGGCAATCGTCGCGCTGCCTTGCCACCCGCTGTGGGCAAGAAGAAAACACGCAACGGTTGCGTCCACGTTAAATTCATCATACAACATGACAACTGCTTGTCACCTGGTTCGTCAAATAACAAGAATACGGGGCGTTCGGCACCCTGCCCCGAATATTCTCCTTAAGCGGAGTGCAATACATGAAGATCCTGGTAACTGGCGGCGCTGGCTTTCTCGGCGCCCGCCTGATCGAAGCGCTGCTGGCGCCCACCGCGAGTGACTTGCTGCCCCCCGGCGCCAGCCTCGTCTCGGTCGACCTGGCGCCCTGCCCCATCGATGACCCTCGAGTGGTGTCGCACACCGGCGACATCTGCGACCCGGCCTTTATCAAATCGCTGATCGGCCCAGAGACCTGCCTGGTCTATCACCTGGCCGCGATCGTCAGTGGCCAGGCCGAAGCCGATTTCGACCTTGGCATGCGGGTCAATTTCGATGCGACCCGCGCCCTGCTCGAAGCCTGCCGCCAACAGGCCCAGGCACCGCGTTTCGTGTTCGCCAGCTCACTGGCGGTATTCGGTGGGCCGATGCCCGAGCAGGTGCCCGAAGAACTCGCACCGCTGCCGCAATCGTCCTATGGCGCGCAGAAGGCCATGGCCGAACTGCTGATCAATGACTACTCGCGCAAGGGCTTCATCGATGGCCGGGTGTGTCGCCTCCCGACCATTTCCGTTCGCCCCGGCAAACCCAACGCAGCGGCCTCGTCATTTGCCAGCGGCATCCTGCGCGAGCCCCTGGCCGGCGAGATGAGCAACTGTCCGGTACCACTGGATACCCGCATGTGGCTGTCTTCGCCGCAGACCGTGGTCGACAATCTGGTCCATGCCGCGCGCCTGGACGGCCAGGCGCTTGGCCTGCGGCGGACCCTCAACCTGCCCGGCATCAGCGTGCGGGTCAGC
Source organism: Pseudomonas sp. MPDS (assembly GCF_013283895.1). Lineage (NCBI taxonomy): Bacteria > Pseudomonadati > Pseudomonadota > Gammaproteobacteria > Pseudomonadales > Pseudomonadaceae > Pseudomonas > Pseudomonas sp. MPDS. Next base: position 2,933,158 of record NZ_CP054128.1, on the reverse strand, counting down.
GAAATGCTCGACAGTCTCGCCCGTGTCGGTGGCGAGGCGGCCCGCGCGCGGGTCAGCTTTGAGCCGGACGAGCGGATCCAGCGCATCGTCTGCAGTTGGCCCGGCGACTTCGACATCCAGCGGCCGCTGCAATTGGGCTTTCGCGGTGATGCCGATTTCGACAGCGTGGTAAGGGCGCACCAGCACAGCATGAATCACTGACCCAGGCGGCGCCGTGCGGTGCCGTCGTTCCATCCAATAACAACAAGAGTGATTACCCAATGGACGCAACTTCTATCGCCGGCCCACAGCTGATGGTGAGCCTGGTCCTGGCCATCGTCATCCTCATCGTGCTGGTTCTCAAGACCCGCATCCACGCCCTGCTGGCGCTGATCATCGCCGCCTCGATCGCCGGCCTGGGTGGCGGCATGGCGCCCGACGCGCTGGTCAAATCCATCACCACCGGCTTCGGTGCCACGCTGTCGACCATCGGCCTGGTCATCGGTTTCGGTGTGATGATGGGCCGCCTGCTGGAAGTCTCCGGCGCCGCCGAGCGGATGGCCTATACCTTCGTGCGCTGGCTGGGCAACAAACGCGAAGAGTGGGCGATGATGGTGACCGGCTACATCGTCTCGGTGCCGATCTTCTGCGACTCGGCGTTCGTCATCCTCAACCCGTTGGTCCGGGCACTGGCGCGCAACAGCGGCAAATCGATGCTGACCCTGGGTATTGCCCTGGCCAGCGGCCTGATGCTGACCCACCATGCGGTTCCACCGACGCCAGGGCCACTGGGGATTGCCGGGATTTTCAATATCGACGTGGGGTTGATGATTTTCTGGGGCGTGGTATTCACCATTCCCGGCACCTTCGTGCTGGTGGCCTACGCCCGCTTCATGGGCCCACGCATCGAGGCGATGATCGCGCAAAGCGGCCAAACTCCGGTCGAACCCGCCACCGCCTATCGTGAAGTGCTCGAACGCGCCGATGCCCGCGAGGCCGAACTGCCGCCGCTGTGGCTGTCGATGCTGCCGATCGTGCTGCCTATCCTGCTGATCTTCGCCAACACCCTGGTCGTCGCCCTCGGCAAACTCAACGGCGACAGCACCCTGACCCAGAGCCTGTTCGGTCAGACCATCGCTTTCGTCGGCAACCCGGTCATCGCTGTCGGCCTCGGGGTGGTGGCGGCACTGTATGGACTGGTGCCGCGGCGCCCGCGTGAGGAAGTCATCGCGCACATGGAGAAAGGCGTGGAAAGCGCCGGCATCATCCTGCTGGTCACCGGTGCCGGTGGTGCATTGGGTGCCGTGTTGCGCGACAGCGGTGCGGGTCAGTACATGGGCGAATGGGTCGCCACCTTGCCCCTGCCGGCGGTGTTGATCCCCTTCGTGATCGCGTCCCTGGTGCGCCTGATCCAGGGCAGCGGCACCGTGGCAATGATCACTGGCGCCTCGATTTCGGCGCCGATCCTGGCCTCGATTCCCGACGTTAACATGGTCTTCGCCGCCCAGGCGGCGGCCATTGGCTCGATGGTCTTTGGCTACTTCAACGACAGCTATTTCTGGGTAGTCAACCGCATGCTCGGGGTCACCAACGCCAAGCATCAGATGCTGACCTGGTCGATTCCGACCACGATCGGCTGGTTCACCTCCCTGCTCACCCTGTTGCTCTTCAACGCCATTCTCGGATAACAGCGCCGGGCACCTGGGCAGGAACTGATAAGTCCTGCCCAGGTTTGCCCCTTGCTCTTAGCGCCAGCTCATTCACCCACAGTCGTTGCGGAGGAACGTGCGCCATATTTGCTCAACAGTTTCAGCGTCACGCCATTCGTCCAGCCAAAACCGTCCTGCAACTCATATTCGCCACCTCCCCCGCCATCTCCCCGCCCGGACACGTCGTACTTCTCTACCAGCTTGTCTTCCTTGCGGTAAAGATTGTGTACCTGTTGCAGGAAGCGAGTGCCAATCTGCTGCGCCAGCGCGGTGTGCCCATAGCGATCCAGCCCCTCAACCGCCACCCACTGCAGCGGTGCCCAACCGTTGGGTTCGTCCCACTGCTGGCCATTGCTGACCTGCGTGGTGGCAATGCCGCCAGGGCGCAGCAGACCATCACGGACTGCCTCGGCCGTGCGATTGGCGTGGTCCGCGGAGGCAAGGCCGGTGTAAAGAGGAAACAGCGTGGCGGCCGTCAGTTGCGGGCGTTGACGGTGCTGCTGCCAGTCGTAGTCCACGTAGAACCCTGCATCGGCATTCCACAAATGCTGCTCAATGGCACGCTGCCGCCGGTCCGCGCGCTGACCATAGGCCTGGACGCATGGCGTGTTTTGCACGGTTTCACACGCCTTGGCGATGGTGCGCTCCAGGTGATAGAGCAGGCTGTTCAGGTCCACGGGCACAATGGACGTGGTGCGTATGCTCGCCAGGTTCTGGCCGTCGCCAAGCCAGCGCGAACTGAAGTCCCAACCACTCTCCGCCCCGGCACGCAGATCACGCCAGACCTCTTGCCTGGGTCTGTTCGAGGCCTGTTCGGCGGTTTTGACATCTTGCAACCAGGATTCCTGTCGCGGCGTCGAACGGGCATCCCAATAGCGATTGAGCACGCTGCCATCGGCGAGCTTGACCACGTGTTGCGCGGCGGCACCCGGCTTGAGCCCCTCAGCGCCCTGCATCCAATAGGCGTATTCCTTCTGCAGTTGTGGAAGGTAACGCCCAAACGCCTGGTCACCTTCGATGTGCGCCTGCAACTGCACCATGTAAGCGAAGAATGGCGGTTGTGAGCGGCTCAGGTAGTAGGTGCGATTGCCATTGGGAATGTGCCCGTACGTGTCGATCATATAGGCAAAGTTATCGGTCATCTGGCGCACCTGGGCCTGATCCCCGCTTTGTTCAAGCCCGAGCATGGTGAAGTAGGAGTCCCAGTAGTACATCTCGCGAAAGCGTCCGCCTGGAACGACATAGGGTTGTGGCAAGGGCAACAGGCTGCTGTAGGGCGGCACTTGGCGATAGGTACGGCTTAACACGGGCCAAAGGCTGTCGATGTGCTCTTGAATGGGCGCGCCCGGTTTCGGTGCCGGGCTTTGCGCTGCGCCGGACTCGATGAAGTTGTCCTTCACGAAGGTTTCGAGATCGAAGTCGCTGTTGTCGCGACGAGCCAGGTATTCGGCACGGATTTTCGAGGGGTCGCGGGTGGGCAGTGCGTCGACGAAATGCTTCTGGTCGGTGAACAGTTGGTTGTTCTGCACGGCTTCGAACAACTCGGGATATGCCTGGTCGGGCGGCAGATTGGCCCGTTCCTTGGCATCCATGTAGCCCCAGGTCGCGGGCGGTTGGCTTGAGCAAGCCGCGCACAGCAACGCGGCGAAGGACAGGCTGGTGAAATACAGTGGTCGCATCAGCGGCTCCATCATTTGTCGTTCCTGACAAACGACTGACACGGCCGAACAAACCCGGGTTCATTAAATGTCGCCGAATCGACAGCTGGAACAAGAGAGGCCACACTCAAGTTTTTCACAGGGTCTGGCCCGACCGCCCCAGGTTCAATGCTCCCCGGTTTCGACGGATGACACTCAAGCGCGTATAGGCCCAGCCGATAACACATTAAGTCAACGGCCCCCAGGCCGCGCCGGCACTGCTGGTTGCATAGGGTAACTCTCGATGATTTTGCCGTTTAACCGTCTGCTGATGAGCTGCGTCCTGGTGTTCCTGGCTGCAAGCTCAGCCGTGCCAAACGCTGCCGCAGAGACTGCGCTGCGCATCGTTACGGAAGAACTGCCGCCCTATAACATGACGCAGAACGGGCGAGTGACCGGTATGAGCACCGAGGTGGTCCAGGCGGTGCTCAAGGAGGTCGGCGTAGAGGCGTCCATCCAGCCCATGCCTTGGGCGCGGGCCTACGAACTGGCGCTCAATGAAAGTAACGTGTTGATCTATTCAATCGTTCGAACGCCTGCGCGTGAATCACTTTTCCAGTGGGTCGGGGCCATCGCCCCAACCCAGTGGTACATGTATTCGCTGGCTGAGCGCCCGGTAAAACTCAACTCGCTGGACGATGCGCACGGTCACCAGATTGCCACCGTCAATCAGGACGTGGGTGAGCAATACCTGGTGTCGAAGGGTTTCCGCATTGGTAAAGACCTGCAGTCGAGCAACAAGTACGAACACAACTACCGCAAGCTCAAGGTCGATCACGTGGAGCTATGGATTTCCAACGAGCTCAACGCGCTGTACCTGACCCGCCAGAATGGTGAAGACCCGGATAAAGTGTTGATCCGCTCGCTGCCGCTTCCCGAATTGAGCAGTCAGGATGGCTTGAGCATGGCGTTCAGTCGCAAGACGCCGGCCGCGACGGTCGAGAAATTCCGCTCAGGCCTGGAGACCATCCGCCGTAATGGCGTTTACGACGCCATCATGCGCAAGTGGTTATGACATGGCCGACGATTTTCGGACTGTCCCCATCCATCCGCCAAAAACCAGGACGTTCAGCTCGCTGGGACGGCGTCTGGTGTTGGCCACGCTGGTGTTCTGCCTGTGCTTTACCTTGGCGATGGTCACGCTGCGTACCTGGCAGGCCTGGGAAAACAATCTGGCGCAGATGAATTCCGAGCTGGTCCTGATCGACCAGGTGTTCCAGAACACCCTGGCCCATGCCATTTGGGAAATGGACCGTGAATCGTTGGACAAGCAGATCACCAGCGTTGCGAATGCGGCGCCGGTGGGACGCGTGGCACTCAATATCCTGCGACCCGGACAGGCGCCAGAAATCATCGAGTTCAATCGATATGCCAGCAATGCATCCAGCGTGGCGCCGGTGCTGCATCGCCAGCTCGTCGCGCAGCCCTACATCGGCGCCAACGAAAAGGTCGGTGAACTGACCATCGAGGGCGATAACAACCTGCTTTGGGAACGCCTCTGGGACGAAGCCCGCAGCATCGTCATCACGCAGGTGATCCAGTCGTTGCTGCTGGCCGGCCTGGTCATGACCATGTTCAACCGCCTGGTGACCGTGCACGTTGTCCATATCGCCCGGCATCTGGGGAAACTCTCACCACAAACACTCAACTCCCACCTCAAGCTGCAACGTTCGGTCCGGCGCCAGGACGAGTTGAGCCTGCTCGAATCCAAAGTCAATGCACTGCAAGACAACCTCCACGCCCATCTGGAGCGCCAGCACTCGGACGAACTGGCCCTTGCAGCCAGTCGCGACCAGTTGGCCGAACTGGTCGAGGCGCGCACTTCGGAACTCAAGGCCGCCAACCAGGCCCTCGAAGCGCTGTCGCGTCACGATGCCTTGACGGGCTTGGCCAACCGTCGTTACTTCGATGAACTGAAGGATGTCGAATTCCGCCGTGCGATCCGCCACAACACCCCGCTGGCCGTGCTGATGTGCGATGTGGATTTCTTCAAGATCTACAACGACACCTACGGCCATATCAAAGGGGACGAGTGCTTGAAACAGATCGCCGGGACCCTGCGCAGTGTCTTCGGCCGCTCCGGCGAACTGACTGCTCGCCTGGGGGGTGAGGAGTTTGTCGTGGTATTGCCCAATATCAACGCCAGCCAGGCATGCGAGGCAGCCCAGCGGTTTCGTGAAAGCCTGGCTGAACTTGCACTGCCCCATGGCGGCTCAGCGGTTTCCCCTTTTGTCACCCTGAGCATCGGCGTCGCCGAGCTGGACACCAAAACCATGGATCACTTCGATCAACTGCTGCAACGCGCCGACCAGGCGTTGTACCGGGCCAAACGCCAGGGGCGCAATTGCGTCGCTTTATAAAACCACCGTGTGCTGCGAGGTCTGTATGCACTACCGTCTGAAGCTCTGCTCCTGCTTGCTCCTGGCCCTGATCAGCGTGAAAAGTCACGCCGAGGCGATCGAAGTCGTGACCGAAGACTCGTTATACGCCTACCTGCGTGAAGGCGCGCTCGTCGGCCCGGGCACTCGAATAGCCGACGAAACCTTGAGAGGCGCAGGGATCAGCGATTACCGCATGTTGCTGTACCCATGGGCACGCGCTTACGAAAAAGCGCTGCATGAACCCAATGTGATGATCTTCCCGCTCGATCGCACCCCGGCCCGTGAGCAGATGTTCAAGTGGGTGGGTGAAATCCATCGGGCGACGACCAAGCTCTACAAGCTGCGTGGACGTGGCGGCATCGCCGTTGACAACCTTGAAGACGCCAAGCAGTACACCATAGGCGTGGTGCGCAATGACGCCAAGCAGGTTTACCTGCAGCAGAAAGGCTTTACCCGGCTGGTGGTATCGGCGGACAACCACGATAACTTTCAGAAACTGTTGAATCAGCAGATTCAGTTGCTGCCGATGCCCGAGAATACTGCGCGCCTGATGAGCAAAGATGCCCAAGTGGATTTCACCACTCTGGAGGAGGTCTTTTCCCTGGATGAACAACCCCACCGAGTTCACATGGCGTTTAGCCTGAGCACCCCAGACGAAATCGTCACCCGGGCTCAACAAGCTTTCGCGAAGCTCAAGGCTTCAGGCGAAGTGGATCGGATCATGACTGAAGAGCGTTAGCGGGTAAGCCTAATGCAGTACGTGCAGGCGGGGTGATTTGCTGACGCTGACCCTCCTATGGCAGGCTTGGGCCAGAGCTTTTTTCCGCGGTTCACGCGGTCACTGCAAGTCGGCAATGAGGCCCCTCCCATGAGCAAAGCGCCCTATGTACCGCCCAGAGTCTGGAAATACAACGCCCCGTCTGGCGGCCAGTTCGCCAACATCAATCGCCCTATCGCCGGGCCGACCCATGAAAAAGTATTGCCAGTGGGCGAACATCCGCTGCAGCTCTATTCACTGGCCACGCCCAATGGCGTGAAGGTGACCATCCTGCTGGAAGAGCTGTTGGCGCTGGGGCACACCGGCGCCGAATATGACGCCTGGCTGATTCGCATTAACGAGGGCGACCAGTTCTCCAGTGGCTTTGTCCAGATCAACCCGAACTCGAAGATCCCGGCGTTGCTTGATCGCAGCGTACAGCCTGCAATCCGGGTTTTCGAGTCCGGTTCGATCCTGCTGTACCTGGCAGAAAAATTCGGCGCCTTCCTGCCCACCGACCCGGCCGGACGCACCGAAACCCTGAACTGGCTGTTCTGGCAGATGGGCGCAGCCCCCTATCTGGGTGGAGGCTTCGGTCATTTCTACGCTTACGCGCCCGATAAACTTGAATACCCCATCAATCGTTTCACCATGGAAACCAAACGCCAGCTCGACGTCCTGAATCGCCGTCTTGGCGAAAGCCAATACCTGGCCGCAGACAGCTACACCATCGCCGATATCGCGGTCTGGCCCTGGTATGGTCAATTGGTGCGCGACAACGTGTACTCGGCTGCCGAGTTCCTGGCTGCCCACGAATATACCCATGTGCAACGCTGGGCCGAGGAGATCGCCAATCGACCGGCAGTGATCCGGGGGCAACGAGTGAACCGCACGTGGGGTGATGAAGCGAGCCAAGTGCCGGAGCGGCATCGGGCTGAGGATCTGGATTGAAGGGGCCGGGCCGGTCTTTTCCTGTCAGCACCGGATAGCAACCGCGGTGGGCCGGGCGCTATCCGAATCGCTGACCGCTGCGCGGATTAAACACGAATCGTGAATCGATGATTGACTTTTCAGCCATTGAACCTGCAATCACATTCCCTATGCTGGCATGACTGCTCATTGAGCGCGGCGCATCGTGAGGCCCTCCCGGCGCGCCTTCCGATCACTCGCGAGAACCGTCATGAAAGGCCCCAGAACGCTCTACCAGAAGCATATAGATGCCCACACCGTCTGTACGCTGGACGACCATGGCCATGTGTTGCTCTACATCGACCGCCAGGTCGCCAACGAATACACCAGCCCCCAGGCCTTCAGCGGCTTGAGAGAGGCGAACAGAACGGTATGGCGCCCGTCATCGACGTTGTGCGTGGTCGATCACGTCAACCCGACCGCGCCTGATCGCGTCGCGGCCATGCCGGATGCGGGTGGCGCGCTTCAGGTTTCTTACTTCGAGCGGAACTGTCGAGACTTCGGAATCGAGTTGTTCGATGTCCTGGACAAGCGACAAGGCATTGAGCACGTGGTTGCCCCTGAGCAAGGCTTCATTCTTCCCGGGATGGTCGTGGCCGCAGGTGATAGCCACACAACGACCTATGGCGCGCTGGGCGCCTTTGGTTTTGGTATCGGCACCTCGGAAATTGAACACCTGCTCGCCACACAGACGTTGGTCTATAAACGTCTGAAGACCCTGCGCGTGAATGTGCACGGGCGGATGGGCGTAGGCGTCACCTCCAAAGACATCATCATGGCCTTGATCCGCGACATCGGTGCGTCCGGTGCGACGGGCTACGCCATCGAATTCTCCGGCCCCACCATTGAGTCCCTCAGCGTCGAAGCGCGCATGACCATCTGCAACATGGCCGTAGAGGCCGGTGCCCGTGGGGCTTTCATGGCGCCGGACGAAAAGGTGTACGCCTACCTCAAAGACAAACCGCGAGCCCCGAAAGGGGCGCTATGGGAGCAGGCTGTCGAGAAATGGAAAACGCTTTATTCCGACCCTGGAGCGCATTTCGACAAGGAAGTCGAACTCGATGCCAGCGCGTTGGAGCCGATGGTGACTTGGGGAACCAGCCCTGACCAGGCCGCGCCGATTGGTGAGTGCGTACCGGATCCGCGCCTGGAGAGCGACCTGATCCGCAGGCAGGACCTGCAGCGTGCACTGCGCTACATGGGCCTTGAGCCGGGAACCCGACTGGCCGGGGTGCCGATCAGTCACGCCTTTATCGGCTCCTGTACCAACGCACGCATCGAGGATCTGCGCGATGTCGCGCGCATCGTTCGGGGTCGCAAAGTAGCGGCGAGCGTGCGCGCGATGATCGTACCGGGTTCCACGCTGGTGCGTGATCAGGCACAAGCGGAGGGGCTGGCGCAGATCTTCAAGGATGCCGGCTTCGAATGGCGCCAGTCCGGCTGCTCGATGTGCCTGGCGATGAATGATGATGTGCTGTCGCCGGGTGATCGCTGTGCCTCCAGTACCAACCGAAATTTCGAGGGCCGTCAGGGCGCCGGAGCAAGAACTCACCTCATGAGCCCGGCGATGGTCGCCGCCGCAGCGATTTGCGGCCACCTCACCGACGTTCGTCAACTGTCCATGGAGAGCTGAAATGCAGCCATTCACCATCGTTCGCGGTATCGCCGCACCGCTGCCCGCCGCGAATGTGGACACCGACGTCATCATGCCCAAGCAGTTCCTCAAGGGCATCGATCGCAATGGGCTGGACCGCGGGGTCTTCTTTGACTTGCGTTTCCTGGCCGATGGCGTCCCCAATCCGGCGTTCATTCTCAATCAGGCCCCTTGGGATCACGCCAGTTTCCTGATCACCGGACCTAATTTCGGTTGTGGTTCCAGCCGCGAGCACGCGGTCTGGGGGCTGAAGCAATTGGGTATACGCGCACTGATCGGCACGAGTTTCGCTGGTATTTTCTACGACAACTGCCAGCGCAATGGTGTTCTGCTCATTCAGTTGAAGGAGTCAGAACAGCAGGAGATCAGCCATCTCGTTGGGTCACCTGAAAACTCGCAGATCACGATCGATCTGCATGCCCAGCAGATTCACCTTCAGAGCGGAAAGATGATTGGGTTCGAGATGGACCCCTTGCGTAAAAAAGCGCTGCTGGAAGGTCTCGATGCGATTGGTACAACGCTTGAGCACACGTCACGAATCCGCGACTTCGAGGCACTGCACCATCGTTTGAACCCCTGGCTTGCCTGAGCCTCGAGCGAACAAGGGCCTGCATCCTGCGGGCCTGCGGGGCCGGACAGAACTGCCGTCAGGCGCGGGCCGTCTCCGGTAGCCGCAGCCTTTTCAAATAGCTCTCCAGAAACTCCACGCACACGCGAAGTTTGGCCGAATCCGCCAGCCTGGTCGGATACACCGCCCAGACGTTCGCGCTTTGGGTGTAATCGGGCAGCACGCGGACCAGCTTGCCTTGATCCAACAGTGGCTGAACATCCCACAACGACCGCAGAAGCACCCCGCGCCCAGCCAAGGCCCATTGCAGTACGATTTCTCCGCTGTTGGATGACAATCTGCTGCTGACCCGTACAACCTCATCGCGGTTGGCCTGATTCAAATGCCACACACCGAATGGATTGTTCCGCTCCTTCAGGACCAGACAATCATGATGAGCAAGATCCTTGAGAGTGATCGGGACCCCTCGCCGCTCCAGGTAATCCGGTGTGGCACAGAGCACTCGGTGGTTACTGAGCAGCTTGCGGCTGATGTGATGGCCCGGCAAGTCGTCACCCACGCGGATCTCCAGATCAAAGCCTTCGGCAACGATGTCTACCACGCGGTCGAACACATCCAGCCGCACCTCCAGTTCCGGGTAGATCGATGACAACTCTGCAATCGCAGGGGCAACATGATTGCGCCCAAAACCGAAGCTGCTGCAAATGTGCAGCAGGCCACGAGGGGCTTGGCGAATCTCGGTGAGCTCACCAACGAAATCATCCATGTCGTCGAGAAAGCGAATCGCCCAGCGCTGGGTTTTTTCTCCCGCTTCAGTCAGCGCAATGCGTCGAGTGGTGCGATGCAAAAGCCGCGTGCGCAATGTCTGCTCGAGCACGCGAATCCGTTTGCTCACGAAGGCCGGCGAGAGCCCAAGCTCATCCGCGGCACCGGCAAAGCTGGATTTGCGAATGACGGTCAGGAAGACCCGAAGGTCCTCCGGCAGAGGCGTTTGAACACGAAATGTGTTTTCTGGTGTCATGACTGCCCGGCCTGCTCCACTTTTTTGCGAAGAATAGCATCTACTGATCCGCCCCCCGTCAGCTTATGCCCAACCCGTTCGGCAGCCCCAGGGAGATGGCCGGGATGTCAGTGATCACGATCAGAACCAGCAGCAAGGCAAACTTCGAGAGACGCCTTCGGCCACCCCGAACGGGCGACCGTGGCTGGGGAACTTCAGTTGGATTGGTTGGCCGCCTGGGCCGCTTCGATCAGTTCGGTACCGATCTGCGTTTCGAAGGCTTTCCAGGCAGGACGCACGGCGTTGCGCCAGGCATCACGTTGCTGTGGGGTCAGGCTGATGATCTCGCTCTTGCCCGAATCGATGATGCCCTGCTTGGCCTTCTGATTGAGCACCTCGGCCTGCTTGTTCACTTCGACAGTGACCTCATCGATGATCTGCTCCAGCTCATCGCGTACATCTGCCGGCAAACCATTCCAGAATTTGGTGTTGGCGATCAGCAGGTAGTTGCCGATGGCATGGTTGGACTCGGTCATGTACTTCTGCACTTCATAGTATTTCTGGGAATAGATGTTCGACCAGGGGTTGTCCTGAGCATTCACCACCCCCGTCTGCAGGCCCTGGTAGATCTCGGCGAACGCCATCTTGCGCGGCACTGCGCGCAATGCGCTGTATTGCGCGGCCTGCAGGTCAGAGGGCTGCACGCGGAACTTCTGCCCGCGGGCATCACTTGGCTTGACCAGCGGCTTGTTCGCGGTCAACTGGCGCATACCGTTGAGCCAGTAGGCCAGCCCGGTGATGCCCTTGCCTTCCATTGACCTGAGCAGCGCCTTGCCTTTGTCCGACTGTTGAAAGCGCTGCGCTGCCGCCACGTCGTCGAACAGGAACATCAAGTCGAACAACTGCAATTGCTTGGTGTACTGCTCCAGTTTCGAGGGTGCCGGCGCCAACATCTGCACCTCACCCAGCAGCAACGCTTCCATCTCCTTGCCATCGCCGTACAACGACGAATTGGAGTAGACCTGCACTTCGACTTTACCCGGCAGGCGCTCCTCCACCAACTTCTTGAACATCAGGGCGCCCTGCCCCTTGGGCGTGCTGTCGGCGGTGATGTGGGAGAACTTGATCAGAATCGGCTCGGCGGCCTGGACAGACAACGCACCGACCAGGGCAAAGCTGGCAAGCACCCCGGTCAGGCCACGACGCACGGATGGATACTTCATGGTGAGCTCCTATTGTTTTTGTTCGAGCGTTGGGGACGTATCCCCCTCAGTCCGTTTGGACTCTACCCCCCGTCCCTACGCCACTGAAATTCATATTTGAACAATGCTGCCTTCGGCTTTCACGAAGGCTCGACCATGGAAGCCTCCCGTTGTTCGCTGCTCATCAGGTGTTCGAGCATCTGGCGTGCCGTCATCGACAGCGCTTCCAGGCTGCGCACGGCAATCTTCAACTCGCGACGCGCCCAGGGATCGTCCAGCGCAATGACCTGCACATCGAGCGCCGGCAGATAGGTCCGCACGGCAAGCTCCGGCAGGATGCCGATCCCCATGCCGGTGTGGATCATCCGGCAAATGGCTTCGAAGCTGCGCACCTGGATACGCAGGCGCAATGGCGTGCCCAAATGACGCGCTGCCTGTTGCAACAGGCCGTGCAACGAGGCGTCCTGCTGCAACCCGATGAAGTCGTAGCTGACCGCTTCGTGCAGGCTGATGCGGCTGCGTTCGGCCAGCGGATGCGCGCGTGGAGTGACCAGCACCAACCGATCGTGGCGGTAGTTGAACACCTGCAGCTCGTCGGCGGGCACATGGCCGGCGAAGATGCCGATATCGGTAAGCCCTTCGTGCACCGCACGGATGGCTTCGCTGCTGACCCGCTCTTCCAGATCGATTTTGACCTGCGGGTGCAACCGGGTAAAAGCACTGAGGTCCTCGGGCAAGAATTCGATCACCGCCGAGGTGTTGGCATGAATGCGCACATGCCCCTTGACCCCCTCGCTGAACTCGCTGAGGTCGGCATTCATCTGCGCAAGGTTGTCCATCATATTGCGCGCGTGATGCAGCAGCGCATGCCCGGCCGGCGTCAGTTCGACGCCCTTGGGCTGGCGGTAGAGCAAGGCGATTCCCAGCTGGTTTTCCAGGTCGCTGACCCGTTTGCTCACCGCCGCCAGGGCCAGGTGCTCGCGCTCGGCGGCCTTGGTCAGGCTGCGCTCATCGGCGATGGCGACAAACAGCTTGAGGGTGACGAAATCGATACGACGCATAGGCGCGGCCTCCTGTCAGTCGTGTATCACGACGTGCAGCACGATGAAGAACAGTTTCAAGGTTCTCACAGGTGGTACTTCGCAGGATACGAAGCCTGGCTTGGTCATTGATCAATTGTTCAGTCCATGGGCCTGAGCCATCCTGCCTGACAAAGAACAGCGCACGACCCAAAGGTGCAGACATGACAGAACAACACGCAAGCAGCATGGCGCTGCAAGGCCTGAAGGTCCTGGAGATGGGCCAACTGATCGCCGGCCCGTTCGCCAGCAAGATGCTCGGTGAGTTTGGTGCCCAGGTGATCAAGATCGAGCCGCCGGGTGTTGGTGACCCGCTGCGCAAGTGGCGCAAGCTCAAGGACGGCACCTCGCTCTGGTGGCATGTGCAGTCACGCAACAAGCAGTCGTTGACCCTCAACCTGAAAGCAGCGGAAGGTCAGGAGATTGTTCGCCGGCTGGTGGCCGAAGCCGATGTACTGGTCGAGAACTTTCGCCCCGGCACCCTGGAAAGTTGGGGACTGGGCTGGGACACGCTGTCGAAGATCAACCCGCGCCTGATCATGCTGCGCATCTCCGGCTACGGGCAGACCGGTCCCTATCGCGACCGCCCCGGCTTCGGTGTCATCGGCGAGGCCATGGGCGGCCTGCGTCACCTCACCGGTTATCCGGGTCAGGCACCGGTACGGGTCGGCATCAGCCTGGGCGATTCGTTGTCTTCCCTGTATGGGGTCATCGGCGTGCTTCTCGCTTTGCAGGAGCGCCAGAACAGCGGCATGGGCCAGTTCATTGACGTGGCGCTGTACGAATCGGTGTTTGCGATGATGGAAAGCCTGGTGCCGGAGTACGACGCCTGCGGATACATTCGCGAGCCCGCCGGCAGCGCCCTGCCGGGTATCACGCCGTCCAACTCCTACCCCTGCAACGACGGGCATTTTGTACTGATTGCCGGCAATGGCGACAGTATCTACAAACGATTGATGCACCTGATCGGCCGCCCGGATCTGGCCGAGGACCCGCGCCTGGCGCATAACGATGGACGCGGCGAACACGCCGAGCGCATCGATGCGGCCATCGCCGAGTGGACCCGGCAACGCGACCGGGACCAGGTCCTGGAAGCACTGAATCAGGCGTTGGTGCCGGCCGGCTTTCCCTACACCGCCGCCGATATCGTCAAGGACCCACACTACCTCGCGCGCCAGATGATCGAGACCGTGCAGACCAGCGCCGGCGCGCTGAAAGTGCCGGGTGTACTGCCCAAACTCAGCCGCACCCCAGGGCGTCTCGGCGCTGGCGGCCCGCAATTGGGCGAGCACACCGACGACCTGCTGGCCGGTCTGGGCCTGAGCGGCGAACAGGTCCGCGGCCTGCGCGAGCGCGGCATCATCTGAACAAGGACGCGCCTGCAAAACAGCTTGCGCTCCTCACCGTTACCCGGAGAACCGCCCCATGAGCAAACGCCTGTACATCCAGGAAGTCGTCACCCGCGACGGCTTCCAGAGCGAAGCCCAGTTCATCCCCAGCGAAGACAAGATCGCCCTGATCGATCGCCTGGCACAAACCGGCCTGGCGAAGATCGAAGTCACCTCCTTCACCTCGCCCAAGGCGATTCCCAGCCTGCGCGATGCCGAAGCGGTGATGCGCGGCATCCGTCGCGTGCCAGGGGTGGAATACAGCGTGCTGGTGCCCAATGTGAAGGGCTGTGAGCGGGCATTGGCCTGCGAGGTTGACGAGATCAACCTGGTGATGTCGGCCAGCGACAGCCACGGCGTGGCCAACCTACGCATGACTGCCGAACAATCGCTCGAGCAGTTCCGCCAGATCATTGCCGTCAGCCAGGGTAGCGGCGTGTTCATCAATGCCTCGTTGTCGACCGCCTTCGGCTGCCCGTTCGAGGGCCAGGTCGCCGAAGCGCGGGTCCACGGGCTGATCCAACGCTTGCTGGACATTGGCGTGCAGGGCGTGACCTTGTGTGACACCACTGGCATGGCCGATCCGGCGCAGGTCGCGCGCATCTGCCGTGAAGCCCTGGCGCGCTGGCCGCAGACCCCGTTTACCCTACACTTTCACAACACCCGAGGCATGGGACTGGCCAATGCCCTGGCGGCACTGGACGCCGGTATTGATCGTTTCGATGCCTCGCTCGGAGGGCTGGGCGGCTGCCCCTATGCACCTGGCGCCAGCGGTAATATTTGCAGCGAGGATCTGGTGCACATGTTCCAGCGCATGGGCCTGGACACCGGTGTCGACCTGGACAAACTGCTGGCGGTGGCGGCCACCCTGCCAACGCTGGTCGGTCACCCGGTGCCAGGGGCAATTCTCAAGGCCGGCAAGTCCGACCGACGCTATGCAAAAGCTCAATAGATACCAAGCCGGTAGCCTCGGGCCGAGGCTACCGCGCCGATAGTCGAGCGCCTCACCGCCCCCTCCAGAATCGGCCGATATTGTTATTGCGCCCTGCACAGACCATTCAAATCTGCTGGCTTTATAGCCGGAGCAGCTGCCTTGTAAGCTCCCTCTCGATCCCCATTGGCGACAAAGCCGGTGAGTGATTGCCGATCATCGATCCGGTTTGAGCGCGCCGGTATCCGTCGCCATCGGTGTCTTCAATGTCGCCACGGATCTTCTCTTCACAGACTGGGAGTCAACGATGAAGCTACAGGTCAATGAACGCGAACTGGAGGTGGATGCGCCCGCCGATATGCCGCTGTTATGGGTCATTCGAGACCTCATGAACATGACCGGCACCAAGTTCGGTTGCGGTATGGGCCTATGTGGCGCCTGCACCGTGCATATCGACGGCTCGCCCCAGCGCAGTTGCATCACGCCGGTCGGTGCCCTGGCCGGTAAAAAAATCACCACTATCGAAGGGCTGTCAGCCGATATCAGCCATCCGGTTCAGCGTGCCTGGACCGAACTGGATGTGGTCCAGTGCGGCTATTGCCAGTCCGGTCAGATCATGGCCGCCGCTGCATTGCTGACCAGCAACCCTGCCCCCACCGACGCCGACATCGATCAGGCCATGGCCGGCAATCTATGTCGTTGCGGTACGTACCAGCGCATTCGTTTGGCAATCCACCGGGCCGCCGAACTGAGCAAAGCCTGACCCCATCCTCTCAGCCACCTTTCAGCCAGGGAGTGCTCTGCAATGAATGCCATGATTGTCTCTTCTCGTCGCAGTTTTCTTAAGTCTGGCGCCGTGCTCGGCACTGGCCTGATTGTCGGTTTCACGGTGCCCGCTGGCAGACGCCTGATGGCGCAAGACCTAGAGTCCGCCGAATTCGCGCCCAATGCATTTCTGCGCATAGCCGCGGATGACAGCATCACCATCTTCCTGGCTCATTCCGAGATGGGTCAGGGGGTCTGGACCACCCTGACCCTGCTCATCGCCGAAGAACTGGACGCGGAGTGGAGCACACTCAAGGTCGAGCATGCGCCGGCCGCCGCCGTCTATGCCAGTCTGCGGCGTGGGTTTCAGGGCACGGTCGGCTCTTCCAGCATTCGTGATGAGTTCGAGCGTTATCGCCGGGCGGGCGCAATGGCGCGGGCGCTGTTGATCCAGGCAGCGGCCATTCGTCTTGGCCAGGCACCCAGCGCATTGCGCACAGAACATGGAGAGGTCATCGCCGGCAACACCCGTCTGCGCTATGGCGAACTGGCCGAACAGGCCGCCACGCTCCCGGTGCCGGATCCGGAGACGCTGCCCCTGAAAGATCCGGCAGCCTGGACGCTCATCGGCAAGGGCGCCCTACGGCTGGACTCGCCAGAAAAGATCAGCGGTCGCGCGAAGTATGGCATCGACATCCAGTTCGAAGGATTGCTCTGCGCCGTGGTTGCACGGGCGCCGATGCTCGGCGGCAGCGTCCGCGCCTTCGATGCGACCCAGGCCAAGGCCCTGCCCGGCGTACGCCATGTGGTTCAGGTCCCCAGCGGCATTGCGGTCGTCGCTGATCACTACTGGGCGGCCAAGCGCGGGCGCGATGCGCTGCAAGTGCAATGGGAGGCTGCAAGCGGCACCGTCATCCTCGACAGCGACCAGCAACGCCAGGATTTAACCGCCCTGACCCACACACCGGGTGAAGTCGTCACGCAACGCGGCGAGGTGGAGCAAGCCCTGAAGTCTGCCCGCAAGGTAGTCGAGATGGCGTACACCGTGCCCTACCTCGCGCACGCCACAATGGAGCCACTCAACTGCACCGTGAAGCTCAGCGACGATGGCTGCGACATCTGGGTCGGCAGCCAGATGCAAACGTTCAATCAACGAACCGCCGCAAAGATCACCGGTCTTGCCCCTGAGCAAATCCGTATTCACACCACGTTCCTGGGCGGCGGTTTTGGCAGGCGCGCGTTGCAGGATTTCATCGCCGAAGCGGTGGAAGTTGCCAAGGCAGTGAAAGTGCCGGTGAAAACCCTCTGGAGCCGCGAGGATGATATGCAGGGCGGTTACTACCGGGCAGCCTTCGCCCAACGCCTGCGGGTTGCCCTGGGGGCGGACGGGCGACCGGTAGCCTGGTCGCAAACCACGGCGGGGCAATCGATATTTCCGGATGCGCCGGGCGTTCACCCGACGTCTGTCGAAGGCATGAGCGACTCGCCCTACATCATGCGCAGCCCGGCCTATCGGGTCGAAGCGCACTCCCCTCGGTCAAACATTCCGGTGTGGTATTGGCGCTCCGTTGGACACAGCCACAATGCGTTCGTCATGGAGAGCGCGGTGGATGAACTGGCACACGCCGCCGGACAGGACCCACTGGCGTATCGCCGCCTGCTGCTTGAATCGGACCCACGGCACCTGGGCGTGTTGAACCTTGCCGCCGAACGCTTCGGTTGGGGGCGCACGCCAGCACCGGGACGCGGCCACGGCCTCGCCGTGCATCAATCATTTGGCAGCTACTGTGCTCAAGCGGTGGAGGTTTCCATCGAAGGTGGGAATATCCGCGTTCATCGCGTGGTGTGCGCGATCGACTGTGGCATCCCGGTCAACCCTGACAACATCAAGGCACAGATGGAAAGCGCTATTGTCTTCGGCCTCAGCGCAGCGCTGTTCGGGCAGATGAGCATCAAGGAGGGTCGTATCCAACAGTCCAACTTTCACGATTACCGGGTGCTGCGCATCAACGAAATGCCGCAGATCGAGGCGCATGTGCTGCCCAGCACCGAGAGCCCTGGCGGTGTAGGCGAACCCGCAACGCCCCCCATCGGTGCGGCGGTGGCCAACGCGGTCTTCGCCCTGACGGGTCAACGCTTGCGCGAACTGCCGTTGCGTCCATCGAGCAGTACATGAAGCGAAGGCCTTCAGGTCAGCGGGCCAAAGCGTTCGGCATACAGGGCGCTCACCCACTCGACAAACACCTTGAGTCGTGGAGAGAGCTGGCGGTGATAGGGATACAACACCGAAACCGGGAGTCCGGGACTGGGCCAGCCACCGAGGACCTCGACCAACTCCCCTGACGCCAGGTATTGCTCCACGCGAAAGCGCGGCACCTGGATCAGTCCGCAGCCGTTCAACGCACAGCAGCAGTATGACTCGGCGTCATTCACTGAAATCCAGCCCCCCGGCTCCAGCTCGACCACTTGGCCGTCAATGACAAAGGTGAACGGGTAACGTATGTCGTGATTGCTGGCAAAAAAGCCCACGGCCTGATGTTCAGCAAGCTGCTGTGGAAACATAGGCGTGCCGTGTTCGGCCAGATAGCCGGGGCTGGCACAGACCACTTCAGGCATCAACGCCAGCCGCTTGGCCACCAGCGACGAATCACGCGGGTTACCTGCACGGACCACGCAATCGACGCCTTCGCTCACCAGATCCACCAGCCGGTCGCCGCAGCTGATGACCAGGTTGATTTGGGGATAGCGCCGATGAAAATCCTGGATGTTCGGAAGGATGATCCGAGTCGCATGGGTCCCGTGCAAATCCAGACGCAAAGTGCCGCGCGGATTCGCCACGACCGTGCTGAGTGAAGACTCGGCGTCCTCCAGATCTGCGAGCACAGCCTTGCATCGCTCATAGAAGGCCTGGCCGTCGAGTGTCGGCCGCACCCGCCGGGTTGTACGCTCGAGCAGACGCGCACCGAGCTGCCGCTCCAGCTCCTTGATGGCCAGCGTAGCTGTGGCTCGCGGGATATTCAGACCGTTGGCGGCACGAGTAAAACTGCCTTGCTCGATGATGCGGATGAACAGTTGCAAGGCATCGAATTTGTCCATCGTGTGACGCCCTTTTATTGGTGAGAGATGAACAGTCTTACCCGCGATGCCTGACTAATCCACCCCATCGAAGCAATCAGTATCACTTTCACGACGGTGCAAGGTCCAGCGTGGGCCGATTGTTTATGGGAGGTGAATGGTCATGGCAGCCCCGTCGATTTATCCATCGGCAGGAAGACACCACACTGTCCTCATCAACCTTTTGATAAACGACTCCAGGACATCATTCAGATGAAACCGACATCTCACGCTCCCAATGCTGAACAGCCCTCGAAGCTGGTCGTCCCGGCCCTGGGTATTTTTTATCAATGGGGCGAGCCTCTCGCCTATGCAATGCTCCGGTTATGCCTGGGGATCATCATGGTGACCCATGGCTTGCCCAAGCTGTTGGGAACTTCACACGGCTCGATGGCGGATCCCATGGCGGGTTCGATTCACTTGATCGCAAACGTCCTGCATCTGCCATTCCCCGCGCTATTGGGCCTGTTCGTCGCCTGGCTTGAAGGTTTGGGTGGGTTGCTGCTGGCGCTAGGATTGGCCACCCGGCCGTTGGCGGTGGCGATGGCCATACAGATGGCGGCGATCGCTTACATCCTTGGCCCGAACTGGCCCTGGATAGACCGTGGCATCGAATACCCGGTGTTGATGGGCGTTCTGTTCACTTACATCGCCTTCAAGGGGGCCGGTCGTCACTCACTGGACCGCCTATGGGGGCGTGAATTCTGACGTCTGCGCGACGCTTATCGACCGGCATCGGCTGACAGTCGATAAGCACGGCGGTTAAATGAGCAACGGATTCACCCGTGTTCAATCATCGTTGAATGGAGCGCTCGGATTCCTTTCACCCGGCGCCCCAGGCCGCTGAATCGTGGCGCAGTTCGAATCATAGCCCTGCGCCTCGAGTTGGGCGCGTGCAAAAGCAAACGCTTCATTCAACGAGCCATGCATCACCCCGTCATGCCCCAATCCTTCATAGGTTTGCCAGGTGACCTGGTTTCCAGCCGCGCACAGCGCCGCCGCCACCGCGTACTGTCGTACCGGGGTGATGGTCTCATCGGCCTGGCCGGTGGCAATCAGCAATGGAAAAGCGATCGTTGCCTGGGGCATATCGGTCGTGGGCGTGCGCAGTGCGCTCAACGCTTGCGCACTGATGGTCAGCAACTGCGAAAACGAACCGATTTTCAGCTCCCGCGACTTGAGGGCAATTTCCCGCGTACAGCTTTGCCGGGCAACGTCGAGAAGCTGCAGCCCTTCAGGCGTCAGTAGGTCGTCTATTCGGGGCGCGTTGTCGCGTAACCCGCCAGTGGCCAACGACAGGAAGATCGTATTGGAATGGCGCGCCTCAAGCGCGATGGGCCCGTCGGGGAATGTGCTATTGGGCGCTGTGATAACCGCACCGAGAATATTGAGTTCAGGTGCATAGCTGGCGGCGAGTATCGACGCGCCCAGAGCGGCGCCGCCCCCCTGGGACTGCCCCGCCAGGATCGTGCGGTTGGCAATCACACCGGGCTTGAGTGCGCGGGCAGCACGGACCGCATCCAGGACAGAGCTGCCTTCGGCCTGCCAGACCGTATAAGGGTGAGGCCCTGGCCCCCCCAGGCCTTGATAATCAGTGGCCACGACGGCGAATCCGCGCTCCAGCCAACGATTGATGTACGCAGCGTCACGCGCTCTGAACCCGGTCCACGAGGGCGCGCATATGTCGGCGATCCCCAGCGTACCGTGGGCCCAGGCCAAGAGCGGCCAACCTTCAGACGGAGCAGGACCGCTCGGCATGAACAGGGTGCCGCTGACAGGCACCTGGCCTGAGTGCCAACGCTGGTCCGTGGAACTGTAGAGCATGCGTATGGTTTGCGCTGCGGCTGGCACCCGCTCCTGCGGTTTGAGCGTTTCGCTCCTCAGCAAAACACCGGGAACAGTGGGCATTGGGTCCTGCCAGCGATAAAACGCAGAAAGCTCCATATCACCTGCGGCACGCCCTACCGGAAGTTCACCGGCAGCCATTGCGCTGAACGCAAGGGTCATGATGCTCCCAAGACAGATCCGCGTCACAAGTGAAGAAGCAAGGGTTCGAAGAATCAGCATTTAGCGTTCGCCTCATGATGAAGAAGGCCCCAGCACAATGGTCTGGAGGCCACGAGAGTCAGTGTTCAGGATCAGGATGACTGGCCGGACGGCGCACTACGCCAGTGCCTGACGCAACGCAGTGGCTTGGGTGAAAATCACATCCCGTACGACAGGTGCAACTTCATTGAATCGCAGGAACCCGTGGGTCATGTTCGCAAGGACTTCCAGGTGCGTCGCCACACCGGCAGCGTGCAACTTATCCGCCAGCTCACAGTTTTCGTCGTACAACGGATCAAGTTTTCCGACGATCAAGCGCACAGGCGGGAGCCCAGCCAGATCAGCGGTGATCGGCTGCACCCGCCAGTCATCTTCATCCTCGGCCAGGTAGCTCGCCCAATAAGCGCTCATCGTTTTGGCAGACAAGTTTTGCCCGCCATACCCACCGAGTCTCTGCCACGAATCGGAAGAAACGCCTCGGGAATAGGAGCCGTAGTACAGCATCAGCTGTCGCACCGCATCCATTCCAGCGTCGCGCAGCGCAAGGGCGGCGCCCAGGGCCAGATTGGCGCCCGCCGAGTCCCCACCCAGGGCATACCCCCGCACAGGACAATGAGTGATTGTCCCCAGGTTGATGACCCTGCTGACTATCGACACCACCTCGTTAAACGCCACTGGAAAACGGTATTCCGGCGAGAGGGCATAGCCGATGGACAACACCGCCAAGCCGCTGTCACGCACCAACTGGCGCAGAGGAGCGTCCCAATCGGCGAGTGCTCCGTGTCGAAACCCGCCGCCGTGACAATAGAACAGCAGCAAGGGCGTCTCATCGTCTTCCGGCCAATACAGCTTGCACGGAACAACCCGACAATTGACCGAAAACTCCAACATGCGCTCGCAGGACAAAGGCACACTGGGTCGCGACGCCCATGCGCTGATTCGTTGCAACTGCGCGCGAACCTTCTGAATCTCTCCTTCGACGACAGGAAGCAGACCCAGCTCGCGTAACGTCGCCGCGACGCTGACCAGGTCTGGATGAACCTCGTTAGGATCGACGAGCACCACGTCTGTCCCCTCACCGCCCACTTTCGGGTTGTCGCACTTCTCACCGAGCCTGGACATCGCCACCTCTGATTATCGGTTGTCTGCCGCCACGTTGAACAACGGCGCCATTAAGAGCCTGCCTTGATGAATGGCTGGCGCTGGTCATTGTTCGGATTCCAGGATCGCGTCCCTCACCATGAAGGCCCATTGCGCGCCGTGCATATCACGATCCTGCAGAGCCCCCTGCACCACGGGACGCGGCAGGCTGATCTTGATCACATTCAATGCATCGATCCGAAACACGCTGATCGACTCGACGGTCCGGCGAAAGAGCTGAGCAATGGCCGGCGCTTGCAGTTTCGGTTCGCCCGCCAGCTGGGCAAAAACATCCGAGTCCTGACAAAACACATCAATGGTCAAAGAAAAGGGGCCGGCGTTCTTGGAGCGGATTTCGTAGCCGAGTGCTTCCATGGTATTCATCTCACGCCGCCTCAATGGTTTTCATGTCAAATCGAAAAGGTGCCAACGGATTCGCCACGACCATCACATGGCTGAGCACGAACTCATAAACCACTCCCCGGTCCATCGAGGCTGGAGAGAATGGAAACGCATGGGTGGGCAGGTCTTTGTCACCTGGCAACGGGAAGTGCAACAGGTAAGGATTGAGCAAAGCGACGATGTCTTTCGTGCGTTCGGCAGTTGCGGAAGTCGCCAGGGCCA
The DNA here is from genome assembly GCF_013283895.1 of Pseudomonas sp. MPDS. Classification (NCBI taxonomy): domain Bacteria; kingdom Pseudomonadati; phylum Pseudomonadota; class Gammaproteobacteria; order Pseudomonadales; family Pseudomonadaceae; genus Pseudomonas; species Pseudomonas sp. MPDS. The sequence goes on along the minus strand of NZ_CP054128.1, from coordinate 2,910,155 downwards.
TGACGCCTATTTCCACTGGGGTGGCGGATCGCGATTCAAAATCCCCCAACGCCGCGTTCTTGCCAATCGCGCGAAACTGCAGGTCGTAGTCGCCCGATCCGATATTCAGATGTTTTTCTATTCGCTGGCGCATCACCGAATCGAGACAGGCGAGCCATTCATCGAAGCGCTCAAGGTACTCGGTGTCCCGGACAATACTCATGACAACCGATTGAAACCCGCAAGGCGCCGCACCTTCCAGCTTGACGGTGTAGTCTTCACTGGGTTTCCAGATCGAGCCTTCTACCCGCACCGTTCGCTCGTCGATCGCGGTGTACACAGCCCCCTCGACATCCAGCACACCACCCGGCTCGACGAGCACGTAGGGATTGCTGTTCTCATAGAGCATGTGAGCCATCACCGATCGTGGCGTAAGCCGGGCACCCTCACCAATCGCCTCGATGGTGAATCCCGTTTCGTCAATGGTTGCCATGACCACGGCCTGGGCGGGTGTGGTGGTACAGGATGCGCCACATTCTAGAATCTTCCCGGCGTGCCAGGCGGCCCCTGGATGCCCCCCTCGCATGATCGGGAGCGACGCCATGACGGCGGTGTCCGTGGAGCGACCGGCCAGGATGATGTCCGCGCCTTCCTGGAGCGCATGAATGAAGGGTTCCACGCCCATGAGCGCGACTATTCGAGAACAGCGATCCACCAAGGCATCATCAATAAAATCAAGCTGCAGCGGTTTGATCCGCTTCTCCAAAAGTGCTGTTTTCACAGAACTTGCTGGCTGCTCGCTGTAGATGCCCGCGATACGTACGGTCTGCCCCAGCTCTGCCGCGACCTCCTCACAGAGCCCGCGCATCAAATCGACACCCGCGTCGGAACCACAGGTTCCGCAGCTGCCAATGATGAGCGGGATCCCCAGCTTTTCCCGGGCCTGCATGAAGACCCGAAGCTCTGCGCGCAATATCGAAGCAGAAGACTTCGTCGTGCCAGTACCGAGATAGTGCGGACCCGAGTCGGTGGACCCCGCATCCATTGCAATCACATCGGGACATTCCAGAAGCGCCTTCTCAAACGCATCTCTCGGGAATCCGGTGCCGATTGCACCCGTTGGCGTAAGCACCTTGATCTTGACGTTCATGTATTTTCCTTTGCAACGGTATGTCGACGGCCGTCTGCGATGACACAGTGCCCAGGCGGGCTCCGCCCTTCCAGGACCGCCACCACACACTGGGCTGCAATTAAATTGGTGCGATTCAAGCCTTCCACCGTAGAGGCGCCGGCATGGGGGGTCACGACCACGTTGGGAAGTTTGATGAGCTGCTCTGTCACTGCCGACAGTGAAGGGTCGGACTCGCTTTCGAACACATCGAGTCCTGCCCCGGCGATGTCTTCCTGTTGCAGGGCTTTCAACAGATCCGCGTCGCGCACCAGGCCACCTCGGGCGGTATTGATCAGCACGGCGCCAGCTTTCATCGACTTTAAAGCGCGGCTGTCAATCATTCCCCGGGTCTGCGGGTTAAGGGGGGCATGAAGCGTAATGAAGTCACTTTCCTGAAACAGGGTCTCCAGATCTACGAAGCAGCTCTGCCCCCCGTTGGCTTTTTGTGAGCTGTCTGGGCGAGGGGCATAAATCAGGGGTTTGACTTCGAACCCGGCGAGGCGCAGCAAGACGCCTTTGCCGATTCTGCCCAATCCGACGATTCCGACCGTTTTGCGATACAGGTCACCGCCCAAGGGAATGCTCCAGTCGTTGGCAGACAGCCCCGCCTGACATTGTTTTAGCTTGCGACACACCGCGAGCATCAGCGCAATCGTATGGTCAGCGACACTTGCATCATTTCCACCGACGGCGATCGTTGCGACCTTTCCGGCCGCTTCCACCGCCACCGTATCAATGCGCTCATACCCCACGCCACGGCGGGAGATCACCTTGAGCCGAGGGAGCGAACCGAGCAGGCTGGCCGTCACATTCGCGTGCCCTAAAATCCACCCGTCAGCGTCAATCAGGAGGTCGATCAATTGCCGCTCACTCAAACTTCCGTCGGCAACTCCCGGCGCAAGTTCTGCGATGATGACTTCACAACCGCAATGCTTGAGAAAATCAAGGGTCGCCGAATCAAAAAAACGTTGTGTGACGACAACCCGATGACGAGTTTTAGGCATCGCGCACCTCCCGACATAGTTTAAATAACCCGTATTCCATGAGCACACTCCACTCAAAACGCATAATCCAGGTACACCCGGGCTTCTGAGCCATTGACAACGTTATTGGGTTGGGCGGAAACAAGCGCAACAAAATCCTGGTCGATTCTGTAATCGAGATAAATCAAACCAACGGAAAGGCCGGCGTACTCTTTGTCATCGAATCGATAATAAACGCGGTATTCGTTTTGCCTTTCCCAAACATCCGTCTTCTGACCACTGAACGGGTTCACGGCGTCAAAGTTTCCCTGCTTATAGAGCGCCATGACTTTAAACCCGTCCAATGACGCCCCCAGCAGCGAAATACCGCCCAGGTCGTACTCCGCCCCTACCTGCCAGGTTCTTTCACCATGATTGTTGAAATCGTTGCCGGAACGGGTCCACGCATCCATTCTCCCGTCCACGTTGTCCGCGTGGTCGAAATAGGCATAGCCCAGGTTGCCATTGCTCAGCTCGGCGTGTGTCTCGGAGAAGGAAACACCCAGGCGCAACTTATCGAGCAATAAGCCAAGGTTGACGTTTAACCACGTGGCCTCTTTATCATAGGCCGCGTCACCGGCGGACCAATCTTGCTCCCACAGTCGTCCCGCTTTTTGGAACTGATAATACTGAGTGTCTAAAATGATCCCTGCCGTTTCACCGATAGGTGCCTGCAGGGTCAAGCCATAACGGGTATTTTCATTGAAGTCCTTTGACACACCACGGGCATAGCTCAACTCAACGGCCTTCAGATCGTAGTTGACCCCATAGGTGTAGACGTTGCTTATTTCCTCACCCGACTGGCTTAGCAGCTTTCCGAACGCCTGCCTGTCCCGCGGAGAACTTCGATCGATATAAGCCGCTTCGAAAGCCATCGTTCCGGGCAGCGGCCCGATGCCCATGTCAGTCAAGTTGAAATGGGCACGCGCGCCCTGATAGGAACCCGGCACGAGTCGCGTGTCATTGCTGACCAGGGTGCCCGCGTCAAATCGACCTCGGCCTATTTGTGAGTCTGCGTTCCATCCCTCGCCGACGTGGCGCAACTTCAAGTAACTTTGCCCGACTTTTGCAAAGCCACCGTTAGAACCATCGTCATTATCAAACAGGTCGCGGCTGTCCTGCTCGGAATCGATCATTGCCACACCGTACAAGGATGCATCAAAGCCTACGACGCCGCCCCAGTAGTTAGAGTTGTAATCCAGGATCGCGCCGACCCCTACCCCACCTAATTCGGAGCCGGTCGAAAACCCGCCGAAGCTGTCCTCAATCAGGTCGTTGGATATTCGCGTATTGATGTACATGGATCGAAGATAAGCATTCAACTTGCCTTCATGCTGAAATCTATCCGGATAGCTGATACTCGCAGAAAAACAACTGCCCGATGCAAACAGCGTAGCGAGATATGTCATTGCGACGGCTTTAGTCGATTTCATGATCACCTCAATTATTATTTTTATTTTTTCAATGAGCAGGCGTGAGCTGGCACTGCTTTAAACAAGCAGTGCAGGGATACAGGTGGATCTTTAAATAATTGCTCTTGTAACGATGGCGGTTGCTATGAGCGTGAGGCTGCTGCCGATTGCCCACAACAAGCAATATCTTTGCATCTCGCCCATGTCCCGCTGGATAATCCCGCTGATGAGATAAACAGCGGCAACGAGTGGACTTAATGCGTGAACCGGTTGCCCAAGCACCGAGGCGCGGGCGATGTGCATCGGGTCTATGCCATATTCCGCGCCCGCCGCGCCAAGCACCGGCAAGATCCCAAAGAAGAACGCGTCATTGGAAAGCAGGAAATTAAGCGGCAGCGCGACAAGGGCGGTAATGATGCTGAAGTACTGCCCGCCGCCATCAGGAATCATCTGCACGATCCGCGCCGACATCCCATCGACCATTCCCGTGCCGGATAGAATGCCAGTGAAGACCCCTGAAGCGAATATCAGGGCAATGACCGTCAACACACTGTCGGAATGAGCGGCGATTCTCGCTTTCTGCTCCGCCAAACGTGGATAGTTGATCAGCAACGCCAGGGAAAACCCCACCATCATCACCAGGGGTAACGGTGCCAGTCCTGTACCCATGGCGTACATCAGCGCGGCCGTGAGTGCCAGGTTGACCCAGAACAGCCTGGGGTTTTGCGTGGCCGATTCGATAAGGGGTAGAGGCAGCTCTTCAGACACAGTGTCCTTTGCCATGGGCGTCCACCCCAAACGGCGTCGCTCTTTGCGGCCTATCCACACTGCCACGATAAACGCGTAGGCCAGACCTGCAAACATGGCGGGTACAAGGCCCAGGAATATCTCGCTGACATCCAGATGCAGCGCGCTGGCAGCCCGCGCTACCGGCCCACCCCAAGGGATGATGTTAACGACCGTATTGGTCAACAGAAGCATCAGTGCAAGGATGAGCGGGTTAATCCCAAGGCGAAGGTAGAGCGGCAAAAACGCCGTTGTCACGATCAGCACCGTCGTTGCCCCATCCCCATCGAAGGAGATGACCGACGACAGCAAAGCGGTGCCGAGCACCACACGAAGGGGATCATTTCCCACATAACGCAGAATCCGGCGAACCGCGGGCTCGAACAGCCCCGCGTCGAACATGATTGCGAAATACAGGATTGCAAACATCAACATCAATGCCGTTGGCGCCACTTGCTGGACGCCTTCCATCACCATGCCGCCCAACTCCGGTCCTGCGCCGCTGGCCAGCCCGAAAGCAATCGGGATGAGGATGAGCGCTGTCACAGCAGAAAGTCGCTTGCTGATGATCAACGCCATAAACGTGATGACCATTGCGAAACCTAACCAAGCCATGCCTATCACCTTTTCTTGTTTTTTTTATCAATGTCGTAGCAAATCAATGTGAACGACCGGCCACTCCCGAGGAATCTACATAGGGGAGAAAACCCTGTAAATCTTGATTTTTTCCGTCAACATCCCGCAAATACTGGGGCAAACGTGCTCGTGAAAAGATATCTCAGGGACGCTGGTCGGCTTTCAATGCCCACATCCGTCGGTCCCTCTGTGTAGACCGTCCATTGCTGACTCCCTTTGAAAACACGACGGAATGGATATCCTGGTAGACATTGACGCAAGGCAGGTATATTTAATGAATATGTACAAACCCCCATCAACCTGTTCGGATCCGTCATGCCTGATCAAGAAGACCTTTACCTTTCGGCAGAAGAAGCGGCTGGAATGCTGGGGGTCAGCCTTCCAACCCTTTATGCCTACGTCAGCCGGAAGAACATTCGGTCCGTCAAGATCGCCAACACGCCCAAGCGTCGCTATTGGGCCGAAGACATCCAGCGCTTGGTGAAAAGCCCCGCGGGGCACGCTGCAAAGCGCTCGTCGTCATCGGACAGCGCCATTACATTGATCACCGATGACGGCCTCTTCTACAGGGGGCACGACGTCGTCGAGCTCGCCGACCACGCCACGGTCGAGGAGGTCGCCGGATTGATGTGGCAGGTGCCATCGGCCTTCGGACCGTCGCTGCCGCGCGCGCCGAAGGATAGCGTCAAACTGCTGAAGATCTATGAGCACATGTCAGCGCCGGAGAAGGCAATTGCACTTTTCCCGCTGGTTCAAAGGGAGAACCCCAAAGCCTTCGATCTTTCCATCGACAGCTATGCACGCACCGGCGCCGATGTCGTGAGATGGTTTGCCGCGTTGGTCGTGGGCGCGACCCAACCAAGCACACAACCCTTGCACGAATTCATTACCCAGGCCTGCGCAGCCCCGCCAGCCCACGCCGATCTGATCAGGCGTCTTCTGATCCTCAGCGTCGATCATGAACTGGACCACGCCACTCACAGCGTTCGCGTTGCCGCCACGACCGGCGCCACCCCCTACTACGCAGCGATCGCGGGACTCGCGGCCGCCAGGGGTCATAAGATCGCCTATGGCAGAAACGAAGCCGCCAGCAGGATGATCGAGGAAATCTGTACAGCTACCGATCCCACCCAACCGATATTGCAACGGTACAGTCAGGAGGGGCACATCATCGGGTTCGGACCTAATGTCCACTCAGTCAGTGACCCACGTGCTACCAATCTGATGAAAGCGTTGACCGCTGCCTTCGAGGGCGACCCCGAATTTGCCAAGCTGCAGAAAGCTTTTTCGGTCGCCTCGGAACTCGTCGCATACCCCCCGGAATTCATTCTCCTGGTGAGTTTCATCGGTAGAAAGCTTGGGTTGCATCGGCAGGAAATCGCACTGGCGGGTGTCGGAAGATTGATCGGCTGGATAGCCCACGCCAGCGAGCAATACAACCAGCATCATGACGCTCGCCCCCGCGCTCGGTACACGGGGACTCTGCCAAGAGCGACCCACCTCGCCAGTGACTAGACAGAAGCAACCATGGCCGCAAACAGCGATGTGAATTCGGATTGGTGTTGAAGTTCAGCCACATACCCAAGCACCTTGGCCTGCGCCGACTCTTCAAGATGAGGTGAGCCCATCCTCCTGAATTTTCGTTCAAAATCGCTATCGGTCATCGGTGTTTCGACGGACCCCGGCCCGCTGATCATCTCGCTTACGACGATTTCGCCTGACACCAGCGTGGCGCTGACGCGGTTGGCAAGATGACGCGGAAACAATGCGGTGAGCGCGCCATCCTCCACCACGCTGATCTTGCCCATCAGGGCAACCACCATGGGATCAGCCATTTTTTCCGGCGAATAAGAGTCTATGGTGATGTCACCGTCGAGCAGCGCCCGGGCCACGTTGTAGGGCAAGCTGTGATCCGCCGTCTCCCGCGTTTTGGGCAACCATTTTTCAGGGGTGTCAGCCAACACTCGACGGTTGAACTCGGACGTTTGGACAACGATGCAAGCGATATCATCGAGATCGTCAATCCGGGCACGTATGTCCAGGGCTGCCCACACCGCGGTATGCAGCTCACCGTTGGTGGGAAAGGTCTTGGTCAGGGAGCGCCGTATAGCGTAATCACCATTCTCGGGCGTACCAAAACGATCCGTATCCAGGTCGAACGGGCCTGAGACCAATTTAAAGAATCCCATGTCCCCCTCGAACACCGGCGACGGGCCTGTCATGCCGTGACGCGATAACTGGGCAGCGAAGATCGCATTACGTGCAGCGTTTGCGGCCGAGCAGCCCTTCCAGTCCGACAGGGATCCACTGCGAACCTGGCGCATGGCCAGATGAGCGCTCAACGCTATATTGATTGCCTGTGCGGTCTGCGCCACATCCAGCTTCATCAGACTGGAAGCCGCCGCGGCCATCGCCACATTTATGTAATTGACGTGGTCCCAGCCGCGCTTGTTCAGGCTGGCCGCGTCCTGCAGTCGCATCTGGATCTCATAGGCCAGCACAATGGCCGAAATGAGTTCTGCCCCGGTGGCCCCCTCGGCCTCTGCTAGCGCCAGGCAGGCCGGAATATTGTCACTCGGATGGCCCGGCTCCAGCCCCATATAGCCATCGTTGTAGTCCAGGAAACGGACCATCACGCCATTGGCAAACGCCGCTATCTCTGGCGTCGTTTGGACAGTTGTTCCGAACACGCTGGCCCCCTGCGCGGGATTGGCAACCGCATAACACACAGCGGCATTCACAGGCGCCGCTCCGTAGGCCCCCAATATGCACGCCAGACTGTCAATGAAGCGCTGTCGCACCAGCGCGATGATCTCTTCGGGCAGTCGCTGATGCCTGAATTTATGCGCGTACTCTGCAAGTTGCAGCGCAATAGTCGTATTGCTCATGGTTGCCTCTGTTCTGCACCAGGGTTGGGTCTGCGCCGATGGCGGCGACGGCATCACCTGTTGCCAGGTGACGCGTGCGGTTTTCAGTCCAGAATGACGTCGAGTAAACGTACGTATTGCTGGCCGGCATGCATGTCGCGCTCCACCATCCCGCCTTGCGGCGTAGCGCGAGGGTAGGAAATCTTGACCATTTCCAGGTCAGCAACGGGAATATGTTTCACCCGTGCCGGATCGGTGCCATAGAGCCTTGCGAATTGCGCCGATGAAAGTGCTGCACTTTGTGAGTAACGCTCAAAGTTTTCACGCCCGTCAAAAAATATATCGAAGGTAATCCAGAACGGCCCGGCTTGTTTGGATCGAACATGTCGGCATACATCACGCAACTTAACCATTAACTCAACTCCTTCACAGCCAACGTTGACTCGGAAAGATCGATCCATTGAATACGCACCAACTCAAATGGGTCCTCCAATTGCACTACGTGATTTAACTTGAACTCATAAATCTGACCGCGAGGTATATCAGCCGGGGTGAAAGCAAAGCCGTAAGAAGGCAATTCCTTGCCCATTACGCTGGGGTAGTGAAAAAAGTAGGGATTGCATGCTTGGGCAATCGTATTTGCCATTTCTTGAGTCGCTGCTGTGGCGACAAATAGCATGCCTATTTCCGGCGGAGGCAAAGTTCCAACGGGGGGTTTTACGCCGGTGACGCCGTTCCAGCCATACATTCGCAGCGAGATATGAAACTCTCCCAACTCCTGCGGCGGGATGGATTGACGGGTCCGGGTGTACAGGGCTTCCAGCAGGCGGTCATGAAACCCATCAATATCATTGAGTACATCAGGGTCCTGGATACCCACTAACATGATTGTCTGATAGAGACCGGCCGCGGCGCCCTCCAGCTTCATTGTGTAGGGCATCGTCTCCCATTCAGACCCTACGACACGAACGGCTCGCTCGTTCAGCTTCTGGTAGCGCGCTTGTGCGACGTTCAGGATACCGCCGGGTTCCACTAATCGAAACGGGTCGCTATTTTCATAAAGCATGTGTGCAGAGACGCTATGGGGCGTGCACTGATTGTCTTTACTTAATGGCTCAACGTCGAAACCCTGCGCATCAACGCTGAGCAATATTCCCGAGCCCAATGTCGGGTTAACGGCGCACTGGACACCGCACTCCCCCGTTTTGCCGGCATGCCAGGACGGCCCCCAGGGCGCGCCCTTCCAGATCGGATAACAGGCAATGACCGCCGTGTCGGTCGAACGACCCGCCAAAATGATATCGGCGCCTGCTTCAAGCGCGGCAATGAACGGTTCTACACCCAGCGCCGCCACAATGTGTTCACAACTGTCCACCGTAGCGTCATCGAGCTCACCGTGAGGCGGCAGCGGTTTGATACGCCCCTGTGCGTTCAGTTGCTTAACGGTATCCCTGTCCTGTTCACAATATATGAGCGCAATCTTTGGTGTGACGCCCAACTCTCCTGCAACCTCCAGGACTATATCGCGCGTCCAGTCCAGGTTGAGATCGCCACCGGCCTGTCCTGCCGTGCCGACAATTATCGGCACCCCGGACCAGGCCTGCGCCTTCATTAATATCGTCAAGTCGCGTTTTACCGCCCCGCGGTTATTCTTCGATTTTCCAAGTGCGAGATACGCTGCTCCGCTATCGGTAGAACCGGCGTCCGTGGCAATTGCTTGCGCACCGGCCACCAGTCCATAAGTAATTTCTTCTTCACGAACGCCCGCCCCTAATGAACCACAAGGAACGATCACTTTGACGCAACCTTCAAATACCTGCCCCATAAAACCCTCTTCCGATTCACTCAGTCAGGCAATAATAAGGGCTGTAATCGTGTTGACAAGTGGACAAAAATTATCAATATAGGCCCGTTACCCAACGGGTTGCCGGGTATTCTTTCCGAGCATTCGCCTCCATTAATTCGCTGACCGAAATATACTTTTATCGATTAAGTTCAACACCACTGAAAGTTCGTCTGAGCCTGCACACTTTTCAGAATAAAACTTTGATCTCCAGCGCATTCCGGGAACGCGATGACCGGCAGGACTCATGCGATGATGAACCACCCCGCGCACTCCCGCCGCGTGGCCTTTTGTGTACTCCGGGTTATGTTTCGACGGCGCTGGCGCCCACTCCCCGTGCCTGCTGCTGGTTATCGGCATGCTGTCCCAATTGCCATCCCAGATAGGCCCACAGCAGCGCGCAGCCCGCGCCGATCAGAGCCGCCAGGCCAGTGCCCTGCCCCAGCATGTCGAGCAGGCTCTTGGCCCAACCGCTCAGCGCATCACCGCCGCGATAAACCACGGTGTCGATGAAGTTCTTGGCCTTGTACTTGCTCTCGGCATCCAAGGGTGCGAAGAGCATTTCCCTGCCCGGCCGGACGAACGCGTATTCACCGATTCGCCGCACGATCATCAGGGCGGCAAGCAGTGCGAAGCCGGGGGCCAGCGCAAGACCCACGAACCCGATGCACATGAGCAGCGGCACGATCGCCAGTAACGCACGCACCCCCAGCTTCGGCGCAATGCGCCCGGTGATGAACAGCTGAGACACCAGAGCGCCAGCCTGCACGATGAAGTCAATGGTGCCGAAAACCCGGACCTGCGCCTCACGACTCGGAAAATGTTCGGCCACCAGGCGCGCCTGCTCGAAGTAGAGAAAGGTGGTGACCGTCGCCAGTAGCACGACGAACCCGGCGATCCCCAACAGGTAGGGTGACCTGAGCACCGCCGTCAAACCGCTGAACGGATTGCCCTGCAGTGGCTGCCCGGGGCTTTGCGTCGGTGCCGCACCAGGCCGCCCAGCCCCGCCCTTTTCGCGCCAGCCCATCAGCGCCCGCTTCAATACAAATGTGACACCCAGCAACAGCGCGGCCAGAAACATCAAGCCCGAGGCACCAATGGCCTCAATAAGCGCCGCGCTCAGGGCCGGCCCCAGCAGACCGCCGATGCTGGCGCCGGCAGCGATGAAGGCAAACAGCCGCTTGGCCTGTTCACTGTCGAATACATCCGCCATCAGGCTCCAGGCCACGGACACCACGAAAAGGTTATAAACCGATATCCATACGTAGAAAGTACGGGCGAGCCAGACGCTGTCCGATTGAAACTCGAACAATTCAACGAACATCAGCAAGTTGATCCCGAAGAAGCCGTACACCCAATCAACGAGGCGCAGGCGCGGGACCCGGGAACTGACCCAGGCAAACAACGGAACGGCCGCCAGCATCACCAGGAACGTGGCAGTGAACAGCCATTGCAGATTCTCCACGCCCGCCGCGATGCCCATCGATTCACGTATCGGGCGCAGCATGAAGTAGCCGGTAAAGAGGCAGAGAAACAACAAGAACCCGCACAGCGCCGGACGCAGTTCATCATCACGGGCGTTCACGGCAAGGCTCAGTCGATGCAAGTAGGAAGGCGCACTCATGGAGACTCCTGGAAGACGACAACAGGCAAGAGAGTGGGCACGCAACGGATTGCCGTGCCCAAGGCATGATCAGCGGTAGGTGACGCCGGTCAGTCGCTCGGAGACGGTCCAGAGCCGTTCGGCATCCGCCTCATGGGTGGCGGCCGGCGGCATCCTGGCGAAGCCCAACGGGCCGCGCTTTTCCTCGTCGCCGGTGGGGCCGTAGTAGGCACCGCCAACCGCCTCAGGCGCGGTGGCGGCATACAGCGTGGGCAGCGCCCCTTGGGCAGCTGAATGGTATTCGTCGCGATCCTTGGCCCATCGCTGGCCGAACTCGCTGTTCAGACCCGGACCACGCGCGACCAACTCGGTGACGGCGACGCCTGGATGCGCAGCGATGCTGCGAATGTTCCAACCTGCGGCCTCGCTGCGCTGCTGCAAGGCAAAGGTCCAGTGCAGGATGGCCAGCTTGGACTGCGCGTAGGCGGCCAAAGGTTGGTACTGCTGCTCAGCCTGCAGGTCGTTGAAGTTCATTGTTCCGCGAGCCGCGGCGATGCTCGAAAGGCTCACCACGCGAGCGTCCTGGCTTTGCCGTAACAACGGCACCAGCAGGCCGGTCAGTGCGAAGTGCCCCAGGTAGTTGGTCGCCAACTGGAGCTCGAAGCCATCCGCGGAGGTACCCCGCTCAGGAGGCGCCATGACGGCGGCATTATTGATCAACACATCCAGGCGCGGCAGTCGCTGGTTCAGACGCTGGGCCAGGCTGCGCACCGATGAAAGATTGGCCAGATCCACGGCCTCGAACTGCACCTTGGCGTCGGGTACGGATGTTTTGATTTGCGCGATGGCCTGCGCGCCACGCTCCGGGTTGCGCGCAGCAATGATGACGTCGGCGCCGGCCCGGGCCAGTGCCAGTGCGTCCTCGTACCCCATGCCGCTCGTGCCGCCGGTGATCAGGACGATTCGACCTTCCTGAGAAGGCATGTCGCGGGTCGACCAGTCCGGTTTCGGCGCGACGCGGCTGGACGCATCGATACTGACCGCGCTTAGCAGCACGGCGCCAACGGTCAGTGTTCGAGCCAGCTTCACCAGTCGGCTCAAGTTATTTGAAAGGCCCGTTTCGGTTGCTGCTGTTCTGATGCACATGGTTGAGCTCTCTATTTGGATGAAGAACCAGCACTGCCGAACGGTCACTGGAGCACGCACACCTCAGACTGCTTCAGAAAGCTGACGCGCTCTGTGACCCCTTGTGTATTCACGTAGGTCATCTTTGCGCGCACGACCTCGCACACCCGCGACTCCGGTTCTTCAATGCGGATGACCCTGGCGATATCCAGCGGCATGCCATATTCGTAGGCAGGCACATCCGCTTTCTCTTCGGCGAACAGAGGCAAACCGCTCAGAGTGATGAATGCCAGAAGACTGGCGATCGACACGTTTTGAATGTTCATAGTGGACTCCACGACTGTCCTTTACCGGGATGGTCGTAGCACTCTAGGGGGAGGTGACTGACGTCAAGGTGACTGCTGACTGACAGGAAGATGTCAAACGCCGGCGAGCCACGCCGGCCATCGGTTGACGGCGACTAACGGGCTGCCTGGCTGGTCAGGGAGAATCCGAAGGTATTGAAGCCATCCTTGCTGTGGGCGAACACACGGCCACCGTGCATGGACGCCACAGCTCGCACAATGGAGAGCCCCAGGCCATGGTGTGCGTCGCTTCGCGCCCGGGCGACATCGGCGCGATAGAAACGCTCGAACAAGCGCTGCAGGTGCACCTCGTCAATGGGCTCACCCGCATTGGAAACACTTACCTTGGCCTGCGCGCCAAGACGTTCCAGGCTTACAGTAATGGTGCTCTGCGGCACCGCGTATCGCGCCGCGTTTTGCAGCAGATTGGCCAAAGAGCGGTGAAAAAGGCGTCGGTCGATGCATACGCGCATGTCGCCTTTGATCACCACGTCCAACTGTTTGTCGTGCAAGACGGGCTCCAGGTATTCCACCGTCTTGGACGCCTCCTCGTAGAGCGAGACATCACTGAGTTCGGTCGCACGCTGCCCGCTTTCGGCACCCGCCAGGAACAGCATGTCATTGACGATGGTGCCCATGCGCTCAAGCTCTTCCAGATTCGATTGCAGCAGATCCTGAAGCTCAGCCACATCACGCCCGTGGGCCAACGCGACCTGGGTCTGCCCGATCAGGTTGGTCAGCGGCGTTCGCAGCTCATGGGCGACATTGGCATTGAACCCTTCGAGCTGGCACCAGGCGGCCTCCTGGCGAGCCAGGGCCCCGTTGAACGACACCGCCAGTTCCTGTAACTCGTCGGGCAGTGCCTCGGTGTCCAGTCGCTGCTTTGAATCACCCGGCGGCAGGCTGTTGGCCTGACGGCTCAGGCGCCTGACCGGCCCCAGGCCGAAACGCGCGATCCAGTAACCCAGCAGCGCGACCAGTACGATGCCCAGCGCCGAAGTCAGGATCAGCGTCTTGGTGAAATGGTCCAGGGTCTTCATGAACGGCGTTGAATCGAGCCCCACGATAAAGCGCAACTCCGGGCGGTTACCCATGGCAGAGATAGTCTTGACTTGCAGCACCATGGGACGATCCCGTTCAGGTATCGCCATGCTGAAAAATCCATCCGGGCGCTTCGACCAATCCTGGCCGTCCGGCATCGCTCCGCCATAGCTGTAGGCCGGGTCGTCAACCAGGACCCAATAACGCACCCGCTGATCCGTGGGCGTCAGGCCATCGAGCTTTTCACGCAAACCGACCCAGAATGCCGGTGAATCGTATTTTGTGAGCACGGGATCAAGTACGGAATGGCGCAGGATCAACTCGTTTTGCATCTGATCTTCGAGCGATGTCTTCAATGAGCAGCGCAGCAGCGTCGCGCTGATAGAGATGATCAGCAAGACCGCCAGCGCAAACATCAATGCCAGCCGCTTGGCTATCGACCCCTTCATCACCGGGTACTGCCTTGACTGGCATCGGCTTCACGACTTTCCAGTACATAGCCCATGCCCCGGACCGTACGACGTCTCCCCGTCTTCAGTAGCAGCTGGCTTTAGAGTCCTGGGTCAATGTAACGGCTTTCGAGGCCAGTTGCTCGGCATAGGCCGATGGGGTTAACCCACCAAGCCCTTTCTTCGGTCTCTCTTCGTTGTATTCCCTCCGCCAGGACTCAATCACTACCTTGGCGTGCGGCAGGCTGGTGAACCAGTGTTCGTTCAGGCATTCATCACGGAAGCGCCCGTTAAACGATTCGATGTAGGCATTCTGATTGGGCTTACCTGGCTCAATCAGGAACAGCTGCACACCTCGCTGATGAGCCCAGGTCAGCATGGCCCTGCCACAGAACTCCTTGCCATTGTCCGTGCGGATGGCTTTGGGCAGTCCGCGTGACATGGCCAGACGATCCAGGATGCGCGTCAACGAAAGCCCGCCAATCGCTCTTTCCGGCACGATGGCTACAGCCTCATGGGTGGCATCATCCACCACGGTCAGGCTCTTGATGACACGCCCTTCAGCCGTGCGATCAAATACAAAGTCCATCGACCAGACCTGGTTGGCGGCCCGCGGGCGGCCCAGCGGCTGTCGATCTGCAATCGGAATCTTCTTGCGCTTACGCCTTTTCACCTGCAAGCGGGCTTCGGCATACAGGCGCTCCACCCGCTTGTGGTTGACCACCTCGCCAGCCTGGCGCAGCTTCAAATAGATCATCGCGGCGCCATAGCGGCGATGCCGATGAGCCAGGGCCACAATGCGCTTGCGCAGGCTCTGGTTGCGATCCGCCCTCGGTTGGTAGCGCAGAGCACTGGCGCTCATGCGCATCACCTGAAGCGCTCGGCGCTCACTCAAGCCGCGTGCCGTCATGTGGCGCACCAGCTCTCGACGCGAGGGTGCGCTCACCACTTTTTTCGCAACGCCTCGCGGGTGACTTCAATCTCCAGCATCGACTCGGCGAGCATTTTCTTAAGCCGGGCATTTTCGCTTTCCAGCTCCTTCAGGCGCTTGGCATCCGACACGCTCATCCCGCCAAACTTGCTGCGCCAGAGGTAGTAACTGGCCTCTGAAAAGCCGTGCCGACGACACAGCTCCTTGATCGGCAGCCCAGCCTCGGCTTCGCGTAGAAAGCCAATGATTTGCTCTTCAGTGAAACGCTTCTTCATGTCCAATCTCCTGGTTACTGGGATTGGACTCTAAAGCTGAGCGCTACTCAAATCAGGGGAGACGTCGCGTATGCAGCAGTTTGCGCGAATAAGGCACATCGACCTTGGCCCGGACGCGCTTGATCGCAACCTCGACCACGTTGGCGTCACTGTCGAAATTCATGTCCCAGACCTGCTCGGCAATCATCAGTTTGGAAAGAATCTCTCCCTGGTGCCGCGCCAGAAGGCTCAACAGACAAAACTCCTTGGCCGTCAGATCCAGCCGCAGCCCGGCCCTGGTCACCTTGCGCGCTTGCAGGTCGACCTCCAGGTCGTCGATGCGCAGATGGGTCAGGTCAGCCGTGTCTGCGGTGCGACGACGGATCAATGCCTGAACGCGGGCGACCAGTTCGGCAAAGGAAAAAGGTTTGCCAAGGTAGTCATCAGCGCCCTCGCGCAACCCACGAACGCGATCATCCACCGTCCCCCTGGCCGACAACATGATGACCGGGGTTTTCTTCTGCTGGCGCAAACCCTCCAGCACGCTGTAACCGTCCTTGCCCGGCAACATGACATCCAGGATCACGACGTCATAGTCCATTTCCAGCGCATAGTGCAGCCCATCGATGCCGTTACTCGCCACATCGACAATGTAGCCGAGCTCACTCAGGCCACGATGCACATAGGAGGACGTCTTTTCTTCGTCCTCGACGATGAGCAAGCGCATCAGGTAACTCCTCTCGGGAAGCGGGACAACCGGGCAATCAGGGATCCAGGTTTGGGTAATTTTTGCACACGACCTGCAAAGTAGCCTGTAGCTACCCTCCACCAGTCTAGACAATCAAGGTATCCGCAAACTGACCGCTTGCTGACATTCTTGTCAGAATCGACTGACAAGCATATTCAAAGGGCTGCAGGGCACCGGTGCCCACTATCGGATAGGGAATCCTTGGCGACTCTTACCAGGAAGGGATCGATGTCGGTTGATGGGTAAGTGTCCAGTAAGAAGAACTTTTCGACGATAGGGTCGCTTTCATCCTATCGATCTGGAGAACCCCATGCATTGCACGCCCCTGTCTACCGTTTCAAGTGCGATCCGGTTGACTGCCACCACCCAAGCCTTGGTGCTCGGTCTGTGCTCATCCATGGTCGCGCTCGCCGCTGAGTCGGCAAACGCCGAGTCGACGTCATCCTGGGGCCTTGGCATCGGGGCGGTCAGCAGCCAGCAGCCGTACAAGGGCGTCGACCGTGAAACTCAGGCCATACCATTGATCTACTTTGAAAATGACTACGTACGAGTATTCGGCCCTACCGCCGAGATCAAGCTGCCGGGTTTCACTCTCGACGACTCCCAGCAACTGGATCTGAGCATCGTCGGTGAATACGACTTCAGTGGTTATGACGACGACGATGCCCGCTTCCTGGATGGCATGAGTGATCGTAAAGGTGGCTTCTGGGCCGGCGCCAAGGTGCAGTGGCGCAACCCTCTGGCCCATGTCAGCGCCCAGTGGCTGACGGACGTATCGGGCAACAGCAAGGGCCAGCGCTTCACCCTGGGTCTTGAGAGATCCTGGCAATGGGGTGAACACCTCACCCTCACGCCACGAGTGGCGGCGATATGGCAGGACCAAAAGTACGTTGATTATTATTTTGGTGTTCGCGAAAGTGAAGCTCGCATTGATCGAGCGGCCTATGATGGAAAATCCGGCCTCAATACCGAACTTGGCGTTCGTGGAAACTATATGTTCGATGACCATCATTCCGTGTTCCTTGACGTCAAGGCCACCCGCCTCGCCGATGAGATCAAGGACAGCCCGCTGGTAGACCGTTCTACTGAAAACAGCGTGCTCTTCGGCTACCTGTACCGCTTCTGATGAGTCGTATTCTGCTGGTCGAAGACCACGAGCGATTGGCGCATCTGGTGTGCAAAGGCCTGGCGAGCGCCGGCATCGCCGTCGATGTGGTCAACCGCATCGATGGCGCGTGGGCGGCTATCGGGCGGGTCCCTTACCAGGCGCTGATTCTTGATCGCGGCTTGCCGGACGGCGACGGGCTCGTCTTGTTGCAGCGCTTGCGCAACGCCGGGCTTGGCTTGCCCTGCCTTGTTCTCACGGCGCGCGACGCGCTGCACGACCGTGTCGCAGGCCTGGATGCTGGAGCAGATGATTATCTGCCCAAGCCATTCGCCATGGATGAGATGGTCGCGCGTGTGCGGGCGTTGCTAAGGCGTCCCGTGGACTGTCGTCCACTCGCGCCGAGTCATGGTGACCTGAGCCTGCAACCCGATACCGGCATCATGTGTTGTGCCGGCCAAAGCATTCCTCTCGCGCCGGCGGAAATGCAGATCATGCTGTTGCTATTGCGAAAGCCAGGAGAAATCGTGCGTCGCGCCGCGATAGAAGCGGCAGGCTGGGGCTTGAGCGAAGCCGTGACGCCTAACGCACTGGATGTGGCCCTTCACCGGATCCGCCGCAAGCTGCTTACCATCGGCTCCCGCCAACGAATCATCAACCTCAGAGGTCTCGGTTATGCCCTTCGTCAAGAGGACGTGGCGCAATAGCATCAGCTTCAAGGTGCTGCTCGCCTACGTGGTCGGCGTAGGGTTGAGTATTCTGCTGATTGCATTAGGGGTGCTCGCGCTCGTCACCTCAAAGAGCGATATTTTATTGACCACCGACGTCGCCGAGCGCACCCATGAACTGGCCGGCAAGCTCCAGTTCGATGCCACTGGCCGGCCCAACGGCTTCGACAGCAGCGAGGGTGACCGAGTCTGGACCTTCGATAGCCTGGGGCGGGAAATCGGCCACCGCGTGCTGGATTCAACGGGCAATGTGGTCCTGACCTCCACCGACGCGACGTTCTGGTCTTCAGTCGCATCGAATCCTCCATCGCAACAACCGAGATTCAAGTTCGAACGTGAAGGCATCGTCATGTACGCTGCCACCGCGGCTGTCGAGCACCAAGGCAAGACCTGGTATCTGCAATTTGCCGCCAGCGAAAGGCTAATGGATTTGCTCCATGGGGGATTTGCCTTGCCATTCATGGGGGCCGGGATCGCGCTGTTCAGCCTGGTGCTGCTGTTCGTCTTCGGCGCCTGCGCTTATTTCACGTTGGGCTACACCCTCAAACCCTTGCGTGAAGTGTCGGAGTCAGCGGCGGCCATCTCCCCTCGCTCCCTGCACTCGCGGTTGCAGGTAAAAACCGTGCCGTCCGAGGTCGAGCCGCTGGTCACCAGCTTCAACCAGGCGCTTGCGCGCCTGGAGCGAGGTTATCGTGTCCAGCAGGAGTTTCTTGCAACCGCCGCGCACGAGTTGAAAACACCGCTGGCGCTGATTCGCGCGCAAATCGAACTGATGCAAGACAGTCACGCGCACAATGCCCTGCTCGATGATGTGGCGCACATGACACGGCAAGTCCAGCAACTGCTGCTCCTGACCGAAGCCAGTGAGGTTCAGAATTACAGTTTTGCCACAGTGGAAATAGCCGATGTCGCCAGGGAAGCCTGCGGCTATCTGCAGCGTATGGCCGAGGCCGTCGACGTACGTCTTGTTCTGGTTGACGAAACGCCTGAAGGCGGCCAATGGCAGGCCGATCGAAGCGCGCTCTTCACGTTGCTCAAGAACCTGCTGGAAAATGCCATTCAACACGCCCCCCGCGGTACTGAGGTCAGGATGCACGTCAGCGCGGGCGCACTCAGGGTGCGCGATTGGGGCCCCGGCGTTGATCGCGAGCAATTGCCGCACCTGTTCACGCGCTTCTGGCGTGGGCCACATCGCCGTGATCATGGCGCGGGGCTTGGCCTGACGATCTGCCAGGAAATTGCCCGGGCCCATGGCTGGATGCTGTCTGCAAAGCGCGCGGAGCCGGGCCTGCTGTTTGAGTTGTCTTGGCCGTAGCGGTTGGTTGACCCTATCCGGGTTTGAGTACCCGCGCTCGGGCGAACACCCCCGCCCTCGCCCCTCAGATAAACGCCAGGGTAGCCCGAGCATCCACGATAGCAGCCAGATGCTGTGCCAGCCTGGACGGCAGGTAGTCAAAAAAGAACCCCGCGCTTTGCAACTTGCCGGCGCGTAGCGGATCCGTTTCAGGCAATGCCCTGGAGACCCGTGCTGCCCGCGCCCAGGACAAGGCCAGCAGCGTTACGCCACACAACTGGAGGAAATCCCCTGCGATTCGATAGGGGTATTCGCGGTCTTCTCGTGTCCGTTCGACCACGTCCTCGACCACAGCCGCCAGCGAGTTGCAGAGATTTTCCAGGGCCGCGGCGAACCCTTGGCACTCAACCCAGTCGCCACCCAGCCGCGCCTCTTCGCGCAGCTGCGCCAGCAGCAAGCCAAACGCCTGGCCATGGTCTCCCAGCACCTTGCGCAGCAGCAGGTCATTGGCCTGAATTTCGTTGCTGCCCTCATAGATCATGGCAATGCGGCTGTCACGCAAGGTCTGCTCAATGGCGAACTCGGTGACATAGCCGTAACCGCCGAACACTTGCAAGGAGCTGCTGGCTTGGCGGAAACCCTGTTCGGTAAAGAACGCCTTGATGATCGGCGTCAACAGCTGCGCCAGTTGACTGGCATGCTGTCGGGTCTGTGGATCCACGGCATGTTCGGCCTGATCCAGCAAATGGGCGGCCCAATAGCCGATGGCTCGCATGCCTTCGCTGGCAGCGCGCAACTCCAGCAACACCCGGCGCATGGCCGGATGATAGTGAAGCGGGTCGGCAGCCTGCGCTTGCACCCCTTCGGGTCTCAGCGGTGCGCGCATCTGCAAGCGCTCGGCGGCATATTTCCTCGCGTTCTGCCACGCCACTTCGGTATGCCCCAAGCCTTGCAGGCCGACATGCAAGCGCGCCGAATTCATCATCACGAACATCGCCGCCAGGCCCTGATTGGCTTCGCCGATCAACCAGCCTTGAGCGCCATCGAACACCAGGGAGCAAGTGGCACTTCCCTTGATACCCATCTTGTGTTCAAGACCGTCGCAGCGCACACCGTTGGCCTGGCCATCGTCCAGTCGCTTGGGCACCAGAAACAGAGAGATGCCGCGACTGCCCGACGGCGCATCGGGCAAGCGTGCCAAGACCAAGTGCAGGATATTTTCCGTAAGGTCGTGCTCGCCGCCGGAGATAAACAGCTTGTTACCATGCAGGCGATAGCTGCCATCTACGCCAGGCTCGGCGCGACAGCGCAGCAGGCCGACATCGCTGCCTGCCTGGGGCTCGGTCAAACACATGGTAGGCAGGGTTAGGCCACTGACGATCTCGGGCAGATAGCGCTCTTGCAGCCAAGGAGCACCATGGCTCTTGAGGCACAGGTACGCACCGTAGACGATGCCGGTGTACATGGCCCAGGCATGGTTGCTGGCATAGAGCATCTCTTGCAGCGCGGCATCGAGCAATTGCGGCAACCCCTGTCCACCCAACGCCTCGCCACAAGCCAGCGCTGGCCAGCCACCGTCAACGTAGGCCTGATAGGCACTGGCAAAGCCGTCCGGGGTACTGACATGGCCTGCCCTCCAACGGCAACCCTGACGATCGCCACTGCTGTTCAACGGGGCCAGCACGTTCTGAGTGAAGCGCCCCGCCTCCTCCAGCACCTGCATCGCCAACGGCAGATCAAGCGCATCGAACGCCTGACAGCGACGCCATGTGGCGGGCGCCTGCAACCAATGCTCAAACACAAATTGCATATCGCGCAGAGGCGCCTGGTAGCTCCACATAAGTCACCTCGTCAGGATATAAAACAGACCGCCCCACCACTGCGGGCGGGCATAAACTCAGGTGTGGCAGGTCGGATTTTCGATCAACAACGCCATGCCCTGGCCACCACCGACACATGCTGCGGCTATCCCGTAGCGCAGATTGTGCTGGCGCAACTGCCTGGCCAGGGTCATGACCAACCGCAGGCCGGTAGCAGCCAGTGGATGCCCGACGGCCAAAGAGCCCCCCTGGACGTTGAGCCGGGTATGATCCAGTTCCAACTCCTGCGCGACCGCCAGTACCTGGGCCGCCTGGGCTTCGTTGATCTCGAAACGGGCAATGTCATCAAGGCTCAATCCGCTGCGTTGCAACAACAGACGGATCGCTGGTGCCGGGCCGATGCCCATGAACTCCGGGGCCACACCGACCACCGCGCTGGCCAGCAAGCGAGCCAGGGGCACACGCGTGCAGGCCGAGCCTCGTCCTACCAGGGCCGCCGCCGCACCATCGACGACTGCGCAGCTATTACCGGCGGTTTGTACACCCCCCACATGTAACGCCCGCAGGCGCGATAAAGCCGAGAAGTCAGTAGGTCGTGGATGGCTGTCCTGGGTGACGATACCGGTGCCGCGCGGCAGGCTGATGCCCCTTGGCTGATAGCCTTCCAGTTCGAACACCTGGTTATCGATGGGGACGATTTCCTCACACCAGGCACCTGCGCGCTGGGCCTGCAAGGCTCGCTGATGACTGTCGCACGCATAACGGTCCACCGCCTCGCGACACAGATCATAGCGTCGCGCCAGGTTGTCGGCGGTGGCGATCATATCCACCCCGGGGGCCGGGTCGTACAGGGCTTCCCAGAGAAAATCCTTGAATTGCACCTCGCTACCGAGACGAAACCCGTTCCGGTGGGTGTAGGCGGCGATCGGATTGCGTGACATCGATTCACTGGCCACGCACAAGGCTAACTGAACGTCATCGCGCAACTGTTCAGCAGACTGGCGCAGCAGCTCAAAGCCGGTGGCGCAGATGCGCTGTACCCCCAGCGCAGGAACCGTTTGCGCCACGCCGCTGTACAACCCTATGTGCCGCGGCAACAAATAGGCGTCAAAGCTGGCTTGGGCCATGGAGCCGGCCAGCACGCTGTCTACGGCCATAGGATCGATGCCGGCCCGGGCCAGCACCTCACGAGCAACCTTGATCCCAAGATCGATAGGCGAAACCTGGGCCAGGGCACCACCAAGATCAACCCAGGGGGTGCGCACCGCATCGAAAATTGCTACATCGACAAAGGCTGAATATTGCCCTGCACTGCTCACGCCCTGTGTTCCATGGCTTCTGCTCTCTTGTTGCGCACTTGAAGGTGAGCAAAAAACTAACCGGCCATATTAGTTATGTCAATTAACTATTTCCGATACCTATTAAATCTGTATCTGGTCTGCGGGAGAAAAGTCATCGAGCAATTCAATGAAGGATTGTCGCAACCAGCGGTTCGCCGGGTCATGATGGAACCGCGTATGCCAGTAAAGGTGAATGTCGTATCCGCAAATATCCCAAGGCAGCGGCACCAGGCGCACATCGGTGATGTCGGCAAACCTGCGTCCGACTGCCAAGGGTACAGTGGCGATCATGTCGGACTCGGCCACCAGAAATGGCACGCCCATAAACCGTGGCAGGCTGAAACGCACTCGACGGGTGATGCCGTGGCTCGCCAGCTCACGATCCAGTCCACTCATTCCACGCCCGTCAGGCTGGACCGCGACATGCATTGCGCTCTGGTATTGCTCGGCGCTCATGCTGTCACCGATGGTGGGATGATCACGACGAACGATGCAGACAAACGAATGGCGATACAACGCGCGATGCCGGATCGAGGTATTGAGCAAGCGCGGAAAATAGCCGATTGCCGCGTCCACCTCGCCGGCATCCAGCCCCTCCTCCAACTGCTCCGAGGACAACGCCAGGGTACGGATTCTTAACTGGGGCGCCTTACTGTCGAGCATCCGCATCAACCTGGGCAGGAACACCATTTCGCCGATATCCGACATGCACAGCACCAGTTGTCGCTCGGAGTGTTCGGCAATGAAACCGGTGGATGGCAACACCTCGCTGCTGACCATCTCCAGAATCCGTTGCACCGGCTCAGCGATCTGCAGGGCCCTGGCCGTAGGTTGCATGCCACGTGAAGTGCGAATGAACAATGGGTCATCGAACAGCGTGCGCAACTTGGCCAACGCGAAGCTCATGGCTGGCTGGCTAAGCCCCATGAGATCACCGGCCAGGGTCACGCTTTGCTTTTTGCGCAGCGCATCGAAGACTTTAAGCAGGTTGAGATCGACGTCCTTGATATCCATATTTTGGATTTTATCTATAAGTAAAATAAGGTTTTCGGATTCTAGGTCGAAGCCTAGACTCGGTACAAGATCGTTAAGGTAATTAACCGAATCGACATCTAATAAAAACAACGGAGCGAATCATGCCCAAGAAGCTACGCAGTAATTTCCCCTACGGATCCTACTTGTGGGCTGTGCGCGCCGCCCAGTGGCGCGCCTTGGGCATTGAGGAGAGCGAGCTGGAAAAACCGAAAATCGCCATCGTGAACTCGTCCTCGAACCTGGCGATTTGCTTCAGTCATCTGGATGGTATCGCTGCCAGCCTCAAGCAATCGATACGCGATGCCGGTGCGCTGCCCTTCGAAATTCGTACGGCCGCGCCCAGTGACTTCATCACCGGTGCCGGTGCGGGAGGCGCCTATATGCTCGCCGCCCGAGACCTCATCACCAATGACATCGAAGTCGCGGTCGAAGGCGCTCAGCTCGACGGCATGATCTGCCTGGCCTCTTGCGACAAAACAGTACCCGGTCAGTTGATGGCAGCTGCCCGGCTGAACATCCCGACGTTGATCGTAGTGTGCGGGTATCAGCCAAGCGGCGAATACAATGGCCAGCACGTCGATATCGAAGATGTATTCATCAGCTCCATGCACGTGGTCACCGGCAAACTGCCCGTCGAGGAACTGGCCGGCATGGCACGCAACGCCATCAGAGGGCCTGGGGTCTGTTCGGGCATGGGCACCGCCAACTCCATGCATCTGGTATGTGAAGCGTTGGGCATGGCCTTGCCCGGTAGCTCCCCTATTGCAGCAAATAGCCCGCAGATGTTCGATTTCGTTCACCAGGCAGGCAAGCGCATTGTGGAAATGATCGAGGAAGATCTCAAACCTCGCGACATCCTGACGCCTGCTGCCTTTGCCAACGCCGTTGCGACAATTCTCGCTGCGGGAGGCTCGGTCAACACCATCAAACATATGCAGGCGGTGGCGGCTGAAGGTGGCATTGACGTGGACGTGTACCAACTCTTCAGGAAACTGGGAAAAAAGATACCGGTGCTGGTCGGCGTACGACCAGTGGGCGAACACAGCATTGAGCAAATGGAAGCAGCGGGGGGTGGCCGTGGGCTGCTCAAGCGCCTTGAACCTTTGTTGCACGGTGACGTGCTGACCGTCACCGGCAAAACCCTGACGCAAAACCTGCAGGGGGTGACCGTCAGTGACGACGAGGTGATCCGCCCGTTGCACGCTCCCTTTGCCACGCAACCGGCCATCGTGATGCTGCGCGGCAACATTGCCCCGCAGGCCGGCATCGTCAAATACGGCATCGACCCGCGCAAGCCACGCCAGTTCAAGGGCCCCGCGATCTGCTTCGAGCGCTCCGCCGATGCCATCCAAGCGTTGCAGGATGGACGCATTCAGCCCGGCCATGTCGTGGTCATGCGGGGCGCAGGTGTACAGGGCGGGCCCGCCATGGGCGGTGGCGCCTCGAAGGTAGTGTTCGCCATTGACGGGGCCGGGCTGGGTGACCACGTGGCAATGCTGACCGACGGTCACCTCTCGGGGCTGGTGTGCAAAGGCCTGGTCGTGGCGGAGGTGGCTCCTGAGGCAGCCGTCGGTGGCCCCCTCGCACTGGTGGAAGACGGGGACATCATCGACATCGACCTGGATCTCAACACCCTTGACGCCAATATCAGCGAAACACAAATGCAAGCCCGACGCGCCCGCTGGATACCTGCGGCCCCCCAGTTCGGTGGTGGCTGGCTGGATATATACCGCCACAATGTGTCCTCCATGGAACACGGTGCGGTGTTGATAAAGCCACTGGATATCACCCATCCCGGGGAGCAACCGCAATGAAGTTGCGCGACGACGAAAAAGCCATGCTCGCTGGCGATCAAGGTCCGGCGGTGCAAAAAGCCATGGAGTTGCTGGTGCGCTATGGCGAAGCCCTGGACGCTCAATGTCTGGTGGATACGCGCAATGTCGCCGGTACCATCGGAGCCACCACGCCCTTTCTGCGTCAGTACGCAGACCAAAATGGCGGCATGGATGCGGTGTTCAGCGAGTTCAACCTCGACAGCGCCGAATTGGTCAAGATTCCTCGGGTCAAGGTCCCGAGCAGCCACCTGCAGCAAGGCATCGACCCCCGGCACGCTGTACGCCAAGGCATCTCGCCAGACGTGGTCCGCATCTATGAAACAGGTCAGGCTTACAGCAGCGGTCTGGGGGTACAACCCTTGAATACCTGTACGCCCTATCAAGTCGGCAACGTGCCGGTAAAAGGCGAACACTGCGCATGGATGGAATCCTCTGCGGTGATCTATATCAACTCGGTACTCGGTGCCCGCACCAATGCCGAAGGCCGGGAAAGCACGGGCGCGGCGATGCTGACCGGCAAGATCCCCTATTGGGGTCTGCACATCGAGGAAAACCGTCGCGGTACCCACCTGATCCAGCTGGACATAGACGTGAGTACCACGGCGGACTGGGGATTGCTCGGCTACTGGGTCGGCGAGCAGGTGCAGGACCGCATCCCGGTCATCCAAGGCGTGAGTCACCAACCCAACCTGGCTCGCCTCAAGCACTTCGGGGCGGCGGCGGCTTCCAGCGGTGGGGTGGAGATGTATCACCTGGTTGGGGTGACGCCTGAAGCCCAAACCAGCGAGCAGGCGTTTGGCGCGTCCCCTCCCCTGGCCGCAATGCGCTTCGGCGAGGCCGAACGGCGCTGGGCCTACGAGCAAGTCAATATCACCGCTCGCGATGACGAGATTGACTTCGTGATGCTCGGTTGCCCGCACTACAGCCTCGAACAGATCTGGGAGGTCTGCCAATTGCTGGAAGGCCAACGCCTGAGTCCGAATACCGAGCTCTGGATATTTACGGCGGCGTCGATCAAACAACTGGCCGACGTCGCCGGCTACACCCGCATCATCGAACAGGCCGGCGGGCATCTGATGACCGATACCTGCTCAGCCATTGGCAAGGTACTTCCCACGGGCACGCGGGTGGCGGCAGTCGATTCGGCCAAACAGGCGCACTACCTGCCGGCGATCATGGGTATCCAGGCGTGGTTCGGTAGCACCGCCGATTGCGTCCAGGCCGCCATCGAGGGCCGTTGGAAAGGAGTATTGAGATGAGCACAACCTTCACCCTCAAAGGCCGCAAGGTCGTCGGCGGCTGTTTCGAAGGCGAGGCCCTGGTGACCCGGGACCGCATCTCCGGCTGGGGCGGTATCGACCCGCGCAGCGGCACCGTCATCGAGACCCGTCACGAACTCAAGGGCATCAGTTTCGCCGGCAAAGTGCTGGTGTTTCCCGGCGCCAAAGGTTCGTCCGGCTGGTCCTCGCAGTTCCATATCGCCCGTCTCGCCGGCGTAGCCCCTGGCGCCATGTTGTTCAACGAAATGACCGCAAAAATGGGCCTTGGCGCCGTGGTCGTCCATGCGCCCGCCATGACCGACTTCACCGAAGACCCGTTGAGCCGGATTCAAACCGGGGATTGGGTTCGCGTCGACGCCGACGCTGGGACCGTTGAAGTGACTCCGCGTCAGCTGCAAACCGATCAGTTCGTATCGCAACACCCGACCGGGTCGGAGCGAAGGCGAGACCTGTCGTAACCGGAATCTGCCAGCCGCAACAACCGCTCCCGTGACCCTTGGTCATCGGGCTCGGGATCGGCTGCCCTTTTTACATCTCAAAGGAAGTTTTATGGCTCATGTCATTCGCACGGTACGCCGTACCAGCGCCCCCACCGCTCAACGCTTGCAGGCCGACGTATGCATTGCCGGCGCGGGTATCTCCGGTATTTCCGCCGCTCTGGAGGCCGCTGCGCTCGGCAAACGCGTAGTGCTGTTCGATGCCTTGCCGATGCTCGGCGGCCAGGCGGTCGGCTCAATTATCGGGACCTTCTGCGGGTTGTTCTCCAATGGTCCGAACCGCCGGTTGCTGACCCACGGAATCGCCGACGATATCCTGCGTGACCTGGGCGCCTCGGGGGACTTGCACCAGGCCATTGGCCCCCTGACGACTGTTGTTTACTACGACGAAGTTGCCTTGGGTCGATGGATTGGCCAGAAAGTGCTCGACGCCGGGATCACCGTGGTGCTCGGTGCGGTGTTACGCGATGTCGTGCGCGAAGGTCCGCGAATCCGCGAAGTGGAACTGGCCACCCGCTACGGCGATGTGCGTGTCGCGGCCAACGGCTTTATCGACGCCAGCGGAGACGCGGCGTTAGCCTGGAATGCCGGACTTGCCTGTCGCGAGCCAGACACACCCATCTATGGCACCCAGATGTTCGTCCTTGAGCATATCAATGAAGCGCACTTGCCCACCCGCGCGCAGTTCACCGAACGGGTCAAACAAAAAGCCAAAAGCTACGGTATCGAACGCGACGACGGACTGTTCTTTCAGTTCCCCGGCCGTGGCACCGCAGCCTTCAACATGACTCACATCGAAACGCCTCTGGATCCGGTGGCCGCTTCCCATGTCGCGATCGCCGGACGCCAGCAGGTGGACCAGGTCATCAACTTCCTCAAGTCGGAATACCCCGAGGCCTACAGCAAGGCCAAGGTACGGGCGTACGCGCTGCCAGGTATTCGCCAGACCCGCTGGATCGTCGGACATCACCATCTGACGACTGACGAAGTGCGGGCGGCAACGATATTCCCGGATGCGGTAGCTCGCACCTCCTGGCCGGTGGAATTGCACGGCAATACCAGCGGTTACCAGTGGGAGCCCTTTGGTGACGATCACGTTCACAGTGTGCCGTTGCGCAGCATGCTTGCCCAAGGCAGCGATAACCTGGTCGTGGCCGGTCGCTGCATCGACGCCGATGCGGCCGCGCTGTCGAGTGTCCGGGTGATGGGCCCCTGTATCGCAATGGGGGCCGCTGCGGCCCACGCGCTGGACCTCGCGGGCCCCGATGGCAGGTTGAGTGATATACCTGCCCCGGCATTGCGCGAGCGGCTGGCATTCAATCTGGAATAGTGCTTAAAGCAGTTCGACGCGCCCACCATCCATAGGGGGCGCCACTCCAACAAAAATAAAAAATGCAGTGGAGAACGCACATGTCACAGTCCCGCACCCTGGACGTAGCGGCGCTCATAGAAGGTCGCAAACTTTCACGCTTCAACTACGTGGTGATTCTGGTCTCGGTTCTGATCACCTTCCTCGATGGTTTCGATTTGCTGGTGCTGTCGCACACGGCCTCCTACATTGCCGATGAGGTCGGTCTGGACAAGATCCAGCTGGGTGAGATTTTCTCCATCGGCCTGCTGGGAATGATGCTCGGTGGATTCTTCTTCGGCTACCTGGGTGACCGAATCGGGCGGCGTCCCACCATTCTTCTTTCCACCTGCTCATTTGGCGTGTTGACCTTGCTGTTTGCCTTGGCCAACAGCTATGAATCGCTGATGGTCCTGCGCTTTCTCAACGGCTTCGCCCTAGGTGCCATGCTGCCGTTGTGCTGGGCCTTGAACATTGAGTTCGTACCCAAGCGTTATCGCTCGACGGTGGTGACCATCATCATGGTCGGATTTAGCCTGGGCAGCGCGATGGCCGGCCCGATCACCGTCTGGCTGGCGCCGCATATCGGTTGGCAGGGCGTGTTCGTGTTCGGCGGTGTACTGACCCTGGCCGCCAGCGTGCTCCTGTTTTTCACCCTGCCCGAATCGGTGCGGTTTCTGGCCAGCAAACGCAAAGGCCCGGAAAAAATCACGGCAACGCTCAAGCGTATGGATTCGAGCCTGGATGTGCGACCGGGCGACCGCTTCGTCCTACTGGACGAGCCGGATCTGGGCCGCAAGGAATTTCGGGTCAGCCAGCTGTTTATCGGCCGCCTGAAATGGGTTACCCCGATGATCTGGCTGGGCTACTCCGCCAGTTCCATGGCCATGTACTTTCTCGCCTCGTGGAGTCCACTGGTCTATCAGTACGCAGGCTTTGACCGCGCGACAGCTTCGTGGGTCAGTTCGATCGCCTCGTTCAGCGGCGCAATGGCGGGCTTGGCGATGATGCGTTTCGTCGATACCCGCGGCCCTTACATGGTGATGATCTATCCGCTGCTGGCATTGCCTTTCCTGCTGGTATTGGGCATCACCGGCATGCAGGGCACCGCGTTCCTGATGCTGAGCCTGGTCGGGGCCGTGTTCGTCAAAGGCTCCCACTATGGAATCCTCAGTATCGCCGGGGTCTTCTACCCCAGCGCTATCCGCGCCAATGGCGCGGGCTGGGCCACCTCGATCGCCAAGATCGGCTCGATCCTCGGCCCATTGCTGGGCGCTTATGTACTGAACAGCGGAATGCCAGTGGTCAAGAGCTTCCTGGTCCTGGCCATATGTCCGGCAATGCTGGCCGCCTGTGCATTCGCAATCGGTCACCTGACCCGCCACGACCTTGCGGTGGATCCATTGCCCGCCCCGTCACAGACGTGACCGCCTGCCTCTGATTCACAACACCTTGAGCCACGCCTGCTGTGCCGCGTCGTCACCGACGCGGTCAGGCAAAACTCGCCCTGAATAATCGTATTCCCTCTCCTGAGAGCAATAAAAAAATGAACAGGAATCTAGCCTTCTTCACCGCGCTTGCACTCTTCTGCCACGGCAGCTACGCCCAGGCAGACTTTCTCAAGGACAGCAGCGCGACGTTGACCACGCGCAATTTTTACCTCAATCGCGACTTTCGCCAGAGTGGCGCGCCCCAGGCCAAGGCCGAAGAATGGACCCAAGGTTTCTTCGCCGAACTTCAGTCTGGCTACACCGAAGGTACCGTTGGATTTGGTCTCGACGCCTTGGGTGAACTGGGGATCAAGCTCGACTCGGGCCGAGGTCGACGGGGCACAGCACTGTTGCCCTACGGGCCCGACAGCAACCAGCCTGTCGACGAGTACAGCGAACTGGGGCTGACCGCCAAAATGCGTCTGTCCCAGACCCGGCTCAAGGTAGGAACCCTGATGCCGATTCACCCGCTGGCGTATTACAGCGACACCCGACTATTGCCCTCGACCTTCACCGGTGCCTACCTGACGTCGAGCGAAGTCGAGAACCTGACCGTCACCGCAGCGAGATTGACAGAGGCTAACGGTCGCGACTCCTCCAGTAATGACGACATCAGCTATGCCGGCCAGAGCAGCGATCATCTGGACCTGCTCGGCGGCGACTATACGCTGGGCAAGAACCTGACCCTGCGCTACCACCAGGGTGAGCTGCAGGACATCTACCGCCAGCACTTTTCCGGAGTGATTCACGTCCTGCCACTGGGGGAAGGCATGAGCCTGCGCTCCGATTTGCGCTACGTCGACAGTAGCGACACAGGCGCGGCAAAAGCCGGGAAGATCGATAACCGCAACTTCAATGGCATGTTCACTTTGACCGTCGGGGCCCAGCGATTCGCCGCCGCGTTCCAGCACCTATCCGGAGACAGTGTGTTCCCCGTGATCGACACCGGTACGCCGTATGTGGCGAACCTCGTCACCTACAACTCCTTCACCAAAGCCAACGAAAAATCCTGGCAATTGCGTTACGAATATGACTTCGCCGCGCTTGGGATACCGGGCCTGACGTTCATGACCCGTTATGTGAAAGGCAGCGATATCCGCACCCGTACGGTCAACGACGGCAGTGAGTGGGAACGTGACACCGACCTGACCTACGTCTTCCAGAGCGGTGCCCTGGAGGGCCTGAACCTGCGCTGGCGCAACGTCACGTACCGGTCGGGGGATGGCCTGACCCAGCAGCTCGATGAAAATCGCTTGATCGTCGGTTACACCTGGAAACTGTGGTGAGTCCGGCAAGCCGGAACACGCTCACTTGGATCTTACTGTGCGGAGAGCAATCATGATCCCGTCACGCGCAATTGACGTCGCCGCCTTGATTGAGGGGCGCAGACTGTCGAGTTTCAACTATCTGATCATCTGTGTGTCGGTGCTGATCACCTTCCTCGATGGCTTCGACTTGCTGATGCTCTCCCACACCGCCGCCTACATGGCCGAGGACATTGGCCTGGATAAGTTGCAACTGGGCAACATCTTTTCCATAGGTTTGTTCGGCATGATGTTGGGTGGATTCTTTTTCGGTTATCTGGGTGACCGGATCGGCCGTCGCCCGACCATCATCCTGTCCACCAGCGCCTTTGGCCTGATGACGTTGCTGTTCACCTTGGCCGATAGCTACGCCTCGCTGCTGATCTTGCGCTTTCTCAATGGCTTTGCCTTGGGCGCCATGTTGCCACTCTGTTGGGCGCTGAATATCGAGTTTGTGCCCAAGCGTTACCGTGCAACCGTGATCACAATCATCATGGTTGGCTTCAGCCTGGGTGGCGCGGTTGCTGGCCCTCTAACCGTGTGGATGGCTCCCCACTATGGCTGGGCCAGTGTGTTCGCGCTGGGCGGCATCGCAACGTTGCTTTCCAGTGTGCTGTTGTTTTTCACCCTGCCAGAATCGGTGCGATTTCTGGTGAGCAAGCAAAGACGACCCGAAACCGTGGCGCGGATCCTCAGGCGCCTGGATCCGGACATCGATCTTCGCGCCGGGGACCGCTATTTTCTTGCCGATGAAATCGACATCGGTCACCGACCTTTCCGTGTCGGACAGTTGTTCATCGGCAAACTGAAATGGATCACTCCCATGATCTGGATTGGCTTTGGAGCAAGCTCCATGGCCATGTATTTTCTCGCCTCATGGAGCCCGCTGGTGTACCAGTACGCCGGCTTCGACCGGGCGACTGCATCATGGGTGAGCTCCTTCGCCTCGTTCAGCGGCGCCATGGCCGGGCTCGTATTGATGCGAGTGGTCGACACCCGGGGGCCCTACGCCGTGATGATCTATCCCCTGCTGTCATTACCTTTTCTGCTAGTCCTGGGCATTGGCGAACTGCAAGGAGACGCCTTTATTGCACTGAGCCTGATGGGCGCTATTTTCGTCAAAGGCAGCCACTACGGCATCACCAGCATCGCCGGGGTTTTCTACCCAAGTGCCATTCGCGGCAACGGCGCCGGATGGGCAGCGTCAATGGGTAAGATCGGCTCTGTATGCGGGCCGTTACTCGGGGCCTACGTGCTCAACAGCGGCATGCCCGTGGTGAAAAGCTTCGCAGTACTGGCTCTATGCCCTGCGGTACTTGGAGTGTGTGCCTATGTCGTGGCACGCATTGATCGGCGCTCAACCGTGAGCGCCGAGCTTCTGACCACATCGCAGCCCTAGAAACATTCAACGCAGCAGCGACGCAGGATCATGCAAGTCAAGGAGTCACGTCCACGACTTGCATGAGCGCTATTCGCCCGAGCAAGGGATCACGCGCTTGACCAGCTTACCGATGGTCATACCCTGGATCAGAATCGAAAACACCACGACCAGGTAGGTCATGCCAACCACGACATCGCGAGCATCCCCCGGTGGCAACGACAACGCCAGGGCCACCGATATCCCGCCGCGCAACCCACCCCACGTCAGCACGCTCCAGGAGCCTTCAGGTAACCGGAAACGCTGCCCCAAGATCGCTATCGGGACGCCTACCGTCAACAGACGCGAGAACAAGGTCAGCACGATCACCATCAAGCCCGTGACAATGAGCGGGCTGGTGAAGTGGATCAGAATCACTTCCAGACCGATCAGTACAAACAGGACCGCGTTGAGTATTTCGTCAATCAACTCCCAGAACATGTCCAGGTTTTTCTCGGTCTGCTCAGACATGGCATAAGAGCGTCCATGGTTACCGACGATCAACCCCATCACCACCATCGCCAACGGGCCGGACACGTGCAAATGAGTGGCCAGGGCATATCCGCCGAGCACAGCGGCCAGGGTGATGAGCACCTCCTCCTGATAGCTGTCGATACTCTTGAGCATGCGGAACGTGACGTACCCAACAACCGCGCCTAAAAGCGCACCGCCGCCCGCCTCCTCCAGCAAGAGCCGCGAAACGCCAGTAACGGAGGGCGCGTCGCCACTGGCGATCATCGCCAGAATCAGTGAAAACAGCACAACGCTGACCCCGTCGTTGAACAGCGACTCTCCGGAAATCACCAGTTCCACGCTACTTGGAGCACCGGCGGATTTCAGAATGCCCATGACCGCAATCGGATCGGTGGGTGAAATCAGCGCACCGAACACCAGGCAGTAGGCAAGCGGCAACTCCAGGTCGGTAAAAGACAGCAGCCACCATAGCCCGAAGCCGATGAACAGCGTCGACACAGTCGTGCCAACCACAGCCAGGGACGCCACCTGCCATCGATAGGCGCGCAGTTGCGACAAGTCGACATGCAGGGCCCCCGCGAACAGCAGCAATGACAGCATGCCCTCCATCAGCAACTCGGAGAAATCGATGGACTCCACCAGTGATTGCTCGAGCGTGTGCAGGGAGTGAAAGCCCAGCGCATCGGAGGCCATGTTCAGTAACGATAAGCCCAAGGCAATACCCATCACGCCAATGGCCGGGGGTAGCCCTACGTAGCGCCGATTGAGGTAAGCGAGTACTGCTGTGATGCAGAGGAATATTGCAATAATGTCTAGCATTGGGCAGAGGGGTCCATTGGGTACATTTCAAGTGCGGCTAACGTTGCGTTCACAAAGCGCTGCGCCTGGCACCGACAAAAAAACTAAGCCGTTGCGCAAACAAGCCTTGCGGCAAGCGCTCTGAGCCGCTGCTTCTCTTCATCGAGCACCAACGCGGCATCGGCTCGCGCGAGCAAGCGATCAGCCTGCCTGGTCGCGGCTGCGCTGAACAATCCAGGATTGATCTGGCTGAGAGCAATCAGCGCCTTCATCATCCGAATATCCACTTCGACAATGCCGGCGCCATCTCTGGCAATGGGACCAAAAAAATCATCAAACAGGTCGTCAACGTTCAGGCCATGCAGGAACACGCGGTCACATTCCGGTTGCGTTACCGCTTCATGAAGCTCAAACGTGCCCCAGCAGGCCAGGCTGCGAACACCACGGCCCAGCACGTCAATGGCCGTTCCGGAGTCGTTGACCGCACTTGATAAAGCCCGTGAGGCGATTTCCGAAAGCACTGACAGCCCGAAACGCGGATCATGTTCAAAGGTTCGTCGAACGCCGATGCTCAGGCAGGCGAGAACTTTACTGGCGAGCGGGTCGTCCCCGTCGAGCCCTTCCTCGCTGGCTCGCGCGATATGGACAAGCGGCATACCCGGGTGGACAAAACTTCCGGGCAAGATCTCCAGAAATAACTGCGCCTCGCAACCCCTGGCAACCTCATTGAGTGCCTGTACATCGATATGCTGGACATAACCGGTGGTGCCACTGACGACCGGCCGCGCAGACGACGGCATGACCCAGCCGTCGGGGTATGCACAACCGCCAAGAAACGGCCATCGAACTCGATGGTTGATCGCGGCGATGGTCGCCTTCTCTACGCGATCAATCGTCTCGCCGACCCGCCCCAGTTTGGACAGATGATTGATCCAGCGCAAAAGCATGTACACGATCAGAATCACCACGCCGATCGTCACTGCGAACAGCAAGACGCGCCCTTGCCCGCCGTAAGCGCCGGTACTCAGCGCGATAATGCCGACCAGACTGAACAAGAAAGAGCCGATAAAAGTGGCAAGTGCGTTCTGCGTCGTGGTGTCTTCAATCACCAGCGTTGTGGCACGGGGCGTGGCGCCCGTACTTGCTGCGCCATACGCCGCAACCATGATGCTCAAAGAGAAGGTGGTCACCGCGAGCATGCTGGAAGCGATGATGCCAAGGATGTTGTCGACGGCATCGGCGCCTATCCGGGCAGACAAGGAGAACGGAATCCATTCCTTGAGCGCGATGGCCAGCAACGCCGTGACCACGCCCAGCAGCGAAAACAACGTAGCCTTGAACCACAGCTGTTTAGTCAGCTGCGTCAACAGCCAGCGCCAGCGAGCAATCATGTTGTCTCCTTCTCAGTACGGTTCCAGGCGGGAAAATACCCGCTCATTCATGCGTGCCGGTTTGAGATCATCCGCCATTCCCAACCATCTGCCACAACGACGCCCCCACCCCGGTAATGCTCTCCCCGGCAATCAACCCCGCCGCCGCGGTGATGGCAAAGCGTTCTGTAAGGCTCGCCCAGCGGCAGCTCACCAGCCAGGTGAGTACCGCGCCGAAGGCCATCATCAGCGACACCGAGGCCGGCAAGACGAACGCCAGGCCCAAAGCCGCCGTGCTTGGCAAATAACGGGCCCGGTGGGTGGGCAGTACGCTGTCGAGAATCCCCAGCAACAAGCCGGCCACGGCGCCGATGATGACCGCCCAGCGAATGCTTGCTGACAGCGAGTCCAGCCCCAGGGTCAGGGTTTGCGCCACGGCTTTCCAGGTAGCGACCGCCGGCGCCGGCCACTCTTGCGTGAGCAGCATCGATTGTGGGTCCGGGATCAGGGCCAGGTAGGCCAACACCCCAACGATGCTTCCAACGAAAATCCCCAGGGTCTGGGCGATCAACTGCTTGTGGGGTGTGGCGCCAATCGCCCGGCCCACCTTGAAGTCGTTCATCAAGTCCGTGCATTGCCCAGCCGAACCGCCCGCGGTGTTGGCGCTCATCAAATTGATCGGCACCTGCCCCGGGGCGACGATGCCAAAACTCAGTTGGGACAATTGTCCGATGGCGCCGATGGGCGCAATGCCCGTGGCCCCCACCACCCGGGCGGCCACGGCGGCCAGGCAGATAGCCAAGGGAATGGTCAACAACGCCATCCAGGGGTTGATGCCAAACAACAGCGCTTGCAGGCTCACCACCAAGACGATCGCCACCAGGAAACCGCTGGCAGGTCCGGTCTTGGGCACCACCCAGGTCGCGCCACCGCCCGCCTTGGTGGACTTGTGCAATGCCCATAAGCGAATCGCCAAAGAGGTCAGGGTCGAGCAGACCATCAGACTCACGCCCGGCCACAGCAACCACTCCACCAGCGCCGCGAACTGTGGGCCACTGCTGTCCGGCGGCAGTTGCACCAAGCCTTGCTCCAGCAGCCACGGCGCCAATCCACCCCACGCCAACAAGGCGCCAAGCAGCAGGGTCAGGCCAACGCGAATCCCGATGATCCCGCCGAAACCCACCAACAACAGCGAAGGGTCCGCAGTAAACGTCAGGCGTTCCAACTGCGGGGTCGGCGACCAGCGCGGAAAAGCCCAGACGAAGGTATCGACCCACTTGACCAGCCCGGACAGCAGCGCAGCGCTGAGCAGCACCTTCAAGCGCTTCGCCGCTTCGTGGCCCTGGTTGTAGATGTGCAGAAGGGTCTCCAGGGTCGCCATGCCTTCGGGGAATTTCAGTGCTTTGTCATTGAGCAGCGAGGGTCGCAGGTACCAGGCGATCCAGATCCCCAGGAAGCTCACCGAGAACACCCAGGCGATCATCGGGATGACGTCCAACTGTTGACCGGTCAATAAGGTGTAGGCCGGGATGGGCGCAACCAGCCCACCGGAAATGATTGACGCTGCGGCCGAGGCCACGGTCTGATTGATGTTGCTTTCGTGCAGCGTCCAGGGCTGTTGAGCGGCCGAACGCTTGGCCAGGCCTTGCCAGATGCCATAGCCGATCAGCAAGGCAATGATCGACATGTTGAACGACCAGCCAATCTTGAGGCCGGCGTACACATTGGAAGGCGTCAACAGGATACCAATCACGATTCCCGTACTGACCGCTCGCAGGCTCAGCTCACGTTCGACAGGGTAATCCAGGGCGATGGTTGGCGAAGTTGGGTGCATGCGAATTCCTTATCGGCAATGAGACAGCGCGATCACTCAACGCGGCGACTTAACAAGTGAGCGCTGCATGGGCGGAAGGTTCACATGACAGGGGCAAGCCCTTGCGAGCGCTTAACGCTCATATCGAAGTTTTCCGGGGGCGGTGACGAGGTCGACGAGGGATGATTGCTTGGTTATTTTCCGAGTACCGGACTCAGGCCAGCAGCTCGGTGATCCAGCGGGTTTGCAAAGCGATGTCCTGCACCTTCTGCTCGGGCACGGCTTGTCGCGCCCGGGCGAAGTGAGTCAGGGTCCGCTGTTTGAGGCGCAGCATGCGCTGCCACTTGGCCAGGAACGCCGGGCTGCGGGCGCGCATCTGCAATGGCCCGAAGTACAGCTCCTGCGCGGTGTACGTCACCGGCCCGGCGCGCTCGGCGACGATGATTTCGTAGTAGAAGCGGTTTTCCCGCAGCACTTCTTCGAAGCAGATGCGATAACCATTTTCCATCAGCCATTGACGCAGTGGTTGCTCGCCGCCGTTTGGCTGCAGGATCAGCCGTTCCTCACCGCTCAGGTGCGCCTGGCCGCCAGCGAGAATGTCGCGGATCGTCTCGCCGCCCATGCCGCACAGGCTGACTGCCGTGATCCCGTCTCCTGGCTCGATCGCCGCCAGGCCGTCAGCCAGGCGGACAATGACCTGCTGGGTAAAACCGTTCTCGCGCACGGTGCGTTCAGCCGAACGAAACGGCGTCAACGCCACCTCGCCAGCCACCGCTGTCGCAATCACACCACGGCGCATCAATGCCACCGGCAGGTAGCCGTGATCCGAGCCGATATCGGCCAGGCGCGCACCTGCGGGTACATGCGCGGCCACACGCTCCAGGCGCTGGGACAATGTCTGTTCGTTCAACAGCTGCTCCTGTTCAATACCGTTGCCTACGGTCCCGTCTTGTATTCGCCTTGGAGCGCGTGACCGCTCAAAAATCACGCGCGCACCTTAAACGCGGACTGTTCCCATTACAATCTTTTCGAGTGAGCCGCGCTACCGCCCACGCTCCTTTGCCACGCAGCTTTTCCCATAGGGAATACCCACTGAAGCGGCAAAAAACGCCAACGAATTGGCGTCGAAAAATCCAAATCTGAATAAACCTGAACTAATGACATTTTTCCGACGATTGGCCCGTGCAAGCCATTGCTGGGGATTTGAATGCAGGCTCATCATCCGTCTGTCACAGCCAGCATTTTCAGGCCTGACGCAGATGTATTAATCGCATCGCTCTATAGGAGCATTCAGGATGATGACTGTTTATTTTGTGGTTATGGCTATCTGCAGCGGCGTGGAAGGTTGTGTAGAAGAGCGAAAGCCGGGGCCGACTTACGCGTCCAGGGCTGTGTGCATGGACTCAGCCAGGACGATGGCGCCGCGCAAAGGCGTGAAATTCAAATGTCGCAGTGAACGCCTATGGGTGCCTGTTGAGGCGCGCGGTGTGAATCGGCACGAAAGCGTGGTCTCGACCGGAACGCAAACCCAGCCTTAGCAGCATGAGTGGTGAGCCCTCAGCCACTCAACTCGGCTTTAAGCAACGGGTCATTCAGGTAGGCGACATTCAATCTGGTCCAGGGATTTATACGCGACTGCTCCGGTGAAAAAATATGGCCGGGAGCAATCATGAATCCCTTCGGCAGTAGTTGCCGGGTCAGCTCCCTGGCGTCGTCAATGTGGGCGAACCTGGCCCACAAATACAGACTCTGCTCTGGCCGAAAGAACACCTCGGCGCCGATCTCATCGAGCATCTGCAAACCTGCCGCAGTGGCACTCTTGAGTCGCTCCTGGAGGCGGATCTGATGTCGCAGAAAATGCCCCTCGGTCAGGATGACATCGATGGTTCGCTCACACAGCTCCGAGGTGCTGGTATGCAGGAGCATTTTCAGATCACCCAGTTCATCGATGACGTCCTTGCTCCCGGCGATAAACCCCACCCTCAATGCCGCAGAAACCGATTTGGAAAAACTGCCCACGTACAGTGATCGGCTCAACTGATCCAGCGCAGACACCTTGATGGCCGACGCGGGTTTGAAATCTGCCAAAGCGTCGTCGTCCACCAGAATGAAGTTGTGCTCATGGGCCAACTGCACCAGTCGATGAGCCTTGCCGGGGGAAATATCGGAGCCCGTCGGATTGTGCCCAACCGACTGGAGGAAGAACAATTTCGGCTTGTGCAACAGAAGATGCTGCTCCAGCACTTGCAGGTCCGGCCCGTCCGGCAATCGGGGTACGGATAACATTCGCGCCCCTTGCAGTTGCAACTTGCCAAACAGCGGGTAATAACCCGGGTCTTCGACGAAAACGTAATCTGCGGGGGCAATGAAGCGGCGGATGATCAGGTCCAGTGCGTGATTGGCCCCATGGGTCGTGACGATTTGCCGAGCACTGGCGGTGATCGAATAACTCGCCAGTTTTTGCACCAGGTGTTGACGAAGTGCAGCATTGCCCAGCCGGTTGCCGTAGCGAAAAAGCGTGGTCACCCCCATGCGCATGATCTGACGGGTGAACTTGTCCAATCGCAGATCCATCAGCCACTCTACGGGCGGAAAACCTTCCCCAAGCGGCGAGTGACCCGGCTCACGGACGAATTGCTGGCGCATGAGCCAGATGGTGTCCATCGCCCGGGTAAAGGGCAGTGGTTCTTCCGGTTCGCTGCTGCTCGGGGCGCCTCGTGTCACGAAAAAACCCTGCCCGTGACGCGCCTCCACCAGTCCTTGGGAGGCCAGCGATTCATAAGCGTTGATCACTGTGTTTTTCGAATGACCAAACAAGCGCATGCACTCGCGCAGGGACGGCAAACGGTCGCCCACTCGGTAGGTACCGTTGCCGATCTGCGTCACCAAGGAGGCCGTCAGCTCTTGGGCAAGCGTCAGTCGCGCCATTGTACGAAGTCCTGGATGAATTATTCGCAGAGGGTACAGCTTAGGTACTGTCTGTCCAAACTGTACCTTTTTTGCCAGGACACATACGCATAGGGTGGCAGGCATTCGAAAACAATAACTGCAACTGGATTGCTACCATGAGTATCGACTCCCGCCTCCCGATGTTCCGCAGCCTGTCGCCCGCCGAACGCCTGAGCCACTTGCAACAACTGCTTGAGCTTGCAGAAGATGACGTTGCCCTGCTCCGCGACGCTGGCGCCCTGCCCCTGGAAATAGCCGATGGCATGATTGAGAACGTCATCGGAAAATTTGAGTTGCCCTACGCTGTGGCGAGCAACTTCCAGATCAATGGACGCGACGTCATCGTGCCGTTGGTCGTCGAGGAGCCTTCGGTGGTCGCCGCCGCCTCGTTCATGGCCAAACTGGCGCGCGAAGCCGGTGGTTTTCAGACCTCCAGCTCGCTGCCGCTGATGCGCGCGCAAGTGCAGATCGTGGAAATCGACGATCCCTTCAATGCCCGTTTGAGTCTGTTGCGCCGCAAGGACGAAATCATCGAACTGGCCAACCGCAAGGATCAACTGCTGAACCAGTTGGGTGGAGGTTGCCGCGACATCGAAGTGCATACCTTCGCCCAGAGCCCGCGCGGCCCCATGCTGGTCGCCCACCTTATCGTGGATGTACGCGATGCGATGGGAGCCAATACCGTAAACACGATGGCTGAAGCGGTGGCCCCGCTGATGGAGCAGATTACCGGCGGCAAGGTACGGCTGCGCATTCTGTCGAACCTCGCCGACCTGCGGCTTGCCCGGGCCCAGATCCGCATTGCACCTGAACATCTCACCACCAAGGCCTACAAGGGCGAGGACGTCATTGAAGGCATCCTCGATGCTTACAACTTTGCGGTCGTCGATCCCTATCGTGCAGCCACTCACAACAAGGGCATCATGAACGGCATCGACCCTTTGATCGTCGCCACCGGCAACGACTGGCGCGCGGTGGAAGCCGGGGCACACGCCTATGCCTGTCGCAACGGGCATTACGGTTCACTGACGACCTGGGAGAAAGATTGCAAGGGCCATCTGGTGGGAACGCTGGAAATGCCCATGCCCGTCGGCCTGGTCGGCGGCGCGACCAAGACTCACCCGCTGGCGCAACTGTCGTTACGCATCCTGAGAGTGAAGAGCGCTCAGGAACTTGCCGAGATAGCCGTGGCGGTCGGCCTCGCGCAAAACCTGGGCGCATTACGGGCGCTGTCTACCGAGGGGATACAACGCGGGCACATGGCTTTGCATGCACGCAACATTGCGCTTTCGGCGGGGGCCAGAGGCGACGAGGTCAATTGGCTGGTCGCGCAGATGGTCGAAGCCCGGGACGTGCGCTCGGACAAAGCCGCTGAACTGCTTGAGCAAAAACGCGCGCAGGAGTCGGGCTCGTAGTCACGAACTCAACCACATCTCTTCACGTTCATAACAATAAAACCCCTCAGGGGCAGTGGGAGAATCCTTATGAAACCCGAACTGTTCGAAGTATGGGGCGACACGGTTGATGGTCGCCACCTGCTCTATTCCATAGGCATCGGTGCAGCCGTCAGCCTCGGCGCTTTTTTTATCGCCCAGCACTTGTTTGTCGGCTGGGTGGATTCCGTGCAGATGGCCCGCGCCTACGCGATGCTGGTAGGTATTGTCGGCTGCCTGGCAGGTGGCGCCATCAGTGCGCTGCTTTTCAAACCCAAGCGCAATGTCATCGAACATCTGGCTGATCCGGCCTGGCGCGCAAAAATCCTGATTGAGTTGCAGAACGAGTACGGCCCACTGGGCAGCCTGGCTGATCTGCCGCCGGCCACGATCGCGGAACTGCGTGAAATGGACCTTTATGAGCTGTTCGCCGATTACGAGAAAGGCCTTGTCGCTCCTGAGAAAAGCCCGGCTGCAACACCCACTGTTGGCGCCGATGCAGTCAGTGGCAATGGAGGTCAATCATGATCGTTCCACTGATGGATCAGGTCCTGATGGCACTGGGCATGGGGGTCCTGGGGGCGGTGATTTTTGCCGGGATCGGGCTGATCTCAGGGAGCGATGAAACCACTACCCTCGCCCCCTTGACCTTGCTGGTCGTCCTGCTGGGCGTGCCTGCCCCCGGCGTGCTGACATTCTTTCTGGCCGGCGCCGTCGCCAAACATATGACCCACGCCGTACCGACGGCGCTACTGGGTATTCCTGGCGACACCATGGCGACGCCACTGATGCGCGAGGCCAACTTTCTGCGCAATCTGGGCGTGCCCCACATTGCCCTGCGCAAGATGATTTCCGGGGCGGTCATTGCTGCGTTGATCGCGGTGCCAATGGCCGTATTGTTCGCGCTGATGCTCGCGCCGTTCGGCGACATGATCAAGCAGGCTGCGCCTTGGGTGTTCCTGCTTGCCGCGGTGGCGATCGCGTGGTTCTCCAAAGGCCGTCTGGCGGCCGTGCTGACGCTGATCCCGTTCGTCATGATCATTGTTGGCCTGCAAACCATGACCGCGCAGTTCGGCGTCAAGCTCAGTGTCAGTTACTTTCTGGGCATCGCGATTGGCCCGTTGATCGCCGCGCTGTTCTCGCTGCTCGCACCCGCCGAACGGGACACCATGCGACGCCAGCAAGTGCGCACGTTTTCCCTGTCACCCGACGTAAAAAGCTGGGGTGGATTCTTTCCTAATCCGCTCAAGGTGCTGGACAGCAAGCAGAGCATGTGGACGGCCATTACTGCGGTGATCTCCAGCGCGACCTTTGTGTTCAGCCCAGTGGCCATGACCGTGATCATGGGCGAGCTCGTCGGTTCGAGGGTCAAGCATGTCTACCATCGCCTGACCACTGTCATCACCGCTCGAAACGGCGTTACGGAGTCAACCTACCTGGCCGAAGCATTGATCCCGCTGATCGCCTTCGGCCTGCCCCTGAGCCCTGTCGCAGCAGGCCCGGCAGCGCCATTGTTCAACGCCCCGCCGCGCTTTAGCGTCGACGCGACGACAGGCCAGGTGAACAACCTGCATTCATTGCTCAGCACCTGGGAATTTTTTGGCTACGGCGTGTTGGCGGTGGTCGTGGCCATCCTGATCGCTTACCCCTTCACCATGAATTACGCCCACAGAGCCGCATCCTACGTGTCGCGCAAGATCAGTCACGAAGCGGTGATCTCGACCTTTGTTGGCCTGATCCTGGTGATCGGCATCTGGGAAGGTGGCCTGCTGGGGTTGCTGGTGATCGTCACCATCGGCCTGCTGGGCGGTTTCCTCTCACGCTTTTTGGGTTTCAACATCGGTGTGCAGTTCATGGGCTATTACACAGCCGTACTGTCTGTGCCTGCCCTGGTTGCCCTGATGAATGCGTGATGTTTTTAACTCTCTACAACAGTGTTCAGATAACCAACAACGGTGATTCCAATGACCCGGAAAATATCGGTACTGACGGTAGGTGCGATCATGGCCCTTTCGGTTTGCACGGCAGCGTTTTCCGCCATGAAAAGCCCGCTGGTCGGAACATGGAAAATGGTCAGCGCAACCATTGAACGTCAGGGCAGCCGGTCGGATGCGTACGGCCCCAACCCACATGGATGGCTGGTGTTCACTGAAGAATTGACGTTCGTCGAGGTGCTCACCGATCCGCGAGTGCCCGCGTTTCGATCCAACGCTCGGGGCGAAGGAACCGATGAGGAAAACCGGGCAGC
This sequence comes from Pseudomonas sp. MPDS, assembly GCF_013283895.1. Lineage (NCBI taxonomy): Bacteria > Pseudomonadati > Pseudomonadota > Gammaproteobacteria > Pseudomonadales > Pseudomonadaceae > Pseudomonas > Pseudomonas sp. MPDS. Next base: position 2,866,366 of record NZ_CP054128.1, on the reverse strand, counting down.
GATGGCTGGGAGCATCGGTTTTTTCGGACGATATACCGTCGACCAGAACGGCGAGTTCACCGGCAATACCGTCGAAGGATCTACGTTCCCGAATTGGGTGGGCGCGACACGTACTCAAGATGACCTGCAACTGAAAGTCGACGGCAACCGAATGGTGGAAAACTTCCAGCGCCCCGATGGCACGAAGGTTCACATCATCTGGGAGCGGGTAAAGTAACTCTACGTCGCGAGCAGCCCTGCGGGGCCGACTCAGTTCATGAGTGGGCTGAGCACTGCTGGTATCCACTCGCCCCACGGCTTACCAGATCGGCACCGTGTAGAGCACCAGGAAGCGGGTCTGGTTTTCATCACGAAATGCCGCGCCGCTCGGGAAGTCGTTGCGATAGATCGACTTGCGCGCCATCAACCCGACATTCTTCAGCGGACCGCTCTGGATCACATACCCCAGCTCCATCTGGAACTCCCGCTCCTTGCGGTCGTCGGCATTGAGCGCCGCCAGCGCGATATTATCACCGCGCACGTAACGCAGCCGGCTCTTCAGGCCGGGCACCCCGGCGGCGGCGAAGTCATAGTCGTAGATTGCCTGCCAGGTCCGTTCCTTGGCATTGAGAAAGTCCGAGCTCATGGTCAATTCACTCATGCCCATCAACTCAGTGCCTGACACATAAGGCGTCGCTGTGTCGCCGCTGGCGTGCATGTAACCCAGGCTCAGGTGATGCCCGCCAAGGCGATAGCCGAACAGCGCCGACAGGTTGCGGTTGTCCACCTTGCCAGCCTTGGCAGTGCCATCTTCGTCGCTGAAGAAACTGCGCAGATCAGTGGTCAGCGTGCCCTCGCCTACCTGCATGTTATGCAGCAAGGCCAGGGTGTTCTGCTGGTACAGGTCGGCCACTTCGGCGTGGTAGGCGCGCAGGCTGAGGTCTTTGTTTACCTGATAATCGCCACCGACATAAGCCATGTGCGATGAGGTGGCCGCACCGTTGAAACGCCCGTTCGGCGAAGCGATGCTCATCGGCTGGTAGTTAGTGGAGTCACGCCTGTTGATGCGATCGATATAGCCGGTATTGAGCGTCAGTCCGTCGATGTCCTTGGAACTGAGCGTGGTACCGCGAAAAGTCTGCGGCAGCAACCGCGACGGGCTGGCAAAGGCGAACGGCAGGAAAATCGACACATCGCCGGTCTTCACCGTGGTTTGGGCAAAGCGCATTTTGGCAGTCATGGCCAGGCGCGAATATTCATCCGCCGCGCGCTTGTCGCTGCTGGATACCGGCAGTAATTCGGTGCCGCTGCGGTCCGGTGACGAGTCCAGCTTGACCCCGATCAATGCACGGGCGTCCAGGCCGAAGCCGACAGCGCCCGGGGTAAAACCCGACTCCGCATTCATGATGAAACCCTGAGCCCACTCCCGGGCCGCGGTTTTCGCCCCCTCGTCCTTGTAATCCCGGTCCAGGTAGAAATTGCGTAAGGTCAATGTGCCGCGGCTATCGTCGATGAAACCTTCCGACAGCGCTGGAGTGGCGACCGCACATAAGCCCAACAGGACGAAACCGCGTGCGCAAAGAGGTAAGTCTGAGGTCGTCGCAAGGACGCCCCGGGGTGAATTCGTCATGTCCTATGTCCACTTATTGTTGTTGTTTTTTTGAACGTGATCGCCAGCCATCCAGCCGCGATCTCGGGCCAGAGAGTGGGAAAAGCCGGAGGTGCCGTCAATCCACAATGGCCGATAATCGAACATTAATATTCGTATCTATTTCCAAGAAAACCTAAAAAACACAGGACATCCTGTTGATTTGAATAGGTTTATGTCGATGCGTTTGGACATTTTCCGTTAGCGTTCACTTTTTAGTTATCTTTGTTAATCTTAATTGCGGCTTGGCATTGCTGGATGCGAGCAAGCCTGCGTGCGCCCGTCAGCACACTCACAAAAACAATAAAGAGGTTTGCCATGGACACTCCATCACGTCGCACGACGCTGACTATTGCCCTGTGTTTTATCGTCGCTCTGATTGAAGGTTTTGACCTGCAAGCTGCCGGCACTGCCGCCGCAGGGTTGCGTCAGACCTTTGCCCTGGACCCGAAAATGATGGGTTGGGTGTTCAGTGCCGGCATCATCGGTTTGCTGCCGGGCGCCTTCTTCGGTGGCTGGATTGCCGATCGCATCGGTCGCAAGAAAATCCTCATCGCAGCGGTGCTGCTGTTTGGCGTGTTCTCGCTCAGCACCGCCTACGTCAGCTCTTTCTCCGGCCTGCTGCTGGTGCGTTTCATGACTGGCCTGGGCCTGGGCGCCGCCCTGCCCAACCTGATCGCCCTGTGTGCCGAAGCCGTGGGAGAGCAACGTCGCGGTACGGCCATCAGCATCATGTATGCCGGCGTGCCATTGGGTGGGGCACTGGCGGCGGTGGTCGCCATGCTGTTTCCCGAACATTGGCAGACGACCTTCATCATCGGCGGCCTCGCCCCATTGCTGGTGGTGCCACTGATGATGGTGCTGCTGCCTGAATCCAACGCCTTTCGCCAACAACAAAACAGCGTCAACCCGACGCGCACTTCAACCGGCCAGGCCTTGTTCGGCGAAGGCCGCGCCAGCGTTACCCTGGCGTTATGGTTGAGCTACTTCTTCACCCTGACCGTGATGTACATGTTGCTCAACTGGCTGCCCTCGTTGCTGCTGGAACAAGGTTTCAGCAAACCCCAGGCAGGCCTGGTACAGATGCTCTTCAATATCGGCGGCGCCCTCGGCTCCCTGCTCGGCGGAGTGTTGCTGGATCGCTGCAACGGCATCAAGGTGGTGCTGTTTGTGTACACCGGCTTGCTGGCAGCGCTGGGCGGGGTTGGCCTGTCCGTGGGCATCATCCCCATGGCCATCGCCGGTTTTGCCGCGGGGTTGTTTGTGATGGCTGCGCAACTGGTGCTTTACGCCCTGGCCCCGCCCTCCTATCCAACGTCGGTGCGCGCCACCGGCGTCGGCGCAGCGGTAGCGATCGGTCGTTTGGGCTCGGTGGCCGGGCCATTGGCGGCCGGGCAGATTCTGGCGGCCGGAGCCGGCACCACCGGTGTCCTGCTGGCCACCTCGCCCGGTTTGGTGATTGCAGCCTTGACGATCATCAGCGTCATTGCCCGCTCGACTTCGTTGAACGTGTCGATGAGTAAGGTCAAGGCCTGAGGCCATCCGAGCGGCGTAGGTAAACAGGTGCTGTTGTGGGGGCTCAAGGTGAAGCTGTTTGAAAGGCGTCAATTCCTGACTTTATCGTCTGCAATAATCTCGAACTCATTCCATACCCCTGCCTCTAATGTGTAGATCAACAGAGGTAACGCGATTATGAACAGCGATAACGGCATCGAATCAGAAGCAACCTCGAGTACCCCGCCGACCGATACGTCTGGCAAACCGGTCGATAAGAATCCTGAGGACAGCGCTACGCCCTCCTCAACTCAAACCAAGGAGCAGGAAGCAGAGGAACTCAGTCGAAAAATCGCGGAGATTGAGCGCAATGTGGCTGACGGTCACTAACCGATTACGCCCGCATACACCGATCGATCGACATTGCCACCCGACAGAATCACCCCCACTGTCTCCCCCGCCCGAGCTTCACGTTCCTGAATAAGCGCGGCCAAGGCGGCGGCCCCGGCTCCTTCGGCGAGGTTATGGGTGTCGGTGTAATAGACGCGCATGGCCTCGGCAATTTCCTGTTCGCTGACCGCTACGATCCGTGCGGCCCCGGCTGCGTAGAGGGCAAAAGCTGCGGGGATCGGTTTGCGCACGGCCAGGCCATCGGCGAAGGTATTTGCCGAAGCGGTTTCCTGTATTTCGCCCGCCTCAAAAGATAACTTTGCCGCCGCGGCTTCACGGGACACCACGCCCACCACCTGGGTCTTCAGACCCAGTGCGTCGCGGGCGGCGATCACGCCACAAATGCCCGATCCGCAGCCAATCGGCACGTAGACGGTATCGAGATGCGGCGCGGCAGTGAACAGTTCCAGGGCGTAAGTGGCCACGCCTTTGACCAGTTCCGTGTGAAACGGTGGCACCAGGAACAGGTCATGCGCTTGCGCCAAACGGGCGGCCTCTTCACGGGCCTCATCAAAATCCCGCCCACACTCAATGACTTCGCCGCCAAAGCCGCGCATGGCATTGTTCTTTTCCACCGAGTTGCCCTGCGGCACGACAATCAACGCCTTCAAACCCAGCGCGCTCGCCGCCAGCGCCAGGCTCTGGCCATGATTGCCGCGGGTGGCGGTGACGATGCCCTTCGCACCGGGATGTTCACGTTTGAGCCAATGCATGAAGGTGATGCCGCCGCGTATCTTGAAAGCGCCGGTGGGAGTGTGGTTCTCGTGCTTGACCCACACCGTGCAGCCCAGCCGCTGAGCCAGCAAGGGCCAGGCATACTGGGCGGTGGCGGGCATCACCTGGTACACATGGCGAGCCGCCTGTTCAATATCGTCACGAGTCAGTCGGTGCATGAAGTTATCTCCCTGAGTGGTTAGCCAGTCTAGGCATCGCCGCCGTGGGTCGGCTTTCAAAAAACCGACCTGACTTTTGCGCCGCTTCTTCACTACTATGGCGCTCATGAACCATCAAAACCGCCTACAGCCATCGCCCTTGTCTGAACCGGTCCGCCGTGTCGAGACTGGGTCCTGGGCGATCGAATTGTTGCCCAGCGCCGCTTACTCGACCCGCTATGTGGCGGCCCAGGCCTCCATCGGGTTTGCCTTCGACAGCCAGCGCGGCCTGCACGCCTTGGGCAGCGACCGGGTGCATCCTTTCGAGGCCATGCCCAACGGCCTGGCATTCGTTCCCGCCGGCTGCGACGTGTTCTCCGAGTCGCTCATGGGCGGTGAATACCTGCGCGTAACGCGGACCGACGGTATCCCCCTGAGCGGGGATCACCCATTCAACAATCACATCGATCAACAGGCCATTGACCTCGCGCTGCGAATGCGCGGCGCGCTGTTACGTGCCTGCGTGGAAGATGACTGGGAAACCTGGGCCTTGGCGCTGGCACAACGGGCAACCGGTGATAGCGCGTTGTCGACACCGGACCAAGGCGCTATCACCCCCCGGCGCATGCGCCTGCTTGATGAGTTTATCGAGGCAAATCTTGAAGGGCCGCTGGGCGTGTCAGCGATGGCAGGTTTGCTGGGGTTGTCCGAAGGATATTTCATGCGGGCCTTCAAGCTCGCCACGGGCAAAAGCCCGCACAGCTACCTGATCGACCGGCGTCTGGCCAAGGCCCGAGCACTGATGCGTGATTCCACCGCCAGGCTGTCGGAAATCGCCCTCGCCTGCGGGTTCAATTCCCAGGCGCACATGGCAACCACGTTCAAGCAACGGCTCGGGGTGAGCCCGATGCAGTTGCGCTAGACCGCCAAAACACTGCAAGGCACCTGATACAAGATATGCTCGGTGGTGCTGCCAAGCAGTTTCTCTCCGCCTGGATCCTGGACTCTGCCCATCACGATGACGTCCATGTGATGTGTGTTGGCAAACTCACTCAGCGCCGCAACCGGGTGTCCCAGAACGAAATGCCTGCGGCCAGGCGGAACGTTGTATCGACTGGCCAGTTTCAGAAACGATTGTTCCAACGCTTTGCGCTGCCATCGGGTCAGCTCCGACAGCGTTAAGCCTGTGTCTGACGCCTGGTAGTTTTGGGATATGTCGTAGGCATACAGCAAGTGCAGTTCAGCATCACACTGTTCGGCGAGACTGCAGGCCTGGCGAATAACGCGATCATTGAGTTCATTTTGTCCAGGCTCGGCCAGCGACGCCTCTACCGCCGCCACGACCTTGCGCGGCAAGGCAGGTCGAACCCCGCCCACCAGATACACCGGTACCGGTGAGTAACGCAGCAGGTGCCAGTCCAACGGGGTGAAAAAAGCACGCTTGAGCACCGACTCATGTTGGATTTCCTTGATCAACAGGTCAGGCTGCAATTCGCTGAAGTGGTCCAGGATGTCCTTTTCCATGTCATCAGCCCACGCCAGCTCGGTGGTCACATCGACCCCTCTGGCATGTAGCTTTTTCGCCTGTTCCCCCAACCAGTCGCGGTGGTCCTGCAGGTAACGCTCGCGTGTCTTTTCACGGTCACCCTCTTCAAGCAGCGACAACAGGTTCAAGGCAGGAATCAACGCCGCTATATGCAAGCGTGCAGCGCTGGCCTTGGCAAGCGCTGCGGCATGGTCGATCACCGGAGAATGGCGCAGGGCCAGGTGGGTGATGAGTAACAGCTGTTGATACCGGCCCATGATCTGCCTCCAGACAGGTGAAACTCAACCTCTGCCACTGCCAGCTACACATTCAGCCGTGACATCTGCGCCGGATCGGGCACCAGCGTCATTTCAGACTGCGCCGTCGGAAGATGCCTGACGTTGATAAATATCAACCGGAGCAAGGCTGCCGTTCTTCACGCCGCCGGCAGGCCACAGCGGCATAGAGGCAGCGGTCTAACCGTATCGTTTGGCCTGCTGCGGCGCTGCGTCGGCTGGCAACTTGATCATCAGGACGCTGCACATGGGGTCTTCGAGTATCCCTTCAGCGGTCAAGCCGATATCAGAGGCCTGCGTATGATGATCGGCCGCACCGATGACCAACAGGTTGTAAGCACTGCGCTGCAGATAAGCATGAATTGCATTCGCCGGAGCGCCGGGAATGAAGTGCCGATGCTGGCTGGCAATACCATGCTGGCTGGCCAAGGCATCGAACGCCTGTACCTGGGCCTCATAGAGGGACAGGTCACCGTGGCTGGCAGCGGCACAGTCGTAAACGCTGATCACGTGCAATGAGGCACCGCAGGCGTTTGCCAGGTGCCTGGCCGCCTCGATGAGCGAATGATTGTCGCGGTTTCCTTTCGCCTGTGACTCCATGTCAACCGCTACCAGAAACTTGCTGGGTGACTGAATCGGGCCCGGCAACACATAAAGCACGGCAATCGGGCTGACGCTCAAGAGTTCCCAGTCCAGTGCTGACAAACCGCGCTGCGCCAGGCCTGGGCGTTCCTGGATGTCCTTGATGATCAAGTCCGCTTCAACACGCTGCGCATAAGCAACGCATTCGACTGCCGAGGAACTGGCGCATACCAGCTCTGGATGGACATCCACGCCTTTTTCCTGCAGGTGCGCACTTTCACTTTCCAGCCATTTGCGACGCGACGACATTAAGTTATCGCGCACGATGTCGGGCCTCTCGGTGACTGCATGGCCGGGCGGCTCTACACCGTGGGGCTCAGTGAACATCGCCACGTGCAGTGGGACGCCCAGGGCGCGTGCCAGATCGCCAGCATACTCCAATCCTGGAGAGTGAGCTGCCTGAGGGGGGGCAAGAAACAGTAAACGCAATGGATGAGTCATTTCACACCTCGGCATCCGATGATAAAAATGGCGTCCCTGCGCATTCCTGCTTGGGTGGACAGGTGCCGCATAGAGCGGCTCTTTAGTCCTGATGAACTTCATTCATGGGGTAAGCCCGTGGCCAGTTCGACATTCGGCACCCACAGGGCATCAATGCAGGCCGAAGCGTCCTTCTGCGTCACAGGTTCAAGGGCCAGCGGTTCAAGCAGGCCCCTGTCGACCAATGCCAGACGCATGATTCCGTTTTTGTCGAGAAGCGAACTTGCCAGACATTCACACAAGGAGCGCGGCAGCGCGTCTGGCAGCGGGCCTATATCGGCATTCTCCAGCTCAAGCTCATAACGCTCGGTACAGGTGTCTGCCAGATCCTGCATCGCATGGGTGGCGAAATACGACACCGTGAAATATCCCGAGGTCAGCACCGCCAGAATCGACAGCAAAATGGCTGCCTGACGTTTTCTCGAGCGTGTGCCCCGAAGATGCAAAAACCCGGGCAATGCGGATTTGCTCCGGTCCTGAACCACCTGCGCCCCGCTGATGGGTCTGTTGTTTGTCATGACCGTATCTCTGCCCCATGCTTATCAAAAGAATGACGCCGATCAACGAATGCCGTTTGATCTGGATCAACCTCGTGCTGCTGTTTGCCATTTTTCTGGCTACAGCAACACGCGGTGGGCGTTCAGGAGTAGACCGTTGCAGGCTTGGTGGCCCTTGCTGGGCCACCCTGCCCGGCCCTGGAAAATCGACGATGACCGCCCACCCCTCCGCCATCAGGCGGGCGACGAACGATCACCAAAGGGCGATATCGTAGGTAAGGTAGATCCGGTTACTGTCCCGTCCCCTCGAGAATTCAGAGCGGTAGACGTAATTGCGCAGCTTCACGCCCAACCCTTTGAAGGAACCTTGCTGCACCACATAAGCCAGTTCAGCATCGCGCTCCCACTCTTTGATGGTGGTGTTGGACTCTCCATCGTCGCCGCTAAGGTAACGCGTGGAGAACGTCAGGCCGGGGACGCCCAGGGCCGCGAAGTTGTAGCCGTAGTTGAGCATCCATGTCTTCTCGTCTTCCTCTACGAACTTGCCTATGCCGGCGTTGCTGAAAGAATAAACGGACGCGCCGCTGATGTAGGGCAGCCCGGCGTCGCCCTTCAGTGTTTGATAGCCGCCGCCTACGGTATGGCCTGCGACAGCGTAAGTCAGCTGGCCGCTGAGCATATGGTTGTCGATTTTACCGCCATAGGCAGAACCGCTATCAACGCTGCGGAAGTAGCGCAGATCACTGGTCAGCACGCCTGGGCCGAGCGGCAGATCATGTTGGACACCCGCAAAGTTCTGCCTATAGAAGTTCTCCAGTTCGCCATGAAAGTAGCTGAGGCGAATCGTCTTGCCCAACTTGTAATCGGCACCGAGGTAACTGAAGTCCCCTGACTTATCGCCACTGTAGCCGTCTGGCACGATGGGCATACTGTCGCTCGAATCTCGCAACTTGAAACGATCAAGATAGCCGCCCGTCAGGCTAAGGTTATCAATGTCGGTGCTAGTGAACTGGCCGCCCTGGTAGGTCTGAGGCAGCAGTCGGGCATCGTTGTAAATGAGCACCGGCGTTTTAGGGAGCAACGTACCGTACTTGACGGTGGTTTTGGCAAATCGAGCCTTGGCGGTCATCCCGAAGCTCGCAAATTCATCGGCGGCACGACCGTCATCATGCACAGGCAGCAGACCGGTGCCGCTACGACCGCGGCCGGAGTCGAGCTTGACCCCCAGCAGGCCCAAAGCATCAATACCCAAACCGAGGCTGCCGGTCGTGAATCCCGACTGATAATCAAGCAAAAAGCCTTGGCCCCATTCGGTGCGCTCGCTCTTGGCGGTATTTGCCGCTCGCGCACTCATCCCATGTTCATCGCGGAAATTTTCATTGATGTAAACATTGCGCAATTGCAGCTTGAGTTTGCTGTCGTCGATAAAGCCTTGCGCATTGGCATTGGCCAGCGGCAACAAAGCCAGGAGAGTCAATAAAGCTCCACGGTTATAAACAGAGGTCATATCAAACTACTCATTGTTGTTATTTGGAATGCAGCTGACCGTCCGCCCCACTGGCATGGGGCGTCAGGTGTCAAAGAGGTTTGGAGAATCAGGAGAACAGACTGATTGCCCCAGTCAGCAAGGCCAACGCAGTCACGACCAGGGAAGTGAGCACCGCCCATTTGACGGTGGCTTTCTGGAAGTCGCCCAGATCACGGTCCACCATGCCGACCAGCAGCAGGGTCGAGGCCACCAACGGACTCATCAGGTGCACCGGCTGGCCGAGAATGGAGGCCCGTGCAATCTCGACCGGATCAATGCCATAGGCCGCTGCGGCGTTGGCCAGGATCGGCACGACACCGAAGTAGTAGGCATCGTTGGACAACACGAAGGTCAGCGGCATGCTGGTAATGGCAACCACCAGCGGGAACAGATGGCCCCAGGATGGCGGAATCCAGTCGACCAGGGTTTGCGCCAGCGCATCGACCATTTTCGTCCCGGAGAAGATCCCGGCAAAGATACCCGCGGCAAACACCAGCAGAACCACGGTCATGGCGTTGCCCGAATGAGCGAGAATTCGTTCTTTCTGAATATCCAGTTGCGGATAGTTGATCATCAACGCCAGAACAAAACCGATCAGGAACAGGATCGCCGAGTGCATGAGGCCCATGACCAGCGCAACCATCACCGCCGTCACCAGCAGCAGGTTGACGTAGGCCAGTTTCGGGCGCTTGTGCGGCGTGTCTTCAATAATCGCCTTGATGTAGCAATTACCCCCACCGCTTTGCAGATGGGTGTTGCCGATGCGCTTGCGTTCGGCACGCCCCAGCAGAAACGCCGTGAACACCACCCACATCGCACCGCCGATCATGGTCGGCAGCAAAGGCACAAAATACTCACCGGCGTCCAGGCCCAGCGCTGCGATCGCACGGGTCGCCGGGCCGCCCCAGGGCGTCATGCCGCTCATGATGCTCAACGAGAGCATGGAAATGGTCGCCAGGATCATCGGGTTCATGCCGATGCGCTTGTACAGCGGCAACATCGCTGCACAGGTGATCATGTACGTGGTCGTGCCGTCACCGTCCAGCGCCACCAACAGCGACAGCAGCGCCGTGCCCACGGCGATTTTCATCGGATCACCGTTAACTCGCTTGAGGATCTTGCGGATCAGCGGGTCGAACAGACCGGCATCGATCATCAGGCCGAAAAACAGGATTGCGAACAACAGCAGCGCCGCCGACGGCGCGACCATCTTCAAGCCGTCCAGCATCATCTTGCCGGTGGTACCGCCAAACCCGCCGATCACCGCGAAGACTATTGGCACCACCGTCAGGGCGACGATCGGTGACAAACGTTTGGTCATTATCAGGAAGGTGAAGACCACCACCATGGCCAAGCCAAGTAAAGCGAGCATAAGTCAGATCTCTTGTTGTTATGAGTAGCTTGGCCGACATTCAGGCGCACGCCATCCCACTCGCCAGGCGACACTCGAATGATTGCCTGGCGCAGGTATTCAGGAAGATAACGCGGTGATGTCGGGTCAGCCGTGACCGGTTAGATGTGATTCGCGACCTTTGTGTCGTCCCAGGCGTGCTCCGTTGCCTGGATGTGCCTCGGGGAGGGTTTGCCATCCAGGGTCTGCAACAGCACATCGCGGTCGCAGGCATTCTCCGAGATGGAGATCACCACGGTCGCCACTGCGTTGCTCGCCAGGCTGGTCAGCGCCCGCGCCTCGGACATGAACCGGTCGATCCCGATCAACAGGGCCAAACCGGCCAGAGGAATATCGTGGATGACGGTCAGGGTCGAGGCCAACGCGACAAAGCCGCTGCCGGTAACACCTGCGGCGCCCTTGGAAGACAGCAACATGATCGCCAGCATGGTGATGACCTGGGTCAGCGTCAGGTCGATGTTGCAGGCCTGTGCAATGAAGATGGCCGCCAGCGACAGGTAGATCGCCGTGCCATCGAGGTTGAACGAGTAACCGGTTGGCAGCACCAGCCCCACGACGCCCTTCTTGCAACCCAGGGCCTGGAGCTTTTCCAACATCCGCGGCATCACCGGTTCAGTCGAAGAAGTGCCCAGCACCACCAGGAATTCCTCGCGCAGATAACGCAACAGCTTCCACAAACTGAAGCCGTGTGCACGGCAAATGCTGCCCAACACAACGAAGACGAAGAAGGCGCAAGCGACGTACAGGGTCATGATCAGCTTGGCCAGCGAGCCCAGCGACGTGATGCCGTACTGCCCGACAGTGAAGGCCAAGGCTCCGAAAGCGCCGATCGGAGCAAAACGCATCAGGTAGGAAAATATCTTGAACACCATGTGCGAAGCTGATTCCAGCACATCCAGCACCGGCTTGCCGCGCTCGCCCAAGGACGACAGGGCAAAGCCGCAGAGCACTGCGATAAACAGCACCGGCAGCACCTCGCCTTTATTGAAAGCGCCAATAAAGGTGTCGGGAATGATGTGCATGAAGAAGTCCACCACACTCAGCTTCGCAGCGGAGTCGGTGTATTGCGACAGGCCCTGGGTGCTCAACTGGGTCGGGTCTATGTTCATGCCTGCACCGGGCTTGAACAGGTAGACCGACACAAGGCCAATGATCAGGCTGATCACCGTCAGCGCCAGGAACAGCAGCATGGTCTTGCTCAACAAGCGCCCCAGCGAGCGCTTGTCACTCATGCCGGCGATGCCGGTGACAATCGTGCAGAACACCACCGGTGCGATCATCATCTTGATCAACTTGATGAAAGCATCACCCAGCGGCTTCAAGGCAATCGCCTGTTGCGACCAGAAGTGCCCGACCAGCACGCCCAGCAGCACGGCGCAGATGATCTGGAAGTAGAGCGATTTAACAACTTTCATGGCATCACCCATTTTTAGAATTGTTCTGATGCAAACGACAATGACTGCCTGGACTATCCGGCCAGCCGGTGTGAAGCGGTGGCGTAGACGAAACCTGAGAAAAGCCGGCGGGCGGTACGCACCACCGAGGCACGAATGGTCTCACCCTTTTCGCCGGTGTAGGACAGTACGACGTCGATACCACCGCTTGGGTGCTCAATACGAACCTGCTGCAGACGCGGCTCGCTGATGCCGCCGAGCAACTGCGCCACTACGCTGCCTTGCGTCACGCAAGCGGTGGCCAGACCGATGGAGCCAGTGATGGCCAGGGCACGGTGACAGTTGTGCGGCATGAAATAGCGCACCTGGACCGTCCCGCCCGACTTGGCAGGAGACACCAGCACCGGCTTGGGGATGACCTTGTCACTGACATCACCCAGGCCCATGGCCAGGCCGGCTTTGAGTCGCAGGGACTCCAGGCGTTGCAGGAACGCCTTATCGGCGTCCAGTTCAGCGGGGCTTTCATCGCCGCGCTTGCCAAGCTGACTGGCCTCGACGATCAGCATCGGCATCGCCATGTCGATACAGGTCACCGGGATACCATCGATCAGGTCCAGCGATTGCCCCGTCGGGAAGAGCTTGCCGGTCTTGCTGCCAGCCGCATCCAGAAAGGTCAGTTGCACCGGAGCCGCCGTGCCAGGCACGCCGTCGATGGCGGTGTCCCCTTCATAGCTGACCTTGCCCTCAGGGGTTTGCACCTCTGAATTTACGAAGGTCCCGGTATTGAGGTTGCGGATCCGCACGCGGGTCAGATCGCCGGAAGGCTTGACCAGCCCCTGCTCGATGGCGAACGGGCCGACGGCGCACAGCATATTGCCGCAGTTGGGCGCGGTATCGACCCGGCGCTGGGAAACCATGACCTGGACGAACAGATAGTCGACATCCGCGTCCGGGTGCAACGATGGGCTGACGATTGCCACTTTGCTGGTTTGCGGGCTGCCGCCACCGATGCCGTCGATTTCCAGCTCATGGCCGGACCCCATCAGGTTGAGCAGCAGCTCATCACGTTCGGCGATGGCACTGGGCAGGTCCCAGGCAAGAAATACGGGCCCTTTGGAAGTACCACCGCGCATCAGCACACAAGGAATTCGCTGCATGAACACTAACTCTTGTTGATCAATCTGGATAATTGATGTTCTGGACACAAGAGTGGCAGGGTTCTAAAAGTGTTTCCAATGCAAAGATCAGAGCAATTATTGCGTTTCACGAATTAATTAATTTACGATGATTTCCCAGCGCATCGCTCTTGCCCGGTGAGAAAGAACATGGAATACGAGCTTCAGGACATACGATCTTTCGTGAAAATCGCTGAACTAGGCAGTTTTCATGAAGCCGCCGATGCGTTGCATCTCTCTCAACCGGCCCTGAGCCGGCGCATGAAAAAACTCGAGGAAGGCCTGGGGACCGCCTTGCTGGATCGCACCACCCGCAAGGTCAGCCTGACGAGCGTCGGGCGCGATTTCCTGCCCAAGGCGCGGCGCTTGCTGGATGATTTCGACGACTCGATTCTCAATATTCGCGAACTGGCGGAGCGCCAGATCGGTCGGGTGACCTTGGCCTGCATCCCCACCGCGGCCTTCTATTTCCTGCCTTCGGTGATCCGCCTCTATAACGAGCGCTACCCCAAAATCCGCATCCGCCTGCTCGACCTCAGCGCAAACGAAGGGCTCGAGGCGGTACTGCGTGGCGAAGCCGATTTCGGTATCAATATGATGAGTGGCCAGCACCCGGATATCGAGTTCGTGCCATTGGTCAACGAACCTTTCGTTTTAGCTTGTCGACGCGACCATGAACTGGCCAGACGCAGCTCGGTAAGCTGGTCTGAGCTCAGCGATTACCGACTGATCGGTGTCGGTCGTCTCAGCGGCAACCGAATGCTGCTGGACCACGCCTTGTCGGGTTTGAGCTGGCGTCCGCAGTGGTTCTACGAAGTGCAGCACTTGTCTACATCGTTGGGGTTGGTCGAGGCCGGCCTCGGGGTGTCGGCCATGCCCAGCCTCGCAATGCCAGCCGAGGATCACCCGACATTGGTCAGCGTGCCGTTGATTGATCCGGTGGTAAACCGATCGCTGGGCCTGGTCTATCGAAGGGGCGCATCGCTCTCCCCGGCCGCGGAAAAATTTGTCTCGATATTGCTTGAACAATGGGAACACTGATTTTTCGGGGTCCATGATCAGGACTGGATGAGAAACGGGCCGATCTCAGTCAACCTCCGTGCTCATTGCAAGCGCTTGATATTGCTCCAGCTCAGCCAGCCGTTGGACCAGGGCATTGCGAACACGCTCGTAAGCCCCGCTGCCTAGCAGTAGACGCCTGGGTGCGGGATCGACGTCGACAATCTCGAGCATGATCCTGGCCATTTTCTGCGGGTCTCCGGTAAGCGGGAAAGTACCCTCGGCGATTGCTTTACGCACTTCACCGGCAGGCGTTTGCTCGTACTCAGCCATCGCGGGCGGACGAACCAGCGCGGCGCCGAAATTAGTTCGTGTCGGGCCCGGCTCTACCAGGGTGAACTCGATCCCAAAAGGCGCAACCTCCAGAGCGACCGACTCAACGAATCCCTCAATGGCCCATTTGCTTGCGTGGTAAAGGCTGAAGTTCGGGTAAGCGAGCTGCCCGCCCTCCGAGGACACTTGAAGAATTCGACCGCCCCCCTGTTTGCGCAGAAACGGTAGGCAGGCACGGATGAGTTGAATAGAACCGAGCAGATTCGTTTGCAACTGCTGGTCGATCTGTTCATCGCTGGCTTCCTCCGCCGCACCAAACAACGCGTAGCCCGCACTGCTCACCACAACATCAATACGTCCTAGCTCGGTGAACGCCTGATGAACCACAGCGCGGATGGCCAATGCGTCGTTTACATCGAGCAACGCTGTCCACAGTTGCTCGCCGTAGCGTGTCTTCAAGTGACTCAAAGCCTGAGGCTTACGCAAAGTAGCCGCCACACGGTCCCCCCGTTCCAGCAATTGTTCGACCACCGCCAGACCAATGCCGGACGAACTTCCAGTCACTAACCAAGTTTTGCTCATGTGCTTGATCTCCGAATGAAGGGTGAGTTGCCATCGATGTGAGACCAAACTACGTCAGCCGGACTGCTGCTACTATGGGGCATAATTCGGATGAGCTAATGAAATATAGCCATGAATCAATTGCCCCTTTCGCTTGCCGATTTACGCGCGCTGACCCGCATCGTTGCTCATCGCAGCTTTCGTAAAGCGGCCGATGAGTTGGGCCTGTCAGCCTCTACCCTGAGTCATATGATGAAAACGCTGGAGGCCGGTCTTGGGGTGCGTTTGCTGCACCGCACCACGCGCAGCGTTTCACCGACGGCAGCGGGAGAGCGTCTGCTAAGACGACTGGCGCCTGTGTTGCGCGAATTCGAGCTGGCGATTGAGGAAGTCAATGAATACCGGGATCTTCCCAGCGGCACTTTACGGATCAATGCCAGCGAA
The DNA here is from genome assembly GCF_013283895.1 of Pseudomonas sp. MPDS. NCBI lineage: Bacteria > Pseudomonadati > Pseudomonadota > Gammaproteobacteria > Pseudomonadales > Pseudomonadaceae > Pseudomonas > Pseudomonas sp. MPDS. The sequence goes on along the minus strand of NZ_CP054128.1, from coordinate 2,850,638 downwards.
CAGGCCGCGCGCGTTTTGATGAAAGCTGCCCTTCCGATATTCCTGGAACGCTTCCCCCAGATGTCGGTTGACCTCGTGACCGAGGGCCGTCTGATCGATATCGTGGCCGAGGGCTTCGACGCCGGTATCCGTTTAGGTGAAGCGATCCCCCAAGACATGATCGCCGTGCCGATAGGAACGGATACGCGATTTATTACCGTGGCGTCCCCCCAATACCTGAAGACTCATCCTGTCCCCCTTACGCCGGATGATCTGCCAGGACATCAATGCATCTGCATCCGGATGCCCAGTGGTAAACCTTATAGATGGGAATTCTCCAGGAACGGACAATCCTTGGTCATCGAGCCCAAAGGACAGCTAACTCTCGATAATGCCGAAATCATGGTCGATGCAGCCATATCCGGGCTCGGCATCGCTTACGTGCCAGAGCAGACGGTATCGCAACCTTTGGCAGACGCTCGTCTGGTCGAGGTCCTCGCGGATTGGTGCCCCAGGATTCCTGGGCTGTTTCTGTATTATCCGGGGCACCGCTATATCCCATCAGGCTTGCAGGCCTTCATCGAGGTCTTGCGCGAGTCTCATTGATTGTCCGCGACTGTGCATTCGAACATAACGGCATGCGCCCTTGCGAGGTGAACGCGCGTCGGTTGCGATCCGGCCCTTGTTTGAGCTGACTCAAGCCTTCTGCTCTTGCTGCAAGCGCTTGAGCAGCGCGTTGGCGGCGGCTTCGGAAGAAGCCGGGTTCTGACCGGTGATCAGATGGCCATCCTCGACCACGTAACTCGCCCAGTCTGCCGCCTTTGAATACTCGCCACCTCTGGCTTTGAGCATGTCCTCCACCAGAAATGGCACCACCTGGGTCAATCCCACGGCCTCTTCTTCAGAGTTGGTGAACCCGGTCACTTTCTTGCCCTTGACCACTGGATGGCCATCCGGCTCGTTGACGTTCTTGAGCACCCCAGGCGCGTGACAGACGGCCGCGATGGGTTTATTCGCGGCGTAAAAGGCTTCGAGGAGGGTCTTGGAATCAGTGTCCTCGGCCAGATCCCACAGCGGCCCATGACCTCCGGGATAGAACACGGCATCGAAGTCGTAGGGATCAATTTCGCCCAGCGGCACCGTGTCGGCCAACGCTGCCTGGGCCCGGGTATCGGCGCTGAAGCGGCGAGTGGCGTCCGTCTGGGCCTGTTCCTCGTCGCTCTTGGGGTCCAGCGGCGGTTGCCCTCCCTTTGGTGAGGCGAGCGTAACCGTCACTTTGGCGTCGACAAACACGTAATAGGGCGCGGCGAATTCTTCCAGCCAAAACCCCGTTTTCTTGCCGGTGTCACCCAACTGATCGTGGGACGTCAGGACCATTAGAATGTTCATGTAAACCTATCCTCCAAGTCGGAATGAGCGGCGTATGTTCGCCCTGCATTACGTCAGAGGCCGCGTGGTAGTAGACGTTCAAGTGGGTGAAGCGAATCCTCATGAAACGGTCGTTGATCCCAGCGTTACTCCCCCCATCAGCCCCGCTGCCGAGGAGTTCGGGGCCCGTTATTGAGTTGCCGAACCGGTTCACCGCTGCTAGAAATGAAAGACCTTGGCCTTGTCTCTGCCAGCGCCACAATCCAGGACAGCCTCGCGGGCATCATCCGTTGACCCCATTCATACCTCACAGGGAGCTTCACCGTGTTTCCGATGGATATCTGGTTCACCTACACCGCAGCCTGCGTGCTGCTGGTCTTGTCACCCGGTCCTGACAATCTGCTGGCCATAGGACGGGGGCTGAGCCAGGGTCGCCTGGCCGCCATCGTGTCCGGCCTGTCGTCTGGGCTGGGCATTTTGTTTCACGTCACCACCGCCTCGTTGGGGCTGACGCTGTTGATCCAGACCTCGACGGTTGCCTTCTGGGTCGTCAAATTGGTAGGGGCGGCCTATCTGGTCTGGCTCGGGATCAAGGTGCTGCGCTCCAGAAGCCTGATAACCTTCGCGCCCGCCGCACGACAGCCACTGCGAAGCATTTTGCTTACAGGCTTTCTTTCGGCGGCGCTAAACCCCAAACCCGGGTTGTTCGTCCTGGCGTTCATCCCTCAATTCATCAACCCCGCGCTCGGCTCGGTCACCGTACAGATGCTGGTCTACGGGTTCTGGTTCGCCCTGCTGACGGCCGTGGGGTTCTCGTTGATGGGGGTCTTCGCCACGCGCCTGTCGCAATACATCTGTCAACGCCCACGCCTTACCAACGGACTGAACCTCGGGGCGGGATTGACCTTCATCGTGTCAGGACTGTCCATCGCCGCCCTCAGGCAGAAATAACCGCCCGTTCCACGCACCTAGCCACCAACCAGCGAAGTCGCCAGCAATGCCTCCAGCCCCATCGGCTTGGCGAAATAATAACCTTGGGCCTGCCCTGCCCCCATCTCCCGCAGCAAGAGCAACGTCGCTTCATCTTCGACACCTTCGGCCACCACGCTAAGGTCCAGTGATTCGGCCATACGCACGATCGCCCGGACGATCGCGCGACTGCGGGGGCTGGTGGTCAGTTCGAAAATGAACGACTTGTCGATCTTCAAACCGCTGAAACGGTATTGATGCACATAGCTCAGGGATGAAAATCCTGCGCCAAAATCATCGAGCACCACCGACATGCCGTTGTCGGCCAATTGCTGCATGGTCAGTCGGGCAATGGCGGGCTCGGCCACCAGCGCACCTTCGGTCAACTCCAGGCAGATCCGCGACGGCGCGACGTTGTAACGGGCCAACAGTGCCAGCACATCATCGGCAAAATCCGGGCGCGTCATGCTGTAGCTGGAGCAATTGACATGCACCGGTGGCCAATTGGCGTGTTGCGGTAGTGCGAGGATCGCCACGATGCTGGTGAGCATGTACAGATCCAGTCGACCGATCAGACGCAACCCCTCGACATCGGGCAGAAACTCGCCCGGCGCGATGATCCGGCCACCCGGTTGATGCCAGCGGATCAGCGCTTCAAGGGCCACCAGCTCGCCGCTTTCGACGCTGACAATCGGCTGGAAATACGGCAGCAGTTCGTCGGTACGCTTGAGCGCATTGCGCAGGTGCCCTTCACGCTCAACCTGGTCCGAGACTTCACGACGCACTTCCTGGTTGAACACCGCGTAACTGTCGCGCCCGGCATTCTTGACCCGGTACATCGCCGCATCGGCATCGCGCAGCAAGTCCGCGGGTTCGTGGTGAAACTGACTGTCGGCGCTGACAATACCGATACTGCACGACGAAAACACTTCGTGGCCATTGATGAAAAACGGCAGGTCGAACACCGACAGAATCCGCTCGGCGATTTCGATCACCACCTCCAGTGTCGCCTCGGGCGCCAGCACTGAAAACTCATCGCCCCCCAGGCGGGCCAGCATGTCGGTGTCACGCAGGCAACTGCGCAAGCGGTGGGCGGCCTGCATCAACAGCAAATCGCCAAAATGGTGGCCGAAGCTGTCGTTGACCATCTTGAAGCGGTCGAGGTCGATGAACATCACCGACAGTTGCCCGCCTTCGCTCTCGAACCGCGCCCAGGCCACATTGAGGCGCTGCTGCAGGTAGGAGCGATTCGGCAGCCCGGTCAGCGCATCATGGGCGTTTTCGTGTTGCAGCTTGGCGTTGGCGTGATCCAGTTCGCGGGTGCGGTCCTGCACCCTGGCTTCGAGCTTGAGGTTGGCGGCATGGATCGCTTCTGCGGCCGTGCGGCGCGACAATGCCGTATCAATGTGCCGTGACACGAACGTCAGCAGTTCCTGGTCGCGCAAGGTGTAGCGCACCTGGGAGGTATAGCTTTGCACCGCCAGCACACCCCGTACCACATCGCCATCGAACAACGGAATGCCCAGCCAGGAATGGAAGCGGACCGACTCGTAGGCCACTTCGAGTTCACCCTGTGCAGACAACCGATCCGCGTCGAAAGGATCAATCAGGCAAGGACGACGCTGGCGGATAACGTACTCAGTCAGGCCCCGGCACCCACGGCGTGCCTCAGGCAGGGTGGTTTTGCGCTCATCGACATAATACGGAAAGGTCACTTCACCGATCGCGTCGTCGAACAGCGCGATGTAGAAGTTCTCCGCGAACAGCAGATCCCCGACAATGCCATGCAAGGTTTGGAACAGCTCCGCCATGTCGCCAGGCTGGCTCGACAGTTCTGCAATCTGAAATAGCGCACTCTGCAGGTGTTCGGCGCGCTCTCGATCTGCCACTTCCTGCCTCAGCGCGTCATTGACTGCCGACAGTTCCAGCGTGCGACGCATCACCGTCTCTTCCATGCCCTCACGGTGCAGAATCCGGTCCAGCGCCATGGCCACGTGCCGGGCCACCACCAGAAACAGCGCGCGGTCTTCGGCGCTGTAGGTGCGTGCAACGTCGTAGACCTGCATGGCAAGCATGCCAAACACTTCATCGGCGGCATTTTTCAGCGGAGCGCCCATCCAGAATTCGGGACGATCACCTACGCAATAGAAACGACCCTCGGCCTGAGCGGCGCAAATGCCGGCGGCATCGATCAGCAACGGCTGGCCCGAGGTCAGCACCTGGCCGGTCAACGACAGACGCGAAGGGTCTAGGTATTCGTAGTGTTGGGACTCCACGGCATCGACGTCGATGATGTCGACGTAGTACGGGTAGTCGATTTTTCCGCTGTGGGGGTCATACAGCGCGAGATAAAAGTTCTCGGCGTCGATCAGGCTGGCGAGCAGCCGATGAACCCCCACCAGGAACACGGAGCGGTCGCGGGTGGAACTGGCCAGGTAGGTAATTTCATACAGCACACGCTGAGTAATCTGGGCCCGGGCCAGGGTATTGGTCTGTACCTGGATGCCCAGGCATCGGGCAAACTCGGCGAGGGCCGGCTCCTCGGTATCGGTGACTGGCGCCAGTAGCCAACCCAGCACACTTTCGCCCCGACCGGTCGGCCAGCGGCACAACCGTCTGGTCCGGCAGAAGGTCTCGAACTCGGCGTTCGCAACGCTGGCCGGCCACTGTTGCCCTGGGTCGCCCTGCCCCAGCAGATGCAGTTGTTCACCGGCGCGATAAACCACCCACTGGGTGGTGTGGGCCCAGGTGCGGGCTGATTCCAGCAATTGTTCGATCGCGTCTTCCTTGCCAACGTATGCCATGCCGGCCGCATCCGGGTTTTCTTGCAGGTGAATTGCCACACCGTAATGGTTCGATGGCTGCGGGGGATCGCTCAATGGGCGAAAACTCATCAGCGCTCCCTGCGCCACAGTGGCGAGATTGAATGACTGATTGCCAGGCAATATGCCAGTGAGCCTTCGGTGTATAGCGTCCAGAGGGTTTTTTCAATCGTTTTTATTCACTTGAGTGCTATCACGACGCAATGAGTGTTTCATCGGTCATGGAGTGTTGCCTGCGGCGGCGCTCGTCCTCCCGGGTTCTCAACCATACGCCCCGGGAGTCCCTGCAAGCACGGCCGGTTCATCGTGCCTACCACACAGCAATATGAGAATCCGCCCTGGGCTCGGTGCCGCCGCACAGGACACCGCTGACCGGGTCGCGGAGAATGATCTGGCCTCGTCCGTAATCAGTCCGGTCACTGGCGATCTGCACTTCATGACCGCGCCGCGCCAAGGCATTGGCCAAGTCGCCGGAGGCACCCTGCTCGATGCCAACTTTCATCTCACCAAGCCACTGCCAGCGCGGAGCGTCCAGCGCCGCTTGCGGGTTCAGGCCGAAGTCCACCAGGTTCATCACCATCTGCACATGGCCTTGGGGCTGCATGTAACCGCCCATCACGCCGAAAGGGCCAAGGGCCTGGCCATTCTGGGTGAGGAAACCAGGGATGATGGTGTGAAAAGTCTTCTTGCCCGGGACCAGGCAATTGGCGTGGCTCGGATCCAGGCTGAATTCCTGTCCGCGATTCTGCAAGGCAATCCCGCTGTCAGGCAGCACCACGCCAGAGCCAAATCCGTGGTAGTTGCTCTGGATGAACGAGACCATGTTGCCTTCCCCGTCAGCGGTCGCCAGGTACACCGTGCCGCTGGCGTGGGGATCGCCGGGTTTGGGTGCCTGGGCCTGTTCACTGATCTGGGCGCGACGGCAGGCGCTGTACTCCTCGCTCAACAGGTCAGTCACCGCCACACGCATGTGCAGAGGGTCGGTGATGTAGTGCAGGCCGTCGCTGTAGGCCAACTTCATGGCCTCCAGTTGGCGATGCCAGGTCTGCTGGCTGTCGCGGTGATCGAAGCTGAAGCCCTCCAGTATTTTCAGCGCCATCAAGGCCACCAGCCCCTGTCCGCTCGGCGGGATTTCCCAGACATCGACGCCTCGATAGTTGACGTGGATCGGTGCCACCCATTGGGCGCGATAATCCTGCAGGTCCGTGGCACGAAGGTAGCCGCCGCTGGCCCGGGAGTGGGCATCCAGGCGTTCGGCCAAGGCGCCGCGATACAGGCTCTCGCAGCGGGTGGCAGCCAATTCTTCAAGGGTACGGGCCTGAGCCGGGTTGCGGAAAATCTCCCCGGCCCGTGGCGCGCGACCGTCAATCAGAAAAGTCTGGAACCAGGCATCCAGGACCTGATCACGATGAGGCGTGAATTCGTTCAAAGCGATCTGCCATTGATGGGCAACCACCGGCGACAGCGCAAAACCGTCCCGCGCCAGGCTGATCGCCGGCTGCAGCAACACGGCAAAGGGCAGCTTGCCAAAGCGTTGCGACAACTCGGCCCAGGCCGATGGGCAACCCGGGACGGTTACCGGTGTCCAGCCATAGAGCGGCATCTGTTCATGACCGGCCGTCTTGACCGCCTCGATACTCAGGGCCGCCGGTGCATGGCCGTTGCCGTTGAGGCCATGTAACTGACCCTTGCACCAGACCAAGGCAAAAGCATCGCCACCGATGCCACAACCCGTGGGCTCGACCACCGTCAGCGCCGCCGCCGTGGCGATGGCCGCATCAATGGCGTTGCCGCCCTTTTGCATGATCTCGATGCCCGCTTGGGCAGCCAGAGGCTGGGACGCGGCGACCATGCCCCGGCGGGCAAAAACGCTCTGGCGTTGCGACGGATAAGGGTACTCGTGAGCAGAAAATTTCAGCATGGCAAAGACTCTTCAACACAAGGATTCATTGGCGGGACTCAGGGCGAACACCCTGGAACGGTCATAACACGCGACTGAGGAAAGCCCGAGTTCGCGGGTGCGTGGGATGGCTGAAGATCTGCTCCGGCGGGCCTTGCTCAATGAGTTCACCTTGGTCCAGCACCACCACACGGTCTGCCACTTCGCGGGCAAAGCCCATTTCATGGGTGACCACGACCATGGTCATGCCTTCCTCTGCCAACGCTTTCATCACTTGCAGCACCTCGCCAACGGTTTCCGGGTCGAGGGCGCTGGTGGGTTCGTCGAACAGCATGGCCTGGGGTTTCATCGCCAGGGCCCGGGCAATCGCCACCCGTTGCTGCTGGCCGCCGGAGAGCATCGACGGGTAGTGGTTGGCCTTGTCCGCCAGACCGACCCGCTCCAGCAGCTTGCGGGCCTGTTCCAGCGCCGCGGCGCGAGGCATCCCGAGCACCTGGATCGGCGCCTCGATGATGTTCTCCAGGGCCGTCATGTGGGGGAACAGGTTGAAGCGCTGAAACACCATGCCGATGTCCCGGCGCTGGCGGGCGATGTTGCGCTCCGACTCACGCACCAGGCTGCCGTCAGCCCGCTCGCGATAGCCCATGGCCCGGCCATTGACGCGGATGCGCCCGCCCTGGATGTCTTCCAGCAGATTGATGCAGCGGATAAAGGTGGTCTTGCCCGAGCCGGAGGCACCGATCAGCACCACCACTTCGCCGCGCCGTACTTGCAGGGATATGCCCTTGAGGATCTGCAGCTCGCCAAAGGACTTGTGCACATCCAGCGCCTCGATGATCAGCTCTTCACTTTTGTGCGCCATGGCTAACGTGCCCTCAACAGGTTCAGGGTGCTGCGACCGAACATCCGCGTCGACGCCGGCGGTGGTGACGAGGGTCGGTCCGATTGGCCGAAACGGGCTTCCAGCCAGCGCTGGAAAAAGCCCCAGAGAGTGGTCAACAAGAGGAAATAGATCGCCACCACCAGGTACAACTCGAACACCCGGAACGTCGCCGACGTGACCATCTGGGTACTGAGCAACAGCTCCTGTACGCCGATCACACTGACCAACGTGGTGTTCTTGAGCATCACGTTGAACTCGTTGCCCAGTGGCGGGACGATGACCCGGAAAGCCTGGGGCAAGACAATGCGGCGCATCAGCTTGGCGAACGTCATGCCCAGGGAACGCCCGGCTTCGTACTGGCCCTTGTCCACCGCGCCGATGCCGGCCCGGATGATCTCGGCCATATAGGCACCTTCGTTGAGCCCCAGGGCAATGATCGCCGCCTGGATATTGCCGGGAATCACCAGGCCGAACAGATCGATGTCTTCGAAGCGGAAAATCCCCCCTGCCGCCAGTGCTGTATAGAGAAAGACAATCTGCACCAGCAACGGCGTGCCCCGCATCAGCCACACATAAAAACGCACCGGTAGATGCAGCAACGGATTGCTCGACAACCGTAGCAACGCCGCGGCCAGTCCCAGGAAGCAGCCCAGCAGCATCGCCAACACACTGATCACGCAGGTCAGCCAGAGCCCGGTGAGGTAAACATCACTGGGCTGCAACAGGTACTGCCAAAACACATCCCAATTGAAGTTCATCAACGCTCACCTCAATCAAGAGTGTCACTGGCGACATGCCATTTGCTGAGCAGTTGGCTGTAGCTGCCATCACTGCGCATGTCGTTGATCACCTGCTGCACTGCGGCGCTCAGTTGCGTGTCGTCCTTGCGAAGACCCAGTCCGGTAAGAATCCGGCTGAAGGCAGGCACCCCTTCCTCAAACAAATCGGGGGCCATGGTGGCGTAATAACCGGCGGTTTCCACCGTGGTGCCGTAGGCATCGACCTGGCTGATGCGCAAGGCCTGGAATGCATCGGTATCGGTGTTGTAGACCACCAGTTTCATTCCAGGCTTGCCAGCCTTGGCCAGCGCTTCATTCTCGGCGTCGAGCAGGGTCTTGATGGTGGAGCCATTGAGCACCGCGACTTTATGCCCGAACAGGTCCGACAGCGTCTTGATTGCCTTCGGATTACCCTTGGGCACGACCACCGCCTGGCTGGAGTACATGTAGTTGACGATATCGATCACCTCACGGCGCTCGGGCTTGTCAAACAACTGGTCGACGATCATGTCGCACTGCTTGGCGAGCAAAGCCGGGAGCAGCCCGGAAAAGGGAATCACCCGCCACTCGACTTTCTTGTCGCCCAGCCGCTTGGCGATTTCCAGGCCCAGGTCAACGGTCAAGCCCCTGGGTTTCTGCGCTTCATCGAAGGACACCAGGGGCGGCGAATCCATGCCTGAGCAATAGACGAGTTTTTCGACCTTGAGCAAGCGCTCCGGAACAACGGGCGCGGCAACCGCCCACTGCGCACAGAATCCCAAGGATAGGGCGGCAACCAACAGGCGAGGCTTATGCATGACCAGACACTCCAGTTCAGTTAGTAACGGGCAGTACTCAAAGTCAAAACAACGGCAGGCGCGGGGCCCGCTCTGGTTATTTTTTCGATTGCAGAAATTGGATCAACTCAGGAACGGTGCCTTCGATGTGCGCGCGCACCACTGCCTCGGCCTTATCGGCGTCGCCAGTACGAATCGCCTCAAGAATCACCGCGTGTTCCTGGCGCGCACTCAGCGGTTTTTCCACGTGCTCAAGCCATAGGCGCATGGGCGCCTCGATCAAGGAATAGAGGGCACTGATCTGCTTCAGCAACCGGGGACGACCGCTGAGGCTGCACAGGTATTCATGAAAGGCGCGATGCCGGCTGACCCACTCGGCGCTTTCCTCGCGGTAATCGTCCATCTCGTCCAGCAGACGCTCCAAGGCTGCCAATTGGCGCTCGCCTATCCTGGCTACCGCGACACGGATCGCCAGGCCTTCGAGGACGCTGCGCATCTCGAAGACTTCGTGCAGCTCATCGATATCCAGGCCACTGACAACGGCCCCGCGATTGGGTCTAAGGGTCACCAGGCCCTGGGCGTCCAATCGACGGAACGCCTCGCGCACCGGCATCCGGCTCATACCGATCTCGCTGGCGATGTCTTCAGCGATCAGCCGGTCACCCTTGCGCAATCGTCCCCCGCAAATGGCGTCCAGCAGGAAGTTGTAAGCCTCCTCCTCGGCCGTCATCGACGGGCGCCCAACGTAACTCGGAGCGAATTGCATGGCAGCACCTTTTGAATTTTTGTATCCAATTATCCATAAATTCAAAAGGCAGAATGCGTGCCAACTGAATGGATCGATGTGCAAGTGATTGATTTGAAGGAAAGGGTCTTGCTATGGGGCGTGCATGGGCCCGGCGTCAATTGGGTAGACGTGCTACCAAATGGCTCAAGCGACGCCCATTAGTGTGCACAGTGGTAGCCAGGTAACACTCAATCAGCCAGCCCTGGGAGTGTCCGAAGGTGACTCACCAAACAGCGCTCGGTAATGACCTTCCAAAACGGCCATAACCTACTAAGGTTTTAATCGCCTGCTGAATCGGCGCGATTGCGCCCCCAGATGACCACCGTGCGACTTCCAGGGAAGGAGAAACCGTATGAATGCCAGATCGGACCCGGGCGGTGACGGCATCGTCCTTATACTGGGGGCCACCGAAAGCGTCGACAGTGTGGCCTACGCCTACGGGCATGCGCGCGAGACACTCTGGGATCACCCGCGCAATGCCGATCTGCGCCGTCAACACCCGGACGGGACGGCGCTCGCGGCGGGTGATTCGTTGTTCGTCCCGCCGCGTGTGAAAGCGACCTTCGAACAGAACGCCACCGGGCAAAGACACACCTTCCGCGTACTGAACACCCCTGCCATGCTCAGGTTTCGCCCTTATGCCCTCGCCGGACAGGGCCTGGCCCGGCACTTTCAGGTACTGCGCGGTGACACGCTGCTGGGCAGTGGCGAAGCCGAAGCCAACGGCGATATCGTCTGGCCTCTGGAGCCCACCGCCGACGACATCACCGTGCGCGTAACCTTTGACGGCTTCTCCCGCGACTATCATCTGAGGCTGCGCGCGCTCGACCCGATCAGTACCCTCAAAGGCGTGCAGCAGCGTCTGCGTGGCCTTGGCTACTTCAACGGCGACTGCGATGGTCAGATGGATGACGCGACCCGTGTGGCCATCGGTGCGTTCAAGATGCAGGCCGGATTGCCCGACGACAATGACTTACTCGGCGATGCCGTACGCACCGCGCTCCACGGCTACCACGGCGAGGCCCCCGTATGATCAGGGTTCGCAAAACGCCTACGGCCCCTCCCGCGCTACAGCGCTCGCACGATGCCATGAAAAACAACGTCCTGCAGGCTGTCCAGGCTGGCGCTTCGGTGGTCCTCTGCACCAAAGGCACCAACACCGCCAAAACAAAAAGTGTTCCCAAAGGCTCGGTGAAGGTCGTCATCGATGACGACCAATACAAACCGCCCCACGCCAAAGCGCTGCTCAAGGTCGACCAATATGGCAAGTGCGCCTTTTGCGAGGCACGCTTCATGGACACCGCAGGCGGGGATGTTGAACATTTCCGGCCGAAAAAACGCCACGACGGTTTCGTTCCAGTGAACGACAAGGCAATGGATAACCTCGGTTATTTTCAGTACGTGTACGACTGGAGCAACCACTTGTGGTCATGCAAGGAGTGCAACGAGACCTACAAGAAGAACTACTTTGACGTGATACCGGACAACCTGGCGCAACCGCCGCCGAGACTGGAAGACTTCAACACCGAGGATGAGTTCTGGGACGCCATTGGCGAATGGGGCCGGTTTAGGCCACCGCGCCACGACGCGTGGGACGACCCGCACAACGCCGAGAAACCGGTGTTGATCAATCCTGTCACCGAGAATCCCCGCGAGCACATCAACTTCAATTGCGCGACAGGACTGGCCATCCCCGCCCCTCTGAATGACCTCAACCAACAAATGCAGCCCACCAGCGACAGGGGTGGCAAGAATATCCTTGTGCTCGGTCTGAACCGCAAGGAGCTTGTGTTCGCCCGCATGCGGCATCTGACAATGTTGCGAGGCGTTTTTCTGGAGATGACCCACAGCCTCGACCTGACAATCGAATTCCTGAAATGGCAACGTGGAGAAGAGTGGTTCAAGACCTTGCAGGAACCGACATTGCGCCACCTGGTGAAATACCCCGACGCTTATCAGGTATCGGACAATCCAACGCGCTGCGCTATCGAGTTTTTGTTCTATTCGACAACGCCCCAGGCACCGTTCTCTGGATTGGCAATGGACGCCTTTGCCTGCTGGAGCCTGGAACTGGCTCGGCACGTGATGCAGTTGCGCGAGCACATCACTCAGCTGCAGGCCGCACAAAGCGGGATAGCCCCGGCCACCCGCAGCGTCCACGAACTCCCCCGGCTCAGTCTGCATGCGACCATCCTCGCTACCTACAAGGCGGACATGAAGGCGCTGCAAGCATTGCGCGACACCCTTGAGGTGTATGCTCCGCTATGGAATGCCGGCTTTGAGCAAACGCACATCGAATACGTCTGCCGGGATCGCCTGGAAAAAGTCATGGCTGAACACGCCCAATTTTTCCTGTGGCAAAAGAACTATACCCGTTACGACCCGGCTTTCGTCGCCGGCTATCTGACCCACGAACGCAACTTCCTGGATGTCTACAACGCCCTGGAAACCTATGAGTGCGACAAGAGTACGTGGAGCAATGCGATAGACGCGATGAGGCGAAACCTCAATAGATACGGGCCGGATCTCGCAGAAGACCTCACGCCCCATTGCAATCAGGTCGTCGCCCGACTCAAGGTGGTGACGCAAGCGTTCGACCAGGATCGAAACCTGACTAAGACACCGCCCTGGTGCAACGAAGTGGTCAAGATAGGACAGGATGCTGAACAGCTTACCGCTGAGCTCGACCGCCGTTGCCAAGCCTGTGGGAACGAAGATGCCAGCAACAGCACCACTGAAATGCGCACCACGCTGACGAAAATCGCCAACGCCGTCGCCAAGCTGAAAGCGGGCGACATTCCCCGAGAAGTGACGCCACTTGAATTGCCAGCCCCGCCGAAGCCCTGGATCACGCCAAAGGCCACCGGGCTGCGCAAGCGCGCCGGCATGCCCCAAGACCTGGACGCCGCGTGGAAGCACATTCGTTTGCGATCCAATTCATGAGCCGCGGCATCGCTCGACGGCACGCTGATCGAGTTTGGGAAACGTCACCTGACAGTTGCCGGGATCAACCCCTTCCGCTCTCGCCCGGCCGAGTTCGTCAAGCACACCGCTGCGCTGGGTCCCATTGGGCAGCACAATGACGTAGGGCTCCCCGCTGACGGGCTGCCCCTGCATATCCAGTAACTCGATCTCCACGAAGGTCAGCGCAACCGGTTCAAGTGGATTGACGGACTCGGACGAGGTTTTTACCCGCGCACGCTTGCGAGCCGCGGCGGACACCGGTGCAACAACCGCTTCCACAGCGACCGAGGCCGGTACGCGAACGGGCATCGGTCGTTGATGTGGATATAGGTAAGCACACAACTCGCCACTCGACAGCTTGCCCGCGACCTGATGACGAACCTCGTCATCGTCCAGCAGATGGACCAGAACCCCCTGGGCGGACAATAGCCCGCGCAGACGGGGTACTTCACCGGCCCCGGCAAAATGTCGGCGAACAAAGTGCTCTGCCTGCCATGGTTCACGCGCATCGATCCTGGTCGCCGGGCTTGCCTCTCGCAGCACGGACTGGCCATCAGCAAGGTTGGATCGAGTACCCAGCTCGATGCGATCGGCCCCGTCAAAAAAACAAATCCGCATAGGCTGCCAGTCCCGGGCAGGAGGATGAAAAGGCAGTGTAGATGATCCAGGCATCCCAACTCAGGGTGTGTTGCGAAACCCGGCGACCATTCGGAATGCCGCGCCAACCGGACAGGAGTTCCGGTCCAGGATGGCGCGCACCTTTGTACTGATCTTTTTCCGATAGATGTCCAGTAAACCGCTGCGAGATACAGCCGCTTATTTTCCCCCCTCGCAATTGACCATCCAGGCAATCCCGAAACGGTCTTCGAACATCGCAAAACGTTCCGCCCAAAAGGTCTTCGCCAGGGGCATCTGCACGGTGCCACCTGCACTCAAGCCATTGAACAGCCGTTCGGCCTCTTCCACGCTGTCGACGTTGAGGGAAACCGACACGCCTTGCGGCTGGCGATACGGCTGGCCTGGCGGGCAGTCGGAAGCCATCAGGCTGAAATTGCCCACGGTCAGGCAGGTGTGCATGATCAGGTCGGCGTCCTTGGGCATGCCGACGTCCTCCGGCGCCTCGGCAAAGGACATGGAAAACAGCTCGCCGCCAAGTACGTCCTTGTACAACGCAAAGGCTTCCTTGCAGCGGCCGTTGAAGGTCAGGTAAGGGATGATTTTCATGCTCGCAACTCCTGTAGTCGGCTCACGATTGATTGGACAACTGCGCCCGCAGACGCTCTTCCTGCTCGCGCAACTCGGGGGTAAAGCTCTCGCCAAAATCCTCGGCTTCGAAGATCTGGCGGATCTCGATTTCACTGTCACTGATCATCGGGTTCGGGCAGCGTTTGACCCAGTCGATGGCTTCCTGCAGCGACTGGACCTGGAAGATCCAGAAGCCGGCAATCAATTCCCTGGTTTGCGCAAAAGGCCCCTCGACGACGGTCCGGTTTTTGCCGGAAAACTGCACGCGCACACCCTTGGCACTGGGATGCAGCCCTTCTCCGGCGAGCATCACCCCGGCCTTGAGCAATTCTTCATTGTAGGCGCCCATGTCGGCGAGCAATTCTTCGCTGGGCATCTGTCCGGCTTCCGATTCCGGGCTGGCTTTGACGATCACCATAAATCGCATGCGCTTGTCTCCTGAGAGTGGATGGATTAAGCCGCCCTTGTGGTGGCTCTACGGACTAATCGGATGGCAAGGGTCGAAATCGACAGCCTGACGCAATTATTTTTTTGGCAGGCCGTTGCGGCTTCAGCCATGGATCACTCGGACCAACGGCGCAGCCTTTCACACCATCCGAATGAACACTGCAAACCGCAGAAACGCTTAAACAGCCGTCATGCCCGACGATAGACGCTGGGCGTGACCCCCACTTCGCGGCGAAACACCTGGGAAAAATGGCTGGGGCTCGAATAGCCGACCTCCAACCCGACATCGATGATGCTTCGGTCCGTCTCCAGCAGCAGATGCCGGGCGCGGCTCATGCGCAAGCGAATGAAGTACTGCGAGGGTGAAAGCCCGGTGGCGCGCTTGAACATGCGGCTGAAGTGGTACTCGCTCAGTTGCGCAACCCGCGCAAGGTTCGCGAGGCTGAAATCGGCGGCAAGCCCCTCGGTCATTGCCTCGATAACGCGGCGCAGTTTGTAGGCCTGCAACGCGTTGTTGCGCCGGGCACTGCGGTTTGGGTCAAGGTAGCGCCGCACCAAATGCACGGCCAGCGCCTGAGCCAGGCTGTGGGCAAACAAGGGGCTGGGCTGGCGCTCGTCGATGAGTTCCTGGCGCAGTTGCTCCAACAGGAAACTGATTCGTTCATCCCGGTCACCGGAAACATCGAGGAAGCTGACCGGGTCGGCGTGTTCGCCCAGTACCTCGCGCGCGGCTTGATCAATCAATGGCAGGCCGAGATACAGGTGCATCACCTCAAAAGCGTCGCAGCCTTGGGTCTGCCAGCGCATCTCGTAGGGTTCGCCAGTGTTGGTGAGAAAGAAGTCGCCGGTCTTGACGTCGGACGCGACCCATTCCCCACCCAGAACGCGCTCCTCGACCCGAGCCGCGCCCGCCAGCACCCACACCAGCAGAGGCTCGACCACCGCGGGCACCAGGATGGGCTCGACGATGCTGTGATGGCTGAACCGCAACATCACCACGTCCTGCATCTGCGGGCGCGGCGGTAACGTCTGCGGCGTTCCCGGCAAATAGTGCAGCATCGATTCGCCCGTAATGCGTTGAGCATCGCTGGCGAGGTTTTGCGGATCGGGTTGGTGCACAGGATGCTCCATCGACAAAGCCCTCTGACGAGGACTGGTGCCAACAGGATAACGCGGCGGCGGCCATGAGCAAGGTTGCGCGACAGACCGTGTGCGCCGCAGCCTCGCATGCTGGAGCAAAACCCCAACAGTCCAGGCAAGCCTGCGAAAGCCCGAACATGCACATTGAGAGACAGTGAAGCCGTCGATAACGACAGCGCCTCACGGGCGCGGAGCCGGCGAATGTCTCCTCGGCTCGCAACGCAGGAGAGCATCATGACTGATATCACCTACAGCATCCCCCACGAAGTCGCAGGCAAAGTCGCGCTGGTCACCGGCGCGGCCAGTGGCATCGGCAAAGCCATCGCACTGTTGCTGCACGCTCGTGGCGCCAAGGTCGTTGCTGAAGACCTGAACCCCGCCGTCGAAGAGCTCGCCCGTCCCGGGCTGGTGCCGCTGGTGGCGGACATCAGCGAAGACGGAGCCGCCGAGCGCGCGGTCGGCCTGGCCGTCGAGCAGTTCGGCCGGCTGGATATCCTGGTCAACAACGCCGGGATCATCATCAACAAGCTTGTCATCGACATGACCCGTGAAGACTGGGAGCGCATTCAGGCAGTCAACGCCACCGCGGCCTTCATGCATTGCCGCGAGGCGGTGAAAGCGATGATGCCCAACAGATCCGGGGCAATCGTCAACATCGCCTCTTACGCATCCTACTTCGCCTTTGCGACGATCGCAGCCTACACCGCGTCCAAGGGCGCGCTGGCCCAGTTGACCCGCACGCTGGCGCTCGAAGTGATCGAGCATGGCATCCGCGTCAATGCCATCGGCGTCGGCGATGTGGTGACCAACATCCTCAATGACGTGGTCGACGACGGCCCCGGCTTTCTGGCCAAACACGGCGAAGCGGCACCCATCGGCCGCGCTGCGCAGCCGGAGGAAATTGCCGAAATCGTCGCCTTCCTCGCCTCGGACCGCGCGAGTTTCATGGTCGGCTCGGTGGTTATGGCCGATGGCGGCATGACCGTCACCGCGGGCTAATGCGGCGTTGTCGCTGCACACCCCGGGGCAAGGATGCCCTCGGCCGGCGTCTGTTGACTTTGGTCTTGATCGATAAGCCGGTTCGGTGTCGGTTACGCCATACAGGATCAGGCAAACCCGCGACATTTTTGACATAACGGCCAAGCGGATCCACTCCCTAATCTGGACTCACGAAACGGATGACACCGGACGGCCCGGACAGGGCCATCCGAACTCGCTGTTCAAATGTGAGGGCAGAACATGAAAAGCATCAGCCGATTGTTGATCGGTACCGCTTTGAGCGCCGTTGTCGTCTCGGCTGATCTAACCGCAGAAGGAGAATGGAACATGCAACGTATTCAACCTACTACCGCCAGTCACCCCTACACCGGCATGTGGATCACCGCTGATGGGAATATTCGCCATGAGCTGTTGCCAAATGGGCGCTACGACGAGGCTCGCGGAAATCGCGAAAGCGCTTATCAGGGGCGTTACGAGGTGGAAGGCGATTACATCCGCTACTGGGACGACACGGGCTTCACTGCCGATGGAACGTTTCGGGACGGCGTCCTCTACCACGCCGGGATGGTCCTCTATCGCAAGTAACAGAGACGCCCGGCTCCTTTTGGCCGGGCGTTTCTCGTCTCGCCAGCATGAAGGATGCATAAAACCACCCTCGAGCGGAGACTGGTCGTCCGTTTCATCGCCAGCGTTGCACCACCGGCTAAGAACGAAACGCATCAACCTTGAGCCCATACCGACTCATCTTGTTGTACAACCCCCCACGCGACACATTCAGCCGTTGAGCCGCCAGGCGGATGTTTCCGCGCGTGTCTGTGAGGGCGGCAATGATTGCATTCATTTCATGGGTGCCAAGGTCCGGCGCCGTCCGAGGTTCAGGGACGCTCGCCCACGTCGATAGTCGCCCTCGCTGCCTGATCTCCAGCGCAAGATCGCTCGGCTGGATCAGTTCGCTCATCGCCAGGTTGGTCGCCCGTTCAATGACGTTTTCCAGCTCGCGAACATTGCCCGGCCAATCGTAGGCGCCAAGCATATCCAGCGCCACGGGAGAAAGGTCCTGCGTCGATTTGCGGAGCGACCGGGCACAACGCGCGAGAAAATGCCGCGCCAGCAACGGCACGTCTTCGCGGCGCATCCGCAGTGGCGGCACGGTCAGGTTCAGGACGTTGAGCCGGTAGTAAAGGTCCTCACGAAAGGCGCCCTCGGCCACCGCCTGGCTCAGGTTGCGGTGAGTGGCGGCAATGATGCGAACGTTGACCCGCAACGATTTTTTTGCCCCCACCCGTGTCACCTCGCCTTCCTGCAGGACGCGCAGCAAGCTGACCTGCGCATCAAAGGACATGTCACCGATTTCGTCGAGGAAAATCGTCCCGCCATCGGCCAATTCGAACTTGCCTGCCGAGCCACCGCGAGCCGATCCGGTGAAAGCGCCTTCGACATGACCGAACAGTTCGCTCTGCACCAGGTCACGGGGAATAGCGCCGCAATTGACCGCCACGAAAGGACCGCGACAACGGTCGCTGGCATTATGGATCGCCTGGGCGAACAGCTCCTTGCCTGTGCCGCTCTCGCCGAGGATCAGCGTGGTCGAATCACTGCGACTGGCGATCCGTGCCAGGTGCACTGCATCCTGAATCGCCCGTGAATGGCCCAGGATGGTTTCGAAGGTGTAGCTGGCCTGGGTGCCCATGATCCGCCGGGTGATTTCCCGAATGCGTCGGTTTTCGCGCAACGAAACAATCCGCCCGCCTTGTTCCAGCGGGCAGACCGACACCAGGCAGGCCAGATGGCTGTGGTCGTGCAGTTCAAAGGTGCAATCCAGGTCCCGTACGCCCTCCCCGCTGGCAAGCAGGACGGCATCGGTCAACTCACTTTGTCC
This sequence comes from Pseudomonas sp. MPDS, assembly GCF_013283895.1. NCBI lineage: Bacteria > Pseudomonadati > Pseudomonadota > Gammaproteobacteria > Pseudomonadales > Pseudomonadaceae > Pseudomonas > Pseudomonas sp. MPDS. The sequence goes on along the minus strand of NZ_CP054128.1, from coordinate 2,831,701 downwards.
CAGGCTCTTGAAGGGACTGCCGAGCAAGTCATGGCCTACGCGGAACAGCTGCCGGGCGTAATGGTTGAGCGCCTTGATGCAGCCCTGCTCATCCAATACCACCAAGCCCTCGTTGAGCACTTCAAGCACGGTTTGTTGCTCTTCCAGCAAGGTTTGCAGCGCCATCTGCCTCGAGACCGCCTCGGCCGCGGCCTGGACGGTGCCCAGCGTATGGAAGTGAAACCAGCCTGGCTCCGCCGTCAAGGTCAACATACCCAAGGTTCGGCCCTGGGCATCCCGGATAGGCGCGGCGGCGCAATGCATGCGGCGCTGGCGCAGGCCAAGCCCAAAGTTCTCCTCGGCTAGCACATAGACCAAACGGTCTTCGACGATCGCCAGCCCGGTGCAATTGGTGCCCTGTACCGACTCCAGCAGGCGACTGCCTATGGGGGTGAGGTCCAGGCCACAAAAGTACAAAGTCGTGCCTTGGGTATCGGTCAGATTGATATGGCCCTTGGGGTTGTAGGCGAGCAAACCGCGCATGACCTGCGCCGCCGCGGCGATCAGCACCCGGTTGGCTGCCAGTGTCGCGGCGAGGTCGTCGGGCGCGACAAAACGGTACTCACCGTCTTCCGGGTCAAGGCCGGCATGGACGCTGCGCAACCAGGACTCCCAAATCACCCGCCTGATTCCGGCAGGGCGATCGATTACCCCCTGCAAGCACGCTCGCCAGGCCTCATCCAGCGCAGTGCCGGGCCCTTCGTTCAACGACGCTGGGCCAAGCGCGGTGAGGTAATCGCGGTCTTCGGCGCTCAAGGCGGCAGGTTGCTGATTCATTATTCGGCCATATGTTCATATTTTCGACATGTCAGTATAGACATGTAATCAAAATGAACATGAATACAAACGACAATGAATAAAATCTGTTTAATATCAATGAGTTGATTATTGGCACAGCGCTTGCTCCCTGCTTATCCAGACGAGGACATTCTTAGCGCCGAGTCGTAAAAACAATAAAGGGAGTCATGTTCATGAGTACATCCAGGATCATCCGCCTTGGCCTTATCGGCGCCGGCCGCATGGGCAGTTTTCACGGCCTCACCGCCGCCCGTCACATCCCCGGCGCGTGCCTCGCTGCCATCGCCGACCCTACTCCCGGCCAGGCCGCGCGCCTGGCGGCAGAACTGGACGTGCAGAAGGTCTATGCCGATCCACAGCAACTGCTTGATGACCCGGACATCGACGCCGTGTTGATTGCCGCCCCGGCGCGCAGCCATGCCGAACTGGTGATCAGTGCGGCCCGGGCCGGCAAAGGTGTGTTCTGTGAAAAACCGATGGCGATCACCCTGGACGAAGCCGATCGCGCCATAGCTGCGGCTGCCGATGCACGGGTGACACTCCAGGTCGGCTTCAACCGGCGCTTTGCCAGAAGTTTCCGCACCGCTCATCTGGACGTGGTTGCCGGCCGGATCGGTACGCCACAACTGCTGCGCTCGCTGACCCGCGACCCGGCGCTGAACAACCCCGCCGCGTCACCGCAATGGGTGATCTTCCTCGAAACTTTGATCCATGACTTCGATACCCTGCGCTACCTGAATCCGGGCGCCGAAGCGGTTGAGGTTTTTGTCATGGCCGATGCCCTGATCGCACCGGACTACAAGGCCAAAGGATTTCTCGACACGGCGGTGGTCACGATCCGTTTCGACAACGGGGCCATCGCCACGGCCGAAGCGAATTTCCAGGCGGTCTATGGCTACGATGTCCGCGGCGAAGTGTTCGGCAGCGCTGGCATGCTGACCATGGGCAACGTCAACGACTCCGACCTGCTGCGGTACCTGGCCAATGGGGTTCAGGCCGACACCCAGCGCATGGACACCGACTTGCTGCGTGATGCCTATGTGGCTGAGCTCAACCACTTTGTCAGTTGCGTACGCAGTGGCGAAAAACCTCTGGCCAGCGGTGAAGACGCCCGGGCGGCACTGGCCATTGCTCGCGCTTGTATCGAGTCCTTCCAACTGGGCAAACCGGTGCGCGTACAAGGAGCTCATTCATGAGTTTCATACCGTTCAAACTGGCGATCAGCGCCGAGATGGTCTTTCTCGACCTGCCCTTTACCGAGCGGGTCAAACGCATCCACGCGCTGGGCTTCAGCGTCGAGATATGGAACTGGACGACCAAAGACATCCAGGCTCTCGTCGCGACTGGCGCGGATTTCACCTCCATGACCGGCTACATCTCGGGCAACCTGACCGATCCCGAGGGTATCCAGCAACTGCTCGACAGCGCCCAGGAATCTCTAGCCGTCGCAGCCCAATTGGGTTGCCCGTGCCTGAACCTGCACGGCACCGGCCTGGGTGATCAAGGATTGCCAGTCAAACCCGTTGCCCAGACCACCGGCCGCATGTGGTTGAGCGCCTGCAAGACACTGGAAAAAATCGCCCGCCTGGGCGAAGACGCGGGCCGGGTATTCCTGCTGGAAAACCTCAACACTGAAGTCGACCACCCGGGCACGCCTTTCGCCCGCGCTGACGATACCCTGGCACTGATCGAGGCCGTGGGCAGCCCGCACCTGAAGATGAACCTGGACCTCTATCACGCACAGATCGGCGAAGGAAACCTGATCGAACTGATCCAGCGCGCCGGCAGCGCCATCGGCGAAATCCAGGTCGCCGACGTCCCGGGCCGCATGGAACCCGGCACCGGTGAAATCCACTATCCCGCCATTGCCAGGGCCTTGTTCGGTATGGGATACAGCGGTGTCGTCGGCCTCGAAGGCTGGGCCAGCGGTGACAGCGAAGTCGCGCTTGAGCGTTTCAGACAGGCCTTCACGCTTGATGGATGAGGCCGGCACTGGATTCATTTAAAGCCCGCGGCAAATTTCTTGGTGACGTTCAACTCATAACAACAAAAGGAAAACCATCATGCGTCGTTGCACACTGCTTTTCGCCACCCTGCTATTGCTCTTGAGCCAATGGGCCGTCGCCGACTATCGCATCGGCGTCAGCATCGCCAGGGTCGACGACAACTTCATGACCTACGTGCGTAACGGCCTGGACGAGGCCGCGAAAAAGGAAAACGTGCAGATTCAATTCGAGGACGCCCAAGGCGATGTGGTGCGCCAACTCAACCAGGTCCAGGGTTTTATCAATCAGAAAGTGGATGCAGTCATTGTCCTGCCGGTGGACACCTCCGCCACAGCCAACATCACCCGCGCCGCGGTCGAAGCGAAGACGCCGCTGGTCTACGTCAACCGCCACCCGGACGAGCGCACCCTGCCCAAAGGCGTTGTCACCGTGGCGTCCAATGACATTGAGGCCGGACAACTGCAGATGCGTTACCTGGCCGAAAAGCTCGGGGGCAAGGGCAACCTGGCGATCATCATGGGCGACCTGGCGCAAAACGCCACCCACGACCGCACCGAAGGCGTCAAACAGGTGCTCAAGGATTATCCCGGGATCAAGATTGTCGAGCAGCAAAGTGCCGAGTGGCAGCGCAGCAAAGGGATGGACCTGACCAGCAACTGGTTGCTGGCTGGGAGCCGTTTCGATGCCATCGTCGCCAACAATGACGAGATGGCCATCGGTGCGGCCATGGCACTGCAACAGGCCGGCAAAGCCAAGGGCGAGATCGCGATTGTCGGCATCGACGGCTTGCCTGACGGCCTGGCGGCAATCAAGCGCGGGATGCTGGTCGCCTCGGTATTCCAGGACCCCAAGGCCCAAGCGACCAGCGCGGTGCAAGCAGCACTCAAGATGATCAAGGGAGAGCCGGTGGAAACGGACGTCTGGGTACCCTTTCAGTTGATCAAGCCTGAGCAATTGGCGGTGTTTGAACAACATTACAAGTAGCGAAAAGCTCAACACTTCGCCGCGATCCCGGCAAGGGATCAGCGGCGATTCACAACCCCAAACCCTATTGAGCAACACAGCGCGTCATATAAAACCCGCCGAGTCACTGCCCCACCCTGGCCCAGAATTCTTCGGCAGATGGACTGAGTGGCGCTACTGGACGGGTCAGATGAATTTCCAGCGGTATATCCCAGCTTTCGTCGAGCGCTCTGACCAGGCGCCCATCCAGTATTTCTTGCTCGGTGAGGCTCCTGGGCAACCAGGCCACGCCTTTGCTTTCCAGGGCCATGGACATTAGCACCGCTGCAAGGTGGCTGCTAAAAAGTGGTTTGAGGTGAAGGTAATCTTCTTTGCCACGCAGTCTGTGCGCGACGATACGCCCCAAACCGGATTCATGGGTGTAAGCGAGGTACGGCAATGCCGCAGGCGAGGTGCCGAAGTTAGCGCAGGCACTCGCAAGAGGAACGAGAACGTCTTCACCCACCTTCTTGCCGATGAACTGATCAGGGGCCAGTAGCGGTGGAACATCGGGATGGCGGTGGCAGAGCAGAAACTGAACCTGGCCATGTATCAGCATTTGCTCACAGGCAGCCATGCTGTCTGAGTGCAGTTGCACAGCCTCAATGGGGGCACCGTTCTCTGAGCTTCGCAGCCACTTGGGAAAAAATGTAAACGACAGGGAGTGAGTTGCCGCGAATTGAAGCGACTTGGCGGCCATTCCAGCAACCTCTTGAGCCTCGTTGCGCATTCTGTACAAGCGCCTGGCAGCCTCTTGGGCACTTGGCAAAATTTGCCTGCCGGCTTCAGTAAGCGTCGCTCCTTGAGGCGTTCGAACGAACAACTGCACCCCCATCCAACTCTCTAACGAGCGCACTCTGCGGCTGAATGCCGGCTGGGTAACGTGCCGCGCTTCAGCCGCCCGAACAAAGCTGCCGTACTCCGCAAGCGCTGAAAAATCTTCAAGCCAGACGAGTTCCAAGGGCCATGCCTCCTGTGCATAGGGTGCGGCATTAATAGCATTGGGCGGGTGCCATCGCAAAGCCTAACGTGGGCCTACAAACAACAAGAGGACCCCGTCATGCGCATCGTAGACATTCGTGAAAAAACTGTTTCCATTGCCTCCCCAATCGCTAACGCCTACATCGATTTTTCGAAAATGACCTGCTCGGTTGTCGCGGTCATCACTGATGTAATTCGTGATGGGAAGCCTGTCATTGGCTACGGTTTCAACTCCAATGGTCGCTATGGCCAGGGCGCACTGATGCGTGATCGTTTCCTGGCGCGTATCACGCAAGCGGATCCAGACACGCTCGTCGACCATGAAAACAACAACCTGGATCCGTTCGCCATCTGGAAAACCTTGATGACCAACGAAAAGCCAGGCGGCCATGGCGAGCGCTCTGTCGCCGTTGGCACCATCGACATGGCGGTATGGGATGCCGTCGCCAAGATTGAAGGCAAACCGCTGTATCGCCTGCTGGCCGACCGTTACCGTAACGGCGTGGCCGATGACAAGGTCTGGGTCTATGCAGCGGGCGGCTACTACTACCCTGGCAAAGACCAGACCAAGCTCAAGGCAGAAATGCAGAGCTATCTGGATCGTGGCTACGACGTCGTCAAGATGAAGATTGGTGCGGTACCGCTGGACGAAGATATCCGTCGCATCGAAGCGGTACTTGAAGTGGTTGGCGACGGCCGTCGGTTGGCGGTCGACGCCAATGGTCGTTTCGATCTTCAGACCGGTATTGCGTACGCTGAAGCCATCAAGAAGTACAACCTCTTCTGGTACGAAGAGGTTGGCGATCCGCTGGACTACGCACTCCAGGCCGAGCTTGCCAATCACTATGAACTGCCCATGGCTACCGGTGAAAACCTGTTCTCTCACCAGGATGCCCGTAACCTGCTGCGCCACGGTGGCATGCGCCCCGATCGCGACTACCTCCAGTTCGACTGTGCTCTGTCCTACGGGCTCGTGGAGTACATGCGCACCCTGAAGGTGATGGAAGAAATGGGTTGGTCTTCCCGCCGCGTAGTGCCCCATGGCGGTCACCAGATGTCCCTGAACATCGCAGCGGGTCTGCACCTGGGCGGCAACGAATCTTACCCGGATGTGTTCCAGCCGTTCGGCGGCTTCGCTGACGGCATCCGCGTGGAAAACGGCTATGTCGGTCTGCCGGATATTCCAGGTGTTGGCTTCGAGGCCAAGTCCGCTTTGTACGCAGTGATGCGTGAGTTGGGCGAAGGCTGATCAACCTCGATCTGCGGTCTCTTTGAAAGAGGCCGCAGCCCCCGGCGTCACCCACTGACGCCGAGCCACATGCCCATCACAACAATAAAATGAGGTGCTTCCGTGGAAATCTCCAAGTCCCGCTGGTATGGCCAGCTGTATGTGCAAGTGCTGATCGGCATCGTGATCGGTGCAGCAATCGGTTACTTCGTGCCTGATATCGGAGCCAAGCTGCAACCCTTTGCCGATGGCTTCATCAAACTGATCAAAATGCTGTTGGCGCCCATTATTTTCGGTACGGTCGTTGTGGGTATCGCAAAGATGGGCGATATCAAAGAAGTCGGCCGGATTGGCGTGAAAGCGCTGATCTACTTCGAGATTCTTTCAACCATCGCCCTGGTCGTCGGCCTCATTGTGGTCAACATCGTGAAGCCTGGCGTCGGTATGAACATCAACGCCAGCGCGCTTGATGGAGGTGCCATTAGCAAATACAGCCAAGCTGCCAGTGAGCAAGGCGGCACCATTGATTTCTTTCTCAATATCATCCCGCAAACCTTCATCGGCGCATTCTCCAATGGCGTCATGCTTCAGGTCATCCTGCTTTCGGTATTGATGGGTGTCGCCCTGGTTCAAATGGGTGAAACCAGCAAGCCACTGATCAACACCCTTGACCTGTTCCTGCAAGGCCTGTTCAAGATCGTTGCAATGGTCATGCGCTTGGCGCCGATTGGCGCGGGTGCCGGCATGGCTTTCACGATCGGCAAATACGGGATTGGCACCTTGCTGTCACTCGGCCAGTTGCTGGTCGCGCTCTACATCACGACCTTGTTTTTCATCGTGGTCGTGCTGGGTACGGTTGCTCGATGGTCGGGCATGCCGCTTCTGCAATTTCTTCGTTATTTCAAAGATGAAATCCTCATCACCCTTGGCACCTGCTCAACCGAAGCCGTGCTGCCACGAATGATGGTGAAACTTGAAAAGCTTGGCTGCAAAAAATCGGTAGTGGGCATGGTGTTGCCTACGGGGTACACCTTCAATGCGGACGGCACCTGTATCTATCTCACCATGGCCGCCATCTTCATCGCACAGGCGACCAATACGCCACTGACCTTTGTGGATCAGATGATTCTGCTAGGCGTGTTCCTGCTGACTTCAAAAGGCTCGGCTGGGGTGGCGGGTGCGGGGTTTGTGACACTGGCTGCAACGCTCACAACCATTCACTCCATTCCTCTGGTCGGCCTCGTTTTGCTCCTGGGCATTGACCGGTTCCTCAACGAAGCGCGAGCCGTGACCAACCTGATCGGTAACGGTATCGGCACCATCGCCATTGCCAAGTGGGACAACTCGTTCGATGTCGAGGCCTGCGAGCGTGAGATCGCCGCCATGAAACACCAAAAGGCGACAAGAAAGGCATTGCTGGCGCAAAAATAATCCGTAAGGCGCTCCGGTCATTCCGTTTAAACCACGGCATGACCGGTAGTGGTTTGCGTTTGGACGAAAGCTACACGTTATTCTTCAGGCTTTCAGGGCTACCTGCGCATAGACCATCCATCACCAAGTCCATCAATCTGGCGAGACGTGGGCGCCATTCGCTCTGGGAATCTATTTGCCATATTCCAGCAGTGGCTAGAAAAAAGTCGTCGTGGGTAACCCCGCTACGAATCGTTCCGGCCTTTTCATTAGCCCTCAAAAGCAACTCGGCGGCTGCCTGGACCGGCGCGTATCCCGACTTCCCAGGAAATTCGTAAGTAGAGGCTGCTTGCCGTATCGCGGTCGCAAGTCCCGCCTTGGTCATTGCATATTCAACGAGGCAGTCCATCCACTCTCGGAGGGCCTCCTTAGGGGGTTTTGTGGCGAGCAGCTGTTCGGCCAACGAGGCCACTTGCTGCATTTCGAATTGGTAGACCTCGAATACCAGCGCCTCTCTGTTGGCGAAATGGCGATAGAACGTGCCCTGTCCCACTCCAGCCTTCTTCGCAATCGCACTCAGCGGGACCGCAGGATCGAGCGTCAGCTCTGCCACAGCGACCTTCAGAATTCGTTCTCGATTTTTCTTGGCGTCAGAACGCATCGCCACTTCGTCATTCCTGGGCAAAGTTATTCCCTTCGCTGCATTGCAAAGCGGACAGTTGTCCGGTAATTTTTAACACAAGTGGACAGCTGTCCGCTTTTGTTCTCTTACTGGAGTTTACTATGAACAGCACGGGCAACACGATTCTGGTTACCGGCAGCACCTCAGGCATAGGCCTTGGTCTGGCGCTAAGGCTTCACCAGGCGGGAAACAACGTAATCATCGCGGGACGGCGCAAGGCTCTGCTCGACAAGATCGTGTCGGAACATCCAGGCATTGAATCGGTAGTGCTGGACGTCTGCGATCCGCAATCCATCCAGCGCACCAGCGAAGCGCTTGCGATCAGTCACCCCAATCTGAACGTGCTCATAAACAACGCGGGCATCATGCACTGGGAGGATCTGACTGATTCCCAATACCTGAGCACAGCCGAAGATATCGTGACAACGAACTTGCTTGGCACGATTCGCATGGTGTATGCATTTACTCCCCAGTTGCTCAAGCAGCCCAGTGCCACGATCATCAATGTCAGCTCGGCGTTGGCATTCGTCCCGCTGCCTGCGACACCGACCTACAGCGCAACCAAAGCGGCAGTTCATTCATTCACTCAAAGTCTTCGAGTGCAGCTGGAGAACTCATCAGTCGAGGTCATCGAGCTTGCGCCACCGGGAGTGCGTACCACTTTGCTTGGACAGGAAAATGACGAACACGCCATGCCCTTGGACGAGTTCCTGAATGAAATCTTCGCACTGCTCGAGATCGCTCCGACCCCACAAGAACTGGTCGTCGAGCGCGCCAAGCCACTACGGTTTGCTGAAGCGAACGGTTCACATGCTGAGGTACTCGAAATGCTTGCGGGATACAAACCACCGACAGAATGATCTCAACCGTGCGGATGACACCTGAAGTATTGCTGGATCTTCGCCACACACTTAATTCGTTCGCACACCCAGGCAACGGTAATTGAATATTGTTTGTATGCGAGGAGGTTATTGACATGAAAATCGGAATTATCGGCGCGGGCAACATTGGGGCTACTCTTGCCCGTAAGCTCGCTGCATGCGGCCATGAAGTGAAACTGGCCAACTCGAAGAACCCTCAAAGTATTCAGGACCTCGCCAACGAAATCGGTGTACGGGCGGTGACCAAGGAAGACGCTGTGTCGGATGTGGATGCGGTTATCCTCTCGATCCCCTTCGCGAAGTACCCCGATCTGCGCCAAACGTTAAGTCATGTTCCCGAGAAGGTCGTCGTCATTGACACGTCCAATTACTATCCGGGACGAGACGGGGCGATCAAGGAGGTAGACGACGGCAAGCCCGAGAGCATCTGGGTAAGCGAGCAGATTGGTCGCCCAGTCGTCAAGGCATGGAACGCCGTTCTCGCAGCGACTCTTGCCGACAAAGGCCAACCAGCCGGGTCTTCAACACGCATCGCCTTACCCGTGGCTGGGGATGACCCCTATGCCGAGGCGATCGCGCAGGATCTTGTCGAGGATACCGGGTTCACCGCGCTTGCCGCTGGCAGCCTTGAGAGTTCATGGCATCAGCAACCAGGCACGCCTGCATACTGCACCGAACTAACCCTGCCGGAGCTAAAATCGGCCTTGTGTGCGGCTGATAAAATCAGGGCGCCTCAAAACCGGGACGCACTTCTGGCCAGATTCATGGCTCCCGGTGGTCAGTTTACACATGAGCAAATTGTTGCCACGAATCGTGCAATGACAGCCTGACTATCGAACTGCTAAATCGCGCGGCCACCGCCAGATTAGGCGGTAGCCGTCGCTCAATCTCAACGCCGGCAAAGCACAATCCGTTACGGCGGGCGCGCATCGGCGGATCAAATGATTATTGCGCGGAGCCTTCGCTGAGCGTGCTTGCTGCCTGAAACAGGATCTGCCCCACAAAATCGATCTCCTGCTCAGTGATGATCAGCGGCGGCAAGAAGCGCACCGTCGCCCCATGGCGCCCGCCAAGCTCGACGATCAAGCCGTGCTTCAGGCAAGCTTGCTGGAAGGCCTTGGCCCGGGCTGTGTCCACCGGCGGATGGCCCTGTACATCAAGGGTGCCCTGCGGGTCGACGATTTCCATCCCGAGCATCAGGCCGCGACCCCGTACATCGCCGATCCAGGCGAACTCGTTTTGCAGCGCCTGCAGTTGTTTTTGCAGATAAGCGCCGACCTTTTCAGCGTGCTGGACCAGGCCTTCATCGCGGATGAAACGCAAGGTCGCGGTACCGGCCGCCATCGCCAACTGATTGCCGCGGAATGTGCCGGCGTGGGCACCCGGCTGCCAAACGTCCAGCGACTCGTGGTAGACCATGACCGACAGCGGCAACCCGCCACCGATGGCTTTGGACAGGGTGATGACATCCGGCGTGATACCCGATTGCTCGAAGCCAAACATCCGGCCACTGCGGGCAATGCCGCACTGGATCTCGTCGACGATCAGCGGGATGCCGTGGGCCTGGGTCAATCGGCGCAGTTCCTGCAGCCAGCGGTCCGGCGCGGCAATGACCCCACCCTCCCCTTGAATCGGCTCCAGGATCAGCGCCGCCGGTGCGGTCACCCCGCTTTCCGGGTCGTTGAGCAAGTGCTCCAGGTAACGCACGTTCAACGTGACTGCCTGATCGCCGGCCACCCCGAACGGGCAACGATAATCGTGCGGGAACGGCAGGCGCTGCACACCTGGCATCAATGCGCCGAGGGCATTTTTCGGTGACAGGTTGCCGCTGATGGCCAGCGTCCCCAGGGTCATCCCGTGATAGGCCCCTTCGAACGCCAGGACCGAATGCCGCCCAGTGGCGGTGCGGGTCAGCTTGAGCGCGGCCTCGACCGCATCGGCCCCACTCGGGCCGCAGAACTGGATGCGTGCATGGCGAGCGAACTCGCTAGGCAGGCAAGCGAAAATTTCTTGGACAAATGCGTCCTTCACAGGCGTCATGAGGTCCAGGGTGTGCATCGGCACACCGGCTGCCATGACCTGAGTGATGGCCTCGATGATCACCGGGTGGTTGTGGCCCAGCGCCAGGGTGCCGGCACCGGCCAGGCAATCGACAAACACTTGCCCCCGGCTGTCCTGCACATAAATGCCATGGGCTCTTTCAAGCACCAGCGGAATGCGTCGCGGGTAACTGCGGGCGTTGGATTCCTGCTGTTGCTGACGGTCCAGCAGTGGGGTCGAATCGAGGCAGTAAGGACTCGACAGGCCGGTGTGCAACAGGCGCAGCTGTTGCGCGCCACCCGCTGTGACATTCGAAAAAGCACTCATGATTTCCTCCATGGAGGCTGGGTTTGGAAGGGAACGAACAGCCTGGAAACAAACATCCGATACGTTGCAGGGCAGGCGCGAGGAGATTGCCTCCCCGCGCCTTTGGGTTTACATGTCGTCGCTTACATATCGTAACGAAGGCTCATGCCCACCGTGCGCGGTGCGCCGACGTCGATGATGTCGTCGTTGCGGTTGTTGGTGACGTATTCCTTGTCGAAGGCGTTTTTGACGTAAGCGGACACAGCGACGTTCTTGGTGACTTTGTACTCGGTGTTGAAGTTCACCAGCACATAGGCGTCGCTCTTACGCTCACCAGTGACTTTGCCGTTTGAATCGAACTCATACTCCGAAGGCGCGGTGCCCTGATAGACAACGTCCGTGCCGAATATCAGACGGTCGTCGAAGCGATAGACACCCCCCACAGAGGCCTTGTATTTAGGCGAGAAGAGGAACGACTCACCACTCCTGTCCTGACCGCTGTCAGAGACGAAGTCCTTGTATTTACTATCGGTCACGGCCGCGCCGACGTTCAGGGTCAGTTGCTCGGTGATGTCTTTTTCGACGAAGACTTCCAGGCCCTTGATGTCACTGCGACCGGCGTTGTAGATATCAATGACCGCGCTACCGTTCTGCCGAACGCTGACCTGCTGGTCCTTCCAATCCGTGTAATACAGGTTGGCACGGGTGCGCAGGGTCTTGTCGAAGAACGAACCACGATAAGACAGCTCGTAGTTGGTGGTGTATTCCGGGTCGTAGGCCTGGTGACCACTACCGGAGCGCAGGTTGACGCCGCCACCGCGATAGCCCTTCTGCACCATGAAACCGAGGTACTGGTCCGTTGCCAGTTCATAGTCGATGCCGAGTTTCGGCAGCACGGCATCAAACGACTTCTTGATTTTCTCGGGAACGAAGCGGCCGTCCTCTTCGATATCGGTATCGTTCGTCTCATGGTCGTAACGCAGACCGGTGATCAACGTCCAGCGCGGTGCGAACGTCCAGTTGACTTCACCGAACACCGCCTTGTTTTCAATCTTGGTATCACCTTTGACCGTACGAACCAGCACGTCATCGAAAAACAACCGGTCGTGGAAAGCGTTGGTGTTGTGGCCATAGTACGCACCCACAAAACTCTTCACTGTGTCTGAGGCGTAATTCAGGCGCAGCTCCTGACTGAACAGGTTACCGTCTTGCTTACGCAGCACGACCTCGTCAGCCAACGCCGTCTGGTCAAAGTCCAGACGGTTGCTGTAGTCGGTGCTGGTATTGGCGGTCATGCTCGTCAGCGACCAGGCATCGTTCAGACGATAATCCACCTTGGCGCTGAGGGTGTCCTGCTTGAGGTTGTCGAAAGCCTTGGTGTTGGACGCGATATCGTAATAGCTCGGCTTGCCGTTGACGCGCATGGTCGAACGGTCGCCCTGGCGGTGCTCGCTGTGGGCGTAGGTCAGCAGGACATCGGTGTCGTCGTTGGGCAGGATCAGCAATTTGCCGCGGGTGTTGCTGGTGCGACGCGGGTTGGCGTCGTCATTGAGCGTGGTGTTGCGGATGTAGCCGTCACCTTCGCCATAGTCCACAGCGATACGCCCGGCGATCTTGTCGTCGACGATGGAACCACCACCGGCCACCGCCGCCCCGCGCTCGCCGTAATTGCCCACATTGGTTTGTGCCGAGAAGCTCGGTTCGAAAGTTGGGTTCTTGGTCCGGATAACCACCGCGCCGGCCAGGGAGTTACGGCCCTGGGTGGTGGATTGCGGGCCAAGGAATACTTCGACCTGCTCGGCATCCCAGAGCGGGACCGGGCTGAGGGTCAGCGCACGGTTGGGCTGCACGGCACCGTCGACATACACCGATACCGCACCATTGAGGGCCGCCGGGCCCTGATCGTCAAAACCGGACACCGGAACACCACGGATACCCCAGTTCTCATTGCCGGCCTGGCTATAGACGCCAGGTGTGCGGGCAAACACATCCACCAGGTCCTTGTCGCCGTGCTCACGCAGATTCTTGTCGGTGACGACCACGACGCTGGACTGGGTCTGCTCAAGCGTGCGGTCGATTTTTTCACCTGTCACGGTGATCGGAGCAATCTCCATCGTGCCGGCTTCTTCGGCCGCCCATGCAGCGTTGCTCAGGCCTATGGCCGACCCTACAGCCAACGCAATTGTGTTCTTTTTGAAATTCACGCCCCGCTCCCCTGCGACAGATATTTTTAGGTTTTTTGAGCTGGCCGAAGGCTGTGTGGCGCCAGCGGAGCGGAGTCTAATCCAAAAAAAAAATTAAATAAATAGTATTGATAATCCATCTCATTTGTACCTAGTATGACGTCTTGTATTGATTTGAATACATTACAGACGAGTCCTACACAACCGACCGCTGCCCTGCTTTCAAGGTCTTGTGACTGGTCGAAGAAGACAAAAGAGGATGTACAAGGATGACCTCAATCGAACACCTGAACGGGCGTTCCGAGCTTTTTTCCATGGCGCCCACGGATGCAAGCGCCCAGTCGCTACCCCTGCTGGTGCAGGGGGCATCGGGACAGTCGATCCACGATCTGGACGCCTCGATTCGCGACAGCCTGGCTCATGCCCTGACCACGGTTGGCGGCGTGTTGTTTCGCGGTTTCACGGTCGCCACGCCCATCGATTTCAAGCGCTTCGCCGCCAGCTTCGGTACACCGCTGGCCAGTTACGAATTCGGCTCCACGCCACGCAGCAAGGTCTTCGCCGGGGTCTATAGCTCCACGGAATACCCGGCCCATCAATTCATACCCTTGCACAACGAGCAGGCCTACACCCGCCCTTGGCCTTCGCGCATCTGGTTTCACTGCATCAAGGCCAGTGAAACCGGCGGCGAGACCCCGATTGCCGACAGCCGCCTGATCTACCAGCGCATGCCCGCCGAGATCCGCGAGCTGTTCGCCAGCCGCGAGTTGCTCTATGTACGCAACTACAGCGGCGCCCTGGACCTGCCTTGGGAAAAAGTCTTCAACACCCAGGACCGTGCCCAGGTCGAACGCTACTGCCGGGACAACGACATCGAGTGGGAATGGAAAGCTGATGGCGACCTGCGCACCCGCCAGCGTTGCGCCGCCGTGCAGCAGCATCCCGATACCGGTGAATGGGTCTGGTTCAACCAGGCGCACCTGTTCCATGTCTCGGCCATCGAACCGAGCGTACGCGCCAGCCTGCTGGCAGCGGTGGGTGAAGAGAACCTGCCGCGCCATGTCTATTTCGGCGACGGCTCGGCCATTGCCGACGACATGCTCGACACCGTGCGCGAGGTTTACCGCGAGACTGCCATCAGCTTCCCCTGGCAACCGGGCGATATCCTGATGCTCGACAACCGACTGGTGGCACACGGTCGCAATCCTTTCACCGGTGACCGTAAAGTCATCGTGGCCATGGCGTGAATTGCACATGTTTTCATTCAAACATTGGATCGAGGTGCTGGAAGCCAACGCCCAGCACTTCCCTCAGCGTGCTGCCCTGCATTTCTTGCCGGACGGTGTAAACATCGGCGAAACCCTGACCTTTGCCCAACTGCACGAGCAGTCCCAGTCCCTGGCGGCCGCGCTGCAAGCGCGTTATGCGCCGGGTGATCGCGTGCTGTTGATGCTGCCCAGCAGCCTCGACTACGCCCGCGCCTTCTGTGCCTGCCTATATGCGGGCCTGATTGCCGTGCCGTTGTTTCCGCCACCGTCGCGCAAACCGCGCCACCTCGACCGCGTCCGCAACGTGGTAGTGGATGCCGAGCCGGCGCTGATTCTGGCACCGGCGGATCATTGCGAAAGCCTGCAGGAACTGGTGGAGGGCCGCGTCGATGTGCTGACCGTCCAGCACCTGGGCACACCACCGGCCAGCCAGTGGCAACGCCCGGCTATCGACGGTTCGACCGTAGCCTTCCTGCAATACACCTCGGGCTCGACCGGCTCGCCAAAAGGCGTCGAGGTGCGTCAGCGCAACCTGATCGCCAACGTCGAACTGATGCGCCAGGCGTACGATTTCGACGAGCACGGCGCCATGGTCAACTGGCTGCCGCTGTATCACGACATGGGCCTGATCGGCGGCATGTTGGCTCCGCTCTACAGCGGCATGCCGTGCTACCTGATGGCTTCCCAGACCTTCGTCAATGCGCCGTCGACCTGGCTGCAGGCATTGAGTCGCTACCGGGCCACCGCCAGCTTCGCCCCCAACTTCGCCTATGCCCTGTGCAACCGCGTGGTCAGCGACAACCTGATCGCACAGCTGGACCTGAGCAACTGGAAACACGCCATCAACGGCGCAGAGCCGATCCATCCCGGCACCCTGGAAGCCTTCGCCCAGCGTTTTGCCGCCTGCGGCCTGAACCCGTTGGCCATCAGCCCCGGTTATGGCCAGGCCGAAGCAACGCTGTGCGTCAGCGCCACGCCGGCCGATGCGCTGCCGGTGGTGCTGCGCCTGGACAAAGCCGTGCTGGAGAGCGGTCGCGTGGCCCTGGCCGCTGCCGATGCCGCCGCGGTGGAGTTCGT
Source organism: Pseudomonas sp. MPDS (assembly GCF_013283895.1). Lineage (NCBI taxonomy): Bacteria > Pseudomonadati > Pseudomonadota > Gammaproteobacteria > Pseudomonadales > Pseudomonadaceae > Pseudomonas > Pseudomonas sp. MPDS. Next base: position 2,815,800 of record NZ_CP054128.1, on the reverse strand, counting down.
CGCCTGCGGTTATCCGCAAGCCTTGCACAGCATCGCCATCGTCGACCCGCACACCTTCGAACGCTGCGCCGCCGATCACATCGGCGAAGTCTGGCTCAAGGGTCCGAGCAACGCCGAATCCTACTGGAACAATCCCGAGGCCACTCGTGAAGCCTTTGAGGCACGGATAGTCGGCTCATCGGAACATTACCTGCGCTCCGGCGACCTGGGCTTCATGCACGAAGGCCAGGTGGTGATCTGCGGGCGGCTCAAGGACCTGTTGATTCTCAATGGGCGCAACCTTTACCCCCACGACATCGAATTCGCCATTACCGACGCCGAGCCGGGCATCCGTACCGGACGCATCGCCGCCTTCGCGCAAATGGACCCGGCACTGGGCCGCGAGAAACTGGTGATTGTCGCCGAGCCGCAACGCAAGTTCGTCGACCCGGCGCATCATCCGGCGCTGTTCGCGTCGATGCAAAACGCTGTGCGCGAAGCCGCCGACTGCGGCATCGACCAGATTGTGCTGGTGCAAGCCGGCACCATCCCGATGACCACCAGCGGCAAGATCGCCCGCCAAGGTGCGCGCAAACAACTGGCCGCCGGCACGTTGAGCATCATCGCCCAGAGCGGTGGAACGCTGGCCTCGAACGACGAGCCCCTTGACCTTGCCCAGCTCAAAAGCCTGGCGACCGAAACGTCGCAACAGGCCCAAGCCGCCTGCCGCCAATGGCTGGAACAGACGCTGCACGCGGTCAATCCGTATTTTTCCGCCGACTTCGACCTCAGCCTGATCGGCCAGGGCCTGGATTCCATCGGCGTGGCCGACTTTGCCGCGCGCCTGCACAGGGACCTGGGTTGGAACCTCGATACCCAAAGCCTGTTCGGGGAAACCACCCTGGGGCAATGGGCGCTGGACCTGCACGCTTTCCTCAATGATCCAACGCCAACGGCCGATGCTCCCACCGAGCAGACCAACCCCAGTCAGGGGCATCAGTCGTTCGCCCAGCGTCGCTTGTGGTTCCTGCGCCAACTGAACCCGGATGACACCCGCCACAACCTGGTACTGCACCTGCGCCTGCAAGGTCCGCTGGACATCGAGACGTTGGCCCTGCGACTGAACACGCTGGTCGAGCGTCACGGCGTGTTGCGCACGGTGTACCGCGACAGTGTCGATGGCCCGCAACAACAGGTGTTGCCGGCCACGGCTGTGGCGCTGGTCCATCATGATGTGCGTGAGCAGAACCAAGCGCAGCAACAGCAGACGTTGGACGAACGCCTGGCCCAAGAACACGCCACCCCGGTCGATCTGCAAGCCGGCCCAGTGCTGCGAGCGCAGTTGCTCAGCCGCCATGACCAACAGCATGACCTACTGTTGACGCTGCACCACATCGCCTTCGACGGACGCTCGGCGCAAATATTGTTGGCAGAACTGGCGGGTTCGGCGGACGCCGCGCTGCCGGGGCAATACCTGGCTTTCGCCCAATGGGAAGCCCTGCACTGGAGCGAACAGCGAATCGCCACCGAGCAAGGCTTCTGGCGCGAACACCTGGCCGGCATGCCGCAAACGTTGGAACTGGGTGGCAGCGGCCAGGCCCCGGGCGAATACAGCCTGGACTTCAACGTGCCGCAGACCGGCTGTGAGCGCTTGGCAGCGCTGGCCCGTGAACAAGGCATGACGTTGTTCATGTTGTTGCTGGCCAGCTACCAACTGGTCCTCAAGCAACTGGGCGGCCAGCCGCAGTTCCTGTTGGGCACCGACGTCAGCGGCCGACCGCTGGCAGAGCACAACGACGTCATCGGTTTCTTCGTCAACCAGTTGACCCTGCGCTGTGACTTGCGCGGCGAAGCGACCCTGGCCGGTTTCCTTGAGCAGGTTCGCGATGAGTCGCGCCTGGCCTATGCCCATCAAGGCCTGCCTTTTGATCTGGTGGTCTCGGCACTCGCGCCGCAGCGCCGCCCCGGTCACTCGCCGCTGTTCCAGGTCAAGCTCAACTATCAACCGTCACGGGTGACCCCGACCGCCATCGCTGGCGCGCAGTTGTCCGCGCTGGAGGTGGCCCAGGCACCGGGGGATTTCCACCTGGTGCTCGACCTGGTGCACGGCGACGAAGGCCTCGCCGCGACCCTCAAGTATCGCGGCGAATACTTCGACCGGGACCGTGCCTTGCGCCTGCGACACCTGTGGACGCGCCTGCTGGAGCAGATGCACAGCCTGCTGGACGAGCCGTTGCCGGCAGTGGCCGAGCGCATCGACAGCTGGGATCAGGCCTTTACCCGGGAGCGACAGCAGTCCCAGGCGCTGGCCGGTCGCAGCCAGATGATGCAAGCCAAACGTCGCTCCTTGTCCCTTTAACCGAGTCGGATGCCGTTATGTCTATCGTGCCCCCATCGCCACGTGCCCTTGGCGCCGTGCGTCGCAAAGCCATGAACGTCTCGGAACAACAGTTGGTCACCGAGCGCCTGCTCAGTCCAGACCACGCGCTGCCCCTGGTGATCGAACCGGCGGTCAGCGGCGTTGACCTGATCGCCTGGGCCGCCCGGGAACGCGAGTCGCTGGAAAAGAAACTGCTGCAGTACGGCGCCCTGCTGTTTCGCGGCTTCAACGTCGCGTCTGTCGAGCAGTTCGACCAGGTGATCGCCGCCCTCTCCCCCGGAGCGCTGGAATACATGTTCCGCGCGTCCCCCCGGACACGGGTCGGCGGCAACATCTACACCTCGACCGACTACCCGGCCGACCAGATGATTTTCCCCCACAACGAGCACTCCTACTCGCCGCGCTTCCCGCTGCGGTTGTTCTTCTACTGCCAACTGCCGTCCGAGACCGGCGGTGAAACACCGATCGGCTCGACCCGCGCCGTAAAGGCCAGGATCAGCCCGCAGATCGAAGCGCGGTTCCGGGAAAAAGGCGTGCTGTACGTTCGCAACTACGGCGACGGTTTCGGCCTGCCGTGGCAGAGCGTGTTCCAGTCCGAAGACCGCCGCGAAGTGGAAGCCTACTGCGCCAGCGTCGGCATCGAAGTGGAATGGAAAGACAACAATCGCCTGCGCACCCGCCAACGCGGGCCGGCCGTGGTGCGCCACCCGCGCACCGGCGAAGAGGTCTGGTTCAACCACGCCACGTTCTTCCACATCAGCACCCTGCCCGAGCGAATCCGCGATTCGCTGCAAAGCAACTTCAACGACCTCGACCTGCCCACCAACACCTTTTACGGCGATGGCGAACCGATCGAGCCGCAGGTCCTGGAATCGCTACGCGCGGCCTACCTCGACTCGCTGGTGCGCTTCAGCTGGCAGCAGGGGGACGTGTTGTTCATCGACAACATGCTCGCTGTGCACGGTCGCGAACCCTTTACCGGCAAGCGCGCCATCATGACCGGCATGGCTGAAGCCCTGCTGTCGAGCGACGTTGCCGTCTGACATTCAACGGGTCCACCCGCCGTTCGCAGGCGGCTTGCCTGACACGAGTCCAGCAAGCCCCGACGTCTGTGCGGTGATCCAGGCTCAAGCCCTTTTCCAGTCGAGATGAACATGAGCGGACTTCAAGGTTTTCGTATTTCCCCGCAACAGGCATCGGTTTACCCCCACACCCACGGCGCAGCGCAGCACCCGTTCAGCTGTCATTTGCAATGGTCGCTGTCACAACCGCTGGACGTCGATGCACTGAACAACCGCCTGCAGGCACTGGTGGCCGGCAGCGAGATCCTGCGCACACGCCTGATGCCCGTGCCAGGCCTGCGCCACCCGGTGCAGGTGATTGACGAAGCCGGCTCACTGGCGGTGAACCTCCAGGACCTGCGCCAGCACAGCCGCGCCGACCAGGACGCCGCACTGGCTCAGCTCGCCACCCAGCCCCGTGACTGGACAACCCCGCTGTGGGTGACCCTGGTGCGCCTGTCCGATGAGCAAGGCGTGCTGGACCTCGCGGCGGCCAGCAGCCACTTCGACCTCGCCAGCCTGAAATGGCTGGCCGCTGCATTGCTGCAAGACACTGCCACGGACCTGTCCGAAACCCTGCAGTACGCCGATTACGCCGAATGGCGCTGGAGCCTGGTGGAAGACGCACCGGATCATCCGGGCGTGAGCTTCTGGAAACCTGCGGGCGACACCGAACAGGCCACCTTGCAGCTGCCGCTGGAATCGCCCCTCGATGGTGGATTTGCGCCGACCCGACTGGAGCTGACGCTGCCGGCCGACCTCGCCCGTCACCCGGCCCTGACCCCGGAACTGCTGCTGGCGGCATGGGCAGCGGTCCTGGGACGACTGGCCGGCCAGCAACAGGTGCCACTCACTCTGATCCATGAAAGTCGCGGCGCGGAACTGGAGAACACCCTGGGCCTGTTCGAACAGTGCCTGCCCGTGAGCATCGAACTGGATGCCCAGGCGACTCTGCTGGAGCAAAGCACGCAAGTGGCCGCCACCCTGGAACGGCTGATTGGCTGGCAAGACTATTACACCGGCGACCACCACGCCGGATACGCTTTTGCCTGGCGCTCCGGCGATGCCCGGGAGCGCCACGCCAGTGCGGTCATGAACCCGTTGAAGGCTTGCCTGAACGTCCGCCAGTTGCCCGACAGCCTGCACGCGCAGGTTGTCTACGACCGCCATGTCCTCAGCGCCGACGCTGTGGGCTGCCTCGCCGAACAATGGCTGCAACTGCTGCACGGCGCCCTGGCCGAACCGCAACGGGGCTGGGCCCAATTGCCCCTGGGTGGCGCGCTGCAAGCGCAGTTGATCGGCGCCGGCGCGAGCGCACCCTCCATCGAACCGGTGACGCTGGTGGAATTGATTGCCCGTCAGGTTCGCCAACAACCGAACGCCATCGCCCTCAGCGACCAGGACGGTGACCTGAGCTACAGCCGCCTCGACGCCTGCGCCACGCAACTGGCCCATCAACTGGTCGCCGCCGGCATCGGTCCAGGGGTGCCCGTCGGCATCCTGTTCGCCCGCAGCAACGCAGCCATTGTCGCCATGCTCGCGGTCTTGAAAGCCGGTGGCGCCTATGTGCCCGTCGATCCGACCTACCCGGCCGACCGCCGCGCCTACATGCTCACCGACAGCGCCATCGCCCACATCGTGGTCAGCGCCGAACTGGCCGACAGCGTGCCGGCCAACCTGCAACGCTTCGTGCTGGATGAGCTGACAACACAGGACCTCGGCGACTGTCCGGCACTGCCCTTGCCGGACGCCAACGACCTCGCCTACCTGATCTACACCTCCGGCTCTACCGGTGCGCCGAAAGCCGTGGAAATCAGCCACGGCGCCTTGAGTTTCTCGACCCAAGTGCGCATGGCGGCCTATGAGACCCCGGTGCGCGCCTACCTGTTGTTGTCATCGTTTGCCTTCGACAGTTCGGTCGCCGGGATTTTCTGGACCCTGGCCCAAGGCGGACGCCTGGTATTGCCCGCCCCAGGCGAAGAGCTGGAGATGGCCCGCCTGGCGCAGTTGATTGCCCAGCACCAGGTCAGCCACGGCCTGTCGCTGCCGTCGCTGTACCAGGCCCTGCTCGATCAATTGCAGCGCAGCGGGGGAACCGACAGCCTGGCCTGCTGGATCGTCGCGGGTGAGGCTTGCCCACCATCGCTGATCGCGCAACACAGCAAGACCCTGCCACGCGCACATCTGGTGAACGAATACGGTCCCACTGAGGCCACCGTCTGGGCCACCTATGAGGTGTTGGACCCAAGCCGGAACGTCAGCATCGGCCGTCCGATCGCCGGCATGGACCTGCGCCTGCTGAATGAATTCGACACGGCTTGCGGCATTGGCGAACCGGGTGAAATCGTCCTCGCCGGCCCCACCCTGGCCCGCGGCTATCGCCACAAACCCGAAGAAACCGCCAAGGCCTTCGTCACCCTGGCCGACGGCACTCGCGCCTACCGCACCGGCGACCTGGCGTGCTGGCTAGCCGACGGGCGCCTGGCATTCCTGGGGCGCAAGGACCATCAGGTCAAGGTGCGCGGCTACCGCATCGAACTGGGCGAAATCGAACGCCAATTGTGCAGCCACAGCGACGTGCGCGAAGCCGCGGTGATCGTCCAGGAACATGCCGCCGGCAAGCGCCTGCTCGCCTATATCCTGGCCGCCCACGGCTACGCACCGGACTCGGAGGCGATCAAGCGTTTCCTCGGCGAGCGTCTGCCGTCGTACATGGTGCCGGCCCTGGTGCTGACCCTGGCGAGCTTTCCGCGCACGCCCAACGGCAAGCTCGACACCCGCCAGTTGCCCGACCCGGAGCAGCTCGACGAAAGCGCCCACGTGGCGCCGCGCAACGCCATGGAAACCACCCTGCAAGCCATCGTCGCCAAGGTCTTGAAACTCTCGACGGTGAGCGTCACCGACAATTTCTTCGCCATCGGCGGCGACTCGATCCTGAGCCTGCAAGTGGTGGCCCAGGCCCATGAGCAAGGCATCGCGCTGTCGGCCAAGCAAGTCTTCGAACGCCAGACCGTCGCAGCCATGGCCGAGGTCGCGCAACCGCTGGATCCGAGCGCCGCCGAGCCCCAAGCCGACAGCACCGAATTCAGCGCCTCGGGCCTGTCCGATGACGAAATGCAAGCGCTGATGGCCGAACTGGACGAGGCCGACCTGTGAACGGTTCTTCTCGTCACCACGCCATCACCGTCGCCCCTATTTACGCAGGATCCTTTCAATGACCAGCGAAAAAACCACCGGTAACCCGATCGAAGACATTTACCCGCTGTCGCCGCTGCAACAAGGGATGCTGTTCCACTCCCTGCTGCACGAAGACTCCGGTGTCTACCTGATGCAGGATCGCTACCGCATCGGCGGGGCCATCGATGAAGGCGCGTTCCTCGAATCGTGGCGCCAGGTGGTAGCGCTGCACCCTTCCCTGCGCGCCAGCTTCCAGTGGAAAAGCCAGAAGCAACCGGTGCAGGTGATCCATCGTCAGGTCAAGGTACCGCTGGACACCCTCGATTTGCGCGGGCTCGCCCCCCATGAGCAGGAAGCACGGATCCGCACCCTGCTGGAAGACGAGCAGAAAGTCGGCTTCAACCTGTCCAAGCCACCGCTGATTCGCTTTCGACTGGTGCGCCTGGCTGACGAGTCCTACGAATTCATTCGCAGCTTCCACCACATCCTGATGGACGCCTGGTGCATTTCCCTGGTGACCGTGGACTTCCTCAAAGTCTACGAAGCACTGTGCAACGACCGCACGCCAGAGCTGAAAAGCCCTCGGCCGTTTCGCGATTACATCCAGTGGCTGCAACGCCAGGATGCGGGCAAGGCCGAGCAATTCTGGCGCGGCCAGTTGCAAGGGCTAAACGCGCCCACACCACTGACCGTGGACAACGGCGTGACCCGCGACCGCTACACCGATGCGGTGCTGGTGGACGACCAACTGATTCACCTGAACGAGCAGGAAACCCAGGCGCTGGCGGCGTTCTGCCGCAATCGGCGGATCACCCCGAACACGTTTTTCCAGGGCGTCTGGTCACTGCTGCTGTCGCGCTACAGCGGGCAACAGGACGTGGTCTTCGGCGTCACCGTGGCCGGGCGTCCGGCCGACCTGACCGGCGTCGCGCAAATGATCGGCCTGTTCATCAACACCCTGCCACTGCGGGTGTCGGTGGACCCGAATGCCACGCTCGGCAATTGGCTGGGCGACCTGCAAAAGCTCAACGTCGACATGCGCGACTTCGAGCACACGCCGTTGACCGACATCCAGGGCTGGAGCGATTTCCCCCGGGGCGAGACCCTGTTCGACAGCATCCTGGTATTCGAAAACGCGCCCATCGACGAACAGATCCTCGAAGGCGGCTTCCAGTTCAGCCTCGAAGGTATGGACCACAGCGTGCACACCCACTACGGCTTGACCGTGGTGATCCTGCCGGGGGAACAGCTGGGCATCCGCGTGTCGTATGACCGCGAACGTTTCGAGGCCGCCACCGTGCAGCGCCTGCTGGGCCACATCGCCAGCCTGGTGCGCAGCATGCTCGCCGCCCCCGACGCGCCGTTGGCCAGCTTCGAATTGCTGGCCACCGAGGAGCGCCAACAGTTGCTGGGCGAGTGGGCACTCAACCGCCACGATTTCCCGCTGGATCAAAGCTACGCCGAGCTGTTTGCCGCCCAGGTCGCCCAGCGCGGTGATCAGGTCGCCGCGATCTGCGCCGGTGAGTCACTGACCTACGCCGAGCTGGACCTGCGTTCCACGCGCCTGGCTCATGCCCTGCGCGAGGCCGGCGTCGGTGCAGATCAACTGGTCGCGCTGGTGGCCCCTCGTGGCCTGGCGCTGTTGACCATGATGCTGGCCGTGTTCAAGGCGGGCGCAGCGATGCTGCCCCTTGAGGTCAATCACCCGCCCGAGCGCCTGCGGGAAATCCTCGGGCTGTCCCGCGCGCCTCTGCTGGTGGCGAGCGAAGCCTGCAGCGGCCTGCTCGATCAACTGCTCAGCGACCTCGACCGGGCGCCCGAGGCGCTGTTCGCCGAGGCCTGCTGGACGTCGGGCAACGACGCGCCTCTGCCGGTGCTCGCCGGTCCGGACAGCCTGGCCTACGTGCTGTTCACCTCCGGTTCGACCGGCACTCCGAAGGGTGTGATGATCGAACAGCGCGGCATGCTCAACAACATCTTCGGCAAAGTACCGGCCCTGGGCCTCAGCGCCGCCGACCGGATTCCCCAGACCGCCTCGGTGGCGTTCGACATTTCGGTGTGGCAGTTCCTCGCCGCGCCGGTGCTCGGTGCCACCGTGCACATTCTCCCGGATGAGGTCGCCCACGACCCGCAACGCCTGTTGCAAGTGCTCGCCAGCGAGCGCCTGAACGTGCTGGAAATCGTCCCGAGCCTGATGCGCACCTTGCTCGCGCTGTGCCCATGCGATTTGCAACTGCCGGACCTGCGCTGGGTATTGCCCACTGGTGAAGCCCTGCCGCCGACCGTGGCCCGCGACTGGTTCGCCCGGTTCCCCGACATTGCCTTGATGAACGCCTACGGGCCGGCTGAATGCGCCGACGACGTGGCCTTCCAGCCGATCTTCGAAGCACCGGGGGTCGAAGTCAGCCACATGCCCATCGGCCAGCCGACCGCCAATAACCGCCTGTACGTGCTGGACGAAGCCCTGCGTCCGGTGCCGGTTGGCGTGGCCGGGGAAATTTGTGTCGGGGGCGTCGGCGTCGGCCGCGGCTACCTGCACGACCCGCAACGCACCGCTGACGCCTTTATCGACCACCCTCAACTCGAAGGTCGCCTGTACCGCACCGGTGACCTGGGGCGCTGGCGTGCAGACGGGGTGATCGAATACCTCGGCCGCCGCGACCAGCAGGTCAAACTGCGCGGGCACCGGATCGAGCTGACGGAAATCGAACACCGTCTCGCGCAGCACCCGAACGTGCGGGAAGCCGTGGTCCTGCTGCGGGAAAACACCGTCGGCGAAGCCTGGCTGGTGGCGTACTGGGCGGCCCATGACCAGGCCCTGGGCAGCGACGACCTGAGCGAGCACCTGCGCGCGCAACTGCCGCCGTACATGGTGCCGGCGGCCTTCGTCTGCCTGGACAAGCTGCCCCTGAACAACAACGGCAAGGTCGATCGCAAAGCCCTCGCCGCCCGTGAGCTGGACTGGCAGGCCGACACCCAGCACAGCATCGCCCCGCGCAACGCGCTGGAAACCAGCGTGGCGTCTGTCTGGGCCGAGGTCCTGGGGCGCGACACAGTAGGCGTGGAAGACAACTTCTTCACCCTCGGTGGGCATTCACTACTGGCGACCCAGATCGTGGCCCGCCTGCGCACCCAATTCAAGCTCGACCTGCCGTTGCGGGTGTTGTTCGAACAGCCGACCGTGGCCTTGCTGGCCAAAGCCATCGCCGCCCGCCAGGCCGAGGCCGCCGCACCACACGCCAACGCGCTCAGCGTGCCCAAGGCCCAGCCTCGTCCGCCGCTGCTACCGCTGTCGTTCTCGCAACAGCGTCTGTGGTTCATCGAACAACTGACGCCGGGCACCACCCTGTTCAACATCCCGTTCGCCCTGCACCTCAAGGGTGAACTCAACGTCCAGGCGCTGCACGCCAGCCTGAACGATCTGCTGGTGCGCCACGAAATCCTGCGTACCGGCATCCACAATAACAACGGCGTGCCCTGCCAGCGCATCAGCCCAGCGCTGGACATCTCGCTGCCCTTCGAAGACTTGTCGAGCCTGACCGCTACCGCGCGCGCCGGCGCGCAGTTCAATGCCTTGCAAGACACCTTCGAGCAACCGTTCGACCTGACCTGCCCTCCGTTGCTGCGGGCGCGCTTGCTGCGCCTGGCGCCGGACGAGCATGTGCTCGGCATCGCCCTGCATCACCTGGTCTCGGACGCCTGGTCGGCCACCATCGCCCTGCGCGAGCTGGCCCTGGGTTATGAAGCCCGTTGCAACGGCGCGCCCGCCGCCCTGCCGGCCCTGCCACTGCAATACGCTGACTTCGCCCTCTGGCAGCGCGAACACCTGCAAGGCGCGGAACTCAAGCGCCAACTCGATTACTGGACCACCACCCTGGACCGTCGCGACAGCGACGCCAGCCCGCTGCTGGCCTTGCCCACCGATCATCCTCGGCCGTCGGTGCAAAGCTACCGCGCCGGGATCGTGCAGCGTGAACTCAGCGCCGACCTCAGTGGTCGAGTGCAAGCCTTTGCCAGTCGCCTCGGCACCACGCCGTTCACCGTCCTGTTCGCCGGTTTTGCCGTGCTGATGCACCGTTTGAGCGGCGACGCCACGGTACTGGTCGGCACCCCGGTCACCCACCGGGAACAACCGGGCACCGAAGGCCTGCTGGGCATCTTGCTGAACAACCTGGCGATCCGCGCCGACTTCGAGCCGCAAGCCGACTTCACCGCCCTGGTCAAACAAGTGGCCGAGCGTATGCGCAATGGCTTGCTGCATCAGGACCTGCCGTTCGAACAATTGGTCGACAACCTGCAACTGCCGCGCAGCCTCAGCCATGCACCGCTGTACCAGGTGATGGTCGCCCAGCAACTGGCCATGGAGTCGCGGTTGCGCTTCCCCGGGCTGGAATTCGAAGCCCTGGACACGCCGCTGCGCCACTCCGAATGCGACTTGGACTTGCACGTGCTGTGCCCGGCCAATGCGCCGATCCAGCTGGAGCTGATGTTCGCCCTCGACCTGTTCGTCGCCGACAGCGCCCGCCAGACTCTCGCGCGCCTGGAGCATCTGCTCGAACACATGCTCGCCGAGCCACAGCGCCCGGTCGCCGCCTTGCCGCTGCTAATGGACGCGGAGTGGCAACGCACCGTGGTCGAGTGGAACCGCACCGAGATGCAGGTGCCGACGCACCTGACCTTTGCCCAGTTGTTTGAACAACAGGCCGAGCGCACCCCGGAACGCGACGCCCTGTGTTTCGAAGGCCGCAGCCTGAGCTACGGCGAACTGAATCGGCGCGCCAACCAGGTGGCGCATTACCTGCGCAGCTGTGGTGTCGGTGCCAACCGCCCGGTGGCGCTGTGTGTCGAGCGTTCGCTGGAACTGCTGGTCGGCCTGCTGGGCATTCTCAAGTCCGGCGGCGCTTATGTACCGCTGGACCCGACCTACCCGGTGGATCGCCTGGCGTACATGCTTGAAGACGCGCAGCCGGCACTGTTCCTCGGCCAGCAAGGCCTGCTGGAACAGCTGGGCGCCGAACTGCCACGCTTGCGCCTGGACAGCGACGCAGCGCTGTTCGCCAACCAGCCGGACAGCAACCCTGCCCCGCTCGCCGGCCCGCAAGACCTGGCCTACATCATGTACACCTCCGGCTCGACCGGTAAGCCCAAGGGCACCCTGGTAACCAACGGCTCGGTGGTCAACCTGGCCTGGGCGCGCATCCATGGCTTGTATCGCCGCTACACCGACCAGCCGATGCGCACCAGCTTCAACTACTCGTTCGCCTTCGACAGCTCGGTGGCCGAGCTGATCCTGCTGCTCGACGGCCACAGCCTGTACCTGACCCCGGAAGACGTGCGCTACGACCCCGAGGCCCTGGCCGGGTTCTTCCGCGACACCCGTCTGGAAGCCTTCGAGTGCACCCCGGCACAGCTCAAGGCCCTGCTTGAAAGCGACGGTGTTCGCCGTGGCGAGGTGTACCTGCCGCGCTTCGTGCTGTTCGGTGGCGATGCGGTGGATGCACAGCTATGGCAACGCTTGCCGTCGATTGCCGGCAGCCGCTTCTTCAACACCTACGGCCCAACCGAATGCACGGTCGATGCAACCGGTTGCGCGGTGGATGACTTCCCGCTGCGGCCGATCATTGGCCGGCCGATCGCCAACGTGCGCACTTACGTGCTCGATGCGTTCCTCAACCCGATGCCGGTGGGCGTCCCGGGGGAACTGCACATCGGCGGTGCCGGCGTGACCCTGGGCTACCTCAACCGTGCCGAACAGACCGCGAAGGTGTTCATCGAAGACCCGTTCTCGTCGCTGCCCGGTGCGCGGATGTACAAGTCCGGCGATCTGGTGCGCTGGCTGCCGGACGGCCAGCTCGAATACCTGGGACGCATGGATCATCAAGTGAAGATTCGTGGCTTCCGCGTCGAACTGGGGGAAATTGAAACCCTGATCGGCGCCCAACCGGGCGTGCGCCAGGCCGTGGTGTTAGCCCGTGAAGACGTGCCCGGCGACAAGCGCCTGGTGGCCTACGTGACCTGCGACCAGCAGGCCGACATCCACGCCTGGCGCAACGCCATTGGCGCCGCCCTGCCCGACTACATGGTGCCTTCGGCATTCGTGCTGCTCGATGAGTTGCCACTGACCGACAACGGCAAACTCAACCGCAAGGCCTTGCCGGCCCCGGACATCCAAGCCGCACCAGACGCTCTGCAGCCACCGCGCAGCGTCGCCGAACAGCAACTGGCTGCCCTGTGGGCCGAGTTGCTGAACGTGCCGTCGTCGCAGATCGGCCGTGATAGCCACTTCTTCTACCTCGGCGGCCACTCGCTGCTGGCGGCGGCGCTGTTTGCCCGCCTGCGTCAACAGTTCACCAGCGTGCCACCGTTGCGCTCGGTATTTGAACACCCAACCCTTGAAGCCTTGGCCGCGCTGCTGGGCGATCCCCTGCAAGCCCCGGCGGCGACCTTCGCTGCACCGGCACGTCCGGCACGCCTGCCGCTGTCGTTCGAACAGCAACGCTTGTGGTTCCTCGAACAACTGAGCGCCGGCGGTGGTGAATACAACGTGGTCAGCGCCGTGCAACTGGACGGCGAACTCGATGTCCAGGCCCTGCAAATGGCCCTGAACAATGTGGTCCAACGCCACGAAATCCTGCGCAGCCGCATCGTGCGCGATAGCGACGGCGAGTTGGCGTTGATCGTCGAACCCCAAGTCGATATCACCCTGCAAGTCACGCCACTGCAGGCCGCCAGCGACGAGCAGTGGCAACAACTGACCGACGCGGCGATCCACGCGCAAACTGGCCGCCGTTTCGACCTCGCCGCCGAAGTGCCCGTGCGTGCCACACTGCTGCAACGCAGCGGCGGCGCCCAGTCGCTGCTGTTGCTCAGCCTGCACCACTGCGCCACCGATGACGCCTCCAGCCAGAACCTGCTGGATGAGCTGCGACAGTTCTACACCGCCCAGTGCCAGGGCACTCCGGCGGCACTGCCGGCGCTGGCGCTGCAATACCCCGATTATGCCCTCTGGCAGCGCGAGCCCAGTCAACAGACCATGTTCAGCAGCCAACTGGAATACTGGCGCAACCAACTGGAGGACGGCGACTACCTGCTGGACCTGCCGACCGAACAGGGCCGTCCGAACCAGCTCGCCCCAGCGGCCGGCGCAGTGCAACTGCAATTGCCGTCTGCCCTGGTGGCACGCCTGCGGCAGTTCGCCCAGCAACGCGGCGCCACGCTGTACATGCTCATGCTCGGTGCGGCGCAGTTGCTCTTGGGGCGCTACGCCAACCAGCGCGACGTACGGGTCGGCAGCCCGGTGGCCCAGCGTCCATTCGCCGAGCTGCAACCGCTGATCGGCTGCTTCGTCAACACCGTGGTCATGCGCGCCGATCTGGATCCGACGCTGGATTTCGAAGGTTTGCTGGGCCAGGTGCGCAACCGTGTGCTGGATGCCCAGCAGCATCAGGACGTGCCGTTCGACCAGGTCGTGGAGCACTTGAAGCCGTCGCGCAGCCTCGGCCAGACGCCGCTGTTCCAAGTGCTGTTCGCCATGCAGAACGCTGACTCGTCCTCGGCTCACTGGCCGCAGTTGCAGGTGCGCGAACGGGCGGTGACCGCCCAGGCCACCAAGTACGACCTGAACTGGGAAGTGCACGACGGCGAGGTGCTGTCGGTGTTGCTGGAATACCGCGCCGCGCTGTTCAGCGAAACCACGGCCCGGCGTTGGCTGGAGCAGTGGCAACAACTGCTGGAAGCCATGCTCGAAGCACCGCAGACCCGTCTCGGGGACTGGACACCGTTGCCAGCGGCCGAGCGTCATCGCCAACTGATCGAGTGGAACGCCACCGAGCGCAACTACAGCGGCCCGCCCGACCTGCACACCGCGCTCAGTCAACAAGCCGCCCTGAGCCCCAACGCCCCGGCATTGGTGTTCGACGGCCAGCGCCTGAGCTATGCCGAGCTGGATCAACGGGCGCAAACCGTTGCCCGAGCCCTGCGCGCCGCCGGCGTGGGCACCGACAGCATCGTGCCGCTGTGCATGGAGCGTTCGGTGGAGATGGTCGTGGCCTTGCTCGGTATCGTCCACGCCGGCGCCGCGTGGCTGCCGCTGGATCCGGAACTACCGGCCGCGCGCCTGGCGTTCCTGATCGAAGACGCCGATGCCAAGGTCACCTTGACCCAAGCGCAGTGGCTGTCGCGCCTGCCAACCGGACATCAAGCCTGGACGCTGGATGCGTTGCCAAACGCTGAAGTTGGAGAGCCGGTCAGCGTCGAGGCCAACGACCTGGCCTACGTGCTCTACACCTCCGGTTCCACCGGCCAACCCAAAGGCGTGATGAACGAACACGGCGCCTTGATGAACCGCCTGCACTGGATGCAGGACGCCTTCCCGATTGGCCCGAACGACCGCGTTCTGCAAAAGACCCCGTACAGCTTCGACGTGTCGGTGTGGGAGTTCTTCTGGCCGCTGATCACTGGCGCGACCCTGGTGGTCGCCCGTCCGGGCGGTCATCGCGATCCGGCTTACCTCAGCCAGTTGATCCAGCAGGAACGGGTCACGACGCTGCACTTCGTCCCGTCAATGCTGCGGGCGTTTGTCGAAGAACCGAGCTTGGTCGACTGCCACAGCCTGCGTCAGGTGTTCGCCAGCGGTGAAGCACTGCCGGTGGATCTGGTGCGACGCTTCATGGGCCAGCACCGGGCGGCTCTGGTCAACCTGTACGGCCCGACCGAAGCAGCCATCGACGTCTCGGTCTGGCGTTGCTCGGCGGACGATGCAATCGTGCCGATCGGCAAACCCATCGCCAACCTGCGTTTGTACATCCTCGACGAGGCCATGCAACCGTTGCCGATTGGCAGCATCGGCGAGCTGTACATCGGTGGTGTCGGCGTGGCCCGTGGTTATCTGAAACGCCCGGACCTGACCGAGGAACGCTTCCTCGCCAGTCCATTCGTGGCCGGTGATCGCCTGTACCGCACCGGTGACCGTTGCCGCTTCCTGGCCGATGGCAACATCGAGTACCTGGGACGTCTCGACCATCAAGTGAAATTGCGCGGCCAGCGCATCGAGCTGGGGGAAATCGACGCTGCACTTCTGGCGCAAGCCGGTATTCGCGATGCCGCCACCTTGTTGCTCGACCAGCGCCTGGTGAGTTTCTGGTGCGGAGACGCCGATGAGGCGACCCTGCGTGCCGAGTTGAGCGACAGTCTGCCCGCGCACATGCAGCCAAGCCTGTTCGTGCAGCTCGATCATCTGCCACTCAACAGCAACGGCAAGCTCGACCGCAAGGCATTGGCCGCCACGCCGCTGCCACAAAACCAAAGCGACCAGCCGCGCACCGCGCCGCGCAATGCCACTGAAAGCGTACTCTGCGAACTGTTCGGCGAAGTGCTGGGTTGTTCGCCAGTCGGCATCGAAGATCACTTCTTCCAACTCGGCGGCCACTCCTTGCTGGCCACCCGCCTGGTCAGCCGGGTCCGTGAGCGCCTTGGGGTTTCCCTGCCCTTGCCGCTGGTGTTCGCCCAACCAACGGTGGCGGCCCTGGCCGAGCATCTGCGCGCGGCCATCCCCGGTGAATGGATCAGCGCACAACCACGCCCGGCGCAATTGCCCCTGGGTCTGGCCCAGCGCCGATTCTGGATGCTCAGTCGCCTGGTGCCTGAGTCTCGCGAGTACCACATGCCGTTTGCCCTGACCTTGCGCGGCGAGCTGCAGGTCCAGGTCTTGCGCGACGCGTTTGAACAGGTCAGCCAACGCCACTTGGTGCTGCGCAGCCGGATTGTCGAAGTCGACGGCGAGCCGCAACTGCTGATCGACGACCACGGGCCGGCGCTCGCAGTCACTTGCGTCGCGACCCAGGACTGGGCAACGACCTGCGCCAACGCCCAGGACGAACTGATGACACCGTTTGACCTGGCCGCTGCCGCACCTTGGCGCGCGCATCTGCTGCAACGCCAGGGCAGCGACGAAAACCTGTTGTTGGTGTGCCTGCATCACAGCGCCACCGACGGCTGGGCCATGCAGTTGCTCATCGATGAACTGACCCAGGCCTACGCCGCCGGTCTCAACGGGCAGTCGCCGGCCTGGACGCCGCTGGAGATCGACTACGTCGATTTTGCCGTGTGGCAACAGCGCCCGGACACCCAGGCCGGGCGCAGTGACAGCCTGGACTACTGGAAAAACCACCTCGGCCAGGACGACTACCAACTCGACCTGCCCATCGACCATCCGCGTGGCGCTGAAGCAGATCGTCGCGCCCGGCAACTGACCGTCCGCCTCGGCACCCAGCGCGCCGAAGCCATCCGCCAGTTCGCCCGTCAGCGCGGCACCACCACCTATGTGGTGCTCGCCACGGCCTTGAGCGCGCTGCTGGCGCGTTACAGCGGTCAACGGGAGATTCGCTTCGGCACCCCGGCGGACCAGCGTGATCAACCGCAAGCCCAGACACTGCTGGCCTGTCTGGTCAACACCCTGGTGATCCGCAGCGACGTCGACCAACGGGCACCGGCCGAGCAATTGCTCGCCAGCCTCGAGGCCGACCTGCGCGCAGCCCAGGCCCACGCCGACCTGCCCTTCGCCACCCTGGTCGGGGCTGTCGCGCAAAACCGCGACCTGAACCGTACACCGCTGTTCCAGGTGCTGTTCTCCCTCAACTATGGCCGGGTGGACAGCAGCCAATGGCCGGGGCTGAACGTCGAAGAGCAGATGCTGCCGGTGATCGACGCCAAGTTCGAACAGAGCTGGGAAGTCCAGGACGATGGCAGCGACATGACGCTGGCGCTGGAATACCAATCGGCCTTGTTCGACGAAACGACGATGCAACGCTGGAGCGCGCAGTGGTGTGCGCTGCTTGATGCCTTGGTGGCAACCCCTGGGCGCACGCTGGTCGAACTGTTCCCGCAACAGCAGGATCAGCAGCAACTGGATCGCTGGAACGCCACCGAACGTCACTACAGCGGCCCGACCAACCTGCACACCGCGCTCAGCCAACAGGCAGCCCTGAGCCCCAACGCCCCGGCATTGGTGTCCGACGGCCAGCGCCTGAGCTATGCCGAGCTGGATCAACGGGCGCAAACCGTTGCCCGGGCCCTGCGCGCCGCCGGCGTGGGCACCGACAGCATCGTGCCGCTGTGCATGGAGCGTTCGGTGGAGATGGTCGTCGCCTTGCTCGGTATCGTCCATGCCGGCGCCGCGTGGTTGCCGCTGGACCCGGAATTGCCGGCTGCACGCCTGGCGTTCCTGATCGAAGACGCCGATGCCAAGGTCACCTTGACCCAGGCGCAGTGGCTGTCGCGCCTACCAACCGGACATCAAGCCTGGACCCTCGACGCTCTGCCCCAGGCTCCAGCGTTCGAGCCGATCAGCGTTGAAGCTCACGACCTGGCCTACGTGCTCTACACCTCCGGTTCCACCGGCCAACCCAAAGGCGTGATGAACGAACACGGCGCCTTGATGAACCGCCTGCACTGGATGCAGGACGCCTTCCCGATTGGCCCGAACGACCGTGTCCTGCAAAAGACCCCGTACAGCTTCGACGTGTCGGTGTGGGAGTTCTTCTGGCCGCTGATCACCGGCGCGACCCTGGTGGTCGCCCGCCCGGACGGGCATCGCGACCCGGCCTACCTCAGCCAGTTGATCCAGAAGGAGCGGGTCACGACGCTGCACTTCGTACCGTCAATGCTCCGTGCCTTTGTCGAGGAACCGAGCCTGGTCAACTGCCACAGCCTGCGCCAGGTGTTTGCCAGCGGCGAAGCACTGCCGGTGGATCTGGTGCGGCGCTTCATGGGCCAGCACCCGGCGGCCCTGGTCAACCTGTACGGCCCGACCGAAGCAGCCATCGACGTCTCGGTCTGGCGTTGCTCGGAGGGCGATGCAATCGTGCCGATCGGCAAACCCATCGCCAACCTGCGCTTGTACATCCTCGACGAGGCCATGCAGCCGTTGCCGATTGGCAGCATCGGCGAGCTGTACATCGGTGGCGTCGGCGTGGCCCGGGGTTATCTGAAACGCCCGGACCTGACCGAGGAACGCTTCCTCGCCAGCCCATTCATCGAAGGTGACCGCCTGTACCGCACCGGCGACCGTTGCCGCTTCCTGGCCGATGGCAACATCGAGTACCTGGGGCGTCTCGACCATCAGGTGAAATTGCGCGGCCAGCGCATCGAGCTGGGGGAAATCGACTCAGCGCTGCTTAAGCTGCCGGCCATCACCGGCGCCTGCACCCTGGTCATCGACAACCGCCTGGTGGCGTTCTACAGCAGTAGCACCGCGCAGTCGGACCTCGACACCCAGCTCGCTGCCGAACTGCCGGCGTACATGGTGCCGGCGGTGTGGGTGCAAATCCCGGCCCTGCCCCTGAGCACCAACGGCAAGATCGACCGCAAGGCCCTGGCCGCCCTGCCCCTGCCAAACACTCAGAAAGACTACGCGGCACCGCGCAACGAGCTGGAACGCCTGCTCTGCCAGTTGTTCGGCGAACTGCTCGGCGACACCTTGACCGGCGGCCGTGAAGTCGGCACCTCGGACAGTTTCTTTGCCCTGGGTGGTGACTCGATCCTCGGCCTGAAACTGATCTCGCGCCTGCGTGAACAGGGCTATTCGCTCACGCCACGGGACCTGTTCCGTTCGCCGACCCCGGCGGCGCTGGCCCACGTGACCACGACACTGTTGACCCAGGCCGAGCAAGGCGACGTGACCGGGCCAATGCCGCTGATGCCGTTGCACCAGTGGTTCTTCGACCAGCAGCAAGTCCAGGCCGCGCACTGGAACCAATCGGTGTTGGCCGACAGCGACCGTCGCCTGGAACCGGCCATCGTGCAAGCCACGCTGGACCGGCTGGTGGCCCACCACGACGCCCTGCGCTTGCGTTTCAGCAACATCGGCGGGCAATGGCAGGCGCACATCGCGCCGGTGGCCCCGGCCCAACTGACCCGCTGCGAGCACCCGGAACAACTGCTGCACGTCGCGCAAAGCCTGGACCTGCAACACGGCCCGTTGTTCGCCGCGGCCCTGTTGGAAGGCACGCCGCAGCGCCTGTACCTGGTGGCCCATCACCTGGTGGTCGACGCGGTGTCCTGGACGCCGCTGCTGGAAGACTTCCAACAGCTGTACCCCGCCTTGGAACGTGGCGAAAGCCCGGCGTTGCCGGCAAAAACCACCTCGTATCGTCAATGGGCCGAGCACTTGCAAGCCCATGCCGCGAAGGCTGCTGCCGAGCATCGCTACTGGAGTGCCCAGGTCGGCACGAACCGGCCGCCCATGGCCACGGTCGCCGAGCGCCAGACACTGGCGGCCCGCTGGAAAACCAACCGCACGCAGCAATGGCTGACCGAGTCCCACGCGGCGTACCGCACGCAACCGGAAGAACTGCTGATCGCCGCCCTCGCCGCGACCCTGGCCGAAGTCGAACAGCGCAGCGATATCGTGGTGGACCTTGAGCGCCACGGACGTGACGCACCGTTTGCCGGGCTGGACGTCGGCCGCACCGTCGGCTGGTTCACCACGCTGTACCCACTGCGGGTGAACGCCCGCGGTGCCGCGGGCGAGCAGGTGCGCAACGCCAAGCAAGCTTTGCGCGACGTACCCGGCCAAGGCCTTGGCTACGGCTTGCTGCGCCAGCGCGGCGAGTTGCCGGCCAGCCACGGTGATGTGCTGTTCAACTACCTGGGGCATGAGCAAACGCCAGAGGGCTGGTTGCGCGCCAGCAGCCTGACCCCGCCGCCGGAGGTGGCCCCGGTGAACCGAGTGACCCATGCCCGTGAAGTAGTGGCCTGGCTGGAGGACGGCGTGTTGCGTGTCGAATGGCACAGCGTCACGCCGAACGCCGACAGCCGTTTGCCCGCTCGTCTGCTAGAACATTTGCAGGCGCTGGGCGAGCACTGCCTCGACCCGCAGGCCGGTTCGCTGATGCCAGCGGATTTCCCGCTGGCCAAGGCGCTGAACCAGAAGTCCCTGGACAAGCTGCTGGGCAAACTCAAGACCAAACCCAATTCCCAAAGCTAGCGAGCGACGCCGCGCCCGCGCAGGTCTCGGACCGGCGCGGCGCCTTGATCGACGCTCACTCGAGTTTCAAGACTTTAAAATGGACCAAACAAGCATGAACAACATCGAAGACATCTACTCCCTTTCGCCGACCCAGCACGGTCTGTTGTTCCACAGCGTCTACGAACCGGATTCGCGGGTGTATTACCAGCAGTTGAGCCTGGACATGAACGGCCCGCTGCAATTGAGCGCTTTTCGTGGTGCCTGGCAGGCGCTGATGCAGCGTCATGCGGTGCTGCGCAGTGCGTTTCTCTGGGAAGAACTGGACGATGCCTATCAGGTGGTGCAACAGGACGTGGCATTGCCCCTGACCGAACTGGACTGGCAGGACCGCGCCGAACCGCAGGCCGCGCTCGAACAGTTGGCACTGGAACAGCGGGCGCAACCCCTGGAGCTGAATGACTCGCCGCTGATGCGCGTGTGCCTGGTGCGCCTGGCGCCTGAGCGCTGGCACCTGATCTGGACCTTCCATCACATCCTCATGGACGGCTGGAGCGTCGGCATCGCCGTGCAGGAGTGGCTGGCGCTGTACTACGAACTAGCCCATGGCCGCCCTGCCCATCTGGCGCCGACCCGCCCTTATCGAGACTACATCGCCTGGCTGGCGGAACAGGACATGGCCGCCACCGAAAGTTTCTGGCGCGAACAGTTGCAGGACGTCAGCGAGCCGACCCCACTGCCCAGCTTCGCCGTACGCCAGCCAGCGCCTGCGGGGGCACCGTTCGCCGAACGGGAAAGCCTGCTGGCCGCCAGCGAAACCGAGCAACTGGCGCACTTCGCCCGTCAGCATGACCTGACCATCAACACGCTGATCCAGGGCGCCTGGGCACTGCTGCTGGGCCAACACGCCGGGCGTGACGACGTGGTCTATGGCGTCACCGTCGCCGGGCGTCCGGAGAACCTGGCGGCGGTGGACAGCACCGTCGGGCTGTTCATCAATACCTTGCCGCTGCGCGTGCAATGGGCCGACGAGCCGACCCTGGTGGACTGGCTGCAACACTTGCAGCAAGCCAACAGCGATCTGCGCCACCACGCCTACCTGCCACTGGGCAAACTCAAGTCGATGACGCGCATCGCCGCTGAACAGGCGCTGTTCGACTCGATCCTGGTGTTCGAGAACTTCCCGGTCACCGACGCACTTAACCAGGACACCGGTGGCTTGAGTTTCAGTGCCCCGAGCAGCGACCAGCAGGCCGATGGCATTACCCTCACCCAAGGCCGCAATCACTTCCCGTTGTCGCTGATCGTGGTGCCGGACAAACAACTGCACTACCTGATCAGCTACGACCGCAGTCGCTTCAGCGATGCCGAGGTCGCGGTGTTGTCGGCACAATTGCGCGCGATCCTGTTGGCGATGACGGCGCACGCGCAGTGCCGGGTCAGCGAGCTTGAATGGCTGAGCCCTGAAGAACGCCAGCAATTGCTGGTGCAGGGTCGTGGTGTGCAACTGCCGGTGCCCCCTGCGTGCCTGCACCAGCGCTTCGAACAACAGGTGGCCGCCCACCCGCAACAGCTGGCGGTGCGCGACCGCCAGGTCGCCCTGACTTACCGTGAACTGGACCAGCAAGCCAACCGCCTCAGCCAGTACTTGCGTGCCCAGGGCATCGGCCAGGACAGCGTGGTGGCATTGGCCCTGGAACGCAGCGCCGAGTTCGTGATCGCCCTGCTCGCCACCCTCAAGGCCGGCGCCGCCTATCTGCCGCTGGACCTCAAGCAGCCGGCCGGGCGCCTGGCCGACGTGCTGGTGGACAGCCGCGCCGCACTGCTGATCGGTGCCGCCGCTTCGCCCCTGCTCAAAGGCCTGGCCGAGCACACGCCGACGCTGTGGTTGGCGGAACAGGCCGACGCCATCGCCTCCCAGCCAGACACGCCACCGGCCGTGGTCCACAGCCCGACCGATGCTGCCTACGTGATCTACACCTCGGGCTCCACCGGCACCCCCAAGGGCGTGGTGGTCGAGCACCAGTCCATCGTCGATTACCTGACGGCGGTGCACGCAGTGCTCAACCCGCCACCGGCGGCTCGCTACGGCTTGCTGTCCAGCATCGCCGCCGACCTGGGCCACACCCAACTGTTCGGCGCCCTGTGCAGCGGCGCCAGCTTGTTGCTGGTGGATGAAGAC
Source organism: Pseudomonas sp. MPDS (assembly GCF_013283895.1). Taxonomy (NCBI): domain Bacteria; kingdom Pseudomonadati; phylum Pseudomonadota; class Gammaproteobacteria; order Pseudomonadales; family Pseudomonadaceae; genus Pseudomonas; species Pseudomonas sp. MPDS. Next base: position 2,793,058 of record NZ_CP054128.1, on the reverse strand, counting down.
AGCGGTTTCAGCCCCCTGGCACTGGCCGAACTCTTCGACCAACACCCGGTGGATGTGCTGAAGATCACCCCAAGTCATCTGGCCGGCCTGTTGCAGGCGTTGCCCGATGCCCGCCTGCTGCCCCGCGCCCTGCTGGTCTTCGGTGGCGACGCCCTCAGCCCGGCGCTGCTGGAACAGGTCAACCGCCTGGCGCCAGGGCTCAGGGTGTTCAACCACTATGGGCCGAGCGAAGCGACAGTCGGGGCGATTGCCACCGAGTTGCCGGCGGGCCTGCGCAGCATCGCCCTCGGCCGGCCACTGCCGAACCGTCAACTGCAAGTGGTCGATGCCAACGGCCGCCTGGTGCCCACCGGGGTATCCGGCGAACTGCTGATCAACGGCGCCCTGGCCCGGGGTTACCTGCACCGCCCAGACCTGACCGCCGAACGCTTCCATCTCGACGCCGATCAGCAACGCTGGTATCGCACTGGCGACCGCGTGCGCTGGCAAGTGGACGGCCAACTGGCGTTCCTCGGTCGGGTCGACAGTCAGGTCAAGATCCGCGGCAACCGCCTGGAGTTGGGCGAAGTCGAAGCGCAGCTCAAGCGCCTGTCGCCGCTGATCGAACAGGCGCTGGTCCGTGCCGTGGAACTGGACGGCAGTTTGCGCCTGGTGGCCTACCTGGTCGCCAGCCAGTCGCTGTCCGCCACGAAACTGCGTAACGACCTGGGTGCGCGGGTGCCGGACTACATGGTGCCGGCGCACTTCATCACCCTCGACGAACTGCCCCTGACCCGCAACGGCAAGGTCGATGTCCAGCGCTTGCCGTTCCCGCAAAAACCCACGGACGACAGCGCCAGCCACGTGGCGCCGCGCAATGAAGTCGAAGCGCAGTTGGCCGCCATCTGGCAGGAAGTCCTGAAGCTGGAACGTGTCGGCGTGCACGACAACTTTTTCGCCCTAGGCGGCGATTCGATCATCAACTTGCAGATCATCGCCCGCGCCAACCAGCAAGGGCTGAAACTCACGCCCCGCCAGCTCTTCGAGAACCGCACCATCGCCGATATCGCCCGGGTGCTGGGCGCCGATGCCAGCCATGGCGTGGCACACGAGATTGCCGATGGCTATGACCTGCCGCTGGCCGCCGGGCAACTGGCGCGCCTGCAACAAGGGCCGTTGCACGCCACCTGGCATTGCGTGGCGCTGAGCCAGGCGCTCGATAGCGAGCTGCTGACCCAGGCCATCAGCGCCTTACAGCAACACCACCAGGCCTTGCGCCTGGCGCTCAAGGCCCTGCCGGAGGGCCAGTGGCAGCAACGGGTACTGGTCGCGGCCAAGGCCCCGGTCATCGCCACCGAGAAACTGGAGACCTGCGCCCCGGCGCAACTGCAAGCCCTGGCCCAGGCCGGTGTCGACGCGCTGGCACTGGACGCCGGCCAAACCCTGCATGCCCGCCTGCTGGAAGTGGACGGCAAACACGCCCTGCTGCTGGCCGCTCATCCGCTGTGTCTGGACGAGGCATCCTGGGCGCTGCTGCTGACCGACCTCAACCTGGCCTTGGCGCAACTGCGCTATCAGCGGCCGGTGCGCCTGTCCTACACCGGTGGCGATTTCACCCAGTGGACGCGGCACCAGCAGGCCCATGCACAGGGCGATGCCCTGGACGACGCCTGGGAACACTGGCTGCAATACGCCGGCACGGAAACGCTGCAACTGCCGGACAGCCAGCAGCCGGCCAGCGTGGTCGAGCAGACCCTGCCGGCCGCCACCTCAGGTGAGCTCAAGCGTTTGGGCGAAGTGCTGCAACTGGACTGGAACAGCCTATTGGCTGCTGCCGTAGTCGAACAGTGCCGTGAACTGTGCGGCAATGGCCTGGTTGCGCTGAGCGTGCACGATGCCCGTCCAAGCGCCGAGCGCCTGCCGGTAAATGCGCCGATTGCCGTGGCCGACCTCGACCCGGCACGCATCATGGGACCATTGGCCCTGGCGGTGCCGTACTTCCTCCAGCCCGAAGGCGACAGCCTGCTGCAACGCTTGCAGGCCCTGACCGCGCAAATGCGCGCCTACCCGCAGCACGGCGTCGACTATGGCGCCCTGCGCTACCTGTCGGACAACACCTACCTGCAAGAACCGCTGCGTGATCTGCCGGCGGCATCGGTGGCCATTCGCTGGCTCGGCAACCTCGACAGCCATCGCGAAGAGCGTGGCATCCTGGCCCAGGTCGAAGCCGCAAGCCCCGCGACAGCTTCGACTTGCCCGCTGACCCTGGACGCCTGGTGGCAGGACGATTGCCTGCACCTGCGCAGCCACGGCGCCCTCGCCGCCGACTGGGCACCGCGCCTTGCACAACGCTTGAACGAACTCGCCGGATTGGCCAGCGCAGCCGACCTGCGCCCCGCCAGCCAGGCATTTGCGTTGTGCCACAAGCAAGCGGCGACCCTGGCATCCGAACCGCTGGACTGGTCGAACATCGAAGACGTCTACCCGCTGTCGTCCATGCAACAGGGCATGCTGTTGCACACCCTGTTGCAACCCCACAGCGGCATCTACCTGATGCAGCAACGCTACAGCTGGGACGGGGTACTGCAGCGCCCGGCGATGGAAGCGGCCTGGCAGTTGTTCCTTGAGCGCCATCCCATGATGCGCACTGCCTTCTGGTGGCAGGACGATCATGAGCCGCTGCAATGCGTATACCGCCAAACTCATCGGGCGTTCGACTGGCAGGACCTGCGCCACCTCGATGAAGAACAGCAGCGCCTGGCGATGGACCAGGCCCTCGAAGCACAGCGCCTGCAAGGTTTCGACATGGCCTGTGCGCCGCTGACCCACCTGAGGGTGTTCCAACTCGATGAGCGACGCTTCGCCGTGGTGCGCAGTTTCCACCACATCCTGACCGACGCCTGGTGCTTCGGCCTGCTGATGGAAGACCTGCTGGCGATCTATCAGGCCATCGTGCGCCAGGAGCCGGTGGCCCGTCCACGCCTGCGCTCCTTCCGCGGCTACATGAGCTGGCTGGAACGCCATGACATGGCCGCCGCCCATGCGTTCTGGCAGGCCGAAATGGCCGGTTTCAGCGAACCGACACCGCTGCATGTGGACAGCCCCGTGGCGCGTCCGGAGCAGGCACCGGAACAGGTTGGCGATTTCGACCAGACCCTGAGCATCGCCCAGACCCAGCGGCTGCAGCAGCTGTGCCAGCAATACCAACTGACCCCCAACACCTGGATCCAGGGCGCCTGGGCACTGTTGCTGTCGCGCTACAGCGGCAACCGCGATGTGCTGTTCGGCGTGACCGTCGCCGGCCGCCCGACTGATCTTGCCGGTGTGGAAGAAATGGTCGGGCTGTTCATCAACAGCTTGCCTCTGCGCATCGATGTCGACCCCGAGGTGCCAGTGGCCGACTGGTTGCAGGCGCTGCTGTCCCACAACGCGCAATTGCGCGAACACGAAAGCGCTTCGCTGGTGGACATCCAGCGTTGCAGCCAAGTGCCGCGCGGCCAGCAGTTGTTCGACAGCCTGGTGGTGTTCGAGAACGCACCGCTGGATATCAGCAGCGTGAAACTGGATGCCTTCAGCATCGACATCTATGAAGACCGGGTGCACACCAACTTCCCGATGACGGTGGTGCTGTACCCCGGCGACCGCCTGGGCATTCGCCTGTCCTACGACAGCATGCGTTTCAGCACTGACACCGTGCAGCGCATGCTCGGCCATCTGGTGCAGTTGCTTTCGGGCATGCTGGAGACGCCGCAAGCGCCACTGGGCAGCCTGCACATGCTGCCCGAGGCGGAACGCCGGCAGTTGCAGATCGACTGCAACCGCAGCGACGTCGACTTCCCGCTGGAGCGCGGCTATGCGGCGCTGTTCGCCGAACAAGTGCGCAACCGTGCGCAACACCTCGCCGCCGTATGCCAGGGGCAATCGCTGACCTACGCCGAACTGGACCGCCGCGCCAACAGCATCGCCCATGCGCTGCAAGCGGCCGGTGCCGGCCCGGAAACCCTGGTGGCGCTGTTCGCTGAGCGGGGCCTGGCCTTGCTGACAATGATGATCGCCACGCTCAAGGTCGGCGCGGCGTTCCAGGCCCTGGACATCCAACAGCCCCACGCACGCCTGGCGGAGCTGCTGGACCTGGGCGAAGCACCGCTGTTGCTGGTCTGCGAGCACGCAAGCTCAACGCTGGACAACGTCCTGCCGCAGATGCGCCAGCAACCCACCTGCCTGATCGCCCAGGCGCTCTGGCAAGGCCGCGAACAGCCGCCGGTCACCTATGCGCACAACCCGGATCAACTGGCCTACGTGATCTTCACCTCGGGTTCCACTGGCACGCCAAAAGGCGTGATGGTTGAACAACGCGGGATGCTCAACAACATGTTCGGCAAGGTCCCGAGCCTGGGCCTGGGTGAGCACGACCGGATTGCCCAGACGGCTTCGGCGGCGTTCGATATCAGCGTGTGGCAGTTCCTCGCCGCGCCGCTGTTCGGCGCCACCGTGCACATCCTTCCCGATGCCCAGGCCCATGACCCTGTGGCTCTGCTCGATGCGGTTCAAGAGCAGCAATTGACACTGCTGGAAACCGTGCCGGCGCTGATTCGCGGCATGCTCCAGGAAAGCCAGACGCACCACACCTTGGCGAGCCTGCGCTGGCTCCTGCCCACCGGTGAGGCATTGCCGCCGGCCCTGGCGCGGGACTGGTTCGCCCGCTTCCCGGCGATCCCGTTGATGAACGCCTACGGTCCCGCCGAATGCTCGGACGACGTTGCCTTCTACCCCATCACCGAAGCGCCCGCCGACGACTGCCTGCACATGCCCATCGGCAAGCCGACCGCCAATAACCAGGTGTTCGTTCTCGACTCGGCGCTGCGCCTGGTCCCTGTCGGTGTACCCGGCGAATTGTGCATCGGTGGTGTCGGCGTCGGTCGCGGCTACCTGCGCGACCCGAAACGCACCCGCGAAGCCTTTGTTCCGCACCCGTTCCAAGCCGATGCGCGGCTGTATCGCAGCGGTGATATCGGCCGGATGCGCGCCGATGGCGTGATCGAATACCTCGGGCGGCGCGACCAGCAAGTGAAGATTCGTGGCCACCGCATCGAACTGGGCGAGATCGAAAACCGCCTGATGCAACACTCAGCGGTGGACAGCGCGGCGGTGCTGGCACTGCCCGACGCGCGCGGGGCGTTACAACTGGTGGCCTGGTATGTGCTCGACGACACGGCCAACCTGGGCGGCGAGTCCGCGCAACAGGTCTTGAGCGCTTACCTGGGCCAGCAGCTGGCAAGCTACATGGTTCCAGCCCGTTGGCTGGCCCTTGCGCAATTGCCGCTGAACGCCAATGGCAAGATCGACCGTCGCGCCCTCGCCGCCCTGGGTGTGCCCCAGGACGAAACGGCGCAGGCGCAATGCTTGGCACCGCGCACGCCGACCGAGCAGGTCCTGGCCGAGCTGTGGCAGGAAATTCTCGGCCTGGACACCGTCGGTGTGCACGACGACTTCTTCGCCATCGGCGGTCACTCGTTGCTGGCCACCCAGGTGTTGTCGAGGATTCGCCGACGGTTGAACGTGAACCTGCCGCTGCGCACGCTGTTCGAGCGTGGCACCCTGGAACAATTGGCCGAAGCGGTCGATCAGCAACGCGACGCCCAGACCGAGGCCGACGGCAACAGCGAGATTGCCCTGGCGCCACGCAACCAGCCATTGCCGCTGTCCTACAGCCAGCAACGGTTGTGGTTCCTGGATCGCTTCGAAGGCCCCAGCGCCGCCTACAACATGACCACCGCCATCAGGCTGCGTGGTGCGCTGGACGTCGCAGCGCTGCAAGCGGCGTTGCAGGCCGTGTTCGAACGCCATGAGTCCTTGCGCACGGCGTTCCATCTCCACGGCGACCAGCCTTGCCAGGTCATCAGCCCGGCACCGCGGGTTGACCTGACGCCGACCGAGCTGAGTCACCTCGACCACGAGGAACAAGCGCAAACCCTGCAACGCTTGATTGATGAACAGGCGGCACGCCCGTTCGATCTGCAACAGGCGCCGATGTTGCGCGCCAGTCTGCTGCGCCTGGGCGCCGACGATCATGTGCTGCAATTGGTGCTGCATCATATCGCGACCGATGCGTGGTCCATGGGCATCCTCATGCAGGAGCTGATCGTCGGGTACCAGGCTCGTACCAGCGGTTCGACACCGGTGCTGCCGGTGTTGCCGATCCAGTTCGCCGACTATGCCTACTGGCAACGCAGCGAAACCCAACAGCGCCTGCTGGCACGGGCCATCGACTACTGGCGCCGCCAACTCGACGGCGCGCCAACGCTGATCCCGCTACCGCTTGACCAGCCACGCCCGGCGCGTCCCGACTATCAGGGGGCGGCCCTGGAACAACGCTTCACACCGGCCCAGGCCGAGGTGCTCAAGGCCTATGCTCAACAGCAGCGGGCGACGCTGTTCATGGTCCTGCTCAATGCCTTCAACAGCCTGTTGCAACGGGCCACCGGGACCAACGACTTTATCGTCGGCACCGACCTGGCCAACCGCGAACATCCGGCCCTGGAGCATCTCATCGGCTTCTTCGTCAACGTGCTGCCGATCCGTGCCCGCCTGAGCGAGGGCGAAAGCTTTGACGCCCGTCTGCAACGCTTGCGCGAGGATTGCCTGTCGGCGTTCCAGCACCAGCAGGTGCCGTTCGACAAACTGGTCGAGGAACTGCAACCGCCGCGTACACCAGGGGTCAATCCCCTGGTCCAGGTGCTGTTCGTCATGCAGAACACCCCCAGCGGCAATGCCAGCCTGCCGGACCTTGAGGTGGAACACCTGGTATCACGCCAGGAAAGCAGCAAGTTCGACCTCGCCGTATTTGTCGAAGAGGACGAAGATCAAGGCCTGAATGTGCGCTGGGTGTATCGCACCAGCGTGTTGCACGAGCCGACCATCCAGCGCCTCGAACAAGGCTTCGAGAGCCTGTTGGAGCAGATCGTCTCGGCCCCGGGACAAGCGCTGGACAATTGGTCGTGGCGCCTTGAGGGTGGCAACGCCAGCGCAGCGTCCCTGGCGGATTCGTCGCTCGACGAAGCCACGGCCCGCAGCGCGCGCAAGCAGTCCAAATTGAGCAAGCTCAAGCAGACCCGTGCAACCGCTGTGAGCCAGGTGGCCCATGAGCAGGTCCGTACCCGCACCCTCAGCGCCGGGCAAGCCTTGCCGTTGGTGATTGAGCCGTTGCTCGGCGACCTGGACCCGGTGCACTGGGCGCTGCAAGCGCGGGAATGGATCAATGCACAGCTGCTGACCCACGGCGGCCTGCTGTTCCGGGGTTTCAACCTGCCGGATGCCAGCGCTTTCGAACAGTTCGCCCAGGCCATCGAACCCGACCTCTACGGGACCTACGGTGACCTGCCGAAAAACAAGTCCGGCAAGAACATCTACCACTCCACGCCGTACCCGGAACAGCACATGATTCTCTTCCACAACGAGAGCTCCCATCTGCCGCAGTGGCCACGCAAGCAGTGGTTCTATTGCGAAACGCCGGCGCCGCGGGGCGGTTGCACGCCCATCGTCGATTGCCGGCAGGTGCTGGCGCGCTTGCCCGAGGACATCGTCGCTCGCTTCAAGGCCCTGGGGCTGCTGTACGTGCGGCACTTCACCGACAAGCTGGATGTGCGCTGGCAGGACTTCTTCAAGACCGAACAGCGTGAGGAAGTCGAGCGCCAATGCCTGGCGTCGGGCATGCGCTGGGAATGGCTGGGGGCCGACAACCTGCGGATCGCCCAGCACTGCCCGGCCATCGTCGAGCATCCCGAGACCTTGGAACTGTCGTTCTTCAACCAGGTGCAACTGCACCACACCGCCTGCCTGGAGCCGGAAGTGCGCAGCAACCTGATCAGCCTGTTCGGCCCCGGACATTTGCCACGTAACGTGTACTACGGCGATGGCAGCGTGATTGAAGACGCAGTGATGCAAGTGATCGGCGAGGCTTATGAAGACTGCGCGGTACGTTTCAGTTGGCAAAAGGGTGACATGGTGATGCTGGACAATATGTTGGTGGCCCACGCTCGGGATCCCTTCGAGGGTGAGCGCAAGATCTGTGTCGCCATGGGCCAGATGATGCGTCGCGAACAATTGACCGGTTGCCTGCCCGAAGCACAGCCGCCGCTGGCTGCGGAGGTGCAGGCATGAGCGCCTTTGAAACTCGCGAAGAAGCCTTCGCCCTCTCGCCCCAACAACGCAGCCAGTGGTTGGCGGGATTGCCAGCGGCGCGCCTGGAACTGGAAATAAAAGGCCCGTTGGCCCTGGAGCGTCTTCACCAACGACTCGCCGCCCTGAGCGTGTGTCACGAGGCCCTGCGCCTGCGAGTACGGCCAGAGCCAGGCTTGCTGATGCCCTTGCAAGTGGTTGAATCCACGGTCATGGCCACGGACGCCATCAGCGTCGAGGTGCAAGCGGTCGACGGCGATCGGCAGCGGGTCACGCTGCAACTGCCGGCGCTGAGCGCGGATCGCGGGACCTTGCTGCGCCTGGCGCAGGCATTGGGCTCGATAGAGGCGCCATCGGTGGATGACGAGGCGATGACATATACCCAGTACAGCGCCTGGCTCTACGAATTGCAGGCCGATGAAGACGCCGAGCCTGGCCGGCGTTTCTGGGCCAGCCAAGCCTTGGACGAAGCGGCCGCCAGCGAGTTGCTCTACCGTGAGGTTCGCAGCGACCGCTCCGACGCCCCGGTGACCACTCGCTTGAGCGCCAACCCACAGTTGAGCATGGCCCTGGACAGCTTTTGCCAACGTCACGACGCATCGCCCGAACAAGTGCTGATGACGGCCTGGGGCGTGCTGTTGCAGCGCCTGAGCAGCGGCGACAGCCCGGCACTGACCTTGAACTGGGTCCACGATTGCCGCGACGACTATGAAGAACTCGCCGATTGCTGGGGATTGTTCGCCAAGCCCTTGCCCCTGCGCTGGCAAGCGGCGGCGGACAGCCAGTTTGCCCAGGCGCTGGCGAACCTGCAGGTGCTCTGCGAGCAAGCCACCGAATGGCAGGAATACTGCGGCGTCAGCGCTGCACTGCCGGCCGACACTTTGCAGTACGGCTTCCAGTGGGGTGGGCAGTTGCCCGATCGACTCGACACCTTGGGCAGCATGGCGTCGACGCTCACGGTGCTGGACGCACAGGCCATCCCCGCCGGTATGGAGCTGCTGTTGGTGGCCGAAACGACCGCTGGCGGCTATCGCCTGAACCTCTGCCACCTGCCGGGCCGCTATAGCGAACAGGCCGCCCTGGTCCTGCTGGAGCAACTCCAATCGCTGCTGCTCGATGCCCTGGCCAACCCAGGCAAGCCCCTGGCCGAACTGTCCGTGCAGGCGCCGAGTTTTACCGCAACGCTGACCGCCCTGCAGGCGCCATCCGACGCTACGGCACTGCCGTTTACCAGCGTGCCGGCGAGTTTCGATGAATGTGCCGCGCAGTTTCCCGAATATTTGGCCCTGCGCGACCCCAATGGGCAGTTGAGCTATGCCCAACTGCAGGCCCGCAGTAACCAACTGGCGCATTTCCTGCGCGCCCAGGGCGTGGGTCGCGAAGATCGCGTGGCGCTGTACCTGGATCGCTCGGCACAGATGGTCCTGGCCATGCTCGCCGTGCTCAAGAGCGGCGCGGCGTTCGTTCCCCTGGATGTGCATCAGCCGGCACAACGCTCGCTGGCGATCCTGCAACAAGCCCAGCCGACCTTCATACTCAGCGGCTCGGCCGGCAGCGCCCCTGCGTTGCCGGGCATCGGCAGCCTCGACCTGCGCGAGGAAGCGGCCTGGCAGCAAGCGCCAACGACTGCAACCAACGTCGAGATCCAAGGACAGGACGCGGCCTACGTGCTGTTCACTTCCGGCAGCACCGGTACACCCAAAGGCGTCATCGTCGAGCACCGACAGCTGGCCAGTTATGTCGCCAGCGTATCCCGGCGCTTGCAACTGGCCGCAGGCGAACGCAGTGCAGTGGTCACCTCACTGGCGGCCGACCTGGGCTACACGTTGCTGTTCCCGGCCCTGCTCAGCGGCGGCGAATTGCACCTGCTGGACAAGGAAACGGCCATGGACGCCCAGGCTTGGGCAGCCTGGCAGGCGCAGTACCCGATCGATCACCTGAAGATCGTGCCGTCGTTGCTCGACGCCTGGTTGATTCATGCCCAAAGCGCTGCCGTGTTGCCGCGCAAGCAATTGATCCTCGGTGGCGAAAGCTGCTCGCGGCGCCTGCTGCAAAGCATTCGCAGCCTTGCTCCGGCGCTAACGGTCTTCAACCATTACGGCCCGACCGAAACCACCGTTGGGGTGGTGATGCACAAAGCCGATCCGAGCGTGGATTATCGTCGCCTGCCCCTCAGCGACCGCCTCGACGGCATGCGCCTGTACCTGCTCGACGAGCAGCAAGCGTTGGCCGCCCCAGGGCAAAGCGCCGAGCTGTATATCGCCGGCCCGCAACTGGCCCGCGGCTACCTGGACACGCAACAAAGCGCCGGGCGTTTTATCGAGCTGGCACATCGGCCGGGCGAGCGCCTCTATCGCACCGGCGACATGGCCCGCTATCGCCATGACGGCAGCCTGGAGATCACCGGGCGGGCCGACCGTCAGGTGAAAATCCGAGGGTTCCGCGTGGAACTCGACGAGATCCAGGCGCAGTTGACCAGCCTTACCGGTGTGGCCCAGGCCGCGGTGGAATGCATCCCTCGCGGCGAGCTCGGCCAGCAACTGTTCGCTTTCATGACCCTGGCGCCCGGGCATTCGACCACAGTCGCCAGGCTGCATGGCCAGGCCCAGGATTGCTTGCCGGACTACATGCTGCCCACCCTGCGGATCGTCGAAGCCTTGCCCCTGATGGGCAACGGCAAGCTCGACCGCAAGACCCTGCAGCAATGGGCAGACAAAGTCCTCGACACGGTCGGCAGTGCCTTGCCACGCACGCCGCTGGAAGCCTTGCTCGCCGAGGTCTGGGCACAGGTGCTGGGCCTGGAGCGAGTGGGCATCGACGATGATTTCTTCGAGCTGGGCGGCCATTCCCTGGCGGCGGTGACGCTTGCCAGTCGCCTGCAGACCGCGCTGTCGGCACCAGTGACGGTCAATGCGGTGTTCAACGCCCCGAGCGTCTCGGCATTTGCAGCATTGGTGCAGGCCGAGCTCAAACTCTCGCCACTGGTGCGGTTGTCGGCGCCAAACGCTGTCGAAGCCGCCAACCTGTTCTGCTTCCACCCCTCCACCGGCCACGTGCAGGATTACCGCACGCTGCTGGCGCCGCTGTCGGCCTGGCATCTGTGGGGCTTGCAGGCAGCGTACCTGAGCGACGACAGCACAACGCTGGGCGGCGATATCGAGAGCCTCGCCGCGCTCTATGTCGAGCACCTGCGCCAACAGCAACCCCAGGGGCCGTACCACCTGCTGGGCTTCTCCCTCGGTGGTCTGCTGGCGATTGCTGCGGCCGCGCGCCTGGAAAGCCAGGGCCAAGCAGTGGCGTTTCTCGGTATCATCGACTCGCAGTACCAGCATCAAGCGCCAGAAGACAGTGTCGAGGCGCTGCTGGAGTCAGCCTCCCAAGCGCTGACACCGGACAGCCAGAGCGTGATGCGCCGGTTGCCGCCACCGATCATGGCCGCATTGCTGGAGCAACTGGACGCCCTGCCCCCAGCGGCACGCCTGCCGGAGCTGGTGCAGTGGGCACGCCAGCAAGGCCTGCAACTCGATGGCGACAGTTGGGAGCATTTGCAAACGCGGCTGCGCTACCAGCAGCACACGCAGCATCTGCTGGCGACCTTCAAGCCTGCCCGGCTAAGCTGCCCGGTGCATGTCTGGTGGGCCAGCGACACCCTGGCCCAGGCTGACTTCGCCGACCCGCATTGGGAAGACCTGAGCAGCGGGCCGTTGACCCGCGAGGTCATCACGGCGCAACACCTGACCATCCTTGAGCAGCGCGCCTTGCACGAACAATTGGCGGCGCATCTCACGGCCATTGCTACACACGGAGCGGTTTGAAATGGATCTGTTGTTACTCATGGCTAAACGCTCCTGGCGCGCACTGCTGGTGGCGACCCTGACGGGGTTGATCTGCGGCCTCGCGGCTGCCGGCCTGATCGCCAACATCAACCACAGTCTGGAGGTGTTCGACAAGCTGCGCCCGGTGGATGGCCTGCTCTTCGCTGGCCTGGTGGTGTTGGTCGCGGTGTCGCGGATCATCTCCGACATCAGCCTGTTGCGACTGGGCCAGGCTGCGGTCAACGACATGCGCCTGCACCTGAGCGCCAAGCTGATCGACACGCCTTACGCGCAATTGCAGCGCCTGGGCAAGCATCGCCTGCTGGCGATGCTCACCGACGATACGCAGACCATCAGCCAGGCGGTGGAGTTGGTGCCGATCCTGCTGGTCAACGTCGGGATCATCGCCGCGTGCCTCGGCTACCTGGGTTGGCTCAGCATGCCATTGCTCGGCCTGACGCTGCTGCTGATCGTCCTGGGCAGCCTGAGCTTTCACTGGCCGCAACGTCGGGCGCTGACCTCGATCTCCCGTGCTCGCGAGCTCAAGGACCAGTTGTTCAATCAGTACCGCCTGCTCACCGATGGCAGCAAGGAACTGCAACTCAACCATCCGCGCCGGCAGCACTTCTTCACCCGCCTGCTGATACCGGTGAGCCAGCAATACCGCCGCGATTTCGTGCGGGGCATGAGCATCTACGCCCTGGTCCTGAACTGGGGCAATGCGGTGTTCTACATGCTGATCGGTGTGGTGCTGTTCGCCGCGCCGCATTTCATCGACCTGAGCGCGAGCCTGGTCACCGGCTATATCCTGGCGATCCTCTACATGATCACGCCGTTGTCGGAGTTGATGCACGCCTTGCCGACCCTCGGTCGGGCCAGCGTGGCCCTGAACAAGATCCGCGCCCTGGAAGGCGAGATGCAAACCGCCGACGAAACCGTCGAGACGATCTCGCCGACCCAGGTTCGCAGCCTGGTGTGCCGCCAGGTCACCCACACTTACTACCGCGAGCGCGAAGACGGTCATTTCACCCTGGGGCCCATCGACCTCACCCTCAATGCCGGCGAAGTGGTGTTCATCACCGGCGGCAACGGCAGCGGCAAGACCACCCTGGCGCTGTTGCTGACAGGGCTGTACCGGCCGGAAAGCGGCGACGTCATGCTCGACGAACAAGTGTCCTCGAGCAATGACAATCACCATTACCGACAGCACTTCTCAGCGATCTTCACCGACTTCTGCCTGTTCGAAAACCTGTTCGATGGCGACGATCCGCACCTGGTGAAACAGGCACAGGACTACCTGGTGCACCTGCAACTGGACCACAAGGTGCAAATCGAGAACGGCAAGCTGACGACGCTGGCGTTGTCCACCGGGCAACGCAAGCGCCTGGCGCTGCTCAGTGCGTACCTGGATGATCGCCCCTGCTACCTGTTCGACGAATGGGCAGCCGACCAGGACCCGGTGTTCAAGCACTTTTTCTACACCCGGATCCTGCCGGACCTGCGCGAACGCGGCAAACTACTGATCGTCATCTCCCACGACGATGCCTACTTCGGCCTGGCCGACCGGCTGATCCGTATCGAACATGGCAAGCTCAGTGAAGTCGCTCCCCAGGCTGACGCCGTGCCCCTGGCGCAAATGCTGTCCACTTGAGAATGCGCCCACAACTCCAGGGCAACCCCCAACCCAAATGTGTGTGAGCTTGCTCGCGATGAAGTCGACTATTCAGCATTGATGCAAGCTGACCCGCCGCTATCGCGAGCAGGCTCGCTCCCACAAGGACTTGCTGTGCCAGAAACCAGTGGGGTAAGGATTGAACGCGCGCCCAACCCTACTCATAGATGTAATGCAAATAGCTCACCTGCTCCGCCAGCGGCAGACGGTGCAGCTTGGGGCAGGATTCGCAGAGCACCGGCGGTTGGCCTTCGACCGGCTCGTGCAGTTGGTAATGCAGGCAACAATGCCGGCGCAATGGCAAGCACGGGCAAATCTGCGGCGCCGGTGATTCGACCATGCGTTGCAGGTCTCGCAGCTTCAAGCGTCCGTTGTTCACCGTGACCTGTTCCAGCCACTGGTGCGCCTCGGCAAAACCGTCTTTGGACAGGTCAGGGTCCATCCTGGCGAAGGCACCGTCCCAGATAGCAACGAAGTTGCCCCACAATATTTTCGGGGCCAGGCCACCGGCGGTGGCCAATGTGCTGAACAGCGGCGCCAGGTGCTCGTGGATCAACCGCGACCAGTACACCGCACGGCCGTCCGCGTCCAAGGCTGACAGTCCGGCGGCCAGGCCCAGCGCCGCAGGTTGGCCGTCGTCGTGCAACAGCAATGCGTCCTCGCCCCAGAACTCGATCGCGCAGCGACGCGTCAGCACACAGGCCAGGGTGGCCGGCAGGACGATACTCATGTAGTTCATCGACCACTGCGAAACCACGGCGGCGCGGTTCACCCCTGGGTAACGCAAGAAAAACCGGGCCAGCAAGGGTTGCAGTACGCCAGGGTCGGCAAGCTGGCTCAACGCGATGGCAGGCTGATCACCAGGTTCCTGCCGAATGACCCGCTGTATCGGCGGCCAGGCCTGGTTAAGCCATTCTGGAAATTCGATAACGGGGCTCCCGTGGCTTTCCCTAATTAATGCAAACGATTAGCATTGGCTGATCCTATCCTCCCTCCCCTGCAAACTCAACGTCGTTAGCGACCAGGCTCACCAAGACCACATGCACACACTCCGCAATTTCTGGCGTCTCGCGCGGCCTTTCTGGGCATCCGAGGAAAAGTACCCGGCCCTGTTGCTGCTGTTGGCCACCGTGCTGATGACCCTGTGCCTGGTCGGGGTCAACATCCTCACCAACTTCTGGAACCTGCATTTCTATAATGCCTTGCAGGCCCTGGACTACCACGGTTTCCTGATCGGCAGCCTGCAGTTCATCCTGCTGCAGATCGGCACGGCCGCCTTCACCGTGGGCGCGTTCCACTTCCAGCAGAAGCTGACCATCCGCTGGCGGCGCTGGGCGACCCGCAACATGCTTGATCAATGGCTGGACAGCCAGCGCTACCAGAAGCTGAAGCTGACCGAAACCGAGGTCGACAACCCCGATCAGCGGATCGCCGAAGACATCGACCTGTTCATCGTCAAGTCGCTCAAATTGAGCCTGGGCCTGTTGACGTCGGTGGTGTCGCTGTTTTCCTTCCTGCATATCCTCTGGCAGGCCTCAAGCCTGGTCAGCGTGCCGTTCAACGACCAGTCCATCATCATTCCGGGACTGCTGGTGTGGATCGCCCTGGTGTATGCGCTCCTGGGCACCGGCCTGGCCTTCTGGCTGGGACGCGCGCTGCCCAGCCTGAATTTCATGCAGCAGCGACGTGAAGCGGATTTTCGTTTTTCGCTCATCCGCCTGCGGGAGAACGCTGACTCGGTAGCGCAATACCGCGGCGAAGTCGTAGAGAACGAACGCTTCAACCACCGCCTGGAGGCGGCGCTGGAAAACTTCTGGGCGCTGGTGAAAAAACAGAAGCTGATCATGGGCTACTCGACCTTCTACTTGCGCAGCGCGACGGTCATCCCGATGTTCATCATGGCGCCACAGTTCTTTGCCGGCGCCTTTCCCCTCGGCCGCCTGACACAGATAAGCGCGGCCTTCGGCGAAGTGCACGCCGCCATCGCCTACCTGGTGAGCGTGTTCCCGGAGCTGTCGGAATGGAAGTCGGTGATCGACCGCTTGATCGGTTTCCAGGAGCGCCTGGATAACGTTGAGGTCAAGTCCCAGGTCAGGCTCGAACAACAGGCCGACGGTCTCGATATCAAGGATCTGGACATCTGGCTGCCGAACGGCCGGCCGTTGTTCAAAGACTTCAATCTGTCGCTCAAGCCCGGTGACAGCCTGATGATCCGCGCGCCGTCCGGCTACGGCAAATCGACGCTGATCCGCACGATTACCGGGCTTTGGCATCACGCTCGCGGCTCAAGCTGTTATGACCGTGAGCGTGCCCTGACGCTTGCGCAGAAACCCTACCTGCCGTTGGGCAGTCTGCGTGAAGCGCTGTGGTACCCCAACCCACCCCGTCGCGAAGAAGATGCCGCGCTGCGCCAGGCCATGGAGCAAGTTGGCCTGCAGCACCTGAGCGATCTGTTGGAGCAGGAGCGGGACTGGGCGCAGACCCTCAGCGTCGGCGAACAGCAACGCTGTGCGTTCGTCAGGGCCTTGCTGGCCCGCCCGACGGTGCTGTTCCTCGACGAGAGCAGTTCAGCACTGGATTCAACCAACGAGGCGCGCTGCTATCAACTGCTCAAAGAGACGCTGCCAGAAACGATCCTGATCAGTGTCGGCCACAATGCTTCGCTTGAGCGCTTCCATTGGCAAGTCCTGGAGCTGCAAAGCGAAGCACGGTGGGTGCATCGGAAGGTGAAGCAACCGGTGTGAGTTCGCCGTCTCTATTTAGCATCCCAACGACGAAACAGGACGCTGGCGTTAACGCCGCCGAACCCGAATCCATTTGAGAGCGCATGGGTGATCGACATCTTCCGGGCATTCAGGGCGACCAGATCGAGCCCTTCTGCGGCTTCATCGGGATGAAGCAGGTTCAGCGTCGGCGGTACGATCTGATCACGCAGCGCGAGCACGGTGAAGATCGCTTCAATGCCCCCCGCCGCCCCCAGAAGGTGCCCGGTGGCGGACTTGGTCGAGGTGATAGCCACGCCAGAGTCAGCCCCGAACACCGAGCGAATCGCTGCCAACTCCCCGTTGTCGCCCACCTGTGTGGAGGTCGCGTGGGCATTGATATGCTGCACGTCCGCAGGGCTGACCCCCGCCTGGCGCAGAGCCTGCTGCATGGCGCGTCGTGCGCCGCTGCCGTCTTCCGGGCCTGCGGTCAGGTGATAGGCATCGGCGCTGGTGCCATAGCCGACCAGTTCGGCCAGGGGCTTGGCACCTCGAGCCAAGGCATGCTCCAGCGACTCGATCACCAGTAGCCCGGCCCCTTCGGCCATGACGAAACCGTCACGGTCGCGATCAAAGGGACGCGAGGCCTCCTGAGGGTGCTCGGCAAAGCCCGTGGACAGTGCGCGGGCGGCGGCAAAACAGCCCAGGGTCACACGGTCTATCGCCGCTTCAGTACCGCCACATATGGCGATATCCGCCTCACCGCTTCTGATGAGCCTGGCCGCATCTCCAATGGCTTGCACCCCGGCGGCACAAGCCGTTACAGGCGCACCGAGAGGCCCCTTGAGCGCATGCCGGATGGAAACGTGCCCGGCCGCCATGTTGGCGAGAAAGGCCGGCGCGGTGAATGGCGACAAGCGGCGCGGGCCACGCGCATCGGTGGTGCGTACAGCGTCGGCAATTGCGCCAAAGCCACCGACGCCCGATGAAATGATTGTCGCGGTGCGTTCCTGGTCTGAGGCTTGCGTCGGATGCCAGCCTGCCTGCGCCAGGGCTTCATCGGCGGCGACCAGGGCAAACTCGATGAAACGGTCCATCTTCTTGCGATCCTTGACCGAGATGAAGCGCTCGGGGTCATACCCCGCAACGGCATCCTCTTGCAGAGACGGCACCTGGCCGCCCACCGCAACGCCGGTACCCTCGGTGATATTGCAAGACAGGTTACGGATACCGGAACGTCCTGCCAGCAACCTCTGCCAGACTTCTTCCACTGCACAACCCAGGGGGCTGACAATGCCCATGCCTGTGACGACGATTCGCTTTTGACCTTCGGCAGTCATCATAAAAACCTCTTCATTTTTCAGTCGACATCCACTGACAGCAGCATGCGTTTGCTGACTTACGCCAGCCTCGCTGTTTCAGTTTGGACCTGTTTGTCAGGATGGATCTTGAACCAGATGGAATACATCGCCGGCAGAAATACCAGCGTCATGATGGTGCCGACGAAGGTCCCTCCGATCAGCGTGTAGGCCAGCGTCCCCCAGAAGACGGAGTGTGTCAGGGGGATGAATGCCAGGATGGCCGCCAGCGCCGTCAGCAGCACCGGCCGGGCCCGTTGCACGGTGGCCTCGATCACCGCGTGGAACGGGTCCAGCCCTTCTTGCGCGTTGTGGTGGATTTGCCCAATCAAAATCAGCGTATTGCGCATCAAAATACCCGAGAGCGCGATCAGGCCGACCAGGGCGTTGATTCCAAACGGCTGCTGGAAGATCAGCAAGGTCGGCACCACGCCAATCAATCCCAGCGGCGCGGTGAAGAACACCATGACCATCGCCGAGATCGAGCGTACCTGGAGGATGATGATCAGCAGCGTCAGGGCAACCATGATCGGCAGCAGCGGCACGATCGCCTGGCCGGCCTTGCCCGACTCCTCGATGGCCCCCGCCTGCTCGATCCGGTACCCGTCAGGAAGGGTGTCCATGATCGGCTGCAGTTGTTTGAGGATTGCGCTCGATACGTCCGGTGGCTGCAAGCCTTCGGCAATGTCGCCGCGCACGGTAATGGTCGGCGTGCGATCACGCCGCCGCAGGATTGGGTCCTCCATGCGCACATCCACCTCGCCGACCTGGGACAGCGGAATACGCTGTCCCGCCGTGCCCACCAGGGTAAAACCTTCGATCTTGGCGGGATCGAGTCGAATATCACCTGCGGCGCGACCAACCACTTGCACCGAACGGATGTCCTCGCGAACCGCCGTAATCGGCACCCCCGTGAGCAGGAACTGCAACTGCTGGGCGACGGCATTCGAGGTCAGGCCCACCGCCTGCAAACGATCTTGATCAAGACTGAAATGCAGCGTCGGCGTCAGTGGCCCCCAGTCGGTATTGACGGTCCGCATCATCGGGCTCGCTTGCATGACGTCCTGTACCCGACCGGCGATCTCGCGCAACGTTGACGGATCGGGGCCCATCACCCGGTAAGCCACGGGGAATGGCGAATACGGACCAAACACCAGTTGAGTCACCCGCACCCGCGCCTGCGGGGCAAGCCCTTCGGCGACCGCTTCGCGAAGACGGAACTTGAGGGTTTCACGGGCCTCCTGGCTGGTCGTCAGCACCACAATCTTGGCGAAGGACGGGTCAGGGAGTTCCGGCGCCATCGCCAGGTAGAAGCGTGGCGCACCTTGACCGATATAGGCGGTGACGATTTTCGCCTCATCCTGCTTTTGCAACCAGGCCTCGACCTTGGCCGTGGCGGCACTGGTCTGCTCGATGGAGGTTCCATAGGGCATCTGCACCTCGACCAATACCTCGGGACGGTCTGAGGTCGGGAAGAATTGCTTCTTGACCAGGCTCATGCCGAGAATCGCCACGACAAATGTCGCGACCACGGTGCCGGCCACCCACCATTTGCGCGCGATGACGCGGGTCAGGAGCTGGCGAAAGCGATTGTAATGACGCGTGTTGTAGATAGCCGCGTGACCGCCCTCGACCGGCTTGATATCCGGCAATAGCTTCACCCCAAGATAAGGGGTAAAAGCCACCGCGACGACCCAGGAGGCGATCAGGGCAATGCCGACGATCCAGAACATGTTGCTGGTGTATTCGCCGGCGGTCGATTGCGCAAAGCCGTTGGGCATGAAGCCAATCGCCGTCACCAGCGTACCGGACAGCATCGGCGCGGCGGTGTGGCTCCAGGCATACGCGGACGCTTTGATCCGGTCGTAGCCCTCCTCCATCTTTACCACCATCATTTCGATCGCGATGATCGCGTCGTCCACCAACAGCCCAAGCGCCAGGATCAGCGAACCCAGGGTAATCCGGTCGAAGTTCTTTTCGGTGGCCGCCATCACCACAAACACTATCGCCAGCGTCAACGGTACGGCGGCTGCGACCACAACGCCTACACGCCAGCCCATGCTGAGAAAGCAAACGAGCATGACAACCAGCAGCGCGACAAAAAACTTGACCATGAACTCACCGACGGCCGAGTCGATGTTCACGGCTTGATCGGTGACCTTGGTCAGCGTCATGCCCAGTGGCATGCCTTCATTGATCTTGGTCGTCTCGGCGTCCAGTGCCTTGCCCAGGTCCAGGCCGTTCCAGCCCTCGCGCATTATGATCCCCAGCAGCAGCGCCTCTTCGCCGTTATTGCGAACCAGGAAAGTGGCCGGATCTTCATATCCGCGCTCGACTGTCGCGACGTCCGAGAGCTTCAGCGTGCGCCCCTGGATCGCAAGCGGTGTGTCGCGAATTTTCGCCAATTTATCGAAGGCACCGTCCACCCGCAGGACGACTTGCGGCCCTTTGGTTTCGATCGAGCCAGCAGGCGTGAGCAGATTCTGGCTGTTCAGCGCGGCGAAGATATCCTGGGGCGAGACGCCCAAGGTCGCCAGTCGATCATGGGAGAACGACACAAAGATTCGCTCGGGCTGCTCACCGATGATGTTGACCTTCTTCACGCCCGCCACATGCAACAGGCGCTGGCGCAACGCTTCGGCATCTCGCACCAGCAGGCGCTGCGGTTCGCCTTTGGCCTTCAGGGCGAACAGCGCGAAGGTAACGTCCGAATACTCGTCATTGACCATCGGCCCAATGACGCCCGCCGGCAGCCGAGTGGCCTCATCGTCGAGTTTCTTGCGCGCCTGATAGAACTCCTCCTGGACTTGCGAGGGTGGCGTGCGATCGACCAGCGAGACCATGGTGAAAGCCAGACCTGGACGGGTGTAGGTTTCCGTGCGGTCGTACCACTTCAGTTCTTGCAGGCGCTTTTCCAGCGGCTCGGCGACTTGGTCCTGCATCTCCTGGGCAGTCGCGCCCGGCCATGCAGTGATGACGGTCAACTGCTTGACCGTAAACGGCGGGTCCTCGGCACGCCCCAACTGGAAGAACGCCAAGGTACCCGCGACGGCAATCAGAAAGATCAGGAACACGGTAATGGAGCGCTCGCGAACGGCGAGTGCCGATAAATTGAGACTCATTGACGGCCCCCGGCAACCTTCACGTCACCCTGTGGGCTCAGTCGCACTTCCTCGCCATCGCGCAGTAGATGCGCGCCCAGCGCGACAATGCGCTCGCCAACCTTGAGCTCACCTGCAACTCGGGCAGCGTCGTCACTCAAGCCCAGGACCTGAACAGGCCGCCAGCTGACTTTCGCCGGTTCGCCGGCAATGACCCACACACCGGTTCCCTTGCCCGGGTCATAGAGGGCAGCGATCGGAACTTGCAGGACCGGCCCTTGCGCGGCGTCTTCGGCGATCCGAAGGGTGACGGTCGAACCCAGCGGCGCATTGGCCAGCCCGCCCGCCAATACATACCGCGCCTCAAAGGTGCGTGTCACAGGGTCAGCCGAATCCGACAGCAGCCTCAGCTTGGCAGTGACAGCAGCCGAGGTGTTGCCGTAAAGCGTCGCCTGAGCGGTGGACCCTGCGGCCGGACGCAAGGTTTCTGGCAATTGCACGATGGCTTCGCGCTGACCGGCCCGTGCCAGTCGAACCACCGGCTGCCCAGGGCTGACCACCTGCCCGGGTTCGGCGAGCGTCTCCATGACAACGCCATCGGCGTCTGCCAGCAGTACGGCATAGCCCGACGCATTCCGGGCCACGTCAGCCTGAGCTTGCGCGGCGCTGAGTTGTGCCTTCGCGGTATCGGCTGCGGCTTTGATCTGATCGTAGCCCGATGCGGAAATGGCGCCTGCGGCCACCAGCTCACGATAACGAGCCTCGTCATCTGCGGTCTGTTTGGCACGGGCTTTGGCGGCAGTGACCGCTTCTTGCTGCGCTCGTGCTTGCAAGCCTAAGTCGATGGGATCCAGACGCATGAGCGGCTGACCACGCTTGACGGTCTGCCCGGTATCGACCAGACGCTCAAGCACTTTGCCCGACACTCGGAAACCCAAGTCACTCTGGACGCGAGCCGCCACGACTCCGGTGAATGAACGCCAGAGGCCGGACGAATCCTGAACTTCAGAGACCCTCACCAAAGGAGCGAGCGTGCGCGGATCTTGGACGGTGGAAGAGTCGCCACACGCCGTCAGGACGAGAGGCAACAAGCAAGCGGCAAGGGTGACAGGTCGAAGCCGGCGCATAGATTCCCTACTTGAAGAATAGAAACAGGTGTCACATTCTCTGGCGTGTGACCATTACTGTCAATGGTCACAACCATTGCGACCAGAGACTAAATTACAATTTTCTCAACACTTATTGCGACCATAGCCCCCAGCGAGAGCACCCACCCATGAGGAGTTCATTGACAGAAAGTGACCAATATATAATATGGTCACACATCAATCTCCACTTCAGGAATCTCCATGTCGCCACTCCACCCCGCTGCTCTGATACTGAGTGCCAGCTTGATGGCAGGCTGCGCCGTTGGTCCGGACTATCACCGTCCGGACACTGCGCTATCGGACCGTTTCCTCGGTCAGCCCTCTGTCGAACAGCGGCCCGCGACGATGCCGGCCAGTCTCGTAGCTTGGTGGGAAGGCTTTGATGACCCAGCGCTGACCGAATTCGTCGCCAAGGCACTTGAGCAGAACCTGGACCTGGCGCAGGCCTCGGCGCGCGTCGCGCAGGCGCGGGCCGGCCTGGGTGCGGCCGATGCTGCTTTGCTGCCCTCGGGCAATATCAGCGGCCAGGCCGCGCGCGCCTATCAGTCAGTCGAAACCCCACTCGGCCAGGTGCTGAATTCAACGCCTGGCTATGATCGGTATGGAAGCGCTTACGAACTCAACCTCGGGGCCAGCTGGGAGGTCGATTTGTTTGGCAGCCTGCGCCGGTCACGCGAGGCCGCCCTGGCCGAATACCAGGCGTCCGCAGCGGGCGCCACGGCCACCCGCCTGGCCGTCGCTGCGCAGACCGCCGACATCTACATCACTGTCCGCGGATTGCAGACCCGTTTGGGCATTGCGAACCAACAGGTCAAAACGCAACAGGAACTGCTGGAGAAGGTCCAACTGCTCTACAGCAAGGGCCTCGCCGCCAGCTATCAGGTTCGCCAGACCGAGGGCGCCTTGGCACAGGTCCAAGCGACAGTGCCGGTCCTGCAAATTGGCCTGGATGCTGCGATGAACGCACTGGACATCATGCTCGGCACGCCGCCCGGCACGCATCGCACACAACTGGCCAATGCGCGAAGCATTCCTCTGGCACCCCAGATAACCGCCATGGGAACGCCTGCCGATCTGCTGCGCCGCCGGCCCGATCTCATCGTGGCCGAGCGCCGTCTAGCGGCCTCCAATGCACGCATCGCAGAGGCCGTTGCTGAGTACTATCCAAAATTCTCCCTCAGCGCGCTGCTCGGTAGCGCCACCGCCGTATCCGCCGGCAACCTTTTTACCGGCGGCGCCAGCCAGTCGGCGGGTGTATTGGGACTGCGCTGGAGGCTCTTCGACTTTGGCCGTATCAACGCACAGATCGATCAAGCCAAGGGGCAGGAAGCCGAGGCCCTGGCCGCTTATCGCCAGTCCGCGCTGCGCGCCAGCGAGGATGTCGAGAACGCGTTCTCCTCGTTGGTCAATCGCGAAGCCCAGGCAACCACCCTCACCGCAGCAGAGACAGCTCTGACTCAGGCTCGTCAATCCTCGTTCATTGCCTATGAGAAAGGCACCGCCAGCCTCATCGACGTCCTGCAAGCCGACGAAACACTGCTGCGAGCTTCCGATGCCCGAGCGCAAGCGCGAACCGAATCGGCACGAGCGGCGGTCGCCGCGTTCAGGGCACTGGGTGGTGGCTGGCAGCCTGCTCACGCCGAGCCTGTGGCAAGTCGATGACGTAACCAGGTGACGTGGCACCACCTGCGCGCCCTCCTCCTTCAGCTAAAACCAGCAGAGAACAGCAATATGAAAACGAACGATAACTCTTGGGTGCTCATCACGGGCGCGTCGAGCGGATTTGGCGAGGAGTTTGCCCGGCAGTACGCAGCACAAGGGAAATCGCTGGTCCTGGTAGCACGCCGATTGGATAAACTTCAGGCGCTGTCGGCGCAGTTGCGCGAACGCTTCGGCGTTGAGGTGCTCGTCGAGCAAGTCGACCTGTCCTCGATTCCGGCGATCATCGAACTGCATCAGCGACTGAGCGAGCGTGGTGTCGTGATCGATGTGCTCATCAACAATGCCGGTCATGGCTTGCAAGGGCCCTTTCTGGATCAATCCGTAGAACAATCCCTGGCCATGATCGATTTGGACATTGCCAGCCTGACAGCATTGACGCGCCTTTTCGCGACTGACATGCGGGCCCGAAAACGCGGACATATCCTGATGGTTGCCAGCCTGCTGGCCTTCCAGGGGGTGAAGAATTTCGCCGTTTACTCTGCCGCAAAGGCCTATGTGCTTCGCTTCTCTGACGCGCTTCATCGTGAACTTAAAACCGACGGCGTCGTCGTGACCGCACTTTGCCCCGGGATGTCGGACACCGGATTTGCACAAAGCGCCAGGCAAAAACTCACACCGGCCCTGAAAATGGTGATGATGCAGCCCCAGCCCGTTGTCGCTGCGGGAATCCGTGCGCTGCAAGCCGGACGCATGAGTGTCGTGCCAGGCTTTGGCAACAAAGCGATTACGGTCTTGACCTGGGCCACGCCTCGCCGGTTTCACCAAGGCATCATGGCGCACGTCATGGGCGTCTGAGTGGGCGAGGTGAAGGCCTTCCCGAAGGGAAAGGAATGCCTACAAAAAGGCCGGAGGCAACCTGTGCCCCGGCCTTTTCGTTATCGTAAAGCGGCAATCAATCAGAAGCGATAGCTGACAGAAGCACCGAGGCCGCTGGCACTGTTCTTATACGTGGAGCTGTAGGCGCCCCGGGTCGCTGAGGTGTGATTGACCTGCACGCTCTCTTCCCACAGATAAGAATAGGCAACGTCGATCGTGACATCGTCCACCGGCGTCCAGCCTGCACCGAAGCTGATCACCGTCCGGTCGCCCGTAGGAATACGTGGCCCGCGGTCGGTGTTGTTGGCGGGCGACTGGTCGACCGACAAGCCTGCGCGAAGCACCCACTGGTTGTTCAACCGGTACGCCGTACCGATGGCGTGGGCCCACGTGTCATGCCAGTTCTGCTCTTCGGCAACGGTGCCCAGCGAGCCACTGAGCAAAGGAGGCAAACCCGAGTTCTGGATGACCAGTTCCTTGAAGCGACTCCAGCGTGTCCAGGTGGTCCCTGCATAAAGCGTCCAGTCATCGTTGAGCTGATGAGTCACCGAGAAGTCCACCGACTCCGGTGTATCCACATCCAGCGAAGCGTCATAGCTCTGGCCGCTGACGCCCAGCAAGCTGAAGACTCCACCAGTAACCTTAGTCTTGGCGTCCAAGTGGTAACTGACTTTGGAGTGGTACGTCAGACCTAAGCGGGTTCGGTCAGTAGCCTGCACCAGGATCCCCGCGTTGAAACCCAGGGCCGTGTCGTCGCCGGTGCTTTTGAGTTTTCCATCATTGCGCCCAGGGCTGAGAGGGTTGGGCACCATCCCGGACAACTCACCGCTGATACGGTTGATGGTAGGACCGAACCCGATCGACACTTTGTCGTTAAAGGCATAGCTTACAGTGGGCTGGAACGTAAGGGTCGTGACCTCGCTTTTGTTGGCGTAATAACGCCCGGCGAAACCGCTGCCATAGTCGGTAATCAGGCCGAAAGGAACATAAAAACCAACACCGAACGCCCAGTGCTCATCAATGGGTTTGACGTAGTAACCCATCGGCACCGTGGTCGCTGGCACCATATCACCGTCCTGCTGGCCACCGAAGGTGCTGCGAGTCTGGCTGATGTCGGACTTGGCGAAAAGCGTCGCCGCCCCCAGACTGACCTGCTCCCTCTTCAAGCGAGACATGCCCGCCGGATTGCCAAAAACGGTGCTCGCATCTTCAGCAGAAGACGAGCGACCGGCAAACCCGGATCCCATCCCACTGATGCTTTGCTCATTGAGCGCGAAACCGCTCGCCAGCACATGAGAAGTGGCGAGCGCAACAGCGAGACCTAGCGGGGTCTTGAGCCATATTTTTTTCATTATTAGAACTCTTACAGCAGTAGCTGAGGTGAATGAAGCGGGTGGTTGTGTTATGTGAAAATTGCCACGGTCTGACGCGCCCAAAGCACTCGTCGACCGCTTTCGTCCCAGATTTCCATATCTTGCAATGAGTAACCTTCCAGAGCCTGCTGGCTGAAAGAACTGATGAGAAACCATTCACCAGCAACGGCCGGCTGCGGTAGATCAATCATCCAGGACGCAGAGCTGATGGCGGCGGGCTCGGTGAAGCAGGTCATGGCGGCCGGCGGCAAACTGTCAGCGAGCGCAACCAAGGCGACGGCCGGGTCCACGCCCTGTGCATCCAGGTGGCGCACCCACATCAACAGTTCGGGATTTTCTGCGCCAGATACTGGCAATGAACCGCCCGCCGCGCGCATCTCGAAGTTATGGGCGCAAGCCGGTGCGACGTTGCTATCCAGAACCAGCGTGGAGTATTTGGATGGCCCCTCTACAAGCGGTCTTCCCCAGGAGTTGTGGCTGATTTTGCTTTCGCGCGGCTGAGCGAATAACAGCGTGGTGCGCAGCGCCAGGTCATCGCCCGACATACAGTCGACCGCTACCGAGGTGACTGACCGCCCTTGACGCAACACGCTGGTTTCGAATGTCTGGGCCTGTGTGACAGGGCCAATGAACGACACCTGGGCTGACCTGAACGGCGGGAAATCTGTCGGACACTCACGCAAAACCGCTTGCAGCGACAGCGCCGCAGACAGGCCCCCAAAGACAGTGCGCCCCTGTAGCCAGTTGGGTGGTGCAATAAAAGGTGAGTCTGGATCGAATTGCTGCAGCATCTGGGCAAAGCTGGTCATATCAACGCTCCCCTGAACTGACCGGTCGTGATCCCCACCAAGCAGCACGCAGGCGTCGCCCTCTCCCAATCGAAACGGGTGGATGGAATCGGTGAAGACCTAAGCTGAAGGCGGCGCTGGATCATGGCGATCTCTTGAGAACAGATGCGCCATACTTATTCATGTGACCATTTGTGTCAACAGTCACAATCCAGACAAATAGATACCTTCATTCAGAAGGTAAAATCGCAGGGACCACGCGGGAATAGGTTGCAATGGCAATGCAGCCCTCAGCCGAAACTCAGGGCATGAGGCTACGCAGGATGAGATTGGAGGTGAGCGTTGGGGCATCCTCGATGCGATCGAGGTTGTACTGCAACAGCAAAGGATTGACGAAAGGCTGGAGCGCCAGATGTATCGCGTCTACCGTCTCGTCCAGTGGCGTCCTGCGCTCGAACTCACCGAGTTCTCGCCCCTCTCGTACGATCTGCAGAACAAAGTCTTTGATCCGGGCATTATAAACCTGCGAGCTTGGCCAACGCTCCGAGGCCGAGAACGCGGCGATGTCATAAAGCTTGCGGTCGTTGAAGAACAGGTCCGCGCCCGTGACCATCAGTGTTTTGACCATGCGTCTAAAGCGCTCCGTAGGTGAGAGGCCTTCCACGTTGATGGCCTGCTCCACGGCGGCAACGATTTGCGCCAGACAATTTTTGCAAATGGCTTCGCCGATTGCCTGCTTGGAATCAAAGAACTTGTAGATGTAAGCCTTGGAAAACCCGATGGCCTTGGCCAGGTCGGACACCGTGGTCTTGCCGTAACCGTATTGACTGAAATGCTCATTGGCCGCCGCGACTATCTGGTCTCGGATGTCATGGTCGACTGGGCCACGGACGCTGGGGGATATTGGCTGGTTCATGCGGTCAGCTTACTCACCTCAAAGGCGGTTGACAACTTGTGACCACATTGTAATTAAGTCACATATCTGGCGATTTGGCTGGATAGCCGTTTGCATGTCAGGAGCTGCCATCGGCGCAACTGCCCTGCTGTACTGGGTCTATCTGGGACTCGCTTCCAAATGATTTCCTGACATCTGGTGCTCATCACTGCGTCTGCGGACCATCGAGCGGAACATCAAGGATGAAGGTTGCGCCCTGTCCAGCCCCGTCGCTGTGCACGGTCAAGCTGCCCCCCATTTCCTGCGCGGCCAGCGCGCAGCTGTGCAGGCCGAAACCGTGACCGTCTTTGCGAGTAGTGAAGCCATGGGAAAAGAGCCGCGCCAGATGCTCTGGTGCAATCCCATTGCCGTTGTCGGTCACGGTGATACGCAATGCTGGCCCGTCAGCCAGGAAGGCGCTGAACGTGATGCACGGGCTGCGATCGATCACGCCGTTCATTGCTTGTTTGGCATTGCGGATCAGGTTCACCAGAATCAGCAGCATCCGGTGCCGGTCCAGCGGCAGCAAGGGCAAGTCGGCAATGTCCTTGACCACCGTCACCTCCTGGCGCGCCAGTGATCCAGCACTCATGCGCAAGGCATCATCGATCAACTCCGGGACCGGTACTGTCTCGACGATACTGACGGCAACGGCATAGGACTGCTGGGCAGCGACAATGGTTTTGATGTGGTCAATGCCCTTGGTGAGTTGCCCGAGCTCTTCGATGATGCCCTGTTGCTCTATCGCCACCACCTCCGCCAGCTTGAGCAGGTAGCCGGGCAGCATCTTTCCTTTGTGATCTGTGGTGAGAAATTCGCTCAAATCATGGACGTGTTCGTTCATCATCTGAGCGACCTTGCCCAGCCCCTGGGCTTTGGAGGTGCGCATCAGGCTGCTGACCAGTTCTGCCGATACGTTCACGCTGTTGAGGACGTTGCCGACGTTGTGCAGCACAGTCGTAGCGATTTCGGCCATGCCCGCCTGACGGGATTTTGCATGCAGTTCGGTTTGCACGTGACTCATGCGGAGCGCCGCGCGCACGCGAGCCATGAGCTCCAGCGGCGAGAAGGGTTTGGCGATATAGTCATCGGCGCCACTCTCCAGCCCGGAGACGCAGGCCTCGCTACCGCCACGGGCGGTCACCAGGATCACCGGTAAATGGGCAAAACCGGCGCTGGCTTTGATTCTGGCTGTCAGGCCAAAGCCATCGAGTTTCGGCATCATCACATCCGAAACGACCACATCGATGGGTCGACGCTGCAGGAGTGCCCAGGCCTGCTCGCCATCAACTGCGGTGGCGACGATGTAATCGTTTTGCAAAAGTTCTCTGAGATAGCTGAGCATTTCCGGGCTGTCGTCGACCACCAGCACTCTGGATCGCAAGGCGTGTTCCGGGTGCTGCTCGTCGCCTGCGCCTTGCGTCACGACTTGGTCGTTGCGACTGCCTTGGTGGCCGTCGTCGAAACGCAAGTGGCGCTGCTCAATAGTGCTTGTTGTGCTCGATGACGATCGCTCCTGCATATTGCTGGCTTCGCTCGGCACGGTGTTTTGCTCGGCCCCCAGCGGAAGTCGAACAAAGAAGCACGAACCCCGTCCAGGCTCGCTGTTCACGCCCACTTCGCCCCCCATCAGTTCGGCCAGATCCTTGACCAGGGCCAGACCGATGCCTGTGCCGCTGTAGTGGCGCGTGGCGGAGTTGTCGATCTGGGAAAAACGCTGGAACAGCAACGGCAGTTTGTCAGGCGCAATGCCGATCCCCGAGTCTTGCACCGCGAGTTCAAAACGCTCGCCATCAATCAGCGTCACTGCCAGGTGCACGGTGCCGCCAGCGGACGTAAACTTGATGGCATTGCTCACCAGGTTGAGAAGAATCTTCTCGAAGTGTCGGGGGTCCAGGAACACCGTGCCGAGCGCAGGATCGATGCTGCTGGTCAGGGTGCAGCCTTTGCCCTCGGCCACCATGGCGGCATCCTCGGCCAGCACACCCACCATCTTGTTCAAGTCAATTGGCGCCGGACACACCTCAAACTTGCCCGCTTCGGCTTTGGAGAAATCGAGAATGTCATTCACCCGGTTCATCAAGCGCAGTGCGTTGCGTTGGGCGCGGTCGATTTGCACATGCCAGTCCGCCGGCGGGATGGACGCCGCCGAGAGCTGCTCCAGGGGGGCGAGAATGAGGGTCAGGGGGGTGCGCAGTTCGTGGCTGACCGTGGCGACGAAATCGCTCTTTGCCTGGTTGGCCGTCTCGGCTTGATTGCGCGCCTGAATGAGCTCGACGGCCTGCGCCTCCAGCACCTCGGTCTGTTGATGCAGCGTGTCGGTCCGTTCGGCGACCATTCTCTCCAAGGAGGCCTGCACTTGCTGTCGTTCGGCTTCAGCCTCAGCCTCCAGCACCCGGATGCGCAGGGCATTCTCCTGGAACACCCGTACGGCGCGGGTCATGATTCCAATCTCGTCACCGCGTCCGGCACTGGCGATCTCGGCGTTCAGGTCGCCGGCCGCAAGCCTGCGCATGACCGAGGCCAGGGCCACGATGGGCTGTGCGATAAATCGCGACGTGCTCCAGGCGATGGCGCCGGCTAGCAGGATGGCGACGGTACCTGCAATTATCGTCGCAAGCATGCCGCGATCATTGTGGACCAAGGCGTCGGAGCGCGCCTCTCCAGCGAAGCGCGCAACCAACTGGCCGGCGCTGCGAGCCTCGTCGCGAACCTGATCGCGTGCATCGCTCAAAGCGTTGCTTGCCTGATGGAACCTGGCGAATGCCGCCCGGTAGCCGGCAATCTGATCGCTGACCGTCAGAGGCGTAGCCTTGGCTTGCGGCCCCACGGACGAAGGCAGAACGCGCGCGAGACGGGAAAGTTCATCAAGGATGTGGCCGACAGAGCTGGCGACCTCGGCTGACGGTGACAGGCGAAACGACAGGGTCTGCGCCTCCAGGGTGGCAACACGCTCGGCGAAACGCTTGGACAACGCGGCGGCATTGTGCAGCAAGCCGGTGGCTGCCTGAATGTCGCTTGCATCATGAGCAACGCGCCCATCCACCTCACTCAACATTGCCTCGAGGTGCTCGACCACATTCCCGACGACGGCGAGCTGCCGCAACGCCTCGCCTCCCCGCAACTTGGGCGCCTCGCCAAGGCGCTCTACCGTCACGCAGGTAGCAACGACCGCTGTTGCCAACTGGTCCAGGGGCTCTCTCTCCTGCGGCTCCCCCATCACCTCGCGCAATTGCTCGACCACCGGCGGGAGTGCCGCGCAAGCGCTGTGCGCCGCGGCCGCCCCATCACCGGTCACCAGCATCTTGGCCACATTGGCGATGATGATCCGTTCGCCGTTGCGCAGGATATCCAGGATGCGATGGGCGCTTTCAATGTTGCTCACCTGCGCCTGGTGCTCAGCGGTGCGGGCGTCAAGCCCCTTCAGCCCATCGGCGATGCCCTGTTCGACCAGGATCGTCGCCTCTCGCATCCGGCCGTAGTGGGCTGTCATGTTCTCCGTTTCGCCATCCATGGTCAGGGTCGCCGCCCGCAAAGCGGCGATCGCCGCGGCGAGCCTGTCCAGACCGCCCTTGAGCGATTGCGCCTCTGCCACCGCAATGGCGGTAAGGCCGGCAATAGCGGTCGCCACCATGCCTTCGGCTTGGGAGAGGCTTTCCTGGTCGCGGGTGGCGATGAAGTTTTCCACCCGCTCGGTGGCCCCGTTGACCGAGGCCAGAATTTCTGCGGAATGGCTGGCCGAATCCACCGAACGAACCATGCCTCGCAGGCCATAGAGGTTCACTAGCGACACCGCCAGCATCAGAAACACCAGTGCGGCGACTGCCAGCCCGATCCTGACGGCAATGGGCCTGTCTGTGGTGGGCCTGAATGTCAGCACCGCGCCTCGCCTCCTCGCTCCCCGCCCACCACTACTGCTTCGTCACCTCCGGCAAAGGCGTCGGCGGCGCCGTATGGTTGACGGCCGCGTCGATCATCGCCGCAACGGAAGCCTGGCTGTAGAAAGGATTGGCGGCGCCGCCCACCGGCATAGTGGCGAGCCAGGCGTCCAGGTCCTTCGCATCGATGCGTACCAGCGGCACCTCGACGAACTTCGGCACTTGCTTGCCCGCCAGAATCTGCTGGGCCACCCAGAACCCCACCTGGGAAACGCTTGGGGAGGCGGAGACCGAGACGGTCTCGTAGCCATTGGCATCGCGCTCCTGCTTCCACAGGGCAAGTTCGTCCTGACGGTTCCCCATCACAATAATCGGCAAAGGGCGCCCCGCCGCCTTGAACGCCATGGCCGCGCCATAACCGTCGCCCCCCTGAGTCGCGACGGCATTAATGCTGGGAAGCGACGGCAGTGCCAGCGCCACCTCCTTGCGTGCGACGGACGCCGTCCAGTTCCCGTACACGGTCTTGGCGAACTTCAGGCCCGGGTAGTCGCTGGCGGCCTTGCGAATGCCGTCGCTGATGTTTTTATCGGTGGCATCGCCGGCAATGCCGCGGATCTCCAGCAGTGTTCCGTTCCCCTTGAGACGCTCGGCGATATAATCCATTTCCACGCGGCCCATGGCGGACCAGTTGTAGTCCACGGTATAGACGCAGCTTTCGGTGACCAGACTGGCCATGACGACCACCACGATGCCAGCGTTGCATGCATCGCGAATCACCCCGTTGAGGGCCGTGTCGGACGCGGCCAGGATGACGATGGCGTTCACGCCTTTGACGATCATGTCCTGGATATGGGCCGCCTGTTCCGCTGCGGAGTTATTGGCGCTGACCACCGGAGCCTCGCGGACCAAGCCATCCTTTTGTGCTTGGGCCGCCACCTCCTGCCAGTTGCGCACCATCACTTTGCGGAAATCACTGCCCGCGTAGGAGTTGCTGAAGGCAATGCTATAGCTTGAGGTAGGGCCGCCGGCGATGCCGCCATCGGCAGCTTGGGCTGGATTGGCGACAACCATCGCCAGCCCGGTCACGCAGCCGGCGAGGCGCCATAAGATTTTGTGGAGTGGTTTAGTGTTCATGCGGCTCTCCATGTCCTTGGGATTTACCAAAAGTAATCCACCTGCATTTGCCGACAGTCTGGATCGACTGCTCGACCTGGTTGGAGAAGTCGGCCTTCAGATTGGAGATCGTCGACCCTGTGAATGAAGCGCCCAAACGCTCACGAACTGAGGAGATATTGCCCATTGATCAAGCTGCGCCCCTGGGCACCGGTTACCGGATTGCTCATTCGGTCATTCCAATCATAGAACCGGGCACGAAGAACCAGAGACATACAGACTCCTTTCCTTGGCGGCTGAAAACCGAAATCAGTACATTGCCTGCAGTGACACTGAGCATAGTCTCAAGGTGCCCACTTCGCTCGCGGCCATGAAGGATTTCAGCGAGACTCTGCTTGTCGTGATGGGCGGGAGTCGACCAACAGAGCAGATCCTAACCTTCCTCCTTGGACTCAAGCGCACGGTAGTGGTCAATCTTGACTTGCAGTGCAGCAACGGCCTTTTGCATGGCAGCAACTTCGGCCTGTACATCCTGTAAATGGCTCTCCAGCATCTGGCGGCGTTCGGCAATCGTTGAGTCCCCAGCGCTGCGCAGCTTGGCGAATGTTTGCATTTTGCCGATGGTCATGTGAGTGGTGCGTAAACGCAGCAAAAACTCCAGCCACGCCATATCAGTCGGCGCATAAAGCCGTTGCCCGCCGGCCGCACGGGCGACCGGCGCCAACAGGCCGATGCGTTCGTAGTAGCGCAGGGTATAGGCCGTAAGGCCAGTGCGCTTGGCGACCTGGTCAATCGTCTGGTAGGCGTTCATAAGCACAATCCTTGGCCATCGGTGTTCGGTAATGCACCCGTCCCGCTCACTCGGGAGGTGCGGCAACAATTTTGATGCCTCGTTTGGCAAACACTTCCCGCGCTGCGCTGATGCCATTCAACGCGCTTGGAAAACCAGCATACACCGCCATCTGGATGATGATTTCAACGATCTCCTCAGGTTTGCAACCCACATTCAGCGCCCCCTCTATATGCACCTTGAGTTGAGGTTGCGCGTTCCCCAATGCGGTGAGGGCCGCGATGGTTGCCAACTCGCGTGTGCACAGAGCAACACCAGGCCTGGAAAACACATCACCATAGGCGAAATCGACTATCCATTCACCCAGCTCGGGCGAGATATCGCTAAGCGACTTGACCACGTTGTTGCCGGTGGTCCCGGTGATTCTTTCCAGGGTCTCGACCCCTTTCACTCGTCGACTATCCGGTTCAGTTGCCGACGCCGGAATTGCGATTGCTGAAAGCACGAGCCCGGTTACAGCGCTCAGTTTTTTAAATGTCATGACCTGTCTCCTTGTTTAAGCCGCGCAACGGACCTGGCCGTTTTGGCGGTGCAACAAGGAGGCTATTGGTTAGAGCACGCTCTAAGTCAAGCGCCAGTTGCTTTCAGCTAAAAGGGCCCGCAGCTAAAGGGAGCCCCCCTCACATCATCGTCACACCACCGCAGTTGCAACCGTTCTGGAACGCCAGGCAAAAGCCAACACCATCAACAGCCCCAGACCCGCCATTGCCGCTCCAGCCAGGGAAATCGCCGGATAACCCAGCCCGGTATTGATCACCGCTCCGCCCAGCGCCGCACCCATCGCGTTACCCAAGTTGAAGGCGCCGATGTTCACCGCCGAGGCCAGATTGGGTGCGTCCTTGGCGGCTTCCATGACGCGCATCTGTAGCGGCGGCACCAGGGCGAAGCTGGCGATCCCCCATATCAGGATGGCAACGGCGGCCGGCAGCGGCCAACGCATCAGTACGGTGAATGCCAACAAGACCAGAATCAGCGCGCTCAGCGAAACGATCAGGGTGCGATCTATCGAGCGGTCGGCGGCCTTGCCGCCCCACATGTTGCCCAGCGTCAACCCCACACCGAACAGCATCAGCATGGCGGTGATGTACGCGGTTGATGCATGGGTTTCGCTGCTGAGGATCGGCGCGATGTAGGTGAAGACGGTAAACATTGCACCCGAGCCGACTACGGTCAGGGCCAACGCCCCCAGCACCGGTCCACGGCCCAGCACTCGAATTTCGGCCAGTACACCGACGCGTTGTGGCGCTTGCAGATTTGGTAGCGCGAACCACAACGCGGCCATGGTTACCACGCCGAGTCCGGTAATACCCCAGAATGCGGTGCGCCAGCCGAACAGTTCGCCAAACCAGGCGGCCAGCGGCACACCGCCGATGGTGGCCAGGGTCAGGCCCAAGAACATGGCCGCAACCGCCCCGGCGCGTTTCTCCGGGGCGACCACGCTAGCGGCGACGATGGAGCCGACGCCAAAAAACGCGCCGTGGTTCAGTGAGGTCACCACTCTGGCGACCATGAGGCTGTAGTAATCGGTAGCCAGGGCTGACATCAGATTACCCAGGGTAAAAATCGCCATGAGTCCGATCAGCAGATAGCGCCGGGGAATCCTGCCGGTGGTCAGGGTCATCAGCGGCGCGCCGAGCAATACGCCCAAGGCGTAGGCACTGACCAACAAACCTGCGGCGGGAATGGATACGCCGAGATCCTCAGCGATGCCCGGCAACATGCCCATGGGGGCGAACTCGGTAACGCCGATGCCAAAGGCACCAATGGCGAGTGCGACAAGCGGTGGATTGATACGCATGGAAGGCTCCTTATCTATGCCGCCAATGCTACGATCCAACTTTTTCAGGCGGTAGATAGCATTTCTGGCAATCACCTTTGCGTACGGAGCACAAATGGACTTCAACGGCAGATCAGGTGAAATGAGCGTGTTCGCCACCGTGGCGCAGGAAGGCAGCCTGTCAGCCGCCGCGCGTGCATTGGGGCTGACCCCCTCGGCGGTCAGTCGGATCATCGCGCGTACTGAACAACGTCTTGGCACTCGCCTGTTGTTGCGCACCACCCGAGCGATCACCTTCACCGCCGAGGGCGAGGCTTACCTGCGCGGCGCCCGCCGTATCCTGGCCGACATGGCCGAGGTCGAAGAAGCCATCGCCGACCAGGGCGTGCCCCGGGGCCGTTTGCGGGTCAGTGCCGCCCTCGGCCATGGGCGCCAGACCATCGTTCCCTTGGTGGCAGCATTCAGCGCCCGCTACCCGAACATCGTCGTCGACCTCACCCTCGGCGACGAAGTGGTCGACATTCTCGGCGGTCAGGCCGACGTGGCGGTACGCTTTGGCCATCTGCCCGACAGCCCGCTGACCGCACGAAGGATCGGCGACACCGGCCAGGTCGTGGTGGCATCGCCCGAGTATCTGCTGCGCCACGGCATCCCCCAGGAACCGGAAGACCTGCTACGGCACAACTGCCTGCGCTTCAACTTCCGGCGTGCCGAACCCAACTGGCCGTTCATCCGCGAGGGAAATGAGTTTTCCCTGAAGGTCAGCGGCAACATCGAATGCAGCAGTGGTGAAGCGCTGGCACAACTCGCACGGGTAGGCGCTGGCATCGCGCGTATCGGCTATTTCACCGTAGCCGAGGACCTGCGGCGTGGCGATCTGGTACCGCTGCTGGAAGCCTGGAACCCCGGAGACCGGGAGCCGATTCATGCGGTGTTCGTAGGTGGCTCGGCAATGCCGGCGCGGGTGCGGTTATTCGTGGACTTCTTGCTGGAACATCACCGGATGTAAACGGGTAACGTCACCTGCCCCTTTCGGATGCTCGTAATGCTGTGGGAGTTTTGCCTGACTGGAACAATCGGGAGCTATAGCCGAGATTGGCCGGTGGCGATTGGTGAGAGGCGGCTTTCGGCTAGAAGCGAACGGTGGTCAGCTCAAACGTCTAAATCTAAACATCTAGGGCCTTTCATAGAAGACTTCAAACCCGGCACCTAGTCCCAGTTCAAGCCTCTCAAGGCGCCGGCAGCATCCATGCCGACGGCATTGTTGGAAGCATCATGTTCGTCAGTCCTAAAAGCTCCCCCCCTCAATATGGTAGACCTTCGGTTCTTCCGAAAAATATTCCTCCAGGCCCATCATGAACAGCCGATGGTCTTCACTCGCTTCGAAGCCCGGCGTGTGATCCTCAAGTGAAGCCCAGCGCACGATCAGGTTGAATTGCTGGGGGGTTTCAATCCCTTGCGCTAGCAAGTGGCCGCCGTAACCCTTTGCGCGGGTGAGCAAAGGGGCGACCTCGGCAAATGTGTGTCTGAACGCTTCAATGCGTTCTTTGTGAACGGGGAGCAGAGCGATTTCATAAATCATGGCATTCCTCCAACAAGCTCAGTTGACTAAAAGTACGCACTCACGAGATGAGCGATGGCTCGACTGCAATCGCGATTTTTCCCTGAAGGCCGTTGTTGGGGCTCTCCAGTCGAGCGTGGGCAAGCCCAATGTCGGCCAGCGAATAGACCGCACCAACATGCGGGCGCAGTTGACCGCGCTCTACCAATGCGCTCAGCTCATCAAGTTTGCCGCGGTTTTGTCGGGTAAAAACGAAGTGATAACTCGCGTTCTTGCCCCACGCCTGAACAAGGTTTTGCGGCTGGGCAATGTCCACAATCGAGACTAGGCGGCCGAGTTGGGCGAGCACGTCGGGGCTACGCGTCAGTGTGTTGCCGCCGATGGTGTCGAACACCACATCCACGCCGTGACCACCGGTTTCGCGCATGATGGCGTCGACGTAATCCTCCTTTTCGTAGTCGATGAGCACATCGGCACCCAGGCTGCGTGCGAACTCAAAGTTTGCTTCGCGCACGGTCGTGAAGACCCGCGCTCCAATGGCTTTTGCCACCTGGATCGCGACATGCCCTACGCCTCCCGCGCCGCCGTGTATCAGAATGCTCTCCCCCACTCTGAGCGCCGCTCGCACGGTCAGTGCTTCCCACACCGTCCCGCCAACCAGGGTCAGACTTGCTGCCTCAAGGTGGCTCAGTGATTGCGGCTTACGCCCGATGATGCCTTCGGCCGCAACGTGGTACTCGGCATAACTGCCTGGGCCGTCGAAAATTTGCGGGGTGTACCAGACTTCGTCTCCCGGAGCGAAGCTCGTTACACCCGGCCCGACTTCTTCGACAACGCCCGATACGTCGTGTCCGGTAATGGCCGGCAGTGGCACCAGGTCGGCATAGTCGCCACGTCGAACCTGATAATCCAACGGGTTGATCGAGGTTGCGTGTACCCGGACCAGGACCTGTCCCGCGCCCGGCACGGGCTTGGGCACGTCGCGGAGTTCGAACGACTCAGGACCGCCAAATGACTTCAGTATCATCGCTTTCATGGTAAATCCTCGCATCTATAAAATTGAATATCGAGATATCTCGATATGTTACGGTAAAAAAATTACAAATCTTTCCCTATGACCTCGGCAAGCGCGCTGATGGTTGCTTCATTGCGCTTGTAGTAGGTCCACTGACCGATACGCCTGACTTCAACCAGGCCCACTCGTTGCAACGTGGCAAGATAACCGGACACCGTTGACTGCGACAGTCCGATACCCTCTTGAATACTACTGACGCAGACGCCGACCGTGAGAACGTCACCCTCATCCTGCGGAGGGAAGTTCTTTACGGGATCCTTCAAACCTTTCAGGATTTGAAGACGCGTAGGGTTCGAGAGGGCTTTGAATATTTCGATCAGTTCCATGCGCTCAGGATATCGAGATTTACCGATATGTCAATACGAGGGATTAGAATAATTTTGGGATTAGGATTGCCAGCGTCCTCGTAGGGTGGACCGAGTGGCTGCCTCTCGCCCAAGGTGTGTAACAACGCTCCTGGACCTCATCGTCTTGGAGCAGTGACGTTCGTTGGCTGAGACTCGGGACGACCAAGCCAAATTTTAAAGCATGACGCGGCCAGCAGTCCCAGGACTCACTAACATATAAGGTGAGGTACTCAATCAGGAGGCCAATGGCCAGAGTCGTATGATGACAGCTCTAAAAACCGACTCTAAAAATGGTGCGCCAAATATTTT
The DNA here is from genome assembly GCF_013283895.1 of Pseudomonas sp. MPDS. Classification (NCBI taxonomy): domain Bacteria; kingdom Pseudomonadati; phylum Pseudomonadota; class Gammaproteobacteria; order Pseudomonadales; family Pseudomonadaceae; genus Pseudomonas; species Pseudomonas sp. MPDS. Next base: position 2,754,562 of record NZ_CP054128.1, on the reverse strand, counting down.
TTATCGGCGACATCCAATGCTTTTTCCAGTTTTTTTGCCACCACTCATCTTCATTTTTAACAACCAACTCAATATCACTTCCCGTCAACGCCGCAGGATGCTGACGAAATAACATAGGAAATGTGCAATGCTGCTTGACTTTCCTCTTAAATAAAACATCAACCGGCACACCATCATACGGTGCATCGACCAAAGCTCTACACCCTTCGCGCGACAAAATATACGCATGCATTGCAACAACTCGTCCTCGAGCAATGTATGGAAACCAAGTAAGCCAACTCTTCCCCATACTATAACCCAAATGCAAGATATTGAACTGCTCCCTCCTGACAAACTTATTTATCCAACCGACTTGGCTAGGGCTAATTGGGTACGGAGCCACATCATCCTCAAAAACAAGCACCCTTTCATACCCCTTATCCAGGGCTTCTCGAGCAATATCTTGATGGGACTCATAGCAGCCTCGAACGGGATCACTATCTCGCTCAACCACATGAAATTCAACCTTGTTCTTTATAAGCGGCTCAATTGTCTCTTTAAATACTGCGCGCCTATCAGACCTCTCTTTTAAAGACACACAGTAAGCTGCATCCACATCGAACTCTAAACTTGACACTCGCCCCAACCCCTTAAATGCCTCATTTTTACCCTGTTCGACGCTTGACCTCGATCAACAGATCTTCAAGCAGCCATCTCCCGGTTCAAAACCGACCTTAACCATGGTTATCGAACGCTCCCTTTCTGGCCAACCAAACAATATAAACTGGCAAAGGACCAAGAGAAACTCGACTACCAACATACCGACCAAAGTGAACCAATACAGCTTGATCTGCACCACACTTTAATTAGCATTTCCTAGAGCAAACACCCCTGAAAAATACTTAGACATATCTACCCACTGCCTACCTCAACCAAGTCGCATCTAACTTTAATTGCATTACAAAACCCCACACATCGACACTCAAAAAGCAAATATTACTCCATAATGCAACCAGACATCAACTTGAAAGACCAAACCCATAACATAAAAAACCACAGAAATCAATCTATAATAATTCTGCAATAAAAACCTTAAATAAAAGTTAAACCCGTTTGTCCGGCCCGTCTTCCACGCACGAGAACCCAATAACAGTTCATTTATGCGCTGCGGAATACAAGCATGAATAGTAACTACCTTGGCCAATAGTTGAACATGAGTACCGAGCTCGACAATCCGACTTTGATCCATCACCTGAATCAGAGCGGCCTTTTCGATGGTCGACAGACGAAGAGCAGTCGGAAACGGAAATCCCTCTCAACGAAACTCTGCACCCGTGTCCCCGCTCCGTCCCGGCGTCCCTCGCCCGCTCATATATGCAAGGAAATGAAATCCACGAAACCGCGCTGCCTGGGCGTGAGGAAGCGATTCGGCGGCCACAGCACGCTGATTGCCGATGCCTTCGATGCCGTCGGCGCAACGCACGCGAATGATCACCAGGGTCTGGTTTTTGCATCGCGTGCATCGCCAGCTTGTGCGGGCAAATGGTGGGGAGGTCGACGAGAATCGCCTCGATCGACTCGATGGCGCAAATCGGCATGGCAATACCGTTGGGCTCAAAAATAATCCCGCTGTCCACCTACACTTAAAAACAGTGCCCCCCTCCAAGACTCCCTTGCGGATACATTGCATACCGCCAGCAAAACCCTACCTGATTCAATCATTATAATAGCCCTACCTAAGACGCTGCCCTCGTCACTAAAAACATAACTTTCAAAGGAGTTGAATTGTCATGAGCACACTGGACAACGCTTTTCACAGCCTGCATCAGAATGGACTACTGGTCTTGGCCAATGTGGCCGATGCGGGCGGTGCTGGGGCGGTCGGGATCAACATCGAAGACGGCCTGGGCTCTCCAGAGTTGCTTGTCCGCAAGATCGACGTCGCGAGAAAGGTGGCGAACCAGGCGGGCGTCAAACTGTTCATCAACGTACGGACCGACGTCTACCTGAAAAACCTGTTCCCTGCCGAACAACGCCTGGAGGAACTCCTCAAGCGCAGCGCACTGTATGCCAGCGCCGGGGCGGATGGTTTGTTTGCCGCTGGCGTGGTCGACTCAAACGAAATTGCCACCATCTGCCGGGACGCCAAACTGCCAGTCAACCTGCTGTCCCGGGACGGACTGCCCTCCCCCGACGAATTGAAGCGTCTGGGCGTCAGACGACTCAGTGCGGGCTCCAGCATCGCCGAGTTTCTGTACGGCGCCATAGGAGCATTGGTCCGCAGCTTCTTGGACAACGGTCAACTCGACACCCAAACCTTGAAAGCCCACACATACGGCGAATTGAACGCTTTGATGGCGGTGAAAGCCGAGTAATGCTGTGTCTAGTCCTGAAGATAGGCCAGAAGGTGTACACCTTATTCAGGACGAGACACTTTCCAATTGGACTGTTGGAGCCACACCGCTTACCAGCATAGGACGGTATTGCCTGGCCAGATTCAGAAGTTCACTGTCTGCGAGAGCTTTTCGCCCCCGCCCGTAAAATATCGCCCCAGCGACGCACCAGATAATTGTGTTCATCCATCACCGAGTTCCACACAGCGATATGCCCCATGCGCTGCTCATAGGAACCACCATCGCGCACATCACCGATGTCAATCAGCGGCAAACCATCACTGCCCAGCAACTCCTCCCGCGCAGGTTGACCGGCGTACCAGTAGTCCCACTCGGCACTGCTCAGATGGTCGCGACTGCGCGCCGGGTTGCCGATGTAGTAACCCTGGCGCGCCATCACCGCGCCGGGCCAGCCGGACAACCACCAATTGAGGTAGGCGTAGGCCGCGTCCAGCACCGGGCCCTGGGCGTGGCGCGACAATGACAAACCGCCGAACCAAGCGCGATAGCCCTCGCGAGGCACCGCCAGACGGTATTTCACCCCGGCGCGATGCAGGCGCATCAACGTCGGCGACCACAGACTCTGGATATCGATGCTCGGGCTGAGCATCAACTGCGCGGCCTCCTCGTCATCGGACCAGAACGCCGCAAAGTGACCTTCCTTCTGTTTGCGCACCAGAATATCGGCCAGCACATCGATCTCTTCGATGCTCATATTGCCGATGTCCTTAAAGCGCGCCAGTCCCGCGCCCTGCACCGCCAGCGCGGCATCCAGGGCACCGATCGCGGCATCGCTCTGCAGTGCGGTGCGCGCGCGCCACGCAGGGTCGAGCAACCAACCCCAACTTTCATTGTCGTGGCGAAAACCCTCAGGCAGGCGCTCGGGGCGGTAGGCGAAACTGTCGGCATTATGGGTCAAGGGCAGCATGCTGATGCGCTCGGTGACGGTGCTGCCGAGGCTGCCATCGTGCTGCACGAATAAGCGCTCACTCGGCACGCTGCCACTGCCCAACCGATCGTTGGCGGAGAGGCGGCCGCGCTTGGGAAGGTCGTTGATCTCATGCCACAACGCAATGCGCCGTGTGTCGATGGGTTGGATCGCCCGGGCCGGCCACACGAAGTCGACGTTGTGGAACCATTGGTCGTACAGGTCATAGCTGTCGGGCTGCATCACCGCGATGCGCTGGGCCTGCTCGACATCGTGCACCTGGTACACCAGGTGAATGCCCAATTCCTGTTCAGCACGTACACGCAGGCATTCGAGCAAGGTCACTGAGGTGCCGAGGACGCGGAGTGTGATCATGCGGCGAACCGCTGAGAGAACACGTCAAAGGAGCGCCGCAGCAGCGCGGGGTCGAGACCTCGCAGGATAAACACCAGGCGCGACTGCCGATCAGTGCCCGGCCAGGCAGACAAGTGCACCGGGGCATGCAGGCAATGCTGCACACCATGGATGACGATGGGGGCGTTACTGGTGTTCACGTTAAGCAGTCCTTTGACACGTAGAATTCGTTCGCCGTGGCATCTTAACAGCATCGACAACCAAACCCCGAAGCCGACCCAATCCAACGGCTGGTCGAAGGTCAGGCTGCACACTTGCGCGGCGCCGTGGGTGGCGCTGGTACTGCGATGCAGTTGCCAGCGACGGACTTCCTCTGTCGGTTCGGCGCTGCGCAAACCTTCACCCAGCAACAGCTGATCGCCGCTGTGGACGTCGCATGTATCGAGGATCGGCGTACCGGCATTGAGCGCTTGCAGGTGCATGCGCAGTGGGGCGCAGTCCTCCATCAGGTCGGTCTTGCTCAACAGCAAGCGGTCCGCGGCGGCGACCTGGGCAAGCCATTCCGGATGCAGGCGCTCTTGCAGCGCGGCGTGGCTGGCATCGACCAAGGTGACCACCAGGCCGATATGCAAGCGCCCGCGCAATTGCACATCGTTGTTCAATGTGGCGAGGATCGGCGCAGGGTCGGCCAGGCCGGTGGTCTCCAGGATGACCCTTTTGAACGCCGGGATTTCGCCACGCTCACGGCGTTGCAACAGGGCGAGCAACGCGTCTTTGAGTTCGCCACGAATCGAGCAACACACGCAGCCACTGGGCAACAGCACGGTATCCGGGGCGACTTCTTCCACCAGCAGATGGTCGATGCCGACGTCACCGAATTCGTTGATCAGCAAAGCCGTATCGCCGAGGCTTTCGCCTTGCAGCAGGCGCTTGAGCAAAGTGGTTTTGCCGCTGCCGAGGAAACCGGTGATGACGTTGAGAGCGATGCTCATACGGCTGACTCCAAGTGATCCAACAGACGCGGGTCCAGGGGATCCAACGGGCGACCGAGCATAGTTTCAGCGGCTCGCCAGAGCTGATCCAGGCCACTCGCCAGCTCTTGCTTGCCGGTCGCGCCGAGCAGCAGATAAGAGGCGCCCTGAAAATCTTCGACCTTGAGCCGGAACACCGCCAATACCTGATTGATCGCGGCGATGCGGCGCAGGCGTTCGCGGCGCCTGGGCAGCTCATCGCCCAGGGGATCGCTCCAGTGCAGGTCTTCGCCAAGCAAACCGCAGAGTCCACACATGGCTACACCTCACTCATGGCATGACATCGCCAGAATTCGGGCCGAGGGTCTGGCCAACGAACAGGTTGCCGCCCGGCTCGCTGGCCAGCAGCACAGCGGTGGGCGCCACCTCGTCCGCCAGGCCGAACCGGCCAAGGGGCAACTCGGCGGCCTTGGCGCGTTTCCAGTCATCGCTGATCCCAGCGACCAATGGCGTTTCAATCGGCCCCGGAGCGATGGCATTGACCAGTACGTTGTCCTTGGCGACTTCCAGCGCCAAGGACTTGGTGAAGCCGATGACCCCGGCCTTGGCCGCAGCGTAATGGGTGAGTTCGGCGCCGCCCTTGATGCCCAGTTGCGAGGCCACGTTGATGATCCGCCCCCAACGCTGGGCGAGCATATGCGGCAAGGCGCGCTGGCTGGCCACGAATACGCTGGTGAGGTCAACGCGCAGCATGTCGTTCCACATCTCGAGAGTGAGGTCGACACAGCGCGCCTGGGTGAGCATGCCAGCGTTATTGACCAAAATGTCGATGCCGCCGAAGTGCTCGACGCAACGGTCGACACTGGCCTGGGCGCCTTCGACGGTGCCTACATCGGCGAGGCACTCCACCACTTCGGCGCCGAAGTTGCGGCAGATGATCGCGGTTTCGGCAAGACTGACAGCATTGCGGTCGGCCAGCACCAGACGCGCGCCTTCAGCCGCATAGGCACGGGCGATGGCGGCACCGATACCGCTGCCAGCGCCGGTGATGACGGCACGGCGGTGGGTAAGTTGAGGCATGTAGAATCTCCTGAAGCAAACACAGGTCCCCTGTGGGAGCGGGCTTGCTCGCGAATGCGGTCTGTCAGTCGAAACTGATTTATCTGAAACACCGCATTCGCGAGCAAGCCCGCTCCCACGTTTGGATTGAGTACAGTCAGTCGGGCCAACGCACGGTCAGCCCACCGTCTATGATGATGCTCTGCCCGGTCAGGTAGCTCGATGCATCACTGGTCAAGAACTGCACCAACGACGCCACCTCATCCGCCCGCCCTACCCGCCCCAGCGGAATCGCCCTCGCAGCTTTCGCCAGGCCTTCCGGCCCCAGGGAGTTCTTCGCATCCAGCGACTGCGGCGTCTCGATCAACCCTGGGATCACCGCATTGCAACGAATGCCCTTTGCTGCCAATTCCACCGCCAGCGAACGGCACAACCCCGGCACGCCGGCCTTGGCCGCTGCGTAGTGGCTGTGCTCTTGCCAGCCATATACGCCGCCGGCAATCGACGAAATCGCCACCAACGCACCGCCCTCGCCCATATGCCGAGTCGCCGCGCGAAAGGTGCGCATCACCCCCGTCAGGTCGACGTTGAGCATCTCGTCCCACAGCGCATCGGTCATTTCCAGCAACGGCGCACGGCGCAGCAAACCTGCGTTCGCCACGGCGTAATCCAGGCGGCCGAAATGCTGCACCGCTTGCTCGGCCAGCGCATCCACCGAGGCGGTATCGCCCACGTCCAGTGCCAGCATCAGGCACTCGCCACCGGCTTCTTCCACCAGGGCCACCGTTGTTTGCGGGTCATGGGGGTCGGCCGGGTAATACCCGCCGACGACTGCCACACCGCTGCCCGCGTAGGCCACGGCGAGGGCTTGGCCGATGCCGCTGGCGGCACCGGTAATCAAGGCGACTTTACGGCTCATCGATAACTCCTTACTGGACGGTTTCCGGGCGCACATGGCGTGCGGCAAACATCAGGGCACCGGACAGGAAACACGGCAGCGCACCGAACCACAGTGCGGCGGTCTGCCAGTCACTGCCGGCGGACAACACCTGGGTGGCGCCAAAACCTGCGACCACCGCGCCAATCGGGCCCATGGCATGAATGATCGCGCCACCGGTGGCGCGGATGCTGGTAGGGAAACTTTCACTGATAAAGAACAGCGCCGCCGAGTACGGCCCAATCAGAAAGAACAAGCCCAGGCTGTACAGCCCGACCACCATCGGCATATTGCTCGGGCCGAACAGCATCCCGGCAAACGACAGGCCACCGAGCATCCAACCCAAGCCAATCACGTTGCGACGGCCGATCTTGTCGCCCATCCAGCCGTGGCTGAGGTAGCCGCAGTAACCCACCAGGTTCGACAACACGAGGATGATCAGCGAGTTCTCGAACGAGATGTGGTGCACGCTGACGATCACTGAAGTGCCGAGCACGCTGAACACTTGGATGGCCGCCCAGTTGAGCAGCAGCGCGGCGCCAATCACCAATGTGGCGCGACGGGCCGGGCCACGGAACGCGGCTTTGAGGCCAGCCTTGCTGTGTTCGTCATAGTCCACGCCGTAGGTCACGGCGACGTTTTGCGCTTCGGTCACGGCGCCGCTTTTACGCAACTGACTGATGCGTTCGTGGATCTGGAACTGCGGGCTCTCCTTGAGCATGCGCGCCATGATCGCAATCACGATGGCCGGGATTGCGGCGAAGATGAAGCAACCCTGCCAGCCGATGATCGGCAGCAACAGCGCGGTCAAGCCGGCGGCGATCAACGCACCGACCGGCCAGCCGCCCTGCACCAGGCTGTAGATAAAGCCGCGACGTTTGGTCAGCCGTGGGTCTTCAGAGGCGCCATACAACTCGGTCAAATAAGTGGCATTGACGGTTTCTTCGGCATAGCCCAGGCCACCCAACGAACGGATCAGAATCAGCGGCGACTTGCCCCACGCCCCGCCAATCGCGGTGAGCGCCGAGCACAGCGCGGAACCGGCCACAGTGAGGATAATCCCTTTGCGCCGCCCCAGCCTGTCGACAATCGGGCCGATGGCCAGGGCGACGACGGCGGTACCCACCGCCACCCAGGTCGCGATCTCAGCTTGCTCCACTTCACCCCAACCAAAGTGCCGGCCGATCTCGGGCAGCAAGGTGCCGAACAGGATGAAGTCATACACCGCAAACACCCAGGCGAAGAAGGCGATCCAGGTGGCGAAGCGTACTTCCTGGGACGTCAATTGCCGGGGTTTCCAGCCAGTCAGGTCAAGCTTGTTGTAGATAGACATGAATCGCGCCTCGAAGGATGGGTGGGTGTCAGGTACGCGGTTGGCGGCGGATAAAGTCGTCGGCGATTTCGTCGAAAGTGACGAAGCGCACGCCGGCATGGCTCTGGATGTGTTCGATCAGACGCTCAAGCATCAGCAGCACTTGTGGGCGGCCGGACACGTCGGGGTGGATGGTCATGGTGAACACCGCGTGTTCGTGTTCGCGGTAGACCCAGTCGAATTGGTCGCGCCACATTTCCTCGAGGTGGCGCGGGTTGACGAAACCGTGACTGTTGGGTGCCTTTTTGATGAACATCATCGGCGGCAAATCGTCGAGGTACCAGTTGGCCGGAATCTCCACCAGATCGGTTTCTTCGCCGCGCACCAGGGGTTTCATCCAGGTGTCGGGGTGCTGGCTGTAGTCGATCTTGGTCCAGCTGTCGCCCTTGCGCACGTAGTAGGGGTGGAAGTCGTTGTGCATCAGGCTGTGGTCATACTTGATGCCTTTTTTCAGCAGCAGCTCATTGGTGACCTTACTGAATTCCCACCACGGCGCGACGTAGCCGGTGGGTCGTTTGCCGGTGACCTGGGTGATCAACTCGATGGACTTATCCAGCACGATTTCCTCCTGCTCGGCGGTCATCGCAATCGGGTTTTCGTGGCTGTAGCCGTGCACACCGATTTCGTGGCCCGCATCGGCCACCGCCTTCATCTGCTCGGGAAAAGTTTCCATCGAGTGGCCGGGGATAAACCAGGTAGTACGCAGGCCGTAACGCTCGAAAAGCTTGAGCAAACGCGGAGCGCCAATTTCGCCAGCGAACAGACCGCGGGAAATATCGTCGGGTGAGTCCTCACCACCATAAGAGCCCAGCCAGCCTGCCACGGCGTCTACGTCGACGCCGAAGGCGCACAGAATTTCTTTAGCCATCATCTCTCTCCTGCGGATTTATCAGATCAATCGTGGGTGTTTTGGTGGTGGCGCAACGCGGCTTCCACTGCCAGCGCAGCTCGCAACAATCGAGAGTCTTCGCCCGGCGGCGCGCTTATCAGCATGCCGGTGGGCAAACCGAGCGCATCGCAGCCGCTGGGCAATGACACACCCGGCAGATCCAGCAAACTGCCGGGCATCGTCAGGCGCAACGTAGCGAGGTTGGTCTGCGCGAACAGCTCGTCATCGGCTTCCAGTGCCGCCAACGGCGGCGCCACATGGGCCACGCTTGGGGTAATCAAAAACGCGCCATCAAGTTCATCGGTGATTTGTTGCTGCAGGCGTTTGCGTGCCCCGTAGAGGTTGACCAACTGGCTGGCGGGGAATGCACGTGCCGCCTCCAGGCGGCGCCGCACACGGGGGTCGAGTCGTGCGGCGGCATCGCTGTCCAGCAGAGACTGATGCAGGGCAAAAGCCTCAGAAGCACCGAGCCAACCTTGTTGCTCAATGAGCTGAAGTGCCGCCTGAAAGGCTGGCGAAGGTCGCAGGTCAATCAGCGCACCGTGATTTTTCAACACGATCAAGCATTGCAGCAGGTTGTCGCGTACCGCAGGCTCTATGCGCTCATCATCAATGACTGCCTGATCGACCCAGAATCGCTGCCCAGCCAAATCTCGGGGGACAAGCGATGTCGGTTTGGCGCGCCCAAGCAGAATGTCGTCGATGGATAAGGCGTCGCGCACACTGCGCGTCAGAGGCCCCACGCTGTCGAGGGTATGCGCGAGCGGGAAGACGCCTTCTCGGCTGTAGCGTCTGCAACTGCTTCGAAACCCCACCAAGCCGTTGAAGGCCGCTGGAATTCGGATGGAGCCAGCGGTGTCCGTGCCCATGGCGATCGGCACGATTCCCGCCGCGACGGCGACCGCTGAGCCTGAGGACGAGCCGCCCGGAATGCGTGGCTGGTCGAGGCCTACGGGATTATGCGGCGTGCCAAAATGGGGATTGAGTCCGAGGCCTGAGTAAGCAAATTCGCTAAGATTTGTTTTCCCGACACTGACCATCCCGGCTCGCGCCAGTAGACCTACGACATTGGCGTCGAGCAGCGCTGGCGAAGTGTCGCGGCGTACGGATGCGCCTGCGGTAGTTGGGCTGCCGGCGACGTCGAACATGTCTTTCCAAGCTATGGGAACGCCGTCCAGTGCGCTTGCCGGCTGTCCGGCCTTCCAGCGTGCGGCTGACGAGAGGGCTTCGCGGAAGGCACGCGCCGAACAAAGAGAGATGAACACGTCATCGACTTCCGCCACCCTGGCCAGCATTTCTTCCAACGCCTTGACCGGGTCGCTGCTGCCCGAGGCGAATGCATCCGCCATCGCCAAAGCATCGGCTTCAAGGGGTAATCGAGGACTGGAGTAGGACATCTGACTCACCAATAAACGTATTCATTATTAAAATGTACGTTTTACAGAGCAGATAGCGTGCCAAACTGAATACTGAAGGCATGCCAGAGCGGCAAACCTGAGCAAGCGGCCTGCGTCTAGCACTCGGACTAGACACCTTTCCGAGCGGGTTGATGTTCCTATTTTGCGGAGCCTTCCAGGCAGGGCCAGCCAGCAACACCAATAATGTATTAATTAATAAATATCCGTTTTGGTGCAGATCAGTAACAACGGCCCTACGAACGCGCACTAATGACGTGGTCCACGGTGACAACAGACTTGTGCGAGAATCTTCCCCCCGCCTTTCGAGAAGCGTATGAGATCGATGACCGCCGAGGATTACCGCACTGCCTCCCGCTACGCCATGATCCGCCAGGTCCTGCGTGACGCCATCGTTGATGGGGAGGTGGCTCAAGGGCTCGTCCTGCTCGAAGCACCTCTGGCCGACCTGTTCGGAACCAGCCGCGTACCGGTGCGCAAAGCGCTGGACCTGTTGCATAAGGAAGGTTTGATCAGTCGATTCGATGGCCGCGGTTATCTGGTCAACCCGAAAGGGTTGGAAGTGGAGCCCCTGCGGTTGGCCGTTACCCACAAGCAACTCGGCCTTGATAGCAGCGAAGAACTGGTCGATACCCGGCCGTTGGGCGAGCGGATGTTCGACGAGATTGGCTCGGCTTTATCGACCTGTATTGCTTTCGGACACTATCGACTCGACGAGCAAATGGCCGCCGAGCATTACGGCGTCAGTCGGGCGGTGATACGCGAGGCATTGATGCGCCTGCGTGACCGCGGCTTGGTGGAAAAGGAACCCTACTCCCAATGGCTGGCCGGCCCCCTCACCGCCAGGGAGGTCACCGAAGACTACGAGTTGCGCGCCTGCCTTGAACCTGAGGCGTTACGCCAGAGCGCACCAGGGCTTAGTCGCGAATCCCTTGAAGCGATGCTGGCTCGGGTTAATGAGGCACAGAGCAACCCACGTTGCAGTCTGGCATGCATCGAGCAACTTGAAGAAGACCTGCATTACCACTGCCTCGCCGGAATAAACAATCGCAAGATCGCTACGCTGATCCGGCAGGCCCAGAGTCCCAGGATCATCAGTCGGATTTTTTACAGTCAGTTGGGCCTCGGCCCCGACGAAGCCATGCTGGCCGAGCACCGTTTGATTTTAGAGCTGCTACTGCATGGCGCATTCGACGCAGCAGCTCTGAACCTCAAGGAACACCTCCACCGCGCCCGCCAACGCATGTTGCAGCGGCTGAAGGTTCTGTCCGTGCTACCTGAGCAACAGGTGCCGGAATATCTGACCAAACTGAGCTGAAAGCGTTTCTGGGAAACGGCCAATCGCCTACCAGTCAGTCCGTACACGTTTCAGGCTCATCATCAAGGCACTCGATGCATGCATCCAGCAACTCATGGAGCGCCGCAACGCGATGCACGCCGAGTCGCTCATTAAGTGCCAATTGCGCCTCTTTCCAGGCGCGGCGCCCTTCGGCTTGCTTTTCCAGTCCTGCCTCGGTCACTTGGACAAGGCGGCTGCGCGCGTCGCCACCTGCCCCGACCGTCAACCAGCCTTGAGCGACCAGTGGCTGCATATTCCGTGTCAACGTCGAAGCCTCCATTTGCATTCGCCGAGCCAGGTCGCTCGGCCGAATGGGCCCCAGTCTGACGACGTGTGACAACAATGAGTACTGCGTGTTTTTTAATCCGGACTCGGCGATATAGCGATCGTAGTGACGCGTCACCATGCGATTGAGCTGGCGAATCTTCAGATTGGTGCAACCCTGTGGCTTGGTCATATTTTTCATGTTATAGATTGTATCTACAAGTATTGTATATACAAGTATTGAGGCTGAGGAAGGAGTTCGTGATGCAGGCTGACCAGGTCGTTGCGCGGTGGGACCAAGAGGAAAAAGCGATTCGTGCCCGTTGGAACACCTCCCACTCCGCGACGCAGAAACAGATCACCAGCCTGACAGGCATGGAGTTGTTCGAGGCAATTTTTGCTGGGGAACTCCCGCCCGCCCCAATCGGCGATACGCTCGATTTCCTGCCCATTCACATGGAACCAGGCACAGCGATCTTCCAAGGTCGACCGCAACGAAGGCACTACAACCCGCTGGGAACCGTGCACGGCGGTTGGTTTTCCACGCTGCTCGATTCGGCGGTAGGTTGCGCCGTGCATTCGACCTTACCCGCGGGTAAGGGCTTCACTACGCTGGAGCTGAAAGTCAACATGGTCCGCGCCTTGACCGACGCGGTACCGCTAGTACGCGCCGAGGGGAAGTTGATCCATGCAGGAAGTCGGATTGCCACTGCCGAAGGCCGAATCGTTGGCCCCGACGGCAAGCTGTACGCGCATGCCACTACGACATGCTTGATCTTCGATTTCCCTGCCCCTTCTCCAAGGAGTCCCCATGAGCAAGCCTGACATTGTTCTCTGCGCTGCGGTCCGCCCCCGATCGGCACGCATGGCGCATCGCAGAAAGACACCCCTGCGATGAACTGAGTGTGGAAAGCAAAATCCTGAAGGTGTGCCCGTCGAGATCAAGACCGGAGCAAGGGCGGATCAAGATGCGCAAGACGCGCTGAATCAGGACGGGCAAGTCGTGCAGATTTTCGTAGGCAACCTCGTGGTTCCGAGTCGTCCAACAGCGGCAATATCATCGCTCCTGGATCAATGGAGAAAGTCATGAAATACACATCCTTTGGCAAAACCGGCCTGCGGGTTTCGCAGGTGGCGCTCGGCACGGGCAACTTTGGCACGGGTTGGGGCCATGGTGCCGATCCCGATACCAGCAAAGCGATCTTCAACGCCTATGCCGAGGCTGGAGGCAATTTCATCGATACAGCGGATGTCTACCAGTTCGGACAATCGGAGGAACAGATCGGCATCCTGCTGGAGGGGCGGCGCGAAGATTTCGTCATTGCGACGAAGTACAGCAGCGGCGCGCAGCCGAATGCCAATCGGCTGGTCACCGGCAACAGCCGCAGGGCCATGATCGCCTCCGTGGAAGCGAGCCTGAAGCGACTCAAGACGGATCGGATTGACATTTACTGGGTGCATCATCCCGATGGCGTCACGCCGGCCGAGGAAATCGTCCGTGGCTTCGAGGACTTGGCTCGCGCGGGCAAGATCCTCTATGCGGGCCTCTCGAACTTCGCCGCCTGGCGACTCTCCCGCACAGTGACCTTGGCCGAACTTACTCGTACCGTTCCCATCGCGGCTGCGCAGTTCCAGCACAGCCTGGTTCATCGCGAGCCCGAAGCCGACCTGTTCCCGGCATCGCACGCGCTGGGCCTTGGTATCGTCACTTGGTCGCCGCTGGGCGGCGGCATGCTGACGGGCAAGTACCGCCAAGGGGAGAAAGGTCGCGCCGAAGGTTTGGGCGGCCGGGTGTTCCAGCCGGAGAATTCGGCGCAGCGTACAAAAATCCTCGACACCGTCATTGCCATCGCGGGCGAGATCGGCGCCAGTGCAGGTCAGGTCGCCATTGCCTGGGCAGGCACCCACGGGGCAGTGCCGATCATCGGACCACGCTCAATGACTCAGCTCACCGACAACCTCGGTGCGCTGTCGCTTGAGCTTTCTTCCGAGCACATCAGTCGCCTCGATACCGCAAGCATCCTGACACCCTCAACTCCAGCGCGGACGGTAATCCCCTGGGCCGAGAGCGCGGATCGGATCGTGGCATAGCCCTGCCTCGGCGCTGTGCTGGTGTACGCGAGCGACACTCCCATATCCTGTAACCATCGCGAAGGCGACCACGCTGAGGGCGTGGCAGCTTGCGCAATCAGGTGGTGGATTCAGGAGGGCTTATCTTGAGGGTCACATCTTCCAGGCAACCGGCAGCGACGATGGCGCTGGTACATCGATACTGCACTTGCCGGTCTATCTTCGGGAGGGCTGCCCTCATTCGCCAGCGGGACGCGCAAAAGCCTTAAGCGTGCCGCGAAGAGCTTCCAACCCATCCTCAGTCAGTTGACAGGCGGTCTTGATCTTGTCCGTGACGGCCCAAAGCTCTTCGCGCAGGCCTTCCCCAGTGTCGGTAAGCGCAATCAGCACGCGGCGTTCGTCGCTTTTGTCGCGGGCTCGAGTCACCATGCCCGACACTTCAAGACGCTTGAGCAAGGGCGTGATCGTCCCGGTATCCATCCCAAGTGCAGCGCCCAGATCGCCCACGGTCCTGGGCGCGTCCGTGAACAGTTCCAGCATGACCAGGTACTGGGGGAACGTCAGCCCAAGGGGCTCCAGCAAGGGTTTGTGCAGGCGAATCATCCGATTGGCGGCACCGTACAGAGCAAAGGACAGTTGGGTTCCGACTTCCCGCTGCACGACAGCCTTTTTGGCAGGAACTCGCTTTTGTAGCCCAATATTATCTAGCTCACTAGATATTTTCCGGGCTACTGGTCGGCTGATGTCGGGGATATTGTCCAAGGCCTGTACTGTTGCCCCAGCCTGCTCACCCGCAAGCAGTTCGTCACGTGTCGCTTGAAGAATGCGGTCGGACAGCGGTTGATCGTCGACCGCTCGGGCGAGCACCATGGCGCCGACTATCGCCGACATGAAACCGATCGCCTGGTCTTCCCTGGATCGGTCACGCCGCCAGGGAAGACTGGCGCTGAACGATTCGATCATTCCGGCGACCCGGCCCGTGAACGAACGCCGCATCCCCGGTTCCCGTGCGACATCAATGGCCAAGGCAGGCATTGCGCAGCCTGCTTCCGGGTGGTCGCGGTGACCCTGACTTAGGTACCTGTCCAGAAAGGCTTGCTTGGGTGTATCGCTGCTGGAGACAGTGTCGCGCAACCGTAGCGCCAACTGGTCCATCGCATGCTCAAGGCTGGCACAAGCCAGCGCATCCTTCGAATCGAAGTGCGCATAGAACGCGCCATGAGTCAGGCCCGATGCCTTCATGACCTGCGCAATGCTCGCCCCTGCGATGCCCTTGCCGCGAAACAACCGGGAGGCCTCCTCAAGGATTTTCTCGCGCCGTTCTGCAGTCTGGCTTGCAGGATATCGCATCAGTGGACCTCGATATTTATGCTTGACGAATAACATGATGATCATCATGCTTGGCTGAAAATATTACAACCATCATACGCCGTAGCCAGAGTGCGGGCCGACTTCCGCCTGCCGGCCAATTCCACGACTACCGCTTCCATAAGCGCCAAGGGATGTAAATCCATGACGACAACTTTTGTGAATGCCCCCGTCCAGGCCATCCAGCCATTGACCGGAAAAATCGTGGCACTGCTCGCTGGCCTGGCTGCTATCGGTATGCTCTCCACCAACATCATCCTCCCGGCATTCCCCGTCATCGGTGAAGACCTGGGAGTGGACGCCCGCGCGCTTGGCCTGACGCTGTCCAGCTTCTTCATCACCTTCGCACTGGGCCAGTTGGTGGTCGGGCCGCTGGCTGACCGCTACGGGCGCCAGAAGCTGGTGCTGGGCGGACTCGCGATCTTCGTGGTGGGCACCGTCGTCGCAGGCCTCGCCAACACCCTCGATACGCTGATTGCAGGACGCGTCATCCAGGCATTGGGCGTGTGTGCCGCCTCAGTGCTGTCGCGCGCAATTGCACGGGATCTGTTTGAGGGAGAAGCACTCGCTCGCGCGTTGTCGCTGACCATGATTGCCACCGCCGCTGCGCCAGGTTTTTCACCACTGGCGGGTAGCCTGCTGTCGGTCACGCTTGGATGGCGGGCGATTTTTATCCTGGTAGGGCTGGCCGCCGTTGCGCTCGCCTTCTTCTACGTTCGCGGCCTTGGCGAGACCCATCCCGCCGACCGCCGCGCGCCGCATTCAGCCAAGAGCGTGGTGCTCGCGTATCGGCGGTTGACGCTGGATAAGCGCTTCATCCTACCTGCCCTTTCGATGAGCCTGCTGATGAGCGGACTGTTCGCATCGTTCGCCGCCGCCCCCGCTATTCTGATGAAAGGGATCGGCCTGACGTCGTTGCAGACGGGCCTGTACTTCGCTTGCACGGTGTTCGTTGTGTTCGCAGCCGGCATGGCGGCCCCGCGCCTGGCGCACCGTTACGGCCCAAGACTCATTACCACGCTGGGCATTGCCTGTGCCATGGCGGGCGGAGGGCTCCTGCTCGCAGGCCCGGCCGATCCGAGCCTTGGGTGGTATGCCCTTTCAATGGTCACGTTTCTTTGGGGCATGGGCCTGGCCAATCCGCTGGGCACGGCCATCACCATGGGACCTTTTGGTAAGGAAGCCGGGATGGCTTCCGCCCTGTTGGGCTTTGTTTCCATGGGGGCGGCGGCACTGACAACCTGGCTGGTTTCGGTGCTGACGCTTGCACCGGTTACAGCACTGGGCGGTGTCCAGACGACAGCCTGTCTGATCGCGCTGGCGCTGTTCCTTCTACGGGGCAGTCTCGCGAAATAAACACGCTAAAGCGCTGAGGCGTCGTTTCTTGTTTGCGTCATGACCAACAACTGGAGAATCAACATGCAGATCAAAGGTAGCGTGGCGCTGGTGACCGGCGCCAACCGTGGGTTGGGCAAGGCCTTCGTGCAAGCACTGCTCGCGGCGGGTGCCGCGAAGGTCTATGCCGCGGCACGTGACCCCGCCACTCTCGAAGCCCAGGCCAACGTGGTGCCAATCAAACTCGACGTGACCCGTCCCGAAGATATCGCGGCGGCGACTGAACAGGCGCACGACCTCACGCTGCTAATCAACAACGCCGGCATCAGCGGCGAAGCGCATGACAGCATTAGCCTGGAAACCCTTCGCCACGAGTTCGAGACCAACGCGGTCGCCCCGCTCGCCATCAGCCTGGCTTTCGCACCGATCCTGGCCGCCAACGGCGGTGGTGCAATCGTCAACATGCACTCGGCCCTGAGCTGGATCAACCTGCCCACCACCGTTACCTATTCGGCAAGCAAAGCGGCGGCCTGGTCGCTTACCAATGGCCTGCGCCTGCGATTGGCAAGTCAGGGCACCCTGGTCGTGGGCGTGCATGTTGCGTTCGTGGACACCGACATGACGCGCGGTATCGAAGGCGTGCCAAAGGCAAACCCTCACGATGTGGTACAGCGCGCACTGGATGGCGTTGCCAACGACCAGCCGGAAGTGTTGGCGGACGAGACGAGCCAGCAGCTCAAGCAAAATCTGAGCAACGGTATCTACCTGCGACCGATATCGTAAAACCGGGTGACCCGAAAGATCCGGCAGCTTTCATCGCCGGCTCATCTGGGCTTTGCAATCTCCTTATCGCATTGGCAGCCACGACCGCAATGAACCATGGGACGGTCAAAAGCCCACGGCATAAAGCGGATCATGCGACCAAACGCGCTCAATTCAGCTCATCAACAGGCAACGCTCGTCCTCTGACTCTTCCAACCCGATAAACCGTCGTACCCGTTGGGCGCCATGCCCTTCGCGGATTGCCTGTGGCGAGGCATCCAGCTGCACGTTGCCGTTTTCCATGAAAATCACCCGGTCAGAGATCGACAGGGCAAATTCCATTTCGTGAGTGACAATCAGCAGGGTCATGCCTTCGCGAGCCAGGTCGGCGATCACCGTAAGTACCTCGCCGACCAGTTCCGGGTCCAGCGCCGAGGTCGGTTCGTCAAACAGCAGGATGTCCGGGTCCATGGCCATGGCCCGGGCGATCGCCACACGTTGTTGCTGGCCGCCAGACAGTTGATGCGGATATTTGTGAACGTGGGCCAGCAGGCCGACCTTGTCGAGCAACTGGCAGGCCCGTTGCTCGCTCAGTGTGCGGCTGACGCCATGATAACGAGGGGCGAGGCTGATGTTGTCCAACAGTGTCCGGTGCGGAAACAGGTTGAAGTTCTGGAACACCATGCCGATGCGCTGCACGCCCTGACGAACCCGAGAGCCATCCGGTTTGTCCTCGGCATTAATGAAGCCCTCCCCGAACAACAGGATTTCACCCTGATCGATGCGTTCCAGGCCATTAATGGTGCGGATCAACGAGGTCTTGCCGGAGCCGGACGGGCCGATGATGGAAATCACCTGGCCGCTTTGCACCTTCAGGTCGATACCTTTGAGCACATGATGATCGCCGTAGCGTTTGTGCACGTCCTGCAGGTGCAGGGCCGGGGCCGCACCTTTGGCTGGGAGGCTGACCTTGCTCGATACCCTAGGTGCCAGACTGTCACGCAGCACTTGTGTCGAGGCGCTCTCCAGGGTTTGCGGTGTACGCAGGTTCAGGTCCAGGTAACGTTCCAGACGCTGCAAGGCAAAGCCAAACACTGTAACGATCAGCACGTAGTACACGCCCACAGCCGCCAGGGTCTCCATAACCAGGAAGTTCTGGGCATACAGGCGCTGGCCGACAGTCAGCAGTTCGGTCAGTGAAATCACCGAGATCAACGAGGTCAGTTTGACCACCGTGATGTATTCGTTAATCAACGTCGGCAGTGAGATACGAAACGCTTGAGGAATAACGATCAGCCGTTGCACGCCAAGCAGCCCGAGTCCCAGGGCACGGCCCGCTTCCTTCTGGCCCTTGGCGATCGAAATCAGCCCGCCACGATGAATTTCTGCCATGTAGGCGGCCTCAGTGACCACCAGCGCCAACAGGCCGGAATAAAATGGCACCGACAGCACCGGCCCGGCACCGGGCAGCAACTGCGGCAGGTTGTAGACGAAGACCACCAGCACCAGCAGCGGAATGCTGCGAAAGAACCAGATGTAGAGTGATGCGGGTATGCGCAGCCAACGCACGCTCGACAGTTTGGCCGATGCCAGGACGAAACCCAGCAGCATGCCCAGAAACCAGGCCAGGGTGCTCAGTTCGATGACGGTCAGACTCGCCGCCCAGAAGTCAGCCATGGAGAACAGCGAAAAAAAGTAAGCCCAATCGAATTGCATAGACACCTCGCGCAAGCCGCGCCCCCGATCGAGGGCGCGGTTTCAGGCATTACTCAGAGACCGGTTCCAGGTCATACGCCTTGAGAATGGCGGCGTACTCACCGTTGGCCTTACTCTCAGCCAACGCCTTGACCAGCGCCTGATAGGTCGCGTCGGCGTCTTTCTTGACGTAGATGCCCAAAGTTTGCGGGTAAACCAACTTCTGCGAGCTGACGATCACACGGCCGTTGGTACGCTGAGCGATCATGTGCGCGGCGCCGGCAATTTCCACTTGAGCCTGGATGTTCTTTGACAGCAGCGCCTGCGTCACCTCGGGTGCCGAGGGAAACTCACTGACGGTGATGGCGCCCTTGTTGTTCGGGACGCAGTAGTCGCTGGACAACTGACGGAACTTGCCGACCCAGGTGGTGCCCTGCTCCAGCCCGATTTTCAGGCCACACAGGTCTTCAGGAACCTGCGGGTTCAACTCACTGCCCTTGGGCACCATGATCGCCGCGCCGGTGTTGGCATAAGCAATGGTCCGGGCCTGGGCCTGGCGCTCCGGGGTGATGTACATGCCGGAGATGATTGCGTCGTAGTGCCCGGCGTTGAGGCCGTTGAGCAGATTGGGAAACTTGGTATCGACGAAGTTGGCCTTGACGCCCATTGCCTTGGCCAGGGAATGGGCCAACTCCGGGTCGGAGCCGACCACATTCTTGTTCGCGTCATAGGACTCGAACGGTGGGTAGGTGATTTCCATACCGACCTTCAATACACCCGGGGTCGCGGTGCTGGCGAAGGCGGCACTGGCACAGAACAGACTAGCGGCGAGCAGACTCAGTCGGGTCAAGGCGTAGGGGGTTTTCATGTTGGGAAGCTCCGTTGGTTTTTTTAGGAATGAGTGGCAGTGTTTTTCAGGCGACCGAAGCTCGATGGCTTGCGGGCTCGGGACGGCAGTTCAAGCTCGCCGTTCTCGACGCGTTTGCGCAGGTATTGATAGGTCTGCAGGGCTTGACTCCACATGTGTTCACCAATCGTCAACGCCTCGTAGACCTGAGCGTCATTGATGAATGCCGGCAACGGCTTGATCAGCGTGTGGTAGTCGCAGGCGTAAAACAGCGGGAAGCTATAGCGCTCCTGAGCCACCTTGCGCACTCGGTGAGCGGTGGCCACAAAGGTCCCAGCGGTCATGACTTCCAGCATGTCGCCGATGTTCACCACAAACGCATCGGGCATTGGCGGTGCATCGATCCACTGATCCTGGTCGTTTAACACCTCCAACCCCGGCTGATCGGCGTGCAGGATGGTGAAGCACTCGTAGTCGGTATGCGCGCCGATGCCGGGAGCATCCACAGCAGTGGCGTCGAAGGGGTAATGGATCAGCCGCAGCTTGGAAGGCGGCCGGGTGACCAGTGCGTCGAAGTAGCCCTCTTCCAGGCCCAGGGCCAGGGCGAAGCCATCGAACAGTCGGCGGCCCAGGGCAAACACGGCCTGATAGTAATTTTGTACTGCAGCCTGAAAACCCGGCACGTCGGGCCAGTGGTTCGGGCCCAGCAGCGGCGTTCGACTCAGGAATAGCGGATCGTCCACCGGCACTTCGAAACCGATGTCGAAGGCCTCTTTGTGGTCCGGCTTGCCCTTGGAGTACACCTCCTCACCTTCGGGCACGAAGCCCTTGTGGCTTTCCGAGGCACCAATGTAATGGCGCATCTTGGTCTCCAGGGGCTGCGCGAAATAATCCTCGCTCGCCTGGCGCAGGCCCTCGATCAGTGCCGGATCAATACCGTGTCCGGTGATGTACAGAAACCCCACATCGCTGGCGGCACGACCCAGTTGCTCGGCCACGGCAAGGCGATGCTCCAGTTCGATACTGAAGAGGCCGGCGATGTTCACCACCGGAATGCGATTGAAGTTGGCCTGGGTCAGCGAAGTCTTATTCATGGTGGGCTCCTTCACAGGTAAAACGGTTGAAGTGTTCGCGCTCGGTTCGCGCCATCCACTGGTTCAAGGTCCAGAGATCGGCCACTGGCATGTTGGTGAAGGGCAAGTGATGCAGATACCCGTCGGCACCGAACTCCGGGGTCAGGGTGCTGACTGCATAGCCGCGCTGAAATTGAGAAGCCCAGACCGCCTCCCAGTGGCGCTGGTGAAACACCAGTTCACGGGCATATTCCGGGGCGGCGGGATGGGGAACTTGCGGGCCCTGGTCATAACCGACCCGAGCTTGAATGTGATGAACGCGCTCGACGAAGGACGACAGATCGTCGGCCGGGTCGTCCAGTAACCGCTCACAGCACACCACCCAATGGCTGATGTCACTGGTGAAACGCAGTTCCGGCAGTTGGCAAATCAGTTCCAGAGTCACCCAAGGGCTATACAGGGAGCGGGCGCGGTGAGTCTCGAAACTGCAGAACACCCCATGCCTGGCGGCCAGCTCCAGGGCCTGACCGAAGAACTCGACCTGCTGCGCCAGAGGCCAGCGATCATTGCCTGCAAGCAGATTGACGAAACGGGGTGTCAGCTCCGAGGCCCAGCCGAGCTTACAATCGATGTCGACCAAGTGCTGGGCAGGCGTGGCGCGCTGATCAGGCAAGACATCGTAAGCACTAAACAGGGTACAAATGTAGGGGACGTGATTGCTGCGCAGGAAAGCGCCGAACTCGCCACGCTCATTGGCCTGCAGTGGCAGGCGTGCTTCGATCCCATCAAAACCGGCGGCGAGCAGTTCATCCAGGGCGGATGAATGGCCGGCGGTATAGCCCCATAAAGTACGGAAAATCTCTAGCTTCATGCATTCCTCTCGACTGCGTCGGGCCACTGGCGGATTGGGCTGGTGGCGTTGCTGGGCAGTCGAAAAGGGGCTGCTGCGGGCTGCTGCTCTGATGGCGGCGGTCCCGTGTGGAGGATCCTAAGGCCATCGTGACAAATGATTGAATAGGCTGTAGCAAATAGTTAGTTCAGAAATCCATGAACTAACATCGACCTGGTGCGTGAACCCGGGACGCCGGTGCACGTCTATCGTGCGTTTCCTAACGACGCTTGGACCAAAGCCGACCAGCCCAACGCCTGACATGTTCCTGTCAGCCTCCGGTCACTCTGACGTCAGATCCTTGCCCCTAAAGTACCCCCAATGACTGCCCTACGGTGCCAGCGTTACAGGCACCAAGGACACATCGCTTTAGCTGGACCTCTTGCCATCCGCCGGAAGGAGAAACGCAATGAGCCATCCTGATGCGCACGCTAGTGCTCTTGATCCATTTACTTGGCAATCGACGCTCGACAGCAATCTGGACAGAAAAGGCCTGTTGCTCCGCCTGTTCGCCGAACAGCGATTCATGGCCGCGCAGGTGCGAACCTGCAAGCTGGATCACAGGGACTATCTGCTTTCGCTGATTGATCTGGCATCGACGGTGAACGATGGCACTCGGCACTCATCAAGCGTCGACGGCCATCGAATGCAGAGCGTCATCACCGAAGCGGCAAAGAAAGCTCATTGGGGCAAGCCCCCAAGACATGGTCGGGCGCAAGGCATCGCTGCCCACTATGACGCGCAGACCTGCATGGCGGTCGTTCTCGATATCGAAGTGAGCGACGAAGGCCGCTTGATCATTCATGACGCGGTCGTTGTCGCGGACTTGGGTTTCTTGAAAAATCCTGGTCGCGTGCGCTCGCAGCTCGAAGGCGCTTGCCTGATAGGGATAGCGTTCGTGACATCCTGCGATTTTGAGCCGACCCTCGGAGATACCCGGCCTAAACCTGCCTATCGCACCCGTTGGCCACTCGTCTCATGGCTGCCAGGACAGATCGCGGTGCACCTGATCAATCCCACCGGGGCTCCCGAAGCCGGCCAGCCCAGCCAGACCAGTTACGCACCTGTCGCCCGGGCCTTGTGCAATGCGATTTTGAAGGCCACGGGTAACGGTTCGGTCCGGAGCCAGCTAACCGTCGCCACAGCAAACCAGCTAAATTAAAGCTTCCAGATCAGATGAGGTTCTGCGCCATGCCTTCAGGATCCAATGTTTTTTTCAACAGCCGCGGGCAACGCGGCGCGGACCTGTTCGTAGAAGTGCTTCGCAGCGAGGGGGTACGTTACGTCTTCGGCAATCCGGGGACAACCGAACTGCCTTTGCTCGACGCCCTCTCAGGCGCCTCAGACATCCAATACATCCTCGGACTCCAAGAGGCCTCAGTCGTAGCGATGGCCGACGGTTATGCACAGGCATCCGGTCGCCCCGGCTTCGTCAACCTCCATACGGCCGGTGGACTCGGCAATGCAATGGGCGCAATTCTCAACGCGAAGATGGCGAATACGCCGCTTGTCGTCACGGCGGGCCAACAAGACACGCGACATGGCGTGACCGACCCGCTGCTCCACGGAGACCTCGTCGCTCTCGCCCGACCGAGCGTCAAATGGGCGGAAGAAATTCATCATCCCGAACACATCCCGATGCTGCTGCGTCGTGCGTTTCAGGACTGTCGCACGGGGCCGGCCGGCCCGGTTTTCCTTTCCCTGCCGATAAACGTGATGGAGCAACACACGGATGTAACGGCCGGCCCGCCATCGCGAATCGAGCGCGGTGCCGTGACCGGGGCGATTGAGGAATTGGCCGCTGCCTTAGCGGCAATTACCCCCGGTTGTCTGGCGATTATCGTTGGAGAGGAAGTGTTCCAGTCGAGCGCGGAAGTTGAAGCCGTGAAGCTCGCCGAAGCACTCGGCGCGCCGGTCTACGGGCCATCCTGGCCCGGGCATATTCCGTTTCCGACGGCTCATCCGCAGTGGCGGGGAACGCTGCCTGCGAAGGCTTCCGATATCAGAGAGACGTTCTCTGACTTCGACGCAGTCTTCCTGCTCGGCGGCCATTCGTTGATCAGCTATCAATATTCCCAGGGCCCCGCTATTCCCTCTCACTGTCGCCTTATCCAATTGACCGGCGATGGACACCAATTAGGCAGAGTCCACGAGACAGCGCTAGGGCTGATCGGAGATTTAAGACTCTCCTTGCAAACGCTGTTGCCGATACTGGACAAGAAATTGGTCCCACACAGCGAGGCAATCGCAACGCTGCGAAACGTCGCAGGCCAAGAACGCGATACACGTCGTGCCGACGTCGTCGCTCGCGTCAGTCGCGAATTCAACACGCCGGTGACAACGCCTTTCGTGGCTGCCCACGAGGCTATCCGGGCAATCGGGCCGGACGTCTGGATCGTCGACGAAGCACCTGCCACGATTCCTCATGTCCGTGCCTGCCTGGACTCTCATTCGGCCCGCCAGTATCTTTTTACCCGCAGCGCCATCCTGGGCTGGGGCATGCCGGCGGCTGTCGGTACGTCGCTTGGCCTGGACCGCAGCCCGGTAGTCTGTCTGGTCGGTGATGGCTCGGCAATGTACTCACCGCAAGCACTCTGGACGGCGGCGCATGAACTACTGCCGATCACGTTCGTTGTCATGAACAACGGCGAATACAATATTTTGAAGAGTTACGCTCGTAGCCAGGCGCACTATCTGAGTGCAAGCACTCACCGGTTCATCGGCATGGACCTCTGCGACCCGGCGATCGATTTCCTGGCCCTCGCCTCTTCCATGGGGATCCCTTCCCGCAGGATCGAGCGCGCCGGCGATATTGCAGGAGCTATCGAAGAAGGTATTCGCTCAGGCTGCCCGAATCTCATTGAACTACCGATCATGCCCTGAAGGAATGGGCGCACCTTGTCCCTGCTGACACTCATCCCAAACACCCCGCATCAGGCCCTTCAGCAGCAGCGCCTCGTCCCAGCGATCCGTTATGTCGCGCCCATCATTCCCTGTGATCGCATAGGGTGGCGGGCCAAGTTCACAGGTGAAGGACAGGCTCGTGGGTGTGTTCGGTCGCGCCAGCCAATCCTTGATTCCGTAGCGCCACCAGCCCAGAAACCGGTCCAACCAGGGGCGATGCTGGGCAAAGGTCAAGGGCACCTGGACCTGCTCACTATTAGCGACTCGCCCGTGAAAGCCCCAACTGTGTCGTAGGATGGTGTGAATCTGTTCGTCGTCTTCGACCGCGGCCGGCTCAGGCAATTCGCGGCCCACAACGTAATGGGACAAGTCAGCCAACAACTTGAGGTCGGGCATCTGCGCGAGCAAGTCGAGGGTGAACAACAGGTCACTGGTGAGACGATAGCGGTGGGTTTCCAGCAGGATCGGAAAGTCCACCTGCTCGGCCAGACGCTGCCAGCCTTCGATCAGGGTGATCGCCTGTGCCAGCGTGCGCGGCCGGACGTCGGCTTGCAGCGTGAGGTGGTGGCAGCCGTAGCGGGAGGCCACCTCAAGCGCTTGCGCCAAGTCACTCACGGTGCGGGGAAACAGCTGACCTTCGATTTGCAGGCCTTGCGCCTTGGCAGCGGCATGCAGACGTTCGGCCTGTGGCGCGACCCAGAAATGGTCGGTGACCCCATCGAAGCCAGCAGCGGCAATCTTCTCCACCTGCGCCTCCAGGCAAAGATCGCATTGACCACGGTGATCTTGCATGGCCCACAGGGACTGAAATACCAGGAATTCACGCATGTCAGGGCCTTAGCAGATGTTTGAGCGAGACATCGGCGTCGGCCAATGCGTCCACAGAGAGTGGAGTCAGGTTGGCAATCAGCCGTTCACACAACTTGATGTCCTTGGCAACGCTGTTGCCCTGCCCCCAGCCGCAGGCGCCTTGCAAACGTTGCTCGGTGTCCAGGTAGAACAGCAGCAGACCACCGCCTGCCAAGGTGCGAACGGCCGAAGGTGGCGTCGGTGGGATCACGCCCACCGTCTGTAAGCCCCAGTCGTACTGATCAGACCAGAAGCCGGGAACCCCCTCGAACGGCAGCTCGCCACCCAACAGATTCAATGCCGCGTGACGGCCCTGGGTCTCGGCATTGCGCCAGGTTTCCTGGCGCTGGAATAACGCGTCGGCGTGCAGGCGAAACTCACACACATCGCCGGCAGCAAAGATGTCTGGCGCGCTGGTGCGCAACTGGGCATCGACTCGAATACCCTGGCCCACCTCAAGCCCCGCCGCCGCGGCCAATTCGACGTTGGGTTGCATGCCGATACCGACTACCACCCAGTCACAGGGCAGCACCTGGCCGTCCACCAGTTGCACCGCCTCAGCGCGTTCGATGCCTTGTACCCTTTCAAGCGCTACGTTCAGCCGCACGTCTACGCCCTGTTGCCGATGCAATTCCAACAAGGCCTGGGACACAGCTTCAGGCAAGACTCGCCCGGCCAGTCGTGGCCCGGCTTCCAGCAACGTCACCTGACAGCCTAAGGTTCGGGCCGTTGCCGCGACCTCAAGGCCGATAAAGCCCCCGCCGATGATCACCAGGCGCGTGCCGGGGATCAATGCGCTGCGCAGGGCCAGGGCTTCGTCATGGGTGCGCAGGTAAAGCACGTTGGCCAGTGGTTCAGGCACCAGGGACAAGCGACGCGCTCTGCCCCCGGTCGCCAACAGTAATCGGCTGTAGGGCAACCAACGTCCGTCGGTCAATTGCAGGCGGTGGTGCTGCGGATCCAGGCTTTTTACCGGGTTGCCCGCCAGGTGTTCGATGTTCAGTTCAGTGAGCCGGCTATCCCTCCACAGGCTGCAATCGTCCAGGTCCATCGTGCCCTGCAGCAAGCCCTTGGACAGCGGAGGACGCTCGTACGGCAAATGGAGTTCATCGCCGATCAGGATCAGCCGACCGGTATAACCCTGCTCGCGCAAGGTCAGCGCCGCGCGGCCACCGGCATGGCCGGCGCCGACGATAATCAGTGGAGCATTCATGGCGTGCACTCCTGGCGGTCAAGCTGAAATGGCGAGCAGAACCCGCCCCGCGTCGACCCGTACCGGAAAGGTCTTGAGGTTGACGCACACTGGCGCCCCCAAGGCTTTGCCGGTGCGATAGTCAAAGCGCCCGTTGTGCTTGGGGCACTCGATGACGTGGTCCATCACCAGGCCGTCAGCCAGGTGGATCGACTCGTGAGTACACAGGCCAGCAGTGGCAAAAAACTCGTTATCAGCAGAGCGGTAGATGGCATAGGTATGCGGACCGTGGTCGAAGCGAATGACATCTTCTTCATTGATTTCGCCCACGGCGCATACATCGATCCATTGATCGTTCATGGCGTTTTCTCTTGTTCGGGGTACAGCCGGAAGGTGTCAGCCCAGGGTGGCTTCAGCCTGTGGATGAGCTTCGGTGGCAGGCCTTGAGCTACCGACGGGGCGTCGCACGAAATACGTCGGGTCCTTGCGCTGCTTCAAGAGGGTCGGAATGATTTCCTTGAAGGCCTCACCTATGTTGGCGTAAGGCGGCGGGCAGTCGTGGCGGATCTCTTCATGGAGTTGCGCCAGGGCGTGGTACGGCACCATCGGGTACATGTGGTGCTCAAGGTGATAATTCATGTTCATGTACAGAAAGCGCAGTACCCGGTTCATATAGATGGTGCGGCAGTTGCTGCGGTGGTCCAGCACGTCTTCCGCCAGGCCTACATGTTGGGTGAGGCCAAACAGGTAGGACAACCAGCCGCCATACAGGATGGGCAGGCCGATATACATCAGCGGCAACCAGCTGTGCAGGTAAAGCGCCGCGCCAAAGATAACGGCGTAAATCACGAGCCAGATACGGGCCGCCAGGAACACCTTGGGCCATTCGGACTCAGGGATGAACGTCTGTTCCTGGGCATCCATTTTGCCAACCGCGTGCCGGCACACGCCCCCCATCGTCTTCAGCAGCAACGGGATCTGGAACAGGCTCAGCAGCATCATGAACAAGCTCGGTGGACGCGGTTCGACGATTTCCGGATCGCGGCCGACGACGATGGTGTCGGTATGGTGCCGGGCATGGCTCCAGCGCCACACATGGGGCTCGAACATGCACATGAAGCTCGCCACCTGGTAGAGCGCATCATTCATCCAGCGAGTCTTGAAAGCTGTGCCGTGGCCGGTTTCATGCCAGCGCGGGTTGGAGGCGGTGGCGTACAGAACGCCATACGCAAGAAAAAACGGCACACAAGCCCAAGTGCCCCAGAACCAGTAGCCGCCGAAGCCGGTGATCAGCAGGGCCAGCAGCCAGATGGCGGTGTCGAGCAAGGCCGGACCGTCGCGGCGCTGCATCAGTTGCTTCATGCGTTGACGGGAGATGGGCGACTGGTACCAACTGGCCGATACAAGGCCTTTTTCAGCCGCGCGTGCGGCTTCAGGGCCGGTCAGGCGATAGTCCCGAGTAGAGGCGGTGTTGTCTTGAGACATTGTTATTGTTCTCCGCAAGCGTGAGATGTCAGGTGCTTTGCGTAAGAAAATATAGAGAGCGTGGAAGACCCCCTCAAGGGCTTGAATACATTCCCTATCAAGCTATCATCCAGCTCCTGCGGGGCTTGATAGTTTTCTATCAAGACGCTTTGAAGGTTCATCATGAATAACAATAAACGCCCCACCATCGCCACGGTCGCCGAACACGCAGGCTTAAGTGTCGCCACCGTCGACCGCGTGCTCAACGCTCGCGCCCCGGTTAATCCAGCCACTGCCGAACAGGTGCTTCAGGCCGCCGAAGCCGTGGGTTATTTTGCCGCGCGGCTGATCGGCCAACGCATTCTCGAACGTCGCCCCACGTACCGTTTCGGCATCCTGCTGCTGGGCACCGCCCAGGCGTTCTACGCCAACCTGGCCCAAGCCATCACTGAGGCCGCGCAGCGCCAGGCCGGAGCCAACCTGACCTGCCAATTCGAATACGTTTTTGATCGCACCCCCAGCGCCATCATTGCCCAGATCGAACAGTTGGCAGTGCAATGCGACGGCCTGGCGGTGGTCAGCTTCGCCCACCCGCTGATCAACGCCGCCCTTGCCCAGATTCGCGGGGCCGGAGTGCCCGTGGTGGCACTGCTGTCGGGCATTCATGAGGCGGCGGCCGAGCCCTATGTCGGCCAGGACAATCAAGTAGTCGGGCGCACGATGGGGTGGCTGCTGGCCCGCACCTGTGGCGCGCGCAAAGGCAGCATCGGCATTCTGCTCGGTGGCCATCGCTTTCTTGGCCACCAGGAGCGGGTCGAAGGCTTGCACAGTTACTTGGCCGAACACGCACCTGGGTTGCGTCCGCTGGAGCCGCTGATCAATCTGGATAACTGCGACATCACCGAAGAAGCAACCCTCGACCTGCTGGTTCGGCATAACGATTTGCGCGGGTTATGCGTGGTAGGCGGCGGTGGCGACGGGATCATCAACGCGTTGGCGCAACTGCCCAAGCGCCCGACGCTGTGCTGCATTTTGCAGGAGTCCACCGAGCTGTCACGCCAAGCCCTGGCTCAGGGTTTGGTCGACGTGGTGATCGACTCTCAGCCGCGCCAGACCGCAACGGCGCTGGTGAATCTGTTGGTGGAATTGCAGACTGCGCAGCAGTTCGATCCTGTGCGTCACCGGGTGCATATTCCGCTGCAGATTGTGACATCGGAAAATACCCAAAGCTGATGGGCTGGCGGTACAACCTGCTCGGCCTTTGATGGCACGGCCTTCCTGCTTATGCCTGTCGGATCTACCTCCGGGCTAAACCGTTGGTACTGTTCCGCCGTCGATCACAAACTCACTTCCCGTGATAGATGCCGCTCGCGGCGAAGCCAGGAAACCGATCAGGTCAGCAACTTCGCAAGGCGTCGATGGGCGGCCGAGCGGGATACCCCCAAGTGCTTTCATGATGATCTCTTTGCCACCTTGGTAGTCAGTACCTGCCTCCTGCGCGAGTCGCTCGGCCAATGCGACCGACGCTTCGGTTTCAACCCAGCCCGGCGAAACCCGAACCACGCGGACGCCTCTGGGCGAAACCTCTTTCGATAAACTTTTGCTGTACGTCGAAAGCGCGGCCTTGGCCGCCGCGTAAGCTGTTGTAGCCTCCGGCAGTGGCAGCCGACTCTGGATGGAGGTGACGTGGATGACGACCCCTTCCCTGCGCTCCAGCATCCCCGGGAGCAAAGCGCGATCGAGGCGCACCGCCGGCAACAGGTTCAAGCTGAGCTCTCGTTGCCACTGTTCCTCGTCCAGCGCAGCAAAACCGCCGCCGGGTGCCGACGAACCACCCAGGACGTGGATCATGATGTCCACGCCACCCAGCCGCTGTTGGATCGCGGCGATCAGTACATCACAACCTTCCCGGGTCGAAAGATCAGCCGCAATCAGAAGAGCGCCCGGCATTTCCACGTCCACCTGCCTGGCCGAGGTAATGACCTTCGCACCCTCGGCCAGTAGCAACTCGACGACAGCCTTGCCGATGCCTTTGGTGCCACCGGTGACGAGGACCCGCTTGCCAGTCAAACCTAGATTCAGCATGGCGTGATCTCCAGGGAACGGATTAGACCGCCTTCCAGTGTGAAGAGGTAACTCAGTTGAACCGGGCTACCGGGGAAATTCCCAACAAGGCGCGCAATGACCGTCAGCTCGCCCTGCCCTTGCAGGGCTTGCAGTGGTTGGACCTGATAGATGAAGGCTCTGCGGGCCTCCTGTTGCCAGGCTTCGATGGCAGCCTTTCCTTCGTACGTTTTTCTTTCATCGCAAACCGTGGCGTCAGAGCGGAAGCAGCTCGCAAGTTGCGCTGTATCGCCACCATTGCTGATTGCAAAGTACGTCTGCACGACGTCGGGAAGCTGAAGGGTCATTTGCCGATCTCCTGGATGAATGTCCTGGAGCGATCTTGCTGCCTGACGGATAGTTTGTTCAACTGGGACAAACCTTTATGACCAATCCCGAAATTCAGGACAATCCATGCCACAAGATCGTTTAGGCCTCAGTGAGCTGGACGCTGTTATAGCGGTCGCACGCAGGGGCTCGTTTCGGCAAGCCGCTATCGATCTCGACGTCTCCACCACCGCGCTGAGCAACACCATCGCGCAACTGGAAACCCGCCTCGAATCGCGGCTGTTCAATCGCACGACCCGTAGCGTGGCCATCACCGAAGCCGGCAGGATATTTCTGGAGCAGGTGGGGCCAGCCTTGCAGGATCTGCGTGCTGCACTCGATGCAGTGCGATCGCATAACGCCGGGCCCTCGGGTACGCTGCGTATCAATGCGTTCGCCAGCGCTGCCCGATCGGCGCTCCTGCCACTGGTGATGGAGTTCCTGCAGCAGCATCCAAAAGTACACATCGACCTCGTCACCGAAGGCCGTCTGGTGGATATCGTGGCTGACGGCTTCGATTTCGGCGTGCGCTCAGCAAGCCTCGTTCCGAACGACGTGATTGTCGTCCCGCTCGGCCCTCCGCAACGGTACGCGGTGGTCGGTTCGCCGGCGTACTTCGAAAAACACGGTAAACCGCGAGCGCCATCCGAGCTGCTCCAGCATCGCTGCATCCGCGTTCGACTACCGAATGGAGCGATTTTCCCGTGGCATTTCGAGCGGGACGGGGAAGTGACTCGCCTCGATGTGAACGGGCCGCTTACGCTGGATGAATCCAGCGTGGTCAAGGTGGCGGTGCAGGAAGGCATGGGGCTCGGTTTTTTCATGGAGCAGGACGTTCACAACGAAATCCGCACCGGACAGTTCGTGCGGACTCTCGAAGACTGGACACCGCCCAGAGACAAGCTGTGCCTGTACTACCCGAACCGCCGCAACCCCAGCGCGGCAGCCAAGGCATTCATCGACCTGGCACGCGCCAGTCAAGCCGGTCAGGACGGGCTCGCCTGATTCAAGCCAACCCGACCTGGCTCAGGCAATCAACCCCAGTGTCAGTCCCTTCAAGGTAGCGGCTGCCCGGGTCGAGCATTCCAGTTTGCGAAAGATGCTTTCCATGTGCGTGCGAACCGTGCTCGGACTGATGTCCAGCAGCCGCGCCACCTCCTTGTTGCTGGCGCCACGGCTGATCTCCAGCAGGATGCGGCACTCCCGAGTCGTGAGTAACGAAGCCTTCGGTTGCCGCATCCGCCGCTCGCCACCTGCGGCGGCAATGACTGCTTCGCAAACATCGTTGTCGAACAAGCCATTGCCAGCATCCTGTTTGAGCAGCCTGGCTGCATCCGCTTCGCCGTAAGCCGATCGCCATGGCCTGGCTTCCCTTAGCGCGACCCAGGCTACCGATGTGGCGAACAGGCGATGCTCGGCACTCAGCGCATCACCCGCCACGCCTCGAAAATAGCCACTGCCGTTGAGCCGTTCATAGGCATGGGCTGCAATCTCTGCGGGCACAGCCAGTTCAGTGATAGGTCTAAGCGCCTGTTGCGTCCAGTAAGGGACAAGGCGCACCCGCTCCGCAGCGCTGTATGGCAGCGTTCCTGCGGTATTCCACAGGTGGTTCGAAACGGCTGCCCGGCCGAGACCGTAGATGAGCGCGGACTTGCCAATGTCTGTCAAAGTCGGTTCACGCAGCCCCCACAGGCGTGCAGCTTCCACGGCGACATGCGCGACCTGCCGCGAATGCCCTGCCAACCACGGCAGCTTCAAGTCGATTATGTCTCCCACCAACGTCAGTGAGACGCAACGCTGCTCATGCCCGTGGTCAACGGTTTTCCACAGCGTTTCCAGATCCGCCAGCCAGTCCTTTGCGTTGTCCAGAAGCAACGATACCAGCGACGCTGGATAGCGCCGATCCGACTGTTCTCTGATCCAGCGTAGCGCCGCATCCAGACCGTGTGCACGACTGAGAATATCCAGATCACCTGCAAGTACTACCTGATAGGCGACCTCCGGAATGTGCTCATGGGTCAGACCCAGCGGCCGGCCAGTGCCGTCGTAGGTTTCGAACACGCGACACAGGCCCGCCTCGACGGTGGCACCGAGCTGGAGGGTTTTGGCAATGGCTCCAGACACCTCACAGTGCACAACGGCAAGCGGGGTTGCCTGATGCACCGCGTTCATTTGCTCATTGCCCAGCGTCAAATCGAGCATCGCGCGGCGGCCATCGACGTCGTCGCCCAGCAGATCCGCAAAGCCTTCGGCATTGGCGGTGCAACCGGACCAGCGCAGCAAGGCAACCTGTTCCGCTACCCTCAGGTGCTCACCGTCGCCGTGCTGGGCCTGCGCAAGCATCCGCGCCAGTGCGGCAACGCGCCGGGAATGACCGAGAGGTTGTCCCATGCTGAGGTCACCGACCTGGGCGATCGTCGCCAGTGCCCCACCCAGGGAGATGTCCAGTTGCAACTCACTATCCATGAAAAATGTCCCGGGGTCGGCTAATTGACCGATGCCCACATCGCAGGCCGGTCAGCGGAATTTGAACTCCCGAACAGGAGCTCATCCAATGAAAACAATCAAATCGAAAATCGCTACCGTCGCTTTTGCCCTGGCCGGTACCTTCACCGCAAGCGCCAGTCACGCGCAGGATACAACGCCCTCCGTGGTGATCGTACACGGCACGTTCGCCGACGGCTCCGATTGGGCCAAAGCGGTGCCACTGCTCCAAGCCCAAGGGGGTGGCCGTTACGGTTGTGCAAAACCCGCTCACCTCGCTTGCCGACGATGTTGCCGCGACGCGCCGCGCCTTGAACAACCAGCAGGGCAAGGTGGTTCTAGTCGGGCACTCTTGGGATGGCACCGTGATTACCGAGGCCGGTAGCGATCCGAAGGTCAGCGCGCTGGTGTATGTCGCCGCCTTCGCGCCAGAGACCGGGCAAACCAGCGGCGAACAAGGTAAAGGCGCGCCCACGCCCCCTGGCACCAGTCCTGCTCCGCGAAAATGGGCCGAGACACGATATCGGTGGTCGACCATCAACTGCGCGTATATGGCATCGATAAACTGCGCATCGCTGATGCCTCGATCATGCCGCGAATTACCGCAAGCCAGCACAGCCCTCAATCGGTTTGCGGCCAGTCCTCGTCGGGAACGTCACTGAAATCACCGCCCTCCACGCCATCGATTTCGTACTGTGTCAGATAGTCGCCAAGCAGGTCGCCGAAGTGGTCTTGCTGAGTCTGCCGTTTGCCCTCCGCAATAAGGCCCGGAAGCAACAGGGCAACCGCGCCGACGCCTGCCGCCACGGTGCCTAGGACTCCAGCCAGCGGGGCCATCGCCGCCCTGACTGCCAGATGGCCAAAAAGGCCTGCGCCGCCCTCAATCGCTGATGCCAGGCCTGACAATGACGCCAGTGCGCCTGAAGTGATGCTGATACCACCACTGACGGGGTCGCCCTTGCGAATCGACTGAACGCCATCAAAGATTCCGTACGCACCCGCAACCATGCCGGCCAAACCGCCGATACCCTTGGCACCGCTTTCAAACTTGTCGGCAGTGCCAGTGAGAGATTTTATGGGGTCGTCGAAAAAGGCTCTGATTTTCGGATCAAGATCAATGTTTCCTTTGTTTTTCAGGTAGCTTTTCAGGTTCTTGGCACCACCCTCGGTGAGCAGGGTCGTCGTCATGACCGATCCGGTGGTGATGTCTATGATGTTTCGTTCGGTCAGGTTTGCGCCATTCTGAGCGCCTTTGGCGATCGTCACGCCAGCCATGAAGATGCCGCTAACGCCATGCAGTCCCCCTTTGTCAGACAAGTTCTTGAGGTCGGGGTTGAGCCAGGACGACTTCAATTCCGCAAGCGACTTTGTGCCTTGGCGCAGGATGTCCCAATTCGAACGGACACCCGCGACGATCTGATCAGCCGTTGCGACGGTGCCATCCGGATTGGTCACGAGTTCTGGATTGGACTGGATAAGCGTCTCGGCCATCGTCCTGACTTTTGCCTCGTCAAGCTCGTCACCGCCATTGATACCCAGGGCTTGCTTGACATCCTCGAAAGTGCCGTCTTTCATGGCGTTGTCGCGCCCGATCCGGCTGAAATTGTCGTTCAACTGCGGGTCTAAACCTGCGGTGACGCTGGGATCCAGCGCCGCGTTGTAGAGCGCGACCTCCGCGGAGAAGGTGCCGACCGCTTCTTCGAAGGTGCCCGTTTTCATCAGTTCTTCCAGTCGCGTCCCGGAAGCAAGCGACTGCTCGTAATAATCCTGGAAC
This sequence comes from Pseudomonas sp. MPDS, assembly GCF_013283895.1. Lineage (NCBI taxonomy): Bacteria > Pseudomonadati > Pseudomonadota > Gammaproteobacteria > Pseudomonadales > Pseudomonadaceae > Pseudomonas > Pseudomonas sp. MPDS. The sequence goes on along the minus strand of NZ_CP054128.1, from coordinate 2,719,526 downwards.
GCCTGGGCATGCTGAGAGGCAGCGAGCCCCTTCTGAATTTCTGCCCGATCATTGATGCCGAGCGCTTCCTGATAAAGCGTTGCCGTCGAGAAGTATTCGGCCAGCACCGCCTGTTGGTCGGTGCTGCCGTCTTTCGTATGCTTTTCCCATAGCGCATCAAGAGCTGCACCGGACTTGATGTCATCGTAGTTTTTTTGCACCGAGTCCTTTAACCCAGGAACTGCCTCAAATAGATTGGCCATCTGCGTCGAGGTGGTTTCATTAAGAAATTTGACCACCTCGGGATCACTTTGTAGCTGCTCAATGTGGCTGTTGACATCGGCAAGCAGCTTGTTGGGATCTGGATGGCTGCGCACAGCGTTGGCGATGGACACCTTACCGTAGTCATCACTCCACAGACCGGCAGCCGCACCGTCGATGATCAACTGTCGCGCCTTGAGCAGATCCTGTAACACCGCAGCCCGCTGTTCGGCGGAATAGTTGCCAGGGTTTTCAAAGACGTCCTTGCCCAGGTCACCGGTATCAATGCCGGAGACCCCACTGGCATTCGCTACCTGGTTGATGAACAGCAGAGCGTCTCCAGCGGTTTTGGGGCTGGAGGCCTTCAACCAATTCTGGATGTCGCGCTTGTCGAGCGCGCCATCGGGTTTGCTCTCCAATGGTTTCCCACTGGTTTCAAGCGTTTCGAACGCCCCCGTCTGCGACCAAAAAGTCAGGGCTTGCTTCAAGTCATCGCTGATGTTCGGGTTTTCATCCAGGTACTTCTGCAAGGACTCACGCGTCAGGTATTTACCGCTCTCCGTCCGATCGCTGATCTCGTCGAAGTTCTCCAGCAGCAGCGCCGAATGCTTCGCAAGTTCCAGGGAGGTCGCGTCAGCATTCGGGGAGGCTTTCAGAAAGTCGTTATAGGCGCCGATGTCTTCGGCTTTGACAGCAACAGGTCGTAGCCATGCATTCAGGTCGTTACTGCTGATTTTGCCGTCGGCCTTGTTGTTGTGTGCCTTGGTATCAAGCAGGTCAAAAAATCCTTTGTTATCGAGCAGGAACTGCGCCGCCTCGCGATCTTCTGCGCTTCGATTTTCATCGGCAGCGTACTTCCTCAAATCCTTGTCACTGACAATGCTGTCGGAGGCGTTCCAGTCGTCCCATCGATCACGGATCGTGTCGATGATCTCGCTGTTCTGCTCGTAAAACTTGCTCTGGTAGCCTTCCTGTTTCCAGACCACCTGGTTGTAGAGGTCGGGCGTCACGTCCTTCGAGACATGGATCTTTTCGCCATTGATCGTCAGGCGGATAAAGCCTGTGTGTTCATCCGGGGGCAAAATTTCTGCGCTCGCCAGTGTTTCTGCTGATAGAAGTGCGCCATCTGCGCGCAACAAAAAGCCTTCGTCGTTACCTTTTTGCAACGCATCAACCTTGGCGAAGTAATCAGGCGTCGCCTCTTTGCTGATGGTGAATTCATTGCCCCCTTCGTCTCGCGCGGAGTACGCCGTCACCTCGCCATCCACCCACCACCCCATGAAAATCTCGAGATCCTGGAGCGGTACGGTTTCGTCGTTGCGTAACGTACGTCCATCTGACTGCTTCAGCGTTTCTGCGATGGCGCCGCCCGCTTCTCGCAACGCCAAGAGCACGCTCTCAGGCAGGGACGGCAAAACTTCTTTGTCTGCCGCACCGCGTGGGTCAGGCTTTTTATCGCTGATTTGCATGCGGGCCGCGCCAAGCATTTTCTCAAAGCGCTGACCCGCTTCAAAATCAGGGGATTGGCTATCTGTGGGGCGGGCATTGCTGTCGATTCGCAAGGGGACGTCCTCCTGACAATGGCGCCGATAGCGCTAGAGGAATCAACTTTGACCATTGAACATTGCAGGGGAATGACTCGGCTCGAATCGCAACCTTAAACGCGCAAAAGACCCGATAGATCGGGAGAGCAGTTGGACGACCAAACGTCATGCCGGTTTACAGGGACTTTCAAACTCGCTCCGTCCATTTGTGAGGCACTCACCAGCAGGTACGCTCAAATCAACCGAGCGGCCACCAGGATATCCGCCACTGCCTGGAAGGTGTTATCCGGCACAGGGTCCCCCGGCACTGCCCGTCGGGCGATGTCCTTGGCCAGGACGGTATCGAGGCTATGGGCAATCCCCAGGCCCCGGGCCTGCGCAAGCAACTGCGCCGCGTCCTCGCGCTCGGCCTTGCACACCACCACCGGTACCGGAGTTTCGCCGCGTACATAACGTATACCCACCACCCAACCAGGGTCGGAGCCGACCATCAACGATGCACGCCCCACGCCCAGCTTGGTGGCCAGGGCTTGCATTTCCCGACGTTGGCGCTGGCGCTCCTGCTTGATCACCGGATCGCCGTCACTGTCCTTGCGCTCACGCTTCTGTTCGCTGCGGGTCATTTTCATGTCACGGCCAAACAGCCAGCGCTGCATCATCACGTCTGCCGCCCCGACCAGCAGAAAGGCAGCCAGCACGGTGAACACCAGAGGCTTGAGTACCAGGTAGAAAGTTGATTCGATGCAGCCGGCGCCGCAGCGCGACGACTCCATCAGCGCCTGCAACGCCCCACGCCCGATCACGTAGAACGCCAGCCCCAGCAGTACGACCTTGATCACGCCCTTGAGAAATTCAACGAAACTGCGCATCGAAAAAATGCGCTTGAAGCCATCGATCGGATTGATACGTTTGATGTCCGGTTTGAGGGGTTCGACCGAGAACACCACGCCGCGCATGCTGATGATGTTGGTCAGGATCACCGCCCCCACCGTCACGGCCACCACCGGCAGGGTGAGGTTGATGAGCAACTGCCCGGCGATGTCCAGCACCCGTGGCCAGGCGGTGTGAAAAGGTTCGATGTAGATCAGCGCGATCAGGTCCAGCAACGCGGTGATCTGTGCCTGGGCCTTGGGCACCATGATCGAGATACAGAGCGTGCAAAACAGGATGACCATGCCGGAGACCAGGTCCTGACTCTTGGACACCTGGCCTTTCTTGCGCGCCTCGCTGAGCTTCTTGCTGGTGGCCGGCTGTGATTTCTCTTCGCTGCTATCGCTCATGGACGCTTCGCCCGAAACAGGGAAGTCATACCGAATCGGCCAGCGTCTTCAGGAGCTCCACCGTACCGCGGAATTCGCCGAGTTGCTCGATCATCACCGGAATCAGGAAGCTGATGTAGACCACCATCAATACAGTGAAGAACATATTTTTCACCGGCAGCGACAGATCGAAAATGTGCAGGTTGGGCGCCATGCGCGACAGGTAAGCGAGCATCAGGTCAGTGACCAGCATGCAGATGATCAGCGGCCCGACCATGATCACGCCGATGCGGGTCACCTGGTCGAGAATCCGCAACACCGCCATCAACGCCGAACTGGCAAACAACGGTGTGAACTCGGTCACCGGCCATAACAGGTAGCTGTGGTAATAGCCGTCGACCATCATGATGAACCCGCTGGACATGAAGAACAGGGCGATCAACATCACCGTCAGCAAGGTGGCCATGACACTGGACTCGCCCGATGACAAGGGATCCACCAACTGGGCCATGGTCGAACCGCGTTGCAGATCGACCAACTCGCCGGCCACTTCCGCCGCCCAGAACGGGATGCCGAACAGCAGTCCGATGAGGATACCGATCAGGAATTCCTTGATCAGTAGGCCGGCCAGGAAGAACCCACCATGTTCTGGCAGTGCAGTGAAAGCGCCATACACCGGAACAAACATGGGGATGGCAATGGACACCGCGACGCAACTGCGGATCATGCCGGTCAGGCCCAGGCGGTTGAAGGCTGGGGTAATCACCACCACGCCCATGGCGCGGCTGGCGGACAGTGCCGCCGAGCTGATGACCGGATAGGCGACTTCGATGAACTGGTTGGCAAGCTCGATATTCATGCCATTCAGCGCGTCCACAACGGGAAGTTGTCCAGCACCTGATTACCCAGTTCCACCACCTGGCTCGCCAGCAACGGCCCCACGAACACGATCGTCAGCAGCACCGCCACCAGCTTGACCGCCTGCGGCAGGGTCTGGTCCTGGATCTGGGTGAGTGCCTGCAGCAACCCCACTCCCAGGCCGACGATGATCGCAACAGCCAGTGCCGGGGCGGACAACAGCAGCACCGTCATCAGCGCCTGATTCATCAACGAAAGAAATACATCCTGGCCCATCAGGTGCCCCCATAGCTAAGAATCAGGCCATGCATCAAGCGCGACCAGCCGCTCAAGGCGACGAACAGAAAGAGCTTCAGCGGTATGGAAATCAGCGTAGGTGAAACCATGGACATGCCCATGGCCATCAATACGTTCGCCACCAGCAAATCCACCACCAGAAAGGGAACGTACAGCAGAAAACCGATTTCGAACGCCCGGGTCAGTTCGGAGCTGACGAACGCCGGCACCAGCACCACCAAGTCATCGTCGCGCAGATCGGCCCGGGCTTCAGGAGACCAGATGGTCTCCGTGGCCTGGATGAAAAAACCACGCTCGCTTTCGTTGGCGAAACGCGAAAGGTGCGCCTGCAATGGCGGCCTCAGTGCGTCCCCGAAGGCAGTAAGTTGCTCGATGCTCTCGATGTTGAGATCACGGCCCTGCACCTGCCGGTACATGTCGCCCAGCAACGGCGTGGTGACGTAGACCGACAGGATCAGGGCGATGCCGTACAGCACCATGTTGGGCGGTGTCTGTTGCACGCCCAGGGCGTTGCGAATCAGGAACAGCACCACGGAGATTTTCATGAAACCGGTCAGGGTCACCACTGCCAGCGGAATAAGACCGATGGTGGCGACGACCACAATGATTTCAATCAGGTTGGGCTGGTAGCCATTCATGACGCGGCGATGCTCAACACGCGCACGCCCAGGCCTGGACCAATCCTGACCAATTGCCCCTGGCCGACGCGACGCCCGTTTATCATCAGGTCGACGCTGTCCTGGCGTTGCTCGGTGAACGACAGCAGGCTGCCCTCCCCCAGTTCGCGCAGCTGCGCCAGGGTCAACTCGACACTGCCGGCCTGGCAAACCATTTTCAGTGGCAGTTCGTCCAAGCGCGAATCCAGGTTTCGCCCGTCAGCGGTTTCACTCATGGTGGGTGCTTCGTTCACAGAAAATTCCTTGGAAAGATTGATGCTCATCGGTGTTTCAAGCAGTGTCAGCCTGGTGCCGTCCTGGCCGGCCCGGGCGTGCAGACGATGGTTCACCACCAGCCGCACCTGGCCCATGGGCCAAGGATCGAGCATCACCACATCGCCCGGATTGAGGCTGCGCAGCTCGCCGACACTCAGCTCGGCTTCGCCGGCCTCGACCGCCAGCCACAGGAGCAGGTCTGTTAGCGCATGGGGAGCCGGCGGTGCATACCGATCGAGCCACTGCGCGACCTGCTCGCCAGCGTTGGCACTCAAGTGCAGCACAACGAGCATGGACGAGCCGTCGAGCTGGACTTGGGTGACCAGGCGCAACGGGCAAGGTTGCGCGGCCAGGGCGGCGTGAACCGGGTCGGCGTGGTCAATGAAACGCATCGATTGCCCGGTCAGGCGCTCCAACGGTTCGATCAGACTCAGCAGGGCCAGCTCCAGCAGCATCGCGCCAGGCAAGGTTTGAAAGTCCAAGGCAACGGGCACACCCAGGGCGTGCAGCGCCTGCGCTGGCAGGTGCAGCCTGATGGCCGACGCGTCGCCCTCCTCGCCCAGCCCCAGCAACAGCTCAACTGCCGTGACGTCAGGTTCGGCAACGGAGCCCCAGCGCACGCCAATCACCTGGCCTGCGCATTCTCCCTTCCAGGTTTCGCGGCTACGATGCAGGCGATTGTGCAGGTCCACCCATTGGGGGTCGACAGGCGTCAATTGTTCGGCAAAGGGTGTCCAGAGTGGGTCCTGGTGACAGCTCACGCACGGCCTCCGATAGCAGCGCGAGGAATTTCGTCGGCCTCCAAACGGTGTTCGTCGACAAGGCGCTCGACGCGCTCGCGGCCTTCGAGCAAGGTGTCGCAGGCTTGCGCCTGGCGCTGTCGAGCCACATGGGCAACCCGAAACACTTCGCGCTCGTGCTCGTGGATTTCCAGGGTGCGCGCCACTTCACTGACGCTCACTTCCAGCTTTCGCTGTCCGCCCTCGTACAGCTCCTCCAGATGCTCCTGGGCCATACGCCAGTCGCTGATCGACATGCCTTCGCTGATCGAGCCGTAGATGCGCTCGGCTTCACGGGCCAGGGCCTCACGATGCAGGCGCAGGTTTTCCTTGGCGTCATCCAGCGCCACGTTGGTCTGCCGGCAGCGTCGCTGCTGAGCGACCAGTTGGCTGGACGCACGTTGCTCACGCAACTTGCGCAACGCTTGAAGGCTACGCATGTCACTGGTTTTCATAAGACCTCCATGGTTGTCATGCCATCACCCTGCGCATGTGTTGCAGGGTTTCGTTGGGGTTGCTTGGCTCGTTGGCCCCTTGGCGCAAGAACGCTTCAATGGCGTCATGCCGCTCAATCGCCTCGTCGGCCAGTGGGTCGCTCCCGGCGGCGTATTCGCCGACCCGGATGAGCATTTCGATCTCGTTGCGCCGCGCCATCAGCTCGCGCATGCGCATGGCCAGGTGGCGTTGCTCGTCGCCACACACCTGGTCCATCAACCGGCTACGGCTTTGCAGCACATCCACCGCCGGGAAAAAGTTGCGTTGCGCAAGTTCGGCGCTGAGCACGATGTGCCCGTCGAGGATTGAGCGGGTTTCTTCAGCCACCGGGTCCATCGAGGCATCGCCTTCTGTGAGCACGGTATACAACCCGGTGATGCTGCCGGTCTCGCCGGGGCCGGCGCGTTCAAGCAGGCGCGGCAAGGCGGAGAAAAAGGAGGGTGGGTAACCGCGACGGGTCGGCGGCTCGCCCACCGCCAGGCCGATTTCACGCTGGGCCCGGGCAAAGCGGGTCAGGCTATCCATCAACAGCAGCACGTTGCGGCCCTGGTCGCGGTGATATTCGGCCAGCGCAGTGGCAACAAAGGCGGCGCGTACCCGCTCGGCAGCCGGACGGTCGGAGGTGGCGACCACGGCCACGGTACGCGCCCGGGCCTCGGCGCCCAACTGCACATCGAGCAGCTCGCGCACTTCACGGCCGCGCTCACCGATCAGGGCGATCACGATGACATCTGCACTGGTATTGCGCACGATGCTCGCCAGCAGCGAAGACTTACCCACTCCCGGTTCACCGAAGATGCCCATGCGCTGGCCCTGGGCCAAGGTCAGCAGGCCGTCGATGCTGCGCACCCCCAAGGACATCGGGTGGGCAATCAGTTGGCGGCTGAACGGCGCTGGAGGCTCGGCATGCAAGGGGTAACGCTGCAACACGCCCAGCGGCGGGCTGCCATCGAGAAATTCGCCCATGGGGCTGATCACCCGGCCCAGCTGCGCATCGCCGACGCTTACCCCCAGGGTCTCGCCGGTGGCGATGATTTCGGTGCGGGTCGACAGGCCGTCCATCGAACCGATGGGCGAAAGGATCGCTTCGTCATCTTCAAAACCAATGACTTCGGCAGCCAGGCTGCGGCCGCTGCCGGGTTCGCGCAACTGGCACAGTTCACCGATGTGCACACCGGCGACGCTAGCGCGCAGCAGCACTCCGCGGATACTGCGGATGGTGCCCTTCATGGGGCGCGGTCGGGCATTGGCCAGACGTTCGGTCAGGCGCGGCAGCAGGTCGTGGGGGATCGTGATCATGGCTGTGCCTCGTCGGCAAACGGCAGCAGGTTGCGGCGCAGGTTGAGCAACTGGGCTTCAAGCCCCAGCTCCACTGAACCCACCGGACTGCTCAGCCGTGCCTGACCACCTTGCAACCGATCGTCCGGTTCCACGGCAATCGTCGGCAAGCCGTCCTCTTGCAGTTTGAGTTGCTGACGCACCGCTTCGGCGTCCTGACGGGAGACGAACAGGGTCAGGGCCTGATCCTGGCGGAACGCCCCCAATGCCTTGCGGGCGCAACGCATCACGCGCTCGGCATCGTCCATGTCATCGAGTATTTCGCGCACAATGCCCAGCGCCAGATCGGCCAGGGACGTTTCCAGCCCGGCCAGCCAGGCATCGATCCTCAACGACGTTTCGCCCAGCAGTGCGCTGACCTGTTCGGCACCCTCCCGGCGCCCGCTTTCAAAGCCTTCGGCATGGGCTTGTTGCAGCCACTGCTCACTGTCTTGCCTGATGGCCTCAGCCTCGTCACGGGCAGCCTGCAGGAAGGCGTAGCCGTCTATCCACAGGTCTGCCTGTTCGGCACGCAGAATACGGGCGGCAGGACGGGTCGGAAGCTCGCTCATCGGGTCCCCTGCTCCTCAAGCTGTGGAAGGTTCGAGGCGGCGCTGCGCACGATGGCCAAGGCATTGGCCACAGGTGTGGCACTTACCGGTCCGCTCTCAACTGGCAGCTCGGCAAAACGCAGGCGCAGCCAGGGCCGAAGTGGCGCTGGCTGGGCGCTCAGCCAAGCGGTGATGCAGCGGGCGCCATCATGGTCGATGGCTTCAAGCAGTTCGACCGGCTGGCGCAGCAAGTCGGCACCGCTGCCCAGGGCACGGTTTGCCAGGGCCAGGGCAAACACATCACTGCCCAGCAAATAGCGCAACTGGTTGACCACATCGCCACGGATCTCGCGACTCAGGGTGGTGCTATGCAAAATCGCGCCACACAGACGCGGCAGGCGCTTGAAGGCCTCGGGAGGCAGCATCAGAACCGGTAGATCGTCGACATCGGGCAGTGGCAGGCTACCGGGAGCCTGCAGCTCATGACGGCTGAGCAACAAGCGTATCAATCGCGCCTGGAAGCGCGGCTGTTTGCGCAATGCGCTTAGCGCACTGCCGGAGGTCTCGGGGAAGCACGCCGCAAGAGGCTGCGTGCCGACGAAATCCAGCGGCTGCTCGAGCAGGTTTTGCCACTGCGGCAAAGCGGCGGCACTCATTTCACGTCCTCCAGCTCATACAAGGCGCGGGAGGCGCGTCGTTGCCAGTACTGCCAGCCCAACACACCGACCATCGACAGCGCGGCCAGCAGCAGGACGCCGAACAGCATCCGGGCACGGGGCAGGTTGTCTTCGAGCATCCATATGCCCAGGAAGCTGGCCAGGCGCGGCTGTGCGTTGGCCCGGCCGCTGCCGGTGGCGGCCTTGATTACCGTGACCGACACCCCTTCGTAGCTCAAGCCGGAGATGCCGTTGGCCACCAGGGTTTTGATCTGCGGGATCAGGGGGTTGATGTCGGTATTGGGGTCGTAGCGCACCAGCACTGAAGCCGACGACGGGGAAATCACCCGTTTGAGCAGGTCATTGTCGGGCAGCACCACATGTACCCGGGCAGAAACCACACCGTCGATCAGCGAGACGCTGTGCGAGAGTTCTTCACTGAGCGCGTAGACCATCTGGGCCCTTTCCTGCACGGGAGAAGACACCAGGCCACCACTCTTGAACACGGCGCCCATGTTGGAAAAGGTTTGGCCCGGCAAGCCAGCTTCGTCGAGCAGGCTCATGGCCTCGGCAAAGCGTTTTTCGTCCACCACCACGGTGAGTTGGCCGTTTTCCTGGACCTTGCGCGAGGCCGGCACACCCTCACGCAGCAGCACTGCAACCATGGCATTGGCCTCACGCTCGCTGAGGTTGGTGTACAGGTCGATATCGCAGCCCTGCAGCATGCAGGCAAAGGCGAGGACAATCATCAGGCGCACGGCATGGCAACGGCGGAACATGGCTTTATTGACCTTTCAAGAGCGTGTTGGCTGCGCCGGAAATCTGCGTCGCGCCACGAACGACCATCTGAGTTTCAATGGAGTAATCGAACATGCGGCCCAACGATTGGACGATCTGGTCGACCTGCTGATCGCCGACCTTTTTCCCCGACTCGCCCGCCGCCCCCTCAGGAAGTGACGCGAGCGATTGCGTGCCGGGAGGAGCCACAACGTTGCCAGCCGTCGGCCCATTGGTCAGCGCATCGGCACGCTTGGCGAAGTTTTGCGAACGGTCGATGAAACCGTTCAGGCGCTCCATCAAGCCTTCGCCAATCTGGTGCGGACTGGCGCCGGCAGGCATGCCCTTGGCGCTGTTTGTCATGTGTTCGAACAAGTTCTGGGAGGCCTGCAAATCGACCTGCCCTCCTGACGGCGGCAGCGCCGCCGTGGCTGTTGTTCCGAGACTTACAGTCATGGCGTGGGCCTATTCGTCATCATCCGACTGGGCTTCATTCAGGATTTCCTGGGCACGAGGCATGATGATGAACTGGCCACCAATCGTGACGGCCTGAGTGATCAGGGCCTCAGTGAGTTCTTCATCGCTCAGCTCGCTCTTGGCGTTGTCCACCGCTGCATTGAACTGCGCTTCGGAGTGAGCAGTGACAGCGGTATTTTCGCTGATGGGGGTAACTGACATGGTGGTTCTCCTTGACGGGGTTGATGACAGATCGATCGGTTAATGGAGCCTACAGGCGAGTGCTTTCACTCTTGTGTCACTGCACCGCCCCTGAACACACGCACGCCGCGCTCGCGAGTCGTCGTCGCCATCGGCGTCGGCGTCGGCGTAAGCTGCTGGTCGAAGTGTTGCTCAATCATGGCCAGCCAGGCCGGCGGCCCGGAAACGAACAACTCATCGCCATCGGGTCCGGTGCGCACCGACATATGCGTGCCGTAGACATCCCGGCTGGTGACGTAATCCTGCAACTGCTCCAACTGCCGGCCCTGGGCTTTGAAGAGTCGCGTATCGGTTTCGGAGTCGGCGGAGAGGTAAAGCACATTGCCGTCGAAGTACCACGTCAAACCGTTGAAGTCGCACAGCGCCGTCAGGAAGTCGCCGGCGGACTCGGCACGTATCCGGCTGCGCGATTTGCCGCGTACCTTGTCCGACATGACGACGCTCAGGCCCATGTTTTGGCCAAACTCTTGCAGCGCGGCGCGTACGTCCTGCTCGACCAGCACATAGGCATAGGGCCGAACGAACCAGTCCGGCTGCGGGTTGGCATCGTCGACTTGCGTTTGATTGGCGGCCAGCAGGTTAAGCGCGATCACCATCAGCGCCACGCCGATCGCCGCCCGCGACACCTTATGCATGAAATCGCCCTCCGCCGCCGGCCTGAAGACACGCCCCGAACAAAAAACGGGCACTCTTATGGATGATGTCAAGAAGATGACTTAAACGTCGGTCAACCTGTCCGGTCTGAGTGGTCAACACTCCTTGGTTTTGCCCACTGCAAAATTCGCCGAAAGAGCTCTGTTCATGCCAAATCGTTTTGCCTGCACATCGTTGTTGTTTGCCAGCATCACCCTTGCTTCCTGCGCCCACCAACCGGCCTCCGATGGCAGCTACCAGCGCTACATGCAACTGGCCGGCGACCTGCAAAAGCGTGGTGATGCGGGATCTGCCGCAGCGTTGTACGAAAAAGCCACCCAGGAACCGGACGCCCGGATCGACGCTTGGTTGAAACTGGGCGAAGCGCGCCTGGCCAGCGGCGATGCGCGGGCCGCCGAGCGCGCCTACCAGCAAGCGCTGGAACGCCAGTCCGACAATGCCGCGGCATTGCTCGGTGTGGGCACTGCCCAACTGCACCAGGGCAAACTGGATCGAGCGGTGACTTCCCTGACCCAGGCCAGCGCGGGCAACCACCCCGAAGCGTTCAATCGCCAGGGTGTGGCGCAGATGCTGCGGGGTGAGCCAGCAGCGGCCCAGGTGGCATTCAGCCAAAGTCTGGTCCTGGCGCCCACCAACCTGGACACTCAATGCAACCTGGCACTGGCCTACGCTTTGGGCGGCCAGTCGCAACAGGCGCTGCAAACCATCAAGGAGGTTCGCGACTCGCCCCGCGCCCAAGCCAGTCACCAACGCAACGCCCTGCTGGTCATGGTGCTGGCCGGCCGCGAAGAGGACCTCAAGACTCAAAACCTGGAAGACATCACGCCCAAGCAATACGCCCGGTTGCTGACAGAGGCCCGACGCATCAAGGCCATTCGGGACCCTGCGATGCAGGCCCGGGAGCTGGGGTTGGTCGGCAGTCGCTGAGCCAAAAGGTTTCATTGGCCCTCCTGCTTGTCGGCCTTGGCCTGCTGTTCGGCCAGCCGGCGACGCAGCTCCTCACGGTCATAACCTTCGATGTAAACCTGGGCCGCCCGGCCCACCGGCGCGGCCATCGTTGGGCCGGTTGCCCGGCCCTCGATCACATCCGAGCGCTGCTCCACCATCTGCAGCAGCGTCCGGTTATTCGCACAACCGGGCGGCAGCCGGCGCACATAACGCGCATCATCGGTATAGAAGTTGTCTCCGACCGGCGGCTCTAAGCAAGCCACCGGCACCCACTCAATCCGCCCATCGGCGTGGGTGAACGCCTGGTAGTTCGGTGAATAACTCACCGGTTCAAGCTGGGTGTTGCATGCGGTCAACAGCACGAGCGCGCCGAACGCCACAGCGACCAGAGACAGATGGGACGATTTAGGGTTCATGCTCGCTCCTGGCTCAATTGATGTAGAAACCGAACATGTCACTGCTGCGCGGCCCACCAGACGCATGGGTCGCGCCCTCGGGCTGAGCATCGAGCGGCGTGGCCACGTTGCGGGTGCGAACCGGTTCCACCAGATACGGCGTGATCAGAATCACCAGCTCGGTTTCGTTGCGCTGGAAGCGCTTGGAGCGAAACAGATTGCCCAGGATGGGCATCTCGCCCAGCATCGGCACTTTCTCGATGTCCTGGGTGCTCTCGCGCTGAAACAACCCGGCAATGGCGAAGGTCTGGCCGCTGCCAACCTCGACGCGGGTATCGGCACGCCGCACGCGGAATGAGGGCACCTGGTAGCCGCTCACGTCCACAGTGCTGGAGCCCATCAGACTGCTGACTTCCGGGCGCACTTGCAGGGCGATGCGCCCGTTGGGTAGCAGGGTCGGGTTGAACAGCAGCGAAACACCATAGGGTTTGTATTCGATCCCGACAGTGTCGCGGTTGACCGGAACAGGCACCGCGACCTCGCCTCCGGCCAGGAAGCTGGCTGTCTGGCCGGTCATGGCGGTGATGTTGGGTTCGGCGAGGATTTCCAGAATGCCGTTACTTTGCAATGCTTCAAGCATCGCATCGATGTTGACATTGCCCGAGGTCAGCCCGGCGCTAACCACATTGGAGGCACCAGACGCCGCACTGGAGGCCAGGGCACCGCCCGTCAACAGGCCAAAGGAAAAGGTACCGTTGTTGAAAAGGGCATTCCAATTCACGCCGTAGCGCAGCAACTCCGAGCGCGAGACTTCGGCGAAGCGCACCCGCAGGTTCACCTGGGCCGAGCCCACGTAGGAGGCCGTGTTGAGGGCCGAGCCCAAGCCCTGGCCTTCGGTGTTGAGCAGACTGTTGAGGTCGGTGGCTTCACCGACACTCTGGACCATTCCCTTGGCCACCATGCGATTGCCGGCACCGCTCACCTGGACATTGCTTGCGGGGTGCAGGTCTTTCATGGACCGCGTCACGGCCTGGGTGCCGCTGTTGATCGCCAGGCTCAGGCTGGCCAGTTCCTCACCCTCGGCGCTCAAGGCAATCAGGTTGGTTTGTCCGGGCGCCTTGCCGAACACGTAGATCACGCCAGGCGAAACCACCCGAAGATCGGCGATGCCAGGGTCTGCGACCAGCACCGACTCGACCGGATCCTGGAAATGCAGGATCCGCCCTTCGCCCTGGGCCAGGTCCAGCGTGGCCCGGCTGCCCGGAGCGATGGACTGTGCGCTGGCCTGTTGCGCCAGCAGTACAAATGACGCGGCAGCGATCCAGAAGCCGACATAGACAGGGACGCGAAACAGCGCAAAACACATCATCAAGCAGTCGCCATTGAAGTAAGGGAAGCGCCGTCGGCTGTCCGGCGGCCGGTCGTTTCAGTCAGGCTGATGGAACCGATGGCCTGCAGGTTGTATTCGCCGGCCAGCTCACGGAATGACAGCACCGCCAGCTCCAGCTCGCCCCGCACCACCAGTCGACGCAGGCTGCGACGTAACTCGGGATGCACCAACAGGACGGTGCGATCCCCCTCGGCCAAGTCCTTGCAAACGGCACGCAACTGGATCAGCAATGAACGGCTGGCATGCTCATTGAGCAACTCGCGAGGGTTATCGGCACGGCGCAGGTAAGCACGCAATTGTTCTTCCACCGCGGGGGTCAGCACGAAGGCGGTGATGACCCGGTTGCGGTCGGCGTACTGATGGCTGATCTGCCGCGCCAGACTGGCGCGCAAGTGGTCGGCCAGGCGCGCCGCATCCGGCTCGCGGGCGCCCCACTCGACCATGGCTTCGAGCAAGGCACGCTGGTTGCGAATCGATACACCCTCGGCGACCAACAAACGCAGGGTTTCAGCCAGACGCTGCAAGGGCACGCTGCGCGCGACTTCCTTGACCAACTCGTCATAGCTGGCTTCCATGCGCTCCAGCATCCTGCGGGTTTCCTGAATGCCCAGAAAGGTCGCGGCATTGCGGCGCAGACTGCGCTCGAGGATGGCCCGCAGGACTTCAGCGGCGCTGAGAAAACCGATACCGGCCTCCTCCAGCAGCGGCTGGTGAGTGCGTTCAATCCATTGCGCCGGGCGACTGTGCAACGGCGACGGCGCCTCCAACGCATGAATCTCCAACAGTTGAACGTGCACCAGATCGTCCTTGAGCATCAGGCAATCAACCGGTATCTCGCCCTCGCTGATGGGCACGCCTTCGAGTTCGACCGAAAAGCCGTTGGCGGGCAGGCTGCGGTCGATGTAGATGTCCGGCACCGGCACGTCGATCCCCAGGTCGCCGCGAATCTCATGGCACAAGGCTTCGATGCGCTGGCGCAACGGCAGTTCTGGCGCAGCCTGGGCCAGCGCCAGGCCAATGCTCAGCAGCACGCGGCTGTCCAGTGGCTTAGCCAGGGTTTCGTATTGTTCGAGCGGTTCGTCTTCGAGTGCCGCGACTTCGCTGGCGCCTTCGACCACCTCTTCCCGGGGCGCTTTGTCGCGGCGGTAGATCATGAACGCGGCAACGCCCAGCAAGGCCGACAGCCCGATGAACACGATGGCCGGAAAGCCCGGTAACAACGCCACGCCCAGCAGGATAAACGCGGTCAAACCCAACGCCTGGGGGCTGTATCCCAACTGATGGAAGATCTCGTTGCCCAGGTTGCCTTCGGTCGTGCCACTGTTGACCCGGGTCACCACCATACCGGCCGCGACCGAGATCAACAGCGCCGGGATCTGCGCGATCAGGCCGTCACCGACGGTCAGAAGCGAATAGGTGTGCGCCGCATCGGCAAACGACATATTGCGCTCGACCATGCCGATCATCATGCCACCCAGCAGGTTGACCGCCAGAATAACGAGGCTGGCAATCGCATCGCCCTTGACGAATTTCATAGCGCCATCCATTGCGCCGAACATCTGGCTTTCCCGCTCCAGACGCGAGCGTCGGCGGCGGGCTTCATGCTGATCGATATCACCGTTGCGCAAGTCGTTGTCGATGCTCATCTGCTTGCCTGGCATCGCATCCAGAGTGAAGCGCGCCGCGACCTCGGCCACGCGCTCGGCACCTTTGGTGATAACCACAAACTGGGCCACGGTGATGATCAGAAATACCACCAGACCGACCACGACCTGGCCGGCGATGACGAAATCGCCGAACGCCTTGACTATGTGACCGGCGTTGCCATCGAGCAGAATCAGGCGCGTGGTGGTGATCGACAGGGACAGGCGAAACAAGGTGCTTAGCAAAATCAACGGCGGCAACGCCGAGAACTCCACCGAGTGCTTGATGTAAAAGGCGACGATGAGGATCAGGATGCTCAGCGAGATGTTCAGGCCGATTAGCGTATCCACCAACCAGGTGGGCAGTGGAATGATCATCATCACGATGGCCATCAGCATGAAGGCGACAACGATCACGTCACTGCGCTGGGCGGCCATGCGGGCCAATGCGTTGAGGCGGTCGAGGAACATTATTGCGCGGCTCTGCGGGCGGTCAGATAACGTTTGAAGCACTGACGCGCCTCATCTTTGCGGCCACCGCTCCACAGCGCACGACTGCGCAACAGCAACAGGCCGCTGGACTCGCCTTCCAGTTCGAGCAGGCGATCCAGCGCCGACAGGGCACGCTCGGCCTGGCCGCTGTCGGTAAAGGCCATGACCAGATTGCGCAGCAGCGCAGTGTCGGCGGGCGTCATCTGGACGGCGATCAACAGCAGCACCAAGGCACGCTGCGACTGGCCACTACGGCGATAGAGCTCACCCATGCCCTTGAGCAGATCGACGCAGTCCTGCTCTTGGCGATTCATGACTCGATCACCTGGGCACGTTGTTCTTCGAGTAAACGACGCAGGTCGATTTCTTCGCTGATGAGCTCATGGGCCAACGCTTTGATCTCGGGCTCCGCATCGAGGGTGGGGATCACGTTGTCCAAGACGTATTCGAGAATCTCCATCGAGCGGCGACTGCCGAACAACTCTGCGGTCATGCCCTCAACGATGCCCGACTGTTCAATGTCGGCACGCAGCGAACGACGTGCCGACACCGCGCGCTTGCCCAGCACCGCATCGAAGCGTCCATCCTGGCGCGCCTTGGCCGGCTGAAGGCTTTCTACCGCAGGGGTTCTTTCGGCGGTTGCCGGTAAGGGAGCACCAGGATCAATTCTCATAAGGTTAACGTGAACCTTTCTTCACCGCGGGCGAGAACCACCTCATGGTTCTCGATGCGTTCGAGCATCCAGTTATCGGTCAGGGCGGCCCCCGGATACAGGCGTTCACCGTTGTCGTTGATCACGTAAGGGTTATCGCCGAACCACACCGCTTGAAAACGCACGCGAGGCTTGGCGATTTCTTTACGTGCCACCACCTCGGGAAGCAACATTACCTTCTGGCCAAAGCGGCTATCGAAGGCTTGCTGCAGACCCAGCCACTGGCTCTTCTGGGTCGGGCCATAAAAACCATGGGCACTGAGCTGACCATCGATTTCGCCGACCTTGATGTGGCGCAGGCCCAACGTGCCAAGCTGCTGCTCGAGCCAAGCCCTGGCCTGCGCGACGGTGTTCGTCGATTCAGGGTGCACGGTCGGTAGAGCGACCTTGTCGGCGGTACTCAACGCCAACGGCGAAACCGACTCGTCCCGAAAAGCAAAAGCGCCCACGCACAGGAACATCAGCAGCAACGCGATGAACCACCGTGTCTTGTGCTGGGGGGGCGATGTGATCGCAGCCGCTATCGGCTCCAGGCTCGCGGTGCCGTGGCTGAGGGTCAGGCGGGCCTTGCCGATGCGGATATCCACGGGCAAGTGCGCTCGATGCCCCTTGCCTGTGGGAATCAGAATTTCCCGGGCATGGGGACCACGCACGAACACATCGCCGCCCATTGCCTCAACGGCCACTTGGCCGTCGGTGAAACGTAGCGCCACATGACGCTCGACAATGCCTGCGTCGCTGAGCAGCAGATCAGCACTGGCGGCGCTGCCAAGCAGGTAGGCGGGCTTCTCCAGGGACAGGCAAACCCCCTGATGTAAACCGTGGGTGATACTCAGCACTGGCAGAGCCTTGTCCGTGGCCGCGACGACTGGAGTCGTGGCGAAAAAAGTCAGGGCTGTCATGGTGTATTACCGGAATAAGGCATGCGGAGAGGCACCCGTGAGGCACAGGTGAAGCTGTCGTTTTCCAGATTTAGCACCGCAACCAACAAGCATGCAGGCAGCCTTCGGGCTGCCTGCATGACGGCATCAGTTCTGAGGCCGTTGTTTGGTAGCGTCGAGCTCAGCTTTCTTGGCCGTGGACAGCTCGGTGATCTTGGCCGATTTCTCGATCGCCATGTTGAAGGTGGCTTCCATCTTAGCGATAGCCGAGTCAGCATTGCCGGAACTTACTGGGGGAGTTGTGCTCATGTTGTTTCTCCTAACGTAAGAAATATTTGAGCCGCCAAGCGGCCAACTAATGTTGCCAAGCGAAGAGTAAGGGCCAAACATTACAGTTCAACGTCTAACACGTGTTTTAATCTCAGCCCCCCTCACTATATTGGCCGAATGAAAAACAAGAACTGCATCACACTTGGGGAATATTTTGCTTGGCAGAGGAAAGTTAGATCAGGGCGTGCAGAGACTGTCGCAAGCCCTGCATTAATTAGGCTAAACCGCTCCACCGCTCAAATCAGTACGCCACCTGACACCTCTGGCGAACAACTACTTACAGGCTTTGCGCAGACGGCATAAACAGCGCTTACACCGACATTCAAAGCTCGAGATAAAATAAAATAAATATCTACGGAACTTTTTCCGAGTAAACACCACGCAACTCAGCATTGATGGCCAGTTGCAATCAACTTCACACAAATTCAGTTACGTTTTACTGCCCGGACAGCACCGGTCTTTTACACGCGCACACTCGCCAGTGCCCTGATTGCCCCGAGCGATGCCTTGAGGCAATCGCCCGGGGGTTATTCCACACGTCATGCCGCATCAGCGGTCGACTGGCCCGGCGTCATGAAGCGATGGTGCTATCTTCGCCCGGCCACTCCTCGTAAGGGATATCCCAGATATCGCCTTGCGGCACACCGTCGATTTCGTACTGGGTCAGGTAATCGCTCAAGGCATCCGAGAATTTGCCCACCCGGGTCTCCTGCTTGCCTTCCTCGATCAAGCCCGGGACGAGCAGTGCCAGCGCGGCCACACCCGCCGCCGCGAAGCCCAGGCCACCGGCTATCATCGAGATACGCGAAGCGGCAATCGCCGAAACGCTCATCGCGCTGGCGCCCACCTCAGCCACCGAAGCCAAGCCCGCCATGATCCCCAGCGAACCGGCCGTGATATTCATGCCACCCGATACCGTATCGCCTTTCCTGAGCGCCTTGACGCCATCGAAGATGCCGTAGGCACCGGCAGTGATAGCGGCAATGCCACCGATCCCCTTAGCCGCGTTTTCCATACCCTTGAGGTTGGCAGTCACGCTTTTGAGCGGATCGTCCAGCTTTTTGCCCAGATCGCCGAGCCGATCACCTGTCAGCTTGCCTTTCACATCCTTGAGGTAATCCTGATAGTTTTTCAGGCCCCCTTCAGCCAGAAGCGTGGCGGCCTGCACTGAGCCGGTGGCGATGTCGACGATCTGCCGCTCGGTCAGCTTACCGGCGTTGTTGGCGCCTTTGGCGATGGTAACGCCGGCCATGAACAGCCCACTCACACCGTGTAGGACGCCTTTGTTGGCAGCGTCCTTGATCGAGGAGTCTTTGCTGAATACATCCAACGCATCCAGAGTCTTGGTGCCTTGGCGAAGCAGGTCCCAGTCGCCCCTGAAGTTAGCAAGGATCTGGTCTGGCGTGGCGACGGTGCCGTCGGCATTGACCAGCATCTGCGGGTTTTCCTTGCTGATCTGCTCAATGATTTTCTTGACCTTCTCCTCGTCCAGCTCACTTCCACCATTGACGCCGAAGGCCGCCTTCATGTCGTCGAAGGACGCATCCTTGAAGGCATTGTCCTTGGCGATCCTAGTGAAGTTATCGTTGAGCTGTGTGTCGAACTTGCCGGTGAACTCGGGGTCCAGCGCCGAGTTGTAAAGCGCGACTTCAAGGCTGAAGGCACTCATGGCTTCGTCAGGGGTATGCTCCTTGAGCAACTCATTCAGGCGATCGCCTGAAGCCAGCGACTTCTCGTAAAAGCTTTCCAACTCCGCATTCGCCTTGGAGCCTTTGACGGCGGCCTGGATCTCACCGGCATTATTGATGCCCAGCGCGCCCTGGAGGGTCTGCGCCGTACCGAAGAACTCGGCAAGAATTTCCGTGTGAGTCGTCTTGCCATCCTTGGACTTGGTCTCCCACAGGGTATCGAGTGACTTGCCGGACTTGATTTCGTCATCGTAGGTTTTTTGCAGGGACTCCTTGAGCCCCTTGTTATCGTCCACCAGCTTGGTCAGCTCACTGGAGCCGTGCTCGCTCATGTATTGACTGACCGCAGGGTCACTTTCCAAGATACCAATGTGCTTGTTGACATCGTCCAGCAGCTTCTGGGCATCGGGATGGCTGCGCACCTTATTGGCAATAGTGACCTGCGACTTGTCATCCCTCCACATCCCGGCGGCGCTGCCCTGGATGATCAACTGCTGGGCGGCCTTGAGATCCTGAAGAACAGCGGCTTTTTCCTCTGCCGAGTATTTCTCCGGGTGATCGAACACGTCCTTGTTCAAGCCTGCGGTATCGACCCTGGCCAAGGCATTGTTGCCAGCGATACCAGAAAGCAGTGCGGTCACGGAGGTCGCATCCTTGGGCACGTTGGCACTCTTGAGCCAACCCTGGACATCACCCCTGCTCAGTTCACCATCAGGATTCTTGTCCAGTGGGTTCTTGGCGTTATCGATGACCTTGAACGCACCTGGCTGAGACCAGAAATCCAGTGCCTGCTTGGTCTCCTCGCTCAGCTGTGAATTCTGGTTCCTGTACTCCTTGATGTCGTCGGCAGTCAGGTACTTGCCCGCACCGGTCTTGCCCTTGATCGCCTCAAAGTTTTCATCGAGGATCGCTGCGTACTTGGCGATCTGCTGCGACGCCGGATCGGCATCTTTGTTGGTCTTGAGGTAATCCTTGTAGCTGGCGATATCATCGGTCTTCTTGAGTTCCGGCAGAGTCGAAAAGCCTCCCTTGCCGAAGTCCTGCAGCCGCCCCGCCTCGGTGCCGTGCTTGGCTTCGCCACTTTTGGTGAAACCGTCCACGCTGCTGTTGAACACATCACCACCGGACTGGGCATTGCCCTTGTCATCGAACATCGTAATGCGATCCAAGACCTGCGCAGCCCGGTAGGCGGCGTCGGCGTCGTTCTCGTAATCGCCGACCTGGTCCTTGAGCATGTCCTTGACGCCACTCTGGTTGCCCAGGTTCTTGAGCAGCGGGTTGTCTTCAATGATGTCTTGGGCCGAGCGCTTATCCTCTTCCGGACGCTTCCAGACGATGCCAACCTTTTCCGCCTGCTCGCGGGCTTCCTTGTTGTCGCCCGCCGACGACGAATCCTTAATTTCACCCTTGAGGGCAGAAAACCCCATCTTGCCGAAGTCCTGCAGGCGACCGGCTTCGGTGTCATGCTTCGCTTCACCGCTCTTGGTGAAACCATCGACACGACCGTTGCCTACGTCCTTGCCAGCAATCTTGCCTCCTTCGCCATTGAGGGTCTCGATGTGCTCGAGCACCTGGGTCGCCCGATAAGCGGCGTCCGGATCATTTTCGAAATCGCCGACCTGCTCCTTGAGCATGTCCCTGACACTGCTCTGATTGCCGAGGTTCTTGAGCAAGGCATTGCCATCGATGATGACCTGCGCGGAGCGATCATCGCCTTCAGGGCGCTCCCACTTGATGCCCAAGGCCTCGGCTTGTTCGCGTACCTTGGGATCATCGCCGGGCTTGGACAGATCCTTGAGCTCGCCTTTGAGGTGCGAGAACCCTTGCCGGCCAAAGTCCTGCAGGCGACCCGCCTCAGTGCCATGCTTGGCGTCGCCGCCCTTTGTGAAGCCGTCGACCCGGCTGTTATCGATGTCCTTGCTGGCGATCCGTTCACCACCTTCATCATATTTTTCCACGTGCTCCAGCACCTGCTTGGCACGGTAGGCCGCATCGGGGTCAGTCTCAAAATCGCCGACACGGTCCTTGAGGTTATCCTTCACATCGCTCTGGTTACCCAGGTTCTTGAGCACCGGCGTGTCGTTAATGATGTCCTGGGCCGAGCGGTCGTCGCCTTTTGGCCGCTCCCATTCAATGCCCGCGTCCTTGGCCTGCTTGATCGCCTGGTCCCAGGCTTCGGCAAGTTTAGAGTCTTGCGGCTTAGAAGTTATGCCTACAATACTGACATCTTGAACGGACATGAAAGACTCCTTTTTCTAGGGTATGGACAAGCGCAGAGGCTGAACAACTGCAGCAGATCAGCCAGCAAAAATACGCCTGCTTAGAGGTGCCATTAGTTTGGTATTAACTGGATGATTAGCTCTGCATATGCCAGCATCATCAAAGGAGTATCACGGGAGAGTGTTACAGCATGAAAAAACGCTCACATTAAGTTTACATGACGCTTTCACTGCACTTTTAAATTGATATCAATATGCCGCCTCGGCACACCACTATCTTATAATTATTGGCTCCCCCCTACTTAAGATCAGTTATTCAGCGTTCGCATTGAACTTATAAGCCCCTGCCCTCGCACTCATCCAGATGCAATGCCGCCAATATTCTGCGTGTATCTTGCAATGTAATACTTGCCTGAAGACCAGACTTCGTTACGTATAACCTTGACTTAGCACTGACATAAACCGCCATTGATGGTGTTCCAATAGAGCGTGCGCCCCCATCCTTTGCAGGGCTGTTGGTCAGGGCAGGATGCGCTCGAAAGGGAGGCGGACGGTAGGCAGGGGATCAGCCAGCAGGGGCCAGGCTGACCGATAGCATTTAATCAGTTCTGCGGACGCTGCTTAGACGAATCCAACTCGGTCTTGGCAACGGTGGTCAGCTCAGTGATTTGAGCCGACTTCACTTCGCTGCTGGACGCGTTCACGCCGTACTACGCCGCCTAACCAAGTGCCAAGCATGCTTGGTGATGCACGGAGAAATCCTAGAGCATCGCAGCTTGACGTTATTCCAAAGCATCAGCCGCCTATCATGGACATCGGCGAACCTTCTACGTATTGCGCAAGAGACGATCGAGCACGTTTTTTGTGATCATCACGGTGTAAATGTCTGCCTGCATAAGCCCATGTACCCATTCGCACGTGGCGGTTGCGTACAGCGTCCAGTCGAACCACTCGAGCGCATTGCCTATACCTGCCGCGCGCAAGGATTTCAGGCGTCCTTGGTGAGACGTCGTATTGTTCATGTCTATCTCCGGGTTACGGATGGAATCGGGGCGGCTGGGGAGCCGGATCAAAGGTGCAGCGCTTGCCCGGCCTGGGCACTGCCATGGGCAGAAGGGACCCGGACACGCAACGCAATCAGCAACGCGGCCAGCAGCATCAGCACGGCCGCCGCTACGAATACGCCTGCGCTGCCACCGAGGCTGAACATCGCACCGCCAGCGGCTGCGCCCGTTGCGATGGCCGACTGCACAGAAGCCACCACCATGCCCCCGGCGCTTTCCGCCTGATCAGGTATTGCGCTGGCGACCCAGTTCGACCACGCCACCGGCACACCGCCAAAAGCCAGGCCCCAGATCGCCAGCAGCACCGCCTGCCCCGGCACCGAGGCCGGCAACAGCACCAACGCCAGTGCTGCAACGCCCACCAGCGCGGGCATCAACACCAGAGTGGCCAGCGGGTGACGCTCAAGCAGCCACCCGGCCAACAGCGTGCCGCCGAAGTTTGCCACACCGAAACCCAGCAGCATCAGCGACAGCCCTTGCGGACCGATGCCGGTGGTACCCTCAAGGAATGGCCGAACATAGGTGAACATCGCGAAGTGACCGCTGTGCACCAGCACACAACCGAACATCCCCATGGCGATGCCCGGGCGCTGCAACACCTCAAGTACGGTGCGCAGGCGTGCCGGCGTGCGCGGCGCAAGGCGCGGCAGCGTGAACGACTGGAAAGCCAGGGTCACCAGACCTACCGCCGCCGCTGCAAAGAACGCGCTGCGCCAGCCATATAGGCCGCCTAAGTAGCTGCCCAGCGGGACCGCAACCACCGTCCCGACGGCAATGCCGCTGAAAATGATCGAGAGCGCTCGGGGCAACAAAGCCCCCGGTACCAAGCGCATCGCCACCGCTGCCGCCATGCTCCAGAACCCGCCAAGGGCAATGCCCAGCAAGATACGCATTACCAATAGCACCGCAAAACTGGAGGAAACGGCGACCAAAAGATTGGATGCGATCATCAGCGTGGAAAAACCCAGCAGCACCCAGCGGCGGTCGATACCGCGGGTCAGGCCTGGCACCAACAAGCCAGCGAACAGTGCCACCACCGCTGTCACCGTTACCGCCTGGCCAGCCAGCGCTTCGGACACCCCCAGATCGGTAGCCATCGGCGTCAGCAGGCTGGCCGGCAGGTACTCAGCGGTGAGCAATCCAAACACGCCCATTGCCAACGAGAAGACTGCCATCCACGCAGGGGCCGCAGGTTCCATATCCAGCGCGGCGCCGGGACGGTTGTTGGATATGGCATTACAAACACAGTCATTCATTGCACGGATCTCCCAATCTTCATTGCGACCCGCAGTCTAGGCGCGAGAAGCTGGATGATCTATGATCGAAAACCTCGTTTTTTTGACTAAAACACCGAACAATGCCTACCGATCAGTTTGCCCTCTCCTCGGATCTCATCAACGAACTGTTGCGCGGCATGCGCCTGCGTGGCGTCGAGTACCGGCGTATCCAAGCCGGTCCAGCCTTTGGCCTGAGCTTCGCCGACAAACCTGGGCATGCCTGGTTTCACTTCCTGGCGATCGGCAATGCGGTGCTGCGGATGGAGGACGGGACAACGTACGCGCTGTCTGCCGGCAACGCCGTATTCATCTCCCATGGCGCAGCCCATCAACTGCTTTCCCATACGGACGTGCCTGTTCAGGACATCGACCGTTTAGACGGCGCCCCCCTCGGTGATACGGTCAGCGCGGTGGATACCGGAACCGATGCCAGCGCCACGCCGACCACCATTTTGTTCAGTGGCTGCATGGAGTTTGAACTGGGCAGTATTCATGGCCTTGGCAGGCTGATGCCGGGCCTGATGCTGATTGATGCCGGCGGCCAGCGTTACCCCGGTCTCGTGCCTATCCTGACCACCATGGAACGCGAGGTCAGCGCCGCCCGTGTCGGCTTCGCCGGTATCCTCGCGCGTTTGGCCGATGTGGTGGCCGCCATGGTCGTTCGCGGTTGGGTGGAGTGCGCCTGCGGTAATGCCTCTGGCCTGGTCGCTGCATTACGCGACCCACGCTTGGCAAGCGCGCTTCTCGCGCTCCATCAACAACCGGGACGCGACTGGACCGTTGCGCAGTTGGCGGAGCAATGCAATACCTCTCGCTCGGTCTTCGCAGACCGTTTCCAGGCGACTATTGGCATGGCCCCACTGCGCTACGTGACTGAGTTGCGGATGCGGCTTGCGAGCCAGTGGTTGACGCTCGAAAGGCTGCCGATTGAAGAGGTGGCGCAGCGCTTGGGCTATACCTCTCAGGCCGCGTTCAGTCGCGCATTCAAGCGCATTACGGGCAAGACGCCTGGGTTAAGTCGTCAATCGAGGCGGTCCGCTGTTTCCTGAAGCCGAGCGGGAGTCGTGGAGGAGCCGGCGGAATAAAAGCACTTTGAAATTCAACAGTGCCGGTGACTAGCGTTCAAATCTTCCAAACGCTGGATGCATTCTTTCACTCGCAGCCTCTACAGAATGATCGCCTTCACCCAAAAGCGGACACAGAGCACCACGTATTTGCCTAAGGCCTATCGCGTGAGTAGAATGCGATTAATTATCAATCATGTATTTGCCGGGATTCCGATGCGTAGCGATGAAACACTAGGTACTGCAGATCTAGGGCTGCTCTATCGAACCCACCACTCGTGGTTACACGGCTGGCTAATCCGACGCATTGGATGTCGCGACAACGCTGCAGATTTGGCGCAGGACACCTTCGTACGCCTGCTCAAATCCCGTCAGTCCAGCCCCTTGCGCGAACCACGCGCCTATTTGAGCAGTATCGCCCGCGGACTGATGATTGATCAGTATCGTCGTCGCGAACTCGAACGTGCGTACTTGGAAAGCATCACGTTGCTGCCTCAACATGAGGTTCCCTCGGAAGAAAGCCGGCTGATGATTCTTGATGCGCTTGAGCGCATAGACCGCATGCTCGGTATGCTTAAACCAAGAGTTCGCCAGGCATTTTTATTTGCCCGACTCGACGGTCTAACCTGCGCGCAAATAGCCGAAAAGCTGGGTGTTTCCCGCGCGACGGTGGAACGCGACCTGGCCACGGCCCTGCAACACTGCTATCGCTTGCGTTATGTCGAGGCGTGAGCCGCAGGCGCTCAATCCGGCCATTGTTGAGCAGGCAATCCAATGGCTGGTGCGCCTTCGCTTCAATCAAGCCGATGAACAGACACAGCGCACTTTTGAGCACTGGCTGCAGCAGCACCCGGAGCATGTGGTGGCGTGGCAGCGTGTGGAAACGCTTGGGGATGAATTCGCAGGCGTGCCAACTCAATTGGCCCGACAAACCCTGAATGGCACCAATCATGGAATGCGGCGGCGGGAAAGCCTGAAGCTACTGGGCATATTGGCGACTGTTAGCGCTGCAGCCTGGCTCGGCCGGGACTATACACCCGTACCCGCCATGCTTGCGCAGCAGCGCAGCAGTACCGGCGAGCAACGACGCTTCCAACTCGATGATGGCAGCCTTATCCAGCTCAACAGCGATAGCGCCGTCGACAGCGATTTCGACGCCCAGCGACGCCTGATAATCCTGCGACGTGGGGAAATCATCGTGAATGTCGGCGCGGATCAACACTCGCCTCGAGCACGACCGTTCTGGGTGCAATCACGTGACGGGCTCATCCGCGCTCAGAGTTCCCGCTTTCTGGCACGCGAGCTGGACGATGGCACTCTGGTCGCGGCTCAGGAAGGATCAGTCACGGTTTTCCCCGGCTCCGATCAAACTCCTGCGAGCCGCAGCGTCCAGGCAGGAAATCACCTGCTGTTCACATCAAGTGGCGCCCGAATGTTCAGGGACAACGGCCTTGATCTATGGAGCTGGGGTGACGGGGTGATCAGTGCGCGCAATATGCGCCTCAATGATTTCATCGCGGAGTTGTCGCGTTATCGCCCCGGGGTACTGCGCTGCGCCGAAGGGGTCGCTGATCGTCGCGTTTCCGGCACCTTCCAGCTCGCCGACAACGATCAGGTCCTGGCATTGATCGCGCAGTCACTGCACTTGCACATTGATTATCGGACCCGTTATTGGGTGACCGTGACCGCTGCCACCTAAGCCCATCAGAACTTTGTGCTACCTGAAAAATAATGAGGTAGCTTCTCATTCTCGTTCGACCTCTAAGGAAGGCCGGAATACAGGCCAGTCTGCCGATGTCCTTTCTTGGAGCGAGAAAATGAGTTCGTCCCCTGTTTCACAGCGCCATCCATTAAATCGTGCCTTGCACGGTGCGATTTTGGGTTTGATCGTAAGCAGCTACGCATTGCCATCGCTGGCGCAAACGTCGAGCGCTGACCACAGCAATCAGGTGAAACAGTGGAACATCGCTGCCGGCCCACTGGCGCCGGCGCTTGACCGCTTTGCGCGCGAGGCTGGCATCAGTCTTTCCTTCGACGCATCGAGTGTAGTGAACCGCACCACTGCTGGCGTGAATGGCACGCTCGATACGTCGGCAGCGCTGTCATCGTTGCTGCAGGGGAGCGAATTGCAAATCGAACAGCAAGGTCCGAATGCCTATCTACTGTTCCCTCAACCAAAGCCCGCCGGCCCGCTGGAGCTCGACGCAACAGACGTCGAGGACTACCGCCTTGCCCCCCTCATCATCAATGCCAAGGTCAGGGTCAGTGCCGACGACGACGCCAACTCGGTGGTCGCCAAGGAGCTCTGGGTTGGCGGCAAGGTGGCAACCAGCATTCTCAATACACCGGCCTCGGTGTCGGTTGTTACCAACAAGGAAATGGAGCAACGCAGCGTCAGTACCACGGAAGAGGCGCTGCAATACACGCCGGGCGTGGTCAGTGACTTCTATGGTACGGATGACCGCAACGACTATTTCCAGATCCGGGGCTTCCAGGCTACTACCTACCGTGACGGCTTGACCCTGAGTTCGATGCGCGGCGTACGCGAAGATCCATTCGCCTATGAACGCATAGAGATTCTGCGTGGCGCCAACTCCACGCTGTTTGGCCCAGCGGACCCGGGCGGTTCGGTGAATTTCGTGACCAAACAGCCGCGCTTCGAGCAGTTTGGCCAAGGCTATGTGACCTACGGTTCGTTTGACCATGTAGAGACAGGCATCGATGTGGGGGATGCGCTGAACGACGAGAAAACCTTGGCTGGCCGCTTTACTGCCAAAGGCCAAAACAGCGACCGCGAGTACGATCACTCACAGGACGACAACCGGTTGGTGATGGGTGGCCTCACCTGGGCGCCCACGGATTACACGTCAGCCACCGTGACTCTGGACTATCTGAAAACTGAAAGTTCGCCCAACAGTGGCGGCTATCCGCTGGACAAGGAATACGACCGCAGCAAGTTTTATGGTGAGCCCAGCTACAACTTTCACGATGTCGAGCGCACCAGCCTCAGCGGTAACGTCACCCATGACTTCGACAACGGCTTCGTACTGCGCAGCAATCTGCGTTACAGCAAATTGACCGATGATTTTGGCTACGTTTACATCAGCGACAGCGCCGCACGTGTCGGTACTAGCGTTGACCGGTATCTGTTTGGAACGGACAGTGAGGCCGACCAGTTCAACGGCAATCTGATGCTGCAATACGATGCCCGCTTCGAGAACATCGACAGCAGCAGCCTGGTGGGCGTGGAGTACCTCGATTCGACCACCAAGGAAAGCTCGGTCTACGCCCTGACGACCCCGATTGACATTGCAAATCCCGTGTTTACTGGCGTTCCACGCTCAATCACACCGTATGCCGTCAACAAGCGAGACGCGACCACCAAGGCCGTGTTCCTCCAGCAGAACCTATCGTTCTACGAGCGTTTCATCGTCACCGGGGGTATGCGCAACGACTCGATGGACCTTACCAGCAAAGGCTTGCAATCCACTGAGAAAGACAACTTCTCCGAAACCTCCTACCGAGGTGCGTTGACCTATATCGTCAACGATGAGGTGTCCACCTATGTGAGCATGGTGGAATCCGTCTCGCCGCCTCAGGTTGGCGTAACACCGCAGACGGGCAGGCAGTACGAAGTGGGCGTGAAGTATGCGCCGATGGGAATGGACGCACTGTTCTCCGCAGCCGTTTATGACTTGACCCAGGAAAACGTCACCATCGCCGTGGTGCTGCCGAGCGGCATCATTGAGCAACAGACGGTGGGCGAATCGCGGGCGCGTGGCCTCGACCTGGAGGCCAAGGCGCAGGTGACGCGGAACCTCAGCCTGATTGGTGGCTACTCCTATATGGAGTCCGAGGTACTGCGCGGTTCGTTGTACGACGGCAGCTCCCTGAAGGGTAATGAGTTCACCACGGCACCCAAGCATTCCGCTTCGCTCTGGAGTTATTACGACGTGCCTGGCACTGATGTCAGCGTTGGCTTGGGTGCGCGCTATGTCGGCTCTTACTACTTCGATGCAGCCAACTCCGGCAAAAGCGATGGCACCACGCTGTTCGACGCCGCCTTCAACTACGAGATCGCCAAGGGCACCGACCTTGCGGTGAACGTCAGCAACCTGCTGGATGAGCAGCACGTGGTCGGTTCCGGCACAGCGAACTTCTACAACCCGGGTCGCGAGATTACCGCCAAAGTGAGTTACAGCTGGTAAGCAGGCGTTTAAGCCTTTTCCCCATGTAGGAAGCGGTGCCCGCTATACGGCGGGCACCGTCAACTTGGCCATCATTGTGCGAGATGAAAAACAAGGGCGTTCGACTTTCATCGTTACGCGCCAGCTGTTAACTAAGCGCCAGTAGCGCGAGATAACATCAACCTGTTTTCGAGCATCTGCTTTCGGCCCAGAGTGGGTAAAAACGCTTTCGCAAACCCTTGCTATGACTTCTGAGGATTTCATCGCAGGGACCGCTCATGAAGCGCTTTATCCAAGGTGAACATCGAGGCCAAGGTACCTTCCTTCCGGAGAGCCTCGACGATTACGTCAGCGATGCCAATCCGGTGCGCGTAGTCGATGTCTTTGTCGACGAACTCGACCCGATCAAACTGGGTTTCGAGGGCGCCATACCGCCTGATACTGGCCGGCCGGCTTACCATCCCGCAATCCTGCTGAAGATCCACATCTACGGTTATCTGAACCGCATTCCATCGAGTCGGTGTCTTGAACCAGAAGCCCAACGCAACGTCGAGCTGATGTGGCTACCAATAGCGGCCCTTCGAACTTGCCCCAAAAGCTCGCCTGCTGACCGGTCAATGCAGATAACGAAAACTATGCATGTTAGGCGGAGTATCGGCTTTAATGTCGGTGCAGACTCAACTGCTCACGGCGCAGGATTTCTATAATTTGCGAGATGTGAAGCACGCTATCGGTGGGTTCCAGGTTCTGAACCCCTGTCTAAATCAAGGACGACAACCCATTGAAAACAGCTCTAGGCGCCCTGCTTTTAACGTGTCTGACGACCAGCGCTCTCGCTGACGTCAACTCTGTCGGCTTCCAATCCTACACCCTACCGGACCCACGCAATGAGCGTCCGCTGGAGATGGTCGTCTGGTATCCCAGCACAACGACCACCACCCCACAGTTGATCGGCGACAATGTGGTGTTTGTCGGTGCTTCTGCGGTTCGCAACGCGCCGCCCTCTGCTGGCGAGCACCCATTGGTGGTGCTCTCCCATGGATTCAGAGGCAATTGGAACAATCAGAACTGGTTGGCGAGTGCATTGGCCCATAAGGGTTACATTGTCGCAGCGGTCAACCACCCCGGCACCACGACCCATGATCGAAGCCCGCAAGCGGCCGCGCAGTTATGGCAGCGGCCCATTGACCTGCATCGGGCCATTGAGGCGGTCACCACTCAACCTGAAAAATTTGGCGTGACCACAAAGCATCAAATTGCTGTAATAGGCCATTCACTAGGCGGCTGGACTGCAATGGAGATCGCCGGCGCTCGTTTCGACCCTGCCCTATTTGCCCGTGACTGCAAACTCCATCCGCAGTTATCCAGTTGTACCATTTATCAAAAGATCAACCCTGAGGGTACTCCGGTATTAAAGGCTGGTCTGGCCGGCGATTTGCGCGATCAACGGGTCACCGCTGTAGTTTCTTTGGACCTGGGACTCTCGCGCGGGATGACTGATGAGAGCCTTGCGGCACTGCCGGTGCCGGTGCTGGTTATCGCTGCCGGCGCACCATCGGTGGAACTGCCTGCTCAGTTGGAGTCCGCCAACCTGGCCACACGCCTGCCCCAAGCGTCCAGCCGCTATGTCGAGATCAGTGACGCCAGCCATTTCAGCTTCTTGCCGATTTGCAAACCAGGTGCAGTGGCATTGCTCGAAGAGGACATTCCTGGCGATGGGATCATTTGCGGGGATGGCGACAATGCTCGCCCGCGCGAGGTAATTCAACAGCAGGTTACGTCACTGATCACCGAGTTTCTGACGCAGTCCGCGAACAACAAAGTGGAGCTCTAGGATTGCTGGCACTCGGCAACTCAGCAGACCTGAAATTTGCGTAGGAGCCAATTTTTGTGTCGAATCCAGCCACCTATTACGATCAAAACGTTTCTACACAGCCTCGGCCAAAAGCAGACCCTCAGCGTGCGGGTCGCCCGCCTCTACACGGCACTTCGTCGCAAATTACTTACTCATACGGTCGACTGTGATTGATCAGAGCTGCGCTTGGCGGGTAGCAATCGAAAACAAGCAGTCAGCCACTGCGCGTGCCGTCCTAAACAACAGCTTTCATACGGAAATAGACTGTGGCAGCCATCACCGCCACTGCAATCACAGCTAGAAGGCCCTCGCGTTTCAACAGGTGCCAAGGCAACCGTCCGATCCTCAGTTTTAGCGCTCGTAATGCTCGAGTCCACATTGAAGCCCTGCCGCCGCTCAGTGCGCCATTCGTGAAGTAGATCGTACCGAGGAACACCACCACTGGGCTTGCCCACCGCAGCCACAGGACATCACTGGACCATAAGCATGCCAGGGCTGCGGGCACTGCGCTGGGGAGTACGTGGCGCAGCAATAGGAGCCCAGCGCCTCGCCGGTACCAGCGGCGCGGGAGTAACCATCGACTGATCAGCACATCCAGGCGGCCCGCTACCACAGCTACCATAGCCCAAACGTGGTATGCCTTCATGCCGATCCAATTCACGAACAACATCATCAGCGGCATTAAAACCACCACGCCCAGCACATCGTTCTTTTTCGGCCCGATAATCCCCGAAGCGACAAGAATTGCAGACAGCGCCAACCACAGGAATAGATAGACCCCTCGATAGCTAGTGGGCGGTAACCAATCCCGCCAGTTGTCGAGTGGTTGCAACCCAAGACGCTGGGGCACTTCAGGATATTGATATTCGATGGCTTGGCCGAGCTCTGCAAAACGTTGCCAGTCCAGGGCGCTAAAGCCGTCGGCCATTTCACGACGACGGCCGTCAGTCATGGGCTTGAACAGCATAGCGGCTGCCTGCCCGTGGATTTTATCGTCGTCGAACTTGGCCAGATCACTGAGTACGGTCTCTGACAAGGCTTGTGCCTCGCACTGCCGGATCAGGCGATCCCAGCGCCAGTACTCGCAGGGTAGGTTGCCCTGGGTTTCGTCCCAGCCCATCACTTGGCACACCCCATCGAAGAAGGCTGGCGACCATCCCTCTGCGGATTCGAGCCAATCCAATATGTTCTGCTCGAACTGCTGCCGGCGCTCGAACGGCAATAGCCAGTCGCTGGCCAGCCAGAGGCGTAGCGCGTCCATTACTTGACGATCTTTGCCCTCAGTCAACCACTGCTGCATCTGTCCCAGGGACGGTTCCGGTGGGCTGGCGGTAGTTGGAATATCGACGCGCTCTCTGTGGATGACCAGCGTGGGATCTTCCGCCGGCTGGTAGCGCTCGGGAGTTGACGCGCTTACGGCTGACGGGGCGTAAACGACTTTCCTTCCGGCCTGCGCACGCCAGCGCGCCTCGGCCAACGAGGCTTCATAGGCTTCACGAAGGCGCTGGAACTCATTGGGGTTTTCGTCTGGGCGGTGGATTCTGAGCAGCCGTGCATAGGCGCGTTTGATGCTGCGCTCGTCCGCGTCCGGGGTGAGGCCCAGCACTTGCCAATGACTCATGGCGGCTTACCCCTCTTGCTCGAAATGAGCAAGGCGCTGGATAACATCGCCACGGGCTTTACGGATCCGGTGTTCATCCTGGGTATCGAGCACTTGCTGAAAATGGTTCGCCAGCCCGGCGATGTACTGCCGGCCATCGCCAAGGCTTTCTTGATAAAGGCGGTCCAATCGAGCCAACAGCAGGGTATTGATCTGCTGGTCGCGCGGGTGCACTTTCAGCGCTTCGAGGGCGGCCAGCCGTTGCGCGATTTCCTCGGGAGCCAGTACGCCAGGATTGTTCTCGATAACCAGCCGGCGGGTTTCGCCATTGATGGGCAAATGCACCTGGGCTTCGAGCAAACCGTTATTGTCGTAGGTGAAGCGTACGTCCAGCGTAACCTCGCCGGCCTTGCGTGGTGGTACGGGAATTTCCAGTTCACCGAGGAAAATGTTGTTGGCCACCAACCGGCTTTCGCCCTGGAAGATACCCAGCCTGACCACCTTCTGGTTATCGCTGACGGTCGACACGTCACGGGAGCGGCTCACGGGCACCACAGTGTTGCGCTCGATGATTGGCAGGTAGTGACCGCTTTGGTAATCGGTGCCTAGCTGTACTACGGTCTCGATCCCCAGGGTATAGGGGCATACATCGGTAAGAACCACTTCCTCGAGGGAAGCATGGCGCGCCTGTAGCGCCGCCTGGATGGCCGCTCCCTGCGCAACAACCTCGTCCGGGTTTAGCTGCATTGCCGGAATTCGCCCGAACAGAGTCGCGACCAACTTACGTACCAAGGGCATGCGCGTGGTGCCGCCCACCAACAATATTTCGTCCAGATCCGCGACCTTGATCCGGGCATCGCGCAGCGCACGTTCGATCGGCGTGCGCAGGCGCTCCAACAAAGGCTGGACAATGTCCGCCAGGTCACTCTGGGTCAGTTCCAGACTCCACTCCCGCGTTTGCTCGCGAAGGATAAAGTGGGCGACTTGCGCTTGCCCCAATGCATGACGAACCCGCTGAGCCTCGCGCCGCAACCGCTGTGCTATGGCGGGGTGGGTTGTGTCGGGAAGATCAGCGACACCGATTCTGGCGATGAAATGCTCCACGAGCCGGTCATCGAAATCTTCCCCCCCAAGAAAGTTGTCCCCCGCGCTGGCGCGCACTTCCATGACGCCCTCGAACAGCTCCAAGATGGACACATCGAAGGTGCCACCACCGAGATCGAACACCAGGAAGGTCGTTTCGTTTCGCTCTTGAAGGCCATAGGCCAAGGCTGCTGCAGTAGGTTCGTTGATTAGCTTTTCGATCTTCAGTCCGGCCAACTCACCAGCAATACGAGTGGCCTTGCGCTGAGCGTCGCTGAAATACGCAGGTACGCTGATCACCGCTTCGTGAACAGGTTCGCCTAATGCACGCTCGGCATCGGCCTTGAGGCTGCGTAGCAACATCGCCGAGAGTTCTTCCGCACGGTAAGCGCGCCCGCTCAGTAACGTTTCACGGGCGCTGCCCATATAACGCTTGAATAGAGACGTAGTGAGGTGCGGGTGGGTATGCAGCCGTTCGCGGGCAATTTCCCCGACGATCAGTTGGCCGTGGTCGTCGAGGCCAACCACGCTGGGTGTGAGAAGATTGCCCAAGGCATTAGGGAGTAGCCTGGCGCTTTCGCCATCCCAAGCAGCCACTAAGCTGTTGGTAGTGCCCAGGTCGATACCTATGATCACAGTCACTTTTCCTTAAATGAGGCGACCGCCCAGCAGCGGAACTTGGTCGTAGGCCCAGACATTACACTGGACGCGGTTACGGATTCACGGTCGGAGTTATCGGCAGAGCTAAAGGTGGCTTTAACCCGTCCGCAATACCATTTGCGGGATCGGAGAACATAGCCAACATCAATCAAGCACGCCAGCGATACCAGACACTAATCCTCACCGCGTTGCGAGCAATCGCCAACATGCTCTCTCGTGTTGGACCCAAAATCGCGACGACCTTATACAAACCCTGCGCAGTAATCACCTCATCCACTCACGCCGGCATGTAAACCGGCCCTAGGAACAGTCAAAAGCCCCGCGCTAAGTATCAATTGCAAAGGACCAATTCAAGACGAGCCCTCACCCAAAAATCGCCTGCTGGCTGCTACTCCTTCCCCCTGCTCACAGGTCAACTCACAATTGGCTGCTTTCGGCCCAGAGTGTGTAAAAACGATCATGACCTCAACGTCTTGGATTATCGACACCCGTTGGCTGAGCGATTGCACGATTGATACTGCGTGTCGCATCGGTTGTAACCTGGAGCACATCAGTGCGGCTTTTACAGCCTCTAGGACGGGCCAAAATCAGTATTTTTTAGGCCGACAGCGCCTTCATCGAGCAGCCGATCAACCTGGGCGACATCCGCGACATTGACCGCCGTGCCGATCACGCCGTGGACCAAACCGGAGTCGGCATCCACGCCAATGTGCGACTTCATTCCGAAATAGTATTGGTTTCCTTTCTTTGTCTGATGCATTTCGGGATCACGTTTACCGTCCTTGTTCTTGGTCGAACTCGGTGCATGAATGATCGTCAACGGATAGGCCGTACGACTGCCTTCGCCCTTCGGATAGTGCGGTTCAATCAATGCAATCGGGCCTTTCCAGGGCACCACCTGATCCATCTCGATCAGCAAACGCTCGCGGCGGGTCCTTTTCCTGGCGCCAAAGCCTCAACCGTAAAACACCCCGAGCGATACACCGTACGGAACTGCATGCCCTGTCTTTGCAGCGTCTTGCGCACGGTCCTCAGGAACA
Organism: Pseudomonas sp. MPDS; assembly: GCF_013283895.1. Lineage (NCBI taxonomy): Bacteria > Pseudomonadati > Pseudomonadota > Gammaproteobacteria > Pseudomonadales > Pseudomonadaceae > Pseudomonas > Pseudomonas sp. MPDS. The sequence continues at coordinate 2,683,922 of NZ_CP054128.1, read as the reverse complement.
TACCGTGGTCTCCCCGGTCGTAGTGCACGCGGTATAAAGCTCATCGGCCACCCCCACGGCACGCAGGTGTTCCGATCTTCGGGATGCGGCCCCCAACGAAATACCCATCAGCCATAGCACGCGATGCAAGGCAAACCATTGCCTCAAGCCCATCTTCAACAAAGGCACGCGACCCAGCCGCAGGTCGAACTCCTTCAATCGGTTGTCTTGCCGGATACGTCCGGCATCGAACAGCCGGCAGGCCGTGGCATAGGCTCGATTGATCGGCGATGAAATGATGTTCAGCCCTGGCGTCATCAGCGGCCCGGACAACTCCGCACGGCTCAGGAAGTCGGCAATTTCGGCCTCGTCGATCGACGAAGTCTGGTTGTACTCATCCAGCAGCACTTTGGCCGAGACAGCACCGCAGCGTCCGTAGTCGATCAGGGGGGTGGCGTGGCGTATCAAGTAAATCACAGTAAATAGACTCCGGTGACAATGGCATTGCCGACCATGAACAAGAACGGCGTATCCCACGTGTGAGGGGACTTCGCTTCGGCCAGGGTCAGCGCGAGAGGAAAAACGGCGCACAGCAATACGAACTGATGCCCTACGAAGTAATCCTTGAACAACACTGATTATCATCACAGGCCAGGACATACACTGTGTCAGAACGATCAAAGGCATCTAATTCAATCCCTTTTTCACAGGGCAAAGGCCAACCTAACTCTTTAACGAATACCTGATATCTATATTTAGCCAGAGCAGCTTCCATTCCTGGCAAAAGATCACTAACAGTCCCTGTTACCGCGGCCAGCATAACTACCTCCTGACGAAGATTATTCCGCCAGTACAACAAACCGGGCTCTTTGTGGGTAGCTGCCCGAATGGGCAGGTCAGGTAAATCAGCGAGTCGCCACAAGGTACTCCTTGAAAATACCGAATTGTATCTACGACAAAAGAATAATGCCGTCTCTTGCCAGCTTTCCTGGCACTTCCGTACTAAAAAGTTCGCCATTAAATCTGCCCGCTATTGCTCTGTCTAGACGCATCGGCGATGCCGAATGTTTGGAAGCGTCGGGCTGCGGGCCTTATCGGTCTGAAGGATTACCATCGGAAGGCCACTACATCTCCCGACAGCGTTTTAATCCTGTATAATGAGCCCAGCTCTTATCACGAAAGAGCGCTGACCACGGAAGGTAATATTGGTGATTGATTGGCGTGAAGACTTTATAGCGCTTGTGGCTGGCTGTACTTACGAAAACCAGCTATTTAACGAGCTCGTTAAAATTACAACAGACTTAGGCTTCGAGTTTTGCTCTTATGGGTTAAGACTAAGTTCGCCGTTAGCGTCGGCGCAATATTTTCTGCTTTCAAATTACCCGGACGCCTGGGAAAAAAAGTACATTGCCGGCGATTATTTCTCCCAAGACCCCACCGTTGAACATGGACTGATCCGTTCGATTCCATTGCGCTGGTCTGCGCAGCAGCAAAATCCAGGGCGCGGGTTCTGGGAAGAAGCGCGGCATTACAACCTCAACCATGGCTGGTGCCTTTCTTCGCGGCGTGAACATAACTCGATCGGTCTGCTCTCCGTCTCCCGCTCAAGCGAACGCATTTCAATACAGGAAATGGAAAGCAAAGAGACCAAGCTGATTTGGCTGACTCATCTGGTACATGAGGCCATGGCGCAGTTTTTCTCCGCAAAAACCATGGTCGATACTTACAAACCAATGACCGCCCGGGAGAAGGAAATTCTCAGGTGGACGGCATCGGGAAAAACCTATGTCGAAATCGGGATCATCCTGAACATCGACATACGAACGGTGAAGTTCCATCTGGTGAATGCGATGCGCAAGTTGCGGGCGTCGAACAAGACTGAAGCGGCGATCAAGGCGTCGTTATCTGGCTTGTTGTCCTGAGACGCAAATGTTCTGAAGCTCGAATGATGACCACGCCTCTCATGGGAAGTCGTGGCCAGTGCAAGCCTCGGTTACCAAAGCGCCATCGTGTAGCTGACGATCAACCGGTTCTCATCCAGGTCATTGCCAAAATTCGAGTCTTGGCCAATGTGGCCGATGGGGGGTGGTGCGCGTATCGTCGAACGCTTGGGCGGCAAGGCCGTAGCGACCAGCAGCGCGGCCATGGCTTGGTCGCATGGTTATCAGGATGGCAACAAGCTGCCTCTCGACCTGTTGAGCACCACCGTCAAGCCGATGGTACGGGTGCTCAGCGTACCGCTCACAGTGGATATCGAAGGCGGCTATTCGGATGACCTGGAACGAGTCGGCCAAGTGATTGACGCCGTCATCGCCGCAGGGGCGGTAGGGATCAACATCGAAGACGGCCTGGGCTCGCCAGAGCTGCTTGTCCGCAAGATCGACGTCGCGAGAACGGTGGCGAACCAGGCGGGGATCAAGCTGTTCATCAACGTACGGACCGACGTCTACCTGAAAAACCTGTTCCCTGCTGAACAACGCCTGGAGGAACTTCTCAAGCGCAGCGCACTGTATGCCAGCGCCGGGGCGGATGGTCTGTTTGCCGCTGGCGTGGTCGATTCGAACGAAATTGCCACCATCTGCCGGGACACCAAACTGCCAGTCAACCTGCTGTCCCGGGACGGACTGCCCTCCCCCGACGAATTGAAGCGTCTGGGCGTCAGACGACTCAGTGCGGGCTCCAGCATCGCCAAGTTTCTGCACGGCGCCATGGGAGCATTGGTCCGCAGTTTCTTGGACAACGGCCAACTCGACACGCAAACCTTGAAAGCCCACACATACGGCGAATTGAACGCTTTGATGGCGGTGAAAGCCGAGTAATGCTGTGTCTAGTCCTGAAGATAGGTCAGAAGGTGTAAACCTTATTCAGGACGAGACACGCACCAAAAAAAAGCCACTCACCTGAATGGCTTTTTTCTGAATCTTGGAGCGGGGAACGAGACTCTTATCTGGTATCCGATTCCTTGAAATGACGCGTTTGCCTACGCAGCAGGCGAGTGAGATTGCAGCGCTGCCGCCGCGTAGGTGGCGTCCGGCTTAGTTGTGCAAGACGGTTTGCCCGTACGCTTACCGGACACCTACTGTAATTGCTGCGAGTACTGTGCCTACTGACTCGGTATTGGCGGAAGGTGCTTATGATTGGATGGTGATTGGAAAGACTGCCTGGGATGCTACCTACTCAGGTGATTGCGAATGTGGAAAATAATGATGAGCGCGCGTTATGAACGACCCATGAAATTAGCGCTGCGAATAAGCGAGTTGCAGCTGTGTGATTTCCCGAACAAATGCCGGCAACTGCAACTCGAACACCTGATCGATGAGACTGCGCGCTAGCTGCCAGACGGCGGCGGCATCGGGATATCACCAAGCTGCAACCCCAGCAGCGTCATGTATTCGTAGATGTGCTGATAGCCGGATTGCGCTTCATAGCTTGGGCACGGGGATTGAGGTTCCCCACAGAGCCGCAGCTCCATGTTTGCACCGCCCATGCCCCATTGCGTGTAGTTCAAGTTATTACGGGTAACGGTATCGATTTTTGAGCAAACCATTTCCTTCATTTTTTCATCGATGACGTTGGTAGGCTCATAGAGCGTCAAGGAGAAGTCGAGAAAGGTTGCGCACCATGCCATCGGAACGACATCCAGCGTGTTGTAGATGCGTAGCGCATTGCCGGCCATCTGCTGATTGAAATAGCTCGCAAAAATACTATCGCCGGCCGTTGGCGCAGCAATCGTTTCGCAATGGCGGCTAGGGTGATGATGAAACTCGGACCCCATCGAACCAAACAAGAACCTGCTGCTCCATCCGCGCCTTCTGCCACCCCCGGCACGAAACGCAACCCGTTCGGCCTAGCCTAGGCTAGAAAACAGTGCTCTCCTGTTTTCGAAGGCTGACGAGGCACACATCAAGCGGTACAGCTGCATTTTGCTCGGGAACTCTTGAGAGTAAACCATGCCAACGCAGGTCAAGGCCGAGTTGCACAATATACAAGTCGCGATCACACAACTCCGGCTTTTGTTCGGCAAAACGATCTAACGTCAATTACTCAAAACCGATCTGGCGATTGCAGACTTGGCGTCGACAATAAGTCTAGGAAGAACAAAGCACTCAGCGCGATTGGTCGATCCGGGTGAGCCCTGCCACTTTGATTTACAACGAGAGTTGCCGTAGTAATGTAAAGGCCTGCTTCATTTGGTCTTCACTGACGACGAACGCCCGTAGCTGCCCTGCCATGTCCAGCCCTTTGGCTACCAACCCCTGTGCCTCAAGGTTGATCTGCCATTGCAAGTCCTTCCGGTTGGTTTCTCCGGCCAGGTGCAGCGGCATTTCCGGGGTCTTGATCTTCACCAGCATCGCCGGGAACTTCACTTGCTCATCGCCACCCAGCACATTACTCGCGAGGGTCATGGCGCTTAACTGAATGGGTTGTAGAAACGGCAGCAGCTTGCCCTGGATTTGCGCGCAATCGCCAACGGCAAATATGTGTGGGTCAGAGGTGCACATGCGTTCATCAACTTCAATGCCACGATCAATCCGTAGGCCAGCCTGGGCCGCTAACGTCGTATCAGGTTTCAATCCGATTGAGGCAATGATCACATCGGTGGTGATTTGCCGGCCATTGGACAAAGTCGCCAACAGGCTATCGTCTCTCTTTTCAATGGATTCCAAAGCCTGGTTGAACACCATTTCCACCCCCATCTGGCATAACCGATGCTGCAAGCGGCTACTCACCTCAACAGGCAGCAACGATGCCAGCAGGCTGCAGGACTTATCCATCAGTACCACTTGCTTTCCGGCACGATTGACATCCATTGCCAGTTCACTGCCAATCAAGCCGGCTCCCAGAATCAGTACGCGCTCTGCCGCTCTCAGAGCATGTTGTGCATGACGGTATTCTTGCTGACTATTCAAAGTCACCATCCACTCCCGTCCGGGAATTGGCGGAACGATGGCTTGCGCACCCGTGGCAAGAATCAGTTTGTCGTAGCTGAATGCCTCACCGCCGGCGCTGACACGCTTGTTTTCACGATCAATTGCAGTCAGCTGGCAACCAGCATTCAGGGTTAACCGATACATCTCGGCAAACTCCGCCGCAGACTGACGAGTCATGTCGTCCGCTGTCTGCTTGAGACTGATGACGTGACTCAGGTCGGGCTTGTTGTACTCATCGCAACTGTCTGCGGCGATCAGCCGAATGGGCACCGCTGCATCGAGCCTGCGCAAGTTCTTGACTACCTGACGAGCCGCGAAGCCGGAGCCCACAATGACAATTTCCTTGTTCATTTCGCCTCCGAAGCCAACTCATCGAATACCGATTTACCCAATGAACATTCCGGGCACAGGAAGTAATCAGGCACATCACACCAGGCCGTACCGGCCTGCACATCCTGCATCGGCTCCCCGATCGCGGGGTCGTAAATCCATTGGCAGACACTGCACCGCATACGCAGGCCGTCGTCCGAGCTCGGTTCTGCCTGGGCAGTTGCGGTGGCTGCAGCAGGTGCGACATGTGCATTCGTCGATGGATGCAGCGCCCATTGCCGAGCGATTTCACGGCCATGAGCTCGGCAAACCTCAAGCGAGTCACCGTCGGGCCGCCACTTGGCTTTGAGCGCCAATGTGGTTTCAAAACCAGCGTCCATCAAGCGCGTCTGGATACGGTCCACCGCCCCACCATTCCAGCCGTAACTGCCAAACGCCGAAGCCTTTTTGTTACGAAAACGCAGCCCGGTTATTTCCTCCAGCAGGGCAGCGACTTTCGGCATCATGACGTTGTTCATGGTGGACGAGCCCACCAGAACACCTTTTGAGCGGAACACGTTGGTCAGAATCTCATTCTTGTCGTGGCGCGCGACATTGAAAATCTTCACCGCCACACGCGGATCGCCGTCGTGAATGCCTTGTGCGATGGCATCGGCCATCATGCGGGTGTTGTTCGACATGGTGTCGTAGAACAGTGTGATGCGGTCCTCTTGATAATCCGCTGCCCATTCCAGATAGCGGTGTACAATCTGCGTCGGATTATCACGCCACACCACGCCATGCGCGGTGGCAATCATATCGACCGGCAGGTTGAACCCGAGGATCTCAGTAATCTTAGGAATGACCAGACGACTGAATGGCGTGAGGATGTTGGCATAGTAGCGTTGGCACTGATCGAACAGTTCGTTTTGATCCACTTCATCATTAAACAAGTGTTCGTCACAGTAATGTTGGCCAAAGGCGTCATTACTGAACAATACGGCATCACCGGTCATGTACGTCATCATGCTGTCCGGCCAATGCAGCATCGGAGTTTCCACGAAAACCAGCTGTTTGCCATTACCGACATCCAGGGTGTCGCCGGTGTGTACAACGTGGAAATTCCACTCTGGATGATGGTGATGACCGTTGATCGAGTCCACGCCATTGGCGGTGCAATAGATCGGCGTATTCGGGATCAGCGACATCAGTTCTGTCAGCGCCCCTGCATGGTCCTCTTCGGCATGATTGATGACGATATAGTCCAGCGTGTTCAGGTCGATTTCCATCGCCAGGTTCTGTATGAACTCCCGGCTGAACCTGTGATCAACCGTATCAATCAGCACGGTCTTTTCTTCACGGATCAGGTAGCTATTGTAACTGCTACCTTTGTGGCATTTGTATTCTGTGCCATGAAAGTCCCGCACCTCCCAATCGCGCTGACCGACCCAATGGATGTTGTTCTTGACGAGAATTGACATAACCTACCTCGGTAAAAAATGATGTTCTACACCGAAGATGGCAATGTTCGTGCCAGACAATAAGACGTTGATTTTAAAGGACAAATAAAACAGCTATTGTCAATATGACATTACCCATTTACTGTCTTTATGACTAATCATTGTCAAAGTGACAAAACATGAGTCTGTCCGTTGAATCCTTGGCGCGCATCGCTATTCAGTTGCAAAGCGGCATTTCCCATCAGGATCGCTTTCAACGTCTAATCAATACCTTGCGCCAATTGCTGGGTTGCGACGCTTCTGCCTTGTTGCGTTATGAACAGCGACAGTTCCGTCCGCTGGCGATTGACGGCCTGGCACCGGATGTTCTGGGACGTCGCTTCAGCCTTGATGCGCATCCGCGACTGGAAGCCATCGCTCGCGCCGGTGACGTGGTGCGCTTTCCGGCAGAAAGTCATTTGCCTGATCCCTATGACGGACTGATACCGAGCCGGCAGGACCTCAAAGTGCATGCCTGCATCGGATTGCCGTTGTTCGCGGACCAGACACTGATTGGTGCGCTGACGATCGATGGCATGGACCCGGCACAGTTTGATCACTTCAGCGACGAAGAGCTGCGAGTGGTGGGAGCCCTAGCATCTGCCGCCTTGGCTAATGCATTGCTGGTGGAGCAACTGGAAAGTCAGACAATAACGCCTCTTTCCATTAGCAATATCCCGGCGGGCAAACCCGGCAGCGAAATGGTCGGGCTCAGCGAAGTCATGCGACAGTTGAAAAGAGAGATCGAAATGGTGGCAGGTTCCGACCTGAACGTCTTGATCACTGGAGAAACCGGAGTCGGCAAGGAACTGGTCGCCAAAGCCATACATGAAGGTTCATCACGCGCCGGTCAGTCTGTGGTTTATCTTAACTGCGCTGCGCTACCGGAATCAGTGGCTGAGAGTGAGTTGTTCGGCCATGTCAAAGGGGCTTTTACCGGTGCAATCCATCATCGCACCGGCAAGTTCGAAATGGCTGATAACGGCACACTGTTTCTCGACGAAATCGGTGAACTGTCACTGAATCTGCAAGCAAAACTGTTACGGGTACTGCAATACGGCGACCTGCAACGGGTTGGTGACGATAACGTCTTGCGGGTCAACGTACGGGTACTTGCCGCGACCAATCGTGATCTGAAGCAGGAGGTGTTGAACAATCGGTTCCGTGCAGACCTGTTCCACCGTTTAAGCGTATTCCCGGTGCATGTACCACCCCTGCGCGAGCGTGATCAGGACATCACGTTGCTAGCGGGTTTTTTCTGCGAGCAGAGCCGGGAACGCATGGGATTGAAACGGGTGGCTTTGGCTGCCAACTGTCTGTCGTTGCTCAAGCAGTACACGTGGCCAGGAAACGTTCGCGAACTGGAGCACGCTGTTTATCGGGCGACGATCATTGCTCGTGCGACCCAGCAAAGTGACGAGCTACTGCTTGAAGCACAGCATTTCAATCAAGTACCCGAGCAGATGGTAGCGCCGCTTGTTGCTCTGGATGTTCCTTACCTCGCCGTTGAACAGGGTCTGCGGGATGCGACGGATGACTTCCAGCGTCAGCTGATTGATAACACGCTAAATAATTGCGCAAGGAAATGGTCTGCCTGTGCTCGAATGCTGGATATGGACGTAGCTAACCTGCACCGACTGGCGAAGCGGCTTGGTTTGAAATAACACTCACGGCCGATCAGGGCTCAATTCAACCAGAACCAAGCATTGATCGACTGGCCGGTTGCAGGTCAGTCAGGGCCCGCTACCGAGACCGGCAATGCTCTAGCACCTCCTACCCGGACTCCGACGATATTTGGCGCGCCCTGCAGAACTCGATTTAATTTAGCGGTTGCACCCAGGAGCCTCCTACGGGAGGAATGGGGTGGCAAGGGGGGTGGATATGATTGACTCCGAGCTCCTCATAGTTACAGCAACAATCATTTCAGCAAAGCCATACCTCAATGATGTTTTCTTTCTTTTCGAGAACCTATTATTAATTTAATCAGCGCGGATATATTGCCGAGCGTACACAGGGCTTTGCTGACGCCCAGCATATCCTCCACGCCCTATTTTAATTTCAGTATATTTTAGCGACTTACACATCACAAACTTAAAGGAAGGGCCATGAAGATAAATATCAGCACTCAACCCCAGGAGTTGCGAATACGACACACTTAGTATGCGCCAGTTAATTATCCACTGGCGACAACTAACCACACACCCTCCAATACATCCTGATAAAATTGAACGAATGCCCAAAATGGCAAATCTAAAATCTAATAAAGGTGAAAAGAGCGTTTTTTCCACAATTCGGCTCCTCACCGACAATCAACAGCACATGAAGAATGTGAGTACCGATAAATTCACCCTAATAATATTCAATGCGATGCCTGTTGAATAAACCGGAAGCGGGTCGTTTCGAATCTGCTTCATAGTCTGAGGTAACACTGATGAAAAGGATTCTTGTTCCACTGCTGGCCCTGAGTGCCGCGCTGACGTTGCAGTCAGCTCAAGCCGTTGATGGCGAGGCGCTCTTCAAGAGCAAAACCTGTGTTGCCTGCCATATGGTCGACGCCAAAATGGTCGGTCCAGGTTACAAGGAAGTGGCGGCCAAATACGCTGGCCAAGCCGACGCATCGGCAACCCTGGTCAAGAGCATCAAAGAAGGCAGTACGGGCAAATGGGGGCCAATCGCAATGCCGGCCAACCAGGTGACCGACGAAGAAGCGAAGACCTTGGCCGACTGGATCCTGACGCTGAAGTAAGAGAGCCCAATAAAAAACACCCACACCGCAGAAGCGAGCCCGCTCTCTTCTGCGAACCGGGTCGCTCGGCTACATTGTCGGGGTTTGCTGTAAAAGCGCCAGATCGATATTCTCAAAACGCAACACCCTGCCGCCCTGCTCGCTGGCCAGATTGCGTGCGGTGGCCTCCTCGGAAAATGACGCCAGAACTACACCCATGGAACCTTTAAGCTGAGTGCCGACGACATAGTAGGCTTGGGTTGCATCAATCAGAAAATGGTCGTCGGGTTTCTCCCATGCACTTTTCCCCATGTCGTGCACATACAATTTTGCCTCAGTGTGGTGATTCTCCGGTTGAAGCCACCATCCGAGCATTTCCGCAGTGGAGCAAAATTTCTTGATCGTGCCCTTTTCCACGACCTGACCTTTGGGGCCCGGAAAGTCGGTGATGACCATCCCGCAGACATGACACTCGTCACTCTGATGGAAGGCCACGGGTCCAAGGGTTTGCTTTTCCTCTGCGCGATCGTTGCACGCCGCCAATACCAAACTGGTAATGATGACGACCAGGACACGGGCCCCGGTTAGGTACAAAGTGTTCATTTGAATATCCCGAGCTTGGAAAATCAGGTCAGCCGACGGCGAAACATCCAGTAAGCCAACAGCAACAGAACGCCGACCCAAAGCAGCAGGCAGCCCCACAACATTGAACCCGGCACCGGCAGATCGCTGCTCAACGCCATAAGGCCGACGGCATTGCCGCTGCCCTCGAAACCGGAAAGGTTGATCAAGCGGTAGACGTCAGTCGGGTTGAGCAGCAATAACCAGGGCAACAGGTCCGGGTTGAACCGGCCTTTACTGAAGACCAGCAACGCCAGCAGCGCCAAGTCAAACACCAAAACGAAGAGGAACCACACCCCCAGCGCCATTCCGGCTGCGCTGGATTTTTCGCTGGCCTTGCTGCTCAGCACATAAGCCAGCGCCAGGAACACCCAGCCCAGCAGCGTGGAGGAGACCATGAAGCGACCGAACGCCCAGAACAGCATTCCCAACTCGACATCATCGACCAGCAAGGCAATGGCCACGGCGGCACAGCCAAATCCGATCAGCGTGGCCAGCGCCAGGATCAGACCGTGACCGACAAACTTGCCCAACAGGATTTGTCCACGCCCCAATGGGTAGGTCAGCAACAGCATCAGCGTCCCGCCCTCGTCCTCGCCGACGATCGCGTCATAGGCCAATAGCAGGGCAATCAGCGGCACCAGGAACGTCGCCAGGCTGGCGAGGCTGGCGATGGTGGCCGGAATGGAAGTGAAGCCCACTTGCCCGGAAGCCGCCGCACCGAGCCAGGCGATACCCACCGCCAGAATGGCGAACAACAGGCTGATTGCCAGTAGCCAGCGATTGCGCAGCCCGTCGCTGAACTCTTTACCGGCGATACTCCAGATCTGCATCATGGCTGGGTGCCTTCTGTGCCGGTGGTCGCACGATTCATGTAGTAGCCATAGAGGTCTTCGAGGGACGGTTGCAGTATCTCGATGTCCTGCGGTTGATCCTCGTGGAACAACTGGCGCAGTAGATCAACTTTGTAGCCATTGACAGCCATCACCTCGATCCCGTTGCCGCCCACCGCTGTGGCGGTGTGCCCGGCGGCATTCCAGCGCTGCAACCATTGCTCGCGTCGGCAAAGACCACTGGCCCGGATTCGCGCCGGCAAGTCGGCATCTTCACGCAGTCTGGACAAACTCCCGATCGCCTGTAAGCAGCCATTGGCCAGGATGGCCGCACGGTTGATATGCGCTTCGACACCTGCCAACACATGGGAACAGAGGATGATGCTCGCGCCCTGTTGGCGCAGACGGTCGATCAACAGGTAAAGTTCTTGGGTGGCGATAGGGTCCAGCCCCACCGTGGGTTCGTCCAACAGCAACAGGCGCGGCTCGCCGAGCACCGCCTGAGCCAGGCCCAGACGCTGGCGCATGCCCTTGGAATAGGTTTTCACCCGACGGTCTGCGGCCCCCGCAAGCCCGACCTGCTCGAGCAATTCGTCCACTTGCGTCAAGGCGGCTCCTTTGAGGCGGGCGAAATACCGCAGAGTTTCGCGGCCACTGAGCTGCGGGTAGAACGTCACGTTTTCCGGCAGGTAACCGAGTTGGCGGCGCACGTCGGCTTGTGCGGGTCGGCAGCCGAGTACGTGCACCTGGCCGGCGCTGGCCTTGAGCAGGCCAAGGATCAATTTCATCACCGTGGTCTTGCCCGCACCGTTGTGGCCAAACAAGCCCAGCACCTCGCCTTCGCCCAGACTCAGGGTCAGATCGTGCAGCACGGTCATGCTGCCGTAACGCTGGCTGACCCCTTCGATTTCGACGGCGATCATAAGGTCGGCCGCTGTGTTTGGGGCATCGTCGGAAGGTTCATCAGGGGGAAACTGTCTTTTACCCCCGGTGATTTCGTCACGGGGAAACTGCTCTGAACCCAACGCAATAATTGAACGCTCGGGCTATTCATCAACAGACGGACCTGCGGATACAGCCACAGCAGACGGTCGACGTTGTCGTTGGGTTCGTAGATCACGTCGCCTACCGCATCGTTATTGCGATCCCAACCCAGGTAATCACTCCAGTAATTGCCCTGCCCCTCGGCCGACCATTCCTGCAAGCGGGTGGCGACGTATTTGACTTGCTGCTGATTGTCGACGAAGGCGTTGTCGGCGATCCGGTTGTCTTCGGAGCCTGCGGTGAGGTGAATGCCCACGGCACTGCGCTCGAAGTGGTTGTGTTCGATGACATTGAACAGCGAGTTGTAGATAAACAGCGCCTTGCCTTCGGCACCGCTGACCATACCGCCATCGGCGGAACCGCTGCGCACGTCGCTGACGAAGTTGTCGCGCAGCTCGGAATAGGTGATGTAGTTCATCAGGATGCCATAGCTCTCGTCCTGCTCGGAACGGTTGCCAATCACCGTCAGCTTGCGGCTCTGCATCAAGGCATAACCGGTGCGTGTCCGGCGGGTGGTGTTGCCGAGCAACTGGTTGTCGTTGGCGTACATGTAGTGCACGCCATAGCGCAGGTCTTCCAAAGTATTGCCCTGCAGCAGGTTGTCGTTCGAGGTATCGATGTAGATCCCGTCCCGGGTCTGTCGCACGTGATTACCGATAACCTTGGCGCCGTGCACGGCATACAGATGAATCCCATTGCCGCGATCCTGGGAGCGAATGCTCGGGTCGCCTTCGATATCGTTGTCAATCAGGCTGACGTCGTGGGTGCTATCCACCCAGATGCCGAAGCCTGGTCCTTTCATGCGGTTGTTGCGTATCACCGCACCCGGGCTTTGGGACCGATGAAAATCGCTGAGTTCATGGCCGTCATGTCGCGCCCCCAGTCGCGCAATGTGCAGCCCTCGATCCGCACGTCGGGAGCGCTGATGAACACAGCGTTGCCCTGCCCCTCGCTCTGGATCACCGCACCCGGCTCACAGATAATCTGCATCGATTGATCGACACTGAACGAGCCGCGGTATTCCCCCGCCGGCAGGTGCCAGCGTTGCTCGGCGTCCAGCTTCAACGGCAGCGTGGTGATGGGTTGTACTGCCGCCAGCGCGCTGCCACCTGTCAACAGCGACGCCAGCACAATGACCTTCATCGGGGTTGGCTTGAATGGGGTCATTGGCCTGCGCTCCTGACGATAGGCTACGATCAGACTTTATCCACCAGCATGCGGCCGACCATTTCCATGTGCAACGCATGACAGAACCAGCTGCAGTAGTACCAATGTAGGCCGGCCTTGTCGGCGATGAAGGTGATCGAGGCCGTCTGTTGCGGACTGATCTCCATGCTCACGCCATGGTTGGTCATGACGAAACCGTGGGTCACGTCTTCAATCTTGTCGATGTTGGTGATGGTCACCGTGACCTCGTCACCCTGTTTGACGGTGAACTCCGGCAGACCATAGGCCGGGGCCATCGAGGTCATGTACACACGCACTTTCTTGCCGTCGCGTATGACCTTGTTATCGGTTTCCAGCTTGATCCCATCCTTGGCAGCAATCGCTACAGTTTCGGCGAAAAACGGGTCGTTGCGATCCCAGATTTTTTTGGTCCGGATCTGGTCGCGACGGGCCATGACGCAGTCGTGAGGTTCGGCGAAGGCCGGGCCGTCGTGCACCAGTTTCATCTCGTCGCCGGAGATATCGATCAACTGATCGTTTTCCGGGTGCAGCGGGCCTGTCGGCAGGAAGCGGTCCTTGGAGAATTTGCTCAGGACCATCAGCCATTTGCCGTCGGCCTCGCTGGTTTCGGTCAGCGAGGCATGGTTGTGGCCAGGCTGATACTGCACGTCGAGTTTTTGCTTGATGTAATTGACCTTCTCGCCGGTGTAGGCGCGAACGGCTTCGTCCATGTTCCACTTGACCACCTGGCTGTCGATAAACAGCGTGGTGTAGGCGTTACCGCGACCGTCGAAGGTGGTGTGCAGAGGACCCAGACCCAGTTCTGGCTCGCCGACCACCGCGTCACGCGGCTCCTTGAGTTTGTCGTCAAACAGATCGTCCAGCTTGGCGGTGGCGATGATGGTGCAGGTCGGCGAAAGCTTGCCGGCGGCGATGAAATACTTGCCGTCGGGCGACATATTGATGCCATGCGGGTTCTTCGGCACCGGGATATAACGGGTGAATGCGCTGTCCTTGCCCTCGGTTCTACGGCCGTCGACCACCGGCACTTTCGAATCGCCCAGCGTGATGAACTTGCCGGCCTTGATCGCTGCCTCGATGCGCGGAATGTTGAATACCACCACCCAATCGCGCTCGTTGCGCATCATGCCGCCCAAGTCGTAGGCCTTCTCCGAGTTGTAGCAAGTCGAAGCCGCATACTTGCCGGTGTAGTCGGCATCGGTGTTGTCCAGGTTGCCCTCGACGATGACCTGGAACGCCATCTCCATTTTCTCGGCATCAATGGCATTGAACATGGTGTAGCTGTTCTTGTCCTGGAGGTCGAAGGTGCTGCCGTCATTGGGGTGAGGAATGACGAATTCGGCGTTGGCGAACACGTATTTGGTGTGCGGCATTTTCTGGAGACGCAAACCGTGTACGGCCTGCACATTCGGTACGGTGATCATCTTGTCGCATTTCATGACATCCAGGCGGATGCGCGCGACCCGGCTGTTGGCCTTGTCGTTGATAAATAGGTACTTGCCGTCGTACTTGCCGTCGGTCATGGACAAATGCGGGTGGTGGCAGTCGCCGTTCTGGAATTTGGCGCTGTCGCCCATGATCCGCTTGCTTTCGTTAGTCAGGCCCCAGCCGGTGGCGGAATCGATGTTGAACACCGGAATGCGCAACAGCTCGCGCATCGACGGGATGCCCATGATCCGAACTTCGCCCTGGTGGCCACCACTCCAGAAACCATAGTAATCATCCAGATCGCCCGGCCCCACGTGGACTTTCGATTGCGCGTCCTTGGAGCTGCCGCCCAGGTTTCACGGGTGAATACCACGCTACCAAGGGCCGTGGCGCCGGCCAACGCGACGCTGGCTACGGCACTCGTGCCGAGGAAACCGCGACGGCTCAGGCCGGTCGATTCCGTCTCCTGCTTTGCTTTCACGGTTTCATGATCGCTTTTCGACTTGTTATCGCTCATGGGTGTTGCTCCATCGGGGGCAGATATGAAAAAGCTCGGTCAATCGAGTCTTGATACCTCGTTTGCAGCGAGGTGGCTCAGGGCTCGAACACTTGCACAACAGGAATCAATTCTTCGCGATCCAGCACTGGCGCAGGTTTGCTCCGCGTTTTGCGCTTGTTCTTGATGACCAGTGGCGGGCATTTGTTTTCGTTGTGATAGGTCATCTGGCAATCGAGGCAGTAGTGGCACTCGTTGGCGTTGATATGGCCGTCCGGGTGGATTGCCTGGATTTCGCATTCCTTGGCGCAGAGCTGGCAAGGGGTACCGCACTCTTTGCGGCGTTTTAGCCAGTCGAACAGCCGCAGCTTGGTCGGAATCGCCAGCGCCGCGCCCAAGGGGCAGACGTAGCGGCAGTAGACCTTGCGGGTAAAGATATTGATCACCAGCAACGCCACCGCGTAGGCCACGAACCACCATTGGCGATCGAATTTAAGGGTGATGGCGGTCTTGAACGGTTCCACCTCGGCAAATTGCTCGGCAGCAGTCATCGACTCCAAGGAGATGCCGAACAGCAGCAGCAGGATGATGTACTTGATCGCCCACAACCGCTCATGGACCGCGAACGGCAACTCGTATTGCGGAATCTTCAGCTTGCGCGCGGCTTCGTTGATCAACTCCTGCAAGGCACCGAACGGGCACAGCCAGCCGCAGAACACACCACGGCCCCAGAGCAGGATGCTGGCGGCGGTGAAGGTCCAGAGGATGAAAATGATCGGGTCCGTGAGAAACAGTTCCCAGCGGAAGTTCTCGAACAGGGCATGGACGAACGTCAGCACGTTGACCACCGAAATCTGCCCAAGGGCATACCAGCCGATGAACACAACGGTGAAAACCAGATATACCCGACGCAGCCAGTGGAGGAAGCGTGGGTATTTGGTAAAGGTGTCCTGCAGGAACAAAATCACCATCAACACGGCAAGAGCGGTGCACAGTACCCCGATCTGAAACGCTTTCTGGTACCAGATATTCACCCAGGTCGGCCGGTTGGCAACCTCGATGGCGGCCAGTTCTTCGGCAGTGGGCGGTGGCCGCAGGAGGTATTGCTCGGGCATCTGGTAAGGCAGCTCGAAGCTACTGAACACGCCGCTGACTGCGCCTGTTTGACGACGTACCAGCAATTCCAGCGACCAGGGCGATCCCGGATCGAACCGGGCCGCTTCACGCACAATGAAAATCGACATTTCATCGAATTCCGGCATGCCCTTGGCAAACACGTCGGAGAGCCGCTGGTGGTCCACGTCGCGGAAACTGATGACATTTCCGAACTGGCGCAATTGCACCCGATCGAAAATTCCGCCGCGCACATAACCCGAGCCCTTGTAGGAGAAAAGGCCGCGCCCCAACACCGCGATGGCCTGCTCGCCCGGCTTTAGATCCTGCATGAGGAAACGGTATTGATTGTCGCCTAACAGGTTGCGACCGATGGCTGGCGGGTTCAAATCGGCGGTGTACAGCTCGATAAAGGTGTCATCGACTTGATCGGCGGCGGCGTTGTCGATACCTTCGGCTTCGGTACCCTTGAAGGCGGCATCAACCTGGCCACGGGTCAGGTTCAACCGGCGCACCGCGCCGTTACCGGTCAATTGCTCCCAGGTGGCGGGTTCGTAAAAGTCCTGGCGCACAGTGGCGGGCTTTTGTGCTGCGCCGGCCCTGTCCTCGATCAGCTTCAGCGATACGGCGACCTTTTGCGCGGCGCGCATGATGATCTCATTGACCACCATGACGGTCACCGTGGCGCCGGAAATCCCATCAACGGTCACCGCCTCAAGATCACTGGACCGGCCAACGACCACCCTTCGGTCGGCCTTGACCCCTTTGTATTTGGCATCTAAGGCATGAAGCTTTTCCACGGGAATGCCGATCAGCAGAATCGGCTCATGGTGCTCCAGCACGTAGGCATCCTGGATGACGCCGTGGGTATCGAGGATGACCTGCATGTTGATCGGTTTGCCCGAGTAAGCCGGAATATCCACCACGTTCTGACTCTGGAACACGTAACCGAGCACATCTTTGCCGGTGCGGATGGTGCGAACCTTGAACTCGCCGTCAGGCTCGGAAAGTCCATCGCTACCGGGAAATATGGTTTCTACACGCTGCTGCTCGAGCCCGCCATGTCCTTCGCCTGTAATCCGAAAAAACCATCGAACACTAGGCACAACAAAATGATCAGCCCATAGTGAAATGATCGCGGGACACCGGGCATTGGGAGTTTGGAAGCACGCATGGGTTCGCTGAGCGATCGACCTCTGAAAAAAACACCCGTCGAGTAACGATTATGCTCAATCGCCTCTTAACTGAAATTATGGGATCAACACTCCTCCTTACTCACGAAAATAGCAATCATATTCTATAAACGGGTCAAACCAATTATCAGCAGCAGTGGTTCAATATTTATTTAAAAGATTATCCAGTAGACAAATAGGCATCTCCCAACAGGTCGATATATTTTTCCTCATGGCACGAAAACCTCTCCTGACGGGCATTCATGCCTGATTTTATCGCCCTTCGTCTAAAATACAGATTTGAATAGATTATTTATTGACTATGACCGAAATTTCCGCCCCCCTGCAAATATAATTTCAGGCGACGGACCATCAATCGATGGTGAAGCGTTTAACCCTACGCCTAAGCCTTCCAAGAGACAGTAAACGGAGTCGATGTTAATTGTCATAGTTAGCACTTTTGGTATTGTTGGACCGAACCAATATTCAAGTTGCAGCAACTTACATATCCGAATCGCGCCCACACTAATGGACTCTGGATCAGATAACGTTTTCATAACTATGGCGACCATGCATCGTCCGAAGAATTTGAACAGGCTTTTTTGCGTTTGCAAGAACTCAGTCAGGACCAGCGATGCGATCCTATGTGGGAGGCCGTCTGGTGGCGTTGTCATCGCAGAATCGTAGCGGACTACCCTCTCTTTGATTACTAGCTTTTCCAAGACAAGAGCTCGGATTTGAAGGCAGACTAATTCGGCACCCGACAACTCTGGAATCTCGGTAGCCGCCATGATTGCAGATCTACTGCTGCTCCCTTGTTGCCCGCGCCGATGCGTCGCGCATTCTCAGGAGGTGGATTGTCTATTAGCGGCGCTTCACCGTCTGTCCCGTAAGCTGCCGCCGAATGAGTCACCAGTCGAGAAGTCATATTGACTATCGTTTTGTCATTATGACCCTTTCCGGATTAGTCGTAATGACCATTCAATTACTTAACTAATTGATATTGTTGAATAAAATTATTGGCCCGTTTTGTGTATTGAGTATTGAACTTAACGCAAACTCCAAAGGGATAATGTAATGACTCGTTCAATCGCGCTCAGTTTTACCCTGTGTACTCTGCTGTCTCCGCTATGCCTGGCAGACCAGATAATCCGTGAAGTCCCCGACACAACTGCCGGCAAGGGTTTCGGCGCTTTGACCGGAATGATGGTTGGCGCGGTAGGGGGGCCGATTGGTGCATTAGTCGGCGCAGCTGGCGGTTTTTTCGCAGGCAGTGCGGTACAAACAGGGATTGGTAAATCTGAAACCGCTTATCAAGTAAAAAACACACAAGGTGAGACTAGTACAGTGCGCTCACCCAATGCCAGATTTGAAGTCGGGCAGCAGGTCACGCGTAAAGGTGCGCGACTGGTGGCAGTTGAGGAGTAAGAAGCCGGAACAGTTTCATGCGACTAATAGCCCCCCCTTTTTAGGCCCGCTTGCGGGCCTTTTTAAGTCGTTTTTGATATTTATCATTAACGATTCGATGTTTGATCCTATTCCTAAATGGATTCCCACCGTTCGGATTGTTTCGAGCTGCGCCGCCCTTGATTACTCGATCGACTCTATCTAGATCGGAAATTTGAATCCAGGATCATGAAAAGAGACGAAATACCGATCTCAAAATATCATGACGCCATCGAGCTTACGGTTGATCATGACTGAATGCCATGCGCCTCCGCCCTCAATAGAGATATGCTGATCATTTGCTTCACCTGATTATTTCAATTTCTTCTATGTATCCGTCACTAGACTGGTTAAAATTTTATAGAATTTCTTGACAGTCATGCAAAGCCTACTATCCTCAAGATCATTCATTCTCACAACTTGAACCACCACACTCAAATATGCAGCGCTTGGTATCGTTAATAGTACCCAACCGGCAGAGCGCTTTTCCAAGAACTTTCCAACTGCACTTTCTACTCGGGATGCAGCCGTGCAAAAAGCTTTGAAGATAGTCAGCTATGCCGTGCTCGTGCTGATGGCCAGCGCGGTCGTTTATGCCAGCGTTATCGGCATCACCTATTGGACGGGTATCGGCGTCTAGGGAGTTCGCAATGAACAAACGCCAGACACGCTCGTTCGCGCTGATATCCACGGCCATCGCCGCCGTTGTGTTTCTTGGCATGACGGTTGATAGTCACCGGCAGTTTCCAAAATTGACCAACGCTCAACAGATCACGCCAGAAGTCACTCGCGGCAAGGATGTATGGCATGAATACAATTGCATCAATTGCCATACGTTGTTTGGTGAAGGCGCGTATTACGCTCCGGACCTTACGAAAATCACCCAGCAGCGCGGCACCCCATATCTCACCGCGTTCCTCAAAGACCCCTCAAAATTTTATGACGAGCAACGTCATCGCCGGTTGATGCCGAACCTAGAACTCAACGACGAAGAAATCGCGGCGTTGATCGCCTTTATGGATTGGGTGAGCAAGGTCGACAATCAAGGCTGGCCACCGCGGCCGATTCTGGTCACCGGCACGTCGATTCCCGGCATGGACCTCACCGTTGCGCAACAGAACGTCGCCAGTGGCAACCAGCCACCAGCCGCACGCCCGGTGTCCGGCAAGGAAGACCCTATCGCCTTGGGCGAGGCGCTGTTTCGAACCACTGCCACACCGGTGTGCAGCGCTTGTCATTCGATTGCACCGGGGGTCAATCTCGCCGGACCGACACTGGCCGGGTTGGCTGCTCGGGCCAAACAGGTCATTGCCTCGCCTGACTACAAGGGCAAGGCCAAGGACGTCGAAGGCTTCATCCGCGAGTCCATCGTCACGCCAAGCGCCTACCTGCATCCGGGCGACATGTATTCCGCCAATGGTATGTCTTTCATGCCGGACACCTTCGCCAAATCGCTAACACCCGCACAGATCGATCAACTGGTCGCCTATCTGGCGTCGTTCCAGTAATCAAAGGGGATGACCATGCGTTACAGATCTCAATCCGTCGCTTACTGGTACTTCGCCGTCGCCATGGCGCTATTCGGTCTGCAACTGGTATTCGGCTTGCTCTCGGCGGCCAAATACCTCGGACCAGATCCCCTGCTGGACGTGTTGCCCTTTGATGTCACCAAGGCGATACACACCAATCTGTTGATCGTCTGGGTGCTGACCGGGTTCATGGGGGCAACCTACTGGATGGTGCCGGACGAGTCCCGTGGCGAGTTGCACAGCACCAAACTGGCGTATATCCAGCTCGGGTTGTGGACGGCCATGGGCGTCACCGCCGTACTGGGCTATCTGTTCGGTTATGGCACCGGGAACAAATTGCTCGAGCAACCGCTACCGCACAAGATCGTGATCGTGATCTGCATGCTGATGTTTCTCTACAACATCGGCATGACCATCAAGAAAGCCGGGCGCTTCACTGCCACCGAAGGCGTTCTTTTGTTGGGGCTGGCCAGTGCAGCCGTGCTTTATCTGCCGGCGCTGCTGCACTATGAAAACTACGTGGTGTCGATCTACTACCGCTGGTGGACGATTCACCTGTGGGTCGAAGGTGTCTGGGAAATGATCCAGGGCGGCTTCCTGGCCTATCTGCTGATCAGACTGTCCGGTGCTGATCGCGAGGTCATGGAAAAGTGGCTGTACGTGATTGTCGGCCTGGTGTTCATTGCCGGCATCCTCGGCACCGCCCACCATTATTATTGGATCGGTGTCCCCCATTACTGGCTTCCATTGGGCGGTTTCTTCAGTGCACTTGAGCCCATGGCGCTGGTCGGTATGGCGATCTACGCCTACAACGCAATGCGCCGCTCCGGCCTCTCTCATCCCAACAAACTGGCCTTGCACTGGACCATGGGCAGCGCCCTGTTCACCATGTTTGGCGCTGGCCTCCTCGGTCTGGCTCATACCTTCCCCGACGTCAACAAATGGACCCATGGCACCCTGATTACCGCAATGCACGGCCATGCGGCCTTCTATGGGGCCTATGCCATGATAGTCCTGGCGATGATCACCTACGCACTTCCAGGCATGACCCGTCGTCCCGTGGAAGAAAGCAGTATCGGTTATTGGGCATTTTGGCTGCAGTTGGGAGGGATGTTCGGCATGACCCTGTCATTTGCCACTGCGGGAATTGCTCAGGTGTACCTGGAACGCATTCTCGGCATGGGCTATCTGGATGTGCAGTTGAAGATTCAGGTGCATTTCCTGATGCTGGTGGCGACGGCGTCGATGTTCAGCCTGGGTGTCGGGCTGTTTATCTTCGATTTTTTCCGGCATGCGCCGCAATTCAATGTCGATGAAGCAGATCCGGTTCTGGTGCCTCGTGCGTCGGGCGCAGCGTTGTAATGGATTGTTCGCGAATGCAGCAGAACCTGTCGGCCGCAGAATCCGCGCCGCAGCAAGGTGAACCCTATTACCAGCCCAGCGGCGACGAGGTGGCGATCTTCGATCAATGCCATGCACAGCAGCTGGCTGTCATGCTCAAAGGGCCCACCGGGTGTGGCAAGACCCGTTTTGTCGAACACATGGCCTGGCGTCTCAAGCGCCCGCTGATCACTATTTCCTGCCATGACGACTTGAGTGCCAGCGACCTGGTCGGGCGCTTCCTGATCGGCCACCAAGGTACCCACTGGACGGAAGGCCCGCTGACCCGGGCGGTGCGCGAAGGCGCTATCTGTTACCTGGATGAGGTGGTCGAAGCGCGGCAAGACACCATTGTCGTCCTGCACCCGCTGACCGACCACCGACGCATTCTACCCCTGGACAAAATCGGCGAAATCGTTGAAGCCTCGCCACACTTTCAATTGGTGGTGTCCTACAACCCCGGCTACCAACGAATACTCAAGGATTTGAAGCCGAGCACTCGACAGCGCTTTGTGGCGCTGGATTTCGATTTCCCGCCGGCCGAGCGCGAAATCGCCATTGTCATCCATGAAGGTGGAACCGACTACGCCATCGCCCACGCGCTGGTCACCCTCGCCCAGCGACTACGCGCCCTGCAGGACCGGGGCCTGGCGGAAGTCCCCAGTACCCGTCTGTTGATTGCCACTGCGCGACTGATTACCAGCGGCATTGCTGCGCCCATCGCCTGTCGGGTCGCGTTGATCTCGCCGCTGTCCGACGACGCGGTACTGGTCGCTGCCATGCGCGACCTTGTCGACCTGACATTTATCTAAATGGCCGAAGCCGAGGACCTCATTACCGATGTTGCACGCCACGCGACGGTGTATGCACAGGCGTTGTGGCGTCGTCACCGCCCCCCCTCGGAAACTGAAAAAATCGTCACCCTTGGGGATGTCGCACAACACCTCGACTTGCTGATCAAGGCAGTGTTCAACACCCACTATTCGCTGCGCGTCGCGCAACCGCCCTCGCCCCCTACGTTGTTGAAGAAACTTTTTGTGCGTCACGAAAAGCCGTGTCAGCAAAGCGCTGTCCCAGCGACCGATGGCGTGACTATATGGCTACCGCAGGATTTGGGAAGCAGCGAGAATCCGCCCACCCTGAAGCGTTATAGAGCCCTGGCCTTGCAACAAGCGATGCGCGCCCAACGAGGCAGTGCAAACGCCCTGTCAGCCCTCGACAACCCGATGCAGCGCAGCGTCTATCTACTTCTCGAAGCTTGGGCGGCTGATGCGGATTTGATACGCCTGCTGCCGGGATTGGCGCCCTCGATCCATGACTTGCGCCAGCATGCCCTGGCGACCCGCCCGCCGCTTCACACCTTTCCCAGCCAGCGACACCCCCTGGAAAACTTCCTGCGTTTACTGCTGAACAATGAATGCGGCGCGCCTCTGGAAGAGTTGGCGACCCCCACCCACACCGCCGATTCGCTGCAACTGTCAGAAGCACTCGCGCAACGTCTCCTCCTCTGCGAAGAATCTCACGGGCTCGGCGCAGACAGGCTTCTCCTTGATGCCTGGACCGGCGACCTGCGCGAACCGTCGGCCGGTCAGGAAGTGTCGCCCCCGCCCGGTGAAGTCGCCACCGACGATGCCCTGCCACGCAGTGCCCGCCTCACACGTCAGCCCACGGCGCGCGAGGCCTGTGCCGATGAGGACGACGATCAGGAACAAGGCCTATGGATGGTGCAACCCGCCGAACCGCTGGAAAAAGCCGAAGACCCCATGGGCATGCAGCGCCCGACCGACCGAGATACCGATACCCCTGCGGCTGATTTCGCTGAGTCATTGTCCGAACTCAACGAAGCCCGGCTGGTGGTGACGGCAGGTCGCCCGAAAGAAGTGCTGCTGTCCCTCGACCCGCCACGGACCCGTTTTCAGCACCGCGCAAAGGATCTCGCAACCCACACAATCAGCTATCCCGAGTGGGATTATCACCACCAGGTGTACCGTGATCCGGGGGCGACCCTGCAACTGTGTCCTGTTCGGGAAGGCCCGCAGCAATGGGTCGAGCGAACCCTTGATGCTCATCGTCCGGTGCTGGATGCCATCCGTCGGCAATTCGAAAGTCTGCGGGCCCAACGCGTCAGGCTACGCAAACAATGGGACGGCGACGAAATCGATCTGGAAGCCTATATCGACGCTTGCGCCGAGGCCCGCGCTGGCCTGAGCATGCCGCAAGCGGTGTATCTGACCCAGCGTCGTGGCCGTCGCAACATGGCGATCATGTTGCTGATCGACGTCAGCGGCTCCACCGACAGTTGGCTGTCCTGCCATCGTCGGGTCATTGATGTCGAGCGCGAAGCGTTGCTGCTGGTCTGCCTGGCGCTAGAGAGCCTGGGCGAGCCCTATAGTGTGCTGGCGTTTTCCGGCGAAGGGCCGCAGCGGGTCACGATCCGAACTCTGAAAACCTTCGATGAGCGTTACAGCCTTGAAGTCGGTCAGCGCATAGCGGCTCTCGAACCGGAACGCTACACCCGGGCCGGCGCAGCTATACGCCACGCCAGCACGTTGCTGATGCGCGAAGCTGCCACGCACCGTCTCTTATTGCTGCTCTCCGACGGCAAACCTAATGATATCGATCAGTATGAGGGTCGTTATGGTGTAGAAGACATGCGTCAGGCCGTAACCGAAGCCAAGCTCCAAGGTATCTATCCCTTCTGTTTGACTATCGATCGCCAGGCGGCGAATTACCTGCCAGCGGTATTCGGCTCGCGGCAATATGCCTTACTGCACAGACCCGAGTTGCTGCCTAGTGTGCTGCTGGACTGGATCAAACGACTGGTATCAGCGTGAACGAGAGACGCCCGCCAAGGTTTTTTCATGGCAGGCGGTTTTCGGCTCATGACTGAGTTTCCCGTCAGTGGGGAGATGACATCATGACTGCGCCTTTCCTGATTCCATTGGTGACGCACACAATAACTTCTAAACCTAATCTTTGAATGCAGAGCAAGCTTTGTCGCACAGGCCAGGCCGCTCAGTGCTCATATTTCCGACAACTTTCGAAATCTCACTGCACGGTCGACGCTGTTGACCATTTGGGATGCGGCATGAATCGTCAAAGGGTGCTGGGTAAAACCCGGTCTAGGCCTAATGTAGTCAGCCATTTCCCGGGCGACCGTAAGCTGTTGATCCGTCCCTTGGGCGAGCAACGCGATAACCAGATTTTCCAGAGCAATCACACGAACACGAAGGTGAACCAACTCGGTATTTGATAATTCGGGAAGCTCATGAGTGCCTTGGGTGGGAAAAGCTTTTGATGTGTCTTCAGCGTCCCATCTCGAAAGCGTCATCTGAAGTTGTTGTGCAACAACCGACGATGGGGTCTTGTCTTTAGGCATAAAAGGATTCTCCAAAGAGAAGGCGAATTGTGGAAGCTCAAGCCATCACCAGCCTTTCGATCCACTTCAGCAACACGCCGGGCAACAACTCGGGTCTGGGCAATAAAGCGTATTGACGCGCCAAATACCGCAGGCGGATAGTTTGCTGCCTGCCTGTCGATAGTCAAACAGAAAGAATAGACGCTTTGCAAATCAGCTTCGGTGACTGCCTGGCGCATGTCTTCTACACCATAACGACCCTTATACTGATCGATATCATTAGGTTTGCCATCGGAAATCAACAATAGCAGACTATGACTGCTCACTTCGCGCATCGTAAGGTGCTGGCGTGGCTTATGGCGAACCCTGCCCCGGTGTAGCATTCCGGTTCGAGTGCGGCAATGCGCAGTCCGACTTCGTTGCCAGCCGCGAATACTTGAGGCGCTCAGCGAGTACTCTGCCGTCTTCGACCACGATCGTCGGCCCGCCATCCAGCACACGGAAAAACCAGCGTGAGCGCTGTTTGACCAATGAGAAACCAATGTCGATGGCGTCAACGTGACAATGACCAAGACGGCGTTGGCCAAAGAAAAATCATCGCCCAGCAACGCCTGCTGAGCGGCCTCGCGGATCACCATCAATAACACTAGGTCGAAGGTAGTGAGTTCCGCCGTGGAGCGCCTGCCGACGATCTGAACAGAATCATCAACATCAGGTAAATGGTGTGGGACGGTCAAGAGCCCACGCCATATCGTGTTCTATCGTGTGGCAAACGACGACGTGATCGAAATCGTCCGACTCCTGCATGACGCCCTAGAAGTGCAACTGCACCTGACCAGCGACCTGGCTCAAAGGTTTAACTGGCCATGAACAGCGAAAGTCAGTCCCCTCTACATCTGAACCTGAGCGCCTAGCTGTCAGTCGACGGGGCAGTCAATTTTTTGCTCCCGCGGGAAACATCATGGCCCTGGCCTATACCGGCAGCATTCTGGGAGCGGAGTTTGCAATCGCTCGTTTGATTCTCTGCCTGATCTTCGGCGTCGGTATTGGCTTGCTGATGGCAACCCTATTCTGGAAAGACGACCTCACCCACGACGCGCAGGCGGATGCCCTGTTCGCAGAGAAGGCCAGTGTCTCCGGGCCTGCACTGGGCGTATTACTATCTTTAGTGGCCCTGCTGATTGCGGGCACCTTGAGATTGTGGCCCCTGACCGCAGATCTGATCAGTTTCAACGTCCCGCTTTTCTGGGCCCAGGCGTGGCAGGACACCTTGTTTGACTGGGTTCCATACGACGCCAGCAAAGGAGAGGAAGGCGTCAGCTTTCAAGGGGCTGTACTCATCGCCCTACTCCTGATGATTGCCGCCACGGCCAAGCGTGGCCTGGATAACATCACCGAAGGTGCCAATAGCTGGACATGGGTTGTGTTGAGTCTGACCGCTAGTACCTTGCTGATCGCTTCGATGCGACTGACGCCAGAACCCAGGACATTATCCTTTACCTTCACGGGGCGTGTATTCGGTGTCGCATTGACCATACTGTCTGTTTGGTACTTTGCCCAAAAAATGCCAGCCGAAGACTGGCAAGGCTGGCTGTGGGAAGCCTGGCGCTTCGTCAAGCAGATATTTGTTGTACTGGTGGTGGGTGTATTCATCGTCGGCATGGTTCGCCAGGTTATTCAACCCGAGTGGATTGAAAGCCTTGCAGGCAGCAACACAGTACCCGCCAATGCAATAGCAGTAGGGTTCGGCGTGTTCATGTACTTCCCAACCTTGGTAGAAGTGCCCGTCGCCCGCATGTTCCTTGATCTAGGTATGCATCCTGGCCCGCTCTTGGCCTATCTGATGGCGGATCCTGAACTTAGCTTGCAGAGCATGCTCATGGTGGCGGCTGTGATTGGTCGGAAGAAGACAGCAGCCTACGTTGGCTTAGTCGCTTCGTTCAGCATCGTGGCAGGCCTGCTCTATGGTGCCTGGGTCGATGGCACCGGCTGGCTTACCCTTGGTGCAGGAATGGCGACCTCACTGGCCATAATCGGTGCAATTTACCAGTTGATCCGTTATCAACGTAAACAAACAGCAAGCTGACTTACACACCAAGGAGCTTTCAATGCTGAATATCAAAATTCTCGGTTCAGGGTGCGCCAACTGCAAGAAGCTTGAGGCTGTAGCCCGTCAAGCCACGCTGAATCTAAATATTCAAGCCGAATTCGAAAAGATCACCGACATGGGCAAGATGGTAACGTATGACATCCTCGCCACGCCGGCTCTGGTGATCAATGAGAAGGTTGTAAGCAGCGGGAAGATTCCGACTGTTGCGGATATCCAAGGCTGGATTTCGACTGCGCAATGATACTGTCAAAGCCAAAACAGCCGAACGACCTCAACACTTCCACTGTGCAGATGACGGCTTTGGGTTAGGGGCCCGTGGGGGCTGCTCATCGGCCAACTTTTTGTGCCCCTCAGGCCCGGAGGTGTGATGTGGGTCAACTTATTCAAGGTCAGGACCAAGAAGTTGCACTCATAGCGTAAGCGTTCTGGGAACACACCTTCCTAACTCTAGCATTAAGGGCGATGCTGTCCGCGTATTGAATGACTAACAGAGCAGCAACGACTTTATTCTGTATAGCGCTTGTGCCAATTCACGGGTGTTCATGCGCAATGAAATCTTCGGACTGTCATTGTCGTCCAGAAGGCGCGCATCGCCCGCCGTGCGACGCCATGGCTTACTGGTTTGCCAATCGGCGCCGATCCCTTTCAAGCACTCCCTCATAATAGCCTTATCGTACAAGAGGCAACTCATGGCGGGCGTTGAGTGCAGGAACCTTTGAAAACACTTCTGCGATAAAATCCATGAATACGACGGCCCGCGTCGGAAGCAGTCTGTTTGCAACATAGACGATTTGAACCGGGACCGGAGGGGCAGTGTGTCCCGTCAGCAGCAATTGCAAATTGCCGTTCTTGAGCCCTTCCTCGAAAAGCCATTCCGGCCCATGTCCGATCCCTAGTCCCGCATCTACAGATCCGCGTACGGCCTCAGGGGAGTTAACCCGGAGCCTGCCGGATACCGGAACTTCGGTATCCCGGAAGCGCCATGTGGCACCTGACGACAGCAGGGTGTAGATCACGCAATCGTGGCCGCGTAGATCATTGGGCGTGACGGGGACGCCGCGTTTAGCGAGATAGCCCTTGCTGGCTACGAACACGCGCTCGAACAGACCGATGCGCCGCGCGCGCAGTGCGCTGTCTTCCAAATGGCCGATCCGAATCGCCAGTTCAGCTCCCTCATCGACCAGACTTACATATCGATCATTGATCTGGAGATCCAGCATCAACCCTGGATAGCGCTCCAGGAAGGCGGGAACATGCGGCAACACGAATGCATGGGCCAGCGCGGTCGGGCAGGCGACGCGCAACACGCCAGACGGATCGACGTTCTCCCTGAAGGACGATTCTGATTCCTCCACGGCGTCAAGGATGCGCCGGACTTCCGCATAGTAGCGTTCCCCCTCTGGAGTGAGGGCAAGCTTGCGCGTTGACCGGTGCAGCAGTCGAGTTTGTAGATGCTCCTCCAGTGCCGCCACGTAGCGGCTGACATTCGGCTGCCCCAAGCCCAAGTCGCGACCGGCAGCAGAGAAGCTACCCGTCTCCACCGCACGCGCGAAGCACGTCATCACAAGAAACCGGTCCAAAGTTCAGTCACTCACTCATGTATTTGAAGCATGAATCATATACAAAAATGCCATCTTAAGGATTTTCAAGCATGAGTACATAGTTCTCCTCGCAGCAGGTCAGCCAGCGCTGGTTGATCATTAGATTATCTACAGGAGAACTTTTATGTCCCGCTTGCAAGGCAAACGCACTCTCATCACCGGCGGCACCAGTGGCATTGGCCTCGAAACAGCCAAGCAGTTCCTCGCCGAAGGCGCACGCGTTATCGTCACCGGCGTCAATCCAGATTCCATAGCGAAGGCCAAGGCGGAACTTGGCGACGAGGTTCTTGTGCTGCGTGCCGATTCAGCCAACGTGGCCGCTCAGAAGGAGTTGGCGCAAGCCGTCCAGGCTCACTATGATCAGCTTGATATCGCCTTTCTCAACGCTGGCGTATCCGTTTGGGCGCCGATCGAAGCGTGGACGGAAGAAATGTTCGATCGCTCGTTCGACATCAACGTCAAGGGACCCTATTTCCTGATCCAGGCGCTGTTGCCTGTCTTCGCGAACCCCACATCGGTGGTGCTCAATACGTCGATCAACGCGCACGTCGGCGCGGCGAATTCGTCGGTATATGCCGCGACCAAGGCTGCATTTCTGAACATGTCGAAGACGCTTTCAAGCGAACTGCTCGGACGCGGGATTCGCGTCAACACCGTCAGTCCTGGCCCGGTTGAAACGCCGCTGTACGACAAGCTCGGCATCCCCGATGCCTACCGCGACCAGGTCAACAAGGACATTGCCGCAACCATTCCATTCGGCCGCTTCGGTACGCCGGAGGAAGTGGCCAAAGCAGTGCTGTACCTCGCTTCCGACGAGTCCCGATGGACGGTCGGCTCCGAAATTATCGTTGACGGCGGCCGCACGCTGAACGGCTGATTGCAGACGGCACCTGAAGGAGCACTCTCATGCCGACTTCTTCTGCCAGTCTTTGAGCTATCACCCTCGGCAGGATTTTTCGAAGACACACGGGTAAATCAACCGCCATGCGCTCGCCCCGCCATGCGTGGGGTGGGCTTCATGTTTACAGGGAGCATTCCAATGCCACAAACGCAATTGACACTCGTCAGCCACCCTCTATGCCCTTTCGTTCAGCGTGTCGCCATTGTTTTGAACGAAAAAGGGATTTCTTTCGAGCGAATCCATGTTGATCTTCGCGACAAGCCAGACTGGTTCCTCGCTATGTCCCCAACGGCCAAGGTTCCGCTGCTCTAGGTTTTACACGGTAACGGGCGTGAGTTCGTTCTATTCGAAAGCGTTGCAATCTGTGAATATGTTGAGGATGTTCAGCCTGGGCCAGCATTGCATCCTGCGGATGCGCTGCTGCGTGCGCAACACCGTGTGAGATTCTTGCTGGCTGGTCTCGTGGCAATGTAGGCGTTGATCACGGAGGACGTACCACTCTGATGTTCGTATGGGGTTGGTTGTCGGGCGCGACTGGAGGTGGGGAGTCTAGCTACGTTGAGCTTGCCGCGTAGCGGTTAAGCTTTTTATTACGCTCGCGTCCATCTGTGCGGTAGCAAGTCGGAAATCTCACTGGCCTGCTGCGTCGGCAGGCGCGTGAGAACATCCTTTAGATAGGCGTACGGGTCATGCCTGTTGAGCCGCGCCGACTGGATCAAGCTAATGATCGCCGCAACCCGTTTTCCGCTGCGTAGCGATCAGGCGAAGAGCCAGTTCTTGCGGCCAAGAGCCCATGGTCGGATCTGATTCTCCGCCCAATTATTATCAATGGGTACGGCCCGTCATTGAGGTAGCGCGACAGCGCTGCCCAGCGTTTGAGGCTGTAATCGAGAGCTTTGCTGATGGCCTAACCTTCGGGCACAAGTTCACGCTGGGCAATTATCCAGGCATGCAACCTATTCATCACCGGTGCGGCTTTTTCTTGCCGTATCCGGCATCGTAAATCGGGCTCCAGGTCACGCACTTCGCTCTCGATTTCGTACAACAACTGGATGTAGCGCAGCGCCTGCTCAGCGATCTGGCTCTTGTTTGTTGCGTGCAACTCGAAGAACTTGCGCCGGGCGTGGGCAATGCAGCCGATCTCGGTCACGCCGAGTTCGATGCTGGCCTTATAAACGGCAAAATCGTCGCAAACCAACTTTCCTTTCCAGCCTTGCAGGAAGTAACGAGCATGTTCACCGGCACGACTGGGGCTGAGGTCATAAACGACAGCGGCTGTTTCGCAGAACTGGCTGATGGCGTACGCCCAAACATAAGAGCGGTGGTTGTCTTCGAGCCCGGAGAGAGCATTTGCACGGGTGTTTCATCTGCGTGCACGACCTGTTGCCCGATCACTACGTCACGCAAGGCATCGACCAAGGGCTGTAACTGCTCGCCCGTCATGCCAACCCATTGGGCCAGCGTCGAACGTGGAATCGCCAAGCCAGCTCGACCGAAAATTGATTCCTGACGGTAAAGCGGAAGATGATCAGCGAACTTCGCAATCATGACGTGCTCAAGTAATCCGGCAGTCGGGATGCCCTTGTCGATGAGGTGCGCAGGTACCGGCACCTGGATTAGCGTTCGCATTCATCGCAAACCCACCTGCCACGAACATGGCGCTCAACGGTGAACACGTCCAGGCGTGTAGTCCAGCTTATCGCTGACATCTTCACCGATGCGCTTCAGTGCGCAGCCGCATGGGCAGTGAGTGTTGTCCGGTTCGTGATGGATCAACGAGCGCGGGAATTCTGCCGGCAATGCCGTGCGCTTGGGCTTTTGCTTTTTCTCGGTCGCCGCTGGTGCTATTTGCAACGCCTGAAGCTCGGCCTCAATCGCCGCAATATCAGTATCGGTCAGGTCATCGAGCAGGCTGGCCTGCTCAGGACTCATCTGCTCACTGCGCTTGGCAAACTTCAAACGCTTGAGCTGTGCGATCTCGTAGGTCAGATCAAAAATACGCGGACACCATCGCCCTTAATGCTGGAGTTCGGTAGGTGTATTCGCCATCCGCTTACCTCTGTAGCGCAATATTTTGAGCGGGAAACGAGACTCGTATCTGGTGTCCGACTCATTGAAGTATAAGGGTTTCGTCTATACCTGAAGCAGGACAGGACTTGATTCTGGATTTGTTTTCAGCAGCTATCAAAAGCTAAAACAAGCATAGTCCTTATGCGATTTGAGTGCGGCCAGCCTCCACCGTCCGCCGCACGGAAGCTGACCTTGGCATCCTCCCCTTCATGCCAGACATACTTGCCATCGCGCCGTGTAAGGGCAGCGGGCAGAATCTTGTTCAGGTGTTCGAAATCCTTGGCCACCGTCGGCCCGCCACCGTCCTGCTCGTCGACCAACGCTCGTCCACCCGGCCAAATGCCCCGGCAATGTCCAGCGTCGCCACCATCGTCGCGCCGACCATCCACTCATAACCGAGGACGATGGCCGACGCGTCAGGCTGGTGAATGTAACGGGCGATTTGCGGCGCATTTCTAAAACGCCAGAAGAAATGCTCAGGAGCAGACCTTGCGCTGTTGCGCGAAACGCAGCCCGGCGAAGGCGTGATCCATGTAGAACAGCGCCACGCCACTGACCGGATGATCATTCAGACCCAGGTTGTCTACGGTCGGGTCAATGAGCACGCCCTGTGCCCCGTCGGCCTCTTTTGCAGTCAACTGTGCCTTGGTCAAATCGCGACTTCCAATCAGCGAGCCGCATGCAATGCCCGCGCAGAATGGTGACCTATGGCGCCAAAACCGTCATGAACAGTATGAAGTGAGATGACGAAATCCTTCTTGTCTTCTGCAACCGGAAGAGACTGCTGCGTTGTTCGAAGCGGTGGAGGTACGGCCCGGCATCTTTGTCGTCGAATTCCTGAAACCCGAACACCAGGAGTCGGCCACCCTAGTGTGGAAATACGAGACTGGCGACGTGTTGGCGGCAGTCTCTGCCTTTTACCATCGAGGGAATGAAAAACGCACCCGTACCGATTTCATGACCGCCGTGGTCGATGGCAAGCAAGGTGGGGCACCCATTATCCAGGCATCCAGCCTGGTAGGTAAGCGCGTACTGTACCGCTACAGCGCGGACGATTGGTATGAACACGTCTATCTCGGCGCGCAAACCATGGCCTGGCACTGCGTGAACGGTGCGGAAAAAGGCATGGCGGATGTCGAGCGTGGCGCTTATTTCGACGTTGCCGATGACCTTTACGTGCTGTTCTGGACCGAAACGGTCATGCCGGTGGAATCAGTCATTGTCGTGGACCTTGCGCAAATGCGTTCCGTCGGACGCTTCTTTTGCTGGGACCCAAAGCCTGAAAAGCTGATCCACCTCACCTTTGGTTCGAAGGCGACGGTACTGAACGAGACGGCGTACCCTGCTTCATTTTGAATGTACGACTTCCAGGCACAAATGCCCACTTGAACCTGTACGAGGGAGCCCCCCTCGCACAGGTGGCTATCCGTGCTCAACCGACACGTCATTCAGCCGCGCCAACAGACCATGCAGTGGATGAAGCACCGTAACACCTTCTTGGCGCTTCGCCTGGTTGCGGCAGGAATACTGGTGGTGGCCATCGCTCAGTCTGAATCGCCTCGGGTTATGTAAACACTTCTTTGCCTTAAACTGGACTGCCACCGGCATCGTGGACATCTCCAGCCTATGCTTGAGCATAGGAGGAAGTTTATGAGCACCCAACGATTCACGCTGGAATTCAAGGCAGAAGCCGTCAGGCAAGTCTTTGAACGCGGATGCTCCGTTGCGGAAACAGCCGAGCACCTCGGCGTTTCGACCCACAGCCTCTACAAATGGGTCAAAGCCGTAACGCCCGACAAAACCGAGAAACAGGCCAGCAAGCTGCTCGAAGCCAAAAGCAAAATTTTGCGACTGCGAGCCCAAATGCGACGCTTGGAAGAAGAACGCGACATATTAAAAAAAGCAGCGCGGTACTTCGCCAGGGAACCCGAGTGAAATACCGCTTTATGAACGAGCATCGACTCCAATACGCAATCACTACGCTGTGTCGGGTTTTGCAAGTTGCTCGTGCCGGGTTCTATCGATGGCTACACAAGCCTGTTTCTGATCGAGAAAATGAGAATGGTCGGCTGTTAGGGCTGATCCACGACTCCTATGCAGCCAGTCGAGGTGTGCATGGCGCACGGAGGGAGTTTGCTGACTTGCGCGAGGCTGGAGAAAGTTGCGGCAAGCACCGTGTTGCGGCATTGATGCGCACCAATAAAATCAAGACGCTCAGAGGCTATAAAGCCCCGCGCGCAATCAAAGGGAGGCCATCGATCATTGCCGCCAATCGACTCAACCGGGCCTTCACTGTCGATGCCCCTAGTAAGGTGTGGGTGACTGATATCACTTACATCCGAACGTGGCAGGGATGGTTATATCTGGCCGTCGTACTGGATCTCTACGCTCGCAAGGTGGTTGGCTGGTCAATGAAGCCAACGCTGGGCAAGGAGCTGGCGCTGGACGCACTGCTCATTGCGGTATTGCGCCGTAAACCCAGAGCCAGAGTCATCGTGCATTCGGATCAGGGGAGCCAATATGGCAGCGATGACTGGAAACGTTTTTGTTTGGCCAACCACCTAGAGCCGAGTATGAGCCGCCGAGGAAACTGCTGGGACAATGCCGTGGCGGAGTCTTTTTTTAGCAGCCTGAAAAAAGAACGCATACGCAAGAGGATCTAAGATACCCATGACATGGCCCGTGCCGACGTATTCGATTTTATTGAAGCATTTTATAACCGAACGCGTCGTCACAGTCACCTGGGCGGCGTCAGTCCTGAGTCCTTCGAAAATGCCTCACTTTGAGGCTGGAAAATGTCTACGGGGGGGCAGTCCAATGCCATCTAGCAAGCACCTACTTCAGTTTTCAGGCAATTGAAGTTCGCCTCGAGATACTCTCTAAGGGGCCTCTGACATCCTTCGGCAACCCAAGCATCGATCGCAAGGCGCATAGACCCGACACCAACCATTGCTGCCAGATGTAGCCCAACCCGTCTCGCAGCATCCGGCCAAAGCTCGCATAATGCTCCGTAGGCGGCGTGCTCCATTCGCAGAAATTTGGTCTGATTACCCGATTGAAGCTGTTCAGTGGACTGGACGATCCTACCGATCAATACCGCGACATCCGGATGCATATTCGCTGCCAGCTCAATTAAAGCCGCTTGGGTCGTGGCGATTGGGGATGCATCTACACCCCGCTTCAATATTTCGGCATATAGCTCGTCAGGCAGCGCCTTTTGCCAAGCCAAGATTATTTCTTCTTTAGAGCGGAAATAATGAAAGAAGGTACGACGTGCAATGCCCGACGCTTCTGCAATCGCATCGAGTGTCGTGGCCTCGTAGCCATGCTCTGCGAACAGTGTCAGACCTACGTCGGTGATACGACGGTACATCTCGCGGCGTTTCTTTTCTCGAACGCCATCTCTGTGTTTCAACTCGGGTTCCATGGCAACGCTCTCCGCATATCTAGGCCTTGCAAAAATGCACCGAGTGCAATATATTTATTTGCACTCGGTGCAGAATCTATCATCAAAGCCTGCCTAGACCCAAGCTGGAAGTCACTTATGAGAGCCAAAAACATTCATGGCTTCGAAGAAGCATCTCGCAGAAAGTGCCTTCCTACATCTCACGCAGGCAAGGGTGGAGTACACGTGCGCGAGCAGGCAACCTCCCTAAACTCTCTCCTCGCGCTCGCCGAGTGGCATCAACAGTTGTTCGGTCATCAGCCGTGCAAGATCATCGTTCTTTTCAATTAGAAACTACCAACCATATTCAGGAGAATCTCATGAAATCTTCTTACCTCGGAGGCACGTTCACTCCGGCTGGCACTTCGTTATGTCTGAAGCGTATGGGCTATGGAACTATGCAATTGCCCGGCCCTCATGTATGGGGGCCACCGCGTGATAGGGAAGCGGCTCTTGAAGTGTTGCGCGATGCAATAGCAATAGGCGCCAATCACATCGACACGGCCGAATTCTACGGTCCCGGTACATCTAACCAACTAATCCGCGAAGCGCTGTCGCCATATCCTGATGACCTGACGATCATAACCAAGGTCGGTTTCGTACGCGGTCAAGATGCGTCTTGGACGCCCGATCATACGCCGGATGGACTCAAGCGCGCCGTGCATGAAAACCTTGCCAGCCTCGGCCTCGAAACGCTCGATGTCGTCAACCTAAGGCTCGGCGGTCCTAATAGCCCGGATGATCGATCAGTCTTACAGCCGCTCCAAGCTCTCATCGAGTTGCAGCATCAGGGTGTGATCCGTCATATTGGCCTGAGCAATGTTACTCCGACACAGTTTGCAGAAGCCAAATCGGTAGCGAAGATTGTTTGCGTCCAAAATCAGTACAATTTGGTCAAGCGAGATGACGACGATTTCATCGACTCTCTAGCAGCGGAAGGAGTGGCTTATGTTCCATTTTTCCCACTAGGTGGTTTTTCTCCCCTGCAATCGTCGCTTCTTTCACAAGTGGCTGAAGAGGTCGGAGCAACTCCGAAGCAGGTTGCACTAGCATGGCTTCTGCAGCGCTCTCCAAATATTCTGGTGATCGCGGGAACTTCTTCTCCAGTTCATCTTAGAGAGAATTTTGCCGCCTCAGATCTCGTGCTGTCAGACACACAGGTGGCGAAACTCAATAGCGTTTCAGGACAGGTCGATTAGTGAAGCTTAGGCGGCTTAGTCTGATGTTAGATCATATGCTCTAGCTGCCATGAAGGCGGGGCTTGAGCAAAATCCCAACCCACTGAAAGCCAAAAAGCCCGCAATTACACGGGATTTTTGGCTTCGCACGCAAGTAAATACCGGCCACCAACTATTATTACTCTTAAATTTTACTAAATAGGAATAACATAAGTCAGTTGAAACAATATTATTTACAGCTGCGTAACGACACTACTTTCAAATTAAAAATACAAGACATTCCCTACATATTCACCCCCGAATTTTGATTAACTGCCGAGACCATGCCTAACTGTCGCAATAGAATGGCCAGCTCTGCTGAACAACCATTGTTACGGACTTCGTCAAGCAATTCCGTAGCATAGACGGGTCGGTGCGGAAATACTTTTCCATAACCGTATCATGCGATTTGTCTTTCACCTTTTTGCCGCCCTGCCTTCTCTAGCCTCATAAAGCATGCAGCAATAAATAACAATTTCAGAGTCACACTTTGGATTGCACAGACTGAAGAACATGCCCATGTGGCCCATTAGGTGGACAGAAACTTGCTTAATATTCGCAAACTCTCTATCCAGTCGTCCGAAGGTGCGCAGCAAACAACCGCAGCGTCACAAGCTTTGGCGCATCTGGCGGTTGAATTGAGCGCTGTCGTTGGCATTTGAGGGTCTGAGATCACTGTTCCTCAGTAATGGTCTTCATTGCGCTATGGCGGCTTCAGCGCCAAGTCATCTGCGCTTCCCTTCATCGAAGGCAGCGAACGGCGGGGTTCACAGCCCCTCGCTGCCTCAATCTCAGATTACTCGACGCCCCCACTCGTCACCACGGTGAATTTCCGGCTGAACTCCAAGACTTCGCAGACACCGGTGTGTCCTGCCGGAATAGAGACAGCATCGCCGGCTGTCATCTCGAATCGCTCGCCGGTGTCCATAGTGATTGCGATACAACCTTCAAGCAGTACGAAGGCTTCATCGTTTTCAAAGCGCCAGTCGAACTTCGAAGGTTGAGAAGTAAAAAACGCGACGGCTTTGTACGGGGTTTTCACGCCTACGGTGCGAAGCAACTTCATCCGTGTATCGGGATTACCTTCGATTACATCATCGCCCAGCGGGTAGGCAAGCCAGCCTTCGGGTGCGTCGAGCGAGGCCAGGGCTACGGAATCGATTGGATTGGGAAGCGTTGGACGAGCAGTCATTGTTTTTGTGCCTCGTATCGGAATGAGTAGATAGAGACTATGGCACGTGGCATAGTCGAAACCGAGACTACACCAAACTATGACGGATGGCATAATTTTTTAAAATGAACACTTCTACTCGAGATCGAATGATTGTCGGCGCAGCGGATCTTCTACGACGCAAGGGGCTGACAGCAACCAGCATGCGTGAGGTGGTGCGCTACTCAAACACGCCGCGCGGATCCATTGCCCATCATTTTCCTGGCGGTAAGCGCCAACTGCTTGAAGCCGCGGTTGAGCATGCCGGACGCGAAGTCACGGAGCCGCTGAAATTACTGTTGCATAAATACGGCCCAGTGAATGGCATGAAACGCTTCGTTGATTTGTGGCGAAAAATTTTGGAAGAATCCGACTATCAGGCTGGTTGTGCGGTATTGGCCGTTTCAGTGGAGCAGTACACATCCGATCAACGTGGCGAAGCTGAGCCCGAACTCGAAGCGCAAATCCAGACTCAACTGCTAAATCAAGCCAACGCCATCTTTGTGCAATGGCGAGAAATCATCGATTCATCGCTACGGGAGGCTGGAGTGACCAAGGCTCGGTCACACAGTCTGGCGCTACTGGCAATCGCCGCTATCGAGGGGTCTGTCGCTCTTTGCAGGGCAGCCCGCAGTGTAGAACCGCTCGACTTGATATGGGGGGAAGTGAAACGGAGTTTTGAAAGGGAACTGACCTAGGCGCAGTCCAACTGCCTCAGGCCGCGCTCGATCACCGCGTCTATGTAGCTTGGATCTGCGTAGATACGGGCCAATAAGATTGCGCCCTCGAAATCGGCTACCAACTGCCGCCCCAAACGCAGTGACTCTTCCCTGCTGTGCTGGCCGCCATAGAGCTCGGCAAACGCCAGAGTCCAGTCATCCAGAAAGCGCTGAATGGGCGCCATGAGCTCTACCTTGCCATAGGTGGCATCGACCGCAACGACGCCCATCAGACAGCCGATCGAATCGTCCTGAAAGAGCTTGCCAGCCTTGCGCCCCATGCGTGTAAGTCGCTCCTGCGGCGCCAGACTTTCATCAAAAGCGATAGAAAACAACGACTGTTTCAGCCGTTCATGCGTCCAGTCCAATACGTCCCGCAGGAGCGATTCCTTGTTGGGGTAGTGATGATAGAACGAGGCCTTGGTCAGTCCACAGGCGGACGATAACGCATCCATGGTAGTGCCATGGTAGCCAAGACGCTTGAAGGTGTTGGCGCAGCGCTGTAGGAGCTCATCGCGCGGGATTTTCAGTGGCCGCATGGGCTTATCCAGTTCTCAATCATGCAAATTGATTCTATGCCATAAGCGTTGGCGTCTCAATTTGACGGTTACCGAATGTTTGTTTAGTTTTTACAAACCGAACGTTCGGTAAGTATCTACGGTTCGCCTGAAAATACAGGTCCTCATCTCACAACGCCAGGATAATTTCCCATGAGCGAAGCAAACAGCGGTCCGGGTCGAGTCACCCGGGAGCAGCGTGGTCATCTGTTCCTTATCGGTCTGGATCGGGCCGGCAAACGTAATGCTTTCGACAGCGCCATGCTGAACGACCTAGCCTTGGCGCTGGGTGAGTACGAGCGCAATGCGGACATGCGCTGCGCAGTCGTGTTTGCCCACGGCGAGCATTTCACCGCTGGCTTGGATCTGATGGAACTGACGCCAAAGCTGGCTTCGGGGGGATTCAAGTATCCCGATGGAGGCATCGATCCTTGGGGCGTCTCGAAGCCGCGTCGCACCAAACCGATTGTCCTCGTCGTACAAGGTACCTGCTACACAGCAGGCATCGAGCTGATGCTCAACGCCGACATCGCAATAGCCGCGAGCAACACCCGCTTCGCTCATCTGGAAGTCTTGCGTGGTATTCCACCCTCCGGCGGTTCCACTGTGCGCTTCACACAAGCGGCCGGATGGACCAACGCAATGCGCTACATGCTGACCGGCGAAGAGTTCGATGCCGATGATGCATTAGGTATGCGTCTGCTGACCGAGGTTGTTGAGCCCGGGCAGGAGTTGCCTCGTGCCATCGAATACGCCGAACGCATCGCCAAGGCCGCCCCCCTGGCGATCAAGGCTACGTTGCAGTCCGCCTTCCAGGCTCGAGATGAAGGCGACGATGCCGCCCTCTCCAATCTCAATGAGCTGTTGTTCACGCTGATCAAGAGTGAAGACGTGCGTGAAGGTGTGATGGCGATGATGCAGAAACGCGAGCCGCAATTCAAAGGCCGTTAACTCACCAGCAGGGGCAACGACATGCTTCAGTACCAAGCACCATTGGAGGAGTGCGATTTCCTCGCTCGCAAGGTTCTTCGACTTCCAGAGCTGTTGCCTCTGCTACCAGAGCACTGCCATATCGACATCGACCTGTTCAAGGCAACTCTGGAGGTCGGTGCCGAACTCACCCAGGAACAACTGCTGCCTTTGAACGGCAGCGGCGACGTCGAGGGCTGCCGGCTCGAAAATGGTGAAGTCAAAACCCCGCGGGGTTTTCAATCGGCTTACCGCCTGTTCCAAGAGAACGGTTGGCCCGCCCTGACAGTGCCAATGGCGATCGGGGGGCAAGGCTTCCCAGGAGCAGCCGGTGTTTTCTTTGATGAAATGCTCGCTTCCTCCAACGTGTCTTTCAGCATCTTCTCCAATGTCCGCGAAGGTGTTCTACGTTGCATCGACCGATTCGGCGATGAACAGGTTCGATCCCTGTTTTCCGACAAACTAGCCAGCGGTGAATGGCTTGGCACCATGTGCCTTACCGAGCCTCAAGCCGGCAGTGATCTTGGTTTGATTCGCACGACAGCAATTGCCCAGCCGGATGATTCCTACTTGCTCAGTGGAGCCAAGATATTCATTTCGAACGGCGATCACGATCTGAGCGTAAACATTGTTCATTTGGTTCTCGCCAGGACGGAAAGCGCACCAGCAGGTACCGGCGGCCTCAGCCTGTTCGTCGTGCCAAAGTACCAATTGGATGGACGTAACTCAGGGAACGGCGTGTCAGTCGTTTCGCTTGAACATAAACATGGTATTCGCGCCAACGCTACTTGCGCCTTGTCGTTCGAGAATGCCAAGGGCTATCGCGTTGGAGAACTGAACCGAGGCCTGGCTTGCATGTTCGTGCTAATGAACAGTGCACGGCTGGCTGTCGGTGTCCAAACCGTAGGCCTGGCTGAGATCGCTTACCAGAATGCGCTGAGCTACACCCAGGAGCGCCTTCAAGGCCGTGCGCTGAACGGTGCTACACACCCGGATCAAGCAGCCGATCCTTTGCTCAGCCATATTGGCGTCAAGTCGATCCTTGTCCAGCAGAGGTTGTTCATCGAACCCGCTCGCCTACTTTGCGCCTGGGTCGGTACGCTGCTCGATGAGGCGCGCTGCCACCCAGATGACTTGCGGCGCACTAAGGCTTTCCACCTTGCAGAACTGCTGACACCCATCGTCAAGGGCTATCTCTCGCATCATGCAGGTACACATATCGCTTCGGCGCTCCAGCTCTTCGGCGGGAACGGATACATAGTCGAAACCGGCATGGAGCAATTGCTAAGGGATGCGGCTATCTGTCCGATCTACGAAGGCACGAACTATATCCAGTCGCTGGACTTGCTGGGGCGCAAGACCTTGGGTGACCAGGGGCAGCGCTTGGGAATCTTCCTGAGCCACATTCCAACACTTGCCAAGCGTCTGCGCGAACGCCCAGATCTGGAGGATGTTGCAACGACTTTGAGTGCCTGGCAGGTCGAGTTCGAACCATTGATTCAACAACTGTCCGTCGACACCGTTTTCAACCGGGATGTCGTGGGGTTGGTTGCGCCAGACTTTCTTGAACTACTGGGGACTGTTGTTTTTGGCTATTTGTGGGCATGGATTGCGGACGCCGCCGCGCCGTCAACGTCTAATGAGGATTTCCTCAGAAGCAAACCTGCCCTCGCCCGCCTGTATTTTTCCGAAGCCGAATTACGAGTGCCTTCGCTTATCGAAAAGCTAAAGCGCAATGCCTCGCGTCTTGAGCAGCTCAAACAAATCCAACTCGGCTAGGGCGGAGCGCAGATGAATCGTTTAAATAAAAAAGATAACGAGACGCTGAAGTTAGTCCGTAGTGGGCAGAGTA
Source organism: Pseudomonas sp. MPDS (assembly GCF_013283895.1). Taxonomy (NCBI): domain Bacteria; kingdom Pseudomonadati; phylum Pseudomonadota; class Gammaproteobacteria; order Pseudomonadales; family Pseudomonadaceae; genus Pseudomonas; species Pseudomonas sp. MPDS. Next base: position 2,642,220 of record NZ_CP054128.1, on the reverse strand, counting down.
GCGGCGAGCTTGCCGACCTCGGAGTTTGCACCATCGAAGAACTGCTGCAGCGTAGTGCTACCAAAATGCCTCATGCCCCTGCCCTGTCGGCCATGGGTGCCAGCATAAGTTACGAGCAATTACAGAACCTGAGTGCCTCAGTAGCGACCTGGTTGATCAATCAAGGGCTGCAACCGGGCGCCCGGGTTGCAGTCGCTTTGCCAAACATGCTCGCCCATCCTGTGGCGTGCCTGGGAATTATCAGGGCGGGTTTGATCGCCGTCTGCGTAAACCCTTTGTATACACCGCAGGAGCTGGCACAGGTTTTCAAGGACAGTGAAGTCAAAGCTGTCTTTCTCTTCGGACCCATGGGCCAGGGAGTCCAGCAGGCCATGCTCCAGGCCGGGGTGAGTCTTGCTGTGCAAGTCGCTCCAGGTGATCAACTAGGCTGGCGACGGACATTGGTCAATTGGGTAGCCCATCGGCGCTTGGGCAGTAAGCTCACCGGCATAGAAGGCGCCATCGACTGGCGCAAGGTCGTAGCCACTCGGGCGACCAAACTCCGTCAACGTGGGCCCATCGCAGCCGAGCAGACAGCCTTCATAATCTATAGCGGTGGCACTACGGGGCAACCCAAAGGCGTACCCATCAGTCATCGGGCTTTGCTGTTCAACGTTGCCCAACAGTATTCGGCTCTGCGTCCGCATCTTTTAGGCAGAGCTGAGCAGGACTACGTGTTGCTGCTCGCGGTGCCGCTCTACCATATTCTCGGCCTGGGCAATCTGCTCTTCACCTTGGCCAAAGGTGGTAAAGCGGTGTTGGTGATGAATCCACGCGATACCACGGCGTTTATCAAAGAATGGTCCCGTCACCGAGTAAGCAGTTTCCCCGGAGTCAACACCCTCTACAACTCGCTCCTGGAGCATGAAAACTTCCGCTCGCAGGACTTCACCGACCTCGCCCTTTGTCTCGGTGCGGGCATGCCAGTCAGCGAGTCCACGGCCAAGCTCTGGCATCGGATCACCGGCTGCCATATCACCGAAGCCTACGGTATGACCGAAACCGGGCTGATCTCCTGCAACCCAGCGGGGCGTTCACGCCCCGGCTCGGTAGGTTTACCAGTAACGGGAGTTGAAATTTCCCTACGGGGCGAGGATGAAGAAGAAGTCACTATTGGCGCCGGCGAGATATGTGTGCGTAGTCCGGCCATCATGGCCGGTTATTGGCAGCGTCCCGAAGAAAATGCCGCCGCCTTCACCCACGATGGTTTCTTCCGTACAGGAGACATCGGCCTCTTCGATCTGGATGGGTATCTGAGCCTGGTTGACCGAAAAAAGGAAATGATCATTTCCTCGGGGTTCAAGGTATTCCCCTCGGAGATCGAGCGGATCTTGAACTCTCACCCCGGAGTACTGGAATCGGCAGTTGTACCGGCCCCGGACGAAAAAGCGGGGGAAGTACCCATCGCCTATGTCGTACGTCGTCAACCTTACTTGGATGAAGCTCTCGTGATCGCACACTGCGAAAAACACCTGGTCAGCTATAAACGCCCTCGTCGCATCATATTTCGGGACGAGTTACCCAAGAGCAATGTGGGCAAGATTCTGCGCAAGGAGTTGGTGGGGATCGAGCAGGAGGAGCACTCCCGATGACGATGCCGGCTTACGCACCCGATTTCTCTATGGCTGATCAATTAACGTTGGTGGCTGACGATGGCTATCGACTAGCGGCTATCCGTTATTCTGCACAGGGGTCGTTGAAGGGCAACCTCATCATGGCGGGGGCGACGGGGGTGCAACAGCGTTTTTACCGCCGCTTCGCCGAGCATGCCAGCAAACAAGGCTTCAACGTCCTGACAATGGATTACCGGGGCATAGGAGCCTCCAAGCCCAAATCACTGAAAGGGTTTGAGATGTCCTACCTGGACTGGGGTTGGCTCGACCTGGCAGCGGCAGTCGAACATATGGATGACGGCATTACGCCGCTTTACTGGGTCGGTCACTCTTTTGGTGGACATGCACTGGGGTTGCTACCCAATCATCACCGCATCACGGCCGCCTACTGCTTCGGTACGGGGGCCGGGTGGGCCGGGTGGATGCCGAGGCTGGAGGCTTTCAAGGTCCGCTTGCTGTGGTCATGCATCCTGCCTTTGATCGTCGCACACAAGGGCTACATGGCCTGGAGTCTGCTGGGCATGGGCGACGACTTGCCGAAGGGGGTCTACAAAGCATGGCGACGCTGGTGCGCCTACCCCCATTACTTCTTCGACGACCCGGCGATGGCTGCTGTCGTTGATCGCTACGCGCGAGTTCACGCGCCCTGCATGTTTGCCAACGCAGTGGATGATCCGTGGGCACCACCCGTATCGCGGGATGCTTTCATCAAGGGCTATCGCAATGCCCCGTTGCGGGTACGCGACCTTCATCCCGACACAAAAAAACAGCCCATTGGACACATGGGCTATTTCCGCCCATCTGCCGCGCCAGTCTGGGACGAGTTACTCGAATGGCTTGTTTCCCACAAGGCCGAGACGACGAAACAGCACCGACTGACCGAGGCTTAGAAAAATGAACCCCTTGGCATCCCATTCGGAGTTTTCAGAATCCGCGACAACATTTCGCTCCCTGGTTGAGAGCCGGCGAGCTGCTCGCCAGTTCGCCGCAGAAGCCGTTCCTGAAACAATCATACGAGATTGCCTGGAGCTCGCGGCTTTGGCACCCAGTTCGTGCAACCTGCAACCTTGGTCTTTCCAGGTTGTGCGCGATCCAGCACGTCTTCAACAGTTGCAACAGGTATGCCTTGGGCAAAGTGCCGCGAGGGCCCCCTTGATCATCGCGGTGTTGGCACGGCCGGACACTTGGAGATCGGCCTGTGCCGATGTGCTCAAGTTATGGCCTGAAGCCGCAGTACCCAGGGTGATCGATCGGTTCTACAAGGAAACGGCTCCTTTCCAGTACAACCAGGGCTGGATGGGCTGGCGGGGATTTATCAAACGCCAGATGGTCAGGGTGCTCGGTTACAAGCGCCCCGTCATGCGCACCCCCAATAGCCTGATGCAAATGCGGCTATGGGCCGTGAAATCGACAGCGCTGGCGGCACAGAATCTCATGCTCGCCTTTCAGAGCCACGGTTACAGCACCTGTCCCATGGAAGGCTTCGATGAGAAGCGTTTGAAGAAGATTCTACCTCTGCCCAAAGAAGCAATTCCCATCATGCTACTAGCCGTGGGGTTACCGGGAGTGCACGCGATCCGAAATCCCCGATTACGTTTTCCACTCGAGCAAAACGTGACTTGGCTTTGATCAGCAGCTGAAAAAACACCAAGAGGATTACCCGTTATGGCCTTTACGGAAATCGAATACGAAGCACACGGCGCGATAAGGATCATTCGCTTCAACCGCCCGGAAAAGCGCAACTGCATCGGGCCGACTACTCACTTGGAACTGGTGGAAGCCTGGACAAAGTTTCGAGATGACCCCAGTGCTCTGGTCGCCATCATTACCGGTACCGGTGAAAAAGCATTCTGTGCCGGTGGTGACCTTGAAGCAGGCTTCGATCTGGTGCCCACCAGCCCGAGCGAGATTGCGGCCCACAACCGCGGCGAACGCCCCGGCGTTCTCGGGCCCAGCCGCTGGACCGATATCTACAAACCGGTCATCGCCGCAGTAAACGGTGCAGCCTACGCTGGCGGGCTGGAATGGGCATGCTTCGCCGACATGCGCATTGCCGAAGAACATGCCTCCTTTGGCGTTACGTGTCGACGGTGGAACATCGGGCTCGCCGACGGCGGAAGTCAGCGCTTGCCACGCATCGTGGGGATGGGCCGGGCGATGGAGCTGATCCTCACGGGCAAAGTTATCACCGCCGCAGAAGCACTGGCCATCGGTCTGGCCAATGAGGTCGTACCTACAGGGCAATCGTTGATGCGAGCGATGGAGCTAGCCCAATTCCTCTGCACGTTGCCGCAACCTGCCATGCGTGCCGACAAAGAGGCCGCAGTCAGGGGGTATGGCCTTCCTTTGGCTGAGGGCCTGCGTATCGAGGCCCAGTGTTTCAATCACTCTATTCATCAACCGGAAACCCGCGAAGGGTTACGCCGCTTTCTTGAACGTGATCATCCCGACAGACGAAGGGATGCGCCAGTGAAGACCCCTGGATTGGTCAGAGACTGAGGGTTGGACTATGCATTTCGAATTGTTGTTGCAATTGCACCTTTTCGCCGTCGCTTTCTGGCTGGGCATCGTAGCGGTCGAGTACCTGCTTGAGCGCACCCGAGCGCAGAGTCGGAATCAGGGTTTCACCGTTGCCCGCTTGCACCGGCAGATTGATCTGCTCTTCGAAATGCCGGCCTTCGCCGTAGTACTTGTCACCGGTCTGTTGCTCATCGAACCGACACGCTTCGATGGCATCTACGCGTTGAAAGTCGTTGCCGGAGGCAGCGCTGTCCTCGGAAATATGCTGTGTCTGATACCCGTGTTGAAGCGACGCACCGCAGCCGAAAAGGACAACTTACCCGATGTCATTCGCCAATCTCGCCAGATCGACATCATTTCTGTGACAGCTATTCCCGCAGGTCTGGTGGCACTAGCCTGTGGTGTCTATCTGATGGTGCTTCGCTGATCATCTGCTGGGCGTTATGACGACCATTTCAGGAAGCCCCGCTGCAGGTTGCTTTGTGCAGCGGGACCAATCACGCAAAGTCTCTGTCGCCCTGACTCACTGCACGATAATCTTGCCCCTTGCCCGACCTGAAACCAATCGTTCCCAAGCATCATCGAATGCGTCAAACGGCACCACGCGGTCAATCACAACCTCAACGCCCTGCTCGACTATCGACGAGACCAGCTTATCCAGTTGAGAGGCATACTGCGCCGCATAGAACATGCTCGCCGTCACACCACAGGATTCAGCCATGTGAGCGTCTGGTGGCATGGCTGTGGATACAAGTCTCCCGCCCTTGCGCAGCACTTCGAAGGAGCGCTGTTGCGTCTCACCACCGACCAAGTCCAGAACAACATCCACGTTGTGAACGACCGAAGTGAAGTCTACTGATGTGTAATCCAGCACTTCGTCCGCACCGAGACGACGAGCGAGCTCAAGGCCATCCCCCGAAGCCGTGGCAATTACCCGAGCGCCTGCCTTCTTCGCAAACTGCACGGCAAAAGTTCCTACTCCACCTGCACCTGCGTGGATCAAAACGGTCTCCCCTGCTTTCAAGCGAGCGGAAGAAAACAAGGAATGCCAGGCTGTAAGCGCCGCGATAGGGATAGCCGCACCTTCAATAGCAGACATGCTTTGCGGCAATGTTACGCAGGCACTGGCGGGCACGGCGGCAAACTCGGCCAGGCCGCCGCACGTGCTGGCATCGGCGCAGGCAATGATCCGATCCCCAACGCGCCATTGACTGACCTCGGAACCCACCTTCTCGATGACGCCGGCAAAATCGGTCCCCAACGTGAGCGGCAGGGAAATGGCGAAGAACTGGGCCGCCACACCTGATACCACCAGCGCATCCAGAGGATTGAGTGCGGTTGCCTGCACCTGCACCAGTACCTGATCCTTCGCTACAGCAGGGGTCGGGATCTGTTCTGCGACAGGCTTGTCGTTATACGTATGAATACGGATGGATTTCATGGATGACTCTCTTGGGAGGAAGGCGTTGATTCAACGTCAGAGTTGATGGGAAGTTCGTCGAGCACGGTTGCCAGGACCGAAGCCTGCCAATCGAAATAGGGATTGAAGGTCAAGCGGGCATGAACCTTACCTTCCTCGCGATACCCCCAATCCGAGTACCAGGTCAGCGCGCCTTGTTCGCAGGCTCGGGTGGCATTGGATGGCTGTCCGTTTAAACAAATACGTAAAATGCCTCGCTCGCCATACTGCGGGTTTCCAGGCGCGAACAGCAGGCCCATGTGTGAAAACTGGCTGATCCGCAATGTTGGCAAATAATCTTCGCGCACCAAGACACGTCTGCGGTCGTACACACCCAGTGTCTCCTCGCCATACCAGACCAACCGACTGGCTGGATGCGTGAAGCGGAACTGGAACATCTCGAGCAGATAGTTCGTATCGAGCACCGAATCGTGCTGCGCAACGGCCATGAATACTGGCTTATCGTAAAAGTGCTCATTCAAGAGCCGTTGAGCCTTAAGGCTGCTGTTATGGAATTGCGCAAACCCGTTGGTGGGCATATTGAGATAACGGACACTGTTTTGCATCGGACGCAGCCCGTCGGGGGACACGATCCAGGGACGTAGCCAAGCAGTCAGCGGTGCCAGCCACTCCAACCGACTGGAAGCACGGAAAGCGGGTGAGAACAGCACTAAGCCGGCTATTTGAGGATTGTCGTAGGCGTATTCGAGCACTAGATTGGCCCCTGTGGAAAATCCGCCCAAGTACACATGCTCGACATCGCGTCGAAGCACTTGCGCTTGCTCGTTCACGACGCGCTGCCACTGCTTGAGGTCAACTTTAAGCAAGTCCTCGGGGCGAGTCCCATGCCCCGGCAAGAGCACGGTGCGCACCAAAAAGCCTTGGGCTGCGAGAACAGGTGCCAAGTCGTGAAACGACCATGGCGAATCGCCCAAGCCATGAACAAGCAGAATGCCTTTGCTTGGCCGGATACCTGTGGGAGGGCGCCATTCCCCTGGGGAGTTCCACCGCAACTCATTCAGCGGCTCGTGCGTCTGGAAGTTGCGCTGTAAGCGCAACTGCGCTCGGGTTTCGAGTTGATAAGTAGCAAAATCTGGCGGATCACCCACTCTCACCTCGGCCAAAGTATGGGCTCCGGCCAGACTCGAGCACAGCAACACCACAAGAGAATAAAGCCAGCGTGAAGTGGCTTTGTGTTCGAAGAAGCATCGAAGAGTCGCGTTATTCATCTGCGTTACGCCGCGCTTTGTTGCACGAACCGCATTGAGGGCGATCTCGTCGACTTCCAGCTACCCAAATGGCGCGCCACGAGTTGACGACACGGACAACGAAATCGTCCCTCAAAATGACTTGGAAACCTCGCTCTAAAAAAGGCTGCGTTGCCACCACCGTCAGGCCTTGTGTCCGCTGCACACCTTTCGCGGAGCGGTGAGCATTAAGAACCTCCACCGGTTCTGCAGACATAACCCCAGCTCCCGATTAATTTGGTACGGTACAATACCACACCTATTTCTAAAAGGAAGTATTCGCGCAACACACCCAGGGCGATCCTCAGGACATAGGCATATCAGGATGTTTGGCTTGGCCCCAATGTCTTTGCACCCTGCTTGCCAGCAGCCCCGCAAGAACTCCCAAGGCGCAGGCCAAGGACAACTCCAGAAAGGTCGCCAGCGTGGTAGCCAGGTGCGAGGCAAAAAAGGACACCACGCCCAGGAACAGACTTAACAAATTGTTGAACACTGGTAAGCCGCGTAATGACAACACCACCACGGTAACCAGCAGTGCTACCAGGGTGATAGTCAACGCCCCCAAGTGCGGCGCCAACAGTTCGCTGGCGATGCCGATCGCCAGGCCGATCAGCATACATCCGAGGTTTATCAAACCGTCGCGGGCCGTGATGCCTCTGGTGAAGAAGGCAATCCAACCGATAAACATGGCTGAGACTGGAATCCTGAGCAGAACACAAAGAGTTGCGGCAACGCAGGCCAGGACAGACTCTCCCAGTATCGCCTTGAGCGTATTCAACCGAAGGGTATGACGCATGGCTGTATTACCTCGTGGCAGGTTTCAGGGGGATGGCCGACGCTGGGAACAGCAACCGGGCCAATGCCGGGGTCAGGATCAGCGCGCCGAGCATGTTCCAGATAAACATGAAGGCCAGCAGGATCCCCATGTCCGCCTGGAACTTGATTGGTGATAGAACCCAGGTGGCCACTGCCACGCCGAGGGTTACGCCGGTGGGTACAACTACCTTGCCGGTTGAAAGCAAAGCGATGTAGTACGCGTTTGACAGGCTTGCGCCTTGGCGCAGATGGGCCAGCGGGGTAAAAACCGGCTTTTAATGGCATTACGCCAGCAAAGAAGCACTCGTGCCCTAAAGTATTTGCCAAGGCGAAATGGTCTGTTATGGTATGGTACTGTACCTGACCTTATTTGAACGAAGTACGCACTCTATGATGGTTCCACCGAAAGCCCCAGCCCACCGAACGATTAAAGGGGCCCAAAGAGTACAAGAACTGATCGCTGTAGCAGCGGAACAGTTTTTGGAAAACGGATTCGACGCCGTGGCTGTCGATAACCTCATTGCTCGCGTAGGTGGCTCACGCCGCAATGTTTACGACTACTTCGGTGGAAAAGAAGGGCTGTTCAAGGCCGCGATGTTGCACGTATCCACAGAAATGGCGAAGCCGCTGGATGAACTCAAAATCGAAGGACTCGAGATAGAGGAAGTATTACCTGCTTTCGGTCGTCAGTTGGTGCGCACTGCGCTGTCGCCTCAAACGCTGGCTGTACATAGGCTGCTTACCAACGAAGGCCGTCGCTTCCCGGAGGTCGCCCAAGCGATGCTTGCGGCCAGCTACTTGAAGATTCTGGACAGGCTAGCGGTGTGGATCGCAGCACATCAGGCAAGCCCCACAAGCAAGCTCAATCCAGATATCTCGCCCGCTGTTCTGGCAGAGCAGTTCATGAGCATGACATCTAGCGATGTGAAGTTGCGTGCGATTGTCGGTCTGGTCCAACCCCCGTTATCGGATACAGCGATCGACAAGATTGTCATGAGTGCAGTCAATACCTTTCTCTATGGCGCGACTGCGCGATCGGCGCTACCTCGCAGTTCCAGCAACCCAAACGAGTAGCCTACGTCACGACAGTTGCGGTCGCACGCGAGGAAGATTCCAGCTGACTGAGACGCAAATGTCCTTCATCGAACAGCAGCCAGGGTTGCATGCGTGGTTATGGGACAGCACTACACCAGGTGTTCCAGAGGAAAGCCTGGTTTGTGCAGCGGGCCGCCAGCGTGTCACCCGCAGACACCAGGCAGAGTTACGAAAGAAGTTCCTGTGGCGCAGAAGCTGGACGAGATTCCCAAGTTCCGCCCAAGCATGGGCAGCTTCACTGCTTCCCATTCCCGACACACAAATCTCTTCAAGAGGAAAAACCATGACAACAACAAACAGTCTCGGCGGCACGTTCACCCTTCCAAACACCTCGTTGACGCTTAAGCGTATGGGCTATGGCACCATGCAACTGCCGGGACCACACGTGTGGGGGCCGCCGCGGGACAAAGATTCAGCACTCGCCGTTCTCCGCGAGGTGCTTGCCCTCGGCGCAAATCATATCGACACTGCCGACTTTTACGGTCCACACGTTTCAAATCAGTTGATCCGCGAAGCGCTCTCGCCCTATCCGGCCGACCTAGTGATCGCCACCAAGGTTGGCTTTATACGCGGGGAAGATGGCTCATGGCAGGTAGATCGTACGCCCGAAGGACTTCACCGTGCAGTGCATGAAAACCTCGCCAATCTTGGTGTGGATGCACTTGATGTAGTCAACCTGCGCTTAGGTGGTCCGCACGGGCCGGATGACAACTCTGTGGCCGAGTCGCTGGGAACCCTGGTAGAGCTACAACGAAAGGGACTTATCCGACATATCGGCCTCAGCAACGTGTCGGCTGCTCAGTTCCATGAAGCGGAATCATTGGCGAACATCGTCTGCGTACAGAACCAGTACAACCTGGTGCACCGTACCGATGATAGTTTTATTGACACTTTGGCCTCGAAAGGAGTGGCTTACGTGCCGTTCTTCCCACTCGGTGGGTTCTCTCCGCTACAGTCCGATCTGCTCTCAAGCGTTGCGAACGACGTAGGCGCAGGCCCCAAACAGGTTGCTCTGGCTTGGCTGCTACAACGATCACCTAACATCCTGGTTATCGCCGGAACGACGTCCATGGCTCACCTTCGGGAGAACTTTTCCGCAGCTGAAATATCATTGTCGTCGGAGCATGTTGCTACGCTCGACAGTATCGTCCAAAAGAATGTCGACCCGCGCTGAGACACATAATCACGAGAGATTAAATGCCCCATTAACTGGTCGAATGGAGTCTGAGCTTGCAGCGCACACCTTCTGCTGATTCAGATGCTGCCCTTCATTAAGCCTTAAACCAGCTTCTTTCAGGTCAGACTCCTTGAGTACTATCGTTAGGTTCTTGAGAAAATAGATGAAAATAATTTTCAAGCAATAGACGAATGGATGACCTCACCGAGTTAAAAAATCCGAGTAAACAACCACTGCCATCAGTAGGTTCGTATACAGGTATCCGGCAAGAGGCCTATCCATTAGGATATGGAGGTCCATCGCTATTATGTCTTCTTATATTTGTAATCCACATTCCAGAACCTTTTACCGCCCAATCGACGCAGCGTTGCGGTGGTGCAATCTTACCCGTTACGAAGCACAAATAGTCGAAGCTGCGTGGTCTTGTCCAGAGGAGCTTATCTACCGATTTCCACAGTGGCCGTGTTTACACGCAGCCACAGAAAAGATCTACGACGCAATACGTAATGGAGAACTGCCTTACGGATGCCTCGGAATTTCGGTTCCCAGTGGAAGTTACGTGGAGCCCTATCAGCTAACGATACGTCATTCCGATTTACGTCGCTGGATACAAATTTATTATCCCGATCAGAAGCCAGCCTTTTTGTTTGAATCAGACAGAGACGCTCACGGAAAAGTCAGTCTAGGAACCTTCCTCGCGCTACAAGCGGATCGGGACGCCTTTCAACTCCAAGTGAAGAATCTTGAAATAGCGTATCAAAAGCTGCTTAGTGACCTTGAGGCAGTCGGATTGGAGAAGCAATACATCCATTCTCTGCTGAAGACTAACAGCAAGGTCGACATCCGGAAACCGCGCTAACGCAGCAAGCACCAACTTGTGACGCAATGGATCTAGCTGCCAATCGGGAATGCGTTGACCGCGATTCCCCAAGCTGAGGGACAGAAGGCGCCGAGCCTTGATATCGCGGTTGATCTGATCACGAGATTTGCCAGCCAGTTTAGCGAAAACCAGTAACGGCAAATTACTAGCGGCCTCATAAATGGCAAGCATTTCGACGCGTTCGCGCTGGATGTCAGACACGATAGATTTATGCAGCTTTTCAGTCGGGACCGAAAGAGGTACGACAGGCGACTGGTGCGACACGACAAGAGCCGGTTCGTCGCTAACCGAAGCCTTGGATACCGAGACCGCTGCCACTGGAAAGGTGCCGTTGAAATGAATGGAATTTGCGATCGCGTTTTCAAGCGACGGCAGCGAAGCGGCCCCTTCCAAACGGATGGTAAGTGGAGAGCTTGCCGCTTTCAGCTGGCCCTGCCCCCACAGATCCAGACGATTTGCCCAGTCCTGCATCATGGTCCGGCGCTGCTCCACGTATTCCGCGTGGTTGTAGGCCGCACTCACCTTGTCCGGATCTGCATGAGAAAGCTGAGCGTCCACCCATACCTTTGGATATCCAATCTCGTTCAGCGCAGTCGAGATCGTCGCCCTCATCCCATGACCGGTGAGCTGATCCGCGTACCCCATCCGGCGTAGCGCGCCATTCAGCGTGTTCTCACTGATGCGCTTGCTCAGGTCGCTCCGATGCGCAAACAAGTAACGTTGCGCAGGAACCACTTGGTCCAGCATGCACCGCACTATTTCAAGCGCCTGAACCGATAGCGGCACAATGTAGGGCGGTATGTTTGAGATCTGCTTACCGGGCTTCCGCATCGCTAACTGAAGTTGCTTCACCACCTCCGCCGGTATGATCCATAACCGCTTATCCAGATCGAACTGGTCGGGTGTCGCCAAGCGCAGCTCGCCCGTGCGGGCACCGGTCAGCAGCAACAATCGAAGGCAAAGCTGAGTTTGGTTGGCACCGCTGTAGTTTCGAAGAGCTGCCATCAATGCAGGGAGCTCGTCCATTCGGAGAAATGGATTGTGCGTAACAGGCGGTTTGGGGAGCGCAACAACGTCGAGATCAGAAGCCGGGTTATGTTCCAGCCCCTCGATCTTCACCAGCGCATAGCGGAACAATTGATTGAACCAGGTCCGACATTTTTCGGCTGTCGTTAAGGCCTTGCGCTGTTCGATCCTGCTTAGCAAATCCAGAAGATCATGACGATTGATATCGTAGATAGACCGTCCACCCAGTGTGGGCAGGACGTCTTTATTGAAGATTCTGAAGATTTGCGAGAGCGTGCTCTGGCGGCCTTCCTTCAGGCTCAGCCTTCGGAACTCCACCCACTGGTTGAACACGGCCTCAAAGGTATGCTCTGTCGCAAAACGAACAGCACGACGCTGCTGTTTACGATGCTCATAGGGATTGATGCCTTGGGCGACTAAGGCGCGAGCCTCATCACGTCGGGCACGCGCTTCTTTAAGGCTGATTTGCGGATAACTACCGAGAGACATGCGTTTCTGCACGCCCGCCCAGTAATATCTGAACCGCCAGATTTTCCCGCCGCGCGCGGTCACGTTGAGCGCAAGCCCATCCGTGTCGCCTATCGTGTAGTCATTGCCAGTGATTCGGGCTTGCCGAACGGTCGTATCCGAGAGTGCCATAGCGAGCTCCTGAACAGAGTCAGGGCCAGATGCTCGTCTCGCTATCCAAGCTGCTCCAGCAAAAAACCGATTCAGTGCACATCCAAATCCAAGACCCTCATTCGGGACTTAAATCGGGACTTAAATCGGGACTTAAAAGCACTGGATGGAGCTGGATTTCAGTGGTTCCCGCTGGAACGAAAAAAGGGCCTAAAGGCCCTGATTTCAATCACTTACAGAATTCAGTGGAACTCTGTAGCGCAATATTTGGAGCGGGAAACGAGACTCGAACTCGCGACCCCGACCTTGGCAAGGTCGTGCTCTACCAACTGAGCTATTCCCGCGTCTTGGTGTGGCGCATTCTATAGATTCAGATTACGCCGTCAACCCTTTGATTCAAAAAACTTTTATTTCGGGTCTACGTCAGTGCGCAGATGCGGCCAGGCGGCGCGCAGGTACTGAACCATCGACCACAATGTCAGGCCTGCGGAGATCAGCAGCAGTGCATAGCCCAACAGCACCCAGAAATTGAAGTTGGCCGGGTTGCCCAGCAGGATCACCAGCGCCAGCATTTGCGCGGCGGTTTTCCATTTGCCCAGGTTCGATACCGCCACTTGGGCACGGGCGCCCAGTTCGGCCATCCATTCGCGCAGTGCCGATACGACGATCTCGCGGCCGATGATCACCGCTGCCGGCAGGGTCAGCCAGAGGTTGCCGTGCTCCTGCACCAGCAGTACCAGGGCGACCGCGACCATCAGCTTGTCGGCCACAGGGTCCAGGAAGGCGCCGAAAGGCGTGCTCTGCTCCAGGCGTCGGGCCAGGTAGCCGTCCAGCCAGTCGGTGGCGGCGGCGAAGGCAAAGACCGAGGCGGAGGCCACATAGCTCCAGTGGTACGGCAAATAGAACAGCAAAATGAAGATCGGGATGAGCAGGACGCGAAGTACGGTAATCAGATTTGGGATATTCATCGGCACAACTGGCTGCGAGGTTGACGGGCATTCTACTCGCTATGCAGGCTTGCATAAATCGACTCAGCGAGCTTTTTACTGATACCGGGAGCTTTGGCTATCTCTTCGATGCTGGCACGAGACAGCTCCTGCAATCCACCAAAATGTTTCAATAGATCGCGACGTCGCGTCGGGCCAACCCCTGCGACGCCTTCCAGCGTCGATGTACGACGGGTCTTACCCCGGCGGGCACGGTGTCCGGTAATGGCGAAACGGTGTGCTTCGTCGCGGATCTGCTGGATCAGGTGCAACGCCGGCGAGTCCCCTTTCAGGGTGAACTCATGGGCCGCATCGTTCAGGTACAGGGTCTCGAAGCCAGCCTTGCGGGTGGCGCCCTTGGCCACGCCCAGCAGGATCAGGTCGGGGACCATCAGCTCGTTCAATACGTCGCGAGCCATGGACAGCTGGCCTTTGCCGCCGTCCACCAGCAGGATGTCCGGCAGCTTGCCCTCCCCGTCCTTGAGCTTGCCGAACCGGCGCATCAGCGCCTGATGCATCGCCGCGTAATCATCGCCCGGGGTAACACCTTCAATGTTGTAGCGCCGGTAATCGGACTTGATCGGACCCTCCGGACCAAACACCACACAAGACGCCACGGTCGCTTCGCCACTGGAGTGGCTGATGTCGTAGCACTCCAGCCGCTGCGGCGGCTCGTCCAGGTTAAGGACATCGGCCAAGGCGTCGAACCGTGCCGCCACATGCTGGCGGTTGGCCAAGCGTGCGCCAAGGGCCTGTTCGGCGTTGGTCACGGCCAGTTGCTGCCAGCGCGCCCGGGTGCCACGCACGCGATGGCTGATGGTCAGTTCACGACCACGAAGCTTGTCAATGGCCTCGACCAGGGCTGGGAAGTCTTCGTGGACCACATTGACGATCAACTCGGCAGGCAGGTCGCGTTCCGGGCTGCTGATGTAGTACTGGCCCAAAAACGCCGCCATGACTTCGGCCACGTCTTCCTCGATACCCACCTGGGGAAAGAAGTTCTTGCTGCCCAGCACCCGACCGCCGCGCACGCTGATCAGGTGAACGCAGGCGCCACCCGGGTTGATGAACGCGGCGATCACGTCAACGTCGCCGCTGCCACCTTCCATGCTCTGCTGATCCTGCACGCGGCGCAGCAGCCCGATCTGGTCACGCAGCTCGGCAGCCCGCTCAAACTCAAGATTGACCGCCGCGTCCTCCATCGCCGCCGACAGTTCGTCGGTCAACGCATTGCTGCGACCTTCAAGAAACATCACCGAGTGGCGCACGTCTTCGGCGTAGACCTGGGGTTCGACGAACCCGACGCAAGGCGCTTTGCAGCGTTTGATCTGATATTGCAGGCATGGTCGGGTACGGTTCTTGTAATAGCTGTCTTCGCATTGGCGAACGAAGAAGGTCTTCTGCAACAGACTCAGGCTTTCACGGATCGCCCCAGCGCTGGGGTAAGGACCGAAATACCGGCCCTTGGCCTTCTTGGCCCCGCGGTGAATGCTCAGGCGCGGAAATGCCCCGTCGGACAGGAACACGTACGGGTAGGACTTATCGTCACGCAGCAGAATATTGTACGGCGGCCGCCATTCCTTGATCAGCGTCTGCTCGAGCAGCAAGGCCTCGGTTTCATTGGCGGTGATGGTGGTTTCGACTTGCGCGATGCGCCCCACCAGGGCGGCGGTCTTTGGCGCGAGGCCGGTTTTACGAAAGTAGCTGGCCAGACGCTTCTTGAGGTTCTTGGCCTTACCGACGTAAAGCAGACGCGCATCGCTGTCGAACATGCGATAGACGCCTGGGCGACCGCTGCATGTGGACAGGAAAGCACTTGGATCAAACAGTTCAGTCATTATCAGGCGCTGGCATCGACCATGCCGTGGCGCACCGCCAGCAGCGTCAACTCGACATCGCTGCTGATCGACAGCTTCTCGAAGATTCGGTAACGGTAGGTGTTGACGGTTTTAGGCGACAAGCACAGCTTATCGGAGATGATCTGCACCTTTTGGCAACCGACAATCATCAGGGCAATCTGGATTTCCCGCTCCGACAGCGCATCGAAGGGCGATTCATTGGTCGGCTGGAACGACTTGATTGCCAACTGCTGGGCAATTTGCGGGCTGATGTAACGCTGACCGGCAAATACCAGGCGAATGGCCTGGACCATCTCGTTCAAGCCGGCGCCCTTGGTGAGATAACCCGCAGCGCCCGCCTGCAGCAAGCGGGTCGGGAACGGATCTTCTTCACACACGGTCACCGCGACCACCTTGATGTCCGGGTGGCTGCGCAGCAGTTTACGCGTGGCTTCAAGACCGCCGATGCCTGGCATCTTGACGTCCATCAGTACCACGTCGGGTTTCAGTTCACGCGCCTTGATAAGGGACTCTTCCCCGGATTCAGCCTGACCAACCACCTGCAGACCGTCGATATCAGCCAGCATTCGTGTAATGCCCGTACGGACGAGATCATGGTCGTCGACCACTAACACCCTAATCAAGCAGACACCTCACGATTTGGTCTTATTTGGGTTGCCCAACACCTTAGCAAAAACCATCCGGCAGACCTAGCGCAAAGGGACATATAAAAGTTACAGCGCGTCTTTCACAGGCACGCAATCCGAGGCCTCAAGCCCTGGCGGCCCGCTCCATCCTCAGGAAACATTCATCCTCGCCGACCACCTGCAGCCCCATGCGCTCGTAGAGCACCCTGGCCGGATTGTTCTTGAAAACCGTCAAGCGTAACGCCGGGCGACGCTCTTGCATCACCATGTCCCAAACCTGACCGATCGCCCAGGTGCCGGCGCCCTGCCCCCGAAATGCCTCGGCAATCTGTAGCTCCCGGATATACAACGCCCGGGCATCACGACTCAGGCTGACAAAACCCAACGCTTGCCCCTCGCGGCAGATGATCCAGTTCTGACGAATGATCCAGGCCAGATCGAATGCTTCGTCCTGCCATAACAAATCATGGTGCAAGTAATAGGGAAGCATGTTGATGCACGTCAGTTGCCGGGCAAAGGCGATGTCCTCGGCCGTTGCCGCACGCCACTGGAAACTCATGTGTACCTCTTCAAAGCGTGGTCACCCATACGACTGGGCCCGATAACCGTCGGGCACCGCAACTCGCTCAGGCCGAAAGCCAGATCGAGAGAAGGTGCAAACCCAAAGTTTGTCACAAAGCCCGCCGGACTCAAGCCAGGATGAACAATCACATGCCCACGATAGAATTTTCTGATTGAACCGGCCCACCCTGCTCTAGTAAGCTCAGGTCCATTCATCGGAGACAGACCATGTTCAACGCCCTCGCATCGCTTCAAACCGCCAGCGCCCAGCGCTCGGTTGCGGCTGCCTGGGCGAACAGTGTTCAGACTCCGGTCAGCTTTTATTTTGGGTATTGGTTTAGCCACTGGCGCGCCTGATACCCAACCGGTGCCCAATTTAAACGGGTCGCCTTCCAGAGTTTTCTAACCCCCGGTCGGCCTCCCGACCGGGGGTTTTGTTTTTTCAGCCCCACACATTTTTGCGACACCAGACAAACTTGAGGATTGAGCCATGAACTACGCCACTTATTACCGTTACGACAGTTTTTCCGCCTGGCGATTTACCAGCCACCGCTCGGGACAGCCTGCCGCCTCCGATCGGTCACCTACCGGTGGCAAGCCTCAGTTGCGGGCCAATACGGCCAATTGTCGAACACCCCAATAGGGCCGGCGCGCGGGAATGAACCCGCTGCCCGCCCAGGAAACCAGATCATGAATTCGTCCGTCTCTGCTTTGCCGCTGTCCACGCTAAACCCTGCCAATGAAGCCCTGACCCTGCGTCTGCCCAGCTCATTGCAACTCAAGCAACAATTGCCCCTCAGCTCGGCGCTGAGCCAACAGGTCAATGCCCATCGCCAGGCAATCCGCGCGATCCTCGACGGCGAGGACTCCCGCCTGCTGGTCATTGTCGGCCCCTGCTCCATCCACGATCCGAAATCGGCCCTCGAATACGCTGCCAACCTGGCGCGCGTGGCCCATGAAGTCAGCGACAGCATGCTGCTGGTGATGCGCGCCTACGTGGAAAAACCCCGCACGACGGTAGGCTGGAAAGGCCTCGCTTACGACCCTGGCCTGGATGGCAGCGATGACATGGCCGGCGGCCTGACGCTGTCCCGGGAACTGATGCGCGAAATGCTCCAGTTGGGCCTGCCTGTGGCCACCGAACTGCTGCAACCCATGGCCGCCAACTACTTCGATGACCTGCTCAGTTGGGTCGCCATCGGCGCGCGTACCACCGAATCGCAGATCCACCGGGAAATGGCCAGCGGCCTGGGCATGCCGGTCGGTTTCAAGAACGGCACGGACGGCGGTGTTGGCATCGCCTGCGATGCCATGCGCTCGGCAGCCCATCCTCATCGGCATTTCGGCGTCGACAGCCAGGGGCATCCGGCGATCATCCAGACCCAGGGCAACCCCGACACTCATCTGGTGCTGCGCGGCGGCCATCGCGGGCCGAACTATGACCGCCAGAGCGTCACACAGATACACAATGACCTGACCCGCCTGAAAATACCGGCCCGGATCATGGTGGATTGCAGCCACGCCAACAGTGGCAAAGACCCGTTGCGCCAGCCTCAGGTGTTCAACGACGTCCTGGAACAGCGCCTGCAAGGAAACCACTCCCTCATCGGCATGATGCTGGAAAGCCACCTGTTCGAAGGTTGCCAGTCGTTGGGCCCGTCGCTGCGTTACGGCGTATCGGTGACCGATGGCTGCCTGGGTTGGGCGACCACCGAGCAACTGCTGCGTCAGGCCCATCGCCAACTGGTGTCAGCCTGAATCCTGAAAGCGCCCTCCCCAGCGAGGGCGCTCAGCTTTTTGTCTCGGAGCGAACCTGGACGGTGACCCACTCCGAATGCTGGCTCACATCGTCCAGGCGCTCGACCTGATAAAACAAGTGCACCGACCTGCCGCGCTGGTCCTGCCAGAACGCCGCAGGCACTACAAAGGTCAGCGCTTGACCTGCCGTCGCCGCGGTGATTTCGCGCTCGGCGACATGCGCGTAACTGCCGTTGCACTGCAGCCAGACCAGCTCGCCAGCCTCAAGCCCGGCATCGTCGATGACGACACTCACCCCTTCCTGTAACCCGTCGACATCCAGCCCGCCCGCGTTCAATCCCGCAATCCGCGGCGCTTTCAGAGCAGGACGTCGCAAAGGCCCCAGGTGCAACGACAGGGGCTCGGCGCGACGCACCGAATGTCCGCGCCGGACGACATAGGTCAGGCTCAGGCTTTGACCCTCATGAGGGGCAATCAGCGAATGATCGACCCAGAACGCTACCTCGCGGCCGACGGCATGAGCCTCGATATCCAGCACATCGCGCCAAACGGCCCTGGAATCGTTGCTGGCAATCAGGATCAACCGGTCGCCGACGGCCATTCTGGAATAGGGTTTGATGGTCACGCACGTTCCTTCGGGCACCCGCGCCGGGTCCAGGCTGCCGCCCACGGCATCGTTGGCAACGGCGGCCGGCAGTTGCAAGGAAACATCGCCGATATCCAGTTGCAAAGGCTGGGAGACCAGCGTGGCCGGCAGCCGTTTGCTCGTCACTTGGTAGCTGATCTCCAGCGAGCCGCCGTCCAGCTCGGTGATATGCGGCTCGCGCACAACAAAAACGACATCTCGCCCCACATGTCGCTCAGTGATGAACCTTCGCACTTCATGCCGATAGGGTTCGGCGTCTGAATTGAGTCCGTGCCAGAACAGCAGCACCTCATCTCCGCACGTCATCATTGGATATGGCTTGACGGTGATGACGACCTTGCGCCAAGCGGGGTTGATCACCCCTGCCGTGGCCGCTGCCAGAAACGGGGCCGGCAATTTCGTCAGGGGTGCGAGCCGGGCTCGCGGGGCAGATGGGTAAGTGGTCATACATAGGCTCCAGTCCTTGGATAAAGGCACCGCGTTCATATCGCGGCACCCGATGAAGCCATTAAACCTCGACCGTCCCAAACCCACAGTCAGACAAGACGACCACGGGAGTGGCCTGGTGCCGGTGAAGTTGTAGCCGCAAGCGCCAAGGGCAATCGGAAGTATCCCGATACGCTCAGATCCGTCCGGCTCCAGTCCGACCCTTCCCACTTCTTCTATTCCGTTTTCAGCAGAGCACTGCGGTTTCTTCCTACACCGTCCAGCACAAGCCTGCATTAGAGTGACGTCGCGAATTCAACAGGAACCTCTTCGAAAAAGGTACGAACATGCAACGGAATGCAACCACTCAATTTCCCATCCTGCTGGTCCATGGGTTGTTCGGGTTTGACAGGGTCGGCGGCTTCGAACTCTTCCACGGGATCAAACAGGCATTACGCGCCGCCGGTGCCCGGGTGTTCATCCCCTATTTGTCAGCGACACATTCCAATGAAGCCCGTGGTGAACAACTGCTGGCACAGATCGATCGGATCCTGAGCGGCACCGGCGCCACCAGGGTCAACCTGATCGGTCACAGCCAGGGCGCGCTGGCCGCCCGATACGCCGGCGCTGTTGCCCCCGACAGGGTGGCCTCGGTGACCTCGGTCAGCGGCCCCAATCATGGCTCCGAACTGATTGATTTCCTCTACAAAGCCCTGACCCCGGGGCGCCTGCCAGAGCATGTGGCGGATAAAGTCGCCACGCTTTTTGCAGACTTCATCTCGCTGCTGGGCGGCCAGGCGCAACTGCCACACGCGGCCATCGCAGCACTGGCGGCGCTGACCACCGAAGGCGTAGGCGCGTTCAATGACAAATACCCCCAAGGCCTGCCCAAACACTGGGGCGGCAACGGAGCACAAAGGGTCAACGGGGTGCGCTACTACTCATGGAGCGGCACGTTGCCGGACTCCGAGAACGGAGCATGCAATGCGATGGATCCACTGCAGGGTTTCTGCCGGGCCTTTTCCGAGTACTTCATCACCGAAGCCGGGCAGAACGACGGCCTGGTGGGACGCTTCAGCTCGCACCTGGGCAAGGTTATTCGCTCTGACTATCCACTGGACCACATGGACGCCATCAACCAGACAGCCGGTTGCAGCCGCAAGGGTACAGACCCGGTGGAGCTTTACGTGCGCCACGCCGAACGCCTGCGCAAAGCCGGCCTTTGATCGACAGACTCAAGGTTTTGACGCATTTTTGACAACAACCGGTCAGTGATTCCGGTAGGCTCAACACCTTTAAAGCTATTGAAAGGAATTTTACCCATGGCCAAAGCCACTGCCCGCCACATCCTGGTTTCCAGCGAAGAGAAGTGCAACGAACTCAAGGCTCAGATCGAAGCCGGCGCCGATTTCGCTGAAGTTGCCAAAGCCAACTCCTCGTGCCCGTCCAGCCGTCAGGGCGGCGATCTGGGTTCGTTCGGTCCAGGCCAGATGGTCAAGGAATTCGACACCGTGGTATTCAGCGCCCCGATCAATGTGGTGCAGGGTCCGGTCAAGACCCAGTTCGGCTATCACCTGCTGGAAGTGACCAGCCGCCAGGACTGATCCCGGCTTATCGACATAACGGCCCGCCCTTCGGTGGGCCGTTGTGTTTGTGTCAGGCCAAGGGGCTAGCGATCAAGGCGTAGCTCGCGTACAAATCGTGGTCATCTATCACCCGGCTTTAAGGCTGACAATGCGACTGGCGTTCCCTTCACTGCTGTTCACTGCCGTGGTCCTGCTGACAGGTGCCGCCGGTGTGGATGCCACACCGCAACATGCCCTGACGGTGTATGGCGAACCGGCCAAGTACCCCCAGGGCTTCAGCCACTTCGCCTATACCAATCCCCAGGCCCCCAAAGGCGGCACCATGCGCCGCTCGGCCATCGAGATCGGCCATTTCGACCACGTCCTGCCCTACATCGACAAAGGCATCGGCGTCAGCCAGATCGATGGAATGCTGTATTCGCCGCTGGCTCAGCGCTCGCTGGACGAGCCCTACACCGTCTATGGCCTGGTGGCGCAGAAGATGGAACGCGCCGACGATGGCCTGTCCTTGCGCTTCTACCTCAATCCCAAGGCCCGGTTTGCCGATGGCAAGCCCATCACCGCCGAGGACGTGCGCTACACCTTCGAGCTGTTGATGACCCAGGGCAGCCTGCGGTATCGCACCCAGTTCGCCGCCGTCAAAGGCGTCGAAGTGGAATCCGAGCGCACCGTTCGCTTCGACTTCAAGAACAACGAAAACCGTACCCTGCCTCTGGACATCGCCACACTGCCGGTCTTTCCCGAGCACTGGTGGAAAACCCGCGACTTTGCCAGTGGAGGTGGCTACGAAGCCCCGCTGGGCAGTGGCCCCTATCGGGTGGGCCGGATCGACTCGGGACGCAGCATCACCTTCGAGCGCAACCCCGACTGGTGGGGCAAGGACCTGCCGGTCAGTCGCGGGCTCTACAATTTCGACCATTTCAGCATCGAGTATTTCGGCGATACCGATGTGGCGCGGCAGGTCTTGCGTGGCGGCGCTTATGACTACAATCGCGAGTTCTCCGCCACCGGTTATTCCATCGGCTATGACAGCCCGGCCCTGCATGACGGTCGCCTGCAAAAGGCCCACCTGGCCACCGAGGCTCCCCAAACGGCCCAAGGCTTCGTGTTCAACCTGCAAAAACCGCAGTTCCAGGATCGGCGTGTCCGCCAGGCCCTGGCCATGCTCTGGGATTTCGAGTGGAGCAACCGCCAGATGATGCGCAACCTCTATGTGCGCCAGCAGAGTTTTTTCTCCAACACCGACCTGGCCGCCCGGCAACTGCCCGATGCCGACGAACTGGCGATTCTCGAGCCGTTGCGCGGCAAAGTCCCAGAGGAAGTCTTCAGCCAGGTCTTCCACGCACCGAAAACCGACGGCAGCGGCGTGATCCGTGACAAACAACTGCAAGCCCTGGCGCTGCTACAACAGGCCGGCTGGAAACCCGACGGCGACCGCCTGGTCAATGCCGAGGGGGAAGCGCTGAGCTTCACGTTCCTGATCAGCCAGAACGGCCTCGACCGGCTGTTGTTGCCCTACAAGCGCACCCTGGCACAGATCGGCATCGACATGAGCATCCGGCGCATCGACGCCTCCCAATACGTCAATCGCCTGATGAGTCGCGACTACGACATGATCATCACCGGCTATCCCGTCAGCACTTCGCCGGGCATGGAGCTCTACAACTATTTCGGCTCGGCGGCGGCCAACGATCCAGGGGCCAACAATTACATGGCCTTGCAGAATCCGGCCGTCGATACCCTGATCGACGGACTGGTCAAAGCCACCACCCAGCGCGACATGCTCCGCCATGCCCACGCCCTCGACCGGGTGCTGCAATGGAATTACTACTGGATCCCCAACTACTACCCGCCGGGCAGTTCGACCGTCTGGTGGAACCGCTTTGGCAGACCCAAAGTGCAGGCCAGCAATGACGAAGCCATCGAAAGCTGGTGGGAAATGAGCACCACACCGCTGACCAACGAGCAGATGGCCGCCGAACGCCTCAAACGCGGCTCCCCTGGAGGGCGGCATTGATGTGGGCCTATATCGCGCGGCGCTTGCTGCTGATCATTCCGACGCTGGTCATCATCCTGTTGGTGAACTTCGTCATCGTGCAGGCCGCTCCGGGCGGGCCGGTGGAACAGGCCATCGCCCAACTGCAAGGCATCGGCGGCGCCAGCGTCGGCAGTTCGGGCACTGCCATGACCGGCAGTTCGCGAGCCAGTCGCGGCCTCGATCCACAGCTGATCAAGGACATTGAAAAACAATACGGCTTCGACAAACCGGCCCATGAGCGTTTGTGGTTGATGCTCAGCAGCTACGCCCGACTGGACTTCGGCAAGAGTTTCTTTCGCGGCGCCACGGTGACCGACCTGATCCTGGAGAAGATGCCGGTGACCATTTCCCTCGGGCTCTGGGCCACGCTGATCACCTACCTGGTGTCGATTCCCCTGGGCATCCGCAAGGCGGTGCGCCATGGCTCGGCCTTCGATGTGTGGAGCAGCACGGCGATCATCATCGGCTACGCCATGCCGGCATTTCTGTTCGCCATGTTCCTGATCGTGATGTTTGCCGGCGGCACGTCGTTGAACTGGTTTCCGGTGCGCGGGCTGGTGTCTGACAACTTCGAGTCGCTGTCGACACTGGGCAAGATCACCGATTATTTCTGGCACCTGGTCCTGCCGGTCACTTCGCTGGTGATTGGCGGTTTCGCCACCTTGACGATCCTGACCAAGAACTCGTTCCTCAACGAAATCACCCGCCAGTACGTGGTCACCGCGCGAGCCAAGGGTATGAGCGAACGACGCGTGCTGTATGGCCATGTGTTCCGCAATGCGATGCTGCTGGTGGTGTCAGGGATTCCCCAGGCGTTCATCAGCGTGTTTTTCGCCGGCTCCTTGCTGATCGAGGTGATCTTCTCCCTCGATGGCCTGGGACGCATGAGCTATGAAGCCGCGGTGTCCCGGGACTATCCGGTGGTGTTCGGTTCGCTGTTCATCTTCACGCTGTTCGGCTTGCTGATCAAACTCATCGGCGACCTGTGCTACACCCTGGTGGACCCGCGTATCGACTTCGCCGCGAGGAACGCCTGATGTTCAAGTTGTCACCCTTGGGCCGCCGGCGTTTTGAGCGTTTCAAGAAGAATCGCCGGGGTTGGTGGTCGCTGTGGCTGTTCATCGGCCTGTTCATGCTGACCCTGGGCGGCGAATTGATCGCCAACGACAAGCCGTTGCTGGTGAGTTACCAGGGGTCGCTGTATTTCCCAGTGTTCAAGCGCTACACCGAACAGGAGTTTGGCGGGCAGTTGCCGTTCCAGGCCGATTACCGCAGCAGCTACGTGCAGGATCTGATCCACAAGGACGGCGGCTGGCTGTTGTTCCCGCCGATCCCGTTCAGCGACGACACACCCAACTACGACCTGAACCAGCCGACCCCAAGCCCGCCCTCGTCGGTGAACTGGCTGGGCACCGATGATCAGGCCCGGGACGTGCTGGCCCGGGTGATCTTCGGGGCACGGGTGTCGATTCTGTTCGCCCTGGCCCTGACGGCCATCAGCGCGCTGATCGGCATCAGCGCCGGTGCCTTGCAGGGGTATTACGGCGGCTGGGTGGACCTGCTGGGGCAACGCCTGCTGGAGGTCTGGTCCGGGCTGCCGGTGCTCTATCTGCTGATCATTCTGTCCGGCTTCGTCGAGCCGAATTTCTGGTGGCTGCTGGGAATCATGGCGCTGTTTTCCTGGCTGGCCCTGGTGGATGTGGTGCGCGCCGAGTTCCTGCGCGGGCGCAACCTTGAATACGTCAAGGCCGCCAGAGCCCTGGGCCTGTCCGACCGCAAGGTGATCGTGCGGCATATCCTGCCCAACGCGATGAACGCCACCCTGAGTTATCTGCCGTTCATCCTCACCGGGGCGATTTCCACCCTCACCGCCCTGGACTTCCTCGGCTTCGGCATGCCGGCGGGCAGCGCGTCGCTGGGCGAGTTGATCGGCCAGGGCAAACAGAACCTGCAAGCGCCGTGGCTGGGCCTGACGGCGTTCTTCACCCTGGCGCTGATTCTTTCTCTGCTGGTGTTCATTGGCGAGGCGTTGCGCGATGCATTCGACCCCCGATCCTGATCCACGGCCATGAAGCGGAACCCTGAGATGAGCGACAACCTGATCGAAATCCGCGACTTGAGCGTGGCCTTCAACGACCAAACCGTGGTGCGCAACCTGTGCCTGGATATCCGCCCCGGCGAATGCCTGGCCCTGGTGGGCGAGTCAGGCTCCGGCAAGTCGGTAACGGCCCATTCGATCCTGCAACTGCTGCCGCAAACCGGCAGCCGTACCACCGGCAGCATCCGCTATCGCGGCCAGGAACTGGTGGGCGCCGAGGCCAGGGTCCTGCGCGAACTGCGCGGAGACCGGATCGCGATGATCTTCCAGGAACCCATGACCTCGCTGAACCCGCTGCACAGCGTCGAAAAGCAGATTGGCGAAACCCTCATGCTGCACAAGGGCCTGGGCGGCAAGGCCGCGCGCCAGCGCATTCTGGAGTTGCTGGCCCTGGTGGGCATCCAGAAACCCACCGAACGCCTCAAAGCCTACCCGCATCAACTCTCCGGCGGCCAACGACAGCGGGTGATGATTGCCATGGCCCTGGCCTGCGAACCGGAACTGTTGATTGCCGACGAACCGACCACCGCGCTCGACGTGACGGTGCAGCGCAAGATTCTGCTGCTGCTCAAGTCCCTGCAGCAACGACTCGGCATGTCACTGCTGCTGATCAGCCACGACCTGAACCTGGTGCGCAGCATCGCGCAACGGGTGTGCGTGATGAAGGCCGGGGAAATCGTCGAACAGGCGCCGTGCGAAACGCTCTTCAGCGCGCCGAAGCATCCCTACAGCTGCGAGTTGCTGCACGCCGAACCGGAAGGCGAAGCCCTGCCCCGTGACGAACGCGAAGACGTCTTGCAAGTGCAGGATCTGCGCGTCAGCTTTGCCCTGGGCGGCGGGCTGTTCCGGCGCAAGGAATACCTGCGCGCCGTGGACGGCATCAGCTTGACGATCCAGCGCGGCAAGACCCTGGGCATCGTCGGTGAATCCGGTTCCGGCAAATCCACCCTCGGCCAGGCGATCCTGCGATTGATCGAATCCGAAGGCAGCATCCACTTCCAGGGACAAGCCCTCGATCATCTGTCGCAGAAAGACCTGCGACCGTGGCGCAAGCAGATGCAGGTGGTGTTCCAGGACCCGTTCGGCAGCCTCAGCCCTCGCATGTCGGTGCAGCAGATCATCAGTGAAGGCCTTGAGGTCCACAGCTCGTCCAGTTCCGAGCAGTGTGAAGCGCAGGTGATCCAGGCGCTGCAGGAAGTCGGCCTCGACCCGCAGAGCCGCCACCGCTACCCCCACGAATTCTCCGGTGGCCAGCGCCAACGCATCGCCATCGCCCGGGCGCTGGTGCTCAAGCCGGCCCTGATTCTGCTGGACGAACCGACCTCAGCCCTGGACCGCACCGTGCAAAAGCAAGTGGTCGCCCTGCTCCGCCAGCTTCAGGAAAAGCATGGCCTGACTTACCTGTTCATCAGCCATGACCTGGCGGTGGTCCGCGCCCTGGCCCACGACATGATCGTGATCAAGGACGGTAAAGTGGTGGAGCACGGCGCCAGCCATGAAGTGTTCGACTCGCCCCAGCATCCCTACACCAAGGAGCTGTTGGCGGCGGCGCAGCCGCAGTAATCCCGGGCTCGCTCAGGCACCACGTCGTTGATCCAGCGCTTGAGCGAATTCACCCATCACCTCCACCACCTGCTGCGCGCCTCGATGAATATCCAGAATGACAGTGCCGGCCTGGTTAGCCAGTTTCACGCCCTGCTCTGCCTTGAGCGTGCTCGATTGCATGCTGCTCACCGCTTGCCTGGCCAATTCACGGTTCTTGGCGACGACCTGAGTAATGGCCACGGTTGACTGACTTGTACGTCGCGCCAGATTGCGCACCTCATCGGCCACCACCGCGAAGCCGCGTCCCTGCTCCCCGGCGCGAGCCGCTTCGATGGCGGCATTGAGGGCAAGCAGATTGGTCTGTTCGGCAATACCCCGGATGGCATCGACGATGCTGCCGATTTCTTCGGACTGCGCGCTCAGGGCACCTATCCCGGCTGACACCTGCTGAAGCTCATCGGCGATGCTTTGCACCACCGTAACGGTTTGCTGAACCACACACGTGCCGAGCCGGGTTTGCTCATCGGTCTGCCGGGACGTCTCGAAAGCAAGTCCGGCGGCTTTTGATTCACTTTGGCGTTGCTCGACTTCGCGAGTGCTGTCAGTGGCGAACTTGACCACGCCATACAAGCGCCCCCGTGCATCGTAGAGAGGGTTGTAGGTAGCCTGCAGCCAGACAGTCGCGCCTCGATTGTCGACGCGTTCGAAAAGGCCGGTCCTGTATTCACCGCGATTGAGCCCGGCCCAGAAGCCACGATAAGCCTCACTCTGGACCTCGCTGGGTTTGCAGAAAATCCGGTGATGCTGGCCCCGAATTTCTTGCAGGCGGTACCCCATGACGTTCATGAAATTCTCGTTGGCATTCACGACCTGACCGCTCAGATCAAATTCGATAACCGCCATGGAACGGTCGATCGCTTGCATGAAACTGGTTTCGGCCTGGGCGCGCAACACCCGCTCGTTGATATCGCGAACAATCAGGATGATGCGCTGCACCTTTGCATGGTGATCCAGCACAGGGACGTAGCTTGCGTGCACCCACAGCCAGCTTCCATCACGCCGCAAATGCAGAAACTGGCTGTCGGCTGGAGAACCCTGCCCCAACTGCCGCCATAACGCCGAGCATTCGGCACTGCGTGAATAGGCAGGCTCACAAAACATCGAATGATGCTGACCGAGGGTTTCGCTGAGTGAATACCCCATCATTTTCAAAAAAACCGGGCTGACGTCGAGCACCTCGCCCGTCGGGGTGAACTCGATGATCGCCATGCATTGCTGCAAGGCCGTCCGTTCGGCTTCGAGAATAGCCTGCCTGGCCTGGATTTCGTGCAAGGCGTCCTGATGCTTGCGAGTACGAATGAACATGGGTGGCGCTCCCGGAGGCGTGAATGCGTGGCTGTAGCCACACGAAGGCAGAGATGCCATCGCTAGATAGCTGCATTAAGCCACTATCGCAGGAAAACTTGTACAACTTTATGATTGTGTATAACTATAAGAAGTCATACGGATCTCTATGGCACAGCCCAAGCCATTCAGCACCAGCCCATTTTCCAATGCTTGCTGTCGCGCAACTCGCGCCAGTCGAGCAACGTCACACGAGCGCTGTATACAGCCTCAAGCTCAATCTGAATGGGTGTCCCCTCCTCATCACAGAGCAGCTTGGTGACGAGAAAGTGCTTTTCCCGATCAGTCGGCGCACAGGCCGTCCATTTGGAGAGCTGCAGCTTGCGAGGGTTGAATTTATTCATGAGCGCTCTCAGAAAAATGTACATATTAGTAAAAACTGTACAAGTTTATCAGACTGCCCACCACTGAGCAGATCCACTAAGGCTTAGGGTTTGCCATTGATACGCCACGGCAAAGGATGCGGGCGGAGTAGTGCTCGGCCGGCCCCTCCCGGCATAATGCCGCTCTTTGGCAACCCCTTTGATCGGAGGATGCCGGCAAATCCCACCTTCTGGAAATGCCCGATGAACCCCACCGAGAGCCTCAAGGATTACAAGCGCGTGCGCACGCTGGCGATCCGTTCGTTGTTCGAGATCATCGAACAGTCCAGCGAAGGCACGGTGATTGTCGACCGTGACGCGAACATCGTCTGGATGAACGAACGCTACGCCCGGCGCTTCGGCCTGAACTCAGCGCAAGAAGCCATCGGCCGGGCGTGCGAGAGCGTGATCCCCAGCAGCCTGCTGCGCGAAGTGGTACGTACTGGCCGACCGATTCTGTTGGACATGCAGGACACGCCCAAGGAGCCGCTGGTGGTGATGCGCCTGCCGATCCACGACAGCGCGGGCGCGGTGATCGGCGCCATCGGTTTTGCCCTGTTCGATGAATTGCGCAGCCTGTCGCCGATGCTCAAGCGCTACCTGAGCATGCAGGAGGAACTGGCCTCCACCCGCTCGCTGTTGCGGGCACGGCAGACTCGGTACAACTTCGCCCACTTCATCGGCACCAGCAGCGCCAGCCTGGAGGTCAAGCGTCGTGCCCGGCGCAGCGCCAGCGCCGATTCGCCGGTGCTGTTGCTCGGCGAAACCGGGACCGGCAAGGAACTGCTGGCCCAGGCAATCCACGGTGCTTCGCCGAGGGCGCACAAGGCGTTCGTCAGCATCAACAGCGCGGCGATCCCGGAGGCCCTGCTGGAAGCCGAGTTTTTCGGCACCGCCCCGGGCGCCTTCACCGGCGCCGACCGCAAAGGCCGCGCCGGCAAGCTGCAGATCGCCCAGGGCGGCACACTGTTCCTGGACGAAATTGGCGACATGCCACTGCCGCTGCAAAGCAAACTGCTGCGGGTCTTGCAGGAAAAAGAATACGAACCCGTGGGCTCCAACGAGGTGCTGCAAAGCGACGTGCGGATCATCGCTGCCACGTCCATGGATCTGGAAGCAGCGATCAAACGCGGAGAGTTTCGCGCCGACCTGTATTACCGCCTCAATGTGTTGCCGATCCAGGTCCCGCCGCTGCGCGAACGCCTGGATGATTTGCCGGCCCTGAGCGAGGCGATCCTCGAAGAACTGCGCAGCCAGCACGAACTGGACCGCGACGCACTCGACCTGCTGGGGCAACACGCCTGGCCGGGCAACATCCGGGAGTTGCGCAATGTGCTGGAACGAACCGCGCTGCTCAGCGACGACCTGCTGCTCACTGCCGCCGATATTCGAGCGGCCATTGGGACTTTCACGCCGGTCACCCGGGCGTTGAATCCACATCAGGAACCGCTGCCGCAAGAAACCTTCAGCCAGGCCCGGGCACGATTCGACCGTCACTTGATCGAAACCACCCTCGCGCAATGCGGCGGCAAGGTAGTTGAAGCGGCTGAGCGGTTGGGGCTGGGGAGGTCGACCTTGTATAAGAAAATGGTGGCGCTGGGGATTGCAGAGTCTCAATAAAGAGACGCATATCTCTAGATATAGACAGCTCCTTTTGAGCGCTTCGCGCTCATCGCGAGCAGGCTCGCTCCCACAGTGGACCGTACTTTCCTGACGAACTCGGTCAACCTGTGGGAGCGAGCCTGCTCGCGATGAGGCCAGCACAGCCCCTGAAAATCTCCCAATGGAGACAAAACCCTCGAACCACTCCCACCAAAATCAATAATTTCCTTATATTTCAATAAATTACATACCTGGCACAAAACTCGCTAAAGCCCTCCGCACCGCTTCACCACAAAAATAACAATCCAGGAGACACACCATGAGTGTGATCATTGCCTTGGCAGCCCTCACGCTGCTGATGGTGGCCGCCTACCGTGGCTACAGCGTTATCCTTTTTGCCCCCATCGCCGCCCTCGGCGCCGTCCTGCTCACTGACCCTTCCGCCGTCGCGCCGGCTTTCACCGGGGTGTTCATGGAGAAGATGGTCGGCTTCATCAAACTGTATTTCCCGGTGTTCCTGCTCGGCGCGGTGTTCGGCAAACTGATCGAGCTGTCGGGTTTCTCCCGCTCTATCGTCGCGGCGGCGATTCGTCTGCTGGGCACGCGCCAGGCCATGTTGGTGATTGTGCTGGTCTGCGCTTTGCTGACCTATGGCGGCGTATCATTGTTCGTCGTGGTGTTCGCGGTGTATCCGTTCGCCGCCGAGATGTTCCGCCAGAGCAATATTCCCAAGCGACTGATCCCGGCCACCATTGCCCTTGGCGCGTTCTCGTTCACCATGGACGCTCTGCCCGGCACGCCGCAGATCCAGAACATCATCCCCAGCACCTTCTTCAACACCACCGCCTGGGCCGCGCCCTGGCTGGGTGTGATCGGCACGATCTTCGTGTTCAGCTTCGGCATGCTGTTCCTGCAACGCCAGCGCAACAAGGCCCAGCGCCTAGGCGAAGGCTACGGCACCGAACTGCGCAACGAGCCGGAGACTGCCGAAGACATCAAACTGCCCAATCCCTGGCTCGCCATTTCGCCGCTGTTGGCGGTCGGGATCATGAACCTGCTGTTCACCCAGTGGATTCCCCAGTGGTATGGCAAGACCCACAGCCTGGCGCTGCCGGGCATGACCACACCCGTGACCAGCGACATCGCCAAGCTCACCGCGATCTGGGCCGTGCAGGCCGCGTTGCTGGTGGGCATTGTCCTGGTGCTGCTGTTCGCCTTCAGCACCATTCGCAGCAAGCTGGCCGAAGGCAGCAAGAGCGCGGTGGGCGGTGCGCTGCTGGCGGCAATGAACACCGCTTCGGAATACGGTTTTGGCGCGGTCATCGCGTCCTTGCCGGGTTTTCTGGTGCTGGCCGACTGGCTCAAGAACATCCCCAATCCACTGGTCAATGAAGCCGTGACCGTGACGCTGCTGGCGGGCATCACCGGTTCAGCCTCGGGCGGCATGAGCATCGCCCTGGCGGCGATGTCCGAAACGTTCATCAGCGCCGCCAACGCCGCCAACATTCCTCTGGAAGTGCTGCACCGGGTCGCGTCCATGGCCAGCGGCGGCATGGACACCCTGCCCCACAACGGCGCGGTGATCACCCTGCTGGCGGTGACCGGTCTGACCCACCGTGAAGCCTACAAAGACATTTTCTGCATTACGCTGATCAAGACCCTCGCGGTGTTCTTCGTGATCGCTGTGTTCTACGCCACTGGCATTGTGTGAGGCTCCCCATGACAACCCCTCTTTCGGGCAAGACCGCCCTGGTCACCGGCTCTACCAGCGGCATCGGCCTGGGCATCGCCCTGAGCCTCGCCAAGGCCGGCGCCAACCTGATCCTCAACGGCTTCGGCGATGCCTCGACGGTGATCGCCGAGGTGAAACAGTTCGGCGGCAAGGTCGGCCATCATCCGGCCGATGTCAGTGATCCGGCGCAGATCGCCGACATGCTCGCTTACGCCGAACGGGAGTTCGGCGGCGTGGACATTCTGGTGAACAACGCCGGTATCCAGCATGTGGCCGCCGTGGAAGATTTTCCGGTGGAGCGCTGGGACTCGATCATCGCCATCAACCTGTCCTCGGTGTTCCATGCCACGCGCTTGAGCCTGCCGGGCATGCGCGCCAAGGGCTGGGGGCGGATCATCAACATTGCCTCGGTGCACGGCCAGGTCGGCTCGGTGGGCAAGGCCGCCTACGTCGCAGCCAAACACGGGGTGATCGGTCTGACCAAAGTGGTCGGCCTGGAAACCGCCACCAGTAACGTGACGTGCAACGCCATCTGCCCTGGCTGGGTGCTGACACCGCTGGTGCAGAAACAGATCGACGACCGCATTGCCACGGGCATCGACCCGCAACAGGCACAGCATGACCTGCTGGCCGAAAAACAGCCTTCCCTGGAATTCGTCACCCCGCCGCAACTGGGGGAACTGGTGCTGTTTCTGTGCAGCGAAGCCGGCAGCCAGGTACGTGGCGCGGCGTGGAATATTGATGGTGGGTGGCTGGCTCAGTAAATTTCTTGCGATCCCTTGTGGCGAGGGGATTTATCTGTGGGAGCAAGGCTTGCCCGCGATGGCCGCACCGCGGTTTAACAGCTAAACCGCGTTTTCGTTCATCGCGGGCAAGCCTTGCTCCCACAGATAAATCCCCTCGCCACAAGATTGGGTCGCTCTATAGTTTGTGTGTACATAAAAGAAAAAGAGGCACCCCATGTCCGACATCCTCTGGCAACCCACCCCCGATCGCATCGCCCAGTCACGCATGGACGCCTTTCGCCGGTTCATCAACGAACGGCATCAGCTGCAACTGAGCGATTATCCGGCGCTGCACGCCTGGAGCATCGACCAGCGTGAAGCCTTCTGGCAGGCCATCGTCGACTTCTTCGAGATCCGTTTTCACCAGGCGCCCAGCGATGTGCTGGTCGAAGGTGAGCAAATGCCCAGCGCCCGGTGGTTTCCCGGGGCGACACTGAATTTTGCCGAACACCTGCTGCGCCGGCGCGATGACGCCGTGGCCGTGGTTGCCCTCGACGAAAGTGGCGGGCAAGAACAACTGACTTGGGCCGAACTTGCCGCCCACGTCGCTGGCCTGCAAAAAAGCCTGCAAGCGGCAGGTGTGAGCAAGGGCGACCGGGTAGCCGCGTGCATGCCCAACACCTGGCAGACCCTGGTGGGCATGCTCGCCACCACCAGCCTGGGGGCGATCTGGTCGTGCTCCTCGCCTGACTTCGGCACCCACGGGGTCATCGACCGGTTCGGCCAGATCGAGCCTAAGGTGCTGATTACCTGCGCCGGTTACCGCTACGCCGGCAAGGTCATCGACCAGCGAGCCAAGGTCAACGAAATCCTCGAGCGCCTGCCTTCGCTGCAGCAATTGATCATCCTGCCCTATGCATGCCCTGACGCCCGCGTCGAAGACTTCAAGACAACGGCCAGCGTCGCGTTGTGGAGCGACTTCTACCGCTGTGGCGGCGAACCGGCGTTCGTTGACGTGCCGTTCGATCATCCGCTGTACATCCTCTATTCCAGTGGCACCACCGGCGTGCCGAAGTGCATCGTCCACAGCACCGGCGGCGTGTTGCTGCAACACCTCAAGGAACATGGCCTGCATGTGGACCTTGGCCCCGAAGATCGCCTGTTCTACTACACCACGTGTGGCTGGATGATGTGGAACTGGCTGGTGTCGGCCCTCGCCGTCGGCAGTGCGGTGGTGCTCTACGACGGCTCGCCCTTTCACCCTGGCCCCGAGCGCCTGCTGGACCTGATCGACCAGCAGCGCATCAGCGTATTCGGCACCAGCCCCAAATACCTGGCGGCCCTGGAAAGCCAGGGTTTGAAACCGCGACAGACCCATGACCTGGGCAGCCTGAAAACCATCCTGTCCACCGGCTCGGCCCTGGCGCCCCATAGCTACGACTACGTGTATCGCGACTTCAAGCCCCAGGTGTGCCTGGCCTCGATGTCCGGTGGCACCGACATTGTGTCGTGCTTCGTCAATGGCAATCCGTTGTCCGCCGTTCGCCGTGGCGAGATGCAGGGCAAGAGTCTGGGCATGGCGGTGCAGGTCTGGAACGAGGCAGGCCAGGCGGTCATCGGTGAGAAAGGTGAACTGGTCTGCACCCGGCACTTCCCGGCCATGCCCATTGGCCTGTGGAATGATCCGCAGCAGGAAAAGCTAAGGGCCTCCTACTTCAGCCAGTTCCCCGGTGTGTGGGCCCAGGGGGACTACGCCGAGGAACTGCCTCACGGCGGTTTCTTGATCCACGGGCGTTCGGATGCAGTGCTCAACCCCGGTGGCGTGCGCATCGGCACGGCGGAAATCTATCGGCAGGTGGAAAAGGTCGAGCAGGTGCTGGACAGCGTTGCTATCGGCCAGCAATGGCAGGGTGATGTGCGCGTGGTACTGTTTGTGCGCCTGCGCGACGGCGTGACCCTGGATGAGGCCCTGGAGCAACAGATCCGCCAGGTGATCCGCGCCAATACCACACCGCGTCATGTGCCGGCGAAGATCCTGGCAGTCAGCGACATCCCGCGGACCATCAGCGGCAAGGTGGTGGAACTGGCGGTGCGCAACGTGGTGCATGGGCAGGTGGTGAAAAACACCGATGCCCTGGCCAATCCCGAGGCGCTGGAGCAGTTCAGGGATCGGCTGGAACTGACCACCTGAGGTTAAAGCCGTATGGGCCATCTGGCCTCATCGCGAGCGGGCTCGCTCCCACATTGGTCGGTGGTGAACACAGGATTGGCAATCACCATCGATTCCCTGTGGGAGCGAGCCTGCTCGCGATGAACGACAACGCGGTATGCCTGTGGAACCATCAATCCATCAACCCCCACTCCCCCGCCGCCGGATCGGCCGGGGGCACCGCTGCCCCCGACTCGGCATGCAACTTCAGGCGCAACCGCAGGTTGTTTGCCGAATCGGCGTTTTTCAGGGCTTCCTCCTCATCGATAGCACCCTCCACCACCAGGTTGTACAGGGCGTGATCGAAGGTTTGCATCCCGAGTTCTTCTGACTTTTCCATGATGCCCTTGAGCTCGCCGAACTCATTGCGGCGGATCAGGTCGGCCACCGTGGGCGAGCCCAGCATGACCTCCACCGCGGCCCGGCGCTGGCCGGTGCGAGTGCGCACCAGGCGTTGCGACACGAACGCCTTGAGGTTGTTGCCCAGATCATTGAGCAGCTGCGGCCGGCGTTCTTCCGGGAAGAAATTGATCACCCGGTCCAGCGCCTGGTTGGCATTGTGAGCATGCAGGGTGGAAATCACCAGGTGCCCGGTGTCGGCGAAGGCCAGGGCATGTTCCATGGTTTCGCGATCACGAATTTCGCCGATCAGTACCACGTCTGGTGCCTGGCGCAAGGTGTTCTTCAGGGCGGCATGAAAGCTGCGGGTGTCGACACCGACTTCCCGTTGATTGATGATCGATTTCTTGTGTCGATGGATATACTCCACCGGATCTTCAATGGTGATGATATGGCCGCTGCTGTTGCGATTACGGTAATCGATCAGCGCCGCCAGGGAAGTCGACTTGCCCGACCCTGTCGCGCCGACGAACAGCATCAGCCCCTGTTTCTGCATGATGGTGTCCAGCAACACATTTGGCAGTTTCAGGTCCTCGAACCGAGGGATGTCGAGCTTGACGTTGCGGATCACCATGGACACGTCATTGCGCTGCTTGAAGATATTGACGCGAAACCGCCCGACCCCAGCCAGGGAGATAGCCAGGTTCATTTCCAGTTCTCGATCGAACTCAAGCCGCTGTTCGGCGTCCATCAAAGACTCGGCGAGCCCGGCGATGTCGCCCACCTTGAAGGGCTGGTTGCTCAAGGGTTTGAGCACCCCCTCGAAACGCGCGCACGGCGGCGCACCGGTGGACATATAGAGGTCGGAGCCATCCTGGCTCGCCAGGATGCGTAACAAGGGATCGATTTCCATGGCCTGATTGACTTCCGCGAGACTTCAATGAAACAAGCTGACCCGATGAGCAAACTTTTCAGACCAACCCGCGCTTACCTTCTTCAGAGGATAGTAGACACCGTGGCTGCGACACGATTTGCAGGGTTTGCGTGATGAACGCAACACCCACCGGCATTGACATACAAAGCCTGTTCGCCCGACGTGACTGGGCCAACAGCCCGCTGGGCACTGCCCAAACCTGGCCCCAGAGCCTGCGTACCGCCCTGGACATCGTGCTCCACTCGCCGCTGCCGATGTCCCTGCTGTGGGGGCCACAGCTGATTCATTTCTACAACGACGCCTTTACCCGCCTGACGGGCGACAAACACCCCCAGGCGTTCGGCCAGCCGACCCATTCAGCATGGCCCGAACTCAAAGACCTGAGCGGGCCGATTTATCACCGCGTGTTGCAAGGCCACATGCACACCTGTCGCGATCAGCAATGGCGGGTGCCCTTCGCCGGTCGCCTCTGCGATGTCTGGCTGGACCTGACCTACAGCCCCGTGCGCGATGAAGACGGCGCCGTGGCCGGTATTCTGGTCACAGCCATCGAGACCGGTGAACGACGACGCCTGGCCCTGGAGTTCGAGCGACGCTCAGAAGCCAGCCTCAAGGCCCAGCAGGAAAGCGAGGAACGCCTGCAACTGGCCCTGGCCGCTGCCGATACGCTAGGCACCTGGGATTGGGACATCAGCGAAGACCGCTTTGTTGCCGACGAGCACTTCGCGGTGCTGCATGGCGTCGACCCGAACCTGTCGCGCCAGTTGCCCATCAGCGCTTACCTTGAAGGCGTGCATCCCCAGGACCGGGCCATGGTCACCCGCAGCATCAAGCATTGCATCACCCACAGCACTGAATACGCCGAGGAGTACCGTCTCCTGCGGCCTGACGGCGAACTGCGCTGGGTGTTCGTGCGCGGTCGTTGCTACAAGGATCGCCATGGCCGGCCCAAACGCTTTCTCGGCGCGGCCCTGGACCTGACCGATCGCAAGCGTACCGAGCAGGCCCTGCGCCAGAGCCAGACCGAACTGCAACTGATCATCAACGCCATGCCGGTCCTTATCAGCTATGTGGACCGGGAAGAACGTTTTCGCCTCAACAACAGCGCCTATCTGGATTGGTATGGCCTGACGCCCCAAGAGCTATATGGCAAGACCATTCGCGAAGTGCTCGGCGATTCAGCCTACGCCGCCCGCGCCGAGCAGATCGCCGACGCCCTGGCAGGCAAGCCGTGCAGCTTCACCGTGCAATCGGATCACCGCGACGGCCGTCCCCGCCATGCCTTGATCAACTACCTGCCGCGCCGTGGGGCCGATGGTGCGGTGAACGGTTTCTACATCTTTGTGATCGACGAGACCGAGCGCAAGAAAACCGAAGAGGCCCTGCGCAACCTCAACGAAACGCTCGAAGAACGCGTCATCGCCCGCACCCAGCAACTGGCTGAAGCCAACCACCGCCTGCAAAACGAGATGTTCGAACGCGAACGTGCCGAGGAGGCGCTGCGACACGCCCAGAAAATGGAGGCCGTGGGCCAACTCACTGGCGGCATTGCCCATGACTTCAACAACATGCTCACCGGCATTCTCGGCAGTCTCGACCTGATGCAGCGCTACATTGCCAGCGGTCGCACCGCCGAGATCGGTCGTTTCACCGAAGCGGCCGTGTCCTCGGCCAATCGTGCGGCGGCCCTGACCCACCGTCTGCTGGCGTTTTCCCGCCGCCAGTCGCTGGACCGCAAACCGCTGGACCCCAATGACCTGGTGCGTTCACTTGAAGACTTGCTGAGCCGAACCACCGGCGATCACATCGTGCTGCGCCTGCAGTTGGCCGATGAACTGTGGCCGGTCAGCACCGATGCCAGCCAGCTGGAAAACGCCCTGCTCAACCTGGTGATCAACGCTCGGGACGCCATGCCTGAGGGTGGCGAATTGACCATCGAAACCGCCAACGTCTACCTCGACGGGAATGACCTCAGTGCCCTGGAACCGGTCAAGGCCGGTGACTACGTGATGATTGCCGTCAGCGACAATGGCAGCGGCATGACCCCATCCGTGCTGGCCAAGGCCTTTGATCCGTTCTTCACCACCAAACCCATCGGCCAGGGCACCGGTTTGGGCTTGTCGATGATCTACGGGTTTGCCCAACAGTCGGGTGGCCTGCTGAGCCTGGACAGTGTGCCGGACCAGGGCACGCGGGTGCAGTTGTACCTGCCGCGGCTGTACGTCGCGTCTGTCCAGCAGACTGCGGCGCCGGTAGCGCTGGATGCACCGGCCGCCGTCGCCGGTGAAACCGTGTTGCTGGTCGAAGACGAACCGGCCGTGCGCATGCTGGTGCTCGATCTGCTCGACGCCCTGGGTTACACCACCCTTCAAGCCCAGGACGCCAAGGCTGCCCTTGGGCTACTGGAGTCCAGCCAGCGCATCGACTTGCTGGTGACCGATGTCGGCCTGCCAGGCATGAATGGCCGGCAACTGGCGGAAATCGCCCGCCAGCATCGGCCCGATCTGAAGGTGCTGTTCATGACCGGTTATGCGCAGAAGGCCACCGAGCGCCAGGGCTTTCTCGAGCAGGGCATGGATATGGTTGCCAAGCCCTTCAGCCTCGATCTGCTGGCGAACAAGATTCGGACGATGATCAACCATGGCGCCTGACTTGAGGCATAATCGCCGCCCCGTCGCACCGTTCAGGTCACTGCTGCAATGAAAGCCCAAGCCCGCCATATCCTGGTGAAAACCGCCGAAGAAGCCGAACAGCTCAAGCAACGCATCGCCAAAGGCGAAGCCTTCGATGTACTGGCCAAGAAATACTCCACCTGCCCCTCGGGCAAACGCGGCGGTGATCTGGGTGAAGTGCGGCCCGGGCAGATGGTCGGTGCAATCGATGCGGTAATCTTCAAAAAACCCCTGCGGGTGGTGCATGGGCCGATCAAGAGCAAGTTCGGCTATCACCTGGTGCAGGTGTTCTACCGGGACTAATGATCGAGCCCGCTCCCACAGGTACTTCGCGGCCCCTTCAGTCCTTGGGCATCAACGCCCCCGGCACCTGGATGACCCGGCTCGCCAACAGATGTCCAGCCTCGGCGGCCTCCACCGGGCTGCCACCGAGCAGGCGGCTTGCCAGGTAAGCAGCACTGAATGAATCCCCCGCCGCCGTCGTGTCCACCACCCGCTCCACTCGCTGGGCCGGAATCTCGAAAGACTCACCATCACAACAGATCAGACAGGGCTCAGCACCGCGCTTGAGCACCACTTCCGAAGTGCCCAACTGCGCGTACGCGGCGAACACCTCAGCGCTGTCGGCATAACCGAACAGCGCCTGCTCGTCGTCCACCGTCAGCAGCGCCAGCTCCACGTAAGGCAATACACTGCGATAGGCCGCACGGGCTGCATCCACTGATGCCCAGAGCCTTGGCCGGTAGTTATTGTCGAACACCACCTCGGCCCCGCGCCGGCGGGCCTGGATCAGGGTTTCGATGAGCTTGCCACGACCTTGCTCACCGAGCACGGCCAGGGTGATGCCGCTGAAGTACAGCACGTCGTAATCCGGCAGCGCCGCCAGAATCGGTGCGGCGGCCGGGGTGGTGAAGCAATCACGCACCGCCGCCTCGTTGCGCCAGTACAAAAACCGCCGCTCACCCGCCGCGTCGGTCTGGATGCAATACAAACCCGGCAAACGACCGGGCAGGCGCTGGACCCGATCCAGGCCGATATTTTCGGCGGCCCAACTCTGGCACATGGCATCGCTGAAACTGTCGTCGCCCAAGGCGGTAACGTAATCCACCGCGCCCTTCTCACCCAGGGCGCGGGACAGGTACACAGCGGTGTTCAGGGTGTCGCCGCCGAAGCTTTGTTGCAGACTGCCATCGGCGCGCTGCTGCAGTTCGATCATGCACTCGCCGATCAGGGCGATGCGAGGTTTTGGGTTGGGGTAGCTCATGGGCGATCCTGATATTTCGATAGTGTCTGCCAGGCCGCTATCGCGAGCAGGCTCGCTCCCACAGGGGATATTGGTGAACATAAATCCTCTGTTCACAACCGCCCCCACTGTGGGAGCGAGCCTGCTCGCGATAGCCGCGACTCGGTTTCAAGGCTAGAAACAAGTCTCCATGCTCTCGACCACCTGCAACTGCTCATCCACCAGGCACGCCACCCGCCACTTGTCGAAGGTCAGGCACGGATGCGACGTGCCGAAGGAAATGATGTCGCCAACCCGCAACGCCACCCCGGGCGCCACCGTCATGAACGCATGCTGGTCCATCACCGCCGTCACCTTGCAGCCGGCCAGGTCCTGCCCCGCTATCGAGTCGGAGCCAGGTTGGTAACGCTTGAGCGGCACCGGCAGCCCGGCGTCGTAGGCCACGTCGCGTTTACCCAGGGCGATCACCGCAAAGCCCGGTTCAGGCAGCGATTGCACGTGGGCCCAGACTTCCAGGGCCGGGCGCAGACCTTCGTGCAGGTCGCTACGCCGTTCCAGCACGCAGCACTGGGCCTCTTTGTAGATGCCATGGTCATGGGCCACGTAACTGCCAGGACGCAGCACACTGAGGAAACGTCCGTGGGCGTTCCGAGCCTCGAAAGACTCGGCAATCAGGTCGTACCAGGCTGAACCCGAGGCGGTGATGATCGGCTTGTCGATGGCGAACGCACCGTTGTCCTGCAGTTGCACCGCCAGCCCCACCAGGGATGCGGCAAACGCACGGATGCCACTGATGGCGTGGTCACCATGGATCACGCCTTCGTAGCCTTCGATACCGGTCAGCGCCAGCGCCGGTTGCGCCCCGATCGCCTCGGCCAGGGCCAGCACCTCGGCCTCGGTCCGGCAGCCACACCGGCCACCCACCACACCGTATTCGATCATCACGTTCAACTTCGCGCCGCGAGAGGCAAAGAACGCGCCCAGCTCGGCAACGTTGTCGGGATGGTCGACCATGCAATGGAATTCGAACGCTGGATCTGCCAGCAGATCCGCGATCAGCGCCATGTTTGGCGTGCCCACCAATTGGTTGGCCATCAGCACCCGGCGCACGCCATGGGCGTAAGCGGCACGGGTCTGCACTGCGGTGGCCAGGGTCAGTCCCCAGGCGCCGGCCTCGAGTTGGCGGCGAAACAGCGCCGGGGTCATGCTGGTCTTGCCGTGGGGCGCCAGTTCGGCACCACTGTCCGTGACGAACTTTTGCATCCAGTCAATGTTGTGCTCCAACGCTTGGCGATGCAGCACCAGCGCCGGCAGGCTGATGTCGCGCAGCAGGTGATCACCCGCTTGGGCGGCCCCCTTCTCCACGGCAGCGTTATGAATGGCAGAAGACATGTTCACACTCCTCACACAGCCGCGGCTGTCTATTCATTGATGCGACGGGCCAGGTTGTTGGCGCTTTCGATCAGCACCCGGCGGTAGTCGGCGTAGTTGTTCTTGGCGTCGGCCCGTGGGGCGACGATGCACAGGGTCGCGATAGCCACGCCATTGGCGTCTTTGACCGGCGCGGCGAAGCAGTGGGTGAAGGTGTCAGCCACACTGTCGAAGGAGAAAAATCCATCGAGCCCGGCCTGGCGGATCTCCGCGAGAAACCGCTCCAGGGGCAGGCGCTCGCCGTCCGGCAGGATGAAGTCGTCGGGGTCGATCAGGTCGACGATCTGCTGGTCACTCAGATGCGCCAGCAGCAGGCGTCCGGATGCGGTCCAGGGAATCGGCGCGTTCTCGCCGATGTCCGAGGAAATGCGAAAATGCCGCTCCCCCTCCTTCATCAGCGCCACCGTGTATTTGCGCCCGTTGAGCAGGCACATCTGGGCGGTTTCCCGGGTCTGGCTGACGATTTCCTGCAAGGCGTGATCGGCCTCGCGACTCAGGTCGAAATGCCGCAGGTGCGCCTGCCCGAGAAAGTACAACTGGCGGCCCAGATAGACGTGGCCGTCCTTGCCCACCGGCTCCAGGATGCGTCGCTCCAGCAGCGACGCCACCAGCTCGTAGACCGTGGACTTGGGACTGCCGATGCCGCTGGCGATGTCATTGGGGCGCAACGGCTGGCCGATTTCCTTGAGGAAGTCGAGGATATCGAACGCCCGGTCCAACCCTCGGGCCCGGCGTTTGATGGTGTCTTCGGTCATGTCTTGGGTTCCCATTCAATTGGCCGGGAGTTTAACCAGAGTGCTGCACCGCCTGATAGATTGCTATCGCAGGCAAGCCTTGCTCCCACAGGAGTTTGCATTCCCTTGTGGGAGCAAGGCGTGCCCGCGATGAGTCCTCAGTGACTCAGGCCTTTTTCTTGTAGGCGATGCAATCAATCTCAACCTTGCAATCAACCATCATGTTCGCTTGCACACAAGCCCTGGCAGGGGCATGTTCGGGGCTGAAGTATTCACCAAATACTTTGTTGAAACTCCAGAAATCCCGCGGATCTTCCAGCCATACCCCGCAGCGCACCACATCTTCAAGGCCGTATCCGGCTTCTTCAAGAATCGCGATCAGGTTCTTCATGGTCTGGTGGGTCTGCTCGACGATCCCGCCGACAATAATCTCGCCGTTGACCGCCGGCACCTGACCGGACACGTGCAGCCAGCCGTCGGCCTCAACGGCTCGGGCGAAGGGCCGTGGCTGACCGCCGCCTGCGGTGCTGCCGGTGCCGTAGCGCGTAATGCTCATGGGTGTTTCTCCTTGCCTGTATCAATCAGAGGTTCAATAAAATTAAAAACGGGTGTTCTTGAGAAACTCAGCCAGTCGTGGCGACTGTGGCCGTTCGAACAGTTCTTTCGGTGGGCCCTGTTCTTCGATGCGGCCCTGGTTCATGAACACGATCTTGTCGGACACCTCGAAGGCAAAACGCATTTCGTGGGTCACCAGCAGCATGGTCATGCCGTCTTCGGCCAGTCCCTTGATCACGTTCAGCACCTCACCCACCAATTCCGGGTCCAGGGCCGAGGTCACTTCGTCGAACAGCATCAGGCTGGGGTTCATGGCAATCGCCCGAGCGATCGCCACACGCTGCTGCTGACCGCCGGACAACTGACCGGGAAAATGATTGCGCCGTTCCAGCAAGCCGACCCGCTCCAGCCATTTCTCGGCCAGGGCCACGGCTTCGTCCTTGGGTAGCTTTTTCACCTTGAGCAGGCCCAGGGTGACGTTCTGCAACGCCGTCAAATGCGGGAACAGGTTGAATTGCTGGAAGGCCATGCCGGTCATGGCCCGATGCCGGGCGATGACTTTTTCCGGGTGGCGCACGCGCTTGCCGCCCACCTCGTCATAGCCGATGGCCTCGCCATCGAGCACGATCTGCCCGCCCTGGAACTCCTCAAGCATGTTCACGCAACGCAGCAACGTGGTTTTGCCCGAGCCGCTGGAGCCGATCAGGGTGACGACATTGCCGCGCTGCATGCTCAGGTCCACGCCCTTGAGCACTTCCACCGGGCCGTATTGTTTGCGCAGACCGCGAATGTCCAGCAGCGGTTGAGCATTGGTAGAGGTCGAAACATCAGTCATGGCAAGGCCACCCGCTTTTCAATGTGCCGCCCGAGCAATTCGATGGCGTAGTTGATGATGAAAAAGAGAAAACCGGCGAACAGGTAAAACTCCAGGGTCATGAAGGTCCGGGCGATGATCTGCTGAGTGCTGAGCAGCAGTTCGGCAACGCCGATCACCGACAACAGG
This sequence comes from Pseudomonas sp. MPDS, assembly GCF_013283895.1. Classification (NCBI taxonomy): domain Bacteria; kingdom Pseudomonadati; phylum Pseudomonadota; class Gammaproteobacteria; order Pseudomonadales; family Pseudomonadaceae; genus Pseudomonas; species Pseudomonas sp. MPDS. Next base: position 2,598,656 of record NZ_CP054128.1, on the reverse strand, counting down.
GTCGAAGCCTTGACGATTTCGGTGGAGGAATTGACCCAAGTCGGCAAGATCTGCCGCAGTGCCTGGGGCAACAGCACGTAACCCAGCGCCTGGAAGAACGTCAGGCCGATGGCCTGGCTTGCCTCCATCTGCCCACGGGGCAAGGCCTGCAAGGCACCGCGCACGATCTCGGCCACATGGGAGCCGCAAAACAGTGTCAGGCCCAAGGCACCGGCCTCGAATGCGCCGATTTGCCAGCCCAGGGCCGGGGCCATGTAGAAACAGGCCAGCACCAACACAAACACCGGAGTGCCGCGAATCACGTCGACGTAGAAACGAAACGGCGCGCGCATCCAGAAGCGACCGTAAGTCAGCACCAGCCCGGCGAACAGGCCGATCAGCGTGCCTAACAAAATCGCCAGTACCGAGCACTGCACGCTGGTCAGGAACCCGGCCCACAGCGTCTCCCGGGCGACCCACAACTCATGCAACCAACTGGGGGATTCGTACATGAAAGACTCCTAACGGCGGATCGCCAGACGCTGCTCGAAATAACGCAGCAGCATGGCAATGAGGTAACAGGCCGCGACATACAGGGCCGTGGTCACCAGCCAGGTTTCGATCACCCGGTAGCTCTCCACGTTGATCTTGCGGGCGTAATAAGTCAGCTCCGGCACAGCGATCGCTGCCGCCAGTGAGGTGTCCTTGAACAGCGAAATGAAGTTGTTCGACAACGCCGGCAACACGTTGCGCAGCATCACCGGCACGGTGACGTAGGCCTTCACTTGCCACTCGCCCAAACCGATGGCCAGCCCCGCTTCACGCTGGCCCTTGTGAATGCTCAACAGCCCGCCGCGGAACACTTCGGTCAGGTAGGCCCCGGCGTACAGCGAGAGCGTGATGACGAACGAGGGAATTTTGTCCAGGCGAATACCCAGGCTTGGCAAGGCGAAGTAGATCAGCAGGATCAGCACCAGGATCGGCGTATTGCGGATCACCGTGACATACACCGAGGCCAGCACCCGCAACACGCGGTGCTTGCTCAGCAGCGCGAACGCCATCGCCAGGCCGATCACGCAACCGATGGCGATCGACACCAGCGCCAGGGAAAGCCCCAGGCCGAGCCCCGCCAGCAAGGTGTCGAAATCGCGCCAGACGGCGGCAAAGTTCAACTGATAATTCATGGTCGGCAGTACCTTCAACGGGGCGCCCTCAAGGGCGCCCCGGGCTCACGGGATCATTTGAATTCGACGGGGAAACCGATGGCCGGCGACGGCAGCTCGACGCCGAACCATTGCTTGAACGATGCCGCATAGGTGGGGAATTCCACGCCGGTCATGGCTTCATGCAAGGTGGTGTTGACGAAGTTCAGCCAGTCCTGGTCGCCGCGCTTGACCGCGCAGGCATAGGTTTGCGGGCTCCAGGCGTAGGCCGGGCTGCGGTAGCGACCAGGGTTCTGCACCATCAGGTACTTGACCGAAGACTGGTCGGTGGCGGCCGCATCGGCGCGGCCGGAGTTCACCGCCTGATACATCAGATCGACACTGTCGTACTGATCGACCTTGGCCTTGGGCAGCGCCTGGTGCACCAATTCCTCGGCGTAGACGTTCTGCAGCACAGCCACGGTGACGTCATCGCCGGCGGCCTTGAGGTCTTCGATTTCCTTGTACTTGCTGTTGGCCGGCAGCAGCAGGCCCACGCCTTCGCGGTAATACGGCAGGGTGAACGCCACTTGCTGGGCACGACTGGCGGTGACGGTGATGAACTGGCAGCTCATGTCGACCTTGTCGGTCAACAGGTTCGGAATGCGTGCATCGGACGACTGCACCACAAACTCGACTTTCTCCGGGTCATTGAACAGACCCTTGGCCACCATCCGTGCGATGTCGATATCAAAACCCTGCAACTTGCCATCCGCTCCCTGGAAGTGCCACGGCGCATTGGTGCTGCCCGTGCCCACGATCAATTTCCCGCGCTGCAGCACGCTATCGAGCTTGCTGTCCGCCGCCTGAGCGACACCCATGGCAGCCGTCGTGGCCGCGAAGATAAAAACACACGCTTTGAACAAGGAAGGTCGGCGATGCATGGCAAGCACTCCTGAGTCAGTTTATTCCGCTATACCGGAACTTAGTATGTAACAACGGAATAGACAGCAGAAAGTGTGCCACAGGCATGCGGTGTATGGATAAGGAAAATGGAAAACCAATGAAATCAAAAGGATGGCACGCCCAGACGTTTCAATAGGAACGCGGGCATCTGCGCAGGGACTGCTACTGTTGGCTACAGCCTCGGGTAGCAAGGCCTCAGACAGGGAGCAAGCGACGCTTTTGCGCACCAAAACGGAGCCACGCTACTGTCAACTCTGACAGTAGCGATGCCCGGCCGTGTTGCTTATGGTGGCAAACACTCGCTCTGTCGATGAAGGGAGGCCCGCCATGAGTTCGTTCATCACTCACATCGCCTCATCGAAGGACTACCGCACGGCTCTCAAGACCTGGCGCCCGGTAGTCTTCTATTTCGGCCACCCCCACTGCTACGCCTGTAGCTGGGCCGAGCCGCTGTTTTGTAGCGTTGCCGAGACATTCAAGGATCGGGCGGTGATCTACAAATTGAGTACCAGCGAATCGCCCCGACACCCGGACGTTACCGGGACACCCACGGTGCTGTTTTATAAGGATGGGAAGTTACGCCGCAAGCTCAAGGGCGTCGGTGATCAGGCCTCGCTGACCCAGAACTTTGCCGAACACATCGGCCGAACCAAACCCAGACGGCCGCGTCGTTCGCCTCGCCGTGACTTGCACTGGTTGCACGAGCAACTGCGAACCTTGTGCACCACCCGCCGGGCACGGGAGCTTGTAAGGTTGCGAGCAACGCTTGGATAACGGCGTGTTTTTTGGAATGGCAAATAAGTACCCTGTGGGAGCGAGCCTGCTCGCGATGGCGGAGTGTCAGGCAGTGTTGTACCTTCCGTGACAGAGGCACATGACAGCTTCCTGGCCGATAAACGGCCCCATGCCATCACTGGATAACTTACTGCACCTAGCGTCCGCAAAACCTCACTCTGGACAACATCCGCAAATCCCCGTCGCGGTAATAATCGTCCGTCCAGCTGTCATCCACCGCCAGTGGCTTGACCTGCTTGAGCGCCAGTTTTTTCGCGAAATAGCGAAAGCGGTAATGCTCATAGAAGCGCAGCAGCTCAAGCCCGTAGCGGTCGGCCAGGTCGGTGTCGCCCTGAATGATCAGGTAGTTCTCGTCGTTGCCGCTGCTGGCCGCGGCACTCAGGTTGTGGCTGCCGCTGATGATGGTCGGCGTGTCGCTGGTGAAGTCGGTGACGACGGCTTTGGTGTGCACCAGCAGATTGCCTTTCTGGCCTTTCATGTTTTCCCTGAGCCAGCCCTCCAGGCCGGTATTGAGCAGCGCGGTGGCGGCGAATTCGGCGGTGCGGTCGGCATGAAAGCCAGTGATGCGGCTGGTGGTGTTCTGCAGGCCGTAACGCAGCACGTCGTCGTTGGGTTGACCGAGCAAGGCATCGAGGATCCGGTCGGGCAAGGCGAAGGCCGTGACGAACAGCAGGTCCTTGCGAGCGCCATTGATGATATCGACGAAGCGATCCAGGTCGCCCTCTCCCGTACGCGGCGAGAACCCGGTGAACAATGGCTCCTCGGGGACCATGGGGTTGTTCCGGTTGATCCACTGCCGCGTGGCCCCGACGTCCTCGGGTGCGGCCCAGATCTGCTCGAACACCTGGCGATAGCTGTTGCTGACCCGCGCGTCGTCCAGCACATGAATAACGTTGGCCTGGCGGTAGACGCCGTTGGCAGTGAAATTGGTGCTGCCGCACAGCACAGCCTCGGGGTGCAACGAACCGGTGTCGTCGACCTTGCTCAGCACGATGAACTTGTCGTGGAAAATATTGTGCGTGACGCGCCCGCGCTTGTTGGCCGCCGGCAATGTTGCCAGGCTGGCTTCGTTGCGCAGTGTGCCGTCGTCTCCCGGCTCAGCGTGGTACAGCACCCGTACCCGCGCCCCCCGTGCGAAAGCGGCGTTCACAGCCTCGACGATCACCGGCAGTTCATATTCATAGATGGCGACGTCCAGGGCCCAACTGGCGTTCAGGGCCCGGTCGATAAAACCGGTCAAGCGCCCCAGCAAACCGTTTTCCAGCCAGCGGCGCGGCGCGTCAGGCCAAGCATCGATGGACAGATTTTTGTTGGCGTCGATCAGCGCATCCAGCTCGGGAAATTTGCGCTGGAAGGCCTGGCTCGCGGCCACGGCACGATTGAAGATGACCCCCTGGTTGCTTGGCTGACCATCGTCACTGGTCACTGACACCTCAAGTGATTCCCCCAGTTGCGGCGCGTCAGGGCTGCCATAGGCCAGGTGCACACGGTAGTGAATTGCCACGCCTGGGTTGATGGCGTAGTCGGCCCAGCGAAATTTCTGCAACGGTGCTTTATCGCTCGGCGTAGCGCGAAATTGCGGGAACGTGTGCACCTTGTCGGGGAAGGTCAGGCTGTTGAACAGGAACAGCCAGGGCTTGGCGCCGTGCTGCTTCTCGATGGCAAAGCCGAGCAAGCCCTTGCGCCGGGGTTCGGCCAGGTCCATGGCGAGCAATACACCGTTGGTGCCAGCGTAGGCCTTGACCCGAAAATCGTCCTGGGCGTTGGTGACGAGTACGCGCATGGTTCACTCCTGTGAGGTCTGGCTGAGCATAGAACAGCGATGCTTATTGAGCGTGCGGATCTGACACCGGGGCGATGCTATCGCGAGCAGGCTCGCTCCCACAGGGGATTCATCGATCGAGTGTTAAATGTGGGAGCGAGCCTGCTCGCGATAAGGCCATGTCAGTCAGCGAACATCCGAGCCCGGTAGTCCTTCATCAATATGCCGATACTGCGCCCCCAACTGCCCCGCCAATTGCCGGCCCCGGCCCAGGCGAATCGGTCCGCGTTCGATGTCGATCAACAGGCTTGGGCAATCAAGGGGCGGCAGTGTCAGCTGCTGTTTGACTCGCCCATCGGTCATCAGCAACACCCGCTGTTGCTCGGTCGGGTAGCGCTTGCGCCGGGCCGTCAACCAGCGTCCGGCCTCGTTCAGCGCCGCCAGCAACGGCGTGCCGCCGCCGGCGCCCAGGCCGTCGAGCCAGTCCCGTAGCCCCGCCGAGGCCTTGAGCCCTTGCACCTGCCAGGCTGGTGCGCTGCCGCTGGCCGTCAGCAAGGCCAGCCGGGCGCGCTGGCGGTAGGCGTCATCGAACAGTTGCGCCAGCAGGCCTTTGCCATCGCTCAAGGCTTGATGACGACGAGTCGAGGCCGAGGCGTCGACGATGACCAGCCACAGTTCATGGGGCGAACGATGGCGTTGCTGAAAACGCAGGTCTTCACGCAGGCGTGGACGGCCAGCGAGCAAGGTGCCTGGCCAGTTCACCGCCCCGCTGGCCGCCGCTTTGCTGCGGCCCTGGCGCCCCTGGTCCAACCGTCCCGCACGGGGTCTGGCATTCACCCCCGCGGGCGAACGGGGGCGAATGCCTAGGGCTTTTTTGGCCAGCTCGGCACGTCACGCCGAGTGCCGATGGGCAATGCCCGGGCCGGCAGGTCACCCCACTGGCCCTGGCCTTCGTCAGGCCTGGCGGTTTGATCGGCGGTGGCTGGCGGCGCCTGGGACGGCGCAGGGGCCGAAGGCTCGCGCCTGCGATGACGCAATGCAAACTCGGCGACCGCATCAATGTCCTCAACGGCAATGGCATCCGCCCCGCGCCACGCAGCATGGGCGCGGGCGGCCCGCAGCCAGACCAGGTCCGCGCGCAAGCCATCGACCCCAGCGGCAAAACAACGCTCGGTGATCTGCGCCAGCGCCTGGTCATCCAGAGGAATCTGCATCAACCGGTCGCGAGCCTGTTGGCAGCGTTCGCGCAACTGCCGCTGGGTCGGTTCCCATTCCGCGCAGAACGCCGCCGGATCACTGTCGAAATCCAGCCGCCGACGAATAATCTGCCCGCGCTCAAGCGGTGCGGTGTGGCCGTCCAGCGCCACGTTCAGGCCGAAACGGTCGAGCAACTGCGGACGCAATTCACCCTCTTCCGGGTTCATGGTGCCGATCAATACAAAACGCGCCGAATGCCGGTGTGAGATGCCGTCACGCTCGATCAGGTTGGTGCCGCTGGCGGCCACGTCCAGCAACAGGTCCACCAGGTGGTCGGGCAGCAGGTTCACTTCATCGACATACAACACCCCGGCGTCGGCCTTGGCCAAAACGCCGGGAGAGAACTGCGCGCGCCCCTCCCCCAGGGCCGCGTCCAGATCCAGGGTGCCCACCAGCCGCTCTTCAGTGGCGCCCAAAGGCAAGGTGACGAACTGACCGCTGGCCAACAGGTCCGCCAGCCCCCGGGCCAGCGTAGACTTCGCCATGCCCCGTGGGCCTTCGATGAGCACACCGCCGATTTTCGGATCGATCGCAGCCAGGCACAGGGCCAGTTTCAGGTCATCGGCCCCGACCACGGCGCAGAGCGGGAAATGAGGGGTGTCGGTCATGTTGAACTCTCAAAGATGGTCGGTAACGTCGATGTGAACAGAGTACTTGTGGCGAGGGGATTTATCCCCGTTGGACTGCAAAGCAGGCCTCCCAATGTGGACAAGAGGGTCGCTTCGCAGCCCAGCGGGGATAAACCCCCTCACCACAGGTCAACCCATCACAGGGGTTGTGTATAGCCCGTCGAATGGGCAAGTCAGCTGTCTTCTTCTATGTCCAACAACAAGTTCTCCAGCGCCTCTCGATACTCCCCGGGCTCCTGCCACATTCCGCGCTGCTGCGCTTCGAGCATGCGCTCGGTCATGTCGCGCAAGGCATCGGGGTTGTGCTGGCGAACGAAATCGCGGGTATCGGGGTCGAGCAGATAAGCCTCGGCCAGCAAGGCGTACTGGTGATCGTCGATCAACTGCGTGGTGGCGTCGAAGGCGAACAGGTTGTCCACCGTCGCCGCCAGTTCAAACGCACCTTTATAGCCGTGGCGCTTGATCCCGTCGATCCACTTCGGATTAGCCGCCCGGGAACGAATGACGCGGTTGAGCTCTTCTTTCAACGTGCGGATCTTGGGCAAGTCCGGCTGGCTGTGGTCGCCGTGGTAACTGGCCGCCGTTGCGCCGCCAAGGGTCTCCACCGCCGCCAGCATGCCGCCCTGGAATTGGTAGTAATCGTTGGAATCGAGCAGGTCGTGTTCGCGGTTGTCCTGGTTCTGCAACACCGCCTGCACCTGGCTAAGGCGCCGGGAGAACTGCTCCCGGGCGGCAGTGCCTTCATCGCCGGCGCCGTAGGCGTAGCCACCCCAATTCAGGTAGACCTGCGCCAGGTCTTCGCGGCTCTGCCACAGGCGGCCGTCGATGGCGCCCTGCACACCCGCGCCGTAGGCCCCGGGCTTGGCGCCGAAGATCCGCCACCCGGCCTGACGGGCCGCGACCTCGGGTTCAAGGCCCGATTCCAACAGGGCCTGGCGCTCGCTGCGCACCTTCGCCGCCAAGGGGTTCATGTCGTCCGGTTCGTCGAGGGCGGCGACGGCCTGCACCGCTGCATCGAACAGGCGGATCAGATTGGCAAAGGCGTCCCGGAAGAACCCGGAGACCCGCAGCGTGACATCGACCCGAGGCCGGTCCAGCAGACTCAACGGCAAGATCTCGAAATCGTCGACTCGTTGGCTGCCCGTGGCCCACACCGGACGCACGCCCATCAACGCCATGGCCTGGGCAATGTCGTCACCGCCGGTGCGCATGGTGGCGGTGCCCCACACCGAAAGCCCCAATTGACGCAGGTGATCGCCGTGGTCCTGCAAGTGCCGCTCAAGGATCAGGGACGCCGACTGAAAACCGATGCGCCACGCTGTGGTAGTCGGCAGGTTGCGCACGTCCACCGAGAAGAAGTTGCGCCCGGTGGGCAGCACATCCAGGCGGCCGCGACTGGGCGCACCGCTGGGGCCGGCCGGCACGAAGCGCCCGCTCAAGGCATCGAGCAAACCGCGCATTTCCGCCGGACCGCAAGCGTCCAGACGCGGAGCCACGACGCCGCGCAGGTTTTCAATAATGCTGTTCACCGTTTCCCAACCCGGCGCCTCAAGTTGCGCGACCACGCCCTCCAGGGCCTGCTCGATCAATTGCCCGGCGAACAATTCCAAACGTTCACGAGTATCGCCAGCGGTCCGCCAAGGTTCGTCGCTGAGCCGAGCCAAGGCTTCGGGACACGCGCCGGTCCAAGGTTCGGCCAGCGCACAATCCAGCGGATCGAAACCCAGTGCAAAGGCCTTGGCCAGCGCCCGCAGCAAACTCGACTGCGCGCCCTTGCCATCCCCCCGGGGAATGCGCAGCAACGCCAGCAAGGTGTCGATGCGCAACCGTTGTGTGGGCGACTCGCCAAAAATGTGCAGGCCGTCGCGGATCTGCGACTCCTTCAGATCGCACAGGTAAGTGTCCAGGCGCGGCAGCCAGATTGCCACGTCAGCGTCGCCGTCCAGTTGCAACTCGCGGTCGATGTGGGTCTCGCGCACCAAATTCAGAATATCTCGCTGCAGTTCCCGGGCGCGGCGTGGGTCGAGCAGTTGCGCTTCGTAGTATTCGTCAGCCAACAGCTCAAGGTTACGCAGCGGCCCATAGGTTTCGGCCCGGGTCAGCGGCGGCATCAAGTGATCGATAATCACGGCCTGGGTGCGACGCTTGGCCTGGGCGCCCTCGCCCGGGTCATTGACGATGAACGGATAGATGTTCGGCAACGGTCCCAGCAGCGCATCCGGCCAGCAGTTTTCCGACAGCCCGACGCCCTTGCCCGGCAGCCATTCGAGATTGCCGTGCTTGCCGACATGAATCAGCGCGTGAACCCCGTAGGTGTTGCGCAGCCAGAAATAAAACGCCAGGTAGCCGTGGGGCGGCACCAGGTCCGGGTCGTGGTACACGGCGCTCGGATCGACCTGATAGCCTCGAGCCGGCTGGATGCCGACGAACGTCAGGCCCAGGCGCACGCCAGCAATCATCAGCCGGCCATCGCGGAACATCGGATCCTGTTCGGGCGCGCCCCAGCGCTCCAGCACCGCCTGGCGATTGGCCTCGGGCAAGGCGTCGAACATGGCCCGGTAAGCATCCAGCGCCAGGCTCTGGTGACAGGGCCGCTGGTCAAGACTGTCCAGGTCGTTGCTTACCCCGCCGAGCAACTGCTGGATCAGCGCGGTGCCGCTCGCAGGCAGTTCAGCCGGCAGCGGATAACCCTCGGCCTGCAAGGCCCGCAGGATATTCACTGCCGCCGCCGGGGTGTCCAGGCCGACGCCGTTACCGATGCGCCCATCCCGGGTCGGGTAGTTGGCGAGGATCAGCGCCACGCGCTTTTGCGAGTTGGGCAGGCACGCCAGGGTAGTCCAGCGCCACGCCAGCTCAGCGACAAAATCCATGCGCTCGGGCACGGCCCGGTAGCAGACCACATCGCTCTGGCTGCGCTCGCTGCGCCAGGCCAGGTCCTTGAAACTGATGGGGCGACTGATGATCCGCCCGTCCAGTTCTGGCAGGGCAATGTGCATCGCCAGGTCCCGCGGGCCCAGACCCTGCTCACTGGCGCGCCAGCCAGGCTCGTTGTCCTGGGCGCAGATCGCCTGGATCACCGGGATGTTGCGGCGAAACGGTCGCAAGTGCGGCGCTTCGGGGCTCGATTGGGCGAAACCGGTGGTGTTGAGGATCACCCCCGCCGCCACCTCATCCAGCCAGTCTTCAACCAAGGTCAGGCAAGCAGGCTCCTTGAGGCTCGCCACGGCAATGGGCAAGGGATTGAGCCCCGCCGCTTGCAGACGCTGGCAAAACACGTCGATGAACGCCGTGTTCGCTGCTTGCAGGTGGGAGCGATAAAACAGCACCGCCGCCACCGGCTGCCCGGCCCGCCAGTCGCTTTGCCAATCACTCAGGCTGGCGTTGGTTCGTTCCGGATGGTAGATCGCCGTGCGCGGCAGGGTTTGCGGTTCGCCCCAAGGATAGTCGCGACCGAACCATTGGCTGGCCAGGTTATGGAACAGGTCCAGGGCATTGCCCAAACCGCCTTGGCGCAGGAACTGCCAGAGCCGGTCCCGATCCTCATTGGGCACGTTGCTCAGGTCGCTGAGTTCCGGGTCGGGTCGATCGTCCCCCGGCACCAGGATCAGCTTCACCCCGCGCTCGGCCAGTTCCATAAGACGTTCAATGCCGTAGCGCCAATAACCGATGCCGCCATGCAGGGAAAGCAGGATGACCTTGGCGTGACGCAACACGTCGTCGAAATACAGATCCACCGAGGCGTGGTTTTGCACCTGCATCGGGTTGGCGAGGCGAAACTGCGGATAGTCGTCCGGCAACTGCCGCGCCGCTTCGGCCAGCAGCGCCAGGCTGGAGTCGCCGCTGCACAGGATCACCAGCTCGGCAGGGGTTTGTCCGAGATCGGCAATGTTGTCGTCCGACACGAAACCGCCGGGCTGGGTCCTGAGCAGGTGCATGGCTTAGACGCTGAGGGCGGCGCGCAATTGCGCTTCGAGCAGCCCGGCATCCAGCGCCTGGCCGATCAACACCAGACGGGTCACCCGCGCTTCATCGGCGCCCCACTGCCGGTCGAAATGTTTGTCGAAGCGCGTGCCCACGCCCTGGATCAGCAAACGCATCGGCTTGCCAGGAATGGCCGCGAACCCCTTGACCCGTAGCACGCCGTGCTGGACCACCAGCTGGGTCAGGGCGTCCAGCAGCAGGCTTTCGTCGGCCTGGGGCAGTTCGATGGAAATGGAGTCGAACGCGTCATGATCATGGTCGTCATCGTCGCCGTCATGGTGATGATCGTGATGGCTGTGGCGGCTGTCGATGTGCTCCTCGGAGCCGGCGCCCAGGCCGATCAACACTTCCAAAGGCAAGCGGCCGCTGCTGGCTTCGATGACCTTGACCGCCGGCGGCAGTTCTTCGGCCACTTCCAGGCGCACCTTGGCCAGGTCTTCAGGGCTGATCAGGTCGGCTTTGTTGAGGATCACCAGGTCGGCGCTCGCCAGTTGATCGGCGAACAGCTCGTGCAGCGGTGATTCGTGGTCCAGGTTGGGGTCAAGTTTGCGCTGGGCGTCGACCTGGTCCGGGAACGCGGCGAACGTGCCGGCGGCCACGGCCGGGCTGTCGACCACGGTGATGACCGCATCGACGGTGCAGGCGCTGCGGATTTCCGGCCACTGGAAAGCCTGGACCAGCGGTTTGGGCAGGGCCAGGCCGGAGGTTTCGATAAGGATGTGATCGAGGTCGCCGCGCCGCGCCACCAACTCGCGCATCACCGGGAAAAACTCTTCCTGCACGGTGCAGCACAGGCAACCGTTGGCCAGTTCATAGACGCGACCGTTGGCTTCTTCTTCGGTGCAGCCGATCGAGCACTGCTTGAGGATCTCGCCGTCGATACCCAGCTCGCCGAACTCATTGACGATCACGGCGATGCGGCGGCCCTGGGCGTTGTCGAGCATGTGCCGCAGCAAGGTGGTTTTACCCGAGCCGAGGAAGCCGGTGACGATGGTGACAGGGAGTTTGGCCAGTGTTTTCATCGGATGCCCTTTGGCAAGGTGGCGGGCAAACGGGACGACAACCCGCACGCATGGGCGCACGCGGAAGATTTCGCCACCGGATCACCCCGCCCGGTTGTAGTGAGAATCTGTGTCGAGGCAGGTCTCCTGGCTGACGGCGGGCCAGTCATTCGACTGGCAGTGACTGCGCCTTCCCGTGCACCCTTGGTCAAGAGCATGCACAGTGGCCTTGCAGAAACATCACCGTTCACAGTTGCGGGGGCAGCCGCGGCTTGGACCGCGTTCCCTTCTTAGCTTCGGCCAATGCCGAAGAACCTCGAAGGCGCAAGGCTACGCAGGGTGTGGGGGCGGGTCAATGTCCGCAGGTGAGTTCTGTGGTGTCTTGCGGGCCCTATCGCGAGCAGGCTCGCTCCCACAGTAAATCTCGCCGATCACAAAATTCATGTTCAACAAAGCTCAACTGTGGGAGCGAGCCTGCTCGCGATGGGCGCAACGGGTATCAGCCAATTGACGCCCCGCCCCCGCCCATGCTCTCCTGTGCGCCTAGTTACGGGTGCCCTTCACAGGGTGAAACGGGAAACCGGTGAATCGTGTGCTTTACTTCAAGGCCACGTCAGTCCGGTGCTGCCCCCGCAACGGTAAGCGAGAGAAGCGTCAGATCCACTGTGCCTCACGGTATGGGAAGGTGACGCTTGTCGGCCAGGCACAAGCCCTGCCCCTCGCGAGCCCGGAGACCGGCCCATGACTCATGCATCAACAAACCCGCGGTGGGCGGGCGCTGTTCGAACCTTGGCGGGCCTGCGCCCGGGGTTTCATTGCGCTCGCTTCACCCGATGACAAGAGACCATAGGGAAGCGCCATGTCGACCATCAGCAGCACCGCCCGTACCGCCAGCAGCTCCACGACCCTGAGCCAGCGCCTGAGCGCGGCGATTTTCGCCTCGATCCTCGGTGCAGGCCTGGTCTATTTCGCCGGTTTCTCCCACATCGAAGCGGTGCACAACGCGGCCCACGACACCCGCCACAGCGCCGCATTCCCGTGCCATTGAGACCTGACGACATGATCAAGCGTATCGCGCAAACCGCCGGTTTCAGCGGGTTGCTGGCCGCCCTGCTGCTAACCCTCCTCCAGAGTTTCTGGGTATCGCCGCTGATTCTGCAGGCCGAAACCTACGAAAGCGCACCGGCTACCGAGCACCATGAGCACGCCGCTGGGGCCGTTCACTCCCATGATGCCCAAGCGTGGGAGCCGGAAGACGGTTGGCAACGACTGCTCTCCACCACCGGCGGCAATCTGGTGGTCGCGGTGGGTTTCGCCCTGATGTTGGCGGGCTTGTACACCCTGCGGGCGCCGACTCGCACGTCCCAGGGATTGCTTTGGGGTTTGGCCGGTTATGCCACGTTTGTCCTGGCCCCCACCCTCGGCCTGCCACCGGAGCTGCCTGGTACGGCGGCGGCCGATCTGGCCCAACGGCAGATGTGGTGGATCGGCACGGCGGCCTCCACTGCGGTAGGTATCGCCCTGATTGTCTTCGGCAGGCATTGGTTGCTCAAACTGTTGGGCGTGGCGACCTTGCTGGTGCCCCATGTCATCGGTGCGCCGCAGCCTGAGGTCCACTCGATGCTGGCGCCCGAAGCACTTGAAAGCCAGTTCAAGCTCGCCTCGCAAGTGACCAACGTCGCGTTCTGGCTGGCCTTGGGCCTGGTCAGCGCATGGTTGTTCCGGCGTGGCGACCAGGCTCAGCACGACGCATGAGCACCGGGCCGATCCTGGTGGTCGGCCTGGGCTGTCAACGCGGCTGCCCGGCCAGCACGCTGCGAGAACTGCTTGATCAGACTTTGCGGGCACACGGCATCGAGCTCTCTGAGGTTCGCGCCTTGGCCAGTATCGACCTCAAGCGTGACGAGCCGGGCCTGCTGGAGCTGGCCGAGCAACTGGAGTTGCCGCTGACCTGTTTCAATGCCGAGCAATTGTCCAGCTACCAGCAGCGGCTCAGTCACCGCTCCGAGATCGCTTTTGAACGCACCGGTTGCTATGGCATCGCCGAAAGCGCTGCCCTGGCCCTGGCCGACCGGTTGGGCGCGACACCTGCGACGCTGTTGATTCCTCGCCAAAAGACCCCAAGCGCCACGCTGGCATTGGCGGTGACGTCGTAAAACCCGATAATTCGCGCCCTGGATCATGAGCGATCTTCATTCAAAGGGTCGCCCACTCACCTTTAGGAACCGGTCATGACCGTTTATTTCATTGGCGCCGGCCCTGGCGACCCGGAACTGATCACTGTCAAAGGTCAGCGACTGATCCGCAGCTGCGCGCTGATCATTTACGCCGGCTCCCTGGTGCCCACAGCCGTGCTGGAAGGCCACAGCGCCGAACAGGTGGTCAACAGCGCCGAGCTGCACCTGGAGCAGATTATCGAGTTGATCAAGGCCGCTCACTTCAAGGGCCAGGACGTGGCCAGGGTGCACTCCGGCGACCCGAGCCTGTATGGCGCCATTGGCGAGCAGATTCGGTGCCTGCGGGAACTGGACATCCCGTTCGAGATCATCCCCGGCGTGACCGCGACCTCCGCCTGCGCCGCCCTGCTGGGCGCCGAACTGACCTTGCCGGACGTGTCCCAAAGCCTGATCCTCACCCGCTACGCAGACAAAACCGTGATGCCCGCCGGCGAAGAACTGGGCAGCCTGGCGCAGCACGGGGCGAGCATGGCGATTCATTTGGGCGTCAATCATCTGGAAAAAATCGTCAGCGAACTGCTGCCCCACTACGGCGTGGATTGTCCGATCGCAGTGATTCACCGGGCGACATGGCCGGATCAGGATTGGGTGGTGGGTACGCTGGCTGACATTGCCGAAAAGGTCCAGGCCAAGGGCTTTCGACGCACGGCGCTGATCCTGGTGGGACGCGTGCTGGGTAATGATGTGTTCAGTGAGTCGTCGCTCTACCGCGCCGGGCACGCGCATCTCTACAGGCCCTGAAAATACAACTTTAAGAGCGAGCTTGCTCCCACAGGGATTTGCGGCGATTAAAAAATCGAACATCACCGCCGCCCCAATGTGGGAGCGAGCCTGCTCGCGATAGCGGTGGATCAGCTTGCGCGGATGTCGGATCCACCCATAAAAAAACGGCGCTCACGGGCGCCGTTTTTTCTATCCGCAGCGAACACCTATCAGTAGTAGGCGTTTTCTTTCTGCGTGTGGTCGGTCACGTCGCGCACGCCCTTGAGCTCCGGGATACGCTCGAGCAAGGTGCGCTCGATGCCTTCCTTCAAGGTCACGTCGGCCTGGCCGCAGCCCTGGCAACCGCCGCCGAACTGGAGCACGGCGATGCCGTCTTCCACCACGTCGATCAGCGAAACCTGGCCGCCGTGGCTGGCCAGCCCAGGGTTGATTTCGGTTTGCAGGTAATAATTGATGCGCTCGTTGACCGGGCTGTCGGCATTGACCATCGGCACCTTGGCGTTCGGCGCCTTGATGGTCAACTGGCCGCCCATGCGGTCGGTGGCATAGTCGACCACCGCGTCGTCCAGGAACGCTTCGCTGAACGAGTCGATGTACGCGGTGAAGCTCTTGAGCCCCAGCGCGGTGTCTTCAGGTTTCTCTTCCCCCGGCTTGCAGTAGGCAATGCAGGTTTCAGCGTACTGGGTGCCGGGCTGGGTGATGAAGATGCGGATCCCGATACCTGGGGTGTTCTGCTTGGACAGCAGGTCGGCCAGGTAATCGTGGGCGGCATCGGTAATGGTAATGGCGGTCATGGAAACTCCTCGCAGGCTTGTCGGCAGTTTACGCCAATCATCGCGCCGGACAAAGTCCTAGTATTTTTGTCAGGAAAGCGCCCGGATATCCTGGTCAGAGGTTCTGATAACGATTCATGTCCAGCACCCCACTTTCCAGCGGCTGCGTCTCCTGCAGGTAGTGGCTCAGGTCATGGAAGTACCGCCAGAACTGCGGGTGACTGCGCCGAATGCCCCAGCGCTCGACAACCCGCTCGAACGCCTGTCCGTCCCGGGCGCCCTCCATGGCGTCGACAAAGGCCGGCACTTGCTCGGCGGGGATGTTGAAGATGAAGTTCGGATAGCTGCTCAGCACGCCCGGATAGACCGTCAAGGTGTCCAGCCCCGGTTGGTATCGCAGCGCCTCGCCGAGCAAAAATGCCACGTTACTGTGAGCGCGGTTGCGCAGCAGGCTGTAGACCTCACGGCGACCGCTGACGGTTTCGACGCGCAACATGGTCGCTTCCGGCAACTGGTTGATGACGCTCAGGCCCGCCGCCGGTCTGGAAGCCAGGCGACTGAGGGCCTGTTCGGCGTTCTGTAAGGCCGGATCAATGTTCGGACGCGAGCAATAGGCGCCATTACACCGGTTGATCGGATCGGGCCGCGCGTTCAAGTCGCCATAACGAACCAGCAATTGCTGGACGAAATCGCGCTTGGGATCATCTTCGTCAAGCTTGAGCGCGGTGGGTTTATCGTCGTCGATAGCCTCGTAATCGAGCCACATCTTGAATTTTCCGCCCGACTGATACCAATCGTTGAGGTAGTCCTCGCGGGAATCGGCTGGCATCAGGCGCAGGAAGTTCTGCTCCGCACCGTTGCGAATCAGGTCGAAATACAGTCGCGTCTGGGCCTGGTGGGACACGTTGCCGAACACGTCGAAGTTCACCGCCAACTGATAATAAGTGCGCTCCAGCAATGGAAAGTCGAACAGCCACATCGTCTGTGGCACCTCGCCAATCAGGCCCTTGGTGACCGAAGCACTGTCGAAATGCCGGAAAATGCTCAGCAAGGCATTGTCGTTGCCGGCCCACAGCGTCGACCAACTGGGCGCAGGCAGGTCGGCGTAGTTGTCGCGACGCAAGGCTTCGTACTCGTTGCGCTTGTCCCGGTAGTCCAGCCACAGGCTCAGGACGCTGCCCACGTCGTCATTCTGCCCCGGCATCGCCAGCAACGGTGTGGCCTGGCCGCGGTAATTGGGGTCGGTGATGTACAGATCATTTTCCGGGGCCTGGAACAACGCCCAGAAGTTGTCGCGAATCACGTCCGTGGCGATCTGGCCCCGGCAAACCGGGCCGCGGATAAATGTGCGCACGAAATACTCGGCGTTATCGAGCATGAACTGATAGCGGGCCTGGGCCGGGATCGCCTCGAAGGTGGAAAACGGGTTGGCCCGGCGCTCCGGGCCGTACCCTGGCAACGCAGTGACCTGCCATCTGCCGCTGTAGAACAGGCTCTTGATCCGCGCCATTTTCGCCGCGCTCAACCCGTAGGTAATGTGGGTCTTGTGCACGATCACCCCTTGTACCGGCCAGAGCCGGTAATACACACGGGTGCCAGGGTCATCGTTCGGGCGGCGGGTGTTGATCAGATCGATTGGCTGGCCGGTAGGCGTGCGCGAACGTACCCACTGGAAGAAATGCCCCGGCTCGCCATCCTTGAAATAGATGTGCGCCAGAAACCAGTGCTCAAACAACCACCGGCCCACTAGGCTTTCCCGGGCGCCGGGGGCGTTGAGCAGGTTTTCCCACTGCACCACCTGCAACGCTTCGGCGGCGCTCGGCGCCAGCGCTTGCTGATCGATGGGTGCACCCGCGGCCAGCCAGCGCTGCAAGGTCTGATATTGCTGGTCGGTCAGGCCAGTGACCGCCAGAGGCATGCCTTCCTTGGGATGCGCGGCGGCGTACTCGTCGAATTGCCCCGGCATCGGGCAGCTGTTGTCACGCTCAAGCCCAAGCACGATGTCCTGGGGCAGCTTGGCGTTGGGCTGCAACGGTGTGTTGTGGCCCAGTTCGAGCATCTGCGCCATCAGCGCGGCCTGGCTGCCTTGAGCATCCAGCACGGAGTAGAAGCCTTTGCGCTGCCAGGCCCGCTGGCCGGAGGCGTCATAGAACAAACGGGTGGGTTCGGCAGCCTGGCGTCGTTCACCGTCATAGACTGGCAGCTTGCTCGCGCCCCGGGACACGCCTTCGCCACTGCCCAGGTTCAATTGGCACGCAGAGTCATAGCAGGCGTGGCAGGCGACGCATTTTTCCGTGAAGATCGGCTGGATATCGCGAGTGTAGGAAATCGCCGGGGCGGGATCCTTTGCCACTGAGTGAAAAGACAACAGCAGCAACAGACTGCCGAATAAGACGCGGTACGGCATGTCTCGGGTCCTAAGAGATAATCCGGCGATTCTACCGGGCCGCCATCGCGATGCAAACATGAGCAGGATTCATGCAAAAGCCACCCATGATCAAATCCTGTACAGGTTTGCTATCATCCCCGCCTTCGTAATGGTCTTTTTCCAGGTAGTCCTATGTCCGATCGCAGCGCTCGCCTTTATCTTCTCCAGCAGGCCCTCAAGGAACGCATTCTGATCCTCGACGGCGGCATGGGTACGATGATCCAGAGCTACAAGCTTGAGGAACAGGACTATCGTGGCAAGCGTTTCGCCGACTGGCCGAGCGACGTCAAGGGCAACAATGATTTGTTGGTCCTGAGCCGTCCGGATGTGATCGGCGCCATCGAAAAAGCCTACCTGGATGCCGGTGCCGACATTCTGGAAACCAACACCTTCAACGCCACCCAGGTGTCCCAGGCCGACTACGGCATGCAGGGCCTGGCCTACGAGCTGAACCTGGAAGGCGCGCGCCTGGCCCGCAAGGTCGCCGACGCCAAGACCCTTGAAACACCGGACAAGCCGCGCTTCGTAGCCGGCGTGCTGGGCCCGACCAGCCGCACCTGCTCGCTGTCGCCAGACGTGAACAACCCCGGCTACCGCAACGTGACCTTCGACGAGCTGGTGGAGAACTACACCGAGGCCACCAAGGGCCTGATCGAAGGCGGCGCCGACCTGATCCTCATCGAAACCATTTTCGACACGCTTAATGCCAAGGCAGCGATTTTCGCCGTGCAAGGGGTGTATGAGGAATTAGGCGTCGAACTGCCGATCATGATCTCCGGCACCATCACCGACGCGTCCGGCCGCACCCTGTCCGGCCAGACCACCGAAGCCTTCTGGAACTCCGTCGCCCACGCCAAGCCGATTTCCGTTGGGTTGAACTGCGCCCTCGGTGCCAGCGAACTGCGCCCGTACCTCGAAGAACTGTCGAACAAGGCCAGCACCCACGTATCGGCGCACCCGAACGCCGGTCTGCCCAATGAATTCGGTGAATACGACGAACTGCCGGTGGACACCGCCAAAGTCATCGAAGAGTTTGCCCAAAGCGGCTTCCTGAACATCGTCGGCGGCTGCTGTGGCACCACCCCGGCGCACATCGAAGCCATCGCCAAGGCCGTGGCCGGCTACGCACCGCGCCAGATTCCGGAGATCCCGCGGGCTTGCCGCCTGTCGGGCCTGGAACCGTTCACCATCGATCGCAGCTCCTTGTTCGTCAACGTCGGTGAGCGGACCAACATCACCGGTTCGGCCAAGTTCGCCCGCCTTATCCGCGAAGACAACTACACCGAAGCCCTGGAAGTGGCCCTGCAGCAGGTCGAGGCCGGCGCCCAGGTGATCGACATCAACATGGACGAGGGCATGCTCGATTCGAAGAAGGCCATGGTGACCTTCCTCAATCTGATTGCCGGCGAACCGGATATTTCCCGCGTGCCGATCATGATCGACTCCTCCAAGTGGGAAGTGATCGAAGCGGGCCTCAAGTGCATCCAGGGCAAGGGCATCGTCAACTCCATCAGCATGAAGGAAGGCGTCGAGCAGTTCATCCATCACGCCAAGTTGTGCAAACGCTACGGCGCCGCCGTGGTGGTGATGGCCTTCGACGAAGCCGGCCAGGCCGATACCGAAGCGCGCAAGAAGGAAATCTGCAAGCGCTCCTACGACATCCTGGTCAATGAAGTCGGCTTCCCGCCGGAAGACATCATCTTCGACCCGAACATCTTCGCCGTCGCCACCGGTATCGAAGAGCACAACAACTATGCCGTGGATTTCATCAACGCCTGCGCCTACATCCGCGACGAACTGCCTTATGCGCTGACCTCGGGTGGCGTGTCCAACGTGTCCTTTTCGTTCCGGGGCAACAACCCGGTGCGCGAGGCGATTCATTCGGTGTTCCTGCTCTATGCAATCCGCTCGGGCCTGACCATGGGCATCGTCAACGCCGGCCAACTGGAGATCTACGACCAGATCCCGGTGGAACTGCGCGACGCGGTGGAAGACGTGATCCTCAACCGCACGCCTGAAGGCACCGACGCCCTGCTCGCCATCGCCGACAAGTACAAGGGCGACGGCAGCGTCAAGGAAGCGGAAACCGAAGAGTGGCGTGGCTGGGAAGTGAACAAGCGCCTGGAACACGCGCTGGTCAAGGGCATCACCACGCACATCGTCGAAGACACCGAGGAATCGCGGCTGTCGTTCGCCCGCCCGATCGAAGTCATCGAAGGCCCGTTGATGGCCGGCATGAATATCGTCGGCGACCTGTTCGGCGCCGGCAAAATGTTCCTGCCCCAAGTGGTGAAGTCCGCCCGGGTGATGAAGCAGGCCGTGGCCCACCTGATTCCATTCATCGAGGCGGAAAAAGGCGACAAGCCGGAAGCCAAGGGCAAGATCCTCATGGCCACGGTCAAGGGCGACGTCCACGACATCGGCAAGAATATCGTCGGCGTGGTGCTCGGTTGCAACGGCTATGACGTGGTCGACCTGGGCGTGATGGTGCCGGCAGAGAAGATCCTGCAGGTGGCCAAGGAGCAGAAGTGCGACATCATCGGGCTGTCCGGCCTGATCACTCCGTCCCTGGACGAGATGGTGCATGTGGCCCGCGAGATGCAGCGCCAGGATTTCCACCTGCCCCTGATGATCGGTGGCGCCACGACCTCCAAGGCCCACACGGCAGTGAAAATCGAACCCAAGTACAGCAACGACGCGGTGATCTACGTCACCGACGCCTCGCGCGCCGTGGGCGTGGCCACCCAGTTGCTGTCCAAGGAACTCAAGCCGGCATTCGTCGAGAAAACCCGCCTGGAGTACATCGACGTTCGCGAGCGCACCGCCAACCGCAGCGCCCGTACCGAACGCCTGAGCTACCCGGCCGCCGTGGCGAAAAAACCGCAGTTCGACTGGAGCAGCTACCAGCCGGTCAAGCCGACCTTTACCGGCGCCAAGGTGCTGGACAACATTGACCTCAACGTCCTGGCCGAATACATCGACTGGACACCGTTCTTCATTTCCTGGGACCTGGCCGGCAAGTACCCGCGCATCCTCACCGACGAAGTGGTCGGAGAAGCGGCTACTGCCCTGTACGCCGATGCCCGGGCGATGCTGCGCAAGCTCATCGACGAGAAACTCATCAGCGCCCGCGCCGTGTTCGGCTTCTGGCCGGCCAACCAGGTGCATGACGACGATCTGGAAGTCTATGGCGAGGATGGCAAGCCACTGGCCCGCCTGCATCACCTGCGCCAGCAGATCATCAAGACCGACGGCAAGCCGAACTTCTCCCTGGCCGACTTCGTCGCGCCCAAGGACAGCGGTGTGACCGACTACGTGGGCGGTTTCATCACCACCGCCGGCATCGGCGCCGAAGAAGTCGCCAAGGCCTACCAGGAAGCCGGCGACGACTACAACTCGATCATGGTCAAGGCCCTGGCCGACCGCTTGGCCGAGGCCTGCGCCGAATGGCTGCACCAGCAGGTGCGCAAGGAACATTGGGGTTACGCCAAGGACGAAAGCCTGGACAACGACGCCCTGATCAAGGAGCAATACACCGGCATCCGCCCTGCCCCCGGTTACCCGGCCTGCCCGGATCACACCGAAAAGGCCACCTTGTTCCGCCTGCTCGACCCCGAGGCCAGCGAACTGAAGGCTGGACGCAGCGGCGTATTCCTCACCGAGCATTACGCCATGTTCCCGGCGGCAGCCGTCAGCGGCTGGTATTTCGCCCATCCCCAGGCGCAATACTTCGCCGTGGGCAAGATCGACAAGGATCAGGTCCAGAGCTATACCGCGCGCAAAGGCCAGGACTTGAGCGTGACTGAGCGCTGGTTGGCGCCGAATTTGGGTTACGACAACTAAGAGCCTTAAAGGATCGCAGGCTCCTACAGGGTTTTGTGTATTGCTGTAGGGGCTGCCGCAGGTTGCGATCTTTTGTCTATGCTTGTTCCAAACCCATGGCAGACGAGGGATTTATGGACGATCCGATCGACAACAAGCCGCCGACCCTGTGGCAGATGGTGCACAGTGTGCTGGCTGCCGCCTTCGGCGTGCAGAGCGGCAAGAACCGCGCCCGTGATTTCACCCACGGCAAGCCGAGTCACTTCGTGGTATTGGGCATCGCCTTCACGGTGATCTTCGCCCTGACACTGTTTGGCATCGTCAAGCTGGTGGTGCATCTGGCGGGGTTGTAAATCTGTCTACGACACACATCCCCCCCTGTGGGAGCGAGCCTGCTCGCGATAGCGGTTTGTCAGTCACTTCATGATTGACTGAACCACCGCTATCGCGAGCAGGCTCGCTCCCACCGTTTTTTCACCACCGCTCTATTGGTGACTGACCCAGAACACCGCAGTGCCCACCACCAGGATAATCAGGAACAAAATGGCCCAGGCATCAACAGTACTGTCGCTTTTCCTTGCTTTGGTCGGATTGCTCATTGCATCGCCTCTTGTCGGTTTTGTAGGTGATTGCATAGGGACTCGACCACAGTTAAGACGATGATTGCCCGCACGACAAATGTGGGTTAGGCAATAATCAATCCCATTAGTCGATTTGGTTCTTTACATATACTCAAACATCACTTTTGCGCATAACTCAAAACAGGTATCTTGCACCGGCTCCTGTAGGAGTGCGCGGCCGTGCGCGCAGAATTGCCGAGGCAGAATCCGATTCCAGCGAGCCAACACGCAGCTGTTTCTGATCGGCCCAAGCCTGAGAACGAGACTTATATGTACGTATATGACGAGTACGATCAGCGGATCATCGAGGACCGCGTCAAGCAGTTCCGTGATCAGACCCGACGCTATCTGGCAGGCGAGCTGAGCGAAGAAGAATTCCGCCCTCTGCGTTTGCAGAATGGCCTGTATATCCAGCGCTTCGCCCCGATGCTGCGCGTAGCGGTGCCCTATGGCCAACTGACCTCGCGTCAGGTGCGCATGCTGGCCAAGATTGCCCGCGACTACGACAAAGGCTATGCCCACATCAGTACCCGCCAGAACGTCCAGTACAACTGGCCGGCCCTGGAAGATGTGCCCCAGATCCTGGCTGAACTGGCCACCGTGCAGATGCACGCGATCCAGACCAGCGGCAACTGCCTGCGCAACGTCACTACCGACCAATTCGCCGGTGTCGCGGCCGATGAGTTGATCGACCCGCGCCCTTGGTGCGAGATCGTTCGCCAGTGGACCACCTTCCACCCGGAATTCGCCTACCTGCCGCGCAAGTTCAAGATCGCCATCAATGGCTCGACCTCGGACCGTGCGGCCATTGAAGTCCATGACATCGGCCTGGAGACGGTCTACAACGCCGCCGGCGAGCTGGGCTTCCGTGTGCTGGTGGGCGGCGGCCTGGGCCGTACGCCGGTGGTCGGCGCGTTCATCAACGAGTTCTTGCCATGGCAGGACCTGCTGAGCTACCTCGACGCCATCCTGCGGGTGTACAACCGCTACGGCCGTCGTGACAACAAGTACAAGGCGCGGATCAAGATCCTGGTCAAGGCCCTTACGCCAGAAGTGTTCGCCGAAAAGGTCGAAGCCGAAATGGCTCACCTGCGCGGCGGCCAGACCACCCTGACCGAAGCCGAAGTCCATCGCGTAGCCAAGCATTTCGTCGACCCGGACTACAAGGCCCTGAGCAACCAGGACGCCGAGCTGGCCGCGCTCGACAAAGAACATCCGGGCTTCGCCCGCTGGCGCACCCGCAACACCCTGGCCCACAAGAAGCCGGGCTACGTCGCGGTGACCCTGTCCCTGAAGCCGACCGGCGTCGCGCCGGGCGACATCACCGACAAGCAGCTGGACGCCGTGGCCGATCTGGCTGAGCGCTACAGCTTCGGTCAACTGCGCACCTCCCACGAACAGAACATCATCCTGGCGGACGTTGAACAGAGCCAGTTGTTCACCCTGTGGGGCGAGTTGCGCGAGCAAGGGTTCGCCACGCCGAACATCGGCCTGCTGACCGACATAATCTGCTGCCCGGGCGGCGATTTCTGCTCCCTGGCCAACGCCAAGTCGATCCCTATCGCCGAGTCGATCCAGCGTCGTTTCGACGACCTGGACTACCTGTTCGACATCGGCGAGCTGGACCTGAACATTTCCGGTTGCATGAACGCCTGTGGTCACCACCACGTCGGCCACATCGGCATCCTGGGCGTGGACAAGAAAGGCGAGGAGTTCTACCAGGTCTCCCTGGGCGGCAGCGGTAGCCGCGACGCCAGCCTGGGCAAGATCCTCGGCCCATCGTTTGCCCAGGACGACATGCCTGACGTGATCGAGAAGCTGATCGACGTTTACATCGAACAACGTACCGAAGACGAGCGTTTCATCGACACTTATCAACGTATCGGCATCGACCTCTTCAAGGAACGCGTCTATGCAGCGAATAATTAAGAACGACGAGGTTATCGACGAAACCTGGCACCTGCTGCCCAAGGACGCGACCCTCGATGGTATTTCCAACTGCGACGACCTGATCGTGCCCCTGGCCCTGTGGCGCGATCATGCTCACGCCCTCAAGGCCCGCGATGGCGGCCTGGGTGTGTGGCTGGACGCCGACGAAGAGGCGGAGGAAATCGGTGATGACGCCAATCAGTTCCAGGTCATCGCCCTGAACTTCCCGGCCTTCACCGACGGTCGCAGCTACTCCAACGCTCGCCTGCTGCGTGAGCGTTATGGCTTCAAGGGCGAATTGCGGGCGATTGGCGATGTGCTGCGCGACCAACTGTTCTACATGCGCCGTTGCGGTTTCGACGCCTTTGCCTTGCGCGCCGACAAGGACCCCTTTGAAGCCCTCGAAAGCCTCAAGGATTTCTCGGTGACCTACCAGGCTGCCACTGACGAACCGTTGCCGTTGTTTCGTCGTCGCTGAAACCTGATACAAAAAAAGCCCTGATCCGGGTGTTCCGGTTCAGGGCTTTTTTATGGATGGATGATTGGTGCGGAACCTGATCTTCAGCCCACCCTGAACCCAATGTGGGAGCGAGCCTGCTCGCGATAGCGGCTCGCCTGAGCAGGTGATGCTGGATGAACCACCGTCATCGCGAGCAGGCTCGCTCCCACAGTGTTAGCCGTTACCAGAACCGCTGCTGGGTCAGGCGGCTCCACCAACTGAGCAGCACCCGGTCCACCGAACCACTGGCCGCCATGCCAATACGCTCCTGCAAACTTTTGCGCTCGGCGTAGTGCAAGTGGTACAGCTCGGCACTCTTGGCTCGTTCGGCCAGGTATTCATCGCTGGTTTTCAGCTCGTCCACCAGGCGCTTGTCCAATGCTGCGACGCCCAGCCAGACTTCGCCAGTCGCCACTTCATCAATGGCCAGTTGCGGACGGTAGTTGGACACGAAGTTCTTGAACAACTCATGGGTGATGTCCAGGTCTTCCTGGAACTTCTCCCGACCCTTCTCGGTGTTTTCGCCAAACACCGTCAACGTGCGCTTGTATTCACCGGCCGTCAGCACTTCAAAATCGATGTCGTGCTTCTTCAGGAGACGGTTGACGTTTGGCAACTGGGCCACGACGCCGATGGAGCCAAGAATGGCAAAAGGCGCGCTGATGATCTTCTCGCCGATGCACGCCATCATGTAGCCGCCACTGGCCGCGACCTTGTCGATGCACACCGTCAGCGGCACGCCGGCCTGACGGATCCGGGCCAGTTGCGAGGAGGCCAGACCGTAGCTGTGGACCATGCCGCCACCGCTTTCCAGGCGCAACACCACTTCATCCTTCGGGGTCGCCAGGGTCAGCAATGCGGTGATTTCATGACGAAGGCTCTCGGTGGCCGAGGCTTTGATGTCACCGTCAAAATCCAGCACGAATACCCGAGGCTTGGCCGCCGGCTTGTCCTTGTGTTTCTTGGCGGCCTTTTCAGCCTTGCCTTCGGTCTTGCGCAGGGCCTTGAGCTGGTCTTTATCCAGCAGCGTCTGCTCCAGGCGCTCACGCAGTCCCTTGTAGAAGTCGTTGAGTTTGCTCACCTGCAACTGGCCGGCAGACTTGCGCCGGCCCTTGCTGCGCAGGGCAGCAAAACTGGCCAGCACCACCAGGATGGCGATCACCAGCGTCACGGTCTTGGCCAGGAAACTGGCGTATTCGATGAAAAACTCCACGATGGCTCCTAATAAATTCAAAACGCCGCTCAAGGGCGGGCACTCAACACGTTCAGCATACCCATGCGCCTGCGCCACGACCAGCCGTGAAACCTGTGGTTACCTTAACGGGAGCGCAGCTGGACAAGGCTGTAACAGGCATTTCAAACAAGCGTATGTTTTTTCATTGACAGCTCACCGCCATCCTCATAACCTCGCCAAACCTTCAACGTACCGGGATGACGCGGACGTGGGCAGTATCTATCTGATTCGACATGGCCAGGCCTCCTTTGGTGCGGACGACTACGATGTCCTTTCGCCAAACGGTGTACGCCAGGCGCAAGTGCTGGGCAGCCACCTGGCCGAACTGGGTGTCGTGTTCGATCGCTGCCTCTCGGGCGACCTGCGTCGCCAGCAGGATACCGCCACCGGTGCGCTGGGCCAGATGTCCGCCGCCGGGCTGCCGGTTCCCGGGCTGGAGATCGATTCGGCGTTCAATGAGTTCGATGCCGACGCGGTGATCCGCGCCCTGCTGCCGGACATGCTGCCCCAGGAACCCGAAGCCCTGTACATTCTGCGCAATGCCGCACAGAACCGCGCCGAGTTCCAGCGCATCTTCGCGTTGATCATCGAGCGCTGGCTCAGCGGCCAGTACGACCCGCCCGAACTGGAAAGCTGGCTGGGTTTCGTCGAACGCGTGCAGACCGGCCTGCAGCGCATTCTGGAGCAAGCCGACAATTCCCAGAAAATCGCCGTGTTCACTTCCGGCGGGACCATCACCGCCCTGCTCCACCTGATCACCCAGATGCCTGCGCGGCAGGCCTTCGAACTGAACTGGCAAATCGTCAACACCTCGCTCAACCACCTGAAATTCAGGGGCCGCGAGGTGGCCCTGGCTTCCTTCAACAGTCATGCCCACCTGCAACTGCTGAAGGCCCCGGACCTCATCACCTTTCGCTGAGTCCGGATCACTGTAGACCCTTGCTGTATAACCCAAATAAGGATCGAAACCATGACCTCCGTAGCCGACGCCGTACAAGCCATGAAAGCCAAGTTCAACCCTGCCGCCGCTGCCGGCCTGGACCTGGTATTTGGTTTCAACATCACCGACGAAGACAAGCAATACGCCCTGATCGTCAAGGATGGCACCTGTGAGCTGCAAGAAGGCGAAAATGAGAACGCCAACTGCACGCTGATCATGGACAGCGAAACCCTCAAGGGCATCGTCAGCGGCGATACCGACGGCATGCAAGCGTTCATGGGCGGCAAGCTGCGCGTCGAAGGCGACATGATGCTGTCGATGAAGCTGTCCGAATTGTTCCCGGCCTGAGTCTGCTTGCCCTTTCTACGGGCGCCCTGGCTGCAAACGAATCCCGCCTCTGTGGCGGGATTTGTGTTTTTACTTGAGCATTTCCACTGGCCGATCCATCGCTATCGCGAGCAGGCTCGCTCCCACAGGGGATCTGGAGCGACGCTCAATCCTCATCACCCGGAGCAATTGTGGGAGCGAGCCTGCTCGCGATAGCGCCGGTACATTCAGCAAAGGACCCTGCGGTAGTTCGCAGGTGTCGTACAATCCCCGCTTTCCCCGTATCGGCCTGACCATGGACATCGACCTCGCCCGCACCTTTCTGGAAATCGTCCGCCACGGCAGCCTCGCCGCCGCGGCCGACAAGCTGCACGTCACCCAGACGGCTATCACGGCGCGAGTCCAGAAGCTTGAAAGCCAGCTTGGCTGCGTGCTGTTTGTGCGCAACCGTGCCGGCGCGCGCCTGACTGCCGACGGTGAAACGTTCGTGGTGTATGCCAATCAACTGGTGCAGACCTGGGAAGCGGCCCGCCGAGACCTGCCCTTGCCCGAAGGCTTTCGCAACGTTTTGCACCTCGGTGGCGAGGTCAGTCTATGCAACCCCTTGATGCTCGCCTGGGCCGAGGAACTGCGCCATAAAATCCCCGGCCATGCCCTGCGCATGGACATCCGCGATGGCGAAAAACTGCTGCAACAACTGGAACTGGGCCTGCTGGATGCCGCCGTGGTGTATCAGCCCGAATACTGGCCGAGGCTGCAAGTGGAACAGTTGCTGGAAGAGAAACTGATCCTGGTGCGCCTGGCGACCCGTCCAGAGCCCTACGTGTACATCGACTGGAGTGCCGACTTCCGTCGTCAGCACGACACTGCGCTGCCGGACAAGGCCAAGGCGGCTGTGACCTTCAACCTCGGCCCCCTGGCCCTGCAGTACATCCTGGAGAACGGCGGCAGCGGCTACTTCCGGACCCGAGTGGTGCAAAGCTACCTGGACAGCGGCATCCTGGAGCGGGTGCCCAAGGCGCCGGAATTCAACTACCCGACTTACCTCGTGTACTCCAGGGATCGGGATTCGGCGGCGTTGCAGCAAGCGTTCGAAGTGCTGCGCCAGATCGTCACGACCGGCAGCGACTGGTCCCAGCGCTGGGACCCGCTGACCTGACGAGTCTGCCGAAAAAAGCCCTCCTGCAAGCAGAGGGCTCCTCACCGACAGCCCGGCCCTAGGACTATCCCTGCAAGTACTGCGCGATCTCGTCCTTGACCTGCAAACGTTTCTCCTTGAGCGTCTTCAGGGCAACATCGGACAGTGCCGCGGAGGACGGTTTCTCGGCGTCGACCACTTCGGCATCTATTTGGGAATACTTGAGAAGTAACGAGTCGAGCCTGGGATTCTCGCTGCGCTTTTGCTGGATGTCGTCTTTTGTGCAGTTGAGATCCTGGCACAAATCGTGGATCACCGGCATGGAACACCTCCTTTGGTAGAACGATGGCTAACGCCTTCTACGGCGCTCGTCGACTATCAGAATGGCCTCGCCGACGGGGTTCTGTCGACCGCCAATCCGACCAGCGGTGACCGTTCGTCGTACCGCACCGCTTTGCAATCAAACCTTTGTCCGCCCGCCGCTCTCCATTGAACAGGACGACACAAGTCCCTTGTACAACCTGTGTGGAGACTTACCTATGGACGGATTCAACCTGCGTCAACTCGGCCTGGCAGTTGCCTTGAGCACCAGTATGGGAATGGCTTGGGCCGCGACTTCCAGCGACTTCGTCGACAACGCGGCGGCCGGTGGTATCGCGGAAATCGAAACCAGCAAACTGGCCCTGGAAAAAAGCAGTTCGGCGGACGTCAAGGAATTCGCCAACATGATGATTTCCGACCACACCAAAGCCAACGAGGAGTTGATCTCGCTGGCGAAAAAACACGATATCGAAGTGCCGGACGAAACCACGCTGGTGAAAAAGGCCAAGGCCAAGATTCTCGATATGCGCGAGGAATCGTTTGATGCGGCCTACGCCAACAACCAGGTGATGGCCCACGAAGAAACCATTGCCCTGTTCAAGAAAGAAGCCGAGACCGTCACTGACGACAAGAAGCCCGGCAACACCGAGCTGAAGGCGTTCGCGCAAAAAATGCTTCCAGACTTGGAAAAACATCTGGAAATGGCCAAGAAACTCCAGGCCGCTCATCCAAGTAAATAGCAGAGAATGTAAAAAAAGCCCGATCATAACGTAGGGTTTAACGAGATCATCAGCCTGACCGAGAAGCCCTGCTGGTTTAATCTGGCAGGGCATTCTTGGTTTCAAACGTGAGGACCTCTCAGCATACCGAAATGCCTCTGAGCAACTTCGAGAAGCGCCCCCTTGATATTTTACTTCACCAAAAAGAGAGCATTAGTCCTGACCCAGTGAGGAGTTGCTCTCTTTGCCATTCGCCGTTATTAAGGTTATTGAGTTATGGGGCTGACATTGGCCGCTGGGCTAAGAAAATCAATGTGATAACCACTAGAGCCATCTCCGATAGCCAAGTGAACACCGCCGACACCCTCATTCAATTGCGAGTTCATCTTGTAATCTATAAGAGGCGCTATTTCATCGTTGACACCGATGGCGAATTCGGTTAATTCGAGACCTCGAGTTCCTGCGGCCATTTTCAAGACTTCTATATATTCACCATTACCAGTTCGTAGAGACGTTACCTTATTCTCCACGACAGTCAGCAATCCTCCGTTCTCAGAAAGGGTATCAGATAGCTGCTGAAGTTTCATTTTCATATCTTCGGGCAACATCGGATTAGGCTTTCTCAGGATAGTCAGAATTCCAGAAATATTTAGCTCCCCACTAAAAAAAAATGGGCAGGGTTCTTGAGGCTTCATGTGAGCATAATGAACTTCGAAAAATTCGGCGACGGAATGTATGAAATCGCCAGAGACATCCTCGGCAATCAGCGCATAAGGCTCTGACTTGGGCAATAGAGTAACGCGCCCGCAAGAACCGTTGCCTGTAACTGAAAACAAATCATAAGAATTAAGCATATTTAATACGGCGCGCTGTTTTTTCAGCGCCTTCTTGAAATCGCTATTTAGCAATAAATTCAGACTATAACTTGCACAACTCAGGGAGGGCTCGAAAACTTGTGCAGCACAAAAAACACTTCTCTTTCTGGGTGTGGCTTGCGCAATCTCTAATGTGAGTTTGGCGGCACTGTTGCTGAAGGAGAAAATTATGCTATTGCGAGGCAGAGCTTCGACCTTGGTGATATGCGCAGTTTTTAGCCCTTGATTAGAACACTTGTTAAGAAATTGCTCTGAATCGGCGACAACCCAGAATTCCTCAGCGCCAAAAAGTGTATGGATATTTGTCATGGACGACATAAAGTAGCTCCTTATGAAAAAGGGTGGCTGATCCATGCCACCCTTCTGAATCAAACGATATCAATCACCCATATAGGCCCAAGCCAATGGAGCCCACCCAAAATTTTCTGGACCTGAGGTAATACGATTAAGTTTTTCCTGAATTACTTTCTGCTTCTTCATAGTTTCACCTTTACCTTATTTCCCCCTTGCGGCTCAAGGGGGTGGTCGTATTAGTTCAAATTCATGCTGATTTTTAAATGATTTTTTGATCGCTTTTTAGAACCAATACTTCTACTGAGAATAGCAGACAATAAAAATAGATTATTTATGTAGGAAGCATCTGTAGCTGAGTTCTGAAAACACCAAAATCCGCCTTATTAAGTTGTTTGTTTGGTCTAGTGTTGATAGGTTTTTCCTCCGACTGTTCAAGCCGTAGCAAACACTGATTCAAAGGGGCCAATAATGGGTGTTACCAAGAAATACCTGACTGACGTCGCGCTTCAGCAGGCGTTATCCATTACAGATCTGACTGAGGCGCACTCGCCCGCACATGCAGTCCGCCTGATCATGAACGAAATAATTGAAGGGCTGGTCAGTGCTGGGTGGCCGCAGGCTCTAATACAGACCGGCCCACGAATCGTATCCGCCGAAGAGAACTACGGACTGCTCGGTTATGACCCGGCAGAAATCACTCTAGGCAGCGAACACACCCGGTGGATAGACGAACATTCACTGTTGCGTACACAAACCACTAGCCAGATTCCAATTGTGCTGCAACGTTCGGCTCAGGAACGCAAGCCTGGAGAGGTCATTTTGCTGGCCGCTCCGGGCATCACGTTCCGCCGCGACAGTCGTGATCGT
The DNA here is from genome assembly GCF_013283895.1 of Pseudomonas sp. MPDS. Taxonomy (NCBI): domain Bacteria; kingdom Pseudomonadati; phylum Pseudomonadota; class Gammaproteobacteria; order Pseudomonadales; family Pseudomonadaceae; genus Pseudomonas; species Pseudomonas sp. MPDS. The sequence goes on along the minus strand of NZ_CP054128.1, from coordinate 2,567,398 downwards.
TGGCACTGCGCCGAGCCACATCAGATGGACATATGGGTGCTGGGTGAACCCGAGCTCTCGGCGCGCGGACACCTTTTGCGCTTGGTCGGCGATATCCTTGGGGTCGCCGTCCCCGATAAACCTTGGGTTTACAGCGACAGTCCGCATCATTACACCGAAGGTGGCATTGAGGTGAATGTGATAAACGATGGTTCTGCTGTCGAAGTGCTGGAGTGTGGGCTTATTGCCACTTCGTTATTGCAACGGCTGGGAATCGATGCGCAGCGTCATGGCGGTCTGGCGTTGGGGATGGGGCTGGACCGGTTGACTATGCTACGAAAGGGAATCCCGGATATTCGCCTGCTGCGTGACCCTAATGAGCGAGTTCAGGCCCAGATGCAAGATTTACGTCCTTGGAGTACGGTTTCGCGTTTGCCTTCAATTACTCGGGACATTTCAGTGGCCGTGACTCCGGGTTTGAGTGAGGAAGTACTGACTGAGAAAATGCTCCAGGCGGCTGGCGACTGCTCTGGTTGGATTGAGGAGATGCAAGTCAAAGGTCGTTGGACTTCGTCTGAATTACCACCACAAGCCATCGAGCGACTCGGGCTGTTACCCGGCCAGGAAAATGCTCTGTTGCGCGTCGTATTGCGGGATTGCTCGCGGTCAATCACGACTGCCGAGGCCAATGCATTGTATGAAAAAATCCAGTCGGCATTACATGAAGGCAAGCCGGGGGCTGGGTATCGGATGGACCTGTCGCCTCACTCATCCACTCAATAGATGCGCCAGCCACCCAACGGCGTCGTGAAATCCGAAAGCCCAGCTTCAAGAAAAGAAGCAGGGCTCATTGGCTAACCGCCATCCGTATCGATATCGGCGTCAGTGCTCTCACCGGATTCCGGGCGGTCCGGGTCAGGCTTGAAGCCAGGGCTGAAGGTGTTGTCGTTGTCCTGGTGGTGATTTTTTTGATCGACTTCGCTGTCGGCGCTTTGGGCCTTGCCTGCCCCAGCCGGGCTGACTGGCTGGGTGCCAGCGGGCTCAGGGGAAACCTGAGGATCGATCGCCGGATCATTGCGCGGTGACGGGGCCTGCGTCTGGCCTTGTTGCTGGGTGTTTGCAGGATCTTGGTTCATAGGCACCTCATTCATGACAGGCCGGATTGATGACCGGTCATGGTCATTTGAAGGTGGCATGGCGGCTTCGGTTCCATTTGTTTAGCGCGCCGCGATCAACTGCCCAACACAGTCCTCACCATGGTGATCAAGGCATCCGGGCCGTAAGGTTTGCTCAGCAGATGGGTATCGGGGCTCAACTGGTGGTTGCGGGAGATGATGTCCCGGGTGTGGCCCGAGGTGAACAGTATGGGCATAGGCGGAGTCTGTACCCTGGCCCAGGCCGCCAGGTCAGAGCTCTTGATCAGGCCAGGCATGACCACATCGGTAAAAATCAGATCCACCGAGGCACCTTCGAGCAAAAGCGCCATGGCCGCATCAGCGTTGGCGGCCGTGAGGGTCCGATAACCGGACTGTTCCAGCAGCTCCACCGACGCGCTGCGCACCTCTTCGTTATCCTCCACCACCAGAATCGTCTCTTGCCCACCGGTCAGAAGCGGGCTGTGTGGGGCCTCTTCACCTGTTTCAGGTTGCCGACTGCGGGGGAAATACATCTGCGCTCGCGTGCCCTCTCCCACGTCACTGGTAATCTCGATATGCCCGCCACTTTGCTTGACGAACCCGAACACCATGCTCAACCCAAGCCCGGTGCCCTGGCCGTCAGTCTTGGTGGTGAAAAACGGCTCGAACACATGGTCCAGGACATCGGGTGGCATGCCCGCGCCGCGGTCGATCACCGACAGGCGCACATAGTCACCGGCCGGAATGTCTTTACCGGCGCAGGACGATTCGTCGAGCACGATGTTTTCGCCGATCAGGCCGATGGTGCCCTCACCACACATGGCATCGCGGGCATTGATCGCCAGGTTCAGCAAAGCGTTTTCAAGCTGATTGCGATCGACGTGGATGCACCAGGGCTCGGCGGGCAAGGTCACTTCGATCTGGATGGTTTCGCCCAAGGCCCGCTGCAACAATTCGCCCAGACCGTCGAAGATTCGTCGTGGGTTGTAGACCGCCGGTGACAACGGTTGGCGGCGGGCAAACGCCAGCAATTGCGAGGACAGTTTGGCGCCCCGTTCCACCGCTTCAATGGAGGCACTGACCCGCCGCTGCACATTGGCGTTGTGCGGTTCGTGGCGAGCCAACAGGTGCAGGTTGCCGGCGATCACCTGCAGCAAGTTGTTGAAGTCATGAGCCACACCGCCGGTGAGTCCGCCAATGGCTTCGAGTTTCTGCGACTGGCGCAACTGCTCTTCGGCCGTCAACCGCGCATGCACTTCCTCGGCGACACGCTGCTCCAGATCACGGGTGAACTTGAGCAGCGATGCTTCAGCCGCCTTGCGTTCGTTGATATCAATCAGCACACCGGGGAAACGCAACGGCCGGCCCAACGTATCGAATTCACATCGGCCGCTGGCCAGCACCCACAGGTAATCACCGCCGAGTCGACGCACCCGATACTCAGCGTTGTAGGGTGTTCCGGTGCGCAAGGTCAGTTCGACCCGCCGGTTCACCTCCTCCAGGTCATCGGGGTGGATGTTCTGGCGGGCAATCTCGACAGGCAGTGCATCCAGAGGCGTGTCTGGCGGGTAATTGAACGTGCGGGAAAAACGCTCATCGCCGGAAAGTGTGTCGTTCTGGATGTCCCAGACAAACGACCCCAGCAGTGGCCCGGCCGAGAGGGCCAACTGAATGCGCTCGTTGACGGCGCGGTAGCTGCGTTCGGCCTCCTGGCGGGCACGCTCGGTCAGCACAAGCTCGGTGGTTTCCACGACGATCGCCAAAACGCCGCCCGGAGACTGATCATCGTCGGGCACCGGGCTGTAATAAAGGTCCATCCAGACATCTTCGGGCTTGCCATTGCGTAGCAGTACCAGCTCTTTGCTGCGATAGGACAAGGTGCCACCAGCCAGGCAGACATCCAGTACGTGCCGATTGAATTCGGCCACCTCCGGCCAGCCCAACTCTACCGCGCAGCCCAGCAGGTACGGATGGCGCCCGCCGGCGAACTCGGCATAAGCATCGTTGTAGATCATGAAGCCCTGACGGCCCCACAACATGACCATCGGCAAAGGCGACGCCAGCAGCACCTGGACTGCGCTGCGCAGACTGGCGGACCAGTGCTCGATGGCGCCCAGTTCGGTCTGGCTCCAATCGAACGACCGGATACGCCCGGCCATTTCACCGCCCCAACCGGGGCATCCATGATTCTGGGATAAGAACTGCATGAGTCGATTCTGAACCTCGAAAATGCCAGCAGGGAATCGGCATACCACAAGTCCCTTGTGCTCAGAGCTTCGAGCGCTGCGCTGGCGTTTGGTTTCATGGGCAGGTCATGATGCAAACCTGTCCAGACTGGGAACATGCTTGCTGGGTGGCAGCTGGGTTCAGCGGAAATCGCGGCTATGCACCTGGATACCCGCCAGCAACTCGGTCAGGTCGCTCAGGCGGCCGGCGATCAGGTGACGAACCTCACCGACACTTTCCCAACGCCCGTCGACCCTGAGCAATTGCGAACCCACCAACGCTTTGCGTTGGCGCTCGGCCAGATCGCGCCAGACCACCACATTGAGGTTGCCAAACTCATCCTCCAGGGTGACAAAAGTCACGCCGCTGGCCGTACCTGGCCGTTGGCGGCCGGTGACCAGCCCGGCGACGCTGACGTTGCGGCCATGCTCCACATCCTGCAGCTCCCGCGAGCTGCGACAGCGCCGGGCGCGCAGTTCGGGGCGCAGCAAAGCCAGTGGATGGGGGCCCAGTGTCGTACCGACGCTGGCGTAATCGGCGAACAGATTCTCCCCCACCGTAGGTTTTGGCAGGTCCACGGGCGGTTCTTCCTGGCTGGGCAAACCGGCGAACAAGCCCAGCTGTTTCTGTACCCCGGCCACCTCCCAGCGAGCGCGATGACGATCACCGGCCAAGCCCCGCAAGGCACCGGCGTCGGCCAGTTGCGCCTGGGCCCGGGCATCGAGTTGCGCGCGCTCGCCAAGGTCGGCCACGTCACTGAAGGGCCGATGCCGGCGGGCCGCTTCGATACGATGGGCATCCTCTTGGCGAAAGCCCTTGATCATGCGCAAACCCAGGCGAAGCGCCGGTTGTCGGCCTTCCATGGGTTCGAGGCTGCAATCCCAGTCACTGGCGCGCACGTCCACCGGGCGGATCTGCAACTGATGCCGGCGGGCATCCTGCAGAATCTGGTCCGGGCTGTAGAACCCCATGGGCCAGCTGTTGATCAGGGCACAGGCGAACGCCGCCGGTTCATGGCATTTGAGCCAACTGCTGGCGTAGGTCAGCAAGGCGAAGCTGGCGGCATGGGATTCGGGAAAACCGTAATTGCCGAACCCCTTGATCTGTTCAAAGATCTGCGCGGCGAATTCGGCGGTGTAGCCGTTTTTCGCCATCCCCGCCGCCAGGCGTTCCCGATGCGGTTCCAGGCCGCCGTGACGTTTCCAGGCAGCCATGGAACGACGCAGCTGGTCAGCTTCGCCGGGGCTGTAATCCGCCGCAACGATGGCGATCTGCATGACCTGCTCCTGAAACAGGGGCACGCCCAAGGTGCGCTTGAGCACTTCTTCCAACGCTTTGGAGGGGTAAGTCACCGCTTCTTCCTTGTTTTTACGCCGCAGATACGGGTGCACCATCCCGCCTTGGATCGGCCCCGGTCGCACGATGGCCACTTCAATAACCAGGTCATAAAAGGACTCGGGTTTGAGCCGAGGCAACATCGCCATCTGTGCGCGCGACTCGATCTGGAACACGCCAATGGTGTCGGCGCGGGTGATCATCTCGTAAGTGGCCGCGTCGTCCTTGGGCAACGTCGCCAAGGTGTAGTGCTGGCCGCGGTACTGCGCGATCAGATCAAAACAGCGACGAATTGCGCTGAGCATGCCCAAGGCCAGGATATCCACCTTGAGCAACCCGACCGCGTCCAGGTCGTCCTTGTCCCACTGGATGATGGTGCGCTCGGCCATAGCGGCGTTCTCCACCGGCACCAGAGTGTCCAGAGGCTGTTCGGAGATCACGAAGCCGCCAGGGTGCTGGGACAGATGCCGGGGAAAACCGATCAGTTGTTGGGTCAGGCTCAGGACCCGGCGCAACACCGGGCTGTCCGGGTCGAAGCCACCTTCGCGCAGGCGATCCACTGGCGGCGCCTCGTCACTCCAGCGCCCACAACAGTCGGCCAGCGCGTTGACCTGATCCGGCGGCAAGCCCAAGGCCTTGGCGACGTCCCGCACCGCGCCGGCACCGTGGTAGCTGCTGACCACCGCCGTCAATGCCGCACGATGGCGGCCGTAGCGCTGGAACACGTACTGCAGCACTTCTTCGCGACGCTCGTGTTCAAAATCGACGTCGATGTCCGGCGGCTCGTTGCGCTCCCGGGACAGGAATCGCTCGAACAGCATGCTGGTCTGGCTCGGGTCGATTTCGGTGATCCCCAAGGCGTAGCACACCGCCGAGTTGGCCGCCGAGCCGCGCCCCTGGCAAAGAATATTGCGGCTGCGGGCGAAGCTGACGATGTCCTGCACGGTGAGGAAATAGCTGTCGTAGCCCAGATCGGCGATCAGAGTCAGTTCTTTATCGATTTGTACCCGTACTTTGTCTTCCACACCCTTGGCCCATCGCTCGCGCATACCGCGTTCGGTCAATTCCCGCAGCCAGGACGCTGGATCATGCCCCTCAGGCACCAGTTCACGGGGGTATTGATAACGCAGTTGGCCAAGGTCGAACGTACAGCGCCGGGCGATGTTCAACGTTTCGTCGAGCAAGGCGCGCGGGTAGATTTCGGCCAGGGCCGGGAGACTGCGCAGGTGGCGCTCGCCGTTGGGGTGCAGGCGCTGGCCGGCCTCGGCCACCGTGACGTGGTGCCGGATGGCGGTCATGGTGTCCTGCAGGGCGCGCCGGCCGCGCACATGCATGTGCACGTCTCCCGTGGCCACGGCCGGAAGGTCCAAACGCTCGGCCAGCGCCAGCAAGTCCGCCAGCCGACGCCGGTCGTCCTGCCCGCAATGCAACTGGACCGACAGCCACAAGCGCTCGGCGAATATCTTCCGCAACCAGCGCCCCTGCTCTTCGGAATCGTTGTCACCGGGCACCCACAACGCCAGCAACCCCGGCAAGGGCTCGTCGAAGTCTTCCCGCACGATGCGATAGCGACCTTTCTCGCTGCGGCGGCGGGCGCGGGTGATCAGCCGGCACAAGGCTTGATAGCCTTGCAGATTTTCCACCAGCAGCACCAGTTTCGGACCGTTCTCGATCTGGATCTCACTGCCGACGATCAAGTGCAGGTCCAGCTCCCGGGCAGCCTGCCAGGCTCGGACAATCCCGGCCAGGGTGCACTCATCGGTGATTGCCAGGGCCTTATAACCTTGTTGTTGCGCACGACGGCACAGCTCCAGGGCGCTGGAGGCACCGCGCTGGAAACTGAAGTTCGACAGGCAATGCAGCTCGGCATATTCGATGTTCATGCGAACCAGCCCTGCAGCCACAGCGGGCCACCCTCGCCCACCGGTCGATAGGCCCAGCCCCGTTGGCCCGCGCGGGTTTCGATCAGATAGTAATCACGGCGCACGTCGGCGCCGTCCCACCAGCCGGACTCGATGCGCTCCGGGCCCATGAGGATTCGCGCCTGGCTCTCCTGCAAGGCCTGGGGTTCGTCCAGCAGCCAGCCGGGACGCCGGACGCCCTCGCGCACCGGACATGCCTGGGGCTGGCGCTGAGAGGTCATCTGCCAGGCACATTCAGGCCGATGGTCATCGCGAAACCCCAGGCCCTGCACTGCGTCGTCCCCCAACCGGGCCCGCAGCCGCTCGCGCAATTGCTCCCAAGGCAAGGACTGTTGAGGACGCTCGTCGAACAGCTCCAGGCGTTGGGGCACGAAACTGGGCAGGTCTTCGGCACACAAACGAAAGCCACGTACCGGTGCCTCGACCTGCACCTGTTCCAGCCGACCACGGGCCAGTTCGAAAAGCATCGCAGGATCCCGCTCGGCGCTGAGCAAGCCGACCTTGATCAGCGTGTCCGGCAACCCGGCGTGTTCCAGGTGCAGGTCAAAGCGTTGCACGCCGCTGTCGCGACCGCACAGGAAAGCCGAGAGATCACCGGTCAACCGGCGCAACGGAAACAACAACGCCTGGTGGGATTGCACGTCGTAATTGAGCTCGATGCGCACATCGAAACGGTCCGGCGGCAGGTAAAACGACAGCGCCAGGGTGCGGCTGCCCGTCAGCGCGTCAAGATGCTTGAGCACCTGGGCCTCAAAACGCCGCGCCAGGGTGTGTCGGGGCAAGGCCTGGACCTGGCTCAACTGGCGCAGCCCCATGCGTGACAGTGCCGTGGCGACGTCGGGTTCCAGGCCGATACGCTCCACCGGCATCTGCCCCAGGCAGGCTTGCAGGGTTTCAATATCGGGCACCACCAGGGCGTCGTAGGCATTGGCCAACACCCGCGCCGCCACCGGGTTGGGGGCGGCGACAATGCGATGCCGGAATCCCAGTTGCGTCAGCTCGGCCCGCAGGCGCTTCTCGAACACCGGCCAGGGGCCGAACAGGCCCAGGCTCGACTCGATCTCGAACACCACCGTGCGCGGGTAATGCACGCTGACCTGGGAGCTGAAACGGTAGGCCCAGGCCGCCAGGAACTGTTGCCAGTGTTCGATCTGCGCCGCATCGTATTCGGCCGTGGCAAACCCTTTGCTCAGGGCCTGGGCGGCCGTCATGGTCTGGCCGGGGCGCAAACCCAGGGCCCGTGCCGGGTCATTGACCGCTTGCAGGACCCGGCGCTGGGCCGGACCGGTCAACAGCGCCAAGGGCTCGTCGGGATCGGGACGCTGACGCAGCGCGGCGTCCAGCGCCAGTTGCGGGAAGAGTATGCAGACCCAGCGCATCGCAACCTCAATGCTCGGTCGGTGTGCTGAGCGTGGCGAAGGCAATCGGCGTCGAACGGGCCAGCCCGCCCCGGCACTTGAGCACCCGCAATTGCCCTGGCCGGCCATCGATGGCGATGCGCAGGGCCGCCGGCGAGGGGTTGATGGCTTCCTGAATCGAGCGCCAGGCGAACGCCAGGGTCTGGCCGGTTTCCGCCGCCACTTGCAAGCGGCGCAGGGCGCGATCATCAGCCTGGCGGGGCCAGCACAGCACCGCGCCACAACTGCCCGAACGCAGGCATTGTTCGGCGGCCCACAAGGCATCGCGCTCATCGGCCCGGATCACTGACAACTGGCGCAGGTCCACCCCAGCGTTCTGCCAGGCCTGCGGATAGGGCACGAATGGCGGCGCCACCAGCACGATCCGCTCCCCCGCCGCCGTCAGTCGCGCCAAGGTTGGCCAGACCAGTTGCAACTCGCCCACGCCCGGCGCGGCGACCAGCAGTTCCGTCAACGCCGCTTCCGGCCAGCCACCGCTGGGCAACGCCGCGTCCAGGGCCGCATGACCGGTGGGCTGCGGGCTGGCAGCCGGGGGCGCGGGCCGGCCCTTCCAGACCTGGCCACCGTTGAACAGCGTGTCCAGCGCAACGACAGCGCCCATCAGCCTTGCCTCAGCAAGCCACAGAACACGCCTTCGATGGCCAGGTCCTGGTCGGCTTCGACAATGATCGGCTGGTAGGCCGGGTTGCGCGGCAGCAAACGTATCCGCTCGCCGATTCGCTCGAAGCGCTTGATGGTGACTTCACCGTCCAGGCGCGCCACGACGATCTGGCCGTTGGAGGCCTGGGGCGTACGCTGCACGCCCACCAGGTCGCCGTCGAGAATGCCATCCTCGATCATCGAGTCCCCCTGGACCCGTAGCAGGTAATCCGGCGCCTTGGTGAACATCGCCGGGTCGAGCATCAGGCGACTGTGGACCTCGGCATCCGCACCGATCGGCAGGCCGGCGGCCACCCGCCCCAGCACCGGTACGTCCAGCAGCTCGGGACGCGGCGGCTGGTTCAGCAAGCGGATACCCCGGGCCTGATGCGGATTGACTTCGATGAAACCGGCTTCGGTCAACGCCAGCACATGCTTGCGCGCCACGCTGCGGGAGGCGAAACCGAACGCCTCGCTGATTTCAGCGAGGCTGGGGGGCTGGCCCTGCTCGGCGATGCGTTCGCGGATGAAGGTCAGGATGGCGGTACGGCGGGGGGTGAGAGTCGTCATGGAGTACATTTGTACTCTTGTCGGTTTTTTCTGACAAGCACCGCCAGTCAGTCAACCACAGGGAGCCGACCATTGACCGTCCCGGCTAAGCCGGTGTCGACCCCTCGGTCCGAAACGCGCTCGGGCTCATCCCGGTCCAGCGCCGGAACGCCCGGCGGAAACTGCGCACATCGCTGTAGCCGACCTCTTCGGTGATGCGCTCGATGGACCAGTCGGGGTTGGCCAGCAGGTTCAGGGTCCGGCCACGACGCACCTGTTCCAGCAAGGCTTCGAAGGTCAGGTTGTGCTCGGTCAAGCGTCGGCGCAGGGTGCGGCTGCTCATGTTGAGGTCGCTGGCGATTTTCTCGATGTGGCTGCCACGGGTCAGGTCCCGGGCAATCGCCCGCTCCACCGCCTGGATCAGATCGATCTTGCGATGGACCTCAGTGGCCTCCTGTTCCAGCAAGGCCAGGGCCTGACGCAAGGCCAGCGGGTGATGGTTGGGCAGGCGTACGCCGAGCCAGCAGGCATCGATCAGCATGCGATTGTGACGACAACCGAAACGCACATCCGGCCCCAGGACCCTTTGGTATTCCTGGGCATAAGACGGCGCAGCGTGCATGAACTCCACGGCCTGGGGCCTGAAGTCAGGCCCTGCCAACGCCCTGCCGTACACCATCAGGCTGGCGAAAAACTCTTCGACCGCAAAGACCTGGACCTCGGCAAAAGGCAGGCGGCAAGTCGCCTCGACCATGATCCGGTCACTGGCCTCTTCAACACTCGAGACTGCGATACCGCCGGTGGTGTGTTGATACCGAATCCCCAGGGCAAAGACATCGCGCAGGGTTTCGCACAGCGACAACACGTGGCCCAGCAGGCCCAGGGTACCCAATACATTGCGATCGCCAACCCACAAGCCCAGGCCCCGATCAGGCAACAGCTTGAGCGCCCGCTGGATCATGACCACGGCCTGGCGATAGGAAATCCGCTGGGCAGGATCCTGCAGATCGTCGAGCCCGAAACCAAGGCCGCGACACAGGCTGGCGGCATCGAAACCCTGGTCTGCCACCACGTCGGCCAAGGTTTGCAAAAGAAACGGCGACACCAGCGCCAGTTCATAGGTCGGGTCGATGACTTTCATCTGCATGGGCGGGTTCCGGGGTACGTTAGGCGGCGTTTTTGTAACCGGTTGTTTCATAAACGTTAGCATGACCCAGCGTATAGAGGGGCACAAAAATCTGGCCGCCCATGTCCCCTGTGTGGCCGCCAATACCCTGCCCTACCGGCGGCGAACGGCTTATTTGTATGGCTCGGACCTTTGGTGCTTTTCCAACAATAATAATGAGCCCCCGCATGAACCCGACCCGCACGACATTCGCCTTGCAACTGACCCTCGGCCTGGCCTGTGCCCTGCCGGCCCTGGCCACCGAAACCGGAGTCGATAACATCGGCACCGGCACCGACGGTTTCTTCGTGTTGCCGCTGGACGTCGACAACCTTCCCGACCACATGTTTGCGTTCAACCTCTACTACAACCATTACAAGGCCAGGAAATTCAACATCAGTTCGTTGGGCGGCGAAGTCCCGGATGTCGAAATCGAATCCACGGCGGTGGTCCCCCGGATCGATTACCTGAGCCCTTTGCGGGTGGCCGGTGGACGCCTGGGTATCTACGTTGGCCAGCCCTGGATCAAACAGGAAATCTCGGTGTTCGGCCTGCAGGACACTCGCGAAGGCATGGGCGACACCACCATTTCGCCCATCGTGCTGTGGGACATGGGCAAAAACCTGACCCTGGCCGCCGCACTGGAAATCACCGTGCCGACCGGCGAATACAGCACCGACCGCCTGGCCAACACCAGCACCAATTTCTACACCTACAAGCCGCTGTTTTCCTTCACCTGGTTGCCCACGGAAAACACCGAGGTGTCGATGAAAAGCACTTACAGTTTCAATCGCGAGAACAAGGACACCGACTACCGCTCAGGGCAGATTTTCCACTTCGATTATTCCGCCAGTTACCGGCTGACGGACAACGTGATGCTGGGGCTCAACGGTTACTACCTCAAGCAGACCACCGACGACAAACAATACGGCCGCACCGTGCAGTTCGCCGGTCAGGACGTGGATGACGGCGTGCGCGGCCAGGTGTTCGCCATCGGTCCGGCGCTGCACCTGACCTTTCTCAAATACGCCAGCGCCGAGATCCGCTGGGCCAAGGAGTTCAACGTAGAGAACCGCCCCGAAGGCGAAATGCTCTGGGCCAAGATCAGTATTCCGTTTGCGTTGTGAACGCTCTATTCGGTTCCGGCAGGCTCACCAGCAATCCCTTGTGGGAGCGAGCCTGCTCGCGATAGCGGTGGATCGGCCTACATTGATGCTGAATGTACCGCCGTCATCGCGAGCAGGCTCGCTCCCACAGGATCCGTCGTCAGTTATAGACCGGCCACATCTCGACTATCCGCCCTCCGCGCACGGCCAGCAGATCACCGAACTGCAACAGCACCGACTCGCTCTGGGTCGGTCGTAGGAACACCTGGTCCTCCACCGCCAGCCCCACCGTTTCAGAACCATTGACCATTTCCTGATTGGAGCTGCGACCGTAGAGGTCGTTGTGCTTCAAGCCTGAGGGTGATTCGAGATTGGCCATCCAGTTGCCGCCGTAGATGAAAAAAGTCCCGCGCTGGTTCACGTCCCACCAGGAAAAAATCCGCGACTTGTCGTCCAGCGCGGGGATGTTGACCGGGCCGGTGCGCTTCAAGACAGGCGTGGCGATGTAGGCCGCCGGAACGTGCTCGCTCAACGATGGCAGGTCGTAGTGGCTGGGTTTGAGCATGGCCGTGCCCACCGAGACTTCACTGCTCAGTTTCTCCCGTTCGTGCAAGCGATAGCTGGGGCTGCCGGCGGTGTTGAGGGTCAGGCCAGGATGCCAGAGGTCGGGGTAGCGCAGACGCACGAAATCCACCCGTGCGGTGTAGATCGCCATGACCCGCGCCAGCAGCTCCTGAGGGGTTGCCAGCAGCTCGGGCACGCCCATGCCCACGAACGGGTCGTAGCCCATGAACCCGGCAAATTCCAAGTGCGTCGGGTTCGCCCGGATCAGCTTGAGCATCGCCTCCAGCGTGGCATCGTCGGCTACTCCGCCCCGGTGCAGGCCTACATCCAGTTCGATATTGATCCGCAAGCGAGTACCAAGCCCCTGGGCCAGGGCCCGGTATTGCTCAAGCCGTTCAGGTGTGTCCAGCAGCCACTGCAACTGGCGTGACGGATCGAAGGGTCCTTTGTGAAGCTCATAGAACAACGCGGCGCTGCGCACTGGGAGAGGTTTGCCCAGCAAAATATCAGCCGTGGGAAACTGCAACGCATCGTGGTTGAGAAACGGTTGGTGGAACGACATCAACCGTCGAGTCTCGGCTCGCTGGCCAATGTAGTTCAACAGCCCCGGCGATGGCAGGGACTTCTCCACCAAGCGCAGCTGTTTGCCGGCGCGCCGGACCGAGGCCATTACCACGTCGATGTTGTGATCGAGTCGGTCCAGGTCAATCAGCATCACCGGTCGCATGGGACCGTGGGCCTTGAGTTCCCGGTTCAACTGGCGGAAATAATCGCTGTACGGCCCGCCCTGGTCCCGCGGTCGCAGCCAGGCACCGACGCCGGCCAGCAACAGTCCGGCGCCCACCGTCCCAGCCAGGAACCCTCGACGATTGAAACCCATCAGCTCGCTCCCAGAATTGTTGAAAGATGCCCGTTGAGGAATTTTCCGCCAGGGTCCAGGGCCTGGCGCACCTGGGCAAACTCATTCCAGCGTGGGTAGAGCGCCTGGAGCGTCCTGGCGTTCAAGGAATGCAGTTTTCCCCAATGCGGGCGCCCCTGGTATTTCCAGAAGACCGGCTCGATGGCGGCGAAGAAATTGTGATGGTCCATCTGGTAATGCTGGTGCACGGAGATCGAACAACTGTCGCGGCCTTCGAACATGCTCAGGGCGATGTCGTCGGCCTTCACGTAGCGGTATTCGATGGGAAACCAGGTGCGCAGGTCTTTGTCGCGGATCAGTTTGAGGATTTCCCGCAGGCACGCCGGACCGTGTTCAGCTGGCACCGAATATTCCATCTCGTTGAAGCGCACGGTGCGCGCATTGGCGTAGATGTCGTGGGAATCGCCAACCCGATCCTCGAAGTCGGCCACCAGTCGCAGGCTGTTGAGCAACGTGCGCCGGATCGTCGGAAAGTCGCTGCCATACTTGTCGAGCTTTTCGATCAGGGTGACGAATTCGTTGCCACCCTCCTCCTCGGGGCTCACCGGTGCAGTGGCCGGATCGGTGGTTTCGTTCAAGGCAATCGACAACGCATAGTCGGAATGGGTGACCACCTGCATTTCCCAATGCTGGTTGTCCCGAGTGTTGGTGTCCAGGTCCTCGAGCAACTCTTCGGTTTTCGCCACCCACTGGCGCTCGCGCAGCCGATAAGCAGGACGGTTCTGCAAACGCACACGGGTCACCAGCCCCAGCGCACCCAGTGACACCCGCCCGGCCTTGAACACTTCGGGATGGCGGTTGGCATCGCAATCAAGCACCTCGCCGCCGGCCGTCACCAGTTGCAGCCCGACCACCTGCGCCGAATACGAACCGAATGCCTTGCCGGTGCCGTGGGTCGAGGTGGCGATGGCCCCGGCCAGGGTCTGGTAATCCACGTCGGCCATGTTCGGTAGCGCCTGACCGATGGCCTTGAGCGCTGGGCCCATGCGCGACATGGGCGTGCCGCCACCGAACTCAGCCTGCAGGCTGGCGACATCGTGATCCAGCAGACCGCTGAAAAAACTCAGCGACAGCAAAGTCCCGTCCGTGGGCACCAGGGCGCTGAAGGAATGGCCTGAACCCACCGGACGAATCCGCCCTTCGGCGCGGGCCACGATTTGCACCAGTTCATCCAGATTCTTGGGAGCCAGACGCGCTCCCGGCAGGCAACTTTGCGCACCGGACCAATTGCGCCACGGAATCAGTCGCGGGGCGCGCATCAACTCGGCCAGGGCGCCCTGGCTGCCCAGCGCCGTGAAGGCCGCGACAGCGGCGGCCCGTTGCAGCCACTGGCGCCGTGAATAGTCCATCGTCATGCCGTCGTTCCCCTGTTGGTCATTGCAATGGCTGGCCGGACATGAAGCCGATCAGGGCCAGGAACTGCTCTTCGGAACAGTGCATGCACAGCCCCATCGGCGGCATGCCGTTGTAGCCGTTGATCGTGTGATCAAGCAGGGTGTCGCTGCCCTGGGCCACTCGCGGCGCCCAGGCGTTGGCGTCGCCGGTCAGGGGCGCTCCGGCGCCGGGGTTGGCGTGGCAGAGCTTGCAACTGCTGTCGTAGATTTGTGCCAGCGCTCCGTCGGCGGGCACACTCGTTAAGGCCCTGGGCGGGCTCGTTTTGGCCTCTTCGCCGCAACCGGCGAGCAATACGCCAAGCGAAAGAATCGCCGCGGCGTGAGTCCAGGCTGAAGACGTTGGTACCGACATGGGGCCCCTCTTGGTGGCGCAATGAGCACGCCTTTATTGTGTTGGGTCAGACAGACTCACACTAAGGCACGCCCGCGCGTTGGCTTGAGGTCATTGGGGGCCATAAAAGGGGACTTGGGCGGCCAGCGCTGGATGATCGATGGCCAGGGACATTGGCGATCAGGGCAGCAGCAGCCCCTGCTCGCGCTCGCACAACTGCACCACATAATCCCAGAGCACCCGCAGACGCACGGATTTGTGCAGTTCGCGACGGGTGCTGATCCAGTAGCTGCGGCGGAGGGTTTCATCGGGCAGTAAGGGGACCAGGGCCGGGTCGCTGCTGGCCATGTAGCAAGGCAGTACGGCAATCCCCAATCCCGAGCGTGCAGCCTGTTGCTGGGCGATGACACTGGTGCTGTGGAACACCACCCGAGGGTTGCGGCAAAAGCTGTTGAGAAACATCAGTTCCTGGCTGAACAGCAGGTCGTCGACATACCCGATCCAGGCATGGCGGGCCAGGTCTTCGCGACTGCGCAACGGTGGCGAGCGGTCCAGGTAGGCCTGGCTGGCGTAGAGCGCCAGACTGTAGTCGGTGAGCTTGCGGGTCACCAGCAGGTCGGCCACCGGGCGTTCGAGGTGAATGCTGATTTCCACTTCGCGGTTGAGGATGCTGACAAAACGCGGCACCGCCACCAACTCCACCTCCAGCCCCGGATAGCGCTGGAACAGACCCTCCATGCGGCTGGCTAAAAACATGATGCCCAGCCCTTCCGTCACCCCCACGCGGATCTTGCCCAAGGGCGCGCTGGACTGGGTGATGTCCTCCTGAGCCAGTAGCGCCACGTTTTCCATGGCTTCGGCGTGCTTGAGCAACGATTCGCCCGCGGGGGTCAGTTCATAACCCTGGGCATGCTGGACAAACAACGCGGTGCCCAGGCTTTTCTCGATGGCTTCGATGTGCCGGGCCACAGTGGCATGGGTGGTGTTCAGGCGTCGTGCGGCCGTGAGCAAACGGCCGCTGCGTTGCAGTTCCAGAAAGTAGCGCAGGTCATTCCAGTCGAACATGGGCCATCCTTGAACACGCCTGAAGGCAGGACTGTTTAAAAACGCACAGCGGTTGCGCAAAAACTAACATTCTTTTGACGAAACCTAACAACTAGGATGCATCCCACAAGAACAAAATGAGGTCGCGAATGCAACCTGTCGTCGATGAATACGATTACGTGATCGTGGGCGCCGGCCCTGCCGGATGCCTGCTGGCCAACCGGCTTAGCGCCAACGCGCAGCACCGGGTGTTGTTGCTTGAAGCGGGCGGGCGCGACAACTATCCGTGGATTCACATCCCGGTCGGCTACCTGTTCTGCATCGGCAACCCGCGCACCGACTGGTGCTTCAAGACCGAGGCGCAAGCGGGTTTGCAAGGGCGCGCACTGAGTTACCCACGGGGCAAGGTGCTGGGTGGCTGCTCCTCCATCAACGGCATGATCTACATGCGCGGCCAGGCCGCGGATTACGATAGCTGGGCTGCCGAGGGCAACCCTGGCTGGGCCTGGAAAGACGTGCTGCCGTTGTTCAGACAGAGCGAAAACCACTTTGCCGGAGACTCCGAGCTCCATGGCGCCGCCGGGGAATGGCGGGTCGAACGCCAGCGCCTGTCATGGCCGATTCTCGATGCGTTTCGCACCGCCGCCGAGCAGAGCGGTATCCCCAGCGTCGACGACTTCAACGGCGGCGACAACGAAGGCTGCGGCTATTTCCAGGTCAACCAGAAAGCCGGGGTGCGCTGGAACGCGGCCAAGGCCTTCCTCAAACCGGTTCGCCAGCGCCCCAACCTCACGGTAATGACCGATGTCGAAGTCGACCGCGTGCTGTTGCGTGACAACCGGGCCCACGCCGTCAGCGCCCGTTGGCAAGGCAAAAGCATGACGTTCAAGGCGCGCAAGGAAATCGTGCTGTGCGCCGGAGCCGTCGGCTCGCCGGGTATTTTGCAGCGCTCGGGAATCGGTCCGCGCAACCTGTTGCAACGCCTGGGCATTGGCGTGGTTCATGAGCTGCCCGGCGTGGGCGGCAACTTGCAGGACCACTTGCAACTGCGGCTGATCTACCAGTTGGAAAACGCCCGTACCCTGAACCAGATCGCCGGCACTTTATGGGGCAAGATGGGCATGGGGCTGCGCTACCTCTATGATCGCAGCGGCCCGCTGTCCATGGCCCCCAGCCAACTCGGCGCGTTCGCCCGCTCGGGGCCGGAACAGACCTCGGCCAACCTCGAATACCACGTACAGCCCTTGTCGCTGGAACGCTTTGGCGAACCACTGCACAGTTTCCCGGCGTTCACTGCGTCGGTCTGTGACCTGCGTCCGCAAAGCCGCGGCCGGGTGGACATTCGCTCGGCCGACCCGCACGAGGCACCGCTGATCCAAACCAACTACCTGAGCCATCCCGAAGACTTGCGGGTCGCCGCCGACGCCATCCGCCTGACCCGACGCATCGTCGCCGCCCCGGCGTTGAGCGCCTTCAAGCCGGTGGAATACCTGCCGGGACCAAGCCTGCAAACCGAGGAAGAACTGCACCAGGCCGCCGCCCGTATAGGCACGACGATTTTCCACCCGGTGGGCACCTGCCGCATGGGCCAGGACCGCGACGCGGTGGTGGATGCGCAACTGCGGGTTCACGGCATCAACGGCCTGCGCATCGCCGACGCCTCGATCATGCCGCGCATCACCTCGGGCAACACCTGCTCGCCCACGCTGATGATTGCCGAGAAGGCGGCGCAGATGATCCTCGAGGCGGACATCCGCAGCACCACGCCCCAAAAGGAACCTGCCACGGTCTGAAGAACAACAGAATCCCCCTGTGGGAGCGAGCCTGCTCGCGAAGGCGGTGTATCAGCTCACGATGATGTCGACCGGCATACCGCTTTCGCGAGCAGGCTCGCTCCCACAAGGAGAACCCTTTGAATTCAAGGTATGCAGCAAAACAGGAGACGCTGTACCGGCGTCGACAGTGGAACAACAAAAACAATCACTGTGAGGGATACCCAAATGTCTGAACATGTTCAGTCCCTGGAAGCCACGCGTAGCGCCGGCACCAGCCAGGAAACCCAGAAAGTCATCTTCGCCTCGTCCTTGGGGACGGTGTTCGAGTGGTATGACTTTTTCCTCTATGGCGCCCTGGCGGCGGTGATCAGCAAGCAGTTCTTTGCCGGGGTCAACGACACCACGGCATTCATCTTCGCCCTGATGGCATTCGCCGCCGGTTTCATCGTGCGGCCTTTCGGCGCACTGGTGTTCGGACGGCTGGGAGACATGATCGGACGCAAATACACCTTCCTGGCCACCATCGTACTCATGGGCCTGGCGACGTTCTGCGTCGGCCTGTTGCCCAACTACGCCAGCATCGGCATTGCCGCGCCCATCATCCTCGTGGTGCTGCGCATGCTCCAGGGCCTGGCCTTGGGCGGTGAGTACGGCGGTGCTGCCACCTACGTCGCCGAACACGCGCCGATGGGCAAGCGCGGTTTCCACACCAGCTGGATTCAGTCCACCGCCACCCTCGGGCTGCTGCTTTCGCTGCTGGTGGTACTGGGCTGTCGTTATTTCACGGGCGATCAGTTCGAAGTCTGGGGCTGGCGCATTCCGTTTCTGCTGTCGATCGTGTTGCTGGGCATCTCCACCTGGATCCGCCTGAGCCTGCATGAATCGCCGTCCTTCTTGAAAATGAAAGAAGAAGGCAAGTGCTGCAAGGCGCCGATCCGCGAATCCTTTGGTAAGTGGGAAAATCTCAAGGTGGTGCTGATCGCGCTGTTCAGCATCAACGCCGGGCAAGCGGTGACCTTCTATGCCGCGCAGTTCTATGTGCTGTTTTTCCTCACCCAGTTCCTGAAGATGGATCCGGCCCTGGCCAACAGCCTGCTGATCGTCAGCGTGGTCATCGGCGCACCGTTCTTCATCTTTTTTGGCTGGCTGTCGGACAAGGTCGGGCGCAAACCGGTACTGATGATTGGCCTGTTGCTGGCGACGGCGTTGTACTTTCCGATCTTCAAGACACTGGCCCACTACGCCAACCCGGCCATTGACCTGGCGAGCCGTCAGGCGCCGATCACCGTGATCGCCGATCCGGCCACGTGCACCTTCCAGTTCGACCCGGTGGGCAAGGCCCGTTTCGATAGCCCATGCGACAAGGTCAAGACCTTCCTGGTCAAGCAAGGCCTGCCCTACAGCAGTGTCGCGGCGCCGGCCGGCAGTGATGTGCAGGTCAGCGTCGGTGATGTGAAGCTTGAAGGCTACGACGAAGCCGCCCTGCGCGGCGCGGTGACCCTGGCGGGCTACCCACAACAGGCCGATGCCCAGCAGATCAACCGGCCGATGATCGTGGCACTGATCGTGGCGCTGATCATCATTTCAGCCATGTGCTACGGCCCACTGGCGGCGCTGATGGTCGAACTGTTTCCCACTCGGATCCGCTACACCTCCATGTCCCTGCCCTACCACATCGGCAACGGCTGGTTCGGCGGTTTCCTGCCCACCGTGTCGTTTGCCCTGGTGGTCTACACCGGGGACATTTTCTACGGGCTGTGGTACCCGGTGATGATCACCGGGGTGAGCCTGGTGGTGGGCATGATTTGCCTGCGGGAAACCCGGAACGTGGACCTGGATAAAAACTGAGGGCAAAACCGTGGCGAGGGCGTTTGTTCCCTCGCCAGCGGATCAGAAGTGCGCCTTCAGAGTCATGGTGAGGTTGCGCGGCTCACCGTAATAGTTACCGAAGCTCTCGGTCCCGATGGTGCTGTAGTAGCGCTTGTCGAACAGGTTGTTGCCGTTGAGGGCCAGCGACCAGGTGTCATCAATGCGGTAGCCGACGCGACCATTCCACACGGCATAACCGGCCTGGGTGATCTTCTCCCCCGTCGCCGGCGATACCCGGAAATTGTCGCTTTGGGCATTGACCCCCGCACCGACGCTGAACCGTTCGAACGCCCCACCCAGGGCATAATCGCCCCACAGACGCAGCACATGACGCGGCACATAGCTGTTGAACGAGCCGCCGTTGAGGCTGGTATCAATGTCGTTCAGGGTCTTGGTCTGGGTGTAGGTGTAACCGGCAAGCAGTTGCAGGCGCTCGATGACTTCACCGCTGATCTCGGCTTCGAAACCCTGGGCGCGAACCTTGCCGGCGTTCTCGTAGCAGTAACCGTCCGAGGACGCACAGCTTGAGTTGTAGTCGGTCTGGGCCTGGTCTTTCTGCAACGTGCGGAACAGGTTGAAGGCGCTGTTCAGGCGTCCCTCGAACCATTCGCCCTTGATCCCCAGCTCATAGCTTTCACCCACCAGGGGCTTGAGTGCCGAACCGCTTTCGGAACGGTAGTTGCCTTGGGGCGTGAAAATGTCCGAGTAACTGGCGTAGGCCGTCAGGTGTTCGTTGAGATCCAGCAACACGGCGGCAAACGGGGTGACCTGGCCTGTCTCCGTGCTCTTGGCGTGTTCCGAACCGCCGGTGAGGAACACCGAGTCGGTCTTGGAGTTGTACCAACTCACCCGGCTGCCCACGACAAACGTCAACGGGTCCGCCAGTTTCAGGCGCAGGGTCGAATACAGGCCTTGTTGCCGGGTGACGGTTTTCACCGGGCCACCGCGCGTTGAGTTCTCGATGAAGTAACTGTCATCCGGTTCCGGAATGTGTCGATCCGGATCGAATACGTTCTGTTGCTGCGGCAGGAAGGCGACCGAGAAAAAATCGTCCTTGTCCGAACGGCTGGCGTTGAAGCCGACGATCAATTCATGCTGCTGCCCGAAGGCGTCGAACTTGCCGTCCAGGTAGGCGTCGAGGCCGTAATCGACCTGGTCATAGTCGTACATGCTGCCCAGCACGTTGGTGGTCGAGACGCCCGGCGTCACCGAGCCGGATGCAAAGGCGTATTTGATGTCCTGGGTGTTTTTCGTATAGACACCGGCCACCTTCACGGCCCAGTCGTCATTGAGTTGATGCTTGAGATCGCTGAACACCGTGGTCCGCTGGCTACGCCAGGTGTTCCACGACGGATCCAGGCAAGTAGAGCGACTGAGTTTCAAATCGCTGCCATCCCTGTAGCGCGGCTGCCCGCCCCAGCAAGGACTCGCATCGACGTCCTCATAGGCCAGGCCCAGGCCGAGGGTGGTGTCGGGCGTCAGGTCGAAGTCCAGGGCACCGTAGTAAATCTGGTCCTTGCGCCGAGCATCGTCGTAGAAATAATGC
The DNA here is from genome assembly GCF_013283895.1 of Pseudomonas sp. MPDS. Taxonomy (NCBI): domain Bacteria; kingdom Pseudomonadati; phylum Pseudomonadota; class Gammaproteobacteria; order Pseudomonadales; family Pseudomonadaceae; genus Pseudomonas; species Pseudomonas sp. MPDS. The sequence goes on along the minus strand of NZ_CP054128.1, from coordinate 2,546,481 downwards.
CGGCTCTGTTCGGCGATCACCGCCCTGCCCCGCAGGGTGCCGGAATCATTCAGCGGGCCACCGGTATCGACCTGCCCGCGGTAGTTGTCCCAGGTGCCGCCCGAGAGGCTGAGTTCGGTCTGGGCCGTGGCCTGGCCGCGTTTACGGACGAAATTGACGCCACCGGACGTGCCGCCGGCGCCCTTCATCATCCCGGCGGCACCGCGCAGGACTTCGACCCGATCGTAATACGCCATGTCACTGCTGAAACTGTCGGCCTGGACATAGCTGTTGCCCATGTCCAGCGGAACACCGTCGTATTGATACTGACCGGACATCCGGAACCCACGGGAGTAGAAATATTTGCCGCCCATGGTCGAGTCGTAGACGGTAATTCCGGGCGTTTTTTCCATCACTTGATCGATGGTGTTCAGGTTCTGGTCATCGAGCATCTTGCGAGTGATCACTGTCACCGATTGCGGCGTCTCGCGCAGGGAGTGCTCGCCTTTGCCGATCGTGACCGCCCCCGTCGTGTAGGAGCCACTGTTCTCGGTGGTCGCTCCGAGCATCTGCGCCTCGATGGTGGTTGCTCCCAGTTGCATGGCCGAACCGTTGGCGGGCACGGAGCGCAGCACGTACGTGCCATTGGCCTGGAGGTCGGCTTGCAGGCCGCTACCGCCAAGAATGCGGGCAAACCCATCGCCCACGCCGAACGAACCTCTCAGGCCGGGCGATTGCAGGCCCTGGAGTTGCCGGGCATCAAACGAAATGGCGACACCGGCGGCACTGGAGAACCGGGTCAGGACATCCACCAGGCTGCCGGCCCCGATATCGTAGGCCTGCACCGAACGCTGCTGCGCCGAGGCACCTGGAGCCGGACTGGCATTCACGACCCCGACGCTGCCGGTCACGGCTGCCAGCAAGCCGATTTTCACTGCAAACACCAGACGACCTGGCGCGCTTACCCAAGACATGCTTCCCCTCCCCCAAACGGTCGATAAAAACTCACTGAGGAAGAGCCGAACGATGGAGATAAAAAGTGCAGGACAGTGTTCTTTTTTATCGCGCCGCCACGTCAGCGCTGATCGCCGCTCGATACCCGGACCCAAAATCGGCTGTAGCGGGTCACGCGTAACGAAAAGCCACTCTCCAGCGCCGCCAGGGCGAGATCGGTGTTATCGACGGGAAACACGCCGGAAACCTTCAAGTCGGCAATGGCCGGATCACAACGCAACACGCCGTTGCGGTAACGCGACAGTTCATCCAGCAGCACCGCCAGAGGACGGTCAATGGCGATGATGCTTCCCTTCTGCCAGGCACCGACCGACACATCGTTGCCGCGCAGTGTACCCAGCGACCGGTCATTGAAATCCAGGCGCTGGCCGGCTTCGACGCGCATCCTCGAGCCAATCGCCGGGAGACTCACCTCGACCGCTTTTTCAAGCACCGCCACCTCACCGCCCCGCGCCTGGCCTCGGACGATAAAACGCGTGCCCAGCGCAAGCACTTCGACATGACCGGTGATGACCTTGAAAGGCCGCTGCAAGGGATCGATCGCCGTCGTGACGAGGATCTCCCCCCACAACAGCTCCAGTAGCCGCTGGCGCCCATCGAAACGAACATTGACCGAGGTGTCGGTGTTGAGCAGCACGGTGCTGCCGTCCGCCAGCTGAAACTCGCGGCGCTCGCCCACTGCGGTGCGGTAATCGCAAAGCAGGTTCTGCGTAGCCTGGCTGCGCCAGCCCAACCAACCCAGGCCGCTGGCGGACGTGAGCAACAAGACGCTGCGCAATACCTGGCGACGGGATCGATTGTGGCGTTCGCTCAAGGTCGGTGCCGCCAGGGCGCCCGGCACACTCGCCATCTGTTCAGCCACCGCTGTCATTCGTTGCCAGGCCTGGCTATGCAGCGGGTCTGCACTCAGCCAGGCATTCCACCCGGCTCGATCCGCGTCGGTCGTGATGCCGGAGTGAAGCCGGGCGTACCACTGCGCCGCCACACGGATGGCTTGCAACTCTTCGGCTGGCAGGTTCATGAAAGTTGTAATTGAATCTGCATCAGGCAGCAATGTTCCATGGCCTTGGCCATGTGGTTATTCACCGTACGTACGCTGACGCCCAGGCGCTCGGCAATTTGCGGGTAAGTCAGGCCGTCGAACTGCGACAGGATGAACGCCTGCCTGACACGCGGCCCCAACCCTAGCAGCAAGCGGTCGATCTCCATCAGGGCCTGGAGCAGGATGGCCTGTTCTTCCAGCGACGGGTGCTGCTCTTGCGGCATGGCGGCCAAGGCTTCGAGGTAGGACTGTTCCAACGAACGGCGGCGAAACAGATCGATCAACAGCCCCTTGGCGATCATCGACAGGTACGGTCGCGGCTCACGAATATCCAACGCGGAGCGAGCCTTAATGACACGCACGAAGGTATCCTGGGTCAGGTCCGCGGCATCGAAAGCATTGCCCAAACGCTTGCGCAGCCAGCCTTGGAGCCAACTGTGATGATCACTGTACAGAACGTCGACGGCACTGCGTAAGGACAGATCGTTGGCGGGCATGGCAATGGAATAATTCGCGACTGATAATGACTCGCATTGTCATGGAGCGCATCGCCGCTTGCAACCCAAACATGCACAGTCCCAGGCCTGCCACCTCACCCTCTTGGCATTGCTCAATGCACAGAGTGATTTTTCACCGTGCTCTCCACCAGATCCAGCATCTGCCCCAGCGCCCAAGGCTTGGCGATGAACGAGGCATGATGCTTGATCCCGGCGCTTTCCGGGGTTTCGAAACCGGACATGATCAACAAGGGTATCTGTGGCCACCGGTCGCCGGTCAAATTGGCCAGGTCCGCGCCGTTCAGTTTGCCGGGCATGGTGATATCGGTGAGTAACAAGTCCACATCGTCAGCGCTCTGCTTGAGGAATTCCAGCGCCGCGTCGGCGCTTTCCCGGGGCTCCACGGCAAAGCCCTCGTCTTGCAGGATCTCACACAGGAACTCCAGAATGGTCTGATCATCTTCAACGACGAGAATCAAACGCGCGGCCGCCTGTCCGTTGCCCTTTGGCATCGAATTCATGTAAGTGACTCTCCTTGACCCCATAAACGTTCTTTGCGGTTTCAACCGCTCTGCAAGTTATGAGCGATGCCCTTGCGAGAAATTCATTCTGCGTGCAAATACACCGCCAAACGTTGCGATAACCGCCCTGGAGCAACGCATCGCAACGTTTTATCTGTATATCCATACAGATAAAACTTGCTCCGACGCCCATCCATGACCATGCTACAGCCCCATGAAATCTGCTTAGGAAAAGGGCGCTATGCAGCTGTACCTGTGTGAAAAACCGTCCCAGGCCAAAGACATCGCTGCCGTGCTTGGTGCCACGCGCCGCGGTGACGGTTGCTGGCTGGGCGCGAACATCACAGTCACCTGGTGCATCGGCCATCTGCTGGAGACCGCCCCGCCCGACGCCTACGATGCCCGCTACAAGCGCTGGGTACTGGCAGACCTGCCTATCGTGCCGACGCAGTGGAAAATGACGGTCAAGCCGAAAACCGCGGGCCAGTACAAGGCGGTCAAGCGCCTGTTGGGGGAAGCCAAGACGCTGGTCATCGCCACCGACGCCGACCGTGAAGGCGAAATGATTGCCCGGGAACTGGTGGAGCATTGCCGCTACCGTGGACCGATCCAGCGTCTGTGGCTGTCGGCCCTGGACGAAGCGTCGATCCGCAAGGCCCTGGCCGCACTCAAGCCGGGCGCCGAAACCTTCAACCTCTACCATTCGGCCCTCGGCCGCTCCCGGGCCGACTGGCTGATCGGCATGAACATGAGCCGCCTGTTCACGCTGCTGGGGCGTCAGTCCGGTTATCAGGGCGTGCTGCCGGTGGGCCGCGTGCAGACCCCCACCCTGCGCCTGGTGGTGGATCGCGACCGCAGCATCGCGGATTTCGTACCGGTCGCCTATTGGGCCATCGACGTGCAACTGCGCCACGACGGCACTGTGTTCACCGCCCAGTGGCGCGCCGACCCGGATGCCTGCGACGATCAGGAACGTTGTTTGAACCAGGCCCTCGCCCAGGACGCCGCCCAAGCCATGGGCAACGCTGCCACCGCCCGGGTGATGAAAGTGCGCACCGAGCGCTTGCGCGAAGCGGCGCCGTTGCCGTTCGACCTGGGCACCCTGCAGGAAGTCTGCTCGAAGAAACTCGGCCTCGGCGCCCAGGAAACCCTGGACATTGCCCAGTCGCTCTATGAGACCTACAAGCTCATTACCTATCCGCGCAGCGATTGCGGTTTCCTGCCTTTGAGCCAGCACAGCGAAGCTGCGGCCATCCTCGCCGCCCTCGCCCAGGCCGACCCGGGTCTGGCGCCGCTGCGCGAGCACTTGCAGCCCCAACGCAAATCCCGGGCCTGGAACGACGCCAAGGTCAGCGCCCACCACGGCATCATCCCTACCGCTGCGGCGAAGAACCTCGACAAGCTCGCCGGCAAGCAGCGGGCCGTCTATACGCTGATACGGGCGCGGTATCTGGCGCAGTTCCTGCCCAACCACGAATACGACCGGACCCAGGCCGACTTCGACTGCGCCGCCCAGGCATTGCGGGCCGTTGGCAAGCAAATCGTCGAACCCGGCTGGAAACGCGCCCTGCCCGAAGCGCTGGCTCCGGCACGAGGCCGTGAAGCACCGGCACCACAAACCTTGCCGGCCCTGGTCGAAGGTCGCGACTGCGCCGTGGACGAGGTCAAACTCAAGGACCTGTGGACCCAGCCCCCCAAACCGTTCACCGAGGGCGACCTGATCAAGGCGATGAAGAACGTTGCCCGGCTGGTGGAGGATCCGCTGCTCAAGCAAAAGCTCAAGGACACCACCGGCATCGGCACCGAAGCGACCCGGGCCTCGATCATCCAGGGCCTGCTCGACCGGGGTTACCTGGTGAAAAACGGCAAGGCCCTGTCCGCCACACCGGCGGCCTTCAGCCTGATCGATGCGGTGCCCCGCGCCATCGCCGATCCAGGCACTACCGCCATCTGGGAGCAGGCGCTGGACATGGTGCAAAGCGGAGAGATGAGCCTGGAAGAGTTCGTGACCCGCCAGGCCGCCTGGATGAGCAAACACATCGCCCGCTGCCAGGGCATGAGCCTGACCATCAACGGCCCGGCCAGCCCTGCCGGCCGTGGGGCCACCCCATGGAAAAGCAAACGCAAGCCGGCCAAGCGCAAGGCCAGCGGTACACCTCGCAAGGCGAGCAAAGCCAAGACGACCTGATAAATACATGTTCGACGCGTCGCCCTGTGGGAGCGAGCCTGCTCGCGATAGCGTTATGTTAGTCACCATGGATACCGACTGATACACCGCCATCGCGAGCAGGCTCGCTCCCACAGGGATATCTGCCCTGATCCAGAATTTTCATAACAAAACCATTTTGTCCGACAATATGTAGTGACCAAAAATAATCACTACAAAACCGTTGACGCCTCCGATTTGGCCTTGCATGATGCAGACGTCTCCCCGATCGGGAGTACAGGTAAATGCTTGAGCAAGCTCGTCTGACCGCCGAGCTGTTTTTTGGATAAGGGACTGCCCACAAGGCAGATTGAAGGTGCTGACCTGGCATGACCGTCCGGTGACAAGGACGAGAAACGTCGGCGACGATCCTCATGACGCGCGTGGTCGACCCTCGAAAGTTGACAATGCCTGAAGGTTCTTCGCTGTTTCTCTTCGTTGTAGCGCATTTGCGTAGCAGCCCTTCGATAACACTACACAACCGATGCACGACCCCGTCGAAGTCAGACGGCCGGGTGCTGACGGCCTGGTTTCGGTGCTAGCCATGCAGCACTGGACAGGCACTTACCGAAAGAAGCGAAGTTTTTGCGAACCACCAGACAGATCAACCAAATGGTCAAGGGGCTTACACATGAATCTGAATAATCAACCATCTATTGATGAACTGGCTCGCATGTTCGCAGCACACAAAGACACCCTGGACAGCCATATCCTGTGGATCAGCAAGAATGGCCAGGTCCATATGGACTGCCTGTCGCCGTTCACCCAGGAAGACGAATTCGAGAAGAATCAGCAGGACCTGTGTGCCCGGTTGAAGATGTACCGTCGTGGCCAGGGCTACGTCGGCAAGAAGGCCGCGGCCGACAAAGACTTCATGGGTCGCGTGCTGCAAACGCTGACCCAGGCGTGGCAGTCGATGCAGAACACATCTGAAGTTCGGGTCATCGACCGCCTCTGCTGATCGCGCTTAAAACAAAGGGCCCGTTCCTGATTGGAACGGGCCCTTTTTTTGGGCGTTAGAACACCGACCAGCCGATCCGTTGGCTGAGCAATTCCAGCGCCGCCATGCCTGCCAGGGAATTGCCCGCGACATTGAGTTCCGGCGACCAGACGCACACCGTAAAACGCCCCGGCACCACGGCAACAATCCCGCCACCCACCCCGCTCTTGCCCGGCAGGCCAACGCGATAGGCAAAATTGCCGGCTTCATCGTACAGCCCGCTGGTGGCCATGATGGAGTTGACCTGCTGGGTCTGGCGGGCGCTCAGGATCTGTTCGCCGCTGTGCTTGCAGAAGCCGTCGTTGGCCAGGAAGCAGAACGCCCGGGCCAGATCGATGCAGCTCATGCGCAACGCGCAGTGACTGAAATAGCTGCGCAGCACCGCTTCCACGTCGTTATGAAAATTACCGAAGGACTGCATCAGGTAGGCCATCGCCGCATTGCGGGCGCGGTGCTGGTATTCCGACTCAGCGACCTTGCCGTCCACCATGACTTGTGGATTGCCCGACAGGCGCCGTACGAAATCACGCATCGAAAGCGCTGGCGCGGCAAAACGCGACTGATTGATGTCGCAGATCACCAAGGCGCCGGCGTTGATGAACGGGTTGCGCGGCCGACCGCGTTCAAATTCCAGCTGCACCAGAGAATTGAAGGGCTGGCCGGAGGGCTCATGGCCCAAACGCTCCCAGATTGCCTCGCCGGAATGGCCGATGGCCTGCACCAGGCTGAAAACCTTGGAAATACTCTGCACCGAAAACGGCGTTTCAGCGTCACCTGAGCAATACATTTCGCCATCGTTGCCGTAGACGGCAATGCCCAACTGGTTGGCCGCAACGGTGCCAAGGGCGGGAATGTAGTCGGCCACCTTGCCCTGACCGATCAGGGGGCGAACCGCATCGAGGATCTCGTTCAACAATGCTTGCATATGCGCATGGGTCCAATCATTCCCCGTTCGAGTGCGGGGATACAGACGCTAGACGCTGATGGGTGCGATCAGAGCACACTCAATAGACCAGCAACATCTGTTGCGAGGCGATCCGTGGGAGCAAAGCTTGCTCGCGATCAAGCTCACGCGGTCTTTCTGGAACCGAATCGCCTGCTTCGCGGGCAAGCCTTGCTCCCACAGAATTCAAGAGATTTCATGGGCGCTTGTCATCCAATCGAGCGGTCTATAGTTGAAGGGATCAATCGGCAGGAGACATCGATGCGACAGATCATGCAGAAGGAACCCTGGTGGGCCTCGCCCCCCAGACCCGGTCAAGATGAAAGTGAGCTGGAATGGGGCTGGCTGGTGATCTACAGCGAAGGAGAGCCGCGCTTCGAATTCATCAAGGAGCGGCCCTCGGACGAACAGATCCGTCATCGCAAGGGTTGCCGCGTCACCCTCGGGGCAGAATGAACCGTCCGTCACGGTTTGATGGCTGGCAACTCCACCGCGCGATTGGCCAGGTCCGCCGCCACCAGGCTGCCTTCGATTTCCTCGGCCAGGTAGTACACCGGTGCCATCACCCCGCTGAGGGGATGCTTGAGCGACTGGAACCAGGCTTCGTCGAACGCTGCGCTGAGGCTCTTGCGGATTTGAGTCTCCATTTCCGGACGCTCGCCCTCATGAATGATCGCGCGAATCCCCGCCACGCCAACTGAGATCAACGCCCCCGCCGCTTTCCCGGCCACGGCTGCCGCCGCCCCGGCCGCACCTCGCGTGGCGAATTGCGCTTCGATTTTTTCACTGGTGCGTTGTGCCACCGTGGCGATCACCGCATCCGATGGCCCCGAACCTGTCACGGCGGCTTTGTTGACGTGGTCGATCAGCGCGGCGTACGCCGGCAATGTATTGAGGGGCTCGGTATGCGCCATCTCATACAACGAGGCGTTACGCGCCGCTGGCGGCCCCAGGCTGATGGCAGGAATGCCGTGCAGGCGCCGACTCATCAGCTCCGGCGGGATTCGGTGCTGGCGGGCAATCACTTGGACCTGTTGATTGAGCAGGCGCACGTAGTAGCCCGTCGCGTTGGCCCTGATCGCCTCGGGGTCGATTTCCACCGCCACAGGTGCCAGCACCTGCTCGCGGTACTGCTCTTGCAGATAAACCGCCAGACGTCTGGCCGCGGAGTCCTCTTCGCCTTCGGCACTGGCGGCATACCAACTGACCTTCACCGCCAGCCATTCCTGGGTCCAGTAGCTGCTGAACCAGGGGATGAATTGAATCTCGGTCCGTTCATACACGAGCCGGCGCCAATGCTCCATCGAACCACGAGCGTAGAGCCCGGCCTGTTCGATAGCGCTTTTCGACGCGGCGAGGATCTGCCGGTCAACCTGCCGCCAGGTGTCCTGGGAAACCGCCACGGTGGCGACCTGCTGCTCGCGCGGCGACGTGGCGCACCCCGCCAGAACCAACAAAACGGCCAGCATCAGTGAACGCCGCACGATTGCGCCATCCCGAGGTCAAGTCATCCACGGGGTTGAGTATAGGTCGCGAGGAACACGGGCTTAGAAGGAATACACACAACCCATGTGGGAGCGAGCCTGCTCGCGATGGCGGCTCAAAACCGCGTGAAATGCTCGAACTGCCAATCATCCGCCGCCCCGTCCAGGGAACACGTGTGCACCGCGCCGGTCGGTCTCCAGTCGGTCTGCTTGCCCACCAAGGTACCGAGGTAAGGCCTGGCCACTTCCAGCACACGTTCGTAGTCCATGTGCTCTGGCTCGACGATGCCGCGATCCGGGTTTTCCACCGCCCAGACAATCCCCGACAAAACCCCCGCCGCCACTTGCAAACTGGTGGCATTGTTGAAGGGCAAGAGCGCCCGGGCTTCATCGATGGTCAATACCGAGCCGAACCAGTAGGCATTGAGTTCATGCCCCATCAGCAAGACGCCCAGCGCATCGGCTCCGATGCTGTCGATTTCACCGTTGAGAATCCGTTGCTGCTGTTGGCTCTGCCAGCCTCGACCAATCAACTCATGGATCGACAGCAAAGCATCGTTGCACGGGTGATAGGCGTAATGCAGTGTGGGGCGATAGATCAGTTTCTGCTGGTCCTTGAGTGTTAGCAGATCCGCTGTAGAGGCGGTTTCGTGATGGGTGATCATCAGCCCCAGGCACGGCCCGCCCAACGGTGTCCAGGTCTTGACCGGCACAGTGGCGCTCGGGCGCTCGAGGTAGATGGCATTGCGACTGCCGAAGCGGTGGCGCCTGGCAGACGTTGGCCAGGTGCGCTCGTGGGTGCCCCAGCCCAACTCGGCCGGTTGGTGGCCCTCGCTGATCAAGCCTTCCACCGACCACGTATTGACGAACTCATCGTCCTGCTTGAGGCGGCTGGAGCGCTGAGTGTCGCGCTCGGCAAAATGAATCACCTTGATGCCGGTCTCCATGCACAGCCTGGCCCAGTCCACGCCTTCGCGGTTCTGTGGCAAGCGATGGTTCAATTGCACGGCCAGTTCCACCAGGCCAGCCTTGAGCAGATGAGTGATCAAACCGGGGTTGGCGCCATGGGCCACGACGGCGGTCGGGCCATGGCCCAGTTTTTTGCGCAGGCCCAGCATCTGGTAGCGCAACGCGTAATTGGTGCGATGCGATAAATCCAATGAAGGGTCATCGTAGCCGCCGGCCCAAGGCTCAATGCAGGTATCCAGGTACAGCGCGCCCTTGCCGAAGGCATAAGTCATCAGGGCCAGCGAACTGACTTCCACCGACAGGTTGACGATGAAGTCGCCAGGTTTGATGAAGCGGTCCAGGGTCTGCGTGAAGGTGTGTTCAGTCAGCGCTTTGCGGACAAAGCAAATGCCCCGCTCCTTGAACCAGATATTTTTCTCGATCACGGGCGCAATGACCGTGATCTGATTGACCGGGACGTGATCCTGCCGCAACAGCAGCGGCAGCGTGGCCCGGGTAATGGAGCCAAATCCGATGAAGATCAGATGGCCCGAAAACCTGACCCGGTGCTTCATGTGCAGTCTCCCCGGAACGTTGACGATGGAGCCATGAAATACCGGTCACCGGACTTTGGCTACTGTCAGGCTCGACAGGCACCCGGCGCAGGCGTTGCCGGCCCTGCGCCGTGGACCGCGTTCAACTTAAGACGTGCCCAGCCCCTCAGACAGGTCCGTACCGGAACGCGCCTGAGCACGCGGTGAAGTTTCGTCACGATGCTCGGTGGTCTTGCTCACGCTATCGCGCACCGTTGCATACCCCTCGCGTGCCGCTTGCCTGGCCTTGTCGGCCAGATCGGCGCTGGTCTTGCCCATCACCCGCTGCTCAGTGGCAGTACTGGGCAGTGCGGCGCCGAGCATGGCGCCCAGCGCGATTCCCGCGGCCGCCATCATCAACGGTTGCTCCTTGAGCAGACGGCTGAATTGATCACCCAGGTCCTGCGAGCCATGGGCCACGCGCTCACCCGTCTCGTGAGCTTTGCTCCGGGCATGGCTGGCGCTGGCGCCCAAACCGTCGGCCAGATGCGAAGCCTTGTCCTTGAGATGATGAAACCCGTCGCGCAACGAGTCGGTGGTGCTGTGCAGATGCTCCTTGGCACTGTCCAGGCCACCGGCAAGCCCTTCGCTCCAGCCGCTGGCATCCTGGTCCGGCCCGACGCGATAACCGACCCGTGGCGGACGGTTCTGACCCAGCATCAGCCAGCACAGCCCCACGGTGGTCAGCACGGTGGGCACTGGGTTGTTGCGCACGGTGGTACCCAGGTTGCCAAAAAACTGCGACCCGTTGCCTTTGGCCAGGGTCAGCGCCTGGTCGAGCATCTGCCCCGGCGTGAACTTGCTGCCCAGGGCGTCGACGATATGGCTGATGTGGGCCCGTTGCTCGTCGATCTCGCGCTCGATGGTTTCCGGGCTCTTCTGGGATTCGGTTTTGAATTCATCCTTCATGAGACTTTCCTCCGCAGGGCTTCCTGGTCTTTGTTCAACGCATCGAGCGTTCGCTCAGGCTTGAAGTGGGACGGTTCGAATTGCTTCTTGCCCGACTGCACCATGATGAAACCAATGATCATGACCACTGCGCCGACGATCAACGCCGCGAGCCAGGGCTGCATGATCGTGCTCAAGCCATAGACCACCGCCATCAGCAGGATGATAAAACCGGCCAGCAGCACCATCGCGCCACCGGCTACCCCGGCGATACCCGCTTTCAAAGTGTTCAGGCTCGCTTGGAATTCGGCCTTGGCCAGTGCCAGCTCCTTGGTAAAAAGCGAGGGGACTTCGTGGGTCAATTGCTTTAACAGCCCCATCACCGACGCATCGTGATCGGGCACCGACGTCCCGACGGGACGCTGAATATCTGGGTCTGGTCGGTTCATTGCAATTCTCCTCGGGTATTGGCCGAACCGGGCAACGAGCCGGTAGTGGCATCACTGGGCTGGTCCTGGGTGCCGGACGCAGCGGGAGTGCTGGCGGTGGCGTGGCCGCCGGCAGAATTGACGCCCGGTGCGATAGGATCCGGGTTCGGATCAAAGGGTCCACGGGCGGCAAATCCTCCGCTTGGCGGGCTTGAGTGGCCGGCGGCGGGATCGACTACTTCGGCCGGGACAGGCGAGCTGCCGGCCTTCAGAAACCGCGACAGGCCAAACCCCACCGCTACGCTGCCGACCAGGAACAGACCCGGGTTTTCCCGAGCCAGTCGAGAACCATCGTGCAGCAATTGCTCGGCGCTCATGTGGCGTAATTTGCTGGACAGGCCGCTCATCGAATCGGCCATGTCTGCCAGATAGTGGGACAGGCCCAGGGTGTCGTTGGCTTCGATTTCCGACACGGCTGACTTGGCACCACGCGCCAGTGCATCGATCTGATCCGCTGCCGTATCGCGGTATTGGCCGAAATGCGCATCGGCCTGCTCACGAGCGCTGCCTATGGCCTCGCTCACGTCCTCCTTGATGTGGTTCAGGTGATCCTCGGGTCGGGCCTGGCCCGACGTGCCGTTTTCTCGCTCGGGGTTGTTGTCCGGGATAGTCATGTCTGCCCATCGCCTCCGTGATGAATACTCGATACCGGGAAGCCCCGAGGGGTGCCCGACTACGTGCCTCTCAGTACAGATGACGGAGCAGGTTGAGGCGTAGTTCAAACGAGTTTCACTGCGGGACGCCGTGCGGTATCACAGGCCGCTGGTTTGTCTGCGGGCACAAAAAAATCGGGCCCTGGCGCATTCGCCAGGCCCGATTTCGATCCTGCTGATACCCTTCGTGGTTCAGTGCTCGACGGCCTGCTAACCCAGTGCCGTGTCGAGGAACATCATCACCGCAAACCCCATCATCAACCCCAGCGTGGCTGGCGTTTCGTGGCCGTTGCGGTGGGTTTCCGGAATCACTTCGTGGGACACCACGAAGATCATGGCCCCCGCCGCCAGCCCCAGGCTAATGGGATACGCCACGGCCACGCCCGAAGACATGCCCAGCCCGATCACCGCGCCCAGTGGCTCCATCAGCCCCGAGCCCACCGCGATCAGCGCGGCACGCAGCGCACTGATCCCGGTGACTCGCAGCGCCATGGCGATGGCAAGCCCTTCGGGGATGTCCTGGATCGCAATGGCAGTGGTCAGGGGCATGCCGACCCGCAGATCACCGTTAGCAAAACTGACGCCGATGGCCATGCCCTCGGGCAAATTGTGCAAGGTGATGGCGAGCACGAACAACCAGACACGGTTGATGCGTTCCGATTGCGGACCGCGCCGGCCACTCACTTCATGTTCGTGGGGCACGAAACGGTCAAGGCCGATCATCAGGAGCACGCCCAGACCCAGGCCGACCACAACGACAAACGCGGCGAGCAGTTGATTGCCCACGATACTTTGTGCCGCTTCGATACCCGGCAGGATCAGCGAAAACGAACTGGCGGCGAGCATCATGCCCGCGGCAAAACCGAGCATGATGTCCTGGGTCCGCGAGGAGATATCACGCAGCACCACCGCCATCAACGCGCCCAGCGCCGTGGCGGCGAAACCGGCGGTGCCGCCCAGAACGGCGTAGCCCAGGTTGTGCCGGTCGGCCCCCACCAATGCGTTGTAACCGCTGTAGAGCAACAGCGCGGCGATCACCGCCAGCCCCAGCCAGAAGCTTACCCCCAGCAGCAGGTTGTTTTGCACAGGATCCAGCCAGGTACGCCAGGGCGATCGGATCCGGGAGGTGGGCTGGTCCATCGAATATCCTTACTGGTTTTGCGCCAGGTCATGTCTGATCGTTCCCCCAACGAGGGGTCCGCTCAAACGCAATTTTCAGGCGAAGGAGCCAGGCCCCCTCGCCGGTTTCCTACAGTTTGTCACCTTGCATCCCTGAACCCAAGTCGGCACCTGTCATGGGGTCGCTTTCCGGGTTGGACATGGTCCGCGCCTTCATGTCCATCAGCAGCGCTTCGTCTTTCTTGCTCAGTTGCACACTCGCCAGACCATCGCCGCCATCCACCGCCGGCGTTGGGTTCTCGACGAATTCCCACTCATCGCCCTGGTTCCATGGGCCACGCACCGAAGGCTCGCCTTGGGACATGTTGAAGTACACGTTGGTGAACTCTGGCATGCCTGGCAGTTTACCTTGAGGGAAATTCGGCTGGATCGAGTGCAGGGCTTTCTCGAAGGACATCTGGTGCGCGATTTCACGGGTCATCAAAAAGCCCAGCGCTTCTTTTACCCCAGGATCATCGGTGAGATTCATCAGGCGCTCATAGATGATTTTCGCCCGTGCCTCGGCGGCGATGTTGGACCGCATGTCCGCTGTCGGCTCACCTATGGTGTCGACGTAAGCGGCTGTCCAAGGTACACCGGCCGAATTGGTCAGCGGGGAACCGGCGCCATAAAGCAGGCTGGTGATGTGAGAGTCGTTGCCGGCACCGTTGATGTCCCGGTACAGCTGGCCTTCCTTTTCCACACCCTCGGCCATTCGGCCCTTGGCGCCTTTATTGAGCATCACGATGATCGAGCCGATCACCTCCAGATGACTGAGCTCTTCGGTGGCAATGTCCATCAACAAATCCTTGCGGCCGGGATCATCCTCGGACAGGGCCTGGGTGAAGTAGCGCGACGCCGCCGCCAACTCGCCCTGGGCACCGCCGAACTGTTCAAGCAACAGATTAGCCAGCCCTGGGTTAGGCTCGGCGACACGTACGGTGTACTGCAGTCTTTTGTTATGTAAGAACATGATGAAACTCCTCGTTCAGGACACAAGCCAAAGGGACACTGCCGGGAGCAGGCCCACAGAAAATCTGAAGAAGTTAAACAGTTAAAATTTATCTTTTATTTAATAAACGAGACGAACGGTAATCGGTAAGGCGCACTTGCAGAAATGCCAGGTAACTGAACAACTTACCCTCCCCTCACGCTTGAAGACATTCCTTGCCGCGATCCCGTTGTATATAAATCCGACAGGCCCCATGCGATTAACACAGGGCCCGTAACGTCATTGAGTATTCAGAGTTGCGCCCATGATCCTGGCTGTTTCCAGGGCCTTTTTGACTTGTTTCGGAAACTGTCTAGCGGTCGCTGGTAACGTTGTCGCCGGATGCCTGACCGCCCTTTCGACCGGCCTCGGAGGCCCGCTCAGGGTCTTTGGCAAAATTGCCACCCGAGGCTTGGCCACCTTTTCGGCCGGCGGCGGCGGCTCGTTCCGGGTCATTGGCAAAATTGCCGCCCGAAGCTTGCCCCCCCTTGCGCCCGGCCTCGGATGCGCGCTGCGGATCATTCGCGAAGTTACCACCTGACACGTGGCCGCCCTTCTTCCCCGCTTGCGATGCCTTTTCACGATCGTTAGCGAAATTGCCAGGATTCTTATTTCCTGTGTTAGCCATTTCATTCACCTCGTTAGTTGATGTTGCGAACCTGCTGACTCCTAACAATCTGAAAGTCTGGCGCCGACAAGGTTTTAAACACATCTTGAAAACAGCGACGAACGGCTCATGCAATCCCACACTCTCACTGCGGCGTCGAGTTACAACGGCCTTTCAAAGAAATGACGCCCAATAATGAATTCAACTACTCAACTTGAGCGATACCCATCGTTAGCGGGCCGCAATCTCGGTTTATATTCAGGATGAAATGGGATAGCTGGGCGCAAAGGTGTCCTCCAGCGCTTCATCCCGTTAATTGCCATCCATGTCTGGCCCGCCATTCTTGCCGCTGCGTTCGCAATGGCAATCCGGTGCCGGACAAGGTTCACCGTTTGGATGTTGGTCGGCGCAGGCTTGACTGCAATAGGCCTCGCCATCGCGATTGAACACCTGTTGCGGGTCCACATCGCATTGGCAATCGGGGCAACCGCACTTTAACTCGCTCATGTTCGTTCTCCTGGGTTCCGGTTTTAAAGCTGTCGTCAGGATCACACCAGCAATTGAACCTCAAGGTTCGCCGCCGCAACGCCATGGTTCGCCACATAAACCTCGGCGGTCCAGCCTTTGGTCAGGTTGCGATAAGACTGGGTGCCCAAGGCCTTGCCACTGTCCCACTCCATGACGTCACCAATATCGATGTCGTTGGCGGAATCGAGCTCAAGGACTGTGTGGTTGTCTTCCTCCTCGACGTACACACCGACCATTGCTCTCTGTCGATTGATGGCCCGTACTTCACCGGTGGTCTGTTTCATACGCCTCCTCTTCTCGGTGCGTTAAATGCCGAAGCACGTCAGCGGCAGCATTTTTCACACTCAGCGCTTGGGGTCGACACAGCATTGCAACACGACAGTTTTGAGTGCCGTTCATAGAGGTGGATGTCGCGCAACCGGGGAAAGTTTGAAGAAACAACAACGCTGTGCGACGAAAGGCATTCCCACCGCCCTCTCGACGAACCACGATGCTAACCTCAACGACTCCAGGCCAGCGGAGCGACCTCTATGCCCGACGACTTTCACCGTCAACCGATCGATCAATTGCTGGAGCATATGGCCGGGCGCCGTTTTCTGGTGCTCACCGGTGCCGGCATCAGCACCCCTTCGGGCATTCCCGACTACCGGGACAGCGAGGGTGTGCGACGGGGTCGGCAACCCATGATGTACCAGGAGTTTCTCGCCAAACCCGAAGCACGGCGGCGCTACTGGGCGCGGGCGATGCTGGGCTGGCCGCGGGTCCATCAGGCCCGGCCGAACGTGGCCCACGAGGCGTTGGCGATGTTGCAGGCGCACCAACGCATCAGCGGCCTAATCACCCAGAATGTCGACACCCTGCATGACCAGGCTGGCAGCCACGACGTAATCGAACTTCACGGAAGCCTGCATCGGGTGGTGTGCCTCGATTGCGAGCAGCACAGTGAGCGCCAGCAGATCCAGCTGTTGATGCAAGCGCAGAATCCTTACCTGGCCGGTGTCGACGCGGTTCAGGCGCCGGACGGCGATACCCTGCTGGATGCCGCGTTCGAGGCGCGCTTCCAGGTGCCCCGCTGCCCTCATTGCGACGGCGAGCGCTTGAAACCCGACGTGGTGTTTTTCGGCGAAAACGTCGCCGCCGTCACCGCCACTCGCGCCATGCAAGCCGTCGAACAGGCGGACGGCCTGCTGGTGGTGGGCTCCTCGCTGATGGCGTGGTCGGCGTTTCGCCTGTGCCGGGCGATCAAGGAACGGGGCAAGCCGCTGCTGGCGATCAACCGGGGCAAGACACGGGCCGACGAGTTGCTGGATCTCAAGCTTGAAGAGCCTTGTGAGCAACTGCTGCCGCTGCTGACTCAACGCCAGTTCTAACAGCACCGCAGCCCCCCTGTGGGAGCGAGCCTGCTCGCGATTGCGCTGGTTCAACTAGCCTCTATGCTGGATGTGCCGCCGCTATCGCGAGCAGGCTCGCTCCCACAAGGGAACCGTGGTTTACCGCGTGGTCAACTGCGCACCGATGTCCTGATCCCTGAGCGTATCGAACAACGCCTGCGCCGCCGCCGACAGTTCATGCCCCGGCTTGGTCAGCACACCGATGGCCCGTTCTATCACTGGATCGCTGAGGGTGATGCAGCGGGCGCCCAGCTCATGCATCTGCCCGACACACAGCGCCGGGACCGCACTCACCCCCAACCCGCTGGCGACCATCCGTCCAACTGTCGCCAACTGATGGCTCTCGAATTCCACCGGCAGTTTCATGCCTCGGTTTTGCAAATGCTCCTCCAGCATCACCCGCACAGTGGAGGGCCTTTGCAGCGTGATAAACGGCTGCTCCAGCAGCGTCTGCCACTGGATCTCACGGCGCTGCGCCAGTGGCGAGTCCAGCGGCACCACCGCGACAAAGCGGTCCAGATACAACGGGGTAAAGGCCAGCGACGAGCTCTGCATCGGCTCGAACGCGACCCCCAGTTCAACGTGCCGATCACGAACCATTTCCAGCACCTGTTCGTTGATCACATCGTTGACCGTGACGTTGACATTCGGATAGCGGGCGCGGAAGGTCTTGAGGATCGGCGGCAGCAGGTTGCCGGCAAAGGACGGCATTGCCGCCAAGGTGACGCGGCCGCGTTGCAAGGTGAAGCGTTGGCGCATTTCATCCTCGGCGTTGTCCCAATCGGCAACCAGGCGCCGGGCCAGGGGCAGCAGCGATTCGCCTTCAGGCGTCAGCGCCACGTTGCGAGTATTGCGACTGAACAGACGCCCGCCCAAGCCTTCTTCCAAGGCCTTGATGGTCAGGCTCAGGGCCGACTGGGACAGGTGCAGCCGCTCGCAGGCCACGGCGAAGCTCAGGCTTTGGGCCACGGCGAGAAAAGCGCGGATTTGCTTGAGGGTCATGGGTCGCTGTGCTCCCGGCGGCAAGCGGTCAGTTTCAAGCCGCAAACGGATATCGGCAATTAGTGAGTTTTATCAATCAATCCAACCTAAAAATCAACTTAACAAATATATGACTTGGCGCAACACTGCGTTTCATTGCGACCCCATCAAGAATAAAAGAGGTGTCTATGGCAGGTTTCGACAAACGTGTGAGTAGCTACGAAGAAGCGCTGGAAGGCTTGCAAGACGGCATGACGGTGATCGCTGGCGGCTTCGGCCTCTGCGGCATCCCGGAGAACCTGATCGCCGAGATCAAGCGCAAGGGTATCCGCGACCTCACCGTGGTTTCCAATAACTGCGGCGTCGACGGTTTCGGTCTGGGTGTATTGCTGGAAGATCGGCAGATCCGCAAGGTGGTTGCCTCTTACGTCGGCGAAAACGCTCTTTTCGAAAAGCAGCTGCTGAGCGGCGAAATCGAAGTCGTGCTCACCCCGCAAGGCACCCTCGCCGAAAAAATGCGCGCCGGCGGCGCGGGCATTCCGGCCTTCTTCACCGCCACCGGGGTCGGCACGCCAGTGGCCGAAGGCAAGGAAGTGCGTGAATTCCATGGCCGCCAGTACCTGATGGAAGAATCCATCACCGGCGACTTCGCCATCGTCAAAGGCTGGAAAGCCGACCATTTCGGCAACGTGGTCTATCGCCATACCGCCCAGAATTTCAACCCGTTGGCGGCCACAGCCGGCAAGATCACCGTGGTTGAAGTCGAAGAAATCGTCGAACCGGGCGAGCTGGACCCGACGCAGATCCATACCCCAGGCATCTACGTCGACCGGATCATTTGCGGCACCTTCGAAAAGCGCATCGAACAGCGCACCGTGCGTAAGTGATCCCCTGCCCCCGGCTCGAATGAAGGAATAACAACATGGCACTTTCCCGCGAACAAATGGCTCAACGCGTCGCCCGCGAAATGCAGGACGGCTACTACGTGAACCTGGGCATCGGCATTCCGACCCTGGTCGCCAACTACATCCCCGAAGGCATGGAAGTCATGCTGCAGTCGGAAAACGGCCTGCTCGGCATGGGCGCGTTCCCTACCGAAGCCGAGGTCGATGCCGACATGATCAACGCCGGCAAGCAGACCGTCACTGCGCGCATTGGCGCCTCGATCTTCTCTTCGGCCGAATCCTTTGCCATGATCCGTGGCGGGCACATCGACCTGACCGTGCTGGGCGCCTTCGAGGTAGACGTGGAAGGTAACATTGCTTCGTGGATGATCCCTGGCAAGCTGGTCAAGGGCATGGGCGGCGCGATGGACCTGGTGGCAGGTGCCGAGAACATCATCGTCACCATGACTCACGCGTCCAAGGACGGTGAGTCGAAACTGTTGTCACGTTGCAGCCTGCCGCTGACCGGTGCCGGTTGCATCAAGCGCGTGCTGACTGACCTGGCCTACCTGGAAATCCAGGACGGCGCCTTCATTCTCAAAGAACGTGCCCCAGGCGTCAGCGTCGAGGAAATCGTCGCCAAGACTGCCGGCAAACTGATCGTGCCGGACCACGTGCCTGAAATGCAGTTCGCTGCCCAGTGAGGAGAAATTCGATGCAAGAAGTCGTGATTGTCGCCGCCACCCGTACCGCCATTGGCAGTTTCCAGGGTTCGCTGGCCTCCATTCCCGCACCGCAACTCGGTGCCGCGGTGATTCGTCGGTTGCTGGAACAGACGGGGCTTTCGGGTGAACAGGTCGATGAGGTAATCCTTGGCCAGGTGTTGACCGCAGGCAGCGGGCAGAACCCGGCCCGCCAGGCATCGATCCTCGCTGGCCTGCCCCACGCGGTGCCGGCGCTGACCCTGAACAAGGTCTGCGGCTCGGGGCTCAAGGCCTTGCACCTGGGCGCCCAGGCGATCCGCTGTGGCGATGCCGAGGTGATCATTGCCGGCGGCATGGAAAACATGAGCCTGGCTCCGTACGTACTGCCGGCTGCCCGCACTGGCCTGCGCATGGGCCATGCGCAGATGATCGATAGCATGATTACCGATGGTCTGTGGGATGCGTTCAACGATTACCACATGGGCATCACCGCCGAGAACCTGGTGGACAAGTACGAGATCAGCCGCGAGGAGCAGGACGCCTTTGCCGCCGCTTCCCAGCAGAAGGCCGTGGCGGCGATTGAAGGTGGCCGGTTTGCTGATGAGATCACGCCGATCCTGATTCCCCAGCGCAAAGGCGATCCTGTGGCCTTCGCCACCGACGAACAACCCCGGGCCGGCACCACCGCCGAATCCCTGGGCAAGCTCAAACCGGCGTTCAAAAAGGACGGCAGCGTTACTGCCGGCAATGCCTCGTCGCTGAACGATGGCGCCGCCGCCGTGCTGCTGATGAGCGCGGAAAAAGCCAAGGCACTGGGCTTGCCGGTACTGGCGAAAATCAGCGCCTATGCCAATGCGGGGGTAGACCCGGCAATCATGGGCATCGGCCCGGTGTCGGCTACCCGCCGCTGCCTGGACAAGGCCGGCTGGTCTTTGGAGCAACTGGACCTGATCGAAGCCAACGAAGCCTTCGCCGCCCAGTCACTGGCCGTGGCCAGAGAGCTGAAATGGGACATGGAGAAGGTCAACGTCAATGGCGGCGCCATCGCCCTGGGCCACCCGATCGGTGCCTCGGGTTGCCGAGTGCTGGTGTCGCTGCTCCATGAAATGATCAAGCGCGATGCCAAGAAAGGCCTCGCCACGCTGTGCATCGGCGGCGGTCAAGGCGTGGCCTTGGCGCTGGAACGAGCGTAACCGGCAAAGAGCCCGACAGTGAATGCGCGGACCCACGAACATCCGCACATCCACTGGCAACACACCGGCGCAACCTGGGTTGCGCCGGTTTTTTTTGTCTGCTGGTTTTGAGCATGATCTGGCGGCCTCATCGCGAGCAGGCTCGCTCCCACAGGGATCTCGGGCGATTACAAGACTGGCGTCCACCACCGATCCACTGTGGGAGCGAGCCTGCTCGCGATGGCGGTGGGTCAGGCGACGATGAGCCTTCAGGCCCCCGCGCCAAACCGGTCGCGACTGTTGGTCAGGTGCAGCCACATGGCGGCGCGGGCGGCGTCCGGGTCCTGGCGTTTGATGGCATTGAAAATGGCCTCGTGCTCCAGATTAGCCAACTGCGCCAGTTTCCCCAGGTCCGCTTGACCGCGTTCGACCACGTTCACCCGGGTTCGGGGAATCATCGCACTGCCCAGGTGCTGCATGATTTCGACAAAACAGGTGTTGTCCGTGGCTTCAGCGATGAGCAAATGAAAGCGCCGGTCGGCGTCGACGCAACTGTCGTTATTGCTGAGCAACCGCTGGTAATCATCCAGGGCCTGGCGCATCTGCTGCAGTTGGCGTTCATTGCGCCGTAAGGCCGCCAGGGCCGCTGCCTGGGTTTCCAGGCCCAGGCGCAGTTCCAAGATCCCCCGCACACCTGCGGCGGTGTCGACATTGAGCCTCAGGCCCGGCTCACCGGTCTGCTCCAGCACAAAGGTGCCGATGCCGTGGCGAGTTTCCACCAGCCCCGAGGCCTGCAGCTTGGATATCGCCTCGCGCACCACCGTGCGGCTGACACCATGGGCCTGCACAATGGCACCTTCCGACGGCAGTTTTTCCCCCGGTTTCAACTGCCCCAGCAAAATGCTCTGGCTCAGCTTCGCCACCAGGTCATGGGCCAGGTTGTGGGTGCGTTTGCGCGGCGTTGCCTCGATGTCTGGTTGCATGGGCCGTGGGTCCTCGAAACGGAGCAGGCGGGCCGTGAGGTAAAAACTCCACGCCCCTTAGCTTGTATGACAAGTGCAATCATCTCAGTCATCGAACGGTTCCGCCAGCGCTAAACTGATCTTCCCCATGTTTCTTTTCCTTGCTAAAAAATCCAGCAAATAAAGGTATTTCCGAGTTTTTTAAGGCAAACCATCCCAAAAAACCGACCAGCCTCCCTTGTAAGATAAAAAAATCAAGTTGTATGATGTCTATCAACATCGCCCTCCTGCGATGCCCCGCATAAAAACAACGAGTGGGAAAAACATGCAGACCCAAGAAGCCACCAAAGCCCCCATCATCACCAGCATGCAGGTCGTGCCGGTGGCCGGTCATGACGGCATGCTGCTGAATCTCAGTGGCGCCCATGGCCCGTTCTTTACCCGCAACATCGTCATTCTCAAAGACAACGCCGGCCACACCGGCGTGGGCGAAGTGCCCGGCGGCGAGCGCATTCGCCAGACCCTCGAAGACGCCCGCTCGCTGGTGGTCGGCAGCCCCATCGGCACCTATCAGAAGATTCTCAACACCGTACGCCAGGCCTTCGCCGACCGGGATGCCGGTGGTCGTGGCTTGCAGACGTTCGACCTGCGCATCACCATTCACGCGGTCACCGGCCTGGAAGCGGCGTTGCTGGACCTGCTGGGCCAGCACCTGGATGTACCGGTAGCCGCACTGCTCGGCGAAGGCCAGCAGCGTGATGAAGTGAAAATGCTCGGTTATCTGTTTTATGTGGGTGATCGCCAGCAAACTGACCTGCCCTACCGCAGCGAACCGGACGCCGACAACGACTGGTTCCGCGTACGCCACGAAAAAGCCCTGGACGCCGACGCCGTGGTGCGCCTGGCCGAAGCCGCTCATTCGCGTTACGGCTTCCAGGACTTCAAGCTCAAGGGCGGCGTGCTCAAGGGCGACGAAGAAATCGAAGCCGTCACCGCCCTGGCCGAACGCTTCCCTCAGGCACGTATCACCCTGGACCCGAACGGCGCCTGGTCACTCAAGGAGGCCATCCGCCTCTGCCGGGACCAGCACAAGGTCCTGGCATACGCCGAAGATCCTTGTGGTGCCGAGAACGGTTATTCGGGCCGTGAGGTGATGGCCGAGTTCCGCCGCGCCACCGGTCTTAAAACCGCCACTAACATGATCGCCACCGATTGGCGCGAAATGGGCCATGCCATCACCTTGCAATCGGTGGACATTCCCCTGGCCGACCCACACTTCTGGACCATGCAAGGTTCGGTTCGAGTGGCGCAGATGTGCAACGAATGGGGCCTGACCTGGGGCTCGCACTCCAACAACCACTTCGACATTTCCCTGGCGATGTTCACCCACGTAGCTGCGGCCGCACCGGGTGACATCACGGCGATCGACACGCACTGGATCTGGCAGGATGGGCAGCGGCTGACCAAGGCTCCGTTGCAGATCCAGGGTGGCTGCGTGCAGGTGCCGAAAAAACCGGGACTGGGGATCGAGCTGGACACCGACCAATTGGCCAAGGCTCATGAACTGTACAAAGGGATGGGGCTTGGCGCGCGGGATGATGCGGTTGCAATGCAGTATCTGATTCCGGGCTGGACGTTCAACAACAAGCAGCCGTGCCTGGTGCGCTGAACGAACCTTCTGGCTGAGCACCTATCCAGGTGGGAGCGAGCCTGCTCGCGATGAAGGCGGCACATCCAACATCGCAACCGCATCGCGAGCAGGCTCGCTCC
This sequence comes from Pseudomonas sp. MPDS, assembly GCF_013283895.1. NCBI lineage: Bacteria > Pseudomonadati > Pseudomonadota > Gammaproteobacteria > Pseudomonadales > Pseudomonadaceae > Pseudomonas > Pseudomonas sp. MPDS. Next base: position 2,523,077 of record NZ_CP054128.1, on the reverse strand, counting down.
CACAGGGTTAGTGCATGATAGGAGCTGCTCCTAACCCTCCGGCCGCAGAATCAACACCGCCAATGGCGGCAAGTTGAGTTCCAGCGACAGCGCCTGGCCATGGCTGGGCACTTCTTCGGTGAAGGCACCACCGCTGTTGCCGTAGTTGGAACCGGCATAGGTGTCGGCGTCACTGTTGAGCAATTCCACCCAGCGCCCGGCAAACGGCACGCCGATGCGGTATGCCGCGCGCGGCACGGGCGTGAAGTTGGCAACCACCAGCACCGGTCGACCTTCCTTGCTCCAACGCAACCAGGCGTAGACGCTGTTCACCGCATCATCACCAATCAGCCACTGGAACCCCTGAGGCGCGTCGTCCTGATCGTGCAGCGCCGGCTCTTCGCGATAGAGACGGTTCAGGTCGCTCACCAGCTTCTGCACCCCACGGTGCTCCGGGTATTGCAACAGGTACCAGTCCAGCTGCTGGTCGTGGTTCCACTCGCGCCATTGGCCGAACTCGCAGCCCATGAACAGAAGCTTCTTGCCGGGATGGCCCCACATGAAACTCAGATAGGCCCGCAAGTTGGCGAATTTCTGCCAGCGATCGCCCGGCATCTTGTCGATCAGCGAGCGTTTGCCATGCACCACTTCGTCATGGGAAATCGGCAGGACAAAGCGCTCGGACCACGCGTACATCAGGCCGAAACTCAGTTCGTTGTGATGGTGGGCGCGGTACACCGGGTCCTGCTGGATGTAATGCAGCGAATCGTGCATCCAGCCCATGTTCCACTTATAGGCGAAACCCAGGCCGCCCTGTTGCGTGCTCTGACTGACGCCGGGCCAGGCGGTGGACTCTTCGGCGATAACCAACGCACCGGGGGTTTCCAGCGCCACCACGTCATTGAGGTGCCGCAGGAAGTCGATGGCTTCCAGGTTCTCCCGTCCACCGTGGCGATTGGGCACCCATTCGCCGGCCTTGCGTGAATAGTCGCGATACAACATCGAGGCGACGGCATCCACACGCAGGCCGTCGATGTGGAAGTGCTTCAGCCAATGCAGCGCCGAAGCGAGCATGAAACCATGGACTTCGGTGCGTCCCAGGTTGTAGATCAGGGTGTCCCAATCCTGGTGAAAGCCTTCCAGCGGGTTGCCGTATTCGTACAGCGCGGTGCCGTCGAACTGGGCCAGACCGTGGGTATCGGTGGGGAAATGCGCCGGCACCCAATCGAGAATCACGCCGATGTCGGCCTGGTGACAGGCATTGACGAACGCCGCGAAATCGTCCGGCGAGCCGAAACGCGCCGTCGGGGCAAACTGTGAAAGCGGCTGGTAACCCCAGGACCCCCCGAACGGATGCTCCATGATCGGCATCAGCTCGATGTGGGTGAACCCCAGGTCCTTGACGTACGGAATCAGGCGTTCGGCCATTTCGTGCCAGGTGTACTGCCGGGCAACTTCTCCCGCCTCGTCGATTTCGCACTGCCAGGAGCCGGCGTGCAATTCGTAGATCGACAGCGGTGCGCCAGGCAACTGCCGCTCGCGACGATCTTGCATCCATTGCCCATCCTGCCACTCGATTTTCAGCGGCGCGGCGACCTTGGAAGCGGTATCCGGCGGCATTTGAGTGGCCAGCGCCACCGGGTCAGCCTTGAGCGGCAAAATGCCGTGGGCGCCGAGGATTTCATATTTGTAACCCTCGCCCGCGCCAAGCCGCGGGATGAACAACTCCCACACCCCGGACGGATAACGGATGCGCATTGGATGCCGGCGCCCGTCCCAGACGTTGAAATCGCCCACCACCGAGACTCGCCGCGCATTCGGTGCCCATACAGCAAAGCGCACGCCGTCGACGCCATCGACAGTGGTCAACTGCGCCCCCAGACAGGAACTGAGGTCGCGATGATTGCCTTCGGCAAACAGATAAAGGTCCATTTCCCCCAGCAGTGGCCCGAAGCTGTAGGGGTCTTCGGCCACCTGCTCACCGCCGGCCCAGCGGGTGCGCAACAGGTAGGGTTGGGCGCGGTCGAAATGGCCGACAAACAGCCCCGGGGTTTCGCTGAGCTGCAAATCGCCCAGGACTTCGTCGCCATCGCGGGCCAACACTTGCACGCTCAAGGCGCCGGGCAGGTACGCCCGGATGAACTGCCCGCCGGCACCATCGCCGTGGGGACCAAGGATGGAAAACGGGTCCTGATGTTCTGCGCGCACCAGCGCGTCGATGTCATGGGGGGACGGCAGCAACGACTCTTTGGCCTGCCCCTGTGGTTCTTTGTTCGAGACACTCATGATTCTCTCCACTAAATCGGTCCGGCTAAGTCGGAAAAGGGTTTCAGCCCGCTCAATAACCCGTACAGACCGTGCAATGGCACGGGCAGCCAGGCGGGGCGATTCTCGGCTTCATAGGCCACTTCATAGGCCGCCTTCTCCAGGCCGAACAACGCCAGTGCGGCGTCTTCGCCTTCAGCATCCTTCCACTCATGGGCAAGACTAGCTGCCGCCAGCCGATATGCCTCAACAAATGCCTGACGGGCCTCTTTCAAATAACGATCAGCCACCCGTTGCCGTGCCGCGTCGGCGTCGGCGGTGCTGTCGACGGTGTTCAGGTGGATCGCCATGGCGGCTGCGTAATCGAAGGAGCGCAGCACGCCGCTGACGTCCTTGTACGGGCTGTGCTTGCCGCGGCGCTCATGCAGTGGTCGTGCCGGCTCGCCCTCGAAGTCGATCAGGTAGGCGTCGCCCTTGATCACCAGTACCTGCCCCAGGTGCAGGTCGCCGTGGACGCGGATGCGCAAGCCACCGACAGCCTTGCCGGCCAGTTCCTGGATGTGCGCCAGAACGGTCTTCTTGTGTTCCAGCAAGCGGGCGACCAAGGCCTGGTCCGCCGGGTTCAATTGGCCCTGGTTCTGCTTGAGCAGGCGCAAGGCGTTCTCAACCTGCGCGGCCACATCCTTGCCGATGGCCTGGGCCTCCTTGGCGTTGGTGGCCTGGGGCGCGAAGTCCGGGTTATCGGTGGCCTGAGCCAGTACCTCGTGCATTTCCCCCAGGCGCTGGCCGAGCATGCCGGCGAAGTCCTTGAGTTCGCCCAAGGCGTTGTAGTGCTGTTCCTGCTCGGACACGGCATCGGCCAGCTCATCACGCAGGGCGCGTTCGAGGTTGTTCTGGGTCCATTCCCAGGCGTCGCCCTGATTGCTCAGGTAGCCTTGGGCGATCATCAGCAGCGCATCTTCGCCCTCGGTGTCACGGCGAATCACCGAACCGAGCAGCGGCGAAATATTGCTGAAACCTGCGGCTGTCAGGTAGGCACTCATTTCCAGCTCCGGGTGTACGCCCGACGCCACTTTGCGGATCAGTTTGAGCACCAGACTGCCGCCCACCACCACCGAACTGTTGGACTGCTCGGCGGACAGGTAACGCACCTCCGGCTCGTCTCCCAAGTTCAATGGGGCCAGGCCTTCGGTGGGTTCAAACCGCAGCTCGCCTTCGCTGCAAGGCAGCACCGTATTGGCCTGCATACTTTGCAGAACCGCCCGCACGAAACTTTCCAGGCTGAACGCATCGGTGATCAAACCGACCTGACGAACCCGGCGAACCCGAGACAGTGCCAATTGCTGCGGCAACGCCGCGCCCACCTGGTCTTCGGCCAGCAGACCGAAGGGCAGTTGATAACGCAGTGTCTGGCCAGCGCTGGTGACGTCGATTTCGCTGAGCAGCACCGGGTGCTGCGGATCGCCGAAACGCACGCCATAGACAATATTGACCTTCTCGATCGCGCTGTCTTTGCCGGCAAACCAGCGACGGTTCTGCAGCCAGCTCGGCAGGATGGTTTGCTCCAGCGTGGTGCGCGACGGTGCTTCAAGCAGTTCTTCCAGGCGTTTCTTCAGCACCAGGGTGGTGAAGTCCGGCAAGCTCTGGGCCGGCTCCACATGCCAGCTCGGCATCTGGTTTTCTGTTGCCAGGGCAAACCAGTAGAACCCATACGGCGGCAGGGTCAGCAGGAAATTCAGCTGGCCGATGGGCGGGAAGGCATTGCCCCCCAGCATTTCCACCGGGACCATCCCGGCATAGGCCGACAGGTCCAGTTCGGCGGCCTGGGCGCTACGAGACACGTTGGCCACGCACAGGATGACTTCGTGCTTGCCATCGGGGCCGGTGTATTCGCGGGTATAAGCCAGGATCCGGCGGTTGCTTGGCGAGAGCATCTTCAGCGTGCCACGACCAAAGGCCTTGGACTGCTTGCGCACCGCCAGCATCCGCCGGGTCCAGTTCAGCAATGAATGAGGATCGCCGGCCTGGGTCTCGACGTTGACCGACTGGTAGCCGTATTGCGGGTCCATGATCGGCGGCAGTACCAGGCTGGCCGGGTCGGCGCGGGAGAAACCACCGTTGCGGTCGATCGACCACTGCATCGGCGTGCGCACGCCGTCGCGGTCGCCCAGGTAGATGTTGTCGCCCATGCCGATTTCATCGCCGTAGTACAAGGTCGGCGTGCCGGGCATCGACAGCAGCAGGCTGTTGAGCAACTCGACACGGCGGCGGTCGCGCTCCATCAGCGGCGCCAGACGTCGGCGGATCCCCAGGTTAATCCGCGCCCGACGGTCGGCCGCGTAGTAATTCCACAGGTAGTCGCGCTCCTTGTCGGTGACCATCTCCAGGGTCAACTCATCGTGGTTGCGCAGGAAAATCGCCCACTGGCAATTGGCCGGAATTTCCGGGGTCTGGCGGAGAATGTCGGTGATGGGGAAGCGGTCTTCCTGGGCCAGCGCCATGTACATGCGCGGCATCAGCGGGAAATGGAACGCCATGTGGCATTCGTCACCGTTCAAACCCTGGGCGTCGACATCGCCGAAGTACAACTGGGTGTCTTCCGGCCACTGGTTGGCCTCGGCCAACAGCATACGGTCGGGGTAATTGGCATCGATCTCGGCGCGGATCTGCTTGAGGACGTCGTGGGTCTCGGGCAGGTTCTCGTTGTTGGTGCCGTCGCGCTCGATCAGGTACGGGATCGCATCCAGGCGCAGGCCGTCGATGCCCATGTCCAGCCAGTAGCGCATCACCGACAGTACGGCTTTGATCACTTGGGGGTTATCGAAGTTGAGGTCCGGCTGGTGGGAATAGAAACGGTGCCAGAAGTATTGGCCGGCTACCGGATCCCAAGTCCAGTTGGATTTCTCGGTGTCGAGGAAAATGATCCGCGTGCCATCGTACTTGTGGTCGTCGTCGGACCAGACGTAAAAATCCCGCGCCTTCGAACCCGGCTTGGCTTTGCGCGCGCGCTGGAACCATGGATGCTGGTCGGAGGTGTGGTTGATGACCAGCTCGGTGATCACCCGCAGATTACGCTTGTGGGCTTCGGCGATGAAACGCCGCGCATCGGCCATGGTGCCGTAGTCGGGGCTGACACCTCGGTACTCGGCGATGTCGTAGCCATCATCGCGCCTGGGCGAAGGATAGAACGGCAGCAGCCAGATCGTGTTGACGCCCAGATCGGCGATGTAGTCGAGCTTTTCGATCAATCCGGGAAAGTCACCGATCCCGTCGTTATTGGAATCGAAATAGGATTTGACGTGGACCTGATAAATCACCGCGTCCTTGTACCAGAGCGGGTCTTTGATAAAGGTGGCAGACCGGGGTTTCTTCGCCATTTGCAACTCCTGAGAAATTCTGTAAAGCCGCTGAAACAGGCTTGTAAGGTCTTTTTGCGTCGTGGGGCCTTTTTGTGGCGAGGGGATTTATCCTCACTTTGTGGGAGCAAAGCTTGCTCGCGATACAGGCGCCTCGATTCCCCTGAAGAGCGCGTCAACTTCATCGCGGGCAAGCCTTGCTCCCACAGCCTTACGCCACGCTGATCCGCCATATCCCGAACGGTTGGTAGGCCGGGTCGATACGCATGAACTGGTACTTGCCATACCACGTCCAACGATGCCCGCTCATCAAATCCTCGCCTTGGGTCTGGGCATCGTCCGGCAGCCCCATTTCCCACAGCGGCAACTCGAAATTGGCTTCCTGCGGGGTATGCGGGTCGAGACTCACTGCCACCAGAATGAAATTGCTGCCATCGGCGGTGCGTTTGCCGAAGTACAGGATGTTGTCGTTCCAGGCGTTGTAGATCGTCAGGCCCAAGTGCGTATGCAGCGCCGGGTTTTGCCGGCGGATGCGGTTGAGCTGGGCGATTTCGGCAATGATGTTGCCCGGCGCGGTGAAGTCCCGGGGGCGGATCTCATACTTCTCCGAGTCGAGGTATTCCTCCTTGCCCGGCACTGGCGCCGATTCGCACAATTCAAACCCCGAGTACATGCCCCACAGGCCCGAGCCCATGGTCGCCAGGGCCGCGCGGATCAGAAACCCGGCGCGCCCCGACTCATGGAGAAACGCCGGGTTGATGTCCGGCGTGTTGACGAAAAAGTTCGGCCGGTAGCACTCGCGTAACGGAGATTCGTTGAGCTCGGTGAAATACGTCGCCAGTTCGGTCTTGGTATTGCGCCAGGTGAAATAGGTGTAGCTCTGGGAATAACCGACCTTGCCCAGGCGCGCCATCATGGCCGGCGTGGTGAAGGCTTCGGCGAGGAACATCACTTCAGGGTGCTGGGCCCGCACATCGGCAATCAACCACTGCCAGAACGGCAACGGCTTGGTGTGGGGATTGTCGACACGGAAGATCTTCACGCCCTCATTGACCCACCCCACCACCACGTCCCGCAGCTCCAGCCACAGGCTGGGAATCGCATCCGCGGCGTAGAAATCGACGTTGACGATGTCCTGGTATTTCTTCGGCGGGTTTTCCGCATATTTGATCGTGCCGTCCGGCCGCCAGCTGAACCAGCCCGGATGCTGCTTGAGCCACGGGTGGTCCTGGGAACACTGGATAGCAAAGTCCAACGCGATCTCCAGGCCATGGTCGGCCGCCGCGGCCACCAGACGCCGAAAATCCTCGCGCGAGCCCAACTGCGGGTGAATCGCTTCGTGACCGCCCTCCTCGCTCCCGATGGCATAAGGGCTGCCCGGATCGTCGGGACCGGCGGTGAGGGAGTTGTTCGGGCCCTTGCGAAAGCTGCGACCGATGGGGTGGATCGGCGGGAAGTACAGCACATCGAACCCCATGTCCTGGATCACCGCCAGACGCGAATGCACGTCATTGAAGGTGCCATGACGCTTGGGATCATCGGTGATCGAGCGGGGAAAAAGCTCGTACCAACTGGCGAACTCGGCCAACTTGCGTTCGACGTCCAGAGGGTATTGCGGGCTGATACTCAAATAGGGGCGATGATCGGCCTGGGACATGAGACCGGCACTGCGGGGTGCCAGGAACAATGCCACCTGCTCAGCTGGCAACAGGCCGGAAAGCTCATGGTGCAACGCGGTCAATTGCTCCCTCAGCTCACCTTCGCTGCGCTCGGCCGCCATCTGCACCTGATTGCGTCCTTCCTGCAATTCCAGGCTGATGGGCACGCCGGCCGCGAATTTTTTCTCCAGCTCGTAGCGGAAACTGGCGAACTGGTCGATCCAGGCCTCGATGCGGAACACATAGAAGCCCTGCTCGGGCACATTGAACTGGCCTAGCCAGCCGTTATTGCCCAGCTCGGTCATGACCGCGCTGTTCCACGACTCATCCTTCAGCGCGCGCCAAAGGATATGCACGGCTAATTTGTCATGACCGTCGGCGAAGACTTTGCTGGTCACCGTCACGTCCTGCCCGGCCACGGCCTTGGCGGCGAATTGCCCGCCTTCGATGACCGGCATGGTGCTTTCAATGGCAATACGCGGCAGTAACAGGGCCTGGGACAATGGCAAATGCGGGTTGTACGACAGGTCAGTCGGGTGTTGTTCAGCAGTCATCGAGCATCGCTCCTTTTACGCCCCATGGACGTTGTGGCGGTAAAGGCCCAGTAGTCCTTGAAAGGATGGATCCCTGAAAAAACTCACTTAAACTCCGAACCGAACCGACGGTTAAAAGTTCAGAGTGATTTGCCCCGATGGCAGCGGGATCAAACCAGGCGCAGGGTGGTCAACAAGGTTAAGCACGACTCAAGCCATGTGCGTCACGGAGACCCGTCCTGATGAATATTCCCATCCCGGCTGAAACACCCGACCCCAACATTGACGACCCCACCCTGCCGCCACCCGGCCCCGAGCCGGAACCGATCCCGGAAAAAGACCCGCCGCTTGATCCCCAGCCTCCTCTGGGCGACCCGCCGAGCGAGGCGCCGGAGCGGGTTTGAACCAACAGCCTAGTGGATAACAAAAAACCTGTGGGAGCGGGCTTGCTCGCTCCACACAGGATTATGTGTTCTGGCTGGAGATCGCGGTCACGGCTTTTCCTCCTTCTCCAGCGCCCGGACAATCAGCGGCATTACGCTGAAGATCGCCAGCGCCAATACCGTACTGAGCACTGCCGTGGACTCGCGCCCCAGCCCGGCGGCGACGCCGATGGCGGCGGTCATCCACAGGCCGGCGGCGGTGGTCAGGCCTTTTACATGGCTTTCGTCACTATCGTTGCCCTTGAGGATAGTGCCCGCGCCCAGGAAACCGATGCCGGCGATAACGCCCTGCACCACACGGCTCATGGCGTCAGCCTCGGAGCCGGACATCTGCGGCACCAGCACAAACAGCGCCGCCCCCAAGGCCACCAGCATATGGGTCCGGACCCCGGCGGCCTTGCCCTTGTGTTCACGCTCAAAACCCAAGATGCCGCCCAACAACGCAGCCATCAGCAGGCGTACGGTTACCCGCGTCATCTGCTGCGCATCGGTGATATCGGCGAATTCCGATTGCAGGGTTATCCAGACTTCATGCCACCAGGCGTCCATGAACGGTCCTCTTTCCAGTCGATAAACGATGGACCGCAAGCCAGGCCAGAGGTGCGCTCGACCGCTGATCAGACGCAACGAACCGCGGCTGCGGGCCGACGCCTAACGTTCAGGACATCCAGAAGGAAACCTAACCATGAGTTTCAATATCGATAGCAACCACATCTGCACCTTCGACACCGAAGAGTTCAACGAACAGCGACCCGCCAGCGAGTTGACCGTTATCACTGATGCGGAAAAAGCCATGTCGGCGGTGGATCTCAACGGCGGCCGGGTGTACATCACCGAGGCGCAAGCCGATGCCCTGACCGTGGCCGGGGCGGTCGATGGGCGTAAGAACCTCAAGGCGACTGATAGCGATTCGGTGATCTGAATCCCTTTGTCCCTTTGATTGAAGAGAAAATCGTCCTCTGTGCAGAGAGGCTGCGTGGGAGCAAGCCTTGCTCCCACGGCGGTCTTCGCCAACGAGATCTGTTCGCCTGATCTGGATGCATCAAAGTGTCGCAGGGCCAGGGCCTCACGGCATCTGATCCGGTTTTTATCGATATACCTGAGTCTGTTATGAAAACAGTTCGATGGTCATAGTGCGCCGGCCAGTTACAGGCTGAGGAGCGACCGACCATGAGCGAAAGAATCCCCGTCCAGTTGATACAGCACTTCGAACCCGCGCCGACGAAGATAAAGGCCCGGACCACCGATAACCTGATCCACACCCGCAGCTTCACCGGTTTGTTCCGCACTTTGCGCATCAGCGGTGCAGGGCTTCTGTTCCTGCTGTTTTTCGGTACGGTGTGGCTGAACTGGGGCGACCGCCAGGCGGTGCTCTGGGACCTCGCCGAAAGCAAATTCCACATTTTTGGCGCGACCTTCTGGCCCCAGGATTTCATCCTGCTGTCGGCACTGCTGATCATCGCCGCCTTCGGCCTGTTCGCGATCACCGTATTTGCCGGTCGGGTGTGGTGCGGCTACACCTGCCCGCAGAGTTCCTGGACCTGGATCTTCATGTGGTGCGAGAAAATCACCGAAGGCGAACGGCACCAGCGGATCAAGCTGCAGGCGGCGCCCTGGACCTTGAACAAGCTGCTGCGTCGCTCAGCCAAACATACGTTGTGGCTGGCAATCAGCCTGCTCACCGGCTTGACCTTTGTCGGTTATTTCACGCCGATCCGCCCGCTGGCCGAAGAACTTCTGACCCTGCAAATGGCCGGTGTCAGTCTGTTCTGGGTGCTGTTCTTTACCGGCGCCACCTACCTCAACGCCGGCTGGCTGCGTGAAGCGGTGTGCATGCACATGTGCCCCTATGCACGATTTCAGAGCGTGATGTTCGATAAGGACACCCTGACCATTTCCTATGACACCGCCCGTGGCGACATCCGTGGCCCGCGCAAGCGCGAAGTGAACCCGGCCAATGTGGGTTTGGGCGATTGCATCGATTGCCAGATGTGCGTGCAGGTCTGCCCCACCGGCATCGACATTCGCGACGGCCTGCAAATGGAGTGCATCGGGTGCGCCGCCTGCATCGATGCCTGCGATTCGATCATGGACAAGATGGGTTATGCCCGTGGCCTGATCAAGTACACCTCTGAACATCAGTTGCAAGGTGGCAGGACTCGCCTGCTGCGACCGCGGTTGATTGGCTATACCGCCGTGCTGCTGGTGATGATCGGGGCCTTGGCCGTGGCGCTGGCAGAACGCCCCATGGTGTCGCTGGACGTGACCAAGGACCGTGGGCTGTTCCGCGAAAACAGCCTGGGCCAGATCGAGAACATCTACAGCCTGAAAATCATCAACAAGACCCAGCAGCGCCAGGATTATCAGCTGTCCCTGGCGGACGCCGAAGGTTTTGTCCTGCAGGGCAAAACGCAACTGAGCCTGGCGCCGGGGGAAATCCTCGACGTACCGGTGTCGGTGGCAATGCTCAGCGAACGGCCCCGTAGCGGCTCCCGGGAAATGGTCTTCAAGGTGGCCGACAGTGACGAGCCTGGGACTTTCAGTGAGGCCACGAGCCGCTTTGTGGCGCCGATAAATCGTTGAGGCTTAAGATGCCGAACCTTTGTGGGAGCGAGCCTGCTCGCGATGGCGGACGGTCAAACAATATCAACATTGAATGTACCGGCCCCATCGCGAGCAGGCTCGCTCCCACAGGTAACTGCGCAAGCCGTGCGTTACCCCCTGAATTGTTCAAGAGCGGGCCCGCTATGAAACGCTACGAGAAATTCGCCGACGACATCGCTGAGCTGATCCGCTCCGGCGTGCTGGGCCCAGGGCAGCGTGTGCCATCGGTGCGTTATGCCAGCCAGACCTACGGCGTCAGCCCGTCCACGGTGTTCCAGGCCTACTACCTGCTGGAGCGTCGTGGCCTGATCCGGGCTCGTCCGCGCTCCGGCTACTTCGTCAACGCCCATGCACCGAATCCGTTCGCCGAGCCGGTGATCAGCACCCAGGTGCACGACAGCACCGAAGTCGACGTCAGCGAGCTGGTGTTTTCGGTGTTGGACTCGATCAAGGATCCAGCCACCGTACCGTTCGGTTCGGCGTTCCCCAGCCCGACCCTGTTTCCCCTGCAACGACTGTCCCGCTCGCTGTCCAGCGCAACGCGGGATATGGACCCCCGAATGGTGGTCACGGACATGTCACCGGGCAATCCGCAATTGCGCCGACAGATCGCCCTGCGCTACATGGTCGGCGGGCTGATGCTGCCCATGGAAGAACTGCTGGTCACCAATGGCGCCCTGGAAGCCTTGAACCTGTGCCTGCAAGCCGTCACCGAGCCCGGCGACCTGGTGGCCATCGAGGCCCCGGCGTTCTACGCCAGCCTGCAAGTGCTGGAGCGGCTCAAGCTCAAGGCAGTGGAAATTCCGGTGCACCCACGCGACGGCATCGATCTGGATGTATTGGAGCAGACGCTGGAGCGCCACCCGATCAAAGCATGCTGGTGCATGACCAGTTTCCAGAACCCCATGGGCGCGACCATGCCCGAGGAAAGAAAACAGGCGTTGGTGGAGTTGCTACGCCGTCATCAGGTGCCGCTGATCGAGGACGATGTGTACGCAGAACTCTATTACGGCCAGCAGGCACCCAAGCCGGCCAAGGCGTTCGACACCGAAGGGCTGGTGATGCATTGCGGTTCGTTCGCCAAGAGCCTGGCGCCGGGCTATCGCATCGGCTGGGTCGCCGCCGGGCGTTACGCACAGAAGATCGAACGGCTCAAACTCATGACGTCACTGTGCGCCTCGATGCCGGCCCAGGCGGCCATCGCCGATTACCTGCAACACGGTGGTTATGATCGTCATCTGCGCAAACTGCGCTACGCCCTGGAAGAACAGCAAAGCGCCATGCTCGCCGCCATCGCCCGCTACTTCCCCGCACAGACCCGCGTCAGCCAGCCGGCGGGCGGGTATTTCCTGTGGCTGGAACTGCCGGAGCAGATGGACTCGCTGAAACTGTTCCAGATGGCCTTGGCCCAAGGCATCAGCATCGCTCCTGGGCCGATCTTTTCACCGACCCGGCGTTTCGGCAATTGCATCCGTTTGAACTACGGCAGCCCGTGGACCGAAGTGTCGGAGAAAGCCATGGAGACGTTGGGCCGGATTATTCGGTCGTTTTGATATGGGGTTGTCTGTTATTGCCCCATCGCGAGCAGGCTCGCTCCCACAGTGGGTTTGCGGCGAGACGAATCTCTCAGCTACTCAGCAGATCTCATGTGGGAGCGAGCCTGCTCGCGATGGCGGCAGAACCGACAACTTACATTTCAAAGCTCAGCGCCCGCCCCCCAAATCCACAAACGTCCCGGTCGCATACGAAGCCTTGTCCGACAGCAACCAGATAATCGCTTCAGCCACTTCATCGGGACGGCCGCCACGGGCCATGGGGATTGCCGACTCCAGCTTGCTGACCCGGTCCGGGTCGCCGCTGAGGGCATGAAAATCGGTGTAGATATAACCTGGGCGAACCGCATTGACGCGGATACCTTCTCCAGCGACTTCCTTGGACAGGCCAATGGTGAACGTGTCCAGCGCGCCTTTGGAGGCCGCGTAGTCGACATACTCGCCCGGCGCGCCCAGGCGGGCGGCCACCGAGGAGACGTTCACAATACTGCCACCTTGCCCGCCATGCCTGGGCGACATGCGCAACACCGCGTGCTTGGCGCAGAGGATTGGCCCCAGCACGTTGGTCTTCATGATCTTGAGAATGCGGAACTCGGACATTTCGTCGAGTCGGGACTTGTGAGCGACCGTGCCGGCGTTGTTCACCAAAGCGGTGACGCGACCCAACTCAGCGTCCACACGATCGAACAGCGCGACCACTTCGTCTTCGATGCTGACATCCGCCCGCACGGCAATCGCCTGGGCGCCCTTGGCCCGGACCTGTCCGAGCACATCCTGCGCGGCGCCTTCATCAGACTGGTAATTGATGCAGATCCGATAGCCCAGGTCGGCAGCCAACAGCGCCGTGGCCGCCCCGATCCCGCGGCCGCCACCGGTGATAACGATGACCTTATCCACGTTTGCTCTCCCCATTGCACGGATAGACGTCCGGCCCAAGAATAGCGTTCACGCTGCGCTTTTGCACAAGCCGTTGTGCTTGCGCTTGGCTCAGCGAGCCAAAGCCCGCAGATCCAGACGTCCATCCAGCAACGGCGGGCACCAGTAGTAGCCCCCCGTGATCGGCCGGCTCATGCGATACAGGCCGTCGGTGATACCGTCCTCCAGGCCGCTCATGCGCCGCAGTTGAGCCTCGAAAGCGTCGAGGGAGAAACCGAACGCCAGGAACATCAGGCCTGCGCGATCCCCTTCAATCCACGGCATGGAACGGCGTACGACGAAGGCTTCCGGGGCGAAGCTTTCCTGGGCGGTGCGTTTGACGTGGGCCGACTCCGGGGCATCGTCGATTTCCTCGTTGTCGCTCAGGCGCCGGCCCATGATGTTGTCGCGCTCATGGGGTTGCATGGCGGCGAAACCATCCAGATCGTGTTGCCACTGCTGGATCGCCGCAAAACTGCCACCGCGCACTCCATCGACACCTTGAGCCAGGGCAGCGGCGATGGCCGCTTCATCGTGAGGGTTCTCAGTGCCGTCTTCATAACCGGTCAGGTCATGGCCGGTCATATGACGGAAAGTTTCGTTCATCTGCACCAGGCGCAACGCCGGGGCCAGAGCGGCCTCGATGGCACGGCTGCGGTGCAGCAGCTCGCCACGGTCTTCGCCGTGTAGCCAGCACCACAGCGCGTGCTGGGTCGAAGGGTTGTCCACGCCCACGCCGGCCAGGGCCGGAAACGCCCGCAGGCCTTCGACCTGCGCACCCAGCGCCTGGACCAGCGACTCGCCCAGGCCGATCACTACTCGATCATCGACTTGCAACAAAAGCTTATCGATCGCAGCCGGCAGCGCCTCGACCGATTCCAGGGCAAAAAACAAGTGACGGGCCTGAGGCGGAACAGGGGTGGCGAGAATGCCGGGCTGGTAGTAGCTCATGTGGACTCCTTTAGAAAGAGCGCAAGTTTACCCGGCGACCAGTGGTTTGTGTGGTTGCCATGGGCTGTCGAAGGCCAGGACGCTAAAGATTTTCGTAGGAAGTCTCTTGCAACCCGGTCAGATGACTCGGAACCCGGTTCGAACTGCAAGGATCCCGATTGCCGGACATCGGAAAACTCCCTAGATTGGGTGCCCCCAAAGCTGCTGGCAGAGCGGCTGGCACCCTCAGGACTCATGGAGAACGGTCAGACATGCACATTGCCAAATCGATACTTACGGGCGCTTTTTTCATCGCCTGCGGCACAACAACGGGCTTTGCCCAGGAGCGCGTTGAAGACACCGTCAATGCCGTGATCCAGCCCTTGATGAAACAACAGGACATCGCCGGCATGGCCGTGGCAATCACTCACAACGGTGAACGTCATTACTTCAATTACGGGGTGGCCTCCAAGGACACGAAGCAGGCAGTGACCGACCAGACGCTGTTCGAAATCGGCTCGGTCAGCAAGACCTTCACCGCCACCCTCGGCGCCTACGCCCAGGCCCAAGGCAAGCTGTCGCTGTCGGACCCGGCCGGTCGCTTCGCCCCCGAGCTGAGCGGCAGCGCCCTGAAAGGCATCAGCCTGCTCAACCTTGCCACCTACACGCCGGGTGGCCTGCCGTTGCAGTTTCCTGGCGAAGCGGACCATCCGGACCGGATGTTCAGTTACTACAAGACCTGGAAACCACTCTATCCGGCCGGTACCCAGCGGCTCTATTCAAACCCGAGCATCGGCCTGTTCGGCTACCTGGCGGCCCGCAGCCTGGAACGACCGTTCGATGAGGTGATGGAACAGACACTGATGCCGGGATTAGGCCTCAAGCACAGTTATGTACGGGTGCCCAAGGATCAATTGAGCCGTTACGCCCAAGGCTACGCGAAGGACGGCAAGCCAGTGCGGGTCGGACCGGGAGCGCTGGACGCCGAGGCCTATGGCGTGAAAACCAGTTCATCGGACCTGATCCGCTTCATCGAGGCTAACCTGCGGCCTGAAAAGCTGGACGCCGATCTGCGACAGGCCATCGCCACGACGCATACCGGGTTCTACAAGGCCAATGGCATGACCCAGGGGTTGGGTTGGGAGTTCTACCCCTACCCCGTCACGCTTGACGCGCTATTGGCCGGCAATGCACCGCAGATGGCCCTGATGCCACAAAAAGTGGAGCCGCTCAACCCACCCCTGCCTGCGCCGGCCGACAGCTGGATCAACAAGACTGGCTCGACCGGTGGCTTTGGTGCCTATGCGGCGTTCGTTCCTGGAAAGGATATGGGGATCGTGATGCTGGCAAACAAAAACTACCCGATCGAGGAACGGGTGAAGGCCGCGCACAAGATCCTGACGGCGCTGGAGAAACAATAGGCTACGCAAATTACTGTGGCGAGGAAGCTTGCTCCCTCGCCACAAAGGGAGCTCATCGCCTGCCCGATCAATCCTCCAGCGGCTTCGGCGCAGTCACCGGTTTGCCCGTCTTGCCTGCCTTGGCACCCTTGCCTTCCTGGGCCGGCGCAGCTTCAGGCGCGGGAGTCGGGGCTGGCGCCGCCGCTTCCTTTTCTGCTGGAGGCAGTTTATCGACGGTGTCGAAGATATCCTTCAGCTCAATCGCACCTGAGTGCTCAAGCTTCTTTTCTCCGTCCTTGCCCACCAGGATGATCTTGGTCTGGGCACCGGCCCCCAACCTGAGTGAACGGATCAGCGCCATGGTGCTTTGCGGGTCCAGGTCTTTGCCATCGCGCTGCCCCATCGTGTTGAGCACGGTGTAAAGCACCAGGTTGCGCTCGGAAAAACCCTGTTTGCCGGCCGGTTCCTCCAATGCTTTTTTCAGGCTGACCCATGCAGGATCGACGGTGCTCGGCGCGATGACAATCAAGGGGCGGGATTTGCCCTTGTCCGCGGCCAAGGGTGAGTCGCCATCCGCGGCGAACAAGGGACCTGCAATGGCCAACAAGGTAGCGAAGGTCAACGACCGAATGAGCATGCGCCTCTCCTTTTGATATCTACGCTGTACTGATTGCGCATGGCGGCGATTGTTCCGCGACAGTCGCCCAATACCGCGCCTGCCTGCCTTGAAGCTTAGGCCAGAGGGGTCATTGCGCAACCGTGGCGTGGGAGATGAACAATTTCGTGACAGGAGTCGGGCACAACTTATGTGGGAGCGAGCCTGCTCGCGATGGCGCACAGTCAATCAAGCAGATGTTCTGCTGTACCGGCCTCATCGCGAGCAGGCTCGCTCCCACATTGATTGGTGCGCAGGTTAGTTAGAACGCCAACTTGAACCCGATCATCGCCAGCATCACTGCCAGGCATGGGCGCAGCACCTCATCGGAAATGCGGCCCGACAAGTGACTGCCCAGGTAGATGCCCGGCAACGAGCCGACCAGCAGGTAACCCAGGATGTGCCAGTCCATGTTGCCCATGCTGGCGTGGCCCAGGCCAGCGACCAGGGTCAGCGGTACGGCGTGGGCGATTTCAGTGCCCACCAGGCGCTTGGTGACCAGGAATGGATAGAGAATGAACAGTGCGACAGTGCCCAGTGCGCCAGCGCCAATGGAGGTCAGTGCGACCATGACGCCCAATATCAGGCCAGTGACGACGGTGAGTACATTGAGCCGCGAGCCGGTGGGATTGTAGTGGCCGCCCGCACGATCATGGGCAAATTGCAGGAGGCGTTTCTTGAACAGAATCGCCAGGGCGGTGGCGAACAGCACAAAACCCAGGGCTTGCTTGATGATCGCGTTCATGGCGTCGGGCGAACTGTGCAGACTGCTGAGAAACCACAGCGTCAATCCTACCGCCGGCACACTGCCCAAGGTCAGCCAGCCGGTGATGGCCCAATCGATGTTGCGGTTCTTGGCGTGAACCAATACACCGCCGGACTTGGTAATCGCCGCGTACAGCAGATCGGTACCCACTGCGGTTGCAGGGTTGATACCAAACCACAACAGAATGGGGGTCATCAGCGAACCGCCGCCCACGCCGGTCATCCCGACGATAAAACCGACAACCAAGCCCGCTATGACTAAACCGACATTACCGAAATCCATTAAGCGCGACCGCATGAAATAAAATCTGGGCGCGAGCATAGCGATTTTTCTTATAACCACCTATACCAATGTGATCTATCTTTATTCCCTTTTCCTCTGACATTACTGAACCGGCAGGAAGTTAAGAAAGAGCAGGCTCTGGGCATAGTTCAGACCGATCCGCCGGTAGCGCTCGTCCAGCATTTGGGTCAGCAGGTCCAGGCGCGCAACGATTTTTCCAAACTCCACGGCAAAGCTGAGATTGCTGCCCTCCTCCGAAATCTCATTGGAAAACAGCAGCGGTTTGCCGTCTTTGTCCAGTCGTTGGCTGAGTATCCAAGTGGCTTTTTCGATGTTGCGCGCCGCGTTGCTGACAAAGCGCGGGTCGATCGCGTCGGTCATGTAGAACTCGAGACGATTGCCATGGGCCGTGACCAGCATGCTGCCAATGGCGTAGATGAACGCCCCCACCCGATCCCCCAGGAACTCAGGGCTCATGGCATAGCTCAGGGCGGCCAGGTCCTTCTTGCCGCCAAGGGTCGGTAACGGCTGTTGCTGCTCGATGGCCAGGCGCACCTGCTTTTCCGCGGCACGGGCGTCGAGAAATCCGGACTTGCGCAACTCTTCGGGGTTGCGCAGATAAAGCTTGTTCATCAGCAGATAGAGGCTTTGCAGGTTGTCATGCATCGCCAGTGTGGCCATGCGGTCAACGCTGGTCTGCAGCAGTTCCTGAGGCCTGGTGTTGCTGAACTGAGTGACCATGTCTTGCCCCTGCTGATGACTGCAACCGCCGCCAAGCAACATCAACACGCCGACCAACAGCGCTGAACAGCGACGTCGCGACACCATCACGAAATGAAAAACACCGGCCATCGAGTCTCGGTCTGGGCTTGGGGAGGCGGTGGGGGTCGCCGCTTCCTGGCCATGGATAGAGCGGCAAAAAACGTAAAAGTGCGATGGACGAGGGAAAACCACACAGATGGGGAAGATCCGCCCCGCTCAATTAGTATGACTTTTTAATTGATTAATCGCGATTAATGGCTATAAATCCCTTCTAGCCTTTCAAATAGAAAGACTACTAACCAAATATACCTTCATCGCTGTCCGACTAAACACCGGACTCGACCCGCGTTCCAAACAACAACAAGACAGGAAGGAAGGTCACACCATGCTTGAATCCAGACATCTGCTCACGGCTCTCGGAGTGTCTCTGATGATCGCCACCTCTGCATCCCAGGCCGCCGGCCTGAGCAATGAACGCGCAGCGTTCGGCAAGACCAGCGACGGTACCGCGGTGGAAAAATTCGTCCTGCGCAACAGCCACGGCATGGAGGCTACTGTCATCACGTACGGCGGGATCCTCCAGTCACTGATCGTGCCGGACAAGAACGGTATGGCCGCCGATGTTGTGCTGGGCTTCGACGATGTGCAGGGTTACCAGAAGAACGGCAATGTGTATTTCGGCGCAACCATTGGCCGCTTCGGCAATCGCCTGGCTGGCGGCGCATTCGAGTTGGACGGCAAGCGCTACCAGGTGCCGCAGAACGACAAGAGCAACTCCCTGCACGGCGGACCGCAAGGTTTCGACAAGCGCGTCTGGAAGGCCGAACCCCATGACGGCAAGGACTCGGTGGGCGTGACCCTGACCTACCTGTCGGCGGATGGCGAGATGGGTTTCCCAGGCGCACTGAAAACAGATGTCACCTACAGCCTCAATGAACGGAACGAATTACGTATCGAGTACCAGGCCACCACCGACAAACCCACAGTGCTGAACCTGACCAACCACAGCTATTTCAACCTCGCCGGTGCCGGTAACGGCGACATACTCAAACAGGTCGCGACCCTGCATGCCGCCCATTACACCCCGGTGACCGACAAGCTTATCCCCACCGGTGAGTTGGCCCCCGTGGCCGGTACGCCGATGGACTTCACCAAGCCCACCGCCATCGGCACCCATATCAAGGCCGATCACCCGCAGCTCAAATTCGCCGAACCCAAACAGGGCGGTTTCGATTTCAACTGGGCACTTGACGCCAAGGGTGACGTGAGCAAACTGGCCGCTGATGTCTACGACCCACAGTCCGGACGGCGCTTGGAGCTCTACACCACCGAGCCTGGCGTGCAGTTCTATACCAGCAACTTCCTCGACGGCACGATCAAGGGCAAGCACGGCAAGGTCTATCCGCATTGGGGCGCGTTCACTCTGGAAACCCAACACTACCCCGACTCGCCAAACCAGCCGAACTTCCCGTCGACCCGGCTTGACCCCGGCCAGACCTACACCCAGACCATGGTGTTGAAGTTCTCCGCGCAATAAATCCTGCCCTTCGAAAAGATCGTTCCCACGGCGGTGGGGACGATCAACCTTGAACACCTGGTCTATCCTGCTGCCACACGTCTGATGTTCTGCAAACAGGAGGTAGACATGAGGACTCTGGAACTGGCTGGCGAGGCCGTACCGGTGATTGGCCAGGGCACCTGGCGCATGGGGGAAGAACCGTCCCTTCACAAGAAGGAAGTGGCGGCCCTGCGCCTGGGCATTGAATTGGGCATGACGCTGATCGACACGGCGGAGATGTACGCCGAGGGCGGCGCCGAAGAGGTCGTTGGGGAAGCGATCACCGGCCTGCGGGACCAGGTTTTCCTGGTGAGCAAGGTGTATCCCCACAATGCCAGCCGCAAAGGCATTGCGCTTGCCTGCGAACGCAGTTTGCGCCGACTGGACACCGATTACATCGATCTCTATCTGCTGCATTGGCGCGGGCAATACCCGCTGGAAGAAACCGTCGAAGCGTTCGAACGCCTGCGCCAAGAAGGCAAGATCGGCCGCTGGGGCGTGTCGAACTTTGATGTCGCGGACCTTGAAGAACTGGCTTCACCGGCCTGCGCCACCAACCAGGTGCTGTACAACCTGCAGGAGCGTGGCATCGAATTCGACCTGCTGCCCTGGTGCCAACAGCAGCGCATGCCAGTCATGGCTTACTGCCCGGTCGGCCAGGGCGGGCAACTGCTCAAGGACCACACCTTGGGCCAGATCGCCGAACGCCATGGCGCAACCCCAGCGCAGATCGCCCTGGCCTGGCTGTTGCGTCAGGACAATGTCATTGCCATCCCCAAAGCCGTTCAGACTGAACATGTGCGCTTGAACGCCGAAGCGGCCAACCTGAAGCTCGCACCCCAGGATCTGGCGGCGCTGGATTTGATATTCCCGCAGCCCGAAGGCAAGCAGCGCTTGGCGATGGTCTAGTTCTCACGAGCAAAGCGCTTTTGTGGCGAGGGAGCTTGCTCCCGCTCGGTTGCGCAGCAACCGCCAGAAGGGGCCGCTACGCGCCCCAGCGGGAGCAAGCTCCCTCGCCACAAAAGCCTCCCGCCCGCAACACTGGCGCATCCGTCAGAACAAGCCCATCTGCCCCCCCACCAGGGTCGAGAAATCGTCATCCACAAACGGCAGAATCGCGTCCGCCACCGGTTGCAGCTGTTTGGTCACGTAATGGTCGTAATCGATCGGTGCGCTGCGGGTTTCCAGCGGCTCGGGGCCGGCGACAGTGATCACGTAGCTGATCCACCCGCCGTTCTGGTATTGCCGCGCACGGCCCTGGCGCTGGTTGAACTCGTCAGCCAGCCGCGCGGCGCGCACGTGCGGCGGTACGTTGCGTTCGTAGTCTTCCAGAGGCCGGCGCAAGCGCTTGCGGTAGACCAGCCGATCATCGAACGCTCCGGCCAGGGTCTGGTGCACATAATCGCGCACATAATCCTGGTAAGGCTTGCGGTGGAAGATCCGCCCATACAGCTCCTGCTGGAACTGCCGGGCCAGCGGCGACCAGTCGGTGCGCACGGTTTCCAGGCCCTTATAGACGATCTCGTCGCTGCCGTCGGCGCGGGTTACCAGCCCGGCATAGCGCTTCTTGCTGCCCTCTTCCGCGCCACGAATGGTGGGCATCAGAAAACGTTTGAAATGGGTTTCGAACTGCAACTCCAGTGCGCTCTCCAGCCCGAACTCATCACGCACGTGTTCGCGCCACCACTGATTGACGTATGCCACCAGTTCCTGGCCGATGGACGCCGCCTCTTCCTGGCCGTGGGCCCGGCGCAACCAGACGAACGTGGAGTCGGTATCACCGTAAATCACCACATGCCCCCGGGCTTCGACCAACTGCCGGGTACGCTGCATGATCTGGTGACCCCGCAGGGTGATGGAGGACGCCAGCCGCGGATCGAAGAAACGACAGCCACTGGAACCGAGTACGCCATAGAAGGCGTTCATGATGATTTTCAGTGCCTGGGACAGCGGTGCATTGTGTTCCCGCTTGGCGGTTTCCCGGCCTTCGGCCACCCGCGCCACGATGGCTGGCAGGCAATGCCGCGTGCGGGAGAAACGTGCCCCGCGAAAACCGGGCACCGACTGGCTTTCGTCCGGGTGGCGCAAGCCTTCGATCAAGCCCACCGGGTCGATCAGGAAGGTGCGGATGATCGACGGATACAGGCTCTTGTAGTCCAGCACCAGCACCGACTCGTAGAGTCCCGGCTGGGAATCCATGACAAAACCACCCGGGCTGGCCTCGGGCGGGCGCTGGCCAAGGTTCGGCGCAACGAAACCCTGGCGGTGCATCAGTGGCATGTACAAGTGTGTGAAGGCCGCCACCGAACCACCGCTGCGGTCCGCCGGCAGACCGGTAACGCTGGCCCGCTCCAGCAGGAACTTGAGCAGCTCGGTCTTGGCGAAGATCCGCGTCACCAGCTCACAGTCCTTGAGGTTGTAACGAGCCAGGGCCGGTTTGTCCTCGGCAAACATGCGATTGATCTCGTCCATGCGCTGGTACGGGTTGTCGATGGACTTACCCTCTCCCAACAACGTCTGGGCGACATTTTCCAGGCTGAACGAAGGGAAACTCCAGGTCGCCGAACGCAGCGACTCAATGCCGTCGATGATCAGCCGGCCTGCCGCCGAGGCGAAAAAGTGATTGTTGCGCGCGCCATGCTCGCGCCACTGCATCTCCTCCCCGCCTCGCCCCAGGCGTAGCGGCACGGCCAGGCGCCGGGCGTGCTCATGCAGCACGCGCAAATCGAACTGCACCAGGTTCCAGCCAATGATCGCGTCAGGGTCGAAACGGGCGAACCAATCGTTGAGTTTCTTCAGCAGCAAAGTGCGCGATTCACAATATTCGAGCTGGAAATCCACGGCAGTATCGTCGCCATTGGGCGGGCCGAGCATATACACCTGACGCTCGCCGCAGCCTTCAAGGGCAATGGAGTACAAATCGCCCTGGGCGGTGGTTTCGATGTCCAGGGACACCAGACGCAAAGGCGGACGATACTCGGGCGCCGGTTTCATCTGGGCGTCCAGCAGCAGGCCCTCAGCGGCCTTTGTGCCACCGAACCAGACCGGCGCGGTGATGAAACGCTCCATCAGGTAGCGTTCCGGTGGACGGATGTCAGCTTCGAACACCTCCACGCCGGCACGGCGCAAGGTGGTGTCCAGGCGCATCAGTTGGGCATGTTGCCGGCAATACAGGCCCAGCACCGGTCGATGCTCGAAATCCAGCAGGTCCAGGGGTCGCAATTCAACGTCCTTCTCCCCTTGCAGCAAGGCTTCGACCTGACCGCGCTGAATCTGTGGCACGAATGCCACCGACGGCTGCACCGGCAAGCGCACGCGCCGGGGGCCGGTGTCGGTCGCCAGCCAGAATTCGACTTCGGTGCCGGCCGGGGTATCGCGCCAATGCCGGGTCAGGACGAAGCCCTGCTGTAGATCCACCGCTGCAACCTCGATTTTTTGCGTAAGCGACGATTCTACCTGTGGTGAGGGGATTTATCTGTGGGAGCAAGGCCTGCCCCCACAGTGGCGATAAATCCCTCGCCCCAACAGTGCATGGCCTCACTTCGGTGGTGAACTCACCGACAATGACGTTTTTGGACGACTGACTGCCGCTTTACCGCTTGCTCTGCGCCGTTGGGTCTACGATTCTTAAACCACCTGCAAAAACAACACCTGAGGCTTCCCCATGAAAACCGTCGCGCAGTTGCTCCGGATCAAAGACGAGAAAAACCAGCAAGTGCACACCATTTCACCGGACGACATGGTGCTGCAGGCCCTGATGCGCATGGCCGAGAAAAACGTCGGTGCCCTGCTGGTGGTGAAGAACGGCGAAGTACTGGGGATCATCAGTGAGCGCGACTACGCGCGCAAAATGGTCTTGCATGGCCGCTCCTCAGTAGGCACCAAAGTGAGCGACATCATGGTGTCACCCGTGATTACGATAGACCCCCACCAGAATGTCGAAACCTGCCTGAGCATCATGACCGAAAAACATTTGCGGCATTTGCCGGTGGTCGAAGACGGCAAACTCGTCGGTCTGCTGTCCATTGGTGACCTGGTCAAGGAAGCGATTGCCGAGCAGGCGGACCTGATCCGACAACTGGAGCAATACATTCGCGGCGAATGACCCGTTCGGGCGGGTTGCTCAATCCCAACCTCCTTCTATATTGAAGGAGTTGTCCTGCCGAGCATCCCGATGGCCGATACCGACCGACTGATCATTTGCGAACATTGTGATGCGGTGTACGAGCCGATGGTGCTCGCTGCGCATCAGAAAGCCTCGTGCGTGCGGTGTGGCGCGGTGATTCAGCGCTACAACGGCCTGACCATTGAACAGCGCCTGGCCTTGAGTGTGACGGCAGCGGTGTTGTGGGCTTTCGCCAACATCTATCCAGTGATGAGCATCCGTCTCCAGGGGCTGAGCAACAGCGCGACGCTGTGGGATTCCATCGTGGCCCTGAGCCAGGGCCCCATCACCTTCATCGCCCTGGTGGCCGCGGTGGCGATCATCATTGCCCCGGTCTTTCAGTTGGTATTGCTGATCTGGGTGCTGGCCTACGCCTACGCCAATCAACGGGCGCCGGGGTTCAGTCTGTGCATGCGCAGCCTGGAAGCACTGCGGCCGTGGAGCATGCTGGAGGTGTGCCTGTTGGGTGCGCTGGTGGCGGTGATCAAACTCGCCGGGCTGCTGGACGTGCTGCCGGGCATCGGCCTGTTTGCCCTGGCCGCCCTGAGCCTGCTGATGATCCGCATCGCCGGACGCGATGTGCGCGATTTGTGGGACAACCTATGAACCGCGAACCGTTGCCTCCCCCGCCCTTGGCCCGCGACCTGAACCTGTGCCTGTGCCACAGCTGTGGCCTGGCCTGTGACATGAGCGACGAGCCCGAGACCTGCCCCCGCTGCGACGCCCCGTTGCACCGGCGCAAACCCGACACCCTCACCCGTACCTGGGCCTACATGCTGGCGGCATTGGTGTTCTACATTCCGGCCAACCTGCTGCCGGTGATGAATACCCAGATGCTCGGGGATGGCGCCGACAGCACCATCATCAGTGGCGTCATTGAGTTCTGGCAGGGGGGCGCCTGGGACATCGCCCTGATCATTTTCATCGCCAGCATCGCGGTACCAGGCATCAAGTTCGTGGTACTGACCTTGCTGTTGGTCACCGTGCAGCGACGCAGCACCTGGGCCCAGGTCCAGCGGGCGAAACTGTATCGGCTGGTGGAAGTCATCGGCTACTGGTCGATGCTCGACGTGCTGGTGGTGGCGCTGGTCGCGGCGCTGGTGAAATTCCAGGCACTGAGCGATATCGAGCCGCGACCGGGCATCCTGTTTTTCGGCCTCGTGGTGCTGTTCACCATGCTGTCGGCCATGAGCTTCGACCCGCGCCTGATCTGGGACACCCAACCATCCGAGGAGGCCATGGATGAAGTCGCAAGCCACTGACGGGCAGCAACCGGCACCAGGTCGCGCCCATGTCACCAGCCGCCGCTGGACGGTGTCGCTGGTATGGATAGTGCCAATCATCGCGGTGCTGGTAGGGTTGTCCCTGGTGGTCAACAACTGGCTGCAGGAAGGTCCGACCATCACCATCACCTTCAAGACCGGCCAGGGCCTGACCGCCAACAAGACACCGGTCAAATATCGCAACGTGGTCATCGGCCAGGTCACCGACGTGCAATTGAGCGACGACCAGAAGAACGTCACCGCCACGGTCAAGCTGGCCAAGACGGCGGAGACCTTCACGCACGAGGACTCGGTGTTCTGGGTCGTACGCCCGCGTATCGGAGCCGGCGGAATTTCCGGGATCGATACCCTGCTGTCAGGGGATTTCATCGGGGCCGACGCCGGTCAATCGAAGGTTCGTGCCAAGTCCTTTACCGGCCTGGAAGCCCCGCCACCGATCACCTACGGTGAACCGGGCAAGCGCTTCACCCTGCATTCCCAGGACCTCGGTTCACTGGACATCGGCTCGCCGGTGTACCTGCGCAAGATTCCGGTGGGCCAAGTGGTGTCCTATGCGCTGGATGCCGATGGCAAAGGGGTCAACATCGACGTATTCGTCAATGCGCCCAACGATGTCTACGTCACCGAAAACACCCGGTTCTGGAACGTCAGCGGCGTGGACGTGAACGTCGGTGCCAACGGCTTTGCGGTCAAGACCGAGTCACTCTCGGCGCTGCTGGTGGGCGGCATCGCATTTCGGGCACCGGAATACAGCCCCAACGACAGCCCCGCTAGCGAGGACAAGACGTTCGAGCTGTTTGCCGACCAGCAGAGCGCCCTGGCCCCGCCGGATGGCAAGGCGCAATACCTGGCTTTACGCTTCGATCAGGCTTTGCGCGGATTGCGGGTCGGAGCGCCGGTCGAATTCCTGGGCATCGAAGTGGGCAGGGTCGTAGCTATCAATCTGGATTTCGACGAGAAGCTGCGCAGCTTCCCGGTCAATGTCGGCGTGGTGTTCTACCCTCAGCGCCTGGGCAAGGCCCATGAAAAACTGCTCAAGGCGCTCAATCACAACCCGGATGACGAAGCGGCCGGCGCTCGCCTGATCGGCAGTTTCGTTGAACGCGGCCTGCGTGCCCAGGCCCGTAGCGGCAACCTGCTGACCGGGCAGTTGTACATCTCGCTGGACTTCTACCCCAAGGCCGAAAAAGTCACTTTCGACGCCAACGCCCGCCCGGTCCGTATACCGACCATCCCGGGCAGTCTCCAGCAACTGCAGGAACAACTGCAGGCGATGGTCGAGCGAATCAACAAGCTGCCCCTGGAAAGCGTTGCCAACAACCTGAACGGCAACCTGGTGGAATTGCGCAAAGGCCTGGCCCAGTTCAACAGCAAGACCCTGCCAAGCGTGCAAAACACGCTGCAGGACGTGAGCAAGACCCTGCAATCGGCCAACTCGACCCTGGCCGAAGATTCGCCGCAACGCGAACAACTGACGCAGACCCTGGACGATCTTGGGCGCATGTCGCGTTCGTTGCGCGAGCTGTCCGACTACCTGAGCCGCCATCCCGAATCACTGCTTCGCGGCCGTCCCAAGGATGCACCGGCGCAGAACCTCACATTGCCGGCGAACGAATGACCACAGGAGCACGCCCCATGCCGCTGATGCTGAAACTCCCCCTGGTTGCCTTGGTGCTGCTGCTTGCTGCCTGCCGCGGCGATCCGATCCAGTACCACACCCTGAGCCCGGCTCAACCTGCCGGCCAGCCACGCACGAACATGGACATCCAGCTCGAGCAGGTGAGCGTTCCGCCTCAGGTGGACCGCGCGCAAATGGTCATCCGCCAAGGCAACAGCGGGCTGGCGATCCTGGAAACGCAATGGTGGGGCGCCAGTCTGGCCGATGAACTGCGCAGCAGCCTGGACGAACAACTGAGCAACCCAGGCGCAGCGAAGTTATTGCTGCGGGTGGATGTGCAGCGCTTCGATTCGATCCCCGGCCAATATGCCCGCATGGACGTGCAGTGGCGCCTGCGCGACCTGGGCAACGAAGCCCATACCCTGACCTGCCGTAACAGCCTGCAAACGCCGGCGGGGAGCAGCATCGATGAGCTGGTGACGGCCCATCAGCAAAATGTGCGGCAGTTTGTCGGCCTCGTCGAGCAAGCCGCCACCAAAATGAGATGCCCCTGACCCGAAGGCTCGGGCCGCGTTTGGACGATCTTTCTGTTTTGATCTTTCGTTTGCTACTCGGAAAAACCGCAGCCTCGCTGCGCTCGACAGCGCCTACAAGGGCCAGTGCAGCGACAGCACCGGCGCAATGCGCGGATGGCGGTCGATGCGCTCCAGTAGCTCGTAGAACGGCGGTCGGGCATTCAGCATGGCCTCCCGCGTGTCTTCCCACTTCGTGACCACGGCGGCCAGGATATCCAGCGCTCCCGGCTCGGCACCGCTGAGAAAAGGACGAGCCGCAAACTGGTCGGCAAACAGCGCCCAGTTGCGATGTAGCCGCTGTCGGGTGCCCGACACCAATTGCTGCCGGGTCGCTTCATCCGCGTCGACCAGCCAGCGCTCTGGAAAATCGATGATGCCGATGGGCGTGTAGCAATTGGCGACGATATAGACCAGGCCCCGTATGGCTTGAGCACGTTGGTTCGGATCGTCCGGCAGCAACTTCGATTCAGGAAACACCAACCCTAGGTGGATCAAAATCGCCGCGGCTTCGGTCAGCACCGAACCGTCCGGCAATTGCAAGGTCGGGACCTGCTTCTGAGGGTTCAATGCCTGTAGCTCTTTCGACGCCTCGTTGTCTTCGGTCGAATAGGCATCGACACGGCGATAAGGCACGCCACACAGGCACAGGGCGATCTCCACAGCCGAAGAGCCGGATTGCCTGTAGCCGAATAACTGATACATGAACTTGCCTCCTGCGCTTGGGGGGTAGCCGGTAGAACCCGCGGGCCCGCCAGTGTTCCACCCGGCAGACGACACGCACTCTCCATGGAAGCGAGCCTGCCCGCGATGTCGGCGGATCAGTCAACATCAATATTGCTTGCCAACCGCTCGGCGAGGTATCACCGCCGTCGATATTCACCATCAGGCCAATGAAGTTCTCTTGATTGTCGCTCCGGACAACAATGGCTCCACACCAACCCACTGCATCCCCGGAGCACACCATCATGAAACGCCAAATCATCCTCAGCCTCGCTTTCTCGGTACTGGCAGCCAACGCATTCGCCGCCTCCTCCCACCCGGTCGTTGCCGAAGGTGGTTCTGATCGACTGATCGAAAAACGTGTTGCCGAAGGCGGCTCCGATCGCCTGATCCAGAACCGCGTTGCCGAAGGTGGCTCTGATCGTCTGATCCAGAACCGCGTTGCTGAAGGTGGTTCCGATCGCCTGCAACAGAACCGCGTTGCTGAAGGTGGTTCCGATCGTCTGCAACAGAATCGCGTCGCTGAAGGTGGTTCCGATCGTCTGCAACAGAACCGCGTTGCCGAAGGTGGCTCCGATCGTCTGCAACAGAATCGCGTCGCTGAAGGTGGTTCCGATCGCCTGCAACAGAACCGCGTTGCTGAAGGTGGTTCCGATCGCCTGCAACAGAACCGCGTTGCTGAAGGTGGTTCCGATCGCCTGCAACAGAACCGCGTTGCTGAAGGTGGTTCCGATCGTCTGACTCAGAACCGTGTATGAGTTGTTCAATCCAAATGCGTGACGAAACCCAACTCAATGTGTGGCGAAGGAGCCCCCTCGCCACAATGCTTCAAACACCTCTGGAACCTAACGCATCACCATGAAAGCCCGGCCTTATCCGCCGGGCTTTTTCATTGCCCACCGATTGCCTAGCGTCCCGCAGCCCGCGTCATACAACGCCGGTAACGCTCATCCACTCGCTTGGCGAACCACGCCGTGGTCAGCTTGCGCGTGATTTTCGGGCTCTTGAGCACGATTCCCGGTAACACCGCCCGAGGTAATTGCTTGCCCTCGGCCTTCTCAGCCAATTCGAAGACCCGCTTGTACAGTTTGCTGTCCTCGAACGCCAGGCTGTCGCCCTGCTCCAACTGGTCGCGAATGGTCGGGTTGCGCATCCCCAGCGACCTGCCCAAGGTGCGCACCGCCAACTCGGTGCTGCCTGGCATGATGGAACCATGCAAGATCAAATCGCCGTCCAGAGCCAGGGGAATGCCTGAGGCACGACTCACTGCATGCTGGAATGCCGCGTTGCGGCTGGCGTACCATCCGGCATTGAAATCGGCGAAACGATACAGCGGTTCGGTGTAGCTCACCGGATACCCCAGCAGATGCGCAATACCGAAATACATCCCGCCGCGACGACTGAACACCTCCCGACGAATCGACCCATCCACCGCATAGGGATAATCCCGGGCATTTGCCTGGGCAAACGCGATGCTGACCTGCATCGGCCCTCCGGTGTGCACGGGGTTGAAGCTGCCGAACAGTGTCTTGCCCAAGGGCACCATGCCAATGAAGTCATCGAAAATCGCACTCAACTCCTTCTCGCTGCGCGCGGCATTGAGCCGATCACTGTAGCTTTTGCCATTGGGCGAACGCACCTGGAGGGCGCCGCTGATCAACAGACCCGGAATGTGCATCTTTGCCGCGCGACGATCGATTTCCTGCCGGGCGATCTTGCCCAACCCCGGTACCGCCGGATCAGCCTGGAACGTCGATTCCTGTTCGGTCACCGCCAGGACGGAACAGATATTCTGCGTCGTGGGTGAGATTTGCTGAGCGGCAAAAGCCACGTAGATATCCGTCGCCCAGCCCTCGCGATCCACAGTCTTGGCCGGCAACAACCGCACAATCTGCGCCTTGACCTCGGCAGGCTGGCGTTCCGGTTCCTGGGTCTGACGGCTGCCGCAACCGGCCAGGGTCAACAACGCGGTGAGGCTGATCATCAATCGATTGAGTTGCATGTTGCTCCATCAAGTCTGTTATTGCGCAGCAACCATACGATCAAAAGCCGGTACAGGCTATGTTCTGTTCATCAGAGCCAAAAGGGGTCTTGAGAGCAAAGAAGGCTCGACAGCAGCAAAAAGCTGACGTGAGAGATGGGTGGCCTAACACCATCAGTGTGGGAGCAAGACTCCACAGTAGATTTTGGGTGGGTGTCTGTGGGAGCAAGGCTTGCCCGCGATGACGGCGGCACATCCGACATTGATGCAAGCTGGCCTACCACTATCGCGAGCAAGCTCGCTCCCACAGGGTTGACCGCGGATGCTCACAGTTTTAGTCCACGCCACAAGTCCCATGTGGGAGCGAGCCTGCTCGCGATGACGGCGGCACATCCGACATTGATACCAACTGGCCCCCCACTATCGCGAGCAGGCTCCCACAGGAAATCCAGCGTCGATCAGATCCCGCTTAGCGCCAGATCCATCGCAAAATAGGTGAAGATCAGGTCCGCCCCTGCTCGTTTTATCGCGCCGAGACTTTCTCGCACGACGCGAGCTTCGTCGATGGCGCCGGCCTGGGCGGCGAATTTGATCATCGCGTACTCGCCGCTGACCTGATAGGCCGACAGGGGCAGGTTCGAAGCCTGGCGAATATCGCGGATGATATCCAGGTACGCGCCAGCAGGTTTGACCATCAGTGCATCGGCCCCTTCCTGCTCATCAAGCAAGGACTCGCGCAGTGCTTCGCGGCGGTTCATCGGGTTCATCTGGTAGCTTTTGCGGTCGCCTTTCAAGGCACTGCCGCCCGCCTCGCGGAACGGACCGTAGAGCGCTGAAGCGAACTTGGTTGAATACGCCATGATTGCCGTCTGGCTGAAACCGGCTTCGTCCAGGGCTTTGCGAATGGCCTGGACCTGCCCGTCCATGGCGGCGGACGGCGCGATCACATCAGCCCCGGCACGGGCCGCCGCCACGGCCTGTTTACCCAGGTTGAGCAAGGTCCGGTCATTGTCCACTTCATGCCCGTGAAGCACCCCGCAATGGCCGTGATCGGTGTACTCACAAAAACAGGTGTCAGACATCACGATCATTTCCGGCACCGCGTCCTTGCAGATCCCGGCCATGCGCGACACCAGGCCGCGCTCGCTCCAGGTGTCGCTGCCATCACTGTCCAGGTGATGGGACACGCCAAAGGTCATTACTGACTTGATACCGGCACGGGCATACCGCTCGATCTCACCGGCGAGTTTCGATTCAGGAATGCGCGCCACGCCCGGCATACTCTTGATCGGTACAAAGTCATCGATTTCTTCTTCGACGAAAATCGGCAGCACCAGGTCGTTCAGGGTGAACTCGGTTTCCTGGAACAGACTGCGCAGGCTCGCATTGCGACGCAGACGGCGTGGACGTGCTTCGGGGAACTGACTGGACATGGGACTCCTGAAAAATGGGTGCTCGATCGCAGGGGCCAAAGCTTATGCCCTCACCCGCCTGGGCACAAACGCCGACCGGAAAACAGAGTGTTACCGGCCGGGCAATAATCGGCTTACAAGGTCAGTGAGCCATTGACGCAGGTCACCACCGCACCACCAATCCAGACGTCCTCGCCCACCTGCTCAACATGAATCCGCCCCGCTCGCCCCATGGTCAAGCCCTGGCTGACCACATAGCGCGACGGTGCCAGCCCCTTGGCCAGCATCCACTGGGCCAGCCCGGCGTTCAGGCTGCCGGTGGCAGGATCCTCCGGCATGCCGTCGCCGGCAATGAAACCGCGCACTTCAAATTGCGCCTCATCGCCATCCACGGCCGGTTCCCACGGCGCGATGACGCCCACGGCCAGATCCCGCAACTGCTGGTAATCGGGCTTGAGTGCCAACACTTGCTGGCGATTCTTGAGCATCAATGCCAGCCAGCCGGCACCATTATCAACCCACTGCGTCTCGACAATCGCCTCGGCCTGCAACCCCAGTCCCTTGCGCACTCGCTCCAGCACTTGAGCCTCCAGCGGGCCGGACTTGAGCAAGGGCGGCGCCTGAAAAGCCAACCCGAAATCGCTGCGGCGAATTCTTACCAGGCCAACGCCACATTCCTGCACGATCTGCGGCCCTTTCGGCACGCCTCCGGCCTCCAGCCAGGCATGGCAGCTGCCCAAAGTCGGATGACCGGCAAACGGCAGTTCAGTCGAGGTGGTGAAAATGCGCACCCGGTAATCCGCCTCCGGATGCTGCGGCGCCAGCAGGAAAGTGGTTTCGCTGAGGTTGGTCCAGTTGGCAAAAGCGGCCATGCGCTCGTCACTGATCTCGTCCGCCCCGAGCACCACCGCCAGCGGATTCCCCTTGAGCGGCACTTCGCTGAACACGTCCAATTGCTTGAAATTGAAACAGC
The DNA here is from genome assembly GCF_013283895.1 of Pseudomonas sp. MPDS. NCBI lineage: Bacteria > Pseudomonadati > Pseudomonadota > Gammaproteobacteria > Pseudomonadales > Pseudomonadaceae > Pseudomonas > Pseudomonas sp. MPDS. Next base: position 2,490,691 of record NZ_CP054128.1, on the reverse strand, counting down.
TCGTCATCAGTCCACTCATTCCGGAATTTTCAACCCGCGTGCCACTGCCGGCCGCGCCAGGAAACGCTCCAACACCCGCGTTACATTCGGGAAATTCTGGATACCCACCAGATCCCCCGCTTCATAAAAACCGATCAAGTTGCGCACCCAGGGAAACGTGGCGATATCGGCGATGGTGTAGCGCTCGCCCATGATCCAGTCCCGGCCTTCAAGACGACCATCAAGCACCTTGAGCAGGCGCTTGCTTTCCTCGACGTAACGATCACGAGGTCGCTTGTCTTCATAGTCCTTGCCCGCAAACTTGTTGAAGAAACCCAACTGCCCGAACATCGGCCCGATCCCGCCCATCTGGAACATCAGCCACTGAATCGTCTCGTAGCGCGCCGCCGACTCCTGGGCCAGCAACTGCCCGCTCTTGTCCGCCAGATAAATCAGAATCGCCCCCGACTCGAACAACGCCAACGGCTGATCTCCCGGCCCATGAGGGTCGAGAATCGCCGGGATCTTGTTGTTGGGGTTCAAGGAGAGGAACTCCGGGGATAGCTGGTCATTGCTGCCGAAGTCCACTTTGTGGGGTTCGTAGGGCAGGCCGATTTCTTCCAGCATGATCGAGACTTTCACGCCGTTGGGGGTCGGCAGGGAGTAGAGCTGGATCCACTCCGGGAACTGGGCGGGCCATTTTTGGGTGATGGGGAATGGGGTTAGGTTGGGCATGGGAGCGGACTCCAGAGGGGGAAGAAAAAAGCGGAGCATAGTTCAGAATGATTGCCGTGACATCAGGAAAGCATCTACATGAACCACCCCGCTGCAAGCAGGCCTAACTTCCCATACGACCACAACTTACTCATCCACATTTTTTATAGATTCCAGCCATAGAAAAAAATAATCTTTCTGCAGCTGAGGATCACTCACTATATCCCGATCCTCATAATCAAATATATTAACTAGATCTGCTCTCGATGCACGCTTACCTAGAACATGCTCATAAGCCGCTATTCCTGATGACATTTGCGAGGACATACTTGAAGGACGCACACTAAGCTTGGCTCCTTTGCACAAAAATTTTATATCCGTATGCTCCTTAATAATTTTCCCTAGACACTCATACACATCCGCTCCCGAGTATTTCTTTGACCAGCCACTTTTAAAAGTCAGCAGAATAGTGGATTTTTGTGCGTTCACGTCCAGCACCACCTCTTCCCTCTGGCCATCTTTAATAACTGGAACAAGCTGTCTTTTCATGTGTTATTTCCTCTGGGGGTTGGGCAAAGAATACCCTACGTAGGAACCATCTCTTTTAAGCGGCGTAACGCCAATAATATCTTCCGTTCTTACTCGATCTGGAATTGCAATCTCATACTCATAGCTATAGGGAACGTCCTCTGGCGGTAGCTCCTTATTAACATCACGCCCAGGAATTTTTTTCAGAACATACAGATACCCTTTCCGCGTTCCATATTTTGTTCCAAAATCAAGCCCCACTTCAACGCTAGTTGTTGTGCTGACAAAATTACTCGGTGGATTTCTGTTATCCCAAATATGAAGCAGTAGGTCAGTACTTTTTCCCAAGCTCATAAAACCTTCTTTAAAAATGACCTCCGGCCCCCTCAAATCTCCACGATAAAGGTAGGTAGGTTTGGGTAGCGATTTTTCACCCTCATCCACCCCAACCTTAGCCGCCGGATCCTGACTACCAACCGCCGACCTGCACCCACCCTTCCCCGGACAATCCACCAACCCCAACGGATCCACCCACCCCGTCGGGTTCAGGGTGTAGCGATACCCGTTGAGGCCACCCGCCAGTTTGCTCGGGTCAGGCGTCAGGTAGCGGCCGGTTTCCGGATTGTAGTAGCGGTGCCGGTTGTAGTGCAGGCCGCTTTCGGGGTCGAAGTATTGGCCCTGGAAGCGCAACGGTTGTTCCAGCTGTTCGCCGCCGCCGTGGACCAGTTCGGTGGTTTTGCCGTAGCCGCTGTAGCGTGCCGACCAGACGATGGTGCCGCCGTAGTTGGTCAGTTCCTGGGGCGTGCCCAGGTGGTCGAGGTGGTAGTAGAACGGGCAGGCGTTCGGGCCTTTGCCGTCGAGCAGGGCCAGTGGGCGGAAGGTGCCCGGTTCGTAGACGTAGCTGCGGTGGTGGCGCGGGCTGCTTTCGGCGACGACCTGGTCGCCCTGCCAGAAAAATTCCGTGGTCAGGCCGTCCACGGTCTTGCTGATGCGTCGGCCGAAGGCGTCGTAGCGGTAGGACGTTTCGCGCCCGTGCGCCGTGGTGACGCCGATCAGTCGGTGTTGGCTGTCGTAGCGGTATTCGCTGACGAGGCACTGGGCCTTGCCGCGCCGTTCGCGGATCAGGTTGCCGAAGGCGTCGTAGTCGTAGTGGCGGTCGCCCTCCATCAGCAGGCGGTTGCCCTTGAGGCGGGTGGGGCCGGGGCGGTCCTGCATCAGCAGGTTGCCGCCCGGGTCGTGGGCGAAGTGTTCCGGCGGCTCGCTGTGGGAATAGTCGATGCCGATCAGGCGATCCAGCGGGTCGTATTGGTAATGGCGGCGGTTGCGCTTGTCGGAAATGGACTGCAGGTTGCCATTGGCGCTGTAGGCATAATCGCGCCAGAACAGTTGCTGCTGGTTCTGCCACACCGTCTGGGCCTTGAGCCGGCCCTGTTCGTCGTAGTCGTACTGGCTGAGCAGCAGGCCTTGGCGGCGCTGGCGTTCGCGCCCGCCACTGAGCTGGTGTTCGGTGAGGCGCGAGCCGTTCAGGTCGATGGCCGTCAGCGCGCCGCCTCGGGCGTGGTGGTAGTCGAGCTGGCTGTTGTCCGGCAGGCGCAGGTGGTTGAGGCGCCCGCAGGCGTCGTAGCGATAACGCAGGGTGCCCCAGCCCTGGTGTTCGCTGATCAGCCGGTCCTGGGCGTCGTATTCGAAGGCCAGCGGGTGATCGGTGCCGTCGTTGACGTGGACCAGCCGGCCCAGCCCGTCGTAGCGGTATTCGATGGCCTGGCCGTCGGGCAAGGTCTTGACCAGCAGCCGCCCGGCCCCGTCGCGCTGGTAGCGGGTGACCCATTGGGCGCCGTCCGCGCCGTGCTCGGTTTTCTCCAGCAGGTGGCCATTGAGGTCGTAGGCGTAGGCGGTGCGTTGGCCGTCAAAGCCGATCTGCTGTCGGATCAATCCGTTCGGCGTGTAGTCCAGCTGATATTTTTCGCCGGATTCGTTTTCGATTTCAGTCAGCAACAGCCGCGCCGAGTCGTAGCGATACTTCAGTTCGCTGCCGTCGGGGTTGAGCCGACGGCTGATCAGGTGCAGGTCCTCGGCGTATTCATAGCGGGTGGTCCGCCCCAGCTCATCGCGCTCGGCGGTGACCTTGCCGTAGGCGTTGTAGTGCCAGGCGCGGGTCGCACCACCCGGCAAGGTGGTTTCGAGCAGGCGGCCCACCGCGTCCCACTGGTAGTGCGTGAGGGCGCCGTGTTCGTCCTGGCGGGTCAGCAAACGCCCCAGGGCGTCGTAGGAAAAACACCGGCGCCCCGTGTCGGGCAGGGTTTCTTCGGTCAGTTGGCCCAGCTGATTGCGGGTAAACCGATGCTCGCCACCGTCGGGGTAACGGATCGCCAGCAATTGTCCTTGGGCGTCGTAGTCATAGCCGGTGCTCTGGCCGTGCGGATCGATGGCCTCGATTACATCGCCCTGGGTGTTGCGCCGGTATTGCCACACGGCTTTGCCGCGCGAGCGGGCGTGCAGGAAACCGTGGCGGTATTCGTAGGACGTCGGTTCCTCGTCCGGCGGAATCAGCGCCACCAGCCGTCCGGCTTCGTCGTAGCGGTATTCGGTGACGGCGCCCAGCGGGTCCTGTTCGGCGATCAGCCGGCCCTGGGGGTCATAGGCCTTGAGGTGCTCGCCGCCATCGGGCTCGACCTTGCGCACCAGCCGTGCCCGCTCGTCGTGGACGTACACTTCCTGACTGCCATCCAGGTGCTGGACCGTGACCTGCCCGTCCTCGCCCCAGGTGTAGCGGCTGTCCATCTGCGCAAACGAGGCCCAGTGCCGCACGCAGCGGGCTGCGCGGCCTGCCCCTTGCCATTCCCAGAAGAAACTCGCGCCGCCGGCCAGTTGCCGTTGCAGGATGACGTGCTGGTCGTCGTAGTCGTAGCGTTCGCTTTCGCCGGCGGCGTTGGTGGCTTCGATCAGTCGCCAGCGGGCGTCGTAGCGGTAAGCCACCAGGGTCTGTTCGGTGCGCCAGGCGTCGTCCAGGGTCAGGGCCGGGTGGAAGCTCTGGTAGTCGATGGCGACCAGGTGACGCTGCGCGTAACGCAAGCGCAGGGCGCGTCCGGCGCCGTTGTCCAGGCGGCTGATGTCGCCGTGGATGTTGCGCTTGATCGTCAGGCGGTTGGCGTAGCGGTCGCTGAGGACGGTCAGATGGCCGTCGCGAAAGTGTAGGAACAGCGCACCTTCGCCGGACTGGGCGATGATCAGTTCGTCCGGCTCGGCCCCCCGGTAAATCGCTGCGCGGGCCAGGCTGTTGTGGATCGCCGGGCGTTGCTCGCTGGGCAGCGGAAACGTCGTACGGCGGTTTTCCTGGTCGATCCAGATGACCTGCTCGCCTTCAAGCAACAGGCGATGCGCCAGGGCATGGCTCCAGCCGCGGCCCAGGCCGATGTCCAGGTCCACCGCGCTGGTGCGGTACAAGCGGGTGAAGACAAACGGCAGTCGGCCATCGAGGGTGCCGTCGTCCAGGGTCAGCAGCTCCTCGCCGGTGACCATCGACACCGGGCAGCCGCTGGTCTGGGTCAGGGCCGCGGTGTCGGCGCTGTCACCGTTGGGGTTTTTCGATTGGTTGGGGGCGTCGTCGTGGGGTTCGTGTTCGCTCAGGCGTGTAGAAGGCTGGGATTTTTCCCGCGCCACGGCGGCCGGATTGCTCACGGACACTGGCGGCGAATTCTCAGGGGTAATGTGCAAAGGTCCGACAGGCGTCGGTTTTAAAGGCGCACGCTGACTGACCACCAATGGTTTGAGCACATCGGCATGTTGATCGAGCCGGTCGGGGGTGAGTTGGCCCAATCTCAGGCTCGACGCCAGCAACCACTTCCGGGCCCGCTCCGAGCGGACCCGGCCCAGCACCTTACCGCTCATGCGCAGACCCAGGCCCAGCCCCCCGGTCAAACGCATCAGCAGGAAGTTGATCAGCACCGAGGCGCGCATCTCGCCCACGACTTCAGCGACGTGCTGGGGCGGCAACATCCGTAGCCAACTGGCGAAGGCCGCCATATGCACGAAGAGCAACGGCTCGTCGCTCAACACCATCAACCCTTTGGCGATTGCCTCGGAGGACGCCTTCAGTAGCTGCTCAAGCTCGGCTTGAGTCAGGTACTCCAACAACTTCTCGCTGTTGGCCTGCAGGTCCGCCAGCAGTTCGAAGACCTGTTTGACGTCGTCCCACAACTGATGCAGGGCGTTTGTGAACCCGCGCCAATCAGCTTGCTGCAATGCGCTGTAGCGCTCGAGAAATCCGCTGTCGGAAAACTCCAACCACAGCGGTTGAAATTCATCCCACTCCGCTTGCAGCCAACCTTCCAGTTGAGCAATCACGTCACGGTAGGACGCGTACAGCGCCTTGACATGCTCGGCCGTCACATGGGGAAAAAAGGTGATGCGATAACGCTGGCCCCGCCAGCAGTCGGGGACTTCCAGAATGCCGCTGGGGCCGATCACGTGATGAACCGGTTCGCCGAAGGTTTCTTTCCCCGGCTCGCCCCCGGTGATCGGTTCCAGCATCACCGGTGTGTCGCCAATCGGCACGAAGCGCGCCGCCTGGAACATGTGCACCAGCGTCAGCGGCCCCTCCGCCGGACAAGCGACCACCGTGGCGCTGACAGGTTGATCAAGCTCCTTCGGTGCCGCCAGGGACACTTCGTTGCCGACCTTGAACACCTGCTCGATATCCAGCGCCCAGCCGGTCCAGAAACTTTCAGCCCAGGCGTCGTAGTCGTTCAGGCAAGTGCGGAAGTCCGCCAGCACCGCTTCGATGTCCGGCTGCTCGGGGTCCATGGCCGCAATCACCAGCGAGCCGATGACGTTGTTCAAAGCCAGGAGTTTGTCGGGGGCGAACATGCGGGAATCTCGCGGTGCGGGGACGGACGCGAGACTTTGCCGAGGACGGCAGGGAAAATAAGTCAGAGGAGGAGACGGCAGGTGTAAGGCGATTCTTTAAATACAAAACCCAAATGAACGCGTCACGAAACTCGCACGCCCCATTCTTAAATCCGCAACATCCTGTCGCTAACATTCGCCCTACCTCCTGGCAGGAGGCCTTACAGTGCACGGAATCGGTCGGTATCGAACCAAAGGGCGCCAGAAGACTCTGAGCAATGCCCCGAGAAATCGAAGCGGCATCACGACAAGGAAAACACCGGAAGCCAAAAACTTCCTGGTGCCCAGGTTTGTCAGCCTGACTTGAGAGAGCCGAAGAATATTATTCAATGATGAACCCACTGAATTTCGCCAAACGCTTCAAGCGCCGACCGTGGCTGATGTTGCCTACGCTGCTTGTCGCTTGTGGCCTGGCGCTGTTGCTGGAGTCGAGCGTCAGTCGCGCCCAACCGGCCGACGGTATCCAGACCTTGGTGTTCCTGCGCCACGCCGAGAAACCCGCCGGCGGCCTGGGCCAGCTCAATTGCCAGGGGCTGAATCGCGCCATCGACCTGGCCACCCTGCTACCGGAGAAATTCGGCAAGGCCGACTATGTGTTCGCGGCCAACCCTACCCGCAACGTCGAAGAGGGCGAGCTGGATAATTCCTACAGCTACATCCGCCCACTGATGACCATCAGCCCCAGCGCCATCAAACTCGGGCTGCCGGTAAACATCGAGTATTCAGCCAATGACACCAGCGACCTGGCTGACGAACTGCTGCACGACAAGTACCACAACTCGATCATCTACACCGCTTGGTCGCACGGCTACCTGCCGGAGCTGATCAACCAGGTCGCCAGCGACGCGATGGGCAAGAAGCAGACGATTACCGATGATTGGGAATCGGGGGATTTCGATTCGCTGTACGTGCTGACCCTGACGTGGCACAACGGCAAGGCCAGTCTCACCAGCCAGAACTACAAGCAAGGCCTGGACAACGGGCAGGAAACTTGTCCGACATAGGCTGCGGACATTACTTTCGACAATACTTCCTCAATCACCGCCACTGGTCCCCACCGTTATCGCGAGCAGGCTCGCTCCCACAGGGGATTGGCGGTGGGCAGCGATCACCCTTTGCGGGCCGCTCGCTCACGCAGATACTCCAGCACCGCCACCTGCTCACCCGCGAACTCGATCCGCCCGCCCTTCTTCTCGCGCTGGAACACGTACATCGGGTCGTAATACTCACGCAACAGGCCTTCGATCCAGCCACGATGCAAGTCGACGGCGCCGCTGGTCGCCTGCTCGGCCAGGGCCGCTTCCATGATTTGGAGCAAACGTCGATGGCGGTCGCCACCCAGGCGCTTATGGATGTTATTGAGGCTTGCCAGCAACCGCTCGCAAAACAGCGAGAACCCTTCATCGCCATGGACTGCGACAAATTCGCCGCACAGGTTGATGACGTAATCGCGCAGAATCCGCTCGACCCGCCGCTCCAGGCTGTCCTCAAGCCAGACCATCGGAACCTGTTGCATGCGCTGGTACAAAGACAGCGGCAAGGCGCAACTGCCGACCATGCGGCTTTCATCTTCCAGCACGAACTGTTCGATACCAGCGGCACGTTTTTTCAGCACATCCACGGCCAGCAGGTTCTCGAAATCGATATTGGAAGGCTGCCCGGTGGCGCGCTTGCCGAAGCTCGAACCGCGATGGTTGGCGTAACCTTCCAGATCCAGGCTGTTGCCCAGTTGAGTCAGCACTTCTGTCTTGCCGGTGCCGGTCATGCCGCCCAGCAACACCAGGTCGCATTGGGCAACCGCCTGCTCGACGGTGTCGAGCAGGAATGTACGCATGGCCTTGTAGCCGCCGCCGACCCTGGGATAGTCAATGCCCGCCTCGTCCTTGAGCCATTGCTGGACGATCTGTGAGCGCAAGCCACCTCTAAAGCAATACAGCACACCGTCAGGATGGGCCGTTGCGAACTCGGCCCAGGCCTGGATGCGTTGCGCCTTGGTGTCGCCGGACACCAATTGGTGCCCCAGGACAATGGCCGCCTGCTGGCCCTGCTGCTTGTAGCAAGTACCGACCCGTTGCCGTTCGATGTCGGTCATCAACGGCAGATTGACCACGCCGGGGAATGCGCCCTTGAGAAATTCGACGGGGGCACGGGTGTCCATCATCGGTCGGTCATTGAGAAAAATGTCGCGGTAATCGGTGATGTCATGGGTCATCAAGACACCTCGACCGCGTAGGTCTGTCGCTCGACCAGTTCACCGATCGGCTCCAGTGCAAACCCCAGTTCAGCGGCGACCGCCAGAAACGCTTCGTTGCCCTCGGGCGTGACGGCGATCAGCAGTCCGCCGCTGGTCTGCGGGTCGCACAGCACTCGCTTGTGCAGTTCCTGCACGCGCCCAACCTTGCTGGCGTAGCTGTCGTAGTTGCGCAACGTACCGCCCGGCACGCAGCCTTGGTCGAGGTAATACTCGACGCCCGGCAGACGCGGCACCGCGTCGTAGCGGATACGCGCCGTCAACTGGCTGCCATCGGCCATTTCCACCAAATGCCCGAGCAGGCCGAAACCGGTGACGTCGGTCATCGCCGCCACGCCGTCGAGCTTGCCGAAGCGGCTGCCCGGCTTGTTGAGGGTGCACATCCAGTCGCGGGCCAGGCCAACATCGGCGGCGCGCAGCTTGCCTTTCTTTTCCGCGGTGGTGAGGATGCCGATGCCCAAGGGCTTGGTCAGGTACAGGCGGCAACCGGCGGTGGCGGTGTCGTTGCGCTTCATATGACGCTTTTGCACCAGGCCCGTGACCGCCAGGCCGAAAATCGGCTCGGGCGCGTCGATCGAATGGCCGCCCGCCAGGGGAATGCCTGCTTCGTCACATACCGAACGACCGCCGCGAATCACTTCGCGAGCGATTTCCGGGGCCAGTACATTGACCGGCCAGCCGAGAATCGCAATCGCCATCAACGGATCACCGCCCATGGCGTAGATGTCGCTGATGGCATTGGTGGCGGCGATGCGACCGAAATCAAAAGGATCGTCGACAATCGGCATGAAGAAATCGGTGGTAGAGACCACCCCGCGCTCCTCGTCGATGGCGTATACCGCAGCGTCGTCCCGGGAGGCATTGCCAACCCACAACTTGGGGTCAAGGTTCTGCGCACCGCTGCCGGCCAGGATCACTTCCAGCACCTGTGGCGAAATCTTGCAGCCGCAACCGGCGCCGTGGCTGTACTGGGTCAGGCGAATCGGCTCGCTCATGGGCATACCTCTCGTAAGTCAAGGTGGGCGATTCTAGCAGCAACGCCGCCGGTTCAGTGCCGGCGCGAACCCATTGAATTTTCCCCCACCAGAGGAATCACTAGAAGACCAGCCGAGCATTCATCCCAGGAGACCGCCGATGTCCCTCGCCCCCGCTGCCGACGACAGCACCGACCTTAAGTATGGCCTCGACACGCTGTTTGGTCGCCAGACCCAAAGCGTCGATTGCCGCTACGATGTCCAACGCCTGGATGACGGTGAACCGGTGTGGTTCGCCCTGCACGTTCAGCCACCGCTGCCGGATGATCTGGAAAAAGCCCAGATCGTGGTCTTCAGCACCGAAGGCCGGCACATTGGCGGTATTGTCCGGCTTGCCAAGCGTCTGGACGATGGCAGCCTGCGACTGGAAGTCGAGCCCGACTGAGGTTCTCAGGCCTGCCGTGCACTGCTGCGATACATGAATACCAGCGCCAGCGCCAGGCAGGCCATTGCCAGGACCCGACTCCCGGACAACTCAATAGCGGGGTTGCCCAACCAGCCGAAATTGTCGATCAGCATGCCCATGGCCAACTGCCCGAGGATCACTGCCACGGTCGCCACGGCGGTGCCGACCCTTGGCACCGCGCCGACCATGACCATCATGTACACCACACCAAACAAGGCACCGCCAAGTTGCCATTTCGGCACGTCCAGCAGGCTGAGGGCGTGAGCGGGTTCAAAAAACACGATCAGTAACCCGGTGACCACCGTGCCCACCACGAATGTCAGCAGACTGCTGCGCAGCACACCGACCGTCTGGCCCAGGCGACCGTTGATGGCCGCCTGCACGCTCAACACCGCACCGGCAACAACGACCAGCAGCAATAGCAAAAACAGATTCATATTCAACCTCGGGCAATCAGGACAAGGGCTACGACGATCAGCGCCAAGGCGAGCCAGCGCTCGCCGTTGACCCGCTTGCGGGTTGCACCGAACCAGCCGAAGTGGTCGATCAGCACGCTTTTACCCACTTGCCCGGAAAGGATTGCGACCATGGTCATGGCAATGCCGATGTGGGGCGTGGCAAGCGTCAGCACGACCACGTAGATCGGCCCCAGGAAACCGCCGATCAATTGCCAGCGCGGCAACTCATTCAAGGCGGGGCCTTGTTGCGGACCACTGAGCAGCAACAGCAGAAACAGAATCGCCGAACCGACGCCGAATATGCTCAGGGTTGCCCAGAGATGCCCCACTTGAACCCCCAGCGGCCCCAGCAGACCGGCCTCTACCGACAGGCCCATGCCAGCCAGGATCACCAGGGGCAGCAACAGCCAGCGCAAAAGCGCTCGTGGTTTGGAGGCAGCCGCCGGGGCGGCGGCGTTGAGTGAAGACGCTTGCATGATCAGAACCTCTGAGAAGAACAATGAGCGGGATTATCGGCTGGCGCAGCTGTGCGATAAATGGGAGCATCCAGACAACACTTTTGCGCAACTCGCACAGCGGAGCAGTCCATGCACGGTCTCAATGAACTCGGCTTCAAGGCCCTGCGGTTGTTTGTCGCCGTGCTCGACCACGGCAGCTTCTCGGAGGTGGCCCGGCGCGAAGGCCTGGCGCCGTCGTCGATTTCCCGGCAGATCCAGTTGATGGAACAGGCCCTCAACCAGCAGTTGTTGTATCGACACACCCGCGCTGTTTCGCCCACTGAAGCCGGCCGCCTGCTGGGTCATCATGCACGCCTGTTGCTGGTGCAACTCGAAGAAGCCGAACAGGCGCTGCAGGAACAACACAGTGAACCGGCTGGACTGGTGCGGATCAATGCCCCGGTGGTGTTCGGCCAGCGCCATCTGACGCCGTGGCTGGGGTCATTGTGTGAGCGCTACCCGAAGCTGCAACTGGACATCCAGCAAACCGACAGCTACGTCGACCCGCTGCAGGAAGGCGCGGACCTGCTGTTTCGCATCGGCCCGCTGCACGATTCAGGCATGCAGGCGCGAATCCTCGCCCCGCACCGCTTTCAGATCGCCGCCAGCCCCGCGTACCTGGCGCGTTGCGGCACACCGCTCAAACCCCAGGATCTGGCGAACCATCAGTGTCTGGCCTACAAAGGCGTGGCCGGCCAGCAACGCTGGTTTTTCCGCCGTCCGGGTCAGGCCTGGACACCCTACAGCGTCAAAGGGCCGATCACCGGCAACCATGCCGACACCCTGACCCAGGCGGCCGAACAAGGCCTGGGGCTGGTGATGTTTCCGTCGTGGCTGATCGGCGAAGCCGTGCGCAACGGCACCCTGGTGCCGGTATTGCGCGACTACGAAGCCTCCAACAGCCTTGAGCCCCAGCAGATCGCCATTCTCTGGCCGGGCAGCCGACGTCTGTCGGTGAAAGTGCGTACCGTGATCGACTTTTTCCTACAGTGTTTTGGCGAAGTACCTTACTGGGATCGCTGAAACTGCGAGGTCGGTGCTAACGTGTCGGCCCGTCGCCTGACAAGGATAACCCCGTGCTGCTCCTCAAATTATTGGTGATTCCCGCTTTCCTGCTGCTGATTTCCCTGGCGGGCCGACGTTGGGGACCGAGCGTGGCCGGTTGGCTGTCGGGGTTGCCGGTGGTGGTGGGTCCGATTCTGTTGTTCCTGGCCCTGGAACAGGGCGAGGCGTTTGCCGCTCAGTCGGCGACAGCGGCGCTGTCGGCCATGTTTGCAATGATTGCATTCTGTGTGGTGTACGCCCGGGTCGCCCAGCATCGTGACTGGCCTTGGGCGCTGGGTATCGCGTTGGGCGTCTGGGCGCTGGTGGCGATGGTGCTGTCCTGGTTGCCGGCCTCGCTGCCGCTGTCGAGCGTGATCGCCATTGTGGCATTGCTGGCCGCGCCCTATCTGTTCCCGACAGTTCGACCGGTGATGAGCGGCCCGGCTCCCAAATCCGACAAGCTGCTGCTACGCATGGTCGCCGGCGCGCTGTTGACCCTGGCGGTGACGCTGCTGGCCAGCACCGTGGGTGAACGCTGGAGCGGGCTACTGGCGGTGTTCCCGGTGCTGGGCAGCGTCATGGCAGTGTTCTCCCAGCAAACCCGTGGCGCGGCCTTCACCGCCGCGTTGCTGCGGGCCACGGCCACTGGCATGTATTGCTTCACCGCGTTCTGCCTGACCCTGGCCCTCACCCTGCCGCTGCTCGGCATGCCGGCCTTTGTCGTAAGTGTCGCGGTGTCGGTGGTCATGCTGCTGGTGACCCGCCGCCTGCTGGTGCGCGCCTCAGCCCCACGGGCCAATGATGTGGCGCACTCGTGACCGACGCTGGAGCCGGTTGGACGCCCATGGGATGATCGCGCTCAAGCACACCCCTCTGTGGAGCGTTTCAATGTCATTGGTAAGTAAACAAGTCGCCGCCCTGGTGCTGACGGCCATCGCCAGTCTGGTGGTGGTGCCTGCTTATGCCGCCCGGCCCAAAACCAGCGGCGCAGCACCGGCACAAAAGGTTTCCCTGCTGGGAAGCAAGTTCAACTTCACCCTGCCCAAGGGCTTCACTGCCACACCGCTTCCGGCCGGCGAGGCCGCCCAGGGCACGGCGGGGGCGAAGGGGACGATGTACAGCAATGCCACCAGCAAAACCGTGGTGATCACGGCTGAAAACACCATCATCGATGGCTCGAATGTGAAAGACGACGACAGCACATTCCTCGATGCCACCATGGCCGACTTCGCCGTCCAGAAAATCAAGGCCCTGCCGGATGCCAAGATCCTGAGCGAGAAAAGCCTGACCCAAAAAGGTACCGGCCTGGGTCTGCGCCAGCTCGATACCAAGGCGACCCAAGGCGGTGGGCCGACCCTCGATACCACGTTGCTGGGCGCTTCCGGCACGCGCATGGCAGTGGTACAGATCATTTCCCGGGCCGGCGACAAGGCCGGGCATGAGGCGCTGGTGAAGCAGATCGTCGCTGGTCAGTGACTTGATGGACCGGGTGGTTTTCATCGCGAGCAGGCTCGCTCCCACAGAGATTCTGGGGCGACATGAATCTTGATATCCAATCTGCTATTCATCGCGAGCAATCTTTGCCCCAACAGGACTGGAAGCAACCTCGTTTCTGGGAGCGACTCGGGAAAAAGGTGGGAGCGAGCCTGCTCGCGATGGCGGCGGCACACTCAACCCCTCTGTCACTGAATCAGGGATTAAGCCGCTCCAGCCAGGCGCGCAGATCCCGCACCTGCATGGCACTGACGCTGTGGCCAACGCCCGGATAGGCATGGAATTCGGGCTCCAGGGCCAGGGTCTTGAGGAAGCTGTCTGCCTCGGTGCCGTCATGGTATGGGATCACCGAGTCCGCCGTACCATGACCGATAAATACCGCCAGCGTCCGGCGCGACTCGTCGGGTGTCAGTTCGGCCCGCAGTACCGACAGCACCCGCCCGCCCAGCGCGGCAATGCCACCGACGGCCTCGGGATGGCGCAGGGCGACCTCGTAACTCATCATCGCGCCCTGGCTGAAACCGACCAGGTATACGTTGCTCGCATCGGTCGGGTACTTGACCCGGGCCTTCTCGATGAAATCCAACAGCATCTGGCCGCTGGCCTTCAGGTCCGCGGTATCACCGTCGTAGGCGCCCTCGCCCTTCTTGGCAAACCATTGATACTGGCCCCGCTCCACGGTCTTGGGCGCTCGTACCGATAGGTAGTTGTAGTCACTGGGCAGCTCATTCTTGAGGTCGAACAGGTCTTGTTCGCTGCCGCCGGAGCCATGCAGGAAGATCACCAGCGGCCGGTTTCTGGCCTGCTCATCGGCATGGGCCAGGTAATTGAGGGGCAAATCGGTGTGCAGCGCAGGCTGAGCCTGCAAACCGCAAGACACTACCAACAGCAACAGGGCGAGCGCTTTGAACATCAGTCTTCCTCCATCATTCGATAGCCGCACGGCAACGCGCGTGCGCTGAGATAGACAGCAGTTATCAGTCGTTGATCAATTTCCCCGCGCGAATCGGCGCTCGCCCGGCCACTTTCGCCTGCCAGATTCCAGGCTGGGTATAGCGCCCACGGTCCAGCGCAAACAACACGCCGCTGGTGCCGGCCCGAACAGTAGTAACCCGATCGTTCAACGGATCGACCACTTCGAACAACGGATCGCCCTGCTCCACCCACTCACCGGCCTCGCGCAGGAAGCTCACCACCCCATGATGCGGCGCGAACAGGTACTCAGTGCCTTCGAACGGAAAACCTTCACAACAGTGCGCTGGCGCGGGCGGCCAGTCACCACCGATGAAACCCTGCTCGGCCAGGAACCCGAGAATGGCTTCGCAATTGGCCTGGGCCTGATCCACCCGAGTGTCGCCCATGCTGCCCAGTTCCAGCGTGGTCGCCAGGTTGGCCGGCGGGATCGCGGCCTCGGGGAAGGTCTTGGCCAGACGCAACCAGGGCGAGGAACAAGACTCGTCGAACGAACTGCCGCCAGAGTCTTCGCACAGCAACGCCACGCCCGCCTTCAACCGCGCGGCCAGGGAGCGCCACTGCGGCCAGTGTTGCGGCAAGGCGTACAGGTGAATCGCCGCCTCGAAGTCGCAATGCAGGTCCAGGGTGACATCGGCGTCGCAGGCATGGCGCAGCAGCAGGCGATGCAGGGCCTCGAGTTGTGAGGGCGGCGCCGGCAAATCGTCCAGCACCTGAACCATGGTCTGGCGGATCAGCGTGATATTGGCGGCCGGGTCGTCGCCCAGGCGATCACCGATGCGTTGGGCCACCGGCGCGCTGAGTTCCACGAAAGCCCGATTGAAGTTCTTGCCGCTGCCCAGTTCGAAACGCCCCAGGTGCGCGCTCTGCAGATGCTGGTCCAGGCCGATGGGGTTGGCCACGGGCACCAGTTCAATCACGCCGTTGAGCAAGCCTTGGGTCTCAAGCTCGTTGAGTCGTTGTTTCAGCTCCCATGCCGTGCGCATGCCGGGCAATTCATCGGCGTGCAGGCTGGCCTGGATATACGCCTTGCGTGGACCGTGGCCGTAACGAAACACACTGAGCCGGCGCTCGGTGCCCAGGTGGCTCCATGGCAGGGTATGGTCGATGCGTTGCATGAGGAACTCCCAATAACGGTATTTCGACGGGCGCCGGGGTAAAACACTCGCCCATGAAAAAGGTGGCCGACCGGGTCAACGGCGGGCCACCTTGGTTTCAGCGATTAATGCCCGTAGACATCAAAAGCGAAGTACTTGTCCTGCACTTTCTTGTACGTGCCGTTGGCGCGGATTTGCGTGATGGCGTCGTTGAATTTCTCGGCCAGGGCCTTATCCCCCTTGCGCACCGCAATGCCGGCGCCGCCACCAAAGTACTTGGCATCTTCATAGGTCGGGCCCACGAAGGCAAAACCTTTGCCGGCATCCGTTTTCAGGAAGCCGTCGTCGAGGTTGACCGAGTCGGCGAGCATGGCGTCGAGACGACCGGCGACCATGTCCAGGTTGGCTTCTTGCTGGGAGCTGTAACGCACCAGATTGATACCGGCGGGCACCAGCACCTCGGTGGCGAAACGGTCGTGGGTACTGGCACGCAGCACACCGACTTTCTTGCCCTTGAGTTCGGTCAGCGGGTCCTTGACGTCGCTGCCTTCCTTCATCACGAAACGCGCCGGGGTGTGGTAGTACTTGATGGTGAAGTCGACGTTTTTCTTACGATCGTCGGTGATGGTCATGGACGACAGGATTGCGTCGATTTTCTTCACTTTCAGCGCTGGGATCAGGCCGTCAAATTCCTGCTCGACCCAAGTGCACTTGACCTTCATCTGTTCGCACAGCGCGTCGCCGATATCAACATCGAAACCCGTCAGCTTGCCGTCGGGGGTTTTCATCGAGAACGGCGGGTAACCGGCTTCGATTCCGAGGCGGATCGGCTTGGCGTCCTCGGCCACGGCCGACAAGGACAACACGGACAGTGCCAAGGCACCAAACATTGCTAGCTTGTTCATTTTTGCTCCTGAGTGCGCAGGTTTTTTATTAGCGGGTTATCGGCAGATTCTTAGGCAGCGTTCGGTCATTAAAAACCGAAGTGGCCGGCAGTCTAGAGGGGCACTCAGGAGGCGAATTGTGTTGAGGCGACAAATATTTATAGAAACAACCAGGCCACAGGGTTTGCACCCTGCTGGCTGGAAAGGATCAGCAGTCGCAGCCGACAGCCTGGTCCGCTGCGCATTCCACTGCGCCAGTCAGACGGAAGCCTTCGTCCAGCCAGCCCATGACACCGCCAATCATTTCCTTGACCGGATAACCCAAGGTCGCCAGACGCACTGCCGCTTTGTTCGCGCCATTGCAATGCGGGCCCGCGCAATAGACCACAAACAGCGCGGTCTTGGGATAAGCCGCCAGCGCCTGGGCGGTCAGCGAGCGGGTTGGCAGGTTGATCGCCCCGGGCACATGCCCGCGCTCGAAAGCCAGTGGCCCGCGCACGTCCACCAGGACGAAATCGACTTCTCCAGCCTGTTGGCTGGCGTGAACGTCGGAGCAATCAGTTTCGAACGTCAGACGCCGGCTGAAATGTTGCAGGGCTAGGTCGGACGGGGCAGCAGGCACTTGGCGAACCAGGCTGGTCATGAGTGTGTACTCCACAGACAAATGAGGGGGGTGAGCAGACTTTATCCGGCCGATGCTTACCGCTACAGTGGCGCACAAGACACTCTGTGGGAATTTTCCGCCATATGCAGCCCAATCCCGGTCTGGTCGCCATCCTCGCCTACGACGGCCTGTGCACCTTCGAATTCGGCATCGCCATCGAGATATTCGGCCTTGCCCGACCTGAGTTCGATTTCCCTTGGTACAAACATCGGATCGTTGCCGTCGATGACGGCCCGATGCGGGCCATGGGCGGCTTCCAGATCCTGGCCGATGGCGGCATGGAATTATTGCAAACGGCGCAAACCATCGTGGTGCCCGGCTGGCACAGTCGCGACGAACCACCGCCGCCGGCGCTGCTTGAGGCATTGCGCTGCGCCCATGCCCGGGGCGCGCGCCTGCTGTCGATCTGCTCCGGGGCATTCGTGCTGGCCGCCGCCGGCTTGCTCGATGGACTGGGCGCTACCACTCACTGGCGCTACACCGATGAACTGGCCAAAAGTTTTCCCGCCATCCTGGTAGACCCGGATGTGCTGTACGTGGATTCGGGGCAAGTCATTACTTCGGCCGGCAGCGCCGCGGGCATTGATGCCTGCCTGCACCTGGTAGCGCGGGATTTCGGTACCCAGGTTGCCAACGCCGTGGCGCGGCGACTGGTGATGTCACCACAACGCACGGGCGGCCAGGCGCAGTTCATTCCTTCACCGGTCAGCCGCACGCCACGCAGCGATTTGTCCGGCGTCATGCACTGGGCCCGCGAACGCCTGCACGAACCGCTCGGTGTGCGCGAACTGGCCAGCCAGGCGGCCATGAGCGAGCGAACCTTCCTGCGGCACTTCACCCAGGCCTGCGGCCTGTCGCCCAAGGCCTGGCTGCAACATGAGCGCCTGGCCCGGGCTCGCGAGTTGCTGGAAAGCACCGAAGACAACACCGACAACATCGCCCAGCTGTGCGGCTACCGCTCGGTGGAAAGCTTTCGCGTGGCATTTCGCAGTGTGGTGGGGCTGGCGCCGTCGGTGTACCGGGAGCGGTTTGGACGTGGGGCGAAGGCGGTCAGTTGACGTGGAAACTGTCGAACATTGGGGTCTGACGTATCAAGGTTTGAGTTATCAAGGTTTGCGCAACAAATAAGTATCCATGATCCATCCGTTCGCCTGCCGTGCGGCCTTGCGGGTGCGTTCGATGCTTTCAGCCACCTCCTCCAGCCGACCGGCGATCAGGATCTGATCCGGTGTGCCCACATAGGCCCCCCAGTAGATGTGCGTATCCGGATCGGATACCTGGCGATACGCATCTTCAGCATCGAGCATCACCACCACGCTTGCCGAGTCACCGACCTGCCCTGCCGCCAGCCGGCGGCCCGTGGTGATCTCCAGCGAACCGCCAATGCTGTTCAATGGCACCTTATGTTGCGCCGCGAGGGCCTGGACGCTGGTGATGCCCGCAATCACCTCGAATTCGAAGGCGCAGCGACCCGCGTCGAGAATCGACTGCAAGATACGCACGGTGCTGTCGTACAACGACGGATCGCCCCAGACCAGGAAACCGCCGCACTGCCCGTCAGACAACTGCTCATCGATCAACCGCTCGAAGGTGGCCTGCTTCGCCCGGTTCAGATCTTCGACGCTGGCGGCGTAGTCCACGTCGCCGCGTTGTCGCTCGGGGCTGTAGGCTTCGACGAAACGGTAGGTACGATCAACGATGTAGCGTTGGCAGATTTCCCGCCGCAGATCCACTAACGTCTGCTTGGCAGGCCCCTTGTCCATGAGAAAGAACACATCCACCCGATTCAAGGCTTTCACTGCCTGGATCGTCAGGTAATCCGGATCGCCGGCACCGATACCGATGACTGACAGTTTTTTCATTCGAGTGACTCCTGGCCGGGACCCTCGGTGCGCAATCGCCACACACCGTTGAAACGCAACTCGACAGTCGACAGCGGTTCGATGTCGAGACGGTTGAAGGCAGCTGCCGGACAGCCCAATACGGTTACCACGGCCGCGCGGATCACGAACGGATGAGTGACGGCCAACACATGCCCCGGCCGGCCTTCCAGGCTGGCCAGCCAGTCGCTGACACGATGGCACAAGCGGGTGACGGATTCGCCGCCATGGGGAGCGGCATCGGGATCGTCGAGCCAGGCTTGCAGGGGTTGCGGTTCGACCTTGAGCAACTGGTCGATGGACAAGCCACGCCAGCGACCCAGATCGCAATCGGCCAGGTCAGCGACCACCTGGGCGTCGTCGCCGAACAGGGCGGCAGTCTGCCGGGTGCGCAACTCCGGCCCGCAGAGCAACTGCCGGACATTTCGGTAGCCGTGGCCCGGCTCCGGGCGTTTGCCCAGCCAGTCGGCATCCAGCGGTTCATCCAGGCCAAAACGCGCCTGCTTCTGGGCGACGGTGCGGGCATGGCAGATCAGGGTCAGGCGAGTGGCTTGCACGCACGGTACTCAGACAGTCGAACGGGTTTCATGGAGGTGATACTCAAGCTTTTTCTTGTACAGCACCTTATATGAAATCAAATAACTGAGACAAAAAGGCGTTATGTCTTACACCGACAGAGGTATCAACTGACATATCGGATCTATGCGATCAAGTCCCCGTCCTACAAGGCTTTCGCACTACTTTCGTGCATTTTAAACAGAACGTAAAAACCACTGGACATGTAGTACCCGCTACATAAATACTATTTTCAGGAGTTATGAAAGAAATCCAACACCCATCCAGGCAAGGAGCACGGATGCCGCCTCTTCGAGACCTGATTACCGATCCGGGCTTGGTTTTGACGCCGTCGGAACGCAAGGTCGTACGGGCCCTGCTCGATCATTACCCGCGCAACGGCCTCGGGCCGATGTCGCGCCTGGCCGATCATGCCGGGGTCAGCGACCCGACTATCGTGCGGCTGGTGAAAAAACTCGGATTTGGCGGTTATGCCGAATTCCAGGATGCGCTGCTCAGTGACATGGACCATCGCCTGCGCTCCCCTCGCACCCTGTTGCAACCGCGGGCCAAATTGCAGCAAGGCGACACCTGGAGCCAGTACCTGGCAACCAGCCAGCGCATCCTCACCGACACCCAAGCCCTGACTCAACCCGAAGACGTGCGTATTCTCGTGCAATGGCTGCTCGACAGCCGGCATCAGGTGCATTGTTTTGGCGGGCGCTTCAGCAGCTTCCTTGCCCAATACCTGCTCAACCACTTGCGCTTGCTGCGTGCGGGTTGTTTTGCCCTGGAAGACAACGCCCAGTTACCCGACCGGTTGTTCGACGTGCAGCGCCAGGATGTGGTGCTGATCTTCGATTATCGTCGCTACCAGGCCCAGGCCCAACGCGTGGCCAGCGCGGCCAAGGAGCGCCACGCGCGGGTCGTACTGTTCAGCGACGTCTACACCTCACCGCTACGGGAACTGGCCGACCTGATCATCAGCGCTCCGGTGGAATCGATCTCGGCCTTCGACAGCCTGGTGCCGGCGCTGGCCCAGGTCGAAGCGCTTATCGCCTGCCTGACCTTGCAATGCCCTGATCTGGCCGAGCGCCTGGAAGGTATCGACACCTTGCGCACGGCGTTCAACACGCACCTGCTGGAGGAAAAATAAGGATGTTCTCGCTCCCTCACCACTCCCCTCGGGATTTGCCATTCACCTGCGACCATACCGCCTTGCTGCTGGTGGACATGCAACGCGCCTGGCTGGAACCGCAATTCGATGCCCACCTGGCCACGCCCGAGGCCGACTATTTCATCCGCCGCGCCCGCCAACAGGTGATCCCCAATCAGCAGCGCCTGCTCGAAGCGGTGCGGGCGGCGCAGCAAAACGTGTTGCACACCCACATCCAGAGCCTGACTGCCGATGGTCGCGATCGCTCGCTGGACCACAAGCTGTCGGACATGCACTTGCCCAAAGACAGCCCGCAAGCCCAGATCATCGCCGAGCTGGCGCCGCGGGAAAACGAGATCGTGCTGCCCAAGACGTCTTCGGGGGTCTTCAACTCCACCAACATCGACTACGTGCTGCGCAATCTGCAGACCCGTCATCTGATCATCGCCGGCATCGTCACCGACCAGTGTGTCGACATGGCCGTGCGTGACGCCGCCGACCGCGGCTACCTGGTCACGCTGGTGGAAGATGCCTGCGCCACTTACAGCGAACAACGTCATCTGGCCTGCCTGAACGCGATCAAAGGTTATTGCTGGATCACCGATACCGACACCGTGCTCGGTCGGTTGCAGGAGATGCAGCCGTGAGCCGTCTCGATGCCGCAACGCCGCTGACCCCGCTGCCCGTGTCCACGCTGGTCTGCACCGACCTGATCGGCGTGACCCGCGGCCGCTCGTTCCCCAGTGATGAACTGCCCCACTACGTCGACGCCGGTTGTGGCTGGGTGCCGGCCAACAGTGCGCTGACGCCCCAGGACATCATTGCAGCGGCCAACCCTTGGGGGGCTTATGGCGACCTGCGACTGATCCCGGACCTGGCCAGCCGGGTCACTGTCGACAATGGCCCGGATGCCCAGGCACCTGCCCTGGATTTCATTCATTGCGATGTGCGGGAAACCGATGGTCGGCCCTGGGCCGCTTGCCCTCGCACCTTGCTGCATGACGAAGTGCAACGTTATCGCGCCGAGCTGGGCTTGCAGGTGTTCGCCGCGTTCGAGCATGAATTCAGCGTCGATACCCCTCAACCCCAACCGGATCGCCTGGCCTTCAGCCTCCAGGCCCAGCGCCAGCAGGCCGGGTTCGCCGGATGGTTGCTCAGCGCATTGCGGGCAGGCGGCGTGGAACCGGAAATGTTCCTGCCGGAATACGGCAAGCATCAGTATGAAATCACCTGCCGCCCGACCCTGGGCGTGGCCGCCGCCGACCGTGCGGTGAACGTGCGGGAAATCACCCGAGAGATCGCCCGGCAGATGGGCCTGGATGTGAGTTTCGCCCCCAAGACTTCGGAACATGCCGTGTGCAACGGCGTGCATTTGCACATGAGCCTGCAAGACCTGGACGGCGTCCCCGTGCTGCATGATGCTGGCTGTGCCAACGGGCTGTCGGACCTGGGCCAGCACTGGGCCGCCGGGGTGCTGCACTATCTGCCCGCCCTGTGCGCGATCACCGCGCCGACACCGGTGTCCTATGAACGCCTGCAACCCCATCACTGGAGCGCGTCCTACGCCTGCCTGGGGCAACGTAACCGCGAAGCGGCGCTGCGCATCTGCCCGACGGTGAGCGTGAGCGGCAAACCGGTGGCGACCCAGTACAACCTGGAGTTTCGCGCCATGGATGCCACCGCTTCGCCGCACCTGGCGCTGGCGGCGCTGTTGATCGCCGGGCGACTGGGCATCGAGCAACGGCTGGCGCTCACGGCGGTCACCGATGAAATACCCGATGAATTGAACGAAGAACACCGTCGTGCCCGTGGCATTATCGCCCTGCCGACGACCCTGGCCCAGGCGCTGGATTGCCTGCGCCACAGCGGGGCGCTGTTCGAAGCCCTGCCCGGCCCGCTGGTCGAAACCTATTTCGCCTTGAAGGCCCAGGAGCTGGCCTTGACCCAGGCGCTGTCACCTGCCGAGCTGTGTGAGCACTATGCGCGAATCTATTGAATGTGCTGAATCGGGCCTTTATACCGGGCCGGCTTATCGCCTGATCCGGGAAGACGCCGAACACCCGTTGATCCTGGTGTGTGAACACGCCGACCGCTTTATCCCCGCCGCGTTGAACGACCTTGGCCTGGATGAGACGGCGGCCCAGGAGCATATTGCCTGGGATATAGGTGCCCTGGCGCTGGCCGAACAACTGTCCGAAACCCTTGGAGCGACCTTGCTCGCGGCCAACTATTCACGGCTGCTGATCGACCTGAACCGTCCCCTTCACGTCGCCGACAGCATCCCGCACCAGAGCGAGATCTACCAGATTCCGGGCAACCAGTCCCTGGATGAGGCCACCCGTGAATATCGCCAGCGGTGCCTGTTCCATCCCTTCCATGATCGACTGCGAGCGTTGATCGACCAGCGCCTGGCCGACAACCGGACGGTGCGGGTGGTGGGCATCCACAGTTTTACGCCGGTGTTCTACGGCCAACCGCGCGCCCTGGAAGCGGGCGTGCTGTTCGGCGAGGCCAAGGACTATGCCCAGCGCATCGTCGACGGGCTAAGCCGGCACTCGCTGCGGGTAGCCGGCAACCAGCCGTACAAGATCAACCCTTCGACCGATATGACGGTTCCGGTACATGGCGATGGACGCGGCCTGGATTCGGTGTTGATCGAAGTGCGCAACGACCTGCTACGCAGCCCGACAGCGGTGCAGGCCTGGAGCGCTTACCTGGCGCCATTGTTGTAGGAAAGCAGCGGCAAGGTTCGAGCGGCAAGCGACAAGCAAGAGCACACCCACACAGCTGAGAGGGAGAACGGCTTATGAGTATCGAGGCATTTGGCTATAAACAGGAATTGAAGCGCAGCCTGTCGCTGACGGACCTGGTGGTGTACGGGATGATTTTCATGATCCCCATCGCACCGTTCGGCGTGTATGGCTACGTTAACGCCGAGGCGCCGGGGATGGTGCCGTTGGCGTATATCATCGGCATGGTGGCGATGCTCTTCACGGCCTTGAGCTACGGCAGCATGGCCAGAGCTTTTCCGGTGGCCGGCTCCGTCTATTCCTATGCGCAACGGGGCCTTAACCCACACGTGGGCTTCATCGCCGGTTGGCTGATGCTGCTGGACTACCTGCTGATCCCGCCCCTGCTCTATGTCTACGCCGCCATGGCGCTGAACCATCTGTACCCGGACGTTCCCAAGGTCGGTTTCATTCTGGCATTCCTGGTCAGCGCGACCTTCGTCAACCTGCGGGGCATCACCTTCACCGCATGGATGAATATCATTTTCCTGCTGGCGCAACTGATGGTGCTGGCCATTTTCCTGTTCTACGCCTGGAATGCCTTGCAGGGGGGCGCCGGTAACGGCCAACTGACCCTGGCGCCGCTGTACAGCCCGGAACGTTTTGATTTCGCGCTGTTGATGCAGGCCGTGTCTATCGCCGTGTTGTCGTTCCTGGGCTTCGATGCCATTTCCACCCTGGCCGAAGAAATCAAGAATGATCCGGGGCGCAGCGTGGGCAAGGCAGCGTTGATCACGCTGCTGGTGATGGGGGTGATTTTCGTCGTGCAAACCTGGATTGCCACCGACCTGGCGGCCGGCATGGGCTTCAAGTCCGCCGATACCGCGTTTTATGAAATCGCCGAATTGGCGGCCGGCAGTTGGCTGGCCACTTTGACCGCCGTCGCCACGGCGCTGGCCTGGGGCGTGGCCGTGGCGATCACCTCGCAAGCGGCGGTGTCGCGCCTGTTGTTCGGCATGGCCCGGGACGGCAAGCTCCCCAAGGTGCTGGCCAAGGTCCATCCGAAACACAACACCCCATACTTGAGCATCTATCTGGTAGCAGTGCTGTCGCTGTTGATCTGCTACCTGTTCATCGATGCCGTGGACACCCTGACTTCCCTGGTCAATTTCGGCGCCTTGAGCGGCTTCATGTTGTTGCATATCACCGTGATCAACCATCACTGGCGCCGCCAGCGGTCCGGCCAAGTGATTCGCCACCTGATCTGCCCTTTGATCGGCTTCGCCATCGTCGCGGCCATCATGTACAACATGGGCGTGGATGCGCAGAAGCTCGGCTTGATATGGATTGCCGCAGGCCTGGTCTATCTGGCCGTGCTCAATAAGTTCGGCACCGATACTGCCCTGCCTGACCCTGCGGGACAGTGAGGATCGGCGGTCGAAGGGGTTCGACCAGCCGTCGTCACAATGCGTGGACATCGACAGTGATCGTCAAGCCCGGTGCATGTCACCGGGCTCTTTGGAAAAGGAGTGCAATCCATGCTGGCCTTACGTCCAGTTCAATTAAGCGACCTGCCGCAATTGCAGCAACTGGCCCGTGACAGTCTGGTGGGCGTCACATCGCTTCCCGACGATACCGAACGCCTGAGGGACAAAATCCTCGATTCATGTGCCTCGTTCGAGACCGACGTGCAGAGCCCGGGCGCAGAGAATTATTTCTTCGTCCTGGAGGACCTGGCATCCGGGCAATTGACCGGTTGTTCCGAGATTCTCGCCAGCACCGGCTGCAATGAGCCGTTCTACAGCCTGCGACATCGCCCGTTTACCAGCGAGTCCCGGGAACTGAACATCCAGCACGGCGTACCCGCGCTGTCGCTGTGCCAGGACCTCAATGGTCAGACGCTGCTGCGCGGCTTTCATATCGACGCCGGACGGGTACGCACGCCGGAATCGGAGTTGCTGTCCCGCGCGCGGCTGATGTTCATCGCCGCCCATCCGCAACGTTTTGCCGAATCAGTGATCACCGAGATCGTTGGTTTCAGCAGCGATGACGGTCAGTCGCCGTTCTGGGATGCCGTTGGCCAGCATTTTTTCGACCTGCCCTACGCCGAAGCCGAACGCTTGTGCGGCCTGCAGAGCCGCACCTTTCTCGCCGAACTGATGCCGCAATACCCGATTTATGTACCCATGCTGTCCCAGGCGGCCCAAGCCTGTATCGGCCGGGTGCATCCCGACGGCCAGGAAGCCTTCGACATCCTGGAACGCGAGGGTTTCGAAACCAACAGCTACGTGGATATCTTCGACGGCGGGCCGACACTGCATGCTCGTGTGGCGAACATCCGCTCGATCACCCAAAGCCGTATAGCCACGGCCCGACAATGCTCAGACATTGACCTCGGCGGCCACTTCCTGCTGAGCAACGACGGCCTGGAGAATTACAGGGCCATCGTGGCCGAGCTTGACGTCAGTGCCGAGGGCACCGTGTCCCTGACACCGCAGATGCTCGCAGCACTGGGTATCACCGACGGCGAGCGGGCCCGGGTGGTTGCGCTATGAACCTGACGCGATTCCTCACCTGGCATCAGCGCCCCGACTGGCACGATGAAGGAGCTGCATCATGATTGTGCGCCCGGTCGCTCTGACGGATCTGCCCGCTTTGTTGGACCTGGCCCATTGTGCGGGCCCCGGGTTCACCAGCCTGCCGGCCAACGAAGAACGCCTGGCTCATCGAGTGCGCTGGGCCCAGCGCACCTTTGCCGGACAAGTCGAACGCGCCGATGCCGATTACCTGTTCGTGCTCGAGGACGATGACCGGCAAGTGGTCGGTATCAGCGCCCTGACCGGTGCGGTCGGGCTGCGTGAGCCCTGGTACAACTACCGGGTCGGGGTCACCGTCAGCTCCGCGCCTGAACTGGGCATCCAGCGACAGATACCCACGCTATTCCTCAACAATGAGATGACCGGGCAATCGGAGATCTGCTCCTTGTTTCTGCATCCTGAACACCGCCGCGGCCATAACGGACGCCTGCTGTCACTGGCGCGCTTGCTGTTCGTGGCCGAGTTTTCCCAGCTGTTCGGTGAAAAACTGATCGCCGAGTTGCGAGGGCACGCCGACGAGCACGGCTGTTCACCGTTCTGGGACAGCCTGGGCCGGCACTTCTTCCAGAAAGACTTCAGCTACGCCGACCAATTGTCCGGCATGGGCAACAAATCCTTCATCGCCGAGCTGATGCCGCGCCAACCGCTGTACACCTGCCTGCTCACCGAACAGGCCCAGGCGGCTATCGGCAGGGCCCACCCGAATACCGAGCCGGCCCTGAAAATCCTCGGCGCCGAGGGTTTTGCCCATAAAGGCTACATCGACATTTTCGATGGCGGTCCGGTGATCGAAGCGCCAGTGGCGAAAATCCGGACCGTGCGCGACAGCCAGTCGCTGACCCTGGCCATCGGCACACCGGACGAACAGGCACCGGTCTGGCTGATCCATAACCGACGGCTGGCGAGTTGCCGCGTTACCAGTGCCCGAGCCCACCAGCACGGTCACAGCCTGCTGGTGGACCGTCTCACGGCCAAACGTCTGCAAATGCAACCAGGTGACACGGTGCGCGCCGTGGCGTTGCTTCAACAGGGGCGGCAAGCGGTGGCGGCGTAGGCTGGGTTCGAGCACAAATACCTCATCCACTGACACGCATTAGCCTCCGCCCCCTTTGCCTGCACCTTGGTCAGCTCGATCATCGCTTACAGCCTGTCGGGATCCTCTGCAATCCTGCACACACATAGCCCATGCACATTCGTCATCATCTTTAAGCCTTGCGCGTGATAGCCTTTGGATCTTTCGGCGTTGACACTTTTGCTCAAGCCTTTCCATTCCAATGGTGGAACTCATATGCCCAGGCTTTCCCATCAAGACTTGCGTCGCAACTTTCGCCAACTGCTGGCGAGCGAAACCTGCTACCACACCGCCTCGGTGTTTGATCCGATGTCAGCGCGCATCGCCGCCGACCTGGGTTTTGAAGTAGGGATACTGGGAGGCTCGGTCGCGTCGCTGCAAGTGTTGGGGGCGCCGGACTTTGCCCTCATCACACTCAGCGAATTCGCCGAGCAGGCCACGCGCATTGGCCGCGTAGCCCAACTGCCGGTAATTGCCGACGCCGATCACGGCTATGGCAACGCCCTGAACGTGATGCGCACCATCATCGAACTCGAGCGCGCCGGGGTGGCGGCCCTGACCATCGAAGACACGCTGCTGCCGGCCCAGTTCGGGCGCAAATCCACCGACCTGATCGGCGTCGCCGAAGGTGTCGGCAAGATTCGCGCAGCGCTGGAAGCCCGGGTCGACCCGGAAATGGCGATCATTGCCCGCACCAACGCAGGGATCCTACCGGTCCAGGAAATCATCAGTAGGACCCAGCAATACGAACGTGCCGGCGCCGACGGGATTTGCATGGTGGGTGTGCAGGATTTCGACCACCTGGCGCAGATCAGCGAAAACCTGAGCGTGCCGTTGATGCTCGTCACCTATGGCAATCCGTTGCTGCGTGACGACAAACGCCTGGCGGAACTCGGCGTGCGCGTTACCATCGATGGTCACGGTGCCTACTTCGCCGCGATCAAGGCCACCTATGACAGCCTGCGCGAACAGCGGCAGATCTTCACCCAGGCGTCAGACCTGAGCGCCACCGAGCTGACCCACACTTACACCCAGCCCGAGGATTACATCCGTTGGGCCGAGGAATATATGAGCGTCAAGGAGTAAGCGAGCTCCCCCCCACAAGATGAGCCTGTGGAAGCAAGCTTTGCTCCCACAAAGGCTCATGGTGGGCTACTTCCTAGCGGCCGCTGCGCAACATCTCCTTGGGCACGTACTTGCCGATTTCGAACTTGCCGATGGCGGCGCGGTGTACTTCATCCGGGCCGTCGGCCAGGCGCAAGGTGCGTTGCATGGCGTACATGTAGGCCAGCGGGAAATCGTTGGAAACCCCTGCCCCGCCGTGGATCTGGATGGCCCGGTCGATGACCTTCAAGGCCACGTTCGGCGCAACGACCTTGATCTGGGCGATCTCACTCTTGGCGACCTTGTTACCGACGGTGTCCATCATGTACGCCGCTTTCAAGGTCAGCAGGCGCGCCATGTCGATTTCCATCCGTGAATCGGCGATCTTGTCGACGTTGCCGCCCAGGCGCGCCAACGGCTGGCCGAAGGCGGTGCGGCTGACGGCACGTTTGCACATCAACTCCAATGCACGCTCGGCCATGCCGATGGAACGCATGCAGTGGTGGATCCGACCCGGGCCGAGGCGACCCTGGGCAATTTCAAAACCGCGCCCTTCACCCAGCAAGACGTTTTCGTACGGCACCCGCACATTGTCGAACAGCACTTCGGCGTGGCCGTGGGGCGCATCGTCGTAGCCGAATACCGGCAGCGGACGTACGATTTTTACCCCAGGCGTGTCCACCGGCACCAGAATCATCGAGTGCTGGGCATGACGCGGCGCGTCGGGGTTGCTCAGGCCCATGAAGATCAGAATCTTGCAGCGCGGATCACAGGCCCCGGAGGTCCACCACTTCTTGCCGTTGATCACCCACTCGTCGCCATCGCGCTCGGCGCGGGCGGCCATGTTGGTGGCGTCCGAAGAAGCAACGTCCGGCTCGGTCATGGCGAAGGCCGATCGGATCTCGCCGCGCAGCAGCGGTTCCAGCCAGCGTTGTTTCTGTTCTTCATTGGCGTAACGCACCAGCACTTCCATGTTGCCCGTGTCCGGCGCCGAGCAGTTGAACGGCTCCGGCCCCAGCAACGAACGGCCCATGATCTCTGCCAACGGCGCGTATTCGAGGTTGGTCAGGCCAGCGCCCAGCTCAGACTCGGGCAGGAACAGATTCCACAGCCCTTCGGCTTTGGCCTTGGCCTTGAGCTCTTCCATGATGGCGGTGGGCTGCCAGCGGTCGCCTTCGGCCACTTGTCGTTCGAACACTGCTTCAGCCGGGTATACGTAGGCGTCCATGAACGCGGTGACACGTTCACGCAGTTCCTGAACCTTGGGGGAATACGCAAAATCCATGAGAAGCACCTTCTTGGCAGAGGTTGTTTTTAGGTCATGAAATCGATGCTAGTTCAGCTACGAAAATTTACCTAACCTATTCTCGGCGTGTATTAACATTCATCACCGATATATGGTTCACTGATTTGCATCGCCACCCGGCACCTCACAACAAGCCCAAGAACAAGAGTGCAGCGCCATGAATCTGAGCAAGGTCGACCTCAACCTTTTTATCGTTTTTGACGCGATCTACACCGAAGCCAACCTGACCCGCGCCGGACAGATCGTCGGCATCACTCAGCCGGCGGTGTCCAATGCCCTGGCGCGTTTGCGTGAGACCTTCAATGACCCGCTGTTCGTGCGCACGGCCCAGGGCATGGTGCCCACGCCCATGGCCCAGAACATCATTGGCCCGGTGCGCAATGCCTTATCGTTGCTGCGGGTGTCGGTGCAGGAAAGCCGGATTTTCAATCCGCTGCAGGCGGTCAAGACCTACCGCATCAGCATGACCGACCTCACCGAAGGCGTGATCCTGCCGCTGTTGTTCCAACGCCTGCGACGCCTGGCGCCGACCGTGGCCATCGAGAGCTTCCTGTCCAAGCGCCGTGAAACCACCAAGGAACTGGCCGCCGGTCGCCTCGACTTCGCCGTCGACGCGCCACTCAATACCGACCCGCAAGTGCGCCACGTCAAGCTGATGGAAGACCGGTACGTGTGCGCCATGCGCAAGGGGCACCCACTGGCGGGCAAGGAAAAAATCAGCCTCGATGATTACCTGGCCCAGACTCATGTGCATATTTCCAGCCGCCGTAACGGTCTGGGTTATGTCGACCTGGCCCTGGGCAAGATGGGCATCCAGCGCAAGATCGCCCTACGCTCCCAGCATTACTTGATGGCGTCCCAGGTGTTGCAACAGACCGACATGGTCATGACCGTCCCCGAGCGCTTTGCCCGTCGTCACGATCTGCATGCCTTCGTGTTGCCGGTCAACGATGTGCCCCCCGTGGAAACCCATCTCTACTGGCATGAAAGCACCGACCAGGACCCGGCCAATCGCTGGATGCGCGAACAGATGATCGAGCTGTGCCAGCAGGTGACGGCGCATGAGAAGAAGCTCGACAAGGTTTAGGCGATCAAAATTGTGGGAGCGAGCCTGCTCGCGATGGCGCCGGGTCAGTCAACATTAATGCTGACAGGTATACCGCTATCGCGAGCAGGCTCGCTCCCACAAGGGGTGTGTCTGCATTGGGATCTGATTGCTTGACGTGAACGTCAACCTGCCATTAGCTTAGCGCCAGCCCCTTTCGTTTCGAGCGCTTCCATGAGCAGCCAGACCTACAGCATCTCCGACCTCGCCCGCGAACTGGATATCACCACCCGGGCCATCCGCTTCTATGAAGAGCAAGGCCTGCTGAGCCCGGAGCGACGTGGCCAGGAACGCATTTATTCGCCTCGGGACAAGGTCAGCCTGAAGCTGATCCTGCGGGGCAAGCGCATCGGTTTTTCCCTGGCCGAGTGCCGTGAACTGATCGAACTCTACGACCCCACCAGCGGCAATCAGAAACAACTGCACAGCATGCTGGCGAAGATCACCGAACGTCGGGAACAGCTCGAACAGCAACTGCTGGACATCGAACAGATGAAGCTGGAACTCGACACCGCCGAAGAACGCTGCATCCAGGCCCTGGAGCAGACGATCAAAGGTCAGGAAACCGTGCAGTAATCATCGTCATCCTCTTGATACTGGCAGCCCACTACAGGTCAATCCCCATGTCCCTTCCCTCCTTTGTACGCCTGATTGAAGTTGGCCCTCGCGACGGCCTGCAGAATGAAGCACAACCCATCAGTGTCGCCGACAAGGTGCACTTGGTGGATGCCCTGAGCGCCGCCGGCCTGGGTTATATCGAAGTCGGCAGTTTTGTCTCGCCCAAGTGGGTGCCGCAAATGGCCGGCTCCGCCGAGGTGTTCGCGCAGATACAGCGCAAACCCGGCGTCACCTATGGCGCCCTGGCGCCGAACCTGCGGGGTTTTGAAGACGCGCTGGCAGCCGGCGTGAAAGAGGTCGCCGTGTTCGCCGCCGCGTCCGAGGCGTTCTCCCAGCGCAACATAAACTGTTCCATCAAGGAAAGCCTTGAGCGCTTTGCGCCGATCATGGAAGCCGCCCGGCAGAACGGTGTCAGCGTGCGCGGTTACGTCTCCTGCGTGCTGGGCTGCCCGTACGAAGGCGCGGTCAAGCCCGAACAAGTGGCGTGGGTCGCCCGCGAACTGTACGCAATGGGCTGCTACGAGGTGTCCTTGGGGGACACCATCGGCACCGGCACCGCTGGCGCCACACGCAAGATGTTCGAGGTGGTTTCGGCTGAAGTGCCCAGGGACAAGCTCGCCGGGCACTTCCACGATACCTACGGCCAAGCCATGGCCAACGTCTACGCCAGTCTGCTGGAAGGCATCGCCGTGTTCGACAGTTCTGTCGCAGGCCTGGGCGGTTGCCCGTATGCCAAGGGCGCCAGCGGTAACGTTGCCACCGAAGACGTGTTGTACCTGCTCAATGGCCTGGGCATTGAAACTGGCGTCGACCTGGACGCACTGATGGCTGCCGGCCGTCAGATCTGTGACGTACTGGGTCGCCCTACCGGTTCGCGGGTAGCCAAGGCGCGCGCCGCACAGTGAGGTGTTACCGCTCCCGGTGTAACAGCTACGAAACGAGTAACACGGAAACAATTTGTCAGGTCTGGACGGGCGGATATTTCCGACAAAAAGCCCAAGTCATTGATTTATAAAGCATTCATAAAAGTTGGCACGCACCCTGCTATACCTTTGGCATAACAAAAATAAAAAATGCGATACACCCAATAAAAACAAGACGAAACGACTCTGACATAACAAAAACAACACGACAGAGGCGCAGCTAACAGATTTTTTTGGAGAAGATGGGCTTTTCAGGGTGCTTTCAGGAGCAACCCGCAACCGGGCAGAGAACAATAAAACTACCTTCAGGTAGCCCCCGAATCGGTTGGATCGCGAAGCGAAAAAGCAGGTCAGCGCTCAAAAAAATACGTTTGCTCTTGATCCCGGATGGGGATCACCAAAACAGCGGTAAAGGGTCACGGCTACTAAAAACAACAACAGGCCGCCCCTCAATAATAAAAAAAGAGCACGTAACGACAAAATTAAAGGGGAGCTTCGGCTCCCCTTTGTGCTATCTGGGATTTGGGTTTTCCGGGGCGATGTGTCAGCCATATCACCTTGGTTGACACACCGCATTCGTGAGCAAGCCCGCTCCCACAGGGGATTTTTCTCAGCTTTCCTTTTCGCGCAGTTCTTCAATGCTGATTTCGCGCATGCGGAACTTCTGGATCTTGCCGGTCACGGTCATCGGGAACTCCTCGACAAACTTGAAATGACGTGGCGTCTTGAAGTGGGCAATGCGCTCTTTGCACCAGGCTTGCAACGCTTGCTCGGTGGCGCTGTGGCCGGGATGGAACTTGATCCAGGCGACGATTTCTTCACCGTAGCGCGAGCACGGAATGCCGATCACTTGCACATCAGCCACTGCGGGGTGGGTGAAGAAAAATTCTTCCAGCTCACGCGGGTAAATGTTCTCACCGCCTCGGATGATCATGTCCTTGTTGCGTCCGACGATGCAGACATAACCCTGTTCGTTCATGGTCGCCAGGTCGCCGGTGTGCATCCAGCCGTCCTGATCGATGGCGTCAGCAGTGCCGCTGGGGTTGTCCCAGTAGCCGAGCATCACGCTGTAGCCACGGGTACACAACTCGCCGATGGTGCCACGGGCAACGATATTGCCGGCCTCGTCGACGATCTTGCTCTCCAACTGCGGCTGGGTACGGCCAACGGTGGTCACGCGCAATTCCAGTTCGTCTGAAGGACCGGTCTGCAACGACACAGGACTGGTTTCCGTCATGCCGTAGGCAATCTGCACTTCGGCCATGTGCATCTCGTTGATGACCCGGCGCATCACCTCAATGGGGCAAGTGGCCCCGGCCATGATCCCGGTCCGCAGGCTGGACAAATCAAAATCGCCTCGTTGCGGCTGGTCCAGCATGGCGATGAACATGGTGGGCACGCCATACAGCGCCGTGGCTTTTTCTTCGGCCACGGTACGCAGGGTCAGCAACGGATCGAAGGCGTCGTTGGGGTAGATCATGGTGCTGCCGTGGGTCATGCAGCCCAGATTGCCCATGACCATGCCGAAACAATGGTAGAGCGGTACCGGGATCACCAGCCGGTCGCTCGCCGTCAGACCCAGGCTTTCGCCGACCATGTAACCATTGTTGAGGATGTTGCGATGGCTGAGGGTCGCGCCCTTGGGGAACCCGGTGGTGCCGGAGGTGTACTGGATATTCACCGGGTCATCATGATGCAGGCTGGCTTGGCGCTCGACCAGTTGCTCAGGCAAAACCGCAGCGCCAAGGGCTGCCAGTTGTGACCAGGGTAAAAAGCCTGACGGTGGTTGGGCGTCCAGACTAATCACGCCTCGTAGCAGCGGCAGACGCTCGCTGTGCAACTGGCCTATCGATTGCTCCGCCAGTTCAGGCGCGAGCGCTTGCACCATGGCGTGATAATCCGAAGTTTTGAACGCTGCGGCGCAGACCAGCCATTGGCAACCTGACTGCTTGAGCACGTATTCGAGTTCGGAACTGCGATACGCCGGGTTGATGTTGACCAGAATGACACCGATCTTCGCACTGGCGAACTGGCTGATGCACCACTGAGCACAGTTGGGGGCCCACACGCCAAGACGGTCGCCGGCTTTCAAGCCCAGCGCCAACAGGGCTCGGGCATGCAAGTCGACGGCTTCGGCCAGTTGGCGCCAGGTATAACGCAGCGATTGATGGCGAACCACCAACGCCTCGCCATCGGGATACCGGGCCACAGTCTGATCAAAGGCCTCGCCGATGGTGTGCGCCAGCAGAGTCTTGTCCTGGGAGCCGCGGGTGTAGCTGAGCTGCGATTGCGAACCGGGTTGATCCATGATGACCCCTCTTGTCTTTATTAGTGGGTGTATCGGTGAACCTGCTGACTCACGCGCACTTACTTTGGCGTAAGTTGACGTTAACGTAAAGGGTGATTGACAGCCATTCGTCACAGGCTTACGTTAACGTAAAGGTGAGAGCCAATCCCCCCTCTCCACACCCGACAAAAAAGCCAAAAGGTGTCCCATGAGCTACCCATCCCTGAACTTTGCCCTCGGCGAAACCATCGACATGCTCCGTGATCAGGTGCAGGCCTTCGTCAAAGCCGAGCTAGCGCCACGGGCCGCCCAGATAGACATCGACAACCTGTTCCCTGCCGACATGTGGCGCAAATTCGGCGACATGGGCCTGCTGGGCATCACCGTCCCGGAAGAATATGGCGGCGCTGGCCTGGGTTATCTGGCCCACGTGGTGACAATGGAAGAAATCAGCCGCGGCTCGGCCTCGGTCGCCCTCTCCTACGGCGCCCACTCCAACCTCTGCGTCAACCAGATCAACCGCAACGGCAATCACGAACAGAAAACCAAGTACCTGCCCAAGCTGATCAGCGGCGAACACATCGGCGCACTGGCCATGAGCGAACCCAACGCCGGCTCTGACGTGGTGTCGATGAAGTTGCGGGCCGACAAGCGCGGCGACCACTACGTGCTCAACGGCAGCAAGACCTGGATCACCAACGGTCCCGACGCCAACACCTACGTGATCTACGCCAAGACTGACCTGGAAAAAGGCCCCCACGGTATTACTGCTTTCATCGTCGAGCGCGACTGGAAAGGCTTCAGTCGCAGCAACAAATTCGACAAGCTCGGCATGCGCGGCTCCAACACCTGCGAGTTGTTTTTCGATGACGTCGAAGTCCCGGAAGAAAACATCCTCGGGGTGCTCAACGGCGGCGTGAAAGTGTTGATGAGCGGCCTCGATTACGAGCGTGTCGTGCTGTCGGGCGGCCCTACCGGGATCATGCAGGCCTGCATGGACCTGATCGTGCCGTACATCCACGACCGCAAGCAGTTCGGCCAGAGCATCGGCGAATTCCAGTTGATCCAGGGCAAAGTCGCGGACATGTACACCCAGCTCAACGCCAGCCGAGCCTATCTCTATGCCGTGGCCCAAGCCTGCGAGCGCGGCGAAACCACCCGCAAGGACGCCGCCGGGGTCATCCTCTACAGCGCCGAACGCGCCACGCAGATGGCCCTCGACGCGATCCAGATTCTGGGGGGTAACGGCTACATCAATGAATTCCCCGCCGGTCGCCTGCTGCGTGACGCCAAGCTGTACGAAATCGGTGCTGGTACCAGTGAGATTCGCCGGATGTTGATCGGTCGTGAACTGTTCAACGAAACCCGCTAAACGGAGCTGTCCATGGCCACGCTGCATACCCAGCTCAATCCGCGCTCAGCGGAATTTATTGCCAACCGCGAGGCGATGCTCAAACAGGTCGACGCTTTGCACACCCTGCTCGCTCAGGTTCAACAAGGTGGCGGCCCCAAGGCGCAGGAGCGCCACACCTCGCGGGGCAAACTGCTGCCCCGTGAGCGCATCAATCGCTTGCTCGATCCGGGTTCGCCGTTTCTCGAGATCAGCCAATTGGCAGCTTACGAGGTGTATGGCGAAGACGTGCCGGCCGCTGGCGTGATTGCCGGGATCGGCCGGGTGGAAGGCGTCGAGTGCATGATTGTCGCCAACGATGCCACCGTAAAAGGTGGTTCGTATTACCCGCTGACCGTGAAAAAGCACCTGCGCGCGCAGACCATCGCTCAACAGAACCGTTTGCCGTGCATATACCTAGTGGACTCCGGCGGCGCCAACCTGCCGCGCCAGGACGAAGTGTTTCCCGACCGTGAGCACTTCGGGCGGATCTTCTTCAATCAGGCGAACATGAGCGCCATGGGCATTCCACAAATTGCCGTGGTCATGGGCTCCTGCACCGCCGGTGGCGCCTATGTGCCGGCGATGGCCGACGAAGCGATCATGGTTCGCCAGCAAGCCACGATCTTCCTGGCCGGCCCACCGCTGGTGAAAGCGGCCACCGGAGAGGTGGTCAGTGCTGAAGACCTGGGCGGTGCCGATGTGCACTGCAAGATCTCCGGCGTCGCCGATCACTACGCCGACAGCGATGAACACGCCCTGGCCATTGCCCGCCGCAGCATTGCCAACCTCAACTGGCACAAGCTCGGCGAAGTGCAGCAACGTGCCCCCATCGCCCCGCTGTATTCGAGCGACGAGCTGTACGGCGTGGTTTCGGCGGACGCCAAGCAGCCGTTTGACGTGCGTGAAGTGATTGCGCGGCTGGTGGACGGTTCGGTGTTCGATGAGTTCAAGGCGCTGTTCGGGACGACGCTGGTCTGCGGTTTTGCTCACTTGCACGGCTACCCGATCGCGATTCTCGCCAACAATGGCATCCTCTTCGCCGAAGCCGCGCAAAAAGGCGCGCACTTTATCGAGCTGGCCTGTCAACGCGGTATCCCGCTGCTGTTCCTGCAAAACATCACGGGGTTCATGGTCGGGCAAAAATACGAAGCCGGCGGCATCGCCAAGCACGGCGCGAAGCTGGTGACGGCGGTGGCCTGCGCCAAGGTGCCGAAATTCACGGTCATCATCGGCGGTAGCTTTGGTGCCGGCAACTATGGCATGTGCGGCCGCGCCTACGACCCACGGTTCCTGTGGATGTGGCCGAATGCGCGGATTGGCGTGATGGGTGCCGAACAGGCCGCCGGCGTACTGGTGCAGGTCAAGCGCGAACAGGCCGAACGTAGCGGCCATCCGTTCAGCGCCGCCCAGGAAGCTGAAATCAAACAACCGATTCTCGATCAGTACGAAGAGCAGGGCCACCCCTACTATTCCAGCGCGAGGCTGTGGGACGACGGGGTCATCGACCCGGCCCAGACCCGCGATGTACTGGGCCTGGCCTTGTCCGCGTCATTGAACGCGCCCATCGAACCGAGCCGCTTCGGCGTGTTCCGGATGTAAACGGGGAATGCACATGGATAACTTCAACACCCTCGAACTGCTCAGCGACCCCCGCGGCTTTGCGACCTTGTGGCTCAGCCGTGAGCAGAAAAACAACGCGTTCAACGCCGAAATGATCCGCGAGCTGATCCTTGCCCTGGACCATGTCAGCAGTGATCCGAACCTGCGTTTTCTGCTGATCCGTGGTCGCGGTAAACACTTCAGCGCCGGTGCCGACCTGGCCTGGATGCAGCAGTCGGCCGAACTCGATTACCACACCAACCTGGACGACGCCCGGGAACTGGCGGAGCTGATGTACAACCTCGCCAAGTTGAAAATTCCTACCGTGGCGGTGGTCCAGGGCGCAGCGTTTGGCGGTGCGCTGGGGCTGATCAGCGCCTGCGACATGGCCATTGGCGCTGATCAAGCGCAGTTCTGTCTGTCGGAAGTACGCATTGGCCTGGCGCCGGCGGTGATCAGCCCGTTCGTGGTGCAAGCTATCGGAGAGCGGGCCGCGCGGCGTTACGCCCTGACCGCGGAACGCTTCGACGGACAACGGGCAAAAGAAATCGGTCTGCTGTCGGAAAGCTACCCGGCCGAAACACTGGACCAGCAGGTCGAACAATGGGTCGACAACCTGTTGCTCAACAGTCCGGCGGCCATGCGCGCCAGCAAGGAACTGTTGCGTGAAGTCGGCAACGGCGCCCTCACACCTGCATTGCGGCGCTACACCGAAAACGCCATCGCCCGCATCCGCGTCAGTGCGCAAGGCCAGGAAGGTTTACGAGCGTTCCTGCAAAAGCGCTCGCCCAGCTGGCAGGCCGAATCGAACAACAAGGAGCCGCGTTGATGAGCGTCCCCATCCTCACCACGTTGCTGGTGGCCAACCGTGGTGAAATCGCTTGTCGCGTGATGCGCACCGCCAAGGCCATGGGGCTGACCACAGTGGCCGTCCACAGCGCCACCGACCGCGATGCCCGTCACAGCCGTGAAGCCGATATCCGCGTTGACCTGGGCGGTAGCAAGGCCGCTGACAGCTATTTGCAAATCGACAAACTGATCGACGCGGCCAAGACCAGCGGCGCCCAGGCCATCCATCCCGGGTATGGTTTTCTTTCGGAAAATGCCGGGTTCGCCCGGGCCATCGAAAACGCCGGCTTGATCTTCCTCGGCCCGCCCGCCTCGGCCATTGATGCCATGGGCAGCAAGTCCGCCGCCAAAGCCCTCATGGAAACCGCCGGTGTGCCTCTGGTGCCCGGTTATCACGGCGAAGCCCAGGACCTGGAGACCTTCCGCGACGCCTGCGAACGCATTGGCTATCCGGTACTGCTCAAGGCCACTGCCGGTGGCGGCGGCAAAGGCATGAAAGTGGTCGAGGACGTCAGCCAACTGGCCGAAGCCCTGGCTTCGGCCCAGCGTGAAGCGCAATCGTCGTTTGGCGATTCGCGGATGCTGGTGGAAAAATATCTGCTCAAGCCACGGCACGTGGAAATCCAGATCTTTGCCGATCAGCACGGCAACTGTCTGTACCTCAATGAGCGTGATTGCTCGATCCAGCGTCGGCATCAGAAAGTGGTGGAAGAAGCCCCTGCCCCCGGCCTCACCCCACAACTGCGGCGTGCCATGGGTGAAGCCGCCGTGCGCTCGGCTCAAGCCATCGGTTATGTCGGTGCCGGTACCGTGGAGTTTTTGCTGGATGCACGCGGTGAGTTCTTCTTCATGGAGATGAACACGCGCCTGCAAGTCGAACACCCGGTCACCGAAGCCATTACCGGCCTCGATCTGGTGGCATGGCAGATTCGCGTGGCACGTGGCGAGCGGCTTCCCATGACACAGGAGCAAGTGCCACTGCGGGGCCACGCTATCGAAGTGCGCCTGTACGCCGAAGACCCGGCCAACGACTTCCTGCCGGCTACCGGGCGCCTGGCGTTGTATCGCGAGTCGAGTGCGGCACCGGGTCGTCGGGTCGACAGCGGCGTGGAGGAAGGCGATGAGATTTCACCGTTCTACGACCCGATGCTCGGCAAGCTGATTGCCTGGGGCGAGGATCGTGAACAGGCGCGGTTGCGGCTTTTGAGCATGCTCGATGAGTTTGCCATCGGCGGGCTGAAAACCAACATCGGATTTCTACGACGCATCGTGGCCCACCCCGCCTTTGCGGCGGCGGAGCTGGACACTGGATTTATCCCACGTTACCAGACGCAACTTTTGCCGGAGCCCGGCGAATTGGATGACGACTTTTGGCTCGCGGCGGCCCATGGCTTCGCCTTGAGTCTGACGCCGCATGCACGGTCCGATGACGCCAACTCACCTTGGGCCAACACCGCCGGACTGCGTCTGGGGCTGCCAAGACAGACCACTGTGCACCTTAGCTGTGAGGGCCAGGATCGAGCATTGACCCTGGACGTCACGGCTGGTCGTACAGAATTCCGGGGTGAGCAACTGGTGACCGAGCACAATGGCCTGCGGCGCAGGCATCGCGCCATTCGCCAGGGCGACAGCCTGTATCTGCAATGGGAAGGTGACCTGCACCGAGTCGACGTGTACGACCCGCTGGCCGCCGCCGAAGCCAGCCACAGCCACCAAGGCGGCCTGACCGCCCCCATGAACGGCAGTATCGTTCGGGTGCTGGTGAGCGCCGGACAGACGGTGGAAGCCGGGGCGCAACTGGTGGTATTGGAGGCGATGAAAATGGAGCACAGCATTCGCGCGCCCCAAGCCGGTGTGATCAAGGCACTGTATTGCCAGGAAGGTGAAATGGTCAGCGAGGGCTGCGCGTTGGTGGAGTTCGAAGAGTAAGTATCGGCCCGCTCCCACGGGCCGATCCAGTCAGAACCTGATGGTGGCCTGCACGACCACACCGATGATGCGGCATTGCTCGGTGTACAGGGTTTTCGGGTAGGTGGGATTGAGCGGGACCAGGTAAGGCTGCCCGCTCTCTTCAATCAACTTGCGAAAGGTGGCGTCACTGCTGTCAGGCAATTGGGCAACCACCAGTTTGCCTGGCACCGCGTCAATGGCCGGGTCCACCAGGATCGACATACCCTCGGGAATGCTCAACCCGCTGGGTGACGTCATCGCATCTCCCACCACCACGAGCCAGAATGCGTCCCCCTGAGCGTGATAGTCCGTCAGCTCATAGCGCGCCTGGCTGTAGGACGCCAGATCGCCTTCGCGAATCCCGCCTACCTCGCTCCAATCACTTACCGGGTAGCGGAAGTACGGATTGTACTTCTGCGCCAGGGCCATGCCTTCCTCGGTGGAGGTGTCCGGCTCGCGGATCACCATCGCCACTTCCAGAAACTCCAGCCCCAGCTCCCGCAGGACCCGGTTCATGTCGTCGACACTGGGTTGCCGGCGCTTGGTCAGCCAATGGCCGACGCCGCCCTGGGACATCCCCAAACGTTCTGCGAGCACCACTTGCGTGATGCGCAGCTCCTTCATCTTGGCCTTGACCAACTCTATCCATTTATCCATGAGCGGCACGATACTTGGCTGGCTCCGACCATCAAAACACAAAATGTAGTATTTAAATTATCGTCACAATTACGATAGGTACTATTCTGGATTCAGGATTTCAGCCCCTACACGGAGAATCTAGACACCATGGACAGACTCAACAACGATGAGCCCACCCGCCCTTTCGACAGTACACTCACCTCGCTGAAGGACTGCCCGGCGGCCCAACGCGCTCTGGACTACTACTTGAAACCGGGTATGTCAGAAGCGCCTGCAGAACATCGCTTCTTCGACGTAAACCGCAACATCAGCGCAGAAGAGGCCTTGGTTCATGCTTGCGACCTGCTGCGCTGTGCGGCCGCCACCGCCCAGGAATCCGCCAGTCGACTACAAGGGTCGAGCCGCGACCTGGCTTTTTCAGTGGTGCATATGATTGATCTGGTCAAGGTGATGCTTGACCGGTCACTGGATGGCTACCCTACTCGCTAGGCGTAACACTTGGGAATGGCACCGCAAATGCGGGACCAGGAAAATATTTTCCAATAGGCAGGATAAAAACATTTGACTTGCAAATGATAATGATTATTATTGCATCAGCTGGTCGCGAGATCAGTCGATAGGCCAGAAGACCTTAGGTCGGACTTCTGGAATATCTCCTCATCAGGCTAATCACGGTTTTTGACCCGGCTTTTTGCCGGGTCTTTTTTTGCCGATTTTTCGGCTTATGGCTTCAGGCTAATGAAGTCTTTTGGGTGTCGCTCATTCGATGGCGGCGATGATAGCAAATGAATATCCCTTTTCAAGCACTCCACGCCATACCGACGAAAACTATCGACAGGCAGCACTTGAGAATCAATCGCGGACTCACTAAGCTCCAATAGCGTCCAGGGAGGACGCCCCCTCTTTTCTGTCACGCAAATCGTCCCGACATCCTCCTCCTTGCGTGTAAAGTAACGGTCATAAAATCCATCACAGGAATCGTGACCGTGGCTAAATCTTCCTTTGATATCAGCGCCAATTTCGACAGCGGTAACATCGAGATCGTCGACATCAGCAATCCTTTGCAATCACTGCTGAAGATCAGACCCGACACCCGTAGCGCCCACTTCCAGTGGTTCCACTTCAAGGCCAGTGGCTTGCATGTCGGCCAGGAATATTCCTTTCGTTTGCTCAATGCCAGTCAATCGTCCTACAACAAGGCATGGACGGGTTACCAGGCCGTTGCCTCTTATGATCACGTCAACTGGTTCCGTATTCCCACACAGTTCGAAGGCGACGCCCTGCGCTTTCACCTGGAAGCCGAACAGTCCCATGCCTGGTTTGCCTATTTCGAACCCTACAGCCGTGGTCGTCACGACTGGTTGATCGAGCAGGCACTGCACAAGGCCGGGACCGAACTGCTGGCCGTCGGCAAAAGCGTGGAAGGCCGCGACATTCAACTACTGCGCAAGGGCAGCGGTGCCGAAGGTCGACGCAAAGTCTGGATCATCGCCCAGCAGCATCCCGGCGAGCACATGGCCGAGTGGTTCATGGAGGGCGTGATCGAACGCCTGCAGCATCAGGACGACACGCGCTTGAACCGACTGCTTGCCAAGGCCGATCTGTATCTGGTGCCCAACATGAATCCTGACGGTGCCTTCCACGGCCATCTGCGTACCAATGCCATGGGTCAGGATCTCAACCGCGCGTGGCAGAACGCCAGTCCGGAAATCAGTCCTGAGGTATTTTTCGTACAGCAGCAAATGGAAAAATACGGCGTAGATTTGTTCCTGGACGTTCACGGTGACGAGGAAATCCCTCACGTCTTCACTGCCGGTTGCGAAGGCAACCCCGGCTACACGCCACGCATTGCCGAACTCGAAGAGCGCTTTCGCAGCGATCTCAAGCACCAGACCAAAGACTTTCAGACCGCTCACGGCTACACCCGCGACGCACCGGGCCTGGCCAACATGACCCTGGCTTGTAACGCGGTCGGCCAGAAATACGACTGCCTGTCCCTGACCCTGGAGATGCCGTTCAAGGATCATGACGACCACCCGGATCCTCGCACCGGCTGGTCCGGCAAGCGTTCGATGCAATTGGGCAAGGATGTATTGAGCACCATAGCGGACATGGTCGACGAGCTGCGCTAACGCTCCATCATCCAACGCCCTCCCCGTGGTGGGCACTCGGTGGCGAGGGATTCATTCCCTCGCCACAAGTTATCGTTTGTCGACAGGTGGCGGGGACTTCAATCCCGTCCTCGCAACATACTGTCCAACACCTCATCCCGACGCACCCAACCATGAAACAGTGCCGCCGCCAGATGCACCAGCACGGTCAGGAACAATAGATAAGCCAGGTAGCCGTGGGCCTTGCGCAACAGTGCGAAAGTCTGGGCATCCGCCGGTACGATGGAAGGCAATTGCAGGGAGCTGCTGAGCATCACCGGGTCTCCCGCCGCTGAAATCATGCCCCAGCCCAACAGGGGCAGAATCAACATCAAGGCATACAACAGAGCATGGGACGCCTTGGCCGCCAACGCCTGCCAGCCTGGCAGATCGGCCGGCAATGGTGGTTGGCGTGTCGTAAAACGCACCACCAGGCGTACGATCACCAGCAGCAAAATCGCGATGCCCAAGGGTTTGTGCAACTGAAGCAGCCATTCATGGCGCTCGGACACCGAGGCCACCATGCCCGCGCCGATAAAGAGCATGGCAATGACCATCAATGCCATCAACCAGTGCAGCAGTCGAGCCAGCGGTGCGAAGTGTCGAGGGGCGCTCATGGGCGGGACTCCTGGTTGGCGGGCAATTGACTGACTTCGCTGGTGCGCCGCAAGTA
The DNA here is from genome assembly GCF_013283895.1 of Pseudomonas sp. MPDS. Lineage (NCBI taxonomy): Bacteria > Pseudomonadati > Pseudomonadota > Gammaproteobacteria > Pseudomonadales > Pseudomonadaceae > Pseudomonas > Pseudomonas sp. MPDS. The sequence goes on along the minus strand of NZ_CP054128.1, from coordinate 2,447,179 downwards.
CGAACTGGCATACGCGGCAGAGCGCGCCGCCAAAAGCGGGTCATCTGAACCTTCGATGCCGCTCGGCAGAATCAGCGGGTCATAGTTGATGTCGCGGCATTCGCCGTCGTCCTGTGACTGGGTGCGCTCCAGCACCAGCGTACCGGCGTTGAGCACCGTTCGATCTTCGGGCCAGGCTTTGCTGGCATCGTTTACCGGATCGCCCGGATTGGCCAACGTGATATTCAGCTGCCAGCGCAACGGCCCCGCAGCCAGGCGCTTGACCAGATCCTGTTCCAGAAAGTCAGCGCCCTGGGGTGGCGTCACGTCCGTGCCATCCGAAGCCACTGGCACCACGCCCCACCGCACCGCCTGGCGTTGTCCCGCAGGATTGACCAGATAGAACGCATTGATGCCGTTGTAGGTTTCGGTGGCATAGCTGGCCGATGGCCTGGCCGTCTTGATCCATTGCAGGAACGGTTTGGCTTCCGGGTGCGCGGCAAAGAAGGCGGGTACGGCCGCAGGGTTGGGTTTGCCCGTGGCCGGATCCGGCGATTGTGCCTGTTGCAACTGATAGAACGCTTCGGGCGTGCCAACCGGAAACACCGGCATGCTGTTCATGCCGGTACGCCACTGCTGCCCGTTGGCTTGGGTGAAGCGCAGCGCCAGGCTGCGGATGGGCACGCTGTTGTCCGGCGCGTAGGGGTTGCCGCTGGGCAAGGCAAACCGCCCGACGACCGGCGTGCGCGCCTCCAGGAAGACTTGGGCACTGGAATAGGGGCGAGCCTCGCCGCTGCTTTGGAAATAGCCCGCAACGCAAACCCCTTTGGAGTGATTGCGACGAAAGCCCGGGTGCACGCCGTTGTTCTTTTCCAGCACGTTGACCAGCGCATTCGGTGTCAGGCGTTGTGGGTCAAGGGTTCCGTTGACGTAGGCAAATGTCCCGGCCAACGCGGCAACAATCACAGCAATGCCGGTCAGGCGCAGCGCCAGGCTGGCGGCACTCAACGGCGGCCGGCTCGGTTCAAAGGAAGGGTCAACCATGACGAAGCTCCAAGGCCCAAGGCCGTTTGTACTAAAGGACCCGTCAGACGAAAGCCAGAGGGTTTTATTCCCACACTTCGTATTTATTTTTCCCAGGCTGGAATAATCTCGTTCGCGAGTCGTCTTTCCACTCCCGGCGCAGTGACTGCCAAAGAAGCACAGCCATGAACGAACTCGACGAACAGTTGCGCACGCTCATCCCCCGACTACGGCGTTTTGCCGTGTCGTTGACGCGCAACCCCAGCAATGCTGACGACCTGGTGCAAGCGTGCCTGGAGCGGGCATTGTCAAAATGGAATGACAAACGGGCCGATGGTGACCTTCGGGCCTGGCTGTTTTCGATTCTTTATCGACAGTTTCTCGATAGCCATCGTCGTTCCCGACGCTATGCACGCATGCTGGAATTTTTCACCGGTCGCGATGATGCTCACCCTTCAGCCGAGCGCAGCGTGATCGCCCAATCGTCCCTCGAGGCTTTCGATCGACTGACGACCGAACAACGTGCGCTGTTGCTGTGGGTGTCGGTGGAAGGCTTGAGCTACCAACAAGTGGCCGACATCCTCGACGTGCCGACCGGCACCGTGATGTCGCGCCTATCCCGCGCCCGCCAGGCCCTGCGCCAACTCAGCGACGGCGAAATCACCCGCCCTGCCCTGCGGATACTCAAATGATCAGCATGCCCCCCAGCGACAACGACCTGCACGCTTTCGTCGATCGTCAACTGAGCGAAGCCGACCAGCGTCTGATGGAAAACTACCTGGCCAATCACCCGGAAGTCGCCGCCCGGGTCCAGGCCTGGCAACAGGACGCACAACACTTGCGCGCGGCCCTGAACGCAGGCCTGCAACACGCGCCTAATCCGGACCTCGACCCGACAGCGATCCGCCAACGCCTGAAACATCGGTTCCATCGCCATCTGGCCAGCGCGGCAGTGTTGGTGTTGGCCGTCAGTGTCGGCGGTTTGAGCGGCTGGAAGGCCCGGGAGATGACGCTCGTCAGCGCTATGCTGCCCATGAGCGACGCCTTGCAGGCGTATCGATTGTTTGCCCAGCAAGGCATCCTGCCGGCCGATTACCAAGGCGGCGATGAGAGCACCATGCAAGGCTGGCTCGACCGTTACTTCACGCGGGCCGACCGCCTGCCAGATCTGTCGGCGGCAGGATTCAAGCCGGTCAGCGGGCGATTGCTGAGCACCGAGCAAGGCGCGGCGGCGATGGTGGTTTATCAGGACCCGAGCGGCCAGAAGATCAGCTTCTATGTGCGTCCGCCAGGCCCGAAAAATTTCCTGCTACCGCGCGGCAGCCGTCGTGACGGCGAGTTGCAAGCCGAGTATTGGTCCGGGCCGGGATACAACTATGCGATGGTCATACCCAGTGATACGCCAGCGGCGCAAAAGCTCAAGCAAACCCTGAATTTCTGAGCGCTGCAGCCCGCTCCCACAGAGGTCGGGGATGCCCGTGAAATTCAACCCTGCCCAAACACCTGCGAAGGTCTGCGCAGCAGCGGGTCGAACGGGTTGACTCGCGGTCCGATCAGGGCGGCCTCGCGCTTGAGCATTTCCACCACCGTCGGCAAGCGGTCGGGTCCCAGTCGATCACTCACGGTCGCCACGCTCAACGCCGCCACGGCGCGGCCCTCCCGGTCCAGGATTGGCACAGCCACCCCGGCCATGCCTTGCAACACCCCGGTATTGCGTCCGGCGTAGCCCAGCGCGCGCACGCTCTCCACTTCCGTGCGCAGGAAGACTTCATCGTACAAATGAAAATCCTTGAGCCGTGGCAGGTTGTACTGGATCACCGTGTCGCGCTCTTCTTCCGGCAGGAATGCCAGGATCGCCAGGCTGCCCTGCCCCACGCCCAACGCCACGCGACCGCCTATGTCGCCGGTGAATGTGCGGATCGGGAAAGGACCTTCACTGCGGTCCAGACAGATCGCATCGAAACCACTGCGCGCCAGCAGAAACAACGAATCCCCCAGGGACGCCGACAGCCGCAGCATGGCAGGGCGCGTCAACTCACGCAGGTTGCCGGTGTTCCCGGCACGCGCGGCCAAGGCAAAAAAGTCCAGGCTCAGGCGATAGCGCTTGCTGCGCGCATCCTGCTCGACCATGCCCTCGTCCATCAGGCTGCGCAGCATGCGATGTGTGGTGGGTTGAGACAGACCGATGCGCTGAGCCAGTTGCGTGACCCGCTCCCCGCCCTCGACGGTGTCACCCAGGCTGCGCAACACGGCAAACAGTCGCGAGACCGCGCCGACCCCGACTTCGTTTTTTTCGATATTCCGATCAGTGGAATCAGGCATGAAGTTTCTCGCTGGTTAAATTTACTCAACGAATGAAAATGAAAATAGTCATCGTCTCAGTGAAATAGTCCATTGAGCCCATCCTATTCTTCGTCCTACTCTGCGTCCATACAGGGGCGATTCGAACAACAGCGGCAGCCGACTTAGCGTCGAGCACCAACGCACCCCGCAGCATCCCTTCGTATCTGCCCATACAAAAAAGCGCGCCTTGTGGCGACGCATAACAATCTCAGGTGGAGCGCAATCATGGCTTTTGTGCAACTTGAAGGACTTGGCAAACGTTACGGCGCCATCGATGCCGTGGTGGACACCCATCTCTCGGTGGAAAAAGGCGAATTCGTCTCGCTGCTGGGCCCCTCCGGCTGCGGCAAAACCACCACTTTGCAAATGATCGCCGGCTTCGTCGAAGTCAGCAGTGGGCGCATCCTGCTGGACGGTCGCGATATCACCCATGCCAAGCCCGCCAGTCGGGGCCTGGGCGTCGTGTTCCAAAGCTACGCGCTGTTCCCCCACATGACCGTCAAGGACAACGTCGCTTTCGGCCTGCGCATGCGCAAAGTGCCCGGCGCCGAGCTGCAACAACGGGTGGATCGGGTGCTGAAGCTGGTGCGTCTGGACCAGCACGCCGAGCGCTACCCGCGGGAACTCTCGGGCGGCCAGCGCCAGCGCGTGGCACTGGCCCGGGCGCTGGTGATAGAACCGCCAGTGCTGCTGCTCGACGAACCGCTGTCCAATCTCGACGCCAACCTGCGCGAGGAGATGCAGTACGAAATCCGCCGCATTCAGCGGGAAGTCGGCATCACCACATTGATGGTGACCCACGACCAATCCGAAGCACTGTCCATCAGTGACCGAGTCGTGGTGATGCAGGCCGGGCGAATCACTCAGATCGACGCGCCGTACACCCTCTACGAACACCCGCGCACCGAATTCATTTCCGGCTTCGTCGGTAAAGCCAACCTGCTGCCCGGCGAGCGCGACGGCCAGGGCAATGTTCAAGCTTGCAGCCAGGGCCACGGCCCACTGGTCTTGAGCCTGCGTCCAGAGAAAATCGATCTGTGCCAAGCCGGCTCGGGTCGGTTGCAAGGCGTCATCGTCAGCCGCTTCTTTCTCGGCAGCCAATGGCTGTACGGCGTCTCGACCAACCTGGGCGAGCTCAGCGTGGTGCGCCGCAACGACGGCTGCGCGCCGATGACCGAAGGCACAGCGGTAGGTCTTGACTGGGATCCGGCGCTGCTGCGGGTGCTGAGCGTGGACGAGGTGCCGGCATGAAGCTGATCGATGCAATGCGCCGGGGAAGGCAAGGCTATCTGATGTCCGCGCCCGCCCTGGCCTGGTACCTGGGTCTGCTGGTCATTCCCTTGGGGCTGACGTTGGTGCTGTCGTTCAATGTCTTCGACTACGGCACGGGCATCGACGGGGACGCCTACACCCTCGACCACTACGCCAGCCTGCTGAGCGACCCGTACTATTACGAGATTTTCTTGCGCACATTCTGGATCAGCGCACTCACCACTATTTTGTGCGTGCTGATCGGCGTGCCCGAGGCTTATATCCTCAGCCGCATGGGCGCGCCGTGGCGCTCGATCTTCCTCATTCTGATTCTCACGCCGCTGCTGATTTCGGTGGTGGTGCGGGCCTTCGGCTGGAGCCTGCTGCTGGGTGCCGACGGGCTGGTCAACCAGACGCTGCAAGCCTTCGGCGGCTCACCGATGAAGCTGCTCTATACGCCGTTTGCCGTGGTCATCGCCCTGGTGCATGTGATGCTGCCATTCATGATCATCCCGGTCTGGACCTCGCTGCAAAAGCTCGATCCGGCCGCCGAACAGGCCGCGCTGTCCTTGGGCGCGAGCCAGTTGACGGTGATGCGCAAGGTCGTGCTGCCGCAGATCATGCCCGGCGTCTTGTCCGGCACCCTCATCGTCTTCGGCCTCGCCGCCAGCTCCTTCGCCATTCCCGGCCTGCTCGGTGGGCGCCGCCTGAAAATGGTCGCCACGCTGATCTACGACCAGTACCTGTCGGAGCTGAACTGGCCGATGGGCGCGGCCATTGCCGTCGCGCTGCTGCTGCTCAACCTGCTGATCATGCTGTCGTGGAACCGCATGATCGAAGGCCGCTACAAGAAGTCATTGGGGTAACTCATCATGTCCAGGAACGGTCCTTTCGCCCTGTTGTTTCATGCCCTGGTGGTGGTGTTCATGATGGCGCCGCTGGTGGTGGTCTGTCTTGTTGCCTTCACCCCGGAAAATACCCTGAGCCTGCCGACCACGGCGTTTTCCCTGCGCTGGTTCCGTGCGGTGTTCGAACGCGCCGACTTTATCGATGCGTTCTACAACAGCCTGATCCTGGCATTCAGTGCGGCGTCGTTGGCGACGTTGATCGCGGTGCCGGCGGCGCTGGCGATCACACGGCTCGAATTCCCTGGCCGGGATTTTTTCAATGGCTTGTTCCTGTCGCCGATCATCATTCCACACCTGGTACTGGGTGTGGCGTTGCTGCGGCTGTTTGCGCTGATGGGCGTGAACGGCAGCTTCACCTGGCTGATCTTCGCCCATGTGCTGGTGATTACACCGTATGTACTGCGTCTGGTGCTGGCCTCGGCCATCGGCCTGGACCGCAGCGCCGAGCAGGCCGCGCAATCGCTAGGGGCCGGGCGCTTCACGCTGTTTCGGCAAATCACCTTGCCGATGATCCTGCCCGGGGTAGCCGGAGGCTGGTTGCTGGCGTTCATCAACAGCTTCGACGAGGTCACCTTGTCGATCTTCGTCACTTCACCGGCCACGCAAACCCTGCCGGTGCGCATGTATGTCTACGCCACCGAATCCATCGACCCGATGATGGCGGCGGTGTCGGCGCTGGTCATCGCGCTCACGGCGCTGACCATGATTCTGCTCGACCGGGTCTATGGCCTGGATCGAGTTCTGGTGGGCAAACAATGAGGGCGCCATGGCTCTGTTGAAACGACTGGCCGAAGGCGACCGCCCGGCATTGGACTTTATCCTCGACGGCAAACCGGCCATCGGTCTGCTGGGCGATACCCTGCTTACCGCTGTGCTGACCTGCAGTGAACACTTGCGCGGCAGCGACTTCAGCGCCGAGCCCCGGGCCGGTTTCTGCCTGATGGGCGCCTGCCAGGATTGCTGGGTCCGGCTGGGCGACGGCCGCCGCGTGCGCGCCTGCTCGACGCTACTTGAAGCCGGCCAGCAGATCACCCGCGAACCGGGGCGCCAGCCATGAACAATGCCGTCTGGAATGGCCCCATCGCGAACAGACTCGCTGCCACAGGGGACTTGCAGCAAGCATCACCACCGTCCCCCTGTGGCAGCGAACCTGCTCGCGATGGCGGCGGCGATAGCAGCATAAATCCCACAGCATCGCCTGCGAGGTGGCTATGAAACCGGTAGTCATCATCGGGGCCGGGCCGGCGGGTATCCGCGCCGCCCAGACCTTGGTCGCCCACGGCGTATACCCCGTCCTGCTGGATGAAGCCGCACGCGGTGGCGGACAGATCTATCGGCAACAACCGGCCAACTTCAAGCGCTCGCCGGCCAAGCTGTATGGCTTTGAGGCGCACAAAGCCAGCGCCCTGCACCAAACCTTCGACGCGTTGCGCGAACAGCTCGATTACCGGCCAGACACACTGGTGTGGAACGCCGAGTCGGGCCTGCTGGATACCTTGCATGAAGGCCGCGCCGCGCGCCTGGAGTACGCCAGCGTGATCGTCGCAACGGGCGCCACTGACCGAATCCTTCCCGCTCCGGGATGGACTCTGCCAGGTGTGTACAGCCTGGGCGCGGCGCAGATCGCCCTGAAGTTCCAGGGTTGCGCCATCGGCGAACGGGTGGTGTTCGCCGGCAGCGGCCCTTTGCTTTATCTGGTGGCTTATCAATACGCCAAGGCCGGCGCCAAGGTGGTCGCGGTACTCGACAGCTCGCCCTTGAGCGCCCAGGCCCGCGCCCTGCCCGGCCTGCTGGCTCAACCGGCCACACTGGCCAAGGGGCTCTACTATCGCGCCTGGCTGAGCAGCCACGGCATCGCTGTGCATCAGGGTGCGAGCCTGTCGCGTATCGACGGAGAACGACGCGTCCAGTCATTGCAGTGGCGCAATGCAAAAGGCTTGCAATCGCTCGACTGCGACGCGGTGGCCTTCGCCCACGGCTTGCGCAGCGAAACCCAACTGGCTGACCTGCTGGGCTGCGAATTTTCCTGGAGCCCCCTAAACCGTGCCTGGCTGCCGCAGCGTGACCCTGCCGGTCGCAGCAGCGTGCCGGGGATCTACCTGGCAGGCGACGGGGCCGGAATCATGGGTGCCGACGCCGCGGAAATCGCCGGCGAACGTGCGGCCCTGGCCTTGCTCGAAGACCTCGGCTATCTGGTCGACCCGCAGCGTTGCGCCCAACTGGAACAATCCCTGAAACGCATCGGCCGTTTCCGACAGGGCCTGGAGCACGCCTTTGTCTTTCCCACGGATTGGGCCGCCCACGCCGCTGACGACCTGATGATCTGCCGCTGCGAAGAAGTCAGCGCAGGCGAGATCCGCCAGGTAGTGGGTGAAGGCCATTGGGAAATCAACCGGGTCAAGGCCCATTGCCGGGTCGGCATGGGGCGTTGCCAAGGGAGAATGTGCGGTGCGGCAGCGGCGGAAATCATTGCCAGCGAGAGCGGGCGTCCGGTCGGCGAAATCGGCCGGATGCGGGCACAGGCACCGGTCAAACCCGTACCGTTTGGCCTGGAGGTCGAACCATGATCGAAGTGGATGTCGTGATCATTGGCGGCGGTATCGTCGGCGCCTCGGCCGCGCTGTTCCTGAGCAAAGCCGGACGCCGGGTGGCATTGCTGGAGCGAGACTTCTGCGGTTCGCACTCCAGCGGCGTCAACTACGGCGGCGTGCGGCGCCAGGGTCGACCGTTGTCACAACTGCCGTTGTCGCAACGGGCCCATGAAATCTGGAGCCAGTTGCCGCAGTTGATCGGCATCGACGGGGAGTACCAGCGCAGCGGTCACCTGAAATTGGCCCGCAGCCCCGACGACTTGCGAGCCCTGCACGACTATGCCGCCAACAGCCAGGGCTTCGGCCTTGATCTGCAACTGCTGGATCGTGACCAGTTGCGCGCCCGCTTCCCATGGGTCGGCGCAGTTGCAGTCGGAGCATCCCTCTGCCCGGACGACGGCCACGCCAATCCGCGACTGGTGTCCCCGGCATTTGCCCAGGCGGCCCGCAGGCATGGCGCACAGGTCTTTGAACAATGCGCAGTCAGCCATGTGGAGCATGACGGTCAGCACTTTAGTGTGCGTACCGAAACGGGCCTGGTGCTTCAGGCCCCCTGGCTGCTGAACTGCGCGGGCGCCTGGGCGAGCCATTTTGCCGCGCAATTTGGCGAAGCGGTGCCGATGCACGCCGGGCATCCAGCGATGCTGGTCACTGAGCCATTACCCTTGGTGATGGATGCCAGCACCGGCGTGGAGGGCGGCGGTATCTACGCCCGCCAGGTCGCCCGTGGCAATTGCGTGCTGGGGGGCGGCCAAGGTTTCGCCCTGGACAATGCCCGCGCCCGCCCCGGCCAGAACGCAGTGGTCGACATCCTGCGCCAAGCCGTCGAGCTCTACCCTTTTTTGGAAGGTGCCCAGGCGATTCGCACCTGGAGCGGCACCGAAGGTTACCTGCCCGATCGCCAACCGGTGATCGGCCACAGCAGCACCCAACCCGGCCTGTTGCATGCGTTCGGCTTTGCCGGCGCAGGTTTTCAGATCGGTCCCGCGGTGGGCCAGGCGCTCACCGAGATCATCTGCTGCGGCGCGTCAAAAACGTCGCTGGATGCGTTTTCAATCACCCGGTTTCACTCCATCTCCGTTGCTTGATAGAGGAAGGTCGCGCCAATGAATAACGTCAAACGCAGTGCACTGTTCGGTTTCTGCTCGCTGGGTTTCTCCTGCCTGGGCGCCCTGCTCCCCGTCAGCCAGGCGATGGCCGAGCCGACGCTTTATCTGGGCATGAACGGTGGGACCATGGAGCGGCTTTACGCCGACAAGGTCTTGCCGGCCTTCGAAAAAGCCAACAACGTCAAAGTGGTGATCGTGCCCGGCACCTCCGCCGACATCCTGGCGAAAGTCCAGGCCAGTAAAGGCAACCCGCAAATGCACGTGATGTTCCTCGACGACGGCATCATGTACCGCGCCATCGCCATGGGGCTGTGCGACAAGCTCGAAGACAGCCCGCCCCTGGCCCAGATTCCGGCCAAGGGCCGCATCAAGGATCAAGCCGTGGCCGTCAGCCTCGGTGTCACGGGACTTGCCTACAACACACGGTTGTTCAAGGAAAATGGCTGGAGTGCGCCCACCTCCTGGATGGACATGGCCGATCCGCGCTTCAAGGACAAACTGGTGTTCCAGTCCCTGGCTTCCTCGACCTTCGGCCTGCACGGTTTTCTGATGTTCAACCGGATCCAGGGCGGCAGCGAAACTGACGTCGAACCGGGCTTCAAGGCCTGGCCAAACACCGTCGGACCCAACGTGCTGGAATACATCCCCAGCTCAGCGAAGATCTCCGAAATGCTGCAAACCGACGAAGCCGCGCTGTTCCCGTTGACGCCGACCCAAGTGACCGCGCTCAAACTCAAGGGCATGCCGGTCGAGTACGCGCAACCCAAGGAAGGCGCGGTGGTGCTCAATGTCGCTGAGTGCGCCATTGCCCAGAACACCCAGCCTGAATTGGCGCAAAAGCTCGCCGCCTTCCTGCTGACACCCGAAGCCCAGGCCATCGCCCTGGAAGAAGGCGACCAGATCCCGTCCAACCCCACCACACCGACCACTGACAAAACCCGCGGCCAGGTAGAGGCAATGAAGCAGTACCTGGAAACGGCGATTGCGGTGGATTGGGACCAGGTCAACGAGCAACGCCCGGCCTGGAACGCGCGATGGAACCGCAGCGTCGAGCGCTAGACACCTTCGATGCTGGCGAGGGGGCCTTGTGGGGGCAAGTCTTGCTCCCACAGATAAAACCTTCGCCACAGGGTGTTGTGTTGAACTGATTATTGGTTAACTGTGCGGCTTCGGGCTTGATGCCCGCCCCTTGATCAGCAGCGAACCTCTCATGCACACCCTCGCTCAACTGCGCGCCGGCCAGCTGTCGGGCATCAAACGGCTGGATCTGTCCTGCGGCCTGACACAGTTCCCCCGGGAAATTTTCGACCTGGCCGACTCGCTCGAAGTCCTCAATCTCAGCGGCAACCAATTGACTGCGCTGCCCGATGATCTGCATCGGTTGCCCCACCTGCGGGTGTTGTTCTGCTCGGACAACCACTTCATTGAATTGCCCGAATGCCTGGGCCGCTGCGCGGCATTGACCATGGTCGGTTTCAAGGCTAACCGCATCGAACGCGTGCCCGGCACTGCCCTGCCGCCACTATTGCGTTGGCTGATCCTGACGGACAACCGCATCAGTCAGTTGCCGCAAGAGCTCGGCCAACGCCCGCACTTGCAAAAGCTCATGCTGGCCGGCAACCGATTGCGGCAGTTGCCCACGAGCCTGGGGCAGTGCCATCGTCTTGAACTGCTGCGCATCGCCGCCAACCAATTGACCGAGCTGCCGCAATGGTTGCTCGAGTTGCCAAGCCTGAGTTGGCTGGCCTATGCCGGCAACCCGCTGGAAACCCAGGCCAACGCCGACCTCCTGGCGAGGACGACGCCCATCGACTGGTCGCAACTGAACGTGCATCAACAATTAGGCGAAGGCGCTTCGGGGGTGATTCATCAGGCGCTATGGCAACCACCGGGTCAGGTCGCGCGACACGTCGCGCTCAAACTGTACAAAGGCCAGATGACCAGCGACGGCTCGCCATTGCATGAAATGCACGCCTGCATCACCGCAGGTCGTCATCCGAACCTTATCGACGTGCTGGGCCAGATCAACGGGCACCCCGAGCAACAGGCCGGACTGGTGATGGACCTGATCGCGCCCAGCTACCGCAACCTGGCGGGGCTGCCGAGCCTGGAGTCCTGCACCCGCGACGTGTATGCCGACGCACTGCGTTTCAGCGCTCCCGTGGCCTTGCGCATCGCCCTGGGCATCGCCTCGGTGGCGGCGCACCTGCACCGCCAGGGCATTACCCACGGCGATTTGTACGGGCACAATATTCTGTGCAATGACCAGGGCGACTGCCTGTTGGGCGACTTTGGCGCGGCGTCGTTCCATGCCACTGCCGACACGGTGCAAACCCGTGCGTTACAACGCATCGAAGTGCGGGCGTTCGGGATTTTGCTGGGGGAACTGCTGGCGCGGATCGAACCGGGGCTCAGTGCTGAGGAACTGGCAACGTTGCAGGATCTGCAGGCGCGCTGCTGTCAGCCGCAGGTGCTGGGGCGGCCGGGGTTTGAGGAGATTGAAGGCTTACTGCGCGACTGTGGCGAAGGAACAGGCTCCCTCGCCACAGGGGGTTGTGGTGCTTAACCGGCCAACCCGACAAACATGTCCTGCACGTCGTCGTGATTGTCCAGGCCCTCAAGGAACGCCTCGACTTCGGCCATCTGCTCGTCCGTCAAGCCACTGACCGGGTTTTTCGGCTGGTAGCCGAGCTTGGCGGACAGCACAGTGAAACCTTGCTCCGGCAGCGCCTTCTGCACCGCATCCAGGTCGGAAGGATCAGTGAGGAACAGCGTCGCGCCGTCTTCGCCCGGTTCGAAATCCTGGGCGCCGGCCTCGATGGCGGCCATTTCCGGATCAGCGTCGGGGCTGTCCGGGGCGGCTTCGATCATGCCGACATGGTTGAAGTCCCACGCGACCGAACCCGAGGCGCCCAGTTGGCCCTTGCGAAACGCAACGCGAATCTCGGCGACGGTACGGTTGATGTTATCGGTCACGCATTCGACGATCAGCGGCACCTGATGCGGTGCGAAGCCTTCGTAGGTCACACGATGGTACTGCACGGTTTCGCCGAGCTGGCCGGAGCCTTTCTTGATCGCGCGCTCCAGGGTCTCGCGGGGCATCGAGGCCTTTTTCGCCTGCTCGACCACCAGTCGCAGATGCGCATTGGTGGCAGTGTCAGCGCCGTTGCGCGCGGCAATGGTGATTTCCTTCACCAGCTTGCCGAAGATCTTGCCCTTGGCGTTGGCAGCCGCTTCTTTGTGTTTAACCTTCCACTGTGCGCCCATTACTCACTCTCTTGTCTGTCGCGCCGAGACATCTGCTGGCCGGCGCTGTGGCGCAAGTTTATACGGCCTAAACCGGCTGATCGACCAAAAAATCACCGCCGATGAATCAACATTTCCCCGACGTGCTGTAGGGAGTTTCTGAAATGGCGATTTGGGGCCCCCTTTCCTCCTGCGGTTTCGTACTCTCGTGAACTTATCTTCCCAGCCAGTAAGAACCGCGATGCGCAACGAATCGGAAAGTCCTTTCAGCCTGACCCTCACGCAAAGCGATTTGCGCCTGCAAGTCCTGAGGTTTAACGGTCGCGAAGCGCTTAATCAGCCATACCGTTTCGACCTTGAATTGATCGGGCTGTCGCCGCCGATCAATCCCGACACGTTGCTGGACCAGCCTGCCTTCCTGCGCCTCGATGGCGAATGCGGTGTGCATGGCGTTGTGCACAGCGTCGGCGTGACGAGCCATGCCCCACAGCGCATCGGCTATCGCTTGACGCTGGTGCCGTACCTCCAGCGCCTGGAACAGGGCCCACGGCGACGGGTTTTCTACCGGCTTAGCGCTGTGCAGATCCTGCATCGACTGCTGGAAGACAATGCGCTGCCGGCCCACAGCTACCGCTTTGAACTGCCCCATGGGCAGTACCCGTGCCGCCCGTTCTGTATCCAGTACGAGGAGAGCGATCTGGAGTTGCTGCACCGGTTGTGTGAAGAAGAAGGCATTCATTACCACTTCGAACACACCGTTCATGGCCATGTCCTGGTATTCGCCGAAGACCCGAAAAGTTTTCCCGCCCGTCCGATCGAACTGAACCTGCGCCCTGATCCCGGCCAGCAACCAGCCATCAGGCAGGTGTACCAGCGACACTGCGCAATGACCCATGGCCTGCCGGCCGGCTTCAGTGATCGCGACACAAGCCAAGCCGGGGACAGCGCGGCCAATCACGCCTTCGAAGGTGAAAATCACGAGACGATACGCAGCAGTCCGACGTTGGCTCATCGCTACCAGGCCGGCCGCCGCAGACTTGAGCGGCTGCGCTGTCGACAGCGGGAAATCCAGGGCCAGAGCCACCAGCCCTTCCTGCGCAGCGGTCATATCGTGCAGATCAGTGAACATCCGGAGTCCACTTTCAACGACCAGTGGCTGATCACCGATATCCAGCATCGCGGACGGCAATTTTCCATCCTTGAAACCAATCTGTCGCCCACACCGGCGACCCGCGATTACCGTAACCGGTTTTCGGCCATCCCATGGTCCACCGTATTCAGGCCTGCCCTCAAGCATCCAAGACCCTGCATCCCCGGCTATCACCTCGCGTACGTACTCGACCCTGACCATCAGCCGACACGCCCCGATCACCGCGGCCGTGTCACTGTCAGCCTGTGGACCCCGGATAACGAAGGCATCACCCTGCCGGTGTCACGCCTGACGCTGAATGAGCGGCCCGCCCTGAGGACCGGCAGCGTAGTGCTGGTGAGCTTTCTCGATGGTGACCCCGACCGACCGGTGCTATGCCTGGGGGTAGGCGATGTCGGCGGTGGGCAGCCCGCCATACAAACGAAACCGGTGCAGGGTCAAAATGACACAAGGCTGCTATTGGACTGGCTCCTGAATCCGCCAGACCTGACACCCTGACCTCCTTGCGTGACCAGGGCGCTTACTCCCGCGCAGCGGCGCAACAGCCGCCATCCTGTGAATGCATTGATCGGGGTTGTCCATACTGGCGAAACTGATCTGGCTCAAGCGAACCCGAAAAAACGGGCTTACAGTAGGAGCACTACGCCGCATAAGACGGTGCTCTACCTGATGACTGGAGATACCTGCATGCCCTGGAAAAGCTCGGAAAACCGCTACAGTACCGTCACGGTCTCCCTGCATTGGCTGATGCTGATTCTACTGGCCGTGGTTTATGCCTGCATCGAACTGCGAGGGATATTCCCCAAAGGCAGTGACGGCCGGACCCTGATCAAAGAAGCTCACTTCATGCTCGGCCTGACCGTGTTTGCGCTGGTCTGGCTACGCCTGTTCGCCCGCAGCATGGGGAAGGCTCCAGCCATCTTTCCCGCCTCGCCTGCCTGGCAGACCTTCCTTGCCCACCTGATGCACTGGGCGTTGTACCTGTTCATGATCGCCATGCCATTGCTGGGGTGGCTGATCACCAGTGCCGAAGGGCATCAGGTGATGTTCTATGGTTTCGATTTGCCACTGCTGATCGATCAGGACAAAGACTTTGCCAAACAACTGGAGGGCTGGCATGAGTTGGGAGGCACCATCGGCTACTGGCTGATTGGCCTGCATGCCCTGGCGGGGCTGTACCACCACTACATCGTGCGCGATAACACCCTGCTGCGGATGATGCCCAAACGCGGCTGACGCTGGTTATTCAAACCCTCGGCGGCCTTGCAAGCCGCCGGTGTGAACGAAAATCAAGCGGGTGCCACGGGCAAACTGTCCGGCCTCGACCCGCGCCTTGAGCAGCATCAACGCCTTGCCGGTATACAGCGGCTCCAGTTCGATGGCGCCAGTGGCGTGGATGAAGGCGACGAGTTCGGCGTCGACCCGGGCGAAGCCGCCACGGCTGCCGTCGAACAACTCATAACGCGGGTTGCAGAGACCTGCTTGCCCCACGATGCTTTCGACCTGCTGCGCCACGCCGTGATCCGCAGGCACAGCCAACACGCCGTAGACCGGGTGCTCCCCCGCTTCAGCCAACACCAGCCCCGCCAGGGAGGTCCCGGTACCGCAGGCCAGCCACCAGCCGTGATAATCCACCCAGCCCAACGCCGCCAATTGTTCACGCGCCCCGGCCACCCAATCCATGCAACCCTGCGCGCCGGACAACCCTGAACCGCCCTCAGGCACCGGATGCAGCTGCGGGTATTGCGCCTGCCAGGGTTGCCAGAAATCCGCGGCGTGCCGCCCTCGGTATCCGCCATAACCCAGCCAGTGCAGATCCATGTCGAACGCTTTGAGGTCAAGGACCGTCGGCGTTTCCTGGGGATTGCCGCGCAGCAGCCCGACCGTTGGGAACCCGAAGCGCTTGCCAGCCGTCGCCAGCGCATGCAGATGGTTGGAATAGACACCGCCCAGGCTCATGATCCCCTTGGCACCGGCCTCATGGGCAGCGCGCACATGGTGAACCAGCTTGAACCACTTGTTGCCGCTGATCAGGGGGTCAATCTGGTCCAGACGCAGCACCGCCACTTCAACTCCGGCACGGGCGAGCCAGTCCAGATGAAGGAGTTCCAGGCGGGGTTGGGGGTGCCAGTCGAGGCAGGAAAGCAACATTGCAGCAGGCCGAATCGGGACGAGCCGCAAGTTTAACAGCTAGGTCGCGGATGACCTCAGTGCCTGTGTTCATTGCAACCCCTTGTGGGAGCGAGCCTGCTCGCGATGGCGGTGGGTCAGTAAACACTCATGCAACTGACTCATCGCTATCGCGAGCAGGCTCGCTCCCACAGGGGCTCAGCCCCCGAAGATTCGGTCTTTACAACTGCGCCGCCAATCGCGAACCCTGATTGATCGCCCGCTTGGCATCCAGTTCTGCCGCTACGTCGGCACCGCCAATGAGGTGGACGGTTTGCCCTGCGGCTTCCAGGCCTTGCTGCAACTCACGCAACGGATCCTGGCCGGCGCAGATCACGATGTTATCCACGGCCAGCACCTGCGGCTCGCCGGTTTCACCGATGCGGATGTGCAAGCCTTCGTCATCGATTTTCAGGTACTCGACGCTGTTGAGCATCTGCACCTGCTTGTTCTTCAGGCCCGTGCGGTGAATCCAGCCGGTGGTCTTGCCCAGGCCGTCGCCCACCTTGGATTTCTTGCGCTGCAACAGGAACACTTGCCGCGCCGGGGCATGGGGCTCGGCTTTGATACCCGCCACACCGCCGCGCGCCTGGAGCAGGGTATCGATCCCCCATTCTTTCCAGAACGCTTCACGGTCCTGGCTGGTGGCAACCCCTTGGTGGACCAGGAACTCCGACACGTCGAAGCCGATACCGCCGGCCCCG
This sequence comes from Pseudomonas sp. MPDS, assembly GCF_013283895.1. Classification (NCBI taxonomy): domain Bacteria; kingdom Pseudomonadati; phylum Pseudomonadota; class Gammaproteobacteria; order Pseudomonadales; family Pseudomonadaceae; genus Pseudomonas; species Pseudomonas sp. MPDS. The sequence goes on along the minus strand of NZ_CP054128.1, from coordinate 2,430,706 downwards.
ATCACCGCGACGCTGCGGCCCACTGGCTTGCGCTCCAGAATCACATCCAGGTAGCTGAGGACCTTGGCATGCTCCACCCCGGGAATCGCCGGCACTCGCGGTGCGATACCGGTGGCCAGGATGATCTCGTCAAAACCGCCCGCGACCAATTGCGCGACATCCACCCGCGTGTTGAGGCACAGCTCGACGTGGCTGGTCTGCAACTTGCGCTTGAAATAACGCAGGGTTTCGAAGAACTCTTCCTTGCCCGGCACCCGCTTGGCGATATTGAACTGGCCACCAATTTCGCTGGCCGAATCGAACAGCGTCACCTGATGACCCCGTTCGGCCGCCACGGTAGCAGCGGACAAACCGGCCGGACCGGCACCGACCACAGCGATTTTTTTCACCTCGGTGACCGGCAAGTAATTGAGCTCGGTTTCATGGCACGCCCGCGGGTTCACCAGGCAACTGGTGAGCTTGCCGCCAAAGGTATGGTCCAGACAGGCCTGGTTACAGCCGATGCAGGTATTGATTTCATCCGCGCGCCCGGCGGCAGCCTTGTTGACGAACTCCGGATCGGCCAGGAAAGGCCGCGCCATGGACACCATATCGGCGTCGCCTTCGGCCAGGATCTGCTCGGCCACTTCCGGGGTGTTGATGCGGTTGGTGGTGATCAGCGGAATACTCACTGAGCCGCGCAGTTTGGCTGTGACCTTGCTGAACGCCGCCCGCGGAACCTTGGTGGCGATGGTAGGAATCCGCGCCTCGTGCCAGCCGATACCGGTGTTGATGATCGTCGCCCCGGCCTGCTCGATGGCTTTGGCCAACTGAACGATTTCATCCCAACTGCTGCCACCTTCCACCAGGTCGAGCATCGACAGGCGAAAGATAATGATGAAGTTGGGGCCGACCGCCTCACGCACCCGACGCACGATTTCCACCGGCAGGCGCATGCGGTTTTCATAGCTGCCGCCCCAGCGATCGGTGCGGTGGTTGGTATGGGCCGCCAGGAACTGGTTAATGAAATAACCTTCCGAGCCCATGATCTCGACACCGTCGTACTCGGCTTTCTGGGCCAGGACCGAACAGGTGACAAAATCACTGATCTGCTTTTCGATGCCCTCTTCGTCCAGCTCCTTGGGCTTGAACGGGTTGATCGGTGCCTGGATCGCGCTCGGCGCCACCTGCTTGGGGCTGTAGGCATAGCGCCCGGCGTGGAGAATCTGCATGCAGATCTTGCCGCCGGCCTCATGTACGGCACGGGTCACAATCTGGTGCTTGAGGGCTTCTTCCTCGGTGGTCAGCTTGGCCGCGCCGGAGTAAACGCCGCCCTCGTCATTCGGCCCGATTCCGCCGGTGACCATCAGCCCCACGCCGCCACGAGCGCGCTCGGCAAAATACGCCGCCATGCGCTCGAAACCACCGGGCTTTTCTTCAAGACCCGTGTGCATCGACCCCATCAGGGTGCGATTGCGCAACGTGGTAAAACCCAGGTCCAGCGGGGCCAGCAGGTGCGGGTAATGAGGGGTGGTCATCGATAACTCCACAACGGGCGATCACGGAAAAAATGCGGAGGCTCTGCGGCTTCCATCAGTCATGCCAGACAGCCTAAGAGCGGGAAGCTGCGTGCTCAATGGCCGTAACTGACAACTTAATGATCCAAATGCGCAACGCCCCTTGGCAACACCCCATCGTGGGCCCTACCCTAGTCAGTGAATCCGCACACGGCCGCTGACTGTTCCCCATGCGCAAATTTCTGTACTTGCTGTTGTCACTGGCCTTGATTGCCGCCCTGATCACCTACGCACTGTGGACGGTGGATCGTCCGGCGGGTCATTACCTGTCAGACCTTCGCATCAACCTGGCGGTGAACCAGGGCACCCCTGCCGATCAAGGCAACTTGCTGGGCATCCAGCCCGAACTGTTCCCCACCGACTACCAGAGCCCCGAACGCCTGCACCGCAAACTGGCGGCCTATTTGCAAACCGCTCGTGACCTGGGCTTGCTCAATGACAAAACCGTGGTGGTCTTGCCCGAGCACATTGGCACCTGGTTGATGATCGCCGGGGAAAAAGACGAGTTGTATCAGGCCGCCACGTTGAAGGAAGCGATGAACTGGCTGGCGGTCAGCAACCCGCTGGCGTTCATCCAGGCGCTGGTCAGCGCAAAAGGTGACAACCGGCTGGACGATGCTTACCTGCGCATGAAAGCCGACACCATGGCCCGTGACTACCAGGCACTGTTCGGCGGACTCGCCAAGGAGTTCGGCGTGACTCTGGTGGCCGGCTCCATCGTGCTGCCCGAGCCAAGCGTCAGCGATGGCCAACTGAAAGTTGGCCGGGGCCCGTTGTACAACAGTAGCGTGGTGTTCGGCCGCGACGGTCGGCCGCTGGGCCAGCCACAGCGCCAACAGCACCCCATGTTCGAGCAACAGGGCGTGCTGGGGCCAGACCATCCGGACACAATCAGCGTCGTCGACACCCCTGCCGGTCGCCTGGGCGTGCTGATCGGCAGCGACAGTTGGTACCCGGTTCATTATCGGCAGTTGAATGAACAGGGGGCGCAATTGGTGGCAGTGCCTGCCTTTGTCAACGGTCGCCATACCTGGGAAAAACCCTGGGGTGGCTATAGGGGCCTGTCCACACCGAGCGAAGTCAGCCTCAAGCCTGGGGAAGTGAGTGAAGGCCAGGCCTGGCATCGCCTGACACTGACCAGCCAGCCGCCCAGCAGCCAGGCCAGGGGCGGCGTCAGTGTCTTCCTGCGAGGTCAGTTCTGGGACAACGGTAACGCCGGGCAGAGTTTCATCAGCCATGACGGCGAGCATTTTCCCGACGGTGAAGCTCGTGGCGCCCGTCTGCTGAACCTGTGGCTGTAACACCATGAAACCGCAACCGATGCGACTGGGAGACTTGTCAGTCAGCTTCGTCCATAGCCTGGCCGACGCGGTTGCCAGCCATGGCCACGACCCCCAGCCTTTGCTTGAACAATACGGTCTGGATGCGGCACGCCTGGCCGAGCCCGGTGCTCGTCTGTCGATCCCGCGCTACATGCGCCTGGGGCACGCCGCCATCCAACAGACCCAGGACCCTGCCTTGGGTTTGCGCATGGGCCAACTTAGCCGCTTGAGCCAGGCCGGGCTGGCAGGCGTGACGGCGGCCCAGGCACCGACGGTGCGCGAAGCCGCGCGGTGCATGATCCGCTTCGAGCCGCTGTACGGCTCCAACTATCGCGGTCAGTCGAGTTTTCATGAAGATGCCCGAGGCGCGTGGCTGCGGTTCTATTCCATCAGCCCCTATAACGCCTACAACCGCTTCGTCGTGGATTCGATCATCGCCGGCTGGCTGGCGCAGCTGTCCTGCGTGAGTGCTGTCGCGTTGAGGGCTGAACGGGTGGAAATCGAGTTCGAAGCACCGGCATACCTGGAGGCCTATCGCGCGCTCGGTGACTGCCCGATCCAGTTCGGTGCCGAACATAATCAGCTACGCCTGGGACTCGACAGTCTCGCCCAACGCAACCCCCAACATTGCCCCGGCACCTGGCGACACCTGGTTCAGTTGTGTGAACGGGAACTGGAGCAATTGACGCGCACCCGCAGCCTGCGCGAGCGCATCATCCAACTGCTGGGGCCCTTGCTCAACGGCGGTCGGGAACCCGACCTGGAAGAAGTGGCGGCGCGTCTGAAGCTGCCGACCTGGACACTGCGTCGCAAACTGGCCGAAGAAGGCACGCAATTTCGCGCAATCCTCAACGACACTCGCCGCGACCTGGCCATGACCTACATTCGCGACACTGAACTGGCGTTCGGTGAAATCGCGTACCTGCTGGGGTTCGCCTCAGCGGAAGCCTTTCAACGCGCCTTCAAGCGCTGGAACAACCAGACTCCGGGCGAGTTTCGGCGCAGTCGTAGAAGCAGTTAGGCTGCAAACCTGCCGCTGATAACGTGTCGTTTTTAGCGGATTTACAGCTCTGTCGCATCCTCGGCGGGTTCCAGGGGATCAAGCTCATACGCCTGATATTCCAGCAGCTCTTCCTGATAATCATCCATCTTGAATCCTTCCCATAACGTAACGTTGAAACCGATGCCTGATGGCGCTGGAATCAGCATAAAGCCGCTTTATGAACAAAACATGAAGCAAAAGCTTCATGAATTAAACGTAGCACAGCGCTGGGAAATTACTGCGTGCAGGTGTGGCAAGGGATTTCCACCCTTGCCACTGAGCATCAAGAGGCGGGAAGCGGCTGGATCGGCTCGGAGGGGGCCGGCAAGGCGCTGGAGGGTGGCGGTGTAATGGCTTGCGTCGACGACTCAGGCTCTGATAGTTGAGGCTCGCTGGGTGCGATGGGCGCGGGCTCCGCCGGCGGCGCGACCGGCTCCGAACTGGCCGGAGAAGTCTCGGCAGGCGCGGGCGTGGCCTCCTCCACCGGCGCGACTGGTGCTGGTGCCGGTTCGGGAGCCGATTCGGGAGCCGGCTCCGGCTCTGGAGCAAGAGCAGGTACAGGAATCGGTGCCGGCTCTGGTGCAGGAACAGGCATCGGTGTCGGCTCCGGAGTAGAAACCGGTGACAACGCCGCCGGCTCGACCTGGGGTTCCGGAACGCCAAGCTCAGCCTTGGGTTTTTCGGTTTCTTCCACGGGTTTCTTCGCCTCGGGAGGCAGGAACAACTCCACGAGGGCAAAGAAACGCTCATAGAACTTCGCCGACGACACGGTTTCGCTGGCGACCTTGACCATCGAATCATCGGACGAGCCGATCGGCATCGACACCGATCCCAGCACCCCCACGCCCAAGCTGGCGGAGTTGTTGGTTTTTTTCAGCGCATAACGGTCCTGCAAGGCGTTGGCAAACATGGTCGCACGGTGTCCGGGACCACTGTCTTGCGCACAGACCAGATTGAAGCTGATCTCCATATGGGTTTCGCCGGTCTGCTGAAAACTCTTGTGACCGCTGACCAGCTTCGGATCGCTACTGGTAATGATGTAGCCCTGGCTGAGCAATGCCCGGCGCCCGGCTTCGCAGGTCGCCGCATCATTCACTGAATAGGAACGCGAGAACGTACCGGAGTCATCGAAGTTTTCATGCTCGTAGATAGCTGTTTTCTTCGACGAGCAACCGGCTGCAGCGGCCAGCACCAGTGCCAGCCCGACGGTGCGCATAGGGAATGATTTGAACATTGAACATCCTGAGGAAAACGATCCGGGGCGTATTGTGCAACAGAACGCTGCCAGGCCGCGTGGCTAATCTTGTCTCAAACGGGTTACAAGTCTACTGGGGGTTATTTGCGGGAAAAAGACGCGAATTCGGTGGAGCGACGAAGATACTGCCCGATGCAACAAGCAGACACAAAAAACCCGGCCTTTCGGCCGGGTCGTTGTGGGGCAAACCATCAGAGCACTTAGAAGCGCTCGATGTCCGCCTCACTCTCCAACTGCTTGCGATAGGCAGCGAAGTCCTGCTGGCCGACACGAGAAGCGAGATAACGGCGGTATTGCGCCTTCTCCTCATCGCTCGGTGCCGCCGCTTCGTTCACGCCGTTCAAACGCACGATGACCAGACTGCCGTCGGGCAACGTCACACTGCTGAACGTCGGCTTGTCTTTCGATTCGGGTTTAGGCATCCGGAACAATGCCTGCAACACCGCCGGATCAATCCCTTCCTGGCTTCGAGTCGCCGCCTCGATGACCTTCCATTTCTGACCGTCGACAGGTTGATCCAGGGCCGTCTTGCCATCGCGCAAACCGGCAATCAACTCCTCGGCCCGGGTCTTGGCCGCCGCACTGGCATGTTCCTTCGCCAGTTGAGCGCGAATGGCCCCGTCCACGCTTTCCAGTGGCATTTGCTCGGGCTTGCGGTGCTCCTTGGCACGCAGCACCACCACGGTTTCCGGGTCCAGCTCGATGGCGGTGCTGTTTGCACCCTCATCCAGTACCTCCGGGCTGAACGCGGCGGTCACCACGGCGCGGTTGGCCGCGATCCCCTCCCCACCCTCACGGCCGAACGGCGCCGAAGTGTGGACGGTCAGTTTCAGGTCCTGAGCCGGCTGTGCCAGGTCGGAGGCTTCGAAAGAGGCATCCTCCAGTTGCTTGGTCGCCTCCACGAAACGCTGCTCAACCTGCTGGGTTTTCAGCTCGCGAACAAGCTTGTCCTTGAGGCTGGCAAACGTTGGCACTTCAGGCGCTTCGACTCCCAACAACTTGATCAGGTGAAAACCGAAATCGGTACGCACCGGTGCCGATACCTGATCCTTGCTCAACGCATACAGAGCCTTTTCGAACTCCGGATCGTAGACACCCGGACCGGCATAACCGAGATCGCCGCCGCTGTTCGCCGAACCTGGGTCCTGGGAGAACTCCTTGGCCAACGCCTCAAACGATTCGCCTTTGGCCAAACGAGCCTGAATCTCTTCGATCTTCGCCTTGGCCTGGTCTTCGGTGACCTTATCGTTCACTTCGATCAGGATGTGCGCAGCACGACGCTGTTCGGACAGGTTCGCGATTTCTTTCTGATAGGCCGCTTGCAGGTCTTCATCCTTGACGCTGACCTGATCGAAGAAAGAAGCCTTCTTCAGCTCAAGGTAGTCGATGACCACCTGGTCGGGCGTCATGAATTCCTTGGCATGCTTATCGTAGTAAGCCTTGACCTCATCATCGGTCAGTTTGACCGTCGACGAGTCGGCCTGGATATTCAAGGTGGCGAAATCCCGGGTCTGTTTTTCCAGACGGGCGAAGGCCAACACCTGGGCGTCGGTGACAAAACCACTCCCCGCCAGACCTGCGCGCAACTGGCCGATCAGCATCTCCTGAGCCAGCATCTGACGAAATTGCATGCGGCTGTAACCCAGCTGGCGGATCACCTGATCGAAACGCTCGGCGCTGAATTTGCCATCGACCTGAAACTCAGGCGTTTGCAGGATCACTTGATCCAGCGCGGCTTCGGAGAAGGCGAATTTCGAATCTTGCGCGCCTTGCAGCAACAGCTTGCGATCGATCAGGCCTTTGAGCGCTGAGTCGCGCAGCATTTTTTCGTCCAGCAACGAAGCGTCGAAATCCTTGCCCAGCTGTTGCATGAGCTGGCGGCGTTGCATGTCGACCGCCTGGCTCAGCTCGTTCTGGCTGATCTCTTCGCCGTTGACCTTGGCTGCGTCATTACTGTTGGTGGTAGCTTGAAAAATGGCATCGAAACCGGTCAACGCCATCAATACGACGATGACCCCGATGATGGTTTTGGCAATCCAGCCTTGTGAATTGTCCCTGATATTCTGCAGCATGCGTCCCCCAGAAACGGTTGAACTTCAAATTTAGGCAACCGTGGAGCGTGGGTAGAATCCGGATAGAAGAAAGGCGCATCCGAGGATGCGCCTTCTCGTAACTGGCGGAGCGGACCGGACTCAAACCCGCGAGTCCTGGCGTGACACACCGGCTACAAACCGGCTGTATGACCGCTCCGCTGCCAAGCCAGGCATGACCCCGACCCGGATAAACTCGGTGAAACCTTAGTCGTTAACAGCTTCTTTCAATGCCTTGCCAGCTTTGAAACCAGGCTTTTTGGCAGCAGGGATTTCCAGCGTTTGGCCGGTCTGCGGGTTGCGGCCGGTACGCGCTGGGCGATCAGTCACGGAGAAGGTGCCGAAACCAACCAGAACTACGGAGTCGCCGGCCTTGAGAGCGCCAGTGACGGATTCGATTACAGCGTCCAGCGCACGGCCAGCAGCAGCTTTCGGGATATCAGCGGATGCAGCGATAGCATCAATCAGTTCCGACTTGTTCACTCTAAGTCCCCTTATATCTATTTGAGATGATTCTAAGTTTTTTTGGTGAAAGCAAAAACGAGTGCTGAATGGCCTACAGACACTTAAGAGCCGCTTTATAACAAGGGCTCTAAAAAACTGTCAAGGAAGCCCCCCAGGCAAATGCGTATTAATGCGTGCTAATTCTTTCCTTAGAGTCAGACTCTCGCTTGTCTTCCTTCGCGACTATCTCCGGAGCCACATCCGGCAAGGGCTCCGGCGCGTATTGCAGCGCAATTTGCAGGACCTCGTCAATCCATTTAACCGGTTTGATCTGAAGATCCTGCTTAATGTTGTCAGGAATCTCCTTCAAATCGCGGACATTCTCCTCGGGAATGATCACGATCTTGATCCCGCCACGGTGAGCCGCCAGCAGTTTTTCCTTCAGACCGCCGATGGCCAATACCTGGCCACGCAGGGTGATTTCACCCGTCATGGCGACGTCGGCGCGCACAGGAATGCCGGTCAGCGCGGATACCAGGGCCGTGCACATGCCTACGCCGGCGCTCGGGCCGTCCTTGGGCGTAGCCCCTTCAGGCATGTGGATATGGGTGTCGCGCTTCTCGTGGAAGTCCAGGGGGATGCCCAGGCTCCGGGCGCGGCTGCGCACGACCGTCAGCGCTGCGGTGATCGACTCGACCATCACATCGCCCAGCGAACCGGTCTTGATCAGTTGACCCTTGCCCGGTACTACGGCCGCTTCGATAGTCAGCAACTCGCCACCGACCTGAGTCCACGCAAGGCCAGTCACCTGACCAATCTGATCCTGCTGCTCGGCGAGGCCGTAGCGGAACTTGCGAACACCCAGGAAGTGCTCCAGCAGGTCCGAAGTAACCTTGACCGCGAAGCGTTTTTCCAGCGCATGCTCTTTGACCGCCTTGCGGCAGACCTTGGCAATTTGCCGCTCCAGACCACGCACACCCGCCTCGCGAGTGTAGTAGCGGATAATGTCGCGAATCGCTTCCTCGTCAAATTCCAGCTCGCCTTTTTTCAGGCCGTTGGCCTGGATCTGCTTGGGCGAAAGGTATTTGACGGCGATGTTGATCTTCTCGTCTTCGGTGTAGCCCGGCAGACGGATCACCTCCATCCGGTCCAGCAGTGCTGGCGGAATGTTCATGGAGTTGGAGGTGCAGAGGAACATCACGTCCGACAGGTCGTAGTCGACCTCCAGATAGTGATCGTTGAAATTGTGATTCTGCTCCGGATCGAGCACTTCGAGCAGCGCAGAAGCGGGATCGCCGCGCATATCGCTGCCCATCTTGTCGATTTCATCCAAAAGAAACAGCGGATTGCGCACGCCAACCTTAGTCATCTTTTGAATCAATCTTCCTGGCATCGACCCGATATAAGTGCGGCGATGCCCCCGAATTTCCGCTTCATCGCGCACGCCACCGAGAGCCATGCGCACGAATTTACGATTGGTCGCGTGGGCAATCGACTCTGCCAGCGATGTTTTACCGACCCCGGGAGGCCCCACCAGGCACAGTACCGGCCCGCGAATTTTCTTCACGCGTTTTTGCACGGCGAGGTATTCGAGGATACGTTCCTTGACCTCTTCCAGACCGTAGTGGTCGGCATCGAGAATATCTTCGGCGCGGGCCAGGTCCAGACGGACCTTGCTTTGCGCCTTCCAAGGCACCTGAACCAGCCAGTCGATATAGGAGCGCACCACAGTGGCTTCGGCAGACATAGGCGACATTTGCTTGAGCTTGTTCAGCTCGGCCTGGGCCTTGGCAAGTGCATCCTTGGGCAGGCCCGCGGCATCGATGCGCTTTTTCAGCTCTTCGATTTCGTTGTGCCCTTCGTCACCATCGCCAAGTTCCTTCTGAATGGCCTTCATCTGCTCATTCAGGTAGTACTCGCGCTGGCTGCGCTCCATCTGCTTCTTGACGCGACCACGAATGCGCTTCTCGACCTGCAGCAGGTCGATTTCGCCATCCAGCAATGCCAGCACGTGTTCGACACGGGCAGACAAATCGATGATTTCGAGAATTTCCTGCTTCTGCTCGATCTTGAGGGCCATGTGGGCCGCCATCGTATCGACCAGCCGTCCAGGTTCGTCGATGCTGTTAAGCGACGACAGGACCTCAGCAGGCACCTTCTTGCCCAACTGCACGTATTGTTCGAACTGCGACAGAAGACTGCGGACAAACACCTCGGACTCACGCTCGGGGGCGTCCACTTCGTCGATCAGCGACACTTCGGCCCGGCAATGGCCGTCCACTTCGCTGAAACGCTCGACCGTGCCACGCTGCTCACCTTCGACCAGGACCTTGACGGTGCCGTCGGGCAGCTTGAGCAGCTGCAGAACTGTTGCAATTGTGCCTACGCGATAAAGTGCGTCTTCGCCGGGATCATCGTCAGCAGGATTTCTCTGCGCCAACAGAAGAATCTGCTTGTCACCCGTCATCGCAGCCTCGAGGGCTTCGATAGACTTCTCGCGCCCCACGAACAGCGGGATAACCATGTGCGGATAAACCACGACATCACGCAATGGCAGGAGAGGCAATTCGATGGTTGTCTTCATGATTTCGCCTCTACGGCGGCCACAAGGCCGGAAACAGATGGAAGTAAGCTTGAAACCAAGATGGGGGCAGCCTTGAAAAAAAACAAGCGCAAAGACACGTCTAAAACGCGCAAAAAGCAAAGGGGCCCGAAGGCCCCTTCTTTATTCCGGCACCGGGACGCTTAAGCGTCCGGCGCGGCCTTGGCAGCCGGCTCTTTGTTTTCGTAGATATACAAAGGCTTGGACTTACCTTCTATAACGCTTTCATCGATCACGACTTTACTCACCTCAGACTGCGAGGGGATCTCATACATCGTGTCGAGCAATACGCCTTCCAGAATCGAGCGCAACCCACGGGCACCGGTTTTACGCTCCAGGGCTCGTTTGGCAACCGATTTCAGCGCGTCGGAACGGAACTCCAGGTCTACACCTTCCATTTCGAACAGCTTGGCATATTGCTTGGTCAGGGCATTCTTCGGCTCGGTCAGAATCTGCATCAGTGCAGCTTCATCCAACTCGTCCAGTGTCGCCAGGACCGGCAAGCGACCCACGAATTCCGGGATCAGACCGAACTTGACCAAATCATCAGGTTCGACTTCACGCAGGGATTCACCGACCTTCTTACCCTCTTCCTTACTGCGCACTTCGGCGTTGAAACCAATGCCGCCACGGGTGGAACGGTTTTGAATAACCTTTTCCAGGCCGGAGAACGCGCCACCGCAGATGAACAGAATGTTACGCGTGTCGACCTGCAGGAACTCCTGCTGCGGATGCTTGCGACCACCCTGAGGCGGAACGGAAGCCACGGTACCTTCGATCAGCTTGAGCAAGGCCTGCTGCACGCCCTCGCCGGAAACATCCCGGGTGATGGACGGGTTGTCGGACTTGCGGGAAATCTTGTCGATTTCGTCGATGTAGACGATACCCATCTGGGCCTTTTCCACATCGTAATCGCACTTCTGCAGCAGTTTCTGAATGATGTTCTCGACATCCTCACCCACATAACCCGCCTCGGTAAGGGTGGTTGCGTCGGCGATGGTGAACGGAACGTTCAGCAAACGGGCCAGGGTTTCGGCAAGCAGGGTTTTACCCGAGCCTGTCGGGCCGATCAGCAGGATGTTGCTCTTGCCGAGCTCGACCTCGTCATTCTTTTTGTCACGTTGGTTCAGGCGCTTGTAGTGGTTGTACACCGCTACGGCCAGTACCTTTTTCGCGCGCTCCTGACCAATGACATATTGATCAAGGATGCCGCTGATTTCTTTAGGCGAAGGCAACTTATGCGCGCTGCTTTCGGCCTGGGCTTCCTGCACCTCCTCGCGGATGATGTCATTGCACAGGTCGACGCACTCGTCGCAAATGAAGACCGAGGGGCCGGCAATCAATTTGCGTACTTCATGCTGGCTTTTGCCACAGAAGGAGCAATAAAGCAGTTTGCCGTTGTCCTCGCCGTTGCGGGTGTCAGTCATTCGATCGATCCAAATCCGATAGGCTTGCAACACAAGATGAAGGCAATTGCGGGCTTTTTCAAGCCCGCAGGCGGCCGGTCATCCCAACCACCTGCATTTTGAGCGGCTTAGGCAGGCATTTGACGCTTGTTGATCACGGAGTCGATCAGGCCATATTCGGCCGCACGCTCAGCGCTCATGAAGTTGTCACGCTCGGTGTCACGCTCAATGGTTTCGAGGCTTTGGCCGGTGTGATGGGCCAGCAGCGAGTTCAGGCGCGAACGAATGTGGAGGATTTCCTTGGCATGGATGTCGATATCCGACGCCTGCCCCTGGAAACCACCCAACGGCTGGTGAATCATCATGCGCGAATTAGGCAGGCAGTGACGCTTGCCCGCTGCGCCACCGGCGAGCAGGAATGCGCCCATGCTGCAGGCCTGGCCGATGCAGATGGTGGAAACGTCAGGCTTGATGAACTGCATGGTGTCGTAGATCGACATGCCTGCTGTCACCGAGCCACCAGGTGAGTTGATGTACAGATGGATATCCTTGTCCGGGTTTTCCGCTTCAAGGAACAGCAGTTGCGCCGCAACCAGGTTGGCCATGTAGTCTTCAACGGGGCCGATCAGGAAGATGACGCGTTCCTTGAGCAGACGCGAGTAGATGTCATAGGCACGTTCGCCACGGGCAGACTGCTCGATAACCATCGGGACCAGGCCGCCTGCGGCTTGGATGTCAGAGCTCTGCTGATAAAAAGAATTGCGGGACATGTCTCGCAGTCACTCCCAAATAGTTATGTCTTGAATACGCATAAGCCAGCGCGAAGGCTGGCTTATGGGTGTGTATTTCTTACCGCAGAACGATCAATCGGCTTGTGGAGCTTCCACCGGCTTGACCGCTTCTTCGTAAGAGACCGCTTTATCGGTCACGCTAGCTTTCTGCAGAACAGTATCCACAACTTGTTCTTCCAGCACAACCGAACGGACTTCGTTCAGTTGCTGGTCGTTCTTGTAGTACCAGGACACGACTTGCTCAGGCTCCTGATAGGCCGAAGCCATTTCCTGGATCAGCTCGCGAACGCGGGCTTCGTCAGGCTTGAGTTCGAACTGCTTGACCACTTCAGCAACGATCAGGCCCAGCACAACGCGGCGCTTGGCTTGCTCTTCGAACAGCTCAGCGGGCAGTTGATCCGGCTTGATGTTGCCGCCGAACTGTTGAACAGCCTGTACACGCAGACGGTTCACTTCGTTGTCCAGCAGAGCCTTTGGCACTTCGATCGGGTTGGAGGCCAGCAGACCGTCCATGACCTGGTTCTTGACCTTGGACTTGATGGCCTGACGCAGCTCACGCTCCATGTTCTTGCGAACTTCGGCGCGGAAACCTTCCAGACCGGTTTCCTTGATGCCGAACTGGGCGAAGAACTCTTCGTTCAGCTCTGGCAGTTTCGGCTCGGAAACGCTGTTGACGGTCACGGTGAACTCGGCGGATTTACCAGCCAGGTCCAGGTTCTGATAGTCCTCAGGGAAGGTCAGGTTCAGAACGCGCTCTTCACCGGCCTTGGCGCCAACCAGGCCATCTTCGAAGCCAGGGATCATGCGGCCAGAGCCCAGCACCAGCTGAGTAGCCTTGGCGGAACCACCGGCGAACACTTCACCGTCGACCTTGCCGACGAAATCGATGTTCAGTTGATCTTCGTTCTGGGCAGCACGATCGGCCACTTCGAAACGGGTGTTCTGCTTGCGCAGGATGTCCAGCATCTTGTCCAGGTCGGCATCCGAAACATCGGCGCTCAGACGCTCGACGGAGATGGACTCGAAACCGGCAACCGTGAACTCAGGGAACACTTCGAACGTGGCGATGAACTCCAGGTCCTTGCCCTTTTCCAGCACTTTAGGCTCGACGGACGGAGCACCGGCCGGGTTCAGCTTCTGCTCGACGACCGCTTCGTAGAACGAAGACTGGATCACATCGCCCACGGCTTCCTGACGTGCGTCAGCTTCATAACGCTGACGGATCACGCTCATTGGCACTTTGCCTGGGCGGAAACCTGGGATTTTGGCCTTTTGGGCAGTCTGCTGCAGACGCTTGTTGACCTGAGTCTCGATGCGCTCAGCCGGCACGGTGATGCTCATGCGGCGCTCAAGAGCAGAAGTATTTTCAACAGAAACTTGCATGGATATTCCTCGTTGCACAGACGTTGGCCGGGCGTTTCCGACCCCAGAATCAAGGGCATGCATTCTAGTAGGTCAAACTCAAGAAGTCACCCTACTGAAAAAGGGCTGGAAACAGGCGCCGAATTTAGGAGCGGACATACGGTCATGCCTCGCCCGGATTGCAAATACAGTCGGTCGCTGCAAGGCTCTGGGTCAATGCTTCTATATATAGGAGCAGCAAACCCGCGCGCCCGGCATCCGGTCTCGCGAGGAGACCAACGGGCATGCAGCGCATCATCAGGAAACACAATCGTGACGACCCGAGCACCCCGCACAACCCTGAACCAGGGTCGGCGACAAAAAATCATGAATACAAAAACGGCGCAGCCCTCTTCAGGTACTGCGCCGTTCTCTGCTATTTAAATAGCGACTTGTATGGTGCGGACGGAGAGACTCGAACTCTCACACCTTGCGGCGCTGGAACCTAAATCCAGTGTGTCTACCAATTCCACCACATCCGCGTATCAAGCTTTTAAAGCAAAGGCGCCAGACTGTTAATCTGGCGCCTTTCTAGAATATGGGGTGGACGATGGGGATCGAACCCACGACAACGGGAGTCACAATCCCGTGCTCTACCAACTGAGCTACGCCCACCATATTGCCTTGTTGCCTTACTTGTGCCAAAGCTGCCTAATTGGCGCACCCGGCAGGACTCGAACCTGCGACCATCCGCTTAGAAGGCGGATGCTCTATCCAGCTGAGCTACGGGCGCCTTTTTAATCTGTATTCTTGGACGATTACAAACTAAGTGCTTTCAGTGTTACCGAGTTAAAACAACCAACTCTGCTCCACCTTCTTAACCAGTGCTAGGCTGTGCCCGACAAGTGCGACGAATGTTATAGACGGCCTGATAGGTCGTCAACTCTTTTTTAAAAAAAATTCATTTAATTAAAGGGGTTAGGGGAATTTGCAGACCAAGCGCCTTTGCCCTCACGCCTCGGCATGCGAGAATGCGTTCTCTTTTTTTCCCCTCTCGATGGTTAACCACGCGCAATGACTGCACAACTTATCGACGGCAAATCGATCGCCGCCAGCCTGCGCCAGCAGATCGCCCAACGAGTCACCGAGCGTCGCCAGCAAGGCCTGCGCACGCCCGGCCTGGCGGTGATCCTGGTCGGCAGCGATCCTGCCTCTCAGGTTTATGTCTCGCACAAGCGTAAAGACTGTGAAGAGGTCGGCTTCCTTTCCCAGGCCTACGACCTGCCTTCCGAAACCACTCAGCAAGCATTGGCTGATCTGATTGATCGCCTGAACGACGACCCGAACATCGACGGCGTTCTGCTCCAACTGCCTCTGCCTGAACACCTCGACGCCTCCAAACTGCTGGAGCGCATCCGCCCGGACAAAGATGTCGACGGCTTCCATCCTTATAATGTCGGTCGCCTCGCCCAGCGTATCCCGCTGCTGCGCCCCTGCACCCCCAAAGGCATCATGACGTTGCTGGAAAGCACCGGCGTGGACCTGTACGGTCTCGATGCCGTGGTGGTTGGCGCGTCCAACATCGTTGGCCGTCCGATGGCCATGGAGTTGCTGCTGGCCGGCTGCACCGTCACCGTAACCCATCGCTTTACCAAGGACCTGGCTGGACACGTCGGCCGCGCCGACCTGGTGGTCGTTGCCGCCGGCAAGCCTGGCCTGGTGAAGGGCGAGTGGATCAAGGAAGGCGCCATCGTGATCGACGTGGGTATCAACCGCCAGGACGATGGCAAGCTGGTCGGCGACGTGATCTACGAAACCGCCCTGCCCCGTGCAGGCTGGATCACTCCAGTCCCTGGCGGCGTAGGTCCGATGACCCGTGCCTGTCTGCTGGAAAACACCTTGTATGCGGCGGAAACGCTGCATAGCTGATACGCCTTTTCAGCGCAGTTCCAATCCCTGTGGGAGCGAGCCTGCTCGCGATAGCTTTGTCTCAGCCTTCATCCATGCTGACTGACACACCGCTATCGCAAGCAGGGTCGCTCCCACAGGAGTTTTTGCGCCCTTCATTAAACTTTATTTAATCGCAAGCCCCGGCGGTACAGGCATATGGCGCTGTCGTCGCCCATACTCATAAAATGCAGCGCTTTTTTAACAAGCCATTGCTGCACGGCACCTTCAACTCTATCGAGTCTACTCGCGTGAAAATCCGTCTTTCTATCCTCAGCCTGTTCATCGCTTTCACAGGTACCTTTATCACGCAGAATGTCGAGGCGCAGGAAACCATCGCCGCCCCGCGAGACACCTCAAAACTGCAAGTCGCCTCGGGCAGCGCGATACTGCTGGACTTGCAGACGAATAAAGTCGTTTATGCCAGCAATCCCGACGTAGTGGTGCCCATCGCTTCGGTGACCAAATTGATGACCGGTCTGATCGTGCTGGATGCCAAGCAGGATCTGAATGAATACATTTCCATGACCATCGCCAATACACCGGAGATGAAGGGGGTATTTTCCCGGGTCAAGCTCAACAGCGAACTGTCACGCCGGGACGTGTTGCTGATTGCCCTGATGTCGTCGGAGAACCGCGCCGCCGCCAGCCTCGCCCACCACTACCCGGGCGGGTACGCAGCGTTCATCGCGGCCATGAACGCCAAGGCAAAGGCGCTGGGCATGAGCAGCACCCACTATGTCGAGCCCACAGGCCTGTCGATTCACAACGTATCCACCGCCCGGGACCTGACCAAACTGCTGATCGCGGCACGCAAATATCCATTGCTGAGCGAACTGAGTACCACCAAGGAAAAGACCGTAACCTTCCGCAAACCGGTTTATAGCCTGGGCTTTCGCAATACCGACCACTTGGTCCATAAGGCTGGCTGGGACATCCAACTGACCAAGACCGGCTTCACCAATCAGGCCGGCCACTGCCTGGTACTGGTGACGAAAATGAGCAATCGACCGATGGCCCTGGTGGTGCTGGATGCGTTTGGGAAATATACCCACTTCGCCGATGCCAGCCGGATCCGTAGCTGGGTGGAAACCGGCAAAAGCGCCAGCGTCCCTGCCGCGGCCCTTCAATACAAGGCGGCCAAGAACCTCAAGAGCCGCCAAACCGGTGTAGTCGAAGCGTCGAATTAATTAACCAGGCAAACAAAGCCCCGACTCATCGGGGCTTTGTTTATTCAAGGTTTTAGATCACCCAACGGGTCATACGCTCTGGAACCGGGCTCTTCCTGCTCATCCTCTTCGTCCAGAGGCGCCTTGGCGGGGCCTATCGGATCGACTTGAGGATCGCCGAGATCCGGCGAATCGGGATCAAATCCCAAATCATCGCCTGAAGAATGTTCGGAAGAATGTGGCCCCGTAGGTGTTTTCGACTGTGCCATGCTTTTCTCCTCGCAAGCATGGGCCGGATATTCCGGCCCTGAGGTTAGGAGCCTCTGGCATGGCGGGTGGTGCCCGACAAGTGACGAACGGGGGGTGAGATCAGTGTGCGCCGCTCAGGGCTTGAGTCGCCCGGGCCGCTGCCTGCTCCTGCCCTGCCCCGGCCAGTTCGCCCGCAGCTTTCAGCCAGCGCTGAGAGTCTACCTTGGCCGGGAGCTGCGTAGGTCGCTGGACCAATACCGCCCAGCCTCCAGCATCCTTGAGAGCCGACTCAAACCCACTGAAGCTCATCAGCAGCCGCCGGTTCATCCCCGATCGCAGCAAGACCGTCTGCTTTTGGCGGTCATAACCGACGAGAATGCCGTACCTGGGCCCAGACCAGAAAGCCGACCCCTCCGTATAGCGCACCAACACGGGATAACCTGCCGCGACTTGCTCCAACAGTGCCGGCAGTTCGCTGTCGAGGGGGTATACCACCAGCCCATATTCTCGCGCCAGGGTCTGCAGGTTCTGCTGCAAATGAGCCTCGCCTTCCGGCAGATGCAGAGGCTTCTCCAGCAGCCCCGGGGTGATTACCGTGCCTTGCAGCGTCAAGAGGCTGGCCAGCGACTGGGGGCCACCCTGGTACATTTCGCCACGAAAGAACGGCACGCTGTTGAGTTCCACCCGCTCGGGCAGGCGCTGAATCTGCGGCGACACACTGCCTGCGCAACCCGCCAGGGCCGCCAGGCAGGCCGTCACCAGTACCAGTGATCGAAAAGAGGAAATTACCGGAAACATTAGGACTCTCTTGTTAAGGCACCCGACATCGGGCCAGGCAAGGGCCGTCGATCATAAGGTGCAGACAGACGTGGGTATAGCCTTAAACAGCAGTCCCATCGCGGCGATAGAACGAAGCGGTCCGTCTGTCATCAATACAGATCGATTCCCTGCAACACTTTAGCGACTAGACTGTCCATTGTAACGAGTGCGTCGCCCTGAACTTGGGCAGAAGGAGGCACAGATGAGCCTGACCACAACAATCCTGATGCTGATATTCGGCTGGTTAAGCGTCGCCACAGCCATGCTGTGGGGCGTTTTGCGCATTGCACGCCGCCATCATCCTGCGCCACGACCAGCGCGGGCGGAAAAAGCACCAAAACCGGCCAGGCGCCACGCCGCCGCACACTGACCGTCCCGCCGCCCTTCAAAAATCCAAAAAAAAGCCGCCCGGGCATGGACCCGGCGGCTTTTGAGTGCCTGTAATCAGGCTTTGTCAGCCAACGCCCTTTGCTGACGGCGACGCGACATCATGTTCAACACCTCAATCGCTGCCGAGAACGCCATGGCTGCGTAGATATAGCCCTTGGGCACATGAGCACCAAAGCCTTCGGCGATCAACGTCATGCCGATCATGATCAGGAAGCCCAGCGCCAACATGACCACTGTCGGGTTGTCGTTGATGAACTTGGCCAGCGGCTCGGCCGCCAGCAACATCACCAACACCGAGATCACGACAGCAATGATCATGATCGGCAGATGCTCGGTCATGCCCACGGCGGTAATGATGCTGTCGATGGAAAATACCAGGTCCAGCATCAGGATCTGACCGATCGCAGCGGCAAATCCGAGGGTCACGCCGGAGGTGGCGGATTTCGGATCATTCGGTGCCGGGTCCATGCTGTGGTGGATCTCGGTGGTGGCTTTCCACAGCAGGAACAGGCCGCCGGCGATCAGGATCATGTCCTTCCAGGAGAATGCCTGACCGAGGATTTCGATAACCGGCTCAGTCAACTGCACGATGAAAGCAATGGTGCTCAACAAGCCCAGGCGCAGGATCAGCGCCATGCCAATGCCGATACGCCGTGCCTTGGCGCGGTGCTGTTCGGGCAGTTTATTGGTCAGGATCGAAATGAAGATCAGGTTATCGATGCCAAGCACGATTTCCATGACGACCAGAGTCGCCAGCGCGATCCATGCAGTGGGGCTGGCAGCGAGTTGTAAAAGATAATCCATGGGTCAGTCCTGACTCGATATGACGGGGTTAAATGGTTTGGGTGGAGGTTTCGGATTCTTCAGCCTCATCCGCCGGCTGCTTCTTGGGGCTGATCAACCCGCCAGTGGCCTCGCTGATCGCCTGTTCGGCAGCCTTATGGGTGTCATCGATTGCCTGCTTGGCCGTTTCCGCGGCTTGCCCCATCAACTGCTGGGCACTTTTTTCGGCCTGTTCGCAGCCAACAAGGGCGATTGAAGACACTGCCAACAAGGCCGCCAAACCCAGGGTTTTGTACGTCATGGATAAATGCCTCTCAGGGTTAAACAGAGCACCAAAGGTGGCTCACCGATGGCCCGGCATTCTAGAGAGGTGAATACTTCAGGAAAATTCGTATTTTCAGCGGTTATACTTCGATTTTTACGAATCGGTGTGCCTTATGCTCAATTACCGACAGTTGCATTACTTCTGGGTGGTGGCCAAGACCGGCAGCATTGTGCGGGCCTGCGAGCAACTGAACCTGACACCACAAACCATCAGCGGGCAGATCTCGCTGCTCGAGCAAACCTTTAACATCAAGTTGTTTCGCCGCGTCGGGCGACAGTTGGAACTGACCGAGGCTGGCCGCCAGACGCTGCCCTATGCCGAACACATGTTCCAGTTGGGTGGCGAACTGGAGCTTATGCTCCGGGCCCAACCCAATGAGCAGCAGACGCTGTTCCGGGTCGGGGTGGCAGATGTGGTGCCCAAGTCCATCGTCTATCGGCTGCTGGCGCCGACCATGGAGCTGAGTGAGCCGCTGCGCATCACTTGCCGCGAAGACAAACTCGAGCGGCTGTTGGCGGACCTGGCGATCCAGCGCCTGGACCTGGTGATTTCCGACAGCCCGATGCCGACCCACCTGGACATCAAGGGTTATAGCCAGAAGTTGGGAGAGTGCGGGATCAGCTTCTTTGCCACCGCTGCGCTGGCCGAGCGCTATGGGCAGGATTTCCCCCGCAGCCTGAATGACGCCCCGCTGCTGATTCCAGGTGCCGAAACCGTGGTACGCAGCCGCTTGC
Organism: Pseudomonas sp. MPDS; assembly: GCF_013283895.1. Taxonomy (NCBI): domain Bacteria; kingdom Pseudomonadati; phylum Pseudomonadota; class Gammaproteobacteria; order Pseudomonadales; family Pseudomonadaceae; genus Pseudomonas; species Pseudomonas sp. MPDS. Next base: position 2,410,441 of record NZ_CP054128.1, on the reverse strand, counting down.
AACGCTGGTTCGCCGAGCAACAGATCCAGCCACGCATCGTCGGCGAATTCGACGACAGCGCGCTGATGCAGGCCTTCGGGCAATCAGGCAGCGGAATTTTCATCGGCCCGAGCGTGATCGCCGAAGAAGTTCAGCGTCAGTACGGCGTACAGGTGATCGGCCAGACCGATGCGGTCAGCGAGTCGTTCTATGCCATTTCCGTGGAGCGCAAGGTCAGCCATCCGGGCATCGTCGCCATCGCCGAAGGTGCCCGACGCGAGCTGTTCAGCGCTTAGGACTGCGCGCAGGCGGCACGGGGCTTGAAGGTCATCAGCAACAACGCCAGCAGGATCGATATGAGGATGAACCCGGACGCGGCAAAACCAACGCTGCCCAGGCCCAGGGTATCGATGACGCGCCCACCGACCATCGCCCCCAAGCCAATTCCCAGATTGGCCCCGGCGATGTTCAGCGATGCGGCAAAGGCTGGAGCCTCAGGCGCGGCCTTCATCAGTCGTACATGACTGACCAGGAACAGGGCCGCCTGGGTCACTCCCCAGATGCCCATCGCTGCCGCCAGCCCGACGGTCGAATGAATGCTCGGCACCAGCGCCACCATGCCGCCGATCAGGAACAGACAAAACACCATCGAGGCGATCAAAGGGTGTCGGTCCACCGCGCGGCCGCCCAGAGAGTTACCCACCAGCCCCACGGCCCCGAAGCCCATCAGGCACCAGCCCACCAGTGTGCCGTCGAACCCGGCCAGGCGCTCGAGGATATCGGCCAGGTAGGTGTACGCGGTGAACATGCCGCTGAACACCAGGATCGACAGCAGCACATGGCCCTGCATCAACGGGCTGCGCAATATCTTGAGTTGCGAGCGCAAACTGACCTGGTGCTGATGCAGATTGGTTTTGGGCAGGTAGACAAACAGCAGCAAGGCCTTGGCGAACGCAACGAACGCCAGGATGGCAAAGGCGCTGCGCCAGCCGAACGCATCAGAAATCAGCGTGCCTACCGGAATACCGAACACCGTGGCACAGACAATGCCGAACCCGATCCGGGCGATGGCCCGCCCGGCAAACTGCGGCCCGACAATGTCCACTGCCGTTTCGCTGGCCAATGCCCAGAACACCGGTAGCCCCAAGGCTGGGATCAATCGGGCGACGGCCATTACGCCGATATTGGGGGCCAGCGCCGCCAGTGTGTTGGCCAGACCAAACATCACCAACACGCTGATAAACAGCTTGCGCCGCTCAAAGCGGGCGAACCAGGCGGTCAGGAACGGCCCGAATGCCGCCACGGTAAATGCAAACAACGTCACCAGCAGCCCGGCCTGGGCAATCGTGACTTGCAGGTCGCGGGCAATGGATGGCAACAGGCCGACGATGATGAATTCGGTGGTCAGCACTGTAAAACCAGCCGCCGACAACAGAAAAACAGACAACATGCAGAACTCCAGCAAAACAACGACACCAGCGTCAGCCCAAAAGGGTCGCTGGCAGAGTAGAAAGGGGATTGGCCCAAAGCCTAACAGAATGCGCCCCTCAGACAAACGCGTGTGAACGCCCAAGCGACGGATCGTCACAGGTCCGTCAGGTTTTTCCGCGGGCTGTGATAAAGTCCGCGGCCTGCAAACGCTGTACTTTCTTTTCGGTCCCGCTCACGTGGCCTGCCCGCCTGTTGCCCTGAGGGGTCGACCGTTGCACACAAAAAAAATCAGAGATGCCGTTATGACTGCTTTGTCTCCTTCCGTTCTACACCGCCTCAAACGCACCGGCCTGGTGACGCAAATCGTCATCGGTCTGATCGCCGGCATCATCCTGGCGTGGCTGGCACCGGACCTTGCCAAGTCCACCGCTTTCATCGGTAAGGTCTTTGTGTCAGCGCTCAAGGCCGTGGCACCGATCCTGGTGTTCGTGCTGGTCATGGCGTCGATCGCCAACCACAAGCACGGTCAGGAAACCCATATCCGGCCCATTCTCTTCCTGTACCTGCTCGGCACTTTCGCCGCCGCAGTGGTCGCGGTGGTTGCCAGTACCCTGTTTCCGTCCAGCCTTGTCCTGGTGTCCCATGACGTCGCCGTCACCGCCCCCGGCGGCATCGGCGAAGTACTGCAGAGTTTGATGCTCAGCGTGGTGGACAATCCGGTCAGCGCCCTGATGAATGCCAACTTCATCGGCATTCTGGCCTGGGCCATCGGCATGGGCATTGCCATTCGCCATGCTGGCGAAACCACCCGTACCGTGCTCGGGGATCTGTCCAACGGCGTGACCGTGATCGTGCGCGTGGTCATCTGCTTCGCCCCGCTGGGGATCTTCGGCCTGGTGGCCTCGACCCTGGCAACCTCAGGTTTCAGCGCGTTGCTGGGCTACCTTCACCTGTTGACCGTGCTGATTGGCTGCATGCTGTTCGTGGCGCTGGTGATGAACCCGCTCATCGTGTTCTGGAAGCTGCGTCGCAACCCGTACCCACTGGTCTTTACCTGCCTGCGCGAGAGCGGCATTACCGCGTTCTTCACCCGCAGTTCGGCGGCGAATATCCCAGTGAACCTGGAACTGAGCAAACGCCTGGGCCTGCACGAAGACACCTATTCGGTATCGATCCCGCTGGGCGCGACCATCAACATGGCCGGCGCCGCCATTACCATCACCGTACTGACCCTGGCGGCGGTGCATACCCTGGGTATCGTGGTCGACGTGCCGACCGCCGTGTTGCTGAGCGTCGTCGCGGCCATTTGTGCCTGCGGCGCGTCCGGCGTGGCCGGTGGTTCGCTGTTGCTGATTCCCCTGGCATGCAGCCTGTTCGGCATTCCCAGCGACATCGCCATGCAGGTGGTCGCCGTGGGCTTCATTATCGGCGTCCTGCAGGATTCGGCGGAGACTGCGCTCAATTCCTCTACCGATGTGCTGTTCACCGCGGCGGCTTGCTTGGGTGAGGAAGAGAAGCGCGAACGCGTGGCCTGACAGCGGCGCTGGAGGTATGACCGTCATCGCGAGCAGGCTCGCTCCCACAGGGTTTGTGGCAGATACAAATCCAATGTGGGAGCGAGCCTGCTCGCGATAGCGATGGCACAGCCACCGTGTAAACAGACCGCCACAAAAAAGCCCGGGACGGCCCACACCGTCCCGGGCTTTTTCATGCTGGCGGGTTTAGAACGCGCCCATGTAGTCGCGTTTGCCCACTTCCACGCCATTGTGGCGCAGCAGCGCATAGGTGGTGGTGACGTGGAAGAAGAACTGCGGCAGACCATAGGTCAGGAGGTAGGTCTGGCCGGTGAAGCGTTTTTCCTTCGGCGTGCCCGGACGGGTGACGATTTCGATGCCTTCCTTGCCGTCGATCTGCTCGGGGCTGATGCCGTCGATGAACGCCAATACCTTGGTGATCAAGGCTTGCAGTTCGGCAAAGGTGGTTTCGCTGTCGTCATATTTCGGCACTTCAAGCTCGGCCAGACGCGCGGACACGCCTTTGGCGAAGTCCACCGCGATCTGCACCTGGCGTACCAGGGGGAACATGTCAGGGTACAGGCGGGCTTGCAGGAACGCGTTCGGGTCGATGTTTTTCGCAGTGGCGTGGGCTTCAGCCTTGTTCAGGACATCACTCAGGGCGTTGAGCATCTGCTTGAAAACCGGGATGGAAGCGGCGTACAGGGAAATAGTCATGGCGATCTCATGCAGGTGGCAGGAAAGGACAAATCAAACGGGTGCGATTATAGCCACGCCTTGTTGCGCACCTTGTCTTTTATTGCGCAAGGATTAGGCTAGGCGGCTTCCACAGCATAGGGAACGCGCGATGAGTATCGAAGAACAAAGCCCGGCCGAAGAACCCCGGCTCAACAGCACGGAAATCCGCATTCTCGGCGCGCTGGTCGAAAAGCAGGCCACCAACCCCGAGACCTACCCGCTGACGCTCAACGCCCTGGTGCTGGCCTGCAACCAGAAGACCAGCCGTGAGCCGGTCATGAACCTCAATCCGGGCCAGGTCGGCCAGAGCCTGCGTGCGCTGGAAGGTCGCGGCTTTACCAAACTGGTGATGGGCAGCCGCGCCGACCGCTGGGAGCATCGGGTCGACAAGGCCCTGGAGCTGGTGCCGGCCCAAGTGATTCTGATGGGGTTGCTGTTCTTGCGCGGCCCGCAGACAGTCAATGAACTGCTGACCCGTAGCGGGCGGATGCACGATTTCGAAGACACCGAACAGGTGGTGCATCAGCTTGAACGGCTGATCGCCCGTGGCTTGGCGCTGTTGGTGCCGCGCCAGCCCGGCCAGCGGGAAGACCGTTACATGCACGCCATGGGCGACCCGGCGGATATCGAAGCGATCCTCGCCGCCCGCCAGCATCCCGTGGAGCGTGGTGCCGGCAGCGGCGTGTCGCTGGAGCGCATCGAAGAACTCGAAGCGCGGATCGCGGCGTTGGAAGAACGGCTGGCGCGACTGGAGTAATCAGGATCGAGCGAACGCCACGGCCTTCTTGAATTGTTCCGCGCTGGGCCGCACGCCGGTGTACAGGACAAACTGCTCCAGGGCCTGGATCGCAATCACTTCGAGCCCGGTGATGACCCGTTTGCCCTCAGCCTGGGCGCGCACGATCAGCGGCGTTTGCGACGGGATCGCCACCACATCGAACACCGTCTCGGCCGCTGCGATGGTGTTGGGCTCGAACGCCAGTTGATCGGCTTCCGGGCCACCGGTCATGCCGATCGGCGTGACGTTGATCAGCATCTGCGGCCGTCGCTGCCCCAGTTCAGCCTGCCACTCGTAACCCAGGGAGCCGGCCAAGGCTCGCCCGGCGGTTTCGTTGCGGGCCACGATCAAACCGTTTGAGTAACCACCGTCGCGCAAGGCGCTGGCCACGGCCTTGGCCATGCCGCCGCTACCGCGCAGAGCAAAGGTTGAATCCTTGGGCACCGCATGGGTTTGCAGCAATTGGGCGATCGCGATGTAGTCGGTGTTGTAGGCCTTTAAATGGCCATCGGTGTTGACGATGGTATTGATGGACTGGATCGCGGCGGCGGAAGGATCGAGTTCGTCGACCAGGGCGATGCAGTCTTCCTTGAACGGCATCGACACCCCGCACCCGCGGATGCCCAAGGCGCGGATGCCGCCTACAGCACCGGGCAAGTCCTGGCTGCTGAATGCCTTGTAGTAAAAATTCAGCCCCAGTTGCTCATACAGGTGATTGTGAAAGCGCAGGCCGAAGTTCCCAGGGCGCGCCGATAGTGACATGCACAGTTGAGTGTCTTTGTTGGGGTTGATCTGCATGCGTGACTCCTTGCAGTAAAGAAACCGCTACAGACCTTACACAATATTTACCCAACGGCACGGCAAATTCTGAAAAAATCGCTGTCAGAGCAAGTATCCCCGCGACCCTCATTCGGGTCTGTTGCAGACCACAGGCGCCGGGGCCAAAACGAGGAATCGTTATGAACCGTCAACTCCCCATCATCGCCCTGCTCATGGGGGCACTCGCGGTCACCGGCCAGGCATCCGCCCATGGTCGAGGTGGTTGGGAGGGGCCCGCCGTGTTTGGCGCAATCGTTGGTTCGGCCATCGTCGGCTCAGCGATCATCAACCGTGATCGTCCGGTCTACGTGCAGCAACCGGTGTACGTCCAGCCACAACCGGTTTATGTGCAGCAGCCGCCACCGGTCTACTACCAGCCACAGCCGGTCTACATCGAGCGCCCTGTCTACTATCGTCCGGCGCCGGTGTATTACGGGCCACCACGGGGCTATTACTACGGCCCACCGCGCGGTCATTACGGGCGCTGGTGATCAGTCTCTGAGGCAAAAGGAAAGGCCTGTGATCCTCGATCACAGGCCTTTCCTTATTAAGAGACATAAAGCCGAATTAAGAGACATAAAGCCGAGCAAGCGCCGTCGTCACGAGGCTAGACGTGCTCGCTGCTTTTCAATCGTACCGGGCCATGCTCTACCGGTGCATGGGCTGCCTCCGACACCACCGGAATCTCGTTACCATCGCAGTCGTGCAGCTTGCCGTCACTGAAGTAGTCGCCTTCACGCAGCGCCGCCAGGTCCTGATAACGCAACACCCGCTCGGTACCGGCGGCGAATACGGACTGTTGATCCGAGTTACCCCGGGTGAAGTGATTGAAGGCCAGGTTCAGCACGATTGCCATGATCGCCGAAGAGCTGATGCCCGAATGGAAGATCGTCGCGAACCAGCTCGGGAAATGATCGTAGAAATTCGGCGCGGCGATGGGAATCATGCCAAAACCGATAGAGGTGGCGACGATGATCAGGTTGACGTTGTTGCGGTAGTCGACTTTTGACAGCGTGCGGATGCCGCTGGCAGCCACGGTGCCGAACAGTACGATACCGGCACCGCCCAACACCGAAGTCGGCACCGCCGCGATCACTCGGCCCATGAACGGCAGCAGCCCGAGTACCACCAGAAATACCCCGCCAGTTGCCACCACGAAACGGCTCTTGATCCCCGTCACCGCCACCAGTCCGACATTCTGGGCAAAGGCGCTCTGGGTGAAAGAGCCAAAGATCGGCGCGATCATGCTCGACAGCATGTCGGCCCGCAAGCCGTTACCCAGACGCCTGGAGTCGACTTTGGTGTCGATGATCTCGCCCACCGCGAGGATATCGGCGGACGTTTCCACCAATGTCACCATGATCACGATGCACATCGACAGAATGGCCGCGACATGAAAAGTCGGCATGCCAAAGTGGAAAGGTGTGGGGAAACCGAACATCGGGCCTTGGCTGACGGATGAAAAGTCCGCCATACCCAGGAATACGGCGATGACCGTGCCAATGACCATTGCCAGCAGAATCGACAGCCGCGAGATCGTCGCGCTGCCCATTTTGCTCAGCAGCAGCACCAGGACCAGGGTGACGGCGGCCAAACCGATATTGGCCATGCTGCCGAAATCGGCGGCATGGCTATTGCCGCCCATTGCCCAGCGAGCAGCTACCGGCATCAAGGTCAGGCCAATGGTGGTGATGACGATGCCAGTGACCAGCGGCGGAAAGAACCGGGTGATTCGCGAGAACACCGGAGTAATCAGCAAGCCGATCAAGGACGCGGCGATCACCGCTCCGAGGATGGCCTGGAACCCCCCTTCTCCGCCGCTGCCGACGATCGCCACCATGGTCGCGACCCCGGAAAACGAAACGCCCTGCACGAGAGGCAACTGACAGCCGAAAAACGGCAGGCCAAGGGTTTGCAACAATGTTGCAAGCCCCCCCGCGAACAATGACGCCGCGATCAACAGGCCGATGTCCGCCGGTGACAAACCGGCGGCCTGACCGATGATCAGTGGCACAGCGACGATGCCACCGTACATGGTCAACACATGTTGCAGGCCGTAAGCCATATTCGCGCCGACGCCAAGGTTTTCGTCCTCGGGCCGTGGGAGTGAAACATGGGGCGTTTTCATGGTTCGGGAGTTCCCTGTTTTTTGTTATGCGCACACTGTATTCAAAACTCAGGACAAATGTCCATAGAGTTGTATACAACTTGTTGCGCACAGCCATCCTCTCCCGCGGATCCTTGCGCTTCCCCTGCTACCCCACTTCGTTACAGAAGCCCAACCACGGCGGGCCGTAAAAGCTCACGTGGCGGTACGCGCAGACCAAACTCGTTTTCCAGCAGGTCGATCAGTTCGTCGGCGTCGGTGATTGTCCGGCGCTCGCTTTGCTCGCCTATCCGGTGCAAGGCATAGCTGTTGCCGTTCAGGGTCTTGCGCAATCCATCGCCAGTGCGAGCCACCATCAACCGGCCCATGAATGGCGACTCGGGGTGGTTGCTGACGTACCAATTGCCGACGGTGTAGTCGATGTCTTCCTGGCGCTGCAGATCGAACAGGTACATCGGCCGCCATTCGTCGGCCACGCAGGCACGCAGCAGATAGCCGTCCGGGTGAACCTCGATGCGATAGGGTTCGTGGGGAGTGGCCTGGGTGTCACGGCTGTCCAGCAGCAGCGGCGCAGTAGGCACCATGCCGCCGAAGCCGACATCGGTGGTGTAACGCACGCCGTCAAGCGTCACCAGGCTGAGGCGGTGGGTGCGGGCGGGCCAGGCACCCTCGGGGGCATTCATCACCACCCGTCCGGTGATGCCCCGGGCTTCGAAGCCCAGTTCCAACAGCAGCGCCAGGAACAATTGATTGAGCTCATAGCAGTAACCGCCGCGGCCTTGTTCGAAGACTTTTCGCTCCACTGATTCGAGGTCGATGGGGACGGGTTGGCCCAGCAGCGTCGAAAGGGTTTCAAAGGGGAACTCGGCGGTGTGGCGTCGTTGAAGCAGGCGCAAGGTGTCGAGGGTCGGGGCTGGCGGTGTGTCGAAGCCCAGGCGTTGCAGATAACGGCCCGAATCATTCAGTCGGGTTTGGCTCATGAGGATGTCCTTTCCTGTCCAGTGCAGGGCTTACAAAAAGTCCGCTGCTGGGGTGCAGATATAAGGCATTCGCCTTTGCGAGACAATAACCGACCGCAGACCTCGCTCCCTCACCGACGTTTTCGCGAAGCGAGCCGGATCCAGGTCGGAGCATGGTCGCTGGGATGTGGTTGATTCCTGACCCATGCGTCCACGCCCGCCTCGCTCAGGTAAGGACTGGCCGCCGGGTTGAGCAGCAGGTGATCGATGCGCAGCCCGGAGTTCTTTTGCCAGTGCTGACGGAAATAATCCCAGAAGGTGTATACCCGCTCGTCCGGGTACAGATGGCGCAACGAATCGGTCCAACCCTGGTCGAGCAACCTTTGGTAACACTCGCGGCTTTCGGGTTGCAGCAGGGCATCCTTGAGCCAGGAACGCGGGTTGTAGATGTCCAGGTCGGTGGGCACCACGTTGTAATCACCCGCCAGCACCACCGGATGATCGCTGGCCTGCAGCCCCTGGGCATAAGCGATCAGCCGTTCGAACCAGGCCAGTTTGTAATCGAATTTGGGCCCAGGTTGCGGGTTGCCGTTAGGCAGATAAAGACAACCCACCAGCACGCCATGCACCGCAGCCTCCAGGTAACGACTGTGGCGGTCATCGTCACCACCGGGCAAACCACGGCGGCTCTCCAGCGGTTGCGCATCACGGGCCAGGATCGCAACGCCATTCCAGGACGCCTGGCCGTGCCAGAGCGATCCGTAACCGACCGATTCCAGCTGCGCTGTGGGGAAATCCTTGTCCGCTGCCTTGAGTTCCTGCAAGCAGACAATGTCGGGTTTCTCCCGCTCCAGCCACTCCAGCAGATTGGGCAGTCGGGCCCGGATGCCGTTGATATTGAAGGTCGCTATGCGCAGGTTTTTCATCGGGCCAGGGCTCCAGATCCAGGACACTAGCTGTGACCGACAAGCCACCGTGGTGGTTGCAACGACTTACGATCTCCCGGCCATCGATTTTGATGATTTCTGCGACCTCAACGATCCGAGCGCGCCAGCGTATCAAACCCGTCTTCCATCGATAACGCCGCCACTCGGTTGCGTCCGCTGTGCTTGGCCTGATAAAGCGCCGCGTCGGCCCGCTGGAGGAACACTTCAATACTGTCCAGACTGCTGGGCACAAACGCGTAGCAGCCCAGGCTCACCGTCAAGTAGCCGGTAGGAGAGCCGGCATGGGTGATGTGTTGGTCGATAACGCTGCGGCGGATCTGCTCGGCCAGGGCCAAGGCCCCTTGCAGGTTGGTATCGGGCAGCAGCACCGCGAACTCCTCGCCACCATAACGCACGGCAAGGTCAGCCTTGCGATGACAGCAACCCTTGAGCACCTTCGCCATTTCTGCCAGGCAATGATCCCCGGCCACGTGGCCGTAGGTGTCGTTGTAACGCTTGAAGAAATCGATATCGAGCATGATCAAGCTCAAGGGGCTGCGCTGGCGGGCACCCCGGCCGAACTCGATGTCCAGGGCCCGCTCGAACAGCCGACGGTTCGCAAGCCCGGTCAGGCTGTCATGGGTGGCAATCAGTTCCAACGCTTCCTGGGCCTTGCGCAGGTCCGCTTCGATCCGTTCGCTGTTGCGCACCTGACGCACGAACACCCAGCCGAACAGGCAGATACCTAATACCACCACTGCCACGATCAGACTGGATTTGAAGGCTCTGTCGTGCCAACCCGCCAGGATCGCCTGTTCGGACATCGCGGCGGTAACCACCAGTGGATAGGCCTGTAAATGCTGGTGGTCATAGAGCCTGAGGACGCCATCGGCAGCGGAACGGATGGTCGCGGTACCGGCGCCTTCGCTGTACAACTCATGCTGAAAGACCGGTTCCTCGGCCAGGGATCGACCGATTTTCGCCTCGTCGAAGGGGCGCCGGGCCAGCAAGGTCCCGTCGGACAAGGCCAGGACCATCTCGTCTTGATCAGCGAGGCTGAAGCTTTCGAAGAATCGATCGAAGTACGACATCTTGATCCCGGCCAACAATACGCCCTGGAAATTGCCGTCCTGATCATTCAAGCGCCGCGACACCGGGATGATCCACTCGCCATTTTGTCGACTGCGGATAGCCGGCCCGATATGAGCGATCAGGGCGGTGTTCTGCTGATGGAACGTAAAGTAGTCCCGATCTGCTACCCCTGGGCCCCTGTGCAGTTGTTCAAAGGACGTAATGACCCATTGACCGTGCTTGTCGAACAGGAACAGGCCATGCAATTGCTCCAGTGCTTGCACGCGCCGGGCAAAGGTTTTCTGCAGACGTGGTTGCAGCGCCGGATCGAAACCGTCGCTCTCTATCCAGTCCGCCAGGCTGGTCAGGACCAGGTCTGTCTGCTGGAACGTGTCCTGAGCCTGTTGGGCCATGGCCCGGGTGAGGTTGGCTGAGGCGGTGCGCGCCGACTCCAGATCGTAGCGACGAGACTGTTCCAGTTGCAAAAAAAGCAGGCCACACAGGCACAGGCAGACCGCCGCGATAAACGCCACCGCTGCCTTGAGCAACGGCAGGCGCTTGAGGGCACCGCCAGGGACATGGAACGGATCAAAATGGGGGATAGGCAAGCGATTTCCTGAGGGGGGCAAAGCATGAGCGAAACCCTCAAAGCCCCCAATATTCGTGAGCTTAGCCTACCGCCTGGGGGGGCGGCAATTTGCCGGTGTGGCATAGCCGATGGGTGGCTCAATGGATCCAAAATCCTGCGCATGGCCCTGTCAAATTCACCCGTTCTGGCCGGAAAATCCCCCCCAATGGCGACAATCCCGGAAAGCCGGTTTTTTTCATGAATCGCTTTGCCAGGGCTATCAAAATTGCGTAACGCCCCATAACGTAGGTCGCCTTTGCCATTCAAGCACCGACCGACCATGAATAAACCCATCCCGACCGTCGACGACCCGTTGTCCAGCCCCTCGGCCATCAGCTTGCGCGAGGCGTTCTGGTTCTGGCTCAAGCTGGGCTTTATCAGTTTCGGTGGGCCGGCAGGACAAATCTCGATCATGCACCAGGAGTTGGTGGAGCGCCGACGCTGGATTTCCGAACGACGCTTTCTGCATGCCCTCAATTACTGCATGCTGCTGCCAGGCCCCGAGGCGCAGCAATTGGCGACGTACCTGGGCTGGCTGATGCACCGCAGCTGGGGCGGGATCATTGCCGGGGCGCTGTTCGTGCTGCCTTCGCTGTTCATTCTCATCACATTGTCCTGGCTGTATGTCGCCTTTGGCGAAGTGCCGGTGGTGGCCGGGATTTTTTATGGCATCAAGCCAGCCGTGACCGCGATCGTCGTGCATGCCGCCCACCGGATAGGTTCGCGCGCGCTCAAGAACAGTTGGCTGTGGGCCATCGCCGCCGGCTCGTTCACCGCGATATTCGCTTTCAATCTCCCCTTCCCGCTGATCGTGCTGGGAGCGGCGGTCATCGGGTACTTCGGCGGCCGCTGGGCACCGGAAAAGTTCAGCCTGGGCGGCCACAACGCCACGCATCAGTCCTTTGGCCCGGCATTGATCGACGATGACACCCCGCCCCCGGAGCATGCCCGCTTCAGCGCCTTGCGACTGGCCCGGCTGGCGATCATCGGCGCCCTGCTGTGGGCCTTGCCGATGGGTGTGTTGACCCTGTTGTTCGGCTGGGAAGGCACCCTGACGCAAATGGCCTGGTTCTTCACCAAGGCGGCCTTGCTGACGTTTGGTGGCGCCTATGCGGTTCTGCCCTATGTGTATCAAGGCGCTGTCGGACATTTCGGCTGGCTGACCCCGACACAGATGATCGATGGTCTGGCCCTTGGCGAAACCACTCCCGGCCCGTTGATCATGGTGGTCGCTTTCGTCGGCTTCGTCGGTGGCTACGTGATGCAGGTGTTCGGCCCTGAACAGGCCTTCCTCGCTGGCGCGGTTGCCGCCACGCTGGTGACCTGGTTTACGTTCCTGCCCTCATTCCTGTTCATCCTCGCGGGTGGGCCATTGGTGGAGTCGACGCATAACGAGCTGAAATTCACCGCACCGCTGACGGCGATTACTGCCGCCGTGGTCGGGGTGATCCTCAACCTGGCCTGCTTCTTCGGTTACCACGTGCTTTGGCCCAGCGGTTTTTCCGGTGCGCTGGACTGGCCGTCGGCAATCATCGCGCTCGCCGCCGCCATTGCGCTGTTTCGCTACAAACGCGGCGTCATCCAGGTGCTACTGGGATGCGGACTGACCGGCCTGGCCGTGCATCTACTGCGTTAGATGAGGCATTTGCTCAGGTAGGCCGCCGAGGCCGGGCACAATGATCTGAATTGGGCCGTTTCGCTGATCGACATCGGCGCCAGCGAACGGTCACGCGGCTGATACCCCTGGGCGACAAAGAACCTAGCAGCACTGGCAGTGAGCAGGTGAAGGCGTTCTACGCCTTGGTTTTTCGCAAACTCTTCCAGAGCGACCAGCATCGCTGCGCCTATGCCGCGCCCCCGCAGCCCCTCAGGGACCACCAGAGAGCGTAACAATCGGTCCGCGCCCTCCCCCTCGATCCCGCCAAACGCTGTCTGAGCGTCTGCTTGCCTGAAGCTGAAAAAACGTCGGCCCTGCTGGTTCAGGTCGTCCACAGGCAGACCCGCCAGGATCAGCGCCTGGCGCAACGGCTCCAACTCCTCATTGCTCAGTTCGGTCATGTGCATGGCATTGCTCTGACAGAGGTTCTGCCCAGGAAACTACGCCGCCAGCACTCTCCTACGCAACTGCTGGCGCAGAACAAAATTGAACGGCCCGTGCTTTGCGCGAACTAACCAGGTTCATGCCCTGCCCAGGTTCTCACACCAAAGTCGGCAAGGGCCAAAACCTGAACAGCAATGGCACAGGTGACCGTTCACATGGACTCAAGCTCTCTTCAGTTCCTTACCGATACCCAATTACTCGGCATCTCCATCGCCAACTGGCTCCTGGCCCTGGGTGTGATGGTGGTGAGTTTTATCATCGTCAGGGCCGGCATCGGCTTGCTGTTGAGAAAAGTGCAGGCCCGGGCACAGAAACCCGATGCGTATGTCAGCCACATCGCCGTCGAGGTCCTGTCCAGCACCAGCAATACGCTGTTGTTACTGGCCTCCATCCTCATTGGCGTCGGCGTCCTGGACCTGCCGGAGCGTTGGCTTGACCGGGTCAGCAGCCTCTGGTTCGTGGTCGCAGCCTTGCAGGTGGGGCTCTGGGCCAACCGGGCAATTGCCCTGGCGTTGCTGCACTATTTCGCCCGCCACAGCCACTCCGACATCCACCAGAAAAGCGCGTTGGCCACCCTGAGCCTGTGGGGCGCGAAGGTGTTTCTCTGGGCCGTGGTGCTCCTGGCGATGCTCTCCAACCTGGGCGTGAACATCACCGCCTTTATCGCCAGCCTCGGGGTCGGTGGTATCGCCGTGGCGCTGGCGGTGCAGAACATCCTCGGTGATCTGTTCGCCTCGCTGTCCATCGCCGTGGACAAACCGTTCGAGGTCGGCGACTTCATTGTCGTGGGTTCCCTGGCCGGCACCGTGGAACATGTCGGCTTGAAAACCACGCGGATCCGTAGCCTGGGTGGCGAGCAGATCGTGATGGCCAATGCCGGAATGATCAGCACCACCATTCAGAACTACAAACGGCTTCAGGAACGACGGATCGTCTTTGAATTCGCCCTGCCCCATGACTGCTCGACAGAACAGCTAAGGCAAGTGCCGGTCATCGTCGAAAACATCATCAAGGCTCAGGAAAAGACCCGCTTCGACCGCTCGCACTTTCGCGGTTTCGGCGAGAGCGCACTGGAATTCGAAACGGTGTACATCGTGCTGGACCCCAGCTACAACGTTTACATGGATGTCCAACAGGCGATCAACCTGGGCATGATGGAAGAATTCGCCAGAATCGGTGTGCGATTTGCGATCCCGGCCCGTACCGTTCATGTCGCCTCGCTACCCGATACGCAGGGGCAAACGTCCAAGGAAAACGCTCACAAGACCTCGCTGGAAGCCGCGCCGGAATATCGCTCGCAGCATTAACCTCCAAGCATTTACCCTGTGGGAGCAAAGCTTGCTCGCGATGAGGGCGCACACGCAAATGGGCGCCCACTCGTATCAAATAAAACTGACAGACCGCGAATTAGCTGGCGGATTGAGCAACGCATTGGCGCCGGTCTCAATCGCCGGCGACCTGTTTTCCACCGGCGGTTTCCCTACGAGAAGGCTCAACGCGTTGTCGATCTCGTCGGCCGCCCCTTGTGCGTACTGTGCGTTTGCCCAGCTCCAATGGTGTTCAAACATCAACCCGCCCACCGCCTGCGCGCACAGTTCATCACTGCAGACCCCCATCTTTCCCGCCGCAGCGATCACGGCCATAAGGGCTTGCTCCAACTGGAAAATTCGCTCGGTAGTCACACTGACCCACTCGATAGGTAACGAGCCCCTAGCCTACCAATATATCAATGTGCCACCAACCGCAGGCGCTCAACGGTCATCTGCTCAAACGGCCTTGGCTTGCGCCCGGGCGCGGATGTCTGGGCAATCCCGAACCGCGGCCCGTGCAGCCAGGATGCCGAGAACGGCTGCACCACCCAGCACAACCGCGCTGGCTTCGAAAGTCGCCTGATAGCCGCTCAGATCGAAAAGGATGCCGCCCACCGTGGCACCCGCCGCAATCGCAAGCTGAATGATCGCGACCATCAATCCACCCCCTGCTTCGGCATCATCTGGCAGCGTTCGCGCCAGCCAGGTCCACCAGCCGACGGGGGCAGCGGTGGCCACTAAACCCCAAAGTCCCAGCAGGATAATCGTGATGGTTGCCGACGCCCCGAACCCCACCAGGGCAAGTGCAATCGCTGCCATCAGCAACGGGATGACGATGAGCGTCCGGTACAGGCCATTTTTCAAGAACGCACCGATCACAAAGGTACCGAGCAAACCGGCCACGCCAATCACCAGCAATGCAAACGAAAGCAAAGACACGCTCATCTGCGTCACCGTTTCAAGGAACGGTCGTAGATAGGTGAACAACATGAATTGACCCATGAAGAATGCGCTGGCAGCCAGCATGCCCAAGGCTATGGGGGCTCGCGCCATCAATTTGAACACGTTGGCGCTACCCTGCTTCGTCTGTGCCGGCATGGAGGGCAGGCGTAACAGCAGCCAGACCAAAGCGGTGGCGGCGACAGGCACAATGCAAAAGAACGCGCCACGCCAACCGATTATCTGCCCAAGAAAACTGCCCAGCGGCGCCGCCACCACCGTCGCCAACGCATTGCCGCCATTGACGATCGCCAGGGCCCGTGGGATCTGGTGATCCGGCACCAGCCGCATGGCCGTGGCGGCTGACAACGACCAAAAGCCGCCAATCGCAACGCCGATCAGTGCGCGTCCGGCCATGAATACCGCGTAATTGGGTGCCAATGAGACCACGGTTCCAGAAATGATCATCAACAGTGTCAGCAGCAGGAGCAAACTTTTACGGTCCACCCTAGCGGCAATCGATGCAATGAACAGGCTGGTGATCAGGGCGAAGGCGCCAGACACGGCGATGCCTTGACCGGCCTGCCCTTCGCTAATGTGTAGATCGGCCGCAATGGGCGTGAGCAGGCTGACCGGCATGAACTCCGATGCAACGAGGGCGAACGCAGCGAGGGACATGGCAAGCACCGCGCTCCACGTGGGGCGGTCTTGGGAGATGGGCAATACGCTATCGGTCATGGGATATGAATCCTGTGTTTCTTGAGCGTCGGGTCCACTGAAGACTCGAGGGGACGAACTGCGGCACCGAAGATCGCTGCCGCAGGACAAGAGGTGCCAAGTGATGGCGTGATTGAGGGAGTTACTTCAGATTGTTGCGAAAGAACCCGGCCAACTTGTCGAACGGGATCAGGTTCACCCGGTCGTAAAGGTCCACATGGTTGGCTCCCGGGATGATGAGCAACTCTTTGGGTTGCGCAGACCGCTTGTAGGCATCTTCACTGTACTCACGCGAGTGCGCCTCGGAGCCGGTGATAAACAGCAAAGGACGCGGCGAGATGCTTTCAATGTCATCGAACGGGTAGAAGTTCATGAACTTGACGTTGCTGGACAGCGTGGGCATGGTCGTGGTCTGCGGCGAAGCGCCGGCGGGAGTGACTTCGCCACGCGGGGTCCGGTAGAAGTCAAAGAACTCATCCGCGATGGCATCGCCCGTCAATTTCAGCGGTGAGCCAGAGGTGTACGCGGTTTTCCCACCGATAAACTCCACATAGCGCTGCTCGGCTGCCGTGGCCAGGAACTGCTTTTTCTGTTCCGCCGTTGTCGAGTTACCCAAGCCTTTGCGGTACAAGTCGCCATGGTTGTACATGCTGACCGTCGCGATGGCCTTCAGGCGCGGGTCGATCTTGGCTGCGCTGATGACGAAAGCGCCGCTGCCGCAGATACCGATGATGCCGATGCGCTCGCGATTGACGAACGGCCGGGTGCCGAGAAAATCCACCGCAGCGCTGTAATCCTCTGCGTACATGTCCGGCAACACTGCATTGCGCGGCGTACCCTCACTCTCCCCCCAGAACGACAAATCCAGGGAGAGCGTAACAAAACCCTGCTCGGCCATTTTGGTCGCGTACAGATTGGAACTCTGCTCCTTCACCGCGCCCATGGGATGACCCACGATGATGGCGGCGCTCTTCGCCTTCGGGTCCAGTCCCTTTGGGACAAACAGATTACCTGCCACCTCCATCCCGTATTGATTCTTGAAGGCGACCTTTTCCACTGTCACCTTGTCACTTTTGTAGAAGTTGTCAGCACCGTTGGACATATCAGCCCCCATGGATGAGCAAGAGACGATAAGCAGACCGAGGGCAAGCAGCATTCTTTTCACTGGATAGTCCTTCTGTTTGAGTGATTCGAGGGGTGTCGCCCGCGTAGGCTCGAACATGCATTGAGTAATGATCTCCTGAGTCAGGTCGGATCAAATTCTCAGCGCCCAACCCGGATTTCAGGTAGCGCATTGCGCTGCTTTTCTTGCCCGATCCTATGAGTTCGCCCACTTCATGTAGGCAGCGCTTCGCTTGGCGAGTTAATGTTCTGCCTATAGCTATCAGTCCTGGACAACCCCCGAACCCGCCATGACCACCCAACGCAAATCCCTGCAAGAGACGCTCGCCGGAATCATTGACGCCCGGACCCCACAGACGGGGGACTTTGATATGCCGGTGGCCGGCCTTAGTTTCTTTCGACGTGAAGCCCCGGCGCGTCCCGTCATCTGCATGATCGAACCGAGCATCGTGCTCGTGGCCCAAGGCGTGAAACAGGTATGGGTAGGTGGCAAGGCGTATGGATACGACACCACACGATTTCTCATCACTTCGCTGGACATCCCCGCCAATTCTGAAGTGATGGTGGCAAGCCCGGAGCAACCTTGCCTGGGCCTGGTCTTCAAGCTCGACTTGCGCATGGTCGCCGATCTGGTCGCCCAGAGCGGCATGACGCCGTATCGAGACCGGCCCATCGGAATTGGCGCAGGCATTGGTACAGCAACACCTGAGCTTCTGGCGCCGTTCGCACGCTTGTTGGCGCTGCT
This sequence comes from Pseudomonas sp. MPDS, assembly GCF_013283895.1. Classification (NCBI taxonomy): domain Bacteria; kingdom Pseudomonadati; phylum Pseudomonadota; class Gammaproteobacteria; order Pseudomonadales; family Pseudomonadaceae; genus Pseudomonas; species Pseudomonas sp. MPDS. The sequence goes on along the minus strand of NZ_CP054128.1, from coordinate 2,392,557 downwards.
GGATGAGCCTGACGCGATCCCTGTACTGGCGCCGCTGATCCAACAGGAAATTCATTATCGGTTGTTGATGAGCGACCAGGCTTCGCGGCTGCGTCAGATCGCCTCCGTGGACAGCCAGGGCTACCGGATCGCCAAAGCCATCGACTGGCTGAAATTGAATTACACCGAACACATCCGCGTAGAGGACCTCGCGGCGCGTGTGCAGATGAGCCCCCCCACCTTCCACCATCACTTCCGCCAGCTCACCGCGATGAGTCCGCTGCAGTATCAGAAGTGGCTACGGTTGAACGAAGCGAAGCGCTTGATGCTCAATGAACATATGGACGTGGCGAGTGCGGCCTTCAAAGTGGGCTATGAAAGCCCCTCGCAGTTCAGCCGTGAGTACGGCCGTTTGTTTGGCATGCCGCCCAAGCGGGATATTGCGACGTTGCGCGGGCCAGCCGATCACACCAAGGCTGTTTGATTCATTGTGGCTTGCCCCATTGTGACGAGGGAACTCCCTCGCCACGGCTCAGCTACATCGTTCAAATCGTCGCAACGTTGTCCGGGCTTTTCAGGCCCCGGCGCTGTTCAGTCCAAGGTCCATCAGTTCCTGGCGCCGTAATACTGCGCCATGTAATCCACAAACACTCGAACCTTGGCCGGCAAATTCCGCGCATGCGGGTAAAGCGCATAGTAGTGCCGCTGCCCAAGCGTGTACTCAGGCAGAATCCGCACCAGTCTTCCCGTCAGCAAGTCATCCTGCACCGTCGCCAGGGTAAACGCGGCAATGCCCCCGCCCGCCAGAGCGCAGGCGTGCAAGGCAGTGATGGTGTCCGTATGAAAGCTGCTGGCGCAATCCACCGTGCTCGACTCCCCTGCTTCCCCCACCAGCACCCACTGCGTGGCCGAGGCATACGTCAGCAGCCGATGGTCGTTGAGTTCAGCAACGCCGCGAGGCAGCCCGCGCTTGAAGACATAGGCCGGTGCCGCCACCAGAACCAGCGGCGAAACGCTGAGCAAGCGCGCGACAAGACTGCTGTCGGCCAGCGGCCCGCAAATCCGTAACGCCACATCGACCCCATCGGCCACGAGATCGACAAGCGGATCCGAGCAGGACAGATCGACCTGGATGTCCGGATAGCGCTCCTGGAACCCCGGCAACCAACGGGCCAGCTCCAGCGTACCGATCACCAGCGGGGTACTGATGCGCAGCAGTCCGGAGGGCCGTTCCTGTTCCAGGGTCACCGCCTGGGACGCGGCATCAACGCGATCCAGAATATCCACGCAAGCGGCGTAGTAGCGCTCGCCTGCTGCCGTAAGGCTCATGCGTCGGGTATTGCGATTGATCAGACGCACGCCCAGCACAGACTCCAATTGCTGCAAGTTGCGCGACACCGACGAATGAGTGGTGTCCAGTCGTTCGGCCGCGGCTGAAAACCCCTGAGCCTCCACGATGCAGCGAAACACGCGCATGGCGAGCATCTGATTCATTTTCAGCGTACCGGCAGCTTGATGATTTGGGCGGTGGTCATCACATCACCGAAAGTATCCTCGACCTCGGCCAGTGCGGCCTTGTGCAAGGCGTCCTTGTCGATCGCTTCGCCACTGACCCGGGTGATCGCACGGGTAGCCGATGCATCGGAGGCGACCAACACATTGTAGCCAAGCGGCGCCGCATCACGGGCAGCACCGGCCACGCACGCGTGGGTCATGAGACCGGAGATGATCAGGTTTTCGATACCAGCGCTCTTCAAACGCTTGTCCAGGTCGGTACTGCCGAAGACGCTGACAGTGGTCTTTTGCAAGACAACATCCTGGGCCCGGGGCTGCATGTCCGGATGGAATTTCACGGTTTCGCCACCCTCGGCAAACACCGCCGAACCGGCCGGCGCAATGTGCTGGATATGGAACACCGGCATGTGGTGATCATCGGCGAAATCAATCAGTTCGCGAGTATTGGCCAACGCAGCAGCGCCGTCAGGGATGGGCATTTTGCCGGTGAAATATTCGTTCTGAAAATCGATTACCAGTAACGCGGTTTTACCGGCCGGGAGTTGGTTGACCGGCTCCGCGCCAGCCATGGCTCGAATGGTGGGATGGGTATCAGCCAATGCGCCGGTGCTGGCGACAATACCGGAGAACGCACAAGCGGCGAGCAAACGACGGGTAAAACGTTGCATGAGGGATTCCTTCACAAGTGGTTGAGTGAAGCAATCCTAGGGGGATAGTTCAGGCCGGAACACAGTGCGGCTGGAACAGGACTTGTTTGTGTTTAGCACAAATAAACCCTCTTCCTCGGTTGGGTCAGAAAGAAACCGCCGGTTCCTCGAGCATCTGGCACTGCCGATGGCAAACGACCCGGTTGCGCCCGCCGGTCTTGGCCTCGTAAAGCGCCTGGTCGGCGTCGTTGAGCCAGAGAGTGGCGTCGCCATAGGCCGGGTTGAAGGCGGCCAGGCCAATGCTCAGACTGCCCTTTAGCGCGGGGGCCTGCTCGTAGCCGAGCAGGGCGAACCGCTCACGCAGGGCCTCCATGGCCAGCACGGCCTTGTGCAACGTCAGGTCCGGCAGAATCACGCAGAACTCGTCCCCCCCATAACGTCCGACAATGTCGGTGGCCCGCAGGTTTTGCTTGAGCATCTTGCCCAGCTGACGCAACACGATGTCACCAGCGCCATGGCCATAGGTGTCATTGATGGCTTTGAAGTGGTCGATGTCCATCAGCGCAATCACGCCGTGACCAGCCCCATCGTGTGGCTGTCGCAGGCAGCGCTGGAACTCCTCGTTAAGCCGGTCCTTCCACGCCCCATGATTGAGCAGACCGGTCAGGCTGTCGGTACGGCTCAGGGCCAACAACTCGCGCTTTTGCCGGCCCAGGATGTCGGTCTGGCGAAAACAGATCCAGCCCAACGCCAGCGGATATATGCACAACAGAGGCAAACTGGCATAGAGCTGCGCCGAACTGGTCATCGGCACACTGGTCAACGGGAAGATCGCCAGGCCCAGGGCGATGCCCGTCACTTGGACCGCCGCCCCGGCGAACAGAAAACGCAAGCCCCCGATGGAAACGTTGTTCATCGCCATCATTGCCAGCGTAACGGCCGTGGGCAGCGGATTGAATTGCATCGCAACGACCCAGAAACCGCCAAGAAAGGCGTCAATCAGCAAGTTTCGGCGTTCAGCCTGGTACGGCTGCGCCGCGCGACGGGCCCACTGATAGGCCACATGCGGCCATAACAAGCCGTTGAACAGCATGGCCCACCAGACCCAAGGTGCCGGGTCAAGGGGATAGACGGCGACACTCACCAACAACAACCCTAGCATCAGGCCCAGGATTCGTGAGGTGTAAAGCCTCCTGGCCAATGACAGTCCCTTTCGTCCCGTTCTTTGCATAGAGGCCTCTGCACCGAGGGCTTCCCGGGTTGTGGGATAGGGTTATTTGGAGTCTATCAGGGCAGCATCAAATAGCCACCATCGATGAAGGGTTATTTATTCGCCATCAAATGCACGGCTCCGCTCGGATTTTGGCTATACATGACAAAGGGAATCGGCAACCACCACCAGAAAGGAGGCCCATGCGCAGCTATCAGGTGTTGATCATCGGCAGCGGGTTCGGGGGCCAGTGCGCGGCAATCAATCTCCTCAAAGAGGGCATAACGGATTTCCTGCTCTTGGAGCGACGGAATTTCTTCGGCGGCACCTGGTGCCAGAACACCTACCCCGGCGCGGCGGTAGAAGTGCCGTCGCCCTTGTATTCGCTCTCATTCGCCGCTTACGACTGGAGCCGGATGTTCGCCGGCCAGGAGGAGCTGCACCGCTACACCCGGCACGTGATCGAACGCTTCGCCCTGCAGGACAAGGTACAACTGAGCGCGAATGTGCAGCGGGTGGCATGGGACGACATTGCCCGACATTGGATCGTCGACACCGCCAGCCTAGAGACCTTTCATGCGCAATTCCTGATCAATGCCACAGGCCCCCTCAGCCAACCGGTGATCCCTGATTTCGAAGGCCGGGATCGCTTCCAGGGCAAGACGTTTCACACCAATGATTGGGACCACACCTACGACTATCGCCACAAACGCGTTGCCATCGTCGGCAGTGGCGCCAGCGCCGCCCAAGTCATCCCGGCCATTGCGCCAGAAGTCGCCCATCTGCACGTGTTTCAGCGTACGCCCCACTGGGTACTGCCACGCCGCGACCGCACGTTCAACCGTCTCGAACGTTGGTTGCTGAGCCTGGCGCCGATGCGCACCCTGTTGCGCTGGTCGATCTACTGGCAATTCGAAACCCGGGTGATTGCGTTCAAATATTCACGGCCGGCGGTTCGCATGGTCCAGCGCCAGGCCCTGAACATGCTTGAGCGCCAAGTGCCGGATCCGGTTCTGCGTCGTCGCTTGACCCCTGACTACCTGATCGGCTGCAAGCGCGTCATCCTGTCCAGTACGTTGTATCCGGCCCTGTGCCGGGCCAACGTCAGCGTGCATGGCCAGGAGCACGGCATCGCCGCCCTCGATGAAACCGGCATCATCACCCGGGACGGTCAGCACATCCCACTGGACCTGATCATCTGGTCGACAGGCTTTGACGCCACCGACGGGGTGATTTCCTATCCCGTCACCGGCCGCAACGGCACCCGACTGCACGACGTCTGGGCCCAATACCCGCGCGCCTACCTGGGTACCAGCCTGCCGGACTTCCCCAACCTGTTCATCGTGACCGGCCCCAACACCGGCATCGGTCACACCTCGGCACTGTTCATCATCGAGTCGCAGATGAACTACATCCTGGACTGCATCCGCACCTTGAACCGGCAAAACCTGCGCAGCATCGAAGTGCAGCCTGCCGCCGAACAGCGCTACACCGAAATGATCCACCGGGAAATGCAACGCACTGTATGGAAATCCGGCGGCTGTCACAGCTGGTATCAAAGCAAAAGCGGCCACGTCGTCGCGATGTTCCCCGGTTTCAGCTTCACTTATCACTATCTGACTCGTCGGCTCCGGTTGGCCGATCACATTCTGTCCTGACCCTGGAGGGCAAAGCATGTTGGTGTTGTGGGTAGTCCTCGCCGTGTTTATCGCCTGGAGCTGGCTGACGTATCCAGGCATCGGCCATGTGCTGTACGACATGGGCATGGCCCTGGAAGCGCGTCTGTACCGACTGCACAAGATCACGGTGCCCATCAGCGAAATGACCGTGTCGACCTGGCAAGGCGGGCCCTACGAAGCGTCCGGCAGCATATTGATGCTGCACGGCTACAGCGCCGACAAGAACCTCTGGCTGCGTTTTGCCCGGCATTTTGTCAGCGACTACCGGGTGGTGATTCCTGACCTGGCCGGTCATGGCGAAACCGGCTTCAAGGCCGGCGGCGGTTATGACATCCCGACCCAGGCCCGACGGGTGATCGAACTGCTGGATGCCTGCGGCCTGGACAAGGTCCATGTGATCGGCAACTCCATGGGCGGTCATCTCGCCGCCTGGCTGGCGGCGACCTCCCCGGAACGGATACTCACCCTGGCCCTGATCGACCCGGCCGGCGTCACCGCGCCCGAACCCAGCGACATGGAGCGGCACCTGGCAGCCGGCCACAACCCGTTTCTGGTGCGCTCGCGGGACGATTTCGCTCCGTTCTACGCGATGACGATGGCCTCGCCGCCATGGGTGCCGAGTGTGGTGCTGGCGGCGCTGGCCGAGCGTTATGAGCAACGCCGGGATGAACTGGAAGAGATCTTCGTGGATTTTCGCGCCAGCCCGCCGATGGAGCCGCGCCTGCCCGACATCCGCGCGCCTTCGCTGCTGCTCTGGGGTCGCAAGGACCGGCTGATTGACGTCAGCAGTGTGCCCGTATGGAGCAAGGGCATCGCCGACTTGCGTGTGGAAATCTGGGAGGGGGTAGGCCATATGCCCATGGTCGAGCGCCCCGGGAGAACCGCCGCGCTGTATCGCGACTTTCTCAAGGGCCTGGGCCAGTGACCTTGATGCCGCTCTTCAAGGCTTGCCTGAGCCACGGTGAAGGAGGCGGATCAGTCCCTGACAGAATGAAGTCCTGAAGATTCTTCGTTTGTCGACGCTGGTGAAGGCTGCGATCTTTCCTTCCACTTTCCCACAGCTTGCGCCAGGAATTCTCACAATGAGCTTCGTCAGTCCCGACCTGATCCGCCAACGCTTCTCCAAGGCGATGTCCGACATGTACCGCGACGAGGTGCCGCTGTACGGGGCACTGATGAACCTGGTGGAACAGACCAATGCCCAGGTGCTGGTCAACGACCCGCACTTGGCCGAACACTTGCGCAGTACCGGTGAACTCCAGCGTCTGGACCTGGAGCGCCACGGCGCGATCCGTGTCGGCACCGCCGCAGAACTGGCAACCCTGGGGCGTCTGTTCGCGGTCATGGGCATGCACCCGGTGGGCTACTACGACCTCACGCCCGCCGGGGTGCCTGTGCATTCCACGGCATTTCGAGCCGTGCATGAAAGCGCCTTGCAGGTCAGCCCGTTCCGGGTGTTTACCTCGTTGCTGCGTCTGGAACTGATCGAAAACGCCGAGCTTCGGGCCTTTGCCGAATCGGTACTGAACAAGCGCCAGATCTTCACCTCCGAGGCGCTCCAGCTCATCGACCTGGCCGAACGCCAAGGGGGTCTGACCGAACCACAGACTGATGACTTCGTCCTACAGGCCCTGGAAACCTTTCGCTGGCACCACAGCGCCACCGTCACGGCCGAGCAATATCGGCAACTGAGCGCCCAGCATCGGCTGATCGCCGACGTGGTGGCTTTCAAGGGCCCGCACATCAATCACCTGACGCCACGTACCCTGGACATCGACATCGTGCAGGCCCAGATGCCCGTGCACGGCATCACCCCCAAGGCAGTCGTCGAAGGCCCGCCCCGTCGGCATTGCCCGATCCTGCTGCGGCAGACCAGCTTCAAGGCGCTCGACGAACCTGTAGCGTTCACCGACCAGCCCCACTCCCAAGGCAGCCACAGCGCCCGCTTCGGCGAAATCGAGCAACGGGGCGCCGCCCTCACCCCGAAAGGTCGCGCACTCTACGATCAGTTGCTGAACGCCGCTCGGGATGCGCTGGGGGCGTTTCCCAACGAAGCCAACGCCGAACGCTACAACGCACTGATGACCGAGCATTTTGCCCAGTTCCCTGACAACCACGATGAGCTGCGTCGGCAGGCACTGGCGTACTTTCGCTATTTCGTGACGCCAAAGGGCCTCGCTGCCAAAGGCACGATCAAGCAACCGGTCTCGCTGGAACGCTTGCTGGAAGCGCAATACCTGCGCGCCGAACCCCTGGTGTACGAGGACTTCCTGCCCGTGAGCGCCGCCGGCATCTTCCAGTCGAACCTCGGCGATACCGCTCAAATTCACTACGCCGGACAGTCCAATCGCCAGGCATTCGAGCAAGCGCTGGGACAACCGACCATCGATGAGCTGCAGTTGTATGCCGAAACGCAACAGCGCTCGATGGATGAGTGCATGTCCGCCCTGGGAATGTAGGAAAAACCGGAAAGCCGAATGCGTAAGAAGTTGCGCATCCGGCTTGCCAACTACGCAACTCCCCGCGCGCATTCCTCTGTAGCCGGAGCGCTCATGGACTGGCGATTAATCCCAACCTATTGATATACATAGCTTTTATAGAATCTGGCATAGCTCTTGATAACCGTCAGGCCACCTGGGGACGATTCCCTTCCCAGGTCCCTTTAGTTATCCCGCAAGGAGAGCATCCATTGGCTACCCCCGCTTACATGTCCATCGAAGGCACCAAACAAGGTCTGATCACTGCCGGCGCCTTTACGGCCGACTCGGTGGGCAACACCTACCAGGAAGGTCATGAAGATCAAGTCATGGTGCAAGGCTTCGAGCACCAGGTCATCATCCCCCGCGATCCTCAGTCGGGTCAGCCAACCGGCCAGCGCGTGCATAAACCCCTGGTCATCACCAAGGTGTTCGACAAGGCCTCGCCGCTGCTGCTGGCGGCCCTGACCTGCGGAGAACGCCTGACCAAAGTCGAGATCCAGTGGTACCGCACCTCGGCGGCCGGCACCCAGGAGCATTACTACACCACCACTCTGGAGGACGCGATCATCGTCGATATCAAGGACTACATGCTCAACTGCCAGGACCCGGCGAACGCGCACTTCACCCATCTGGAAGATGTGCACTTCACCTACCGCAAGATCACCTGGACCCACGAAGTCAGCGGCACGTCGGGCTCCGATGACTGGCGTTCACCGGTCGCTGGATAATCGTCGATAGATATTGATTCAGGATGGTGTTCGCCCAGTGCGACGGCCTCGGCATTCCATGCACTGGTAAAGAGCCTGACACTGGGCGAACGGGCATAATAATAGTGGAACTTGCAAAATATGTCCGGGAGCTTGTTTAAATAATTATTTATCTTTAGTCGTCATTATTAACGCCCAATCAATAACAGCTATACAAACAGCTATACAAAATCCAACAGCAGTATAAAAAAACATATCCGCTACGCCGAACAAGACCGGGCAAGTAAAGCAGCATTAACAAATGCGTTTTCAAGACCGCGCGGTCTATCAATCCTCAGCCCTGTCGCGCGGTCTTTTGTGCATCCGTCTCCCCCGCTTCAGTATCGCCTTCCTGCTGTTTGCGTTTAGCCGGATCGTTGGGGCGCAGGGCGTCGTTGTCACGCTCCACCTCACCCGGCATCGCCGGCTCGTCTGGATTGTGCGACGTTTGATCACTGGGTTTCATGGCGAACTCCTTGGTTTTTCGGGCCTGCGCGTCAGGCGTCAGGATCGGCGACTTCTTCAGCGACGTTGGCGTCGGGTGAACGATGGTGCAGTTGTTCGGCCTTGGCCTTGAGTTCCTGCCACTGTGCCAGGTCGATAGCGCCCTGGCCGAACAGGTCATCGGCCACCCGCATCAGCTCGGTGAAATGGACGTCGGGCGACTGCTGCCAGTAGGTCTTGTCGTCGAACAAGCGCTGCCAGTCGGCCAGCGAGGGAAGTGTGAGGTCATCACTCATGACGGACTCCTCAGAGGCATTCATAAGGTATGAGGGTCGACGTTCCCGGGGAGTTCCGGCGATTCTCAGTAGCCCGTCATTTCCAGGTAACCGTTGCCGCTGTGGCTGCCGCTCAGGTGCACCGGCCCTTCCCAATAGGGAATGCGCAGGTTCATCCAGGCGTTGGGGTTCAAGGCATCGGTGGTGATGTCGAGTCGCTTGCCGGGGATCCTGATCGTCCAGCGCACCGGCATCGAGCGCCCGGCAACCACGGCGGTGTCCAGTGGTTCAAGGCTGATCTGCCCGGCATGCAGGGTCTGCGCCTGGCCTTGGGCATCGATCCAGGTGCCCGTGAGGTATGGCGCCCCATCCTTGTGGCGCATGCGGTAGAGCATCACATGCTCGCCGCTGTCCAGGTGCAGGGAAAACCAGTCCCAGCCCGTCTGGTTCGCAGTCAGTGGCTGGCTGCTCCATTCGCGGTCGAGCCAGGCCGGGCCGCTGACCGTATAACGCTGGCCATCGATTTCCACGTGGCCGCTGGCCTGGAAGAACGGTTGGCTGTAGTAGTACGACGCCTGGCCCTGTTCGGATTTCTGGCTGAACCCCTTATCGCCCTGTAGCACCAGCGGACGCGTCGACGTGAGGCGCAACTCATAACTGAAGTGTGGGCCACTGGCCTTGAGCTGCATGTCCGCCAATGGATCGGCCCCCGACGCTTGTGTAGCGAACCGCCAGTCATCGATCCAGGCGTCGAAAGGAGTCGTCTGCACCCCGGCCTGCCCCACTGCGCCCCGTGCATAGCGCTCGGCGGCATGGTGGACGGCGCTGGAAGTGACCGCGGCATGACCGAGCCAGATCGTCTGGTTGCGCCAGCCGCTGGCCTGGGGCGCGGCGTTCAGGGCGCTGCGAAACAGCGTCCATTGCACACCGTAATCGCGGCCCTCGGCATCCTTGAGATTGGCAGTGACGTACCACCACTCGATGCGAAACCCCTCATGAACACCATGATCGGCGGGAAAACTGAATACCCGCCCCGGCACCACGGGCGTGAATGCGCCGGCCTGCTCACCCAGGCCGGCGAAGCCCTTCGGCGGCGGTTGCCGGTTATCACAACCGCAGAGCAGTAGCGCTATCAGCATCAAGCCCAGTTTAATCTTCATGGGCAAAGGTCCTCAGCAAATCCGCCGGTTGCGTGCGGTACAACGCATACAGCGGCCAGGCCGATGCCAGCAGCGTGGCAAGCATCGCCAGGCCCAGCAACTGCGCCAATTGCCACGGGAATACCCGCAACGGCAGGCGCCAGCCGAAGGCCTGCACATTGATTACCGCGTCCAGGCACCAGGCCAAGGCGATGCCCAGTGGCAAGGCCAGTACCAGGGTCAATAGCGCCAACAGCCAGGTCTGGCCCAGATTGAGCAACATCAACTGCCGGCGCGTTACCCCCAGCGCCCACAGCGGCGCCAACTGGCCGAGGCGGCTTTGGCTCTGGGTCAGCAGGCTGATGAACAACGCCACCCCGGCCACCGCCAGCGTCAGGCTATTGAGGGCGGCGGTGGCGGCGAAGGTGCGTTCGAATACTTGCGTCGACCAGCCCTTGAGCCGCGCCTGATCGACAATTCGGCTGTCATCCAGGCTGAACCGGGCCTGCAACGCCGTCAGCAACGCAGGGATCGCGGAGGGTTCGATGCGCAGGTTGAAGCGGTTCGGCGTCAGTTGCGGCCAATGCCGCAGCAAGTGGTCGGCATTGACCAGCACATGGCCCTTGGGGTTGCCGTAGTCGGCATAGATCCCGACGAGGCGCGGCGTCCAGGGTCCCTGGGGCGTCGGGATCGTCAATCGATCGCCAATATTCACGTTGAGACGCCGGGCCAGTTGTTCGCTGAGCATCAACGTGTCACCCCCGGCCAGTTGCTCCCAAGGCTTGTCGGAAACCGACTCCAGCAACGGCCAATGCTGACGATAGGCGCTGTGATCGATGATGCCGTAGATGTCCGTCGGCCAGCCTTGCAAAGGAATCGAGACCTGCCAGTTGGGCAATATCGTGCTGATCGCCGGCTGCTCCTTGAGCCAGGTGTGCAGCTCGCCCGCCTGGGCCGGGGTTTGCGGATTGATGTACAGCTCGGCGGTCAGCCGTTGCTCGAGCCAGTCACTGAAGGTCTGGCGAAAACCTGCGGTCATGCTGCCGGCACCGATATTCGCCGCCAGAGCCAGTAGCAACGCCATCAGTGCCAGGCTCAGCGTCGGCAATTGCTGACGGCAGTCGGCGAGAAACCATTGCCCAAGTACCGAACGACTGCGGCGCAACAGCAACTTCAGCGCGCCACTGAGCAACACCGGTAAAGCCAGGGCAGCGCCCAGCAACAACGCCGTCATCAAGACAAAACCGCTGCCCAGGCTGTCACCCCAGATCAACGCCGATACCGCGAGCAACCCCGCCAATGTCGCCACCCACCCCTGGCGCCGCAGCCAGCGTGCATGGGCCTGATGCCAAGCCTGGGGATTGGCCAGCGCCAACAGCGGCAGGCGCGCCGCCCGCAGCAAACTGTCGGCGCCGGCCAATAACGCGCCGAGCAAGCCCAAGCCCACGCCGCTGAGCCACCACCACGGGCTGAGGTTCAGGTGGCCGGCCACTTCGGCGCCGTACAAGCCGCGCAGGCTCGCCGCGACATCGGGCAACAACAGACTCGCCAGCCAGTAGCCGCTGAGCACTCCTGCGATTGCGCCGAGCAAGGCCAAGGCGCTCAGTTCGAGGGCCAGACTGGTGACCAGCAACCGCGCACTGACGCCACAGGCCCGCAGGGTTCGCAGCAAGCTGCGGCGTTGTTCCAGCGCCAGGCCAATGGCGGCGTGAACGATGAACAACCCCACCACGAAGGACAGCACCCCCAAGGCGTCGAGGTTCAGGTGAAAGCTTTCGGTCAGGCGTGACAGATTGTTTTCTTCATCGGCGTGCTTGAACTGCAGCCGGCCGTTGAACGCCGTCGGCAAGGGCGCGTTGAACGTGGCAGGCAATAGCAAGCGCGACAGCTGGTCCGGCCGTCCAAGTACCTGCTGGGCGAAGCCGATGTCCATCAGCAGCACGCCGGGCGCCATGTCCGCCTGGACAAGCAACGGTGGCAGGGATTGTCCATCGACCGTCCGGGGCCGGTCCCCCTCGCTCAGCCCCAAGGCCTGCAAGGTCTGCGCAGCGATCCAGGTGCGGCCAGGTTCAGTGAAAAACTCCACCACGTCTGCCATCTCCCGGACCTGCCCCGCCACTGCCGCTCCGGGGGGCAAAGACACCGGGTCGATGCCCATTAACTGCAGGCGCTGATCCTCGTGCCCCTGCAGCGTCACCCGAGCCTGCAACACGGGGGACACCGGCCATCCCAGGCGACGCAGATCGACAAACCATTGTTGAGTGAAGGTGCCGCCGCCGGGCGCACTGAGGCTGGCCTGGGGTTCGCCACCAATCAACTGGCTGGCTCGTGCGTAGCTGTCCCGGGCCTGACTGTTGAGCGCCTGCACGCCGGTGAGCAGGCTGGTGGCGAGCCAGAGCCCGGTCAGGACGCTGAAAAACTGCACCGGGTGCTGGCGCCAATGGCTGAGCAAGGCCTTGAGCGTCTGGCGGAGGATCATCACCCTTGGGCCACCTGCGCCAGACGTCCGCCTTGCAAGACCACTCGACGGCTCAGACGGGCCGCCACCCGGGGACTGTGGGTCACCATCAGCAGGCTCGTCGGGCTGCCGTCCAGCAACTCCAGCAACAGTTGCAGCACCTCGTCGCTGGTGGCTTCGTCGAGGCTGCCGGTGGGTTCGTCGGCCAGCAACAAAGGCGGCCGCGAGGCCAGCGCCCGCCCCAATGCCACCCGTTGCTGCTGGCCGCCGGACAGTTGTTCGGGATAGCGGTGCAGCAGTTGCGAAAGGCCGAGCCGTTGCACCAGATGGGTCTGCCAGGCAGGGTCATAGCGACCGCACAGACGCGCCTGGAACGCCAGATTATCCTCCACCGGCAAGCTACTGATGAGGTTGAACTGCTGGAACACCAGGCCGATCTGTGTACGTCGCCAGCTTGCCAGTTGGCTTTCGCTCATGCCGTCGAGCCTACGCTCGCCAAAGCGAATGCTGCCACGGTCGACCTTGTCCAGACCGGCAACCAGATGCAGCAAGGTGCTTTTCCCGCTGCCGGACTCACCCATCAGTGCCAGGCTGTCGCCAGGGGCCAACGTCAGGTCGATACCCTGCAGCACCGGCAATGGCCCTTGCGGCGTGGCATAGCTCTTAAATACGTCGCGAACTTCAAGCATGAAAAGGCTCATGGGTAAACGTGAGGCTCAGGATAGCGGAGTTGGGTGACGGGCAGACCAAGGATGCGCTCAGGCGACGGGCAAACACCGCTGGTCGTCTGCCCCGCCTGGTTTTGCCCGACGCCTTGCAAAGCATAAATTTCCAGCTATCAATCAATGACTAATACGTGCCGTTTACATGCAGTCGGCCAATTCGTCATAAACATGACGCACCTGGATTGCCTCCTATTCAAGGACGATCGCCGACATGCCTCAAACAAAATATCGCCTCGATATCGATGGGCTTCGCTGTATTGCAGTGCTGGCCGTACTCATCCATCACCTCAACGCCGACCTGCTGCCAGGCGGGTTCGTGGGGGTCGATATTTTTTTCGTCATCTCGGGTTTCCTCATCACTTCCCAGGTGTTTTCCGAGATCAAGGGCAACACCTTTTCGCTCAAGCGCTTTTATCAGCGGCGCATCAATCGCATCGTGCCCGCACTGGTCACTGTGTTGTTGGCGAGCGTGATCGCAGGGGCCTTCATCCTTTCCCCCGCCGACCTGACGCGGCTCAACGTCAGTGCGCTGTTCTCCCTGCTGGGGGTCTCGAATATCTATATCTGGATGAAGTACGGCAACTATTTCGCCGCCGATGCCAGCGAAGCGCCGCTGCTGCATACCTGGTCCCTGGGGATTGAAGAGCAGTTCTACGTGATCTGGCCGCTGCTGATCCTGATGCTCTATCGCCTGACACCGCGTTATGTCCTGCCGGTGTTGGCCGTCGGTATCGTGACGGCGGTGGGGCTTTCCGAATACGCCACGAACGTCTTCGCCACGGCCTCCTATTACCTGCTGCCCACACGTTTTTTCGAGCTGATGCTAGGCGGAGCACTGGGTATCTATCTTTATCAGCCACGTACACTCGGCAGGATAGAAGTGCTGGCTTATAGAGCGGCGGGGTATGGGCTGATTGGTTTTTCCTTGTTTGCCCTGAGCCGGGACACCCCCTTCCCCGGCGTCAATGCGTTGATACCTTGCCTGGGCGCGGCGCTGCTGATTCTGGCCGGCAGCGGTGGAGCCCGCTCCCGCCTGCTGACCAACCGGCCCATGGTGTTCATAGGCCTGATTTCCTATTCGCTGTATTTATGGCACTGGCCGTTGATTGCCTACCTGAATTACCTGGGCATCGAGATAACCCTTTCTGTGGGCATGTCACTGGTGCTGGTGTCGATTCTGTTGTCCTGGTGGTCCTGGCGGTATGTCGAAATTCCCTTTCGGCGCACTGGCGCGCAATTGCAGTTTCCCCGCGTACTGGTCCGCCGATTCATAGTCCCGGCCCTGGGGCTGGCCGTCCTGGCGACCTTGAGCCTGCAATGGAACGGCTTCCCACAGCGTTTTGCGCCTGAAGTGTCGAGGCTCGAGGCCATGGCGCTGAGCAAACCGAACAGGCTTCGCAGCGGTTGCCATATGCCCAGTGCGAGGTACAGCGCCGAACCTGATCCGAATTGCCAGCTCGGTGCACACAAGGAGCAACTGGACGGAATGATGGTGGGTGACTCGTTCGCCAATCATTTCACGGGCATGGTCGATATCCTGGCCAAACCCAACGGCATCAGATTAATGGACTACACACTGGACGCCTGCCCGCCGATTTTCGGCTATGCCACCGAGGTGTCCGAGGCGTATGGCGACCGTTGCATGGCGCGCAACGACCGGGTGTTCGAGCTGATCAAGCAGAACCACTACCCATACGTCGTGCTGGCCGGCGCCTGGCCCAAGGATGCGGCGGCCGCACAAATTATCGAAGCGAGCATCAAGCACGTGGCGAACAACACCGGTCAGGTCATCGTGATCCTGCGCAACCAGAACATCGACAATGCAGCGACCTGCCCCGTGCGCCGCTTGATGTTCGGCACCGATCGCCCATGCTCGGCCCCGCTGGACGTCACCGCGCCGTATTGGGAGGGGATACGCGCCAGACTCCCCCAGGTGCGCTTTATCGACCCCAATCAAGTGATCTGCCCAGCGGGGCTATGCAGCCCGATCATGGACGGGCAGTTGCTGTACCGCGATGACGCACACTTGAATGACGTGGGCTCACGCTTCATCGGCCGCACATTGCGCGAGCTGGGATTCTCCCTACTGCACGACCCGGCCCGACTCGGCCCGATCGCCACAACCCAGTGAGCCCCCTCCCCGCAGGTTTGTGGGGTATGCAAGTTCTGCGGACAACTCGGACTACTGTGGGAGATTCTATGCTGCAAGCCCACCCACCGCCTTCGCGAGCAGGCTCGCTCCCACAGGGGATTTGCGGAGGCATGCAAGGCCTGCGGACAACTCGGACTACTGTGGGAGCGAGCCTGCTCGCGATGACGGCGACACATTCAACATCGATTCCGACCGACACACCGCCTTCGCGAGCAGGCTCGCTCCCACAGGGGATTTGCGGGGGTATGCAAGGCCTGCGGACAACTCGGACTACTGTGGGAGCGAGCCTGCTCGCGATGACGGCGGCACTTTCAACATCGATCCCGCCTGACCCGCCGCCATCTCGGCCTGAACCGGGCCTGGTGTGACAATGTGCTTGAGGTCAATGTGTTTCCATTCAGGCATCGCCCCCAGCCGCGCATTGAAGCGGTAGTTGAAGGTAAAGGCGTCTTCGGTCGGCTGGCTCAGGGATTTCCCATAGGTCGCTTCAACACCGGCCGGGTCGTACCCCATCAACTGCAACAGCGTCGGGAAGATGTTGTAGTGGCTGGAGCGGTCCTTGTTCTGTGCCCATGCCCGCTGCCAATCCAGGGTCTGCAAGCGCGCGCCTTCTATGACCACCAGCGGCACAAGCCCTTCCTCCGCCACCGGGTCACCGCCGCAGTGGGTATTGAGCCCAGGGTTGCCGCGCTCGTGAAGGTCCTGGCCGTGGTCGGAGGTGTAGATCAGCACGGCGTTGCCCAAATCGGCCTGCTGGAAGATCCGCCTGAAGAACTCTCCGACATTCCACAGCAAAGTGTTCTGGTAGGCATTGCGGTACAGCTCCCAGTCATGAGTCCGGCCATCAAAACCGTCACGCTGGCCGGTATCGGCGACTTCGAGAAAGCGCCCACGCGGCAGTGCGGGACGATAGCTCATGAACTCATCCGGGTATTTGTCGTGCACGGGAAAATGCGCACCGAGCTTGTTCACCACCACCAGCTCGGCCCGGTCATTGCCCAGCCGCTCGATCAGTTGCGCGGCAACCGCCATGTCTCGCTCGAACACCGGGGTGCGGTCGAACTGCACGAAGTCGTCGATATCGTTTTTTTCAGTGTCGGTCATCAGGTTCTGAAGGTGACCACCGGTACGCTGGGCGTCGATATAGACCGTGCGCAACCCGGCGTTTTTTGCATACTGCCAGATCGACGGCAACGTGCTGTTGATGCGCACGTAATCGGCCCGGGTGCCGCCGTAACGCAAGGTGACGTTGGTGTCGGCGCTGCAGTTGGCAATGGAAGCCGCGTAACCGAAATTGAACACCTGCACCCCATCGGGCGGGGTCTTGAGGCCGGTGTGCACGCCGAACGGCGTATTGATATCCAGATAATTCCCAGCGACGCTTTCATCGATAATCAGCACAATATCATGCTCGATCGGCGATGTTGGCCGCGTCAGGCGGATCGGCTCCCGAGGACCGACGGTGTTGTGCAGGGCTTCGTAAACGAACAGATTCAGATAGGCCAGCGGTGTGTACATCACCGGCAACCCCCGTGCGCCCTCGCCCGCCCGGACGAACAGAACACCACTGAGCAACAACACGCCCAACACAGGTGCGGCGATTGGCAAATAACCGGGCAATGACACCGACCGCCGAGGCTTGAGACCCAGTCCCAGCAGCAGCAACAGGCCACCGGTGGCGGCGCTGACAATCACTTCGCGGTACTGCGAAGCCGCCTCCCCGATAAAACCACCCGAATACACCAGCGACACAAACTGGCTGTACGTCAGATAGCTATCGGTCACCCTCGTGTAAACCTCGAAAAACACCGCCGAACCAAACATCGCCAAGGCAAACAAGTGGCGCACGAAGGTCTGGCGGATGTACGCACTCATCCACAGCGCCACCACCAACACCACGAACATCGCGCCGAACAGCAACGTGGCGAATCCCAAACCCAAGGCATTCAGACGATCAAGGTAATAGTCATATCCCCTGATCAGGTACAGCACCAGCAACAGTTCCTTGAGGTATCGGAGCATGTGTTTCTCGGCGATAGGGCGGCGTTGGATAGAGGGTCGTTTTCTGCACGTTAGCAGCGGCTTTGCAAAGCGCAAGAAAAGGGACGAACGGCCAATGCGTCAAAAAAAAGTTAGCCCAAAAATGACACACTTGAAGCCAGTTAAACGTAAAAATCTATGGATAAATACCGTTCATCGCCTAGTTAAAAGCCGTTACAGCCCTTTAAAAACGGCACTTTTCTAAACCAGTCAATGACTTGATATCAAAAGGCCAAGTTCTGTCGAGTTTGCCAACAGTGACAACTGTCATTTTGCTGACACGCTTTTCTGAAGCTGCGCTATACCCCTCTAAACAGTTTCATCCGAGTTACATCAACCGTCTTGCGAGGCACGCCAAAAATGGATGTGAGCGTATTTGGTACGGGGTATGTGGGATTGATTCAAGCGGCTGCGTTGGCCGACGTCGGTCACCGTGTTTTGTGCATCGACATTGACCCCAACAAGATCCGTCAGCTGCAGCAAGCGGTGCCACCGATCAGCGAGCCTGGGTTGTCCGAACTGCTCGAAGAGAACATCAAGAGTGGCCGGCTGCTGTTCAGTGATCAGGCCAGTGATGCGGTCAATCACGGCGAACTGATTTTCATCGCCGTCGGCACGCCAGCCGATGAAGACGGTTCGGCAGACCTGAGCCATGTACTGGCGGTCACCCGCCAGATCGCGGACTTCATGGACAGCGACCGCACCTTGATCATCAAGTCCACGGTGCCGGTCGGCACCGCCGACAAGGTCGCCGAATGTGCCCATCAGGCATTGGCTCGCCGGGGCCTGAAACAGCTGAACGTGCGAGTGGTGTCCAACCCCGAGTTTCTCAAGGAAGGCAGCGCCCTGGCCGACTGCATGCGCCCGGACCGGATCATCATCGGCACCGCCGACCCGCTGGCCCGCGATCAGATGAGCGAGCTGTACGCGCCCTTTTGCCGTAACCGCGAAAAGCTGATGTTCATGGACAACCGCAGCGCCGAACTGACCAAGTACGCGGCCAACGCCATGCTCGCCACCCGCATCAGCTTCATGAACGAACTGGCCAATCTCACCGAAAGGCTGGGCGCCGACATCGAAGCGGTACGCAAGGGCATCGGTTCGGACCCTCGTATCGGCTATCACTTCATCTACCCCGGATGCGGCTTCGGCGGTTCATGCTTTCCCAAGGACCTGCGCGCCCTGCTGCATACCGCCGAACAGAGCGGCATGCCCCTGCGCCTGCTGCGCAGTGTCACCGACGTCAACGACAGCCAGCGACACATTCTCTTCGAGAAACTGACGCAACAGTTCTCCGGCGGCCTGGCCGGCAAGTCGATTGCGATTTGGGGCCTGGCTTTCAAACCCAACACCGATGACATGCGCGAAGCCCCCAGCCGCTACCTGATGGAAGCGCTGTGGCGCGAAGGCGCTCGGGTCCATGCCTACGACCCGGAGGCCATGTCCGAATGCCGCCGCCTCTACGGCTACCGCAAAGACCTGAACCTGTGCGCCACCCGCGACGACACCCTGGAGGATGCAGACGCCCTGGTGATCTGCACCGAGTGGAAGAACTTCCGGGTCGTGGATTTCGCTCTGTTGGCCAACAAGTTGCGCGCCCGGGTCATCATCGATGGCCGCAACCTGTACAACCCCGAACATCTGGCCGCCGCCGGCCTCTTGTATCGCGGCATCGGATTGCGTCACACCGTGCCCAGCAGCCTGACCCAGGGGCCACGGGCATGAACATTCTGGTGACCGGCGCGGCCGGTTTCATCGGCGCCCATTGCGTGCTGCGGCTGCTGCGCGACGGCCATCAGGTGTGGGGGCTGGACAATTTCAACGACTACTACGACCCGCAGCTCAAGCACGACCGCGTGGCGTGGGTGAAGGATCAGGCGGGGGACTTTGCGTTGGCCCGGGTGGACCTGACCGACGCCTCGGCCATCGATGAGTTGTTCCAGTCACACCGCCCCGACGTGGTGATTCATCTCGCCGCCCAAGCCGGCGTGCGTTATTCCCTGGAGAATCCACGGGCCTACGTCGACAGCAACCTCAGCGGGTTCCTGAACATTCTGGAAAGCTGCCGTCGCCATCCGGTCAAGCACCTGATCTACGCCTCCTCAAGCTCCGTGTATGGCGCCAACCAGCGCACACCTTACTCAGTACAGGACGGCGTGGACCATCCGCTGTCGCTGTATGCGGCCAGCAAGAAAGCCAACGAGTTGATGGCCCACAGTTACAGCCATCTGTTTGGCATCCCATGCACCGGCCTGCGGTTTTTCACGGTGTACGGCCCCTGGGGCCGGCCGGACATGTCGCCGATCCAGTTCGCCCGCGCCATCGCCGAAGGCCGCGTGTTGCAGTTGTTCAACCATGGCGAGCACCAGCGCGATTTCACCTACATCGACGACATCGTCGAAAGCATCGCCCGGCTGATCGAACGCCCGCCCCATGCCATGCCACAGTGGGATCGCGATCAACCGGACCCGGCCACCAGCGCAGCGCCCTGGCGGATCTACAACATCGGCGGGCAGCACCCGGTAGCGCTGCGCACCTATGTGGCATTGCTGGAAAAGCACTTGGGGCAAACCGCCCGGATCGAACTGCTGCCCCTGCAACCAGGGGACGTGTTGAACACCTGCGCCGATGCCAGCGGCCTGGCGCGGGCCACCGGTTTTCAGCCGCGCATCGAGCTGGACGAGGGCCTGGGGCGCTTCATTGCCTGGTTCCTCGATTACTACGCCCTGCCTATCGCCGACACCGCTTGCAGCCCAACGCATGCGACCAACCTTCAGCGGAGGAGTCTATGACCCGACATGAGCAATGCATCCCTATCACCGCCCGCGGTGGCGACAAGCGTGTCGATCCCGAACACCGCCGACGCCTGGACGCGGCCATCCATCGTCAGGGCCGCGGCTGGCTGACTGGTCGCGACGGCGGTCGACCCTGGACGGTCTCGCGCACCAATCGGGTGGTGGCCTGTCTCGGCGCGCTGTCGATCCTGGTACTGCTCAGCCCGCTGCTGCTGGGCCTGGCCCTGCTGATCAAGTTCTCAAGCCCCGGTCCAGTGCTGTTTGTGCAGAAACGCACCGGATACCGCGGTCGGGTCTTTGGCATGTACAAGTTCCGCACCATGGTTGCTGATGCCGAGGCGCTCAAAGAATCACTGCGCCACCTCAACAAGCACGGCGCCGATGCCATCGACTTCAAGATCGACAACGACCCGCGCATCACCCCCGTCGGCCGGTTCCTGCGACGCAGCAGCCTCGACGAGTTACCCAACCTGATCAATGTGGTGACCGGCGACATGCGCCTGGTCGGCCCGCGGCCGACCTCGTTCAACGCCTACCGCTACAAGGACAACCATCTTGTCCGCCTGAGCATCTACCCCGGCTTGACCGGCCTGTGGCAGATCTCCGGGCGCAGCAACATCGACTTCGACCAGCGCGTGGAACTGGACCTCAGCTACATCGCCGAACAAAGCCTGTTGCTGGACTTGAAGATCCTGATGATCACCCCTTTCAAAGTTTTCAGCGGCCACGGAGCGAGTTAAATGGACGGTTCAACCAATATCCTGAGCATCGCAAGCCCGAGCGAGACCAACCTGACCTCAACCGTGCTTGACCCATCCATACGGATTCTGCTTCTGACGGCCGCCAACACCGGCACCGGAACCAGTACCAGTGCCATGGCCCTGGCCGCTCAACTGGCGCAGATGAGCAGCGGCCGCGTACTGCTGGTGGACGCCAGCCAGTCGCCGCGCAACCTCAGCCAGCAATTGTCGCTGCACAAGGAGCGCGGCTTCAGCGACCTGCTGTTCAACAGCCTCGCACCGCCCTTGTTGCAGGACTGCGTGGTGCAGACCTCCAGCTTGCCCTTCGACGTGCTGCCCAACGGTCGTCTGGGGCGCAATGCCGAGCGCCTGAACCCCGAGCAGCTTCGCCCGCTGTTCAAGCAACTGGCCGGGCAGTACCGCTTTGTGGTGATCGACGCTGACGCGGTGTACTCGGCCTGCGACACCCTGGTCATGAGCACCCAGGTGGACGGTGTGGTGCTGGTGGTGCGCGGTGAAGACACCCGCTGGGAGGTGGCCCAGGCCGCTCGCCTGCGTCTGACCCAGGCCGGCGCCAAGGTGGTGGGCAGCGTGTTCAACCGCCGCAAGTACTACATGCCCAAGTGGCTCTACAACAACCTGTAAGCCTGCAAAAAGGATGACGAGATGAACGCCAGATTGCTTGTCCTGCTGCTGTTGCCGCTTGCCGGTTGCACCAGCCACACCGAAACCCGCTCCATGCCGGTGCAGATCCTTACGGCGGCACCGGCCAACGCCCAGGCCACCGACATGCCCCGGGTCGAACAGACCCTGCGTCCCCAGGATGTGCTGGATGTGATCTTTCACATCAGCACCAGCGGGCCGGATGCCTACCGGGTCCAGCCGGGTGACCAGGTGGCCTTGAACTTCACCGCCGCCAGCCAGCTCAACGGCGCACAACAGGTAATGCCCGACGGCAGTATCGAACTGCCGGGGGCCAACACCTCGGTAAAAATCGCCGGGCTGACCACGGATGAAGCACGCCTGGAGGTACAGCGTGCCTATGACCGCAAAATGCTGTTCCAGCCCAACCGCAATCAATTGACGGTGCATGTCACCAGCCCGTTGAGCAACGAGACAAAACTGCGCAACACCCTGACCCACCCGGGCACCGGCATGAGTCGGGAGATCACCGTGGGCCGGGATGGTTACGCAAGCTTCCCCGAAATCGGTGCCGTGCCGCTGCAAGGCATGACCGTCAATCAACTGGAAACCTACCTTAACGAGCGCTACGCCCAATTGCCGGGGCGCATGTCCGTCGATGTGCTGCTCAAATCCACCGCTGGCAACGAGATCTATGTCCTCGGGGAAGTGGCCCAGCCCGGTTCCTACCCGATCCGCCGGCCGATCTCGGTCCTCGAGGCCCTGACCCTGGCCCGTGGCACCAACGTCAAGGCCCGACTCGACTCGGTGGTGATCATGCGCCGCAACGGCAATCAGGTCGAAGCCCGCCACTATGACGTGGAAAAAGCCCTGAGCGGTGACGCCTCGCAGATCGCCTACCTGCAGCCCGAAGACATGCTTTTCGTGCCCAAGACCGGGCTGGCCAAAGCCGGTGAAATGGCTCGGCAACTGGCCGACGTGGTGCTGTTCCAGGGCATGGGAGTCAGCTTCGGCTACCGCCTTGACAGCAAAGGCGACAACGGCAGGTCCAACACTTCTGCAGCAGGTAATTGATCATGAATCCCAAGGAAAACTATCTGCATGAGTTCTTCAGGATTTTCTTCGCCAACAAGCAGTGGGTGAAGCGCGTCTTCCTGATCTTCGCCGTGATCGCCCTGGCGCTGCCGTTGATGCTCAAACAGAGCTTCGACATCACCGCCCAGGTCATCGTCCAGTCGAAAAAACTCTCCCAGGGCGACGCCACCACCTCGCTGAACCAGGAAGACGCCACCTTCATTCCACCGTCCCTGGCGGACATGGAAACCGAGAGCAATATCCTGCGCTCGCCGGCCCTGATCCGGCAGACCATCAGCACCCTGCGCGATCAGGGCGAGTACACCCCTAGCCCCGGCATCTTCAACAAATGGGTGAGCGAGCCGCTCAAGCACTATGTCACCACGCCGCTGCGCGAGTACGTCGTCAACCCGCTGCGCGACGGCCTGGGGCTGGAAGTCGATCCGGTGCGAGATACCACGCTCGACATGCTGACCGACGAAGCCATCGCCAACCTGAAAATCGAAACCCTGCCAGGCTCCAACGTCATCTCCATCGTCTACAGCTTCGGCGACCCGGCCCAGGGCACCCGGTTCGTGGCGCAACTGCTGGAGAACTACCTCTCCGGTCGTCAGGACCTGCAATCGATCGAGCTGCCGCAAGCCTTCTATGAGCAGAAGAAAACCCAGTACCAGACTCGCCTCGACGGACTGGAGGGCACCCGCCTGGCGCTGCTTGAAGACGTCAGCTCCTCCGATCCCAAAGAGGAGATCACCTTCCGCCTGAACGCCATCAACACCGAAGAACAGGCCTTGAACCTGTACCGCGATCGTCTGCTGCAAAGCCAACGCTGGCTGGATTACCTCAAGACCAGCCTGGCAGCGGCGAACAACTCACGGTTCAACGACTACACCTTCCCGTTCACCTTCACCACCACCATGGACAACATCGCCTTCGAAGACCGGGAAATCAAACAACTGGGCGAGCAACTGACCACTCAGGTCAGCCGCTACATGAATGATCTGGCGATCTTCCAGCCCGGCAGCGAGCCGATGCTGTTGACTCGGGAGCAGATCGCGCGCACCCGCCAGCAGTTTCTCAAAGTGGTGAGCAACCGCATCCAGGAACGCACCAACGACCTGGCAGTCGTCAGCTCGGTGATCGACCAGAAAACCGCGCGCATCGCCGAGTTCAAGGAGCGTATCCATCAGTTGCAGCAAACCCAGAGCAAGCTGCGGCAGATGGACACCGAGATCAATGCCCTGCATGCGGCATTTTCCACCTACGCCCAGCGGTTCGCCGAGAGCAGCACCGCCCGCGCGCTGGACAACGACCTGTCCAATGCTCGCGTCCTCAGCCCGCCGTTCGAACCGACCGCCCCGGCGTTTCCCAAGCCGATGCTGATTATTGCGTTCGGTCTGTTCAGCGGCTTGCTCCTGGCGATCGCCCTGGTCTATGTGCGTGAGTTCTTCGACCATCGCTTCAAGCACCCTGCCCAGATTACCCAGCAACTGGATGTACCGGTGTTGCTGGTGATCAACGAGCAGAACCCCGAACAGGTCAACCCGCACCGCAATTGGAGCCTGCCCAGCCTTGTCCATTGGGTGCGCAATTGAACGCGCCGATTGGCCCGACCTGCCGCAGCAGCGCCCTGCCGATCATTCATTTGCTCGACAGCGGCGGCTTCTACGGGGCCGAGCGGATGTTGCTCGATCATTGCCTGGCCACGCCAGGGCAGCACCAAGTGCTGTTCCTGGCGGCGCCGCCGACCTTGATCACGCGCTTTCGCCAGGCCGGGGTCGATTGCCGCCACTGCGCCAGTTGGGCCGAGCTGTTGCAGCACCTGCGCCAGCGACGGGACGAGCAGCCGCTGATCAACACCCATAACTTCAAGGGCCTGCTGTTCGGCTGGGCTGCGGCCACGCTGCTGCGCTTGCCCCTGGTCATCACTCAGCACGGCTTTACGCCTCGCAGCACCAAGCAACGGTTCTACACGTGGCTGAGCCTGCAACTGTGCCGCACCGCCTCGGTCAAGCGCGTGGTCTGCGTGGCCGAAAGCATTGCCGTGCTGCACCGCCAGGCCAGCGTGCGCGCGGAAAAACTCGACGTGATCCCCAACGGCCTGCCGTCGATCACAGCACCGCTGCCTCATCGTGACGACCGGCTGCGCTGGCGGGTCGGCTACGTCGGTCGCTTGAGCCACGAGAAAGGCCCGGACCTGTTCCTCGACGCCATGATCCCCCTGTGCCAGCGGCATGCATCGCTGCACGCGGTGATGCTCGGCGACGGCCCGGAACGTCAGGCCTTGCTCAAGCGCATTGCCGACGCGGGCCTGCCTACTCGCATCGAGCTGCCCGGCTATCAGACCGACATGAACCCCTGGTGGAGTCAGCTCGACGCGCTGGTGATCAGTTCGCGCACCGAAGGCACGCCGATGATTCTGCTCGAAGCGATGCAGGCCGGAGTGCCGGTGGTGGCGTTCGGTGTGGGGGGCATTCCCGATGTGCTGCAGGACCGTCACAACGGCCTGCTCGCGACGCCGGCCGACAGCGCCGAACTGGCCCGGCAGATCGAAACACTGTTTGGCGAACCGCCCCTGGCGCGGATCCTGGCCGATAACGCGCGCCGTACCCAACGGGACCGTTATGACCTGCGCGCCCTGGCCGAACGCTGGTCGCAGCTCTATATCCGCACGGCACGGGAGGCTCGTCCATGATTGTCCCGCTCTCGATCGTCAGTCTGCTGGGCCTGGTTTGCCTGGCGTTGCTGGCCAGCCCCTATCCCTTCCTGGCGCCGGGAGCGGTGCTCGGCCTGGTGGGCGTCGCCGTGCTATACCGCAAACCCGGCTGGGGCTTGCTGGGCATTGCGGCGCTGGTGCCGTTCGAAGGTCTGTTCAAGGAGAATGCTTTTTCGGGCAGCAAATTCTTCGGCGTGGCGCTGATTCTGATCCTGATGCTGCAACTGGCCCTGCGCCAGATTCCCTCATCACGCTTGAGCAGCAATATCTGGCGGCCGCTGATCGCCTTCATGATGCTCTATGGCCTGAGCCTGATGCTGTCGCAGAACCTGGGCCTGTCCATGACCCATCTGCGCGAACTGATGGTAGGGCTGATTCTGTTCGTGATTACCCTGCTGATCGGGCGCGAGCTGAACCTGGACCTGTTCTGCCGACTGATGACCCTGAGCGTGACCACCACCTGCGTGCTGGCAATGTTTTCGGTCAAATACCAGGACCAGGGCCGCGCATCCGGCCTGCTGGAAGACCCGAACGCCTTTGCCCTGTTGATCGCCTTTACCGTGCCGATGGCGTTGTTGCTGGTGTTGCGCAGCCCGAACCTGCTGCACCGATTGTTCTGGGGTGGCTGTTTCATCCTGCTGCTGGGCGGCATGACCAAGACCGAATCGCGCTCGGGGCTGGTGGTGCTGTTGCTTAGCCTGGTGATTGGTCTCTATCACTATCGTGCCCAAATGCCGCGCATCCGCCCGCGACACCTGGGCTTCGCCATGCTCGGGCTGGCAATCATGATTCCCTTGGTGATTGCGGTGATGCCGGCCGGCTACGTGGCGCGTATCCAGTCGCTGAGCATCCTCAGCGCCGGCGCCAGTGCCCACAAAGACGAATCCCTGGGCCGTCGTGCCTCGTACATCGTGGTCGGCAGCAAAATGATCCGCGAGAACCCGGTGCTGGGCAGCGGCCCGGGCACGTTCCCGCTGCACTACGCCCCCACGGGCTACGCCAAGGCGTTCTCGGCCAATCGCAAGCTGGGGGATCTGTATCGCCGGGCCCACAACACTTACCTGGAAATCTTCAGCGAGATCGGCATCCCTGGCGGGCTGATGTTCGTCGGCATGATCGGCCTGGGCCTCTACAACCTGTGGCGCGCCCGCCAGCTCTGGTTGCAACGTCGGGACTGGGTGCAGGCGGACCTGCTGACGCACCTGGGCATGAGTTTCCTGTCGCTGGCGCTGTTTTTGATGTTCCTCAGCGCCCCCAACCATAAGTTGCTGTGGATCATGCTCGCCATCACCAGCGTGTTGCGCTACGACGCCGAACAGGCAACACCGCAGGAGGCCCGTCCATGAGCCGCATCAGCATTGTGATCCCGATGTTCAACGAGGCCCGACACATTGGCCGTACGTTGCTGGCGGCGCAGGAAGCCGCTCGCCAGGCGCAACTGGACTGTGAGTTGATCGTGGTGGACAACGGCTCGGACGATCATGGGCCGCGCATTGCCAACGAACTGGGGGCGCGCGTGCTGATCGTGCCCGGCGTGCACATCGGCGCCCTGCGCAACCGCGGTGCGGCCATCGCCCATGGGGAATGGCTGGCGTTCATCGACGCCGACATCGAGATGCCGGCCAACTGGCTCAAGCTGCTGCTGGAACTCCAAGGCCAGGGCGATGTGCTGGGCCTGGACCTGGACACCCCCGCTCAGGCGCCTTGGTTCGCTCAAGCCTGGCAACGCCGCAGCCAACGGCCAGGCTCGCGTCCCTTGCACCGGGTGCAGTGGCTGCCCAGCGCCAACCTGTTGTTGCGTCGCCAGTGGTTTGAGCAGGTCGGGGGGTTCGACGAAACCCTGCGCACGGGCGAAGACAAGGATTTTTCCCTGCGCCTGCGCAACGCCGGGGCGCAGTTGCTGCTGGTCAATGAAAACGTGGCCCTGCATTGGGGTTACGAAGGCAGTTGGCGGGAGTGGATGAGCAAGGAACTGTGGCGCCAGGGCAGCCATTTGCAGTTGCTGCGCAGCCATGGTCCGAGTCTGCGCCTGCTGCGTTTTCCGGCGCTGTCCATCGGTGCCTGGGGCCTGGACTTTCTGGCGTTGGTCGCTCTGTTCCAGGGCCAGCCGCGCATCGCGCTGATGCTGCTGTTGCTGACCTCTCTGCCCGCGTTGTTCCTCAGTCTGCGTCAAAGCGGGCGTGACCTGCGCCTGACGCTGCAACTGTGGGCCTTGCACGGGGTGCGCTTGCACCTGACCGGCGCCGCATTGCTTCTCAACCTATGTCATTGGAACGTCAGGAGACCTGCCCGTGGCTGAATTTCTTTACTGGTCGTGCCTGTTGCTGCCGGTGTACGCCTACCTCGGTTATCCGTTGATGCTGAGCCTGCTGGCGCCACTTTTTCCGCTCCGGCGCTACGGGCCGGCGTTGCCGATGGACGTCAGCATTGTCATTGCCGCCCACAACGAGGCACGGCACATCGAAGAGAAACTGCGCACCTTGCTGGCCCAGGACTACCCAGCGCGCTCGCTGCAAATCATCCTGGCCAGCGACGGCTCCACCGACGACACAGTGGCCTGCGCTCGGCGGGTCATCGACCCGCGCATCACCGTGCTCGACCTGCCGCGCCAGGGCAAGGCCGCCGCCCTGAATACCGGCGTGGCCCACAGCACTGGAGAGATCCTGGTGTTCACCGACGCCGACAACCAATGGGCCGCCGATACCCTTGGCCACCTGTTGGCCCCGCTGGGCGATCCGCAAGTCGGCGCCTGTGCCGGGCATATGGAAATCCCCGTGCCGGGCAAGGGCCTGAGCCTGGGCGATAGCCTGTATCGGCACTACGAAGGCTGGCTGCGTCAGGTAGAGAGCCGCACAGGTTGCATGGTCTCGGCCGACGGCGCCTTGCTGGCCCTGCGGCGCGAACTGTTTGAACCCATACCGGCGCAGGTCAACGACGACTTCTTCCTCAGCA
The DNA here is from genome assembly GCF_013283895.1 of Pseudomonas sp. MPDS. Lineage (NCBI taxonomy): Bacteria > Pseudomonadati > Pseudomonadota > Gammaproteobacteria > Pseudomonadales > Pseudomonadaceae > Pseudomonas > Pseudomonas sp. MPDS. Next base: position 2,364,149 of record NZ_CP054128.1, on the reverse strand, counting down.
CCTGTGCGCCGGCGGCGGGCAAGTCCATCGTGTATGCGCCACTGGCCCGGGTCACCGACCAGGGCGTGGACGAAGCCGACAAACAGTTTCGCCGTCGCCAGCGGGTCACCGTTGGCGGCCTGCAAAGCCTGGCCCAGCGTCGGCAGTTGCTCAACCCTCTTCGTCACGGGCTCTACGCCATCGGCCTGATCAGTCACAAACTGATCCGCCGTCTGGCGCCGGTGTTGCTATTGCCGCTGCTGCTGAGCAACGCCTGGCTGTGGAATGAACATCTGTTCTATCGCCTGAGCCTGGTGGCGCAACTGCTCGGCTACGCCATTGCAATGATCGGCTTACTGGACGTAGGCCACCGATTGCCCAGGCCCTTTCGCCTGGCGGCGTTCGTGCTGGTGACGCTGGCGGGCATGAGCATCGGGCTGTGGCAGTTTCTGCGAGGTCATCGTTATAGCCAATGGAACCCCGAGCAGAACCGCTAAGGAGACGGCCCATGTCCATCAAACAAGTCTGCAAGCGCACCGGCGGCTGGCTGTACCTGAACACGTCCCTGGGCCGTGGTCCGTTGCGTGGCGCCGGCGTGATTCTGATGCTGCACCGGGTCCTTAACAATGACCGCGCCGCCGAGCTGCCCCATCGCAACGAATTGTGCGTGGGACCTGAGGCTTTCGAGCGCTTGCTGATCTGGCTGCAACGCTATTTCGAATGCGTGCCCTTGATGAGCCTGCTGCTGGCCGATCCTGAAAGCGTCCCGAATCGCCCGCGAGTGGCGCTGACCTTCGACGACGGCTGGCGCGACAACGCGATGAATGCCTTTCCTTTGCTGCGCCAATACCAGGTGCCGGCGAGTATTTTCCTGTCCACCGACTTCATCGGCAGCCGCCAGCACTTCTGGTGGGAAAGCATCGGCGAAACCCTGTGGGGCAGCCATGGCCAAGTGGCGCGACACTCGTTGATCGAGCATTTGCAGCACGTCGGCCGGCCATTGCCGGTGATGCTCGATGACTTGGATGAGCAGCACCGCAGCCTGTCGCTGATGCACTATCTACAGAGCCTCAAGAGCCTTGACCCGCAGGTCTTGAACGACCTCACCGACGCCTGTCCCACGGGCGCCCAGCCCCAGGCCCTGGACTGGTTCCAGGTACGAATGCTGGAAGACTCCGGGCTCATCCGCTTCGGCCCCCACGGTGCCAGCCACGCGATTCTCACCGCGCTGGATGATCAGCGTCTGCACGAAGAGCTGAGCCGCAGTCGGGCGGCCCTGGAGAACGGTTGCGCCCAGCCGCTGCCGGTGTATTGCTACCCCAACGGCGATCACGATGAGCGCGTGCGTCAACAGGTGGCAGCCCACGGTTTCCCATTTGCCCTGGGCACCGAAACCGGCTTGTATCGCACCGACGGCGATCCATTGAACCTGCCACGCTTCGGCGTCAGCCAACGCAATGCCCAGCACCCTGAATTGCTGGCCTGGCGCATTCGCCGGGGGACACGCCCATGAGCCGCGGCCACTACCTCAAGCACTTGGCGCTGAGCATGGGCACGCGCCTGGCGATGATCGGCCTGCGCCTGCTGCGCAATGTGCTGCTGGCGCGGATCCTGGGGCCAAGTGAACGCGGGCTGTTCGCCCTGCTGAGCACCCTGCCGGACCTGATCAGCGCCGTCACCAGTGGCGGCTTGAATTCGGCCGTGGGCTATCAAGCGGCTCAACAACGCTCGATGGGCCTGCTGCTCAGCCAGGTGCTGGTCTTCGGCTGCCTGTTGGCCGGGTTATTGACGGTGCTGGTGGTGGCACTGGTGCGCGAATTCGGCGGCGAACTGGACATCACCACACAGTTGGGACTGTTGGCGTGGCTGCTGCTGTTGGCCGTGCCGTTGACCGTGCTCAAGAGCGGCCTGCTGACACTGCACAATGCGTCCGGCGGCGTTGGCGCCTTCAATGCCCTGCGGCTGATGGAATCCCTGGCGCCGCTGTTGCTGTTTCTGGCGCTGTTCTGGATGTGGAAAGACACCGCCCTGGAGGCCGCACTGATCAGTTGGCTGGCGGGTCTGAGCCTGGTGGTATTGGCCGGTTGGGTCTGGCTGCGGCGGGACCACAGGTTCACCCTGCAATGGGATCGCTCCAACCAGAAGGAGCTGTTGCGCTACGGTGCCCGCAGCCACCCCGATTTACTGTTCCAGCAAGTGGTACTGCGCTCGGACTACCTGTTCATCGGCGCCCTGCTGGGCAGCACTGCCCTGGGCCATTACGCCATGGCCAGCGCCGCCGCCGAACTGCTGCTGATTGTGCCTGAGGCGGTCACCACGCCGCTGATGAAGCGTTTGCTGCAGCAGGACTCCGACATGAAACGCCTGACGCCTCTGGCCCTGCGCCTGACCGCCACGGTCATGCTCGGCGCCTGCCTGGGCATGGCACTGATTGGTGAATGGCTGATCGTCACGCTGTTCGGCGCGGCCTACCAACCAGCCTATCCCGCCTTGCTGGCGCTGCTGCCGGGGCTGTTCGGATTGTGCTACGCGAGCATCCTGCGCCTGGATCTGCTGGGCAAGAACCGGCCCGGCACGGTTTCACTGCTGATGGGTGTGGGAGCGTTATTGAACCTGGCATTGAACCTGATCCTGATTCCGCGTTACGGCATCGTCGGGGCCGCCGCGGCGTCTTCGATCGCCTATATGGCCGTGACCGTCGCGCTACTGACGATGTACTGCCGCCTCAGTGGCGTGGCGCTATGGCAGACGCTGATCATCCTGCCCAGTGACCTGCTGCCAATGCGGCAGATGCTGATGGGGAAATCCGCATGAACGCCGTCGTCAGGCAGATCGTCATCGCGAGCAGGCTCGCTCCCACAGTGGCTCGCCGCCGAACACAAGAGCTGCGGCCGCTACACCTCCAATGTGGGAGCGAGCCTGCTCGCGATGGGGTCGGCCCGGAGCTTATGCAAACCCCTCAGATCGGGTATCTCCTGCCCGGGGACACCCTGTTTTGCCATGGACTGGAACACACCTCGTTTCTCCCACCACGCCACCCGTCAGGAGGCACCATGAAGTCCCTGCAAAAATTGCGTGATCGCATCCAGAAGAAAGGCCTGCGCGCTGTGCTCAAACAGCTGTTCAGGCGCTACGCGTATTTCCACTCCCGACTGGTGTGGCTGGAGCACGATGTGCGGACCCCGCTTCCCCCGCATAACCTCAAACCCTACCCACCAATGCGCCTGGAGTTCATCACGGTCAGCAATGCCGACGCGTTTGCCCGGCACTTCGGCGACCGCGTCAAAACCATGCGCGAGCTGGCGGCGGAGGGCTACACAGGCTTGATGTACCTGGATGCTCAAGGCGACACCGTGGGTTTCGCCTGGGGCAGTACGCGAGACTATTTCGACCGCCATTTCTATCGCTGCAACTTCCCGATCCAGCCTGGCGAGTACTTTCAGTTCGGTGGCGAGATGATCCGTGCCTATTGGGGTTCCAGGATGTCGGCGGACATGCAGTTGGAAATTTGGAAGATCATGGCTGACAAAGGTTGCGACACGATGGTCGATGTCTGCGACTTGCAAAACATCCCGGCGATCAAGATGCACCTGCGCATGGGCTTCCAGGAGCGCGGCAAGATCACCCACGTGTATCGCCTGTTCGGTCACTGGCGGTTTTTCCGCGACACGTTTTACCGCGGCTCGGCACTGGGCGCTTTTCAAAAACCGGATCAGCCGGTTGCATCGACTGCGGCGGCCTGATGTCCATGGCGATCCGGCTCAAATGGTGTCGCTCCTTGCCGTCCCAGCGGTGTGGCGCCGTGGCAGACACAGATCATCCTGCCCAGCGACTGGCTGCCGATGCGCCGGAGGCTGATGGGGACATCAGCATGAGTGCGCTCGTCAGCCAAAACCCCATCGCGAGCCAGCTCGCGATGGGGGCCATTTCCCAACCCGCCACCCGTCAGGAGGCACTATGAACGTTCTGCAAAAATTGCGTGATCGCATTCAGAAGAAAGGCCTGCGCACCGTGCTCAAAAAGCTGTGCAGACGCTACGTGTTTTTTCACTCCCAACTGATATGGATGGAGCGGGATCTGGTCAGTCCTGTGCGGCCTTGCAAACTTAAGCCTTATCCACTTTTGCGCAGGGAAGTCATCACTACCAGCAACGCCGACGCTTTCGCCACTCACTTCGGCGACCGTGTCGAGACCATGCGTGAGCTGGCAGCCGAAGGCCACACCGGCTTGATGTATCTGGACGACAAGGGCAACACCGTCGCTTTCATCTGGGGCAGTCAACGCGACTATTTCGACCGCCATTTCTATGGTTGCTGGTTCCCGGTCAAGCCGGGCGAGTTCTTCGAGTTCGGCGGTGAAATGATCCGCGCCTATTGGGGCAGTCAGCTATCGGTGGATGTGCAATTGGATCTCTGGAAGACCATGGCCGACAAAGGCAGCGACAAAGTAGTCGACGTCTGCGATCTGGAGAACATTCCAGCCGTAAAACTGCACCTGCGCATGGACTATCAGGAGCGCGGACAAATCACCCACGTGTATTGCCTGTTTGGCCGCTGGCGTTTTTTCCGCGACACGTTCTATAGCGGCTCACTACTGGACCCGTTTCGCAAACCGGCCCAGCCGTCCGCCACCACTGCGGCGGCCTGATGTCCATGGCGATCAGGTTCCAATGGTGCCGTTCCTTGGGCGCGGCGCAGTTCCCTGCAACAGCTTATGAACAGCTGCGAACCCTGGTGCCCGACACTACACCGTTCAACACATTGGCCTGGCTGCAAGCGGCGGAATTTGCGCTGCTGCCAGATCAGCAGCTCAACATACTGCTTGGCTGGCAGGATCAGACACTGTGCCTGTGTCTGCCGCTCATTTCGGGGCGCGAACGTATCTGTGGGCTGCGTTTCCGGGTATTGCGTCACTTGGGCTATCCATTGGCTGACCGCATCGCGCCGCTGATACGTCTGGACACCGAGGGTATGGCAGAGGCGCTGATGCAGATCCGCCAACATCTGCCCCATGCGTTACTACAGTTGAATGAAGTGACCGAACCGGTGGGTGAAGGAAGCGTCCTCAGTGCCTGGATGGCCCTGAGCTCGACCGGGGAACGGCGACTCAGTTGCCGGGTGCCGGTGCATTTGATCAGCGACAGCGACCGCCAGGAGATATCCGGTGATCCGCGCTACAAGTTACGCCGGGCGCGCAAGCGGATCGCCGCATGCGGTGCCCAAATCCGCCGGGTGACACCCGATGCCATCAGCATGGGGCTGCTGCTGCACGACCTTGCCGAAGTCGAGGCAGCCAGTTGGAAAGGAGAAGAAGGTGTCGGCATTTTCGCCGACCCCAGCCGTCGGCAATGGATGAATCACGCCTTCACTGCGCTCGCCGCCGAGGGCATGGTGCGGGTGGTGATACTGGAACTGGACGGTCGCTGCATCAGTTATCGCCTCGGCCTGCTGGATCAGGGACGACTGTACGACTACAACCTGGCGTTCCTGCCACAGCATGCCGACCTGGGCAGTGGTCGGGTTCTGCTCGAGGAGTGGATTCGCTGGGGGCTGGATGACAACTGGCGCTGGATCGATGCCTCGCGGGTCAGCCTGGAGAACTCGAGCCATCAACTGCATGAACGCATGACCGGACAACTGGAGCACTGGCGTTGGAGTTTTTATTCATGGCAGCCCGATGGCCTGGTACTGGGGCTCGCCTTGCGGTTATGGAAAAGCCTGAAACCGTTACTGCGCAAGCGCCCGACCGGGCAAAGCGCGACAGCGACTTCGTCATCTACCCCCAAGCGCCAGGAGAATGTGAATGCCACGCCAAGTGATCGTCAACGCTGACGACTTCGGACTCGATCTCAACGAAAACTCCCTGATTCTGCGGGCCTTCGAGGCTGGCGTGATCAGTTCGGCCACGGCCATGGCCAACATGCCGGCTTTCGAGCAAGCTTGTGAAATGGCCCGCAAACCGCTACTCGACGGCCGAATCGGCCTGCATTTCAATCTCAGCTTCGGCCGCCCGCTGAGCCAGACCATTGCTTCGCGACCGGAGTTTTGCGACACGAACGGCGAGTTCGACCTGAACCTCTCGCGCTACTGCCTGCGCCTTGGTTCAAAGGACCTCCGCGCGGTACAGGAAGAGCTTGATGCCCAATGGCAACGCTGCCTGGACCATGGCCTGCGGCCTAGCCACCTCGATTCTCATCAACACGTACATAACATCTGGCCCATTGGAGAGCTGGTGGCCCGCTTTGCCGCCCGACACGGCGTGCCGATTCGGTTGGCGCGTAACCTGGGGGCGAATCTCAACCTGCCCAAGCGCCTGTTCAAGACCATGCTCAACCGTCGCCTGCGCAGCCTGTGCGGCGCGACAGCCGACTACGTCTGCACACCCGCCGACCTGCACCACGCCGCGCCGCCAGGTCACGGCTCGCTTGAGGTAATCGTTCATCCACTGCACCTGGATGAAGACTTTGGCGACGCGAGCCTGATGCCAGGGGACTCACTGACCCAAGTGTTGCATAAACGCCTGTCGGGCGTACCTAGGGTGGCGTACGGCGCGGCGGTGAAGGCTTTGATATTGACCCAATATGGGGATGTGCAGTGATTTAGGATACGCGACAACAAGCCATCCGAAATCCCTCCACCCTTCCAGCGAATCTGATAAAAAGCACCTTCATGCCTTGAGTAGCGAATCGCATCGATGTCTTCGTCTCTTCTCTCCCGCCTTGGGCGACGCTGGCTGGCTTTGCTGTGCATGAGCGCGATGGTGGTCGGGCTGCCGGTGGGCTGTGGCGTGTTGCAGCACAAGGAACGTGAACTGGTGTTTCGGATCGAGCCGGGTACGGCAACCTGGTTCAGCGGCTTGCCGGGCGACGTGCAGGAGTTCGACCTCAAGCCCAAGAGCTTCAAGGCCGGGGAAAATATCCACGGCTGGTGGTGGCCGGCCGAACGCAAGAACGCGCCGGCGATTCTGTACCTGCACGGGGTGCGCTGGAACCTGACCGGTCAGTTGTTTCGTATTCGGCAGTTAAGGGCCCTGGGCTTTTCGGTGCTGGCCATCGATTACCGTGGTTTCGGCAAAAGCCAGGGCGATCTGCCGTCGGAAGCCAGCGTCTATGAAGATGCGCGCATTGCCTGGCAGCGTCTTGAAGTGCTGCAACCGGACCCGGCCCTGCGGCTGATCTACGGCCATTCACTGGGTGGCGCCGTGGCGGTAGACCTCGCCGCGGAGCTTGGCCAGAAGGCGGCGAAAGACGGCAGCCTCGTGCCCGCCCGAGGTCTGGTCATCGAATCCACGTTCACCTCCCTGGGCGATGTCGCCACCGCCATGGCGAACACCTCCCTGCCGGTGCGCTGGCTGCTGTCGCAGAAGTTCGACTCCATCGACAAGATCCGCGAGATCAACATGCCCTTGCTGGTGGTGCACGGCGCCGCCGACCGCTACGTCCCACCACGCTTGAGCGAACAATTATTCAACGCCGCCCTGGAGCCAAAGCGTCTGTTGCTGGTGCCAGGCGCAACCCACAACAACAGCATGAACCTGGCGGGCAGCACCTACCGCCAAGCATTGGAGGCCCTGATGAAAGCCGGGCCATCGCCAGTGGCCGGACACCCTCCTATCAGCCCGGCCAAGGCGGGCTGATTCAAATCCGCTACCCAATCCCCCTGTGGGAGCGAGCCTGCTCGCGATGGCGGTGGGTCAGTTGGCATTAATGCGGGATGTGCCACCGCCATCGCGGCAAGCCTTGCTCCCACCGTTTTGCGCGTCGAGGGGCCGGGCACAAAAAAACGGCACCTTACGGTGCCGTTCATTCATTGCAGGTCCAGCTTATTTACGCGCCGCCTCCCATGATTTCAGCAGCTCGGCGTAGCTCACGGTTTCACCCTTAGGCTTCTCGTTGGCCAGTTTCGGCTTCGGTGCGCCCGGTTGGTCGAACCAGTATTGCGCGTCGCGCTCAGGGTTCATTTTCGGGGCGCAGGTGGCCTGGGCCTTGGAGCGTTCCAGACGGGTCATGATTGCGTCCTGATCCTTGGCCAACCCGTCGAGTGCCTGTTGCGGAGTCTTCTCGCCGCTGGCGGCTTCGGCGATGTGGCTCCACCACAGCTGAGCCAGGCGTGGATAGTCCGGCACGTTGGTCCCGGTCGGGGTCCATTGCACACGGGCCGGGCTGCGATAGAACTCAACCAGCCCACCGAGTTTCGGCGCCAGATCGGTCAAGGCCTGAGAGTTGATGTCCGACTCACGAATCGGCGTCAAACCTACAATGGTTTTCTTCAGCGATACGGTCTTGGACGTCACGAACTGCGCATAGAGCCAGGCGGCCAGCCTCTGCTTCTCAGGCGTGGACTTGAGGAACGTCCAGGAGCCCACGTCCTGATAGCCCAGCTTCATGCCCTCTTCCCAATACGGTCCGCGCGGCGACGGCGCCATGCGCCATTTCGGCGTGCCATCGGCGTTCATCACCGGCAGGCCCGGTTTGGTCATGTCGGCCGTAAAAGCGGTGTACCAGAAGATCTGCTGGGCGATGTTGCCTTGCGACGGCACCGGGCCGGATTCGGAGAAGGTCATGCCCGCCGCTTCCGGTGGCGCGTACTTCTTCATCCAGTCCACGTATTTGGTGGTGGCGAACACAGCCGCGGGGCCGTTGGTGTCGCCGCCACGGGTCACGCTGGAGCCGACCGGATGGCAATTCTCGACGCGAATCCCCCACTCGTCCACCGGCAAGCCGTTGGGCAGGCCCTTGTCGCCGCCACCGGCCATGGAGAACCAGGCATCGGTAAAGCGCCAGCCCAGGGACGGATCCTTCTTGCCGTAATCCATGTGACCGTAGACGCGCTTACCGTCGATTTCCTTGACGTCTTCAGTGAAGAACTTGGCAATGTCTTCATAAGCCGACCAGTTCACCGGTACACCCAGCTCGTAGCCGTACTTTTCCTTGAACTTGGCCTTCAGGTCGGCCCGCTCGAACCAGTCGGCGCGGAACCAGTACAGGTTGGCGAACTGCTGGTCCGGCAGTTGATAGAGCTTGCCGTCCGGCGCGGTGGTGAACGAAGTGCCGATGAAGTCCTTGAGATCCAGGGTCGGCGAGGTGTAGGCCTTGCCTTCGTTGGCCATCATATCGGTGATCGATGCGGTCTTGCCGTAGCGAAAGTGCGTGCCGATCAGGTCCGAGTCATTGACCCAACCGTCGTAGATGTTCTTGTCCGACTGCATCTGGGTCTGCAGCTTCTCCACCACGTCGCCTTCCTGCAACAGGTCGTGGGTCAGCTCGATCCCGGTAATGTCCCTGAAGGCCTTGGCCAGCACCTTGGATTCATATTCGTGGGTGGCGATGGTTTCCGACACCACGTTGATTTTCATGCCGCGAAATGGCTCGGACGCCTTGATGAACCACTTGAGCTCTTCGAGCTGCTGTTCGGCTGTCAGGGTAGACGGCTTGAATTCACTGCCAATCCATTTTTTCGCCGCGTCTTCATAGGCGTCGGCCCAGGCCGCAGCGCTCAACCCGCTGAGTGCCAGCACGGCTGCCAATGAAACGCTATGTCGCAGCTTATTGTTTTTATCGAACATAGAGACCTCCTGTTTGGGTTTAAGAGCCTGATCGTCGAACCTTCGACTAGCCCCACCGCATCACTGCCAACAGCCACACCAAAGACAACGCGAACGCTATCCAGATGCTCCAGTCGGTGGCGCCGATCACCAGCAGATGCAGGTAGGCGCTACCGAGAAGACCGATAAACAACCGATCGCCACGGGTGGTGGCAATCGGCAGGAAACCGCGCCGAGGGATACTCGGCGAACGCAGTTCCCACGTAGTCATGCCTGCCAGCAGCAAGGCGATGACACCAAAGAAGGCCGCCGTCGGGCCGGTCCAGTTCATCCATTCCATCATCGTCTCCTCAGACCCGGCCCAGGGCAAAGCCCTTGGCCACATGGTTGCGTACGAACCAGATCACCAGCATGCCTGGCAGGATAGTCAACACCCCCGCCGCCGCCAGCACGCCCCAGTCGATACCCGATGCCGAGACCGTACGGGTCATGACCGCCGCGATCGGCTTGGCATTCACCGAGGTGAGGGTGCGCGCCAGCAACAGTTCGACCCAGGAAAACATGAAGCAGAAAAACGCCGTGACGCCGATGCCGGAGCCGATCAACGGGATGAAGATCTTCGCGAAGAACTTGGGGAAACTGTAGCCGTCAATGTAGGCAGTCTCGTCAATTTCTTTCGGCACCCCGGACATGAACCCTTCGAGGATCCACACCGCCAGCGGCACGTTGAACAGGCAATGGGCCAAGGCCACAGCGATATGAGTGTCGAACAGCCCGATGGACGAGTACAGCTGGAAGAACGGCAGCAGGAACACCGCTGGCGGCGCCATGCGGTTGGTCAGCAGCCAGAAGAACAGGTGTTTGTCCCCCAGGAACCGGTAGCGGGAAAACGCATAGGCCGCCGGCAACGCCACAGCCAGGGAAATCACCGTGTTCAGGCTGACGTAGTACAGCGAGTTCAGGTAACCGGTGTACCAGCTCGGGTCGGTGAAGATCACCTTGTAGTTCTGGAAGGTGAAATCCTGGGGCCACAGCGTCAGGGTGCCGAGGATCTCGGTGTTGCTCTTGAACGACATGTTCAGCAGCCAGTAGATGGGCACCAGCAGGAACAGGATGTAGATCAGCAACGGAATCAGCTTTCTCTTGCTCATGGCGCGGGCCTCAACGGTTGGCGTCGGAATGAGTCATGGCGGTATAGAACAGCCACGACACCAACAGAATGATCAGGAAGTACACCAGGGAAAACGCTGCCGCCGGGCCCAGGTCGAATTGACCGATGGCCATCTGAGTCAGGGTCTGGCTCAGGAACGTGGTGGCGTTACCCGGTCCGCCGCCGGTGAGCACGAACGGCTCGGTATAGATCATGAAGCTGTCCATGAAACGCAGCATCACCGCGATCAGCAGCACGCTCTTCATTTTCGGCAACTGAATATGCCGGAACACCGCCCAGTTGGAGGCCCGGTCAATTCGCGCGGCCTGGTAATACACGTCCGGAATCGCCCGCAACCCGGAATAGCAGAGCAGCGCCACCAGGGACGTCCAATGCCAGACGTCCATCACCAATACCGTGACCCAGGCGTCCATGGTATTGGCCGCATAGTTGTAGTTGATGCCCATGGCGTTGAGCGTGGAGCCCATCAGGCCGATGTCGGCGCGGCCGAAAATCTGCCAGATGGTGCCCACCACGTTCCATGGAATCAGCAGCGGGATCGCCAGGATGATCAACACCAGGGACGACCATTTGCCCTTGGTCGGCATGGTCAGGGCGATGGCGATGCCCAACGGAATCTCGATCAGCAGTACGCACGCCGAATAGATGAACTGGCGCAGCAACGAGTCGTGCAGCCGCGGATCGAGCAGCACCTGCCTGTACCAATCGGCACCGACGAAATAGCGGCTGGACTGGTCGAAGATGTCCTGCACCGAATAGTTGACCACGGTCATCATCGGGATCACCGCACTGAACGCCACCAGCAGGAACACCGGCAACACCAGCCACCAGGCCTTGTTGTTCTGCACCTTGTTCATGGCTGCACCTCACTCAACGGTTCCAGCAAGTATTCATCGGCATACACCATCAGCCATTGGCCCGGGAAACTGATGTACGCGGTGCCTTCGGGCACCGGTTTGTCTTCGGCCAGGCGCACCTTGATCGGCGCGCCATCGAGGTTGAGGGTGAGGATCTTGTAGGTGCCCAGGTCCTCGACGTGGACCACATCGGCCCGCATCGCATCGTCGTAAGGCCCGTCCCAGACATGGACAAATTCAGGACGAATACCGACCTTCAGGCTTTTGCCTTCGGCCTGGGCAATACCGCGTTGCAACGTTTCGGACAGCGGAAAGTGGGTGGAAGCGAAACCGACGCCGCCGGGTTGTGCCGTGACCTCGATCAGGTTCATCCCCGGGCTGCCGATGAAATAGCCGACAAAGGTGTGGCTCGGACGCTCGAACAACTCCCTGGGCGTACCGAACTGCACGATCTGACCGCCATACATCACCGCGATCTTGTCGGCGAAGGTGGACGCTTCCAGCTGGTCGTGAGTGACGTAGACCATGGTGATATTGAACTGCTCGTGGATCTGCTTGAGCTTGCGCCGCAGTTTCCATTTCAGGTGCGGGTCGATCACCGTCAGCGGTTCATCGAAGAGGATCGCCGACACATCGTCGCGCACCAGCCCGCGCCCCATGGAGACCTTCTGTTTTTCGTCGGCGGTGAGGTTGCGGGCCTTTTTGTCCAGCAGGTTCTGCAGGTCCAGGACCTCGGCGATTTCCTGCACCTTGGTGTGGATTTTCGCCTCGGCCATGCCCTGGTTACGCAGCGGGAAGGCCAAGTTGTCGAACACCGTCATGGTGTCGTACACCACCGGGAACTGGAACACCTGGGCAATGTTGCGACGCTCCGGGGTCAGGTCGTTGACGACTTTGCTGTCGAACATCACTTGGCCTTCAGAGGGGCTCAGCAGTCCGGAAATGATATTGAGCAAGGTGGATTTGCCGCAGCCCGATGGCCCGAGCAACGCATAGGCGCCGCCCTGCTCCCAGATGTGGTTCATCTCGCGGATCGCGTAATCCTCTGGGCCCGCCGGGGTGCTGGTGTAGCTGTGGGCGAGGTTCTGCAAACGAATTTCAGCCATCAGGCAACCCTCGCAATACGCTGGCCTGGGGCTTGGACCAGCTTGCCCTGGGCATCGAAGACAAACAGTTTGTGGGTCGGAATGTAGATGCGGATCGGCTCATCCACGTCGTATTCATGGACGCCGGACAAGTGCAGCACCAGCAGGAAATGCTCGTTGCGCACGTGCAGGAATGTCTCCGAACCGCTGATCTCGGCCACCTCGACGGTCACCGCCAGTTCCAGGTCGTCGTCGTTGCTCGGCACCAGGGAAATATGACTGGGCCGCACACCGAAGCGGAACTCACCCTCGCCCACCGGCCGCAGATCGACGTTCAGCGGAAAGTGCACGAAATTGGCGAAACTTACTTCATTGCCGGCGATGCGGCCCGGCATGAGATTGATCGGTGGCTCGGAGAACAGCTCGGCGGCCAGTACGGTTTGCGGCTGGTGATACACCGAGGCCGACTTGCCGCTCTGGATCACCCGGCCCTCATGCAGAATCGTCGTGGTGCCGCCCAAAGCCAGGGCTTCGTTGGGTTCGGTGGTGGCGTAGACGGCAATGGTGTGGCGGGCCTGGAACAGTTCGCGCATTTCCTGGCGAAGTTCCTCACGCAGCTTGTAGTCCAGGTTCACCAGGGGCTCGTCGAACAGGATCAGTTCGGCGTCCTTGACCAGCGCCCGGGCCATGGCGGTGCGCTGCTGTTGGCCGCCGGACAATTCCAGCGGGTGACGCTGCAGGAACTTCTCAATGCGCAGCATCTTCGCGGTTTCCAGCACCTTGCTCTGGATCACCTCGTTGGACACACCGGCCTGGCGCAGCGGCGAGGCGATGTTTTCGAACACCGTCATGGTCGGGTAGTTGATGAACTGTTGATAGACCATCGACACGTTGCGCAGGCGCACCGGGCGCTGGGTGACATCAACGCCGTTCATCAGGATGCGACCGCTGTCGGGCTTGTCCAGACCAGCCATCAGGCGCATGAGGCTGGTCTTGCCGGACAGCGTGCGGCCCAGCAGAACGTTGAACGATCCGGGTTCGAAACTCAGGTTGGCATCGTCGATCCAGGTCTGGCCTTCGACGGTGCGACAAATGTGCTCAAGCGTTAATGACATGGCTCGGCCTTTTTATTATTTGGAGTCAAGCGACCCGAGTCTAAAAGCGAAAGCCGTGCCAGAAATCACAAGCTCATGATCCTGTTGATTTTTTCTCTTTTCCTTCAGAAAAGAACGTTCGTTGATGAACGAAAATGAACAACCTGACTGAACAACTGAACAGATTGCTGGTTGACAATGAACAATTTTGAACAACACTGAATAAAGGTTTTCGGCCGGCCTGACTTCGATCCTGTGGGAGCGAGCCTGCTCGCGATAGCTTTGTGTCAGGCCCATCAATGCTACTGATCAAACGCTATCGCGAGCAGGCTCGCTCCCACAGGTTTCGTGTATCAAGTGACATTCAGGCATGCCCCAGCACAAGGAGGATGTGCGAGACTTATCACAACAATAAAAACAACATCTGCGAGAGTGCCCCATGGCCGCACCTGCTCCAGCCTTGTCCCACGAAGCCATCATCCAGGCCTCCTGGTCCCGCTGCCGCGCCTTTGGCCTGAATCACCAGAGTGTGCCTGCCTTCGATCAATTGCCCGCCGAAGGCATTGCCCAGTTGCTGGAAAGCCAGCATTCGCTGGTGCAGACCACCCACCAGGAAGTCCTGCCGTATTACGAGAATATCCTGAGCAACTCCAATTGCCTGATCATGCTGGCCGACAACCAGGGCCAGGTGCTGACCTCGTGGGGGACCCAGCGCTTTATCGAACCGAAACTGGCCCATGGCTTCAGCGCCGGGGCGAGCTGGATGGAGCGCTGCAGCGGCACCAATGCCATCGGCACCGCACTGGCCTGTGAACAGGCGGTGCACATCGAACACGATGAACACTTCCTCAAGGCCAACCGCTTCATGACCGGCTCCGCCGCGCCGATCTTCGATGCCGAGCGCAAGGTCATCGCGGTGCTGGACGTTTCCAGCGACAGCTACCTGCCGCCCTCCCACACCCTGGGCATGGTCAAGATGATGAGCCAGACCGTGGAAAACCGGCTGATCCTCAACCTGTTTCGCGGTGAACATTTCCAGCTGACCTTCAACACCGGATTGAACAACCTCGACAGCCAATGGGCCGGGCTGCTGATTTTCGATGAAACCGGCCAGGTGCTTTCCGCCAACCGTCGCGCCGACAATCTGCTGGGACTGCGCCTGTCACGGGTGAGCATCGAAAGCCTGTTCAAGGTTTCGCTGCTGGAGCTGCTGAACCAGCCCGACGGCCTGCCGTTCGCCCTGCAAGCGTCGGGGAGCAATCGCTTCCAGTGTTTGCTCAGACGCCCGCAACAGGTGACGGTCAAGGCCCGGGTCTTCAGCGAGCCAGCGCCCTCGTCCGCCCCCGTCGCGAACGTGATCAGCCTCAATACCCTGCACTTCGGCGACAGCCGCGTGGAAAAAGCCGTACGCCAGGCCGAACGCTTGCTGGAGAAAGACATTCCTCTGTTGATCCACGGCGAAACCGGGGTCGGCAAGGAAGTGTTCGTCAAAGCCCTTCACCAGGCCAGTTCCCGCAGCAAGCAGCCGTTCATTGCGGTCAACTGCGCGGCGATCCCCGCCGAGCTGGTGGAATCGGAACTGTTCGGTTATGAAAAAGGCGCCTTCACCGGCGCCAATCAAAAAGGCAGTATCGGCCTGATCCGCAAGGCCGACCGCGGCACCCTGTTCCTCGATGAGATCGGTGACATGCCCCTCCCGACCCAGGCCCGATTGCTGCGAGTATTGCAGGAGCGTTGCGTGCAACCGGTGGGCAGCGCCGAGCTGTTTGCAGTGGACATTCGTATCATCTCCGCCACCAACCGCTCGTTGCGCGAACAGGTGCAACTGGGCCGGTTCCGCGAAGACCTGTACTACCGCATCGGCGGCCTGACCCTGGAACTGCCGCCCCTGCGCGAACGCAATGACAAACAGGCCCTGTTCAAACGTCTTTGGGAGCACCACCGTGAACCCACACAATGGGCCGGCCTGAGCCGCGAAGTGCTGGATCTGTTCGAACGCCATCCGTGGCCAGGCAATCTGCGCCAGGTCAGCAGCGTGCTGCAAGTGGCCCTGGCAATGGCCGAAGAGCAGCCGATCCGCCCGGAACATCTGCCAGACGACTTCTTCATTGATCTTGAAATGGAGCCGGTGGAAACACCGGAGCCGCTGATGGTCGACCTGAACGATGTCGAGGACCTGAACCGCCAGTTGCAGGCGGTGGGCGGGAACATTTCGCACCTGGCGCGGCGGCTGGGGGTCAGCCGCAACACCTTGTACAAGCGCCTGCGACAACTTGAAAGCTGATGCAAAACCTGTGGGAGCGGGCTTGCTCACTCCCACAGGCGATTCGCTTAACTGACTGGCATCACTCCGAATGAGGCTGCTATTTATTCCATTGGCGCTTTAGTCGAACGCACCGTTCAGCACTTCATAGATGATGCCGGTGGCAATCGCCACCAGAATCAGGTCCGTGCCCACCTGCTGCCATTCGTACCCGTCATAGTGCGGCAGGCGCCCCAACAAACGCCCATCCAGCTTCTTGGCAATACCCGGTGGCAACGGCTTGCCTCGGGCGAGGTTTTTCTGGATACCCGGCGGCAGTGGCGGACCGGGGCTCCAATAATCACGGTGACCGCTCACCAGGCCGAGAATGCCGCCGCGGTCGATGCTGGGGCCGTTGTGCCAATCACCACCCGATGGGTTGCCCTTGCCGCCCTGGTTACCTTTGCCGCCCTGATTGCTACCTGGATTGCCTTGACCGCCCTTGTTGCCCTGCCCGCCTTTGTTTCCTTGTCCTTGACCCTGGCCTTGATCGAATTTGGCGTTCCCCTTGTCGTTACCCGGGTTCGCCACTACAGCGGTAGAACCCGCCACGAGGGCGAAGCAGGTAACCGCAACAATCAACGAGCGCGATTTGAACATGGTGGTTCTCACTGAAAAGGGAACATCCCTGTGAATATAGAGGCTAACAGTGATATTAGTTCCATATCATACTGCGCGCTGACAGCAAGGCCCGATACAGTACAACGACGTTCCCAAGGAGCTCCATGCGCAAGGATTACCTGGCCTTTTTCGTTTCAATGTTCCTCTCACGGCTGGCCGACCAGATACTGCTGTTCATCGTCCCGCTGATTGTTTTCCAAACCACCCAAAGCGTCTCCTGGGCGGGCCTGGCTTTCTTCGTCGAATCCCTGCCACGCTTTCTGTCGTTCCCGATCTGCGGGGCGCTGTGCGACAAGTTCTCGCCCATTCGAATCCTGCACATCAGCCAGGTTTATCGCGCCGTGATGTGCATCGCCGCCGTGGTGCTCTTCATGATTTTTGGCGGCATTTATTGGATCGTCGCCCTCTCGGCGGTCTGCGGTGTATTGACCACCCAGGGCATCATGGCTCGCGAAGTGGTGATGCCCTACATCTTCAAGCATTACACCTACACCAAGACCTTGTCGTACTCGCAGATCGCCGACCAGACCGGGCTGGTGCTGGGCCCGCTGATCGCCGCGCTGATGCTGGAGGTATGGGCCTGGCACTGGGTGGTGCTGGCGATTGCCGTACTGTTCCTGCTGGCGGACCTGGCCATGCTGTTCTGGCAGCGCACCAGCGCGGTTACGCTGGAAACCTTCGAGCAACATCACGACGTCTGGCTGAACCCGCTGCGCATTGCCTTCGGTCACATCCGCAACCTGGCCGAGCTGAAAAAAATCATCGGCCTGGCCGCAGGGGTCAACCTGATCATCGGCGTCACCCTCGCCACCTCGGCGGCCATGGTGATCGGCGAGTACAGCGCCGGCAAGGACTACTACGCCTGGTTACAGGCAGCCGGGGCCGTGACCACTATCATCATTCTGTTCTTCCTGGCGCGGGTGACCTTGCCCTTGAGAGTCTTGGGCAGTGTGTCTTACACGCTGATCGCCGCCGGCGCCTTCATCACAGCATTCAGCCCGACAGTGTGGGGTTACGTCGTCGGATTTCTGCTGATCGTCGGCTTCGACAAGATGTTCAACGTCTACATGCGCAGCATTCGCCAGCAGGTCATTCCAGCCAAGGATTTTGGCAAGACCGTCGGCGTCATTACCCTGCTCAACAACCTGTCACAGCCCTTGGCGGGGCTGCTGGTCGCACTGCTGGCAGCGCCCGTCGGAACGCAGCAGGTGATCCTGCTGCTGGCGCTTGCCACCAGCCTGATCGGCATCACCGGGGTCGCGTTCTTCAGCAAGACGGCAGGCATGCCGGCCGGCTATGGCGCCGACACAGACGCTTGAGAAGTCGCCCGCGTCTTTAAATATTCATCTGTGGGCGGTTAGAGTTTCCCGGTGCCCACCATTCGTCGCTAATGGAAGGTGACGCGCATTTCGCCGCCACGTCTGGCTCAGGGTTTGCACCGACTTGTCATGGCAGCCCCAGGGCGACGTAACCCTGACGCGGCGGCCGTCTTATCACTGCTGGTCAGTCACCGGAGATGTACCGTGTCAACTCTCAATGAAATCGCAGCGAACCACGCGAGAATGGCAAAGGCAAAGGAAGAAGAGTCGATACGGCTACGTGCACTTCACAGTCAAATAGTCGGTAGTTTTGACATTGCGCCGGTCGAGGCGAAACAGAAGATGCCACTACACTTCATGGCCGGCGTTCAGGACCACTCGTTTGGGGAGGCATTGGCCCTGAACTTCTGACCTGTGTTACTTGGAATTCATCGCCCGCTTGTGAGCGGGCGACATGGTTTCAGAACTGCCTGACCAAAGCGGCTGCAAGTATCCCGGCCGCAATCGCCGGCAGAGGTTTCTTCACGATCACCATGATGATTGCGGTGCTCAGCAAAGCCAGGCGCGCGCCGTTGTCACCCTCGATCGCCAACGGGGCGAGCACGGCCACCAATACCGAGCCGGACATTGCCGTGATGAATTGCTGCACCCGATAGTTGATCGGCACGAATGACATCACGAAAACACCGCCCCAGCGGGTCGCCAACGTCACGATGGCCATGATCAGGATGATCATCAGGGTGCCATGGCCCGCCGTGTCGATATTCATTGTTTTTTCTCCATCCACAACGCGCCCAGAATACCTCCCGCCAAAGCCCCCACCACGACATGACTGTTAGCCGGCAGATACCAGTAGGCCAACAGCGATGAACAGGCCGCCACCGTCCAGATGATGAGCATGCGCAGGTTCTTCTTCCCGCCCACGACCATCGCCAACAGGAAACACCCCATCACCATGTCGAGCCCGAAACTGACCGGGTCTTCAATGGCGCTGCCAAAGTGCAGCCCCAGCCAACTGCCCAGGATCCAGGCAACCCAGAGCGCGATGCCACCGCCAAATAAAAGCCCCAGCCCAGGTTTTCCACGGCTGAACGCTTGCATCGCCATGGCCCAGTTGGCGTCCGAGACCACCAGCATCACCCCATAACGCTTGGCAACCGGCAGCTCCCGTAGCCATGGGTAGAGCGTGGCGCCCATCAACAGGTGCCGGGCGTTGATGGCAAAGACGGTGATCATCAACGGAACGACCGGGACCTGTTGGCCCCACAGATCCAGCGCAGCAAATTGAGAAGCGCCGGCGAATACCAGCGTGCTCATGAGCACGGCTGAAACATCACTCAACCCCGACTGCGCTGCGGCCAGGCCAAAGGCGACGCCGAATACAACGACGAACAGAGAAATGGGGAGCAGCTGTTTGAAGCCGTCGTAGATGTGATTGAGCTTTAGTTCATGCAGGCGAGATTCTACGTTCGACAAGAGATGGCCTCTTAAAATATTTGCTGCGTCACTTGAACAACCCAGGGCCGCAAGACAGGAACCGTGTCAACAAAGAAGTCATAGGGAGCCCTACGATTCAATGTAGGGCTTCCTTTAGCCATTCTCGTCAGTTATCACTGCGAACGCACTGAACTGCTGACTTACTCAACCGCCGACCGGCTATTACGCCAGAACAGATACGCCAGCCCCACCGGTGCTATGAAAATCGCCAACGACCAGCACATCGCCATGGTGAAAACCTTCACTATCAGCATGAACAGCGCATTCACGAAGAAAACGTTGTTACCCATGATGTAGCCAACAACGCTTTCGTAGACGAACCGAGAATACGGATAGAGCAATGAGTTGATGACCGCCAACACAATCAGCCCAGGCTTGGCACCGATTCCCCCAGGGCCATTGGCCGCCAAAGAGATGATCATCACAGCGAACACCAGCCCAAAAAGGAATTGGCGGATGTAGTAGCTGGTAGTAAGACCCCCAAAGGTCTTGGCGAAAAATGAGTGCATAGAAGATCCCTCTTGAACGCTGATTTAAACGAGGCGCCACCATACCAGCATCATTTTTTCGCGCAAGATCAAGCAGATCCCCGGATTGATGTCTGCGCAAGCGGTAGACAACCGGACCGAGTCCTTGCTTTTAGAAACTGAGACCTACAAAAAGCGGGCGACTCATAAGTCGCCCGCTTTTGCCATAAATCAGCAAGGACGAAAGCTAAGCGTCGGGATGCTCACTGGCCACCGAATCGGCGGCCTCCACATCAGACATATCCTCCTCGACAGGAGCCTCATCATCCGCCGGCAATGGAACCTCGGGGCCGTCCTTCTTGGGATCGTGGCCTGTTTCATTATCGGTGCCACGGGTTACGTCCTGCTGGGATTTGTTCCCAGGGGCATTCTCGTCGATTTCCATGTTGGCTCTCCGTTCTGACGCGAGGGATTTCCACGCTTAAACATCAGAGATGTCTGGGCAACTGCAAGTGCCGGGCAATGGATGAACGGCAGGTACTGAAAAAACCGGAGTTTGGATCGGTGGATTCAGGGAGCGTTGGCGCTGGACACGGAGTTCTGAGTGGACTGCGCCGCGCGCCGACGTTACTCACGGGACAGGAATCGGTCGATGATCATCGAGACCGCTTGCACCGGAGAGACCAAGGCTGTGTCTATGCAAAACGAAGCTTCATCCCATGGCTCATATTCATGATCCAGTACCGATTGCCAGGTTGGTGGAGTCAGCCCTGGAACATCAACCATCCTTGTTTCGACCCGGCGTCGATGTTCATCTTTATCGGAACAGACCACTTGGATATTTGCTAATCGGACACTGGCCTGTGAGGCGATTTCGCTCCACGCGATCCGGCTTTCGAGGACGGGATTGACACAATCAACAATGACCGTGCGGCCCAAACGAAGATTACTCCGCGCAAGCTCATTGGCGACCATGTAACCACTGCGCCCCACATCTTGCGCAAGAGCGCCCGAGTTTCGAATCGCCTGCTCAATAGTATCGATCCGCAGGTACATGGCGCCTGTTGTCGCGGCGAGATCATTGGCGATAGTCGTTTTTCCGGTGCCGGGAAGGCCGCTGAAGACGATGAGCATTCCATATCCTTCGATTAATGCGTCAGGTAGAAAACCGGGGACCGACCACGATTTGGCCCCTTGGAATCGTCCCGTTTCATATTGTGGGAGGTATCCCATTTTCCTTCACGCCTCAATGAAGAACCCTGCGGCTCTCCCCAATCCTGATCCTATCGAGCGCCCGGTTTAAAGCATCCAAGGCATCGAGCAGAGCTTTGGCCTCAGCTTCCCGACCATCACCCCAGAGGCGTTCAGCCATTTTGTTCAGTGCCTGGATAGAGCGTTCAATGTCAGCAGCCGTCGCTGCTTTGCTTTCCTGATGTTTCTTTGGCATTGGTTAACCCTTCCTCAGGGCGTGTTGCATCAGCTTCAGTGCGAATACTTCGCCAACCGGAACACCTGCTTCAAAATGGAGAACTGCCGCTCCTGCCTCTTGGCGAAGGAGAGAGAACTGGAGGGCCAGACCACAATTCTTCGTCTCTGATCACCCACCTGTCTCAAATCGTGACCTGCCCCGTTATTCGCTTTGATTACGAAAGAATCAATCTTTTGCAACAACTAATGTTTGCTGAGTACCCCATGCCAAAAAATATCCTAGGGCACACGTCTCAATAACGCCCAACCAAGGGTCATAATAATCGATTGTATTAGCAGAATCATCATATCCCAATACGACCACGTAGTGAGATTCAACAAACACCAAGAACCCTGAATATTGGCTTGCATACTGCAAAATAGGCTCCAGCTTTGCATAAGCTTTAAGCTCTCTTGCCCCATGCACAAGTCCAGTTTCCTTTGAAAAGTGATAGGTATTGTAATATTTGGCCAGCTCTTCTAACTGATGAAAAGTTATCCCGTCGTGAACCCATTCAGGATAGAAACCAATTACAGCCTGCTCCGAGACCTGAACATCATTTAATCGCATAAGCACTGAAAAGCTCGCAGCCCAGCAACTATGACTCACCTTTTGTATCTCAAGCTTAGGAAAAATAGAAAAAAACTTTTCTCGAGTGACACCTTCATATGCCATATGAACTCCCTTTCATTGGAAAGCCAATCGATCAATCCATACGTTAAACGTAACTGTCCAACTATTTACTTGTAGTTGATCAATGCACATTTTTCCACAATCTCGAGGATTCCTATGCCGGAGGCAGGATGCACGCACAATTCTTGAAAACTGACAGCGGTCGCGGTCAACTCGCGGGTCCCGTCTTCCGCCTTCCGAAAACTTAACGGCAGCCAGTTTTTTCCCGAACCAGCCAAAACAAAGGGTTTTCAGCGCGGCGAAATATATCTGTCCCCCCTTTTCCAATTGGCCTCGTCTTTCCTGCCCGGCTTCCGACATTCGCGCGACAGACGGGATCAGATCGACGCCCATCCACTTGAGAAGACCGCAGCCTCTTCAGATCCCGGTGCTGTTCGGGTCAATGGCAGTGGCGTGTTCCAGCTTTCTTGTCGTTATGACAGCCCTGCTTGTCCGTACGGCCACCATGAGCAATTGCGGATACAGAGGTGACTGCAATAATTGCTGCCAGTACTAGGGTGATGATTTTCATGGTCCACTTCCTGTGATTGCGAGTTCCTGGGTTGTGCCGATTTGGCTGACCGACGCGAGTAGATCGTGGGGCCTATATCTCCCCGCCTCGTCAGGCGATTCATACATGCTGAATGCATAGAATTTAGCACCATTACTTCGCCACTACGAGCCGCATAACAGGGCTTGCCCTTTGCCATAGGGTCAGGGGTAAAACTGGGAAAAGGCCACGGTTTTGGGGCCTCTTGTAATCGGCCCGATTCATAATCGTGGTATGTCCCGTTTCCTCCACCTCACAGCTGGGGTTCAGGAGAAAGCCGTTACCGTCGAGGGCAGCCTATCTTGAATGTCCGAATGGATAACGCCTCGTTACGCGCATCTTTTTCGTTCTGAGCCTTCATGGTGAAGCTACCGTCTTGGTAGCTGCGAGCCATAGCTTGGTTATTCTTATCGATTTCATCGTAGATGCGAGCACACTCGCTGGTCGTTGCTTCAGGAGTCGTCGGCACTGGCGCGTTTTCTATGTCCAGAACGTACTGGGATTTCTGATAGGCACAGCCGGTAAGAGCGAAGATAGCGAAAATTGTGATGACTTTATTCATGAGATTTCCATATCGTTAGTGAAACCAGGTCCGCTTTAGTAAACAACTGTGCAGCTCTTCCCAATCTTTCTTCAATAGGACGTCGCGATTGCCTGAGCAAGTTGCATATCAGACATCAGAGGTGACGTGTAGGTCGCGCGGTAATATCGGCAAGCCTGTTCGAACTGTGCACCCCGGATCTCGCCATCTGAACCCATAAACGCGAGCGCATCAGCCTTGGCAGGCTTGAAGTTCTTTGTAGCCTGCAGAGAGAGCCCAGTCGTTCCTGCAAGAAGGAAGGTAGGTGCCAGCGTTATCATCATCATCGAGTTTTGATACGAGCCCTTATCTTCCGCTACCGCTTGAGCGCTGATCGACACCATGATGGCGACGGCCACAGTCATCCATGAATCCATTCTTTGATGCTTCCATTTCGATCTAGGGGCACCACGATAGCAGAGTAGGTACTCACCACAAACAAGAAGCTCGGCGCTGGGCCGGGCCGTGCGAAGGGCTGAAAGGGGACGGGCTAAAAGGGGATAGATTTATTTTCTAGCCGGCTGCCAGTTGATCCAAGCGAATACATTCGATGAAAACTCTCAGCGCAGCGAAGTAAAAATAAATCTGTCCTTTTCTACTGCGGATTGATGTCAGCGCAAGCGGTAGACAATCGGACCGAGTCCTTGCTTTTAGAAACTGAGACCTACAAAAAGCGGGCGACTCATAAGTCGCCCGCTTTTGACATAAATCAGCAAGGACGAAAACTAAGCGTCGGGATGCTCACTGGTGAAGAAGGTAGCGGAGCAAATACGCCAGCGGCATACGCACGACGGACTGATCGATGCCCCGTGGTTTGACTGGACTTGGGCCTGGCATGGAGATTCTGGGCAGTGGTCACTCCAGAATAAAAAGACCAGAATAAAGACCTATTCAGGAGTCATATCCATGCAAAATATTCTTGCCGATGTGGCCGTCAGCGTATCTGAACTCATGAAGAACCCATCTTCCGCCTTGAGCAGCACCAATGGCTTACCTGTGGCCGTGCTGAACCACAACCACGTTGTGGGCTACATGGTCCCGGCGAATGTCTATGAGGCGATGGTCGAGCGCCTGGACGAACTGGAACTCGTACACCTGGTCAAGGCACGTCTCGACGCCAACGAAACACCTGTTCGAGTATCTCTCGACGATCTGATTGGCGAGGCCGAAGCAGATATCGCCAATGGCCGTTGAGTAGCGAAAAAGCCCGCGTATCGGCTATCAGTGGCTTCCACTATAACAAGCCTCCCCAAACCCCAGACGCAAAAAAGGGCCAACCTCTCGGTTGACCCTTCTAGACCGCCCAGCAGAGCGGATTTTGTTTGGTAGGCGCGATTGGACTCGAACCAACGACCCCCACCATGTCAAGGTGGTGCTCTAACCAACTGAGCTACGTGCCTGCTGTGAGGCGGCATTCTACGGAATTCCGAAGGGGTGTCAATACCTTTTTTTCACCTAACCCTATGAATATGCAAAATATTTAATTTCGCCAAAGCGCCGAAGATTTGGCGGTGGCTGGCGGCTGATTTTTATCTCGGGTAGGATCGGCGCATTCGTAAAAAATATAAAACAGAGGTTGCAGAATGGCGAACACACCGTATCCAGAATCTTATTACGCCGCGTCGGCCAATCCGGTTCCAGCTCGCCCTGCCCTGCAGGATGATGTCGAAACGGATGTTTGCGTGATCGGCGCTGGTTACACCGGCCTGTCCTCTGCGCTGTTTCTGCTGGAGAACGGTTTCAAGGTCACGGTCCTTGAGGCGGCAAAGGTCGGCTTTGGGGCTTCGGGTCGTAATGGCGGGCAGATCGTTAACAGTTACAGCCGCGACATCGACGTGATCGAGCGCAGTGTCGGGCCTCAGCAGGCGCAGTTGCTGGGCAATATGGCGTTCGAGGGCGGTCGGATCATTCGCGAGCGGGTGGCGAAGTATCAGATTCAGTGTGATTTGAAGGATGGCGGAGTATTCGCTGCCCTTACCGCCAAGCAAATGGGCCATCTGGAGTCGCAGAAGCGTTTGTGGGAGCGTTTCGGGCATACCCAGCTTGAGTTGCTCGATCAGCGGCGTATTCGCGAGGTGGTGGCCTGCGAGGAGTATGTGGGCGGGATGCTGGACATGAGCGGTGGGCATATTCATCCGCTGAACCTGGCCCTCGGTGAGGCGGCGGCGGTGGAGTCTCTTGGCGGGGTGATTTATGAGCAGTCGCCGGCGGTGCGCATCGAGCGTGGCGCCAGCCCGGTTGTGCATACGCCGCAGGGCAAGGTCAGGGCCAAGTTCATCATCGTGGCGGGTAATGCTTATCTGGGCAATCTGGTGCCGGAGCTGGCAGCCAAGTCCATGCCTTGCGGTACACAGGTGATTGCTACCGAGCCGCTGGGCGATGAGCTGGCTCGCAGCCTGCTGCCTCAGGACTATTGCGTTGAAGACTGCAACTACTTGCTCGATTACTACCGACTCACGGGCGACAAGCGTCTGATTTTCGGCGGCGGCGTGGTGTATGGCGCGAGGGATCCGGCGAATATTGAAGCGATCATTCGTCCGAAGATGCTCAAGGCCTTCCCGCAGCTCAAGGACGTGAAGATCGACTACGCCTGGACGGGAAACTTCCTGCTGACGCTATCGCGCCTTCCGCAGGTCGGGCGCCTGGGGGACAACATTTATTATTCCCA
This sequence comes from Pseudomonas sp. MPDS, assembly GCF_013283895.1. Classification (NCBI taxonomy): domain Bacteria; kingdom Pseudomonadati; phylum Pseudomonadota; class Gammaproteobacteria; order Pseudomonadales; family Pseudomonadaceae; genus Pseudomonas; species Pseudomonas sp. MPDS. The sequence continues at coordinate 2,338,276 of NZ_CP054128.1, read as the reverse complement.
GGGCTGCAGCGGCCATGGCGTGACGTATACGCACCTGGCGGGCAAGGTCCTGGCCGAGGCGCTGCGTGGCCAGGCTGAGCGTTTCGATGCGTTTGCGGACCTGCCCCACTACCCCTTCCCCGGCGGTCAGTTGTTGCGTACGCCGTTTGCGGCGATGGGGGCTTGGTATTACGGGCTGCGGGATAGGCTTGGGTTCTGAGACTCGTCGGACGACTTCATAGAAAAGGGCTGCTGCGCAGCCCAGCGGGAGCAAGCTCCCTCGCCACGGGCGCGTTCCAACCTTTCAGTGTCATTATCCCGAAAACAAAAAACCCCGGTCTTTCGACCAGGGTCTTTGCTATCGACTAGAAGTAGCTTTTCAGCTTTCTTCTTAGCTTCAAGGCGTTCAGTGGGCCTCGAAGCAGATATGGCGCAGCGGACGGGACTCGAACCCGCGACCCCCGGCGTGACAGGCCGGTATTCTAACCGACTGAACTACCGCTGCGTATCGCTATGGACTTGCGTCCAGTTAACTCGTCTGATCCAACCTCTTGGGTTTGGATCTCGAACCAGGCGAACCTGCTTCGGAAAATATGGCGCAGCGGACGGGACTCGAACCCGCGACCCCCGGCGTGACAGGCCGGTATTCTAACCGACTGAACTACCGCTGCGCGTCGGTGGAGGCTTTTGACAGCTTCCGTCTTGCTTTCGCAAAACTCTCGTAAAACATGGTGGGTGATGACGGGATCGAACCGCCGACATTCTGCTTGTAAGGCAGACGCTCTCCCAGCTGAGCTAATCACCCTTTGCTTCGTTGAGGCCGCGAAATTTACGCAGGTACCGAAGCTAAGTCAATAGCAGGGTTGAAGTTTTTTCAAAACAGTTCAAGCGGCACGCACAACCGCTCTCACTCATAAATCATTTTCTTGGTCATGCCGCCGTCCACCACGAACTCCTGGCCCGTGACAAAACCGGCATTGCGCGACAACAGCCACGCCACCATCGCCGCTACATCCTCCACCGTGCCTACCCTGCCTGCCGGATGCTGAGCATGATCGGCATCGCTGAGCGGCTGCGCGCGACGCTGGGACGGGTCCCGTGCGTCGATCCAGCCGGGGCTGACAGCATTGACCCGGATCTCCGGCCCAAGGCTGATCGCCAAGGCATGGGTCAAGGCCAGCAAGCCGCCCTTGCTTGCCGCATAGGCTTCGGTGTCGGGTTCTGATTGTGCGGCACGGGTCGAGGCCAGGTTGACGATGGCGCCATTGTGGGCACGCAGGTAAGGAGCACAATGCTTGGCCAGCAGCATGGGACCACCCAGGTTCACCGCCAGGACCCGATTCCAGTAGGCCAGATCCAGGCTTTCCAGGGTGATGTTGTGGGGATCGGCGATGGCCGCGTTGCACACCAGCGCGTCAAGCCGCCCAAACTGGCCCAACACCTCGGCGATTCCCGTGGCGACTTGCGTCTCGTCCGCCACGTCCATGGTGATGAACCAGGCGTTCTCCCCCAGCGTCTTGGCGACCTTGGAGCCGCGCTCACGATCCAGGTCAGTCAGCACCACCTGCCAGCCTTCACAGATCAGCCAGGTGGCAATCCCCAGGCCGATACCCCGCGCGGCGCCTGTCACCAGTGCTACCCGGCCATGAGTGCCGCCGTGCGGCGTTGCCAGCTCGATCACAAGGCGGCCAACCCACGGGCCAGATCGGCTTGCAGGTCAGCCACGTCCTCCAGACCCACCGCGACGCGGATCAGGCTGTCGCGGATGCCCGCTGCTTCACGCTCCTGGGGCGTCAGGCGACCGTGGGAGGTGGTGCTTGGGTGAGTGATGGTGGTTTTGCTGTCACCCAGGTTGGCGGTGATGGAAATCAACCGGGTGGCGTCGATGAAGCGCCAGGCGCCCTCCTTGCCCCCTTTGACCTCGAAGCTCACCACCGCACCGAAACCGCGCTGCTGACGCGCGGCCAGGTCATGTTGCGGATGGCTCTTGAGGCCGGCGTAGTGCACTTTCTCGATGCCATCCTGCTGCTCCAGCCACTCAGCCAGCAGTTGGGCGTTGGCGCAATGGGCTTTCATACGCAGGCCCAGGGTTTCCAGGCCTTTGAGGAAGATCCAGGCGTTGAACGGACTCAAGGTCGGCCCGGCGGTGCGCAGGAAGCCCACCACTTCTTTCATCTGCTCGCCACGACCGGCCACCACGCCGCCCATGCAACGACCCTGGCCGTCGATGAACTTGGTCGCCGAATGCACCACCACGTCGGCACCCAGCTTCAGTGGCTGTTGCAACGCCGGCGTGCAGAAGCAGTTATCGACCACCAGCATGGCGCCCTTGGCGTGGGCGATTTCCGCCAACGCGGCGATGTCCACCAGCTCGGCCAGGGGGTTGGACGGCGATTCGACAAACAGCATCTTGGTATTGGGCTTGATTGCCGCATCCCAACCGGACAAGTCCGCCAGGGGCACGTAATCGACTTCCACGCCGAAACGCTTGAAGTACTTTTCGAACAGGCTGATGGTCGAGCCGAAGACACTGCGCGACACCAGCACGTGGTCGCCAGCGCTGCAAAAGCTCATGACCACGGCCATGATCGCCGCCATGCCGGTGGCGGTGGCCACAGCCTGCTCGGCACCTTCCAGAGCAGCGAGGCGCTCTTCGAAAGCCCGCACGGTGGGGTTGGTGTAGCGCGAGTAGACGTTGCCCGGCACCTCGCCGGCAAACCGGGCCGCCGCATCGGCAGCGGTACGGAACACGTAGCTGGACGTGAAGAACATCGGATCGCCATGCTCGGCTTCCGGCGTGCGGTGCTGACCGGCGCGGACCGCCAGGGTATCGAACGCTACACCCTCAAGGTCGCTGTCCAGCCGACCGGCATCCCAATCCTGACTCATGCTGTCGCTCCTGTAGTCATTAAACGCAAACCGGCCCCTCAGGGCCGGCTTGTCACTCAGTTGTTGTACAGATCGATGATCGCGCTGACCGCCTGGGTCTTGGCCTTGGACGCATCGTTACGAGCGTTCTCGATCTTGTTCAGGTAGGCCTCATCGACGTCACCGGTGACGTACTTGCCGTCAAACACTGCGCAGTCGAACTGCTCGATCTTGATCTTGCCACCACCCACCGCTTCTATCAGGTCCGGCAGGTCCTGATAGATCAGCCAGTCGGCGCCGATCAGGTCGGCCACTTCCTGGGTAGTGCGATTGTGGGCGATCAGCTCGTGGGCGCTCGGCATGTCGATGCCGTAGACGTTCGGATAACGCACGGCCGGCGCCGCCGAGCAGAAGTATACGTTCTTGGCACCGGCTTCACGGGCCATCTGGATGATCTGCTTGCACGTGGTTCCGCGCACGATGGAGTCATCCACCAGCATCACGTTCTTGCCGCGAAATTCCAGTTCGATGGCGTTGAGCTTCTGGCGTACCGATTTTTTCCGCGCGGCCTGGCCGGGCATGATGAAGGTACGGCCGATGTAACGGTTCTTCACGAAGCCTTCGCGGAACTTGACGCCCAGGTGGTTCGCCAGCTCCAGGGCCGCGGTGCGGCTGGTGTCCGGGATCGGGATGACCACGTCGATGTCGTGGTCCGGCCGCTCGCGCAAGATCTTGTCGGCCAGTTTCTCGCCCATGCGCAGGCGGGCCTTATAGACCGAGATGCCGTCGATGATCGAGTCCGGGCGCGCCAGGTAGACGTGCTCGAAGATGCACGGAGTCAGGCTCGGGTTGGTCGCGCACTGACGGGTGAACAACTTGCCGTCTTCGGTGATGTAGACCGCTTCGCCCGGGGCCAGGTCGCGAATCAGGGTGAAGCCCAGCACGTCCAGGGACACGCTTTCCGAGGCAATCATGTACTCGACGCCTTCGTCGGTGTGACGCTGGCCGAACACGATCGGGCGGATGCCATGGGGGTCGCGGAAACCGACGATGCCGTAACCGGTGATCATCGCCACGACCGAGTAGCCGCCGACGCAGCGGTTATGCACGTCGGTCACAGCGGCGAACACATCTTCTTCGGTAGGCTGCAGCTTGCCGCGCTGGGCCAGTTCATGGGCGAAGACGTTGAGCATCACTTCCGAGTCGGAGTTGGTATTGACGTGGCGCAGGTCCGATTCGTAGATCTCCTTGGCCAACTGCTCGACGTTGGTCAGGTTGCCGTTGTGCGCCAACGTGATGCCGTACGGCGAGTTGACGTAGAACGGCTGGGCTTCGGCCGAAGTCGAGCTGCCCGCTGTTGGGTAGCGCACATGGCCAATGCCCATGTGACCGACCAGGCGCTGCATGTGACGCTGATGGAACACGTCACGCACCAGCCCGTTGTCCTTGCGCAGGAATAACCGGCCGTCATGGCTGGTCACGATACCGGCAGCGTCCTGGCCGCGGTGCTGGAGCACGGTTAGCGCGTCATACAGCGCCTGATTGACGTTCGACTTACCGACGATACCGACGATGCCACACATGCGACACAACCCCTACTTAATGGATCTGAACTGAACAACACTCACTGCGGCGTTTTGGCCATCGGCAAGAGTTGTTCCTTGAACGGTATTTCAGCGGGTACGCTGATACCGCTGGCAAGCCACTGACTGCTCCAACCCAGGATCAGGTTCTTGGACCAGTCTGCGACCAATAGAAATTGTGGCACGAGCCGGGACTCCTGCCACCACGTATCCTGCTGTACCGGCCCCAGGCTCAATAGCCCGACAGCCACGACCACCAGCAACGCGCCACGCGCCGCGCCGAAGGCCATGCCCAGGAACCGGTCCGTCCCGGAAAGCCCGGTGACGCGAATCAGTTCGCCGATCAGGTAGTTGATCATTGCGCCGACCAGCAAGGTGGCGATAAACAAGATGGCACAGCCCGCGATCACGCGGGCCGACGGAGTTTCAATGTATCCGGCGAGGTACTGGGACAACGAACCACCAAACATCCAGGCTACGACCCCCGCGATGATCCAGGTCAGCAGCGAGAGGGCTTCCTTGACGAAGCCGCGGCTCAGACTGATCAATGCGGAGATGGCGACGATTGCAACGATCGCCCAGTCAACCCAGGTAAATGGCACGGTGCAGCCTACAGACGGATAAGGCGGCGCATTTTAGCAGAGGCCAGAGCTGTCGGTAAGCTGCGATTGTCAGTGTGATTCAAATCAGGCAAACCGCCGTCAACCGCGCTCAGGCTGAAAACGCACCACAAAACCCTTGAGGTTCTGCTGGCGGCTGAGCAGGTCCCGCAGCCGATCAGCCTCGGCACGCTCGATCAGCGGCCCCACAAATACGCGATTCTTGCCATCGGCGGTGCGGATATAGGCGTTGTAGCCCTGGCTGCGTAGGGTTTTCTGCAGTTTTTCGGCACTCTCACGATTGCTCAGGCTGGCCAACTGAACGGACCAACTGACCGACAGACCGTTGGCGTCCACGCGGCTTTGCGTGGTATCCGGCTTGGCCGGGGCTGGGGTAATCGGTTGGGTCGGGGCCGGCTTGGCCACCGGTGCTGCCGGGGCTGGAGCGACTGCCGGCTTGCTCGGAGCCGGCGCTGCCGTGGCGGGTGCCGCCGGCGCAGGCTCGATCGACAGGGAAGGCGCAGGTTGCTCGGCCAGCTCCTCGTCGCTCGGAACGGGTTCCTGGGGTAGCGCTTCAGGTTCAGGCACCAGCACCGGCTCGACCTGCACGGGCGCGACAGACGGCGCCTGGGGGGCAGCCGGAGCGTCGACCGTAACCTGGCGCTGCTCATCCTGACGAGAAAACAGCATCGGCAGGAAAATCACCGCCAAGGCCACCAATACCAGGGCCCCGACCATGCGCTGCTTGTACGCTTTATCCAGCAATGCCATCTGCAGCTTCCTCCGTGGAGCGCCGGGCCAGCCATTGAAGGGCCTCGGCAACACAAAAAAATGATCCGAACAGCAGGATCTCATCGTCGACCGTCGCCAGGGCGCACTGCCCTTCCAGCGCCGCGGCCACGCTGTCATAAGTCTCTACGCAAGCGCCGCGACGCTGCAAGGCTTCCCGTAGCTCGGCAGCCGGGCGCGAGCGCGGTGAATCCAGCGGTGCTACCGCCCAATGCTGGACACTAGCACCCAACGCATCGACAACGCCATCCAGATCCTTGTCGCCAAGCAGCCCAAATACCGCCAGGCGGCGCCCGGCTACCGGCCGCCGCGCCAAGCGCTCGGCCAGATACTGCGCCGCATGAGGGTTGTGGCCGACATCAAGCAACAGATTCAGGCGCTTGCCGTGCCAATCGAACTGGCGGCGATCGAGACGACCGACGACGCGAGTCGCTTGCAACGCTTCGATAATTTGCCCGGCATGCCATGGCAGGTCCAGCAACAGGTAGGCCTGGAGCGCCAGCGCGGCGTTCTCCATCGGCAGCTCCAGCAGCGGCAAATCGCGCAACTCCACCGGATTGCCCCGGGCGTCACTGCCCCGCCATTGCCAATGCTGCTCAGTCATTGCCAGGTCGAAATCCCGCCCTCGCAGAAAGAACGGACAGCCCAACTCGCGGACCTTGTCCAGCAACGGTTGAGGGGGATTGAGGTCACCACAGAGCGCAGGCGCGCCCGGGCGGAAGATGCCGGCTTTCTCGAAGGCGACGGACTCACGGGTGTCACCCAGGTAATCGGTATGGTCCACACCGATGCTGGTGACCAGCGCAACGTCCGCATCCACCAGATTGACAGCATCAAGCCGGCCACCCAGGCCGACTTCAAGCACCACGGCATCAAGACCGGCACCCGCGAACAGCCAGAACGCCGCCAGGGTGCCCATCTCGAAATAGGTAAGGGAAATCTCGCCCCGCCCGGCTTCCACCGCAGCAAAGGCTTCGCACAACTCGGCGTCAGAGGCTTCGACGCCGTTGATCTGCACCCGCTCGTTGTAGCGCAACAGGTGCGGCGAACTGTAGACACCTACGCTCAACCCCTGGGCCCGCAACAGCGAGGCCACGAAGGCGCAGGTCGAACCCTTGCCATTGGTGCCGGTAACGGTGATGACCCGGGGCGCCGGCTTGGCCAGTCCCATGCGGGACATTACCGCTTGCGAGCGCTCCAGCCCCATGTCGATGGCTGACGGATGCAACTGCTCAAGGTAGGCAAGCCAATCGCCCAGGGTACGTTGGGTCATATGTTCGCTGGCACCGGCGGAACCACGATCGGCTCGATGGGGGCGGCGACGAATTTCGGGGTCGGCAGGCCCATCAGTTGCGCCAGCAGATTGCCCAGACGCGGACGCAACTCCTGGCGGTGGATGATCATGTCGATGGCGCCGTGCTCCAGCAGGAACTCACTGCGCTGGAAGCCTTCCGGCAATTTTTCGCGCACGGTCTGCTCGATAACGCGCGGGCCGGCAAAACCGATCAGCGCCTTCGGCTCGCCAACGATCACATCGCCCAGCATCGCCAGGCTGGCGGAAACGCCGCCGTAGACCGGGTCGGTCAACACCGAGATGAACGGAATGCCTTCTTCACGCAGACGCGCCAGCACCGCGGAGGTCTTGGCCATTTGCATCAGGGAGATCAGCGCTTCCTGCATACGCGCACCACCGGAAGCGGCAAAGCAGATCATCGGGCAACGGTTTTCCAGGGCATGGTTGGCGGCACGCACGAAGCGCTCACCGACGATGGCCCCCATGGAGCCGCCCATGAAGGAGAACTCGAAGGCCGAAACCACCACCGGCATGCCCAGCAGGGTGCCGCTCATGGACACCAGGGCGTCTTTTTCGCCGGTCTGCTTCTGGGCCGCGGTCAGGCGATCCTTGTACTTCTTGCCGTCGCGGAATTTCAGGCGGTCCACCGGCTCCAGGTCGGCACCCAGCTCAACACGGCCTTCGGCATCCAGGAAGATGTCGATACGGGCACGCGCACCGATGCGCATGTGATGGTTGCACTTGGGGCAAACGTCCAGGGTCTTTTCCAGCTCGGGGCGGTACAGCACCGCTTCGCAGGATGGACATTTGTGCCACAGACCTTCAGGCACCGAGCTTTTTTTCACCTCGGAACGCATGATCGAAGGGATCAGTTTGTCTACCAACCAGTTGCTCATGCTTTCTTTCTCCAGTACCGGTGACCCGAACGCTCTGGTTCGCGGTCCCGCGTATGCCCTTGAGCTAAATTCATTGTGCGGCGAGGGTCGAGGGACCACCACGATCAGCGCGAAGCATGACCTGCGTGCAGCCCAACCTCCTCAGCCATCCCGGCAACCGCGGCACCGCGGCTACCACTACGCTATCGGCCCACCCGGAGGCGGCGCCTGCCTGCTTTGTACAGTGCTGGTATGGACGGCGGCAGTCTGCCAGCCGTCACATTGACTACTGGCTGCTGCGTACAGCGGCCATGAACGCACGAATCCTGGCCGGATCCTTGATGCCCTTGCTTTGCTCTACCCCACCGCTGACATCGACCGCGTAAGGGCGAACCTGACGGATGGCTTCGGCCACGTTTTGCGCCGTCAACCCACCGGCGAGGATAATCGGTTTGCTCAGGCCCTGGGGCACCAGCGACCAGTCGAATGCTTCACCGGTCCCACCGGGAACGCCTTCCACATAGGTGTCCAGCAGTATGCCACTGGCACCGGCAAAGGCATCGCAACTGGCCGCGATGTCATCACCGGCCTTGACCCGCAACGCCTTGATGTACGGCCGATGCCAGCCCTCGCAATCGGCGGGCGTCTCGTCCCCGTGAAACTGCAACAGTGCCAACGGCACCGCGTCGAGTATCTCGCCCAGCTCACAACGACTGGCGTTGACGAACAGGCCGACGGGGGTCACGAACGGAGGCAAGGCCTGGATGATCGCCCTCGCCTGCTGCACCGTCACCGCGCGCGGGCTCTTGGCATAAAACACCAGCCCGATGGCATCGGCACCAGCCTCCACCGCCGCCAGCGCGTCCTCGACGCGGGTGATCCCGCAAATCTTGCTGCGAACGGCCGGCATGTCGTCAAAACCTCAGGCAAATCCGTGAAAGTCCCGGATGGTAGCAAATGCTGCGCAGGGCGTCAGCCGTCGAGTTCCGAGAAGCCCGTGAGGAAATGTGGCCCGATGTAACGCTGCGGCAGCTCGAATTCATCGTGGTATTCGACCTGCACCAGGTACAGGCCAAACGGGTGCGCCGTCACGCCACCGGAACGCCGGATGCGGCTTTCGAGCACTTCCTTGATCCACTCCACCGGCCGCTCACCGGCACCGATGGTCATCAGCACGCCCGCGATGTTGCGCACCATGTGATGCAGGAAGGCGCTCGCGCGGATATCGAGCACGATCATTTTGCCGTGGCGGGTCACCCGCAGGTGATGCAGCTCTTTGATCGGTGACTTGGCCTGGCACTGGCCGGCGCGAAAGGCGCTGAAATCATGAACACCGACCAGGTACTGCGCGGCTTCAGCCATGCGCTCAACGTCCAGCGGACGGTGGTTCCAGGTGATTTCTTCGTTCAGATGCGCGGGGCGGATCTGGTCGTTGTAGATCACGTAGCGATAACGCCGGGCGATGGCCTTGAAGCGTGCATGGAAATGCGCCGGCATTGCCTTGGCCCAGCTGACACTGACGTCGTGAGGCAAGTTGATGTTGGCCCCCATGACCCAGGCCTTCATCGAACGCTCGACCTGGGTGTCGAAATGCACCACCTGGCCGCAGGCGTGCACGCCGGCATCGGTACGGCCGGCACAATGCAGCGACACGGGCGAATCAGCGACTTTGGACAGTGCGTTTTCGAGGGTTTCCTGCACCGTCGCCACACCGGAGGCCTGGCGCTGCCAGCCGCGATAGCGCGAGCCTTTATATTCAACGCCCAGGGCGATCCGGAAAAAGCCGTCGGCCGCCATTTCGGCGGCCGGGTTGTCTATGTTTGCCAAGGAATTACAGCCTGCTGAAGTACGCAAAGGCGGGCATTATAAGGCCGGCGGGATGGGATGCCAGTCCAACCGGTGGTCATGTGTTGAATGTACTGGCGCCATCGCGAGCAGGCTCGCTCCCACAAGGGATTTGTGCTGGGCGCAGGATTTGTGAATACCCGAGAACCTCTGTGGGAGCGAGCCTGCTCGCGATGAGGCCCGCCAGCCACCCTAAACTCCATCCCAAACAAAAACGGCAGCCTCACCGGCTGCCGCTTTTGTTTACCCGATCACCTCAGGCCAGGCGCGACAACATTTCCTGCGCCTCGCTCTTCTGCGTGGCATCGCCTTCGCTGAGGACTTCGCCGAGGATATCCCGGGCACCATCGTTGTCACCCATGTCGATGTAGGCCTGGGCCAGATCGAGCTTGGTCGCCACTTCATCGGTACCGCTGAGGAAGTCGAAATCCGGCTCATCGTCGGCACTGGCCAACGCGTCTTCAGCAGTAAAAGTCGGCTGAGCGAGGCTGTCGGACAGGCGCTCAAGCTCGGCATTGACATCGTCCAGTTCGGACTCGAAGGCGTCCTTGGGTTTGTCTTGCTCGTCCATTTCATCGGCCAGGGACAGGTCGAAATCTTCCGGCAGCTCAAGGTCGTCAGACGGGGTGTCGGCCACCACAGGGGTTTGGGCGGCAGGCTCATCCAGGCCCTTGAGGTCGTCATCCAGGTCCAGCAGGAAGTCTTCGTCGGCCAGGGCCGGCGTCGGCGCCGGGGCGTCGGCACCCAGGTCAAGGTCGAACTCCGACAGGTCATCCAGGCTTTCATTGGCCTCGGTCTGCTGCTTGAGCAACGATTCGAAGTCCAGGTCATCATCGGACGGGAATGCATCCAGCTCGACGACAGGCTCTGGCTCAGGCGTTGCCGGTGCGGCTTCCAGATCCTCAAGGCTCAGGTCGAAGGCGCTGTCGAGCTCCTCATCGGTGGGCGGCGTGTCTTCCAGCAAATCCTTGACGTACTGGGCGTCCAGCTCGGCAGCGACTGCCGCGGCGGCCAGACCGGCAGTGGTGGCGACCACCATGGCCGGGAAACGGCTTTTGAGCTGTTCGACCTGGGCATAGTTTTCGCCGTTGGCCACCAGTTGGCGCTCTTGGGCAACAAAGGCGTCGCGGTCGCCCTGCTGACCGTAGACTTCCATCAGTTTCAGGCGCAGGTCGCTGCGCTGAGGCTCGGCCTTGATGCCCTGCTCAAGCAGATCGGCCGCCTGATTCAAACGACCACGATCAATATGGGACTGGGCCTGACCCAACACATCGTCGGAACGCTCGGCAGCCGGAGCCACCAATGGCGCGGCGATCGGCGGCGTGACGATCACGGGCGCAATCACCGGGGCTGGCTTGGGCGCTGGCGCGGGAGCGGGTTTTGGTTCGAGCTTTACGCTTGGCGGTGGAACTTCAATGCCCTCGAAGCTGCTCGGGGGCAGATCGAGCTCCGGGGAGAAATCAGCCTCCTCCTCGAGGGCTCGGGCCATGCGCAAGTGCTTCTCGGCTTCCTGTTGCGCCTTGCGGCGACGGGCCAGCAACAGCAGCAACAACAGCAGGATCAACGCGCCACCGCCAACCAGACCCAACAGGATCGGATTGGTCAGCAGATCGTTGTACTTTTGTTCGCTGGACGCTGCCGGAGCTGGCTCCACGGGAGTCGCGGGCGGCGTCGCTTCAGGCGCGGGCGCAGGAGCTTGTGCCGTTGGGTCCGGCGTCAATTCTGCCGACATCGCCGGGGCCGACTCATCGAGCGGCGGTACGGCGACACCATCAGCCTGCATTTTGGCCAGCTGATTGTTCTTCAGCTCGATCAGGCGCTGCAGCTTGTCCAGTTGGCTCTGCAGATCCGCCATGCGGCTTTTGAGCTCTTCATTGTCGCGGCGAGCCGAATCGAGGCTTTCCTGGGTGACCGCGAGCTGGTTGCTCAGGGCTTGGGCATCGCCGGCAGCGCCTTTGGCGCCGGCCTTCGCGGCCTCGGCGGAGACCAGACTCAGATTATCGCGACCGGCCGCCTGGGCCGGTGCAGCTTGACTGCCACCACGCTTGGTACCGTCCAACTGCTGCTGGCCGGAACGCGCAACGCCCCGCCGCCCCTGGCGCCAGGCGGCATTCTGCGCAGCCACTTCAGCGATAGCCTGGGGTTGCGGCAACGCGGTGCTTTGCACCGGGTCCGGCAGACGCAATACCTTGCCGGTCTTGAGCAGATTGATGTTGCCGTTGATGAATGCGTCCGGGTTCAACGCCTGGATCGCCAGCATGGTTTGCTGGATCGACCCGCCGTTGCGCACCTTGGCAGCAATTTCCCAAAGTGTATCGCGCGGCGTGGTGGTGTATTGGGAAGGCTTGGTGGCGCCCGTCACCGGCGTGGAGACGACCTGGGACGGCTTCGTCCGGGCGGCGTCAGCCGCCTGGGGGGAGAATTTGGAAGGGTCGATCAACACGCTGTAGTCGCGCAGCAGACGGCCATTGGGCCACATCACCTGCACCAGAAACTTGACCATCGGCTCCGACAGCGGCTGGCTGGAAGTCACCCGCAAGACGCTCTTGCCATTGGCATTGATTACCGGGGTGAAGGTCAGGTCATTGAGAAACGCCTGGCGGTCGATTCCGGCCTTGGCAAACTCCTCGGGCGAGGCCAGGCTCGGCACGACTTCGGCGGCGGTCAATTGCTGGACGTCGAGCAGCTCGATCTCGGCGACCAGAGGCTGGTTCGGCGGCGACTTCAGGGTCAATTCCCCGAGCCCGAGTGCTTGCGCCATACCGGAGGACAGCGCCGAGGCGGCCGCTATTGCTAACACCAGTTTGCGAACTTGAACCATAGCCTCTTCCTTTGTTTGAACATTCCTCGGCCAGCGAGAAGGTGTTGATGCCGCTGCCGTAAGGCATTGCGCGCCCCCCGAAGCAACGGCGCGCGCGATCGTTTCACTCATGCTCGGGAAAAGCCCCGAGAGGGAGGTTCGCCTTCAGCACTCTGGCCAAGCATAGCGCCCAGCTAGAATCATTCGACAAATTGTTGCCAAGTATCTTTTACAGCAGGTCTTTTATCAACAACTCAGCCACTTGCACAGCATTGAGCGCCGCGCCCTTGCGTACGTTATCTGACGTCAGCCACATATTTAGTTCCGCCGGGTCATCGATCCCCCCGCGCACACGTCCAACGTAGACTACATCCTGCCCTACCGCATCGCCCACCGGGGTCGGGTAATCGCCCGCCTCCACCAGCTCGATGCCGGGTGCCGCCTCCAAGGCTGCGTTGACTTTCGCCAGGTCGACGGCGCTGGCTGCCTGCACAGTCACGCTAAAGCTATCGCCAAAAAACACCGGGGCTTGAATGCAAGTGACGGAAATCTTTAACGAAGGCTGTTCCAGCACCTGACGCAATTCACGCACCAGACGCTTTTCCAGCAGCGTGTGACCCTGCTCGTCCGGGGTACCCACCTGAGCCAGCAGGTTGAACGCCATTTGCCGATCGAAAAATTTCGGCTCAAGGGGACGTGCATTGAGCAACTCGGCAGTCTGACGGGCCAGCTCACTGACGGCGGCGCGGCCCTGAGCGGACACAGCGAGACTGGCGGTCAGGCTGATACGCTGCAACGCCAGGCATTGGCGCAGCGGCGCCAGCACCACGGCCAGCGCGGTCGCCGACGCACTGGGACTGCTGACTTGAAACGGCTTGCTCAGACCCGCCAGCAGCCCGGCGTTGGCTTCCGGCACGATCTGCGGCGCCTGCTCAGGCGGCAGGGCGCCGGACAGGTCAATCAACGCGCAACCGGCCGCCGTGGCACGCGGGGCGAAGCTCAGGGTCACCGCCGGGCCGGCGGCAAAAAACACCAGTTGGACTTTGCCGAAATCAAATTCGTCGACTTCGCGCACCCGCACATTTTTGCCGCGAAACATCACCGAGCTTCCTGCCGACTCGCTGCTGGCCAGCAGGTGCAGGTTGCCGATCGGGAAGTCACGTTCTTCGAGAATCTGGACAAGGGTTTCGCCGACAGTACCGGTGGCGCCGATCACGGCAATATCAAAGGACTGGCTCATGGGTCTACCTCAGGTAAAACGTGGGGAGCGGCACTTTACCGGGTGGGGGGTATGCAGGCAATTGGCAGGGGAGTTTGCAGTGGTTGTACTGGCCCCATCGCGAGCAAGCTCGCTCCCACAGGTGATGTGGCCACTGAAGATCCACCGTGGGAGCGAGCCTGCTCGCGATGGCGATGTCACGGACGACACCGTTCCCATAAAAAAACCCGCACCTCTCACAAGGCACGGGTTCTTTCACAGCAGTGACCGATCAACGCTCGAGCAGAATCCGCAGCATGCGACGCAGCGGTTCGGCCGCGCCCCACAGCAACTGGTCGCCGACGGTGAAGGCACCGACGAATTGCGAGCCCATGTTCAACTTGCGCAGACGACCCACTGGTACGTTCAAGGTGCCGGTGACCTTGGTCGGGCTCAGCTCCTGCATGCTGATTTCGCGGTTGTTCGGCACCAGCTTGACCCAAGGGTTGTGCTGGCTGATCAGCCCTTCGATGTCGGCGATCGGCACGTCTTTGTTCAACTTGATGGTCAGCGCCTGGCTGTGGCAGCGCATGGCACCGATACGCACGCAGATGCCGTCCACCGGGATCGGGCTCTTGAAGCGACCGAGGATCTTGTTGGTTTCGGCCTGGGCCTTCCACTCTTCACGGCTCTGGCCGTTCGGCAGTTCCTTGTCGATCCACGGGATCAGGCTGCCGGCCAACGGCACGCCGAAGTTCTCGGTCGGGTACGCATCGCTGCGCATCGCCTCGGCGACCTTGCGATCGATGTCCAGGATGGCGCTGGCCGGGTTGGCCAGGTCATCGGCGACAGCGGCGTGGGTAGCACCCATTTGTTTGATCAGTTCACGCATGTTCTGCGCGCCGGCTCCCGAGGCCGCCTGATAGGTCATGGCACTCATCCACTCCACCAGACCGGCCTCGAACAGGCCGCCCAGGCCCATCAGCATCAGGCTGACGGTGCAGTTGCCGCCAATGTAGTTCTTGGTGCCCGCGTCCAGTTGCTGGTCGATGACCTTGCGGTTCACCGGGTCGAGAATGATCACGGCGTCGTCCTGCATGCGCAGGCTGGAGGCGGCGTCGATCCAGTAACCCTGCCAGCCGGCTTCACGCAGTTTTGGGAAGACTTCGCTGGTGTAGTCGCCACCCTGACAGGTCAGGATCACGTCGAGAGTCTTGAGCTCGTCAATGCTGTAGGCATCCTTGAGCGCACCGGTGTCCTTGCCCACGGACGGGCCCTGGCCACCGACATTGGAGGTGGTGAAAAACACCGGTTCAATGAGATCGAAATCCTGCTCTTCCAGCATTCGCTGCATGAGCACGGAACCGACCATGCCGCGCCAACCGATCAGACCTACACGTTTCATCGCAACTACACCTATACAAAAGTGGGCCACCGTCGAAGCGGTGGGCCGCAAAGATTACAGATTACGCAACGCGGCGACTACTGCATCGCCCATTTGCTGCGTACCGACTTTGGTACAACCGGTCGACCAGATGTCGCCCGTGCGCAAACCTTGATCCAATACCACACTGACCGCCTTCTCGATGGCATCAGCCGCGTCATTGAGACTGAAGCTGTAGCGCAGCATCATCGACACCGACAGGATGGTTGCCAACGGGTTGGCAATGCCCTGCCCGGCAATGTCCGGCGCCGAACCGTGGCATGGCTCGTACATGCCTTTGTTGTTGGCATCCAGGGAGGCCGACGGCAGCATGCCGATGGAGCCGGTGAGCATCGAGGCTTCATCGGACAGGATGTCACCGAACATATTGTCGGTGACGATCACGTCGAACTGCTTGGGCGCGCGCACCAGTTGCATGGCGGCGTTATCGACGTACATGTGGCTCAGTTCGATGTCCGGGTAATCCTTGGCCACCTGCTCGACCACTTCGCGCCACAGTTGGCTGGAAGCCAGGACGTTGGCCTTGTCCACCGAGCACAGTTTTTTGCCGCGCACCCGCGCCATATCAAAACCGACCCGGGCGATACGGCGGATTTCGCTCTCGCTGTACGGCAAGGTGTCGTAGGCCTGACGCTCGCCATTATCCAGCTCACGGGTGCCACGCGGGGCGCCGAAGTAGATACCGCCGGTCAGTTCACGGACGATGAGGATGTCCAGGCCCGAAACGATTTCCGGCTTCAGGCTCGAAGCGTCGGCCAGTTGCGGGTAGAGGATTGCCGGACGCAGATTGCCGAACAGGCCCAGTTGCGCACGGATCTTCAGCAGGCCGCGCTCAGGACGGATGTCGCGTTCGATCTTGTCCCATTTCGGGCCGCCCACGGCGCCCAGCAGTACGGCATCGGCGGCACGCGCGCGATCCAGGGTTTCATCGGCCAGGGGGACGCCATGCTTGTCGATCGCAGCGCCGCCGATCACATCGTGGCTGAGTTCAAAGCCCAGGCCGTACTTGTCGTTCGCCAGCTCTAGGACCTTGACCGCTTCGGCCATGATTTCCGGGCCAATACCGTCGCCTGGGAGAATCAGAATCTGCTTGCTCATGTTTTCCTCGTTTGCTCTGTCGGCCCGCGCTTGGACTGGCCGGAAAAAGTGCTATCGCTCGGCCCACAGCACCAGTACGTCTGTACTGAACGAACCATCGGCCTCAATCTCAAAATATTCACGCACCTCAACACCCATCGATCGCTGCAGCTCACGGATCGCCCCACGCATCACTTCGGGGGTGCGCATGCGCTCGACCCACGACTGGTACTCCAGGCGCAGACGCTGGCGCGTGGTGCTGCGGGTATGCAACCCCGCCTCGCTGACCTGGCGCAACCACTCGCCGGCCGAATAATCGCGAACATGGCTGGTGTCACGCAGCACCTCAACGCTTTGCAGGTACGTGTCCAACAACGGCATGCCGGGTGACAGGACATCAATGAACGCCGCCACTCCACCCGGCTTGAGCACCCGGCGCACTTCCCGCAGCGCCAAGCCCAGGTCGCTCCAATGATGCGCCGAATAGCGGCTGAACACGAAGTCGAACTCAGCGTCAGCGAACGGCAGGCGTTCGGCGGCGCCGCACACCGTGGTGATGTTACTCAGGCCACGATCCGCTGCCGCCGTAGCTACAACGTCAAGCATTGGCTGGGACAGGTCGTAGGCCACCACTTCACCGGCCAGCGGCGCCACATGGAAACTCACGTGCCCAGCGCCGCAGCCCAGGTCCAGCACACGGGCCTCGCCGCGCCCGGCAAGCTCAGCCTGCAGCAGGGCGAACTCAGTGCCCTGGGCGTGCACAGCACTGCTCAGATAGGCCGAAGCCTGTTCACCGAATTGCTTTTGTACGACCTGACTGTGGGCGGTGCTGGTCATGGGGACTTCCTTTTGGCTGGGTCTGTTCTGGCGTCATCGCGAGCAGGCTCGCTCCCACAAGGGATTTTGTCAGCGCGCAAATCCAATGTGGGAGCGAGCCTGCTCGCGATGGCATCTTCACGCCTTACACAAGATCAAGCATCCCGAAACAACCAAGGCTGGCTCGCCCGGTGCTTGGCCTCGAACGTGGCAATCGCCTCGCCGTCCTGCAAGGTCAGGCCGATGTCGTCCAGACCGTTGAGCAGGCAGTGCTTACGGAATGCATCGATCTCGAAACGCAACACCTTGCCGTCAGGACGGGTCACGGTCTGGGCCGCCAGGTCGATCTGCAGTTGATAGCCGGGGTTGGCCTCGACCTGCTGGAACAACTCATCGACTTCAGCGTCGCTCAGGATGATCGGCAACAAGCCGTTCTTGAAGCTGTTGTTGAAGAAGATGTCGGCGTAGCTCGGCGCAATGATGCTGCGAAAGCCGTACTCTTCAAGGGCCCATGGCGCGTGTTCGCGACTGGAGCCGCAGCCGAAGTTTTCGCGGGCCAGCAACACGCTGGCGCCTTGGTAACGTTCGGCGTTGAGGACGAAATCCTTGTTCAACGGGCGCTTGGAGTTGTCCTGGTACGGCTGGCCCACATCCAGGTAGCGCCACTCGTCAAACAGGTTCGGGCCGAAACCGGTGCGCTTGATCGACTTCAAAAACTGCTTGGGGATGATCTGGTCGGTGTCGACGTTGGCACGATCCAGAGGCGCGACAAGACCAGTGTGCTGGGTAAAAGCTTTCATGCTGCGCTCCTTCAGATCAATTCACGGACGTCGACGAAACGGCCGTTGACGGCGGCGGCGGCGGCCATGGCCGGGCTGACCAGATGCGTACGGCCACCGGCGCCCTGACGGCCTTCGAAGTTACGGTTGGAGGTGGAGGCGCAATGCTCGCCCGACTCCAAACGGTCCGGGTTCATCGCCAGGCACATCGAGCACCCAGGCTCACGCCATTCGAAACCGGCCTCGAGGAAAATCTTGTCCAGACCTTCGGCTTCCGCCTGGGCCTTCACCAGGCCCGAGCCTGGCACCACAATGGCCTGCTTGATGGTCGAGGCGACTTTGCGGCCCTTGGCGATCACCGCCGCTGCGCGCAGGTCTTCGATCCGCGAGTTGGTGCAGGAGCCAATGAACACACGGTCCAACTGAATGTCGGTGATCGCCTGGTTGGCGCTCAAACCCATGTATTTCAGGGCGCGGACGATGGAGTCTCGCTTGACCAGATCCATCTCCTGGGCAGGATCGGGCACGTTCTGGTCCACGGCCAGGACCATTTCCGGGGAAGTGCCCCAGCTGACTTGCGGCTTGATTTGCGTCGCGTCGAGTTCGACCACGGTGTCGAACTTCGCGTCGGCATCGGAAACCAGGTCTTTCCAGGCTTGCACCGCCATGTCCCACTCGGCGCCCTTGGGGGCGAACGGACGGCCCTTGACGTACTCCACGGTTTTTTCATCGGCGGCCACCAGCCCGACACGAGCGCCGGCTTCGATGGACATGTTGCAGATGGTCATGCGCCCTTCCACGGACAAATCGCGGATGGCGCTGCCGGCGAACTCGATGGCGTGGCCGTTACCACCGGCAGTGCCGATCTTGCCGATCACGGCCAGGACGATGTCTTTGGCGGTCACGCCAAACGGCAGCTTGCCCTCGACGCGCACCAGCATGTTTTTCATTTTCTTGGCGACCAGGCACTGGGTAGCGAGCACGTGCTCGACCTCGGAGGTGCCGATGCCGTGGGCCAAGGCGCCAAACGCACCATGGGTGGAGGTGTGGGAGTCGCCGCAGACCACGGTCATGCCGGGCAAGGTCGCGCCCTGCTCCGGGCCAATGACGTGGACGATACCCTGGCGCACGTCATTCATCTTGAATTCAACGATGCCGTATTCGTCACAGTTATCGTCAAGGGTCTGCACCTGCAAGCGCGACACCTGATCGGCAATGGCTTCGATGCCGCCCTTGCGCTCCGGTGTGGTCGGCACGTTGTGGTCCGGGGTCGCGATATTGGCATCGATGCGCCACGGCTTGCGCCCGGCCAGACGCAGGCCTTCGAAGGCTTGCGGCGAAGTCACTTCGTGGATGATGTGACGGTCGATGTAGATCAGCGCCGAACCATCGTCGCGCTGCTTGACCAAATGCGAATCCCAGAGCTTGTCGTAGAGCGTTTTGCCGGCCATCAGACGGTTCCTCATCAGCTTGTTTCTATGCCCTGGGTCTTGGTGAATCAATAACCCCTTGGCTTGTGAGGCTGATCTTATGAGGCTACATTAAATAACTCAAATTCATATTTTTCATGCTTTGCATAACCATTTGGAATTCGACCAGGACGACCATGGACCTCGCCAGCCTTAACGCCTTTATCGCCATCGCCGAGACCGGCAGTTTCTCCGGCGCCGGTGAACGCCTGCACCTGACCCAGCCGGCCATCAGCAAGCGTATCGCCGGGCTGGAGCAACAGCTCAAAGTGCGTCTGTTCGATCGGCTCGGTCGAGAAGTCGGCCTGACCGAGGCTGGCCGAGCCCTTCTGCCACGGGCCTATCAGATTCTGAACGTGCTGGATGACACCCGCCGCGCCCTGACCAACCTGACCGGCGAAGTGACCGGACGCCTGACGCTCGCCACCAGCCACCATATCGGCCTGCATCGGCTGCCACCTCTATTGAGGGAGTTCACCCGACGCTACCCTGAGGTGGCGCTGGATATTCAGTTCCTCGATTCGGAAGTGGCCTACGAAGAAATTCTCCACGGCCGGGCGGAGCTGGCGGTCATCACCCTGGCCCCGGAACCGCACACGCTGGTACGCGCCACGCCGGTGTGGGACGACCCCCTGGATTTCGTGGTGGCGCCGGAACACGCGCTGTTGGACAACGGCCCGGTCAGCCTGGCAGACATCGCCTTGCATCCGGCGGTTTTCCCCGGCGGCAATACCTTTACCCACCACATTGTTCAACGCCTGTTCGAAGCCCAGGGCCTGACGCCGAACATCGCCATGAGCACGAATTATCTGGAAACCATAAAAATGATGGTCTCCATCGGCCTGGCCTGGAGCGTCCTGCCGCGCACCATGCTCGATGAACAGGTGGCACGCATTCCTTTGCCGGGCATACAGCTCAGTCGCCAGCTAGGCTATATCTTGCACACCGAACGGACGCTGTCGAATGCTGCACGGGCTTTCATGTCCTTACTGGACGCACAAATCGATCTGCCAGGGAAAAGGGCATAGGTTGTGCTACTCCTATAGAGCCGAAACGCCTGCGCCCAACGCCCCAAATTGCCCAAGGCTCGCGAGATAATGCCCAAATCCGCTGACCAATTCCCGCCCCTGCCGCGCATTCAGGCGCTAGACCCGAAACGGTCCGAGCAAAGCTGGGACAGTGCCCCACAGTTGCTGGCCGCCCTGAACGGCGCGCGCCTGGGAGCCTGGTCGTGGGACATTGATACCGGGCGGATCAGTTGGTCACGGGGCACCCAGGCGCTGTTCGGCTTCGATCCGCGCCAGCCATTGCCGGCGGATGTGGACTATCTGGACCTGTTGCTCCCCCAAGACCGAGCAAAGGCCATCCGCGCCTTTCATGCGGCGGTGGCCGGTGCGCCGCTGGAACAGGCCATGCACCATCGCATCGTCTGGCCCGACGGCAGCCTGCACTGGCTGGAAATCAACGGCAGCGTATTACCCGACAAACACGGCCGCCCGCGGATGATCGGAGTAATCCGGGAGATCACGCACCAGCGCGAACGGGAGCAGGCACTGCGCAACTCGGAAAAACGCTTCGCCACGCTCTTTCACCTATGTCCGAATATGGTGCTGCTGACCCGCCAGGAAGACGGGCTGATCATCGAGGCCAACCAGTATTTCGAAAGTCTGTTTGGCTGGCCGCTGCACGACATCATCGGCCGCACGACGCTGGAACTGGGCCTATGGGTCGACCCCGGACAGCGGGCAAAACTGGTGGAGATCATCAAGGCCAACGGCGAAATGGCGAGCATGGAGGTGGAACTGCAGGCCAGCAATGGTCAGATCCACAGCGGCCTGCTCAGCGCCCAGAAGGTCGAGCTGGAAGGCCAGCCTTATCTGCTGAGCACCTTCCTCGATACCACCGAACGCAAACTCGCCGAACAGGCCCTCAAGGACAGCCAGGAACGCCTCGATCTGGCCCTCGATTCGGCGCAACTGGGCACCTGGGACTGGCATATCCCCAGTGGCATGCTCTACGGCTCGGCCCGGGCGGCGCAGTTGCATGGCCTGGAGCCCAAGCCGTTCCACGAGTCGTTCGATGCGTTTTTCGAAGGGGTGCCCGATGACGAGCGCAACAACATGCGCAACGCCTACCGCAGCTTGCGGGAAGGCCCGGCGGGGAATTATCAACTGACCTACCGCGTACAAATGCCGGACGGCAGCGCTCGATACCTGGAAAGCCGCGCACGTCTCTATCGTAATGACGACGGCAGCCCGCTGCGCATGGCCGGTACCTTGCTGGACATCACTGACCAGGTAGAACGCGAACAGAGCCTGGCGGCGTCGGAAGAAAAATTCGCCACCCTGTTCCAGGTCAGCCCCGACCCGATCTGCGTAACCCATCAGGACAGTGGCCGGTTCCTCGAAATCAATTCCAGCTTCACCCAGACCTTCGGCTGGTCAGCCACCGACGTGATCGGCCTGAGCGCCGACGAAATCGGCCTGTGGGATGCCTCGGGGAGCAGCCTGCAACGCATCGAAAGGGTGATACGCGAGCGCTCCCTGAACAACGTGGCCGTCGTCGTCCACCATAAAAACGGCCAGCCGCTGACATGCGTGATTTCCAGTCGCCAGATCAACGTCGGCAACCAGCCCTGCATCGTCACCACCCTGCGGGATATCTCCCAGCAGCAGCGCTCCGAGGCGGCCCTCAAGGCCAGCGAGGAGAAATTCGCCAAGGCTTTCCATTCCAGCCCTGACGCGATCACCATCACCGAACGCGACAGCGGCCGCTACCTCGAAGTCAATGATGGCTTCTGCCGCCTGACCGGCTACCGCGCCGACGAAGTGATCGGGCATACGGTCTACGAGGTCGGTATCTGGGCCGAAGAAAAACAACGCATGGCATTGCTGGCCGAACTGGAGCTCAAGGGCCGGGTGCATCACCAGGAAATGCTCGGGCGCAATAAACGCGGAGAGATCCTCACGGTGGAGGTCTCGGTCGAACCGATCATGCTCAATGAGACGGCCTGCCTGCTGCTGACCGCCCGGGACGTGAGCCTGTTGCGCAATGCCGAAGCACAGATCCGCCACCTGGCCTATCACGATCCGCTGACCAACCTGCCCAACCGCGCCTTGCTGATGGATCGGCTGAGCCAGCAGATCGCCTTGCTCAAGCGCCATAACCTGCGGGGCGCCCTGCTGTTTCTGGACCTGGACCACTTCAAGCACATCAACGACTCACTGGGCCACCCAGTGGGCGACACGGTGCTGAAAATCATCACCGCACGCCTGGAAGCCAGCGTGCGCCTGGAAGACACCGTGGCGAGGCTGGGCGGCGACGAATTCGTGGTGCTGCTCAGCGGCTTGGAAGGCACCCGCAGCGCAGTCAGCCAACAGGTACAGAACCTGGCCGACACTCTGCGCGAATTACTGTCGGAGCCGATGTTTCTCGATGGCCAACGGTTGCAGGTCACGCCGAGCATCGGCATGGCGCTGATTCCCGACCATGGCTCTACCCCCACCGACCTGCTCAAGCGCGCCGACATTGCGCTGTACCGCGCCAAGGATTCGGGGCGCAACACCTCGCAGATGTTCCACACCACCATGCAAAAAGCCGCCAGCGAACGGCTGCGCATGGAAACCGACCTGCGCCAGGCCTTGGCTCGCGGAGAGTTCAGCGTACATTTCCAACCTCAGGTCGACGCCCGGGACAACCGCATCATCGGCGCCGAAACGCTGGTGCGCTGGCATCACCCCGAATTGGGCGCCCAATCACCGAATGAATTCATCAAAGTGCTGGAGGACAGCGGGCTGATCCTGGAAGTTGGCACCTGGATTCTCGATGAAGCCTGCAACGGCTTCAAACAACTGATCGCCAAGGGCAAGATCGATCCGCTGCAATTCAGCCTGTGCGTGAATATCAGCCCACGGCAGTTCCGCCAGAGCGACTTCGTCGAGCGCATCGAAAGCTGCCTCGCCACCTATGGCCTGCCTTACGCCATGCTCAAGCTGGAAATCACCGAGGGCATCGTGATCCAGAACCTGGACGACACCATCGCCAAGATGCGTCGCCTGAAAAAATTGGGAGTGAGCTTCGCCATGGACGATTTCGGGACAGGTTATTCGTCGCTGACCTACCTCAAACGTCTGCCGGTGGATACCTTGAAAATCGATCAGTCATTCGTGCGCGACGCCACCAGCGACCCCAACGATACCGAAATCATCCGCGCCATCGTCGCCATGGCCCGCAGCCTTGAGCTGGAGGTGATCGCCGAAGGTGTCGAAACCCCGGAACAACTGAGTTTCCTGCAGGGGCTGGGTTGCCATTTGTACCAGGGCTACCTGCACAGTCGGCCGTTGCCGCTAGACGCGTTTGAGCGACTGTTGCCCTGACAAAGGAGCCCGCAATGAGGGCTCCACAAATGAAAAAGGGCGCCAATGGCGCCCTTCTTCATTAGTTGCGATGCATCAGTTTTGCAGCGCGGGTTGTTGCTGCGCCCCGTTGATCGGGATGCGCTTGGCTTTCGCCTCTTCCGGGATCACTCGCAACAGGTCGATGCTCAACAGACCGTTGCTCAGGCCGGCGGATTTGATCTCGATATGATCGGCCAACCGGAAGGACAGCTTGAACGCACGCTGGGCGATACCCTGGTGCAGGTAGGTCACGCTGTCGTTGCTCGCTTCGCGCTTACCACCGCTGATGGTCAGCACACCTTTTTCCACTTGCAGGTCCAGGTCGTCTTCCTGGAACCCGGCGGCGGCAACCACGATGCGATACTCGTCATCGCCATGTTTTTCCACGTTGTAGGGTGGATAGCTACTGCCCGGTTCGTTGCGCAAGGCGGTTTCGAACAGGTCGTTGAAACGGTCGAAGCCCACCGAGGAACGGAACAGAGGGGCCAGGGAAAATGCAGTACTCATGATTCAAATCTCCTGAAAAGTTCAGCAAGGTTTTTTGTCTCCGCGACCCGAATTCGGCATCGCGTAATCCCTATCTAGGGACCGCCAAAAACTTTTCAAGAGGTTGTTTTGAAATTTTTTTCAGGCCGCTTCGGTGCGCTGCACGCCGAGCAAATGGCCTACCGCGTCCAAGTCGGTTTCCCGGCGCAGGGCGGTAAACAGCTCCACCGCTTCGGGATAATTGCGAGTCAGCATCGCCAGCCACTGCTTCAACCGGCCGGGCGCCTGGCGTGGGGTCAATTGCTCGACCACCTGCACCCAGAAGTCCTGGAGCATCGGTTGCAATTCGGCCCAGGACAGCTCGATCACCTCTTCACCGGCCCTGGCCGCAGCGATCTGCCGGGCCAGATCAGGACGGGAAACGAGGCCGCGACCGAGCATGATGTCTTCCACACCACTGATCTCGCGGCACCGGCGCCAGTCTTCAACGCTCCAGATATCGCCGTTGGCGAATACCGGGACCTTGACCACATCCTGAACCCGTGGGATCCACTCCCAGTGGGCCGGTGGTTTATAGCCGTCGGTCTTGGTCCGCGCATGCACCACAATGTGCGCCGCGCCACCTTCGGCCAATGCCGTGGCACAGACCAACGCCCCATCCGGGCTGTCGAAACCCAGGCGCATCTTGGCGGTAACGGGAATGTGCCTGGGCACCGCGCGGCGCACGTGCTCGACAATTTCGTTGAGCAGCTCCGGCTCTTTGAGCAACACCGCCCCACCCCGTGATTTATTCACAGTCTTGGCCGGACAGCCGAAGTTCAGGTCGATAACCTGCGAACCCAGCTCGCAGGCCAATGCGGCGTTCTCCGCCAGGCACACCGGATCGGAACCCAGCAATTGCACCCGCAGCGGTACGCCGGCAGCGGTCCGGGCACCGGTCAGCAGCTCAGGGGCAAGCTTGTGGAAATAGGCCGGTGTGAGCAGACGGTCATTGATGCGAATGAACTCGGTCACGCACCAGTCGATACCGCCAACACGGGTCAGAACGTCCCGCAGGATGTTGTCAACCAACCCCTCCATGGGCGCCAGGGCAATTTGCATGGAAAAACACACTCAACGAAAAACGTGCGGCAGTTTACCGGATTTTGCCCACAACATCGGAATTCACCACCAATCCCCTGTGGGAGTTGAGCTTGCTCGTGATAGCGCTGGGTCAGCTTGCATTGATACCGAATGTGCGGCCGTCATCGCGAGCAAGCTCGGCTCCCACACTGGATCCCGCGTGTTCACAGATTCTGCATCCACCACAGATCCCTGTGGGAGCGAGCTTGCTCGCGATAGCGCTGGGTCAGTCTATGAGAATGCCGGATGTCATCAGCGCAGGACCATAACCCTCGATGAACTCCGGCGGCATGCGCTTGGGCCTGCCGGTGGACAGTTCAATGCAGACAAATGTGGTCTGGGCCCGCAATAACGTGGTGTTGTCGCTGGGGCGAATCAGCTGGAAATGCCGATTCATCTTCAATCGCTGATCCCAGTCGACGATCCAGGTAGCCAGTTGCAACTCGTCACCTTCGTAGGCCGCCGCCAGGTAATCGATCTCATGACGCACAACCGCCATGGCCCGGTCCAGCCGCCGATACTCCACCAGATCCAGCCCCAGGCGCTGGGAATGGCGCCAGGCACAGCGCTCAAGCCAGGTGACGTATACCGCGTTATTGGCGTGGCCCAGCCCGTCGATGTCTTCAGCATTTACTTGAAGATCAATAATGAACGGCGTTGCCCGATCCCAGCCCATGCCCCTCTCCCAGTCGAATTTGGTGGGGGCCAGTGTAACGGATCCGAGCTTGACCGCCATCGCGGCCAAGCCTTGCTCCCACAGATCAAGCCGATTGCCGTGCTTGCAGACTGCGCCCGGCCAGCAGGGATAACACGCCATCAATGACGCGAGGATCGGCCAGCACCCGCTGGTGGCCGCCCTGCGGCAAGCGCAGCAAGCGGCTGTCGAACCAGGCTTCGTGAATCAGTTGCGATTCCTTGACCGAAACGAAGGTGTCGTCCTCGGCATGGACAATCAGCCCGGGCACGTCCAGTTGGTAATGGGCGACATCCATCCTCGAAGCCGGCATGCCCACATCGTTTTCCACTTGGCGAATGAAGGCCGATCGCGCCTTGGGCGGCAGCCCCATCATCCGGGCGAACCCACGCAGCACGCCAAGAATGCGCGCAGGCGCCGCAATGCTGACCAGAGTCTCGGTCCGCAACCCCAGCTGAACCGCGAGCATGGCACTGGCACCACCCATGGAATGCCCAACCACGGCTTGCAGAGGTGGTAACTCCGCCGCGGCTTCGAGCATGGCCCTGGCAAACAGCAGGACATTGGCCTCGCGCCCAGGTGAGCGGCCATGGGCCGGGCCGTCCAACGCCACCACCGTGTAGCCGGCACCTACCAGCGCCGTGATCAGCGCGGCAAATTGCGTGGGTCGCCCTTCCCAGCCATGCATCAACAAGACGGTCGGACCTTTGCCCCAACGCAAGGCGGACAGACCGAAGCGTAAGGTGATGCGCTCGGAGGTCGCCAGCAATGGCAGCTCCCAATCCCTTGGCGGCAAGTCCCGGGGACGCATGAACAGCGATCGCATCTTCTTCGCCACCAGGCCCGGAGCCACCCATCCCAGCGTGCCATTGACGCCACGAATCCAGCTAAACCTGTTCATCGCTCATCTCCAGGGCTTGCGCCTTAGCTCATCGCACCGCCGACTTGGCAGCGCGCAGCAACCGATCCGATAACTCTCCCGGGCCCAACGCTCGCGCCAAGGCCAGGCCGCCGACCATCAGGGCAATGTCAGCCAAGGCCTTGTCGGCGTCTTCCGGGCTGGCCGCCAACTGCGCAACCATCAGCTCAATATGCTCATTGAGCACCTCACGAAACTCATCCGGCAGCCGCCCGAGCTCGCCGACCGATGCCGGGATCGGGCAGGCCAGATCGGTGGTATCACGGTGCTTGCGCGACAGGTAGAACGCGGCTGCCAGGGTTCGCCGCTCCTCACCGCTCAGCTCGGCATCCATGTCAGCGATCAAGCCACGACGCTGGCTGAGCAGTTGCTTGAATGCCTCGAGCATCAAGGCATCCTTGCTTTCGAAGTGGGCATAGAAGCCGCCCACTGTCAGCCCGGCGGCGCCCATCACTTCGCCGACACTCGGCTCGGCCGGACCCCGCTGAATCAGCGCAGCACTGGCGGCCTTGAGTATGCGTTCGCGGGTTTGCGCTTTTTTATCGCTCATCGTTACCTCCGAATATTACGACTGAAATATTATCCATGTAATAATTTTCCGCAAGCGGAAATTTTGACCGCTGGTCAGAAGCATCGTTAAAGGAATTGAAGATTGGCCGAACGCCAGACAAACAAAAGGGCCATTCAAGAATTGAATGACCCTTATAAAATCCCGCAGAGCGGGTAATCGTGGCGTCCCCTAGGGGACTCGAACCCCTGTTACCGCCGTGAAAGGGCGGTGTCCTAGGCCACTAGACGAAGGGGACACAAACCTTCTAACTTGATCAGCGCTGAGAACTGATCGATTCAAGGTCGGTGTGGCCAAACCTTGAACCTGTAATTGGTGGAGCTAGACGGGATCGAACCGTCGACCTCTTGCATGCCATGCAAGCGCTCTCCCAGCTGAGCTATAGCCCCGGATTTTTCGCCTCGCGGCGGAGCGACATCTTGCAACATCGCTTCTGTAAAACTGGCGTCCCCTAGGGGACTCGAACCCCTGTTACCGCCGTGAAAGGGCGGTGTCCTAGGCCACTAGACGAAGGGGACGCAAACCCTTCTATACAACTGATCAACGCTGAGTGTTGATCGCTTCAAGACCGGTGTGGCCAGGCCTTGAAGTGTAAATTGGTGGAGCTAGACGGGATCGAACCGTCGACCTCTTGCATGCCATGCAAGCGCTCTCCCAGCTGAGCTATAGCCCCTCATCGCTGAGGACGGGGCGAATCTTAAGGGCGTATCCGAGGGCTGTCAAATTTATTTTCAACAAATTTGAAAGTTTTTTGCCGGGATAACAATCACTTACCGACAAACCCCGGAAAACCGGGGTATGTCCTGCCTCATCGAGCACTCAGGCAATCGCGCCCAGCAGTTTTTCCCACTCCTTGTTCTCCTTCTTCGACACACCACCGAGCAGATCGATGGCCTGGCGCAGACGGAAACGGGTCAGGTCCGGGCCAAGGATCTCCATGGCATCGAGCACCGACACCGAGCTGGCCTGGCCAGTAATGGCGGCGAACATCAGCGGCATGGCATCACGCAGTTTCAGCTCCAGCGATTCGACCACGGCCTGGATGGTCGCGGTGATGCTGTCCTTTTCCCACTGACGCAGACTTTCGAGCTTCCACAGGATCAGTTGCATCAATTGGCGCACCTGATCACCGGAAAGCTTCTTGGACTCGAACAGCTTCGCATCCGGGGTCACGCCGCCGGCAAAGAAGAAGCCGGCCAGGGGTGCGATCTGGCTGAACGTCTCCACCCTGCCCTGCACATGGGGAGCGATTTTCATCATGTACTCAGGGTTGAATGCCCACTTCTGTACACGCGCAGCAAACTCCTCCACCGGCAGGTCACGCAACCACTGACCGTTGAGCCAGGAGAGTTTCTCGACATCGAAGATCGGACCACCCAGCGACACCCGCGACAGGTCGAAGTGCTCGACCATTTCCTGCAGCGAGAACTTCTCGCGCTCGTCCGGCATCGACCAGCCCATGCGCCCCAGGTAGTTGAGCATCGCCTCAGGCATGAAGCCCATGCGTTCGTAGAAGGTCACCGACGTTGGGTTCTTGCGCTTGGACAGCTTGCTCTTGTCCGGGTTACGCAGCAGCGGCATGTAGCACAGCTGCGGTTGTTCCCAGCCGAAGTATTCGTAGAGCAGGATCAGTTTCGGCGCCGACGGCAGCCACTCTTCACCGCGCAGGACGTGGGTGATGCCCATCAGGTGATCGTCGACCACGTTCGCCAGGAAATACGTCGGCAGGCCGTCGGTCTTCATCAGCACTTGCATGTCCATGCGATCCCACGGGATCTCGACATCGCCGCGCAGCATGTCCGGCACCACACAGACGCCTTCGGTCGGCACCTTCATGCGGATCACATGGGGCTCACCGGCGGCCAGGCGACGGGTGACTTCTTCCTTGGACAGCAGCAGCGCGCGGCCGTCGTAGCGTGGGGTCTCGCCGCGAGCGATCTGCTCGGCGCGCATCTGGTCCAGCTCTTCGGCGGTGCAGAAGCACGGGAAGGCGTGACCCATGTCTACCAGTTGCTGGCAGTACTGCTGATAGATGTCACCGCGCTCGCTCTGGCGGTAAGGACCGTGCGGGCCGCCAACGTCCGGACCTTCGCTCCAGTCGATGCCCAGCCAGCGCAGGGCGTCGAAGATCTGCTGTTCGGACTCGCGGGTCGAACGCAGCTGGTCAGTGTCCTCGATCCGCAGGATGAACTCACCGCCGTGCTGCTTGGCAAAGCAATAGTTGAACAAAGCGATGTAAGCGGTGCCGACATGGGGATCGCCAGTGGGCGAAGGCGCGATGCGGGTGCGGACGGTGGTCATGGCATGTCTCGGAAAGAATATAAAAGCGAAGATGAAACAGGGGGCGAATGGTAACAGGCGATGGTGGGCGGGCTCCAGTGAGAGGGGGATTTGTGTGGCACCTGTCAGACCGAGGCACCTTCAATCGCGAGCAGGCTCGCTCACACAGGGAACCAAGTTGTCCGGACTGGACGCGGTCCATTGTGGGAGCGAGCCTGCTCGCGATAAGGCCATTACAGTGGCCACACAACCTCAGACAGTCAGCAACCGCTCGCGCAGCTTGCCAATCTCGTCACGCAACTGCGCAGCCGCTTCGAACTCCAGGTCCCGGGCCAGCTGGTACATTTTTTCTTCCAACTGACGGATACGTTTGCTGATTTCGCTCGGCGAGCGCAGTTCGGCTTCGTAACGGGCGCTCTCTTCGGCGGCCTTGGCCATGCCCTTGCGCTTCTTGCTGCGCGAGCCGGGCACAGTGGCGCCTTCCATGATGTCGGCGACGTCCTTGAACACCCCTTTCGGCGTGATGCCGTTGGCCAGGTTGAAGGCAATCTGTTTATCGCGACGACGCTCGGTCTCGCCGATGGCCCGCTCCATGGAACCGGTGATGCGATCGGCATAAAGAATCGCCCGGCCGTTGAGGTTACGCGCCGCCCGACCGATGGTCTGGATCAACGAACGCTCGGAGCGCAGGAAACCTTCCTTGTCGGCGTCCAGGATCGCCACCAGTGACACCTCCGGCATGTCCAGGCCTTCGCGCAGCAGGTTGATCCCCACCAACACGTCGAACGTACCCAGGCGCAGGTCGCGGATGATCTCGACCCGCTCCACCGTGTCGATGTCCGAGTGCAGGTAGCGCACCCGCACACCGTGGTCGGCCAGATAATCAGTCAGGTCTTCGGCCATGCGCTTGGTCAGCGTGGTGACCAGCACCCGCTCCTCCACTGCCACACGCTTGGAGATTTCCGAGAGCAGATCATCGACCTGAGTCAGCGCCGGGCGCACTTCAACCTGCGGATCGACCAGCCCGGTGGGTCGCACCACCTGCTCGACCACCCGGCCGGCATGCTCGGCCTCGTAGTTGCCGGGGGTGGCGGAGACGAAAATCGTCTGCGGACTCACACTTTCCCATTCGTCAAAACGCATCGGCCGGTTATCCAGGGCCGAAGGCAGACGGAAGCCGTATTCCACCAGGGTTTCCTTGCGGGACCGGTCGCCTTTGTACATGGCGCCGACCTGGGGCACGCTGACGTGGGATTCGTCGATCACCAGCAAGGCATCGGCCGGCAGATAGTCATACAACGTAGGCGGTGGCGCGCCCGCCGGGCGACCCGACAGGTAGCGCGAGTAGTTTTCGATGCCGTTGCAGTAACCCAGCTCCAGGATCATCTCCAGGTCGAATCGGGTCCGCTGCTCCAGCCGCTGGGCTTCCACCAGTTTGTTGTTCGACCGCAAGTATTCCAGGCGCTCCTGCAATTCAACCTTGATCCCCTCGATAGCGCCCAGCAGGGTTTCCCGGGGCGTAACGTAGTGGCTCTTGGGGTAGAAGGTGAAGCGCGGCAGCTTGCGGATCACCTCGCCGGTCAGCGGATCGAACGCCGAAAGACTCTCTACTTCGTCATCGAACAGCTCGATGCGGATCGCCTCCAGGTCCGATTCCGCCGGGTAGATGTCGATCACGTCGCCACGGACCCGGAACGTTGCCCGGGCGAAATCCATGTCGTTGCGGGTGTATTGCAGGTCCGCCAGGCGGCGCAGCAAGGCTCGCTGGTCGAGCTTGTCGCCGCGATCAACGTGCAAGACCATCTTCAGATACGTTTCCGGGCTACCCAGACCATAGATGCACGACACCGTGGTGACGATGATCGCGTCCTTGCGTTCGAGCAATGCCTTGGTCGCCGAGAGCCGCATCTGTTCGATGTGATCGTTGATCGAAGCATCCTTCTCGATGAAGGTGTCCGAAGACGGTACGTAGGCCTCGGGTTGGTAGTAGTCGTAATAGGAGACGAAGTACTCCACCGCGTTATTGGGGAAAAACGCCTTGAACTCGCCATACAGCTGCGCCGCCAGGGTCTTGTTCGGTGCCAGCACCAAGGTCGGGCGCTGCACCTGGGCAATCACGTTGGCGATGCTGAAAGTCTTGCCCGAGCCTGTCACACCGAGCAGCGTCTGGTGCGCCAGTCCGGCCTCGATGCCTTCGACCATCTGGCGAATGGCTTCCGGCTGGTCGCCGGCGGGCTGGAATCGGGTGACTAGCTGGAATTCAGACATAACATAACCTCTGGGTTCACCCCTGTCGGCCAGCCAACAGGAACAAGAAAGACCGAAACGACTGATGTCGCCCGAGGAAAAAACTGGGATGCATACAATGTGGAGGTGAATGCCTTCGCTTTCAAGACGAACGTCCTACACGCCTTGAAGTCTTTGACGCCGCCAGGGGACTAACGGTCGAAAAAAAACGAAAATACTTGCCTTAAAAACCGAATCGCCTGTCGCCGCGCCCGGTGATGGCCTCTATACTAGCTCCCCGTTTGTGCACCGCTCTAGTGCATTCGGCTGGAGCGCTACACGTCCCCTCACACTCCATTCAGAGCCGCGCAATAATGAGCCTGTTTTCCGCTGTCGAATTGGCACCACGCGACCCCATCCTGGGCCTCAACGAAGCATTCAACGCCGACACCCGTACCAATAAGGTCAACTTGGGCGTGGGTGTTTACTGCAACGAGGAGGGGCGCATTCCACTTCTGCGCGCCGTTGTCGAAGCCGAGACGATCCGCGTGGCCCAACACGTTTCCCGTGGTTACCTGCCGATCGACGGCATTGCCGCCTACGACCAGGCGGTCCAGACCCTGCTGTTCGGCAAGGACTCGCCGTTGATCGCCTCCGGCCGCGTCATCACCACCCAGGCCGTGGGCGGCACTGGCGCACTGAAGATCGGCGCCGACTTCCTCAAGCAGCTGCTGCCTGACGCCGTCGTGGCCATCAGCGATCCAAGCTGGGAAAACCACCGCGCGCTGTTCGAAACTGCCGGTTTCCCGGTGCAGAACTACCGCTACTACGACGCCGCTACCCATGACGTGAACCGCAGCGGCCTGCTGGAAGACCTCAACGCCCTGCCCGACCGCTCGATCGTCGTGCTGCACGCCTGCTGCCATAACCCCACCGGCGTGGACCTGAGCCCGCAAGACTGGAAAAACGTACTGGACGTGGTCAAGGCCAAGAACCACGTTCCATTTTTGGACATGGCTTATCAGGGCTTTGGCGACGGTATCGACGAAGACGCCGCCGCCGTGCGCCTGCTCGCCGAGTCGGGCCTGACTTTTTTTGCGTCCAGCTCGTTCTCCAAATCGTTCTCGCTGTACGGCGAGCGCGTTGGCGCCCTGTCGATCGTCAGCGAATCGAAAGAGGAAAGTGCCCGGGTACTGTCCCAGGTCAAGCGCGTGATCCGCACCAACTACTCCAACCCGCCGACCCACGGCGCCAGCATTGTCGCAGCCGTGCTCAACAGCCCGGAACTGCGGGCCCAATGGGAAGCAGAACTGGCCGAAATGCGTCTGCGGATTCGCGGCATGCGCAACCAGATGGTGGACATGCTGGCTAAAGCCGCTCCGCAGCGGGATTTCAGCTTCGTCGCACGCCAGCGCGGGATGTTTTCCTACTCCGGCCTGACCGTTGAACAGGTGACGCGCCTGCGCAACGAGTTCGGCATCTATGCCCTGGACACCGGCCGCATCTGCGTGGCCGCGCTGAACCAGAACAACATCGATGCAGTGACCAAGGCGATTGTTCAGGTGATCTGAAGGCCGCCGGAATGAAAAAAGGGAAGCCAAGGCTTCCCTTTTTTTGCGTGCACTCTGACCCCGTGGCGAGGGAGCTTGCTCCCTCACAACAAAATCAACTCGTCAAATTACAGCTCCGTCGCCCGCTGACTCGCCGCATCGTCGTAGATCACATACAACGACTCGGCAATCTGGCTCTTGATGGCCTTGGTGCTTTCCAGCCCCAGGACAAAACCCTCGGCCTTGCCACCGGCACGGTTCAGTTCGTCAGCGGTGCTGGCCTGGGTGATGGCATCGTAGAGTTTCTCGGCGTGCGGTCCCACGCCCTTGGGCAAGCTGATCTGGGCAGTGCTCATAGGCGCACCTCAGTGTGGCTGTCTGTGTGAAGCGGTAACAGATGATTCATGGCGCAAACCTTTGTTTGGCGAATGGCCGGCAGCGCGTCCAGCCACTTCCGGGGGACCATGGTAGCCCTCTCCTGCCGTTGCGGTAACCGCCAATCGCCGATTAATCGCCAACGGACCTGAGGAATGTGCCGGCCGGCAAGAGAAGCTTGACTTCTCTTTTCCAATCAGTAACATACGCGTCATTCCGCGATAGCTCAGTTGGTAGAGCAAGTGACTGTTAATCACTGGGTCCCTGGTTCGAGTCCAGGTCGTGGAGCCAGACAGCAACAAATCAAGCCCCTGAATTGAAAGATTCAGGGGCTTTTTTGTGGGCGAAAGAAAGGGCTGATTGATTGAAAAGGCCTGCCGATGTCGCTGGCGGAACAATCAGTCAGGCCCGAACAGGCATCATGGTCTGAATCCTGCTTGAATTTGCCAGGCCCGACCGTCACGTGCACGTCATGAGGACGTCGCAAACTGGCGTTGTCCGCCAACAAACATCTCCATAACAACAAGGACGAAGACATGCCCACGCAACACCCGCACCGCAACAATGATCTGTGTACCTCCAGCAAGGTGTACACCGCACTGACTGAACTCAAGCACCTGGAAGGCCATCGCAGCGCCAAATTCCTTTCGCTGCTGACGCAACACCTGGTGCGCAAGGGCTTGCTCAACGAGCAGGAAGTGGTGCACATGCTCGATCTGGTCGTCGATTGAGCAGCATCGATTCCTACTATTGAAGCGGTTGATTTTTCCTCCCCCCTGCTGAGTCGTAAGGTAACTCCATCGATTGATGGAGGTTCCCATGCCCAAGGTTCAAATCATGTCTGTCATTGGCAGCGCCGTGCCCGCCCCGCTCAGGGAGCGTGGTCTGTTGGCCTGCTGGTATCTGGTGCAGGACGGCGTCACCATCAGCGGTCCGCTGACTTCTCTGCCCGCCGCCCAAGCCCTGTCACAACGCATCGGCCCTTATCTGCTGACGGCCTAGGGCAACCGCACCCGCGGCTTGCTTTCGACGAACAGCGCCCAACACGACATGAACAGCGCGGCGATCAGCGGGCCGATCACAAATCCGTTCAGCCCGAACACCGCCAGCCCGCCCAACGTCGAGACCAGCACCATGTAGTCGGGCATCTTCGTATCCTTGCCCACCAGGATGGGGCGCAGGAAATTGTCCACCAGGCCAATGACGAATATCCCGAACAGGGTCAATACCACGCCCTGCCAGATGGCCCCGGAGAGCAGGAAATACACTGCCACCGGCGCCCAGACCAGGCCCGCGCCCACCGCCGGCAACAGCGACAGAAAGGCCATCAGCACCGCCCAGAGCAATACCGTGGGAATCCCCAGGATCCAGAAAATCAGCCCACCCAACGCCCCTTGGGTGATGGCCACCAGCAGGTTTCCCTTCACGGTCGCTCGCACCACACGGTTGAACTTCAACTGCAGGCGACGTTTCTGGTACTCCGCCAGGGGAACGGCGGTACGGACCTTGCGCACCAGCTCAGGACCGTCACGCAGGAAAAAGAACAACAGGTAAATCATGACGAAGAAGCTCACCAGGAACTGAAACGTGCCCTGGCCGAAGCTGAACGCCTGGGTGGCGAAAAATTCGCTGCCTTGCATCGCGCCTTTGACGATCCGCTCTCGCAGCCCGTTCAGGTTACCCAGGCCAAAACGGTCGAGCAGGTTCTGGAAGTAAGGCGGCAAGGCATCCCGGAAGCGGGCCAGGTAATCGGCAATGTCCAACTCTCCGCTTTCCAGGCTCTTGTACAACGCCGCCCCTTCCTGGACCAGCAACGTACTGATGACGATCACCGGCAAGATCGCGATCACCACGCAAATACTCAATGTAAGCAACGAAGTGAGGTTGCGCTGCCAGCCGAGTTTCAGTTGCAGGCGGCGCTGCATCGGGGCAAAGACGATCCCCAGGATCACTGCCCAGAACACGGCGCCATAAAACGGCAGGAGGATCCAGATGAAAGCGATGGTGACCAGAATCAACATCAGCATCTGGGACTTGTCTTGCAGGGTCTTTCGGTTCATTTCTTTTCCATATCCTTGGCGCAATAAACGTTAGTCAGCCAGGATTCGCCGGAGTGCCTTTCCCTTTGCATCCGGTGTTGATCCAGATCAATTGCACGGTACCCGTCGTGGCGTACTCTCGGCGCTTTTTGCGATCCGACGCCACCATGCCCTTCGTTGCCCCCGAACTGCTCGCCCCCGCCGGCACCCTGAAAAACATGCGTTATGCCTTCGCCTACGGCGCCGACGCGGTGTACGCCGGTCAGCCGCGCTACAGCCTGCGTGTGCGTAACAACGAGTTCGACCACGCCAATCTGGCCTTGGGCATTGGCGAGGCCCAGGCCATGGGCAAGCGCTTCTATGTGGTGGTGAACATCGCGCCCCACAACGCCAAGCTGCGGACCTTCCTCAAAGACCTGGAACCTGTGATTGCCATGGCACCAGATGCGCTGATCATGTCCGACCCCGGCTTGATCATGCTGGTGCGCCGGCATTTCCCGCAGATGCCGATTCATCTCTCGGTACAGGCCAACACCGTGAACTGGGCAAGCGTCGAGTTCTGGCAACAGCAGGGCTTGAGCCGCATCATCCTGTCCCGGGAGCTGTCCTTGGAGGAGATCGCCGAAATCCGCGAGCAGGTGCCGGCCATGGAACTGGAAGTGTTCGTTCACGGGGCGCTGTGCATGGCCTATTCCGGGCGCTGCCTGCTGTCGGGCTACCTGAACCGGCGCGACGCCAACCAGGGCAGTTGCACCAACGCCTGTCGCTGGAAATATTCGGCGCAACCGGCGCAGGAAAACGCGGTGGGCGATATCGTGCAGACCTGGCCAGCCGAACCGACCCTGGGCCTCGGCGCGCCCACCGACCAGGTGTTCCTGCTTCAGGAAGCGAACCGCCCGGAGGAATCGATGCCGGCCTTCGAGGATGAGCACGGCACCTACATCATGAACGCCAAGGATCTGCGGGCCGTGCAACACGTGGAACGGCTTGCCCGCATGGGCGTGCATTCCTTGAAGATCGAAGGCCGGACCAAGTCGCACTTTTATTGCGCACGCACCACCCAGGTCTATCGCCGGGCGATCGACGACGCCGTGGCCGGCCGGGAGTTTGACCGCAGCCTGATGACCGATCTCGAATCCCTGGCCCAGCGCGGCTACACCGAGGGTTTTCTACGCCGGCATGTTCATGATGAGTACCAGAACTATCAGAACGGCAGCTCAGTGTCGGAGCGCCAGCAGTTCGTCGGCGAATTGACCGGCCAACGGCGCGAGCGTCTGGCCGAAGTCCGGGTCAAGAACCGCTTTGGCCTGGGCGATCACATGGAATTGATGACCCCCAAGGGCAACTTTCACTTCGACCTGCATCAGTTGCAGAACGTCAACGGCCAGGGCATCGACGTGGCACCGGGAGACGGGCACGTGGTGTACGTACCGATTCCGGATGCGGTGGATTTGCGGTTTGGGTTGTTGATGCGGGATGTGCGAGAAGCGTAGCGCCTGCACGGCCTCCCCAATCATGCAGACACCGCCAAACAATTGTGGGAGCGAGCCTGCTCGCGATAGCGCCTTCACAGTCAACATCGTTATTGACTGATCTACCGCCATCGCGAGCAGGCTCGCTCCCACAAGGTCGTGTTTGCCTGCGTCCGGCAAGAACTGCCGAAGGCTGCGATCCTCCTTTCCCGATAGGGCCCGGTTGCCCAGGCGAAACATCCGGATCGAGCACGAAAGATCGCAGCCTTCGGCAGCTCCTGCTGCACGACTCAGATGCGGAACTGCCCCACCAGTTTGCCCAGGCGTTGGCCCAGATCGGCCAAGCTGCGGGAGGTCTGGGCACCGAGTTGAGTTTCGTCGGCGACGCTGTCCACCGCCACGGCGATCTGGTGCACGCTGCGGTTGATTTCCTCGGCCACGGCGGTCTGTTCTTCAGCAGCGCTGGCGATCTGGGCGTTCATCGAATTGATGGTGCCGATCAACTGCGCCATGGTGTCCAGGGACGCGCCGGCCTCGTTGGCCTGCACCGACGTGCCATCGCCCGCTTCGCTGGAGCGGCGCATCGCTTCTACCGCTGCGTGGGTGCCCGACTGCAGACGATCAATCATGCCCTGGATTTCCTGGGTACTTTGCTGAGTCCGGCTGGCCAGGGCCCGCACTTCATCAGCCACCACGGCAAAACCGCGGCCCGCTTCCCCGGCGCGAGCGGCCTCGATGGCGGCGTTCAGCGCCAACAGGTTGGTCTGCTCGGCGATCGAGCGAATCACCCCCAACACGCTGACAATCGAAGCCACGTCCTGTTGCAAACTGTCCAGGGACAAGCCGCTGCTGCGAATATCGTTCACCAGTGCATGAATCTGCTGGATGCTGCCGGCCACCACACGTTTGGCGGACTGGCCTTCTTCGTCGGTCTGCTGGGCCGCGACGGCGGCACCCTGGGCACTGCGAGCCACTTCCTGGGCGGCCGAAGACATCTCGTTGATCGCCGTGGCGACCTGGTCGGTTTCGTGACGCTGACGCTCCATGGCCTGCTCGGAGCGCTGTGCCTGCTCGGAAACCTGCGCCACCAGCCCAGTCAGCTGCGAGGTCATTTCGGTGATCTGCCGGACCAGACCGTGGATCTTGTCGACAAAACGGTTGAACGAGCCGGCCAGTTGGCCAAGTTCGTCCTGGCTGGTGATCGCCAGGCGACGAGTCAGGTCGCCCTCGCCCGCCGCGATGTCATCGAGGTTGTCTTTCATCAGGTGCAGCGGCCGCAGGATGGCATTGGCCAGCAACATGCCCACCACCGCAATCACCAGCAATACCACGACAGCAATACCCACAATGCTCAGCAGAACGCCTTGCAGACGTTCTTGAACCTTGGCCTCAACCAGTGCTACCTGAGCTTCAATGCCGTCCAGGTTGACCGAGCTGCCGACCGCCATGTCCCACTTGGGCAGGTAGTCGGTGTAGCCGAGCTTTGGCACCAGTTCCTTGCTGTTTGGCAGTGGCGAGCTGTATTCCAGATAGTGGGTCCCGTCCTTGGCGACTTTCACCAGGTCACGGTTGACATAGACACCGTTGGGATCGCGGTTGTCCTTGAAGTTTTTGCCCACGCCGTCGGGGCTGTTGGCCTTGAAGAGACGAACAGTTTCGGAGTCGTAACCGAAGAAATAGCCGTCCTTGCCGTAGGTGACGTTCGACAGCAGCTTGATCGCCTCGGCCCGCGCGGCGTTATCCCCGGGTGCCGACGCATCGTACAACGGCTTGATGGCAGTAAGCCCCACCGCGACGTAATTCTGCAGGGTGGCCTTGGCGTCGCTGAGCAAGCGCTCGCGGGTTTGCTGGACCTCTTTACCGGCCTGTTCCTTCAGAATGAAGGCCGTGGTCAGGCTGATGATAGCGGCGGACAGCAATACGGGCAGTATTGCCAGGGACAGAACTTTAGCCTTCAGGCTCAGGCGCATACTGTTCACTCTTGTCGGTTTTATGGCGTGGTTAACTGGGTTAACGGCACGGCGTGGGAAAACTGTAGGACAAGGTGAAAGGGCTTGCGCCGAGTGGTCGGCTAAAAGAGCTGCTGAATTTGGGGGCCCTATCGCGAGCAGGCTCGCTCCCACATTGGATATTCTGTGAACACCCCTGTGGGAGCGAGCCTGCTCGCGATGAAGGCAACTGGGTCCCGGGTTACAACACCATCGCCGCCACCCAGCCAAACACCAGCAGCGGCAAGTTGTAATGGATGAAGGTCGGGACCACGGTGTCCCAGATGTGGTGGTGCTGGCCATCGATGTTCAGCCCGGAGGTCGGGCCCAGGGTCGAGTCCGAAGCGGGCGAGCCGGCATCGCCCAGGGCTCCGGCGGTGCCGACGATGCAAACGATCGCCAGCGGGCTGAAACCCAATTGCAGGCACAGCGGCACGAAGATCGTCGCCAGGATCGGCACCGTGGAGAACGATGAACCGATGCCCATGGTCACCAGCAAGCCCACCAGCAACATCAACAGGGCGCCGATGCCCTTGTTGTGGCCGATCCAGGTCGCGGAGGTTTCCACCAGGCTCTGGACTTCGCCTGTCGCCTTCATCACTTCGGCAAAGCCTGAGGCGGCGATCATGATGAAACCGATCATCGCCATCATCTTCATGCCTTCGGTGAACAGGTCGTCGGTTTCGCGCCAGCGCACCACCCCCGATACCGAGAAAATCAGGAACCCGACCAGGGCACCGATGATCATCGAATCCAGCAGGAGCTGAATGGCAAACGCCGCCGCGATCGCCAGCCCCGCCACCAACAGGCTCAACGGGTTGTAGCGCACGGTCACCTGTTCGGCCCTGGCGATAGTCTTCAGGTCGTAGATGCGTTTTTTGCGATACGTGAAAAATGCCATGACCAAGCCAAACACCATGCCCAGCGCCGGAATGCCCATGGCATGGGTGATGTTGATGCCACTGACATCCACGCCGCTGCGGGCGACGTTGGCTAGCAGGATCTCGTTGAGGAAGATGTTGCCAAAGCCCACCGGCAAGAACATGTAGGGCGTGATCAAGCCAAAAGTCATGACGCAGGCAATCAACCGGCGGTCCAGCTGCAGCTTGGTCAGTACATAAAGAAGCGGTGGCACCAACAGCGGGATGAAGGCGATATGGATCGGCAGAATATTCTGGGAGGCGACCGCTACCGTTCCCAGCAAGCCGATCAGGACCCATTTGACCCCCGAGCCACCGGCGACGTCCTGGCGATCCACCATGGCCAGGGCTTTGTCGGCCAGGGCGTGAGCCATGCCGGACTTGGCAATCGCTACGGCGAAAGCACCCAGCAAAGCGTAGGACAACGCCACGGTTGCCCCGCCCCCGAGGCCGGCATTGAACGCCTTGAGCGTGGCGTCGATGCCCAGGCCGCCAGTCAGGCCGCCCACCAGAGCGCCGATAATCAGCGCGATCACCACATGCACGCGGGACAGACTGAGCACCAGCATCACGCCAACCGCGGCAATTACTGCATTTATCATCATTACCTCAAAGCACAGCGATGGAGAGCCACCGGACAAAAAGGTCGCGACTTTGCAGGAAGCGGCGAGAAGCTGCAAGGGTCATGCGGCGGGTTTTATATCCGCATGAGAGCGGGAACGCACCGATATCTTGAGTCCAGCCCCAAAACAATGTGGGAGCGAGCCTGCTCGCGATGGCGGTCTGTCAGTTGATATTGAAGTGGCTGACCCGGCGCTATCGCGAGCAGGCTCGCTCCCACCAGAGATCAGCGCTTAGGCAATCCGATCGTGACCTTCAGCCCGCCCCACTCGCTGTCGCCCAGCGCCAGTGTCCCGCCCCAGGTGTCGACGATGTCCCGCACGATGCCCAGCCCCAGACCGTGGCCGTCGGTCTGCTCATCGAGCCGCGTGCCGCGGCTGAAGACCTGATCGCGGCGGTCTGCGGGAATGCCTGGCCCATCGTCTTCCACCGCCAGGCTGAACCCTTCGGCTGTCTCGCTCACGGTCAGGCGCACTTGCGCGTCGGCCCATTTGCAGGCGTTGTCCAGCAGGTTGCCCAGCAGTTCCAACAGATCTTCACGATCCCAGGGCAGGTGCAGGCCGGGCGGCGCGACGTAAGCCAAGTGCAAGTGCTCACCATGGATCATGTTCAGCGTGGCCAGCAACGCCGGCAGTTCCGCGTCGCAGTCAAGATGGGCACCGGGCAAGGCATCGCCGGACAGTCGGGCGCGGTTGAGTTCGCGGTTCAGGCGCTGACGGACCTGCTCCAGTTGTTCGAGCAACAGCTTGCGCAGCTCGGGGTAAGGGTCGAGTTTTTCATTCGAGGCCAGGCTTTGCAGCACCGCCAGCGGGGTTTTCAGGGCATGACCCAGGTTGCCCAGGGCGTTGCGGGAACGTTTGAGGCTGTCCTCGGTGTGGGCCAGCAGATGGTTGATCTGCGCCACCAGCGGTTCCAGTTCCCGGGGCACCTGTTCGTCGAGTTGCGAACGCTGCCCGCGCTGCAACTGGGCGATCTGCTCCCGGGCTTTGTCCAGCGGGCGCAAGGCGCGGTGCACCGTGATGCGTTGCAACAACAGAATCAACAGCAACCCCGCCAACCCAAGTCCCAGGCCGATCTGCTGCATGCGCAGGAAGCTGTCCCGCACGGGCGTGTAGTCCTGGGCCACGCTGATGGAAATCGCCTGGCCCAGACGCCGATAGTCGGTGCGCAGGACCAGCAGCTTCTGACCTTCAGGCCCCAATTGCAGGTTGCTGTGCAGCCCCGGATGGTCGAGATGGGGCAACTCCTGGTCCCACAGGGAGCGGGAGCGCCAATGCGTATCGGCAAAATCGATGCGGAAATAATGCCCGGAAAACGGTCGCAGATAAGCCGGCGACAAGCGTCGCTCATCCAGTTGCAGGCCTTGCGGACCACGCACCAGGGCCACTAGCAGGTTCTCGCTGTCGTTGCGCAGCCCCGCCTCCAGATACCGCTGCAGACCCAGCTCGAACAACCACAGACTGGTCTGCGCCAGAACCAGGCCGACCACCACCATCACACCGATCAGGCCCAGGCTCAGACGCCGCTGGATCGATCTCACTGGGCCTGCCCGCCGAACAGGTAACCCTGGCCGCGACGGGTTTCGATCACGCTGCGGCCCAGCTTGCGCCGCAAGTGATTGACATGGACTTCCAGCACATTGGAATCGCGCTCGGTTTCACCGTCATACAGGTGTTCGGCGAGATGGCTCTTGGAAAGGATTTGCTCGGGATGAAGCATGAAGTAGCGCAGCAGGCGAAATTCGGCCGCGGTCAGTTGGATTTCGGTGCCGTCGCGGCTCACACACTGGCGACCTTCATCCAGATGCAGCCCGGCCGCCTGGAGCGTCGGCTGGTTGGCCTGGCCATGGGAGCGGCGCAGCAATGCCTGGATCCGCAGGTGCAGCTCTTCGGGATGAAAGGGTTTGGTCAGGTAATCGTCGGCCCCGGCCTTGAGGCCTTCGATGCGTTCGGCCCAGGAACCACGGGCGGTCAGGATCAGCACAGGCGTGCTCAGGCCGCCCGCGCGCCATTGGGCCAACACTTCAAGCCCCGGCACCCCCGGCAAGCCGAGATCGAGGACGATCAGGTCATAAGGCTCGCTGCTGCCCTGATAAACCGCGTCGCGACCATCGGCGAGCCAGTCGACGGCGTAACCCTGCCGCGTCAGCCCGGCCATCACTTCGTCGGCCAGGGGAACATGATCTTCCACCAGAAGCAGGCGCATCAGTCTTCCTCATCTTTGAGTAAACGGCCGGTCGCGGCCTCCAGGTCCAGTTCGCGCACGACGCCGTCGGTAGCCAGCAATTCGACTTCGTAAATATAGACGCCGTGTTTTTCTTCCAGCTCGGCCTCCAGCAATTTGGCGCCGGGGTGGCGATCCAGCGCCTGTTGCAGCAAATGTTCCAGGGGCAGGATCACGCCTTGCTGCCGCAATTGCAGGGCCTCATCCTGGTCCAGGTCTCGAGCGACGGCCAGTGAACAGAACACCAGCAGCGCCAGCCCCCAACGGCTGCGGGGGCGTAAATTAAGCTTCATTACAGATCCTGATGATTCTTGAGTACCTTGCCGTCAACCGCGTCCAATTCAAGTTCCCAGTCAACGCCCTGGGCATCGCGCAAGTCCACCTGATAGATGTACTTGCCGTATTCTTGCTCCAGCTCGGTATCGGTCAAGGTGGCGCCAGGGTGTTTGGACAAGGCAGTGGCGTTGAGTTTTTCAACCGACAGAATGGTACCAGCGTCCTGCAGCTTTTGGGCTTCGTCGGCCGTGAGGTCTCGTGCGCTGGCCAGGCCACTGATGGCCATCAGGGTAACGATGAAAAAGGCAGTCAGGCGGTTCATGGGTTGTCTCCTTTTTTTGTAATCTTCACCGGGGAACTGTATCGGGGCGAACTTAACTGAAACTGAATTGCCATCATTGAACACAGATCAATGTGGGAGCGAACCTGTTCGCTGCCACAGGGCTGACGCCGTTAAATTATCCGTTGCACCATTCGAGACCGGTATGACCGCCATCCACATCAAGTTCCCTGCCCTGACCCTCAAGGCCGGCCCTCGTGCTCTGGCACGCATTCGCCAGGCTGGCCTGAACGCTGCCGATGTCGGCATTCTGCCGGGCGCCGCTGGTGGCCCCAAGGCCTTGGGCATTCAGGGGCTGGACCTGGCGCTGTTTGGCGAGTGGCTGCCCGCCGCGCCCCGGGAGCGCTCGCTGATCGGTGCTTCGGTGGGCTCCTGGCGCTTCGCCAGCGCCTGCCTGCCGGATGCCGCCGAGGGGATCCGGCGCCTGGGCACCCTGTACAACGAGCAAAGCTTTGCCAAAGGCGTGACCATGGCCGGGGTGAGCCAGAGTTCGCAGCGCATGCTCGATGATCTGCTCCAGGGCCGCGACACGTCGATCCTCGACAACCCGCATTACCGACTCAACATCATGGTGGTCAAAAGTCACGGCTGGCTGGCCCAGGATCATCGCGGGCGACTCGGCCTGGGATTGTCGTCGGTGATCGCCGACAACCTGCGGGGCCGAGCGCGCCTGTCGCGGCATTTCGAACGGCTGATCGTCCACGACCCACGCCGGGCGCCGCCGTTGCACCCGTTGAACGACTTTCCGTCACGCTTCGTCCCGCTGGAGGCCGGTAATCTGCGCCAGGCGCTGCTGGCATCCGGCTCGATCCCGATGGTGATGGAGGGCGTGCGCGACCTACCCGGCGCCGGCGTTGGCACCTACCGCGACGGCGGCCTGTTGGACTACCACCTGGACCTGCCCTACAGCGGCGAAGACATCGTGCTGTATCCGCACTTCACCGACCGGGTCATTCCCGGCTGGTTCGACAAGGGCCTGCCATGGCGCCGGGGGAACGTCGAGCGTCTGCAGG
The DNA here is from genome assembly GCF_013283895.1 of Pseudomonas sp. MPDS. NCBI lineage: Bacteria > Pseudomonadati > Pseudomonadota > Gammaproteobacteria > Pseudomonadales > Pseudomonadaceae > Pseudomonas > Pseudomonas sp. MPDS. The sequence goes on along the minus strand of NZ_CP054128.1, from coordinate 2,293,352 downwards.
ACGTGCTGCTACTAGCGCCGTCCCGCGAATACCTGGCGCGCCTGCCCTTCGGCAAGCTGCCGGACCGTAACGACTTCAAGCGTTTCATGGGCGATGACACCAGCCGCCGCAAATACTGGCGCACGGCGATGGACGAAAGCCGCCGGCTCGGTGACGAGTTCCTTGAACTGGCGGCCAACGGTGGGCTGGGCGGGCGTTTGCTGACCCTTTAGTCAGCACGGTCGCGCAACGCCGGAACCAAACTGATAAACTCCGCCGCCTGCCTCGCGACCGCTACCTTAAAGAGCCTGAACCTGTGGAAATTTTCAAAGAATTCACCTTCGAATCCGCCCACCGCCTGCCCCACGTGCCAGACGGTCACAAGTGCGGCCGCCTGCACGGCCACTCGTTCAAAGTGGCGATTCACCTGAGCGGCGACATCGACCCGCACACCGGCTGGATTCGGGACTTCTCGGAGATCAAGGCGATCTTCAAGCCGCTCTACGAGCGCCTGGACCACAACTACCTCAACGACATCCCCGGCCTGGAAAACCCCACCAGCGAAGTCCTGGCCAAGTGGATCTGGGAACAGTTGAAGCCATTGTTGCCGGAACTCAGTGCCATTCGCATCCATGAGACCTGCACCAGCGGTTGCATCTACCGCGGCGAGTAACCGGGCCACAGGGACCTGTGGCATTGGCTTTTTTTGTGTCTATGCTTTTTGGCTCGAACATGCCAAGAGGACGCGACCATGAGCCACTGGCCCCTGGATCACGAATACAACTTCAACGGACACCGCATCCGTTACGCCGTCCACGGCGACGGCCCGCCGCTGGTGTTTGTCCACGGCACGCCCTTCTCTTCCTACGTGTGGCACCGAATCGCCCCGCTGTTCTTCGCCACTCGCAAGGTGCATTACTTTGACCTGCTGGGTTACGGCCAATCCGCACAACCGGACGCCGACGTTTCCCTCAGTGTGCAAAACCAGTTGCTCGCACAGTTGCTGGACCACTGGGGCCTGGATTGCCCGGACGTGGTGGCCCACGATTTTGGTGGCGCAACCGCCCTGCGCACGCACCTGCTCAACGGCAAGCACTACCGCAGCCTGACCCTGATCGATCCGGTGGCGCTGTCGCCCTGGGGTTCACCTTTTGTCCAGCATGTGCGCCAGTACGAAGCGGCGTTCAGCGGCCTGCCCGATTACATTCAGCGGGCCATCGTACCGACCTATATCCGGGGTGCGATCAACAGGCAGATCCCCTATGAAGAACTGGCGCCGTACGTGCAGCCCTGGCTTGGCGAGACCGGCCAGGCCGCGCTCTATCGGCAGATCGCGCAGATGGACGAACGCTATACCCGCGAGGTCGAACCGCTGTATGCAACCGTGCGCTGCCCGACGCAGATCCTTTGGGGAGAGGACGATCAGTGGATCCCCATCGAACGCGGTCGTGCGTTGCAACGGATGATACCGGGCGCACAGTTTCATCCCGTTCCCAATGCCGGGCATTTGGTCCAGGAAGACGCGCCGGAGGCCCTCGTCGCGGCAGTGTTGCGGTTTCTAGCGCTGCACTCTCCCACCTGAAGAAACCGCATAGGCAGTGGAAACTGTGTTCCAACTTGAACCACCGCCGCACCGCTTTCGTTCTCTTCACTTACCCAATCCCACGGATTGGCTATAAATAACCTCGCGATCACTCGCTTGGCACGGGCGCTGCACGCTTGCGACATCTTCCTCCTGCGCAAGGACCTCCACATGACTCAAAACGATCCGGGCAACGACTATCCCTTGAGCGAAGTCCCGATGCATGCCCGCAAGGGCCTGGCCTCCACGGCCATGGTGCTGCTGGGCTTCACCTTTTTCACCGCCACGATGTTTGCCGGTGGCAAGCTGGGGGTAGCGTTCGGTTTTGCCGAAATGCTCACGGTCATCGTGATCGGCAATCTGCTGTTGGGCCTGTACGCCGCCGGCCTGGGTTATATCGCCTTCAAGAGCGGGCTCAATTCGGTGCTGATGGGTCGCTTCTGTTTCGGTGAGGTGGGCAGCAAGCTCAGCGACTTGATCCTGGGTTTCACCCAGATCGGCTGGTACGCCTGGGGCACGGCGACGGCGGCGGTGGTACTGGGCAAGTATTTTCATTTGAACGAAGGCACCGTGCTGGGGCTGATGGTGCTGTTCGGCCTGGGGTTCTGCGTCACCGCCTACATCGGTTATCGCGGGCTGGAGATCCTGTCGTACATCGCCGTGCCGGCCATGATGTTGTTGCTGATGTTGTCGATGTGGGTCGCGACGGTAAAGGTCGGTGGCCTGGATGGGTTGCTGGCGGTGGTGCCGACGGGCAGCCTCGATTGGTCCACCGCCATCACGCTGGTGTTCGGCACGTTCGTCAGCGGTGCCACCCAGGCGACCAACTGGACGCGGTTTTCCCGCTCGGCGAAGATCGCGGTGCTGGCGAGCCTGATCGGCTTTTTCATCGGCAACGGCCTGATGGTATTGATCGGCGCCTACGGAGCCATCGTCTATCAGCAGCCGGACGTAGTGGAAGTTCTGCTGTTGCAAGGCTTCGCCATGGCGGCGATGGCGATGCTGCTGCTCAACATCTGGAGCACCCAGGACAACACCATCTATAACTTTGCCGTGGCCGGCTGCAACCTGCTGCGCACCCGTCGGCGCAAAACCGTGACCCTGGGCGGCGCGGCGATCGGCACACTGCTGGCCCTGCTGGGCATGTACGATCTGCTGGTGCCTTACCTGATTTTGCTGGGCACGGTGATCCCGCCGATTGGCGGAGTGATCATGGCCGATTTCTTCTTCCGCTGGCGCGGCCGCTATCCGCGTCTGGCCCAAGCGCAGCTGCCGGCCTTCAACTGGCCGGGGCTGTTTGCGTACGGCGCAGGCACCCTCGCGGCGTTCACTTCGCCTTGGGTTGCGCCACTGGTAGGAATCGCCACCGGCGCGCTAACGTATGTGATATTGATCGGCCTATTGGGAATTCGCGCCACCGATACCCCCCTCCAAGATCTTTGAGAAGGACTCGCTTGATGCACATCATCAACGCCCGCCTGCGCAACCGCGAAGGCTTGCATGAACTGCACCTGGAAAACGGCCTGATCGCCAGCATTGCACGCCAGACCGAAGCCCCGAGCCTCGGCCCGCAAGACCTCGACGCCGGCGGTAATCTGGTGGTGCCGCCTTTCGTCGAACCGCACATTCATCTGGATGCCACCCTCACCGCCGGCGAACCCCGCTGGAACATGAGCGGGACGCTGTTCGAGGGCATCGAGTGCTGGGGCGAGCGCAAGGCCACCATCACCCAGGAAGACACCAAGACCCGCGCCAAAAAAACCATCCAGGCATTGGCCGCCCATGGCATCCAGCATGTGCGCACCCATGTCGATGTCACCGATCCTGACCTCACCGCCCTCAAAGCCATGCTTGAGGTGCGTGAGGAAAGTCGTCACCTGATCGACCTGCAGATCGTCGCGTTTCCCCAGGAAGGCATCGAGTCCTACCGCAACGGCCGCGAACTGATGGAGGAAGCAATTCGAATGGGTGCCGACGTGGTGGGCGGCATTCCGCATTTCGAGTACACCCGGGATCAAGGCGTAAGCTCGGTGAAATTCCTGATGGACCTGGCCGAGCGCACCGGTTGCCTGGTGGACGTGCATTGCGACGAGACCGACGACCCGCACTCGCGCTTTCTCGAAGTGCTGGCCGAAGAAGCCCGCAGCCGCGACATGGGCGCCCGCGTCACCGCCAGCCACACCACGGCCATGGGCTCCTATGACAATGCCTACTGCGCCAAGCTGTTTCGCCTGCTCGGGCACTCGGGCATCAGCTTCGTTTCCTGCCCCACCGAAAGCATCCACCTGCAAGGACGTTTCGATAACTTCCCTAAACGCCGCGGCGTCACCCGAGTCAACGAATTGCTCGAAGCGGGGATGAACGTGTGCTTCGGCCAGGACTCCATCGTCGACCCGTGGTACCCCCTGGGCAACGGCAATATCCTGCGGGTGCTGGAAGCTGGCCTGCACATCTGCCACATGCTGGGTTACCGCAACCTGCAAAGCGCCCTGGACCTGGTCACTGATAACAGCGCCAAGGCCATGGCCCTGGGCGAGCGCTACGGCCTGGAAGCCGGGCGCCCGGCGAATCTGCTGATCCTCTCGGCCGACAGTGACTACGAAGTGATCCGTAGCCAGGGCCTACCGCTTTACTCCATTCGCAATGGCGAAGTGCTGATGAAGCGGCAGATGCCGATGGTGGAGTTTGCGGTTCAGCCAGGTTGAGGTCATCGCGAGCAGGCTCGCTCCCACAGTGGAGCGGCGCCGTACGCGCATTTTTGTGCCCGCTGAAGATCGAATGTGGGAGCGAGCCTGCTCGCGATGGCGTCATTGGCTGCGGCGCAGATCGTCTATGACACAGACCGCGCAATACCAAACAACCTGACCCGCATCAGCTCACCCGCCTGTTCTTCCAGCAGAATCGGTGCAGTGCCACCCGGCATCACCACACTCACCGCCCCCGCCTTCACCCAACCCACTCGCCACGCGGCGCACGCCACCGCACTGGCACTGGTGCCCGAAGAAGCGGTGGGACCTTCCCCTCGTTCAAAAATCCGCGCGGCAATGCTTGCTTCGGCCTGGCGCCAAGCCCACTGCAGATTCACCCCCGCCGGGCAGGGAATCCCGGCCCCACCGGGCGGCGCATAGGCAATGCGCGTCAGGCTTTGGGCCAACGCTGGGGAACGCATTTGCGGGTTACTTGGCAACGTCTCGGCGCTGTCCACCAGGGTCACGCAGTGCGGGTTGCCAATGTTCACGAACTGACTGCTGCCCCAGGCCGGATTCAAAGCATGAAGCGCAGCCACACGGCTGACTTCGCGCTGGTTGACGATCACGCTTTGCACACCTTGAGCCGCGACAGCGCCGGGCCCGAAAAGTGGTTTTCCCAGGTCCAGCCAGAAACCCGAGAGACCTTCGAACTCAGCTGCGCGGACCGCCGTTTGCAGCGGTGACACGCCTTCACGTTTGTCGTGATGAACCTGTAGAACACATTCGCCGTCGCTCGGCATCAAGCCTTGCTCTTTGAGCGCCTGGGAGAAAATCGTCAGGCCATTGCCGCTGCGCTCGGCCAGGGTCCCATCGGTGTTGACGATCAACAGGTCAAAAGGTGGCTCATTCTGGAACGGGCCGATCAGCAGACCATCGCTGCAATGGGCCTTGGCATCCGGCGGCGCCTGACGCGGCGCCCAACTACAGAAGGCCTGCACTGCGGCGCGGGTCCAGGCCTGGCGGGCATGGGCAGCCTGGGCGGCTGTCGGCGGCAGGTCAATGCCTTGGGCACGGACCTGCTGCGGTGAGACCACGCCATAAATATTGCCCCGTGCATCATAAAACTGCGTCATGGACCAGACCCGGATTCAGCCAGCGAAAGCCGGTACTTTATTCCGGCCAAGGCTGTGCAGGCAAAGCGTGCTTGCCACCCACGCACCTCTTCGGCACCTTGAGGTCGCGGCGCGGTCAGTGGATGTGCAAGCATAGGGCCCGCCCGCACCATCGCCTCGCCAAACCAAGGACGTTTCATGACTGCCATTACGCCACCGCCAACCTTCATCCCCGGACGCCTGGAACAGATGTCCACCCGCATTGCCTATCTCATCGCCGGTGTCGGGATCGCGGCCTGGGCGCCGCTGGTGCCGTACGCCAAGGTGCGGGCGAACCTGGACGAAGGCACTCTCGGGTTGCTGCTGTTGTGCCTTGGGGTGGGGTCGATTCTGGCGATGCCGATTTCCGGCGCACTGGCGGCGCGATTTGGCTGCCGGCGGGTGCTCAGTGGCGGCACGATTCTGATCTGCCTGGCCTTGCCCGCGCTGGCAACGATGACGTCTTTGCCCTGGCTGGTGGCAGCCTTGTTCTTGTTTGGCGCCGGCCTCGGCACCGTGGACTCGACCGTCAACCTGCAGGCGGTGATCGTCGAGCGGGCCAGCGGTAAGACCATGATGTCGGGTTTTCACGGCATGTTCAGCCTCGGCGGGATCATTGGCGCGGCTGGTGTGAGCGCGCTGCTCGGCCTCGGCCTTTCGCCCCTGGGGGCGACGCTGGTGGTCAATGCATTGTTGCTGGTGGCGCTGTTCAAAGCGGCGCCGCATCTGCTGCCCTATGGCAGTGAAAGTTCGGGCCCGGCGTTTGCCATTCCCCACGGCGTGGTGCTGTTTATCGGCATCTTGTGTTTCATCGTATTCCTTGCCGAAGGCGCGGTGCTGGACTGGAGCGCGGTATTTCTGACGGCCGAGCGTGGAGTGGAAACCGCCTATGCCGGGCTCGGTTATGCCGCGTTCGCGCTGACCATGACCGTTGGCCGCTTGACGGGGGATTCGGTGGTGCATCGCCTGGGCGCCAGACGCGTGATTATCTACGGCGGCGCGACCGCTGCGGCCGGGTTCCTGCTGGCGACCCTGGCACCGATGTGGCAGGCGGCGCTGTTGGGGTATGCGTTGGTCGGGGCCGGGTGTTCGAACATCGTGCCGGTGTTGTACACCGCGGTCGGCAAGCAGACGCTGATGCCTGAAGCGATCGCCGTACCGGCCATCACCACCATCGGCTACGCCGGCATCCTCGCAGGCCCGGCGCTGATCGGATTCGTCGCCCATGGCAGCAGCCTGAGCTTTGCGTTCGGGTTGATCGCGCTGTCGTTGGTGGCGGTGGCGGTCAGTGGGAAAGTGTTGAAGGTTTGAGGCGTTACCCCCCTCTCTGTGGAACGGAGATTTATCTGTGGCGAGGGGATTTATTTGTGGCGAGGGGATTTATCCCCGTTGGGCTGCGAAGCAGCCCTAAAATCACTAACTCGGTGTGTCAGGCAGATTGAGTCTGCCGCTTTGGGTCTGCTGCGCAGCCCAACGGGGATAAATCCCCTCGCCACAGGAGTACGCGTCAATCCTGGTTTTTCATCAGAACCCCACGCTCGCCTGCACAAAAAACGTACGCGGTGCGCCGACATAGATGCCCGAGTTGTTGTCGCTGGAGCGGGTGTAGTACTGATGGTCGAACAGGTTCTTCACCCCGGCGCCGACCTTCAGGTTCGATAGTTGCGATCCGAAGTCGTAGCCAGCGCGCACGTTCCAGAGCACGTAACCCGGCATGTCACCGTAGCGTCCATCGGCGCTGCCGTCGGTGATGTAATCGTCGCTGAAGCTGCCGTCGGGGTTCACGCTGTTGCCGGGTGAGCGTTGCTTAGACTGGGCAAAGGCATCGAGGTTGTAAGTCCAGCGATTGATCTCATAACGCAACCCCAGGTTCGCCACCTGACGCGAGTAGAACGGCAGGTCACGGCCCTTGAAGCTTGGAATATCACCTTCATAAGTTGCGCGGGTGTAGGTGAAACCGGCATTGGCGCTCAGGCCTTCCAGGCGTGGGTCCAGCGCGGCCATGTCGTAGCGCACCGAGGCTTCCAGGCCCTGGTGCTTGGTGGCGCCCATGTTGGTCCAGCCCACATCGTTGCTGATGTACTGCAACTCGTCGTCGAAGTCGATGTAGAACAGCGTCACTTCCCCGCCCCACACGTCATCGTTGTAGCGGGTACCGATCTCGTAGGTCTTGGCTTTTTCCGGGTTCAGGCCGTTGGCGGTGTTGTTGCCGTCGCCGCCCTGGCCGAGCTGGAAATATTGCAGGCTGCCGAACGACGTCTCGTAGTTGGCGAACAGCTTCCAGGCATCGGACAGGTGATACATCACGCTCAAGGCCGGCAGCGGTTCGTTGCTGTCGATGCTGCGGCGTTTTTCCTGTACCGGACTGCCGTCGGTGTCGAGCACCGGGCGGTCGTGCCATTGGGTGCTGATGCGTTCGAAACGGATGCCCGGGGTGATGGTCCACTTGCCGACATCAATCTTGTCATCGATGTAGACCGCATGGGCTTCGGTGCCACCAGTGCGGTCCTGATAGACGTGACCATCGGACCCCGGCCGCACCACCGGCTGGTTATCGCGCAGCGCCAGGCGACTGGCCTCTTCGTGCATGCCTTCCTTGAGGTAGCGATAACCGACGCTGGCTTCCTGGGTGGTCGAGCCCAGGTCAAACACATGGGACACCCGCGGTTCGATGCCGAAGGTGTAGTAAGTACGCGGGTAGGACGCCAGGTTGCGCTGGTCCCGGGAGGCGATGGTGCTGCCACGGTAGCTGTCGGAATAATAGGTCAGCACTTCGGCCTGGGTGCGTTCGCTGATCTCGCGGATCCACTTGAACGACACGTCCTTGCGCCGGCCGGCAAAGTTGTCCCAGTCACGGTCGGACTGATACGGGTCCGCGTCGTATTGCGCCTGGGTCAGGCCGCCGGGCATGTCAGCCTTGGCGTCGTAGTAATGGAAGTTCAGCGAGAAATCATCCACCTCGGTGGGCGCCCAATGGGTCTTGAGGATGACGTCGTCGATGTCATTGTCGTTGTTGCTGCGGCGATAGCCATTACCGTTGACCCCCGAATACAGGAGCGCAACGCCCATGCCGTTATCGGCCGTGCCGCCGAGAAAAGCGCTGTCGATGTGCTTCCAGCCGCCGCGCTGGGAGGTTTCCAGGGTGGTGCCGATTTCACCGGTGGCTTTTTCCGGAATCGCGCGGGTCACGAAGTTGATCACGCCGCCGACGTTCTGCGGCCCGTAACGCACGGACCCGGCGCCGCGCACCACGTCGATGCTGTCCAAGTTGCCCGCAGAAATCGGCGCCATGGACAGTTGCGGCTGACCATAAGGCGCAAACGCCGCCGGCACGCCGTCGATCAGCACCGTGGAACGGGGCGACAGGCGCGAAGTGAGACCGCGCACGCCGACGTTCAGGGAGATGTCGCTGCCGCCGGTGCCATTGGCATCCTGCACCTGCACCCCCGGCACGCGCCGCAGCACATCGCCGACGTTCATGGCCCCCTGCTCCACCATCGCTTCGCGGCGGATTACCGTGCGCGCGCCGGCATGGTTCTGCACCACTTCGGCATTGGCATCGCCGAGCCAGTCACCGACCACCTGGATGTCGGTGGCCCCCAGTTCCAGCGGGCCGCCAGTGGACGCCGAGGGCGCCGGCAGCACGGTCACCGAACCTTCATTGATCTGGTATTGCAGGCCGCTGCCTTGCAGCAGTTGGCCCAGGGCCGCTTCTGGGGACAAGTTGCCGTCCACCGCCGGGGCTTGCTTGCCGGCCACCAGCTCCGGGCTGAAGAACACCTGCAAAGAAGTCTGCTGGCCGAGCTGGCTCAAGGCCTGGCCCAGCGGCTGCGCCTGGATGTGAATGGACGTGGCCGCCTGATCGGCGAAGGCCTGGGGCAATGCGGCACTGACGGCCAGGGTCAGGGCCAGCGGCAGCCAGCGGGCGGGGGCGCGGTTGTTGTTTTTGAAGGTGGTTTTCACGTCGAACCTTGTCCTGTTGAATCGCAAGAATACGCGTCTGTTAATGCAAACCAGTTGCAGTTGGACAAGAAGACGAAGAACTCGAAAAAAACCTGAATTTACCGCGCAATTATTTCCTGGCTGCCGTCATCCAGGGTGCGCACGGCCACCGGCAGGATGTTGGGCAAAGCCTTGAGCAGCGCCTCGGGGTTATCGGCACGAAACACGCTGGTCAGGCGCAAGTTGCCCACCGCCGCGCTGCCGACGCGCAGGGGTTTAGCGCGATAACGGGAAACCTCCTGGACGACTTCGCTCAAGGGAGCGTTGTTGAACACCAGTTTGCCGTGGCGCCAGGCGGTGAGTTCATCGGCGTTGATGCCATAAGGTGCGGCGACCTTGCCCTGCGCATCGATACGGGTGCCAAGGCCGGCCGTGAGGCTGACGAACTCGGCCTGCGCCGCGTCGCGCCCCTGAACCTTGACACTGCCCTGCTCCACCGCCACCCGGGTTGAGTCGGCATCGCGGCGCACATCGAAGCGCGTTCCGGTCACCGTCACCCGGCCGTTGCCCGCCTCCACCGTAAACGGCCGGCCAGCGTCATGCTCGACGCGAAACAACGCCTCGCCTTCGGCCAGTTCCACGCGCCGTTGATGGTGGACGAACTGAACACGCACGCGGCTGCGGCTGTTGAGGTCGATCACCGAACCGTCCGGCAGCGCGATGTGCCGGCGCTCGCCCAGGGCCGTGGCAAATTCAGCGCTGTAATCGCTGGAAGCACCCAAGCCGCTGAACAAGCCCAGCCCGACCGCCATCGCCAACAGCCCGGCGGCCACGGCGAAGCGCAGCAGCGGTCGACGCTGGGGACGTTTGGCGGGTGGTTCGCACAACGCTTGCAGACGTTCCTTGGGCAGCAGATCCGTGGCGCTCCAGATCCCCTGTAGAAGTAGAATTTCGTCGCGGTGATTAGGATGCTCGTCCAGCCAGGCCTCGTAACGCTGGCGCTCATCGACACCCATGACGGGAGCTTGCAAGCGTACGAACCATTGCGCCGCCTCGTCGCGAACCCGGTTCTGCCCGCACGGGCATTCACGGTTATCCATCATGGAAGGTCCTGTGGCTCAGGTGGAAGATAACGACGGATCATTGGCCAGCCCCGTCCAGACGATCGCGCAGATGCCGCAGGGTGCGGATCATATACTTTTCCACCATGTTTTTTGACAAGCCCAGGCGCTCGGCGATTTCCGCCTGGGTCAAGCCTTCGATCTTCTGCCAGACAAACACCGTACGGCAATTGGCCGGCAGCTCGGCCAGTGCCCTTTCGATGGAGTCCGCCAACTGGATCGCGTGCATGTAGTGCTCCGGGTCGCCCGAAAGCGACTGGCTGTGATCGAGCGCCGCCTCCTCCATGGCGCCCCGCCGATCTTCGCGCCGATAGCCATCCACCGCAATATTGCGCGCCGTCTGGTGCAAATAAGCCCGCGGCTGCTGGACATCAGCCGAATCGGACTCGAGCACCCGCACGAAAGTATCGTGAGCCAGGTCCTCGGCCTGCTGGCGATTGCGCAGGCGACGAGTCCAGGTGCCGATCAACTCTTCGTAATGCTCGAAAAAGCCAGGTCTGCGGGGCGGCTTGGGGGTCATCGCACTGCGCTGTAGGGACGGGGCGTGAATAGTAATGCTTCCTATTAAGCCGAAGCAAACCTATTGCAGTGCCTGTCGTCCGAAGCTTTCAAACTTAAGACAATCCTGTGGGAGCGAGCCTACTCGCGATTGCGGACTGACCCTCAACATTGATGTTGACTGATACACCGTCATCGCGAGCAGGCTCGCTCCCACATCAGGTGAACCGTCAGGCACACCGCCAGTGAGCCGCACAGAATCAGGGTCCAGCCCAGCGCCTGGAACCAGGCTGCTAGCATCAACGCGCCTCCTATCAGCAAGTAATAGAACAGGCCAAACAGCGCGCCAGCGGTGCCCAGGCAATCACCGTAGCGTACCAATGCCGCACCGAGCACGTTGGGTATCGCCATGCCAAACGCCAGGACAATCAACAGCATCGCCACAACAAAACCAGCGCTGTCGAGCAGGCCCTGAACGCTTATCCCCCCCATCAGCAGCACGATCGCCGCAACAGCCGATAACTGAGAGCCGTCGAAACCCCGTGCAAGCAGACGCTTGTTCAGCCACGCCCCCAGACCCGAACCCAACGCCAGAATCGCCCCGCTGTAGCCGAACAGCTCAGGGCTCAACCCGAGCCGTTCGAACTGGAACGGAGCGAGGTTGTAGTAGCTGAACAGGGCGACGTTGAATGCCGCCACCAAAAACGACGAGCGCCAGATGTCCGGGTCCTTCAGCATGCGCCACAGAGTCGTCAACAAGGGTTGCGGCGGGACACTGCCCTCAAGCGTCTCGGGCAAGGATCGCGCGCTCCACCACAGTAGAATCAGCGACAGCATCAACAGGCCACCGAGTGTGCCTTGATAGCCAAAGAAGCGAACCAGGCTGGCACCGCTGAACAAACCGATCGCCGGGCTGGCCGCGAGGGGAATGCCAATCATCGAAAAAACCTTGCCCAGTTCCGCGCCCTGGTAGCGATCACGCAGAATCGTCTGGGTGACCACCGAACCGACCGCCGCACCAAACGCAGCCAGAGCCTGGACGGCCAGTAATGCGTCGAAGGTGTCGACGTTCAGGCCCAGCACCGTCCCTAGCGCATACAACGCCAACCCACCCAGCATGGCGGGCCTTCGGCCGATGCGGTCACAGACGCCCCCCCACACCACCACACCCAAGGCGAATCCCAGGAAAAATACGGACAACATCTGCGCCGCCATTTCGGCGCTGACGGCAAAGGTCAGGCTGATGTCTGCCAATGCAGGGCTATAGAGGGTCTGGGCAATTTGCGGAAACATCACCAAGGCAATCGCCAGGCCGAGGAACGGACGAGAAGTCATGGGCACGCTCGTTAGAAAAACGACGAGCAGTCTACGAAGCCAGGACTGTCGTATTATCCAAAGCCTGACAACTGATCCTTGAAATCGGACAACTTATGGCTTGGCTCGGCGCTCACGCCCGGTTCGACCCCGACTGTCATAGCGCGCCGGTCATCGGCATTGCAGCGACGCTGGGGCACCACGATTCTGGCCTACACCAGCATCAACGCGGGCAACTGCTATTTACGCGACAGGGCTGCGCGCGCATCACACTGGCGCAACAGCTGTGCCTGCTGCCCCCGTCGCGAGCTGCCTGGATTCCACCGCTGACGCCCCATCGGGCGGTGATGCAGCAGAGCGTGGATTACCGATCGATCTACCTGACGGCGACGCTGTGCGCGGACCTGCCTTCACGCGTTTGCGTCATTGAGGTCTCGCCGCTGCTGCACGCTGTACTCGAGCCGATCACCGACGCGGCGTTCGACAGCGACTGGACCCAAGGTCGCAACCTGCACTTGCTGGGGTTGTGCCTGAACGAAATCCGTGAGGCGGCAGAACAGCCGATGCTGCTACCGCTGCCTCAGGACAAACGCCTCGCGCCTTTGCTCACAACCCTGGACCACCTGCCACCAACATTGGCGGTGCTGGAGCAAAAGATCGGTGCCAGCGGCCGAACCATCGGACGGATCTTTCAACGGGAAACCGGCATGGGTTATCAACAGTGGCGCCAGCAATGGCGCCTGATGCGCGCCATTGAACTGCTCGCCACTGGTCGCAGCCTGAGCTACAGCGCCTTTGAACTGGGCTTTGCCAGTGACAGCGCTTTCATCGCCTATTTCAAGCACATGACCGGTCGTACACCGAGGACCTATCTGGATTGATTGCCGGTGGACTCACGCCTCAGGCATCTTGCGAAAGCCCACCGCCAAGCGGTTCCAGCCATTGATGGCGTTGATTGCCACGGTCAGGTCGACCATTTCCTTGGGCGTGAAATGCTGGTTCAGCAGTTCGTAGTCGGCGTCTGGCGCATGGGTGTCGCTCAAGCGGGTCAGCGCTTCGGTCCAGGCCAGCGCGGCGCGTTCGCGAGGGGTGAAAAACGGGGCTTCGCGCCAGGCGGTCACGGCATACAGGCGACGCTCCGTCTCGCCGTCCTTGCGGGCATCGGCGGTGTGCATGTCGATGCAGAAGGCGCAACCGTTGATTTGCGAGGAACGCAGCTTGACCAGTTCCAGCAGGGATTTTTCCAGGCCCAGTTTCGAAACAGCGGTTTCGAACGCCAGCATGGCTTTGAAAGCTTCAGGGGAGGCAGTGTAGAAATCGATACGCGGTTGCATGGTGAACTCCAGAACAATTGGGTGTGGCGCTACGTTAGCCTCGCGGTGGCGCGGTACAAATAGCCAATTATTGGGAAGTTCGGGGGGCCAATGCACGCCCTTGATACTTGCTCAGGCCCGACTGCGCAACCATTGCAGGAAGCGCTTCTTGGCCACCGGTTTGGGAACGTCGCGGGTCAGGTTCTGGGCCAGGTGCATGCGCACGTCCAGCAGGTTCTTCATCGCGTCATTGATGTCGCGGCGAGCGTCCAGGCAGGGTTTGAGGTAGCTCTTCTCGATGCGATAAAGGGTGCAGAAGGTCTTGGCGGAAAAGTTCGCCAGCGCGGCCTGGTCGGAAACGATCCCGGCTTCGCCAATAACCTCTCCCGGCCCCATGCGTCCGGCCTCGAACGGCTGGCCGTTACGAAACAGGGTCACGCTGACCACCCCCGACTCGATGATGAACAAATGATCGCTGACCTCCCCGGCCGGCAGGATCATGTCGCCGGCGCGGAAGGTCTGCAGGGTCATGTTCTGGCTGAAGGTGTCTTTCTCATCCTGGCGCAAGGTGGAGAAAATGCTCGAGCTTTCCAGCAGCGCACGGGGCCGCGACACGCCATTGGTGGACGCGCTTTCGCTGGTGGACAACAGGCTTACGCCCGATGCCTGCAAATGCCGGAAAGCCAGGTCGAACAACTGATTGCGCACCTCGCGCTTCTGGCCCATGGACGCGACGAACCCGCTGATTTCATATTCCGCCCCGGTGCTGCCGGTGCTCTTGAGTGTCACGCAGGGAGCCGGGCTGGCAAGCAGGGAACGACAACCAATCATCGCCCGCTCCAGCGCATCGATCACGGTTTGTGGCCGTGCATGCGGGCTGACCGGGATGCTGATGGATAACCCGTGGACATCGCTGGGCCGGCTGAAGTTGACGATCTTGGCCTTGGCCGCCAAGGAGTTGGGAATCACCGCCATGCTGCCCTGGGCGGTCTGCAACCGCGTGGCGCGCCAGTCGATGTCGGTGACCCGGCCTTCGGTGCCATCGATGGAAATCCAGTCATCGACTTGATAGGGCTTGGTGGTGTTGAGCACGATCCCGGAGAACACGTCACTGAGGGTACTCTGCAAGGCCAGGCCGACGATGATCGCCATCGCCCCGGAGGTTGCCAGGACGCCCTTGACCGGCAAGTCCAGCACATACGCCAGGGCAGCGATGACGGCGATCAGGAAGATCACCGCGCCGATCAGATCCTGCAAGAGCCGCCCGGTATGACCCACCCGTTGCATCATCACCGCGCCGATCATCACCGTCAGGGTCCGCGCAGCGAACAGCCACCAGGCAATTTGTAAACCGGTGGCCGCCAAGTGGCGTGGCACGTCGTCAACCCACTGCGCCGGTTGCAGGGGGTTGAGGCCTTCGTTGAACAGCAGCGCGCTGAACAACGAAAAAATCAGCAGCCGCCCGCCGATCTTCCAATAAGTCCGATCAGCGCTGACCAGCCGCCACAGCAGAATGTCGAGCACCAACAGCACCAAGGCACTCAGCAGTGGGTGATCGGAGATCAGAGACAGCATCGCGACAGCTCCAGGAAGGTCATGGGGCGAAGATTGGCACAAATTGAACGCGGCGTAGAGAGCACCGCAGAAACTCATGTGGGAGCGAGCCTGCTCGCGATTGCGGCGTATCCGTCAATGATGCATCGACTGTCAGACCGCTATCGCGAGCAGGCTCGCTCCCACAGGACTTGTCTCTGGTCAGTCGTCCATCGCGCCAAAACGACCGGAGTGGAAATCGTTGAAGGCCTGGTGAATTTCCTGCTCGCTGTTCATCACGAACGGGCCATGACCGACGATGGGTTCGTCGATGGGCTCGCCGCTGAGCAGCAACACCACCGCGTCGTGATTGGCGTGCAGGTGCAACTGCTCGCCGGCCCGGTCGAACAACGCCAGCTGCCCGGCTTCGACCCGCTCGCGACCGTTGACCTGAACCGTGCCACGCAGCACCACCAGTGCGGTGTTGTGGCCCTCGTGTACGTCGAGGGTCAGGTTTTTCCCGGCATTCAAGCGCATGTCCCAGACATCGATGGGCGTAAACGTCTTCGCCGGGCCCTGATGCCCCTCGAAGCGGCCGGCAATCAAGCGCAGGCTGCCAGCGTTGTCCTTCAGGTCGATGCTCGGAATGTCGCTCTTGAGGATTGTCTGGTAGCCGGCCGGGGCCATTTTGTCCTTGGCGGGCAGGTTGACCCACAGCTGAACCATCTCCATGAACCCGCCTTGCCGGGCGAAGTCCTCGGAGTGGAACTCTTCATGAATGATCCCGGAAGCGGCCGTCATCCATTGCACGTCGCCAGGGCCGATCTTGCCGCCGCTGCCAGTGGAATCCCGGTGTTCCAGTTCGCCCTGGTAGACGATGGTCACGGTTTCGAAACCGCGATGAGGGTGCTGGCCAACACCGCGACGCTCGGCGGTGGGTTCGAATTGCGTGGGAGCGGCGTGGTCCAGCAGCAGGAACGGGCTGATGTGCTTGCCCAGGTTGTCGTAGGAAAACAGCGTGCGAACCGGGAAGCCGTCACCGACCCAATGGGCTCGGGGGCTGGTGTAGACGCCGATGATGTTTTTCATGCGGTGGCTCCAATCGTGTTGCGAATCAGACGTTGCGATTCGATGGACACAGATTAAAACCACGAACGCAGCCGCACTAGACTGCAAAAATCAGTCTTAGCGTTCTATAGAGAGAACGATCGACCCCCAACTTCACTGATATGCCATCGCACGGGGCTGCAATGAGCCCGCACACAGGGATCACAAATGATTGCGCTTGGCGAAATCCGACAGACCCACCAGCGTCTTGAGTCCGAGTTTTTCCAGCAGACGGGTCTTGTAGGTGCTGACGGTTTTCGGACTCAGGAACAAGGCCTCGGCGATGTCCTTGCCGCGCATTCCCATGGCCAGCATTCGCAGAATGGATAGCTCGCGGGTCGAGAGACTTTCCAGGGTCTGCTGTTCAGTGCGTTGTTGAAAATCCAGCCTGACTGGCATTTGAGGGAAATAGGAGTAGCCGGATTTCAGCGCATGAATGGCCTTGATCAGTTCTTTCAGGTCGCTTTTCTTGGTCACAAAGCCCCTGGCTCCGGCCGAGATGCAGCGGTTGCAGAAGTGCTGCGCGTCCTGGGAAGTGAATACCAGCACCCCGCACTCTGGGAACTGGGTCATGATCCAGACCAACAGATCCATGCCATCGAATCCGTTCATCACCAGGTCCAGAATCACCAGGTCTGGGGCCTTTTCCTTGATCAACGCCCTGGCGTCGGCGACACCGCTCGCGTCCCTGACTCCGGTAAACCCCTCGTTCTGGCAAATGAGCCGCAATGCCCCTCGTATGACAGGGTGGTCATCCACGATCAATACGTCTTTCAAGGCAACTCCCCACGTAAATGCAAACGGCGCCGATGCCATGACTGCTTCGGACTGTTGCACAGGCGCCGGGCCATGCCACCTGTCAGGTCTGACAGTGCCGACCAACGGTGCAGCTTCACCCTGCGTGACCTTGCCTGAGAGGGCGAAGCCAGGGTCGCGTCAACTCGCTGGCCTGGGGATCAATCCGCTCCATCAGACTTGCCAGTGACGCAAGGTCAGGCAACTGGGCCGGGCTCAAGTGCATGCCCGGCCGCCGCGCGACCGCCGCCGAGGACAGGCCGACCTGTGGTGTGTTGTAAATCATCGCGTGACGAAGCTGGGGGTTATCGAGAATGAAATCGTGCAGGTTCAGCGCGCCGTTGGCCAAGCCGGCATTGACCACGACCAGGTCGAACGGCTCGCTGCCGTATTCCACCAGCGTCAACAGCTCCTGCAGGCCACTCACGGGGGCGATCCGAAAATAACCCTGTTGATTGAACAGGTGCTCAAGCCTCATTCGATGAGCATGTTGCGTGTCGGCAATCATGATACGTAATGCTTTGTTCGGCATGACAGGCATCCCAATCGTTAAGGGGCGTCAGGCTAGAGGAAGCTTTTGAGAGGCGCTGTAGGACGAATCCCAAAAAAGGGAGGAAAAAGGTACTTCGCATGTAGCTTCGGGATGACTACGCGGCTCGCTTATCCATGAGAAGACCCGCGGGGACCACTTCGCGCCCCAGCGGGAGCAAGCTCCCCCGCCACATAGGCCTCCAGTCGTTCAGTCAGGTGCTCCATGGCTTGGCGCACGTCATCCACCGCGGCGGCGAGCAACGACCGGTCGCCGCCACGGCAGGCACTTTCCAGGGCTTCGCAGGCGGCAATCAGGCGCTGGGCCCTGATCATCAGCGCGCCACCCTTGACCCGGTGCGCCAGATCCGCCAGCCCTGGCAGGTCTTGTCGGGCGAGCAGACGCATCAATTGCGCCAGGTCTTCGGCATTGCTGTTGACCATTTCCACTAGCAGTTTTTTGATTGAGCCCGTGTCACCTGCGCTCAATAGTTCAAGGCTGCTCAAGTCGATGTCGCCGGTGGTCGGCGCAGGCACCCGCTCATCGGGCACTGCAGCGCAATCCTGCGTGACCGAAGCCAGGCAGCTGTTCAGTTCCTTGAGGCTGATGGGTTTGAACAGGCAATCGTCCATGCCGGCCTCGACACAGCGGGCCTTTTCCTCGGGCTGGGCATTGGCCGTGAAACCCAGGATCACCCCCGGCGACAAACCCTCGGTCCGCTCCGCCTCGCGAATGGCCCGGGCCAGTTCGTAGCCGCTCATCAACGGCATGTTGCAGTCGGTAATGACGACATCGAATCGTTCAGCACGCCAGGCGCGCAACCCCTGGACACCATCGTCGGCTTCGCGGACGCGATGGCCCAGATAGCTCAGTTGCTGGGACAGCAGCAAACGGTTGGCCGGGTAGTCGTCCACCACCAGAATGTTCAGCGCCCGCACCGGTGCCAGCGCCTCGACTTGCGCCGACGGCGCTTGAGCCAAGGCATCGAGCGCCGGCAGGCTCAGCAGAACTTCAATCTGCGTGCCCTCCCCCGGCACGCTGCTCAACGTCAGGGTGCCGCCCATCATTTCGCAGAGCGTGCGGCTGATCACCAGCCCCAACCCGGAGCCGCTGCGGGCCGACTGGGTGTTGTTGCTGGCCTGGGTAAAAGGGCTGAACAAGCGGCGCTGATCCTCGGCCGAAATACCACAGCCGGTGTCTTCGACGCGCAGGCGGATCGGCAGGCACTGCGCGTCATCGCCCGGTGCGGCTCGCACACTCAAGCGCACCTGCCCCTGGTCGGTGAACTTGATGGCGTTGCTCAGCAGGTTCGACACGATCTGCTTGAAACGCAACGGATCAACCAATACGTCGCGGTTGATCGCGGCGTCGAGTTCAAGCTGTAAGTGCAGTTGTTTCTGCCAGGCCAGGCCTTCAAAGATCCGTGCCACCGACTCGATCAGTTCCCGCAGGTTGGCCCGCTGCGGGGTCAGCGACAACCTGCCGGACTCGATGCGGGCGATGTCGAGGATGTCACCGATCAAGTCGAGCATGCCGCGAGCGGCGCCCGACGCGACTTCGATGGCGAACCGGTCCATGACACCCTGGTCAGCTTTTTTCAGGGCCAGCTCCAGCATGCCGATCACCGCGTTCATGGGGGTGCGGATTTCATGGCTCATGGTCGCCAGGAAAGTGGTCTTGGCCCGGTTGGCATCATCGGCGCTTTGCTTGGCCACGCGCAGCTGTTCCAGCAGACGCCGCAGGTAAACGACCCACCCCAATGCCAGCAGCAACAGCAGCGCGGCGATGGCGAACCCCTGGACGATAGTGGTGCGGTTGCGCAACCAGTAGTTGTCGTCGATCACCACTTCACTGCGCCAACGATTGGTCAGCTCGTCCATTTCTTCGGGAGAAATGCTCAGCAGCGCCTTGTCCAGGATCGAATGCAGCTCCGGCGCATCACGATGAGTCGCCAGGGCCACGCTCTCCGGAAACGTTCCCACGGTGCTGGTGATTTGCAGTTTGCCGCGGTACTGGCGGGAAATCATATAGCGGGCACTGATCAGCGAATTGACCGCGCCGTCCACTGTGCCGGCGGCGACCATGGACATCGCATCCGCCGCGTTTTCAGCCGGCACCAGGTGCACCCGGGGAAACTGTTCCAGCAGATACTCACGCAGCACATTGCCCCGGATCAGCGCCAGGCGTTTGCCCTCCATCTGGTCCAACGTCAACGGGACCTTGCCCCTCAAGGGTGCCACCAGCACGAACGGATTGCTCAGGTAGGGCCGGGTAAAACGCAACGCCCCCTCAAGCTCGGTGCTCGGTGGAGCGGCGGCCAGTACGTCGGCCCGACCGCTTCTGACGCGCCCGATCACATCATGAAGCGAGTTACCCCGCTGGATATCGAACTTCAGGCCGGTGCGCAGGCTGATCCGGGCCAGCACATCGGCGCTGATACCGCGCAAATGGCCTTGTTCATCGATAAATGTGAGTGGCGGGAAGTTCTGGTTGACGGCCACTGTGATCCGCGGATGTGCATTCAGCCAACGCTGTTCCTTGACGCTGAAATGCAGGGGTTGCTGACCGGGTATGCTCGCACCGCCAGCGCTCCAGCGCCGCAGGATGCTCATGCGTTCACTGGCGGGGATAGCTTGTAGCGCGGCATTGATAATGCGCAGCAGGCGTGCGTTCTCGCGGCTGACCGCAAAGGCGAACGGCTGTACTTCCATGCGTGAGAAATCAGCCAGTTGGACGTTGTTCAGGTAGTTCTTGCTGATCAGGTAATTGGAGCTGATCGAATCCCCCAGGTAAACGTCGGCCTGCCCAAACGCCACAGCGCCGATAGCGCTCAAGGTCGAGGGGTATAACTGCAAGGCCGCATCCGGATAAAACGCCTTGACTGTCTCGGTGGGCAAATAGTGATACAGCATCGCCACGCGCATGCCCGCCAGGTCCGTGGGCAAGTCCTGGCTATCCGCGACGCGGGCCACCAGGGTGGGCAGGTCATCGGCATAGGCCTGGGACATCGCCAACGCCGGGTCGCTGGCTTCGAAGCCGTTGGCCGTGCCGAGCATGTCGATCTCACCGCTGCGCAGCGCCTGGAGCGATGCCTCCCGTGACGCGTAACGCTGCACCCGCACATCGACGTGCAACATCTGCCCCAGCAACTGGGCATAGTCCGCGGTGAGGCCTTCATAGTCGCGGCCATTGCTGGTGATACCGAACGGTGCGTAATCCGGCGCCGAGGCCCCCAACAGCAACGTTCCCTTGCCGCGTAGCCAGTTCCAGTCGGCCGCCCCCAGGGACACCGAATAGTCGCTCACACTGGAGCGCCCGAGCACTTGCAGCGACTCAGGTGCCGCGCCAACCTGCGGCGTCACACTTGATAAGCCCAGCAACAGCGCCACCAGGCCTGTGCGTAAGAACAGCGTCATTTGACTCAGGTTGTTTCGTTTGGCGTAGTCGGCCCGGAACACCCCCGACTTCACGTCAAGTCAGGGAGACCGGCTGATGGGTTCAGACTGCCAAAACGAGGGAACAGCGAACCGTCAACGCGCCTGTCAGAAAGACAGGACACGTGAGGTGAGTGTAGGAAGTTTCTGAAGAATTTCCTGGCGAGACTGCCGATTGCTTACGCCGTGGCCAGCTTCAGGTCGCGCACCGAACGGCTCTGTCCGCGATGGTTGCTGTGCTCGTACAGCGAACCAGCGATCTCATCGGCGCGCACCGGCAGGATCGACAACAAGGTATCGCTCAGGCCATGGCTGGCCTGGCAGAAGCCCTGCATGTAGATCGCCGCTTTGCAGCGCTCGTCGGTGATCAACTTGTAGTTGCGGTCCACCTCGAAATTCCCCAGGTATTGCTCAAGTGGCGCCAGCAATGTGCGGTGCATCTGCCGTTCGTAACCGGTGGCCAGCACCACCGCGTCATAACGGCGCACGCTCAACTCGCCGGTGGCGTTGTTGCGCACCGCCAGCTCCACGCCGGCATCGCTGGCCGTGGCTTTCTCCACCGTGGTGAGGGTACGGAAGGCATGACGGGCGATGCCTGAGACTTTCTGGCGATAGAAAATCCCGTAGATGCGTTCGATCAGGTCGATGTCCACCACCGAATAGTTGGTGTTGTGGTACTCGTTGACCAGCCGTTCGCGTTCGCTGTGGGGCTGCTGGAACACCAGATCAGTGAATTCCGGGGAGAACACCTCGTTGACGAACGGGCTGTCATCGGCAGGCTTGAGGGCCGAGCCGCGCAGGATCATGTCGACCTGCACCGAAGGAAAACTGTCGTTGAGGTCGATGAAGGCTTCCGCCGCGCTCTGCCCGCCGCCGATGATCGCGATGGTCATGGGCTGGCCGTTCACGCACGGCTGAGTCGCCATGCGCTCCAGGTACTGGGAATGGTGGAACACCCGAGCATCCTCCTTGAAGGCGGTGAACGCGTCGGGGATACGCGGCGTACCGCCGGCACTGACCACCACCGAGCGGGCGCTGCGCACGAGCTCTTCGCCCTGGCTGTCGCGGGAAATCACCCGCAAGGCTTCGACCTGCTGGTTGTGCAACACCGGCTCGATGCGCAGCACTTCTTCGCCGTAGCGGCTCTGCCTGGTGAACTGCCCGGCCACCCAGCGCAGGTAGTCGTTGTACTCCATACGGCACGGGTAGAACGTGCCAAGGTTGATGAAGTCCACCAGGCGGCCGTGATGCTTGAGGTAATTGACGAACGAATAGGGGCTGGTGGGGTTGCGCAGGGTCACCAGGTCCTTGAGGAAAGAAATCTGCAACTCACTCTGGCTCACCAGGGTATTGCCATGCCAGCGGTAGTCGGCCTGCTTGTCGAGGAACAGCACATCCAGTTCGCCCTGGACCGGGCCCCGCTCCTGCAGCGCGATGGCCAGCGCCAGGTTCGAGGGGCCGAAGCCGATACCGATCAAGTCGTGAACGTTGGGCGAAGCAATTGCCTGTGTCATGTCCAGTGTCCTCTGGAGGGCCCCTCAACAGGGCGCGAAAAGCCTGGGGTGACCCGACCGATCTTTGGCAAGCCGGCAAGTCGTCTGTTGAGAGGAACGAGGACAGTGAAAAAAAATTTACCGCGATGCGACCGGCGTGGACGGATTAATGCGCGTCCCACTGCCGCATACGAGTGCGGCAATGCTTCATGGCGTTGACGATGTGCTTTTCCACCAGCGCCCGGGAAATGCCCAGGCGTTCGGCGATTTGCGGGTGGGACAGGCCTTCGAGCTTGCGCAGCAGGAAACTCTCGCGGCACAGCGGTGGCAATTCGGCCAGGGCGCGCTGGAGCATGTCCAGGCGTTGACCGTGGTCTAGGCTGGTATGGGGCGATGGCGTGAAGAAACGCTCTTCGCTGTCCAGCACCTCCAGGGATTCGACCTGGCGCAGGGTATTGCGCCGATGCCCGTCGATCACCAGGTTCAATGCGGTGCGGTACAGGAACGCGCGAGGTTGTTCGATGGGCGTGTCACTGGCGCGCTCAAGTACCCGCACATAGGCGTCATGCACCACATCCTCGGCCGCCTGGCGGTTGCCTAGCCTGGCGTTCAGGAAACACACCAGCTCGCGATAGTAGTTTTCCAACATGACTCCCCTGCGCAATGGCTGCGACAGCTATCCCTGTGCCAGATCGGCGTGCCTGAAATCGGCAATGGCACGATAGTGGCAGATTTCATCGCGTAATTTATAGTAATTCTCATATAGATTTAAAGCTTTGGTTTGTATCAAGGCTGATTCGTTCATTTCTACTGGCACCGACACTGATGTTGTGGCGAGGGGATTTATCCCCGCTGGGCTGCGCAGCAGCCCCAAAACCTACTACTCAAAACATCTGGCACACCGAGTTGTTGGCTATGAGGGGCTGCTGCGCAGCCCAGCGGGGATAAATCCCCTCGCCACAACATCACCTGTCTTGGTTGTTGCGTTGCCCATCCGCCATCCTGCTACCAAGTGTTTCACACAGTAAATTCCCGTCCGAAGCGCTCGTTTACCAAGACAGCCTCCCGTCCCTGCCCCTCATGGAACGGGCCCGACACCACCGGCCGGAACCCTGCATGAAACGTCCCCGCCCTACACGACGCGCCTGGCTTTTAACCTTCGCCCTGCTTCCAGCCGTGGCCTTTGCCGCCTGGCAAGCGGTGGCCCCGAGCCGTGAATCGCTTATTACCGCCCCCGTCACCCGTGGCGATATCGAAAACAGCGTCACCGCCCTGGGCACCCTGCAACCGCGGCGTTACGTGGACGTCGGCGCCCAGGCGTCCGGGCAGATCCGCAAGATTCATGTAGAAGCCGGCGACGAAGTTCGCGAAGGCCAATTGCTGGTTGAGATCGATCCCTCCACACAAAAGGCCAAGCTGGACGCCGGACGCTTCTCCATTGAAAACCTCAAGGCCCAGCTCCAGGAACAACGAGCCCAGCACGATCTGGCCCAGCAGAAATTCCGCCGCCAGCAGCAACTCAAGGCCGGCGGCGCCACCCGCGAGGAAGACGTGCAGACTGCCCAGGCCGAAGTGCGGGCGACCCAGGCGCGCATCGACATGTTCCAGGCCCAGATCCGCCAGGCCCAGGCCAACCTGCGCAGTGACGAGGCCGAGCTGGGTTACACGCGCATTTTCGCGCCCATGAGCGGCACCGTGGTCGCCGTCGGTGCCCGGGAAGGCCAGACTCTTAACGCCCAGCAGCAAACCCCGTTGATTCTGCGCATCGCGCGCCTGTCGCCAATGACGGTCTGGGCCGAAGTCTCGGAAGCGGACATCGGCCACGTCAAACCGGGCATGACCGCCTACTTCACCACCCTGGCCGGCGGCGCCCGCCGCTGGAGCAGCACCGTGCGCCAGATCCTGCCGGTGCCGCCGCGCCCGCTGGAAGCGAGCCAGGGCGGTAGCCTCACGGGCGGGCGCAGTGGCAGCGAACGGGTGGTGCTCTATACCGTGTTGCTGGATGTGGATAACGCCGACCGCGCCCTGATGACGGAAATGACCGCCCAGGTGTTTTTTGTTGCCGCCCAGGCACGCGATGTCCTGACCGTGCCCAGCGCTGCGTTGCAGGCCAACGCCAGGCAAGTGCAGGTGGTGGCCGACAATGGCGATGTCCAGCCGCGCACTGTTCGCACCGGCGTCAGCGATCGGCTGCGTACCGAAATTCTCGACGGTCTGAGCGAAGGCGATCGGGTGCTGATCGGTCCGGCCGTCGGCAGTGGAGGCTGAATGGACGCGCCCCTGATCGAACTGCGGGACATTCGCAAGGTTTACGGCGGTGGCGACAGCCCTCGGGTGGAGGTACTGCGCGGCATCGACTTGTCCATTCACGCCGGGGAATTCCTGGCGATTGTCGGAGCGTCCGGCTCCGGCAAGTCCACCTTGATGAACATCCTCGGCTGCCTCGACCGCCCCACCAGCGGCGATTACTGGTTTGCCGGCGAAGACGTCGCCGGCCTGGGCAGTGACGAACTGGCCTGGCTGCGGCGCGAAGCCTTCGGCTTCGTGTTCCAGGGCTATCACCTGATCCCGTCCGGCACTGCCCAGGAAAACGTCGAGATGCCAGCCATCTACGCCGGTACTTCGGCCGCCGAACGCCACGCCCGGGCCAGCGCCCTGCTCGAACGCCTGGGTCTGGCCAGCCGCACCGGCAATCGCCCTCATCAACTGTCCGGCGGCCAGCAGCAACGGGTGTCGATTGCCCGGGCATTGATGAACGGCGGCCACATCATCCTCGCCGACGAACCCACCGGCGCCCTCGACAGCCAGAGCGGCATCGAGGTCATGGCGTTGCTCGATGAACTGGCGAGCCAGGGTCATGTGGTGATCCTGATCACCCACGACCGCGAGGTGGCGGCGCGGGCCAAGCGCATCATTGAGATTCGCGACGGGCTGATCATCAGCGACAGCGCCGGCGCTTTGCCGCACAACGTGCAAGCCAATCCGAAGGCACTGCAAGCGGTGGACCTGCGCCAGCGCCTGAGCGCCGGCAGCGAACACAACGGTGCCTGGAAAGGCGAACTGCTCGACGCCGTGCAAGCGGCGTGGCGGGTGATGTGGATCAACCGCTTCCGCACCGCCCTGACGCTGCTGGGCATTGTCATCGGCGTGGCCTCGGTGGTGGTGATGCTGGCCGTGGGCGAAGGCAGCAAACGCCAGGTCATGGCCCAGATGGGCGCCTTCGGCTCCAACATCATCTACCTCAACGGCACCGCGCCCACCCCGCGCGCCGCCAAGGGCATCATCAGCGAACACGACCTGGCGGCCCTCGCCGCCCTGCCCGAGGTGCAGCGCATCATGCCGGTCAACGGCGCCGACGCCAGCGTGCGTTTCGGCAACCTCGACCACACCAGCTACGTCGGCGGCAACGATACGAACTTCCCGACCATCTTCAATTGGCCGGTGGCCCAGGGCAGCTACTTCACCGATGCCGATGAACGCAGCGCGGCGGCAGTGGCGGTGATCGGTCACAAGGTCCGGCACAAGCTGCTCAAGGAGGTCGACGACCCCATCGGCCGCTACATCCTGATTGAGAACGTGCCCTTTCAGGTGGTCGGCGTGCTGGCGGAAAAAGGTGCCAGCTCCGGGGATTCGGACGCCGACAACCGCATCGCCGTGCCCTACTCCGCCGCCAGCGTGCGTTTGTTCGGCAGCCGGCATCCCGAGTACGTGGTGATCGCCGCCCGGGACGCGGGCAAGGTCAGGGAGGCCGAACAGGCCATCTCCCGCGCCCTGTTGCGCCTGCATGACGGCAAGCAGGATTTCGAACTGACCAACAACGCCGCGATGATCCAGGCCGAGGCGCGCACCCAGGGCACACTGTCGCTGATGCTCGGGGCCATTGCCGCGATTTCGCTGCTAGTGGGTGGCATCGGCGTGATGAACATCATGCTCATGACCGTGCGCGAGCGAACCCGCGAGATCGGCATTCGCATGGCCACCGGCGCGCGCCAGCGGGACATCCTGCGCCAGTTCCTCACCGAAGCGGTGATGCTCTCGGTGGTCGGTGGGCTGGCCGGGATCGGCCTGGCCTTGCTGGTGGGCGGTGCGTTGCTGCTAGGCAAGATCGCCGTGGCCTTCGAATGGCTGGCGGTGTTCGGCGCTTTCGGCTGCGCCCTGGTCACCGGCGTTGTCTTCGGTTTCATGCCGGCCCGCAAGGCGG
Source organism: Pseudomonas sp. MPDS (assembly GCF_013283895.1). Classification (NCBI taxonomy): domain Bacteria; kingdom Pseudomonadati; phylum Pseudomonadota; class Gammaproteobacteria; order Pseudomonadales; family Pseudomonadaceae; genus Pseudomonas; species Pseudomonas sp. MPDS. The sequence continues at coordinate 2,266,670 of NZ_CP054128.1, read as the reverse complement.
CTCGCCTCGACCCGGTCGCGGCCCTCACCAGTGAATGAACCTCACCTTATGAAAGCGCACCTGACCCTCCTGGCCGCAGGCCTGTTACTGGCGGCCTGCGGCACCCCCGCGCCGACGCCGGACAGCGGCATCCAGCCGCCACCGGCCTGGCAAAGTTTCGACACCGCCACCGCTCGAACCGATAACCAGCAATGGTGGACGCACTTTGGTAGTCCGCAATTGAACCGTTTGATCGAGCAGGCGCGCCGGGAAAGTTACGACCTCGCTGCCGCCATGGCCCGGGTGCGCCAGGCCGAGGCCAGCGCAGTGATCGCCGGCGCGCCGCTGCTGCCAGCGGTCACAGCCGGGCTCAACGGCACTCGTCAAGAGTTGTTGCGGGGCAAGGGTTACAGCCAACTGGACGTCAATCGGGACAACCGCACCATCGACTATTACGACGCCCACCTCAGCGCCAGCTATGAGCTGGACTTCTGGGGCGGCAAACGGGCGGCCCGGAACAGTGCACTGAGCAGTCTGTCAGCCAGCCAGTTCGACCGGGCGACCGTGGAATTGACCCTGCTCAGCGGCGTCGCCAACAGCTACACCCAGGCGTTGTCCCTGCGCGAGCAACAGCGCATCGCCGAACAGAACCTGGACAACGCCCAACGCGTACTCGATCTGGTGCAAACCCGCTACGACGCCGGCAGTGCCACGGCCCTGGAGTTGTCCCAGCAAAAAAGCCTGGTGGCGGCGCAACAGCGCAGGTTGCCTCAAGTGCAGCAGCAGGCCCGGGAAGCCTTGATCAGCCTGGCGGCGCTGCTGGGGCAACCGGTGCAGTCGGTCACACTCGACGATGAGAATTTCGACCGATTGCACTGGCCCGCCATCGACGCCGGGGTGCCCAGCGACCTGCTCAGTCGCCGCCCCGACATCGCCGCCGCCGAAGCCCGCCTCGCCGCCGCCCAGGCCGACATCAGCGTAGCCCGCGCGGCCATGTTGCCCTCCGTGACCCTGGGCCTGAGCCTCGCCACCGGCGCCGACATTGCCGAGCAGTTGCTGCGCAACAACGTCTACAACCTCACCGCAGGTTTGGCCGCGCCGATCTTCAACAACGGCCGCCTGAGCGCCGAACGCGACCGAGCCACCGCGCGCCAGGAAGAACTGCTGGAGCTCTACCGCGCCTCCATCATCAACGGCTTCGCCGACGTCGAAAAAGCCCTGAACGGCATCCACGGGCTCGACCAGCAGCGGCAATGGCAAAGCGAAGAACTGCACCAGGCCCAGAGCGCCTTCGACATCGCCCAGAGCCGTTATCAGGCCGGCGCCGAAGATTTGCTCACGGTGCTGGAAACCCAACGCACGCTGTACGCCGCCCAGGACATGAACGTGCAATTGCGATTGGCGCGGGTGCAGGCGAGCGTGGCGTTGTACAGGGCGCTGGGTGGGGGTTGGCGGGTGATGTGAGCGTCAAACACACGTTTCTATCGTTCCCACGCGCAGCAAAGGAATGCCTCTACTGACGCTCTGCGTTCTGCTCTTTGGGACGCGGAGCGTCCCTGGCTGCATTCCCACGCAGCGCGTAGGAACGATGAAGCCGCCGACCGCGCCCTCTCCTACTACCTCGACCCCAAACCTGAAAACCCCACTCCACCGCCGGGCCAGTTGTTCACCGTTGCGGAAGGTGCGGACCTGGAATGCCTGTAGGCCAACCTCAGCGAAACCCTTGCGTCAGTCAATGTCATGGCCAGCGACCTGGCATTTGATTTGGACGGCGCGCGACGGAGTTTTGCCTTGGGGATCCAGCAGATGGTCGAGCTGAGTGAGCTGCTGGCGAACCGCGCCCTGGACATCGCAGTGCCGCGTTAAAGGCGCATGCCCTCTCAAGCCAAGTGATATTTGTGGCGAGGGGATTTATCCCCGCTGGGGTGCGAAGCAGCCCCAAACCAGCGCACTCAAAACAACTGACTCACCGAGGTGCCGGCTAAAGGGGCTGCTGCGCACCCCAGCGGGGATAAATCCCCTCGCCACAACAGCGTTCGCTTTGGTTTTCTTTGGGAAGCGAAGCTTTACACCGGCTTACTCTTGAGATTACGCGCATACCACGGCCGCTGCGGCACGCGGCGGAACAGTTCGGAGAGTTTTTTGTCGTCGCTGCCGAAGGTGATGCGCAGGGCCAGTTTCATGGTTTCCGGGTCCATTTCCACCGAACGTCCGGGCTGCAAACCCGGCGTGGTGCTGCAGCCGTGGGTGACCGGGCCCAGCCAGGGGTCGGCGATTTCCACCCAGCGGCCGGGGGCGAACCAGGGCACGCCGTTGACTTCCAGCCGGCTCACTTCACCCGGATGGAAACGTTCGTGAGCGCGGAACCAGTCTTCGAGGCGGTCGTCGATCCAGCCGTGGAAGGCCCAGAACACCGGGTTCACATGGGAGGAAAACGGGTCGCCGAGAAAATCGTTTTCCGGTTCGTACCAGCGCTGGGCGAAGTCCGCCGGGTCGCGGGCGAAGGGCACCGGGTGGCCGTTGGAAGGATCGCGGGGCACCGAAGCCCAGCGCATGTGCAGCCAGTCATGCAGGCCCAGTTCCACTTCCGAGCCAAACTGGCCAAGGGTCAGTTTCGACAGGTAGCGCGGGTCGCGGTAGCGCGATTCCCAGACCTGGAAATTGCTGTGATAGGTCTCGGCAGTCTTGATGTCACTCACCCATTGGGCGTACTGCTCGTCGCCGCTGGCCAGCCAGGTGGGCGGCAAAGCTGTGCCATCGTGGTTATCGAAATACCGGGCAAAGCCCAGGCGATCACGCTCCAGTTCCGGCTGCGGCAACGGGAAGCGCGGCCACGACGGCAGCGGCTGGAACGAACGGGCCGTGCCGAGCATGTGCCGGTGCATGAAAAAGAAATCCACGCCCGAGCCGTTGCGATCCTTGCGCTTGCCCCGAGCGTCACGTTCATGGTCCCGTGGGCCGGGCTGCCAGCCGATGCCTCGCAAGGCATTGCGCTTGTCTTCGTCCAGGCTGTGCCATTTGTCCCGCGAGGCGTGCCAGAGCTGATGGAACAACCGATGCTCCGGCGACACCAGCCAGGCCAGCAATGGCGGGCTCAGCGGCGTGCGTTCCCGGGCTTCGGGGAACGGCAGCTTGCGGGCGATGAACTGATTGTCGAGTTCCGGCAGCGCCAACGGGCGATCAAGGCGCAACACGCGACCGCTGAGGGTGGCAGTGCCGGCATTGCCGAAGCCGGCCCAGACCTCGTCGAGGGTCATGATGAATTCATAGACCGGCGCATCCTGCCGGGTCCCGATCAGGCGCCAGCTCAATTGTTTCTTGTCATCCCCCGCCAAGTCGCCCAGCACTCGATAACGCGGCTCATCATCGGCGCGCAACCGCTCGGCGGTGTCGAGGCAGCCCACCAGCCCACGGCCCTTGTGGGCGATGTCGAGGAACACTTGCAGACCGTCGCCGGGCAAACCGTCCAGGCCCGCGTCGCTTCCTGAAAAACGGATCGTCCAGATACCCCGCAGCGTATCGGCCCGGCGCTGCCCCGCCACGTCCGCCACATCGAATGAGGCCTCGCCGGGGGTGATGGTGGGGTCCGGCCGGGTCAGTTCGCGATGCCCGTAATACACCGCAGGCACGGCGGCACCGGTCAGCGCCAGGCCCGCCATGAACCATCGTCGAGAAATCGTCATTGCCTTACCTGTGTTCGGCCCTGGAGCGGGCTTTATCCAAGCTAGAACGATGGGGGGACTGACAAATTTATAGGGGCTGTGAGGGCCTCATCGCGAGCAGGCTCGCTCCCACAATGGATCTGGTACATCCGCGAGAGATCGGTCGACCGTCAGACCGCTATCGCGAGCAGGCTCGCTCCCACAGGTGAGCGCGTTCCATGTGGGAGCGAGCCTGCTCGCGATAGGGCCATTGGCCGCACCTAAATTTCCCCGCCGATCACTCGTTCTCCCCAGATAGCAAAGCCCCCCCGCAGCGAACCTGACTGAGATCGGCAATGACAACACCACGTTCGAAAAAAGCTCTCTTCATCGGCGTGCCCCTGGCCCTTGCACTGGCGGTCGGTGGCGGCCTCACGGCCTGGGACCACTGGTGGCGGGACAACCCTGGCTACCCGGTCAAGGTGATGAAAGAGGCCAGGGAACTGCACGAGCGCCTGCTGTCCTTCGACAGCCACATCTCCGTGCCACTGAATTTCGGCACCGCCGGTCACGAGGCGGACAAAGACGGTAAAGGCCAGTTCGATCTGGTCAAAGCCAACCGCGGGCACCTGTCCGGCGCGGCCCTGACGATCTTCGGCTGGCCGGAGTTGTGGAACGGCCCCAACGCGCCGCACAAGCCCACCGCCGGCTTCGTCGAGGAAGCGCGCAATCAGCAGGAAGTGCGCTTCAAGATCATCACCGGCATGGTCCGCGACTTTCCCAACCAGGTCGCCATCGCCTACACCCCGGATGACTTCCGGCGCCTGCACGGCGAAGGCAAGTTCGCGATTTTCATCAGCATGCTCAACGCCTATCCTCTGGGCCATGACCTGAGCCTGCTGGATCTGTGGACGGCGCGGGGCATGCGCATGTTCGGCTTCAGCTACATCGGCAACAACGACTGGGCCGACTCCTCGCGCCCTCTGCCGTTCTTCAACGACTCACCTGACGCCCTCGGCGGCCTATCGGACATTGGCAAGCAAGCGGTGACGCGCCTGAACGACCTGGGCGTGATCATCGACGTCTCGCAGATGTCAACCCAGGCCCTGGAGCAAGTTGCGCAACTGAGCCGCACACCCTTGGTGGCCTCCCATTCCGCACCCCGGGCCATGGTGGATATCCCGCGCAATCTCAGCGACAAAGAAATGCAGCTGATCAAGGCCAGCGGTGGCGTGGTACAGGTCGTCGGTTTCTCCCAATACCTGCGCCCGCTGACGCAAAAAACCCAGGACAAACTCAACGACCTGCGCAAGCGATTCGACCTGCCACCGCTGCCCAACCTGGCCATGGCGCTGATGCCGGGCGATCCGATCATCGCCGCGTGGCCGGAACAGAAATTCGGTGAATACGCCGGCCAGCTCTACGGCATTCTGGAGGAGGAACCCAAGGCCAGCCTCAAGGACCTGGGCGACGCCATCGATTACACCGTACGCAAGATCGGTATCGACCATGTCGGCATCAGTTCGGACTTCAACGAGGGCGGCGGAGTCAAAGGCTGGGAAGACGTGGGCGAGATCCGCAACGTCACCGCCGAACTGCTGACCCGCGGCTACTCCGAAGCGGACATCGCCAAACTGTGGGGCGGCAACTTTCTGCGGGTCTGGGATCAGGTCCAGCAAGCCGCGCGGCCTGCCGTGGCCTCGACCCGGGGGGCCGTCCAGCCATGAATGAGCGCCGGACCTTTCTCAAGCACGCCGGGATCCTTGCCGCCGGCCTGCCGCTGGCCGCCAGTCTTCCCGCCCCGGCCATTGCCGATCCCCTGCCGCCATTGCCCCGGGACAAATGGGCGCAGTTGCGCTCGCTGTTCAACCAGGACCCGGACTACCTGCACTTCTCCAATTTCCTGGTCACCACCCACCCGCGCCCGGTACGTGAGGCCATCGACCGGCATCGCGCCGCGCTGGATAAAAACCCTGGACTGTTGATGGACTGGGACCTGGGCGTCACCGAGGAGCGCGAGGAAAACGTCCGCACCTGGGCCGGCCGCTACCTGCAAGCGACCCCGAAGCAGATCGCCCTCACCGGCAGCACCACCGAAGGTTTGTCGATCATCTACGGCGGCGTCCATGTGGCAGCCGACCAGGAAATCCTCAGCACCGCCCACGAACATTACGCCACCCATACCATCCTTGATTTACGCAACCAACGCGACGGCACCCGGGTGCGCAAGATCAAACTGTTCGAGAACGCCCACAACGCCAGCCACGATGACATCCTGAGCGCCATCGACCGCAACATCCGTCCCGAAACCCGCGTACTGGGCATGACCTGGGTGCATTCGGGCAGCGGCGTGAAGCTGCCGATCGACAAGATCGGCGCGCTGGTGGACAAGCACAACCAGGGCCGCAGCGATACGCAACGCATCATTTACGTGGTGGACGGCGTGCACGGCTTCGGTGTTGAAGACCTGAGCTTCCCAGCGATGAATTGCGACTTCTTCATCGCCGGCACCCACAAATGGATGTTCGGCCCCCGCGGCACCGGTCTGGTGTGCAGCCGCAGCGAAGAGCTCAAGTACGTCACGCCGATCATCCCGACCTTCTCCGAAGCCACGGCGTTTTCCACCACCATGACGCCCGGCGGCTACCACGCCTTCGAGCATCGCTGGGCGGCGGACGAGGCGTTCAAGCTGCACTTGCAACTGGGTAAGGCCGACGTGCAGGCGCGCATTCACGCGCTCAACACCTACTTGAAAAAACAGCTGCTGGCGTTGCCGCAAATCGAGCTGGTCACGCCCATGAGCCCGGACGTGTCGGCCGGTTTCACCTTCTTCCGGGTCAAGGGCCGCAAGAGCGACGAGATCGCCGCCTACCTGATGCAGAACCGGGTGATCGCCGACGCCGTGCATCGCGACGCCGGGCCTGTCATTCGAACCGCGCCGGGCCTGCTCAACACCGAAGCCGAGATCGATCGCTTCATGGGCTTGCTGGGCAAGACACTCTGAACCTGACTTTATCGAGAGAGATGGATGAACAGTTTTTCGTTGAAGCTATTCCCGGCACTGGCCCTCGCCGCCCTGCTGCCCTCCGGCGCCCAGGCCTCGCAACCGGGCCAGGTCTTTCGCGACTGCAAGGACTGCCCGGAAATGGTCGTGCTGCCCACCGGCACCTTTCAGATGGGCACCCCGGAAGATGAAGTGGGCCGCGAGCCCGACGAAGGCCCGATGCACCCGGTGACCTTCGCCAAACCGCTGGCGATCAGCCGCTTCCAGGTCTTGAAGGGCGAATGGTTCGCCTACCTGCGCGACACCGGCTACTCGATGCCCGACGGCGATAAACGTCCCGGCCGCGCGTGCAAGGCCGGCATCCCGGACTATCAGGGCAGTGACCCGCGCAAGCAATACACCGACCGGCACCCGGCGGTGTGCATGAATTTCGAAGAGGCCAACGCTTACGTGGCCTGGTTGTCGAAAAAAACCGGCAAGCCATACCGCCTGGTCAGCGAGTCCCTGCGCGAGTATGCGGCGCGCGGCGGCAGCACCGGCCCATTCCCCTTCCCGTTCGACGAGGGCAAGGAATACAGCATCGCCCAACACGCCAACACCTATGGCGCGGCCGACGGCTACAACTTCACCGCCCCGGCCGGCAGCTTCGCGCCCAACGCCTTCGGCGTGTACGACATGCACGGCAACGTCTACGAGTGGACGGCCGATTGCTATAACGAAAACTACGTCGGCGCCCCGAGCGATGGCAGCGCCTGGTTGACCGGCAAATGCGAGTTCAAGCGTATCCGCGGCAACGACTGGGGCGAGGCACCGGTGTTCTCCCGCTCCGGCAACCGCAACGCGCTGGTGCCGGGCAATCGGGGTGACTGGATTGGTTTTCGGGTGGCGCGGGATATGTAGGCCGAGCACAGCTCGGCCCCTGTGGGAGCAAAGCTTGCTCGCGATGCAGACACCTCGATTTCACAGAAAAGCGCGTCGCCTTCATCGCGGGCAAGCCTTGCTCCCACAGGATAAATTCCCCTGCCCTCCAATCGTTCTAAAGATGGGCACAACCCAATCCAGCGTGCCTGCGCCCTAAAGCCCTCCCGGCGACCACCCGCGATGGCCTTCGCCCTTTTCATCAAGCAGGGAAACCTCCATGAGCCAACCAACACGCGGGGTGATCAATGAACTGTTCATCCTGCTCAAACCCTTCCGGCTGATTGTCGTAGGCTCCATCCTCTTGGGCATGCTTGGCGGCCTGAGCATCACCGCCCTGCTGGCGACCATCAACGACGCCCTGAACGCCGCGGCCAAACCCACAGCCCAGACGCTGGTAACGTTCGTGGTGCTCTGCGCGGTGGCGCTACTGACCTCGATTCTTTCGGACATCGGTAGCAACCACGTCGGTCAGAACATCATCGCCGGGTTGCGTAAGTCCCTGGGCAAGAAGGTGCTGCTGGCGCCCATCGAACAGATCGAACGTTATCGCAGCCACCGGCTCATCCCGGTACTGACCCACGACGTCAACACCGTCAGCAATTTCGCGTTTTCGTTCGCACCGCTGGCCATCGCCTTCACCGTGACCCTCGGTTGCCTGGGTTATCTGGCCTACCTGTCACTGCCGATGTTCTTGCTGCTGCTGGTGGCGCTGGTGATCGGCACGGTCGTGCAATACCTGGCCCGAGCCCGTGGCATCAGGGGGTTCGAAGCCGCCCGCGAGGCCGAAGACGCGCTGCAAAAACACTACAGCGCGATCGCCGCCGGCGCCAAGGAACTGCGCATTCATCGCCCACGCCGCCAGCGCATGTTCAGCCAGCGCATCGAAGCCACCGCCGATAATATTTGCGACACCAATATTCGCGCGGTCAACACCTTCGTGGTGGCCAAGACCTTCGGCTCGATGCTGTTTTTTGTGGTCATTGGCCTGGTGCTGGCCCTGCAATCGCTGTGGCTGGGCACCGACAAGGCCGTGCTTAGCGGTTTCGTGCTGGTGCTGCTGTACATGAAGGGCCCGCTGGAATACCTGGTGATGACCTTGCCGGTCATCAGCCGGGCAAACATTGCCTTCAAGCGCATTGCCGAGCTGGACGAGCAGTTTTCCTCACCGGAGCCGCACCTGCTGCTGGACGACAAGAGCCTTTCCAGACCAGCGCTCCAGCAGCTTGAGCTGCGTGATGTGCACTACGCCTTCCCGGCGGTCGAAGGCAGCCAACCCTTCGCCCTGGGACCGATCAACCTGTCCATCGCCCAGGGCGACATTGTGTTCATCGTCGGTGAAAACGGTGGCGGCAAGACCACGCTGATCAAATTGCTGCTGGGCCTCTATTTCCCCCAGGGCGGCGAAATCCTCCTGGACGGTGCGCCGGTAGGGGCCGCGCAACGGGACGATTATCGCCAGTTGTTCACCACGATTTTTGCCGACTATTACCTGTTCGATGACCTGGTTCAGGGTGACCAGCAGGTGCCTGACGACGCCAACCGCTACCTGGAGCGCCTGGAAATCGCTCATAAGGTTCGCATTCAGGACGGCGCCTTCAGCACCACCGATCTTTCCACCGGCCAGCGCAAACGCCTGGCGTTGCTCAACGCCTGGCTTGAGGAGCGCCCAGTGTTGGTGTTCGACGAATGGGCCGCCGACCAGGACCCGGTGTTCCGACGGGTTTTCTATACCGAACTGCTGCCGGAGCTGAAGGCGTTGGGCAAAACCATCATCGTCATTTCCCACGACGACCGCTATTTCGACATCGCCGATCAACTGGTCCGGATGCAGGCCGGTCAGGTCATCAGTGAAAAAGCCCCCGCCGCCTTTGCCTGAACCGCGAGAACACCATGAACCCATTGCTAGATGATGACCTGCTGACCCTGCTGCTGGAGGAGGACGCTGACGCCGTGCAAGCCCGCTCCAGCCGCAGCCGGCCGGACCGCGCGCCCTTGTCCTTCGCCCAGCAGCGCTTGTGGCTGGAGCAACAGCGCGACCCGAGCCGTTCGGCCTACAACCTGCCGCGCGCCCTGCGCCTGACCGGCGAACTGAATGCCGACGCCCTGGAACGGGCACTCAATCGCGTCATCGACCGGCACGACATCCTGCGCACCGCCTTCACTGAAATCGACGGCGCCGCCACCCAGGTGATCGAGCGTAACGCCAGCCTGATCGTGCACCGGGAGAACCTCGCCGCGCTCGATCAGCCAACACGGGAGCTGGCACTTTCACAGCGCATCGAACAGCACGCCCGACAACCGTTCGATCTGACCCAGGCGCCGCTGATGCGGGCAACGTTGCTCAGGCTGGGCAGTGACGAGCATGTGTTGTTGCTCAACATGCATCACATCGTTTCCGATGCCTGGTCCAACACGATCCTCATGCAGGACATGACCATGGCCTATGCCCAGGCCTTGCTGGGCGATCCGTCAACACTGCCGTCGTTGCCCCTGCAATACGCCGACTACGCGAGCTGGCAACGTGGCGACTATGTGCAGAGCCCGGCCTGCCACCGCAGTGGCGCCTATTGGAGCGACTACCTGGGCCATGAGCTGCCGGCGTTGGAACTGCCTCAGGAGTTTGCGCGCACCGCCAATCAGCAACACATGGCCGGACGCGTGCAGGTGTCACTTGACCCGGCAATGGTCCAGGCCTTGGATACGTTCTGTCAGCGGGAGGGGCTTACGCCTTTTGTCGTGGCGCTGGCGGCCTGGCAATTGTTATTGGCTCGGTACAGCAACCAGAACGACTTCACCGTCGGCGTCCCGAACGCCAACCGCAACAGCCACGAGAGCCAGGAGCTGGTGGGATTTTTCGTCAGCAGCCAGGTGTATCGGGCGCGGATCGACTCGACCCGCAGCGCGCTGGATTTCCTCCGGGACCTGCGCGCGCAGTCGCTCGCCGCGCTGGAACATGCCGACTACCCGCTGGAACTGATCCTGGATCAGTTGCAACGTCCCGGCGCACAGGGCGCCAGTGCGCTGTTCCAGGTCTTGTTCAACTGGCGCACCGGGTCGTCTTCACCGTCGGCGCCAAACCTGGGTCAACTGACGCTGGAGTTTCTCAATACCGGTGACAACCAGGCCAAGTTCGACCTGTCGCTGGATGTCGATTATTCCCAGCAACAGCTGCTGGCAACGTTCGAATACAGCCGTGATCTGTACCGCGCAGAGACCATCGAGCGCATGGCCGGCCACTGGCAGAACCTGCTGCGGGGCCTGGTCGAGACGACTGGATGCGCGCTTGGCGAACTGCAACTGTTGAGCGCCGATGAACACCGAAAAACCCTGGGCGACTGGAACCGTCAGCCGACCCAACTGCGCAGCGAACAATGTCTGCACCGGTTGATCGAAACCCACGCCGCCAGCACAGGCGACGCCATCGCCCTGACCTTTGAAGGGCAGCACATGAGCTATGCCGAACTCAACCGACAGGCCAACCAACTGGCCCATCGGCTGATCGAGCAAGGCGTCGGGCCCGATGTGCTGGTCGGCATCGCCGTCGAGCGTACGCCACAGATGATCATCGGCCTGCTGGCGATCCTCAAGGCCGGTGGCGCCTACGTGCCGCTGGACCCGGCCTACCCGGCCGACCGCCTGGCTTACATGATCGCGGACAGCGGCGTGACGCAGATTCTGACCCAGGCTCATCTGCGTGAATCCCTGGCGTTGCCCGCCGACATCAACTGTCTGCTGCTGGATTCGGTCGATACCAATAGCCCCTATCCCGAGCACAATCCGAATGTGCCGATGGACCCGGATAACCTGGCCTACGTGATTTACACCTCAGGCTCGACCGGCCAACCCAAAGGCGCACTGCTGGCGCACCACAACGTCAGCCGATTGTTCCAGGCCACGGACCACTGGTTCAGCTTCGATCATCAGGATGTCTGGTGCCTGTTCCATTCCTATGCCTTCGACTTTTCCGTGTGGGAGATCTTCGGCGCCCTGCTGCACGGCGGCCGATTGGTCATCGTGCCCCACGCCGTGAGCCGTTCACCGCAGGATTTCTACGCCCTGGTTTGCCAGGAAAACGTCACGGTGCTCAACCAGACGCCCTCGGCGTTCAAAGCGTTGCTGCAGGTCGCCTGCGAACCTGGGCAACCTCTTGCCCACCGGTTGCGACAGGTGATTTTTGGCGGCGAAGCGATCGATGTACAGAGTCTTCGCCCCTGGTTCGAACGTTTCGGCGACCAGACGCCGCAACTGATCAATATGTATGGCATCACGGAAACGACTGTGCATGTCACCTGGCGGCCGTTGTCGATGAGTGACTTGCACAGCGAGGCCGCTAGCCCCATCGGCGAACCCATCGTCGACCTGTCCTGGTATCTGCTCGACGCTCATCTGAACCCGGTGCCCAAGGGTTGCATCGGTGAGCTATACGTTGGCCGGGCCGGCCTGGCCCGCGGCTATCACCGACGTGCCGACCTGACCGCTACCCGCTTCATCCCCGACCCGTTCGACCCGCTGCCGGGTGGGCGCCTCTATCGCACCGGGGATCTGGCCCGCTACCGCACCGACGGCAGCATCGAGTACATCGGACGCCTGGATCATCAGGTCAAGATTCGCGGGTTCCGCATCGAGCTGGGGGAAATCCAGGCGCGCCTGCAAACGCTGCCGGCGGTGCAAGACGGTGTCGTGTTGACCCATGAAGGCCCGGGCGGCCTGCAGCTGGTCGCCTACGTGATTGCCGCACAACCGGCCACGGCCGAGTTACGCGAAGGCTTGTTGAGCGCACTCAAAGCGCAGTTGCCGGACTACATGGTGCCCAGCCACCTGCTGTTCATCGATCATTTCCCGCTCAATGCCAATGGCAAGCTCGACCGCAAGGCCTTGCCGGAACCCGACGCCGGTCTTTGGCATTCCCTTTACCTGGCGCCTCGCACTCAGTTGGAAGAAGCCCTGGCACAGCTCTGGCAACAGTCCCTCAAGGTTGCGCGCGTCGGTGTCAACGACAGCTTCTTTGAACTGGGCGGGCATTCGATCCTGGCGATCGAACTGATTGCCAACCTCAAGGCACGCCTGAATATCAGCGTGCGGCTGCAAGAGTTGCTGGCCAACCCGAGCGTCGCCGAGCTGGCCTTGTTCATCTCGCAAAAACATCGGGAACAGACCCAATGCCTGGTCGAACTGAACAACGCACCGGCCAGCGCACCGCAGCTATTTTGCCTGCACCCCAGCGGCGGCATCGTGTTCTGTTACCAGCCACTGGCGCGCAAACTCCAACAGCGGGCGCGCACCGTTGGCGTCATGCACCGCGGCTTCAGTGAACCGCATGCTGGGCCTGAAGCCTGGGGCGAGATGATCGCCGATTACAGCCAGGAAATCGTCAAGGCCCAGCCGCAAGGTCCCTATTACCTGATGGGCTGGTCGTTGGGCGGCGCCATTGCGCTGGACATCGCCGCGACGCTGGAAAGCCTGGGCCACACCGTGAGTTTTCTCGGTTTGGTGGATAGCACGGTTCCCGAGCCTCTATATCCGGCAACGTTGTCGCGTCATCGGCATTTACCAGGCGCTGAACAAGCCGACCCGGCCTCTCAGGATCTGCTGGAGGCCATCGAGTACTTCGACCTGCTGTTTCCGACCCTCACGGAACGCACGGCGACTTATCGGCGTGAGCAACCCGAAAGCACGGTCAAGGCCTTCCATGAGTGGGCCGCCAGCCAGATCGAGCCGGGACGAGGCGACTTGCTGGCGATCGTGCAGAGCGTCAAGGATGAAGTCATGAACGCCCAGGCGTTCTCGGTGCATGATCGTTTGCTGGAAGCCTTCGACGGGTTCACCTTCAAACCGGTACGGGTTCGGCCTAGCTGCTGGTGGACACAGGTAGAAAAAAACCCGGAAGAATTGGCATTCTGCGAAGCCTTGATCAAGAGCTACAGCCTGACCGGGGAGTTGCAATGCTCGATGCATTCGCCGTTGCGTCACCGCAGTATGATTTTTGATGATGGGTTGCTTGATTCGTTGGTCGAGGCTTTTTGGGCCAGTACGATAGAAGGGGAATAGCGCTTGGGGTCGGTGTGTATATCCGTTGCTGCGGTAACCGCCACTTAGGGTTCCGCCGTTACGGCGGGTCACTTTCGAAAATCCGCAAGCCGGCCCAGGCGAAAGTAGCCAAAGCGCTTCTGCCCCACCACTCGGCACCTCACTTAGGCTCGGTGCGCCGGAACCACCGCTATCGCGAGCAGGCTCGCTCCCACAGGTTTTTGTGTCGTTTGCAGATGCTGAGGACACCAGCAAACTCATGTGGGAGCGAGCCTGCTCGCGATGACGTCGGCACATCCAACATCAACGCAAACTGACCCGCCGCTTTCGCGAGCAAGCTCGCTCCCACAGATTTTTGTGTCGTTTGCAGATGCTGAGAGCACCAGCAAACTCATGTGGGAGCGAGCTTGCTCGCGATGACGTCGGCACATCCAACATCAACGCAAACTGACCCGCCGCTTTCGCGAGCAAGCTCGCTCCCACAGGTTTTTGTGTCGTTTGCAGATGCTGAGGACACCAGCAAACTCATGTGGGAGCGAGCCTGCTCGCGATGACGTCGGCACATCCAACATCCTCGCAAGCTGACCCGCCGCTTTCGCGAGCAAGCTCGCTCCCACAATTGGATTGAGTTCCCCCGTAAGAACAGGTCGGCTATAAGGCCGCCTCGCGTCGGACGTTGATCTCGGCGCCCCGTTAACCACGCTGGCCGAACGCAGGCATTGCGCAGTGGGCACCTTGGCAAAAAAAACGGCGCTTTCCCGTCTCGAAAAGCGCCGTTTCCTTAAGTGAACAGCACCACCCACAAGGCAGGTCTATTCATTCCCGCGAGGATCAGAACTGCGGTTTGTACGTCACGCTGAACATCAGGTTGCGTGGATCACCGAAGTTGTTGTTGCCATTGAGCTGGTTGTAGGCGGACGTAATGTACGTCTTGTCGAACAGGTTGTTGGCGTTGACCGCCAAGGCGATTTCCGACGTCAGTTGGTAGCCGACGCGGGCGTTCCATACGGTGTAACCCGGGACTTCACGATCGTAGTCGTAAACCATCGTGTGGCTTTGGCTGGTGAAGCCCAAGCCGGTGCTGACACGGCTCCAGTCGCCGGTGAACTGGTAGTTGCCCCACACGCGCAGCATGTGTTTCGGCGTCCAGGTGCTGAAAATACTCCCTTCATTGTCCGGGTCCTCCAGGTACTTGGTGGTGTTGTAGGTGTAACCCGCGAACAGCTGCAGGTTGTCTATCACTTCACCACTGATTTCGGCGTCGATACCCTGGCTGCGCACTTTGCCCGAGGCTACCGAGCAACCCGAGCCGCCACACCCCGAACCACCGTCGTTGATGGCACGGTTCTCATGGTCGTAGCGGAAGATTGCCAGGGAGGTATTGACCCGACCGTCCATCAACTCGCCCTTGAGGCCGACTTCGTAGTTGGTGCCGACTATCGGCTTGAGCACCGAACCGTTGGCATCGCGATTGGTCTGCGGCTGGAACACGTCGGTATAACTGGCATACACGGCCCATTCACGGCTCAGGTCATAGATGATGCCCGCGTAGGGCGTGACCACTCCGGTTTCAGTTCCGGTGCTTGGCGCGTTGCCTGTGATACCGGCTGAGTTTTCGGTTTTCGACTTGTAGCTGTAGTCATACCAGCTGACCCGGGAACCCAGCACCAGCGTCAGATCGTCCACCGGCTTGACGCGCCAGGTGCCGTACACGCCCTTCTGGCGGATATCGTATTTGCTGAGGGTGCCCTGGCCACCCGCGGCGATCAAACTGTCGTAGCTGATGTCCGGACGGTCATTGTCGATGTCGAAGATGGAGTCGCTGGTGTTGTTGAATGTACGGGCGTAGCGGTCATCGGTTTCCAGCTGGGAGTAGTTGCCGCCCAGCATGACTTCCTGCTCCATCGACAAGGCTTCGAACTTGCCGGTCAGGTTCATGTCGAGACCGGCCTTCGTGGACTGGAAATCGGTCAGGAAGTCGGCATATTGCACGCCGCTGCCATCAGGCAGGAGACCACCTCCCCTTTGGACGCGCTGGTTTTTCGCCTGGTTGTCTTCGCTCATGTGCACCGCGCCGACCTTGAACGCCCAGTCCTCATTGAAGCGGTGCTCCAGATCGGCGTAGAGGGTGGTGACGTCGATTTCGGAGCGGTTCCAGCGCGCCCCCGTGTAGGTCGAGCGCGACACGTCCGGCATCCTGCCATCGGCGTAGCGTGGCAGGCCGCGGATGTTGCCCCGCGATTCGCCGTTGGATTGGCTGACCGCGAAACCCAGGGTGGTGTCTTCGCTCAGGTCGACGTCCAGCGCGCCGTACAGCGAGTGAGTCTTGCTCCACGCATGGTCGACGAATGAATTGCTCTGGTCTTCGTCGACGACGATGCGACCGCGGATGTTGCCGGCCTGGTTCAGCGGGCCGCCAGCGTCCAGTTGCAGGCCGTAGTGATCCCAGGAGCCGGCCTTGCCGGTCAGGGTCACGGTCGGTGCGTTCTGGCCACGCTTGCGCACCAGATTGACGGCACCACCGGGGCTGCCGGTGCCTTGCAGCAGGCCGGAGGCGCCGCGCATGATTTCCAGGCGGTCGAAGAAGATCAGGTCCTGGGTCGCCCAGTTGCCCAGCGAATAATTGTTACGCAGGATCGGCACACCATCGTATTGCCAATCGTCGATCTGGAAGCCGCGTGACGACAGGATCATGCCTTGGCCAACGCCCTGCAAGCCGACGATGCCGGTGGTCTGGTTGACGGCGTCCTTGAGGTTGACCAGGTTCTGGTCATCCATCTGCTTACGCGTCATCACGGTGATCGACTGAGGAATTTCCTTGAGGGTATGGGTGCCCTTGCCGATGGTCACGGCGTTACTGGTGTATGACTTGCTGCCTTCGGTCGTCGCCACCAGCTCCTGTGCCTTGACGGTGGTCGCGCCCAGCTCAAGGGACCCAGTGGCAGAACCGCGCAGCAGCATCAGGGTATTGCCCTCAACGCTGTACCGCACCCCCGTGCCCTTGAGCAATTCGGTGAGGGCCGCCTGCGGGCTCATCTTGCCGCTGACGCGGTTGCTTTTCAGCCCGGCCATATCGCCGGCGTTGTAGATCACTTGCTGGTTGGTCTGCTGACCGAACGCTTGCAGTGCCTGGGGCAGCGATTGCGCAGGGATGTCGACGCTGACGTCTTCAGCCATCACCTGAGCGCTGAGTGGCAGCAGGCAGACCAGCCCCAGACCGGTCAACACCCGACGCGAACGCAGGCCGCGGGACATGACGAGTGCCTTGAACAGAGGTTTCAACTCATGAATGGATGACATCGTGCTCTCTATTATTGGTAGAAGTAAAAGTCCATGGGGCCGAAAGGCCCGCCGCTCGCCAGCACGAGAGAACCCGCACGGTCGATTGCCCCAAGGGCAATGTGTCAGTGCGGGGCCGACCGGCCCCTCCCCGGGCACGGTCATCCGGCTGGACGACGGCGAAATTTTTGCTGAACACATCCGGTGCCTGAGCGTCCTGCCCGACCCGATTTGTCCACATACCTAAGTAAGACGCAGCACCTGCCAAAAACCGGAATGAGTTTATTTATCATTCGCGAAAAAAGTTAAAAAAAAGCCGGCGCAGAGGGGCGCCGGCCTTTTGTTTCATGCGAGTGTCAGCTGCCTTTCGATCGTTCCCACGCTCCCGCGTGGGAATGCCGCCAGGGACGCTTCGCGTTCCGCCCCTGGAAGGTGACGCAGAGCGTCACGGAATGCATTCCCACGCAGAGCGGGGGAACGAGAACTTAAAAAAGGCCTTTTTGTTCATGCCATGTCAGCTGCCTTGGGCCGCCTTGGCGGCTTGCAGCTGCCGAGCCTGTTCGGTCAGGAGGGCCTTTTCCTCGGGACTCATCGCCTCCATGCGCAGGCGCACCTGGGCCATTTTTTCCAATTGCCCCGGACTGCTCTCCAGCGCCCGCAAGGCCAGGGCCAACGACGCCACGGTCGGATGATCGAAGACCAGTCCCGGATGAATTTCGCACTGCAACAACTTGCGAATACCGGCCACCAGTTTGATCACCAGCAACGAATGACCTCCGGCGGCGAAGAAGTCGCGATCGATGCCCAATCGCTCAAGTCCAAGCAACTGCGCCATGCGCGCGGCGAGCAATTGCTCCAGCGCATCGCGTGGCGCGGCGTCTTCATCGTCCGCTGTAGCCACCGCCAACTGCTGCAGTGCGTGGCGATCGATCTTGCCGTTGGCCAGTCGCGGGAATCGTTCGATCAGATGCACGTGCTGCGGCACCATCACGCTGGGCAAGCGGGCGCTCAGCTCAGCGCGCGCGGCGTCGAGCAAGCCCGTCAACGGTCCCTGCTGCGCCACGACAAAAGCCAACAGCCCCTGCTCGGCCGACGCTGCCGGCAACACCAATGCTTCGGCCACCTGCGGCATGCGCACCAGCACGGCCTCGATCTCCGCCAGTTCAATACGGAACCCACGCACCTTGACCTGCTGATCGCGCCGACCATATAGCTGGATCGCCCCGTCCGGCCGATAACGCGCCAGGTCACCGGTGCGATATAACCGCTGCGCCGGATCAAAGGGACTCTGGATGAACGCCTGCGCATCGGCCTCGGCATTAAGATAGCCCCGGCACAACTGCGCTCCGCCCAGGTACACCTCACCCAGCACGCCCACCGGCGCCAAACGCAGATCGGCGTCCAGCACGTAAACCTGGTTGTTGCCCAGCACCTGGGTCAGCGCCGAACAGTCGCCGGCCGCGCCGTTCAGTGACAGCGGATGAATCATCACCCCCACCGTGGCTTCGGTCGGCCCGTAGTGGTTGAACACCCGGCAATCGCTGCGCAACCGGGCGATGCGCTCGACCAAGGTCGGCGCAATCGGCTCACCGCCAAGCACCAGGGTGCCCGGCAGCAGCGCCCGTTCACCGTCGAGCAGCGCCGCGAGGTGCGAGGGCACGATTTTCAGGCAGTCGATCTGCTGCTGTTGCAGGTACTGGGCAAACAACACGCCGTCCTGCATCTGCTCATCGCTGGCCACATGCAGGGTCGCGCCGTTGAACAACGCGCCAAACAACGCCGTATTACCCAGGTCCGCCGCCACGCTGGAACTGAAACCGACGTTCTTGCACTGGGCAAGCCCCAGCGCCTGACTGGCCTGGGCGGTGTAGTTGAGCAGTTGCCGATGCTCGATCACCACGCCTTTGGGCACACCGGTGGAGCCAGAGGTAAACAACACATAGGCGATGTCGTTGCCCTGGGTGGCGAGCGCCGGCAGTGGCGTAGCCGGATGGCTCAGCTCAGCCGCGGTCAGCGCCTTATACGGCTGATCCTGCCAGGCCGGCAGATGCGCCGCATCGGTCAACAACAACGCCGCGCCGGCCTGTTCCAGCATCAACGCCTGACGCGCCTGGGGCCACTGCACATCAAGGGGCAGATACGCCGCACCAAGGCGCCAGCTCGCCAGCATTGCAATCACCAGATCCACCGAGCGCGGCAACGCCAGCGCGACCATCGAACCGGCGCCCACGCCTTGCTGCTTGAGGCCCTGCGCCATGCTGTCGACCCGGGCTTGCAACTGGCCGTAGCTCATTTGCTGACGGGCGCCGGTCAGGGCAATGGCGTTCGGTGTATGCGACGCCAGATCGGCGATGCGCTGCGGCAGATAACGGCCATCAGCTAACGCGTGCATGGCGGGGTTGATTGCCAGCAAGCGCTGCTCTGCGGTGCGACTCAACAGATCGAGCCGCGCCAATGCGGTGTGTGGAGCGGCAAGGATCGACGCCAACAGCACGCCGTACTGTTCCAACACGGCGCTGGCCGAGGCCGGCGAGTAACGCGAGCTGGCGTAATGCAGATTGACCGCGGCAAGCTGCTGGGCAGCGTTCAATTGCACCTGCAACAGCAACTCGAATGGATCTGCCGGCACCCGCACGGACTCTGCAACAGCCCAGTTAAGGCCGCCACTGTTGCCGGCCCGGTTAGCCTGCCCCAGCGTAAAGCCGTAGGCCGGGCGCGCCGCCTCAGGCGACAGTTCCGGCGCCCAGTATTCCTGCCAGGTGCGATGGGCTTCCAGACGCGCCGCCAGCTCGTCCAGCCACTCGCTGAACGACACCGTCGCGGGCAATGAAACGCTAAGCGGCAGGGTTTTCTCGAACACGCCCACAGCATTGGCGAAGTATTCATAGTCGCCACGGCTGTCATGACGCACGCCCACCAGCGCCTGCTCAAGGCCGCTCAAACGTCCCAGCAACACCCACCATGCGCCTTGCAGCAGCGTGGCAAGCGGTTGATCGAGCTGCTCGGCCAACCGTTGCAACCCATCGCGCTGGGCCGGCTCCAGGGTCAGCGACACACAGGTATCAGCGGCCCCCGTCTCACTGCCGGCGCTGCGCGCAGCCAACCACGGTGTGGCGATGTCCGTCTGCACGCCTTGCAGGTAATGCTGCCAATAGGTTCGTCCGGTGGCGGCATCTTCATCAAGCACCACCTCACTGCGCCATTCCAGGTACTGGGCAAACTCGCCCGGTGCTTCGTCTTCCGACGCCTGAACTGCGGCGTACGCTTGCTGGACTTGCTCCAGCAGCAGATTCAGCGATTGCGCATCGGCACTGTAGCGAGCGATACCCAGCACCAGTTGCCATTGCTGCGGCGCCAGACGATAAAGCACGGCCTGGACGTTTGGCGATTCGCCCACCACAAAAGCACAGCCCAGCGAATCCTTGATCTGCGCCTGGACATC
Source organism: Pseudomonas sp. MPDS (assembly GCF_013283895.1). Lineage (NCBI taxonomy): Bacteria > Pseudomonadati > Pseudomonadota > Gammaproteobacteria > Pseudomonadales > Pseudomonadaceae > Pseudomonas > Pseudomonas sp. MPDS. The sequence continues at coordinate 2,246,377 of NZ_CP054128.1, read as the reverse complement.
CTCGGTCCGTTGCTCGCCTGCCTGTATCGTCAGCGGGAAACGAGCGGCGCCGCTGGCGACCTGACGCAAGCCGTGGAAACCGGCCACTTTGTCCAGCCGCGCCAGCAGCATTGGCTGCTGTGCCAGGAGCGTATCGAACGCGATCTGCAATCGCTGCGGATCGAGATCGCCGTCGATGACCACATTCAGCCAACGCAATGCTTCGCCACAGGTCGCCGTGCTCGACAGTTGTTCGAGCATCGCTTGTTGCTCGGGGGTCAAGGCAAAGCCGGGGTCCTGCTGGTCCATCAATACCTCGTTCATGCTCCGGTTTCCTCCAGGTTGCGGATGCCCTGGATGGCGGCCCCGGCATCGACCTGGCCCTCCAGCGCGCTGCGCTCATACATATCGCCCATGGCAACCACGATCTTGCGGGGGCCCTCGAACGGGTCGCGGGCGTGGGCCACCAGCATGTTGTCCAGCAGGATCACATCGCCCTTGCGCCAGTCGAAACGCACCGCACAGGCTTCATACAAATCACCGATGCGCGCCATCACCTCATCCTCGATGGGTGAGCCATCGCCGTAATACACATGCCGAGGCATGCGCTCCAGACCGAACATCGACAGCAGGTCCTCCCGCACATCCGGCTCCAACCAATAGATGTGATGCAATTGCACCTGATTGAAGAACGACTTCTCCCCGGTGATCGGGTGCGTGATGATCGCCGGCCCCGGTGTGCGGGTCTGCAACTCGTCGTTGTCGAGCCAGCGCCACTGGATACCGCCCGCCCGACACCGGGCCTCAACTTCGCGGCGGTCCTCGGTCTTGAAAAAGTGCTGCCACGACACGTCGAGTTTGTCGGTGAAGGTGCGCACATACAGCAGCCCTTTGTCTTCGAACTTCTCACGAAGGTCCGACGGCAGTTTTTCGTACATCAACCGGCAATCCACCACTGGAGTCGCACCGCCCACAGGCGCGGCTTGCTCGCAATAGAACATCTGCTTGCGCGGCCAGCGGTCCTGATGGGAGCTTTCGTTGTGGAACAGAATCATCTTGCGCTCCGGGTACGGCGTGGAACGGTAGGTGTTCTTGCCCCCTTCCTTCTTCGGCAAATCGCCGTACTGACCATAAAGGCCGGGCTGGATCGCTTCGGCGAACGCTTCAAAGCCCTGGATGCCGTCCAGTTCAAAACCGCGAAACAGAATGCCCGCATGTTCGGCCAGCTTTTGCTCGATCAGCGGCCGGTTCTGATGAATCCACTCGATGACATCCAGCTGGGGTTCACCCGGTTCCAGCATCAACGGGAATCGCTGCGGTGCTGCCACCAGTGATTCACGCACCCGCGCCGGTCGAGGCTTGGCGAGCGGTGTCACCGAGCGTTTGAGAAACTTGCCCAGCTTATCGGCCTTGGGCCCCGGGACGGTGGCAGGCTTGGCGGCGGCCGCCAAGTTGTCGACTGGCATGCTGATAGCTCCCAATTGAATGTCCTGATCAGCGACGATCTGTTCCAACAGGGCGGTCCAGGCCTGAATCAGGTGCTGAATGTGCTCATGTCCGAACAGGGTTGTGGCGAATTGCCAAGTGCCGCGCAATTGCCCTTCTTCTTCGTCAACGAACAACGCCATGTCGAATTTAGAATGGGTCTCCAACGCCGGCAGCAATTCCACGCTCAACCCCTTTATGGAGCGGGTGCGCACCGGCACGTTGTTCATCACGAACAACACCTGGAGCAAGGGATTCATGCCCTTGTGTCGTGGCACGCCCGAGGCCTCGACAATCTGGTCGAACGGCAAGTCCTGATGCTCCAGGGCGCTAAGCAGGTTGTCCTGGGTTTGCGCCAAAAAGCTTGCGAACGTGGCATCGGCGTCCAGACGCGAACGCAGGGGCAGCACGTTGACGAAGAAACCGATCAGCCGCTCCAGCTCCGGCTGTTCACGACCCGCCACGTCGGCGCCAACCACCAGATCTTGCGCAGCGCAGAGCCGATGCAATAACACCTGGAAGGACGCCAGCAGCGTGCTGTACAGCGTGACCCCGGCTTCGCTGGACAACCGGCGCAAGGCACCGGTCAGCCCGGTGGGAAGCTGGAACTGCAGCGCATCGCCGTCATAGGAGGCGGTCTGGCCCCGAGGGCGGGCCAGCGGCAGGTTCAGGCGCCCCTCGTAGCCACTGAGCCGGTGTTTCCAGTAGTCAGCCTGACGCGCCAGTACGCCCTGCTCTTCCAGCGCCTGCTGCCACAAGGCGAAGTCATGGTACTGAATCTCCAGGGGCGCCAGCGGCATCGGTTCACCCTTGAGGGATGCCTCGTAGACCTGCACCAGTTCGTTGATCAACAACCCCATCGACCAGCCATCGGAGATGATGTGATGCATGGCGTACAGCAACACATGTTCGGTCGGCCCCAGGTGCAGGATCCGCCCGCGCAGCAGCGGTGCCTGCTCCAGATCGATCGGGGTGCGGGCATTTTCCAGCGTCGCCTGGGCCACCTGTTCCTGCCGGGCACTGGGCGACAGACCAGACAGGTCGATCACCGGGAAGTCCAGTCGGACCTCATCGGCAATCAGCGCCACCGGATCCCCTTCTTCGTTTTGGCGATACGCAGTGCGCAATACGTCATGACGGCGTACCACGTCGGCAAAGCTGCTCATCAGACGCTCCACCGACAACTCGCCGCACAGGCGCAGCGCCATGGGCATGCCATACGCCGAAGTGCCGCCGGACAATTGTTCGGCGACCCACAAACGTCGCTGCACCAACGACAGCGGCGCGGAACGGCGTGGCCCATGGGCCTGGAGCCGCACCCCACGGGAATCGCCCGCCCGGACCGGTCCATCGACGGTGCCGGCCATCAGCGCCGCCAGCGCCTTGAGCTGCGGATGATCGAACAGGTCACGCAGGCTCAGCGGATAGCCGGTCAGCTTACGCAAGCGTGAAACGGCCTGGGTCGCCAGCAATGAGTGACCACCGCGCTCGAAGAAGTGGTCGTTGCGACCGACCTGTTCCAGCTCCAGCACCTCTTGCCAGACACCGGCAATCTGTTGCTCCAGCTCACCCTCGGGTGCCTCGTAACCACTTTGCGATAACCCGGTATCCACGGCTGGCAGGGCCTTGCGGTCGAGTTTGCCGTTGGGCGTCAGGGGCAGGTGTTCGAGGAACAACAGGTGCGTCGGGATCATGTAGTCGGGCAGATGCTCCTTGAGGCCTGCCTTGAGCTGGGCGCGCGCACTGCTTTCGTCCGCTTGCAACGCCGAAGCAACCACGTAGGCCACCAGTTGCTGACCGCCCGGAGCGTCCTGGGCCAGCACCGCTACATCATGCACCTGGGGTTGCTGCAGCAGCCGTGCTTCGATTTCTCCCAACTCGATGCGGAAGCCGCGGATCTTCACCTGATGGTCGATGCGGCCCTGATACTCGAGCACGCCATCGGCGCGATAACGGCTCAAGTCACCCGTGCGGTACAGCCGTTCGCCGGTTGTGGAAAACGGGTTGGGTACGTACTTCTCGGCGGTCATCGCGGCGCGGCCGAGGTAGCCACGGGTGATACCCGCGCCGCTCAGGTACAGCTCGGCTGAAACGCCCTGGGGCACCGCTTGCAGGTCGGCGTCGAGCAGGTAGCTGGCGGTGTGCTTGACGGGTCGGCCGATGTTCGCCGTGCCGCCGGCAGTGCGGCGGGTCCAGGTGGAATAGGTGGTGTCTTCCGAGGGGCCGTAAAGGTCGTAGACGTGCTCAATCCCTTGTGGGAGCACTCCTGTGGAAGCACAGTCTGTGGGAGCAAAGCTTGCTCGCGATGGCGGTGGGTCAGTTACACATGGGCCAGCCGATAGGATGCTATCGCGAGCAAGCTTTGCTCCCACAGGCTCTGTTCCTACTGGTTTTGCTTCCACTGGCTCGCTCCCACCGATGGGGTGCTGATACAGCGCATCCACCAGGCTTTGCTTCAGCGGTTCCCCGGCCAGGTTGATGATGCGCACACTGGCTGGAATCTCGCCGCTGCGCTGCAACGCGGCGATGGCCGAGGGCACGCTGTTGATCAGCCGTACTTGATCGCGGGTCGGCAGTTGCGGCAGTTCCAGGGCGTTGCGGGCGATGATCAGCGAACCGCCGTTGGCCAGGGTCACGAACAGCTCCCACACCGACAAGTCGAAGCACACCGAGGTCGAAGCGAGCACGCCCTGAATGTCATCGTGGCTGTAGACCGATCTGGACCAGTCGATCAGCGCCAGCACGTTGCGATGGGCAATCGCCACGCCCTTGGGTTGGCCGGTGGAACCGGAGGTGTAGATCACGTAGGCGAGGTTGTCGGGCGTCACGGTTGTGCGCGGTGCGCTCAATGGGTGGTGCGCCAGGTCGAGCTGATCCAGCATCAGCACGGCGGTTTCGGCCGGTACGCTCAGCGTTGCCGCCACCGATTGTTCAGTCAGCAATACCCGCGCGCGGCTGTCGTCGAGCATGTAGGCCAGGCGCTCGGCCGGGTAATCCGGGTCCAGCGGCACGTAGGCGCCACCGGCCTTGAGCACCGCCAGCAAGGCGATCAGCAGGTGCTCGGAGCGCGGCATCGCCACGCCCACGCGCACTTCCGGGCCTACGCCCATTTCGATGAGCTGGTGAGCCAGGCGATTGGCACGGCCATCGACTTCGCTGTAGCTCAATCGGGTATTGGCGAAGGTCACCGCCAGGGCATCCGGTGTAGCCTCGGCCTGGCGAGCAATCATCTGATGGATGCACAGGTTTTGCTCGAACGGCGCGTCCAGCGGATTCCAGTCGTGGGTCAGGCGCTGATGCTCATCGAACTCCAGCATCGACAGTTCACTCAGGCAACGCTCGCCGCCATCGGTCATCTGTCCCAGCAACTGAGCCAGATGGGTCGCCAGCCGCGTCACTGTGGCGGGTTCGAAACTGGCCCGCTGGTAGCTCATGTGCACCGACAACTGCCGATCCAGGCCCACCAACAGCGTCAACGGGTAGTTGGTCTGCTCCTGGGTGGCCGCCGGACCAAAGCGCAGGCCATCCGGCGCGCCTTGCTCCAGGGCCTGGGCAATTGGGTAGTTCTCGAACACCAGCAAACTGTCGAACAGCGCTTCACCGCCCTGCCCGGCCCAGCGCTGGATGTCCAGCAACGCGGTGTGCTCGAACTCGCGCAGCGCCAGGTTCTGTGCTTGTACCGCTTGCAGCCAACTGTCCAGGGACTGCTCGGCCCGAGGGCTGGCGATCACCGGCAGGGTGTTGATGAACAGGCCGATCTGCTGCTCGATACCGGGCAAGTCCGCCGGTCTCCCGGCCACCGTCGCGCCGAAGGCCACGGTGTCTTTGCCGGTGTAACGCTGCAACAGCAGCAGCCACGCGGCCTGCACCAGCGTGTTGACGGTGACTTTCGAGGCACGGGCGAAAGCTTCCAGACGGCGGGTCAGCGTCTCGTCCAGGACCTGCACGTGATCGCCATAACCGGCGCCGGTCTGGGTCGGTGATGCAACGGCGTCGGCCAGCCGCGTCGGGGCCTCCAAACGTTGCAGCGCGGGCTTCCAGAACGCTTCGCTGGCGGCGCCATCCTGGCGTTGCAGCCAGGCGATGTAGTCCCGGTAGCGGCTGCCAGATGCAACGACGGGTTGGCTGCTGTAGCGCTGCAACACTTCCCCGAGCAACTGCGAGTTGCTCCAGCCGTCCATCAGGATGTGATGGCTGGTGTAGATCAGGTGATAGCGGTCCTCCGCCACGCGCACCACCAGCAAGCGCAACAGCGGCGCCGCATCCAGCTCGAAACCCTGCTCGCGCTGCGCCAACGCCAGGGCGTCCAGGTCCTGGGATGGATTCGCTGCGGCGCCTCCATCGTGGAACAGGAATGCAACCTCCATCTGCTTGTGTACAACCTGCAACGCCCGCTTGAAATCACCGTCCCAGACGAAACTGCTGCGCAGCACTTCATGGGTGTCCATGGCCGCCTGCCAGGCCTGGCGGAAGCGCTCGACATCCAAGCCTGCGACATCAACACGCAGTTGATTGATGTAATTGCCGGCCTGCTGCTCATACAGCGTATGGAACAGCATGCCTTGCTGCATGGGCGACAACGGATAGATGTCTTCGATCTGCCGCGCAGCCAGCGGCAACGTGTCCAGCTGGGCCTGAGTCAACCCGGCCAGCGGGAAGTCCGACGGTGTGAAGCCCTGATGCCGGGTCTGGCAGCAGTGCTCGATCAACGCCTGCAGCTCCTGAGCGTAATCCAGGGCCAGCGCCTGGATCGTCGACTCATCGAACATCTGCGTGCTGAATGTCCAGTCGATGCTCAACTCACCCGCGTAGACGCTGCCATTGAGCGTCAGCCAATTGTCCAGCGGCGCCAGCGGGCTCTGTGGCGCACCCGCCGATTCGCCGGCCGGAACAAACAGCCCAGCGGCGTCATCAGCAAATCCGCTGTCGAACTGGCCCAGATAGTTGAAGGTGATGCGTGGCACCGGCAACGCCTGCAGGGCACACCGCGTCGGCTCATCACCCAGGTAGCGCAGCACGGCGAATCCGAGGCCCTTGTCGGGTATCGCGCGCAATTGTTCCTTGATGGCCTTGATCGAATCCTCGGTGGTCGTGGCCGGTGTCAACCGGACCGGAAACAGGCTGGTGAACCAGCCGACGCTGCGGCTCAAATCCAGGTCATCGAACAGAGCCTCGCGGCCATGGCCCTCCAACTGAATCAAGGTCGAGGCCTCCCCGGTCCAGCGACCGATCACCTGGGCCAGGGCCGTCAGGAGCAGATCGTTGACCTGGGTGCGATAGGCCGCTGGCGCTTGCTGCAAGAGTTGGCGGGTCTGGTTTTTATCCAGCCGCGTCTGGACCTGCGCCCCATGGCACCTGCGCAGTTCGCCCTGCGGCCGGTCACAGGGCAAATCGCCGCGAGCGCCCTCAAGTTGCCCTTGCCAGTACGCCATCTGGGTTTGGAACGCTGCACTGCCCGCATGGGTTTTCAAGCGTTGTGCCCAGGCCTGGGTGGCGCTGGTCTTGGCCGGCAGTTTCGGGGTCTGGCCGGCCTGCAATTGTTCATAAGCCTGTTGCAGGTCTTCCAGCAGAATGCGCCAGGACACCCCGTCCACCACCATGTGATGGATCACCAGCAACAGCCGTTGGCTGCCATCGGCCAGGTTCGCCAGGACACCGCGCAACAACGCGCCGCTTTCCAGGTCCAGGCTGCGCTGGGCTTGTTCGGCCAGGCGCTCCAGCGCCGGGGCATCTGCCACCTCAGCCGTCCACAACAGCGGTGAGCGACGCCAGTTCGCCTGCTGTTCAGCGAGTGTTTGATGGCGAGCGGTCCAGGCGTCGTCCTCACGCCTGAAGGCCAGGCGCAAGGCATCGTGATGGGCAACCAATGCCTGCAACGCCTGCTCCAGATGCCCGGCGTGTAAAGGCCGCAACCCCTTGAGCAGCACCGACTGGTTCCAGTGATGAGGCTCGGCCATGGGCTGGTCGAAAAACCATTGCTGGAACGGCAGCAGCAGCGTCTCTCCCGTCACCGGCCCCTGATCGATAGCCAGCCCGCTGTCACCCAGGGTCGCCACGCTGGCCAGACCCTGGATGGTCTGATGTATGAACAGATCCTTGGGGCTGAAATGGATGCCTGCCTGACGGGCCCGGCTGACCATCTGGATGGAGACAATCGAATCGCCCCCCAGCTCGAAGAAGTTGTCGCTGAGCCCCACTTGCCCGCGCCCGAGCACGCTTTGCCAGATACCGGCCAACGCCTGTTCGATGGCGGTGACCGGTGCGATGTAAGCCTTGGGGTTGGCGGTGATATCGGCCTTGGGCAGCGCCTTGCGCTCCAGTTTGCCGTTGGGGCTGACGGGCATTTCTTCCAGCCACAACCAGTGCTGCGGCACCATGTAGTCGGGCAAGGCCTGGCTCAAATGCTCCTTGAGATGACCTTGCAGTGTCTGGCGAACGATGTCTTCGGCGGTCAGCAACTCGGCGCGCGCCGGCACCACGTAGGCCACCAGCAAGCTCCCGTCCTGAGCGATGACAACGGCTTCACGCACGTCGTCGTGCTCGGCCAGGCGCGCTTCAATTTCACCCAACTCGATGCGCAAGCCACGGATCTTCACCTGATGATCCATCCGCCCGGCGTATTCGATCACGCCATCGGCGCGGTAGCGCGCCAGGTCGCCGGTGCGATACAGGCGCTGACCATTGCCGAAGGGGCCGGTCACGAACCGCTCGGCCGTCAGCGCCGGACGTCGATGGTAACCACGGGCCAGGCCCTCGCCCGCCAGGTACAGCTCGCCGATCACCCCTACTGGCACCGGTGACAGTTCATCATCGAGGATGCAGGTGCCGAGGTTGGCAATCGGTTGACCGATCGGCACGCTGTCGCGCCCCTCCTCGACACAGGTCCAATGGGTCACGTCGATGGCCGCCTCGGTCGGACCGTAGAGATTGTACAGGCCGGCGTTCGGCAGTTTGGCGAACACCTGCTGCTGCGCATCCACCGGCAAGGCTTCGCCGCTGCACACGATGCGTTTCAGGCTGGTGCATTCGGCCACGTGTGGGTCTTGCAGGAAAGCCTGCAACATCGACGGCACGAAGTGCAGCGTGGTGATGCGCTGCGCGGTGATCAGTTCGATCAGTTGTGTCGGGTCGCGATGAGCGCCCGGCGCGGCCACCACCAGCGTCGAGCCGGTCAGCAGCGGCCAGAAAAACTCCCAGACCGACACGTCGAAACTGAACGGCGTTTTTTGCAGCACGCTGTCGTCCGCCTCCAGCCGATACGCGTCCTGCATCCAGCACAGCCGGTTGACCAACGCCGAATGACGATTACCCGCGCCCTTGGGCTTGCCGGTGGAACCCGAGGTGTAGATCACATACGCCAGGTTTTCGCCGTCGAGTTTGACGTGCGGATTGGTGTCGCGGCCTGCTTGCAGCCCGTCATCGGGCAGATCCAGCACCAGGCTGCGCAGCCCCGGCGGGATCGGCAACTGCTCGAGCAAGTGGCTCTGGGTCAGCAGCAAACCGATGCCGCTGTCTTCGAACATATAGGCCAGGCGCTCCCGTGGATATTCCGGGTCCAGCGGCACGTAGGCACCGCCGGCCTTGAGAATCGCCAACAGCCCCAGCACCATTTCCACGGAACGCTCCACGGCAATGCCCACCAGCACATCTGGACCGACACCCTGCTCGATCAGCCGGTGAGCCAAGCGATTGGCCCGGGCGTTGAGCTGGGCATACGTGAGGCGTTGCTCGCCGAAAACCAGCGCCGGGGCGTCCGGGGTTCGCCGCACCTGTTCTTCGATCAACCCATGCACACTGCGATCGAGGGGGTATTGCGCCGTCGTCGCGTTCCAGTCGAGCAGCATCCGCCGCCGTTCGTCAGCGTCCAGTAGCGCCCACTGCGCAACGGGCCGATGCAGGTCCTGCACCAGGCCTTGCAACAGGTTGAGCCAATGCCGGCCCATGCGCTCGATGGTGGCCGGCTCAAACAGATCCGTGGCGTAGGTCAGGGCGGCGTGCAGGCCTTGCGGGCTATCGCTGGTATCCAGGCTCAGGTCGAATTGTGCGGTGCGCTGTTCCCAGCCAAGCGGTTCGACCGCCAGGCCTGGCAAGGCATTGGCCAGTGCCGCACCGGTTTCGTTGCGGTGGTTGAACATGGCCTGGAACAACGGGCTGTGGCTCAGGTTGCGCTGCGGTTGCAAGGCATCGACCAATTGCTCGAACGGCAGGTCCTGATGCATCTGCGCCGCCATGGCTGTCTGCTTGAGTTGTTGCAGCAAATCCGCACCGGTCAGATCACGGTGGAATTCGGCCCGCAGCACCTGGGTATTGACGAAGAAACCGATCAACCGCTCGGTTTCCAGGCGATGACGGTTGGCAATCGGCACCCCGACGCGGATGTCGGCCTGACCGCTGTAGCGATGTAGCAGCGCCTGGAAAGAACCGAGCAACAGCACGAACAGCGTGACGTTTTCCCGTCGGGCCAGGGCTTTGAGGGCGTCGCTCAGCGAGCGATCCAGCACAATCGGCAAACGCGCGCCGCGCAGGCTTTGCTGCGCCGGGCGCGGATGGTCCGTGGGCAGCTCCAACAGCGGTTGCTCGCTGCCCAGTTGCCCGGTCCAGTAGGCCAGTTGTCGCTCCCGTTCGCCGGCGGCCATCCATTGCCGCTGCCAGACGGCATAGTCGGCGTATTGCACCGCCAGAGGCGGCAACTGCGCAGGCTGTTCCTGAATGAACGCCGAATACAGACTCATCAGGTCGTCGACCATCACCTGCAACGACCAGGCGTCGGCAACGATGTGATGCACGGTCAGGACCAAAATGTGCTCCTGCTCGCTCAACTCCAGCAGCGCCACGCGCAACAGCGCCTCGCTCAGCAGATCGAACGGGCGTTGCGTCTGCTGCTCGAGGAACGCCTGAATACTGGCCTCGTCAGCCACTGCCAGGCGTTGCTCGACGAAGTGGACCTGCCCCTGCGGACGAATCACCTGGCAGGTGCGGCCATCGTCCTCCACGAACGCTGTGCGCAGGCTTTCGTGACGTTGCAGCAGCGCTTCAAAACTCTGGCGCAGGGCGATTTTGTCCAGCGCACCGTGCATCCGCAGCGCGGTCGGAATATTGTAGGCGGCACTGTTGGGGTCCATTTTCCACAGGAACCACTGGCGTTCCTGGGCGAACGACAGCGGCAGCGGTGCGTCACGCGACACCGGCACCATCGCAGGCGCCAGTTCGCCTTGGCCGGCGTCGAGGGCATTGACGAAGTCCTGCAACGTGCTGTGTTCGAACAGGCTGCGCAGCGGCACCTCGATAGCCAACGCTCGACGGACCCGAGACACCACCTGGGTGACCAGCAGCGAGTGCCCGCCCAATTCGAAGAAGTTGTCCTCCAGCCCTACCCGCTCAAGCTTGAGCACCTCCTGCCAGATCGCCGCCACCTGTTGCTCACGCTGACTGCGGGGCGCCACGTAACGCCGCTGCACTTCGCCCACATCGGGCGCCGGCAACGCCTTGCGATCGACCTTGCCATTGGGCGTCAGCGGCAGTTGTGCCAGGAACACCAAGTGCGCCGGAACCATGTACTCGGGCAATTGCGCCTTGAGCGCGGCCTTGAGCGAAGCGCGTAACGAAGCCTCGTCCGCTGCTTCACCGGTCGCGGGCACCACGTAACCCACCAGTTGCGCACCGGTCGGGGCTTCATGGGCCACCACCACGGTTTCCCGCACAGTGTCCTGGGCCAGCAATGCGGCTTCGATTTCACCCAGCTCGATACGCAAGCCGCGAATCTTGACCTGATGGTCGATGCGTCCGATGTACTCGACCACGCCTTCGGCCCGATAACGGGTCAGGTCGCCGGTGCGGTACAGCCGCTCGCCACAGGTGGAGAACGGGTCAGGCACAAAACGTTCGGCGGTCAACGCCGGACGTTGAAAGTAGCCGCGGGCCAGCCCGTCGCCGCCGATCAGCAACTCACCCGGCGCGCCCGGAGGGTTGAGCGTCAGGTCACTGCCTACGATGTACAGGGCGGTGTTGTCCAGCGGCTTGCCCAGGAACGGACGGCTGTTTTCCAGACTCAGCGGATGCACCGCCGACCAGATCGTGGTTTCGGTCGGGCCATAGAGATTCCAGACCTTCGGCGAAAGCGCCAGCAGTCGTTGCGCCAACTCCAGGGGCAACGCCTCGCCGCCGCAGAGGAACGTGCGACCGGCCAGCACCGCCGAGTGCTCATGATCCAGCAACATGCGCCAGCTCGAAGGTGTGGCTTGCAGCACGCTCACATCGTGACGCTCGATCAGCGCCAGCACCGCTTGTGGATCCTGATGCACGTCCTGGCCGGTCAGCACCACGCTGGCCCCGGCCGACAACGGCCCGTAGATTTCCAGGCCAAAAATGTCGAAGGAAAACGTCGTCAGCGACAGCATGCGATCGCTGGCCGTGATGCCTGGCCGGGCGATCATGCTGGTGACGAAGTTGCTCAGCGCGCCATGGCGGACCATAACGCCCTTGGGTTTACCGGTGGAACCGGAGGTGTAGATGACGTAGGCCAGGTGCTCGGCGGTCAATGGCACCGCCGGGCATGTGGACGGTGCGGCCTGCCACGCGGCGTCCGGCTGGTCCAGCAACAGGGTGCGCAGGGTCGCCGGGATCGGCAGTTGAGCCTGCAAGCGGGCCTGGGTCAGCAGCAACTCGATGCCGCTGTCCTGGATCATGTAGGCCAGGCGATCCTCGGGGTACGCCGGGTCCAGCGGCACATAAGCGCCGCCGGCCTTGAGAATCGCCAGCAGGCCGACAAGCATCTCGGCGCTGCGCTGCACCGCGATGCCCACCGGCTGGTCCGGCGTCACGCCCAGGCCAATCAAGCGCTGGGCGAGTTGGTTGGCGCGGGCCTCCAGTTGCCCGTAGCTCAGGGCCTGTCCATCAATGCTCAGCGCCAGTGCATCTGGCGTTATCCGCGCCTGTTCGGCGATGCGCTGGTGCACGCACAGGGCATCGCTGCCATGGTCGACCACGCGGTGCCAGTCTTGCTGTGTGCGGCGCTGCTGGGCGGTGTCGAGCAGCGGCAACTCACCGATGCGCTGCTGCGGCGCATCGACGATGCCCTGCAACAGGTTCTGCCAGTGGCGGGCCAGGCGTTCGATGGTGTGGGGTTCGAACAGGTCGGTGGCATAAGTCAGCTCCGCCGCGACACCCTGCCCGGTTTCATAAGTGCCCAGGGTCAGATCGAACTGGGCGGTGCGCCCTTCCCACACCAGGTCTTCGACGCTCAAGTGCGGCAGTTGCTGTTGCCGGTCCTGGGTGTCGCTGGCGGTCTGGTGGTTGAACATGACCTGGAAGATCGGACTGTGGCTGAGGCTGCGTTCAGGTTGCAGGGCCTCGATCAACTGCTCGAACGGCAAGTCCTGATGAGCCTGGGCCGCCATGGCCGACTGCTTGACCTGCGCGAGCAAACGGTCGAACGGCAGTTGTCCATCCACATGGGCGTTGAGCACCTGAGTGTTGACGAAAAAGCCGATCAGGCCCTCGGTCTCGACCCGATTGCGGTTAGCCACCGGCACGCCGACGCGGATCTGCGGCTGGCCGCTGTAGCGATGCAGCAAGGCCTGGAACGAGGCCAGCAAGACCATGAACAGACTGGCGCCTTCGCGCTGGGCCAACTGTTTGAGCGCCGCGCCCAGTTCCGGCGGCAGGTTCAGGTCCAGGCGCGCACCGCGAAAACTCTGCACGGGCGGGCGCGGATGATCGAGGGGCAACTCCAATACCGGTTGTTCGTCGCCCAGGGTCTGCACCCAATAGGCCAACTGCCGCTCACGCTCACCGGCCTCGAGCCAGTGACGCTGCCAGATCGCATAGTCGGCGTATTGCACGCTCAGCGCTGGCAACGCCAACGGCTGGCCGGCGGTGTCGGCCGCGTAGTGACGCACCAACTCATCCACCAGCACCTGCATCGACCAGCCATCGGCAATGATGTGGTGCTGGATCAGCGCCAGCACGTGGTCGTCCTCGGCGATTTTCAACAGCGAAACCCGCAGCAACGGCCCCTGGCGCAAATCGAACGGGCGTGCGGTTTCAGCCTCGACGAACGCCTTGATGGCGTCGTCCTCGCTGGCCGACGGAGCGGCGGTCAAGGCCTGCACGGCGATGCCCAGGGGCATGTGCCGGTGGATGACCTGCACGGTTTGCTCGCCGTTCTCGCCGAAGGTGGTGCGCAAGCTTTCGTGGCGCTCGAGCAGTGCGTTGAAACTGCGCTCCAGGGCCGGCACGTCCAACTGCCCTTTGAGGCGCAGGGCACTGGGGATGTGGTAAGCCGAGCTGTGGGGATCCATTTGCCAGAGGAACCATTGACGTTCCTGGGCGTAGGAGAGCGGGATGTGTTCGAACCCGAGACGGACCTGGGGAATCGGCAGATTGGCCGGCGAGACGCCCTCTTCGAGCATTTTCTCCAGGTACAGCTTACGTTTGTCCAGCGGCAGAGTGATAAAGCGCTTGGCAATCGTCAAAGCAACACTCTTGTCCATCAGACTTCCTCCATTTCATCAAGCAGGGCTTGCAGCTTGCTGAGTTTCTGTTCATTGATTGGCGCGTCCCCGGTGTCCAGTTGCGCGACAAAATCCCTCAGGACGGGGTGCTGGAAAATCAGTTGCGGGGTCAGGGTCAACCCCAGTTCGAGCGCCATGCGCGAGACGACATTGACCGCCAGCAGCGAATGGCCGCCCAGCTCGAAAAAGTGATCGTTCAGGCCCACGCGCTGCACCGTGAGCACCTGTGCCCAGATCGCCGCGACCTGCTGCTCAAGCTCAGTGACCGGAGCGACATAACCGGCCTGCAACCAGCCAGTGTCCACAGCCGGCAGGGCCTTGCGGTCGAGCTTGCCGTTGGGGGTCAGCGGCAATTGCTCGAGGAACAGCAGATGGGTCGGGATCATGTAGTCGGGCAGGTAGTCCTTGAGCCTGGCCTTGAGTTCATCGCGCAGTGCGCGTTGCTCCTCGGTGTCATCCAGATTCAGGGACGGAGCGACCACGTAGGCCACCAGTTGCTGGCCGCCCGACACGTCCTGGGCCAGCACCGCCACCTCACGCACCTGGGGCTGTTGCAGCAGCCGTGCTTCGATTTCTCCCAACTCGATGCGGAAGCCGCGGATCTTCACCTGATGGTCGATGCGGCCCTGATACTCGAGCACGCCATCGGCGCGATAACGGCTCAAGTCACCCGTGCGGTACAGACGTTCGCCGGTTGTGGAAAACGGGTTGGGTACGTACTTCTCGGCCGTCATCGCTGCGCGGCCGAGGTAGCCACGGGTGATGCCCGCGCCGCTCAGGTACAGCTCGGCTGAAACGCCCTGCGGCACCGCTTGCAGGTTGGCGTCGAGCAGGTAGCTGGCGGTGTGCTTGACGGGCCGGCCGATGTTCGCCGTGCCGCCGGCGGTGCGGCGGGTCCAGGTGGAATAGGTGGTGTCTTCCGAGGGGCCGTAAAGGTCGTAGACGTGCTCAATGCCGCTCTCACAGTACAGAGAGTCCACCAGGCTTTGCTTCAGCGGTTCCCCGGCCAGGTTGATGATGCGCACGCTGGCCGGAATCTCGCCGCTGCGCTGCAACGCGGCAATGGCCGAGGGCACGCTGTTGATCAGCCGTACTTGATCGCGGGCCGGCAGTTGCGGCAGCTCCAGGGCGTTGCGGGCGATGATCAGCGAACCGCCGTTGGCCAGGGTCACGAACAGCTCCCACACCGACAAGTCGAAGCACACCGAGGTCGACGCGAGCACGCCCTGGATGTCATCGCGGCTGTAGACCGATCTGGACCAGTCGATCAGCGCCAGCACGTTGCGATGGGCAATCGCTACGCCCTTGGGTTGGCCGGTGGAGCCGGAGGTGTAGATCACATAGGCCAGGTTGTCGGGCGTCACGGTTGTGTGGGGTGCGCTCAATGGGTAGTGCGCCAGGTCGAGCTGATCCAGCATGAGCACGGCGGTTTCGGCCGGTACGCTCAGCGTTGCCACTACCGCCTGTTCGGTCAGCAGCACTTTGGCGCGGCTGTCGTCGAGCATGTAGGCCACGCGCTCGGCCGGGTAATCCGGGTCCAGCGGCACGTAGGCGCCGCCGGCCTTGAGCACCGCCAGCAAGGCGATCAGCAGGTGCTCGGAGCGCGGCATCGCCACGCCCACGCGCACTTCCGGGCCCACGCCCATTTCGATGAGTTTGTGGGCCAGGCGATTGGCGCGGCCATCGACTTCGCTGTAGCTCAATCGGGTATTGGCGAAGGTCACCGCCAGGGCATCCGGTGTGGCCTCGGCCTGGCGAGCAATCATCTGGTGAATGCACAGCGCTTGTTCGAAGGGCGCATCAACCGGGTTCCAGTCGTGGGTCAGGCGCTGATGCTCATCGAACTCCAGCATCGACAGTTCACTCAGGCAACGCTCGCCGCCATCGGTCATCTGTCCCAGCAACTGAGCCAGATGGGTCGCCAGCCGTTCTACCGTGGCCGCCGAGAAGCTCGCCCGCTGGTAGCTCATGTGCACCGACAGTTGCCGATCCAACCCCACCAACAGCGTCAATGGGTAGCTGGTTTGTTCCTGGGTGAGCGCCGGGCCAAAGCGCAAACCGTCCGGTGCGCCCTGTTCCAAGGCTTGGGCAATCGGATAGTTTTCGAACACCAGCAAACTGTCGAACAGCGCTTCACCGCCCTGCCCGGCCCAGCGCTGGATGTCCAGCAACGCGGTGTGCTCGAACTCGCGCAGCGCCAGGTTCTGTGCTTGTAGCGCTTGCAGCCAACTGTCCAGTGACTGCTCGGCCCGAGGGCTGGCGATCACCGGCAGGGTGTTGATGAAAAGACCGATCTGCTGCTCGATACCGGGCAAGTCCGCCGGACGACCAGCCACCGTCGCGCCGAAGGCCACGGTGTCTTTGCCGGTGTAACGCTGCAACAGCAGCAGCCACGCGGCCTGCACCAGCGTGTTGATGGTGACTTTCGAGGCACGGGCGAAAGCTTCCAGACGGCGGGTCAGCGTCTCGTCCAGGACCTGCACGTGATCGCCGTAGCCCGTGTCGGCCTCCCCGGACTGCGCAATGGCATCGGCCAGCCGCGTCGGGGCCTCCAAACGTTGCAGCGCAGGCTTCCAGAACGCTTCGCTGGCGGCGCCATCCTGGCGTTGCAGCCAGGCGATGTAGTCGCGGTAACGACTGCCGTGAACCGAGACGCTCTGGCCGCTGTAGCGCTGCAACACTTCCCCCAGCAACTGGGAATTGCTCCAGCCGTCCATCAGGATGTGATGATGGGTGTAGATCAACTGATAGCGCTGCTCATCGAGCCGCACGATCAGCAGTCGCAACAGCGCCGGCGCACTCAGGTCCAGCTGCCGACGCTCGGCTTCGGCCAGGGCCTGCAAGGTTTCATCGGGCTGCACATCGTCCCGCAAATCATGCAAGCGGTAAGGCAAGTCCAATTGCTTGCTGACGATCTGCACCGGATCTGGCAGGTCACCCTGCCAGACAAACCGTGTGCGCAGGATGTCATGGGCGTCCACCGCCGCCTGCCAGGCTTGACGGAAACGTTGCGGCTCCAGGCCTTCAACGTCCAGGCGCAATTGGTTGATGTAGTCGCCCGTGGCGTCGCCGTAGACGCTATGGAACAGCATCCCTTGTTGCATCGGCGACAGTGGATACAGGTCGGCGATCTGCGCCGTCGCCACCGGCAAATCATCGAGTTGCTGCTGGTTCAGGCGGGCCAGGGGGAAGTCCGACGGCGTCACGCCGCCATGCTCGCCGTGGCAGCAATGTTCGATCAAGCCTTGCAGCTCGCGGGCGTAATCGTCGGCCAGGGCCTGGACGGTGGCTTCGTTGAACTGCTCGCGGCTGAAGGTCCAGCCCAGGTTCAGTTCGCCGCCAAACACTTGGCCGTTCAGCGCCAGGACGTTGGACAGCGGAGCCTGGGCGTTCAATTCATCGCCGGCGCCTTCGCTGGCCGGCACGAACAAGGCACCTTGCGCTTCGCTGAAGCTGGCATCGAACTGCCCCAGGTAATTGAAGGTCAGCTGCGGTACCGGCAGCCGGGCAAGGATCGCCTGCGTCGGGTTATCCGCCAGATGAGCCAAGGCACCGAAACCCAGGCCTTTGTTGGGGATCGAGCGCAACTGCTCCTTGATCTGCTTGAGAGAGGTCCCCAGGTCCGTCGACGGCGTCAGTCTGGCCGGGTACAGGCTGGTGAACCAACCGACGGTGCGGGTCAGGTCCACCTCATCGAACAACGCTTCGCGGCCATGGCCTTCGAGCTGGATCAACGCGCTGTCGGTGCCGGTCCAGCGCACCATGACCCGGGCCAAAGCGGTGAGCAGCAGATCATTGACCTGGGTGCGATAGGCCTTGGGCGCGTCTTGCAGCAGTTGGCGAGTCAATGAAGCATCGAGCCGGGTGCGTACCGTCAGCGCGAGGTGGTTGTGCTGGCCGCCCTGGGGATTGTCCATCGGCAACCGCCCATCGACACCCTCCAGCCGGGTCTGCCAGTAGGCCAGTTCTTCCTGCAACGACGCGCTACGGGCATAACCTTGCAAACGTTCGGCCCAGACCTGTGCCGAGGTGGTTTTCGCCGGCAACTGCAGCATCCCGCCGTCGGCCAGTTGCCGGTAGGCGCTTTGCAGATCGTCGAACAGAATCCGCCACGACACGCCATCCACCACCAGGTGATGGATCACCAGCAACAGCCGCTGACTGCCATCGGCCAACGTCGCCAGCACCGCCCGCAGCAGCGGCCCGTCTTGCAGGTCCAGGCTGCGTTGCGCGCGGTTGGCAATGTTTTCCAGCGCCTGGGCGTCAGGCACGTCCACCGCCCAAAGCAGCTCTGCGCAGTGGCTGGCCGGGGACCGGTAACTGGCCTGCCAGCCCTCGCTGCGTTCGCTGAAGCTCAAGCGCAGGCCATCGTGATGCACCACCAGCGCGCTCAAGGCTGGCGCCAGCACGCGGGCATCCAGAGCATGCGTGGGTTTGAGCATCACCGCCTGGTTCCAGTGCTGACGCTCAGGGATCGCCTGCCCGAAGAACAGCCGTTGCACCGGCAACAGGGTCAGCGTACCGCTCACCGGCCCTTGATCGATGACGTGCGTGGTTTCACCCGAACGCGCCACCACCGCCAACGCTTCGATGGTCTGGTGCTGGAACAAGTCTTTGGGGGTGAAGTGAATACCGGCCTGACGGGCGCGGCTGACCACCTGGATCGAGACGATGGAATCGCCCCCCAGTTCGAAGAAGTTATCCCGCAGGCCGACTTGGCCGAGCTTGAGCACGTCCTGCCAGATGGACGCCAGTTGCTGCTCCAGGGTGCTGCGCGGTGCCACGTAGCGTTGCTGCAATTGACTGACGTCAGGCTTGGGCAGGTTCTTGCGGTCGAGCTTGCCGTTGGGGGTCAGTGGCAGGCGTTCGAGCAGCAGCAGATAGGCCGGGACCATGTGCGCCGGCAGGGTAGCCTTGAGTTGATCGCGCAGGTGCTCGGTGAAATCGGCACGCGGGGCCATTGATTCATCGGCCACCACATAAGCCACCAGACGCTTGCCGCTGCCGGCGCTGCCTTCCTGGGCGACCACCACCGCTTCACGCACGCCCTCGAGGGCTTGCAGGCTGGCTTCGACCTCTCCCAGTTCGATACGGAAACCACGAATCTTCACCTGGTTGTCGATGCGGTCCAGGTAATCGAACGTGCCGTCGGCGCGCTGGCGCACCAGGTCGCCGGTGCGGTACAGCAAGCCACCACCAGCACTGAACGGGTCGGCGATAAACCGCTCGGCCGTCAAGCCTGGACGGTTGAGGTAACCACGAGCCAGACCGCTGCCGCCCAGGTACAGCTCACCGGCCATGCCTTGGGGCAGCAGGTTCAGGTCGGCGTCCAGCACGTAAGCGCTGCGGTCGCCGATGCGGCTGCCGATGGGCGCATACGCGGCGCCGCACACCTCATCACGACCCGCTTTCCAGATCAGCGGCGTGACCACGGTTTCGGTCGGGCCGTAGCCGTTGATGATGAAATCTGGATTCAGGGCGCGCTTGACCCGTTCGAAACTGGCGTTGGCCACCGCATCGCCACCAAAGCAATAGATCCGCACCTTCGGCGGGTTGCCTTCGCGCTCGGCGTGTTCGGCCAGTTGTTGCAGGTACACCGGCGGGAACGCCACCACCGTCACAGCGTGCTCGCGCAGGGCGTTGTAGGTTTGTTCCGGGGTCCACAGGCTGTCATCGCGAATCAGCAAGGAGGCACCGTGGGTCAGGCTGGTGAGCCAGCGCTCATGGGCACCGTCGAAAGCGAAGGACATGAAATGGAATTCGCAATCGCTGCTGTGCATTTCATAGCGCTCGCCGATGGCCTGGCAGTGCATCGCCAGCGGACCATGGGCCACACTCACACCCTTGGGATTTCCGGTGGAACCGGAGGTGTAGATCACATAGGCGAGGTTTTGCGGGTCGATCTGGACGGACGGTGCGCTCAGCGGTTGCAGGCTCAGGTCCAGGCGATCGAGCTCCAGCACCTGGGCGGCGCCTTCCAACGGCAACTGCGCCGACACCCGGGAGTCGGTGAGCAACAACGCCAACCCTGAATCCTCGATCAGGTACGCCAGGCGTTCACGGGGATAGCCGGTGTCCAGCGGCACATAAGCACCGCCCGCCTTGAGCACCGCCAGCAGCGCGACAATCACCCCTTCGCTGCGCGGCAAGGCCACGCCGACCCGGGTTTCCGGGCCCACACCATGGGCCATCAGTGCGTGGGCCAATTGGTTCGCCCGCCGCTCGATGTCGCCATAACTGAAACGCTGACCGTTAAAGATCACCGCCGTGCTGTGTGGGTTTAGCGCTGCCAGATGGGCGATGCGCTGGTGTACGGCAATGTCGGTCGGGTATGGCTGCGGATGGTTGGCCGCCTGTTGCCGAGCCTGCTCCTCGGCGCCGGCCAAGGCGATTTCCCCCAGGTTGCGCAGCGCCGATTCAGCGAAGCGTTCCAGCAGTTGCAACAGGTGCTCGCTGATGCCGGCGATGGCCGCTGGGCTGAAATGCGCCCGGTCGAAACTGTAATGCAGCGCCAAGTTCTGGCCAATGGTCACCGCAACGCTCAACGGGTAATGGGTTTGCTCCTGGTGCGTGACCTCACCGAACACCACGCCCTGCCCGGCGCCTTCTTGCAGGGCCTGAGCGATGGGGTAGTTTTCGAACACCAGGATGTTGTCGAACAGCGCTTCGCCGCCCTGCCCGGCCCAGCGCTGGATGTCGGCCAACGGCGTGTGCTCGAAATCGCGCAGGCTCAGGTTCTGCGCCTGCACCGCTTGCAGCCAGGCGCCGACCGACTGATCCGGGCGCGGCGCGGCGATCACCGGCAACGTGTTGATGAACAGGCCGACCTGTTGCTCGATGCCCGGCAAGTCCGCCGGACGCCCGGCCACAGTGGCACCAAAGGCCACACAGTCGTGACCGGTATAGCGTTGCAGCAACAACAGCCACGCCGCTTGCACCAGGGTATTGAGGGTGACTTTCTGCTGGCGGGCAAACTGTTCCAGGGCCTGGGTGTGCGGGACGTCCAGGGTCTGGAAGTGATCGCCATGACCGCTGTGGATTTCGCTGGCGGACATCACACTCGCCAAGCGGGTCGGCTCCTGCAAAGTCGCCAGTTGAGCGCTCCAGAACGCCTCGCTCAATTGCCCGTCCTGACGTTGCAGCCAGGCGATGTAATCGCGATAGCGCCCGACGGCGCTGGCCGACGTGCGGCCGCTGTAGCGTTGCATCACCTCACCGAGCAGCTGCGAATTGCTCCAGCCGTCCATCAAGATGTGGTGATAGGTGTAGATCAAATGCCATTGCCCGGCGCCGGTCTGCACCAGCACCAGGCGCAACAGCGGCGCCTGGCTCAGATCGAAACCTTGCGCGCGCTCGCTATCGGCCAGCGCGGCAAGGGCCTGCGACGGGTCGCTATGCTCGCGCCAGTCCAGCACCGTGAACGGCAATGGCACCTTTTTGTGGACGATCTGCAGCGGCTGCTGCAATTGCCCCTGCCAGACGAAGCCGCTGCGCAAGATGTCCTGCGCATCGACGGTGGCTTGCCAAGCGGCGCGGAAACGTTCGGTGTCCAGGCCTTGCACGTCCACCCGCAACTGGTTGACGTACTCACCGGCGGCCTGCTCGTAGAGGGTGTGGAACAACAGCCCCTGTTGCATCGGCGACAGTGGATAGAGATCGTCGAGCTGGCCGGCCGGCACCGGCAGCCCGTCGAGTTGCGCCTGAGTGACAGGCGCCATCGGGAAATCCGACGGTGTGGCTTGCGGCGTGACCAGGTTGGCGCAATGCTCGATCAGCGCCTTGAGCTCAATGGCGTATCGATCGACCAGTTGCTGCACGGTCGCGCGGTCGAACATCTCACGGCTGAAACCCCAGCTCATCGCCAGTTCGCCGCCATAGACCTGACCTTCCACGGTCAGCCAGTTGGTCAGGGGTGCCGTCGGGTCCTGGGCGACGCCACTGCCTTCGCTGGAGGGCACGAACAACGCCGCCTCATCGAACTGCCGGTCGAACTGGCCGAGATAGTTGAACGTGATGCGCGGTGGCGCCAGGTCCGCCAGTTCGGCGCGCACCGAAGGTGCCGCCAAATGACGCAGCACGCCATAACCCAGGCCTTTGTCCGGGACGCCGCGCAGGTGTTCCTTGATCGCCTTGATCGACCCACCGAGATCGTCGCTGGCCGTCAGCTTCACCGCGAACAGGCTGGTGAACCAACCCACCGTCCGGGTCAGGTCGATGTCATCGAACAGCGCTTCACGGCCATGACCTTCCAGTTCGATCAGCGTGTCCGGCTGCCCGCTCCAGCGAGTGATAGTGCGGGCCAGCGCGGTCAGCAGCAGATCGTTGACCTGGGTGCGATACGCGGCAGGCGCCCGTTGCAGCAATTGTCGGGTCAGTTCGGCATCCAGACGCCACTCGATCTTCGCGCCGTGGGCATTTTCCAGGCTGCCTTGGGGCCGATCACACGGCAGGTCCAGCGCGCCTTGGTGCTGGGCTTTCCAGTAGGCCAACTGATCGTCGAAGCGCGGCGCTTCGGCGTTCAGACGCGCGGTCCAACTCTGGAATGCGCTGGTCTTGGCCGGCAAGGTCACGCCGCCACCCGCCGCCAGTTGTTCGTAAGCCTGCTGCAAATCTTCCAGCAACACCCGCCACGACACACCGTCTACCACCAGGTGATGGATGACCAGCGCCAGCCGCTGACTGCCGTCGGCCAGATTCACCAACATGGCGCGCAACAGCGGCCCTTCTTGCAGGGAGAGGCTGCGCTGCGCCTCGTCGCACAGCGCATTCAGTTGCTCGGCGGATTGGGCATCGCGCAACCACAGATCAGCGCTTTGCAGCAACGGTCCGTGGCTCTGTCGCCAGCCGTCCGCGCCCGGCACAAAGCGCAGGCGCAGGGCATCGTGATGATTGATCACGCACGTCAGCGCCGCATCGAGCCATTGCCCATTCAAGGGCTCGCGAGCGGTCAGCAGCAGCGACTGGTTCCAGTGCTCACGGGCGTTCATCGGCCGCGAGAAAAACTGCTGCTGGATCGGCCCGAGGAGAGCCTCGCCGGTGATAGGCCCCTGGTCCACCGCACTGTGATGGTCGAGGCTGGCGACCAGGGCCAGGCTGCGCACGGTCTGGTACTGGAACAGATCACGCGGATTGATGCCGATACCGACCTGTCGCGCACGGCTCACCACTTGAATGGAGATGATCGAATCACCGCCCAGCTCGAAGAAATTGTCTTCGAGGCCGACCCGCTCCAGCCCGAGTACGTCCTGCCATATTTCAGCCAGCGCGATCTGCAGCGCATCCTGCGGCGCGACGAACGCCTGCTGTGGCGCCGCATCCGGTTGCGGCAGGGCCTTGCGGTCCAGTTTGCCGTTGGCGGTGACCGGTAATCTGGCCAACGGCATCAGGTAGGTCGGCACCATGTATTCCGGCAGACTGCCCAGCAGCCACGCTTTGAGGTCCTGCTGCCACTGCTCGTGCGGGTGGGTGTTTTCCAGCACCAGATAACCCACCAGATGCTTGCCGTCCTGCACCAACACCACCGCCTCGCGCACCAGCGGGTGCTGCATCAGGCGGGTTTCGATTTCGCCCAGCTCAATGCGCAGGCCACGCAGCTTGACCTGATGGTCGAGGCGGCCAAGGTATTCGATCACCCCGTCGGCACGCTGGCGCACCCGGTCGCCGGTGCGGTACAGGCGCGCGCCGTCATGGAAGGGGCACGGTACAAAACGCTCGGCGGTCAGCGCCGGGCGCTGGTGATAACTGCGCGCCAGCCCCGCCCCGCCCAGGTACAACTCGCCAGGCACGCCGTACGGCACCGGCGCCAATTGGGCGTCGAGCACGTGGGTGCGCAGGTTGGCGATCGGCCGACCGATCGGCACGCAATCGGCACCTTCGTCGACGCATGTCCAGTGGGTCACGTCGATGGCCGCTTCGGTCGGCCCGTACAGGTTGTAGAGGCTGGCGTTCGGCAGTTTGGCGAAGACCTGTTTCTGCGCGTCCAGCGGCAAGGCTTCGCCGCTGCAGACGATGCGCCTTAGCCCTTCACAGGTTTGCACGCCCGGCTCATGGATAAACGCCTGCAGCATCGACGGCACGAAGTGCAGCGTGCTAATGCGGTAACGGTTGATGATATCGATCAGTTGCAGCGGGTCACGGTGCGCACCCGGCGCGGCCACCACCAGACACGCACCGGCCATCAGCGGCCAGAAGAATTCCCACACCGACACGTCGAAGCTGAACGGCGTTTTTTGCAACACCGCATCGCTGTCATCCAGGCCGTAAGCCTGCTGCATCCAGCACACACGGTTGACCAGAGCCGCGTGACTGTTGCCCGCGCCCTTGGGTCTGCCAGTGGAACCGGAGGTGTAGATCACATAGGCCAGACTCAACGGATCAACCGTCACCTCGGGGCGACGCTCGCTGTAACCGTCGAGCCAGCCACTCGGCTGATCGAGCAGAATCACGCTGACGCCATCAGTTGGCAGCTCCGCCGCCAGCGAGCGCTGGGTCAGCAGCAAGGCGATGCCGCTGTCTTCGATCATGTAGGCCAGGCGATCCTGCGGGTACTCCGGGTCCAGCGGCACATAGGCGCCGCCGGCTTTATGGATCGCCAGCAGACCGACCACCATTTCCACCGAACGCTCGACGCAGATCCCCACCAGCGTGTCCGGCCGCACACCGCGCTCACGCAGCAGATGGGCCAGGCGGTTGGCGCGGGCATCGAGTTGAGCGTAGCTCAGGCTTTGTTCGCCAAACAACAACGCCGGAGCATCCGGGGTGCGCGCCACTTGGGCTTCAATCAGTTGATGCATGCAGCGATCGGTCGGATAGCGTTGGGCCGTGGCATTGCCACCGTGCACCAGGGTGTTGTGCTCGTCGGCGTCGAGCAGCGGCAATTCGCCGATGCGTTGCGACGGATCGGTGACCATCGCCGCCAGCAGACGCAACCAATGCCGGGCCATGCGCGCGATGGTTGGCGTTTCGAACAGGTCGTTGGCGTACGTCAGCGCGGCGTGCAGCTTGCCGGCCTTTTCGTAGGTGTCCAGGGTCAGGTCGAACTGGGTGGTGCGACCCTGCCAGTCGAGCATGCCGAGTTCCAGCCCGGACGCGGTGCTGACCGTGGTGAGGTCGACTACATGCGGCTGATGGTTGTACATCACCTGGAACAGCGGCGTATGGCTGAGGCTGCGTTCCAGCTTCAAGGCTTCGACCAGACGCTCGAATGGCAGGTCCTGATGGGCCTGGGCACCGAGCGCGGTCTCTTTGACTGCGCGCAGCAAATCGGCAACCCGCGTCTGCCCATCCAGTTCGGTGCGCAGCACCTGGGTGTTGACGAAGAAGCCGATCAGGCCTTCGATTTCATCGCGATTGCGGTTGGCGATCGGCACACCGACGCGGATATCGGACTGGCCGCTGTAGCGATGCAACAGCACATTGAACGCACCGAGCAACAGCATGAACAGCGTGATGCCATGCTGCTGGGCGGTGCTGCGCAGTTGCTCCGCCAAAGCGGCGTCGATGGCAAACTCATGACGACTGCCGCGATAGCTCGGGATGGCCGGGCGCGAGTGATCGGTCGGCAGTTCGAGCACCGGATGCTCGCTGCCCAGTTGCGCCTGCCAATACTCGAGTTGCCGCGCCTGCTCGCCCGCTTCGAGCCAGCGGCGCTGCCACAGGGCGTAATCGCTGTACTGGATCGGCAGCGGCGCGAGTTGCGGCGACTGCCCCGCTTCATGGGCGTCGTAGCAGCGGATGAATTCGTCGATCAGCACGTTCATCGACCAGCCGTCGGAGACGATGTGGTGCAAGGTCAGCAACAGCACGTGTTCCTGCTCGTCGAGCTTGAGCAGCTTGACCCGCAGCAGCGGCCCGACCGCCAGATCGAACGGCAGCAGTGACTGTTGCTGCGCCGCCTCGGCCACCGCCCGTTCGCGCTCGGCGACCGGCAAGGCACTAAAATCCTGCTGTTCGATCAGTAGCGGCGCGCAGGTCGGCACTTGCAACAGGCTATCGTCCGCCTGACGCTGGAACACCGTACGCAGGGTTTCGTGACGCGCGACGAGGCTGGCGAAGGCCTGCTCCAGCGCCTTCAGGCTCAACGCGCCCTTGAGCCGCACCGCCCCCGGCAGGTTGTAAGCCGCGCTGCCGGGCTCCAGCTGCCAGAGGAACCACATGCGCTGCTGGGCGTAGGACAAGGCTTGGCGATCTTCGGCTTCAACGCCCTGGGGGATGGGGAAACCGCTGAACTCGACGCCCTCCTTGTCCAGCGCCGCCAGGAACATCCGGCGCTTGTCCAGGGGCAACCCGATAAACCGGCGAGCAAGTTTCAAGGCGTCTTCAGCATTCATTTCTGGGTATCCGGAATCAGTGGGCACAAGGCACAAAGGCATGTCGTCCCTATAAAACGAATGCAGACCGGAAAAATTAGCGCTTGAGAATAGAGGTCAGGAAAGAGGGAAATCCGTGGCGAGGGAGCTTGCTCCCGCTCGACTGCGCAGCAGTCGCAGAAGCTCCCGGCCGCAAAAGAACCGACGCCTGGTAGGGGTCGCTTCGCAACCCAGCGGGAGCAAGCTCACTCGCCACAAAAGCAGATTGTTTGTGAATCAGAGCATCAGGCGCTGATTGCTAACCCATGCCGTCGATGATGCACGCTCAACTGATCCTTGATCAGGCGCAGCACCCTGGCCTCGTGCTCATGGATAAAAAAGTGCCCGCCCGCCAGCATGTCCACCGAAAAGCTGCCGGAGGTTTCCCGGCTCCAGCCGATCAGTTGCTCGGTGCTGGCCTTGTCGGTGGTGCCGCCGAGCACGTGCACCGGGCATTTGAGCGGTGCTCGGGTTCGCGGCTGGAAGCGCCCGCACAGCAGAAAATCCGCCCGCAGCACAGGCAAGGTCAGGGCCATCAATTCTTCATTGGCCAGGACTTCTTCGCTGGTGCCATTGAGGGTGCGCAGTTGTTCGATCAATTCAGTATCGGTTTTCGGTGTGGCAAAACCGCGGTCGTAATCGGCGCGCATCGTCGGCGCTGCGGTGCCCGAGGCGAACAGCGCTACCGGTTCCGGGCAACCCAGCTCGCGCAAGGCATGGGCGATTTCGCAGGCCAGCAATGCGCCCAGGCTGTGGCCGAACAGCGCATAAGGGGCCTGGAGCGTGGGGCGCAGTTCCCGGGCCAGTTGCATCGCCAACGGGCCCATGTCGGTGTGCAGCGGCTCGCCGAAACGCGCCCCGCGCCCCGGCAGCTCAACCGGCTGCACCTGCAGCCATTGCGGCACCTTGCGCCGCCAGCGGCTGTAAACCATGGCGCTGGCGCCGGAATACGGCAGGCATAGCAAGGTCAGTTGAGTCACCGCGGTTTTCTCCGATCAGTTGTGTATGGAAGATAACGAACTGGCGACAGTCTGAATTAGTCAGTGTCGCCGTACCTGCCCCATGGCCTCACACGCCCCCTATACTGGCGGCATCTCGGCTCGCCCCATCGCAAAGGAGAACGCCATGACCTGGTCTGCCAAGCAATACGTCACGTTTGAACAGGAACGCACCCGTCCGGCCCGGGACCTGCTGGCGGCCATCCCGCCGGGGCAGGCGCGCTCGGTGATCGACCTGGGGTGCGGCCCCGGCAATTCCACAGAATTATTGGTGGAGCACTTTCCCGGGGCAACGGTGCGTGGCCTGGACAGTTCCAGCGACATGATACAGGCCGCCCGTCAGCGCCTGCCCGAAGTGGCCTTCGACACCGCAGACATCGGCCAATGGGACGAACCCGGCCCCTTCGATGTGATCTTCGCCAACGCGGTGCTGCAATGGCTGCCCGACCACGCAACCCTGCTGCCGTCACTGGTCAGCAAACTGGCCGAGGGTGGCAACCTGGCGATCCAGATGCCCGACACCCTGCACCAGCCGTCCCACCGCTTGATGCGGGAAATCGCCGCCAATGGGCCCTGGGCCAGCCAACTGGCCGGAGCCGCCGATACGCGCACGGAAGTGGCCGATGCCAGCCTGTACTACTCGATCCTCAAGCCCCATTGCACCCGTGTCGACGTGTGGCGCACCACCTACCATCACCCGCTGGCCGGGGGCGCCGCCGGCGTGGTGGAGTGGTTCAAGGGCAGCGGCTTGCGGCCGTTTCTCGACCCGCTGGATGAGGTGCAACGCGGGCAATACCTGCAACAGTATCTCAACGCCGTTGAACAGGCTTATCCGGCCATGGACGATGGAACGGTACTGCTGCCCTTCCCCCGTGTGTTCATGGTCGCGACCCGCTAAACGAAGCAGCGCGGGTTAAATTTCCGGTCCCGGCCCTCGTTACCTGCTCAGACCAAAACCCACAAGAGTGACCGCCGTGGACCTGCAAACCATTCTGGGCAAACTGTTCGCCAACGCGGGCGCCGTTGGTATCGAAGGTGTTTTCCAATTCGTGTTCGGCCCCCAGCAGGCGTACTGGTCCGAGGTCAGAACCAGCAGCCGCATCCAGGCCGGTCGCCACAGCAGCCCCGACGTGACCATTGAAGTGGCGGAAAAGGACTTTCTCGGGATCATGGCCGGTGTGGCCAATGTCGAGGAGCTGTTCGCCAGCGGACGCCTGAAGATCGGCGGCAACATGGGCCTGGCGACGTTGTTGCCGCAGATCATCGAGCATGCCCGCCACGGCAGTGGCGCGGTGGAAAAGGTCGACATGAACAAGCGTTATCCCACCCCGCCGCGCTTCAGCGAAAAGCTCACCGCCAGCCTGCCGACCCAGCGCAGCGTGGAACGTCGCCCGCGCAGCGAGCTGTCGGTGCAAGCGTTTCAAGCGCGCTACCTGCCCCATGGCATTCCGGTGGTCATCAGCAATGCCTTGCAGGACTGGCCGTTGTTCAAGCTCAGTCGCGAAGAATCCCTGGTGCATTTTGCCGAGCTGCAAGGCATCACCCGCCACGGCGACTACGTGAAGAAAACCTTCTCCACCGAGCGGGACTTCCGCTCCACGTCCATGGCCGATTTCATTGCTTCTCTGGACAGCCCGGCGGTCAAGGGCGCCGATGGTGAACCGCCGGCCTACATGGGCAACAACATCCTGCCGGCGCAATTGATGGAGCAAATCAACTACCCGCCCTATTTCGACCCGTCGCTGTTCATCCCGCCACGCATCTGGATCGGCCCAAAGGGCACCCTCACCCCGCTGCACCGCGACGACACCGACAACCTGTTCGCCCAGGTCTGGGGCCAGAAAATCTTCACCCTCGCCGCCCCCCATCACCGCGAAGCCCTCGGCACCTGGTCCACGGCGCCCCAAGGCGGCCTGGACGGTTGCGATTTCAACCCGGACGCGCCGGACTACCAGCGCTTCCCCCGCGCCCGTGACGTGACCTTCCTGCGGGTGACGCTGGAGGCCGGGGATCTGCTGTTCCTGCCTGAAGGCTGGTTCCATCAGGTGGAGTCGGTGTCCACTTCGTTGTCAGTGAACTTCTGGGTGAATTCGGGGCGGGGTTGGTGAGCGCTGACTTGAGGCGAGCGGCCTTTGTGGCGAGGGGATTTATCCCCGCTGGGGCGCGAAGCGGCCCCATTCAAACTGTCTGCCACATCACCGTTGCCAGGTTCTGGGGCTGCTGTGCAGCCCAGCGGGGATAAATCCCCTCGCCACAGGTTTTGTGTTCGCCATGGGTGGCGCGTTCATTCCATCGTGAAGACTGCTTCACCCAAATGAACTCCACGCACCTCATACCAGTCAGCAGGTAAAGCCCTCAACTCAAGGTGCTAGACCATGCAGATATCCCTCGCCCGACAGGTTGCCCTGGTCACCGGCGCCAGTTCCGGCATTGGTGCAGGCGCGGCCAGGGCATTGGCAGACGCCGGTGCCGCGGTGGTGCTCAACTACCACTCCAGCGCCGGCCCGGCGCAAGACCTGGCCCGTGAAATCAACGCCAACGGTGGACGCGCCATCGCCGTCGGTGCCGATGTGTCGAAGGAGCCGGATGTCGAGCGACTGTTCGCCCAGACTGTCGAAGCCTTTGGCACGCTGGACATCCTGGTCGCCAACTCCGGCCTGCAAAAAGACGCCGCCGCCGTCGACATGAGCCTGGAGGACTGGAACACCGTGATCGGCACCAACCTGACCGGCCAGTTCCTCTGCGCCCGTGCCGCCCTGCGGATTTTCAATCAGCAGGGCATTCGCCAGGGCGTGTCCCGGGCCGCCGGCAAAATCATCCACATGAGCTCAGTGCACCAGCGCATCCCCTGGGCCGGTCACATCAACTACGCTGCCTCCAAGGGCGGCGTCCATCTGCTGATGCAGAGTCTGGCCCAGGAAATCAGCCACCAGCGCATCCGCATCAACAGCATCGCGCCCGGCGCGATCCGCACGGCCATCAACCGCGAGGTCACTGAAGGCGAACAGGAGCAGAAATTGCTGGAGCTGATTCCTTACGGGCGTATCGGCGATGTGGAAGATGTCGCCAACGCGGTGGTCTGGCTGGCGTCGGACTTGTCCGATTACGTGGTAGGCACCACGTTGTTCATCGATGGCGGGATGAGCCTTTATCCGGGGTTCCACGGCAATGGCTGACTATCACGAAACCCAAAGCCCTATCGAGAACCACGGCATCATCGGCGACATGCGCAGTGCTGCGCTGGTGAATGACCGAGGCAGTGTCGACTTTTTCTGCTGGCCGGAATTCGACAGCCCATCAATTTTCTGCTCGCTGCTGGACACGCCGGACGCGGGGATCTTTCAACTGGCGCCGGACCTGCCTAATGCCCGTCGCCAGCAGATCTACCTGCCTGACACCAACGTACTGCAAACCCGCTGGCTGAGTGATGACGCCGTGGTGGAAATCACCGACCTGCTGCCCATCGGCGACAGCGAGGATGACCTGCCGGTATTGATCCGCAAAGTGAGCATGACCCTCGGCAGCGCGACGTTTCGCATGCGCTGCGCGGTACGCCACGACTACGCCCGCAGCCTCACCAGCGCACGCCGTGACGGCGATCACATCTGCTTCGAAGCACCGGGGCAACCTGGCTTGCGTTTGTGTTCCGATCAGCTCATGACCCTGGACGACCGGGCGGCGGTGGCCGAGTTCAGGCTGGAACAAGGCCAGAGCGCCGAGTTCCTGCTGGGCGGGATTGACGACCCGCGGCTTCAGGATGACATCAGCGCAATATGCCTGGAGCGAACACTGGCGTTCTGGCGCGGCTGGATTGGCCAATCCACCTATCGCGGGCGCTGGCGGGAAATGGTCAACCGCTCGGCCTTGGCGCTGAAACTGCTGACCTCACGCAAACACGGCGCCATCCTCGCCGCCGCGACCTTCGGCCTGCCGGAAACCCGTGGCGGCGAGCGCAACTGGGACTATCGCTACACCTGGATCCGCGACGCGTCCTTCACCGTTTACGCGTTCATGCGCCTGGGCTTCGTTGAAGAAGCCAACGCCTACATGCGTTTTCTGCGGAGCCGGGTCAGCGACTGCTGCGATCAGCCGATCAAACTCAACATCCTGTACGGCCTGGACGGCAGGCTGGAGCTACCTGAAGTCGAACTGCCACACCTCAGCGGCTTTGGTCATGCCAAGCCGGTGCGCATCGGCAACCTGGCCTACAAACAAGTGCAACTGGATATCTTCGGCGAATTGATGGACGCGGTGTATCTGGTCAACAAATACGGCGAAGCCATTTCCCATCAGGGCTGGAAACACGCCGTCAATGTGGTCGATCAGGTCTGTGATATCTGGCAGGACAAAGACGTGGGCATTTGGGAAATGCGCGGGGAGAAGCACCACTTCCTGCATTCGCGGCTGATGTGCTGGGTCGCCGTCGATCGCGCCATCCGCCTCGCGGTCAAACGCTCCTTGCCCGCACCTTTCGCCCGCTGGGACCAGACTCGCCAGGCCATCTATGAAGACATCTGGACAAATTTCTGGAACGAGGAACGGCAGCATTTCATCCAGCGTCTGGGCAGTACCGCCCTCGACGGTTCGATGTTGTTGATGCCACTTGTGCGCTTCGTCAGCGCCCGCGACCCGCGCTGGCTCTCGACCCTCGATGCCATTGAAAAAGACCTGGTGCGCGATGGCATGGTCTACCGCTACCGCAACGACGAAAGCCCCGTTGACGGCCTCAGCGGCATTGAAGGTTCGTTCGCCGCGTGTTCGTTCTGGTACGTCGAATGCCTAGCCCGCGCCGGCCGTGTGGAAAAAGCCCAACTGGAGTTCGAACAACTGCTGCGCTACGCCAACCCGCTGGGCTTGTACGCCGAAGAGTTCGACAGCCACGGCTACCACCTGGGCAACACCCCCCAGGCTTTGACCCACCTGGCGCTGATCAGCGCCGCCAGCTTCCTGGACCGCAAATTGAGTGGGGACAAAACGCATTGGCAGCCGTGAGCCGGGCTGGCGAGTGAACGTATTCCCCGCTGTGCACGGGCTTTTGTGGGAGCAAGGCTTGCCCGCGATGAAGGCGACGCGGTCGTGAAATCGAGTCGCCCTCATCGCGGGCAAGCCTTGCTCCCACCCTGCACCACCAAAGCTCAGTACAACAAGTGGTGTATCTGCTACCGCGCCGACTCAGCCAGTTCGAGATCATCCAACGCTCGATTGGCCAGCAACGTACCCAGCTCAATCAACTGCTGAATCCCCAGCGCAACATGCCGCCGGGAACCTTCCAGCTCGAATGCCAGGTCACTGACCATGGCGTTGGCCGAAGCCAGGGTTTCGCTGAGGCTGGTCAGCACGGATTCGGTGTTGAGGCCGGGGACCACTGAAAATATCTGGCCGTCCTGGGTGTCGGGTTTGGCTGGGGCTGGGGGAGACAAGTGGACATTCAGCGCCCGGTCAGCGGCTTCGCGGAGTTTTTTGGTGTCGAGGGTGGTGTAGGCGGACAGGTTTTCGGCGCGTGGAGGGTTGGGGGTGATCTTGACCATTTGTGAAGCTCCTGACTTGAAATTGAGCCCACTCACCTCGTGACCAAACGAGGGGTGGTGGGCTATACGCAGGTTGGTCAACCGGGAAGTCAGGCACCCGGCGCACTCGAAAGTGCCCCGCGCACAGCCCACCGCAAAGCATACCGACAAGCACACAAAAAAGCGCCGACATGCTGAGGTTGGCGCGTGTGCGCCTGACATTGGACGGGTGACCAAACCCGGTCGCTGATTTTGCAGCGACCGGCAAAGCCTAGCCCCGCCGTTTCCGAACCAGCAACCGCCACGACTCGTCGGAAAATTCCGGTTCACCTATTTTTTTGTAGGAACTCCACACCCTTGTGGCGAGGGGATTTATCCCCGCTGGGCTGCGTAGCAGCCCGTCCATAGGCCAATCCACTTTGCCAGACAGACCGAGTTGACCGTTTTCGGGGCTGCTACGCAGCCCAGCGGGGATAAATCCCCTCGCCACAGAAGCGGGCACCAACATTTCTCCATCTATCGCTGCCGCCGGTTTCAGGTTGCCAGCCCTGTAAACCCCTCCTAAGATCGATGCACTCAAGGGTGCAGCGGAGCTGCCCGATAAAACCCGATTCAAGGATCTGACATGACCCATGTAAAACGCTCTATCACCACCCCGCCCCGAACAGGCCTGACCCGGGAAGACCTCTGGGAAGGCCAAGACAAGGGCCTGATCAAGTGCTGGGAAATCGGCCGCGATCGGGCGCTGAAGTTTCCCGATCTGGCGCAGCGTTGCCTGGCCGGTGAATTGCCGGTGCTCGGCTGGAAAGGCGGTGTCAGTCGCAGCCTGAAGAAAAACGAAAAGTTCGGCTGCCTCAAGTACCTCGCCCAATGGCAGGGCCTGCGCGGTGAAGACCTGGACATCGATCTGTCCCAGGACCGCACCCTGACCTGCTCCAGCACGAACATGATCGTGACCTTCACGCCGGATCGGGCCAAATATGTGAATCAGGAACCCGCATAACGGCAACCGAGCCGTGCAGGAGACCGACATGAACCAGGCGCCCAGAATCAACTTCGCGGTGACGCCTCTGCTGCGCATCGCCTACGAAGAGCACGGCCCCGCCAGCGGCGCCCCAGTGATCCTGCTGCACGGTTTCCCTTACGACCCCAGGGCCTTTGATGAAGTCGCACCGGCCTTGGCCCAGCGCGGCTATTGGGTCATCGTGCCGTACCTGCGCGGCTACGGCCCGACCCGGTTCAATAACCCGAGCATCCTGCGTTCCGGCCAGCAAGCGGCGCTGGCCCAGGATCTGCTGGACCTGATGCAGGCACTCGCCATTCCCCAAGCCGGGTTGTGCGGCTACGACTGGGGCGGGCGGGCCGCGTGTATCGTGGCGGCGCTGTGGCCCGAACGGGTTCGCTGCCTGGTGACCGGCGATGGCTATAACGTGCAGGACATTCCCCGATCGACTCAGCCGCTGGACCCTGAGACCGAGCACAGATTGTGGTACCAGTATTACTTCCACAGCGCCCGGGGCGTCGAGAGCCTGACACAGAACCGGCGCGAACTGTGCCAGTTGCTCTGGCGCCTGTGGTCACCGACCTGGACACGCGGCACAGCGCTGTATCCCCTCAGTGCCCCGTCCTTCGACAACCCGGATTTCGTCGAGGTGGTGATTCATTCCTACCGTCATCGCTTCATGTACGCACCGGGCGACCCGACGCTGGAGTGGATGGAGGAACGACTGACCGCGCAACCGGCCATCAGCGTGCCGAGCATCTCCCTGTGCGGTGCCGATGACGGCGTTGGACCTGCACCTGAGTTCGACGAAGACGCCGAACATTTCAGCGGTGTCTACGAGCGTCGAGTGCTCGCCGGTGTCGGCCACAACATTCCCCAGGAAGCCCCCCAGGCCACGCTCAGGGCATTGCTGGATCTGCTTGAGGACTGACCGCGAAACGCTCGCGATACGCCTGGGGCGTCACACCCATGGCCCGCAGGAAGCTGCGGCGCAGGGTTTCTTCGCTGCCAAAGCCGCATTGCACCGCGACCCGCTTGATCGGCAGTGCTGTGTCGGCCAGCAGCCGGCGGGCGGTCTCCACACGAATCAGCTCCACCGCCCGCGCTGGCGTCTGGCCGGTGTCGGCACGGTAGTGACGCACGAAACTGCGCTCGCTCATCCCCGCCTCTGCCGCCAGACTCGGCAAGCCCAGGTCCTGGGTGAGGTTTTCCGCGATCCAGGCGTGCAGATCATCAAAACGACTGCCCTGATTCTGCAGTGACAAGGTCACGCTGAACTGCGATTGACCGCCTGGACGCTTGAGGAACACCACCAGTTGCCGGGCGACTTCCAGAGCGATGGCGCGACCCAAATCGTCCTCCACCAGGGCCAACGCCAGGTCGATGCCGGCCGTAACGCCCGCCGAAGTCCAGACCGGGCCGTCGTTGATAAAAATCGGGTTGGGTTCGACCCGCAGTTGCGGGTGCTGCCTGGCCAGTTGTTCGCAACGGGTCCAGTGCGTGACCACCCGACGTCCGTCCAACCAACCGCTGGCGGCCAGCAGGAACGCCCCGGTGCACACCGACGCCACGCGCCGCGAGCGCAGACCATGGTCCCTGACCCAGGCCACCAGCGCCGCGTCCTGCGCCGCCTCGTACACCCCCCAACCGCCGGCGATAAGCAATGTGTCGCTACCCACGCTCGGCAGCGGCTCGGCCATAAGCGCGAGCCCCGCCGACGACATCACCGCCCCGCCACCGGCAGCAATCACGGTGGGTGCGTAAGGCAACGGCAAGCCTTGCTGGCGTGCCAGGTCGTTGGCCGAAGCAAAGACCTGCAAGGGCCCGGTGACATCTAGCACCTGCACGTTGGCAAAGGCCAGTACATGAACGGTTTTCGGTGGGTTTGGCATATTGGCGTAATTCGTGGGCTTATTGGCGTATACGCCAGAGCCTACGGGCCTAAAGTTAAACCGTCCACCCCTCAGGCATCACTTCAGGAGAAAGCGCCATGGCGTTGCAGATCGGTTTTCTGTTATTCCCCCAGGTTCAACAACTGGACCTCACCGGCCCTTATGACGTGCTCGCCTCGCTGCCAGACGTGAAGGTGCACCTGATCTGGAAAGACCTGGCCCCAGTCACCGCCAGCACCGGGTTGGTACTCCTACCGACCACCACGTTCGAGAAGTGCCCCAAGCTCGACGTGATCTGCATCCCGGGCGGCAGCGGCGTCGGGCCGTTGATGGAAGATGAGCAGACCTTGGCGTTCATCAAGCAACAGGCGGCCCACGCGCAGTACATCACCTCCGTGTGCACCGGTTCGCTGGTGCTTGGCGCGGCGGGTTTATTGCAGGGTAAACGGGCCACCACCCATTGGGCTTATCACAGTCTGCTGCAAACCCTGGGCGCCACACCGGTCAAGGACCGCGTGGTACGCGACGGCAACCTGTTCACCGGTGGTGGCATCACCGCCGGGATCGATTTTGCCTTGACCCTGGCGGCCGAATTGTTCGACCAGGACACCGCCGAGCTGGTCCAGCTACAGCTTGAATACGCCCCGGCCCCGCCGTTCACCGCCGGCGGCCCGGAGACCGCGCCGACCCAGGTGCTGGAAGAAGCCAACCGACGCGCAGCAGAGTCGTTTCGAGTGCGCTCGCAGATTACTCAACGGGCAGCGGCGCGATTGGCACTGCAATAACGATTAACGCCAATCAGTCCCCCCAAAAAAAGGTGGTGAGGGGTTTTATCCCCTCACCACACAAGACATGAAGAATCTCCTGCCGCATCGATTCAATTCAGAACGGGCTGGCCGTCGGGCGCACCACCAGTTCGCTGACGTCCACATCGTCCGGCTGTTCAATGGCGTAGGCAATCGCCCGGGCAATCGCCTCGGCGGGAATGGCGATCCGGCGAAACTCGCGCATCTCGGCGCGCCCACCTTCATCGGAAATACTTTCGGCCAACTCCGACTCGGTTACGCCAGGGGAAATCACCGTCACCCGTACGTCACCACCGACCTCCTGGCGCAAACCCTCGGAAATCGCTCGCACGGCGAACTTGGTGGCGCAGTACACCGCCGCCGTCGGGCTGACCGTGTAGGCACCAATGGAAGCAATGTTGATGAACTGGCCGCTGCGCTGGCGTTGCATCAAAGGCAAACCGGCGGCGATGCCGTGGAGTACACCACGAATGTTGACGTCGATCATGCGATCCCACTCGTCAACTTTCAGCGCCTCGAGTTTGGAGAGCGGCATGACCCCGGCGTTGTTGACGATCACATCGACCTTGCCGAATCGCTCGACAGCGAAGTCGATCAGGCTCTGCACATCATCACGGCGCGTCACGTCCACGGCTTTGCAAGCAGCCTGCTGGCCGTCGGCTTCAAGTTCCTGCACCAGCGCCTGCAAGCGATCGACGCGTCGCGCACCCAGCACCACTCGTGCGCCCCGGGCAGCCAGCAACCGTGCGGCGGCTTCGCCAATACCGCTGCTGGCGCCGGTGATCACCACAACTTTGTTTTGAATAGCGGACATGATGGTTTCCTCGTCTGGATGTATGGCCCCCCGATGGGAGCGTTTTGACAGGTCCAGATTAGGGAGCAGATCCGTGTCTGGGTTAGCCGGATCCTCCTGCGCCCTTGCACGATCCTGTAGCGATAAAACCGCCTCTGGTCGCCGGGCGCACAATCGGCTTTACTAGCGCGGTCCACCCATTTGGCCAGGGAGATAGATCGGCATGTCGGTATCCACGTCCATACACGTAACGCCTGAGGACGGCGTCAACCAGCGCCGCACCGAACTGGCGGAACTGATGAAGCGCTTCGCCCCGGAATTCGGCGTTCATCCCACCGCCATCGAGACCTTGCACCTGATCCGTAGCGACCAGCCCACCGAAGCCCTGCACACGATCCACAAGCCCGGTTTGTGCGTGATCGTCCAGGGGCGCAAAGAGGTTCGGCTGGCGGATGAATGCTACGTCTATGATTCGCTCAACTACCTGGTGGTCTCGGTCACCCTGCCGCTGGCGGGTCAGGTGATCGAAGCCAGCCCCGAGCGCCCCTACCTGTGCATTCGCCTGGATATCGACCCGGCGCAGATCTGCCGTCTGATCGCCGACGCCAGCCCCATTGGGGTACCGGCCCAACGAACCGATCGAGGACTATTCCTGGACCGCATCGATGCGCCGCTGCTCGATGCGGTGTTGCGTTTGCTGCGGCTGCTGGAGAGTCCGGACGATATCGCCACGCTCGCGCCCTTGGCCCAACAGGAAATTTTCTACCGCCTGCTACGGGGTGCCCAGGGCCAGCGCTTGCACGAAATTGCCATACCCGACACGCAAACCCACCGTATCAGTCGCGCAATCGAGTGGCTCAACACCCATTATGCCGAGCCGCTGAGCATCGATAGCCTGGCACAAATGATCAATCTCAGCCCTTCGGCACTGCACCATCGCTTCAAAGCCGTGACCGCCATGAGCCCGCTGCAATACCAGAAACAGCTGCGCCTGCAGGAAGCCCGACGGCTGCTGCTGGCGGAGAACAGCGACGTTTCGTCAATCGGCTACAAAATGGGCTATGAAAGCCCCTCGCAGTTCAGCCGCGAATACAGCCGTCTATTCGGGGCCTCGCCGAGCAAGGACATCGCCCGGCTACGTGCCGAGGCCTTGCAGATGAGTCGCGCCTGATCCTGCACACAAACAGGATCAGGCAAACCAAGGGCAGTATCCGTCTAACGGCGTCCCCCTCCTCGCCCCTACTCTGAACCCATGCAGCAAGACTACCGTCCGGGCTGCAACGGGTTCAGCAGATCGCGACATCTGAACGACCCGGCACTCAACCCCTTTTGATATGACCGGAGTCATCGCCATGAAAACTTTCAGTTCCTTGATCGCCGTTACCACTTTCGTCCTGAGCGTCAGTGCCTTTGCCCTGCCCAGCCAGCAGCAGGACCGTTTCTTTACGCAAACGCTCGGATATCAGCAGCCTGTGGCCGCTGATGGTTCGGACCGCACGCCTGGGCAGACTCTTGCCGCTGATGGTTCGGACCGCACACCTGGGCAGGCACTTGCCGCTGATGGTTCCGACCGCACACCTGGGCAGGCACTTGCCGCTGATGGTTCCGACCGCACACCTGGGCAGGCACTTGCCGCTGATGGTTCCGACCGTACCATGGCGCGACGCCTGGCTTGATAGGTCGGCTTTTCTGCAGACGAAAAAAAACCCGCCGAGGCGGGTTTTTCCAAGACCATCACGACTCCCTGTCGATAGCCATCCTTGCAAGGTCGATCGTCCCTGATCCTGAAGCACTCCCTGTGCTTCAGTGGTTGAGTACAGATTACGCATCGGATCCAAAGCGCAACAGACGATATAGCAACCATGGCGTGTAAGACATTCGCTATAGCAGCCCTTCCGTAAACCCTTAGATGCACGGGCACTGAGGATCAGGCCTTGGCCAGGAATGCTTCGATATTCGCCATCTGCTCGTCCCAACCACGGCTGTCCATACGAAAAGCCTTAAGCCGACGCGCCTCCGGGATACCGTTAAAGCCCGACTCCACCACTTTGAGCAAGGTGCCGCCATCCATGTCTTCAAGTTCGAACTGAACCCTCGTTTCGGGTTCCTGAGAGTAGTCCACCTGCGGTTCAATGGCGTACGGATGCCAGCGAAACGAAAAAACCCGCTCCGGCTCGACCCGCTCTACCGCAACGTCCCAGATAAGGTGTTCATAACCAGGATAGGTGATCTGCCCCTGGGTACGCTCGCCCGCGACAAATCGTCTGCCTTCAAGCGCGACGCCGAACCATTGACCGAAGGCTTCGGCATTGGCCAAGGCCCGCCAGACCTGAGAGCGCGGCGCCTTGAGCAGAATTTTTCTTTCGATGCGATCAGATGAATGCATGAGTCACCTCCTGTGTTCAACCCTAGGCCTGTAAGACCACGAGGCCAACCAGAAAGTTGTATCGACCCAGCGTTTGGGTACACTCCTTCGGCATTTAGAAATCCCATCAAGGAGAGATCGACCATGTTCCCACGCTTGTTTCTGGGCCTGACGCCGCTGCTTTTTATCAGTATTGTCCAAGCCGATGACTGCGCCAATGCTAGCACCCAGGGAGCAATGAACCAGTGCGCAGCCCAAGAGAACAAAGCCGCTGACGACGAGCTGAACAGTCTGTACAAGCAGATCACTGCACGCCTTAAAGATGACCCGCAGGCCAAGCAGCTACTGGTCAAGGCACAGCGGGCCTGGATCAGCTTCCGTGACGCCGAATGCAATTTTTCTGCCTCCGGAGTCGAAGGGGGTAGCGTCTATCCGCTGGTCCACAGCAATTGCGCCACAGCCGTAACCAAGGCCCGGGTCGAGACGCTCAAGACCTACCTCAAGTGCGAAGAAGGTGATCTGAGCTGCCCGGTCCCTGGGGCTTAACCATTGATGCAAAAAAAGGATGACCTCTTCAGGTCATCCTTTTTTTTCGGCACAAAAACAAAACCCCTACCTGCGTCAGCAGATAGGGGTTTCGGAATTTAATCTTGACGATGACCTACTCTCACATGGGGAAACCCCACACTACCATCGGCGATGCATCGTTTCACTGCTGAGTTCGGGATGGGATCAGGTGGTTCCAATGCTCTATGGTCGTCAAGAAATTCGGTAGCCAGCGCGTGCCTTACGGTCACGTTCCAGCGAATGGGTATGCGATAGGTTTGTGTGTTGTGCGAACTTTCGGTTCATAGCGTCTTCACACACCGCAATCTGGTGCCCTGTATCGGGTCAACAAATTGCTTGGGTGTTATATGGTCAAGCCTCACGGGCAATTAGTATGGGTTAGCTCAACGCCTCACAGCGCTTACACACCCCACCTATCAACGTCGTAGTCTTCGACGGCCCTTCAGGGGACTCAAGGTCCCAGTGAGATCTCATCTTGAGGCAAGTTTCCCGCTTAGATGCTTTCAGCGGTTATCTTTTCCGAACATAGCTACCCGGCAATGCCACTGGCGTGACAACCGGAACACCAGAGGTTCGTCCACTCCGGTCCTCTCGTACTAGGAGCAGCCCCTCTCAAATCTCAAACGTCCACGGCAGATAGGGACCGAACTGTCTCACGACGTTCTAAACCCAGCTCGCGTACCACTTTAAATGGCGAACAGCCATACCCTTGGGACCGGCTTCAGCCCCAGGATGTGATGAGCCGACATCGAGGTGCCAAACACCGCCGTCGATATGAACTCTTGGGCGGTATCAGCCTGTTATCCCCGGAGTACCTTTTATCCGTTGAGCGATGGCCCTTCCATACAGAACCACCGGATCACTAAGACCTACTTTCGTACCTGCTCGACGTGTCTGTCTCGCAGTCAAGCGCGCTTTTGCCTTTATACTCTACGACCGATTTCCGACCGGTCTGAGCGCACCTTCGTACTCCTCCGTTACTCTTTAGGAGGAGACCGCCCCAGTCAAACTACCCACCATACACTGTCCTCGATCCGGATAACGGACCTGAGTTAGAACCTCAAAGTTGCCAGGGTGGTATTTCAAGGATGGCTCCACGCGAACTGGCGTCCACGCTTCAAAG
>NZ_CP054128.1:937500-2200000 GCF_013283895.1 Pseudomonas sp. MPDS | reverse complement strand
CATGGCGCGCCAAGCTCTCAGCTCAATCCCTGCGCACCGTGATCGTCTACGGGATGGCGTTGGGCGGCATGAACTTTCTTTTCTATATGTCGCTGCAAACGGTTCCGCTGGGAATTGCCGTGGCACTGGAATTTACCGGCCCTCTGGCGGTTGCCATTTACGCTTCGCGGCGAGCCATCGATTTTCTCTGGATTGCCCTGGCGATCACCGGCCTGCTTCTATTGATACCCACCGGAGTCACCAGCAGCGGTATCGACCTGGTCGGTGCCGGTTATGCCCTGGGGGCGGGATTCTGCTGGGCACTGTACATCCTGTTTGGCCAGAAGGCCGGCGCGGACAACGGCGTGCAAACCGCCGCACTGGGGGTAATGATCGCGGCCCTCTTCGTCGCGCCTATCGGCATCGTCCACGCAGGGGCCGCATTACTGACGCCGAGCCTGATTCCGATCGCCATTGGCGTCGCCATTCTGTCCACTGCCCTGCCCTACACGCTGGAGATGATCTCCCTCACACGGATGCCAGCCCGTACTTTCGGCACACTCATGAGCATAGAACCTGCCTTCGGTGCGCTCTCAGGACTGGTGTTTCTTCAGGAGTACTTATCCCTGGCTCAATGGGCCGCCATTGGCTGCATTATCCTGGCGTCAGTCGGCGCAACGCTGACGATGGGTAGCGCCGCGAAGCCCGCCATCGCGGTTGATTGAGGCAGGATTTAACGAAGCTCTGGTATTTACCGCACATTTAGGCCATGTTTAGCCCGTAACCTAATGTCAGACATGGAATTTTCATACAGGACGTCACGAACGCTTAAAGCAAAAGCGAACACAATCGCAAGCAGACATAAGATCCGCGGCGGTGATAAGGACGGGAATGAAACGAATTTTGATATTGATCGTTGTGCTTGCAATTGCGGGCTGCGCAGCGACAACAAAGACTGAAGTCAAACGCGGTAAAAAGGGTTTGCACATCAACTGCTCCGGCTTGTCCTCGTCCTGGGAACAATGCGCCGCCAGCGCCGCCAATTCATGCGCCCCCAAAGGTTACAGGGTGATCGCAAAGTCGGGCGACGCTGTCGAGGAGCCGGGGGATTATCCTTTCGGACTCAACCCCGCCGGCTATACCAGTCGCAGCATGATCGTCATCTGTAAATAGGCAGCGGGTCAGTCGGGCCGCTGCTGGGCTATTCGACGACTGATCTCATCATGACTGGACTTGAGGACCTCACGCTGGATCTCTGGCGTGGCCAGCATGCGGGCGACAACCAACGCGCCCACGCATTGCGACAGAATGGCCCAAGACAGGCTTTCGCTTCCCAATATCCGCGCCCAGCTTTCATGCAAACGACAGATCCATGTTTGCGCCGCCTCCCTCACCTGCACATCGGACCGCGCGATCTCAGCGCCCAGCACCGGCAGCGCACACCCCGCCTCCGGCTGTTCGACGTGGCTCATGCTCAGGTACTGCTTGAGACATCGCTCCAGTTTTTGTGAGTCCAGAACCTTCTCACCGCTCAAGCGCTCCAGGCTTTGCGCCAACTCTCGCTCGACGATCGCCTTGAAAAGCTCATCCTTGGATGAGAAGTGACTGTAGAACGCCCCGCCGCTCAAGCCGATCGCCTTCATCAGGCCATCGACACCGACAGTGGAAAACCCCGATTTCTTGGCGGACATGGCACTGCTGGCGAGCAGTTTCTCTCGGGTCTCCAATTTGTGATTGGCTGAATAACGCATATATCTGGCCTCTGATTGCCCACCTTGACGCTTGCCGGATCTTAGCATAACGTCCGTTTAGCTAACGATCGTTTACCAATGAGGCTAATCATGAATAACAAGAAGGTCGTACTGGTTGTTGGCGCAGGCGATGCCACCGGAGGCGCAATAGCCAAACGTTTTGCGCAGGAAGGTTTCGTGGCCTGTGTTACCCGCCGCAGCGCTGACAAACTCGCGCCATTGGTCGATTCAATTCGGGCTCAGGGCGGTGATGCGCATGGTTTTGCCTGTGACGCGCGCAAGGAAGACGAGGTGGTCGCGCTGATCGAGCAAATCGAAAGCCAGATCGGTCCGATTGAAGCCTTTGTATTCAACATCGGCGCCAACGTGCCCTGCAGCATCCTTGAAGAGACCGCGCGCAAATATTTCAAGATTTGGGAGATGGCCTGTTTTTCCGGTTTCCTCAATGCTCGGGAAGTGGCCAAACGCATGGCCTCGCGCCAGCGCGGGACGATTCTGTTTACCGGGGCCACGGCGGGATTGCGCGGGGCTTCAGGGTTCGCCGCCTTCGCTGGGGCCAAACATGGCATCCGCGCATTGGCCCAAAGCATGGCCCGTGAACTGGGGCCGATGAATATTCATGTGGCCCATGTGGTGGTG
The DNA here is from genome assembly GCF_013283895.1 of Pseudomonas sp. MPDS. NCBI lineage: Bacteria > Pseudomonadati > Pseudomonadota > Gammaproteobacteria > Pseudomonadales > Pseudomonadaceae > Pseudomonas > Pseudomonas sp. MPDS. Next base: position 2,197,631 of record NZ_CP054128.1, on the reverse strand, counting down.
GACGGCGCCATCGACACCGACTTCATCCGCGATAACTTTCCGGAAAAATATGCAACCAAGGATGCGGACGGCATTCTCAATCCCGAACACATCGCCGACAACTATTGGTATCTGCACGCCCAACCCCGCGACGCCTGGACCTTCGAGCTGGACCTGCGGCCCTGGAGCGAACGCTGGTAAACCGCCCCCCTCACAATAACAAGAGCGCAGATACCATGAGCAAATCCGTGGAGTTTTTCTTCGACCTCGGCAGCCCGACCACCTACCTGGCCTATACCCAACTACCGACCCTGTGCGCGCAAACCAACAGTCAGTTGATCTACCGTCCGATGCTGCTTGGCGGCGTCTTCAAGGCGACCGGCAATGCGTCACCGGTTACCGTGCCGGCCAAGGGGCCTTATCTATTCAAGGATTTGCATCGCTTCGCCAACCGCTACGGCGTTGACTTCAAGCTCAATCCGCACTTCCCGATCAATACGCTGTTACTGATGCGCGCCGTGACCGGCATGCAACTGCATCATCCCGAACGATTCGAAGCCTTCATCGATTGCCTGTTTCGCGCCCTGTGGGTGGACGGCCGCAACCTCAACGACCCGGCAACAGTCGCCGAGGTTTTGAACCAAGGCCATTTTGATCCCGATCATGTGCTGGCCTTGACGAGCAACGAGCAGGTCAAGGAAGCACTCAAGATCACCACTGAAGAAGCGATTAAACGGGGCGTGTTCGGCGCCCCGAGCATGTTCGTCGGCGACGAGCTGTTCTTCGGCCAGGATCGGCTGGACTTCGTCCGTGAAGCCCTGGGCTGATGCCTTACATCAGATCGCCTGCGTCCGCGTGTTCAGCCATTGCAGCGCGTCGCCTTCCAGCAACGGGCTCAATCGACGCTGAACCTCGGCGTGGTAGGCGTTGAACCAGTCTTTTTCGTCCTGGGTCAGCAAGGACGGCTCCAGGCAACGCGTGTCGATCGGGCACAGGGTCAGGGTTTCGAACTCGAGGAAGTCGCCGAACTCGCTGCTCCCCGCCTCGCGATTCAACACCAGGTTCTCGATGCGTACCCCCCAACGGCCCGGACGATAAGTGCCCGGTTCGATAGAGGTGATCATGCCCGCCTGCATCGCTGTTTGCGGCGCGGCGGCGGCCTGATAGGCAATCACCTGCGGGCCTTCATGAACGTTGAGAAAGTAACCGACGCCGTGGCCAGTGCCATGACCGTAGTCCACCTGCTCGGCCCAGATCGGCGCGCGAGCGATGGCGTCCAGCAAGGGCGACAGAATGCCCCGTGGAAATTTGGCGCGAGACAAGGCAATCACACCCTTGAGCACGCGAGTGCAATCCCGCTTCTGCTCCACGGTAGGCGTTCCGACTGGCACCATACGGGTGATATCGGTGGTACCACCCAGGTATTGGCCGCCAGAATCGATCAGCAGCAAGCCATCGCCCTCGATGACCGCGTGGGCTTGCTCCGTGGCGTGGTAATGGGGCATCGCGCCGTTGGCGTTGAACGCGGCAATGGTATTGAAGCTCAGTGAGACAAATTCCGGCCGGCGTGTACGGGCGGCGGTCAGGTGCTCATCGATGGTCAGTTCGGTAATGCGCTCGCGACCCCAGGCGCTTTCCAGCCAGGCAAAGAACTCGCAAAGCGCCGCACCGTCCTGCTCCATGGCCCGACGAATGTGCTCGGCGTCGGCCAGGCTTTTGCGAGACTTGGCCAGCGTCGTAGGGTTGAGTCCCTCGACCAGCTTCACGCCACTGTCCAGATTATCCAGCAAACCGACCGTGACCCGCGCCGGATCGATCTGCAGGCTCGCGCCACTGGGCACTTCCCGCAATGCGGCCGCCGCTTCGCTGTAATCACGCAGGGTCACGCCGTCCTGTTCAAGAACGGCACGCAGCGACGCATCGACCTTATCCAGGGCCACGAACAACGTTGCCTGTTGCTGGCTGATCAAGGCAAAGGAAACGAATACCGGGTTGAACGACACATCCGCACCGCGCAAGTTGAACAGCCAGGCGATGTCATCCAGCGTGGCGATGAAATGCCACTGGGCACCGCGCTCCTTGAGGGTTTCCCGCAGCTTGGCGAGTTTCTCGACCCGGCTGACGGTCGCCTGCGGCGGCAGATGGGCATAAACCGGTTGGCTCGGCAGGCTTGGGCGGTCGCTCCAGGCCTCCTTGAGCAGATCCATGTCGGTGCGCCACCGCGCCCCGCGTGCCTCAAGCTTGTCGCTCAGGGTCCGGGCCGAGGCCACAGCCATGACCGCGCCATCAACCGCCACCGCTGCGCCTTCAGGCGTCTGTTCGGCCAGCCAATCCAGCGGGCCAGCCTGACCGGGAATGAGCTTGACCAGTTCAATACCGCTGCCTTCAAGCTCCTTGGTGGCCTGCTCCCAATAACGGCTGTCCGCCCAGACGCCCGCGAAGTCCGCCGTGACGATCAGAGTCCCAACCGAGCCATGAAACCCCGACAGCCATTGCCGTCCTTGCCAATAGCCCGGCAGGTATTCCGACAGATGCGGGTCGGCCGATGGCACCAGCAATGCGTGAATGCCTTCGCGATTCATCAATTGGCGGATTCGGGCCAGGCGCTGGGGAACCAGTCCATGGGTCAAAGGCTCGGTACTCATCGTTTCTCCTGCTCGTAAAATAGTGTTGTTCGCTTGCACCAAGGGCTCTGGATATCAACCACAGCGACTGATCAGCGAGCTTAACAGGCATCCGCCTCAAGCTCAGCCCTTAGCCGATGCTTTCGAGCAGCAACGGATACAACGAGGCGACCAACAACAGCGCCATCCCCCAGTTGAACAGGCGCAGCCAGCGACGATCACGCAAAAGATTGCGTAACAGACTGCCGCACACCACCCACAGGCTTACGCTCGGCAGGTTGATCAGGGCAAACACCGCGGCGATAACCACCACATTGAAGAAATAACCCTGAAGCGGCGTGTAGGTGCTGATGGCGCCGATGGCCATGATCCAGGCCTTGGGATTGACCCACTGAAACGCCGCCGCGCCCCAATAGCTGATGGGCGTGCTGTCCCCTGGCCGGTTTTCAGAGACCGGTCCGGAGTGGGCGATTTTCCACGCCAGGTACAACAGGTAGGTCGCACCCACGTAGCGCAGTACGGTGTAGAGCAGAGGGTAGGTCTGGAACACCGCGCCCAGGCCAAGCCCCACCGCCAGCACCAGGGAAAAGAAGCCGCAGGTGATGCCAAGCATGTGAGGAATCGTGCGGTTGAAACCGAAATTGACGCCCGAGGCCAGCAACATGGTGTTGTTGGGACCGGGGGTGATCGAGGTCACCAGGGCAAACAGGGCGAAGCCCAGCAACAGGTCAAGCGAAAGGGTCATGGCAGGCATATCCAATGGGACGGTCAGTCAAGTCATGACCCTACCCCACGTCCTGAGCCAAACCCATGGACAGTTAGGCAAAACTTCGAGCAGTACAGTCCTCAGCTCGGCCGCCCAGACCGCTTCATGGCTCGCTCGGCGCTCATTTGCCCCTGGTCGTCGAATCCCACGTTTTTCTGCGAAGGACCGAGCAACTCGGCTTTTTTCGCGTGATATTCCTCAAACGACAGGCCACGACGATTCAAGGCCTCAAGGGCCAGTTCACGGGTTTCTTCGGCGGTGTAGGGGCGCAACTCCGGCGACGAAGAGGCGCAGCCGCTCAACACAGTGGCCGTTAACAGCAGCAAAACAGCAAAAGTCCGATTCATGGCAAGTATCCAATGTTCTGAAGTGGGGCGATGAACAAAGGCTACCCGCCGCCTCTGCGCGGCAGAAATCAACCCTTTTGATAGTGGGTATTGCTGGCTCGGATCGTCCGCTACGCTTAACCGACCAACTGGCAATGCAGCGCGTTGTCGGCACTGCGTTCGATGTTGCGCAACACCTGGAACGAGCCGAATGTCACGGCCTTGGCCCTATGGGCCTGGATCAGCCGCCAGAAATCCTGCTCACCACGCTCGAAACTCTGAAACGCCGCTTCGCCCGCCTCGCGGTTTTGCCAATGCAAATAGTTGAGAACCCGTCGTCCGTCCTCGCTGACCTGGATACTGGCACTCAGAAATCCTGCATGCCCCCGGGCCAGCCGCTCGGTCTGCTCTGAAAGGGCCGTCACCAGCGCCTGTTGCCATTGAGGTTCGATGTCGAACTCCATCAACTGGGTAAAACTCTGATTGTTCCTTGGTGATTGCATGAAAGGTCCTCGCTGTACGTAGGGCGGATCTTGCGGTCCGATGGCGTGCAGGGTAAAACCTCTAGTTAACTCAAGGTCAAGCAGAGAATGCAGGCGATGACACAGATAAACGTCCACAAGGAACTCACCGTCGGCCAAGTGGCCGCCCGCAGTGGCGTGGCCGTCACCGCCCTGCACTTCTATGAATCCAAGGGGCTGATCAAAAGTAATCGTAACCAGGGCAACCAACGCCGCTATCCACGGGAAGTGTTGCGACGTGTGGCGCTGATCAAGGTCGCCCAAGGCCTTGGCATTCCGTTGGCCGAAATCGGCAGCGCCTTGAGAACCTTGCCCGACGACCGCGCCCCAACGGCGAACGACTGGAAGATCCTCTCAGCCCAGTGGAGCCGCGAGCTGGATCAGCGCATCAACCACTTGATCGCGCTGCGCGATCGCCTCAACGGCTGCATCGGTTGCGGCTGCCTGTCGATGGAAGGTTGCCCGCTGCGCAACCAGGGCGATGTGTTGGGCAAGCGCGGGCCGGGAGCGCATCTGCTGGACGCGCCGTGAAACGTTCGTCGGGTCATGCGCCGCCCCCAAGTCGCTGTCCTATAGTGGATGGGCGCAAATCGGCGAGGCCCTCTTCGCCTCCCCATAACAACAAGGAGAAACGTCATGGGTGTCAAAGCCATTCCTGAAGGTTTCCATAGCATCACGCCCTACCTGGGCATTCAAAAAGCCGCTGAAGCCATCGAGTTCTACAAAAAAGCCTTCAATGCCACCGAGGTCATGCGCCTGGACATGCCGGACGGGGGCGTCGGTCATGCCGAGCTGCGGATTGGCGATTGCCCGATCATGCTCGGCACGCCTTGTGATCAAGGGCCGTTGCGTAACCCCGAACAATCGGTGCCGGTAGGCCTGCACCTCTATGTCGAAGATGTGGACAAAGCATTCGCCCAAGCGATTGCCGCTGGTGGCACGGTGATTTCCGAGGTCAAGGATCAGTTCTATGGTGATCGCAGCGGCACCTTGAAAGACCCCTTTGGGCATGTGTGGTTTCTGGCTACGCACAAGGAGGATCTGACTCAGGAACAGATTGAACAGCGGGCCAGGGAGATGTTTCAACAGCAGGGCTGACGGCCAACCTGCTCTTGTGGCGAGGGGCCCCATCCCCTTGCCGCAGTTTTTTTACATTTTCCGCCCCGCCGATTTGCTGGAGCCAGGATGGGAAATACATCCGGTTCGCAAACGCGAAACATTTTCTTTCATCTTTCGCTTCAGGATTTCCATTGCTCGTTCGTCTTAATTAGATGCAGCAGGTCGCGTCGGCAAAAGCCACGACCGGCTTTTCAGGGTTCAGGGGATTACGAAGCCCGTAATACCGAGCCTTTCATCGAATCAAGACGTTCAAACCATGTCGAAGAAATCCCGCTCCAAACTCTGGTTTCTGGTTCATAGCTGGCTGGCACTGCCCATCTGGTTTTTCGTCCTCATCGTTTGCGTCACCGGCACGCTGGCGGTGGTCAGCCAGGAGATCGTCTGGCTGGTCAATCCCGAGATGCGCGCCAGCAAACCCTCGGACGACGCAGCGCTGCTCAGCTACGACCAGGTCGTCGCCGCCATCAAGCAAGCCCAGCCGCAAACCCAGGTGCAGAGCATCGTACGCCCGGATGAGTCGCATTTTGCCCTGGAGGTCGGCGTGACCTACCCCGACGGGCGCCCCGACAAGATCTACGTCAACCCATACAGCGGCATCGTCCAGGGCTCGGCGCCGACGTTCAATTTCAGAGGTTTTACCCGTGCCCTGCATGGCTGGTGGCTGGTACCGTTCACCAATGGTTACAGCTGGGGATGGTACCTGGTGTCACTCCTCGGCCTGCCGCTGCTGGCATCCCTGGTGACCGGGCTGGTGGTCTACAAGCGTTTCTGGAAGGGGTTTTTCCGTCCGACCCTGCGGATCCGCCACGGCGCACGCATTTTCTGGGGCGATTTCCACAGGCTCAGCGGCATCTGGTCGATCTGGTTCATCGCGGTCATTTCCATTACCGGCACCTGGTTCCTGATCGAGGCGTTGCTGTCGGACAACCAGATTTCCATTTCCAGCGCACCGGTCATTCCGGTGGTATCACGTGAAAGTGTCCCACTGTCAGCCGACGGTACCGCGCCATCACAACTGAACCTGGACCGCGCGATTGAAATCGCCCGCCAGCAAATCCCTGGCCTGGAAACCAGCTTCGTCAGCCTGCCCGGCAACGCTTACAGCCACTTGGAAATCGGTGGACGTGGTTGGTATCCGCTGATGTTCCAGACCGCCACCATCAATCCCTATAACGGTGAGGTAGCCGCCTCGCGACTGCTGTCGGACCGCACAGCGCTGGAATTCGTCACCGAATCCATGCGTCCGTTGCACACCGGGGACTTCGGCGGCCTCTGGATCAAGCTCATCTGGTTCTTCTTCGGTTTGATCATGAGCATGATGGTCCTCAGCGGACTGCTGATCTGGACCAAACGCACCGCCCTGGCTACCGCGAATGCCTTCAAGCGCAGCCAAAAACCTTCCCGGCAAGCTCGAACTGCGCCGTTGTTGCAGCCGTCCATCCACCGTGAATCGCCGGAGGGCAACCTGTGACCCCGTCCACCACCGCGCAGCCATCGCGTTTAAGTGTGTTCTGGCAAAAATGGCGCTTTCACCTCAACGTTCTGCTATTGCTGATCCCACTGGGTTTCATGCCCAAGTACTTCTCCGAAGCCGCGTTGTTCCGCGGTGATGCCGGGCTGGGTGAGCGGGAGGTCGGTGAAGTCCAGGTCGGCCCCTGGAGCCTGCGCCTTGCAGAGTTTCGCGACGAAGCGCCACGTCTCGATGGACCGGCAGGCCATATGAAGCACTTCAACGCCGCGCTGTGCCAAAGCTGCATCAGCCAGGTCAAGGCTACTTATCTGCGTATCGGCAAACCTCGCAGCCTGCGGGCCGCCGGGGTGATTTTCTTCGGCTCGCCCTATCGCATGGGCGCCTTGTTGCCGGTGCCGCAAAAGACCCGGCTCGACGCCGAACTGTGGATCACCCTTGAAGGCTGGGACGGCTCGATGCACCAGGCTTCCATACCCCTGAGCCAGGCCTCGCCGGCCACCATCGCCTGGCTGAAAACCCAAGGAGCCCAACCATGACTGCCCGCGGCTATCTCAACAGCCTGGTGCTGCTGTTCTGCGCAGGTGCCAGCAGCAACGCCCTGGCCCATAACCCGATGTGTGAATGCAAGGCCATCGACGCCGAGCAGATCCAGTGCACCGGCGGTTTTTCCGACGGCAGTGGCGCGCCCGGCGTGACCCTGGATGTGATCGGCTACGACGAAACCATCCTGGTGCCGGGCAAGCTCGGCGCCGATTCGACGCTGACATTCAAGAAGCCCAACGCCGAGTTCTACGTACTCTTCGACGCCGGCCCCGGCCACGTGGTGGAAATCGACCAAGCCGATATCGAGGCCCCATGAGCAATCCCACCACCCAAGTGATCCGTCCCGCCGGCGCCGGCCATGAAACCCTGTATGTGTTGCTGCTGTGCCTGATCATCATTCTGGTGGCCGGATCGGTGGTGGCCTGGCACGGCGAAACCCATGACGTCAGCGAGGTGCCTGCCCATCAAGTTGACGCCCGCCGCGATCTCAGCGCTGCCGAGCAAGGCATCTATGCCGACCTGCGGGTGACCCTGGATGAGATCCGTCTGCTACGCGAAGAGCAACAGTCCCTACCCACCCCGCAAATCCTGGCCGAAGAGGGCTTTGCCCCGTTCGCTCAGGACGCCAGTTCCGTCAGCCGAGGCGGACATGTCTGGCGGCAGGTGGAGAACCGGGCCTACTTCGGCGCCAGTGCAAATCCATCCGTCGCCGGTTCGTTTCTGATGCGCATCGGCGAAGCATCCGACGCCGCTCCGGACATCTGGCTCAATCGCGGCAACAGCGTCGCCGTCTCCAGCGATCTGGACGACACCGCTTTGTCCGCCGCCGGCTGGAAGCAGATCGTCGCGCAGTTCGACGCCGGCGTAACCCGCCAGCACCGGCACTGACCCCACGTCCTCATTCGAGAGAAGACCGTTTGCCCATGTCTATTGCATTTCAACGCCGCCCTTTGCTGGGCCTGCTGATCGGCCTGCTCGCCTGTCTGTTCACACCACTGGCCAGCGCCGAAGCGGCCAAGCGCCTGCGTATTGGCATCACCCTGCATCCTTATTACAGCTACGTGGCCAACATCGTCGGCGACAAGGCCGAAGTGGTGCCGCTGATCCCGGCCGGCTTCAACCCCCACGCCTACGAACCTCGTGCCGAGGACATCAAGCGCATCAGTGGGCTCGATGTGATCGTGCTCAACGGTGTGGGTCATGACGATTTCGCCGACCGGATGATCGCCGCCAGCGAAACCCCGAACGTGAACGTGATCGAAGCCAATGAAAACGTACCGCTGCTGGCTGCCACCGGGATCGCCGCCCGGGGCGCCGGCAAGGTCGTGAACCCGCATACCTTCCTGTCCATCAGCGCCTCCATTGCCCAGGTCAATAACATCGCCCGGGAGCTGGGCAAGCTTGATCCGGACAACGCCAAGGCATACACCCAGAACGCCCGCGCCTATGGCAAGCGCCTGCGACAAATGCGTGCCGCGGCCCTGGCAAAGTTGACCCAGGCCCCCAATGCCGAGTTGCGGGTCGCCACGGTCCACGCCGCCTACGATTACCTTCTGCGCGAATTCGGCCTGGAGGTCACCGCCGTGGTCGAGCCGGCCCATGGCATCGAGCCAAGCCCGAGCCAGTTGAAGAAGACCATCGACCAACTGCGCGAACTGGACGTGAAAGTGATCTTCTCGGAGATGGACTTTCCGTCCACCTACGTCGACACCATCCAGCGTGAGTCGGGGGTCAAACTGTACCCGCTCTCGCACATTTCCTACGGCGACTACAGCGCCGAGAAGTACGAAAAGGAAATGACCGGCAACCTCGACACCGTGGTCCGGGCTATTCAGGAGTCCGGCGCATGACTGTCCAGGAAACGCTCACCTTGCAACACGTCGGCCCCTTGATCGAGTTCGACGATGTCAGCCTGAACCTGGGCCGCACCACGATTCTCGACGCCGTGGCCTTCCAGGTGCAGCCGGGCAGCATTCATGCGCTGGTGGGTCCGAACGGCGGAGGCAAGAGTTCGCTGATCAAGACCTTGCTCGGGCAGATGCCCCACCAGGGACGCTTGAGCCTGCAATGGCCGGGGGAGCCCGGTGTCATCGGCTATGTGCCCCAAGCCTTGGAATTCGACCGCGGCCTGCCTATGACCGTGGATGATTTCATGGCAGCGATGTGCCAACGCCGGCCGGCCTTTCTCGGCCTGAGCAAGCATTACGTCGGCGCTATCGGCCAGGCCCTGGAACGGGTCGGCATGCAGGACAAACGCAAGCGTCGCATGGGCGCGCTGTCCGGCGGTGAACGCCAGCGGGTGTTGTTGGCCCAGGGGCTGATTCCTGCGCCGCAACTGCTGGTGCTGGATGAACCGATGTCGGCGCTGGACGAGGCCGGCATCCAGGTGTTTGAACAACTGCTGCGAGACTGGCGCCAGGCCGGCATCACGGTGCTGTGGATCGAACATGACCTGGAAGCCGTCGGGCGCCTGGCTGACCGCGTCACCGGCCTGAACCGCCGCGTGCTGTTCGATGGCCCGCCGCGTCAGACCCTGACGCCGGAGCGCTTGCTGACGCTGTTTTCCACCCATCCACGCCCGAACGGGAGCGCCGCCTGATGAGTTACGAAGCCTTTCGTTTGATGGTCCAGGGTTGGGCGTCGTCCGGCTATCTGCCCGAAGCGCTGGCTTACGGGTTTGTGGTCAATGCGTTGCTGGCCGGGCTGCTGATCGGCCCGGTGCTGGGTGGCCTCGGCACCCTGGTGGTGGTCAAGCGCTTCGCGTTTTTCTCTGAAGCCGTGGGCCACGCGGCGCTGACCGGCGTGGCGGTCGGCATCCTGCTCGGCGAACCCTACACCGGGCCCTACGGCAGCCTGTTCGGCTATTGCCTGCTGTTCGGCATCCTGCTCAATTACCTGCGCAACCGCACCGGCCTGGCACCGGACACGCTGATCGGCGTTTTCCTCTCGGTGTCCCTGGCCCTGGGCGCCAGCCTGCTGCTGATCCTGGCGGGCAAGATCAACGTGCACATCCTTGAAAACGTGCTGTTCGGCTCGGTGCTGACGGTCAATGGCAATGACCTGCTGGTGCTGGCGGTGGTCGGCTCACTGGTGATGGCTTTGGCGTTGCCGCTGTACAACCGCATCATGCTCGCCAGTTTCAACCCCCAACTGGCGGCGGTGCGCGGGGTGGCGGTCAAGACGCTGGATTACCTGTTCGTGGTGTTGGTGACGCTGATCACCGTGGCGGCGGTAAAGGTCATCGGCGCGATTCTGGTGGGGGCCTTGCTGGTGATTCCGGCAGCAGCGGCGCGTCTGCTCAGCCAGTCGTTGAAAGGTTTTTTCTGGTGCTCCGTGCTGATCGCAACCATCAGCACCCTGTGCGGGATTCTCGCACCGATTGTCTTCGACCTGCCGATCCCGTCCGGTGCCGCGATCATTCTGGTGGCCGGCATCGCATTTGCCCTGGCCGCCATTGCCCGGGGTGTTGTCCCCAGCCTCAAAGGGAATCTTGGATAAATGGTTTTTTCATTGCGACAACTGGCATTGGCCGTAGCCTTGTGCGGTCTGGTAAACAGCCCTTCTTTCGCCGCCGAAGGCACACCGGTGCGCCTGCTTGCTTCGTTGCCGGTCACCTACGGCTTGGGTGAAGCGTTGCTCAAGGGCACCGATGTCAGCCTGGAGCGCGCCGCGCCGGCCAATCTGCCCGGGACGCGCCAGAATGCCTACTTCAGCGGCCGTGGCGCGCCGGCCCTGAGCAAGCTGGCCAGCGATGCCGACGCGGTGATCGGGCTGCGTTCGTTGTGGCCGGATGATCCGCTGTACCCCATGGCCCGCCGCAGCAACATCCGCATCGTCGAAGTCGATGCCGCCCGCCCGGTGGACGGCGCCCTGCCCGGTATCGCCGTGCAATCGGGATCGGCCGATGGCCTGGCGAGCCAACCGTGGATGGCCAGCCATAATCTGGGACGGATGGCCGATGTCATCGCCGCCGACCTGGTGCGCCTGGCACCGACGGCCAAACCGAAGATCGACGCCAACCTGGCGGCGCTCAAGCAGCGCCTGCTCAAGCTCAGCGCCGAGAGTGAAAAGCGCCTGGCCAGTGCCGACAACCTGAGCGTTGTCAGCCTGAGCGAGCATTTCGGCTACTTGATCAGCGGTTTGAATCTGGACGGGATCAGCACCGATGCCCGGCCCGACGCCGAATGGACACCCGAAGCCCTCAAGCAATTGACCGCCACGTTGAAAGACAACGACGTGAAGCGGGTGCTGCATCATCGTCAGCCCGCGGATGCCGTGAAAGCGGCCATCACTGAGGGCGGCAGTCAGTTACTGGTCCTGAGCACCGACGCCGCCGACCCGGTGGCGGAGCTGGAGAGCAATGTGAACCTGGTCGTCACGGCGTTGACAGGGGGCTGACTGCAGGAATGCGCGCCCCTGTGGGAGCGGGCTTGCTCGCGATAGCGGTGTATCAGGCGACATCAATGCTGACTGTGCCGGCCTCATCGCGAGCAGGCTCGCTCCCACAGGTTCAATCGCGGATGTTCGCAGATTCTGTGCTCACCACAAATCCACTGTGGGAGCGAGCCTGCTCGCGATGAGGCCGGCACATCCAACCTCTTTGCGGGCTGTACCATCGCTATCGCGAGCAGGCTCGCTCCCACAGTTTTGATCGCGGATGCTCGCAGACGCCGCGTTCACCACGGGTTTGCCTGGGTCAAGTGTCAGTTCAGAACATCCCCCGGTACCCGCACAAACCCTTCCATCAATACCCGCGCGCTGCGGCTCATGATGGCTTTTTTCACGGTCCATTCGCCATTGACCTGGCTGGCCTCAGCGCCGACGCGCAGGGTGCCGGAGGGATGGCCGAAGCGCACAGCGGTGCGGTCGATGCCGCCGGCCGCCAGGTTCACCAGCGTGCCGCTGATCGCCGCCGCCGTGCCGATGGCGACCGCCGCGGTGCCCATCATCGCGTGGTGCAGTTTGCCCATGGACAGTGCTCGCACCAGCAAGTCGACGTCCCGCGTCGTCACGGCTTTACCGCTGGAGGAGAGGTAGTCCGCCGGCGGTGCGACAAACGCCACCTTCGGCGTGTGCTGGCGCTGGGCGGCTTCGTCCAGATGCTGAATCAGGCCCATGCGCAAGGCGCCGTGGGCACGGATGGTTTCGAACATGGCCAGGGCCTTGGGATCGCCATTGATGGCGCCCTGCAATTCGGTGCCGGTATAACCAACGTCCCGGGCATTGATGAAGATCGTCGGGATGCCGGCGTTGATCAGGGTTGCCTTGAAGGTACCAACACCAGGCACCTCAAGGTCGTCCACCAGGTTGCCGGTGGGAAACATCGAGCCGCCACCGCCCTCCTCCTCGGCCGCCGGGTCCATGAATTCCAGTTGCACTTCAGCCGCCGGAAAGGTCACGCCGTCGAGCTCGAAGTCACCGGTTTCCTGCACCGCGCCGTCGGTGATCGGCACATGGGCGATGATGGTCTTGCTGATATTGGCTTGCCAGATCCGCACCACGGCCACGCCGTTTTGTGGGATGCGACTGGCGTCCACCAAACCACTGCTGATGGCGAATGAACCGACCGCCGCCGACAGGTTGCCGCAGTTGCCGCTCCAGTCCACGAACGGCTTGTCGATGGACACTTGGCCGAACAGGTAATCGACATCGTGATCGGCTCGGGTGCTCTTGGACAGGATCACAGTCTTACTGGTGCTCGACGTCGCGCCGCCCATGCCATCGATCTGCTTCTCGTATGGATCGGGGCTGCCGATCACCCGCAGCAGCAAAGCATCCCGGACCGAGCCGGGAACGCGGGCCGCTTCGGGCAGGTCCTGCAAGCTGAAGAACACGCCTTTGCTGGTGCCACCACGCATGTAAGTGGCGGGGATTCTGATTTGCGGTGCGTGAGCCATGATGCTCCTCAAGCGGGCCCGCAAGGGTGCCCGCAGCTGTGATTTAGACGGCAACCGCCGATTCCAGGAAGTCCTGGGCAAAGCGCTGCAATACGCCGCCGGCTTCGTAGATCGACACTTCTTCGGCGGTATCGAGACGGCAGGTCACCGGCACTTCGACGCGCTCGCCGTTCTTGCGGGTGATGACCAGGGTCAGCGTCGCACGCGGGGTGCGCTCGCCGATCACGTCATAGACCTCGCTGCCGTCGATGCCCAGGGTCTTGCGATCGGTGCCCGGCTGGAACTCCAGCGGCAACACCCCCATCCCCACCAGATTGGTGCGGTGGATACGCTCGAAACCTTCAGCGGCAATCGCCTCGACACCGGCCAGGCGCACGCCCTTGGCCGCCCAGTCCCGGGACGAACCCTGGCCGTAGTCGGCACCGGCGATGATGATCAGCGGCTGCTTGCGCTCCATGTAGGTTTCGATGGCTTCCCACATGCGCATGACCTGGCCTTCCGGCTCGACCCGGGCCAGAGAACCCTGCTTGACCTTGCCGTTTTCCTGGACCATCTCGTTGAACAGTTTCGGGTTGGCGAAGGTCGCACGCTGGGCGGTCAAATGGTCGCCCCGATGGGTTGCGTAAGAGTTGAAATCTTCTTCCGGCAGGCCCATTTTCGCCAGGTATTCGCCAGCGGCACTGTCGAGCATGATGGCGTTGGACGGCGACAGGTGGTCGGTGGTGATGTTGTCCGGCAGCACCGCCAGCGGACGCATGCCCTTGAGCGGCCGCGCACCGGCCAGCGCTCCTTCCCAATACGGCGGGCGACGGATATAGGTGCTTTGCGGGCGCCAGTCATACAACGGCGTCACTTTTGGCCCGGTGTCCTCCTGGATGGCGAACATCGGGATGTACACCTGACGGAACTGCTCCGGCTTCACCGAGGCCTTGACCACCGCATCGATTTCTTCGTCGCTCGGCCAGATGTCCTTGAGGCGGATCTCGCGACCGTCCACCACGCCCAGCACATCCTTCTCGATGTCGAAGCGGATGGTCCCGGCGATGGCATAGGCCACCACCAGCGGCGGCGAGGCAAGGAACGCCTGTTTGGCGTACGGATGGATGCGCCCATCGAAGTTGCGGTTGCCCGATAACACAGCGGTGGCGTACAAGTCGCGGTCGATGATTTCCTGCTGGATCAGCGGGTCCAGCGCACCGGACATGCCATTGCAGGTGGTGCAGGCGAAGGCCACGACACCAAAACCCAATTGCTCCAGCTCTTTGGTCAGACCGGCTTCATCCAGGTACAGCGCCACGGTTTTCGACCCCGGCGCCAGGGACGACTTGACCCATGGCTTGCGGGTCAGGCCCAGGCGGTTGGCGTTGCGCGCCAGCAGGCCGGCAGCGATCACGTTGCGTGGGTTGCTGGTGTTGGTGCAACTGGTGATGGCGGCGATGATCACCGCGCCGTCGGGCATTTGCCCGGGCACATCGTCCCACTGACCGGAGATACCTTTGGCGGCCAGATCCGACACCGCGACGCGGGCGTGGGGGTTGCTGGGACCAGCCATGTTGCGCACCACCGACGACAGATCAAAGGTCAAGCCGCGCTCGTATTGCGCGCCCTTGAGCGTGTCGGCCCACAGGCCTGCCTGCTTGGCGTAGGTCTCGACCAGTTGAACCTGCTGGTCTTCGCGGCCGGTGAGCTTCAGGTAATCGATAGTCTGTTGGTCGATGTAGAACATCGCCGCCGTGGCGCCGTATTCCGGGGCCATGTTGGAAATGGTCGCGCGGTCGCCCAAGGTCAGGGCGCTGGCGCCTTCACCGAAAAACTCCAGCCAGGCACCGACGACTTTTTGTTTGCGCAGGAATTCGGTCAGCGCCAGCACCATGTCGGTGGCGGTGATGCCCGGTTGTAACTTGCCGGTCAGCTCGACGCCAATGATTTCCGGCAGGCGCATCCACGAGGCACGCCCCAACATCACGCTTTCGGCTTCCAGGCCGCCAACGCCAATGGCGATCACGCCCAAGGCATCGACGTGGGGGGTGTGGCTGTCAGTGCCCACGCAGGTATCAGGGAACGCCACGCCGTCACGCTGCTGGATCACCGGTGACATTTTTTCCAGGTTGATCTGGTGCATGATCCCATTGCCCGGCGGGATCACGTCGACGTTCTTGAAGGCTTTCTTGGTCCAGTTGATGAAGTGAAAGCGGTCTTCGTTGCGCCGGTCTTCAATGGCGCGGTTCTTGGCGAACGCCTGGGGATCGGACCCGCCGCTTTCCACCGCCAGGGAGTGGTCGACGATCAACTGGGTCGGCACCACCGGATTGACCTGCGCCGGATCGCCGCCCTGCAGGGCAATGGCGTCGCGCAGGCCGGCCAGGTCTACCAGGGCGGTCTGGCCGAGGATGTCATGGCACACTACCCGGGCCGGAAACCATGGGAAGTCCAGATCGCGCTTGCGCTCGATCAGTTGCAGCAGCGACTCGCCCAGCGTCGCCGGGTCGCAGCGACGCACCAGGTTTTCCGCCAGCACCCTGGAGGTATACGGCAGGCCATCGTAAGCGCCAGGCCGGATGGCATCCACGGCCCCGCGAACGTCGAAATAATCCAGCGAAGTGCCGGGCAGCGGTTTGCGAAATTCTGTGTTCATCGTCAGCACTCGGGTCACGGTGGTTTCAGAAGGGGTTGGCGCAGCTACTGAAGTGAACCTGTTCCCCTGTGGGAGCGAGCCTGCTCGCGATGACTGAGTCGCAGCCGACATCGATGTCGTCTGGCCCACCGCTATCGCGAGCAGGCTCGCTCCCACAATGGTTTTCGGTTCCTTCAGTTGCAGCGTCAGCGCCCTCCAGTTCAGCGTTGTTCGATTGGCACGAACTTGCGCTGTTCGACGCCGGTGTATTCGGCGCTCGGTCGGATGATGCGGTTGTTGGCACGTTGTTCGTAGACGTGGGCGGCCCAGCCGGTCAGGCGCGAACAAACGAAGATCGGCGTGAACAGCTTGGTCGGGATGCCCATGAAGTGGTACGCCGAGGCATGGTAGAAATCGGCGTTGGGAAACAGTTTTTTCTGCTCCCACATGGTCTTGTCGATGGCCTCGGAAACCGGGAACAGCACCGTGTCACCCACCTCGTCGGCAAGTTTTTTCGACCAACCCTTGATCACCTCATTGCGCGGGTCGTTGTCCTTATAGATCGCGTGGCCGAAGCCCATGATCTTGTCCTTGCGCTCGAGCATCCCGAGGGTGCCCTTGATCGCCTCCTCCGGCGACTGGAAGCGCTGGATCATCTCCATCGCCGCTTCGTTGGCCCCACCATGCAACGGGCCGCGCAGCGAACCGATGGCGGCGGTGATGCAGGAAAACAGGTCAGACAGGGTCGAGGCACACACCCGCGCCGTGAAGGTCGAGGCGTTGAACTCGTGCTCGGCATACAGAATCAGCGAGACGTTCATCACCTTGACGTGCAGCTCGCTCGGCTTCTTGCCATGCAACAGGTGCAGGAAATGGCCGCCGATGGAGGTTTCGTCGGTCACACACTCGATGCGCTGGCCTTCGTGGCTGAAGCGATACCAGTAGCACATGATCGCCGGGAACGCGGCCAACAGGCGGTCGGTCTTGTCATGCTGTTCGGAGAAATTCAGCTCCGGTTCCAGGTTGCCCAGGAACGAGCAGCCGGTGCGCATCACGTCCATTGGGTGGGCGTCGGCGGGAATGCGCTCCAACACCTCTTTCAAGGCTTGGGGCAAGTCCCGCAATTGGCTCAGTTTGCCTGTGTAGGCGTCCAGTTGCGCCTGGGTCGGCAGCTCGCCATACAGCAGCAGGTAAGCCACTTCTTCAAATTGCGCGTCAGCCGCCAGCTCGCGGACGTCGTAGCCGCGATAGGTCAGGCCGGCACCTGACTGGCCTACGGTGGACAATGCGGTTTGCCCGGCCACCTGGCCACGGAGCCCGGCGCCACTGAGTACTTTTGCTTCGGCCATTTGCTGTCTCCATTTTTTAGATTTGTAGAGGCTGCGCTCTGTTCATTTTTTTGCCGCGAACAACGCATCGAGCTTTTGCTCGAAGGTGTGGTAGTCGATGCGATCGTAAAGCTCCATGCGAGTCTGCATGGTGTCGATGACGTTCTGTTGCGTACCGTCGCGGCGGATTGCGGTATAGACGTTCTCGGCCGCTTTGTTCATGGCGCGGAAGGCCGACAGGGGGTACAGCACCAGGGACACGTCGGCGCCCGCCAATTGTTCGGTGGTGTACAGCGGTGTCGCGCCGAATTCAGTGATGTTGGCCAGGATCGGGGCTTTCACCCGGCTGGCGAACAGCTTGTACATCTCAAGTTCGGTAATGGCTTCCGGAAAGATCATGTCGGCACCGGCCTCGATGCACGCGGCGGCGCGGTCCAGGGCCGATTCCAAGCCCTCCACGGCCAGGGCGTCGGTACGGGCCATGATCACGAAGCTGTCATCGGTGCGCGCGTCGACGGCGGCTTTGATGCGGTCGACCATTTCCTGTTGCGAGACGATCTCTTTGTTCGGACGGTGACCGCAACGCTTGGCGCCGACCTGGTCTTCAATATGAATGGCCGCCGCGCCGAACTTGATCATCGACTTGACCGTGCGGGCCACATTGAACGCCGAGGAGCCAAACCCGGTATCCACGTCCACCAGCAACGGCAGGTCGCAGACGTCGGTGATACGGCGCACATCGGTCAGCACGTCATCCAGGCCGGTGATGCCCAGGTCCGGCACGCCAAGGGAGCCGGCCGCCACGCCGCCGCCCGACAGGTAGATCGCCTTGAAACCGGCGCGTTTGGCCAGCAGCGCGTGGTTGGCGTTGATCGTGCCCACCACTTGCAGCGGATGCTCGTTGGCGACCGCATCGCGAAAACGCTGGCCTGGAGTGCTGTTGCTCATGACTCACCTCGTTCAGTGGCGGCGCTGTCCTGGAAATGACGCGCGATGTTGCGTTTGGAAGCGCCGATGTGCCGGCGCATCAATAATTCAGCCAGTTCACCGTCACGGTCGGCGATGGCATCGAGAATCCTGTGGTGCTCGGCAAAGGCCTGGCGCGGACGGTTGGGCGTGGTGGAAAACTGGATGCGGTACATGCGCACCAACTGATACAGCTCGCCGCAGAGCATTTGCGTCAGGGTGCGGTTGCCGCTGCCCTGGATGATCCGGTAATGGAAATCGAAGTCGCCTTCCTGCTGGTAATAGCCGACACCGGCCTGGAACGCCGCGTCGCGCTCATGGGTTTCCAGGACCCGGCGCAGCTCGTCGATTTCTTCCACGGTCATGCGCTCGGCCGCCAGACGGCAGGCCATGCCTTCCAGGGACTCGCGGATTTCATAGAGTTCCAGCAACTCGGCGTGGCTCAGGGATACCACCCTGGCGCCCACGTGAGGCACCCGCACCAGCAGGCGCTGGCCTTCCAGGCGATGGATGGCCTCGCGCAGCGGGCCGCGGCTGATGCCGTAGGTGCGTGCCAGTTCGGGCTCGGAGATCTTGCTGCCAGGCGCGATATCGCCTCGCACGATTGCGGCCTGGATACGCCGGAAGACGTTCTCGGAAAGGGTTTCCGATTCCTCTTGGGCAATGGCCGGTGATTCGAGCTGATCGAGCATATTGTCGACACCTTATAAATCTATAAGGCAAAAACTAACCAATCACTGCACTTTCGTCAAAGTAAAATTAGACATTGTCGACAATCGTCTAATAAGGGCCTCCTCCATAACCAAGTGCGTCGGATAAGCGGTTGCGTCCGGGCGGCGGTGGCGTCAGAAAACCACCGTGCTAGAATGCCGCCGCAATTTGCCGCTCTGCATCTATTAAGAGAAGGCAACCCAGGGAGCTTGTGCAGCAATGCCAGGGCCTGAACCGACGAACGGAACACTGTGCATCAGGATTTATGACACTCAAGCCCTTAACTGCTGTCCTTTGTTTCACGTGCCTGCCGGGGCTTGTCCTGGCGGGTGAAAAGACCGTGTACGGCCTCAATGAATACGCCGCCCTGCAGGGCATCGACCTGGAGGTTGCCGCCAAGTTGGACACCGGGGCCAAAACCGCTTCGCTCAGCGCCCGGGACATCAAGCGCTTCAAACGCGAAGGCGAATCCTGGGTGCGTTTTTACCTGGCCATCGACGCGGCGCATTCGCACCCTATCGAACGTCCGCTGGCCCGTGTCAGCAAGATCAAACGCCGCGCCGGTGACTATGACCCCGAAGAAGGCAAGAACTACACGGCTCGGCCGGTCATCGAGCTGGACATCTGCATGGGCTCGGCCCTGCGCAGCATCGAAGTGAACCTCACCGACCGCAGCGCTTTCCAATACCCGCTACTGATCGGCTCCGAAGCCCTCAAACGCTTCGACGCGCTGGTCGACCCCAGTCTCAAATACGCTGCCGGCAAACCCGCCTGCGCCAATGCCGCTCAAACCGCAGAGTAATTCCAATGCGCTCTCTTACCCTCCATTTGAAAATGCTGATCGCCATCCTGGTGGTGCTGGGCCTGTCGGTGACGGCCTATCAGATTTTCGTGCTCGGCATTCCGGTGACCGAAGACGCCACCGACGACTTGTGGAACATCGACGCCAAGATCGAGTTCGTCCCCAATGCCAAGGATCCGGTGAAGATCCAGATGTTCGTGCCGCCGCTGAGCATGGACTACGTCAGCCTCAACGAGAGCTTCATCTCCAATAACTACGGTGTGGCGGTGAACCGGGTGGACGGTAACCGCAAGGTCACGTGGTCGGCCCGTCGGGCCAAGGGCAACCAGACCCTGTATTACCGCCTGGTGCTGACCAAGCGCTATACCTCGGAAAAATCCAAGATCAAGGGCCCGACCTTCCGCGACAGCATCGCCGTCGAGGGCCCCGAGAAGCTGGCCGCCGAAGCCCTGCTCGCGCCGATCCGCCAGCACTCGGCTGACGTCGAGACCTTCATCAGTGAAGCGATCAAACGGGTCAACAACCCCAACGACGACAACGTCAAACTGCTGCTGGCTGGCGATCCGTCCATAGCCAGCAAGGCCAGAGTCGTCGAACTGGTGCTGTCTATCGCCCACGTGCCGGTGGAGAAGGTCCATACCATCCGCCTGGTTGCCGACCAACCGCAGTCGCCTGAACTGTGGCTGCGCAGTTTCAACGGCACCGACTGGCTGTATTTCAACCCGGATACCGCTGAGCGGGGCCTGCCCAGCGACCGTCTGCTGTGGTGGACCGGTGATGAAAACCTGATCACCGTCGATGGCGGCAAAAAAGCCACCGTCACCTTCACCATGAACAACAGCGAAATGAACGCCATTCGCCTGGCCAAGCTGACGGACGAAAACACCGACGCCAACTTCCTCGAATACTCGCTCTACGGCCTGCCGCTGCAAACCCAGCAAACGTTCATGATCATGGTGATGATCCCGATCGGCGTGCTGGTGATTCTGGTGCTGCGCAACCTGATCGGCCTGCAGACCCTGGGCACGTTCACACCGGTGTTGATCGCCCTGGCCTTCCGCGAAACCCAGCTGGGCTTCGGGATCATCCTGTTTACGGTGATCACGACGCTGGGCCTGTCCCTGCGCTCCTATCTGGAACATCTCAAGCTGCAAATGCTGCCAAGGCTTTCGGTGGTGCTGACGTTCGTGGTGGTGCTGATCGCCGCCATCAGCCTGTTCAGCCACAAGCTGGGCCTGGAACGCGGGCTGTCGGTCGCGCTGTTCCCGATGGTGATTCTGACCATGACCATCGAACGCCTGTCCATTACCTGGGAAGAACGCGGCGCCAGCCACGCCATGAAGGTGGCCATCGGCACCCTGTTCGCCGCCGCCCTGGCGCACCTGATCATGAGCGTGCCGGAGCTGGTGTACTTCGTGTTCACCTTCCCGGCCATCCTGCTGATTCTGGTAGGTTTCATGCTGGCCATGGGTCGCTACCGCGGCTACCGCCTGACCGAGCTGGTACGGTTCAAGGCCTTCGTCAAGGCTGACTCATAATGTTCGGCCTGTGGAAGACCTGGAAGGCTCTGGAGGCCCGGGGCATCATGGGCATCAATCGGCGTAACGCCGACTATGTGCTCAAATACAACAAGCGCAGCCTGTACCCGATCGTCGATGACAAGATCATCACCAAGGAACGGGCCATCGCTGCCGGCATCCATGTGCCGGAGCTGTACGGGGTGATCTCCACCGAGAAGGAAATCGACAAGCTCGACGAGATCATCGGCGGGCGCACCGACTTCGTGATCAAGCCGGCCCAGGGCGCGGGTGGCGACGGCATCATCGTCATTGCCGACCGCTTCGAGGGCCGCTATCGCACGGTGTCCGGCAAGATCATCAGCCATGAAGAAATCGAACACCATGTGTCCAGCATCCTTACCGGTCTCTACTCCTTGGGTGGGCACCGGGACCGGGCGCTGATCGAATATCGCGTGACCCCGGACCAGATCTTCAAGAGCATCAGCTATGAAGGCGTGCCGGACATTCGCATCATCGTACTGATGGGCTATCCGGTGATGGCCATGCTGCGCTTGCCAACCCGCCAGTCCGGCGGCAAGGCCAACCTGCACCAGGGCGCCATCGGCGTGGGTGTCGACCTTGCCACCGGCCTAACCCTGCGCGGTACCTGGCTGAACAACATCATCACCAAACACCCTGACACCACCAACGCGGTGGACGGCGTGCAACTGCCCTACTGGGACGGCTTCATGAAACTGGCCGCCGGTTGCTATGAACTGTGCGGGCTGGGCTACATCGGCGTGGACATGGTGCTGGACCAGGAAAAAGGTCCGTTGATCCTGGAGCTCAACGCCCGACCGGGTCTGAACATCCAGATCGCCAACGACTGCGGCCTGACTCTGCGCACCCACGCGGTGGAAGCCCGCCTGGAAGAACTCAAGGCCCGTGGCGTGGTTGAAACCGTCGAGGAGCGCGTGGCGTTTGCCCAGGAGTTGTTTGGGCATATTCCGCCGGTTGAGGGTTGAGGGCTGAAACACCCCTGTGGCGAGGGGATTTATCCCCGCTGGGTTGCGAAGCAGCCCCAAACAGGCAGATGCAGTCAGCCTGATACACCGGGGTGGTAAGTTTTAGGGTTGCTGCGCAACCCAGCGGGGATAAATCCCCTCGCCACAAGGTGTTCACAGCCAAATGTTTCGATGGCCCCATACTTACTCATCTCCGACATCCCTCTAGGAGCAAATCCTACAGAGGGATTACAATCGCCACCCCGCCTGAACGGCTGACCCACCCCGCCCATGTCAACCTGCTCCGTACACCCGCTGCCCTACCGCGCCAACCCCGCCGAGTATTTCGCGGTGATCCGCCATGCCCCGGGCAGTGTGCTGCTCGACAGCGGCCGGCCGAGTGCCGAACGCGGACGCTATGATTTGCTCAGTGCCTGGCCGCTGGAGCATCTGGCGGTACTGTCAGACGAGACCGGTGCCGATTTCCTGCAACGCTTGCGTATTCATCTGACGCAACTGGGGAGTGCTGTACTGCCGGCCTCGGTGCAATTGCCTTTCGCTGGCGGCCTGATCGGCTACCTGAGCTACGACTTCGGCCGACATCTCGAGACCCTGCCGTCCCACGCCAAAGACGATCTGCACCTGCCCGACGCGCGGTTCGGTGTGTACGACTGGG
This sequence comes from Pseudomonas sp. MPDS, assembly GCF_013283895.1. NCBI lineage: Bacteria > Pseudomonadati > Pseudomonadota > Gammaproteobacteria > Pseudomonadales > Pseudomonadaceae > Pseudomonas > Pseudomonas sp. MPDS. The sequence continues at coordinate 2,174,785 of NZ_CP054128.1, read as the reverse complement.
CGCTGGTCACCGACCATCAGGCCGGGACCAGCCAGTTGGTGTTTCACCCTCACTGCGCCGACAGCGAACGCCAGCGCCTGATTGCGCTCTTCAGCCAGCCAACCTCAGCGCCTGTGACCGCCTTCAGCCTCGAAGCGCCCATGGCGCCCGACCTCAATAGCGATGCCTATCGACTGGCCTTCGAACGGATCCAAGCGTATATCCAGGCCGGCGACTGCTACCAGGTCAACTTTGCCCAGCGCTTCCGCGCCCCGTGCCAAGGCGATGCCTGGGCCGCCTATCAGGCGCTGCGGGCGGCTTGCCCGACGCCGTTTTCCGGCTTCCAGAGCTTGCCCGACGGCGGCGCGGTGCTGAGTCTGTCACCCGAGCGTTTCGTCAAGGTCAGCGAAGGTCATGTGGAGACCCGCCCGATCAAGGGCACCCGTCCACGCGGCGCAACCCCTGACGAAGACGCCGCACACGCCGCCGAGTTGCTGGCCAGCCCCAAGGACCGGGCGGAAAACCTGATGATTGTCGATCTGCTGCGCAACGACCTGGGCCGTACCTGCCGCATCGGCTCGGTGCGCGTGCCGGAGTTGTTCAGCCTGGAAAGCTACCCCAACGTCCACCATCTGGTCAGCAGCGTGACCGGCGAGCTGGCCGACGCCAAGGACGCCCTGGACTTGATCGCAGGCAGCTTCCCCGGCGGCTCGATCACCGGCGCACCGAAAATCCGCGCCATGCAGATCATCGACGAACTCGAACCGACCCGGCGCGGGCTGTATTGCGGCTCGTTGCTGTACCTGGACGTACGCGGAGAGATGGACAGTTCCATCGCCATCCGCAGCTTGCTGGTCAAGGATGGACAGGTATGTTGCTGGGGCGGCGGCGGGATTGTCGCGGATTCGGATTGGCAGGCGGAGTATCAGGAGTCGATTACCAAGGTTCGGGTGTTGCTCGAAACTTTGCAGAACCTTTAAAGCATCGCAAACAAGCCCCTGACCAGGCGCAGAACCCTGTGGGAGCGAGCTTGCTCGCGATAGCGGTGTGCCAGTTGGCTCAAATGCTGCTGACCCAACGCTATCGCGAGCAAGCTCGCTCCCACAGGGGGATTGGGTTTACAAGCTTAGATTTCGATTCGAGGCCTTGATGAATTCCTGCTTCAACTCAGCAAAACTGTGCACTGCCGGGAACTGCGGGAACTCTTGAATCACATTATCCGGCGCATGGAACAGAATCCCGGCATCGGCTTCACCCAGCATCGTGGTGTCATTGTAGGAATCCCCCGCCGCAATCACCCGGTAGTACAGGCTCTTGAAGGCCAATACCGACTGGCGCTTGGGATCTTTCTGACGCAGCTGGTATCCGGTTACCCGTCCGCTGTCATCGGTAATCAAACGATGGCAGAGCAACGTCGGGAAACCCAGCTGGCGCATCAGGGGTTGGGAGAATTCGTAAAAGGTGTCGGAAAGAATCACCACCTGGAAACGCTCGCGCAGCCAGTCGACGAACTCGATGGCGCCGTCCAGCGGCTTGAGGGTGGCGATGACTTCCTGAATATCGGAGAGCTTGAGGCCATGCTCATCAAGGATGCGCAACCGTTGCTTCATCAACACATCGTAGTCGGGAATGTCCCGCGTGGTCGCCCTGAGGGATTCAATACCGGTTTTTTCAGCGAAGGCGATCCAGATTTCCGGGACCAGCACACCTTCCAGGTCGAGACAGGCAATTTCCACAAGACACTCCCATTTTTTTGATGTTTATCGGTTGAGCGAACAAAAGGACTGCCGACTCTAGCCATTCGCCGATGCCTACGCAACGCACAGGAGCGCGCCAGCCCCGACAGCTTTTGTTACCATCAGCCCCATATAGAGCGCCCAGCGCCACCGACCTGTAGGAAGCCGCCCTGATGAGCCCATCGTTTGACGTCGTGGAACTCGCCACGACCTATGCCAACAAGTCCCCACAGGACATCCTCAAACTGGCCTTCGCCGAATTCGGCGATGACCTGTGGATATCTTTCAGCGGCGCCGAAGACGTGGTGCTGGTGGACATGGCCTGGAAGCTGAATAAGAACGTCAAGGTGTTCAGCCTCGACACCGGTCGCCTGCACCCGGAAACCTATCGGTTCATCGAACAGGTGCGCGAACACTACAAGATCGATATCGAACTGATCTCGCCGGACCCGGCGAAACTCGAGCCTTTCGTGAAGGAAAAAGGCCTGTTCAGCTTCTACAAGGACGGTCATGGTGAGTGCTGCGGCATTCGCAAGATCGAACCGCTGCGGCGCAAGCTGTCCGATGTCCGCGCCTGGGCCACCGGCCAGCGTCGCGATCAGAGCCCCGGCACCCGCAGCCAGGTGGCCGCACTGGAAATCGACACGGCGTTTTCCACTCCAGAACGCACCCTTTACAAATTCAACCCGCTGTCGCAGATGACCAGCGAAGAAGTCTGGGGCTACATCCGCATGCTGGAACTGCCCTACAACAGCCTGCATGAACGCGGCTTCATCAGCATCGGCTGCGAACCCTGCACCCGCCCGGTGCTGCCGAACCAGCACGAACGCGAAGGTCGCTGGTGGTGGGAAGAAGCCACGCAGAAAGAATGCGGGCTGCACGCCGGCAATATCATCAGCAAATCCAAGGCCTGAAAAAAACCACAGCGCCTATAAAAACCATGCGGACCGCAAGAACCTGCCATTTGTCCATTCCTATGGATAACATCTGCCGTTGATTGTAAAAACGGCCCGCCAGACCGGGCCGCCTGTTTGCGCTTATGGAAGAGGACAGCTCATGCGAATTCTTGTGGTCAACGTCAACACCACCGAATCCATCACCCGGGCCATCGCCCAACAAGCCCAGGCCGTGGCCGCGCCGGGCACCGAGATCGTCGGGCTCACGCCGTACTTCGGCGCTGACTCCATCGAAGGCAATTTCGAAAGCTACCTGGCCGCCATCGCGGTGATGGATCGGGTGATGGCCTACGATCAGCCGTTTGATGCGGTGATCCAGGCCGGTTACGGCGAACATGGGCGCGAAGGCTTGCAGGAACTGCTCAATGTACCGGTGGTGGACATCACCGACGCGGGCGCCAGCACCGCGATGTTCCTGGGCCACGCCTATTCGGTGGTCACCACCCTGGACCGCACCGTGCCGCTGATCGAGGACCGCCTAAAGCTCTCCGGCCTGTTCGATCGCTGCGCCTCGGTACGTGCCAGTGGCCTGGCAGTGCTGGAGCTTGAGCAAGACCCGCAACGGGCGGTGGAAGCCATCGTGCAGCAGGCAGAACTGGCAGTCAGTCAGGACAAAGCCGAAGTAATCTGCCTGGGTTGCGGTGGCATGGCCGGGCTCGATGAGCAGATCCGCCAGCGCACCGGGGTGCCGGTGGTCGATGGCGTGACGGCGGCGGTGACCATTGCCGAAGCCCTGGTGCGGTTGGGCTTGTCCACCTCGAAAGTGCGCACCTATGCCACGCCTCGGCCCAAGACCATTATTGGCTGGCCGGGGCGGTTTGGGCGGTGAATTCACAGCTCTGAATCACATCGCCCCCATCGCGAGCAGGCTCGCTCCCACATTGGTTTTGTGGCGACCGCACCTTTTGTGTCCACCAAAAATCCCTGTGGGAGCGAGCCTGCTCGCGATGGGGCCCACGCGGTTCAGAGCCAAGCTCAAACCGCACTGAACCGCTCCCCCAAGCCCTGCGCGGCAAACTGTTCGATGATGAAATCCACAAACGCACGGGTCTTGCCTGGCAGCAGTTTGTGCTCGGCGTAGTAGATGGAAATGTTGCCATCATCGACGTACCAGTCCGGCAGCACCCGTTGCAGTACCCCCGATTGCAGATAAGGAACGGCCACCGGCATGCTCACCAGTCCGATGCCCAGCCCTTGGGCGGCGGCTGCACAGTCAGCTTCAGAGTCGCTCATGGTCATGCGTGCTTTGAGCATGAGCGGGCTGTGCTGTCGTGTGCGGCTGGTCAGTTGCCATGAACGGATACGTCCGGTCTGGGGTGAACGGATCAGGATGCCCTGATGGTGCGCCAGATCTTCCGGTTCAATCAGCGGGAGATGGCTTTGCACATAGTCCTTCGAGGCAACCAACACGCGATGAGCCACGGTCAGTTTGCGCGCCACCACACCCTGGGGCAGTTCGAAGCCACCACCAATGGCCGCATCGAATCCCTGGCCGATCAGGTCCACCTGGCGGTTATCGAAATGCCAGTCCGGATTGATCGCCGGATAGCGTTGCAAAAACTCCCCCAGCAACGGCACCACATACAGTCGACCGAACGCCGTGCCCATGCTCACTTTCAATGTGCCAGCCGGTTGCCCGCCGGCGCTGGCCAGGTTGGCGACGGCGTTCTGGATCGTATTGAAACTGGTGCCCACTTCCCTGAGAAATAGCTGACCGGCTTCGGTCAGCGTCAGGCGGCGGGTGCTGCGCTGGAACAGGCGTACCCCCAGCCGCGCTTCGAGCTTGGCCACGCTTTTACCTACCGCCGCAGGGGTCACGCTCAAGCGACGCGCAGCCTCGGCAAAACTGCCGACTTCGGCGCTGCGCACAAAGCATTCGATACTGCTGAAGGTTTCCATAAGGACCACTCTAAACTTTTGGTTTACACAGACTGTATCTATAAGCCTCTACACAGCCCAACACCGAATCCCGATACTCGCGCCATCAACCGCGGCATCTCGCCCCGGCAGATTTGGAGAACATCATGAGCACTCAAACACTGAGCGGTAAAGTCGCCTTGATCCAGGGCGGTTCCCGCGGTATTGGCGCCGCCATCGTCAAGCGGCTGGCAGCCGAAGGCGCCGCAGTGGCCTTCACCTACGTCAGCTCCGCGGCCAAGTCCGAAGAACTGCAAAACAGTATCATCGCAGCCGGCGGCAAGGCCCTGGCGATCAAGGCCGACAGCGCCGACGCAGAGGCCATCCGCAACGCCGTCAATGCTACCGTCGAGACCTTTGGCCGGCTGGACATCCTGGTCAACAACGCCGGTGTGCTGGCGATGGCGCCGCTGGAAGAATTCAAGCTCGAAGATTTCGACCAGACCCTGGCCATCAACGTGCGCAGCGTATTCATCGCCACCCAGGCAGCGGTTCGGCACATGAGCGAAGGCGGACGGGTCATCAACATCGGCAGCACCAACGCCGACCGCATGCCCTTCGCCGGCGGTGCTGCCTATGCCATGAGCAAGTCCGCGCTGGTGGGTCTGACCAAAGGCCTGGCCCGCGACCTCGGCCCGCGTGGCATTACCGTCAACAACGTGCAGCCCGGCCCGGTGGACACCGACATGAACCCGGCCGACGGCGACTTCGCCTCCAGTCTGATGGCGTTGATGGCGGTCGGCCGTTACGGCACCGTCGAAGAAATCGCCAGTTTCGTCGCCTACCTGGCAGGCCCGGAAGCGGCTTACATCACCGGTGCCAGCCTGACCATCGATGGGGGGTTCGGCGCCTGATCCAGGCCATAAAAAACGCCGTTCATGGGTAATACCATGAACGGCGTTCTGTTGTGCCGCGATGTGTCGTCAGGCCCACTCCAGCTCTGGCAAACCGCACAGGCCTGGCTGGAAGATCTTCAGGGAACGAATGATCGCGTCGGCATGGGCGTATTTTTCGTCGGCCATGGCCGAATCCGGAATGGCAATGGCAGTCATTCCCGCCGCTTTCGCCGCAGTCACCCCGAACGGTGAGTCTTCGAATACCAGGCAATCGCGGGGTGCAACGCCCAGGCGTCGGGCGGCAGTGAGGAAGATATCCGGTGCCGGCTTCGCCGCGCCGACCTCCGGGTCATCCGCTGTGACGATGAAATCGAACAACGCAAACCAGTCCCGGTGCAGCGTGGTTTTCAGTGCAAACGACTGGCTCGACGAACTGGTGCCCACCGCAATCGGAACGTCATGGGCCTTCAAATGCCGCACCAGCTCTTCAGCACCGGGCATCGCCAGGGCGTGCGGAAAGCGTTCGCGCATCAAGGGCTCGCGGATCACCAGGAACTCTTCCGGGGTGATCGGCAACTCCAGCGCCTGAACGACATAGCGGGCCAGATCCCCGGCCCCACGTCCGATGATGTTCTGCTTGACGCTCCAATCAAACGTGCGCCCGTAACGCTCGGCGATGATGGAGGTCACCTCGGTGTAAATGCCCTCGGTGTCCAGCAACAGCCCATCCATGTCGAATATCACAGCTTTGATCGGGCCAAGCTCTTGCAGCGGTGCTTTCATCGCATCTGATCCGTTATCACAAGGTTCCAGAAATGGCTCAGGTTTGGCCAGAGCAACGTGTTCACCTTAAAGGATTCAGCAGAATAACGAGAGTGGCTTGGCACAGGCAACGGGAAATCTGTGTGGGCGACTGTTGCAGCGAGGGCACTTGCCCCCTCGCCGCAACAAGGATCAGGTTCAGATGATGATCAATGCGTTATTGGCTGGAACCACTCGAACCGCCGTCATCGGAGCTACCACCGCTGTCGCTGGTTCCGGCCCCGGTTCCACTGCTGGAGGCATCGCCCCCCATGGAACTGCCGCCGCTCATTGAGCCGCTGCCCGTACCGGGACTGGTGCTGCTGCCACTGGCGTCGCTGCCATTACCGCCCTCCACGGAACCCGGCGGCAAAGCGCCTCCCGTGCCCGATGGCGTGCCGGCTTCCATCTCGGTGGAGGGTGGCATCCCGCCCTTATCTACGGGGGGATTGCCGCCCGAAGACTGGGCGAAAACCGCCATGGAATTGACCGACAGAATCCCGGCCAGGGTCAGCGCGGTCACATTTGATTTCATCATGGTGAGTCTCCCTTTTTAAGGTTACCTACCTGATGTGTGGCAATCGTGACTGGCCGATGGTGCCGATAAATCGACGGGCGGAACCGGCAATCAGCTCGGTTCGCCGGAGGCGTCGTTACCGGCAATGTCCGGATCGTCCGGGCTCGCCTCGATATCCTCATCCTCACTCGGCACCTGCTCTACCCCGGCGTCGTCGTCAGGCGGGCGCTGGTCCCGGCTCAGCGAGTCGGTTGGCGAGGGCAGCGGGTATTCCGGGGTTTCATCGTCGTCAGGGACAGGCGAATCGGCAGTCATGGCAACCTCCTGATGACGGGACAACACGTCATGCAGTTTTGAGAACACGGGCGGTCAGCTTGAGCGACTTCAATCGTAGGACTCGTCCTCGATCTCAGCGTCTTCCACCTCTTCACCCTCGATCAAGGGCACCTGGGCATCGTCCATCAGCGAGCCGGGGTCTTCATTGCCCGGATCATTGACGAAAGGAACGCCCGACGGGCCTTTTTCTTCCGTACCTTCGGTTTCCGGCGTCATGACGCACCTCGCAATTGCTGATGGATGTATGAGTTCGAGGTGCGCAGAGGGGAAACGTTCCGGGTAAATAACCCGGTAAAGAAAACGCCGGACAGCCCTGTGGCCAGACAACCCTGTGAGCAGATAAACCGCAAACCCATGGCGAACAAAAAACCCGGCTCACAGGCCGGGTCTTTCTCATCCAAACATGCGCTTAGCGATGTTTGTTCTTATGTTTGTGCTTGTGCTTCTTACCACCCGAATGACCATCGTTGTCATTGGACAGGTTGCTACCCAATGCACCACCCGCCGCGCCACCAATACCTGCGCCAATGGTGGAGCCCGTCGAGCCGCCCAGGCTGTTACCGACAATCGAACCGCCGGCCGACCCCAAACCACCGCCAATGGCCGCTTCCGTACGGCTGCCCTTACGCGCCCCCACCGCACTGCCGGCTGCACCACCGACACCGGCGCCAATGGCCGCGCCTGTGCTGCCGCCCATCTGTTGGCCGACTACGTTACCCAACGCACCGCCCAGACCACCGCCAACCGCAGCAGTACCGTCACCGGCAGCCATCGCGCCTTGAGCAACCACAAGCCCAAGCACCAAGGTGGATAAAGTCAAACGCATGATAGAAACCTCAAGAATGCCGCATCGGGGAAAGATGGCCGGTACGCGCGGGCGTCAGTCTACGCCAGATAGCGTCGGGCCATGTCACTTGGACAACAAACGGAGGGGTAGTTTTATGACAGGCAAAAAAAAGCCCGCTGGGGAAACGGGCAGGTACTGCGGTTACTGCTTTCTAACGGATGAGCCAAGATTACGCGCCCGCTTGTGAAAGAAACGTGAAAGAAACCGTCGTGAAAAAAAAGATGAAGAATATTTATGCCAGAGGCTGGAATGGTGTCGTGGCGGGGAGCTTGCTCCCTCGCCACGATGACAGGACTGAATTGTAGAGTTGCAACGTTACTTCCTGACCGGGACCCTGGGCAGGAACTTGGCCTTTTCCCCTCGCGGCACTTTGGACACCTTGGTCCTGATGGATTTGATCGGCTCGTCGCCAAAGTCCGCCCTATAGGCCGATTGCCCACACTGCAAACCTTCATTGATCGGATATGCGGCTCCGTTATCCTCGCTGTACGGTGCTCCCATCGCCTTTCCCCTTTTCGTCGAGGCCCACACCGGCAACAACCCGTTGCCTGAAAAATATAGGCCTTCACGACTTTCAGACTAGTCGGTCATCAAAGGACTGATTATTCAGGCAAGCGTCTGGCCGACGAATGGAGCTGCGTGACTTGCCCACGGACCGCTTTATTCAATCCGCCCCGCCATCGCGCGGCTCAAGATCCGGGAAACCTGATCGGCCGAATAGGGCTTGGATAGAAACTCGAAATCTTCATGGCCACGGTGGGCCAGCTCCTCGCTATAACCCGACGTCAGGACCACCGGCAGATCCGGGCGGCGCCGGCGCAGTGCCTTGGCCAGGGCAATGCCGCTGATGCCGGGCATGACGACGTCGGAAAATACCGCGTCGAACGCCATCGCATCCGGGCCAACCATATCCAGAGCCTCCTCGGCGTTGGTCGCCCAGGCCGTTTCGTAGCCCAGATCCTGCAGGATCTGATTGGCAAAACGCCCGACCTCCAGGTTGTCCTCCACGATCAACACCCGACGCTTGCCCTTTTCCAGCAGCAGGGGCGTGGTTTCCTCCCGGTTGGGCTCATCAATCTCTTCGGGCTCGACTTCCGGCAGGTACAAGGTAAACACCGTCCCCTCCCCGACCACGGTCGAAACATCCACGTTGCCGCCAGACTGTTTGGCAAAACCGAACACCTGGGACAACCCCAGCCCGGTGCCCTTGCCCACTTCCTTAGTGGTAAAGAACGGCTCGAAAATATGCTCCAGGACTTCTGCCGCAATGCCGGTGCCGGTGTCCGCCAGGGCAATGGCGGCAAAAGACTGCCCGGCTCCCGCGTGACCTCGGATCGGCGGCATGCCAGCACCGCCAATGAGCCGCAGCGACAACGTGCCTTGCCCATCCATGGCATCCCTGGCATTGAGGGCCATGTTGATCAGCGCCGTTTCAAACTGGCTCAAGTCAGCGCGGATGTAACAAGGCCGGTCGCTCAGCTCGACCTTGACCTGAATCCGCGCCCCCGTGACGGTCTGCAGCATGTCGCCGAGGCTTTGCACCTGCTTGCCCACATCGATGACTTGCGGTTTCAACGGCTGACGCCGGGCGAAGGCGAGCAACTGGCTGGTCAGCTTGGCGGCACGCTCCACCGTCTCGGAAACCGCCGTCATGTAGCGGTTGCGCCGCTCATCGGACAGATTGGGCATGCGCAGAAAGTCGACGGAGGAACGAATGATCGTCAGCAGGTTGTTGAAGTCGTGGGCCACCCCGCCGGTGAGCTGGCCGATGGCTTCAAGTTTCTGCGACTGGCGCAGGGCCGCTTCGGTCTGTTTCAGGCGCGTGGTGCGTTCCTCGACCCGCTCCTCCAGTGTCGCGTTCAGTTCCGCCAGGGCCGCGAGCCCCTCGCGCACGGCGGCGTCCGCGCGGGTCCGCTCGATGTGAGCCCAGGATCGTTCGGTCACTTCCATCAGCAGCGCCAGATCGTTGCTGGACCAGACCCGCGGCGTTTTGTCGTGGATGGCCATCAATGCGGTCAAACGTCCGTTCTTGATCAGCGGCACGCAAATGGTCGCTGCGATACCGATCGCCTGGAACGTCGCCGCTTCCTCGGGCGCCAGCTCCTTGAGGTTATCGTTGACCACCAGGGGTTTGCCAGCCCGCAGGTTGGCAACCGCCAGCCGACCGAAATCCGCCAGTCGGTAATGCCCGACAATACTGGGTGACCCCGCCCGAGCCCAATCACCGCGAATGGTGAAGCCATCCTCGTCCTCATCCATATCCGCATAGGCGCAATTGGACAGGTTCAGGTGCGCCGCCAGAATCCGCGTGGTGGTGGCCATGATGGCCTGTGGGTCGGTGGCATTCGCCACGGCATTGCCAATGGCATCCAGCACCGCCAGGCGCTGGGTCATGAACACCGTGGAAGTGGTCTCGGTGACGGTGTCCAGCATGCCCACGACCTTGCCGAACTGATCACGGATGGGGCTGTAGCAGAACGTGAAATACGCCTGTTCCAGGCCGCCGCCACGCTCGATGATCAGGGGAAAATTCTCGATATAAGTCGCCTGCCCCTCGAAGGCCGCCCGCACAATCGGGCCGATGTCGCTCCAGACTTCCTTCCACACCTCATCGAACCGCCGACCCAGCGCTTGGGGTTTATTGCCGAGGATGGGCACGAAGGCATCGTTGTACAACGTGATCAGGTCCGGCCCCCACACGATGGCCTGGGGAAAATGCGAGGCGAGGCTCAACGCTACGGTGGTCTTCAGCACATCGGGCCACTGTTTCGGCGGCCCGAGCGGGCTGGCCTCCCAATCGTGGCCGCGCACCCGTTCAGCCATCTCTCCATAGCTTTGCAGCCAGTCTGTCATTGCGATCGATCCTTCCTCAGCCGCCAATACAATCGGGGGGAAGCGGTTGTGACCCCAAGCCGGGCCGTATTATCCCGCGCCGGAGGGGAATGCGCGATTGGATTGTGGGACGTGTAGGGCTGTAAATGGGGGTGGAATGGCGGAATTGGCTGATTGAGCTACGGAAATATCCCACATGTCATTGGGAAACCTCCGCGCTATCAATCCCTTGCGTAGTTTTTACGGTGGCACCTATAGTCTGGGCGTCGCTCAAATGGCGATGGGGTTTGGCACAGCTTTGCTGCATTCCGCTGCGTGACGGTTGCGACGTGATGGATGTGATTGCAAGGCGGTTGGATGCGGCGCTGGCGGGTACCCTTCTATAAAACGCCAGACACTACAAAGCCCCTGATTCATCACGATTCAGGGGCTTTCATTTACACCTGTCAACAGATGCGCTGGTTTAGCTCATGCGAACTCGCTGACCGAAGCTGCCCGCCCCCTCGGCGGGCAGCCTGCAGGTTTCAGGACTTCGTCAGCGGATCGCTGATACCCAGCAGATAGAAGCCGATCATGCCGATGATACCGGCCAGGACGATGTAGTACAGCGTCGGCAGCATGGTTTTGCGCAGGGTGATGCCTTCGCGGCCCAGCAGGCCGACTGTCGCCGACGCCGCCACCACGTTGTGGATGGCGATCATGTTACCGGCCGCCGCGCCTACCGATTGCAACGCCACCATCAGCGCGCCAGAGATGCCCAACAGTTGCGCGGTGTTGAACTGGAACTGCGCCAGCATCAGGTTGGACACGGTGTTGGAGCCGGCGATGAATGCGCCCAGTGCGCCCACAGCCGGGGCGAAGAACGGGTACACGCTGCCGACACTGTCTGCGACCAGACGCGCCATTGCCACCGGCATCGACACCAAGTCCGATCCGTTCACCCCTGAGTTGATCAGGATACGCACCATAGGGATGGTGAAGATCAACACGAAACCGGCGCCCAGCAAGGTTTTGCTCGATTCACTCACGGCCGCCACCAGTTCGCTGGCGCGCATGCGGTGCAAGAAGAATGTCATCAGCGCAACCACGCAGAGCAAACCACCTGGCAGGTAGAGCAGTTCCAGGCTGGCGGACACGCCCGTCTCCCCCAGAATGTCTTTGGCCCCGAAGCTCAGGGACAGCAGCCAGGCCTTGAGCGGTGGAATGTTGCGCGACAGCACCAACAACACGGCCAGCAGCACATAGGGTGCCCAGGCCATGGGGACGGAAATCGCTTTTTTGCCGGCCATGTCGTCGAGCTTCATCTCGATCCTGCCCATCCACTCCGCTGGCCACTCGCTGGCCGGGGCAAAATCCCAGGTGGTCTTGGGCAACAGGAAGCGCGCTTTGGCAGCCGGGATCACGATGCTCAGGCCCACCAGGGCACCAATCATCGAAGGGAATTCCGGACCGAGGAACACCCCAGCGGCGGCGTAAGGGATGACGAAGGCGAGGCCAGTGAAGATCGCAAACGGCGCCATGACCAGGCCTTCGCGCCAGGATTGGTTCTTGCCGAAGAAGCGGGTCATGATGCTGATCATGATCAGCGGCATGAGAATCCCGCAAAGGGCATGGATGATCGCCACCCGCGAGACGATCAAATGGAAGAACACGTCCCAGTTGCTGCCCACAGCAGCCAGTTGCGCGCCAAGACCGGTCTGGTCAAGTCCGCCTGTGACCCCGACCACCATGGGCGTGCCGACGGCACCAAAAGACACCGGCGTGGACTGCACCAGCATGCCGAGTACCACCGCGGCCATGGCCGGGAAGCCCAGCGCGACCATCAACGGCGCGACTACCGCCGCAGGTGTGCCAAAGCCCGAAGCGCCCTCGATGAAGCAGCCGAACAGCCAGGCCACGATCAGCGCCTGGACCCGACGGTCCGGGCTGATATTGGCAAAGCCACGGCGAATGGAGCTGATGCCGCCGGAATGCTTGAGGGTGTTGAGCAACAGAATGGCACCGAAAACAATCCACAGAATCGCCGCCGTCAGGACGAGGCCCTGCAGCGAGGACGCCAGGACCCGATTCAACGTCATGTCCCAGGCCCCGAGGCCGATCAGCGCCGTCAGTACGAAGACCACGGGCATGGCGTATTTGGCTGGCCAGCGAAAGCCGATCAGTAACACGCCCGCCAGTACCAGCGGCACGAAGGCCAGGATGGACAGCAGTGTTTGACTCATGGTTTTGGTTCCTTTTTATTGTTGTGAACCACAGTTTGCCGGGGGTATCCGGCGCCACGCATCCAGAGCACAGGTGCTCCGCGAACCGCGTCGACAGGGGATCACCCGTCGCCGCGCTCATGCTCAAGGGCCCCGGCAGCCATGGGCTGTCGGGGCCTGTTGTATTGCGCCCCCGCTAAAGCAGGGGCTTTCGGGGTTGCGGTCACGACGCACACCGCAGCCCCTCGACGATTGCAGAGCGTGTCTCCCTCAGGCCTGTTGCTTGAACCGCAGACGCCAGGCGTGCAGCAGCGGTTCGGTGTAGCCACTGGGTTGCTCGCGGCCCTTGAACACCAGGTCGCAGGCGGCCTGGAACGCCATCGAGGCGGCATAGTCATCGGCCATCGGGCGATACAGCGGATCGCCAGCGTTCTGCTGATCGACCACCTTGGCCATGCGCTCAAGGCTTGCGCGCACCTGAGCTTGGCTAACGACGTTGTGGTGCAGCCAGTTAGCAATGTGTTGGCTGGAAATACGCAGGGTGGCGCGGTCTTCCATCAGGCCGACGTTGTGGATATCTGGCACTTTGGAGCAACCCACGCCCTGCTCGACCCAGCGCACCACATAACCGAGGATGCCCTGGCAGTTGTTGTCCAGCTCTTGCTGGATCTGGCTGGCGCTCCAGTCAGGCTCGGCCACCACCGGCACGCTGAGCAGGCCATTGAGCAGGTCGTCGCGCTGACTGTTGAGGTCGATGGCTTCCAGCTCGCGCTGCACCGCCTGCACATCCACTTGGTGGTAGTGCAAGGCATGCAAGGTGGCGGCGGTCGGCGACGGGACCCAGGCCGTGTTGGCGCCGGCCTGGGGATGGGCGATCTTCTGCTCGAGCATGGCGGCCATCAGGTCCGGCATGGCCCACATCCCCTTGCCAATCTGCGCCCGACCACGCAGACCGCAGCTCAAGCCAACCAGCACGTTGTTGCGCTCGTAGGCCTGGATCCAGGCGCTGCTCTTCATGTCGCCCTTGCGCAGCATCGCGCCGGCCTCCATGGCGGTGTGCATCTCATCACCGGTGCGGTCGAGGAAGCCGGTGTTGATGAAGGCCACCCGCGCCGCCGCGCTGGCGATACACGCCTTGAGGTTGATACTGGTGCGGCGCTCTTCGTCCATGATCCCCATCTTCAGGGTGTGCCGGGGCAAGTGCAGCAGGTCTTCGATGCGCGTGAACAACTGATCGGCAAAGGCCACTTCAGCCGGGCCGTGCATCTTCGGCTTGACGATATAGATACTGCCTGTACGCGAGTTACCGTGGCGCTGGAGGTCATGCAGGGCGATCAAGCTGGTCATCACGCCGTCGAGGATGCCTTCGGGGATCTCGTGGCCTTCGCCGTCGAGGATCGCCGGGTTGCTCATCAGGTGCCCGACGTTGCGCACAAACAGCAACGAACGGCCGTGCAGCTTCAACGCACCGCCAGCGGCAGCGGTGTACTCGCGGTCCGGGTTGAGACGGCGCACGATAGACTTGCCGCCCTTTTCCAGCGCTTCGCTGAGGTCGCCTTTCATCAGGCCGAGCCAGTTGCGGTAGATCAGCACTTTATCGGCCGCATCGACCGCCGCGACGGAGTCTTCGCAGTCGAGAATGGTCGACAGCGCGGACTCCACCAGCAGATCCTTGACCCCTGCGCCATCGCTGGCGCCGATCGGGCTGCCGGCATCGATCTGGATTTCCACGTGCAGGCCGTTGTTTTTCAGCAGCACCGCTGTCGGCGCGCTGGCCTGGCCCTGATAACCGACGAACTTGTCGGCCTGGGCCAAACCGGTCTGGGTGCCGTCAGCCAGGGTCACCTGCAGTTGCCCCTCACTGACTCGGTAATTGACCGAGTCGGCATGCGAGCCCATGCGTAAAGGCGCGGCCTGATCGAGAAACGCACGGGCGAAGGCGATGACTTTGTCACCACGCACCTGGTTGTAACCCGGGCCCTTTTGAGCACCACCGTCTTCAGCGATGGCATCGGTGCCGTACAACGCATCGTACAAAGAGCCCCAGCGCGCATTGGCGGCGTTCAACGCGTAGCGGGCATTCATCATCGGCACCACCAGCTGTGGACCGGCCTGGTGGGTGATCTCGCTGTCGACGTTGGCGGTGCTGACCCGCACCGTGTCTGGCTGCGGCAACAGGTAGCCGATGGACTCGAGAAAATCGCGATAGGCCGACATGTCGCTGATCGGGCCTGGGTGCGCGCGGTGCCAGCTGTCCAGCTTCGCCTGCAGCGCATCGCGCTCGGCCAGCAGCGCACGATTGTGCGGCGCCAGGTCATGCACCAGGGCGTCGAAGCCGGCCCAGAACGCCTCGCGTTCAATCCCGGTGCCGGGCAGCACTTGCTCGTCGACGAAACGTTGCAGGTTGATGGCCACTTGCAGGCGCTGGCAGTTCACGCGATCAGTCATTTTCACTCTCCAAAAAACAGTAGGTGGCCGGCGTCAGATGTCAGCGCGGCTCACTGAACAGGCGCCTAGCCCTTGTAATCAGCCCAATGCGGCGATACCGGCTTTGGCCACTTGGGCGTCCTGATCGGCCTTGACCCCGGAAACGCCCACCGCGCCAATCACCTGGCCGTCGACAATCACCGGCACACCACCTTCCAGCGAAGTCAGCAGCGGCGCGGACAGGAACGCGCTACGCCCGCCATTGACCATGTCTTCATAACCTTTGGTTTCACGACGCCCGATGGCGGCGCTGCGGGCCTTCTCGGCGGCGATGTAGGCGGCGATCGGTGAGCAGCCATCCAGGCGTTCCAGGGCCAGCGGATGCCCGCCGTCGTCGACCACGCTGATGCTCACGGCCCAGTGATTTTTCTCCGCTTCACTGCGGGCAGCGGCGAGGATTTTGCTGACTTCGGTCTGGCTCAATACGGCTTTGCTAAGCATGCTGTTCTCCGGTTAATTCAGGGCTTCTTCGACCAGTTCGATCCAATGTCGCACAGGGGTACGACCGGCGCCGTCGAGGTGGGTCTGGCAGCCGATGTTGGCGGTGACAATCGCCTGCGGCTTACCGCTTTCCAGGGCATTGAGTTTGTTGTCGCGCAACTGCCTGGACAGCTGCGGCTGGGTTAACGAATAGGTCCCGGCGGAGCCGCAACACAGGTGACTGTCGGGCACAGCCGTCAAACCGAACCCGAGGCGAGCGAGCACGCTTTCCACGGCGCCCCCCAGCTTCTGCGCATGCTGCAGAGTGCAGGGGCAATGGAAAGCCACGCGCTTGTCGGCATGCACACCCAGTTGCTCCAGAGGTTCGACGCTGAGCACTTCAACCAGGTCTTTGGCCAGCGTACTGACGCGCCTGGCTTTCTCGGCGTAGGCCGGGTCCTGCGCCAACAGATGGCCGTAATCCTTGACGAAGGCGCCGCAGCCGCTGGCGGTCTGCACAATGGCCTCGGCGCCCTGCTCGATGGCGGGCCACCAGGCATCGATGTTGCGCCGCGCACGCTGCAAGCCTTGCTCTTGGGCGTCGAGGTGGTAGTCCACTGCGCCGCAGCAACCGGCTTCATTGATCGGCGTGACGCTGATGCCGAGGCGATCAAGCACCCGCGCCGTGGCGGCATTGGTGTTAGGTGCCAGGCCAGGCTGCACACAGCCCTCAAGCATCAGCACACGGCGTGCATGGCGTGGCTCGGGGCGGGGTTTGGCGGCACTGGCAGTACGCGGCAATTTGGCCTTGAGGCTGGCCGGCAACAGCGGACGGAAAACCTGGCCAACCTCAATCAACCCTTTGAACAGCCGCGCATGAGGCACCACGGCACGCAGGCTTTGACGCAATACGCGCTGAGCCAGCGGGCGCGGAACGGCGGCATCGACTACCGCGCGGCCGATATCCAGCAGATTGTGGTACTGCACGCCCGACGGGCAGGTGGTCTCACAGTTGCGACAGCTCAGACAGCGATCCAGGTGCAGTTGGGTCTTGGCCGTGACTTCATTGCCTTCCAGCACTTGCTTGATCAGGTAAATACGCCCGCGCGGGCCGTCCAGCTCATCACCGATAAGCTGGTAGGTCGGGCAGGTGGCGTTGCAAAAGCCGCAATGCACACAGCTGCGCAGGACGCGTTCGGCTTCCTCGGCGCGCGGCAGGTGCTTGGCCTGTTCACTCAGATGGGTCTGCACAACTACACCTCGCGATACATACGGCCAGGGTTGAAAATGCCCTGGGGGTCAAGCTGGGTTTTGAGCTGTCGGTGGTAGCGCAGCAACGGGGTGGCCAGCGGATGGAATGGACTGTCGCAGTGGCCGGCGGTGAAACAGGTGGCGTGGCCACCGGCTTGGGCGGCGATCTGGCGGATCAGCGCGACATCGGCATCGGACTTGAGCCAGCGTTGGGCGCCTCCCCAGTCGATCAGTTGCTCACCGGGCAGCGCCAACACGCCGGTGTTGGTCGGCACCGACAATCGCCAGAGCGGGCGCGGGTCCGCGAAGAAATCCAGGCGCTGCTCGCGCAGGTCAACCCAGTACGAGCTCTCAAGCAGCTCACCGCCGAGACGCTCACGGGCCGCTGCGACCGAGCCTTCACCACCTTCCAGGCGCAGGTGCAAAGCCTGACCATCATGGCTGGCGGCGCTCAGCGAAATGGGTTGCTGACCCCACTCGGCCAGTTTGCGCAAGGCCAGCGCGGCGTCCATCTCCAGCCGCAGACTCAGGCACTGGCGCGGCTTGGGCAGCACTTTGAGCGACACCTCGGTAATCACTCCCAGGCAGCCAAAGCTCCCGGCCAGCAGCCGCGACAGGTCGTAGCCGGCGACGTTCTTCATCACCTCGCCGCCAAAGCGCAGGTGCTTGCCCGTTCCGGTGATCAAGCGGGTGCCCAGGACCAGGTCACGAACCGCGCCGGACCAAGGCCGGCGCGGGCCCGAAAGACCTGCCGCAACCATCCCGCCGAGGGTCGCGGCGCCACCAAATTGCGCAGGCTCGCAGGTGAGCATCTGCCCGGCCGCGTCCAGCGCCGCCTCCAGCTCAACCAGCGGCGTGCCGGCGCGGGCGGTGATCACCAACTCGGTCGGGTCGTAGCTGACGATGCCGCGGTGGGCACGGGTATCGAGCACTTCGCCTTCGACCTTGCGACCGAGAAACGCCTTGCTGTTACCTCCCTGAATGCGCAACGCCGTAGTACTGTTGAGGGCGTGATTGACTTGTTCCAGCAACGCCTCGCTGGCGTCGCAGTCGTGCTGCATCACCATCAGAAGCGCTCCAGTTCAGGAAAGGGCAGTTGGCCGTGGTGCACGTGCATGGCGCCGAATTCGGCGCAGCGGTGCAGGGTCGGAATGTTCTTGCCGGGGTTGAGCAGGCCACGCGGGTCGAATGCTGCCTTCACCGCGTGAAACAGGGTCAGTTCGTCACTGTTGAACTGAACGCACATCTGATTGATCTTCTCGCGCCCCACCCCGTGTTCGCCGGTGATGCTGCCGCCCACCTTGACGCAGAGTTCGAGAATCTTGCCGCCCAGGGACTCGGCCCGCTCCAGCTCGCCGGGTTGGTTGGCATCAAACAGAATCAAGGGGTGCATATTGCCGTCACCGGCATGGAACACGTTGGCCACACGCAGGCCGAACGCCTCGGACAGCTCACTGATGCCCTTGAGCACCCCGGGCAGTTCGCGACGTGGAATGGTGCCGTCCATGCAGTAATAGTCCGGCGAGATACGCCCGACGGCCGGGAAGGCGTTCTTGCGCCCGGCCCAAAACTTGACCCGTTCAACCTCATCGCGGGCCATGCGCACTTCGGTGGCGCCGGCCTCGCCCAGCACCGCGCGGACACGCTCGCAGTCGTCGTGCACGTCGGCCTCCACACCGTCCAGTTCGCACAGCAGGATGGCCTCGGCGTCCACCGGATAACCGGCGTGTATAAAGTCCTCGGCGGCGCGAATGGCCAGGTTGTCCATCATCTCCAGGCCGCCGGGGATGATGCCGGCCGCAATGATTTCACCCACCGCGCGCCCGGCTTTCTCCACCGAATCAAAGCTGGCCAGCAACACCTTGGCCACCTGCGGCTTGGGCAGCAGCTTGACCGTGACTTCAGTGATGATCCCCAGCATGCCTTCGGAGCCGGTGAACAAGGCGAGCAGGTCGAAGCCGGGCGAATCCAGGGCCTCGCTGCCCAAGGTCATGCGCTCGCCTTCAACTGTGAGGATTTCCACCTTGAGCAGGTTGTGCACGGTCAGGCCATATTTGAGGCAGTGCACGCCTCCGGCGTTCTCGGCGACGTTACCGCCAATCGAACAGGCGATCTGCGAGGATGGGTCCGGTGCGTAATACAGGTCGTAAGGGGCGGCCGCCTGGGAGATGGCCAGGTTGCGAACGCCCGGCTGAACGCGAGCGAAGCGCCCTTCTGGATTGACTTCAAGGATGTGCTTGAAGCGCGCCATCACCAGCAAAATCCCCTGGACCAATGGCAGTGCACCACCGGACAAGCCCGTCCCTGCCCCGCGTGCCACCACGGGCACACGGCGTTGATAACAGAGTTTGAGCAGGCGTTCGACTTGTTCGATGCGCTCCGGCAATACCACCAGCATCGGCGTGGTGGTGTAGGCAGAGAGGCCGTCGCACTCGTAGGGTTTGAGGTCTTCCTGGGTGTGCAGCACTTCCAGGTCAGGAAGCTGCTGGCGCAGTTCCGCCAGCAGCGCTGACTTGTCCACTTCAGGCAGCGCCCCATCAACGCGCTCGTCGTACAAAATACTCATGGCAGGCTTTCTCGCTTTATTGTTCTTTTGTGCCGCGCCGGTAGCGAGCCGGGCTGCTTGTTATGCGCTATATGTAGAGCCTTGCAGGGTGGTCGTCTATCACCGGATGAACTGGTATGACCAGTTTATTCAAGCCCGCCTCTAACCCGTATTTGCCAAGGGCCTTACTTATAAAGGGGTTAGTGGCTATATTGGGCGCAGCGTGAATGACCATTTAAAACTGGTACTACCAGTTAGCCGAGGCCCCTGACATGCTCGAAGAAACTTCCGCCGTTCGCCGCCAGGTCAGTGATGTGGTCGCCGAGCGGATCGAACGATTGATCGTCGATGGCGTGCTCAAGGTGGGCCAGGCACTGCCCTCGGAGCGCCGCCTGTGCGAAAAACTGGGAATATCCCGCTCGGCCCTGCGTGAAGGGCTGAAAGTGCTACGCGGGCGCGGCATTATCGAGACCGCCCAAGGCCGTGACTCACGGGTGGCCACGCTGAACGGGAACCGCGATGCCAGCCCACTGATGCACCTGTTCAATTCGCAGCCGCGCACCCTGTTTGATCTTCTGGAAGTGCGCGCACTGCTGGAAGCCGAATCAGCACGCCTGGCCGCCTTGCGCGGCACCGATGCAGACTTTGTCCTGCTCACCCGGCGCTACGAAGAAATGCTCGCCGCCCACAGCCAACCCGTACCTGCCGAGCCGCGCGAACATGCCCGCCTCGACCACGCCTTCCACCTGGCGATCTGCGAGGCCTCGCACAACCCGGTGTTGCTGCACACCCTGCAGTCGTTGACCGATTTGATGCTCAGTACGGTGTTCGCCTCGGTCAACAACCTCTACCATCGCCCGATGCAAAAACGCCAGATCGACCGCCAGCACACCCGGCTCTATCACGCCGTCATCGAGCGCCTGCCAGAACAAGCTCAGCGCGCTGCGCGCGAACACATCCACAGCATCCGCGACAACCTCAAGGAGATCGAACAGGAAGAGCAACGCCTGGTACGCGCGACCATGCGGCTTGAGGGTTGGGGGTAGGTTTCTGGGTAGCGGGGCCGGCTGGGAAGCGCAAAATCAATGCCTGGCTTCACACCAGACTTTCACCATCATCCAAGACTTTGCAAACCGAGTAGAAAAGTATGAATCGTCGTAAAAAAATAAATCAGTTACTAAAAGCTCACGCAAAAAAGGCGAGTGCCAAACTGGCCCCGCCGAAGAAATCCAAATACATCAGTAAGGCTGACCGGTTAAAACTGGCTGCTGAACCCGCTCCAGAGTCAGTCATAACCCCTGAGAGCTGAGTCTTCGATCTTAAGCGCCAGTCGCATCAGCAATGGCGGTGAAAGTGGGGCTGCTGCGCAGCCCAGCGGGAGCAAGCTCCCTCGCCACAGTGGTTCAGGCAGGTCTTGAGTGAATTGCACCTCGATCGTTCCCACGCTCCTGCGTGGGAATGTCGCCAGGGACGCTCCGCGTTCCGCTTCTGGAAGATGACGCAGAGCGTCACGGGATGCATTCCCACGCAGAGCGTGGGAACGATCAACTTCCCAGACCTACCAAAACGAACTCTTCAGATAAAAGTCAGCGCAAGGTTAAACAGCATGGCCGCGACGAAGCCGATGGGCGCGGCACGCAGCAGCAATTGGGGAAACAGCCGGGTTCGGCTCTGCTCATCGGCGCAGGAGCTCAGGATCAGGCTGCCGCCGGAGGAGAACGGCGAGATAGAGGTGGCTTGGGCGCCAACCACGATGCTGATGAACAGCACCATGGGGTCGATCGACATGGCGGCGGCCAGCGGCGGCACCATGGGGAACAGCGCGGGTGTAACCACTCCCAAGGTGCTGGCGAAAATCGACATCAGCGCAGCGACGACACCGAACACCAGGGCTACCAGCACCGGTGGGATATTGCCGCCAATCCACGATGCCAAAGCGTCGATAGCGCCGGCCTTGATCGCCACCGAAATCAGCATGCCCACACCACAAATCATGATCAGTGTGCCCCAAGGCAGCGAGGCGATGGCTTTGCGCTCGTCGCCCAGCTTGAGCACCAGCGCAATCACCGAGAACACGCTGGCGATCAGGCCAATGTCCACCTTCGAGTTGACGAACGTCACCGTAGCATTGTCCGGGAACAGGATGTGCGCGATAGGACCGGCCAACACAATCAGCATCATCAGCAAGGTCAGCCACAAGGTGATTTTCTGCTCACGGTTGAGCGGGCTCGGCGTCTCGATCGCGACCGCCGCGCTCTTCAGCGCACGGCCGTGGCCGGCGAAGAATACGAACGCAGTGATGACCACCAGCGGAATGACCATGGTGCTGGCAAAGATCGCCAGGCCATTGATGAAGGCTTCACTTTCAGGAACACCCAGGCCGGTCATCAGGCCTCGGAAAATGATACCGCTCTGGCTGGACACGAAGTTGGCACCGCCCAGGGCCCCGTAGTTCACCGCCATGCCACCGAGTATCAGGCTCATGCCCGTGCGCTGGCACAGCAGCAGCGTCAGCGGGGCCATGAAAGCCAGCACCGTGTAGTAACCCGCGCCGAGCCCGGCAATCAGGCAAGCGGTCAGGAACACCGCATAAGGCAGCAGGTGCGGCACGTTACGACAGAGATAGAGCAGGTGTTCGGCCAGTTTCTCCAGCGTGCCGTTGACGATGGCGAAGCTGTAGAACAGGCAGACCGAGAAGATGATGAAGAAAATCTTCAGCGGCCACATGGCGATGATTTCGGAAGGACTCAAGCCCATGCCGAAACAGCCCAGTAGATAGGCAAAGGCGATGGCGAACAGGCCGATGTTGATTTTGGTGGTGTATCCCAGCGCGACAGCAAGAACGATCGCGGCGACGACGTACAGGCTCATCATGATGTGTGTTCCGTATTATTTTGTTATGGGGAGTTCAACGCGTCGACGCAGCAAAGCCGAACAGGGTTGTGGGGTTATCCACCAACACCTGCCGGCGCTCCACCGGGTCGGGAAACAAGGCATGCACAAAGGCCAATTGCGCGTCATAGCCGGTGCGCGACTCGAACTGGGTATGGGGCCAATCGCTGCCCCAGACAAAACGATCGATACCGCCACATGCCTGGCGCAATTGCGCCAACACGCAAGCCGCGCGGGGCAGGTCTGACTGACTGCGATAGGCGGCAGACAACTTGACCCACAGCCGGTCCTCGCCGAGCAAGGCCAGGAAGCCCTGATGGGCGAGGTTACTCGGGTCGATACCATTGGACGGAAGACCGAAGTGATCCACGACCACCGTGACGCCGCTCGCCAGAACGAACGGTACAACCAGGACCAAGGCGTCGAAGCCGCACTGGATTTCAACCTGCCAGCCAAGTCGGGCCAGTCGCTGGTAAAACGTTTGCCAGCGTGCATCGATGTAGTCCTGCGGCGCCTTGCCGATCAGATTCAAGCGAATGCCTACCACGCCAGCCTTGGCCAAAGCTTGGAGCTGTGCATCCTCGATGTCCGGTTCGACCACCGCGATGCCTCGCAAACGTTGCGGATAACGTTGCAGGGCCTCGACCATGAAACGGTTGTCGGTTCCCAGGAAGCTCGGCTGGATGAGCACGCCCTGGGCAAGGTTGCAGCGATCCAGATGCCCCAGATAGTGCTCGGCCAAGGCGTCGTAATCAGGGCTGTAGCGACGATCACTCGCCATGGGCAAGTCATGTCGGAATATGTGGGCGTGAGTATCTATACCTTCGAACGACAGGGACATCAGGAAGCTGCCTTTGTTGATTTTTTGTGGGAGCCCGCCAGGCATGTAAGGTGATTACAGACCTAAAATTCATATAGATGACTGGATGACCATATCTATAAACAACCATCCCTGTCAACGCGCCCAGTGAGGTAAAGTGGCGCATTGCTTGGATTTGGATTGACGGTATGGCCCTTACACACCTTGGACATGACGAGCGACTGCCGCTCTATCAACGACTGCGTGAAGAGATGCTGGCGAAAATCGCCGCAGGCGAATGGCTGCCCGGTGAAGCCATTCCCACCGAGGCAGAACTGACCCGCCACTACGGCGTTGCGGTAGGCACGGTACGCAAAGCGGTGGAAACGCTGGTCGGGGAAGGGTTACTGCTGCGCGTCCAGGGCCGTGGCACGTTCGTGCGCCGACCCAACTTCGACGGTTCACTGTTTCGTTTCTTTCGACAGGTCGATGCCAGCGGTCAATCGCAAGTGCCGCAAAGCCGCATCCTGAGTCGCACCCAGGAGACCCCGGACGCCCACGTGCGCCAGGCGCTGAATCTGACCGAGCACGACGCCACCATCCGCCTGGAGCGCCTGCGCCTCATCAACGGCCGACCGCTGTTCCACGAGCAGATCTGGCTACCGGCCGCTCAATTCGGCGCCCTGCTCGACACCGACCTGAACGACTTCGGCACCCTGCTCTACCCCTTCTACGAAGAACGCTGCGGCATGCGCGTCGCATCAGCCCGGGAAACCCTCACCGTCACCTCGGCCGATGAGCCACTGGCCGCCACGCTGGGAGTCACCGCCGGCAGCCCAGTGGTGGTAGTTGAACGGGTGGCCCTGGGCTACGACCGTCAACCACTGGAATACCGACTGTCGCGTGGCGCAGCCGACACTTTTCGCTATCAGGTGGAGATTTGCTGAAAACGATCGGGGATAGCTCCCGAAAACGTTGCCTCTACCGGCCCGCTGAGAAACACCGGTCCCCGGCCATCCCATTGAACCGTCACGCTTCCACCATCACATTCAACCTCAACACAATGATCCAGCAAGCCACGACGAATCCCGTTCACAGCGGCGCCGCAAGAGCAGGAACCTGAGCCGAGTGCGATGCCACCGCCCCGTTCCCATATGCGCAAACGAATGTGCTTTCGATTGATGACCTGAACGAAATGCACGTTGGTCTTGAGCGGGAACAGCGCGCTGGTTTCGATTGCCGGTCCGACTGTCGCGATATCAACGTCGGCCAGATCATCCACAAAGTAAGTGCAGTGTGGGTTGCCCATGCTGCACGCTATCGGGCTACCCGCCAGTGGCAGAACAGCGCTATCCAGGTCCCCAGCCAGGGGAATGTCCGACCAGCCGAAAAGCGGCTGCCCCATGTTGACGGAAATTGCACCGGTTGAAGTTCGTTCGCAAGTGAGCAGACCGCGGTTCGTGCGCAGCGTTATCGAAGTCACATTCGATTCGCGCATCAGCCGATCCGCAGCGCCCCGCGTCGCGCTGCCGCAAACGTCCAGCGTGGAGCCATCTGCATTCCAGAACATCAGGCGTGCGTCTGCATCCTCACAATCGAGCATCACCGCGAGCTGATTGAAACCGATGCCTCGGTTGCGATCACCCATCCGCCGGGCCAGGGCACTGGTTATGGGGTTGGCTGAGTTTCGCGCGTCCACGACAACAAAATCATCGCCGTTGGCGTGCATTTTGTGAAAGTTCAGCGGCATGCAAACGCTCTACTGGAAATAGAGATGGTGTTGCCATCAGGGTCTTTGGCATTGGCGAATGAATAGCCGTCGGCCTTGTGGGTGGCGCCAAACTTCAAGCCTTGGGCCATGCACTTCTCCTTGAAGCCCTCAACATCCCGGGTATCAAAAACCAGCTTGACTGTGACTTGTCCCGTTTTAACGCTCTTCCCTGCCGCATGAACCATCAGAATCGCGCCACCGTTTGCAGGCTTCAATTCCGTGACGCGATCATCGGCATGCTTTTCACTGACAAAGCCGAAATGTTGCTCATAAAAAGCGCAGGTTGCCGGGACGTTCCGTACGTACAGCATGATTCGATTAAGTGTCGGTTCCATGTGTTCTTCCTTGATCACTGCTGACGGTGAAACTAAGCACGCTGTGCATCATCGCAGCGGGGCTTGGATGCAAAGCTCGACGTTTGTAGTGCGTCTCCAGATGCTTTCAACCAACCACAAGAAAAGACGCACTGGCTCGTACCACGCGCTCCTCCCCAGCGCTTATATAGGTATTGGCGAAAACCAGTCGGCTACCGGACTTTTGAATATCGACAGCCGCCTCCAACCAATCACCGACCTTAGCGGAGCCTGCGAAATCAGTGGTCATTGTGGTCGTCACGAGCTTGAGGGGCGGATCTTTCGAGAAGGCAGCGCTGTAGCCCAAAGCAATGTCAGCCAGCGCCATGAACAACCCTCCGTGAGCGAGTCCACGCGCATTGGTGTGTTTCTCCTCGACCCGAATCCCAACGGTGAATCCTTCGGCGTTTTCCCGATAGTAGAAAGGGCCCAGTAGATCAAGAAAAGGACTGCTCCGAAATAACGGTTTGAAATCCTGTGGAATATCCATTTTTTTCACTCCTTTACCCTGTAGGCGTATTCAGGTCCGGCGACTGTAATTAATGATCGTCAAAAGCGACCAGACTCATTGCTCCCTGCTCAATGGCCCCAAAGCCGCTTTTTTCTCAAGCCATGCCTCCCGCGTCATTTCCCAAACTTCCTTTAGCAACGACCCACAGACAAAATCACCCTGCCGCGTTGCAATCATGCGCATGCCTTCGTGTTCCGAAACTTTACGCGAAGCATGATTGCCCACCGCCTTGGGAACTTGCATGACGGGACGCCCCAGGGTTTCAAACCAATAGGCGTTGATAACCTCACAGGCCTCGCGCATGTAGCCCTTTCCCTGCCATTGAGGCGCCAGCCAAAAGCCACGGTTGTTGCCCGGTTGATCGTACAGGCTGATGCTGCCGATGCAACGTGCCGGATCTTCGCAAGTGCGGATCATCCAATGCCACTCGCGCCCGGCCGCAATGGCGGGAAGCGCATGGTCGCGAACGTACGTCAGCGCGCCGTCTTCCGGATAGGGCCATGGCACGCGACTGTCGAGATAACGCACCACTTCCCAGTGCGGAAACAGCTGTTGGATAGCCGGTGCATCGGCCAGTTGCAGTGGTGTGAGAATGAGACGGCGGGTCTGAATCGTGGGGATGGTTTCCATAGTGAAGTTCCTTTTCAAATGTTATGGCGTCCCGAAACCATCCTGCCTTAGGGACAAAACTGAACATGTTGTAGCACTGATCACCGATGTATTGAAAAGCGATGGGCTGTTCCAACCGAGTCAGGGATTGAGCAGGCACTACTTCAACAACAATTTGCGCATGATAATCGTGCGCTCGGCGCCGTGAAGTTCATCACGTACTTTCTGAAAGCCCAGCGCTGCGTAAAAGCCCTCTGCCGTGATGGAGGAAGGCACGAGCAAAACGTCCAGATCCCTGTTGAGAGCGGCCGAACAAATGACGGACATTAGTTGCTCGCCAATGCCTTCTCCCTGGCACTGCGGTTCGACAAAAACACTTCTGACAACACCTCCGTCGAGGCTGGCCGTCGCGACGACACATTGATCGACAGACGCCACATAAACCCGACGTTGCTCCATCAATAGCTGAACTGCCTGAACAGAGAAGCTGCGCTCAACCTGGGCGATTACCTCGGGTGGGTAATCGTTGGCGTTGGATTGACGCAGGGCGCTGATCACTACGTTGCTTATCGATTCTGCATCCTCAGGGGTTGCGAGACGAATGTGGGCTTGCATCTTGAGTTCTTGCTCCGAGTGATCAGCGATCAATGCAGCTGTTGTACCATCGTGCGGTCGACAGGGAGGAAGTTGATATGGCCATTGCTGTAGATACACGAGTTGTTGTCATTGGCGCGGGCATCGTGGGCGCATCCCTGGCATATCATCTGGCGGGCAAAGGTGCGAATGTCACCCTGCTCGAAGCTCAAGATATAGCGTCTGGAGTGACTGGAAGCTCATTCGCATGGATCAACACCTCACACAGCGGGCACGACCCAGTCGCGCAATTGCGAGGTGCAGCCATCACGGAGTACCGTCGACTCGAAACGGAGCTGCCGGACCTGAAGGTGCAATGGACTGGCTCTCTGGCCTATGGCACGAGCCCGGATGGAGTGCGGCAAGCCTCAGCGAATCGAGCTTCGGCCACCTTGGTATCCCGTTCGCAAATTCTCGACCTTGAGCCAAATCTCAAAAATCCCCCTCAACAGGCCTTGTATAACGCTGAAGAAGGCGCTTTGGACGCAGTGCAAGCAACCCATGCGTTGATCGCAGGCGCTCAGGCTCATGGAGCGAAAGTTCTGACTCAGACTCGGGTCATTGGCTTTACAACTCAGAAGACAAAGGTAACGGGCGTAGAAACCACACGGGGCATCATCGATGCCGACATAGTTGTACTGGCAGCTGGGACGGGTATCGCGAAGCTGACAGAGACGCTAAAAGTGTCCCTTCCAATAGAGGCATCCCCTGCAATATTCATCCGTTACACATCACAACCCAACCTCGTGCACACCATCATCTCAAGCCCTGAAATGGAAGTCCGACAAAGCGCAAACGGTACGTTAGTCGCAGCAGAAGACTACTTGGACGACGCTCTGGAAAACCAGCCAGGGGAAATGGCGCTTAGGACCGCCAGGGTCATTCAGAACGAATTACACGGGGTTATTTCCATTCGACCAGAGTCGGCCTGTGTCGGACTCAGACCCATTCCTATCGACGGTATCCCGATCATCGGCTATCTACCCGATATCGGCGGCATGTATGTTTGCGCGATGCATCCGGGAGTCACCTTGGCAGCGATAGTGGGTCGTCTTGTCTGCGAGGAGATAATCGATAAGAAGACCTCTTCTGCCCTTGCCCCATGTCGTCCAGACCGCTTTTTCCCAAACCCGCAGAGGACAAAGCATGAAAGCCGCTGACCCCAATCGCCTGAAAATCTGGCAAGCCCTTTCATCACTGTTTCTCGACACCGAGATCGACGCATTAACCTACGACTACATCGCTCGCGTGATCCTTGAAACCGGCTATTCACCTAAGGTAATCCACAGCATCCTATGGAATGAAGTGTTCCCGGTCCTGGAAGCAAACCTCAGGTCCGTCGCAGGCGAATGGGCGGGATGGACGGATGAGTGGCTGCTGGAGCAGCTCACGATAAATGATCAACTCGAGGTCCGAAAACCCAGCGGCAGTATTGCCGTGGAGATCGCCAGATGCTGGAACCATGTGGCGACCCGGCTTCCACCGGGATATGCCTGATCCCGGTTTTTATCCGGCCCCTCGCGCGCCCAGGATGCCGCACTCGGCAGGCAACAATCTCACACTGATCAACGTCTTTCGGCAAAATGATAGAGCACGAAATAATGCCCCTCACACCCCATTCGCTTGTCACCTTGGTCCCCGCTCAAAACAGCGACCTGGACGATCTGGTAGCCGTCAGAATCGAAGCCATGCGCGAAAGTCTTGAGCGTGTCGGGCGATTTGATCCCGTGCGCGCACGCGAGCGATTTCTAGGCGGTTTTAAACCAGACTGCACACGCCACATCGTGGTAACAGGACAGAGGGTGGGGTTCGTAGTCATCAAACGTCACGGCAATGAACTCTTGCTTGACCACTTGTACGTGCGCCCTGACGCGCAGGGATCAGGAATAGGCTCTGCTGTTCTCAGCCAAATATTCAAAGAGGCGGATGCCGCTGCGCTGCCATTACGAGTGGGCGCTCTCAAAGAAAGCGCGTCGAATCGCTTCTACATCCGCCACGGTTTCCAACTCATCGAAAGCGGCGAGTTCGACAATTATTATCTGCGACAGAATGG
This sequence comes from Pseudomonas sp. MPDS, assembly GCF_013283895.1. Taxonomy (NCBI): domain Bacteria; kingdom Pseudomonadati; phylum Pseudomonadota; class Gammaproteobacteria; order Pseudomonadales; family Pseudomonadaceae; genus Pseudomonas; species Pseudomonas sp. MPDS. The sequence goes on along the minus strand of NZ_CP054128.1, from coordinate 2,145,503 downwards.
TCCTGCAGTTGGCCAAAATCGTTAGCCACCGACAATCTTACTGCGATGTATCCTCGTGTATCCCGAGGATACATCGCTACATAACCTTGCACTTTTACCTCCCATTCGACACAGCCCGGATACGTTGCCCCGTTCAAATGCACCCAAGGTTTCAAGGGCATCAACCAGAGCCCCTGACCCATGGCTCGCAATGGAGGCATCACCATGAAAACGGCACTGCAGCACAGCAAAACCGGTAAAACCCATCGCCGCCTGCTCGGCTCATCCATCCTCGCTCTCAGTCTGTTCGGCGCGCTCGGGGTAGCCCACGGGCAATCCACCAGCGCCGCGCAGCCAACCGCGAACAAGTCCGGCGTCACGCATACAACGCCCTCCCCGTTCGGTGCGCTGAAGCATATCAAGGCCGGTCTGCTGGACGTGGCGTATGCCGAAACCGGCCCCGCCGATGGGCCGGTGGTGATTCTGTTGCACGGCTGGCCGTACGACATTCATAGCTATGACGAAGTCGCGCCCTTGCTGGCAGCGAAGGGATACGGCGTGCTGATGCCGTATGCCCGGGGCTACGGCGATACGCATTTCCTGTCCGAAAAAACGCTTCGCAACGGTCAACCAGCCGCGCTGGCCAGTGACGTGATCGACTTCATGGATGCGCTGAAAATCAAGCAAGCCGTGCTCGGTGGCTACGATTGGGGCGCACGTTCGGCGGACATCGTCGCGGCCCTGTGGCCGGAGCGCGTCAAGGCGCTGGTCGCGGTCAGCGGCTATCTGATCGGCAACCAGGCCGCCGGTCAGAACCCGCTGCCACCCAAGGCCGAGTTGCAGTGGTGGTATCAGTTTTATTTCGCCACCGACCGTGGCCGCGCCGGGTACGAGAAAAATACCCACGACTTCGCCAAGTTGATCTGGCAACTGGCGTCGCCAAAATGGGCATTCGATGACGCCACCTTCGACCGCAGCGCCAAGGCGCTGGAAAACCCCGACCACGTCGAGATCACCGTATTCAACTACCGTTGGCGTCTCGGCTTGGTCCAGGGCGAGACCCGATACGACGCGCTGGAACAGAAACTGGCGACGGCGCCCTCCATCAGCGTGCCGACCATCACCCTTGAAGGCGATGCCAACGGCGCGCCGCACCCAGCTCCCGAGGATTACGCCAAGCGCTTCACCGGCAAGTACGAGTTCCGGTTGATCAGCGGCGGCATCGGCCACAACTTGCCGCAGGAAGATCCGCAAGCGTTTGCCAAGGCTGTGATTGATGCGGATCATCTTTGATAGCCAGCCCCTTGCCTTGATAACACCGGCATAAAAAAACGGCTCGTTTATTCAACGAGCCGTCTTTTTGCGGGCTATTACCGAACAGGATCAACCCGACGCATAAGGTCATTCAACACGTAGGTGTCCAGAAAGGCTGTTACCTCTGTGATCTGGCCATCCTTGAGTGTCATGTGCCACAGGTAAGTGTTGTTGTAGGGCTTGCGGTCAAGGGCCATGGCCTCTCCCTTCCAGAGAACCACCACGACATCGCCCTCAGCCACAATGCTTTGCACGGTAGGGGAAATGGGCGTTGCCAGCCGAGCGGTGATCGGTCGTACGGCTCGTTCGATTAAATCCGTCTTGCTGTTATACACACCAGAAACCGGACTTGATCCAGATACGGTCCACGTTGCGTCGGGCGCCAGCAGATCGAAAACCGTGCCTTGGCCTTGTTGCCAGTTGGTAAATGCTTGGCGCACCAGGTCGGTATTGATGTTTTGGTCAGCGGCTTGCGACGCTGAAACCGTGTTCGTTGAAAGCACCAAACACAGCGCGACAGCCTGAAGGCGCACAGCCAAACTCATCCATGGGGTCATGATCTTTCTCTCACAACAATACGTTGATAGGAACCTCTTCAAGAGGAACCTTAACGGCATGGGCTCGGAAGCTTTTGCTCGATACTGCTGTGAGATTGCCCGATGCTGTTTGGTGGAACGGCGTGGGCACCTGAGCCTGGCTCCTATGCGTGGTTGCCGCCAGCACGCGGGGAGTCGCCCGCCGGTCCCATATCGGCTTTTTCCAGACGCCAAAAACCACAACCCCCCGACTTTCTCTAGGAAAATCAGGGGTTTGTGTTTGCAGAATGTGGCGGTGAAGGAGAGATTCGAAACTACCCGTTTGCGGTTTTCTGAGCATACCCCCCCGGTTTATAAGGGCTGCAGAGGAGCCAGATTTTGGATCTCAGTCCCGTGCCAGTCCCATGGGTTTTGCGCACCAGGTTGTAGAACAGGGTCGCGAAGTCCATTCCGACGTTTCATGTTGACCCATGGGAAAAAGGTAATTTTGGTAATGGAGCATGAGCCAACCTCTGGAAGCCTTGAAAATCGTGGCTTTCAGCGAATTTCGCAGAGGTAATAATTTGGTAAGTATGAGGTTAGGAAATTACCTTTCTTATTAGTAATCCCTGATAGCCCTCAAACCCAGTAAAATCGGGCACTTCAGAAATTATTACCCTAACCATTACCAAAAATTACCTCTTGAGGTAATGCCTGAGAGCCAAGTCCAGCAACGGCCCTAGCTATTTTTCATCCCTCCGTTACCAAAATTACCTTTTTCCCAGCCCACGTTTGAAAAATGGCCGAGCGCCCTCCATTTTATGACAATTCTCTACCCCTCTTAACCGGCGCTGAAACCTGCCAATTTCTTGGTAACGCTGTGCAATGGTGCAGAACACCGGAAAGCCTTACTGGCTGGGCCTTTCAGCTAGATTTGGGTTAGGCTGGATGATGACTAAAATTCCGGTGGTGCCAACAGTTCCAAAAACGAAAACTGCGTCTATTGGCGGTTTTCACCTCTGCAGACCGCGTGGGCCGGCCATCCCCTTCCCCTGATCAATTCACGCGCCCGACACAACGCTGTGCAAACCCACTGCACTTTTTTTCAAAACCTTGCACTTCGTGCAATCACGGCAACAACCACAGGGCCCACAGCCGGCCTAGGCGGAGCTATTGTTTGCCCCCCTTCCCGCCTTAGCACAAAAAGCGACACAAAGCCCGTTGGCGGGAGGGGGATAAGTGCTTTTTCACAACGTTTTTTATAGCCGCTTCATTTTTCCTCCAGCTCCACACACAATGCCTAGCATTGACGTAGTCACCTTTGAATAACTGAGAGTTAAAAATACATGGGACAATATTTCATCGATCACCTAGCTGACATAGGCACCATCGCCACTATTCTTTCCATGCTGATAGCGGTGGGTGTTCTGGCGTTTTCTGCGTACAGATATGTAACCGTCCGTAGAGATGAGCTTCGCAACCAACGGTATGAGCGCTATCACTATCTGCTGCGAACCGTTAGTAGCGGCTTTGACGCTGCCGGTCAGTTGAAGCACATTAGTCAACGAGCGTACATATATGAGCTTCGCCATTTTCCTGAGTACAAAGAGCTAACCATTCGTTTGTTGCTATCCCTTTTGGAACAGTGGAAAAAGAACAGCCCTAACCATGACCCTGTGCTTGATGCAGAAGTAGCTGAGACAATTGCCGCGTTTAAATGACGACCGCTAGTGGGATAGGATCAGTCCAGCCACACAAATCCGGACATTTCTTCTGCTGGCCTCTACGCACAGCGTGTTGCGGAAAAGCTGCGCGCTCGGAATTCGCTGTGCAAAAAGCTGCGCGTCAGCATCCGTAGCGGCATGTTCAGCCCGGGAGGAAGCCAAGTATGCCAATGGGGCACTCGTGGAGTGGGGTTGCCTTACCCAACGAATGATGTCCGGCTGCTGTCCAAGGCCGCTACCGAAGCGGTTAATTGGATATTCCGGCCGGGTATCAAATACAGTAAGGCCGAAGTGCTATTTATGGGTCTGCGGTAACCAGGCAAATTTACCGATGATCTGTTCGCACAGCCTCAACCGCAGGCGACCGAAAAATCTATGAGTGTGCTGGATCAGATCAACCAGCACTGAGGCCTGTGACCGCTCCGCACCGGAGGTGTACCGGCAAACCCTGATTGGGGGTGAGGCGAGAGATGAGGAGTCAACGCTTCACCACGAAGCTTGATCAACTTTGGGTTGTGTAGTCAAATTGATAGTCCGCAGTTACAATGCCGCTGCTATGATACCCAGGTGTGACATAATCGATATAAATAAATCTTATCAACTTTGTTGGCCGCTAGGAATCAAGCCATGACTCAAGATTGGAACTGGTTTTTTAGTTCTCTTTCCCAATCCGCCGCTGCAATAGTGGGGATATTTGGGGCGTTCATCATCACAAAGATCTTCTCAAACCAAACTTCATATTCAGAGAAAAAATTTAAAATAAAACAACTACTAATTCAAGCCAGAAAAATTTCAGACAACGCTAACAGCTGTAATATAAAATGGTACAACTTGCACTTCAACCATTCACACTTCAAAGACTTTCACGACTTTCTCGAAGAAAATTTCAAATCAGAAGAAGACACCTCGAAAGTCACAAATGAAATATTGGAAAAATTTATTACGGACAACAAATTCTCTAGATACTCCTCCACCACCGACATTAAAAAAGAACTAAGACACATCGTTGAAAAACAGTTTGAATTTAACACCGAAGAACGACAACGCGAGGAGGCCGCCAACAGAGCAGAAATAGAGCTTAGAAACTCACCCTTAGGAGGACTACTTGGAATTACACAAGTTATGGGAAGCGCAAACAGAATAAGCGACATGTTAAATCCACGCTATAAGCCACTATTTACAACATACGGCGATGTATATGACACGCCGTGGCCTGCGGTTAAAAAAGAACGAGAGGAGTTAGAGAAAAATTATTTAGAGGCGAAACATCACGGACGATTAGTTGCTGACTTACTAGAATCAACAGCAGCGAATCCAGAATCCCCCGCTCAAATATCAATCGCCCTTATATTAGTACTATTTATATTCTTTATAGGAGTCATTTACCCGCTTAGCTTTATGCCTGCCATTGGCGCACCAGAAATTAGCGCATCAATTACAACAATCAAAAGCAATATACTCTCCTTCAAAGGCGCATTGCTCGGCATTATTAGTGCAGCATTTACGATTATTGTGACTATATTCTACAAAACAAATACCGGAATGAAATACGACCCTGCCGACCTTATTAAGCTGGGCGACCTCACAGACGCTAAAAATTATTGCCAGTATTTTAAATTCATTGACGAGTCAGATCTGATTGCAAGCTGACCAACTTGTAATAGGATTTAGTTTCATTAAGAGTAACTTTGCGTTGACCGCTGCTGCCGTGAACGCAGATGCATTCCCAGGTGGTGGTGTCGGTCCGTGAGTGTGGGAAGCGATTTGCGTGTTCATATCCTGCAGCAGATCAAGCACGTCGCACACCACCTGAAACAGGTTCACGTCCTCAGACCCGATCCAGTTTTTCGGCGCTTGCAAACGCTGACTGGCGCCGGCCACACTTTTACGCACCCCCTCGATCCGCTCCTGCATGTCCCCGCCTACCGTGACGTTGTGCTTTTGACCCACGACGACGTTCAGATCCCTGCCGGTCGCCTGGTGCAGGTCATCCACAGCCGCTAGGCTCGCAGATCCGCCCGACAACAACTTAAGCGCCGCTCAACACTGAATCCACTGTGGCCACCGCTTTCGGCAAAGCCAGGAGGTTATGCAATGGTGGTCCAGTCCTGGGGGTACTGGTTTCCAAGGCCTTAAAAGAAGGCCACCACGCCTAGGCCAGGTGTGAGGGCCGATTGACCATAGGGCGGAATTATAGGAGCGGGAGATTAATTATTCGGCCAAAAGATATCCCCAGATATGATCTTCCAGAGTGAGAGAAAACTCTTTATCTTTTGGATAAAGATGAGCGTAGAGAAACTCCTCATTAACATCAAAGCCCGACACAACTCTATCGACGGTATAATAATAATCTTCTTTTACATACTCAACGATAGCAGAGGTCGTAGACGGCCGCTCAAATATTGGCTTATCAATATAAATCATAGGCGTAGGACCAGATTTCACTCGCTTCGGCCATTTATGCCCATCATCAAACGCTTGCTTCTTTAAAAGAAAGTCCAAAACAACATCCAGGCAGTAATTGAAATTCTCTAAACTGAGTTCATTAGCAGCAAAATTTGTATCATAATCGAGATGCCAAACCCCCTTTTCTGTCTCTACGACTTTGGGAGTAAGCCGTCTGAAATTTTCCACATCAACGGTGCTTACCCCCCACTCCATACAATCTGTTTTTAACTTCTCATGATCAACTTGAATGTAATCTGCGGGAGCTTTAACGTTCGCCTCTATCCAAGCCTTGTTTCTAGTCCAAGGGTAAGCTTTCCTTCCGCCGCCCAACATCCCGAGCAAGCCAAAAAATCCGTTGCTAGACTCCTGCTGTCTAAATGAGTAAATGCAGTATTCACGCTCATATGATAGGAAAAAAGCTTTCCTCAACAGAGCCAGTGCTTGCAGGTATCCACCATTGCCAGCGACATCTATCGCCTCTTTGAGAAAATCTTTAGAAGGACTATCTTTAAGAATATCGGTTAAAAATATTTCTTGCAGTTTTGATCCAATCACATGCTCTAATAAAGCATCCGTAAAAACTATTGCCGTACTAAAATAATTGATAATAGAAGCCGGCTCCGACAGCTGCCCGTAGTGCTTAGAAATAACTCTCTGCTTATTTAGCGCTTTAATCGTCCCAGACTTCACCACTGGAACCTTTAATTTTTTCAGCTCGCCCAACAGCTCATCAAACGACTTTGACTCCAAGCTCTTTTGATCGCCTGCATCAAGCTCATCAAGAACGGCGAGAACTACTAATTCAACAAAATCCTGAAGAAGTATTATACCCGCAGTACAAGAGTACTTATCACCCGAGTTAACGAGGGATTTGGTTTTTTCAAATATTGCCTTTGCCACTAATAGTGTGCTTAGAGTTGAGCTTTTCACTTCGCCTCCCTTCGTTGCATTTGAGAGCTGAATTTTTCCCGAATTTCGCAGCCCGTCCAAACTCAAGATTCACTGATGAAAGTATCTCATTAAGTTTGAATTTGGCAAAAGGCAAATCATCCGGAGATTCGAAGGGCGACTCTCTATGAGCGCCGTAGTCGAATAATCGCATCTGTAATTGCTTTAGCATTTTTATCGAGGGTTTCCCTGGCCACCGCTGCATTTCTGCAACAGTCACTGCGCCATTTTCTGAAAGCCATCTCGTAACCTCCTCTATTGCACCCAGAGCATGCTGGTTGTGTAGAAGCAATGTCAGAGCATCTGCCGTGGCGATGTTGGAGTCTGAGTTATTTGGCATAGATTCGTCCTTGATCGAGGCGTCTGCAGAGACTAGTCCATCGCAGCCGGATCATGCCCAATCAATCAGTCACGACGCTCTGTTTTTTGCACTAAAATAGCGCACCAGTCCCATGTCAGTCCCATATGGCCATTTTTTGCATGCCAAAAACCACAAACCCCCGACTTTCTCTAGGAAAATCAGGGGTTTGTGTTTGCAGAATGTGGCGGTGAAGGAGAGATTCGAACTCTCGATACAGTTTCCTGTATACACACTTTCCAGGCGTGCTCCTTAAGCCACTCGGACACTTCACCGTGTCTCGGCAAACTGTTCAGTCTGTCGAGGCGCGCTAATGTAGTCGAAAGCTTTTCCGATGGCAAAGGTTTTTTTCAGAATTTTCATGCGGTTAAGGTGGTCGGGCATTTCAAACGCGTCCGGGCATGGCAAACCGGCCAATCTTCGGGTTTGTGTGTGCAGTGTTCCATGGAGCAAGGCGCGGGCGATGGGGCGGCCAGGCGGTTTGTCGGGGCTGGGGGCTGACCGGTGAGTCAGTCACAGCGCTTTACCTGGCCTGCGGCGGTGGGTAACGTCTGCGTCACTTCTCTTACAAGGAATAGCGCCATGAGCGACCTGATTGCCTACCATCTCGAAGACGGTATCGCGACCCTGACCTTGAACAACGGCAAGGTCAATGCCATCTCGCCGGATGTGATTGCCGCGTTCAACACTGCGCTGGATCAGGCTGTGACGGATCGGGCGGTGGTGATCATTACCGGGCAACCGGGGATTCTGTCCGGTGGTTATGATTTGAAGGTGATGACCGCCGGTCCCAAGGAAGCGGTGAGTCTGGTCACGGCCGGCTCGACCCTGGCCCGTCGCCTGTTGTCGCACCCCTTCCCCGTCGTTGTCGCGTGCCCAGGGCATGCGGTGGCCAAGGGAGCGTTCCTGCTGCTGTCGGCGGATTATCGCATCGGTGTCGATGGGCCTTTCAGCATTGGCCTGAACGAAGTGCAGATCGGCATGACCATGCACCACGCCGGTATCGAGCTGGCCCGCGATCGCTTGCGCAAGTCTGCGTTTCATCGCTCGGTGATCAATGGCGAGATGTTCAACCCGCAGAGCGCGGTGGACGCCGGCTTCCTCGACAAGGTGGTGTCGACCGATGAGCTGCAGGGTGCGGCGCTGGAGGCCGCGCGTCAGTTGAAGAAAATTAACATGACCGCCCACAAGAACACCAAGCTGAAAGTGCGCAAGGCCCTGCTGGAGACGCTGGACAGTGCAATCCTGCTGGATCAGGAGCACATGGGTTAACTTGCCTCAGCGCAAAACGAAAAGCCCGACCGCTGTGTCGGGCTTTTTCTTACATGCTCTGTTTAAAAACCGACAACCGCTCTAGCCTGCTTCTGACACGCTAATCGGAAACATGCGCTCAAACATCGCCCATCTCCTACCTCTATAGCGGCAATTGCCGAAAACAGTGCACATCCGTACACTGCGCCACCTTTTGTCCCGACGGGGCCTGTAGATGCTGTTTTTATTGCGTATGTTGTTGATGGGTGTGCATTTTGTGCTGGCGGGTGTGCTCGGGGTGATCCTGGGGTTGTGTCGGCCGTTCAATCCAGACAACAGCCGTTTATGCGCCAGGTTGTATGCGTGGCCCGCCATGTGCATTTTGCGTCTACGGGTGAAGGCCGAGGTCGACACGTTGGTAAACAAGTCCCAGAGCTGCGTGATCATTGCCAACCACCAGTCCAACTATGACCTGTTCGTGTTCGGCAACGTGGTGCCCTACCGCACCGTGTGCATCGGTAAGAAGAGCCTGAAGTGGGTGCCGTTGTTCGGGCAATTGTTCTGGCTGGCGGGCAATGTGCTGATTGACCGGGGTAACGCGATCAAGGCGCGCCAGTCGATGCTGACCACCACTCACACGTTGCAGCACGAGGACACATCGATCTGGGTGTTCCCGGAAGGCACGCGCAATCTTGGCGAGGATCTGCTGCCCTTCAAGAAAGGCGCGTTCCAGATGGCGATCGCCGCCGGGGTGCCGATTGTTCCGGTGTGCGTCAGCAGCTACATCAAGCACATGCGCCTCAATCGCTGGCGAAGCGGCGACATCCTCATACGCTCGCTACCGGCCATTCCCACGGCGGGATTGAGCCTGGATGACATGCCCCAGCTCATCGCCCAGTGCCGTGAGCAAATGCGCGAGTGCATCGCGGTGATGGACCGGCAGGTGCAGGCTGTTTAACGAGCCCGTTAAACAATAGCCAGCCGGGCACATAACCCTGTGGCGAGGGGGTTTATCCCCTCCCCACAAAAGCCCGCACAATTCTGATTCCACCTGTAGGGCATTTGACTCTACCGGCGAACTCGGTGGATTTTGCTGACTCTCAAGCAGCAGGGCACACTAAGCTACAGATTGCCTGCCACTGCCATTTTCCAAGAAGAAGTGAACCACCATCATGGGTAGAGTCGTTGCTGCTGCGGTTTACAGCGCCGGTAAGAAAGTCACCAACATCACCCTCGACGAAGGCAGCGCCTGGGCAGCCAAACCGGGCCACTTCGTATGGATCGGCCTGGAAGAGCCCAGTGCCCAGGAACTGACCAACCTGCAACGTCAATTCAACCTGCATGAATTGGCGATTGAAGACGCGATGGAGAAGCACAGCCGCCCCAAGCTGGAGACCTTTGGCGATGCACTGTTTATCGTCACGTATTCGCCGGTGCGCAAGGACGGCAAGCTGCAGTTCATTGAGACTCATATCTTCGCCGGCAACGGCTACATCATCACCGCCCGCAATGGCCACTCGGCGTCCTACGCCCACGTGCGACAACGCTGTGAGGCGCGGCCTATTCTGCTGGAGCACGGGGAAGATTTCGTTCTCTATGCCATCCTGGATTTCGTCATTGAAAACTACCAGCCGGTGGGTGAAGCCATTCACGCCGAGATCGATGAACTGGAGCGCAACGTACTGTGCAGCTCCCTGAACGAGCGGGATATTCAGAACTTGCACAGCTTGCGCCGTGACGTATTACGCCTGCGCCGTTATGCAGCACCGATGGTGGAAATCAGCGAAGAACTGCAAAGACTGGACTTTCCCTTCATCGACAAAAACATGAGCCCGTACTTCCGCGATGTGCAGATTCATGTCACGCGGCAGATGGAAGACCTGGCGACTTTGGCGGACATCGCCAGCCAGACCATTGAAGTCGGCGTGCTGCTCGAAGCGTCGCGCCAGAGCGTAGTGCAGCGCAAGTTCGCGGCGTGGGCGGCGATCCTGGCGTTCCCCACGGCGGTAGCCGGAATCTATGGGATGAACTTCGAGAACATGCCGGAGTTGACCTGGCACTACGGGTACTTTCTGGTGCTGGGGTTTATCGCGGTGGGCTGTACCGCGTTGTGGGGGAGCTTCAAGCGCTCGGGGTGGTTGTAAGCGAGCTTGTAGGCGGTTGAGGCTGGCGTGACATTCATCGCGAGCAGGCTCGCTCCCACACTTGATTACCTGTCTATCAAGTGTGGGGGCGATGGTGTTTTAGTCTTGGGCCGCTGCGGTTTCAGGCTTGTGCGCGACGAAACGCATCATCCACTCAGCCACTGTAGTGCCGTGATGCGCCTGCTCAAGACTGGCCATGCCTTGGCGGTAGATCTGCTCACCCAGATGTTGCTGGCGAATCTCCAGCAGCGCCCGGGAATAATCGTGGATGAATTCCGGGTGGCCCTGGAAGCACAGCACCTGATCGTTGATGTGGTAGGCGGCGAACGGGCAAAAATCGCTGGACGCGATCACCGTGGCGTTTTCCGGCAGCTCGGTGACCTGGTCCTGGTGACTGATCAGCAGGGTCAGCTCTTCCATCACCGGGCTCATCCATGGCGCCTTGGCCGCGAGCTTGTAGCGGTGGGTGCCCACGCCCCAGCCTTGAGTGGCGCGCTCGGCCTTGCCGCCCAGCAACAGCGCCAGCAGTTGATGACCGAAGCACACGCCCAGCAACTTGTCGCCTCGCTGGTAGCGATCCAGCAAGAAGGTCTTGAGGGTTTGAATCCAGGGGTCGGTGCCGAAGGAGTCGGCTTTGCTGCCGGTTACCAGGTAAGCGTCGAACGACTCATCATCGTTGGGGTATTGCCCCTGCATCACGTTGTACACAATGAACTCAGCCGCGACGGGCTGTTGTGAAAACAGGCGCTGGAACATCTGCCCGTAACCCTGATATTGGTCGATCAGTTCCGGACGCAGGGTATCGGTTTCCAAAATGCAGATGCGCAGCGACATAAAAAATACCTGACACGATGATGGGAATATTGCACACCCCCTGAGCGTGCCTTGAAATACCGTCCCAAGGCAAGCCCCTTCCCCTGTCAGTCAGAACAGTTCTTGCCTGGCGGCTTTCTCCAGCAACAAGGCCGGTGGTGAAAATCGCTCGCCATACTGCTCGGCCAGATACTGAGCGCGGGCGACAAAATCCCGCAGGCCGTACTGGTTGATGAACTGCAACGCACCGCCGGTCCAGGCGGCGAAACCGATACCGAAAATCGAGCCGACGTTGGCGTCCGCCGTGGAGGTGAGCACGCCCTCCTCTACGCAGCGCACGGTTTCCAGAGCCTGGATGAACAGCAGGCGATCGCGGATGTCCTGTGGCGAGATCTGCCCGTCGGCTTTCTCGAAACGATGCTTGAGCTCCGGCCACAGGTGTTTCTGCCCGTCGGCCGGATACTCGTAGAAACCGGCCCCGGCGGCTTTGCCTGGCCGCTTGTATTCGTTGAGCAGCAGGTCAATCACGGCGAACGCCGGGTGCTCGATCGGCGTTTTCCCTTCCGCTTGCAGGTCTTTGGCGGTTTGCGCGCGGATATGGCTCATCAGGCTGAGGGAAACTTCGTCAGAGATCGCCAGAGGCCCCACCGGCATCCCGGCCTTGCGCGCCTCGGTCTCGATCATCGGCGCGCTCACGCCCTCACCCAGCATGGCGATGCCTTCGTTGGTAAAGGTGCCGAATACCCGGGAGGTGAAGAAACCACGACTGTCGTTGACCACGATCGGCGTCTTGTTGATTTGCAGAACGAAATCGAAACCTCGTGCCAGGGTCTCGTCGCTGGTGCGGGCGCCCCTGATGATTTCCACCAGAGGCATTTTCTCCACCGGGCTGAAGAAATGCAGGCCGATGAACTTCGTCTGATCCGGTACAGCCGTCGCCAGGCCGGAGATGGGCAGGGTCGAGGTGTTGGAGGCGAGCACCGCGTCCGCCCCAACAACCGCTTGGGCAGCGGCTGTGACGCTGGCTTTCAGGGCGCGATCCTCAAACACCGCCTCAATGACCAGATCGCAACCGGCCAGGTCCGCGTCGCTGTCAGTGGTTTGAATCCGCGCCAGCGTGGCTTCGCGCTGCTCGACGGTAAGCTGCCCGCGGGCGATCTTCTTATCCAGCAGCGCCGCCGTGCGGGCCTTGCCTTTCTCGGCGGCGGCAAGGCTGACGTCCTTGAGCACCACCGCAATCCCGGCCCTGGCGCTGACGTAGGCGATACCTGCCCCCATCATGCCGGCACCGAGTACTCCGACTTGTTGGGTCAGATAAGGTGCAAAGCCCTGCGGGCGCGAACCGCCGGCCTTGATTTCGTTGAGCTGGAACCAGAAAGTGCCGATCAGGTTCTTGGCCACCTGGCCAGTGGTCAGCTCAGTGAAGTAGCGGGTTTCGATCACGTGGGCGGTGTCGAAATCCACCTGGGCACCTTCCACTGCCGCGCAGAGAATTTTCTCCGGCGCGGGCAGGCAACCCTGGGTTTTGTTGCGCAGGATCGAAGGTGCTATCGCCAGCATTTGCGCGACTTTCGGGTGAGACGGCGTGCCACCCGGGATCTGATAGCCTTTCGCATCCCAAGGTTGGACCACGCTGGGGTTGGCGAGAATCCAAGCCCTGGACTTGCTCAGCAGGTCCTCGCGATCCACCGCCAGCTCATCGATCAGACCGGCCTGCAGCGCCTGTTGCGGGCGCACCTTCTTGCCCTCGAGCAAATACGGCAAGGCTTTCTCCAAGCCAAGCAACCGCACCATCCGCACCACCCCGCCGCCACCTGGCAACAGGCCGAGGGTGACTTCCGGCAGGCCAATCTGCACCGACGGGTGATCCAGCGCCACACGATGATGGCAAGCCAGGCAGATTTCCCAGCCGCCGCCCAGGGCCGCGCCATTGATGGCCGCCACCACCGGTTTTCCCAGGGTTTCCAGGGCACGCAGTTGCGCCTTGAGCCCGAGCACCATTTCATAGAATGCCTTGGCTTGGGGTTTACCGACCTTGACCAGTTCGTTGAGGTCGCCGCCAGCGAAGAAGGTCTTCTTGGCCGAGGTAATGATCACCCCGGCAATCGAGTCTTTTTCGGCGGTCAACCGAGCGACGCAGGCAGCCATGGCCTCGCGGTACGTCGCATTCATGGTGTTGGCGCTCTGGCCTGGCATGTCCAGGGTCAGGACGACGATCCGGTCCTGGCCGGTTTCGTAACGGATGGCATCGCTCATGAAAAGTATTCCTTGAAATCGGGGCTCAGAGACGTTCGATAACAGTGGCAATGCCCATGCCGCCGCCGACACACAGCGTCGCCAGGCCATAGCGCAGGCGACGCGCCTCCAACTCATCGAGCAAAGTGCCGAGGATTGCGCAGCCTGTAGCCCCCAAAGGATGCCCCATGGCAATGGAGCCGCCGTTGACGTTGACCTTGGCAGGGTCGATGGCCATGTCCTTGATGAACTTGAGCACCACTGAGGCGAACGCTTCGTTGACTTCGAACAGGTCGATGTCCTCCACCCGCAGCCCAGCCTTCACCAGGGCCTTGCGGGTAGCCGGCGCCGGGCCGGTGAGCATGATGGTCGGATCGGTGCTGGTGACAGCCGTGGCGACGATCCGCGCCCGCGGTTGCAGCCCCAGCGCCTGCCCCTTGGCTTCGGAACCGATCAGCATCAGCGCCGCTCCATCGACGATGCCGGAACTGTTGCCCGGCGTGTGGACATGGTTGATCCGTTCCACATGGCTGTAGACCCGCAGCGCCGTAGCGTCGAAGCCCATCTGGCCCATGGCTGCGAAACTCGGCTTGAGCTTGCCCAGGCCCTCCAGAGTCGAGTCCGCACGGATGAATTCGTCGTGATCCAGCAGCACGATGCCATTCTGGTCCCGCACCGCCACCAGGGATTTGTTGAACGAACCGTCGGCCCGGGCCCGGGCGGCCTTTTGCTGGGAGTGCAGCGCGAAAGCATCGACGTCCTCGCGGCTGAAGCCCTCCAGGGTTGCGATCAGGTCAGCACCGATGCCCTGAGGTGTGAAGTGGCCCTGCAGGTTGGATTGAGGATCCAGCGCCCAAGCGCCGCCGTCGCTGCCCATGGGCACGCGAGACATGGATTCGACACCTCCGGCCACCACCAGATCCTCGAACCCGGAGCGCACTTTCATCGCCGCCAGGTTTACCGCTTCCAGGCCCGAGGCGCAGAACCGGTTGAGCTGCACGCCTGCCACGCTGACATCCCAATCGGCGATCAGCGCGGCGGTCTTGGCGATGTCGGCGCCCTGATCACCTATCGGCGTCACGCAACCGAGCACGATATCGTCAACCTGACTGGTGTCCAGGCCCATGCGCTGCTGCAGGGCGGTGAGCAGGCCGCCCACGAGGTTCACCGGCTTGACGCTGTGCAAAGCGCCATCGGCCTTGCCCTTGCCACGGGGGGTGCGTAATGCGTCAAAAATCAAAGCTTCGGTCATGACATCCTCAAACCACTGGGACAATGCAATGGCTCCAACCATAAGCCCAGCGGCCCGAGATTCAATGACCGCAGTGCTCAACGACGTTGACGGCCACGCTCAGACGAACGGTAGCATGCTATCGGGTTAACCGATTCAGGTGAGCAAAGTGTCTAGCAAAAGGGCCTTCACGAAGGTGGCACTAGGCCTCATACCACTTTAAGAGCGGACGGCAGCAAACTAATACGAATTGGATCTAAGCCAAGGCGGCTGCGGCCCCTAATGTAATCCTTGTACAAGATAGTCATCGGGTTTTGCCGAGGCGCTTGTCAGACAGGAAGTGCAACGCCAGCCGTCAGGAGATATGCAGGCTGGCCTCAGGAAATAACAAAAAAGGCGGGTCAGCCATGTTCAAACATTCGAAAGTTCGCCAAGCCGGACTCATTCTCTTCGCCACGACGCTGCTGTTGATTGTGCCGAATATCACCAAGGTGATCGGCTGAATCCGGCGCGCGGGTGCCTGTACCATCGGCAAGCGGTAGCGCTTGTATCATCAAAAAATGTGACGAGTTCGTTGTTCGAGTCGCGGTGGCTGTGCCAACCTTTGCGGCACTCCCTCGACATGGAAGACGACCCTCGTGAAAGCTCTCATTGTGTTCGGCGCGCTGCTGCTCAGCACGCCCTTGTTTGCCGCGCAGCTGGTGCTGGAGCTGGGCACGACTGCCCGTACCTGGCAAACCGAAGAACTGCTCCAGCATCCTGAAGCCCGAACGATCCAGATCGCTGAAGACGTTTCCTACAAAAAGCCGATGAATTATCGCGCCGTGCCGCTGACAGCGCTGTTGACTGGCGTCGAGCCCGACGACCATCTCCAGGCCGTGGCGCTGGACGGATTTGCCGCCGAATTGCCCGCAGCACCGTTACTCAACACAAACGGCGCGCGAGCCTGGCTGGCGATCGAAGACCCGGCCCACCCCTGGCCCCCACTGGGTGAAGGCAAGGGCAGCGCCGGGCCCTTCTATCTGGTCTGGACCACCCCCCAGGCAGGTCACATCAGCCCCGAACAATGGCCGTACGCGGTGGCGACCATCAAGCGCCTGTCAGCGGTAGCCGAGCGCTTCCCTGCCCTGCTGCCAGCACCCACGGTGACCCAGGATGACCCGGTCTATAAGGGCTTTGAACTGTTCCAGAAAAACTGCCTGGCTTGCCATCGGCTCAACGGCGCAGGCGACGCGCAGTTTGGCCCGGACCTGAACATCCCCTTCAATCCTACCGAGTACTTTTCCGGGGATTTCCTCAAGCGCTATATCCGCGACCCACAAAGCCTGCGTCGCTGGCCCCAAGGGAAGATGCCGGCGTTCTCGGCCACCGTGCTGCCGGATGCGGAGCTGGATCTGCTGGTGGGGTATCTCAAGCACATGGCGGGGCGTAAACAGCCGTTGGCCCCATGAAGTCGGTTTTGTGCCTGAGGTGACCCGGTGGGAGCACACCTATGAAAACGGCCGACACATGGGTCAGCCGTTGCTCGGGTTGCGTGAATGAACGGTCAGGCGTGCAGGCGCCGTATTTCCTGTTTGACGCCCCACCCCTCGATGATGCCACCCAAAGGTTCCACTACCGCCTCGAAGTTTTGTTCGAAGTCTCCAATGTCATCGTAGGTGGCGTACATCACCCGGCTCAACTCCAATGACCAGGCGCCGTCATCCCGTGCGCTGATCTGTGCATTCAATGACTCACCCCGAAATTGACCTGCCGCCCTGCGCGCCCGCTCCTCATCCGGGAAAATGGCGTAGAACTCGATGGGATGGAATTGTGAGAAATCGAAACCGCCTTCTTTCATGCGGCGAAGCACACTGGTGCTGATGTCTTCTTGATAGGCTGTGCTCATGAAACGTCCTCCTCAAACCGATGGATAGACTTTCCGTCTTCCCGTGCGGGCAACCCTTGGGTTGCAGCGATACGGCATCAAATTACCGTCGGGACACAAGCATGTAGCTGACAAGACCGGACCTAAGCGATCCTTTCGCTGATCTCAATTGCAGAGTAGCTGCAAGTAGTGGTCACTGCCAAGCGGGGCCAGGCAGTGACTTCATGAAATCGGTGTAATGCTGATGATTTCGATACTGTGCTGGGATTTGAGATTCTTGACCGTAGGGTCTGCGGTGCGGCCCTCCAGGTCATTGAGATCAAGCTTGGCGGGTACGGGGAGCAGCTTTTGGCGAATCAACTGCGCAGCCTGCTCCATCGTGGGCTCCTGTTCATAGTCGAACCGCTCGGCGATGGCTTCGCCGTGATCATCAACGAAAGTGATTTCCCACTTTTGCATCGGTGTCTCCTCGATCAATTCAGGGCCTGGCTTACCTCTATCTCGACATTCAGGGCTGAACAATCGTTCCGCTCAGTCGTTGGACGGCTGCCATAAAAAAAACCGCCTCACGGGCGGTTTTTCATGCAGCGTCGGCGATTATTTCTCGGCACGTGCTTTCAAGGCTTTCAACGTATTGAACGGCGCATCCACCACGAACTTGTTGGCCAGCCAGGAAGGAACATCGCCACCTGGTTCGGTGTGGACCTGATAGATCACTTCGACCTGACCGGCGTCCTTGGGCGTGAATTTCCAGAAGCCTTCAACTTGAGTGACCCGCACAAAACCCTTTTTTTCAGGCCGGTAGGTTGGCACGCCCTTGAGGTTGCGGGTCAGGCTGCCATCGGCACCTTTGACGGTGGTCACTTGCAACACCGAGTCCCGCGGGGTAACCGGCCAGGGCGTGTTGAACTGGGTGTAGGTCCAGCTCTGGTCCCCTTCATGCTTGAGCAGCTCCTGGCTCTTGCATTCGTGAATCCAGGCACAGGCAGCCGAAACGTCTTCCTGAAGCGCTTGCAGCTTGGCCATGGTGGTTTTCATGACGGTCACGCCTTGGTAGGCCTTGTACTTGGAACCGGCCACTTCACTGAGGGAAACCTTGATGCCATCCTCTTCCTTGGCGACTTTCCAGTCTTCTGCCTGGGCGGTAGCCGTTGCCAGCAGCACGGTCAAACCACACAACACAGCCATACGATGCAGCGAACCCATAGTTTTTTCCTTGTTATCGAAGTTCCGAACTGGCCCATTACGCTGCCGTGATTTGCTCCCACCAACCGATCAGCCGGATGGCGTCTTCAGAGCTGTTGCCGCAGACCTCGATGTCGGCCTCGAACGCCGAGCACACCCTCGGTCGCTCCGGCTGGCCGAATATCTGGCACAGGTTATCGACTGACAGCTGCACACAACGTTCGCCCGCCGGCTTGCCGTCGGGCATGCCAGGAATCGGCGAACTGATGGAAGGGGCGATGCAGCAGGCGCCACAGCCTTCGCGGCATTTCATGACGACAACATCCTCACGACAAGTAATGATTAGTAACAGAACACAGAGTAACGGCTAAAACACTCGTTTTAAATTACCGTCCGTGTGTTTTTTCTTGTACGCCAGGATGACCCTACAGCCAGCGGCGAGATGGGAGGATTACTGCTTGAATTCGAAATCCAACGCCGCGCCTTCGACTTCATTGCGCTCTTGATTGCGCAATGGCAATTGCATTTCATTGCTCAGCAAACGGCCATTGAGTTGAAACGGTCCCGGTTTTTCCCCAAACATGGAGGGCAACAAAGGCTCACGCTTGGGTAACGGCACCGCCCCCGGAGGCTGCAGATCCTCGACCATGTCTTGAGGCAGGCTCAAATCCAGCTTGGCCGGCGGTAACCGGGTTTTGGCGACCTCGCGGGCAGATTGACTCTTGGAGGCGACAGGGGCCCGTTTTTTCTTCGCTACCGCAGCTTTTTTAGCCGGCGCTTTTTTAACAACTGCCGGTTTTTTCTTCGAGGCGCTTTTAGTCGCACTGGCGGCCGGTTTCTCCTGCGCCGACGCAGCCACGACACCTTCCGAATGGAAGGCAGTCAACAGGCCGATCAAAACCCAGGCGGCAGGAGCAATGGCTTTCATAGACACTACGGCACTTACGGCAGAGATCCCCATGCTCGCCTGTTACTCAGCCGCTGACAAGCCTATCAGGCAGGAGCCGCCAGTTTCTATCAAAAACCGCTGGCGGTCTCCTGGCACAGTTGGGTGGCCAGCAGGCCTAGCGTCATCAAGGCCCGTTCAGCCTCGCGGTTCCAAGGCGTGCCGCAATTGAGGCGGATGCAATGGTTGAACTGTTCGGTGTTACTGAAAATCAGCCCTGGTGCAATGCTGATACCTTGCTGCAACGCCCGTACATGCAACTCCTGGGTGTTGACCCGCCCCGGCAGACTGACCCACAGAATGAAGCCTCCATTAGGCCGGCTCATTTGCGTACCTTCGGGAAAGTATTGCTGCACTGCCAACTGAAAGGCACTGAGGTTTTTGCGGTACTCCTGGCGGATATAACGCAAGTGCCGATCATAGCCGCCATTTTCCAGGTACGCCGCGATGCCCATCTGCGTGACGCTGCATGCCGAATGCGTGCTGAAGGTCTGGAGCCGTTGGATTTCCTGCTGGAATTTACCGGCAATCATCCAACCAATGCGCACGCCCGGTGACAACGTCTTGGAAAAACTCGAACAGTAAATGACTCGGTCCAACCGGTCATAGGCCTTGAGCGCCTTGGTGCGTCCCTGCTCGAACATCAACTCGCCATAAATATCGTCTTCAACGATCTGGATGTCGAAATCCGAGGCCAGGCGCAACAGTTGCTTTTGCCGCTCCTCGGGCATCGTCCCACCGAGGGGATTGCTCAAGCGCGTGGTCAGCACCAGCGCCTTGATCGACCACTGATTGGCCGCCAGTTGCAGGGCTTCCAGGCTCATGCCGGTGACCGGGTCGCTGGGGATCTCGATGACCTTGAGGCCCAGCAGATCCGCCAGTTGCAGCAAGCCGTAGTAGGTCGGCGACTCGGCGGCGATCAGGTCTCCTGGCCGGGTCAGCACCCGCAAGGACATTTGCAGCGCATCCACGCAACCGTGAGTGATCACCACCTCGGAGGGATCCACCACGACCCCGGCATCGCGCATGCGAATCGCCACTTGGCGGCGCAAGGGTTCGAAGCCCGGGCTGAACATGTAGCTGAACGCCCGCGGGCTGTGGAAGCGCGTGACCTTGGCCAGTTGCTGGTGCAGCGCTCGTACAGGCAGGTAGTCGACGCTCGGCACCGCCGCGCCCAGGGGAAATACCCCTTCGCGGCGCGACTCAACCAACACCTGCTGGATGATGCTGCTGCGCGTGACCAGCCCCGGACGCTCGACCCGCGCGATGTCCGGCGTCGGCGCCGTCAGGGCCGGGGTTTGATGCACGTAGTAACCGGACTGCGGCCGCGCACGGATCAGCCCCTGATCTTCAAGGTTGGCGTAGGCCTGCAGCACCGTCGCATGGCTGACGTTGAGCTGCGAGCTCATCTTGCGCACCGAAGGCACACGTTCGCCGGGCTGATACACACCGCGCCGGATGTCTTCAGCCAGTTGTTGGGCAATACGTTGATAGAGCAAGAGGTTGGTCATGACGCAGCACTCGATTTCACGGGCATTTTATTTTTGTGAGAGATAGTACCGGAACAGTTTAGAAGTGTACTGGGACAGTTGCCAGATTACCCGACCCTAGAGGGCAGTGACAGCCCCCAACTGTACTCATGAATCACTGATTCGCAGGCCCAAAAAAACCCGGCGCCTCTGAAGGGGCCGGGTTTTCCAGCAACGCAGCCCTTAGCGGGCGGCGCCGAGCTGGCCTTTCTCGTCGGAGAACACAATTTCAACCCGACGGTTCTGTGCCCGACCACGCTCGGAAGCGTTGACGTCGACCGGGAACTCATCACCGTAGCCTTCGACCTGAATGCGCTTTTCGTCGATCCCCAGGTCCACCAGCACGTCCGCCACCGCCTGGGCCCGGCTATGGGACAGCTTGAGGTTTTCCTGCTTGCCGCCGGTGCTGTCGGTGTAACCTTCGATGCGCACCACACGCTTGGGGTTGAGCTGCAAGAATTGCACGATCTTGAGCACCACCCGGTTTGCCGAGTTCTTCAACTGCGCCTGGCCGGTGTCGAACAGCACGTCACCGAGCGTCATCACCAGGCCGCGATCGGTCTGGGTGGTCGCCATCGCCATGATCTGCTCTTCAAGCCACTTGCCCTGTTGCTGGACACTCAGCAACTTGGACTCGCGCAGGGCCAATTGCAGGCGCTGGCGCTCCAGTTCGAGCTTCGCCGCGCGCTCTTCATTGAGCACCTGATTGCTGTGCTCACGGGCAATCTCACTGTAGCGCTGGCTCAGGTAGGCGTAATGCAGCACATCTTCGCTGCTGCCCCAGTAGCTGGACAAGCGATCGGCCCGGGCCAGGGATTCACCGGCGCGGATGACATCCTTGGGCGCGGCTCGCAATACGTTGGAGTCTTCCTTGACCTTCTGGAAGTCGGCACCTGCCTTTTCCAGCGCCACTTCGCTGCGCTGACCCGCGCAACCGTACAAGCTGGCCAGGCCCGCGAGAATCAGGCCGCCAAATACTTGGGACTGCTTCATTGGGCATCATCTCTCAACTGTTTGCGCAAGCGCTCGATGCGGGTGTTAAGCACGTTCAGGTGTTCCTCGCCCTTGAGGGTCAGCACCTTCGCTTCGGCCAGGCGTGCATCCAGTTCGGCTTGCTCAGCGCGCATGCGGGCCTTCTTGAACGACTCGTCGGCCATGTTGGACTGGGCGCGGGCGAACTTTTCTTCGGCGAGTTTCAACTCGGGCACTTCTTCGGATGTGGCGCCCACGGCGCGGGCTTGCTCCAGCGCCTGTTCAGTCAGGCGAATCTGTTCATTCGGCGCCGGATCGGCTGCGCAACCCGCCAGAGCCAGTACGGCCAGGGCAGCGAAAAGAGGTCGAATAGTCACTAATGTTCCCTACTGTTTTGGGGCACCAACAGGTGGCTGCAACTGTGTTTTCCAACGCTCGATATTGCGCTGCAACACAGCCTCCGTCAGGCCGGACGCGGCCAATTCTGTCATCTTTTGCGCCAGCTGTCCGCGCAACCATGGGTCATTGCAGGCGGAGTTATGGGAAACCGCGAGGAACAGCCCCGGGGTATCCACTGGTTGCGGCGCGGCCTGCAGGTCATTGGCCATGCCCAATGTCTGGGCCATCGCCAGGCCCGAGTAACGCCCTGCCAGGACATACTCCACCTCCCCCAGCAGCAGTTTCTGAAAGGCTTCAGTCAGGTTGGGGGTACGGGTCAGGGACAATTGCTGCTCGGCAAATACGCCAAATGCCTGGGTCATTCGCGCCTTTTGCGACAATGCCCCGGGATGACCATGAAGGTCCTCGGGCTGAGCGATCACCAATGTCGAATCCTTGCGGGTCCACACCAGGTAATCGTTATTCAGCAAGGGCGGATGAACATAGTCCAGGGTTTCAAGCTCGCTGATGGTCAGCGCGGCGTCGACGAGCAGGTCCATGCGTCCGCTGCGCACTTCGTCCAGGGCCTGAGCACGCTTGCCGGCATAGAGCAATTCGATCTTGATCCCCAGCTCCGTCGCCACTTGCGCCAGCAGGTCGGCGCTGGCACCGATCAGGTGTTTGGGATCCTGGGGGTCTTGCCACAGGTAGGGCGGCGCATCCGGGCTACCGGTGGCGATCAGACGTTCACACTTGCCGGCGGCGACAGACAGACCTGGCACGACGGCCAGCGCCCACAGCAACGACACGCCAGCCAAACGGCGAAGATCCATGGCGATATGCTCCCCTTGCAGTGACAACAACGTGCAGATAATAAAAAACCCGGCCAAAGGGCCGGGCTCTTTATAAGTGAAGACGCCGGATTAGACCAGCTTCTCCAGCTCAGGGATGGCTTCGAACAAGTCCGCTACCAGGCCATAGTCAGCCACCTGGAAGATCGGCGCTTCTTCGTCCTTGTTGATCGCGACGATCACCTTGGAGTCTTTCATGCCGGCCAGATGCTGGATCGCGCCGGAGATACCGACGGCGATGTACAGCTGTGGCGCAACGATCTTGCCGGTCTGGCCGACCTGCATGTCGTTAGGTACAAAACCTGCGTCGACCGCGGCGCGGGAAGCACCGACGGCGGCGCCCAGCTTGTCGGCCAGGGCGTACAGGTGCTTGAAGTTGTCACCGTTCTGCATGCCACGCCCGCCGGAAACGACGATCTTGGCAGCGGTCAGTTCCGGACGATCGGACTTGGCCAGTTCTTCGTTGACGAAGCTGGAGATACCGGCGTCGTGAGCAGCAGCCACCGCTTCAACAGCAGCGGAGCCACCTTCGGCGGCAACCGGGTCGAAACCGGTAGCACGTACGGTGATGACCTTGACCGCAGCATTGGACTGCACGGTAGCAATGGCGTTACCGGCATAGATCGGGCGCTTGAAGGTGTCGGCACTTTCCACCGAAATGATCTCGGAGATCTGGTCGACGTCCAGCGCAGCGGCAACGCGCGGCAGGATGTTTTTGCCGTTGGACGTGGCGGCAGCCAGGATGTGGCTGTAGCCCTTGCCCAGCTCGGCCACCAGCGGTGCAACGTTTTCCGGCAACTGGTGCGCATAGGCAGCGTTGTCGGCCGACAACACTTTTGCCACACCCGCGATTTTCGCAGCGGCTTCAGCCACGGCGCCAACGCCTTGACCGGCCACCAGAACGTGGACATCACCACCGATTTTCGCAGCGGCAGCAACGGTGTTCAGCGTGGCCGGAGCCAACGCCTTGTTATCGTGTTCGGCGATTACCAAGATAGTCATGTCAGATTACCTTCGCTTCGTTTTTCAGTTTCTCGACCAGTTCAGCCACCGACTTGACCTTGATGCCCGCGCTGCGTGCAGCCGGCGCTTCGACTTTGAGGGTCTTGTTGGTGGAGGCGGTGGAAACGCCCAAAGCGTCCGGAGTCAGCACTTCAAGCGGCTTCTTCTTGGCTTTCATGATGTTTGGCAGGGACGCATAACGCGGCTCGTTCAAACGCAGGTCGGTGGTGACGATGGCCGGCAGTTTCAGGGAAACAGTCTGCGCGCCGCCGTCGATTTCGCGAGTCACGGCAACGCTGTCGCCGGACACTTCAACTTTGGACGCGAACGTGCCCTGACCGTAGCCGCTCAATGCCGCGAGCATCTGGCCAGTCTGGTTGTTGTCGCTGTCGATGGCCTGCTTGCCGAGGATCACCAGCTGTGGCTGTTCCTTGTCGACAACGGCCTTGAGCAGCTTGGCCACGGCCAGGGAAGTCAGGTCTTCGGCGGATTCGACGAGGATGGCGCGATCAGCACCCAGCGCCAGCGCGGTACGCAGTTGCTCCTGGGCAGTGGTCGGGCCGATGGAGACGACGACGATCTCTGTCGCCACGCCTTTTTCTTTCAGGCGTACGGCTTCTTCTACGGCGATTTCGCAGAAAGGGTTCATCGACATCTTGACGTTGGCGAGGTCGACGCCGGAGTTGTCCGCCTTGACGCGAACCTTGACGTTATAGTCGACCACTCGTTTGACAGCTACAAGAACCTTCATGGATTCCTCGTTACTCTCCGGTGAAAAGAAAGTCGCCTAGGCGAACCTGGCGGTTGATGCTCATGGGCGCAAGGGCACCTCTAAAAACGCCGGCATGAACCACACATGACCTTGCTCACGGGAGTGAAGACCGTTCGTCAGTGATGACCGACGAGTCATTCATTATCGCGGCGTGTAAACTGCGCGTCCGAACCACGCAATACGTCACTTTGTGCTGCCTTCGCCCTGTCTTTAGAGGTGCTCTTGGAACCAACAGTCAGCCTACGGCGAGCGCAAAACCGCCCGTATCTTGACCGGAACGCCCATTCCGGTCAATACGGCAAAATGGTCAGTCATAAGCCGTACGTCAGTGATTTATCTGGCCTGCGGCTATTTCAAACAAACGTTTGTATTGGACCCTGAGAGTGGTGTAGATATAATGCGCCGCTTAAGAGAGAACCGCGGGTCATTCATTGCCGCTTTCGTCGATTTCGCGAAGCAGATCGTGGATGCAACGCCAAACCTCCAATTAGAAAAAACTGTTGAGCCTTGAGTAGGAGATAGCCTGTGGAACGCGAATACATGGAATTCGACGTGGTCATCGTCGGTGCCGGCCCCGCTGGCCTGTCTGCCGCTTGCCGACTGAAACAGAAGGCCGCCGAAGCCGGTAAGGAAATCAGCGTCTGCGTGGTCGAAAAAGGCTCCGAAGTCGGTGCGCACATTCTCTCCGGTGCGGTATTCGAACCCCGCGCCCTGAACGAACTGTTCCCGGACTGGAAAGAACTCGGCGCACCGTTGAACACGCCCGTCGTGCGCGATGACATTTTTGTCCTGAGAAACGCCGAGACCGCGAGCAAAATCCCTGACTTCTTTGTGCCCAAGACCATGCACAACGAAGGCAACTATATTATTTCCCTGGGCAACCTGTGCCGCTGGCTGGCTCAGCAGGCCGAGAACCTGGGCGTGGAAATCTACCCGGGCTTCGCCGCCCAGGAAGCGCTGTTCGACGAGAACGGCGTCGTACGCGGGATCATTACCGGCGACCTCGGTGTCGACCGTGAAGGCAAGCCGAAAGAAGGCCTCTACACCCCTGGTATGGAACTGCGTGGCAAATACACGCTGTTCGCCGAAGGCTGCCGTGGTCATATCGGCAAGCAACTGATCAAGCGCTTCAACCTGGACAGCGACGCCGACGCCCAGCACTACGGCATCGGCCTGAAGGAAATCTGGGAAATCGACCCGGCCAAGCATCAACCGGGCCTGGTGGTGCACACCGCCGGCTGGCCGCTGGACATCATGGGCACCGAAAATACCGGGGGCTCTTTCCTTTATCACCTGGAAAACAACCAGGTGGTCGTCGGCCTGATCGTCGATCTGTCCTACAGCAACACTTTCCTGTCGCCGTTCGACGAGTTCCAGCGCCTCAAGCATCACCCGGTGCTCAAGCAGTACCTGGAAGGCGGCAAGCGCGTCAGCTACGGTGCGCGTGCCATCTGCAAGGGCGGCCTGAATTCGCTGCCGAAAATGGTCTTCAAGGGCGGCGCGCTGATCGGTTGCGACCTCGGCACCCTGAACTTCGCCAAGATCAAAGGCAGCCACACCGCCATGAAGTCCGGCATGCTCGCCGCCGAAGCGGTGGCCGATCGCCTGTTCGCCGAATCCGAAGGCGGCGATGAACTGACCGCCTACGTCGACAGTTTCAAGAACAGCTGGCTGTACGAAGAGCTGTTCGCCAGTCGTAACTTCGGCCCAGCGATTCACAAGTACGGCGCTATCATCGGCGGCGGCTTCAACTGGCTCGACCAGAACATCTTCGCCGGCAAGCTGCCGTTCACCCTGCATGACACCAAACCGGACTACGCCTGCCTGAAATTGGCGGCTGACTGCAAAAAGATCGACTACCCGAAACCGGACGGCAAGATCAGCTTCGACAAACTCAGCTCGGTGTTCATCTCCGGTACCAACCATGAAGAAGAACAGCCCTGCCACCTGAAGCTGACCGACCCGAGCATCCCGATCAGCAAGAACCTGCCGCTGTATGACGAACCGGCCCAACGCTATTGCCCGGCCGGGGTGTACGAAGTGGTGACCCAGGAAGACGGCGAGAAGCGCTTCCAGATCAACGCCCAGAACTGCGTTCATTGCAAGACCTGCGACATCAAGGACCCTGCACAGAACATCACCTGGGTTTCGCCGGAAGGCGCCGGCGGGCCGACTTACCCGAATATGTAAGCCGATTCGCTGAACATCAAGGCTCCCGACATGGGGGCCTTTTTGTTGCCTGCGATTCTGTCAACCACACCGAACCCATGTGGGAGCGAGCCTGCTCGCGATAGCGGCGCGTCAGTCGACATTCATCTTGAATGACAAGGCGCTATCGCGAGCAGGCCCGCTCCCACAAGGAATCCTGAGTGATCAAGCGACGCGCTCTTCCCCGGGACTGCGCTCGAAGTAACGCTTGTACTCCCGGCTGAACTGCGACGAACTCTGATACCCCACCTGGTGCGCAACCTGGGCCACGCCCATGCCCTCGATCAGCAGCAACCGCTGAGCCTTGAGCAGACGCAGTCGTTTGAGGTACTGCACCGGCGACAACAGCGTGCTGCGTTTGAAATGCTCATGGAAGGTCGAAGCACTCATGTTCGCGCAACTGGCCAGCGTCTCGACGTTCAACGGCTCGGTGAAATGCGCGTGCAGATGGCTCAGGGCAGCGGCAATCCGGGCAAACTGTCCTTGCTGCTCCACCAGCGCGCGCAGTACGTCGGCCTGGGGCCCGCGCAAGGCGACAAACAGCAGCTCCCGCAGCCGCGCCTGCCCCATGACCTGGCATTCCAACGGATCGTGCAGGCAGTGCAACAAGCGCTCGACACATCCACGCATGGCGTCATCGAGCACCGCACACGTCATCGACTCCGGGGTCTGCGGCGCAAGGCTGCGCCCCGGCACCAGTCCCATGGCCAGCACCAGCTCCCCCAGTATCGCCCGATCGATTGCCACGGAAACCCCCAGCAACGGAGCATTGGGCATGGCGTAGGTTTCGCATTCGAACGGCACCGGCAGCGCCTGGATCAAATAATGCCCCGCACCGTACTCCAGCGTGCGTGGCCCCAGGAACGCCAGTTTGCTGCCCTGGACAATGATCACCAGACTCGGCTCGTAGAGCTGTGGACCACGGGCAACGTCCTGGCTGGCCCTGAGCACCTGTACGCCCGGCAACTGCGTGGGCACGAATCCGTCGCGGGTCGCCAGGGGTTCAATCAGCGAGACCAAAGGGGCATTGGCATCAAGATGACGGGTCAACAACATGGGAAAAACTTCACGAAAAAAGGGATGAAAGCATCATCGCAGGTCTAATGCTTCGTAGGATCAAACCATAGCCAATGTCGGAGGAATAGGCACGACACGCGTAGGAATCGCCATCGCCGCGAAGCGACATGACTCCCACAATGGTCCACCTCACCGTTCACTGCTTAGCGAGGTCCATTATGTACACTGCTATCGGATATGCCGCCCAATCGGCCACCACTCCCCTCGCCCCAATGAAGTTCGAACGCCGCAGCCCGCGAGCCGACGATGTGGCGATCGACATTCTCTACTGTGGCGTATGCCATTCCGACATCCACCAGGCCCGCAATGAATGGGGCATTGCCGTTTACCCGTTGATGCCCGGCCATGAGATCGTCGGAAAAGTCACCGCCGTCGGTGCGAATGTCACCCGCTATAAGATTGGCGACCTGGTGGGCGTTGGCTGCATGGTCGACTCCTGCCGCGAGTGCGAAGCCTGTCGCGCGGACCTGGAACAATACTGCTACCAAGGCATGACGCAGACCTACGCCAGCCCGGACCGTATCAGCGGCGGCCACACCATGGGCGGGTACTCCAACAGCATCGTGGTCAGCGAACACTTTGTGCTGCGCATCCCGGAAACCCTCGACCCGGCCGGCGCCGCACCGATTCTCTGCGCTGGCATCACCACCTACTCGCCCCTCAAGCACTATGGCGTGAAGGCCGGTGACAAGGTCGGCGTGCTGGGCATGGGCGGCCTCGGCCACATGGGCATCAAGTTCGCCAAGGCCATGGGCGCGGAAGTGACGCTGTTCACCCGCTCGGCGAGCAAGGCTGAAGAAGCCCGTCGCCAAGGTGCGGACCACGTGATCGTGTCCACCGACGCCGCGCAGATGGCTGCTGCCGCCGGGCGCTTCAACTTCCTGCTGGACACCATTCCGGTGCAGCACGACCTCAATCCCTACCTCGACACCTTGCGTTTCGACGGCGTGCATATCCTGGTGGGTCTGGTCGAGCCGATCGATCCGCCGGTACACGCGGCCAAACTGATCATGGGCCGTCGGGTCCTGGCCGGCTCGCTGATCGGCGGTGTTGCCGAAACCCAGGAAGTGCTGGATTTCTGCGCCGAACACAACATCAGCTGCGACATTGAAATGCTCGACATCCGCCAGATCAACGAGGCCTACAGCCGCATGATCGCAGGCGACGTGAAGTACCGCTTCGTCATCGACATGGCGACGCTCAAAGCCTGACGTTCGTCAGACCTTCGCGCCTAGTTCCGCCGACAGCCGGGCTGTGACCCCTTTGACCAGGGGAATCAGCTCGGCCATTTTTTCCAGCGGCATATACGGTACGGTGCTGGCGATGCTGATACCGGCGACGATGCGCTTGCCGGCGTCTCGGATCGGCGCCGCCACGCAACGAATCGACGGCTCGTTGTCTTCCAGATCGAAGGCATAACCACCCGCTACATACTCCACCATCCGCTGCTGGAACTGCTCCCAGGATTGCTCCTGATGCTGGGGCCAGAACTGATTCTTCCCTCCCGCCGGCAAGCTGATTTCATACAGCCTTTTCCATTGTTCCTGAGAATCATCGAGCATCAGCGCCTTACCGATCCCGGTACGCGCCAGCGGCATGCGATGGCCCACGCGCGAACGCATTTCCGGGCCATTGCGCCCTGGATTTTTCAGCAGGTACAACACCTCGTCGCCCTCGCGAATCGCCAGGTGAACAGTGTCACCGGTGAGCGCCGACAACTCGTCCAGGTACGGCCCCGCCAGGCTCACCAACGGCAACTCTTCCCGGGCCTGAAAACCCAGCTCGATCAGCTTCGGCCCCAACAGATAACCCACTTGCGGCACCACCCGCAGGTAGCGCTCATCCACCAGGCAACTGGCCAGGCGATGGGTGGTGCTACGGGTGGTGCCGATCAACCGGGCGATTTCCTTCAGGTCACGGGCGCCGCTGGCGACCGCCTGGACCACACCCAGACCACGCAGCAGTGTCTGGGTGCCTGTGGGCGCCGCGTCCTTGGTGATTTTTGGATCGTCTTGCTGCATATCCGGCCTTCAACAGTGAGCGGGGAACGGGCGGCATTATGGTCGCCCGCCCCGTCGGACTACAACTCGATGCGCTCGACCTTCCCTACCAGCAGGATGTAGGACAGCGCGCCAATCAACGCCAGCACGGCGATATAGGTGATGGCCGGGGCAAACGAATCGCCGCTGGCGAGGAAACCGATGACGATGGGCGTGGCGATGGCCGCCAGGTTACCGATGAAATTGAACACCCCGCCCGTCAAGCCAAGCAACCGCGCGGGCGCCAGGGTCGAGACCAGCGACCAGGTGATCGACGCCAGGCCATTGCCGAAGAACGCCAGGGCCAGGAAAGCGATCACCAACGGTGTCGACTCAACGAAGTTGGCGCCGATGATCGCCGTAGAGATCAGCAGCCCGCCGATGATCGGTAGCTTGCGGGCGAACCCCACCGTGGAACCGCGACGGATCAACCAGTCGGAGAAGAACCCGGAACACAACACACCGACAAACGCGGCGAGGAACGGCAATGACGCCAACAGGCCGGACTTGATGAAGTCCATGCCGCGATATTTCACCAGGTAGGTCGGGAACCAGGTCAGAAAAAACCACAGTGTGGAATTCAGGCAGAACTGGCCCAGGTAAATGCCCCACAGCTTGCGCTGGGTCAGGACGATCCCCAGGTCCGCCCAACTGAACTTGGCCTTGGCCTTGGCTGTATCGGCCTGGATATCCACCAACCCGCCGCCTTCGCGGATCAGTTCGATCTCGGCGGCGTTGACCCCTTTGAAATCCCGCGGTTCGCGATACACCGCGTACCAGATCACCGCCCAGATGATGCCCACCGCGCCCGTGGCGACAAATACCATGTGCCAACCGAAGGCGTGTTGCAGCCACGCCAATACCGGCGTCAGGAAGGCCAGCCCGACGAACTGCCCCGAGGTGTAGAAACCAATGGCCGTGGCCCGTTCGCGCTCAGGAAACCAGGTGGTCACCACGCGGCTATTGATCGGGTAGGCCGGTGCCTCCAGGGCGCCAACCGCCATGCGCAGGACGAACAACGCGATGAAGCTGGCGGCAAAACCGAGCATCACCGTGGCCACCGACCACAGCAATAGTGCAACGCTATACAGAATACGCGGGGGCACCCGATCCACCAGCCAGCCGCCGGGGATCTGCATGGCGGCGTAGGTCCAGCCGAACGCCGAGAAAATCAGCCCGACGTGGATCGGATCGATGCCCAGCTCACTGGTCAGCGCGGGGGCGGCGATCGAAAGGTTGCTGCGGTCCAGGTAGTTGATCACCACGGTGATAAACAGCAGGACCATGATGAAAAAACGCTTGCGGCTGGGCGTCACCAACGACGCTTGCGCGCTCAGGGTGTGCGCTTGCATGTGAGGTGCCTCTTTTTATGTTTATTGAGGAAACGGGGACGTTGAGCGGATCTCCCAGCAGGGGAGATCAAATGTGGGAGCGAGCCTGCTCGCGATGACGGTGTGTCAGTTGACTCATGTGCAGCGGACAAATCGCCATCGCGAGCAGGCTCGCTCCCACAAGGGGATCGGGTGAAATCAGAACCCACTCACCACTCAGCAAAACTGCCATCGGCATGGCGCCAGATCGGGTTGCGCCAGCGGTGGCCGATGGCGGCGCGTTCGATGACGTACTCCTCATTGATCTCGATGCCCAGGCCTGGACCGTTAGGGATTTTCACGAAACCCTTGTCATAGTCGAACACCCGCGGATCCTTGATGTAATCCAGCAGGTCGTTGCTCTCGTTGTAATGGATGCCCAGGCTCTGCTCCTGGATGAACGCGTTGTAGCAAACCGCATCCAGTTGCAGGCACGCCGCCAGGGCGATCGGGCCCAGCGGGCAGTGCAGTGCCAGCGCCACGTCGTAGGCCTCGGCCATGTTGGCGATCTTGCGGGTTTCGGTGATGCCGCCGGCGTGGGACGCATCCGGCTGGATGATGTCCACGTAGCCTTCGCTGAGTACACGCTTGAAATCCCAACGCGAGAACAACCGCTCACCCAAGGCAATGGGCGTGCTGGTCAGCGGCGCCAATTCCTTCAGGGCTTCGTAGTTCTCACTGAGCACCGGTTCTTCGATGAACATCAGCTTGTACGGATCGAGCTCCTTCATCAGCACCTTGGCCATCGGCTTGTGCACCCGACCGTGGAAGTCCACGCCAATACCGACGTTCGGCCCGACTGCATCCCGTACCGCCGCGACATTGGCCAGGGCCAGGTCGACCTTTTCAAAGGTGTCGAGAAACTGCAGTTCTTCGGTGCCGTTCATCTTCACCGCCGTGAAACCCCGCGCCACAGCTTCTTTCGCCGCTCGGGCGGTGTCCGCCGGGCGGTCGCCGCCGATCCACGAATACACGCGGATCTTGTCGCGTACCTGCCCGCCAAGCAAATCGCTGACTGACACGCCCAGGGCCTTGCCCTTGATGTCCCACAACGCCTGGTCGATACCGGCCAGGGCGCTCATATGAATCGCGCCGCCGCGGTAGAAGCCGCCGCGATACAGCACGGTCCAGATGTCTTCGATATTGCGTGGGTCTTTGCCGATCAGGTAGTCGGACAATTCCTCAACGGCGGCCGCCACCGTGTGGGCGCGGCCTTCAACCACGGGTTCGCCCCAACCAGTGACGCCTTCGTCGGTTTCAACCTTGAGGAAGCACCAGCGCGGTGGAACGATAAACGTGGTCAGTTTGGTGATTTTCATCTTGTTGTCTCTCTTATCAGATGCAGCGCGCGGGGCGCTGGAAAAGTCTTCAGTTCAAGGCATTCCACGCGGCCACGTAGGCCTTGGCGCGCACCGCCACTTCGTCAGCCGTCAGGCCCGGCTTGAACAACCCGGAACCCAGGCCGAACCCCTTGACGCCGGCCTCGACGAACACCGCCATGTTGTCCGGGGTAATCCCGCCCACCGGCACCAGCACGGTTCCGGCCGGCAATACCGCGAGCCAGGCCTTGACCACCGCCGGGCCCATTTGCTCGGCCGGAAACATCTTCAACACATGGGCACCTTCGGCCAGTGCGGCAAAGGCTTCGGTGGGCGTGGCAACACCGGGCGAGAGGTACAAGCCCGCGGCTTTCGCCGCCCGCAACACCTTAGGATCGCTATGGGGCATAACGATGACTTGACCGCCGGCGGCTTTCACTTGCTCGACCTGTTCCGGCGTGAGCACCGTGCCGGCCCCGATCAGGCAATCGGCGGGTAAGGTACTGCGCAGGATGCGGATACTTTCGTACGGCTCGGGAGAATTGAGCGGTACTTCGATGACGCGAAATCCGGCGCCATAAAGGACTTCGCCGATAGCGGCGGCCTCTTCCGGACGCAGACCGCGCAAAATTGCGATCAGCCCGTTGTGCGCCAGTGCTTGTGTGAGCATGTCAGACCTCCAGTCGTTTAACGCGATGCGGTGGAATCGAGCAGCCCGGCCGCCACGGCCAGTTGCCACAAACCACGTTCGGTAGCCTGTTCGGCCAGGGACACCCGGGCAAAACCGCAGGCATCGAGGGCCCGTTGATAACGGACGCAGAGTTGAGAATTGCCGATCAACACCACCGTCGGCAGATGAATGGTGTCGCGCCGTCGGCGTTGCACGGTGGCCAGGGCTGTCAGCTCATGACCGATCAGGAGGCCGGAAAGGTAATCCGCCTGGGCGCTGGCACTGAGTTCGCCAGTCAAGCCCAGACTGCGGGCACTGAACACGGTGGACAACGGGCCGATCTGGCCGTCCACCGACAACGCCACCTGCACGCCGCGATCAAAAGCCAGGCTATCGAACGCCGTGCCACGTTGCTGGGTGCGGCCCAGAATGCTGTGGTCACTGAGCACGGCGAAGATCTCGCCGGTCATGAACGTATCGAAATGCACGATGCAGCCATCGGCCACTTCCACCCATTTCGAATGACTGCCGGGCAAGCCGATCAGTACCGCTTCATCCGGCAGGCTGTGCAAGGCGCCAAGCACTTGGGTTTCTTCGCCGCGCATGACATTGGGTAACCGCGAACGCTGGATCACCCCCGGCACGATGTGCACATCGACACCGCGAAGACTACGAACGGTTTGTAGGGAATGTCCGAGATTGGCGACGTTGGCGGGTGTGTCGCAGTAAGGCGCTTCGCGCCAGCCCTGGGCGCTGCCGACCATGCCGCAGGCGATCACGGGCAGGCCTGGCTGGGCGTCGAGCCAATCGCCGCACGCCTCGTCGAAGGCCAGTTCAAAACCGTCGATGCACACCTGACCGGCCACCGTTCGCGGCCCGGAGGGCAACTGCATGATCCCCGACGACAGCGAACGCTGTTCGAGCACCTCGCCCCCGGCGGCGAGTTTGTAAGCCCGTAATGAGGTGGTCCCCCAATCGAGCGCAATCAATTGCGCCTGCATCCGTTTCACCTGTTTTGTTTTTTGGCAGTGAGTGCACGGACTATAAACCTGGGCGCAACAAAATCTCAATATATAAATATCACTCCCATATATTGGGATTAAATACATCGACGACAAAGCCAATCGCCATTCGCCCAAGACCCTGCTACGTTTCTGATCGGACGCCAAACAACTCAGGGAAAAAGGGATGGGACAACAGTTGAAAATCCTCGGCCGCACTTCTTCGATCAACGTCAGAAAAGTGTTGTGGACCTGTCAGGAGCTGGAGATCGCCTACGAGCGCGAAGACTGGGGCATCGGCTTTGCCTCCACCCAAGATCCGGAGTTCCTGGCGCTCAACCCCAACGCCCAAGTGCCGGTGATCATTGATGAAAACGGTGTGCTGTGGGAGTCCAACACCATTTGTCGCTACCTTGTAGGCAAGTATGGAGGCAACGATCTACTGCCCGTCGAACCGGCCGCGCGCGCCCGAATCGAACAGTGGATGGACTGGCAAGCGACCGAACTCAACCCGTCATGGGGCTATGCGTTTCATGCATTGGTGCGCAAGAACCCGGAGTTTCAGGACCCACAACGCATCGCCGCCGGGGTCAAAGGCTGGAACGAAAAGATGGGGTTGCTGGAGGATCAATTGAACCGCACTGGCGCCTACGTGGCCGGTGCGGATTTTTCCCTCGCGGATGTGCTCATCGGTCTGTCGGTGCATCGCTGGCGCCAGACGCCCATGGAACGCCCGGACTACCTGGCCGTGGCCGCTTATTGCAAACGACTCGAACCACGACCGGGGTTTGCCGAGTGGGCATCCGACGCCCACTCATGAAGTGCTCAATTGCCGTTAGCGAAATCCCGTAGCACCTTGCCGTCCATCCGGTAGCGCACCCACTCTTCCTGGGGTTGCGCGCCGAGGGACTTGTAGAATTCGATCGCCGGCGTGTTCCAGTCCAGCACGCTCCACTCGAAGCGACCGCAATCGTTGTCGCAGGCAATTTTCGCCAGGTGACGCAGCAGCGTCTTCCCTGCCCCGCCGCCGCGCTGGTCAGGCGTGATGTACAGGTCTTCGAGGTACAGGCAGTTGCTGCCCAGCCACGTGGAATAACTGAAGAAAAACACCGCATAACCGATGGGCACGCCATCACGCAGACAGATCAGTCCATGGGCAGTGGAGCCCTCGCTGAACAGGCTGCGCTGAATGTCCGTCACGCTGGCGATGACTTCGTGGCGGGCCTTTTCGTAATCGGCAAGTTCAGTGATGAAGGCAAGGATTTGAGGCGCATCGCTGGGTTGCGCAGGACGAATCTGGATCGACATGAACGGGCCTTGTAGCCAATTGAAAGCGCCATACTAAGCCGCCACGCTGCGCTCGTCACACCTCGAAGACAAATTTTGAGTGACGGTCCCTACGGCACCATTCGTCGCCTGTCAGGCACCAACCCGGATTCAGGACAGCCCAAAATCAGGCAAGCATTCTAAAAAATGGAGGCGACACCATGATCTCATCAAGGCTGACTGCATTCACATTCGCCACGCTGCTGTCTTCGGCGGCTTTCGCAGCCACCACCGACGGCACCGGTCCGACCGATCCGGTACAGGCGCCCAATTCCCCCGCAACCGAAGGCATGCCCAAGCTGAACACCGATGGCACCGGTGGCGGCCTGAACAATGGTCAGCCTCCCGCCAACGGCACCGATCCGCGGGTGCAGGGCAACGATGCGGGTCGTCAGGGCGGCATGAATACGCCGGACTCCAATACCCCCGATAACGCCGAAACCGGCACGGGCTCGAAAACCACCACCGGCGGGTCGGGTTCCGAGGGCGGCGCCAGCCAGTAACCCCCCAGGGAGCGAGCGACGCGCTCCTGGCGGGTGGCTCTGCTCACACACTTGAGGAGAGATTCCCATGCCTCGTGGAAGCAAAGAAAAATACACAGCCGAGCAAAAGCGCAAAGCCGAACACATTGAAGCAAGTTATGAGAAAAAGGGGTTATCCGAGGACAAGGCCGAGGCTCGTGCTTGGGCGACGGTCAACAAGCAGTCTGGCGGTGGCGAACGCTCCGGTGGGTCGGGGAAGACAAAACCGGCAGCAGAAAAGAAAACCGACCGCAAGGAATCGGCCCGTCGCGCAGCCAAGACCCGCGAGGGTCAGCCGCGCACCAGCAAGGCCTCCCGCGCGACCCAGACTGTGGATAACCTGATGAAAGAGGCCCGGGCGAAGAACATTCCCGGACGTTCGAAGATGCGTAAGCAGGAATTGGTTGAAGCGCTGCGCAAGGCCGGTTGATCGCTGGCGTCAGGGATGACGCCATCGCGAGCAGGCTCGCTCCCACAGGGTCCTGCGCCGTACTGGAGTTCGGAGCCTCCCACAGGGGGATCTGCGCCGTGCTCGGGTTCGGAATCCGGCACAGATCCTGTGGGAGCGAGCCTGCTCGCGATTGGGTCCAGCCCGGTCGGGGCAGATTTCAGCGTTGTTTCATTCGATCGATCACCACCGCCAGCAACAGGATCGAGCCACGGATGACGTACTGGTAGAAGGTGTCGATGTTCTTCAGGTTCATCGCGTTTTCAATAATCGCCAGAATCAGCACCCCGGCGATGACATGGCGAATCATGCCGATACCGCCGCTCAACGACACCCCGCCCAACACGCAAGCCGAGATCACGGTCAGTTCAAAGCCCTGGCCGATCATCGGTTGGCCCGAGGTCATGCGTGAGGCCAGAATCACACCCGCCAAGGCACCGATCACACCATGCACGGCGAAGATGATGATCTTGGTCCGATCAACGTTCACCCCTGCCAACAACGCCGCCTCCTGGTTGCCACCAATGGCCATGGTGTTGCGCCCGTAGGTGGTGTAGTTCAACAACCAGCCGAAAAACAGAAAGCAGACAATGGTGATCAGGATCGGCACCGGCACGCCGAACATCTGGCCGTTACCGAACACGAAGAACGATTCCTGGGACACGCCCACCGCCTTGCCATTGGCAAAGATGTAGGCCAGGCCCCGGACGATCTGCATGGTCGCCAGCGTCGTGATCAACGCATTGACCCGCAGCTTGGCAATGACGATGCCATTGATCAGCCCGACGATCAGCCCCATCACCAGCGCCGCACTGACGCCGAGGAACACGCTGTTGGTGTCACGCATCACCACCGCCGCGACCACACCGGCACAGGCAATCACCGAGCCCACCGACAAGTCGAAGTGCCCGGAAGCCAGGCAATACAACATGGTGCAGGCCGCGATGCCCGTGGTGGAAATCGCCAGGCCCAGGCCTCGCATGTTCAGGGGTGACAGGAAGTTGTCGATCATCAGGGTGCAGAGCACAAAGATTGCGACAGCCGCCAGCAGCATGACCCAGTCGTCCAGGAAGCGCCGCAAGTCCAGGGGTTTGCGTGCCGTTGGCAGTGCATTGTTTTGAATGGTCATGATTTACCTCTCAGTTCGCCGCGTCGGCAACGCGTTGGCGTGGCAGCGCCAGTTGCAGCAGGTTGGATTCGTTGGCCTGGTCACGCGGCAGCTCGCCGCGCATAACCCCTTCGCAGAGCACCAGGATTCGGTCGGATATGCCCATCACTTCCATCAGATCGCTGGACACCACAATCACCGCAATGCCATCGGCCGCCAGGTTGTGGATGATCTGATAAATCTCGGCCTTGGCGCCGATGTCGATACCGCGCGTGGGCTCGTCCAGCAACAGGACTTTCATCGGCATCGACAGCCAGCGACCGAGAATCGCTTTCTGCTGATTGCCGCCAGACAGGTACATGATTTTCTGACCCGCCGATGGCGTCTTCACTTTCAGCGCCTTGATCTGCTTGTCGGCGTTACCCCGTTCCCAGTCGCCCCGCAACAGGCACCCCAGGGTGGAATGGGCGCCGCGAGCGCTGATGTTGATGTTCTCGCCCACGCTGCCCAACGGGATGATGCCTTCCTTCTTGCGATCCTCCGGGCAGAGCAACACGCCCGCGGCAATGGCATCCCGGGGTGAACGCAGTTTCAACTGCTGGTCATGCAGAACCAGGCGCCCGTCAGTTTGGCGTTCCAGCCCACTGAGCAACCGCAGCAACTCGGTACGGCCGGCACCCACCAGCCCGAACAGGCCGAGGATTTCACCTTTATGCACTTGGAAACTCACCGGCTCACGCAGGCCCGGGCCGAGCAGCCCCTCGACCTGCAACGCCACATCGCCGCGCTCGCGAGGGCGGTAATCGTAGATGTCCTGGATGTCGCGACCGACCATGCAGGTGACCAACTGATCGTGGGTCAGCTCGCTCATGTTCTCGAAGGTATGCACATAACGGCCGTCCTTGAACACCGTGACCGCGTTACAGATGCGGAACACCTCTTCCATGCGGTGGCTGACATACAGCACCACTTTGCCCTCGTCCCGCAGGCGGGTGATGATCGCCATCAGGCGGTCGATTTCCCGCGCCGAGAGGCTGCTGGTGGGTTCATCAAAGGCAATGACATGGGCGCCACGGGACAAGGCCTTGGCGATTTCCACCAGTTGGCGCTGGCCGAGGGACAGGCGACCGACTTTTTCCTGGGGGTCGATTTCGTCGGCCAGGCCTTTGAGCAACGCCAACGCCTGCTGGCGCAGTTGCCCACGATTGACCAGACCGAAACGGGCCGGCAAATGCCCCAGGAACAGATTTTCGGCAACGGTCATTTCCGGCACCAGGTGCAGCTCCTGGTGGATCACCGCCACGCCGCTGGCAATGCTGTCGGCGGTGCCTTTGAAAGCCATCGTCTGCTCGCCGATCTGCAGGTCGCCGCTGCTGGGGATGTAGGCACCGCCGAGGATCTTCAGCAACGTGGACTTGCCCGCGCCGTTCTCGCCCATCAAAGCATGGACCTGTCCCGGATGAGCAACGAAACTGATATTGGCCAGCGCCTGCACACCGGGAAAGGATTTACCAATCCCGTTGAACCGCAAGCTGCCGCCCATGTTGTGTTGCTGTGTCGCTGTTTGCGCTTGCATAACCACCTCGAACTCACAGAGATCAAGCGACCCCGGCACTCGTCAGGCCAGGGCCGCTTTTGAATCAACCGACCATCAGTTCCACAGGCCGATCTTCTCCAGTTCTTGCTTGAAGTTCTCCCGAGTGATCAGCGTCACCTCGTCCATGGCGGTGTACTTCGGTGGCTCTTTGCCGGTGGTGATCCACTCGTACATCATCTCGGCGGTCTTGTAGCCTTCGATGTGCGGGCTTGGCAGCATCGAACCGAAGAAACCGCTGTTGGGTTTTTTCAGTTCGCCGATGGCGTCGGTGCCGTTGATGCCGATCCCGATCACATTGGCCGCGTTGAACCCGGCGCTTTCGGTGGCGCGCACGCCGCCCAGCACTGTGTTGTCGTTCATGCCGCCGATGATCAGGTTTTTCGCCCCGCTGGGCAGTTTCACCAGGGCCGAGTTGGTGGCGTCCATGCTGCCCGGCACGTCGAGGGTTTTCAGCGCGGTATAAAGGATGTGATCGTCTGGAAAGCCGGCCTTCTTCAGGGCGTCGACCGAACCGTCGGTACGTTTCTTGCCCGTATCCAGCTCGTTGTAGGTGTTGATCACGGCATAGGTGTCTTTCCAGTCCCAACCGCGCTTTTTCGCCTCAGCGGCCATCGCGTCGCCTTGCTTCTGGCCCACTTCGAACGCGGCCATGCCCAGGTACGGCACGTCTTCCATGAACTTGCCATCGGAGCCGACAAAACGGTCATCCACAGCAATCACTTTCATGTCATTGAGTTTGGCCTTGGCCACGATGGCCGGGCCGAGAGCCACGTCCGGTGGGCAGATCACGAAGCCCTTGGCGCCGTTAGCGGCGAGGCTGTCGATGGCCGAGAGGGTCTTCTCGCCGTCGGGCACGGCGATCTTGATCACCGTGAAGCCCCGGTCCTTACCAGCCTTTTCGGCGAACGCCCATTCGGTCTGGAACCAGGGTTCTTCGGCCTGCTTGACCAGAAAACCGATCTTCACTTCTTCGGCCGCCAGCAAGGTGCTGCTGAGGCTGACGGCAGTAACCGCCAGGGCGGCACGGCACAGGGAACGGATCCCACGACGATGATTCATAGCTGTCTCCTTGTTTTTTTTTTTGAAAGCCAAAACGTCCAGGGCCCTGCTCCAACATCAGTGGAAATGCGCAGGCTGGGCGGTCAAACATGTTGCTGTACAGCATAGGTCCAAATAGTCATATCGTATGATGATTGGATTACAGACGAAGTTTCCGACTGAAATCCCGAAATATTCAGTCGTGGTACATGACCGAACGTCCACCATCGATGGTGATGCACGAGGCGTTGATGAAAGGTGCTTCATCGCTGGCCAGGAACACCGCCGTCATTGCCACTTCGATCGGCTGGCCGATTCGGCGTGGCGGGTGCAGATCCAGCGCACGCTGGCGTTCGGCATGTGGATCGGCGAAGCCGTTCCAGTAGTCGATATTCAATTGGGTTTCGATGTAACCCGGCGCAATGGCATTCACCCGCACACCTTTGGGCGCGTATTCGATACCCAATGCGCGGGTCAGGCCGAGCAGTCCGTGCTTGGCCACCGGGTAAGGGAAACAGCCGGGAATGATGTGGGATGAATGAGTCGAGGCGATATTGATGATGCTGCCCCCGCCCTGCTCAAGCATCTGCGGCAACACAGCCTTGCAACCGTACCAGGCGCCATCCAGGTCGATGGCGAAACAACGCCGCCAATCTTGCTCGGTCATTTCCAGCGGGTCACGAAATACGTTCACGCCCGCGCAGTTCACCAGAACGTCGATGCGACCGTGCAGTTCGACGGCACGACGGGCCATGGCATGCAGGTCCTGCTGGTTGGATATATCGGCTTTGAGTGCCTGCACATCCGCCCCGCGTTCACGCCAGAGGGCTGCGACTGTCTCAACCTTCTCGGCCTGGATATCACTGATGACCAAGCGTGCCTGCTGCGAGGCGAACGCGGCGACGATCGCCTCGCCAATGCCTTGGGCAGCCCCGGTCAGCAGCACAACTTTGTTTTTCAGGCGTTCGCCTTTCGGGGGTTCGGGCATCGGTAACAAGGACAGGGTGTGGGCCATGACTCAAGACTCCTGTCCGCAAGCACGACAAAAACCGGACATCCAGAGATGACCGGTCGAAAGGCTTTTGGAATCGCGTACGCCGTCGGGCGGTACGGAGGAAAATCGTTGCATCACTTCACCTGTCTTGTTTTTTTAGTGTGAGTGCGTGTCGCTGATGGGACCGACTATAAACCCGCTCGCCAAACAATCTCAATATATATATTTACATCCCATATTTTGGGATTTAGCCCGCAAACCGCGTACAAGCCACACCGGGTACATCGACTCGCATCGACAACACCGCGCCGTCGAGTGGATGGTTAAGTGGGCTCGCCGCACTGGTGATGTACAGTGTTTTGAGGTCCTCACCACCAAACACACAGCTGGTGGGACGACTGACGGGCAGCTCGATCACCCGATCAACCTGACCTTGCGGGTCCAGTCGCAGCAGGCAGCTACCGTCCCAGCGAGCATTCCAGACATAGCCCCTGGCATCCATTGCCGAGCCGTCGGGGCCGCCACGCGGGTGAGGGCCAAACCAGACCTCGGCGGGGGCCAGGCTGCCGTCGGGATAAATGAAATGTCGGTAAAGCGTGCCGTCGAGACTTTCGCCGAAATACACCGTAGTGCCGTCAGGACTCCATAACAGCGTGTTGGGAATGCCCCGATCGCGCAGCAGCGGCATGACCCGGCCATCGGCGCCAATGCGAAACAGGCCCCCGAATCGTCCTTCAATGGGCAGGTCTTCTGCGTTTTCGCCGATGTTGTTCTGCATGGTGCCGAGCCAGAGCTGGCCCAGGGCATCGCAACGGGCCTCGTTGGCGCGATTCCCTGGCCGGGGATCGGCCATGCACAGCAATTTCAGGTTCGGTTCCAGTCCCGGCGAATCCAGATCGAGTCGATAGACACCGCTGCTCAGGGTCACCAAGGCGTCGCCGCTTTGTGTCGGAATGAAAGCGGACACATGCTCGGGCATCTGCCAGATTTGCACATTCGCGCCGATCAGCCGCAGCGCCTGTTTACCGGCAATGTCGACCCAATACAGTGCTTGGGTCGGCTCGTCCCAGAAGGGGCCCTCCCCCAATATCGCCCGGTGTTCCGTCACAGCCGTCCACATCATTGAACACTCCTGTTTCCTGCTTGCCCGGCAATCTCTGTCCGCCCGGCCATGACGTTAGGGTAAAAACGCTTGATCGCCAGGTCAGCGTTATCGATCAAGGTCATGCAGGCCCAGACGCCCCGCGCCGCGTCACGGGCAGCGATGGCTTCGGCGATATCCTTGTGGATCGGCAACGTGCGGCGCAGCTCATCCGGGTCGGCGGCGGACACCTCGAACGACACCGCCAGCAGCGCGCCCAGGGCCGGGACCATTTGCTCAATAAATTGATTATGGCTGGCAGCGAGGATGCACTCATGGAAGAACTGGTCGGCACGGTTGTAATCGGCCCCGCTGTCCACCGCCCGCTCCAGGGCATGGTAGGCCAGGCGGATCGCCTGCACCTGATCGGCCGTCGCGCGCTCACAGGCCCAGCGCACCGCCATCGGTTCGATGGTACGCCGCAGGTCCAGCAGGTCATCGACGAAATTTTCCGGCAGCCCACTGCGCGACAGCCAACCGACCACCTGCGGATCGAACAGATTCCAGCGACGCACCGGCAGCACCCGTGTCCCGACTTTCGGGCCGACTTCAAGCATGCCTTTGGCCACCAGAGTCTTGATCGCTTCACGGATCACCGTGCGGCTGACGCCCAGTTGCTGGCCGAGGTCGGCCTCAACCTTGATGGTCTGCCCAGGCTTGACCTGACCGGCAGCTATCCAGCTCCCCAGCCAATCGACGGTCGATGCGTGAAAACTGCTGGACATGAACACCCCGGGGCCACTTTCTATAGAGGCCCAAACTAATCATCATATGATTGGGTGTCAATTTGAATTTTACGGCTTCACCCGGGTGGGAGCGAGCCTGCTCGCGATAGCGGTGGATCAGTTAAGACAAGGTTGGCCATGCTGCGAGCAGGCTCGCTCCCACAGGGATCAGGGTTCCAGGCCTATCGGGAAAAATACCCCACCACTCCATACCCCCAACCACCTCTGCCCGTCGATCTCGCGACTGACCGCCAGCTCCACCAACTGGTAGAACACATTGCGATGGATCAGCGCTTCGAGGTTGCTGCGTACGTGCACGTAGGGCGCGGGTTCCTGGGTTTGCGGATCGATCACCACCCGCATCGGATGTTCGCCGCCGGCCTCAGTGGTTTCCTCGACGTTGGTGGTGAAGCGCAGTCGCTGCTGCTCACCCTGCCCTTCAACCTCCAGGGTCACCGCCACAAACGGTGCATCGTCGACCTTGATGCCGACTTTTTCCACAGGAGTGATCAGGAAGTAATCATCGCCGTCGCGGCGGATGATAGTGGAGAACAGCTTGACCATCGGCTTGCGCCCGATTGGCGTACCCAGGTAATACCAGGTGCCATCACGGGCGATGCGCATGTCGATATCGCCGCAGAAGTCAGGATTCCACAAGTGGACTGGCGGCAAACCTTTGGTCTTGGGGATCTGCCCCAGCAGGTCATTGGCTTTTTGCGGTCCGCTCATGGTGACTCCTTGAATGTTACTGGTCGCTCACTCCCAACAGGCTGCGGGCATACTCGCGCAAAGGGGGAGCGATCAGGTCTTCTGGCTGTTTGTCGTGCAACGTCAGTAAACCGCCACGACTCTTGATGCGTGCAGTATCAATCAAATACTGGGTGCTGGTCTCGATCAACATGATTTGAATGACGCTGGTGTCGACACCCAAACGGTCCACGGCCTCTTCATCCAGCCATTCGTCGGTGTTGCCGATACGGTTGTCGGCCTTGGCGAACCGCGTATACAGCAAGTAGTGAGCACCGGCGGCTCGGGCTTCGCCCATGGCCTGGTCCAGACCCTCGGGAACCCGGGCACGACGCACCATGGGGAAATACTCGATGAAACCGTTGAAGGCCTCTTCGGCGACGACATTGGGCCGCGGGTAGGCACTGCCGGGAGGCGCGAAGGCACCCTGGGCAATGTAGATGAACGAATCCGGCTGGATGCGCAGGTTATTCACACGCCGGCTGTCGCTGTGGTCCAGCAAACCGGCGTCGCTCATGTGGTAGCGAACGCCCTCCCCCATGTCGCTGACATTCATGCAGCCACCGAGCGCCAAAACGGCCAGCAGCAAAACCAGGCTACGCATCCTACCCTCCAAAAACCGGTGACGGAAAACCGGCGAATGGCCATTGGATGCAGCTTTTGCGCCAGCTCATCGAAATGGGGGTGTCAGACACATCCAAGTGAAGGGGAAATTGCTATCGCGGGCAAGCCTTGCTCCCACAGGTACGGTGTTCACCTGGGAGCAAAGCTTGCCCGCGATAGCATTCGTCAACCGCCGATGATT
The DNA here is from genome assembly GCF_013283895.1 of Pseudomonas sp. MPDS. Classification (NCBI taxonomy): domain Bacteria; kingdom Pseudomonadati; phylum Pseudomonadota; class Gammaproteobacteria; order Pseudomonadales; family Pseudomonadaceae; genus Pseudomonas; species Pseudomonas sp. MPDS. The sequence goes on along the minus strand of NZ_CP054128.1, from coordinate 2,100,907 downwards.
TTCATGATGGTTGCGCCGCCAGAGAACGCCACTTCCTGCTTATCCCCCAACGCCTTGACCAGCAAGCGCTGCAGAGCCGGCAAGGCCTGATGACGGGGTTTGTCCAGCAGATCGCCGACAAAGTGTCGGTTACTCGACGACAGGCAGCCATGCAGCCAACCCGTGGAGGACAGCCGCAACCGTGAGCAGGTACGACAGAACGGCACGCTTTCGTTAGCGATCACGCCAAAATGCCCTAGGCCCGGAATTTCATAGCGCACTGCGGTGGCATCCACTGGAGCGTCGGCTTGCAGGTACTCGTACTGGTCGCCGATCAGGCTCAGCAACTGCTGAAGGCTGACGAATTGCTGCAGGAACGCGTTGGAGTCGCTGGCCAGGTGCCCCATGCGCATCAGCTCGATGAAGCGCAGCTCATAGCCGCGCTCCAGGCAGTACTCGAGCAGTGGCATCACCTGATCCAGGTTCTGCCCGCGCAACGGCACCATGTTGACCTTGATCTTCATTCCCGCAGCACGGGCCTGATCCATCCCGTCGAGCACGGTTGCCAGATCGCCACCGCGGGCGATACTGCGAAACGCCCCTGGGTCCAGGGTATCGAGGGAAACGTTGATGCGGCGAATGCCGGCATCTACCAGCAAAGGCAGCTTTTTGGCCAGTAACTGACCATTGGTGGTCAGGCTGATGTCCTCCAGGCCCATCTGCCCCACCGCCGTCATGAAGCTTTCAAGCTTGGGGCTGACCAGCGGCTCGCCGCCGGTGATGCGCAGCCGCTCGATACCGGCAGCTTCGATCAGGTAGGCCACACCGCGCGCCATGGCCTCGGCCGACAGTTCATCCTGCGCAGCCACCAGCCGCTTGCCGTTGGGCACGCAGTAGGTACAGGCGTAATTGCAGGCTGAAGTCAGGCTGATTCGCAAATTGCGGAAACGCCTGCCTTGACGGTCAACGATCATGGATCACTCCGGCGAAAGAAGAATCGGACTTACGAAACTTGACCCAGAACTCAAGTTTTCGCAAGGCCCAAGCCTGAGTATATTCCTGGGACACTGCGCCATGTAAGCGGACATGGCGCAATCAGGCAGCTGAATGACTTAGCTGCTCGGAACGTCGGTGTCACGCTTGCGCTTGTTGCCCATGCGAACGCCTATGTCCATCAGGAACTGGAAGAAGCCTTCCTGGTCTTCCAGCACGTTGCTCCAGAACGGCGAGTGATACAGCGCCACCGCACCGTGCACCAACGCCCAGGCGGCGCAGTAGTGGAAATAGGGCGGCACGTCTTCGAGCTTGCCTTCACTGATCCGGCCTTTGATCAGCAGGGTCAGGCGCTCGAAGTTCGAGGCGCGGATCTTGTGCAGTTCCTCGACCATCTCCGGCACTTGGTTGCCCTTGACCACCTTCTCTTCCAGGCGGTCGAACAAGCGATAACGCTGCGGATCGCGCATGCGGAATTCGAAGTAGGCCCGGGACAGGGCCTCCTTGTCCTTGTCCACATCGGCCGAATGCAGCAACTCATTCAAATCGCGCTCGTAATCAAGCATCAGGCGCAGGTAGATCTCCGCCTTGGATTTGAAATGTTTATAAATCGTGCCTTTGCCGATACCCACGGCATCCGCAATCATCTCGACGGTGACGCTGTCTTCACCCTGGTCGAGGAACAACTTGAGCGCGGTGTCGAGAATTTCCTGCTCGCGGCGACGAAACTCACGGACCTTACGGGGTTCTTTGTGCATAAGAAAAAGGTCTGAAGGGTCAAAATTCGAAGCCGAGTATTATGCCTAACTTACGCAAAAATGCACGGATCATCCGTTCCCAACCACAGTTCTTCACAAAACCGTGCAGCTCCAGCTTCCTGTCATTCGCTTCGCCGCACCGTAACGACTGGCTTTGACGGCAGTGAGAACTTATCCGAAGCGAGCGTATTCCAAATTTGTTTAAAAACCAGCCCGGCTAAACTGGACGCGTCAGCATACTGATCAATACTTGAACTGTCGGCGCGACATCTCCCCCAAGTGACGCGCCGGTAAAGGTACCAACGGACCGCGTGCCTTTGTTTTACTCCTAATGGTCTTAACCCGGATTCACCCCCCAGAACCCGGGTTTTTTTTGCCTGAAACTCAGGCAGACGCCGCGCGGACATGGGCCAGCGGAAACAGCCGCTTGAAGTTCTCCGTAGTCTGTTCGGCAAATCGCTCGTAGGACTCGCCCCGCAACATCGCCAGGAACTCCGCCACTTCCCGCACGTATTGCGGAAGGTTCGGCTTGCCACGATACGGAATCGGCGCAAGGTACGGTGAATCGGTTTCCACCAACAGGCGATCTGCCGGCACTTTGCTGGCCACATCCCGCAGTGCATCGGCATTGCGAAACGTGACAATGCCGGACAAGGAAATGTAATAGCCCATGTCCAGCGCGGCCTTGGCCATGTCCCAGTCCTCGGTGAAGCAATGCAGCACACCCGCCTGGGGCAACGCGGCGTCACGCAACAAGGCCAGGGTGTCGGCCCGGGCGCCGCGGGTGTGGATGATCACCGGTTTGCCAGTCTGTTGCGCAGCCTCCAGATGCAGCCGGAACGAAGCCTGCTGAACCTCGGCGGCTTGCGGTTCGTAGTGATAGTCCAGGCCGGTTTCGCCAATGGCGACCACCCGTGGATGGTCGAGCTCGCGCAACAGCCAATCCAGGGCAGGCGTAGCGTCGGGCTGGACGTCCAGAGGATGGATGCCGACTGAACAATCGACATCTGCATAGCGTTCGGCCAGGGCTTTGACGTCGGCGGCATTGTCGGCGCTGACGCCGATGCACAGGAAGTGACCCACACCACGCTGGCGGGCGGCATCCAGTGCAGCATCCAGGGAGCCGTCGTGGGCGGCGAGGTCGAGACGATCAAGGTGACAATGGGAATCTACAAGCATAAAGGGCCGGGCTACATCGTATGGGTGGGACGGTCGGATTTCAGGGTTCCGGCCAGGTGGGTTTCGATCTGATTACGGGCTGAATGGTCGCCGTCGTTGAACTGCACACCAACACCGGCAGCCCGGTTACCCTGGGCGCCTTTGGGCGTCATCCAGATCACCTTGCCGGCGACCGGGATCTTCTCCGCTTCGTCCATCAAGCTCAAGAGCATGAACACCTCATCGCCCAAGCGATAATTCTTGTTGGTGGGGATGAACAGGCCGCCGTTCTTGATGAAGGGCATGTAGGCGGCGTAGAGCACCGACTTGTCCTTGATGGTCAGGGACAGGATGCCGTTGCGTGGCCCGGGACTGACAGGTTCGTTCATGCTGATCTCCGCTGCGATTGAGCTGAGTTTAGGCAGTGTCTGTCAGTTTCGACCAGGCAAACTCGCCCATTGCACCAACAGCGCCTCGAGCAACAGCACCCGATTGAGGTTCGCCTTGCTCAGCACCTTCTGACGCTGGGCAAGAATCCAGTCCTGAATGTTCAAGATTTTATCCTGGCTGCTTTTTTGCGCCAGGTACTGAATCACCTTGCGCATGTCCGCCAGTCCCAGCCCGGTTTCGTCTTCGGTGAGCTGGTAGCGCAGGATCAGGCTCGACCAGTCACAGAACCAGTCGAACAGCAGAAGCAGCGGGATGGCGTTCCAGCCTTCTGCCAGTTGCGTGGGAGACTGTTGCTGCTTAAGCAGCTTCTTCACCCCATCCACCACCAGCGCCCGTTGTTCACGCACACCCTGGGCCTGAAGGCTGACGGCCGCCAACGGCGAGCCGGCGGCAAGGGTCAGCAACTCGACGCGTTCTTCGTCGCTGCTGTCAGGCAAGGCCTCGGCCAACCACTTCAAGCTCATCGCCTCACTGGGCAACGGACAGGCCTGCTGTACGCAACGGCTTTTGATGGTTGCCAGCAAGCGGCTCGGCTGGTGACTGACCAGCAATAGCACGGTATCGCCGGAAGGCTCTTCAAGGCTCTTGAGCAAGGCGTTGGCGGCATTGATGTTCATCGATTCCACCGGCTCGATCAGCACCACCTTGCGCCCGCCCATCTGCGAGGTCTGGACCACGAAGCTGACCAGATCCCGGACCTGGTCGACCTTGATCGCCTTGTCCGCCTCCTCCGGTTCCAACACGTAATTGTCAGGATGACTGCCGGCCTTGAGCAACAGGCAGGACTTGCACTCACCGCACGCGTTCGAGATACCCGGGCGCTGGCAAAGCAGGCTAGCCATCAGACGCTCGGCCAACGCCCGCTTACCGATACCGACCGGGCCGTGCAGCAGATAGGCATGGGCATGCTGTGCCCTTCCGGCCAGTTGCTGCCAGAGTCCGTCCTGCCAGGGATAGGCTTCAGCCACGGGCACGCTCCAACAAACGCGGCAACAAACCGTCCAGCGCCTGCTGGACTTGCGCCAACTGCTGAGCGGCATCAATCAACAGATAACGCGCCGGATCGGCCTTGGCCCGACTCAAAAAGGCATTGCGCACCGCGTTGAAGAACGCCTGGCCTTCCAATTCGAAACGATCCAGCCGGCCCCGGGCGCTGGCGCGGGCCAGGCCGATTTCCACCGGTAGATCGAACACCAGGGTCAGGTCCGGCCGCAGGTCACCCTGGACGAAGGTTTCCAGCGCGGCGATGCGCTCCAGGGACAAGCCCCTTCCACCGCCCTGATAGGCATAGGTCGAATCGGTAAAACGATCGCAGAGCACCACCGCGCCACGGGCCAGCGCCGGGCGAATCACTTCGGCCAAGTGTTGTGCCCGGGCGGCGAACACCAGCAACAGCTCGGTGTCAGGGTTCATGACTTCTTCGATCGGCGCCAGCAGCACCTCGCGAATCCGCTCGGCCAGCGGTGTACCTCCGGGCTCGCGGGTCAACACCACCTCGATGCCGGCGGCTCGCAGGCGTTCGGCCAGGTATTCGCGGTTGGTGCTCTTGCCGGCGCCTTCAGGGCCTTCCAGCGTTATAAACAAGCCAGTCACGGGCGATCCTTAAACAAAGTCATTGCGAGCGCGGCGGCTCGCTGGCATTCGGTTCGTCGATAGGCTCCTCATCCGGCACAGTCGGGGCCGGACTGGAGCGATAATCGGCTCGGCGCTTGAGCTGATATTCGCGCACGGCGTTATTGTGCGCATCCAGGTCATCGGAGAACACGTGGCTACCATCACCACGGGCGACGAAGTAAAGGCTGTTGCCGGCAACTGGGTTCAACGCGGCGTGAATCGCCTCGCGCCCCACCATCGCAATCGGTGTCGGCGGCAGGCCAGGAATCAGATAGGTGTTGTAGGGGTTTTCTTCCCGCAAGTGAGCACGGGTGAGTTTGCCGTTGTAGCGCTCGCCCAGCCCGTAGATCACGGTAGGGTCGGTTTGCAACAGCATGCCCAGGCGCATACGGCGCACGAACACACCGGCGATCTGCCCACGCTCCTCAGGCACGCCGGTTTCCTTTTCCACCAGGGATGCCATGATCAGCGCCTGATAGGGCTGGGAGTAAGGTAAATCGGCGGCGCGTTGCGCCCACTCTTTGGCAAGCACGTCTTCGAGCCGGTCGTAGGCAATTTTCAGCAGGTCAGCGTCCGATGTGCCACGCACGAAGCGATAGGTGTCCGGGAAGAACCGTCCCTCGGGGAATATCCCGGAATGACCCAGGCGGTCCATCACTTCGCTGTCACTCAGACCGGCGAGGGTCTGCTGGAGTTTTTCATCCTTGGCCAGCGCCGCGCGAACTTGGCGAAAATTCCACCCCTCCACCAGGGTGACGCTGTACTGCACCACTTCCCCGCGCTTCCAGACCTCGATCAGGCTTTCCATTGTCATGCCCGGCACCATCCGGTACTCACCGGAATGCAACGGTTGGCCGGCCAGATTGAAGCGCCAATAGACGCGCAACCAGAAAGCGTCCTTGATCAGGCCGTCCGCTTCGAGGCGCTTGAGGGTTCCGGTGGGGGTGGTCCCGTTGGGGACGTCCAGCAGTTCTTCCTGGGTGATGTTCAGCGGTTGTTGCAACGCCGAATGAATTTTCCAGGCGCAAGTGCCCAACAGCAGCACCGCCAGAACCAGTCCGGTTTCCAGCAGAAGCAAGAATTTACGTCTCACGAATCAAACATCCAATAGCGTGCGGGCAAGGGTCTGCAGTTTACGGGTGAGCGGCCCGGTCGACCAGCGCGCCGAACCGCATGCACGTACCGGCCATACGCCATAAACGCTATTGCAGACGAAGACTTCGTCGGCCTGGTGCAGCTGTTCGAGGCGGATGTCGGTGATGTGCGTGGCGATGCCTTGAGACTCGGCTTGATACAATAATTCGGCCCGCATCACGCCAGCCACGCCACAACGGCTCAGGTCCGCCGTGACCAATTCACCATCGCGCACCAGAAAGAGGTTACTGAAGACGCCTTCGATCACTCGCCCGGACGTGTCCAGCATCAAGCCTTCGGCGTGCTCGGCATCGCGCCATTCGGCGCGGGCCATCACTTGTTCAAGACGATTGAGGTGCTTGAGACCGGCCAGCAAGGGTTGCTCGGACAGGCGGGTGGCACAGGGAAACAGGCGAACGCCCTGCTCGGCATGCACTGGAGGATAGGCGGCCGGCGGACTGCCCTGCAGGATGCGCCGGGACGGCGCCGAGGGATCAGCGCCATAACCGCGAAGACCATCACCGCGGGTCACGATCAACTTAAGCACGCCGTCACCCAGGCATTGCGCGTAGGCGCGCAACTCAGCCTCCAACGCCCCCATGTCAACCTGGAGCGTCAACCGCTGACAACCTAGCGCCAGACGCTGCAGGTGACGCTCAGGCAACACCGGTTTGCCATTGCGCACAGCGATGGTTTCAAACAACCCATCGCCGTAAGCCAGGCCGCGGTCCTTGAGCGACAGAACGTCGGCAGGCTGACCGTCGACCCAGCTTTCCATCAACCAGCGAACCGGCGGAACACCAGCGAGCCGTTGGTACCGCCAAAGCCGAAGGAGTTGGACAGCACCACATCGATGTCCATGCCACGCGCCGTGTGTGGCACGAAGTCCAGATCGCAGCCTTCGTCCGGCTCGTCAAGGTTGATGGTCGGTGGCGCGACCTGGCTGTTGATCGCCAGTACGCTGAAGATCGCTTCCACCGCGCCCGCGGCACCCAGCAAGTGGCCGGTCATGGACTTGGTCGAGCTGACCGCCAGTTTGTAGGCGTGCTCACCGAACACGGTCTTGATGGCCTGGGCCTCGGCGAGATCGCCCGCCGGGGTCGAAGTGCCATGGGCATTGATGTACTGCACCTGCTCGGCGTTGACCTTCGCGTCACGCAGTGCGTTGGTGATGCAGCGGGCAGCACCGGCACCGTCGGCGGGTGGCGAGGTCATGTGGTAGGCATCGCCACTGGTGCCAAAGCCAATCAGCTCGGCATAAATGGTCGCGCCGCGCGCCTTGGCATGCTCCAGCTCTTCGAGTACCAGCGCACCGGAACCGTCGGACAATACGAAGCCGTCTCGGCCCTTGTCCCACGGCCGACTGGCGCGGCTCGGTTCGTCGTTGCGGGTCGACAGCGCACGGGATGCGCCGAAGCCACCCATGCCCAGCCCGCAGGCCGCCATCTCGGCGCCGCCGGCAATCATCACGTCGGCCTCGTCGTACATGATGTTGCGCGCGGCCATGCCAATGCAGTGGGTGCCCGTGGTACACGCCGTAGCAATAGCGTAGTTAGGCCCCTGCACACCCAGGTGGATGGACAGGAAACCGGAAATCATATTGATGATCGAGCCCGGCACAAAGAACGGAGAAATCCGTCGCGGCCCCGACTCGTGCAGCGTACGGCTGGTTTCTTCGATATTGGTCAAGCCGCCAATACCCGACCCCATGGCCACGCCGATACGTTCACGGTTGGCATCGGTGACTTCAAGACCGGCATTACGTACGGCCTGGAATCCGGCTGCCAGGCCGTATTGAATGAACAGGTCGAGCTTGCGGGCCTCTTTGACCGACAGGTACTCCTCGACATTGAAACCCTTTACCGAGCCGCCAAAACGGGTGGAATAGGCAGAAAGGTCGGTGTGTTCGATCAGACCAATGCCACTACGGCCAGCCAGAATGCCCTGCCAACTGCTCGGCACATCCGTGCCCAGTGGCGACAACATACCCATACCGGTGACTACGACGCGTCTACGCGACACAGCACTCTCCTTTATTCTAATGACGACTTTGCATCAGGCCTAAAGAAAAAACCGCACGCCATGATGGCAGTGCGGTTTTTCCATGACAGCTAGCGACGACTAAAAATAATTAAGCCTGATGCTTATTGATGTAGTCGATAGCCAGCTGAACAGTAGTGATTTTTTCAGCTTCTTCGTCAGGGATTTCGGTCTCGAATTCCTCTTCCAGAGCCATCACCAGCTCAACGGTGTCAAGGGAGTCGGCACCCAGGTCTTCAACGAAGGCAGCTTCGTTCTTCACTTCTTCTTCTTTGACGCCCAGTTGCTCGGCAACGATTTTCTTGACGCGCTCTTCGATGGTGCTCATACCTTGTTTTCACTCCTAATGGACAAATTCAGGCAGCTGGCCGGTGGGTAAGTGTATAGAAAGACTTTTCGGTTTTTCAACCGAAAGCTTCACTCCTCAAACCCAGCAGCCCGCCGCCTATAAATAGATTGCAGCTTTATAACGGATTTTAGACAGCTCGTATGACATTTTTTTGAAGCAATCCGTCACATTTAACTCATGTACATCCCGCCGTTTACCGGGATTGTAGCCCCAGTCACGTATGCCGCACCATCCGACGCAAGAAAAGCGACCACGGACGCGATTTCTTGAGCTTGCCCCAGACGACCCAGCGGAATTTGTGTCAACAAGGCTTCACGTTGCGCTTGCGGCAGTTCACGGGTCATGTCGGTATCGATGAAACCCGGGGCTACCGAGTTTACCGTAATCGAGCGCGAACCCACTTCACGCGCCAGCGCACGACTGAAACCTTCCAGACCGGCTTTGGCCGCAGCATAGTTTACTTGGCCTGCGTTGCCCATGGCACCCACAACCGAACCGATACTGATAATTCGACCCCAGCGAGCCTTGGTCATGCCACGCAGAACGCCCTTGGACAGCCGGTACAGGCTGTTCAGGTTGGTATCGATCACGTCGAACCATTCGTCATCTTTCATGCGCATCATCAGGTTATCGCGGGTGATGCCGGCATTATTGACCAGGATTGCCGGCGCACCGAACTGTTCCTGAATGTTTGCCAGCACCGCCGCAACGGATTCATCGCTGGTGACGTTCAGTTCAAGACCGGTGCCTTGGATGTCGTTTTCCTTCAGGGTAGCGGCGATGCGCTCGGCGCCCGAAGCGGAAGTCGCGGTACCAACAACGATGGCGCCTTGACGACCCAGTTCCAGGGCAATGGCCTGGCCGATGCCACGGCTTGCACCGGTCACCAGTGCAACTTTACCTTGCAGACTCATGCAAGCTTCTCCTGTTCAGGCCTGCGCTGCACGGGCGGCAGCGAAAGCATCTGGGGTATTGAGATTGGAAGTCGATACGCCTTCGGCGCAGCGTTTGTTCAGACCGGCCAGCACTTTACCAGGACCGCACTCGACCAGTTCGGTCGCGCCCTTGGCCGCCAGGGTCTGCACCGATTCGACCCAGCGAACCGGTTTGTAGAGTTGCTCCAGCAGATCACGCTTGAGGGTCTCAAGATCCGCAGCCACATCGGCGCTGACGTTCTGTACCACTGGAATCTGTGGCGCCTGCCAGTCAATGGCAGCGATAGACTCGGCAAAACGCTCAGCGGCCGGACGCATCAGTTCGCAGTGCGACGGCACGCTGACGGGCAACGGCATGGCACGCTTGGCACCACGGCTCTTGCACCCTTCAATGGCGCGTTCTACAGCAGCCTTGGCACCGGCAATCACCACCTGGCCAGGCGAATTGAAGTTCACAGCGCTGACCACTTCGCCTTGCGCGGCTTCGGCGCAGGCTGCCAGCACATCGGCATCTTCCAGGCCGAGAATCGCAGCCATGCCGCCCTGCCCGGCCGGAACGGCCTCCTGCATCAACTGGCCACGACGCTCCACGAGCTTCACCGCGTCACCCAGGCTCAGACTGCCAGCAGCCACCAGAGCGCTGTATTCGCCCAGGCTGTGTCCGGCAACGAACGCCGGACGCGCACCGCCCTCGGCCAGCCAGAGGCGCCAGAGTGCGATCGAGGCGGTCAGGATGGCTGGCTGGGTTTTGTCGGTTTGATTGAGTTGCTCTTCCGGCCCTTGCTGGGTCAGTGCCCACAGGTCATAGCCCAGAGCATCGGAAGCTTCTTTGAATGTTTCGAGGATCAACGGGTATTGCGCGCCCAGCTCGGAAAGCATGCCGAGGGACTGCGAACCCTGCCCAGGAAAGACGAATGCGAGAGAAGCAGACATGAAAACAAAGCCCCTAATGATCTTGTCGTCAAAAATTGACGCCCCAGGGGGCGCTAGGAAACTGACAGTTGGATGGCGGCTTGAACCGACCGGTCACATTTAAGCATTGTCAGACGAAAACGCCTAAGTTAACAAATCTTCGAGGCGCCCATGAAGACGCTCCGGCAGGTTTTCCTGGATTTCGATCAGCGCGCGATTGATCGCACTTTGAAACCCCTGCACGCCCGCCGAACCATGACTCTTGATCACAATGCCCTGCAGCCCGAGAAAACTTGCACCGTTATGCCGCGCCGGCGCCAGGTCCGCCTGCAGCCGACGCATCAACGGCAACGCCAGGGCACCGACCATCCGCGAGGCCAGGTTCTGCCTGAACAGCTTCTCGATACGCGCCCCGATCATGGTCGCCAGGCCTTCGCTGGACTTGAGCAAAATATTGCCGACAAAACCGTCACACACCACCACGTCCGCCTCACCCCGGTACAACCCGTCGCCCTCAACGAAGCCGATGTAATTGATACCTCGCGCAGCCTGCAACAACGTGGCTGCCAGCTTGACTTGCTGGTTACCCTTGATGTCTTCGGTACCGATGTTCAGCAGCGCCACACGAGGGCGCACGATACCCAGGGTTTCAGCCGCTACCGAGCCCATCACTGCAAATTGCAGTAGATGCTCGGCACTGCAATCGACGTTGGCGCCCAGATCAAGGAGCTGGCAAAAACCACGCTGGGTGGGGATGGCCGCGACCATCGCCGGCCGGTCGATGCCCGGCAAGGTCTTGAGCACGTAACGCGACAGCGCCATCAGTGCACCGGTATTGCCTGCACTGACACACGCCTGGACCTTGCCATCGCGCAGCAGCTCAAGGGCTACACGCATCGAGGCGTCAGGCTTGCCACGCAGGACCTGGGCAGGCTTTTCGTCCATGGTGATGACTTCGGACGCAGGTGCGATCGTCAGACGCGAACGATCCACAGCCGATTGGCCGTTGAGCATTTCTTCTAGAAGGGAGGATTGACCGACGAGGGTCAGGTGCAACGAGGGTGTAGCATTCAGACAAGCAAGGCTGGCCTGAACAATGCTGCGGGGACCGAAGTCCCCGCCCATTGCGTCAATCGCGATGACTTGAGCGGACAAGGATTACTCGTCAGCGCCCTTGTCGATCACTTTACGACCACGGTATACGCCTTCTGGCGATACGTGGTGACGCAGGTGAACTTCACCGGTGGTTTTTTCTACAGACAGGGTGCTAGCCTCGAGAGCGTCGTGCGAACGGCGCATGTCACGGGCAGAGCGGGATTTTTTGTTCTGCTGAACAGCCATAATTGATTAACTCCTAAACGTTTGGGTCACGCTTTAACTGCGCCAATACACTGAACGGGTTGGACCGCGTTACCTCGTCCTCGCTCGGTTCGGGCTCATCTGCTCCCGCCGGCTGCTGGCATTCTTCCGGATGATGAGCAGGCACAATGGGCAAGGCGAGCAGAAGCTCCTCCTCGATCAGTGACTGCAGATCCAATGGATCTTCGCCCAGTTCCAGCACGTCATAACCTTTCGGTAACGACTGGGTATTCGCACCCTCCTTCACCACGGCATAACTGCATTCGCTGTGGATCGGCAGGGTGACCAGCTCAAGACAACGCTGGCAAACCATTTTGACTTCAGTGTCGATAAAGCTGTGGATTACCACAGATTTACGTTCATCTCGTTCAAAAACGAATTTGGCCTGGACCGTACCGACATCGTCGGAAAGCGGGTCGCAGAGTCTCTTCAAATCGGCCAGCAGCAGTTCACCTTGAAGGGTGGTGCCACGGTCAGCCAATTTGCGCGGGTCAACGTGAGGTGGAATCGGGTCATTCAACATAGGCGCAGCATTATAGGGATGCACCCGGCCATGTCAAAGGAAATTCAGCCCTGTCCGTCACTTGCGCGCCTCGCTAGAATTCGCCCCTGCCTTTTGGAGATGCCCATGCTGCCTTTATTACTCGCCTCAAGCTCAGTGTATCGCCGGCAATTGCTTGCCCGTCTGGGGCTACCGTTCGTCTGCAGTTCACCGGACATCGACGAAAGCCGCCGGCCTGACGAGGCGGCACTCGACCTGGTAAAACGCCTGGCCCGGGAAAAAGCCCAGGCCCTGGCGAGCAGCCATCCGGCGCATCTGATCATCGGTTCGGACCAGGTGGCCGTGCTCGGCGAGCGCATCCTGGGCAAGCCCCATACATTCGAGAACGCCCGCGAACAACTGCTGGCCGCCAGCGGCGCCCGGGTCAGCTTTCTGACCGGCCTGGCGGTACTTAACAGCCAGACCGGCGCCTGCCAGGTCGATTGCGTTCCGTTTACCGTCCACATGCGCACGCTGGACCCTGCACGCATCGAACGCTACCTGCTGGCCGAGCAACCTTATGACTGCGCGGGCAGCTTCAAGGCCGAAGGGCTTGGCGTGAGCCTGTTCCAGAGCACGGAAGGGCCAGACGCCACCAGCCTGGTTGGCCTGCCACTGATTCGCCTTGTGGATATGTTGCTGGTCGAGGGCGTGCAGGTTCCCTAAGCCAACATACGACTTGTAGCGAGGGCATTTATTTGTGGGAGCAAGGCTTGCCCGCGGCGATGCAGGCGCCGCGATGATGCAGACCAGCCTGGTTATCGCTCATCGCGAGCAAGCTTTGCCCCCACAGACAAGCCACAGGGGATCGCGCAAACCAACGAACTAGCGCAATGCCGGCCCCTGGAACCCCATCCACATCGCCAGATGCTCGGCAATGCTCGCCCCCAGCTTCTTCGAGAAGCGATCAAACGGCGACTCTTCGATGGTGAAATCCACCAGCTCTTTTTCGCCAATCACGTCCCGCGCCACCGAACTGGCGCTGCCCAGGCCATCGATCAAGCCCAGCGGCAAGGCCTGCTCCCCAGACCAGACCAGCCCAGAGAACAGCTCGGGATGCTCCTTGTCTTTGAGGCGCTCACCCCGGCCTTTTTTGACACTGGCAATGAATTGCTTGTGGGTCGTGTCGAGCACACCCTGCCAAAACGCGGTTTCTTCAGGTTTTTGCGGCTGGAACGGATCAAGGAACGACTTATGCTCGCCGGAGGTGTACACCCGACGCTCCACGCCCAGTTTCTCCATCGTCCCGACAAAACCGTAGCCGGCCGCCGTCACGCCAATGGAGCCCACCAGGCTCGCCTTGTCGGCATAGATCTGATCGGCCGCGCTGGCAATATAGTACGCACCGGAAGCCCCCAGATCGGAAATGACCGCGTAGACCTTGGTGTTCGGGTGCAACGCGCGCAACCGGACGATCTCGTCATAGACATAACCCGACTGCACCGGGCTGCCACCCGGACTGTTGATGCGCAAGATCACACCCTTGACCTTGGGATCTTCGAAAGCAGCCCGCAGGCTACCGACGATATTGTCCGCGCTGGCAGGCTCCTTATGGGCAATCATGCCTTCGATGTCGATCAATGCGGTGTACGCAGAACCCCGCACGGCGCTTTTTTCCATGTCGAACAGGGGCGTGAACAGCAATAGCGCGACAAAGAGATAAACGAACGTCAGCAGCTTGAAGAAAATGCCCCAGCGGCGGGAACGACGCTGCTCCTGCACACCGGCCAGCAAGGTCTTCTCCAACAGCTTCCAGCTTTTGTCGTCACCGTTCTCGGCGCTCGCCTTGGCCGGTGCCTTCCATTCGTCGGTCATGCAAGTATCCCCAGCAAAAACTTAATTGGCCCGCCGGCTCAGCCAGGCGTGCAACTCAGGAAAATGATCGATCGCCAACTGCGGTTCGAAGGCTTGCAGCGCCGCGATCGTCTGCGCGCCGTAACTCACCGCAACCGACCCCATACCGGCGTTGCGCGCCATCTGCAGGTCGAACGAGGAATCCCCCACCATCAACGCCTGTTCCGGCTGCATGCCGCAGTGAGCCAGGATTTGCTCGAGCATCAGCGGATGCGGCTTACTGGCCGTTTCGTCCGCAGCCCGGGTGATATCGAAATAATCGTCCCAGCCATGGGATTTCAGCACCCGATCCAGCCCGCGACGCGCCTTGCCGGTGGCGACAGCCAAGCGATACCCCTCGCCCCTCAAGGTTTCAAGAGTGTCTACCACACCGTCAAACAACGGCGAAGGCTCAGCCTCCAGCGCAATGTAGTGATCAGCGTAATACTGGCGAAAAACCAGAAGCTCAGGGTCACTGATCTCCGGGTACAGACTGCGGATCGCTTCCGGCAAGCCGAGGCCGATGATGCCCTTCACGGCAAAATCATCACACCTGGCAAAACCTGCACGATCAGAGGCGGCATGCATTGCCTCCACGATCCGACCGATGGAGTTCGCCAGAGTGCCATCCCAATCGAAGATCAGCAGCTTGTATTCAGGATGCACTCAACCGCTCCACGGTCTTGGCCCACATTTCATCCACGGGAGCCTGCAATTTCAGCTCACCACCATCGGGCAACGGCACGGTCAACATGTAGGCATGGAGAAACAGGCGCTTGCCACCCAGATCACGGATTTCCCGGGTGAAGTCGTCATCGCCGTACTTGCTGTCCCCAGCGATGCAATGCCCGGCATGTAGCGTATGGACGCGAATCTGGTGGGTGCGGCCAGTCACCGGCTTGGCTTCGACCATGGTGGCGAAATCACCGAAGCGGCGCAGGACCTTGAACACTGTCAAGGCCTCCTTGCCTTCTTCGTTGACTTCCACCATGCGCTCGCCGGAACGCAGGTTGCTCTTGAGCAACGGCGCCCGAACTTGCTTGATGGAGGTATCCCAACGTCCCCGCACCAGCGCCATGTAGCGCTTGTCGACGCCATCGCCGCGCAATTGCTCATGCAAATGCCGCAACATGCTGCGTTTCTTGGCGATCATCAGCAGGCCGGAGGTGTCGCGATCCAGGCGATGGACCAACTCCAGCTCCTTGGCGTCGGGGCGCAACTGACGAAAGGCCTCGATCACGCCGAAATTCAGGCCGCTGCCGCCGTGAACCGCAATGCCCGCAGGCTTGTTGAGCACGATCAGCGCCTTGTCTTCGAAGACGATCGAGGCTTCCAGGCGCTGCAACAGGCCTTGGGCCAGGGGCACGGGCTCATCGCGCTCGGGCACGCGAACCGGCGGCACGCGCACGATATCGCCCGCCTGAAGCTTGTATTCGGGCTTGATCCGTCCTTTGTTCACCCGCACTTCACCCTTGCGCAAAATGCGATAGATCAAGGTCTTGGGCACGCCTTTGAGTCGGGCTAGAAGGAAGTTATCGATTCGTTGGCCGGCATATTCCGGCGAGACCTCGAGCAGTTGAACGCCAGGGGTCGAAGGGGCAGTAGTCGTCATGGCGGCGATGATAACAATTTTTTATGGAATTGAAGCACTTAATCATTGCTGCTATAGTCGCGAACGCCGCCAAAAGCGGCCGGACAGCGGACTAACGGTCAAAAACCGGCCCTGACCAACGCAATTCACGAGGACGAGAGGCCGTCCTACGGGGCTTTTGCTAGATAACGGCAGAGTTTGCAGGTGTAACGAGCGCAGGTGACATGAGGCCTGAAATACGCGGCAAAGCAGAGTTTTGACTCGCCTTGCGCGCCACATTCACGGCCAGTTCACAAAGTGCAGTCACCGGTAGACGACCCCGAGCGAGAGCTTCGGAAACAACGCCTAAATTAGCCATGATGCGTGACCTCCCCTTTCGGAGCTCACGGTAAATGCCAACCCGCTGCGGATTCTGCGCGCGGCAGCACCCGATTATCAGGGATACGTGTAGGGTGGAGATGTACAACCGTCGGACTGTGTAGCACTAGGCTTATATTTAGACGCTTCATCTCGTCCACAGGCGCCGGTTGATTCCTCCTCCTGACTGAGTGCTTGAACAGCCAGCAAGCAGGACGCGTCCGTCGCGACTTCGCCATCATTGGGTCGAACTCGCTGGACACTGGAATGGCCCGGCCACTTCCATGACGCACCTGACACCGACCGTGAGAAGTCGTGTGTGCCGAACGCCGTTTCCGGCAGCCCGGAAACCGACGGTACTACATGAAAAGAATGCTGATTAACGCAACTCAACCCGAAGAGTTGCGTGTTGCACTGGTAGACGGCCAGCGCCTCTACGACCTGGATATCGAATCCGGTGCACGCGAGCAGAAGAAGGCCAACATCTATAAAGGCCGGATTACTCGCATCGAACCAAGCCTTGAGGCTGCCTTTGTCGATTTCGGCTCCGAGCGCCACGGCTTCCTGCCCCTCAAAGAAATCTCCCGCGAATACTTCAAGAAGGCCCCTGAAGGCCGCGTCAACATCAAGGACGTCCTGAGCGAAGGCCAGGAAGTCATCGTCCAGGTCGAAAAAGAAGAGCGTGGCAACAAGGGCGCAGCCCTGACCACCTTCATCAGCCTGGCGGGCCGTTACCTGGTCCTGATGCCGAACAACCCTCGCGCCGGTGGTATCTCCCGCCGCATCGAAGGCGAAGAGCGCAATGAACTGCGCGAAGCCCTCAACGGCCTGGTTGCCCCAGCCGACATGGGCCTGATCGTTCGCACCGCCGGCCTTGGCCGCAGCAGCGAAGAAATGCAGTGGGACCTCGACTACCTGCTGCAACTGTGGACCGCCATCAAGGAAGCCTCGCTGGATCGCTCCGCGCCGTTCCTGATCTATCAGGAAAGCAATGTCATCATCCGCGCGATCCGCGATTACCTGCGCCAGGACATCGGCGAAGTGTTGATCGACAGCGTTGAAGCCCAGGACGAAGCCCTGACCTTCATCCGCCAGGTCATGCCGCAGTACGCCAGCAAGATCAAACTCTACGAAGACAGCGTTCCGCTGTTCAACCGTTTCCAGATCGAAAGCCAGATCGAGACCGCGTTCCAGCGCGTCGTCGAACTGCCGTCCGGCGGCTCCATCGTCATCGATCCGACCGAAGCCCTGGTGTCCATCGACATCAACTCGGCGCGCGCCACCAAAGGCAGCGACATCGAAGAAACCGCCCTGCAGACCAACCTTGAAGCCGCCGAAGAAATCGCCCGTCAGTTGCGCCTGCGCGACATCGGCGGCCTGATCGTCATCGACTTCATCGACATGACCCCGGCCAAGAACCAGCGCGCCGTGGAAGAGAAGGTCCGTGAATGCCTGGAAGCCGACCGCGCCCGCGTACAGGTCGGTCGCATCTCGCGCTTCGGCCTGCTGGAAATGTCCCGTCAGCGCCTGCGTCCTTCTTTGGGCGAGAGCAGCGGCATCGTCTGCCCGCGTTGCAACGGCACCGGCATCATCCGTGACGTCGAGTCGCTGTCCCTGGCGATCCTGCGCCTGATCGAAGAAGAAGCCCTGAAAGACCGCACCGCCGAAGTTCGCGCCCAGGTGCCGATCCCGGTGGCTGCGTTCCTGCTCAACGAAAAACGCAACTCGATCACCAAGATCGAACTGCGCACCCGCGCCCGTATCGTCATCCTGCCGAACGATCACCTCGAGACGCCGCACTTCGAAGTGCAGCGCCTGCGTGATGACAGCCCGGAAGCCCACACCAATCAGTCCAGCTACGAAATCGCTGCTGCCGCTGCCGAAGTGGAAGAAGTGCAGCCGGCTGCCGCCACTCGCACCCTGGTTCGCCAGGAAGCTGCGGTCAAGACGGCTCCAGCCCGCGCCAATGCACCGGTTCCGACCGAAGCAGCCGCGCCGGCACCGGCACCTGCCGCCGCACCTGAACCAAGCCTGTTCAAAGGCCTGGTGAAATCCCTGGTCAGCCTGTTCGCCACCAAGGAAGAGCCGGCTGCGCCGACCGTTGTCGCCAAGCCAGCGGCTACCGAGCGTCCAGCCCGCAACGAAGAACGTCGCAATGGTCGTCAGCAGACCCGCAACCGCAACGGTCGTCGTGACGAGGAGCGTAAACCCCGTGAAGAACGTGCGCCGCGTGAAGAGCGCGCACCACGTGAGCCACGTGAAGAACGCCAGCCTCGCGAAGCCCGCGAGGAAGCGCCAGCCGTAGCCCGCGAAGAACGCGCGCCGCGTCCGCCGCGTGAAGAGCGCCAACCCCGCGCGCCTCGTGAAGATCGCAAGCCACGTGGCGAGCGTGAAGAACGTGTTCGCGAGCTGCGCGAACCGCTGGATGCCGCTCCCGCCGCTGCTGCCGCCACCGCTGAAGAGCGTCCGGCCCGTCAGCCTCGCGAAGAGCGCGCACCGCGTCCGCCACGTGAAGAGCGTCAACCACGCGCCGAGCAGGCTGCCGTTGCCAGCGAAGAGGAAGTACTGAACAGCGAAGAGCAACTGCAGGAAGACGGTCAGGACAACGCCGAAGGCGATCGTCCACGCCGCCGCTCCCGTGGGCAGCGTCGCCGCAGCAACCGTCGTGAGCGTCAACGCGACGCCAACGGCAATGTGATCGAAGGTTCGGAAGCCTCCGAATCCGCCGAGAACGCCGAAGCGCCAAGCGCTGCCGACCTGGCCGCCGGCCTGGCCGTCACCGCCGCGGTTGCCAGCAGCTCGATCAGCGCCCCCGCTGAAGCCGAGGCTCACGAACAGGCCGAGCGCGCTACCGCCGTGGTGGAAAACGCACCGGTTGAAGCGCCTGTGGTCGAAGCCACTACCCCGGTAGAAACCACCGCTTCGCCAGAAGTGGAACTCGCCCCGGTTCGTGAAGCCGAGCCTCAGGCAGAAGCAGTTTCCGAGCCTGCACCTGTCATCGAGCAACCTGTGGTTGCCGCTGAACCTGTGATCGAAGCTGTGATCGAGGAAAAAGCGCCGGAGCCGGTTCGCGAAGAACAGACCGCGTTCAACTGGCACGCCGAGCCAGCCGTCGTCGAAGCCGAGCCGGCAGCAGAAGCAGTGAAAGCAGCCGAGCCGGTCGTGGTCGAGCCAGCTCCAGCGGTTCAAGCGCCTGTGGTTGCCGAAGCTCCAGCCCCGGTAGAGGTGGAGGCGCCTGCCCCTGCCAGCGCCCTGACCCCCAACGGTCGTGCTCCGAACGATCCGCGTGAAGTGCGTCGTCGCAAGCGTGAAGCCGAGCGTCTGCAGAAGGAAGCCGAACAAGCTGCCGCTGCCGCTGCTCAAGCGCCTGCCGCTGAGCCAGCACCCGTGGAGCAAGCAATCGAGGCAGCCCCTGCCCCGGTCGCTGAAACCACCAGCGAACCCGCTCCCGCTGAATCGGCGCCGGTGATCGACGAACCTCAGCACTCCGCTGAAGAAGTCGCACCTCGCCACACTGAAGCCCTGGAAAAAGAGCACGAGCCTAAACCTCACGCCTGATTCCACCGCCCAGTAAAAAGCCCCGCCTGCTTGACGCCAGGCGGGGCTTTTTTATGTCTTCAGACTTAGTTACATGAGTGTTGGAAGCTGGAAGGTGTGGAGCGGGCTTGCTGGCGAACATGGCCCGGCGTCCACCCTTGATGCAAGCTGACGCAGCGCTATCGCGAGCAGGCTCGCTCCCACAGGAGATTGGCGGCGGGCATAAATCTGGCGACCATCGAAATTCAGTGTGGGAGCGAGCCTGCTCGCGATAGCGCGGGCCCGGCTTGCATCAATGTTGCCTGCCCCACAGGAATCCGCGTCGGCTGTTACTTGAAGATCAGCGCTTCAGGCACGTCCACATCCCAAACCACCCCAGGATCGTCCACTGCCACCTCGACCACCCGCGCCCCGGTAAACAACCCCTTGGCGCCGCGATCAGCGGTCAATGCCATCAATTGCGGGCCAAACGCACGACCAAACCCCACGGGATGCCCATACTCACCCGCCAGGACCGGCACACTGATGCCATCTTCGCTGATCTGCGCCACTACCTGCTCGATGCTTGACGGCAGGATGAACGGCATATCACCGAGCACGATCAACCAGCCATCCAGGTCCGGGCAAGCCTGGACACCCGCAGCGATACTGTCACCCAGGCCAGGCGAGTCCAGTTGTACAAAATCGCACCCGTAAGCCTGGGCCATGCGAATAGCCTGTGGACGGTCCTCACGGGTCACCAGCACGCGTTTTTCCAGAGAAGGCGGCAAGTTCACCAGCACCTGCTCGATGACCGATCGGACAGCGCCGTCACGCCCCGTGCAATCGGCCAGCAGCTTATCTTTGTCCTGGCCTGCAACCTGACGGAAACGGCTGCCCGATCCTGCCGCGAGAATGATCACGCCAATCGATTCAGTCATCCCGTCTCCTCGCCCGCCGATTACAGCGGCTTTTTCTGACGCAACTCGACGCCATTCTTGATCGCCACGATTTCAGCCAGCAAAGACAAGGCAATTTCCGCCGGCGTATGGCTGCCGATGTGCAAACCGATCGGCCCATGCAGCCGTTCGATAGCCTGTGCAGACAAGCCTAGCTGAGCCAGGTTATCCCGGCGCTTCTGGCTGTTCACCCGAGAGCCCAGGGCCCCGACATAAAACGCCTTGGAGTCCAGGGCCGTGAGCAGCGCCATATCGTCCAATCGTGGATCATGGGTCAGGGCGACAATGGCGGTGCGCTCGTCGGTCTGGATGCTCAACACCGCTTCGTCGGGCATGCCGGAAACGAAGCGGCCATGCTGCTCTTCCCAACCGTAGACAAATTCCTTGCGCGGATCGCAGATCAACACCTCGAAATCCAGCAACCGGGCCATTTCTGCCACATAACGCGACAGTTGCCCCGCGCCGATCAACAGCAGCCGCCAGCGCGGGCCGTAGATGGCCCGCAGGACTTGACCGTCGAATACCAGCGCGTCGGTTTTGCTGGCCGGCGTCAGCAGCACTTCGCCTGTGGCGACGGTCAGCTCACGGGCGACAATCTCATGGCCATCGCAGCGCTCCAGCAGTTGCGCGACCCATTGCGGATCGCCGACCCGTTCTTCGGTCAGGCGCAAGGTACCGCCGCACGGCAGGCCGAAGCGCGCCGCCTCCTCACGAGTCACGCCATAGGTGATGAGCTGCACCGGCGGACCGTCCGCCGGAATACGCCCGTCGTGCAGCCGGGCGATCAGGTCATCCTCGACACAACCGCCCGATACCGAGCCAATCACCACGCCGTCTTCACGCAGGGCCAGCATCGCCCCCGGCGGCCTCGGCGCCGTGCCCCAAGTCTGGACCACGGTGAACAACACCACCCGCTGCCCGGCGCGGCGCCACTCAAGCACGCTGCGCAGGACGTTCAGATCAACGCTGTCCATCAGGTTTTGGCCTGCTGCCAGCCCTGCAACTGATAACGCACGGGCAGCTCGCGGATGCGCTTGCCGGTGGCGGCGAAAATCGCGTTGCACAGCGCCGGCGCAATCGGCGGCACACCCGGTTCACCCACACCGCCCAACGGCACCTCGCCCGGCGGCGTGACCAAGTGCACCGCGACCTCCTTGGGAGCCAAGGACATGCGCGCCACTTCGTACATGTGGAAGTTGTCTTGCTGGACCTTGCCGTCCTTGAAGCTGATCTCCCCCACCACCGCATTGCCCAGGCCCATGACGCAGGCGCCTTCGAACTGGGAACGGATACGCTCGGGGTTGATCTGCGGGCCGCAGTCCACGGCAATATCGGCCTTGTGCACGATCAACGTACCATCGTCCTTGACCTCCACCTCCAGCGCTGCCGCCACATAGGTGACGAAGCTGTAGTGCACCGCCAGCCCCAGGCCACGGCCCTTGGGCAGTTTGCGGCCCCACCCGGCGGCCTTGGCGGCGGTTTCCAGCACGGTGCGGATCCGCGCCGTATCGATGGGATAAAGCTCGGGGGATTCGCCGTAGTTCCATTCTTCATTCAAGGTGCGCGGATCGATCTTACGGTCCGGGCCAAGCAATTTGACGTGATACGCCAGTGGATCCTGGCCGGCCTTGTGGGCCAATTCGTCGATGAAACTCTGAATCGCAAAACCGTGGGGAATATTCGACACCGAGCGGTACCAGCCAACCCTCGTATGGGCCACCGCTTCGGGGTTCTCCAGGCGCATGTTGGGAATTGCGTAGGCCATGTTGGTCACGCCCATGCCCACTTCGAACGGCGCTTCGTGGGTCATGCCCGGTGCAAACAGTGCGGTAATGCTCGGGGCTACGGTGCGATGCAGCCAGCCGGACGGCATCCCGTCCTGGTTCAGGCCAGCCTTGAGGTATTCGGCCGATACGGTGTGGAAATACGAATGATGGATGTCATCTTCGCGGGTCCATTGCACCCGCACCGCCTGGCCTGGAAACTCCTTGGCCAACACGGCCGCCTCGAGGACGAAATCGGGCTTGGACTTGCGCCCGAAACCACCGCCCAGCAGCGTGATGTGCACGGTAACCTTGTCGAAAGGGATCCCCAACCGTTCGGCGACGCGTTCACGGGTGACCTGCGGCGCCTGGCTCGGTGCCCAGGCTTCGCACTGGCCATCCTTGAACCGGGCGACGGCGACCATCGGCTCCATCGGCGACTGCGACAGGTGCGGCAGGTAATAGGACGCCTCCAGGGTTGCGTCAGCCTTGGCCAGCGCGTCGTCCAGATCGCCAGTGTTGCGCAAGACTTTCCCGGGCTTGAGGGCCGCGGCTTCCAGTTCCTTGCGATAGGCGACGGAGTCATAGCCGGCATTCGGGCCGTCATCCCACTCGATTTTCAGCGCCTCGCGGCCCTTGATCGCCGCCCAGGTGTTTTTCGCCACTACCGCCACGCCGCCCAGAGGCTGGAACTCGGAGGGCAACGGACGTCCTTCGATCTCCAGCACCTTGACCACACCCGGTACTTTCAGCGCCGCGCTGCTGTCCACGCGCTTGACCTTGCCACCATAGACTGGCGGGCGAGCCACGACGGCATAGAGCATGCCATCGAAATGTACATCGGCGCCGAACACGGCACGACCGTTGACGACGTCTTCGCCATCGATGGCCCGGCTCGACTCCTTACCGATGTAGCGAAACTCCGAAGGTTGCTTGAGGCGCAGGCTGTCACGGGCGGGAACTGGCAAGGCACTGGCCGCGGCGGCCAACGCGCCATACCCCAGTTCCCGACCGGAAGGCTGGTGCACGACTTTGTGCAATTGAGCACGACACTCACTCGCCGGGACATTCCACTGGGCAGCGGCGGCCAGCTCCAGCATGGTCCGGGCAGCGGCCCCGCAACGACGCATTGGTTCGTACCAGTGGCGCATACTGCGCGAGCCATCGGTGTCCTGGTTGCCGAAGCGCACCTCATCCGCCGGTGCCTGCCGCACCTTGACCTGCGCCCAGTCAGCGTCCAGTTCATCGGCCACCACCATGGTCAGGCTGGTGCGCACCCCCTGGCCCATTTCCGAACGGTTGCAGATCACCGTCACGCTGCCATCGGTGGCGATGCTCACGTACACCTGCGGGTCGTCGATCACACCATTGGGCATGCCCTCACCGCCGAACTTCTTGTCCTCGGCAAAAGCGTCCGGCAGGCCCCAACTGGCGGCCAGCACCAACACACCCGTGGCGCTCGCGCCTTTGAGGAAACCACGGCGGCTGAGGTTGCTCAGCACAAAATCATTGGGCAAGCGGCTCATGCCTTGGCCTCCTTCAGGTGGGTGGAAGCCTGGCGGATCGCAGTCTTGATCCGGTTATAAGTGCCGCAACGGCAGATGTTGCCGACCATGGCCTCTTCGATCTGCTCATCGCTCGGGTTGGGATTGGTCTTGAGCAAGGCGGTCGCGGACATGATCTGCCCACCCTGACAGTAGCCGCACTGGGCCACGGCGGTATCGAGCCAGGCCTTCTGGACAATTTGCCCGACCGGGTCGACATGAAGGGCATCGATGGTGGTGACGTTCTGGCCTTTCACCGAGCCAATCGGGGTGATGCAACTGCGCGCCGGGGCGCCGTCGATGTGAATGGTACAGGCGCCGCACAGGCCCATGCCGCAGCCGAATTTGGTGCCGTTGTAACCGGCCACATCTCGGATGGCCCAGAGCAGCGGCATGTCCTCGGTCACATCCAGTTGGTGATCTTTTCCATTGAGTTTCAAGGTAATCATGGGCACGCCCGCACGGTGATCGAATTATGGGGTCGAGCAATCTGCCGTTTGGACAACGGTTCGGTTGGCGCAGACTGACTCAGGCTAATCGGGCTCTCTTGTGCAAACACGCAGACGTCTGCACCGGGCCTTCAATGATGCGATGGTCGCATCGTTAGCTCACTAAATTAACCCAGGATTAAGCAAAACGCCCTGCACAATCCTGCACAAATGATCCTTGTGCGAGGTTGTGCAGGGCGCTCGGTGAAAGCCAGGTTCAGTACCGATTGGGCTCCATTTCCAGATTGACCTGAAAACGCTCGGCAATGTCTTTCTGGATACGCAGGGCCAGATCCAGCAATTGCGGCCCGGTGGCGCAGCCGTAGTTGACCAGCACCAACGCCTGCAACTTATGCACCCCCGCGTCGCCTTCGCGAAAGCCCTTCCAGCCGGCCCGCTCGATCAACCAACCGGCGGCAATTTTCATCTGCCCTTGGGGTTGTGGATAAGCCACCAGATCCGGGTATTGAAGCTTGAGTTGCGCGACGTGCGAAGCCGGCACCAGCGGGTTCTTGAAGAAACTGCCGGCATTGCCCAGCACCGCCGGGTCAGGGAGCTTTTCACTGCGGATGCTGCAGATGGCCCGGCTGACATCCGAGGGAGTCGCCTGTTCGATGCCCAGTTCGGTCAACCGCTGGCGGACCGGGCCGTACTCCAGGTGCAGATGCGCGGCGCGACTGAGGGCAAAGCGCACCCGCAGGATCAGCCAACGACCCGCTTGCTGCTTGAACAGGCTGTCGCGGTAGGCGAAACGGCATTCTTCCAGGGTGAAATCGTGCAGCTCGCCGGTTTGCCGATCCAGGGCGGTCAGGCCGGCGAACACATCCTTGATCTCCACACCGTAGGCACCGATGTTTTGCATCGGTGCGGCCCCCACCGTGCCTGGGATCAGGCTGAAGTTCTCCAGCCCCGACCAGCCTTGCGCCAGCGTGTACTGGACGAAGGGGTGCCACGGTTCGCCTGCTTCGGCTTCGATCAGCACCCGCTCGCCATCATCGCTGAGCAGACGAATCCCTTGGCTGGCCATGCGCAACACCAGCGCGTCGATATCACCGGTCAGCAGCAGGTTGCTGCCGCCACCGATCACCAGCAACGGCACGTCATTGGCGCTGGCATAGGCCAGCGCCTGGCGGACATCGGCGTCGCTGTGAGCTTCGGCGAATAACCGGGCGGTGACGTCCACGCCAAAGCTGTTGAACGGCTTGAGGCTGACGCCGGCCCGCACCTGCAAGGTCATAGCCGCCCCTTCAATTCGATCACCAGGCGGTCCGTGGCACGCTCGATCAGGTCCAGCACTTGCTCGAAACCCTGTTCGCCGTCGTAGTACGGGTCCGGCACGTCATCGAGTTCAGCCTCGTAGCGGCGC
The DNA here is from genome assembly GCF_013283895.1 of Pseudomonas sp. MPDS. Classification (NCBI taxonomy): domain Bacteria; kingdom Pseudomonadati; phylum Pseudomonadota; class Gammaproteobacteria; order Pseudomonadales; family Pseudomonadaceae; genus Pseudomonas; species Pseudomonas sp. MPDS. The sequence continues at coordinate 2,075,268 of NZ_CP054128.1, read as the reverse complement.
AGGAACAGATCCAGTTCGGCCCTGCCGTTGCTCGGTTGCAGGGCTTTTAGATTGCGCAGGTTGCTGCCGTCCATCGCCAGGATCAGGTCATAAGTGGCGAAATCGGCCCGGCTGACCTGGCGGGCACGCTGGGCCGACAGGTCATAGCCGCGTCGTAGGGCCGCAGCCTGGCTGCGCTTGTCCGGGGCCTTGCCGACGTGCCAGTCACCGGTACCGGCGGAGGCGACTTCCACCTGCTCGGCCAGCCCGGCCTCGCGCAGCTTGTGCCGCAGGATGCCTTCGGCGGTGGGTGATCGGCAGATGTTGCCGAGGCAGACAAACAGAACCCGCATCAGGCCTCCAGCAGGCGACGAACGCGCTCGAGGTCTTCCACGGTGTCGACGCCGGTCGGCGGAGCAATCAGCGCATCGGCGACATGGATTCGCACGCCGTGCCACAGGGCACGCAGTTGCTCCAGGGATTCGGTGTTTTCCAGCCAGCACGGGCCCCAGGCGACGAAATCCTGGAGGAAACCGGCGCGGTAAGCGTAGATGCCGATGTGGCGGCGGTACGGTACGCCGTCAGGCATGACGTCCCGACTTTGCGCGAATGCATCACGGGCCCAGGGCAAGGTGGCGCGGCTGAAGGTCAGCGCCAGGCCATTGAGATCGCTGACGACCTTGACCACGTTGGGGTTGAACAGGGTTTGCACATCCTCTATCGGCTCGGCCAGGGTGGCCATGCGCGCTTCGGGATGGGCTGCCAGATTGTTTGCAACCTGATCGATCACACTGGACGGGATCAACGGTTCATCGCCCTGCACATTGACCACGATGGCGTCGGGTTCCAGGCCCAGCTTGGCGGCGACTTCCGCCAGACGATCGGTTCCGGAGTTGTGATCCTCGCGAGTCAGCACCACTTCGGCGCCAAAGCCCTTGCAGGCCTCCACGATGCGCGCATCGTCGGTCGCCACTACCACGCGCTGGGCGCTGCTTTTGCAGGCCTGTTCCCATACGTGCTGGATCATCGGCTTGCCGGCGATCAACAGCAACGGTTTGCCGGGCAGGCGCGTCGAGGCAAAGCGCGACGGAATGACAACGGTAAAGGCTGCGGTCATTTATCCAGGCGCTCGTCGGTGGTCAGGGTACGGGCCTCGCTTTCGAGCATCACCGGAATGCCATCGCGAATCGGATAGGCTAGGCCGGCGCCTTTGCTGATCAGCTCGGTTTTGTCGGCGCTGAGCTTGAGGGGGCCTTTGCAGACCGGGCAGGCCAGAATGTCGAGCAGTTTGGTGTCCATGAACATTTCCCTGGATAAATGGTTTAAGGCAAAAGCCGATCCGGCAACAGGCGCATCAACTGGGTATCGAACCAGTCCGCGAAGGCGGGCGACGGCGCGGCATCCACCGCCAGGTACCACCAGTGGGGCTCGGCGAAGGCACGGCATTTGACCGCGTCCTTTTCCGTCATGACCACCGGCAACGACGGCGTGAAATTCAATGCCTGGGCGCTGTATTGGGCGTGGTCGGCAAACCCGTGCGGTATAGGTCGCCAGTGTAGCGTTTCGAGGGTGTTGAAGAAACGCCGGGGATTGCCGATCCCGGCCACGGCATGCAGGGCCTGGCCGGGCGGGAAATGGTCCAGTGGACGCCGTTCGCCGCTGGCCAGGTTCACCAGGGCCGTGGGTCGCAGCTCGAAGGCAAAGCCGTCTTCGCGGTCGGCGCTGGCGCCGTTGAATAGCACGGCATCGACCGATTGCAGACGCTCCACGGGTTCACGCAGCGGACCGGCAGGCAGACAACGTCGATTGCCCAGGCCGCGGGCGTTGTCGATCAGCACCAATTCAAGATCCCGAGCCAGGCGGTAATGTTGCATGCCGTCGTCGGACAGGATCAGGTCCAGCGGTTGAGTCTCCAGCAGCGCCTGGACCGCCCGGCTGCGATCCGGATCGATCATCAATGGCACGCCGCTACGCTGGACAATCAGCAGTGGCTCATCACCCGCGATGTCGGCGCCCTGCCCGGCTTCGACTCGCCAGGGCAAATGGGGTGGTTTGGCGCCATAACCCCGGCTTACCACGCCGACCCGCAGGCCACGGCGCTGGCAATGCTCAATCATCCACAGGATCAATGGGGTCTTGCCGGTGCCGCCAACCGTGATGTTCCCCACGACCACCAGCGGCACGGGCGGTTGGTAAATCTCACCCTCGCCCGCCAGAAAACGCTCGCGTTTGCCCATCACCACCCGACGGTACAACCACTCCAGTGGCCGCAACAGCGTCAGGGCCGGGTGACCTTCGTACCAGGCGGCGAGCAATCGATCGGACATGGCCATCAGGGTGCCGGCGCCGCCTCGACGGTGGTCATGCGCAGATGGCTGAAGCCGAGCTTGCCGGCCGCGTCCATGGCGGTGATGACGGATTGATGTGGGGTCTTGCCGTCGGCGCTGATGGACAGCGGCAAGCTGGTGTCGCCGCCGGACTCCTTCTGCAGCGCATCGATCAGACTCGCCAGGTCGCTCTTGGGCAGCAACTGATTGTTCACCGAAAACGTCCCTTCGGCACTGATCGTGACTTCCAGGTTCTTGAGTTGCTGGTCTTCGGCAGGCGAGCCGCTGACCGCTTCCGGCAGTTCCACCTTGAGCTGGGTTTCCCGGGTGAAGGTGGTGGTCACGACGAAAAACAGCAGCAGGATGAACACCACGTCAATCAGCGACGCAAGGTTGATCTCGACGGTTTCCCGTGGTTTGCGGCGGAATTTCACTTCTTGCCCTCGGCCAGGTCCACGTCACGGTCGCCTTGCACCACCTCGACCAGCTTGATGGCCTCCTGCTCCATGCCCACCACCAACTCATCGATGCGCCGTTGCAGGAAGCGATGGAAAAACACCGAAGGAATCCCCACCATCAACCCGGCGGCCGTGGTGATCAAGGCCTTGGAAATCCCCCCTGCCAGCACCGAGGCATTGGCGGTCATGCCGGCGCCGGTGAACGAACTGAAAATATCGATCATGCCCAGCACCGTGCCCAACAGGCCCAGCAACGGGGCCATGGCGGCAATTGTGCCCAGGGCATTGATGTAGCGTTCCAGCTCATGGATGACCCGGGCGGCGGCTTCTTCGATGCATTCCTTCATGATCTCGCGACCATGCTTGGAATTTGCCAGCCCCGCGGCGAGGATTTCACCCAGCGGTGAGCTGGCCCGCAGCTCCTTGAGCCGCTCCTTGTTCAGTTTCTTGTCCTTGATCCAGACCCAGACTTGCCCGAGCAAATGCTCCGGGGTCACGCGGCTGGCCCGCAGGGTCCACAGGCGTTCGGCAACGATTCCCAGCGCCACGATGGAACTCAGAATGATCGGCAACATCATCCAGCCGCCGGATTTGACCAATTCCCACACAGTGACAGCCCCCTCGAAAAAGTGCGCCACTTTATCATACAGACTCGCCTTGCAGGCCCGCCCCGCCGATAACACCGTCGTCGAGGATGACCCGGATCAAGGTTACGGCCATGGTCCCGCAGACGGCGGGTCGCGCCAGTAGCGCCGTTGGCCGGCCTGAAGGCGCGGTGCTTCGAAAGCCCCCAGTTGCAGACGAATGGCACCCTGTTCGGCACTGTCGTAGATCGCCATGCCCAAGCGGCGATAGCGAGCCAGCACCCGCGGATGAGGATGGCCGAACGCATTGCCCTGGCCGCGGGAGATCAACACCGAATGGGGTTTGAGCCGCGACAACAGCAACATCGACGATGAACTGCGGCTACCGTGATGGGGCGCCGCCAGCCACTGGACCGGCACGGCCAGGGGCCCGTCGAGCAACGCGCGCTCGGCATGGCTATCGATGTCGCCGGTGAGCAACAACCGCTCATCGCCAGCCTCGACCAGCAGAACGCAGGACCGCTGGTTGCTTTCAAGGGCAGATGACCATTGCCACAGCTCGAACCTGACCCCGTCCCACTCCCAGCGCGCGCCACTGTCGCACGCCTCTGCCTGCAGGGTGGCAGGCAACGCGGCGGGGTCGCCACTGACCACCCGGACCGTTGGCAAGCCATTGCGCACGGCTTGGGCGCCGCCGGCATGATCGGCGTCGGCATGGCTGAGCAGCATCAGGTCCAACCCGGCGACACCCAGCTTGCGCAGGGTCGGCAGCACCACGCGCTCACCCGCGTCGGCCTCGCCAAAGCGCGGCCCCGCGTCGTAAAGCAAGGCATGATGACGGGTGCGTACCAGCACCGCCAACCCTTGACCCACGTCCAGTTGCCAGATTTCGGCCTGCCCCGGAGGCACATCCTCCCTCGGAGGGAAAACCACCAGCAGTACCATGGGCCATCCCAGTACCCGCAGTGGCACGCCTTTGGGCAGCAACAGTAACAAAGCCCCCAGAGCGGCCATGCACCACACCCACAGGGGGATAGCCGCAGGCACCCATGCGGGTATTCGCCCGGCCACCAGCGCCAGCCCCTTGAAGAGCAGATCGAGCAACCCGCCGGCGATCCAAAGCAGCCCTTCACCCACGAACGGCATCGGCAACAACGCCGTACCGAGCAGCGCCGGCGGCAACACCAGCAGGCTGACCCAAGGCACCGCCACCAGGTTCACCAGAGGCCCGCTGAGGCTGATCGGCAAACCCAATATCAACAGGATCGGGCACAGTCCGACTGCCACCAGCCATTGGGCACGGGTCCAGGTTTGCCACCAGCGCCAGGGCCCCAAGCGTGCGCCGAAAGTAAACATCAGGATCGCCACCGCGGCGAACGACAGCCAGAACCCTGGCCGCAGGCTGGCCAATGGATCGAACACCAGCACCCCATTGAAAGCCAGCAGCCACGCCCACCAGGGGTCCGGATGCCGGTAACGCAAACGCCACAGCAGCACCAGGCCGATCATCGCGCAAGCGCGCCGCACCGGCACCTCGAAGCCGGCGAGCAAGCCGTAACCCAAGGCTGCGATAAAGGCCAGAGCGCAGGCCCAAGGTAGCCACGGCAGACGCACCGGCCACATGCCATAGCGCGCCGCACCTGCCACCAGCAGGTACACCAGTGCGGCAAGCAGGCCGATGTGCTGCCCGGAGATCACCAGCAGATGGACCGTACCGGTGTCTTGCAGTACCTGCCAGTCATCACGACTCAGCCCAGCTCCGTCCCCCAGGACCAATGCCGCCAGCGCCCCGGAGCGGCCCTGGGCGTCGACTTGCGCCAGCGCCTGACGCACGCCGTCGCGCCAGGCACCTTGGGCAGGTTGCCGGAGATGACCGTCCTTGACCGTGCCAGTCGCGCCGATGCCGCGGCTCAACAGCCAGGCCTGGTAATCGAAGCCATGGGGGTTCAGTAGCCCGGTGGGGCGTTTGAGCTTTACCGCCAATCGCCAACGTTCGCCGCTGCTCACAGGCGGTCCACCGAACCAGGCCAGGCGCATCGACGACGGCAGCCGTGTGCGGCGGGAATGGGCATCGGTCAGTTCAAAGCGCACCACACCTTCGTTATATTGCGGTAAACCGACGACGCGCCCTTCGAGCCAGCGGGTTTCTCCATCCAGCGCGGCAGGCAACCGATCGTCCAGGGCCAGTTGCGCCGACAGACACGCCCAAGCCAGCCCGATCAGGAAAAAACCCAGCGGATGAGTTCGAAACGGCAAAACCATCAGCGCCAGCACAGGCATGACCGCAATCAGCCACAGCGGCGGCAGCGCCGGGCAAAAAACCGGGGTCAGCAGCCCGAGTGCAAGCGCGACCATCCCTGTGCGCATAAGCCTGTCCTTGAGAGTCTTCTCTTCAGGCATAGTCGGTCTACGGCACGGTGCGCGTTAACAATTGTCACAAAGTCTGAATCAGTCAGCCGTAGAATGCGGACATACTTGCGGCCTCACCGCTTTGAACCGACCGAGAAGCCTTATGCCCCGGCGCCTTTTCAAACGTTACATGCCTGACCCAGCGAGTATTCGGGAACATAAGTCCTTACGTTTTCTCGGTTCCTTGCTGCACGACCCCAACCTTTGGCACCTCAACCGACACTCCGTGGCACGCGCCATGGCCGTTGGTCTGTTCGCCGCCTTTTTGCCGATTCCTTTGCAGATGCTGCTGGCCGCGGCACTGGCCATCACCGTACGCGGCAACATACCGATTGCGGTGAGCCTGGTCTGGCTGACCAACCCCATCACCATGCCCGCCGTGTTTTTCTGCACCTACCAGACCGGGGCCTGGTTGATGGATGTGCCTGCCCGCACGTTACCGGATGAACTGACCTGGGAATGGATCACCACCCAGTTGTCTACCTTGTGGCAGCCGTTTCTGCTGGGGTCGGTGGTGACGGGCCTGGTGCTCGGCGCCCTCGCCTATTTCATGACCATGATCTATTGGCGCTGGTGGGTGGCGCGGCAATGGAAACGGCGCAAGAAAAGCCGGATGTGAAATGCAAAAAGGCCTCCAGTGAAGGGAGGCATTTTTGCATTTCGATGTGAGAGCGAGCCTGCTCGCGATAGCGGTATACCAGTCAGCACACCTGCCGAGTTCTAAGTACGCATCCCTCGCCCACTGACCAACAGCCGTGCACATCCCACATAGAGCACCACGGTTGCCACCAGCATGAAGGTGATCGCGACGCTGATCCGGATGTCCGACACCCCAAGGATGCCGTAGCGGAACGCGTTGACCATGTGCAGCACCGGGTTGGCCAGGGACACGGTCTGCCAGAACGGTGGCAGCAGGGAGATCGAGTAGAACACTCCGCCCAGGTAAGTCAGTGGCGTGAGCACGAACGTCGGGATGATGGAAATGTCATCGAAGTTGCGCGCAAACACGGCATTGATGAACCCCAGCAGCGAAAAGATCGTGGCGGTGAACACCACCACCAATATCGTCACGCCCAAATGGTGCACTTGCAGATCGGTGAAGAACAGTGACAGCAAGGTCACGATCAAGCCCACCGCCAACCCGCGCAATACACCGCCCAGGGTGTAGCCGATCAGGATCGTATGGGGCGAAACCGGCGAGACCATCAGTTCCTCGATCGAGCGCTGGAATTTGCTGCCGAAGAAACTCGAGACCACGTTACCGTAGGAGTTGGTGATCACCGACATCATGATCAGCCCCGGTACGATGTAGTCCATGTACGTGAAGCCCCCCATGTCGCCGATCTGCCGACCGATCAGGTTGCCGAAAATCACGAAGTACAAAACCATGGTGATGGCCGGCGGCAGCAGGGTCTGCGGCCAGATCCGCATGAAGCGTCGGACTTCGCGATAAACGATGGTATTGAGGGCGATGAGGTTGGGTCGCAGTTCGGAACTCATACAGCCACCTTCGCCAGATTTTTCTCCACCAGAGACACGAACAACTCCTCGAGGCGATTGGTTTTGTTGCGCAGGCTCTGCACTTCAATGTTTTGCAGCGCCAGTTGGGAGAACAAGCCGGTAATACCGACGGTTTTATCCACCTGGACTTCCAGCGTGTGGTGGTCCACCAGCCGGGCCGGATAGCCGATCAGTTGCGGCGCGGCCTTCAGATCGTTCTTCAGGTCCAGCAGGAACGTCTCCACATGCAGTTGGCTGAGCAACTGTCGCATGCTGGTGTTCTCGACGATGGTGCCGTGGTCGATGATGCCGATGTTGCGGCACAGCTGCTCGGCCTCTTCCAGGTAATGGGTGGTGAGGATGATGGTGATGCCTTTCTGGTTCAGCTCGGTCAGAAAGGTCCACATCGACCGACGCAACTCGATGTCGACGCCCGCGGTCGGCTCGTCGAGAATCAGCAGGCGCGGCTCATGGACCAGGGCACGGGCAATCATCAGGCGCCGCTTCATGCCGCCGGACAATGAACGGGACGGCACATCACGCTTGTCCCACAAACCCAGTTGAGTCAGATATTTCTCGGCGCGCTCATTGGCGATCTTAGGCGGGATACCGTAGTAACCCGCCTGGGTCACGACGATGTCGAAGGTCTTTTCGAACTGGTTGAAATTGAACTCCTGGGGCACCACGCCGATGCAGCGCTTGAGAGCGGCGGGCTCACGGTCCAGATCATGACCGAAGATATTCACCGTACCGCTGGTTTTGTTCACCAGGGTTGAAAGAATGCCGATGGTGGTGGATTTGCCGGCACCATTGGGGCCGAGCAAGGCGAAAAAATCACCTTCGGCGACGTCCAGATCGATACCACTCAAGGCCTGGAAACCGTTGCCGTAGGTTTTGGTTAGCTGCCGGATGGACAGAGCGGAACTCATATCGGATTACGCACCAAGAAGGGGAAGAAACAATTAGATAAGGGCGCACGGCGAGCAATACAACCACGGCGCACGAAGGCAATGGTGCGTGGCGTCGCCGCACAAGTACAGTCAAGCGTGTCGATAGTAAGTATTAAGTCAACGCGGTCATGACCGCCTTGCGATACGCCGGACGCTGCTGCAGCCGGGCGTACCAGGCCTGTAGATGAGGCAGCGCAGCCCGCTCGATGGGCATCTCGAACCAGGCATAAATGAAACTGCCCAAGGGAATATCGCCCATGCCGATTTCATCCCCGGAGAGGTAGGGTTGCTCGCTCAACGTCTGGTCCGCCATCGCCAACAAACCATCGCAGACCTTGATCGCCGCATGGATGGCCGCCCAGTCCTGCTGCTCGGCGGGAGTGCGCAAGACGCCCCAGAACACGGTGCGAAACGGATCGGCAAACGAGGAGGTGGTCCAGTCCATCCATTTTTCAGCCCTGGCGCGAGCCTGGGGGTCTGCCGGATACCAGGCCGAACCCGGAGCATGGCGAGACGCCAGATAACGCACGATGGTGTTGGACTCCCAGAGCACGAAACCGTCATCTTCGATCATCGGGACACGGCCGTTGGGGTTCTTGGCGCGATACTCGGGCGTGTCCACCACGCCGAACGCACCCCCTGCGTCGATGGCCTCGTAGGCCAGCCCCAGCTCCTCGGCGCACCACAGCGCCTTGCGCACATTCGATGAGTTTTTCCGACCCCAGATCTTCAGCATCACGGCTTGCTCCGATGGATAAATGCCGCAGCAGCATACGCCGGATCAGCCGCGACTCAAATCGTCCTGCATGTCGCCAAGCAGGGGCGGCAGTTGCTCGCCGAACAGGTGCGGGTAGCATTTTTCCAGGTGCTCGAAGAAGAACGCTTCGGGCACATCGGCGAATTGGCCGTGGTCGGTGACGTACTCCATCAGCTTGGCGCCCTGTCGATTGAACGGGTGGAAAACGCTGTCCTCGCGGCCATCGAATTCCAGGGGGGCCACATCGAACAACTCACACAAGCCTTGATTGAAGGCCGGCGTGGCCTTGACCCAGCGCTCGTTCAGATAGAACTCGGTATAACCGTGCATGGCGAACACGTCACTCTTGAGCAACTCCAGCAGGCGTGCAGTGGACAAGTGATTACGCACATCCGCCAGGCCGATGCGCGCCGGGATACCACAATGGCGGGCGCAAGCGGCCAGCAAGGTCGCCTTGGGCACACAATAGCTTTCACCGCAGGCCAGTGCGTAACTGCCACGCAGGGTCTGCGGATCGCGGCTGAAGGTATAGGGGTTGTAGCGCACGGCCTCGCGCACCGCGTAATACAGGCTGATTGCTTGTGCCTGCGGGTCGCGATCAGTGCCGCGATGAGTTTCGGCGAACTCAATGACCGCAGGGTGATCGCTGTCGATGAAGCGGCTGGGGTTCAGGTATTGCTGCATGGTCAGGACCTCACGGAAAACGCCTGCGTCCGTAGGAGCTGCCGAGTGCAACGAGGCGGCGATCTTTCCCGGACCATCGAGCCCTGAGAGAAAGATAGACAGATCAAGAGATCGTCCGAACGCGGCCCGCACCTTCGGCAGCGCCTATAGGGCTTGCTTCGAGTCTATCCAAAGCCCACCCTCGGTAATAACGGCGTTTACGCCAAACAATGGCGCTTTCTCACTTTGTTAACGAACGATTTCCCACGGATGTTGCCAACCAGACTGGCGCAATGCATCCAGGGTTTCCCACGAAATCAATCACATCGCGCCGACCGCCGGTTTTGCAGATGCCGTCTAAGCTCTGAGGGTCGGTTTTGCCCTGGTTCACGGAGGATTACATATGCTGTTGTTGTGGATACTGGTTCTGGTTGTCGGGAAAGCCTGGCTGGCGCATCGGCGTACCGCCCCGCTGCCCGCGCTGGGCATCATCGCAGCCTACCTGCTGGCCATGAGCCTGTTCAGCCCCGCTCCCGGTTGGCTGATGCTGATCTTCTGGATCGCGCTCGCCGCCGTCGCGGCTCCACTGCTGCTGCCGGACCTGCGCCGCAAGTATTTCAGCGCGCCGATGTTCAACTGGTTCCAGAAGACCCTGCCCCCCATGTCAGAAACCGAGCGCGACGCCATCGACGCCGGTACGGTGTGGTGGGACGGTGAACTGTTCAGTGGCCGGCCGGACTGGGACACGCTGCTGGCCTATCCCAAGGTGCAACTGACCGAGGAGGAACAGGCTTTCCTCGACGGCCCCACCGAAGAACTCTGCGCCATGGTCAGCGACTGGCAGATCGGTCAGGCCATGGACCTGCCACCCGCCGCCTGGGCACACATCAAGGAGCACGGGTTCTTTGCGCTGATCATTCCCAAGGAATATGGAGGCAAGGGCTTCTCCGCCTATGCCCACTCCCAGGTGGCGATGAAACTGGCCACCCGTAGCGGCGATCTGGCTTCCACCGTGATGGTCCCCAACTCCCTCGGCCCGGCCGAACTGTTGCTGCACTACGGCACCGACGAACAACGCAACCACTACCTGCCACGGCTGGCCCGTGGCGACGATATTCCCTGCTTCGCCCTGACCGGGCCACTGGCTGGCTCCGACGCCGGGGCGATGCCCGACACCGGCATCATCTGCAAGGGCGAATGGGAAGGTCAGGAAACCCTGGGCCTGCGCCTGAACTGGGAAAAGCGCTACATCACCTTGGGACCGGTGGCCACCCTCCTCGGCCTGGCCTTCAAGGCCTATGACCCCGATCACCTGCTGGGGGATGAAGAAGACCTGGGCATCAGCCTCGCCCTGATTCCCACCGACACCCCTGGCGTCAATATCGGCCGTCGTCACCTGCCCCTTGGCGCCGCTTTCATGAACGGACCGAACTGGGGCAAGGACGTGTTCATCCCGCTGGACTTTCTCATCGGCGGCCAGCCCATGCTCGGCAAGGGCTGGATGATGCTGATGAACTGCCTGTCGGTCGGTCGGTCGATTTCCCTGCCGGCTGTGGGCACCGGGGCGGCGAAGTTCACCAGCCTGGTGACCGGCCAGTACACCCAGGTACGCGAGCAGTTCAACGTACCATTGTCGGCCTTCGAAGGTATTCAGGAGGCCATGGCCCGTATCGGTGGCAACGCCTGGATGATGGACGCCGCCCGTATGCTGACCGCCAACGCGGTGGACCTGGGAGAAAAACCTTCGGTGCTGTCGGCCATCCTCAAATACCACCTGACCGAGCGCGGTCGCGAATGCATCAGCCACGCCATGGACGTACACGGCGGCAAGGGCATCATCATGGGGCCCAACAACTACTTGGGACGCAGTTGGCAAGGTGCACCGATCTTCATCACGGTCGAAGGCGCGAATATCCTGTCACGTAACCTGATGATCTTCGGCCAGGGTGCGATTCGCTGCCATCCGTTCGTGCTCAAGGAAATGGCCTTGGCCACGCGTGAAGACAAAGACCAGGCGCTGATCGAATTCGACGGGTTGCTACTCAAACACATCGGTTTTGCCATCAGCAACGCCGCCAGCACCCTGGTACTGAACCTGGGCCTGGGGCGTTTCGAAAGAGCCCCCGGCAACGCCTTGAGCCAGGGTTATTTCCGCGCCCTCAACCGGCAGGCGGCGGCATTCGCCCTGCTGGCGGACCTGAGCATGATGCTGCTGGGCGGTGAACTCAAACGTCGCGAACGCTTGTCGGCGCGCCTTGGGGATGTATTGAGCAACCTCTACCTCGCCTCCGCCGCGCTCAAGCGCTACCACGACCTGGACTCGCCGGACCATATGGAACCGCTGTTCACCTGGGCCATGGAAGAAAGCCTGGGCCAGGCTGAGCGGGCCCTGGACGAACTGCTGGACAACTTCCCGAACCGGGTGCTGGGTGGCCTGTTACGCGTGCTGGTATTCCCCTTCGGCCGCCGCCACAAAGGTCCGAGCGACAGGCTGGACGCTGAAGTGGCTGCAGTGATCGGCCGGGGCAAGGGCGACCCGACCCTCGAGGAGCTGCTACAGGGTTGCTATCGCCCGCAATCGGTCGACGATCCGGTGGGTGCGCTGCAGCACGCTTGCGACCTGCTCGCCGCGGCCCACCCGCTGCACAAGAAACTGCACGGCGCGCTCAAACAGGGTCAGCTCAACCCCGCTCCAGGCGAACAGGTCATCGACGCAGCCCTTGAAGCCGGCGTGCTACAGGCCGGCGAAGCCCAGACCCTGCGCGAGGCCGAAGCGGCCCGACGTAAAGTGATCGACGTGGATGATTTCGACAAGGAGGAACTCACGCTCGCCGAGGACAAGGTCCGCTGATCCTGGCGACCCTGTGCTCTGTGCCATGTAAAAACGGGCGCAAGCGCTTTATACTCCTGCGCCCGTTTTGCTCTTGAGGACTTATCTCGTGTCCAACGTCGTTGCCGATCACCTTGTCTTGCTTGACCACTTGCGCAGCATCCTGGTCGCCGTGGGTGAGGCAGACCAGGTTCCCGAAGAAAGCCATGCCCTGTTTCTGGAGCGCTTCGACGAATTGCGCGCGCAGTTGCCCGTTGATCCGATCGAAAGCCAGTACCTGGGCCAGGACCTGATGTGCCAGGTCATCGTCCGTTATCCACAGATCGCCCACCTGGTGCCTCGTGACCTGCTGTGGTACTTCGCCGGTGACTGCCTGCATTACATGCCCGACGAAGAAATCGCCTTGTACCAGGCTCTGGAAGAACGTCGTTTCGAAGCCGAGCAAAACGACGAACCCTTCGACTGGAACCAGGAAAAGCAATTGCTGGCGATGTCGGATCAGGACAGCAAGCACTGATTGCGATCAGTCATGCAAAGGCCCGCACGGTTAATCCGGCGGGCCTTTTTTGTGGCCCGCCTTGTTCAAAGTAGGCTCCTTCTCCAGGCATTCCACCAGATAATCAATGAACACCCGCAACTTTGGTGGCAGGTAACGGGTAGGCGAATGCAGCAGCCACAAACCACCCTGGTAAGAGGCCAGGAACGTCCAATCCGCCAGCACCTGCACGATCAAGCCTTGCTCCAGCGCATGATGGGCGGTGAAATACGGCAAGCTGCCGATGCCAATGTGCTGCAAGACAGCCTCCAGCCGCACGCCCGTATGATTGGCGGCATAACGTCCACGCACGCCCACGTGGACGGACCTGGTGCCTTTCCTGAATTTCCAGCGAGCGTCGTGTGGGGTTTCTCCCAGGTAGATGCAGCTGTGCTCCAGCAGGTCGTGGGGATGCTCGGGGATGCCGTGCTCGGCCAGGTAGCGCGGCGTGGCGCAGAGCAGGTGGTCAATGGTCAACAACTGACGTCCCACCAGCCCGACCGGCGGCTGGTCGGTGATCCGCAGCGCCAGGTCAACGTGATCGTCGATCAGATCGACCTGTCGATCCTCCAGCAGTAACTCCACATCGACCTTGGGGTAACGACGCAAGAACTCGGCTATGTGGGGATGAATGACAAAGCGCCCCACCGCCTTGGGCACGCTGACCCGGATCCGCCCCTCGGCTTCATGGGCGAACTGGCCACTGATTTCCATCACCGATCGGGCGGCGGCGACCATTTCCCGACAACGCTTGAACACTTCTTCCCCGCCATCGCTCAAGCGCAGCTTGCGGGTGGTGCGTTGCAGCAATCGGGTCGCCAAGGCTTTTTCCAGACGCGAGATGCTTCGGCTGACAGCCGACGGTGACACGCCTGATTGCCTGGCCGCTTCGGAGAAACTGCCGGTCTCCACGACCTTGACGAAAATGGCCATTTCGGCGAGCAAGGCCAGTGATTGATTTGTGCTCATGGAGCAAAAGCTCTGTGAAATTTGAACGGATTATCATCAATTTACACACAACTTATAATCCCGCACACATTCCGATGCGGGTATGGAATATCCGCACCTGAGCCTTTTCTCTTTTTAATCGGTTAGCGCCGCGATGCCTCGCCCCTGACCGTTCGGAGTTGAAATGCTATCGAGCTACCTGGGCGAATTCCTGGCCCTGGCCACCGTTCATTTTCTTGCGGTGGTCGCACCCGGCCCTGATTTCGCCGTGACGATCCGCCAAAGCGTCCGTTTTGGCCGCTGGATCGGGATCTGCACAGCGTTGGGCATAGGCGCCGGTATCTCGGTGCATGTGATCTACACCTTGCTCGGGGTGGGTGCGCTGATGCACACCTTCCCCTGGTTGCTGATGGTCGCCAAAGTGGTGGGCGGTGCCTACATTCTTTACCTGGGCGTCAGCCTGCTGCGCAGCAGACCCAAATCCACGCTTGAAGGTGAACACCCCATCGATCAAAACGCTGCCCGGCAAACGCCATTCAAAGCGTTTGTCACCGGGTTTCTGACCAACGCCACCAACCCGAAAGCCACGCTGTTTTTCCTGGCCATCTTCACCACCCTGATCAGCACCACCACACCGCTGCAGATCCAGGCGTTGTACGGGGTCTGGATGTGCCTGGTGAATGCCCTGTGGTTTGTCGTCGTCGCGTTGTTTTTTTCCAGCGCCCGGGTACGGGAAGTGTTCATGCGCATGGGTCATTGGTTCGAACGGACCATGGGCGTCATCCTGATTCTGTTTGCCGGGCGGTTGATCCTTTCGCTGTAAATACGTCCCGAAATCGCACAAAAGACAAATTATTGACGGCGACTTTGCCGAGAATTTCCCTCCCGTCACTTTTTAGTCGTTTTTTTCGTTTATGGCGTGGCGCTTTGCCATGCATGAACTACCTTCAAAAAGAAGCGGGCACGGCGGTGAATAAATCACCCCCTAGGGCGACCCGATCAACACCGGTCACCCTGCTCGTCACCCCGGTATCGCGGGGCTCAAACAGTTTTTTCGAAAGCTGCCTGCCATTCAGTCAGGCCGGTGGGACGCGCTCGCTCGCTTGTAGCGACGAGGCGCTCACCACCGCCGCTCAATGGTCTGGTGCAATACAAGGGGCAGCCCGGGCCCCTTAAGTGATCCGAGGCATTTGTTAAGCCTAGGGACGGCCTCTCTGTCGAGGATCACTTCATGAGCTATCGTACCCCGCCCGCTTTAAAGCACTTGATCCATGGTCTGTTCTGGATGGGCCTTGGCCTGGAAGCGGCCCAGGCCGCAACGGCAAATTGTGCTCAGTTGGACAATTTGCCGGCGACCTTCGAGGTTGGCCAAGGGCTTCAGAACGAATTGCGTATCCTGGCCCCCGTAACGAAGCTGGCAGTGGGCGACCCGAAAATTGCCGACGTGCAACCCAGCGGCAGCGATGCCTTCATCCTTACGGGCCTGGCGCCCGGGGCCACCAGCCTGATGGTCTGGACGGCCTGCTCAAAAATCCCCCGCCAGAGCATGATCTTCGTCAAAGGCAGAGCCACCTCGGCACTGACCAGCGCCGCGAGCGTACCCTCCGAAGACCCCATGCTGCTTGCCCAGGTGCAGACTGACATCCGTTTCGTCGAAGTCAGTCGGACCAAGCTCAAGGAAGCTTCAACCTCTATTTTCGGCAGCCGTGGCAACTTCCTGTTCGGCGCGCCGAGAACCCTGCCCACCATCGGTGGCGTGGTGCGGCCTTCATTGCCGGTCAACAACGACATGTTCAACCTGTCCTTTGCCACCGGACAAACCCTGCTGATGATCAATGCGCTGGAAGGCAGTGGCTTTGCCTACACCCTGGCGCGGCCGAGCCTGGTGGCCCTGAGCGGGCAGAGCGCGAGCTTCCTGGCCGGCGGCGAAGTGCCGATCCCGGTGCCCAGTGCCGGCAGCGACAACGTGTCCATCGAGTACAAGGAATTCGGTATCCGTCTGACCTTGACGCCCACCGTCGTCGGAACCAACCGCATCATGCTCAAGGTGGCGCCGGAAGTCAGTGAACTGGATTTCACCAACGCGGTGAACATCGCTGGCACGCTGGTTCCGGCGCTCACCGTACGCCGTACCGATACCAGTATTGCCCTGGCCGATGGCGAAAGCTTTGTCATCAGCGGCCTGATCAGCACGCGCAATGCCTCTCAGGTGAACAAATTACCGGGGTTGGGCGATGTTCCGATTCTCGGTGCGTTCTTTCGCGATAACTCCATCAATCGCGAAGAACGCGAGCTGCTGATGATCGTCACGCCGCACTTGGTCCAACCGTTGGCCGCCGACGCACAACTGCCGACGTTGCCGGGCGAACAGCTGCGCAATTACGACCCGAACTTCTACCGCATGTACTTCCTTGAAAACGGCGAGTTCGACAACCGTAACGGGCTGTCCCAATGAGCCGGGGCCTGAGGTGCAAGCGTCCACGTGTTCAACCTGATACGAGGGGACATTCAATGAAAGCGGTGATCGCGATAGCCGCAACGGTGCTGCTGGTCGGCTGCGCCAGCAACGGCGTGGCTTCACGTCCGACCAGTTGCATCAAGCCAGGCTCCGATCAGGAACTGGCGCTGAACCTGGCCGATGACATGGCCAATGACGGACGTTTGTATGCCAGCCTGGCGAACCTCGAAGGTCTGCCGGAGGATCTGGTCCAGGTCCGCCTGCGCAAGGCGCGAGTGCTGCGTCTGATGGGACGTAACGAGGCAGAGCCGTTGTACCAGAGCCTGCTCGGCACTTGCCTGGCCGCTGATGGCGAGCATGGCCTCGGCCAGTTGGCTGCCGCCAGGCATGATCATGCTGGCGCCACCGAACACCTTGAGCGCGCTGTGAAAATGTCCCCCACCGAAGGAAAAATCCGCAATGACCTGGGAGTTGTCTATCTCAATCAGCGACGGATCCCTGAAGCCCGCTTCGAGTTCATGACCGCCATGGAGCTCAGACAGTCAGACTCGCTGGCCGCCTTCAACATGGTGACGCTGCTGATTTACCAGGACAACTGGAAGCAGGCAGCCGAACTGGCAAACATGGCCAACCTGAGCCCCAAACAAGTGGCAGATGCTCAAGCCCGGGCGGAAAAAATCAGAGGCTCGGCCCCTGCCGGGGCGACATCCCCCGCGAACCGTCTGACCGATGTGGCCGACGCCTCATCCGATGCGGTCAAGTAGCGCCTTACGAGGAGTCCAAGAGATGAAAACCAGACAACTGTTGATCGTGTGCATGACTTGCCTGTCCACCACAGCCTGGGCCATTGAACCCGGCCCCTCTTCGGCTGCGCAACAGGGCACGGAGAGCTGGATGCAGCTGCAGATTCGCGGGGTGGTGGCCTCAACTCACCTGCAAACCGCCTCGGCCACCGAACGGGAATTGGCCATGCAGCGCTGGCTCAATAGCTTCAATTACCCGATCCCGGAATTCTTCGAACAGGACTCGGGTGGGGAAATCACCAGCAGCAACTGAAACACAGTGGAAAACAAAAGATCGCAGCCTTCGACAATGCCTACACCGGATCGGATGTAGGCATTGTCGAAGGCTGCGATCTTTTGCTCTGCCTTGCATAAAGCTGAACGCGCCTGTTTGTGGCGCGAGACCCTATCCCCGCGGGACTGCGCAGCCCTTCAGGAAACAACCGCCCATGCAAACTGAGTCTTGCGCAGGTCCGGCCAATGGGTGAGACGCCAATCCCCGGTTTCAGGACCGCTAAGCGGCCCAGCGGGGATCAACCCTCTCGCCACGGGCGTTGGAGTTCGGTTGGGTATGGACTTCGATCGTTCCCACGCTTCTGCGTGGGAATGTCGCCAGGGACGCTCCGCGTTCCGCTTCTGGAAGGTGACGCAGAGCGTCACGGGATGCATTCCCACGCAGAGCGTGGGAACGATCAAAAATAACCCCTGGCTGAGTGCTGGCTTTCAGACTGTCACTATCGTGGCGAGGGAGCTTGCTCCCGCTGGGCTGCGCAGCAGCCGCAAACCGGGGCTGCAGCGCTGCTCGAGCGGGAGCAGGCTCCCTCGCCACAGGCTTGTACAACCGGGACCGTATGCCCCTCTACATATTTCCAAAGGCCCTGAACACGCCAATCATGGCGGGGCCGATGGCGACCAGGAAGAAGCTTGGCCAGAGGCAGAAGATCAGCGGAAAGATCAGCTTGGTACCGATTTTGGCCCCCATTTCCTCGGCCGCCTGGGTGCGCCGGTCACGAAACTCATCGGCGTAGATACGCAGGGTATCGGCCACGCTGGTGCCGAAGCGGATGCTCTGGGCCAACAGGCTGACCAGGCCCTGGATATCATCCAGGCCGGTGCGCAGGGCCAGTTGCTTGAGAGCGTCGGTGCTGGTGATACCCGCGCGGATCTGCGCGTTCACCAGGGCCAGCTCTTCGGCCAGCTCAACCTGGCTGACCGACATCTCTTCGGCCACCCGTTCTATGGTGGTGGGCAGAGCCAGGCCTGACTCGACGCACACCACCATCAGGTCCAGCGCATCGGGAAATGCCGCCCGCAGCCGCGCTTGTCGCGCCTGCTTGCGCTTGCCGACGTACAGCGCCGGCAGCAACCATCCGATACCCGCCATCAAGGTCGCCACCAGCAAACCGACAATCAAGGACACCTTGATCAGCGGCAGCAGCAGTAACGTAACGCCAAGCAGCAGCAACGGCAGCATCAGGCGCACGGCCCAGTACATCTGCACCGCCGACGCGGAACGGTAGCCGGCGTGTGTGAGCAGGGTCAGGGTGGCGCTGGCCTGGGCCGGGTCAGTCGCTGCGAACCGCTGGCCGACCCGCTCCAGCAAGAGTTGCAGGTTACTTGGCGCCTCCTGCCCTTGCGTGCTGCCGGAATATCCCCGCTTGATCAGCGCCAGACGCCGTTGCACCGGGTCCTGCAGGCCGAGCATCAGCAAGATCATGGCGACGACCGCCAGTACCGTACTGAGACCGATCACGGCGATGAACAACAGCCGTGCCGCCTCCTCGTTTCCCGTAAACCGACTGAACAACCCGAGCAGAAAATCCATGACTGATACCTCTCGCCGCAAGGGCGCTTAAACCTGGATCCGGATGATTTTTCGGATCCAGAGAATCCCCAGCAACATGGCGCCGAACGCGAACATGATCAGCTTGTGGCCTATAGGGTCGTTGATCAGCACCGGCATGTAGCTGGGGCTGGTGAGCACAATGGCGATCGCCAGCACGAAAGGGATCGCCACCAGCACCCAGGCCGACATGCGCCCTTCCGCCGACAAGGTCCGGATCTTGCGCTGGAAGCGGAAGCGCCCGCGGATCAAGCGGCTCAGGCGCTCCAGCACTTCGGTCAGATTGCCGCCGGTTTCGCGGTGGATAAGTATGGAGGTCACCAGCATCATCACCGTCATGCTCGGCATGCGCTCCAACAGCCCGAGCATGGCCCGGCGCACATCGTTGCCATAGTTGATGTCGGCGAAGGTCATGCCGAACTCCTGGGCGACCGGCCCCCTGTGCTCCTCGGCAACCAGGCGCAGGGTTTCGTTGAACGGGTGCCCGGCGCGCAAGGCCCGGCACATGGCGTCCAGCGCATCCGGCAAGCCTTCCTCGAAGGCGGCGAAGCGCTTGCTACGATCACGCATGATCTTCAGCACCGGCAGCCAGGTCACCGCAAAGGCCGCCAGCAGCGCCATCCACCACACCGGCCAGAACATCAACACCACGGCACCGGCCGCTACGCCCAGGGCCAGGCCGAGCGCCATTACCCGATAGGCTCGGTATTCGTGGCCGGCCTGCTCGATCAACTGGGTCAGGTTGGCCATGAACGGCAATTGTTCAAGCCGGGCTTCCAGGGGCGACAAGCGCGTCAGGTACTTCTGCCGCAACACGGTCTGCATGTTGGGCAGATGGTTGGCTTTCTCCAGCACATGCAGGCGCCCACGGATGCGCTTGCGCATTTTGCCGGCCTCGCCGAACACCGGCACCACCACGCCCTGGGACAGGAGGAAGACGGCGATGAACACCATGGCGAGAAAAATCAGGATGAACTCACTGGGGATGTTGTTCATGACGTCCGAGCCTCCATCCACTCAGGGCGGAACAGGGTCAGCGGCAACTCGATGCCGCGCCTGGCCAACACGTCGCGAAAGGCCGGGATCATGCCGCTGGGCCGATAATCTCCCAGCACCTCGCCGTTTTCCCCAATGCCTTGGCGCGCGAAAGAGAAAATTTCGGTCATGGTGATGATCTCCCCTTCCATGCCGTTGATCTCTTGCATGCTCACCACACGACGTTTGCCGTCTTCTTGACGCTCCAGCTGGATCACCACATCGATGGCAGAGGCAATTTGTTGACGCATGGCCTTGATCGGAAAAGTCGCGCCGGTCATCGACACCATGTTCTCGATTCGCCCCAAGGCATCGCGCGCGGTATTGGCGTGGATTGTGGTCAACGAGCCATCGTGGCCGGTGTTCATGGCGGTGAGCATGTCCAGCGCTTCGGCGCCGCGCACTTCGCCGATGACAATGCGGTCCGGACGCATCCGCAGGCTGTTGCGCACCAGTTCCCGCTGGCTGACCTCGCCGCGCCCCTCGATGTTTGAAGGACGGGTTTCCAGGCGCACCACGTGAGGTTGCTGCAGTTGCAGTTCGGCCGAGTCCTCGATGGTAACGATGCGTTCGTTGTGGGGGATGAAACTGGACAGCACGTTGAGCATGGTGGTCTTGCCACTGCCGGTGCCGCCGGAAATCAGCACATTCAAGCGCCCACGGACAATCGCCTTGAGCAACAAGGCAATGGCTGGGGTCATGGTGCCCACCTGGATCAGGCTGTCAGTGTTGAGCAGGTCCACGGCAAAACGACGGATCGACATGCTCGGACCGTCGATGGCCAGTGGCGGGATGATTGCGTTGACCCGCGAGCCGTCCTTGAGCCGGGCGTCCACCAAAGGGGACGACTCGTCGATACGCCGGCCCAGGCTGGAGACGATGCGATCAATGATGTTCAGCAGATGCTGGTCGTCGCGAAAGCGCACGTCGGTTCTTTGCAGCTTGCCGAAGCGCTCGACATAGACCGAGGCAAAACCGTTGACCAGGATGTCGGACACGCTATGGTCGGCCAGCAACGGCTCCAAAGGCCCCAGCCCGAGCACTTCGTCGGTGATCTGCTTGATGATCAACTGACGGCTGGCGGAGCTTACCGGCGCCGAATGCTCATCGAGCAAACGCTGGCAGATATCGCGTATCTGCCTCGCCGCCTCGGCCTGCTCGAGGGAGTCGAGCAAGGACAGGTCCATGACCTTGAGCAGTTGCTGGTAGATTTTTTCCCGCCATTGGGCTTCCACCGGGGTGACCTGACTACGGGTTTCGTAGAGCACGTCGGGGATGGCATGTTCCCAGGCCATCAATTGCTCTGTCGGATCCGGCAGGCTGTCGCCAGCCAGTTCAATGGCCGGTTTACCGGACTGTTTACGCAAGCGGTTGCGGAAGTCGCTGATCATGGGTCATCCCCCGAAAAAACGGTTGAAGGCACGTTTGAGCAGGCCTTTGTCTGCGGCCATCTGGTGACCGACCAGGTCTTCGGTCAAATCGCGCAGGGCAACGGTGATGGCCGCCCTCGGCGCATGCAGCCCCAACGGCACGCCAGTGTTCTGACTCTGGCTGACCAGGTTGAAGTCATTGGGTAATTTCGACAGATTGGTGCACCGCAGGGCTTCTGCGACATCCTTGAGGCTGACCGCAGCCGCCTTGTCATAGCGGTTGACCACCACCTGCAACTGGTCCCCGCGCACGCCCAGGTCCTCGCGAAGAATCCGCACCAGGGCGCTGGCATCGCGCAGATGGCTGACGCTTTGTTGAACCACCACGTAGACCCGGTCGACCTGCTCCAGCACAGAGCCGGTGAGGTGGTCGATCTGACGCGGCAGGTCCACTACCACCCAGTCATAGCTGGCACGGGCCAATTGCAACAAGGCGTCGAGTTGTTCCGGCTGGGCGTCCTGTGGCAGGCACAACTCGCCGCTACGGCCACCCAGCACGTGCAGGGTCGGACTGAAGTGGCTGCAAAAACCCCGCAGGGCGATACTGTCCAGGTCCTCGACCTGTTGCAGCACTTGCAGATGGCTATGGGACTGGGCCACATCCAGATAGTGGGTCACGCTGCCAAATTGCAGGTCCATATCCAGCAGCAGAGTGGTACCTGCCTGGGCGCTGAGTTGCTGGGCCAGGTTGCAGGCCACCAGCGTTGCACCGGAACCACCCTTGGCGCCGATCACGGCGACCAACTTGCCTTCGGCGCCGTGGCCGACACGGACCTCCGCAACCAGACGATTCAGGGCGGCCACCAGTTCCGTCTCGGCGAAAGGCTCGGGCAGCACGTCCCGGGCACCGGCCTGCATTGCCAGCCGCATGCCTTCCTGCTCGCCCATCAGACCGCACACCAGCATCGGTGGACGCTCATGGGCAGGCCGCTGCAGCAACGCCGCCAGCTCTTCGCGCCACAAGTGACTGACCCGCAACAACAGCAGATCGGGCATTCGCTCCAGGCCATAGAGCGGATCGACATGGCCGTTGCTCACCAGGCGCGTGCTCACTTCCAGGCAAGGCATGCGCTGGCAGACGCATTGCAAGTCGCGCAGGGACGAAGCGTCACGGCTGCTGATCAGTAACCGCAGCCCGGCTTTGCCGGTGACGGTCGACAGTGGAGTTTCCCTGGTATTCAGCATGGTGTGATCTCCCCGGAATCGGAATGACGCCCAAGGCTTTCGCGTGGCAAGGTCGCCCTGAATGTGGGCAAGGTAATGGGCACGCCAAACCCAGGAATGAACAGATTGAAAACGAAGTTCTGCACGCTCAACTGGACGTAACGGATAGCGCGGAAGCCGTTGGCGCTGACCGTGTCGGCGGGGTTCGCCACCACCGCGCCGTTCACATCCAGATAGGTCAGCGCCAGGTTCGAGGTGGCGAGACTGCTGATCAGTTGGCTGGTGCCTGCGTCCGTCGCGGCGTTGAAGATGGCCCGGCGCAACACCACCGGATCGTTGATGTTGCACACCGCCGCCAGACGCGCGCCGCGCCGCGCGGCCTCATCCAAGGCATTGGCGGTGAAATACAGCCGGCCCATCTCCACCACGCCAAACAGCAGGATGAACACCAGCAGGCCAACGAAGGCGAACTCCACGATATAGGTGCCTTTCATGTGCTTGTTGTTCATCACAACGCCCTCATGACGGTGGTCGCGACCAGTGGGATTCCCAGCGCAATGGCACTGCCGAAAAAACCGGGAATTGTTCCGCCGCAATTGCCCGCTCCAATCACCGGGCAAAAGGTGTAGGTGATGGTGACACGCACATGGTCAGCCCCCACCGCCGCGACCTCCACGTTAGCCGTGGTCAACCCGGCCACCACAGCGGTGCCGGCCTGGCTCGGGGTGCCATACACCGCGACGTTTTTCGTCTGGGTCTGCAGCGTGTTGTTCAGGGCAATGGTGCCCAGGGTGGTATTCCAGGCCTGGCTGGCGACGAATCGATTGGCATCACGGCTGGCCTGTAGCAGCACGTTGTATTGGAAGAGCATGCGGCCGAACTCGCCAAAAGCCAGCAACAGCAGCAACAACAACGGCAGCACCAGGGTGAATTCCACCAGCGCCACGCCTTGCTGGGCCTGCGCGGGTTTGAAATGGGCAAGTCTCATGACGCCTCCTACGAGTCGGTGCTCGGAGTGCCGCTGCCGTTGAGATAGGTTTTGTAGAGCTGAATGACCTGCGGCCCGGTATCGCTGACCGGCGTGGGGCCGGGCACATTATCGCCTTCGCATTCCTGGACGAACTGGCCAAAGATGATGGAGTCCGAACCTCCGCCATTCACCGGTTGCACGACGAAATAGCAGCCAAAACCCAGGACGGGAATCGAGGTAGAACCGCTCAGTTTGCCGGTGCAATCACCGATCACGATCTTGAGCATCCGCCGTTCGAAAACCCCGTTGCTCTCACAGCCATTGCCAGCTCCGGCCACACAGGCGGCAACCGCTGTTCGCCAGTCGTTGTAGTCCAGTATTGCCTCGCCGCCGGCCGAGAGATCACCGCTGCTCGAAGTAATGGGCTGTCCTTTGTATTGCGCCTGGGAGAGCGAATCGTTATAGGTCATCGCCGGGTTGCTCGAAGTGGTGACCAGGTCGGGTGGATAGTCCGAAGAACTGACCGGACCGTTATAGATACCGAATCGCGTGTTCAAGCCCTGGGAAGTCGGGCCGGCTTTGTTGCCCGGTGCGGTCTGGACGTTGTCCCCGACACTGCGGCAGACCGAACCGCCGCCCGCCAGGTCTTCGCGCACAGCACTGCCGCCGGAGCCGAAATCGAGCAGTTGGAAATTGCCCGGGCCAATGGGCGACGTGTTGCCCGCGGCCGTCTTCAGCACCGTCAGGTCGCCAAAGCGGTAACTCCAGAAATTCCCGGCAGCCGGGTCGTATTGGCTGGTGTCGCCGCAGACCATCAAGGGCGCCAGATCACACGGAGCCGTCGGGCTGGGGCCTGCGGTGGCGATCGCCGCCACGGCCTTGTTGCCCAGGCCGGCACTGCCCATCGTTTGAACGAAACTCCAGAAAAAACCGCTCAACCGATAGCTGGACACAGACACTCGCACGTATTTGGCATCCGCCGGCCCGGGATAGGAGAACGGGCCATAAACGCTGCTGGCCAACTCCACTGCGGCGAACGCAGCCGGGTTGCCGGCGACAGCGGTTGCCAGTTCAGCGTTGCCCGCAGCGTCGGCATTGCGTGTCAGCGTGTCCAGGGCAGCGGCCCGAGTCGTGCTGGCCATGTTGAGCCCTCCCGTCACCTGGCTCAGGGTCTTGGCGCCGCTCAGGGCCGCGGCATCCACGGCATTTTGCAGACGGGTCTTGTTCAGCAGCATGTGTCCGCCATCCAGGGCCAATGCCGCCATCATGGAAATCGCCATTAACGCGATCACCATCAATACACTCACTGCTCCTTCCTGGCGCCGAGGCGTCGCAGTGACAGGCTGCCGGATACTGGGATTCATGATCGAGCCCTCGTTTGCCGACACGTGAGGATCGGCATCGCCATGGCCGAAGGGACCAGGCATTTTTCTACGCGTTTCAGTGAACGTTGACGACGCTGCTTTCAACTCCACGGATCACCGTGATCCCGCTGGCCTGCGCTTTGGGGCTGCGCTGCACTACGGGCTTTGGCACCGCAGCAGTCGCCACCGCCATCACCGGAGCCGGAGGGGGCGCCACGACCACGGTTTTTTTCTCCAGGTTCAGCGGGTTACGCAAGGCCAGTTGCAACTTGCCTTCGGTCTGCGCAGTCACCAGGGCCTCCGCTTCAGTGGCCGACATTTCCAGCGTCACGGCCCTTACCACCACCGGCTGGGTCTTGTCGGTGCCCGCCGTCTGATCCACCGCCAGCACCCGCAGGTTTTCAAGAATGGTCCGGGACACGGCGTTGTTACTGCCGGCGCTGGTGGTCTTGGTTGCCAGCACGTCGACCCGGTTCCCCGGCAACAGGAACCCACCCACACCGACCACATCATCGACCCGTACCGATATGGCGCGTTTGTCAGGATCGATCAGGGACGCCAGGGTGCTGCCACCCAGGTGCTCACTCAGACGCGCGCCCCGCACGATGTCACCGCGCAGAATGTCGAACGTTGCGATCTTGCCCACGGCCTGTTCGCTGGAGTCAAAGGCATCGTCCGGGATCGTATCCATGGGCATGCGCACGGTCGTGACCTGTTGGGCCTCGACCATTTGCCCGAAGGGAATTGGTACGGTGGCGACCACCACACTTCGCAAGTGGTCATCGGGTTTGGCGTTAAGTCGTGCGCTCAGCCAGGAGTCAGCCATCCATGCGGCACCCAGGCCCATTACCAGGGAAACGCCAATCAGCGAAAGCGTACGAGAGCTCATGTCGGTATCTCCGATTCAAAGGAAGTCGAGCTGAACGAAGTAGTTGTGCCAGGCCCATTCCAGCTCTTGCGGCAACAGGGGCCCGGAACCGCCCAGGTAACGCTGGCGGTCGAGCGCCATGTTCAACAGGTCACGGGGATGGCAAGGCACCAGCGGCATGCCCTCGCCGGCATAAAGCTGCTGCAGCACATAGCGCACCAGCAGCGGGTCATGGGGAATGCCCAGGCGTTCGCACTCCTGGCGCCAGATGCGCTCGTATTCTTCGGGCTTGAGGTAACCGAACTGCACCTTGTAGCCGATGCGGCGCAGAAAGGCCTCGTCAGCCAGTTCCAGGGGGTTGAGGTTGGTGGAAAACACCAGGACCAGATCGAACGGCAACTCGCAATGGCGACCACCGCCCAGGTTGATGAAGTCGCGCTTCTCTTCCATCGGCACGATCCAGCGATTGAGCAATTCGGCCGGGGCCATGCGCTGGCGTCCCATGTCATCGATGATGAACAGGCCGTTGCTGGCCTTGAGCTGCAACGCGGCCTGGTATTGGCGAGTAAAGGGGTCATAGCGAACGTCCAGCTGCTCCATGTTCAACTCGCCGCCCGTGATGACAATCGGGCGTTTGCAGCACAGCAGCCGACGGTCGATGCCTTCATTGAGCATCAGATTGTTCGATTGACTCTTGTCATCCAGGCGCTGATGCACTTGCGGGTCATAGATCTCGATCACCGACTCATTGATGACGATGGCATGGGGCACCCAGATGGCCTCGGCGAACAGCCGGATAAGACGACTGCTGACATAGGTCTTACCCGTGCCCGCCGGGCCGTAAATCATGATCGCCCGCCCTGAATTCAGTGCCACGCCCAACTGATCGAGCATGCCTTGCGACAGCACCATGCCGGCCAGGGCCCGTTGCATGTCGGTGGCGGTGATACGCCCATGGTGAATGGTCTGGATCTTGATCAGGGACCGATAGCTACTCACCGGAAAAGGTGCCGCACCGATATAGCCACTGCGAGACAGGGCATCGCGGGCGGCACTGCGGCCACGTTCGGTCAGGCCGTAACGCAAGGCCTGCACACTTGTTTGCCCGAGCTGGCCGAGCACTTCGACACGACCGTCCTTGCGCAGGAACGCCAGGACTTCTTCCAGTACCGCGCCGGTCAGCGCCAGGCGTTCCACCAGCCGCGGCAGGTCCAACACACCGGCGTCGTGCAGATGCTTGCAGACCAGCTCGCCGAGAAAACTGTCGGTCAGGCCGGTGTCTTGAATCGTGCATGGCTGAGGTGCCAGGCGTTGCACCGCTTCCCGTTCACTGGGGTAGGCATCACTATCGTTGATGACGTGCATGACTAGACTCCCCAGCCATCGGCAATCAGCTGCCAGTAGACGCTGTTCAAGGTGCCGATCAGGATCGCGATCGAATAAGGAAAAGGTTTGCCGGCCACTTCATCCGCGGTAGGTGCCAGGTAAGCCTGGGCCCGCACAATCAGCCAGTAACGCTGGAGGGTCTGGAGCAACTGACCGCGGGCCAGCACGATCAGAAAACCGCACACGCCACCAGCAATCAGGCTGAACAGCGCAGCCCACAATGCGTAATGAACCGGCAGGAAACTGCCCACCATGGCCATCAACTTGACGTCTCCGGCGGCCATGCCACCCACCGCATACATGGGCAAAAACAGCGCAAAACAGACCAGCATGCCCAGCAGGCTGTCGCCCGTTCCGCTGATCCCGCCTGTATAAGTCTGACCGGCCAAACCCAAGGCCAGGCCCAACAGGACCAGCGTGTTGGGGATGCGGTGGCGAAGCAAATCGCTCACCACCGCCACACCCAGCAGTCCTAGCAGCAGCACCGTCGACACCAGCAATTCCATGGACATGGCGCGTCTCCCTGTTGCAGTTATCGTTAGCAGGCCACGTTGCCGTTGACGGCCTGGCACAGCGCACGGATCTTGGTGTCCACCGCGCCGCCCAGAAGAACGAAGGCTGCCGCCACCAACACCGTGATCAAACCTCCCGCGACGGCGTATTCAACAATGGTCAGGCCATCTTCATCTTTGGCGAACCGGCTGATCGAAGTTCTTATTGTGTGCAGAGTCATTTTTTTCACCTCACCTTTGAATAAAGGTTGTAACGCCATGAACTGAGTTGTCGGGGACAACGCCAAGTCCATTTGAATGAATCGTTGTACTCACAGCAAAAGAGTCGCAAGCGAGGCTTCCTTGAAAGCTGCCGTGTCCCCGCGCAGTTATCGCTATCAGCAGGCAACGTTGCCGTTGACGGCCTGGCACAGCGCGCGGATCTTGGTATTCACGGCACCGCCCAGAAGAACGAAGGCGGCGGCCACCAACACCGTAATCAACCCACCGGCCACGGCGTATTCCACAATGGTCAGGCCGTCTTCATCTTTGGCGAACTTCAGCACCGAAGCCTTGATTGTTTGAAGAGTCATTTTGCGCACCTCATCAGGGTTGTTTTCAGAGGCAGTACATTTGCAACTGCCTGATGCAACCCTAGTCAGCGGGTGGGGATAGCCGTTAGGAGGATTTTGCACATCGCTAGGATTATTTTGCGGAGGGAGCCAGGCATGCCTTGCGATTGCAACTCGCAACGATTCGCGCTCTGGCCTTCTGAGCATACGGCGCTTAAAAAACCGGCTTTTTATAAAAAATTATTCGGCGAAGTGATGGCACATTGGCAATACTGCTAGCTTAAGGGCAGTCGCAACGCTGAGTGGTAAGCACATGCCATCGAATCTGACTAGAAAGCCAAAGCTGTTGTGGTTCGATCTGACTCACGATCGGTCCACCCCGGAACTTGTCAGCCAGTTCGAGGACACTTGCGACTGCACCCAGGCAAAAGATGCCCTGCTGCCCGGCGGGGAACAGGCGGACATGATCTGCATCCATTTCGATCGCCCGGATACGCCGGGCCTGAGGCGGTTGCTGGAGATCAAACGCACCGTCCCTGCCACTCCCATCACCATGTTCACCGTGCAGCACTCCGAAGAACTGGCGGTCTGGGCCATGCGCTCGAGTGTGTGGGAATACATGGTACTGCCCCTGTCAGCTACAGAGAGGAAGCGCTACCTGACTGCCCTGGTGCAATTATGCGAGTTACGCCGCCACACCTGTGGCCCGCGCAAGACTTCGTTGATCGACCACGCGCCCACCCTGCCAGACAGCATCCGCCTGACCTCGGGGCACCAGAAACACCAGGCCCTGAGCCATATCATGCTGTACATCGACCAGCATTTTCGCGACAGCATCGATCAGCGGGACCTGGCCAAGCGATGCGGTATGACCACGTTTCGCTTCAGCCGCGTGTTCAAGGAAGCCAACGGACTTGGCTTCACCGATTACGTACTGAACAAACGCATGAGCTTTGCCAAGGAACTGCTCGACAATAGCCAGATGCCTATCACCAGCATCGGCTATGAGGCCGGGTTCAAGGATCCCTCCTATTTCGCCCGCGCCTTCAAGCAGTACGCCAACTGCACACCCAGTGAATACCGCCTGGCGCGGCAGATGCGAACAATGATTCCCGCTCCCGATCTGCCGGAAAACGAGCGTGCAGACGCACTTGAGAGCCTGGTGGAGAGCCTCGAAGATTGAAGCGCGCTTTTTCACGGACGAAAAAAACGCCGCTCAATGAGCGGCGTTTTTTTGAATTTGGAGCGGGAAACGAGACTCGAACTCGCGACCCCGACCTTGGCAAGGTCGTGCTCTACCAACTGAGCTATTCCCGCAAATGGCGTCCCCTAGGGGACTCGAACCCCTGTTACCGCCGTGAAAGGGCGGTGTCCTAGGCCACTAGACGAAGGGGACACGCTGCCCGGAACACATGGTGTGTGTTCCAGTGCCCAGATCCGCACCCGAAGATATCGATTCTGGTTTCACTCAGCCCTGCCCGAAGGCAACGCTGTTTAAAATTGGAGCGGGAAACGAGACTCGAACTCGCGACCCCGACCTTGGCAAGGTCGTGCTCTACCAACTGAGCTATTCCCGCATTGGCGTCCCCTAGGGGACTCGAACCCCTGTTACCGCCGTGAAAGGGCGGTGTCCTAGGCCACTAGACGAAGGGGACACACGTACAACATTCACTGCTTATCGCGTTTGGCTAAGTGCTTTACGCTGTAAGTGGCGCGCATTCTATGGATGGATTGCTGGGTCGTCAACCCCCAGATATAAATTTATTTAAATCAATGACTTCGCCCGGTTTAGGGGCTGTTCGCACATTTTGCCCGTCCGGTCTCTGGCGCCTATATTCTGTCATCCGCCAAGACGTTATAGTCGTGTCCGACAAATAGTGGCAATGTGCATCCATATTCGCCGCACTTCCATACGCAGTGCCACGCCTGTCTAATCGCATCGCACAGGCCTATGCGCTTAAAAGCCAAGCCACTACACTCTTGATATGCGAACCCCAATAAAGAGGTCTTACCGGTGACACCACTCATGATCACCCTGCTCGTCGTAGCCGGGATCGCACTGTTGATCGCCATTGGCTACATGAACCATGTGGTGGAAAACAACAAGCTGGAAAAGGCCCGTACCAAGATTGAACTCAACGACCGCTTGCGTCGTTGTGGCGAGCTCACTGAAACCTTTCCCGGACAATTGATGACCCCGGCCCTGAAGCTGTTGATCACGCGTCTTGAGATCAACGTCTGCCAGCGCCTGCTGAACCTGGAGAAAACCAATACGGCGGTCAAGGCGCGCCTGGACGAACTGAATGCACTCGCCGCCCAGGGTGAATCGATTCCGGTGAACAACCCACCGGCACCGATCCAGACCGAAGCCAAGGCCAAGGATGTGCGGTTTCTGCTCGAGGCCCTTCACGGTCAGATTACCCGCGCCGCCCAGGATGGCTTCCTGCCGCCCAACGAAGCCAAGCGCTGGATCCGCGAAGTGCGACACATCCTGGTGCTGTTGCACATCGAGTTCTTCAATAATCTCGGCCAACACGCCTTGCAGCAAGAACAACCGGGGCAGGCCCGCCTGGCGTTCGAACGGGGTGTGCAGTACCTGCGCAAGCAACAGGAACCGCAGGTCTATGCCGAACAACTGGACTACCTGGAAAAACTCCTGGCCCGCGCCAATGCCATGGTTCTGGCCAGCACCCAGCCAGTCGAAGGCGAAGTCAACCAGTTGACCGAAGGGCTGAAGGACGCCGAAGTAAACGACGAGTGGAAGAAGAAGAAGGTTTACGACTGATATTCGGGTTAGGCTCTCAAGCCTGACTCCTGTGTAGCGAGGTGATTTATCCCCTCGCTACACAGGGTCCGTCGACAGCTCACAGCCTGAAATGCCCCACCATCCCCTTGAGCTCAACCCCTAGCTGCGCCAGCTCAATGCTCGACGCGGCATTGCCCTGCATCGCCAGGGAAGATTGATCGGCACTGGCGCGGATGCTGGTGACACTGCGGTTGATCTCTTCAGCCACCGAACTCTGTTGCTCGGCCGCCGCCGCAATTTGCTGATTCATCTGCTGGATCAGCGACACCGCCGCCGCAATGCTCCCCAGGGCGCTTTCGGTTTGCAGGGCATCACTGACCGCCATCTTCACCAGCTCGCCACTGCTCTGGATCTGCTGCACGGAGGTCTGGGCTGCTGAGCGCAAGGCGCTCACCAGGCGTTCGATTTCCTCGGTGGACTGTTGCGTGCGCTTGGCCAAGGCCCGCACTTCATCGGCCACCACCGCAAAGCCCCTGCCCTGCTCACCGGCCCTGGCCGCTTCGATGGCCGCATTGAGCGCCAGCAAGTTGGTCTGCTCAGCCACGCTCTTGATCACGCTCAACACCGTGCCAATGTTCTGGATCTCAGCGCTGAGGCTTTCGATACTGCTGCTGGCTGAAGTGGCCGAGTCGGCCAATTGTTCAATGCGCACCATGCTCTGACGCACCACCTGCTGACCGCTTTCAACCTTATCGTCGGCGGTCTGGGCCGCTTGGGCCGCCTCTTCGGCATTGCGCGCCACGTCGTGCACGGTGGCGGTCATCTGGTTCATGGCCGTGGCGACCTGTTCGGTCTCCTCCTTCTGGCTGCTGACCTCCAGGTTGGTCTGCTCGGTCACGGCCGACAGCGATTGGGCGGAGTTGGCCAACTGTTCGATACCGGCCTGCAAACCGCTGACGATACTGCTCAGGCCCGCCCCCATCTGTTGCATGGCGAGCATCAGTTGACCGATCTCATCCTGGCGCGTCACCTGCACCGTTGCACTCAAGTCGCCC
This sequence comes from Pseudomonas sp. MPDS, assembly GCF_013283895.1. Lineage (NCBI taxonomy): Bacteria > Pseudomonadati > Pseudomonadota > Gammaproteobacteria > Pseudomonadales > Pseudomonadaceae > Pseudomonas > Pseudomonas sp. MPDS. The sequence continues at coordinate 2,043,164 of NZ_CP054128.1, read as the reverse complement.
GAGGCAATCTGCTGTGCAACACGGATGACGCTGCGCAACGGCCCGACGATCAACCGGGTAATGACCCAGGCCGCAATCAGTCCCACCAGCAGCGCCAGGGCCGACGAGCCGATGATCAGCAGCGAATTCTTCTTCAGTTCCGTCTGCATGGCACCGTCCTCGGCGGTGTAAGCCTGGTCAACCCGCTCCACTACCTGGGAGGCACGCTCGTGCAGTTGCTGGTAGACGATTTTCTCCTGGGCCAGCAGGCCGGTGTATTCAGCGAGTTTTTCGTTGAAACCAGCGATATGCCCGGCCACTTCGTTAAGCACGGTCTGGTATCCCGGGTCCTTGACGGCGGTCTTGAGCACCTCGGCCTGCTTCATGGCTTGCTCGGCCTGTTCGATAGTGCCCTGGCCGCCCTCTTCAGAGCCTTTGCGGCTTTGATCCAGGCGTACCCGCGCTTCGTTCATGGCCTGCAACATCAACCGAGACACTTCGCTGACCTGATTGGCTTGCTCAATGAACTCGCCGCCCTCCTTGCCTTCGGACTCTTTCAGGGTATAAGCGCCATCATCTGCCAGGCCCGCTTGCAGCACATCCAGGTTATTGGCAACGCTGGACACTGACCAACTGGCCATTTCCAGTGCCAGATCCTTGCTCTGGCTCAACTCGACGAATTCGTCGAACGCCTTGCGATAAGCCGCCAAGGCTTGCTCCACGTCGTTCATCACCGGCACGTTGGCCGCCGATTGCGCCTTGAGCTCGTTGGCCTGGGCAATCAGTCCGTCCACGCCCAGCCGCAAGGCATCGACCGTTTTCGGGTCCGAGCGCAAGGCGTATTCCTGCTCAAGCAGGCGGACCTTGAGCAAGCCGCTATTGAGGGATGACATCTGTTTCAGGCCATCGAAACGATAGCTGATGGTCTGCAGGGACCAGACACCGATGGCCGCCACCACGGCGGTAAGCAGCAGCACCAGGACAAACCCCAGGCCCAGTTTCTTTGCCATACCCAGGTTGGCAAAACGTCTTTGCACGGCCGAAATCATTGCGCCCAGTCCTCTGCCAGTGTGTGTTGATTGCAGATTCGCAACGAGATGCCCTGTAACACAAGATGCTGGCGTCGGAATAATGGCAAAAAGCTACAGCGCCGTCGTTTTCAGGACAATTGAGGTCGATCCAGAGCCGCCGCGCGGAAGAATGCCTGGGCCCTCGAATCGCAGGCGTGGGCCACGTTGATCCGCAGCCAGTCGCTGACAGCACCCGACGGGCTGAACGCTGTACGAGACGAAAGCACCACACCGAACCGCTTGGCCAAGCGCTGCAATGCAGCGTAGTCGCATAACGGTGGACGCGCCCAAATGAACAGCCCGCCGGCCGGCCTGCCAAACACTTCCCAATCCGCATCCTCCAGCACCTGCAACACCGCTGCCATGTCGGCACTCAAACGCTGGCGCTGACGCTGGACCAGTTTGCGATAGGCGCCGCTGGCCAGAAGATTGGCCAGCACTGACTCACAGAAGCGTGAACTGCCCATGCTGGTAATGCCCTTGACGTCCCTCAAGCGTGCGATGACAGACGATCCGGCCACGACGAAACCGACTCGCAATGAGCTGCTCAGGGTTTTCGAGAAGCTGCCCACGTACACCACGTCGGTATCCAGCGCTGCCAGTCGGGTCCGGGTTGAGTTCTGGAAGTCGGCATAGACATCGTCTTCGACCACCAACATGGCGTGTTTTTTCGCCAGTTGCAGCAGTTGCTGGGCCACGGCCGGGGCCAGGCTGCTGCCGGTCGGGTTGTGGCAGGCGCTGTTGACGAACAGAGCGCTGGGCCGATGCGTCGCCAAGAGACATTGGAGTGCATCGACGTCCGGGCCGCGCGGAGTCCTGGGCAGTTCGATCATGTCGATGCCATGAAACCTGAGCAGGTCGAACAGCTTCGAATACCCCGGACTCTCCACCACAACGCAGCATCCAGGCTCAAGCAGTGTGCGCACAATCAGGTCCAGACCGTGGGTCGCGCCCGTGGTGGTCAGGATCAGGTTTTTATCGGCGTGGATATTGAATTGTTTCAGGCGCCTGGACAGTTGCTCCCGCAGAGCGGGCAGCCCCATCGGCGTACTGTAACTGAACAGCCCTGCCATATCGGTGCGGGTGACCTGACGGATCGCGTAGCCCAGATCATCGCTTTCGCGCCAACTCTCGGGCAGCCCTCCACAGCCGAGCTTCAGCTCCCACTGCGAGTTCTGGGGTACGCTGTCTTGGGTGATCTGCACGTCTTCCAGCCAGTCTTTGTCGGAGGGCTCGTAGCTGGACGACGGAGGCGGCGCGACAAAAAAACCCGAACCATGGCGCGCCGCCAACACCCCTTGGGCCACCAGGCGTTCACACGCCTCGTTGACACTGGACTGACTGAGCAGATTCTCCCGGGCCAATTGGCGAATGGAGGGCAGTCGGGTTCCCGGTTGCACCGCATCCTGTCGAATCCAGCCGGCCAGCGCGTCGACAATTTGCTGCACGACAGGCACCAGGGCCTGCCGGTCGATTCTCAACTCCATGAGTAACCAAGCTCCTAAGCAACTGTTTTATCTCTGGAAACAGTTAAGCACAGGCCGTCTCTGGACGATGTACGACAACGTCACCAAAACGGTCGATTCTCACCCTTTGAAACACATTCAGGGGCTGACACGGGGCATTTTTAACCCCCAAAGAAAAAGCCCACAACAAGTGCGGGCCTAGTCCTACACGCTAAATACAACGTTCTTCAGAAAGCCGTGACGCCGCCGTCCACCGCCAATGAATGACCGGTGGTGAATGCAGCGCCATCGCTGCACAAATACAGCACCGCGCTGGCGATCTCCTCGACCTTGCCGATGCGTCCTACCGGGTGCATGGCGTTGGCGAACTCACCTTTTTTCGGATCCGCTTCATAGGCACGACGGAACATGTCGGTGTCGATTACCGCCGGGCAAACCGCGTTCACGCGGATTTTCTTCTTGGCGTATTCAATCGCCGCCGATTTGGTCAGGCCGATCACCGCGTGCTTGGACGCTGCATAAATGCTCATCTTCGGCGCCGCCCCCAGCCCCGCCACCGAGGCGGTATTGACGATGGCACCGCCCCCTTGGGCCAGCAGCAACGGCAATTGATACTTCATGCACAGCCAGACGCCCTTCACATTGACGCCCATGATGGCGTCGAACTCATCGAGGGTGCCGTCGGCCAGCTTGCCCTTTTCGATTTCGATCCCGGCGTTATTGAAGGCGTAATCAAGCCGGCCATAGGCATTGATTACTTCGCTCATCAGGTTCTGCACGTCGCTTTCCAGCGTTACGTCGCAGCGCACGAACAGCGCTTCACCGCCCGCCTCACGAATCGACTGCACTGTGCCCTCGCCACCCGCCTCGTCCAGGTCGGCCGCCACCACTTTCAGGCCCTCAGCCGCGAATGCCTGGGCCGTCGCACGGCCAATGCCCGCGGCTGCGCCCGTGACCACGGCGACCTGTCCGGAAAACGTCATGCTCATTGTCAAATCCTCGAAGAGTGCGGGAGATGACGCCAGTCTAGTCACAGGTCCGGACGATGCGGCAGCACTATCCAATTACCGTTTGAGTATTCATGGGCGCCAGTGATAACGGCCCCGGCGCCATTATCACTGGGCTCGATCGAACTGCATTCGCTGCATCAGCAAACCTTGCGACAAACGCTTCGAAGGTCTATCAACAAGGCTTCATTCATCTTGAGTGCCAGCCATGACTGCCCAGACCAATCGCCAGTTCCTGCTCGCCAAACGCCCGGTAGGCGCTGCGACCCGCGAGACTTTCACCTATCAGCAAGTACCGGTCGGCGAGCCGGCAGCCGGCCAGATTCTGGTGAAGAACGAATATCTGTCCCTGGATCCGGCCATGCGCGGCTGGATGAACGAAGGCAAGTCTTACATCCCGCCGGTAGGCATTGGAGAAGTGATGCGCGCCTTGGGCGTAGGCCAGGTAGTCGCCTCGAACAACCCGGCCTTCGCGGTCGGTGACTACGTCAACGGTGCGCTGGGTGTGCAGGATTATTTCCTCGGCGAGCCGCGTGGTTTCTACAAGGTCGATCCGAAACTGGCGCCATTACCGCGCTACTTGTCAGCATTGGGCATGACCGGCATGACCGCCTATTTCGCCCTGCTGGACGTGGGCGCGCCCAAGGCCGGCGAGACAGTAGTGCTCTCGGGTGCCGCCGGTGCGGTGGGCAGCATCGCCGGGCAGATCGCCAAGATCAAAGGTTGCCGCGTGGTGGGCATCGCCGGCGGGGCCGACAAATGCAAATTCCTGATCGATGAACTGGGCTTCGATGGTGCCATCGACTACAAGAATGAAGACGTCCATGCCGGTCTCAAGCGCGAATGCCCCAAAGGCGTGGATGTGTACTTCGATAACGTCGGCGGCGACATCCTCGATGCGGTGCTCAGCCGCTTGAACCTCAAGGCCCGCGTAGTGATCTGCGGTGCGATCAGCCAGTACAACAACAAAGAAGCGGTGAAAGGCCCGGCCAACTACCTGTCGCTGCTGGTCAACCGGGCGCGCATGGAAGGCTTCGTGGTCATGGACTACGCCTCTCAGTTCGCCGCCGCCGGGCAGGAAATGGCCGGCTGGATGGCCAAGGGGCAGCTCAAGAGCAAGGAAGACATCGTTGAAGGACTGGAGACATTCCCCGAGACGCTGACCAAATTGTTCAGTGGGGAGAATTTCGGGAAGTTGGTATTGAAGGTCTAGTCACAAAAACACCTGTGGGAGCGGGCTTGCTCGCGAAGGCGGATTGTCAGGCGCCATTTTTGCCAACTGACACACCGCTTTCGCGAGCAAGCCCGCTCCCACAAGGGATCTTCAGGTCTGATCAGGCCAGTTCGGCGACTACCGCCGCCAGTGCCTTGGCCGGATCAGCCGCCTGGCTGATCGGTCGGCCGATCACCAGGTAGTCGGAACCGGCATCCAGTGCCTGACGCGGGGTCAGGATGCGGCGTTGATCGTCCTGGGCGCTGCCCGCCGGACGAATCCCCGGCGTCACCAGTTGCAGCGACGGGTGCGCCGCTTTCAGGGCGCTGGCCTCCAGGGCCGAGCAGACCAGACCGTCCAGGCCAGCCTTCTGCGCCAGCGCCGCCAGGCGCAGCACCTGTTCCTGAGGCTCGATATCCAGGCCGATACCGGCCAAGTCCTCGCGCTCCATGCTGGTCAGCACGGTCACGCCGATCAGCAACGGCTTCGGCCCGCTGCGCTGATCCAGCACTTCACGGCAGGCCGCCATCATGCGCAGGCCGCCGGAGCAATGCACGTTGACCATCCACACCCCCATTTCGGCGGCCGCCTTGACGGCCATGGCGGTGGTATTGGGAATATCGTGGAATTTCAAATCCAGGAATACTTCAAAACCCTTGTCACGCAGGGTCCCGACAATTTCCGAAGCGCAACTGGTGAACAGCTCCTTGCCGACTTTGACCCGGCACAGCTTGGGGTCCAACTGGTCGGCCAGCTTCAGGGCGGCGTCACGGGTAGGGAAATCCAAGGCAACGATGATGGGCGTCTGGCAGGCGGACATGAGTGGGCTCTCAGGCAAGTCGAAATCGGCGCGCATTGTAGCGGAACCAGCGCCCGTGCGGGACCCGATGATCGGTAAATCCTCATCGCGCCCGGACAGCATGGACGATGCCGGCCTTTGTGTCGAAGTCGATACACTCATGACACGCGCACAACACGCCGGCACGCTACCGTCTGGCGCCGCACCCCCGTCCTTTCAGCGCTTCACGCCTAGCGGCACGAAGCCTATGCTGAAGCCTCAACCTCGCCGCCTTCTTTGCGGTTGGCAGCCTATCTGGCAGATGATGCATCCATGCAGAACACCCCTGTTGCAAATTCTGACGATCAAAAAGCGCCCGACGATGACAAGCGCTGGAGTACCCGGGCGTTGATCGTCGATGACGATGTGCCGATCCGCGAGCTGCTGATCGATTACCTGGCCCGTTTCAACATACGCGCCAGCGGCGTGAACGATGGCGCGGCCATGCGTCGGGCGATGCAGGCCGAGCATTTCGACGTGGTTGTGCTCGACCTGATGCTGCCGGGCGAAGACGGCTTGCAATTGTGTCGCTGGCTGCGCGCCGAATCGGACATCCCGATCCTGATGCTCACCGCCCGGTGCGAGCCCACCGACCGCATCATCGGCCTGGAACTGGGCGCCGACGATTACATGGCCAAGCCGTTCGAACCCAGGGAACTGGTGGCGCGGATCCAGACGATCCTGCGCCGGGTACGCGACGACCGCACCGAGCAACGGGCCAATATTCGCTTCGATAACTGGCGACTCAACAGCGTACTGCGCCAGTTGATCTCCGCCGACGGACTGGTGGTGCCGCTGTCCAACGCCGAGTTCCGGCTGTTGTGGGTGTTCATCGAACGACCGCGCCGGGTACTGAGCCGCGAACAGTTGCTGGACGCCGCCCGTGGGCGCTCCATCGAGGCGTTCGACCGCAGCATCGATCTGCTGGTTTCGCGCCTGCGCCAAAAGCTGGGTGACGACCCCAAGGCGCCGCAACTGATCAAGACCGTGCGCGGCGAAGGCTACCTGTTCGACGCCCGGGACATCGGCTGATGCGCTTGCGCCTCGACACCTTGTTCGGCCGCCTGTTTGGCGTGCTGTTACTGGCGATCGTCCTGGCGCACCTGTTGGCCTTTGTCTGGTTTTCTCAATACGACAAACCGCCTTTGGGGCCACCCCCCGAATTTTCCCGGCAAGGCCAGCACCCTGGGCCCACGGGGCCCCCACCCAACCGCCCTGCGCGCCCATGGTTCGGTGGGCCGGTGGTACCGCTGACGTTTCAGTTTGTGTGCCTGATCGTCGCCGCCTGGTACGGCGCCAAACTGCTGACCCTGCCTATCCAGCGCCTGAGCGATGCCGCCGAACGCCTGAGCGAAAACCTCGACAGCCCACCGTTGGAAGAAACCGGCCCTAGGGAGGCCCGCCAGGCTGCCCATACGTTCAACCTCATGCAACAGCGAATTCGCGAGCAGGTGCAGCAGCGTTCGCGCATGCTCGGTGCGGTATCCCATGACCTGCGCACTCCGCTTTCACGGCTCAAGCTGCGCCTGGAACAGATCGATGACATCAAGCTGCAGGGCCAGATGCGTCAGGACCTGAACGATATGATTGGCATGCTCGACGCCACCCTCACCTACCTGCACGAGCAACGCACCAGCGAAGCGCTGCAATGGATGGACGTGCAGGCGTTGGTGGAATCGCTGAGCGAAAACGCCCAGGACCAGGGTGCCGACGTGCAAGCCAGCGGTGGTTGCGCGCCGTTACAGGTGCAGCCGATGGCGTTGCGCTCGTGTATCAACAACCTCATGGACAATGCCTTGCGCTACGCCGGACATGCGTTGATTACGCTGCAAGACCAGCGCGACCAGGTAGTGATTCGGGTGATTGACCACGGCCCCGGGATTGCGGCGGATAAACGCGAAGCAGTGTTCGAGCCCTTCTATCGCCTGGAAGGCTCACGCAACCGCAACTCCGGCGGTGTCGGCCTGGGCATGACCATCGCCAGGGAAGCCGCCGAACGCTTGGGCGGGCAATTGAGCCTGGAAGAAACGCCAGGGGGCGGATTGACGGCGGTGATCCGTTTGCCCCGCGCCTGAAACCACCTCAATCCCATGTGGGAGCCGCGTCGGGGGCTGAGTTTGTACACCCGCCGGTACAAACTCCACACACCCACGACAACTGCCCCGCCGACGCTGCATAAGCCGGTGCACCCACCGGCATTCCAGCCCAAGGAGAGCGCCCATGATCGGTAGCGTCAGCAGTTACTCGCCCTATACCAGCACCAGCAGTACCGCGACCAGCAGTGCCCGCAGCCAGCAGTTTCAAAAGGAGCTGCTCAGCAAACTCGACAGCAACGCCGACGGCTCGGTCGATCAGGAAGAATTGAGCACGGCCCTGTCGCAGAAGAGTGACGACGGCATCCTGGTCAGCCTGAGCGACAATTTCAGCGACCTGGACAGCGACAGTAGCGGCGACCTGAGCAGTGATGAGATAGCCGCGATGGCGCCACCGCCTCCGCCGCCACGGGACCAGGCGCCGACGACCGAACTGGCCGATGCGCTGCTCAGCGCCCTGGACGCCGACGGTGATGGCGAGGTAAGTAGCGAGGAGCTGAGCAATGGTCTGGCGAGCGCCGGCAGCACTGCCGACAGCCAGGAACTGTTCTCGGCCCTGGACGAGAATGAAGACGGTACCGTCAGCCTCGACGAACTCGCCGCCAGCCTCCCCCCGCCACCGCCACAACAGGCCTCCAGTGAGGCGTTGTTCAGCCAGCTCGACGCCGATGGTCAGAGCAACACCGGCACCAGCGAACTGACCAGCGCGGTACAGGCCAACCGCACCAGCGACAGCTCCACCGACCAGACCAATGTCAGTGAAGCGCTGAACAGGATGATCGCCAACCTCAGTCGACAATACTCGCTGGATGATGTCGCCCCCGTGGGGAAATACCTGAACGTGGCGACGTGATTGACCGGCAAGCCTGGTTTTTCAGAGCCAGGCTTGCCTGCTGGATCGAAGCCCATTGGTGGCGAGGGGATCTATCCCCTCACTACAAAAAGGTTGCTGCTGGTCTCAGGAGTGAGGTTATCGCGCCTGGCTCTTGCTCCAGTCCGTCAGCAAGCTGTAGGCCACCGCCAGCAGGGTCGGGCCAATGAACAGTCCGATGAAGCCGAAGGCAATCAAGCCACCGAACACCCCCAGCAATACGATCACCAACGGCAGGTTTCCGCCACGGCTGATCAGGTAGGGTTTGAGCACGTTGTCCACACCGCTGATGATGAAGGTGCCCCAGATCCCCAGGAACACCGCCATCCCGTATTCGCCCTTCCACACCAGCCACGCCGTGGCGGGGATCCAGACCATGGGCGGCCCCATGGGAATCAGGCTGAGCAGGAAGGTGACGATGCCCAGCACCAATGCCCCCGGTACGCCAGCGATCAGGAAACCAATCAGCGCCAGCACCGCCTGGGCCGCCGCGGTGCCGATCACGCCGTTGACCACACGCTGCACCGTACCGGCCACCAGTTCGATGTAGTAACCGGCACGGTCGCCGATCAGACGCTCCAGCAACCCGTGCACGAACACCGCCAGGCGCGGGCCGTCACGGTAAAAAAAGAACACGAACACAATGCTCAGGGTCAGTTCGAGAATGCCACCGCCGATTTGGGCACTGCGAGCCAGCAGCCAGTTGCCGACCTGACCCAGGTACGGCCTGACGGACACCATCATGGCTGCACCTTGCTGATCGATGCTGTTCCAGATGCCCACCAACCGCCCCCCCACCAGCGGTAAGCCCGCCAGCCATACCGGGGGATCAGGCAGGCCATCGACCTGCACGTTCTTGATAAATGCCGTGGCGTCGCGTACATGATCAGCCAGGTTGAAGCCCAGCCACACCAGCGGCACCGCCACCAGCACCATCCAGCCTACGGTCAGCAAAGCCGCCGCCAGCGACTCACGACCATTGACCCAGCGGGTCAACAGGCGCATCAGCGGCCAACTGGCAAACGCCAGCACCGCGCCCCAGAACAGCGCCGACCAGAACGGAGCCATCACCCAGAAGCTTGCACCGAACAACACCAGGAGCAGGATCTGCACCAACAGCCGATCGTTATTGAGCATGTCAGGTCTCGAAATAAAAACAGGGCCGGGCTGACGGCGTGAGCACGTCACCCGAGACAGCTTAACGCAGCAGCTCAAGATGCAGGCCCGCCGCATCGCCCCTGGCGGCCTCCATTCGCGCCGCCCGGACCCCCTGATCGATCAATGCTTGCCGCCAGGCCTCGGCCTGGGGTCCGGCGACAGTGACTCGAAGACCCGTGTCCAGGTTCAGCGCCCGGGATAGCAGGCGCAACCAGGTTTCGTCCGGTTCGCCGACCAGACGCGGCAAGTCCAGCACGCCGGTGTCCTTGAGCTGGCGCAACAGCGTGGCCGATGTGGGCAGCAGGTTCCCCAGCGAGGCGTTTGCCTCGAACTGCTCGACATGCAGGTAAGCCTTACGATTGCCGCGAGTAATGCCATACAGCGCAATCAGTGTGTTATCCGCGGGCGGCGCCAGGCGCAGCAGCAGATAAGACTGACCGTTATCGGCACCATAGAGCTTGGCATTGCCGAACACTTCGTTGGCCCACAGGCTGCTTTCGCCGCAATCACGAGCCTGGCACCAGAACAACAGTTGCGCGTCCTGCTTCTGCAAGGCTTCGCGGGCAGCGGTAAAGGCCTGGATGGCGGAGTGTTCCGGCGGCAGTTCGTAAGTCACCGACGTGGTGTTGCCACGGGCATCGACCTGCCCATCGAAGCGCAACTGGCCGCTGATCTTGCGGATCGAACCCAGGGGATAAATCCGCTCCAGGTCAGTGGTTTGCCGGTAATCGACAATTTGCGCGTCGGGCATGCGGGGCACCCGCTCCAGGTCCCGGCTGCCGGGAACATCGGCGGCAAACGATGCCGGGCTGAAGCAGGCCAGCGTAAGCAAGGCGAGTGAATGAATGGATAATTTCATCGGATCGGCATGGCCTGGGTCTCTGGGGTGAGGCCGGTGTCATCGATGCACTGCGAGGCCGCTAAACAGAGATCTGTCATGGTTGTCTCCCTTTTTCAACCCGCCCAGCCTCGACAGTTGCCAGGCGCAAGTCAAGAAACGGTGAAGAACCGATTGAAACAGTCTGCTACAAGCGCGGCGCCAGCCTCGTCGTTCAGGTGCAAATGATGACCGCCGGGCAACCGTTCATGACTGAAGGGTAGACGCTCCAGCAACTCGGGGTGTCGGGCAAGCATGCCGTCAGCAGCCACCACCAGATGCGCGGGGCAAGCGACCCGCGCCACGAAGGCCATGGCCTGCTCATCGGTCAGGCGAAGCGGCGATGGCAAGGTCAGGCGATTGTCGGTGCGCCAGGTGTACCCTCCCGGCACCGGCATCAGGCCGCGCTGGGCCAGCAATTCGGCGGCTTCGCGACTGACCGCCACCAGGCCTTTCATGCGGGCCTCAATGGCCCGGTCGAGGGTTTTGTAGACCGGTTTTCGTTTTTGTTGCAAATCCAGCTGCGCCTGCAGGGCCATGCCCATGCGCTCGGCGGCGTTGTCGCCTTTGTCCGTGGGAGGGATCACCCCGTCGATCAGCCCCAGGTGCGTGACCCGGTCGGGCAAGGCTCCGGCGAGCACCAGCGAGACGATGGCGCCCATGGAATGCCCCAGCAGGGCGAAACGCGCCAGGCCCAGTTGTTCGGCGACTTGCAGCACATCATGGGCATAGTCCCACAGGGCATAGCCAGCACCGGGTGGGCGATGCCCGGAGTGACCGTGACCGGCCATGTCCAGTGCAATGACCCGCAGGCCCTCAAGCCGTGGAGCCAGCCGGGCGAAGCTGTTCGCATTGTCCAGCCAACCGTGCAAGGCGATGACCGGCCGGCCATCCTCCGGCCCGAACAGGTGGGCCGCCAGTTCAATGTGGGGCAGGCTCAGACGGACTTCTTCAACCCCACTCATAAGCTGCGCCCTTCCCAGCGCTGAAAGAGATCCTTGAGCAACCTGGCCGTGTCCTGCGGACGTTCCAGGGGAAACATGTGGCCGCCGGGCATGCTCAGGGATTCACCATGGGGCATTCGACCCACCGAACGGGTGTGATGGCGCATCACCACGCGACTCTGCCGACCGCGCACCACCGCCAGCGGCACTTTGAGCATACGGGCCCGGCCGGGACTGGTGTGCGGCACGCCGCGGTAAATGCTGATCTCCGTGGCCGGATCGAAGCGCAGCCGCAAGCGGTCGCCGACTTGCTGCAAGCCATGTTGCAGGTAGGCGTCGAAGCATTCCGGGTCAAACCCGCGGAACAGCGTCTTGGCGGAAAAATACTGCCGGGCCGACTCCAGGTCAGCGAACTCTTCACGCCGGCCCAACGTCCGTCCCGCTGGAGTCAGACGATCGATGAACCCCAGGCGCTTGGCGGCCAGGATCACCCACTGATCGGCGCGGGTCAGCACCGGCGAATCGAGCATTACCACGCCACGATATAACTGTGGACAGCGCAATGCGGCATGCAGATGCAGAACGCCACCCAGGGAATGGCCGACGCCCCACACCGGTTCAGGTTGTTGTTCCAGGTGATGAATGAGCTCGTCCACCAGGTTGTGCCAGTTATCGTCTGCCGGAAAACGCGGGTCATGGCCGTGCAATTCCAGATGCGCGACCTCGTACTGCGGCGCCAGCGCGGCGAACAGCTTGCCGTAAGTGGCCGAGGGAAAACCATTGGCGTGGGCGAAAAACACCTGTTGCGACATGACAGTGGATCCATGGGGAAACTGGAACCGATTGTCCGCACATCCCGGTGGCGCGGCAATGACCGTAACTGACAGCAATGATGACAGTCGGGCTTGGGCTATGGCGTTGTATGAGCGATGTAAACCCGTGGCGAGGGAGCTTGCTCCCGCAGGCCTGCTCAGCAGGCCCAAAACCAGGCGTCGCGGTATGGCAGGCTAACCGAGTCGATGGGTTTGCGGGGCCGCTTCGCAGCCTCGCGGGAGCAAGCTCCCTCGCCACAAGAGCGGCCCATCAGTCACAAACATGCATTCGGGTTTCAACGCGCCGGCGGCTGTTCACCCAGCGGCACCACGGCCATGGTCAGGCGCGACACGCAGTTGACTTTGCCTTCGTCGTTGGTCAGGCGGATATCCCAGACCTGGGTGGTGCGGCCCAGGTGGACCATCCGGGCCGTGGCCGTCACCCGACCACTGCGCACAGCGCGCAAGTGGTTGGCATTGATCTCCAGCCCCACGCAATAGAACTTGCTGGTGTCCACGCACAGATAGGCCGCCATGGACCCGACCGTTTCAGCCAGCACCACCGATGCACCGCCATGCAACAGGCCGAATGGCTGGTGGGTGCGGTGATCGACCACCATGCTGGCAGTCAGGGACTCGTCGTCGAAAGATTCGAAACGAATGTCCAGCACTTCGCTGATGGTGTTTTTACCGGCGGCGTTCAGTTGCTCGATGTTGGGGGTGGTGCGCCACAGACTCATCGTTGTCCTTCCTTTATGTTTTTTGTTGTGCTCAACCCTGCGACCAGAGACCTCTCAGGGATGCTGAATGCCCTTGAGCTGCATCGCCCCGGCCAGCGGCAGGTCACCCTCCAGCTCGGCCAGGCCAGCCGTTTTAACCTGTTCGGGTTGTTGCAGGTGACCGTGTTGCAGAAAGCCCAGCAGGCTGCCCACCAGCGGGTTATGACTGACCAGCAGCACGTCGCCCTGATCAACCAGCTGTTCCAGGACTTTTTGCGGGCGGGTTTCCGGCGTGAGCCAATCAACAGTGATCAACTCAGGCGCGAAGCCCAAGGCTTCGCGCACCAGTTGGGCGGTCTGTTGGGCGCGCAGGTACGGGCTGGCATAAATGGCGCTCAGCGGCTGGCCGATCAGCGCGGCGGCACTGCGCAGTGCTTCTTCGCGACCGTGAGCGGTCAGCGCCCGCTCAGGGTCGGGACGGGCACCGTATGGCTCGGCTTCCCCATGACGCAATACCCACAATTTCATAGCTTGGGCTCCTCGTCCCGGACCGGATGCGGAGCCGGCGCCACCACGTGAGGCGCTTCACCTTCCGGCGTGCGCGGGGTGGGCCAGTCGGCGAATGGCCAGGGTTTCTGGTCGCTGTGGAAGGTGCCAAAACGGCCGATCTGCGCCAGGAACTGGCTCAGGCTGTCACCAAAGTTCATCAGGCTGGCACTGGGCGCGCCATAGATCAGCCGGTAGATCAGTTGCACCAATACCACCGCGCCCAGGATGAACTGCGCCACCTGCCAGACCAGCAGGTAAATCACCATCCACAACACACGCAGCAGGATGGACTCGTATCGGGCCTGCTCTTTTGGATCGCTCATGGTTTGCTCCCGCTTCTGATCAATAGAGGCTCAGTTGAAGCCACTGGTGGAAATGAAATCGACATCGGTCTTGGGCTCGCCACGCATCAACAGTTCGATCACCTGCTCCAGCGTGCGCCCTTCGAACAGAATCGCATGCAGCCCCGCGACCAGTGGCATGTAGACCCCGGACTCTTGAGACTTGGCCTTGAGCACCTTGAGCGTATTCACTCCTTCGGCCACTTCACCCAGGCGCGACACAGCCTCGTCCAGGCTCAATCCCTGACCGAGCGCGAAGCCGACCTGGTAATTGCGGCTTTTAGGCGAGGAACAGGTGACGATCAAATCGCCGACCCCGGCCAACCCCAGGAAGGTCATCGGATTGGCACCCTGGCTGACGGCAAAACGGGTCATTTCCGCCAGCGCTCGGGTGATCAGCATGCTTTTGGTGTTCTCCCCCATGCCCAGCGCCACCGCCATGCCGGCGATGATGGCATAGACGTTCTTCAGCGCCCCGCCCAGTTCCACACCGAAACGGTCGGCACTGGCGTAGACCCGGAAGGTTCGCCCATGCAGCGCGGCCTGGACCCGCTGGCACAGTTCTTCGTCTTCACTGGCGACTACGGTGGCGGTCAGCGCATGCTCGGCGATCTCGCGCGCCAGGTTCGGCCCGGAAATCACACCGATTCGAGCCTTTGGGGCGATTTCTTCGAGAATCTCGCTCATCAGCTTGAAGGTCTGGGCTTCGATCCCCTTGGTCAGGCTCACCAGCAATTTGCCGCTCAAGCGTTCGGCATGGGGCGCCAGGACCGAGCGCAGGGCGCTGGACGGCAAGGCGACGAAAAACAGGTCACAGTCCTGCAAGGTGGCCTGCAAGTCAGTCACCGGTTCAACTTCAGGGCGGATCTTGATGCCCTTGAGGTAACGCGGGTTCTCGCGATTGACCCGGATGGCCTCGGCCTGCTCCGGGTCACGCATCCATTGGCGCACCGGGTGGCCGTTCTCGGCCAGCAGATTGGCCACGGCGGTACCGAAACTCCCGCCCCCCAGGACCGCAATCGGGCGCTGTTCAGTCATATGCAATCCGTTCATCCATACCAAGTGGCAATGCCGGGCATTATACGGAGCGGCCACACCGCGACCAGCCCCGACTACAATTACCGGCAGTTGTAGGAAGCTGACCATCAATTCCTAGGAAAATGCTGTCAACGTGAATGGAAAAGTCACTCACCTCGGTTAACATGCCGGCCATCCTTTCCCTAATCAAAGGCTGTGCCGTGTTCGTTGGCCCTTCCCGTTCAGGTTCGTCGCTCGTATTGGCGCTGTTCATCAGCCCGCCAGTGCTGGCCGACGACTTGTTCGTCGACAGTCAGCCCCTGCCCCAAGTGTTGACGGCCACGCGCCTGAAACAATCGCCGGCGGCGGTCCCCGGCAGCATGACCGTGCTGGACAGCGAATTGATCAAGGCCAGTGGCGCCCGGGACATCAGCGAACTGCTGCGCCTGGTGCCGGGCATGATGGTCGGCAATATCAGCGGGAACCAGGCCGCCGTGAACTACCACGGCACCAACGCCACCGAAGCGCGGCGCATGCAGGTGCTGATCGATGGCCGTTCGGTGTATCGCGCCGGCCTGGCCACGGTGGACTGGAGCGATATTCCAGTGGCCATGGAAGACATCGAGCGGATCGAAGTTTTCCGCGGCCCCAACACCGTCAGCTACGGCGCCAATGCACTGATGGCGGTGGTCAATATCATCACCCGCGCTCCGGCCGACAGCCACGGCACCCGCCTGAAAATCACCCGAGGCCAGCGTGGCATCAGCGACTGGTACGCCAGCCAGGGCAGCGGTTGGGAGAGCGGTGACCTGCGGCTGTCACTGTCCGGCCAGGAAGACGACGGCTTTGACAGCAACCGCACCGGCGCCGATTACCGCGACAGTCGACGCTTGAACCGTTTCAACCTGTCCGTCAGCCAGACCCTGAACGAACAGCAGAGCATCGACTGGCAACTGAACGCCAAAGACGGGACCAATCAGCGGCCTTATACCTACCATCCAGTGTTCGCCGGGATTACGGCCGCCGGGGATAACTCCGATGTCGTCGCCAAGGACTACGCCGGTTCGCTGCGCTGGAACCTGGACCTGAACCCCAACCACAGCCTTTATGTACAAGGCTCGCTCCAGCATTGGGATCGCCAGCAGACCTGGCGCGCCTGCGATGCCGAGGTCTCCTTCAGCCCGCAGTTGACCGATCTGTGGTTGCTCAACCCTAACTACGCCGAGAAGCTGGCGCGCAATATTCCCAGCTTCACCGGCACCGGTGCGCCGCCCGGCACCCCGCAAGAACAGGCGCTGGCCAATCAGGTGCTCGATCAATGGCGCAACGGCGCCTCGCAAACCTTGTGCGGCGATATCGACCAGAGCGCCCGTGAGTCGCGCTACGACCTGGAAATCCAGGACACCCTGAGCCTGTCCGACAGCCTGCGACTGGTCACCGGGGCAAACTATCGCTACGACCGGGCCGACTCCGAGACGTACTTCAACGGCACGCTGGACGACACCACTTGGCGCCTGTTCGGCCAACTGGAGTGGCGGGCCAGCGAACATTGGCTGGTACAGGGCGGTGCGATGTTCGAAGACACCCACCTGACCGGCAGCTCGCTGACGCCGCGGGTGGCGGTCAACTACCTGATCACACCACGCCATGGCCTGCGGGCGGTGTACTCCGAGGCGGTGCGCTCGCCGGACATGTTCGAGAACAATGTCAATTGGAGTTATCAGGTCACCAACCTCAAGCCCACCGCCTTCGGCCAGAGCAGTGCCCGTTATTTTGTCCAGACCCGAGGGCCGGGAAACCTGGACCAGGAGCACATGCGCTCCCGGGAACTGGGCTACAACGGTTATTTCATGAACCTGGGGCTGAGCGTCGATGTGAAGCTGTTCCATGACGAAATCACCGGCATGATCAGCGAACCCCTGCGCAACAATCAGTACATTGCCAGCAACGCCAATGAATCACAGTTTTCCGGGGCCGAAACCCAGTTCGACTGGCGCATCACCAGCGCCGACCGCCTGCGCCTGACCTATGCCTACGTCGATGCGCTGGCCAGCAATGCTCTCGACGAACAGCCGACCGCCCGCAATAGCGGTTCGGCCGGCTGGCTGCGGGACTGGGGCCGAGGCTGGAACAGTGCGGTGTTCTATTATGGCGCCGACGACCTTAACGGCTATCGCTTTGAACGAGTCGACACCCGCCTGGCCAAACGCATTTCTTTGGGCAAGGCCAACCTGGAACTGGCGGGCATCCTGCAGCAGCGTCTCGACAACCAGCCCACTACGTTTGTCGACAACCACTACGACTCCCGTCACGTCCTGTATTTCACTGCGGAGTTGTCGTTCTAGATGTTCCGGGGTCAATCGCGCAAGACGCCCTTTCGTGGCCGCCTGCCGCTGGCGCTGTGCCTGGTGTTTGCAGGCTGGCTGGCAACGATCGAGGCCCGCGCCGCCGACATTCTATTGACCGGTGCCCATAACAGCCCTGGCGCTCAGTCATTCACCCAGGCCCTGAAGGCCCTGCGCCCCGAGGATAACGTCAGGTTTACTCCGCTGGCCAGCCTGCCGGCGCCCGGCAAACTGCCCCGCAATGTCCGCCTGATCTTGCTTGACCTGCCCAGCCTTGACTGGCGCCTGCAGGAAACCCACGGGCCCGCCACCCTGGTACTGCGAATCAGCCGCCAACAAGCCAGGGATCGCCTGGGCGAGACAACACCCGATCACCTGAGCTTGTTGTGGAGCGATCCGCCGCTGACGCGGCAATTGCGCCTGATTAGCGCGATCCTTCCGCAAATGCGCAGGGTCGGCGTGCTGTTCGACGGGCACAGCGAGTTCCTGCTCAAGGAAATCCGCCAGGCAGCGACGCCGTTGGGGCTGGAGATCGTGAGTGAACGCTGGGACGACACCAGTGACAGTCGCCCTCTGCAAAAGCTGTTGGGCCGCAGCGATGTGCTGCTGGGGCTCGACGACCCCGATCTGTACAACCCCAAGACGGTAAAGAATCTGTTGCTCAGCAGCTACGCCCGGCAACGTGCGCTGATCGGGCCCAACGCCGCTTTCGTCAAGGCCGGCAGCCTGGCCAGCACCTACAGCGACCAGGAGGACTGGCTGGCAATTCTCGACGATTTGCTGGACCGCCCCGCCGCCACCTGGCCCCGCACCCTGTATCCGGCCCGCTTCAAAGTCCTGAGCAACCAGCAGGTCGCCCGCTCACTGGGGATCGAGCCGATTGACGCCGAATCCGTCGCTGCACAGCTGGCCGAAGGAGAACAACGCCCATGACCTTGCGTCGCCGCTGGGACATCAATACCCGCACCCAGCTTATCGCCCTCGGCCCGGCCTTGCTGCTGACGGTGCTGTTGATCAGCTTCTTTACCTTCGTGCGAATCCAGGACCTGCGCCAGGAACTCAACCACACCGGGCAGTTGATCGCCAACCAGCTGGCCCCGGCCACGGAATATGGGGTGATATCGGGCAATAACGAGGTGCTGGAAAATCTGCTCACCGCCACCCTGGCCACGCCTCATGTGCGTTTTCTGGAGGTTCAAGACAGCACGGACCGGGTTGTGGTGTATGTCGAGCAGCCCGCGCAAGGCCGCAAGCATTCCCAGCAGATCGAAGTTTTCCAGGCGCCGGTTCACCTGCAGCGCATTGCCTTGAACAATGATTTCCTGCAAGGCAACAGCATGACCATCGAGGCGCCCGATGAGGATTACCTGGGCCGGGTGATCGTCGGCATGTCCAGTGACGCCTTCAGCCAGCGGCAGCAGGAAATCCTCCTCAAGGCCGCGATCCTGGCGCTGTTCGCCCTGCTGTTCACCTTCCTGGTGGCGCGTCGCCTGGCGTCCAACCTGTCCCGGCCGATCCGCGACATCGGCAACGCAGTCATGGCGATCCAGCAAGGCGACTACGGCACGCCGCTGCCCATCGTCGACGATGCCGAACTGGGGGCCTTGTCGCGGCATATCAACAATCTGGCCGACGGTCTCGAGCAAGCCAGCCGTGAACAGCACCAGGCCATGGCGCAACTGATCAAAACCCGGGAAGAAGCGGAGAAGGCCAACAGCGCCAAGTCCGAATTCCTGGCGATGATGAGCCATGAACTGCGCACCCCCATGAACGGTGTACTGGGCATGCTGCAACTGCTGGAAACCACCGAAATGACGGAGGAGCAATTCGAGTACACGGCGCTGGCCAGCGAATCCACCGAGCACCTGCTGAAAGTCATCAACGACATCCTCGACTTCTCGCGCATCGAACGCTCGGCCCTGGAGCTGGAACACATCCCGTTCAATCTGGCGGAGCTGGTCGCCAGTTGCGCCCAGTCGTTCCAGCACAGCGCCGCGCAACGCAAGCTGGGCCTGGACCTGCTGATCCCTGATGACATGCAGCCCTTGCAGGTGCAAGGCGACCCGACGCGGATCCGGCAGATCCTGGTCAACCTGATCGGCAATGCCCTGAAATTCACCGAACAAGGCCGCGTCACCGTGCAATGCCAGTGGCAGGCACTGGATCACGAACTCCTGTGGTTTACCTGCACGGTGCGCGACAGTGGCATCGGGATCGCGACCGAAAGCCTGGAGCGCATGTTCGATGCCTTCCAGCAAGCCGACAGTTCGATTTCCCGGCGCTACGGTGGCACCGGCCTGGGGCTGCCGATTGCCCGCACCCTGGCTGAGCGCATGGGGGGCACATTGCGCGCCCAGAGCGAAGAAGGCCAGGGCTCGGTGTTTACCCTGGAGATCCCTCTGGCCCTGTCGAAAAAGGCACCGATAGCCCTGGCGCCAAAGCTCCCCGACGGCATCGGCAGCGGTCATGGCGAGGGCCGCAACGTGCTGCTGGTAGAAGACAATCCGGTGAACCAGACCGTGATCGAAGCCATGCTGCGCAGCCTGGGCTTCACCGTCAGCATCGCCGCCGACGGCGCCCAAGCCATCCGCAGTGCCGAAAGTCTGATTTTCGAGGCGATTCTGATGGATTGCCGGTTGCCCATCATCGATGGCTACGAAGCCACGCGACAGATCCGCCAGTTACCCGGCTGCGGCGAGGTGCCCATCATCGCCCTGACGGCCAATGCGCTACAGGGCGATCGCGAAGCCTGTCTCGCGGCGGGCATGAACGATTACCTGGCCAAACCGTTCAAAAGAGCTGACCTGCAGCAAATTCTGCAGCGCTGGGTGCGTTAGTGCAGGCGTTTCGACCATCTGCGACTGGCGTGAAAGGCGAAAGTGCGGCAGTCTTAACCACCCGAACAAGTCCCGATTGGGGCTTGAATAAAAATTTCAGTGCACAGGTGTACATTCATTTCCCGTGTGCTGTGACTTTCACTACAACGCAATAGTCTATGAGTAGGCTGTCGATTCGAGGCATGAACGCTTCAATCGGCCGGGAAGATTTGCCCCACCCTGCCGCATGGGACTATTGAGGAGCTCGCATGACCAAACAAAACGCCTTTACTCGGGAAGACCTGCTGCGCTGCAGTCGCGGTGAGCTGTTCGGCCCAGGTAACGCGCAACTGCCCGCCCCGAACATGCTGATGGTGGATCGCATCACCCATATCAGCGAAGAGGGTGGCAAGTACGGCAAAGGTGAATTGGTCGCCGAGCTGGACATCACTCCTGACCTGTGGTTTTTCGCCTGCCACTTCGAAGGTGATCCGGTGATGCCGGGCTGCCTGGGCCTGGATGCCATGTGGCAATTGGTCGGTTTCTTCCTCGGTTGGCAAGGCCTGCCGGGCCGCGGTCGCGCCCTGGGTTCGGGCGAAGTGAAGTTCTTCGGTCAGGTTCTGCCGAGCGCGAAGAAGATTACCTATAACATTCATATCAAACGCGTCCTCAAGGGCAAGCTGAACATGGCCATTGCCGATGGTTCAGTGGCTGTGGATGGTCGCGAGATCTACACCGCCGAAGGCCTTCGGGTCGGCGTTTTCACCTCCACTGACAACTTCTAAGGGTTATCCGCATGCGCCGCGTCGTTATCACTGGTCTGGGCATCGTTTCGTGCCTGGGCAATGACAAAGAGACCGTCTCCGCTAACCTGCGTGCAAGTCGCCCTGGCATCCGGTTCAATCCGGAATATGCCGAAATGGGTCTGCGTAGCCAGGTTTCCGGCTCCATTGACCTTCCCCTCGAAGAGCTGATCGATCGCAAGATCTACCGTTTCGTCGGCCATGCGGCGGCTTACGCCTACCTGGCCATGAAGGACGCCATCGCTGACTCCGGCCTGACCGAAGAGCAGGTGTCCAACCCGCGCACCGGCCTGATCGCCGGTTCCGGTGGTGCCTCGACCTTGAACCAGATGGAAGCGCTGGACATCCTGCGCGAAAAAGGCGTCAAGCGCGTCGGCCCGTACCGCGTCACTCGGACCATGAGCAGCACCGTTTCCGCCTGCCTGGCCACGCCGTTCAAGATCAAGGGCCTGAACTACTCCATCGCCTCTGCCTGCGCCACCAGTGCGCACTGCATCGGCAACGCCATGGAGCAAATCCAGATGGGCAAGCAGGACGTCGTGTTCGCCGGCGGTGGTGAAGAAGAACACTGGAGCCAGTCGTTCCTGTTCGACGCCATGGGCGCCCTGTCCAGCAAGCGCAACGACACCCCGGAAAAAGCTTCCCGCGCCTACGATGCCGACCGTGACGGCTTCGTCATCGCTGGCGGCGGCGGCATGGTGGTGGTCGAGGAGCTGGAACACGCTCTGGCCCGTGGCGCGAAAATCTACGCGGAAATCGTCGGCTACGGCGCCACTTCCGATGGCTATGACATGGTCGCCCCAAGCGGCGAAGGCGCCATCCGCTGCATGCAGATGGCCATGTCCACCGTCGACACGCCCATCGACTACCTGAACACCCACGGCACTTCGACCCCGGTCGGTGACGTTGCGGAAATGAAAGGCGTGCGCGAAGTGTTCGGTGCCAACGCCCCGGCCATCAGCTCCACCAAGAGCCTGTCGGGTCACTCCCTGGGCGCCGCGGGCGTTCACGAAGCGATCTACTGCATGTTGATGATGGAAGGCAACTTCATCGCCGGCTCGGCCAACATCGACGAACTGGACCCGGAAGTGGCCGACCTGCCGATCCTGACCAAGACTCGCGAAGACGCCAAGATCGACACAGTGATGAGCAACAGCTTCGGCTTCGGCGGCACCAACGCCACCCTGGTATTGAAGCGCTGGCAGGGCAAGTAAGCCCCGCCGCAACGCCACACACAAAAACGCCCCGACTGGTTCGGGGCGTTTTTTTGTCTGCTCTGCACACCACATTCCCTGTGGATAATTCCCTTGTGGGAGCGAGCCTGCTCGCGATGAGGCCCTGACATTCAACATCTATGTTGGCTGACAGATTGCTATCGCGAGCAGGCTCGCTCTCACAGATTCAGCGCACGACAAACCGTTGCTGCGCCAGCAATCGATCGCCCTGGAACACCATGAACCGCCACTCCCCCGGCACCACTTCGTGGCTTTCGGTGAACTCGTAGGCCATCACATCCTGCGGTGCACCGGGCACCAGTTTCTGGGTGACTTCGAATTTATCGTGGCGCACGCCATCGGGGGTGCGAATGCCTGGGGTGAAATACAACAAGGTCAATGGCTGGTCGTCAGCCACCTTGTCCGCCAAGCGGTAGCGCAGACCGAACTTGGTGCCCAGCTTGGCCGGTACACTTTCAGTCTGCCGGATCTGCTCGTTGCTGCGGCGCAGAACCCGCTCCCCTGATTGCAGTTCGGCTTGGGGCCCTTCGAAGATACCGTACTCCACCGGGCCTTCGACACGGACTTCCGCCTGGGCCAGGCCGCAGACCGACAACAGCGCGACCAGTGCGCTTGAACGGGTGAGGTGCATAGTGCGCTCCTTGATTGTGATGAGCGCGAGGGTATGACGCGGCGGTGACAGGCTGATGACAAGGCGATGGTCACCTTGTGCACTGAGAGCTTCTGTGGGAGCAAAGCTTGCTCGTGCTGCAGGCGCCCTCAATTGCGAAATTGCAATACCTTCATTGCGGGCAAGCCTTGCTCCCACACAACACCGCCAGGAAATTATCCCGAGCTACGTTCTTCGCCACCTCTTCCGGCAACGCATCCAGGAACGGATCGAAGCTGCGTAATTCCTTACCGACATTGTCGAAACGCCCCACTACATCCGACCCCAACATAAAACGCTCCGGGAAGCGCTCCACCAGCTTGAGCCACGCCTCGCGGGGTTTGCCCGCCTCGTCCAGCAGGTAAGGCGTGAGCACGCTCCAGGACAGGTCGATGTACAGGTTCGGATAGGTCTCCAGCATCCGGGTCAGTGTCGGCAACAGAAAATCCAGCCGCGTCTGGTGACGATGGATCTCCATGCTGGTGCCGGCATGCGCCCAAATGAACCGCGTGTGAGGATGGTTGCGCAACGGCTCTTCAATTTCCGGCAAATACAGCGCGTTTTTCTCACGCTTGGAGGTGATGTTGGAGTGCAGCAGCACCGGCAGATCGTTCTCCGCCGCCAGGTGATAGATCCGCGTCATGGCCTCGTTGTTGGCCCGCGGGGTGTCCCCCGACGTCAGTGCCGTCAGGTCGTCATGGCGGGTGAACACCTCACCAATGCCTTGCCACAAACCCGGATACAGATCGAGCATGCGCTGGATGTGCATGGCGGAGTTTTTGTCGTTGGGGTTGAAACCGGACAAAAAAGGATGAAAGTGCTGGCGCTGTTCAGCGGTCAACTTGCTCACCGCCGCCGCGACAATCACATCGGTGGCGCTGTACCAATAGGCGTCCGCATCGTCACCGGCGTAGTAACGCGGGCGCTTGGGCTCATCCTCATGCCATTTCTTGGCCACCGGTATGCCTGAAATCATCACATGCTCGATGCGATTGTCGGCCATCGCCTTCAGTAACTCGGGCATGCCGGCGGTTTCCTGAAAGAAATCGACGTAATGCAGGTGTGCATCGCTGTAGGCATATTCGCGGGCCATGACGCCACTGCTCGAAACGGCCAGCAGCCAGGCGAAGATCAGACGGGTCATGGGCACGGGCGGACTCCAGAAAGTTATGAACAGGATAGACCCCGACCGTCGCGTCCGGGTTCACGGCGCATGTGCCGTCAGTTGTCACGGCGGGTTATGCTTTGCCCATCCGTTGCTCAACCTGGAAGACATCATGATCACGCCCCTGACCATTCGCCCACGCGCAGAAGATGTGGAAGGCCAGCCGATTCTTCGCCCGCTGCCGTCCGCCAAGTGTCGCAGCGTCGGACCGTTCGTTTTTTTCGACCACATGCTGCAAACCTCCTACAAGGCCGGTCAAGGCATGAACATTCGTCAGCATCCCCATATCGGGTTGTCGACCCTCACCTATCTGTTCGAAGGGCAGCTCCAGCACAAGGACAGCCTTGGCTCCGATCAAGTGGTGGACGCCGGGGACGTCAGCTGGATGACCGCGGGCAGCGCCATCGCCCATGTCGAGCGCACGCCCGAATCACTGCTGGGCAGCGACTTCGTCATGCACGGCTTGCAAGTCTGGTTGGCCTCGCCCCAATCCCACGAACAGGGGCCTGGACACTACAGCCATCATCCGGCGCACACCCTGCCGGTCAGCGATAACCTGGGGGTAAAGATCCGGATGATCGCCGGGTCGGGTTTTTGCCTGGAATCACCGGTGCCGACGCTGTCCCCGACCCTGTACGCCGAACTGAACCTGCAAACCGCAACGACCCTGCTGATTCCCACCGAGCATGAAGAGCGGGCACTGTATGTGCTCAGCGGCGAGGCGCAGCTGGACGGTGAACCGCTGGAGCCCCACTCGTTGGTGGTGCTCCCGGCCGGGGAACAAATGACACTGTTCGCCGACAGCGACTGCCATGCGGTGCTGTTCGGCGGCGCGCCGCTGGATGGGCCACGTCGGATCAACTGGAATTTCGTCTCCAGTGATCCGGCGCGAATAGACGAAGCCCGCCGGCGTTGGGCGGCCGGGGACTGGCCGACCGTGCCGGGGGAAAGTGAGCGGATCGAATTGCCCTGAATTCAGCGGTGTCTGACAGGCCGCCATCGCGAGCAGGCTCGCTCCCACACTGGACCGTTGCCATTCGCAAATGGCGCGAACACCTCGGTCAAATGTGGGAGCGAGCCTGCTCGCGATAGCAGTCTGGCAGGCGACAGCCTATTCAGCACCAGGCCCGATCTCAGCCCCTGAGCACTTCATCCAGCAAATTATGCATCGACCGGAACGCCCGTGCGGCAACCTTGGCGTCGTACATCATCTTGCCCGGGACATTGGCCTGTGGATCGGTGAACGAATGCACCGCACCACCGTAGCTCAGCAGTTGCCAATCCACCCCGGCTGCGTTCATTTCGTCTTCGAAAGCCGGCAGTTGCTCCTTGGGCACCAATGGGTCCGAGGCGCCATGCATGACCAGCACCGCCCCCTTGATGTTCTGCGCATCCGCCGGATTGGGTGTGTCCAGGGTGCCATGGAACGAAATAGCGGCCTTCAACGGTGCGCCTGTGCGTGCTAGCTCCAGGGAGCAGCAGCCGCCGAAGCAGAAACCGAACGTAGCAAGTCTCGACGCATCGACCTGCGCCTCACCCTGACTTTGCAGTTGCTCGAATGCCGCCTGCATGCGCTTGCGCAACAAGGCACGATCATTCTTGAGCGGCATCATCGCAGCCCCGGCTTCATCGGCATTGGTCGGGCGCACGTCCTGGCCGTAAAGATCGGCGATCAACACAACATAGCCGTTGGCCGCCACCGACCTGGCGATTTCCTCGGCCCCCGCCCCTACGCCCATCCAATTGGGCGCCATCAGCAAACCCGGGCGCGAGCCCTGCTGGCTAACGTCGAAAGCCAGGCGGCCCTCATAGGTTCGACCATCGATCTGATACTCCAGCGAACTAACCGTAACCTGACTCATGACGGACTCCTCTTGAAACGGAACACCAGAAATGAAAAAACCCGCCGAAGCGGGTTTTTCCTGCACTTGATTAAGCTGACAGTTCAACCAACAGCTTGTTCAGGCGGCGCACATAGGCCGCCGGGTCCTTCAGGCTGTCACCCGCCGCCAGGGCGGCCTGATCGAACAGGATGTGCGACAGGTCGCCGAAACGCTCTTCGCTCTGCTCGTTGTCGAGCTTATCCACCAGCGGGTGAGCCGGGTTGAATTCGAAGATCGGCTTGGAGTCCGGGACTTTCTGACCGCTGGCTTCAAGGATCTGCCGCATCTGCAGGCCCAGGTCCTGTTCACCGATGGCCAGGATCGCCGGGGAGTCCGTCAGGCGGTGAGAAACCCGCACTTCGCTGACGGCATCGCCCAGGGCAGTCTTGATCCGCTCAACCAGGCCTTCCTTGCTCTTGGCGACTTCTTCGGCGGCTTTCTTGTCTTCTTCCGAGTCCAGGTTACCCAGGTCCAGATCACCACGGGCCACGTCGACAAAGCTCTTGCCGTCGAACTCGCTGAGGTAGCTCATCAGCCATTCGTCGATGCGGTCGGTCAGCAGCAGCACTTCGATGCCTTTCTTGCGGAAGACTTCCAGGTGCGGACTGTTCTTGACCTGTGCATAAGTTTCACCGGTCAGGTAGTAGATCTTGTCCTGACCTTCCTTGGCGCGGGCCAGGTAATCCGCCAGGCCAACGATCTGTTCGCCATCATCACCCTGGGTCGAAGCAAAGCGCAGCAGGCCAGCGATTTTTTCTTTGTTCGCGAAGTCCTCGGCAGGGCCTTCCTTCATCACCTGGCCGAAGTTCTTCCAGAAGCTCTTGTACTGCTCGGGCTCGTTTTTCGCCAGTTTTTCCAGCATGTCCAGAACACGCTTGGTCAGCGCCGACTTCATGGAGTCAATGATCGGGTCTTTCTGCAGGATTTCCCGCGAAACGTTCAGGGACAGGTCATTGGAATCGACCACGCCCTTGATGAAACGCAGGTACAGCGGCAGGAACGATTCGGCCTGGTCCATCACGAATACACGCTGCACGTACAGCTTCAAGCCGCGTGGTGCTTCGCGCTGGTACAGGTCGAACGGCGCACGGGCCGGCACGTACAACAGTGAGTTGTACTCCAGCTTGCCTTCGACCTTGTTGTGGCTCCAGCTCAGCGGGTTCTCGTAATCATGTGCAACGTGCTTGTAGAACTCCTGGTATTCCTCGTCCTTCACCTCAGTGCGCGGACGGGTCCACAGGGCACTGGCGCGGTTGACGGTTTCCCATTCCACTTCGGGCTTTTCTTCGCCTTCGGCAGCGGCGACTTCCTTCGGCAGCTCGATCGGCAACGCGATATGGTCGGAGTACTTCTTGATGATGTTGCGCAGGCGCCAGCCATCGGCGAACTCGTCTTCACCGGACTTGAGGTGCAGCACAATGCGGGTACCGCGATCAGCCTTGTCGACGGTGGCGACTTCAAACTCGCCCTCGCCCTTGGACGACCAATGCACACCTTCGCTCGCAGCGAGGCCGGCACGGCGGCTGAACACTTCGACCTGATCAGCGACGATGAACGCGGAATAGAAACCGACACCGAACTGGCCGATGAGGTGGGAGTCTTTTTTCTGGTCGCCGGAGAGGTTCTTCATGAAATCGGCGGTGCCGGACTTGGCGATGGTGCCCAGGTGAGTGATCACCTCTTCGCGGCTCATGCCGATGCCGTTGTCTTCGAGGGTGACGGTCTTGGCGTCCTTGTCGAAGCTCACGCGGATTTTCAGTTCGGCGCCGCCTTCCAGCAACTCTGGCTTGGACAGGGCTTCGAAACGTAATTTGTCGACAGCGTCAGAGGCGTTCGAAATCAGCTCGCGAAGGAAAATTTCCTTATTCGAATACAGCGAGTGAATCATCAGGTGCAGCAGTTGCTTCACCTCGGTCTGGAAGCCCAGGGTTTCCTTTTGAGTTTCCACGCTCATGGTCATCAAACTCCAAGTGGATGGTGGTGTCCGCCTCGCTGAGATTGGCGGCGGGATGTCCTCAAGGTGGGGGCAACGCTGATGATTTCAAGGGCTATGCGCTTTTGAAGACTCCTGAATCTTGAAATGCGCCCGGGCGGTGGCAATGGGTTCGGCCTCGAGATCCTGCCAGGCGGTGATCGCAACATTGGCTACCCGGCGCCCCTGCCGCCAGACCTGACATCTGGCGAAAGTGTCGCGAAACTGCCCGGCGCGCAGGTAATCCAGGGAGAAATCGATGATTTTCGGCACGCCCGTCGCACGGGTGGCAATCAACAGATACACCGCGGCCGACAACTCCATGAAACCGGCGATGACGCCGCCGTGAATGGCCGGCAATAAAGGGTTACCAATGTTGTCCTTGTTGGCCGGCAGGCGAAACAGCAGCTCCTCGCCCTGACGCGAGCATTCCACGCCGATCAACCGCGCATAAGGAATCGAGGCCAGCAGCAGCGCGTAGTCGCCCCGCTCGCAGGCTTGGCGCAGTTGTTCCTGAGTGATATCGCTCATGGTTTGTCTACGGCAGCCAGCGGGCCACCCCTTTTGATTCCCTTGGCGTGCTGGCCCAGGCGCATGAAGGTGCCCACCACATGGGCGATGGGTTGTTCGGGGTCGTCCTGATAGGCAAATCCACGGCTGAAGATCACGTCCTGAGTGACCCGATAGCATTGGGCAAAGCCATAGACATCCTTGTTCGGTTCAGCGGCGTGCATGTAGTCGATGCGCAGGTCCAAAGTCGGACAGACCTCGAACTGCGGCAACACACACAACGTCGACATGCCACACGCCGTGTCCATCAACGACGTCAACGCGCCACCATGGATGATGCCCGTAAGGGGGTTGCCGACGATCTGGGGGCTGTAAGGCAGGATCACAGTCAGCCCCTCGGGACTGGCACTGTGCAACTTCAAGCCCAGCACCTGACAATGTCGCAGTGCGGACAGAAAGCGTGTCGCACGCTCAAAAACGGGGTCTTGCGCCATTGGATTTAACGCCTTTATTAATGAGCAGTCGCGGTAACAAGCATGCCCTGTAAAGTTCCGTTCCCATACAAAGTTATATATCTGTAGCAAAAGAGGAACTTAATCCAAGGGGGGGCGTTCAAAAGGCCAGTAGTTATTTCCATAAGGAGAAACACCCCATGCGTAAGACTTTAGCTATTGCCTTGATGTTGGCCGCCTCCCTCGGTCTCGCTGCCTGCGATAAAAAATCCGAGGACAAAGCTCAAGATGCCAACGAACACGCTGAGCAAGCTCAGGAAAAAATGAGCGAAGCACAGGATAAAGTGAACGACGCAGCGAAAGAAAACGCCGAAGCCGCCAAAGATCAGGCCGAATCGAACGAAGCTGCTACACAGGAACAAGCACCTGCAACAGCGCCCGCCACCGCACCGGCAACCAACTAATACGGTTTGGGCATATAAAGAAACCCGCCTAGCGCGGGTTTTCTTTTGTCTGCGATTTGGTAGTGACCGTTCTGTCAGGCCGGGTCCTTGCCTACATCAGGCAATGGCGCCTCGGTGGGGGTGTAAACCATGACCTGCAGCACGTCGGAGTGAAACTCCCGACGGTACAGCACCAACACCACGCCTGCACTCATCAACATGAACAACCAGGGGCTGACGAACCACGCCAACATGGTCATGCCGAAATAATAAGCGCGCAGGCCAAAATTGAACTGGTTAGCCGCCATGGAGATCACCCGCGCCGCCCTGAGCGCGAAGGCCTTGCGTTCCTGCGCCGATACATGTCGCTCGCCGATCATTGGCGCCGATCCCACCAGAACCGCCGCGAAGTTGTATTGGCGCATGCACCAGCTAAAGGTGAAGAAGGCATACACAAACACCAGCGCCAGGCACAGCAACTTGGCCTCGGACATGCCTTGGGACGCCTGCTGCACCATCGGCAAATCGGCCAACAACGACACCGCACGATCGGACGCCCCAAGCACCGTCAGGATGCCCGCCAGGATGATCAGCGTGCTGGAGGCGAAGAAGGACGCGTTGCGCTCCAGGTTGCCGATCACGCTGGCGTCGGCGATACGGTTTTCGCGCAGCAACATGCGGCGCATCCAGTCTTCGCGATACAAGTGCATGACGCTGGCCAGACAGGCCGTATCGCGAGCTTTCAACGACGCATAACGGGTGTAGCCGCCCCAGCAGACGACGAACCAGACAGCGGCCAGAAGATGGATCAGATTGGCTTGGATGAATGACATGTAATTCCTTATCTGACGAAGAACATGGAGCAGCTTGTGATTGACCTTGCTCAGTCCACAGGGCCGGCACAAGCCTTTCAAGACAATGCTTCGACGTTAGTCCAAGGAAAAAGACACTGCACCCGCGCCATAAAAATCTATGGTCACCCCCATTTTTGCAATACTGATTAATGGGTGAAGTGGTTGGCTTGCTTAAATCTATCCGGCGTCGATCCAGGGCATGCCCCGCGCCACGATGAGAGTCGCGCCTGACGATCCTGAAAAATGCCGCGGCTTCTGAAGCCGATTTTTATGTCAGGTTCTTCGTCAGGCCGGTGGGCCGTTCACGTCATCCGTTGTTCAGCTATCGCAAAACCTGAAGGGTGATTCGTGGTACTGCAACAACCGCAGGGTCAGGCGTTCAGCGCGTCTGGCCCTGCTTCATATTGCGTATGGTGAGCCGCTAGCGCCCACGCGATCCGCGCCAGCTTGTTAGCCAGGGCGCAGGCCACCACGTTCGAGTGTCGTCGCCCAAGCAATGAGCGCACCCAGTCGGCCAGAGCCCCTTTCTGGTGTTCTAGCCTCTGCATATAGACCCGAGCACATTGAACCAGCAACTGCCTGAGGTGCTTGTCGCCGCGCTTGCTGATACCCAGCAAATTAGCCCTGCCGCCGGTGCTGTACTGCCTGGGTACCAAGCCCACGGAGGCGGCGAAGTCACGGCTGCATCGGTACTGCCTGCCGTCCCCCATCTCTACAGCCAGCAGGCTGGCGGTGATCGGCCCGACACACGGCAAGCTCAGCAAGCGGCTGCCGAGATCATCGTCGGCCAGTTGGCTTGCCAGCTCTTTATCCAGCGCCTTGATCTGTTCATCCAGATAACAGAAATGCTCATGCAAGCGCTGTAACAGCACTGTCAACCGAACGGGCAACTCATGCTCAGCCAAAATACTCGCCAACCGCTTCATGATCGCCAGGCCCTTGGGCAGGCTGATGCCGAACTCCAGTAGGAAACCATGCATTTGATTGGCGGTTTTGGTGCGATCGCGTACCAGCGACTCGCGCAGGCGATGCAGAACGGAAAGCGTCTGCTGTGCCTCGGTTTTAGGCGAAACGAAGCGCATCGATGGACGCGAAGCCGCCTCGCAAATGGCTTCGGCATCCACGAAGTCATTTTTGTTGCCTTTGACGAAGGGGCGGACGAATTGCGGGGAAATCAGTTTGGCTTCATGCCCCATGGCCATCAGCTGGCGAGCGACGAAATGCGCCCCGGCACAAGCTTCCATCACCACGGTACAGGCCGGCAGATTGCCGAAGAGCGTCATCATCTGTTGACGCGAGAACTTCTTGCGAAACACCTCTCGGCCCAATTTGTCTTGGCCGTGCAGGTGGAAACTGTGTTTACCGAGATCGATCCCGATCAGCGCTGACTCGCTCATAATGATGGCCTCCGAAAACAAAACACCCTGCGAAAGCGTAGCCCTCGCAGGGTGTGGGGGTGACCATCTCATTAATGCCCCGTATCGATGGATACGGGGCATTGGTTTTTTACCGGTGGGCCCACTCGTGGCAGGCCGCGGCAACTCAGGCCAAGGCTTCGCTGCGCTTGCCCAGCAGACGATCACACACCAACGCAACCGCCAGGGTCATCACCGACGGCACGAGCCAGGCCAGGCCCTGCTCGCTCAATGGCAGGTGGGCCATTTGCGTCGGCATCCAATCCGCCAGTCCGGCGCCTTTAAGCGCATCGATCAGGCCGAACAGGAACGACACCAGCATGACCGGGCCGACAATACGCCCCTGCTCATGCCAGAAGTCCTTGCAGAAGCTCAGGGCCACCAAGGCAATGCACGGTGGGTAAATCGCGGTCAGGACCGGGATCGAGAAAGCGATCAGCTTGGTCAGTCCGAGGTTCGACACCAGCAGCGAAAACGCCGCCAGGATGACCACCAATGTTTTGTACGACAGCGGCAAGACACGGCTGAAGTACTCTGCACAGGCACACGTCAGGCCAACTGCAGTGACCAGGCACGCCAGGGAAATCAGCACTGCGAGGAAACCGCTGCCCAGGCTGCCGAACGTGTGTTGCACATAGGCATGCAGCACAGCCGCGCCGTTTGTCGCGCCCGCAGCCACTTCATGGCTGCCAGACCCCAGGCGGAACAGACTGACATAGACCAGCGCCAGCCCGACCCCGGCGATCAGCCCGGCGATGATGGCGTAGCGGGTGATCAAGGCAGGCGATTCAACGCCCCGGGAACGGATCGCATTGACGATGACGATGCCAAACACCAATGCGCCCAGAGTATCCATGGTCAGGTAACCGTTGATGAACCCTTGGGAGAATGGCGCGGCCACGTATTGCGGTGTCGCCACGCCGATATCGCCGGCGGGCAAGGCAAACGCGGCAATGCCCAGCACGGCCAGGGCGATGATTTTCAGCGGGGCAAGGAATCGCCCGACGGTGTCCAGCAAGCGACCGGGATAGAGCGAGATGAAGAACACCAGCAGGAAATACACCGCACTGTAGAGAAACAGCGCCAGCGGGCTTTCACCGGTCAACGGCGCCAGCCCGACTTCGAAGGAGACTGTGGCGGTGCGCGGAGTGGCGAACAGCGGCCCGACGGCCAGGTAGCACACAGCCGCCAGCAGGCCACCGGCCACCTTGCCGATAGGACTGCTCAAGGCATCCATCGCCCCACCGACCTTGGCCAGCGCAACGACGGTGATGACCGGTAGCCCGACCGCCGTGACCAGAAAGCCCAGCGCCGCCATCCAGACATGGGGCCCGGACTGCAAACCGACAATCGGCGGGAAGATGATGTTGCCAGCCCCGACGAACAGGGCAAAGGTCATGAAACCAAGCGCCAGGATGTCCTGGCCTTTCAACACTTTCATTTTAAGGAAACCACACTGCTGAATCGGAATTTAGAGAGGGACTTCCCTTGAGGGTGGAGGGAAATGCTGCCGATCCGTATAAGACCAACCCGTTTAGCGCACCGCGTCCTTGTGAGCCACAGTCGCAAAAA
Organism: Pseudomonas sp. MPDS; assembly: GCF_013283895.1. NCBI lineage: Bacteria > Pseudomonadati > Pseudomonadota > Gammaproteobacteria > Pseudomonadales > Pseudomonadaceae > Pseudomonas > Pseudomonas sp. MPDS. The sequence continues at coordinate 2,010,096 of NZ_CP054128.1, read as the reverse complement.
TGGCGGCTAGCCTAACGAATTAGTGCGAATAACGCACTGTTACAGGGCGAACTATCCGATACACGACATTTCCGTGTCGCGTTTTTGCATCTAAATGGGTTGCTGATTGCAATTCCCTCATCCGAAAACGACAAAGGCCACCCGAAGGTGGCCTTTGTTGCTGGAACAAAAAAGTCAGCCGAAGCTTACTTCTTCATTTCCCAGCCAGTCAGCTCGGCCAGGGCCTTGCCGATGTCTGCCAGCGAACGCACGGTTTTCACGCCTGCGTCTTGCAGAGCGGCGAATTTCTCGTCCGCAGTGCCTTTGCCGCCAGAGATGATTGCGCCAGCATGGCCCATGCGCTTGCCCGGAGGAGCAGTCACACCCGCGATGTAGGAAACAACCGGCTTGGTCACGTTAGCCTTGATGTAGGCAGCCGCTTCTTCTTCAGCCGAACCGCCGATCTCACCGATCATGACGATCGCTTCGGTCTTCGGGTCTTCCTGGAACAGCTTCAGGATGTCGATGAAGTTGGAGCCCGGGATCGGGTCACCGCCGATGCCGACGCAAGTCGACTGACCGAAACCGGCGTCAGTGGTCTGCTTGACGGCTTCGTAAGTCAGGGTGCCGGAACGGGAAACGATACCGACCTTGCCTGGCAAGTGAATGTGACCTGGCATGATGCCGATCTTGCATTCGCCTGGAGTGATCACGCCTGGGCAGTTAGGACCGATCAGGGTGATACCCAGCTCGTCGCACTTGACCTTGGCTTCCAGCATGTCGATGGTCGGGATGCCTTCGGTGATGCAGACGATCAGCTTGATGCCGCCGAACGCTGCTTCAAGGATGGAATCCTTGCAGAAAGGAGCTGGAACGTAGATCACGCTGGCGGTGGCGCCAGTGGCAGCAACAGCGTCTTTGACGGTGTTGAAGACAGGCAGGCCCAGGTGTTCGGTGCCGCCTTTGCCCGGCGTTACGCCACCAACCATCTTGGTGCCGTATTCCAGAGCTTGCTGGGTGTGGAAACTACCTTGCGAACCGGTAATACCCTGGCAGATAACCTTGGTGTCTTTATTGATCAGGACGCTCATTATTTGCCCTCCGCAGCTTTAACGACTTGTTGAGCAGCGTCGGTCAGGCTGGTAGCAGCGATGATGTTCAAACCGCTTTCTGCCAGTACTTTAGCGCCCAGCTCAGCGTTGTTGCCTTCGAGGCGAACAACAACCGGGATTTTCACGCCGACTTCTTTCACGGCGCCGATGATGCCTTCGGCAATCATGTCGCAACGAACGATGCCGCCGAAGATGTTGACCAGTACTGCAGCGACGTTAGTGTCGGACAGGATGATCTTGAACGCTTCGGTTACGCGTTCCTTGGTAGCACCACCGCCCACGTCGAGGAAGTTGGCTGGCTTGCCGCCATGCAGGTTGACGATGTCCATGGTACCCATGGCCAGGCCAGCACCGTTGACCATGCAGCCGATGTTGCCTTCCAGGGCCACGTAGTTCAGTTCGAACTTGGCAGCGTGCGCTTCGCGCGGATCGTCTTGCGACGGATCGTGGAAAGTCTTCAGCTTAGGCTGACGGTACATGGCGTTGGCGTCGATGTTGATCTTGGCATCGAGGCAGTGCAGATCGCCGTCGGCCTTGATCACCAGCGGGTTCACTTCCAGCAGCGCCAGGTCGTGGTCCTGGAACAGCTTGGCCAGGCCTACGAAGATCTTGGCGAACTGAGTGACCTGCTTGCCTTCCAGGCCCAGCTGGAATGCCAGCTCGCGACCCTGGAATGGCTGGGCGCCAACCAGTGGATCGATGGTGGCCTTGAGGATTTTCTCAGGGGTATCGTGAGCGATTTTCTCGATGTCCACGCCACCTTCGGTGGAAGCCATGAACACGATACGGCGGCTCGAACGGTCAACGACAGCGCCCAGGTACAGCTCTTTAGCGATATCAGTGCACGATTCAACCAGGATCTTGGTGACTGGCTGACCGTTGGCGTCAGTCTGGTAGGTCACCAGACGCTTGCCCAGCCACTGCTGTGCGAAGGCTTTGGCGTCTTCTTTGCTGCGAACCAGCTTGACGCCGCCCGCTTTACCGCGACCACCGGCGTGAACCTGGGCTTTGACAACCCATTCGCTGCCGCCGATTTTGTCGCAAGCTTCTGCTGCCGCTTCCGGGGTGTCTACCGCGTAGCCGGTGGATACTGGCAGGCCGTACTCAGCGAACAGCTGCTTACCCTGATACTCGTGAAGATTCATGCTTATTACCGTCTTCGTTAGGTACTGCGCATTCGGTGCTGCACCGTTATGGTGCCGCACCACCTGTGACTGCTGCTTGCGTAGCGTTCCGGTTGACCGGTGCCGCTACGCAAGGCTGCGTCCAGCGGATATTCCGCGGTGAGTCTTGCTCGCAAGGCTCACGACGGGCCATACCGCCGTGGTTTCTTATTGTCTATTAACGCTTTTTGCGGTTGGCCACGTGGATGGCACCGCCATTTACGGCCAGGGCCGCTTCGTGCAAGGCTTCGGACAGGGTCGGATGGGAGAAGACCATCATGCCCAGATCTTCAGCGCTGGTGCCGAATTCCATGCCGATCGCGCCTTGCTGTACCAGCTCGGCAGCGCTTGGGCCAATCACGTGAACGCCCAATACGCGATCCGTCTTGGCATCAGCGATGACTTTCACGAAACCACCGGTATCGTTGGCTGCCATGGCACGGCCGGAGGCTGCGAACGGGAAGGTGCCGACGTTAACTTCAACACCTTCGTTTTTCAAGGTTTGCTCGGTCTTGCCGACCCATGCGATTTCCGGGTGGGTGTAGATAACCGACGGGATCAGGTCGTAGTTGATCTGGGCTTTGTGGCCCTTGATGCGCTCGACCACCATGATGCCTTCCTCGGACGCTTTGTGCGCCAGCATCATGCCGCGTACCACGTCACCGATGGCGTAGACACCCGGAACGTCGGTTGCGCATTGCTCGTCAACCGCGATGAAGCCGCGCTCATCGAGGGTCACGCCGCAATCGGCGGACAGCAGGTCAGTGGTCACTGGGCGACGGCCAACCGCAACGATCAGTTTGTCGAAAGTGATGGTCTGTTCGCCGTTGGCGTCGGTGTAGTTCACCACGACTTCTTCGCCGTTGACCTTGGAGCCGGTCACGCGAGCGCCCAGCTTGATGTCCAGGCCTTGCTTGGTCAGGGTTTTCAGCGCTTCCTTGGAAACCGCGGTGTCGGCGGCCATCAGGAAGGTGTCCAGTGCTTCGAGGACGGTTACTTGCGCGCCCAGGCGCGACCAGACCGAACCCAGCTCCAGACCGATAACACCCGCGCCGATCACGCCCAGGCGTTTTGGTACGGATTGGAACTCCAGAGCGCCGGTCGAATCGACGATCACGTTCTGGTCCACCGGAGCCGGCGGAATGTCGATCGGACGCGAGCCCGGTGCCAGGATGACGTTCTCGGCTTCGATCACTTCAACCGAGCCGTCTGGCTTGGTCACTTCGACCTTCTTGCCCATCAGCAGCTTGCCGTGGCCCTGGATCGAGGTCACGCCATTGGCCTTGAACAGGGTGGCAACGCCAGAGGTCAGGCCTTTGACGATGTTGGCCTTGCGGCCAACCATGGCAGGTACGTCAATGGTGACGTTTTCGCGGTTGACACCGCCAATGCCGTGGATGGCCAAGCCATCCTGCGCTTCATGGAACTTCCAGGAGCTGTCCAGCAGCGCCTTGGACGGAATGCAACCGACGTTCAGGCAAGTACCGCCGAGGGCCAGTTTGCCCTCCTTGTCGGTGTATTTCTCGATGCAGGCAGTGGTGAGGCCCAGTTGCGCAGCCTTGATGGCCGCTACGTAGCCGCCAGGGCCCGCACCAATCACTACCACGTCGAATTTCTGAGTCATGAGTCATTCCTTCTCGAATCAAACCGGACGGTCACTTGTGGAGACCGTCGTGGGACGAAACCGGTTATTTCAGCAAGAGGCCGGTCAACCGACCGGCCCTTGCGGCGAATCAGATATCCAGCAGCAGACGAGCCGGATCTTCAAGCAGGTTCTTGATGGTTACCAGGAAAGTCACGGCTTCTTTACCGTCGATCAGACGGTGATCGTAGGACAATGCCAGGTACATCATCGGACGAATCACGACCTGACCATTGATCGCCATCGGGCGTTGCAGGATGTTGTGCATGCCCAGGATCGCCGCTTGTGGCGGGTTGACGATCGGGGTCGACATCATCGAACCGAATGTACCACCGTTGGTGATGGTGAACGTACCGCCGGTCATCTCTTCGATGGACAGCTTGCCGTCACGGGCTTTCTTGCCGAAGGTGGCGATGCCGCCTTCGATTTCAGCCAGGCTCATCAGTTCGGCGTTACGCAGGACCGGAACCACCAGGCCACGGTCGCTGGAGACCGCAACACCGATGTCGGCGTAACCGTGGTAAACGATGTCGGAACCGTCGATCGACGCGTTGACGGCCGGGAAGCGCTTGAGTGCTTCAGTGGCAGCCTTGACGAAGAACGACATGAAGCCCAGGCGTACGCCGTTGTGGCTCTTCTCGAACAGGTCCTTGTACTTCGAACGCAGGGCCATGACTTCGGTCATGTCGACTTCGTTGAAGGTGGTCAGCATCGCCATGTTCGACTGGGCTTCAACCAGACGCTCGGCAACCTTGGCACGCAGGCGGGTCATCGGAACGCGTTTTTCAACGCGATCACCGGCAGCGAACACCGGAGCGGCAGCGGCAGGCGCGGCAGCCTTGGCTGGCGCAGCGGTCGGAGCGGCTTTCTTGGCGGCAACCGCGGCAACCACGTCTTCCTTGGTCACACGACCACCCTTGCCGGTGCCGGCAACGGAAGCGATGTTGATGCCATTCTCTTCAGCCAGCTTGCGAGCAGCGGGAGCGGCGACTGGATCGTCTTCGCCGCCAGCGGCAGGAGCAGCAGCCTGAGCGGCGGCCGGTGCGGCAGCAGCAGCCGGAGCAGCGGCAGCAGCGCCGCCCGCTTCGATGGAGCCCAGCACTTCGGCCGACAGAACGGTGTCGCCTTCGTTCTTGACGATGGCGCCCAGGACGCCGTCAGCTTCGGCCAACACTTCCAGGACAACTTTGTCGGTTTCGATGTCGACGATCAGTTCGTCGCGCTTGACCGCGTCGCCCGGTTTTTTGTGCCAGGTGGCAATCGTGCCATCGGCAACCGATTCCGGGAAAGTGGGGGCTTTGATCTCGATAGCCATTATCTGTGGTTCCTTAAATTCGGTTTCAGGTGCGCGAAGGCATTAAACGGTAAAGGCATCTTGCAGCAGTTGTTCCTGCTGCTCGGCGTGCATCGATGCATAACCACAAGCAGGTGCAGCAGAAGCGTCACGGCCGGCGTACTCAAGTACGAGCGACTTGTCGTGAGCGCTGATGATGCGGCGCATGTGATGTTGACTGCAGTACCACGCACCCTGGTTCATCGGCTCTTCCTGGCACCAGACGATGTGCTTCAGGTTTTTGTACGGAGCCAGGATTTCGACCAGGTCGTCCTCCGGGAACGGGTACAGCTGCTCGAGACGCACGATGGCGATATCGTCACGGCCTTCGGCACGGCGTTTTTCCAGCAAGTCGTAATAGACCTTGCCGCTGCACAGAACCACGCGACCGACGTTGGCCGGATCCTGAGCGTCGATTTCCGGGATAACGGTCTGGAACGAGCCTTCGGCCAGATCTTCCAGAGTCGAGATCGCCAGCTTGTGACGCAGCAATGACTTCGGTGTCAGCACTACAAGCGGCTTGCGCAGCGGGCGAATCACCTGACGGCGCAGCAAGTGGTAGATCTGAGCCGGGGTCGTCGGTACGCACACCTGGATGTTGTGCTCGGCGCACAGCTGCAGGTAACGCTCCAGACGTGCCGAAGAGTGCTCCGGCCCCTGCCCTTCATAACCGTGTGGCAACAGCATGGTCAGACCGCAGAGACGGCCCCACTTGTGCTCGCCGCTGGTGATGAACTGGTCGACAACCACCTGGGCACCGTTGGCGAAGTCGCCGAACTGGGCTTCCCAGATCACCAGCGCATTCGGCTCGGTGGTGGAGTAGCCATATTCGAACGCCAGGACGGCTTCTTCGGACAGCAGCGAGTCGTACAGGTCGAAACGTGGCTGGCCTTTGTACAGGTGTTGCAGCGGGATGTAGGTGCTGGCGTCTTTCTGGTTGTGCAGCGCCGCGTGACGGTGCGAGAAAGTGCCGCGGCCTACGTCCTGGCCGGTGATGCGCACAGGGTGACCTTCGAACGCCAGGGTCGCGTATGCCATGGTTTCGGCATAACCCCAGTTGATCGGCAGGCCGCCGGCTTGCATCTTCTGCCGGTCTTCGTAGATTTTCGCGACCTGACGCTGGACCACGAAGCCTTCCGGAATTTCCAGCAGCTTGGCGGACAGTTCCTGCAAGGTCTTGAGATCAAAACGGGTGTCGTGACGAGCGGTCCAGGCATGACCCAGGTACGGGCGCCAGTCCACGAACAGCTCTTTGTTCGGCTCTTTGACCAGGCTTTTTACAACATGCAGGCCATTGTCCAGGGCATTGCGATATTCATCGACTTTTTCCTGGACGCGCTCAGCGTCCAGCACACCGCTCTGGGTCAGGCGCTCGGCATACAGCTCACGGGTGGTGCGCTGCTTGGCGATCTGCTGGTACATCAGAGGCTGGGTGCCGCTTGGCTCGTCGGCCTCGTTGTGGCCGCGACGACGGTAGCAGACCAGGTCGATCACCACGTCACGCTTGTACTGCATGCGGTAGTCAATGGCCAACTGGGTCACGAACAGCACGGCTTCCGGGTCATCGCCATTCACATGGAGAATCGGTGCCTGGATCATCTTCGCAACGTCGGTGCAGTACTCGGTGGAACGCGAGTCTTCCGGGTTGCTGATGGTGAAGCCGACCTGGTTGTTGATCACCAGGTGAATGGTACCGCCGGTCTTGAAGCCGCGAGTCTGCGACATCTGGAAGGTTTCCATGACCACGCCCTGACCTGCGAATGCAGCGTCACCGTGGATGGAAATCGGCAGGACTTTTTCGCCAGTCGGGTCGTTGCGACGATCCTGACGGGCACGGACCGAACCCTCGACCACCGGAGAAACGATTTCCAGGTGGGACGGGTTGAAGGCCATCGCCAGGTGAACTTCGCCACCGGTGGTCATCACGTTGGACGAGAAACCCTGGTGATACTTGACGTCACCGGAGCCCAGCTCGACCTTCTTCTTGCCTTCGAACTCGTCGAACAGCTCGCGCGGGTTCTTGCCGAAGGTGTTGACCAGCACGTTCAGACGGCCGCGGTGGGCCATGCCGATGACGACTTCCTTGGTGCCGTAGGAACCGGAGCGCTGGATCAGTTCGTCCAGCAGCGGGATCAGGCTTTCGCCACCTTCCAGGCCGAAACGCTTGGTGCCCGGGTATTTGGTGCCCAGGTACTTTTCCAGGCCTTCGGCGGCAGTGACGCGCTCGAGCAAGTGGCTCTTGACGTCAGCGGAGAAGGTCGGACGGCCACGAACGCTTTCCAGACGCTGCTGGAACCACTGGCGCTGCTCGGAATCGACGATGTGCGTAAATTCGGCACCGATGGTGCGGCAATATGTCTGCTGCAACGCTTCGTGAATTTCGCGTAGGCTCGCTTCCTCTTTGCCGATGAACAGGTCGCCGGCACGGAAGGTCGTATCAAGATCGGCATTGGTCAAGCCGTAATGAGTGATCGACAGGTCTGCAGGTGCAGGACGCTGCCACAGCCCCAGCGGGTCCAGCTGGGCTGCCTGGTGGCCGCGCATCCGGTAGGCCTGGATCAGTCGCAGCACTTCAACTTGCTTCTTCTCGTGCTCACTGCTCACGCTGCCGGCAGACACCGGTTGAGCGCGGCGCTGGTTCTTTGCCAGCAGCACGAAATGATCGCGAATTGTCGAGTGCGAAACATCAGTGGCAGAGTTACCGTCAGCCGGCAACTTCTGAAAGTAGGTGCGCCACTCTTCTGGCACAGCGTTAGGGTCGTGCAGGTAGAGCTCGTAGAGCTCTTCCACATAGGCAGCGTTACCACCGGAGAGGTGGGCACTGTTCCACATGCGCTGCATCACGCTTTCTTGCATGCTTGGTCACCCTCGATTTGGGGAACACCATCGGCGAAAACACCGAGCAAACTTGCAGAAGTCCGAATGCAGCGACCAAAACAAGCCACTTAGGATCACGCTGATAGTCCGGGTACCAGCCCGGATGCCCCTGCTTGTCTCATTTCTTCAAAATAAGAACTGCCGCTTTGTGAGCGGCGGTTCTGGTTATAGCCAGGACGCGGGTTGAAGCCCACGCCCCGACCTGTACGGGTACAGCGGTTCTACGGGTACAGCAGCTGAATCACACGCCGCTTTGCAGCAGCATGTTACGTACGTGACCGATGGCCTTAGTCGGGTTCAGGCCTTTCGGGCAGACGTTGACGCAGTTCATGATCCCGCGGCAGCGGAATACGCTGAACGGGTCATCCAGTGCAGCCAGACGCTCGGACGTCTTGGTGTCGCGGCTGTCTGCCAGGAAGCGATACGCTTGCAGCAGAGCGGCCGGGCCCAGGAATTTGTCCGGGTTCCACCAGAAGGATGGGCACGAGGTCGAGCAGCAGGCGCACAGGATGCACTCGTACAGACCGTCGAGCTTTTCACGCTCTTCCGGGGACTGCAGACGTTCGATGGCCGGAGCCGGCGAATCGTTCTGCAGGAATGGCTTCACCTTCTCGTATTGCTTGTAGAAGATGCTCATATCGACGACCAGGTCACGAATAACCGGCAAACCTGGCAGCGGACGAACGATCAGCTTGTTGCCCTTGACCACGGCGGACAGCGGCGTGATGCACGCCAGGCCGTTCTTGCCGTTGATGTTCATGCCGTCGGAGCCGCAAACGCCCTCGCGGCAGGAACGACGGTAGGAAAAACCTTCGTCCTGCTCTTTGATCAGGGCCAGCACGTCCAGCACCATCAGGTCTTTACCACCGGTATCGACCTGGAAATCCTGCATGAACGGCGCGGCGTCCTGATCAGGGTTGTAGCGATAAACACTGACTTGCAACATGGCGGCCACCCTTAGTAAGTCCGGATCTTGGGTTCAAACGTCGGAACGGTCTTCGGCGAGAAGTTCACCGCACGCTTGGCGACACGTTTTTCACCCGGGAAGAACAAGGTGTGGCACAACCAGTTTTCGTCATCACGGTCTTCAAAGTCTTCGCGGGCATGGGCACCACGGGACTCTTTGCGCACTTCTGCCGCGATGGCGGTGGCTTCGGCCACTTCCAGCAGGTTCTGCAGTTCCAGCGCTTCGATACGTGCAGTGTTAAACGCCTGCGACTTATCGTTGATCTTCACGTTGGCGATTCGTTCACGCAATTGAGCCAGCTGAGCGATACCCTTCTGCATGTACTCGCCGGTACGGAACACACCGAAGTAGTTTTGCATGCAGTTTTGCAGCTCGCGACGCAGGGTCGCCACGTCTTCGCCTTCGGTACGCTCATTCAGAGCGGACAGACGCGCCAGGGCGGCTTCGATGTTGGCGTCGGTGGCATCGTCATACTCGATACCCTCGGTCAGCGCTTTTTCCAGGTGCAGGCCGGCAGCGCGACCGAATACCACCAGGTCGAGCAGCGAGTTGCCGCCCAGACGGTTGGCACCGTGAACCGATACGCAAGCCACTTCACCCACTGCGAACAGGCCAGGGATGATTTCGTCCACGCCTTCGGCGTTCTGGGTGATCGCCTGGCCGTGAATGTTGGTGGCAACGCCGCCCATCATATAGTGGCAGGTTGGAACTACTGGAACCGGCGCAACGACAGGGTCGACGTGAGCGAAGGTCTTCGACAGTTCGCAAATGCCTGGCAGACGGCTGTGCAGCACTTCCTCGCCCAGGTGGTCGAGCTTGAGCATCACGTGGTCGCCATTCGGACCGCAACCGTTGCCGGCGATGATTTCTTTCACCATCGAACGGGCAACTACGTCGCGACCGGCAAGGTCTTTGGCGTTCGGAGCATAACGCTCCATGAAACGCTCGCCGTGCTTGTTGATCAGGTAACCGCCTTCACCGCGGCAACCTTCGGTGACCAGTACACCGGCGCCGGCGATGCCGGTCGGGTGGAACTGCCACATTTCGATGTCTTGTACCGGCACGCCAGCACGCAGCGCCATGCCGACACCGTCACCGGTGTTGATCAGGGCGTTGGTGGTGGACGCGTAGATACGGCCGGCACCGCCAGTCGCCAACACGGTAGCCTTGGCGCGGATGTAGGTGGTTTCGCCGGTTTCGATGCAGATCGCGATCACACCGACGAAAGCGCCATCCTGGTTTTTCACCAGGTCAACGGCGTAGTACTCGTTCAGGAACGTGGTACCGGCTTTCAGGTTGCCCTGATAAAGGGTGTGCAACAGTGCGTGACCGGTACGGTCGGACGCCGCGCAAGTACGCGCAGCCTGGCCGCCCTTGCCGTAGTCCTTGGACTGACCGCCGAACGGACGCTGGTAGATACGGCCGGTTTCGGTACGCGAGAACGGCAGGCCCATGTGGTCCAATTCGAAAACCGCAGCCGGACCTTCCTGACACATGTATTCGATAGCGTCCTGGTCACCGATGTAGTCGGAACCCTTGACGGTATCGTACATGTGCCAGCGCCAGTCATCGTTCGGGTCAGCCGAAGCGATGGCACAGGTGATGCCGCCCTGGGCGGAAACAGTGTGCGAACGGGTCGGAAAAACCTTGGTGATCACGGCAGTCTTGTGACCGCCCTGTGCCAGTTGCAGCGCAGCGCGCATGCCGGCACCGCCGCCACCAATAATGATGGCGTCGAAAGAAATCGTAGGAATGTTAGCCATGAATCAGATACCCCAAAGAATCTGCACACCCCAGACGAAGTACGCAAACATCGCGACGCCGCATACTGCCTGGAAGAGGAAACGTACGGCAGTCGCCGACTTGCCGAACGCCATCGGCGTCAGGTAGTCGGTCGCGATGGTCCACATGCCGACCCAGGCGTGAGCGCCCAGTGCGACAAGCGACAGCAGACTGAAGATACGCATCCAGTTGTTTGCGAACAGTTCGTGCCATTGGGCATAGCCAAGGCCAGGGTTTGCTACGACATATCCGATCAGGAAAATGAAGTAAGCCGCGAGAACGACCGCAGACACACGCTGCGCCATCCAGTCATAGAGGCCCGAACGGGAAAGGTTCGTGACGTTGGTTACCATATCCAGACTCCTGCCAGAACGATTACCACCACGGAAACGGCGATAACGATTTTCGAGCCCAGCTTGCCGCCTTCCAGCGTCTCACCGATGCCCATGTCCATGATCAAGTGGCGCACACCGGCAACCAAGTGATACAGCAAGGCGGACAGGATGCCCCAAATCACTAGCTTGGCTAGCGGACTGGTCAGACACGCTTTCACCTGACCGAAGCCTTCTTCCGAGTCGAGCGACTTGTCCAATGCATAAAGCATGATGGCCAGGCTGACGAAGAGAATGACACCGGAGATACGGTGAAGAATGGACGTGTAAGCAGTGACTGGGAGTTTGATGGTCCTTAGGTCTAGGTTTACAGGTCGTTGGCTTTTCACGGCTTTTTTTCACACTGAAGAGCCCCTAACAATCAGGGCAAAGTTGTTGGGGCGCGCACTGGTCAGGTACTCACCACCCAGGGAGTGACGACCCCCAAGAAAGCAGGCCCAAAAGCCCCTGGCGGTCGGTGGCCGAGTATAGACAGTTAGGCTACTAATGACAACGCGTTCACCTTCCCCTAATAGCGCATTGCACATATGAAGCAAAAGGCGTAAACGGCAGGCAATTTCGCGGAAAAAGTCCGGTTAAAGCCTTCTGGAGCAAGACTTTAGGCAAATTGACATTCGAATTTATCTCACTATAGTGGTGCGGGCCCTGCGTGGGGGGTCTGTCTGATGATTCCAAGCATTAATAGGAGGCCACATGGCTGACAAAAAAGCGCAGTTGATCATCGAGGGCGCAGCCCCCGTCGAGCTGCCCATTTTAACCGGCACCGTTGGTCCCGATGTAATCGACGTACGGGGCCTGACGGCCACGGGCCGTTTCACCTTTGACCCGGGTTTCATGTCGACCGCTTCGTGCGAGTCGAAAATCACCTATATCGACGGCGACAACGGCATCCTGCTGCACCGCGGCTACCCGATCGAACAACTGGCTGAAAAGTCGGACTACCTGGAAACCTGCTACCTGCTGCTCAACGGCGAGCTGCCAACCGCAGAGCAAAAGGCCCAGTTCGTCAGCACCGTGAAGAACCACACCATGGTTCACGAACAGTTGAAGACCTTCTTCAACGGCTTCCGTCGCGATGCCCACCCGATGGCCGTCATGTGCGGCGTTGTCGGCGCCCTCTCGGCCTTCTACCACGACTCCCTGGACATCAATAACCCCCAGCATCGCGAAATCTCCGCGATCCGCCTGGTGGCAAAGATGCCGACCCTGGCAGCCATGGTCTACAAGTACTCCATGGGCCAGCCCATGATGTACCCGCGCAATGACCTGACTTATGCAGAAAACTTCCTGCATATGATGTTCAACACCCCGTGCGAGATCAAACCGATCAGCCCGGTGCTCGCCAAGGCCATGGACCGGATCTTCATCCTCCACGCCGACCACGAGCAGAACGCCTCCACGTCCACCGTGCGCCTGGCCGGCTCCTCGGGTGCCAACCCGTTCGCCTGTATCGCCGCCGGTATCGCCGCACTCTGGGGCCCAGCCCACGGCGGTGCCAACGAAGCGGTATTGACCATGCTCGATGAAATCGGCGATGTCTCGAACATCGACAAGTTCATCGCCAAGGCCAAGGACAAGAACGATCCGTTCAAGCTGATGGGCTTCGGTCACCGGGTCTACAAGAACCGCGACCCGCGCGCCACCGTCATGAAGCAGACCTGCGACGAAGTGCTCAAGGAACTGGGGATCAAGAACGATCCGCAACTCGAACTGGCCATGCGCCTGGAAGAGATCGCCCTGACCGACCCGTACTTCATCGAGCGCTCGCTGTACCCGAACGTCGACTTCTACTCGGGGATCATCCTCAAGGCGATCGGCATTCCAACCAGCATGTTCACCGTGATCTTCGCCCTGGCGCGGACCGTGGGCTGGATCTCCCACTGGAAAGAAATGCTCTCCAGCCCGTACAAGATCGGCCGCCCGCGCCAGTTGTACACCGGCTACGAGTCGCGTGACATCACCCAGCTGGAAGACCGCAAGTAAGACCTGCCTTGCGATAGGTCCCAAGCTGCACCGAAACGGCCCCCGCTTCTTATATAAGAGCGGGGGCCGTTTTGTTTGTGCCCCTCCCCATCTTCTTCGCCCGGTCCGGCGCCATCGCGAGCAGGCTCGCTCCCACATGGAAATGCACTCCCCTGTGGGAGCGAGCCTGCTCGCGATTGGCGGCCGGCCTGCCGCCCCTTAAACCCAACACAAAAAATCTATGGTCACCCCCATTTTTGCAATACTGATTAATGGGTGAAGTGGTTGGCTTGCTTAAATCTATCCGGCGTCGATCCAGGGCATGCCCCGCGCCACGATGAGAGTCGCGCCTGACGATCCTGAAAAATGCCGCGGCTTCTGAAGCCGATTTTTATGTCAGGTTCTTCGTCAGGCCGGTGGGCCGTTCACGTCATCCGTTGTTCAGCTATCGCAAAACCTGAAGGGTGATTCGTGGTACTGCAACAACCGCAGGGTCAGGCGTTCAGCGCGTCTGGCCCTGCTTCATATTGCGTATGGTGAGCCGCTAGCGCCCACGCGATCCGCGCCAGCTTGTTAGCCAGGGCGCAGGCCACCACGTTCGAGTGTCGTCGCCCAAGCAATGAGCGCACCCAGTCGGCCAGAGCCCCTTTCTGGTGTTCTAGCCTCTGCATATAGACCCGAGCACATTGAACCAGCAACTGCCTGAGGTGCTTGTCGCCGCGCTTGCTGATACCCAGCAAATTAGCCCTGCCGCCGGTGCTGTACTGCCTGGGTACCAAGCCCACGGAGGCGGCGAAGTCACGGCTGCATCGGTACTGCCTGCCGTCCCCCATCTCTACAGCCAGCAGGCTGGCGGTGATCGGCCCGACACACGGCAAGCTCAGCAAGCGGCTGCCGAGATCATCGTCGGCCAGTTGGCTTGCCAGCTCTTTATCCAGCGCCTTGATCTGTTCATCCAGATAACAGAAATGCTCATGCAAGCGCTGTAACAGCACTGTCAACCGAACGGGCAACTCATGCTCAGCCAAAATACTCGCCAACCGCTTCATGATCGCCAGGCCCTTGGGCAGGCTGATGCCGAACTCCAGTAGGAAACCATGCATTTGATTGGCGGTTTTGGTGCGATCGCGTACCAGCGACTCGCGCAGGCGATGCAGAACGGAAAGCGTCTGCTGTGCCTCGGTTTTAGGCGAAACGAAGCGCATCGATGGACGCGAAGCCGCCTCGCAAATGGCTTCGGCATCCACGAAGTCATTTTTGTTGCCTTTGACGAAGGGGCGGACGAATTGCGGGGAAATCAGTTTGGCTTCATGCCCCATGGCCATCAGCTGGCGAGCGACGAAATGCGCCCCGGCACAAGCTTCCATCACCACGGTACAGGCCGGCAGATTGCCGAAGAGCGTCATCATCTGTTGACGCGAGAACTTCTTGCGAAACACCTCTCGGCCCAATTTGTCTTGGCCGTGCAGGTGGAAACTGTGTTTACCGAGATCGATCCCGATCAGCGCTGACTCGCTCATAATGATGGCCTCCGAAAACAAAACACCCTGCGAAAGCGTAGCCCTCGCAAGGTGTGGGGGTGACCATCTCATTAATACCCCAGCCTCTCGACCGGGGTATTTCTTCAAGCACTTCTCGCTACATCAATGGTTAACCGCCCCACTCGCCCCCAGACCAGTCTGCGAACGCACAAACTGCGGGAAGAACAGTGCACGCTCGTTCACGCCTTCAGCCGACTTGTCGGTGACGGAGAAGAACCAGATGCCGACGAAGGCAATGGCCATCGAGAACAGCGCAGGGTATTCATACGGGAAGATCGCCTTCTCGTGACCCAGGATCTGCACCCAGATGGTCGGACCGAGCACCATCAGGCCCACCGCACTGACCAGGCCCAGCCAGCCGCCGATCATGGCGCCACGGGTGGTCAGCTTCTTCCAGTACATCGAAAGCAGCAGTACCGGGAAGTTGCAGCTTGCCGCGATGGAGAACGCCAGGCCCACCATGAACGCGATGTTCTGCTTCTCGAACAGGATGCCCAGGCCGATCGCCAGCACCGCCAGGGCGATGGTGGTGATCTTCGACACGCGGATCTCATCCTTCTCGTTGGCTTTGCCTTTCTTGACGACACTGGCATACAGGTCATGGGACACCGCCGAGGCACCGGCCAGGGTCAGACCCGCCACTACCGCCAGGATGGTGGCAAAGGCTACGGCCGAGATGAAGCCCAGGAAGATGCTGCCACCCACCGCGTCAGCCAGGTGCACCGCCGCCATGTTGTTGCCACCCAGCAAGGCACCTGCCGCGTCCTTGAAGGCCGGGTTGGTGCTGACCAGCAGGATCGCGCCGAAGCCGATGATGAAGGTCAGGATGTAGAAGTAACCGATGAAGCCAGTGGCGTACAGCACGCTCTTGCGAGCTTCCTTGGCGTCACTCACGGTGAAGAAGCGCATCAGAATGTGCGGCAGGCCAGCGGTACCGAACATCAGCGCCAGACCCAGGGAGAACGCCGAGATCGGATCCTTGACCAGGCCACCAGGGCTCATGATCGCTTCACCCTTGGCGTGAACCTTGACCGCCTCGGAGAACAGCATGTTGAAGTCGAAGTTGACGTGCTTCATGACCATCAGCGCCATGAACGAAGCGCCCGACAGCAACAGCACCGCCTTGATGATCTGTACCCAGGTAGTGGCCAGCATGCCGCCGAACAGCACGTAGAGGCACATCAGGATACCGACCAGAATCACCGCAACGTGATAATCCAGGCCGAACAGCAGCTGGATCAGCTTACCGGCACCCACCATCTGCGCGATCAGGTAGAACGCCACCACGACCAGCGAGCCGCTGGCAGACAAGGTGCGGATCTGGGTTTGCCCCAGGCGGTAGGACGCCACGTCGGCAAAGGTGTATTTACCCAGGTTACGCAGGCGCTCGGCGATCAGGAACAGAATGATCGGCCAGCCGACCAAAAAGCCGATGGAGTAGATCAGACCGTCGTAGCCAGACGTGAACACCAGCGCGGAAATCCCCAGGAAGGACGCGGCCGACATGTAGTCACCGGCAATCGCCAGGCCGTTCTGGAAACCGGTGATCCGCCCGCCCGCAGCATAGTAGTCGGCTGCCGAGTTGTTGCGCTTGGACGCCCAGTAGGTAATGCACAAGGTCGCGCCAACGAAAGCCACGAACATGACAATGGCCGAAACGTTAAGCGGTTGTTTCTGCACGGCACCGGTCAGGGCTTCAGCCGCCCAGGCCCCCGGTGCGAAAGCTGCGATGCTCAACAGAGCCATTAGACGCCGGATCATTGCTGAGCCTCCTTGAGAATCGCATTGTTCAGATCGTCGAACTCACCGTTGGCGCGTCGCACGTAGATGCCGGTCAGGACGAAGGCCGAGACGATCAGGCCGACACCTATGGGGATACCCCAGGTAATGGTGGACTCGGGCGAAATCTTGGCCCCGAGAACATGCGGCCCGTAGGCAATCAGAAGAATGAAGCCTGAATACAACCCAAGCATGATCGCCGAGAGAATCCAGGCGAACTTTTCTCTTTTTCTCACCAGCTCCTTGAAGCGCGGGCTGTTTTGAATCGAGAGGTAAATGCTGTCGTTCATTGTTTTTATCCTCGCAGCACAGATTTAATTGGAACAGCTCTACTCTATGCGGCTGAAGGCCAGGTTCCAGACGACCTTAGTATTAGAACGACATGACGTTTATCGATTGATGACGAGCACCGTTACCCCTTGTGGGAGCGAGCCTGCTCGCGATAGCGGTGGGTCTATGGGTGCACCTGTCGAATGTACCGTCGTCATCGCGAGCAGGCTCGCTCCCACAAGGACGTGGGCGAGGCTAAAAAACGCAGGCATAAAAAAACCGCATGACGCCACGTCATGCGGTTTCGAGGATGTTAAACCGGGCGGATTACTTGCCGGTCCACTCCTTCACGCGGTCCGGGTGTTTGGCAACCCAATCCTTGGCAGCGGCGTCCGGCTTGGCGCCTTCCTGAATCGCCAGCATGACCTCGCCGATTTCGTCTTTCGAGTTCCACTGGAACTTCTTCAGAAACGCGACCACTTCCGGCGCCTTGGTGTCCAGCTCCTTGCTGCCGATGCTGTTCACGGTTTCAGCCGCGCCGTAAACGCCTTTCGGGTCTTCCAGGAAGCGCAGTTTCCACTTGGCGAACATCCAGTGCGGCACCCAACCGGTGACGGCGATGGATTCTTTTTTCTTCTCGGCACGGGTCAGCTCGGCAATCATGCCGGCGCCGGAACTGGCCTTGAGTTGATACCCGGTCAGGTCGTAATCCTTGATGGCCTGCTCGGTCTTGATCATGACACCTGAACCGGCGTCGATACCGACAATGCGGTTCTTGAAGCTGTCATCGGTCTTGAGGTCGGCCACGGACTGGGCCTTGACGTACTCCGGCACGATCAGGCCGATTTTTGCATCCTTGAAGTTCGGACCGTAGTCGACCACCTGATCCTTGTTCTTGGTCCAGTAGTCGCCATGGGTCACCGGCAGCCAGGCCGAGAGCATCGCGTCGAGTTTGCCAGTGGCTACGCCTTGCCACATGATCCCGGTCGCAACCGCTTGCAGCTTCACGTCATAGCCCAGTTTCTGCTTGATGACTTCGGCCGCCACATGGGTGGTCGCGACGCTGTCGGACCAGCCATCGACATAACCGATGCTCAGGGTTTTGGTTTCGGCGCTGGCCAGTGTGGAGCTGATCGCCAGTACCAGTGCGGCACCTGCGCCCAAGAGTCGTCGCATTCTCATCGTTACTTCCCCGAAAGTGCTGCGCCCGACGGATGCCGAGCGGCGTCAACGTATTGTTATGGTGCACAGCGCCCCCATCACGCTCGCCTGCAAAACCGGTTCGAACGTCAGTGGAGTACTGACTCGTTGATCATCAACCTGCGCCGATCTGGAACCTGCTCTGCCTGCGACGTTGAAGCAACGAGAAACGACATCAGAACGCCAGCTACCTGCCTGCGCCATTCGGGCCAACAAAAATGCTCTCCTGCCGGTCACGCCCGAATTCGGCAAACCGCCAGATAACTAGCCGCTACCACGCGTGAACGTGTATCTTCGCGCTACTATCGCGCCCCGTTTGTGCCTGTTTTGTGCTTGTTTTATGCCAATCATGGCACTTGGCTTCACTTCGGCGGTCATAGCCTGCGAACTTCAATCGGCATCTTCCTTTAAGGGATCCAGTCATGCTCCATTCCTTGCGCTTCGCTGCCCTCGCCGGCGGCCTTATTCTGAGTGCGTCCGCGCTGGCGGTGGACATCGATGCCGCCAGCTATGGCTACCCCTTGACCAACCCGTTCGAGGCGACCATCGCCACTACGCCACCGGACCTGCGCCCGGAACTGCCCCCGATCGAAGATATCGACCAGGCGGACCACAGCCTGACCCTGCGCCCGGAACGCGAGTTCATCCTGCCAGACAATTTCTGGCCGGTGAAAAGCCTCACCTACCGCATGGCGACCCAGGACAAGCCCGCGCCGCTGATCTTCCTGATCGCCGGCACCGGCGCGCGATACGACAGCAGCCTCAACGAATACCTCAAGCGCCTCTATTACAAGGCGGGTTACCACGTGGTGCAGCTGTCGTCGCCCACCAGCTTTGACTTCATGAGTGCCGCTTCGCGCTTCGCCACACCCGGCATCACCAAGGAAGACGCCGAAGACATGTACCGGGTGATGCAGGCCGTGCGGGCGCAAAACCCCAAGTTGCCCGTGACCGAGTATTACCTCACCGGCTACAGCCTCGGCGCCCTGGACGCGGCTTTCGTCGCGCATCTGGATGAAACCCGACGCAGCTTCAACTTCAAGAAAGTGCTGCTGCTCAACCCGCCGGTCAACCTCTACACCTCGATCACCAACCTGGACAAACTGGTCCAGACCGAGGTCAAGGGCATCAACAACACCACCACTTTTTATGAATTGGTGCTCAACAAGCTGACTCGTTACTTTCAGCAAAAAGGCTACATCGATCTCAACGATGCCCTGCTCTATGATTTCCAGCAGTCCAAGCAGCACCTGACCAACGAGCAGATGGCGATGCTGATCGGCACTTCGTTCCGCTTCTCGGCGGCCGACATTGCATTCACCTCGGACCTGATCAACCGTCGCGGCCTGATCATCCCGCCCAAATTCCCGATTACCGAAAGCACCAGCCTGACGCCGTTCCTCAAGCGCGCGTTGCAATGCGATTTCGACTGCTATCTCACCGAGCAGGTGATTCCGATGTGGCGCGCGCGCACCGACGGCGGCAGCCTGTTGCAACTGATCGATCAGGTCAGCCTTTATGCGCTCAAGGATTACCTGCACGACAGTCCGAAGATTGCCGTCATGCACAACGCCGACGACGTCATCCTCGGCCCGGGCGATCTGGGCTTCTTGCGCAAGACCTTTGGCGACCGCCTGACGGTTTACCCATTGGGCGGCCACTGCGGCAACCTAAACTACCGCGTCAACAGCGACGCCATGCTGGAGTTCTTCCGTGGCTAAATATCTCCTGCTTATCGCCGCGTTAATGAGTGCTGGCATGGTCCACGCCGATAACAGCAAGGCCAACGCGCCTGTGGTGGTGGACTCCGACGGTTTCAAGGAACCGTTGAGCAAGCTCAAGTTCAACCCCGGGCTGGACCAGCGCGAGTTCGAACGCTCGACCCTCAACGCCCTGAACGTCTATGACCCGCTGGAGTCCTGGAACCGCCGCGTTTACCACTTCAATTATCGATTCGATCAGTGGGTCTTCCTGCCAGTCGTCGATGGTTACCGTTACATCACGCCAGGCTTCCTGCGCACCGGGGTGAGCAACTTCTTCAATAACCTGGGAGACGTGCCGAACCTGATGAACAGCCTGCTGCAATTCAAGGGCAAGCGTTCGATGGAAACCACGGCACGCCTGCTGCTCAACACCACCGTCGGCATCGCCGGCCTGTGGGACCCGGCCACCGCCATGGGCCTGCCGCGCCAGAGCGAAGACTTCGGTCAGACCCTGGGCTTCTATGGCGTGCCCGGCGGTGCGTATTTCGTACTGCCGATCTTCGGCCCTTCGAACCTTCGCGACACCTCGGGATTGCTGGTGGACTACACGGCTGAATCGGCGATCAACTTCCTCAACGTTTCAGAAGTCAGCGGCAACCACCCGGAACTGCTGCTCCTGCGCGCCGTGGACAAGCGCCACCAGACCAGCTTCCGCTATGGCCAACTGAACTCGCCATTCGAATATGAGAAGGTGCGTTACGTGTATACCGAGTCGCGCAAGTTGCAGATTGCCGAGTAACTCCCGGCCACCCCAAAACCCACTGTGGGAGCGAGCCTGCTCGCGATGAGGGCCTGCCATTCAACATTTATGTTGGCTGGTAGACCGCTATCGCGAGCAGGCTCGCTCCCACAGTTGTCATGTGTTGTCAGATTCAGCTTTTCAGCGCTTTCCAGACCTTGCCCACCACCATCACTCCCGCCAACACCAGCGCCCCCGCCACAATCCCGGCCACCGCATTAAGCAGCAACGGCACGATGAACCCGGCGCCGCCAGCACTGGCCGTCACACCTTCGATCCAGTGATGCACCACCGGCACGCCATGGGTCAGGATGCCGCCGCCCACCAGGAACATCGCCGCCGTGCCGATCACCGACAGGCCTTTCATCATGTAGGGCGCGGCGCGCAGGATGGCGCCACCGACGCTCTTGGCCAGTTGCCCCGGCTTCTGCGTCAGCCACAACCCCAGGTCATCGAGCTTGACGATCCCGGCCACCAAACCATAGACGCCGACGGTCATGACGATGGCGATACCCGACAGCACGATCACCTGCTGGGTCAGCGGTGCATCAGCGACGGTGCCGAGGGTGATGGCGATGATTTCCGCCGAGAGGATGAAGTCGGTGCGTATCGCACCTTTGATCTTGTCCTTTTCGAAGGCCACCAGATCGACCGCCGGATTGGCCACGGCCTCGACCAGTTGCGCATGCTCGGCCTGGTCTTGCGCCTTGCTGTGAAGGAACTTGTGGGCCAGTTTCTCGAACCCTTCGAAGCACAGGTAGGCGCCCCCCACCATCAGCAGTGGCGTCACCAGCCAGGGCACGAAAGCGCTGATGGCCAACGCCGACGGCACCAGGATCAGTTTGTTGATGAACGACCCCTTGGCCACCGCCCAGACCACCGGTATTTCCCGCTCGGCACGCACGCCTGACACCTGCTGGGCATTGAGCGCCAGGTCATCGCCGAGCACGCCGGCGGTTTTCTTGGCGGCCATCTTGGTCATCAATGCAACATCGTCGAGCACTGTGGCGATATCGTCGATCAGTAACAGCAAACTGCTTCCGGCCATGGAGGAACTCCTTGAACAATAATGCTGCGCAGCATAGCGCGCCCGACGTGGCCGCGGGGCATTCTTGAGCGCTTCGCGAGGCCGGTGCTACCATGCGCAACCGCCAGAACAGGCAAGGAACCCCTGGGTTTATGAGCACTATCCGCGAGCGCAACAAAGAACTGATCCTGCGTGCCGCCAGCGAAGAGTTTGCCGACAAGGGCTTCGCGGCGACCAAAACCAGCGATATCGCGGCCAAGGCGGGCCTGCCAAAACCCAACGTCTACTACTATTTCAAATCCAAGGAAAACCTCTACCGCGAGGTGCTGGAAAGTATCATCGAGCCAATCCTCCAGGCCTCGACCCCGTTCAACGCCGACGGCGTGCCCGGCGAAGTGCTGAGCCACTACATCCGCTCCAAGATCCGCATCTCCCGCGACCTGCCCTTCGCCTCAAAAGTCTTCGCCAGTGAAATCATGCACGGCGCCCCGCACCTGAGCGCCGACCTGGTGGAACAACTCAACGCCCAGGCCCGGCACAACATCGACTGCATCCAGACCTGGATCGACCGCGGCCAGATCGCCCCCATCGACCCCAACCACCTGATGTTCAGCATCTGGGCCGCCACCCAGACCTATGCCGATTTCGACTGGCAGATCAGCGCCGTGACCGGCAAGGCGAAGCTGGATGAGGCGGATTACGAAGCGGCGGCGCAGACGATTATTCGGTTGGTGTTGAAGGGGTGTGAGGTGGATCGCTAGGCTCAGAACCGTGCCGCGGCCATCGCGAGCAGGCTCGCTCCCACAGGGGATTTTCTGTGTTCAGACATTTTGTGTCCATCACATAAACCCTGTGGGAACGGGCTTTCTCGCGCAGACTCGCCCCACAGGGTTCTGCTGTGAATGTAGATTCTGCGAGCAACCTAAATCCCTTGTGGGAGCGAGCCTGCTCGCGATAGCGGCAACTCGATTTCGAGTCAAAGCCAAATGGCATCCCACAGCGGATAATCGCCAAGCCGCTTCACGAGACCTGCCCGCAACGGGTTAGCGACGACATAGCGCGCCATTATGATCAACTCGTCTTCCCGCCGCAGTGCGCGGTCATGAAATCCTTGCTGCCAAAGGCTGACTTTATTACCCAGGCGCAGATTTACAGCTTTGGTACTCAATGATTTGATCCTTTGCATCAACTCACTCAAAGATCCCCTTCGCAACTCGATCAACCAATGGAAATGATCAGGCATGACCACCCAAGCCAATGAGTCGGCCCAGCCTTGCTCCTGAGCTTTTCGAAATTGCTCAACGACCAATCTACCCAGGATAACGTCCTTAAAAATTGGTATGCGGCCAAATGTGTTGGTGGTCAGTAAATAGACCCGACTGGATTCGGCGTAGCGACCGAGGCGCAGTCTATGTGAAGCAGGTGAACCAGGCATTCCTTGCCCCTTTGATGATTGACTCATGAAGAAGGCTAGATCTGTGCATGCCTGGATAGGAGGCAAACTTTTAGCTGGATGTGTCTGCTGGATGGCTATCGCGAGCAGGCTCGCTCCCACAGGGGATTTGCGGTGCCCATACATATTGTGTCCGCCCAAGTCCACCTGTGGGAGCGAGCCTGCTCGCGATAGCAATAGGTCAGTCAATACAAAATCAAGCCACCCCCGCATCCGCCATCAACCCCACTCCCTCCACGGCCCTGATCGCAACCTGCTCATCAACATCCGAGGTATCGCCACTGATGCCAATGGCGCCCAGCACCCTCCCCTCCTGATCCCTGATCAACACCCCACCCGGGGCCGGTACGACGTTGCCTTGGCCCAACCCATTCAAAGCGGCAAAGAACGCCGGGCGTTGTTGGGCGTCCTGGGCGAGCAAGCGTGAGCCCTTGCCCAGGGCGATGGCGCCCCAAGCCTTACCGAAAGCGATCTGAGGGCGAAGCAGGCTCGCGCCGTCTTCGCGTTGCAAGGCAATCAGATGGCCGCCGCTGTCCAGGACCGCAATGGTCAGCGGTGCAGCGCTGATTTCACGGCCTGCGGCAAGGGCTTGCCCCGTCAGGCTGACGGCGACTTTCAAGGTTAAAGCGCTCATGGGTGCTGTCCTTTTTTTGTTGTGGGAAACGTTCCTGGCATTGCCTTTGGCAAAACCAGATGCAAACAATAGAACACAATGATAATATTTTTTGTATACAATAAATCCAACAACGTAACCTTATCGACGAAAAGCCACAGCATTTACGGCCTTCCGACGAATGAAACAGGTGCTTGAGGAAATGGATTGACCTGCGCCGTCCGCCGTGAATACACTCAGCGCAAAGCCACTTGTATACAATTACAAAACGTAAGAGGCACAAAACAATGAGCAAAATGAGAGCAATCGAAGCCGCCGTTCTGGTGATGCGCCGTGAAGGCGTGGACACCGCCTTCGGCATCCCGGGTGCCGCGATCAACCCGCTGTACTCTGCCCTGCAAAAGGTGGGTGGCATCGATCATGTCCTCGCTCGCCACGTTGAAGGCGCCTCCCACATGGCCGAGGGCTACACCCGCACCAAGGCCGGTAACATTGGCGTGTGCATCGGCACCTCGGGGCCGGCGGGGACCGACATGGTGACGGGGCTCTACAGCGCTTCGGCCGACTCGATCCCGATCCTGTGCATCACCGGCCAAGCGCCCCGCGCCCGCCTGCACAAGGAAGATTTCCAGGCTGTGGATATCACCAGCATCGTCAAACCGGTGACCAAGTGGGCCACCACCGTTCTGGAACCGGGCCAGGTGCCGTACGCTTTCCAGAAAGCCTTCTTTGAGATGCGCTCCGGTCGCCCGGGCCCGGTGTTGATCGACCTGCCGTTCGACGTGCAGATGGCCGAGATCGAATTCGACATCGACGCCTACCAACCGCTGCCCCTGGCCAAACCCGCCGCCAACCGCGTACAGATCGAAAAGGCCCTGGCCATGCTCGATCAGGCCGAGCGCCCCTTGCTGGTGGCCGGCGGCGGGATCATCAACGCCGATGCCAGCGAGCTGCTGGTGGAGTTCGCTGAACTGACCGGCATCCCAGTCATCCCTACCTTGATGGGCTGGGGCACCATCCCTGACGATCACCCGCTGATGGTCGGCATGGTCGGCCTGCAAACCTCCCACCGCTATGGCAATGCGACGCTGCTCAAATCGGACGTGGTGCTGGGTATCGGCAACCGCTGGGCTAACCGCCACACCGGTTCGGTGGATGTCTACACCGAAGGCCGCACCTTCATTCATGTGGACATCGAGCCGACCCAGATCGGCCGTGTGTTTACCCCCGACCTGGGCATCGTGTCCGACGCCGCTTCGGCACTGACGGCGTTCATCGAAGTCGCCCGCGAATGGCAAGCCGCCGGCAAACTGAAAAACCGCAGCGCCTGGCTGCAGGACTGCCAGCAGCGCAAGGCCAGCCTGCAGCGCAAGACCCACTTCGACAACGTGCCGGTCAAACCCCAGCGTGTGTACGAAGAAATGAACCAGGTCTTCGGCAAGGACACCTGCTACGTCAGCACCATCGGGCTGTCGCAGATCGCCGGGGCGCAGTTCCTGCACGTCTACAAACCGCGCCACTGGATCAACTGCGGCCAGGCCGGCCCGTTGGGCTGGACCATTCCGGCGGCACTGGGGGTGGTCAAGGCCGACCCGAGCCGCAAGGTCGTGGCGCTGTCGGGCGACTATGACTTCCAGTTCATGATCGAAGAGCTGGCGGTAGGCGCGCAGTTCAAGCTGCCGTACATCCACGTGGTGGTGAACAACTCCTACCTGGGGTTGATCCGCCAGGCCCAGCGCGGGTTCGACATGGACTATTGCGTGCAACTGTCCTTCGACAACCTCAACGCCCCGGAACTCAACGGTTATGGCGTGGACCACGTCGCCGTGGCCGAGGGCCTGGGTTGCAAGGCGCTGCGGGTGTTCGAACCGTCCGGCATCCAGCCGGCGCTGCGCAAGGCCCAGGAGTTGATCGAGGAGTTCAAGGTGCCGGTGATCGTCGAGATCATCCTGGAACGGGTGACCAACATTTCCATGGGCACCGAGATCAACGCAGTCAACGAATTCGAAGACCTGGCGCTGGTGGGCAACGATGCGCCGACAGCGATTTCGTTGCTCGATTGAATGCCGACGCACTCCTGTGGGAGCGAGCTTGCTCGCGATGACGGCGCTACATTCAACATGGATGCAAGCAGACACACCGCTATCGCGAGCAAGCTCGCTCCCACAGGGGGCCTGCCAACTATTTATAGGAGACCACCATGCCGCGTTTTGCAGCCAACCTGTCCATGCTGTTCACCGAGCAGGATTTCCTCGCCCGTTTCGAAGCGGCCGCCAAGGCCGGTTTCACGGGTGTCGAATACCTGTTCCCTTATGACTACAGCTCCGCCGAGCTCAAGGCGCTGCTCCAGGCCAATGGCCTGACCCAGGTGTTGTTCAACCTGCCGGCCGGCGACTGGGCCAAGGGCGAGCGCGGCATTGCCTGTCTGCCGGACCGGGTTGAAGAGTTCCGCTCGGGCGTTGACCTGGCGATCGCTTATGCCCAGGTGCTGGGCAACACCCAGGTCAACTGCCTGGCCGGCATTTGTCCGCAGAACTGCGACAAGGCCCTGGTGGAGAAAACCTTCGTCGCCAACCTGAAATACGCTGCCGAGAAGCTGCAGGCCAAAGGCATCAAGCTGGTGATGGAAGCCATCAACACCCGCGACATTCCCGGTTTCTACTTGAACAACACCGCCCAGGCCCTGTCGATCCGCGAGCAGGTGGGCAGCGCCAACCTGTTCCTGCAATACGACATCTACCACATGCAAATCATGGAAGGCGACCTGGCCCGGACCCTGTCGGCGCACCTGGGTCAGATCAACCATGTGCAACTGGCGGACAACCCGGGACGCAACGAGCCGGGAACCGGCGAGATCAACTACCGCTTCCTGTTCGAACACTTGGACCGCATCGGTTACCAGGGCTGGGTCGGCTGCGAATACAAGCCGCTGACCAGCACGGAAGCGGGTCTGGGGTGGCTGAAAAGCCATAACGCAGTCTGACCCAAAAAATCCCCTGTGGGAGCGAGCCTGCTCGCGATAGCTGTAGTCCAGCCAACCTATTCGTTGAATGTGAAACCGACATCGCGAGCAGGCTCGCTCCCACAGGAAAGCAGTCTCATTTGCTGAAGCAGTAATAAAAACAAGAGGATTTTCTCATGGCTAAAATCGGATTCATCGGCACCGGCATCATGGGCCACCCCATGGCAATGAACCTGCAAAAGGCCGGGCACAGTCTGTTCCTGAGCCAGCACCACGACCCGGCCCCCGCCGATCTGCTGGCCGGCGGCGCGGTGGCGCTGGCCAACCCGAAGGAAGTCGCCCAGGAAGCCGAGTTCATCATCGTCATGGTCCCGGACACCCCGCAGGTCGATGACGTGCTGTTTCGCGCCGATGGCGTCGCGGCGGGCGTGGGCACGGGCAAGGTGGTCATCGACATGAGCTCGATCTCCCCCACCGCCACCAAGGCGTTCGCGGCCAGGATCAATGAAAAAGGTGCGCAATACCTCGATGCCCCCGTGTCCGGTGGTGAAGTCGGCGCCAAGGCCGCCACACTGAGCATCATGGTCGGCGGCGACAGCGGCGCTTTCGAGCGCGCCCTGCCGCTGTTCCAGGCCATGGGCAAGAACATCACCCTGGTGGGTGGCAACGGCGACGGCCAGACCGCGAAAGTGGCGAACCAGATCATCGTCGCGCTGAACATCCAGGCCGTGGCCGAAGCCCTGCTGTTCGCCGCGAAAAACGGCGCCGATCCGGCCAAGGTTCGCGAAGCGTTGATGGGCGGTTTTGCCTCTTCGAAGATCCTGGAAGTACACGGCGAGCGCATGATCAAGGGCACCTTCGATCCGGGCTTCCGCATCAGCCTGCACCAGAAGGACCTGAACCTGGCCCTGCAAGGCGCCAAGGAGCTGAACATCAACCTGCCCAACACCGCCAACGCCCAGCAAGTTTTCAGCACCTGCGCGGCCATCGGCGGCAGCAACTGGGATCACTCGGCGTTGATCAAGGGGTTGGAGCACATGGCGAATTTCTCGATTCGCGACAAGTAAACCTGCACTAACCCCTGTGGGAGCGAGCCTGCTCGCGATAGCGGTCTTACATTCAACACATAAAGTGACTGGATTAACGCCATCGCGAGCAGGCTCGCTCCCACAGGGAATCGAGTCGCTTCATCCAATAATAAAAATCGGGAGTCCGCCATGTCGGTCGATCCGCAACAATTGCTGCGCGAGCTGTTTGCCACAGCCATCGATGCGGCCCATCCGCAGCATGTCCTTGAACAGTATCTGCCCAGCGATCGCAGCGGCCGGGTGATCGTCATCGGCGCCGGCAAGGCCGCCGCGGCGATGGCGCAGGTGGTCGAGCGCTGCTGGCAGGGCGACGTCACCGGTTTGGTGGTGACCCGCTACGGCCATGGCGCGCCTTGCCAGAAGATCGAAGTAGTGGAAGCCGCTCACCCGGTGCCTGATGCGGCGGGCCTGGCGGTGGCCCAACGGGTGCTGGAGCTGGTCAGCAACCTCAACGAAGACGACCGGGTGATTTTCCTGCTGTCCGGCGGCGGCTCGGCGTTGCTGGCGCTGCCGGCAGCTGGCATCACCCTGGCCGACAAGCAATCGATCAACAAGGCTTTGCTCAAGTCCGGTGCCACCATCGGCGAGATGAATTGCGTGCGCAAACATCTCTCGGCAATCAAGGGCGGGCGCCTGGGCAAGGCCTGCTGGCCGGCGACGGTCTACACCTACGCGATTTCCGATGTGCCCGGCGACCTCGCCACGGTCATCGCCTCCGGCCCCACCGTGGCCGACCCCAGTACGTCGGCCGAAGCCTTGGCGATCCTCAAGCGCTACAACATTGAAGTACCGGCCTCGGTGCGCAACTGGTTGCAAAGCCCGGAATCGGAAACCGTCAAACCCGGCGACCCGCGCCTGGCCCGCAGTCACTTCCAATTGATCGCCCGTCCCCAACAATCACTGGAAGCGGCGGCGGTGAAAGCCCGCCAGGCCGGTTTCAGCCCGTTGATCCTCGGCGACCTGGAAGGCGAATCCCGGGAAGTGGCCAAAGTCCACGCCGGTATCGCCCGGCAAATCGCCCTGCACGGCCAGCCTCTGGCGGCGCCATGCGTGATCCTCTCCGGCGGCGAAACCACAGTCACCGTGCACGGCAATGGCCGGGGCGGACGCAACGCAGAATTCCTGCTCAGCCTGACCGACAGCCTCAAGGGCCATCCCGGCATTTACGCACTGGCCGGTGACACGGACGGCATCGACGGTTCCGAAGACAACGCCGGCGCCATCATGACCCCAGACAGCTATCGCCGAGCCGCCGAACTGGGCCTGAGCGCCAGCGACGAGCTGGACAATAACAATGGCTACGGCTACTTCGCCGCGCTGGAGGCGTTGATCGTCACCGAGCCCACGCGTACCAACGTCAACGACTTTCGCGCCATCCTGATTCTTGAGAACCCTAAACATGACGCCTGATAAAAAGGTCAAGATCCTCGCGACCCTTGGCCCCGCAACCCGTGGGATCGATGACATCCGTGAACTGGTGCAGGCCGGTGTGAATATTTTCCGCCTGAACTTCAGCCACGGCGAGCATGCCGACCACGCCCAGCGCTACCAGTGGATTCGTGACGTCGAGCAGCAGCTCAACTACCCACTGGGCATTCTGATGGACTTGCAGGGCCCGAAACTTCGCGTGGGCACATTCGCCGACGGCAAAGTGCTGCTGCAACGCGGCCAGGCCCTGCGCCTGGATCTGGACGCCACGCCCGGCGATGAACAGCGGGTCAACCTGCCCCACCCACAGATCATCGCGGCCCTGGAGCCGGGCATGGACCTGCTGCTGGACGACGGCAAGCTGCGCCTGCGTGTGACCACCAAACACGCCGATGCCATCGACACCCAAGTGCTCAACGGCGGCGAACTGTCAGACCGCAAAGGCGTGAATGTGCCCCAGGCCGTGCTCGACATGAGCCCGCTGACCACCAAGGACCGTCGCGACTTGAGCTTTGGCCTGGAGCTGGGCGTGGACTGGGTGGCGCTGTCGTTCGTGCAGCGCCCCGAGGACATCCGCGAGGCGCGTGCGTTGATTGGCGACAAGGCATTCCTAATGGCCAAGATCGAGAAACCGTCGGCGGTGACCCAGCTTCGGGAGATCGCCGAACTGAGCGACGCGATCATGGTTGCCCGGGGTGACTTGGGTGTCGAAGTGCCGGCCGAAAGCGTGCCGCAGATCCAGAAGAACATCATCGGCACCTGCCGCGCCCTTGGTAAACCGGTGGTGGTGGCCACGCAGATGCTCGAATCCATGCGTTTTTCTCCCGCACCCACCCGAGCCGAAGTCACCGATGTGGCCAACGCCGTGGCTGAAGGGGCCGATGCAGTGATGCTGTCGGCGGAAACCGCGTCGGGCGATTACCCCCTCGAAGCCGTGCAGATCATGAGCAAGATCATCCGCCAGGTGGAGAACGGCCCGGATTACCAGGCGCAGTTGGATGTCAGCCGGCCGAAGGCCGAAGCCACGGCGTCGGACGCCATCAGTTGCGCAATCCGGCGTATCAGCAATGTACTGCCGGTAGCGGTGCTGGTGAACTACAGCGAATCGGGCAGCTCCAGCCTGCGGGCGGCGCGGGAGCGGCCGACGGTGCCGATCCTCAACCTCACGCCCAACCTGCAAGCAGCCCGCCGTCTGACCGTGGCCTGGGGCGTGCATTCGGTGGTCAACGATCGGCTGCGCCAGGTGGACGAGGTGTGTTCCACCGCCCTGGAAATCGCCCAGGCCCAGGGCATGGCCCAGCGGGGCGACACCCTACTGATCACAGCCGGCGTGCCGTTCGGGCAGCCGGGGTCGACCAATTCGTTGCGCATTGAGACGTTGATTTAGCGCCTGTATCGGCCTCATCGCGAGCAGGCTCGCTCCCACAGGGGTTTGTGAACACCACAGATCCTGTGTGGGAGCGAGCCTGCTCGCGATGAAACCCACTCGGTCCCTCAGACACGCCTAGCCATGCCCAACACCCACTGCCCCGACTGGGCCACCGCCCTGCTCAACGGCTTTAGCCAGATTTTCCTCCAGCGTCATCCGCTGTGCGGTCTGCTGTGCCTGCTGGCGATTCTCTTCACCGCACCCGCCTTGTTTGGCGGTGCGTTACTCGGCGGCGTGGCCGGGTTGCTCACCGCCCAGCGACGCGGTTATGCCAAGGTTGATCGACAGGCCGGACTGTTCAGTTACAACGGCATCCTGCTGGGCTTGCTATTGAGCCTCGCGTTACCCTGGTCAGCCGTGTTGCCGCCATTGATTATTGCCAGCGGCGGCCTCAGCGCGATGTTGACCGAGCAATGGCTCAAGCGCAGCCGTGGCCCTCAGTGCCTGCCCGCCTACACCGCGCCGTTCGTGGCGCTGGGCTGGTTGCTGCTGAGTTTTGCCCCGGCACAGCCGTCACCCATTTCAGTTGAACTGACGATGGCCAATTTGCTGGCCGCTTGTTGGAGCGGACTCGGTCAGGTCATGTTTCTCGACCAGCCATTCGCCGGTGCGCTGATCGCTGTGGGATTGTTGATTGCCAATCCACGCGCCGCCGGGTGGGCGATGCTGGGTTCAGCCGCAGGCCTGGGGTTCTCCCTGCTGCATCACGACACGACCCAAGCCCTGTCGGGGCTCGGCGGTTATAACCCGGCCCTGGTGGCGCTGGCCCTCAGCCAACAACGCCGCCAGCGATGGTTGCCGCTGGCGGGTATTGTGCTGGCGGTCATGCTCACACCGGGCTTTCTTGCCCTCGGTCTGGCGCCGCTGACCGCGCCCTTCATCCTGGCCTGCTGGCTGGTTCATGCCACCCACCGAGTGTGGCAACAGGCCAGTCGGGACACTGCGCCTTGCGCTTTGCGGGGCAATCACCCTAGGCTTCGCTGACTATTGGTTCAGGCGAAGGTTATGGATAGCAGCAACTGGCGTGAACGCCTCTACGTGATCATTTTCCAGACCGACACCGTGGCCGGCCGGCGCTTCGACAGCACACTGCTGTTGATCATCCTCGCCAGCCTGGTGATCGTGATGCTCGACAGCATCGACAGCGTGCACCAGAACTACGCCTCCCTGCTGGCCGCCATCGAATGGGGGTTCACCTTCATCTTCATCGTCGAATATGGCCTGCGCCTGTACTGCTCGCCCAAGCCCCTGCGCTATGCGTTCAGCTTCTACGGCCTGGTGGACTTGCTGGCGATCGTGCCTGGGATCCTGGCGCTGTACTACAGCGACGCCCAGTATCTGCTGATCGTTCGGATCATTCGCATGCTGCGGATATTCCGCGTGCTCAAGCTCAGCCCTTACCTCAAGCAAGCCAACTACCTACTGGCGGCGCTGCGGGGGAGCAAGCAGAAAATCATCGTGTTCCTGGTTAGCGTCTCGACCCTGGTGACCGTGTTCGGCACCTTGATGTACGTCATTGAAGGCCCCGAGAACGGTTTCACCAGCATTCCCAAGGGCATCTATTGGGCCATCGTCACACTGACCACCGTGGGCTTTGGCGATATCGTGCCCAAGACGGCATTGGGCCAGGTGGTTTCGTCCCTGGTGATGATCACCGGTTACTCGATCATCGCCGTGCCGACGGGCATTTTCACCGCTGAACTGGCCACGGCCATGCGCGGTGACCAGCTCAAGCATGATTGTCCGGTCTGCAGCAAAAACAACCACGATCATGGAGCTGCTTTCTGCTCCCGTTGCGGCAATGCGCTGTTTAAGAAATTGGAATAAGCAAAGCACTTTTTAATGCTTGATGGCCTATTGGCTTGCCGCTAGTGTGCCGGCTAATTGCCCGGAACCCCTTTCAAATAAAAAGGAATTCGCAGTGAAGAACTTCTTTGGTGCCTCCCTTCTCGCCGCTGGCCTGACCTTTGGCAGCCTGGCCCACGCCGCCCCGCCCCTGCTCAACGTTTCCTATGACGTGATGCGTGATTTCTACAAGGACTACAACACGGCTTTCCAGAAACACTGGCAGGCCGAGCACAACGAAAACATCATCGTGCAGATGTCTTTCGGCGGTTCCAGCAAGCAGGCACGCTCGGTGATCGACGGGCTGCCAGCTGACGTCATCACCATGAATATGGCCACCGACATCAATGCCCTGGCGGATAACGGCAAACTGGTGCCCGAAAACTGGGTCACCCGCTTACCGAACAACAGTGCCCCGTTCACCTCAGCCACCGTATTCATCGTGCGCAAGGGCAACCCGAAAGCGCTGAAAGATTGGCCCGACCTGCTCAAGGACGGCGTGCAGGTGATCGTGCCCAACCCGAAGACCTCCGGCAACGGTCGCTACACCTACCTGTCGGCCTGGGGGTATGTGCTCAAGAATGGCGGTGACGAGAACAAGGCCAAAGCCTTCGTCGGCAAACTGTTCAAGCAGGCGCCGGTACTGGATACCGGTGGCCGTGCCGCGACGACCACTTTCATGACCAACCAGATCGGCGACGTGCTGGTGACCTTTGAAAACGAAGCCGAGATGATCGCCCGCGAATTTGGCCGCGACCAGTTCGAGGTGATCTACCCGAGCGTTTCTGCCGAAGCCGAGCCACCGGTGAGCGTGGTCGATAAGGTGGTTGAGAAGAAAGGTTCTCGCGAGGCCGCCGAGGCCTACCTCAAGTACCTGTGGTCGCCCGAAGGCCAGGAAATCGCCGCCGCCAACTACCTGCGCCCACGGGACCCTGCGGTACTCGCCAAATACACCGACCGTTTCCCGAAAGTGGACTTCCTGTCCGTGGAAAAAACCTTCGGCGACTGGCGCACGGTGCAGAAGACTCACTTCAATGACGGTGGGGTTTTCGACCAGATCTACAGCGGGCAATAACGTCCTATCCACATTTGATCGTTCCCAGGCTCTGCGTGGGAACGATCAGGCCTGTTTCATCATCAATAGCAAGCATGTCCGATATCAGCCACAAAGCCTGTTCCAGAGCCCGCTAACTCTTTAGCCTCACGCCATCCTTTCAAGCTACTAATGAGATTGCCATGAGTGCCCATCCCTCCTCCGTGCCCGCCGGTACAAGCCTGACTCGCGGCATGGTCCTGCTCTTCGCCTTCTGCTGCGGCGCCATTGTCGCCAACATCTACTACGCCCAGCCCATTATCGAACTGATCGCACCCGACGTCGGCCTGAGCAGCACCATGGCCAGCCTGATCGTCTCGCTGACTCAGATCGGTTATGCCCTGGGCCTGTTTTTCCTGGTGCCACTGGGGGACCTGCTGGAAAACCGTCGCCTGATGATCCTCACCACCGTTGTGGCGATTGCCAGTCTGTTGGCGGCAGCGTTCACCGACCAGCCGAACGTGTTCCTGCTGGTCTCGCTGCTGGTGGGTTTCAGTTCGGTGTCGGTGCAGGTGCTGATCCCGCTGGCCGCGCACTTGGCCCCGGAAGAGTCCAGAGGGCGGGTCGTGGGCGGGATCATGGGCGGCCTGCTGCTGGGGATCCTGCTGGCGCGGCCGATCTCAAGCGTGGTGGCCGATCACTTCGGCTGGCGGGCGATGTTCATGATCGCCGCCGCCTTGATGGCGGCGATCAGCATCGTCCTCGCATTGACCGTGCCAAAGCGCCAACCCGACCACAGCGCCTCTTATGGCCAGCTGCTGGGCTCGCTCGGCACCCTGTTGCGCCAGCAGCCATTGTTGCGCCAACGAGCCTTTTACCAGGCCTGCATGTTCGCCACCTTCAGCCTGTTCTGGACCGCCGTGCCGCTGGAACTGTCGCGCAATCATGGCCTGTCGCAAACTGAAATCGCCCTGTTCGCCTTGGTCGGTGCCATTGGCGCCATCGCCGCGCCCATTGCCGGTCGCCTGGCGGATGCCGGTCATACCCGCATCGCTTCGTTGCTGGCAATGCTGTTGGCCAGCCTGAGTTTTCTGCCAGCGTTCATCCATCCGCTCTACAGCGTCATCGGCCTGGCGGTTACGGGCGTGGTGCTGGATTTCTGTGTGCAGATGAACATGGTCCTGGGCCAGCGCACCATCTATGCCCTCGACGCCAAAAGCCGCAGTCGTCTCAATGCGCTGTACATGACCAGCATCTTCGTCGGCGGCGCGTTTGGTTCATCGATTGCCAGCGCGGTGTACGAGCACGGCGGCTGGTTATGGGTGGTGATCGTCGGCAGCGGCTTCCCGCTGCTGGCCTTGCTGAGTTTCCTGAAGACCTCGAAAAAACACGCACTGGCGACGGCCTGATACCGTCGCGACAGGGTCGCAATGCCCGGCGGCCGAGGCCTGCCGGGCAACATCAAAAAGCGATCAGATCCGCACGTTGCCTCGCGGCCCGGCAATCGCCCAGATGATCAGGCCCAGCACCGGCAACAGAAGGATCAACAGCACCCACAGGACTTTTGCCCCCGTTCCCGCGCCACTCTTGAGCACATTGATGATCGCCCAAATATCGAGCGCCAGGATGATCAGGCCAATCAGGCCGTTGAAGGTGGAACCCATGGTGTCGCTCCCAGATGGTGATATGCCCACTTAGGATAGCGGGGGCCCGGCGAGGGTTCCGTTTTATTGCGTCAGACGTGGATCGCAACCTTCAACGCTTCCAGGGCCGGCGCGGCGGCGATGCCGACTTCGGCGCACAGCTCCAGCACGCGTGGCACGTCGTTGCCATACACCAGAACCATTTGCAGTTCATCGTCGAGCAACTGGCTGAAATTCATCAGCACATAACCGCCGTTTTCCTTGTTCAGACTGCTCATCTGGATCTGGATGCGATTGAGCGCCGTCAGGGCTTCGGTTTTCGCCAGTTGCTTGGGCTTGAGGTTGAAGGCCACACCGGGCCCGAACGAGGCAACGATCTGTTCGAACAGCTCTACATAAGTGTCGGCCTGAAACAACACGGTGTCCGGCAGACTCCCCACCACCACCCACTCGCCCAGTGGAATCGGAAAGCTGTCGTCGTAGTTGATGTCCGGGTTGGCCGCCAGAAAAGCCGCCGGGTCGGCGTAGGCCTGGGCCGCTTCGTCAGCGATTTTCGCAACGTCCGCATCGCCCAGGCAGCCGGAGCTTATTTTGCTGATGAGTTCGACGAGTGCGGCTTTCATGGGGAAAATCCTGTGGCGATTGGGTTTTGAGGGCGCGCAGGATAGCGCATCACATTGATTGAGTCAGAAAGCTGTGGCCTGGGAGCTTTTGTGGCGAGGGGATTTATCCCCGCTGGGCTGCAAAGCAGCCCTAAAAGATAGGGATCAACCCAACAACTTCTCCAACTGCGCCGTGGTATCCACCGCGCCCATGGTCCTGGCTGCATCCAGCGCCGAGACGCCGTTTGCATCCTTGGCCTTGGGGTCGGCGCCTTTGCTGATCAGGTAATCGACGATCTCCACACGATTGAACATCGCCGCCATCATCAACGCGGTGCGACCATCGAAGGACGAGCCTTCCACCTGCGCCCCGCCGTCTACCAGCGCGGTGACCACGGCCAGGTCGCCCTTGAACGCCGCACCGGCAATCGGGCTCTGGCCATTGTCATTGCGGATTTCCGGATCAGCCTTGTTTTCCAGCAATACCTTCACCGTCTCCACATGCCCGTGGTAAGCGGCCAGCATCAGCAAGGTGTCACCCTTGTGATTGCGCAGGTTGGGGGGCAAACCTTTGCTCAGCAAGGCGGCCATCATGGCGGCGTCACCCTGGCGTGCGACATTGAACACCTGTTCGGCAAACTCCGCAGCCTCTTCCGGGGTCATCTGGCGGCTTGTATCGGACATGGGAAACTCCACTTAAGTCTTCGCAAAGCGGCTAGTTTCCCGAGGGACTCCAGGCCTGTCATCCCTTTTTTCTCTGCACCGTGCATAGTCAGAATCAATAACGGTACTGTCCCTGCTGAATCTGCGCCGCCAGTTGCCGGTCGACCCGCACGTAGGTCGCGGTGCCGGGCAGCCAGGCGTAGACCGGCTCATCGTCCGTGGCGCACGGGTCGAAGGCTTCGCTCTTGAGGCGGTTTTTCTGGTATTTGAAGGTGCCGGTGGTGTCCATTTTTACCTTGATGCGCAAGAACAACGGCACCGCATAGGCCGGCAACTTGCACTGCAAAAATTGCAACAGCTCAGCAAAATCCAGGGTAGCCAGGGATTCGGACGGAGTAATCGCCGCCATGCCGGCGCGGCCATTGGTGCCATTGATTTCGACGCCATAAGCCACCGCCTCGGCGATTTGCGCGTGCTGTAGCAATACGTTTTCAACTTCCGTGGTGGAGACGTTCTCGCCCTTCCAGCGATAGGTATCACCGAGGCGATCAACGAACTGCCCATGGCCGAAGCCGATGTTGCGCAGCAGGTCACCGGTATTGAAGTAACGGTCACCAGGAACGAAGACATCCTTGAAGATGGTTTTTTCGGTCTTGGCCGGATCGGTGTAACCGTCCAGCGGCGCCTTGTCGTCAATGCGCGCCATCAGCAGGCCCGGTTCTCCCTTGGGTACTTTCTGCATCCGGCCTTGCAGGTTGCGCAACGGCGCCCCGCTGTCATGGTCGTACTGCACCAGTTCCCAGCCCATCAGGGAAAATCCGACGGTGTTGTCGAAATTCAGCACATTGGTGAAGCCGATATTGCCGTCGCTGGCCGCGTACAGCTCGCAGATATGGTCGACACCAAAACGCGTCTTGAAGGCCGACCATGCCCCGGGGCGCAAGCCGTTGCCGATCATCTTCCGGACCTCGTGCCGCCGGTCCTCGGCACTGGCGGGCTGGTCGACCAGGTAGCGACACAATTCACCGACATAGCCCAGGGTGGTGGCCCGGTAACGGCGAACGTCACTCCAGAACTGGCTGGCGCTGAACTTGCGCCGGATCGCAAACCCCGAGGCGCCGCAGATCGCCGCTCCCCAGCACACGCACAGGCCCGTGGCGTGGTACAGCGGCAGCGTGCAATACAAGACATCCGCGGGCTGCATGTCCAGGGCGATCAGGCCGAAACTGGTGGAAGTGCGCATCCAGCGCCCGTGGCGAAACACCCCGGCCTTGGGCAGCCCGGTAGTGCCCGAGGTGTAGAGATAAAAACATGGGTCGTTGAAAAAAACCTGCTGACTGCTGGCCGGGTTGTCACCTGGATGGCTGGCGCTGCTACTTATCAGATCGACAAAACCGGAAGGAACGACGGAGCTGTCCTGGTCGGCGACCCACCAGGTTCGGTGGCCGGACAGTGAGGTGCGGGCTCGCACGTCGTTGAAGGCCGCGACCCGTTCTGCCCCGACCACCACCGCGACAGGCGTGACCAACGCCAGGCTGTGCACCAGCGCGTCCCCGGTCTGCGAGGTGTTGACCATGGCGCTGACCGCACCGACCTTCGCCACCGCCAGCACCGTCACCAGCATCTCTGGCCGATTCTCGATGAAAATCGCCACGCAGTCGCCCTTGCCGATGCCCTGTGCCAACAGGTAATGAGCGATGCGATTGGCCTGTTCGTTGGCCTGCGCGTAACTCAATACCGTGTCGCCACACAACAACGCCGGCCCTTGGGGATTGCGCTGGGTGGCCTGTTCGAAACACCAGCCCAGGCCGCAAGGCTGGGTCGGGTCCTGGACGTTGGCGAGCTTCATGCCTTTGACGATACGGGGAATGGCTCTGGCAATAGTGGGTAGCTTGCGCAGCATCTTGCCCCAGGTAATGGCGTCGCTGGATGTACGACTCATGGTCACTCCCGTTCGACCTCGTGGGTCTGGGTTCTTGTTGTCGGGCTGGAGCTCAATTGCGCTCGAAATTACGCCAGCGATTCCGGCGCTGTACATGCGGTTTTTGCAATGTTTTGTATCCACCGTTCCGGACAGGCGGACCATGAGCGCCAGAAATCCATTTGGTTCAACAAAAGATCAGCCGACCACGCAAAATGCAGGATGCACGATGGCCATTCATGCAAGTTGCACGAAAGCAAAAATAGGGGGAATTGTTAACTGATTGTTTTATAACGCTTTTTAATCAAGCCCAACGCTGGCACAGACACTGCAACTACCTCTCCACGGTTTGCCACCACCATGGAGCAGTCAAATATGAACATGATTCAAGAAAAGTTTGCGTCCCTCTTCTCCAACTACGAAGTGACCACTCAGGCCCGCCCGGATGGCGGTATCCTGCTGACCTTGCGCAACAGCGAAGGCAAACTGTTTAAACGCACAATTTCCTACGCCCAGTTGCACGCCGGGGACCAACTGTCCTGGGCAATCAGCGCAATCCGTCGCGACCTGGCGGAACAGGCCAGCGAGTTGCCGCAGATCGCCATGCTGCAAAGCCAGCATCGTTTTGCGCTGCCGACCTATCACAGCGCCTGATCGTGCTGTGGGAGCGAGCTTGCTCGCTCCCACCGTCTTCTATCAAAAACGCGCAGGATCGATCCGGGCAAAACTGTCCACCGTGACATGCCCTTGCAGCTCACCGCCCTCGCGCGCCACTCCGCACGTAGCCATGCCGGCATCACGGGCCGCATCCAGTTCCTGGACGATGTCCGACAGAAACAGAATCTCCTCCGGGGCTACGCCCACCGCCGCGC
This sequence comes from Pseudomonas sp. MPDS, assembly GCF_013283895.1. Taxonomy (NCBI): domain Bacteria; kingdom Pseudomonadati; phylum Pseudomonadota; class Gammaproteobacteria; order Pseudomonadales; family Pseudomonadaceae; genus Pseudomonas; species Pseudomonas sp. MPDS. The sequence goes on along the minus strand of NZ_CP054128.1, from coordinate 1,971,016 downwards.
TGATGCGCTGGTAGGACTGGACTTCCCGCTTGGGTCCCGATGTGGTGTCGAAATAACCACTGAACAACGGCGACAGATCGCCAGCCTCGGAACAGCCGAAAATCAGCTTCTGTGCCTGGATCGAGCCCGAGGAATAAACGAACAGCCGTAAACCTTGCTGATGCCAGCGCTGCAGTGCCTGCACCGCGTCCGGGTAAACGTGCCCTTTCAACTGCCCCGCCTGATACCCCTGCTCCCAGACCATGCCCTGCAACGCCTTGAGCGGCGTGGCCTTGCGGTCTTCGGCGATCCACTCCAGCAGGATCGCGATGACGCGCTCGATGTCAGCCCCCGGCTCACCATTGTCCTGACGCACCGCTAGCAATTGCTCGGCGACGTCGGCGCGGTTGGCATGCTGACGAACGAAATCCGGAAGATGTCTGGCGGCATAGGGAAACAACACATCGAACACGAAACTCACCGCACTGGTGGTGCCCTCGATGTCCGTGAGAATGGCTTTGATCAACACAGGCTCAGTCCTCCAGGCGCGGGAAACGGCTGGCGATGTCGTCGCCAGTGAACTTCGCGACCCAACCTTCCGGGTTGTTGAACAGGCGAATGGCAACGAAATGTGGATGCTCGCCCATGTCGAACCAGTGCGGCGTGCCCGCAGGCACCGAGATCAGGTCATTCTTTTCGCACAGTACGGCGTAGACGTAATCGTCGATGTGCAGGGTAAACAGGCCACGACCGGCGACGAAAAATCGTACTTCGTCTTCAGCATGGCGATGTTCATCGAGGAATTTGGCCCGCAGTTCGGCTTTTTGCGGGTGATCGCTGTTGAGGCTGATGACGTCGACCGTGACGTAGCCGCGCTCGGTCATCAACCGGTCGATCTGGGTCTTGTAGGCGGCAATTACTTCGTCCTGGCCGGCGCCTGGCTGGATTTTCGTCGCCGCTTCCCAGCGGTCGAAGCGAACACCTTTATCGGCCAGGGTCGCGGCGATGTCTTCGAAATGGGTCAGCACCTTGTTCGGAATGTCGGGGCTTGAGACGTGATAGACGGACAGGCTGCTCATGGTTAGGGCTCCAGCAAATTAACGGTTCAGGAGTGTGCGGGTCTTGAGCTCACACTCAAACAGGAACTCGAACGCTTCGATCTGGCGCAGGGCATCGTTCATGCTCGGCCCCCAGGTATACAGGCCATGCCCGCGAATCAGGTAGCCGACGCAATCGGGGTGAGCCTCGAGCCACGGCTGCACCTGGCCGGCCAGGCGCGCGATGTCCTGGTCGTTGTCGAAAATCGGCACGCGGACACAGGATTCGTGGGTCGACACACCGCTGAAGGCTTTTTGCAGTTCGTAGTCTTCAAAGTCGATGAAAGCCTGGTGGGTCAGGCGCGACAACACCGTGGCATTCACCGAATGGGTATGCAGCACCGCGCCGATCTCCGGGCGCCAGCGATACAGCTGGGTGTGCAGCAGGGTTTCGGCGGAGGGTGTCTTGCCGCGCTCCAGGCTGTTGCCGTCCAGGTCGGTGGCGAGCACATCATCCAGGCCCAGTTGCCCCTTGTGCTTGCCGGACACGGTGAGCAAGGCCTGGTCAGGGGCAAGCCGGGTCGAATAATTGCTGCTGGTGGCCGGGGACCAGCCGCGGCCATACAAAAAACGCCCGGCGTCGATGATTTCCCGGGCGAGCTGTTCACGGGTAAGGCTCATGGCCTGTCCTCTTGCATACGTGTGGCAATGATAACGGCTGCAGCGAAGGCTGCGAGGCTGGCGATGCTGAAAGTCCAACTGGCACCCAGGGCGTTCCAGCTGTAGCCGGAATACAACGCGCCCAACGCCCCGCCCATGCCGGCCAGGGCGGCGTACAACGCCTGGCCCTGGCCTTGCTGGCGTGGGCCGAAGCTACGTTGCACGAAATGGATGGCAGCGGCGTGAAAACTGCCGAAGGTCGCCGCGTGCAGCACCTGGGCAAACAACAGGACCCAGAGAAATTCGGCCAGTGAGCCCAGCAGCAGCCAACGCAACGCCGCCAGCAGGAAACTCACCAGCAGCACCCGACGCACGGAAAACCGCGCCAGGATCCGGCTCATCAGCAGGAAGATCAAGACTTCCGCGACCACGCCAATGGCCCAGAGCATACCGATCAACCCGCGGCTGTAACCCAGGCCTTCCAGGTGCAGCGTCAGAAAGGTGTAATACGGCCCGTGGCTGACCTGCATCAGCCCCACGCACCCATAGAACGCCAGCACCCCAGGGTTGCGCAGTTGCCGCAGAAAACCTTCCCCCGCGACTCGCGGCCCCTGTGTCGGCTGGGCATTGGGGACCCAGAAGCTGGCGAGCACGATGCCGCCCATGATCAGCACCAGCGCCACCGGGTAAATGTCCAGGCTCAGCCATTCGAACAGCCGGCCAAGCGCAACCACGGTAATGATGAAGCCGATGGAGCCCCACAGGCGGATCTGGCTGTAGCGCGAAGTTTGCCCGCTCAAGTGGGCCAGGGTAATGACTTCGAACTGCGGCAACACCGCGTGCCAGAAGAACGCGTGCAGCGCCATGACCAGCGCCAGCCAGGCGTAGCTCTGATCGATGAAGATCAGCGAGAACGTCAGCAGCGTGCAAATGGCGCCAAAACGCACGATCGCCAGGCGCTGACCGGTGTAATCCCCCAGCCAGCCCCAGATATTCGGTGCCACGCAGCGCATCAGCATGGGGATCGCCACCAGCTCGCCGATGCGCGCCGCGTTGAACCCCAGGTGATCGAAATACAACGCCAAAAACGGCGCCGTCGAACCAAGCAGCGCGAAATAGAACAGATAGAAACTGGAGAGCCGCCAGTACGGCAGAGCCGCCATGGTCGTCAGGCCACGGCGGTCGGCAGGTCAGCCATCAAAGCTGGCCCAGCACCGGGGTGCTGACTCGCACATCGGCGTTCTGGCCGCGATGACGCAGCAGGTGGTCCATCAGCACGATCGCCATCATCGCCTCGGCGATTGGCGTGGCGCGGATGCCGACGCACGGGTCATGACGGCCCTTGGTGATGACGTCCACCGGGTTGCCATGGATGTCGATGGAGCGCCCCGGCGTGGTGATGCTGGAGGTTGGCTTCAATGCCAGGTGCGCCACGATCGGCTGGCCCGAGGAAATGCCACCGAGGATGCCGCCAGCATTGTTGCTGAGGAAACCTTGCGGGGTCAGCTCGTCGCGGTGCTCGGTGCCACGCTGGGCGACACAAGCGAAACCCGCGCCGATTTCCACACCCTTCACCGCGTTGATGCTCATCAGCGCGTGGGCCAGTTCGGCGTCGAGCCGGTCGAAGATCGGCTCGCCCAGGCCCGGCATCACACCTTCGGCCACCACGGTGATCTTCGCGCCGACCGAATCCTGGTCGCGACGCAATTGGTCCATGTAGGCCTCAAGGGCCGGCACCTTGTCCGGGTCGGGGCAGAAGAAGGCATTCTGTTCCACCGAATCCCAGGTCTTGAACGGGATTTCGATGGGACCCAACTGGCTCATATAGCCACGAATCACGATGCCCTGGCTGGCCAGGTACTTCTTGGCAATCGCGCCGGCCGCCACGCGCATGGCGGTTTCCCGGGCCGAACTGCGGCCGCCGCCACGGTAGTCGCGCTCGCCGTATTTATGGTGGTAGGTGTAGTCGGCGTGGGCCGGGCGGAACAGATCCTTGATGGCCGAGTAGTCCTTGGACTTCTGGTCGGTGTTGCGGATCAGCAGGCCAATGGCGCAGCCGGTGGTGCGTCCTTCGAACACGCCGGAGAGGATTTCGACTTCATCGGCTTCCTGGCGCTGGGTGGTGTGGCGGCTGGTGCCCGGCTTGCGCCGGTCCAGGTCACGCTGCAGATCGTCCAGGGTAATCTCCAGGCCCGGCGGACAGCCGTCGACAATGGCGACCAACGCCGGGCCATGGCTTTCGCCCGCGGTGGTAACGGTGAACAGCTTGCCGTAGGTATTGCCGGACATGCAGGGTGCTCCGTGAAAAACGCTGAGAGACTCAACCTTGGATTCGTAGTGGGCGCCAGTATACGCAGGCTCCCCGACGAGTTCATCCTCGAACCTTATCGATGCCTGTCAGTCCAACCGGCACCTTCGTAACTAATGGCGTGATGATGTTAAAACTGCTTGCCTTGAGCCTTGCCCTGTTGACCGGCCTGCTTTCCAGCCTGGCCCAGGCCACCGTCCTGCAACGACCGATCAGCCTCGACACCGGCAACGGCGAGCTTTTCGGCTCGCTGCTGTTACCCAAATCCGACGCACCGGTGCCGGTTGTCCTGATCATATCCGGGTCGGGTCCTACCGACCGTGACGGAAACAACCCCGACGGCGGGCGCAACGATAGCCTCAAGCGCCTGGCCTGGGTGCTGGCCAAGCACAACATCGCCAGCGTGCGCTATGACAAACGCGGGGTGGCCGCCAGCCTTGCGGCGACCCCGGACGAACGCAACCTGAGCGTCGAAGCCTACGTGGCCGACGCCGTGGCCTGGAGCCGCAAACTGGCTGCCGATCCGCGAATGGGTCCGTTGATCCTGTTGGGTCATAGCGAAGGCGCGTTGATCGCCAGTCTCGCCGCGCCCCAGGCCAATGCAGCTGCGGTCATCTCGCTGTCCGGCAGTGCCCGGCCGATCGACCAGGTGCTGCGTCAACAACTGAGCAGCCGCCTCCCTCCCCCCCTGATGGTGCGCGCCAATGAGCTGCTGGACAGCCTCAAGGCCGGTCGGCTCGACCCGAACGTGCCGCCGCAACTGCAGGTCATCTTTCGCCCTAGCGTGCAGCCCTACCTGATCTCGCTGTTCCGCCAGGCGCCGGCCCAGGCTTTCGCGGCGCTGAAGATGCCAGCGTTGATTATCCAGGGCAGCCATGACATTCAAGTCAGCGTCGATGACGCCAGGCAGTTGCAAGCCGCCAAACCCGACGCCGAGCTGGCGCTGATCAAGGGCATGAACCATGTCATGCGCATCGTCCCCAACGACATGGAGCGGCAATTGGCCTCCTACAAAAATCCAACCCTGCCCCTGGCGGCCGAACTGGGCACACACATTCTGGGTTTTATTAGCTCATTACCCGCTCGATAAGCGGTTTTTCCCCTCCAGTCCTGGCAAAAACGGCCGATAGACCGGTGTCGGACAGCGCCATGGCTGCCGACGGGCCGGCCTGGACAGGATTTTGCCGTTATGACTGACACTCAAACTTCACCCGACACCCCCGCCGAAACGCCCGCCGCTCCAGTGGCGGAGCTGCCTTGGGCGGATGTGCAGGCCGAGCACCATAAAATGCTCCGGCTGGCACCGCTCAAGACCGACCGTGCCACGGGTGCGCGGCCGCTGCGGTTTGTCGAATTCAGCTATGCCGAGCGCCACAGCAAGGAGCGCAGTTTGCTGCGCATGAGCATCCAGTTGCCGGGCCAGCGGGTGCGCAAGGAACAGAATCACCTGGACGTCTGGGCCGATCACGTCGAAAAACGCCTGTATTTTTCCCCGGACAACTTGCAGGTCGAGCCGCTGAACCGTGGCATTGGCCGCTTCCTCGCCGCACAGGGCATTACCTGGGCCAAGAAGCGCTGGTCGAGCTACCGGGTCGATGGCAGCGACCTGAATAACAAGGACGCGCTGAACGAAGACACCCGCCTGCGCCGCGACCACTTCCTGAAAGCCCATGGTTTCGAAGTGGTCTACGCCGACGCCCAGCACCTCAAAGGCAGCGTCAAGCCAGCCGAGGTTGGCAATCTGCTGGGGGACTGGAACACCGAAAAACTGCAGTTCGTGGAAATTCTCGAAGCCGCGCAAATGCTCCAGCAAGCCGAGCAGAACCTGGCGGAGCAGGAAGTCAAACTCAAGCAGCAGGAAGAAAAGGTCGCCAAGTTCAAACGCGAAGACAACGGCCTGCGTTTCACCATCACCTGCCTGGTGGCATTTGCCATGTTCCAGGCCGGGTTGTTGATCTGGATTGCGACGCGTAGCTAAGACTGAACACCGACTAACCCCTGTGGGAGCGAGCCTGCTCGCGATGGCGCCGTGTCAGCAGTCTTCAAACTGACTGACACCCCCTCATCGCGAGCAGGCTCGCTCCCACAGGTTTGCATCCTCGGTGACAGACCCGGGCGCGCCCGTCAGATCAATTGTCGTCAAACCCGCGAAGCAAACAACGCCTGATGCTGACGGCACTGTTCGGCACTGAGCATGAACACACCATGCCCGCCGCGTTCGAAGTCCAGCCAGGCAAAATCGACTTCCGGATACAACGCCTCGACGTGGACCTGGCTGTTGCCCACCTCGACAATCAACAAACCCTTCTCGGTCAGATGGTCGGCGGCCTCGGCCAGCATCCGGCGTACCAGGTTCAAGCCATCATCGCCACAGGCCAGGCCCAGCTCCGGCTCGTGCTGATACTCCTGGGGCATGTCGGCGAAATCTTCGGCATCGACATAGGGCGGGTTCGACACGATCAGGTCGAAACGCTGGCCCGGCAAGCCCTCGAAACCATCCCCCTGGACAGTGAACACGCGCTCGTCGACGCCGTGACGCTCGATGTTCTGGTTGGCCACTTCCAACGCTTCGAACGACAGGTCAGCCAGCACCACCTCCGCCTCCGGGAATTCGAAAGCACACGCGATGCCGATGCAGCCGGAACCGGTGCAGAGGTCGAGAATCCGTACCGGCTCCTGACCCAGCCAGGGCGCAAAACGGTTTTCGATCAGTTCACCAATGGGCGAGCGTGGAATGAGCACGCGCTCGTCGACGATGAAAGACATTCCGCAGAACCAGGCTTCACCCAGCAGGTAGGCCGCCGGGATGCGTTCGGCGATGCGTCGGCGCAGCAGGCGTTGCACATGGACCAGCTCTTCATCTTCGAGACGGCAGTCCAGGTAGCTATCGGCAATCTCCCACGGCAGATGCAACGCGCCCAACACCAGTTGCCGGGCTTCATCCCACGCATTGTCGGTGCCATGGCCGAAAAACAGATCCTCTCCATGGAAACGACTGACGGCCCAACGTATATGGTCGCGCAGGGTACGGAGACGGGAAGTGATCACGGCGGCAAACTCCAGAAAAAACGACTGGCGAGTCTACCAGCCAAACACTCCCCTCACCAAAGCACGCCTCAAACACACCTCAAACACGCACGAAAAAGGACGGGGCAGATGTAGGATTTATCCGTTTTTCGCGCTGACTATTGAACAAGACAGACATCTTGACAAGGCTGTAGGCCAGCAACGACGGCCCTTGCGATGGAAGCGATTCACAGAACCGCTCAGCCAGAGGAGAATGTCGCAAAAGCCCCACTCGAAGGAGCCCCAGAATGTCCGTTCCAAAAACGATGTTTCAACTCAGCGGTCGCGGTTACGCGGCGGCCAATCTGAGTCAAGCGACGCTGATCATCATCGATGCCCAGAAAGAATACCTCGCCGGCCCCCTGGCGTTGAGTGGCATGGATGCGGCGGTCGCGAACATCAAGCAATTGCTCGGCGCGGCCCGTGCTGCCGGCCGGCCGATCGTGCATGTGCGTCACCTGGGCACCCATGGCGGGCTATTCGACCCACAGGGCGAACGCGGGGAGTTCATTAGCGGCCTGGAACCCCAGGGCGACGAAACCGTGGTGGAAAAACTGCTGCCCAGCGCGTTTCACGGCACCGAACTGAAAAAGCGCCTGGAGGACCTCGGCCCCCTGGACCTGATCGTTTGTGGTTTCATGAGCCATTCCAGCGTCAGCACCACCGTGCGTGCCGCCAAGAACCTGGGCTTTCGTTGCACTCTGGTCGAAGACGCCTGCGCCACTCGCGATCTGCCGCACAAGGGCGGAGTCCTGAGCGCCGAACACGTGCACCAGACCGAAATGGCGATCATGGCGGACAACTTCGCCACCCTGGCCCTGACCCGCGATTTCATCTGACACCCCTTCGATAAGCGGCCCGTTGCGCCGCTTATCCGCAAAAGCCTCTCATTTGCCGCAATTGCCGTAGTGTCAGGAACAACCCGAACATCTTCCGGTCGAAGGGCCGATACCCATTGAGGAAGGTCGGAATGAAGTTATCCGATGGTTTTGACGCACGTCGCTTGCGGCCCAAAGGCCCGAGCAACTGGCGCTTGCGTTTCGGTGCCGCGCTCGCGGCGCTCCTGGCAACGCTCGGTGTACTGCTGTCGATGGCCGGCGCCGCCAGCCTGCTGGGTCGCCCGCCCGCCCTGGGCGAGTTGAACGCAACCCCGCTCGGCTCCACGATCATTCTGGTGATCGGCTTGCTGGTACTGCTGTTGGGCGTGTGGCTGTGGCGCCTTTGCCGCCGTCGGGCCCGCCAATCCCTGGAGCTGGCCATGGCTCCTCACTTGATGAAAAAGCACGACTGACCCGCCGCCCGACGTTTTGTCGCGCCGGATCCCGCAGGAGTTGGGTAAACTGGCCGGCCTTCGCGGAGGCTGACATGCAAGACGACGACTTTTCCCTGTTCAAAAGTGCGATCCAGGGTGTTAAACCGATCAAGCACGACCGTGCCGAAACCGGCAAACCCAAGGCGGATCGCGCACAAATCGCCAAGCTGCGCCAGGCCGCCACGGTGCGCACCGACGCCACCACCGTGGATGGCTTGTCCGACCAGTTCGTGATCGACGTAGGTCCTGAAGACGAGCTGATGTGGGCTCGCGACGGCGTTCAGGAAAGCCAGATGCGCAAGCTGAAGGTTGGCCAGATTCCCTTCGAAGGCAGCCTCGACCTGCACGGCATGACCGTGGAAAAGGCCCGGGAAACCCTCTGGGCCTTCTTGGCCGAAGCCACCAAATTCGAAATCCGCTGCGTGCGCGTCACCCACGGCAAGGCCGTGCGGCTGGACGGCAAGCGGCCGATGATCAAGAGCCATGTCAACACCTGGCTGCGCCAGCACCCGCAAGTGCTGGGCTTCACCTCCTGCCAGGCGAAACACGGTGGCGCCGGGGCGGTGTACGTGATGCTCAAGCGCACCATGATGGAAGGCCGCGACGAGTAGCACCCGATTGCCGAGCTTGCAGCGCCGTGTCCGCCACCGTACCCTTGCCCTTTGCGTAAAATCCCACAGGTAGTTTCATGTCTCTGGAACAGAATTACACCGCGATTCTCGGCCAACTGGGCGAGGACGTTTCCCGCGAGGGCCTGCTCGACACGCCCAAGCGCGCTGCCAAGGCCATGCAGTACCTCTGCCGCGGTTACGAACAGACCCTCGAAGAAGTCACCAACGGTGCCTTGTTCAGCTCCGACAACAGCGAAATGGTGCTGGTCAAGGACATCGAGTTGTACTCGCTGTGCGAGCACCATTTGCTGCCCTTCATCGGCAAGGCCCATGTGGCCTACATTCCGAGTGGCAAGGTGCTGGGGCTTTCGAAAGTCGCACGCATCGTCGACATGTACGCACGTCGCCTGCAGATCCAGGAAAACCTCAGCCGCCAGATCGCCGACGCGGTCCAGCAGGTGACCGGTGCCCTGGGCGTGGCGGTGGTGATCGAAGCCAAGCACATGTGCATGATGATGCGCGGTGTGGAAAAGCAGAACTCTTCGATGATCACCTCGGTGATGCTTGGCGAGTTCCGCGAAAACGCCGCGACCCGCAGCGAGTTCCTCAGCCTGATCAAGTAACCCCCCGCATGAAAAAAACCGGCATTGATCGCCGGTTTTTTTTCGCCCGTGAAAAATCAGGTAAGCTGCGCGCCCTCTTCTTCCCTGTCGTGAGGCTTAATACCGTGATCGTCAAAGCGCTGCGAGTTGGCCTGGGCCAGCTGATTATTTTCATCGACTTCATCACCCGCCCCGGCAAGAAGCAACGTCCGGCCGAAGCCCAGGCGCAAGTCAATCAGGCCGCCCGCAGCCTGACGCTCTATCAGTTCCACGCCTGCCCGTTCTGCGTGAAGACCCGCCGCACCCTGCACCGCCTCAACGTGCCGGTGGCCTTGCGGGATGCAAAAAACAACGAGCAGGATCGCCAGACGCTGCTGGAGCAAGGCGGCAAGATCAAAGTACCGTGCCTGCGCATCGAAGAGGACGGCGAGACCACCTGGATGTATGAGTCCAAGGTGATCATTGATTATCTGGATAAGCGGTTTGCGGCAGTCTGATAGTTTTATGGTGTATTTGCGGGCCCTATCGCGAGCAGGCTCGCTCCCACAATGGAACTGTGGATAACTGGGTTTTGTGATCGACTCTGAACCCTGTGGGAGCGAGCCTGCTCGCGATGGGGCCAGTCCAGTCACCACATAAGTCAGGCTGCTTTTACCGCCAAAGCCTCCCGCACCACCCCCGCCAACCGCTTAAGCCCCTCATCCAGCCGCGCCGGGTCGATGTGGCTGAAGTTCAACCGCAGGTGCCCCGGATGCTTGTCCGGCTCGGGAAAGAACGGCTCTCCCGGCATGAACGCGACGTCGGCAGCCAGCGCGGCGTCGAGCAAGGTGCGGGTGTCCAGCGGTTGCTTGAGGGTCAGCCAGAAAAACAGCCCGCCCTGAGGCACGTTCCAATGCGCGATATCGGAAAAATGTGTTTGCAGCGCCGCCTGGAACAGGTCCCGACGATCCCGGTAAAAATCCCTCAACTCGCTCAAATGGCTTTGGTACTGCTCGGTGCCGATCCATTGCAATGCCTGCCACTGACCGATGCGATTGGTGTGCAGGTCCGCCGACTGCTTGAGCCGCAGCAGGTGTGGGAACAGATCCGGGCTGGCGATCAGGTAACCCACACGTAGCCCGGGCAATAGGGTTTTCGACACAGTGCCGGTGTAGATCCAGCTGGCTTTCTTCAAGCGACTGACAATCGGCGTGGCGCTGCCGCCGTCGAAGGTCAGCTCGCGGTAGGGCTCGTCTTCCACCAGGGTCACGCCGAACTCATCCAGCAGCGCCGCCACGGCATCGCGCTTGGCTTCGCTGTAGCGCACCGCCGAAGGGTTCTGGAAGGTGGGAATCAGGTAGATGAACGCGGGTCGATGCTGTTCCAGCCGGGCTCGCAACTGTTTCAGATCAGGCCCATCGGCCTCCAGGGGCACCGTGATGCAGTCGGCGCCAAACAGCTGGAAAATCTGCAACGCGGCCAGGTAGGTCGGCGCTTCCAGCATGACTTGAGTGCCGACATCGATGTGCAGCTTGGCCGCCAGGTCGAGGGTTTGCTGGGAGCCGCTGACCACCAGCACCTGACTGGCTTCACACGCCAGGCCCAATGACCGCGCCTGTGCCGCCAGGGCTTCGCGCAAGGCCGGTTCACCTTCGCTCATGCCGTATTGGCCCATGGACACCGGCATGGCCGCCCATTCGACTTTCGGCAGCATGGCTTCGGCCGGCAGGCCACCGGCGAACGACATCACTTCAGGACGCTGCGCGGCGGCGAGGATTTCTCGAATCAAAGAACTTTTGAGGCGCGAGACACGTTCGGAAAAAGCCATGGGGGTCACCTGTAGCGGGTCACTGGAAAAATGAGTCAAACTGGTTGACCGAAATTACTCCGACCTCTCTGGATACGTCAACATGCTTGACCTTAAAAACCCGGCCTCCCAGCAAATGGCCATGGAAGCGTTCTTCTTCGGTTACCAGGCGTTTACCGCCAAGGCCGATGAAATGCTTGAGCGTCGCGGGCTGAGCCGGGTGCATCAGCGCATCTTTTTTTTTATCGCCCGCTACCCATCCCTGAGCGTGAAGGAATTGCTGACGCTGCTTGGCGTGAGCAAACAGGCGTTGAACATGCCGTTGCGGCAGTTGATGGAAATGCATCTGGTGAACAGCGTCGCGTCCGAGACCGACAAGCGTAAGCGGCTGTTGGAACTGACCGCCGAGGGCGAGCGGTTCGAGCAGGCGTTGCGGCGTGAGCAGGTGAAATTGCTCGAGCGGGTGTTTGCCGAGGCTGGGGAGACGGCAGTGAATGGGTGGTTGGCGGTGAACCTGGGATTGGGCAAGGGTTCGGCGAGCTGAGGGATTTGTAGCGTCAGAACCGGCGCCATCGCGAGCAGGCTCGCTCCCACAATGGATCCCCCATGCGCACAAATTTTGTGAACGACGCAGCTCCCCTGTGGGAGCGAGCTTGCTCGCGATAGCGCCCGCATGGGCGATATATCCCTATCGCCAGACATTTCGTCGACAACATAGAAAACATTATTTGCTTTATTTGTATACAAAAGCATAATTCGCTTCGTGCGAGTTCTTGACCATAAGGTCAAAAAACCTCGCCGGCCTTACCTGCCTCAAAGCAACGCCGCCACCCTCAGGGGGCGGGCGTGCTGGAAATAACAATAAAACTCTTGAGGAGTACTCGCTGTGGAAAGCCGCAAACCCGAAGCCCGGACGCTGGACCTCTCGCCGCCACTACGCACTGGCTGGCTGGAGCGCATCTTCAAACTCAGCTTGCATGGCACCACGGTGAAGACCGAGCTGATTGCCGGTCTGACGACCTTCATCACCATGGCCTACATCATCTTCGTCAACCCCAACATCATGGCCGACGCCGGCATCGATCACGGCGCCGCATTCGTCGCGACCTGCATCGCCGCCGCCCTGGGTTGCCTGTTGATGGGCCTGTACGCCAACTGGCCGGTGGGCCTGGCACCGGGCATGGGCCTGAACGCGTTTTTCACCTACACCGTGGTCGGCACCATGGGCTACAACTGGGAAACCGCATTGGGCGCGGTGTTTGTTTCCGGGGTGCTGTTCATGTTCCTGACCCTGTCGCGGGTGCGTGAGTGGCTGCTCAACAGCATTCCGGTGAGCCTGCGTTATGCCATGGGTGCGGGAGTCGGGTTGTTCCTTGGACTGATCGGCCTGAAGACCGCCGGCATCGTCGTGGACAGCCCCGCTACCCTGATCAAGCTCGGCTCCCTGCACGAGCCCGGCCCGTTACTGGCTGCGGTGTGTTTCCTGATGATCGCCGTGCTCAGCTATCACCGCGTGTTCGGCGCGATCCTGATCAGCATCATCGCCGTGACCCTGGCCGGTTGGGGCCTGGGACTGGTGCAATACAACGGGGTCATGTCGACGCCTCCGAGCCTGGCGCCCACCTGGATGGCGATGGATGTGCTCGGCGTATTCAACGTCAGCATGATCAGCGTAGTGCTGGCCTTCCTGTTCGTGCACATGTTCGACACCGCCGGCACCCTGATGGGCGTTGCCCAGCGTGCCGGGTTGGTCAAACCTGATGGCAAGATCGAGAACCTGTCCAAGGCGTTGAAAGCCGACAGCGCCTCCAGCGTGTTCGGCGCCATGGTCGGCGTGCCGCCGGTAACCAGCTACGTGGAAAGCGCCGCCGGTGTCGCGGCGGGTGGCCGCACAGGGCTTACCGCCGTGACGGTTGGTGTGCTATTTATTGCCGCGATGTTCTTCGCACCCCTGGCCGGGATGATCCCCGCCTACGCTACCGCGGGGGCTTTGATCTATGTCGCCATGCTGATGATGGGGGGCATGGCCCACATCGAATGGGACGAAGCGACCGACAGCATCCCGGCCATCGTCACGGCCATCATGATGCCCCTGACCTTTTCGGTCGCCGACGGTATTGCGCTGGGCTTCATCACCTATGTGGTGCTTAAGGCCGGCACGGGTAAACACAAGGAAATTTCTGTCAGTCTGTGGGTGCTCTGCGCGATCTTCATCGCCAAGTTCATCTTCTTGTAGGCACGGGATTATTCATCAGCCTCACCCCGTCGGGTGAGGCGTTCTTGCATCAGGAGCAAAGCAATGAATCTGGAAACCTGGCTGTTGTTCAGCGGCGCCGCTCTGGTGGTGATCCTCATCCCCGGCCCACTGTCGTTGCTGATGATCGGCAACAGCCTGAACTATGGCCTGCGCCGTTCGTATCCGGCGTTTCTGGGTGGCGTGATCGCCTCGATTTGCCTGCTGAGCGCATCGGCGCTGGGCCTCGGCGCACTGTTGTTGGCGTCAGAGCAACTGTTCAGCGCCCTGAAGATGGTCGGCGCGTTGTATCTGTTTTACCTGGCCTGGCAGAGCTGGCAGCAATCGCGCCAACCGTCCCAGGGTGCCGAAGTGCCCCAAGCCGCCGCCATCCCGCGCTTTCGCGCCCTGTTCGGCCGGGCATTCGTGCTGGGTGCCAGCAACCCCAAGGACATTCTGTTCTTCGCCGCTTTCCTGCCGCAGTTCTTGAGCGCCGAACAACCGTTCCTGCCGCAACTGCTGATCATGATCGCCACCTGGACCGTTCTTGACCTGCTCTGCAAGCTGGCTTACGGCCTCGGCGCCCACGGCGCGGCGCGGTATCTGCGAACGGGTAAAGGCCAGAGTTGGTTCAACCGCATCAGCGCAGGACTCTTTGGCGGTGCGGGCGCGGCCTCTTTGATGTCCACTCACTGAGTCCCTGACTTTGCGAAACAGCCTCATCTTTTACTCGAGGCTTTCGCAAAACGTAGAAACAACCCATCGATATACACCCCGCCAGGAAGCATCTTACATATAGGGCCACTCAATCATCGTTGAACAAGGACGTTCACAATGGCCCAGATTCTCCAGCCCGGCCCGGTGCCCGACGACTATGCCGTAGTCATTACCGACTTAGGCGTGCCTACAAATAAGCACACCATCGAAACACTCGATTTCAAGACTGCCGATGGGACGCAGCTGAGTTCGGAGCACAAACATAGACAAGCCCAACTCGAAATCGTCGATAAACTTTACGGCCCGCTGCACATCGGTTCCGTGACTGTCACCCGTTCAGCCCTGGATGCGTTAGGCGCAACCACCGATGGACAGCCGCTGAACGGCGACAATACTTTTTCCCGCAGCCCCAATCGTTTTTTCGTGAACTCGTTACAGTTCAACGCAAACAATATTGAAACACGGCTCAAACTGACCGCCGACGCCAACGACTATCGGCTGCCCACGTTGCTGTTTGAAATGGCGAGCCAGCGCTCACCCGCCGCGCCCCCATTATTGAGGCAAACGCCTGAAACACAAGCCGAACCCGCCAGCCATCGGAGAACACTGGAAAAACTCCTGAAATCGGCCCAAAGGCTCGATATACAAGGGCTTAGCCATGGAGCATTCAGTTGGGCAAATACAACCAAGAGCAATATCCTCATCCCTACAGGGCTTGGACTTCAGGCCTTCGGAATCTATAGCGGTCTGCGCGGCCTGCAAGACGCCATCCGTAACAAGGACTCCTACCAGACCATTTTCAATGGGACCAGCGTGGCCGCCGAAGTCGCTTCAATCGGTGTCGAAGCTGCGGTGACCAGACAAGCCTCTCAGATGATCAGGGCCGGCCAACGCTCCCTCGAGGGCTTTGCCAAAACGACCTTTGCCACGCGTCTCGCCCGTGGAAGTGGGCTGATTGCCAGCGTCCTGACACTTCCTTTCGATATCATCGCCGCGGTCGATTCTTTCAAGGCGGCTGCCCACGCCACTGGCAAAGAAGCCACCGATCACTATGTCAGCGCAGCCTTGAGCGTCACCAGCGCCGCGATGACCTTAACCATTGGCATAGCGGCGCTGGCGGGATTTGGTTCAGCCGGTCCAGTGGGCCTTGCCGCCGGACTTATCCTGGTGGTTGGCTCACAAATCTGGGGCGCGGTTCGTCAAGTCGATGACATCGACGACTATATAGAACTCACCGTGCACGAGCGTCTGCGCACCGGTTGGTTGGCCTTCTGGGCGATGGGCCCTGACAAAGATATCCAGGATCGCTACACCATCGCCAAGGCTACCGCCGAACATACAAAGCTGCTGCAGGCCAATGCCTCGCACTTGCTCAAAGGCCCACTGAAAGACAGCACTGAGGCAATCGTAAACGGCACATTCAGCGTGGAACTCGAACCGGTGCCTTACAACACCTGGAACTGGTGGACCGGTGCCAGGTACCGGGCGACGACAGTCCGTCCGAAGATCAAAGACAACGACGACCGGATCGATGCGCGTAAAGGCGTTACGGCTCAGACGCCCGGCGCAGTCATTGAAACGTCGGCCGAACATAAAGCTATCCACTGGTACATCGGCGGCGGCAACGACACCGTGGAAGGCGTCGAAAACAAGCCAAACGTCTTTCACTACGGGGCGGGCGTTAAAAAACTGACCGGGGGCACAAAAGACGACGTGTTTATCTTTGAAGGCTCCACGGAAACCCTCAGTGAAACGTCAGCAAATAACCTGGTAGGTGGCTTGGGCAACGACACCCTGGTGTTGTCGGGCCGTAGCAGCAGTCATCAGGAGCCGCGTCTGGGTTACCAGGTCGACCTGGACGCCGGGCAAGTGTCCATCATCACTCAAAAAAGTCATGACACGCAGAGCAAGCCTCATCGCCATGCGGACCTTGAAAGCATTGAAAACGTAGAAATTCCCGAGGGTGGTGCCAACATCATCAAGGGGACAGCCGGCCCAAACATCATCAGGTCCCGCGGCAACGATTCAATCGACGCCGGCGCGGGAGATGACCGAATTTTCATTCTCAATGGAAATAACCGCAACGCAGACGGCGGACCGGGTGAGGATATCTATGCCATCGCTCATAAACCCGGCCACGTTTCCATCACCGAAAATGGTGTGGACAATAGCGTCATCGCACTGGACTGGAGAGCTGACCTGATTGAAAGCTGGCGAATTGAAGACGGTCATCTGGTCATTACTTCATGCTTTGATGCAAGCGACCGGGAGTTTCGCAAAGTCACCATCAGGGAAGTCTATGAAGACTCTGCTTTTCCAAGAGCCTTACAAAACAACAGACTGACGTTCATCACCCAGGATGGCTACCATTTGGTACCCGACCTGCCCGATACGATCGAATCCAGCAGCCCGCTCGACATTGAAACAGTTGTGGTGCAGCCAGGCACACCCCGCAACCCGGCTATCCTGCCTGATCGAAGCGAGCAGCCGATCAGCCATGACAAAGACACCAGCTACTATGTTTCACATCTCAATGAACTGACCACACTCAAGGTCAAACAAAAAAGCGAATTTTCCACCACCCTTCATCTTAACTACGCCAACGCCGAGCTGACCCGTATCGAGGCCTACTACAAGGCTCATGTCACTCAGAAAGATGAAGGGGACAGCATCAAATATGGCGAATGTGGCCTGACCTTGCACTTTGGTGTTCGCCAAGTCGTATTGAAAAATCTGGCAAGTTCCGATGAGCGCTATAGCGCGCAAAACGCGAAGACCGGTCGGCGTGCATTTTCCGCCCTCGGTTCGCATCATACTTTTATCCTCACCCTGAACGACGGCTCGTCGTACCGTATGGTCCAACCCTCGCCCGACTATGGCCTGTTGCTGGACGAAACATTCATAGGGAAAGATCCGGTGGAATGGAAAACAGACGTTCCATTGCCATTGACGCCTACCAAAAAGAAGTACGCCTATCTACAACCCTTGGACAAAAAACCTTATTACATGCGCAGTTGGGCAACCTGCGCCCTGCTGACATCGCCCACGGAACAAACGGGTATCGAAGTCCTGATTGGCGAAGGCGCCACCTACCTGGTTCACCTGAGCCCGAACATGACGTTACGCCTGTCCACGCCAGGTGCATTGGCCGGCGCCAATCCTCGGTTACCCCGTGCCTCCCTATGGGAGTTGGATGCCACGCGCCTGGGCCAAGTCGAGATAAAACTGTCCTCCAACCTGCTGCAAATAGGTGGAACGACCATCCATCTTCCCGTCTATGAAGCTGATGACCTTGTCGACCCGATACGAGTCATCACTGCACAAGGCGTTGTTCATGCTGTCGACAGCCTGTTTGAGCGGGTTTATGTAGAAGCGCTTGATGGCCGGTATTTTGCCCCGCTCACTGACCCCAACATCCCATTGCCCAGCGAACTGTCGAGCCTGACATCCGAAGAACTGAAGGTTCTTCACGTTGCTGTCAAAGATGGGTCTCCCGGCACACTGAGCTACAACCTCAGAACCCGTAAATGGATCCTTGACACCGATAAGTCCCGAGTCATTGAGGCGGCGAACCTGAGAAAAACAGACCTGTGTGACCACGCCCTCAAGATCTATCAGGATCTGGCCCGCGAGGGGCTCAATCAGACACCGCCCCTGGGTGATGACACACTTCGTCTGTTGCGGGAAAAATGCGTGGAGCTGATAGAAGGCTTCACTTTGGACAACTCAGTGATGTTTGCGCGGGCGTTAGCGCTGAGCGCAGTCTTCGGCATAAGGCTCTCGCAATTGAGCTGGTTCCTCTCATTGGCTGAGGCGTCTCCCGAACCTACCTGACCTTGAAGAACGTCTTCGACGGTTTCTTTCACACGCCATACATATGTAGTGCACCTGTCTGCTGGTTTTCCACGAACATCCTGGAACCCAGGGCCTGTCAGCCTCCGGCTCTACGACAGGCCATTAGCTTGATACCTACTTGAATCATCAATATTCAAACTCAAGAGCAGACATTTTCAATGAGTCCAAGACGAAACACCCGACCCACGCTTACAAAGTCGTCCCCTGATACGCCTCACTCCAGTCGCGATACGTCACTGGACACAATGCTCGGCAATCCCCTGAGAGGCGCAGAAACCGATCAGGCGTCCGGCTCGCCAACCGGACGACAAACTGAAGCGACTGAATCGCAGCGCCCGACCGTTCAGGTATCCGAAATCGCATCCGCGACAGCCATCAGTGATGGCTCCCTGTCGGTATCGCTGGACAATTATTACCTTTCCCCTGAGCTGGTCCCCCTGTTATCGGAGCCAGACGCAACCTCTGGGATCCGCACGTTCAAGACACGCACCTACGTTGAGCTTGCAGAGGGAGGGACGGTGCTGCTTGGTCGCGACTCCGAACAGAACTACAGAGCCCGATCAGGCACTGAACTTGTTGCCTCCGGACCACGCCTGGAACAAGTGGAGGGCAGCCTTCTATGGCGTCCAACTGCGCACCGCGACGTGACGCACCACAGTGATTCCAATCTCCCACCTACACGGGCATTCAGGAAAAACTGGGGGGTTGACCCAAGATTCACGCTGTCCGAATTGATCACCATAAACAATGTTCACTATAAGGTGGTGACACGTACCGACGCGCGAGAATCCCCGATCACCTACATTCAGTCACCCGCTCATCCCATCTATGATTTTGACCTGTTGGAAGCCACCCTCAGGCATATGCCTGACGAGCAACCCCGAGGCGCAATACAAGTTCCGCCGGACAACCATTGGGAAATTGACGCCAGGTTACCCTTTGAAAAACCACTGACGGCCTACGTCAGGGATTTTTTTCCAGAAGTCACGACCATCACCCTGGAAAATATCGCAAGAAGGCAATTTGAACTCAGCAATGACTCGCCGTTCGCCGACTCTGCGGGTTTGACCGCACTCCGGCAGATTTACAGCAGTTGGGAAAACGCGACCTTCTCGCCACATCCGCAATGGTCCGATCCACTGTTGATGCTTCCGATTCTTCCAACCTCTTCGGCGTCCCGAGGCGCTGCCCGCTCGATAGCCTTGCCTAACCCCTCCTCTACAGGAATATTGAATCGGTTGGATTTTGATCCCCTGCGGTTCCAGCGACAGTGGCTTCTTTATCTGACGTCGTACTCGCCAGTGGAATTCAAACGCTTTATGGCCGCCCTTCTGACGCGTAATGGCTATACAGTCATTGAGCCCAACTCTTTCAACAGTTTTCCCGCTTTGGTATTTCGCCGCACAGGGCATGACTATGTATTTTTCATGAGCCTGCACCGCACCAGAATTCCGAAGATTTCCCTACCCATGTATATGGATCCCAAGACAGCCGAGCTGCGCCTGGAAACCCAGGTTGGCGGAGTCGCTGCGAAAGCCGTCAACGATGCCCACAGTGCCAATAAAATCATCTGGCTCAAGGGCGGTACTGAAATCCGTCCCGGCGTTGCAGACACGATTTTTATCATCCGGGATGACAATTCCAGGCTGTAAATACATGGCCCAAAAAAAAGCCCGCAGTGTGAGCGGGCGAAAAACCAAAGAAGCTACATGCGCAGTCGCTTCCAGGACAAGGCAACTGCTTGGGGGATCAGCTGCCTCGATACGTTGAGTAAGCGTAGGGCGAAATCAGCAGGGGCACGTGATAATGCTCCTGCTCGGCCGAAATGCCGAAGCGCAGCACCACCACATCCAGGAACGCCGGCTCGGACAGCTGGACGCCACGGGCACGGTAGTAATCGCCGGCATGGAATTGAATCTGATAGACGCCGCTACGGTAGTCATCCCCTTGCAACAACGGTGCATCGCAACGGCCGTCGCTGTTGGTCAGCGCGCTGGCGAGCAATTGCAGTTGCGTACCTTCGACGCGGTACAGCTCGACCTTGATCGAGCTGCCCGGGCAGCCGTGCGCGGCATCCAAAACGTGAGTAGTCAAACGTCCCATTGATTGTGCGCGCCTCGCTGCAAGCAGTTCGGCCCGACGCCTCCTGAATCAGTTGAAAGACAGGCCGCACCGTTTCGGAGCACGAAACGCTGCGGCGATGAGCGAATTAAGACACTTTAAATGAAAATTGTACACAATAAAAAACAGAAATTTATCGCCTGCCATATTCGAGAAGGGTTCAGACCCGATCAGTAATAAAACCAACAGACACACAGGATTGTCATACCTTAGCTGACCAAATGGGCAGGTTTCTTGCAGTGTAGACACGCCAGAGGCAGCAGTGAAAAATGCAAAAAATCAGGCTTACAAAGTGCGCATAAAGTTGTATACAATCAACCCATCGCTGTGACGCCAGCCTGTGATTCATCGCCCAGGCGCCACCTACATGGTTCGAACAAGAAGGAAAACTGCAGTGAGCGCTGACTACCCACGCGACCTGATCGGTTACGGCAGTAACCCTCCCCACCCTCAGTGGCCGGGCAACGCCCGCATCGCCCTGTCCTTCGTGCTCAACTACGAGGAAGGCGGCGAGCGTAACGTGCTGCATGGCGACAAGGAGTCCGAAGCGTTTCTCTCGGAAATGGTTTCGGCGCAACCGCTGCAGGGCGAGCGCAACATGAGCATGGAATCGCTCTACGAATATGGCAGCCGCGCCGGTGTCTGGCGGATCCTCAAGCTGTTCAAGGAATTCGATATTCCGCTGACGATCTTCGCGGTGGCCATGGCTGCCCAGCGCCACCCGGATGTGATCCGTGCCATGGTCGCCGCCGGTCACGAGATCTGCAGCCATGGCTATCGCTGGATCGACTATCAATACATGGATGAAGCCCAGGAACGCGAGCACATGCTCGAAGCGATCCGTATCCTCACCGAAATCACCGGCGAACGTCCGTTGGGCTGGTACACCGGCCGCACAGGCCCCAACACCCGCCGGCTGGTCATGGAAGAAGGCGGTTTTCTCTATGACAGCGACACCTACGACGACGACCTGCCCTACTGGGAACCGAACACCCCCACCGGCAAGCCGCACCTGGTGATTCCGTACACCCTGGACACCAACGACATGCGCTTCACCCAGGTCCAGGGTTTCAACAAGGGCGACGATTTTTTCCAATATCTCAAGGATGCCTTCGACGTGCTGTATGCCGAAGGCAGCGAGGCGCCGAAGATGCTTTCCATCGGCCTGCACTGCCGCCTGATCGGCCGGCCTGCCCGTCTCGCGGCCCTCAAGCGGTTTCTTGAATACGCCAAGGGTCATGAGCAGGTCTGGTTCAGCCGTCGCGTCGACATCGCCCGCCACTGGCAGCAGACCCACCCACATCCGGGCGCTTTGAAATCAGGGGCTTCGAAATGACCGCATTCCAGACCCTCAAGCCTTCGACCTTGAGCCGCGAAGCGTTCGTCAAAGCCTTCGCCGACATCTACGAACATTCGCCGTGGGTGGCCGAAAAGGCTTTCGACCTGGGCCAGGACCCATCGATCGACCAGATCGAAACCCTGCACCAGCGCATGAGCGACATCCTGCTGTGCGCCGATCACACCAGCCAACTGGCGCTGATCAACGCACACCCGGACCTGGCCGGTAAAGCCGCCGTCCAGGGCCAACTGACCGAGGCCAGCACCAACGAACAGGTTGGCGCCGGTATTCACCAATGCTCGAGCGATGAGTTCCAACGCTTCACCGAGCTGAACGAGGCCTACAAAGCCAAGTTCAAGTTTCCCTTCATCATGGCGGTAAAAGGCAGCAACCGGCATCAGATCCTCGCGGCGTTCGAAACGCGCATTCACCACTCGGCAGATACCGAGTTCAAATGCGCGCTGGCAGAGATCAACAAGATCGCGTTGTTCCGATTACTGACTCTTTAGCAAGCAGCCCTGAGGCCCAGGCCCCTGCAAGCATCCCCAGCCAACTTATTAAAGGCAGACAAGAAGAATGAAAGCTTACGCCGTACCCTTCGAGAAGTTCGTCAACCTGGCCGACGCCCGCCTGGGCACCAAGATCATTTCGGTCACCGATGACTGGTTCGCTGACGCCAACCGTCTGTTCCAGCCGACTCCGGCCGTATGGAAGGAGGGCGTGTTCGATGACAACGGCAAGTGGATGGACGGCTGGGAGTCGCGCCGCAAGCGCTTCGAAGGCTACGACAGCGCGGTGATCCGCCTGGGCGTGCCGGGTTCGATCAAAGGCGTGGACATCGACACTTCATTCTTCACCGGTAACTACCCGCCGTCGGCGTCCCTGGAAGCCTGCTTCCTGACCTCCGGCGAGCCAGACGAACATACCCAATGGACTGAAGTGCTGTCGGCCGTGGAGCTGCAAGGCAACAGCCACCACTACCATGAAATCAGCAATGACCAGGCCTTCAGCCACCTGCGCTTCAACATCTACCCCGATGGTGGCGTGGCCCGCCTGCGGGTCTACGGCATTCCGTACCGCGACTGGTCGGCTGTGGGCGACAACGAACAGATCGACCTCGCCGCGGCCCTCAATGGCGGTCGCGCCCTGGCCTGTTCCGACGAACACTTCGGTCGCATGAGCAACATCCTCAACCCCGGTCGCGGGGTGAACATGGGCGACGGCTGGGAAACCGCCCGACGTCGCACCCCGGGCAATGACTGGGTGATTGTCGCCCTGGGCCATGCCGGCGAGGTCGAGAAAGTCATCGTCGACACCCTGCACTTCAAGGGCAACTACCCGGACAGCTGCTCGATCCAGGGCGCGTTCGTCAAGGGCGGCACCGACAGCCAGATCGAAACCCAGTCGCTGTTCTGGCGCGAATTACTGCCCAGCCAGAAACTGGAAATGCACGCCGAACACACCTTCGCCGAGCAGATCAAGGCGTTGGGGCCGATCACCCACATCCGTCTGAATGTGTTTCCAGATGGTGGGGTGAGTCGCCTGCGGGTGCTTGGCAAGGTCGCTAAATAAGCGGTGAGGCCAATCGCGAGCAGGCTCGCTCCCACAGGGGTACGAGGTCGAATGTGGGAGCGAGCCTGCTCGCGATAGCAATAGAACAGACAACAACGAATTCAAGGTAAGAAGACCAGCATGCGCACACTCAAGATCGAACCGTTGACCAAAGAAGCCTTCGCCCCGTTCGGTGACGTGATCGAAACCGACGGCAGCGATCACTTCATGATCAACAATGGTTCGACCATGCGCTTCCATCGCCTGGCGACGGTTGAAACCGCCGAGCCGGACGACAAGGCGATCATCAGCATCTTCCGCGCCGAGGCGCTGGAGATGCCGTTGACCGTACGCATGCTGGAGCGCCATCCGCTGGGCAGCCAGGCTTTCATCGGGCTGCTCGGCAACCCCTTTCTGATCGTGGTCGCGCCACTTGGCGATGTACCTGTATCAGGCTTGGTCCGCGCCTTCGTCACCAACGGCAGGCAGGGCATTAATTACCATCGCGGCGTCTGGCACCACCCGGTGCTGACGATCGAAAAGCGGGATGACTTCCTGGTGGTTGATCGCAGTGGCACAGGCAATAACTGCGATGAGCATTTTTTCAAAGAGGATGAGTTGTTGATCCTCGCCCCCCACCAATAAGAGAAGCGTCCGATCACGCGAAAACAAGCGTGACGGGCGAGAGGTAAAGACTGTGGAAGCACATATGCTGGAATGGCTGAACCTGAGCGTGCGCTGGGTTCATATGATCACTGGCGTGGCCTGGATCGGCGCGTCGTTCTACTTCGTCTGGCTGGAAAACAACCTCAATCGCGTCAACCCCAAAAGCGGTCTGGCCGGTGATTTGTGGGCCATCCACGGTGGTGGCATCTACCACCTGGAAAAATACAAACTCGCGCCGCCGTCCATGCCGGACAACCTGCACTGGTTCAAATGGGAAGCCTACTTCACCTGGATGTCGGGCGTCGCCCTGCTGTGCCTGGTGTTCTATTGGAACCCGACTCTGTACCTGTTGGCACCGGGCAGCAGCCTGAGCGGGCTCGAAGGCGTCGCCCTGGGCATCGGCTCGTTGTTCGTCGGCTGGTTCGTGTATTCCTTTCTCTGCGACTCGGCCCTGGGCAAACGTCCTGCCCTGCTCGGCCTGATCCTGTTCGTGCTGCTGATCGCCGCGGCCTACGGGTTCAGCAAGGTGTTCAGCGGTCGCGGTGCCTACCTGCATGTCGGGGCGGTCATCGGGACGATCATGGTCGGCAACGTGTTCCGCATCATCATGCCGGCCCAACGCGCGCTGGTGGCGGCCATTGCCGAGAACCGCACGCCGGATCCGGCGCTGCCGGCCAAGGGCCTGCTGCGCTCGCGCCACAACAACTACTTCACCCTGCCGGTGCTGTTCATCATGATCAGCAACCATTTCCCGAGCACCTATGGCAGCCAGTACAACTGGTTGATCCTGGCCGGGATCGCCGTGGCGGCGGTGTTGGTGCGGCACTATTTCAATACCCGCCACGACAGCAACAAGTATGCCTGGACGCTGCCGGTCGGCGCTCTGGCGATGATCTGCCTGGCTTATGTCACGGGTCCAAAACCCATGACCACAGCGCCGGAAGTCGCCAAAACCCCTGGTGTGATCGAGTACCAACCGTTGCCGGAAACGGCGGTGGGCGGCGGCGCAAAACCGGCGACGGCAGCGGCCGCACCGGCATCGACGCCGGCCCAGACCGCCAATGCCCAAGGCCCTTCGTTCGAGAAGGTCCACAGCGTGATTCAGGAGCGCTGCTCGGTCTGTCATTCGGCCAAACCCACCAGCCCGTTGTTCAGCGCCGCGCCGGGCGGGGTGATGTTCGATACCCCGCAGCAGATCCAGCAACAAGCCGCGCGCATCCAGGCCCAGGCCGTGGCCACGCAGATCATGCCCCTGGGCAATATCACCCAGATGACCCAACAGGAACGCGACCTGATCGGCGCGTGGATCAGCCAGGGGGCGCGGACCAACTGAGTCCCGCCGACATCAAACCTGACATCACCCGCTACACGTAATACCGCTGACAGGCAGACCGGCACACGACCGGTCGCCCGTCAGCGACTGCCTGCGCCTCAACAATAAAAACAAGAGGAAAGCACCAGATGACCCAGCCCCGCCATCACGCCCCAAATTCGCCACGAATGCGCCGTTGCAGGGCACTTGAGCCCATGAATGCAGGGCCGTATCCTGCGCGGCCGTTTGAGTCCGGTGCCGCGTAAAACCAGCAGATCCTGACCGATACGCCAACTATTGCAGTGTTGGCAGATATCGGCTTGCGCTGAACACACTTTTTCGAGCGTTTCAAACCACTGAACAAGCCATTTTTCCGATTTATCCCGGTCTTGGCTCAGCTCTTGCTGTCAGCGCTTGCCACAAACAAAAAGCTGACCGAACGGATGGTTTTTCCGTAGAAAAAAGCGCCACACCAGAGCGCTGATCTTAAAAAAAATGCAGTACCACTTACCTTTGGGAGCAAACCGAATGAAACATACGTGCACCAGCCTGATACTTGCGGGATCTTTGCTGACCGCTGGCCAAGCGATGGCCGACGAGCTGTTCCAATGGCAGAACAACAGCCTGACCTACCTCTATGGCAAGGACTTCCAGGTCAACCCGCGCATCCAGCAAACCGTGACCTTCGAGCACGCCGATGCCTGGAAATACGGCGACAACTTCTTCTTCCTCGACCGGATTTTCTACAACGGCCAGGACGACAGCAATTCCGGCCCGAACACCTACTACGGTGAGTTCAGCCCACGCCTGTCGTTCGGCAAAATCTTCGACCAGAAGCTGGAACTGGGTCCGATCAAAGATGTGTTGCTGGCCATGACCTATGAGTTCGGTGAAGGTGACAACGAGTCATACCTGATCGGTCCGGGCTTCGACCTGGCGATTCCCGGTTTCGATTACTTCCAGTTGAATTTCTACAACCGCCAGACCGAAGGTCCGCGCGCTGGCGACAACGTCTGGCAGATTACACCGACCTGGGCCTACACCCTCCCGGTGGGCTCATCCGACATCCTGATCGACGGCTTCATCGACTGGGTGGTGGACAACGACAGCAACTCCAAAGGCACCTACCACGCCAACCTGCACATCAACCCGCAGATCAAGTATGACTTGGGCAAGGCACTGAAGCTGGGCGCCAAACAGTTGTATGTGGGTGTGGAATACGACTACTGGAAGAACAAATACGGGATCGAAGACAGCGAAGGCTTCAAGACCAATCAGAGCAATACCAGCTTCTTGCTGAAGTATCATTTCTGATCCACATCGATCCTCGATGCTCAGGGAATCTTGTGGGAGCGAGCCTGCTCGCGATGGCGCTGGAGACTACTGCATCACGCCGCCGTCACCCGCAAGAACCGGCTTAACTCCTCGCGCTGGGCCAACGCATCCTGGCGTCCCAGCTCGATCAGTTCACTGCAATAGCCCGCTTCGAACAGCAGATAACTCAGTACCCCGGCGCCGCTGGTCTTGGTCGCGCCCGGCCCGCGCAGGAACATGCGCAGCGCGCGGGGCAATTCCAGGCGATGGCGGGCGGCGATTTCGTCGATCGGCTGGCTCGGCGAAATCACCAACACCTCCACCGGCGCCGCGCCCAGCGCATGAGCCGGCACGTCATCGGGCAGCAGATGACTGAAGCCATTCAGACGCTCCAACAACTCGATGTCGCTTTCCAGGCTGTCAATGAACGTACTGTTGAGCATGTGACCACCGATCTGCGCCAGGGTCGGTTGCTGGCCGGTGTAACTGCGCTGCAACGGCTCTGGCGAACCAAGGCCACGCGGATTGCCGCTGACCCCGATGACCAGCACGCGATTGGCCCCCAGGTGCAGGGCCGGGCTGATGGGAGCCGATTGACGCACCGCGCCGTCGCCGAAATATTCCGGGCCGATCCTGACCGGCGCGAATAGCAGGGGGATCGCCGAACTGGCGAGCAGGTGTTCCACCGACAACTGGGTCGGCACGCCGATGCGCCGGTGCCGCAGCCAGGATTCGATGGTGCCGCGGCCCTGGTAGAAGGTCACGGCCTGGCCGGACTCATAACCGAACGCAGTCACCGCCACGGCCCGCAGTTGCTGCTGCGCGATCGCCTGTTCGATGCCCGAGGCGTGGAATTGAGACTGGAGAAGTTCACGCAACGGGGAACTGTCGATCAGCGCCACTGGTAACCGGGCGCCCAGGCCTAGCAGGCTGTGGCTGATAAAACGTGTCGCCTGGGCAATCACGCCCCACCAGTCGCTGCGCATCACCTGATGGCTGCGCACCGCTTGCCAGAAGGCAGTCAGGCGCTCGATGGCCGTTTTGAAGTCCATCGCCCCGCTGGCCAGGCTGACCGCGTTGATTGCCCCGGCCGAGGTGCCGACAATCACCGGGAACGGGTTATCCGCCCCGTCCGGCAACAGTTCGGCAATCGCGGCCAATACCCCCACTTGATACGCTGCCCGAGCCCCGCCGCCGGAAAGAATCAAACCTGTCACCGGTTCAAGTGGGGTCATCGCAACGCTCCGTGTTCATTAAGTGGACTACAGGCTTAACCGCGTTTGTCATACAGCTTCGGCTCGCCCGGCGGACGACTCTTGAAGCGCCGGTGAGCCCAGAGGTATTGCTCGGGGCATCTGCTGACCGACTGCTCCACCCATCGATTGATACGGATGCAATCGGCCTCTTCGGTCTCCCCTGGAAAATCTTCCAGCGGCGCCTGGATCACCAAACGGTAACCCCTGCCATCAGCCAGGCGTTCCTGGATGAATGGCACCACCCGTGCCTTGCCCAGGCGAGCGAACTTGCTGGTGGCCGTGACCGTCGCGGCCTGGATGCCGAACAGTGGCACGAAGACGCTTTGCTTGGCGCCGTAGTCCTGGTCCGGCGCATACCAGATCGCCCGCCCCGCCCGTAGCAGCTTGAGCATGCCACGCACGTCGTCGCGTTCCACCGCCAGGGAATCAAGATTGTGCCGCTCGCGCCCGCGACGCTGGATGTAGTCAAACAGCGGGTTCTTGTGCTCGCGGTACATGCCGTCGATGGTGTGCTGCTGGCCGAGCAATGCCGCGCCGATTTCCAGCGTGGTGAAGTGCAGCGCCATCAGGATCACCCCTTTGCCCTCGCGCTGGGCCTGCTTGAGATGCTCCAGCCCTTCGACATGGGCCAGCTTCGCCAAGCGCGAGCGCGACCACCACCAACTCATGGCCATTTCGAAGAAGGCGATACCGGTGGAGGCAAAATTTTCCTTGAGCAGGCGCTTGCGCTCGGCAGCGGACTTTTCAGGAAAACACAGTTCCAGATTGCGCTGGGCGATGCGCCGTCTGTCGCCGGCCACACGATACATCAGCGCACCCAATACACGACCGGCGCGCAGCAGCAGCGGATAGGGCAGCTGAACGATCAGCCACAACAGCCCCAGACCGCACCACAGCAGCCAGAAACGCGGATGAAAAAATGCAGCTCGAAAACGCGGGCGATCCATTACAGCTTCCATAAAGACATGGGCCGCGCATTCTACATCGTTCGACCCGGCTTGCGGCCCGGGGACGATCTCGTTATAAGTCTCGGCACTTTTAGTGACAAGCCGTTGTACGCCGACCATGAGCCAAACCGAATCGCTAGACCAAGATCCCGTGTTCCAGCTGAAGGGCAGCATGCTCGCCATTACGGTGCTGGAGCTGGCCCGCAACGACCTGGAGAGCCTTGACCGGCAGTTGGCGGCAAAAGTCGCCCAGGCCCCGAATTTCTTCAGCAATGCCCCGTTGGTGCTGGCGCTGGACAAACTGCCGGCCGGCGAAGGTGCCGTGGATCTGCCGGGCCTGATGCGGGTTTGTCGCCAGCACGGCCTGCGCACCCTGGCGATCCGGGCCAGCCGTATCGAAGACATCGCCGCCGCCATCGCCGTGGACATTCCGGTGCTGCCGCCCTCCGGCGCCCGGGAACGGGTGCTGGAACTGAGCCCGGTCGAGACCAGGAAAAAGCCGGAAAAGCCACCAGAACCGACCATCAAGCCGACCCGAGTCATCACCTCTCCGGTACGTGGCGGGCAGCAGATCTATGCCCAGGGTGGCGATCTGGTCGTGGTGTCCTCGGTCAGCCCGGGCGCGGAACTTCTGGCCGATGGCAACATCCATGTATACGGCCCGATGCGTGGCCGTGCCCTGGCCGGTGTCAAGGGCGATACGAAAGCCAGGATTTTCTGTCAGCAGTTGAGCGCTGAACTGGTCTCTATCGCCGGGCAGTACAAGGTTTCCGAGGATCTGCGTCGCGACCCGCTGTGGGGGGCCGGTGTCCAGGTCAGCCTGTCGGGCGACGTGTTGAACATCATTCGGCTTTAACGGATACTGCCGCATTTTCCAAGCATCTCTAAAACGTAGCGAAAACGGCTTAAACGACGTAGGAAAAAGGATAAGGCAGTGTTTACCGGAGGTAGACCCCGTCCCGCATCCGATTCCAGCCAAGCCTGTCCAATTGCAGCAGTTTCAAGAGATGTTTTTCAGGGGCTGAAAAAGTCCTTTTTCCTTAGGGGTGAAACACCTTGGCCAAGATTCTCGTGGTTACATCCGGCAAGGGTGGTGTGGGTAAGACCACCACCAGCGCCGCTATCGGTACCGGCCTCGCTCTGCGCGGCCACAAAACAGTCATCGTCGACTTCGACGTCGGCCTGCGTAACCTGGACCTGATCATGGGTTGCGAGCGTCGCGTGGTCTATGACTTCGTCAACGTGGTCAACGGTGAAGCGAACCTGCAGCAAGCCCTGATCAAGGACAAGCGCCTTGAGAATCTGTACGTGCTGGCCGCCAGCCAGACCCGCGACAAAGACGCGCTGACCCAGGAAGGCGTGGAAAAAGTGCTGATGCAGCTCAAGGAAGACTTTGAGTTCGTGGTGTGCGACTCCCCGGCCGGTATCGAGAAAGGTGCCCACCTGGCGATGTACTTCGCTGACGAAGCGATCGTCGTGACCAACCCGGAAGTCTCGTCGGTACGCGACTCCGATCGCATGCTCGGCCTGCTGGCGAGCAAATCCCGTCGCGCCGAGAACGGCGAAGAGCCGATCAAGGAGCACCTGCTGCTGACCCGCTACAACCCGCAACGGGTCAGCGATGGCGAAATGCTGGGCGTCGAAGACGTCAAGGAAATCCTCGCTGTTACCCTGCTGGGTGTGATTCCTGAATCCCAAGCGGTACTCAAGGCCTCCAACTCGGGTGTGCCGGTGATTCTCGACGATCAGAGCGACGCCGGTCAGGCGTACAGCGATGCGGTCGATCGCCTGCTGGGCAAAACCGTAGAGCATCGATTCCTCGATGTAACGAAGAAAGGTTTCTTCGAGCGCCTGTTTGGAGGTAGGTAATGAATCTTTTTGACTTCTTTCGTGCCAACAAAAAGCCAAGTACCGCCTCGGTCGCGAAAGAGCGTCTACAGATCATCGTGGCGCACGAGCGCGGCCAGCGCAGTACCCCTGATTATCTGCCAGCCTTGCAGAAAGAACTGGTGGAAGTGATCCGCAAGTACGTCAACATCGGGTCCGATGATGTGCATGTGGCGCTGGAAAGCCAGGGCAGTTGCTCGATTCTGGAACTCAATATCACCCTGCCGGATCGCTGATCGATCCTGCAGGTGCCCACGGCGGCTCCGGGTCCCAAAGTCCTTCCCACAGGGTTAGGAAAAAGGGCCCGAGCCGCCGTTGGCGTTTGTTACGAGACTGTTTGAATGCCCCTGTCCAACATCCGCATCATCCATCAGGACGCCGCCGTCCTGGTGGTCGACAAGCCGACCCTGCTGCTGTCCGTGCCCGGCCGGGCCGACGACAACAAAGACTGCCTGATCACCCGCCTGCAGGAAAACGGCTATCCGGAAGCGCGAATCGTGCACCGGCTGGACTGGGAAACCTCTGGCATCATCCTGCTGGCCCGGGATCCGGACACCCATCGCGAACTGTCTCGGCAGTTTCATGACCGGGAAACCGAAAAGGCCTACACAGCATTGTGCTGGGGCCAACCGGAGCTGGACAGCGGCAGCATCGACCTGCCCCTGCGCTACGACCCGCCGACCAAACCGCGCCACGTGGTGGATCATGAGCAGGGCAAGCACGCCCTGACCTTCTGGCGCGTGCTGGAGCGTTGCGGCGACTGGTGCCGGGTCGAACTGACGCCGATTACCGGACGCTCGCACCAGTTGCGCGTGCACATGCTGTCCATTGGTCATCCGCTCCTGGGCGACGGCCTCTACGCCCACCCCCAGGCCCTCGCTGCGTGGCCACGGCTGTGCCTGCACGCCAGCATGCTCAGCTTCACCCACCCGCAAAGCGGCGAACGCCTACGCTTCGAGTGCCCGGCGCCGTTCTGAGACATCGCGTCGCCCCCATCGCGAGCAGGCTCGCTCCCACATTGGATTACAGGCGTACACAAGTTTTGTGTTCACCCTGAGCCCCCTGTGGGAGCGAGCCTGCTCGCGAAGGGGACGGCACATTCAACGCGTATATCAATCACTGGCCACCCTCCTCATCGCCCCCCAATACGGTAAACTCCCGCGCATTGCTGTCTGGAGTTATTTATGCGCGAAGAGTTGAACCAAGGCCTGATCGACTTTCTCAAGGCCTCCCCCACCCCGTTCCACGCCACCGCCAGCCTTGCCCAACGTCTGGAGGCAGAGGGTTATCAGCGTCTTGACGAACGCGAGACCTGGGCCACCGAGGCCAACGGTCGTTACTACGTCACGCGCAACGACTCTTCAATCATCGCTTTCAAACTGGGGCGCAACTCACCGCTGCACGACGGCATCCGCCTGGTTGGCGCCCACACCGACAGCCCCTGCCTGCGGGTCAAGCCCCAGCCGGAACTGCAACGCCACGGGTTCTGGCAACTGGGCGTGGAAGTTTATGGCGGCGCGCTGCTGGCGCCGTGGTTTGACCGCGATTTGTCCCTGGCCGGGCGCGTGACCTTCCGCCGCGATGGCAAGGTCGAAAGCCAGCTGATCGATTTCAAGGCGCCGATCGCCACGATTCCGAACCTGGCCATCCACCTCAATCGCGAAGCCAACCAGGGCTGGGCGATCAACCCACAGAATGAGCTGCCGCCGATTCTCGCCCAGTTCGCCGGTGACGAGCGCGTCGACTTCCGCGCCGTGCTCACCGATCAACTGGCCCGCGAACACGGCCTGAATGCGGACGTGGTGCTCGATTACGAGCTGAGTTTCTACGACACCCAAAGCGCCGCGCTCATCGGCCTGCATGGTGATTTCATTGCCGGCGCGCGCCTGGACAATCTGCTGTCGTGCTACGCCGGCCTGCAAGCCTTGTTGAACGCCGACACCGAAGAGACCTGCGTGCTGGTGTGCAACGACCACGAGGAAGTCGGCTCTTGCTCGGCCTGTGGCGCCGACGGTCCGATGCTGGAACAAACCCTGCGTCGTTTGCTGCCTGAAGGTGAAGAGTTCGTACGGACCATCCAGAAATCCCTGCTGGTTTCCGCGGACAACGCCCACGGCGTGCACCCCAACTACGCCGACAAACACGACGCCAACCACGGCCCGAAACTCAATGCCGGGCCCGTGATCAAGGTCAACACCAACCAGCGCTACGCCACCAACAGCGAAACCGCCGGGTTCTTCCGTCACCTATGCATGGCCGAGGAAGTACCGGTGCAGAGCTTCGTGGTGCGCAGCGACATGGGCTGCGGCTCGACCATCGGCCCGATCACCGCCAGTCAGTTGGGTGTACGCACGGTGGACATCGGTTTGCCGACCTTCGCCATGCACTCGATCCGCGAGCTGTGCGGCAGTCATGACCTGGCGCACCTGGTGAAGGTGTTGAGCGCGTTTTATGCCTGTCGTGAGTTGCCGTAACCACAGCAGCACCTGTTTGAACCGGGAAATGCTTACCCCTGTGGCGAGGGGATTTATCCCCGTAGGGCTGCAGAGCAGCCCTTTGCCCAGTCACCGCAATACTTCACATGTCAGTAACGGCCCAAGTGCGTCTGCTGCGCAGCCGAGCGGGGATAAATCCCCTCGCCACAACAGTGCTCGCCTCCGGATTGGGGGGAGCCATGACATACATCATCACACCCCGGCAAAACCCCAACTAGACTGACCTTATCCCCTCCGACAAGGCCGTCGCCATGATTCCGATGTCTGCGTTCAATGCCATGCTGGTGCCCATCATCGCCGGCATGATCCTGCTGGCCATCGGCTTCAACTTCCGAGACAAGAACGTCGGGGTGTTTGCCATGTGGATCGGCATGTTGTTGATCCTCGCCACGGTGGTGTTCAGGATCCTGGCCAAACTCAACGAGTCGATCTGACCTCACCTCAGGCAGCCGACGGTTGTTCCGGCACGTCCACCCCCACGTGAATCGCATCGTGACGCCAGAACTCCAGGTCACAATCGATCAACCGCTGATGCTGGTCATAATTGACCCGGGCAATCCGCAAGCCAGGGCTGCCAACCGAGACTTTCAACGCCGCCGCCGCTTCAGGCTGTAGCGAGGTGGGCACAATCTCGAACTTCACCCGGCCGTAGTGCAAGTCGTAATGACGGGCGTACAACTCGGTGATGGACTGATTGAGGTCGAATTCGAGGATGTCCGGGAAGTACTGCGGGTTCAGGTAGTGCTCGACATACAGCACCAGCCGCTCATCGATACGCCGCACGCGGCAGATCTGGATCACACTGGACAGTGCCGGCAATTGCAACCAGGCACACACTGCTGCCGAAGCCGGCTGCAGACGGGCCGAGATCACTTGAGTGGAAGGCACTCGCCCCTGGGCAGTCACCATGGCGTGGAAATGGCTGCGCTGCATCAGGTTATAGGCCAGGCGTGGCGGCGAGACGAACCAGCCACGGCGCTCCTCGCGATAGATCTGCCCCTGGGCTTCGAGCTGCAACAGCGCTTCGCGCACGGTGATGCGTGTGGTGCCGAACAATTCACTGAGCTTGCGCTCGGCCGGCAACTTGCTACCGGGCGGCAGCAAGCCATGGTCGAGCTGCTCCTGCAGGACTTGCCCGATGGTTGTCACCGCTTTGGTTGTCTCGATGCGCATCAACGTTACCTATCTGGACTAGACCAGCACTCTTTCGGGGCGAAATCGATGGAGCATCCATCCGTTTCTCATGCTTGCAAGCCTAGGCACTGCACATGACTGGTAGATGACAGAACCGCCGAACGGTTCATTGCCATCCCTGCAAGTTAGCGGCCAACTCCTTGCAGATCAGCCGGTTAACCATGGTCTACGCTTAGTTGGCAGCCACTTTGCCCCCACCTGGCGCATGCCGGCATCTCCTGCACCGACATCAAAATGTCACAGGGCTCGCCTACATTGGCTCAGGTATTGCTGACCTAGACCAACACAACCGCAATCGCAGCGTTGAAAACGCCCATAGGAGCTTCGGATGAAACAGTTTTTCCTGGCATCACTGTTAGGCTCGACCATTGCCATGTGCACTGTTGCCATGGCCGCTGACACCGATTTGAAAACACTGGAAGCCGCTGCGAAAGCGGAAGGCACCGTGAACAGCGTCGGCATGCCCGATGACTGGGCGAACTGGAAAGGCACCTGGGATGACCTGGCCAAAATCTATGGCTTGAAACACATCGACACCGACATGAGCTCGGCCCAGGAAATCGCCAAGTTCGCCGCCGAGAAAGACAACGCCAGCGCCGATATCGGTGACGTCGGCGCAGCTTTCGGCCCGATCGCGGTCAAGCAGGGTGTGGTTCAACCCTACAAACCGAGTACCTGGGAACAGGTTCCGGACTGGGCCAAGGACAAGGACGGCAACTGGGCCCTGGCCTACACCGGCACCATTGCTTTCATCGTTAACAAGAAGCTGTTGCACGGCTCCGAAGTGCCAACCAAATGGGCTGACCTGAAAACCGGCAAATACAAGGTTTCCATTGGTGACGTGAGCACCGCCGCCCAAGCCGCCAACGGTGTGCTGGCAGCGGCCCTGGCCAATGGCGGCAACGAGAAAAACGTTCAACCGGCCTTGTTGATGTTCGCCGAGATCGCCAAGCAAGGGCGTCTGTCCATGGCCAACCCGACCATCGCCACCATGGAGAAAGGTGAAGTCGAGGTCGGCGTGGTCTGGGACTTCAACGGCCTGAGCTACAAGGCCAAGATGGCCAACCCGGATGATTACGTCGTACTGATTCCATCCGACGGCTCGGTCATCTCCGGCTACACCACCATCATCAACAAATACGCCAAGCACCCGAACGCCGCCAAACTGGCTCGCGAATACATCTTCAGCGACGCCGGTCAGATCAACCTGGCCAAGGGCAACGCCCGTCCGATCCGCGCCGAGCACCTGACCTTGCCTGAAGAGGTCAAGGCTAAGTTGCTGCCCAACGAACAGTACAAAGGCGTGACCCCGATCAAGGATGCGGATGCGTGGGAAAAAACCTCCAAGACACTGCCGCAGAAGTGGCAGGAAGAAGTGATCATCAATATGGAGTGAGGCAATAGCTCCCGCTGGAAATCCACTGGAGATCCAATTGTGGGAGCGAGCACTGTGGGAGCAAAGCTTGCTCGCGATGAACGATGACACGGTCTTGCAGTTGAACCGTGTCGCCTTCATCGCGAGCAAGCTCGGCTCCCACAGAAGCTGGCTTCCACATCAGGTCCCTGGTGAATCCGAGTTTCCTGGTATCTGTCCGGAGTCCCGCTACCCATGAAGCACAACGTCATCCTGGTGGTGCTCGACGGCCTCAACTACGAGGTCGCCCGGCATGCCATGGGGCATTTGCAGGCCTATGTCGGCGCAGGACGCGCGGCGCTCTACACACTGGAATGTGAACTGCCCGCCCTGTCCCGTCCGCTCTATGAATGCATTCTGACCGGCGTCGTGCCCCTCGACAGCGGGATCGTGCACAACAATGTCTCGCGCCTGTCGAACCAGCGCAGTATCTTCCACTACGCCACCGCAGGCGGCTTGAGTACGGCAGCCGCGGCCTATCACTGGGTCAGCGAGCTCTACAACGCTTCGCCGTTCGTGGCCGGTCGCGATCGTCATACCGACAACCCCGAGCTACCGATTCAATACGGGCATTTCTACTGGAATGACCACTACCCCGACTCTCATCTGTTTGCCGACGCCGAACACCTGCGTCAGCGCTACCTGCCGAATTTTTTGCTGGTGCACCCCATGAACATCGACGATGCCGGCCACAAGCACGGCCTCGACACCCCGCAATACCGCAACAGCGCCCGCTCGGCCGACATCAACCTGGCGGTTTACCTGCAAGCCTGGCTCGACGCCGGATACCAGGTGCTGGTGACATCCGACCACGGCATGAACAACGACCGCTCCCACAACGGCCTGCTGGCTGAAGAACGGGAAGTGCCACTGTTTGTGCTGGGCAACGGCTTCAGCCTCAACCCCGACGCCGCACCCCGACAGACCGAACTGTGCGGCACCATTTGCCAGTTGCTCGGCGTTGCCCACGACAAACCCTATTGCCAGGAGTTGCTCAAGTGAATGCCATGACGCGCGGCAAATGGCTGGCAGCGTTGTGCCTGGTGCCCTTCGCGATTTTCTTCATCGTGTTCCAGATCGCGCCGCTGCTTTGGGTGCTGGTCAACAGCCTGGAATCGGAAGAGTTCGGCTGGGGCCTGGCCAATTTCAGCAAGATTTTCAGTTCGAAGTTCTACCGCCAAGCGATCCAGCACAGCCTGGAAATCAGTTTCTGGTCCAGCGTGTTCGGCATCATCATCGCCGTGCTCGGCAGCTATTCCCTGCGTCGGGTCGATTCGCGCCTGCGCAACTTCGTCAACGCCTTCGCCAACATGACCAGCAACTTCGCCGGCGTGCCCCTGGCCTTCGCCTTCATCATTTTGCTGGGGTTCAACGGCAGCATCACGATCATGCTCAAACAGGCGGGGATCATTGAAGATTTCAACCTGTACTCGAAAACCGGGCTGATCATCCTCTACACCTACTTCCAGATTCCCCTGGGCGTACTGCTGCTCTACCCGGCCTTCGACGCGCTGCGCGAGGACTGGCGCGAATCCGCTGCGCTGCTGGGCGCCAACGGCTGGCAGTTCTGGCGGCACATCGGCTTGCCGGTGCTGACCCCGGCGCTGCTGGGCACGTTCGTGATCCTGCTGGCCAATGCGCTCGGTGCCTACGCCACGGTGTATGCGCTAACCACCGGTAACTTCAACGTCCTGCCGATTCGCATCGCCGCCATGGTCTCCGGGGACATCTCCCTTGACCCGAACATGGCCAGCGCCCTGGCCGTGGTGCTGGTGGCGCTGATGACCCTGGTGACCGTCGTCCATCAGTTGCTGCTCAAGAGGAGCTACCATGTCTCGCGCTGAATCGAGCTCTGCCGGGCTCTATCATCGGCTGGTGGTGTATTTGCTGTTCGCCATCCTGCTGTTGCCCCTGGCCGGCACGCTGATCTACTCCATCGCCAGCAGTTGGTCGGCCACCGTGCTGCCCAGCGGTTTCACCTTCAAGTGGTACGTGCAGCTGTGGAGCGATCCGCGCTTTCTCAACGCCTTCGGCCAATCGCTGATCGTCTGCGTCGGGGCGCTGGTGCTGTCCGTGGTGTTGATCCTGCCCCTGCTGTTTGTGGTGCATTACCACTTTCCAAAGCTCGACGCACTGATGAACATCCTCATCCTGCTGCCCTTCGCGGTGCCGCCGGTGGTGTCTTCAGTGGGGCTGTTGCAACTCTACGGTTCCGGGCCGCTGGCGATGGTGGGCACGCCGTGGATCCTGATCGGTTGCTACTTCACCGTTGCCCTGCCATTCATGTATCGGGCGATCACCAACAACCTGCAAGCCATCAACCTGCGCGACCTCATGGACGCCGCCCAACTGCTAGGCGCCAGCACGTTCCAGGCGGCTTTGCTGGTGGTACTGCCGAACTTGCGCAAGGGCTTGATGGTGGCGTTGCTGCTGTCTTTCTCGTTTCTGTTCGGTGAGTTCGTGTTTGCCAACATTCTCGTCGGCACTCGCTATGAAACCCTGCAGGTGTACCTGAACAACATGCGCAACAGCAGCGGTCACTTCACCAGTGCGCTGGTGATTTCCTACTTCTTCTTCGTACTGGTCCTGACCTGGGCGGCCAACATCTTGAACAAGGACAAAAGCCAATGAGCTACGTCAGCGTCCAACACCTGCAAAAAAGCTATGCCGGCACACCGGTGTTCAGCGACATAAATTGCGAAATCCACAAGGGCGAGTTCGTCACCCTCCTCGGCCCTTCCGGCTGCGGCAAGTCCACACTGCTGCGCTGCATTGCCGGCCTGACCGCGGTGGATGCCGGACAGATCCTTTTGGACGGACAGGACATCGTCCCGCTGAGCCCGCAGAAGCGCGGGATCGGCATGGTGTTCCAGAGCTACGCCTTGTTTCCCAACATGACCGTGGAACAGAACGTCGCCTTCGGCCTGCGCATGCAAAAGGTTGCGACCGAGGACAGCCGCCAACGGGTACTGGATATTTTGCGGCTGGTGGAGCTGCACGACTTCGCCGCTCGCTACCCCCATCAACTTTCCGGCGGCCAATGCCAGCGCGTGGCCCTGGCCCGCTCCCTGGTGACCCGCCCGCGCCTGTTGCTGCTGGACGAGCCGCTGTCGGCCCTGGATGCGCGGATTCGCAAACATTTGCGCGAGCAGATCCGACAGATACAACGCGAACTGGGCCTGACCACGATCTTCGTCACACACGATCAGGAAGAAGCGCTGACCATGTCCGACCGGATTTTCCTGATGAACCAGGGAAAGATCGTACAAAGCGGCGATGCCGAAACCCTTTACACTGCGCCGGTCGATGTCTTTGCCGCCGGCTTCATCGGCAACTACAACCTGCTGGACGCCGACAGCGCCAGCAAACTGCTGCAACGGCCAGTGACCGGTCGCATCGCCATTCGCCCGGAGGCCATTGAACTGAGCCGCAGCGGCGAGCCCGATGCCCTGATCCGCAGCCACAGCCTGCTGGGCAACGTGATCCGCTACCGGGTCGAGGCTCGCGGCGTAGAGCTGGTGGTCGACGTGCTCAATCGTTCCG
The DNA here is from genome assembly GCF_013283895.1 of Pseudomonas sp. MPDS. Lineage (NCBI taxonomy): Bacteria > Pseudomonadati > Pseudomonadota > Gammaproteobacteria > Pseudomonadales > Pseudomonadaceae > Pseudomonas > Pseudomonas sp. MPDS. The sequence continues at coordinate 1,931,811 of NZ_CP054128.1, read as the reverse complement.
CCGCCGATTTGCACCCCGATGGCACACGACTGTCACTTTCCATCGATTCGACGGCGCTGTGTGAGGTAGCCTGATGGCTTTATTGATTTTGAAGTTGATTTTGAAAAGGGAAATGCGCTGATGGCCCTGGCAATTTTTGATCTGGACGAAACCCTGATCCACGGCGATTGCGCCACCCTCTGGAGCGAGCAGATGGGGCGCCTGGGCTGGGTCGATCCAGAGTCGTTCATGCGTCGCAACAATGAGCTGATGGACGCCTACAGCCACGGCAAGCTGCGCATGGAAGAATACATGGACTTCAGCCTGGAACCGATGATCGGCCGCACCCCGGAAGAAATCGAACACCTGGTGACGCCGTGGGTGGAAGACTTCATCGAACCGATCATCTTCAGCGACGCCACCAAAACCATCGCCGAACACCGCAAGGCCGGTGACCGGATCCTGGTGATCTCCGCCTCCGGCACGCACCTGGTCAAGCCGATTGCCGAACGGCTGGGCATCGATGAGATCCTGGCGATTGAGCTTGAGGTGAGTCATGGGGTGTACAGCGGCAAGACCGTCGGCACCCTGACCTATCGCGAAGGCAAGATCGCACGGCTGCTGGACTGGCTGGATGCCGAGGAAGAAAACCTTGAGGGCGCAAGTTTCTATTCCGACTCGCGCAACGACCTGCCGTTGCTACAGCGGGTGGACTTCCCTCATGTGGTAAACCCGGATGCGGTGTTGAAGGCCCATGCCGAATCGGCCGGGTGGCCGATTCATACCTGGAAATAAGCCCCTGTGGGAGCGAGCCTGCTCGCGATTGCGGTGTGTCAGTTAAATCAATGCCTGCTGATCCATCGCAATCGCGAGCAGGCTCGCTCCCACACAGGTTTAGCCTAGCCCAGCAGCAGCCACAGGCTCCAGCCGAGCAACAACACACCGCAGATACGACTGAGCCAGAGTCCCTGCCGCAGGTTCTTCTCCAGCAGGATGAAGGCACCGATCACTGCCACCCAGAGCAGGTTCATTACGCCGACCACGAACAGCAGGCCCATCAGGGCCCAGCAGCAGCCCAGGCAGTAAGCGCCATGGGCCAGCCCCATGCGCCAGCCGCCGAGCACGCCGGGGCGCCAGTAGCCGAGAAGAAAATGCAGCGGCCCGCGACAATGCTCAAGGCAGACCGCCTTGCTTGGCGACCACTGATAGATGCCTGCGACCAGCAGCAGGCCAGCGCCCAGCGCGGTACTGCTGCTGCGCATCCCCGGACTGAGCAAGGCCAGCCGCTCGAGCGCCCATTGCAGCGCCGTGGCGCCCAGGGCGAAACCAACCCAGACCAGGCCATAGGCGCTGCAGAACAGCAGCAGGGCCAGGTGTCGCTGCGGTGCCGGCATGCGCTTGCGCAGCATCTGCTGGTAGATCAGCAGCATGGGCAAGGCGCTGGGCAACATCATGCCGATCATCATCACTGCCCACATGGCGAACATCAGCAGCGCATCGCCCAGGCTCCAGGGCATGAGCATACCGGCCATTGCCGCATCGGCCATGCCGCCCGGCGCACTCATGTCACGGGCCATCTGCAGCAGTATCAGCCAGGCCAAGGCGGTCAGCGCGAGCAGGCAGAGCAGGAACAACAACTGCTCGCCTGTCAGTCGCTTGCTCTGCGCCGCCGCCTGGGGTTCTGCCATCTTTACGGCTCTATGCCATGACCGGTGAAATGCACGTGGGCGAGATGGCTATGGCTGTCCTGGGATTGAAGCTTGAGCGCTGAATGCGTCTGGTAGCTGCCACTGGCCACTTCAGCCTCAAGGAACTCGAAGCCGTTGGGCAGGGACAGGCGGACTCGATGAGGTGAACCGTCGATCGGGCTGCGGATCGGCTCGCCGCTGGCCTGCAATACGCCGGGAATGTCCAGGTGCGCCAAACGCTGATCGACATCGATGGACAAGGTGATGGGCACGAACTGCGGTTCGAACATTTCACTCATGGTGCTGCTGAACACCTGAAACACGTTGGCCCCGGGGTCGCTCTCCAGGCCAGAGAGGATGGTCAACAGAGCCTGGCGTTGCGCCTCGTCGGCGCGTTCATCGATGAACACCTGACAACTGCCGTTGCCCTCATGGATGGCGCCCGGCCAAGCGAAGGTGGCGGCCCAACACAAGCCTCCCAACGCCACTTGATTGAAATACCCGCGTTCCACTCGCATCGACGCCACCGCGTGGCAGTGGCCATGGGTCGGTGGCGCGTCGAATTGACAGGGACAGCCCCAATTGCAGTTGCAGGCAATGAATTCGACGCCCTGCATGCGCCATTCGGCGATGGTCATGATCAACCTCTTCACCTGGCGGGTGAAATGAAAGCTGCGGTTACCCCCATCCCTCCATTAGTTAACGCTAGCAGGGTGCGCGCATCGGCTATGGGCTGCCGACCAAAGGTCGGTTTGCCTGGGTTCGCCGGTCAGAGGTGGAAGCCTCCGGCGATAGGCATGAGGGTGCCATTCAAGCCTGCTGGGGCATGCGTTTTTTACTGAGCCAATATGTTCATGGATCATGCGGAGTCACTTTGCAGTCATCACAACATCTCTTCTGTCAGGACACTAATCAGAGAGACATCTATTACTCTCGAAACTTCTCTAAAGCGTTTTTTATGCGATGTCTACTGTCAGACTTTACAGGTCGCTCAGACTAACCGACAGATGGCGCGTGTTCTTCCTTTGACCTGTTATTTCTAACAGTAGACGCATGGCTGTATCCGCAGGTTAATAACTCCACGCCCTGTTTTTACTAGACAGTCGCCCCGCGACGGGAGCCCTCATGAACAAGTACCTTGAACAGTGGATTTTTACCCACACCAGCATAAAGGCACTTACGGCCCTCGCGCTCGCCGTATTATTTGGTTGCGCAACTCAACTGCCGTCGCCACCACCCGACATTCAGTCTTCCAGTAGTTATGAACGCTCCGGTGAGGAAACAGCCCGAAAGCTGACCACGGCGTATCACAATACCGCCGCCAACTGCGGCACGCCCACCACACCAGCCTTTCTCTGCTCAGGGGTAACGCTACGCATCACTAAAACCAGCAATAATTACGATCCATGGGATCATAGCGACTTCTCAAGAAAAACCGACGCAGTCTCATTTTCTTATTTGAGAGCCGATACAAAGTTTGTTCGCACCCCCTGGTATGGTGTCAATGGCTTGATTTTCTATCCTTATCTCAACGCCCCCGCCGGAAAAATAAAACCCGAAGTTATCTGTTACTTTCCACTCGACGGCGCTACGTTTTATCGCGATGCCGCGGGGCAGTATGGATGCAGAGACAGTATCGTGCCTCCGCGAGTATTTGCTGACAGCACGCCTTGTCGAGAACAAAACATTACCACCGCGGAACAATGGGTGGCCCATTATCGAAAGGTCTCTCAATATAGAACCGCGCACTCCTGCGCCTTTATGGTAACGAGCAGCCTGGATGCAGAAGCAGTCCAAGGCTTCAACCAGGCCATTCGGGTTCGTTCATTGATCCCCGATGAGGCTTTTGCCGATCACAACGAGCTGCGCATCAAAGCCTGGCCTGAAAATGAGCCCGGAGTATTGCCAATTCAGGCCTTCTTCTACATCGACACAGGGCTGGCGAATGCCCAAATCGACCAACAGAAATATTACGACCGCACCGGGGGCATGGTGGTCCCCATCATTCGTCTGACCATACCCGGCACCCCGTCTGCAGATGCCACGTTTGTCTATAACGCCGCGGACCAGGCTGTCCTTCCCATCACCCCGGGGAAACTCAAACCCAAGGTTCCCAAAGCCTATAACGCAGCGGGCGACCATCTGAAAATGAGTGATATCTACACCGACACGTATGTGGATGTTGAAGTACCTCACTACACCGGTATGCATGCTACCGATACCATCCGGGCGCGCTGGCAGGGTCGGGTCAACTACAACAGTCCAATTATCGAAGTGGGTGATCCCCCCGGGAAAAGACTGATCCCGATTCCTCGTCTGGAAGTCGTCGACAATATCGGTCGATCTGTCGTGGTCGGCTATTCCGTCAAGGAAAAAGGGATTGGCGAGACGATAGAGTCAGACAGGTTGACGCTGCATATCGACCCGCAAGCGGTGGATCCATTACCGGCACCGAGTTATTCCAACTTGAAGGTTAGCGTGAACTACGGCGGTGAGACAGGCTACACCGTCAGGGTTCGTTGGGCCGGTGTCACCACCCACGATACTGAAAACCAGGATGTGACGTCCGGCCAAGCCAACGTTTTTGACATTCCCAGTGCCTGGGTATCCGAAAACAGCGGAAAAACCGTCCTGATCAACTACTCGATTGTCCGTAAAAACAGCAACGAGCAACGGATGTTCTCTCAGGTCCTAAGGGTTAACCTCTAGGTCAACCCTTTAGCAGCACGTGGTTTTCCACATTCAGGCGGCACCGCAAAGCCTGGGTTCGACTCCCCGGAATCAGCCCAGGCTTTCATCGATCACCAACACCAACTTTCCTGACACCTTGTTGCTCGCCAGCTCGGCAAACGCCGCTTCGGCATCCTTGATCGCAAAGGTCCTGGCCAGTTGCGGGCTCAGGCGTTTGTCGGTGAACAGCGGCCACACCTGGTGCCCCAGCTCACTGATCAGGTCGGCCTTGAACTGATCGTCACGACTGCGCAAGGTCGAGCCGAGCAATTGGATACGCTTGCCCAGTACCTGCGCCAGATCGAGTTCGGTCGAGCGCCCGCCCATCAGGCCGATCAACACCCAACGGCCGTCAACTGACAAAAGTTTCACGTTCAACGCAGCGTAGTTCGCGCCCACCGGATCGAGGATCACATCGAAGGGGGCGAAGTCGTTCAGGCTCTCGAGGCCATCGGTGCGTATCACGCCGCCCTGGGCCCCCAGCGCCTCGCAATAACTCAGACGATCAGCCGAACCGACGCTGACCCAGCACGGGTTGCCGAAGGCTTTGCACAACTGGATCGCGGCCGAACCGACACCACTGGCACCGGCGTGCAACAGCACTTTTTCCCCCGGTTTGAGTGCAGCCAGCTGAAACAGATTGAGCCACGCGGTGCTGTAAACCTCAGGCAGCGCGGCCGCCTCAGCCAGGGATAACCCTTCGGGCACCGGCAGGACATGCCGGCCATCGACCACCACCTCTTCGGCCATCCCGCCGCCGGCCAGCAGGGCGCAAACGCGATCGCCAATCTGCCACGAGGAGCCCGCTCCGACCTCGCTGATCACCCCGGCGCACTCCAGGCCCAGCACCTGACTGGCACCGGGCGGCGGCGGATAATGTCCGGCCTTTTGTAACAAATCGGCTCGATTCAGACCGGCGGCCGCCACACGGATGCGGACTTGCCCTACATCACACGTCGGACTTGGCTCATCTGCCCATACCACTTGGCCTTCAACGCCTTGCAATGCTTTCACGGTGCCTCCATAGTGAGTCTCGACTGGGCCCGCTGCTGTAACGCCGGGCTTTCTTGCATTATGCGCCCGGGCCACATGGAACCGGCGACTTCAAAGACGGCCTAATATGCGTTATCAATTGTCCCTGCGTCGAATCAGCATGAAGCACCTGTTCCCCAGCACCGCCCTCGCGCTTGTCATTGGCCTCGGTCTGTTGCCGCTGTCGAGCGATACGTTCGCAGCCAATAGCTGGGACAAGCTTCAGCCCGATCGCGACGAGGTGATTGCCAGCCTCAACGTCGTTGAATTGCTCAAGCGCCATCATTACAGCAAGCCGCCGCTCGATGACGCGCGCTCGGTCATCATCTACGACAGCTACCTGAAGCTGCTTGATCCCTCGCGCAGCTATTTCTTGGCCAGCGACATCGCTGAATTCGACAAGTGGAAAACCCAGTTCGACGATTTCCTCAAGAGCGGCGACCTGAACGCCGGGTTCATCATCTACAAGCGCTACCTGGATCGCGTGAAGGCGCGTCTGGATTACACCCTTGCCGAGTTGAACAAAGGCGTCGACAAGATCGACTTCAATACCAAAGAAACCTTGCAGGTGGATCGCAAGGACGCCGCCTGGCTCAGAAGCACCGCTGAACTTGACGACCTGTGGCGCAAACGCGTCAAGGACGAAGTGTTGCGCATGAAGATCGCCGGCAAGGACTCCAAGCAGATCCAGGAAACCCTGACCAAACGCTACAAGAACCAATTGGCCCGTCTGGACCAGACTCGCGCCGAAGATATCTTCCAGGCGTACATCAATACCTTCGCCATGTCCTACGACCCGCACACCAATTATCTGTCGCCCGATAATGCGGAAAACTTCGACATCAACATGAGCCTGTCCCTGGAAGGCATCGGCGCGGTGCTGCAGAGCGACAACGATCAAGTGAAGATCGTGCGCCTGGTGCCGGCAGGACCTGCCGACAAGACTAAACAGGTCGGCCCGGCGGACAAGATCATTGGTGTCGCCCAGGGCAACAAGGAAATGGTCGACGTGGTCGGCTGGCGCCTGGACGAAGTGGTCAAGCTGATCCGCGGCCCGAAAGGCTCGGTGGTGCGCCTGGAAGTCATCCCGGCCAGCAATGCGCCGAACGACCAGACCAGCAAAGTCGTGGCCATCACCCGTGAAGCAGTGAAGCTGGAAGAGCAGGCTGCAAAAAAATCCGTCCTCAAACTGAAACAGGACGGCAAGGACTACAAGCTCGGTGTGATCGAGATCCCGGCCTTCTACCTGGACTTCAAGGCCTTCCGCGCCGGTGATCCGAACTACAAGAGCACCACGCGCGATGTGAAGAAGCTGCTGACCGAGTTGCAAAAAGAAAAAGTCGACGGTGTCGTCATCGACTTGCGCAACAACGGCGGCGGCTCCCTCCAGGAAGCTACGGAACTGACCAGCCTGTTCATCGACAAGGGCCCGACCGTGCTCGTGCGTAACGCCGATGGCCGCGTGGATGTGCTCGAGGATGAAAATCCGGGGGCATTCTACAAGGGCCCGATGGCCTTGCTGGTCAACCGTCTGTCAGCATCGGCCTCGGAGATCTTCGCCGGCGCCATGCAGGACTATCACCGGGCACTGATCATCGGCGGCCAGACCTTCGGCAAAGGCACCGTGCAGACCATCCAGCCGCTCAACCATGGCGAACTGAAGCTGACCCTGGCCAAGTTCTACCGGGTTTCCGGCCAGAGCACCCAGCACCAGGGTGTACTGCCGGACATCGATTACCCGTCGATCATCGACACCAAGGAAATCGGTGAAAGCGCCCTACCCGAGGCCATGCCGTGGGACACCATCCGGCCTGCGATCAAGCCGGCGGTGGATCCGTTCAAGCCATTCCTGGCGCAACTCAAGTCCGATCATGACGCTCGCACGTCCCAGGACGCGGAGTTTGTCTTCATTCGCGACAAGCTGGCTTTGGCGCAGAAGTTGATGCTGGAGAAAACCGTCACCCTCAACGAAGCCGAGCGTCGCGCACAGCATGCCGACATCGAAGCCAAGCAACTGACCATGGAAAACCTGCGACGCAAGGCCAAGGGTGAAGAGCCGCTCAAGGAACTGAAGAAAGAGGATGAAGACCTGATCGCCGAGCCGGAAAAAACCAAACCGGAAGACGATGCCTACCTGAGCGAGACCGGTCGTATCCTCATCGATTACCTGAAACTCAACACGGCGATTGCCAAGCACTGACATGATGGCCATTTAATGCTGACGCTCCCCGGAGCGTCATCAAACTGACATCATTCTGTCGTGAAATACAGGACCGGGCGCTCCCTTGAACGGGTGGCGCCCAGTCCTTTTTTTATCGCCAGAGATTGCCATGACCACGACAGAACAGCTGAGTGCCTTGAGTTCGATCCTGGCTCAAAGCGGTTTACACAGCCTGTTCCAACCCATCATTTGCCTTTCCGAACGGCGCATCGTCGGTTATGAAGCCCTGACCCGGGGCCCGTCCAACAGCCCGCTGCACTCGCCCATCGCCCTACTTTCGGTGGCCCGCCAGGCCGGACGCCTCAGTGAGCTGGAACTGGCCTGCCGACGCAGCGCCTGCCAACGTTTCAATGAGCAGAAACTGCCGGGCAAGCTGTTCCTCAACGTCTCGCCCGAATCCCTGCTCGAAGCCGCCCACCAGACCGGACGCACCTTGCAACTGCTGCAAGATTTCGGCATCCCGCCCAGCCAGGTGGTGATCGAACTGACCGAACAAACACCGATCGACGACTTCCAACTCCTGCAAACCGCCCTGCATCATTATCGGGCCATGGGTTTCTCCATCGCCCTGGACGATCTGGGCGCCGGGTATTCGAGCCTGCGGCTGTGGTCCGAATTGCGCCCCGATTATGTGAAGATCGACCGGCACTTCATCGACGGTATTCACCAGGACGCCCTCAAGCGCGAATTTGTCGGCTCGATCCTGAAAATCGCCCGGGCTTCCCGCGCCCAGGTGATTGCCGAGGGAATCGAACTGCCGGAAGAACTGGCGGTATTGATAGAGATGGGCGTCGATCTGGTTCAGGGTTATCTGCTCGCTCGCCCACAGGAGCAGCCCTCCCGTGACGCCAGGGCGCTGATGCCCCGGCAGGACGCCGGCGCGGTGGCATTGACCGACGAAGTCAACGACCTCGGGGCGCTGCTCAACGAACAACCGGCGGTGGCCCACGATACGCCGACGGCCACCGTGCTTGAGGCGTTTCGGCGCCAGGCCAACCTCAACTCCCTGGCGGTACTGGACGATCAGGAACAACCCTGCGGCATCGTCCATCGTCACTCCCTTTCGGATGCCTTGCTCAAACCCTTCGCCACCGATCTGTTCGCCCGCAAACCCATCAGCCGCCTGATGAGCGATGACTTCCTGGCGGTGGAACTGAACCAGTCGCTGCAACAAGTCAGCCGCCTCATCACCAGCCGCGCCCGACAACGCATAGAAGAAGACTTCATCATCACCCTCAACGGTAGTTACCTGGGCCTGGGCCGGGTGATCGACGTGCTCAAGCTCATCACCGAACTGAAAATCCAACAGGCCCGCTACGCCAACCCGCTGACCCTGCTGCCGGGTAACGTGCCGATCCAACAATGCCTGACACGCCTGCTGCAACAACGACAGGAATCAGTGATCTGCTACGTGGACATCGACAGCTTCAAACCCTTCAACGACATCTACGGCTACGGTCGCGGCGACGAAGTCCTGCTGTGCCTGGCCCAATGCCTGAACGAACGCATCGATCCCAGCCGCGACTTCGTCGGTCACATCGGCGGCGACGACTTCCTGCTGGTCCTCGGTCCGGAAGACTGGCGCAAACGCCTGAATCAATTACTGAGCGACTTCCAGACCCACTGCCGCCGCTTCTACCGCCCCGAGCATCTGGAAGCCGGCTGCTTCACCGCGCTGAATCGGCAGGGCGTTCGACAGGAATTTGCCTTGCTGTCGCTGTCGATTGGGGTGGTGCATTTGCGGGCTGAAGCCTGTGGGGAACTGGATGCCAGCCAGTTGGCGGAACTGGCTTCGCAGGCCAAGCATCATGCCAAAGAGATTTTGGGGGGGAGCGTGTACTTGGTTGATGGTTTGGCTGGGCGGGAGGTTGTGGTGGGGTTGTCGGTGTGAGCGGACTCCCCATTCACCACGGCCCGAACGCTTGGCGTTAACCCTGTGGCCTACCACGTAGATGGATCTTCAAGAGCGGCTTTTTTGAGATCTTCTTTCCAAGTTTCTTTTGCCAACACATAAACATCCTGAAGAAATTCTTTAGGACTTTGTAAGTTGTACCATTCCCCTCGAGGCCAGCTACCCGCGCAATCTTCGTCTATCTCAAACAAACTTTTAAAGTCAAAATCCGGATCATTAAGCTTGTCACCCAAAAACCTCACCAATACATATTTATGCCTATAGGACAGGCACTCTAAATTCAGGCCATATTTAACAATCAACTCTGATCTGTCACGCTTATTCTCAGGATTGTAGACTTCCAGTATTGCCCCGAGTGTTTCTTCACGGTCATACACATCAAATTGACCAATAAACCACGTCAGATCAGGAACAAACTCCTCATTTATAAAAGGGTGCATCAGCATCATTTTTTCTCCGTAGGAAATCCAGTGTAAGGTACGCCATCTTTATTAAACTTCACTTCAAACCAATTTAAATCCTCGTTCAACTTAGGATTTTGCTTATCTTTTTTATTTGGTTTGTAGCCACGACCTGCTCCCGACAACTCCTGCCTGACAACTCTATCGTTTTTGTGGTCCACGCCAGTAAACGGATCCAGTCCAAGCTTTTCTCTTGTCATAGCTTTATTTAGCGCATTCAAATGAATTCGCCAGTTGCTGAATTGGGAGCTTAGGCTTCCATTAGCTCCCTTGGGAACTTCACCCGTGTGCGGATTCGCACCGTTAATGGCACGCTGTTTTAGCGCTACGTCTGATATTTCCGAACTGTGTTTTTCAACAGTATGCATACGGTATTTTTCTTCCATAGCAACCACCCGTCTCTTAGCATTTGCCTCCCCAAACGCGTCAATCCGCGCCCGCCGCTGCTCCGCCGTCATCGGCAGCGCCGGCTCACCCTCATCCACCCCAACCTTAGCCGCCGGATCCTGACTACCAACCGCCGACCGGCACCCACCCTTCCCCGGACAATCCACCAACCCCAACGGATCCACCCACCCCGTCGGGTTCAGGGTGTAGCGATACCCGTTGAGGCCACCCGCCAGTTTGCTCGGGTCAGGCGTCAGGTAGCGGCCGGTTTCCGGATTGTAGTAGCGGTGCCGGTTGTAGTGCAGGCCGCTTTCGGGGTCGAAGTATTGGCCCTGGAAACGCAACGGTTGTTCCAGCTGTTCGCCGCCGCCGTGGACCAGTTCGGTGGTTTTGCCGTAGCCGCTGTAGCGTGCCGACCAGACGATGGTGCCGCCGTAGTTGGTCAGCTCCTGGGGCGTGCCCAGGTGGTCGAGGTGGTAGTAGAACGGGCAGGCGTTCGGGCCTTTGCCGTCGAGCAGGGCCAGGGGGCGGAAGGTGCCCGGTTCGTAGACGTAGCTGCGGTGGTGGCGCGGGCTGCTTTCGGCGACGACCTGGTCGCCCTGCCAGAAAAATTCCGTGGTCAGGCCGTCCACGGTCTTGCTGATGCGTCGGCCGAAAGCGTCGTAGCGGTAGGACGTTTCGCGCCCGTGCGCCGTGGTGACGCCGATCAGCCGGTGTTGGCTGTCGTAGCGGTATTCGCTGACGAGGCACTGGGCCTTGCCGCGCCGTTCGCGGATCAGGTTGCCGAAGGCGTCGTAGTCGTAGTGGCGGTCGCCCTCCATCAGCAGGCGGTTGCCCTTGAGGCGGGTGGGGCCGGGGCGGTCCTGCATCAGCAGGTTGCCGGCCGGGTCGTGGGCGAAGTGTTCCGGCGGCTCGCTGTGGGAATAGTCGATGCCGATCAGGCGATCCAGCGGGTCGTATTGGTAATGGCGGCGGTTGCGCTTGTCGGAAATGGACTGCAGGTTGCCATTGGCGCTGTAGGCATAATCGCGCCAGAACAGTTGCTGCTGGTTCTGCCACACCGTCTGGGCCTTGAGCCGGCCTTGTTCGTCGTAGTCGTACTGGCTGAGCAGCAGGCCTTGGCGGCGCTGGCGTTCGCGCCCGCCGCTGAGCTGGTGTTCGGTGAGGCGTGAGCCGTTCAGGTCGATGGCCGTCAGCGCGCCGCCCCGGGCGTGGTGGTAGTCGAGCTGGCTGTTGTCCGGCAGACGCAGGTGGTTGAGGCGTCCGCAGGCGTCGTAGCGATAACGCAGGGTGCCCCAGCCCTGGTGTTCGCTGATCAGCCGGTCCTGGGCGTCGTATTCGAAGGCCAGCGGGTGATCGGTGCCATCGTTGACGTGGACCAGCCGGCCCAGCCCGTCGTAGCGGTATTCGATGGCCTGGCCGTCGGGCAAGGTCTTGACCAGCAGCCGCCCGGCCCCGTCGCGCTGGTAGCGGGTGACCCATTGGGCGCCGTCCGCGCCGTGCTCGGTTTTCTCCAGCAGGTGGCCATTGAGGTCGTAGGCGTAGGCGGTGCGTTGGCCGTCAAAGCCGATCTGCTGTCGGATCAATCCGTTAGGCGTGTAGTCCAGCTGATATTTTTCGCCGGATTCGTTTTCGATTTCAGTCAGCAACAGCCGCGCCGAGTCGTAGCGATACTTCAGTTCGCTGCCGTCGGGGTTGAGCCGACGGCTGATCAGGTGCAGGTCGTCGGCGTATTCATAGCGGGTGGTCCGCCCCAGCTCATCGCGCTCGGCGGTGACCTTGCCGTAGGCGTTGTAGCGCCAGGCGCGGGTCGTACCACCTGGCAAGGTGGTTTCGAGCAGGCGGCCCACCGCGTCCCACTGGTAGTGCGTGAGGGCGCCGTGTTCGTCCTGGCGGGTCAGCAAACGCCCCAGGGCGTCGTAGGAAAAACACCGGCGCCCCGTGTCAGGCAGGGTTTCTTCGGTCAGTTGGCCCAGTTGATTGCGGGTAAACCGATGCTCGCTACCGTCGGGGTAACGGATCGCCAGCAACTGCCCCTGGGCATCGTAGTCATAGCCGGTGCTCTGGCCGTGCGGATCGATGGCCTCGATCACATCGCCCTGGGCGTTGCGCCGGTATTGCCACACGGCCTTGCCGCGCGAACGGGCACGCAGGAAACCGTGGCGGTATTCGTAGGACGTCGGTTCCTCGTCCGGCGGAATCAGCGCCACCAGCCGTCCGGCTTCGTCGTAGCGGTATTCGGTGACGGCGCCCAGCGGGTCCTGTTCGGCGATCAGCCGGCCCTGGGGGTCATAGGCCTTGAGGTGCTCGCCGCCATCGGGCTCGACCTTGCGCACCAGCCGTGCCCGCTCGTCGTGGACGTACACCTCCTGGCTGCCATCAAGGTGCTGGACCGTGACCTGCCCGTCCTCGCCCCAGGTGTAGCGGCTGTCCATCTGCGCAAACGAGGCCCAGTGCCGCACGCAGCGGGCTGCGCGGCCTGCCCCTTGCCACTCCCAGAAGAAACTCGCACCGCCGGCCAGTTGCCGTTGCAGGATGACGTGCTGGTCGTCGTAGTCGTAGCGTTCGCTTTCACCGGCGGCGTTGGTCGCCTCGATCAGTCGCCAGCGGGCGTCGTAGCGGTAAGCCACCAGGGTCTGTTCGGTGCGCCAGGCGTCGTCCAGGGTCAGGGCCGGGTGAAAGCTCTGGTAGTCGATGGCAACCAGGTGACGTTGCTCATAACGCAAGCGCAGGGCGCGCCCGGCGCCGTTGTCCAGGCGGCTGATGTCGCCATGGATGTTGCGCTTGATCGTCAGGCGGTTGGCGTAGCGGTCGCTGAGGGCGGTCAGATGGCCGTCTCGAAAGTGTAGGAAAGGCGCGTCTTCGCCCGGCTGGGCGATGATCAGTTCGTCCGGTTCCACTCCGAGGTAAATCGCCGCGCGGGCCAGGCTGTTGTGGATCGTCGGGCGTTGCTCGCTGGGCAGCGGAAACGTCGTACGGCGGTTTTCCTGGTCGATCCAGATGACCTGCTCGCCCTCAAGCAACAGGCGATGCGCCAGAGCATGACTCCAGCCGCGACCCAGGCCGATGTCCAGGTCCACCGCGCTGGTGCGGTACAAGCGGGTGAAGACAAACGGCAGCCGGCCATCGAGGGTGCCGTCGTCCAGGGTCAGCAGTTCTTCGCCGGTGACCATCGACACCGGGCAGCCGCTGGTCTGGGTCAGGGCCGCGGTGTCGGCGCTGTCACCGTTGGGGTTTTTCGATTGGTTGGGGGCGTCGTCGTAGGATTCGTCCTTTTTCAGCGTGGTATTGCGCTGCGCGTCCCAGCGCAGTTGCATCCGGCCCTTCTTCACTCCAGCCGCGATCCCCCGCGCCGCCACGGTTTTGTAGCGGTCCACATAGGTCATGAAACCGTTGACCACCGCGAAGATCGCGTTGATGAATCGCTGCGCGGCGCTCAGCAGACGCCCGCCAAACTGGCCTAGACGCATGGCCAAGTAAGCAACACCGGTCCCCGCCCCGGCGAAGGTCAGGACGACGCCGATCAGCAAGTCGATCACCAGTTGCACCACCGCCGTAGCGAGCGCTTCAGCGGTTTCACCGGCAACCTCACTGGGCGGCAGCATCTCCAGCCAGAGGCTGGCGGTGCGCACCAGCAGGCACAACGCCGCTTCGTCGCTGGCCAGCAATTGCAGCCTGGCCATGAGCAACGGCGTTTTTTCCGCCATGGCGCTTAGCTGATCCGCACTTTCGCCCAGCCGGTCTACAAACTTGCCAGGGTTCTTGAGGATGTCCGACAGCAGACTGATGCTGTCCCACACCCCCTCAATCGCCGCCCAACTGCCTGCGAGCAAACCATTGCCCACCGCGGCCGCCGAAGTCGCCAATGATTGCTGCGCCCACTGCGGCTTGAAGCCCTGCCACTGCCCGCGCAGCCACTGCGTCAGATCGTTGTTCAGGCCGTCGTAGGAAGAAAACAGGTCGGCGATTGTCTGGGGGGATACTTTGTCCTGGACGTGAACCCGATAGGACTTACCCGCCGTCCCCTGGAAAGTCCCCAGGCCCTCGGCATTCAGGGTGACGGGCGTGACCTCGCCGCTGTCCACGGCCACCACATCCACCACGATGCCGCCCAGCGGAATGTCGTACACCGACTCCAGTTTGCTCTCGATGGTCACCGGCCCGGCCGAGGGGCACTGGACAACGGTGGAGAGGAAATCATCGTCGCCGATGCTGACAGCGGAGCTGCTGTCACCGAAACGAATCAGCCGCTCCATGCCCATCAGCGAAGGCAGGTCGGCCGCATGGCTGGCGCGGTCCGCCGTCTGGCTGTACCAGCGGTCGAGCTGCTCGCGGTAGAGCGTCAGGGTGTCTTTGAAGCTGTCGAGTTCCTGCTCGATACGGTGCACCTGATCCATCAGGACACGGCTCGATCAGGGGCCGGCAGGGAAAAACGATCGAACATGGGCAGACGTCTCGCAGCACTCAGGGAGCGCGAGACTTTGCCGGGGATGCCTGGGGAAATAAGTCAGGTAAGGAGGCGGTGAATGTAGGGCGATTCGCTAAATAGCCCCACTCGACAAACGAACCGCCGAAAGGAAAGAAGGGTTCAAAAATGCCTGTGGATAAAACTACTGGTCGTAGCCTTCGAGCGCCTTGAGCTTGACCTCCGCCAACGGATGGCCGGCTTTTGCCGCCAAACCCCACCAGCGCGCCGCTTCTATCGGATCCGGCGCCTTGCTGGCGGAACCGGCCAGGCTGATCACACCGACTTGATAGGCAGCCTTGCCATCACCGGCCAGCGCCGCCAGGCGCAACAGGCGAACACCTTCTTCCCGGGCACCCAAGCCCTGGCCGCGGAACGTCAGGATATGCCCATAGAAACTTTGCGCGCCGACGTCCCCCAGGTTCGCCATGCGGGCAAATTGACCTTCCAGCCAGGACCAGCCACGGGGCTGTCGAACAAACCAGGACCAATGAAACAATCGACGCGCCAGCCAGTAACCGGCCCGCGCCTTGATGCGCCAGAGCATTCAGGCCTCCGCTGATTCGGGGTACTCGTATTCGAATACCCGGACCACTTCCGAGGCGTGCCAGGAAGCGGCCGCGACACCATCGGAAGGCCCGGAAAAGCGCCCAAGACGCTCAACGCACTCGAAGAAGCCGGTACGCGGCAACCGGCTTGCCCCCTGGCTGATGACCAACGAACTTCGCAGCGGCTGTTCAGCCCGGGCATCCAGTGCTGCCAAGTGTTCAAGGGCCGCAGTCAAGGTCTGCATGGCCGGGCTGGGAAGCTGCAAACGCTCCAGCAAGGCCCGGTACGTCAACAAATGGCGCTGGCGGCGCGCCTGATCCAGTTCACCCAACAACCCATCCCAATGCTGCCGACTGATACGAACACTCACGATTGATCCCTCCAACCCGGCACCGTCAACTCCCAGGCCAAACTGCGCCGAATCGCGGCATCGGGCTGACGCTCGCCACTTTCGATCATGGCCAGATAAGACGGGCTTATACCTACTGTGCGGGCCAACGCCTCAATGGCGATGCCCTTCCCTTCGCGCAAACTGCGTAGTTGATCCAGACCAGGAAGAACCTGGCCGGGTGCCGCCGCGTGACGGACTGTGGCTTCCTGCGGCGGAGCTTGATTGATGCCGGCTGCCTTCAATAGCGACTGGTACTGATCCCACGGTAAAACCGCGTATTCGGGCTCTCCGTCGCGTGTGATTATTTGAATATCCATGTCTACCCCGTAGGACAACAACACTTAGCGAGTCAGCTTTTTCCTTGGAAGTGTAATCCTAATAGCGGCTAAGGTCGCGGGGCGATCAATCTCATAAGGCAAACAGAACCGGATCAGTGCTTTTTCTGCCCTTGGAGCTGGAGCTGTTCCGGGGTGTCGGGAAGCCGCTCGACTTGAGCGAGCTTTTCGGGGGATTGCCGATAGCGCCAGGCGCGGAAGGCTTCGAGTTCACTGTCGAGGGTCTTCATGATCCACGCCAGTACGGCGATATCGTCAAACATGCCGAACATGGGCAGGAAATCCGGAATCGCGTCCAGGGGGCTGAGGAAGTACATCAGCCCGGCCACGATCGACAGCAGCGACTTGGCGCTGACGGCCCGATATTCGCCACGCCAGTAGGCCAGGCACAGGGCCTGCAGCAAACGCAGATCCTCCTTGAGCTTGCCTAACCGACCGCCCTCTCGGGCGCCTTTGCTGGCGACGGCAAACAACAACGTCGGCAATCGACCGCGGGCCAGCAGTCGTCCTGCCAGCGGCAGAAAACGCGCAAAATTCCACGGAGCCTTCATGTTTTCTCCCACTGAAATGTTATCCACACAAATTGTGGATAACCTTGTGAACAGAGCTGCATTTACGCGCTGAAGCCCCCGTCAAATAAGGCCCCCAGTCAGATCGGGCGTTTTTTACTCACATAAAAAAACCCAATATTTCATTGACTTGACGGCCCGACTGGGTCTAGCACAGCGTCTGTATTGCCTATGACTATAACCCGCGCCGAGCGTTCGGTTTTTTGCCGTTTACCAACGCCCGGATACGACAACGCCCCGCATAAGCGAGGCGTTGTCGTTATAGCAGCCGCGGTTACTTGGCTGCGTCTTCTTTTGCCGGATCCTTGATCCCCAGCAGTTCCAGGTCAAACACCAGAACCGAATTGGCGGGGATGGCCGGGCTCGGGCTTTGGGCGCCGTAGGCCAGTTCGCTCGGGATGTACAGTTTGTACTTCTCGCCGACATGCATCAGTTGCAGGCCTTCGACCCAACCCGGGATCACACCGCTGACCGGCAGGTCAATCGGGCTGCCACGCTCCACGGAGCTGTCGAACACCTTACCGTCAGTCAACTTACCGGTGTAGTGAACAGTCACGACATCAGTCGGCTTAGGCTGAGGGCCGTCGGCTTTCTTGACCACTTCGTACTGCAGGCCGGAAGCGGTGGTGGTAACACCTTCCTTCTTGCCGTTTTCCTCGAGGAATTTTTTGCCGGCGGCTGCCGACTCTTCGCTCATCTTGGCCATACGCTCTTCGGCACGCTTTTGCAGTGCGGCAAAGGCTTCGACCAGTTCTTCGTCTTTCAGCTTCTGTTCTTTCTTGCCGACGGCATCTTCGATGCCCTGGGCCACTGCTTTGGAATCCAGGTCATCCATACCTTCCTGAGCCAGGCTTTTGCCCATGTTCAGGCCAATGCCGTAGGAAGCTTTCTGCGCCGGGGTTTTCAGCTCTACGCTGGTCTGCGAGTCACAACCCGCGAGTACCAGGCCAACCAGGGCCACCGCCGCCGCCAACCGATGCTGTTTCATGCTATTTCCTTGTTCATGCGCCAAAAGGGCAATCGAGTAAAGCCGCGAGCTTATCAGGCGGCCACGACCAATGGCTACCGGCATGTGAGCAGCAAAGCACTGATAAGTTCACGGTCCCAAACGCTTTTTAATCCTGGGCGGATGAAGCATCTGTCATCTATTACGTACAGGGACAAATTGCCACTCCCCCGCAGCCCCATCGGTAATGGCCACTTGCCGGCCACGCGGCACTGAGGCATAAGGGCATATCAAAAAAAACAAGGACGTTACTGTGCGCCTGCTATCTCGCCTTCTCTTGTTGCTCCTTGCGCTGCTCGTCATCGCCGTGGCCGTGGTGCTCTATTACGTTGCCAATCCTCGTCTGCCGACCTATACACCGGTGGAACAGGTGCATTATCTGGATCAATGGAGCGCCGCCGAACGCCAGACGTACTATTTCACCCCTCAGGGCACTCAAGTCAAAGGCCTGCGCTACGACTGGTTCACCGCCCTCGAATTGCCGTTCTCGCAACAGCGCTTCGCTTCGCCTGAATACCTGGCTCGATTCGGCTTTCTGGTGGACCCGGCGCAGAAACCCTCGGCGGACAATCCCGGCAATCTGCCCGTAGGTTTCACCCGCCACCAGAATCCGGGCAGCGCCGACCAGTTCCTGGATATCACCTGCGCCGCCTGTCACACCGGTGAGCTGCGCTTCAAGGGCCAGGCGATACGGATCGACGGGGGCTCGGCCCAGCACGTCCTGCCTTCCAGCGTTCCTACATTACGCGGTGGCAGTTTCGGACAAGCATTGGTCGCCAGCCTGGCCTCGACCTACTACAACCCCTGGAAATTCGAACGCTTTGCCCGCCAGGTCCTGGGGCAGGACTACGACGCCCGCCATGAACAGTTGCGCAAATCATTCAAAGCCTCTCTGGATACATTCTTGCGCGTGGCCTGGAACGACACTCATCGCGGCCTCTACCCCACCGAAGAAGGACCTGGCCGTACAGATGCCTTTGGACGGATTGCCAATGCCAGCTTCGGCGATGCCATCTCCGACAAGAATTACCGGGTCGCCAACGCACCTGTGGATTACCCGCAGTTATGGGACATATGGACATTCGACTGGGTGCAGTGGAACGGTTCGGCCCAGCAACCGATGGCCCGCAACGTCGGCGAAGCACTGGGTGTTGGCGCCACGTTGAATTTTTTCGACGCCCAGGGCAAACCATTACAAGGTGATGCGCGATACCCCTCCAGCGTGCGCGTTCGCGATCTGCACAAGATTGAAGAAACCCTGCAGTTGCTCAAGGCCCCGGAGTGGCCTCAGGAACTGCTTGGCCCTATCGATATGCCGTTGGCCGCACAAGGCCGGGCGCTGTTCGTCGAAAACTGTGCCGGCTGCCATGTCCCCAACGTGGTTCAAGGTCCTGACAGGCCCGTCCAGCACCTGAACATGTTGCCGGTGAAGGTGATCGGCACCGATCCGGGTACCGCTAACAACATTGCCGACCACCGTTTCGATCTGACCAGCCTGCAATGGAATCCGGCCGAACTGGCCAAACTGGACGTACAACTGCATCCGACCCCGACGACGCCGCTGGATTTGAGCCAGGTTTCGGTCGCCAAAGGCTTGGCCTACGTTACCGCGTTCGTGGAAGAGCGGGCTTACCGTGACGCGGGCGTCACACCGCTGGAGCGCCCGGCGCTGGACGGTTTTGGCCTGCCCATCGGCGTACGTGAACTACGCGCCTACAAAGCCCGGCCCCTGGCTGGCGTCTGGGCCACGCCGCCCTTCCTGCATAACGGCTCGGTGCCGACGATCTATCAATTGCTGTCTCCCCAGGACGAACGGGCGATCACCTTCTATAAAGGCAGCTTCGAATACGACCCACGGCACCTGGGCTATCGCACAGAAGCCTTCACGAATGGCTTTCTGTTCGACACCCGGATTACCGGCAACCACAACAGTGGTCATGAGTTTCGCGCTGGTGAGCGGGGTAACGGCGTGATCGGTCGGCTGCTGCAGCCACAGGAACGCTGGGCATTGCTGGAGTACCTCAAGGTACTGGGCGGGCCGCTGGAGTCGCAACTGTGATGATGAACCCCTCAGGCAAAAGGATTGACCCATGCTGATTACGCTCTGGCTGCGCCTCGGCGCCTTTTTGGGCAAGACGCTCCTGTGGTTGCTGGGCATCGGGCTGCTCGGCTGGGCGCTGGCCACGGCCTGGTTCGCCTGGCAACACAGCGGGCCGGTCTCGGATAAAGAGCAGATTCCACCCGGCGAAGCGGCCATGACCCAGGACATCATCCAGACCGCCATCCGTATCGTCGATCAGCACCGCGAAGGCACGCGCTACCTGCGCGATGCCCATGCCAAAGCCCACGGCTGCGTCATGGCGCAAGTGCAGGTGCCGGACAATCTGCCAGCACCGTTGCGCCAGGGTGTATTTGCCGAGCCGGGGAAGGTCTGGCAAGCGACGATTCGCTTGTCCAACGGCAACGCCTACCCACAGTTCGACAGCCTGCGCGATGCGCGAGGGATGGCGATCAAGCTGCTGGGCGTGCCGGGCAAACAATTGCTGGGGGACCGACAGTCACAAGGTGAACAGGATTTTGTGATGTTCAATCATCCGAACTTCTTCGTCAGCGATGTCGCCGAATATCGTCAAAATGTAGCCGCCCAGGCCGATGGAAAAAAGGCGATGGCGTTCTTTCCGAGCCTGGATCCCCGGAGCTGGCAGATCCGCCACCTGTTCATCGCCCTGGAGACACTTTCACCGGCCCCTGACAGCCCGACCCAGACCACGTATTTTTCGGTATCGCCCTACAAGTTTGGCGAGGCCAACGCGAAATTTCGCGTAGCGCCCGACCCGGATAACTGCCCGAGCTACACCCTGCCCGCACAAAACCAGGCACTGCCGAATTTCTTGCGAAGTGCACTGACGCAACAGTTATCCACAGACCGGATACCGGCGTGTTTTGTCCTGCAGATCCAGCGCCAGGACCCGAGCAAGTTCATGCCGATCGAAGACACCAGTATTGAATGGCGAGAAAGTGACGCACCGTTCGAGACAGTGGCGCGAATCACCGTGCCGGCCCAGGATTTCGATACACCCAAGCTGAACCTGGCCTGCGACAACCAGTCCTTCAACCCGTGGTTCGGCATTGAGGCCCATCGCCCCATCGGCGGCATCAACCGTTTGCGTAAAGCGGTGTATGAGGCGGTCAGCGATTACCGTCATCGGCGTAATGCCGAGCAGTAAATAACGGGGCGTGGGGTTCAGTCATTTTTTTGGGGGCTGCTGCGCAGCCCATCGGGGATAAGCGAACAGCCTTGCGCCGTTGCCTCGCGACTTCAACCGTGCTTGGTGTTCACCAGTTCTGCAATCAGAAAATCCTTGAACGCAGAAACCGCCGCCGGCAAATTGCGTCCAGCCATGCTTTGCAGTTCGATGCGCCGTGCCTGCATCCCTTCATCCAGGATTGGCAGGCACTGCAACTGCTTGTCCGCCACCTGTTTGTGCAAGGTCATCTCGCTGGCCAGGCTAATGACGCCTTCCTCGCGGACGAAGCTGTAAAGCGCGGCCACGTAATTGGTGGTCAGTACCGGATCGAACAACAACCCCTGTACACCACAACAAATGTCGAACAGTTGCCGTATCGTGGTATCGGCCTTGGGCAACGCAATGGGCCAGGGTTGCAACTCGGCGAGGCTGACCGCTTCACGCCCGGCCAAGGGGTGGGAATTGGAAACCACTGCAAAAATCGCCCCGCTCAAGACATGTTCGACCTTGATTTCCTTCTGCGGCGACAGGCTGAAGGTCATCGCCAGATCGGCTTCGCCGGAACGTACTTTTTCAGTCGCTTGCGCAGGCGCGCAAACCTCCAATGTGAAATGGATGCCCTGGTACTCACGCCTGAATGCGCTGATGCTCCTAGGCATGTATTCCAGGGCAAAACCTTCCGAGCAGGCGACATGCACATGCCCCCGTTGCAAGCCATGCAGCTCGGTAATTTCCAGCACCACCTGCTCAGCCTCAAGTTGCGACTTGCGCGCATAAGCCGCCAATCGCGTCCCGGCCTCGCTGAGCACCATGCCTCGGGCACGACGCTCAAACAGGCTGGCATCCAGAGCCAACTCAAGCTTGGAAATCTGTCGGCTCACCGCTGACGCCGCAACATTGAGCCGCAGCGAAGCTTCACTGATCGATCCGCACCTGGCCACTTCCAGGAAATAGCGCAATGCCGTGGACTGCACGCCATACAGCTGCATCGGAACCTCCGAGCATTGCCTTTTTGGCAAAGAAAGTATCGAAAGATTGTACTTGTGGCATTGATAGCCTTTCCCTACATTCGTGTCCAGACCAAAAAAAACATCGCCTGAGCTTCTCCTCCTCATTTACCGCATTTGCGATTCGCTGCCCTTTGATTCAACCACTCTCGCCAACGGAGACGACGGCATGGGCATCAAAGGTTTCGCCTGCAGTATCGCGCTGATGGGTTTGATCAACAGCTTTGCGGCTCATGCCGACAAAGCCAACGACACCCTGGTTTACGCTTCCGACAGCGAACCTGAAAACGTCAGCCCCTATCACAACGATCTCCGCGAAGGAGTGATTCTCGGCCGGCTGATCTGGGACAACCTGATCTACCGCGATCCCACCAGCGGCGAATACAAGCCCATGCTGGCCACCGGCTGGAAACAGGTCGACGACACCACCATCGACCTTGAGCTACGCAAAGGCGTCAAATTCCACAACGGCGACCCCTTCACCGCCGACGACGTGGTGTTCACCCTCAACTACGTGGTGTCGCCCGAAGCGAAAGTCGTGACCGTGCAAAACGTAGACTGGATCAAGAGCGCCGAAAAAACCGGTGACTACAGTATCCGCCTGTATTTGAAGAAGCCTTTCCCTCCTGCGCTGGAATACCTGTCCAACGCCGTTCCGATGTTCCCCAAGCAATACTTCGAGAAGGTCGGCCTGGCCGAATTCAGTCGCAAGCCAGTGGGCACCGGACCGTATAAAGCCCTGTCGGTGGTGGCCGGCGAAGGCGTGAGCATGGCGATCAACAAGGACTACTTTGCGGACAGCCCACAAGGCAAGCCACATATCGCTCACCTCAAGTTTCGGGTAATCCCGGATGCAGAAACTCGCCTGGCGGAGTTGATGACCGGCGGTGTCGACTGGATCTGGCGCGTCACCTCGGATCAGGCAATCGACCTCAAAGGTATACCGAACCTCACCGTGACCAGCGCCGAAACCATGCGCATCGGTTTCCTGATTCTTGATGCTCGAGGCACCTCCAGCGAAAACTCGCCAATGAAAAACCTCAAGGTGCGTCAAGCGATCAACCATGCAATCAACCGCGAGGCACTGGCGACGCAGTTGGTGGGTGGCGAAGCCAAGCCCTTACAGGTTGCGTGTTATCCACGCCAGTTCGGTTGCGATACCTCTGCGGCCACTGTCTACAACTTTGACCCGGCCAAAGCCCGCGCGCTGCTCGCCGAGGCCGGTTACCCAAATGGCTTCGAGACGGAAATATTCGCTTATCGCGACCGTGATTACGTCGAAGCCATCATCGGTAACCTGCGCGCGGTGGGCATCAACGCCAAGCTGCGCTACTTGAAGTACGCCGCCCTGCGAGATCAGCAACGTGGCGGTAAGGTGCCCATGTCGTTCCAGGCCTGGGGCTCGTTCTCGATCCTCGACACCTCGGCGTCGGCCGGCACCTGGTTCAAGGGCAATCCGGACGACAACATCAAAGACCCGCAAGTCCAAAACTGGTTGCAGAGCGCCGATAACGCCCTCGATCCGCAAGTGCGCAAGGACAACTACCGCAAGGCGTTGCAGCGCATCAGCGAACAGGCGTACTGGGCCCCGCTGTTCAACTACTCGATGAACTACGCCTACACCTCCGAACTGGCATTCACGCCGTATCCGGATGAACTGCCGCGTTTCGTTCAGTCCAGTTGGAAGTAATCCGCAACCGGGCGGATTGAGCGAGCGATTCCGTGGCGCGTGGGCCAGCCCCCCACGGCCACGTCCTCCACCTGTCATCCATTGAACATGAGGAAACTTGCCATGCTTGGGTTCCTTCTACGCCGTCTGGGCATCGCTTTTTGCGTCGCCATTACCGTGTCGGTGATCAGCTTCTCTCTGTTGCATCTGTCCGGCGACCTGGCCACGGCCATTGGCGGGCCGGAAGCCACCAGCGAACAGATCGAACAGATCCGTGTGCAATACGGCTTGAACAAACCGCTTCCCACCCAGTACGTCAACTGGCTGGGCGGTTTGCTGCGGCTGGACCTGGGCAACTCCTTTTTCTTTCAGGAGTCGGTCTATAACCTCGTCGCCAGCCGTTTGCCGATCACCCTCGGGTTAGGTGCCATGGCGCTGGGTATCGCCTTGCTGGTGGCGATTCCCCTGGGCGTACTGGCCGCGATCAAACGCGACACCTGGGTTGATCGACTGGCCTTGAGCATCGCGGTACTGGGCCAGGCAATGCCCAGTTTCTGGTTTGCGCTGATGCTGATCGTAGTGTTTGCGGTGACGCTCAAGTGGCTGCCAGTCTCCGGCAACTCAAGCATGCTGCATTTCGTCATGCCGGCCATTGCCTTGGGGTACTACGCAACGCCGGCCATCATGCGCCTGACCCGCGCAGGCATGCTGGATGTGCTCAGTTGCGATTACATCCGCACCGCTCGCGCCAAGGGGCTGCGCCCTGCGCAGGTGTTGTTCAAGCATGCATTGCGCAATGCATTGATTCCGGTCGTCGCACTGGCAGCGGTGGAGTTCGGCTTCATGCTCGGCGGTTCGGTGGTGATCGAAACCGTGTTTTCCCTGCAAGGCATCGGACAACTCGCCTGGGACGCCATCGCCCGTGACGACTTCCCGGTAGTCCAGGCCGTGGTCCTGTTGATTGCGGTGATCTACATCATCCTCACCTTGCTGGCCGATGTGCTCAACGCACTGCTCGACCCGCGCATTCGCGTGCGCTAGGAGCCCTTCATGAGTACCCCCGTTACCCTCGCGATCAACGACTACCTGCCCCCACCAAGTAGCCTGAGCCGGGTGCTTGGCAAAAGCTTTCGCCACCGCGGCTTCGCCATCGGCAGTGCGTTGCTGCTGATCATTTTTGCTGGTGCGCTGTTCGCGCCATGGCTGGCGCCTTATGACCCTTATGCGCAAGACGTGATGTTGCGCATGAAGCCTCCGGTCTGGATGGCTAACGGCACTTGGGAATATGTCTTGGGCACCGACAAGCTGGGCCGCGATTACCTCTCACGGTTGCTCTACGGCGCCCGTATTTCACTGTTTATCGGCGTTGCGGCGGCGCTGATTTCCGGCGTCATCGGCACCGTCATGGGTCTGCTGGCCGGTTACTACGGTGGCAAGGTGGATGCGTTTATCAGCTACCTGATCACCACTCGGCTGGCGCTGCCTGTGGTCATGGTGGCCCTGGCCTCTGCCTCGTTGATGGGCGGCTCGCTGAAGGTGGTGATCATTCTGCTCGGTTGCCTGCTCTGGGACCGCTTCGCCGTGGTGGTTCGGGCCTCGGTGCAACAAATTCGCGATGCCGAATATGTTGCCTCGGCACAAGCCCTGGGCTGTTCGACCCTGCGCATTCTGGTCAGTGAAATCCTGCCCAATCTGGTTGGCGCGCTGATCGTGGTCGCGACCCTGGAAATGGCCCACGCGATCCTGCTGGAGTCAGCGCTGTCGTTCCTCGGGGTGGGCGTACAACCGCCGACGCCGTCCTGGGGACTGATGATCGCAGAGGGCAAACCCTACATGTTCTTCTCCCCGTGGGTCATCGCCATCCCAGGTATCGCCCTGATGATTCTGGTGCTGGGCATCAATCTGGTCGGCGACGGCCTGCGCGATCTGATCCTGCCCGATGGCCGCAACTGAGACTGATAGAGGAGTACCGGACATGGCACTACTCCATGTTGAAAACCTGCGGGTGGACATTCCCATGGGCCATAACCCGACAGCGGATGACATGCTGCATGCGGTGCGCGGCCTGGATTTTCAGGTCGAGCGCGGCGAGATGCTGTGCATTGTCGGAGAGTCCGGCTGCGGCAAATCCCTGACCTCGCTGGCACTCATGGACCTGCTGCCCCGCAAGGCCAAGCGCACCGCCAGCCGACTGACACTGGACGGCATCGACCTGCTCGGCCAGAGCGAGCGAAGCATGTGCGACCTGCGCGGCAACCGTCTGGCGATGATCTTCCAGGAGCCCATGACCGCGCTGAACCCGGCCTACAGCATTGGCGACCAGCTCAGTGAAGTGCTGACCCGGCACCGCAAGGTGTCGCGCAAGGATGCGCTGGCCCGCGCCGCGCAAATGCTGGAAAAGGTCGGCATCAGCAATGCCGGCGAGCGTCTGCGTCAGTACCCGCATCAACTCTCCGGGGGGTTGCGCCAGCGGGTGATTATCGCCATGGCGTTGATGTGCGAGCCCGACCTGATCATCGCTGACGAGCCGACCACCGCACTGGACGTGACCATTCAGGCGCAAATCCTGCGCCTGATCCGCGATATTCAGAAAGAACTGGGGCTGGCGGTGATCTTTATCACCCACGACCTTGGCCTGGTGGCCCGCATCGCCGACCGGGTGGCCGTGATGTATGCCGGGGAAATCGTCGAAAGCGCTCCCGCCCGACAACTCTTCGAGAACCCGCGGCATCCGTACACCCGTGGCCTGCTGGCCAGCATCCCGATTCCAGGGCGGACCAAACCGGGCGAAGCGCTGGGCTCGATTCCCGGTCTGGTGCCGAGCCTGGTGGGTGAACAACACGGGTGTGCCTTTCGCAATCGTTGCGCGCACACCGTCCAGGCGTGTGCCCGGGATGTGCCCGAAGTGCACCAGGACGGACATATGGCGCGCTGCCTGCTGGCGGCTTCCGGCCTGAAACCGATGCTGGTTAAAGAGAGTGCCCGCTCATGAAAAAAGACATCGCTCTGGAGCTGTGCGATATCCGTCGCGAGTTCCGTATCAGCAAAGGCTTTTTCAAACCTGCCGCCACACTGAAAGCGGTTGATGGCGTATCACTGCGCCTGATGCGCGGTGAAACCCTCGGTCTGGTGGGTGAGTCCGGTTGCGGCAAAAGCACCCTGGCCAAGATCCTGCTCGGCCTGCTACAGCCCACTCAAGGCGACGTGCTGGTCAATGGCAAACATCTGGCAGCGACAGATCGCAAGGAGATGTCCCGGCGTATCCAGCCGATCTTCCAGGATCCGTATTCATCGCTGAACCCCCGCAAGACCCTGCGCGAAATCATCACCCTGCCGTTGATCGTCCACGACATCGGCACGGCCACCGAGCGCCGCAAGAAAACCGAACAAATGCTGGATGTAGTCGGCCTTCCCAAGCGCGTGATCGATAGCTATCCAGCCCAGTTATCCGGCGGCCAGCGCCAGCGCGTGGCGATTGCCAGGGCGCTGGTCATGCGTCCTGATGTGTTGATCTGCGACGAGCCGACTTCGGCGCTGGACGTGTCAGTGCAGGCGCAGATCCTCAATCTGTTGCAAGACCTCAAGCGCGAATTCGGCCTGACCTATTTGCTGATCAGCCACAACCTGGCGGTTATCGAGCACCTCGCCGACCGGGTGGCCGTGATGTATCTGGGGCGTATTGTCGAAGAACGCACCCGCCAGTCGCTGTTCGCCGAACCCGGCCATCCGTATACCCGCGCATTGCTCGATTCGGTGCTGACCCCCGATCCGCGCTTGGGCATTCCAGACATCGGCCTGCACGGCGCCTTCCCCAACCCGATGTCCCCGCCAACCGGCTGCACCTTTCACCCGCGCTGCCCGAACTGCATGGACCGTTGCAAAACGGCCTATCCGGCCAACGATCCAATTATCGGCGGCAACGTACGTTGCCACCTGCACGACAGTCCCACCCAAACACTGGAGCTTGTCCACTCATGAGTCGTTCCCAGGCCATCAGCAACACCCTCGAACAGTTCGACAACGGTGCTTTTTTCAACCTGCTCGAACGTAGTGTCGCCCTGCCCACCGAAAGCCAGGCGCAAGACAGCCAACCTGAGTTGTATCGCTACCTCAACGAGTTCATCACTCCGCATGTCGAGGCGCTGGGTTTCAGCGTAAAAATCTACGACAACCCGGTAGCGGAACGCGGACCATTCATGATCGCCACGCGCATTGAACACCCGGGGCTGCCCACCGTACTCAGCTATGGTCATGGTGATGTGGTGCGCGGCTATGCGGCGCAATGGCGTGAAGGCTTGTCACCGTGGCAAGTCACCGTCGAAGGTGATCGCTGGTACGGGCGCGGCACCGCCGATAACAAAGGCCAGCACCTGATCAACATCACCGCGCTGGAGCAGACCCTCAAGGCCCGCGAAGGCAAGCTCGGCTTCAACGTCAAACTGCTGCTGGAAATGGGCGAAGAAGAAGGTTCCCCCGGCCTCAATGCGTTCTGTGCCGCCCACCGCAAGGAGCTGGCGGCGGATATCTTCATCGCCTCGGACGGCCCGCGTCTGGCCGCAACACGGCCTACCATTTTTCTAGGCTCACGCGGGGTGTTCAACTTCGAGCTGGCGGTCAATCTGCGCGAAGGCGCACACCACTCCGGTAATTGGGGCGGGCTGCTGGCCAATCCCGGCATCATCCTGGCCAACGCCATCGCCAGCATGATCGACGAACATGGCCGGGTAAAAGTCGAGGGCTTGCAGCCCAGCGCACTGCCGGATTCGGTGCGACAGGCGCTGGCCGACATCGAAGTCGGTGGCGGGCCGGATGATCCGCAAATCGACGCCAACTGGGGCCACCCGGATCTGTCGCTGAGCGAGAAAGTCTTTGGCTGGAACACCCTCGATGTCATTGCCTTCAAGACTGGCAATCCAGACGCCCCGGTGCATGCAATCCCCGGCAAGGCCAACGCTCACTGCCATATCCGCTTTGTGGTAAACAGCGATTACACGACCTTTATCCCCGCCGTGCGCGCTCACCTGGATGCCCATGGTTTCAACAATGTCGAGGTCAAGCAAAGCCGCATCGATGTCATGCACGCCACCCGGCTGGACCCGCAAAGCCCATGGGTCAACTGGGCCCTCGACTCGTTGACGCAAACCACCGGAAAGAAACCGGCGCTGCTGCCCAACCTTGGCGGCTCCTTGCCCAACGACGTGTTTGCCGACGTGCTCGGCCTGCCGACCTTGTGGGTGCCGCATTCGTACCCGGCCTGTTCACAACATGCGCCCAACGAGCACTTGCTGGCACCGGTGGTCAAAGAAAGTCTGCAGATCATGGCCGGGCTGTTCTGGGACCTGGGTAACGATGCGGCACGTCTGAGCGAGGAGCATCGGGCACGGGAGCGTGCGCAATGAGCGAGACCCACCAACAGGCACTGGACTGGCTCGCCGGCCAGCGCCCCGCCATGGAGTCGTTGTTGCAGCGTCTGGTCGATACCGACTCCAACAGCTATGACAAGGCGGGGGTCGATGCCGTAGGCGCATTGCTCGCAGCGGAACTGGAGGCCGACGGTATCGAGCTCAAGCGGATGCCGGTCGAAGGTTTTGGCGACGTACTGCTTGCCCAAGTGCCCGGCGAGGCTGGCAAGCCGGTGCTGTTGCTGGGCCATCGCGACACGGTATTCCCCAAGGGCACGACCACCACCCGTGGCTTCAGCCGCGATGGCGACCTCGCCTACGGCCCCGGCGTAGCCGACATGAAAGGTGGGTTGGTGCTCAACTGCTTCGCCCTCAAGGCACTCAAGCGCGCCGGTCCTTTGCCCTGCCCGGTGCAGGTGCTCTATACCGGTGACGAAGAAATCGGCTCTGGCAGCGCCCGCAGCCATATCGAAAGCACCGCCAAATCAGCCCGCGCCGTACTCAATACCGAGCCGGGACGGGCCAGCGGCAATGTGGTCAGCGCCCGTAAAGGCGGGGCCACACTGGTCATCGAAGTCAGTGGCCGCGCTGCGCACGCCGGCGTCAACCATGCCGACGGGGCCAGCGCCATCGAGGCGCTGGCCCGAAAGATCGTCAAACTGCATGCCCTGACCGATTACCCCGCAGGCATCACCACCAATATCGGGCTGATCGCCGGCGGCACCTCCAGCAACACTGTCGCGCCCAACGCCTCGGCCAAGCTGGATGTACGGTTTATCGAGTCGCAACACTGGAAGCAGATATTCGCCGCCATCCAAGGCATCGTCGCTGAAGAGGAACTGCCCGGCACGAGCGCCATCCTCAAGGAAGCGACGACCTTCCTGCCGATGGAAGCACGGCACAGCGAGCAACTGCTGCACATCTATCAACAACAAGCACTGGCGCTAGGCTTCAGTGTCGAGGGCGAATTCACCGGCGGCTGCGCCGATTCCGGGTTCACCGCCAGCTTGGGCATTCCAACCCTGTGTGGCCTCGGGCCGGTGGGTGGCAAAGTCCACACCGATCGTGAATACCTGGAACTGGACACGCTGGTTCCACGCGCCCAGGCCTTGGTGGCAACCATTCTGGCCGTCGGCGAGAACCGTTGAGGCAATGAGCCTCTACCCATCACCGGGAGTACTTTCATGCATACGATTTCGCAATCCGCAGTCTGGATAAAAGCGCCATTAACGGATGTGGGTGTCGTTATTGTGACCAGTGCCGAGCTGCCCAAATACCTCATCGACGCGTTGCAGGTGGCGATCAAGGACTGGGACCAGGTGGCCTATCTGGTCGTCAAGCAGTCGCATGAGTTCATGCTCGACTGGCTCAGAGCCGGGTCTGAGGCATCGGAATCGAATCCATCCAGCCTGTGTCATGCCAGCCAATTGCTGCGCTCAGTATCGAAAGGCTGCTACCTGCTTGATGTCGAAGTCAGCCCGCTGCCTAGCCTGACTTGGCTGGGATCTGTCTGCGGCCACACATTGCGCTTCGTTAAACTGGGTAAGGTCGAGTTAACCGATGCTGCGATGGATAAGCAGGTGGAGGAGATCTTGTCGGTGGCCAGGGACCTGGCAAAAAGTGTCTTGCAAGAGCGCTATAGCGCCTGATGGGGCCGGGTCCCGCGCTGCTCAGCAAGTGCGACATTGAACCTGTGGCAAGGGAGTTTGCTCCCCGCCACAACTTACTCACCGCTAGCGTCAACGCTTTACGGACTTGAAGCGCAATCATCCGTTGCGGAACAGGAAGCTATAGGCGTTCAGCGCGGGAACCCCGCCCAAATGCGCATAAAGCACTTTCGAGCCTTCAGGGAACTCACCACGACGCACCATATCAATCATCCCGTGCATGGATTTACCTTCATACACCGGGTCTGTCAGTACGCCCTCAAGGCTCGCGCACAGTCGGATAGCTTCCAGCGTGCCGTCGTTGGGCAAGCCATATTCCGGGTAGGCGAAGCGCGTATCGAGGACCACGTCCTCTTCAGTGATCTCCCGACCCAGCTCCACCAGCTCGGCGGTGTGCCGGGCAATGCGCAGAATCTGTGCCTTGGTCTGCTCCGGTTTGGCCGAGGCGTCGATACCGATGACGTTCTTCGAGCGACCGTCAGCAGCGAAACCGACCACCATGCCGGCCTGGGTACTACCGGTCACCGAGCAGACCACGATGTAGTCAAACTTGAAGCCCAATTCTTTTTCCTGTTGCCGTACCTCTTCGGCGAAACCCACGAACCCGAGGCCGCCGTAGGGATGCTCGGAACACCCCGCCGGGATCGGGAATGGCTTGCCGCCTCGCTCGACCACATCGCTCATGGCCTTCTCCCAGCTGGGACGAATGCCGATGTCAAACCCGGCGGCGTCCAGACGTACCTCTGCACCCATGATCCGGGACATCTCGATATTGCCTACCCGGTCATACACCGCATCGGAGTAGTTCACCCAGTTTTCCTGCACCAGTACGCACTTCATGCCCAGGTGAGCAGCGACGGCGGCTACCTGGCGGGTCTGGTTCGACTGGATTCCGCCGATGGAAACCAGGGTATCGCAGCCTTGCTCAAGCGCTTCAGGAATCAGGTATTCAAGCTTGCGGGTTTTGTTCCCGCCGAAAGCCAGGCCACTGTTGCAGTCTTCACGCTTGGCATACAACTGCACCTTGCCGCCCAAATGTTCGCTGAGACGCTTCAAGGGGGTGATGGGAGAGGGACCAAAGGTCAGCGGATAACGTTCGAAACGATTCAGGTTCATGACTCTGCTCCTTGTGTATTGAATATCCAAGCACCAGGCCGAAAGACAAAGGCTGCCTTCCAGGCTATTTCAGGGGGGGCTTCGATGAGTTCAATATTAAGAAGAATATGAAAAATATGTGTTGCAAGTTTAAGGTACTTAAAGAACTATTATTTACGCAAACAATTACAGAACATACTTTAGTTGTTCGGGAAGAGAGATGAGCGCAACAAATAATCACAAGAAGCCTGAAGAAACAGCTGCGGCGCCGCAACCGCTTGATCGAACCGACCGAGCGATTCTCAAGACCCTGCAGCGCGATGCCTCCATCTCCAATGTGGCGCTTGCAGAGAAGGTGAAACTGAGCGCGCCGGCTTGCCTCAGGCGCGTCGAACGGCTCAAGCAGGCCGGCCTGATCAAGGGCATCGTCGCATTGCTGGACAGTGAGGCGCTGGACGCGGGAATGGTGGTGTTGATCGGCGTGGTACTGGACCGCTCCACACCGCAATCCTTTGCAGATTTCGAGGCGGCCGCACAAAAGGTATCCGGCTGTATGGAATGCCATGTGGTGACGGGAGAATTCGACTATTTCATGTTGCTGCGAACCAAGGACAGCCACAGCTTCAATCGACTGCATGCCGAACAGTTGCTTTACCTGCCCGGTGTTCGGCAGATCCGCTCGTTCATGGGGTTGCGCCAGGTCTTGTCGACGACCCACATACCCATTTGATGCTCATATCCGCCGAGGGGCAGCACCTGCTATATCACGGCCGTGCCGTTTGCTGGGCTGCTGATGGATTGTGATGAAACGCCATAAACGAAAAAAGCGGCCAAAGGCCGCTTATTCGGTAGCTTCCAGGCGTTCAGTGGGCCTAAGTGGAAGCGAATATGGCGCAGCGGACGGGACTCGAACCCGCGACCCCCGGCGTGACAGGCCGGTATTCTAACCGACTGAACTACCGCTGCGCGTAACATTGAAAGCTTGGTGGGTGATGACGGGATCGAACCGCCGACATTCTGCTTGTAAGGCAGACGCTCTCCCAGCTGAGCTAATCACCCTTCACTTTCGATGCGGGGCGCATTCTCTCACAAATTTTCGTAACGTGCTGATTTAATTAACTATTCAGCAAAAAATGTGATTAACGTGCACCGCAGGAACTGCAAACAGCAAAAAGCCCGCGTTAGCGGGCTTTCTGTGGTGATCTGGCGTTCAGTGTTCCAGATTACCGAATATGGCGCAGCGGACGGGACTCGAACCCGCGACCCCCGGCGTGACAGGCCGGTATTCTAACCGACTGAACTACCGCTGCGCGTAACACTTTGGAGCGAATGGTGGGTGATGACGGGATCGAACCGCCGACATTCTGCTTGTAAGGCAGACGCTCTCCCAGCTGAGCTAATCACCCTTCGCTTTCGGTGTGGCGCGCATTCTACGGAGCGTCCTCAAAGCTGGCAAGCACTTTTTAATTTAATTTTTTCAGGCCTTCCAAAGGCTTAGCGAAGGGTTGGCCTATGGCGCCGCGAAGAGAATAATGCCCCCCTTTGTATAAAGGAGAGACTCACCCCATGTGGTTCAAAAACCTGCTTATCTATCGCCTGACCCAAGATCTGCCTTTTGATGCCGAGGCGTTGGAAACTGCACTGGCCAGCAAACTGGCGCGTCCATGTGCAAGCCAGGAGTTGACCACTTACGGTTTCGTCGCGCCGTTCGGTAAAGGCGAAGACGCACCTCTGGTGCACATCAGCCAGGATTTCCTGCTGATCGCCGCACGCAAGGAAGAACGCATCCTGCCAGGCAGCGTCGTACGCGATGCCCTGAAAGAAAAGGTCGAAGAGATCGAAGCCGAACAAATGCGCAAGGTCTATAAAAAGGAACGGGACCAGCTCAAGGATGAAATCATCCAGGCGTTTCTGCCTCGCGCGTTCATTCGTCGCTCGTCCACCTTCGCCGCCATCGCACCGAAACAGGGTCTGATCCTGGTCAACTCCGCCAGCCCGAAACGCGCCGAAGACCTGCTCTCCACCCTGCGCGAAGTCCTCGGCTCGCTGCCGGTACGCCCACTGACCGTGAAAACCGCACCCACCGCCATCATGACCGACTGGGTCAAGACCCAGAAAGCCGCCGACGATTTCTTCGTGCTGGATGAATGCGAGCTGCGCGACACTCATGAAGATGGCGGCATTGTGCGTTGCAAGCGTCAGGACCTGACCAGCGACGAAATCCAGTTGCACTTGAACACCGGCAAGGTGGTGACCCAACTGTCGCTGGCCTGGCAGGACAAGCTGTCTTTCGTGCTCGACGACAAAATGGTGGTCAAGCGCCTGAAATTCGAAGACTTGCTGCAGGATCAGGCGGAACAGGACGGCGGCGACGAGGCCCTCGGCCAACTGGACGCCAGCTTCACGCTGATGATGTTGACGTTTGGCGAGTTCCTGCCGGCGCTGGTAGAAGCGTTGGGTGGTGAAGAGATGCCTCAGGGGATCTGACAGCCAAATGATTACCCTTGTGGGAGCGAGCCTGCTCGCGATGGCAGAGTGACAGTTACCGACAGGTTGCCTGATACTCCGCTATCGCGAGCAGGCTCGCTCCCACAGTGTTTTTGTGGTGCTACTTAATAATAAGGATCAGGTCATGCGCGCACTGGTTGCATTGAGTCGTTTTGTCGGCAATACCTTCGCTTACTGGGTGCTGTTTTTTGCCGTGCTGGCATTCTTGCTACCGCAATGGTTCGTCGACCTGAAAGTCGCCATCGTCCCCTTGCTGGGGCTGGTGA
Organism: Pseudomonas sp. MPDS; assembly: GCF_013283895.1. Classification (NCBI taxonomy): domain Bacteria; kingdom Pseudomonadati; phylum Pseudomonadota; class Gammaproteobacteria; order Pseudomonadales; family Pseudomonadaceae; genus Pseudomonas; species Pseudomonas sp. MPDS. Next base: position 1,897,224 of record NZ_CP054128.1, on the reverse strand, counting down.
TGTTCGGCATGGGCCTGGCGCTCAAGCTGGAGGACTTTGCCGAAGTGGGCCGTCATCCAGGGCGGGTGGTCCTGGGGGTGATTGCACAATTTGTCATCATGCCCGGCGTGGCGTGGCTGCTCTGCCAAGTATTCAGCCTGCCACCGGAGATTGCCGTCGGGGTGATTCTGGTGGGTTGCTGTCCGAGCGGCACCTCCTCCAATGTCATGACCTGGTTGGCCCGCGGCGACCTGGCTTTGGCCGTGTCGCTTTCGGCCATTACCACCCTGCTCGCGCCTTTGCTGACCCCGGCGCTGATCTGGCTGCTGGCTTCCGCCTGGTTGCCGGTGTCGTTCTCGGCGCTTTTCTGGTCGATCCTGCAGATCGTACTGCTGCCTATCGTGCTGGGCATCGTTGCTCAACGCCTGTTGGGAGAGCGGGTTCGTCACGCGGTGGAAGTGCTACCGCTGATCTCGGTAGTGAGCATCGTGATCATTGTTGCTGCGGTAGTGGCGGCCAGTCAGGCGAAGATCGCCGAGTCCGGCCTGCTGATCATGGCGATCGTGATGCTGCATAACAGCTTCGGTTACCTGTTGGGTTACTTCACCGCTCGCCTGTTCGGGTTGCCACTGGCCCAGCGCAAGACCTTGTCGCTGGAGGTGGGCATGCAAAACTCCGGTCTGGGCGCAGCCCTGGCCAGTGCGCATTTCTCGCCGCTGGCGGCGGTGCCCAGCGCGCTGTTCAGCGTCTGGCACAATATTTCCGGGGCGCTGCTCTCGACGTATTTCCGCCGTATGAGCGAAAAGCAGGACCGTGAACTGCTCGCCCGCCAAGCGGCGGACTGAAAGACAGACTTGATCGAGTGGTCAATAATGGGCAATCTATATGCCCATCGCGGGGACGACCCCGCCACTCGATCGACCTAAATCCGGGGACGACCCCATCCATCGATGGAGGTGTGTGATGTCCTGGATCATTCTGTTTTTTGCCGGCCTGTTCGAAGTCGGTTGGGCTGTCGGCCTGAAGTACACCGACGGTTTCAGCCGCCCGCTCCCTACCGTATTGACCGTTGCGGCCATGGCTATCAGCCTTGGCCTGCTGGGCCTTGCGATGAAGGAGTTGCCCCTGGGCACGGCCTATGCCATCTGGACCGGTGTCGGTGCCGTGGGCACGGTGATTGCCGGAATCATTCTGTTTGGTGAATCCATGGCGCTGGTTCGGCTAGCCAGTGTGGCGTTGATCGTTGCCGGGTTGATCGGACTTAAGGCCAGCGCCTGAACTCACCTACAGGAACAATCTCTGTAGACACAGAGGCTTGTAGGGCTGGACCTGTGGGAGCAAGGCTTGCCCGCGAGGCGGTCTCAAGGACGCTATCGCGAGCAAGCTTTGCTCTCACATACCTACTTTCACAAGGCGTCTCTCGTTATCTGACAGCCCCGCGCAACTCCCCCACCAACGCCTGCAACTTCGCCGGTTCCGCCACCTCAACGGCGACCGCCGGCCCCGCCACTAACGTCACCCGCGACCACAACCGGCGAAACAGCCCCTTGTTCGGGTCACGACTGAAGAAACTGCCCCACAATCCCTGCAACGCCAGGGGAATCACCGGCACAGGTGTTTCCTGAAGAATGCGCGTCAGTCCGCCCTTGAACTCATTGATCTCACCATCGGCCGTCAATTTTCCTTCGGGGAAGATGCACACCAACTCGCCGTTCTGCAGGTATTGAGCGATGCGTGTAAAAGCGCTTTCGTAGATATGAATGTCTTCCTGGCGCCCGGCAATCGGAATCGTCCCGGCGGTGCGAAAGATGAAATTGAGCACTGGCAGGTTGTAGATCTTGTAGTACATCACGAAGCGAATCGGCCGACGCACCGCGCCACCGATCAGCAACGCGTCAACGAAGGACACGTGATTGCAGACCAGCAGCGCGGCGCCTTCATCGGGAATCGCATCCAGGTTGCGATGTTCCACGCGGTACATGGAATGGCTCAGCAGCCAGATCATGAAACGCATGCTGAACTCAGGGACGATTTTGAAGATGTAGGTGTTCACGCCAATGTTCAGCAGTGACACCACCAGAAACAGCTGGGGAATCGACAGTTCCAGCAGGCCCAGCAGGACAATGGAGACAATCGCCGAGACCACCATGAACAGCGCGTTGAGAATGTTGTTGGCGGCGATGACCCGCGCCCGCTCATTCTCGGCGGTGCGCGACTGGATCAGTGCGTACAGCGGCACGATGTAGAAACCACCAAAGACACCGAGCCCGAGGATGTCGATCAGCACCAGCCAGGCGTGGCCGAAACCGAGCACTTCGAGCCAGCCGTAGCCCTCGGTGCTGCCAGGAATTCCGCCGGAATGCCACCACAACAGCAGCCCGAACACAGTCAGGCCGAACGAGCCGAAGGGCACCAGGCCGATCTCGACTTTACGCCCGGACAGCTTCTCGCACAGCATCGAACCCACGGCGATCCCCACCGAGAACACCGTCAGGATCAAGGTCACCACGGTTTCATCACCGTGCATCCAGTCCTTGGCGTAGGCCGGGATCTGGGTCAGATAAATCGCCCCGACAAACCAGAACCACGAGTTGCCGACAATGGAGCGGGACACCGCAGGGGTTTGTCCCAGGCCCAGTTTAAGCGTGGCCCAGGACTGGCTGAAAATGTTCCAGTTCAGGCGCATCTGCGGTGAAGCTGCCGCCGCCCGCGGAATGCCGCGACTCGCCAGGTAACCGGCTACGGCGATAACGACAATCGACGTCGCCACCACCGGCGCGTAATGCGCCGAGGACATCATGATCCCAGCGCCGATAGTGCCCAAGAGGATCGCCAGGAATGTGCCCATCTCCACTAGGCCATTGCCGCCGACCAGTTCGTCCTCGCGCAGCGCTTGCGGCAGGATCGAATATTTCACCGGCCCGAACAGCGCCGACTGGGTACCCATGGCGAACAGCGCCGCCAGCATCAACCACAAGTGATCGAACAGGAAACCCACCGCGCCGATCGCCATGATGGCGATTTCGCCGAACTTGATCAGACGAATCAACGCATCCTTGGCGAATTTTTCCCCGAACTGCCCTGCCAGTGCCGAGAACAAGAAGAACGGCAAGATAAACAGCAGCGCACACAGATTGACCCAGATCGAGCGGTCGCCCTCGATGGTCAGCCGATAGAGAATCGCCAGGATCAACGACTGCTTGAACACGTTGTCGTTGAACGCGCCAAGGGACTGTGTGATGAAAAACGGCAGGAAACGCCGCGTGCGGAGCAAGGTGAACTGCGAGGGGTGACTCATCTTCCATGTTCCTGAGTGGCGTGGTCGCTTATTGGAATGAGGTTTTTTGATCCAGGCCACACATTACCTGTCTTTAACGATTATTTCGCCAGCCCCGCAATGCATGGCGACACGAATAGCTCACCGTGCCAGGCGCCGAGCACCGTGCGGCGGCCGACGATCAGCCACATCACCGCCAGCATCGCCACCAGTACACAACCGAACACAGTAAAAAAACCCAGGCTCAGCAAGCTCGCCAGCTTCAGCGTTGCCAGCGCATACACGCCCAAGGGGAAGGTAAAGCCCCACCACCCGAGGTTGAACGGGATGCCAGTGCGCAAATACCGTGCGGTGATCAGCAGCGCCATCAGCATCCACCAGAACCCGAAGCCCCACAGGGTGATACCGGCCACCACGCCCACGCCGGCGGCGACTTCACCTAAGCCCGGCAAGCCATTGGCGGCAAAAATCAGCGGCGCATCGCCTCCCAGCAACAACATGCCCAGAGCACCGGTCCCGATCGGGCCGAGGGCCAGCCAGCTCGAGGCGGCCATGTTTTCGTGGGGTAGTTTGTGCAGGGCCATGCGCAGCAGCAGAATCGTCAGGATGCTGAACGCTACGGGTAGGGAAAATGCCCAGAGGATGTAGCTGGTGACCAGCATCACCAGTTGCGAATGAGCGTCTGCCAAGTGCGGTGCCAACAACCCGCCACTGGCGGCGGCGACTTCAGCGGCCACCACGGGCAATAGCCACACGGCGGTCATCTGATCGATCCGGTGTTCCTGGCGGGTGAACATCAAAAACGGAATCAGCACGCCGCAGGCCAAGGACATCGCCACGTCGATCCACCACAACGTTTCCGCCAGCGGCACCACGCCCTCGCCCCACCGTGGCAAACCGAATACCAACAAGCCATTGATGAGGGTCGCCAGCCCCATGGGGATGGTGCCGAAGAACATCGAAACCGTTGAATGACCGAAAATCCGCCGGGCCTCGTCGAAGAACAACACCCAACGGGCGGTGTACAGCCCAGTGAACAACACGAACAACAGGACATTGAACAACCATACCCCTTCGGCCAGGCCGCGCAGGCCTGGGACATCCCCCGGCCATTGCGCCAGGGCCAGGGCCAATACACCGGTGCCCATGACGACAGCAAACCAGTTAGGTGTGAACTGGCGAATGGCTTCCAATGGCCTGGGCAAATGACTGAGTGGGCACAAACGGTTGGTTGCAGCACAGCATGGCATGGCGAACTCCTGCTCTGGGACGAGATAGAGCCATGCTAGATTCAAATCGAATATCTATATAACGGGTAATATCTCTATATATTATCGATTATGCAAATAGTGATCAGATAGTGCCCTTGGTCTCGATCACCAGAATTCTCGCCTCTCCCAATGGCTTGGCCAGATGTTCGGTGCCCACCGATGCATAGAAAATATCCCCCGCACTCAGCAAGGTATCTTTTTCGATACCGTCTTCCCGATAGCACATCTGCACTTGCCCATCGAGCACCACGAAGACTTCCTGACCTTCATTGATGTGCCATTTGTAGGGCTGATCGGTCCAGTGCAGACGCGTGGTAATGCCGTTCATGTCGGCGATATCCAACGCCGCCCAGGCGCGGTCGCCGGTGAAGGATTTGCTGCGGATGATGTTCAACCCAGATCGCCCCAAAGAAAACACACAGGCGCCAAGGTTAACCCAAACCAGGCGCTGGCCGCGCCTGACGCGACAGCCCGAGCAAGGCGACGGTCGACAGCACAATCAACACCGCGCCATAGCCATCGGTGGTCGGGATCAGCCCAAAGACCCGGGTCAGGCTTCCCGCCAGCAGCGACGGCAGGCTGAAAGCCAGATAGCTGAGGACATAAAACGCTGACATCAACCCGGCCCGTTCATGGGGCAAGGCCAACGGCATGATGCTGCGCAATGCTCCCAGAAAGCCCGCGCCGAAACCGCTGCCAGTGACCAGCGTGCCGACGAAGAACAACGGCAAGCTAGCAGCGTGCACTGCGAGCAATACCAGCACCAGACCGACCATCAACAGGCTGGCGGCCAGGCGCAGCATTTTGTCGGCCATCTGGTTGCGCAGCGTGTAGATACTCAACGCTCCGGTGAGCGTCAGCACCGCCACCAGCGCGCCGCCAATCAGGTTGGAGGTGGTGCCGGTTGCGGCCCGCACCAATGACGGCGCCAGTGATAAGTAGAAGCCGCCCACCGCCCAGGCCACCAGGTTCAAGGGCAGTATCAGCCACAAGGCGCGCCGTGCCTGGATCGGCACATGCAAGGTGGGGCGCAAAGATCGCCAGGCACCCGGCTGCGGGCTGACGCTCTCGGCCAGAAACCAGAGGTAAATGGCCTGGATCAGGAACAATCCCAGCAGAATCCAGTACGTCAGTTGCAGGGGCAACGGCGCGAACTCGGCCAACATCCCGCAACCAAATGCTCCGCAAGCCATGCCCAGCAAGGGCGCGACGCTGGTGATCAGCGGACCTTGCCGACGATCGAAGTCCAGCAAGGCAGCGCCAAGCACACTGGTGGCCATGCCCGTCGCGAAGCCCTGAATCAACCGCGCACCGATCAACCAGGCGATACTGTCGGCGTTGATAAACAGCAGCATTGCCAGCATGTTGAGCAACAGCGCTACGAAAATCACCGGTTTGCGTCCCAGATAATCCGACAACGAACCCACGGTCAGCAACGCCGCTAACAGACTGAACGCGTAGACACCGAAAATCAGCGTCAGGACCCCAGGGGAAAATTGCATTTGTTCCTGGTAGAGGTGATACAGCGGGGTTGGCGCACTGGACGCTGCGAGGAAACCGAGCAGGGTGATCGCCAGGAATATCAGACTGGCACGGGTCGAAGCTGGACGGGACATGGGCACACTCCACAAGGCGATCCACAAAAGCTAATTTTTTGCTTTTGCGGAGTGTGCTATCGACGCGCGCTTAAAGCAAATTCTTTGTGTTAAGGTCCGATCCATGGCTATTAAAGAAGGTTTACGTCCCGGCGGCAGAAGCGCCCGGGTACAAGAGTCGATTCATTCGGCGGTTCGCAGCCTGCTCCAGGAGCAGGACCGCGCCACCCTGACCGTACCGCAAATCGCGGCCCGCGCAGGCGTAACCCCGTCCACCATTTACCGGCGCTGGGGCGACCTGCCGGCATTGCTGGGCGACGTCGCGATTGCCCGCATGCGCCCGGACTGCGCACCGCTGGACACCGGCAGCCTGCGCGGGGATCTTCGCGCCTGGGCCGAACAGTACCTGGACGAAATGAGCTCCGAGCCCGGTCGCAACATGATGCGCGACATTCAGGCCTGCGCCACGCCGGGCTATTGCGTGGGAATCATCAGCGGCCAGTTGCAGACCATCCTGGATCGCTATCCTGACGAGCCAAACCCCGGGGTCGAGCGACTGATCAATGTGGTGGTCGCGCCGACGGTGTTTCGCATCCTCTTTGCCACCGCGCCGTTGGCGGTTGAGGAGTTGTATCGGTTGGTGGATATCGCGTTGGCCCAGTAATACCGCCATCGCGAGCAGGCTCGCTCACACATTTGAGCAGTTGTGAATACAAAATCCATCTTCGCCGAAGATCCAGTGTGGGAGCGAGCCTGCTCGCGATGAGGCCGACCAGCACACCCCATGCCCCATTGCTGAGCGCAACCGGCGATACCTCGACACGCCTCGACCTTGGTCGACACTGACGAACCCGAGCGGGCATGCGAGACTGTTCTGCCGGGCACTGCCCCCGGGGTCTTTCGTTCAGGAGCTTCCATGTCGTTGTCCAGCGGGCTGATTGCCGTTGTTGCCCTGGCCTATATGGCCATCCTGTTCGCCATCGCCTTCTACGGCGACCGGCGCAGCACACCCTTACCCCCTCGGGTGCGGGCGTGGGTCTACAGCCTGTCGCTGGCGGTGTACTGCACCAGCTGGACATTTTTTGGCGCGGTGGGCCAGGCTGCCGAACAACTCTGGTCATTCCTGCCGATTTACCTCGGGCCGATCCTGTTGCTGGTGCTGGCCCCGTGGGTCTTGCAGAAAATGGTGATGATCAGCAAGCAGGAAAACATCACCTCCATCGCTGACTTCATCGCCGCCCGCTATGGCAAATCCCAGTCCCTGGCGATTGTGATTGCCCTGATTTGCCTGGTGGGTGTGTTGCCGTACATTGCCTTGCAGCTCAAGGGCATCGTGCTCGGGGTGAACCTGCTCATCGGCGCCGGGGCCGACACCACGGGCACCCGCGCCCAGGACACGGCGCTGATCGTTTCACTGATCCTCGCGCTGTTCACCATCGTGTTCGGCACCCGCAACCTGGACGCCACCGAGCACCACCGAGGCATGGTATTGGCCATTGCCTTTGAATCGCTGGTCAAGCTGTTCGCCTTCCTTGCCGTTGGCGCCTTTGTCACGTACGGGCTCTACGACGGATTCGACGATCTGTTCAACCAGGCGATGCTCGCGCCGCGGCTGGAGCAATACTGGAAAGAAACCATCAACTGGCCGTCCATGGTGGTGCAGACCGGGGTGGCGATGATGGCGATCATCTGCTTGCCGCGGCAGTTTCACGTGACCGTGGTCGAGAACATCGAGCCTCAGGACCTGCGCCTGGCCAAGTGGGTGTTCCCCGCCTACCTGGCCCTGGCGGCGTTGTTCGTGGTGCCCATCGCCCTCGCCGGGCAAATGATGCTGCCCGACTCGGTGCTGCCGGATTCATTCGTCATCAGCCTGCCGTTGGCCCAGGCCCACCCGGCGCTGGCGGTGCTTGCGTTCATTGGCGGCGCCTCGGCGGCCACCGGCATGGTCATCGTGGCGAGTGTCGCGCTCTCCACCATGGTGTCCAACGACATGCTGCTGCCTTGGCTGTTGCGCCGCAACAACGCCGAGCGGCCCTTTGAAGTGTTTCGCCAGTGGATGCTGTCGGTTCGCCGGGTGAGCATTGTGGTGATCCTGCTGCTGGCCTATGTCAGCTACCGCCTGCTGGGCTCGACGGCGAGCCTGGCGACCATCGGCCAGATAGCCTTCGCCGCCGTGACCCAACTGGCGCCTGCCATGCTCGGCGCGCTGTACTGGAAACAGGCCAACCGTCGCGGGGTGTTCGCCGGCCTCGCCATGGGGATTTTCCTGTGGTTCTACACCTTGGTGTTGCCGATCGCGGCCCACAGCCTGGGCTGGTCGCTGAACAGTTTCCCGGGGCTTGCGTGGCTGCATGGCAACCCCTTGAACCTGCCAATTTCACCGCTGACCCAAGGGGTCGTGTTATCCCTGGCCGGTAACTTCACCCTGTTTGCCTGGATCTCCGTGCTGTCGCGCACCCGCGTGTCGGAACACTGGCAGGCCGGACGCTTCATCGGCCAGGAAATCAGCGCCCGCCCCAACCCCCGCTCGATGCTGGCGGTGCACATAGATGACCTGTTGCAACTGGCCGCGCGCTTCGTTGGCGAAGAACGGGCGCGCCAGAGTTTCATTCGCTTTGCCTACCGCCAGGGCAAAGGCTTCAACCCGAACCAGAATGCCGACAGCGAATGGATCGCCCACACCGAACGGCTCCTGGCGGGTGTGCTGGGGGCTTCGTCGACGCGCGCAGTAGTAAAAGCCGCGATTGAAGGTCGGGAGATGCAGTTGGAGGATGTGGTCCGAATTGCGGATGAAGCCTCGGAAGTACTGCAATTCAACCGTGCACTGCTGCAAGGTGCCATCGAAAACATCACCCAAGGCATCAGCGTGGTCGATCAGTCCCTCAGGCTGGTGGCCTGGAACCGCCGATACCTGGAGCTGTTCAACTATCCGGACGGTTTGATCAGTGTGGGTCGGCCCATCGCCGACATCATCCGCTACAACGCCGAGCGCGGCCTTTGTGGCCCGGGCGAAGCAGAGGTCCATGTCGCTCGACGCCTGCACTGGATGCGCCAGGGCCGTGCACACACCTCTGAACGGCTGTTTCCCAATGGCCGGGTGATCGAGCTGATCGGCAACCCCATGCCCGGCGGCGGTTTTGTCATGAGTTTTACCGACATCACCGCTTTCCGCGAAGCCGAACAGGCCCTGACGGAAGCCAATGAAGGATTGGAACAACGGGTGGCGGAACGCACCCGGGAACTGTCGCAACTGAACATGGCCCTGACCGAAGCCAAAGGCACCGCCGAGTCGGCCTACCAATCCAAGACCCGGTTCCTGGCAGCAGTCAGTCATGACCTGATGCAGCCGCTCAACGCCGCACGCCTGTTCTCCGCAGCGCTGTCCCATCAGCACGACGCCTTGCCGAGCGAGGCCCGGCAACTGGTACACCACCTGGACAGTTCGCTGCGCTCGGCCGAAGACCTGATCACCGATCTGCTGGACATTTCCCGCCTGGAAAACGGCAAGATCAACCCTGACCGCAATCCATTTGCCCTCAACGAACTGTTCGATACCCTGGGCGCCGAGTTCAAGGTACTGGCCCAGGAACAAGGCCTCAAATTCCGGGTGCGGGGCTCACGACTACGGGTCGACAGCGACATCAAGTTGCTACGTCGTGTGTTGCAGAACTTCCTCACCAATGCCTTCCGCTATGCCAAAGGCCCGGTACTGCTGGGCGTTCGCCGTCGCAATGGCGAATTGTGCCTGGAGGTGTGGGATCGCGGCCCGGGCATCGCCGAAGACAAACTGCAGGTCATTTTCGAAGAGTTCAAACGTCTCGACAGCCATCAGACTCGTGCGGAAAAAGGCCTGGGCCTGGGCCTGGCGATCGCCGACGGGCTGTGCCGCGTGCTGGGTCACACCTTGCGGGTGCGTTCCTGGCCGGGGCGCGGCAGTGTCTTCAGCGTCAGCGTACCGCTGGCCCAGGCGCAGACTGCCTTGCCCAAGCCCGCAGCCGAACTCAACGGTCATTTACCAAAAGGCGCCCAGGTGCTGTGTGTCGATAACGAAGACAGCATTCTGATCGGCATGAACAGCCTGCTCACTCGCTGGGGCTGCCAGGTGTGGACGGCGCGCAACCGCCAGGAGTGCGAGCGTTTGCTCAGCGAGGGAGGCCGACCGCAACTGGCCCTGGTGGATTTTCACCTGGACAATGGAGAAACCGGAACCGAGCTGATGGCCTGGTTACGCAGCCGTATGGGTGAACCTATACCAGGCGTGGTGATCAGCGCCGATGGCCGCCCCGAGACGGTGGCGCAGGTGCATGCGGCGGGTCTGGACTACTTGGCCAAACCGGTGAAACCGGCCGCATTGAGGGCGTTGTTGAGTCGGCATTTGCCGTTGTAGAGAATCGATTTCCCACTGTCAGGCACACACTGCCTGGCATCAAGCCCAGGTTTTTACATCAAGCCTGAGGCTTTTCGGTCTCTTCAGGCAGTTCGGGCAGCCCATCGACATCGGTCATTGCCCGTTCGAGCAGTTCGGCTGGCAGGCTTTTGCTGGCCCGGGCGCCGAGCAATTTGAGTTGTTCGCTGCGGCTGATCAGATTGCCACGCCCTTCTGTGAGTTTGTTGCGCGCCGCACTGTAGGCTTTGTCCAGTTGCTGCAAACGGCTGCCTATTTCGTCCAGGTCCTGAATGAACAGTACGAACTTGTCGTACAGCCACCCTGCCCGCTCGGCGATTTCCCGGGCGTTCTGACTCTGGCGCTCCTGTTTCCACAAGCTGTCGATCACCCGCAACGTCGCCAATAGCGTCGTCGGGCTGACGATCACGATGTTGCGGTCGAAGGCTTCCTGGAACAGGTTCGGTTCGGCTTGCAGCGCGGCAGAAAACGCGGCCTCGATCGGTACGAACAACAACACGAAATCCAGGCTGTGCAAACCATCCAGGCGCTTGTAATCCTTGCCGGCCAGACCTTTGACGTGGGCCCGCAAAGACACCACGTGCTGCTTGAGAGCGAGTTGGCCGATGCTGTCGTCCTCGGCGGCCACATATTGTTGATAGGCCGTAAGACTGACCTTGGAATCCACCACCACCTGCTTGTCGCCGGGCAGGTAAATCAGCACGTCCGGCTGGAACCGTTCGCCGTCCGGGCCCTTGAGGCTGACCTGGGTCTGATACTCGCGGCCCTTCTCCAGGCCGGCGTGTTCAAGCACCCGCTCCAGAATCAGCTCACCCCAGTTACCCTGGGTCTTCTGGCCTTTGAGGGCACGGGTCAGATTGGTCGCTTCATCGCTCAGGCGCAGGTTCAGCTGTTGCAGCCGTTCCAACTCCTTGCCCAAGGAGAAGCGTTCCCGCGCCTCGGCTTGATAGCTTTCCTCGACACGTTTTTCAAAGGATTGGATGCGCTCCTTCAGCGGGTCGAGCAACTGCCCCAAGCGCTGCTGACTGGTTTCCGCGAAGCGTTGCTCACGTTCATCGAAGATTTTTCCTGCCAGCTCGGCGAACTGTGCCCGCAACTCGTCTCGCGAACCTTGCAGGTCGTCCAGACGTTGCTGATGACTTTCCTGTTGCTCACGCAGTTCGGCATGCAACGAAGCCGCCTGGGCATCAAGACGCCGCAATTCCGCTTCTTTTGCGGCGCGCTCCAAGTTCCAGGCGTGGGCCGCGTCTCGGGCGTTGTCGCGTTCGATCTGCAATAACTCGACTTCGCGACAAGCGGCGGCAAGCTCGGCTTGCCGGGCGGCGTTGGCCTGGCCCAGGTCGCTGATTTCATCGCGGCACGCATCGAGCTGGGCGTTCAAGCCGTCGTGGGCCATGTGGGCGGTGGCCAGACGCTCCTCCATTAATGCGAGTTCGGTTTGCGCGGCACTGGCCTGGCGTTGCAGGTGCCAGGCCAGGGCGAGCAACGGCACCGCAGCACCCGCCAGGCCAAACAACAGGCTGGTCAAATCCATAGCCATGACAATTCCCGCCGATGAAATAAAGCCCGCAGGTTAACCAAGCGGCCAGGGGATGCCCAGCTCAGTCTTCGATTTCACCCAGCGCCTGGCGCGCACGATGATCCCCGGCCCTGGCAGCCTGACGCAGCAGATCCTGGCCGATACGGCGATCGCGCGCGTTCCCGCATTCACGGCACATCAGCTGACCGAGGCGACTTTGCGCAGCTACCACGCCTTCCCGGGCTGGTTGCTTGAGTAAACGGCCGGCCAAGTGTTTGACACTGGTGTTTTCCCCAAGGCGCGGGCTGTCGAGCAGCCATTCGGCCACGCGCATCGAAATGCGTTTGGGTGGGGTAACACCGGCGGGTGTGGAGGTAACAGGATTTGATACTGAGCGAAACTTCATAAAGCACTGTGGGACAGATCAGGAAGGCGCGCCACTCTACTCCTTTTTTCGCACGGGTAAAGTCGAAAAAATCCGGCACGCCCGTGCTAGAGCAAGCGCTTGGGACAATCCACAGAAGCTGTGGATAACTCAGTGGACAACCCCCCCTGAAGTCGCCGTAAGCCCTGTGGAACGGGGCCTGCGCTCAAACTGACGATTTTTTCACCAGTAAAAAAAAGCGATGTTTTTCATTGACTTAAATTTTGGATACAGGCACCCACCCCAGATTGTTTCCACATGACAATACGGTGACAACCACCGCATCGAGTGTGCACAAGTAACACGTGAAATGGTTATATGGTTGCGCCGTTTTGGCTCATTTGCGCGGTAAAACCTGGGGATAACCTGACGACGTGCGGGCCGTTGTCCGTCGGCTAAGCGCAAAACCATTGATCGGTTCCTGTGCTATGGCCGATCACCGATGGGCAAACAAACGATCAGTCGGCAACCAGGCAGGATCTTTTTTTCCCATCGTCCTTCCCTTCGACCACTCGATCCGTTACTATCCGCGGCGTTAGTACCAAGCTGAAAGTCAATTCCGGGTCGAATACATCTCCACGGTCAGCCTTCTTCAAGAGAAGCCTCACCGACAAAAAGAGACCGACCCCCTCGATGGTTTCCAGGTAATTCTTGCGTCAACACTGCCTTTGATCGATTGCAAAGGATGTTGCCAGACTCGTTACTCTGACCGAACCAGCCTGCAAAATTGATCAGGATCTTCACCCCGGGCCCAGAACCTTTGCCCTTGATGTGTTGCCTGCCCTCCTAAGTACCTACCTGCCAGCCCAAGCGCGCACTTTATATAGCGCTCAAACTGGCTGCTTTGTTCCAGTCGGGTTCTTCGTTCGACCAATGGTGGTCGACGTTACTGGAACGTTTTAACGTTGCACGGTTCTTAACCGTGTCATTTGTAGGAACACCCATAACATGTCGACTCAAATCCATACACAGGATGCCATCCGCACCCTAACCAACGCTTTTGCCCCAATGAACTGCCTGATCATGGCCGCTCGCAAAGGCTGCTTCAGCTTCACGCTGGTCAACGAACATGGCATCGCCCGTCACAGCGAACGCCTGTACCCCGATCAGTACTCCAGCGCAGAACCGCTGCAGGCCGTGATCGAGCGTACCCGTCAGGCACTGGTTGCCTGATACGCCGCAAAGGCTGAAACCCTAAGGCCCCGCCCCAAAAGCGGGGTTTTTTATTGCCCAGAATTTCTCGATAAAGCGCAACGGCTTAAGCACCGGGGGATATAACGGTTATAACCGTTCGGCGAAGATGTTTTAAAAACAGTCCTTTACAGCGGGAATATGACACTACACTTCAAGTCAAGCGGCATGATCCGCTTCCGGCGGAGCCTGAACCGAACCACTGCTGCCAAGCCCACACCCATTTCAGGCTCTGCCCCTTTCACGTTTCGAGGGTTTTATGGGTATCGCTGCCAGCGAACTGTGTCGATATGTGATCCGCCCGACGCTCCTGTACCTGGAGCGCCACAGTGCAACGGCGGAATCCTTGTTGCTGGGGATTGCCGCCAGCCAGTCCGCCCTGGGATCAGCCCTGCATGACCGTCGCGGGCACGGCCTGTACCGCATTCCCGAACCCCGCCACCGGGCGCTCTGGGACCATTACCTGGCTCTGGATCCGGAACGAGCCAGCCTGGTTCGGGGCCTGGCCAGCCAGCACGCCTTTCTCAGCGGCCCGCACCTGGAATTGACCGTCAATCTGCGTTACGCCACCGCCATTGCCTGGCTTTTGGTGGAGGAACAGAACCTCGCGCTTCCTGACGCCGATGACCTGTTAGGCATGGCCCGGATCTGGCGCCAGACATTTCACCCTCAAGGGCGCCTGCGGGATTTCACCTGCGCCTGGCAAAGTTGTGTTTCGCCGCTGAATCAGGTCGCCTGCTAAGGTCAGATCTGGAAAGTTCCTACAACAGCCGCGAATTTGGTCTGATTGTCCTACAAAACCGCTCTAAATCAAGCCATACAGCCTATAGCGCTTAAACGAAAATGTTGGTAATTTTCGCCCCGGTGATCACCTGGAGTTCTAACAATGAAAAAAATGATGCTCAAAACCACCCTTGGCCTTGCCGTTACCTTGGCATCCACGCAGATTTTCGCCAGTGGCTTTGCCTTGAACGAACAAAGCATCAGTGGCATGGGCACCGGTTTCGCTGGGCGTTCTTCCTCTGCCGATGATGCAAGCACTGTGTTTGGCAACCCGGCCGGCATGTCGCGCCTCAAGCGCCAGCAAGTTACGGGCGGTATGGCCGCTATCGACGCGTCCACCGACATCAACGACGCCAGCGGTAGCCAATCGGGCACCAACAAGGGCGACATGGTGCCGTTCACTGCCGTTCCGATGGGTTATTACGTCAAGCCTATCGATGATCAATGGGCTTTCGGCCTGGGTGTATACGCACCGTTCGGCCTGATCACCGATTACGAAAGCAGCTTCCAGGGTCGCAACTTCGGCAGCAAGAGCGAAGTGAAAGTCGTCGCCTTCCAGCCCACCGTCAGCTACGCCTTCAACGACAAGGTGTCGATCGGTTTCGGCCCGACCATCAACCACATTTCCGGCGCACTGGAATCGACCCTGACCACGCCGCTTTCACCGAACGATGGCGAAGTGAAGATCAAGGGCGACGACATTGGCTATGGCTACAATATCGGCGTGCTGGTCCAGGCGACCGACACCACTCGTGTTGGCCTGACCTACCACTCCAAGGTCAAGTACAAGCTTGAAGGCCACACCAAGGTAAGCCCGGGTGCCGGCACTCCCGCCGGGTTCCTGAGCGGGGCGCGTTATGACGCTTCGCTGGACATCACGACACCTGAATCGGTGGACTTTTCGGTCACCCAGCAGCTCAACGATGCCTGGACCCTTTATGCCGGCAGCACCTGGACTCGCTGGAGCCGCTTGAAAGAAATCACCGTGGACAACCAAGGCGTCACGCCTGCAAACGGTGGTGCACTGGCCCCTGCGTTCCTTGGCACCATTACCGAGGAACAGAACTGGCATGACACCTGGGCCTACGCCATCGGTACGTCCTACCAGTTGAACAAACAGTGGGTGCTGCGTACCGGCCTGACTTTCGACCAGTCACCTACCAACAACATCGACCGCTCGCCACGCATCCCTACCGGCGACCGGACCATCTTCAGCCTGGGTGCAGGTTGGAGCCCGACCGAAGACCTGACCATCGACGTGGCGTATTCCTATCTCAAGGAAGAGAAAGTCAGCGTCAATCACAGCAACGCTCTGGGCCAGTCCTACAACGCTGAATACGAAAACAGCGCAAATGGCTTCGGTGTCGGTGCAACCTACCGCTTCTGATGATTCACGGCGAGCCTGAACCCCTCGCCATCTGAAGCGAAAAAAGCCCCGCACTCTGCAAAGAGGCGGGGCTTTTTCGTGACTGGCGATCAGGGGCGAGAGGCGATGGCCGCTTCTACCGCCTGGATGAATTCAGGATCGTCGGGTTTGGTCCGACTGGAGAAACTGGCGACGACTTTACCCTGGCGGTCCACGACATACTTGTAGAAATTCCATTTCGGTGCCCCGGACTGTTCGGCCAGATGCCTGAACAACGGGATGGCGTCCGCGCCGCGTACCGGTTGGGGCTCGGTCATGGTGAAGGTCACGCCATAATTGACGTAGCAGACCTTGGCCGTCTCTTCGCCGTCCTTGGATTCCTGTTTGAAGTCATTGGACGGTACCCCCAGCACTTGCAGACCGTCACCTTTATAGCGCTGGTTGAGTGCCTCCAGACCTTTGAACTGCGGGGCGAAACCGCAGAAGCTGGCAGTGTTGACCACCACCAGCGGCTGGCCGGCGAAACGCTGGCACAGATCGATGTTTTCCTTGGCCCGCAACTTGGGCAGCGAGCCCTCCAGCATGGGTGGGCAGTCAGCGGCCCATACGTGCCCGGTCAAAGCCAGCAGCAGAGCGGGTACAGCAAACCTGCGCATCAGCATGTCGCAATCTCCTTGAAAGCACGTCAGACCCCGACGTTACTCCCCCCTGCCCGGCGCCGTCCACCGCTCAGCAGGTGCCCATACCCAGTTGCATCAACGCCAGCCCGCCCTGATGCCACCCCCACCAGGCGACCACCAGCAGCAGGCCGGCACCGGCAGCAATCAACCACGGGCCTACGCGGCTCATGCCGCACCTGCCTGAACTTGCAGCCGCGCCACCGGACGCTCACGCACCGGCCAGTTCAACGCCGCCGCCAGCAGACTGAGCAGGATCGACACCTGCCAGATCAAGTCATAACTGCCGGTTCGGTCGTATACCACCCCACCCAGCCAGCCCCCCAGGAACGAACCTAACTGGTGGAACAGGAACACGATCCCACCCAACATTGAGAGATTTCGTACACCAAACAACGTCGCTACCGTGCCGTTGGTCAAAGGCACCGTCGACAGCCACAAAAAGCCCATCGCCATCCCGAACAGGTAAGCCGTGGTAGTCGTCACCGGCAACCACAGGAACAAGCCAATCACCACCGCCCGCAACAGGTACAACCCGGTCAGCAAGCGCGGCTTGGACATCCGACCGCCCAACCAGCCTGCGGTGTAGGTGCCGAAGATATTGAACAGGCCGACCAGGGCCAGCACGGTCGTGCCGACGCTGGCCGCCAGGTGCTGGTCCACCAGATAGGCCGGCAAATGCACGCCAATGAATACCACTTGGAACCCACAGACAAAAAAGCCAACCGCCAGCAGCCAGAAGCCGGAGTGGCTGCAGGCCTCGCGCAGCGCTTCGGACAAGGTTTGCTCATGACCGGTCAGCGGCGCAGGGGTGTCCTTGAGCATGCTCACCAGCGGCACGATCAGCGCCACCAGCAGCCCCAGCGCCAACAGCGCGGCAGACCAGCCGAGCCAGCCAATCAGCCCCAGCGTGCCCGGCAACATGGCGAATTGGCCGAAGGAGCCGGCAGCGCTGGCGATCCCCATGCCCATGCTGCGTTTTTCCGGCGGCACAGCACGCCCGACCACGCCGAGGATCACCGAAAACGACGTGCCGGACAGACCGATACCAATCAACAGACCCGCGCTCAATGAAAGCGACCATGGCGAGTCGGCCATGCCCATGAAGACCAGACCGAGGGCATACAGCACGCCACCGATGAACACGACTTTCGCGGCACCGAAGCGGTCGGCCAGCGCCCCGGTAAAAGGTTGCGCCAAGCCCCAGATCAAGTTCTGCAAGGCAATGGCGAAGGCAAACACCTCACGACCCCAGCCAAACTCGGCACTCATCGGCGCCAGAAACAGCCCGAAGCCATGCCGTACACCCAGGGACAACGCCAGGATCAGCGCGCCGCCCACCAGAACCCAACCACAGGTACGCCACATCGATGTCATTTTATTCTCCGGTCACGGGTATATACCCGCTTATCATCGAACGAACCGGCTTCACGCCAGTTCATCCAGCAAGGCCAGCAACGTTGCGCGCTTTTCGGCGCCCAGCTTATCGATCAATCGTTGTTGCGCCGCTTCCCAGGCCGGCAACGCCGCCGCCAGCCGGGCATGCCCGGCTTCAGTGAGTTCGACAATGCGATTGCGCAAGTCTTCACCTTCGGCCAGCGCCACCAGCCCCTCACCTTCCAGTACCCGCAGGTTGCGCCCCAGGGTGCTGCGGTCCAGGCCCATGGCCTCGGCCAGGGAAGAGATACTCGGTTGGTCCAGGCGCGCCAGGTTGCTCAGCAAGGAATACTGGGCGACGTTGATCCCGAAGCCGTCGAGGGCGCCGTCGTAATACCTGCTGACGCCCCGAGCAGCGCGACGCAGGTTGATGCACAAACATTGGGAGGCAAGCATAGTGCGTGTATATACCCGCGATTAAGTGAATGCAAATTTTAATTCAGGAAATTTCAAACTGAATCCCCAGCCAGACAGGTAGCGCTCAATTCCAGATCAGCACCAGCCCCACCAACACCACCATTTCAAGCAGCTCCAGCAAGGCGCCTGCCGTATCCCCGGTACACCCTCCCAGCCTGCGCAACATCATCTGGCGCAACCCGATAAATACCGTTAGAGCGATGACCAGCGCCGATACCCCGACCCAGCCCGCCACCAGCACGCCCCCCAGCGCACAGGCCAGCAATACCTGCCAGCCGCTGTGGCGCGGCAGATGGTCGGCGAGCGCCTGCCCTAACCCGCCGGCACGCACGTATGGGGTGGTCAGGAATAACCCCAGCAACGCGCCACGCCCCAACACCGGCACGATGATCAATGCCAGGGTTTGTCGCTGCTCGATCAGGGCCAGCAATGCGGCGAATTTGAGCAGCAGCACCAACACCAGCGTAATCACCGCAATCGGCCCGCTGCGAGGGTCTTTCATGATCAGCAGCGTACGCTCGCGATCGCCAAAACCGCCGAGCCAGGCATCCGCGCTGTCGGCCAGCCCGTCCAGGTGCAGGCCGCCGCTAAGCAGCACCCAAGCGGTGAGCAACAGGGCTCCATGGAGCAGCAGCGGCGTGCCAAGCAACAGGGCATCAAGCCCCCACAACAAGCCTCCGAACAACAGACCTACCAGCGGATAAAACAGCAACGAACGCCCCAACTGCGCAGGCTCAGGCATGCCCGGCAAGCGAACCGGCAGGCTGCTCAGGAACTGCAAGGCGATCCAGAACGCCAGCATCTTCAGCCCTCTTCCTTCAACACCGAACCAGGCGACACCCGAAGAGAAAACAGCGCGCCATGAGCCACTTCTACATTGAGCAACTGCTCCCGAGGCAGACCGCGGGCTCGCGCCAGCAGCAAGCGCATCACCCCGCCATGGCTGACCAGCAATACGCGCTGCCCTGCATACGCGGTCCTCAGGCGTTCAACCGCCGCCAGGACTCGCTTCGAAAACTCCAGCACCGGCTCGCCGTCTGGCGGAGTGAATGCGTAGGGATCGGCCCAAAAGCGGCCCAGCGCCTCGGCGTCGGTGTCCATCAACGCCGCCGCGCTGCAGCCTTCCCAGGCGCCGAAATGCAGCTCCTGCAGATCCTTGTCCAGGTGCACCGGCACATCGAGCTGGACGCCGAGTTGCTCAGTGAAACGGGCGCAACGCTGCAACGGCGAACTCACCAGCCGATCCCAGGGCCCGCCCGCCGCGACCGCCTCGCGCATCTGCTCCCAGCCCCTGTCCGTCAAGGCATCGTCGAGGCTGCCACGCAGCCCGCCGCCCAGTTCGGTCTCGCCGTGGCGCAGCAGGTCCAGGTGCAAAGTCATGCCGGGCGATCCGCCACAGCCGCTTCGGCAAACGTCGCCATCTGCCCGTGAAGATCACACGCCAGGCGCAACAGCGGCACCGCCAACGCCGCACCACTGCCCTCACCCAGGCGCAGGCCCAGGTCCATGAGCGGCTCAGCGCCGAGTGTTTCCAGAACGTGCCGATGCCCCGGCTCGGCACCGCGATGGCCGAACAACAGCCATTGCCTGCATTGAGGATTGAGACGCACCGCCACCAGTGCTGCGACGCTGCAGATGAAACCATCCACCAGCACCGCAACGCCCTGCTGGGCGCAGGCCAGATACGCGCCAGCCAACGCTGCGATTTCAAACCCGCCCAGGTTGAACAGTGTTTGCAGTGGATCGTTACGCTGTGCACCGTGCAACGCCAGGGCGCGCTCGATGACTTGAGCCTTGCGGCTGACACCCGCGGCGTCCAGCCCGGTGCCCGGCCCGACCAGGTGAGTCACCGGGCAGTCAAGCAAGGCACAGGCCAGGGCACTGGCCGCCGTGGTGTTGCCAATGCCCATTTCGCCGCCGATGAACAGCTGCGTTCCGGCGGCGACAGCACGCAACACACTGTCACGTCCGGCCAGCAATGCCTGCTCGCCTTGGGTCACGGTCATCGCCGGCCCCTGCACGAAATTCGCGGTACCTGGCCCCACGTTCAGATGCCGCACACCGGGTAGCGCCAGCGAAGGCGTCACAGTGCCCAGGTCAACCACTTCCAACGAGGCGCCCAGTTGCCGCGCCAATACACTGATCGCCGCGCCACCGCTGACGAAGTTGAGGAGCATCTGCCCGGTGACTTCCTGGGGATAGGCCGATACGCCTTCGGCCACCACACCGTGATCACCTGCGAAAATTGCGATCCAGAGTTGATCCAGGCTCGGCTTGACCTGCCCTTGCAAACCCGCCAGTTGCACCGCCACTGCCTCGAGTCGCCCCAGGGAGCCGGCCGGCTTGGTCAGTTGTTGCTGACGGACCGCAGCCTGCTCCAGGGCCTGGGTGTCGAGGGGCTTGCACGGGTCCAGCCACCAGCGATGATTCATAACGCAGTACCTTTGAGAGTCAGGGGCAAGCCGGCAACGGTCAGCACGACGCGCTGGCAACGTTCGGCCAAAGCTTGATGCAGCCAACCGGCTTCATCGACATAACGGCGAGTCAACTCGCCCAGCGGCACGACACCCATTCCGGTCTCGTTGCTGACAAAAATGATTTCGCCCGGCAGCGCGCCAACGCACTCCAGTAGAGCGTCACGCTCGGCGTTCAACTGCTCGAGGTTGTCGAGCATCAGCAGATTGGTCAGCCACAGGGTCAGGCAATCCACCAACAGGCATTGCCCTGAACCGGCGTTATCGCGCAGCACCCGCGCCAGGGCCAACGGCTCCTCCACCAGCGCCCATTCGGCCGGACGGCGAGCGCGGTGTTGGGCGACCCGTTCGTTCATCTCGCCATCCAGAGGTTGGCTGGTGGCGATGTAGGTAACGGGCAATCGGCTGTCTGTGGCGAGCTTTTCGGCCAGGCGACTCTTACCGGAGCGGGCGCCGCCGAGGATCAGTTGCAGCATGTTTTTTACCTTTCAAATTGGCCGTGTTGCTGCCGGCTTCATCGCGAGCAGGCTCGCTCCCACAGTGGTTGTGCGATGCACACAAGTCCCTTGTGGGAGCGAGCCTGCTCGCGATGAGGCCAGTGCAGCCACCCTAGATCCCACACAGCTCACGCAACAGCCCGGTATCCAAATGCCGCTCCACCAGATCCGCCAACCGCTCGATGTCCCGCTCGCGCAACCCGTGGTAGTCCACCGCCTGCACATTCTGCAACCCGGCCCAACGCAACAAGGCGCTGCTGGCCGCCGGTGACTCGAACAGCCCATGCAGATAGGTGCCGAAAATCTGTCCATCCAGACTCTGGGCGCCATCACAACGCCCGTCATCCAACTGCACCGCCGGGTTTTCCAATGCCGGGCCTGAGGTTACACCGGCATGGATTTCATACCCGCTGACCTCGGCCTCTTCCAGGGCCAGTCGACCGCGCACATTGCGCAACTGCTTCTCGTGTTCCAGGGTCGTTTCGAAAGCCAGCAAGCCCAGCCCGGTGCTGGAGCCCGCGGCCCCTTCCAGCCCCAGCGGATCGTGGACCTGCTGGCCGAGCATCTGCAAACCGCCGCAGATGCCTAGCAACTTGCCTCCATAACGCAGGTGACGATGGATGGCCGTCTCCCAACCGTTGGCGCGCAGGTAGGCCAAGTCACTGCGCACGCTCTTTGAACCCGGCAGGATGATCAAGTCAGCCGCGGGAATGGGCTGGCCTGGGCCGATGAATTGCAGATCGACCTGCGGATGCAGGCGCAGCGGATCGAAATCGGTGTGGTTGCTGATGCGCGGCAATACCGGCACCACTACCTTGAGCACCTGCTCGGCCTTGTCGGCCTGCCGTTGATCGAGACCGTCCTCGGCTTCCAGATGCAGGTCCATCACGTACGGCAACACGCCAATCACCGGTTTGCCGGTGCGCGCCTCAAGCCAGTCCAGGCCCGGTTGCAGCAGGGCGATGTCGCCGCGAAAACGGTTGATGATGAAGCCCTTGACCCGCGCCTGTTCGCTGGGCGAAAGCAGCTCCAGGGTACCCACAAGGTGGGCGAAGACGCCGCCGCGATTGATATCGGCAATCAGCAGCACCGGACAGTCCACCGCCTCGGCAAAGCCCATGTTGGCAATGTCACCGGCGCGCAGATTGATCTCCGCCGGGGAACCCGCGCCCTCCACCATCACCACCGGATACGCCGCGCTCAAACGTTCGTGGGAGGCCAGCACCGCTTGCATCGCGATGGCTTTGTAATCGTGATAGGCCACGGCATTCATGGTGGTGACGGCGCGGCCATGGATAATGACCTGGGCGCCGGTGTCGCTGTTGGGCTTGAGCAGCACCGGGTTCATGTCGGTATGCGGTTGGAGACCGGCCGCCTGGGCCTGCACGGCCTGGGCACGGCCGATTTCACCGCCATCGGCCGTTACCGCGCTGTTGAGTGCCATGTTCTGTGGTTTGAACGGCACCACGCTCACCCCCTGACGCCTGACCCAGCGGCACAACGCCGTGACGAGAGTGCTTTTGCCGGCATCGGACGTGGTGCCCTGCACCATTACAGTGGTCATTGGATGTCCTTGGCGTAGGCCTCGAAAGCTTGTTCCAGGCGCAGGAATTCACCGTCATCGGCCGGCAACCCGAAGCGCAGGCTGCTGGTATGGGTAAACAACCGCAGAAGAATGCCGCGCTGGGCCATGAAATCGTAAAGTGCCTGGGCGTGCTCAGTGACCAGCCATTGGAACAACCCGCAGCCGCCCTGAGGCTTGAAGCCGTGGCGTTCGAGCGTCAGCGCCAGGCGCTGACTGGTGTCTTCGCAGCGTTGGCGCTGGCGGGCCTGGGCGTCGGTGTCCAGCAGGCACGCCTGGCCCACCACCCGGGTCGGCCCGCTGACGGCCCACGGCCCGACTTGTTCGGCGAGCAACTTGAGCAAGTGGCGCTCGGCCAATACAAATCCCAGGCGAGCCCCGGCCAGGCCAAAAAACTTGCCGAACGAACGCAGCACGATCAATCCGACCTGATGGGCATGGGCGGCCAGGCTCAGTTGTGGCGTGACATCCATGAACGCCTCATCCACCACCAGCCAGCCACCGCGCTGGGCCAATCGGGCATGCCAGTCCAGCAAGCGCTCGGGGCTCAACAGCAAGCCCGTGGGGTTGTTGGGGTTGACCACCACCAGCACGTCAAGGCTGTCGAGGAAGAAGTCCACCTCCGGCTCCAGCACTTCACGCACGATGTAACCACTGCGGCGCCAGGCTTCGGCGTGTTCGGCGTAACAGGGTGAGAGGACGCCGACCTTGCCGGCCCGACGCAGGCGCGGCAAGAGTTGGATGGCCATCTGCGAGCCCGCCACCGGCAGCACATGCTTGGCGCCGTAATAATCGCAGGCGGCCTGTTCCAACCCGTCATCGGTCTCAGGCAGGCGTGCCCAAGCCCGCGGTGCAATCGCCGGCACGTCGAACGGCCAGGGCGCCAGGCCGCTGGACAGATCCAGCCAGTGCGCCTCGGCAATCGCGTATTGCCGGGCCGCGTTGCGCAGGCGCCCACCGTGCTCAAGCATAAAACTCAGCTCCCAGGCAGAGAATCAGCAACCACAACCATACGCCACGCTGGACCAGTTGCCAGCCGCGATCAATGGCGTCGGCGTTCGCCGGCGCGCCTTCGCCCAAGGGCGGACGTTGATGCAATTGGCCGTGATACACCGCCGCGCCACCCAGTTCGACCCCCAGCGCACCCGCGCCGGCGGCCATCACGGGCCCGGCATTGGGACTGTCCCAGGTCGGGCCCTGAGTGCGCCAGCACTTGAGCGCCAGGCGGGTTTTTCCAAGCACGGCGTAAGTCAGCGCCACCAGGCGCGCCGGAATGTAGTTGAGCCCATCATCGATCTTGGCCGCTGCCCAACCGAAACGCTCAAAGCGCTCGTTGCGATAGCCCCACATGGCGTCGAGGGTATTGCTCAGGCGGTATAACACCACACCAGGCGCGCCCGCGACGGCGAACCAGAACAGCGCGGCGAACACCGCGTCGCTGCCGTTCTCCAGCACCGACTCAGTGGCGGCACGGGCAACGGCAGTCTCATCCAGTTCGGCGGTTTCGCGACTGACCAGATAGCCGACCCGCCGGCGCGCTTCATCCAGATCCCCGCCGCGCAGAGCCCGGGCCACTGGCTCGACATGCTCCCCGAGACTGCGCAGGCCAAGGGCGAGGTACAGCGCCAGGATTTCCACCAGCCAGCCCACCAACGGCGCCCAGGACAGCGCCGTCGCGAGCAGGGTCAACGGCACCACGGCGATGATCCACGCCGTCACGCCATGGCTGCGCCAGCCACGCCCGCCGGAGTTGAAACGTTGTTCGATACGATCGGCAAAGCGACCGAACGCCACCAGCGGATGCCAGCGTCGGGGTTCGCCCAACAGCGCATCCAGCGCCACCGCGGCAGCACTGAGCAACGCCACACTCATGGGCTTACTCCCCAATGGTTTTCGTAGAGCAATTCATCCAGCGCACGCGGCTGCGCCCAGCCTTCCAGAGCGAGCATCGGTGCCGGGTAAAACCCCTCGACCGGCCCCAGGCACAATATTGCCAGCGGTTTGGCGCCGGCGGGCAGGCCCAACAGCTCGGCCAGGGCCTGGGGCTCGAACAGAGAAACCCAGCCCATCCCCAGCCCTTCGGCGCGAGAAGCCAGCCACAGATTCTGAATCGCGCAAGACAGCGAGGCCAGGTCCATTTCCGGCAGGGTTCGTCGACCGAAGACATAGCGCTCGCGATCATCCATCAACGCCGCCACCAGCACTTCGGCGCAGTCGTTGAGGCCTTCGACCTTGAGCTTCATGAATTCATCGCTGCGCTCGCCCAGGGCCTCGGCGGTGCGGATGCGTTCCTGTTCCACCAGTTGACGGAGTTGCCCACGCAAGGCGCGGTCGCTGATGCGAATGAACCGCCACGGCTGCATCAGACCCACACTGGGGGCTTGATGCGCGGCTTCCAGCAGGCGGCGCAGCAACGCTGGCTCAACGGTGCCGCCGGTGAAGTGGCGCATGTCGCGGCGTTCGGCGATGGCCCGGTAGACGGCATCGCGTTCGGCCTGGGAGAAGGAGTTGTCTGTCATGACCGCTTCGCGAGCAGGCTCGCTCCCACAGGGGTCAGGTGATCAGAGGTGGGGGCGAGCCTGTTGGCGATAGCGGCCTCAGGATCAGGCGCAAACAGCGCGGCAATCGCCCTTGGATTCGACGGAAAATAGAAGTGCACATAGGAAGCCGTCATCCGACCCTGCCGGAAAACCGCCTCCGCGCCACGCCCGCCATTGGGGCTATGGCCTCGGGCAATCGGCTCCAGCCCGGTGCTGGTGAGGGAATGATGATAGGTATGCCCGCGCAAAGTGCCCTCCGGCAACTCCACCGATTGCAGCGCCAGGGCCGCCAGACGCTTTTGCATCTGCGCGTCACCGGCCAGCAACCCAAGCAGCTCGGCGCGGGTGCCGTCCACATCCGTCAACGAGTCCAACAGATAAAGCATGCCGCCGCATTCAGCCAGCAAGGGTTTGCCTGCTTGATGGTGCGCGCGGATCGCCGCCAGCATCGGCGCGTTTTGCGCCAGCGCAACATGGTGCAATTCCGGATAGCCACCGGGCAGATACAGGCTGTCCGCCGCCGGCAGTTCGCTGTCATGAATAGGTGAAAAGAAGCTCAGTTGCGCGCCCATGGCTCGCAACAAATCAAGGCTGGCGCCATAGGTGAAGGCGAACGCTTCGTCCCGGGCCACGGCGATGTGCACACCTTCCAGCCACGGCTGCGCGGCAATCACCGCTGGCGCGACGAACTCCACAGCCGGCGGCAACGCCACTTCACAACTGCCAGCCAAGGCATCGGCGGCGGCGTCGAGGCGCAGGTCCAGATCATTCAATTCACTGGCCTGGACCAACCCAAGGTGGCGACTTGGCAGCTCGATACCGGTTTCCCGTGACAGGGCGCCGTACCAGCGCAGGCCTTCGGTCAGGCTGCCTTCGAGCAACTGCGCATGACGCAAGGTGCCGACCCGATTGGCCAGTACCCCGGCGAAAGGCAAGTCCGGCTGATACCGCGCCAGGCCCAGGGCCAGGGCACCGAAGGTCTGGGCCATGGCCGTGCCATCGATCACCGCCAGCACCGGCACGCCGAAGTGCCGGGCCAGATCGGCACTCGATGGCGTGCCATCGAACAGCCCCATCACCCCTTCGATCAGAATCAAGTCGGCTTCGGCAGCAGCTTCCCACAACAATCGACGACTCTCCTGCTCGCCGACCATCCACATGTCCAGTTGGTAGACCGGCGCGCCGCTGGCCCGCTCCAGGATCATCGGGTCGAGGAAATCAGGTCCGCACTTGAAGACCCGCACCCTACGGCCCTGCTTGCGGTGCAAGCGGGCCAGGGCGGCGGTGACCGTGGTTTTGCCCTGCCCGGAAGCAGGAGCGGCGATCAGCACCGCCGGGCAGTGACGACTCGCCAAGGGAACATCGCTCACAGTTCGACGCCCTTCTGCGCCTTGATACCCGCCTGGAACGCGTGCTTGATCATGCCCATTTCGGTGACGGTGTCGGCCAGTTCAATCAATTCCGGCTTGGCGCCGCGACCGGTCACCACCACATGCTGCATCGGCGGACGGGCCTGCAAGTCGCTCAGCACCTGGTCCAGGTCAAGATAACCGTGCTTGAGGGCAATGTTGAGTTCATCGAGCACCACCAGGCCTATGGACGGGTCGCTCAGCAATTGACGCGAAACTGCCCAGGCCGCTTCAGCCGCGGCGATGTCGCGCTGGCGATCCTGGGTTTCCCAAGTGAAGCCTTCGCCCATGACATGAAAGCGCACCTGCTCCGGGAAGCGACGGAAAAACAGCTCTTCACCGGTGCTGTTACGCCCCTTGATGAATTGCACCACGCCGCATTGCATGCCATGGCCCATGGACCGGGCCAGCATGCCGAACGCAGAACTGCTCTTACCCTTGCCGTTGCCGGTCAGCACCAGCAGCAGGCCACATTCGTTGGGCGAGTTGGCGATGCGCTCGTCGATCACGGCTTTCTTGCGCAGCATGCGCGCCAGGTGGCGTTCGTCGCGATCGGGGGTGTGGGTCATGGGAGCTCTCCGTTGGGATTGGATAACGGCGGGCGGGCACAAAAAAGACGGCAACAAGCCTGGCATCGCCCACCGTGATGCCGTTGGATGAATCAGGCCGGTCTCCGGGCTCATGAGCGGCGTGATGCCGGGCTGCGCGCCTTCCCATGTCTACGGACACAGTGGCTGGTGGCCTGTGTAGTGCCAGGCGCAGCGTTGACTCATTTACCGTTGCGGGGGCAGCGCCGGGTTCGTATGCACTCACCGGCTTCCCTGTTTCACTCTGTCGACCCAACGATCGCCCGGTCACAGAGCACCTGAAACAAGCCGCGAAGGTTAGAGGGTTGGGGGTGGAGCGTCAATTAAAGCCGGCACAGGTTCAACAGCGGACATTGGCCCTGATCAATAAAATGACGCCAATCTTGTGCCATGCTGCGGCAAGTGATATCAAATAGGCATCACGACCCGATATCACAATAACAAGAGGGCAAAAGCATGCAAGGCATGATCATCAGCAATCCAAAACTGGAATTCCTGCGCCCGGTGCTGGAACGCTGGTTTGACTGTATCGACCGTTACAACGCCGTGCGCGGCGATAACGACACACCTTACTGGTTCGATGAAAAAGCCAATCTTGGCTTGCTCTCGGCCGCAGCCTGGATGGCCGAGATGGTCACGCTGCAGAACACCCCCACTCGCAAACAGAATGAAGAAGGCGAACGCAACGTCAGCGCCGATCTGTTCATCGCCGGCACCGAGGAGCGCGCGTTCATCCAGGCCACTCAACGCTGGCCGAAGGTCAAGAACCTCAATCTCACCCAGCCGCTGCTCGACATCACCAGCGATGCCAAACGTATCAGCTATTCCAGTGACCTGCGATTGGGCTGCCTGTTCGTCGCACCACAAAAGGCCCAGCAGAGCGCCACGCCGGAAGAACTGCAGGACATGATCGATGAACTGCAGAAGGAAAATACCTGCGCCGTGGCCTGGTACTTCCCTTATGCCTATCGCAAGTTGCGCAATGAGGCCGGGCAGTATCATCCGGGCATCGCCGTGCTGTTCAAGCAGGCCCACGGCTGACCGGTTGAACCATCGCGGGTCTAAGCTTCTCTATGAATAACCACCATGCACTCATAGGGAAGCCCGCATGCTCAAGCCACCACACCTTCTGATCGTCGCATTGGCCGCAGGGCTTGTTGCTTGCGGCGAGTCCTCCACACTGCAGGTTTCCGACGGCACTGGCCCCTCGCCAAAACTGCCGGAACCGAACAAGACCCTGATCCCCACCGTCAACATTGCCGAGGCTATCGGCTGGCCGGATGGCGCCAAACCTACCCCGGCCCAGGGCCTGCAAGTGGGCGCATTCGCCGAAGGGCTGGATCATCCACGCTGGCTCTACGTGCTACCCAACGGTGACGTGCTGGTGGCAGAAACCAACGCGCCGCCCAAACCGGACGACTCCAAAGGCATTCGTGGCTGGGTCATGGAGAAAGTCATGGGCCGCGCCGGCGCGGGGGTGCCCAGCCCCAATCGCATTACCCTGTTGCGTGATGCCAATCATGACGGCATCGCCGAAACCCGTACGGTCTTTCTGGAAAACCTCAATTCACCGTTCGGCATGACACTGGTGGGCAATGATCTGTACGTGGCCGACACCGACCGACTGATTCGCTTCCCTTATAAAGAGGGCGATACGCAAATCAAGGCGCAGCCGACCAAGGTCGTCGACCTGCCGGGTGGCACGCTCAATCACCACTGGACCAAAAACGTGATCGCCAGCCAGGACGGCAGCAAGCTGTACGTCACTACCGGTTCGAACAGCAATGTCGGGGAAAACGGCATGGAGGCCGAGGAAGGCCGCGCGGCCATCTGGGAAGTGGACCGTGCCAGCGGCAATCACCGCATCTTCGCCTCGGGCCTGCGCAACCCCAACGGCCTGGCCTGGGAGCCGCGCAGTGGCGCGCTATGGACCGCGGTGAATGAGCGCGATGAGATCGGCAGCGACCTGGTCCCGGACTACATCACCTCAGTCAAGGACGGCGCCTTCTATGGTTGGCCCTATAGCTATTACGGGCAGCACGTCGATAAGCGGGTCGAGCCACAAAAACCGGAACTGGTGGCCAAGGCCATCGCCCCGGATTACGCCGTCGGCCCACACACCGCGTCACTGGGGCTGACATTCGCCGAAGGCAGCACCTTGCCAGCGCCGTTTACCGAAGGGGCTTTCATCGGGCAGCACGGCTCATGGAACCGTAAACCCCACAGCGGCTATAAAGTGATTTTCGTACCCTTCAACGCCGGCAAGCCGGTGGGGCAACCGGTGGATGTGCTGACCGGTTTCCTGAATGCAGATGAAAAAGCCCAAGGCCGACCAGTGGGTGTGGTGATCGACAAACAGGGCGGGCTGTTGGTGGCAGATGATGTGGGGAACAAGATTTGGCGGGTTTGGGCTAAATAACCGCTGAAGAAGCTGACCTGAACACTGGAACCTGTGGCGAGGGATTGTTCTCTCGCCACAAGAGCTCTGCTGAGCCGGCGCAAAAAGCGAACTTGAATCGTCAGGGATTACGCGCCAGATGCGCCGGTTGCAGCACACGCTTGGCACTGAGATAGGCTTTCTGCCAATAAGCCTTAGACAGGCTATCGAGCTTGACCGTACCCCCGGTCGCTGGCGCGTGGACGAAACGCCCCTCCCCGACATAGATCCCGGCATGGCTGACCTGAGAGCCACCGTTGGTGGCGAAGAAAATCAAATCACCGGTCTGCAACGCCTCCTTACCGACACTCGGGGCGCGCATACCAATCATCTCGCGGGTGGAGCGCGGCAGGGAGATACCGGCCGCATCGCGATACACATAGCCAATCAGGCCACTGCAATCAAAGCCTGAATCCGGCGTATTACCGCCCCAACGATAGGGTGTCCCCACCAACCCCAGCGCCCGGAACAGCACGTCTTCGGCAACCGGGGAAAAGCTTTGCGCGGGTGCGAATACCACCGGAGCCCGCACGGGCGCAGGTGGCGGAGTACGGCTGGCGCAAGCGCTGAGCAGCGCGGCAAGGAGCATGAGAGCGAGGCGGGCCGACGTCGACATATGCAGAACAATCCTGATCTGGATGCGGCTTTTCTGCCGTGGGCATGAAAACAAAGCCGCCTGCGGAGTACGCAGGCGGATTGCCATCAATCAATGATCATGGATTCTAGCGGCTATGAGGCAAACTTCAAGTAAGACTTTAAGTTTGCCTTACAAACTGTGAGCTTACTTGCGAGCAGTGACCACGGTCGGTGCCATCGCGAGTGCGCGCTTGGCTTCGATGAAGGTCTTGCTCCAGTAGCTGTCGCCCAGGCTGTCGATTCGCACGCCACCGCTGCGACGGCTGCTGGAATGGATGAACTGGTTGTCACCCAGGTAGATACCGGCGTGACTGACGCGACCACGACGACCGTTGGTAGCGAAGAACAGCAGGTCGCCCGGCTCAAGCTCGTTACGAGCAACCAGCGGGGCCTTCACGTTGATCATTTCGCGAGTGGAGCGCGGCAGGCTCATGCCAGCCTCTTCGCGAAACAGATACCCGATGAAACCGCTGCAATCGAAGCCGGCCTCGGAGGAACCGCCAAAACGATAGCGGGTACCGATCAAGGACATGCCCCGCTCCAGGATGCTGTCAGCCAGCACCGGAAGCTGATAAGGCTTGCTGCCGGCGAAGTCTGCCAGCTCTTTGTCGGTGGCCATTTCTTCCTCAAGTGCAACAGAGGAAGACTGGGCAGTAACGGAATTTTGAACCTGTGGTTGTTGCGCTTGCTGGGACACTGGAGAGTGGGCAGCACAACCGAACAACAGGGTAACGAGTGCGAGAGGCACCAGGGGTGCGAAGCGACTTAGCATGGGCACGACCGTGGCTGAAGTTGTAAAGATGGCGAGACTATGCCCACTATCAAGCTCATTTGCAAATTCAATCGATGCAAATGTGACTTCTCGGTTTTAGGTTTACATCTAAGCGCCCCAACCGTTTTCAACCCTCTGCAGCCTGCAGCCCAGAAGGGACGCGGGCTGTGCCGTGGTAGAAACAGGCTATAAGCCACTATTGCTGCGACTTCTACCAGCCAAGGGTTTCTTTCAAAAAAGGGATGGTCAGCTTGCGCTGGGCCTGAAGCGACGCCTGGTCGAGACGTTCGAGCAGTTCGAACAACGCGCTCATGCTGCGGGTGCCGCGGGTAAGGATGAAGTGCCCGACCTCATCGGTCAGGTGCAGGCCACGCCGGGAAGCGCGCAACTGCAATGCACGGAGCTTGTCTTCATCGGAGAGCGGGCGCATCTGGAAAATCAGCGCCAGGGTGAGACGGGACTTGAGATCGGCCAGCTTCACCGGCAGCTCCCGCGGCGATGTCGATGCAGCAATCAGCAAACGCCGGCCGCTGTCGCGTAACCGGTTGAACAGGTGAAACAGCGCTTCTTCCCAATCAGCCTTGCCGGCCACCGCCTGAAGATCATCCAGGCAGACCAGTTCGTACTGTTCAAGGTTGTCGAGGATCTCCACGCCGCGATCCAGCAACTCGGCCAATGGCAGATACACCGCCGGCTCACCCAATTGCTCGAACCGCAGGCAAGCGGCCTGCAACAGATGCGTGCGCCCCACCCCGTCCTTGCCCCACAGATAAATCAGGCTCTCGGTCCAGCCGGCGTCGGCTTCGCAAAGCCGCTCGACATAGCCGAGTGCAGCGGCATTGGCGCCTGGGTAGTAGTTGATAAAGGTGGCGTCATCACGCAGACGCACACCTAGGGGCAGCTGAATCGGTTTCATGCTGACTGAACAGTTCCAAAAGAACCGTTAGTGGCCTCTGTGTAAAGTGCGCAAAGTTTATACCCGTGACGCGGACCGCACAATGCGCCGGACCACGAGCAAAATCAAAGGTTTGCAGCGACAGAACGATGGAGCGACGGTTTCCCTGACGCTGGGACAACCGCCGCGCCCGCCATTGGCGCTATAGCTCGGGGTCTTCGACGCCACTGTAGATGTCTGAATCCTTGTACAGATCGTGCATATGACGCACCAGCACCATGATCACCGCCGCCACCGGCAGCGCCAGCAGGACCCCGGTAAAACCGAACAACTCACCCCCTGCCAGGATCGCAAAGATCACCGCCACTGGATGCAGGCCGATGCGATCACCCACCAGCAACGGTGTCAGCACCATGCCTTCCAGCGCTTGCCCGACCATGAACACCGCCACGATGCCGACCATCGGGTACAGATCACCGCCAAACTGGAACAAGCCGGCAATCAACGCCGCGCCGATACCGATGACGAAGCCCATGTAGGGCACGATGGCCGCCAGCCCGGCGATCAAGCCGATCAATAGCCCCAGCTCCAGGCCCACCAGCATCAATCCCGCCGCATAGATGAAGCCCAGCGCCACCATCACCAACAATTGCCCTCGCACAAACGCCCCCAACACTTCATGGCATTCGCCGGTCAGGGTCATGATGCGTTCTTCACGATGGCGTGGCAGCAGGCTGCGAATCTTGGCCATCATCAAGTCCCAGTCGCGCAGCAGATAAAAAGCCACCACCGGAATCAACACCAGGTTCGCCAGCCAACCGATCAACGCCAGCCCCGAGGCTGTGGCCTGGCTCAACACCACACCGACGATGTCAGAGGTCTGGCCCATATGCTCGCTGATGGCCGCCTTGACCTTGTCGAACTTCCAGAAGCCTTCAGCCAACCCCAGCCTCGACTGCACCCACGGCACGGCAGTGTGCTGTAACCAGTCGAGCATCTGCGGCGCCAGCTCGTACAGGCGCATCAGTTGCTTGGCCAGCATCGGTATCAGCACCAGCATCAGAGCAATGACAATCAAGATGATCAGCCCAAACACCGACACCACGCCCCAGGTCCTGGACAGGCCGAGTTTTTCCAGGCGATCTACCAGTGGGTCGAACAGATAGGCCAGGAGCAACGCAACCAGGAACGGCGTGAGGATCGGATGCAGCAAATAGATGAACACAAACAGCAGGGCGACCCCACCCAACCAGAACCAACGCCGCGTATCGCCCATGAACCACTCCTAGCTATATAAGAAAGAAAAACTACCAGCGAAACCGCAGGTTGGCGGTCGGCGCTGGCGCTGGCGCGGCGGCCGGAATGGAGCCATCAGCGGCTGGCTGGGCCATAGGCACTGGCGCGACGGCTTCGCCGGCAGGAATTTCCTGCAGTTTCGCCAGGGCCAATTGCGCTTTCAACTGTTCGGCGCTGCCGTTGACCCGATAAATGATCCGGTCCCCTTCAACCCGCTGCAACTGCCCACCGAACGGCTCGAGCAAACGCCCAAGCGCCGCATAACGCTCCAGGTTCATGCCCTGCACTTCCAGCAGCTGCTCGGTGGCCACGCCCGGCTTGGTAACGAAACGCGGCGCCAGGCGTTGACTCACCGCCAGCATCACCGCATCAGCCAGGGCGGCAGGGTCGGCGCCCTGGGCATTGCCCTGCTCGCGCTGGTCACCCTGCCACAAGCGCCAGGTCGCCTGCCATTGGCCGCCCTCTTCCTTGGCATGGACCGCCAGCAAGGCGTCTGCACCATAACGCTGCGATGCCTCGCGCAGCGGGGCCGGATCACTGCCTTCCAGGTTTGGTGCGGTAGCAACGATCTGCTCGCTCAAATCCGCCAGGGGCAGGTGCAGCGGCAGGCCGCGGTGCTGGGCGGCGCGGCGCAGTGGCTCGGCACTGCCCTGGCCATCGCCTACCAGGTTGGAACCTTCAGCCGAGTCGTTCAGCCACCAGCCCAGGATCGCAGGCCGATTCGCGCCCCACAGCGACAAGCCCGCCGAGCGCAAGGCCCGGTCAGTGCTCGCTGGATCGAAATCCACCTTGAGGCTTTCCGGCGGCCCGGCGTCGTAACCATATTGAAGAATGATCTGCTGGGGATCCTTGCGGATCGCCGCCAGACCGGGATTCTGCGCGGCCTTGGCATCGCCGGTCAGGCGCAGCACCAGCGTGTCGAGGGCGCGCAAAGTCGCCTGGTCACGCTCTTGCGGGGCCTGGCTGCTGACCGGCTCGAGCACCTGATAGAGGCTATTGAGGTTTTCGGCATGGCTCGCCACGCTGATCAACGACAGGCAGCCCACAGACAAGAGTTTGAAAAAACGCATGGAAGATTCCCGGACATAACGGCTGGAACAGGCCGTGTGAAGAAAATTGAGCATGGCTGTGACCACAGCACCTGGCAAAACATTCACACACCCGCTGGAAGTTTCGCACTGTCATAACCATAGCCGGTTACCGCTACACCTTATACAGACGCATCGCGCAGCACCAATAGGAGAAATATCGGTTTTTTTCCAAGGATATGTCCCTGCCCGTCGGCGCGAGGATGGCCGCTGCCCCTCAAGCCTGATAAAATCGCGCGCCTTCGCAGACCGGCAATGGCTGGGCACCCGGAATAATTCGTACAACGGTTATTCAATGGCCCCGGCGGTCGGTCGTTACCCAGAAATCCCCCCTAAAGGCCTGGATCATGAGCAAGCAACCCTCCCTGAGCTACAAGGACGCCGGTGTAGACATCGACGCCGGTGAAGCATTGGTCGAACGCATCAAGAGCGTCGCCAAGCGCACTGCGCGCCCGGAAGTCATGGGCGGCCTGGGCGGTTTCGGCGCCCTCTGCGAGATCCCGGCCGGCTACAAGCAACCGGTGCTGGTTTCGGGCACTGACGGCGTCGGCACCAAGCTGCGTCTGGCCCTGAACCTGAACAAGCACGACAGCATCGGCATCGACCTGGTGGCCATGTGCGTGAACGACCTGGTGGTGTGCGGCGCCGAGCCGCTGTTCTTCCTCGACTACTACGCCACCGGCAAACTGAACGTCGACACCGCCGCCCAGGTGGTAACCGGCATTGGCGCCGGCTGCGAGCTGTCCGGCTGCTCCCTGGTCGGCGGCGAAACCGCTGAAATGCCAGGCATGTACGAAGGCGAAGACTACGACCTGGCCGGCTTCTGCGTCGGTGTCGTGGAAAAATCCGAAATCATCGACGGTTCGAAAGTCGCCACTGGCGATGCCCTGCTCGCCCTGCCATCGTCCGGCCCGCACTCCAACGGTTACTCGCTGATCCGCAAGATCATCGAAGTCTCGGGTGCCGACATCGAGAACACCCATCTCGACGGCAAGCCACTGGCCGACCTGCTGATGGCCCCGACCCGCATCTACGTCAAGCCGCTGCTCAAGCTGATCAAGGACACCGGCGCCGTCAAGGCCATGGCCCACATCACCGGTGGCGGCCTGCTGGACAACATCCCGCGCGTACTGCCAAAAGGCGCCCAGGCGGTGGTTGACGTGGCGAGCTGGACCCGTCCGGCCGTGTTCGACTGGCTGCAAGAGAAAGGCAACGTCGATGAAACCGAAATGCACCGCGTGCTGAACTGCGGCGTAGGCATGGTGATCTGCGTGGCCCAGGAGCACGTTGAAACGGCCTTGAATGTACTGCGTGAAGCCGGCGAGCAACCTTGGGTCATCGGCCAGATCAGTACCGCCGCCGAAGGCGCTGCCCAGGTCGAGCTGAAAAACCTTAAGGCTCACTGATGCAAGAACAGATGTCTGCAACCTGTGATGTCGTGGTGCTGTTGTCCGGCACCGGCAGCAACTTGCAGGCCCTGATCGACAGCACGCGGACCGGCGATAGCCCGGTCCGCATCCGCGCGGTGATTTCCAACCGCGCCGATGCCTACGGCCTGCAACGCGCCAGGGATGCGGGTATCGACACCCGCGTCCTGGATCACAAAGCGTTCGATGGCCGCGAAGCCTTCGATGCCGCGCTGATCGAACAGATCGACACGTTCAATCCGCAACTGGTGGTCCTGGCCGGCTTCATGCGCATCCTCAGCGCCGGCTTCGTGCGTCACTACCAGGGCCGCCTGTTCAATATCCATCCATCGCTGCTGCCCAAATACAAAGGGTTACACACTCACCAGCGCGCGCTGGAGGCCGGAGACACGGAGCATGGCTGCTCGGTGCACTTCGTCACCGAGGAACTCGATGGCGGACCACTGGTCGTACAGGCAGTAATACCGGTAGAGTTGCACGACACGCCGCAAAGCCTGGCCCAACGGGTTCACGCCCGGGAACACCAGATCTACCCGATGGCCGTGCGTTGGTTTGCCGAAGGCCGGCTGACCCTCGACGATCGCGGTGCCTCACTGGACGGCCAGTTGCTCGCCGCCAGCGGCCATTTGATTCGATACTAGGAGATTTTATGCGTCGCGCCCTGCTCTTCGCTTGCGCTCTGCTTGCCCTGCCCCTGGCACAGGCCGCAGACCTTCAACCGTTCTCCGCCAGCTACACCGCCGACTGGAAACAGCTGCCCATGAGCGGCACCGCCGAGCGCAGCCTGACCAAAGAGGCCAACGGCACCTGGAAGCTGAGCTTCAAGGCTTCGATGATGATCGCCAGCCTGACGGAAGAAAGCACCCTGACCCTGGACAAGGACACACTGCTGCCACAGTCCTACCACTTTGAACGTGGCGGCTTGGGCAAGGCCAAGAAAGCCGACCTGGATTTCGACTGGAACACGAAGATGGTCACCGGCACCGATCGCGGCGATCCGGTCAAACTGCCACTCAACCGTGGCATGGTCGATAAATCCACTTATCAGTTGGCCCTGCAGCACGACGTGGCGGCCGGCAAGAAAAGCATGAGTTATCAGGTTGTCGATGATGGCGAGATCGACACCTACGACTTCCGCGTACTGGGCCCGGAGAAGGTCGATACCAAAGCCGGCCAGATCGACGCGATCAAGGTCGAGCGCGTGCGCGACCCGACAAAAAGCAAACGCATCACGGTGCTCTGGTTCGCCAAGGATTGGGATTACCTGCTGGTACGCCTGCAACAGGTCGAGACCGACGGCAAGGAGTACAACATCATGCTCCAGGACGGTACGGTCAACGGCAAGGCTGTCAAAGGCAGCTGATCCACACCGATATCAAGAGAAGCCCCGCCCAGTGCGGGGCTTTTTTATGCGCGGATTTCCTGAACACTAAAACTGCACCCGCGCAAAGTCAGGCTGTGGAAGATGAATCGGTGGGAGCGAGCCTGCTCGCGATAGCGCTAGGTCAGCCGGCATCGGTATTGACTGATACACCGTTATCGCGAGCAGGCTCGCTCCCACAAGGTGACTGCCCGACATTTCACCCCCCCGAAACATGAAAACTTCTTCATGAAAAACACCCTGCGACCGAATGCCGCGCATTGCCTGACCTGCGGGATCGCTGAGTTTTTCATGAAATTTTCTTAACAGGCCCAGGCATTTACTTAGCCGGCTACCCAAATCTATAACAAAGTCCTGCACACGCCTTGCTGCAGATAACAGAGATTGGAGCTTGCAAGATGACTGTGAAAGTAACTGAACGCGATGACGCTCACATGTCCCACGAAGGTATTGCCGCCGGTATCCGCATCTGGGATGTACACCAACAGGACCTGCTGGTGGGGATGTTCCACTCCGAGACGGATGCCCATAACTACAAAGCCGAGCTGGAATGCCAGGAAAGGCAGCGCTCGGCTGAAATGACAGAATCCTGAACGATAAGAATCTCTGTGGGAGCGAGCCTGCTCGCGATAGCGGTGGATCAGCGACATCAATGTTGGCTGACAGACCGCCATCGCGAGCAGGCTCGCTCCCACAGTTTAGTGTTCAGTTCATCCTTACCACATCAAATCATCAGGGATCTGATACGCCGCATACGGATCATCAGCATCCACTTCTTCGGTCTGGGTATTGAGCTGCACGATGCGCTTGGGATCGCGCTCTTGGATCTTCAGGGCCGCTTCGCGCGGGATCACTTCGTAGCCGCCGGCATGATGGACGATCGCCAGCGAGCCGCTGCTCAACTTGTTGCGCATCAGCGTGTTGACCGAGATGCGCTTGACCTTCTTGTCGTCGACAAAGTTGTAATAATCCTCAGTGGTCAGCTTCGGCAAACGCGAGACTTCGATCAATTGCTTGATCTGCGCGGCCCGGGCTTTCTGCTCGGCTTTTTCCTGCTGCTGACGGTTGAGTTCCTGATCGCGCTTGACCTTCTCGGCCATGGCCTCTTGGGCGGCGCGCTGCTGGGAGTCATCCAGTTCGATCTGGCCCTTGTGGGCCAGGCGCTGCTGTTTCTGTTTCTCTTTGCCGACCTGCTTGGCCTGCTTTTGGTTGACCAGCCCTGCTTTGAGCAACTGGTCGCGAAGGGAAAGGCTCATGGTGCTTACTCACTTAGGCAACAGCCTCAGCCACAGCTGGGCAAATTCTTTTCCTGACGTTTGGCTTCGCCCCATAAGGCGTCCAACTCTTCGAGGGTGCAATCTTCCATGGGACGGTGGGTGTCGCGCAATGCCTGTTCGATAAATCGGAAACGTCGCTCGAATTTCCCATTGGCGTCACGCAGGGCCGTTTCCGGGTCGATTTTCAGGTGCCGGGCCAGGTTCACTACGCTGAACAGCAGGTCGCCGATCTCATCGCTGATGGCCACCGAATCGTTGTCAGCCATCGCTTCGAGGACTTCGTCCAGCTCCTCCCGGACCTTGTCGAGCACCGGCAACGGGCCTGGCCAGTCGAAACCGACCTGAGCCGCACGTTTTTGCAACTTCGCCGAGCGGGACAACGCCGGCAAGGCAACGGGTACATCGTCAAGCAACGACAGCTGCTCCGGTGCCGAGGCCTTCTCGGCCCGCTCCTCGGCCTTGATTTCTTCCCAGCGCTGCTTGACCTGTTCTTCGCTCAGGCGCGGGATGTCCACGGGCGCGTAGAGGTCACCGGTAGGAAATACATGGGGATGGCGGCGGATCAGCTTGCGGGTGATGCTATCGACCACGCCGGCGAATTCGAAGCGGTTTTCCTCCCGCGCCAACTGGCTGTAATACACCACCTGAAACAACAGGTCGCCCAGCTCACCCTGCAAGTGATCGAAGTCGCCACGCTCAATGGCATCGGCCACTTCGTAGGCTTCTTCCAGGGTATGGGGGACGATGGTCGCGTAGGTCTGCTTGATGTCCCACGGACACCCGTACTGCGGGTCGCGCAGACGGTTCATCAGATGGAGCAGGTCTTCAAGGCTGTACATCAATCCAACTCATCACAAATCACCCTGTGGGAAATAATCCACTGGGAGTATGCCTGTGGGAGCAGCTTGCTCGCGATTGAGGTGGTGGCCCCAACGTATGTCGGAACTGATCCACCGCTATCGCGAGCAAGCTTTGCTCCCACAGGCTCGCTCCCACATTTGGACCGCGCTTAACCCGGCGTGCGATTACGCCGGGTCTCGATGATGTTCGGCAGTTGGGAAATCCGCCCCAGCAACCGCCCCAGCGCATCCAATCCCGGAATCTCGATGGTCAGGGACATCAGCGCCGTGTTGTCTTCCTTGTTCGAACGGGTGTTGACCGCCAACACGTTGATCCGCTCGTTCAACAACACCTGGGACACGTCACGCAGCAGGCCGGAACGGTCGTAGGCGCGGATGATGATGTCCACCGGGTAGGTGAGCACCGGCACCGGGCCCCAACTGACCTGGATGATCCGCTCCGGCTCACGGCCGGCCAGTTGCAGCACCGAAGCACAGTCCTGGCGGTGGATGCTCACCCCACGGCCCTGGGTGATGTAGCCGACGATCGCATCC
The DNA here is from genome assembly GCF_013283895.1 of Pseudomonas sp. MPDS. Taxonomy (NCBI): domain Bacteria; kingdom Pseudomonadati; phylum Pseudomonadota; class Gammaproteobacteria; order Pseudomonadales; family Pseudomonadaceae; genus Pseudomonas; species Pseudomonas sp. MPDS. The sequence goes on along the minus strand of NZ_CP054128.1, from coordinate 1,857,191 downwards.
CCAGGCAACGGCTGGCAGCAGCCGGCCATCTGGGTCATCAGGTTGCCCACGCCCTGGATCTGGATGTCGCCGCGCTTGCCCGGTTTGTAGCCGGTGGCTTTGCGCGGGATCAGCTCCAACTGCTCGTTGCCGCGTTCCGGCTCCACCAGTTGCTGGGCCAGGTTGACCAGTTGCGCCAGGCGCAAGTCGCCGGCACCGAGGGCGGCGAACATGTCTTCGGCGGTCTTCATGTTGGCCTTTTCGGCCAGCTTGTCGAAATCCACCTGCGGCAGGCCCAGGCGACTGAGTTCGCGCTCGAGCAAAGTCTTGCCGGCGGCGACGTTCTGGTCGCGGGCCTGCAATTTGAACCAGTGAACGATTTTCGCCCGCGCTCGCGATGTGGTGATGTAGCCCAGGTTCGGGTTCAGCCAGTCGCGGCTCGGCGTGCCGTGTTTACTGGTGATGATCTCGACCTGCTCACCGGTTTGCAGGCTGTAGTTGAGCGGCACGATCCGCCCGTTGATCTTGGCGCCACGGCAGTTGTGGCCGATCTCGGTGTGGACGCGATAGGCAAAGTCCAGCGGCGTGGCGCCCTTGGGCAGGTCGATGGCGTGGCCGTCGGGGGTGAAGATGTAGACCCGATCCGGCTCGATATCGACCCGCAATTGTTCGGCGAGACCGCCGATATCACCGAGCTCTTCATGCCACTCGAGCACCTGACGCAGCCAGGAGATTTTCTCTTCGTAGTGGTTGGAGCCCGACTTGACGTCGGTGCCCTTGTATTTCCAATGGGCGCAAACCCCCAGCTCGGCTTCCTCGTGCATGGCGTGGGTGCGAATCTGCACTTCCAGCACCTTGCCCTCCGGACCGATCACCGCCGTGTGCAGCGAGCGATAGCCGTTTTCCTTCGGGTTGGCGATGTAGTCGTCGAACTCCTTGGGAATGTGCCGCCACAAGGTGTGCACGATACCCAGCGCGGTGTAGCAGTCGCGCATTTCCGGGACCAGTACGCGAACGGCGCGAACGTCGTAGATCTGGCTGAATTCCAGGCCTTTGCGCTGCATTTTGCGCCAGATCGAATAGATGTGCTTGGCTCGGCCGCTGATGTCGGCCTCCACGCCCGTGGCCTGCAATTCTTCCCTCAGCTGGGTCATCACATCCGTGATGAAGCGCTCGCGATCCAGGCGCCGCTCATGCAGCAACTTGGCGATCTGCTTGTACTGGTCGGGCTCCAGGTAGCGGAAGGACAGGTCCTCCAGCTCCCACTTGATATGGCCGATGCCAAGGCGATGGGCCAGGGGGGCGTAGATGTCGAACACTTCCCGGGCGACGCGGTTGCGCTTTTCGTCGTCTGCGGATTTCACCGCGCGGATCGCGCAGGTGCGTTCGGCCAGTTTGATCAGTGCAACGCGCACGTCGTCGACCATGGCCACCAGCATCTTGCGCAGGTTCTCCACCTGGCCCTGGGTGCCCAGGACCATGGACTGGCGCGGACTGAGACTGGCACTGATCGCCGCCATCCGCAGCACGCCGTCGATCAGCTTGGCGACCACCGTACCGAAGCGCTGGCTGACGACCGGCAATTGGATCTGCCCTTCACGCACACCGCGGTATAGCACCGCAGCCACCAGGGAGTCCTGGTCGAGCTTGAGGTCAGCAAGGATTTCGGCGATCTCAAGGCCCGTCTGAAAACTCGAGGTGCCTTCGGACCAGAGGTTCTTCGCCGCGTTGTGCTGCTGTTCCGCTTCACGCGCGAACTCGCAGGCTTCTTTCAAGGCTTCGCGATCCAGTGCCGTGTCGATACTGACCGCGTGATCGAGCCAAGCCTCGAGATTGATACTGCCGTCGGTGTTGATCGGCTGGTGTGCTCTCACCTGTACCATCTTTACATACCTTCCCTATGACGCAGATTCAATGCGTCAATAACGCTGACCTTCGTTGCCCGTGTCCCCGCCCAGGGCTATGGCGGTTGGCACGAACGGGTCAGTCGGACAAGCCATCCTGGCTCGCTTCAAATAACGCCATGGCCTCGACATGTGCCGTCTGAGGAAACATATCGAGAATCCCGGCACGTTTTAACCGGTAGCCCTGCTTGATCAATTCGACCGTGTCCCGGGCCAAAGTTGCCGGGTTGCACGATACATATACCAACCGCCTGGCGCCCAGGGATGCCAGTTTGCGCACCACCTCGAAAGCACCGTCGCGGGGAGGGTCCAAGAGTACCGCAGAAAAGCCTTCGCCGACCCACTCGGCAGCCGACAACGGCTGGGATAAATCGGCCTGAAAAAAGGCAGTGTTATTCAAATTGTTGCTGACGGCATTGGCCGCCGCGCGGTCAACCATGGCCTGTACACCTTCCACCGCCACCACTTGGCGCACCGCCTTGGCCAGGGGCAAGGCAAAGTTGCCCAGGCCGCAGAACAAGTCCAGCACCCGCTCCTCGGCTCGGGGCGCGAGCCACTCCAGGGCTTGGGCCACCATCGCCTCGTTGACCCCGGCATTGACCTGGATGAAATCCCCCGGCCGGTAAGCCAGCTCCAGGTCCCAGGCCTCAAGGCGATAACCCAGCGTCTGTCCCGGTTCGACCGGTTGCGGCTCGCCCTCACCCTGCAGCCACAACTGGGCTTGGTGGGCGGCGCAGAAATCCTTGAGAATCGTCAGGTCAGGCGCCGACAGTGGCGACACGTGCCGCAGCAACACCGCCAGGGACGAGCCAGCGAACAATTCCACATGTCCCAGCGCCTGGGGCTTGCTCAGGCGACGGAGCATGTCCGGCAAGCGACTCATGATCGGCTGCAAGGGTTGTACCAGTACCGGGCAATCGCCGATGGCCACGATGTCCTGGCTGCCGACGGCACGAAAACCCACTTCGAGTTTTTTTGCCTTCTGATCCCAGCGCACCGCCACGCGGGCACGACGCCGGTAACCCAGTTCCGGCCCGCTCAATGGCGCAGCCCATTCATCCGGCTGCACGCCGGCGACCCGCGACAACTGCTCGGCGAGCATGCGCTGTTTCAGGGCGAGCTGTTCGTTGTGGGGCAAATGCTGGACGCTGCAACCGCCGCAGCGACCGGCATGCACGCACGGCGCCGCACGGCGCAGTTCACTGGACAGGAACACTCGCTCAGTGCGGACCTCGACCACTTTGCCATGGGCCCCCAGCACCCGCGCCTCGACCTCTTCGCCGGCCAGGGCGCCGATCACGAACCAGGTGCGCCCGTCCAGAAAGGCAATGCCCCGGCCATCGTTGGCCAAGCGTTCGATGGTCAAGCGCTGCTTCTTTCCGATGGGCACCTGCGGGGCCCGGCTTCCGCCGCTGGGCTGGAAGCGCAGACCTCTTTCTTGCTTGGCCATCAGTTGGGCGCGTCGAAAATGCCGGTCGACAAGTAGCGGTCGCCGCGGTCGCAGATGATCGCGACAATGACCGCGTTTTCGACTTCCTGGGACAAGCGCAGCATGCCCGCCACGGCACCGCCCGAAGACACGCCGCAAAAGATGCCTTCTTCACGGGCCAGACGACGGGTGATGTCCTCCGCCTCGCTCTGGGCCATGTCGATAATGCGGTCCACGCGGTCGGCCTGGTAGATTTTCGGCAGATACTCCTCGGGCCAGCGACGGATGCCGGGGATGGCCGAGCCTTCCATCGGTTGCAGGCCGATGATCTGCACGTTCGGGTTCTGTTCTTTCAAATAGCGCGAGGTGCCCATGATGGTGCCGGTGGTGCCCATCGAGCTGACGAAATGGGTGATGGTGCCATCGGTCTGGCGCCAGATCTCAGGGCCAGTGGTGGTGTAGTGGGCTTCGGGGTTGTCACCATTGGCGAACTGGTCGAGCACCTTGCCGCGACCCTCGGCCTGCATCCGCTCGGCCAGGTCCCGGGCGCCCTCCATGCCTTCGTCTTTGCTCACCAGGATCAATTCGGCGCCATAGGCGGTCATTGCGGCCTTGCGCTCGGCACTGGAGTTGTCGGGCATGATCAGGATCATCTTGTAGCCCTTGATCGCCGCCGCCATGGCCAGGGCGATGCCGGTGTTACCGGAAGTCGCCTCGATCAGCGTATCGCCGGGGCGGATCTGCCCGCGCAATTCGCCACGGGTGAGCATCGACAGCGCCGGCCGGTCCTTGACCGAACCCGCCGGGTTATTCCCTTCGAGCTTGAGCAAAAGCGTGTTGCTGGTCACGCCAGGCAGGCGCTGCAAACGAACCAGCGGAGTGTTGCCGACGCAATCGGCGATAGTGGGGTACTGCACGGTCATGGCGTATTCGCAATCCGGACTGCGGGGGCGCCTATCATACCGGCAAACCTTGCCAGGCCATATCACGCAAAGTGTGGTGGTTATGGCTTATGGGAATAAGCAACGAAAGTGGGCTGCAAGCTGCCACTCAGAAATCCTGATTGAAGGGATCGCCGAGGCACGGCAACCGGCGAGACCGATGCACGGCGACATCAATTTTACGAAGATTGCCTGCCCGCAAGTCGCTACACTGCGCAGGTATTGCGTGCCGGATGCGCGCAAAGCTCAAACAGACCGCTGGATGCAGGAGAAAAGTGTGCTCAAGAAACTGGGAATCAAAGGCCGCGTGCTGTTGCTGACCCTGTTGCCGACCAGCCTGATGGCGCTGGTCCTGGGCGGCTACTTCACCTGGATGCAGCAATCGGACTTGCATGCCCAGTTGCTGCAGCGTGGCGAGATGATCGCCGAACAGCTGGCGCCGCTGGTCGCCCCGGCCATGAGCCACCAGGACACCGATCTGCTGGAGCGGATCGCCACCCAGTCCCTCGAGCAAGCGGATGTGCGCGCCGTGACCTTCCTGGCTCCCGATCGCACATCGCTGGCCCACGCCGGCCCGACGATGCTCAACCGAGCCCCGGAGGGCAACAGTGCCCAATTGCTGCAACGCACCGGCAACGATGCCACGCGTTACCTGCTGCCAGTATTCGGCAAGCACCGCAACCTGGCCGGCGAGCTGATTCCCGAAGAGGCCGATCGGCTGCTGGGTTGGGTCGAACTAGAGTTGTCCCACAGTGGCATGTTGCTGCGCGGCTATCGCAGCCTGTTCGCCAGCCTGCTGTTGATCAGCGCCGGCCTGTGCCTGACCGCACTGCTGGCGTTGCGTATGGGTCGCACGATCAACCGACCCCTGAGCCAGATCAAGCAAGCCGTGGCGCAACTCAAGGACGGTCACCTGGAAACCCGTCTGCCGCCTCTGGGCAGCCAGGAACTGGATGAGCTGGCGTCGGGCATCAATCGCATGGCCAGCACCTTGCAGAATGCCCAGGAAGAGTTGCAGCACAGCATCGACCAGGCCACTGAAGACGTGCGCCAGAATCTGGAGACCATCGAGATCCAGAACATCGAGCTGGACCTGGCCCGTAAGGAAGCCCTGGAAGCGAGCCGGATCAAGTCCGAATTCCTGGCGAACATGAGCCATGAAATCCGTACGCCGCTCAACGGCATCCTCGGCTTCACCCATCTGCTGCAGAAAAGCGAATTGACCCCGCGTCAGCTCGATTACCTGGGCACCATTGAAAAATCCGCCGACAGCCTGCTGGGCATCATCAACGAGATCCTCGACTTCTCGAAGATCGAGGCCGGCAAACTGGTGCTGGACAACATTCCGTTCAACCTGCGGGACTTGTTGCAGGACACCCTGACCATCCTCGCCCCCGCCGCCCACGCCAAACAACTGGAGCTGGTGAGCCTGGTCTACAGGGACACGCCCCTGTCGCTGGTGGGCGATCCGCTGCGCCTCAAGCAGATCCTGACCAACCTGGTGAGCAATGCCATCAAGTTCACCCGCGAAGGCACCATCATCGCCCGCGCCATGATGGAAGACGAACACGAAGACAGCGTGCAACTGCGCATCAGCATTCAGGACACCGGTATCGGCCTGTCGAACCAGGACGTGCGGGCCCTGTTCCAGGCGTTCAGCCAGGCCGACAATTCCTTGTCCCGGCAACCGGGTGGCACCGGCTTGGGCCTGGTGATTTCCAAGCGCCTGGTGGAGCAGATGGGTGGCGAAATCGGCGTGGACAGCACGCCGGGCGAAGGCTCGGAGTTCTGGATCAGCCTGCGCCTGCCCAAGACCCGTGACGACGCCGAAGATTTGCCTGGCCCGCCGCTACTGGGTCGGCGCGTAGCGGTGCTGGAAAACCATGAACTGGCCCGTCAGGCCCTGCAACACCAGCTCGAGGACTGCGGTCTGGTGGTGACACCCTTCAACACCCTGGAAAACCTGACCAACGGCGTGACCGTCGCCCACCAGACCGATCAGGCGATCGACCTGGCGGTGCTGGGCATCACCAGCAACGACATGCCGCCGGAACGCCTCAGCCAGCACATCTGGGATCTTGAGCATCTGGGCTGCAAGGTACTGGTGCTGTGCCCCACCACTGAACAGACGCTGTACCACCTCTCCGTGCCCAACCCCCACAGCCAGTTGCAGGCCAAGCCGGCCTGCACGCGCAAGTTGCGCCGCTCGCTTTCCGACCTGGTCAACCCGCGCCCGCCCCGCAACGAACCCAACGAACCGGTGGGCAGCCGCGCGCCCAAAGTGCTGTGCGTGGACGACAACCCGGCCAACCTGCTGTTGGTGCAAACGCTGCTCGAAGACATGGGCGCCAAGGTGCTGGCGGTGGAAAGCGGTTATGCGGCGGTCAAGGCCGTGCAAAAGGAAACCTTCGACCTGGTGCTGATGGATGTCCAGATGCCCGGCATGGACGGTCGCCAGAGCACCGAGGCGATCCGCCAATGGGAAAGCGAGCGTCATTGCACGCCGCTGCCAATCGTCGCCCTCACCGCCCACGCCATGGCCAACGAAAAACGCGCCCTGCTGCAAAGTGGCATGGATGACTACCTGACCAAGCCCATCAGCGAACGGCAACTGGCCCAGGTGGTGCTTAAATGGACCGGCCTGGCCCTGCGTAACCAGGCGCCGGACCGGAGCACCGACGCTCAGGGCGGCAGCGAACTGCTGGTGCTCGATCATGAAGAAGGCCTGCGCCTGGCCGCCGGCAAGGCCGATCTGGCGGCGGACATGCTGGCAATGCTGCTGGCGTCCCTGGAAGCCGACCGCGAAGCGATTCGCCAGGCCAGCGAGGCCAATGATCACAACGCCCTGATCGAACGGGTCCACCGCCTGCATGGCGCCACTCGCTACTGCGGCGTACCGCAATTGCGCGCCGCCTGCCAGCGCAGCGAGACCCTGCTCAAACAACAGGACCCCAAGGCCGAGGCCGCTCTGCAGGAACTGGAGCGTGCCATCGACCGCCTGGCTAACGAGGCACGCATCAGCGCCTGATCCAGGGCAATTGCCCAAAACCCGGGATCAAGGAAAATCTAAACGCCTAGAGGCTTATCTTTTGTGCCAGGAGGCCGCCATGCGCGCGATTCTTTTCAGCAGCCAGACCTACGACCGCGACAGTTTCAGCAAAACCCCGGCGCCCGCTGGCCTTGAACTGCAGTTTCAGCCGGCACGCCTGAACCTCGACACCGTGGCCCTGGCCGAACACCATGAAGTGGTGTGTGCCTTCATCAACGACGACCTGAGTGCCCCGGTGCTGGAGCGGCTGGCACAGGGCGGCACGCGGCTGATCGCCCTGCGCTCGGCCGGCTATAACCATGTCGACCTGGCCGCTGCCAAACGGCTGGGGTTGAGTATCGTCCGGGTGCCGGCGTATTCGCCCCATGCCGTGGCCGAGCATGCCGTGGCGCTGATCATGGCCCTCAATCGCTGCTTGCATCGCGCTTACAACCGCACCCGGGACGGCAATTTCAGCCTCCATGGGCTGACCGGTTTCGATCTGGTGGGCAAGACGGTCGGCGTGATCGGCACCGGGCAGATCGGCGCGACGTTCGCGCGGATCATGGCCGGCTTCGGCTGCCGGTTATTGGCCTACGATCCGTCCCCCAACCCGCAGGTCCAAGCCCTGGGCGCTCGCTACCTGCCCTTGGCCGATCTGCTGGCGCAAGCACAGATCATCAGCCTGCATTGCCCGCTCAACGAGCAGAGCCGACATTTGATCAACGCCGATTCATTGGCTGCCATGCAACGTGGCGCGATGCTGATCAACACCGGACGCGGCGGCCTGGTGGACACACCCGCCTTGATCGAGGCGTTGAAAAGCGGTCAGTTGGGCTATTTGGGGCTGGATGTCTATGAGGAAGAAGCGCAACTGTTCTTCGAGGACCGCTCCGACCTGCCCTTGCAGGATGATGTGCTGGCTCGGTTGCTGACGTTCCCCAACGTGGTGGTCACCGCGCATCAGGCCTTCCTGACCCATGAAGCGTTGGCCGCCATCGCCGCGACAACCCTGGACAACATCGGCGCCTGGGCCGCCGGCACCCCACAAAACCTGGTGGACAGCTGAGCATTACCCTTGTGGGAGCGAGCCTGCTCGCGATTACGATGGGCCTGTCAGCATGGCGTCGACTGACGCCCCGCTATCGCGAGCAGGCTCGCTCCCACAGGGGATTTCGTCGCCTGGATCATCCCAACCCATGGCCCGTGCTAGCATATCGCGCCTATCTGGAGGACCCATGGCCGAACACGATTTCCGCTACACCCTGATGAACCCGCAACACACCCTGACCGAGGTCCGCGCCCTGGCGCCGGGCCGTTATCAGGTCACCGGCAACGGCGGTTCGATTCAGGCCAACGATGTACTGCTCGTCACCCTCAAAGGCAGCAAGGACTTGTCCATGCGCCTGACCGTGGACACCGTTCGGCACTTGCTCAAGCCCATGGGTCAATGGACCGCCATGACCACCGGCCCGGTGTTCGGGGAGCTGGCGATCCACACCTGGCAGGTCAACTGCGACCGCTGCGCCAAGCAACTGAGCTTTGAATTTGCCGTCGACGCCAAGCTCGGCGTCAAGGCGCAGAAGCCGGCCGCCACCGCGCGCATTGCCGAGCTGGGCTGGACCACCGTCGGTGAAAAACACCTGTGCCCGACCTGCCAGGAAGCCGCCTGATGAAACGCCTGGCCCTGACCGCGCTGATCGGCGCCGGCCTGATGGGTTGCGCCGCCGAGCCGGTGCAATTGCAGCAAAACCGCAGCTACATCCTGGAATGGATTGGCGAACGGCCCTTGATGGACTACAGCAACCTGACCATCACCCTCGGGGACGACGGTCGGGCCTACGGCAACGGCGGCTGTAACCACTGGTTCGCGCCCTACACCCTGGAAGGCCACCGATTGAGCTTCGGCAAGATCGGCAGCACCCGCAAACTCTGCGCCCCGGCGCTGATGGAGCAGGAGACGCGCTTTTTGCAGGCCCTGGAAAAGGTCGAACGCTGGGACATCTCGCCCATCGAGCAAATGCGCTTCTGGCCGGCCCAAGGCAAGCCCCTGCGGTGGTGGCTGGAGGAAGGTTGAGACCCGTTAAAACACAGACATAGGTTGCACCCGTGGCGAGGGAGCTTGCTCCCGCTGGGCTGCGCAGCGGCCCCCTCTGTTCTATCTGAGATTGCGCGGGTGGCAGGTCACTTTTGGGGCTGCTTCGCAGCCCAGCGGGAGCAAGCTCCCTCGCCACAAAAGCCTCCTTGCCTCCTTGCTCATTGCCACAAAGAGGGGTTACTTGAACGCCTGCAACGCCTCAAGCTTGGCCATCACCCCCGCCGCCGTCTGTTCCCCCAGCATCTGCTCGCGCACCTTGCCCTGGTTGTCGATGATGTAAGTCACCGGTAACCCTTCGCTGCGCGGGATATCAAAAAAGTCGGCCGGGTCACGGGCCAGCACGGTGAAGCCGATGCCCATTTTCTCGCTGGCGCTCTTGAGCTCCTCACCTTGCACCTGATCAAAATTGACCCCGAACACCCCCACGTTACGGCCCTTGAGCTGTTCGGCCAGGGCATTGAACTCGGGGATTTCGGTACGGCACGGTGCGCACCACTCGGCCCAGTAGTTGAGCACCACCCACTGTTTGTCCAGCCGTTTTGAGGCGATAGCCTGGCCGTTCTGGTCAACTCCGTAGTCATTCCCGCAGCCGGCGAGCAATAAAATCCCCATGAATGCCAGTGCCGTCGTCAATCGCCTTGCCATGTGCCAATCCTTGTATTGAATGTGAACGTCGGCGCGGCCCACCGTTTTCGAACGCGCCCGTCTCAGGTGCCTGGTACCTCGCGACACAGTAGAATAGCCGCCACCTTACGCAAGATGCGACCCGCTCATGACCGATCTGACGCTATATCACAACCCGCGCTGCTCCAAATCCCGCGGTGCGCTGGAACTGTTGGAGGCCCGTGGCCTGACGCCCACCGTGGTCCGCTACCTGGAAACCCCGCTCGACGAAGCGCAGTTGGAACGCCTGTTGGCCAAGCTCGGCATCACTGCCCGGCAACTGCTGCGCACCGGTGAGGACGAATACAAGACCCTGAACCTGGCCGATGAAAACCTGAGCCAGTCCCAACTGATCGCCGCCATCGCCGCTCACCCCAAACTCATGGAACGACCGATTCTGGAAACCGCTGACAAGGCCGTGATCGGCCGCCCGCCAGAGAAGATCCTGGAGATCCTGCCGTGAGCACACCGTACATTCTGGTGTTGTATTACAGCCGCAGTGGCTCGACCAACGAAATGGCCCGGCAGATCGCCCGGGGCATCGAGCAGGCCGGGCTGGAAGCGCGGTTGCGCACGGTGCCGGCGATTTCCGCCGAGTGCGAAGCGGTATCGCCGGACATTCCCGAACAAGGCCCGCTGTACGCCAGCCTCGATGACCTGAAAAACTGCGCCGGCCTGGCCCTGGGCAGTCCGACCCGTTTCGGCAACATGGCCGCGCCGCTAAAATACTTTCTCGATGGCACCAGCAACCTGTGGCTGACCGGCGCCCTCGTGGGCAAGCCGGCCGGTGTGTTCACTTCCACCGCGAGCCTGCATGGCGGCCAGGAAACCACTTTGCTGTCGATGATGCTGCCGCTGTTGCACCACGGCATGCTGATCACCGGCCTGCCCTACAGCGAGTCAGCCTTGATCGAAACCGAGGGCGGAGGCACGCCGTACGGCCCGAGCCATCACGCCGGGGCCGACGGTAAAAGCGGCTTGAACGAACATGAAGTGGCGCTGTGCCGGGCACTGGGCTTGCGCCTGGCAAAAACCGCCCTACTGCTGGAGAACGGCCGTGGCTAAGAAGCCGAAAATCCTGCCGCCCATTCAGTGGCTGGAACCGCGGGTACGCATCGCCCGGGTCCTGAGCCTGCTGTGCTTTTTCGGGCTGGTGGGGTTGCTCTGTGTGTATTACCTGCTGATCGCCGACCTGCACGGCGCGCGCCCCTGGGTGATTCTGCTGATCGAGCTGGTGCCGCTGCTGATACTGGCGCCAGGCATGATCAGCGGCAGCCCCCGCGGGCATTCGTGGATGTGCTTTGTGGTAAACCTGTACTTCATCAAAGGCGCGCTGGCGGCCTATGACCCGAACCGACAGGTGTTCGGTTTGCTGGAAATGGCGGCGAGCGTGGCGGTGTTCTGCTCGGCGCTGCTGTATGTGCGCTGGCGGTTTCAGTTGAACCGGCGGTTGGCTGGAGAAGGCGAGATTTCCGTCGCCTGATAGATGGCTATCGCGAGCAGGCTCGCTCCCACATGAGATTTGTGGCGTTCACAGATCCCCTGTGGGAGCGAGCCTGCTCGCGATGCGGCCTCAATGATTGACGGTATACGCCAGCATCATCGAAATCTGGCTCATGGGCCTTCCACCACTCTCTTCATGCCACTGGTTGAAGGCCTGCTGCACCGTCGCCAGATCCCGCAGGCTGGTGGGAACTTTGTCGATGATGTCCTGCGCATTGAGCGCCGCCACCACGTCATAACTGGGCACAAAAGTGTCCTTGCCCATCATCCGCAGGAAACGCGGAGCCGACAGACCGCCCAGTTGATGGCCGTGCTTTTTCAGGTAGGTCCACAGGCCTACGATGTCGGTCACCGGCCAGTCGGCGATCAGCGCGCCAAAGCTGCCTTTTTCATGGGCCACGTCCAGTATCAATTGCGCGTTGCGCGGCACGCTCTTGAGCTTGCCCAAGTGACGGATGATCCGCGCGTCCTGCATCAGCCGCTCCAGGTGCTCGGCGCTCATCAGCACGACTTTTTCCGGGTCGAACTTGAAAAACACTTCCTCGAACGCCGGCCACTTGGCGTCCACCAGGCTGTGCTTGAGCCCGGCGCGAAACACCCGCAGCGCCATGGTCGAAAGGTAGCGGTCGTCGCTGATCTTGCGTAGTTGGGCCGGGGTCTTGGGAACAGGCAGGTGGGCTTCCAGTTCAGCCGCCGAACCGAAGCGGTTCAGACAATACTCGTGCAGCCACTTGTAATCGCGCATGCCCTCTCCTGGGGTCGGAAATGAAAACGGCGCTCTAAGTGGCCTGGCCACGAGCGCCGTGAATAGGAGCCGCTGAGTTCGTCAGAGGTTCACCACGTTGACGAATCGCGGCGTGGCGCTTTCGTCGATGCGCAGGTTGGTGAAGTCGAACAGGTTACGGTCCGCCAGTTGCGACGGAACGACGTTCTGCAAGCCGCGGAAAATGCTCTCGGTACGGCCCGGGGTCTTGCGCTCCCACTCCTGCAGCATCTCCTTGACCACCTGGCGTTGCAGGTTTTCCTGGGAGCCGCACAGGTTGCAAGGGATGATCGGGAACTGCTTGAAGTCTGAATAGGCCTGGATGTCTTTCTCGCTGCAGTAGGCCAGCGGGCGGATCACCACGTTGCGCCCGTCATCGGCGCGCAGCTTGGGCGGCATGGCTTTGAGCGAGCCGTTGTAGAACATGTTGAGGAAAAAGGTCTCGACGATGTCGTCGCGGTGGTGCCCCAGGGCCATCTTTGTCGCGCCGATCTGGTCGGCAAAGGTGTAGAGCGTGCCGCGTCGCAGGCGTGAGCACAGCGAGCAAGTGGTCTTGCCTTCCGGGATCAGCTCCTTGACCACCGAATAGGTGTCCTTCTCGACGATGTGATATTCCACGCCCAGCGATTGAAGGTAGGCCGGCAACACATGCTCGGGGAAACCGGGCTGCTTCTGGTCCATGTTCACCGCGACAATGTCGAACTTGATCGGCGCAACCTTCTGCAAATGCATCAGCACATCGAGCAAGGTGTAGCTGTCCTTGCCGCCGGACAGGCAAACCATGACCTTGTCGCCGTCTTCAATCATATTGAAATCAGCGACCGCCTCACCGGCCTGGCGGCGCAGGCGCTTTTGCAGTTTGTTCTGGTTGACCGTAAGAGTGCCCATGACGCGAAATCCGTGAGGTGTGACGAAAGGCCGGCATTTTACGCAAAAAATCCGCCGTCGGCGAAGGCTGATGACATGCCCTTTTGTGGCGAGGGGATTTATCCCCGCTGGGCTGCGAAGCAGCCCCATTATCCAAAGACTACTGCGGGGCATCAGACCGACTCAGAGGGCTGCTGCGCAGCCCAGCGGGGATAAATCCCCTCGCCACAACGCCAGTGTGTTCGTCAAAGACGATGTAGACAGACCCATCGGCGATTAACACCGTCGCCTACAGCGCGATTTGCTCTAAGCCCCCCATCCCCCTGGCGAGAACTCCTTTCTATACTGCGACATAAGGTCGCACACACTTACAGACCTGTACTTACTCGGCCGTTTGGCCCGTAGGCGCTCCGTTGGGGGGCGATGGCAATAACAAAGGAGTGACTGACTATGATCCATCATGTCGTGGGGCTCTTTACCCACCCTGATCAAGAATGGAAAGAAATCCGTGGCGATCAGGAGGAAAGCATCAGCCACATGTACCTCACCCACACGCTGATCCTGGCGGCCATTCCCGCGGTATCGGCGTTTATCGGCACCACGCAGGTGGGATGGGTCATCGGTAATCGGCCTCCGGTGATGCTGACTCAGGAAAGTGCGCTGTGGATGACCATCATGTCGTACCTCGCCATGTTGGGCGGTGTGGCGGTGATGGGCGCCTTCGTGCACTGGATGGCCCGTACCTATGACGCCAACCCGAGCCTGGCGCGCTGCGTCGCATTCGCCACTTACACCGCGACCCCCTTGTTCATCGGCGGCCTGGCGGCGCTCTATCCGCACATGTGGCTGGGGATGATCGTCGGTACGGCAGCGATCTGCTACACCGTCTACCTGCTGTATGTGGGCCTGCCCACTTTCATGAATATTCCTCAGGACGAGGGTTTTCTGTTTTCCAGTTCGGTGCTCGCCGTGGGTCTGGTGGTGCTGGTGGCTATCATGGCGTTTACGGTGATTGTCTGGGGGCTGGGCGTCGGTCCGGTGTATACCAACTGAAGGGTTCGAACCCGCTCAGGGTTCCCTTCTGAAAACAAAGCAATATCTGCCAATACAGGCCGCCGCAAGGCGGCCTTCCTGTGTTTGGCGCTGGCGAAACGACCACTGGGCGTCTGGGCGATTCGCAACGGCCGGCGCTTGCGGCATACTCAAGCCTCTGGAGACCCGTACAGCATGCTTGAGCAACTCAATACCCGCGTCGAAGAGTGTTACCAACAAGCCGAAACCTTTTTCAAACGTCCTTTCAAACGTCCCGTGGTCAGCTTCAAATTGCGTGGCCAGAAGGCCGGTGTCGCGCACCTGCATGAGAATCTGCTGCGCTTCAATCCACAGTTGTACCGGGAAAACGCCGAAGACTTTCTCAAGCAGACCGTCGCCCACGAGGTTGCGCACCTGATTGCCCATCAGCTATTCGGCGAACGCATTCAGCCTCATGGTGAAGAGTGGCAACTGATCATGCGCGGCGTGTACGAACTGCCGCCCAACCGCTGCCATACCTACGAGATCAAGCGCCGCAGCGTGACCCGCTACATCTACAAATGCCCCTGCGACGGCAGCGACTTCCCCTTCTCGGCCCAGCGTCACAGCCTGGTACGTCAGGGGCGCCGCTATTTGTGCCGCAGTTGCCGCAATACCTTGGTGTTCAGTGGCGAGACTCGGGTGGAGTAGCAGGTTTTTGTGGCGTCTGGGCTGGCCCCATCGCGAGCAGGCTCGCTCCCACAGGAATTCTGTGAGTGCTATAGATCCAGTGTGGGAGCGAGCTTGCTCGCGATGAGGCCCGAAAGAACGCTACAAAACCACCCCGGCATCGCGCAGTTGCGCAATCCGCTCAACACTGAACCCCAACTCCCCCAACACCTGATCCGTGTGCGCTCCCAGCCCCGCGCCAATATGCCGAGGCTCGGGCAAGCCCTGCGAGAACTTCAACGGACAGGCCATCTGCGTCTGGCTCGAGCCATCGCCACGAGGCACCTGGGTCACGACGTCCCGGGCCGCTAACTGGGGATGCCTGAGTGTTTCTTCCAGGCTCAGCACCGGTTCGACGCAAGCATCAACCCCTGCAAACAACCGGCACAGCTCAGCGAAATCATGCTTCTGGAATTCAGCCTGCAATTGCTGCTTTAGCTGCCGTTGCTGATCTGGATGGGGCGACAGCCCCTGGGCCGCCAGCTCCGACCGTCCCAGGGTCTCGCACAACGCCTGCATGAAGACCGGCTCCAGGCTGCCCACCGACATCCAACGGCCATCCCGGGTGCGGTAATAGTCATAGAAGCTGCCACCGTTGAGCATCTGGTTTTCCCACTCAGGTGCCACGCCGCAGGCCAGATAACCGGCACCGGCCAAAGCGTTGAGGCTGAACACGCAGTCGGTCATGCTCACGTCCAGATGCTGGCCCTGCCCGGTCTGCTGACGGGCGATCACCGCCGCCAACAGCCCGATCACCCCGTGCAGGGAACCACCGGCGATGTCCGCCGCCTGGATGCCCAGCGGCAATGGCCCGGCGTCGGCACGCCCAGTGTGGCTGGCCAGTCCCGCCAGGGCCAGGTAGTTGATGTCGTGGCCGGCGCGATCCTTGTAGGGACCGGTCTGGCCATAGCCGGTGATGGACACGTAGATCAATCGGGGATTGATCGCCTTCAAGGCTTCGTACCCCAGGCCCAGCCGCTCCATCACACCGGGGCGGAACTGTTCCAGCAGGATGTCGTGGTCGCCCAGCAACTGCTTGATCACCTCCAGCGCCGCCGGCTGCTTGAGGTCCAGGGCCAGGCTGCGCTTGTTGCGGTTGAGGTAGGCATGGCTGGCCGAGACGCCCTGATCATGGGGCGGCAGTATCCGTAACAGATCCGGGCGGGTCGGCGACTCGATGCGCAACACCTCGGCCCCCATGTCCGCCAGCAACAATGAGGCGAACGGGCCGGGCAGCAGGGTCGAGAAGTCCAGAACCTTGAGCGATGCCAGTGGGCCTTGCATGGGCGATCTCCGCGAGGTGATGCCCTCAAGACTAGGCAGGGGTTGGCGGTGGAGCAATTACCGCAGGTGTCAGTCTGGCTGACCATTGCGCTCAGCAACAGCATCCTCGACTGAAAAATCCCTCAAATAAAAAAACCCGCCGAAGCGGGTTTTTTATTGCAGCGAAAGGTTACTTCACAGCAGCAGGGGTTGGGCCTTCGGCCACGCCCAGGTCGTCTTCTTCACGGGTGTCGGAGATGCCGCGACCGCCGGAAGCCAGTTCGCTCTGCAACTGGTCTACGTCCAGTTCCTTGACCCACTTGGCAACCACGATGGTGGCCACAGCATTGCCCACCAGGTTGGTCAGGGCGCGGGCTTCGGACATGAAGCGATCGATACCCAGAATCAGCGCCAAGCCAGCTACCGGCAGATGACCCACAGCCGACAGGGTGGCCGCCAGCACGATGAAGCCGCTACCGGTCACGCCGGCAGCACCTTTGGACGACAGCAGCAGCACCAGCAACAGGGTGATCTGGTGAGTCAGGTCCATCGGCGTGTCAGTGGCCTGGGCGATGAACACCGCAGCCATGGTCAGGTAGATCGAAGTGCCGTCGAGGTTGAACGAGTAGCCGGTCGGGATCACCAGACCCACTACGGATTTCTGCGCGCCCAGACGCTCCATCTTGATCAGCATGCGTGGCAGGGCCGATTCCGACGAGGAAGTACCCAGCACGATCAGCAGTTCTTCACGGATGTAACGGATCAGCTTGACGACACTGAAGCCGTGGGCCCGGCAGATGGCGCCCAGCACCACCAGGACGAACACCACACAGGTGATGTAGAAGCAGATCATCAACTGGCCCAATTGCACCAGCGAACCGACACCGTAGGCGCCGATGGTGAACGCCATGGCACCGAACGCACCGACGGGCGCCAGTTTCATGATCATGTTGATGATGTTGAACATCACGTGGGCGAAGCGGTCGATGAAGTCCAGCACCGGCTTGCCGTAGGCACCCAGGCGATGCAGGGCGAAACCGAAGATCACCGAGAACATCAGCACTTGCAGGATATCGCCATTGGCGAACGCGCCGACGATGGTGTTCGGGATCACGTTGAGGATGAAGGCCACGATGCTCTGGTCTTTACCAGCCGAGATGTAACCGGCGATCTTGCTGGTGTCCAGGGTCGTCACATCGATGTGCATGCCGGCGCCCGGTTGCACGACGTTGACCACGACCAGACCGATCAACAGGGCGATCGTGGAGACGATTTCGAAGTACAGCAGCGCGTAGCCACCGGTCTTGCCCACCGACTTCATGTTCTGCATGCCGGCAATACCGCTGACAACGGTACAGAAGATGATGGGAGCGATGACCATTTTGATCAGTTTGATGAATCCGTCACCCAGCGGTTTGAGGGCAACGCCGGTCTGCGGATAGAAGTGGCCGAGCAAAATGCCGATGGCAATGGCTACGATCACCTGGAAATACAGGGATTTGTACAGTGGCTGACGAGTCGTCATGGCAAACCTTCCTCAAGCGTCCCGTGTGACAACATCCACCTGTCGTCCACGAAACCTCAATTGCGAACCCTCCTGCACTGGAGGGATTTGTTTTGGCGGCTGCACGGCGGCAGACCTGCGGATGCCTATCGCAAGGCCCATGCCATTTTCCGGAAAATGCCTACAACCCCTGAGCTACAAGGGCTACACGCGGGTAAACAGACCTGAACAGCCAGACGCAGATGGCGGATTCCCGCCCACAAGGCCGTTCTCGCTCCGGGATTTGGCGGATATCCGCCTTGTCGAGCGCAAGGCCCCTGCTACCATCGGCAGCTCAATAAACGGATTCCTGCCATGCGCCAACGCACCATCGCCAGCCACTTCGCCCGCGCCGCCCTGGGTGGTGCGCGCCGGCAAGGTTTCGATTACGTTCCCTTGTTGCAACAGCTGGGCATCAGCCCCGAGCTGTTGGACGAGCCGCGAGCACGCATAGCACCAGCGCAGTTCGCCAGCCTGTTGCAGGCCCTGCGGCTGGCACTGGGGGACGAGTATCTGGGGTTTGGTCGGGCCCCCAGTAAACCCGGGACGTTTGCCATGATGTGTCACGCGTTGATCCACTGCCGGACCCTGGGCAAGGCACTTCAGCGCGGGTTGTTGTTCTACAGCCTCTTCCCGGACGCCCCGAGCCTGACGCTTGAGGCCGAAGGGGAACGGGTGCGTTTGAACCTGGATGAAACGACACTGCGCGACCCCGACCATTTCCTGGCCGAAAGCCTGCTGGTGATCTGGCATCGCCTCGGCAGTTGGCTGATCGGCCAGCGGATCGGTCTGGAACAGGCGACATTCAGCTATGCCAAGCCCGCCCATGGGGCCGAGTACGATCTGTTGTTCCCCTGCCCGCTGGTGTTCCAGGCGCAACGTTGCAGCCTGTTGTTCCACAGTCGTTACCTGAATATGCCGTTGCTGCAGGACGAACGAACCCTCAAACACTTTCTCGAACATTCCCCCGCCGACCTGCTGTCACGCCCTGACGATGGCAACAGCCTGAGCAGCCAGCTACGCCGCCTGCTCAGCCGCGACGCCGCACGCTGGCCGGATCTGGACACCGTCGCCGCCCATCTACACATCAGTCCGCAGACGTTGCGCCGGCATCTGCGGGAGGAAGGCACCAGCTTCCAGGAACTCAAGGATCAGCTGCGGCGGGATATCGCCATCTACCATCTGGGACGCGCGGACCTGTCGTTGCAGCAGATTGCCGAACAGCTGGGATTCTCTGAACCGTCGGCGTTTCACCGGGCATTCAAGAAATGGACGGGGGTGACGCCGGGGGCTTATCGGGAGCAGGAGAGTTGATGGAGGGGCTGCAGATTTTCAGTGGACACACAACCCGCGCGCCCCTCAGATCAAAATGTGGGAGCTTGGCTTGCCCGCGATGGCGCCCTTGAGACCGCCATCGCGGGCAAGTCATGCTCCCACAGGTCTGATTCCAGCAGGTATCCGTTAGCAGTCAAAGCACCGGAAAATGAATCCGAAATGCCGCCCCGCCCAACTCTGAATCCCCCAGGGTCAACCGGGCGCCGTAGCTTTCGATGATGTCTTTGACCACCGCCAGCCCAATGCCCTGCCCCGGATGCTGGCGATCCAGCCGCTCACCACGCTGCAGAATCCGCGCGCGTTGATCCGGCGGCACACCTGGCCCGTCATCCTCGACACACAATTCAATACCGCCGAGGGTCTGATGCACGCTGATGCGCACCTCGCCCAGGCACAGCCGATAGGCGTTTTCCAACAGATTGCCGAGCATTTCCAGCAAGGCGCCCTGCTCGATCGGCACATGGCACTGCTCCGGCAGATCGAAGCTGACGTGGACGCGCTTGTCGCGATAGACCTTGTCCAGCGTATCGCACAGGCTTTGCAGCACCGGGCGCAAGCGCACCTGATGGCGCACCAGGCCACTTTTGCGCAGGCTCGCGCGCTGCAACTGATAGCCGATCTGCTGGCTCATGCGCTCGATCTGGCTTTGCAGCACCCAGGCCTGTCCACGATCTTCGGTGCGCCGGGCCATGTCTTCACTCACGCCTTGCAGCACCGCCAGCGGGGT
Source organism: Pseudomonas sp. MPDS (assembly GCF_013283895.1). Lineage (NCBI taxonomy): Bacteria > Pseudomonadati > Pseudomonadota > Gammaproteobacteria > Pseudomonadales > Pseudomonadaceae > Pseudomonas > Pseudomonas sp. MPDS. Next base: position 1,837,408 of record NZ_CP054128.1, on the reverse strand, counting down.
TTTCAGGCTATGGGCCAGGTCATCGAGGGAGTCACGATAGCGGCTGCGCTGCTCCCGCTCGCCATGCAACAGGCGGTTGAGGGAACCGGTCAAGCGCAGCAGCTCCCGGGGGTGCTCGGTGCTGAGACTTTCCCGGCTGCCGCTTTCGATTTCGTCCAGTTCCTGGCTCAGGCGCCTCAACGCGCGAAGTCCCCAGCTCAGGCCAATCCACAACAGGGCCAACAACACTGCCAGCGCAGCACCGAAGCCCAAGTAGAGATTTTCCCGCAGGCCGTCGAGCGTCACTTCGTAATCGCGCACCGGTTGCAGGGTGACGAAACTGAACGCCGCGCTCTGGCCACCGAGCAGTTTGACTTCGACGTCGTAGACGAAAAACTCCTGGCCGTTGTCTTCGCGGATACGCGCGAACTGATTGCCCTGGCCGTCGTAGCGCGGCGTGTAATTGATGTTCTCCTCCCGAGTGGCCTTGGACCGCCACACCAGGCGCCCGTCGCGATCATAGATGTAGCCCAGCAGACGGGCGTCGGCGAGGTTAAAGCGCTCATCGGGCAATTGCGCCGGCATCTTCAAGCGGTTGTTTTCCACACGGGCAGCGGAAATGAGCGTGGTCACGTCCGACGCCAGGCGTTGTTCGATGGACTCCTGCAGGGCCAGGCTGAACGCGCCTTGCATGGCCGGCAGCAGTGCCAGCATGAACAACACCGCCAGGGTCATGGCGGCCAGCATCAACCGCAACCGTAGCGAACGAATCACTGGCAACGCTCGTTGAACAGGTAACCCAGGCCACGCACGGTTTCGATCGGTTTGAAGCCGGCCGGGGCTTCCAGTTTGCGCCGCAGACGCCCCACCAGCACTTCGATGACATTGGGGTCACGCTCGTCGTCATCCGGGTAAAGCTGCTCCATCAAGCGGTCCTTGGCGACCACCTGCTGATGATGGCGCATCAGGTATTCAAGGATGCGGTATTCATAGGCCGTCAGCGCCAACGCTTCCTCACCCAGGGACGCTTGCTTGCGATTGAGGTCCAACAGCAACGGACCGGCCACGATGGTCGACTGGGTGAAACCACTGGAACGGCGCAACAACGCGTTCAGGCGGGCCTCCAGCTCTTCGAACTGAAACGGCTTGACCACGTAGTCGTCGGCACCGGCGGCCAGACCTTCGACCTTGTCCTGCCAGTTGCCGCGGGCAGTAAGGATCAGGATCGGGAAGGTCTTGTCCTGGGAGCGCAACCGGCGGATCAGCTCCAGCCCGCTGATGCCCGGCAAGCCCAGGTCGATCACCGCCAGGTCGTGATTGAATTGCGCGACCTGATACAAGGCCTCCTCGGCATTGGCCACGGCCTGCACCACATGGCCGCTGTCGGTCAGACGGGTCTGCAGGTGATGGCGCAGCAAGGCTTCGTCTTCGACGACCAGTAATTTCATGGGGCTCTCCCAGGCAAATCGAACAGTCCAGTCATGCACATCGGTTTACGAGAAGCGGCGCCGGATCGTCTTGGGCCGATCCGGCTGACCACGCTCACCTTCCAGCCTTAGAACGTGTAGTTGGCCGAGAGATAAGTCTGGGCACTGCTGGTCAGGTCCAGCGATCCAACCTTGCCACCTGCGTGGGGGCTCATCTCGGTGCTGGCGTTGCTGCGCAGGTAACGGTAACCCAGTTCCAGCGAGGTGTTTTGTGAAACCTTCTGCAGGATGCCGGCCTGCAAGCCCACGGCGTAGCCGATATCGCTGTCACGGCTATAGCCGGGGGAGTCCTGGGTCAGTTTGGTCAGGCCCGCCGTACCGCCGCCGAACAGCTTGGTGGTGCCGGTGACCGGATAGAACATATCGTAACTGCCCAGCAGGTTTTCCTGGCGCAATTTAATGCCATTGTGAGTGCCCGAAACGTTGTCGTACGTGGCGTAGTAGCGACCCTGGTCGTTTTGCCGGCCCAGTCGGACGCCATAGGTGGTGTCCTTGCCGATGATACCGTCGGCGTTCGGGTGATTGAGGTTAGCGTTCAGCGCGTCGGACTTCTTGACCTTGTCGCTGGTCTGGCCGAGGGTCAGGCTGGCGAAGTTGTCATCGGCGTGGGCCATGGCGCTGGCGCCCAGCACCGTGAAAGCCAACAGCAGAGTTTTCATGTGAGTCATGTTCAAGCTCCTGTGCAACGTGGGTGGTTTGTGAAGTCACAGCCACGTTAACCAACCGTCCCTGAATGGCCCTTGAACGTTCTCTGAACCTGCGCTGAATGAATCGGTTAGAGTGTTCTGTCTCACCCCTGCATTTATCAAGGAGATCCGTCATGCACAGGTTGCTTGCTGTTGTACTTCTGGCCTTTAGCGCTGCGAGCCACGCCGCCATCCAGACCCAGGAGATCCCCTACACCAGTGCCGATGGCACCAAACTGATGGGTTACTACGCTTATGACGACGCGGTCAAAGGCCCGCGCCCGGGCGTGGTGGTGGTACATGAATGGTGGGGGCTGAACGATTATTCCAAGCGCCGCGCCCGTGACCTCGCGGGCCTGGGCTACAGCGCGCTGGCCATCGACATGTACGGCGACGGCAAGAACACCGAGCACCCCAAGGACGCCATGGCGTTCATGCAGGCGGCTCTCAAGGACGGCAAGGCGGCCAGTGCGCGGTTCCAGGCCGGGCTCGACCTGCTGAAGAAACAACCCCATACCGACCCGGACAAAATCGCCGCCATCGGTTACTGCTTCGGCGGCAAAGTGGTGCTGGATGCGGCGCGCCAGGGTGTTCCACTGGCCGGCGTGGTGAGTTTCCACGGCGCGCTGGTCACCAATACCCCGGCAACACCGGGCAGCGTCAAGGCCAAGGTCCTGGTCGAACATGGCGCGCTGGACAGTATGGTCACCCCGGACAACGTCACCGCGTTCAAGAGCGAAATGGACAAGGCCGGTGCCGACTACACCTTCGTCAACCTTGAAGGCGCCAAGCACGGCTTCAGCAACCCCGACGCCGACCGCCTGGGTCACGGCGAACATGGCGGGCCGGATATTGGCTACAACAAGCAAGCCGATGAAAAGTCCTGGGCGGACATGCAGAAGTTCTTCAAGAAGATTTTTGGCTGAACCCCATCCTTCAGCTGACCCCCCCCTGTGGCGAGGGAGCAAGCTCCCTCGCCACAAAAGCCTCACCCGCTCACAATCTTTATGCCCCACTACCCAGCCTCAAGCCAACCCGGCAAAATGCCGGGCATGAATGTTCTCCCCGCCCTGCCCGCCTGCTGCACGCCCCTGGACGATCAATGGCTGTTGCCTCAAGTCCTGCCCGATACCCTGCTGCTGAGCACCCGCTTCGATCCGTTGTTGCTAAGCGCTGATGATTTTCCGAACAGTGCCATCGAGCCGCCCGCGAGCATCCAGCGTTCGGTGGCCAAGCGTCAGGCGGAATTTCTTGCCGGGCGGATCTGCGCCCGAGCGGCCCTTCATCAGTTGGACGGCCTGACGTGCGTGCCGGCCATCGGTGACGACCGCGCCCCGGTATGGCCGGCCCATGTCAGTGGCTCGATCACCCACAGCACCGGCCGGGCCGCGGCCATCGTCGCCAGAAAACACCACTGGCAAGGGCTGGGCATGGACCTGGAAAACCTGCTCGATCCCGAGCGGGCCGAGCGCCTGGCCGGTGAAATCCTCACCCCGCCGGAACTGCTGCGCATGGCCGCGACCGCGCAAGATGACCGAGCCTTGCTGGTGACCCTGACCTTTTCCGTGAAGGAAAGCCTGTTCAAGGCGCTGTACCCGATCGTCAGGCAGCGCTTTTATTTCGAACATGCCCAAGTGCTGGAATGGACCCATAGCGGACAGGTTCGGCTGCAGTTGCTCACCGACCTGTCGGCCGAGTGGCGTCATGGCAGTGAACTGTCGGCGCAGTTTGGTGTGAAGGATGGGCAGTTGTTGAGTCTGGTGGGGATCAAGGCCTGAGATTTGTCGCGTTTTTCAGGCCCTTATCGCGAGCAGGCTCGCTCCCACAGGAGACTGCATTTCAATGTGGGAGCGAGCCTGCTCGCGATAAGGCCCGCACAGGCGCCACACCTTCAAGACCTGTCCTGATGCCGCGGCCAGCTCAAGCTGAAGCAGGCCCCACCCAGACTCTTGCTCTTGCCGATCAACGCCCGGCCATCGTGCCAGTGGATGATCCGCCGCACGATCGACAACCCCAACCCATGACCACCTGAAGCACGGGCACGGCTGTCGTCCAGGCGCAGGAAGGGCTTGAAGATCCGCTCCCACGCCGCCTCCGGCACGCCGGGCCCGTCGTCCTCGACGTCCACCCGACAACGCAACTGACCCACCTGGTAACTGACCGTCACCCGGGAGCTGGCGTGACGCATCGCATTGCTCACCAGGTTCTGCAGGGCCCGATGCAGGAAGCGCGGCTCGGCCTCGACCCAGGCGCCATCGCAATCAGCGGCAGACAGGCACAGGCCGCGCTCGACCGTAATCCCGGCCCGAAGCGGTCCCAACTCTTCAATGACCTGATTGACCAGCGCATCCAGATCCACGCGCTGGAAGTTCAGGGCCGGCGATCCCTGCTCCAGTCGCGCATAGGTCAGCATCTCGTCCACCAGCCGATCCAGGTCTTCGATGTCGTGATCCATGCCCGCCAGGTATTTGTCCCGGGCCTGGGGCGTGGTAGCGCTGCCGATCATCTCCAGGCCAAAACGCAGGCGCGCCACCGGGGTGCGCAACTCATGGGACACCGCACGCACCAGCTCCCGCTGAATCGCCAACAACTGCTGCAAGTGTTCGGCCATGCCGTTGAACGCGGCGGCCAATCGCCCTACCGAGTCAGCACCGCGAGCCGGCACCCGGGTTTCCAGGCTGCCCTGGGCGATCTGGGTGGCGGCCGATTCCAGACCACGCAGACGCCGCTCCAACTGGCGCACCAACAGGTAAACGATCAGCCCGATCAGGCTCAACCCCAGCGCCGCGATCAGCACCAGCCACTCAGGCGGATAAGGGTTCATCTGGTACAACGGGCCGATTTCCAGCACCCACGGCGTACCGACCATGCCGGCGAACACCCGGATCGAGTCACCGCCCTTGCCCAGCGCCATGACCGTGTCGCCCTCGGCCACGCGCCGACGCTGGTCTTCGTCCATGTCCGCCTGCGTAATGGGCATCAGCCGCAGGTCAAACCCGAAGCCTTTTTCCTGCTTGAGTTGCGCCAGGCGTTCAGGCTGCTCGGCCACCGGGTAACGCACCAACTCATCGGCCAGCAGGTAGATAGTTGCCCGGGCCAGTTGCTCGCTGATCTGACGGACCTCCCCGACCAGCATCAGTTTTTCAGCGTCGCTGACCAGCCGATAAACTTTCGCCGCATGGGGCCCGGTCTGCTCCACCAGGGCCTGGCCGCGCATGACACGGGTGCGCTGGCCGAGATCCAGATCGGTCTGGGCGTAAGTCTGCAACGCCAGGGGAATGCCCAGCAGGCGTTCCCACACCGCCAGGGCCCGGCGTCGCTCGGTGTCGTTCATGGGCCGCAGATTATCGGCCATCAAGGAAAACGTGCCGTGGGCCAGACGCTCGCGGTACTGCTCACTGCGAGTCTGGTTGAGCAAATGCAGGGCCAGCACGCCGAGTACCGCCACCAGCACCAGGGCCGCGCACATGCCGCCGTAAATGCGCAGGAAGATCGAGTTCACGGCGTCGGGTCTACGCAAGCTTCAGGAACGAACAGATAACCCTTGCTGCGGATGGTCTTGATCAGCCGTGGATGGTCCGGGTCGTCGCCGATCTTGGGACGGATGCGCGAGATGCGCACGTCGATGGAGCGGTCCTGGCCGTCATAACCGATGCCGCGCAGGGCAGTGAAGATTTCTTCCCGGGACAGGATGCGCCCGGCATTGGATACCAGCAGCCACAACAGATCGAACTCGGCACTGGTCAGCTCGATGCCGTTGTCTTGCAGCCAGGCTTCGCGCAAGGCGTTATCCACCACCAGCGGGCCGAATTGCAGACGCCGTGGTTTTTGCGGCGTGGCCGGTTCCGGTTCGCTGCGTCGCAACAGGGCCTGGACGCGGGCCAAGAGCAGGCGTGGCCGCACCGGTTTGCAGACGTAATCGTCGGCGCCCAGGTCCAGGCCCTGGATCTGATCGGTGTCGTCGGTGCGGGCGGTGAGCATCAGGATCGGCCCGTCGTAATGCTCGCGTACCTTGCGGCAGATGCTCAGGCCGTCCTCGCCGGGCAGCATCAGGTCGAGGATCACCAGGTCCGGTTGCTCGGCAATGATCCGCGCCGCCGCCACCGCACCGTTGCCTTCAATGGCCACGCGCAGGCCGTTGCTTTCCAGGTACTCGCGAGTCAGCTCGGCCAGCCGCTGGTCATCCTCGACGATCAATACCTGCCAGGCTTCTTGTTCCACGGGGGGCCTCGTCTTGTTGTGAGAATAAGGAGGGATCGGCATCTAGATGGGCACTATCAGATGAGCACTTACCTGTGGCGAGGGGATTTATCCCCGCTGGGTCGCGAAGCGGCCCCTGCATTCCGTCTGACACACCATAGCCGCCCGTTTCAGGGCTACTCCGCAGCCCAGCGGGGATAAATCCCCTCGCCACAGGGTGGTACCCACTTCGAATGCACCTCCCCCATCTTTTTGTCATGTTAAAGGAGGATAAGCATGCCCATGCACGGGCCGATTGTATAAACGCCGGCCCTGCATAAAACAAGCGGACAAATGCGTTCGGTCGCGCGGGACTTGTGTGGTAACGTCCGCGCCCGCAAAAACCATCGGGCTGTTTTCGGATCGTTAAAACGATGAAAAAAGGTCCACTCCAGCAAGGTCGCGGCCTACAGAGCTGTTCCACGTTTCGCACACAAATTACGCACAGGCTTATCCACAGGTAGCACGTTGCATTCATCCCCCAAAACGCATTATCTTGTAGCCCGTCGCGTAAAAAACCCTACATGTAGGGTTTTCGACCAAAAACCAAACACAAGTCGGACAGATAATTCAAGCGCTTTTCTTGCCTTTGTCCGACTGAAACACCGCATTTCCCCAAGACCAGACCGCCCCTCGCGGATGGCCATCGTTTCAAGGTCAAAACGACCAGAACGGTACGGGTGTTGCAGTCCATTGCAGGCACCTCTGCAATCCGGTTTCGAGCCCAGGCTCGAAGCCCAGAACTTCGGAAGGAAGCGGTATTCAGGCCTGCTTCCTACTGTCCCGAAGTTGTTATACCCGGCGCCAGTCGGTTGTAGTGCTTCAGGACGGAACGGTGGGCACCGTGATGGTGCCCAAACAAACATAGAGAATGTGGAGACACCCATGCACACCGACACAACTCGCGAGAACCCGCAGGGCACCGCGCCGCTGGCCGCTGATTCGAACTCGGATCTGGCCGCTACCGCGCCTGGCCAGCTGCGTGTGATCAAGCGTAACGGCACTGTCGTTCCTTACACCGATGACAAGATCACCGTCGCCATCACCAAAGCGTTTCTCGCAGTTGAGGGCGGCACCGCCGCCGCTTCGTCGCGCATCCACGACACCGTGGCCCGCCTGACCGAGCAAGTCACCGCAACCTTCAAGCGTCGCATGCCGTCGGGTGGCACCATCCACATCGAAGAAATCCAGGACCAGGTCGAACTGGCCCTGATGCGTGCCGGCGAGCAGAAAGTGGCCCGCGACTATGTGATCTACCGTGATTCGCGCGCCAAGGAACGTGCCACCCGCTCCCCGGCCGACGCACCGGTCCAGGCCCACCCTTCGATCCGCATCGCACGCGCCGACGGCAGCCTCGCGCCGCTGGACATGGGTCGCCTGAACACCATCGTCACCGAAGCCTGCGAAGGCCTGGAAGAAGTCGACGGCGACCTGATCCAGCGCGAAACCCTGAAAAACCTCTATGACGGCGTCGCACTCAAGGACGTCAACACCGCGCTGGTGATGACCGCGCGGACCCTGGTGGAACGCGAGCCGAACTACTCCTTCGTGACCGCCCGCCTGCTGATGGACACCCTGCGTGCCGAAGGCCTGAGCTTTCTGGAAGTCGCCGAGAGCGCGACCCACCACGAGATGGTCGACCTGTACGCCAAGGCCTTGCCGGCCTACGTCGCCAAGGGTATCGAATTCGAATTGCTGAACCCGGTACTGGCCGAGTTCGACCTGGAAAAGCTCGGCAAGGCGATCAACCACGAGCGCGACCAGCAGTTCACTTACCTGGGTCTGCAAACCCTGTACGACCGTTACTTCATCCACAAGGACGGTATCCGTTTCGAACTGCCGCAGATTTTCTTCATGCGCGTGGCCATGGGCCTGGCGATCGAAGAGAAGCAGCGTGAAGACCGTGCCATCGAGTTCTACAACCTGTTGTCGTCCTTCGACTACATGGCCTCGACCCCGACGCTGTTCAACGCCGGCACCCTGCGTCCACAACTGTCGAGCTGCTACCTGACCACCGTACCGGACGACCTGTCGGGCATCTACGGCGCCATCCACGACAACGCCATGCTGTCCAAATTTGCCGGCGGCCTGGGCAACGACTGGACCCCGGTTCGCGCATTGGGCTCGTACATCAAGGGCACCAACGGCAAATCCCAGGGCGTCGTGCCGTTCCTCAAAGTGGTCAACGACACCGCGGTCGCGGTCAACCAGGGCGGCAAGCGCAAGGGCGCGGTGTGTGCCTACCTGGAAACCTGGCACATGGACATCGAAGAGTTCATCGAGCTGCGCAAGAACACCGGTGATGACCGTCGTCGTACCCACGACATGAACACCGCCAACTGGATCCCTGACCTGTTCATGAAGCGCGTCTTCGACGACGGCAAGTGGACCCTGTTCTCGCCATCCGAAGTTCCAGACCTGCATGACCTGACCGGCAAGGCTTTCGAAGAGCGCTACGAGTACTACGAAGCCCTGACCGAGTACAACAAGATCAAGCTGTTCAAAGTCGTCCAGGCCAAAGACCTGTGGCGCAAGATGCTGTCGATGCTGTTCGAAACCGGCCACCCATGGCTGACCTTCAAGGACCCGTGCAACCTGCGCAGCCCGCAGCAGCACGTGGGCGTGGTCCACAGCTCGAACCTGTGCACCGAGATCACCTTGAACACCAACAAGGACGAGATCGCCGTCTGCAACCTGGGCTCGATCAACCTGCCGAACCACATCGTCGATGGCAAGCTGGACACCGCCAAGCTGCAACGCACCGTGAACACCGCCGTGCGCATGCTCGACAACGTGATCGACATCAACTACTACTCGGTGCCGCAGGCGAAGAACTCCAACTTCAAGCACCGTCCGGTCGGCCTGGGCATCATGGGCTTCCAGGACGCCTTGTACCTGCAGCACATCCCGTACGGTTCGGACGCTGCGGTCGAGTTCGCCGACAAGTCCATGGAAGCGGTCAGCTACTACGCGATCCAGGCTTCCTGCGACCTGGCCGACGAGCGCGGCTCGTACGAGACGTTCCAGGGTTCGCTGTGGTCCAAGGGCGTGCTGCCACTGGACTCGCAACAGATCCTGATCGAGCAGCGTGGCCAGAAATACATCGACGTTGACCTGAACGAATCCCTGGACTGGGCACCGGTTCGCGCCCGTGTACAGAAAGGCATCCGTAACTCCAACATCATGGCCATCGCTCCGACCGCCACCATCGCCAACATCACTGGCGTGTCGCAGTCGATCGAACCGACCTACCAGAACCTGTATGTGAAATCGAACCTGTCGGGCGAGTTCACCGTGATCAACCCGTACCTGGTTCGCGACCTCAAGGCCCGCGGCCTGTGGGACTCGGTCATGATCAACGACCTGAAGTACTACGATGGTTCGGTGCAGCAGATTGAGCGCATCCCGCAGGAGCTCAAGGAGCTCTACGCCACCGCGTTCGAAGTGGACACCAAGTGGATCGTCGACGCGGCCAGCCGTCGCCAGAAGTGGATCGACCAGGCTCAGTCGCTGAACCTGTACATCGCCGGTGCCTCGGGCAAGAAGCTGGACGTGACCTACCGCATGGCCTGGTACCGTGGTCTGAAAACCACCTACTACCTCCGTGCCCTGGCCGCCACCAGCACCGAGAAGTCGACCATCAACACCGGCAAGCTGAACGCTGTTTCCAGCGGCGGCAACCACGGTGACGATTCGGTCCTGGCGGCTCCAGCCGGCCCGGCACCCGTGCCAAAGGCCTGCGCGATCGATGAGCCGGATTGCGAAGCTTGCCAATAAGCTGAGTGGGTGGGCGCTGCAAGGCGCTTGCTAAAGAAGCCCCCGATAGACCGCTGGTTTATCGGGGGTTTTCTTTTGCCTTGAGAAAAGTAGCGACTGGGCTGACCCCATCGCGAGCAGGCTCGCTCCCACATATGTTCCGGTTCGTTCGCAAGATTTGCGCTCACTGAAAATCCCTGTGGGAGCGGCTTTGGTTCAGCCAGTGACCACATTGGAATGCGTCCACCTGTGGGAGCGAGCCTGCTCGCGATGAGGCCGGGACAGCCACCCCGAAAACACCCACCCACAAAAAAGCCCCTCTTGCGAGGGGCTTCTTGTGCAGCGTTCAGGCAACCATCGATATCAGGCCATCTGAATGATGGTCTGCATGATGGTGCTCTGGGTGGAGATGGTCTTGGCGTTCGCCTGGTAGTTGCTCTGGGCCTTGATCAGCTCGACCAGTTCATTGGTCAGGTTGACGTTGGACTCTTCCAGGGAGTTGGAGACGATCGAACCCAGGGTGCCGGTTTCCGGAGCATCGTAGCCCGGGATACCCGAGGCGAAGGTTTCTTTCCAGCCGCTGCCGCCTACCGGTTGCAGGCCTTGCTCGTTGGTGAAGCTGGCAAGGGCGAGCTGACCGATCGGCTTGGTCTGGTTGTTGCTGAAGTTGGCCAGCAGTACACCGCTACCGTCGATGGTCAGGTTGGTGATCTGGCCAGTGGCGTAGCCGTTCTGGGCAGGAATCGAACGCGCGGTGTCGGCGTTGAACTGGGTGGTGTTGGCCATGGAGACGGTGATAGTCGACGAACCGGCGCCGTTGGCGGTCCACACACCGTTGGTCACGGTGCCAGGCACCCAGCCAGTGAGTACCAGATCGTTGTTGATGGTCGCAGGCGGGGTGCTGACCTGGACCAACTTGCCATTCGAGTCAAAGGTCATCGTCGAAGGAACGGGGGCGTTCGGCGCAACCGGCGCACTGCCATTGAGGTTACGGCCATCGATCAGGGTGTAGACATCCCACGTGTTGGCGCCAGTCTTGACCATGTACTGGTCCATCGAGTGCTGGTTGCCCTGGGTATCGTAGACAGGTGTGGTGAATTGCTTGGTGAACGTGGCGGTATCGGTTGGATCGAATACGTAGGGAGCCGCCTGGGAAATCGGCGTTGCCGTCGAATTCAGGTTAATCGTCGACGAAACCAGGCTGGTCGCTTGCGGCGGCAGGTTGGAAGTGTCGATACGCAGGTCGGTCAGAATACCGTTGAGGATGTTGCCATTGGCATCCACGCCATAGCCCTGCAAACGCGCAGTGCCATCGCTGTTGGTGATGAAACCTTCTTTGTCGGTCTTGAACGTACCGGCACGGGTGTAGCTCAGGGAACCGTCGTTGCTCAGGACAAAGAAGCCCGAACCCTGGATGCCCATGTCCAGCACGTTGCCGGTGTTGTTGACGTCACCCTGGCTGAACTGCTGGGAGACGTTGGCCAGGCGCACGCCGTTACCGACGGTCTTGGTGCCGCTGCCCAGCCTGGTGGCCGAGTAGACGTCTTCGAATTCCGCACGGGACGATTTGAAACCGGTGGTCGCCACGTTGGCGATGTTGTTGCCGGTCACGTCCAGGTGCTTGTTGGCTGCATAGAGACCGCTAAGGCCGATGTTGAAAGACATGTTGCACTCCTTTTGCCGGTTTAGTCGGCTCTACATACCAATAGTTTGTACTTTGGACAGGGCGATGCTGCCCAGCCCGGCCAGGTTGAGCATCAGCTCACCGCCCGTCTGGCTGATCGTCACGCTGCTGACGGTCGCCGGCAGGTTGGTGATCAGCGACACGGGCTTATCGTCGATAGTGGTCGAAGCGGTGAAGGTGTAAGTACCCGACTCAAGGGTGGTGCCCGCATCGTTCTTGCCATCCCAGATGAAGGCCGAATTACCGGCATTCTGGCTGCCCAGCTCGATCGTACGAACGGTCTTGCCGTCCTTGTCCGCGATCTTGATCGCGAGCGAGGACACCGAGGCTGGTACCACCACCGTGCCGTTGAGGCTCTTGGAGGTATCGACCACAGCCTTGTTACCCGGGGCTATGACCGAACGGCCCACCAGTGACGAGGCTTGCAGGGCCTGGGACGAGTTGTAGTTGCCGGCAATACCGCTCACGGTTTCGTTGAGTGTGGTGATGCCTTCCAGGCTGCTGAATTGCGCCAACTGGGCAACGAACTCGCCGTTATCCTGCGGCTCCAGCGGGTTCTGGTTTTTCAGCTGGGTGACCAGCAATTGCAGGAACGCATCCTTGCCCAGTTCCTTGGAACCGGTAGCCGCATTCGTCGCCGAGGCCAGGCCATCGGTGGTGGTGTTGGTCTTGACCGAGGAGTTGGCCAGAATCTCGTTGAGGCTCAAACCACTGGTGGTGTTGGTGACGCTCATGTGACTCGCCCCTTATCACTGACCGAGGGTCAGGACCTTCTGCATCATGGTTTTGGCGGTGTTCATCATTTCGACGTTGGTCTGGAACGAACGACTGGCGGAAATCATGTCGGCCATTTCTTCAACGACGTTCACGTTCGGGTAATAGACGTAGCCCTTGGCGTCGGCGGCCGGGTGGTTCGGCTCGTAGCGTGCGTCGAGGTTGCTCTGGTCTTCGACCACGCCGAGCACCTGCACACCCTGCCCTGCGGCGTCCTGCTCCTGGAACAGCGAGTCGCTGCCGCCGGATTGGCCGCCCTGGAACATGGTGGCGAACACCGGGTGACGGGCACGGTAGGTCTGGTCGATGCTCGACGACACGGTCTCGGCGTTGGCGATGTTACTGGCAACGGTGTTCAGACGCGTGGTCTGGGCACTCATGGCGCTGCCGGCAATGTTGAATACGCTCGCAATCGACATGACTTACTCTCCGCGCAGGGCCGATACCAGCCCTTTGAATTTGCTATTGAGCAGGGTGAAGCTGGCCTGGAAGTTCACGGAGTTTTCCGTGTAGTTGGACTGTTCCAGTTGAGCGTCCACGGTGTTCTGGTCGATCGAAGGCTGCATCGGCGTGCGGTACATCAGCGACTCATCGGCATTGCCCAGGCCTTCGGCTTCGATGTGACGGCTGTTGGTCATGTTCAGGGCGAAGTGGCCGTTCTTGGCTTTCTCGTTCTGCTCGGCGAGCACTTTGGAGAAGTCCAGGTCCCGAGCCTTGAAGTTCGGGGTGTCGGCGTTGGCGATGTTGTTGGCCAGGACTTCGGCACGCTGGGCGCGGAAGCTCAGGGCCTTTTCGTGGATGCCGAGCGCTTTATCGAAACTGATGCTCATGTTGGAAACCTTCGGGTGACCAGAATTTACGTACGATGGACATAGCAAGCGTCGTGCCACTTTCAAAAAGCCCATAAACCGGGGCTTTGCGGGCATCGGCAAAGCGGCAATGCCAGAAAAGCGGCAATCGGTTTCCGCTGGCTGCCGCTTTTCTGCCGCTTCTGCGACACCGACGACCTTGTGGGAGCGAGCCTGCTCGCGATAACGGTGGGTCAGTCACCATGGATATCGCCTGTGATACCGCTATCGCGAGCAGGCTCGCTCCCACAAGGGGATAGGGGTGACAGGGAAAAATCAGCAGGCAAAAAAAACGGGAGCCTTTGCGGACTCCCGTTTTTTTGCCAACCCAAGCAAATCACTTCGCCTGATAGATGATCCCTGGACTGCACTGCACCATTTGGTAGTGGTCCGGCAAACCGTTCAATGCCTCGGAGGCGCCGAGGAACAGGTAGCCGCCCGGTTTGAGCGTGCTATGGATGCGCAGCAGGATGTCTTTTTTCACTTCGGCAGAGAAGTAGATCAGCACGTTGCGGCAGAACACGATGTCGAACTTGCCCAGGCTGGCGTAGCTGTCCAGCAGGTTGAACGAACGGAACTCCACGCGGCTCTTGATCGGCGCCTTGACCACCCATTTACCCGGCCCTTTGGGGTCGAAGTAGCGTTGCAGGCGATCAGGCGACAGGCCGCGGCCGATGGCCAGGCTGTCGTATTCGCCGGTCTTGCAGTTATTGAGCATCGTCCCGGACAAATCGGTGGCGACGATTTGCACGCCCATTTTCAGCTGGCCGATATTGGTCCGCTCGAACTCATCGATGGACATCGACAGCGAATAGGGTTCCTGTCCCGACGAACAGGCCGCCGACCAGATCCGCAAGCGTTGCCCCGGACTGGCCTTGATGGCCGCCGGCAGCACCCTGTTCTTCAACACCTCGAACGGATAGGTGTCGCGAAACCACAGGGTTTCGTTGGTGGTCATGGCATCCACCACCATCTCGCGCAACCCACTGCGCGGCTGGGTCTGGATGCGCTGGACCAGTTCGCCCAACGATTTCAGGCCCTGTTGCTCCATCAACTTATTGAGACGGCTCGACACCAGGTATTGCTTGTTTTCACCAAGCAAAATGCCACAGGCTTTTTCCAGGAAGACCCGGAACTGTTCGAAATCCAAATTACCCGTAGACAAAATACCGCCTCTTTCATCGTATTGACTTGCCGGGCGCACAACGCGCCCGACCTTTATTCTGCAGCCTTGATGCGCTCGACTACCCGGGAAGCCAGGTCATCGGGCCGGAACTTGGCCAGGAAATCATCGGCCCCCACCTTCTTGACCATCGCCTGGTTGAAAACACCGGACAACGAGGTGTGCAAGACAATATGCAGCTTTTGCATGCGCGGGTCGTTGCGGATTTCCGACGTCAGGGTGTACCCGTCCATCTCCGGCATTTCAATGTCGGAGATCATCATCAGAAACTCCTCTTCCGGCTTCTTGCCCTCTTCCACCAGCTTGCGCAGGTAATCCAGGGCCTGGCGTCCGTCGTTCAACGCTACCACTTCGACACCGACCGTTTGTAGACAACGGGTCACCTGCTTACGTGCCACCGAAGAATCATCAACCGTCAGGACCCGCAGCGAAATCGCCTTGTGCTGGGTTTCGGCGTCGACCACCCCCACGGAAATCGTTTCCGGGGTCGGTGCCACTTCGGCGAGGATTTTCTCCACGTCGATGATTTCCACCAACTGGTTATCGACCCGGGTCACCGCCGTGAGGTAGTGATCGCGACCGGTGCCCTTGGGCGGCGGATGGATCTCTTCCCAGTTCATGTTGACGATGCGCTCCACCGAGCGCACCAGGAAGCCCTGGGTCTTGGTGTTGTACTCGGTGATGATCACGAACGGATTGCTCTGATCCAGAAGCCGCCCCGAACCGGTCGCCATCGCCAGATCGAGAATCGGGATGGTCGCTCCGCGGATATTGGCCACACCGCACACGACGGGGCTGGACTTGGGCATCAGGGTCAGCTTCGGGCACTGGAGCACCTCGCGGACCTTGAATACGTTGATCCCGTACATCTGTTGGCCGTCGAGACGGAACAACAACAGCTCCAGGCGATTCTGACCGACCAGCTGAGTGCGCTGGTTTACCGAATCCATTACTCCCGCCATGCCCTGACTCCTACCTAACGCTAATGTGTCCGACGCGCATTCATCACTAAACGGCACGGGGCTTGCTATTGAACCGGCATGAACGCACAAACGACATTTTTTCGACGCCTGACCACTCACTGCCGCCACTGGCTCGGTGCACTGTTGGCTGCCTGCCTGCTCGCTTTGGGCGGCCCTGCCTTTGGTGCTGTTCCGGTTACCTTGCCTGATCTCCTTATCGGCGTCACTCAGGGCTTTCTTGAATTCACCGTAGAAGACTACCTGGCAACCAGTCAAACCGAAGGTCGCTACGAAATCGAAGTCAACCAGCTCGACCCGCGCCTGCGCATGCCCATGTGTGACAAGGAATTGACTGCGTCTCTGGAGAGCCCGGCCAGACCACTGGGCCGGGTCACGGTAAAGCTGCGGTGCGACAGCGCCGCGCCCTGGACGGTGTTCGTGCCCGCTCAAGTGCGCCTGTTTCGCGAAATCGTCACCACCACCCGTCCGCTCAAGCGGGCCGGGATCGTCGAGCCTCAGGACGTGACACTGCGTGAACGGGATGTCAGCCAGATCAACCAGGGTTTCCTCACCTCCGTCGATCAGGCCATCGGTCAGAAACTTGTCCGACCAATGGTCGCCGACCAGGTCATTACCCTGGTCCACCTGGAACAAGCCGAAGTGGTGCGCAAGGGCGATCAGGTGGTCATCACCGCCCGCAGCGGGACCCTGGCCGTGCGGATGCCGGGCGAGGCTTTGTCCAACGGCGGCATGCGAGAACAGATTCGGGTGAAAAACCTTAATTCCCAACGCGTTATCAAGGCGCAGGTAATGGCCCCAGGCCATGTGGAAGTGGCTATGTAGAGATCGGGTGGAAATGGGTAGAGAGCTGGCGCTTGCCCACGGTGTTCCCTAGACTGTGCCTTACGCAAAGGCAAGCGCAGACGTGCGCACGTTCATTGAATAAATGAGCCTAAAGTTTTTTTGGGGATGGCCGAAAACATGGCAAGCGTCCAAATACCCAGAGGTTTTTTACCATGGTCATCGATTTCAATCGTTTAAACAGCTCTTCACCGCTAACAGGCACTACGCGCCCTAACGCCAGCAAGGAAACCGTCGAAACCGACAAATCCGTGCCGGCCGAACAAGCCGCCACTGTCAGCAACGGGGAGTCGGTACACCTCAGCAATGAGGCTCAGCAGTTGCAGAAGGTCACTGACAAGCTGCGCGATCAACCTGTCGTCGACAACGCCCGTGTGGCCGAGTTGAAAGCAGCAATCGCCGATGGCAGCTATAAAGTCGACAGCAACCGTGTAGCCAGCAAACTGCTCAACTTCGAAGCCCAGCGCTAGGCCAACGCCTGCGCCAGGCTTTTGGACGCTTAAGACCTAAGGCCAGCCATGCACGACACTAATTTGTTGCAACTGATCACCGACGACTTTGCCCCGGCGCAACAATTGCTGGAGCTATTGCAGGCCGAGTCCCTGGCATTGCACGGTCGCGACATGCCGTCGCTGGAGAATATCCTGGCGCAGAAACAGGCATTGATCATTCTGCTCGATCAGCATGGCCGCAAGCGCAGCGAGATCCTCGCCAGCCTCAACCTGCCCGCCAATCGCGATGGCCTTGAGCAGCTGGCCAGCCAGTCGTCGGTGGGCGATCAACTGTTGTCCCAAAGTGAAGTGCTCAACGACCTGCTCGCTCAATGCCAGGCCGCCAACATTCGCAACGGACAGTCGATCCAGGTTCAGCAAGCCGCCACCGCCAACCAGTTGCGCATTCTCAACGGCGGTGAAATCCCGACGCTCTATGACGCTCGCGGTTCGACCGCCAAGATGGTCAAGCACCGCCCGCTCAGCCAGGCATGAAACGAACAGTGCCGGCGCTCTATCAACGCGCGACACATGCTGGCAAAATGCTGGCTACTCGTCGTATTTTGCCTGGAGATTGACCCACCGTGTTCAATGCCTCAAACGCGGATGATGCTCCGCAGCCGCCCAAGGTCCTCGCCACGCCCCTGGAAATTTCCGGCAACCTGCGGATGCTGCAAGATAGCCATGACCCGCTGATCATCACCTTCCACGAACGCAGCCAGCGCTTCCAGAGCTATCTGGTCGATGTCGACCGGGAGCGTAACGCCCTAGCCCTGGATGAAATGATCCCCCGGGACGGCGAACGCTTCCTGTTGGCGGGCGAGCCGTTTCGTGTCGAGGGTTTCCATGATGGCGTGCGCATCGCGTGGGAAAGCAACGGCCCTTTGACCATCGATGAGTCCAGCGACGGCCGCTGCTATCGCGGCGCCTTGCCTGACGAAGTGGTTTACCACCAACGCCGCAACGCCTTCCGCGCCGCCCTCAAGCTGGCGCAACTGGTAAGCGTCGAGCTGGGCGGTGACAAACTCAAGTCACCGGTTGACGGCAAGCTGCTGGATATTTCCGCCACAGGCTGCAAGTTGCGCTTCGAAGGTGACATTACCGCACGCCTGCAATTGGGCCAGGTCTACGAGCGCTTTATCGCGGCATTGCCCTTCGGCAACATGACCGCACCGGTCGAACTGCGCTATCTGCATTTCGAAGAAAGGATCAACACCACCTTCGCCGGCGTACGTTTCCACAACATCAGCGGCCTGGTGCAACGGCAGGTTGAGCGTTTCGTGTATCAGCTACAGCGCGAAGCCCGTCGTTTCGACAAAGACGACCTCTGATTTTCGACACGTAAAAAAACGGGCAGTCCCTTGCGGTGACTGCCCGTTTTTTTTATGACTGGCTCAAGGCCTGGCCTGAGTGAAATCGGGGCTCGACGGCTCGTCGCTGGCCTCTTCGGCGACAACTTCCTCCATGACGGGCTCTTCGGCCGGTTCTTCCGTCGGCACAGGATCGACGTGCATCTGCTCCTGCACCACTTGTTCGTCGACCCGGGGATCGAGGCACGCCACCAGAGGCGAACTCGACATGCTGTCCGGCATCGCCACGTGATGCAGCGGTGCGTCGTCAACCTGATGCAGGTTGGTCACCGCCTTCGGCCGGATTCGCCACACCAGCACCAGGGCGAAGAAGGCAAAAAAGGCATAGAGCATCTGGCTGCCGAACATCTTCATCAGCACCCCCGCTACCAGCGGCCCGATACTGGCGCCAACCCCATAGGTCACCAGCAGCATGGCCGTCAGGGATACCCTTCGATCAGCTTCGACGTGGTCGTTGGAAAACGCCACCGCCAACGGATACAGGCAGAACTGCACCAGCGAACAGAAGAACCCCGCGACGAACAGCACCTCCAACGGCACCGTCGGCAATATCGCCAACGGCAGCGCACAGACTGTCAGCACCAGCGCAAAGCAGCGGATCAGCAGCGCCCGGTCATATCGATCGGAGAGCCAGCCCAGGGGCCACTGAACCAGCAATCCGGCAAAGATGCAGCTACCCATGAACAGACCAACCTGCTCGGTCGACAGCCCCTGCTGAGAAGCGTACAGCGGCGCCAGGCCATAGAACGAACCGACGATCAGCCCCGAGCCCAGCACCGTACTCAATGACTGCGGCACTCGCTTGATGAAAAAGCGCGGCTCCATGGGCGCCGGGTGCAGCGCCGCCGGGTGAATCCGCCGGGTGAGTGTCACCGGCACCAGGCACAAGGCGAAGCACAGCGCCACCAGCATCAGCAACTCAAGCCCCAAGGCCGGGTGCATGACCAGAATCAACTGACCCAGCACCAGGCCCAGGTAGGAAGCGATCATGTAACCACTGAATACCACGCCACGCTGCTTGGCATCGGCCTGCTCGTTGAGCCAGCTCTCGATCACCATGTACTGGCACATCATGCCCAGGCCGACAATTACCCGCAGCACGATCCAGGCCGGCAGCCAATCCACCAGGCCGTGGCCCAGCACCGCCGCACCGACAATCCCGGCGCAGGCCGAATAAGCCCGGATGTGCCCGACGCGGGCGATCAGCCGGTGGCCGATCTTGCCCCCCAGCACCAGGCCGAAATAGTTGGCTGCCATCAGCGCACCGACCCACAGGCTGTCGACATTGTCGGCAGCCAGGCGCAAGGCCAGGTAGGTACTCAGCAGGCCCGAGCCGATCAACATCATCAGCGAGGCGAAATACAGCGCTCGAAAAGGTTTCCAGATTTGGCGCATCGGCGTTCCGAGCGGCTCCTTGAGATGAGTACGGGCTATTTAGAAGATAGCCCGAATGCGACGTTTGGTTATGCCTGGGCCGCTAGAACACGCCGCTCCCAGGGAGTAATTTCATCAAAGAAGCTGGTCAGCTCCATGGTCTTCGAAGCGATGTAGCCTTCGATGAACTCCGTACCGAACAGTTCCTTCGCCAGATGACTACGCTTCAGACGTTCCAGGGCTGCATGCAAGGTACATGGCAGCGAAAGATTGTCCGGCACTTGGAATTCGCCCTGGATCGCGGCACTCGGCTCCAGGCGATTTTCGATGCCATAAAGCCCCGCAGCCAGACTGGCGGCAATCGCCAGATAGGGGTTGGCATCGGCACCCGGCAAGCGATTCTCGACCCGACGGGCCGCTGGCGAACTGGCGGGAATCCGCAACCCGGCCGAACGATTGTCATGGGACCAACAGGCATTGTTCGGTGACGCAAACGGGTGACACAGGCGCTGGTAGGAATTCACGTTCGGCGCGAACAGCGCAGTGAAATCCGCCATGCCAGCCTGTTGCCCGCCGATGAAATGCCGGAACGCCGCCGTCGGCTCGCCCGCTTCATCGCTGAACACATTGCGGCCGCTGTCCAGCTCGACGACGCTCTGATGAATATGCATCGAACTGCCCGGCGTATGGGCCAGGGGCTTGGCCATGCAGACCACGGTCAGGCCGTGCTTGAGGGCAACTTCCTTGAGCAGGTGCTTGAACAGGAACGTCTGGTCGGCCAGCAACAGAGGATCGCCGTGAAGCAGATTGATCTCGAACTGGCTCACGCCCATTTCATGCATGAAGGTGTCGCGGGGCAAGCCCAGCGCCGCCATGCATGCATAGACCTCTTTAAAGAACGGTCGCAGGCCATTATTGGAACTGATGCTGAACGCCGAGTGACCGTCTTCACGCCGTCCGTCCAGGCCCATAGGCGGCTGGAACGGCTGGGTCGGGTCCGGGTTGGGGGCGAACACGAAAAATTCCAGCTCGGTCGCCACCACGGGCGCCAGGCCGAGGGCGGCATAACGAGCAATAACCTGTTTGAGCTGACCGCGCGTGGAGAGCCGGGAGCTTTCACCAGTCAGCTCATCAGCGTCGCAAATCGCCAAGGCTCGCGGCTGTTCGCTCCAGGGCAAGCGATGAATGTGTTTCGGGTCGGCCACCAGCGCCAGGTCGCCGTCGTCGCTGCCATAAAAACGCGACGGCGGATAACCGCCCATGATGCATTGCAACAGCACACCCCGCGCCATCTGCAACCGTCGACCCTCGAGGAAGCCCTCGGCAGTCATCACCTTGCCTCGTGGCACGCCATTCAAATCCGGGGTGACACACTCAATCTCATCAATGCCCGTCAGTCGCTGCGCGAGTGAACACTGGCCATCGGTCGTCATGACGCAATCCTTGTTATGTGCGAGCCGCTAACGGCAACCCGTACAAAATAGGCTTCGGGTGTTCGGAATATCAAGCGGCCCAAGACAATAAACAACAAGCCCTGGAATACTGGGTGGGAGCGAGCCTGCTCGCGATGGCGTCGGGTCAGCCAATGCTGAGTTGACTAATACACCGCTATCGCGAGCAGGCTCGCTCCCACAGGGGGGGTTGTGTCGACAGATTTATGAGTGCCGGGCAGGCTCAGGGCAGATAAATCCGGAACACGCCCCCGCCCAACGCGCCGCCATTGGCAATCTCGGTACGCCCGCACAGGCCGCCACGCTGATGCAACCCGGCAATCCGCGCGGCGAAGTACAAGCCCAGTCCGGTGCTGCCGCTGCTGTGATTGATGCCCTGCACATACTCGGCCTGACGCTCGATCATCTCGGCCGGGTAGCCTTCGCCGTCGTCATTGATGGTCAGCACCAGTTGCCCGGCCTCGTCGCTCGCACTGATCAGCAACGCCTGGCGCGCGTGGCGGATGGCATTGTTGATGCTGTTATCGAGCACCGACGCAATCAGCTCACGATCGAAAAAACCCAGGGGGCTCAGCGGGTCGACCTCGTAGGTGACCATGATCCCGCGACTGCGGAACACATCCTGATGACCGGCCAGTTGCGCCTCGATAAAGTCATCCAGCTCGTGATAGGCCGGATGCAGCGGCAACTGGTTGACCCCCAGCTTGTACAACCCCAGCAACTGCACCAGCAGGCCATTGAGGTGGGCGAACTCGAACTCCATGACGCCCTGCTCCGAGGTCTGCCGCTCGGATTCGGGCAAACGCTCAAGCCACTGGGTATGAGCCTGCATGAGCAAGGTCAGGGAGTTTTTCATGTCGTGCACGGTAGACGCGATCACCGTGGAAAAATCGAGAGCCTGTTCGCTGTCATTCATCGCCAAATGCCTTGCTTCGCAGTTTCTGATAACGCGCAAAACGCGCATCGGTGTCGGGCATCATGCCCACCAGTTTCAGGCAGGCGCGGCACTCCTGCAGCAGCTCCGATTCCACGCTGGTATCGGTGCCATGCAACAGTGACTGCGCCATGTTCAAAGCAATACTGATGTTCTTCGGTTGCATCTTCAGGGCTCGACGGAACAGCTCTCGCGCCTCGGGCAACGCGCCGGTCTTGTAGACGCGCACACCTTCACGGTTCAGCTCGGCGGCGGCATTGCCTTGATTGAGGATATTCGGATCGTCGGTCAACTTGGCGATGCCTTGCATCACCGTCGGATCATCGCCATAGATCTCCGCGCAGTTCTTGAGCATCGACTCGCCGGCGCTGGTTTGGCCGAGCATCTGCAACTGCTTGGCCACCAGCAACGCGGCCTCGGCGCTCATGAACTGCTCCATGCCGTCGAGGCGCTGCAAGGCCTGCTCGGTGAGCTTTTCGGCGGTTTCGGCATCGTTGAGCAACAGGCTCGTGGCCTTCATCAACCGCGCACGCACCTGCAACCCAGGATCGTTGAGATTTTCCTTGGCCACGGCGCTGAGGGTGGTGTTGATTTCCAGCCGAGTGCGGGTATCCAGGCCTTTTTCGCTGCCCTTGCTGATCAGTGCATGAGCCAGGCCCAGGTTGCTTTCCGGGTCCTTGAAGCGCGACTGTGCGCCCTGCCCCACCGCTTGGCGATAGGCCTTGGACGCGGTCTCGAAATCTTCGTTGGTCATTGCCAGCTTGCCCAGCAGCGACTGCCGTCGCACCGCCAGTGGCGATAGACGAACCGCCTCTTCCAGCACGTGTTGCGCCTGCTTCGTATCGCCTTCGGCCACCAACACTTCAGCCATCCCGTCATACAACGCCGGCATCATCGGGAATACTTTCAAGGCCTTCTCATAAACATCCTTGGCCTGCCCCACCTGGCCACGCTTGAACAACAACTTCCCCAGCCCCGCATAAGCCCACGGCAAAGGACGGTCAGCCAGGATGGTGTTGTACAACCGCTCAAGGGCTTCGTTCTGGTTCAGGTCCCGCAGCGCATCAGCCCGATAACGCAGACACAACGGCCCGTAGCGCGGATCCTGCTTGCACAGGGCGATACAGGCATTGAGCACCTCCATCGGCTTGCCACGATCCAAGGCTTGCAGGATCGGCTTGAGCAGGGTCTTGCGCTGCTCCAGCCGTTCCAGCCGCTGAGCCAGCCCCGAGCGATTGAACGGTTTGGTCAGGTACGCATCCGGCTCATGCTCCAGCGCACTGAGCACCATCGCCTGACTGCTTTCAGCCGTCACCATGAGAAACACACTTTCATGGCTGATCAGCTTCTCGACCATCAGGTCTTCCAGCACCTGCTGACCGTTCTTGCGGCCGTCGCCCAGGTGATAATCCTGCAAAATAAAGTCATAGCGCTTCTGCGAGCACATGCGCAGCGCCACTTCACCGGTGTCAGCGGTGTCCACGTCCTTGACGCCCAGCTCACGCAACATGGACCGGACGGAACTGCGGAAATCCGAGAAATCATCGACGATCAGAAAACTTTTTTGGTGGTACGCCAGCATCGAGGATGTCCAGGCAAGTAAAAAGATGCACCCAATGGCAAAACAACGAAACGCCGTGTCACCGCCCGGTGTGGCGCGCATTGCTAGCCGTTTTCGCGCGCCGAAACGCGATAGAAAACAGGGCTCATCAGGGTATCGGCAGGAAATGGCGTTCCGTTAAGAGATTGTGTGAGGTGGTTCCGGGACCCATCGGCTACCTGCCGGGCATGGAACAGGTGGACCGGGGACATGGTTAACCTCTGCCTGGCCGTGACCTTGAACAGCTTGGTTGGGCGGTTCAGCCCTTAACAAAAGGCCAGCTCTTGGGTTAGGGACTGTAGGCTCTCAGCAT
Organism: Pseudomonas sp. MPDS; assembly: GCF_013283895.1. NCBI lineage: Bacteria > Pseudomonadati > Pseudomonadota > Gammaproteobacteria > Pseudomonadales > Pseudomonadaceae > Pseudomonas > Pseudomonas sp. MPDS. Next base: position 1,813,416 of record NZ_CP054128.1, on the reverse strand, counting down.
CAATGCCCTCCACGACAGTGAATAGCTGGTCGGGGGATGGCTTCTTGTCAGGCTGGGCGGGCTTGGGGTTCAGATAGGAATCGATGACACGCTCGGCGTTGGCGTCGGCTGCGATGTCCAGATGCAGCGGGGGAACGGGAGGGTCTGGTATGAGTTTGTCCATGGAATACCCCTAACGTAAGTGGGAGCCGCCACGTCCGCTGCTAAACGAGTGGGTGGCAGCCGTGCGCAGGTTAGCAGACCGGTACGTTAGGAAACCGGCGCACCCGAGGATGCCCTGCGCATAGCTGCCATAAGAATTCGGGCAACAAAAATGCCCGCATTGAAGGCAGTTGCCATGCGCCTAACGTGATTCCGAGCTGCTAAACCCGACCGCTAATTGGCAGCGGTGGACAAAGACTAGGCACCGGAATCAGCAGGCGCAAGGGACTGGAATTTTCTAGGAAATGTCCTACAAGTCAATGGGGAATATTCTTTCCGTCGGTTCCTACGGCGAGCTGGTTTAGTCGTTCCAGGCCGAAAAAATTGCGTATAGTCCCGCCCGCCGCCTTGCCGCAATCCGCTTTGGTAAACCGCCGTTTCTAGAAGGAGCTTGAATTTGTACAAGGGATTTACAGGAGTCGTTTTTCTGTTACTGGGCGGCTGCTCGCTGCATCCATATTCCAAGGATGAGCTGTTGAACACCGGCACAACCAGCCCCGAGTATTGCCTGACGCAAGAGCGGGCGGTGGTGGAAGAACGCGTGCAAGGCTACCTGAACCACTGCTTCCACCCCCAAGTAACCGAGCTCAACACCGGCGCAAGACTCGTCAACACCATTCAATTGAAAGTCGACCGGAACGCCGAAAGAAGTGACATGGTGCTGTGGGCGCCAACAATTTACGGAAGCCAGTTCTATATGAACCTGATCGTCTCGGAAAAGAACCCCGCCTGCAAAACCACCATGACCGCCGTGGCTTCAGGCTGGGGATTCGCGCGAAACTTTCCGAAGATCCTGGAAAGCGCAAACGGGGAAGACCCGTGGTGCCCGCTATAACCTCCACCAATTGATTAATCAACTGGCTCTCGTGGCAAGGGAGCTTGCTCCCGCAGGGCTGCGCAAGCAGTCCTCGCGCCGCTATAGGTATGTCACGCCCCCCTTCGCTTATCAAACAAGCTGCCCCCTCTACTGCCATCAACGCCTCGCTTAAATCAGCTACGTTGCCGCGGCATAAAATCTTCGATGCTCTTGTTTCTCAGTTGCAGCAGAGACATAACGAATTCTGGCTCGACCCCCATCAGAAACTCCATAGCGTCGTAGATTTTCCATTGATGTATTTCGGGGCGATCTATTATCGAGCTGAGGTGCTGTTTAACAAACGGGATGTACTCCGGATACCGCTCACGCTTTAAGAAGGCGAAAGCGTCAGATATTTCAAAGGGTTCCGTTCCTGCCAACTCGATGATAGTAGACAGTGGTAAAAAAACTTGAGCCCTAGCGACTTCCCTTTGTCCCCTGTCGACCATATTTGCGAAGTACATGGTTACAGCCATGAGGATCTGGCGATAAGTATCATCGTATCCATGCAACCTGTGGGGGTAGGTATTTTTGATAAGTTCCGGCTTTTCCATGCTTTCGCTTAATGCAACCAACCCCTCGAAAATCCCCCAGCTAGTCAACAATTTTGCAGCTTCGAAGCGCACAACATCATCATCTGAATTGCGAAGCAAATCCAACACTGCAGTCATTCTTTCCTGCGGTATATCTTCGGCATCCAGCTCACCTGCCTCGGCGGCATAATCAGCATGATCCGGTATGCCGTGGAGTAGGTCGTAGGTTTTCCGATCCACAATGAACCCTATTTCTGAATGAATTTAATATAGCCGGCCGGTACACAACCCTTGATCAAGCACTCACCATCACGCATCACGTTCACCAGGTCTGACTCCGCCCTGCTCAATGAAGTCTCATTTTTTGGGCTGGGGTTGCTTGTGTATTTATTCCGCGCGGCATTTACCCTAGCCTGAAGCTCAGCAACGACCTCACGATTGCTCAAAAACTTTGTGTCTGGTAATACACCAGAATCTATATCCTGCTGCAATCGCTTGACGTCGATTTCTATTTTTTGAGAGCCGTAATCTTTAGGATTGGATGACACTCTCGGGTCGGTCACAGAAATGTACGGAGAATTTTCAGAACCGCCTCCGCGCACATGTGTCTGAATGCTGCCTGTCCCCTCAAGATTAGGGGGTACCAAATCGCCATTCTCTTTAATGTAGGCCTTTGGCTTTCCATTTCCCCCCACAGATAAAGAAAAATCATTGTCGCTGCGCACTACTACAGGGTCGGCTGGAACTTTAGGCACACTGGAACTGCCAGAGTCTTTAGCACCTTGACTCGCACTACCCCGTCCAGATGCCCCAATCCTCGGCACCCCAAGACTCGCCGCATTCATAGCGCCGACCACAATGTTGCCGATGCCATTCCACGTATCACCATCGTAGACCTGGCCCGCACCGTGTCCTGCTTGGAGTGCACCATTCGCCGCAGCTGCGACCCGAATCGTAGTGCCGAGATTTCCGGTCAGGAAATACAGAGCAGGTGACCCCACGTCACTCATCGCCTGCATTTCACGATTGATGCGCAGGTAACCCTCAGCATCGCGGTACAGCATTTCGCTAGCGCTCTGGTCCCTGGACCAAAAGATGTTGGCCACCGACACGCCGTCCCGAGCTCTCAGGTCGTCGGCGTAGGCAATTCGCTCCTGGGTAGTACCGCCCGCATACGGGTAGTCTCGGTATGGATCCGGTCCGTTTTTAAGCAGATTATTGATGCTCGTGCGAGCAGCCTCCACCCCGTGTTCCTGGCTTTGCTCGTAGCCGTAGACCTGAAGATAAGCGCCCAGCTCTGTTTTCTCTGCCGGAGAAAGCGACGCGGGATCGGTGTGAAAACGCTCCAACAACGCATCGCTACGCTGGTCCGAGCCTTGGAGCACCATCATCTTTTTGGCGGCGTCCAGGCTCTTGGTTTCTTCATACTCCTTGAGAGCTCTGTCTCGCTCCGCTTGGGAGTGGTCTCCGAGGAAGTTGTAACGCGTGCCGTTTTCCGCCACTTGCGCGGCAACGTCCAGATCTCCATTGGATGCCGCAGCGCCTAGTACGCCGACAACTTTTGAAAGTGCGACCAGATTCTCTTGGGCCCGAGTGTATTCAGGTGTACCGGGCTCCAGATGCGAGGGCAGGAGCGTATCCCCCAGCAAACCGATAAGAACCTCGTTTGCCCCGCCCGCTATTGCTCCTGTACGGAAGTCTCCTCCCATGACTTCCGCCATCAATCCGCCCAAGGCCGAATGAAGCAGAATCGCTTCCAAGCTGCCTTCGGCCAGACCGAAGTCGCCGATTTTTCCGGCGCCATACGCTCCACCAATGCTGGCCGCCGTTCCAGCCAACGAAGTTGCTAAGTTGTCTTGGTAACTGCCTCCGTACACCGCTGTTTTAATCGCAGCATCCGCAGCCACTTTCATAGCGACTGTCTTTACGCTCTCGGCATTGAAGCCAACCGTGCTAGCGTCATAGCCAAGCCCTTGGGCAACCCCTGCCGTAGCTATCGAGACGGCATACCCTTTCAGGCTCTCCTTGGAAGTAACGTCCTTGGCAATCGCGCCGAGGTTTCCTCGGTTGTCGATGGTACTGACCGTCGCCTTGGTCGCGACGCTGATTGCTCCGGCCTGAACCATGGTATTCATGCCAGCCATCATCGGCCCCATAACGGCCGCGAGGGCAATGGCGATGATCAGTTGTGAAGCCGGCCCCAAGCCCGACGTGTTGTATTTGAAGGACTCATGGATCTCCTTTACTTGCCGCCAGTCCACGTCACCGCGCTGCTCGGCTTCCTTGATCCAGGCCAGTTGCGGATCGGCTTTTATCATCGCATCAATGGTCTGGCTGACCGTTTTCTGATCGACATGCTTGATGTCGATCTTCAGACCTTCGACTGCCTTGATGGTGATATTGCCCGCCGCCGCCATCTGCGTCTGGCGCAGGGTTTCGTCAGTATTACCCTTGCCCTTAGCGGAGTTCCAGAACGCATTGTTATTGGTCTTCGTATGGCTTTCGTCGTGCAGATCCTTCACGCCTTCGAAGACGATGGCGCCGCCACTTTCCAGTATCAGGTCCTTCCCGCTTTGCAGCTTGGCGACTTGGTAGCGCTGGTCATCGCCACTCTTGAGCGTCAGGTCGCCTCCCGTCTGGATCTGGCTGCCGATATGGGTGATTTGTGTCACCTCATCGCGCCGCATCTTCAAGCTGCCCCAACCGCCTTTTTTCTTCATGTCATACAGCGAGTAATCACGATTCTGCTCAGCCAACAGACTCAGCTGCTTCCCCGCCACCAAATAGGCCGCGTTACCCGCCGCAATCTTGCTCGCGACCATCAACAGATCATTGTGCGCAGCAACCCTTACATCCCCCCCAGCATCGAGGGTGGTCGCCTGCTGCGAGACATGGTCCTCTTCCTTGTTGATCTTCTTGCCGCTGCGCTTGTAGCGGTATTCGCTGGACTCCTCGTTCGCCGCCGAGATCAGGGCGACATCGTTGCCGCTCAGGTTGATATCGCCTTTGGCTTGGAGATGGCTGGCGACAACAGTGAGGTTGTTGCCGGCGGTGACGTTCAGGTTGCCACCCGCCTTGACCTCACTGGCGTGCTGAACGGTCTGGCTTTGCTCCCAGAAGTGGCGTTTGTCCTGGCGCATCGAGCCGCTTTCTTCGCGAGCCGCGGAGATGACAACGTCGTTGCCCGCGCTCAAGTCCGCGTTGTTGCCCGCGGTAATCGCGCCGCCCACGTTGAGCAAATCGCCCGCTGCACGCATGGTGAGATTGTTACCGGCCTCGATACGCGCAGCATTGTCGACAACGGAGGTCTTCGAACTGAAGCCCTTGCCGCTGTTTTCGATGGTGCTAATGGTCCGGTCGTTGCGGATGTCGCCGGTCAAGGTCGACAGCTCGACGTCCTTGCCCTTGAGGATGCCGCCTTGCATGTTGACCAGGTCTTTGCCCGCGACCAACTTGAGCCGCTCACCAGCCTCGGCCAGGCGCGTGTTGACCAGATTGTTCCCGGCCGCCGCCGAGAGGTTCTCGCTGGCACGCAGCGTCCCGGCGTTCTTCAGGTCGGTGCCTGCAATCAGGGTGAGGTTCTTGCCTTGGATCAACGCGCCATCGGCCATCAGCCGGTTGTTGGCCTGGGCCAGGTAAAGCACCGGCACCAGGACATGTTGACCATTGACGACCTGGTCTTCCATCCAGACGATGTCGTGGGTCAGCGCGGCGACTTGTTGCGAAGTCAGGGTCACGCCAACGGCCAGGTTCAGTTGTTCCTTGCTGGCGATGGCGTTGTTCATCAGGTACTTGAACATGCCTTCGTCGGAGGTCTGGCCATCGAGAAAGCGTTGGCCGGTGCGGGCGATCACGGCTTGCTGGATCAGGCGTTGCTCGTACAAGCCATCGCCCAGGCGCTTCCAACTGGTGTCGGGGTCATAACCCAGGTTGCCCAACAGGTAGTCCGAGCTCATGAACTGCTTGAGGTCGGTCAGCGCGGGGTTGGTTTCAATCAGGTATTTCGGGCCGATGATGACCCGGCTGGCGGCCGAACCCTGGACAGTGGCCTGGCTTTGGTCATGACTGTTTTGCGCTGCGGCCGCGCTGTCGACGACACGAAACAAGCCATTCTCGCCAGTCGGCAAGGTGAACCCGGGCATGGTGGTCGGGTTGACTTGTTGTTGGGCCAGATCAGGCGGTAGCTGCGGGTTGAGCACCACGACTGCTGGCTGTGCGGCGTCGGCCACATCGGTGGCCGCTGACTTGGTCGCTCCGGCCTGCGGCGCCTGGAACTGCACGATGCTGCTGTTCTCCAGCCGCTGGGTAGCCTGGATGCTGATGTCGCCGCCCGATTGAACAACCGCGGGCGCCAGCGACTCCCCAGGCGTCACGGTGGTGATGTCGCCTATCTGACGGAAGGAGTTGAGCGCATCTACCGGCACTTGTTTCGGATTGGCCTGGGCGTTGTAAGGGACGATGATCCTGGCGCGGAAACGCTCATCGGTGCCATCGGTGACCCGGCCGGTATTCCAGGTCCGCGTTCTGACGCTGGTCCCGGAAACGGCGCCAACGTTGGCGAAGTTGTCTGCGGTAATCAGCAGGTCGGCGGCCGAGGCCATCACGCTGTATTGGTTGGTCACCGCAGAGCCATCAACGGTCAGTTTCGCCCCACTCATCAGGGTGGCACTGGCCGAGTCTTCAAGCACTGCGCTTTGGTAGGTCTCCCGGGCTATATAGTCGACGTTGTGGTGGTCACCACCGCAGTCATAACATTTGACACTGATGGAGCCCGACACCAGCTCATCGGTGGTGGAGAAAACGTCCTTGCGATTGATCAAGGTGTCGCTGCGCAGCGACATGTCCTTGGCCGATTCAAGGGTGCCGGAGATGTTCTCCAGCAACGTGCTGCGAGCGACGCCATCTCGTGCCGCGACATTCAACGCCCCCAGGCTGTAGACGTCCGCACGATAGTTGGTGAAGCGGTTGAAACGCAGGGCCATGTCCGCGCCACTGAAGATCAGACCGCGATCGTTGAGCGCCTCGTTGGCAACCAGTTCGACGGTGTCGGCGCCGCCCAGTGTGCCTGTATTGACCAGGCTCGTGGCGGCCAGGGAGAATTTGCCGCCGCCGGTGATCCGTCCGGCATTGTTCAATGCACCGAGACTGGTGACGGTGGTGGTGCCACCGCCAGCCAGGCGCGAGCCGCTGGAGAGATCGATACTGGCGGCGCTCAGATCGAATTGATCGACACTGCTGAGGCGGCTGTTTTCGGTACCGACATAAGCGCCGGTCAGCTTCAGATCCAAATCAACGTCGCTGCTGATGGTGCCCGCGTTATTCCAGGTGCCGCCCGTGGCCAGCAGGCTTTGCACCGCGACCAACTTGCCGCTGCTGGTCTGATTGAGCTGGTCCACCTTCAGGTTCAGGACATTGGCCTGGATATCCGAGCTGTTGTCCCAACGCGCCGCGTCGACGGTCAGGGTGCCTGAGGTCATCAGGCTGCCGCCGATGTTACTGAACCTGGCCAGGTCCACGCCTAACATGCCGGTGCCCACATGACGAACATTGCCGTCAGCATTCTTGAAGCCTGCCATCTGCAAGGACAGGTCCTGGGTAGCCGCTTCAATGACGCCGCCCTGGTTGTCCAGCAGTTGATCAACCGTTAGCGTCGCGGTCCCCAGCTTGCCCACTGAGCGCAACTTACCGCCCTGGTTATCAATCGATACGGCCGTGATCAGCAGGCCGTTGGAACCTTCGACCAGACCGAGCTGGTTGTTCAGCGCCCCGGTCAACCCGAAATCAACGGTGTTTGCCGCGGCGCGTCCGTCGCTGTTGTCCAGATCCTGGGCACGCACCGTCAGGGCCTGTTTGGCGAGCACTGCACCGTTGCGGTTCTCGAACGTAGCGGTAGTGAGCTCGGCGCTCCCGGACAAGGCCGAGATTTGCCCACCATTGTTGAGCACCGCTTGTTTCGCATCGAGATTGACGGACTGCGCCTGGATCAACCCGGCCTCGCCAGCGGAGGTGAGCGACTCGCCGTTATCCAACACCTTGTTCAACTCAGCTTTCAGCCAACCGCCAACACTGGCAAGAACACCGCCACGGTTATCGAGACTGTTCGCCTCGACATCCACGTTCCCGGCCTGGGTAATGGCGCTGCCATCCCGGTTGACGAAATCCCCGGTGATATCGACCTTCAGGTCACCCTGGCTGAGCAGGCTACCTTTGGTGTTATCGAGACCACCGCCGTTGATCGTCAGCCCCTGTTCGGTGCTGATGATCGCCTCATTGTTATTGAACAGTTGCTGGTGAGCGGTCAGGCTCATGGCCTTGACCGAGGCGATATAGCCATCGTCGCTGTTGTTGATGCGGTCTGCGGTCAGGGTAAGTTTCCCCTGGCTGACCACCTTGCCGTCCTGCTGGTTGAAGCTTTTCAGCGTGGCAACGAGATCACCCTGGCTGGTGATTTGTCCTGCGCTATTTTCAGCGCTACCACCCCCAAGGGTCAGTGCGGCGTCGGACGCAATTTTGCCGCCGCTGTTATCCAGGGTTTTCGCTTCGAGCTTCAGGAAGTTGTGGCTGCTGATAACGCCTGCGCTGTTCTTTAGCGTCCCGGCGATCAGAGTCTGCTCGCCGTCGCTGACGATGATCCCTTTATCGCGGTTATCCAAGGCTCCAGTGGCCACTGCTTGAATGTTGTCTTGGCTGACCAGCGTGCCGGCGCGGTTGTCGATGTCTTTGCTGTCGAGCGTCAGGCTCTTGCCGGCGGAAAAAGTGCCGCCGCGATTGTCGAGGGTCTGCGTGGTCGTGGCTTTCAAGTCGCGACTGGCGATCACGTTCTGCCCGCGATTGTCGATGTTCGCCGCGGTCAGCACGACATCGCCAATCTGGTTGCGGGTGTTATCGACGTTGACGCCTGCTTCGATGATGCCAAGGTTGTTGAGCTGGCCGTCGGTGGTCAGCGTGACCTTCTCGCGCGCCGCGATAGCGCGCTGGTTGCTGAGAGCGCCCTTGGTTGTCACCTGAACATGGCTGCCGGCATACATCGTCCCTTGGGCGTCCAGGCTTTGAGCCTTGATCTCGACGGCGCCTGCCGCCGTGGTTTGCGCCAAGCTCAAATGACCATTGGCATCAAGCTGGATATCACCGCCACTGGCGACCATCTTGCCGTCGAGCTTGACCCCGACCCCGGCCTCGGTGCCCACCAGTTTGATGGTGCCAGCGTACATGCCACCCAAGGCCGAGGAGTCGATGGCCAGTTGCGGTTTGGCGCTGCCGTCGTCGGCACGGACGGTGGCATTGAGGGTATCGGCGTTGACGTCGTTACGACCGGCAATAATTGTCAGATTCTTTGCCTGGATCTCGGCATTGATCTTCGCGCTGCGGGTGATGATTTCGAAACGGTCGACGTTGTTGGCGTTGAGGCCTGCGCCTTCGATCGCAACGCTGCCCTGGTCGACCTGATAGCGACTCAACTGACCGTTTTCGATAATCGGTTTGCCGGTGGTCAGGGTCGCCTTCGGGGTATTGATAAACCCGCAACCATTACAGGTGATGCCATAAGGGTTGGCGACAATGACATGGGCCGACTGCCCCGCCACTTCGGTGTAGCCACGCAGCTGGCTCGGGTTGCCGCCGTTGACTTCGTTGAGGATGACTTTGGCGGCCGTGCCCTTGAGGTTCGGGTTGCCGAGGATGATCCCGCCCAGTTGCGTGGACTGGGCGGCGTTGGTGGCGTTGTTGAGGATCACGCCGTTGCTGCCGACGCTGTAATCCTTGAACTGGTTGTGGGACAGGCCGCTGCCGTTGGGCTTGGCGATGTTGACCACCGGCACGCCATTGCCGGCCTGGCCGAGGCTGGTGCCCGGGGCGCTGACCACGATGCCGCCCGCCTGGGCCCACATCGGCTGCCAGAACATGACGTTGGCCAACAGGAACGCCAGGCCGCGCTTGGGCATGCCCCAGAAGTGCTCGCGGGTTTGCACGGCAGCAGAAGGCTGGCGGGCCAGGAAGGCGTATTGACGGTCGTCCATGATCAAGTCTCGTTGCAGCAGTTTTTAAAAAGGCTGTATTTAGAAAAAGGAATCCACGCGGAAATAGATCGGCGCTTCGCGCTCGGTCAGGGCATCCGGGCGTTCCAAGGAGTGGGCAAAGGTCACGCTGGCCGTCAGGTGCTCACCGCGGGCGAACAACTCCACCGAATTGCTCGACATGCGCCCGTGCTGGTCGCCGTTGTAGCGATTACCGCGAATCACCCCCACGTCATAACCAAGGCTGGTGCCGTACTCGGCGAACACCGGGCGCAGCCACTCCAGCGTCACCGGGCGGCTCCAGCGCAGGTCGTTGCGCCAGTAACCACCACTGTCGCCGGACAGCGTCTGGTCCTTGTAGCCTCGGACCGACGCCAGTCCGCCCAGGCTCATGCGCTGCGGACTGAACAGCGCATCTTCACTGCGCTGACCGGTCATCAAGCTGCTGAAACTGAAGGATTCACCGCCCAGCATGAAGGGCTGCAGGTAACTGACGGTGGCGGTGTATTTGCGATAGCGGGCGTCGGCCTGCCCGGGGCCCGGATCGTCGTCGCCCTGGGCATCGAAAGCGCCGATGCCTTGCTGTACACCCAGGTCCAGGTTGACGAATGCATTGCCGACCCGTCGTCCATGGTTGATGCCGAACTGCGCCTCGCTGATGCGATTGCTGCTGTTACCGAGCTTGCTGTCGTTGACGAAGTTGTTAGTGCGCAGGTACGCCAAGCCGGTGTTGAGCGAAGTCTTGCTCACCGCGTCGCGATGGACCACCCGCTCCAGGCGCACCTGATGGCTCTGACTGTCACCGCTCTGCTTGAAATTGAAGCCGTTGGCCTGGCCCAGGGCGCGGTACTCGCTCTGACTGTAGCTGTAGTTCAGGTTCCACCAGCCAAATGGCAGGTTGTAATAGAGCATGGCATTGCGCGAGGTTTTCTGGTGATCGCTGACGGCATCGTGGCCGCCGCGCAAGGCCAGTTGATCGGCCAGGCCCAGCGGGCTGTCCCAGTCGAAGGAGGTGCCCCATTGCTGTTCGCCGGTGCTCTTCTGGCCATCGTTATGCCGCGCCAGGCCAACGCGCCAAGGCTTTTGCGGGGTGTTTTTGACCAGCACATCACTGCCACCGAGATCCTGTCCCGGCGCCAACTCCATCTGCACGCGATTGGATGGCAAACGGTTCAGTTGGTCGACCATCTGTTCGATGTCCCGCAGATTGAGCAAATCGCCCGCCTTGCCGGGAAAGCTCATGGCCAGTTCCCGCTCGGACAGGCCACTGCCCTCGGCACCCTTCAGCCCTTCCAGCCGGCCCTCAACGACCAGCACTTGCAGGTGACCGCTGGACAGGTCCTGTTGCGGCAAATAGGCACGACTGGTGACCAGGCCTTTTTCCAGGTAGTAATCGGTGATGACCTTGAGCAGCTCGTTAAGCTGTGGCACGCCCAGGCATTGGTTGATATAGGGCTTGAGCAGTTGTTCGCGCTCACTGGCCGAAAGACTGTCGGCGCCCTTGATTTCGATGGTCTTGATGGGGAAGCAACGGGTGTCCACAGGCGCAGTTGGCTGAGTCGGCTTCGCCGCCTTGCCAGGCAATTCCTTGAGTTCTTCCAGGCGTCGACGCTGCTCTTCGAGCAAGCGATCCTGGCGTTCGCGGATCAGGTCCGTGTCGCCGGGTGTCGGCGCAGCGTAGGCAAGTGTTAGCGGAGAAAGGCACAGCAAAGCCAGGCACGACCTCGCCCAATGGGCGGGTGAGAACATGTTCGATCCCTCGATACGGAAATGGCAGCAAACTGGCGAGCAGACAAAGCACCGGAAATCGGTCTTCTCATTTCGGGGAACGCCGGAAAGTCCAGGCTGACTCCGAAAATACTCACGCTACTAATGCGCAAAACTACGCGCACACCAGACCCGGCATATCGCCTTCGGTTCAAAGGAGGGGAAACTTTCTGCTCAAAAAAGAGACGTGTCTCACAGGACGCATTAGAAAGCACCGACAGAAATCGTCTGGTCGGACCTGTACGGGGTGGATTTTTTCGCGATGAAGGAATCGACGCCCGTACCGACCAAGGGGATTTGGCGCAAGAGAGGCAAACCACTGGAGGGCTGGAGAATGATGGTGTCCCAGGGCAGGTTCGAACTGCCAACCTTCCCCTTAGGAGGGGGATGCTCTATCCAATTGAGCTACTGAGACACAAGTCGACCACGAGAAACGCGGTGCGTTGGACGGCGTGCATGTTAACGGTCAGCCTGGCGTTTGTCATGTCGTCCATGGCTTTTTAAGTGTAGGCAAATGTACCGTTCGCCAAGTCTCCCATCGAAGAGCCTGGACCGGACCGCCGCTCATCTGGCCCACCCTGCTCATTCTAGTAAATCGGCAAATCGCCACTATCCTATACAATACAAGGACAGCATCGCGCCGCCGCCTGCGTCATGGTTATCCGCCAGACGGTATGGCACATCGACACGATGCAGTGGTCACAAGATGCGGACCTGGAATTTTTTCCAACCAGTCCGCATTTTTGACGAAGGGTACTGGCATAACGCCTTTACGCGGATCAATATTTGTCACAGAATTGGCGCCAATGATCTGGCAATTTTGAGGCATGATGCGGGCCTCTTAACAATTCAGGTTGAACATTTGGCTAAGGGGCTTGTCCTATCGACATCCTGCGGCCAATCCCGAGAACCGCTCCCCTGAACTAACCGGTTAAATATATGCGCCCAATGAAACAGGCAATTTATTCCAGCCGTACGGCTGACAAGTTCGTCGTACGTCTGCCAGACGGAATGCGGGAACGCATTGCCGAGGTGGCTCGCAATCATCACCGCAGCATGAACTCCGAAATCATCGCGCGCCTTGAGCAAAGCCTTATTCAGGAAGGTGCGTTGGGTGAAGAGCTCAGCATGCGACTGGACAGCCCAGAGCTGTCACTGCATGAACGCGAGCTGCTTCAACGATTCCGACAACTCTCTCATCGCCAGCAAAACGCTCTAGTTTCGCTGATTGCCCATGACGTAGAAATGACCGCAGACGCGTCCTGATAGCATCCAAGATATTGAAGCCAGCCTTGTGCTGGCTTTTTTTTGCCTGGCATTTGGTGACAGAGATTTCCGGCGCCCACGAAAAAGCCCGCCAAATTGGCGGGCTTTCTTGAAGCGCGAATCAGAGCAGGAAAATCGTCGCCAACCCCAGGAAGATGAAAAATCCGCCGCTGTCGGTCATGGCGGTAATCATCACGCTGGCCCCCATGGCGGGGTCACGCCCCATTCGAGCCAGGGTCATGGGAATCAATACCCCCATCAAGGCCGCCAACAACAAGTTGAGCGTCATCGCGGCGGTCATCACCACTCCGAGCGACCAACTGCCATACAGCAGGTATGCCACCACGCCGATCACACCACCCCAAACCAGACCGTTGATCAAGCCCACGGCCAGTTCCTTGCGCATCAATCGCGATGTATTGCCGGTACTGACCTGGTCCAGCGCCATGGCGCGGACGATCATGGTAATGGTCTGGTTGCCGGAGTTACCGCCAATCCCCGCAACGATAGGCATCAGCGCCGCAAGGGCCACCAGTTTTTCGATGGAGCCTTCGAACAAGCCGATCACCCGGGACGCGATGAAAGCCGTGATCAAATTGACCGCCAGCCAGGCCCAACGGTTACGCAGGGACTTCCAGACCGAGGCGAAGATGTCTTCCTCTTCGCGCAGACCGGCCATATTGAGGACTTCGCTTTCGCTCTCCTCACGAATCAGGTCGACCATTTCGTCGATGGTCAGACGGCCGATCAACTTGCCGTTCTTGTCGACAACGGGCGCAGAAATCAAATCGTAACGTTCGAACGCCTGGGCCGCATCGTAGGCATCTTCGTCCGGATGAAAACTCACCGGATCACTGGCCATGACCTCGGCTACCTGCTTTTCCGGATCATTGACGAGCAATCGCTTGATAGGCAGCACGCCCTTAAGCACACCGTCGTAGTCCACCACAAAGAGCTTGTCGGTATGCCCCGGCAACTCCTTGAGACGGCGCAGATAACGCAATACCACTTCAAGACTGACATCCTCACGGATGGTCACCATCTCGAAGTCCATCAGCGCACCGACCTGCTCCTCGTCATAGGACAACGCCGAACGCACGCGCTCGCGCTGTTGGCCGTCGAGGGTTTCCATCAGTTCGTGGATAACGTCCCGTGGCAGTTCGGGCGCAAGGTCGGCAAGTTCGTCGGCGTCCATTTCCTTGGCCGCCGCCAGCAGCTCGTGATCATCCATGTCAGCGATCAGGGTTTCACGAACCGAGTCGGACACTTCAAGCAGGATGTCACCGTCACGATCCGCCTGGACCAACTGCCAGACCGTCAGACGCTCTTCCAGCGGCAAGGCTTCAAGGATGTAGGCGACGTCGGCGGAGTGCAGGTCATCGAGCTTGCGTTGCAGCTCGACGAGATTCTGCCGGTGGACCAGGTTCTCGACCAGGTCGTGATGCGGGCCTTCCTGGCGATGCGTCAGGTCTTCGACCACCCGCTGGCGATGCAGCAGCTCAACGACTTGAGCAAGGCGATCCTGAAGGCTTTCCTGCGTTTTCTTTACTTCTATTTCGGTCATAGGCGAACTCCACTCCCAGCAGTGGAGCACGCCGGAAGGATCAATCAGTCAGTTCATGATTGGTAAAACGAGATATTGAGTAACTACTGGGTAAGTCCATGGGATATTCCACAAGCCCCGGCGGGGCTGACGGGCGCAATCATACACCGCTTGACGCTTTAAAACGTTAAAAAATCATGGCAAGAACAAGCGCTTGCGAGACATACCTGAACGCAGATTGAACCTCTATGCCTACGACGACTTATCCTGAAAAGAAAACACACGCCCCGGTAAAAATGTAGCGGCTAACCTTCTTTTCTTCACCGTCAAGGAGGACGTCAGGATGCTCGTCAGTCGCTACCTGTTTTTACTCGCTGCCCTGCCCTGCCTGCCTTTGGGGGCTGCCGGGCAAAGCGTGCATCGCTGCGAAAATACCGCCGGGCACGTGACCTTTACCACCCTGAGTTGCCGACAGGAAGAAACCCTGTCACTTCAGCAGATCCATCCGACCAGCCCGGGCAGGGCCGAGCCAATGACAGAGGCCATGCTGCCCGAAGCAGAGTTTCGGCAAACATTCGGCAACAAAGCCAACCGCAAGGAACCGACTGTTGTCGGCCAACTCGAAGACCGCTGTGGCAACCTGCTCAATGCCAGGCAACGCCGCGAAGCGATCATGAACCAGCGAGTCGTCAGTGGCATGAGCCAGCAGGACGTGGAAAGCGCCCTGGGCAGACCCGACTCGGTCAAAATCAGGAATTCGAGCACGCGATATACCTACAAAGCGAAAAAAGGTCGCAGCGCAGAGATCGTGTTCGATGAGAAAGGGTGCGTGAAAGGCAAATCGTAGACAGCAAAAAGCCCGCGTTAAACGCGGGCTTTTTGGTGTTTGGTGCACTCGACAGGATTCGAACCTGTGACCGCTCGGTTCGTAGCCGAGTACTCTATCCAGCTGAGCTACGAGTGCAAGTTGTGGTTTTATACCAGATCACAACTGGTTGAAGCCAAGTTATTTGCATCACTGCAAAAAACTCTTAAATGGTGCACTCGACAGGATTCGAACCTGTGACCGCTCGGTTCGTAGCCGAGTACTCTATCCAGCTGAGCTACGAGTGCATTTGTTGCCGCGCATTATAGGTCGCCGAATCTTTTTGTAAAGCGCTTTTTTTCAGTAATTTCAATAACTTACCGATAAAGCCAGATTACGTCGCACTAAATAAATAATGGCGGAGAACGGGGGATTCGAACCCCCGACACCCTTTTGAGGTGTACTCCCTTAGCAGGGGAGCGCCTTCGGCCACTCGGCCAGCTCTCCGCAACACGGGGCGTATATTAACCACCTTCATCCCCGTTTGCAAACATAAAAAACGATAAAAATTAATGGCTTGGTTCGTCGTCCTTCTCTTTCTTGATACGCAGGTAAATTTCCTCTCGGTGCACCGCGACCTCTTTCGGGGCGTTGACGCCAATCCGCACTTGGTTTCCTTTGACGCCGAGCACGGTCACGGTGATTTCGCCATCGCCAATAATCAGGCTCTCTGCGCACCGACGAGTCAGAATCAGCATACCTTTCTCCTCACGCAATTCAGTTCAGGGACAACAGTCTGCAAAAAAAGGCGTAGGCCCTACGAACCGAAACGGTCGCAGCCTACAAGCCTAGTATTGACCAGCGCGAGCAAAAGAACAGTTTTGGAGCGCGCCTTTCAGAAAAACAAAGGGCGCGGTAAACCGCGCCCCAAGACAACGCCTTACTCGCCCTGTCGGGCAGCAGCGTCGAGTTCGAAAGCCGTGTGCAGGGCGCGCACGGCCAGCTCCAGGTACTTCTCTTCGATGACCACGGAAACCTTGATTTCCGAAGTAGAGATCATCTGGATGTTGATGCTTTCCTTGGCCAGGGATTCGAACATACGGCTGGCCACGCCTGCGTGAGAGCGCATGCCGACACCGACGATCGAGACCTTGGCGATCTTGGTATCACCCACCACTTCCCGGGCACCAATCTCATCAGCAGTCTTTTTCAGCACCGCTTCAGCGGCCTGGTAGTCGTTGCGGTGCACGGTGAAGGTGAAGTCGGTGGTGTTATCGTGCGCGACGTTCTGCACGATCATGTCGACTTCGATGTTCGCGGCACTGATCGGGCCGAGAATCTTGAACGCCACGCCGGGGGTGTCTGGCACGCCACGGATGGTCAGCTTGGCTTCATCGCGGTTGAAAGCGATGCCGGAAATGATCGGCTGTTCCATGGATTCCTCTTCATCAATAGTAATGAGGGTGCCCGGACCCTCTTTGAAGCTGTGCAGAACGCGCAGCGGAACGTTGTACTTGCCGGCGAATTCGACGGCCCGGATCTGCAGCACCTTGGAACCGAGGCTGGCCATTTCCAGCATCTCTTCGAAGGTGATCTTGTCCAGGCGCTGAGCCACAGGCACCACCCGTGGGTCGGTGGTGTAGACACCATCCACATCGGTGTAGATCTGGCATTCGTCAGCCTTGAGTGCCGCCGCCAGCGCCACGCCCGTGGTATCGGAACCGCCACGGCCGAGAGTGGTGATATTGCCGTGCTCGTCCACACCCTGGAAACCGGCGACCACCACGACGCGACCGGCCTTCAGGTCGCCGCGAATTTTCTGATCGTCGATCTGCAGAATACGCGCTTTATTGTGCGCGCTGTCCGTCAGGATACGAACCTGGTTGCCGGTGTAGGACACCGCCGGCACACCCCGCTTGATCAGCGCCATGGCCAGCAAGGCGATGGTCACCTGCTCGCCAGTGGAAACGATCACATCCAGTTCGCGCGGAACCGGCTGTTGGTCGCCGCTGATTTGCTTGGCCAGATCGATCAGACGGTTGGTCTCGCCGCTCATTGCCGACAGCACAACCACCAGGTCATCGCCCGCTTCACGGAATTTCTTAACCTTGTCGGCGACTTGTTCGATTCTCTCGACAGTACCGACCGAGGTGCCTCCAAATTTCTGTACGATCAAAGCCATTTCAAAGCCGCCTCTGCCCATGAAGGGCGCCCAATAATCACTCAACAGCGACCGGAGTCGTCACTAGACGACGACCCCGGAGCACTGCCTTAAATACCCTGCTCTACAAATGCAACGGTTTGGGCCAGTGCTGCGTCCAGCGCGCCGGCGTCGGTGCCGCCGCCTTGCGCCATGTCCGGACGACCACCGCCCTTGCCGCCCACTGCCGCAGCGGCCTGCTTCATCAAATCACCGGCTTTGAGTTGGCCAGTCAGGTCTTTGGTCACGCCTGCGACGAGAACGACCTTTTCCTCATGGACACTGCCGAGCAGGATCACTGCGCGGCCGAGTTTGTTTTTCAGTTGATCGACCAGCGCCAACAGTGCCTTGCCGTCCTGGCCATCCAGGCGCGCGGCCAGCACTTTCACGCCCTTGAGGTCCACGGCCTGGGCCGACAGATCGTCGCCCGCGGCGCTGGCAGCCTTGGCCTGCAACTGCTCGAGTTGCTTTTCCAGCTGACGGTTGCGCTCCAGCACAGCCGAGAGCTTGTCGATCAGGTTGTCACGGCTGCCCTTGATCAGGTTCGCCGCTTCCTTGAGTTGTTCTTCAGCAGCGTTGAGGTACGCCAGGGCCGCCGCGCCGGTGACCGCTTCGATACGACGCACACCGGAAGCCACACCGCCTTCGCTAATGATCTTCAGCAGGCCGATGTCACCGGTCCGGTTGGCATGGATACCACCGCACAGCTCCACGGAGAAATCACCGCCCATGCTCAGCACACGGACGCTGTCGCCGTACTTCTCGCCAAACAGCGCCATGGCGCCCTTGCGCTTGGCGGTCTCGATGTCGGTTTCTTCGGTCTCGACCGGTGAGTTCTTGCGGATCTCGGCGTTGACGATGTCTTCCAGCGCCTTGAGTTGCTCAGGCTTGATAGCCTCGAAATGGCTGAAGTCAAAGCGCAAGCGCTGACTGTCCACCAAAGAGCCTTTCTGCTGAACATGCTCGCCCAGTACCTGACGCAACGCGGCATGCAGCAAGTGCGTAGCCGAGTGGTTCAGCGAGGTGGCGTGACGAACCTCGGCGTCGACATGCGCGGCTACCGGAGCGGCAATCATCAGGCTGCCCGAGGCCAATACGCCGTGGTGCAGGAATGCGCCGCCGGTCTTGGTGGTGTCACGCACATCGAAACGCGAGTTGCCGGCCTGCAGGTAACCGCTGTCACCGATCTGTCCGCCGGATTCGGCGTAGAACGGCGTCTGGTCTAGCACGATCACCCCTTCCTGGCCTTCGCTCAGGATGTCGACCGACTGCCCGTCCTTATAGATAGCCACGATCTTGGCCGAACCGGTCGTGGCGGCGTAGCCGGTGAATTCGGTGGCCACGTCAACCTTGACCAGGCTGTTGTAGTCCATGCCGAAGGAGCTGGCGGAGCGCGCGCGCACTCGCTGGGCTTCCATCTCGCGCTCGAAACCTTCCTCGTCGAGGGTCAGGTTGCGTTCGCGGGCGATGTCGCCCGTCAGGTCCATCGGGAAACCGTACGTGTCGTACAACTTGAACACGACATCGCCCGGTACCACGTTGCCCTTGAGCTCGGCCAAATCCTGCTCGAGGATCTTCAACCCCTGCTCCAGGGTTTTGGCGAACTGCTCTTCCTCACCCTTGAGCACGCGCTCGATGTGGGCCTGCTGGGATTTGAGTTCCGGGAAGGCCTCGCCCATTTCGGCCACCAGGGCCGCGACGATCTGATAGAAGAAGCTGCCCTTGGCGCCCAGCTTGTTACCGTGACGGCAGGCGCGACGAATGATCCGACGCAACACATAGCCGCGGCCTTCGTTGGACGGCAACACACCATCGGCAATCAGGAAGCCGCAGGAACGGATATGGTCGGCCACCACTTTGAGCGAAGCCTGGTTGTCGTTACTGCAACCGATGGCCTTGGCCGAAGCACTCAACAGGCTCTGGAACAGGTCGATTTCGTAGTTGGAGTGAACGTGCTGCAACACCGCACTGATCCGCTCCAGGCCCATGCCGGTGTCGACCGACGGCGCTGGCAACGGATGCAACACGCCATCGGCGGTGCGGTTGAACTGCATGAAGACGTTGTTCCAGATCTCGATGTAGCGGTCGCCATCTTCTTCCGGCGAGCCGGGTGGGCCGCCCCAGATGTCGGCGCCGTGATCGTAGAAAATCTCGGTGCAAGGGCCGCACGGGCCGGTGTCGCCCATGGTCCAGAAGTTATCGGAAGCGTATGGCGCGCCCTTGTTGTCGCCAATGCGCACCATGCGTTCAGCCGGGACACCGACCTCTTTGGTCCAGATGTCATAAGCCTCGTCATCGCTGGCGTAGACCGTTACCCAGAGCTTCTCCTTGGGCAGGTTCAGCCACTTGTCGGAGGTCAGGAAGGTCCAGGCAAAGGTGATGGCGTCGCGCTTGAAATAATCACCGAAGCTGAAGTTACCCAGCATTTCGAAGAAGGTATGGTGACGAGCGGTATAGCCGACGTTTTCCAGGTCGTTGTGCTTGCCGCCGGCGCGCACGCATTTCTGGCTGCTGACGGCACGGGTGTAGGCACGTTTTTCCTGGCCCAGGAAGCAGTCCTTGAACTGGTTCATCCCCGCGTTGGTGAACAGCAGGGTCGGGTCGTTGCCCGGAATCAAAGAGCTGGAGGCTACTCGGGTGTGGCCTTGCTCTTCGAAGAAGCGAAGGAAGGCTTCACGGATTTCTGCGCTTTTCATTAGGTTCTTCCACGGAGGCTGCGGCCAAAGGCCTGTGCAAAACGTCAACAGACGAAGCAACGGCAAAGGGCCGCATTATATCGGCCCTTCGCGTGGGGTACAGCGTGTTTATGCGATAGAAACTGTCAATTGGGCCGCTTGGCGGGTCAGTTACGGGAAAAGTCGACGAAAGAGCGGATCACTTCGTCGATTTGCGCGGCGCTAACATCCATGTGGGTCACCATTCGCAGGCGCGGCGCGGCGCTGAGCTTGATACCACGCTCGGCGGCAAACGCCCTGATGGCCTCGGCCCGCTCGCCCATCTGCACGTACACCATGTTGGTCTGCACCGGCTCGACCTCGTAACCCGCCCCACTCAAGCCCTCGGCAAGCCGCTGGGCATTGGCGTGGTCATCGGCCAGGCGCTGGACCTGATGATCCAGGGCATACAACCCCGCCGCAGCCAGGATCCCGGCCTGGCGCATACCCCCGCCCACCATCTTGCGCAGCCGGCGCGCCTTGCCGATCAGTTCGGCGCTGCCGCAGAGGACCGAGCCAACGGGAGCGCCAAGGCCCTTGGACAGGCACACCGACACCGAATCGAAATGTTGGGTGATCTCCCGGACATCGACGTTCAACTTGACTGCGGCGTTGTACAGCCGCGCGCCGTCAAGGTGCAACGCCAGGCCGTGCTCGCGCGTGAAACGCCGGGCCCGGGCCAGATACTCCAGCGGCAGGACCTTGCCTTGCATGGTGTTTTCCAGCGCCAGCAGGCGAGTACGGGCGAAGTGGAAGTCATCGGGTTTGATCGCGGCGGCGACTTGCTCCAGGTCCAGAGAGCCGTCCGCTTGTACCTCAAGGGGTTGCGGCTGGATTGAACCCAGTACCGCCGCACCGCCGCCTTCGTATTTATAGGTGTGAGCCTGCTGGCCAACGATGTATTCATCACCACGCTCGCAATGGGCCATCAACCCCAACAGGTTACTCATGGTACCCGTGGGCACGAACAGCGCCGTCGCGAACCCCAGACGCCCAGCCAGTTCGGCTTCGAGGCGATTGACGGTCGGATCTTCGCCGTACACATCGTCGCCGGTCGGCGCGCTGGCCATGGCGTCGAGCATGGCGGCGGAAGGTTGGGTGACGGTGTCGCTGCGAAGATCGATAACGCTCATGAATCTGGCCTCGGGTGCGGGTGGGGGAATTCCCTTTCGAAGGTCAATTACTGCGGTCATGGCGACGATTAATCAAGACCAGTCGAAGGAAAAGATCACCTGCACCTGAAGATCACTCAGAACACCTGTGGGTGCGAGCTTGCTCGCGATGGCGGCAGCGCATCCAACATCAATGCAATCTGAACCACCGCTATCGCGAGCAAGCTCGCTCCCACAGGGGTTATGTGTTAAAAATCCTGCGCCGCCAAAAACCATGGCGGCGAAACGTTCTCAGGGCGGGGTGCAATTCCCCACCGGCGGTAATTGCACGCAAGGTGCATAGCCCGCGAGCGCTTGGCGATACACGGCTTTTGCGGTGTAGCGTCAAGGTCAGCAGACCCGGTGTGATTCCGGGGCCGACGGTCATAGTCCGGATGAAGAGAGAACGGGATCGGCACCCAAGGGCCGTCTGCGACTGTCTGCGCGCGACGCACCCTCGAATCCCCTTCGATTCATGACGCCCTGTTTTTTACACAAACAGGAACCAGAACATGCAACCCACCGCAATCGACAGCAAAAGCAAACATCATCCGGGCGAGCGCGTCGCGTTCATCCAGGCCTGCTGGCACAAGGAAATCGTCGACCAGAGCCGCAAAGGCTTCGTCGCCGAAATGATCAGTCAGGGTTATCAGGAAAGCGATATCGACTTCTTCGAAGTCGGCGGCGCCTTCGAGATCCCGCTGCACGCCAAACTGCTGGCCAAGTCTGGCCGCTACGCCGGCATCGTCGCCGCTGGCCTGGTGGTGGACGGCGGCATCTACCGTCACGAATTCGTCGCCCAATCGGTGATCAGCGGCCTGATGCAGGTTCAGCTGGAAACCGAGGTGCCGGTGTTCTCGGTCGTACTCACTCCCCATCACTTCCACGCTGGGGAAGAACATCAGAAGTTCTTCTTTGAGCATTTCGTGCACAAGGGCCAGGAAGCGGCGAAGACCTGTGCCGATACCCTGCACAAGACCCGGGCGTTGCGGCGCAGTGAGCAGCGGGCGGTAGCGGTTTAAAAGCTGCAAAAAAACTGTGGGAGCGAGCTTGCTCGCGATAGCCGAGTGTCAGTCACTTTCAGGATTGACTGAAACACCGCTATCGCGAGCAAGCTCGCTCCCACATTGGTTTTGTGGGGACTTCAGATCAGGTTTTCGTCCGTCGCCGGCACGATCAGGATCCCGGCCCGCAAACCATTCTTCACCTTGGGGTTGGGGAAGATGATCCGGGCGCCCTCTTCTTCGATCACCCAGCGGGTCTGGGCAATGTCTTCGGCCAGCACATAACCTTTTCCAAGCTCCGAGAAGTTCTCGATGTCCGCCGGCAGGTTCAGGCGGAAACTGTCGCTGTGCTTGATGATTTCCCGCGCGACGCTAAACAGTTGCAGGCCGTCCAGACTTTCGTCCGATTCGGGTTCGGTGCCTTCGATGATCTGTTGCAGACGGGTTTCCAGCAGGCTGACGTTGACACCGTCGTTTTCCCCGAACGGCCGGGCCTTGCCCAGTTCCAGGGTGAAAGACTCGGCACCCAACTGGTCATAGGTGTAGGCGCTGAACACAATGGACGGTTTGTTCTGCAGCAGCACCGCTTCCATGCCGGCGGCGCGCAGCCGCGCCAGTTCACGGCGTGAATGCTGGCGACCTTCCTTCCACGGATACAAGGCAAATTGCTCGATCTTCGAACCCCGGATGGCGGTGTGCAGGTCGTAATGCAAGCGACTGCGGTCCGGCACGCTGAAGAAACTGGCGGCCAACCGCTCCAATTCGCACGCCCGCAACGCCTCGGCGCCGCCGCTCAACTCATGGCGACCATTGAACAACCGATTGACGTCCTGCTCGACAAAACGCTCTCCGCGACGAATGGCCTCGGGATTGCCGAACAGAAACAGAATGCGTGCCCGTGGCTTGAGATCCCCACGGGCGATGTCGTGCAGCAACCGATCAAGCAATTCGATCGGTGCGGTTTCGTTGCCGTGGATACCGGCTGACAGCAACAGGTCCTGGCCATTGTCCCGGGCCTGGGGCGGCTTGACCTCCAGCGCGCCCTCGCTCAGCCAGCGCATCCGTACGCCCTCGACAGTCAGTTGAGTCTTCTCCGCCGGTTCACGGCCGGCGAGGGTCAGTTCAAGCAATTTGCCGAGGGCGAGCATAGCGCGGCTCCTTAATGGTCGTGGCCGCAATCCGGGCCATGGACATGATCATCGTCGCCCATGTCGGCCGGTTCCATTTCCAGTTGCAGGCTCACCAGGTTGGTCGCCAATGGGCGCAACAACAGGTTGGCGTATTCCTCATCGCCTTCTTCGACATCGACGCCGATCAGCAACTGACCGCGGCCGTCCTGCTGGATCCACAGCTCTTTGCCCTGCCACATGACCGCAACGCGGGTGCAGGAGGTTTCCAGTTGGGTGCCGTCGGTGTCTTCAAGGATCAGTTGCAAGGTATCGCTCATGTTTTTACGTTCTCGTCGGGGGAAAAAGGCATCGCGCCCTGCTTTGACTGTAGTCAGGTCGCGCGCGCTTTCAATTGATCTGGAAAGGATAAACCGCGCCAAGTTTAAGGATTTGTGTCAGCTCATCCAGTGCCGCCCGGCATTCGAGCAGCAACTGCGGGTCTGCCAGGTCGTTTTCGGTCATGCGATCGCGGTAGTGACGCTCGACCCATTGGGTCAGCGAATCGTACAACGGCGCGGTCATGATAACCCCTGGGTTGACGGCGGCCAGTTCGGTTTCATTGAGTGCCACGCGCAGCCTCAGGCAAGCCGGGCCACCGCCGTTCTGCATGCTTTGCTTGAGGTCGAAGACCTTCACTTCGCCGATCACCCCGCCAGAGCCCGTCAGGCCTTGCAGGTACTGCCAGACGCGTTCGTTGCCGCGGCACTCCTCCGGCACGATCAACAGCATCGAGCCGTCGGGACGCGACAGCAACTGGCTATTGAACAGGTAGGAACGTACCGCGTCATCGACGGTAACCGCCGAACGCGGCACGCATACCGACTGAAATTTCCCACCGACCTTGGCGAGTTTGCTGCTCAGCTCGGCCAGCATCCGGTCGGTCTCGAGAAACGCATCCTCGTGATAGAACAACACTTCGCCGTTGCCCACCGCGATCACATCATTGTGGAACACGCCCTGGTCGATCACCGATGGGTTCTGTTGGGCGTAGACCACGCCCTCCTCCCTCAGACCATGCAGACGAGCGACCGCTTGAGAAGCTTCCAGGGTCTGGCGCGCCGGGTACTTCTGCGGCGCGGGAAAACGGGTATCGAAGGCGCTGCGGCCGAACACGAAGAATTCAACACCGGCCTCGCCGTAGGTCCGGCAGAAACGCGTGTGGTTGGCCGCGCCTTCGTCGCCGAACTGCGCCACCGCCGGCAGCGCGGCGTGGTGGGCGAAGTGCTGCTGATCGGCAAACATCGCCCCCAGTACGCGACTGGTGGTCGGGTGTTCAATGCTGCGGTGGTATTTGCAGTTCAGGTTGGCGGCAGTGAAATGCACGCGGCCGTCAGCCGTGTCGGCGCTTGGGCTGACAGTGGCGGCGTTGGCCACCCACATGCTGGAGGCCGAGCAACTGGCGACCAGCAGCGGCATCGCTTCTTTGGCAGCCTGCTGAATGACCTGGGCATCGCTGCCGGCAAAACCCAACCGACGCAGGGCCGCTACGTCGGGACGTTCCTGTGGCGCCAGCACACCTTGCTGGAAGCCCATGTCCATCAGCGCTTTCATTTTCGCCAGGCCCTGCAACGCCGCTTCCTTGGGGTTGGAAGACTGCTGGCTATTGCTCTGGGACGCGACGTTGCCGTACGAGAGTCCGCCGTAGTTGTGGGTCGGCCCCACTAGACCGTCAAAGTTGACTTCATAGGATTTCATCAGCGAGGCTCCACGAGAATCTGTTTTTTATAGGCATCAGTAAAGACCGCAGCGCGGCCTTCGCGAGCAGGCTCGCTCCCACAGGGTCTTGCATGGTCCTTGTGGGAGCGAGCCTGCTCGCGATTGGGGCTACGCCATTCTCACGCCGGGAGTAAGGGCAGCCGGCATGACAAGGCTTGGTGTCTCCAGGGAA
Source organism: Pseudomonas sp. MPDS (assembly GCF_013283895.1). NCBI lineage: Bacteria > Pseudomonadati > Pseudomonadota > Gammaproteobacteria > Pseudomonadales > Pseudomonadaceae > Pseudomonas > Pseudomonas sp. MPDS. Next base: position 1,788,307 of record NZ_CP054128.1, on the reverse strand, counting down.
GCCACCGGATACGCACAATAATCGGCCGCGTAGTAGGCACTGGCGCGGTGGTTGCCCGAGGCCCCAACACCGCCGAACGGCGCGCTGCTGGCCGCTCCCGTCAGTTGTTTGTTCCAGTTGACGATGCCGGCACGGCTCTGCAGCCAAAACTGCTGGTAGCGCTCCTGGGAATCCGACAGCAGACCCGCAGCCAAGCCATATTGGGTGTTGTTGGCCTCGGTGATTGCCGCAGCGAAATCCGCGTAGCGAATCACCTGCAACAACGGCCCGAACAGTTCTTCATCAGGACGCTCGGCTACCGTCGTCACATCCAGGATGCCCGGTGTCAGCAACGCCGCCTGGGCTTGCGGTTGGATCATGGTCAACAGCGGCACGGCGCCCAGGCCCAGCAAATGGTTCTGCGCATCCATCAGCGCCTTCGCTGCGGCCAGGGAAATCACCGAGCCCATGAATGGCGCCGGTTGCTGATCAAAGGCGCCGACTTCCAGCGTCGAGCTGACCGCCACCAGGCGCGCCAGCAAGGCATCGCCCCACGCCCCTTCGGGCACCAACAGGCGGCGCGCGCAGGTACAGCGCTGCCCGGCAGAAATGAAGGCCGACTGAATGATGGTGTAGACCGCCGCGTCGACGTCCGCCACCTCATCCACCACCAGCGGATTATTACCGCCCATTTCCAGCGCCAGGATCTTATCCGGGCGCCCGGAAAACTGTTGATGCAAAAGGTTGCCGGTGCGGCTGGAGCCGGTGAAAAACAACCCGTCGATGCCCGGATTGGCCGCCAGGGCGATACCGGTTTCCCGCGCACCTTGCAGCAGGTTCAGCACGCCCGCCGGCAGGCCGGCCTCGACCCAGCACTTGACCGTCAGCTCAGCGACCTTCGGGGTCAGTTCGCTGGGTTTGAACAACACGGTGTTGCCCGCCAACAAGGCCGGTACGATGTGACCGTTGGGCAAATGGCCGGGGAAGTTGTAAGGGCCGAACACTGCCACCACACCGTGGGGCTTGTGCCGCAGCACAGCGATGGCGTCACCCAGGGGGCCGCTTTTTTCGCCGGTCCGCTCGCGGTAGCTCTGAATCGAAATGGCGACCTTGTTGACCATGCTGGTGACTTCGGTGGTCGCTTCCCACAACGGCTTGCCGGTTTCTTCACCGATGCAGTGGGCCAGTTCATCGGCGTGGCTCTTCAAGGCAGCGGCAAACGCTTCCAGCACCTGGATACGCTCATCCAGCGAACGGCGGGCCCAGTCCGGGAAGGCCTGACGCGCGGCCTGCACCGCCGACTCCACCTGCGCCGCCGTGGCGCCATTGCCAGACCACAGCACTTGCTGGGTCACCGGGTTCAACGACTCAAAGAGATCACCCTGACCTTCCAGCCAGCTTCCAGCAATGTACAGCGACTTCATTATTTCGACTCCCGAGCAGCGGACAACGCAACGGCGCGCACCTGATCGCCGGCGTTGAGTTGAAGACGTTTGGCAGTCAGCGGATCAACCACCAGGGTGCCCGCGGCCAAGCGCGCCGGTGCAGCAGTGATGCGGCAGTCTTCGCGTTTGCGGTTATGCATGATGAACGGCGTGGCGTCGTCGCCCGGCGTGCCGATGGCCAATACCAGTGCCTGGCTGTCGCGGATCGCGCGGATCTTGCCGGTTTCACATTCAACGGCCGGGCCGGCGTCGAAGATGTCGACGTAACCCTGGTAACTGAAACCTTCGCTCTTGAGCATCGACAGCGCCGGCTCCGTGTCGGGATGAACCTGGCCGATCACCGCCCGGGCATCCTCCGACAGGAAACAGGTGTACAGCGGGAACTTGGGCATCAGCTCAGCGATGAAGGCCTTGTTGCCCACGCCGGTCAGGTAGTCGGCCTGGCTGAACTCCATCTTGAAAAAGTGTCGCCCCAGGCTTTCCCAGAACGGCGAGCGGCCTCGGTCATCGGACATGCCACGCATCTCGGCGATGATCTTGTTGCCAAACAGGTTCGGGAATTCGGCGATGAACAGCAGCCGCGCCTTGGCCAACATGCGGCCATTGAGGCCAGTGCGGTAGTCGGCATGCAGGAACAGCGAACACAGCTCGGAGTTGCCGGTCAGGTCGTTGGCCAAAAACAGCGTCGGGATTTCCCGATAGATGTTCAGCTCCTGGGAGGCGCTGACCGTCAGGCCGACCCGGAAGTTGTACCAGGGCTCGCGCAGCCCAACGGCCCCGGCGACGGCTGAGATGCCCACCACACGACCGTCGTCGTCTTCGAGCACGAACAGGTAGTCCGCATCGCCACGTCCGGCTTCGCCGCGAAAAGTCTTCTCGGCCCAGCCGACCCGATGAGCCAGGCGCTCCTCGTTGGCCGGCAAGGTGGTCAGGCCGGTGCCGGTGCTGCGGGCCAGGGCAATCAGAGCGGGTAAATCGCTGCTGCGTACGGGACGAACGATCATGCTATCTCCTCAAACGGGCCGCTTGCGCCACCCGCGAAACTTCGCTGTAAGGCGTTAAACCGCCACCAGGCGCACGCTGGCACCCTCACCGACGCCCAAGGCTTCGGCCGCTTCCATATCCAGGGTCACCGGTTTGCCGGGCGCGTAGTCAAGCTCCAACAGAACGGCGCGGTAATCCTGCAACTGGGCGTTGGCCACCAGGTATTGCCGGCCGGCGCCCTTGACGGGCTCGCCGAGCTTGACCGGCACCACGCGGCTCTGGGCAATCGAGCGGATCCCCGAGACACGGGCATGCAGAGTCGGGCCACCGTCAAAGATGTCGATGTAATGATCGGTCTCGAAACCCTCGCGCATGAGGATGTCGAAAGTGATCTGCGCACGCGGATGGACCTGGCCCATGGCTTCCTGGGCGGCGTCCGGCAACAGCGGCACGTAGATCGGGTAATGCGGCATCAGCTCGGCGAGGAAGGTGCGGCTCTTCAGCCCGCACAGGCGCTCGGCGGCAGCGTAGTTGAGGTCGAAAAAGTTGCGACCGATGGCGTCCCAGAACGGCGAGTCGCCATTTTCATCGCTGTAGCCGACGATCTCGGTCACCACCGAATCGGCAAAGCGCTCCGGATGGCTGGCGACGAACAGCAGGCGCCCACGCGAATTGAGCTCCGACCAGGGCGAACCGACCAATTCCGGCACCACATAGAAGCTGGTCAGCAAGCTGTTGCCGGTCAGGTCGTGGCACTGGGAAAGCACGTGGATCTTGTTGTGGATCTTCAGCTCACGGGAGGCGTGAACGAACGTTTCGTTGCGGAAACTGTAGAACGGCTCGGAATAACCGGCCGAGGCAACGATGGCCGAACAGCCCGCCAGCTTGCCGGTCGCGGTGTCTTCAAGGACGAAGAAATAGCTTTCTTCACCGTTGAAGCTGACTTCGGCGGCAAACGAGGCTTCGCTCGCGGCGATCTTGTCGCTCAGGCGTTCCACGTCATCCGGCAAGGAAGTGACACCGATCGGACTGTCCGCAGCCAGACGCTGTACCTCGCCCAGATCCGCCATTTGTGCGGGGCGCATCACCAGCATGGTGTCACTCCTTTACTTGAAATAAATGGTTCGACCCATTGGTCGACACAAAGAAAAAATACCGGACCGGCAAGCGCTTCAACGCACGTGTAAAACGGTCTTGCTGTGGGAGCGAGCCTGCTCGCGATCAGGATCGCCTCGGCCCATCAGGCAGATCGAGTCGCCTGCATCGCGAGCAGGCTCGCTCCCACAATGGATCAGGTCCGGCCTTTAAAAATCAGGCTTGCGTCAGCTTCGCCGCGGCCCGCTCGAAGCGGTCCAGGCCGGCATCGATGTCGGCATCTTCGACCACCAGGCTCGGCGCGAAACGAATCACGTCCGGACCTGCCTGCAGGATCATCAGGCCTTCCTGTTCGGCGGCGTTGAAAATGTCCTTGGCCTTGCCTTTCCAGGCGTCGTTCAGCACACAGCCGATCAGCAGCCCCAAACCACGCACCTGGGTGAACAGGCCGTATTTCTCGCCGATCTGCTCCAAGCGGGTCTTGAACTTGCGGTGCTTGGCTTTCACGCCTTCGAGCACTTCAGGCGTATTGACGGTATCGATCACCGCTTCGGCCACCGCACACGCCAGCGGGTTGCCGCCGTAAGTGGTGCCGTGGGTGCCGACTACCAGATGCTTGGCCAACGCTTCAGTGGTGAGCATTGCCGCGATCGGGAAACCACCGCCCAGGCTCTTGGCGCTGGTGAGGATGTCCGGGACCACGCCGTAATGCATGTAGGCGAACAGGTGGCCGCTACGGCCCATGCCGGTCTGCACTTCGTCGAATACCAGCAGCGCGTCGTGGGCATCGCACAAGTCACGGGCACCTTGCAGGTAACCCAGCTCGGCCGGCAATACGCCGCCCTCGCCCTGGATCGGCTCCAGCACCACGGCGCACGTCTTATCCGAAATGGCCGCTTTCAAAGCCGCCAGGTCGTTGTAAGGGACGTGGGTAATACCGGTGATTTTAGGACCGAAACCGTCGGAATACTTCGATTGCCCGCCCACGTTCACGGTGAACAGCGTACGGCCGTGGAAGCTGTTGAGCGCGGCAATGATTTCGTACTTCTCGCTCCCGAAACGATCGAACGCGACGCGACGGGCCAGCTTGAAGGCGGCCTCGTTGGCTTCGGCGCCGGAGTTGCAGAAGAAAGCCCGCTCGGCAAAGGTTGCATTGACCAGTTTATGGGCCAGGCGCAGGGCCGGCTCATTGGTAAAGACGTTGGACACATGCCACAGCTTGTTCGCTTGTTCGGTCAGGGCGGCGACCAGTTTCGGATGGGCGTGTCCCAATACGTTGACCGCGATACCGCCGGCGAAGTCGATCAGTTCGCGACCGGACTGGTCCCACACGTGGGAACCGGCGCCACGCACAGGGATGAAAGCAGCAGGCGCATAGTTGGGGACCATAACCTGATCGAAATCGGCGCGTTGTACGGCGGCTTGCTCAACGGACATCGGAGTCTCCTGAAGAGGAACACCCGCCTGGAACTGGCGAGCGATGAGGGGATTGTAAGGACAGTTTTCAGCCCGGCCTTGTCGCCAAGCGACAACTTCTTATAGCGCCAACCCCCGTTTTTAGCGGGTTTATGGCAATGCGACAAATAGCGTCGCAAAGGCGCAGTTTAAACGTTGTCGCGGGATTTTAGGCGTTGGCTTCTACATTTCCCTGGCCATGCAAAACCTTGTGGCGAGGGGATTTATCCCCGCTGGGTTGCGAAGCAACCCTAAAGCAGGCAATTCGGTGTGCCAGATAGATTGGGTTGACTGTCTTGGGGTTGCTTCGCAACCCAACGGGGATAAATCCCCTCGCCACAGGGTTACATACCCCCGCCCTTACAGAGGAGGCGCCGGCCCTAGCCGCGCTCGGATGGCACCGACGACAATTCGAATGGGCTGCTGCTGCGCCGCTGGTTGCGGTCTTCCCGAGGCGTGGCGCCGAAGAAGTTGCGATAGGCGCTGGAAAAATGTGGCCCCGAGGAGAAGCCGCAGGACAGGCCGATCTGAATGATCGATTTGCTGGTCTGCATCAGCATCTGCCGCGCCTTGTTCAGACGCAGTTCCAGGTAGTACTGGCTCGGCACGCGATTGAGGTATTGCTTGAAAATCCGCTCCAACTGGCGACGGGACACGCACACATGCTGGGCAATTTCGTCGGTGGTCAGCGGTTCTTCGATGTTGGCTTCCATCAACAGCACGGCCTGGGTGAGCTTCGGATGGCTGGAGCCCAGACGGTTCTGCAACGGGATACGCTGGCGCTCGCCCCCTTCGCGGATGCGCTCGACCACCAGTTCTTCCGAGACCGCGCCGGCCAGTTCCGCGCCGTGATCGCGCGCCAACACAGCCAGCAGCAGATCGAGCACCGACATGCCACCGCAAGCGGTCAGGCGATCGCGGTCCCAGTCAAACAGATGGCTGGTGGCAATGACCTTGGGGAAACGCTCGGAAAAGTCGTCCTGCCAGCGCCAATGCACGGCGGCGCGGAAACCATCGAGAAGACCCAGTTGGGCCAACGGGTAGACACCGGCGGACAAACCGCCAATCACACAACCGGCACGCACCAGCTGTTTGAGCGCGCTGCTCAGGGGTGGCGCAAGAGCGGCCGGGGGTTCGTCAGCCAGCAGAAACAGCTTCTGGAAACCTTCAAGCTTGCCGGCCCAGGGTTCGCCCGGTAGCTGCCAGGCGCCTTCGGTCTGCGGCTCGGCCTGCAAAAACGACAATTCGTAGACGACATCCGGATGCACCCGCTGAGCAACACGCAAGGCCTCCTCGGCCAGCGCCAGCGTCAAGGCTTTAGTGCTGGGCCAAATCAGGAAACCAATTCGATGGGCAGTCATGGTGGGCAATCCGAAGCGAAAACAGTGTTAAAGCCAAAAGCGGCTGCAACCAAATTAGACCATCTGGCGCGCGATGCGCAGCATGACCTGAATCAGGTGCGTAACGGGAGCGATTACTTGAGGCTGCCCGAAAGAAATTGTTGCAGCCGCTCCGATTGCGGATTGACCAGCACTTCGCGCGGGTTGCCGCTTTCTTCAACGATGCCTTTGTGCAGGAAGATCAGTTGGTTCGACACTTCCCGGGCAAAGCCCATTTCGTGGGTCACCACCACCATGGTCCGGCCTTCCAGCGCCAGGGCCTGCATCACTTTGAGCACATCGCCCACCAGTTCCGGATCAAGGGCCGAAGTCGGCTCGTCGAACAGCATGACTTCCGGTTCCATCGCCAGCGCCCGGGCAATCGCCACGCGCTGCTGTTCACCGCCGGACATATGGCCCGGGTAGGCGTCCTTGCGATGCGCCACGCCGACCTTGTTCAGGTAGTGCTCGGCCTTTTCGCGCGCCTCGGCCTTGGCTACGCCCAGCACATGCACCGGCGCTTCCATGATGTTTTCCAGCGCGGTCATGTGGGACCACAGGTTGAAATGCTGGAACACCATCGACAGCCGCGAACGCATGCGCTGCAGTTGCTTGGGGTCGGCGGCCTTCAAGGCGCCGTCCTTGCCAGCCACCAGTTTCAGCTCTTCGTTGTTGAGCAGAATCTTGCCGGCATGGGGTTGCTCAAGCAGGTTGATGCAACGCAGGAAGGTACTTTTGCCCGAACCACTGGAGCCGATGATGCTGATCACATCGCCGGCGGCGGCCTTGAGGGACACACCCTTGAGCACTTCGTGACTGCCATAGCGTTTATGCAGGTCTTGGACTTCGAGCTTGTACATGCGGTCGGTTCTCACAAAACGTCAGTCGTTGAGCAGTCGATCGGATCGATGCGTTATCAGTGCTTGCGCGGGGCCAGGTAACCCAGCCAGCGGCGCTCGGCCAGCTTGAACAGGCGCACCAGGATAAAAGTCAGGCACAGGTAGAAAACGCCGGCCGTGATGTAAGCCTCGAACGGCAAGTAGTACTGCGCATTCACCGTGCGCGCGGCACCGGTGATGTCGATCAGGGTCACGATGGAGGCCAGGCTGGTGGTCTGCAACATCATGATCACTTCGTTGCTGTACTGCGGCAGCGCCCGGCGCAGGGCCGATGGCAGCAGGATCCGGCGATACAACTTGTAGCGTGACATGCCCATGGCCTTGGCCGCCTCGATCTCACCGTTAGGCGTGGCGCGCAGGCTGCCGGCGATGATTTCGGCGGTGTAGGCGCTGGTATTGATGGCAAAGGCCAGGCAGGCACAGAAGGTCGCGCTGGACAGCCACGGCCAGAGGAAGCTCTCGCGTACGGCTTCGAACTGCGCCAATCCGTAGTAGATCAAAAACAGCTGCACCAGCATCGGCGTGCCGCGAATCACATAGGTATAGAGCCAGGCGGTCATGTTGATGACCGGCTGCTTGGACACCCGCATCAGCCCCAGGGGCAACGCCGCCAGCAGACCGAAGAACAGCGACAGGGCCAGCAGCTTCAAGGTGGTCAGCAGGCCGCTGAAGTACAGCGGCAAGGCTTCGTAGATGACGTTGTAGTCGAAGATCATAGATCAGCCGCCCTTATGCCTACCGAGTAGCGCTTCTCGAGTTGACGCAATGCCAGCAACGAGACACTGGTAATCACCAGGTACATTGCCGCCACTGCCAGGAAGAAGGTGAAAGGCTCGCGGGTGGCATCCGCCGCCTGCTTGGCCTTGAACATCATGTCTTGCAGGCCCACCACCGAAATCAGCGCCGTGGCCTTGGTCAACACCAGCCAGTTGTTGGTGAACCCCGGAATCGCCAGGCGAATCATCTGCGGCACCATCACCCGGAAAAACACCTGGAACCCACTCATGCCATACGCCATGCCCGCTTCGGCCTGCCCTTTGGGGATGGCCATGAATGCACCGCGAAAGGTTTCCGACAGGTACGCACCGAAGATGAACCCCAGGGTACCGATGCCGGCCGCCAGCGGGTTCAGGTCGATGTAATCGTCATAACCGAGCATCGGCGCCACGCGATTGAGCAGGTCCTGGCCGCCATAGAAAATCAGCAGGATCAGCACAAGGTCGGGAATGCCGCGAATGACCGTGGAATACAGGTCACCCAGCCACGCCAGCCAGCGCACTGGCGAGAGGCGCAACGCGACGCCGATCAGCCCCAGGACAATGGCCAGGGCCATGGACGACAAGGCGAGCTCAAGCGTCAACCATGCGCCATCGAGGATGACAGCCCCGTAGCCTTTCAACATGATTCAGATCCTCGAGAGTGGGATGAAAAAATGGCGCAAACCGCAGAGATCCTGTTGCTTGCGCCATTTCGCACGAGTGGCGGGACGTTGTTACTGGCCGTAGATATCGAAGGCGAAGTACTTGTCCTGGATTTGCTTGTATTTGCCGTTCTCGCGAATGGCGGCAATCGCGCCGTTGATCTTGTCCTTGAGGGCATCACCCTTGCGAACCGCGATGCCTACGCCGTCACCGAAGTATTTGACGTCGGTGAAGGCCGGGCCCACGAACGCAAAGCCCTTGCCGGCGTCGGTCTTGAGGAAACCGTCATCCAACAGGGTAGCGTCTGCCACGGTGCCGTCGAGACGGCCGGCGGACAGGTCCAGGTAGATTTCATTCTGCGAACCGTACGGCTTGATCTCGGCACCCAGCGGGGCCAGGACTTCACGGGCGAAGCGCTCGTGGATCGAACCGCGCTGCACGCCGACGTTCTTGCCCTTGAGCTCGGTCAGGCCCTCGCTGATCTGAGTGCCGGCCTTCATCACCAGACGAGCCGGGGTGTTGTAATACTTGTTGGTGAAATCAACAGACTTCTTGCGATCTTCAGTGATGGACATGGAAGACAGGATCGCGTCGATCTTGCGCACCTTGAGCGCCGGGATCAGGCCGTCGAATTCCTGCTCGACCCACACGCACTTGACCTTCATCTCTTCGCACAGTGCATTGCCGATGTCGTAGTCGAAACCGACGATACTGCCGTCCGGGGCCTTCGAGGCGAACGGAGGGTAAGCCGCTTCGATACCGATTTTCAGGGGCTTTTCTGCGGCGAATGTCGACAGGGACAGCACGGACAGTGCCAGGGCGCCAAGCAGCACAAGTTTCTTCATCTTGGGACTCCATCGGGAAAGGGCAAAAACGGCAGAGTGAGCAACAGCCCAATATGCGAATGGGTGGAACGAACTTTAGTGCTGCGTCCTAAGAAAGCGTGCGTCAATTCAACGCAGCTCACGACGAGCGAGTGATCGGCATTCTAACGACAGGCCCGAAGCCGATATTTCTTCAATGCGACAACAAATTACAGAAGCACAGAAAACGCGACCTGAGCGCATTGACAGCCCCGCAAATTCATGCAAGAGCAAAAGAAAGGAAACCGATCTATGCTGCAAATTGCGGGCCCATTATTCGCAAACCCTTCTAATCCGGCAAGCACAGCGTGTCGCCTTGTTTTCCAAGACGCCTGGATCCGCCCTATAACGGGGCTTCGCGTTTCACATCGCCCCGTTGTGGCGCCTTTGGTTACACATTCCGAAACACCGGTAACGTTCAGCCCCCTCCTACTTTAAACGCCGATATTTATTCATCCATCGAACCCGTGGCGAGGGAGCTTGCTCCCGCTGGGCTGCGCAGCAGCCCCAAAGCCAGGCACAGCGGTCGTTCAGTCATACCGCATTGGCCGGTTTACGACTGCTGCGCAGCCGAGCGGGAGCAAGCTCCCTCGCCACAAAGGCACCACACGTCAAACTCTCCTGGCGTTAGCGACCATAAAAAAACCCCGCTCGGCAAAACCGGGCGGGGCTTTTCGGTGTTACGGGTTACCGTCAGGCGACGTTCATGGTCTTGTGCGTCTCGATCAGATGCGCCACCACACCCGGATCAGCCAAGGTGGAGATATCACCCAGCCCATCGTATTCCGCCGTGGCGATCTTGCGCAGGATGCGGCGCATGATCTTGCCGGAACGGGTCTTCGGCAGGCCCGGGGCCCACTGGATCACGTCTGGCGAGGCAATCGGACCGATCTCCTTGCGCACCCAGTTCTTCAGTTCCAGACGCAAGGCCTCGCTGGTTTCTTCGCCGGCATTGAGGGTCACGTAGACATAAATGCCCTGCCCCTTGATGTCGTGCGGCACACCCACCACCGCCGCTTCGGCGACTTTCGGGTGGGCAACCATGGCGCTTTCGATTTCGGCCGTGCCCATGCGGTGGCCGGACACGTTGAGCACGTCATCCACCCGACCGGTGATCCAGTAGTAGCCGTCCTCGTCACGACGCGCACCGTCGCCGGTGAAGTACATGCCGCTGAAGGTCTTGAAGTAGGTGTCGACAAAGCGGTCGTGGTCGCCGTACAGCGTGCGCGCCTGGCCTGGCCACGAATCGAGGATCACCAGATTGCCTTCGGCCGCGCCTTCCACCAGGTTGCCAAGGTTATCCACCAGCGCTGGCACCACGCCGAAGAACGGACGCGTGGCCGAACCCGGCTTCAACGCCGTGGCACCCGGCAATGGGCTGATCAGCACGCCACCGGTTTCGGTCTGCCACCAGGTGTCGACGATCGGGCAACGCTCCTTGCCGACATTCTTGTAGTACCAGTCCCAGGCTTCCGGGTTGATCGGCTCGCCCACCGAACCCAGCAGGCGCAGGCTGCTGCCATCGGCACCTTCGACAGCGGCGGTGCCCGAGGCCATCATCGCGCGGATGGCGGTCGGCGCGGTGTAGAGAATATTGACCTTGTGCTTGTCGATGACCTGGGCCACCCGGGTGATGTCCGGGTAGTTCGGCACGCCTTCGAACAACAGCGTGGTCGCGCCATTGGCCAACGGGCCGTAGACGATGTAGCTGTGGCCGGTGACCCAGCCGACGTCGGCGGTGCACCAGTAGACTTCGCCCGGCTTGTAGTCGAACACGCGCTCATGGGTCAGGGCCGCATAGAGCAGGTAACCGGCGGTGGTGTGCTGCACGCCCTTTGGCTTACCGGTGGAACCGGAGGTGTAGAGGATGAACAGCGCCTCTTCAGCGCCCATTTCCTTCGGCGCACAAACGGTACCGGCCACTTTCATCAGGTCTTCGTACCAGATGTCACGGTGCTGGTTCCACTTGATGTTGCCAGCCGTGCGCTTGCACACGATGACTTTCTGGATGCTGCTGGTTTCCGGGTTGGTCAACGCATCATCGACGTTGGCCTTGAGCGGGATCTTCTTGCCTGCACGAATACCTTCGTCAGCAGTGATCACCACTTTGGATTTGCAGTCGATAATCCGACCGGCCAGTGCTTCCGGCGAGAAACCGCCAAACACTACCGAGTGAATCGCGCCGATCCGGGTGCAGGCCAGCATGGCGACCACGGCTTCGGGGATCATCGGCATATAGATCGTCACCACGTCGCCGCGATGCACGTCCTGGCCGCGCAGGGCGTTGGCGAACTTGCAGACTTCTTCATGCAGCTCGCGATAGGTGATATTGCGGCTCTCGGCAGGGTCATCGCCCTCCCAGATGATCGCAATCTGATCGCCGCGCTCGGCCAGATGACGGTCGAGGCAGTTGTAGGAAACGTTCAAGGTGCCATCGGCAAACCACTTGATGTCGACATGGTGATCGTCGAAGGACGTCTGCTTCACCGTGGTGAAAGGCTTGATCCAGTCGAGGCGCTTGGCCTGCTCGCGCCAGAAACCATCCGGGTTGACCACCGACTGCTGGTACATGGCCTTGTAGGTCGCCTCGTCAGTCAGCGTGTTAGCCGCTACCTCGGGACGAACGGGATACAGAGAAGCCGCACTCATCTTTCTTACCTCGGTGACATAGTTGTTTTTGTATGTACCCGTTGTAGCCGGGGCGAGCCTATAGAACCATTCGACGATGGTAGTAACAAGTCCCTACAAAATGTCGGTACTAACGTGCAACCCCCTGCCAGCAGGCCTTTTCCTGTGTGGGAGTGGGCTTGCTCCTGAGGGTGGTGGATCAGTTTGCATTGATATTGACTGACACACCGCCATCGCGAGCAGGCTCACTCCCACAATTGATCTCCACTGAACGCTTGCTTTGTGTCCAACGCCGCTCCCCTGTGGGAGCGAGCCTGCTCGCGATAGCGGCGGCACATCCAACATCGATGGCACAGACAGCCACCGGACTCTGCAACGATTATTACCAGATCAACCAACAGTGTTTATCAAAACCCGGTCTTTTTGCGATTACCCCCACCCCCTAAAATCCACCTCGCCAACCGGCAAACACGATTAACGCAACACAGCCCCCACGAAGGCCGTTAATCCAACTCCCAAAACCTGTTCCACACGCAGCCCCAAAAAGGTTGCGTGACCCCACTCGACCTCAAAAAAGGTGAAACAGATGAAAGCTTTATGGGTTCTGGTCCTCGCTGGCCTTAGCGTCACCGCGATGGCAGATGAGGCCCCGACCGACGTTGCACAGCAAAAACCAGCCATTGAGGAGTACACCTACTCCACCCACCTGGACATCGCCAAAGTCATCTCCATGAACGACATCCCGAACGTCTGCGAAGTGGTCCCGGCCAAGATGGAATACGACGACTCCAAAGGCCAGCGCCACATCCTGCGCTACAGCGTCATGGGCACCGGCTGCTCCAACGGCTGATCAACTTAAACGAACCAGGAGCAACCTCCATGAAAACCAAACTGATCCTTGCCTTGACCCTGTCCGTCCTGGCCGCCCAGACCTTTGCCGCCGACGGTTATGACCGCACCGGCTCCGCTGTCGCTGAAGACGGTTACGACCGAACCGGTTCGGCCACCGTTGCCGAGGATGGCTACGACCGCACCGGCTCCGCTACTGTCGCTGAAGATGGCTATGACCACACCGGTTCGGCACATATCGGTTGATCATAAATGGCATTTTCCATAGCCCGATTTTGATCGGGCTTGGTTGTGTCTGTAACCATCAAAAAGCCCTTGCAAACACAACATGTAGTGCAAAACCTCAAAAAACGCTCGTTTTTTTGATCAAAAAATACCGTCACCCGACCCATGCAAAAAAAATCTTCAGCGGCCAAAGCCTTGTAAACCCTTGCTCCCACGCGGATATACCGCCCGCGACCTCCTCCGTGGGCTATTTCGCCGCAGCACGTAGGCAAAAAAGTCCTTATAATGCCGCCTTAAACGGGCCTGCAATATTCCCTTACAGGGAGTCAAACCAGCCTGAAGCCCACGCAGAGGCCCATTGCCTCCTCGCGCTCACAGCCGCTTCAGAACGACCCGTACATTTTTCTGTTTATTGCCTGCGTCAGCTGCTGCAACAAACGATTTTCCAAGATCCACCGCGGCCAGTAGGCCTTCAACGGGCATCTGGCCCTCACGCAGGAGACAACACGTCATGCTGAGCTGGGACGAATTCGACAAAGAAGACGGCGAAGTCGCTGTAAAAGGCGCCAACGCCGGCCACGCTTCTGAAGCCAACATGGACCGCCTCGACAGCGCCGGCGGTGCCGCCGCCCTCGAAGCCCGGGCCGTGACGGCCAGCGACTCGGCCGCGATCATTCGCGCCAAGGCCGCCCTCGACAAACTCGACGTCGCCGAAGGCCTCGCCGAACTCGAAGGCGCCTCCGCCCGTGTCGCCGTCGATGAAAAGCGCATGATCAACTGCCGCGCCGACCTCAACCAGCTCGTGCCATTCAAATACGACTGGGCCTGGCAGAAGTACCTGGACGGCTGCGCAAACCACTGGATGCCGCAAGAAGTCAACATGACCGCCGACATCGCCCTCTGGAAAACCCCGGAAGGCCTGACCGACGACGAGCGCCGCATCGTGATGCGCAACCTGGGCTTCTTCTCCACCGCCGACTCCCTGGTTGCCAACAACCTGGTCTTGGCCGTGTACCGCCTGATCACCAACCCCGAATGCCGCCAGTACATCCTGCGCCAGGCGTTCGAAGAGGCGATCCACACCCACGCCTACCAGTACTGCATCGAATCGCTGGCCATGGATGAAGGCGAAATCTTCAACATGTACCACGAGATCCCATCGGTCGCGAAAAAAGCCGCCTGGGGCCTGAAATACACCCGTTCGATCTCCGATCCGAAGTTCGAAACCGGCACCCCGGACACCGACAAGGAATTGCTGCGCAACCTGATCGCCTACTACTGCGTTCTGGAAGGCATCTTCTTCTACTGCGGCTTCACCCAGATCCTCTCCATGGGCCGCCGCAACAAAATGACCGGCGTCGCCGAGCAGTTCCAATACATCCTGCGCGACGAATCCATGCACCTGAACTTCGGCATCGACGTGATCAACCAGATCAAAATCGAAAACCCGCACTTGTGGGATGCCGAGATGAAGGAAGAAGCGACCCAGATGATCCTGCAAGGGACTCAGCTGGAGATCGAATACGCGCGCGACACCATGCCTCGCGGCGTGCTGGGCATGAACGCGGCGATGATGGAGGACTACCTCAAGTTCATCGCTAACCGTCGCCTGTCGCAGATTGGTCTGAAGGAAGAGTATCCAGGGACGACGAACCCGTTCCCTTGGATGAGCGAGATCATGGACTTGAAGAAAGAGAAGAACTTCTTTGAGACTCGGGTGATTGAGTATCAGACGGGTGGGGCTTTGAGCTGGGATTGATTCGAAAGAAAAATCTTAGGCTGCACGCTTAAATAAAAACCCCGTGAAAACGGGGTTTTTTGTTTTCTATAAGAGCCGATATCGAGTTTAACTCAGGGCAGCCAAGCAACCTTTGCCCTAGGAAAAACTCAGAATCGTTGCGCATTGGTGGCGGAAAGCTTCTCGGATTTTGCGAGGGTTTTGAGATTCCATCAGAAGCCGTCGTCCGTTGTCCGTTGTTCAGGCGGCGGTTTTTTGTTGGTGATATGGAATTGGGGCTGCTACGCAGCCAGCGGGAGCAAGCTCCCTCGCCACGGGTTGGTGTCAGGTCACAGGTTATCGGCAGGCTTGATGGCCGGGGAATTTTGGGCATCGCGAGCAGGCTCGCTCCCACAGTTTTTGGTGGTGTGCTGAAACTTTGAGTGCAACCGGCCCTGCCCTTCGCTATTAATACATTTCCCCCTCATGGACCCGAGCCCCGATGAAATTCGACCTCGCCTACTGCCTCAGCCTCGACGACAAGCTGTCGATCTATGACGTGCGCGATTTGAATTTTGACGAGACGGTGGCATTCGATTCCGCGAAGGAACAGTTTCAATGCCCCAACGATGCCTGTCGGGCGGCGTTTGATGCGGCGAATGTGTTGGGGACGTTCAACGCCAAGAACGTGAATTACGTGCGCACGCCGCACTTCAAGAACATCCCCAGCACGCGGCATATCGAGGGTTGTCCTTATGTCAGCCTGAAGACTCCGGCATCAGGCCTGGAGACGGAGGGCGGGGAAACGGATGACGGTCCGGAGGAGCATTTTCCGTCGGAATTATTGCTGACTCGGCGTGAGTATGTGCGCAAGCCATCCAGCCCGACGGTGGTGGCGGACGTTCTGCGCGATGAGCGAGAGCCTTCAGCCGCCAGTCATGTCGAGCACCCGAGCCGTGATTCAGCGCCGGACAAGACCAGCGTCTTCGCCCATCCGGTGGAGTGTTTTGTGTCGAACTTCGCGGACAGGGAACTGCTCAAGCGCATGCCGCTGAAGATTGGCGAGCACACGGCGCCCTATGGATCGTTCTTCAAGAAGATCGAATACCTGCTGGACAACAAGGGGTTGATTTACTGGGGCAAGATCAAGGAGATCAAGGATTACACCCAGAGCTTTCGCATCGACTTCGAAGCAAAGGTCTGGTTCAAGCAACCGGACGAGGCGAAGAAGAAGCCTTACTCGGTGAACGTTTACCTGAGCAAGAAGCTGATCGACAACTACCGCAAACGCAAAGCGTTTCTGGAAGAGATCAAGCACGCCATCGATAGTGACGCGCCGTTGTATTGCTTCTTTTATGGCGTGACGCCGGAGCTGAAACAGGTGCCGAGCAAGAAAAACCCCGAGCAGACGTTCGGGGTGTTCAGCGCCAATATCGAGAACCTGGATCACTTCATTATTCGGGAAGCACCGGGGTTGGCTGGTCAATAGCTACCCTACCCCAGCCACATCCCAACCATCACAAACATCAACAACCCTACATACACCCGCGCATGCAGCCGATCCGGTATCCGCCCGATCCATGGTGTTGCCAGACGGATGCCCAGTAGCGCGCCGAGTGTGAGCACAACAAAGGCCAGCAAGTCTACGTAACCGACAAACCACGGGCCGAAGTCTGTCCCGGTGAAGCTGGCTAAGGCCATGTAGGTGACGGTGCCGGCCAACGCGACGGGCACGCTCAGTGGATTGGCCATCGACGTGGCCTGGGACATGCTCAGGCCACAACGGCGCAGCAGTGGCACGGTCATGACGCTGCCGCCGACGCCCAGCATTGTGGCGATGATTCCGATGGTTGTACCGCCCAATGCGGTCTCCATTGGCGCCAAAGGGCGTAGGACGGCATCGCTGGGGCGTGTCAGAAAACCTCGCCGCAGCAGGCAGTCCAGGATGGTCAGGCCCAGGTAAGCCATGAAGGCGTAGCGGATAATCTCGCCATTGAGCCAAGTGGCGGCCGCTGCGCCGAAGACCGCCCCCAGCGCAATGAAACCGCCGAACGGCCACAGGTAATGACGAATCAGTTGACCGGCACGCTGGTGTTTTCCGGTGGCGACCAGGGCGTTGACGATCATGACGCAGGTCGAGGTGGCGACGGCAATGTGCATGGCCGATTCACCGATGGCGTCACCCGAGTGATGGGCCATCAGCATGCGATACATCAAAGGCACCACGACGAAACCGCCGCCAAAGCCGAACAACACCGCCGTTACGCCACTCAGGCAGCCGAAGCACGCAAGCAATACATAGAACATCGAGGCGAATCCGTGAAATGGGAGGCGCCCCACGTTAGATAAGCGAAGCTTGGCCCGCTCTAGAAAACAGGCCAATAATGTTTGCGTTTACGCCAATGATGAGTAGCCCCTCGATGCGCAACACTTCGATCGATTTATTGGATGCGATCCCCAGGGCTGTCGTCGCCATTGGCACCGACTACCCCCACGGACATTTACTGCCCTCGCACCATCATCGCCGGGCGCAGTTGCTGTATGGCGCCACTGGTGTGATGCACGTCCGCACCGAAGACGGTAATTGGGTGGTGCCGCCGCAACGGGCGGTATGGATCCCGCCCGGGGTTGCCCATGAGGTGCTGATGCTGGGGGTCAGCACGCGCAGCGTGTACATCGAACCGGCCGCGGTGACGGCCATGGACGCCCGTTGCCAAGTCATCAGCGTGTCGCCCCTGATGCGCCAGTTGCTGCTGGAAGCCGTGGAGCTTGCGCCGGAATACGACGAGGCCGGACGCGACGGCGCGCTGATCAATCTGTTGCTGCACGAACTGTTGCGCAGCACTCATTTGCCGTTGCACCTGCCACTGCCCAAGGACCCACGCCTGCTCGGCCTGTGCCAGGAGTTTCTGAAACGCCCCAACGCCCACGTCTCACCTGTGCAATGGGTGGCGCAGTTGCCTATCAGCCTGCGCTCGTTCAATCGGCTGTTCAGCCGGGAAACCGGGTTGAGTTTCAGCCAATGGCGACAACAGGCCTGTGTGATGTCGGCGCTGTCTCGATTGGTCGTAGGCGATTCGGTAACCCGTATTGCCCTGGATCTGGGCTACGACAGCCCCGCAGCGTTCTCCACCATGTTCCGCCGGGTTCTGGGTCACGCACCGAGTGCCTGGCTGGAAAAGACCACCGGTCATTGATCAAAAAAATGAGATTGATCAGGATTCAAAACAACTGTACAAAAACACAGTATTTTTTGAATCCACAGCTTTGGAGAACTCCCATGGCCTCGCTCGCAATCAAAACCACCCTGGAACGCATCGCTGTCTATCAATTCACCCCTGCCCACAGCGCGCAGGCTCGAGCCATGCTGGGCTGGAGTGTCGAGGAATTGTCACGGCAGTCTGGAGTCTCGACCCAGGCCATCCGGCGCTTCGAAGCGGGGGGCGAGCTACTTGATGTCACCCGCCTGGCCCTGGCCTTTCGGCTGGAAGCCGAAGGCCTGGTGTTCTTCCCGGGCTTTGCGCCTGGGCGCGGCATGAATATCAAAGGCGCCACGCCGGATCCGATGGGGCGGCCAGACTACGCAATGATCGAATGATCGATGCGTCGAGGGTCAGGCCATGTCGGGCTGGTCTTGATAAGCCGAGGGTTCCACGTCCAGCCACCAGGCGCGGCCACGTTGCGGTTGCGCGAGGCTGAAGGCTTCACCCATTTGCGGGGTGGCAATGCAGACGTTGCGCTCCCAGGCCAGGGCCAGGATGCGATCGAAGGGTTCGTACCAGGCATGCATCGACAAATCGAACGTGCCGTTGTGGATCGGCAGCAACCAGCGGCCCTTGAGGTCGATATGCGCCTGCAGGGTTTGCTCCGGTTGCATGTGGATGTGCGGCCATTCGACGTTGTAGGCGCCGGTTTCCATCAGCGTCAGGTCGAATGGGCCGTATTGCTGGCCGATGCGTTTGAAACCGTCGAAATAGCCCGTGTCGCCGCTGAAGAAGATTCGGGTGGCGCCATCGATCATCACCCACGAGGCCCATAACGTACTGTTGCCGTCGAACAGCCCGCGACCGGAAAAGTGCTGGGAGGGTGTGGCGATGAATTCAATGCCGTCCACTTCGGTGCTCTGCCACCAGTCCAGTTGACGCACCTTGCTGGCGTCGATGCCCCATTTGATCAGGGTGTCGCCTACCCCGAGAGGGGCCAGGAAATGCCGTGTCTTGGCGGCAAGTTGGAGGATGGCCTGATGATCGAGATGGTCGTAGTGATCATGGGAAAGAATCACCGCTTCAATTGGCGGCAGCTCTTCCAGGCTGATGGGCGGCTGATGGAAGCGCTTGGGGCCAGCCCATTGCAGGGGGGAAGCGCGCTCGGAAAAAACCGGGTCGGTCAGCCAGAACTTGTCTCGCAGCTTGAGCAGCACCGTGGAATGCCCGAGGCGGAAAACACTGTTGTTCGGCGCGGCCAGCAGGTCGGCGCGCGTCAGCGGTTGTACCTCGATGGTGCCCGCAGGACGGGTGTTGCGCGGTTTGTGGAAGATCATGTTCCACATGATGCGTAGCATCTGGCCGAGCCCTTGGCGCGGTGTAGGGGCGTGGTTACGGTACTTTCCTTGCTCCTGCTGGGATGAAGGAAGCACCGCAGGGCTGTCAGTCGAAGAAAAAATGGTCATGATGCGAAAACTCCAAGGACGTCGTCGCAATTGCGCTTCGCCGTTGTGGGACGCTAATGGCCGTTGCATGCACGCTCAGCCGCCTGATTGAAAACTACACTACTCGGTGTAGTTTGTAGATTGCAGCAATCCCGAGAGCAAGTAAACTGCCAAGTGTAACTTCCCTTCTCCAGATGATGATTAACCATGACCGTACCGCCGCAGCGCCTCACCGAGCGAAAACGCGAATCCATCCTCCAGGCCGCGATTGCCGAATTCCGTAGCAGCGGTTTCGAGATCACCAGCATGGACAAGATCGCGGCGACGGCGGGTGTGTCAAAGCGCACGGTGTATAACCACTTCCCCAGCAAAGAGGAGTTGTTTGCGGAAATTCTGAATCGATTGTGGAACAGCATTACCGCCGAACAGGACATGGCCTACAGCCCGGAGCAGCCCCTGCGTGAGCAGCTTCGAAAGCTGCTGCAAGCCAAATTGCACATGCTGGCAGACGATAATTTTCTCGATCTGGCGCGCATCGCCATTGCCGCGACGATTCATTCGCCCGAGCGAGCCCAGGATATGGTTGCGCGCATGGGTCAGCGCGAAGAAGGTTTGACCGTGTGGATTCGCCAGGCCCAGGCCGACGGTCGGTTGAAAGCCGTGGAGCCGGCGTTTGCGGCGCAACAGATGCACGGGCTGATCAAGACGTTCGCCTTCTGGCCTCAAATTTCCATGGGCCAGCCGTGCCTGACCCAGGATGAACAGACTCAGGTGGTTGAATCGGCCCTCGACATGTTCCTGGCCCGCTATCAGGTCTGAGTGTCGCTACCACCGCAGAAACGGATTACGGCATCGATGGCTTGCTCACGAATTTCTCGTGCATCTCGGTAGTCAGGCAGTCGATGCGCTCGGTCAATGCCTTGGTCATTTCCGTCAGGCGGGTGTTCTGCTCCAACAACTCGAGCAATTGCGCCGTGTTCTGTGCTGCCTGGGCCTGGCGCTCACTGTTGGCAATGGCCAGTGCTTCGCGATGTTGAGCATCCGCTTCGGCTTGGGCCTTGTCCCGCGCGGCCTGGCGTGTCTGCGCCAGCAGGATCAGCGGGGCGGCGTAGGCCGACTGTAGGCTGAACGCCAGATTCAGCAAGATGAACGGGTAAGCATCGAAATGAACCACACCCAACATGTTCAGGCTTATCCAGATCAACACGATCAAGGTCTGCGCCCCCAGGAACATGGGTGTCCCGAAAAAACGCGCGAATGCCTCCGCGCGTAGCGCAAAGCGGTCATTACCAAAGGTCGGCCCCAAATGCGCGTGGGGACGATGAAAACGCAAGTGATCAACAGGTGCTGTGGAAGTGGGCTGCGACGATTCTGTCATCATGATGTTCTCTGCCTGAGGCTGGGGCTCAAGTCACTATACCGCCGGGAGATCATCCTCGATTGAGCCATCAACGCCCTGTTGGACAAAAGTCAGTGCAAGCGCAGATTGCACCTGAGTTCATCGAACAATGTCACCACTGAGCGCAAGGCGCGACAGTCCGGCCGGGTCAGCAGCCAAAGGGCCGTGTCATACCCCGCCAGCGGTTCGCCAATGGGCGTAAGGCCCTTGTTTTCGCCGATTAGAAAGTCCGGCAACGCCGCCACGCCCAGCCCGGCTCGAACCAACTCGGTGACCGAAAGCATGCTGTTGCAGCGATAGGCCGGCACCACGCCAGGAAGATGCTGACGGCGCCAAGCCACAGTGGGGTGATCGGGGAGAAAGTCATCCGGCGCGATCCAGGTCATGGCGGCCAGATCATCCGTATTTACCGAACGCAGATAGCGGGTGTCGGCACATACCCGATAAACCACATTACCCAGATGCCGCCCGACTAGATGTTCCGGCGGCGTACGGGTCAGTCGCAAGGCGATGTCGGCGTCGCGGCGGCTCAGGTTGGCAAAGTCGTTCGAGGTGCTCAGCTCAAGGGACAGCGCGGGGTAAGCAGGCATGAACCGCGCCAGAGCCGGCAGCAACAATGCTTGCAGGACCGAGTCAGTGCAGGTCAGGCGCACCGTGCCGCTGACGACCTCACCGCCCTGCTCCACCCCGACACGCGCCGCCTCCAACGCTTGTTCGGCGCGCTCGGCCTGCTCAGCCAGCGCCTGGGCCAGGCTCGTGGGCAAATACCCTGCACGGCTTTTTTCGAACAAGGGTTGGCCCAGGGCGGCCTCCAGCCGCCGTACCGAGCGGAAGACCGTGGACACATCCACGTGCAGCAAGCGCGCGGCTCGGGCCAGCGAACCGCCACGGACCAGCGCCAGGATCAGGGACAGATCGGGATAGTCCAGACGATAGTGCGTCGATGCATTGATCACTTGGGCAAACACCAATATTGATTGCGTGAACGCCAATCTATAGTGGCGACCAGGAATCAACAAGCGGCGAGCCTCTCATGGAAAACCAGCGTTCTTTGCACATCGCCCTGGTCGGCGACTATGACCCTCAAATAACGGCCCATCGGGCCATCCCCATCGCACTCGAACTGGCCAGCAAGCAAACCGGTCATCACATTGGATTTCAATGGCTGGGCACCGACCTCATCACCGACAGCGCCGTCCTGAATGGTTTCGACGGGGTCTGGTGCGTGCCCGGCAGCCCTTACCGAAACGAAAATGGCGCGCTGCAAGCCATTCGTTTTGCCCGCGAACAGCGTCGCCCTTTCCTCGGCACCTGCGGCGGTTTTCAGCATGCCGTGCTGGAATACGCGCGCAATGTGATGGGCTGGGCCGACGCAGCTCATGGCGAAACAGCTCCCGAGGCTGAACGGGCACTGCTGACGCCGTTAAGCTGTGCGCTGATCGAAACCATCGACTGTCTTGAGCTTGACGCCGATTCGTTGATTGCCAAGGCCTATGGTCGCCTTAAGGTTTTCGAAGGATATCGGTGCAGCTTTGGGGTCAATCCACAGTTTGAGCGGGACTTGCTGAGTGACCGCTTGCACGCCGTGGCCCGGGATTCGGCTGGCGATTTACGGGCCGTGGAGCTGGCTGATCATCCTTTTTTTGTCGCGACCCTGTTCCAGCCTGAGCGCGCAGCGTTGAAAGGACGTGTGCCGCCGCTGGTCAGTGCGTTTGTCGAGGCTTGCCGGAGGACAGCATCATGAGCGCCCCGTATTACGCGGTGATTTTCACCTCCCTGCGCACTGAGGGGGACCAGGGTTACGCCCAAGCCGCTGAGCGCATGCTGACTCTGGTTCAAGAGCAGCCGGGCTTCCTCGGCGTCGAGTCGGCCCGTGGCGCAGACGGCTTGGGCATCACCGTGTCCTACTGGAGCAGCGAAGCGGCGATCCTGGCCTGGAAACAGCACCCCGAACACCGCGCAATCCGCGAACGCGGTCGCTCGACCTGGTACGCCCATTGCCACACGCGGGTGTGCAAGGTCGAACGGGACTATGCCTTCCAGCGCCAAACCTGATGCCAGCCTACAAAACCTGCTCGCGAAAGCGCTGGGCCAGCTTGCATCCATGCTGAATGTGCCGCCGTCATCGCGAGCAGGCTCGCTCCCACATTAGTTTTTCAGGGCTACCCGATTCGGTGTCCACCTCAAATCCCTTGTGGAAGCGGGCTTGCTCGCGAAAGCGCTGGGTCAGCTTGCATCCATGCTGAATGTGCCGCCGCCATCGCGGGCAAGCCTTGCTCCCACAGTGGTTTTTCAGGGCTATCCAATTCGGTGTTCACCGCAAATCCCTTGTGGGAGCGAGCCTGCTCGCGATTGCGGCAGATCAGCTTGCATCAGTGTTGAATGTGCTGCCGCCATCGCGGGCAAGCCTTGCTCCCACAGTGGTTTTTCAGGGTTAACCGATTCGGTGTCCACCTCAGACCCCTTGTGGGAGCGAGCCTGCTCGCGATTGCGGCAGATCAGCTTGCATCAGTGTTGAATGTGCCGCCGCCATCGCGGGCAAGCCTTGCTCCCACAGTGGTTTTTCAGGGCTAACCGATTCGGTGTTCACTTCAAATCCCTCGTGGAAGCGGGCTTGCTCGCGAAAGCGCTGGGTCAGCTTGCATCCATGCTGAATGTGCCGCCGCCATCGCGGGCAAGCCTTGCTCCCACAGTGGTTTTTCAGGGCTAACCGATTCGGTGTCCACCGCAAATCCCTTGTGGGAGCGAGCCTGCTCGCGATAGCGCTGGGTCAGCTTGCATCAGTGCTGAATGTGCCGCCGCCATCGCGGGCAAGCCTTTCTCCCACAGTGGTTTTTCAGGGCTAACCGATTCGGTGCGCACCGCAAATCCCTTGTGGGAGCGAGCCTGCTCGCGATAGCGCTGGGTCAGCTTGCATCAGTGCTGAATGTGCCGCCGCCATCGCGGGCAAGCCTTTCTCCCACAGTTTTTTTTCAGCCCATTCATAGTCGGCGTGGCTTTAGCCTTCCACCAACTGACGCACTGCAACAATCTCCGGCAGGTCGCTACGGGCCATGTAAACCCGCAACGGTTCGGTGAGGTTGATCCGGTCGTCGATGTTCTGGTCCAGCAGCAACTGGATGCGCTGGCGACTCAGGGCCATGGTGCCGTCTGCCACCGGAGTCCAGACAAATTCGCAGGTGGGGATGATGCCGTCGTCGGCCACGTCCATGCCAAAGGCATCTTCGCTGAAGCGCACGATGTACTGGCCGGTTTTGCGGTTCAGGCCGACAAAACCCTTGAGCTGGTCGGCGGCCTGGCAGATGAATGTCGAAGTGGTGCGCATGGTAAACCTCATGGATGCGTCCCGCAGGACGTCTGATCGATGGTTTACACGCAGGGCAAGTGGATGCTGTCTTCGGGTTTCCCTCTGCCGGGGAAACTGGTGCGGCCAAGCGTACTGCAAAGCAGCCTGAAAAAGCGTGGGAAAAATCTGCTTTGCGCATTTTTATGTCGGTATAGCGATAGCGCCAGGAACGTTCAGTTGTTAAAAGATAGGTCTTTGCGAAACCCACGAAAGGATCTCGAGCATGCCTGTCACCTTCACCCGTAGTGCCCTGATGCTGAGCCTGCTGCTTGGCTTCGGCCAGACACAGGCCGGCGAAGCCGCGCCCCCAAAGTCCCTCGCGGCCCTTCAGGGCATTCCTCACCCAGCGGTGATCGCCCACCGCGGCGCCTCGTTTGACGCGCCGGAAACCACCGCCGCGGCCTACAAACTGGCCCGCGACCTGGGCGCCGACTACTTGGAACTGGACCTGCAACGCAGCAAGGACGGCGTACTGTTCGTGCTGCACGACGACAGCCTGCTGCGCACCACCGATGTCGCGACCAAATTCCCCGAGCGCAAGGACAGCACCGCCAACGAATTCACCATGGCGGAACTCAAAACCCTCGATGCCGGCAGTTGGTTCAACACCGCCTACCCGGACCGCGCCCGCCCGTCGTTCGTGGGCCTGAAGATTCTGACCCTCGATGAAGTCATCAACATCGCCGAAGGCAACCCGCTGCACAAACCGGGGCTGTACATCGAAACCAAGGAGCCGAAGCTGTTCCCCGGCATCGAGCGCGACTTGAAGGATAAACTGCATGACCGCGGCTGGTTGAGCCCGTCGGGCTCCAAGCTCGCCAAACGCGCCACCGGTGTAGGTCAGGGCAAAGGCAAGGTGGTGTTGCAAACCTTCGAAAAGAGCAGCCTCGAACTGCTGCAAAAAGAAATGCCGAACGTGCCAAAAGTCCTGCTGTTGTGGGTGGGCGATGGCTACATCGAGGCCAAGTCGAAGGTGACGTTTGCCGAGTCCGGCGAAACGGACAAGGCGGCCTATTACGCCAAACAGCAGCCCAAGGACAACGCCGAGTTTGAACAATGGGTTCAATTCGCCAAGGCACAAGGCGCTATCGGCACCGGGCCGTCCGCCGCGTTGACTCAAGGCGGCAGCCAGAGTTATTCGGACTTGGTGCAGCCGTGGATGAACCAATACACCCATGACCAGGGTTTGTTGGTGCACGTTTATACGGTGGATGAAGCGGTGGACTTCAGAAAAGTGCTGGAGGCCGGAGTGGATGGCATCTTTACCAACCGCGCCAGCGAACTGCTCAAATACTTGAAGCGTCCCGAAACAGGCAGCGTGGCGCAGGTGCTGGAGAACAACGGTTACTGAATTAAGGGTGAATTAAGTTGCCACAGTTAATCTGAACCCACTTAAACGACACACCCCTTAATCACAGCAAGGAAAGAACACATGAAAACTTTGACTGCCCTGTTCACCGCCGCAGCCCTGACCCTCACCGCCGGCCTGGCCCAGGCTGATGTTCGAGTCGACCAGATTCCTGAGTTGGTCAAGAGCGGAAAAATCAAGCCGCTGGAAGAGATGAACCAAGCAGCCCTGAAGTTGCACCCAGGCGCAACCATCACCGACACCGACCTGGATAACCACTTCAACGGTTATGAATATGAAGTTGAACTGAGAATGGCCGATGGCACAGAGTGGGATGTAGACTTTGACGCAACTACCGGCAAAGTCCTGAGCGACAAGCAAGACCGTTAATTGGTCACTAAAATGAGCCGCGCAACCTCAGGGTTGCGCGGCTTTTTTGCATCTATCGACAACTACCGCTAACGACCGTCGACCGTCAGGCACTCAACCGCGCCGTCACTTCATTCAACTGCCCTGACAAACCGTGCAGGTTCCGACTCGCGGCTTCGGTGCGCTGTACATTGTCCAGGTTAGTGCTGGCGATGCAGGTGATTTCGGTCAGGTTGCGCGAGATGTCTTCAGCCACCGAGGTCTGCTCTTCTGCGGCAGTGGCGATCTGACGATTCATGTCGCGAATCGCTTCCACGGCCTGGGTAATGCGTTCGAGCATCACACCGGCCTGAGTCACCTGCTCCACACTTTCTTCACTGCGCGACTGACCGCTCTCGATGGCCTGGGCTGCGTCCACCGCACCGGTTTGCACGGTCTGGATAATCTGGTTGATCTCGATGATGGACGAGGCGGTGCGCTGGGCCAGACTGCGCACCTCATCGGCAACCACCGCGAAACCGCGTCCAGCCTCGCCAGCCCGGGCCGCTTCGATGGCAGCGTTGAGGGCCAACAGATTGGTCTGCTCGGCGATACCGCGGATGACTTCCAGCACCTTGCCAATGCGCCCGCTATCGGTTTCCAACTGGCGGATAACCGTGGCCGTGTTGGCGATTTCACCGCGCATGCGGGTGATGGTATGAATGGTCCCTTGCATGACCTTCTCGCCCTGCTGCGCCGAGTGATCGGCGTCATCGGCGGCCTGTGCCGCGTCGGCGGCATGGCGAGCGACTTCCTGGGCGGTGGCGGACATTTCGTTCATCGCCGTCGCCACCTGGTCGGTGCGTTCGAATTGCTCGCTGGTGCCTTGGCTCATCAGGCTGGCGATGGCATTAAGCTCGCCGCTGGCACTGTCCAGTTCCGTGGCACTGCGCTGCAGACGCGAGAAGGTTTCGGCGAGAAAGTCGCGCAGGGTATTGGCGGCCAGCGCCAGGTCACCCAATTCGTCCTGCCGGTTGCTGACTACCCGCTCGGCGAAACGGCCGCGACTCAGTTGGGTCACGTATTCGATCAGGTTGCGGATCGGCTGCACCAGGTTGCGATTGACCAGCCACAGGCTGAACAGCCCGATCAGCAGGCCGGAAACCAGCATGATCACGGTGCCCAGCATAATCGTGCGATCGGCACCGGCACTGATCTGCGCCGATTGTTCGCTGGCAAGTTTGCGCAACTCCACCACCAGCGCACTCATTTGCTCGCTGGCCGCGCGGTCCACACCTTTGACCGCCGCATCACCCGCCGCCGCATCGCCGCCCGCCGTCACAAACGCATCACGGCCCTTCTGGTAGGCCGCACCCAATTGACGGTGTTCGTCTCGCAACCCCTCAATCCGAGTCTTGATGGGTGTCGCAACCCCTTCAAGGGCGATCAACTGGCCAAGAATACCCTGGACATCATGCTGGCGATCTTCGAACTGCTTCCAGTATTTAGCCAGGTCTGCCGGCTGCTTGCCGCGCAGCAGAACGTTTTTCCATTCCTGGACCTGCACCTTGAATTGCAGGTTGGCCTCATCGATCAACTGCGACGCACGCAACGGGCCATCGATCAGGTTGCGATAGTTCTGGACGCCGTTGGAGAGGAAATGGAAAGACGCCAGGGCAATCAGCAACATCGCCAGCAGGCTGCCACTGAGCAAGGCGAGAATCTGCGCTCTCAGGGATTTTTGTAGAAACATGGAGGGAAATCTCTTGAAAAGAAGAAAGAGCCAAGCTCACGGACGACACGTCCCGACCTCCATGTTCGTGGTTTGCAGTGTCGCAACCGAATGCGGGATATGTACAAACCATCGACCCGCCGGGCGTATTCTTGAGCCTTCGCGACGACCGGTAGCAGGCGTTTGATGATTGGACATGTCCTGTCCAGACAAGCCCTTTTGTCGCCGCAACGGAACTTAAAAGTCTTTTTGTCATTTCTTCTGCTGTATCCTGCCCAAGCTTTTTAAAAGCGCGGATCTACCAGATCTACCAACAGACTTTGCGAGGAGCGCGATATGCACGAGATTCCTAATCTCCCCTTCCCTAGCCTGCACGAAACTGAGCAGACGACCACGCTACAAGCCGGGGGGCAACCAGACGCCCAGCAACCCGAGCCCAAAGAAGCCACTGAACGCCGCCAAGCCGACAGCGAAGACTGATTCACCCGCACGACCAGACCGTGTGGAAAGCGCTAAGATGCGCTTTCCACACTGCCTGAATCCTGAGCCCCCCATGACCGATGACCCTACCTTCAGCGAAGCCCAAGCCAGCGTCCTGATCGGCACCGCCGAAAAGATGGTCGATATCTGGACGCGCCTTTCCCCAGAGAAACAAGCCGCCCTGCTGGCACGATTTGGCACTGAAGAAAACGCCCTCGCTGCATTGGTCACCACGCACCTGGTGGCTGGACAAGACGACACCCCAGCGCCATCCGGCAAATAGTTTTACTTTTCCACGCTTCACGGTCGCAGGCACCGCTATCATAAGCAGCCTATCTATCCTGCTGCTCCGTGGACTCTTTACCCATGCCAGATACCCAGCGCCCCTTGGCGGTCACGCTGCAAGTCGTTTCCATCGTTCTGTTCACTTTCATTGGCTACCTGAATATCGGCATTCCCCTCGCCGTGTTGCCCGGGTTCGTCCACGGCGAACTGGGTTTTGGCGCGGTGATCGCCGGGTTGGTAATCAGCGTCCAGTACCTGGCCACCCTCCTCAGTCGTCCTTATGCCGGACGGATCATCGACAACCTGGGGAGCAAGCGCGCGGTCATGTTCGGCCTCGCCGGTTGCGGGCTGAGCGGTGTGTTCATGCTAGCGTCTGCCTGGACGTCAAACCTACCGACGCTGAGCCTGATCAGCCTGCTGATCGGCCGCCTGGTGCTGGGCAGCGCCGAAAGCCTGGTAGGATCGGGATCGATTGGCTGGGGCATTGGCCGGGTCGGCGCGGCGAATACCGCCAAGGTGATTTCCTGGAACGGTATCGCCAGCTACGGCGCGCTGGCGATTGGCGCGCCGTTGGGGGTGTGGCTGGTGAAATCCCTGGGGCTGTGGAGCATGGGCGTCAGCATTATTTTGCTGGCGTTGCTGGGGCTGGCGCTGGCCTGGCCGAAAACGGCGGCGCCCATTGTCACTGGCGAACGGCTGCCTTTCATGCATGTTCTCGGACGCGTCCTGCCCCATGGCTGCGGCCTGGCCCTGGGCTCCATCGGTTTTGGCACCATCGCCACGTTCATCACCCTGTATTACGCCACGCAGCAGTGGGACAACGCAGTGCTGTGCCTGAGCCTGTTCGGCGCCAGCTTCATCGGCGCGCGCTTGCTGTTCGGTAATTTGATCAACCGCCTGGGCGGCTTCCGGGTAGCGATTGCCTGCCTGTCGGTGGAAACCCTCGGTTTGTTGTTGCTCTGGCTGGCGCCGGATGCGCATTGGGCCTTGGCCGGCGCGGCATTGAGCGGCTTCGGTTTTTCCCTGGTGTTCCCGGCGCTGGGGGTGGAAGCGGTCAACCTGGTACCCGCCTCCAGCCGTGGCGCGGCGGTGGGCGCCTATTCGTTGTTTATTGACTTGTCCCTGGGGATTACCGGGCCGTTGGCCGGTGCGATTGCCGCAGGTTTCGGTTTTGCTTCGATCTTTTTGTTCGCCGCGCTGGCGGCCTTGGGCGGGTTGTTGCTGAGTCTCTACCTGTACCGCCAGGCGCCGAAGTATCGCCAGGAGCGGGAGAAAAACTAGAAGTCCACCTTGCCGCGCCCGGCTTTGATCGAACCGCGCTTGGTCTTGGATTCCAGGCGACGTTTCTTCGAGCCCAGGGTCGGCTTGGTCGGACGGCGCTTCTTTTCGACCTTGGTGGCGTTGAGGATCAGTTCGGTCAGGCGTTCCAGGGCATCGGCCCGATTCTGTTCCTGGGTGCGGTATTGCTGGGCCTTGATGATCAACACGCCGTCGCTGGTGATGCGACTGTCGCGCAGCGCCAGCAACCGCTCCTTGTAGAAATCAGGCAAGGACGAGGCCGCAATGTCGAAGCGCAAGTGCACGGCGCTGGACACCTTGTTGACGTTCTGCCCGCCGGCGCCTTGGGCACGGATGGCCGTCAGTTCGATCTCGGCGTCCGGGATGTGCACAGTGTTGGAAATTGCCAGCATGGAAAAAGAGGTCCGGTATCAGGACCCACAGAATACCGCGAATCCCCAAGACAGCGACCAACCCTTGTGGGAGCGAGCCTGCTCGCGATAGCGGTGGGTCAGCTTGCATCAATGCTGAATGTGCTGGCGCCATCGCGAGCAGGCTCGCTCCCACAGGGATCAGCATGAGTCTGAATACAACAAACCCGGCCAAGTGCCGGGTTTGTTGTATTTCAAGGACGCTTACTTGGCGGCAGCGGCCACAGCCATGTCCTGCCGGGCACTGCGCTTGTTCTTGATCAGGTAGCACACCCACATGAACACCACCCACACCGGAATCGCGTAGACCGATATCTGGATGCCGGGAATCAGCAGCATTACCCCAAGAATGAACACCACGAACGCCAGGCAGACATAGTTGCCGTACGGATACCACAGCGCCTTGAACAGCGGTGTCTGGCGGGTCTGGTTCATGTGCTGACGGAACTTGAAGTGCGAATAGCTGATCATCGCCCAGTTGATCACCAGGGTCGCGACCACCAGCGACATCAACAACTCCAGCGCATGCTGCGGGATCAGGTAGTTAAGCAGCACCGCCACCAGCGTGACCGCAGCAGAAGCCAGGATCGAACGCACCGGCACGCCACGCTTGTCGATCTTGGCCAGGGCCTTGGGCGCATCGCCCTGTTCGGCCATGCCCAGCAGCATGCGGCTGTTGCAGTAGGTGCCGCTGTTGTACACCGACAGCGCGGCGGTCAGCACTACGAAGTTGAGGATGTGCGCCGCCGTATTACTACCCAGCATCGAGAACACCTGCACGAACGGGCTGCCGCTGTAGGCATCGCCGGAGGCATTGAGTGTGTTCAGCAGGCTGTCCCATGGGGTCAGGGACAACAGCACCACCAGGGCACCGATGTAGAAAATCAGGATCCGGTAGATCACCTGGTTGATGGCCTTGGGGATCACGGTTTTCGGTTTGTCCGCCTCGGCAGCGGTGAAGCCGAGCATTTCCAGGCCACCGAAGGAGAACATGATGATCGCCATCGCCATCACCAGACCGCTCACGCCGTTGGGGAAGAATCCCCCGTGGGCCCACAGGTTGGTCACCGAAGCTTGTGGGCCACCGTGACCGCTGACCAGCAGATAGCTGCCCAGGGCAATCATGCCGACAATTGCCACGACCTTGATGATCGCGAACCAGAACTCGGCCTCGCCAAAGACTTTGACGTTGGCCAGGTTGATGACGTTGATCAGGACGAAGAATGCTGCCGCCGAAGCCCAGGTCGGGATGTCCGGCGCCCAGTAGTGGATGTACTTGCCGACCGCGGTCAGTTCCGACATGCCCACCAGGATGTAGAGAATCCAGCAGTTCCAGCCCGACAGGAAGCCGGCGAAACCGCCCCAGTACTTGTGGGCAAAGTGACTGAAGGAGCCGGCCACTGGCTCCTCGACAATCATCTCGCCCAACTGGCGCATGATCATGAAGGCAATGAAGCCGCAAATGGCGTAACCGAGGATCATCGACGGGCCGGCTGACTTCAGCACCCCCGCCGAGCCGAGGAACAGGCCTGTACCGATCGCGCCGCCGAGGGCGATCAGTTGAATGTGTCGATTTTTCAGGCCGCGTTTCAGCTCGCCTGAATGCGTATTTTCTACAACGGTCATGCGTCACCTATTTGTTTTTATCTGTGACGAAATCGAACCCGACACGCTCGTGGCGTGGCGGAGTGAACAAGGCGGATAACCTTGAAAATGCGTGGGTACGCGAAGGGTCACAGTAAAACGCGGCGCATTGTACACCGCTGCCCCACTGCGACCAGACACCCGCGCACCCCGTACTTCAGGTCTGCCGCGCATCTGACCCGTCCCGCCGGTTTGAAACAAGCGCTGCAAAGTGTCGGAAACCCCGTCAAACCGACCTTCTCGGCAGTTTTTTCTTACAGCGCAGCCAAACGCCGGTATAGACCGATTTGATAGGCAAAAATCGTCAGCATTTCTTTACAAACCGTAACGCAAACTTTCCGTGTGGGAATTTTCTGTAAGCTGACTGCAAATTGACGGTAGCTAGCTACCTAAGCAAAAAACTACACAGCCAACTGTTTTTGAATAACTAATTTCTTCGGTAAAAATGGAATAAAAAGTTCAAACGAAAAAAAATAAATTATTTTTTTGCATTCCAAAAAACCCTCGACTAGGTTTTCAGCGACTTGCCAAGGCGTCGTGCCGGCAGGTTTTGCGCAGCCGCTTCCGGTCAGTTCTCCATCGCGGAATCGACTTCGCAATTTTCCGTAAAAGTCATCTAGGAGATTCACTATGCAAGCACTGGACAAAGACTTGGAAACCGAACTGCAACTGGACGAATGGTTTGAAGCACCGACCCACGAAGCCGCAGTTGAAATGATGCAAGCCGACGCCGTTGTTCCGTTCGGCACGGCGATGTGGCCTCTGTAAGCATCGCCCGGCGGAGGCGATCCGGCCGGTCGGCTCCGCCACTTTGCAGATTTCAGGGAAGCCAAACACCACTGTCAGGGAAGAATAAGCATGGACACACAACGAGCCATCTCACATTTCCTTTACTACCTTGAACATCATCCCGCCCTGGCCGGCATCCAGCCAGCCAAGGTGTTGCTCGGCCATACCGCCGACTACGAAGCACTGACCGGGGCTATTGCCGAACAGGCTGGCAGCGGTTCACCCTTCCGGTTCAGCACCATGCGCCTGGACCTTGAACCCACGGAGCGACTGTCCAAGGCGATTGCCGACAGCGATCTGTACATTTTCTTCTACGACTCTTCCACCCTGCCCAACCCACGCCCCGACGGCCCGGACTTTGTTCGCGCGTTGCAAGGCGTGATGGCGGACAACTGGAAGAAATCGCTGCTGTTCAAGGACTACGGCGATTATTTCTACGACACCTTCAGCGTGATTCCTCAGCGCATCGCCGGGCTCAACAGTCACCTGATCCGGCGCATGTCCCAAGCAACGACGTTGAGTTTTCAGGATGACCACGGTTCGTATTTCGATACGGCCCTCAACAGCGTCAAGAAATGGACCGACATCAACGGTGTTGGCAACTACGACCTGGCACCCGGCGAAATCGCTACCCACAGCGACACCATTAACGGTCAGGTGAAGTTCGTCGGCACTTTCCTGAGCACCATCCCGTTCGCCCGCAAATACGGCGTACTGCAATCGCCGCTGGAGTTGTGGATCGAAGACTCCACCATTCAGAAAATCGCCAGCGATGTGCCAGGCCTGGAACACGACTTCAATAAATACCTGGACGCCAACCCGTCCAACCGGCGTATCGAGGAACTGGGCATCGGCACCAACGAAGGGGTCAAGAGCCTCTATGCCCGCAATGCCGGTTTCGAGGAGCGCCATTGCGGCCTGCACCTGGGGCTGGGTGGCGGGGCCAAGGGCAGCCATCATCTGGATCTGATTTTCGAGAGCGGTGTGTTGGCGTTGGATAACGAGCCGATGTTTGATGGGCGGTTTGTGCTTTAGGGGCAGCTTCAAGCGGCAAGCTTCAAGCGGCAAGAAAAGGCGGGCGACCTTGGGATGGTAATGGGGCTGCTGGCCCCATCGCGAGCAGGCTCGCTCCCACAGTTGATCTTTGGTGAATAGACAATTTGTGGTCGACACCGTCCCAGTGTGGGAGCGAGCCTGCTCGCGATGACGGGCGACCTTGGGATGGTAGTGGGGCTGCTGGCCCCATCGCGAGCAGGCTCGCTCCCACAGTTGATCTTTGGTGAATAGACAATTTGTGGTCGACACCGTCCCAGTGTGGGAGCGAGCCTGCTCGCGATGACGGACTCACCAGCACTGCATCACTAAAGCCAGACAAAAAAAACGCCAACCCAACGGTTGGCGTTTTTTCTTGCAGCTAGAAACTCACAACTGCCTCACTCCGGCTTACGACGCCCAAACCCCGGACGCTGCCCCGAAGCCGCTGGGGCACCGCGACGTTTGCCCGATGGCGTGTCGCGGTCGACCAGGACGATGCCCGGGCGCTTTTTCGCTGCGGGTTTGGCCGGACGCTTGGTGTCGGCCGGGCGATCCGCCACCGGCGTACCACGACCGGCCGGAGCACCGCGACCTTCGCCGCGCTCGGTACGACCGTTGGCCGGACGTGGCGTGCGCGGGCCGCGTTCGCCGTCCTGACGTGGCGCAGGCTTGCGGGCCGGGCGTTCGCCTTCGATCTGCGGCTCGCGGGACGGACGCGGACCTGCGGCCGGGCCATCAGCGGCAGGACGCAGCGTACGCACGCGCTCGGTCTTGCCCATCGGACGCGAGGATTTACGCTGCATGCGCTCCAGCTTGTCCTTGCTCTTGGCGGTCATCTGCGGCATCGCCACCGGCTTGAGGCCGACTTCGGCGGCCAGAATGTCGACTTCGTACTGGCTCATTTCGCGCCAGCGGCCCATCGGCAGGTCGGAGTTGAGGAACACCGGACCGAAACGCACGCGCTTGAGGCGGCTGACCACCAGCCCCTGGGATTCCCACAGGCGCCGTACTTCACGGTTGCGGCCTTCCATCACCACGCAGTGGTACCAATGGTTGAAGCCTTCGCCGCCCGGAGCCTGCTTGATGTCGGTGAAACGCGCCGGGCCGTCTTCCAGCACAACGCCGGCCTTCAGGCGCTCGATCATTTCGTCGTCGACTTCACCACGTACACGCACGGCGTATTCGCGGTCCATCTCGTAGGACGGGTGCATCAAGCGGTTGGCCAGCTCACCGTCGGTGGTGAACATCAGCAAACCGGTGGTGTTGATGTCCAGGCGACCGATGTTGATCCAGCGGCCTTCTTTCGGACGCGGCATTTTGTCGAACACGGTCGGACGGCCTTCCGGGTCGTCACGGGTGCAGATCTCGCCGTCGGGTTTGTTGTACATGATCACGCGGCGCACCGTTTCGGCGGCCTCTTCGCGCTTGATCACCTTGCCATCGATGGTGATGGCGTCATGCATGTCGACACGCAGGCCCAAGGTGGCATCTTTGCCGTTGACCTTGATCCGGCCCTGGGTGATCCAGGTTTCCACGTCGCGGCGCGAGCCGACGCCGATACGGGCGAGGACTTTTTGCAGTTTCTCGCCTGCTGGGCCGATTTCCTGGCTGTCGTTCTGGTCTTGGTCTTTCATTCTGGGCACCTCCCGGTGTGGTCGGGTCAGGCGTGGCCTGACACTTTGAAAACGGGTCTATGACGAAGGGATCGCCAAAGGGTCGCGAATCATACGCTCGTTAAGGCATTTGCGCATCAGAGACTAGCTGATCGACGAACCTTCAGCGCTTTTTCCGCCGACCGGTGGCGCCCAGTTTGATCAGGCGCAGGGCCGCTTCGGCCAACACCGTGCGCTTGTCATCCTTGTCGAGTTTCTTCCAGGCCTTGATCTCGCGCTTGCTGCGGCCACAGCCGATGCAGATGTCGTCGTCGAACTTGCAGAGGCTGATGCAGGGGTCTTTGGTGGAACTCATGGTGCACCGCATGACTTAATGTGGGAGCGAGCCTGCTCGCGATAGCGATTTCACCTTCAAAAATGATGTTGGCTGACAGACCGCCATCGCGAGCAGGCTCGCTCCCACAATGGGGCGGCGCTGTGTCAGCCGTGATCAATCGTCGAACTGGCGTCGTTCGTTTTCAATCGCTTCGGCCAGGGCGCGGGCTTCGGCTTCTTCATCGCTGAGCTCAGGCTCGGGTTCGCGTGGTTCGAGGGCGGCGACGGCGGCCAGCAGTTTTTCCCGGGCCGCGGCTACGCCAAGAATGTCTTCTTCCGGTTCGGGGTCAGGTTCGGCCTGAAGTTCAAATTCGCTGCCCGGTTGCGCGGGTTCATCCATTTCGCCTTCAGACCCCGGCCCCTCACGCAGCAGATCGTCGAAATCGGTCTTGAGCCCCTCCTCCATGGTGTCCAGTTCCAGCAACAACGAATGGAAACTGGTTTCTTCCTTGGGTTCCTCCGGCTCGGCGCTGGCGTCGGCCAGCTCCTGCAAGCTTTGGGGCACCGGGGCGTCGTCGAACTCCAGCATCGGCTCGGGTTCCAGCTCCCGCAGTTCGGCCAGCGGCGGCAGGTCGTCGAGGTTCTTGAGGTTGAAGTGATCGAGAAAGGCCTTGGTGGTGGCAAACATCGCCGGTTTACCCGGCACGTCGCGATAGCCGACGACCCGGATCCACTCGCGCTCAAGCAGCGTCTTGACGATGTGGCTGTTGACCGCCACGCCCCGCACATCTTCGATTTCACCCCGGGTGATCGGTTGGCGATAAGCGATCAATGCCATGGTTTCGAGCATGGCACGGGAATAGCGCTGAGGCCGTTCTTCCCACAAACGCCCGACCCAGGGCGAAAACTTCTCGCGGATCTGCAGGCGGTAGCCGGAAGCCACCTCCTTGAGTTCGAACGCCCGCCCCTCGCAGGACTTACCCAGCAGCGCCAGGGCTTTCTTGAACACGGCCGGCTCGGGCCGCTCGCCTTCTTCGAAGAGTTCGAACAAGCGCTCCATCGATTGCGGTTTTCCCGAGGCCAACAGGAAAGCTTCAAGCAACGGCGCCAGCTCGCGGGGTTCAGTCAGATTCATTGATTTGCTCGTTATTCGGCTCGTGCCCGCACGTGGATCGCTGCGAACGGCTCATTCTGCACCAGCTCGACCAAGGATTCCTTGACCAATTCCAGGACCGCCATAAACGTCACCACCACGCCCAGCCGCCCTTCCTCGGCGGTGAACAGCTCGACGAAGGGCACAAAGCCGCCGCCCTTGAGCCGCTCCAGCACATCGCTCATGCGCTCGCGGGTGGACAGGGCTTCGCGGCTGACCTGGTGACTTTCAAACATGTCGCCCCGGCGCAGCACCTCGGCCATGGACATCAGCAACTCTTCGAGGCTGACATCCGGGAGCAATTTACGTGCTCGCGCCTCGGGTGCATCGAGCTTGGGCACCACCACATCGCGCCCGACCCGGCTCAAGCCATCGATGCCTTCGGCCGCCACCTTGAAGCGTTCGTATTCCTGCAGGCGGCGGATCAGTTCGGCGCGCGGATCGTCTTCCTCCTCCTCGATCTCTGCCGAGCGTGGCAGCAGCATTCGCGACTTGATCTCGGCGAGCATGGCCGCCATTACCAGGTATTCGGCCGCCAGTTCCAGTCGCACCGACTGCATCAGCTCGACGTAGCCCATGTACTGGCGGGTGATTTCCGCCACGGGGATGTCGAGGATGTTGATGTTCTGTTTGCGGATCAGGTACAGCAGCAGGTCCAGCGGGCCTTCGAAGGCTTCAAGGAATACCTCCAGCGCATCCGGCGGAATGTACAGGTCCAGGGGCATTTCCATGACCGCCTGGCCATAGACCATGGCGAACGGCAGCTCTTGCTGAGCGCCGGCCTGGCTGTCGGCGCTCTCAACGGCGGTTTCCACTGCGGACACTCAGGCCTCGACCAGGAACGGGGCTGGATCGCCGCAACCGATACGCACCACTTGCGGCTCGCCATCGGCCAGGTTGATCACCGTGGACGCCTTCATCCCGCCGAAACCGCCGTCGATGATCAGGTCGACCTGATGCTCGAGCAATTGGCGCATCTCGTAAGGGTCATTCATCGGCTCCGTCTCGCCGGGCATGATCAAGGTCACGCTCATCAGCGGTTCACCCAGCTCGGCCAGCAACGCCAGGGCAATGGGGTGGCTGGGCACCCGCAGGCCGATGGTGCGTTTTTTCGGGTGCAGCAACAGCCGCGGGACTTCCCGGGTGGCGTTGAGAATAAAGGTGTAAGGCCCAGGGAGGTGGGCTTTGAGCAGGCGGAAGGTGCCGGTGTCGATCTTGGCGAACAGGCCCAACTGCGACAGGTCGCTGCAGATCAGCGCAAAGTTGTGCTTGTCATCCAGCTGACGCAGGCGTCTTACCCGCTCTACAGCGTTCTTGTCGCCGATCTGACAGCCGATGGCGTAGGAAGAATCGGTGGGATAGACCACCACACCACCGCTCCGAATGATTTCCACCGCCTGTTTGATCAGGCGCGCTTGCGGGTTTTCCGGATGAATCTGGAAAAATTGACTCACGTGTTCTACCTGTTCAGACGGTGGCGGTAACGGGATCATGTTTGAATCTACACCATAGTGGTGGCAGATCTTCCGGCAACGGGCGATATTCGCCTATCTCGGACCAGCCTCCAGGGCCATGAAAATCACTGCCGGCGGTCACCAGCAGGCCGAACTCACGGGCCAGAATCGCCAGGCTGCCGACCTGCTCGGCAGGCTGATGGCCATTGACCACCTCGATGGCGTGGCCCCCTGCTTGAATATAGTCGGCCACCAGGCGGCGGCGCTTGCTGCGGGTGAAATCATAGTGCCACGGATGCGCCAGGCTGACCCAGGCTCCGGCGGATCGCAGGGTTTGGACGGTCTCTTCCAGGGTCGGCCAGTGTTGCTTGACGTCCCCGAGCTTGCCGGCCCCCAGCCATTTGCGAAACGCTTCGGCGCGGTCCTTGACGAAACCTTCGCGCACCATCCAGTCCGCGAAGTGCGGACGGGCCGGGGCGTTGCCACTGTCGCCCAGTTCCTGCTGGATCTGCCGGGCGCCCTCAAGCGCACCAGGCATGCCCTTTAGCGCAAGCTTGCGGCTGATCTCTTCGGCACGCAGCCAGCGGCCGTCGTGCAGTTGCGCAATGGCCTGGACCAGTGACGGCGCATTTACATCAAAACCGTAACCCAGCACGTGAATAGTCGCGCCGCCCCAGGTGCAGGACAACTCGACCCCGTTGACCAGTTGCATGCCCAGCGTCGTAGCCGCGCTACGGGCCTCGTCGAGGCCTTCGAGGGTGTCATGATCGGTCAGGGCCAGGACTCGCACGCCGTGCTCGAACGCCCGCGCCACCAGAACCGCAGGCGCCAGGGCGCCATCGGAGGCCGTGCTATGGCAGTGCAAATCAACATTCACGAGAGTTTGTTACCTCAAATCAGCTGGCCCTATCGCGGCCAAGGATGTTTGTTATTATGCCGCCACATCCTGCTTCTGGCTGCCACTGTGAAACAATTCATCGACTTCATCCCGCTTCTGCTGTTTTTCATCGTCTACAAACTTGACCCACGGACCGTCGACATTGCCGGTCACTCCTTGACTGTGGGCGGTATCTACAGCGCCACCGCGATGCTGATCATCAGTTCGCTGGTGGTCTATGGCGCCCTGTTCGTGGCCCAACGCAAGCTGGAGAAAAGCCAGTGGCTGACCCTGATCGCCTGCCTCGTCTTCGGCAGCCTGACCCTGGCCTTCCACAGCGAAACTTTCCTTAAGTGGAAAGCCCCGGTGGTCAACTGGCTGTTCGCCCTGGCGTTTATCGGCAGTCACTTCGTCGGCGATCGCCTGCTGATCAAGCGCATCATGGGCCACGCCTTGAACCTGCCGGACGTCATCTGGACCCGGCTCAACATCGCCTGGATCGGCTTTTTCCTGTTCTGCGGCGCCGCCAACCTGTTCGTCGCGTTCACCTTCCAGAGCTACTGGGTCGACTTCAAGGTCTTCGGCAGCCTGGGCATGACGCTGTTGTTCCTGATCGCCCAAGGCATCTACCTGTCCCGTCATCTGCACGATGCCGACACCACCACGCCAAAAACCGAGGACTGACATGCTCTACGCAATCATTGCCACCGACGTCGCCAATTCCCTGGAAAAACGCCTGGCCGCCCGCCCTGAACACCTTGAGCGCCTGCAACAGCTCAAGGCCCAAGGCCGAATCGTGCTGGCGGGCCCGCACCCGGCAGTGGACAGCAACGACCCCGGCGCGGCGGGTTTCTCCGGCAGCCTGATCGTCGCCGAGTTCGATTCCCTGGCCGCGGCGCAAGCCTGGGCCGAAGCCGATCCGTTCGTGGCCGCCGGTGTCTACGCCAATGTCGTGGTCAAGCCGTTCAAGCAAGTCCTGCCTTAACAACCCGATGCGTGATGAGCCTTCGCGGCTCATTGCGCTCAATCGCTCATTGTTCTCGTTTACCTGCCGACAACCTGTCTAATCTCGATTGGAATTCAGGAGTTGCAATGCGCAAAGGTCCGCTGTGCCTGTTAGGGGTCATGTTGGTGATCGGGGCTCCCGCCCATGGGGAAGAAAGCACCGACGGCAGTCATTCGACGCCCTTGTCCTTGAGCGCAGGCAGTCAGATCACCGAATTGCAGCAACGCTTGAAAAACAGCGAACGCATGCGCGAGGAACTGACCCAGCAACTGCAAAACGCCAACAGCGAACGCGAGAGCGCGCTGGTGAGTCGATTGCGCCAGGAGAACCAGCGTCTGAAGCTGCAACTCAAGGAAGCTCAGGCCAGCCCCCTGCCACGCCTGCTGACCGATCAGCAGCAGTGGTTCGTCATTGGTGCCGGGGTAGCGCTATTGGCCCTGCTCTGCGGTATCTTTGCCAGCGGTGGACGTAGACAACGTCGGCAATGGCTAAATTGAGTGAGTCATGAGCGAGCTGTTACTGATTGATGATGACCAGGAGCTGTGTGAGCTCCTCGGCAGTTGGCTGGGTCAGGAAGGTTTTCTGGTCCGGGCCTGCCACGATGGCCATAGCGCCCGCAAGGCCTTGGCCGAAACCGCCCCGGCGGCGGTGGTGCTGGATGTGATGCTGCCCGACGGCAGCGGCCTGGAACTGCTCAAGCAGTTGCGCAACGATCATCCGGAGCTGCCGGTGCTGATGCTCTCGGCCCGTGGCGAACCGCTGGATCGCATCCTGGGCCTGGAACTGGGGGCCGACGATTACCTGGCAAAACCCTGCGATCCACGGGAACTGACCGCCCGCCTGCGCGCGGTCTTGCGCCGCAGTCATCCGACGGCGGTGTCCAGCCAGATCGAACTGGGCGACCTGACCTTCAGCCCGGTGCGAGGCGTGGTCAGCATCGATGAGCAGGAGCAGACCCTCACTGTTTCCGAAAGCCGCCTGCTCGAAGCGCTGCTCAAGCAGCCGGGCGAGCCACTGGACAAGCAGGAACTGGCGCAGATCGCCCTGGGACGCAAGCTGACCCTGTACGACCGTAGCCTCGATATGCACGTAAGCAACCTGCGCAAGAAAATCGGCCCGCACGCCGACGGTCGCCCACGCATCGTGGCTCTGCGTAGCCGGGGTTATTACTACAGCCTTTAAGCGCTGCGCCGCTGGGCTGTGGGCGCAAAGCTCGCTCGCGATGCAGGCGCCTCGGTTCCTTTAGAGACCGCGTTATCTTCATGGCGGGCAAGCCTTGCTCCCACAGGGCTTTGTGCTCGGTCCTGCAGATTTGTCAGGCCTGCGCCAAAACGTCTTTACCCAAGCTTTACCCACCCCTGACCGCCGCTGACCTTGATCTGCGTAACCTGAACTCATCCGGAACTGACCGGGAACGAGACAAGGAGATACACCATGCGCAAGACCCTCATCGCTCTGATGTTCGCTGCTGCCCTGCCTACCGTCGCGATGGCCATGCCTGAAGGCGCCGGCCCGATGGGACCAATGGGCCCGATGGATGGCCCGCGTCATGGCGGCCAGATGCACGACAAAGGTCCGTACAGCCAATTGGACCTGAGCCGCGAACAACGCCAGCAGATCCGCAAGATCATGGGCGAACAGCGCCACGAGCGCCGCGAACTGGTAGAAAAGTACCTGGCCAAACTGTCGCCAGCCGATCAGAAAGCCATGAAAGATGAAATGGCCGCCCGGCACGAAAAAGTCGACGCCCAGATCCGTGGGTTGTTGAAGCCAGAGCAGCAAAAAGAGTTTGACGCCATTCAGAAGAAACAGGCCGAGCGTCGGGCCGAGTGGGCCGAGTTCAAGGCCTGGAAAGCGCAGCAACCGCAAAAGGCGCAATAATGCGCTGAAGCACCCCAGCCCAACGGCCAATCGCCGTTGGGCTTTCTTTGTTTTCGAGGATTGATCGTGCGTTCACTGTTTTGGCGCATCCTGGCCAGTTTCTGGCTGGCCATCGCCCTGGTTGCAGGGCTTTCGATTCTGCTGGGCCACATGCTGAACCAGGACGCCTGGATCCTCAGCCGCCATCCGGGCCTCAACACCCT
Organism: Pseudomonas sp. MPDS; assembly: GCF_013283895.1. NCBI lineage: Bacteria > Pseudomonadati > Pseudomonadota > Gammaproteobacteria > Pseudomonadales > Pseudomonadaceae > Pseudomonas > Pseudomonas sp. MPDS. The sequence continues at coordinate 1,746,103 of NZ_CP054128.1, read as the reverse complement.
GGCCGAAGAGTGGACACAAACCTTCGAAAGCCAGGGCGAAGACGCCGCCGAGCAGATCCTGCAACAACGCAAGCATCAGTATCACATCAACGTCCAGGTGCTTAACGAGAGCGGTGACCCGGTGGTACGCGGCACTTTCCCGCGTCGGGCGCAGGCCTTCGAGGCGCGACAGAACAACAACGACCGACGCCTGCCCTGGCGGCGCTTGACCGACGAGTTCACCAGCGCCAAAACCGGCGACACTTACCTGTTCATCTACCGCATACCCCACCCCGAACTGGATGCCTGGCACCGCGGCAGCCTGCTCTGGCCTCTGAGTGCGCTGGGGATCGCGTTGGTGGTGCTGACGTTGTTCAGCCTGTTGGTGACCCTGTCCATTACCCGTCCGTTGAGCCGCCTGCGCGGTGCAGTGCATGATTTGGGGCAGACCACCTACCAGCAAAACAGCCTCGCCAAACTGGCCAATCGCCGGGATGAATTTGGTGTGCTGGCCACCGACTTCAACCGCATGGGCGCGCGCCTGCAAAGCCTGATCGCCAGCCAGCGCCAACTGCTGCGCGATGTATCCCACGAACTGCGCTCGCCCCTGGCCCGGCTGCGCATTGCCCTGGCATTGGCTGAACGAGCCAGCCCCGAGGAGCGTGAAAAACTCTGGCCGCGCCTGACCCGCGAATGTGATCGTCTGGAAGCGCTGATCAGCGAAATCCTGGTGTTGGCCCGGGTCGATGCCGACAACGCCAGCGCTGAAGAGGTGGACCTCAACGATCTGCTGGTTACCCTGCAAAAAGACACACAGCTGGCCTCTCCAGAACAAAGCGTGCAATTGGACGTTGAACCGAACCTGACCCTCAAAGGTTGGCCGACCATGATTGAACGGGCCCTGGATAACCTGCTGCGCAACGCCCAGCGCTTCAATCCGGTCGGTCAACCGATCGAAGTCCGCGCGCTGCGCCAAGGAGAGCGGATCATGGTCAGCGTGCGCGATCACGGACCGGGGGTGGAGGCCGAACACCTGGGCCAGTTGGGCGAACCGTTCTACCGCGCCCCCGGCCAGACCACTGCAGGTCATGGCCTGGGCCTGGCCATCGCCCGCCGCGCCGCCGAGCGTCATGGCGGCGCGCTGGTGTTGGCCAACCATTCCGATGGCGGATTTATCGCGACGCTGGAACTGCCATTGGTACCGGGGGCCGTGGTGCAACCCTAAAATCAAACAGTAACTTGTGGCAAGAGAGTGCCCGCCGCGTCTTCGACGCTGCGCTGTCGCGCAGTGAACTTGGCTCTGTGGCGAGGGGATTTATCCCCGTTGGGCTGCGAAGCGGCCCCCAAAACCAGCCAACTCGGCCAGGAGGATTGAGCTCACTGCTTTATTAGGGCTGCTACGCAGCCCAGCGGGAGCAAGCTCCCTTGCCACAGGCCCCAGACCTGAAATGAACAGCGTCGCCAGTCTCGTCGCATCAATGCCAAGGGAAGGTCATACCTCTTTGATCATCCATCCCCTTGCATAGTCGCTATCCTGGGACAGTAGCTCTCGGACTCCTGTTGTGGGGTTGATTGTATACACAGTCCTTTCACCGGGACCCTGGTCTGCAGACCATGCACGCAAGTCCCCCAAACCTGGGTCGCCGTCATGGATGGTTCGAAGCGCTCCCCAAGTCACCAGGTCAGGGATCGTCCCCCCGGCGTTCCACGCAGCCCCCCAGCAATTCCAATACGTCTGCCACTCATTGTCTTTACCTAAGTCAAACAGCAACCAAACCTTGGAAGTAATGACTTGGTAAGACACGCTTGCACCCATTTGATCTCGGACGGTTATCGTAGCGGTCCCTGAGTGCTTCGATACAACCCGTGGTTGCGATGATGAAAAAAGCTCTGCCACCTCTGGGTCGCTGGAAGTATAGATATAGGGAGGCACACCTCCCGACGGTATCCGCTCTACGAACGCCCCTACTGGCGGACGTTCAGGAAACTTATCGGCTCTAAACATTAACTGGTCGAGAATCGCGTCGCTGGTATCGATGCTTAGGGGTTCAGGTATCACAGTCAGGATACGTACGTTCGAATAGACGTTCGTAGGGTGGTAGAGCGACTTTGCATACAGGCGGCGAGCGCCGACGTCGACGGTAATTTCTTTGGTCCATAGGCCGGTTGTCGCATCGGCAGTTGCTGTGCCCTTGGGGACGGCACCAGCACCGCTGCCATCGTAGACCTCGATCTCCTTGCCATGGCTTGCCTCACCCGACAGCACCAAGGTGGTGCTGGTTGTTTCGCCTTTGTCGGGAATCTCCTCACCGGCGGAATTTTTTACATGGATAAGAGTAGGAGCAATCAGCACGCGGTCCAAATGGATATCCAAGTACTTGATCAACGACCGGTTGGAGTTGCCCAACTGGTCAGTCACCGTGAACTGGAGCGCTGTATTGGGGTTGTCCCCTGCCTGTCTGAATGTGTCGGTAAACAGGGTATGCGTCACCGGTCTGGCGGCATCAAATCCGTCAACAGGAACGGTCACATTGCCCACTAAAAATCTGATGCTGTCGTAATCTCGCGGATAGGAATAGGTAAAACCAAACGCCACACCCTGCGCCGCCCGCTCGGCGCTGACCCCATCACCGAGCACATCCGGCGGGATCACCAGATCCAGGCCCTGAGGCGCCGGCTCACCGGGGGCCCGCAAGTTGTACAGCACATTCAAATCATTGGAAATACCGGGATTTTCGCTGAGACGGGTTATTGTGTAATGCAGCCTGTTGACCCCTTCTCTCAGTTTTCCCTGGGGAAGGTCCAGGAGAAAGTACTCCTTACTTTCCTCTCCCGGCTGGACGGTAAAGCCTGCCCCCGAGAGCTCGCCATTGACATACAAGTCAACTCGATCAAGGACCGCCATTGTCCAGGAGCCGCTCTTGAGCTCGGTCCATGCATAGATCACGCATTGCAATCCCTCGGGCCGACCGTCATAAATGCTTTGTGGGATGCCGCCGTGCGCAAGGCCTTCCGGAAGCACCGGCGTCTTCCATCCCGGGATGTAAACAGGGAATAGTTCGAACGGATGGTTCAAGACAGACGATTCGGTATCCATCATGTTTTCCTGGCGAGTGAGGGTAGCGTGGCTTTTCGGCGTTGGGCCATCAAACTCCAGCCAAGGAAGATCGGCTACTGTCAGGATTGACAGGTCAGAGCAGATTGCCGACGAACGGCGGGAGAAAACGACTGGACGCTGGAGCCAAGCCTTAGAAAAGCAGCCAGGTAATCTGGATAAAGTGATGCTCAAAAACCAAACGATAATCCCTCTTATTCAAACCGCCCCGCCCTGTTAGACTTTGCGCCCTCGTTTCACTCCTCTTCCAGGAAGTCCGATGCCGTCGTTGCCTCTTCGCTTATGCGCTCTGTTCATGGCCCTGGGCCTGAGTGCCTGCGATGACGCCCCGCGTTTTACCCAGGCCGAACCCGGCGAAGCCCGGTCCGGTGGCGCTGCGACGGTACGCAAGAGTGATCAGAACGCCTTTTCCCTGCCCTCGGCCAACCTGCCACCTTCGCGACGCGTGGACTTCGCCGTGGGCAACAGTTTTTTCCGCAGCCCCTGGGTGATCGCGCCCTCGACCACCACCGCACGGGACGGTCTGGGGCCATTGTTCAATACCAACGCCTGCCAGAACTGTCACGTCAAGGACGGTCGCGGCCATCCGCCGGCACCGGACGCGGCCAGCGCGGTGTCGATGCTGGTGCGCCTGTCGATTCCCGATGCCCCGGCCTACGCCAAGGTCATTGAACAACTGGGGGTGGTGCCGGAGCCGACCTATGGCGGGCAATTGCAGGACATGTCCGTGCCCGGCGTTGTCCCCGAAGGCAAGGTGCGGGTCGATTACACGCCAGTCCCGGTGCGCTTCGACGACGGCACCGTCGTAGAACTGCGCAAGCCGCAACTGCAGATCACCCAACTGGGCTATGGCCCGATGCACCCCGACACACGCTTTTCGGCCCGCGTCGCACCGCCGATGATCGGCCTGGGGCTGCTCGAAGCCATTCCCGATGAAGCTATCCTGGCCAATGCCCAAGCCCAGGCACGGGAGAACAACGGTATCGTCGGCCGGCCGAACCAGGTCTGGGACGATGTCCAGCACAAGACCGTATTGGGGCGTTTCGGCTGGAAGGCCGGCCAGCCGAACCTCAATCAGCAGAACGTCCACGCCTTCTCCGGTGACATGGGCCTGACGACAAGCCTGCGCCCCTTCGACGATTGCACCCAGGCCCAGGTCGACTGCAAGCGCGCCCCGAACGGCAACGGCGCCGATGGCGAGCCGGAAGTCAGCGACAACATTCTGCGCCTGGTGCTGTTCTACAGCCGCAACCTCGCCGTACCGGCCCGTCGCGATGTGAACTCGCCTCAGGTGCTGGCCGGCAAGAATCTGTTTTTCCAGGCCGGCTGCCAGTCGTGCCACACCCCGAAGTACACCACGTCCGCCAACGCTGCCGAACCGGAACTGGCGAATCAGGTCATTCGCCCCTACACCGATCTGCTGTTGCACGACATGGGCGAAGGCCTGGCCGACAACCGCAGCGAATTCAAGGCCAGCGGCCGCGACTGGCGGACCCCACCGCTGTGGGGCATCGGTCTGACCGAAGCCGTCGGTGGTCACACCCAGTTCTTGCACGACGGTCGCGCGCGCAACCTGCTCGAAGCCGTGCTATGGCATGGCGGCGAAGCGCAAGCGGCGCAGCGACAAGTTCTAGCGTTCAATGCCGAGCAACGCGCTGCGTTGCTGGCGTTCCTGAATTCCCTTTAATCGCATTCTCCGAAAAACGGGAGCCCGACATGTTCCGTCCCAAGCTGTTGTTTACCAGCCTCGCCGCCATCGTCCTCGGCGCGTGCTCGCCCCAGGATCCGCAAGCGGTCACCTCAGCGGCCATCGCCAAGCAAGTGATCCTGCCCACCTACAGCCGCTGGGTCGAGGCTGACCGGCAACTGGCAACCAGCGCCCTGGCCTTCTGCCAGGGCAAGGAAAACCTGGAGACCGCCCGCGCCGACTTTCTCAAGGCACAAAAAGCCTGGGCCGAGTTGCAACCACTGCTGATCGGCCCGTTGGCCGAGGGCAATCGCGCCTGGCAGGTGCAGTTCTGGCCGGACAAGAAAAACCTGGTGGGCCGTCAGGTCGAGCAACTGGTCAATAACCAGCCGCAGATCGACGTTGCCGGTCTGGCCAAGTCCAGCGTTGTGGTGCAAGGCCTCTCCGCCTATGAGTACCTGCTGTTCGACGCCAGGATCGACATGGCCGACAGCGCGCAAAAAGCCAAGTACTGCCCGCTGCTGATCGCCATTGGCGAACGTCAGAAGCAATTGGCCGAAGATATCCTGTCGCGCTGGAATACCAACGACGGCATGCTCGCCCAGATGAGCAAGTTTCCGAACGAGCGCTACGCTGATTCCCACGAAGCGATCGCCGATTTGCTGCGGGTCCAGGTCACTGCCCTGGACACCTTGAAGAAGAAACTTGGCACGCCGATGGGCCGCCAGAGCAAGGGCGTACCACAACCGTTCCAGGCCGATGCCTGGCGCAGCCAGTCGTCGCTGCAAGGCCTGCAAGCCAGTCTGAGCGCGGCCAGGACCGTCTGGGTCGGCGTGGACAACAAGGGCCTGCGCAGCCTGTTGCCAAGCGAGCAGAAACCCTTGGCCGACAAGATCGACGCGGCCTACGACACCTCGTTGAAACTGTTCGCCGACAGCCAGCGCTCGCTGGTCGAAATGCTCGCTGACGACGCCGGACGCCAGCAACTCAACGAACTGTACGACAGCCTCAACGTTGTCCATCGCCTGCACGAAGGCGAATTGGCCAAGGCGCTGGGCATTCAATTGGGCTTCAATGCCAACGACGGTGACTGATCATGTTTCGACGTCAGGCTCTGGCACTGGGCAGCCTGCTGCTCGGCGCCGTTACCCTGGGCGGCTGGACGCTGTTCAAGCAACAGGACAAGCATCCGCTCCTGCTTTCGGCACGGGACGATAGTGACGGCAAGCACTACGCCGTGGGCTATCGACTGGACGGCAGCAGGGTGTTCGCCACCCAGGTCAAGCAGCGCTGCCACGACATCATTGACCATCCGACAAAACCGATTGCGCTGTTCGTCGCTCGTCGCCCAGGCACCGAAAGCTACCTGATCGACCTGCGCGACGGTTCGCTGCTGCAGACCCTCACCTCGTTGCCGAACCGGCATTTCTATGGGCACGCGGTGATTCATAAAAGCGGCGAATGGCTGTACGCCACCGAGAACGACACGACCGATCCAGGCCGCGGCCTGCTAGGCGTGTACCGTTTTGAAGGCGAACGGTTGGAGCACAGCGGCGAACTGTCGACTCACGGCATCGGCCCTCATCAAGTGTCGTGGATGCCCGACGGCGAAACGCTGGTGGTCGCCAACGGCGGCATCCGCACCGAGGCCGAAAGCCGCGTCGAGATGAACCTCAATGCCATGGAGCCGAGCCTGGTACTGATGCAGCGCGATGGCACACTGCTGAGCAAGGAAACCCTCGCCCAATCGATGAACAGCGTGCGCCACATGGGCATCGCCAGCGACGGCACCATCGTTTGCGGCCAGCAATTCATGGGCGATGCCCACGAATCCTCCGAGCTGCTGGCAATCAAGCGTCCGGGCCAGCCGTTCCAGGCATTCCCGGTGGCCGAGCATCAATTGCAGGCCATGGGTCATTACACCGCCAGCGTTGCCGTACACAGCGACCTGCGCCTGGTGGCCCTGACAGCGCCCCGTGGCAACCGTTTTTTTATCTGGGACCTGGACAGCGGCGAAGTACGCCTGGACGCGCCTCTGCCAGACTGCGCCGGTGTGGGTGCGGTGGCCGACGGTTTCGTCGTGACATCGGGTCAGGGCCGTTGCCGCTTTTACGATTGCCGGCAGGCACAACTGGTTGCAAAACCACTGGATCTGCCCGCAGGGCTCTGGGACAACCATTTGCATTTGATCTGACAAGCGGGCGGCGGGCCTTCAGGAAAAATCCTTACACATTACCGATGAACATCGTTTTGAATCGGTCGCGTACTCGGAGTAATGTGCCCGCCTGTCTGTATTTTCTCTCGGCTTATTTCCAAGGAAGTGGAACATGCTGCGACGCCGCATGCTGATCATGTTGGGTGTTGTCCTGCTGGTGGTATTGCTACTGGCCGGCTACAAGGGTTTCTCCGTTTACCAGCAGATCCAGATGTTTTCAGCCCCCAAACCGCCGGTCAGCGTCGCCGTGGCCACGGCTGTCGAGCAGCCTTGGCAAACCCGCCTGCCCACCGTCGGCAGCCTCACCGCACTGCAAGGCGTAGACCTGAGCCTGGAAATTGCCGGGACGGTGCAGAAGGTGCAGTTCCAGTCGGGGCAAAAGGTCAAGGCCGGCCAGCCACTGGTGCAACTGGACAGTGACGTCGAAAGCGCGCTGCTGGAAACCGCCGTGGCCGACCTTAACCTGTCGCAACTGGATTTTGGCCGGGGTCGGCAACTGGTGGGCAGCCAGGCGATCTCCAAGGGCGAATTCGACCGGCTCGCGGCGCAGTTGAAAAAGAACCAGGCCACGGTCAACCAGCTCAAGGCTTCGCTGGCCAAGAAACACATCGTTGCGCCGTTCAGCGGCACCATCGGCATTCGCCAGGTGGACGTCGGCGACTATCTGGCCAGCGGCACGGTGATCGCCACCCTGCAGGACCTGAGCAGCCTGTATGTGGATTTCTACCTCCCCGAGCAAGCGGTACCCAAGCTCGCGGTCGGCCAGGCAGTCAACGTCAGTGTCTCGGCCTATCCCGGCCAGACCTTCGTCGGCGCCATCAGCGCGATCAACCCCAAGATCGAAGACAGCACTCGCAACGTGCTGGTACGCGCTACCCTGGGCAACCCCGACGGCAGGCTGTTGCCCGGCATGTTCGCCAGCCTGCAGGTGATCTTGCCGGACAAGGCCAACGCCATCGTCGTGCCGGAAAGCGCCGTGACCTACACCCTCTACGGCAACTCCATGTACGTCGTGACACAGAAGAAAGCCGACGACGGCACCGTCGAGAAAGATGACAAGGGCCAGCCGATCCTCATCGCCGAACGGCGATTCGTCGAAACCGGTGAGCGACGCGACGGGCTCGTGCTGGTTTCCAAAGGCGTGCAGAGCAGCGAACAGGTCGTGATCGCCGGCCAGATCAAACTGGATAACGGCACGCCCATCGCCATCAGCGACGACAAGACCCTGACCGAACAGAACAGCCCGCCCCCTGCGGACTGATCAAGGAACCCTCATGGCTTTTACTGATCCGTTCATCCGCCGTCCGGTGCTCGCCACCGTGGTCAGCCTGTTGATCGTGCTGCTGGGTTTCCAAGCCTGGAGCAAGCTGCCCCTGCGCCAGTACCCGCAGATGGAGAACGCCCTGATCACGGTGACCACCGCCTACCCCGGGGCCAACGCCGAGACCATCCAGGGCTATATCACCCAGCCGATGCAACAGAGTCTGGCCAGCGCCGAGGGCATCGACTACATGACCTCGGTCAGCCGTCAGAATTTCTCGGTGATATCGGTCTACGCCCGCATCGGCTCCAACAGCGACCGACTTTTTACCGAGCTGCTGGCCAAGGCCAACGAAGTCAAAAACCAGCTACCCCAAGATGCTGAAGACCCGGTGCTCAGCCGCGAGGCCGCCGATGCCTCGGCACTGATGTACATCAGTTTTTTCAGTAAGGAACTGAACAACCCGCAGATCACCGACTACCTGTCACGGGTGGTCCAGCCCAAGCTGGCGACATTGCCGGGCATGGCCGAAGCGGAGATCCTCGGCAACCAGGTCTTCGCCATGCGCCTGTGGCTGGATCCAGTCAAGCTTGCCGGTTTCGGCCTCACCGCCGCCGACGTGACCGATGCCGTGCGCCAGTACAACTTCCTCTCGGCCGCTGGTGAGGTGAAAGGCGAATACGTAGTCACCAGTATCAACGCCAACACCGAACTCAAGTCCGCCGAGGCCTTCGCGGCGATTCCGCTCAAGACCGATGGCGACAGCCGCGTGCTGTTGCGCGATGTGGCCCGGGTGGAGATGGGCGCCGAGAACTACGACACCATCAGTTCCTTCGGTGGCACGCCCTCGGTGTACATCGGCATCAAGGCCACCCCCGGCGCGAACCCGCTGGACGTGATCAAGGAAGTGCGCAGGATCATGCCGGATCTGGAGGCCCAACTGCCGGCCAACCTCAAGGCCGAGATCGCCTACGACGCCACCCTGTTCATCCAGGCTTCCATCGACGAGGTGGTCAAAACCCTCTTCGAGGCGGTGCTGATTGTCATCGTCGTGGTGTTCCTGTTCTTGGGCGCCCTGCGTTCGGTGGCCATCCCGGTGGTGACCATCCCACTGTCGATGATTGGCGTGATGTTCTTCATGCAGTTGATGGGCTACTCGATGAATCTGCTGACCCTGCTCGCCATGGTGCTGGCAATTGGTCTGGTGGTGGACGACGCGATCGTGGTGGTGGAAAACATCCACCGGCACATCGAGGAAGGCAAAAGCCCATTCGACGCTGCAATTGAAGGTGCCCGGGAGATCGCTATGCCGGTGATCTCGATGACCATCACGCTGGCGGCGGTGTACGCGCCGATCGGTCTGTTGGAGGGGCTCACGGGGGCGCTGTTCAAGGAGTTCGCGCTGACGCTCGCCGGCGCGGTGGTCATTTCCGGGATCGTCGCACTGACCCTCTCGCCCATGATGTGCGCCTTGCTGTTGCGTCACGAAGAGAACCCCTCGGGACTGGCGCATAGACTGGACGTGGTTTTCGAACGTCTTAAAAACCGCTACCAGCGCATGCTTCACGGCATGCTCAATACCCGGCCTGTGGTGCTGGTGTTCGCGGTGATCGTGCTGCTGCTGATTCCGGTGCTGATCATGTTCACCAAGTCCGAGCTGGCCCCCGATGAAGACCAGGGCATCATCTTCATGATGGCCAATGCCCCGCAGCCGACCAACCTCGACTACCTGAACACCTACACCGATCATTTCATCACCATCTTCAAGGAGTTCCCGGAGTACTACTCCTCGTTCCAGATCAACGGATACAACGGCGTGCAATCGGGCATCGGCGGCTTCCTGCTCAAACCCTGGAACGAACGCAGCCGCACCCAGATGGAAATCCTGCCTGAAGTCCAGGCCAAGCTGGAGAACATCCCCGGCCTGCAAATATTCGGTTTCAACCTGCCCTCCCTGCCTGGCACCGGCGAAGGCTTGCCATTTGCGTTCGTCATCAACTCGCCCAAGGACTACGCAACGCTGTTGCAGATCGCCGAGCGGGTCAAAAAGCGCGCACTGGAATCCGGCAAGTTCGCTTTCATGGACGTTGACCTGGCTTTCGACAAACCCGAAGTCGTCGTGGACATCGATCGTGCCAAGGCCGCCCAGATGGGCGTCTCGATGCAAGACCTGGGCGGCACACTCGCCACCCTGCTGGGTGAAGCCGAGATCAACCGTTTTACCATCGAAGGGCGCAGCTACAAGGTCATCGCCCAGGTCGAACGACCGTTCCGGGACAATCCGGACTGGTTGAACAACTACTACGTAAAAAATACCCAGGGTGAATTGCTGCCGCTGTCGACGCTGATCAAAGTCAGCGATCGGGCGCGACCACGGCAGTTGAATCAGTTCCAGCAACTCAACGCGGTGACGATTTCGGGTTTTCCCATCGTGAGTATGGGCGAGGCCATCGAGACGGTCCGCCAGATTGCCCAAGAAGAGGCTCCGGTAGGGTTCGCTTTCGACTACGCAGGGGCGTCGCGACAGTTCGTCCAGGAAGGTAGCGCGCTGTGGGTCACCTTTGCCCTGGCGCTGGCGATCATCTTCCTGGTGTTGGCCGCCCAGTTCGAAAGCTTCCGGGACCCGCTGGTGATTCTGGTGACGGTACCGCTGTCGATTTGCGGCGCCTTGATTCCGCTATTCCTCGGCTGGTCGAGCATGAACATTTACACCCAGGTAGGACTGGTGACGCTGATCGGCCTGATCAGCAAGCACGGGATCCTGATCGTTGAGTTCACCAACCAGCTGCGCAGGGAACAGGGGCTAACCCCACGGGAGGCCGTGGAGCAAGCCGCATCGATTCGCTTGCGTCCCGTACTGATGACCACCGCGGCGACGGTATTTGGCATGGTGCCATTGATCCTCGCTACCGGGGCCGGGGCGGTGAGCCGCTTCGACATCGGCTTGGTGATCGCCACCGGGATGTCGATTGGCACGCTGTTCACACTGTTCGTATTGCCCTGCGTGTATACGTTGCTGGCCAAGCCGGACAAACCCTAACGTGCGACCACTGGCCCTGTAGGTGCTGTCGAAGGCTGCGATCCAAAAAATAAAGGCCTCGCATACGCGAGGCCTTTATTTTGGCTTCCTGTCCATCAACTCTGGGGCCTCATGCCTTGGGAAAGACTGAACATGAACAGCAACAGATCGTCGTCCGGCCGGATCGCCTCGCTGGCCTTGGCCACACGTGGCAAAGGGCAGTGCGCGTCCGGGTGGGAAGCACTGAGGATCTGCGAACGGGGCTGCTCCCATACCGCCACCGCCATAGAGGTAACTGCCAGGGCTCCTACGAGAAACAAACCTCTAGCAATTTCTAATTTCATCGCTATAAACCTTTGATAGCGCTGCCAAACGCCGCTTTGTAAAAGTAGACGAGTTTTTCCCATTCTGAATCGCTGAACGACGAATGGCGTCGCAGTTGCTTCATGTCATGGGACGCTGCGGTCCGGGAAGTCAGGCGTTGACGGGACTTTTCCAAATCCAGCAGGGCCACTTCGGCTCGAGCGGACTCACCCTCTCCGGTCACGCGCACAAATACATGCTTGGTATAGAGGCAGCCATGCTGCCAACGCCCCTTATGCATGCGAGCCAGGTTCTCTGCCAATGCCTGGAGAATTCGGTCATGTCCCGCTTCGCCATGACGCTCGCGCCCGCCTGTGGCATACCAGTGATCCAACTCCACGAAACCGTCCAGCGCATGAGTCACCAGCAGCGCACGCCACTTGTGAATCGGGTCCCGCTGTGCGCCACAGAAGATGACTTTTGGAACGCTGACGTCGAGTCGGCTCAATGCCAGCAGGGCATCTTGCTCACGTAACACGGTTGGGCGGCCGAACGGATGCAACAAGCTACGGTAAATATGCCCTGTCTGACGCTTGGCATAGAGCAGATCGCCGCCGTTGTTGATCCGCTGCACTCCGCTTTCACCACCACGACGCACATTGGGTTGTTCCACCCATTCACCCTGCTGATTCCAGAAGTGTTCGAAGCCGCAGCGGGGGACCGCTGTTGTCTCTACTGCCACAACCATGCTGTTACCTCTTGCGTAATACATAAACTCGCCACATGGCATAGAGCGGCAGGAAGTCCAGTCGTTCCTGAATGCGGAAACCAGCCTGCCGAAATTCACCCTCGACTGTAGCGGCCGGTAACACAAATCGATTCTGGTAGCCTTTCTGCCCACGCGTGTGCTCCAGACGCTTACGTCTCCAGGCCTTGAAATTTCCATCGACCCACAATGAAACGATCACGCTATCACGAGTGACACGTTCGAATTCCCGCAGAATCGCCAGTCGATGCGCAGGTTCACCGATGTGGTGGAGCAGGCGCATGCAAAAAATGCTGTCGACGGCGTTATCAGGCAAGGCAATGTCGAACGCAGAAGCGTGCAAGGGTTGTACCCGTTTTACGACATCGGCGGGTTGAGCGTTCAACGCAGTCTTGAGCATGGCTTCGGAATTGTCCGCACCGATGATCACCCGGTTCGGTTTTTCGGCCAGAACAGACCATAAACGCCCGGCACCACACGGCAAGTCCAGCACCAGGCCAGGATCACCTGCCAACGCCAAAGCCATGCGTGCCAGTTGTTCATCACGGCGGTGGGAAAGACGCCGACTCAGGCCAGCCTGATGTTTATTCAGGTATTGATGAGCGTGCTGTTCGTCATATTTTTCGGAAAAGTCGAGCTTGATAGGGTTGGACATTGGCGAGAGCCTCCATGAGGTAATGGCTCCCACGTTAGGGATGGACATGTGCACGCCAAGTCATCCCTTTGTGAAAACTTCATCATGCAGGCACTCGAGGGTTTTCAGGATATTTCCAACAGGCAATCTTGAGCAGAGCGCTCAGCTACGAGGATGCAATTCAACCTCAAAATGACAGCCATTGGGCTCCATGGTGCTGAGGCTCACGGTCCAGCCCTGGTTCTCGCAAATCCGCTGGACCAATGAAAGCCCCAACCCAAGCCCTTCGCCGCGCTTTTCGTTACCTCGCACGAACGGTTCGAACATCGCCTCGCGTTTTTCTTCGGGAATGCCCACGCCACTGTCCTCGACCACGAAGCCGGTCGCGGACAGCGTGAGGCGAATGAAGCCCTGATCGGTGTAGTGCAAGGCGTTGCGCAGCAAGTTACCCATGACGGCGGTCAGGAACGTGGCGTTATACGGGGTGTCGGCGGTTTGCCCCGGCTCGAAGATCAGGGTCAGGCCCTTGGCTTCGATCGGCGCACGCCACAGCCCAACGAGGTCCTCGGCCACCTGCCCTAGCGTCAACCGGGGCGACATGCCGCTGTCTTCGCGCTGGGTCCTGGCGAGCATCAGGAAGGTTTGCACCAGCTCGCGCATTTCTTCACTGGCCCGACTGATCCGCTCGACCTGTTTGCGACCGCGCTGATCCAGGGCCGGGTTCTCCAGCAACAGCTCACAGGAGCTGGCCAGGACCATCAACGGCGTGCGTAACTCATGGCTTACGTCGCTGGTGAACAACCGCTCACGCGTCAGGGCCTGGCGCAGTCGCCCCAGCGTAGCGTCGAACGCCACGGCCAGCTCACCCACTTCATCGGCGGCATAGTCAGGGGCCAGCGGCGGGGCCAGCCCGAGGAGCTGGTCGCGATGGCGCACTTGCCGGGCCAGACGCACGACCGGCGCCATCACCCGGCGAGCCAGGACCCAACCCAGGAACACCGCCAGCGCCAGGCTGAGCACGAAGCCCACCAGCACCACGGCGAACAGCACCCGTTCGCGCTCTTCGAAATCGCTCTGGTCCTGCAGTAGCACGTAGTGTCGACCGTCAACAATCTCGACCATGGCGTGATACGACAATTGCGCGCGAAAGACCTCGTGGAAACCGCGATCCAGGTGACGCAGATCCTTGGGCAAATCGAAGTCACCCGGGCCGCCACTGAAATAGAACAACTGGTCGGGTTCCGGACGATGACTCCAGTCCGAAACGCTGTCCATCAGCAGCAGGCGTTGCAGGTCCCCCCCAAGCCCGGCGGAAATCAGCCTTTCTTCCACCAAGTGAACCGTCGCCACGATGCCCATGGCGAATGCACCGGCGACCAACGCGCTCATCAGCGCAAAGGCGATGATGATCCGTTGGGCAAGGCTCTGCTTAAACTCCATCTCGGCCCTCGGCCAGGCGATAACCCACGCCATGCACGGTGTGCAACAGCGGTTTGTCGAACGGTTTGTCGATCACCTGACGTAATTGGTGAACATGGCTGCGCAGACTGTCGCTGTCCGGGCAATCATCGCCCCACAAGGCTTCTTCGAGGATTTCCCGGCGCAGCACGTGGGGGCTTTTCTGCATCAAGACCGCCAGCAGCTTCAGGCCTACAGGGTTGAGCTTCAGCAGTTTGCCTTCGCGGGTGACTTCCAGGGTATCGAGGTCGTAACTCAGGTCACCGACCTGCAAAGCGCGCCGCCCGCCGCCCTGGGCCCGACGCATGACCGCTTCGATCCGCGCCGCCAGCTCCGACAAGGCAAAAGGTTTGACCAGATAATCATCGGCGCCGGACTTGAACCCTTGCAGGCGATCGTCCAGTTGATCCCGGGCGGTGAGCATGATCACCGGTGTATCACGTCGGGCGTCCTCGCGCAGGCGCTTGCACAAGGTGTAGCCGTCGATGCCCGGCAGCATGATGTCGAGCACGATCAGGTCATAGTGCTCGGTCGCGGCCAGGTGTAACCCCGACAAACCATCCTGGGCACAATCGACGGTATAGCCTTTGAGCCCCAGGTAATCGGCCAGATTGGCCAGGATGTCACGGTTGTCTTCAACCAACAGAATTCGCATGGGCATCTCCTCTGCGCACGTGGACGGTCATCGTGGCCCGCGCAGCTTAAGGCCAAGTGTGAATCACGGCTAGGGTTGTATCGGCGGTCGTAGCGAGCAAGCCCGCTCCCGCAAGGGTCGCGCGTGGATTGCCCGGACATTGACGAGTTTTTCACCCGGCATTCACGCCTCGCCCACGCTGCCCGGGCCAGACTGCGCGCAACGCGCTGCTCAAGAACACTCCACCAAAGGTACTGCCATGGTTTCCACCACCACCCGTCCCGTCTCCAGGCCGTTGAATTTCCGGGTCGCCCTGGGCCTGCCCGCTGCAATCGCGGTGATCCTGGTGCTGCTGGAACTGACCACGCTGGACATGGATCTGGCCAGGCTGTTCTACGACCCAGTCGACGGGTTTATCGGTCGGCACAGTTTTTTTCTGGAAGACATTCTGCATGACCGGGCCAAACAGGTGGTCATCGCGTTTTCTTTGCTGTCGATTCTCGGGTTCATCTGCACGTTCTTCCTCACCCGACTCAAACCGTTCAAACGCGAACTGGGCTGCCTGGTGCTCTCCCTGGCGCTGGCTACTTCATTCGTCACGCCGATGAAAGCCGTAACGGCAGTGCAATGCCCCTGGAGCCTGAAGGAGTTCGGAGGCAAGCAAACCTACAGCGAACTGCTGAGCCCACGCCCGGCAACTGACAAACCCGGCCGATGCTGGCCCGGTGGTCACGCTGCCACCGGGTTTACGCTGTTCGCGTTGTTCTTCGTACTGCGCGACCGCCGCCCTCGCCTGGCCCGCCTGGCCTTCATATTCGCTGCCTCCCTGGGAACGCTGTTCTCCGTGAGCCGCATGATGCAAGGGGCGCATTTCTTTTCCCACAATGCGTGGACAGCGGTGTTCTGTTGGCTGATTTGCCTGGGGTGTTATTACTACGTGCTGTACCGGCCGGTCTCTACAGTGAAGAGAGCGGCGACAACCCAACCCGTCAATGCTTGAACACCAATCTGAATGTGGGAGCGAGCCTGCTCGCGATAGCGTCGGATCAGCAACATTGAGGGTGACTGTTACACCGCTATCGCGAGCAGGCTCGCTCCCACAGGGATTGGTGCAAATTCAATGAGCGGGGTAAACCCGAGGCATTAAAAAACCCCGCCTGCTTTCGCAGACGGGGTTTTTCAGTACAGGGGTAAGGCTGGCTTACATCATGCCGCCCATGCCACCCATGCCGCCCATGTCTGGCATACCGCCGCCAGCTGGAGCGTCTTCCTTGATTTCAGCGATCATCGCCTCGGTGGTGATCATCAGGCTGGCAATCGACGAAGCCGCTTGCAGAGCCGAACGAGTCACTTTGGCTGGGTCCAGGATACCCATTTCGATCATGTCGCCGTATTCGCCGGTCGCAGCGTTGTAACCGTAGTTACCCGAACCCTGCTTGACCTTGTCGACCACAACGCTTGGCTCGTCGCCGGAGTTGGCAACGATCTGGCGCAGCGGTGCTTCAACAGCGCGACGCAGCAACTGGATGCCCACGTTCTGGTCATCGTTGTCGCCTTTGAGCTCGCTGATGGCCTGCAGGGCACGAACCAGTGCCACGCCGCCGCCAGGTACCACGCCTTCTTCGACGGCTGCGCGGGTTGCGTGCAGGGCGTCTTCAACGCGGGCTTTCTTCTCTTTCATTTCAACTTCGGAACCGGCGCCAACCTTGATCACTGCAACGCCGCCCGACAGCTTGGCCAGACGCTCTTGCAGTTTTTCACGGTCGTAGTCGGACGAAGTGTCGGCCACTTGTGCGCGGATCTGAGTAACGCGAGCCTGGATATCAGCCTCGACGCCAGCACCGTCGATCACGGTGGTGTTTTCCTTGGACAGGATCACGCGCTTGGCGTTACCCAGGTGCTCCAGGGTGGTGCTTTCCAGGCTCAGGCCGATCTCTTCGGAGATAACGGTACCGCCGGTCAGTACGGCGATGTCCTGCAGCATGGCCTTGCGACGGTCGCCGAAGCCAGGTGCCTTGACGGCAGCGACTTTAACGATACCGCGCATGTTGTTCACAACCAGAGTCGCCAGGGCTTCGCCTTCAACGTCTTCAGCCACGATCAGCAGTGGGCGGCCGGCTTTGGCAACGGCTTCCAGCACAGGCAGCATTTCGCGGATGTTGGAGATTTTCTTGTCGACCAGCAGGATCAGCGGGCTCTCAAGCTCGGCAACCATGGTGTCCGGCTTGTTGACGAAGTACGGCGACAGGTAGCCACGGTCGAACTGCATGCCTTCAACAACCGACAGTTCGTTTTCCAGGCCCGAGCCTTCTTCAACGGTGATCACGCCTTCTTTACCGACTTTTTCCATGGCTTCGGCAATGATGTCGCCGATGGAGTTGTCGGAGTTGGCCGAGATGGTGCCGACCTGAGCGATAGCCTTGGTATCAGCGCATGGCTTGGACAGGGCTTTAAGCTCTTTGACGATGGCGATGGTCGCCTTGTCGATGCCGCGCTTGAGGTCCATCGGGTTCATGCCGGCAGCGACAGCCTTGAGGCCTTCGTTGACGATCGATTGAGCCAGTACGGTCGCGGTGGTGGTGCCGTCACCAGCATCATCGTTGGCACGGGAGGCAACGTCTTTGACCAGTTGCGCGCCCATGTTTTCAAAGCGGTCTTTGAGCTCGATTTCCTTGGCTACGGAAACGCCGTCCTTGGTGATGGTCGGAGCGCCGAAGCTCTTCTCGATGATCACGTTACGGCCTTTAGGGCCCAGGGTCGCTTTTACTGCGTCAGCCAGGACGTTGACACCGGCGAGCATTTTCTTGCGGGCGGAATCGCCGAATTTAACTTCTTTAGCAGCCATGATCGATATTCCTTAAATACTTTGTAGTAACGGGAAAATGAGCGGGGGAATCAGTCTTCCAGGACAGCGAGGATTTCGTTCTCGCTCATCACCAGCAGGTCTTCGCCGTCGACTTTCACTGTGTTGCTGCCGGAGTAAGGGCCGAACACAACCTTGTCACCCACTTTCACGGCCAGCGCACGTACTTCACCGTTTTCCAGAGCCTTGCCTGGGCCTACAGCGAGAACTTCACCGTGGTTGGCTTTTTCAGCAGCCGAACCTGGCAGGACGATACCGCCAGCGGTTTTCTTCTCTTCTTCGCTGCGACGGATGACGACGCGGTCATGCAGAGGACGAAGCTTCATTGTCGATCTCTCCTAATTTTGGTTTTCATCGGCCGGTGTAGTCCCGGCGGGTTTAACAAAAGCCGGCGGAGCCGGATGCGGTTCGTCAAGCGAACCGCGGAAGTCTGTCCAGTGTCGCCACCGGAAACCTTGCGGTGACCCATACATAAGGGCGTACAAGCCGATTTCAAGGGTCGGGTAGAAAATTTTTTACTTCACGAAGCCGAAAACGAACACGGCACCCGAAGGTGCCGTGTCGCTGGTTTTACTTGGTATCGCGGTGCTCGAACTCGCCTTCGATCACATCCGGTTCGCGGCCCACAGGTTCTCGTGGAGGCGGCCCGCCACGGGGCTGAAGGTCGTCGGCGAAGGCTCGCTGGCGAATCGCCTGTTCTTCGGCACGCTGGCGCATTTTATTGGCCAGCAACCGACGGGTGAACGGCAGCAGCATGACCAGGCCCAGCACATCGCTGATGAAGCCAGGCAGGATCAACAGACCGCCACCCAAGGCCAGCATCAGGCCTTCGAGCATGGTCTGGGCAGGCAGCTCGCCACGGTTCAGGCTTTCACGGGCACGCAGAG
Source organism: Pseudomonas sp. MPDS (assembly GCF_013283895.1). Taxonomy (NCBI): domain Bacteria; kingdom Pseudomonadati; phylum Pseudomonadota; class Gammaproteobacteria; order Pseudomonadales; family Pseudomonadaceae; genus Pseudomonas; species Pseudomonas sp. MPDS. The sequence goes on along the minus strand of NZ_CP054128.1, from coordinate 1,727,282 downwards.
CCGTGGCGAGGCCGGCGATGCGCAGCACGAACACGCCGAGCATCGAGCCGAGAATGACCAGCAGCAGCGCCGGGAAAAACCCGATCGCCCCGCTGACCTTGACGAATACGAACAGCTCCAACACCGGGAACAGCAGAAAGAGCAACAAAAAAGGGCGCATCAAAAGGTTCCTCAACGCAAGAATGCCTTGCTATCAAACCCTAAATGACGTCGCCCTTTCGTGAATTCAAGCGTCAGCCTCAGCATTTTTTGGCCATTGCTCGGCTTGAGCCAGATAAACCAAGGCTTCGCGCACTTGTGTCGGCGTATTGCAAGGCGCTGGAAACGCCAGCCAGTAAAGGGCCTGACCGATCCGCAAGTGCATGCCTTCGCTGTCGATACCGGCCAGTTGCGCAGGTTCGGTGGCGGGCAGACCGGCCAGCTCGACGTAATGCGCGATGGCCTTGGCATGGTCGGCATTCATGTGGTCGATCATGCTGGCTTCGGCCTTGCCGGCGAAGGGGTTGGCCAGGGTGATCTGGTCGATCCAGTGAATGGCCCCAAAGCCACCGATGTAACGATGACGCACCGGGTTGAGCACCCAGAAATCGAAGTCATGGGCCTTGTGGTAGTTCTGCGACTCCGGGAAATAACGGTAGTAACGCTCAGCGGCGGCGTCGATGGCGAGGTTGTCTTCCAGCTTGCGCGCCTCGGCCAGATAAGTCAGGCGCCCTACGGCCTGCACATCCTCGGCCCCCCGCTCACCTACGAGCATTGAACACTTGGGGTCTTTTTGCAGGTTGTGGGTGTGTTGGGCGATACGGCTGATCAGGATCAGTGGACGGCCTTGGTCGTCCAGGCAATATGGCACCACGGAGCCGAACGGGAAACCGGGCATGGATTTGGAATGGGTGGAGAGCACTCCACGGTATTCCTTGAGCAGCAATTCTCGTGCATGCTTGGCAGCTTCAACGCTCAATTTATGACTCCTTTGATCAAATCCGTCTGGAAACGGTCAGGCGACTGGAGCAAAGTACCAGCGCGCCTTTAGGCAGTTCTCGTGTGCAACCGGGCTACGCCGTCGCAGATCGAGAGGCCAGTAAAAGGACATCCTCCAACCGCTCTGCAATCTGGACATGCCAATGCAACTCACCGACAAAGTAATCATTATCACCGGCGGTTGCCAGGGTCTGGGCCGCTCCATGGCCGAGTATTTCGCCGGCAAAGGCGCCAAGCTCGCCCTGGTGGACCTCAATCAGGAAAAACTCGACCAGGCGGTTGCCGCCTGCGTGGCCAAGGGTGTCGAGGCCCGGGCTTATCTGTGCAACGTCGCCAATGAGGAGCAAGTGAGCGACATGGTCGCCCGGGTCGCCGAGGACTTCGGCGCGATCCACGGCTTGATCAACAACGCCGGGATCCTGCGCGACGGCTTGCTGCTCAAGGTCAAGGACGGCGAAATGAGCAAAATGAGCCTGGCCCAGTGGCAGGCGGTGATTGACGTCAACCTAACGGGTGTCTTCCTGTGTACCCGCGAAGTGGCAGCGAAAATGGTCGAGCTGAAGAACAGCGGCGCGATCATCAACATTTCGTCGATCTCGCGCGCCGGCAACGTCGGCCAGACCAACTATTCGGCGGCCAAGGCCGGCGTGGCGGCCGCCACCGTGACCTGGGCCAAAGAGCTGGCACGCTACGGTATCCGTGTCGCCGGCATCGCGCCGGGCTTCATCGAAACCGAAATGACCCTGGGCATGAAACCCGAAGCCCTGGAAAAAATGACCTCTGGCATCCCGCTCAAGCGCATGGGCAAACCCGAGGAGATCGCCCATTCGGCGGCGTACATCTTCGAGAACGACTATTACACCGGCCGGATCCTGGAGATGGATGGCGGGTTGCGGATCTAAAAACCTGCACACAACCACTGTGGGAGCGAGCCTGCTCGCGATGGCGCCGGGTCAGTCAACTTTGATGTGACTGATACACCGCTATCGCGAGCAGGCTCGCTCCCACAATGGATTGTGTTACGGCTTATTCAATCGTCGCTCATGGTGATGTTCGGCATCGCCGGTGACGCAGCCTCTTGCAGCACGATCCGCGCGCCGACGTGGCGAGCCAGTTCCTGATAGACCATGGCGATCTGGCTGTCCGGCTCGGCAATGACCGTGGGTTTGCCGCCGTCAGCCTGCTCGCGAATCAGCATCGACAGCGGCAGCGAGGCCAGCAGTTCGACGCCGTACTGGCTCGCCAGTTTTTCTCCGCCGCCTTCACCGAACAGATGCTCGGCATGTCCGCAGTTCGAGCAGATGTGCACGGCCATGTTTTCCACCACACCCAGTACCGGGATGTTCACTTTGCGGAACATCTCCACACCCTTGCGGGCGTCCAGCAGGGCCAGATCCTGCGGCGTGGTGACGATCACCGCACCGGCCACCGGGACTTTCTGCGCCAGGGTCAGTTGGATATCCCCGGTGCCTGGCGGCATGTCGATCACCAGGTAATCCAGATCGCCCCAGGCGGTCTGCGTCACCAGTTGCAGCAAGGCGCCGGAAACCATCGGCCCGCGCCAGACCATCGGCGTGTTGTCATCGGTCAGGAAGGCCATGGACATGACTTCCACGCCATGGGACTGGATCGGAACGAACCATTTCTGGTCCTTGACCTGCGGCCGGGTGCCCTCGGCAACGCCGAACATGATGCCCTGACTCGGGCCGTATATGTCCGCGTCGAGAATCCCGACCTTCGCGCCTTCACGGGCCAGGGCCAGGGCCAGGTTGGCGGCGGTGGTGGACTTACCCACGCCGCCCTTGCCCGAGGCCACGGCGATCACGTTCTTGACGTTCGCCAGCCCCGGCACTTGCGCCTGGGCCTTGTGGGCAGCGATCACGCTGGTGACGTCGACTTTGGCGCTGGCTACACCGTCCAGGGACTCGATCGCCATTTGCAGCATTTGCGCCCAACCGCTCTTGAACAGATCGGCGGCGTAGCCGATTTCCAGCTGGACGCTGACGCGATCGCCCTGGATGTCGATGGTGCGCACGCATCCGGCGCTGACCGGGTCCTGATTCAGGTAAGGGTCGGTGTACTGGCGAAGAACGGCTTCCACCGCTGCGCGATTGACGGCGCTCATGGGCAACTCCGATAGCAAGACTTGAAAAACAGGCCGCTATCCTACGCCCCACGCTGCCGCGTGGCGACTTGATTACTGTCGCGCGAACACCTTTGTGGCGAGGGGATTTATCCCCGTTAGGGCGCGCAGCGGCCCTAAAACCTGCTGCTACAGTGTGTCAGAGTGCTCTATTTTGGACTGCTGCGCAGTCCAGCGGGGATAAATCCCCTCGCCACAGGTTGTGTCCATACCGCCCCCAGCAATGCATCCGGAAACAGGCCAGTGGGGTGAAATATATTTCCCAGCGCTTTATAGTGGCCGACCTCCGTTTCATCAAGTAGCCGAGCCCCATGTCCGAGCCACGCAAGATCCTCGTCACCAGCGCCCTGCCCTATGCCAATGGTTCGATTCACCTCGGCCATATGCTGGAATACATCCAGACCGATATGTGGACGCGCTTCCAGAAACATCGCGGCAACCAGTGCATCTATGTCTGCGCCGACGACGCCCACGGTTCGGCCATCATGCTGCGCGCGGAAAAGGAAGGCATCACCCCGGAGCAACTGATCGCCAACGTCCAGGCCGAACACAGCGCCGACTTTGCCGATTTCCTGGTGGACTTCGACAACTTCCACTCCACTCACGCCGAAGAAAACCGTGAGCTGTCGAGCCAGATCTACCTGAAGCTGCGTGACGCCGGGCACATCGCGACCCGTTCGATCACCCAGTATTTCGACCCGGAAAAGAAAATGTTCCTGGCCGACCGCTTCATCAAAGGCACTTGCCCGAAATGTGGCACCGAGGACCAGTACGGCGATAACTGCGAAAAATGCGGCGCCACCTACGCACCGACCGACCTGAAGGACCCGAAATCGGCGATTTCCGGGGCGACGCCAGTGCTCAAGGACTCCCAGCACTTCTTCTTCAAGCTGCCGGACTTCCAAGAGATGCTGCAAACCTGGACCCGCAGCGGCACGTTGCACGACGCGGTGGCCAATAAGCTCGCCGAATGGCTCGACTCCGGCCTGCAAGAGTGGGACATTTCCCGCGATGCGCCGTACTTCGGCTTCGAAATCCCCGGCGAGCCCGGCAAGTATTTCTACGTATGGCTGGACGCGCCCATCGGCTACATGGCGAGTTTCAAGAACCTTTGCGACCGCACGCCGGAGCTGGACTTCGACGCGTTCTGGGGCAAGGACTCCACGGCCGAGGTGTATCACTTCATCGGCAAGGACATCGTGAACTTCCACGCGCTGTTCTGGCCCGCCATGCTCGAAGGCGCCGGTTTCCGTAAACCGACCGGTATCAACGTCCACGGCTACCTGACCGTCAACGGACAGAAAATGTCCAAGTCCCGCGGCACCTTCATCAAGGCCCGGACCTACCTGGACCATCTGTCGCCGGAATACCTGCGCTACTACTACGCGGCCAAGCTCGGCCGTGGCGTGGACGACCTGGACCTGAACCTTGAAGACTTCGTGCAGAAGGTCAACTCCGACCTGGTGGGCAAGGTAGTCAACATCGCCAGCCGTTGCGCCGGCTTCATCCACAAAGGCAACGCCGGTGTACTGGTAGCCGGTAACGCCGCGCCGGAGCTGACCGAGGCCTTTCTGGCGGCGGCCCCGAGCATCGCCGAAGCCTACGAGGCCCGTGACTTTGCCCGGGCGATGCGCGAGATCATGGCCCTGGCCGACCGCGCCAATGCCTGGATCGCCGACAAGGCGCCGTGGTCACTGAACAAACAGGAAGGCAAGCAGGACGAAGTCCAGGCGATCTGCGCCCTGGGTATCAATCTGTTCCGCCAACTGGTGATCTTCCTCAAGCCGGTGCTGCCGTTGCTGGCCGCCGATGCCGAAGCTTTCCTGAACGTCGCACCGCTGACCTGGGACGATCACCAGACGCTGCTGAGCAACCATCAACTGAACGAGTTCAAGCCGCTGATGACTCGCATCGACGCCACCAAGGTGCAAGCCATGACCGACGCCTCGAAAGAAGACCTGGCCGCCAGCCAGACCGACACCGGTGCCCCGGCCGGCAATGGCGAGCTGACCAAGGACCCGTTGTCGCCGGAGATCGATTTCGACGCCTTTGCCGCCATCGACCTGCGCGTAGCCCTGATCGTCAAGGCTGAAGCCGTGGAAGGCGCCGACAAGCTACTGCGCCTGACGCTGGACATCGGTGATGAGCAGCGCAACGTGTTCTCCGGCATCAAGAGCGCCTATCCGGACCCGGCCAAGCTCGAAGGCCGGCTGACGATGATGATCGCCAACCTCAAGCCGCGCAAAATGCGTTTCGGCATCTCCGAAGGCATGGTGATGGCGGCAGGTCCCGGCGGTGAAGAAATCTACCTGCTGAGCCCCGATAGCGGCGCCAAGCCGGGTCAGCGGATCAAATAACGCGACCACGCGCGGTACCGATCCCACAGTCGCCGGCAGGCGACTGTGGGATTTTCATATCTGGCCCACCCTGACGGTGTGCCGGATAATGCCTAACCTCTAACGACAGGTTCTCGTTCCAGCACGCCCATGACCGAAATCGTTCTTACACTGTTCAGCGCCGCCCTGATCAACAACCTTGTGTTGCATTGGCCGCTGGGCGTCAATCCGCTGCTGGCGGCCAATGGAAGAAGGCAAGTCCACGCCCTGGGCCTGGCGACGACATGCCTGATGCTGATGGTCGGCACCTTGGGTTATCTGATCGATCGCTGGCTGCTGGTTCCGGCCAATCTGACCTCGCTGCGCCTGTTGGCATGGCTGTCCTTGAGTGTGTTGCTGATTGCACCGTTGCTGCACTGGCTGGGGCGCTGGCTGCCGACGCTGCCGTTCGATGGTTTGTGGCCACTGCTGCTGGGCAATGCCGGCATACTGGGCATCACGCTGATCAACAGCCGGAATGACCACGGCCTGGGCCTCACCGTCGCCGCGAGCCTGGGCGCCGGCCTGGGTTTCTGGCTGGTGTTGAGCCTGTTCGATGATTTGCGTCAGCGCACCTTCGATAACGATATCCCCAGACCCTTTCGTGGTCTGCCGATCCAGTTGATCGGCGCAGGGCTCATGGCGGTGGCATTTCTTGGATTGCGCGGGCTGGTCAAAGCATGAGTCTGATTCAACGTATCGACGCCCTGCTGCCGCAGACCCAATGCGGCAAGTGCGGCCACCCCGGGTGCAAGCCCTACGCCGAAGGCATCGCCCAGGGCGAACCGATCAACAAGTGTCCGCCCGGTGGCCGTGAAACCATCGCCGCCTTGGCCGAGCTGATGAAAGTGCCTGTGCTTGAGCTCGATACCAGCCGTGGTTCAGCCCCGGCGCAGATCGCCTTTATTCGCGAAGCCGAATGCATCGGCTGCACCAAGTGCATCCAGGCCTGCCCGGTAGACGCGATTGTCGGTGCGGCGAAGTTGATGCACACCGTCCTGGTCGACGAATGCACAGGCTGCGATCTATGCGTGGCGCCCTGCCCGGTCGACTGCATCGAAATGCACCCATTGCCCACGGCAACCGTGGTGCCGGTGGTCGGTGGCTTGGCCTTCAGCGTCGAAGAGCAGCAAGCGCGCACCGCCAAGCGCGACCATGCCCGGCGGCGCTTCGAACAGCGCAACGCACGTCTGCGCCGCGAAGAGGAGCAGCGTCTCGCCGAGCGTCTGGCCCGTACACAGCGCGCCTCACAGCCCCAAACCCAGTCCGTCGACCCCGTGCAAGCGGCACTGGAGCGGGTACGGGCGCAAAAAGCCGCCAACGCCGATGCGGCCTTGAAAAAAGCCAAGGTCGACCTGGCCATGAGCCGGGCGCAGTTGAACAAATCCTTGAAAGCATTCGGCCACCCGCCGACCTTCGAACAACAGTCGCAATTGATCGTGCTACAGCGCCAGTTCGAAGCGGCGCAACAAACCTTGACGCAATTGGAAGGGACGGTCCAGCCCACTGTTTCAACCCCCGCCCCCCCTCAAAGTGCCGAGCTGAAACGGGCCAAGATCCAATTGGCCATGCGTCGCGCCGAACTCAGCAAGGCCAGGGCCGCAGGGGCGTCGGATGAACAAATAGAGCCCCTGGAGCAAGCGGTGAAAGACGCCGAACGCCAGGTGGATGCTCATGTCGCTCCCTGAGCCCATGGACGAACGGCTGCGGCAGGCGATGCTGCGGGTGCTACTGGCGACACTGCCCGGCATTCTGGCGTTGACGTGGTTTTATGGCTGGGGCGTGGTGTTCAACCTGTTGCTGGCGGGCCTTAGCGCACTGGCCGTCGAAGCACTGGCGCTGCGCTTACGGCGCCGACCGCTCAAACCGGCACTCAACGATGGCAGCGCGCTGGTAAGCGCCACGCTGTTGGCGCTGGCCTTGCCGGCCTATTGCCCCTGGTGGCTGACCGTCACAGCCACGGCTTGCGCCTTGCTGTTCGGCAAGCACCTGTGGGGCGGCGTCGGCAATAACCCGTTCAACCCGGCGATGCTCGGCTACGCCCTGGTGCTGATCGCGTTTCCCCAGCAACTCAATCAATGGCCGGCACTTCACGGCATGAGCCTGTCCGACGGCCTGCAACAGGTGTTCGCGGTTCACCCTGGGCCTGATGGATGGGCAGCAGCAACGGCCCTGGACAGCCTGCGAATCAACAAAAGCCTGACCATCGATGAGCTGTTCGCCGCCAACCCGGCGTTCGGACGCTGGGGTGGGCGCGGCGTCGAGTGGGTCAACCTGGCGTTTCTGGCCGGAGGACTGTTCCTGCTGCACCAACGGGTGTTCAGCTGGCACGCGCCGGTGGGCATGCTCGCCGGCCTGTTCATCATCAGCTTGTTGTGCTGGAACGGATCGGGCTCCGACTCCAATGGCTCGCCGTTGTTTCATCTGCTCACGGGTGCGACCCTGCTCGGTGCGTTTTTTATCGTGACCGAACCGGTCTCGGGCGCCAAAGCGCCCCTCGCTCGCCTGCTGTTTGGCGCAGGCGTGGGACTGCTGACTTACCTGATCCGGACTTGGGGTGGTTACCCGGACGGCGTGGCGTTTGCGGTGCTGCTGATGAACCTCGGCGTGCCCGCACTGGAGCGCTTCGCCGAGGCGCGACACAGGCCGCAGCCCCTATGAAAAACTACCGTGGCGTTGCCATCCTGGCTTTGCTGATCGGTCTCGGCATTGGGGCCACTTACCTGACTCAGCTCAGCACCGCAGGGCGCATCAAGGGTCAGCAACAAGACCTTGCGAACCGAACCTTGCTCGACGTGCTGCCGACCGACCGATACGACAATCAGCCGTTGGCACAACCTGTCGTAACGACCCCGGTGACCTTGGCCCATAGCACGCTGCTGGGCGGATACCTGGCCACTCGCGCCGGCCTGCCCAGCGCAGTGTTGTTACGCAGTCAGGCCCTGGGCTATGAAGGCAGCATCCAACTGCTGGTCGCTATCGACCCGCAAGGGCGGTTGCTGGGCGTGAAAACCCTGCGCCAGTCGGAAACGCCCGGCCTGGGCGCGGCCATCGCTGACTGGCCAAATCCCTGGCTGCAATCCTTCAACGGTAAGTCGCTCCAGGCTCCCACCGACAGCGGCTGGGCGTTGAAAAAGGATCAGGGGCAGTTCGATCAACTGGCCGGCGCGACCGTCACGTCCCGATCAGTCCTGCAGGCTGTTCACGATGCACTGCGTTACTTCGACGAGCATCAGGCTCAACTGACCGGAGTGATCATTGATGAATAAGCCATTGCTCCTGACCCGCGGCCTGCTGCTCGTGCCCTTGGTCGGCGCCAGCGATTCGCTGGCAAACGCGCTGGGCTTATGGCTGGCCTGGGTACTGATCAGTGCCGGCCATGGCTTGGCCATGGGGCTGGTACGGTCCCACCTGACAGCGCCTCAGCGACTGCTCGCCTCCATTGTGCTGGCCGCCACCCTGACGGCTTGCGCAGGCCTGGTGGCGCAGGCCTGGATGCTGGAAATGTATCAGCCGCTGAGCCTTTACATTGGCTGGATCGCTTTGAGCTGCGTGGCGCTGGAGCATGACGACATCTTCGTCGGCTCACGCCTGCCCGAACATCTCAGGCTGGCAGGCGTGTTCGGCCTGCTGATGATCGGCTTGGGCGCCCTGCGCGAGCTGATTGGCAACGCAATATCACTGGCCTTGCTCGCCCCTGGCGGGTTTATTCTGCTCGGTCTGTTGCTGGCAGCGCACCAGGCCTGGACGGGCGCCAGCCCCCCTTCAACGATCGAGGAAACGCCGCGCCCATGAACGCCGCAAAACGCCTGGAAATATTCCGTCGCTTGCACGAAGACAACCCGGAACCGAAGACCGAACTGGCCTACAGCTCGCCGTTCGAACTGTTGATCGCGGTGATTCTGTCGGCCCAATCCACCGACGTCGGCGTCAACAAGGCCACGGCCAAGCTGTTCCCGGTGGCCAACACGCCGCAGGCGATTCACGCGCTGGGTGTCGAAGGGCTGTCCGAGTACATCAAGACCATCGGCCTGTTCAACAGCAAGGCAAAAAACGTGATCGAGACATGCCGCCTGCTGATCGAGCGCCACAACGGCGAAGTCCCACAGACTCGCGAAGCGCTGGAAGCGCTTCCAGGGGTCGGTCGCAAAACCGCCAATGTGGTGCTCAACACCGCATTTCGCCAACTGACCATGGCCGTCGACACTCACATTTTCCGCGTCAGCAACCGCACCGGGCTGGCGCCGGGCAAAAACGTGGTGGAGGTGGAGAAAAAGCTGATGAAATTCGTACCCAAGGAATTTCTACTCGATTCCCATCACTGGCTCATCCTTCACGGACGTTACGTCTGCCTGGCGCGCAAGCCCCGCTGTGGCAGCTGCCGGATCGAGGACTTATGCGAATACAAGCACAAGACCTCCGACGATTGAGGCGCTATTGCTTTTATTGATTTGTCGATTGAAAAAATCTTTTTTACCCGCCCGTGGTTTATCGATATAAGGAGCGCCAATGGCAGTTTAAGCCTGGAGTCGATCCCATGAGTGCTGACAAAGAACAACTGGATGTAGAAGACGATTTCATCGCCGTTGAGGCCGACGATGTGGAACCTGTGGTCGTCGAAACAGCGAAAACCAATCTGAGCAAACGTCGCACGATTGATAATCTGCTGGAAGAGCGCCGCTTGCAGAAACAACTGGCCGATTACGACTTTGACCTCTGACACGTAAAAGCCTCCCGAATGGAGGCTTTTTACTGAGTACGCGCGGCCGGAAAAACTCACACTAACCCGTTACGCTGCGCCAGTTCGATCAGATCAACCAGCGAGCGGGCATTGAGCTTCAACAACAAGCGTGTCTTGTATGTACTGACGGTCTTGTTGCTCAAGAACATCCCATCGGCAATTTCCTTGTTGGTCTTTCCGCGAGCCAGTTGCTGCAAGACCATCATCTCTCGCCCGGACAGTCGATCGACCATATCGGACTCGCTTGCGTTACCCAGACTCGAACGCACCGTATGCAGCGCCTGATTGGGGAAATAACTGTACCCCGACAGCACCGCCTTGATTGCACTGAGTAACTCGGTGAGGTCCTGCTGCTTGCACACATAACCGGCTGCCCCCGTCTGCATGCAGCGCATCGAAAAATGCCCAGGTGCCTGGGAAGTCAGCACCAGAACTTTCAAAGGTGAAGGGTTGGCGGTCAGGCGTGCGATGACCTCCAGTCCATCCAGTTTCGGAATGCCGATATCCAGAATAACGATATCAGGCATAAGTTCACGGGAAAGTTGCAACGCATCGACGCCATTATCGGTTTCGGCAATAACTTCATATCCATGACGCTCCATTAGCAAACGTACAGCAAGACGAATGACGGGATGATCATCCACGATCAGCACTTTATTCATGGGCAAATCCAACTTCGCTGTTCGAATTTTTAGAGCACGCACAATAGCCTAGTCAATTCTACCTTGGCATGCCGCCCCCCCTGACCGCTCGCACCGAGAGACGCAACCTACAAGCGATACAGAAAAATCCTACAAATCCCCTTGGAAATAATGCGCCATAAATTTGTTTACAGAGGCAAATGGATGCATCAGGGGATCCGCGCCCCTCTAAACAAGCGCTTTTTTCTGCATCCACCCCGTCCCCCAATAGCAAAAAAACACTCGCCTCATAAAAAGTAACTGAATTATTTACCAACACAACCACAAAGGTTTTATTTAAATAAAATTGAATTCACATAAGGAATAAGCGAAATTTATTCAATCCTATTCATGAGGAAACACCACGATCAATACCTTAACCGCGAACTCATCAATTACTCACACCTTCCTAATGCAATCACCGAGCCTGAATATGTTATGAGCATCCACCATGAACAAACCTTCGAAAATCATCACCAACCCCATGACGCTAATCGCTATATTCGCAACTTTGTCCGAGACTTCGGCAGCCATCTCCCTGCCTTTCCTCGACGATCAGGACCGTGAATACTATCTTTGGTTTCTGATCAGCTTTCCGTTCTATCTATTATTTCTTTTTTTTATCACCCTGAACTTTAACTATCGCTCGTTATATTCGCCCTCGGATTTTCGCAAGAGCAAACACTTCATGAAAATCATGGATGATTCGAGCTGTCGGCGCGCACGGTTTTCCCGCCGGGCGCCCAAGGGCAAAGGATGGCTGATCACTGTTCATCCACAGAAAAAACAGCGACGACTGTTCATTTTGGTTATCCCCCGGGCACCGGAAGGCCTGGCCGAGGCCGATCGATCCAAACGCGCAAAACAGCGCCACAACGAACGAGCAGCACAGGGGAAAGGGTCCCCCAAAAAAAACGGCCTGCACATGGCAGGCCGTTTTCATGGAGCCAGGATCAGAACAGCTTGCGACCCTTGTTCGCCGCGATGCGCATGCGCAGGGCGTTGAGCTTGATGAAGCCAGCAGCGTCGGCCTGGTTGTAAGCGCCGCCGTCCTCTTCGAAAGTCGCGATGTTGGCATCGAACAGGGAGTCGTCAGACTTGCGCCCAGTGACGATGACATTGCCCTTGTACAGTTTCAGGCGCACGACGCCATTCACGTTGACCTGGGAGGCATCGATCATCTGTTGCAGCATCAGGCGCTCCGGACTCCACCAGTAACCGGTGTAGATCAGGCTGGCGTACTTGGGCATCAACTCGTCTTTGAGGTGAGCCACTTCGCGGTCCAGGGTGATCGACTCGATCGCGCGGTGAGCACGCAGCATGATGGTGCCGCCCGGGGTCTCGTAGCAGCCGCGGGACTTCATGCCGACATAACGGTTCTCGACGATGTCCAGACGACCGATGCCGTGTTCGCCACCGATACGGTTCAGGGTCGCCAGCACGGTGGCCGGGCTCATTTCCACGCCGTCCAGCGCGACGATATCGCCGTTGCGATAGGTCAGCTCCAGGTATTGCGGGGTGTCAGGAGCCTTCTCCGGGGAGACGGTCCAGCGCCACATGTCTTCTTCGTGCTCGGTCCAGGTGTCTTCCAGCACGCCGCCTTCATAGGAGATGTGCAGCAGGTTGGCATCCATCGAGTACGGGGATTTCTTCTTACCGTGGCGTTCGATCGGGATGGCGTGCTTCTCGGCGTAGTCCATCAGCTTTTCACGGGACAGCAAGTCCCACTCGCGCCACGGCGCGATGACTTTCACGCCGGGCTTGAGGGCATAGGCACCGAGTTCGAAACGCACCTGATCGTTGCCCTTGCCGGTGGCACCGTGGGAAATGGCGTCGGCACCGGTTTCGTTGGCGATTTCGATCAGGCGCTTGGCGATCAACGGACGGGCGATGGAGGTACCCAGCAGGTACTCGCCTTCGTAAACAGTGTTGGCGCGGAACATCGGGAACACGAAGTCACGGACGAACTCTTCGCGCAGGTCATCGATGTAGATCTCTTTGACGCCCATGGCCTGAGCCTTGGCGCGTGCAGGCTCGACTTCTTCGCCCTGCCCCAGGTCAGCGGTGAAGGTCACCACTTCACAGTTATAAGTGTCCTGCAGCCACTTGAGGATCACCGAAGTGTCCAGGCCGCCGGAATACGCCAGAACGACCTTGTTTACGTCCGCCATGCCATCACTCCACGGGTTGTACGGAAAGCCGGGAAGTTTAACGTCCAGCGCGGATAATTTACAGGGGCGCGACAGCTTATGACGACGAAGCGACAGATTATGTGGAGCGCGCGACGATCCTCACGGGTCAGGATGTCCGCGCGGCGGTGGCTGCAGTGGGCTGGGCCGGTGTCGCGGTCGGCGTCGGAGCCTTGGCAGGGGGCGCGGCGGGTGTAGCCTGCGGTGCCGGCGCTTCAGGCACCGCCACACGCTCCAGGCGCACGGCCACACGACGGTTCTTGGCGCGATTGGCGGCACTGGTGTTGGGCACCAGGGGGTAACGTTCGCCGTGGAACCGCACGGTGATCTGCGACTCTTGAAAGCCGTTGGCCTTGAAGAAGTCCTGGACCGCCAGGGCACGGCGACGAGACAGCTCACGATTGGTCAATCGATTGCCGCTATTGTCGGAGTGACCGTCGAGTTCGACATGGTTGACGGTCGGGTCGGCTTTGATGAAGTCGATCATCACCTGCAACTGAGCCTTGGCCCGGGCATCGAGCTCAACGCCTTCGCCGGGAAAGCCGATCTGAGATTGCTTCACCTGCTCGAAATTCTTCGGCAACAGTTTTGCCACGCAGCCCTGGTAATCACTGAAGGCCTTGTTGAAGCGCACGGGCAGCAGCCGGACTTCCGAAACCCGCCCGTCCCCCGTGTTACGCCGTACCACTGGGCTGCGCCCTTCCATCAGCCCGCTGATCAAGCGGCCCGCCTGGACCTGAGAGCTGTTGAAGAGCACATCGCCGCTGCCGAGCCTGACCGAGCCCAGGTTGATGTCGCCCCGTCCCGGCTGCCAAGGCGCGGCGGCCGCCAGCAGGATGGCCGAACCACCACCGAGCATCGGGTTATGGGACTTGAGCCGGAAGATCGCCTGCTCGCCGGCCCGGCGCACGAATTCGCCGCTGCCGAAATCGGTGACCGGCTGACTCAGCCGGCACTCGAACTTGTCGCCTTCGACCGTCCACTCAATGCTCTCCAGACGGGTCTGGAAAGTGAGCGCCATGGCGGGAAGGCTGGCAAACACACTGAGCAAGGCTAAATAACGCTGGCGCACGGGCGGCTCCAATGGCTTTTATACAAAGATCGACACACGTTGAGAGTATGACGCCTGTCCGGGGCGCCTTACGGATTCGTGGCACACCTGTAGGAGCTATCGGTAACTTGCGCCAGAACTTGATAGCGGGTGCCTGAATCGGTCTTTTCCGGTAGCATTCCCCAGAGTTTGACCCGCCTGGAAGCCCCCCAATGTCCGACCGCCTGACCCTGCTGCGTCCCGACGACTGGCATATTCATCTTCGCGATGGTGCTGTGTTGACCCATACCGTCGCCGATGTCGCGCGCACCTTCGGGCGCGCAATCATCATGCCGAACCTGGTTCCGCCAGTGCGCAACGCCATCGAGGCCGACGGCTATCGCCAGCGAATCCTGGCCGCACGCCCGGCCGGCAGCCGTTTCGAACCGCTGATGGTGCTTTACCTCACCGACCGTACGCAGCCCGAAGAAATACGCGAGGCCAAGGCCAGCGGCTTCGTCCATGCCGCCAAGCTGTACCCCGCCGGCGCCACCACCAACTCGGACTCCGGCGTCACCAGCATCGACAAGATTTTCCCGGCGCTGGAGGCCATGGCCGAAGTCGGGATGCCGTTGCTGATCCACGGTGAAGTCACTCGTGGCGACGTCGACGTGTTCGACCGCGAAAAAATCTTCATCGATGAGCACATGCGTCGTGTCGTGGAGCGCTTCCCGACGCTCAAGGTGGTGTTCGAACACATCACCACCGGTGATGCCGTGCAGTTCGTCAACGAAGCCCCGGCGAACGTTGGCGCGACCATTACCGCGCATCACCTGCTGTACAACCGCAACCATATGCTGGTGGGCGGGATCCGGCCGCACTTCTATTGCCTGCCGATCCTCAAGCGCAACACCCATCAAGAAGCCTTGCTCGACGCTGCCACCAGCGGCAGCGCCAAGTTCTTCCTCGGCACGGACTCGGCGCCCCATGCCCGGCACGCCAAGGAAGCGGCCTGCGGTTGCGCTGGCTGCTACACCGCCTATGCCGCCATCGAGATGTATGCCGAGGCGTTCGAGCAGCGCAATGCGCTGGACAAACTCGAAGGCTTCGCCAGCCTCCACGGCCCGCGCTTCTATGGCCTGCCGGTGAACACCGATCGTATTACCCTGGTTCGCGACGAGTGGACCGCCCCCGCCAGCCTGCCTTTTGGCGAGCTGACTGTTATCCCGCTGCGCGCCGGTGAAAAACTGCGCTGGCGCCTGCTGGAGGAAAGTGTGTGAGTGAAGATCATTTCGACGACGAGCTGGACGGCAACGGTGGTTCGGGCGCTGCCCGTCACCCCATGGCAGCCCGCTTCCGGGGCTACCTGCCGGTCGTGGTCGACGTAGAAACCGGCGGTTTCAACTCTGCCACCGATGCGCTGCTGGAAATCGCTGCGACCACCATTGGCATGGACGAAAAAGGTTTTGTGTTCCCTGATCACACCTATTTCTTCCGCGTCGAACCGTTCGAAGGCGCCAACATCGAGGCGGCAGCCCTGGAGTTCACCGGGATCAAGCTTGATCACCCATTGCGCATGGCGGTGAGTGAAGAGACGGCCCTGACGGACATTTTCCGAGGCGTGCGCAAGGCTTTGAAGGCCAACGGCTGCAAACGGGCGATCCTGGTCGGCCACAACAGCAGCTTCGACCTGGGCTTTCTCAATGCGGCGGTGGCGCGCCTGGACATGAAGCGCAACCCGTTCCATCCGTTTTCCAGCTTCGACACCGCGACGCTTGCCGGCCTGGCATACGGCCAGACCGTGTTGGCCAAGGCCTGCCAGGCAGCCGATATCGACTTTGATGGCCGTGAAGCCCACTCGGCCCGCTACGACACCGAGAAGACGGCCGAGCTGTTCTGCGGCATCGTCAATCGCTGGAAAGAAATGGGTGGCTGGCAGGATTTCGACGACTGATGTGCTGAGTAAGCATCAGGACGGTGCGAGCAAGGCTTGCCCGCGATGAAAACGACACGGTATCCCAGAGATACCGAGGCGCCTGTATCGCGAGCAAGCTTTGCTCCCACAGCTGTTTCTGGTGTTTTTAAACAATTGGGATAAATCCTTCCCCATAAAAAAACCGGCCCATCGAGGGCCGGTTTTTTTGTGCCTGTTGCGCTTACAGCTTGTCGCTGTGCTCGCCCAGGTAGGCGGCAACGCCTTCAGGGGATGCGGTCATGCCCTTGTCGCCTTTTTTCCAGTTGGCTGGGCACACTTCGCCGTGCTCTTCGTGGAATTGCAGCGCGTCGACCAGACGGATCAGCTCTTCCATGTTACGGCCCAGTGGCAGGTCGTTGATGATCTGCGAACGGACAACGCCCTTGTCGTCGATCAGGAACGCGCCACGGAAGGCCACGCCGCCTTCGGACTCAACGTCATAGGCCTTGGCGATTTCGTGCTTCATGTCGGCAGCCATGGTGTATTTCACCTGGCCGATACCACCAGCGTTGATAGCCGTGTTGCGCCAGGCGTTGTGGGTGAAGTGCGAGTCGATCGAAACGGCAACCACTTCAACGTTGCGGGCCTTGAAGTCGTCCATGCGGTGATCCAGCGCGATCAGCTCGGATGGGCAGACGAAGGTGAAGTCCAGCGGGTAGAAGAACACCAGGCCGTATTTGCCTTTGATGGCCGAGGACAGGGTGAAGCTGTCGACGATTTCGCCGTTGCCGAGCACGGCCGGGACGGTGAAGTCAGGGGCTTGTTTGCCTACGAGTACGCTCATTGGATATCTCCTGGTGAATAACGTGAAAACAAGGTCCGGGCCAGCCTGCCACCCTCAGGCGACAGCCCTGTGACACGAACCCGCTTGCAAGGGCCGATCATCATACACCGCGAATTTGGACTGTCTTCAACGGTTTTTCGGCGAGTCCAAAAATCCTTTCCCTTGGCATGCCCCCTCATTGGCCCCGGATAAAAAACCGTTCGTCAGCTCTGGCCCAAGGGTTTCAGAAACCACTTTGACAATCATTCTCGTTAACATTAAGATCCGTCTCAATTGAGTCACAACCAGCGACGGTTCTTACTTATGTATGTTTGCCTCTGCACTGGCGTCACCGACGGACAAATCCGCGAAGCGATCTATGAAGGCTGCTGCAGCTACCGCGAAGTCCGCCAAGCCACCGGCGTAGCCAGCCAATGCGGCAAATGTGCGTGCCTGGCCAAGGAAGTGGTTCGCGAAACCCTTGCCAAAATGCAAACGGCCCAGACCTCGATTCCCTATCCGGTAGAATTTACTGCCGCTTAAATCCAGCTTCTTGAAGAACCGGGCTCAATGTCCGGTTTTTTTATGCCTTTAAATCAAGCGCTTAGCCTCTAGACGCGGAACACAAACATTCTTATTCCGATTAATTTTCATTTATTATTCAATAACTTAGGTTTGACACTCGTCAGTGCGCGGCTCAAACTCAGCCCTATACACAGCTATTACAGGGCAGGCCCTCACCATGAAAGGCGACGTTACAGTCATCCAGCATCTCAACAAGATCCTCGCCAATGAGCTGGTCGCGATCAACCAATACTTCCTGCATGCGCGCATGTATGAGGATTGGGGCCTGAACAAGCTGGGCAAGCACGAGTACCACGAGTCCATCGACGAGATGAAACACGCGGACAAGCTGATCAAGCGCATCCTGTTCCTCGAAGGTCTACCGAACGTCCAGGACCTGGGCAAGCTGCACATCGGCGAACACACTCAAGAAATGCTCAAGTGCGATCTGACGATCGAGCGTGCCGGCCACGCCGACCTGAAAGTCGCCATCGCCCATTGCGAGAGCGTTGGCGACTTCGGCAGCCGCGAACTGCTTGAAGACATCCTCGAGTCCGAGGAAGAACACATCGACTGGCTGGAAACCCAACTGGGCCTGATCGACAAAGTGGGTCTTGAGAACTACCTGCAATCGCAGATGGGCGAAGAGTAACTTCCCCAAAAGCAAGCCAATAAAAAGCCCCGCCCTCTTTCCAGAGGCGGGGCTTTTTACTGCCTGGATTTCCAGGCCACAGCGCAAAACCTTTGTGGGAGCGAGCCTGCTCGCGATAGCGGTCTATCAGTCACAACACGTTGACTGACACGCCCTCATCGCGAGCAGGCTCGCTCCCACATTGTTTGTCCGTGAATCAGGCTTCTGTCTTGTTCGCAGCCGCTTTTTCGGCAGCAGCCTTGATCGTGGCCTGCAAAGAGCCGTCGGCCGCCATCTCGGTCATGATATCGCTACCGCCGATCAGCTCACCGGCCACCCACAGTTGCGGGAAAGTTGGCCAGTTGGCGTACTTGGGCAGGTTGGCGCGGATTTCCGGGTTCTGCAGGATGTCCACGTAGGCAAACTTCTCGCCACACGCCATCACAGCCTGAGCAGCCTTGGCCGAGAAGCCGCACTGTGGCGCATTCGGCGAGCCTTTCATGTAAAGCAGGATGGTGTTGTTGGCAATCTGGTCTTTAATCGTTTCGATGATATCCACGGAGCACCTCGGCTTAAACTTTGCGACTTCAGTTGTCGACACGGTGGCGCATTGTAACGGAAAGCCGAGCACGCTGCTCGGTCTCCCCGAGAGACAAATTCACGCAGCCACCACCTTCACCGGAACCCCATTGAGCGCTGCATTGCCAGACAACTCATCCAGCTGACAGTCATCGGTCAGGTCATTGGCGCTCGAACCGGGCTGGGCGCTGGCAATGGTCATCTGCACGCCCGGCCGGGCATGGCCCCAACCGTGGGGCAGGCTGACCACGCCTTTCATCATGTCCAGGCTACCCTGCACCTCGACTTCAAGCATACCCACCCGCGAACTGACTTTCACCCGCTGCCCGTCGCTCAACCCGCGACTGCTCAGATCCTCCGGGTGCATCAGCAATTGATGACGCGGCTTGCCCTTCACCAGGCGGTGGAAATTGTGCATCCAGGAGTTATTGCTGCGCACATGACGTCGGCCAATCATCAGCAACTCATCCGCCTGTGGTGCCTGCAACCCGGCAAAGCGCGTGAGGTCGGCAAGAATGACCGCCGGTGCAGCCTGCACTCGCTGGTTTTCGGTTTTCAAGCGTGGCGCCAGGTTGGGCTTGAGGGCGCCCAGGTCGATGCCATGGGGATGGTCGAACAAGGTCGCCAGGGACAGCTTATGCGGCGAGGCGTCGCCATAGGCGCCGGCACGAAGGCCGAAATCGATCATTTGCGCCGGCGGCATGGTCGGTTTGAGTTCCTTGCCGGTTCGGGCAGCGAAAGCCTTGGCCAGACCGACGAAAATTTCCCAGTCGTGCAGCGCCCCTTCGGGCTTGGGCAGGATCGCTCGGTTGAAACGGGTCACGTTGCGCACCGCGAACAGGTTGAACGTGGTGTCGTAATGGTCGTTTTCCAGGGCCGAGGTGGATGGCAGGATCAGGTCGGCGTAGCGCGTGGTTTCGTTGATGTACAGATCGACGCTGACCATGAACTCCAACCCGTCCAGCGCCTGCTCCAGTTGCCGTCCGTTGGGAGTGGACAGCACCGGGTTGCCCGCCACGGTGACCAGCGCACGAATCTGGCCTTCGCCCTCGGTGAGCATTTCCTCGGCCAGAGCCGAAACCGGCAACTCGCCCGCGTACTCGGGACGCCCGGACACCCGGCTTTGCCAGCGATTGAAATGCCCTCCCGAGGTGGTCGCAACCAGGTCCACCGCAGGCTCGGTACACAGGGCCCCACCGACCCGGTCAAGATTGCCGGTCACCAGGTTGATCAGCTGAATCAGCCAGTGGCACAGCGTGCCGAACGCCTGGGTCGAGACGCCCATCCGCCCATAACAGACCGCTGAAGGCGCGGCAGCGAAGTCCCGGGCCAACTGCCGAATCTGCGTAGCTGGCACAGCACAGAGCGGGCTCATCGCTTCAGCCGTGAAGGTCGCGACGGCCTGGCGCACGTCTTCCAGGCCATCCACCGGCAGGTGACTGTCACGGGTCAAACCCTCGCTGAACAGGGTATTGAGCACACCAGACAGCAAAGCGGCATCGCCACCCGGGCGCACGAACACATGCTGGTCGGCAATAGCCGCCGTTTCGCTGCGACGCGGATCGACCACCACCACTTTACCGCCACGGGCCTGGATCGCCTTGAGGCGTTTTTCCACGTCCGGCACGGTCATGATGCTGCCATTGGAGGCCAGCGGGTTGCCGCCCAGGATCAACATGAAGTCGGTGTGATCGATGTCCGGTATCGGCAACAACAGGCCGTGACCGTACATCAGGTGACTGGTCAGGTGGTGAGGCAGTTGGTCCACCGAAGTCGCCGAAAATCGGCTGCGCGTCTTCAGCAGGCCCAAAAAATAGTTGCTGTGGGTCATCAGCCCATAGTTATGCACACTGGGATTGCCCTGGTAGACCGCTACCGCGTTCTGACCGTGGCGTTCCTGGATGCCCGCCAGACGTTCGGCCACCAGCGCGAAGGCATCGTCCCACGCAATAGGCTGCCACTCGCTACCGACCCGCCGCATGGGCTGGCGCAGGCGATCCGGATCGTTCTGAATATCCTGCAGCGCTACCGCCTTGGGGCAGATGTGGCCGCGACTGAAGCTGTCCAGTGGATCGCCCTTGATCGAGGTGATCGCCAGGCCCTGGCCTTCGGTCTCGGTGGTTTCAAGGGTCAAGCCACAGATGGCTTCGCACAGATGGCACGCACGGTGGTGGAGAGTCTTGGTCATGGCCAGCCTCTATTTTATTCGTAACGGGCGCTTTCGGCCGCGGGAACAAAACTATGGCGCGTGATCCCCCCCTGCGCCAGCGACGTTCGTCCTGTGAATTGCCGTGCATCAGGCCCGCCGATGCAGTGAGCTCAAGGCTGCTCGGAAGGCGGCGCCAGCAACTGGATTTCCTCGATGGTTTCCACTTGCTCGTGAGCAATGGGCACGCCCGTCAACTCTCCGATCAATCGCCAATGCTCGTCGAGCCCGCTGCTGATGGTGGCCATGCGATCGATCATGCGTCGGCCTGCTGCCTTGGTCACCTCGTCATCGCTGCGCAGCAACTCGAATGACATGGACGTCACCGAGGCGGTCAGGTGAGTCAGGGAGCGCGCTGTCAGCCCCAGTAGTTCCATCAGTTGTTGCTCTTTCGAATCCATTTCGGGGCTCCTGCGTCTGAGGTTCATTTATAACCCAGGCCCTGGCATTAGGAAATATTCACGCCCAGGAACAGGCCGGCCAAATCATTCAATAACGCCCCGGTTTGATTGCCAAGCTGCGCAAGGCCGGTGTACAAATGGGTGGCTGCTGTCAGGAAACCGGCTTCATACATGTCTTCGCCAACCTGCTATGACCTCGCTGAAATCCCCTAAAACTGTAGCCCTATTGGTAAGACGCGACATTTCCTTATAAGATCGCGCCTTCCCCTATTTCGTCGCCCCGTGCGGCTTTTGCCGCAGGTCTCGCCCGTTTTTTCATGAAACAAGGCTTTGAGCATCTGCGATCAGTGACAAAAGGTAGTCAATCATGAGCGCAAGGCACTTTCTCTCCCTGATGGATTTCACGCCCGACGAGTTGCTCGGCGTGATCCGTCGAGGCGTGGAGCTCAAGGACCTGCGTAATCGCGGCGTACTGTTCGAGCCCCTGAAAAACCGTGTGCTGGGGATGATCTTCGAGAAGTCATCGACCCGCACCCGTATTTCTTTCGAAGCCGGCATGATCCAGCTCGGCGGCCAGGCAATCTTCCTGTCGCCCCGCGACACCCAGCTGGGCCGGGGCGAACCGATCGGCGACTGCGCCATCGTCATGTCGAGCATGCTTGATGCGGTGATGATCCGTACCTTCGCCCACAGCACGCTGACTGAGTTTGCGGCGCACTCGCGCGTACCGGTGATCAATGGTCTGTCCGATGACTTGCACCCCTGCCAGTTGCTGGCCGACATGCAGACGTTCCTCGAACACCGCGGCTCGATCCAGGGCAAGACCGTGGCCTGGGTCGGCGATGGCAACAACATGTGCAACAGCTATATAGAAGCCGCGATCCAGTTCGACTTCCAGCTGCGCATCGCCTGCCCGGAAGGCTACGACCCCAGTGCCGAACTGGTGGCCAAGGCCGGGAGCCGGGTGACCATCGTCCGTGATCCGAAACAGGCCGTGGCCGGCGCGCACCTGGTGAGCACTGATGTCTGGACCTCCATGGGCCAGGAAGAAGAAACCGCCAAGCGTCTGAAACTGTTCGCGCCACTTCAGGTCAACCGCGCCCTGCTCGACCTGGCGGACGCTGACGTGCTGTTCATGCACTGCCTGCCGGCCCATCGCGGCGAGGAGATCAGCGTCGACCTGCTGGACGATCCACGCTCCGTGGCATGGGATCAGGCAGAAAATCGCCTTCACGCACAAAAGGCCTTGCTCGAGTTTCTGGTCGAGCCGGCGTACCACCACGCATGAGCCATACCCTGCTACTGAACCTGCAGAACCTGACTTGCGGTTATCAAAACCAGCGCGTCGTCCAGAACCTCAACCTGCACCTCAATGCCGGGGATATCGGTTGCCTGCTCGGCTCGTCCGGGTGTGGCAAGACCACGACGCTGCGAGCCATCGCCGGTTTCGAACCGGTACAGGAAGGTGAGATCCAGCTGGCGGGGGAAACCATCTCCCGCGCCGGTTTCACCCTCGCCCCGGAAAAACGCCGCATCGGCATGGTATTTCAGGACTATGCGCTGTTCCCTCACCTGAGCGTGGCGGAGAACATTGCGTTTGGCATTCGCAAGCATCCGGACAAGGACCGCGTGGTCGAGGAACTGCTGGAGCTGGTCAACCTGAAGAGCCTGGGCAAGCGCTTTCCCCATGAACTGTCCGGGGGTCAGCAACAACGTGTGGCCCTGGCTCGCGCCCTGGCGCCGGAACCGCAATTGCTGCTGCTCGACGAACCGTTCTCCAATCTCGATGGTGAGCTCAGACGCAAGCTCAGCCATGAAGTGCGGGACATTCTCAAGGTCCGCGGCACCAGCGCGATTCTGGTAACCCACGATCAGGAAGAAGCCTTCGCGGTGAGCGACCATGTCGGGGTATTCAAGGAGGGTCGGCTGGAACAGTGGGATACGCCCTACAATCTGTACCATGAACCGCTGACGCCATTTGTCGCCAGCTTCATTGGCCAGGGTTACTTCATTCGCGGCCAGCTCGACAGCCCGGAATCGGTGCAAACCGAGCTGGGTATCCTGCGCGGCAATCGGGCCTACACCTGGCCCATCGGTGGTGCGGTGGATGTGCTGCTGCGCCCGGACGATATCGTCTACGCACCGGACAGTCCGCTCACAGGCAGGATTGTCGGCAAGACGTTCCTGGGGGCTTCAACCCTGTATCGCCTGCAATTGCCGACCGGAGCGCAGCTGGAATCCATTTTCCCGAGCCATGCCGACCATCTGGTGGGGGACAACGTCGGCATCCGCGTAGCGGCTGAACACTTGGTGTTGTTCCAGGCGTCAGGGAGCACGGCGGCCCATATACCCCCCGTGGAAAGCGGTGTGCGGCGCTACAGTACTGCCAGCTAGAAGCAATTGTGGGAGCGAGCCTGCTCGCGATGGCGTAGGCATATTCAGCATCGATGCAAGCTGAACCAACGCTATCGCGAGCAGGCTCGCTCCCACATTTTGACCTCAGAGATTTGAGATGAGGTTACCGGCTCCCCCCAACATCAACGTCCCACTGGCCACCAACGTCGCATTCCCGCCAATCTTCACCCGCTCTCCCTCAAGTCGGCAGAACAGTTCGCCGCCCCTGGCCGAGCACTGATAAGCCGTCAGCCCCAGCTTGCCCAAGCGCCGAGACCAGTAAGGAATCAGGCTGCAATGGGTCGAGCCCGTGACCGGATCTTCATTGATGCCAATCGCCGGGGCGAAATAACGCGAGACAAAATCATGCCGGCTTCCCGGCGCAGTCACGATTGCGCCCGGCCACGGCAGCTTCGCCAGGGCCGCCATGTCCGGCTTGCAATCGAGCACCGCCTGCTCCGACTCCAGCACGACGAACAGTTCGTTGGAGCTCAACACGTCCACCGCTTCCACGCCCAGGGCAGCCTGGACCACCAGGGATGCACCCAACTCGCTGGGGACGATGGCTGGAAAATCCAGCCATAGCCGATCACCTTCGCGAGTGACGCTCAACGCCCCGGATCGACAGATGAAGTCCAGTCGCTCGACGGTTTCGTGATAGACCTCGAACAGCACATGGGCGCTGGCCAAGGTGGCATGCCCGCACAACGGTACCTCGGTGGTGGGCGTGAACCAGCGGATATGCCAATGCTGGCCTTCACGCACCAGAAAGGCCGTTTCAGCCAGGTTATGTTCGGCGGCGATCCTTTGCATCAAGTCATCGGCCAGCCAGGCGTCGAGCCGATAGACCATCGCCGGATTGCCGCCAAACGGCCGATCACTGAACGCATCGACTTGATGAAACGCAAGCTGCATGGCACTTCTCCTTGTTATTGATGCATGAGCATGAGTGCCCAGCTACTGCTTTTCCAGTGACAGATCCGACGAATTTTCACCCTACAGCCCAGGACGAAGGCCCCGGCAGCCACCCAAGCCTAAGCCCGACACCATTATGACAACGGTACTTGCTCACGCCCTGCGCCGGTTTCAAGCACGCCCGATATCCGCAAACGCCGCCCCGGTATGCTCGGCCAGTACCGCAGGCGCCAGCTCTACCTCCAGCCCGCGCCTTCCGGCACTGACAAAGATGCTGGCGAACGGCTGGGCAGAACTGTCGATAAAAGTGCGAAGACGTTTTTTCTGCCCCAATGGACTGATACCACCGAGCAGATAACCGGTCGAACGCTGGGCGGCCGCGGGGTCGGCCATCTCGACTTTCTTTACGCCGGCGGCATGGGCCAGGGCTTTCAAATCCAGGCTGCCGACCACGGGCACCACCGCCACCAACAACTCGTGTTTTTCGCTGGCTGCCAACAACGTCTTGAAGACCTGCGCCGGATCCAGTCCAAGCTTTTCTGCCGCTTCCAAACCATAGGAGGCTGCCTTGGGATCGTGTTCATAACTGTGAATGCGATGCTCGGCGCGCACCTTTTTAAGCAGATCCAATGCCGGGGTCATGATCGCTCCTGAGGAAATTCGAATAAGCGTGGCCGGATTCTAAGTCATCGTCGGCCAAAAGGCGCTGGAACTGGGCTGCCAACCCCAGTGACTTAGCGTGAGCGAAACAGTCATTCACACCACGAATAGTTTAAATGTGACCAATGGTTCACTTTCGACCTTTGACACCAGCGTTTCTTGTCTATATTTTTTCGAAACTGAAAACAGAAATTCAGGTCTCAACCAACACCCCGAGTTCAGGATGAGGATCCTGCCTCGGCGCTGAACGCGCGATCGGGCTTTACCGGACGCGCCAGACAACAACAAAAACCGAGGTTCGAATGACAATTGCTTTACAACAGCCACCCCTTTCCAGCCAATGCCTGGCCGAATTCCTGGGGACTGCCCTGCTGATTTTCTTCGGCACTGGCTGCGTTGCAGCGCTCAAGGTCGCGGGTGCGAGTTTCGGTCTGTGGGAAATCAGTATCATCTGGGGTGTCGGTGTCAGCATGGCGATCTACCTCAGTGCCGGCGTTTCCGGCGCACACCTGAACCCCGCCGTCAGCATCGCGCTGTGTATTTTCACCGACTTTGAAAAGCGTAAGTTGCCCTTCTACATTATTTGCCAGGTGGCCGGCGCCTTTTGTGGCGCGCTGCTGGTCTACACGCTGTACAGCAATCTATTCTTCGATTTCGAACAGTCCCGGCAAATGATTCGTGGCTCAGAAGCCAGCCTTGAACTGGCCTCGGTGTTCTCCACTTATCCACACCCGGCGCTGTCCACTGGCCAGGCGTTTCTGGTGGAGGTGATCATCACCGCCATTCTGATGGGCGTGATCATGTCCCTGACCGATGACAACAATGGCCTGCCCCGCGGCCCGCTGGCGCCACTGCTGATCGGCCTGCTGATCGCGGTAATTGGCAGCTCGATGGGACCGCTGACGGGCTTCGCGATGAATCCGGCGCGAGACTTCGGCCCTAAACTAATGACTTTCTTCACCGGGTGGGGTGAAATTTCCCTCACGGGTGGACGCGACATCCCGTACTTCCTGGTTCCGATTTTTGCACCGATCGTGGGTGCATGCCTGGGCGCTGCGGCCTATCGCGGGTTGATTGCCCGCCATCTGCCCAGCGCCGTGGCTGTTACAAAGGATGCAAAACCGGCCATTGACGGCAAACCCAGAACATCCTGAAACAATCGGCGCACACTCTGCCCGCTCAAGCGTGCGCCAGGCCTCACCCCTTATTCACGTCCCAAGGCAATCGACATGACCGACATTCAGAACAAGAACTACATCATTGCCCTCGACCAGGGTACGACCAGCTCGCGGGCGATCATTTTCGACCGCGACGCCAATGTGGTCTGCACCGCCCAGCGCGAATTCGCCCAGCATTACCCCCAGGCCGGCTGGGTCGAACACGACCCGATGGAAATCTTCGCCACCCAGAGCGCGGTGATGGTCGAAGCCTTGGCCCAGGCTGGCCTGCATCATGACCAGGTCGCCGCGATCGGCATCACCAACCAGCGCGAAACCACCGTGGTCTGGGACAAGACCACCGGCCGGCCGATCTATAACGCCATTGTCTGGCAGTGCCGACGTAGCACCGAGATCTGCCAGCAACTCAAGCGTGACGGCCACGAACCGTACATCAGCGAAACCACCGGCCTGGTCACCGACCCGTATTTCTCCGGCACCAAGCTCAAGTGGATCCTGGACAACGTCGAGGGCAGCCGCGAACGCGCACGTAACGGCGAACTGCTGTTTGGCACCGTGGACAGCTGGCTGATCTGGAAATTTACCGGCGGCAAAGTCCACGTCACCGATTACACCAACGCCTCGCGCACCATGCTCTTCAATATTCACTCGCTGGAGTGGGACGCGAAGATGCTCGAGATTCTCGACATCCCTCGCGAAATGTTGCCGCAAGTGAAGTCGTCCTCGGAAGTCTATGGCCGCACCAAGAGCGGCATCGCCATCGGTGGCATCGCCGGCGACCAGCAGGCCGCCCTGTTCGGCCAGATGTGCGTGGAGCCAGGTCAGGCGAAAAACACCTATGGCACCGGCTGCTTCCTGTTGATGAACACCGGCGACAAAGCCGTCAAATCCAATCATGGCATGCTCACCACCATCGCCTGCGGTCCTCGCGGCGAAGTGGCCTATGCCCTGGAAGGCGCGGTATTCAACGGCGGCTCCACCGTGCAGTGGCTGCGCGATGAGTTGAAAATCATCAATGACGCCCTCGACACCGAATACTTCGCCAACAAGGTCAAGGACAGCAACGGCGTGTACCTGGTACCGGCCTTCACCGGCCTGGGCGCCCCCTACTGGGACCCCTATGCCCGTGGCGCGCTGTTCGGCCTGACCCGCGGCGTGCGGGTCGACCACATCATTCGTGCAGCGCTGGAGTCGATTGCCTACCAGACCCGCGACGTACTCGACGCCATGCAACAGGATTCGGGCGAACGCCTCAAGGCCCTGCGCGTGGACGGCGGCGCGGTAGCGAACAACTTCCTGATGCAGTTCCAGGCGGACATTCTCGGCACCCGGGTCGAACGCCCTAAAATGCGGGAAACCACGGCTTTGGGCGCCGCGTATCTGGCCGGCCTGGCGTGTGGTTTCTGGGGCAGCCTGGAAGAACTGCGCGGCAAGGCCGTGATCGAGCGCGAATTCGAACCGCAACTGGACGAGCAGGCCAAGGAAAAACTCTACGCCGGCTGGCAGAAAGCGGTCAGCCGCACCCGCGACTGGGAACCTCACGAAGACGCTGAATAAGCCGAAGCTGGGTACGACGAGGGTCGTGAAACTGGTCGGGAGGGGATTCCTGCGGCATCATGGGCAAATTTTGTATGGCAGCCCAAAGGAAGCCCCATGAATCTGCCTCCCCGTCAGCAGCAAATCCTCGAACTGGTCCGCGAACGCGGCTACGTCAGCATCGAGGAAATGGCGCAGCTATTCGTTGTCACCCCGCAGACCATCCGCCGCGACATCAATCAATTGGCGGAATTGAACCTGCTGCGTCGCTACCACGGCGGCGCGGCCTATGATTCGAGCGTTGAGAACACCGCCTACGCCATGCGCGCCGATCAGATGCGCGACGAGAAGCAACGCATCGCCGAAGCCATTGCCGCCCAGATCCCTGACCATGCCTCGCTGTTCATCAACATCGGCACCACCACCGAATCCATCGCCCGGGCGCTGCTCAATCACAACCACCTGAAGGTCATCACCAACAATCTGCACGTAGCTTCGATCCTCAGCGCCAAGGACGACTTCGAAGTCCTGATCGCAGGTGGAAATGTCAGACGCGACGGAGGCGTGGTAGGCCAGGCCAGCGTCGACTTCATCAACCAGTTCAAGGTCGACTTCGCCCTGGTGGGCATCAGCGGGATCGATGAAGACGGCAGCCTGCTGGATTTTGACTACCAGGAAGTGCGGGTCTCCCAGGCGATCATCGCCAACGCCCGGCAGGTGCTGCTGGCGGCGGACTCCAGCAAATTCGGGCGCAACGCCATGGTCAGGCTGGGACCGATCAGCCTGATCGACTGCCTGGTGACCGATCAGCAACCCGTGCCGGCCCTGGCGCAATTGCTGAGCCAGCACAAGATTCGGTTGGAAGTGGTCTGAGCCCCCCCCGAAACCCTGTGGCGAGGGGATTTATCCCCGCTTGGGCTGCGCAGCGGCCCCAATACAGTCAACTCAATTTGCCTCATATACCGAGTCGCCTGGCTTTAGGGCTGCTGTGAGCCCAGCGGGGATAAATCCCCTCGCCACAAAAGCATCTCCGACCATATCAGCGACCCGCTTCATGTTCGAAAATTTTCCTTTCAGCTTCCTTTGATCAGTATTTTCAATCGAAGTCTGCTGGCTGTTGCCGAGTTTATGGGCTAGTATTTTCGCAAATGAACATTAATGTTCGAATTCAAATATTTCGAAAAAAAGCCCGAGGCCAGCCGATGCCCACTTCTACCTTGCCTACGCCCCCTCTCGCTGAGGTTTACGACGTCGCCGTCATTGGCGGCGGGATCAACGGCGTGGGGATTGCCGCAGACGCAGCGGGTCGCGGCCTCTCGGTGTTCCTTTGCGAAAAGGACGACCTGGCCAGCCACACCTCCTCGGCCAGCAGCAAGCTGATCCATGGCGGCCTGCGCTACCTCGAACATTACGAATTCCGTCTGGTGCGCGAAGCGCTGGCCGAGCGCGAAGTGCTGTTGACCAAGGCTCCGCACATCGTCAAGCAGATGCGCTTCGTCTTGCCCCATCGTCCGCACTTGCGCCCCGCCTGGATGATTCGCGCCGGCCTGTTCCTCTACGATCACCTGGGCAAGCGCGAACAACTTGCCGGTTCCAAAAGCCTGAAATTCGGCGCCGACAGCGCGCTGAAAAGCGAGATTACCAAAGGCTTTGAATACTCCGACTGCTGGGTCGACGATGCGCGCCTGGTGGTGCTCAACGCCATGGCCGCCCGGGAAAAAGGCGCCCATGTCCACACTCGCACACGTTGCGTGAACGCCCGTCGCAGTAAAGGTTTGTGGCATTTGCATCTGGAACGCGCCGACGGCAGCCTGTTTTCGATCCGCGCCAAGGCGCTGGTCAACGCGGCCGGTCCTTGGGTTGCCAAGTTCATTCGCGACGACCTGAAGCTGGAGTCGCCTTACGGCATTCGTCTGATCCAGGGCAGCCACCTGATCGTGCCGAAACTCTACGAAGGCGAGCACGCGCACATTCTTCAGAACGAAGACCAGCGCATCGTCTTCACCATTCCGTATCTGAACCAGTTCACCTTGATCGGCACGACCGACCGCGAATACACCGGCGACCCGGCCAAAGTGGCGATCACCGAGGGCGAAACCGATTATTTGCTCAAAGTGGTCAACGCGCACTTCAAGAAGCAGATCAGCCGCGACGATATCCTGCACAGCTATTCCGGTGTTCGGCCGTTGTGCAACGATGAATCCGACAACCCATCGGCCGTCACCCGGGACTACACCCTGGCGCTGTCGGGCAGTGCGGACGAAGCCCCGCTGCTGTCGGTGTTCGGCGGCAAGCTGACCACCTACCGCAAACTGGCCGAATCGGCCATGGCGCAGTTGGCCCCGTATTTTACCCAGATGCGCCCCAGCTGGACTGCCGTAGCTACCCTCCCCGGCGGCGAAAACATGACCACCCCGCAAGCGCTGTGCTCGGCGATTCGTGACAAATTCGACTGGGTGCCGACCGAGCTTGCCCGTCGCTGGGCCACCACCTATGGCAGCCGCACCTGGCGCATGCTTGAAGGCGTGCACAACCTCGGTGACATGGGCGAATACATCGGAGCGGGCCTCTACACCCGGGAAGTCGACTACCTGTGCAGCGATGAATGGGCCATCGATGCCCACGATATCCTGTGGCGCCGCAGCAAACTTGGCTTGTTCACCACCGCGGCCGAACAGCAGAAGCTGCAGCAATACCTGGACAAGGTGGAGCACAACCGTCGCAAGATCGAAGCGGCCTGATCGGTTAACCGCTTATACGAAAGCCCCTGAATCTGGCGATTCAGGGGCTTTTTGCTATCTGGCATACACCGCCGCCCTCTGTGGGAGCGAGCCTGCTCGCGATGAGGCCATCAACTTCAACATAAGTCTCGCCAGGCAGACCGCTATCGCGAGCAGGCTCGCTCTCACAAGACATGGAGAGGCCGGAATGCATTCGGTTTTCCGAACAAGACTCACCAGTCAATTCGGCCAACCGGATAAACAGCCTGTGGAAAAAATCAGAAAAAAGATTAATTACGTTTAAAAACAAATAGTTAATGTTAGCCAACTGGTCTGGCACGACTCATGCTCTACACTCCTTCGAGACGAATGCCTGCATGCCAACACAACAGGAGCTGCCAGGTACTTCGAAGCACTCAGGGCCGACGAACCGGCTGAATAAGAAAAACAATGTCGAGGAAATATCGATGCGCATCGTTCCCCATCTCCTGGGCGCAGCCATTGCTGCCGCTCTGATCAGCACCCCGGTTTTCGCTGCCGAACTGACCGGTACGCTGAAAAAGATCAAAGAGTCCGGCGTCATCACGCTCGGGCATCGCGACGCTTCCATTCCGTTTTCCTATATCGCGGACGCCTCCGGCAAACCGGTCGGCTATTCCCACGACATTCAGCTGAAAGTCGTCGAAGCCCTGAAAAAAGAACTGGACGTGCCGAACCTGCAGGTCAAGTACAACCTGGTGACCTCGCAAACCCGTATCCCACTGGTGCAAAACGGCACCGTCGACCTGGAATGCGGCTCCACCACCAACAACGTCGAGCGTCAACAGCAGGTTGATTTCTCCGTTGGCATCTTCGAGATCGGCACCAAGCTGCTGTCCAAGAAGGACTCCAAGTACAAGGACTTCGACGACCTCAAGGGCAAAAACGTCGTGACCACCGCCGGCACCACGTCCGAGCGCATCCTCAAGTCCATGAATGCCGACAAGCAGATGGGCATGAACGTGATCTCGGCCAAGGACCACGGCGAATCGTTCAACATGCTCGAAGGCGGTCGTGCCGTTGCCTTCATGATGGACGACGCCTTGCTGGCCGGTGAAATGGCCAAGGCCAAGAAACCAGGCGACTGGGCCGTGACCGGTACCCCGCAGTCCTTCGAAATCTACGGTTGCATGATGCGCAAGGGCGACGAGCCGTTCAAAAAAGCCGTCGATGACGCCATCAAGGCCACCTACGCTTCTGGCGAAATCAACAAGATCTACGAAAAATGGTTCATGCAGCCAATTCCGCCAAAAGGCCTGAACCTGAACTTCCCGATGAGCGAAGAGCTCAAGAAACTGATCGCCGAACCGACCGACAAAGCGGCCGACGAAAAGAAATCCTGATTCCTGACTAACCTTGTCCCCTGGAAGTGCTTTTGCGCTTTCAGGGGATGGTCACTCCCTGCTGGCATATCTGGAAACACTCGAACCGGTGGCTGTCGAGCCGATCGTGTGTGCCTGCCCTTCAAGGGTCAGGTGGGAATGGAGCTTCCCCAGGCGGGTATTTGCATATCGATCGATCTGAGGGGAGACCCTAATGAATTACAACTGGGACTGGGGCGTGTTCTTCAAGTCCACCGGCATCGGCAGCGAGATTTATCTCGACTGGTACGTGGCCGGCCTGGGCTGGACCATCGCCATCGCCGTCGCGGCCTGGATCATCGCCCTACTGCTGGGTTCGGTTCTGGGCGTGATGCGCACCGTGCCGAACCGGCTGGTGTCGGGTATCGCCACCGGCTACGTGGAGCTCTTTCGTAACGTACCGCTGCTGGTTCAGCTGTTCATCTGGTACTTCCTGGTGCCCGACTTGCTGCCTGCGGACCTGCAGGAGTGGTACAAGCAGGACCTGAACCCCACGACCTCGGCCTATCTGAGCGTCGTCGTGTGCCTGGGCCTGTTTACCGCCGCGCGGGTCTGCGAACAAGTTCGTACTGGTATTCAGGCGCTGCCGCGCGGCCAGGAATCCGCCGCACGGGCCATGGGCTTCAAGCTGCCGCAAATCTACTGGAACGTCCTGCTGCCCCAGGCCTACCGGATCATCATTCCGCCGCTTACCTCGGAATTCTTGAACGTCTTCAAGAACTCCTCCGTGGCCTCGCTGATCGGTCTGATGGAATTGCTTGCACAGACCAAACAGACCGCCGAGTTCTCCGCCAACCTGTTCGAAGCCTTCACCCTGGCGACACTGATCTACTTCACCCTGAACATGAGCCTGATGCTGCTCATGCGCATGGTCGAGAAGAAAGTCGCGGTGCCCGGCCTGATTTCCGTGGGGGGTAAATAATGGAACTCGACTTCACTGGCATCATCCCGGCCATTCCCGGTTTGTGGAACGGCATGGTGATGACGCTCAAGCTGATGGCCCTGGGCGTCGTTGGCGGGATCATCCTGGGGACTATCCTGGCGCTGATGCGCCTGTCCCACAACAAGCTGATCTCCAGCATTGCCGGCGCCTACGTCAACTATTTCCGCTCGATCCCGCTGCTGCTGGTCATCACCTGGTTCTACCTGGCGGTGCCGTTCGTTCTGCGCTGGATCACCGGCGAAGACACCCCTATCGGTGCGTTTGGCTCCTGCGTCGTGGCGTTCATGATGTTCGAGGCGGCCTACTTCTGCGAAATCGTGCGGGCCGGCGTGCAGTCGATCCCCAAGGGTCAGATGGGCGCCGCCCAGGCGCTGGGCATGAATTATGGCCAGACCATGCGCCTGATCATCCTGCCCCAGGCGTTTCGCAAGATGACCCCGCTGTTGTTGCAACAAAGCATCATCCTGTTTCAGGACACCTCGCTGGTCTACACCGTCGGTCTGGTGGATTTCCTCAATGCTTCGCGGGCCAATGGCGACATCATCGGCCGCTCCCATGAGTTCCTGATCATCGCAGGTCTCGTGTACTTCACAATCAGCTTTGCCGCCTCGCTGCTGGTCAAGCGTCTGCAAAAAAGGTTCGCCGTATGATCTCTATCAAGAACATCAACAAGTGGTATGGGGACTTCCAGGTACTGACCAATTGCAGCACCGAGGTCAGCAAGGGAGAAGTTGTGGTGGTGTGCGGCCCGTCGGGTTCGGGCAAGTCCACGTTGATCAAATGCGTGAACGCCCTGGAGCCGTTCCAGAAAGGCGACATCGTGGTCGACGGTACGTCCATCGCCGACCCGAAGACCAACCTGCCGAAACTGCGCTCGCGCGTTGGCATGGTGTTCCAGCACTTCGAGCTGTTCCCGCACCTGACCATCACCGAAAACCTGACCATCGCCCAGATCAAGGTGCTGGGCCGCAGCAAGGAAGAAGCCACCCAGAAAGGCCTGCAACTGCTTGAGCGGGTCGGCCTGTCGGCCCATGCCCACAAGCACCCGGGCCAGCTCTCCGGCGGCCAACAGCAGCGCGTGGCGATTGCCCGTGCCCTGGCGATGGACCCGATCGTGATGCTGTTCGACGAACCGACCTCGGCCCTTGACCCGGAAATGGTCAACGAAGTGCTCGACGTGATGGTGCAACTGGCCCACGAAGGCATGACCATGATGTGCGTGACCCACGAAATGGGCTTCGCCCGCAAAGTGGCGAACCGGGTGATCTTCATGGACCAGGGCCAGATCATCGAAGACTGCGAGAAGGAAGAGTTCTTCGGCGACATCAGCGCCCGCTCCGAACGTGCGCAGCATTTCCTTGAGAAAATCCTGCAGCACTAAACAACACCGCTCCCCACTGTGGGAGCGAGCTTGCTCGCGATAGCGGACTGCCAGTCACCTTATTGTCGACTGATCAGCAGTCATCGCGAGCAAGCTCGCTCCCACAAGGGAGCAGTGTTGGTTTGTCGATTTGTGTTGTGGTTGACCCAAGGCTTCTGTGATGAAATGCGACCCCACTCTCTATCGCGCCGCGCCGCCATCACTCGCCGTGAAGCCTCGTCTGATTCGCCATCTGTTCCTGCCGCCGCTGATCATTGCCCTGATGATCGGCCTGGGTTACCTCGGCTTCTGGATCAGTGAGCACTACGGCATTCGCAGCCTGGGCGAGAACGGCGAGCGCCAGTTGGAGCTGCACGCCCGTGCGGTCGAGAGCGAGATCAGCAAATACACCTACCTGCCCAGCCTGCTGGAGCTTGAATCCAGCGTATCGCAACTGCTCGACGACCCCACGCCCGAGCATCGCAAGACCGTCAACGAATACCTCGAAGGCCTGAACCGGCGCAGCCGCAGTCGGGCCATTTATGTGATGGACACCACAGGCCGGGTCATGGCGACCAGCAACTGGCGCGACGTCGACAGTTACCTGGGTGAAGACCTGTCCTTTCGCGCCTATTTCCAGAACGCCGTACGCGGTCAGCCCGGGCGCTTCTATGGCATCGGTAGCACCAGCGGCGAGCCTGGTTATTACCTGGCCCATGGTCTGGAACAGCAGGGCAAGATCATCGGCGTGGCGGTGGTCAAAGTGCGCCTGGAAGCCATGGAAGAGCGCTGGCAGCGCGCGCGCCTGGAAGCCTTCGTCAGCGACGAGAATGGCATCATCATTTTGTCCAGCGATCCGGCGCGGCGGCTCAAGTCCGTGCGACCGCTGAGCGACGAAACCAAAGAGCGCCTGGCCCGCAGCCTGCAGTATTACTGGTTCCCACTGAACGAGCTGGTTCCCCTGGCTCGGGAACGCCTGGCCGAAGGCATGGAAAAACTGACCTTCCCGGCCAACGCCGAACTGGTGTCCGACGAGCGGCCCATCAGCTATCTGTCACAGACCCGTCCCCTGAGCGACACACCCTGGAATTTCACCCTGCTGACGCCACTTGAAGACCTGCGTCGCCAGGCAATCAACCAGGGCATCCTGGTGGCCGTGGCCTTCGCCCTGGTGGCTTTCCTGCTGATCGCCTGGAACGAGCGGCGCAAGGTCATCGCCACTCGCCTCGCTGCCCGGGAGGCCTTGCAGGAAGCCAACAACCAGCTCGAACGTCGGATTACCGAACGCACCACCGACCTGCGGGCCAGCAATGAACGGCTCAAGGGCCAGATCCGCGAACGGCGGCAGGCCGAAGAGACGTTGCGCCGGGCCCAGGACGAACTGGTGCAGGCTGGCAAACTCGCCGCCATTGGCCAGATGTCCACCAGCATCGCCCATGAACTCAACCAGCCGCTGGCCGCGCTGCGTACCCTGTCCGGCAACACCGTACGCTTTCTTGAGCGGGGCCAGTTGGATATCGCCAGCGCCAACCTCAAGACCATCAACGACCTGATCGACCGCATGGGCCGGATCACCGCCAGCCTGCGCTCCTTCGCCCGGCGCGGGGACGATCAGGGCCGGGCCAGCCTCGGCAAGGCGGTCGAAGCCGCGCTGCAACTGCTGGGCGGCCGCCTCGAAAGCCTGAAGATCCAGGTGCATGCCGGTTACGATGACGTGCAGGTACAGATCGACCAGACGCGTCTTGAACAAATCCTGGTGAACCTGATCGGCAACGCCCTGGACGCCATGCAGAGCCAACCCGAGCCGCGGCTGTGGCTTGAAGGCACTGCCTCGGATGGCAAATATCGCCTGCGGGTGCGGGACAACGGCCATGGCATCGATCCCGAGGCGCGCAAGCATTTGTTCGAACCCTTCTTCACCACCAAACCCGGCGAACAGGGCCTGGGCCTGGGCCTGACTCTTTCGGCGAGCCTGGCCGCCGCCGCGGGCGGGCATCTGGAGGTCGAACACCCGGCCGAAGGTGGAACCACGTTTGCCCTCAGTTTACCGTTGGTAAGCCCTTTACCTGCCGAGCAGCCATGAATAACGACCTGAGCGTACTGATCGTCGAAGACGACCCCCATGTCCTGCTGGGTTGCCAGCAGGCCCTGTCCCTGGAAGACATTCCCTGCATCGGCGTGGGCAGCGCCGAAGAGGCCCTGGAGCGGGTCGGCGATGACTTTGCCGGCATCGTCATCAGCGACATTCGCCTGCCGGGCATCGATGGCCTGGAGCTGCTGACCCGCCTCAAGGCCCGGGACCGCAGCCTGCCGGTGGTGCTGATCACCGGCCACGGCGACATCTCCATGGCCGTCGGCGCCATGCAAAAAGGCGCCTATGACTTCATGGAGAAACCCTTCTCCCCCGAACGCCTGGTGGACGTCGCCCGCCGCGCCCTGGAGCAACGCAGCCTGGCCCGGGAGGTTTCATCGCTGCGCCGGCAACTGGCCGAACGCGACTCCCTGGAAGGCCGGATCATCGGCCGTTCACCGGCCATGCAGCACCTGCGAGAACTGATCGCCAACGTAGCCGACACCTCGGCCAACGTGCTGATCGAGGGTGAAACCGGCACCGGCAAGGAACTGGTCGCGCGCTGCCTGCACGATTTCAGCCGACGTCACAGCAAACAATTCGTCGCGCTCAACTGCGGCGGCCTGCCGGAGAACCTGTTCGAAAGCGAGATTTTCGGCCACGAAGCCAACGCCTTTACCGGCGCCGGTAAACGACGGATCGGCAAGATCGAGCACGCCGACGGCGGCACGCTGTTTCTCGATGAAGTGGAAAGCATGCCCCTGCCCTTGCAGATCAAGTTGCTGCGGGTGTTGCAGGAACGCACCCTCGAGCGGCTGGGTTCGAACCAGAGTGTGGCCGTGGATTGCCGGGTCATCGCCGCCACCAAGTCCGACCTGGACGAACTGGGCCGGGCCGGGCAGTTTCGCAGCGACTTGTATTACCGCCTCAACGTGGTGACCCTGGAACTGCCGCCCCTGCGCGAGCGCCGCGAAGACATTCTGCAACTGTTCGAGCATTTTCTGCAGCAGTCGTCCCTGCGCTTCGACCGCACGGTGCCGGAGCTGGACAACCAGACGCTTTCCAACCTGATGAGCCACGACTGGCCGGGCAACGTGCGGGAACTGCGCAACGTCGCCGAGCGCTATGCACTCGGCCTGCCGGCCTTCAAGAAGTCGGGGGCCAGCGGCGCCAGCCAGGGCCTGGCCTTCGCCGAAGCGGTGGAAGCCTTCGAACGCAACCTGCTGGTGGACGCTCTGCAACGCAGCGGTGGCAATCTGACCCAGGCCAGTCTCGAACTGGGCATGGCCAAGACCACGCTGTTCGACAAAGTCAAAAAATATGGCCTGAGCCATTAACCTGGGGCAGTAAACCTGTGGACCTGATTTTCAAAGCAGCGCTCGGTGCCGCCGTGGTGGTCATCCTGGCGATGCTCGCCAAGACCAAGAACTATTACATCGCCGGGCTGGTGCCACTGTTTCCCACCTTCGCCCTGATCGCCCACTACATTGTTGGCAAGGGCCGCTCGGTGGACGATCTGAAAACCACCATCGTGTTTGGCATGTGGTCGATCATCCCCTACTTCGTCTACCTGGCGACGCTGTATGTGATGGTCGACCGGATGCGTCTGGAGGCTTCTCTGGCCGTGGCGGCGGTGGCTTGGCTGATGGCGGCGACGGTGCTGGTCAGCGTGTGGATGAGACTCCACAGCTGACCCCGCAGGAGCGCCTGTCCAAACCAGTGGTTCAATAACCGACGGTAAAGCGCTGCCGCGAAAACTGCGGCGTCTCCACTTCATCGATCATTGCAATGGCGTAATCGGCAAAGCTGATCCAACTGCGCCCGGCGGCGTCGAACAGCAGGTGATCCTTGCCGATACGGAACTGACCGGTGCGCTCGGTCTCGACGAACTCCGCCGAGGGCGAGAGGAAGGTCCAGTCCAGGTCCTGTTCCTTGAGCAGCACGTCCAGGAATAATGCTCCGGCGCTGGCTTCGGCGAGGTATTCCTCAGGGAAGCCTTCGCTGTCGATCACACGGCTATTGTCCGGCAGCAGCAACGAACCGGCCCCGCCCACCACCAGCAAGCGCTTGACCCCGGCAGCCTTGATTGGGGCGATGACCTTGTCGGCCGGCACGGTGGCGAAATGGGCGGCGCAGATCACCACATCATGACCGGCTACCGCTGCGATTAAGGCCTCGCTGTCCAATACATCCAACTGCTGGCTGACCACACCGGCCCTCTTACCGATCTTGGCCGTGTTACGGGCAATGGCCGTCACGCTGTGGCCACGACGCAGGGCTTCTTCCAACAACTGGCTGCCGGCCCGACCGGTGGCGCCGATGATTGCGATTTTGCTCATGATGTTCTCCATTGGTTAGCGATGTTGAAATACAGGCTCTTGTGGCGAGGGGATTTATCCCCGCTGGGCTGCGTAGCAGCCCTATAGCTGACATTGAGGTTTATCAGACGGAGCGCTTCGCCTGTTTTGGGGTTGCTGCGCAACCCAGCGGGGATAAATCCCCTCGCCACAACGGTGCTCTGATCAAAGATCGGTATTCACCACTTCATCTCACCCTTGGCCACCTTGGCACTGAGCTCCAGGGAGCTGTCTTCCCCCAGATCGGGGTAGCGCTGCTTCATGGCGGCGATCAGGGCGGCGGAGTCCTTGGCTTTGGCGGTTTCTTCGTCGAAGGCCTTGATGTACTCGGCGGTAAATTTCACCGGAGCCAGGGACCGGGCACTATCACCCAGGTAATGGCCGGGAATCACAGTGTTCGGTTGCAGTTTTTCAATGCCCTCCAGCGTCGCCAGCCAATCCTTGTGGGACTGCGGCGTCTGCGTGTCGGCCATCCAGACGTGAATGTTCTCGGCCACCACGACGCCGCCGACCACCGCCTTGATCGACGGGATCCACACGAAGCTACGGTCCGGTTGCGGGCCATCAAGACCGATGATCTGCAAGCGCTTGCCCTCCAGGGTCAGGCTGTCTCCCTTGAGTACCTGGGGTACGATCGCTTTGCTCGGCGCATCGCCCTTGAGGATCGGCCCCCAATATTTCAACTTGCCGTCCATGGTGTGCTTGATGTGTTCGACGGTCGGCGCAGAGGCCAGCACCTTGGCATCCGGGAACGCGGCGGTCAGGGTCTCCAGACCAAAATAGTAGTCGGGATCGCCGTGGCTGATGTAGATCGTGGTCAATTGCTTGCCGCTGGCGCGGATTTTCTGCACCACCTGTTCGGCCTGGGACTTGCCGAACTGGGCGTCCACCAACACCACTTCTTTTTCCCCACTGACCAATACCGAGGTCACCGGGAAAACGGCCGTCGCGCCAGGGTTGTAGACCTCCAGGGCAAGGTCGGCTGCCCAGGTGTTGGCCGCAAAAATCATCGAAGCGCTGGTCAGCAGCAGACGCTTGAATAAGGTGGATCCGGTCATGTTGTGCTCCGTTGTGCATAAGCCCGATTGGGAATGAGCGCAGCTTAGGGACCTGACTCGTTTCAAAAAATGCGATGCTTGGACATAGTTTGTTTCTGAAATCGGGCAAATCATGGATCGTCTACAAGCAATGCAAGTGTTCGTCGCCGTGGTGGAACTGGGCAGTCAGTCGGCAGCAGCCGAACACCTGGACCTGTCACGACCGGTGGTGTCACGGTATCTGGCGGAACTGGAAGACTGGGTTGGTGCCCGACTGATGCACCGCACCACTCGCAAATTGAGCCTGACGGCCGCGGGTTTGGAGATCCTGCCGCGCTGTCGGCAGATGCTGGATCTGTCCGGCGACATGCAGGCCGCCGTCAGTACGTCGGACGATGCGCCACGGGGTATGCTGCGCATCAGCGCCAGCACCTCGTTCGGCCAAGCCCAATTGGCGGCAGCCATGACCGAGTTCGTCGTGCGCTACCCAGGGGTCAGCGTCGACCTGCAAATGCTCGACCGCACCGTGAACCTGGTGGACGAGCGCATCGACCTGGCGATCCGCATGAGCAACGACCTGGACCCGAACCTGATCGCCCGGCGCCTCACAGTCTGTCGCTCGGTGATCTGCGCCTCGCCCGGCTACCTGCGTGAACACCCAACGCCCCAACGGGTCGAGGATTTGAGCCGGCACAACTGCCTGACCCACTCCTACGTCGGCAAGAGCCTGTGGCATTTCGAGCAGGACGGCGAGCAGGTCTCGGTGCCGGTGCAGGGCAACATCAGCGCCAACGAGGCCAGCACATTGCTGCAGGCCACGATAGCCGGTGCGGGCGTGGCGATGCTGCCCAGCTACCAGGCCGGCACGCACATCAAGAACGGCGAACTGATCCGCCTGTTGCCCCACGCCGAACCCCGCCGGATGAACATGTACGCGGTGTATGCCTCACGCAAACACATGCCGTCGGCGCTGCGCAGCCTGCTGGATTTTTTGGTGCTGAAGTTTCCCGAGAGGCCGGAGTGGGATATTGGGTTGTAAACGATAGCCGCCCCACCGCCAACCTCCTGTGGGAGCGAGCCTGCTCGCGATAGCGGTGCAACAGCCAATGGAGATGTGGACTGACCCTGCGCTATCGCGAGCAGGCTCGCTCCCACAATAGAGATCGGTGTATATCCTTGACCCTGCACCAGGATTTCACCAATAGCCCGCCCCAAGGCATACTTGCCACCCTCCGTATTCCAGAACCCAGAACCGCCCCATGCGTATCCACGTCAGTTTCATCGACCGCGTCGGCATTACCCAGGAAGTCCTGGCGCTGCTCGGTGGGCGCAATCTCAATCTGGATGCGGTGGAGATGGTGCCGCCCAACGTCTACATCGATGCCCCGACCCTCAGCCCGCAGGTGCTGGACGAATTACGCGAGGCGCTGTTCAGCGTGCGGGGCGTGCAGGCGGTCACCGTGGTGGACATCCTGCCCGGCCAGCGTCGGCATTTGCAGCTCGACGCCCTGCTCGCGGCCATGACCGACCCGGTACTGGCCCTCGACAGCGCCGGCCACGTATTGCTGGCCAACCCGGCGTTGATCGCCCTGTACGGGCGTGAACCGGCCGGGGAAAGCGTTGCCGAGCTGTTCGGTGACGAAGCCCTGTTGGTCGCTCTGCTGGAGAATGGTTTCCGCCTGCCGCTTCGGGAAATCACCCTCAACGGCCAGACC
Source organism: Pseudomonas sp. MPDS (assembly GCF_013283895.1). Taxonomy (NCBI): domain Bacteria; kingdom Pseudomonadati; phylum Pseudomonadota; class Gammaproteobacteria; order Pseudomonadales; family Pseudomonadaceae; genus Pseudomonas; species Pseudomonas sp. MPDS. The sequence continues at coordinate 1,685,741 of NZ_CP054128.1, read as the reverse complement.
TTACTGCTGGACGCCACGCCCATTACAAACGCCGGTGCGTTGCTGACCCTCTATCAGCCAAACCGCATCGGCGAACGCCTATCGGCGCTGCACCACGACCACGCCGAAGGGTTTGACGCGTTGCTGGGCGAATCCCCGGCGATCCGCACCCTCAAGGCCCGGGCCCAGCGGGTAGCGGCGTTGGATGCACCGTTGCTGATCCAGGGCGAAACCGGCACGGGCAAAGAGCTGGTGGCCCGGGCCTGCCATGCCATCAGTGCCCGCCACGGCGCGCCGTTCCTGGCCCTGAACTGTGCGGCGCTGCCGGAGAATCTGGCCGAAAGTGAACTGTTCGGCTACGCCCCCGGCGCCTTCACCGGCGCGCAACGGGGTGGCAAGCCGGGGCTGATGGAACTGGCGAACCAGGGCACGGTATTTCTCGATGAAATCGGCGAGATGTCGCCCTACCTGCAAGCCAAGCTGCTGCGGTTCTTGAACGATGGCAGCTTCCGTCGGGTCGGCGGCGACCGGGAAATCAAGGTCAACGTGCGAATCCTCAGCGCGACCCACCGCAACCTGGAAAAAATGGTCAGCGAAGGTTCGTTCCGCGAAGACCTGTTCTATCGCCTGAACGTGCTCAACGTCGAAGTGCCGCCGCTACGTGAACGCGGCCAGGACATCTTGCTGCTGGCGCGCTACTTCATGCAGCAGGCCTGTGCGCAAATCCAGCGCCCGGTCTGCCGCTTGGCCCCCGGCACCTACCCGGCGCTGCTGGGCAACCGCTGGCCGGGCAATGTGCGGCAATTGCAGAACGTGATCTTCCGCGCCGCGGCCATCTGTGAAAGCAGCCTGGTGGACATTGGCGACCTGGACATTGCCGGCACGTCTGTGGCGCGCCAGGGTGACGTGGAAGTCGAAAGCCTTGAGCAAGCGGTGGAAGCCTTCGAAAAACATCTGCTCGAAAGCCTCTACGTCAACTACCCCTCGACCCGCCAGCTCGCCAGCCGCCTGCAAACCTCCCATACAGCGATTGCCCATCGGTTGCGTAAATACGGGATTTCCGGCAAGCCGTAAGCACGCTGCTGCCCTCTGTGGGAGCGAGCCTGCTCGCGATAGCGATGTATCAGTCAATATCCGTGCTGGCTGACCCACCGCTATCGCGAGCAGGCTCGCTCCCACATTGGGACCTGCGGCGTACCTGGAACCTGGCTCAAAAACGACCTCCACCTGTACTGAAAGCGCTACAGCGGAACGATATCGATACACCTGGCGCTAAGCTGCGCCGCGCAAGGCTTTGATCCCACAACGATTTTTTCCAGGCGTATAGCTGTAGCGATTTCGCTACAGCTCAATACAACCTGCGCTCGACAGAACCAAGTAAGCCATTGATATATAAGTATTTATTATCATTGGCCGCATTCTTGCTAAGGATATAACCATTCGGCCGGGCCAAGCCCCGCGCCTTTCTTCGCGTCCACCAGACGAATCTGGCCCCAGGAGTTTCCATGAGCGAGTTGCGTTTCACTGAAGATCACGAATGGCTGCGCACTGAAGCCGACGGCAGCGTTACCGTCGGTATTACCGCGTTTGCCCAGAACGCCTTGGGCGATGTGGTCTATGTTCAGTTACCGGAACTGCAAAGCTACGCCAAGGGTGACGAAGCCTCTACCGTGGAATCGGTGAAAGCCGCCAGCGGTGTGTACATGCCGCTGGACGGAGAAGTGCTGGAAGTGAACCCGGCCCTGGAAAGCAATCCGGAACTGGTCAACGAAGATCCGCTGGGCGAAGGCTGGTTTTTCCGATTCAAGCCCGCCGACGCCACCCAAGTTGACCAACTGCTGAATCAGGACGCCTATGACCGCCTGATCAAAGCCAACGCCGAAGCCTGAGGAGCGCAACATGACCGTTAATCTCGGCACCGCCAACGAATTCATCGCCCGCCACATCGGCCCGCGAGCCAGCGACGAGCAAGCCATGCTCGAGCGCCTGGGCTACGACTCCCTGGAAGCGTTGAGCGCCAGCGTCATTCCGGAAAGCATCAAGGGCACCAGCGTGCTGGACATGGGCGACGGCCAGAGCGAAGCCGATGCACTGGCCTCGATCAAGGCCATCGCTGGCAAGAACCAACTGTTCAAGACCTACATCGGCCAGGGCTACTACAACTGCCACACGCCAGCGCCGATCCTGCGCAACCTGCTGGAAAACCCGGCCTGGTACACCGCCTACACCCCTTACCAGCCGGAAATTTCCCAGGGCCGTCTCGAGGCACTGCTGAACTTCCAGACCTTGATCAGCGACCTGACCGGCCTGCCGATCGCCAACGCATCCTTGCTGGACGAAGCCACCGCCGCCGCGGAGGCCATGACCTTCTGCAAGCGCCTGAGCAAGAACAAGGGCAGCAATGCCTTCTTCGCTTCCCGCCATTGCCACCCGCAAACCCTTGATGTGCTGCGCACCCGTGCCGAGCCCTTGGGCATCGACGTGGTCGTGGGCGACGAACGCGAACTGACCGATGTCGGCAGTTTCTTCGGCGCGCTGTTGCAATACCCAGCCAGCAACGGTGACCTGTTCGATTACCGTGAACTGACCGAACGCTTCCATGCCGCCAACGCCCTGGTCGCTGTCGCCGCAGACCTGCTGGCCCTGACCCTGCTGACGGCACCGGGTGAGTTCGGCGCCGACGTGGCCATCGGCAGCGCCCAGCGCTTCGGCGTGCCATTGGGCTTTGGCGGCCCACACGCGGCGTATTTCTCTACCAAGGATGCCTTCAAGCGCGATATGCCGGGCCGCCTTGTGGGTGTTTCCGTGGACCGTTTCGGCAAGCCGGCCTTGCGCCTGGCGATGCAGACCCGCGAACAACACATCCGTCGCGAGAAAGCCACGAGCAACATTTGCACCGCCCAGGTCTTGCTGGCCAACATCGCCAGCATGTACGCCGTGTATCACGGCCCTAAAGGCCTGACTCAAATCGCCAACCGCATCCACCACCTCACCGCGATCCTCGCCAAGGGCCTGGGCGCGTTGGGCCTGGCTGTCGAGCAGGACAGCTTTTTCGACACCCTGACCCTGCACACCGGCGCGCAAACCACCGCCCTGCACGACAAGGCGCGTGCCCAGCGCATCAACCTGCGCGTGGTGGACGCTGAACGCCTGGGCCTGTCCCTGGACGAAACCACCTGCCAGGCTGACGTCGAAACGTTGTGGAGCCTGTTGGCCGACGGCAAGGCCCTGCCGGACTTCGCCGCCCTGGCCGCCACCGTGCAAAGCCGTATCCCGGCCGAGCTGGTGCGCCAGTCGGCGGTCCTCAGCCACCCGGTGTTCAACCGCTATCACTCCGAAACCGAGCTGATGCGCTACCTGCGCAAGCTCGCCGACAAGGACTTGGCCCTGGATCGCACCATGATCCCGCTGGGTTCCTGCACCATGAAACTCAACGCCGCCAGCGAAATGATCCCGGTGACCTGGGCCGAGTTCGGCGCCCTGCACCCATTCGCCCCCGCCGAACAGAGCGCCGGCTACCAGCAACTGACCGACGAACTGGAAGCCATGCTCTGCGCTGCCACCGGTTACGACGCGGTGTCGTTGCAACCAAACGCCGGTTCCCAGGGTGAATACGCCGGTCTGCTGGCGATCCGCGCCTATCACCAGAGCCGTGGCGAAGACCGTCGCGATATCTGCCTGATCCCATCGTCGGCCCACGGCACCAACCCGGCCACCGCCAACATGGCCGGCATGCGTGTGGTCGTGACCGCCTGCGATGCTCGCGGCAACGTCGACATCGAAGACCTGCGGGCCAAGGCCACCGAGCACCGCGAACACCTCGCGGCGCTGATGATCACCTACCCGTCCACCCACGGTGTGTTCGAGGAAGGCATCCGCGAAATCTGCGGGATCATTCATGACAACGGCGGCCAGGTGTACATCGACGGCGCCAACATGAACGCCATGGTCGGCCTCTGCGCCCCGGGCAAGTTCGGTGGCGACGTGTCGCACCTGAACCTGCACAAGACCTTTTGCATTCCTCACGGCGGTGGCGGCCCGGGTGTCGGCCCGATCGGCGTCAAGTCCCACCTGGCACCGTTCCTGCCGGGCCACGCCAACATGGCGCGCAAGGAAGGCGCGGTGTGCGCGGCGCCATTTGGCAGCGCAAGCATCCTGCCGATCACCTGGATGTACATCCGCATGATGGGCGGTGCGGGCCTCAAGCGTGCCTCGCAGTTGGCAATCCTCAACGCCAACTACATTGCCCGCCGTCTGGAAGAACACTACCCAGTGCTCTACTCCGGCAGCAACGGCCTGGTGGCCCACGAATGCATCCTCGACCTGCGCCCGCTCAAGGACAGCAGCGGCATCAGCGTCGATGACGTGGCCAAGCGCCTGATCGACTTCGGCTTCCACGCCCCGACCATGTCGTTCCCAGTGGCCGGTACGCTGATGATCGAGCCGACCGAAAGCGAATCCAAGGAAGAACTGGACCGCTTCTGCGACGCCATGATCTGCATCCGCGAAGAAATCCGTGCGGTGGAAAACGGCAGCCTGGACAAAGACGACAACCCGCTGAAAAACGCCCCACACACCGCCGCGGAAATCGTCGGCGAGTGGACCCACCCCTATAGCCGCGAACAAGCGGTGTACCCGGTGGCGTCGTTGATCGACGGCAAATACTGGCCGCCGGTGGGCCGGGTCGACAACGTGTTCGGCGACCGCAACCTGGTCTGCGCCTGCCCGTCGATCGAAAGCTACGCTTGACCTGAGCGGAGGGCGATCTACCAGCCCTCCGCATCCTCTGTGGGAGCGAGCCTGCTCGCGATAGCGGCGTAACAGCCAATAGAGATGTTGCCTGACACTCCGCTATCGCGAGCAGGCTCGCTCCCACAAGGATCTATGCCAGACCTTAAACCGTCGATCCTCATAAAAAGAAACCGGAGAAACACCATGTCGTTAAGCGTGTTCGACCTGTTCAAAATCGGCATCGGCCCCTCCAGTTCCCACACGGTCGGCCCGATGCGTGCCGCTGCCCGTTTCGTCGAAGGGCTGCGTCGTGATGACCTGCTCAACACCACCGCCAGCGTCAAGGTCGAGCTCTACGGCTCACTCGGCGCCACCGGCAAAGGCCACGGCAGTGACAAGGCCGTGCTGCTGGGTCTGGAAGGCGAACACCCGGATACCGTGGACACTGAAACGGTCGACGCCCGCTTGCGAGAGATTCGCAGCAACGGGCGCCTGAACCTGCTGGGTGAACACTGCATTGAATTCAACGAAAAACTGCACCTGGCGATGATTCGCAAGCCGCTGCCTTTTCATCCCAACGGCATGATCTTCCGCGCTTTTGATGCGGCGGGCCTGCAGGTGCGCAGCCGCGAGTATTACTCGGTAGGCGGTGGTTTTGTCGTCGACGAAAGCGCTGCCGGCGCCGACCGTATCGTCGAAGATGCCACCCCCCTGACCTTCCCGTTCAAAAGCGCCAAGGACTTGTTGAGCCACTGCACCACCTATGGCTTGTCCATCAGCCAGGTGATGCTGACCAACGAAAGTGCCTGGCGCCCCGAAGCCGAAACCCGCGCCGGCCTGCTGAAGATCTGGCAGGTGATGCAGGATTGCGTGGCGGCCGGCTGCCGCAACGAAGGCATCCTGCCGGGCGGGCTGAAGGTCAAGCGCCGGGCGGCGGCGCTGCACCGTCAGTTGTGCAAGAACCCGGAGGCTGCCCTGCGCGACCCGCTGTCGGTGCTGGACTGGGTCAACCTGTATGCCCTGGCCGTCAACGAAGAAAACGCCTACGGTGGCCGCGTCGTCACCGCGCCGACCAACGGTGCGGCGGGAATCATCCCGGCCGTGCTGCATTACTACATGCGCTTCATCCCTGGGGCCAATGAAGACGGCGTCGTGCGGTTCCTGCTGACCGCCGCCGCCATCGGCATCCTGTACAAGGAAAACGCCTCCATCTCCGGCGCCGAAGTCGGTTGCCAGGGTGAAGTCGGCGTGGCCTGTTCCATGGCCGCCGGCGCCCTGTGCGAAGTGCTCGGCGGCACCGTGCAGCAAGTGGAAAACGCCGCCGAGATCGGCATGGAACACAACCTCGGCCTGACCTGCGACCCCATCGGCGGCCTGGTGCAAGTGCCGTGCATCGAGCGCAACGCCATGGGCTCCGTGAAAGCCATCAATGCGGTGCGCATGGCCATGCGCGGCGACGGGCATCACTTCGTTTCCCTCGACAAAGTCATCCGCACCATGCGCCAGACCGGCGCCGACATGAAAAGCAAATACAAGGAGACCGCCCGCGGCGGTCTGGCGGTCAACATCATCGAATGCTGATGCGCTTGCCTCACTTCTACATTTTTCCCAGGAGCTGATATGTCCACCGAACCATTGCTGAAGACCCCGTTGCACGCCCTGCACCTCGAACTCGGCGCCCGCATGGTGCCGTTCGCCGGCTATGACATGCCGGTGCAATACCCATTGGGCGTGATGAAAGAACATCAGCACACCCGCGATCAGGCCGGGCTGTTCGACGTGTCCCACATGGGCCAGATCCGCCTGAGCGGCGCAAACGCCGCCAAAGCCTTGGAAACCCTGGTGCCGGTGGACATCATCGACCTGCCGGTGGGCATGCAGCGCTATGCCATGTTCACCAACGAAAACGGCGGCATCCTCGACGATCTGATGGTCGCCAACCTGGGCAACGACGAGCTGTTCCTGGTGGTCAACGCGGCCTGCAAGGAGCAGGACCTGGCCCACCTGCGCGCCCATATCGGCGACCAGTGCAGCATCGAGCCACTGTTCGAAGCCCGCGCCCTGCTCGCCCTGCAAGGCCCGGCCGCCGTCACCGTGCTTGCACGACTGGCGCCAGACGTGGCAAAGATGACCTTCATGCAGTTCCAGCGCGTCACGCTGCTGGGCATGGACTGCTTTGTCAGCCGTTCGGGCTACACCGGTGAAGACGGTTTCGAGATCTCGGTGCCCGCCGCCGAGGCCGAAAAGCTGGCCCGCGCCCTACTGGCAGAGCCGGAAGTGGCCGCCATCGGTCTGGGCGCTCGCGACTCCCTGCGCCTGGAAGCCGGCCTGTGCCTTTATGGCCACGACATGAACACCGAAACGACCCCGATCGAAGCCAGCCTGCTGTGGGCGATCTCTAAAGCCCGCCGCGCCGATGGCGTCAGGGCCGGTGGTTTCCCGGGCGCTGAAACCGTGTTCGCCCAGCAACAGGGCGGCGTGAAGCGCAAACGCGTCGGCCTGCTGCCCCAGGAACGCACACCCGTGCGCGAAGGTGCAGAGATCGTCGACGAAGCGGGCGAGATTATCGGTACGGTGTGCAGCGGCGGTTTCGGCCCGACCCTGGGCGCTCCGTTGGCGATGGGTTACCTGGACAGCACCTATGTCGCACTGGATACGCCAGTCTGGGCCATCGTGCGTGGGAAAAAAGTGCCTTTGCTTGTAAGCAAAATGCCATTTGTTCCACAACGCTACTACCGCGGTTGATTGACTGTTTCTATACGTAACGCGGTTGCGTTATACGTGCACTAATGTGTAACGCAACCGCCATAAAAAGGTGCATCTACTCGATATTGAAATTGCACCTATAACGTTGAAAACAATTGAACTAGCCTATCGAATAAGCCCCAGCCCGCAGCCCCTGTAAATGCGAGAATGCTGAGTAAATACGGGGCCTTCAGAGGGGGTTGTTTTTTTGTTCATAGTTGGCGTAGAGTTTGATCACTGTGTTTGCATGGGTCGCTTGGAACCGTGACCTGGGCAGTAGCTTATGAAGTTCGCTACATCCCGCTCGACGTCTCTTACTTTCCTGCAACCCAGCCCCAGTACTCTTTCATGTGGAAGAGGCTGTCATTAATTTAGCATCAAAGGAAATAAGAAAATGGCTGAGCGTCAGAACGGTATCGTCAAGTGGTTCAACGACGAGAAAGGTTTTGGTTTTATCACTCCTGACAGCGGTCCGGATCTGTTCGTGCATTTCCGCGCCATTCAGGGCAGCGGCTTCAAGAGCCTGAAAGAAGGCCAGAAAGTCACTTTCGTTGCTGTGCAAGGCCAGAAAGGCATGCAGGCTGACGAGGTTCAAGCCGAAGGCTAAGCTTTCGAGAAACAAAAAAGCCCCTGATTGATATCAGGGGCTTTTTTATGGGCGTAAATCCGTAAAATGGCCTCTTTTTCGTCCGAGGCCGTCATGCCCAAACACCTGCTCATCCCTCAAGGCGAGTTCCCTCCCGCCACCCTGGGCCGTCGCCTGGCCGCGATGTTCTATGACTTTTTACTGTGCACGGCCCTACTGATCGTCACTGGCGGCGTCTACAAGATGATTCAGATGGCGATCATCGGCGAAGAAAAAATGCGCGCCCTCACCGACGCCGGCGCACTGGACGGCGACCCGCTACTGTCCACCGTGCTGCTTTTCGTGCTGTTCGGCTTCTTCGCCAAGTTCTGGACCCATAACGGCCAGACCCTGGGCATGCAGGTGTGGTGCATTCGCGTGCAGAACGCCGATGGCACGGCGATCAGCCTGTGGCAGGCCCTGTTGCGATTTGTCGTGTCGATCGCCTCATTGCTGCTGGTGGGACTGGGCTTCATCTGGTCGCTGTTCGACAAGCGCAAGCGCACCTGGCATGACATCTACTCGGATACGCAACTGGTGCGAATTCCCAAGAAAAAGAAATAGGTCGCAAGCTGCAAGCTTTGGACTTGCAGCTTGCAACTTGAAGCTACCTTCAGGCATTGCCCGCCAGCTTCATCCGCGCCGCCTGAGTGAAGTCCAGCATGCGCTTGAGCGGGCGAATGGCCTGGGGGATCAGCGCCGGGTCGACGAATATCTCGTTGGTGCCTTCCTGCAGGCTCTTGAGCGTGCGCTCCAGGGTGTTCATCGCCATCCACGGGCAGTGCGCGCAACTGCGGCATGCCGCGCCGTTGCCGGCGGTGGGGGCTTCGATGAAGACCTTGTCGGGGCACAACTGCTGCATCTTGTAGAAGATGCCACGGTCAGTGGCGACAATCAGCGTTTTGTTCGGCAGGCTTTGGGCCGCGGCGATCAACTGGCTGGTGGAGCCCACCGCATCGGCCAGTTCAATCACCGAAGTTGGCGACTCGGGGTGCACGAGGATTGCGGCGTCCGGGTACAGCGCCTTCATGTCCTCCAACTGCTTGGACTTGAACTCTTCGTGAACGATGCAGGCGCCGTCCCAGAGCAGCATGTCGGCGCCGGTCTTGCGCTGGATATAAGTGCCCAGGTGCTTGTCGGGGCCCCAGATGATCGTCTCGCCGTTGTCCATCAGGCTCTCGACGATTTCCAGTGCGCAACTGGACGTCACCACCCAGTCGGCCCGGGCTTTGACCGCTGCCGACGTGTTGGCGTACACCACCACGGTGCGTTCCGGATGCTGGTCGCAGAACGCCGAGAACTCCTCCACCGGGCAACCCAGGTCCAGGGAGCACGTGGCTTCCAGGGTCGGCATCAATACGCGTTTTTCGGGGTTGAGGATCTTGGCGGTCTCGCCCATGAACTTGACCCCGGCCACCACCACGGTCTTGGCCGGATGGGCGTTACCGAAGCGGGCCATTTCCAGGGAGTCGGACACACAGCCCCCGGTCTCTTCGGCCAGGGCCTGGATGATCGGGTCACAGTAGAAGTGCGCGACCAGCACCGCATCCTGAGCCTTGAGCTCGGCGGCGATGGCGGCGCGGTACCAGGCCTCTTGCTCGGCGGTCAGCGGCTTGGGCTGTTTGGCGTCGAGATGGGCTTGAACCAGAAGGCGTTCGGAAATTTGCGTCATGTTCGCAAGACCTGCAGGCGCGTTTTGCGCGAAAGTCGAGTATACACCCGGCTCCGGACCACTCGGGTACCGCCGGGAAAGTGGGTATCAATCAGGCACGGTATAGCGTGAAGCCGGCAAGGCTACAGAATAACCCGCCGTTGCAAAAGATCATTCTGACCTGTGCCCTGTGGCCAGCGCTCTATCTGTGGGAGCAAGGCTTGCCCGCGAAGCTGGCGCCTCGATTTCTGAAAAACCGCATGGCCTTCATCGCGAGCAAGCCTTGCTCTCACAGCCGCGTCAACCTGACTGAAATGTAATCACTTCGCGTTCCCGCCTGTGTCATCTTTCTTTCAACCCTGCACACGGACGCCCCTGTGCTCGCTGCAAATCGACTGACGGACTTCAAACGGCATGCAATCAAATACTTCCCGGCGAACCTTCGTAAAAGGCCTGACTGCCGGCGGCATCCTGGCTGGCCTGGGCTTGTGGCGCGCGCCCGTCTGGGCGGTCACCAGCCCCGGCCAACCCAATGTACTGACGGGCACCGAGTTCGACCTGTTCATCGGCGAAAGCCCGGTCAACTTCACCGGCAATCCGCGCACCGCCCAGACCATCAACGGCGGCATCCCCGGCCCGCTGCTGCGCTGGCGTGAGGGTGACATCGTGACTCTGCGGGTGCGCAACCGTTTGAAAGATCCAACCTCCATCCACTGGCACGGCATTCTGCTGCCGGCCAACATGGACGGCGTGCCGGGGTTGAGCTTCAAGGGCATCGAGCCCGATGGCATGTACGTCTATCAATTCAAGGTCCGGCAAAACGGTACTTACTGGTACCACAGTCATTCCGGCTTCCAGGAACAGTCCGGGGTCTACGGCCCACTGGTGATCGACGCCAAGGAGCCCGAGCCCTTCCAGTACGAGCGCGACTACGTGGTGATGCTCACCGACTGGACCGACGAAGACCCCGCCGATGTCATCCGCAAGCTCAAGAAGCAATCGGACTACTACAACTACAACAAACGCACCGTCGGTGATTTCATTGACGATGTGGGCAAGAACGGCTGGGCCGCCACCGTGGCCGATCGCAAGATGTGGGCCGAAATGAAGATGAACCCCACCGACCTGGCCGACGTCAGTGGCGCCACCTACACCTACCTCATGAACGGCCAGACGCCGGACATGAACTGGACCGGTCTGTTCAAACCCGGCGAACGCCTTCGCCTGCGCTTGATCAATGGCTCCTCCATGACCTATTTCGACGTGCGCATCCCCGGCCTGAAAATGACCGTGGTGGCGTCCGACGGACAGTACGTCAAACCGGTGAGCGTTGATGAGCTGCGCATCGCCGTGGCCGAAACCTATGACGTTATCGTCGAGCCAAGCGAAGAAGCCTATACGCTGTTTGCCCAATCGATGGATCGTACCGGCTACGCCTGCGGCACCCTGGCGACCCGTTCCGGTCTTTCGGCAACGGTGCCGCCGCTGGATCCACGGCCACTGGTCACCATGGACGACATGGGCATGGGTGGTATGGATCACGGATCGATGCAAGGCATGGCGGGCATGGATCACAGCCAGATGGCGGGGATGGACCACGGTTCCATGCAAGGCATGGACGCCGGGCTGTCCCATCCAGACTCCGAAAAAGACAATCCGCTGGTGGACATGCAGGCCATGAGCGTCAGCCCCAAGCTCGACGACCCGGGCATGGGCCTGCGCAACAACGGTCGCAAGGTCCTCACCTACTCGGACCTGCGCAGCACGTTCCCCGACCCCGACGGGCGTGAACCGGGCCGCACCCTCGAACTGCACCTGACCGGCCAAATGGAGAAATTCAGCTGGTCGTTCAACGGCGTGAAGTTCTCCGATGCCGCACCGCTGCTGCTCAAGTACGGCGAGCGCCTGCGCATCGTGCTGATCAACGACACCATGATGACTCACCCCATCCACCTGCACGGTATGTGGAGCGATCTGGAGGACGAGAATGGCCAGTTCATGGTGCGTAAACACACCATTGATGTGCCGCCGGGCTCCAAACGCAGTTACCGGGTCACCGCCGACGCCCTCGGACGCTGGGCATATCACTGCCACTTGCTGTTCCACATGGAGATGGGGATGTTCCGTGAAGTTCGGGTGCAGGAATGAGGAGCCGACCATGACCACTATTTTTCACTACCCCCTGGCACTTTTTGCGAGCCTCACCCTGGGCGCCACTGGCTCGGCCTGGGCCGCGAGCGATGCCATGCAAGGCATGGATCACAGTCAGATGCAGGGGATGGACCATAGCCAGATGCAAGGCATGGACTCGATGCAGGGTATGGAACCGATGCAATCGGCCCCCACCAGCAGCCGCACGCCGATTCCCGAGCTGACCGACGCCGACCGCGCCGCCGTCTACGAAGACCATGGCGGCCATGCCGTGCATGACAGCGCCATCCATTCATTCTTGCTCATCGACCAATTGGAATGGCAAGACGCCGATGAGGGCAGTGCCCTGAGCTGGGACGCCTCGGGCTGGATCGGCGGCGACATCGATCGCTTGTGGCTGCGCTCCGAAGGCGAACGCACCAACGGCAAGACCGAGGAAGCCGAACTCCAGGCCCTGTGGGGGCATGCCGTCAGCCCCTGGTGGGACGTGGTCGCCGGCGTGCGCCAGGATTTCAAGCCGGGCGACCCGCAAACCTGGGCCGCCTTCGGTGTACAGGGCATGGCGCTGTATAACTTTGAAGCCGAGGCCACCGCGTTCATCGGCGAAGGCGGTCAGAGTGCGGTGCGCCTGGAAGGCGACTACGACATCCTGCTGACCAATCGTCTGATCTTGCAACCCACCGCCGAAGCCAACTTTTACGGCAAGAACGATCCCGATCGCGGTGTCGGCTCCGGGCTGTCGGACACTGAAGTGGGTGTGCGGCTGCGCTACGAAATCCGCCGTGAGTTCGCCCCTTATATCGGCGTCACCTGGAACCGCGTCTACGGCAACACTGCCGACTACGCCCGGGAAGAGAACGAAGACCGCAGCGAGGCACGCCTGGTGCTGGGCGTGCGCATGTGGTTCTGAGGGTGTTTGTAATCGCAGTCAACTAAAAAACTAGAAACCTGAGCTGTAGGAGTCCTTGCATGTCATTTATCAGAACCGCTGTAGTCACCGTCGCGCTGTCCACAGGCCTGTTAATCAGTGGCCTGGCCCAAGCGCACCCAAAGCTGCTTTCCTCCACGCCCGCCGAAGGTGCTGAAGGTGCGGCGCCGGCAAAGATCGAACTGCATTTTTCCGAGAACCTGATGACCAAGTTCTCCGGCGCCAAGCTGGTCATGACCGGGATGCCCGGCATGTCGGCGCACTCGCCCATGCCCATGAAGGCCAAGGTCTCCGGCAGCGATGACCCCAAAACCATGGTCATTACCCCGAACGCTCCGCTCACCACCGGCACCTACCAGGTCCAGTGGCGCGCGGTGTCGTCCGATACTCACCCGATCACCGGCAATGTCACGTTCAAGGTGAAGTGACTTGAGCGCCTCGATCAACATTGACCTGCTCAACATTGTTCTGCGCTTGGCCCTGTACCTGGATCTGATGGTGTTGTTCGGCCTGGCCGCGTTCGGTCTGTATAGCTTGCGCGGCCCAGAGCGGATCTCGGGCGTGGTGGTGCATTTCAAAGCACTTGTGCTGACCACAGCGCTGTTTGGCGTGCTGTTGTCGGTGGCCGCCATGCTGTGCATGGCCTGGGCCATGAGCGGCGTCACCGACTGGAACGAGCTGTTGCCGCACATTGAAATGATGGTGTTCGAGACCGACGTGGGTGTGAGCTGGAGTGTTCGGATCGCGGCGCTGTTGCTGGCGGCAATAGCGGTGGCCCTGAACCACACGGCTCCGACCGTCAGCTTGTGGCTGGTCACCCTCAGCGGTGCCGTGGCCCTGGCGACACTGGCCTGGGCCGGGCATGGCGCCATGGACGAAGGCCTGCGCCGTAACTGGCACTTCATCACCGATTTTCTGCACCTGTGGGCGGCGGGCGGCTGGGTGGGCGCCCTGACTGCGTTTGCCCTGCTACTTCGCCGTGCTGAACACCGGCTGCCGATCCTGGCGCGAACCCTGACCGGGTTTGAAACAGCCGGGGCGGTGATTGTGGTGGTGATCAGTGTGACAGGGGTGGTGAACTATCTGTTCATCGTCGGTCCTCGCGTCGACGGGCTGCTGGATAGCACCTATGGTCAATTGCTGGCGCTTAAAGTCGTGTTGTTCGCGGCGATGCTGGTGTTTGCCGCGCTGAATCGTTTTCATCTGAGCCCGTTGCTGGAACAGGCTCGGCAGACCGGGGAGCACAGCGTGGCGGTCAATGCCCTGCGGCGCAGCATGGCTCTGGAGTTGTCCGTGGCGGTGGTAATACTGGCGTTGGTGGCATGGCTCGGGACGTTGAGTCCGGCGATGGAATAGCACGACTGACTCCACTGAACAGGGGTTTGGAGTGCACCTGATTTTTAAATACCCCCCACCAGATTTCAGTTTGCCCCACCCCTCACATCCCAGCCTAAATGGAGCTTTATCCAGCAAGGCTCTGTTATGGAAAACGTTCGAACTTCAAGCACCCACGCCGTCTGGCTGATGGTCAGCGTGGTGTTGGTGGCACTGAACCTGCGCCCCTCTATGGCGGCTGTCGGGCCATTGTTATCAGCCATTCGCGGCGAGGTGCCGCTGAGTTTCAGCACCGCTTCGTTACTGACCATGTTGCCGGTCATGGCCATGGGTCTGGCGATGTTCTTGGGCATGCGCATTGCCCTGCGCATCGGTGAGCACCGCACCATCGTGCTGTCGCTGCTGATCATCGGCATCGCCACGGCATCGCGCCTGTACCTGGACAGCGCCGTCGAGCTGATTATCAGCGCGGTGCTGGCGGGGATCGGTATCGCCCTGATCCAGGCCGTGATGCCGGCGCTGATCAAATCGCGCTTCGCCGACAATGTCTCGTTGTTCATGGGCCTGTACGTCACGTCCATCATGGGCGGCGCGGCGCTTGCGGCGTCGTTTTCACCGTTCGTCCTGGCGCAGACCGGCAGCTGGCGTATCGGCCTGGCGATCTGGGCACTGCTGGCGCTGATCGCCCTGGGCTGCTGGTACGCCCAGCGCGCGGCCGTCACGCCTTTGCCCGCAGCCCCGGCGCAGCGCCAGGAATCGTTTTTCAGCAATTCGCGGGCCTGGCTGCTGGCGATCTTCTTCGGCCTCGGCACCGCCTCCTACACCTGCGTGCTGGCGTGGCTGGCGCCGTATTACGTGGAGAAAGGCTGGAGCGAACAGCACGCCGGCCTGCTGCTGGGGTTCCTCACCGCGATGGAAGTATTGTCCGGCCTCGTCACCCCGGCGATTGCCAACCGCAGCCAGGATAAGCGCCTGGTCCTGGCGGTTTTGCTGGCCCTGATCATCGCGGGGTTCTGCGGCCTGATCCTCAGCCCGGACCGCTTCAGCCTGTTGTGGCCTTGCCTGCTGGGGCTGGGCATTGGCGGTCTGTTCCCAATGAGCCTGATCGTGTCCCTCGATCACTTGGACAACCCACGTCGGGCCGGTGGTCTGACGGCGTTCGTGCAAGGTATCGGCTACCTGATCGCCGGCCTCTCGCCGTTGATTGCCGGGATGATCCGCGATCAGTTGGGCAGCTTCGAATGGGCCTGGTGGTCGCTCACCGCGGTCATGGCGCTGATGATCGTGATGGTCCTGCGCTTCAATCCCAAACACTACGCGCGACACATCAGCTAGTGGCGTCAAAGGGCTGCAGTTGACTGCGGCCCTGTTTTTCACACTCACCATGACAGCCGGCCGATTTGTCCCTCATGACGTTCCGGTATTTGAAAGCAGGAATAGAACCTTGATGAAAAACGTCGGTTTCGCAGCCGCTCACTGGGGCATGCTCATCTGGGCAATCCTGATCGCAGCGTCGTTCTTTGCCGCGGCGCAGGTCAGTCAGTCAATCGATCCGATCCTGCTCACCGGCTTGCGACTGCTGTTTTCCGCCCTGATGTTCCTGCCGCTGTTACTGCTGAAAAACACCTCGCCGGTCTCCGGCAAAGGCCTGCTGGCCCATGCCGTACTTGGCCTGTTGCTGGCAACGTACTTCGGTTCGTTGTTCGAAGCGTTGCGCTACACCTCGGCGGTCAATACCGCGACGCTGTACACGCTGGTGCCGTTGATGACCTTGTTGTTCGAGGTATTTCTGCTGCCCAACCCAAGCCTCAAGACCCGCCTGCTGCCGATGTCGACCGCAGCGATCGGCGCAGTGTTGCTGACCCTCAAGGGGTCGGCTCCGGGACAATTGCCGGCGCTCTATCCCGTGCTGGTTTTCGGCGCCGGTTGCCTGGCGATGGCGCTGTATTCCCCCCTCAGCCAACGGTTCAAGGTCCGCGCGCTGAAAGGCCGCGACCCGGTGACGATGACGTTCTGGAACATGCTGTTCGGGGCGCTGTTTCTGCTGGTGTTTTGCCTGTTCAGCGGCGGCTGGCGCAGCGCTCTGCAGTTGTCGACGCTGGACATCGGCTGGCTGATGTACCTGGCCGTGTTCGGCACCCTCGCCACTTTCTGGCTGTTGCACCGGGCAATTGGGGTAATCGCGCCGTCCACGGTGGTTTCCTATGTCTACCTCAGCACCCTGTTCGTGACCGTACTGCACTGGTTCTGGCTCAGGCAGCAACCGCTGATGATCGAGATCCTCGGTGCTGCCCTGGTGGGTATCGGCATGCTGGCACTGGTGCTCAGCAGCCGAAACACCAGAACCGTCACGGCTTGAGGGCGGTCAGTACGTCGATGCCGGACGGGGCGTAACCGGACTCCAGCGCTCCAGCTCACGCTCCAGAAAAGCAGCCACCGCCAACAACCGTTCTTCCTGCCAATGAGGCCCGACAATCTGGATGCCGATGGGCATCCCGGTAGCCGGGTCCGTTCCGGCGCGGATCACTACTGCCGGGGAACCGCTGAGGCTGAACGGGAACACGAAGGCATACCGGTCGCGATCCTCCAGGGACTCCCCGTGACGGAACGCCACGTCCGGAAATACCGGGCAGATGAACAGGTCATGCTGCTTGAAGAATTTCGCCAACTCATAGCGAAACGTATCGATCATGATCCAGTCGCGTTTGACCTCATCCACGGTCAACTCCACCGCCTCGCTCATGTCCAGCAATTGAGCGATGGCCGGGGTAAAACGTCGCTTGTTCATGGACTCGAACAATTGCCGCCAACCGCGACCGGCGTCAGCGCCGGTGATGAACACCCGCCACAGCACATCACAGGCCTCATCGAGCATCGGCGGCGCGACCGTGCTCACCTCGGCCACCACCGGCCCCAGGCATCGTTCGACGTGCTGCAATACCTGGCTCACCGCCGCGCTGACCGGCGGGCGGCTCGACGCCGAGAACAGCGCCACCCGCAGGTTGGCCAGCGGCTCGCTGGCGGTGAACGGTACATCGACGGTGTCCGGATCCTGCCCGTCGGCACCGCTGATCAATTGGCCGAGCAGCGCCAGGTCATCGACATAGCGGCCCATCACGCCAAAGGCCGAGGTCATGTGGAACAGCCCGGAACGGTCATTGGGAAACTGGCCGGTCAGCGGCACCCGCCCCTGGGTCAGTTTCAAGCCGCAGATGCCATTGAAGTGCGCCGGTATCCGCACACTGCCACATGCATCGGACGCCAGCCCGGCCGGGGAACACCCGGCAGCGATCGCCGCTGCCTCACCGCCGCTGCTGCCGCCGGCGGAGCGTTGCAAGTCGTGGGGGTTCAGGGTCCGGCCGTAGACCAGGTTTTCGGTTTCGAAGGCCATGCACAGCTCAGGCACATTGCTGATGCCCAGAATGATCGCCCCGGCCTGTCGAAGCCGGGCAACGGCCGTTGCGTCCTGCTCGCTGGGTTCGCCCAACAGCTCCCCCAGCCCTCGGGACATCTTGAAACCACGCACATGCAGGACATCCTTGATGGTGATGGGAATGCCATGCAGCGGGCCACTGATCTGGCCAACGCGCGCCATCTCGTCAGCCTCGCGAGCCTGGCGCCGCAGTTCCTCGACTGGCGCCAGCTGGATCAGTGCGTTGATGTGCCGGTTACGCTCAGCGATGCGTTGCAGGTAAAACTCCAGCAACGTGACACTGGTCAGCACGCCACGGCGCAGCAGACCGGCCATTTCCCGCAGGGTCAGCGTATCGGGGTTGAACAGGCTCATGACGCCTCCTTGCTGCGCAGCCACTTGTTGGGCAACAGATACATGTTGCGCACCACCAGGGAAAACGCTTTCACCGCCAGCGCCGGGCGCCGATCGATGGCTTGCAGGGACTCTTCGATCATCGCCAGGACATGCTGCAAGGCTTCGGGCGTGATATTCAGCGGCGGATAGAAACGCAACACCGGGCGTTCGGCCTTTTCATTCATGGAATGCCCGGCGTGGACGCCACGCTTGCCCAGCTCCATGCTCATCAGCGCCTCATAGACCGAACCACGCAGGCGCAGGCCCGTCATCAGGCCGACGCCCGGCACATCCTCGATGATGTGCGGATAACGCAAGGCCAGTCGTTGCAGACCGTGGCGCAGCAACCCACCGTTGACCCGCGACAGCTCCACCAGTTTGTGTTGCTCGATGTAGTCGATGGCCGCGAGCGCCGAGGCACACGCTAGCGGATGCCCGCCATTGGTTCGCGTGTCGGGCTCGATTTCGCTGAGTGGATACTGGGTGGCCAGGCGCCGGCTGTACATGGCGCAAGCGAACGAGGTGTAGCCGCCGGTCAGGCCCTTGGAGAGGATCATGATGTCAGGCACCACGTCGTCATATTGCACGGCGAACCATTTGCCGCAACGGCCGAAACCGGTCTGGATTTCATCCGCCACCAGCAGCGTGCCCGTGGCGTCGCACAAGGCTCGAAGGTTGGCCATGTAGCCCACCGGGGGCACCTGCAGATGAGCGCCGCCCAGAATCGGCTCGACGTACACCGCACAGACACCCTCGCCCACGGCCTTTTGCAGGGCGGCGAAATCGCCGTAGGGGACACAGGTCACTTCGGGGCAAGCGATGCCATAACTGCTGTGGTGCTGTTGCTGGCCCAGAATGCTCATCGCCGCCAAAGTCTTGCCATGATAAGAGCCGCTCATCACGACGATCCTGCGCCGCTGAGGCTGGATCCGCAGCACATAACGCAGACTCTGCTCGACGGCCTCGGCACCCGAGACCATGAATTGCACGTCGCCCCATTCTCCCGGCACCAGTTGGCAAAGCCGCTCGGACAGCTTGTCTTGAAGCGGATGGCGCCGGCCTTCCGGGACCCAGGCCAACTGATTCAATTGCGCCTGCACCTGCTCACGCACCGTCGGGTTGCGATGCCCGACGATAAACACCCCGTAGCTGCACGCGCAGTCAATGAAGCGCTTGCCGGTGTGATCGGTGACATGGATGCCATCGGTCTGCTGTTCTACGCTGGTCTTGCCCAGGCGATACAGCTTGGCCGCCGAGGCGCTCCAGTGCCGCTGGCAATCATCCAGCAGTTGTTCATGCGGCCTGAGTAAGGACATGGCTTAGCGTCTCCTTGATGAGGTGGGCGGCACATTGAATCTGTTCGGGGCGTGCAGTGATCGGGCAGCGCAAGATCAATTCGCGGCCCCGGGGTGGGCTGATATAAACGCCTTGCTGGTAAAGCGCTTCGCACAGCAGGGACGGCTGCAGATCATCGGCCAGCGGCAGGCTGACCCAGCCACCCACGGCCACCGCTCCGAATGGCGCCAGGGTTTGCACCAGCCGCTGACCGTTCTCCAGACAATGCAGAGGCGAGTCGTGGGCCTGCACATAATCCAGGGCTGCCAGGGCCGCTACACACGCCATCGGATTACCAGCGGTGGTGCTGCCGTGTTTGGCCGGACTGCTGCGCCCATAGACCTGCCAGGCCATGCGCTCGCTGCAGGTATAGGTGCCGATGGGAATCGCGCTGCCCCCCAAGGGGCCCCCAAGCACGACAATGTCCGGGACAGGACGATAACGCTGGAAACCGAACAGCGTCCCCAGGCTACCGAGGCAACTGTGGGTGTCGACCGCGATGACCGGCGCGCCAGCCTGTGCTGCGCGGGCATGCAATTGCTCGAGCAGTGCAGCATCGAGCAGTTGCAATCGGCCGCTGGCATCCACGCGGGTGTTGCTGTGGCACACCGCGAAACAATCGCTCCAGTCCACCGTGTCCAGGTCAGCCAGATGCCGAATCGCCACTCGCTTGAACCCTAGAAAACTCTGCACGGCCAGATCATCTTGCGCGGCGCTGAGGCAACGTCCGTAGGTCAGCGCGCCATAATCCCCCCCCTGGATGAACACGATGGTGTTGCCCTTGGGCTTGAGGCCCTTGCACAACTTCAATGCGCCCTCGAACGCCTCATCCCCGGAGCTGCACACATAAGAGTTGACGAGCGGCGCAGGCAGCAGCTCGGCCAGGCGTCGGCACAAGGCAATAAGCGGTTGGGACATCAGCACCCGGTTGGATAACCCCATGATGTCCGCTTGGCGACTGACCGCCTCGATCACCGACGGCACCTGGAAACCGAACCCGCCGCTCAGGTCGATAATCTGCCGGCCATCGCCATCGAGATAACTCTCGTACTGTCCGCTGACAATGTATTTGTTGTTGTTCGTCATGATGAGTCTCAGCGATAGCTCAAGGCGTTGAAGATGCGTCGACGTTCGTCGACGATGGTTTCACGACCGTGCATGACCCGACGGTTGTCGATCATCACCACGTCGTGATCGCGCCAGCCAACCGGGTAGGTGTACTGGGCGGACACTTCGGCAATTTCCCGCAGAAACCCGGCAGGAATCGGCTGCCCCCCCACGGTGTCGATCACCGGAGCTTCGTAGTTGAAGGAAGGTCCCAGGATGCTGTTGGCAAAGGCCGGACGCTGGCTGAACGCGGACGTGAGGATCGCCGGGGTGCTGAAGGCGTAGTGAATGGAGTCATCGGCCGGGTTGAAGGAAATAACCGTCTGCGGGTCCTCCCCGATGATTTGCCACAGGTCCTCGATTTCGACGGCCGCCGGGTCCGACAACGCTGGCGAATAGTGGCAAACCAAACGACGCCACTTTTCCCCCGCAACGGTACGGCTGTAGCGGATAGGGTTTTGTTCAAAAAAACTGCGGCAGGCTGGAGACAGTTTCGCCAACACCTTCTCACCGTCACACAACGTCGTTTGCGACCCCTTGCGTGGTGCTTCCTGACAATAGAACCAGGTCATGTCCGGCCAGAACGGCGAGTTACCGTTTTCGCAGTGCAGGCCAACCGCCTGATGTCCCGCGTCCACCAACTGTGCCGCGCCGCCCACCATGACGCGGGCCGGATCCAGGCTCAGCCGCGAACTGTTTTGTTTGACGTAGGCGCTGAAATCTTCGGCGCTGTGGATACAGTTACGAAACAGCACGACCCCGTAATGGCCCAGCAGCTCATACAGCTCGCTCTTGCCCAGGCTGGCGAAGTGGTGCGACTCGACGATGGAGATGTCCGCGGTTTCAAAGTGAAAAGCAGGCGTGGTCATTGGATGCAATCCCTTGCAGAGTGGAAAAAACAGTGGCGATGTCGGCGCGTTTTGGCCGGCCGGTAACGGTGTAAAGCTGCTCGATCAACGGGTCGTCCTGGGTCAACAACCAGAGTCGGCTGGGTCTTTCGATGTCGGAAAAACGCCGGGCGGACCAGGCCACCAGCTCATCGCGCGCGGGGGCCGACTCGACACACAGCAACGCCACCAGGCCATGGCGCTCATCGAAAAACACTGCTGCATCGTTGACGCCGGGGTATTTGCGATACTCCAGCTCAACCTGTTCGGGGCTGACGTTGCGCCCGTTGGGCAGGCAGATCACGTTCTTCTTGCGCCCGTGCACATAGAGGTAGCCATCGTCGTCCAGCATGCCCAGGTCTCCAGTGTCCATCCAGCCATCGGCGGACATGGAGCAGGCACTGGGGTCAGTGCCGGAATAGCCGCTGAACAGTGAGCTGCTCTTGACCTCAATGGTCTGGTCGGCGCCGATACGCACCTGGACATGGGGCAAGGGTTTGCCCACGCTGCCCAGGCGCTGCTGTTCGAAGGTGTTCATGCTGACCACCGAGGCGTTCTCGGACAGGCCGTAGCCTTGGTACACAGCAATGCCCCGTTCTTCCAGTCCGCGCAGTACATCGATGCTGACCGCCGCACCGCCACAGGTAATATGCGCACCCGATTGCAGATAGCGCGCCAGTCTCTCGCCCTGCTCGCCGCCCTCGTCCATTTGTTCCAGGAAGCGGTTGACCATCACCGGCGGCACTGTCAGGGCCGTTGGCTGGACCTGCAGGATCCACTCGACCAGACGCTGTGGCGAAGCTCCAGGCTCGCCGAGCAATGCTTCGTTCGGTGGCAAGAAATGCACGGTTCCGCCCGCCAGCAACGGTAGATAGGCGGCAGTCACCTGTTCGAGCAGCAAACTCAAGGGCACCAGCGACAGGTAACGGCGATGAGCATCGGCGGGCATACGTTGACGCAGCGATGCCAGCACGGCGCCGACCGCCTGGGTACTCAACTGCACGCCCTTCGGGCGACTGGTCGTGCCCGAGGTGTGAATGATTTTGCAGATCCAGTCTTCATCACCGTCGGGCGTATGCAACAAAGGCTGTTCGATGACCGGCTCGCTGATGTGGCGCAAACGGCTTTCAGGGAAATTCAACTTCCATCGCTGCGCCAGTGTCCGCTGCCCGGCGGCATCCACTACAAACCCGTCGCAACGCTCGGCCAGATGCTCCGCCTGAGCCTGGCT
Organism: Pseudomonas sp. MPDS; assembly: GCF_013283895.1. Classification (NCBI taxonomy): domain Bacteria; kingdom Pseudomonadati; phylum Pseudomonadota; class Gammaproteobacteria; order Pseudomonadales; family Pseudomonadaceae; genus Pseudomonas; species Pseudomonas sp. MPDS. Next base: position 1,663,228 of record NZ_CP054128.1, on the reverse strand, counting down.
GAAAGCCAATGGCAACGGTAACGCGGTAATCCCGGCAAACAGGCAAGCAAGATCGGCCACCAGCCAGTCGCTGCTGTTACGCGTGGCAATTCCCAAAACCACATGATCGCCATGGGCCGGGCTGGGAAAACGCCGTTGCAGTTCGGCGGCCAGATTGAGGGCACGATGTTCCAGCTCGCCATAGGTCAATGCCACCGGCTCGCCGCCCGACGCCGACCAATCCACCGCGCAGACAGCCTGGCGATTGTCTTGCAACGCGCTTTGCAAGTGATGGATAAATCCGCCGCTCATGGCTGCGCCCTCGCCAGTGAATCGCCAGGCAGTTGGGTGAACGAGGTATTGAGCGTCATGGCCGCGAAACGCGAGCGCTGCGGGTCTACCCGGATGAACCCGGTGACAGGCAATTTGGAGTAATAAGTCCCCCAGTTCTTGCCACCCTCCTCGCCCAGGCGCGCAGGGTCTGCTGTCAGCAGCGGCTCGAAATCGATTTGGCAACTTTCCATCATTTGCCGAACGCGGGGTGTCACCGTACACAACAAGTAATGCCCACCCATGCACCAGGACAACAGGGGAATCATGTTGACCAGAATCATGCCGGCCGTCAGGTGATGGGAGATCAGGTTGCCGATCTCGACAATGTTTGAGCGGTCGATGGTTTTCTCCAGGCGCTGGGACAAAATCACTTCTATCGGTTGCGCCAGGTATTGCTCGGAAAACAGTGTGCGGTGGTCCGCGAATGTAATACCGGCACAGGCAAGAATACGGTCTGACGGATCCTGGGTGACCGCAAAGTATTGTGGATTCGGTTCAACCGACGCCGAATAAGAACGGCGAAATTTCTCTTTCACTACTTCAGTGGCTTGCACCCATAACGGTGTCTTAGTTTCTGCGACGCGAATTTGCATATCGTCCTCCTCCGTCCTTGTGCAGGATTTCTATAAAAAGCGAGGCGAGCATATTTAAGAAAATTCCCACAAGCCATTTAAAAAATAAATGCCTTCCGCTAATATATAAATAAACCCCTTTGTCATAAAAACAAGGGACGCTAGCTGATGGATTGCGCCGAGAAGGATCTTATGCTCAATAGTAATTTGCTTAGAAAGCTGGACATGCAGGACCTGATGGTGTTTGTCGCGGTGTATGAGCAAAGCAGCGTCACCGAGGTGTCCGAGACCCTTTGTGTGAGCCAGTCAACCGTGAGCTACTGCCTGAAGAAGCTGCGCACAAGTTTCGAAGATGAGTTATTCATCAATACCCGTAGTGGCATGCGGCCCACGAACAAAGCCACGGCCATGTACAGCCATGTACTCAACATCCTCAAGACCATAAATATATGCCACTCCGGCATTCAAACATTCGACCCCACGCAGAAAGAAATAACATTCAATATTTGCGCCCCGGAGTATTTCGAACTTCTTATACTTCCCCAGCTAGTGAAACGATTCATTGGCAGCCGTTTCCCCGTCATCATTAACATCACGAAATTTCACAAAGACATTCCGGTTGACGAATTGATGGAGGGTCGATTCGACCTGGTTGTTTGTTTTGGCCCCAACTTTCATCGCGGCGCGAAGGGGTTGCGCTCGCAAGTATTACTGGAAGATGAACTGGTCTGCGTGGTCGATAAAGACTTTTCACTGCCCAGGGAGGAATTTGATCTGGAGGCGTTCGTCGCCTGCCAGCATGTTTTTCCGACGCCCTGGACCTCCGACACCAACATGGTGGACGGCTGGCTCGCCCGGCAAGGCTACAACCGACAGATTGTCGCTCGGGCCAACAGCTACGTGGCAGCACTGAATATGATTCCGGGAACCGACTTCATCCTGACGTTGCCTCGGCGTATCCAGGCGTTGACCTGCGATGAAGGCAAATACAGCCATCGCAGGCCACCAGTGGGCTTACCGAACTTTACGCTGGATATGATGTGGAGCGAGAAACCCGGCCAGGACAACGCCAACATCTGGTTTCGCGAACAGATCGTGAAGGTATGCGCCGAGGACGGCTTGCTTTAACAACCCAGGGAACCACTCGAATCGTCGGGTGGTTCCGGTTTTCAAGCGGCGAGTTTTCTACAGGCAAAAAAAAATCCGGAAATCCTCACTTTCGTGGGCCTTCCAGACTTTTAAAACTGCTAAAAATGGTGGGTCGTGTGGGATTCGAACCTACGACCAATTGGTTAAAAGCCAACTGCTCTACCAACTGAGCTAACGACCCGCTGTGTGGTGGCGCGTATAATACTGATTTCTAAGGACTATTCAACACCTAATTTGAAATAAATCAAAAATAAGGGGTTGGATCGCTCACACCCGCCGCCGCGAAGCCTTCGGCACGCAGGCGACAGCTGTCGCATTTGCCGCAGGCACGCCCCTGATCGTCAGCCTGATAGCAGGAAACGGTGAGCCCGTAGTCCACGCCAAGCTTCACCCCCGCCCGAACGATGTCGGCCTTGCTGAGATTCTGCAGTGGTGCCTGAATACGGAAGCCCTGCCCTTCTACACCGGCCTTGGTCGCCAGGTTGGCCATACGCTCGAACGCTTCGACGAACTCCGGACGGCAGTCCGGGTAGCCGGAATAATCCACGGCGTTGACGCCGATGAAGATATCACGGGCACCCAGCACCTCCGCCCAGCCCAGGGCCAGGGACAGGAACACCGTGTTGCGTGCCGGCACGTAGGTCACCGGGATGCCTTCGCTGGGAGTTTCAGGCACGTCGATGGAGCTGTCGGTCAAGGCCGAGCCGCCGATGCCATTGAGGTTCAGGCCGATCACCTTGTGTTCGACGACACCCAGGTCCCGGGCCACCCGCTCGGCGGCGTGCAGTTCGGCGCGGTGGCGCTGGCCGTAATCGAAACTCATGGTGTAGCAGCGGTAGCCCTCGGCACGCGCCATGGCCACGACCGTCGCGGAATCGAGGCCGCCGGACAACAGGATGACGGCACGTTTTTCTGCAATGTTCGAGTGTTCAGTCATATCAGCGCCCCGGCTCGTCGTTCCAAAGATATTTATGCAGCTGCAATTGCAGGCGCACCGGCAAATTGTCCGCCACCACCCAGTCCGCCAGCTCCCGGGCGTTCAAGTCATGATGACTTGGCGAAAACAACACTTCGCCAGCCCGCTGGTCGAGCCCGTATTGAATCAGCTTGGACACGGCCCAGTCATAATCTTCCCGCGAGCAGATAACGAACTTGACCTGATCGTTGGGCGTCAACAGTTCGATGTTCTCATAGCGATTGCGATGGGCTTCCTTGGACCCTGGGGTCTTCAGATCGACGACGCGGCTGACTCGCGGATCAACGGGTGCGATGTCCAAGGCGCCGCTGGTTTCCAGCGATACCTCGTAACCGGCATCGCACAACCGCTTGAGCAAGGGGATCGCGTTGGGTTGCGCCAGTGGTTCGCCGCCCGTAACGCAGACGTAGCGCGGGCGAAAACCGGCCACCTGCTCAAGGATGTCGTCGAGGCTGCGCAGGGTGCCGCCACTGAAGGCGTAGGCACTGTCGCAGTATTGGCAACGCAACGGGCAACCGGTGAGGCGCACAAATACTGTGGGCAGCCCGGCCGTTCGCGTTTCACCCTGCAACGAGTAAAAAACTTCGGTAATTCTCAATGTGTCTTGCATAGTCGCCACGGGCGTAACAGCTAAACAGGCTGTCCGCCTCCGTCAGGCACTTCCAGCAACCCCGCCAACGCGCAGATCCCAAGAAGCGTGTTTCATAAAAAGGGCGTGAATTCTAACGAAAAAACCCGCGACAAGCGCGGGTTTCTTCGAAACGGATCAAACAGCCTCACATACGCTGCAAGTCACGCTGAGCCAATTGGGCAGCTGAGGTACCCGGGTATTGGGCCACCACCTGCTCCAGAATGCCCTTGACCTTGTCGGTGTGGCCCAGGCGACGCTCCACGTCAGCGAGCTTGTAGAGCGAGTCCGGCACCTTGGCGTGCTTGGGATAGAGCTGCGAGACCTTGGCGAAGGCCTGACCGGCACCTTGCAGGTCGCCCTTGGCCAGGTTCACTTCACCCAGCCAATATTGGGCGTTGCCCGCATACTGGCTGTTAGGGTATTTGCGAAGGAAAGCGGCAAAGGCCAGGCTGGCCTTGTCAAAATCCTTGGCTTTGATCAGATCGAAGGCCGCATCGTAATAGAGCTTTTCCTTCGCCGGATCAGCCGGCTCACCGCCGGCTGCAGGTGCCGGAGCAGTTGCTCCCGCGCCTGCGGCTGCGCCAGGGGCGTTCAAGTCGCCACCGGCTGGAGAATTCTCAGGAGTCGCGGCAGGTGCAACGCCGGTTCCTATGCGCCGATCAAGATCCTGGTATCGCTCCAGGCTTTCCTGCTTCATGCGCGAAACTTCATTTTGCAGAACTTCAATCGCGCCTTGCTGGCGTGAAATCTGGTCTTGCATTTGCTGCAGTTGGTTGAACAGCTGGCCCTGTGCCGAGACAGGGGCCGAAACCCCTCCCCCGGCATAGGCGCCGCTCGTACCGTAACCTGCAGGCGGATAATTGCTTGCGCTATTGTTATAGCCGGAATCATTATCGACCACGGGAACCGCAGCCCACACCGCAAGCGGCGCGAGGCTGAGAGCCAGAACAGTTACAGCACGGCGGCACGTTCGCATGACGAATTACTTACGCAGTTCGACGCGACGGTTTTGAGCCCAGGACTGCTCGTCGTTGCCGGTAGCAACTGGACGCTCTTCGCCGTAGGAAACCAGTTCCAGCTGAGCTGGGGAAACACCTTGCAGTACCAGGTAGCGTTGAACGGCTTTCGCACGACGCTCGCCCAGTGCCATGTTGTACTCACGAGTACCACGTTCGTCGGTGTTGCCTTCCAGAACGATGCGAGCACCGTTCGACTTCAGGTCTTTGGCGTGAACGTCCAGAGCGCGCATGGCTTCTGGCTTCAGGTCCGAGCTGTCGTATTCGAAGTAGAAGGTGGTGATTGCGCGCAGAGCAGCTTCTTCGCTCAGGGAGCCGTCAACTGCACCAGTGTTAGCGCCGTAACCAGCGTTTGGATCAACAGCGCCTTCACCGGCGTTGTCGCCGCCTTTGGACGAGCAACCTACAGCTACAGCCATGGCCAGAGCCAGCGCAGCAAATTTACCAAACTTCAGCATTTCCATCGTGAAACTCCTAATGAACCCCAGTGTGTTAAGTAAAACGTATTGCGCCGCGTCAGTTCAGGTAAGGGGACCAGGACGGTTCTCTGACTTCGCCTTGTGCGGTAGGAAGCGGGAGCCTCACGCGTCCATTAATGGACACGAGCATCAAGACTCCCCGGCCCTGCTGGCGGGTGGCGTAGATTACCATGGTGCCGTTGGGCGCAACAGTAGGCGACTCGTCCAGAGTGCTATCAGTGAGGATCTTTACACTACCGCGCTGCAGATCCTGAGCCGCCACCTTGAAATTGGTAAAGCCATCCTGGCGATGGATCATCACCAGGGTCTTTTCGTCCGCCGACAGTTTAGGGTTGGCGTTGTAGTTACCGACGAACGTCACGCGTTCGGCACCACCACCACTGGCGCTGGTCTTGTAGATCTGCGGCTTGCCGCCACGGTCGGAGGTGAAGTAGATGGTCGAGCCATCCTTGCCCCAGAACGGTTCGGTGTTGATGCCGGGACCGTTGGTCACGCGAGAAATCGCCCGCGAAGCCAGGTTCATCACATAGATGTCCGGGTTACCGTCCTTGGACAGCACGAATGCCAGGCGCGTACCGTCCGGCGACCAGGCTGGCGCACCGTTCAGGCCTTCGAAGTTGGTGATTTGCTCACGGCGACCGGTGTCAATGTGTTGCATGAAAATACGCGGGCGCTTCTGTTCGAACGAAACATAGGCGATGCGCTTGCCATCGGGGGCGAAACGCGGCGACAGGATCGGCTCGCGCGATTGCAGCAGGGTCACTGCACGAGCACCGTCATAGTCTGAACGCTGCAAGGTATAGCGGGTGTTTTTCTCAGAGAAGCGTTCGGCCGTCACATAGAGCATGCGGGTAGAGAACGCACCCTTGATGCCGGTGAGTTTCTCGAACGATTGGTCGGAGATGTAGTGCGCCATGTCACGCAGTTGATCGACGCTGCCCGACACACTACCGGTCAGCACTTGCTGCTCGGTGGCGACGTTGAACAGGGTGTACTGCACCTGCAGGCGACCACCGGCCGGCACAATGTTGCCGACCATGAGGTACTGGGCGCCCAGAGCTTTCCAGTCGCGATAGATGACTTCGCTGGCCTGGGTCGGCAGGCTGATCATGTTCTGCTTCGGAATCGGCGCGTAATAACCCGAGTTGCGCAGGTCATTACCGATGATTTCCGACATGTCGTCCGGCAGGACGCTACCGCCCTGCCAGCCGAACGGTACGACGGCGATCGGGGTCGCCCGATCGCTGCCGCTGGTGACCAGAATGTTCTTTTCCTCTGCTACCGCTATCCCTGCCAGGCAGCAGATAACGACCAGCATTGATCGAAGAAGGTTTCTCACAAGGCTAGATCCTCAGGTGTGAATGTCATCTTGAATGAACGATAGGGAGCAAAATCGCTCGGTTTCATTCCTTGCATTTCCGTCAATCGCCCAATGTTCTTGACCGCTGCGACCGCCGAAGCGTCGAACGGGCCATCACCGCTGGACTTGGCCACGCTGACCGAGGTAACCGTACCGTCGGGCAACATGCCGATTTGCAATACTACAGTCATGCCTTTGCGTGCCGAAGGTGGACGAGCCCAGCCTTCTGCCGCTCGGGCGCGAATCAAATCATCGAAACTGCCGGCGACTTCATCGCCCTGCTCATCAGCCAATGCCTGCTGGCGCTGCGGCGTGTCGGAAAGCAAATCTGCCAAGGCCTGGGCCTTTTTCTCTTCGGCGGATTTACGCGCTGCGTCCTGAGCCTTTTTCTTGGCGGCGTCGGCGGCGGCTTTCTTCTTCGCGTCTTCGGCGATTTTCTTTTTCGCCTCGTCAGCTTCAGCTTTCTTCTTGGCGTCTTCGGCCGCTTTTTTCTTCGCGTCCTCGACAATCTTTTTCTTCGCTTCTTCAGCGGCCGCTTTCTTGGCCTCTTCTTCAGCGGCTTTCTTGGCTTCTTCTTCGGATTTTTTCTTGGCTATATCAGCCAGTTTCTTTTCTTCGGCCTTTTTGGCCTCGGCGGTTTTCTTCGCCTCGTCGGCCTTCTTGGCTTCGTCAGCCTTCTTGGCTTCTTCGGCCTTTTGAGCCGCTTGCTCTTTCTTTTGTTCCGCAGCTTTTATCTCTTCCTGCTCGACCTTCTTTTGCTCCATCTGCTCGACTTCGGTCTGGCGCGCGGCGGATTTCTTCGCCTCACCGGCAAGCTTCTGGTTGGTCTGCGTGGTGGCCTGGCTCTTGGACTTGAGCTGATACAGGGTCGCCTGCACGATCGGCTTGGCCGGCGGCAGCTCCGGAGTCATGGCAAAACTGACGAACAGCATGCCAAACACCAGCACATGCAGGCCAATTGCCCAGACACTAGGCCAGAAGTAGCTTTCCGAGGCGGACGGCTCTCGCTGTTGCTGCATCAGGGCGCCTCAGTGATTAAGCCAACATTACCGACCCCGGCTTTCTGCAGGCCGCCCATGGCGCCCATCACCGCACCGTAGTCGACGGTCTTGTCGCCGCGAATGAAGACCTGGGTGCGTTTGCCGTTGCTGTTGCCGGCGTTGATGATCTTGGTCACCGCATCGGTCATCTGCGGCAAGGTCATGGCCCGGTCCTGCTGCTTCTCGGTGTCGACTTCGCTGCCAAGGTTCCAGTAGTAGGTCTTGTCAGCCTTGATCGAAATGGTCAGGACCTGGGTGTCGTTGTCCTGCGGCAAGGCTTCACTGGAAACCTTGGGCAGATCAACCTTCACGCCCTGATTGAGCATCGGCGCGGTCACCATGAAGATGACCAGCAGCACCAACATCACGTCGATGTAGGGCACCACGTTCATCTCGGCAACCGGCTTGCGCTTTTTTCGGGCTCGAGCGATTAAAGCCATTGGGAAATACCTGCTTATTCTTCGCTGGTGTGCACTTTGCGGTGCAGGATCGCCTGGAATTCATCGGCGAAGGTGTAGTAACGGCTGGTCAGCGTTTCGCTGCGGGCAGCAAAGCGGTTGTAGGCGATAACAGCCGGGATGGCCGCGAACAGACCGATGGCGGTGGCAATCAGTGCCTCGGCGATACCCGGGGCCACGGTGGCCAGGGTCGCTTGCTGGGCAGTGGCCAGGCCACGGAAGGAGTTCATGATCCCCCAGACGGTACCGAACAGGCCGATATACGGGCTGACCGAACCAACGGTGGCCAGGAATGGCAGGCCCTGCTCGAGTTTTTCTTCCTCGCGGGAGATGGCGACGCGCATGGCACGGGCCACGCCTTCCATCACCGCCTCAGGGTCCACGCCTGGTTGCTGGCGCAGACGGGAGAACTCCTTGAAGCCGGCACGGAAGATCTGCTCGACCCCCGAGTCCGGATCCGGGTTGCTGCCGGCCTGGCGGTAGAGTTTGGACAGGTCGATACCGGACCAGAAGCGCTCCTCGAAGCTCTCCAAGGCTCGACGACCGGCGCGCAGCATATTGCTGCGCTGAAAGATCATGATCCATGAGGTCACCGATGCGGCTACCAGGATCAGCATTACCAACTGCACCACAACGCTGGCATTGCTGACCAGGCTCCACATGGAGGAATGGTCGACGACGTTAGCTTCCACGCTTTATCTCCTGCTCTGAGTATGTACCGGCGCCGCTCACGCCGGCAAAGGCCGCACGTAGAGCTTCGGGAATGGCCCGGGGTTTCAAACTATGGGTGCGCACACAGGCCACCAGAAACTGCCCTTCACAGAGCAGCGCATTATCCGTAGCCCGCCTGACCTGCTGCTTGAAGCGCAGGCTGACACGGTTCAATTCGATGACATCGGCACTTACCAGAAGCTCGTCGTCCAGTCGCGCCGGCGCGTGGTAGCGCGCTTCGCTGGAATGCACGACGAATAACAGGTCCTCTCCCACCAGCGCGGATTGGGCAAAACCCAGTTCCCGCAGCCGTTCGGTTCGAGCCCGTTCCATAAACTTGAGGTAATTGACGTAGTAAACGATGCCGCCGGCATCGGTGTCCTCGTAATAAACGCGACAGCGATGTGCGAACGACTCCAGCCCGTTTTGCGCGCGCATACTCTAGTGCTTACTCCTCAGGTTGCCAATCGGCCAGGCAACTGTTTTTTCATTCTCGAAATGCAATGACGCTCCGGGTGTCGTCTGGGACAGCACGAACCTGAAAAAAGTCGCTGCACAGAGGTCGTTCAATCGTCCACGGCATCGAGGAATTCGTCTACCACCGGCATCTCACCCATTCGTGTCGGGATGTTTAAGCCGAAATGCAGATAGGCGTGACGCGTCACCACACGCCCGCGAGGGGTGCGCATGATGTAGCCCTGCTGGATCAGGTACGGTTCCAGCACATCTTCGATGGTATGGCGCTCTTCGCTGATGGCCGCCGCCAGGCTGTCCACGCCCACCGGACCGCCGTCGAACTTCTCGATCATGGTCAGCAGCAGGCGCCGGTCCTGGTGGTCGAAACCACGCTCGTCGATGTCCAGCAGGTTCAACGCCAGGTCGGCAATCGGTTTGGTGATGTGGCCCTTGGCGCGAACTTCGGCAAAATCCCGGACCCGACGCAACAGCCGGTTGGCGATCCGCGGTGTACCCCGCGCCCGCCGGGCGATCTCATAAGCGCCATCCGGGTCCAGCGGCAACCCGAGAATGCCGGCCGAGCGGCCGACGATCGTCGCCAGATCGGCGTTGTTGTAGAACTCCAGGCGCTGGACGATCCCGAAGCGGTCCCGCAGCGGGTTGGTCAACATGCCGGCGCGGGTCGTGGCGCCCACCAGGGTGAACGGCGGCAGATCGAGCTTGATGGAACGGGCCGCCGGCCCCTCGCCAATCATGATGTCGAGCTGGAAATCCTCCATCGCCGGGTACAGCACTTCCTCGACGATCGGCGATAGCCGGTGGATTTCGTCGATGAACAGCACATCATGGGGCTCAAGATTGGTCAGCAGCGCCGCCAGGTCACCCGGACGCTCGAGGACCGGCCCGGACGTGCTCTTGATCGACACGCCCATCTCCTGGGCGATGATGTTGGCCAGGGTGGTCTTGCCCAAACCGGGTGGGCCGAAGATCAAGGTATGGTCCAGGGACTCGCTGCGCCCACGGGCCGCCTGGATAAACAGTTCCATTTGCTCGCGAACCGCCGGCTGACCGATGTAATCGGCCAGACTGACGGGACGAATCGCACGGTCTTGTACTTCTTCACGGTCACGGGGGGCACCCGTGGCGGCGATCAGACGATCGGCTTCAATCACTTAAATCATTCCCTTCAGGGCACGACGAATCATGTCTTCGGTGCTCAAGCCTTTTTCCTTGATAGCGGAAATCGCCTTGCTGGCCTCCTGCGGCTTGTAACCCAGGGAGATCAGTGCGGTGACCGCATCGTTTTCCGCGCTGACGGCGGGCGCTGGCGCGTCCGGCTGGTTAGGCACCAGCGCGAACATGGCCGGCACCGCTTCCCAGGCCTTGAAACGGTCCTTGAGCTCAACCAACAGGCGCTCGGCGGTTTTCTTGCCGACACCTGGCACCTTGGTCAGGGCCGAAGTGTCCTGGGACTGCACGCAGCGCACCAGTTCGTCGACTTCCAGGCTCGACATCAAGGCCAGGGCCAGTTTCGGACCGACGCCGTTGAGACGAATCAGCTCGCGGAAAAAATCCCGCTCGCGCTTGCCGACGAAACCATAGAGTAACTGCGCATCCTCGCGCACGACCAAATGGGTGTGCAGCGTCAGCGGTTCACCGACCGACGGCAAGCGATACAAGGTGGTCATGGGCACTTCCAGCTCATAACCCAGGCCATTTACATCCAGAATCAGGTGCGGCGGCTGTTTTTCAGCCAGGGTGCCGCGCAAGCGTCCAATCACGTTTCAGATCCTTGGGCGTAGGCCAGCCGTGGGCTGGCGAGTAACGGCCAGAGCATGGAGGCCGACGACACAGGCGCAAAATGCTCGGGCTCACGAAAGATTGCGCTGATGCTATCAGAGACGCAGGCGCCCGCCACGACTGCGTGCGGCTCCCAGGCCATGCGGCAACAGGCTGGAACGGGTATGGGCATGGCAAATGGCGATGGCCAGGGCGTCGGAGGCATCGATCTGCGGCTTGCTGACCAGTTTCAGCAGATGCATCACCATCATTTGCACCTGTTCCTTGTTCGCCGCACCCGTTCCAACGACTGCCTGCTTGACCTGGGTCGCGGTGTATTCGGCGATTTCCAGGTTCTCCTCGGCACCGGCCACAATGGCCGCCCCACGAGCCTGCCCCAGCTTCAGGGCAGAATCGGCGTTACGCGCCATGAAGACCTTTTCAATGCCCATGGTGACCGGGCCGTAGGTCTGGATGACTTCACGCACGCCGCGATAAACGATCTGCAAGCGCTCGTGCAACTCACCGGCACCGGTGCGGATACAGCCTGACGCGACGTACACGCAGCCGCGCCCGGTATCACGAACCACGCCGTAGCCGGTGATGCGCGAACCGGGGTCGATACCAAGGATTAAAGTCATAACGCCTACGGTTTGGAGATGAAGTGTTTGAATCTGTGGGAGCGAGCCTGCTCGCGATAGGGGTATCACTGCAACATCTTTGCAAGCTGGACCCTCGCTATCGCGAGCAGGCTCGCTCCCACATAAAGCACCTACGCATAACTGAACAAGATCGCTGTACCAACAACGCTATCAGCCAAGCTGTTCAGCGACCGCTTCAGGAATGTCCGCGTTAGAGTAGACATTCTGCACATCGTCCAGGTCTTCGAGCATGTCGATCAGCTTGAGCACCTTCTCGGCACCCTCCAGGTCCAGTTCGGCGCTGGTGGTCGGCTGCATGACGATTTCCGCGTCGGCCGGCTTGAAACCGGCAGCCTCCAGGGCATTGCGCACGGCGTAGAAGCTGGCGAACGAGGTGAACACGTCGAAGGAACCGTCTTCATGACTGACCACGTCATCGGCGTCGGCTTCCAGGGCCGCCTCCGTCAGGGCATCTTCATCGAGGCCCGGCGCGAAGCTGATCTGCCCCTTGCGCTCGAACAGGTACGCCACCGAACCGTCGGTGCCCAGGTTACCCCCGCATTTGCTGAAGGCGTGACGCACGGCGGCGGCGGTGCGGTTGCGGTTGTCGGTCATGCACTCGACCATCACCGCTACGCCACCGGGGCCGTAACCCTCGTAGGTCAGCTCTTCCACATTATCGGCTTCGGTCGCACCCGCGCCGCGGGCGATAGCGCGGTCGATGATGTCGCGACTCATGTTCGCCCCCAGCGCCTTGTCCAGGGCCAGGCGCAAGCGCGGGTTGGAACCTGGATCACCGCCACCCTGGCGGGCAGCGACCGTCAGCTCACGGATCCACTTGGTGAATATCTTGCCCCTCTTGGCATCCTGACGTTCTTTGCGGTGCTTGATGTTCGCCCACTTGGAATGACCTGCCATAACTCGCTCCGGTTTCTCTTTGCAACATTGCCCGCCCTGCGCTCGCACAGTAGCCGGCAACCAGAAATATCGACCCCAATGAAAAGGCGCATCCGAAGATGCGCCTTCAGGTGTCGGCCTTACTCAGCCTTTGGCTGTTCACGCAGACGGATGTGCAACTCGCGCAGTGCCTTGGCATCCACTACACCCGGAGCCTGGGTCATGACATCGGCCGCGCTCTGGGTTTTCGGGAACGCGATCACTTCACGAATCGACTGGGCGCCGGTCATCAGCATCACCAGGCGGTCCAGGCCAAAGGCCAGGCCACCGTGGGGCGGTGCACCGTACTTCAGAGCATCGAGCAGGAAGCCGAATTTCTCTTCCTGTTCCGCTTCACTGATGCCCAGCAGACGGAAGACCGCCTGTTGCATTTCCTTGCGATGGATACGGATCGAACCGCCACCCAGCTCGGTGCCGTTCAAAACCATGTCGTAAGCACGTGACAGAGCGGTGGCCGGGTTGGCCTCCAACTCCTCAGGTGAGCACTTCGGCGCGGTGAACGGGTGGTGCAGCGCGGAGAAACTGCCGTCGTCGTTCTCTTCGAACATCGGGAAGTCGACGACCCACATCGGCGCCCATTCGCAGGTCAGCAGCTTGAGATCGTGACCCAGCTTGATGCGCAGCGCGCCCAAGGCTTCGCTGACGATCTTGGCCTTGTCAGCGCCGAAGAACACGATGTCGCCATCAACCGCGCCCACGCGATCGAGGATCACGTTCAGGTTGGCTTCAGGGATGTTTTTCACGATCGGCGATTGCAGGCCGTCAACACCCGCCGCGCGCTCGTTGACCTTGATGTACGCCAACCCCTTGGCACCGTAGATGCCGACGAACTTGGTGTAGTCGTCGATCTGCTTGCGCGGCATGCTTGCCCCGCCTGGCACACGCAGGGCCGCGATCCGGCATTTCGGGTCGTTGGCCGGGCCGCTGAACACCTTGAAATCGACTTCCTTGAGCTGATCGGCCACGTCCACCAGTTCCAGCGGGTTGCGCAGGTCCGGCTTGTCGGAACCGTAGCGGCGCATGGCTTCTTCGAAGGTCATGTGCGGGAACTCGCCGAATTCCAGACCCAGCACTTCCTTGAACAGGTTGCGGATCATGCCTTCGGTCAGGCCCATGATGTCTTTTTCGTCGAGGAAGCTGGTCTCGATGTCGATCTGAGTGAACTCAGGCTGACGGTCGGCACGCAGGTCTTCGTCGCGGAAGCACTTGGCGATCTGGTAGTAGCGGTCGAAGCCGGCCACCATCAGCAGTTGCTTGAACAGCTGCGGCGATTGCGGCAAGGCGAAGAAGCTGCCGGGGTGGGTACGGCTTGGCACCAGGTAGTCGCGAGCACCTTCCGGCGTTGCACGGGTCAGGATCGGCGTCTCGACGTCGAGGAAGCCGTTCTCGTCCAGGTAACGACGGATGCTGGTGGTCATGCGCGAACGCAGACGCAGCTTCTCGGCCATTTCCGGGCGACGCAGGTCAATGAAGCGATAGCGCAGGCGGGTTTCTTCGCCCACGTCGGAGTATTCGTTGAGCGGGAACGGCGGGGTTTCCGCTTCGTTGAGCACTTCCAGCTCGTAGCCCAGCACTTCGATCATGCCCGAGGCCATGTTGGCGTTGCCGGCACCGGCCGGACGCAGGCGTACCTTGCCGGTGATCTTGACCACGTATTCGCTGCGCACGCGGTCGGCGGCGGCGAAGGTTTCAGCGCGGTCCGGGTCGAACACCACTTGGGCCAGGCCTTCACGATCACGGATATCGAGGAAAATCACCCCGCCATGGTCACGGCGACGATGGACCCATCCGCAAAGAGTAACTTCCTGACCTTCCAGGCTTTCGTTCAGTTGGCCGCAATAATGGCTGCGCATCATGGTAGTGGTTTCACTTCTCGTAATTCGAAATTCGGTTGGAGGCCCTGCCCGTGCAAGAGCTCGCGCGTGTTCAACTCAGTCAGCTTTGTCGCCACCGGCCAGGTTCTTCTTGGCGCCGGTCTTGAAGTCGGTTTCATACCAGCCGGTGCCACCGAGGCGGAAACCTGGCATGGACAGCATCTTTTTCAGTTCCGGCGCCTGACAGGCAGGGCAGTCGACCAGCGGTGCCGCGCTGATCTTTTGAATGGCTTCCATCTGATGACCACAGGAAGCACATTGATAGTCGTACATCGGCATGGGGGTTGTCTCGGCGATCAGGTTACTCGCGCAAAGGCTGGGCTTTGCGGCAAAGAGCGGGATTATATCCATTAAATGCGGCCTGTGCAGCCGTAAGACGGCACAGGCCGTTACCGGTCGGTCTCAGCCACTGACAGGCGCCACGCATTCATCACGCCAATGTCGCCCCACGACCGCTGTCCCAGCCTCTTTCAAACTGTGCACCACGCAAACCACGCGCACTAAACCGCTGAAGTTGCGTACCCCGCCATGGCGCAGGTGCACTTCCCGGTCCACATGGGACAGCAGAGTACTGATGGAACAGCTGTTGAGCTGGGCCATGTCACCGAGAATATCCCAATAGACCTGCTCGAGCCGAAGACAGGTGGCGAACCCGTTCAGGCGGATCGATCGGGACAGGGGCCGGGCCAGTTGCATGTCGAACCCCCGGACGAACGGGTCGATGGTAATGGGCTGAAAGCGCCCATGCACACCCTCCCCGGGTTCCTTTCCTTGAATCATACCGTTGACACTCCTTTGCCATACGAACCTCTCAATTGGAACAACCAATCTGTGGCTCTATGGAAGCTCAACGGCATCGCCAGATCCAGATGACTTTATGACCATCGGCGTAGGACAAGCCAGCAGCAGGCAGGCGACGAATTACGACGTCCTACACAAAGAGCCAGCGATAATGCCAGCCCCTCCGTCATCGCCCGGCCCGGCGCTTACCGGTCTTCCAGCAGCGAGCGCAACATCCATGCGGTTTTTTCATGGACCTGCATGCGCTGGGTCAGCAGATCGGTGGTCGGTTCGTCACTGACCTTGTCCGATAAAGGAAGGATGCTACGGGCCGTACGCGTCACGGCTTCCTGCCCCTCGACCAACTGGCGGATCATGTCTTCGGCGCCAGGCACGCCTTCTTCTTCCTTGATAGAAGACAAGCGTGCATACACGGCGTAAGCGCCCGGCGCAGGAAAGCCGAGGGCACGAATGCGTTCGGCAATCAGGTCCACCGCCAGCGCCAGTTCGTTGTATTGCTCCTCGAACATCAGGTGCAGGGTGCGAAACATCGGCCCCGTGACGTTCCAGTGAAAATTATGGGTCTTGAGGTACAGAACGTAAGTGTCCGACAGCAGCCGTGAAAGCCCCTCGACGATGGATTTGCGATCTTCTTCACTGATCCCGATATCAATTGCCATGTTGGTTGATCTCCTGCGGTGATGAATTCGACAGCGGCCCTTGCACTCTAGCCGGTGTTACCGCCGCCAGCCTGCGACAAATCGCCAGCCCTCCTGAACCGACAAGCCGCAACACCGGACGGTTCCGACGAGGCGGGAGATTTCACGCCCTTGCCTGATACCTTGCGCCGACGAACAGCGCGGTCCGCCCCCCGTAACGGGTTTGAGAAGGTCGGGGCTTTGCTGTTAAATAGGCAGTGTGTCGCTACGCCTATTTTTCCGGGCATGGCGCATAGGCTGATTCGGGAATGTGTCCAACGCCTCTCTATTGTTCCGAAGCGAACCGCCCCGATCAGCTCTTCCTTGTGATCCGTCTTAACCGTGAGTCAATCAAAATGTTGAAAATCGTCCACTTGCTAATGGGCGCAGCTGCCCTGCTGCTGTCCTTCATCCCTAGCCTGGGTTCCGAAGCCACGCCTTACCTGCAACATCCCGATGCGCTTTACCTGGCCTTTTTCGGCCTGCTCAACCTGACCCTTGCACCTGTTATCCCCTACTGGAACAAAGGCCCACGTCATCAACTGCAAAACCTGGTCAGCGCCTTGCTGGTGTTGGCCGTTGCCCTGCAAACCCTGACCCTGCTGGCACCCATGCCGCAAATCGCCGGTCAACCGGCCGTGCTGTTCAGCCTGGCCGCATCACTGCTCGCCGTGGCATTGCACCTGGCTGTCAGCTTCTACAAGAAGTCGTCACCGGCCGCCGCACCGCAAAACTACGACATGTCCAACCGCGATACCGGCACCGTGAAGTGGTTCAACACTTCCAAGGGGTTCGGTTTCATCTCCCGCGACTCCGGCGATGACATCTTTGTGCATTTCCGAGCCATTCGTGGTGAAGGCCACCGCGTTCTGGTCGAAGGCCAGCGCGTGGAGTTCTCCGTGATGAACCGCGACAAGGGCCTGCAGGCCGAAGATGTGATCGCCGCGCTACCGCGCCGCTGATCCCAAGCGTAAAAAAACCGCGATGCAGCCTGGCTGCTCGCGGTTTTTTATTGCCTGTCGTTCCGGTCGGTCAGTAGTGAGGCGGAGGCGCTTCTTCTTCGAAGGTTTCGAATTGCCCGGCCATCTCTTCCTGGCGCTTGAGCAACGCGGCCATTTGCAGCTGCAGACGCTCGACCACTCGCTGCTGCTCCACCAGCACGTCATTTAATGCCTGGATAGTGTCATCCTGAAACGCCAGGCGACTTTCCAGATCCGTTACACGCTCTTCAAGGTTCATGGTTTCAACCCTCCAGAAACTTGAAATCATCGGTCAGGGCCGCTCGCAATCGGTCGCGAATGACCTTCACCTGTTCAGCAGTATACGACCTGGCCGGGTGTTTGCCCCAGACCGGCGCTGGCCAGGCCGCGTCATCACGCTTGCGCACGATGACGTGCATGTGCAACTGACTGACGACGTTACCCAAGGTTGCAACGTTCAGCTTGTCAGCATTGAAGGAGTCCTTGAGGGTTTCGGCCAGGGCCGTGGTTTCCTTCCACAGCTGCCGCTGGTCGGCGTCATCCAATTGAAACAATTCGCTGATATTTTCCCGTCGCGGCACGAGGATGAACCACGGGTAATTGGAATCGTTGGACAAGAGCAACCGGCACAGCGGGAAGTCACCCATGACTAACGTGTCTTGTTGCAGTTGTGGATCTAAAGCAAACACCGCGCGCACTCCTCGCTGGTTATCGATTTTGCCCGACTCAGCGGGCCTGAGGGGGACATAGAGCCGCAGCATACCCTTGAACGTCGAAGGGTTCACTGCGTACTGTCATGACCCTGTCCGAGGCTTTTTTTCCAGTACGCGCACCAACTCAGCGCGGCCGGTAACACATAGGCCTGAGACGGGCGCTGCGAGCACTGCCTCTTGCACTGAGCCTGTAAAATTTTCGTACAAGGTAGAGATTTTTTGCACCAAAACAGCACAACGCGTCTACGCTCAGTGCACGAAGCATCCGTGATCTACTCACTGAGAGGGTGAACCGGTAACGTTTTTGGTTGTCTCGCAGCGTTTAGCGGTTCTAAACACGAGAGCGCCACAGCAGTCAACCTCATTTAAAACAAGGCCTTTGGAGCCCGGTTTCATGAGGTTTCACCATGCAAAAATGGAGAATGTGAAAAAAACGTGAACAAAATCCGGGTTTGAGCATGCTTGTTGCATTCATCCCCATATCGCCTGCAGGGCATCGCCGGAAGCGAAAACCTGCGGGCCTATAAATAAAGTGGCAAGGTTGCCCACAGGGAGCTTCAAGCGCAGTAACAAAGGACTCTTTACACCGACGCCGGAAAAAAAGAAGCAACTTCGAGTTGTGAGTCCGATTGCGCCGGAACAGCCCAAATACGACATGGATCGAGCCATTGGCGACAGGGTCGTAAAGAAGCTGAAAGATTGGATGGGCAAGTATCGCCAATGAATGTCGTCGTGATATAAGTTCGCGCCGACACAAAAAGAAAGAGCCGCCCAGATAAAAAAACAGGTGGGACGGCAAGACTCTTCTAAAAACCAAAGGAGCAAATCACGATGCGCGTGATGAAGTGGAGCATGATCGCACTGGCTGTTTCGGCCAGTACCTCGCAGTTCGCAATGGCCTCTTCCCAGGAAGAATCCAAGGGCTTTTTTGAAGATCAGAGCCTGAACGTTCTGAGCCGTATGCTGTACATGAATCGTGATTGGAAGAACAACGATAGCGACGAACAAAGTTATCGTGAAGAAGCCGGCCTCGGCGTACGCGCTATCTACGAGTCGGGCTTTACCCAAGGTACCGTCGGCGTAGGCGTTGACGCTTTCGCATTGGGCTCCGTCCGCTTCGACGGCGGCACTGGTCGTGCTGGTAACGGCTTGTTCGCCCAGGACAGCAGTGACAATCTGGAAAAGACTCAATCGAAGGCTGGCGGCGCGGTTAAATTCCGTCTGTCCGACACAGTCCTGAAATACGGTAACCAGTTCACCAGCAGCCCAGTGTTCGCCACCGACGACAGCCGCCTGCTGCCGGAAGTTGCCACCGGCACCTTGATCACCAGCAACGAAATCAAGGGCCTGGAACTGAGCGCAGGTCGCTTCACCTCCCTGAGCGATCAGACTGCCATGGGCCGCGACACCATCAACGGCACCGGCCTTAAATCCGCTAACATTGCTGGTGCAACCTATCAGTTCACCGACAATTTTGTAGGTGGTGTAGCTGCTTCCGATATTGAAGATTTCTACAAAAAGAAATACCTCAACCTCAACTACACCCTTCCAATCAACGAAGATCAGTCGTTGAACTTCGACTTCAACGGCTACGACACGAAGGGCGAAGGTCAAGAGCTCGCCGGTGAGGCTGACAACCGCATCTGGTCCCTCGCAGCGGCTTACAGCCTTGGCGCCCACAAATTCACCCTCGCTCACCAACGCTCAACCGGCGACGCAGGCTACAAATATGGCGCTGACGGCAACGGCACTATTTTCCTCGCCAACTCCGTCCAGTACTCCGACTTCAACAATAAAGACGAACGCTCCTGGCAGGCTCGCTACGACCTGAACATGAAAACCTACGGCGTTCCTGGCCTGAGCTTCATGACTCGTTACATCACCGGTGACAACATTGACACCGGCACTAACGATGACGCAAAAGAACACGAGCTCGACATCGAAACCAAGTACGTTATGCAAAGCGGTCCAGCCAAAGACCTGTCTTTCCGCGTTCGTAGCGCGTTCTATCGTGGAAGCACCGGTGTTGGCAACGACAACAACGACTTCCGCTTCATCGTCGAATACCCTCTGAGCATCTTGTAATTCAGCGGTCATTCGATAGTTACACCGGCAACAAATAAAAAACCGCTCACCTGATTCAGGTGAGCGGTTTTTTTGTGCCCATTACAGGTCAGCTTAAAAGCAACTTCGTAATTAGCAAGCTAACTAACAATCAGCTCATGCATTCAAAGCGTTACTGCGCAGCCCCTTCGTGGACCATACGAATAACCCGCTGCGGAAACGGAATATCAATTCCCGCGTCCTTCAAACGATCCCGGGCCTGTTCATTGAACATGAACATCACGCTCCAGTAATCGGCCGTTTTGACCCATACCCGCAACGACACCGTGATCGAACTGTCGCCCAGGGTGGAAATCACCGCCTCAGGCGCTGGATCGGCCAGTACACGCTCGTCCTTGGCCAGCTCCAACAATACTTCGCGAGCCTTTTGCAGGTCGGCCTGGTAATCCACGCCGACATCGAACACGACTTTGCGGGTCGGCTGGCGATTGGTGTTGGTGATGATGCCGTTCGACAGGTTGCCGTTGGGCACGATGACAGTTTTGTTGTCACCAGTGCGAATCACGGTGTGAAAGATCTGGATGCTGTCGACCGTACCAGCCACGCCTTGAGCTTCGATCCAGTCACCGATGCGGAACGGGCGGAACAACAGAATCAACACACCACCGGCGAAGTTCGCCAGACTGCCCTGCAATGCCAGGCCGATCGCCAGGCCTGCCGCACCGATGGCCGCGATGAACGAGGTGGTTTCAATGCCGATCATCGACGCCACGCTGACGATCAGCAGGATCTTGAGGATGATGTTCGCCAGATTGCTGATGAACCCTTGCAGCGCCAGGTCGGCATTGCGCAGTGCCAACAGCCCGCCGAGTTTGCGGGTTACCTTGTTGATCAGCCACCAGCCAATGGCCAGCGTCACCACCGCCAGCAGCACCCGGCTGCCATACTCCATGATCATGGGGATCCAGGCCTCGGACGCCTTGATCAAGTTGTCCACTTCAGCGTTCAAGTCCATCTACCTCTCCTTCTATTGCCATAACCACGAAAGACCGGGCGAAGCATTGTGAAAGAGCGTTTGCCCGCTCCCCACAATGCCTCTGTGCACCGGGTATCAGTCGCGGAAGTTATTGAACTGCAAAGGCATGCCGAATTCCTTGCCCCGCAGTGCCGCGATGGCTTCCTGCAAGTCATCACGCTTTTTGCCAGTGACGCGTACTTGCTCGCCCTGGATGGCGGCTTGCACCTTGAGCTTGGCGTCCTTGATATGAGCAACGATTTTCTTCGCCAGTTCCTTGTCGATGCCTTCCTTGAGCACGGCTTCCTGCTTCATCAGCTTGCCCGAGGCATAGGCATCCTTGACCTCAAGGCACTGAACGTCGATCTTGCGCTTGACCAGGGCCAGCTTGAGGATCTCGATCATTGCCTCAAGCTGAAAGTCGGCCTCGGCGGTCAGGTTGACGGTCAGGTCCTTCTCCTTGAACTCGAAACTGCCCTTGCCCTTGAGGTCATAACGACGGTCGAGTTCCTTGACGGCGTTTTCAACGGCGTTGGTGACTTCGTGTTTGTCCAGTTCGGATACCACGTCGAATGACGGCATGTAGTGTTCTCCAATAAAAAAGACGCGCCCGTAACAAAGGCGCGTGCTTGGCTTGTGGTTAAAATCGGGCTCATTATAACGGGTCTTTTCCTGTCGACACTGCGAGCCCCCAGATGCCTGCGCCAAACCGAGTAAAAAACTGATGCCTACTACCTGGCATGTCCTGGGGGCCGGCAGCCTCGGTACGTTGTGGGCGACGCGCCTGGCCCGGGCCGGTTTGCCGGTTCGGCTGGTACTGCGCAATGAACAACGCTTGCAGGCCTATCGGGCCGCCGGCGGTCTGACGCTAGTGGAACAGGGCCAGGCCCAACATTACCCGGTCCCCGGGCAAACAGCCGACGCCCCCGAGCCGATCAAACGCCTGCTCCTGGCCTGCAAAGCCTATGACGCCGAAGCGGCCGTGGCTTCTGTGGCCCATCGCCTGAGCGCCGACGCGGAACTGATCCTGCTGCAGAACGGCCTGGGCAGTCAGGACGCGGTCGCCAATCGTATACCCCTGGCCCGTTGCATCAGTGCCTCCAGTACCGAAGGGGCATTCCGCGACGGTGACTGGCGCGTGGTGTTTGCCGGCCACGGCTACACCTGGCTGGGTGACCCCGCGCACCCGGTGGCACCGATCTGGCTGGACGACCTCACCGCCGCCGCCATACCCCACGAATGGACGGCTGACATCCTCACCCGGCTCTGGCGCAAACTGGCGCTCAACTGTGCCATCAACCCTCTGACCGTCCTGCACCACTGCAAGAACGGCGGCCTGCAGGCGCATCACTGCGAAGTGGCGACCCTCTGCGCGGAACTCACGGACCTGCTGGAACGCTGCGGCCAGCCCATGGCGGCCGAAGACTTGCAGCCGGAAGTCGAACGGGTCATCCAGGCCACCGCCGCCAACTACTCCTCGATGTACCAGGACGTCGCCCATGGCCGCCGCACCGAAATCAGCTACCTGCTCGGCCACGCTTGCAAGGTTGCCGAGCGCCACCGGTTACCGGTGCCACACCTGGAACAATTGCGGCAGCGACTGATTACCCACTTGAACAACCTCGGATTGCCCGGCGACTGAGCAGCGGCTACGCTGGCCCTCGTGTTCCTTTTAAACGAAGAGTCCGATGCCATTGCGCCAGCGCCTTGAAAACCTCCCGGTCGGCCAGAAACTGCTGGCCGCCCTGCTGGTGTTGTTGACCACCGTCCTGCTGGTGGCCAACCTGACCTTTATCAGCGCCGCCTATTACATTTCCCAGGAAAGCATGGCGCCCCAGGCCCTGCAGACCATCGGTCGGCTGGTGGCCAACCCGAGCCTGATCGCCGATGCCCTGCAGTCGCCCCAGACCGCCCAGCGCCTGCTGGATGAACTCAACAGCTACGCGCCGTTGCGGGCCGCTGCGTTGTATGACGGCGAGGGCGCACGCCTGGCGCAACTGCAACAGGGCGAAAAGCTCAAGCTGCCGGACCATTACCGCCACATGCAGGCGTGGCAAGCCAGTGAGTTTCGCAGCAATCAGGTCATCACCCTGCCCCGCCCGGGGACGGCGCCGGGTCATCTGTTGCTGGTGGCCAGCAGCGAACTGCCGACGGCGTTCTACACCGGCACCCTGACCGCCAGCCTCGGCATCCTGATTTTCAGCGTGTTGCTCTGGCTGGTCATTGCCCAGCAGATCAAACGCCTGATCACCCAGCCGATTCATCAGCTCGAGGAACTGTCGCGCCAGGTCACCCGCGAGGAGAACTATTCCCTGCGCGCCGCCCGCGGCAACCACGACGAAATCGGCAGCCTGGCCGAGGCGTTCAACACCATGCTCTCGCGGATCGAAGCCCGGGAGCAGCAACTCAAGCGCGCGCGTGACGACTCCCAGGCCGCCTACGACCAGGCCCAGGGCCTGGCGGAAGAAACCCGCCACACCAATCGCAAACTGGAGCTGGAAGTCCAGGTGCGCAGCAAGATCGAGAAAAAGCTCACCGGTTTCCAGAACTACCTCAACAGCATTATCGACTCCATGCCCTCGGCCCTGATCGCCCTCGACGAACAGCTCTACGTCACCCAATGGAACCAAGAAGCCAGCGCCCTCTCCGGCACACGCCTGGACGAAGCGCTGAACCAGCCGATCTTCCTCGCCTTCGAACCGCTGAAGCCTTACCTGCCGCAGCTCAAGCAAACGGTCGAACAGCACACGGTGGCGAAGATCGAACGCGTCACCTGGACCAAGGACGACGAGGCCCGGCACTACGCCCTCACTTTCTATCCACTGATGGGCGGCGCCGGACGCGGCGTGGTGATCCGCATCGATGACATCACCCAACGCCTGTCGCTGGAAGAAATGATGGTGCAATCAGAAAAGATGCTCTCGGTCGGCGGTCTTGCGGCGGGCATGGCCCATGAAATCAACAACCCGCTGGGAGCCATCCTGCACAACGTGCAAAACATCCGCCGACGCCTGTCGCCGGAGCTGCCGAAGAACATCGAACAGGCCGAACAACTGAATATCGAACTGCAAAGGGTGAACCTTTACCTGCAAAGCCGGGAAATCCCGCAGTTGCTCGACGGCATCCAGCAGGCCGGCGCCCGGGCGGCGAAAATCGTCACCCACATGCTCAGCTTCAGCCGGCGCAGCACCCGGCAGATGGCCCCCTGCGACCTGCCGGCACTGATCGACCAGGCGGTGGAGATCGCCGGCAACGACTTCGACCTGGCAATCGGTTTCGATTTCAAGGGCCAGGCGATCATCCGGCAGTTCGACCCCAACCTGGGCCCGGTGCCCGGCACCGCCAACGAGCTGGAGCAGGTGCTGCTCAACCTGCTGAAAAACGCCGCCCAGGCGATCCATCAACGCCAGGACGACAGCGAACCCGGGCGCATTATCCTGCGCACGCGGCTGAACCCACCGTGGGCAGAGATCCAGGTGGAGGACAACGGCATCGGCATGAGCGAGAACGTACGCAAACGCACCTTCGAGCCGTTCTTCACCACCAAGGAAATCGGCCAAGGGACCGGGCTGGGGCTGTCGGTGTCGTATTTCATCATCACCAATAATCACAAGGGCCAGATGGAAGTGCAGTCGGCGCCGGGCCAGGGCACCTGCTTCACCTTGCGCCTGCCATTGACCGGCACCTCAATGGCGCCGCAGGAACACAAACAACTGGAGCGCTGAACATGGGTTTTCGCCTGTCGAAGATTTACACCCGCACCGGCGACAAAGGTGAGACCGGGTTGGGGGATGGTCGCCGTGTAGCCAAGGACCATCCACGGGTCGAGGCCATTGGCGAGGTGGACACGCTCAACAGTCAGTTGGGATTGTTGCTCGCCAGCCTCGCGGTAGAGGCTGCTGAATATCCGGCGCTACAGGAGCTGATCGAGGTCTTGGCGCCTTGTCAGCATCGGCTGTTCGACCTGGGCGGTGAACTGGCGATGCCGGCTTATCAGGCCTTGAACATGCTGGAAGTCGAGCGCCTGGAAGCAGCCATCGATGCATGGAACGAAGAAGTGGGACCGTTGGAGAACTTCATCCTGCCCGGTGGCTCGACACTGATCGCCCAGGCCCACGTCTGCCGCAGCCTGGCCCGTAGCGCCGAACGCCGTTGTCAGCAGTTGAACGCCGTGGAGCCACTGGCCGGGCCGGGGCTGGCGTATATCAATCGGTTGTCGGATCTGTTATTCGTCGCGGCGCGGGTCATTGCCCGGCGGCAAGGGGTGGCTGAGGTGTTGTGGGTGGCGGCTGCCAAGCCCGAGAGTTGATGACCTGCATGATCGTTCCCCACGCTCTGCGTGGGAACGCAGCCCGGGACGCTCCGCGTCCCTCCAGAGCCGAACGCGGAGCGTCCGTTGAGGCGTTCCCACGCAGAGCGTGGGAACGATCAGTCATCCCAACCAATCAAGGCCCAGGCCAAAACGCCCGAATCCCCGCCACACCCTGCGCCCCAGCGGCCCAGGCTTGCTGCCGTTCGTCAGGCCCCACCCCGCCCAACAGATACACCGGCCTGTTGAAGCCCTCAATCAACCGCGAAGCCTCTTCCCACCCCAGCGGTTGGGCCTCGGGATGGGTCTGGGTCGGTTGCACCGGCGAGAGCGTCACGAAGTCCACGTCCATCTGCTGCGCCAGAGACAGCTCCTCGGCGTTGTGGCAGGACGCCGCCAGCCAACGGTCTTTGCCGAAAGGACGACCGGCCGCAGCATGCTTGCGCAATTGCGCGGCGGTAATGTGCCAGCCGGCGGACGGGAAATCCCCCAGCCATTCGAAAGGCCCCTTGAGCATCAACTGGGCCTTGCCGGCGCACAAACCTGCCGCATCCACCGCCAGATCGCGGTACTTCGGGTCGTAGCCGTTGGGCGCGCGCAGCTGGACCAGTTTGATCCCGCCGGCGATAGCCTTTTGCATGCCGCGCAGCAACTGCGGCGTTTCGAGGCCTTCAGGGGTGATCAAATATTCGCCGGGCAAACGAGCCGCCGCGATGATCGGCTGGTTGGCCGCCGGGAACTCATGGTTCAAAAGCTCCCGGGCCGTGACCCAGGCCAACGGCTGCCCTTCGGCACCGTGGGGCTCGCCGGTGAACGCCGAGACTTCCCAGACATCCAGCAACACCTGTTTATCCGGGTAATCGTGACGCACCTTGATCAACGGCCGGGCGGCGGCGACGACAATGCCCAGCTCCTCATGAAGTTCGCGGGCCAGGGCGGTTTCGACGGACTCATCCGCCTCAACCTTGCCACCGGGAAACTCCCAAAGGCCACCCTGGTGCTGGGTGTCGGCCCGTCGGGCGATCAGGATTTTGCCGGCAGCGTCACGAATGACCGCCGCCGCTACATGGACTCGTTTCACCGCGCTGTTTCCTCCAGGCCGGCCTGTTGCCACGCCTTGAACGCCGGCCATTGATAGATAGTTTCGACATAGGCCGCATCGACCTCGGGCAACGCCACCTGATAGGTGCGCAAGCGCACGGCCACCGGCGCGAAGAACACATCGGCCAGGCTCAAGCGGCCAAACAGGTAGGGCCCGGCTTCAGTAGCCGCCGCACGGCATTCGGCCCACAGTGCCAGCATCCGCTGGATTTCCGCTTGAACTTCCGCCGGCATGGGCACTAGCGGCGCATCGCGCAGCAGGTCAAACGGCATGTGGCTGCGGATAGCAAAAAAACCGCTGTGCATTTGTGCACAGGCCGAACGTGCCTGAGCCCGGGCCGCGACGTCCCTGGGCCAGAGGCCCGCATCGGGAAACTGTTCAGCCAGGTATTCGGCAATCGCCAGGGAGTCGGCGATCACACCGAATTCGGTCTTGAGCAACGGGACTTTGGCGGTGGCTGAATACTTGAGCAGTTTCTCACGGGTGTCCGGTTGGTCGAGCCTGACCAGCTCTTCGGTGTACTTTGCGCCGGTCAACTCCAGGGCCAGCGCACCGCGCAAGGACC
Source organism: Pseudomonas sp. MPDS (assembly GCF_013283895.1). NCBI lineage: Bacteria > Pseudomonadati > Pseudomonadota > Gammaproteobacteria > Pseudomonadales > Pseudomonadaceae > Pseudomonas > Pseudomonas sp. MPDS. The sequence goes on along the minus strand of NZ_CP054128.1, from coordinate 1,636,591 downwards.
AGGAGGAAAGGTGTTTGTCGCCGATGATCAGGTGCAGGCTCAAGTCTGGAATCCTTTCTTGGGGTGTTGTGGAGGCTGTACTGGCGCCATCGCGAGCAGGCTCGCTCCCACAGTGGATCGGTGGTGTGAACAGGTCCAGGTCACCCAACCAATCCCTGTGGGAGCGAGCCTGCTCGCAATGGCAGCAACTCGGTCCCGAACTGTTAAGTCCGATATTCCGCGTTAATTTTCACATACTCGTGGGACAAATCAGTCGTCCAGATCGTTTCGCTGCAATCACCACGTCCCAGCTCGATACGAATGGTGATTTCTTCCTGCTGCATCACCGCCGCGCCCTGGGCTTCGGTGTAGGTGGCGGCGCGTGCGCCCTGGCTGGCGATGCAGACTTCACCGAGGAACACGTCGATCTTGCTCACGTCCAGGTCCGGCACACCGGCACGGCCGACGGCGGCGAGGATCCGGCCCCAGTTCGGGTCGGAGGCGAACAGCGCGGTCTTGATCAGCGGCGAGTGCGCCACGGTGTAGCCAACATCCAGGCATTCCTGATGGTTGCCGCCACCGTTGACTTGCACGGTCACGAACTTGGTCGCGCCTTCGCCGTCACGGACGATGGCCTGGGCCACTTCCATGCAGACTTCGAATACCGCCTGCTTCAGGGCGGCAAACAGCGCACCGCTGGCTTCGGTAATTTCCGGCAGGTCGGCCTTGCCGGTGGCGATCAGCATGCAGCAGTCGTTGGTGGAGGTGTCGCCGTCGATGGTGATGCGGTTGAACGACTTGTTGGCGCCGTCGAGCATCAGGTCTTGCAGCACCTGCCGGGAGACTTTGGCGTCAGTGGCGATGTAGCCAAGCATGGTCGCCATGTTCGGGCGGATCATGCCGGCGCCTTTGCTGATGCCGGTGACGGTCACGGTCACGCCATCGTGCTGGAATTGACGACTGGCCCCTTTGGGCAGCGTGTCGGTGGTCATGATGCCGGTGGCGGCAGCGGCCCAGTTGTTTTCCGACAGGTCATCCAGAGCGGCCTGCAACGCGCCTTCGATCTTCTCGACCGGCAGCGGTTCGCCGATCACCCCGGTGGAGTACGGCAGCACCTGGCTGGCGTCGACGCCGGTCAGTTCGGCCAGCTTGGCGCAGGTGCGTTCGGCGGCGGCCAGGCCTGGCGCGCCGGTGCCGGCGTTGGCGTTACCGGTGTTGGTCAGCAGGTAACGCACCGGCCCCTGCACGCGTTGCTTGGCCAGGATGACCGGCGCGGCGCAAAAGGCGTTGAGGGTGAACACGCCGGCAACCGTCGAGCCTTCGGCGCAACGCATGACCACGACATCCTTGCGCCCTGGGCGCTTGATGCCCGCCGAGGCGATACCGAGTTCAAAACCGGCAACCGGGTGCAACGTTGGCAACGGACCAAGACCAACAGCCATGAATGCGCTCCTAAATAGATAAATCGACACCGCCTAATCGAGACGGCGAATCAAAATGGCAAAACGCCGCGACGGCTGAAAGCCGGTCGCGGCGCGGGTCGTTCAGCGCTTGAAACGGGTGTTACTGAATCTGCCCGTGACAATGCTTGTATTTCTTGCCCGAACCGCAATAGCACAGCTCGTTGCGGCCCAGCTTCTGCTCGTTACGTACCGGCGCGGTCGCCAAGGCAACATCCACCTCGGCGCCCTCCTCCTGGGCAACTTCCAGGCCTGGGGCCGGGGCGTGCTCGAACTGCATGCGCGCGGCCAAGGCTTCGGCTTCCTGACGCAAACGGGCTTCTTCTTCGGCCGGGTCTTCGCGGCGAACCTGAACGTGGGACAACACGCGGATCGAGTCGCGCTTGATCGAATCCAGCAACTCGGAGAACAGCGTGAACGACTCGCGCTTGTACTCCTGCTTGGGGTTCTTCTGGGCATAACCACGCAGGTGGATACCATGGCGCAAGTGATCCATGGTCGACAGGTGGTCTTTCCACAAGTCGTCCAGCACCCGCAGTACGATCTGCTTCTCGAAGGAGCGCAGCGCTTCTTCGCCGGCCTGGTCTTCTTTCTCGTTGTACGCGGCGATCAGTTCGGCCAGCAGCTTCTCGCGCAGGGTTTCTTCGTACAGGTGATCGTCTTCGTCCAGCCATTGCTGGATCGGCAACGCCACGCCGAAGTCGCTCTGCAAGGCAGCTTCCAGACCGGCGACATCCCACTGCTCAGGCAGCGACTGCGGCGGAATGTGGGCGCTGACGGTTGCGTTGAGCACGTCCTGGCGGAAATCTGCGATGGTTTCGCCAATGTTGTCGGCGGCCAACAAACTGTTACGCATGTGATAAATCACTTTACGCTGTTCGTTGTTAACGTCGTCGAACTCCAGCAATTGCTTGCGGATATCGAAGTTGCGGCCCTCGACCTTGCGCTGGGCTTTCTCGATGGCGTTGGTGACCATCCGGTGTTCGATCGCTTCGCCCGGCTGCATGCCCAGGGCCTTCATGAAGTTCTTCACCCGATCAGAGGCGAAGATACGCATCAGGCTGTCTTCCAACGACAGATAGAAGCGGCTGGAACCGGCATCGCCCTGGCGACCGGCACGGCCACGCAGCTGGTTGTCGATACGACGCGATTCGTGACGCTCGGAAGCGATCACCTGCAAACCGCCGGACTCGAGCACCTGTTGATGACGCTTCTGCCAGTCGGCCTTGATCTGCGCAATCTGCTCGGGCGTCGGGTTTTCCAGGGAGGCCACTTCCACTTCCCAGTTGCCGCCCAACAGGATGTCGGTACCACGGCCGGCCATGTTGGTGGCAATGGTCAGGGCACCCGGGCGACCGGCCTGGGCGATGATCTCGGCTTCTTTTTCGTGGAACTTGGCGTTGAGGACCTTGTGCTCGATACCTTCCTTGGTGAGCAATGCGGACATGTGCTCGGAGGTTTCGATCGTGGCGGTACCCACCAGGATAGGACGGCCCTGGGCCATGCATTCCTTGATGTCGGCGATGATCGCCGCGTATTTCTCATCGGCGGTGAGGAACACCAGGTCGTTGTAGTCTTTACGGGCCAGCGGCTTGTTAGGCGGGATCACCATCACTTGCAGGCCGTAGATCTGATGGAATTCGAACGCTTCGGTGTCGGCGGTACCGGTCATGCCGGACAGCTTGTTGTACAGGCGGAAGTAGTTCTGGAAAGTGGTCGAGGCCAGGGTCTGGCTTTCGGCCTGGATGTTCAGACCTTCCTTGGCTTCGATGGCCTGGTGCAGGCCTTCGGACAGACGACGGCCCGGCATGGTCCGGCCGGTATGCTCATCCACCAGCACGACCTGGCCGTCCTGGACGATGTACTCGACGTTGCGATGGAACAGCTTGTGCGCACGCAGGCCGGCATAGACGTGGGTCAGCAGGCCCAGGTTATGGGCCGAGTACAGGCTCTCGCCCTCGGCCAGCAGGCCGACGCGGGTGAGCATTTCCTCGATGAACTGGTGACCGGCTTCATTGAGCTCGACCTGACGGGTCTTCTCGTCGACCGTGTAATGGCCGGCCTTGGTCACTTCACCCTCGACTTCTTCGACGTGAAGTTCCAGCTGCGGGATCAACTTGTTGATCTCGATGTACAGCTTGGAGCTGTCCTCGGCCTGACCGGAAATGATCAGCGGGGTACGGGCTTCGTCGATGAGAATGGAGTCGACTTCGTCGATCACGGCAAAGTTGAGTTCACGCTGGAATTTTTCATCCATGCTGAACGCCATGTTGTCGCGCAGGTAATCGAAACCGAATTCGTTGTTGGTGCCGTAGGTGATATCGCAAGCGTAGGCGGTGCGTTTTTCTTCCGGCGGCTGGAACGGCGTGACCACGCCGACCGTCAGGCCGAGGAATTCATACAGCGGACGCATCCAGTTGGCATCACGACGGGCCAGGTAGTCGTTGACCGTCACCACGTGCACGCCCTTGCCGGACAGTGCATTGAGGTATACCGCCAGTGTCGCCACCAGGGTCTTGCCCTCACCGGTACGCATTTCAGCGATCTTGCCTTCGTGCAAGGTCATGCCGCCGATCAACTGAACGTCGAAGTGACGCATGCCCATCACCCGCTTGCCGGCTTCACGGGCAACCGCGAAGGCTTCGGGCAGGAGCTGGTCAAGGGTTTCCCCCTTGGCGATGCGGTCCTTGAATTCGGCAGTCTTGGCGCGTAACTGATCGTCCGAAAGGGCCACCATTTGCTCTTCGAAGGCATTGACGATCTGTACCGTCTTGAGCATGCGTTTGACTTCACGCTCGTTCTTGCTTCCAAAAAGTTTCTTTAACAAAGGCGCAAACATATCGGCAGGATCTTCCACACTAAAGGGATGGAGGGCGGCCCCGTGAGTCGCCCGTGCAGCCCTCATGGCCGCATGCGAACGAGCATTCTACCCGGAAACGATGGTGAGGAAAGTGGCGTTATTCCACGATGCTGGCACAGCGCTGTGACGGGGCCTCCCTAAAATAAGGGCTTTTGCGCGAACTTCAACCCACAAACGAGAGAAGTTATTCATTGATTGCGCGGACAAGGGCGCCCGCGGCGAGCGGTCGCGGCGCACTCGGCGCTTTCTGCTACCATGGCGCCTCTGTCACTTGCGGTATTCGTTCATGGCCTTTCGCCCTCTTCCAGCCAAGGTTCCCGCCGTTCTGCTGCGCGAAGCCAAACCGCTGAAAGCCATCTTCGGCCACGCCAAACGACTGGGTCACTTGCAGCGCCTGCTGGACAGCCAACTACAGCCCGCCGCTCGCGAGCACTGCCACGTGGCCTCCTGGCGCGAAGGCAGCCTGCTGCTGATCGTCACGGACGGTCACTGGGCCACGCGCTTGCGCTATCAGCAAAAGCGCCTGCTGAGGCAATTGCAGGCGTTCGAGGAATTTGCCGGCCTGACGCGGATTCTGTTCAAGGTACAACCGCCCACGGTGCAAGTCGCCGTCAAGGGGCACACGCTGGACTTGTCCACCGACGCAGCCGCCACCATCCAGGCCACCGCCGATGGCATCACCGACCCCAACCTGCGGGCGGCGCTGGAGCGGTTGGCGGCACATGCGCGGCCCAAGGACTGACATCCAGGTCGCCAGTTGAATCGCTATCGCGAGCAGGCTCGCTCCCACAGGGGATCTTCAGTGAACACAGACTTTGTGTACGACACAGATCAATTATGGGAGCGAGCCTGCTCGCGGTAGCGGCAGATCAGTCGGTACATTTGGCGCCCGTTGAATCGCCATCGCGAGCAGGCTCACTCCCACAATGTTGAACTGTGCCGAGCCGGTTACCGGCGCTTTTTGCTCCCCAGCAACGACCCCATCAACCCACGTACCAGTTGCCGTCCCAACTGATTGGCGGCCTGGCGCATCGCCGATTTCAATGCCTGGCCGGCCGCCGTACCGAGAAATTCCCCGGCCTTGTCGGTGAAGCTCGGTTCTTCAGCGCTCGCCTTGCCCTGTGCCTCTTCGGCTTGCGGCTCCAAGCCCTTGCGCCCCATCAGCACTTCATAGGCCGACTCGCGATCAATGGGTTTGTCATAACGCCCTTGCAAAGGGGAACGGGCGATCAGCCCGGCGCGTTCAGCGTCGGTCAACGGCCCAATCCGCGATTGTGGCGGCGCCACGAGCACACGCTGGACCATTTGCGGCGTGCCCTTTTCCTGCAAAGTGCCCACCAAGGCTTCGCCAATACCCAGCTCGGTCAGCACCGTCAGCGCATCGAATTGCGGGTTGGGCCGGAAACCGTCCGCCACCGCCCGCAGGGATTTCTGCTCCTTGGTGGTGAAGGCCCGCAAGCCGTGCTGGATGCGCAGGCCCAACTGCGCCAGCACGTCGTCCGGCAAGTCTCCTGGCGACTGGGTCACGAAGTACACCCCCACGCCCTTGGAGCGAATCAGCCGCACCACTTGCTCCAACCGCTCTTGCAACGCCTTGGGGGTATCGGCAAAGAGCAGATGGGCCTCATCGAAGAACAGCGCCAGCAGCGGTTTGTCCGCGTCGCCGCGCTCGGGCAATTGCTCGAACAACTCGGCCAGCAGCCAGAGCAGGAACGTTGCGTAGACTTTTGGTGCTTCATGCACCAGACGGCTGGCGTCCAGCAAATGGATAGGGCCGCGGCCGTCGCTGGCCGGTTGCAGGATGTCTTCAAGCTGCAAGGCCGGCTCACCGAACAGCGCATCCGCGCCTTGTTGCTCCAATGTGGCCAAGCGCCGCAGCAAAGCCTGGCTGGAACCGGTGGTCATCAAAGCGGCGTCGTCCCCCAGCAGCTCAGGGTTGTCCCTGAGATGATTGAGCAGTGCCTTCAAGTCCTTGAGATCCAGCAGCAACAGGCCTTCGCGGTCGGCAACCTTGAAGGCCGCGTACAGCGCCGATTGCTGACTGTCGGTGAGTTCCAACAGGCTGCCGAGCAACAGCGGGCCCATTTCACTCAGGGTGGTGCGCAGCGGATGACCGGATTTGCCGTGAATGTCCCACAAGGTCACCGGATAAGCCTGGGGTTTGTGGCCGAGCCAGGACATGCCGGCGATACGCTCGGCGACTTTGCCTTGGGGGTTGCCGGCGGCGCCGAGGCCGCACAGGTCGCCCTTGATGTCTGCGGCGAATACCGCAACGCCGGCATCGCTGAACGTCTCGGCCAGGCGTTGCAAGGTGACGGTCTTGCCGGTGCCGGTGGCACCTGCCACCAGACCATGCCGGTTGGCCAGGCACATGGCCTGGGCGATGGGTTGGCCGGTAAGGTCGGCGCCAATAACAAGTTGCGATGAGTCAGGCATTTCGTCACCTGTGGTTAATCTATGGCCTTGCATGGCCGATATCTAAAGCGACAGACCCTACTGAAACAAGGTCGGATAATTCCCTAAGGAGAGGAGGAAATATCAGCTTTTTTTCACTATGAAGCCATTTTTGCGCGCTTATATATAAGCACGCTTAGCGTATCAAGACCTTAGCGGACCCCCTGCCATGAATAAAAACCTGCGCTTTAGCCATAAAATTCTAATAGCCGCCGCGCTCATCGTGATTGCAGCCTTCGCTTCCTTCACGACCTACAACGATTACCTGCAACGCAATGCCATCCGTGACGATCTGGACAGCTACCTGCATGAAATGGGTGCTGTCACGGCAAATAACATTCAGACCTGGCTGACCGGCCGCATCCTGCTTATCGAGAACCTGGCCCAGAACATCGCCGTCACCCCCGACCCGAGCAGCGTCACCCACCTGCTGGAACAGAAAGCGCTGACCTCGACCTTCATGGCGTCCTACCTTGGCGATGCCCAGGGCAGTTTCATCATTCGCCCCGATGCGAAGATGCCTGACGGTTTCGATCCGCGTGTACGTCCTTGGTACAAAGGCGCACAAAGCAGCAGCACCTCGACCCTGACCGAACCCTACATCGACGCTGCCAGCGGCGGGCTGATCATTTCCATCGCCAGCGCCTCGAAAAACGCCACGCAAAATGTCGGTGTCGTGGGCGGCGACCTGAGCCTGCAGACCATTGTGGACAACCTCAAGACCGTGAATTTCGACGGCATGGGGTATGCCTACCTGATCAGCGCCGACGGCAAGATCCTGGTACACCCGGATAAAGCCCTGGTCATGAAAACCCTGGCCGAAGCCTACCCGACGAACACCCCGAAGATCAGCGACCAGATCAGCGAAGTCGAAGTCGATGGTCAAACGCGCATCGTGACCTTCACGCCGATCAAAGGCCTGCCCTCGGTGAACTGGTACGTCGGCGTGTCGGTGGATAAAGACAAGGCCTACTCGATGCTCAGCGATTTCCGCACCTCGGCCGTCGTGGCGACGGTCATTGCCGTGGCGTTCATCATTGCACTGCTGAGCATGTTGATCCGCTTGCTGATCCAACCGCTGCATGTGATGACCCGGGCGATGGAAGACATTGCCGATGGCGACGGCGACCTGACCAAACGTCTGACGATCCAGAATCAGGACGAGTTCGGCATTCTGGGCACGGCGTTCAACCGTTTCGTGGAGCGTATCCATAATTCGATCCGCGAAGTGTCCTCCGCCACCGAACACGTCAACGAAGTCGCCTTGCGGGTGGTGAGCGCGTCGAACTCCTCGATGGTCAATTCCGACGAGCAGGCCAGCCGCACCAACAGCGTGGCCGCGGCCATCAATCAATTAGGCGCCGCTGCTCAGGAAATCGCCCGCAATGCAGCGCAAGCTTCCCATCAGGCCAGCGACGCCCGTGGCCTGGCCGAGGATGGTCAACAAGTGGTGGATCGCAGCATTGCCGCGATGAATCGCTTGTCCGACTTGCTGAGTGCCTCAAGCAGCAACGTTGAATCGCTGAACAGCAAAACCGTGAACATTGGCCAGATCCTGGAGGTGATCACCAGCATTTCCCAGCAAACCAACCTGCTGGCCCTCAATGCTGCAATTGAGGCAGCCCGGGCCGGGGAGGCCGGGCGCGGGTTTGCCGTGGTGGCCGATGAAGTGCGCAACCTGGCCCACCGCACCCAGGAATCGGCGCAACAGGTGCAGACCATGATCGAGGAGTTGCAGGTCGGCGCCCGGGATTCGGTCACGACCATGAACGACAGCCAGCGCCACAGCCAGGAAAGCGTGGAAATCGCCAACCTGGCCGGCGAGCGCCTGAACAGCGTGACCCAGCGCATCGGTGAAATCGATGGCATGAACCAGTCAGTGGCCACCGCCACCGAGGAGCAGACGGCCGTGGTGGAATCCATCAACGTGGACATCACCGAGATCAACACGCTGAACCAGGAAGGCGTGGAGAACCTGCAATCGACATTGCGCGCCTGCTCAGACCTTGAGCAGCAAGCGGCGCGATTGAAGCAACTGGTGGGCAGTTTCCGCATCTGACGTCATCGCCAGCAGGCTCGCTTCCACGGGGTTTTGTGCACAACACAGATCCATGGTGGGAGCGAGCCTGCTCGCGATAGGCCCCTCTCAAACGACACACTGCTGACAGACATTCCGCCGCCCACAACCCCAACCGAACATCTATTCTTACTAAAGGTCAACAAAGGAGAATACAGACCGGAGGGATGTTCATCGTGCACATAGCGGACATAACCATGTTCTACGCCCCCGCCAGCGGCGGCGTGCGCACTTATCTGGATGCCAAGCACCGGCGCCTGAGTGATCGGCCCGGAATTCGTCACAGTCTGTTGATCCCTGGCGCGCATCTGAGCGAGCACGACGGGATCTATAAGGTTCCGGCCCCCGCCCTGCCTTTCGGCAAGGGCTACCGCTTCCCGCTTCGCCTGGCGCCCTGGCGCAATGTCCTGCGTGATTTACAACCGGACCTGATTGAAGTCGGCGATCCCTACCTCACCGCATGGGCTGCCCTGGATGCCCGGCGCCAGCTCGATGTGCCGGTGATCGGTTTCTATCACTCCGACCTGCCGCTGCTGGTCAGCAACCGCATGGGCAACTGGTTCACGCCCAACATCGAAGCCTATGTCAGCAAGTTGTACGGCAATTTCGACCGGGTCCTGGCGCCGAGCCAGGTCATGGCCGACAAGTTGATCGGGCTGGGGGTCAAGAACGTCTACGTGCAGCCTTTGGGCGTGGATCTGCAAACCTTCAACCCCGCCGCCCGCGACCCTGAACTGCGTGCCGAACTGGGAATTGCCGAAGACACGCGCCTGCTGATTTTCGCCGGTCGCGGTTCCAGGGAAAAAAACCTGCCGGTGCTGCTCAAGTGCATGAAACGCCTGGGTGAACGTTACCACCTGCTGCTGGTGGGTTCGTCCATGCCCGCCGTGGTGCCGGACAACGTTACGGTGGTCGATGAGTTCTGTCCGGCGCCGCAAGTTGCCCGGCTCATGGCCAGCGCCGATGCCCTGGTGCATGCCGGTGACCAGGAAACCTTCGGCCTGGTGATCCTCGAAGCCATGGCCAGCGGTATCCCCGTGGTGGCGGTGGCGGCCGGGGCCTTCACCGAAATCGTCCACGAAGACTGCGGCCTGCTATGCACGCCCGACAATCCACAGGCCATGGCCAACGCCGTGCGGCAGCTGTTTGCCGAAGGCTGTCAGCGACGCGGTGTGCTGGCGCGCCAGCACGTTGAGCGTCACTACGCCTGGGACTCGGTGGTCAACAGCCTGTTGGGCCACTACCACAGCGTCCTGGGTGAACAACTGCCCCTGTTGGCCAATGGTTGAGGTGAAGTCCGTGTCGATGAATCAATCGCCCAGCCTACTGTTGGTGCTGCATGACGTGGCGCCGCAAACCTGGCCCGACTACCAGCCCTTCGTCGAAGCTGTCGACGCCCTCGGCCAGGTGCCAATGACCTGGCTGGTGGTGCCGGACTTCCACCACGCCAATGCGCTGGAGAATCACCCAGGTTTTCGGCGCCTGCTCGACAACCGGGTCGAGCGCGGCGACGAATTGGTGCTGCACGGCTACTACCATTGCGACGATGGCCCGCCGGCGACTCATCCCAAGGACTGGTTCATGCGCCGGGTATATACCCACGAAGGCGAGTTTTACAGCCTGTCCGAGGAGGCAGCCCTCGCCCGCCTGCGTGCGGGTGTCGAAACCTTCCAGCGCTACCAGTGGCCACTGGAGGGTTTCGTCGCTCCGGCCTGGCTCATGAGCGAAGGCACGCGCCAGGCACTGCGCCAGTTGCCACTGAGTTACACCAGCGATCCCCAGCATCTCTATCGCTTGCCGGACTTCACCCCGATCGACGCTCCGGGACTGGTATGGAGCGCCCGCAGCGCCTGGCGCCGTGGCCTTTCCAAAGTCATCAATGATCAACGTGAACAGCGCTGGCGTCAGGCGCCAGTCATTCGCCTTGGCCTGCATCCCGTCGACATGCGCCATGGGTTCTCCCGGGATTATTGGTTGCGCACCCTCGAACGTCTGCTCAACGACGGCCGCGTGCCGATGACCAAGGTCCAATGGCTGGCGACCCAGGGCCTGCGGGTCAGCGACGCGGCATGAAACGGCTGATATGGCTGGGCGCCGCCTTGCTCTTGGCGCTACTGGTGCCGTGGTTGATGGGTGGCGGGGAGATGTGGTCGCGGGTGCAGCGCTTTCCCTTGTCACTGCTGCTGACCATGCTCGGCATGATTGTCCTGTGCTGGGGCTTGAACTCCGTGCGCCTGCGTTTGCTGCTGGGTGAACACCGCGGGCGCATCGGCCGGCTGAAAAGCATTGGCGTCGTCATGTCTACCGAGTTCGCCATGTGTGCCACGCCCGGCGGCAGTGGCGGGCCGCTGACGCTGATGGCGTTGCTGGCGCGCAACGGCGTGCGTCCGGCCCATGGCAGCGCGGTGTTTGCCATGGATCAGTTGAGCGATCTGCTGTTTTTCCTCTGCGCCTTGGTCGGCATCCTGTTTTATGCCTTGTTCCAGAACCTCAGCCAGAGCATCGAATGGATGCTGGCATTGAGTGCCTTCTCGTTGTTTGGCGGACTGTTCGGCTGCGTGCTGGTGGCCCGCTACCACCGCAAACTGATTCTGCTGGGCGCTCGGTTATTGCGACATCTGCGGGTAAAGACCGCCACTCGCCAACGCTGGGGACGCAAGATCCTGCACTTTCTGGCGGCATTTACCGACACCCTGAAATTGCCCCGTCAGACCCTGTTCCAGGTCTTCGGCCTGACCTGCCTTCACTGGGCCCTGCGCTACAGCGTGTTGTATCTGGCGTTGAGAGGACTGGGGGCGGATTTGCAGTGGGCCTGGAGCTTTCTGATCCAGATGCTCTCCTTGAGCGCAGGGCAGTTCAGCCTGCTGCCCGGTGGCGCCGGGGCGGCAGAGTTGACCTCGGCGGCGCTGCTGGCGCCCATGGTGGGCAAATCCACGGCCGCAGCGGCGATTCTGATCTGGCGGGCGGTGACCTATTACTTTTATCTGGTCGCCGGTGGCCCCGTGTTCTTTTTGATGGTCGGGCGACCATTGATCAAGAAACTGATCAAGCTGCGACAGGCGTGACTCCTATTTAGACTTCACCGCTTTCAGGCTTTGCAGGCGCTGGTTCGTCCTCGGGGTGCATTTGTTTCCACAGTTGCGCAGCGTCGGGAAACTCCGTGCCATCCTCCGGGCTCAACGCTTCAGGATCGTAACGGCTCAGGCACCCCTCGCCCAGGGTCGCCGGGGCTCGGGAGGTGGCTTTGTCCAATGGATCGGTCATGGCGAACCTCATGAAAAAAGGGCCTGGTGATCACTCGCCCAGGCCCTTTGCAGTGTAGTCAGAACACCACGGTCTTGTTGCCGTGCACCAGCACTCGGTCTTCCAGGTGATAACGCAAGCCGCGCGCCAGTACCATTTTTTCCACGTCACGGCCGAAACGCACCATGTCTTCGATGCTGTCGCTGTGGCTGACGCGCACAACGTCCTGCTCGATGATCGGCCCTGCGTCCAGCTCTTCGGTCACGTAGTGGCAGGTGGCGCCAATCAGCTTCACACCCCGCATCGAGGCCTGGTGATACGGCTTGGCACCGACAAACGACGGCAGGAAGCTGTGGTGGATATTGATGACCTTGTGCGCGTATTCGCTGCACAAGGAAGGCGGCAGGATTTGCATGTAGCGGGCCAGCACCACCACCTCGGCGTCGTGCTGTTTGACCAGCCGCGAAACTTCGGCAAACGCCGGCTGCTTGTCCTGTGGGTCGACCGGAACGTGGTAATAAGGGATACCGTGCCACTCCACCATGCTGCGCAAGGCGTCATGGTTGGAAATGACACAGGCAATGTCGCAATCGAGCTCATCGCTGTGCCAGCGGTGCAGCAAATCTGCCAGGCAGTGAGATTCTTTGCTGGCCATCAGCACCACGCGTTTTTTTTGCGCGGTATCGGTGATTCGCCAGTCCATCGAAAACTCTTCGGCAATCGGTGCGAATGCCTCACGAAAGGCTTCGATGCCGAAGGGAAGCGAGTCGGCACGAATTTCGTGACGCATGAAAAACCAGCCACTGTGAGTGTCCGAGTGATGGCTCGCTTCAGTGATCCAACCATTATGGGACGCCAGAAAATTACTGACCTTAGCAACGATGCCGACGCGGTCCGGGCAAGCGATCACCAGCCGAAAAGTGCGCATTAGGGGAACTCCAGAACTTCACAAAGGCGGCCATTCTAGCCATTGCGCGGCAAAACTGCAGTATCGATGACAAGCCGCGCACATTTGTCTGCCCGGGCAGCAATGGGCCGGACCTTTGGCAACACGCTATATTTGTGAGCAGATGTGAAGACTGTGTTTCAGTATTTAACTGCAACGCCGTTTTTGCGAGGCTGCACTAATTAATTAAATAAAACATCGGTTAAATGTTTACTTGATGAAACTGTCTGATTACTATTGCCTCACTGTCTCCTTGTCACCCGCGTCCTACATAAGGTAGTCCTCATGTCCTTGATCAATGAATACCGCAGCACCGAAGAAGCAATCAAAGAACTGCAAGAACGCCTGAAAGCTCTGTCCAAAGACGACAAGCTGCAGAAAGAACTGGAATTCGAAGGCAAACTGCGCACGCTGATGGGCGAATACCAGAAATCGCTGCGTGACATCATTGCCATGCTGGATCCAGAAGCCAAATCGAGCAAGGCAACCCGTGGCGCCGTAAAAACTACCGGCACCAAACGCGCTCGCAAAGTTAAGCAATACAAAAACCCGCACAACGGCGAAGTCATCGAAACCAAAGGTGGCAACCACAAGACTCTGAAAGAGTGGAAAGCCAAGTGGGGCGGTGACGTGGTTGAAGGTTGGGCAACCCTGCTGGGCTAAGCCTCACCGGTTCGCGCCGCTTTATGCGAACAGAATAACGCCAGCGATTGCTGGCGTTTTTTTATGCCTGCGATTTACCCACTTCATCGCCACTCAAAGGCTTAAACGTTTACGCAATTGCTGGCTGTAGCCCTGCCACTCTATGAGTACCTCGCGCTGCAATGGCGTGGAAACGGCCATCCATTCCTCCATCGCCTCATCAAAACTTTGCAAGGTATTAGGCGCCCCCCATTCCGGGGAGGACAAACGCTGCTGACAGAAAAGTCTCCAACGCTCCTGCTCTTCGCCGGTCAAGGTCTCAGGGAAGTTGCGCGCGCGATATCTGAACAATAACTCCGGTAAACGCTCATCATCAAAAGGCCAGTGTTCTGAAGCCAATTGAGCAGGGTCAGCCATGCGGACTTGCTCGCACAATCGACGATCGCGGTCGCCGATGAAGCCTGCGTATAACTGCTGCTCGGGATCCTCACTGGCCGTGAAATCCTCGCGACCATAAATGGCCTGAAGTTTGTCCTGCCAAACTTGCTGTGCGTCAGTTAGCCGCAGCGCACGCTCCTGATAAACGTCCATGTCCAGTTGCAGCCGCTGCTGGTCCTCGGCACGCAGCACCGAGAGCGGCGCGACCACCGGGCACTTGTTGATATGAATGAGTTTGAGAGGCACCGGCAACTCGCCTTCGAGCAGTTCTTCACGGCGGGTATACAAACGTTGCCTCAGGGTTTCAGCATCGTGGTCCAGCAAACCCAGCGGGTCCAGGTGCAAGTCACAGACAATCAGGGCATTGCGATTTTTCGGGTGCCAGGCCAATGGTAAAACTACCCCGATGTAGTTGCGCGCGGCCGAGAAACGCCCGGAAACATGCACCATAGGCTGCAACAGGCGGATCTGATCCATGACTTTCTGTTTGCTGCGCAGTTGGAACAGCCACTCGTAAAGCCTGGGTTGTTTCTGGCGGATCAGACGGGCCAAGGCGATCGTCGCGCGCACGTCCGACAACGCATCGTGAGCCTGGCCGTGGTCAATACCATTGGCGGCGGTCAGGCGCTCCAGCTTGAGGGTCACGCGGCCCTCCTCTTGCGGCCAGACAATGCCTTCGGGGCGCAGCGCATAGGCGGCGCGCACCAGGTCGATCAGGTCCCAGCGGCTATTGCCGCCCTGCCACTCGCGCGCGTACGGGTCGAAAAAATTCCGATAGAGGCTATAGCGGGTCATTTCGTCGTCGAAGCGCAGGGTGTTGTAACCGGCGCCACAGGTGCCGGGCGCGGCCAGTTGCCCGTGGATACGGGTCATGAAGTCGGCTTCAGTCAAGCCTTTGTCGGCCAGGCATTGCGGGGTAATGCCGGTGATCGCACAAGCCGCCGGATGCGGCAGGATGTCCTCGCTGGGCTGGCAATACAGGTTCACCGGCTCGTCGATTTCATTGAGTTCGAAATCGGTACGGATCCCCGCCACTTGCAAGGGCCGGTCACAACGCGGGTTGATGCCGGTGGTTTCGTAGTCGTACCAGAAGATAGAAGTCACGGGGCGTTCCTGGGTTGAAGACTGGCGAAGTCTAGGCCTTCGAGCCCACCTGCGGCCAGCGCTGCCTGAGTTTTGAAATCCAAAGGGGGATCTGAGGCGGACACCGGATCAGTGAACACCCCGATCAAAACTGTGGGAGCGAGCCTGCTCGCGATAGCGGTCTGCCTGAAACGGCAATGCTGAATGTGCCGCGGTCATCGCGAGCAGGCTCGCTCCCACAGGGGATGTGTGGCGGGTGCAAAATACGTGAACATCGTCAATCAGAACTGTGGGAACGAGCCTGCTCGCGATAGCGGTCTGCCTGAAGCGGCAATGCTGAATGTGCCGTGGTCATCGCGAGCAGGCTCGCTCCCACAGGGGATGTGTGGCGGGTGCAAAATGCGTGAACATCGTCAATCAGAACTGTGGGAACGAGCCTGCTCGCGATAGCGGTCTGCCTGAAGCGGTAATGCTGAATGTGCCGTGGTCATCGCGAGCAGGCTCGCTCCCACAGGGGATGTGTGGCGGGTGCAAAATGCGTGAACACCGTCAATCAGAACTGTGGGAGCGAGCCTGCTCGCGATAGCGGTCTGCCTGAAACGGCAATGCTGAATGTGCCGCGGTCATCGCGAGCAGGCTCGCTCCCACAAGGGATGTGTGGCGGGTGCAAAATGCGTGAACACCGTCAATCAAAACTGTGGGAGCGAGCCTGCTCGCGATAGCGGTCTGCCTGAAACGGCAATGCTGAATGTGCCGCGGTCATCGCGAGCAGGCTCGCTCCCACAGGGGTTCTGCTTTTGTGTTCGGGCCCTGAATCCTGTGGCAAGCCATGAAATGACATACATAGTTATGTCGTTTGCCCGCACGAAGACTGCTAGCATCGGGACCGAGACTGAACGTTCGAACCGGCCCATCACTCAGGTTGCCCATGCTCGAGAGACCAGCACTGCAAAGGAACGCGAAGCTGCCCCCGCCACTCGATACGCGGTATCAGGTTGAAACGCCCGAAGGCATCGACCTGCCGCTGCGCCCGGCGGGGTTGATGCCTCGTGCGCTGGCCTTTGCCATCGACCTGGGCATACGCGGGCTGGTCCTAGGGCTGGTGTTCATCATCCTGGCGTTTTTTGGTGAGCTGGGCATTGGCCTGGGCTCCATCCTGCTGTTCGTTGTCAGTTGGTGGTACATGGTGCTGTTCGAGGTGCTGAACCAGGGGCGCTCCCCCGGCAAGCAGATCATGGGGTTGCGAGTGGTGCAGGACGACGGCAGGCCTATCGGCTGGTCCGCTTCACTGATCCGCAACCTGCTGCGTTTTGTCGACATGCTACCCTTCGGCTACACCTTCGGGGCAATCAGTTGCCTGCAACATCCTGCCTTCAAACGCCTGGGAGACCTGGCCGCCGGCACCCTGGTGGTGTATCGCGAGCAACCGGTCAAACGTCCCGCGCTGCCCCTGGCGCAGTCGATACGACCGCCCTTTACCCTGAGCCTGAACGAGCAACGCGCCGTGCTGGGTTTCGCTGAACGCCAGGCTGAACTGTCCGAAGCGCGGGTCAACGAACTGGCGAGCATCCTGGCCGCGCCACTGAACGTCCAGGCCCCCAGAGCCGTGGTCGAACTCAATGGCATCGCCCGTGGCCTGCTGGGGCCGACATGAAACAAAGTCTGTTCGAAAGCCGCCACCAAGGCGAATGGGACCGACTGTCCCGACAACTCGATCAACTGGAGCGCAGCCGTAACGTGCCCCAAAGCAGTGACTTTCCTCCTGCCTACCGCAGGCTTTGTCAGCATCTGGCGCTGGCCCAGGCACGGGGTTACAGCAGCCTGCTGGTCGACACGCTGCAGCAGTTGGCGTTGCGTGGGCACCAGCAACTCTATCGGGATCGCAGCCGGCCATCGACCAGCCTTTCGACTTTCATCCTGGCCGGTTTCCCCCGACTCGTGCGGGAACAATGGCGTTTCGTACTGGCCGCCGGAGCGATGTTCATGGGCAGCCTGATCGGCATCGGGCTGCTGGTCTATCTGTTTCCCGAGCTGGTCTACAGCCTGTTGAGCGTCGAGGAAGTCAGCCAGATACGTGGCATGTACGACCCCGCCAGCGGGCACCTGGGGCGTTCGATCGAGCGGGCCGCCAGCCAGGACTGGGTCATGTTCGGCTACTACATCATGCACAACATCGGCATCGCCTTTCAGACATTCGCCAGTGGCTTGATGTTTGGCCTGGGTAGCGCGTTCTTCCTGTTTTTCAACGGCCTGACCATTGGTGCGGTGGCCGGGCATCTGACCCAGATCGGCTCGGGTGGGACGTTCTGGTCGTTCGTCATCGGCCACGGCGCCTTCGAACTCACTGCCATCACGTTGGCCGGCGCCGCCGGCCTGCAACTGGGCTGGGCGTTGATCGCGCCGGGGCGCCTCACCCGAGGCGAGGCCTTGCGGATCGCCGCCGGCAAAAGCGTGCTGATGATCGGCGGCGTGATGCTGTTGCTGCTGATTGCCGCGTTCATCGAAGCGTACTGGTCCTCCAGCGCCGTGACAGCCGCGACCAAATACACGGTCGGCGCCTTGTTGTGGCTTCTGGTGATCAGTTATCTGGTGTTTGCCGGACGGACCCGCCATGCGTCTGAGTGATGCCACCGTGGTCATCCGCCCGCGCACCACCTGGGAAGCCATGGACCTGGGCGTGTTGATGAGCCAGCAGCATCGACGTTTGCTGATGACCAGCTGGGCCGTCATCACGCTGCCGGTGTTTGCGCTGTTGTCCCTGCTGCTGTGGGATTCGCCGTCTCTGGCGATGTTCCTGTTCTGGTGGTTGAAACCGGCCTTTGACCGTTTGCCCCTGTACATTTTGTCCAAGGCGCTGTTCGGCGAAACACCGACGCTGAAACAGGCCTTGCGCCAGTGGCCCGCGCTGCTCAAGCCCCAGTTGCTGGCAAGCCTGACCTGGCGACGGCTGAGCCTGAGTCGCAGCTTCCTGATGCCCGTGGTGCAACTCGAAGGACTCGACGGCGAGGCGCGTGAACAGCGCTTGCGGGTGCTGCTGCAACGCAACCGTGGCGCAGCGCAATGGCTGACCGTGATCGGTGTCCACCTGGAGATCGCCTTGTGGTTCGGCCTCATGGCCCTGTTCTACCTGCTCGTGCCGCAGCAGGTAGAGCTGCAATGGAACTGGCAGACGCTGATCGCCGTCGCCGAGCACGACTGGTTGTGGCTCGAACACCTGATCAACTTGTTGTATCCCCTGCTGCTGATCGTCTGGGAGCCGGTGTATGTCGCCTGCGGTTTCAGCCTCTACCTGAACCGGCGCACGATACTCGAAGCCTGGGACATTGAGCTGGTGTTCCGGCGCCTGCGCCAACGCCTGAGCAGCACCGCCCCCGCGCTGATGCTGCTGGCACTGCTGCTGGTGCCGCTGGCACCGCCGGCCTGGGCCGCCGAAGACAACACCGGCCCCGACAGCCCGCGGCTGCTCAACCAACCTCTTACCAGCGAAGCCTCCAAGGACAGCATCAAGGCGATCCTCCAGGCTCCGCCGTTCAAGAACCCGGAAACGGTCACCCGCTACCGCCTGGGTGAAGAAACCGCCGAATCGGCCGAGACCGACGAAGCGCCGGGCTGGCTCAAGGCATGGTTCAAATGGATCAGCGGCCAACGCTTCGACATCGCCGCCGCACTGATCCAGATCGTACTGTGGGCCTGCCTGGTGGCGGCGATTGCCTGGCTGGCCTGGCGCTACCGGGAAAGGCTCAGGGCCTTGGTGAATCTGCGACCGACAAAACGCCCACCCGTGGCACGAGCGGTGCCGGCGCAGATGTTCGGTCTGGATATTCGCGAAGAAAGCCTGCCGGACGACGTGGCCACCAGCGTGGAACAACTATGGGCCGCTGACCCTCGCCAGGCCCTGGGGCTGCTGTATCGGGCCTTGCTCAGCCGGTTGCATCATGACTTTGCGCTTCCCTTGAAACCGGCCGACACCGAAGGCCAGGTGCTGCAACGCATCGAACAGCTTGAGCATGAACGCCTGCTGACGTTCAGCCAACACCTGACTCAGCACTGGCAAAACATTGCATACGGCCATCGCCCGCCGCCACCCCATCTGCAACAGCAACTGTGCGATGACTGGCGCGGGTTGTTCGGGTCGGAGGCGTCTCGATGAATCGCCGCGCAGGGTTGTTGGTCGGCGCCGGGGTGGCCGCGCTGCTCTGCGTCATGGCCCTCTATCTGTTCCTGAAGGCCGTGCCCTATCAGGAAACCATCGATCACGGCCCCTCCCCCGAGGCCCAGGCCAATCCCTACCTGGCCGCCGAACATTTCCTGCGCCGGCAGGGCATAAACGTCGAGCACGCCAATAATCTGGACATCCTGCCCAACCTTGAGCCTGATCAGCGCAGCCTGCTGTTGCTGGGTGAACGCACCCACATGACCCCACGGGAAGTCGACCAGTTGATGAACTGGGCCCAGGCCGGTGGACGATTGCTGTTTGTCGCCGAAGCCTTGTGGGATAACAGTACCGCCAGCAGCGGCGACTTATTGCTGGACCGTGTGCGCCTGCGTCAATTCCTGAGCAAGGACCTCAAGGCGCCGGAGCCCGAACTCATCAAGGATCGCTACCCCAAGCTGACCAAGCTGTACCTGGAGGACGAAGAAGCGCCCGCGTACGTCGGCTTCGACACCGATTTCCACCTCGAAGACCCGCAAAACCTCGCCCAGGCCTGGGCCAACAGCGCGTTGGCGACCCACATGATGCAGCTCAACCACGGCCTGGGCTCGATCACCGTGCTCACCGACGCCGAGCTGTGGAAGAACGACCACATCGACCAATACGACAACGCCTGGCTGCTCTGGTATTTGAGCGCCGACACCCATGTGACGCTGCTGTATGACATCGACCACGACAACTTGCTGGCCCTGTTGCTGCGTTATTTCCCCCAGGCCTTGGTGGCGCTGCTGGCCTTGATCGCCCTCTGGCTCTGGCGTTCGGCGGTGCGTCAGGGCCCGCTGCAACAACCGGCTCCCAAGGCGCGGCGCCAGTTGGAGGAGCATGTGCAGGCCAGCGCCGGTTTTCATCTACGACACAATGGCCGTCAGCATCTGCTGCACAGCTTGCAACAGGACGTGCTGCGCCGGGCACGCCATCTGCATCCCGGTTTCGAACAACTGGCCGTGGCCGAACAGTGGCAAGTGCTCGCCCGCCTGACCCGCCAACCCACGCGGGCCATCAGCCAGGCCTTAAGCCCCCGACCGCAACAGCGCATGTCCAGCGCTGAGTTCTGCCGTCAGGTCGCCCATCTGCAAACCCTCAGGAATGCCTTATGACTGAAGAGAACGAACCTGCCGGCGGCCAGACCCACGCCGCCCAACAGCGCCAGCGCGCCAGTCAACTGGCCCAGGCTATTCGCACCGAGCTGCACAAGGCGGTGGTCGGCCAGGCCGCGGTGATCGACGATGTGCTCACGGCCCTGATCGCTGGCGGGCACGTCTTGCTCGAAGGGGTTCCAGGATTGGGCAAGACGCTGCTGGTGCGCGCCCTGGCCCGCTGTTTCGGCGGCGAATTCGCGCGCATCCAGTTCACCCCCGATCTGATGCCCAGCGACGTCACCGGGCACGCGGTGTACGACTTGCAGACCGAGCAGTTCAAGCTGCGCAAGGGGCCGGTGTTTACCAACCTGCTGCTGGCCGACGAAATCAACCGCGCCCCGGCCAAGACCCAGGCGGCGCTGCTCGAAGCCATGCAGGAACGCCAGGTCACCCTCGAAGGTCGCGCCTTGCCCATCGCCCAACCGTTCATGGTGCTCGCCACCCAGAACCCGATCGAACAGGAAGGCACCTACCCGCTGCCGGAAGCCGAGCTCGACCGTTTCATGCTCAAAGTGCGCATGGACTATCCCGACGCCGACCAGGAATTGAACATGGTCCGTCAGGTCAGCCGTTCGACCCGGGCCGACATGCTCGATGTACAACCGTTGCGCACGGTGTTGCAGGCCAAGGACGTGCAAGCGCTGCAACGCATCGCCAGTGACCTGCCGATGGACGATCAGGTGCTCGACTACGCCGTGCGCCTGGCCCGCACCACCCGCAGTTGGCCGGGCCTGACCTTGGGCGCCGGGCCGCGTGCCTCGATTGCCCTGGTGCGCTGCGCCCGGGCCAGGGCATTGTTGCGCGGCGGCGAGTTCGTGGTGCCGGATGACATCAAGGGCTGCGCCCTGGCCGTGCTGCGCCACCGGGTGCGGCTGGCACCGGAGCTGGACATCGAAGGGCTTTCGGTGGATCAGGTGCTGGGGCAACTGCTCGATCAAGTGCCGGCGCCGCGGTTGTGAGGAGGCGGCCTGTGCCAAGAGCACTTCTTGAGGCAAGACCGCTTTCTGTGGCGAGGGAGCTTGCTCCCGCGGGGCTGCGAAGCAGCCCCCTGGTTTTGCCTGGCACACCGCAAGGGGACGCTACGCGTCCAGCGGGAGCAAGCTCCCTCGCCACAGGAAACCTCTTGGCGGCAAACTCTTTTACCAAAGCAAATACCTTCTCCAAGGGAACGCCCCCATGAAACCCGCGCGCCTACTGCTGACCTGGCTCGCCATTCTGCTGGCCCTCGGCATCGTGCTGGGCGCGTTGCGGGCGCTGGGCGTTGCGGTTCCATCGATGTTGCTGTCGATCCACTGGGGGTTGCTGCTGGCCCTGCTGGCCCTGGCAATACTTGATGCCGTACGCCTCAAGCGCTTGCCCTCGCCCCAGGTACAACGGCAGATGCCCGGCAGCCTGGCACTGGGTCGCTGGAGCGAAGTGCGGCTACAGATCAGCCATGACTTTGCGCAGCCGCTGAATGTTCAAGTCTTCGATCACGTCCCCGACGGCCTGGACTTCGAATGCCTCCCCTTGTCGGTCGAGCTGCACCCCGGTCAACACAGCCAGGTTGGCTACCGCCTGCGCCCGCTCAAACGCGGTCACTTCAGCTTTGAACACTGCGAAATCAGCCTGCCCAGCCCATTGGGCCTGTGGGCCGGCAAACGTCTGCTGGACGCCCTCGACCACACTCGCGTCTACCCGGATTTCGCCAGGCTCTACGACGGTCAACTGCTGGCGGTGGACAACTGGCTCAGCCAATTGGGTATCCGCCAGCGCCAACGGCGCGGCCAGGGGCAGGAGTTTCATCAACTGCGCGAATTTCGCGAAGGCGACAGCCTGCGCCAGATCGACTGGAAGGCCACTGCCCGCCATCGCACACCGATTGCCCGGGAGTACGAAGACGAGCGCGACCAGCAGATCATCTTCATGCTCGATTGCGGCCGGCGCATGCGCAGCCAGGACGGCGAGCTGGCGCACTTCGACCACGCCCTCAACGCCTGCCTGCTGCTCAGCTACACCGCGCTGCGCCAGGGTGACGCCGTGGGCCTGAGCACCTTCGCCAGCGAACAGCCACGCTACCTCGCACCGGTCAAAGGCACCGGTCAACTCAACGTGTTGCTCAACACCGTGTATGACCTGGACAGCAGCCAACGCCCGGCCGACTACCAGGCCGCCGTCACCCAACTGCTGACCCGGCAAAAGCGCCGAGCCCTGGTGGTGCTGGTGACCAACCTTCGCGATGAAGACGATGAGGAGCTGCTGGCCGCCGTCAAACGCCTGGGCCAACAGCATCGGGTTCTGGTGGCGAGCCTGCGGGAAGAGGCACTCGACCGCTTACGCCAGGCACCGGTGCAAACCCTGCCCGAAGCCCTGACCTATTGCGGGACAGTGGATTATTTGAACGCCCGGGCCGAACTGCATGAGCGCTTGAGTGCCCATGGGGTGGCGGTGCTGCAAGCCCGGCCCAGCGAATTGGGGGCCGAGCTGGTGACGTTGTATCTGGGGTGGAAGAAGGCGGGGAATTTGTAGACCCTCAGAAGCGTTGTCAGACCGTACTTCCATCGTAACGGTTACGGATCGACAAATGAAAATTATCGTCTCCAAATTCGTCTATTGAAGCCTCACCGCGTTCATCGGTGCGAATGCCGGAAGGCCCGCCGTTGACGAGTACCTCAATCCCGGCGGCGACTTTATTCGAATATCGAGAACGGGCACGAATGCTCTTTATACGATCAGGTGGCGGACTCGTCGTTGAGCTGTCCATATTCAGTCTCGTCGTCCAACGTTCAACCTTTACCAGGTTATTGCCCAATGACATGGCCAATACCTCAGTCGTCTCCCCTGACTCCACGGCTTCCATGTGCAAGGAAAAGTCCGCATCCTGGGTCGTATTCAAGAAATTCAACTGCCACGTCACGCCCTCCGGGCCCAGCAACTGGGGAGTGTGCAATGGGGGGGTGATCACCACACCGAGATCTGTGGCGGGCTCCCCGCTCCATACCAGTTTTACATTTTTATTCAGAAACTGGCTGGAGGAGTGTGGTCGCACGGTAAAAGTGTGCCTTGCGCCATGGCAGGGATAGGCACTGCCTCCGAAACTCACTGGAATTTCGTCAAATGTGTTCTCAAACTCCGGCTGACTTATTTGCCCCGGCAATGGCGGAGACTTCGGCATCCCGCTCATCAGCGGCATATCGAATTGCAGTACAAACGGGTCAATCTGGGTCTCCTGGGTGGAGATAGACCAGCTCAACGCAGTACTCCCCGCCTCCATCGCCACCAACTGCCCCAACGGCGGATCGAATATCAAACCCTGTGCTTGTTCGCCCGGCTTATATTCCAGAAGGACTTGCGCATCAGGATCGCCGATCAACCAGCTGTACTCATAATCCAGCGTCAGCGTGCAAACCTCTCCGGGGACCAGATTCAGTTCCACGTCAGGCCACCTTACGGGTTGGCCATTGATGTAGGGGTTGAATTCCTGAAGCCAGGTCATGTCATTGGGCAGCAGCTCAAAGGTCAGACCTGCCACCTCCCATCCCGCATAGCCCCCCGTGACAATGGCGTATAGCACCCCCTTCCGCACGCCAGGCAACCTGAACTGCACCGGGGCTTGCCCGTCGGCATTTGTCCGGGTCGGCGCAATCGTGATGTGGGGGTACTCCCACCGCACCTCGACGTCTTCCAAGGGCTCGCCGGTCATGGCCGACACCACGGTCACGAGCGCTGAAACCAGCTCGCCGATATGACCATTGGCTTGGTCGCTGGTGAGCGACTGGATTTCCCGGGGCTGGTGCAAGAAGTACGACAGCGCCACCGATGCCGCGTACGGCCCTTCCCCCACCGTCGCAGTCAACTGTGCCGCGCCGGGCGTGGTGGGCACATAACGCACGCGCGCCACCCCGTAATAATCGGTCACGGTGGTCACTTCCCCCAGGTCATCACCGCGCCAGGTCACGATCACCCCGGCAATCGGCCTGCCACTGATGGAGGAGATCACGGTGACCTGTTCGACCAGTTCCTGCTCCCACTCCAGTATTTGCTGAACCCCGCTGTCCCAGCGGATCTCCAGCACTTGCTCGCCCTCGCCCAACGACATCGCGTTCGCCGGGGACAGGCTGGCCAGACGCTGGGACGCCAGGCGCAAGGCAAAGCTGCCGTCCTTCAGATCGCCGGCCTTGAGCGTGAAACGCAAGCCCTCGCTGGGAAACTCGCGAGGCATTCCCAAGGGGTCAGGCAAAAAGCTGATGCCCAGTTCGGTGGGCCCGGTTCCGGTCATGCCAAGCGTCAGCTCACGCTCGAACAAAGGGCTGTTCTCGGAGGCCATCAGCTCAAAAACATGTTCGCCCTTGCGGCGCGGAAAGTAGGTTTTTTCACCCCAGGGTCGCGCGGGCGCGCCATCAAACCGGACCGTCAGCCCCGCCCACGGATCACTTGCCAGCGCCATGACCTCAAAGTTGCGCTCCTCTTCGTAGCCGTCGTAACGACTGCTCACCGAGGCCTTCACCGCCTGGGTGCCGGCGGCGGCCGGCGCCAAGGCAAAACCCGACCAACCATCGGCGTCGGTGGGTTGCGCGCTTGAACTGCCCGCTGTCCAGGTCACCGGCACCTGCTCCACGGCACGCCCGGTGAAGTGGGAAACCACCTGGACCCACAGCCACGCAGGATCCTGCCCGACCACTGGGTCGACCGGCGATTCGCGCCAGCCCTGGATCCTGACTTTGTTATGGGCCAGCGTCATCGGCTTGGCCGTGGCGACGAAGTCCAGCGCAGGCACTGCCCACGCCAGGGCAAACTCGCCCGGTTGTTCACTGGCGGTAAAGTCCAGCGTCCAGATCGCGCCGCCGTCGTTGATCGGTTGCGCAAGATTCAACGCAGGGCGCACCGTTGCCCCCAGTTCCTCGGCGGGTGCCCCCGACCACGCCAACGTTGATTCCAACCCCACCAGCGGGCTCAGCGCATTGGGTAAAACGCTAAAGCGATGAAGCGCGCCCAGACACGGATAAAGCGCCTGGGTGTCCAGTGCGGCGGCTATCTGGTCGAGTCTTAGGCTGACTTCTTCCGTCAGATTCTCAGACACCAATCGCCCCGTCAGCTCGCGAACGATTGAAACGCTCTCCAGGCGCAACTCCAGCTCAAACAGGCTGCTGGTGCTCGTATTCGCTTGTGAGGCGAGATTCCACTCCGTACCGGCTGCCACCAGCGCTTTGGGCGTTCCAAGGTCACTGGGCACCAGCCCGATATCCGGCGCCGTCCCGCGCCAATGCAGACTGATGTTCTTACCGATCCACGAGCTGCCGGAATTGGGCAGCACTTTGAGTGTGTGCGTCTGCCCGCGCCGGCAGAGCACACCGAGCGCATTGCGCTCGACCACCTCGCCATCGAGCAGAATACTGACCTCGTTTTTCCAGGAGCTGGTGGCAATCGCCTTCACCTCAAACGGGCGCTCCACCGCCACGGCCTCGCCATGGGCCTTGATACTGGCGATGACCACTTTGTCCCCCGCACTCTGCGGCGTGTACAACACACTGGCCCAACCGCCGATGCCGGTGGTAACGGTGGATAGCGTCTCGCCCCCGGTTTTCCATTCGACCTGGGCATTGATGACCGGATCGCCGTCGCCGCTGGCCACGAAGTGCACCACCTGCACCCGCAACAGCACGCTTTCGTTTTCGTCCACCACGGGAAACTTGTTGGCCTCTCGGACTTCACCCACCCGAACCAGATTGCGCGCCAGCGACATGTTTTTTTTCGGTGAAGGCAGCAACAGTTTCGAGCAGGTCAGTTGCAGGTCGAACCGACCGTCAGACCGATCTTCGCTGGTCAAGGTCCAGGCCAGTTCGGCGCCGGTGACCGGCACCGGAGCTTCAAGGGCCGGGCTGACGGCCACCCCCAGTTGCTCGTGGGAATCACCACTCCAATGCAACGACAGCTGCGTCCCCTGCAAGGGGCTGGCGGCGGGCAGTTTCACGTCGAGGGGATACTCCGAGCCGCGGTTGGGGTAACCGGTTTTTTCCTCCCAACGCGACTCAACCCCCTCGACCACCGTCAGCACATCCTTCCACGGATCCGTGGCCAGCACCCGCACCGTCAGGGTTTGAGTCAGCGTGCCAGAGGCGTAGTACAGGCTCTCGACCGACGCCTGGATCTCGACATCACCGGCCTGCGTCGGTTGAAAATCGAAGTAGGCCCAGCCGTCAGTTCGGCTGACGGCAACGCCGGTGACCTGCCCGGTCGTGGAGGTCCAGTTCACGGTGCGGTCGCTCAAGGGTTGCCCGGTGTAATAGGAAGTGACCTGCACCCCCAAACGCACACTTTGGTCGTATTCAAGCACCGGGTAATACGCCGCCTCGAGCACGCCACGAAAGGCCAGCCGATGATGCCCCAGGGACACCTGCACCGGATAAGCATCGGCGGCGTACTGGTTAACCAGGTCCATCGAAAACAGATAGGGACCGTCTTCACCGATCGCCGGACAGTCCAGGGCCCAGGCCGAATCCAACGGGTGATCCACACCCCAGGCCGGGGTCGCGAGCACCGCGCCCTGGGGGTTGTCATCGCTGGTCAACGCAGCTTGGGTGCCGGCCCATGCATTGTCCGGATCGGGCCTGAATTCAAGCTGATGAGCCAAGTCACCCGAGGCCCCCAGGCACACGTACAAAGGCCCGGTTGCCGGCAGTGTCTGCTCGTCAAGCTTGAACGCTTGCATCAGCACTGGCTCAAGGTACACTTGGAGGTTGATGCGCGTAATGCGGATGGCCCCGATGTCGTCTTCGGGGGCGTTTCGCGGGCTTTGAATATTCAGCGTGAGGGTGTCTTGAGCGTTGAACGGCAGGTCCAAGGGTACGTTGTAGGCAATAGGTCTGTAATCCAGCGGCTGACCGTCCCTCAGCCGTGCCTGATCCTCCTCCACATCCCGGGCTGCTCCTCTCGGCAACAGGATTTCCTGCTCCTGCGGATGTTTATCGCTGCTAATGACCAGCCTGCCCGGTTCGGTATGCCTCGTCTCGCACAGAAAGGTGAGGACGTAGCGCGCTGGAGCGCCTGGATCCTTGGGCGCCGTCAGCGCCTGACTGACCGAAGCCTCATCGCCGATGGTCAGAAAACTAACGAACTCCTCCTCCCCCTCATACCACTCCTTCCCAGTGCCCAGGTCGCCCGGAATCGGTCCCCGTGTCCAGTGCTCGATCCAGTTTTCGAAGTCGCCATTGAGCACCAGATTTTCATTGGCCAGGATAATCGGCTTATTCATGGCGAGCTGCTCCTTCGGCGGTTGAGTAGGGGGGAGTCAGGCTGATCTGATCTTCGACGGCTCGCACGAACGGTGGCTCGCCGGCCCTGGCCATGTAACGGATGCGCACGATGATGTCCGTCAACGACAGCAGCGTGCTCTTCTGCGGCTCATGGACCGCCCTTGGAAAACTCAACAGCCAGCGTGAAACCACCCCGGTGTTTTCGAAGGGGTTGAGCATGCTGTCATCGGGTTTCATCGCCACCATGCCGTGGTCGCCAAGCCCCATCGACAAGGCGATCTGCTGACCGCTGCGCAGGTTGATCTGCACATCGGAAGGCGCCACGTTACCCACGGGATCATGCAAGTACTTCACCGCTGGAAGGGATGCCTTGGTAGCCGTCATGCTGCTGATCTGAAGCAAGGTGGCACGTACATGTTCATAGGGCCCGATCAGCACAGGCAGGTCGACCTCGACCGAGCTGATTTGCCGGCAGTAATGCCCCGGGTGGTCGCGGTCGAACAGCAATTGAGAGAGTTTGAACTCCAGCGTTCCCTTGGTGCGCAACTGATCCAGGGCGCTCGCCCAACTGCTGTTGGGGGCCTGCGGGTCGCTCGCATCATCGAACAACTGGCGCAAGGAAATGGTCTTGACCAGCTCCAACCGCCGTTCAAAGCGTTGCAGGTACTCGCGCTCCATGCGCATCAAATGCCCGCGCAGGTGTTCGCCTGCCGTCAGACCGTGGCGGTTGTCCAGCCAGACCTGGGGCAAGGGGATCTGCGAATCATAGTCACCGGTTTCGGCACTCAGCGAGGCCTGGGCGCTGAGGCACAGACTGACGACGGCATCGTAGGCCTGGTAATGCAACGCCTTGAACTGACCCAGCAGCCAGCCATACAGCTCGGCATTGGACGCGCGCTTTTTGATGAAGTTGTACACCGTCAAGGCCTGGTTGTTGGCCAGCAGGGTTTGATCCAGCGTGGTTTGAGCGGCGCTCACCGCGTGGGTCTGAGCGGTGATTTGCGCATCGAGCGCACGCACCTCCGCCTGCGCCTGATTACGTTGCAGTAGCCATTCTTCACGGCGACGCCGGTAACTTTCGGTGGTGGCCTGTTTGTCCGCGTCCATTTGCAACACCGACGAAGCAACATCCAGACCGAAACAAACCGCGTCGGCTATTTTCTCGAGACGATGCCCACCGGCGGCCAAACCAAAAATATTGGGCATCGAGGCAATCACGGCGCCCGCGGGTTTGATGCTTGCCGAGGTCAATGCCAGGATTTTGGAAAGCTGCAAGCTCTCCATGACCTCGTATTCGACCTTCGACACGTTTTCGTTGTAGAGATGCTCATAAGCGGTTGCCCGTTCCTCTGCCACCGCCCGGCTTTGCTGCAGCGCAGTCCTGCTCGCCTGGAGCTGAGTGATGTTCTGTTCCTGCACCGTCTGGGCGTAGCTGCCCAGTTCCACCAGATGGTTCTGTTGCAGTTCCTGCTGCTCGGCCTGGTCCCGTTGTTCAAGCAGACGCAGCACCTGGGCGCCGTGATCCTGGAGCGCCTGCACGGCGCGCAATGCCACCTCGAACGTCGTGCGCCAGCGGAAAGCCCCCACCACCAACCGACCGCCCATGGGCCTTGGCGCACCGACACCACCGGCCGCCAGGTCGCGCAACAACGCGTTGGGATCGGTGGGTGGGCTGAATAGCGGTGTGTCCAGTGGCTTGCCGTCCAGGGTGAGGTTGTTGCGCAGGTTATGCAGGCGCTGGCCGGGCAAGTCGTACAGCGCGAGCAACTGCTCATTGATCGGAGCCTTGAAAGGCTCGTTGGCCAACAGCCCCAGCAGCGGCGGCGCTTCGGCGGCCGCGGGGAAATCCGCGAGGCTGAACGCCAGGCTTTGCTCGAACTGCTCAAGTGCCGGTCGCGACCTGCTTTTGTTCATCAAGCTGTCTACCGTGTCGGTTTCCCAGCGGTTGACCGTGCGCACCGCCGGTGCCTTGCCCATCAGAAATTCGGCCTGCACGTAACACAGCTTGGCCGCCACCAGGCTGTCACGGGTGAGCTGGCGGTAATACCAGTCGCCCCAGGCCAGCAAGTTCTTGACGTACTCCGAGAACACCAGAATCTGAAAGTGCCGGGGCGCCGAATAGCCGATGGCGTCAGGGTCGGTGGGCGCCTGGGTTTCACAGCCCAGGTTGCCGTTGCTATTCAAAGGGCGGCAGCGCCAATACTTCGGTTTGGGATTCGGGTACTGAGGGTCGTTGGCCGGGTCGGCCGGCGCTTGCGGGTCGAACAGGTAATGCAACCATTTCTGCGCTTCCAGGAAGCGGTCCTCGGTGCGCAAACGTGTGGCCACCAGATGCGGCAGGTGGAAAAACAGCTCCCAGAAAAACAGACCGTTAGCGCCGTCGAAGGCTCCGTTCGGCTCGCTGATCGTTTGGCTTTCCGGGGGCGGCTCCGGCAGAAACTGCGTGTCCCAATCCAGCACCGCCTCGACGGAGATATTCGAGCGCTGCACCAGCTCGGGGCCGAACAGCGAATTCAGGCGGGCGTACTTAAGGGTCAGCTCGGGTTGGTTGAGGGAGAGAAACTGCGCTGCATCGAGGCTGTTCTTGAGCAGTGAGACAGGGGCAAACTTCGTGACGTTGATGATGGTCAGTTCGAATTTATTTCGGCCATATCCACCCGTGGTTGCGGTATGCCCGAACGAAAACGTTGTTGGCTCCGGCCATGAGCCACTCTCACGCTGAAACTCCTGCCATTCGGTACTCCAGCCACCGGCCAAGGGAAAACTTCCCGAAATGGGTGGAGGGTCGTCGGCCGAATTTTGCAACGTCAGGTCAAAGGTGGCCTCTCCGGTCAAACCCGTTGGCCTGCAATAGCCCTGCACAAACAGCTTGTCCATGTCGGTGCTGGCGTCGCGAAACACCACCGCCTGCAGGCTCAGGTACGGTGTCAAACTGCCCGTCCTCTCCACGGAGGTGACCATGGTCGGCTGATTCATCAGCGGATGTTGCACCGTCTCAGCCGTGACAAATCGCTTGAGCGCCGCGTGTTCCAGCCAGCCGCCATCGTCCCAGGACACGGGGCGGAACAGCACGTCACGCACCGCAAACACCTTGAGGGAGTCCTCAGCGCTGGTCAAAAAAACGCCCAGCTTGCCCTTGGGGTTGTAGGGGTCGGCCCACACCGTCGCAATCAACCGGGCGCCTTGGGAAAGGTCGTCGTCATGCACGCTGCTGTGCAGGCTCAGCGGCGCCGACCATCGGCCATTCTGGGCCATGAACGCCACTTTGATGTCCAGCCGGTGCGGCAGGCTTACGTCGTCCTCGTCCACGCTTTCGACCTTGTACTGCCATTCGGCCCACACCAGGCACAGCCGTCCGCTCCAGAACACCGGGCGGATATCCAGTATCGTCACGCCCGTGGGCGTGTCCACCGGCAGCCATTCACTCCAGGCCGCCGGGTTGATGGCCGGGCAAGTGGGAGAGAGCTCGACCTCGGCCTTGCGCCAGAAGTATTGGTAAGGCGGCACCCGCTGGCGACCGACAAAGTAGTAGTCGGCCCGGGCCGGCGAGACGCTGTCCATGTAGCTGCTGAGCACGTCCAGGTTGCAGGTTTGCTCGAACGTTTGCAGGTACTCCTGCAAGGCAACCTGCACCGAATCACTGTTCAAGTGTGCCTGGTTGAGGTTGTTTTCAAGGGTCTTGAACAGGCTGGTCTTGCGCTGCCGCACGAAGGGGTTGATGAAGTTTTCCGGGTACAGCGCGATCATTTGCAGCGCCGACCAATCCGGGTAGTTGTTGTAGAGCTCCCAGGTGGCCAGGTCCCGCTTGTCGAACTCGGTGTCGGCATAGCCGGGTTCCAGTTTGCGGTAGGCGGCGTGGATGAACTGCTGGGCGCAACTGGTCGCTTCGGCGACCCAGGAGCTTTGCACCGGGTAACTGTCCAGGGGATCCAGGCGCAGCAGTTCGAACAGGTCCGCCGGGGTCCGCAGGAAGTTGTACGGAGGATTCTGACCACTTTTTTCAACGTGCCCGAGGCTGTATTCGATCAGGGCGGTCCGGCGTTTTTCGAGCAAGTCACTCAACGTGTTCAGAGTCATGGTACTTGCTCCTCGCGTTCAAAGATGATGGGCGGGAAATTAGCTAACACGCCACCTTCAGGGGCAACGCTGATCTGGAACTTTCCGCCAGTAGGGCTGGAAACAAATGTTCGGGCCACGCCCTCCTGGTTGGTGTAGCTCTGATCCGGTCGATAAACCACCGTGCCTCCCCCGTCGTTCATGTCCTTGCTTAACCAGCGCGTCAGATGGTTTTTCGCAATGTTTCTATGGATGTCCTTGATGGTGGCGTAGAGTTCGACTTCCTGACCGGCAGGTACCGCTTCCAGAGGTACCGGTGACATGGACCGTAGTGGGATGACTATGTGTTCAGCATCGATAGTGACCTCGACGGTCGGGGCATACTCGCGCTCAAACAGATCGAGCCAGAATTGCGGCGTGTCCCACCCCGTCACCTTGCCCGGTTTGTATTCGGCCTTAACCACGCCGTCGGTTTCCGTAGCCTTGGTTTCAACGGTCCCCAGTTCAGCGCTCCAGTAAACGTTGACGCCGCTCAACGGGTTCCCGTCGCTGTCCATAAGGGTGACGGTGAAGGTGATTGTTTCATCAGTCCCAGCCACCACCGTGGACTTGTCCGGATTGCACGTCACAGTAACGAGCTGCTTCAGATCCCCGGTGAAGGTCACCAACGGCCTATCGGATTCGGACAGGCTCAGCAAGGCATGTTCGGCGGCCGCCTTGTAGGCAGGTTTGTTGATCTCTTCTGGCAGCCCGCCCATCAGGAAAATCGTCAAGGCATCCATGCTGGTGCGCGCCGCCAGCACCCTGACCCGCATCAACAGATCGAGCTGGGGCAGGTTTTTCAGGATTTTTTGCGCAGATTGGAAGCGGCTGACGCACTCGCGCACCTCCTGCACACTCCAGTCAAAAAAACCGGCCAGCCGGATGGACGCCGCTTGTTCGGCCAGACGCAGTGCTTGCCCCCCTATCGGAGAAGGCAGCGCATTGACCTCGCGCAGGTAGTCGAGCAGCGTCTGCGCCGGCTGGTCGCTCAGCTCGAACGCACGGTTGAGGGTGGTCAGGTAATAAAGCGTGCGCACCGTGAACGCGTGCTTGTCGTCCTGATCCAGCCAGGCTTTATGGCCGTAATCCAGATAATCGCGCAACACCTCGGCGCTCAGCTCAAGTTTCGCCACCACCGCACTGCGACGGCGCACATCGGCCAGCAGCGCAAGCAATGGGTCAGCCAAGGCGTTGCGTCGCTTCACCGAGCCTTCAAGATGCGAAAGGTCACGTTCGAGCACCAGACGCAGCAACCGGCTCACCGTTGAATTGGCCCACGCCAGCACCTCGAGCGCTTGCTCGGAACCGATACCCGTGTAAACCGCCAGGCATTCCTTGACCACCGAGACCTGGGCGTCCCTGGCCTCCAACACCACCGCGAGCAGCCTCTCGACGATGGCGGGGCGCTCCAGTTCATATTGTTCACCGAGGCCGATGGTCACGGCGTAATCAAGCTCTCTTCGCGCAAAGTCCAGGTATTGAGCCTCGGTTCCCGTGCGCGACATCACCAGTCCATCGGACTCGACCAATGTCGTTTGCATCCCCAGCAGCTCCAGCCAACTGGCGCCCGCCATCGCCGGCACACCGCCCATCAGGATCGCCGAGTGGGTGAGCATTGCGCCGGGCAACAGATTGAGCAACTGCTCAAAAAGCCGACCCTCAGCGTCCCGGGAAGCGTCCAGCGCAGAAGGCGGCGAGACCTGCTGCACCATCCAAAGCACCGGCAGGTCGTGATCGGCACACCAGTCCACACACAATTGCATGGCCTGGATGAGGTTCAGCACATCCGGGCTATCGCTTGTGGTGGAGTTGATCCGGGGCACACCCGCCAAACCGTCGAGCCAAAGCTCCCCACCCAACACCGTCAGCAACAACACGCCTTCGACCGGGGTAATGCCCAACAGCCGGGGCAGCTTCACCATGCGGTAGAAACTGGACACGATCGCCAGGTTACGCGGCAGACTGTCGCCGTCGATGCCATGGGCATTGGCAATCGCCAGGGCCAGGTAGTTGTAGGTCTGCAGGTCGATGCCCAACGCGCTGCACAATTGGCTGACGGTCAGGTCGGGCACCTCAGGTGCCGGCACGATCGGAAACGTTCCGCCGTCGAGCTTCAAGGGGTCACGGTAATCGCCCTGGCCATTGAAGAGCTGATCGAATTGGGACAGTGCTTCACCGCGACCGTAAATCGACAACTCGTCGATAAACACGGCAAAGTCGTTCACCGGGCATTCACAGCGCTCGCGCAAGGACTGAAACAGCCCGAGGGCATGCACGACCTGTTCGGTGATCCACCAATTATCGGCCGGCGCACCACCGCGCACTTCAGCCTTGATGGCCGCCACCAGCAGCGCATCCACCTGTTCGCTGGGCAGTGCCAGCCATTGATCCAGGCGCAACTTGCGATTCATCCGGTCGAAACGCGCAAGCCCCACGGCGTCGCCTGGGCTCACGGAGAGTTCATGACTAAACGAATCGCCCTCTTCGCTACCGGTAATATGGACAGCGGGGTGGGTATTGGCATTGAGATAAACCGAACCGGAGCGCCCGCTTTCCGGTTCTTCAGGCACCGTTTGCGACGGGTAGGTCACATTGGCCGAACGCGCAGGCGCAAAGCCCCGTACTGACAACAACGCCTCAAGCCCCAGGGTGTCGAGCTTGGTTCGCTCACCGAAGAAAGGCACCTGATCAAGGTCGTCCCACGCCCCCTCCCCAGCCCCGAAGTTCTCCAAATAAAAAGCTGTGCGGTTCGCGCTGGCAACGGGCGGTTCAGTGAGCAACCGCCGCTGATAAGGCCCCAGCCGCGACGCATGGGCCAGGGCCGGGCCCACATCGCTGTACCAGGCCTGGGTCTGGAAAAAATACGGAAAGGACGGGCTCACGCTTTGGGCAAAACTGCCCACCGACAGGCCATGGTGGCGGGCAACGGTGTCCACCGTGACCCAATGTTGGAAGTACGGCAGCCCGTTGGGATAACGCGCCTCGATCATGGCCTGTTCCAGTTCCTCCGGAAGCAAACCGATAAACTTTTCCAGCACCGGGACGATGATGTCCACCGACGACACCGATTGATGCACTGCGTTGAAATCGATGCTCAGCGGCTTCAGGTCTTTGCGCCGGTCATGCAAGGGCAACTTGCTTGCGTCGCTTGAAACCGCTTCGATGCGTTGCTCGATCCACCGCATCAACTCAATCAAATACGCCACGGGTGATGCGAAAGACTCCAGGGCCTGGGGTGGGCACAAGCTGTCGAACTGAGGATTGAACAAGAGCTCGAAACTGGGGCCTTGAACCATCGACAGCAAACCACTGCTTGCCCGCCGCTGCTCTTTTGCCGAACCGTACAGGGTGTGCTCGATGAACTGACGCCGCAGGTAAATGGCCATGCTGTTGAGGCGCCGTAACAGCTGACGAGCGTCATCGGCGCTCACGCCAAAGTCCCTCACCAATCCCTGCACGCCCTTTTCCACCAACGTAAAGATCGAACCGCCCTCTTCGAGGTACGTGTGCAGCGTTGCGTAGTGGGTGAGTTGTTGGTCACTGAACACCTGATTTAGCAGCTGTAAAGCGGGGCGGGAGTCAGCCATGGACGAGTCCTCGAATTCGATAACGGCCCGAAGCGGCCCGACGAAGCCGTCAGGCCGAGCGTTTGCTTAACGTGATTTGGCGCTTGAGAGCCCAAGCCGTCTACTGTCAGAACCGACAGGTTCCATGACCGTCTATCGGGAGTTGGGCGCCTGGGTCGGGCTGCTGGGCGGCTGGACTTCAAAGCGCCCGCTCTCAACCCAATCGGAGGCCGTCGCGCCGTCCGCCGTGTCGGTGATGGTTTGCCTGAACCGGCACCAGTGGCCGCCAGCGGCCAACGATTGCGACGCCCCTCCCTGCCAACCACCCGCTTCGACGTTGAGATCCGAAGCCCAGACTTGATCCGGATTGAACCAGCTCACCACTCGCCCAACACCCGGTCTTCCCTCGCCTTCGAAGCGAACCGGGTTGTCGACCCAACCTCCAGTCACGGGCACGTCGATGGAAGGTTGATAGGTGCCCAGCACCACCGACCGCGCCGGCGAATCGGCGGAATCAAAACCCTCGCTCGACGCCACGGCCATCAGGCCGTAGAGGCCGCCGGGTAGATCGAACTCCACCGTCACCGACCAGGTGCGATCCTCCAGCACCGGGCTACTGCCCAGCACCGCATGCGTGGCGTCACCCAGTTTTACCGTCACGGTATCGCCCGGCACACCGAAACCCGACACCACCACACGCCGGCCGATGGGCTCGTCGGTGGCCGGGGTTTCAATGAACGGGGCAGCAGGCACGACGTTGAAGGTCAGCGGCGCAGTGTCCCTGGAGGGCCGACCTTCGAAGCGTTGCCGGGCCACAATCGTGGTTTCGCCTACCGGCAGGGTCACGTCAGCGCTCCAGCCGTCGGCGCCCACAAAAACATCTTCGATCAACGGCTCACTTGCGCCCTGGAGCCAGATATCAACCCGCCCGCCCTGCATGCCTGTGCCAGACAACGTCATGCTGCGCGGCAGGTTGCCGCCCGGCTGCGGCACGTCAAACTCCGGTGGCAACACCACCACCTCGAACCTCAGGGTTTCACTGCGCTCGGACGGCTCCCCACGCAGGGTCTGTTGCGCGTCGATGGTGTAGGGACGAAACTCCAGCACGGGCAACTCGACGGACCATTCGCCGTCGGCGGTCAGCACTTTGGGTTCGCCCAGCTCCGTTTGAAATTGCGCGTCACGCACTTGCATCAACGCTTCGGCCATGCCGTCACGCCCACGGACGGTCAGCACGCGACCGACCTCGGCGCTGGGGCTGGGGTAGGTGATCACCGGTTTGCGCATGGGTGTGGCAACCGTGAAGGTCCTTTGCGCTGGCGGTGAGGGTTGCTGGGCGGCGGTCTGGATCAGGGTCGCGGTGTGGGTGACCTCGGGGGCAAACGGCTCGGTGCGCCGGAAACTCCAGGTGCCATTGTTGTTCTCGACGGGGTGTTCGGTGGCGCTGTCACTGAATGTGAGTGTCAGCACCGCCTCCGGCCAGCAAGTGCCACTGAGGTTGGGCGAGAGACCATTTTCCACGGGCACGTTCATGACCGGTGCCAGCGGTGGGATGGTGACCTCGATTTCCTGCCAGGTTGGCGATTCCTGACCATCCTTGAATTGTCTGATTTTAACCTGGCGCTTGAACGTCGGCCCCCACTCCGCTGAGGCGGGGCTCGACCACACACCGCCGGACACCGTTCTTTCGGGGGCCGCTGGTGAGTCGTCGGGATTCAGAATCTTTACCGTCGCACCGTTGAAACCTTTACCCGAGAACACGGGCCGGTAGACCGGTGTGTAGGTGATATCGGTCGGGTCTGGAAGTCTCAGGTTGACCGGGAACGTGTACGGCTGCGAGTCAATCCAGCCATTGTCACCGTCGGGAAACCGCTGGACAGCCTTCACGCTGTAAGAACCAAATGGCCAATTTGTTGCGGTTGTGTTCCAGCTGCCTCCATTCACCGGTACAGGGCCCGGCGCAGGGGCATCGGGCCCGCTGACGACCGTGATCTGGACGGTTGAACCGGTGTAGCCGCTGCCTTCGAACTTCACCGAGGTGTCCGTCGGCGTGGTGACGGTGACGTCGGTCAACTTGGGGGGGCGCACTTTAAACGCCTGGGCAGTACTCAGTCCCGACGGGATGGTCTGATAGGTTTGCTCCGCCACCAACGAAATCGTCCCTGGCCGCATTTGCACGTCGACATTCCAGGAACCGTTCGCCTCTACCCTGCCTGGAGGACCGACCGGATCACCGATGACATCGAGCCGTACTTCGACGCTGGCGCCCGGCCTCCCGTGTGTTCCGTATACAGTGAAACCCATCTCTTGAATGGCGGTGGACGCGGTGATGACCGGTGGCCCCATCACTTCGAAAGATAAGTAATTGGTGTAACTGAGAACCGGGCTGCTCTGCACTTTGTATTCGGCCCGCACAGTATAAGTTTTACTGGACAATGGCACCGATGGCCTGACTTCCCATGTTGTCCCTGGCCCTACGGCAGTCATCGAAGCCAATTCAGTTGTGCCGTCGAGTACTCTGATGCCCATGCCGGGATCAATCGGAGTTTCACCCGGAAAGCAAACCCCTCCGAAAACAACCTGAGCGGGA
Source organism: Pseudomonas sp. MPDS (assembly GCF_013283895.1). Taxonomy (NCBI): domain Bacteria; kingdom Pseudomonadati; phylum Pseudomonadota; class Gammaproteobacteria; order Pseudomonadales; family Pseudomonadaceae; genus Pseudomonas; species Pseudomonas sp. MPDS. The sequence continues at coordinate 1,598,571 of NZ_CP054128.1, read as the reverse complement.
TTCAAAAAACCGGCCGATTGGGGCTTGGTTAGGGTGGTTGGACGCCTGACAACGGTCTTTGGCCGCGTTATTCCATGTGCAGTTTGGGCGGCGACGTACCTTAAGTCCGACTCGTTTCGCATGGCGGCGTGCACCGTCCAGCTACCGTCACTATTGACATCGTAACCCGCGCCCAGGCTCTCGGCCGTGCTGGCATCCAGAATCATTACGCCAATGCCGGGTCTGGCGCCGACACCTGAAACAAGAAATGTTGATTCTGGGATATAACCCGACGGAGACAAGATTTGAAACGCAGGATCATGAGTCTCCATGTCCTGTGTGTTTTCGCCAGACTCGTCGTTTTCAGTATCGTCGTCAGTGTCCATGACGCACTCCGTAGTTTCTGGTTAACAGGCTGGCGATATGACTAGTTCGGTCATGGGCTCATTGAATATCCATCTCGCGAATCTAAACACCTGTTAGTTCTGACAGTGCCGACGAGTGGCGGGGGCCCCGGTGCAGGAAAATTCGGGTGACTACAGCGCCTTGCGCAACGGACTACAGATCCGCCAGAATCCGCCGGCTTGTGCGCCTTGGCCTTGCCCCGTAATTTGATTCGTGTCGCTGATAACCAGCGATCGGGTTTAGTCGCCCGGAGGTAATACGAAACGCACAAGCGTCATCCAGTCGGGTATCCCTATCCCCGTACTTAATGGTGGCTGTGCGCAGGGCGCCCTCGGGCGCGCCGGTTTTTTTCGTTTTCCTCCCGGTCGACTAACCTGCGTTCAGCCGCCACCCTTCGTTTAGTCGCGAGTCGGTGGCAGCCCATTCAGAGGATTACGAGCATGTTCAAGGCAACACCTAACCCACCGAAAACCGATCCTGCCCACAAAACCCTCGACACCAAAAAGCTCGACAAAGCCGCGCAAAAAGCCCTGGACCACTACCTCAAGCCCAACGCGGACAAACCGGACAAACCCGAACGACAACTCGACTACTTCATCGTCGCCCCCGACGCCGACCCCGAAGGCATGCTCGCCCACACCTACGAAACCTTCTGCTCGGTAAGCACGCTGATTCTGGATTTATCGGAAGACCTGGAAGGCGCCCCACGCAACCTGGCCCTGGCGATTCACCAGATGGGCGAGATGGGCGTGTTGTTGCTGGAGAAGTTGCTGGATAACGAGACGAAGGTTCAGCGCTAAGGCAGCTCTGAAGCTGCCGAAGGCTCGGGCCGCGTTCGGACGATCTTTCGTTCAGGACTCAATCGTCTGGAAAAAGATCGCAGCCTCGTTGCACTCGGCAGCTCCAAGTGTCCCAATTGGGGAACGTGCTGATTAAACAATCTTGGGTTTCCGCATAAAAATCCGCAAAAGCACCGGAAATCATCTATCGTACGACATCACTAAACCAAGCAAATACGGGCGCTATCAGCCGTTTTATTTTCCGCAGAAATTTCCGCAGAAATCACCAAACAAATAGCCGTTTGTGTTCTCTGGAAGCAAAAAAAATGATTATCTCGAAAACGTACCTTGACCCAGTACTGCCAGAAAACCTGCCCGACTCGATCATTCAGGCCGCCGATCAGTTGCCGCGTAAGGCAGAATTTCTTGCCGGACGGCTCGCCGATGAGACATCGAAGCAATTGGCGGGCCTGTTGCGCATCACCAATACCTACTACTCGAATCTGATCGAAGGGCATCGAACTGAGATCGCTGACCTGCAGGCTGCGCGCACAATACCGAAACGAGAAAGAAAGGAGCTCAAAGAGCTTGCCGTGCAACACATGACGCAGCAGGAGGTGATGGAGCGGGTGCTTCGAATGCGCCCAACAGATAGCTTCTGCGCTATGTTCGATCCCAAGTTGATCGCGACCATCCATCGTCGGCTGTTCAAGGACGCTTCAATCGAGGAACTGACCTTAGGCGATGGTCGTATGATGGAAGCAGGCAGATTGCGGGCAGAAGAGAATGAGCAAGTCCAGGTTGGCGCACATGTCGCTCCAGCTGCCGCAGCTGTATTGCCCATGCTTGAGCATCTGCAACAGCATTACGGACGAATAAAGGATCCGCGGCGCCAATTGATCGCTGCCCTGGCAGCCCATCACCGAGTGGCGCTTGTCCACCCCTTCCTTGATGGTAATGGTCGAGTGATTCGGATGCTCACCCATCTGCAACTTGTTCACCTTGGGCTAAAACCTTTCCTCTGGTCACTGTCTCGTGGCCTGGCTCGCCGGCAAGATGATACTATCGCTTCCTGGCCTTGGCTGATCGCCCTCGCGAGGGTGACTATGACGGGCGCGGACAACTCTCACAGCGTCACTACTTCAACTTCATCGAGTTCATGCTCGATGTCTGCCACGACCAGATTGAATACATGACGACGTCGCTAAACCCAGCCAGGCTGCGCGAGCAGGTTGTTCATGTGTTTTCAACCGATCCCGACCTTCGCCGTGCCGGTATCAGACCCACCAGTGCAGCTGCGGTGTTGGCTCTTCTCACCCAAGGTGCGATGCCGCGTGCAGAGTTCAAGGTGTTCACGGGTTTGAAGGATCGGCTTGCAACGGAAGAACTGGGCCGCTTGATCGAAGCGGGGATAGTGGTCAGCAGTACCCCCAAATCCCGCACGGTAGAAGTGGGTCTGCCTGCACGCTTCGCCGGATTGATCTTTGCGAACCTGCATTTCCAAATGGGTTGAGTTGTGGCGGTGACTCAATGTGTTGCTGCTGGATAACGAGACCGCCTGGCAACTAATGAGGCCGAACCTCAAAGCGCCCGCTCTCGACCCAATCGGAGGCCGTCGCGCCGTCTGCCGTGTCGGTGATGATCTGCCTGAACCGGCACCAGTGGCCGCCAGCGGCCAGCGATTGCGATGCCCCTCCCTGCCAACCACCCGCTTCGACGTTGAGATCCGAAGCCCAGACTTGATCCGGATTGAACCAGCTCACCACTCGCCCAACACCCGGTCTTCCCTCGCCTTCGAAGCGAACCGGGTTGTCGACCCAACCTCCAGTCACGGGCACGTCGATGGAAGGTTGATAGGTGCCCAGCACCACCGACCGCGCCGGCGAATCGGCGGAATCAAAACCCTCGCTCGACGCCACGGCCATCAGGCCGTAGAGGCCGCCGGGTAGATCGAACTCCACCGTCACCGACCAGGTGCGATCCTCCAGCACCGGGCTACTGCCCAGCACCGCATGCGTGGCGTCACCCAGTTTTACCGTCACGGTATCGCCCGGCACACCGAAACCCGACACCACCACACGCCGGCCGATGGGCTCGTCGGTGGCCGGGGTTTCAATGAACGGGGCTGCAGGCACGACGTTGAAGGTCAGCGGCGCAGTGTCCTTGGAGGGCCGACCTTCGAAGCGTTGCCGGGCCACAATCGTGGTTTCGCCTACCGGCAGGGTCACGTCAGCGCTCCAGCCGTCGGCGCCCACAAAAACATCTTCGATCAACGGCTCACTTGCGCCCTGGAGCCAGATATCAACCCGACCGCCCTGCATGCCTTTGCCAGACAACGTCATGCTGCGCGGCAGGTTGCCGCCCGGCTGCGGCACGTCAAACTCCGGTGGCAACACCACCACCTCGAACCTCAGGGTTTCACTGCGCTCGGACGGCTCCCCACGCAGGGTCTGTTGCGCGTCGATGGTGTAGGGACGAAACTCCAGCACGGGCAGCTCGACGGACCATTCGCCGTCGGCGGTCAGCACTTTGGGTTCGCCCAGCTCCGTTTGAAATTGCGCGTCACGCACTTGCATCGACGCCTCGGCCATACCGTCACGCCCACGGACGGTCAGCACGCGACCGACCTCGGCACTGGGAGCGGGATACGTGATCACCGGTTTGCGCATGGGTGTGGCAACCGTGAAGGTCCTTTGCGCTGGCGGTGAGGGTTGCTGGGCGGCGGTCTGGATCAGGGTCGCGGTGTGGGTGACCTCGGGGGCAAACGGCTCGGTGCGCCGGAAACTCCAGGTGCCGTTGTTGTTCTCGACGGGGTGTTCGGTGGCGCTGTCACTGAATGTGAGTGTCAGCACCGCCTCCGGCCAGCAGGTGCCACTGAGGTTGGGCGAGAGACCATTTTCCACCGGCACGTGCATGACCGGTGCCAGCGGTGGGATGGTGACCTCGATTTCCTGCCAGGTTGGCGATTCCTGACCATCCTTGAATTGTCTGATTTTAACCTGGCGCTCGAACGTCGGCCCCCACTCCGCTGAGGCGGGGCTCGACCACACACCGCCGGACACCGTCCTTTCGGGGGCCGCTGGTGAGTCGTCGGGATTCAGAATCTTCACCGTCGCACCGTTGAAACCTTTACCCGAGAACACGGGCCGGTAGACCGGTGTGTAGGTGATATCGGTCGGGTCTGGAAGTCTCAGGTTGACCGGGAACGTGTACGGCTGCGAGTCAATCCAGCCATTGTCACCGTCGGGAAACCGCTGGACAGCCTTCACGCTGTAAGAACCAAATGGCCAATTTGTTGCGGTTGTGTTCCAGCTGCCTCCGTTCACCGGCACAGGGCCCGGCGCAGGGGCATCGGGCCCGCTGACGACCGTGATCTGGACGGTTGAACCGGTGTAGCCGCTGCCTTCGAACTTCACCAAGGTGTCCGTCGGCGTGGTGACGGTGACGTCGGTCAACTTGGGGGGGCGCACTTTAAACGCCTGGGCAGTGCTCAGTCCCGACGGGACGGTTTGATAGGTTTGTTCCGCCACCAACGAAATCGTCCCTGGCGGTACTTCAACCCTGGCATTCCAGGAGCCATTCGACGCTACTGTGCCTTGGCCGACCGGTCTACCGATAACATCGAGCCTCACTTCGACGCTGGCGCCCTCCATTCCATCTCTTCCATATACCGTGAAACTCATCTCCTTATTGGCTGTGGACCGGGTGATGCTCGGTTTACCCAAAACAGTGAAAGAACGGTGTTCCTCGGTATATCTAATGGGTCCGCTCCCCGACTGATAGGCAGCCTGTGCTAACCAGGGTCCATTGGCCAGGAGCTTGCCCCGGGCCTCCCACGTTTTCTCGGTGTTGACGGAGACTCTTTCAGACAGCTCAGTGCCGGCGTTAGGGAAAACCGCCCAAATTTGATTGCCTGGAGCTCCTCGCCCCTTGAAGACAAGCTCGTCGGCGCGCACGATGGCGTTCGCTGCGGGCTCTGTCAGTGTCGTCGAGGCCCGGTAAATGGTCTTCTGATTCGATTTAGCGGATGTCGCGGTATCTACTTTTTGTATCGCGTAATAGGTCAGAGTATCCAACCCGCTCGGCATGTCGAATATGGCGGTCCAGCTACCATCGATCTTGATTTCGGCAGCACGCAAAAGACCATCGCCGTCAGCATTATGAACAGTGATCCAGCCGGCACCATGTATGCCACCGTACCCTGTAACAGTGATTGATGCCGTGGCGATCTCACCCGACGGGCCTGTGATGGTAGGAGCGCTGGGCACAAACCTATAGGTTTTATCAGCATAGATATGAGGATCGTCCCCGAGGTATATGTCATACACGTACTCAAACCATACCTCTACTAAACGGGCATTTCCCTGCACCTCTAAAGTCGCGTTTATTTCATGCCATTTCCCGTCTTGAATCCCGTTATCGCTAGTTAGCTCGCGCCAACCCGTATCGGCTGCCGACTTAAGTTTGATGTAAACATTACCCTTGTTACGACCGTTATCTTTCGCGCTGTATTTCGGCCTCGTCAATTGAAAAGACCTGCCGTCTGCCGACCATGCATACAAGGCAGTAAAATTCGCCCAAAGAGAACCACCAATCGCCTCTAGAAACACTTCTCCCGTTAAGGAACCAGGAAATGACACATCCTCGGAATAAGGAGCATCGTCAATGTGACTGACCGCCCCCTCGTTATCATCTCCCTGCGAAGCATCTTTTGGCTCGCTTTCTTCTAAGTCGTCGCCAGCGCCCATGACTAACTCCTCAACTATTAACTGAAGCAAAAAAAGGCACTGGTTAGAAACGCCAAGAGCCTTCTTAAGCGCAGTAAATGCCAAATCAGGTTACCTAAACACCTGTTAGTTCTGACAGTACCGACGAGTGGCGGGGGCCCCGGTGCAAGAAAATTCGGGTGACTACAGCGCCTTGCGCAACGGACTACAGATCCGCCAGAATCCGCCGGCTTGTGCGCCTTGGCCTTGCCCCGTAATTTGATTCGCGTCGCTGACAACCAGCGATCGGGTTTAGTCGCCCGGTAATGAAGTGATGTGCACAAGCGTCATCCAGTCGGGCTCCCCTATCCCCGCACTTGATGGTGGCTGTTCGCAGGGCGCTCTCGGGCGCGCCGGTTTCACTTCTCACCGGTCGACTAACCTGCGTCCAGCCGCCACCCATCGTTTAGTCGCGAACCGGGTGGCAGCGCTATCAAAGAGAAGTGAATATGATCAAGCCAACTCCCAATCCCCCAAAAACCGATTCACAACCCGCTCACAAAACCCTCGACACCAAAAAGCTCGACGAAGCCGCGCAAAAAGCCCTGGACCACTACCTCAAGCCCAACGCGGACAAACCGGACAAACCCGAACGACAACTCGACTACTTCATCGTCGCCCCCGACGCCGACCCCGAAGGCATGCTCGCCCACACCTACGAAACCTTCTGCTCGGTGAGCACACTGATTCTGGATTTATCGGAAGACCTGGAAGGCGCCCCGCGCAACCTGGCCCTGGCGATTCACCAGATGGGCGAGATGGGGGTGTTGTTGCTGGAGAAGTTGCTGGATAACGAGGCGAAGGTTCAACGCTGAAGGTTAAGCCGACTGAATAATGTCGTAGATGCGATGAAGAACCTGTGGGAGCGAGCCTGCTCGCGATGGCGTACTTGAAATCGCTATCGCGAGCAGGCTCGCTCCCACACTGGGCCAGTCGGCACATTCAGCATTGATGCAAGCTGATCCACCGTTTTCGTGAACGAGCCCGCTCCCACAAGTTGGATTGAGGCAACCCCGCAAAAGTCAGGCCGATTCCTGCAGAGGCGGTTTCAAGCCGACTCCGGCAACGGATGAAAACTGAAATACTGCTGCAACGCACTCACCAATTGCCCGTACTCCGGCGGCGCCCACTTGAGGCTGAAACCGGCGTCGAAATGCTGCGGCGTCACATCTTCGTGGCACCACAGGCAACTGGCCCTCAATTCGATGTCCATCTGCGGTCCGTCATCGCTAGGGATCTTGAGGTGCAGATTAAAGTCCGCGCCGACCATCAGCGGCAAATGGCTGATCAGCATCAGGCCATCCTCAGAGACGTTGCCCAGAAAGCCGATGGGCTTGTCGTTCATACCGTTGAACACGCGCAGGAAATACGGCAGCTGATGCCGCTCTATTCGCCTCTTTTTGTACATGTCCTGTATCGCTTTTTGAACGCCCCTCTACCAGGGGCTATCGATACTTCGGAACGGGCACGAACAGGCCCGCTCTCCCCGATCCCGGTGCCAGACGCTTGCAAGCGCCTTGGCTCTACTTCTGCCGGTCACAGGTGCCTCTTGAATTAGAGACCTGGCTCTAATCACTTCTTGTACAAAATATAGCTCAAGGTTTGGCGACGGCCAGCCCAAGGGCGATAGTTTCATCCTGTGCAATCGTACAAGGTGGAGGTGGCCAGGCATTGCCCCTGGCCATGATATTGACGGACGGTATCAGAGCGCGGTGGGGCGGATCGCCGGGGCGCTGCGGAGCGGGTAATGGCCCAGGCTCTGCAAGGTTTCCAGCCGAGCCCGGGCGCGGAAGGCGTATTCGCTGTTAGGGTATTGGGTCATGATGAACTGGTAGGTCTGCGCCGCATCGACAAACAGCTTCTGTCGTTCCAGGCACTGGCCGCGCATCATCGAGACTTCCGGCTGCATGTAGCGCCGGGCACGGCTGGCGCGGTCGACCTTGGACAACTCGAGCATCACCTGCTCGCAATTGCCCCGCTCGTAAGCCTTGTAGGCCAGGTTCATGTGGTGGTTCATCGACCAACGGGTGCAGCCCGTGATGCTCAGGGCCAGGGCAACAAAAAGCACGAATCGCATGGGAGGTTCTCCTGTCTTGAGCTCTGTATCGACCTGGGTGGGGAAATCTTCAACCCGAAAACGCAGCTTGGCAGTGCTCTTGTGGCGAGGGGATTTATCCCCGCTGGGCTGCGCAGCAGCCCCCAAGCCAGCCACCTGGGTGTGTCAGGTTAATGTGCATCTGCCATCTTGGGGCTGCTTCGCAGCCCAGCGGGGATAAATCCCCTCGCCACAGAAGGAATGTGAAGCCGTAGAGGCGCAAAAATTTTCAGGAATGTTCATTTCGAAAAGAAACGAAAAAGTAGTGCATATGAACAATGACTACACCCAAAGAGCATAGTAGCCTTCGCTGGCGCTTGAACCTGAGGAGTCTTGCATGTCCGTCCGTCGCACCAAAATCGTCGCTACCCTTGGCCCGGCCAGTAACTCGCCGGAAGTTCTCGAACAGCTGATTCTGGCTGGCCTGGACGTTGCCCGTCTGAATTTCTCCCACGGCACCCCCGACGAGCACAAGGCTCGTGCCAAGCTGGTGCGTGACCTTGCTGCCAAGCATGGCCGTTTTGTCGCCCTGCTGGGTGACCTGCAAGGCCCGAAGATCCGTATCGCCAAATTCGCCAACAAGCGCATCGAGTTGAAGATTGGTGACACTTTCACCTTCTCCACCAGCCATCCGCTGACCGAAGGCAACCAGCAGGTGGTCGGTATCGACTACCCGGACCTGGTCAAGGATTGCGGCGTGGGCGACGAGCTGCTGCTCGACGACGGTCGCGTGGTGATGCGCGTCGACACCGCCACGGCCACCGAACTGAACTGCACCGTGACCATCGGCGGCCCGCTGTCGGACCACAAAGGCATCAACCGTCGTGGCGGTGGCCTGACGGCGCCGGCCCTGACCGAAAAAGACAAGGCCGACATCAAGCTGGCCGCGGAAATGGAAGTCGACTACCTGGCCGTGTCCTTCCCCCGTGACGCTGCTGACATGGAATACGCCCGTCAACTGCGCGACGAAGCCGGCGGCACCGCCTGGCTGGTGGCCAAGATCGAACGCGCCGAAGCCGTGGCCGATGACGAAACCCTCGACGGCCTGATCAAGGCTTCCGATGCCGTGATGGTGGCCCGTGGCGACCTGGGCGTGGAAATCGGTGACGCGGAGCTGGTGGGCATCCAGAAGAAGATCATTCTGCATGCACGCCGTCACAACAAAGCGGTGATCGTCGCGACCCAGATGATGGAGTCGATGATCCAGAACCCGATGCCGACCCGCGCCGAAGTGTCCGACGTAGCCAACGCCGTGCTCGACTACACCGACGCCGTGATGCTCTCGGCCGAAAGCGCCGCCGGCCTCTACCCGCTTGAAGCGGTGCAGGCCATGGCACGCATCTGCATCGGCGCTGAAAAGCACCCCACCAGCAAGACCTCCAGCCACCGCATCGGCAAGACCTTCGAGCGCTGCGACGAGAGTATCGCCCTGGCGACGATGTACACCGCCAACCACTTCCCGGGCGTGAAGGCGATCATCGCCCTGACCGAAAGTGGCTACACGCCGCTGATCATGTCGCGCATCCGCTCCTCGGTGCCGATCTACGCGTTCTCCCCGCACCGCGAAACCCAGGCTCGCGCGGCCATGTTCCGTGGTGTCTACACCGTGCCATTCGACCCGGCCGCCCTGCAACCGGGCGAAGTCAGCCAGGCGGCGGTGGATGAACTGGTCAAGCGCGGCGTGGTGCAAACCGGCGACTGGGTCATCCTGACCAAGGGCGACAGCTACCACACCATCGGCGGCACCAACGGGATGAAAATCCTGCACGTTGGCGACCCGATGGTCTGAGTGACCGGTTGCTGAAAACAAAAGCCCCGCCATGTGAATGGCGGGGCTTTTTGGTTTTTGCCGTCTGAAAAAGGTGTTGCCTGGGCTGACGCTATCGCGAGCAAGCTCGCTCCCACAGGGGATCGGTGGTGTGAATGAATCATGCGTCCAACACAAAACTCCATGTGGGAGCGAGCCTGCTCGCGATAGCGCCAGCCCATGCGCTACAAAACTAATGCCTGTTGATAAACCCCGACAGCGCCGCCACCGCCTCTGGCGAGCGCAGTCGCTGGGTGAACAGCCTGCCCTCCTCTTCGATCACGGCGCGCAGTTGCTCCCGATCCGGGGCCTTCATCAGTTGTTTGCTGATGCGCACCGCTTCAGCCGGCAGCGATTCGAAACGCAGTGCCACGTCCCGCGCCTTGGCCAACGCCGCCTCGCCACTGTCCAGCGCCTCGGTGGCGATGCCCCCGGCTGCCGCCTGTTCGCCGCTCAAGCCCTCGCCCAACAGCAGCAACTGCGCAGCCCTGGCCTGGCCGAGCAGCCTCGGCAGAATCAAGCTGGAGCCGAATTCCGGGCACAACCCCAGGTTGACGAACGGCGTTCGCAGCCGCGCGTCCCGGCTGACGTAGACCAGGTCGCAATGCAACAGCAACGTGGTGCCGATGCCTACCGCCGGCCCGGCCACGGCGGCGATCACCGGTTTGCGGCAATCGAGCAGGCTGAGCATGAATTCGAATACCGGGTTGTCGAGATCGGCCGGCGGCTGTTCGAGAAAGTCGACAATATCGTTGCCGGCGGTGAAGCAGTCATGGGACCCGCAGATCAGCACCGCACTGATCTGCGGGTCGGCGTCAGCCATCGCCAGGGCTTGGGCCAATTGGCTGTACATGGCCCGGGTCAGGGCGTTTTTCTTTTCCGGGCGATTGAGGCGCAGGGTCAACAGGCCGCGTTCGCGCTCAAGTAGCAGGGTGTCGGTCATGGTCGGTCTCGCGTCTGAAGATCAGCGCTCAACCACGGGTCAGGAAGACATCGGCCAGCAGTTGATTACGCGGCAGGCCAGCCAGGTAGAGGCGCTTGGCAAAGGCCTCGACCCGGTCGGGATGGCCGCAGAGTAAGGCCTGGGTTTGCCGGGAAACAAGCCGCAGTTGCGCCAACGCAGACGGCGCCTCGGCCGTGGTCAGCAGCTCCACGGTGAGGTGTTGATGCTTGGCCGCCAGCGCTGCCAGGGGTTTGGCCAGATAGTGCCCGGCGGCATCATGGGCTACGTGAATAAGACGAATCGTGCCTTGGTGATGCTGATGCAGGGCTGAGCGCAAAAGACCGAACAACGGTGCCAGGCCGGTGCCGGCCGCCAGTAGCCACAGCGGCTTATCGTGCCACTCGGGATCGTAATGCAGGGCGCCGCCGCGCAATTCACCGAGAAAAATCGGGTCGCCCGCTTTCATCTGTCGCGCCGCATTGATGAACTGGCCGGGCTCGCGGCAATCGAGGTGAAACTCCAGGAAGCGGTCTTCTTCGGGCAGGCTCGCCAGGGAATACGGACGGGCGACATCGCCGGCCCACAACACCAGGTGCTGGCCCGCCCGATAACGCAGCGCCCGCTCAGGAATAATGCGCAAGCGCAGCACGTCGGGGCTCAGCCAATCCGCGGCGGTCACCTGGGCGGCACGGCCGTCGCGTTGCGGGTCAAAGGTGTGGATCTGCACATCCTCGATCACCTGGCACTGACACGCCAGCCGCCAGCCTTGCTCGCGCTGCGCGGGGCTCAAGGCGTCGGGCCGACTGTCGCGCACGTCACCGCTCACGCACTGCACCAGGCACGCATGGCAGCTGCCGGCGCGACAACTGTAGGGCACGGCCACGCCGCCCTGATTCAACGTGTCCAGCAGATTGCTGCCCGCCGCCACCGTCCACTGCCGGTCGGCGACTTTTACTTCAGGCATCGACGTTCTCCCAGGCGGCGGCGCACTGATTGCGGCCGTCTCGCTTGGCACGGTACAAGGCCTGGTCGGCACGCTGCAATGCGTTGTCCAGATCGTCGCCGGTCTCCAGCATCGTCATGCCCACCGACAGGCTGAGGGAGCCGATCTGCAAGCCGATCAACTCGACTTCAGTAAATGCCAGGCGCAGCCGCTCGCAACAGGCCGTCAGCCGCGAGGGGTCGCAGGCCGGCAGCAGCATGACGAACTCTTCGCCACCGTAACGGGCCAGCACATCACCTTCGCGCAGGCAGGCCGTGGCGATGCTGGCGAACGCCTGAAGCACCTGATCACCGGCGGCGTGGCCGTGCAGGTCATTGATGCGTTTGAAATGGTCGAGGTCGATCAGGGCCAGGCCATGGGCAACATTGGGCCGGAGTGTGTTGAGCTCACGGGACGCCAGGCGCAGGAAGTGCCGGCGGTTGAATAAGCCGGTCAGTTCATCCGTGGCCACCAGGTCTTCGAGCTGACGCATCATGCCGCGCAGGGTGTCCTGATGTGCCTGCAAGGCAAACCGCCGCTGACGCATGCGTTGGCGCGAGTTCTGTACGTAACTGGCATAGAGCACCAGCCACACCAGCACGATAAATAGCACGCACACCTGTAACGCGGCCAGCGTGGGGTCAGGAAGCCTGAAGAAGTAACCGTCCCAGAGGGTAATGGCGGTGAAACTGAAAAACACCAGCATCGCGCAGCGCACGAAAGCCCGACGGGACAAGTGGAACAGCCCGAACAGCAGGATCAGCACATAGAACACCAGGAACACGCCCCGAGCCTGGTCCAGATGCGCCATCATCCAGGTCTGCCAGCCCAGGCCGATCAGTACCTGTATTTCAGTAAGACTGGGGTCGGCGAACCGCAGATTGCGGTCGGTGATAAACAGCGCGAACAGCCCTGCCTGGCACAACACCACCAACACGCTGCCGATGATGACATCGCGCAACGAATCGAGGTAATGACCACTGAAATATGCCAACCACAACAACACCAGTGCCAGCGCGTAAGTCGCGGCCGCCAAGGCGAAGCGTTTCAGCAAAAGACGTTGAATGGCGTTATGGGTCAATCGTTGACTCACCATGGGAAAGGAACTGACAGGAGGCGTCCTACGCTACAGGCCAGACGCCACTTTAGTGGCGTGCAGTGCAAATGACCATTCAATTCTGGAGCAGAAAAATGGCGTCAAAGCAATGGCCTAAATTGACGCAGTTGTTCGAGACTGGCTGGTCCTCTTGTGGTGAGGGGATTTATCCCCGTTGGGCTGCGAAGCAGCCCCAAAATGACTGAAGGCAAACAACCTGACACACCGAGGTGACTGACTTTCAGGGCTGCTGCGCAGCCCAGCGGGGATAAATCCCCTCGCCACAAAGGCAGCTCGCTCCCACAGGGTGCTCGCCTGCGATATACTGCCGCGCCTTTTTAGTGTCGCGCCAGCATGCCCGGCGTGCCTTAAGAGGTGCCGTCCGTCGACCGATGCACCCAAACGGACGGCACCTTATTGAATGTTCCCGTCTTTAGAGAGGAGCGCGACTCATGACCGTGATCAAGCAAGATGACCTGATTCAGAGCGTTGCCGACGCCCTGCAGTTCATTTCCTACTACCACCCCGTGGATTTCATCCAGGCGATGCACGAAGCCTACCTGCGCGAAGAATCGCCAGCGGCCCGTGACTCCATGGCGCAGATCCTGATCAACTCGCGCATGTGCGCCACCGGCCATCGGCCGATCTGCCAGGACACCGGCATCGTGACCGTGTTCGTGCGCGTGGGCATGGACGTGCGTTGGGATGGCGCGACCATGAGCCTGGACGACATGATCAACGAGGGCGTGCGTCGCGCCTACAACCTGCCGGAAAACGTCCTGCGCGCGTCGATCCTCGCCGACCCGGCTGGTGCGCGTAAAAACACCAAGGACAACACCCCTGCGGTGATCCACTACTCCATCGTTCCGGGTAACACCGTGGAAGTGGACGTGGCGGCCAAGGGCGGCGGTTCCGAGAACAAGTCCAAGATGGCCATGCTCAACCCGTCCGACTCCATCGTGGACTGGGTACTGAAAACCGTACCGACCATGGGCGCCGGCTGGTGCCCACCGGGCATGCTGGGTATCGGCATCGGCGGCACTGCGGAAAAAGCCGCCGTCATGGCCAAGGAAGTGTTGATGGAGTCCATCGACATTCACGAACTCAAGGCCCGCGGCCCGCAGAACCGCATCGAAGAGATGCGCCTGGAGCTGTTCGAGAAGGTCAACCAACTGGGCATCGGCGCCCAGGGCCTGGGTGGCCTGACCACCGTGCTCGACGTGAAGATCATGGACTACCCGACCCACGCCGCGTCCCTGCCGGTGTGCATGATCCCCAACTGCGCCGCCACCCGCCACGCCCACTTCGTGCTGGACGGCACCGGCCCGGCGTCGCTGGAGGCACCACCGTTGGACGCTTACCCGGAAATCGTCTGGGAAGCTGGTCCGTCGGCGCGCCGCGTGAATCTCGACACCCTGACACCTGAAGACGTGCAGAGCTGGAAGCCGGGCGAAACCGTCCTGCTCAACGGCAAGATGCTCACCGGTCGCGACGCGGCGCACAAGCGCATGGTCGAGATGCTGAACAAGGGTGAAACCTTGCCGGTGGACCTCAAGGGCCGCTTCATCTACTACGTCGGCCCGGTCGATCCGGTAGGCGACGAAGTGGTAGGCCCAGCCGGCCCGACCACCGCCACGCGGATGGACAAGTTCACCCGCCAGATCCTCGAGCAGACCGGCCTGCTGGGTATGATCGGCAAGTCCGAACGCGGCCCGACCGCTATCGAAGCGATCAGGGACAACAAGGCGGTCTACCTGATGGCCGTCGGCGGCGCCGCTTACCTGGTGGCTCAGGCGATCAAAAAGTCCAAGGTTCTGGCGTTCGCCGAACTGGGGATGGAAGCGATCTACGAGTTCGAGGTCAAGGACATGCCCGTGACCGTTGCGGTCGATAGCAAAGGCGAGTCGGTACACATCACCGGCCCGGCGATCTGGCAGAAGAAAATCAGCGACAGCCTGGCGGTAGAAGTACAGTAACACGCACGTTGACGCCGTAAAAAAGGCCGGTGGGCGACAAACCCACCGGCCTTTTTTTATCAGCAAAAAACCTGTGGGAGCGAGCCTGCTCGCGATGGCGGTGGGTCAGCTTGCATCCATGTTGAATGTGCCTCAGTCATCGCGAGCAAGCTTTGCTCCCACACTGGATCTTCAGTGGACCCCAACCTATGTTCAGCCAAACCTCTTCTGGGGGGCCAAACCTATGTTCAGCCAGGCCTCTATTGGGGGACCAAGCCTATGTCAAGCCAAGCCTCCTCTGTGGGAGCAAAGCTTGCTCGCGATAGCGGTGGGTCAGCTTGATCCATGTTGGATGTGCCTCAGTCATCGCGAGCAAGCTTTGCTCCCACACTGGATCTTCAGTGGACCCCGACCTATGTTCAGCCAAGCCTCCCACACAATGCTCCCCGCCGGGCGTGAGTAGAGCCGTTCATCGGCAGGCCCGTCGACCTGTCAGATCTGACAGGTTACCCAATGACCATCTCTTGGCATCCTGAAGTCATGCCGGGTATTCGCCCTGGCGTCGGCTAACAGAGATGATCCCGATGGCAGAACAAGCGCCCCTCCAGATCGTGACCCCGACCATCGCCGGCAGTGCTTCTATCGCCACCCTCGGTAACAGCCTCGGCCCTGTCGGTACGCGAGGGGCAAGTTCTTTTGAACTGCCGTTACCCCTGTCCGCCGCCCGCCACCTGACGCCGGCGCTGACCTTGAATTACAGCAGCCAGGGCGGCAACGGCATCTTCGGCATCGGCATGCAGCTTTCCATCGCCAGCATCACGCGCAAAACCAGCAGAGGTGTGCCGCACTACGCTGATGAGGATGTCATGGTCGACGCCGATGGGGTTGACCGCTGGCCCGAATTCAACGCCGAACCGCTCATTCGCCCCCTGGCGGGCCCCGGCAGTGCAACGTGCTCGGTGGTGCGTTATTACCCCAGGACTGAAAGCAGCTTCGATATTTATGAGCTGTGGACACCCACCGACGGCCAGGCACCCTTCTGGCGTGTCCAGGGCAGCAACGGCCATGTGTATTGCTACGGTAAAACCGAAGCGTCGCGCATTGCCGAACCTGAAGCCGAACCCGAGCCCGATCCCCCAAAACCACCACGCATCGCCGAATGGTTGTTGCTCGAAGAAGTCAGCCCGGCAGGCGAGCACATCTATTATGAGTACCAGGCCGACCCCGGCGCGCTGGACGGCCCCCACGACTATCGCGCCCAGCGCTACCTGCGGCGGGTGTGCTATGGCAACGCCAGCGCCAGTGACACCCTGTACTGCTTCGAAGAGCCCGACCCGGCCCAGCACAACTGGCACTTTCACCTGCTGTTCGACTACGGGCAACGCACCCTCGATCTTGCGCAACAACCTTCCTGGCAAGCCCCCGAAGAGGCGCCCTGGCTGCTACGCAGCGACCCGTTTCACACCTATCGATACGGTTTTGAGGTCGGCACCCGGCGCTTGTGTCATCAGGTGTTGATGTTCCACCACTTCCCCGCCGTGGCCGATACTGAACCTGCCCTGGTCCGGCGACTGGTGCTGGAATACACCGCCACTGCGCTAGGTTACAGCCTGCTGACAGCCGCCCACTATCAGGACTGGGACGCTGAAGGCGGTGTCAATTACAGCCCTCCGGTGGAATTGCAGTACACCGATTTCGACCTCAACCTGACACCCGAAAAATTCTTCGACCTGGAGACAATGCCCGCCCTCGAAGGCAACCGGCAGTACCAATGCGTGGACCTGTATGGCGAAGGTCTGCCGGGGTTTCTGTGCCGTTACACCGATGCCTGGTACTACCGCGAGCCTGAGCGCGCCGGGCCCGATGACGATGCCATCGGTTATGGCCCGTGGTCTCGCCTGGACAGTATCCCGGTCGCCAGCCAAAACCCGGCCGTGATGCAGGTGCTGACTGACCTGACCGGCAGCGGCCGCCTCAATTGGGTCATTGCCCAACCCGGCATGAGCGGCTTCCATACCCTCAACCCGGACCGTAGCTGGTCGACCTTCACCCCGTTTGATCGTTTTCCGACGGAGTTCCTGCACCCCGCCGCGCAACTGGGCGATTTGACCGGCGACGGTTTACGCTCACTGGCCATGGTCGGCCCCAAAAGCGTTCGGTTGTACCCCAATCTCCGCGAGCAGGGGTTCGCCCCAGGGGTGAATGTGCCCCATGAACCGGACAGCCCCCTGCCATTGTTCAGCGACTCGCGCAGCGAGCTGGTGTTGTTCGGCAATTTGCTGGGCAGCGACAGCACCGAGCTGTGCCGGATTCGCTTCGATGAAATCAAGTGCTGGCCGAACCTGGGTCACGGGCGTTTCGGCGAAGGTTTTGTCATGAGCGCCCTGCCCTTCAGCTACGGCCAATTCGACGCTGACCGGGTGCGGATCGCCGATCTGGACGGCGCCGGAGCGCCCGCGCTGATCTACCTTAACAGCGACTGTTTCGATATCTACCTCAACCACGGCGGCAACGGCCTTGAGCAAACACCCGTCAAGGTGCCATGGCCGGAGGGCGTGCGGTACGACAATCTGTGCCAGGTCAGCCTGGCCGATCTGCAGGGGCTGGGTTGCGCCAGCCTGATTCTGAGCGTGCCTCACATGTCCCCCGATATGAAGCCCAAGCATTGGCGTTACGACTTCGTCACGGCGCGGCCCTATCTGCTCAACGCCACCCACAACAACATGGGCTGTAGCACCACCCTGACCTATCGCAGCAGTGCGCAATACTGGCTGGATGAAAAACAACAGCGCCGAGCGCAGGGCGAGCAATTGGCCTGTTATCTGCCCATGGCCCTGCCGTTGTTGGCACGTCAGCAACAGCTGGATGAAATCACCGGCAATTGCCTGACCCAGCGCTTCACCTATTTCGAGGGCGACTACGACGGTTATCACCGTGAGTTCCGGGGCTTCGCTCGGTTGTACCAGGTGGACAGCGAGTTGCCCGACGCTGAAGTGCAAAGCGGCTTTACCGCGCCGGTACTGGTCAAGACCTGGTTCCACACCGGCCGAACCGTCAACCAGCCTCTGAAGGACTGTTTCGACGGCGACGATGACGCCGTGCCGCTTGGCCCGGCGCTGTTGAGCTGTTTTCATGAAGGCGACGAGGCCGACGAGATTATCGTGCCCGACCCCGAGACCGCCCGGGAAATGGCTTATGCCTTGGGCGGCCAGGTGTTGCGCACAGAAACCCATCCCGCCGAATCGGGCGATACGGCCCGGCCTTACACCGTGACGCAACAACGCTATCTGCTGCGCCAGCACCATCCCCATCACAAAAGCCTGCTGGTACTGGAACTGGAGGCGCTCAGCCATCAATACGACGGTTTTACCAATGACCCGCAAAGCCAGCACGGCATCAATCTGAAATGGAATCTCTACGGCCAGCTTGTTCACGGCTTCATCGTCCATTACGCCCGACGCCTTACGCCGCTCGATCCGCCCCCCTTCGACGATGAAGACGAGAACACCTGGTGGCTCGACGCCCATGATGAGCAGCAGCAGGTGTTCCACCTTGCCGAGAGCCGGGCCGAGCACCTGCACCTGTTCGACGAAACCGGGTGGCGTCAGCGCCTGGGCCTGCCCTGGCGCAGTCGAGCCAACGCTTTGCAACGCCCCAAGGGCGAACTGCCGCAAGGCCTCAACCCTCGCCAGATCAGCTATGAAACCTTCCTCGCACATCACGACTCCCCGCAATGGCAAGCCGCACGGCAATTGGTTGCGCTTGAGGAACAGAACTACCTGCGTGACGACCAAGGCGATATTGCCTTCCAGGCGTTGCTCGGCCCGCTGGAGACGGCCGAGTTCGACAAGCAGGCACTGGACGCCTACGACGCCGTGCCACCGCCGTTCGACATCCGCGGGCAACTGGAAGAAATCGGCTTTGAGCCCATGCCGCTGTTTCTGCCTGAAGATCCGGACGAAGACACCGCCGAAAACCTCTGGTCGAAAAAGAGCGGTTTTGCCACCTACCACTCGCTTGATGGCTTCTTCCAGATCCACGCCCTGCAAGAAACCCAGAGTCATGGTGTTACGACCCTGACGTACGATGCCTATCACCTGATGACCACCGCCATTACCCTGCCGGACGGCTGTACGACCCAGATCGAATACGACTATCACTCGCTGTTGCCGCAGAGCATCATCGACGCCAACGACAACGTGCAGCAAGCGCTGTATGGCCCCGACGGCGTGCCTTTGGGCATTACGTTTTTCGGCAGCGAAAATGGCCTGCCGGCAGGCTTCGATGCCATCGACACCTACGAGCTGCCCGACGACCTGACACCGGCTTATGCCATCGAACACCCCGAAGCCACCCTGGGCAGAATCGCCAGTGCCGTGCGCACCGACGAGTTCAGCTGGATGGGCGCGCTTGACCTCGCCCAAGTCTCCCTTGCGCAGCGCAACGAGTGGATCAGCGCCCGCTACTTGATGCCCAGCGGCCATGTCCGCGCCAGGGCACGCATTCACCTGGCGCGGCTGGCCGAACGCAGCGCCGCCGAAGAACAGTTGTGGACGCTGATCCAGGCCACGGCCCGGGAGCCGGTTCACAGCGTCGTGCTGAGCGCCGATCGCTACCCGGACGATCCATTGCAACAGGTCCGCATCACCCTCAGCGCCATCGACGGATTCGGCCGCACCTTGCAAACCAAGCAGCGGGTCGAACCCGGGGAGGCCTATGCCGTGGCCGAGGACGGCTCGCTGGAGCTACAGAACGGGCAACCGTTGCAGCACCTGGCCGACCCGCGCTGGCGCGTCAGCGAACGGGTCGAGTACAACAACAAGGGTCTGGTCACGCGGGTCTATCGGCCGTATTTCGCCGACGCCTGGCGCTACATCAACGACGCCTCGCTGCGTCTGCACGGCTACCACGACCAGCAGTTCTACGATCCACCAGGACGCCTGGTCAAGGTCATCAATGCCAAGGGCTATGAAGCCTGGCATGTGCATCATCCCTGGTACTTGTGCGACCACGACTACAACGACACGGACCCGGGAAGCTGACGAGTGAGCAGGCTAACTCATGGCGGTACACCGGTCCTGTCGGTACTTGACGCACGAGCAGGCTCGGTCAGGCGAGTGGACTACTGGCGCCGATCGCCGAACGACGACACCCAAACTCTGGTCACGGCCCAGGCGTATGACGTCGCCGGGCGCCTTATCGCCCGATGGGACCCACGTTTCTACGGTACGGACACGGCCAACCTGCGCAACGACTACAACCTCACCGGTCAGCCGCTGCGTACCCGCAGCGTCGATGGCGGATGGCGCCTGGCATTACCGGGCCTGGCGGGTGAAACCTTGCAACGCTGGGATGAACGCGGCAGTCATTGGCGTATTGCCTATGACCCCCAACTGCGTCCGGTGGCTCTGGAGGAAAACAGTCAGGTCGCAGTCGATACCTTCATCTACGCCGATGCCACGGCCGATGCCGATCACAACCTTCGCGGTCGGTTGCTCGAGCAGGTCGACCCCTCGGGTACGTTGCTTCTGGACAGTTATAGCCTGGTCGGCCTGCCGCTCTGTGAGACGCGTATTTTTCACGACAGCAAGGCGTTTACCAGCCGTCGTCTCTTCGGGCCTTCGGGGGCTGTGCTTGAGCAGACCGATGCCGGTGAACACCAGCAACAGTCGCGCTACGATCTGGCCGGGCAGCTCAAGCAGGTGCAGTTGCGACTCAAGGGGCAAACCGACTGGCAGACGGTGTTGCACGATGCCCAATACAATGCCGCCGGGCAAATCATCGAACAGCACGCAGGCAACAGCGTCATCAGCCACTGGAGCTATGACCCGGCCACCGCTCGCCTGCTCAGACAACGTTCACAAAAAGCCCCGGCCACCGCACTGGTGGACTTCGAATATGTCCACGACCCGATGGGCAACATCACCCGCATTCTGGACCATACCTATACGCCTACCCATTTCGCCAACCAACGAGTCGATGGCCATCGTGCCTTCAGCTACGACTCGCTCTATCGGTTGACCAGTGCCAGCGGTTACGACGATGGCCCGCCCTCGGATATACCTGGCCTGCCCCAGCCAACCGACCCCAACAACCGGCTCAACTACCTGCAAACCTATGAATATGACGAGGGCGGCAATCTGACCAAGCTCACCCATGTGCGTGAGGGTGCCGGCTACACCCGGCAGATGTTCATCGACCCGGGCAGCAATCGAGGGGTGCGATACCAGCCTGGAGATCCTGCCCCGTCATTCGACACACTGTTCGATCGCCATGGCAATCTCCTGGCATTGCAGCCTGGGCAGAACCTGCAATGGAACGCTCGGGACCAACTGGAAATGGTCACCCTGATCGACCGCGAAAACGCCGCCAATGACCAGGAACATTACCGCTATAGCCAAGGGACCCGGGTCTACAAACGTCACGAAACCCATACCGCCAAGCGCGACCATTTTCAGGACGTGCGCTATCTCCCGGGCCTGGAGATCCGCACCCGGGACAATGGCGAAGAACTGCACATCATCATCCTCGACACGGGCTTGATCAACGTCCGCTGCTTGCATTGGGTAATGGGCAAGCCGGCAGATATCGACACCGATCAGTTGCGCTACAGCCTGGAGGACCACTCAGGCTCAAACATGATGGAGCTCGATCAGCATGCGCAACTGATCAGTCACGAAGGCTATTACCCGTTCGGCGCCACGGCGTGGCTGATAGCCCGTCCCGGCGTAGAGGTCAGTTACAAGACCGTGCGCTATTCGGGCAAGGAAATGGACATCAGCGGGCTGTATTACTACGGCGCACGTTACTACGCGCCGTGGCTGCAGCGTTGGGTCAGTGCCGACCCGGCAGGGGATGTGGACGGGCTGAACAGGTATGCGTTCGTGGCCAACAATCCACTGCGTTATGTGGATACGGACGGGCAGGCAAAAGCCGAGAGCGTGATCGTGCTTTATTCAGGCTTTCTCTCCGAACTCAGTGGAGAGTCCAGCCAACTGCTCGGGCAGCTTCACAACATCATCCAGCAAAAAGGCGTGTTTAGAAGCCTGATGGGGAATCTGGGGGGAGAGCTGGTCAAAGGCGTCTTCGGCTATGAGACAGGCGTGCTGGGCGGCGAGGTGGTCGACCTGGTGCTGCCTGATGCCCCTTTCACAACCCCCTACACCACCACGGGTGGACTGATCGGTGGCAACGTCGGCGGCGATGTGGCCGGCGAGATCGCCGATCCGTTCGTGAATAGCGCAGGGTTGGTGGGCGCGCTCATACCACAGACCTCAAAAATATCCGTTGAGGCGATCGATCGCAGACTCGGTATCGAGGGTGCGGTTAAAGACATCAAGAACTGGCGGCAGATGAAAGATGAGGTGATCCACCCGGCGCTCAACTCAGTCCTCAACCCCAGTTTTGTGATGAACCGGGTGATGGGTTCGTGGATCCCGATCATCGGCGGCACACTCAATATGTTCGCCCGGGCCATCGAGGGCGAAGACATCAAAAACCGCCTCGACCCCGTCAAGATCGGCAAAATCGAAACGCTGCTCGCCGACTGGAAAACGGCTGTGGAGCAACGCGCTGCCTGGGCCGAAAATGCTTTCGATGCGTTAGGCTCCGATGTCATCTCCCCCGCAGACCTGCTGCCCAACGTTAACTTCATGACGTCCAAGGAAGCCCTGGCACCGATCAGTCGCGCCGCCTTGCGCAAAAGAACCCAAGCCACCCAGGCCAACATCAAGGCCGCACAGCAGGGAATCACCGCTTACAAGGAAATGGGCACGACGGACAATTTGTGGGCGAGTTGGCATGCGCATCCTGTCGGCCATGGCAAGGGCCGCCCGAAATGGATGACCACGTGATCCAGGCAGCTCCGTTCCTCGTTGCATCAAGGTTCAGACTGACACCCCTCTGGAGGCCAGAGCCCCATGAGTACCGTGCATTTGCGCACTCCGGACGTCGTTGCCGTGGATGGCCGTGGCTTGCCTGTGCGGCAAACCACTTACTTGCGCAACCAGGCATCGCCCCCCGCCGTCGCGCTGATATCGCGCAAGCACCACAAGAGCATCGGCCATATCGTCGAGCAGTGGGACCCTCGCCTCTTCGGTCACGCGCCCAAACCCAACCTGACAACGCTGCATAGCCTCACCGGTCAGCCGCTGCATACCGACAGCGTCGATGCCGGATGGCGCCTGATATTACCGGGCCTGGCGGGTGAGTCCCGCGAGCGCTGGGATCAACGCGCCCATCATTGGCGCGTGACTTATGACCATCAGTTGCGCCCGATAGCCCTGGAGGAAAACGGCCGGGCCGAGGTCGACGCCTTCACCTACGCCGATGCCACGGCCGATGCCGATTACAACCTGCGCGGGCAGTTGATTGAGCAGAGCGATCCCTCCGGCACCGTGCAGCTGGACAGTTACGGGTTGACGGGCGAGCCGTTACGCCAGGTCCGCCGTTTTGCCGATGCCATCCCCCACATCTGCGAGCAGACCCTCGACGCCCTTGGCACGCCCGTGAGCAGGACCGACGCCGCTGGCCACCGACATTACTTGCGGCTGGACATCGGCGGGCAACTCAAACAGGTGGACCTGCAACTCAGGGACCAGGACACGCCACAACCCATTCTGCTGGACGCCCGCTACAACGCCGCCGGCCAGATCGAGCGCCAGGATACGGCCAACGGCTTGACCAGCCGCTGGACCTATGACCCGGCCAACGATCAACTGAGCACCCTCAAGACCGGAAAACCCGGACAAGCCCTGCTCCAGAACCTGACGTACTTCCATGACCCCATGGGTAATGTGCTGCGTATCGAAGACCATACCGTCGCCCCCCTGTACTTTGCCAACCAGCGCGTAGACGGTCATCGCGACTTCACCTACGACTCGCTCTACCGTTTGATCAGCGCCAGCGGTTTCGAGGGCGAGACACCTCAGCTGCATCCCGGCTTACCCGAGCCGATCGTCCCCATCGACCCCGGCCACCGTTTCAACTACACCCAGCTGTATGACTACGACACCAGCCACAACCTGACCCGACTGCGCCATGTTCGCGACGGCAACAATCACACCCGGACACTGCGCATCGACCCTCACAGCAACCGAGGCGTGCAGTGGACCGAAGGCGATCCGGAGCCGGATTTCGACGCGCTGTTCGATGCCCATGGCAACCAGCTGTACCTGCAACGCGGCACGCAGTCGCTGGTGTGGGACGCCCGCGACCAGCTCACTAAAGTCACGTTGCTCAAACGCGACAACGGGTTGCTGAACGATGACGAAACCTGCCTCTACAGCCAGGGCGAACGGGTCAGCAAGACCCACACCACCGCCAGCACTCGCCACGAAACGCGATATTTGCCAGGCCTTGAAATCCGCACCAGCAGCCACGGCGAACAACTGCACGTGGTCACCTGTGCATTGGCCCATGGCAGTGTTCGTTGCCTGCATTGGGAAGCCGGCCAGCCAAGCGACATCGAAGCCGACCAATTGCGCTACACCCTCGACGATCATTTGGGTTCCAGCACCTTGGAGCTGGACCGTCACGGCGCCTTGATCAGCCTCGAGCACTACTACCCCTTTGGCGGCACCGCCTGGCACGCCGCTCGTTCCAGAATTGAAGTCGACTACAAGACCCTTCGTTATTCAGGCAAGGAAATGGACAGCAGCGGGCTGTATTACTACGGCGCACGTTACTACGCCCCGTGGTTGCAGCGCTGGGTCAGTGCGGACCCGGCGGGGGATGTGGATGGGTTGAATCTGTATGGATTTGTCGGCAATAACCCGATGACGTTGACCGACTACCAAGGGTTGATACTAGAGACCCCGGCGCAGAGAGACGCTAGAAAAGCGCAGAGCGCAGCCTATTGGCAACGCTGGAAAAACTATAACCGGCTGGACAGGGAGATCAAAAAGTTCACGGACATCATGAAGCTGACTTCACGCAGAGCCAGCGAAGCGCAAACTCAACTGGCCAGCCATCGCTCGGCAACAGCGCACGCCCAGGCCTCTGCGGTACGTGTGGGTAGTCACGTCGGTGCACAGGTTGTCAGCTACGGAACGGGACTCGCGGTAGGCTTCGGCGCCGCGGCGCTGGGCAGCGTGGCGGGACCACCCGGCATCGTCATGGGCGCCGCGCTGGGGTTCGTCACCAGCAAAGCGGTGAGCGTTGGCCTGGATTATGCGCTGGAACGATTGAGCCTGAGCGCAGCGGTCAACTTCAAGAGCCGGAAACTGGACCCTGAAAAAATCGTCAAGAAAGGCGAATACAAGAATCTTGACCTCTTTCACTATGCCAAGGCAAAAGCCCGGGATCTGGCCCACGCCGTCAGCGCGCCCACCCAGAAAAACGTCCTGAAAGCGGGAAAGGAAGTGACCAGCACTGGCACCAAGATCGCGCTGAAAGCGACAGGAACCGTGGCCTCCAGCGAAATAGGAGCCGTGACCAGCATTGTTTTGGGAACCATTGAGATCATTCATGAAATTGGCGCCGCAAGCCATGAACTGACCGAGGAGAAAATCGCTCGGGCAGATGCGCACATCAACGGCATGGTGGAAATATTGAACGCACAAATGGCCCACATCGAGACGCTGTTTGCCGAGGCGGAACTTGACGCAGTCAATACCTACCGACCGCTCAGCAAAGTAATCGGCCAGTCCAGTGGCGACACGCCTCAAAGCCTGAGAAGGGAGATGGAAGCAACCATCGGCCGCTTGAGGAAGACACAAAGCATGCTCCGATAACGCCGGAGCGAGGCGCATCACCGCGGGCAGACGGCATGCTATCGTGCCTGTCCCTGCCCAGTCCTTGAAACAGTCACATGCCGGCAATGCCTCGTCCCTTGCGTCTGTCGTTGTACACCCTGCTGATCCTCAGCGGCGCCATCATTGCCGCAACCCTGGCCGTGCGGCACGCCGAACGCCAGGCACTGGAAGAGGATGCCAGCCGTGCGAACCAGCAACTGGCGTTGTACGCCAACTCCCTGCATACCCTGATCGAGCGCTACCGCGCCCTGCCCGCCGTGCTGGCGCTGGACCCCGAGTTGCGCTCGGCCCTCAAGGGGCCGGTCAGCACCGCGCAACAGGACGCGCTGAATCGCAAACTGGAACAGATCAACGGCGCCGCAAAGTCTTCCACACTGGAATTGCTCGACCACACCGGCCTGGCCGTCGCGGCCAGCAACTGGCGTCTGCCCAGCAGTTATGTCGGACACAATTATGGCTTTCGGCCGTATTTCCTCCAGACCCGCACCCAGGGCACCGGACGGTTTTATGCGGTGGGTGTGACCAGTGGCATTCCGGGCTACTTCCTGTCCAGCGCAGTGACCGACGACAACGGTGAGTTCCTGGGGGCGATGGTCGTGAAGCTGGAGTTTCCCGAGCTGGAACGCGAATGGCGGCAGGGCAGCGACACCCTGCTGGTCAGCGATGCCCGGGGCATCATTTTCATCGCCAACCGAGAGGGCTGGCGTTATCGCCACTTGCAGCCGTTGACCGACAGCGACCACGCCGAGCTCAAGGCCACTCGCCAATACGACAAGCAACCGCTGCAACCCTTGGCCGTCAAGCCGCTGCGACGCTTTGACGACAACAGTCATCTGGCCCGGGTCGAGGCCCCCGACGGTGCCGTGGATTACCTGTGGGAGTCCCTGCCATTGACCACCGAAGGCTGGACGCTGCACTTGCTGCGCCGCCCGCAGATCGCCTTCGAAGACCGTCGCAACGCCGGGCTCGCCGCCGCCGGGCTATGGCTGGCCCTGGTGTTTCTGTTGCTGTTTCTCAACCAGCGCTGGCGCCTGGCAAAGCTGCGCCAGCGCAGTCGTGAAGAACTCGAACGGCTGGTAGAAGAACGTACCCGGGATTTGCGCACCGCCCAGGACGGACTGGTGCAATCGGCCAAACTCGCAGCCCTGGGACAGATGTCGGCGGCCCTGGCCCATGAAATCAACCAGCCGCTGACGGCCCAGCGCATGCAACTGGCAACCCTGCGCCTGTTGCTGGACCATGGCCGGGTCGATGATGCCTACAAAGCCATCAAACCCCTGGACGACATGCTGACCCGCATGGCTGCACTCACCGGCCACCTGAAAACCTTCGCCCGCAAAAGCCCCAGCGGCCTGCGCGAACGCCTCGACCTGGCGGTGGTGGTGGATCAGGCACTGCAACTGCTGGACACACGCCTGCGGGACGAACAGGTCAGTACGGTGCTGCACCTGACCCGCCCGGCGTGGGTGAGTGGCGATGCAATCCGTCTGGAACAGGTGCTGATCAACCTGCTGCGCAACGCGCTCGATGCCATGGCCGGCCAGCCGCTCAAACGCCTGGAAGTGCGCCTGGAAGCCGATGAGCAATTGTGGCGCCTGACGGTCAGTGACAGCGGCACCGGGATCGCCGAGGAACACCTGAGCCAGGTGTTCGATCCGTTCTTCACCACCAAGGCAGTGGGCGACGGCCTGGGTTTGGGCCTGGCGGTTTCCTTTGCAATCATTCATGAATCGGGTGGACGACTGACGGCGGACAACCATGAAAACGGCGCACAGTTCTGCGTGACCTTGCCGATCGATCAGGAGGCGCAGTTGCATGCTTAACCCTTGCACATTGAAAAAGGTCATCGTCGTCGACGACGAGGCCAGCATTCGCAGCGCCGTGGAGCAATGGTTGAGCCTGTCGGGTTTTGAAGTGCAGTTGTTCAGTCGCGCCGAAGAATGCCTGGCGCAATTGCCAGGACATTTCCCGGGGGTGATTGTCAGCGATGTGCGCATGCCCGGGCTCAGCGGCCTGGAGCTGCTGGCCGAAGTGCGCCGACGCGACCCGGACCTGCCGGTGATCCTGTTGACCGGCCACGGCGACGTGCCGATGGCCGTGGAAGCCATGCGCGACGGCGCCTACGATTTCCTGGAGAAACCCTTCACGCCCGAAACCCTGCTCGGCAGCCTGCGCCGGGCGTTGGACAAGCGCACGCTGGTATTGGAGAACCGTCGTCTGCACGAGCAGGCCGACGTCAAGGACAAGCTCGATGGGACACTGCTTGGGGTTTCACGGGCGCTGCAAAACCTGCGTCGCCAGGTGCTGGACCTGGCGACACTGCCGGTCAACGTGTTGATCCGCGGCGAAACCGGCAGCGGCAAGGAGCTGGTCGCCCGTTGCCTGCACGACTTCGGTCCCAGGGCAGACAAACCCTTCGTGGCATTGAACTGTGCGGCCATTCCCGAACCGCTGTTCGAGGCTGAACTGTTCGGCCATGAAAGCGGCGCCTTCACTGGCGCCCAGGGCAAGCGCATCGGCAAGCTCGAATACGCCGACGGCGGCACGCTGTTTCTCGATGAAATCGAGAGCATGCCCCTGGCTCAACAGGTCAAGTTGCTGCGGGTGCTACAGGAACAGAAGCTCGAACGCCTGGGCTCGAACCAGAGCATCCATGTGGACCTGCGCATCATCGCCGCCACCAAGCCCGACCTGCTCGACGAAGCCCGCGCCGGACGTTTTCGCGAAGACCTGGCCTATCGCCTGAACGTCGCCGAGCTACGCCTGCCGCCATTGCGTGAACGGCGCGAGGACATTCCTTTGTTGTTCGATCATTTCACCCACAACGCCGCCGAACGCCTGGGTCGCCCCGCCGTGCCCTTGAGCGGTGCGCAGTTGAGCCATTTGCTCGGCCACGACTGGCCCGGCAATGTGCGTGAACTGGCCAACGTCGCCGAGCGTCACCTGCTGGGACTGGATCAACCCCGCGTCCTCGACACGGAGCCAGGCCAATCCCTAGCCGCCCAGCAGGAAGCCTTCGAAGCTCAATGCCTGCGCGCCGCCTTGACGCGGCACAAGGGCGATGTGAAAGCAGTGCTCGAGGAATTGCAGCTGCCGCGTCGCACCTTCAATGAAAAGATGCAGCGGCATGGGTTGAGTCGGGAGATGTTTTTGTAGGGTTGGCGTTTTTTGTGGCGGCTGAACTGGCCTCATCGCGAGCAGGCTCGCTCCCACAGAAGTGATGTGTACACAGGTCGAAATGTGGGAGCGAGCCTGCTCGCGATAAGGCTGCCCGCTAGCCCGAAATCAAGCCGGCGAGCATTCGTTTCCGGTCGGCCACGTCCAGTGCCCGGTAGGCCTCCAGTAGCATTTCCTCATCAGGCGTCAATGGCGGTTTGGCGATTTGGGCGCGCTCACCGACCAGGACGTACTGCGCGTCCACGCCGATAACCACCAGTTTGGCCACCAGATCGGCCGGGCATTTCTGCCGCCCCGATACCACTTCTTTCAAACGCTGCGGGCTGGATTCACCAGCGGCACGGGATGCCGCGGCCAATGACAACCCACAACGGTCAATCTCCTCGCGCAGACGAACGTGGATATATCCCACCAAATCTATTGACATGGTGTAACTATCCCACCAAAATAATTCGGACAAACAGCAATCATCTTCGCCTCACAGGAGTCACCACCATGGCCCGTACCGACGCTGTACACCCGGGAAGTAACCTCAAATCACGGGAGCAAGCGTGTCGGAGCGTCAGGGCTGGAATCTACTCTGGAAATTTCCTACATGGAACAGAGAAGCATCTGTAGCACAAAAGGAAGTGTCGTAAATATAGCTCGCCTCTAGTCGTGAGACTCTTCCCTCTCGTCACCGACCTTCATCGAAGGCAAGAGCGCTTCAGCAGACGCATTGAATAACGTTGAGTTTTTAGCTTTTTTACTTGAGGTCTGACATGGATTTGAATCAAACGTTTACCCACCGTTGGGCTGCCTTGGGCAAGCTGGCGCTTTTGATGCTGGCGTTCGGCTTATCGTCGCCGGCGACCGCCAATCTGGTGGTTTATCCGATGACCAGCACGATCGGCGCCGAGCAGGATGGCATTGGACAGATCCAGCTGCACTCCAAGTCGGACAAGGTGCAGTACATCAAGGTCAGTGTGGTCCAGATCCAGCGCCCGGGCACGCCGGATGAACACGAAAGCCCAGTGTCTGCGGCCGATACGAAGGGTATCGTCGTGTCGCCACAACGCACGGTACTCGCTCCCGGCGCCAGCCGCACGGTACGGATTATCGCGCAGGCGATGCCCAGCGAGGAAACCGTCTACCGGGTTTATTTCGAGCCAGTGGCCGCTCCACAGGATCTGGCGGCAGAAGACGACGACCCGCAAGGCACGCAACCCAGAATCGGCGTAAACCTGATCTGGGGCGCGCTGGTGCGGCTGCTGCCCGATGACCGTCAAATGAGCGTCGGCTTGCAACAAAGCGGTGACGCGCTACGCAATGACGGCAACGTGCGCATCGGTGTATTGCAGGTCGGACGCTGCACCGACGTCAAGGGCGAAAAAGACTGCCTCTGGAACGATGTCAATCGCAGCTTGTATCCGGGCAGCACGCTCCCTGTCCAGGCATCCGGCACAAGCGGCAACCTGCTCATGCGCTTTGTGACCAGCGACGACAAACGGCCACGCACTTTGGCCGTGCTGCCGTAACCCACTCCCCCCTCACATTTTTCAATCTGAGCCATGTGCCTGCACATGGCTGGGCTCCTGTTCACCCATAGAAAAGAGGAAACACCCCATGAAACTGCTCAAATTCGCCCCGTTGGCACTGGCCGCACTGGTCTCGATGCCCGCCCTGGCGGTTGAGAAAAGCATCCTGGTCTATGCCGATGTCGATCCGACGCTGGAGTTGCTCCAATCCGATGGCAGTGCCCTGCCGCCCTCCATGGAGATGAGCTACCTGCCGGGTGCGGGTCTGCAACCCACCCGTCTGGGCACGCGGGTCTTCAGCAATGACACCGATAAGGACATGACCATCAGGCTGATCACCAGCCCCGTCCTGGCCAACATGACCAACCCGGCTTCCACCGCGGTTCCCCTGTCCGTCACCTTTGGTGGCAGAACGCTGAGCACCACCGGCGTCGCCTTGTCGGCGGCCGACCTGTTCCCCGGTGGCGACCCGACCAGCGGCTCGATCGAGCAGATGCTGGAGATCAAGCAAACCACCGTTGGCGCTATCGCAAACGCTGGCCGCTATGAAGGCATCGTCAGCCTGGTGCTGACTCAGCAACCGTAAACACAACCGTTCCTCCCAAGGGGGTACGGCGTCGTCGTACCCCCTTTCCTGCATCAAGGCCACGTATGAAACGCCACTTCACAGCTATCTCCATCTCCCTTTCATGGGCGCTGGCCGAAGGCGCCTGGGCCGCGACCGACGCCTTGACTCAGGTGCCGGCCGGCTTCGAAGCCTTGGTCGAAGGACAGGTGGAACAGCTCGAACTACAACTGTTCAACCGCAATCTCGGCGTGCACCCGGTGCTGGTCCAGCCCGGCCGGATCGAATTCAAGCAACCTGAGCGCATCGCGGCCCTGCTGGTGGAAGCCGGCGTACTGGCCTCGCCTCAGGAACTGCTGCCATTACTGTCACAGCCCTTGCCCAGCAATAGCCAGCTGGCCTGCTCCTACGGCCTGGCCAGCGAGGCGAGTTGCGGCTATCTCGAAACCGAGGCAGTGGCCGTGATTCTCGATGAGGCCGGGGCCCGTCTCCAGGTCCTGCTGCGCAAGGACTGGCTGCCGACCAACGAGGCCTCGGCCCTGCGGCTGCACACGCCGAGCGAGGCAGAGAATGCCCTCGTCCACCGGCAAAACATCAATATCGCCCAGTCCGACAGTTACCGCGCCCTGGGTGCCAGCGGCCTCGGCGCACTCGGCCTGGGAGAAAACAGTCACCTGGGGTTCACCTGGACCTATCAGGCCAACCAGAACAAGCGCGGCAGTGACAGCAACCTGGAATTCAACAACGCCTACTACCGGCGAGACTTCGACCGTGAACACTACGCACAGGCGGGACGCATGGACATGAGCAACCTGTCCAGCGCCGAAGGCGGCAACTTCAACTTCAGCCTGCTGCCCTTGGGCCGGATCGACGGCGCCCGTGTCGGCACCACCCTGGCCTACCTCAATCGCGACGTCGTCGGACAGGGCACGCCCATCTCCCTGATCCTGACCCAACGCGCCCGCGTCGATGCCTTTCGCGGCGAAGAACTGCTCTCCACTTCTTATCTGGATGCCGGTGTGCAGAACGTCGACACCCGAACCTTCCCCAACGGCAGTTATCCGGTGACCCTGCGGGTGATCGAAAACGGCCAGGTAACCCGTACCGAAACCGTGCCCTTCAGCCGCACCGACGGCAACGGCCTGGGGGATGACACCGTGCAATGGTTTTTACAGGGTGGGCGCACGGCCGAGCATTCCCTGTACGAACAAGATCCCGCCGCCGTGGCCCAGACCGGCCTGCGGGTACCACTGCTCGATAACCTGGCGCTCACCAGCGCGATCACCTGGCTGGACACCGCGTTCTACAACGAAAGCCGCCTGGACTGGGCCGGCACGCTGGGCGCCAGCAGTTGGTCGCTGTCGGCCGCCCTCCTGGAGGGGAACGACGGGGCGAGCGGCAACAGCCAGCAGTTCACGTTCAACCATGGCCTGTCCTGGAATCTCTATCGCTACTCGCTGCGCAGCCCGTCCTGCGAGCACAACCGCCGCACCTACCAGCAGAGTGGCTGCAACGAATCGCTGACGGCCAGCGCATCGCTGCCGTTGGCCGGCGGCGCCCTCACCGCCGGCTATAGCTACAACCGTTATGCCCAGGTGAATCCGTCCTACTACTGGAACACGTTGCCCGGCGAGCCGGACCTGACCGACGAACTGACCACCGCCACCTGGGCCCGCACCCTGCAGGTGGGGTTCTCTCGCGGGCATCGCCTGGGCCAGTTCCACCTCACCCACCGCGTGGGCGCGTTTCGCAATCAGAGCGGCAATCGGCCGACCGACCACGGCCTGTACCTGAGCCTCAGTCTGTCCCATAACGAGCGCTCGACATCCGGTGGCTTCCGGCAGACCAGTGTCGGCCTGGACGCGCGCCGCGAGCAGGCCGCCAGCGACAGCGTCCGGACCAGCCTGGCCCATACCCGTGTCTGGGACAGCGAGCAAGGTCGCAACGAGATGAATACCGGGCTGGGTTACGACGACCTGGGCCGCTGGGACGCCGAACTGGCCGGGCGACTCGAACGTAGCTGGGGCGAAACGAGCCTGGCGATGTCACAGCGCGGCGGTGACCGGCATGATTCA
The DNA here is from genome assembly GCF_013283895.1 of Pseudomonas sp. MPDS. Taxonomy (NCBI): domain Bacteria; kingdom Pseudomonadati; phylum Pseudomonadota; class Gammaproteobacteria; order Pseudomonadales; family Pseudomonadaceae; genus Pseudomonas; species Pseudomonas sp. MPDS. The sequence continues at coordinate 1,565,676 of NZ_CP054128.1, read as the reverse complement.
CGCCCTGGGCTCAGCGGCAACCACTCTTCCTCACTGGCACTGGGGCGCGAAGGTTTCTTCTGGGGCCCCGGCCAGGGCGGCACAGGCCCTGGCGCCGCCGTCGGCATCGTCGCTGCGCCAATGGAAAACGCCACCGGCGCCGCGGCCAAGGTCAGTGGCGGCTACGGCGCCCAGACCAGCATCGGCTTCGGCGAGAAACGGCTGATTCCGATCAATGGCTTCGAGGTCTCCCAGACTCGCATCAGCGATGCCGATGCCTCGCGCCAGAACCTGAGCTCGGTGAATGTCGGCAACGGCAGCCGCGACTGGTTCCTGCCACCCGGCAAGCTGGCGGTGCAGCGCATCGAGTCCAGCCTCAGCTACACCTACATCGGACGCCTGGTGGACGCCCGGGGACAACCGCTGGCACAGGCGGCCATCCTCAACGCAGCGATGATGGAAACCGCCGAGGACGGCAGCTTCGTCGTCGATCTCAACAAGCCCCCGCAACCGTTGTTCGCCCTGGACCTGAACGGCGTGCATGCCTGCGCCGTGCAGTCGGCCACCGCTCGCAGCAGCTTGCGCCAGGTCGGCACGCTGACCTGCCAGAGCACCACCCTGGACGCTCTGCCCAGAGACCTGCGCGACCCCGACCGACTGGAACGCTGGACCGCGCGCCGCAGCGCCGCGTTATCGTCAGACAAGAGAAACCAGCCATGAATCTGATCTTTCACCGTTGGGCCCGTCGCCTTGGCGCACTGATTGGCGCGTTCGCTGCGCTACCGGCGCTCGGGGACATCCATCCCAGCAACCACTATCAATCCGAGATGCTGCAATTCGACCGCTCGACTCCGCCCGCCGATCATTACATCTGGACGCGGATGACCCATGGCTGGCACGAACAGCCCGTGGCAGGCGCAGGCTATAAGACAATGCATTTTGTCTGTCTGTCCAACACCGATCCAGCAACAGGCCAGTGCCTGACCACCACCGGAGGCAGATATGGCACCACCGAGATAAAGCTGCGTTTCACGGAGAAACGCAGCCGACTGTCCGTGGTTCTGACCGTCAAAGGCAACATTACACGCAGACTCCCGATCCACAGCCCCTGCGGGGTGTGGGGTTCCAGCACCTGGATGCTGACCTCGACATCACATGGCAATTGCGAGGGAGTGGATGCGACGGGTACGGCCTCCACCCTCTGGATTCCTCGGTCAGAACTCGCCAAATTGCCTGCCGGTGGCATCTGGACGGCGCAATTGGTCATGAAGCTCAGGAGGTTCTACTCGCAGCCAATCGGAGACGCCCATATCTACACCGTCGATTTCAAGCTGGACGTGACCGATCACAATAACGTGCAGATCTACCTGCCCGCCCACGGCATCAGCACCCCGCAGGTGGACCTGAACCTGCGCACCCGCCCGTTGATCAATGGCCCCGGAGGTATCGTCTCCGGCCAGGCTGTCGTCGATGCCTGCCTCTACGACGGCTACAACTCCAACAGCCAGCGTTTCGAAATGCGCGTCACCGACAAAAACCCCGTACCCGGCATGGCCGGGCGCTTCTTCGTGAAGCACACCTCCGGGGGGACGGACGAACGTAACCGTATCGAATACCGAGTTCGCACCCGCACCGCCAACCTGGGCGAGACACAGCATGTCTCAGGTCAACCGGTGACCTTTACCGGTATCAACAATGCCGATATCCGCGCCGTGCGCTTGCCCAACGTCCCCTTCCCGGTCGTGTGCACGCCCTGGCCGATCACCCTGGAGACGCCGCAGTTTCGGCAGATCGACAAGAATACCGGGCAATATCGGGGAGAGCTGAACCTGGAGTTCACGCCTTCAACCTCGTCGCCCTGAGCCTTCGGGTGTCGGTACTGGCGCCATCGCGAGCAGGCTCGCTCCCACATTGGACCTGCATACACAGAACCCTGTGGGAGCGAGCCTGCTCGCGATGAGGCCAGCAGCCAAGAATGATGACCTCAAGGATGAGCGGATTCCCGCTCATTCCACAGCAAAAATGAGCGCCAATCCGCTCACCCAGCGTTCAAAACCCCTCTAGACCGGCCTTCTCCCACCTGGCACAGCTCCTGCTATAGCCCTGGCAGGCTGCGTTCCCACGCGCTCCACAAAAACAATTAAACGAAGGATCCTTCAATGGATAACTCCAACGCCCTTCCCCTCGGGTCGGCCGCCGCGCCCGCCCGTGAAAGAACCACTGCCAGCCGGATCAAGTCGATTTTCAGCGGTTCGGTCGGCAACATGGTCGAGTGGTATGACTGGTACGTCTACGCCGCTTTCTCGCTGTACTTCGCCAAAGTATTCTTCCCGGCCGGGTCCTCCACCGCGCAACTGATGAAAACCGCCGCGATCTTCGCCGTGGGCTTCCTGATGCGTCCGATCGGTGGCTGGTTGATGGGCCTGTACGCGGATCGCGCCGGCCGCAAGGCGGCGCTGATGGCCTCGGTGTACCTGATGTGCTTCGGCTCGCTGATCATCGCCCTGAGCCCCGGCTATGAAACCATCGGCGTCGGTGCCCCCATCCTGCTGGTAGTGGCCCGCTTGCTTCAGGGCCTATCGGTGGGCGGTGAATACGGCACCTCGGCAACCTATCTGAGCGAGATGGCCACCAAGGAACGTCGCGGCTTCTTCTCCAGCTTCCAGTACGTGACCCTGATCTCCGGCCAACTCATCGCCCTCGGCGTGCTGATCGTGTTGCAACGGTTCCTCACCACCGAAGAGCTGTATGCCTGGGGCTGGCGCATTCCATTCGCCATCGGCGCGTTGTGCGCGATAGTGGCGTTGTACCTGCGTCGCGGCATGGAAGAAACCGAGTCGTTCACCAAAAAGGAAAAAGCCAAGGAAAGCGCCATGCGCACCTTGATGCGCCATCCAAAAGAGTTGATGACTGTGGTCGGCCTGACCATGGGCGGCACCCTGGCGTTCTACACCTACACCACCTACATGCAGAAATACCTGGTGAACACGGTCGGCATGAGCATTTCCGACTCCACCACCATTTCCGCCGCCACCCTGTTCCTGTTCATGTGCCTGCAACCTTTGATCGGCGGTTTGTCGGACAAGGTCGGTCGGCGGCCGATCCTGATCGCCTTCGGCATCCTGGGGACGCTGTTCACCGTACCGATCCTGACCACCCTGCACACCATCCAGACCTGGTGGGGCGCGTTCTTCCTGATCATGGCGGCGCTGATCATCGTCAGCGGCTACACCTCGATCAACGCCGTGGTCAAAGCCGAGCTGTTCCCCACCGAGATCCGCGCCCTGGGCGTCGGTTTGCCGTACGCCTTGACCGTATCGATCTTCGGCGGCACCGCTGAATACATCGCCCTGTGGTTCAAGAGCATCGGCATGGAAACCGGCTACTACTGGTACGTGACGGCGTGCATCGCCGTGTCGCTGCTGGTCTACATCACCATGAAAGACACCCGCAAGCATTCGCGGATCTTGACCGACTGACCTGCGCACACACAAAAACGAAAGGGGCGAACCTGAATGGGTTCGCCCCTTTTTTTGTGCCTCGTGTCCGAAGATTTATCCGACATTAATCTCTGGTTAATGCCCGCCCTACATCCTCATCCTCACCAAAACGCTGTTCGGGTACGCCGGTGATGACATTTATCGCCGATCAGTAACAACGAGCAACCAATCGATAAATACGATTTGTTTGAGCGTTTTTTTGCGCTTTTTAATCGATTTAACAAGCGTAATATGAATTCCACACCCAAGGCGATCAACGCCAACCACTTCGGAGAACGACCATGAAAACCAAACTGATCCTCGCCCTGACCCTGTCCGTACTGGCCGCCAACACCTTCGCCGCCGATGGCTTCGACCGCACTCAGTCGGCCATTGCCGCTGACGGTTACGACCGCACCGGCGCTGCCACCGTTGCCGCCGACGGCTTCGACCGCACCGGCTCCAACGCTATCGCCGAAGACGGCTTTGACCGCACTGGCTCGAACGCTATCGCTGAAGACGGCTTCGACCGCACCGGCTCCAACGCTATCGCCGAAGACGGCTTCGACCGCACTGGCTCGAACGCTATCGCTGAAGACGGCTTTGACCGCACCGGCTCCAACGCTATCGCCGAAGACGGCTTTGACCGCACCGGCTCCAACGCTATCGCTGAAGACGGCTTCGACCGCACTGGCTCGAACGCTATCGCTGAAGACGGCTTCGACCGCACTGGCTCGAACGCTATCGCTGAAGACGGCTTCGACCGCACTGGCTCGAACGCTATCGCTGAAGACGGCTTTGACCGCACCAACACCGCCTCTCTCAGCTAATCCCAACGAGGCTCTCTCACAGCCCGGCTTCGGCCGGGCTTAGTTGTTTTTGGGGTACAGGAAAACGGTCAGCCTCAAGCCCAACACAAAAGTGGTCTCACTGAAGAACAAATTGTGGGAGCGAGCCTGCTCGCGAAGAGGTCAGCACATTCAACCCCTACGTCCCCTGCTACACCGTCATCGCGAGCAGGCTCGCTCCCACAGGATTGTGTGGCAGACGAAAGTTCCGTGAACCCTGAAGAGCAAATGAGTGAGCAGGCTTGCCAGGTGCTGACAAAAACAGTCGCCCCCTGCACTATCCACAACATCCTCAAAATCCATCCCCAGGACCCTCGCCTCATGCCCGACGACATCCACTACTACGAACCCGCCCACGGCCACGGCCTGCCCCACGACCCGTTCAATGCCATCGTCGGCCCACGCCCCATCGGCTGGATTTCCTCCCAGGACGCCGAAGGGCACCTGAACCTGGCGCCCTACAGTTTTTTCAACGCCTTCAACTACATTCCGCCGATCATCGGCTTCTGCAGCGTCGGGCGCAAAGACAGCCTGAACAACATCGAACAGACCGGCGAATTCGCCTGGAACCTGGCGACACGCCCGTTGGCCGAGCAGATGAACCAGAGCTGCGCCATGGTCGCGCCAAAGGTCAATGAATTCGAACTGGCCGGTTTGACGCCAGCGCCATCACGGGTGATCCAGGTGCCACGCGTGGCGCAAAGCCCGGTGTCCTTCGAATGCAAGGTCACCCAGATCATCCAGTTGCAGCGCGCGGACAAGGCATTGGTGCCCAGTTGGCTGATTCTCGGCGAGGTGGTCGCCGTGCATATCGCCAAATGGTTGTTGAAGGATGGGGTATACGACACCGCCGCCGCCGAGCCGATTTTGCGCGGCGGCGGGCCGGCGGATTATTTCCAGTTGGGTCCCGAGGCGCTGTTCAAGATGCACCGTCCTCAATAGCAGTGCACGACACAGCGTTTATCTGTGGGAGCAAGGCTTGCCCGCGATGAAGACAACGCGGCCTGTCTTTTGAACCGAGGTGACTGCATCGCGGGTAAGCCTTGCTCCCATAACGTTAATCTCGCGGGTTCCAGATCAGCTCGCCCTCATCGCCCACACCCTTGAGATGGGTCAACTCAATGGCCGCCGCCGAGTCGGCATCAGTGGCCGTCTTGAACGTCTGATCTTCAAGCACCTTGTTAAAACGCGGCGCACCGGAACCACCAATGGCTTTGGTGGCAATCGCCGCGTAGTAGCCGCCCTCTTTGGGGACGACCGCGGAAACAGCTTCGAAGGTTTCAAAGGCTTTACGTGCCATATTGCGCATCCTGGCGATGGAAAATGACGCTCATTAAACCTTCAACCCGCCAGTTTGTGTACCTTCGCCAGGCACCCTTCGGTCGCCTGGGCGGCGGACACTTCCCGGAAGGTGTGGAAATCCAGGCTGCTCACCACCAGGTCCTGTACCAGCTCGGCGAAGATCGCCATGGCCGGTGAGTTGAAATAAGCATCCATCGCCTGTTGATTGACCCAGAGCCCGGACACCAGCCACAGATCGGCGTCGCATTGCGATTGCTGCAAGGCAAAATGCAGGCATCCGGGAGCCTGGCGCGAAGGCGTGATCAGCGTACTCAGGCGTGCACCCAATGGCTTGGAGCAACCGGAACGGGCCCGCACAAAGGCCATGTGACTGACGGGGATCTGTGTAGACATGTTCAACCTCCCAGGTAATCCGTTGTGCAGCCCGGGACAGGCTGCGACAGGATCAAAGGTTAAGCGCCACCACGCCAGCCTGGTTAGTCGATTCCTGCCGACCCATTGCACAATCCTGCGCGGGAGCGGGACCCAATCGGTCCTTCATCCGCGAGGATCCGGGAAAGTTGAAACAAAAGGTTTCAAGCAAGTTTTTGTCACATTAAGCCATGGTGAATCGATGCACCGTGCAGGATCAGGCAAGCTTTCGACAGGATGTGGCTACCACTGCAACTTGCACAAACATAAGCTCTGCTCATCGCTCCCCCTTTCCCGAGGATTCCGGCATGTCGCCGCTTGACCACGCCCACGTCCCGCTGGACACGTATCTGGAACAACAGCGCGCCGAACTGGCGTCGATCATCGCCCGCAATACCAGTGAAGACGGCAACTACGCCACGGCCATCGACTCGCTGAATCTGTCGCGCCACAGTCAAGCCCATCAATTCGCACCGGTGCTGGCGCGACCGGCGCTGTGCATCATGGCCCAGGGCAGCAAGCAGGTGCGCCTGGCGGATGAGTTGTTCAACTACGATCCGCTCCATTACCTGGTGGTCTCGGTCTCGATGCCCCTGAGTGGTTGCATCGCCAGCGTCTCGCCCGATCAGCCGATCCTGGCCCTGCGCCTGGACATCGATCCGGCGGAAATCACCGCGCTGATTGCCGACGCAGGCCCCCTCGGCGTACCGACGCGCCCCACCGGTCGCGGCCTGTATGTAGAACGCTTGGACACGCCGATGCTCGACGCCGTGTTGCGCCTGACGCGCTTGCTCGACAGCCCGAAAGACATCGCCATGCTCGCGCCCCTGGTGCGCCGGGAGATTCTGTACCGCCTGCTGCGCAGCCCTCAGGGCTATCGGCTGTACGAAATCGCCATTACCAACAGTCAGAGCCATCGCATCAGCCAGGCGATCAAATGGCTCAATGGCCATTTCGAGCAACCGTTGCGCATCGATGACCTGGCCCGGGAAGTGAACCTCAGCGTCTCGACCCTGCATCACCGCTTCAAGGCCATGACGGCCATGAGCCCGCTGCAATACCAGAAACAACTGCGCCTTCAGGAAGCCCGGCGACTGATGCTGGCCGAAGGGCTGGAAGCTTCGGCGGCGGGGTATCGGGTGGGGTATGAAAGCCCTTCGCAGTTCAGCCGCGAGTACAGCCGCCTGTTCGGCGCGCCGCCGCTGCGGGATCTGGCGCGGTTGCGGATGACCGTCTGAGCTGATTTTTGGGTTGGCTGTGCCGGCCTCATCGCGAGCAGGCTCGCTCCCACAAGGGCTCTGTGTTGAACACAAATTCTCCGTTCACCCAGATCAACTGTGGGAGCGAGCCTGCTCGCGATGGGGCCAGTAAAGACAGCCCACTTCTAGCATTCAAACCGCCCGCACCACATGTTTGATCTCCTGAAACGCCGCCAGCCCCCAAGGCCCCAACTCGCGGCCCATGCTGCTCTGCTTGTAACCGCCCCACGCCGCCTGGGGAAAGATCACTTGGGGGGCGTTGATCCACACCAGTCCCGCCTGCAGTGCATTGGCCACCTGTTCGGCAACTTCGGTATCGCGACTGACGACACTGGCCACCAGGCCGAAACGGCTGTCATTGGCCAGGGCAATCGCTTGCTCCAGGGAGGTGAAACGGCGCACACACAGCACCGGCCCGAAGATTTCTTCGCACCACAGCTCGCTGTCCACAGGCACGTCGGTGAAGACTGTCGGCTGTAGAAAATAGCCGCGCGGCAAATGCGCGGGGCGTTGTCCGCCGCACACCAGCGTCGCCCCGGCGCTCAAGCCCCGGTCGATATGCCCAAGCACCCGCTGGTATTGCGCCTGGTTGACCAGCGCGCCCATCTCCACGTCAGGGTCAAACGGATCAGCCACGCGAATCGCTTCGGCGCGAGTCTTGAGCCGTTGCAGGAACTCGTCGGCCAGCTCATCGGCGACCAGCACGCGACTGGTGGCCGAGCACATTTGTCCGGCGTTGAAGAAACCGCCACCACAGGCCAGCTCCACCGCCAGCTCCAGATCAGCGTCGGCCAGCACCAGCAGCGACGACTTGCCACCCAGCTCCAGGCTGACGCCCTTCACCGTTTCCGCCGCCCGTTGCATCACCTGCACCCCCACCGCATTGCTGCCGGTAAAGGAAATCTTCGCCACGCGCGGATCTGTCGCCAGCGGCGCGCCCACGGCCAGCCCCGTGCCGCAGATCAGGTTGAACACGCCGTGGGGTAAGCCGCACTCGGCGATGATCGACGCCAGTTCCAACTCCGGCAGCGGTGTCACCTCCGAAGGTTTGAGCACCACACAACAGCCGGCAGCCAAGGCCGGGGCGAGCTTCCAGGCGGTGGTGACCATCGGGAAATTCCACGGCACGATCAAGCCCACCACACCGCAGGGTTCGCGGCGCAGGCGTGCCCTGAAGTCATCGCTGGGCAATGCCAGTGGGCTGTCCTGCCGAGCGTCCAGCCCTTCGGCCAGTTCGGCGTAATACTCGAAGGTGGCGACCACGTCGTCGACATCGATGGCCGCTTCGAACAGGGGTTTGCCGTTATTGCTCGATTGCAGGTGCATCAAGCGCTCACGAGCGGCCCGCACGCCGACGGCGATACGGCGCAGAAGCGCCCCGCGCTCGGCGCCGGTGGTGTTCGACCATTGCGCCAAAGCCTGGGTCGCCGCGTTCAAGGCCTGATCGACGGCGCGCTCATCGCCGCCATTGACCGTGGTCAGCAGCGCCTCGGTGACCGGGTTGATCACCCGCAAATGCTGATCGCCCGATGACCATTGGCCGTTGATGTACAGGCCGTCCTGGGTGGTGGGGAAACTCATTGGGCCACCCCCAGCATCCAGCGCGCCTGATCGATTTCGATCAGGGTCGGGCCCTGGCGGTCGTGGGCCTCCAGCAATGCGGCGCGCAATGGCGCCACGCCGTCGACCGCCTGTGCAAAGCAGCCCAGGGCCTTGGCCACGCCAATGAAATCCGGGGTGTAGATGTCCACGCCCACCGGTTCAATGGCGCGGTTGACCATGTATTTCTTGATCTCTTCGTAACCCTGGTTATTCCACAGCAGCACGATCACTGGCACGCCTGCTTCCACGGCGCTGGCCAGCTCCGGCAGGGTGAACTGCAAGCCGCCATCACCGATCAGGCACACCACGGGCGGGCGCCCCTTACCCGAATCGATGCCGCCGAGCCAGGCGCCGATGGCCGCCGGCAAGGCATAGCCGAGGGTGCCGTAGCCGGTGGACGCATTGAACCAGCGACGTGGATGTTCCGGGTTGAAGGTCAGGTTGCCGGTGTACACCGGTTGTGTGGAGTCACCGACGAATACCGCGTCGGGCAAGGCCTGCAAAACCGTGTCGATGAACAAGGTCTGCGCGCGGGTCGCGACGTCCCAGTCCCGGTCCAGATCCGCCCGTAACCGCGCGGCACGCACCTGGCCCCAATCGCTGTTGCGCTGGGTCAGGGATTGTTGCTTCAACCCATCGAGCAAGGCCTGGCTGGCGCTGCGGGCATCGGCCACCAGCGCCAGGTGCGGCGGGTAGTTGCGCACGGTCTGGTCCGGGTCGATGTCGATGCGCAGCAATGCACCGGGGATTTCGAAGCCGCCGGCGAAGGTGATGTCGTAGTCGGTCTCGGCCAACTCCGTGCCGATGGCCAGCACCACGTCGGCCTCGGCCACCAGTGCTCGGGTGGCCACCAGGCTTTGCGTGGAACCGATCAGCAGAGGATGACGCGACGGCAACAAGCCTTTGGCGTTGATGGTCAATGCCACGGGGGCGCCGAGGCATTCAGCCAGTTCGGTCAGTTCGCGGGCGGCATCAATGGCGCCGCCACCGGCCAGGATCAGCGGCCGGCGGGCCTTCGCCAGCATCGCCGACATCTGCGCCACGGCACTCGGCGCGGCCCCGGCACGGCTGATGTTCACTGGCCTTGTGGCGAGCAAGGCATCGGCGTCTTCGACCAGAACGTCCAACGGAATTTCAATGTGCACCGGCCGCGGGCGACCGGCCTGGAACAAGGCGAAAGCCCGGGCCAGCACTCCCGGCAACTCGGCGGCGGACATCAGCGTGTGGGAAAACGCCGCCACGCCACTCACCAACGCGCTCTGGTTCGGCAGTTCATGGAGTTTGCCGCGCCCGCCGCCCAACTGGCTGCGGGACTGCACGCTGGAGATCACCAGCATCGGGATCGAATCGGCGTAGGCCTGGCCCATGGCGGTGGTGATGTTGGTCATGCCGGGGCCGGTGATGATGAAGCACACACCGGGCTTGCCGCTGACGCGGGCGTAACCATCGGCCATGAAGCCGGCGCCCTGTTCGTGACGCGGCGTCACATGGCGGATGCTGGAACGGGCCAGCCCACGATACAACTCGACGGTGTGCACGCCGGGAATCCCGAACACCTGCTCCACGCCATAACCTTCGAGTAACTTGACCAATACTTCGCCGCACGTCGCCATTGCCACTGACCTTCTTGTTTTCGGGGAATGGCGTTATTGGAACGGCCAGGCCATAGCCGCAACAATGGATAAAAAGTCATACTAGCCATGTCCCTACATCATGGCTCGATTCCAAATGAAACGACTTCCTCCGCTCCCGGCGCTGCACACGTTTCTGATCACCGCCCAGTGCTGCAACTTCACCCGGGCGGCGGAACAGTTGCACATCACCCAGGGCGCGGTGAGCCGGCAGATCGCCGGGCTGGAGGAGCATTTGGGTTACGCGCTGTTCCTGCGTCAGGCACGGGGCCTGAGCCTGACGCCGCAGGGACAGGCGTGGTTGCCACGGGCGCAACAGGTGTTCGGCCTGATCGCGGAAGCGGTGGAGCAGATCGGCGAGAAACGCCAGAGCGTGCGACTCAAGGCGCCGACCTGCGTGCTGCGCTGGCTGATGCCGCGTTTGCTGCAATGGCAAAAGGTACGACCGGACATACCGGTGGAGTTGACCACCACCGTCCGCCACGGCGTGGATTTCCAGCGCGAAACCTTCGACGCCGCGGTGGTCTATGGGCCGCCGCCCGCGCCTTCATTGACGAGCCTGCACTTGTTCGACGAACAACTGACACCGGTGTGTTCGCGTCCACTGCTTGAAGGTCCGGTGCCGCTGCGCTCACCCGCCGACCTGCAACACCATCTGCTGCTTCATCCCACCAGTGACGAGCGCGACTGGAACGCTTGGCTGGAGGCTGCGCAGGTGCAACTGAGCAACGTCAGCAAAGGCCAGCATTTCGAAACCCTGGACCTGGCGATGTCCCTGGCCTCCCAAAGCACGGGCGTGGCGATTGGCGACTGGTCGCTGATCGGCGACGACCTGAACGCCGGGCGACTGGTGATGCCCTTCGAACTGAAGGTCAGGACCGGGTTGGCCTATCACCTGGTGTATCCGCGCAAGCCCGGAGCGTCGGAGCAGTTGCAGGCGCTGATGGAGTGGTTGGTGGAGCAGGCGCAGACGCGCTAGCTGTTTCACCGCAAGCCCCCTGTGGCGAGGGGATTTATCCCCGCTGGACTGCGCAGCAGGCCCCAAGCAATCGAACATGATCAGCCTGACATACCGAGGCGCCAGTTTTGGGGTCGCTTCGCAACCCAGCGGGGATAAATCCCCTCGCCACAGATCAGTCCCCTTATCACGGGAAAAGCTACAGCAGATTCGGCACCTGCACCGGCTCGATCTGCGCCCAATGCGAGGTGTCTTCGCGATGCTGCTGCAAGTAGGGCAACACCGCCCCCAGCAACGGTTCCTTGAACGCTTCTTGAAACCGGTGGGCCAGGCCCGGTATCAGCTTCAGGCGGCTGCCACGGATGTGCGCCGCCAGGTGCACACCGTGCATCACCGGCAACAACGGGTCGGCGGTGCCGTGAACCACCAGGGTCGGCACGCGCAGTTGATTGAGCAGCGCCACCCGGCTCGGCTCGGCCATGATCGCCATGATCTGGCGTTGCACGCCTTCGGGGTTGAAGGCCCGGTCATAGGCCTGGGCGGCCTGATGCAACAGTGCTTGACGATCATCCACCACCATCGGACTGCCCAGGGCGGCCAGCAGATCGGCCTGTTGTTCCAGGGCAACTTCACGATTCGGTGCACTGCGCCGGGACAACAGCTGCACCAGGGTTTCGCTGGGTGCCGGCAGGCCTTCGGCACCCGAGCTGGTCATGATCAGGGTCAGGCTCTCAACCCGCTGCGGCGCCATGGCCGCCATATGCTGGGCGATCATCCCGCCCATGCTCACCCCCAGCACGTGAAAGCTTTGCACTTGCAACGCGTCCATCAACCCCAAGCCGTCGTCGGCCATGTCGGTCAAGGTGTAGGGCGCGGCCACGGGCAGGCCCAGCTTGTAGCGCAAGGCTTCAAAGGCCAGGTTGGCGCTGCCGGGCGCCTGACGCCAGGCGGACAAGCCCACGTCGCGGTTGTCGTAGCGAATCACCCGAAAGCCCTGCTCGCACAGGGCCGCCACCACCTCGTCCGGCCAATGTATCAACTGCCCGCCCAAGCCCATCACCAGCAACAACGCCGGGTCGGAGGCACGGCCGATGCTCTGGTACGCCAGGCTGACCTGATCCAGATCGACCCGTTGGGTCGCAACGTTGACATCACATCGAGAAGCCGCAATCGACGGCAGGCCGAACAACAACGCGGCCAGAAAGATAAATACACGCATGAAGAAACACCAAAACGCAGAACCCCAGTAGAGCGCGAGTCTGATGAAGTTTGTTCAAGCGCGCTGCCACAGTTGCGTGACAGTTTGATGAAGATTGCCAAGTGGTCGCTCCACCCGGTCAAATGAAGCAAAGCAGAGCACTCCCCCTGACCTGTAAGAGTATTCGGGCTTCAGGCCAACTGACTGCGCAACTGCCGCGCCGCCGCCACCATGTTCACCAGCGCCGCCTCTGTCTCCGGCCACGCCCGGGTCTTCAGGCCGCAATCGGGGTTGACCCACAGCCGGTCCGCCGCAATCCGCTTCACCGCCTTGCTCATCAACGCCACCATCTCGGCCGTGTCCGGCACCCGTGGCGAGTGGATGTCGTAGACACCCGGGCCGATATCGTTGGGATACTCGAACGCTTCGAAAGCCTCCAGCAACTCCATGTCCGAACGCGAGGTTTCAATAGTGATGACATCGGCGTCCATGTCGGCGATGGCCTTGATCACATCATTGAATTCGCTGTAGCACATGTGGGTGTGGATCTGGGTTTCGTCGCTTACACCCGATGCGCTCAAGCGGAAGGCCTCCACGGCCCAGTCCAGGTACGCCTGCCATTGCCCGCGTCGCAGGGGCAGGCCTTCGCGGAATGCAGCTTCGTCGATCTGCACGATTTTGATCCCGGCCTTTTCCAGGTCCTGCACTTCGTCACGCAGGGCCAGGGCCAGTTGTTGCGCCTGGACCTGACGCGAGACGTCCTCGCGAGGGAACGACCACATCAGCATGGTCACGGGGCCGGTGAGCATGCCCTTCATCACCTTGTCGGTCAGGCTTTGGGCGTAGCGGATCCAGTCGACGGTCATCGCTTTCGGCCGGCTGATGTCGCCGTAGATGATTGCCGGCTTCACACAACGCGAACCGTAGCTCTGGACCCAGCCGAAACGGGTGAAGGCGTAGCCGTCCAGTTGCTCGGCGAAATATTCCACCATGTCGTTGCGTTCGGCTTCGCCATGTACCAGCACATCCAGGCCCAGGCGTTCCTGGATCTGCACGGCATGGCGGATCTCAGTGTGCATGGCGTCCTGATAATCGTTGGCCGACAGCTTGTCTTGCTTGTAGGCCTGGCGCGCCAGGCGAATCGCCGGAGTCTGCGGGAATGAACCAATGGTGGTGGTGGGAAAGGCCGGCAGTTTCAGACGGGCGCGCTGCTGCTCCATGCGCTGGGCAAACGGCGAGCGCCGCTGGCTGTCCTGTGGTCGTATCGCGGCGAGGCGGGCCTGAACCTCGGCTTTGTGAATGCGTGTCGAGCCGGCACGACGAGCATGCACGTCACGGCTGTCGGCCAAGGCGTGTTGCACACCGGGTGCCTGGGGATCGTTGAGCGCATCGCGCAGTACCGCCACTTCACCGCATTTCTGCACGGCAAAGGCCAGCCAGCTCTTGAGTTCAGGGTCCAGTCGGTCTTCACGCTCCAGGTCCACGGGGCTGTGCAACAGTGAGCAAGAAGTGCTGACCCAGAGGTTGTCGCCAAAACGCTCCTGGGCCGGCTGCAATTGCGCCAGGGCCTGTTCCAGTTCACAGCGCCAGACGTTGCGGCCATTGACCAACCCCACCGACAGGATTTTGTAGGTCGGCAGTCGATCGAGCACCTGACCCAGTTGTTCCGGCGCCCGTACCGCGTCGATGTGCAAACCGTCCACCGGCAGGCTCACCGCCAGGCCGAGGTTGTCTTCCAGACCACTGAAATAGGTCGCCACCAGCTTTTTCAACGGCGAATACTGAAGGATGTGATAAGCCCGCTCGAACGCGCTTTTCCAGGCCAGGGGCAGGTCGAGGGTGAGGATCGGCTCGTCGATCTGCACCCATTCCACGCCCTGGGCCTTGAGGCGATTGAGGATTTCACCGTAGACCGGCAACAGACGTTCAAGCAGGTCGAGCTTGTCGAAGTCCTCGCCCTTGGCCTTGCCCAGCCACAGATACGTCAAAGGGCCGATGATCACCGGTTTGACCTGATGTCCCAGGGCATGGGCCTCGTCCACTTCTTCGAACAGTTGCTCCCAACTCAGGGCGAAGCGCTGGTCGGCGGAAAACTCCGGGACCAGATAGTGGTAGTTGGTGTCGAACCACTTGGTCAGTTCCTGAGCGTATTGGGCTTGCCCGTGATCAGCTCCGCAGCAGGCAGCGGTGGCGCCTCGGGCCATGGCGAACAGGGTGTCGAGGGTCGGCTTGGCCTGGGCGTCGAGGGTGTTGTGGAATCGCGACGGGACGGCACCCAGGGTCAAAGTGTGGCTGAGCACCTGGTCGTACCAGGCGAAATCACCGACCGGCAGCAGGTCGATGCCGGCCTCTTTCTGCAGTTGCCAGTGCCGGGCCCGCAATTCACGGCCCACCGCTTGCAGCGCGGCCGGTGCCAGGTCGCCCTTCCAGTAGGCTTCGAGGGCTTTTTTCAGTTCGCGGTCGGCGCCGATGCGGGGAAAACCTAAGGTGTGGGCCAGGGCCATGGTGTGTGTCCTCCTGTAAAAGATGGCGCCATTGTCGACAGCCAGCCCCACATGAGACAAACTCAACCTTTTCGTGTTGATCACGAGTTTTACTCATGGAGCCCACGGTGCTTGAAATCCGCCACCTCAAGACTCTGCATGCCCTGCGCGAAGCCGATAGCCTGGTCGAAGCCGCCGAACGCCTGCACCTGACCCAGTCCGCCCTTTCCCACCAGTTCAAGGAACTGGAAGAACGCTTGGGCATGCAGTTATTCGTGCGCAAGACCAAACCGGTGCGTTTCACCAGTGCCGGCCTGCGCCTGCTGCAACTGGCCGACGCCACCCTGCCGTTGCTGCGCAGCGCCGAGCGGGACATCGGTCGGTTGGCCGGAGGCACCGCCGGGCGCTTGCACATGGCCATCGAGTGCCACAGTTGCTTTCAGTGGCTGATGCCCACCATCGACCAGTTCCGCGACGCCTGGCCGGAAGTCGAGCTGGACCTGGCCTCGGGCTTCGCCTTCGCCCCACTGCCGGCCCTGGCCCGGGGCGACCTGGACCTGGTGGTGACCTCCGACCCGCTGGAACTGGCGGGCATCACCTACGTGCCGCTGTTCACCTACGAAGCGATGCTCGCCGTAGCCAACCAGCACCGACTGGCGAACAAACCCTACATCGTGCCCGAAGACCTGGTCAGCGAAACCCTGATCACCTACCCGGTGGAGCGCGATCGCCTGGACATCTTCACCCGTTTCCTGGAACCGGCCGACATCGAACCGGCCCAGGTGCGCACGTCTGAACTGACGGTGATGATGATGCAACTGGTGGCCAGCGGTCGTGGCGTCTGCGGCATGCCCCATTGGGCACTGCATGAATACAGCTCGCGGGGCTACGTGAAGGCCAAGCGGCTGGGAGAGAAAGGTTTGTTCGCCACGCTGTATGCCGCCGTGCGCACCGACATGCTCGATGCGCCCTACATGCGCGACTTTCTGCTGACGGCCAAGGACACTTCGTTTTCGACGTTGGATGGGGTGAGTGCCGTTCGGTAATACCGAGTCGCGCCCATCGCGAGCAGGCTCGCTCCCACAGGGATTTGTTGGGTGGCATCGATAGTGTTTACGGCACAAATCCCCTGTGGGAGCGAGCCTGCTCGCGATGGCGGTATGTCAGCCAACAGTGATGGTGGATGTGCAGCCGCTATCGCAAGTTCAGCTCGCCCCACAGGGGGGTTGGTTGGCACGCCATAGAAGCCGCCCCCGGACAGAGGATGGCGGTAGGTTTAGAGCTCTAGCCACATATGGATCTTGTCGAGGTAGTCCTCGTCCACCCGTATCGCCATCGGCTCCAGGCCGTACAGCACGAAACCGCAGCGCTGGTAGAGCCTGACGGCAGGATCGTTGCCGGCGGTGACGGTCAGTTGCACCAGCCGTAAAAACGAATGGCGTCGGGCTTCTTCGAGTGTCGCCTGCACCAGTTGGTAGCCGAGGCCAGCGTGGCGATGAGAGTCAGCGACGTACATGCCGAACAACGTGGCCTTGTGCCGGGCTTTTTCCCGCGGCTCCAGGGACAGCCCGACAATGCCCACCAGTTCATGCTCGACAAACGCCCCCAACAACACATCCAGCCGACTGCTCAGACGTGATTCCCACCACCTCATGGGCATCGCCGCTCGCTCGCTGACGCTGGAGGTGAAAGCTTGGGGATGAAGCGCGTAGGCCTGGAGCATCAGGTCGCGATACGCCTGGGCATCACCCGCTGCAAGCCGTCGAATGCTCACGCCGAACGCCGTTGTTCAAGCATCAGGCGCAACGCCAGCGCGCCGAGCACAAACCCCATGAAGTAGCGCTGCGCCGCCAACCAGGTGGGGTTATGGACGAACCAGGAGGCAATGCCGGCGGCGAACAAGGCAATCAGCAGGTTGACGCTGAAACTGACGCTGATCTGGGTCAGCCCGAGGATGATGCTCTGGGTGAACAACGAGCCGTGTTCCGGACTGATGAACTGCGGGAACACCGACAGGTAAAACACTGCAATCTTTGGATTCAGGGCACTGGTGAGGAACCCCATGGTGATCAGCTTGCGCGTCGAGTCCGCCGGCAGTTGCTGGGCCTGGAACGGCGAACGTGCGCCGGGCTTGACTGCCTGCCAGGCCAGCCACAACAGGTACAGCGCGCCGGCCCATTTCAACACCTCATAGGCCATGGGCACCGCCAGGAACACCGCCGTCAGCCCCGCCGCCGCGGCAAACATGTGCACGAAGAAGCCCGCCACCACCCCCAGCAGGGAGGTGACGCCGGCCTTGCGGCCCTGGCAGATCGAACGGGAAATCAGGTAGATCATGTTCGGGCCGGGCGTGAGCACCATCAGCAACGCGGCGGCGGCGAAAATCAGCAGGTCCGGCAATGGAATCATGGGCGTCAGTCCTTGAGTCTGGGGTCAGCACGTCTCGAGAAGGCTGGCTCGATAAAACGGCAGGATCACCTCGCCTGTCAACGGCGCCAGCAGCAGATCGCTGTCACTGGCCGGGTCGATCCAGCGCACTTCTTCAATCTCGGCGGCGGGAGAAACCGGCGCATCGATGCTCAGTAAAAAAACGTCAGCCTGCACGACAAAACCCGGCTCGTTGGCGGCCGGGGCACTGAACGCCCCCAGGTAACGGGCCTGTGCCGGATCAATCGTCAGCCCAAGCTCTTCGTCCAGCTCACGGGCCAGGGCCTGGACCGGTTGCTCATGGGCCTCGATCTTGCCGCCCGGCTGCATGAAGGCCTGGGTGCCGCGCTTGCGCACCAGTAAGGTCCGGCCGTCCGGTCCGATCAACAGAGCGGCGGCGATGCGGATGATGGGAGTGGTCATGATGAAATGCCCTGGGCAGAAAAATGCTCGCAAGGGTACAGAGCGCAGCGATGGGAGCAAAGCCCGGCGCCACCTTCAGACGCCACACAAAACCACTGTGGGAGCAGTTTTTGTGGGAGCCAAGCTCGCTCCCACAGGATGACTGTACTCTCAGTCAGATCTGCATCACCCCAACATCGGCTTCGGCACCGAAGGGTCTGCCTCTTCGGGGATTTTGACGAACACGCTGTAGCGCGCCCCTTCCATCGCTTCGAAAGCAATGAGCTTTTCCACCAGAGGCGCGCTCAGCACCTTGCCGGCGTTGAGCAACAGCATGCCGTTGTCGGCGTTGAGGTTGCGCGCCAGGATCATGCCGGCCGTCAGGTCGCGGGTTGTCATGACCTGCACCGTCGGATCCGACAAGGTCACGTCGTCCAGGTATTCACCACACGCCTTGATGAAGTCCTCCACCATGCCCGGGTCGTACAGTTTGCCGGCGTATTTGCGGATGTAGACCAGCGCCTCGTCGCTGTTCATCTGCCGCTCCAGGATCAACCCGCGCTGCAGTTCGATGAAGTCCACCGCCAGTTTCAACAGTCGCGAACCGAACGGAATGGCCTCGCCTCGCAGATGGTCGGGAAAACCGCTGCCGTCCCAACGTTCCTGGTGATGGAGGATGATGCGCGCGGCGTCTTTCATCGGGTCCAGGGTCATCAGCAGCGACTCGCTCTGCTTCGGATAGGCCCGGTAGAGATCAAGCTCGGTGTGGTGCAGCATGTCGGCGGGCGTGACCATCATGTTGTCGGTCCAGCTCAGTTTGCCGATGTTGTAGAGCGCCGCGGCCATGGTCAGGTCGCGGTCGGTGGACTCGTCCAGAAAGTGCAGCCTGCTGTAGACCCGGATCAGCTCGATGATCTGCCGGTTGGTCTGCTTGGCCTTGGGCAGGCGCAGGTTGGCGATCAGCGAAAACACTTCGGTGCCGGTCACATAGCTGCGCTTGAGCTCGTCATAGGCCAGGTCGAGCATGTCGGCGGTCTGCTGCAGCTCGGCGGTGCGCGACGCCACGCGTTTTTCCAGGGTGGTGTTGAGTATCCGCAGCTGTTCGTTCTGTTCACGGTTCAGCGCTTCGAGGCGCTGGCGCTCGCTTTCGGAGTGCTGGTGCGCCAGGGCCTGACGCAGGGCCTGCACCAGTTCCTCGTCGTTCCAGGGTTTGCTGAGGTAGCGATACAACTGCCCCTCGTTGATGGCCTTGGTCATCATGTCCACATCGGCATAACCGGTGAGCAGGATGCGCAAGGTCGATGGATAAAGCTTGCGAATCTGCGCCAACAAAGTGGCGCCGTCCATGTTGGGCATGCGGGCATCGGTCATGACCAGATCGACCGGCCGCTCCTTGAGGATTTCCAGGGCTTTGGCGCCACTGTCAGCCAGCAGGATTTCGTACGGCTGGCTGCGCAATAACCGACGCAGGCTATTGAGAATCGACTCTTCATCATCGACCAACAGTACCGTCGGCTTCCTGACCGGTACATCCTGCGATTGATCTTCCATTGGACCCCCCTCCTGTTAACGACACCTGTTCTACGCTACCCCCGAATTAGAGGCTAGTAGATTGCGTGAATTTAGACACGATTTTGCCTTGACCGGCCGAGCGCATCTCAATGAGACAGCTATGCTGTAGACCATGAAGGGCCAAGTACAGGCCAGAATACTCATGCCAACGGAAGGGATATCAGATGTATCCACGGTTCAACAGTCAGCATCGCGACGGTGCACGGCCATGAGCCTGCCGACGGAAAGGGCCAACCGGCGGATCCTGATCGTCGATGACACTCCGACGATCCACGAGGATTTTCGTAAGATCCTCAGCCCCCATGCTACCCCCGAGGACAGCCTGAGCAGCGCTGAAGCAGCCCTGTTCGGCGCGCCTGTGGCGGTTGCCAGCCAGAGTTTCGTGCTCGATTCGGCCTTCCAGGGCATGGAAGCCCTGAACAAGGTCGAATCTGCCTTGGCCGAGGGCAAACCCTACGCCATGGCGTTCATCGACATGCGTATGCCCCCTGGCTGGGACGGCCTTGAAACCATCGAACGGCTATGGCGCGTCGACCCCAAGCTGCAAGTGGCGCTGTGCACCGCCTATTCGGATTATTCCTGGGAAGACATCGCCGAGCGCCTCGAACTGGGCGACCGCCTGCTCATCCTGAAAAAACCCTTCGATGCCATCGAGATCCGCCAGATGGCCAGTACCCTGACCGTCAAATGGCAGATGACCGAAGACGCGGCGCTGAAAATGGACATGCTCGAACGCGCGGTGCAGGAGCGCACGCGGGAGCTGGCCGACGCCAACATCATCGTGCAGAACAGCCCGACCATCCTGTACCGCCTGCGTGGCGAGCCGCCGTTCGCGCTGATGTACATTTCCCACAACATCACCAAGTTCGGCCACGCGGCGGCGCAACTGGTCAACTCGCCGGACTGGGCGCAAACCCTGATCCATCCCGACGACCAAAGCAAGATCGACGACGCCATGGTCCGCGTCTTGAACCGCGACACAGCGGGGGCGTCCATCGAGTTCCGCATGCGCACGGGCGACGGCGCGTTCCGCTGGGTGGAAAACCGCTACATTCCGGTGCGCAACGAACAGGGCCTGCTGCTGGAAGTGGAAGGCATCATTCTTGACATCACCGAACGCAAGCTGGCCGAGGAGAAAATCGCCCTGCTGGCCCGCACCGACGGCCTGACCGGGCTGGCCAACCGCGCCACCATGATCGAGCGCCTGCATCAAGCCTTTGCCGCGGCTCGCCGGGGGGCGGCACCGTTTGCGATGTTTTACCTGGACCTGGACCATTTCAAGCGGATCAACGACACCCTGGGTCACCCGATCGGCGACCTGCTGCTGCAGGAGGTCGCCGCACGCATCAAGGGCTGTACCCGGGAAAACGACGTGGTAGCGCGCCTGGGTGGCGACGAGTTCGCCATCCTGCAACTGGATGTCCACGAAGCGACCCATTGCGCCGCACTGGCCGCCAAGATCCGGGATGCCCTGGTGGCGCCCTATTCCCTGGACGGCAACGAAGTGCGGATCTCCGTGAGCATCGGCATCAGCCTGTATTCCTCCCAGAGCCAAAGCGCCGACAGCCTGATGGCACAGTCCGACATGGCCTTGTACCGGTCCAAGGAAAAGGGCCGCAACCAGTACCATTTCCATAGCGAGGAGATTAATCAGGAAGTCACCGACCGCGTCGCCCTGGCCAATGACCTGCGCCAGGCCATCGAAAACAACGAGCTGCATTTGCACTACCTGCCGGAGGTCGACCTGGGCACCGGCAAAATCCTGGGCATGGGCGTGCAAGTGCGCTGGAACCACCCTGAGCGCGGCTGGCTGGAGCCGGCATCGTTCATGCCGGCCGCCGAGAAGACCGGGATCATCGTTGGCCTGGGGCATTGGGTGCTGGACCAGGCCTGTCAACAGATGCGCCAGTGGCGTGACCAGGGCATGGCGCCCCCGGTGATCGCCATCGACCTGTCCCTGACGCAACTCAAGACCGGTCCCGAGCTGATCTATGACGTGCTACGTACCACCGCCCGCTGGGAACTGGCCCCTTGGGACCTGCGCTTTGATGTCACCGAAGCCACCCTGGCGCAAACCAAGTGGACCCACAACGACGTGCTGCCACGTCTGTGCGAACTGGGCGTACAAATTGCCATCGATGATTTCGGCACCGAGTACTCCTCGTTCGATTACCTCAAGACCTACCGGGTCAACCATCTCAAGCTCGCCCAACGGTTTCTCGACAGCGCCAACGCCGACCCCGAGAACGCAATGACGCTGCGAGCGATCATCAATTTCGCCCGGGATGTGGGCATCGGGATCATTGCCGAGGGCGTCGAAACACAGGAGCAACGCACCACGCTGATGTCCAGCGGCGGGTCGATGCAGGCCCAGGGGCATTACTTCAGCACTGCCGTAGACAGTGGGCAAGCCAGCGAACTGCTCAAGGCCGGCACCATCGTTCCCGTGACGGACCATTGGACCCGGCCTGCCAGCCAGTTATCGGAGAGCAACCCATGAACCCCATGTCGGTGCCGGCGAACAGGCGAATCCTGGTGGTGGACGACACGCCGGCGATCCACCAGGACTTCCGCAAGATCCTCAGCCCGGGCGCCGGTAGCGACGACTCGCTGGACGACACTGAAAGCCTGCTGTTTGGCACACCCCAGGTCAGCCGTCTGCAATTTCAGATCGATTCGGCCTATCAGGGCGAAGAGGCGTTGGAACTGGTCAAGCGCGCCCAGGCCGAAGGCCAGCCCTATGCGCTGGTGTTCGCCGACATGCGCATGCCGCCGGGCTGGGACGGCCTGCAAACCATCGAGCGTTTGTGGGAGGCCGACCCACGGCTGCAAATCGCGCTGTGCACGGCGTTTTCGGATTATTCCTGGGAAACCATGTCCGAACGCATCGAGTTCGACGATCAGTTGCTGATCCTGAAGAAACCCTTCGACACCCTGGAAATCCGCCAGATGGCCAGTGCCATGACCTGGAAATGGCAACTGGCCCAGGATGCGGCGAGAAAAATGCGCAGTCTGGAGCGCACCATCGAGGAACGGGTCCAGGAGTTGCTGAAAGTCTCCCACTTGCTGCAATACGACGTACTCACCGAGTTACCCAACAGCATGTTGCTCGGTGATCGCCTGACCCAGGCCATGGCCCAGTGCCGTCGCCACGACCGGCAACTGGCGGTGATGTTCATCGGCATGGACCGTTTCAAGCGTATCAATAACGCACTGGGGCACCCGGTGGGCGACGAAATGCTCAAGCGGGTGGCCCGGGCGCTGGCAACGGTGGTGCGTGAATCCGACTCGGTGTTTCGCTACGGCTCCGATGAGTTCGTGGTGATACTGGGAGACATCACCGACTCGCAACAGACCAAAGGCGTGGCCGACAAACTGCTGACGGCCATCAGCACGCCCCACCCCATCGACGGACACGACCTGACCGTTACCGCAAGCCTGGGCATCAGCATGTATCCGGCCGACGGTTTCGATGCCGTGGCGTTGATCAAAAAAGCCGAAACGGCGATGCGCAACGTCAAGGAAACCGGCCCCAACGACTACCGTTTTTTCACTGAAGACATGAACCGTCGGGCGCGACAGCAGCAAACCATCGAATCGGGCCTGCGCCTGGCCTTGCAACGCAAGGAGTTCGTGCTGCACTACCAGCCCAAGATCGATTTGAGGAGTGGCAAAGTGGTCGGCGCCGAAGCGCTGGTGCGCTGGAACCGGCCTGACATCGGCTTGATCTATCCATCGGACTTCATCCCCGTGGCCGAAGACAGCGGCCTGATCGTCCCGCTGAGCCAATGGGTGCTCCAGGAAGCCTGCCAGCAGGCCTGTCGCTGGCAAGCCGATGGCATGCGCCCGCTCTACCTGTCGGTGAACGTCTCCACCATCGATTTTCGCCAGCGCGGTTTCGTCGAAGGCATCGCCCGGACCCTCAAGGAAACCGGTCTCGACCCGACACAGTTAGAACTGGAGATCACCGAAAGCGTGCTGATGCAGAACGTCGACACCACCGTCGCCATCCTCAAGGCCGTCAAACGCCTGGGAATACGGCTGGCCATCGACGATTTCGGCACCGGCTACTCGAGCCTGAGCTACCTGCAGAAATTTCCGGTGGATGTGTTGAAGATCGATCAGTCGTTCGTCGGCGACCTGAGCATCGACAGTAATGACGCAAAGCTGGTGAGCACCATCATCAGCCTGGGCAAGAGCCTGAACCTGCACATCATTGCCGAAGGCGTGGAAACCCTTGAGCAACTGGAGTTCCTCAAGGCTCACCAGTGCGAGGAAGCCCAGGGGTACTACTTCAGCAAGGCCGTGGAGCCACAGGCCTTTGCCCTGTGGATGAGCGAGTGGGAACAACGCCACAACCCGTTTGCGTGAACACACCTGAGTTCCATCAACCAAAAGTTTCAAGGAAAGCATCCCATGGCGTCACATGGACTGATTCTGGCCCTCGGCCTGCTGGTGGGATTGAGCGTGACCGTTCACGCCGAGCCGTTGGATGAACCGCTCAAACCGCTGCCCCCCATTCCGACCCTGGACCCCAAGCGCGTCCAGTTGGGCCTGCGGCTTTTCAACGACCCGCGGCTGTCGGTCAACAACACCCTGTCCTGTGCCAGTTGCCATCGCCTGGACAAGGGTGGCGCCGACGACAAACAGTTTTCCCTGGGCTTCGACGGTAAACCAGTGGAGTTCAATACACCCACGGTGTTCAACGCCAGCCTGAACTTCCATCAGTTCTGGGACGGCCGCGTCGACACTCTGGAAGAACAGGTGCACATCGTCGTGACCAGCCCTGCGGAAATGGGCAGTACCTGGGAAACGGTGCTCAAGCGCATCGGCCAGGACCCGGACTACGCCCGGGATTTTAACGATGCCTACCCCGACGGCGTGACCCAGGCCAACATCCAGGGTGCCCTGGCCGACTATGAACGCACCCTGCTGACCCCAAATTCACGTTTCGACCAGTACCTGCTGGGCAACACCGACATCCTCACACCCCGGGAAAAGTTCGGTTACCAGCGCTTCAAGGAATACGGCTGCATCGCCTGCCACCAGGGCGTGAACATCGGCGGCAACATGTTCCAGAAATTCGGCGTGATGGGCGACTACATCCAGGACCGGGGCAACCCTACCCGGGCCGACGAGGGCCGCTTCAACGTCACTGGCGACGAGGCTGACCGCCAGGTTTTCAAGGTGCCGAGTCTGCGTAACGTCGCCATCACCGCCCCGTACTTTCACGCCGGGTCAGCGCCTACCCTGGAGAACGCGGTGGAAGTGATGTTCAAGTACCAGTTGGGCCGTGAACCCTTGAAGAACGACACGGAACTGATCGTCGAATTCCTCAAGACCCTCACCGGCGAACGGGAGGGCAAGCCGCTATGACCGCCCTGCGTCGCCTCGGTCTGGCATTCGTCGGCCTCTTGCTGGTGTCGATCCTGCTGTTCATGTACATCCAGTCGAGTGCACAGCAGGCCGCCTCGTACATTGAATCTCGGGACCTGATCCGCCTGCTCAAACAGCAGGACGCCATCTGGGACAACGAAGTCCTTAAATCCCGGATGGCTTTGAGCCAAAACTATGACCCCCTAGTTTCGCCCCTCAATGAGATGGCACGTCTGTGGCAGCGCCTCAACGCCATCGAATCGGAACCGGCTCGCCACGCACCGTCAAGCTGGGAACAGGAGCGCGACGAATACCTCAAGGCGGTGAAGGAGAAAACCCGCCTGGTGGAAAGATTCAAATCCCACAATGCGGTACTGCGCAATTCCCTCGCCTTCCTGCCCACCGCCGAAGATGACATCCAGGCCCAGTTCGCCCAGCTTTCGGACGCCGACAAACTGCAGCTGCAAAACGTTGCCATCGATACCTACGACCTGTTGCTCAGTTCCATGGAGTTCGCCCATCTGGCCACCCGTGAGCAAGCCGCCGAAGTGCTGCTAGGCCTGAATCGGCTGGACGTCAACAAGGAGCGTCTGCCGGAAGGCCTGCAAAAATCCGTCGATATCCTGAGCAGGCACATCGCGCTGATCTTGCGCGAACAACCCAGGGTCAATGACCTCTTGCAGGGAATCGAAGCCGTTCCCGTGGCCGGCCGACTGGACACCATCACCAGCCTACTGGACAAAGACCAGGAGAAAGCTGCCGCCAGGCATCAGCGCAACCATATTCTTCTGCTGGTTTTCGCCACGTTCCTGGTGTTGATCCTGATCTGGCTGGCCATCCGGCTGATGCGCAGCTTCGCCGAAACCAAACGCGCCAACAACGCCCTGCAAACCGCCAACGACGAGCTGGAGCTAAGGGTCGAAGAGCGCACCCGCCAACTCAAGGACACCCAGAGCGAACTGATGGACACCGCCCGTCAGGCCGGCATGGCGGAAATCGCCACCAACGTGCTGCACAACGTTGGCAACGTGCTCAACAGTGTGAACATCTCCGCCGACCTGATCAGCCGTAAACTGCGCAGCAGCAAGGCCCTGGGACTGGGCAAGGCGATGCAACTGATCAATGAACACCCCCACGACCTGGGGCACTTCCTTACCGAAGACGAAAAAGGCAAGCTGTTGCCCGGCTATCTGAACCAGTTGGTGGAGGCCATCGCGGTCGAACAGCAAGGCCTTACCGACGAGTTGGCCCAGTTGAGCAAGAGCGTGGATCACATCAAGGATATTGTCTCCACCCAGCAATCCTATGCCGGCGCCAACAGCCTGGTGGAGCCTTTGGTGGTCAGCGAACTGCTCGAAGACGCCCTGCGCATGAACTCCGGCGCCCTGACCCGACACCACGTGACGGTGCTCAAGGAATACGGCGACGTGCCGCGGATCCTGGGCGACAAACACCGCTTGCTGCTGATTCTGATCAACCTGATCAGCAACGCCAAATACGCCATGGCGGGGGTTTCCAACCACGCACGGAACATGACCCTCAAGGCCACGGTGATCAATGACGATACCCTGCAGATCAGTGTCAAGGATGAAGGCGAAGGCATCCCGGCGGAAAACATGACGCGTATCTTCGCCCATGGTTTTACCACCCGTAAGGAAGGCCACGGGTTCGGTTTGCACAGTTGCGCGCTCGCGGCCATTGAGATGAACGGCCACCTCACCGCTCACAGTGAGGGACCAGGCACAGGAGCAACGTTCGTGTTGCAACTGCCCTTGAAACTCGCAGAAGGTGAGCATGAATAATCTGAGCAACCGCCGCATCCTGTTGATCGACGATACACCGGCCATCCATGACGATTTCCGCAAAATCCTCACGCCGGAGGATCAGGTCAATGTCGATCTACTGGACATGGAAAACGCCTTGTTCGGCGACGCACCGAAACCGGCCGGCACCGTATTCGAACTCGACTCGGCCTACGGCGGCCAGGAAGGTCTGAACAAACTGCTGCAAGCGCTGGCAACGGAGCACCCTTATGCATTGGCCTTTGTCGACATGCGCATGCCCGAGGGCTGGGATGGCGCCAAAACCATCGAGGAACTCTGGAAGCACGACCCACTGTTGCAAGTGGTGGTCTGCACCGCCTACTCGGACTATTCCTGGGACGAACTGCTGGACCGCCTCAATGGCCATGACCGGTTGCTGATTCTGAAGAAACCCTTCGACAACATCGAAGTCCAGCAAATGGCCAACACCCTGACCACCAAGTGGGAAATGACTTCCCGCGCGCAATTGCAGATGAGCAAACTCGAGGAGCTGGTGGAGCAGCGGACCCAGGCGTTCAAACAGGCCAGTTCTTTGCTGCAGATGGAAATCGACGAACGCAAGATGCTGGAAAGCCAGTTGGTCCAGTCGGAAAAACTCGCCTCGCTGGGCCAGTTGGCCGCCGGGGTCGCTCACGAAATCAACAACCCGATCGGTTTCATTTCTTCCAATCTGGGGGCCCTGGATGGCTACTTTGGCAAACTCCAGGAGATGCTCCAGGCCTATGACAGTGCCGAGCAAGCCATTTCTTCGCCGGAACTGGTAGTGAATCTGAGAAAGCTGCGCGAGCAGGTGGAGCTGGACTTCCTCGTCGAGGACATTCCACTGCTGATCAAAGAGTCCAAGGACGGCATCAGTCGGGTCGGGCAGATCGTCAAGGACCTCAAGGACTTCTCCCGCGTCGACTCCAACCAGGAATGGCAGATGGCCAACTTGCAACAAGGCCTGGATTCGACGCTGAACATCGTCGCCAATGAAATCAAGTACAAGGCCGACGTGATCAAGCAATACAGCCCGTTGCCGGAAGTCGAATGCCTGCCGTCGCAGATCAACCAGGTGATCATGAACCTCATCGTCAACGCCGCCCAGGCCATCGGCCCCGAGCGTGGCACCATCACCTTGCGCAACGGCATTGAAGAAGACACCGTGTGGATCGAAGTCGCCGACAACGGCTCGGGCATGCCGCCTGAGACACTGCAAAAAATCTTCGACCCGTTCTTCACCACCAAACCTGTCGGCCAGGGCACGGGACTGGGACTTTCACTGTCCTACGGCATCGTGAAAAAACACAACGGCGAGATCACAGTGCGCAGCGAGGTCGGGGTGGGAACTACCTTCCGCGTGGAGTTGCCGGTGCGGCAGATGAAACAGGCGAGCTGAGATCGCGCTGTGTGGGAGCAAGGCTTGCCCGCGATGGAGGCGATCGGTCTTCAGAAACCGAGGCGCCTGTTTAGCGAGCAGGGGTTGCCCCCACCCCAGCGAGCATAAATCCCCTCGCCACAGTTGCCCGCCCTTTCGCTGCCAGCGCAGAATGCCTGCACCGCCCCACCCCATCGCTCACCCGAAGGAAACCGCATGAGCCTGTCTTTACTGAGCCGTTACGCCTTCTTTGCCGGCTGCGTAGTTTTCACCCTCGCCAGCCTACCGTTTCTGCAACACGACTGGCTCTGGCCGATCACGCTGGTGACAGGTCTGTTAAGTCTGCTGGGACTGTTCGACCTGCTGCAGAACCGCCATGCCGTGCGTCGCAACTACCCGATCCTGGGTAATATCCGCTATCTGGTCGAAGGCATCCGCCCGGAAATTCGTCAGTACCTGCTCGAATCCGACAGCGACGCCCTGCCCTTCTCGCGCGCACAGCGTTCCCTGGTGTACTCCCGGGCCAAGAACGAAAGCGCCGACAAACCGTTCGGCACCCTGATCGATGTTTATCAGACCGGTTTCGAATTCATCGGCCATTCCATGCGCCCGGCTCCGTTAAGCGACCCCAGCGGTTTTCGCGTGACGGTCGGCGGACCGCAATGCACCCAACCGTATTCAGCGTCGGTGTTCAACATCTCCGCCATGAGCTTCGGTTCCCTGAGCGCCAACGCCATTCGGGCGTTGAACCAGGGCGCCAAGCTCGGCAATTTCGCCCACGACACGGGCGAAGGCAGCATCAGCCCTTATCACCGCGAACACGGCGGCGACCTGACCTGGGAACTGGGCAGCGGCTATTTCGGCTGTCGCACCCGTGAAGGTCGCTTCGACCCGGAGCGCTTCGCCGCCCAAGCGCAAAACCCGCAGGTGCGGATGATTGAAATCAAGATGAGCCAGGGCGCCAAGCCCGGCCATGGCGGAATTCTGCCCAAGCACAAGGTCACCCGGGAAATCGCCGAAACCCGTGGCATCCTCATGGGCGAGGACTGCGTTTCACCGTCACGCCACAGTGCTTTCTCCACACCGATCGAACTGATGCAGTTCGTCCAGCAATTGCGCGAACTGTCCGGTGGCAAACCAGTGGGTTTCAAGTTCTGCCTGGGCCACCCCTGGGAGTTCATGGGCATCGCCAAGGCCATGCTGGAAACCGGCATCCTGCCCGACTTCATCGTGGTGGACGGCAAGGAAGGTGGCACGGGTGCAGCGCCAGTGGAATTCACCGACCACATTGGCGTGCCGTTGCGCGAGGGCCTGCTGTTTGTCCACAACACCTTGGTGGGCCTGAACCTGCGGGACAAAATCAAGCTCGGCGCCAGCGGCAAGATCGTCAGCGCCTTCGACATCGCCAGCGTCCTGGCCATCGGTGCCGACTGGGCCAACGCCGCGCGGGGCTTCATGTTCGCCATCGGCTGCATCCAGTCCCAAAGCTGTCATACCAACAAATGCCCTACCGGCGTCGCCACCCAGGACACCCTGCGCCAGCGCGCCCTGGTTGTGCCGGACAAGGCCCAGCGGGTCTACAACTTCCACCGCAACACCCTCAAGGCCCTGGCCGAAATGCTCGCCGCCGCCGGCCTCGACCATCCTTCACAACTGCAACCCAAACATCTGGTCCGCCGCATGTCCGCCACTGAAATCAAGCTGTTTTCCCAGTTGCATGTGTTCTTGAAACCGGGGGAATTGCTGACGGGTGAGGTCAATGGGGAGTTTTATTCGCGGATGTGGCAGATGGCGCGGGCGGACAGTTTTGAGCCGCAGGAAGTCGCCGCCGCTTGACGGCAGTGCCATCAGGCATGAGACAGGATCCTCCACGGTACGAGGGGTATCCCCTTGAGAAAAAGCCCCGATCATTCGACCGGGGCTTTTCGTTTTATTGCCGGCAATTTATGAAGCGGTATCCATCGACCCCTGCACATCACCCGTGGGCTGCAACTTGAAGGTATAAAACAACACCGTCAGCAGCACCAGGAACGCCGGGCCCACGTAGAGGGCCACACGGGTGTCGGGGAAGTAGGCCATCAGGCCCACCACCAGCACCAGGAACGCCAGCGCCAAATACGAACTGACCGGGTACAACCACATGCGGTATTTCAGGGCCGCACGTTCCGAAGCGCTCAGGCTTTTACGGAATTTGAGCTGGGCCAGCAGGATCATCACCCAGGTCCAGATCGCACCGAAGGTGGCGATGGAGGTCACCCAGACAAAGACTTTTTCCGGCACCAGGTAGTTGAGCAGCACGCCCAGCAGCAGCGCGGCGATGGACAGCAGCAACGCGCGGCGCGGCACGCCGTTGGCCGAGGTGGTGGCGAAACCAGCCGGGGCCTGGCCGTTCTGCGCCAGGCTGTAGAGCATGCGCCCGGTGCTGAAGATACCGCCGTTGCAGGACGACAGCGCCGCAGTGATCACCACGAAGTTGATGATGCCGGCGGCGGTCTTGATACCCAGGCGCTCGAAGGTCATCACGAACGGGCTGCCCTGGGTGCCGATTTCGTTCCAGGGGTAGATCGACAGGATCACAAACAGAGCGCCGACGTAGAACAGCAGGATCCGCCAGAACACCGAACCGATGGCGTTAGGGATGGTTTTCTGCGGGTTCTTCGCCTCACCGGCGGTCAGGCCGATCATTTCCACACCCAGGTAGGCGAACATCACCATTTGCAGGGACATCAACACACCCTGCACGCCGTTGGGCATGAAACCGCCGTGCGTCCAGAGGTTGGAAATACCCAGGGCCACGCCGTCGTTGCCGAACCCGAAAGCGATGATGCCCACGCCGCCGATGACCATGGCGATGATGGTGACGATCTTGATCAAGGCGAACCAGAACTCGAATTCGCCGAAGGCCTTGACCGCGATCAGATTGATCGAGCCCATGCTGATCAGTGCCGCCAGGGCCCAGATCCAGCGGGGCACGTCGGGGAACCAGATGCCCATGTACACCGCCACCGCGGTGATTTCCGCCACGCAGGTAACCAGCCACAGGAACCAGTAGTTCCAGCCGGTCAGGAAGCCCGCCAGCGGCCCGAGGTAGTCCTGGGCATAACGACTGAACGAGCCGGCCACCGGGTTGTGCACGGCCATCTCGCCGAGCGCACGCATGATCACCAGGATCGCCAGGCCACCAATGATGTAGGACAGCATGATTGCCGGACCGGCCATTTCGATGGCCTTAGCCGAGCCGAGGAACAGCCCGACACCGATGCAAGCGCCGAGCGCCATCAGGCGGATATGCCGCTCGCCGAGTTCACGTTTGAGCGGACCACCCTGAGCGGTCTCGCCATGGGGCAGATGATTGCCGACAGGCATAGGGATACAACCTCGTTTTGTTATTGGATTGACCACCGAGTCTCCAAAGCCGCAAGCCGATAGGCCTGCCACCTTGCCGAAACCGGGTCTGTTTTGTGGACAGACCGTCCTGTAGAACAAAAGCCGCAGGATCAGCGGGTCGTGCAGTATAAAAAGCCAGAGGCAGAGAGTTTCACTGTAAAACCAGGGAAAATCAGGGATAAACCTCATCCCTATACCCATCTATGGAGACGTATTGCCTGGGATTACAGTCAATTCGTAAAACGGCGCCGAGTATTGCACAGCGATGGTGCAGCGTCATGCCCGGGGACATGCCGATGGCTCTAGCGCAGGGTTCTTGGGCTGAACAGCCCCTGTGGCGAGGGGATTTATCCCCGCTGGGCTGCGCAGCAGCCCTTCTGAGAAGCTTCCTCAATCTCTCAGACAATGCTCACGACCTTTGCGCCTGCTGCGCAGTCGAGCGGGGATAAATCCCCTCGCCACAGGACCTACGAAAGTTTCGGAATATTCGTTCAGCCGTTTCAGCGTCGAAACGACAGCGCCATGGCTAAGCTGCATTCACCCCCTCTATCAAAGGAAGCAAGGAATGCATCCACGACCCAATTCCCATCTCTTGCGCCGAGGACGTTATTCGGAGCATGGACGGGCCTATCTGGTGACTGCCGTTATTCATCGTCGGCGGCCGGTTTTTGCCGACTGGCAAGTTGGAAGACTGTTGGTCGCAGAACTAAAACGCGCTCATGATTCCGGCTAGGTGAAATCCTTGGCCTGGGTGGTCATGCCGGATCATTTCCATTGGCTGCTGCAACTCATCGATAACCAACTAAGCCGGGTCATCGGCGCTACGAAAGCTCGATGCGCCCATAGCGTGAACAGCAAAACCGAGGCTTGTGGCCCTCTCTGGCAAAGCGGCTTCCACGACCGTGCGATCCGTGACAACGAAGACCTGCTCCCCTTCGCCCGCTACATCATTGCCAATCCACTTCGCGCAGGACTGGTGGAACGCATAGGCGATTACCCCCTATGGGACACTGAATGGCTTTGAAGCTCCCACCACCTGTGGCGAGGGGATTTATCCCCGCTCGACTGCGCAGCAGTCGCAATATCATGAGGATCGAGAATGCTTCAGAAGGGCTGCTGCGCAGCCCAACGGGGATAAATCCCCTCGCCACAGAGGATCGTCGGCGCGGCCTATGACATTGGCTTGTCCACAATTTCCCCGCCGCCCGCGCCGCCACCGTCTAAGCTTCAAACAAGTCCCGATCAATGCGTGAATGGATCAGTCGACTATGGGCGCGTTATGGCAAACCGATTCGAGTAAACCTGTGGGCCCGACTGAACGTATGGAAGAAGCACCTTTACCCCAAAAAAAACGCCGCGCAGGGCATGGCTGGCGAGCGTTCTGGTTGTTGCTGTTGATTATCGTGGTGGTGGTCGGCCTGGCGGTGGCCAAGGAAATGCGCACGTCCAGGTTTCAAGCCCAGGAGCTAAGCCGGTACGCCGCGTCTTTGACCTATTCGGTGCAACCGGGGCCCAGCGACGCCATCGTCTACCCTGGCGCAGGTCCGTTCGACCGGCGGTTGGGTTACAGCTCGCTGGATGAATTCCTGCCGCGGTTGCTCAAGCGCGATTATGTGATCCAGGCCCAGGCACGTTTCTCCCCGGCCTTGATGAACTACGTCGACAAGGGCCTGTTTGCCCCTTATGCGGAAAAGATCCAGGCCGGCCTGACGATCACCGATTGCCGCGTCGCGCCGCTGTACCAGTTCAAGTACCCGCAGCAACTGTACGCCAGCTTCGAGGCAATCCCCCCCGTGGTGGTGCAAAGCCTGTTGTTCATCGAGAACCGCTTTCTGCTCGACCCCAAGCACCCCCAGGCCAACCCGGCGGTGGACTGGCCGCGCTTCGGCATGGCGGCGTGGTCACAAGTCGCCAAGCTCCTGAGTCTGCCTGGGCAGTCCGCCGGGGGCAGTACACTGGCGACGCAGCTGGAAAAGTACCGCCACTCCGCCGACGGCCTCACCGGGTCGGGAGCGGAGAAAATCCGCCAGATGATTTCCGCCAGTGTGCGTGCCTATCAGGCGGGCCCGCAGACCCTTGAGGCCCGGCAGAAAATCATTCGCGACTACCTCAACAGCGTGCCGCTCTCCGCCGTACCGGGGCATGGCGAAGTCCACGGCATGGCCGAAGGTTTGCGGGTCTGGTACGGCGCCGATTTCAAGCGTGCCAACGAACGCTTGTCCAGCACCGCGACAGACCCCGCCAGCCTCGCGGAAAAAGGCCTGGCCCTGCGGGAAATGCTGTCGTTGATGATCGCCCAGCGCCGCCCCTCCTATTACCTGTCCAAAGGCCGGGACGAACTGGCGCGCCTGACCGACAGCCACGTCCGGCTGCTGGCCCAGAACGGCGTGATCGACGCCTCCTTGGCCGAAGCGACCCTGGCAAGCAAGGTCAGTTATCGCGACTGGGTGCAGCAACCCACCATTCAGCCCAACGAAATCAACAAGGGCATCAGCGCCGCCCGCAGTCGTCTGGCCACGCTGCTCAACCGCTCGTTCTACGACCTCGATCGCCTGGACCTCTCCGCCACCAGCACCTTGCAAAACGACTTGCAGACCCAGGCCACCGATTACCTCAAGCGCTTGGCGGACCCGGCGTTCGCTGCCGAAATCGGCCTGATGGGCGAACGTCTTCTGACGCCGACCAGCACCGCCCAGGTGCGCTACAGCTTCACCCTGCTGGAGCTGACCCCGGACGGCTCGCGCGTGCGCGTGCAGACCGACAGCACCGACCAACCCTTTGATATCAACGAAGGCAGCAAACTGGAACTGGGCTCCACCGCCAAGTTACGGGTGCTCACCACCTACCTGCAGATCATCGCCGAACTGCACGAACGTTATGCCCACGAAACCCCAGCAACATTGAAAAAAGCCGAGATCGCCGACCAGGACCGCCTCTCCCGCTGGGCCGTCGACTACCTGATCCAGCACAGCGATCGCAACCTGCCGACGATGCTGGAGGCGGCGCTGGATCGTACCTATTCAGCCAGCCCCGGCGAGGCGTTTTTCACCGGCGGCGGGCTGCACACCTTCAATAATTTCCGTAAGGAAGATAACGGCCGTAATCCTACCTTGCGCGACGCCCTGCGCGAGTCGATCAACCTGCCATTCATTCGCCTGATGCGTGACCTGGTGCGCTACGCCACGTACGCGGGTCCCGACAACAGTTCGGAGCTGCTCAAGGACGACAAGAATCCGCGCCGCCAGGAGTACCTGGCCCAGTTTGCCGACCGCGAAGGCACCACCTTCCTGCTCAAGTTCTGGAAGAAGTACCAGAAAAAGGACACCGGCCAGCGTCTCGAAACCTTCCTCGACGGCATGCGCCCCACGGCGATCCGCCTGGCCGCCGTGCACCGCTATTTCTTTCCCGGCGACAGCCAGGAAAGCTTCAACCACTTTGTGCGTTCGCACCTCAAGTCGGCCAAGAGCGCCGAAAAGCTCACCGACGAACGCCTGGAACGGCTCTACAGCAGCTACGGCCCGGGCAACTATGACCTGCCCGACCAGGGTTTTATCGCCAAAGTCCATCCGCTGGACCTGTGGCTGGTGGGTTATCTGCTGAACAATCCTGATGCCAAGTTCAGCCAGATCGTCAAAGCCAGCCGGTTCGAACGCCAGGAGGTCTACAGCTGGCTATTCAAAAGCCGGCACAAGAGCGCCCGCGACAGTCGTATCCGCACCATGCTGGAAGTCGAGGCCTTCCTTGATATCCACCAACGCTGGCAGAAAGTCGGCTACCCGTTCGACCATCTGGTGCCGTCGCTGGCCACCGCCATCGGCAGCTCCGGCGACCGCCCCGCCGCGCTGGCGGAGCTGGTGGGCACCATCCTCAACGACGGCATCCGGCTCCCGGCGCTGCGCGTCGACAGCCTCGACTTCGCCGTCAATACCCCTTATGAGACACGGCTGATCAGCGATCCGGATAACGGCAAACGCGTGATGCCGGTGGAAGTGGCCCGGGCGTTGCGCGGTGCGTTGTCCCAGGTGGTCGATGCCGGCACCGCGAAACGGGTGGCCGGCAGTTTCACCCTGGCCGATGGCACGCCGTTATCGATGGGTGGCAAGACCGGCACCGGCGACAATCGCATCGAAGCCGTTGGCGCCGGCGGGCGGGTCATCAGTTCCAAGTCGATCAACCGCACCGCGACCTTTGTGTTCTACATCGGCGACAGCCATTTCGGCACCCTCACCGCCTATGTGCCGGGGGTTTCGGCGCAGAACTTCAAATTCACCTCGGCCTTGCCGGTGCAGGTGCTCAAGGGCATGGCGCCGTTCCTCTCGCCGTACTTGCAACCGGGTAGCCATACCCAGTGCCAGCCGTTGGTGGCGCGCCATTGACTCAATCCAACCCCTTAGGAGCGATGGTGGACCGCTAGACCTCCGAATCCCAGATCACCGTCACATTGCCTATGTAACTCTTGGCATCGCCGGCCAGCATTTCCTCGACCTGGTTGCGGGTGACTTCAAAGTGCATCGTTCCCGACCGGCGCTCGATGTAATGCCCCGGCTGGAACAACTCGGTGCCGCTTCCATCGAGATAGAGCCGACGGCGGTTGACCGGTTGGCCACCAGCGTCGGTCAGGCCATTGGGCAGGGTCACACTGATATTCACCGGCACCATCTGGCCGGAGCTGGGTGCCCAGAGCAGGCAGGTGTTATCACTCGAACCGGCGAACTGGCATTGCAGGCCCATCTTGAAACGCGACGAGGCTGAGATGTGGAAGGTCTGGTCACGAAACAACCGCGTCGGTTTTTGCCCCTGGCTCAACCAGGCCTGCCAACCGCCCTGAGGTTCGAGCACGACCTTGTTGCCGCCAGGAGGCACTTCGACCTTGAGGGTGTGTTCGACATCCAGTTTGAAATTGAACGCGATTATTGAATCATTCGGGATCATCACATCGCCCATATCGAAGTCCTGCCCCGGACCAACGCTATAAGTCAGCGAGCCCGTGTATTGACCGGTCGACATGGTCAAGGGATTGGGGGTACGCAATTCGTAGGCAAAATCCAGATAACGGTAAGTCATGCTGGGGATCAAGTAACGAGCCCTTTTGGCGCACACACCTTCTACCGGGGTGGTCCAGAAAAAACCGTACCAATTGACGTTATAAGGTGCATTACCGCCGAATCGACATGGCGAGGGCGCACTGACCCAGCTAGAACCCCATAACAGGTTATGAGCCTTTAAAGCGTCAACACCTCCACCGACCAAGTCGGCTGCGTTAACAGGAAGTCGGTATTCCGAACCTATGCCGGACAAACGTATTTCAACGACTTCAGTTTCACCCGTACTTGCATGGGTTACTTGTAGCGAGCGCCAACCGGCAGGCACTTTGAACATCGCACCTTGCCGAGCGTCCCCATGATTCGCTTCGATAGGAAGGGTCGAACTGAAAGTGATAGGCAAGCGAATGCTGAACATCGTCTTGCATTGATTTGGAAATGACGCGCAGTAACCCGTGGTCGGAGTGGTATTGCGAAATTTATTCTCTTGAGGTTTAGCTGGGTCCGGCCTGAAGACTGCAGTGATCTCCCGGGTCAGCGCATTGGCCGTCGGAACGCCTGTCAACAACAAGGCAAAAACCGTGACTGCTCGGCACAACGAAACACCGTGCTCGAAGATATTTGAACGACTCATTTCGACTTACTCCAATAAACCGCAATTGCCCTACGGCGCAATGGCATCGAACACCATGTGCACGGTGCCGAAATAATCCCCAGGCGCATACTCCTCCTCGGTCTTGACGGCGATGATTTCCAGCCCCACACGCCGACCGGGCCGGGCCTCGGCGGCCGAGACCACCTGGGCCGAATCCAGGGTCAGTTGGACGTTGTTGAACGTCACCTGCAGGTCGATGCGCTCACGGCCATTGGACAGGTAAGCCTCTTGCCCCAGACGGGCGCCAATGGCCCCGTTGATGTTCTTCACTTCGTAATTGGCCCGCAGCGGCAGGAGCCCGGAGGTCAGGGTGCTGAACAGCATCGGTTGTTCACGCTCGACCAGTTGCGGGTCGACCGGCAGCACATGGAAGTCGATCGTCGGGATGGTGACGAAGAGTTCGAACGTTTCCCGCTCCAGCGCTGCCCACGCGGGCAAACCCGGCAGCGTCAAGGCGGTGAACAGGAGGGTACGTAACAGCGTCTTGAACATGATGATTACCTGTGGCGCCAACGGCGGTTCAGTGACGGCATACCGTCAGCCTTTGATCTCAATGGCTTTTTCCTCGCGACCTTCGATCAGGCTGAAGCGGTACTCACGCCCAGGCTCCTTGTCGAACGAAAAGGTGCGACCGGCCATGACGTGGTGCTTGGTGGTCGGCCGGCAATCGTTGTCTTTTTGCGCAGCGCAATCCTTGAACTCATCGATCACCACCACGCTGTTGCCGTTGTTGCGCACCAGGTAGCGATCGGCGCTGTCATCGATGGCCGTCTCGAAACGGGTCTCCTTGGGCCTGACAAAAAACACCGTGCCGAAGCCGGCCAGCACCTTCACCCCGGCGGCGATCCGTTCCTTCTTGTATTGCTCGCGTTCCTCGGTGCTGACGGCGAACTCGTCCTCGGCCTCCGGCACCACCGGTACGAAGCGAACCCGGAAGTACCGCTCTTTGCTGCGATCGCCCATGAACAGCAAACGCGTGCCCTGCATGCCGTTGGCCGGCACGATCAGGCGCGCCGGGCTGGCCATCAGACCATTCCTGGCGAGTACGCCGTCCTGATCCTGCAGCGGCACCTCCAGGTAGCTGCCGTCATCGCTGTAAAGAATCTCGAGGATGTCGACCTTGACGAATGCGGTGGACGTTCCGCCGTTGAAGATCCGTTTCATGTAGGTGCTCTTGTCGCCTTCGAGATAGTCGTAGACCACCCCGACATTAATCTGCGGCCCGGCCTGGGCCATCAGCGAAAACAGCGACAAACCACACAGAACCAATAAGCGCTTCATTACCAAAACCTCATGAATGGAAGGCGGCCGATGGCGACCGTTTCACGGAACACTGCTTGCAATGTTGAAGGGCGCACCACGCTAGCCGGCGCGCCAGGATCAAGTTCAACCCGCCGTCTCGATCGGGTTGTTGCTGTCGGCCAGGGTGTCTGGCGTGCAGCGCAAATCACCGATCATCAACACATCGCCCTCGCTATTGGCGTTATCCGGGTCGAGGCGGAACTGGCAAAGCAAGTCATTGCCATAGCGCACTTCAAGCGTCGGGGAGCTGGCGTTCATCTCCATGGAGAAGAAACCGTCCACCTCGCTGACTCCACGGCTGGCGTGGTTGATCACGTGATGGCCCTTGAGCGGCTGGCCCTGCGCGTCCAGCAGACGACCGAGCACGGTCACGCTTCTCATCACGCTGACTTTGCGGTAGTCCACGCCCCCTTTGTTCAAGTGATAGCGGCTGCGTGAAGGCTCGATGTTGGCCGCCGGTGGATGCACGCCGTCGAAGTCGAAGGTCAACAGGCTGTTCTGATAGGCAGTGATGGGTACGAAGTTGCGGCCGGGACGCAGGGTGGTGGTGCCACCCGTCAGGTCGTCGGCGAGTAGGACGATGTCGTCCAGGTCGGTTTCCACATCCACGATCATGCCCGCGCCGCCACTCTGGGGCAGGCCGGTGAAGACGACTTTCTGGCCACCCACGGCCACCGTGCTGCTGAGGTTCAAGCCACCGGTGAGGTTGTCGTTGTAGGAAGAGCGCTGGATGAAACCGTCGCCGTACACCGTATCGGTGTCGAAACTGGCGAGGCCGGACAGGCCCACGCCATAGGTATCGGCCAGTACCGTGGCGGACACGCTTTGCAGCACGTGATCCTGCAGGTCCCGGCGATAGCTCAGCGACCCATTGTTGTCCCGCGTTCCGTCACGGGAGGTGCGGGTGCCGATACTGCCTGACCAATACTCGCCCGGCCCGCCCAAGGCCACGCTGACGCTCAGGTCCACGCCGCGATTTCGTCGATCGGCGGTACTGGAGGTGCCCGGACGGTCGAACACCGACCACCGCCAGTTGGCATCGCTGCCGCCAAGCTTGCCACGCTGGGACCATCCCAGGTCCACACCGGCGCCCTCGACATTGCCTTCGCTGTAGAACAGCCGCCCGTTGATCGACGACTTGTTGCTCAGTCGATGGGAGACCGACAGCGACGAATTGCTGGTCTGGCCGACGAACACGTCGCGCTGGCGGATACGGGTGCCGTCAGGCAGGGTTTCGTAAGTGTTGCGCGTGTCCAGCCAACTGCGATTATGGCTGGCCACCACACTGCCCAGACCGTAGCTGTACAACGCCTGCAGGTCCATGCCCGTGCCGTACTGCTCGGTCTGGTAAACGTTGGCAAAGAAGCTGGTGTTGGCGGGCAGCGTCCAGTCCACCGAGGTGCCGTACTGCAGCTTGTCCTGCACCTGGCGCGTGGAAAGCCCCAACACCACTCGCGGGTGCAGCAAGTAATTGAGACCGACCCCGGCAGTCGTGAAGCCCGAGGGTTGATCATCCCAATTGCTCAGCAGTTTGGTTTCGCGGCCGGCAAACAGGTTGTAGCGCCAGCGATCATCGGCACTGCGCCAGTTGTTGGGCTTGTAGACCAGCTCCTGGGACGTGGCGGTGGTCTGCCCGTCTTCGATCAGCCGCACTTCCACTTCATAGATGCCGCCGGGCAATGGCCGGGTATCCAGGCTCTGCAAGCCGGCGCTGACGGCCTGGGTATTGAGCAACAGGCCGTTGCGGTAGATCTCCACCGCCGCCTGACGACTGGCGGTGACATAAATGGGGTACACGCTGGGCTTGGGATTATTGATCACCAGGCTATCGGAACTGCCGTACATGACCCCCAGCGCGGTATCCGGGTTGGCCCCGAACGAACGGATCTGACGGTTCAAACCATCGGAGCCCGGCATGAAATAACCCAGGCGCAAAAAACTGTCTTGCATCTCGCGCTGGGTGTGCAGCTCATGAACGGCGTGGTAGAGCTTATCGTCCGGCCCGCCCAGGCGCGACAGCTGCAGATCGAACGACTGGGTCCAGTTGCCCACGCTGGAACTGGCATTGAGGCCATAACGCCCGCCCGTATCCTGCTCCTGACCACCGTTGAGATTGAGTTGGTTATTGACGATCAAGCCCAGGCTGCCCCCCTGTGGCTGATCGTAATAACGTTTCTCCACGCTGCCGCGCTCCACTTTTTCAGTGAGGATCGACACCAGTGAATGTTCAAGGCTGTAATGCACCGCCAGCAGCCCCGCCGTGCATTTGGCTTCGCAGGCACCCAAGGCGCGCCCCTGTTTGAGCAGTTGCTCCCATTGCCCGCGCTCGACGGGCGGGATCGGGCTGTCCTGGGTGTCGGTGAATTCGAGCAAGGTAATACGATCATCGCGTGTCAACACCACCATGGCTTCGCCGAGGTACTGTTGATCGAGTTCCATACGAACCGCCAGAGGCACATCGAAAAAGTGGGCTTCAAACTCCTCCGGCAGCCCCTTGGCCTGGGACAACAGACTTCTGGGCGTCGTACCCGGGGCGGTCGGCGCAGCCAATGCACTGGCGCACAACAACAGCGCCAGCGCACCCACGATGGGTGTCATCACAAACATCAATGGATTCTCATATCAGCAAACTATCGGGACGTTCCAGGTACAGGCCGGCCGGGCGGCCGGCCTGCGTTCATGCCCGCAGGACGAGAAAAGCCATCGGGCAGTGAAGGGTTTACGGGCGAGGCACCGCGTCGAAGATCACGGTGAAGTCGGCGGTGTATTGACCGACCTGGCTCTCCAGAGGCACGGTCGAGGCCATGATGAGCATGTCGGCCTGGGTACCTGGAGTGGATGCCGCGTCAGTCACCACTTCCTGAGGAAACTCGGTCAGGGTGACATTGTTGAACCTGGCGATGAGGGGAATGGCGTCCGTACCGTTGGTCAACGAAGGCTGACCACCCAAGAGGTAGGCATGCACCGAACCATCGGTGTTCTTCACGTCGAAGGTCTGACGCAAAGGGCTCAAGGAGTTGGTCACCGGGTTGTAGTGCATGACTTCATCCTTACCGAAGTCAGGGTTGCGTGGCAGTACATGGAACTGCTTGGTGGGAATCGTCGCGGTGATATGAATAGAGGAGCGAGCATCGTCCAGAGCGAAGACCAGCGAGGAACTCAGGGCTGCGGCGATCAGAGCAGTACCGGATACGATTTGTTTGAGCATGTTTGACACCTGTTCATAGCATAAAGAGAAGGCTTGAAGTTGCAGACCCACTACAGCCTGGCCTGACCTCAACGCCGGAGCATGATCCA
This sequence comes from Pseudomonas sp. MPDS, assembly GCF_013283895.1. Classification (NCBI taxonomy): domain Bacteria; kingdom Pseudomonadati; phylum Pseudomonadota; class Gammaproteobacteria; order Pseudomonadales; family Pseudomonadaceae; genus Pseudomonas; species Pseudomonas sp. MPDS. Next base: position 1,523,886 of record NZ_CP054128.1, on the reverse strand, counting down.
CTCTCTTTAATTAAAAATAAGCAGGCCTATTCCCAAAGGCACGTAGCCAAACCGCCATGCGCAATAACGAAAAATACGCTGTTTTATATAAAACCGAAGTTTGGATGTAAGAAACAACCCACACCTGCAAGCCACACCCTGGATTTAACACTGCGAATGCAGACAGTGGCCTACTTTGCCGCCCGTACAGGCAAGGGATTCGGGTAAGGTCTTATCTTTTTCAAAAAATTGGAACCCAACTTCGATATATCTTAGTTCCAAGATATATCGAGGGTCAAAGATATATCTACGGATAAAGATATATCTCAGTTCTATCTTATGCAGAACGGAGAGCAGGCATATGACAGTCCCCCCTTCCCATCCCAGCCGAAAACACGATGAACACGATGAACACGATGGTTTCGAACGTCGACCCGCAGGCCGTGAGCGTGGTAGCCGGGGCCCCCGGGTCTTCGCCTCCGGTGACCTGAAATTGCTGTTGCTCGCGCTGATTGGCGAGCAGCCCTGCCACGGCTACGACTTGATCCGCCGGATCGAAAACATGTTCGACGGCGCCTATAGCCCCAGCCCCGGCGTGATCTATCCGACGCTGACCTTCCTGGAAATGGGCGTTTTGATCGCAGGCAACGCCGAAGGTGGAAAAAAACGCTACAGCGTGACCGACGCCGGACGTCTATTCCTTGAAGACCAGACCCCGGCGCTGAATGAGGTACGCATGCGCATTGAAGCGAGCAAGCGCTCCCTGCGCGGCCAAGACCGCCCCCCGGAAATCCACGAAGCGGTGTATAACCTGCGCAATGCGCTGCACAAACACCATGGCCGGTGGAGCCCGGAAGAAACTTTGCGGATTCGCGACCTGCTCAACAACACCGCCAAAGCCATTATCGACGGTCCCGACCGTCCACCTGTTTCGGAGCCCAGCCAATGACTGAAGTCGATCCAAATACCATTCACCGAGTCAGCCACGAGATCAAGCGCCGCCGCCTGCAAGTGTTGCGAGTGCAGGACCTGACTCCGCGCATGCGCCGCATCACCCTGGGCGGGCCGGAACTGGCCGGGTTCACCAGCCTCGGCAGCGACGATCACGTAAAACTGCTGTTCCCACAGAACGCCGAGGAACACGCCGCCCTGGAAAATTTCGCCCCCGGCGCTGGCAAGGATCAGGGCCCGATGCCGCAAATGCGCGACTACACCCCGCGCCGTTATGACCTGCAGACGCTGGAGCTGGACATCGACTTTGTGCTGCATGGCGATGGGCCTGCCGCGACCTGGGCGACCCAAGCGACGCCCGGGCAATACCTCAACATCGCCGGGCCAAGGGGCTCGATGATTGTCCCGGACATCTTCGACCACTACCTGCTGATCGGCGACGAAACCGCCCTGCCCGCCATCGCCCGTCGCCTGGAAAACCTGGCGGCCAACCGGCGTGCGCTGGTGGTGGTGGAAGTGGAAAACGGCGCCGAGCAGCAAATCCTTCACAGCCCCGCGCAAGTACACGTGATTTGGGTGCTGCGCGAAGGCCGCCAGAACAATCTGCTGACCACCGTGCGCCACCTGGAAATGCCCGGCGGCAAGCTGTACGCCTGGGTCGCCACCGAGAGCAAGGTATCGCGACAGATTCGCAAGGTGTTGTTGGAGGAGAAAGGGTTGGATCAGGATTTTGTGAAGGCGGTGGGGTATTGGAAGGCGGATGACAGCGAGGAGGAATGAGGTGCGGCGTGCTGGCCTGCTAAAGTACCCTGCACCCACTGACCGAACACAACCTGTGTGGGAGCAAGGCTTGCCCGCGATGAAGGCAATGAGGTCTTTCAGAAAGCGAGGCGCCTGCATCGCGAGCAAGCTTTGCTCCCACAGGGCTATCGTCGCTCTTGAATACTTGATTTACACCCCACCAGGTACCCCGATCCATGCTTTTCCTGATCGCCTATATCAGCAGCGTCGTGCTGATCAACTTCGCGTTTTCCGCCGCGCCGCACCTGGACATCATCTGGTCGGCCTGGGGCGGGCTGGTGTTTGTCCTGCGCGACATGGTGCAAACTCGATTCGGCCACGGCGCCATCGTGGCGATGCTGGTGGCGCTGGTGTTGTCCTACGTCACCTCCGACCCGACCATTGCCCTGGCCAGCGCCACGGCATTCGCGGTATCCGAATGCATTGACTGGCTGGTGTTCTCCATCACCAAGCGTCCGCTGCATGACCGGTTGTGGATCAGTTCGGCCCTGAGTATTCCTCTGGACACCTTCATTTTCTTCGGCATGATCGATGCCCTGACACCGGCCGTGGTGATCACCGCGCTGGTCTCGAAATTCGCCGGGGTCACGGCAGTGTGGCTGATCATGGCCTGGCGTTTGCGCAAACAGGCCGTCACCGGCTGAAGCCAAAACCTGCGGTTCATGTAAAATGCCGCGCTTTCTCCCCATGGGAAGCTCGCCCGGCGCGCGACCCTCGATGCTCCGCTCCTGTTTGAGGACCTTCAGATGACCCGTATCGGAACTCCATTGTCGCCCACCGCGACCCGCGTTTTGTTGTGTGGCAGCGGTGAACTGGGCAAGGAAGTGGTAATCGAACTGCAGCGCCTGGGCGTTGAAGTGATTGCCGTGGATCGCTACGCCAACGCGCCGGCCATGCAAGTGGCCCATCGCAGCCATGTGATCAACATGCTCGATGGCGCGGCCCTGCGCGCGGTGATCGAGGCCGAGAAGCCGCACTTCATCGTGCCGGAAATCGAAGCCATCGCCACCGCCACGCTGGTGGAACTGGAAGCTGAAGGCTTCACCGTGATCCCCACCGCCCGCGCCGCGCAACTGACCATGAACCGCGAAGGCATCCGGCGCCTGGCCGCCGAAGAGTTGGGTCTGCCGACCTCGCCGTATTTCTTCGCCGACACCGTGGAAGACTACCGCAAGGCCGTTGAAACCCTGGGCTTCCCGTGCGTGGTAAAGCCGGTGATGAGTTCCTCGGGCAAGGGCCAGAGCCTGCTGCGCAGTGCCGATGACGTGCAGAAAGCCTGGGACTACGCCCAGGAAGGCGGCCGTGCCGGCAAGGGCCGGGTGATCATCGAGGGCTTCATCGATTTCGACTATGAAATCACCCTGCTTACCGTGCGCCATGTTGGCGGCACCACCTTCTGCGCACCGGTCGGTCACCGCCAGGAAAAAGGCGACTATCAGGAATCCTGGCAGCCCCAAGCCATGAGCCCGGTGGCCCTGGCTGAATCCGAGCGCGTGGCTAAAGCCGTGACCGAGGCCCTCGGTGGTCGCGGCCTGTTTGGCGTCGAGCTGTTCATCAAGGGTGACCAGGTGTGGTTCAGCGAAGTCTCGCCGCGCCCACACGACACCGGTCTGGTGACGCTGATTTCCCAGGACCTGTCGCAGTTCGCCCTGCACGCCCGCGCCATCCTCGGCCTGCCGATTCCGCTGATCCGCCAGTTCGGCCCATCGGCCTCGGCGGTGATCCTGGTGGAAGGCCAGTCGACCCAGACCGCTTTCGCCAACCTCGGCGCTGCCCTGGCCGAACCGGACACCGCCCTGCGCCTGTTCGGTAAACCGGAAGTCAACGGCCAGCGCCGCCTGGGCGTGGCCCTGGCGCGAGACGAGTCCATCGACGCCGCCCGCGCCAAGGCGACCCGGGCTTCCCAGGCCGTCAAGATCGAGTTGTAAGCAGTATCGCTTGCCTCATGGTGATCTGTGGGAGCAAGGCTTGCCCGCGATGAACGATAACGCGGTCCACCTGAAGACCAGGGCGCCAGCATCGCGAGCAAGCTTTGCTCCCACAGCTAACTTGGGATGACATTGGGCTAAAGAAAAAGGCGACACCCGCAAAGGTGTCGCCTTTTTCATGAGCGCCGGTTTACCCCAGATCGTGCCCACGCTCAGCGTGGGAACGCCGCCAGGGACGCTCCGCGTTCCGCTTCTGAAACGGTGACGCAGAGCGTCGGAGGATGCATTCCCACGCAGGAGCGTGGGAACGATCACTCCCGCTTAATCCGGCAGTTTATAGGCGATCACATAGTCACCCTGCTTGGTACCCAGGGAACCATGGCCACCGGCAACGACCAGCACGTACTGCTTGCCGTCCTTGCCGGTGTAGGTCATCGGCGTGGTCTGGGCGCCCGCTGGCAGGCGGCCTTCCCACAGTTGCTTGCCGTTTTTCACGTCATAGGCACGCAGGTACTGGTCGAGGGTACCGCTCAGGAACGCCAGGCCGCTGGCGGTGGTGAAGGCGCCGCCCAGGCTCGGTACGCCCATGCTCAGCGGGATCGGTACCGGCGAGCTGTCACGCACGGTGCCGTTCTTGTGCATCCACAGAGTTTTGTTGTTGGTCAGGTCAACGGCCGCCACATAACCCCAGGCCGGTGCCTGGCAAGGCAGGCCCATTGGCGAAAGCAGCGCTTCGAGGATCACGCCATACGGCGCGCCTTTGTTCGGCTGCACGCCTTCGGTCTCGCTCTTGCGCCCCGGACCGCCGGCCACTTCGGCCGCAGGAACCAGTTTCGACTTGAACGCCATGTAGCTCGGATTGACGAAAGCGATCTGGCGTACCGGATCAACCGAAATACCGCCCCAGTCAAACACGCCGAAGTTACCTGGGTAGACGATCGAGCCTTGCAGCGACGGCGGCGTGAACATGCCTTCGTAGCGCAGCGACTTGAAGTCGATCCGGCACAGCATCTGGTCGAACGGGGTCACGCCCCACATGTCGCGTTCCTGGAGGACCGGCGGCACGAAGTTCAGGTCGGACATCGGCTGGGTCGGCGAGGTGTAGTCACCCTCTACCGCGCCTTGCGGCACCGGGATCTCCTTGATCGGCACGATCGGCTGACCATTGCTGCGGTCCAGCACGTAGATGCTGCCCTGCTTGGTCGATGCCAGTACCGCCGGCTTCACGCCATCGGCGGTTTTCAAGTCCATCAGCGTCGGTTGCCCGCCCACGTCCATGTCCCACAGGTCGTGGTGGGTGAACTGGAAGTACCAGCGCACCTTGCCGGTGGCGATATCCAGCGCGGTCAGGCCGGCGGCGTATTTCTCCGATTCTGGTGTACGGAAACCACCGAACTGGTCGGGCGTCTGGTTACCCATCGGCAGGTAGAGCATGCCGAGTTTTTCATCGACGCTGAACATGGACCACATGTTCGGCGAGTTACGGGTGTAGGTCTGGCCTTCGGCAATCGGCGTAGTGTCGTCCGGGTTGCCGCTGTCCCAGTTCCACACCAGCTCGCCGGTGTGCACGTCATAGGCGCGGATGACCCCGCTTGGCTCGTCGGTGGAGACGTTATCGGTGACGTGGCCACCGATCACCACCAGGTTCTGGGTCACGGCCGGTGGCGACGTGGAGTAGTAACCGCCGGCCGTGAAGCCGCCAATGTTGGCGGTCAGGTCGACCTGGCCCTTGTCACCGAAGTCTTCACACATCTTGCCGGTGTCGGCGTTCAGCGCGATCAGGCGCGTGTCGGCGGTCGGCAGGAAGATCCGGCGTGGGCACACGGTGCTCGCCGGCGTGGTGCTGGCCGCGCCGGTCGGGCTCTGCTCGGCCGAGGCGTACACCGCGTCATCGTGATAGGTCACGCCGCGGCAGGTCATGTGGGCCCAGCCCTTGAAGTTTTCCGCTTTCTGCGTGGAAAGCTTCGGATCGAACCGCCAGATTTCCTTGCCGGTTTCAGGCTCCAGAGCAATCACCTGGCTGTGGGGCGTGCACACGTAGAGCATGCCGTTGACCTTCAGCGGTGTGTTTTCCGCCGTGGTCTCACCCGGGTCGTTCGGCCCTGGCAGGTCGCCAGTGCGATAGGTCCAGGCCGGTTCCAGCTTGCTGACGTTCTCGGGGGTGATCTGCGCCAGGGGCGAATAACGGTCACCATGGGCACTGCGGCCATAGGAGTTCCAATCCCCGTCCGGCATCGCCGGGGCGGTGTTGGTCATGCCAGGCACGCTGTCGCGGTCCAGTTGGCCCTCGATTTCACCCGGATTGGTGAACTGGCTGGCGAGCGCGGTGATGCCGGCAATGACCACGGCGGCGCCCAAAGCACGGGTGCCCATGGGCGAAGCGTCGGGGGTCAACAGTGGACGGCGGAACCACGGCAGCAACATGACGATGCCCAAGGCAAACAGCATTGCCAGGCGCGGCACCAGTTGCCACCAGTCCAGGCCCACTTCCCACAGCGCCCACACGGTGCTGGCGAACAGCACCAGCGCGTACAGGCCCAGGGCTGCACGCCGGGCCATGATCAGCAGCACGCCGGTCAGCGCCAGGCCGATACCGGCCAGCAGGTAATACAGCGAGCCGCCAAGCGTGCTCAGCTTGATTCCCCCCGCCAACAGGGCCAGGCCCATCAATAGAAGCAGAATGCCGAGCAGGCTCGGTAGCAGACGGCTTCGACTCATAGCACCCTCAGTGCTCATAGTGTGATTCTCCGTGAGGTTTTAAGGAGTCCCGCGCAAGTAGTCACTGTAGATGACGATCTTGAGGGGGCATGGTTCAGTTGAAAGAGGTAATTGGGTTGAAGCGGATGCTGTGGGAGCGGGTTTGCTCGCGATGGCGGCGTGACAGTCGACTTCAATGTTGGATGTGAAATCGCTACCGCGAGCAGGCTCGCTCCCACAAGGGTCTTGTGCACTGACTAGAACGACGACTGAATCTTGATCCCGCCAATCAGCGCGTCATCGACCTTGTCCACGCCACCTGGATGGCGGATGTACTGCAGGTTCGGGCGCACGGTCAGCCAGTTCGTCACGTGTACGCCGTAATACAACTCGGCGCTGTACTCGGTGTCCTGAGGCGGCAAAAAGGCCGGGTTGTCGTAACCCTGGACGGCGCGGGCCTGGTTGGTGGCCTCGGCGTTCTTGCGGTAAGCCGGGTTGACGTGAACCCGAGCCAGGGCAAAACCGATGTCATCCCTGGCGCGGGCGTCGAACAGCCCCTTGTAGACGAGACCGGCCTGGACATAGTGGTCGATGGCGTTGGTTTTCTTGTCGTGCATCGTGGCGTTGGCGAACACACTCAGGCCACGGGAATGATCACTGGCGACACTGGTCAGTTGCTGTTGCGCCCCCAACCACACGCCATGCTTGCTCGACGCGCTGCGATACGCCTCGCCGCTCAGGGCGGCCGGCTGGCCGTTGCGATCCTTGTAGGCGTCGGTGGCGTTGGCACTGCTGTAGTAATAACCGGCGCGGTATTCGCCCGGCAGACCATTGAGCTTGGGCGACCACACCAGCTCCACCGGCACTACGGCGCCCTGGGTGCCGCTGCCGCTGAGCTTGAAGCCGTTACCGGTTTCCAGGTTCGAGGGGTTTTGTTCATAAGCCCCGATCTGCGCATACAGCTCAGGCGTGAGGTGATACTTGACCCGCAGCGCCCACTGGCTGACCGGCCAGTTGTACCAGATGCCGCCCACCCAGTTGCCCACTTGCGAGCCGCAGAACGCCAGGTTCTGGAAGTCGCAGGGGAAGCTGTTGAAATCCTCGCCCTCACCGAAACGACCGGCCTTGATATCGAGCCGGTCATCGAAAAATGCCTGCTGATACCACATCTGCGTCAACCGCCAGGTCTGGCCACGGCCCCAGACTTCCTGGGCGGAAGTGAAACCGCCAACGCGCGGGTCGTTGATCCGGTCATTGCTGATGTTATTGCCGCTGCGCTCGGTGACCGTCAGTTGAAACTCGGCGGCGTGCCAACCGAGGATTTTCTGCAGGTCCAGGTGCGTGCCGAAGGCGAACTGGTCGCTGTAGCGAGCGGTGCGGTCATGGTCGTAGCCGCCGTGCAGGTTGCTGCCCATTTCACCGGTGTAATCGAACTTGAAGTCGTAGCCTTTTTTCGCGAGTTCGCTTCGCGTGCCGTTCCAGTCACCCAGCATCCAGGGTGAGTCGCTGTCGAACGCGGGAGCGGCCTGAGCGCCGATGGCAATGCCCAAGACGCCGAGACCGGCCATCAGGTGAAGGGTGTTTCTGGCGGCAATACAGTGCCGGACAGCGCTGTCTTGCAGAGTCTGAACATCGAACATAAAGAAGGAATTCTTGATCTTTTTAGGGGATTCGCTGAACGCCGGGGGCTTTGGCACGGCAGAAGAAGCGTTTCAGCAGGCGGCGCAAGGATAATGTCCTGTTACAAATAGAGAAAGGCCTTTTACTGACATGAATCATTTCGGATTCGGTAACAGTAGGCGTTGCGCAAAGCCGCGAAACAAACAGGCAGCGTTTCAGTGATACTTCCACCACGCGGGCACCTCGGCTAAGGTGCGCGGCTTTACACCTCTTTGCGCGAAGGCCTCCCATGACCGAATCCAACAACAACCCGCTGCACGGCGTGACGCTGGAGCAGATCCTCAACGCCCTGGTGCAGCACTACGAATGGTCGGGTCTGGCCGAGCGCATCGACATTCGTTGCTTCAAGAGCGACCCGAGCATCAAGTCCAGCCTGACCTTTTTGCGCAAGACGCCGTGGGCGCGGGAGAAAGTCGAGCGGCTGTACATCAAGCTGATGCGCACCAAACGACCGGTCTGAGCCGTGGACATTCAGATCCGTCGGCGCCCCGCGCTGCGACAGTGTTTCGTGTCAGTGGCGGCCCTGTTGGGCTGGGCGGGGTTGAGCATCCAGTTGTACCTGATCCTGCTCGGTCGCTGGGAACTGGGCGCGAGCTTGCTCGGCGGCCTGGTGAACTTTCTCAGTTTCTTCACCGTGCTGACCAACACTCTGGTGGCCGTGGTGCTGACCTGGGAACTGATCCAGCGAGAATCGCCGGCCCGGCGCTGGTTCTTGCAGCCGGGGGTCAGCAGCGGCATTACCGTGAGCATTACCTTGGTCGGCCTGGCCTACAACCTGCTGCTGCGACATCTGTGGCAACCCGAAGGCTGGCAGTTCGTGGCCGACGAATTGCTGCACGACGTAATGCCGTTGCTGTTCATGACCTACTGGTGGTTCTGCGTGCCCAAGGGCACCTTGCGCATGAAGCACATCGGGCTGTGGATGATTTACCCGGTGGTGTACTTCGCGTGGCTCCTGCTGCGGGGGGAATTACTGGCGGCGTACCCCTACCCTTTCATTGACGTGGCGAACCTGGGTTATCCACAGGTGCTCATCAATGCCGCAGGGATATTGGCGGGGTTTGTCGCGATTGCGCTGGGAGTGGTGGGTTTGGATCGGTGGCGTCGCTGAAATAAAGATTTTGAGGAAAAATATCTGTGGAAGCCAAACCTGTGGGAGCAAAGCTTGCCCGCGATGAACGATCACGCGGTCCACCTGACGACCTGGGTGCCTGCATCGCGAGCAAGCTTTGCTCCCACAGGTATGTGCTCCTACAGAGTCTTGTGTGGGCGTCAGCGCCTCACCGGCAACATCCACACCAACCCACTGGCCTTGGCCCTTTCATGACACAACGCCAGAACACTGCGTCGCTCATCGTTGTCCATCCGGCTCCAACGGGTGATTTCCGCCACGGTGCGCTGGCAGCCGGTGCAGATGTCGTCATCGTCCAGGGCGCAGATGTTCACGCAGGGCGACGGAACCGGGCGTTCTGGCGGGTTCATTGCTCTTGCTCGGCCAAGTCGCGGGCGTAGCGCTGCGCGTTGTGAACATAGTGCGCCGCGCTGGCCTCGAGCATCTTCTTCTGCGCTTCGGTCAATTCCCGCACAACCTTGCCGGGTGAGCCCATCACCAGCGAACCGTCAGGAATCTCCTTGCCTTCGCCGATCAGCGAGTTGGCGCCGATGATGCAGTTCTTGCCGATCTTCGCGCCGTTGAGGATCACCGCATTGATGCCGATAAGGCTGTAGTCCCCCACCGTGCAACCGTGAAGCATGGCGTTATGGCCGATGGTCACGCCGGTGCCGATGGTCAGCGGGAAGCCCATGTCGGTGTGCATCACCGTGCCGTCCTGCACGTTGCTGTTTTTGCCGATCAGGATCAGTTCGTTATCGCCACGCAGCACCGCGTTGAACCAGACGTTGGCGCCTTCTTCGAGGCGGACCTTGCCCACCAGTGTGGCGTTGGGGGCGACCCAGCTCTGTGGGTGGGTTTCGACACGGGCATCACCCAGGCGGTATTTCATGAGGTTCCTCGGGGCTTCAGGTATTGATGAAAGTCTTGGGCGGGGTGTGCAGGTCAATGCCGGCGTCGAACATCAGGTTGACCAGTTCGACCACCATGATCGCCGTCAGGCCCCAGATCTTGTACTCGCCAAAACGATAGCTGGGCACATACCAACTGCAGCCCTGGTAGTCGATGCGATGCGTGTGTTCGCGCGGGTCCTTGCGAAAGAACTCCAGCGGTACGCTGAACACCGCGGCGATCTCGGCATCGTTGGCCTGGTATTCGACGTAATCGGGAATCACCCCCACGTAGGGCGTGACCTTAATGCCGTGCAGCGAGATCAAGGGACTGAGGGGGCCGATCACTTCCACCAGGCCGGGGGGCAGGCCGATTTCTTCTTCGGCTTCGCGCAAGGCGGTGAAAATCAGGTCCGGGTCTTCCGGGTCGCGACGCCCACCGGGAAATGCCACTTCGCCGCCATGGGTCGAAAGCCCGCTGGCGCGCAGGGTCAGGACCAGTTCCGGCTCGTCACTGCGGGTAATGGGCACCAGCACCGCCGCTTCAGGGAAACGTCGGTCAGTCTCCAGATCACGTGGGGTATGGTTGCTTACTCGATGCAGTAGCTCGTCCAGCATGAGACTTCTCGATTTATTCGCTACCTTGCATCATGCACCAATCAGGCAAGCCGCCCAACCCCTGCACTGCGACGTGTCGCGAAACGACAACTTGCCGACAGCCGCCCGCAGACGCCAAGATAGGCGCAGCATTCAGGAACCCAAGCATGAAATTCTGCAGCCAGTGCGGTAACCCGGTAACCCAGCGTATCCCCGAAGGCGACTCGCGCTTGCGCTTTGTCTGCGATACCTGCCACACCATCCACTACCAGAACCCCAATATCGTGGCCGGTTGCGTGCCGACCTGGGGCAGCAAAGTGCTGCTGTGCCGGCGTGCCATCGAGCCACGGCGCGGTTACTGGACATTGCCGGCAGGTTTCATGGAGAACGGCGAAACCGTCGAGCAGGCCGCCGTGCGCGAGACCGCCGAAGAAGCCTGCGCCCGCGTGCGCAACCTGAGCATTTATACGCTGATCGATGTTCCGCATATCAGCCAGGTGCATGTATTCTTCCGCGCCGAGCTGGTGGACGAAGATTTCGCCGCCGGGCCCGAGAGCCTGGAAGTGAAACTGTTCGACGAAGCGGACATTCCCTGGGACGAGCTGGCTTTCCGCACGGTGGGCCGTACCCTAGAATACTTCTATGCTGACCGGCGAACCGAGGACTACCCGGTGCGATCCGAATCGATCCCGCCGCTGGCCCAGCCTGCCAATACCTAAAAATCCATAATAGCCGCGACACCTCTAGGGATATCGTTTCAATGCGCTGGTTGCTTGTCCTGTTCTGCTTGTCGTTCGCTGCGGTGTCCCAGGCTTCTGCGGTGGGAACCTACAACGGCAAGACCATCGAAAAAGTGCTGGTGCTCAAGTCCGCCCATCAATTGCAATTGATCAACGACGGCAAACCACTGAAGACCTATCGCATTTCATTGGGCAAAGGCGCCAAAAAAGGCCCCAAGCTGATCGAAGGCGACAAACGCACCCCCGAGGGTTTCTACTGGATCGACTGGCGCAAGACCAGCGACCGCTTCTACCTGTCGATGCACATTTCCTACCCCAACATCAGCGACGCCGCCCGCGCCCGCCGTGAAGGCGTGGAACCGGGGGGCATGATCATGATCCATGGCACCCCGGATTCCGAAGAAAACCCTGAGCAGCTGTTCCACACCCTGGACTGGACCGACGGCTGCATTGCCATGCGCAATGTGGACATGCGCGAGGTGTGGAACCTGGTGCCGGATGGCACCATGATCGAGATCCGGCCGTAGCGCCCGACCACACATGAGTTCCCTGTGGCGAGGGGATTTATCCCCGTTGGACTGCGCAGCAGTCCCCTAAGCCAACAACTCAATCTGCCTGAAACACCGAATTGCCTGGCTTGAGGGCTGCTGCGCAGCCCAGCGGGGATAAATCCCCTCGCCACAGGTCCGTGCCCACAGTTGTGTTTCAACCTATATCGCGACCAATAAAAAACCCGCTGAATCAATCAGCGGGTTTCTCATTCAACGGTCGGACGATCAAAAATCCTCCAACCGCCACACTTCATAAGCCGGTGTCTCATAGGGATGGCTCTGCTTCAACGCCGCCACCGCCGCACGAATCAACTCATCGGCCACGACAAGCTCCACTTTCCATTCCTCGACCTGCTCGACCTGCCCCGCTTCGCCAATGAACGGCTGGCTGCCGTCCAAGGGGCGGAACTGGCCCAGGCCCAGCACTTGCCAGGCGCAGTGGTCATAGGCGCCGATCCGTCCGCCACCGGCGGCGAATACGGCGCTTTTGACCACGTCCAGGTGGCTGGCCGGGACGAAGAAGCAGAGCTTGTACACGCCCTTAGTTCACCCAGACGCGGGCGTTGCGGAACATGCGCATCCATGGTGCGTCTTCGTTCCAGTCGTCCGAACGCCACGAGTTCTGCACCGCGCGGAACACACGTTCGGGGTGCGGCATCATGATCGTGACGCGGCCGTCGCGGCTGGTCAGGCCGGTGATTCCGCGCGGCGAGCCGTTCGGGTTGGCCGGGTAGGTTTCGGTGACCTTGCCATGGTTGTCGACGAACCGCAGCGACACGCAACCGGACAAATCGGCTTCGAGCAGGGCTTCTTCGCTTTCGAATTCCGCATGGCCTTCGCCGTGGGCGATGGCGATCGGCATGCGCGAACCGGCCATGCCCTGCAGGAAGATCGAGTTGGATTCCTGGACCTGGACCATCGCCACGCGCGCTTCGAACTGCTCGGAACGGTTACGCACGAAGTGCGGCCAGAACTCGCTGCCCGGGATCAACTCGTGCAGGTTGGACATCATCTGGCAACCGTTGCACACGCCGAGGGTGAAGCTGTCGGTGCGTTCGAAGAAGCCCTGGAACGCGTCGCGGGCGCGGCTGTTGAACAGTGCCGACTTGGCCCAGCCTTCACCGGCACCCAGCACGTCGCCGTAGGAGAAACCGCCACAGGCGACCATGCCCTTGAAGTCGTTCAGGTCGACACGGCCGGCCAGGATATCGCTCATGTGCACGTCGATCGCGTTGAAACCGGCGCGGTCGAACGCCGCCGCCATTTCCACCTGACCGTTGACACCCTGCTCACGCAGCACCGCCACTTGTGGGCGAATGCCTTTCTTGATGTAAGGCGCGGCCACGTCATGATTGACGTCGTAGCTGAGCTTGGCGCTCAAACCCGGGTTGTCTTCTTCCAGCAGCGCGTCGAATTCCTGCTCGGCGCAGTCGGCATTGTCCCGCAAGCGCTGGATCTGGTAGCTGGTTTCCGCCCACTGGCGCTGCAACAGACGGCGCTGGCCTTCGAAGACGGTGTCGCCGTTGAAGGTGATGTTGATGTGGGCGTTGTTGATCGGCTGGCCGATCACCGAGACGCAGTCGGCCAGGCCCGCTGCGCTGAACTGGGCAAGGATGTCTGGGGTGGCGTCCTGGCGAACCTGGATCACCGCGCCCAGTTCCTCGTTGAACAGGATGGCCGGGATTTCAGCCGTAGACTCGGCAACGCTGTCGAGGGTCAGGCTCAGGCCGCAATGGCCGGCGAAAGCCATTTCCACCACGGTGGTCAGCAAACCACCGTCGGAACGGTCGTGGTAGGCCAGCAGATGACCGTCGGCGTTGAGGCCCTGGATGACCGCGAAGAACGCCTTCAGGTCTTCGGCATCGTCGACGTCCGGCGCTTGCGAGCCGAGCTTGCCGTGCACCTGGGCGAGGATCGAGGCGCCCATGCGGTTCTGGCCACGGCCCAGGTCGATCAGGATCAGGTCGGTGGTGCCCTTGTCCATGCGCAGTTGCGGGGTCAGGGTCTGGCGGATGTCGGTGACCGGGGCGAAACCGGTGACGATCAGCGACAGCGGCGAGGTGACGCTCTTGTCCACGCCCTCATCGTTCCAGCGCGTGGCCATGGACATGGAGTCCTTGCCCACCGGAATGGTGATGCCCAGCTCCGGGCACAGCTCCATGCCGACAGCCTTGACGGTGTCGTACAGGCGGGCGTCTTCACCCGGGTGACCGGCGGCGGACATCCAGTTGGCCGACAGTTTGATGTCGGAGATCTTGCCGATGCGCGAGGCCGCGATGTTGGTCAGGGTCTCGCCAATCGCCATGCGGCCCGACGCCGGAGCGTCCAGCAACGCCAACGGCGTGCGCTCACCCATGGCCATGGCTTCGCCGGTGTAGACGTCGAAGCTGGTGGCGGTCACGGCAACGTCGGCCACCGGCACCTGCCACGGGCCGACCATTTGATCACGGGCCACAAGGCCGGTGATGGTGCGGTCGCCGATGGTGATCAGGAAACTTTTGCTCGCCACGGCCGGGTGGTGCAGGACGCGTTCGATGGAATCGGCAACGTCGAGCGTCGACGGGTCGAAATCATCGCCCAGCTCGGCTTCGCGAACGGCCGAACGGTGCATGCGCGGAGCCTTGCCCAGCAGCACTTCCAGCGGCATGTCCACCGGGCTGTTGCCGAAGTGGCTGTCGGTCACGGTCAGTTGCGGCTCGGCAGTGGCTTCGCCGACCACGGCGAACGGGCAGCGCTCGCGTTCGCAAATGGCCTGGAAACACTCGAAGTCGGCCGGGCCGACCGCCAGGACATAACGTTCCTGGGATTCGTTGCTCCAGATTTCGTGCGGGGCCATGCCCGGCTCGTCGTTCGGAATGTTGCGCAGTTCGAAGCGGCCACCACGGCCACCGTCGTTGACCAATTCCGGGAAGGCGTTGGACAGGCCGCCCGCGCCGACGTCGTGGATGAAGCTGATGGGGTTGTGTTCACCCAACTGCCAGCAACGGTCGATGACTTCCTGGCAACGGCGTTCCATTTCCGGGTTTTCCCGCTGGACCGAGGCGAAGTCCAGGTCCGCCGAGCTGGTGCCGGTGGCCATGGAGGAAGCGGCGCCGCCGCCCAGGCCGATCAGCATGGCCGGCCCACCGAGGACGATCAGCTTGGAACCGACCAGGATCTCGCCTTTCTGCACGTGTTCGGCGCGGATGTTGCCCATGCCGCCGGCGAGCATGATCGGCTTGTGGTAGCCGCGCACTTCTTCACCGCGAGGGGTGGTGATGGATTGCTCGAAGGTACGAAAGTAACCGGTCAGGGCCGGACGGCCGAATTCGTTGTTGAACGCCGCGCCCCCAAGAGGACCTTCGATCATGATGTCCAGCGCGTTGACGATGCGCTCGGGCTTGCCGTAGGGCTTTTCCCACGGCTGTTCAAAGCCCGGGATCTGCAGGTTCGATACGGTGAAGCCGGTCAGGCCAGCCTTGGGCTTGGCACCGCGACCGGTGGCGCCTTCGTCGCGGATCTCGCCACCGGAACCGGTGGACGCACCCGGGAACGGGGCGATGGCGGTCGGGTGGTTGTGAGTCTCGACCTTCATCAGGATGTGCACCGGCTCCTGGACCGCACCGTACTGGCGGGTCTCAGGGTTCGGGTAGAAACGCCCGGCGACGTTGCCGACGATCACCGCGGCGTTGTCCTTGTAGGCCGAGAGCACACCTTCGTTGTGCATCTGATAGGTGTTCTTGATCATGCCGAACAGGCTTTTTTCCTGGCTCTGGCCATCAATGTCCCAACTGGCGTTGAAGATCTTGTGCCGGCAGTGCTCGGAGTTGGCCTGGGCGAACATCATCAGTTCGATGTCGTGGGGGTTGCGCTTCAAGCCCTGGAAGGCGTTGACCAGGTAATCGATCTCGTCTTCGGCCAGGGCCAGGCCCAGTTCGGCGTTGGCTTTTTCCAGTGCGGCACGGCCGCCGCCCAGCACATCGATGGCGGTCAGCGGTTTTGGCTCGGCATGGCTGAACAGGCCCGCGGCCTGCTCCAGGTTGCCCAGGACGATCTGGGTCATGCGGTCATGCAGGCCCTCGGCGATCAGTTGGGCCTCGGCCTCGCTGAACTCACCGGCGACATAAAAGGCAATGCCGCGCTCCAGGCGCTGGATTTTCGCCAGGCCGCAGTTACGGGCGATGTCGCTGGCCTTGCTCGACCATGGCGAAATGGTGCCGAAACGTGGCAGCACCAGGAACAGACGACCGGTCGGCTCCTGGACAGGAACACTGGGACCGTACTTCAGAAGGCGCGCGAGCACCTGCTGTTCGTCGCCGGTCAAACCGCCGGTGACTTCGGCGAAGTGAGCGAATTCAGCATACAAGCCACTGACAGCCGGAACCTTCTGGCTCAGTTGCTCAAGGAGTTTGCTGTGGCGAAAGGCAGAAAGGGCAGGAGCGCCGCGCAGGATCAACATCTTCGGGACAGCCTCGGGAAGGGGGTGTGCTTTGAGGCCGTGCATTCTAGCCTAAACCGCTGGCGACGGCACCCGAAACGGCACGTACGATGCTGGCCGAATGTCGGTCTTTGCAGGAATGGCTCTTCCGGCCCCCGTTTGCACGGTCGTACCGAGATATTTTTCATCGGGGCAAAACACGGCGCCCCCCGGCCCGCCTGTGTTGCGGACACGTTTTGCAACCGCTAGCAGACTGGCCTTCTGCTGTCGAGATATGGCGGTCGGGGCCGTTTGCGTATACTGCGCAGATGTTTTCCCCAACGGCTTTGCGTCCGCGGTACGCCAAGTGGCTGATCGCAACCGGACTCTTCCTGGTGCTCAGTGGTTGTGTTGAGAAACCCAACACACTGGAGCGCGTGAAGGAGGATGGCGTGCTGCGGGTGGTTACCCGAAACAGCCCCGCCACCTACTTCCAGGATCGCAATGGTGAAACCGGCTTCGAATACGAGCTGGTGAAGCGTTTCGCCGACGATTTGGGGGTGGAGCTGAAAATCGAGACCGCCGACAACCTCGATGACCTTTTCACCCAGCTGGGCAAGCCCAACGGCCCGGTACTGGCTGCCGCCGGCCTGGTCAGCAGCGAAAAACGCAAGAGTCAGGTGCGATTTTCCCACTCCTACCTCGAAGTCACCCCACAAATCATCTACCGCAACGGCCAGTCACGCCCCACCGACCCGGCCGCCCTGGCGGGCAAGAAGATCATGGTGCTCAAGGGCAGCACCCACGCCGAACAATTGGCGCAGTTGAAACAGAAATATCCCGGCATCGAATACGAAGAGTCCGACGCGGTAGAAGTCGTCGACCTGCTGCGCATGGTGGATGAAGGCCAGATCGACCTGACGCTGGTGGACTCCAACGAAGTGGCAATGAACCAGGTGTACTTCCCCAACGTGCGGGTCGCTTTCGACCTGGGCGATGCCAGCAACCAGAGCTGGGCCGTGGCCCCTGGCGAAGACAACAGCCTGCTCAACGAAATCAACGCCTACCTGGACAAAGTGCAGAAGAATGGCACCCTGCAACGCCTGAAGGATCGCTACTACGGGCACGTTGATGTCCTGGGTTATGTCGGCGCCTACACCTTCGCCCAGCATTTGCAGCAGCGTCTGCCCAAGTACGAGAAGCATTTCAAGAACTACGCCAAGGCGGAAAAAGTCGACTGGCGCCTGCTGGCGGCCATCGGCTACCAGGAATCACTGTGGCAGCCGACAGTCACGTCCAAGACCGGTGTGCGCGGCCTGATGATGCTGACCCAGAACACCGCCCAGGCCATGGGTGTGTCCAATCGCCTGGACCCCAAGCAGAGCATCATGGGTGGCGCCAAGTACCTGGCCTACATAAAAGAACAACTGGACGAGAGCATCGAGGAGCCGGACCGCACCTGGTTCGCCCTCGCCGCCTACAACGTGGGTGGCGGTCACCTGGATGACGCTCGCAAACTGGCGGCCAAGGAAGGGTTGAATCCGAACAAGTGGCTGGATGTGAAGAAGATCCTGCCGCGCCTTTCCCAGAAGAAGTGGTACAGCAAAACCCGCTACGGCTACGCCCGGGGCGGTGAACCGGTGCATTTCGTGGCAAACATCCGCCGCTACTACGACATCCTGACCTGGGTCACACAGCCGCAGCTCGAAGGCGACCAGGTGGCCGAGGGCAACCTGCACGTGCCGGGCGTCGACAAGAGCAAGCCAAATCCAGAAACCCCGCCGCTCTGAATCCCCAATACACTGAGGCCCCCTTGTGGGAGCGAGCCTGCTCGCGATAGCGGTGTGTCAGTCGACATCAATGGTGAATGTCAGACCGCTATCGCGAGCAGGCTCGCTCCCACATGGGCCCTGCGTATGCATCAAACTTTGGCGGCTGCCAGGATCAGCGCTTTCATTTCAGCCACCGCCGACTTGAACCCGACAAACAATGCATGGGCCACCAGCGCATGGCCAATGTTCAGTTCATTGATGCCCTTGATGGCCGCGACGGCCTCGACGTTGTGGTAATGCAAGCCATGGCCAGCATTCACAATCAGGCCCTGGGCCAGACCGAAGGCGACGCCGTCGGCTACCCGCTGCAGCTCTTCAGCCACCTCGGTGGGCGTTTGCGCATCGGCATAACGGCCAGTGTGCAGTTCGATGGCCGGGGCACCGACGCGCCTGGAGGCTTCGATCTGCCGCTCGTCGGCGTCGATGAACAGCGACACCTCTGCGCCGATCTTCGACAAACGCTCCACCGCCGCCCTGATCCGTGCTTCCTGCCCCGCTACGTCCAGGCCGCCTTCGGTGGTCAGCTCCTGACGCGTCTCGGGCACCAGGCAAATGTGCGCGGGGCGGATGCGTTCGGCAAACACCATCATTTCTTCGGTCACGCCCATTTCGAAATTCATGCGCGTTTGCAACACGTCCTTGAGCAGCAGTACGTCGCGCTCCTGGATGTGACGGCGGTCTTCACGCAGGTGCACGGTGATGCCGTCGGCGCCTGCCTCTTCAGCATCCAGCGCGGCCTTGACCGGGTCCGGGTAGCGGGTACCACGGGCTTGGCGCAGGGTGGCGACATGGTCGATGTTCACGCCGAGAAGAATGCGATTGCTGGTGCTCACGAAAAGCGCTCCTGAGATGGACAGAGATTCGGCCCACAGCATACGGGTTGATCAAGGCTTGCGAAACAGCTCGCGACTGACCAGCGGCCGACCGCCCAAATGAACCGCCAGGGCCTGGCGCATCAGACGCTTGGCCGCCGAGAGCGCGCCCGGCGCACTCCAGTCGGCCTCGGCCATGGCCAGAAGTTCGGTGCCATTGAACAACCCGGGTTGCAGCAGGTAGACCTGTTCCAGGCCGGCATCCACCTGCAGCCGATACAAACCGTCCGCTGCGATGGGCTCGCCATGCAGGTCGGTGTTCAGGGCAAAACCGTAGCCCAGATCGTCCAGTAGCCGCCATTCGAAGGAACGCAACAGCGGTTCCAGAGGGCGACCCTCGGCCAGGGCCAACAGTGTGGCGGCATAGTGATCGAACACTGCGGGATGGGGGTCTTCGGCGGGCAGCAGGCGGATCAGCAGCTCGTTGAGATAAAGGCCGCTGAACAACGCCTCGCCGTTAAGCCAGGCCGCAACACCGTTGCTTTCCATGCGCCCGACGTTCTTCAACTCGCCCCGCCCCCGGAATTCCACTTCCAGCGGCACGAACGGCCGCGCCAGCGTTCCGGCCTTGCCACGCGCGCCCCGCAACACCGCCCGCAGTCGCCCCTGGGGCGTAAGAAAGTCCACCAAGGCGCTGCTTTCGCGGTAGGCGCGCGAATGCAGAACGTAGGCGGGTTGGGCGGTGGGTTGGGTTGGCGGCATGGGATCGCAGCTCTCAATGAGTAAACGCAGTATTACTGACAACCACAAACCACTGTGGGAGCGAGCCTGCTCGCGATGAGGGACTGATATTCAACAGGAATGTTGACTGACAGACCGCTATCGCGAGCAGGCTCGCTCCCACAATGGAAATTCATGCACTCAGGAAGAGCTTTACAGGTCGCCGTAACCCAACGACCGCAGCGCCCGCTCATCATCGGACCAACCACCCTTCACCTTGACCCACAGGTTGAGCATGATCTTGGAGTCGAACAACAGCTCCATGTCCTTGCGCGCTTCGGTGCCGATGCGCTTGATACGCTCGCCCTTGTCGCCAATGATGATTTTTTTCTGGCCGTCGCGTTCGACGAGGATCAGCGCATGGATGTGCAGGGTCTTGCCCTGCTGCTTGAACTCTTCGATTTCCACGGTGATCTGGTACGGCAGCTCTGCGCCCAATTGGCGCATGATTTTCTCGCGCACCAGTTCGGCGGCCAGGAAGCGGCTGCTGCGGTCGGTGATCTGGTCTTCGGGGAAGAAGTGATCGTTTTCCGGCAGGTGCTCGGCGATCACCCGCTCCAGCGCATCGAGATTGTGGCCGTGCTGGGCCGAGATGGGCATGATCTGGGCGTTGGGCAGTTGCTCCTGCAACCAGCTCAGGTGCGGCATCAATTCGGCCTTGTCTTCGATGCGGTCGGTCTTGTTCAGCGCCACGATCAAGGGACCTGTCACGTACTGGACGCGTTCGAGAACCATCTGGTCTTCTTCGGTCCACTTGGTGCGATCAACCACGAAGATCACCACATCGACGTCTTTCAGCGCCGCCGAAGCAGTCTTGTTCATGTAGCGGTTCAGCGCTTTTTCGCCACCTTTGTGCATGCCGGGGGTATCAACGTAGATCGCCTGTACGGCGCCTTCGGTCTTGATACCCAGCATGTTGTGGCGGGTGGTCTGGGGCTTGCGCGAAGTGATCGCCAGCTTCTGGCCCAGGATGTGATTGAGCAGCGTGGACTTGCCCACGTTCGGCCGGCCGACAATGGCGACATAGCCGCAGCGGGTGACGGTTGTATCAGTCATTGCCATTCTCCACGCCCAGGGCAATCAGTGCTGCGGCGGCCGCTACCTGTTCGGCAATACGACGACTCACACCCTGACCCCGGCTTTTTTCATTCAATAAGACCACTTCGCATTCGACGAAGAAGGTTCGGCAATGCGGCTCGCCCTGGATATCCACCACTTCGTAACGCGGCAACTCGCAACTGCGCGATTGCAGGAATTCCTGCAAACGGGTTTTCGGGTCCTTGTTGGTGTCCACCAGCGTCAGGCTGTCGATCTCGGAGGTCAGCCAGGCCAGCACGCGCTCGCGCGCCATTTCCATGCCGGCGTCCAGATAGATCGCGCCAATCAGCGCTTCCAGGGCATCGGCCAGAATCGACTCACGACGGAAACCGCCGCTCTTCAATTCACCGGAGCCCAGGCGCAGGTACTCACCCAGGTCGAAACCGCGGGCCAGCACGGCCAGGGTCTCACCTTTGACCAGGCGCGCGCGCAAACGCGACAACTGGCCTTCCCGAGCCAGCGGGAAGCGTTCGAACAATGCCTCGCCAGCCACGAAGTTGAGGATGGCATCACCCAGAAATTCCAGGCGTTCGTTGTTGCGCCCGGCAAAACTGCGGTGAGTGAGAGCCAGAAGCATCAGCTCCTGATCCTTGAAAGTGTAGCCGAGCTGACGCTCGAGACGGCTTAGAGAAACGCTCACGGTTTACCCACGCTGAGTTCGTGGCTGGATTCCACCACCACGGCCGCGAAGCGCCGTTGGCTTGGGACAATTAACGCTGTGTTCAAAAATGACGTCCTGACTATCGTTGGCTTCATGCCTTCGGGCAGCCTTGTGCAGGCTCCAGAAATGCATTCGGCGCTGTGTTCAACAGCGCCGTGTGTGATTACTTGATCAGGCCAACCCGCGAGAAATTCGGCAGGTGACTGAGTTTGGGTTCCGGCCAGCTCATCCAGACCGCAAAGGCCTTGCCGACGATATTACGGTCGGGGACCATGCCCAGCATGTCCTTGGGAATGTTCGGATCATCCCAGTACCGGCTGTCGTTGGAGTTGTCGCGGTTGTCGCCCATCATGAAATAGTGCCCGGCCGGCACGGTCCACGAATGGTCCGGTGCGGCGCGGTAACGGCTCATTTCCTTGCGGATAAGGTGTTCGGCCTCGCCGAGCTTTTCCTGGTAGAGCTCGGCGCTGCCCAGTGTGCCCGGCTCGGAGCCGATCAACCGTTCGGCCACCAGTTCGCCGTTGACGAACAGGCGCTTGTCGGCGCTGTAGCGAATCTTGTCTCCCGGCAAGCCGACCACACGCTTGATGTAGTTGACGTTCGGATCGCTAGGAAAACGGAACACCATGACATCGCCGCGTTGCGGGTCACCGATTTCGATGACCTTCTTGTCGATCACCGGCAGGCGGATCCCGTAGGAGAACTTGTTCACCAGGATGAA
Organism: Pseudomonas sp. MPDS; assembly: GCF_013283895.1. Lineage (NCBI taxonomy): Bacteria > Pseudomonadati > Pseudomonadota > Gammaproteobacteria > Pseudomonadales > Pseudomonadaceae > Pseudomonas > Pseudomonas sp. MPDS. Next base: position 1,501,661 of record NZ_CP054128.1, on the reverse strand, counting down.
ATCGCCCACATCCAGGGTCGGCTTCATTGAGCCGGACGGGATCTGGAACGGTTCCACCAGGAACGAGCGCAGCACCAGTACGATGAACAACACCGGAAAGAACGACTTGCCGTATTCGACCAGCAGCGGTTCCTTGTTGAGTTTTTCGACCACCACCCCATCAGGCTGGCTGACGCTGCCCTGATAGGAGGCGATGGCAGCCCGGCGCCGCGGCGCCAGGAACAACAGATCAAGCAACGCCAACAGGCCGCAGACGAACACGGCGATAACCAGCAACAGCGGGAAATTTAGCGACATAGGACCTAACTATCCAACCTGAGCACCGCAAGGAAGGCTTCCTGTGGAATTTCCACGTTACCAACCTGCTTCATGCGTTTTTTACCGGCCTTCTGCTTTTCCAACAGCTTGCGCTTACGGCTGACGTCGCCGCCATAGCATTTGGCCAATACGTTCTTTCTGAGCGCCTTGACGGTTGTACGCGCCACAATCTGCCCACCAATGGCGGCCTGGATTGCCACATCGAACATCTGCCGCGGAATCAGTTCCTTCATCTTCTCGGTCAATGCACGACCTTTGTAGTGCGCGTTGTCACGGTGCACGATCAATGCCAGGGCATCGACTTTCTCACCGTTGATCAGCACATCCAGCTTCACCAGATTAGCCGATTGGTAACGATCGAAATGATAGTCCAGCGAAGCATAGCCGCGACTGGTGGATTTCAGGCGATCGAAGAAGTCCAGCACCACTTCGTTCATCGGCAGGTCGTAGGTCACCTGGACCTGAGTACCGAGAAACAGCATGTCGTGCTGCACGCCACGCTTTTCGATGCACAGGGTAATGACGTTGCCCAGATGCTCCTGCGGCACAAGGATGTTGGCCCGCACGATCGGCTCGCGCATATCCTCGATGGCCGACAGATCCGGCAACTTGGACGGGTTGTCGACGTAGATGGTTTCGCCGTTCTTGAGCAGCAGCTCGAAAATTACCGTCGGCGCCGTGGTGATCAGGTCCAGGTCGTACTCGCGCTCCAGGCGCTCCTGGATGATCTCCATGTGCAGCATGCCCAGGAATCCGCAACGGAAGCCAAAGCCCAGGGCGTCGGAGCTTTCCGGGGTGTATTGCAGGGACGAGTCGTTCAGGGTCAGCTTTTGCAGGGCTTCGCGGAAATCCTCGAAGTCGTCGGAGCTGACTGGGAACAGGCCGGCGTAGACCTGAGGCTGGATACGCTTGAAGCCGGGCAGCACATCGACGTCGGGGGTGGAGCTCAAGGTCAGGGTGTCACCGACCGGTGCACCGTGAATGTCCTTGATGCCGGCGATGATGAAACCCACTTCACCGGCCTTCAGATCAACGGTGGCGGTGTGTTTCGGGTTGAAGACACCGACGCTGTCCACCAGGTGGATCTTGCCGGTGGATTTGACCAGGATCTTGTCACCCTTCTTGACGCGGCCGTGGCGCACGCGAACCAGGGAGACGACGCCCAGGTAGTTGTCGAACCAGGAATCGATGATCAACGCTTGCAGCGGATCTTCGATATTGCCGGTCGGCGCAGGAATGGTGGTCACCAGGCGCTCGAGCACTTCGTCCACGCCCAGGCCGGTCTTGGCGCTGCAAGTGACCGCGTCGGTGGCATCGATGCCGATGATTTTCTCGATTTCTTCCTTCACGCGGTCCGGATCGGCCTGGGGCAGGTCGATCTTGTTCAGCACCGGCATGACTTCCAGGCCCTGCTCGATGGCCGTGTAGCAGTTGGCAACCGATTGCGCCTCGACGCCCTGGCCGGCATCGACCACCAGCAATGCACCTTCACAGGCCGCCAGCGACCGGCTGACTTCATAGGTGAAGTCGACGTGGCCCGGGGTATCGATGAAGTTCAGCTGATAGGTAATGCCGTCGCGGGCCTTGTAGTAGAGCGTAACGCTGTGGGCCTTGATGGTGATCCCGCGCTCACGCTCCAGATCCATGGAATCCAGGACCTGGGCCTCCATTTCACGCTCGGCCAGGCCGCCGCACATCTGGATGAAGCGATCAGCCAGCGTCGACTTACCATGGTCAATGTGGGCGATGATGGAGAAATTGCGGATATGACTCAAATCACTCACGGATCAACACTCAAAAAGGCTGCAGGCATGGCCCGCCGAAAAATAGCCGGGAATTGTACCTGATACACCGCGCAAGTGGGAGCAAGCTTTGCTCCCACACAGCCTTGCCCCCGCAGCCCCCTCGCCATCGGTGCGCTGATCAACCGGCCCGGCGCAACAGCCAGAGCCCGGCCAAGGCGCAGACGGCGGCCGGTACCAGCACCGCAAACAGCGGCGAGAAACCGAATACCAGGCTCGACGGCCCCAGCAAATCCTGGGCAATACGGAAGGTGAAACCCACCAGTACGCCGGTAAACACACGCTGACCGAGGGTCACCGAACGCAGCGGGCCGAAGATGAAGGAAATCGCCATCAGCACCAAGGCTGCGGTGACCAGCGGCTGCAACACCTTGACCCAAAAAGCCAGCCAGTAGCGACCGTTGTTCAAGCCCTGATCCGCCAGATAGTGGATATACCCCCACAAACCGGTAATCGACAGGGAGTCCGGCGCCATCACCACAGTGCTGAGCAACTGCGGGCTCAGCGCCACGTCCCAACGCTCTTGCGGCGCAGCGACCACTTCGGTGCGCTTGTCATGGAACAACGTGGTGGTGACATCATTGAGCTGCCAGTGATCTTCAACAAACTTGGCGCGCTTGGCGAAGCTCGACGACAGCATGTGCCGCTGGTCGTCGAAGCGGTAGCGGGTCACGCCGTACAGGACACCGTTGGGCTGGACCGAGTTGATGTGGATGAACTCGTCACCCTGGCGGTGCCACAGGCCGTGCTTGGCGCTTTGTGCGTCGCCACCACCCTGGGCCAGGGAACGGTTGGCCTGAGCGGTGTTTTCGGTGGCCGGGGCAACGTATTCGCCGACCAGCAAACCCACCAGCATCAGCACCAGCATCGGTTTCATCACGGCCCAGACGATCCGACCAACGGAAACACCGGCGGCGCGCATGATGGTCAGCTCGCTGTTACTTGCCAGGCTGCCCAGGCCGATCAGGCAACCGATCAGCGCCGCCATCGGCAACATGTCGTAGAGTCGCCGCGGGGCGGTCAGCAATACGTAACTCAACACGTCCATCAAGGTATAGGTGTCGCTGACATCACCCATTTCATCGATGAAGGCGAACAGGGTCGCCAGGCCAAGAATGATCCCCAACACCGCGAGAATCGCCATGAACACACTGCTGCCGATGTACCGATCGAGTTTAACCACGGGCCACCTCCAGCGCGCTGCGACGACTGGCCAGCTTCAGGCGCAGTGGTTCCCAGTAGAGCAACCCGAGGCCAATCGCCAGGAAGATCGAATGCACCCACCAAAGGCCCAGCGCGGGCGGGATCTTGCCTTTCTCCAGCGCGCTACGGGCGGAAATCAGGATGGTCAGGTAAGCCATATACAGAAGAATCGCCGGTAGCAGCTTGAGGAAACGGCCCTGGCGCGGATTGACTCGCGCCAGTGGGACCGCCATGAGGGTCACGATGAATACCAGCAGCGGCAGCGAAAGGCGCCATTGCAATTCAGTGCGCGCCCGAATGTCGTTGTTGCCCAGCAAGCTGGAGGTGGGCATGGCATCGCGGTCGGTGACTTCGTCGCTGACCTCGGGCTTGGGCAGCAATACGCCATAGGTGTCGTACTTGATGGCCCGGTAATCGGCCTGCCCCGGCTTGCCGTCGTAGCGGTAGCCGTTTTCCAGGATCAGGTAGCGGTTGCCGTCGGGGTTGATTTCCTGACGCCCCTTCTCAGCCACCAGCACCGAAATGCCGCGGTCCTTCTTGGTGTCGGAAGACACGTTCTTTTGCGTAATGAAGACGCCGCCCAGGTCGACCCGGTCTTCCGAGAGTTCTTCGGTATAGGTGACGCGAGTCCCGTCGCGCAGGGCCTGGAAGCGCCCGGGCACCAAGGTGTCGAACTCGGTCAGGGCGTCCTGCTGGTTGATCAGCATCTGGAACTGGTTGGCTCCCTGGGGCGCCAGGCTAAGACTCAGCCAGGCCACAACCAGCGCCACCAGAGTGGCCGGGAAGAGGGTCATGCGAAACAGGCGTTGCTGGCTCATGCCGGTGGCCGACAGCACGGTCATTTCGCTGTCCAGGTACAACCGGCCGTAGGCCAGCAGAATGCCCAGGAACAACCCCAGCGGCAGGATCAGTTGCAAAAAGCCCGGCAGGCGAAAGCCCATGATCAGGAACAGCGAGCCTGGGTCCAGGGCACCGGAGGCCGCCTGGGCGAGGTATTTGATGAAGCGCCCGCTCATGATGATGACCAGCAGCACGGCGCTGACGGCGCTCAGGGTCAGCAGGACTTCGCGGGATAGATAACGGAAGACGATCACACCAGACACTCCAGGGCTGTCAGGCTAGGATTTGTACGAAAAGTGCCTGCGCGACGATCATGCTGCGTTGAAAACAGGCTCGGAATGCTCATTGACAACCAGTCAACTCCGCTTCCTCGCCTGTTTTCGCCTTGCCTGATCGCCGCTCGGCGACTTTTCATACAAACCCTAAGGCGGCCAAACAAGCAAATGTATCGAGCCGGCCCGCCACAGCGCGCCGCCGAAAAAAGAGCCGCATTATCCTGTGATTGGGGGCGCCTGTCACTTCGCACGCTTTAACCCGGTGCTTAAAGCCACAATTTAGCGCTGTCGGTGGGGTTGTCAGGCCCTGGCGCCGGGGTTCAAACTGCGGCCTTTGTCGCCGGCAAGCACCGGCGCTTCTCTTATATAGAAGAAGCTCGCTCAGCGCGCCATTGTGTCGGCGCCTGGCATCTTGACCATTCATTCAGGGATCCGGACATGGAACTGGTTGTAAAAAGCGTCAGCCCAGAAACGTTGAAAACCGCCACGCTGGTGGTTGCCGTCGGTGAAAACCGCCAGCTCGGCGTCGTCGCCACCCAACTCGACAGCCTGAGCGGCGGTGCCATCAGCGCTGTGCTCAAGCGCGGCGACCTGGCTGGCAAAGTCGGCCAGAGCCTGTTGCTGCACAACCTGCCCAACCTCAAGGCCGAGCGCGTGCTGCTGGTGGGCGTGGGCAAGGACGCCGAACTGGGCGACCGTCCGTTCCGTAAAATCATCGCCGGCGTGTTGGGCACCCTCAAGGGTCTGGGTGGCGCTGATGCCGTCCTGGCGCTGGACGAGTTGGTGGTCAAGGGTCGCGACAGCTACGGCAAAAACCGCCTGCTGGCTGAAACCCTGGTGGACGGCGAATACCAGTTCGACCAGTTCAAGAGCCAGAAAGCCGAACCCCGCGCCCTGAAAAAAATCACCCTGCTGACCATCAAGGCTGCCCAGGCTGAAGTTCAGCGTGCCGTGACCCACGCCACCGCGATCGCCAACGGCATGGCCTTCACCCGCGACCTGGGCAATCTGCCACCGAACATCTGCCACCCGACGTTCATGGGTGAACAGGCCAAGGCGTTGGGCAAGGAATTCAAGGGCCTGAAAGTCGAAGTCTTCGACGAAAAGAAAATCAAAGACCTGGGCATGGGCTCGTTCTACTCCGTCGGCCAGGGCAGCGCACAGCCGCCACGCCTGATCGTCATGCAATACAACGGTGGCAAGAAGTCCGAGAAGCCGTACGCACTGGTCGGCAAGGGCATCACCTTCGACACCGGCGGCATCAGCCTCAAGCCGGGCGCCGGCATGGATGAAATGAAGTACGACATGGGCGGCGCCGCGAGCGTGTTCGGCACCCTGCGCGCCGTGCTCGAACTGCAACTGCCGATCAACCTGGTGTGCATCCTGGCCTGCGCCGAGAACATGCCCAGCGGTAACGCCTCGCGTCCAGGCGACATCGTCACCACCATGAGCGGCCAGACCGTGGAAATCCTCAACACCGACGCCGAAGGCCGCCTGGTGCTGTGTGACGCCCTCACCTACTCCGAACGCTTCAAGCCGCAAGCGGTGATCGACATCGCCACCCTGACCGGCGCCTGCGTCGTCGCCCTCGGCGCCCACACCTCGGGCCTGCTGGGCAACAACGACGAGCTGATCGGTCAACTGCTCAGCGCCGGCCAGCAAGCCGACGACCGCGCCTGGCAATTGCCGCTGTTCGACGAATACCAGGAGCAGCTGGACAGCCCGTTCGCCGACATCGCCAACATCGGCGGCCCGAAAGCCGGGACGATCACCGCGGCGTGCTTCCTCTCGCGCTTCACCAAGAACCTGAACTGGGCGCACCTGGACATCGCCGGCACAGCCTGGACCAGCGGCGGCAAGGACAAGGGCGCCACCGGCCGGCCGGTTCCCCTGCTGACCCAATACCTGCTGGACCGCGCCAAGGCCTGACACCGATGACCGGCGTTGGCGTCGCCTTCGGGCGGCGCCAACGGCGGCTCAGGAACTGCAATGACCAAAGTCGATTTCTACATCCTGCCCAGCGCCGATCCGTCGGCGCGGCTGGATTTCGCCTGCAAGCTCACCGAAAAGGCCTGGCGCATGGGCCACCGCATCTACCTGCATTGCAGCGATGCCGCCCAGCGCGATGACCTCGATGCACGTCTGTGGGCCTTCAAGGGCGAGAGCTTCGTACCCCATGGCCCGGCCGAAAACGAACCCGAAGGATTGATCGTGCTCGGGCTGGGAGATGACTGCGGTCAGCACCAGGACTTGCTGGTCAACCTTGACCTGAAAGTGCCGCCTTTTGCCCAGCGCTTCGCCCGTGTGGCGGAAGTGGTGGTGGAAGACCCGGGCATCCGGCAAGCCGCGCGGGAGAGTTTCCGTTTCTACCGCGAACAGGGCTATCCTCTGCAAGACCACCGTTTACAGCGACTCTGAGCCCACGATGGACACTCCAAAACCGCCACAAAAGCCCACGCACCTGCTGGACGACCTCGAGTCGATCCGCCAACTGCTCGGCGACGACAACCTGCAACCACCGCTGTTGACCGATACGGTGGAGCACGAGCCCGAGCATGACGAGCAGATTCCACTGCTGTTCGAGCCGATCAACGGCCAGCCCGAACCCAAGCCGGCGCCCAAGGCCGAGGCCAAAGGCCCCGATGCGCTGTTGCACCTGGAAAGCGAACTGCGCGCCGCCGCGCAATTGATCATGCAAGACGTCATCGACGACTTCGCTCCGCACATCGAGACCGAGATCAAGCGCCGGCTGGATGCGCGGATGGAGCGATTGCTGAGTCAGTACGAATAACGCCCTCTGCCTCATTGTGAACATCCTGTGGGAGCGAGCCTGCTCGCGATAACGGACTGTCGGTCCCCATTGATGTTGAATCTGCTGGCCTCATCGCGAGCAGGCTCGCTCCCACAGGGTTCAACCGTGTCCGGCTTCTCGCTTGCTGCGTGTGGCTTGCATCTCCCCCGCCCGCTATACTTCCCGGCTTTTCCTGAATAAATGCCAATAGGGTCCCGCCGCGCATGGATAAGACCTACCAGCCGCACGCCATTGAAACTTCCTGGTACAACACCTGGGAGTCCGAGAATTATTTCGCTCCGCAAGGCGCGGGCGATTCCTACACCATCATGATCCCGCCGCCGAACGTCACCGGCAGCCTGCACATGGGCCACGGTTTCAACAACGCGATCATGGATGCCCTGATCCGTTTCCGCCGCATGCAAGGCCGCAACACCCTTTGGCAGCCGGGCACCGACCACGCTGGCATCGCCACGCAGATGCTGGTGGAACGTCGCCTCGAAGCCCAGGGCCAGAACCGCCATGACCTGGGACGCGAGAAATTCCTCGAGAAAGTCTGGGAATGGAAAGACGAGTCCGGTGGCAACATCAGCCGCCAGATCCGTCGCCTGGGCTCGTCCGTGGACTGGAGCCGCGAACGCTTCACCATGGATGACGGTCTTTCGGAAGCGGTGAAGGAAGCCTTCGTGCGCCTGCATGAAGACGGCCTGATCTATCGCGGCAAGCGCCTGGTCAACTGGGACACCAAGTTGCACACGGCCATTTCCGACCTCGAAGTGGAGAACCACGACGAGAAAGGCTTCCTGTGGAACCTGAAGTACCCGCTGGCCGACGGCGCCAAGACCGCCGAAGGCAAGGATTACCTGATCGTCGCCACCACGCGCCCGGAAACCATGCTGGGTGACTCCGCCGTTGCGGTGAACCCGAACGATGAGCGCTACCAAGCCCTGATTGGCAAGTTCGTCGAGCTGCCCCTGGTTGGCCGGCGCATTCCGATCATCGGCGACGATTACTGCGACCCCGAATTCGGCACCGGTTGCGTGAAAATCACCCCGGCCCACGATTTCAACGACTACGAAGTCGGCAAGCGCCACAACCTGCCGCTGCTGAACATCTTCGACAAGAACGCCAACGTGTTGCCGGCGGCCCAGGTGTTCAACCTCGACGGCACGCTGAACGAAAGCGTCGACGGCCAGATCCCGGCCGAATACGCCGGCCTGGACCGCTTTGAAGCGCGCAAGCAGATCGTCGCGGCATTCGACGCAGCCGGCCTGCTGGTCAGCGTCGATGATCACGGCCTGAAAGTGCCGAAAGGCGACCGCTCCGGCACCATTATCGAGCCGTGGCTGACCGATCAGTGGTACGTATCCACCAAACCGCTGGCCGAGCCTGCGATCGCTGCGGTAGAAGATGGCCGCATCCAGTTCGTGCCCAAGCAATACGAAAACATGTACTTCTCGTGGATGCGTGACATCCAGGACTGGTGCATCAGCCGCCAACTGTGGTGGGGCCACCGCATCCCGGCCTGGTACGACGAGTCAGGCAAGGTCTACGTCGGCCGCGATGAAGCCGAAGTCCGCGCCAAGCACAACCTCGGTCCGGACGTAGCTCTGCAACAGGACAACGACGTACTCGATACCTGGTTCAGCTCGGGCCTGTGGACCTTCTCCACCCTGGGCTGGCCACAGCAGACCGAGTTCCTGAAGAAATTCCACTCCACCGACGTACTGGTCACCGGCTTCGACATCATTTTCTTCTGGGTCGCCCGGATGATCATGCTGACCATGCACCTGGTGAAAAACGAAGACGGCACGCCACAAGTCCCGTTCAAGACCGTCTACGTGCACGGCCTGGTGCGCGATGGTCAGGGCCAGAAGATGTCCAAGTCCAAGGGCAACGTCCTGGACCCGCTGGACATCATCGACGGCATCGATCTGGAAACCCTGGTGCAGAAACGCACTTCGGGCCTGATGCAGCCAAAACTGGCGAAGAAAATCGAGAAGGCCACCCGCGAAGAATTCGCCGACGGCATCGCCAGCTACGGCACCGACGCCCTGCGCTTCACCTTCTGCTCGCTAGCGTCCACCGGTCGCGACATCAAGTTCGACATGGGCCGCGTCGAGGGTTATCGCAACTTCTGCAACAAGATCTGGAACGCCGCGCGCTACGTGCTGGACAAGGGCGAAGACTGCGGCCAGAACGGCGAAGCCTTTGAGCTGACCCTGGCTGATCGCTGGATTATTTCCCAGCTGCAACGCACCGAAGCCGAAGTGACCCGCCAGCTCGATCAGTTCCGTTTCGACCTGGCGGCACAAGCGTTGTACGAGTTCATCTGGAACCAGTATTGCGACTGGTACCTGGAACTGTCCAAACCAGTGCTGTGGGACGAAAACGCCCCGGTCGAACGCCAGCGCGGCACCCGCCGCACCCTGGTGCGCGTGCTGGAAGTCGCCCTGCGCCTGGCGCATCCGTTCATGCCGTTCATCACCGAGGAAATCTGGCAGCGTGTCGCTCCGCTGGCGGGCGCCCAAGGCAAGACGATCATGCTGCAGCCGTGGCCGGTGGCCAACGAAACCCGCATCGACCCGGCCGCCGAAGACGACATCGAATGGCTCAAGACCTTCATGCTGGGCCTGCGTAACATCCGCGCCGAAATGAACATCGGTCCGGGCAAACCGCTGAACCTGTTCCTGAACAATGCCAGCGCCGAAGACCTGCGCCGCCTCCACGAGAACGAAGCACTGCTCAAGAAACTGGCCAAGCTCGAATCAGTGACCGTCCTGGCCGCTGGCGAAGAAGCACCGCTGTCCGCCACCGCCTTGGTTGGCGAGATGGAAGTGCTGGTGCCGATGGCCGGCCTGATCGACAAGGCTGCCGAACTGGCGCGCCTGGATAAGGAAATCCTGCGTTTGAAGGGCGAAGTCCAGCGTGTCGGCGGCAAACTGTCCAACGCCGGTTTCGTTGACAAGGCGCCGGCTGAAGTCATCGAGAAGGAACGCGCCAAACTGGCCGAGGCTGAACAGGCCTTGGGCAAGCTGGCCGAGCAACATGCGCGGATCTCCAGCCTGTAACGGGGATTGCCAATGAAGAAGGAGGTCCTGATGGACCTCCTTTTTTTATGCCTGGTACTTTCTAGTGAACACGCTTGCCCCCTGTGGGAGCGAGCCTGCTCGCGATGACGGCGGTACATTCAACATTGGTGCAAGCTGACCCACCGCTATCGCGAGCAGGCTCGCTCCCACAGTAGATCGCGCCGATCGTTGCAGTTGGGTTCGCAGGGGCAGGATGTGGGACAATGCCCGCCACTTTTTGAACCCTCCCCGAATCGACCCGCACATGACCGCCCCTCGCACGCCCAAGCCAGCACGCTCCAAGCCCAAACCCGCCATCGAGGCCAAAGTGCCGCGGGAGAAAGCCAGCCTGCACCCACGCAATCGCCACCAGGGTCACTACGACTTCCCGGCATTGATCAAGTCCACGCCCGAATTGGCGAAGTTCGTGATCATCAACCCCTATGGCAAGGAAAGCATCGACTTCGCCAGCCCGGAAGCCGTAAGGGTGTTCAACCGGGCGCTGCTCAAGTCCTTCTACGGCATCGCCCATTGGGACATTCCGGCCGACTACCTGTGCCCTCCGGTGCCAGGACGTGCGGACTACGTGCATTTCCTCGCTGATTTACTGGCCAGTCACAACGAAGGAACGATTCCACGCGGGGCGGCGGTGAAGGTGCTGGACATCGGCACGGGGGCCAACTGCGTGTACCCGCTGATCGGCTACAGCGATTACCGCTGGCATTTCCTCGGTTCGGAAATCGATCCGACGGCCATTGCCTCGGCCAAAGCCATTGTCCAGTCCAACGGGCTGAACAAAGCCATCCAACTGCGCCAACAAGCCAACCGCAAGCAGATCCTGTTGGGTTTGCTGGAAGAGGCCGAGCGGTTCGACCTGACAATGTGCAACCCACCCTTCCACGCCTCCCTGGAGGAAGCCACCAAGGGCAGCCAGCGCAAATGGCGTGCGCTGGGCAAGGCCGACCCGAAGCGCAAGCTGCCGGTGCTGAATTTTGGCGGTCAGGCGGCGGAGTTGTGGTGCGAGGGCGGAGAGGCCCGGTTTGTGACGCAACTGATCGGCGAGAGCGCACAGGTGGCCAGCCAGGTGCTGTGGTTCAGCACGCTGGTGTCAAAGGCGTCGAATCTACCGGCGATTCAAACCGCCTTGAAAAAGGCCGGGGCGCTGCACAGCCAGGTGGTGGAAATGTCCCAGGGGCAGAAGCAGAGCCGCTTTGTGGCCTGGACCTTCCAGACCGAGGCACAGCAGCAGGCGTGGCGCCAGTCGCGTTGGGTTCGCAAGGGCTGAGTGGGAGCAAGGCCTTGCTGCCACAAATGCCCTGACCACAGACCACTTTTTCCAAGGCAATAAAAAACCGTGCCCGGATCACTCCGCAGCACGGTTTTCTTTTAAACGCGATCTTACTTGTTGATGCCGTCGGTCAGCGCTTTGGCTGGAACGAACTTAACAACTTTCTTGGCAGCGATTTCGATGGCTGCGCCAGTCGAAGGGTTGCGGCCGGTGCGGGCAGGACGCTCGGTGACTTTCAGCTTGCCGATGCCTGGCAAGGTGATTTCGCCGCCATTTTCCAGCTGATCGGCAACGATCTGACCCAGTTGGTCCAAAGCGTTACGCGCGGTGGTTTTAGGCGCGTCGATAGCTTCAGCGATGTCAGCGATCAGTTGGTCTTTAGTAAGAGCCATGTAGTGTTCCTTCCCTATCAAATTCATATGGATTGCAGAGTGCAGTGTCAGCCATCGAGCCCGATCTCAGAGGATCAGACACCCTCGGTAATCACCACGACGGATCGGGGTAATAGATGCCGAAAACCGGGTTTGGTTCGACCTGACAAATGCTGAATGCACGCTTAACGCAGTGACTTCGCGTAAGACCGGGCAAAACTAGCACAACGCCTGTGAAATATCCGCCTCTAGCTACCCATTTGGTCAGCTTTCTTGCGCGAAAACGGTAAAAAAATGCATATGGCGTGTCGGACGGGTCTGAAAGGGGCTTTGCAGGGTTCCAAAACCAGTGATTGCGGTACACTGGGCCTTTTTGGGGGAGCGCGCCCTCCTCTCTTTCATCAGCCGAGAAATCCATGCCGATCCGTCATTGCATCGTCCACCTGATCGACAAAAAACCCGACGGCACGCCCGCCGTGCTCCATGCCCGTGACTCCGAGTTGAGCGAGTCCACGGCCATCGAGAACATGCTCGCCGACCTCAACGAGAGCTATAACGCCAAACAAGGCAAGGCCTGGGGCTTCTTCCATGCCGAGTCCGGGGCGCACCCGTTCAGCGGCTGGCTGAAGGAGTATCTCGACGGCGGCAAGGATTTCACCGCATTCAGTCGCGTGGCGGTGGAGCATCTGCAAAAGCTGATGGAAGAGTCCAACCTGTCGGTGGGCGGCCACGTGTTGTTTGCCCATTATCAACAGGGCATGACCGATTACCTGGCGATCGCCCTGCTGCACCACAGCGAAGGCGTGGCGGTCACCGACGAACTGGACGTGACCCCGTCCCGTCACCTTGATCTGGGCCAACTGCACCTGGCAGCGCGAATCAATGTGTCGGAATGGCAGAACAACAAACAGTCCAGGCAGTACATCTCGTTCATCAAGGGTAAGAACGGCAAGAAGGTCTCGGAGTATTTCCGCGACTTCATCGGCTGCCAGGAAGGCGTCGACGGCCCCGGCGAAACCCGCACCCTGCTCAAGGCCTTCAGTGATTTCGTCGAAAGCGAAGACCTGCCCGAGGACGACGCCCGGGAGAAAACCAAGACCCTGGTGGATTACGCCAGCAGCCAGGCCAAGCTCGGCGAGCCGATGGGCCTGGAAGAGCTGTCCGAACTGATCGACGAAGATCGCCCGAAAGCCTTCTACGACCACATTCGCAACAAGGACTACGGGTTGTCGCCGGAGATTCCGGCGGATAAACGCACCCTCAACCAGTTCCGCCGCTTCACCGGCCGCGCCGAAGGCTTGTCCATCAGTTTCGAAGCCCACCTGCTGGGCTCCAAGATCGAATATGACGAAGAAGCCGGCACGCTGATCATCAAGGGCCTGCCCACGTCGCTGACCGATCAGCTCAAGCGCCGTAACTGATGCTCGCAAAGGTTCTGAAGAAGTTTCTGCTGATTTTGCTGGTGGTTGTGGCGTACCAGAACTGGGGCAAGATCGAGCGGGTATTCAATCCCTCGCAGATGCTGCCTGAACAGATCCGGGCCGATGCCCGGGTCGTGCTGTACGCCACCGACTGGTGCGGTTACTGCAAGGCGACCCGGCGGTTTCTGGATGAAAAAGGCGTGCCCTATCGCGAGTTCGATATCGAGAAAAACGCTCAGGCGCGCAAGGCCTATGAGGCGCTGGGCGGGCGCGGGATCCCGATTCTGGATGTAAATGGCACGCTGATTCGTGGTTTTGAGCCGCAGAACATCCTTGAGGCACTGTCCGCGAAATAGGTTTGTCCGCTAGCGATGATGCTGGATCGGATGGCCTCATCGCGAGCAGGCTCGCTCCCACAGGGATTCGTGGCGGACGCCAAGCCTGTTACCACTGCAAATCCAGTGTGGGAGCGAGCTTGCTCGCGATGGCGGTGGTCCAGTCAGAGCGCAAGCCCTGGGTAGACGGTAAGCGCCCATTAGTCGGGACTGTCAACTCCTACAGTATCAATGCCTGAAATAGCGTTCATTTTTTATATGCCCCCTCAGCCGAAGCCGTCGCTGAGCCGAACCTCTTGCGAGAACGCCTGAACAGACGGAGCATATAAAATGAACTCGATACAGCACTACCCAGCCCGAAACCGCGTTATAAAAATCACCCACCGCGCCTTGGTGTTGTCTTTCATTGCGATCTACGCCGGTTCCGCCTCTGCCGCGCAATACACCTGCCAACTCTTCCTGCCACCGAACCAAACCGTCATACAGACCACCACCGTTTTCAACGGGAGCAGCACGAGCGATGCAATCCGCCGCGCCACAACGATCTTCGACCTGCAAGGCCTTATTCCTCCCAATGCGCCACACCTGGTTCTATGCGAGCTGTAATATCGGGTGATCGCTTCTGGAATAAACGCCCGGAATTGCCTGCTCCGGGCGACAGATCGGCTTTAATCGAGCGCCTGACTTTCTTATCAGGTTGATAATTGAAAACCCAGCCGTGGAAAGTGCACATGCACCACACCGCCAAGCGCGTCTTCGCGACGCAGGATCAGCTCTTCACGACCGGCAAATAACAACTCTCCGGCCACCGGGTCGACGCCATAATCGGTTGCGGCAATCGTCACCTGCTGCCCTTTCGTGAACCCGTTCGGTTCCTCGAATGACTCATCCGGCAGCGCTGCCGGCGCAGCGTTGCGAGCCACTTCCAAAGCCTCTTCGGAACTCATCGCGTGCGACGCGCCATGGCCAAAACCCAGCACTCGCGCCAACCATGCCGAGATCGCCGGGTAGGTGTCTACCAGCGGCGAAGTCACCGCAGTGCCTTTGAGAAACCACAGAGGGTGAGCCATGGCGAAGTCGGCAATCGATGGATCGCCCAACAGAAAGTCACCCTCCTCGCGCTGCAACTGTTGCTCAAGACGCGCCATGATCGTGGGCCATTGGTGCTTGGCCTGTTCGGCAGACAGATGCTTGGTCGTACCGCCACTGAACAGCCCGGCCCGATCGCTGATAAACGTCTTGATGACTTCAGGCGGCAACTTAGCGAAACGCACCGCCACCGACTCCGGCTGAAACACCAGGCTTACCGCATGTTGAAACACCACCGAATCGGCCCATGCGGCAAAAGACGCTGCAATCATCTCCCGGCCTTCGGGAAACAACGCCGGCGAAGCTTTTTCCTGCTCCAACCGACGGGCGATCAGCGCCGTGTCGCAATAGATATCCGCGCCGATCTGCAATACCGGGGTCTTGCGATAGCCGCCCGTCAGTGCCGTCAGGTCGGGCTTGGGCATCATTGGCGGGATATGCACCGAACGCCAGGACAGGCCCTTGAAACCCAGTAACAAGCGGGCTTTCTCGGCGAAGGGAGACGTCGGGTAATGATGAAGAATCAGCTCTGACATGAGGTTCGCCACTGCGGGGAGGAAGTCCCGCAGCTTAGCGTGCCAGGGTCCGACAGCCTACCCTTCTGATGAAGCCGTATCAGCGCGGTTGATGGAACATCGATGCACTCGCCACCAGGCACTCCTTGGCGCTTTTCTTGAGTTTCTTGATCAATCGCTCCTGGCGCAGGGCTTCACCCTTGTCGCGACAGGCTTCGGTGTACACCAGCGCCACCGCCGGGCTGGAAAGGAAAAAACGCGCGCCCTTGCCGCTTTGATGCTTGGCGAAACGCCGTACCGGATCATCACTGATGCCGCAGTACAGCGAACCGTTGGCGGCCCGCACCAGGTAGACGAACCAGGGCTTGCCCGGTTCGGCTGCAGCTTGCCCTGGCAGGTCGGAGGATGGGTTGGCGGTCGTCACAGGATGTTCAGCAGACGTGTAGAAAACAAGCCGCAATCTTATCAGCGACTGGCCTGAAACGCCCGTAGCCCCTTGAGGGCCTGGGCTCTGACGGCATTGCGCACCAGCGGCGTCCAGCCCAGCAGCAGGCCCTTGGTGCCCAATGCCTGGCGGGACCAGCGCCATAGATCAAAACTGTCATGGTGCTCGCAAATCTTGCCGTCGCGAAACACGAACCGTGCCTGAATGTCATTGACCACCGTGTTGCCGGTCTGGCTGAACAGGTAAGTCGCGACCCAGTGGGCACCGCCGGTACGCTCATCGCTGCGCACGTTATCGAAGGTCAGGGAAAAATCCTTGGCCCGAGTGGTGAGCATGCGCCACATGTCGCCGGCATCGCGCCCGCGCAGCTCACCGAACGCCGGGTCGCTGAACACCACGTCGTCGGTGTAGCAGGCGCTCATGGCGTCGGCATCCAGACGCTGGAAGGCCTGGTAGAAGCGGGTGATCAAGGCGTTGTGGGCATCACTCATGGACAAGCTCCGAAAATCTTCAGTAGAGCTGCACGATAATCTGCTCTGGCGAGGAACACTATCGTCATTCGCCATGAAAATAACATCAGCGAAGATCACTGACTCTTTCGCTGCTGACCCCAACGTATAGCGCCCGGCCGGCTCCGATGCCCGCAATGATCGCGCCCAGGCCAATCACGCCGAAGATCCAGCCCAGGGCATTCCAGCCGCCGGTCCAGTCGTGGACCACCCCGACCGCGAACGGCCCCATGGACGCCAATGTGTAGCCGAACCCTTGGGCCATGCTGGAAAGATTCGCCGCCACATGGGCGTCCCGCGAGCGCAGCACGATCAGCGTCAGCGCCAGGCTGAACGTTGCTCCCTGCCCAAGCCCCAACAGGATCGCCCAGCCCCACAAGCCTTCAATGGGCGCATAGAGGCATCCGAACAGCCCGCCCAGGGTCATGACCATGACGATCACAATGGCCAGGCGTTGATCCTTGCCCCGGGTCGCCAGCCAGGGCGCCGCCAGGGAACTGATCAGTTGCACGATGACCGAGCCGGACAACACCAGCCCGGCCTGGGTCGGCGTCAGGCCACGGCCAATGAGGATCGACGGCAGCCAGCCGAACACGATGTAGGCCAGGGATGATTGCAACCCCATGTACAACGTCACCTGCCAGGCCAACGGGTCACGCAGCAAACCGCGAACCCGATATGCCACCTGATGAGCACCGTGTTTCTGGCCCACTTGCGGCAGCCAGAACACGGCGGCCAGCAGCGCCGGCACCACCCAGAACCCCAGGCCCATCGCCCAGCTGTGATTCAGATGCTCGCTCAACGGCACGGTGGCCCCGGCCGCCATCGCCGCCCCCAGGCACAGCGCCATGGTGTAGACGCCGGTCATGGCGCCGGCGTGTTTGGCGAAGTCACGCTTGACGATGCCCGGCAACAGCACACCGATCACACCAATGCTCGCGCCGGCCAGGATGCTGCCAGCAAACAGGCCGATCTGGCCGAAAGAACTGCGCAAAATGATCCCACCGGCCAGGGCCAGCAAGATTCCCAACACTACCCGCTCAGCTCCAAAGCGCCGCGCCAGCACCGGCGCCAGCGGTGCGAACAGGCCCAGGCAAAGCACTGGCAGCGTCGTCAGCAAGCCGGCCTGGGCAGCCGACAAACCAAGGCTTTTTGAAACTTCACTAAGCAATGGGGCCATGCTCGACAGCGCCGGACGCAGGTTCAGCGCCACCAGGATCAACCCGAGCAGTAACAGCCAGGGTTTGCGCAGCAATGGAGGGGCCTGCTGGGTCTGCTCATCGTCGGTTTCGGCGTCGATCAGCAAATGTTCAAGCTCTGCGGCGCGTTTGGGCGTCGTCGGGGTCATGCGGTCAAGCGTATCGCGGGACATGGAAAGCTCTGGTTCAGGGTTCATTGATCAACTGTCGACGGAGGGCCTTGGCCCATTGCCGAACCTGTTGTTCGACAGCGTCGAGGATTCGATGTGCAGATCGAACACCGGTTGAGGACGAGGACGAAGCTCTGGCGCCACTGCGCGCCGATGACGCTTGGGAAGTCACGATAGCCTTCGCTGAGCGCAGGGGTAGGCAGCATGGGTTGAATTTTCTGACAGATTAGTCAGCTTCTTGTAGGACGGCAACCGCCTAAGGTCAATGCGAGGGAAAAGGAGCGAAATTTTCGATTGGTCAAAATTACCCCTTAAGGGTAATTTTAAGGACAAGGCATACAGTTCTATGGAAAAGAGCACACCCCACTACGACCTGGCAGTCGTCAAGGCCGAAGTCCTCAGGCTGGGGAACAAGGCATTCACAATGAGCGCTCAGCAAGGCGCTCGAAGAATGTCGTTAAGCACTGCCCGGATGCTGCAAATCATGGCCTCGCTGGAGTACAGGATGTTGCACAAATCGATGACGACCTATGCCGATCATCGAATCTGGCAGGACGTTTATCACACCACATTTCAGGATCGGGAGATTTACATCAAGGTGACCTACCGCCCTGGCGGTGGGCATCCGGTAGTCTCCTTCAAGGAGAAAGACCAATGAAAACGCAGCAATGTGTCAACTGCGGTACTCAAGACGCCATGCAGCACTTTGAGGGCCGCAGCTTTACCATCGACTACAAGCAGGTAGCACGGCAGGTGCACGACATCGCCGGATGGGAGTGCCGGGTCTGTGGTGAAATCGAATTTGATCACGACACCGACAGCGCGCAACGTTATTCCCAGGCGAGCGATCAGTTGCTCGAAGATTGTGCCCAGGCGATGGCGGCGGAGATGAAACGCATCCGCCGCAAACTGCACCTCACGCAAAAAGACGCGGTGAAACTGCTGTCTGGCGGCGGACACAACGCCTTTTCCCGTTACGAGCGTGGCGAAGTCGCCCCACCGCAACCACTGTTCATGCTGATGCGCCTGCTCGATCGTCATCCCCACCTGATGGCGGAAGTACTCGCACTGAGCGAGGGCACCGATTTGAAGCAGTTGTTGACTACCCGCCATCCGGAACAGGCAACCGTTCTGACACCCTGAATCCCAGGCAAAAATAAACCCGGACAAGTCCGGGTCTATTTCAATGCCTAAGGCCGGATCAATGCAGAATCTGGCTCAGGAACAGCTTGGTGCGGTCGTTCTGCGGGTTATCGAAGAAGTCGTTCGGCGCGGCCTGTTCGACGATTTCGCCCTTGTCCATGAAGATCACACGGTTGGCCACGGTGCGGGCAAAGCCCATTTCGTGGGTCACGCAGAGCATGGTCATGCCGTCTTCGGCCAGGCCGATCATGGTGTCCAGAACCTCTTTCACCATTTCCGGGTCGAGCGCTGAAGTCGGTTCATCGAACAGCATGATTTTCGGTTTCATGCACAGGGCACGGGCGATGGCCACACGCTGCTGCTGGCCGCCGGAGAGCTGGCCCGGGTATTTGTGCGCCTGCTCTGGAATGCGTACGCGCTCCAGGTAATGCATGGCGATTTCCTCGGCCTTGCGCTTGGGCATCTTGCGCACCCACATCGGCGCCAGGGTGCAGTTCTGCAGGATGGTCAAGTGCGGGAACAGGTTGAAGTGCTGGAACACCATGCCGACTTCACGGCGGATCGCTTCGATCTGCTTGAGGTCGTTGGTCAGTTCCACGCCATCGACCACGATGCGACCCTGCTGGTGTTCTTCCAGGCGGTTGAGGCAACGGATGGTGGTGGACTTGCCGGAACCCGACGGGCCGCACAGCACGATACGCTCGCCCTGCTGGACGTTCAGGTTGATGTCTTTCAACACGTGGAACTGGCCGTACCACTTGTTCACGCCCTGCATCTGAATAATGCCTTCAGGGCTCACAGGCTGTTTGATCGCTTCACTCATAAACTACGCTCCTAACGCTTGTGGCCAGTGTCCAGCTTGCGTTCCAAATGCATGGAATAGCGGGACATACCAAAACAGAAAATCCAGAACACCAGGGCGGCGAACACATAGCCTTCGGTGGCCATGCCCAGCCATTTCGGGTCGGCGGCAGCTTGTTTCACGCTGTTGAGCAGGTCGAACAGGCCGATGATGATCACCAGGCTGGTGTCCTTGAACAACGCGATGAAGGTGTTGACGATACCCGGGATCACCATCTTCAGGGCTTGCGGCAGAATCACCAGGCCCATGCTGCGCCAGTAGCCCAGGCCCATCGCCGCGGCCGCTTCGTACTGACCTTTGGGAATGGCTTGCAAGCCGCCACGCACCACTTCAGCCACGTAGGCCGACTGGAACAGGATCACGCCGATCAGTGCCCGCAGCAGCTTGTCGAAGTTCATGCCTTCAGGCAGGAACAGCGGCAGCATCACCGAGGACATGAACAGCACCGTGATCAACGGCACGCCGCGCCAGAATTCGATGAAGGTCACGCAGACCACACGAATCGCCGGCATGTTCGAACGCCGCCCCAAAGCCAGCACGATGCCCAACGGCAAAGCCCCGGCGATACCGACGGTGGCGATCACCAGGGTCAGCATCAGGCCGCCCCATTGGCTGGTCGGCACGGTGGTCAAGCCGAATACACCACCGTGCAACAGGCACCAGGCGATGATCGGATACAGCACCAGGAAACTCAGGCCGTAGACCGCCTTGCGCGGGAAGCGCGAGATGAACAGCGGAGCCACGCCGATGACCGCCAGCCACACGGTCAGGTCCACGCGCCAGCGCAGGTCCGTCGGATAGTAGCCGTACATGAACTGGCCGAAGCGCTGCTGGATGAACACCCAGCAGGCGCCCTCCTTGGTGCAGTCAGCCTGTGTGGTGCCGACCCAGTTGGCGTCGAGGATCGCCCAACTGATGATCGGTGGAACGACCAGGTAAATCAGGTAGAACGCAAACAACGTCAGCAAGGTGTTGAGCCAGCTGGAGAACATGTTCGCGCGCATCCACGCCACCACGCCGATGCTACTGCTCGGTGGGGGCATGTCAGGTTTGAAAGTATGGGATGTCATGCGCGTTTTTCCTCACCGCTCGATCAGCGCAATGCGCTTGTTGTACCAGTTCATCAGCAGGGAAATGCTGATACTGATCGCCAGGTACACGCTCATGGTGATCGCAATAACTTCGATCGCCTGCCCGGTCTGGTTCAGCACCGTACCGGCAAACAGCGAAACCATTTCCGGATAACCGATACCGGCCGCCAGCGAGGAGTTCTTCGCCAGGTTCAGGTATTGGCTGGTCAGCGGCGGGATGATCACGCGCAGGGCTTGCGGGATGATCACCTTGCGCAAGGTCGGACCGTTACGCAGGCCCAGGGAATGGGCGGCTTCGGTCTGGCCGTGGCTGACCGACTTGATGCCCGAACGCACGATCTCGGCGATGAACGCCGCGGTGTACACCGTCAGTGCCAACGTCAATGCCAGCAATTCGGGAATCAGCACCCAGCCACCGACGAAGTTGAAGCCCTTGAGTTCCGGCATTTCCCAGTGCACAGGGGCTCCGAAGACCAGGGCGCACAGCGCCGGGATTACCAGGAACAGCGCCAGGCCCACCCAGAATTTATGGAACGGCTCACCCGTGGCTTCGAAACGCTTGTTGGCCCAGCGGGTCATCAGCACGATGGCGACGATGGCCAGCACGACGCTGATCACGAATGGCCAAAACCCGTCCGCCACCAGCGCGGCCGGCATGTTCAGGCCCCGGCTGCTGACAAAGAAGGTGTCGCCGAAGTTATGGGCGGCGCGGGGCCCCGGCATGGTGAGGAATACCGCGAAGTACCAGAACAGGATCTGCAGCAGTGGCGGGATATTACGGAAAACCTCCACATACACCGTTGCCACTTTGGCGATGATCCAGTTTTTCGACAGTCGGGCCACGCCGACAATGAAACCGAGAATCGTCGCCAGGATCACGCCGATGAACGTCACCAGCAGAGTGTTGAGCAACCCGATGACAAAGACGCGGGCATAGCTGTCCGCTTCGGTGTAGTCGATCAGGGTTTGAGCGATGCCGAACCCGGCACTGCGCTCCAGAAAGCTGAAGCCGGAGGTGATGCCCCGGTGCTCTAGGTTGGTTTGCGTGTTGTCGAACAGAAACCAGCCCAGTGAAACCACCGCCACAATGGTGACGATCTGAAATACCCAGGCACGCACGCGTGGATCGCTGAGGCTAAGCCTCTGCTTAGGTGCGCCGATTGAATTTTGCATGAAGTGCCCCGCAAAGAATGGAACAGAACATCACCCGGTGGTTGGCCCACCGGGTGATAGAACCATCAGCGCACTGGTGGTGCGTATTGAATGCCGCCGTTGGTCCACAGCGCGTTCAGGCCGCGATCGATTTCCAGCGGGGTGCCTTTGCCGAGGTTGCGCTCGAACACTTCACCGTAGTTACCGACTTGTTTGACGATCTGGACAACCCAGTCTTTGGGCAGCTTCAGGTCTTTACCATATTCACCGTCAGCGCCGAGCATACGGGCGACGTCCGGGTTCTTGGTGGATTTGGCTTCAGCTTCAACGTTCTTCGAAGTGATGCCGGCTTCTTCGGCGTTGAGCATGGCGTAGCCAGTCCAGCGCACAACGGCCAGCCACTCGTCATCGCCGTTACGCACGACCGGGCCCAGTGGTTCCTTGGAAATGGTTTCCGGCAGAACCACGTAGTCCTTCGGCGCGGCCAGCTTGCTGCGCTGGGCAAACAGCTGGGACTTGTCGGAGGTCAGCACGTCGCAACGACCGGATTCCAGCGACTTGGCGCTTTCATCGGAGGTGTCGAAGGTGATCGGGGTGTATTTGAGGCCATTGCCACGGAAGTAGTCGGAGACGTTCAGCTCGGTAGTGGTACCGGCCTGGATGCAGATGGTTGCACCGTCCAGTTCCTTGGCGCTCTTGACGCCCAGCTTGTTGTTTACCAGGAAGCCGATGCCGTCGTAGTAGGTGATGAAGCCTGGAAATTTCAGGCCCATGCCCGCGTCACGGGAACTGGTCATGGTGGTGTTGCGCGAAAGGATGTCGATTTCGCCGGACTGCAGCGCGGTGAAGCGCTCCTTGGCGTTCAACTGGCTGAACTTCACCTTAGTCGCATCGCCAAACACAGCAGCCGCCACGGCACGGCAGAAGTCCGCGTCAATGCCGAGAATCTTGCCACTTGCATCGGGTACCGAGAAACCCGGCAAGCCATCACTCACGCCGCATTGCACAAAGCCTTTCTTCTGTACGGCATCCAGGGTTGCACCCGCCTGAGCGAACCCGCTGACGCCGAGCACTGCTGCTGCAGTCACGACGGCCAGGGTGGATTTCAGTAACTTCATTCAAACCTCCAGTTTTGCTCTTGTTGTGTCGGAGCTCGAGCCCTGTCGCACCCTTATGGGGCATTGCAGACCCTTGTTGGCTTTTTTTAGGGTCAACCGACGTCTGGACCTTCGCTATGAGTCTAATAATGAGAATGCCCCTAAACAGGGCGCCTGCCTCATCTCTCACCAATCGGCCGAACGGGCTGTAGCCCTTCACGTTCGCGAAGCCCGTAGCGGCTATTGGCGAACATCCATCACCGGATTTCTGATATCCCATGCGGCGCGTCAAGCTGATAGTGTTACCGCGCAGCGTAAGAATCATCACTCAAGCTACCTCAAAGCAAACGCCGTACCACACCGCTGCGCTTGACCCTTATGAGACACGTCAAGACAAAAACTTTTAAGATTGCGACATCTAATTAACTGAGGCACCGGGCCCGCACTGTAATAACGCACTGAATGAGCGCGCCCGCACAGATTTGGAGCAGACCATGACCGACCCCTTGATTCTCGAGCCCAGCGGCACCGCCGACGCGTGCGTCATCTGGCTCCACGGCCTGGGCGCCGATCGTTACGACTTCCTGCCGGTGGCCGAAATGCTGCAGCAAAGCCTGCTCACGACACGTTTCGTTCTGCCTCAAGCGCCGACCCAGCCGGTGAGCATCAACGGCGGCTACGCCATGCCGAGTTGGTACGATATCCGCGCCCTGAGCCCCGCGCGGGCCATCGACGAGCAACAGCTGGAAGTGTCGGCGCAGCGGGTCATCGACCTGATCGAAGCCCAGCGAGCCCTTGGAATAGACGCCTCGCGGATTTTCCTCGCAGGTTTCTCCCAAGGCGGCGCGGTGGTCTATCACACCGCGTTCGTGAAATGGCAGGGTCCATTGGGGGGCGTAGTCGCGCTGTCCACTTATGCACCGACTTTCAGCGAAGAACTGCAATTGTCGGCCAGCCAGCAGCGCATTCCGGTATTGGCGCTACACGGCCAGTACGACGAAGTGGTACTCAACCCCATGGGGCGGACCGCGAAAGAGTATTTGAAACAGCATGGTGTCACCGTGACATGGCAAGAATACCCAATGGGCCATGAAGTGTTACCCGAAGAGATTCGCGACATCGGCACCTGGCTGAGCGAGCGGTTGCGCTAAGCGGGCGTGAGGACATGTCAACCCCTTGACGATCACACTACGCCGCGCCCGTTTCTTGCATTACACTGGCCGGCGTACATTCCTTAACCAATCGATGAGATGACCGTGCTCAAAGCACTCAAGAAGATGTTCGGTAAAAGCGAGGCCGAGCAGCTCGTGCCTGGCCCCAGCGCACCTGCCCACAGCCCGAGTCGTGCCGAGGTGCAAAAAAAGCCGCGGCGGACAACGCCTGTTGCGAACACAGAAAAAGACGCGGCCACCGCGCCTGTCGCTCCCGCGCCGCAACAGCCACACAACGAAGCCCCCAAGCCACGCCGCGAGCGCGCCCCAAAACCGCCGGTCGTCGCCTGGAAGCTCGAGGATTTCGTCGTAGAACCCCAGGAAGGCAAGACCCGCTTCCATGATTTCAAACTCGCCCCTGAACTGATGCATGCCATCCAGGACCTGGGCTTCCCCTACTGCACGCCAATCCAGGCGCAGGTGCTGGGATTCACCCTCGCCGGTAAAGATGCCATCGGCCGCGCCCAGACCGGTACCGGCAAGACCGCCGCGTTCCTGATTTCCATCATTACCCAGTTGCTGCAGACCCCGCCGCCCAAAGAACGCTACATGGGCGAGCCACGGGCGCTGATCATCGCACCGACCCGCGAGCTGGTGGTGCAGATCGCCAAGGACGCCGCCGACCTGACCAAGTACACCGGACTGAACGTCATGACGTTCGTCGGCGGCATGGACTTCGACAAGCAGCTCAAGCACCTCGAAGCCCGTCACTGCGACATTCTGGTGGCAACACCGGGACGCCTGCTGGACTTCAACCAGCGCGGCGATGTGCACCTGGACATGGTCGAAGTGATGGTGCTGGACGAAGCCGACCGCATGCTCGACATGGGTTTCATCCCGCAAGTGCGCCAGATCATTCGCCAGACCCCACCGAAAAGCGAACGCCAGACCCTGCTGTTTTCCGCCACGTTCACCGAAGACGTGATGAACCTGGCCAAGCAATGGACCACCGACCCGTCCATCGTCGAGATCGAGGCGCTGAACGTCGCGAGCGAAAACGTCGAGCAGCACATCTACGCTGTGGCCGGCGCCGACAAGTACAAGCTGCTCTACAACCTGGTCAACGACAACGGTTGGGAGCGCGTGATGGTGTTCGCCAACCGCAAGGACGAAGTACGTCGTATCGAGGAGCGCCTGGTACGCGATGGCGTCAACGCCGCCCAGTTGTCGGGCGACGTGCCGCAACACAAGCGTATCAAGACGCTGGAAGGCTTTCGCGAAGGCAAGATCCGTGTGCTGGTGGCCACCGATGTGGCCGGGCGCGGGATTCATATCGACGGGATCAGCCACGTGATCAACTTCACCCTGCCGGAAGTGCCGGATGACTATGTGCACCGGATCGGGCGTACTGGGCGTGCAGGCGCCGCTGGCGTATCGATCAGCTTCGCCGGTGAGGATGACTCCTATCAGTTGCCGTCCATCGAAGCGTTGCTGGGGAAGAAGATCAATTGCGAAACCCCACCGACTCATCTACTTCGGCCGGTTGAGCGCAAACGCCCTTAACCGTCGTCAGGAACCAGAAAGCGCAGCCGCTAACGCTGCGCTTTTTTTTCGTCCGGGATATTGCCCAACAGAACTATAAGTCCATAATGGACAAATTAGTTTACACAAAGCACCCCGGAGTCCCGATGTCCAGCACGCCCTACGTGATGACCCAAGCCCAGGCCCGAGAGCTGCTCGGCCAAGTCGACGTACCGCAGATTTTACGCAAGCTGTTCCACGACCTCGCCGCCGGACAGGCCGTCCAACCGCCCCAGCAACTTGTGGAGTTTCCCCAAGGCGCCGGGGATTTCATCAACTACCTGGGCGTGCTGGCTGAAGAGCAGGTCTACGGGGTCAAGACCTCACCGTATATCGTGCGCGAGCAAGGTCCATTGGTGACCGCCTGGACCCTGCTGATGTCGATGCAGACCGGCCAGCCACTGCTGCTGTGCGACGCCGCCGAACTGACGACCGCCCGCACCGCAGCCACCACTGCCGTCGCCGTGGATGCCCTTGCCCCATTCCAGGCCCGGCGCTTGGCAGTCATCGGCAGCGGCGCAGTGGCAAGGGCCCACGTGCAATACGTCAAGGGTCTGCGGGATTGGCAAAGCATCAGCCTCTATTCGCCCAGCCTGCAGAATAAATCGGCGCAAGAGCGTGCTTCGCTCACCGAGCTGGATCCGCGCCTGCAAATCGCTGCCAGCCTTGAAGCGGCGCTGCACGACGCCGATGTGGTGATGCTCTGCACCTCGTCCGCCAAGGCAGTGCTCGACCCACAGACACTGAGCAAGCCAGCCCTGATTACCTCCATCAGCACCAATGCTCCGCGTGCCCACGAAGTGCCCCCCCAGAGCCTCAACGACATGGACGTGTTCTGTGACTATCGTCAGACCACCCCCGGTTCGGCCGGTGAAATGTTGATTGCCGCTGAACAGCACGGCTGGGACGCGTCACGCCTGGTTGGGGATTTGCCTGAACTGCTCAGCGAACACGTAGCGCGTCCCGGCTATGAGCGCCATGTGTTTTTCCGCTCCATCGGCCTGGGGTTGGAAGACGTTGCGCTGGCGAATGCGCTTTATCAGTTGCACAACTGACACAGCCAATTTCCCCACAAGGTTTTACTAACTCCCGGCACCGCGCTCCACAGGAGAGCTTCATGACCTCAGCAGACTTCATCATCATCGGCGGTGGCATCGCCGGTGCTTCCACCGGTTACTGGCTGGCCCCCCACGGTCGGGTCATTGTGCTCGAGCGCGAATCCCATCCGGGCTACCACTCCACAGGGCGCTCGGCGGCGCTGTACAGCGCGGCCTATGGCACGCCTCAGGTGCGGGCGCTGACCCAGGCCAGCCGTGACTTTTTCGACGCCCCACCGGCCGGTTTCTGCGAGCACCCGCTGCTCACCCCACGGGGCGAAATGACCGTGGATTTCACCGGCGACCCGGCCGAGCTGAACAACCAGTACCTCAGCGCCAAGGCCACGGTGCCGCAGATGCAGCTACTCAGCGCCGAAGAAGCCTGTGTGCGACTGCCGATCCTGCGACGGGACAAGGTGCATGGTGCAATCTACGACCCCACCGCCTGTGACATCGACACCGATGCGCTGCACCAAGGCTACCTGCGCGGTATCCGCCGCAACGGCGGTCAGGTGCACACCGACACCGAAGTGCTGGGCCTGAGCCGCGACGATCAGGGGATGTGGCAGGTAGAAACCGCTGGCCAGACCTTCAGCGCTCCGGTGCTGATCAACGCGGCCGGCGCCTGGGCCGATCACATCGCCGAAATGGCCGGCGCGCGCAAGCTGGGCCTGCAACCCAAGCGGCGGGCGGCATTCATTTTTGCCGGCCCCGAGGGCGTGGACATTCATGACTGGCCGATGCTGGTGAGCCTCGACGAGTCGTTCTATATGAAGCCCGACGCCGGCATGTTCCTCGGCTCGCCGGCAAATGCCGATCCGGTGGAACCTCACGACGTGCAGCCTGAAGAACTGGACATTGCCATGGGCATCTACCAGATCGAAGAAGCCACCACCCTGACCATCCGCCGTCCGACCCGCACCTGGGCCGGGTTGCGCAGTTTCGTCCCCGACGGCGACCTCTTGTCCGGTTTCGATCCCCAGGTACCGGGGTTGTTCTGGGTCGCGGCCCAGGGCGGCTACGGCATCCAGACGTCCCCGGCCATGGGTCAGGCCAGCGCGGCCCTGGTGCGCGGTGAGCCATTGCCCGAGACCTTGACCCGTTTCGGCCTGAGCACCACCCAGCTGTCGCCGGCACGCCTGGCTTGAACCCACCCAGGTGACGCATCGCCACGATTGCGGCACACTCCTGCGCGCCCCTGCTTCACGGGGCGCTGACGCTGCCCGGAGCCCTGTCATGAATGCCCCGCAACCTGATCCGACACTGGATAATTTCCGCACCATCGCCGACGCCATCGCCACGCTGTTCTACCCTCACGCCGAAGTGGTGCTGCACGACCTGCGTACGCAGAAAGTCGACTACATCGCCAACAACCTGTCCAAGCGCGTGATAGGGGATGACTCGTCCCTGGAGGACATGCTCAGCGAAGAGATCAGCGAACGGAACATCGGCCCATACGAAAAACTCAATTGGGACGGGCAGAAAATCCGCAGCCTCAGCAGCGTCCTACGCGATGCAGGGGGGCGCCCGCTGGCGGTGCTGTGCATCAATCTGAATATTTCGCTGTTCGAGAATGCCAAGGCCGCGCTGGACCTGTTCCTGTCGCCGGGCAAGTTGATCCCGCAACCGGACTCACTGTTTCGCGATGACTGGCAGGAACGGATCAACACCTTCCTCCACGCCTGGATGCGCGAGCGTCAGTTGAGCCTGAACCTGCTGACCCGCGACCATAAACGCGAACTGGTGCTGGCGCTGCATGCCGAAGGCGCGTTCAAGGGCAAGAGCGCGTCCAACTATGTGGCCAATGTGCTGAACATGGGACGAGCGACGGTTTACAAGCATTTGAAGGAGTTGAAGGGCTGAGGTTTTTCTTGCCTGACCTAGCCTCATCGCGAGCAGGCTCGCTCCCACAGGGGGTCTGTGTCGAACACGCTATTTGTGTTCAATGAGATCCAATGTGGGAGCGAGCCTGCTCGCGATAACGATCAATCAGTCGCCATAGATATCCGACTTGAAATACTTGGCCTGAATCTTCTGATACTCCCCACTGGCCCGAATCCCGTCGATGGCCTTGTTCAAGTCCGACACCAGTTGGGTATTGCCCTTGCGCACCGCGATACCCGCGCCTTCACCGACGTATTTCGGGTCCTTGAGCTCCGGCCCGACAAACGCGTAGCCCTTGCCCCGGGGCATCGACAGAAAATCCTCCAGCGGGATGGTGTCAGCGAATATCGCGTCCAGTCGACCGGACGCCAGGTCCATGTAGATTTCTTCGTTGTTGCTGTAGCGCTTGACTGTCACGTCCTTGGGTTCGAAGACCTCCGTAGCGAAGCGGTCGGTGGTGGTCGCCCGTTGCACACCCACGGTCTTGCCTTTGAGACTGGCGTACTGATCATCGACCACCGCGCCCTCCTTCATGACCAGCCGCGACGAGGTGAAGTAGTACTTGTGAGTAAAATCCACCGACTTCTTGCGCTCTTCGGTGATGGTCATGGACGACAGCGCCATGTCGATTTTCTTCACCTTGAGCGACGGAATCAGCCCGTCAAACTCACTTTCGATCCACTGGCACTTGACCTTCATCTGCGCGCACAGCGCGTTGCCAATGTCATAGTCAAAGCCCTCGATCTTTCCTTCGGAGGTCTTGGAAGCAAACGGCGGATACGCCGCTTCAATGCCGATACGCAAGGTCTTGTCGGCGGCGAACAGGCTGCTGGAGGCCAGCAGGCTCAAGGCCAGGCCGGTGATGAGGGGGAGCTTTTTCATGATCGATCTCTCGCGGATTTGTTGTTGGTTTTGGCAGAGAAAGGTGAAGCGACGGATTTTATGTACTTATAAATCCATACTGGACTTTAATGTACATATCGTCAATTGGGGCAACCGCGAAAAGTGATGGGAGGCTAATGGCCTCATCGCGAGCAGGCTCGCTCCCACAGGAGGCCTGCGTCGAACACGAATACTGTGTACAACCTGGATCCCTTGTGGGAGCGAGCCTGCTCGCGATAGCGGTTGGCAGGCAATGAATCAGCAACAGGCTATCTACCGCTTCCAGCGATCCGCCGCCGCATGATCACTGTCGCGCCCCTCGACCCAGCGCGGGCCATCGGCGGTGTTTTCTTTTTTCCAGAACGGCGCACGGGTCTTGAGGTAGTCCATGACAAAGGCGCAGGCGTCGAATGCCGCCTGGCGATGGGCACTGGCGGCCGCCACGAAGACGATCGGTTCGCCCGGCTCCAGGGCACCGATGCGATGCAGGACCTCCAGCTTGAGCAACGGCCAGCGCTGCTCGGCCTCGGCGACGATCTTGCCCAAGGCTTTTTCAGTCATGCCCGGGTAGTGCTCCAGGAACATCCCGGACACATCAAGGCCGTCATTGAAGTCACGCACGTAGCCGACAAAACTCACCACCGCCCCCACGCCAACATTGGCCGCGTGCATCGCGTTGACTTCGACGCCCGGGTCGAACGGATCGGCTTGCACCCGAATCGCCATGGCTCAGCCTCCGGTCACGGTGGGAAAGAATGCCACTTCGTCACCATCGACCAGCGGCTCGTCGAGCTGGCACAGGTCTTCGTTGCGGGCGCACATCAGGTTTTGTTCTTTCAAGACATCGAAACCTTCACGCGCGGCCAACAGTATCCGCACGTCGTCCACCGTGGAGAAATCGCCCTCGACCTTCTGCGAATCAACGCCCAACGCTTCGCGATAACGCGCAAAGAACTTCACGGTAATTTTCATGGTGCATCCGCCTGGAAGTGGCCGCTCTTGCCGCCGAGTTTCTCCAGCACCCGCACGCCTTCAATGGTCATGCCCCGATCCACGGCCTTGCACATGTCGTAGATGGTCAGCGCAGCAACACTGGCGGCGGTGAGGGCTTCCATCTCCACGCCGGTCTGCCCCGACAGTTTGCAACGGGCAACGATGCGCACCCGGTCCTCGCCTTCGGCATTGAGCTCGACCTTGACGCTGGTGAGCATCAGCGGATGGCAGAGCGGAATCAGGTCACTGGTTTTTTTCGCCGCCTGAATGCCGGCAATGCGCGCAACGGCGAACACATCGCCTTTGGGATGACCACCGCTGACGATCATCTGCAGTGTTTCGGGCAGCATGCGCACAAAGGCTTCGGCCGTGGCTTCACGGAACGTCACGGCCTTGTCGGTCACATCGACCATGTTGGCGCGACCTTGGGAATCGAGATGAGTCAGCACAGGGTTACTCCTGATCGGGAGCATCGATTGTAAACCTGTGAGTCAGATTCCGGCAGGCCTGATTGTCGCACCTGTGGCGAGCGCAATTGCCCAATCACCGCAAATCCTCCTGTGGGAGCGGGCTTGCTCGCGAAGGCGGTGTATCAGATAAAAATAGTGGCTGATGCACCGCTATCGCGAGCCTGCTCGCTCCCACAGGGTTTTCGTACAGTCATAAAAAAACCGGGCGACCTTGAGGTCGCCCGGTTCTGATGGTCAGTTACAGGTGAGATTCGGCGTATTCGGCCAGGATCGAGCGCGGTACGCCCTGCAGGGTGATGTGGACCCCGTTGGGGAAGTCTTTGAAGCGTTCGGTCAGGTAGGTCAGCCCGGAACTGGTCGCGGACAGGTAAGGGGTGTCGATCTGTGCCAGGTTGCCCAGGCACACCACTTTGGAACCGGCGCCAGCACGGGTGATGATGGTTTTCATCTGGTGCGGGGTGAGGTTCTGGCATTCGTCGATCAGGATCAGGCTCTGCTGGAAGCTGCGGCCGCGAATGTAGTTGAGGGATTTGAACTGCAACGGCACTTTGCTGAGGATGTAGTCGACGCTGCCATGAGTGCTTTCGTCATCCATGTGCAAGGCTTCAAGGTTATCGGTGATGGCGCCCAGCCAAGGCTCCATTTTTTCCGCTTCGGTGCCGGGCAAAAAGCCGATTTCCTGGTCCAGGCCCTGCACGCTACGGGTGGCGATGATGCGCCGGTAGCGCTTGCTGACCATGGTCTGTTCGATGGCGGCGGCCAGCGCCAGGATGGTCTTGCCCGAACCGGCGGCGCCGGACAGGTTGACCAGGTGGATATCCGGGTCGAGCAAGGCGAACAAGGCCAGGCTCTGGTAGATATCCCGCGGCTTGAGGCCCCAGGCCTCCTGATGCAGCAGGGGTTCCTGGTGCAGATCGAGAATCAGCAGCTTGTCGACCTGGATTTCCTTGATCCAGCCGACGAAACCCTGTTCGTCGATGATGAACTCATTGATGTGCACCGCCGGCAGATTGTCGATCAACTGCACCTGGTGCCAGGTGCGACCATGGTCCTGACGGGTCTCGACCTTGCTCACCCGGTCCCAGAAGGAGCCGGTCATGGTGTGATAGCCGTTGGGCAGCAGTGATACGTCGTCGACCAATTGGTCGGTGCTGTAGTCCTCCGCCGCGATCCCGCAGGCGCGGGCCTTGAGGCGCATGTTGATGTCTTTGGTCACCAGAACCACGGCCTGATCCTGGTTGCGCGCGTGCAGGTCGATCAACTGGTTGATGATGATGTTGTCGTTCAGGTGTTCGGGCAGCACCAGGTTGGGTTCGGTGCGCTTGCTCATCAGGATCGAGAGCAGGCCTTTGGGACCACTTTTGCCACGCTGGATCGGCACACCCAGTTCAACGTCCTCGGGCGACGCGTCTCCCAGGGTCTTGTCGATCAGGCGGATCGCCTGCCGGCATTCGGCGGCGACGCTGTGATGCCCGCTCTTGAGCTTGTCCAGCTCCTCGAGCACGGTCATCGGGATGGCAACATGGTGTTCTTCGAAGTTCAGGAGTGCGTTTGGATCGTGGATCAATACGTTGGTATCGAGTACATAGAGGATTGGCTGGTTGGAGGAAGGGCTACGTCCGTGGTCATCCATACTCGGTCACCTTTGTGGGGGCCATTCGACGCAATACCGTGACAGTGCTGCGCCTCGAAGTAGCCACCGAATTCACCCGCAAGGCTTGAGGTGAACTGCACACAACTGGGTCTTGGAAGACGCCACCTGTGTTGCAGGTTTCGGCGGTCTGACTTCTTGATACTCCAAAACACATGACAGGAAAAAGCACTTTGACGCTTTTTTGAAGTTTATTTTTCAGAGTGACGAATAACGCTTGGCGTTGCGCCGTTGCGCCGTTAAAGTCGGAAGTCCGGTCGTCATGAAAGTGCGCCGAATTCTCCTCCTCCCCCAGTGTTTCCGGGCCTTTGGCCAAATCAGCGAAACGCGACCCGACAATCTTCCCAGCCGATCCCGCTTTGCGCCGTTTGCGTAATGAGCCAGGGCAGCGCCGTTTTCAGCGCATCCTGCTTGACGTTGAAATTGATCACGCCGCGGCGCCACAACAGCATCAGGGTCAGTGTGCGCTGAGCGCTTTGCTCGGGGTTGAGCCGGCCGGCGCTGTCCTGAGGATCGATATCCCAGAGCGCCACTTGCAGGCCCTGGTTGCGGAAAAATGCGCCGGCATCGCCACGGCGCTGGCCCTGGGGCGGGCGGAACAGCGGCACGTAGTTTTCCGGCAGCTTGCCCTTGACCAGATCGACGCTGCGCCGCACCGAGTCCTGCCAATCCTGCCAATGGCTGTGGGAGCGGAACTCCCAACCCTGGACACCGACGCATTGCCCCGAATACAAGGCCTGGAGGTGGTTGACCGAGCGCTCTGCAAGCCGCGCCTGGATGTCCTTGCCCAGCACGAAGAAGGTGCCGTTCATGTTCGACTTGCGCAGGTATTCAGTCAGCCACGGGGTATTGTCCGGCGTGATGTTGGCCGCGCTGTCGAAGGTCAGCAGGAACAGCCGGTCATTCAGATCATCACCGTTGCGCTCGTAATCGCCGAAACGCGCAATTTCGCTGCTGGTCTGCGGAAACAACGCGGCCTTGCGCAGCAACTCGTCCAGATATTGAGCGTGGAAGATCCGGCTCGGCTCAGCCCACTTGATGTAGTAGGAGTTTTCATCGAGCGTGAGCCTGCCCGCCTCTTCGCGCAACGTCGCCAGGTCTTCCACCAGAAAACAGAACGAAGCGTCCTGATCGCAGCTTTGCTGAGCGAAGTTGTAGTTGCTCAGCAGTCGCTGCCACAACCGCGCGCGCAGGGTGTCGATCGCCGCCATATTGATTGTGCGCAGCCCCAGGTGCTGCTTGAGGGCGATTTCGTCCATGGCATCGGTGTCCAGCAGGACCCGGGCGAACATCAGGATCTCGGCTCGCGAGGCCACGTCGAACAGCGTCGGGCTGGTGAGCTGTTCCGGCCAGGTGCTGCGGTCCAGGGTGGCGATGTCGCTGGGTGCGGCAATGGCCGCGAAACTCAGGAACCAGGCCGACAATAGAAGGACGATGCGCAAAAGGGATGTCTCCATAACAAAACCCGCGCCGCATCATAGCCGATCCTGACGCAATACCCTTGTGGTCAGAGGACTCGGTGGGAGCAAGGCTTGCCCATCCATCACCTATCACCCCAATAGCTGGAGTCCACCCGGACA
The DNA here is from genome assembly GCF_013283895.1 of Pseudomonas sp. MPDS. NCBI lineage: Bacteria > Pseudomonadati > Pseudomonadota > Gammaproteobacteria > Pseudomonadales > Pseudomonadaceae > Pseudomonas > Pseudomonas sp. MPDS. The sequence goes on along the minus strand of NZ_CP054128.1, from coordinate 1,467,385 downwards.
ACCCCCTAGAATCGCCGCACCTTTGAAGGAGACGATTGCATGCTGATGGTGATTTCCCCCGCCAAGACCCTCGATTACGAAACACCGCCGGCCACCGAGCGTTTTACCCAGCCGCAGTACCTGGATCATTCCCAGGAACTGATCGAACAGTTGCGCGAACTCTCGCCGGCACAGATCAGCGAGCTGATGCACGTCTCCGACAAGATCGGCGGTCTCAATGCCGCACGATTCGGCAGCTGGACGCCGGCGTTCACCCCGGCCAATGCCAAACAGGCTCTGCTGGCTTTCAAGGGTGATGTGTACACCGGCCTCGATGCACAAAGCTTTGCCGAAGCCGATTTCGACTATGCCCAGGAGCATCTGCGCATGCTCTCCGGTCTTTATGGCTTGCTGCGCCCACTGGACCTGATGCAACCCTATCGCCTGGAGATGGGCACGAAGCTGGCCAATGCCCGCGGCAAAGACTTGTATGCCTTCTGGGGCACACGCATCAGCGAATGGCTGAACGAAGCGCTGGCTGACCAGGGCGACGACATACTGTTGAACCTAGCCTCCAATGAATACTTCTCGGCGGTCAAACGCAGCGCGCTCAAAGCGCGGGTCATTGATACCGAGTTCAAGGACCTGAAGAACGGCCAGTACAAAATCATCAGCTTCTACGCCAAGAAGGCCCGCGGCCTGATGAGCCGCTTCGTGATTCAGGAACGCATCAACGATCCAGCAGCACTCAAGCAGTTCGATGCCCAGGGCTACCGTTTCAATGCTCAACAATCGAGCGCGGACAAACTGGTGTTCCTGCGTGACCATGCCCCCGAATAAAGCACATCTTTATATGGCCCCTTGATCAGGGGCCTTGATCAAACCCGAACACGTCATCCAACTTCCCCGCCCACTTCGTCAGTTCCATGACGCCAATAAATCGCCCCCTTCCCTCGCTAACTTTTGTTTCACTCGACACCTGTCAGTTTTTTACGTAGTGGCACCAAATTTTTTATTCGGTAGTGGCACAAAAATATCTACCCCCCTTAACTCCCCGTTATCAAAGGTCAAAACGGTGAGTGCCATCATCATGAGGTCAGTGCCATCTTTCATAATATTTCGAAAAATTTCGAAAATCGCGATGAGCGGATCGGAACTATGTGAAATTGCACGGCTCATACCACCCGTAACGATTCTCGCCGTGCGTGTAAGAGATGACTTACATAGGCCGTCGATCCAAGTAACCAAGTTGTCATGGCAATTTAGCGAAACGGTCGCCTATTTGGATCCATCTTATAAAGGACAGGAGATAACGCACCATTACTATCCCCTACAAGGCCAAGGCTGCGCCCCTATAACGTGCTCGCCAGAGCACACAAGCTTCTGATTTTGTGGGCTTTTTTCCAGGGATCGGAGGTGAAGGACCTTTGCACGAACGTTCCCGAATACGAGGACTGGCTGCATAACAGGGCAGGTCATAACAACTAGGCCGCATTGCGCACAACTTGAGTGCACTTATTTAGACACTCGGAACTTAGTATGCCTGCACACGGCACTGTGGCGCCTGCATTCCACACTTCCGAGTGCACTATGACCGCTGAACACTATTAACTCCGGCCATTTAATGGCGTGAAAAACAGAGGTAAATGCGATGCGCATTAGCATATTTGGTTTGGGTTACGTCGGTGCAGTATGTGCCGGTTGCCTGTCTGCACGGGGCCATGATGTCGTTGGCGTAGATGTCGCCAAAGACAAAATCGACATGATCAACGCCGGTAAATCGCCGATCGTTGAACCCGGTCTGGGCGAGCTGTTGGCACAAGGTATTGAAACAGGCCGTCTGCGCGGAACCACCAACTTCGCCGAAGCGATTCGTGATACTGACCTGTCGATGATTTGCGTCGGTACACCGAGCAAGAAGAACGGCGATCTGGAACTCAACTACATCGAAGCGGTGTGCCGCGAGATCGGTTTTGTCCTGCGCGACAAGACCACCCGCCACACCGTCGTGGTTCGCAGCACCGTGCTGCCAGGCACCGTGGCGAATGTGGTCATCCCGATTCTGGAAGACTGCTCCGGCAAAAAAGCCGGTGTCGATTTCGGCGTCGCGGTCAACCCTGAGTTCCTGCGTGAAAGCACCGCGATCAAGGACTACGACCTGCCACCGATGACCGTCATCGGCGAGTTCGACAAAGCCTCCGGCGACGTTCTGCAATCGCTGTACGAAGAGCTCGATGCGCCGATCATCCGCAAGGACATCGCTGTCGCCGAGATGATCAAGTACACCTGCAACGTCTGGCACGCCACCAAGGTGACCTTCGCCAACGAGATCGGCAACATCGCCAAGGCAGTCGGCGTCGATGGCCGTGAAGTGATGGACGTGGTCTGCCAAGACAAGACCCTGAACCTGTCCCAGTACTACATGCGCCCAGGCTTCGCCTTCGGCGGCTCGTGCCTGCCCAAGGACGTTCGCGCCCTGACCTACCGCGCCGGTTCCCTGGACGTGGAAGCGCCGCTGCTCAACTCGCTGATGCGCAGCAACGAATCCCAGGTGCAGAACGCCTTCGACATCGTTTCCAGCCACGACAAGCGCAAAGTCGCCCTGCTGGGCCTGAGCTTCAAGGCCGGCACCGACGACCTGCGTGAAAGCCCGCTGGTGGAACTGGCGGAAATGCTGATCGGCAAGGGTTTCGACCTGAAAATCTACGACAGCAACGTCGAATACGCCCGCGTCCACGGTGCGAACAAGGATTACATCGAGTCGAAGATCCCTCACGTCTCGTCCTTGCTCAACTCCGACTTCGACTCGGTGATCGACAGCTCCGACATCATCATCCTGGGCAACCGCGACGAGAAGTTCCGCGCGCTGACCGAGAACGTACCGGAAGGCAAGCAGGTCATCGACCTGGTTGGCTTCATGTCCAAGGCCACCAACCCGAGTGGCCGGACCGAAGGCATCTGCTGGTAAGTCTGTTTGCCGGCCGGGCCCAGGCCCGGCCGGCCTTTCGCCTGCCTTAACCCATCGGGCCGCCCACAAGGCCCGCCCGAGATAGAGACGGATGCAGATTATGCACAGGCTAAAGCACGGCCTGCTTCAGGCCGCCGGTTGGCTGTTTTACTTGAGTTTATTGATGGGCATCGCCATGGCGTTGCCCACGTCCACGTTCGATTCCGAATCCAAGGATTTCATTTTCCTGATCGGCGCCGTGGGCATCTGGCGTTACTCCATGGGAGCGACGCATTTCGTGCGCGGCATGATCTTCCTGTACATCGTCTACCCGCATCTGCGCCGCAAGGTACGCAAGCTGGGCAAGGCGGCGGATCCGTCCCACGTATACCTGATGGTCACCAGCTTCCGGATCGACGCGCTGACGACCGCCCAGGTCTACAGTTCGGTAATTCGCGAAGCCATCGACTGCGGGCTGCCGACCACTGTGGTCTGCTCCATCGTGGAAATGTCCGACGAACTACTGGTCAAGAGCCTCTGGGCCCGCATGAACCCGCCAGAGCACGTCAAGCTGGACTTCGTGCGCATTCCTGGCACCGGCAAGCGTGACGGCCTGGCCTTCGGTTTCCGCGCCATCTCCCGCCACTTGCCGGACGACCGTGCAGTGGTCGCCGTGATCGATGGCGATACCGTGCTCGGCGAAGGCGTGGTGCGCAAGACCGTGCCGTGGTTCCAGCTGTTCGGCAACGTCGGCGGCCTGACCACCAACGAGTTCTGCGAGGTGCGCGGCGGCTACATCATGAGCGAATGGCACAAACTGCGCTTCGCTCAGCGCCACATCAACATGTGCTCCATGGCCCTGTCCAAGCGTGTGCTGACCATGACCGGCCGCATGTCGGTGTTCCGCGCCACCGTGGTCACCAACCCGGATTTCATCGCCGACGTGGAAAGCGACTCGCTGCAACACTGGCGCCTGGGCCGCTTCAAGTTTCTCACCGGCGACGACAAATCGAGCTGGTTCAGCCTGATGCGCCTGGGCTACGACACGTTCTACGTACCCGATGCGGCGATCAACACCGTCGAGCACCCGCCGGAAAAAAGCTTCATCAAGGCCAGTCGCAAGCTGATGTTCCGCTGGTATGGCAACAACCTGCGGCAGAACTCCCGGGCACTGGGCCTGGGCATGAAGCGTCTGGGCCTGTTCACTTCGGTGGTGCTGTTCGACCAGCGCGTGTCGATGTGGACCTCGCTGCTGGGCCTGACCGTGGCGCTGATTGCCAGCTTCAAGTACGGCACCGCGTTCATCCTGGTGTACCTGCTGTGGATCGGCATCACTCGGTTGCTCTTGACCCTGTTGCTGTCGTGCTCCGGACACCGGATCGGTCCGGCCTACCCGGCGATTCTGTATTACAACCAGATCGTTGGCGCGCTGGTGAAGATCTACGTGTTCTTCCGCCTCGACCAACAGTCCTGGACTCGCCAGCCCACCCATCTGACCCGTGATCTCGCCAGCTTTCAACGTTGGTTCAACACTTGGTCGTCTCGGACCATGACCTTCTCCGCCGGCAGCGTTTTCGTTGCCGTGCTGCTGATGATGGTCTGACCGAACTCGCCTGAATTAACTAGGAAATCGCCCCTATGAACACCGCCGTGAATGTCAACGTAGTGCATGAATCCGAAGCCCAGCGCCAACACGCCCGAGTGAAAATCCCGGCCAAATTGCGCTTCTTCGGTCCCGACCGTACCCCCATGGAAGTCAAGGTCCTGGACCTGTCGGCCGGAGGCCTGTGCTTCAACGCCGGCCAGATGCCGCTCAAGGTCGGCGAAGCGTACAAAGGCCGCCTGCAATTCGTGATCGACAACCTTGGCCTGGCCATGGACGTGGAACTGCAGGTTCGCTCCTACGACCGCCAGACCGGTCGTACCGGTTGCCAGTTCCAGAATCTGGAGCCTCGGGACATCTCGACGCTGCGTCACATCATCACCTCGCACCTGGCCGGCGACATCGTCGGCGTCGGCGATGTGCTGGCGACTTTGCAACGCGACAACTTCACCAAGGCGCGCAAGCAGAAGGACGACAACGGTGGCATGACCGCCCTGGGCCGCCTGCGGGCCGTGACCTTCAGCCTGGCGATTTTTATCGTCGGCCTGGCGGCATTCGGCTTCATCTTCAAGTCGGTGTACGGCATGTACTTCGTCAGCCACGCCCAGGCGGGCCTGGTGAACGTACCGGGCATGGCTATCACCATGCCGCGCGACGGCACCGTGCAGAGTCTGGTCAAGGCTGACGGCGTTGCCGCCAAAGGCGCCCCGCTGGCCACGTTCAGCACCAGCATGCTCGATGTGCTCAAGGGCCATCTGGACGACAACCAGCTGCAACCGGCCAAGGTCGAGGAGCTGTTCGGCAAGCAAATGACCGGCACCCTGACCTCGCCGTGCGACTGCATCGTGTCCCAGCAACTGGTGTCCGACGGTCAGTACGCCAGCAAGGGTGACGTGATCTTCCAACTGGTCCCACGGGGCACCGAAGCCAACGTCGAAGCACGCTTCTCCTATCGCCAGTTCGGCGACGTGCGCCCAGGCACTCCGGTCAGCTTCCAGGTTGCCGGCGAAGACACCACCCGTACCGGCAAGATCGTCAGCAGCACCAGCCTGAAAAGTGCCGACCTGTCGTCTGATATCCGTGTACTGATCCAGCCTGACGAACCCCTGGACAGCTCGCTGGCCGGCCGGCCGGTAGAAGTTACCAGCGACCGTGGCCCGAACCTGAACTGGCTGATCGACAAAGCCATGGCTGTCGGTATTTAAGCGGAGGACATGCTCGTGACGACTCCACAAGACAACAAGACGCCGCATACCCTGTGGGCGCGAGCCTGCTCGCGATGGGATCAAAGCGGTGTGCCTGGTGTATCGAGCCGCCCGCATCGCGAGCAGGCTCGCTCCCACACAGGGTATGCGTTGTGTGCGCTGGCGCTGGCAATCGGCCTCAGCGGCTGCGCCGGCCTGCCCGACCAGCGCCTGGCCAACGAAGCCCTCAAGCGCGGTGACACGACGCTGGCACAGCAGAACTATCAGCAACTGGCAGACCTGGGCTACAGCGAAGCCCAGGTCGGCCTGGCCGACATCCAGGTGGACAGCCGCGACCCCGAGCAGATGAAAAAGGCCGAGGCGACTTACCGCGCCGCGGCCGATATCTCGCCACGGGCCCAGGCTCGCCTGGGTCGCCTGCTGGTGGCAAAGCCTGGCTCCAGCGAAGCGGAAAAGCACGAAGCCGAAGGCCTGTTGAAGAAAGCCTTCGCTAACGGTCAGGGCGGCACCCTGATCCCGCTGGCGATGCTGTACCTGCAATATCCCCAAAGCTTCCCGAACGTCAACGCTCAGCAGCAGATCAGCCAATGGCGCAGCGCCGGTTACCCGGAAGCGGGCCTGGCGCAGATTCTGCTCTATCGCACCCAGGGCACCTACGACCAGCATCTGGATGAAGTGGAAAAAGTCTGCAAGGCGGCATTGGCCACCACCGACATCTGCTACGTCGAACTGGCCACGGTCTATCAGAAACGCGGCCAGCCTGAACAGCAGGCCGAGTTGCTCAAGCAAATGCAGGCCGGTCACCAGAGTGGCACCGTCTCCGCCCAGCGTGTGGACAGCGTCGCCCGTGTCCTGGCCGATGCGAGCCTGGGCAAGACCGACGAAAAAACCGCACAGTCGTTGCTCGAAGGCATCGCCCCTGGCTATCCCGCTGCCTGGGTCAGCCTGGCGCAGATTCTCTACGACTTCCCCGAGTTGGGTGACGTCGACAAGATGATGCAGTACCTGGAAAACGGCCGCGCCGCCGATCAGCCACGTGCAGATCTGTTGCTGGGCAAGCTGTACTACGAAGGCAAATGGGTGCCGGCTGACGCCAAGGTCGCCGAAGCGCATTTCCAGAAAGCCGTTGGCCGCGAAGTGGCCGCCGATTACTACCTGGGCCAGATCTATCGCCGTGGTTACCTGGGCCAGGTGTATTCGCAAAAGGCTCTGGACCATCTGCTCAAGGCCGCCCGTAACGGCCAGAACAGCGCCGATTTCGCCATTGCCCAGTTGTTCTCCCAAGGCAAGGGCACCAAGCCCGACCCGGTCAATGCCTATGTGTTCAGTCAATTGGCCAAGGCCCAGAACACCCCGCAAGCCATCGAGCTTGCCCAGACCCTCGAAGCCCAATTACCGCCGAACCAGCTTGCACAAGCCCAGCGCCTGCTACAACAAGAGCAGGCCATTCGCGGCTCCATGAGCCCCGATACGCTGGAACTGCAAGCCCTAAAAGAAGATGACGGCGAGGAACCTCTATGAAGCCTTTGAAGCTCAATCCTTTTGTGCAGGCCGGTATTGGCCTGTCGTTTGCCCTGCTGTGGTCCTGTCCGACCCTGGCGGCCCTGACTGAAGACCAGAACTTCGGCCTGGACGTGAAAATCACCGCCCAGTCCGAAGACGATCGCGACCTCGGCACCCAGCGCGGCGGCGACGTCAACGGTATCGGTCTGGACCTGCGTCCGTGGATCTACGGTGAGCGCGGTGCCTGGAGCGCCTACGCCATGGCCCAGGCCGTGACGTCTACCGACACCATCGAGACCGACACCCTGCAACAGTCCGATGACGCGACCGCGCAAACCGACAGCGGTGATCGCGAAGTCAAGAAGAACTACCTGGCCATGCGCGAATTCTGGATTGGCTATCGGGGCCTGACCCCTTACCCGGGCGAACAGCTGAAATTCGGTCGCCAACGCCTGCGCAACGAAGACGGCCAATGGCGCGACACCAACATCGAAGCCCTGAACTGGACCTTCGATACCACCTTGTTGCGGGCCAACCTGGGTGTCGCCGAGCGCTTCAGCGAATACCGCACCGACCTCAAGGAATTGTCGCCTGACGACAAGGACCGCCTGCACGTCTACGGTGACGTGGGCTACCAGTGGATGCCAGGCCAGTGGGCCGGAATCCGTGCCCACCATACCCACGACAATGGCAGCCTCGATTACCCGACCCCGGGCGAAGCCACCGATTCCCTGGACAAGACCCAGAACGGTGACCTGTCCTGGCTGGGCCTGGAAGCCAACAGTGACGCCTACAACTGGCGTAACACCAACACCGTCAATTACTGGGCCAGCCTGACCGGCATGACCGGCGATCGCGACACCGTCAACCCGCTCAACGCCGATGGCACGCGCCCTACGCAACTCAAGCGCAGTGACGACGTCGATGGCTGGGCCACCGACCTGGGCATCCGTCTGCGCCTGGATCCGCAGTGGCAAGTCGGTGCGGCCTATGCCCGCGCCAGCGAGGACTACGAACAGAACGGTCTGCAAAGCAACCGCTCGAACTACACCGGTACCCGCTCGCGGGTCCACCGTTTCGGTGAAGCCTTCCGTGGCGAAATGGCCAACACCCAGAGCGCCAGCCTGTTCGGTTCCTGGCAGTTGCGTGACGAATACGACGCAAGCCTGGTGTACCACAAGTTCTGGCGCGTGGACGGCAACAAGCCTGTGGGCAGTAACGGCATCAACGCGGTGGAAAACAACACCGACGATGTGACCGGCGCAATCCTGTCCACCTCGTCCCTGCCACTGCGCGACGGTAACAAGGACCTGGGCCAGGAAGTCGACCTTGTGGTCACCAAGTACTTCAAGCAAGGCCTGCTGCCGGCAGCGCTGAGCCAGTCCATCGACGAGCCGTCGGCGCTGGTGCGCTTTCGTGGCGGTGTGTTCAAGCCTGGCGACGCCTACGGCAAAGAGGTCGATTCATACATGCATCGCGCCTTTGTCGACGTGATCTGGCGCTTCTGATGCGAATGACCATGGGAGTGCCCGATATGAACCGCTACCTCAGGAACAGCCAGGCGATGAAAGGTTCGATCAGCCTGTTGGCCGCAGCGATGCTGCTGGCCGGCTCGTCGGCGTTCGCCAACGTTGAACCGGTGGTCAAACCGGGCAACGTGGTCAAGGAACTGCAGCAGGCCAAGACCTACACCGTCAGCAGCGCGCCGACCGCTCCGCTGGAACTGGCTGCGCCGACCCTGCCCGACCTCACAGGCTTCACCGCCGAAGCGGCCGCGGCCAAGATCGTGCGCAGCAAGCCCGGCAAGGTCAGCGTGCGCCGGATGATGCAGGAAAACGCCTTGAAGGACTTCATCGGCGGCGACAACAAGATGGCCGAGTGGGTGGTGCGCCAGCACGGCATCCCACAGGCCATCTTCATCGACGATGGCTACATGAACCTCAAGGACCTGGCCAAGAAAGTGCCCAAGCAGTACCTCAGGGAAACCTCGCCAGGTGTCTTCCTGGCCAGGATTCCGATTGTGGTGGGTGAAAAAGGCATTCTGGAAATCGACCAACAGACCCAGGAACTGCGCCTGTCCCAAGAGGGCGGCTCCTTCCTGGTCAACGATGGAAAGATGTTCATCCGCGACACCAAGGTCACTGGCTGGCGCGAAAAGGACAATGGCCCCGCCACGTTCCGCTCGGCCAACGAATTCCGTCCGTTCCTGCTGTCCTGGGGCGGCACCGAGACTTACATCGTCAATACCAAAATGGCCAGCTTCGGCTACGCCAACAGTAAGTCGTACGGGGTCAGTATTTCCCAGTACACGCCCAACATGGCCAAGGTCCTCAAGCGCCCGGAACCGACCGGCTGGATCATCGATTCCGAGTTCTCGGACATGTGGTACGGCTTCTATTGCTACGAAACCAACGACTTTGTGGTCAAGGGCAACACCTACAAGGACAACATCGTCTACGGCATTGACCCCCACGACCGTTCCCATCGGCTGATCATCGCCGACAACACCGTCTACGGGACCAAGAAGAAGCACGGGATCATTATTTCCCGTGAGGTCAACGACAGTTTCATTTTCAACAACCGCAGCTACGACAACAAACTCTCGGGCCTGGTGATCGACCGTAACAGCGTGAACAACCTGATCGCCTACAACGAGATCTACAAGAACCACACCGACGGCATCACGCTTTACGAGAGTGGTGACAACCTGTTGTGGGGCAACAAAGTGATCAGCAACCGGCGCCACGGCATCCGGATTCGTAACAGCGTGAACATCCGCCTTTACGAAAACGTGTCCATGGCCAACGGCCTGACCGGTCTTTACGGCCACATCAAGGACCTGTCCGACACCGACCGGGACATCAAGCTCGACCCGTTCGACGCCCAGGTCTCGCTGATCGTGGTCGGTGGTGAACTGGCTGCCAACGGCAGCGGCCCATTGTCCATCGACTCACCGTTGAGCGTTGAGCTGTACCGCGTGTCCATGCTCGCGCCGACCAAATCCAGCGGCATCAGCTTCTCGGGGATCCTGGGCGAGCGCCAGGATGAAATTCTCGACCTGCTGGTGCGCCAGCAGAAAGCCGTGCTGATCGACCCTGTCGAACGCCAGACCGAATTGCGGGACTGAGGATGACCTTTATGAACCCACAGATGATCAAACTTCTGGGCCTGTCCGCCCTGACTGCCGGCATTCTCGCCGCCACAAGCGGCGCGCGCGCCGCTGAAATCACAGCGCCTGTGTTTACTGCCGAACCGTGCTGCAACCTGTGCCCTGCTGCCCATGACGCGAAGAACTACACCACGCGCTATCAGCAGAACTTCACCACGCTGGTACAGGCCCAGGGTGATTGGCTGTTCCGTACCCAGGAAGACCTGCGTACCGAATTCAATACCACCCCGGCCGGCTACAAGCGCATGCAGCAGTTGCACGACGCGTTCAAGAAAAAAGGCGTTGAGCTGGTGCTTGTGTATCAACCGACCCGGGGCCTGGTGAACCGCAACAAACTCAACCCTCAGGAAAAGGCCAGTTACGACTTCGACAAGGCCCTGACCAACTACAAGAGCATGCTCGGGCGTTTCGCGCAGATGGGTTATGTGGTGCCGGACCTGTCGCCGTTGACCAACGAAAACCTGCCCGACACCCTGCCGGCCCACGATTTCTACTTCCGTGGCGACCAGCACTGGACCCCGTACGGCGCCCAGCGCACGGCGAAGATCGTGGCCGAGAAGGTCAAGCAGATCCCGGCCTTTGCCGACATTCCCAAGCGTGAGTTCGAGACCAAGAAGTCCGGCCGCATGGGCAAGACCGGCACCCTGCACAACATGGCCGGCCAGCTGTGCGGCACCAGCTACGCGGTCCAGTACATGGACCAGTTCACCACCGAGCCTAAAGGCGAGGCCGGCGACGGCGACCTGTTCGGCGACTCCAGTGATCCGCAAATCACCCTCGTGGGCACCAGTCACAGCGGCAAGAACTACAACTTCGCCGGCTTCCTTCAAGAAGCCATCGGCGCCGACGTCCTCAACGTCGCCTTCCCCGGCGGCGGTCTGGAAGGCGCGATGATCCAGTACCTGGGCAGCGAAGAATTCCAGAAGAGCCCGCCGAAAATCCTCATCTGGGAATTCTCGCCGCTGTATCGCTTGGACCAGGAAACCATCTATCGCCAGATGATGGCGCTGCTGGACAACAACGGTTGCGAAGGCAAGCCCGCGCTGATGAGCAGCAAGACTGCCCTCAAGCCCGGCAAGAACGAATTGATGGTCAACAGCAAGAACATGGACCTGCGTAACGGCAGCCACCAGATCGATATCCGCTTCGCCGATACGTCGGTGAAAACCTTACAAGCCACCCTCTGGTACATGAATGGGCGCCACGAGGATATCAAGATCGAAAAACCGGACACTTCCGAAACCGACGGACGTTTCGCCTTCCAATTGCGCACCGACGAGGACTGGGCTTCCCAGAACCTGCTGGCTGTAGAAGTCCAGGGACCTGAAGCCGGTGCCGAGCCACAGCAAATCGAAGCGAAAGTCTGCAAACGCAACGCATCTCCGCAAGCCGGGCAACAAACGGCTCAAATCGGACAATGAGGTCTCGTCTCATGACTAGAACCATGCGCACCCGAACGTTGAAAACGCTGCTGGCGCCGTCCCTGCTGACCCTGGCGATATTCGCCGGCGCGACGCAGGCCGCGGCCCCGCTACGCCCGCCCCAGGGTTACTTCGCACCGATTGAAAAATTCAAGACGGGCAGCTCTGACGAGCGCTGCGAGGCAGTACCAACGCCCTACACGGGCGCCCTGCAATTTCGCAGCAAGTACGAGGGTTCCGACAAGGCCCGCGCAACGCTGAACGTGAAATCGGAAAAAGCCTTCCGTGATGCCACTTCCGACATCACCCGGATCGAACGCGGCGTCAGCAAACAAGTGATGCAATTCATGCGTGACGGCCGCCCCGAGCAGCTGGAATGCACCCTGAACTGGCTGACCGCCTGGGCCAAGGCCGATGCGCTGATGTCCAAGGACTTCAACCACACCGGCAAGTCCATGCGCAAATGGGCCCTGGGAAGCATGGCTTCGGCCTACGTACGCCTGAAGTTCTCCGAGTCTCGCCCACTGGCCAATCACCAGGAGCAGGCGCAACTGATCGAAGGCTGGTTCAGCAAGATGGCCGATCAGGTGGTGAGCGACTGGGACAACCTGCCGCTGAAAAAAATCAACAACCACTCCTACTGGGCCGCCTGGTCGGTGATGGCCACCGCCGTGGCGACCAACCGCCGCGACCTGTTCGATTGGGCCGTCAAGGAATACAAGGTCGGCGTCAACCAAGTCGACGCCGAGGGCTTCTTGCCCAACGAACTCAAGCGCAAGCAACGGGCGCTGTCCTATCACAACTATGCCCTGCCGCCCCTGGCGATGATCGCCAGTTTCGCCCAGGTCAACGGCGTGGACCTGCGCCAGGAAAACAACGGCGCCCTCAAGCGCCTGGGTGACCAGGTGCTGGCCGGGGTGAAAGACCCGGAGATATTCGAAGACAAGAACGGCGATGAGCAGGACATGAAGGATCTGAAAATCGATTCCAAGTTCGCCTGGCTGGAACCGTTCTGCAGCCTCTACACATGCCCCGAGGATGTGCTGGAACGCAAGCATGAAATGCAACCGTTCAAGACGTTCCGCCTCGGCGGGGACTTGACCAAGGTGTACGACCCGTCATGGGAAAAAGGCGAAAAAGGTAGCTGATGCCGTATCCCCTGCCTGGCAGGGGAGCTGTGGGAGCAAAGCGTCTGAAATGTAATAAAACCTCCCGGTTTTCATGGGGGGGTTTGGGGGGGCTCTGGCCCTTGACTGTTGATTCAACATGGAGAGATCGGGATGGTATTTTCATCCAATGTGTTCCTGTTCCTGTTCTTGCCGATCTTTCTCGGCTTGTACTACTTGAGCGGGCAACGCTATCGCAACCTGCTGTTATTGCTGGCCAGCTATGTGTTCTATGCCTGGTGGCGCGTGGACTTCCTTGCGCTGTTCGCCGGCGTCACCCTGTGGAACTACTGGATCGGCCTGAAAGTCGGCGCCGCCGGCGTGCGCACCAAACCCGCCCAGCGCTGGCTGTTGCTCGGCGTGGGTGTGGATCTGTGCATCCTGGGCTACTTCAAGTACGCCAACTTCGGTGTGGACAGCCTCAACGCGATCATTACCGGCTTCGGTCTCAATCCGTTCATCCTGACCCACGTGTTGTTGCCGATCGGGATCTCGTTCTACATCTTCGAGTCCATCAGCTACATCATCGACGTGTATCGCGGTGATACCCCGGCGACCCACAACCTGATCGACTTTGCAGCGTTCGTGGCGATCTTCCCGCACCTGATCGCCGGCCCCGTGTTGCGTTTCCGCGACCTGGCCGATCAGTTCAACAACCGCACCCACACCCTGGACAAGTTCTCCGAAGGCTGCACGCGCTTCATGCAGGGCTTCATCAAGAAGGTGTTCATCGCCGACACCCTGGCGGTGGTGGCCGATCATTGCTTTGCCCTGGAGAACCCGACCACGGGCGATGCCTGGCTCGGCGCCCTGGCCTACACCGCGCAACTGTACTTCGACTTCTCCGGCTACAGCGACATGGCCATCGGCCTGGGCTTGATGATGGGCTTCCGTTTCATGGAGAACTTCAAGCAGCCCTACATCAGCCAGTCGATTACCGAGTTCTGGCGGCGCTGGCACATCAGCCTGTCGACCTGGCTGCGCGATTACCTCTACATCACCCTGGGCGGCAATCGCAAAGGCACGCTGATGACCTATCGCAACCTGTTCCTGACCATGCTGCTCGGTGGTCTGTGGCACGGCGCGAACATCACCTACGTGATCTGGGGTGCCTGGCACGGTATGTGGCTGGCCATCGAAAAAGCGGTGGGGATCAACACCACGCCACGCAGCATCAATCCGATCCGTTGGGCACTGACGTTCCTGCTGGTGGTGATGGGCTGGGTGATCTTCCGTGCCGAGAACCTGCATGTGGCCGGCCGCATGTATGGCGCCATGTTCAGCTTCGGTGACTGGTCGCTGTCGGAACTGACCCGTGCCAACCTCACCGGCCTGCAAATCGCCACGCTGGCGGTGGCCTACGCCACCCTCGCCTTCTTTGGCCTGCGCGATCTCTACACCAATCGTCCACCGGTCAAGACCAAGCCTGAAGTGAACACCGAGGCCGATGGCCCGGCCACTGCACAACCGGGACTGATCAAGGCTGTACCGGGCGACAACCCGTCGAGCATTCATCAACCGGGCTACACCGTGGGCGTCGAAGCCCAGGTGCAACCGGCGTACTGGGTCGCTGACTGGCCGCGCTACGTGATGCGCACGCTGGTGCTGGTGCTGTTCATCGCCTCGATTCTCAAACTCTCGGCGCAAAGCTTCTCGCCGTTCCTTTACTTCCAGTTCTGAGGGATCTGAACATGACCCGCTCATTACGCATCTTCTACATCGCACTGTTCCTGCTGACCTTGACGGTCCTGGGCCTGTGGTCGGTGCGCAGCTTCTTCGGCTTCAGCACCAACCCTGATGCGACCGTGCTCAACGGTCGTTGGAGCAAAGCCGTCGAGACGCACTACGACGACGAGTTCCCGATCAAGCGCCTGGGCACCAACATCTGGGCGGCACTGGACTACAAGCTGTTCAACGAGGGCCGCAAAGGCGTGGTCCTGGGTCGCGATCAGTGGCTGTACAGCGACGAAGAGTTCAATCCGATCGTCAACGAAGAGCAAAACCTGCAAGGCAACTACGCGCTGGTCGAAGGCGTGCGCCAGAAGCTCAAGGAACAGGGCATTACCCTGGTGATGGCGATCGTGCCAGCCAAGGCGCGCCTCTACCCGGAACACTTGGGTGAAGTGAAGCCGTCCAGCATTCACGCCAACCTCTATCAGGATTTCCATGCCCGTGTGGCGGCAGACAAGATCCTGGCCCCTGACCTGCTCGGCCCGATGCAACAGGCCAAGCAAAACGGCCAACAAGTGTTCCTGCGCACCGACACCCACTGGACTCCCGAAGGCGCGCAGGTCGCCGCCGAGAAGCTGGCGAAGACGATTGCCGAGCGCACCCCACTCAACGGCGAGCCACAACGTTTCGTGACAACGCCAGCGGAAAAAATCATCCACAAGGGCGACCTGCGTCAGTTCCTGCCCCTGGACCCGCTGTTCGAAAACCTGATGCCAGCCCAGGAGCCGCTGGTCAAGCGCACCACCCGTGAAGCCGACGATCAGCCGGCCGAAGGCGACGCGCTGTTTGCCGATGCCCAAGTGCCCGTGGCGCTGATCGGCACCAGCTACAGCGCCAACCCCACCTGGAACTTCGTCGGTGCCCTCAAGCAGGCCCTGAACAGCGACGTCGTGAACTACGCCGAAGACGGCCATGGCCCGATTCTGCCGATGCTCAGCTACCTCAAGAGCGACGCCTTCAAGAACAGCCCGCCCCAGGTGCTGATCTGGGAGTTTCCTGAACGTTATCTGCCTGTGAACAACGAAATCGGTGACGCCGACCCGCAGTGGGTCGCAGAACTCAAGCAAGCCGGCGCACGCCAACAGAACGTAGCCGCCAACACCCCATCCGAGACGCCCGACCGGGCGCAAAACTGAAAGAGAGGTCCACCATGACTTTCACTACAACTCCTCGCCGTCTCGCCGCTCGCTCCCTCAAGGCTGTTGCCCTGGTTGCCAGCATGAGCGCCCTTTCACTGTCCGCCTTTGCCGGAGGTGACTCGGCCCTGTATGGCCCGGTTGCGCCAAAAGGGTCGAGCTTCGTGCGGATCTACAACGCCAGCAACGCCGAAGTCAGCGCGACCGTCGGCAGCACCAACCTGAGCGACGTAGCACCACTGGCCAGCACCGACTTCAGCTTCATGCCTGGCGGCGACTACAGTGCCAAGGTCGGCAGCCAGACCGTCCCGGTAAAGCTGGCTCCCGATCACTATTACACCCTGGTCAACAACGCCAGCGGCCAGCCTCAGTTGATCGAAGAACCGCCATTCAAGAACAAGCAGAAATCCCTGGTTCGCGTGCAGAACCTTAGCGACAAGCCGCTGACCCTCAAGACCGCCGACGGCAAGACCGAAGTGGTCAAGACCGTAGCGGCCAAGAGCCGTGGCGAGCGTGAAATCAACCCGGTGAAAGTGAGCCTGGCGCTGTTCGACGGCGACAAGAAAGTCGGCGACCTCAAGCCCGTGGCCCTGGAACGCGGCGAAGCGGCCGTGCTGTACGTCACCGGCTCCGGCAGCAGCCTGTCGCCAGTGTGGGTAAAACGCCCGGTGTCGACCCGATAAGAGCAGCGGCAAGTTTCCAGCTTCAAGCGGCAAGCTTTTGCTTGCAGCTTGAAGCTCAAGGCTTGCCACTGCCGCAGGAACAACAACAAGAGAGTGAAACGACAGAACGCAGTAGCTCTAAAAACCATTTCGATTTGTAGGAGTAACAAACATGATTCCGGTGATCTTGTCAGGTGGTAGCGGCTCACGTCTTTGGCCGCTTTCGCGCAAGCAATTCCCTAAACAGTTCCTGGCCCTGACCGGCGAACATACCCTGTTCCAGCAGACCCTCGAGCGCCTGGTGTTCGAAGGCATGGACACCCCGATCGTGGTCTGCAACAAAGACCACCGGTTCATCGTCAACGAGCAGTTGACCAACCGCAAGCTGGAAGCCCAGCGCATCCTGATGGAACCGTTCGGGCGCAACACCGCGCCGGCCGTGGCCCTGACGGCGATGATGCTGGTCAATGAAGGCCGCGACGAGCTGATGCTGGTCCTGCCGGCCGACCACGTGCTGGAAGACCAGAAAGCCTTGCAGCGTGCGTTGGCCCTGGCCACCGTGGCCGCCGAGCGTGGCGAAATGGTTCTGTTCGGCGTACCGGCCACCAAACCGGAAACCGGTTATGGCTACATCAAGTCGACCAACGACGCCCTGCTGCCTGAAGGGGTGAGCCGCGTTTCGCACTTCGTCGAAAAACCCGACGTCAAGCGCGCTACCGAGTTCGTCGAAGCCGGTGGTTACTTCTGGAACAGCGGCATGTTCCTGTTCCGCGCCAGCCGTTTCCTCGAAGAGCTGAAAAAACACGATCCGGACATCTACGACACCTGCCTGCTGACCCTGGAGCGCAGCGAACAGACGGCCGATACCATCACCTTTGACGAAGCCACTTTCGCCTGCTGCCCGGACAACTCCATCGACTACGCGGTGATGGAAAAGACCCAGCGCGCCTGCGTGGTGCCACTGTCGGCCGGCTGGAGCGATGTCGGCTGCTGGTCGTCGCTGTGGGAAGTCAACGCCAAGGATGCCAACGGCAACGTCACCAAGGGCGACGTCGTCGTCCAGGACAGCCGCAACTGCATGATCCACGGCAATGGCAAGCTGGTGTCGGTGATCGGCCTGGACAACATCGTGGTGGTCGAAACCAAGGACGCCATGATGATCGCCCACAAGGACAAGGTCCAAGGCGTCAAGCAAATGGTCAACACCCTCAACGCCCAGGGCCGCACCGAAACCCAGAACCACTGCGAGGTCTATCGTCCATGGGGTTCCTATGACTCGGTGGACATGGGCGGTCGTTTCCAGGTCAAGCACATCTCGGTCAAGCCGGGCGCATGCCTGTCGCTGCAGATGCACCACCACCGCGCCGAACATTGGATCGTGGTCAGCGGCACCGCTGAAGTGACCTGCGACGAGAACGTGTTCCTGCTCTGCGAAAACCAGTCGACCTACATCCCGATCGCCTCGGTTCATCGCCTGCGCAACCCGGGCAAGATCCCGCTGGAAATCATCGAAGTGCAGTCCGGCAGCTACCTGGGCGAAGACGATATCGAACGCTTCGAAGACATCTACGGTCGCTCCACCCCGGTCGAACGCGGCGTGTCGGTGAAAACCATCGCCCAATAACGATCAGCAGAACAAGAAGCCCCCGTCCAGCCCACTGCGTCCCCTATCCGCAGTGGGTTGGGTGGGGGCTTTTTTATTGATTGACCACTCGCTTGGCATCAAACTTTTCGGCAATCCTGGCCGAGCGCGGATTGACCGCGTCCGTTCTGATTTTTCTGATGTCCGCGCCCTTCGAAATGGCCTTGATTGCATGCACCGTCAAGAATGTACCCACCCCCTTCAGGATCGGCAGTCGCGCCACTGAGGTGGCCTGCGCCAACGCCTCTTTCTTCAAGGTCCCGCCATCCTGGGTTTCAGGGTGGACGACCACTTGCACAACATCCACTTCGGTTTTTCCCTTCGTTGTAAACGCGTTCAATTCGGCCAGACCATAAATCTGTCGCTCTTCAGGTGGTTTCAACTTGTCGGATTTTTTCATGACCGCGAAAAAGCGCCGCTCAACGACGAAATCAGGGTGCCTGTTCAACGCGTCCGGATCGATCGGCTCGTCCACGAATACATCATTGGCACTGCGCAACATGTAACTGGAAATGCTTGCCCCCAGACCGAAGTTTGAAGGTTGCCCAACGACCTTCGAACTCGATGTTTCGCTGGAGAGGGCTTTATAGCGTTGCTTGTAGCGTTGTAGATTCTGTTTGACCTCATCCCCTCCCACCAGATAGTCATTGAATGCACCGACCTCCACCACTTTGAAGTCATTCACATCGCTGAACTTTCCTGTGGCTTCCTTGAACACGCCAACCCTGCTCGTAAGCGCTGCCGCTGTGAGCTTCAGTCGGTTTTTTACGCCCACTTCTATTTCGTACTTGCCAGTCTTGTTGAGCCCGTCGGCGTCCCGAAAAGTCAGCGGGTTATTGCTCACCATCGCGTACAGATTCAGCCCATCGATATCTCCCGCAGGGTCTGGATTCAGCCAGCGCTGCAGACCGGGCATGTAGTACCGATAGCCGTAGTAATAGAACCCTGTTGCATCCCGCTCCTTGCCCGAGTAACGAACCGTCTTGTAACTGACCTCGATCACATCTTCCCCGGCCAGGTACGCGGTCTCGCCGAAAGGATAGAAGTGCTCGCGGCTGATGATTCTCCCGTCCTGGGCAAGCTCCAGACTGGTCGAACCCAATTGGTCGGTAAAACTGTATCGATAGAGGTCATTGGCCCCCGCAGGTGATGGGCTTTCCCAATGCAATACCCGCACACTGTTGAGCCCACCCTGGACGATGATGACCTGGAGAGACTCCCCAGTGCCGCTGTCGGCACGCAGTTCCAGCCCAGGCAAATAACGCACCTCGGCGGTCAGCGTCCGGGCACCGGCTTGCAGAGTGCGCAATTTGCGAACGCGCAGACCGCTGCCGTCGTAAACATAAATCTCACCGTCGTTAAGCCTTGAGGCGCGTTCGATGGGGGTGACCGAACTCAACTGGTTGCGCAGATCCCAAGCCAGGAAACGCCCCTCGTCCTGTTCCAGACAATTGCCCCGCGCATCGAACGCGGCGCAGATTTCATCTTCCGTTGGGGGCACGCCGTTGCGGTACGGCAAACAACGATTGCTGTAGCGGGCCGCTTGCAACTGGCGGCCATGATTCTGAGCGCCGACATGGGTCAGCTCCAGCAGGTTGCCGCTTTCGTCGTAGCGATAGGTCTGCCGGTAGTTGCTCACCGCCGCCGGGTCGACGCGACCAACGGACTCCGGTCCCTGATTGGCAGCGCCCGCCTCCCAGCCGCTGGCTTCAAGCAATTGGTAGAGACTGTCGTAGATAAAACGACTGATCGGGTTGATACGCTGATTGGCGAAGTAGCGCACCGGCAGGGCCTTGTCCTCGATACTCAGCACGTTACCCATGGGGTCATAGGTGTAGAACAGGTCTTGCAGCACCTGATCAGCGCACCTGGCGTGGCGTTCCATCAGCCGGCCATCATCGGGACTGTAGCTAAGTGTGGTCTGCACGCCGTTACCGGCCGTTTCTTGCTCTATTTGCCCCTCGGCGCTGTAACGGATATCCCTGACCAGCGGCTGCCATGTGTCCTGCCCGTTTAATAACAAGTGATTTTCATGCAACCGGCCATCGCGGGTCAGTCTCTTGCGTTGTCGATGGCCCAGGGCATCCATTTGCTCCAGCACGTCGCCCTGGGGGCCAAGGCACCAGGTTGACCGGGCTCCCTCGCCGGGCTCGAGCAGTGTTTCGCGCTCGGCTTCCGGCTCCGGCCAGTCGGGAGTGACGGCATCAAGGATGAAGCGACGGTTCTGGACAAGGTTTTGCGCGGTGAGGGAAAACGACTCCAGCAGCACGCTACCCGCCGGGTCATCGTGACGGATCAACTGCCCGTACTGGTTATGGTCGCGATCGCCCCGGCCCGGGGAACCGTACTTCAACCGCTCCATGCACCGACGCAGTTGCCCGGCGCCTTGTTCGAGCACCACCACGGGACGGAGCAGGTCGTCGTAGCCCACCTCGCGATGCGTGCCCCGACCGTCCCACGCCCGCAAACCCTCGCCGGCGAGCCCAGGCAGATCGATCTGCCTGCCCGCATCGACGCTATCGGTACGCAGCGCGGCAGCGGACAGCGAATAAACCGTCGTAAGGTTGGCCGGCGCCGACTGATCGTCTGGTTGCAAGCGCCACAATCGAGGATCCCACTGTTTTGCCAAACGACCGGCGGCATCGAAAAGGCTGCGAGTGACGCGCTCTTGCGTGGGCCCGTTCTCGATGTTGCGCCAATAGTCGACCGAACGAACCGGTAAATTCCTTGGGTCAAAGGCCATCAGCCTCGGGGTTCTCTGATCCATGCCCATCTAATCAGACCTCTTGGTCGTAGCACCGCAGCGTCGTAAACGGCATCTAACAAGGGCAGACAACCCTTGCCTACTGTCAGATATGACAGCGGCGACCGACGGCCCGAGACGGATGAATACCCACGGCCCGCCCCCTCCGGTAGGATGGTGTGACGGTAACGGAGGCTTCACCCATGCTTATCGGCGTCTTGCTGGTCATCACCTGGCTCATCCTGCTGCTGCGCTATCCGGCCAAGGCGTTGCCGGTGTCCCTGGCGGCGTTCGTCGGGCTGGGACTGGTGGCCGCGTGGGTACTCTGGGAGGACAGCCGCGAAACCCGGCAACTGGCGCGCCTGGATCTGCGCGTCACTTACGCCCCCGAACGCTGCCCGGCCGACCGTCCGCTGTTGCTGAACATGACCAATGGCAACGATGTACCGCTGATCGAACTGCGCTGGCGAATCGCGGCGTATGCACCCGGCGACACCATCAACCTGGCCGACAATCAGTACACCGCACCTCGTTACAGAGGCCCAGGCGAGTTGCAGCCCGGCGCGGACTGGCAGGATTGCCTGCCCCTGCCGCCACTGCGTCCCGGCTACCGCCCACAAACCCTGGAGTTTCGCGCCGAACGATTGCAAGGCAGCTTCTCCAACTGATCCCCTCTCACTGTTTGCATAAGGAATGGCTATGCCCGTTGCGTTGATTACCGGATGTTCCAGCGGCATCGGCCGCGCCCTCGCCGATGCCTTCAAGGCCGCCGGCTATCAAGTATGGGCCAGTGCACGCAAGGATGAGGACGTGGCGCTGCTCAGTGCTGCCGGGTTTACCGCCATACAACTGGACGTCAATGATGGCCCGGCCTTGGAACAGTTGAGCGAACGCATCAACCAACAACACGGCGGTCTCGATGTGCTGATCAACAATGCCGGCTACGGCGCCATGGGTCCCTTGTTGGACGGTGGTGTGCCGGCCATGCAGCGCCAGTTCGAAACCAACGTGTTCGCGGTCGTCGGAGTGACCCGCGCACTGTTCCCGGTGCTGCGCCGGGCCAAGGGATTGGTGGTGAACATCGGCAGCGTTTCCGGCGTGCTGGTGACGCCATTTGCCGGCGCCTATTGCGCCTCGAAGGCGGCGGTGCATGCCTTGAGCGATGCGCTGCGCATGGAACTGGCACCGTTCGGCATCCGCGTGATGGAAGTCCAGCCCGGCGCCATTGCCTCCAGCTTCGCCAAAAATGCCGGCCATGAAGCCGAGCAACTGATCAGCGAACAGTCACCCTGGTGGCCTCTGCGCGACGGCATCCGCAGCCGCGCCAAGGCGTCCCAGGACAACCCGACCCCGGCCAGCGATTTTGCCGCAGGACTGCTCAAGGCCGTGCAGCAACCCAGGCCCCCGCGCCTGCTGCGCTTGGGCAATGGCAGCCGGGCGTTGCCGTTGATGGCCGGTTTGCTGCCCAAGGGGTTGCTGGAAAAAGGCTTGATGAAGCGGTTCGGGTTGGGTGGGTCGCTGTAAAACACAGGGTAAACACGCATGAAACCCTGTGGGAGCGAGCCTGCTCGCGATAGCGACGGCACAACCAACCTCCTTGCCCACTGAAACACCGCTATCGCGAGCAGGCTCGCGCCCACAATTATCCGTGGGCGTCAGCGCTCGGTTTGGGATCGACCACCACCGTACAGGTCATCCCCGCCGCCAGCAGCACGCCGTCCGGCACTTCGTCGATATGGATCCGCACCGGCACCCGCTGCGCCAGGCGAACCCAGTTGAAGGTCGGGTTCACATCGGCGATCAACTCGCGGCTTGCGGGGTTGTCACGGTCGTAGATGCCCCGCGAGATGCTTTCCACATGCCCCTTGAGCACCTCGCCGCTCATCAACTGCAACTGCGCCGAATCACCGACCCGCACCTTGGGCAGCTTGGTTTCTTCGAAGAAGCCGTAGACCCAGAACGAATTCATGTCCACCACGGCCATTTTCGCCTCGCCGATGCGCGCATAGTCGCCCCGATGCACGTTGAGGTTGGTGACATAACCGTCCACCGCCGCGCGGACCTGGGTACGGGCCAGATTCAGTTCGGCGGCCTCCAGTTGCGCCTGGGCGTGCTGGTAATCGGCCAGGGCCGAGTCGGCAATGTTACTGGCGTCGTCACGGTTTTCCCGGGAGATCACCAGGCTGTCCAGGTCGGCACGCCGATGCGCGTTGACCTTGCGCATTTCCCAGGTCGCCTTGCGCGAGGCCACCAAAGAGCGAGCCTGTTTCACCGCAATGCGGTAATGCTCGGGGTCGATGCGCATCAGCAGGTCGCCCTTTTTTACCAACTGGTTATCACGCACCGGTACCTCGACCACCTCACCACTGACGTCGGCGGCGACGTTGATGATGTCGGCGCGCACCCGACCATCACGGGTCCACGGAGTGTTCATGTAGTGCACCCACAACACCCGGCCGATCCACAGGGCAAGGGCCAGCACCAACAGCGTCGCAAGCAGGCTGAAAAACTTTTTCATCGCATTGATCTCAACGGTAGACCGTCAGCGCCAGCGCGCCAAACAGGCAGGTAAACAGACTCAGGCGCAGCAGCGCCGGGTGCCAGAAGAAGCGGTACAGGTCCAACCCCGACAGAAAACGATCCAGGGCCCAGGCCAGGGCGGCGGCGATGAAAAACATCAAGGTCATGGTGGGCATGTACACGCCATGGAAGGCGATTTCACGAGGCATGTTCGGGTTCCTGGGGCAGCGGCCTGGCGTAGGCCGCCAATGGCGATTGCGGGTCCAACAGCGAGGTGCGGATGAAATGCAGGTAGCTTTTCACCCGGCGCAGGGCTGAGGTGTCGAAATGCGGGGCGAAGGGTTCGTCACTGGCCTGTACGCGGCTGATGGCATGGTCGACCGCCAGCAGGGCGCGCTCCAGATTGCTCTGGCCGGGCTGACGAAACAGCCGCACCAGCGCCCGCCCCATCACGCGGATCGCCTGGCGCCAGGGCTGGCTTGGAGCATAGGCCGGATGCACGGGCAAGATCGCCTGTTCCTTGCGCAATTCGATAATCGCGTGGCCGACTTCCAGGACCACAAACATCCAGCGCAACAGATCCCGCTGCACCCCAGGTTGCCCCGCCGCCAGTCCATAAGCCTGATGCAGCAAGTCCCGGGTGCGACTTTCAAAGCCCGAGGCCAGGCCCTTGAGCCGGCCGCTGATGGCAAACACCACCTGCTCGCGCAGGTCTTGTTCGAGCCGGCGCCACAACCAGCGACTGTTGGGCGGCAGAATGATTGCCCCGGCAGCGGCACATACCAGCATGCCAAGGATCATCGCGAGGTAATCGTTGATGAAGGTGTAGGGGTTGTAGACCGTCAGGTTGTCGGGCACCGAGCCTGTGCAGAAGAAGATCAACAACCCCAACCCGACCCCGGCGTATTGCGGTCGCGAGCTGAGGAATGAGCCCAACATGATCACCGGCGCCAACATCACGCAGAGCAAGGGGAAGCCATCGATCAGCGGGAAGATGAAAAACATCTCGACGAAACCGATCAAGGCCCCGAGCAGCGTGCCACACGCCATCTGGAACGCCATGCGTTTGGGGTTGGGCGTGGCGGCCGACAAGCCCACCGTGGCGGCGGCAATCATCGTCATGGTCGCACCGCTCGGCCAGGCCGTGGCGACCCAATAGCTGCCCAGCACCAGCAGGATGAACGCTGCCCGAAACCCCGACGCCGCAGCCGCCAGACCGTTGGTCTGCGGCATGAAAGGTTGGTCCCATTGCTCGCGTTCGTGGCGATGATCAGCCAGCGACGCATGGGTCTGGGCGTAGCCGTGCAAGTCATCGACGAAGCGATACAGCAGCTCATAGGCGGTGTGGAAATCCAGCCGTTCTGCCTCGCTCGGATCTGTTTCTTCGAACACCCCACGCAGCGTGCGGACCTGTGCCGGCAAATCGGCTTTATAGGTTGCCAGCTCCGCCGCCAGGCGCGCGGCATCTTTATCGGTCAGGGCGCGGGCGCTAAAACCGTCCAGCAACTCGGCCAACGTTAGCAGACCCGGTTTAATGGCATTCACCACATGATCCACCCCGCGGCTGCGTAGACGTTCGAGCAACTGGTGCAAGGCGTTGAATCGGGTGGTGATGCCCATGAACTCGCTGTTCAAGCGGCTGAGCCGACCGTTGCGCCGACGCATGTGCGGGTCTTCGAACACCGTCACGCTGCGCAGGCTTTCCAGGCCCACGGCTTCGGCAATGAAACCGACGTTACGCGCCTCGAATGCCTCGCGTTTGCTGCGTCCACGCAAGCCATCCGTGACAAACAGGGCGAACACTCCAAAGCGTTGGTACAGGGCGTTGCGCATGGCGGCGCTGGCGGTTTGCGGCAAGATCGCGGCGCTGATCAGGGTCGCGCAGAGAATCCCCAGGGAAATTTCCAGCACACGCCAGACCGCCGCCATGAACGCGCCTTCCGGATGAGCCAGGGCCGGCAGACCGATCATGGCCGCGGTGTAGCCGGCCAGCACAAAACCATAGGCCCTGAAGTTGCGATAACGCGCCGCGCCCGCTGAACAGACGCCGACCCAGATCGCCAGACTGCCCAGAAACAGTTCGGTGTTCTGGGCGAACAAGGCAATCAGCGCCACCATCACCGCCGAGCCGGCCAGCGTGCCGAGCAAGCGATAGAAACTCTTGGCGAACACCTGCCCGCTCTGGGGCTGCATGACGATAAACACCGTGATCATAGCCGTGCGCGGTTGCGGCAGCTCCAGACGCATCGCCAGCCACAATGTCAGGAAGGCGGCGAGCAGCACTTTGAAAATGTAGACCCACGTCACACCGTCGCTGCGAGCCCAGTCGAAGAAACCACGGCGCCATTCGAGGCGGTACAGCCAGCGGGCAGGAGCGCATAAAGACATCACAATAGAACTACTCAACATGGCTCAAGTCAGGGATGTCCTTGCCGGCGTCCAGGCCACCGCCCAACGCCGTCACCAGGTCGGCATGGGCCGTCAGACGCGCCGCCTCCACTTGCTGCTGCACCTGTTGCTGCTTGAACAACAGGCTTTGGGCGTTGAGCACGTTGAGGTAGTCAGTGAGCCCGCGCTGGAACGCAACCATCGCGATGTCGTAGGTGCGTTGCGCGGCGGCCACCGACTCAGCAGCGAAGACGTGTTGTTTGTCCATGGACTCACGGCGGATCAACTGATCGGAAATGCTCTTGAGTGCATCGACCAGCGTCTGGTTGTAGTGGGCCACGGCGATGTCATAACCGGCCGCCGCCTCCCCCAACTGTGAGCGCAGGCGCCCACCGTCGAAAATCGGCAGTGTGATGGCCGGTCCGACGCTGTAGTTGAGCTTCTTGCCGGTCAAGAACTCCAGCGCCCCGCCACCGGTCGCCATGTAGCCGATACTGCCCACCAGGTCGACATTGGGATAAAACCCGGCACGCGCGACATCGATACCCCGTGCCTGAGCGGCCACTTGCCAACGCCCGGCCACCACGTCCGGACGCTGGCCGAGCAATTCGGCGGGCAAGGCCGACGGCAACTTCAAGGGCGCACCGAGGGCCAGGGTCGGGCGCTGCAGCCGCGCCCCGTCTCCTGGCCCTTTGCCCGCCAGCGCCGCCAGTTGATTGCGGCTCAAGGCAATGGCTTCGTCGAGGGCGTCGAGTTGCCGATGGGTCTCAGGCAATGGCGCCTGGGCCTGGCTGACTTCGAAATGGGTGCCGATGCCGCCGTCCAGACGCTTTTGCGCCAGTTCGAGAATCTGCTCCTGCTGATGGAGGGTCGCCACGACGATATCGCGCTGGGCATAGTGCAACGCGAACTGGATATAGGTGCGCACGATGTTGTTCTGCAACTCCAACTGCGCCTGCCGCGCCTCGGCCACGCTGACATGAGCCAGGTCGACGGCCCGCTCACTGGCGTTGCGCTCGCGGCCCCACAGGTCCAGCGCATAGCTCAAGCCCAGGCCCGCGTTATTGTCCCAAGTGGTGGTGTCGGCCAACTCGCCAGGGCCATAGAACTGATCGGTGGGCCAGTTGTGGCGCTTGAGGGTCGCTTGACCATTGATCTGTAGCGACTCGGCAGCCTCGACGACACCGGCCATGGCCTTGGCCTGCCGCACGCGGGCAGCGGCCAGGGCCAGGCTCGGGCTGTCATGCACGGCCAGGTCGATCCAGCGATCCAGTTGCCGGTCGCCATAGGCATTCCACCACTGGCCGGTGGGCCAGTGAGCATCACGGGCAGCCTCGCGGATCGCTTCATCGGTGGCCAGTTGATTGGCCGACAATGCCTGGCCTTGCGGCGCAATCCCTCCCGTGCCGATGCAACCGCTGATGGTGAACGTTAAAAGCCAAACACTGAGAGTCTTCAGCTCTCTGCTGATGCAACGCGGCACTTGCGCAAAATTCCTGAGATGGGGAGGCGTGAAGAGGCTGAATGCCCGGTGACGCAACTGTGGGAGCAAGCCTGCTCGCGATAGCGTCCAGGCAGACACATTGAGGGGAATGTGATGCCGCCATCGCAAGCAGGCTCGCTCCCACAGCAATCAGCGATCCAGGATTGGCCGCAATTCTAGGCACCCCATCGAACGGCGATAAGCCGACCTTTCTGCGAATCTTTGTTACCGTTACTGCGATAATCCATTAGTCGGGGTCCGCTGCGCTGTAACTTCGTGTCACAATTTGCCATCTCCCAAGAGAGCCTCCCATGGACACTTTGCAAAACATGCGTGCGTTCAGCTGTGTTGCTGAAGCGGGCAGTTTCACCGCCGCTGCCGTGCAACTGGATACCACCACAGCCAACGTTTCGCGTGCGGTTTCCAACCTGGAAGCCCATCTGCAAACCCGCCTGCTCAACCGCACCACCCGCCGCATCGCCCTGACCGAGGCCGGCAAACGCTATCTGCTGCGTTGCGAGCAGATCCTGGCGTATGTCGAGGAGGCTGAAGCCGAGGCCAGCGATGCTCACGCACGTCCTGCCGGGCAGTTGAAGGTCCATACCATGACCGGCATCGGCCAGCATTTCGTGATCGATGCCATCGCCCGCTATCGTAAAACCCATCCCGACGTGACTTTCGACCTGACCCTGGCCAATCGTGTGCCGGACATCCTGGACGAGGGTTACGACGTTTCCATCGTACTGGCCAGCGAATTACCGGACTCGGGCTTTGTCTCCCAGCGCCTGGGGATCACCTACAGCATCGTCTGCGCATCACCTGCCTACGTGAAAGCCAGCGGCTGCCCGCAGAAACCCGGCGACCTGCTCAACCACGCCTGCCTGCGCCTGGTCAGCCCGGTCATTCCGCTGGAGAAATGGGTATTTGACGGCCCCGAAGGCCAAGAGATGGTCACCATCAGCAACTCACCGTTCCTGGTGAACTCCGCCGATGCCATGAAAACCGCGATCACCAGTGGCATGGGCGTGGGCGTGTTGCCGGTGTATGCCGCCATCGAGGGCTTGCGCAATGGCACGCTGGTGCGGGTCATGCCCAACTACCGCTCCCAGGAACTGAACCTCTACGCCATCTATCCTTCGCGCCAGTACCTGGATGCGAAGATCAAGACCTGGGTCGAGTACCTGCGCGGCTCGCTGCCGGAAATCCTCGCGGCGCACCAGGCCGAACTGACGGCCTATGAGTTGAGTGGCAGTCTGGCCGGTGCACGGGTCGCGAACTGATTTCGCGCCCGTGCTCCAAGGGTGATATCAGCGCTTGCCCATCGAGCGACGCGTGCCGGGAGGCGCGGCGCCAGGGGTCTTGGTATGACCGTTCTTCGCGCCGTTCTTGTACCAAGGCTGCTGCCCGGCCCCTTTGGCCGCGGCCAGCTCACCGGGCTTGAACGGAAACTTGAAGGTCGGGATCGCGTTGACGCTCTCGCCGCTGGAAACATCGCTGTCGGGCCGGTCGGCCTGTTCGCCGTTCGGGCGTTCGTCCGCGGGCGAAGGTGTTGGGGAAGTCATGTAAAGCTCCGGGTAATGCGTGCAAGTCGGGCCCGGAGAGCGAGCCGCGAAAGTCGGCAGTATACCCGCCCGATACCAGCGCGCGCAGGGCGGATTCAATCGGCCCTTCACTCGTCTGACAGCAAGTCGGGACAAAACTGACAAGCCCGTCAGTTAGGCGTCACCTTCCTGACCACCTCACAACGCTATATAAGAAAGATAAAAATCCCTCTGTCCTGAACCGGCCTCCCACATCCATGCACATCCAGAAAAAAACCGTCTTGCTCGTCGCGCTCCTGGTCGCTCTGGCGGCTGTCGCCCTCTGGTATGTCATGAAGCCTGTCACCGCCAAACCCGGCGCGCCCGTGGCCGTGCCGGTAAGAGTGATCAGCGTGGTGCAAAAGGATGTGCCGCGCTTTGCCAGTGGCATCGGCACGGTGTTGTCACTGCACAGCGTGGTGATCCGCCCGCAGATCGACGGCATCCTCACTCAACTGCTGGTCAAGGAAGGGCAACAGGTCAAGAAGGGGGAACTGCTGGCCACCATCGACGACCGCTCGATCCGCGCCAGCCTTGACCAGGCCAGGGCCCAACTCGGTGAAAGCCAGGCACAACTGGCGGTCGCCCAGGTCAATCTCAAGCGTTACAAATTGCTCAGTGTCGACGACGGCGTATCGAAACAGACCTACGACCAGCAACAGGCACTGGTCAACCAGCTCAAGGCCACCGCCCAGGGCAATCAGGCGGCCATCGATGCCGCCCAGGTGCAGTTGTCCTACACCCGGATCCGCTCCCCGGTGACCGGTCGCGTCGGCATTCGCAACGTGGACGAAGGCAACTTCCTGCGCACCAGCGACACCGAGGGCTTGTTCACCGTGACCCAGATCGACCCGATCGCAGTGGAGTTCGCCCTGCCCCAACAAATGCTGCCCACCTTGCAACGGTTGATGGCCGCCCCCGAGCAAGCGCTGGTCCAGGCCTACATAGGCGCTGATGGGACCTCCGGTGAAATGCTCGGCGAGGGCCGCCTGAGCCTGATCGACAACCAGATCAACGCCAACACCGGCACCCTGCGGGCCAAGGCTGAATTCAGCAACGCCGCGCAACGGCTATGGCCAGGGCAGTTGGTGACATTGAAAATCCAGACCGCACTCGACAAGGACGCCCTGGTGGTTCCACCGACCGTGGTTCAGCGCGGCCTGGAGCAACCTTTCGTGTACCGAATCACCGGCGACCGGGTAGAGAGCGTACCGGTGGTGATGGTCTACCAGGACAGTGACCTGCACATCATCAAAGGGGTGAGCGCGGGCGATCAACTGGTGAGCGACGGTCAGTCACGGCTCAAGCCGGGCAGCCGCATCCAGGTGCTCGGTGACCCAGTGGCCCAGGCCAATGTGTCGGAGCCAAAACCATGAAGGGCCGCGGTTCGGTTTCGGCGTGGTGCATCGACCATCCCATCGCCACGGTCCTGATGACCTTCGCCCTGATACTGCTGGGATTGATCGCCTTTCCTCGCCTGCCTGTCGCGCCGTTACCTGAAGCGGAATTCCCGACCATCCAGGTCAGGGCTCTGTTGCCCGGCGCCAGCCCCGAAACCATGGCGTCGTCGGTGGCGACCCCACTGGAAGTGCAATTCAGCGCCATTTCCGGCATTACCCAGATGACCTCAAGCAGTGCCCTGGGCTCGACCAACCTGACCTTGCAGTTCAGCCTGGACAAAAGCATCGACACCGCCGCCCAGGAAGTGCAAGCGGCCATCAATACCGCCTCCGGCAAACTGCCCCAGGACATGCCGAATCTGCCCACCTGGCGCAAAGTCAATCCGGCCGACAGCCCGGTGTTGATCCTCAGCATCAGCTCCAGCCTGATGCCCGGCACCGAATTGAGCGACTACGTCGAAACCCTGCTCGCCCGGCAACTCAGCCAGATCGATGGCGTGGGACAAATCTACATCACCGGCCAGCAACGTCCGGCGATCCGGGTACAGGCCTCGGCGGACCGACTCGCCGCCATCGGTCTGACCCTGGCCGACATTCGCGTGGCGCTCCAGCAGGCCAGCCTCAACCTGGCCAAGGGGGCGCTTTACGGCGAGTCGAGCGTTTCCACCCTGTCCACCAACGATCAGCTGTTCCAGCCGGAGGAATATGGTGAGTTGATCGTGTCCTACAAGGATGGGGCACCGGTTCATCTCAAGGACGTCGCCAAAGTCATCAATGGTTCGGAAGACGCCTACATTCAGGCCTGGTCCGATGAGCAACCGGGGCTCAACCTGGTGATTTTCCGTCAGCCGGGGGCGAACATCGTCGACACCGTCGACCGCATCCAGGCAGCCTTGCCGACCCTGGAAGCCATGCTGCCTGCGGCCGTGCAAGTCAAGGTACTGAACGACCGTACACAGACTATCCGCGCTTCGCTGCATGAGGTGGAGATCACCTTGCTGATCGCGGTGCTGCTGGTGGTGGCGGTGATGGCGCTGTTCCTGCGCCAGCTCTCGGCGACCCTGATTGTCTCAGCGGTCCTGGGCGTGTCGCTGATCGCCAGTTTCGCCCTGATGTATGTGATGGGCTTCAGTCTGAACAACCTGACCCTGGTGGCTATCGTGATCTCGGTCGGGTTCGTGGTGGACGATGCGATTGTAGTGGTGGAGAACATTCACCGGCACCTGGAGGCGGGTGATGGCATGCGCGAAGCGGCGATCAAAGGAGCGGGCGAAATCGGCTTCACGGTGATCTCCATCAGTTTTTCGCTGATAGCCGCGTTCATTCCCCTGCTCTTCATGGGTGGCGTGGTCGGGCGTCTGTTCAAGGAGTTTGCCCTGACCGCCACTTCGACCATCCTGATTTCGGTGGTGGTGTCCCTGACCCTGGCACCGACCCTGGCCGCGCTGTTCATGCGCGCCCCGACGCCTCATGCCCACGGCAAGCGAAGTTTCGGCGAACGCCTGCTGGGTGGGTATGAACGGACACTGCGCTGGGCCCTGGCCCATCAGAGGCTGATGATCGGCGTGTTCGGCGTGACCCTGGCGCTGGCAGTGGCGGGCTACGTATTCATTCCCAAGGGTTTCTTCCCGGTACAAGACACCGGCCTGGTGCTGGGCACCAGCGAAGCCGCCGCCGACGTGTCATTCCCGGACATGGTGGCCAAACACAAGGCCCTGGCCGAGATCGTCGCCGCCGACCCGGCGGTGCAGAGCTTTTCTCACGCTGTCGGCGTCTCGGGTTCCAACCAGACCATCGCCAATGGTCGCTTCTGGATCGCCCTCAAGCCCCAGGATCAGCGTGACGTGTCGGCCAGCGCGTTCATCGACCGGATCCGCCCCAAACTGCTGGGCATCCCCGGCGTGGTGCTGTACCTGAGGGCCGGGCAGGACATCAACCTCAGTCCCGGTCCGAGCCGCGCCCAGTATCAATACGTGCTCAAGAGCAACGACGGACCGACGCTCAACACCTGGACACAAAAACTCACCGACAGGCTGCGCGGTAACCCCGCGTTCCGGGACATCTCCAACGACCTGCAACTGGGCGGCAGCATCACCCACATCAACATCGACCGCAGCGCGGCGGCGCGCTTTGGCCTCACCGCCAGCGATGTCGACCAGGCCCTGTACGACGCATTCGGCCAGCGGCAGATCAACGAATTCCAGACTGAAACCAACCAGTACAACGTGATCCTGGAGCTCGACACCGCGCAACGCGGCCGGGCCGAGAGCCTGGCCTATTTCTACCTGCGCTCGCCGCTCAGTGGAGAGATGGTCCCGCTCTCGGCCCTGGCCCGCTTCGATGCGCCGACCAACGGCCCGCTGTCCATTGCCCACGACGGCATGTTCCCGGCCGCCAATCTGTCGTTCAACCTGGCGCCCGGCGTGGCATTGGGGGATGCGGTGCGCATGCTCGACCAGGCCAAGAACGAGGTCGGCATGCCGGCCTCCATTACCGGTAACTTCCAGGGCGCGGCCCAGGCATTCCAAAGCTCCCTGGCCAGCCAGCCATGGCTGATCCTCGCCGCGCTGTTGGCGGTGTACATCATCCTCGGCGTGCTCTACGAGAGTTTCGTACACCCGTTGACGATCATCTCCACCCTGCCCTCGGCCGGCCTCGGCGCGCTGGTCATGCTGTGGTTGCTGGGCCAGGATTTTTCGATCATGGCGCTGATCGGGCTGGTGCTGCTGATCGGCATCGTCAAGAAAAACGGCATCCTGATGATCGACTTCGCTCTCGACGCCCAGCGCAAGGGTGGGTTGACGCCCCAGGAAGCGATTTTCCAGGCATGCCTGACCCGGTTTCGCCCGATCATCATGACCACCCTGGCCGCCCTGCTGGGCGCCCTGCCGCTGATGCTCGGCTCCGGCCCCGGCGCAGAACTGCGCCAGCCGTTGGGCATTGCAGTGGTCGGCGGCCTGCTGGTGAGCCAGGCGCTGACGTTGTTCACTACACCGGTCATATACTTATGGCTCGAGCGACTGTTTCATCGGCCCGTCCAGCAGCCCGGACCTGCGCCGACGACGCTGGCGACCACAGACTGAGGCGGGGCCATGCGCGTTCTGATCATCGAAGACGAAGAAAAAACCGCGGACTATCTGCATCGCGGCCTGAGCGAACAGGGCTACACCGTGGATGTGGCGCCGGACGGCGTCGAGGGGCTGCACCTGGCGCTGGAAAGCGATTACGCGGTGATCGTGCTGGACGTCATGCTGCCAGGCCTGGACGGCTTCGGCGTGCTGCGGGCCCTGCGCGCCCGCAAACAGACCCCGGTGATCATGCTCACCGCCCGTGAACGGGTCGAAGATCGCATCAAGGGCTTGCGAGACGGCGCCGATGATTACCTGGGCAAGCCGTTCTCCTTCCTGGAGCTGGTGGCCCGCCTGCAAGCCCTGACCCGCCGCAGCGGCAGTCATGAACCGGTGCAGGTCAGCATCGCCGACCTGTGGATCGACCTGATCAGCCGCAAGGCCACCCGAGCAGGCCAACGCCTGGACCTGACGGCCAAGGAGTTCTCGCTGCTCAGCGTCCTGGCACGTCGCCAGGGCGAAATACTGTCGAAAACCGCCATTGCCGAAATGGTCTGGGACATCAACTTCGACAGCGACGCCAATGTGGTGGAAGTGGCCATCAAACGCTTGCGGGCCAAGCTCGACGGGCCGTTCGAACAGAAACTGCTGCACACGATTCGTGGAATGGGTTATGTGCTGGAGAGCAGAGAGTGACTTTGCCCGACAGTATTGCCCTGCGCCTGAGCGGCATGTTCACGCTGGTGGCGGCATTGGTGTTCCTGTTGATCGGCGGAGCCTTGTACCAGCAAGTCGAAAAGGGTCTGGGCCTGCTGCCGGAAGCCGAACTCGATGCGCGCTACAGCGTGCTCGAATCCACGGTCGGTCGCTACGGCACACCCGAGCACTGGGTGAAGATCAATAACAAGTTGCGCCTGCTGGGAGAGGAAGACAAACGCATTCACTTCTGGATCGTCAGTGGCGATCCACGCTTTGAATATGGCAACCCCGATCCACAGATTCGTGCCTTCGCCGAAGGTTCGCTGGGCAAGCGCGACCTGAAACTGGCGGCCCAGCAATACCCGATGAAAGTGCTCGTCAGCCAGTTCCCGGCCAAGGACCAGCGTCCACCGTTGCGCTTCATGATCGGCATCGACACCCAGACGTTCTACCAGACCCAACACTATTTGCTCGTGGCACTGGTGAGCTTGGCGATTGTCGGGGTGATCCTGGCCTCCTTGCTGGGCTACTGGGTAGCGCGTATCGGCCTCAAGCCGCTGATCAAACTGTCCGATGAGGCCAGACGCCTGACACCACCGCGCTTGTCCGGGCGCTTGCAGATGTCACCGTTGGCGCCGGAGCTCAGTCAATTCGTCAGTTCCTTCAACGCCACCCTCGACCGGGTCGAACAGGCGTACTCGCGACTGGAGTCGTTCAACGCCGACGTCGCCCATGAACTGCGCTCGCCCCTGACCAACCTGATCGGCCAGACCCAGGTGGCGCTGACCCGTGGGCGCTCGGCCGAACATTACTTCGAGGTGCTGCAATCGAATCTCGAAGAGCTGGAGCGGCTACGCTCGATCATCAACGACATGCTGTTCCTCGCCAGCGCCGACCAGGGCAACAAAGCCACCAAACTCACCAGCACCTCCCTGGCCGGCGAAGTGGCGACCACCCTCGACTACCTGGACTTCATCCTCGAAGACGCCCAGGTCCAGGTCAGGGTCAGCGGTGACGCCCA
The DNA here is from genome assembly GCF_013283895.1 of Pseudomonas sp. MPDS. NCBI lineage: Bacteria > Pseudomonadati > Pseudomonadota > Gammaproteobacteria > Pseudomonadales > Pseudomonadaceae > Pseudomonas > Pseudomonas sp. MPDS. The sequence continues at coordinate 1,432,319 of NZ_CP054128.1, read as the reverse complement.
GGCCAACATCGAGATCGCCCACCTGCGCCGCGCACTGATCAACCTGCTGAGCAACGCGGTGCGACACACCGCCCCGGGGCAAGTGATCAATGTGCGCATTGAGGCCCTGGGCGACCAGATCACCCTCGCCGTCACCAACCCCGGCGAACCGATTGCCGATGAACACCTGCCACGCCTGTTCGAACGGTTCTACCGGGTAGATGCCTCCCGCAGCAACAGTGGCGCCAACCACGGGTTGGGGCTGGCCATCGTCAAGGCGATTGCGCTGATGCACGGCGGGGATGTCTTCGTGCGCAGTGACCGGGGCGTGAATACCTTCGGGATCCGCTTGCCGGCCTGACACCCCACGCTGTTTAGATCGTATTGGGATGAATTCCAGGCGATTGAATGCTGGATGAAAGCCAAATCAAGCAAAGTAAAAAGATCTCCGCCTTCGGCAGCGCTCACGCGTTATTGCGCGAACACTGATTGCCCGCTCTCACCGATCCAAGCACAATCAGCAAAAGGCCAGCATCTGGTGCATTGCCGGTTATGCAACCCTTTGGGACGGATCCCAGCCACATGACAAATGCAGACATCGGAACCATGAGCGCGAGCAGTGCGACACCCGGCAATACCCCGTTTTCGATACGCTCGGAACGGGTACTCGTACTGGCCAGTTCGTTGGTTGTCATTGCCATCCTGAGCATCGTGACCTTCCTGCTGATCCGCGAATACGCCGCCGCCCAACAAGCCGCGACACGTTCGGCGACCAATATCGTGCAACTGATTGATGCCGACGTGCTGCGCAACGTGGAGCTCTACGATCTGTCGCTACAAGGTTTGGTCGCCGCCGCCCAACGCAACGACCTGAAAGACGTTTCGCCGACGATTCGCCACTTGGCCCTCTTCGACCGTGCCACCGCCGCCCCCTATAAAGGCGACATCCTGCTGCTCGACAAGCGCGGCAATGTAGTCGCCGACTCCGCCTCGATCGAGCCACGAAAGGGCAACTACGCCGACCGGGAATATTTCCAGTCCCATGTCCATAACCCAAGCCCGGGCATGATGATCAGTCGCCCGTTTCGCTCCAGAAGTGCCGCGCAGGACTGGCGTATCAGTTTCAGCTACAGACTAAACGACGAACAAGGGGAGTTCCTGGGCGTGGCGGAAGCCGCGATGCGCTTGAACTATTTCAACCAATTGTTCAAGAGCCTGAACATCGGTCATGGCGGCACAGTCAATCTGGTGAGCAGCGAAGGCTTTCTGTTGGCCCAGGAGCCGCCCCTGGCCGAGGACCTGATTGGCAAGGATTTCAGCAACCGCCCGAACTTCATGCGCATCCTGCGCGAAGGCAACGGCAGCTTCACCAGCGTATCCGGTCAGGACCAGAAGCCGCGCCTGTACACCTTTTCCCAAGTGGGCGACCTGCCTTTGATCGTGGTGGTAGCGCTCTCCTCCGATGAAGTCTTCGCCTCCTGGAAACGCACGGCGCTGCTGGTCAGCGGTGCTACGGGGGCATTGTGCATCGGTTTGCTCTGGCTCACCTGGCTGCTGCGTCATGAACTTAGGCGGCGCCACCATGCTGAACGGGAACTGGCGCAACTGGCGTCCATCGACTCGCTGACGGGCCTGGCCAACCGCCGGACTCTGGACGAAACGCTACAACAGGAATGGCTGCGGGCCCAGCGTTCGGGCCAACCGCTGTCAGTCATGATGATCGATGCCGATCACTTCAAGGCATTCAACGATCGCCACGGCCACCCAAGTGGTGATGAGGCCTTGCGCACCCTTGCGCATCTGATCGGCAGGCATGTCCGCCGACCGGCCGACCTGGCAGCGCGCTACGGCGGTGAGGAGTTCGCGGTGGTACTGCCGGAAACCACCACCGCCGGAGCCTTTACCATGGCCCAGAACATTCGCGAAGCGGTGGAACAGTTGCCCCCCTTCATTACCGGCGCAGCCCCCATGACCGTCAGCATTGGCATTGCCACCTGGGCCCAAGGACCTTATGGCGAACTCGAGCAGCTCATGTTCGCTGCTGACAAGGCGCTATACCAGGCCAAGGCCAGTGGGCGCAATCGTGTGGTTTGTGCGATGTAATGGCCCCTTCCATGTGGCTATTCGACCGATTTGGGTAGGTGTGTATCCATTGCTGCGGTAACGGGGCGCCGAGATCAACGTCCTCCGCGAGGCGGCCTGACAGCCGACCTGTTTTTTGATGACCGCGTTCATCCTGTGGGAGCGAGCCTGCTCACGATGACGGTGGTTCAGTCAATGAGGATGTTGAATGTGCCGGCCTCTTCGCGAGCAGGCTCGCTCCCACAATTGGATCGGAGTACTACCACAAGAAATAGGCCGGCTGTCAGGCCGCCTTCGCGAGCAAGCTTTGCTCCCACAGATCTGACAGGTGTACGACCGAAAGAACCAGGCCGGCTGTCAGGCCGCCTCGCGGTGGACGTTGATCTCGGCGCCCCGTTAACCACGCTGGCCGAACGCAGGCATTGTGGAGTGGGCATCCCGGCATGGATGCCGGGATAGCCGCGCTGGACCATGGATGGTCCTTCGCGGCGGGCCCACGGAGCAATGCCGGAGTGAGGGCATGCCGAGCCTAAGCGAGGCACCTAGTGGTGGGGCATGAGCGCTTTGGTTACTTTCGCGCTTTTCGAAAGTGACCCGCCGTAAGGGCGGAACCGCCAGTGGCCATTACCGCAGAAACGGATATGTACCCCAACTCAACTCAACTCAAAAAACAGCATTACCCCTATTGCCACAAACGTCCCAGAAAGCAGCCATAAAAAAAGGCCACCCGAAGGCAGCCTTTAAAAACTAGAGAGGTTTTTATGCTTACACGGCCGCTACAGGGCGCATGTAAGAGATTGGTGCGGTGCTGGCGTCTTCGAACGTCACGACTTCCCAAGCATCTTTCTGCTCAATCAACTTGCGCAGCAGCTGGTTGTTCAGCGCGTGGCCGGACTTGAAGCCTTTGAACTCACCAATCAGGCTATTGCCCAGCAGGTAGAGGTCGCCGATTGCATCGAGAATCTTGTGCTTGACGAATTCGTCTTCATAACGAAGGCCGTCCTCGTTCAACACACCATCGGAATCAACCACGATCGCGTTTTCAACACTGCCGCCGAGTGCGAGGTTGTGCTTGCGCAGGTACTCGATGTCACTCATGAAACCAAAGGTACGGGCGCGGCTGACTTCTTTTACGAACGAAGTGCTGGAAAAGTCCACGCTTGCACTCTGGGTGCGGTCACGGAAAACCGGGTGATCGAAATCGATCTCGAAGCTCACCTTGAAACCTTCGAAAGGCACGAAAGTGGCGCGTTTGTCGCCGTCTTCCACTGTCACTTCCCGCAGGATACGGATGAACTTCTTGGCTGCGTCCTGCTCTTCCAGGCCAGCCGATTGAATCAGGAATACGAAGGGTCCGGCACTGCCATCCATGATCGGGACTTCGGACGCGGAGAGCTCGACGTAGGCGTTATCGATGCCCAGGCCAGCCATGGCCGAGAGCAAATGCTCCACCGTATCCACTTTGGTGTCACCGTTGACCAGTGTGGTCGACATAGTGGTTTCACCAACGTTTTCCGCGCGAGCAGGGATCTGCACCACAGGGTCGAGGTCGGCACGACAAAACACGATGCCAGTATCGACAGGCGCGGGCTTGAGGGTCAGGTAGACCTTCTCGCCGGAGTGCAAGCCGACACCTGTGGCACGGATAATATTCTTCAGGGTGCGTTGTTTAATCATGGCATGGGCCGCTTCAGCGCAAATTGCGAACTGGTATCAACAAAGGCTGGCGATAATAGCAGACCAGACCTTTGCTGAACACCAATCACCCGTATCCCCCTGATACATTTCATCAATCGGCCTGACGACGCAGGAATGCCGGGATGTCCAGGTAATCCAGATCGTCTTGCGGATTCATCTTCGCGGCAGTCGCAGCACCGGCCTGAGCCTGGTTGCGCATGACGGTCGGACGGTCCAGGTCACGGTAGTTCACCGCGGGTTGTTCCTGACGAGCGGCTGCTTGTTGCTGCGGCTGCGATGCCAGGGAGGTCTGAACGGTGTTGTCGATCACCTTCATCGGTTTCTCGATTTTCGCGCCCAGGCCAGTGGCAACCACGGTCACGTGCAGCTCGTCACGCATGTCAGGATCGATCACGGTGCCGACCTTGACCATGGCGTGGTCGGAAGCGAACGCTTCGATGATGCTACCCACGTCGGAGTACTCGCCCAGGGACAGGTCCGGACCGGCGGTGATGTTCACCAGGATGCCACGGGCGCCCTGCAGGTTGACGTCTTCGAGCAACGGGTTGCGGATAGCCGCTTCGGTAGCTTCGCGAGCACGGTTCGGACCGCTGGCGCAGCCAGTGCCCATCATCGCCATGCCCATTTCGGACATCACGGTGCGTACGTCGGCGAAGTCGACGTTGATCATGCCTGGACGCTTGATGATGTCGGAGATACCGCGAACGGCACCGGCCAGTACGTCATCGGCCTTGGCGAAAGCCGACAGCAGGCTTGCGTCCTTACCCAGGATGGTCAGCAGCTTCTCGTTGGGAATGGTGATCAACGAGTCGACGCTTTCGCTCAGCGCGCGGATGCCCTCATCGGCAATCTGCATGCGCTTGCGGCCTTCGAACGGGAACGGACGGGTCACCACCGCAACGGTGAGGATGCCCATTTCCTTGGCTACTTCGGCGATGATCGGCGCCGCACCGGTACCGGTACCGCCGCCCATGCCAGTGGTGATGAACACCATGTTGGTGCCAGCCAGGACTTCAGCGATGCGCTCGCGGTCTTCCAGGGCAGCCTGACGGCCAACCTCGGGATTGGCGCCGGCACCCAGGCCCTTGGTCACGCCGGTACCCAGTTGAAGGATGGTTCGCGCGCCGATGTTTTTCAGCGCTTGAGCATCAGTGTTGGCGCAAATGAATTCGACGCCTTCGATGTTGCTCTTGACCATGTGGTTGACAGCGTTGCCGCCGCCACCGCCGACACCGATTACCTTGATAACCGGGCTAGCGGGGATGTTGTCTACGAGTTCGAACATTTTCCCTCTCCTTTCATTCTCTAGTTTTTTCGCCTACTGCGTTTGTTGCATCTTCCAGTGCCAAGCCAGAGGCTCGTCGCTTGAAGTTTTAAACCTGTTGCTAAAAATTGCCCTTCACCCAAGCCTGGAGCCGCTCGAAAAGCGGCGCCTTCGGCTCGTCGCTGTTGTAGCTGTCGCGGCTGCCGATGCCCGAGAACGAAACCCCGTCGGACTGCTTCTGCAGGCCGTACATCAACAGGCCCACGCCGGTGGAGTAAATCGGGTTGCGGACCACGTCATCCAGGCCCTTGACGCCATGGGGCACGCCCAGGCGCACCGGCATGTGGAAAATCTCTTCGGCCAGTTCGACCGCGCCTTCCATCTTCGACGTACCGCCGGTCAGCACGATGCCGGCCGGGATCAGGTCTTCGTAGCCACTGCGACGCAGCTCAGCCTGGATCAGCGTGAACAGCTCGTCGTAACGCGGCTCGACCACTTCGGCCAACGCCTGGCGGGACAACTCGCGCGGAGGACGTTCGCCAACGCTTGGCACTTTGATGGTTTCACCGGCACCGGCCAGTTTCGCCAGGGCGCAGGCGTAGCGGATCTTGATTTCTTCGGCGTACTGGGTCGGAGTGCGCAAGGCCATGGCGATGTCGTTGGTGACCTGATCACCGGCAATCGGGATCACTGCCGTGTGGCGGATCGCGCCTTCGGTGAAGATCGCGATGTCGGTGGTGCCGCCGCCGATGTCCACCAGGCACACGCCCAGTTCCTTCTCGTCGTCAGTCAGTACCGAGTAGGCCGAGGCCAGTTGCTCGAGGATGATGTCGTCGATTTCCAGGCCGCAACGGCGCACGCATTTCTCGATGTTCTGCGCGGCGTTCACGGCACAGGTCACCACGTGGACCTTGGCTTCCAGGCGCACGCCGGACATGCCCAGGGGCTCCCGCACGCCTTCCTGGTTATCGATCACATAATCCTGCGGCAGGGTGTGCAGCACACGCTGGTCGGCCGGGATCGCCACGGCCTGCGCCGCGTCGAGCACGCGCTCAAGGTCAGCGGAGCTGACTTCACGGTCACGAATCGCCACGATGCCGTGGGAGTTCAGGCTGCGGATGTGATTACCTGCCACACCGACGAACGCTGAGTGGATCCGGCAACCGGCCATCAGCTGCGCTTCTTCAATGGCGCGCTGGATCGATTGCACGGTGGACTCGATGTTCACCACCACGCCTTTTTTCAAGCCACGGGACGGGTGGGTACCGATCCCGACGATGACCAGCGTGCCGTCGTCCGCGACCTCGCCTACCAGCGCAACCACCTTGGAAGTGCCGATATCCAGACCGACGATCATTTTTCCGCTTTGCACGTTTGCCATGGGTCCTGCCTCTTCTTAATTCTTCGCGACGGCGGGTTCAGCCGTCGTGGGCGCTACAGGTTCCCGCCAGCCAACAGCCAGGCCGTTGGCGTAGCGCAGATCGATGCGCGCGATGTTCGTAATCTGGTCTTTGAGCGTCTTGTCATAGATGGCAATGAAGCGGCGCATCTTTTCCACCTGATTGCCGCGCCCGAGCAGCAGCTCGATGCCCGGCCCCGAGCTGCCCGCGCCAGTGGTCAGGAACCAGCTGCCGCGCTCACGCAACTCCAGGCGCGCGATGGAGAAGCCCAGCGGCCGCAACATCTGACTCAACACCTGGTACTGCTGCATTACTTTCTGCTGGGCCCGCTGAGGACCGAACAGTTGTGGCAAATGTTCGTAGTTGGCCAGTTCCCGCGGCGTGAACGCCTGACCCTGGTTGTTCAACAGCGACTCGTCACCCCAGCGGGCCACGGGCAGTTGTTCTTCCAGGCGGATCGATACCTGGTCAGGCCATACCCGCCGTACTTCGGCATGAGCGATCCAGGGCATCTGCTCCAGTTCCTTGCGCATGCCCGCCAGGTCGATGGTGAAGAAGCTCGACGCCACGAATGGGGCGATCCGCTGCTGCACTGCTTGCTGACTGATGTAGCTCAGGTCGCCCTGCACATTGATCCGGGCGATCGGCCGATCCGCATAGGGCAGCAACCGCTGAGCCCCTTCGTACGTACCGAACCCCAACGCCACCAACAACACCGGCCAGAACAGACTCTTGAGAAAACCGAAGTTGGCTTTCGGCAGGCGCGCCGACATCGGCTCTTTGGCCACCATTCGGCTGGCACCCCGCGGCACCGGCTTGCGACCGGGTGCGGATGGCTGATGACGAAGCGATGCGCCTTGCATGCTTAACCTCTTGGCTCTTGAGAGCCGACACTGGCGGCCAGGATCGACAGCACCAATTGCTGGAAATCCAGGCCGGCGGCACGGGCCGCCATCGGTACCAGGCTGTGATCGGTCATGCCCGGGGCGGTGTTGACTTCCAGGAACCAGAACTGCCCATCGGCGTCCTGCATCACGTCCGCCCGGCCCCAACCGGCAATACCCAGCGCCTCACAGGCCTTGGCCGTGAGGTCCATCAGTTGTTTTTCCTTGGCGCTGTCCAGCCCGCATGGAATGCGGTACTGGGTGTCATTGGCCACGTACTTGGCGTCGTAGTCGTAGAACGTGTGCGGCGTGCCCAGGGCAATCGGGGGCAACACCTGGTCACGCAGGGTGGCGATGGTGAACTCGGGACCGGTGATCCACTGCTCGACCAACACTTGCGAATCGTAGGAACTGGCGTCTTTCCATGCCGCGGTCAACTCAGGCAGCGAAGTCACTTTCGCCATGCCGATACTTGAACCTTCATGGGCCGGTTTGACGATCAAAGGGAAGCCCAGTTCCGTGGCCGCCGAAATACAATCGGCCTCGGATGCCAGCACGGCGTGACGGGGCGTGGGAATGCCGAGACTGTGCCAGACCTGCTTGGTGCGCAGTTTGTCCATGGCCAAGGCAGACGCCAGGATGCCGCTGCCGGTGTAGGGAATACCCAGGCATTCGAGCAGGCCCTGCATGCTGCCGTCTTCGCCGCCGCGGCCATGAAGAATGATGAACGCGCGGTCGATTTTTTCGTTCAGCAGGCGCTGCAAAAAGTCGTCGCCTACGTCGATGCCGAACGCGTCGACACCGGCGCTTTGCAGGGCTTGCAGCACGGCGTTGCCAGACTTGAGGGACACTTCGCGCTCGGCGCTCTTGCCGCCGAACAGCACGGCGACGCGGCCGAAGGCTTTCGGGTCCAGGGTCGAAACCAGGTTGGCGTAGGCAGCAGTCATTTCAGTTTCCCCTCGCTGGATGCCACGATTGCCCCGGCGAATAACGGACTTTTCAACAGTTTCGGGGCCAGGCCACCGATGTCACCGGCGCCTTGGCACAGCAGGATGTCGCCAGCGCGCAGCAGCGGTTTGACCAGCGGTGCGAGGTCCACGCCGCGCTCGATGTAGATCGGGTCCAACTGACCGCGTTGGCGAATGCTGTGGCACAGCTGACGGCTGTCGGCACCCGGGATCGGCTCCTCGCCGGCCGGATAGACTTCCATCAGCAGCAGCACATTGGCGTCGGCCAAAACCTGGACGAAATCGTCGTACAGGTCGCGGGTACGGCTGTAGCGGTGCGGCTGGTAGACCATCACCAGGCGCCGCTCCGGCCAGCCACCGCGCACGGCCTTGATCACCGCCGCGACTTCGGTCGGGTGGTGGCCGTAATCGTCCACCAGCATCACGTTGCCGCCGTCCACCGGCAGTTCGCCGTAGACCTGGAAACGTCGTCCCACGCCCTGGAACCCGGACAGGCCCTGGACAATGGCTTCGTCACTGACACCTTCGTCGGTGGCGATGCAAATGGTGGCCAGGGCATTGAGCACGTTGTGGTTGCCCGGCATGTTCACCGACACATCCAGCGGCTCGCGGTCAGGGCGCAGCACCGTGAAGAACGTCTGCATGCCCTGCTGGCGCACGTTGATGGCGCGCACGTCGACTTCTTCGCCGAAACCGTAGGTCACGGTCGGGCGCTTGATCAGCGGCAGGATCTCGCGCACCACCGGATCGTCCAGGCACACCACTGCCAAACCGTAGAACGGCAGGTTGTGGAGGAACTCGACGAAGGTTTTCTTCAGTTTGTTGAAGTCACCGTCGTAGGTCGCCATGTGGTCGGCGTCGATGTTGGTGACCACGGCCACCAGCGGCTGCAGGTGCAAGAAGCTCGCATCGCTTTCGTCGGCTTCGGCGATCAGGTAACGGCTGGTGCCCAGCTGGGCATTGGTGCCCGCGGCATTCAGACGACCGCCGATCACGAAAGTCGGGTCCAGGCCACCGGCAGCGAACACCGAGGCGATCAGGCTGGTGGTGGTGGTCTTGCCATGGGTACCGGCAACGGCGATGCCGTGGCGATAACGCATCAGTTCGGCCAGCATCTCGGCACGCGGCACCACGGGAATGCGCCGTTCCAGGGCGGTGGCGACTTCCGGGTTGGAGGTGTTCACGGCGCTGGAGACCACCAGCACATCAGCGTTGGCGGCGTTCTCGGCACGGTGGCCGATGAAAATCTGCGCGCCAAAGGATTCCAGGCGCTCGGTAACCGGCGAGGCTTTCAGGTCGGAACCGGAAACCTCATAGCCCAGGTTCAGCAACACTTCGGCGATCCCGCACATGCCCACCCCGCCGATACCGACGAAATGGATGCGGCGGATACGGCGCATTTCCGGTTGCGGCATGGCTTTGCGATTCTCAACCATGGGCCACCTCCAGGCAGGTATCGACCACTTGAACCGTGGCGTCGGGTTTGGCCAGGCGACGGGCGGCGCGGGCCATGTCTTCGATTGTTTGCGGTTGCATCAAAACCTCTGTCAGGCGCGCGGCAAGATCCGCGGCACCAGTCGTTCTTTGCGGCATCAGGAAGGCAGCGCCTTCACGGGCCAAATAATCGGCGTTGCGGGTCTGGTGGTCGTCGATGGCGTGGGGCAAAGGCACCAGCATCGAGGGCAGACCGGCGGCGGCCAGTTCGCTGATGGTCAACGCGCCTGCGCGGCAGACCACCAGGTCGGCCCAGCCATAGGCTTGGGCCATGTCTTTGATGAAAGGCTGCACTTGCGCCTCGACGCCTGCGGCGCGGTAGCGCTCGGCGGTGACTTCATCGTGGTTTTTGCCGGCCTGGTGAAACACCTCGGGCCGCAGTTCGGGAGCGACCTGCGACAAGGCTTCGGGCAGCAATTTGTTCAACGGCTCCGCCCCCAGGCTTCCGCCCAGGATCAGCAAACGCGCCTTGCGTCCGGCCAGGGCCGGGCGCGGTGTATCGAGGAACAGCTCGGTACGCACCGGGTTACCGGTGGTACGACGGCTGCCCGACAGGGTAAAGGTGTCGGGAAAGGCTTCACAGACTCGAGCGGCCAACGGCACCAGTAACCGATTGGCGGTACCGGCCACGGCGTTCTGCTCGTGAACGATAACCGGCACACCGGCCAGTTTTGCCGCAACACCGCCAGGACCGGTCACATAACCACCAAAGCCCACCACGCATACCGGCCGCAACCGACGAATGATCGCCCGGGCCTGCCAGATCGACTTGAGCAGCATCAGCGGCGCCTTGAGCAGCGACAACTTGCCTTTGCCCCGCAGGCCGCTGGCGCTGATCCGGTGCAGTTCCAGGCCGGCGGCGGGCACCAGTTCGTTCTCGATGCCCCGTGGCGTGCCCAGCCAGTGCACGGTGTAACCGCGCGCCTGGAACTCCCGGGCACAGGCCAGCGCCGGGAACACATGCCCCCCGGTTCCGCCGGCCATGATCAGCACGTTAGCGCCCATGAGTCGGCTCCTCGGCGAAGTCGCTCTCCTGGAATTCCATCTCTTCGCTGCCCAGGTGGGTTCGACTCTCCCATTCGATGCGCAACAACAAGCCCAGGCAGGCACAGCAAATCACCAGGGAACTGCCGCCGTAACTGAGGAACGGCAGCGTCAGGCCTTTGGTTGGCAACAGGCCGACGTTCACGCCGATGTTGATCAGGAACTGACCGATCCACAGGAACGACAAGCCATACGCCACGTACGCGGCGAAATACTGCTTGGCCCGCTCGGCCCACAAACCGATGTACATGCCGCGCACACAGACGAAGACGAACAACCCGACGGTGAGCAGCGAACCGACCACGCCCAGTTCTTCGGCCAATACCGAGAACACGAAGTCGGTATGGGCTTCGGGCAGATAGAACTGCTTCTGCACGCTGTTGCCCAGGCCTACGCCCAGCCATTCGCCGCGACCGAAGGCGATCAGGGCCTGGGTCAATTGATAACCGGAACCGAACTGGTCGGCCCACGGGTCGGTAAACGTGATCAGACGCGCCATCCGGTAAGGTTGCGCCTGCACCAGCACCGTCACCGCGCCGACCGCCAGCGCCACCATCAGGGTGAAGCGAAACAGCCCGACACCGCCGAGGAACAACATCGCCGCTGCGGCCCCCATCATCACCACCGTGGCGCCGAAATCCGGCTCCATCAGCAGCAGGCCGGCCATCGGCAGCAACACAATGAACGGCTTGAAAAATCCCATCCAGCTCTCGCGCACTTCTTTCTGACGACGCACCAGATACCCGGCGAGGTAGATCACCACGAAGACCTTGGCGATCTCCGAAGGCTGTACGTTGAAGAAGCTGAAGCCGATCCAGCGCATCGAACCGTTGACCTCGCGACCGATGCCCGGCAACAGCACCATCACCAACAGACCAAAGGCACCGAGCAACATCATCCAACCCAGGCGTTGCCAGGTGGCGATCGGCACCATCATGGTGACAATGCACGCGACCAAACCGATCACCAGGTAAATCAGGTGACGAATCATGTGATAAAGGGTATTGCCCGATTGCACGGCAGCCACTTCCGACGATGCGGAAGTGATCATCACCAGGCCCAGGCCCAGCAGCGCCAGGCAACCGACGAGCATCGGGAAATCCAGGTCGATGCCGCGCCCGGTGATCAGCGGAGACGGGTATGGCTTGATGATGTTCATCAGGTTCATGCCAAGCCCTCCACGGCCCGGGCGAACAACTGCCCGCGCTCTTCGTAGTTCTTGAACATGTCGAAACTGGCGCAGGCCGGCGACAACAGCACGGCATCGCCCGACTGTGCGAGGGCGCGGCATTGCTGCACCGCTTCGTCCAGCGAAGCGACGCGTACCAGCGGCACCCCGTCACCGAGGGCCTGGGCGATCAATTCGCGGTCACGCCCCATCAGCACCACGGCCCGGCAGTTGACCGCAACCGGATCGCGCAGGTCCTTGAAGTCGGCACCCTTGCCGTCGCCGCCGGCGATCAGCACGAGCTTGCCTTGGATGTCCGCGCCCAGGCCCTCAATGGCAGCCAGCGCGGCACCCACGTTGGTGGCCTTGGAATCGTTGTACCAGGCCACCCCGTCAAGATCGCGAACCCACTGGCAGCGGTGCTCGAGCCCGGCAAACGTGCGCAGGGCCGACAGCATGGCGTCGAACGGCAGACCGACCGCATGTCCCAGGGCCAGCGCCGCCAGGGCATTGGCCTGGTTGTGGGCGCCGCGAATCTTCAGCTCGCGCACCGGCATCAGGTTCTGGAATTCGAAGGCCAGGTATTTCTCGCCATTCTCTTCGCGCAACCCGAAGCCTTTGAAATCCGGCACACCGAGGCCGAAGGACCAGCATGGCATGCCCTCGCCCAGCAACGGACGAGTCAGGGCGTCCTGACGGTTGAACACTACCTGCCGAGCCCCCCGGAAAATCCGGTGCTTGGCCAGGTGATAAGCCGGCAGGCCGCTATAGCGGTCCATGTGGTCTTCGCTGATGTTGAGCACGGTCGCCACTTCGGCGCCCAAGTGGTCGGTGGTTTCAAGCTGGAAGCTCGACAACTCCATCACGTACAGCTCGACGTCATCACTGAGCAGATCCAGCGCCGGGGTTCCCAGGTTGCCACCCACGGCAACCCGCTTACCGGCCGCCGCAGCCATTTCACCCACCAGGGTGGTGACGGTGCTTTTTGCGTTGGAGCCGCTGATGGCGATGATCGGCGCCTTGGCGTGACGGGCGAACAGCTCGATGTCACCGGACAACTTCACGCCACGGGCGGCGGCGGCCTGCAAGGCCGGGGTTGCCAGCGCAAGGCCGGGGCTCACGTAGAGCTCGTCGGCGCGGCACAGGAACTCGACATCCAGCTCGCCACAACGCACGTCCACCTGCGGGTAGTCACGACGCAGCGTGGCCAGCTCAGGTGGATTTTCCCGCGTATCGGCCACGGCAAACGACACGCCCCGGTTCGCCAGGAAGCGAACCAGGGACATGCCGCTCTTGCCGAGGCCGACAACGATGCGGAAGTGGTCAGAAGCGATCAGGGACACTCGTTCTACCTCAGCTTCAGGGTGGCAAGGCCGACCAGGACCAGAATTACGGTGATGATCCAGAAACGGACAATCACACGCGGCTCGGGCCAGCCCTTGAGTTCAAAGTGGTGGTGGATCGGCGCCATGCGAAATACCCGGCGGCCGGTCAATTTAAAGGAAGCAACCTGAATGACGACTGACAGCGTCTCCATCACGAACACACCGCCCATGATGAACAGGACGATTTCCTGGCGAACGATGACGGCGATGGTGCCCAGGGCCGCGCCCAGCGCCAGCGCGCCGACATCGCCCATGAAGACCTGCGCCGGGTAGGTGTTGAACCACAGGAAACCCAGGCCGGCACCGATCAGCGCACCGCAGAACACGATCAGCTCGCCCGCCCCCGGCACATAAGGGATCAGCAGGTATTCAGCGAATTTCACGTTACCCGACAGGTAGCAGAAGATCCCCAGCGCGCCGCCCACCATCACGGTCGGCATGATCGCCAGGCCATCGAGGCCATCAGTCAGGTTGACCGCGTTGCTCGAGCCGACGATCACCAGGTAGGTCAGCACGATGAAGCCTGCGCCCAGCGGGATGCTGTAATCCTTGAGCATCGGCAGAATCAGGGTGGTTTCCACCGGGGAGGCTGCGGTCATATAAAGGAAGATCGCCGCGCCGAGGCCGAATACCGACTGCCAGAAATACTTCCAGCGGCTCGGCAGCCCCCGGGAGTTCTTCTCGATGACCTTGCGGTAGTCGTCGACCCAGCCGATGGCGCCGAACAACAGGGTCACCAGCAATACCACCCACACATACCGGTTCGCCAGGTCGGCCCAGAGCACGGTACTGATGCCAATGGACGACAGGATCAGCGCGCCGCCCATGGTTGGAGTACCGGATTTGGACAGGTGCGATTGCGGGCCGTCGTTGCGGACCGACTGACCGATTTGCAGGTTCTGCAAGGTGCGGATCATCCACGGGCCCAGGAACAGCGACAACGACAACGCGGTCAGCACACCCAGGATCCCGCGCAGGGTCAGGTACTGGAAGACCGCGAAGCCTTTGTGGAACTGTTGCAGGTACTCCGCTAGCAGCAGCAGCATTAATGTTTCTCCATACGGGAACCGCACAGCGCCGCGACGATGTTTTCCATCGCGGCACTGCGTGAGCCCTTGATCAATAAGGTGGTGTTCGGGTCCTGCTCGGCGCTCAGGGCCTGAATCAATTCGGCCTGAGTGCTGAAATGCTGTGCGTGCTCGCCAAACGCGGCCACCGCATGGGCCATCATCGGACCGACGGCATACAGTGCATCGACCTTGCCACGCGCGTAGGCGCCGACATCGTGATGCCCCTGTTGCGCCCATTCGCCCAACTCGCCGATATCTCCCAGCACCAGCACGGTACGGCCGGGGAAACCGGCGAGGATATCGACCGCGGCGCACATGGACGTCGGGTTGGCGTTGTAGGTGTCGTCGATCACGCGCATGCCGTTGCTGGCCAATTGCGCAACGGAACGCCCCTTGACCGGTTGCACCGCGTTCAAGCCGGCCACGATGCCCGGCAACGACACGCCCAAAGCATGGGCCGCAGCCGCAGCGGCCAGGGCGTTGGCGACGTTATGGGTGCCAAGCAGGTTCAACTGGACCCGCTCTGCACCGTCGGGGCTGTGCAGGTTGAAGGCCGGGCAGCCGCGAGCATCGCGGTCCAGGTCGCTGGCGTAGAAATTCGCCGCCAGATTGCTCAAGGCAAATGTCAGGACCTTGCGCCCAGCCGCCCGGGTCTTCCAGATTTCGAAGGCCTTGTCGTCAAGATTCAGCACGGCGACGCCATCAGCATCCAGCCCCTCGAGAATCTCGCCCTTGGCCTCAACGATTTTGTCCGGACCACCGAACTCACCGACGTGGGCGGTCCCGGCGTTGTTGATCACGGCCACGTGAGGTTTGGTCATGCCCACGGTGTAGGCGATCTCACCGAGCCGCGAGGCACCGAGCTCAATGACCGCGGCACTGTGTTGCGGTGCCAGTTCCAGCAATGTCAGGGGTACACCCAGGTCATTATTAAGATTGCCACGAGTCGCCAACACCGGACCGCGGGTGCGCAAGATGCTCGCGAGCATTTCCTTGACCGTGGTCTTGCCACTGGAGCCGGTGATGGCCGCGACCGGGTTGCGGTATGCGGCGCGGTTCAATGCACCGAGCTGGCCCAGGGCCTGGCGAGTGTCGTTTACCTGCAATTGCGCCAGCGTGCTGTTGGTCACTTCTCGCTCGACCAGCGCCGCGACCGCACCTTTGGCGGCCACGTCGTTCAGGTAATCGTGGCCGTCAAAACGCGGCCCGGCCAGGGCAACGAACAATTGCCCCGGGGCAATCGCCCGGCTGTCGATGCTCACCCCATCGAAACTGGCGTCAGCCGCGATCAGCCGCGCCTGCAGGACATTCGTCAGCTCGCTGAGCTTCAAAGCCTTAAGCATGGGCCACCTCCCACGCGGTCAGGGCATGATCGGCTTCCACCAAATCGGAAAATGCGTGACGTTCGCCGTTGATTTCCTGATAGTCCTCATGGCCTTTACCGGCCAGGACAATGACGTCGTCCGCCGACGCACCGGCGATCAACTGGGCAATGGCCTGGCCGCGACCGGCCACGAAGGTGACGTTATCCACCGCCGAGAAGCCGGCGCGGATGTCGTCGAAAATCTGCGACGGGTCTTCGGTGCGCGGATTGTCGTCGGTGACCACTACGCCGTCGGCCAAGCGCTCCACCACTTCGGCCATCAGCGCACGCTTGCCACGGTCACGATCACCGCCGCAGCCGAACAGGCACAGCAACTTGCCCTTGGCGTGTGGCCGCAGGGCCATCAGGACTTTTTCCAACGCATCCGGGGTATGGGCGTAATCGACCACCACCAACGGTTGCGTTCCGCCGCCCAGCCGTTGCATACGTCCGGCCGGCCCTTCGAGTTTGGGCAGGACCTTGAGGATTTCATCCAGGGCGTAGTCCAGGCCAAGCAAGGCACCCACGGCGGCCAACACATTGCTCAGGTTGAAACGCCCCAACAAGGTGCTGCGCAGGTGGTGTTCGCCTTGGGGCGTAACCAAGGTCGCGCGCACGCCTTCGTCATCGAATTGCGCCTGGCGTACATAAAGGTAGGCGCTGGCATCTTCCAGGCTGTAGGTGATCAACCGGGACTCGCGCTTATCGGCGGCCAATTGCCGGCCGAACGCGTCGTCAAGGTTGAGGACCCGGCATTTCAAGTCATTCCAGGCAAACAACCTGGCTTTTGCTTCGCCGTAAGCCTGCATGGTGCCGTGGTAATCCAGGTGATCGCGCGACAGGTTGGTCAATACCGCGACGTCGAACGCCAAGGCCGTCACGCGCCCCTGATCCAGGCCATGGGAAGAGACTTCCATCGCAACAGCCTTGGCTCCGGCCTTTTTCAGGTCGGCCAGGGTTGCTTGCACGGCGATCGGGTTCGGCGTGGTGTGCAGGCCACTCTCCAGCGCGCCGTGGAATCCGTTACCCAAGGTCCCGACGATGCCGCAATGCTGACCCAGCAGATCCAAGGCCTGGGCCACCAGTTGGGAAACGCTGGTCTTGCCGTTGGTGCCGGTCACGCCAATCAGGTTCAAGTGACGACTCGGGTCGCCGTAAAAACGCCCGGCAATGTCCGACAACTGGGCCGCCAGGCCCTTGACCGGAATCAGCGGCACATCAGTGATCGGTAGCACGGTCGCGCCGTCGACTTCATAAGCCACGGCAGCCGCGCCGCGCTTCAAGGCGTCGGCGATGTGGGCGCGACCGTCGAACCGGGCACCCGGTACGGCCAGGAACAGATCCCCGGCACGCACGTGGCGGCTGTCCAGGGCCAATTCGCGAATCAGCAGATCGTGGCCCGCATGGGCAAAAATCTTGTTCAGGCTCAGGGACATCAGCCACGCCCTCCTTCGGCTTTCAAGGGTACGACCGGCGCGGTATTGGCTTGCTGGGTCGGCGGCAGGTTATCCGGGGTGATATTCATCAGGCGCAGGGTGCCGGACATCACTTTGCTGAACACCGGTGCCGAAACCAGCCCCCCGAAGTAGCCGGCCTTGCTCGGTTCGTCGATGACCACCACGACGGCGTAGCGCGGGTCGCTCATCGGGCCGAAACCGGCGAACAGCGAACGGTAGGAATTCTCGGCATAGCCCTTGACGCCCGCGGAGGTTTTGCGGGCCGTACCCGACTTGCCGCCCACGTGATAGGCCGGCACCTGGGCGCGGTACACCCCACGCGGCGCTTCGATCACCTGTTGCAGCATGCCTTGCATGGTCTTGGCGACGTCCTCCGGAATGACCTGAGTAGCCTCCGGGGCCTTGTCGGTTTTGATCAGTGACAGCGGTGTCATGCGGCCGTTGTTGGCCAGCACCGAAAACGCGTGGGCCAACTGGATCGCGGTCACGGAAACACCGTAGCCGTATGACAACGTGGCCGTTTCGGCCTTGCGCCACTCACGGTAGTTCGGCAGATTGCCGACCCGCTCGCCAGGAAAGCCCAGGCCAGTGCCCTGGCCAAGACCGATTTTCTGGGCAAGACGGTAAATCGTTTCCCCACCGATATCGAAGGCGATCTTGCTCATGCCCACGTTACTGGAGTTGATCAGGATGCCGGTCAGGTCAAGCACCGGACCTTCGGTCTTGGAGACGTCCCGAATGGTGTACTTGCCGATCTGCAAAGTGCCTGGATACACCTCGACCGTATCCCCCGGCTTCCAGCGCCCGGTTTCCAGAGCCGCCGCCATGGAAACGGCTTTCATGGTCGAGCCCGGTTCGAACACGTCGATCATCGCGCGGTTGCGCATCATCGCCGGTTGCAGGTTGCGGCGATTGTTCGGGTTATAGGTGGGCTGGTTGACCATGGCCAGGATCTCGCCGGTCTTCACGTCGAGAATCACCAGGCTGCCGGCCTTGGCACCGTTCTCGACGATGGCATTGCGCAGCTCACGGTTGGCCAGATATTGCAGGCGCAGATCAATGGACAACGCCAAGGGCTTGCCGGCCTTGGCGTTTTTGGTGACCTGGACATCCTTGATCAGCCTGCCACGCCGATCCTTGATGACCTGACGCTTGCCGGGAACCCCGGCGAGCCATTCGTCGTAGGCCAACTCGACCCCTTCTCGCCCCCGGTCGTCGATGTCCGTAAAGCCGACCATGTGGGCGGTCACTTCACCGGCCGGGTAGAAACGCCGGAACTCTTCGATGCCGTAGACGCCCGGCACTTTCAGGTCGAGCACCCTCTGGCCTTGCTCGGGCGTCAACCCGCGCACCAGATAGATGAATTCTTTGCTGGCCTGGGCTTCAAGGCGTTCGGCCAGGGCCTTGGGGTCCTGGCCAAGGGCGACGGCCAGGGCCGGCCACTTTTCCTTGGCCTGCTGCATTTCCTTGGCGTTTGCCCACAGGGTAGTCACCGGGGTGCTCACAGCCAACGGTTCGCCATTGCGGTCGGTGATCAGGCCACGGTGAGCCGGGATCGGGATGTGCCGCATGCTACGGGCATCACCCTGCTCTTTGAGGAAGTCACGGTCGACCACTTGCAGATCGATGATCCGCCAGACGATGGCCGCCACCATGATCCCGAGCAGGCCCAGGACCAGGCGGAAGCGCCACGGAAAGAGTGCCCCTTCGAGCTTCATCATGGCGCCACCATCTGCACTTCGGCAGCCCCGGGAATGCGCATTTTCAGCTGTTCGGTCGCCAGTACTTCGATGCGGCTATGGGCGGTCCAGGTGCTCTGCTCCAGGATCAACCGGCCCCACTCGGCCTGGGCCTTGTCGCGCACGCTCAGTTCGCTGTAAAGGGTGTTGAGCAACAGCCGGTTCCAGTGCGCGCTGTAGGACACGGCGATGGCCGACACGAGCACGCCGATAAACAACAGCAGCATGAAAAAGCTGCCGCCAGGCAGGGGCTTGGCGAAGAGCTTGCTCACCGCAACTTCTCCGCAACACGCATGACGGCGCTACGGGCACGCGGGTTGGCCTTGAGTTCAGCCTCGGAGGCGAACTGCGCCTTGCCATGAATCTTGATTTTCGGCACGAAGGCTTCGAAACGCACCGGCAGGTTGCGCGGCAGGTTATCGGCCTCACCCTTGGTGAGCTTGCGCATGAACAGTTTGACGATACGGTCTTCCAGGGAATGGAAGCTGATCACCACCAGTCGCCCGCCGACCTCAAGTGCTTCAAGTGCCGCCTCAAGGCCGGCCTCCAGATCACCCAGTTCATTATTGACGTGGATGCGCAAACCCTGGAAAGCCCGGGTAGCCGGGTTCTTGCCCTTCTCCCATGCCGGGTTGGCGACTTTCAGCACTTCGGCCAGGTCGCCGGTGCGCTCGAACGGTTTGATATCGCGACGCTCAACCACGGCACGGGCCATGCGACCGGAAAAACGTTCTTCGCCGTATTCCTTGAAAACACGGGCGATTTCTTCCACCGCAGCGGTATTGACGAATTCGGCGGCGCTGATTCCGCGGGACGGATCCATGCGCATGTCCAGCGGGCCATCATTGAGAAAACTGAAGCCGCGCTCAGGGTCGTCCAACTGCGGCGAAGACACGCCCAGGTCAAGCAAGACGCCACTGACTTTGCCAGCCAGGCCACGCTGGGCGACTTCCGATCCCAGCTCCGCAAAGCTGCGCTGCACAACGACAAAGCGGCCGTCTTCGGCCGCTAGCGCTTGCCCGGTGGCAATCGCCTGAGGATCCTTGTCGAACCCCAGCAGCCGACCGTCCGGACCGAGCTTGCTGAGGATCAGCCGGCTATGCCCGCCGCGCCCGAACGTGCCATCCAGATAGCAGCCATCAGGACGTACGGCGAGAGCCTCGACGGCTTCGTCAAGCAGTACGGTGATGTGGTTAAAGCCGCTATCAATAGTCACAGGATCAAATCACGCAGTTCATCAGGCATGGCGCCCGGTTGTTGAATAGCAGCAAGGTCAGCGGCAGAGACCGCATTCCAGGCATCTTCGTCCCACAGTTGGAACTTGTTCAGTTGGCCCACCAGCATCGCGCGCTTGTCCAGCTTGGCGTATTCGCGCAGGCGCGGCGGAACCAGGAAACGACCGCTGCCGTCGAGTTCGAGGTCGACGGCGTTACCGATCAGCAAGCGTTGCAGGCGGCGGTTTTCTTCACGCAGTGAAGGCAGTGCGCGCAGTTTGGTTTCGATGATTTCCCACTCATCAAGAGGGTAAACACACAAACATGGGTCAACGGCGTCGATCGTGACGATTAACTGCCCGGAACTACGCGAAACGAGCTCGTCACGGTACCGGCTCGGCATGGCGAGACGGCCCTTTGCATCGAGACTGATAGCGTTAGCTCCGCGAAACACGTCAGCGTTTCTCCAAAAATTTTGCGTTTTACGCTCAAAAAACCCACTTCATGCCACTTTCCGCCACTTGCGCACACTATAGGAATGCGCCCACCGCACCGTCAAGGCGCGGAGTGAAGGAAAAGCCTTATAGATCGGAGATTTAGGAGCGTATCTGGAGGGGCGATGGGAATCTGACGTAGGATTTTTCGCCACAACTTCAGCGAACACAGGAAGCTGCGCTCAGAAGTTAAAGTGATTTGTTAAGAGTAAGATTTTTTTGGTCTTAGCAATTGCGTCTGCCAGCGATTCTGGCAGGAGGGGAAAAGGTGGAGAGTCGATCTGTAAGCCGGGTTCTGTCTTGAACAGTCATTCGTCTACGATGGCCATCACTGGACATCTTTAGCAACCTACCCGGTCCCAGCGCGGGCCACGCCTTGGGACCCTATTTGGTCTTGCTCCAAGTGGGGTTTACCTAGCCACGAACTGTTGCCAGCCGTGCGGTGCGCTCTTACCGCACCTTTTCACCCTTACCGGCGCCGAAACGCTTAGGCGGTTATTTTCTGTGGCACTTTCCGTAGGCTCACGCCTCCCAGGCATTACCTGGCACTTCGCCCTATGGAGCCCGGACTTTCCTCCCCCCCCTAATTTTCATAGAGGGCAGCGACTGTCCGATCGACTCTCCGCCGCGAAGGTTAACGGCAGAGCGGCCGAAGAACAAGCGCTAAAAGCCCTTGGCCAGCCCCGCGCCCCGGTTTCACTGGCCCTTCTGTTTTTCCAGCGCGACCTGATACAGGACGTTCTTACGCTCGCCGGTAATCTGCGCCGCGAGAGCGGCGGCGCGCTTGAGGGGCATTTCCTCAAGCAGCAGGTCCAGGATGCGCATCGCTTCACTGCTGACGGTCTCTTCATTGTCCGGCGCCGTCCAGCCCGCCACCAGCACGACGCATTCACCGCGCTGCTGGTTGCTATCGCCTTCGACGAAGGCGCGCAACTGCGCCAGCGGCAACCCCTTGAGGGTTTCGAAGGTTTTGGTCAGCTCCCTGGCGAGCAGCGCCGGGCGCTCCGGACCAAACACCAGCTCCATGTCCTGCAGGCATTCAAGGATGCGGTGCGGCGCCTCATAAAAGATCAACGTACGCGGCTCCTCCTTTATAGACTCCAGGCGCGCCCGTCGCCCCACCGCCTTGGCTGGCAGAAAACCTTCGAAAATGAAACGGTCCGACGGCAGGCCCGCCGCCGAAAGGGCTGCGATCAAGGCGCACGCCCCCGGCACCGGCACTACGCTGATACCGGCCGCCCGAGCCTGGCGCACCAGGTGATAGCCAGGGTCGGAAATCAGCGGTGTACCCGCGTCGGAAATCAGCGCGACGTTATCGCCCGCCAACAAACGAGTGATAAAACGACTGCCTTCTTCCCGCTCGTTGTGCTCATGACAGGCCGCCAACGGCGTTGAAATGCCGAAATGTTGCAACAAGCGTTGAGAGTGGCGCGTATCTTCGGCCGCAATGAGGGCCACCTCCTGCAGGATTTTCAGCGCCCGGGCACTGATATCGTCCAGGTTGCCGATGGGCGTCGCCACCACATAAAGCGAGCCGGCAGCGGAATTCAAAGCACCTGGAGCAGTCAAAGCGCACACCTCATGATCGGTAAAACCGCCATTGTAGCGCGTAGTGTGCGTCACGACTGCCCGCAGCGCCTCGCTGTCCGGCGACCTGCCGTGCTGCGCCGCAACATTTGAAATACCTAAATTGATCGATTCACGCCACTAACATCGCGCCCCGGCCAGTGCTTGGGTACAATTCGACGCTAATTTGATCTCGTATCAGGAACATTTACATGATCGCTTGCCTGCGGCTGCTCTCCGCCCTCTGCCTCGCTGCCCTTCTGGCGGCCTGCGCCAGCTCGCCCTCCTCCAGCCTTGGCGAACTTCCACGGACCCCGGATGCCAGTATCGAGCAGTTGCTCGAACAGGCCACTCAAAGCAAAACCCCGGAAAAAGCCGCCCTGTTGCGCCTGAGTGCAGCAGACCTGGCCTACCGCCAGGGCAATGCCGGCCAGTCCGCGCAGATCCTGCAACAGGTGCCGATGGAGCAACTCAAGCCCGGCCAGCAGATTTTCGCCAGCACTCTGGCGGCCGAACTGGCAATGACGCGCAATCAACCCAAAGCAGCGCTGAGCGCCCTGAGCCACCCGAGCCTGCAGCACCTGGGCGAGCTACCGGTGGAACAGCAGGTCCGTACCGGCACCGTCCACGCCCGCGCCCTCGAGGCCGATGGCCAGACCCTGGCCGCCGCCAAGGAACGGATCTTCATTGCGCCCCTGCTTGAAAACGAAGCGGCGGCGAAAAACCACGAGGCGATCTGGTCGTTGATCGCCTCGCTGCCCACCGATCAACTGCAACCGACCACCACCGACGACCTGGGTGGCTGGCTGAGTTTGGCCCAGGCTGTAAAAACTGCCGGTACGCTGGAACAGCAACAGGCGGCTATCGACAGCTGGCGCGAGCAGAACCCCAAGCACCCGGCCGCGCTCCAGTTGCCGACGCCGCTGGTCAAGCTCAAGGAACTGGCGAGCCAGCCCCTGAGCAAGATCGCCTTGCTGCTGCCCCAGGATGGCCCGCTGTCCTCGGTCGCCAGAGCTTTGCGCGAAGGTTTCATGGCTGCCCACTATCAGGCCCAACAAGCCGGGCAGAACCCGCCAAGCATTCAGTTTTATGACAGCTCGCGCCTGACCTCCCTGGATGATTTCTATCGCAAGGCGCAGGCCGACGGCGTGCAACTGGTGGTCGGCCCGCTGGAAAAACCCTTGGTCAAGCAGCTCAGCACCCGCCCGCAACTGCCGATCACGACCCTCGCGCTCAATTACAGCGAAGGCGAGCAAGGCCCGGCCCAACTGTTCCAGTTTGGCCTGGCCGCGGAAGACGAAGCCCGCGAAGTATCGCGTCGCGCCCGTACGGACGGCCTGCATCGTGCCGCCGTCATGGTGCCAAAAGGTGAATGGGGCGATCGCGTCCTCAAAGCCTTCAGCGAGGACTGGCAGGCCAATGGCGGCACCATCATCGCTGTCGAACGTATCGATCAACCCGTACAACTGGCCCAGCAGATTGCCGACATGTTCCATCTGCGCCAGAGCGAAGGTCGCGCCAAGCGCCTGCAAAGCACAGTCGACACCGCCGTCGCGGCCCAGCCGTCCCGCCGCCAGGACATCGAATTCCTGTTCCTGGCCTCGACCCCGCAACAGGCCCAGCAGATCAAGCCGACCCTGAACTTCCAGTACGCCGGCGACGTACCTGTGTACGCCACCTCGCATGTGTTCAGCGCCAGTGGCGACCAGAATCAGTACAACGACATGAGCGGCGTGCGCTTCTGCGAAACCCCGTGGCTGCTCGATGCCAACGACCCGCTGCGCAAGCAGGTCACCGCCCAGTGGCCCCAGGCCGGCGGTAGCCTGGGTCGGTTGTACGCGATGGGAGCGGATGCTTATCGTCTGGCTCCGCGCCTGGGTCAGCTAAAGACATTACCGGACACCCGCATCGAGGGGTTGTCGGGCAGCCTGGCAGTGTCGCAGTCCCAGCGCGTGCAACGTCAACTGCCGTGGGCCGAATTCGTCAACGGTCAGGTGCAGCGCCTGCCAGACACTCAGCGCTGATGCCTGACCGATCTCGCCAGCAAAGCGGACGGGATGCCGAGAGCCAGGCTCTCGCGCATCTTCAGCAACAAGGTCTGCGGCTGCTGGCGAAGAACTGGCTGTGTAAACGTGGCGAGCTTGATCTGGTCATGCTTGACGGCGATACAGTAGTATTCGTCGAAGTCCGCTACAGAAAAAATACTCAATGGGGTGGCGCGCTCGACAGCATCGATGCACGCAAGCGCCAGAAGCTGGTTTTCGCCGCGCAGTATTTCCTGCAAATCGAGTCTCGCTGGGCCGATCATCCCTGCCGCTTCGACGTGGTTGCCATCGACAGCAACGCCGATCAGTTGAACTGGTTGCAGAATGCCTTCGACAGTTGAACGTCAACACCCATGACGAGCCGAGCCGGACACCTTCACCCAATTTTTGCTCTTTGCTTTGCGCGCCGCACATGCTTGTGCCGATAAGCCGCGCTACTTAAGGTCACACAGATGGACATGCAATCGCGAATTCGCCAGCTTTTTCAGGCCAGTATCGACACCAAGCAACAGGCGATGGACGTACTTGCACCGCACATCGAGCAAGCCAGCCAAGTGATGGTCAACGCCCTGCTCAACGAAGGCAAAATGCTTTCGTGCGGCAATGGCGGTTCTGCCGGCGACGCCCAGCATTTCTCATCGGAGCTGCTCAACCGCTTCGAGCGCGAGCGCCCCAGCCTGCCGGCCATTGCATTGACCACCGACAGCTCGACGATCACCTCGATCGCCAATGACTACAGCTACAACGAAGTGTTCTCCAAACAGATCCGCGCCCTGGGCCAGCCCGGCGATGTGTTGCTGGCGATCTCCACCAGCGGCAACTCGGCCAATATTATTCAGGCGATCCAGGCCGCACATGATCGCGAAATGATTGTCGTAGCATTGACCGGTCGCGATGGCGGCGGCATGGCGTCACTGCTGTTGCCTGAGGACGTCGAGATTCGCGTACCGGCCAATGTCACTGCACGCATTCAGGAAGTCCACCTGCTGGCGATTCATTGTCTTTGCGACTTGATCGACAGCCAACTGTTCGGGAGTGAAGAATGACCCCTAATCGCCTAGGCCTTCTGGCCCTGACCCTGTGCCTCGGCATCAGCGGCTGCACATCGGTGGTTAACGCCAGCCGGGAAAAGCCGATTGAAGACGACCGCGGCACCCGCACCTTCGGCAGCAAGATCGACGATTCGTTGATCGAAACCAAGGCAGGCGTGAACATCGCCAAGGCCGACCCGGACCTGGACAACAACTCGCACATCGTCGTCACCAGCTTCAACGGTGTCGTGCTGCTGGCCGGCCAGACCCCACGCGCGGACCTCAAGGCCAAGGCCGAACAGGCTGCAAGCGCCGTGCAGCGGGTCAAGACCGTGCACAACGAACTGCAGGTCCTGCCACCTTCCTCGTTGCTGGCGCGTCAGAACGATGCCTGGCTGACTACCAAGATCAAGACGCAGATGCTCACCGACGCCAGCATTCCCGGCTCGCGCATCAAGGTCGTGACTGAGAATGGCATCGTCTATCTGCTGGGGCTGCTGACCAAGCAGGAGGCTGCGCAGGCGACCAATCTGGTGCAAGGGGTTTCCGGGGTGCAGAAGATCGTCAAGTTGTTTGAGTACATTGACTGATACTGAACTTCAGGTGCTCAAGAAAAACGGCGCTTCTTCCGAGACGGAAAGCGCCGTTTTTTTTGGCTTCATTTTTTTTTTGGGGGGGGGAGGTTTGATCGGTGTGTATATCCGTTGCTGCGGTAACGGCGGCTTATGGTTCCGCTCTTACAGCGGGTCACTTTTGGAAGAGCGCCAAAAGTAACCAAAAGCGCTTTGCCCCACCACTCGGTGCCTCGCCTAGGCTCGGCATGCCCTCACTCCGGCATTGCTCCGTGGGCCCGCCGCGAAGGGCCATCCATGGCCCAGCGCGGCTACCTCGGCATCCATGCCGAGGTGCCCACTACGCAATACCTGCGTTCGGCCAGCGTGGTTAACGGGGCGCCCCAGATCAAAATCAAAAACGAGGCGGCCTGACAGCCGGCCTGTTCTGGAGCGAACGGGTTTCCCCTGTGGGAGCGAGCTTGCTCGCGAAAGTGGAGGGTCAGTTTGCAGTGATGCTTGGATGTACCGGCGTCATCGCGAGCAGGCTCGCTCCCACAGGTTTTTGTGTCGCTTGCAGATGTGTGAGCCCCCACAAATCAATGTGGGAGCGAGCCTGCTCGCGATAGCGGTAGTTCAGCTAAATAGATACTGGCATCTACCCCGCTCTTGCTCTTGCTCTTGCTCTTGCTCTTGCTCTTGCTCTTGCTCTGCTTTTGATCTTGATCTCGACGCCCCGTTAAACCACGCTGGCCGAACGCAGGCATTGCGCAGTGGGCATCCCGGCATGGATGCCGGGATAGCCGCGCTGGGCCATGGATGGCCCTTCGCGGCGGGCCCACGGAGCAATGCCTTCGTTCGGGCATGCCGAGCCTAGGCGAGGCACCGAGTGGTGGGGCAGAAGCGTTTTGCTTACTTTTGCGCTTCTCAAAAGTGAGCCGCTGTAAGAGCGGAACCATAAGTAGCCGTTACCGCAGAAACGGATATACACACCCACCAACGACACAAAAAAAATGCCCGCATCTCGCGACACAGGCATTCTCTAAACCAACTTGCCAGGCCTTCACACAACCTGTGGCTACATGGCCTTGTGGCACATATCTGCCAGCTATTTCACCACTTTCAAACTAGGCCGCCCGCTAGGACGCGGCGGCTCGTCATCCGGTGGCGGCAGGTCATCATCAGCCTCGAACTCTTCTTCGCCGTCCAACGGCGATTCCAGCTCGAACACCATACCCTGACCATTCTCCCGGGCATAAATCCCCAGGATCGAGGCGATAGGCACGTACAGGGTGTGTGGCACACCCCCGAAACGTCCCTCGAAACTGACCGCATCATTGTCCATGTGCAGGTGACGCACGGCGGCCGGTGATACGTTCAAGACAATTTGCCCATCGTTGGCAAAACCCTGCGGCACCTGCACCGATGGATACTCGGCGTTGACCAGCATGTGCGGGGTGCAATCGTTGTCCACAATCCACTCGTAGAGCGCGCGGACCAGATAAGGTCGACTGGAGTTCATAGCGGCTCCCTAAGCCTTAGCGCATGTCACGTTCGACACCAGACAGACTCGCCTGGAATGCCTCACGCGCAAATTGGCGCTCCATATAATCAAGCAACGGCTTGGCAGGCCGCGGCAGTTCAATACCCAGAATCGGCAAACGCCAGAGTATTGGCAATAGGCAGCAATCCACCAGGCTTTGTTCCTCACTGAGGAAGAATGGCTTGTCGATGAACAGCGGCGATACGCCAGTCAGGCTTTCACGCAATTCTTTGCGCGCCACGACCCGCGCAGGTTCTTTGGTTCGTGAATCCAGGATCAGGTCCACCAACCCGCACCAGTCACGCTGGATGCGATGGATCAGCAAACGGCTGTTGGCCCGCGCAACAGGATATACCGGCAGTAAAGGCGGATGCGGATAACGCTCATCCAGGTATTCCATCACCACTGTCGACTCCCACAATGCCAGGTCACGATCGACCAGCGTGGGCAGGCTGCCGTAAGGGTTCACCTCGATCAGCTTCGGCGGCTGACGGCCCGCTTCGACATAAATGATCTCGGCGCTGACACCCTTCTCTGCCAGTACGATGCGTACCCGGTGGGAGTAGTGGTCGGCGGGGTCGGAGTAACAGGCCAACCGATTGGTCACGCCCATGGCGATCCTCCTCGCTTGTTGAAATTATCGAAAAACGGAAAAACGAGCGCGCCCAAAGGGCGCCTCCCGTAACACCTGGCGGACCAGGTTCGTTACATCCAGAGACGCCCTTGGGCGCGCACGATTAACAGCAACGGTTTACAGCTTTATCAATGCACGTCTTTCCAGTATTCGCGCTTGAGCAGGTAAGCGAATACGAAGAAGAACGCCAAATACAGCAACACATAAGTACCGATGCGCTGATGCTCCAGCTTCACCGGGTTGGCCGAGTAGGCCAGGAAGGTCACCAGATTCTTGACCTTCTCGTCGAACTGCTCTTCAGTCAGGCTGCCGGTGTTAGGCAACACGGTCAACTGGTCGCAGGCTTCGTGAGTCAAAGCGGTGCCGGTCAGCGGATCGTATTGCTTCTTGCCGTCCTCGACGATTTGAACCTGTTTGCAGCCTACCACCTGGCGACCCTGCAGGCCGACCAGAACGTTTGGCATGCCGACGTTCGGGAAGACCTTGTTGTTCACGCCCCAAGGACGCGCAGGATCTTCATAGAACGAACGCAGGTAACCGTAGAGCCAGTCGGTGCCACGCACGCGTGCCACCAGGGTCAGGTCGGGCGGTGCAGCCCCGAACCAGGTCTTGGCGTCTGCCGGCTGCATGCCGATGTTCATGTGATCGCCCAGCTTGGCGCCAGTGAACACCAGCTTCTCGAGCATCAACTCATGGGGAATGCCCAGGTCATCAGCTACGCGCTCGTAACGCTGGAACTTGGCGCTGTGGCAGCCCATGCAGTAGTTGGCGAACGTACGCGCGCCATCCTGCATGGCAGCTTTGTCGGAAACGTCGATGTCGACTTTTTCCAGCTCAGGACCACCGGATGCGGACGCAAAGGACAGTACAGGCATAGCAGCAAGAATCAGTACAGAAAATAGCTTTTTCATCAGCCAGTCACCCTTTCCGGAACCGGTTTGGTCTTCTCGAGCCTGGTGTAGAACGGCATCAGAATGAAGTAGGCGAAGTACAGGAAGGTGCAGACCTGCGACAGCAGTGTCCGGCCCGGCGTTGGAGCGAGTACGCCCAGCACACCCAGGATCACGAACGAGATGCAGAACACCCAGAGCCAGATTTTGCTCAGCCAGCCTTTGTAGCGCATCGACTTGACCGGACTGCGGTCCAGCCACGGCAGGACGAACAGCACGGCGATCGCCGCACCCATGGCGATGACGCCCAGCAGCTTGTCTGGAACCGCCCGCAAAATCGCGTAGAACGGTGTGAAGTACCAGACCGGAGCAATGTGCTCAGGGGTCTTGAAGGCGTTCGCCTGCTCGAAGTTAGGCTTCTCGAGGAAGTAACCACCCATCTCTGGGAAGAAGAACACGATGGAGCAGAAGATGAACAGGAACACTACCACGCCGACGATATCTTTGACGGTGTAGTACGGGTGGAAGGCGATGCCGTCCAGCGGTACACCGTTTTCGTCCTTGTACTTCTTGATGTCCACGCCATCGGGGTTGTTCGAGCCGACTTCGTGCAGCGCCAGGATATGCAGCACCACCAGACCGAGGATCACGATCGGCAGGGCCACCACATGCAAGGCGAAGAAGCGGTTCAGGGTAATGCCCGAGATCAGGTAGTCACCGCGAATCCACTGGGTCAGGTCATCACCGATGACCGGGATTGCACCGAACAGCGAGATGATCACCTGGGCGCCCCAGTAGGACATCTGGCCCCACGGCAGCAGATAGCCCATGAAGGCTTCCGCCATGAGCGCCAGGTAGATCAGCATGCCGAAGACCCACACCAGCTCACGAGGCTTCTGATACGAACCGTAGAGCAGACCACGGAACATATGCAGGTAAACCACGATGAAGAACGCCGAAGCGCCGGTGGAGTGCAGCAGACGCAGGATCGAGCCGTACTCGACGTCACGCATGATGTATTCGACGGAGGCAAACGCTTCTTCCGCCGAAGGGGTGTAACTCATGGTCAGCCAGACACCGGTGACGATCTGGTTGACCAGAACGAGCAATGCCAAGGAGCCAAAGAAGTAGAAGAAGTTGAAGTTTTTCGGAGCGTAATACTTGCTGAGATGGTCTTCCCACATTTTGGTCGCGGGAAAGCGCGCATCAACCCAATCCATGAATTTGCTCATCACGCTGTCTCCGTATCGACGCCAACGACAATGATGTCGTCGGTCTCATAGGAATGCGGGGGAACTGGCAGGTTCAGAGGTGCAGGCTGCGATTTGTAGACGCGACCCGCCAGGTCGTAATGGGAGCCGTGGCAAGGGCAGAAATAACCACCGACCCAGTCCTTGCCCAAGTCGGCAGGGGCTACCTCAGGACGGAACGTTGGCGAGCAACCCAGGTGCGTACAAATCCCGATCAGCAGCAGGACTTGCGGCTTGATCGAGCGTGTCTCCGGATCGACATAGGTCGGTTGCGTCGAGTTCTTGGAGGTAGGGTCAGACAACTGGCCCTCGATCTTTTTCAGATTCCCCAGGATTTCCTCTGTACGGCGGACGATGAACACCGGCTGACCGCGCCACTCAGCAATCATCTGCTGGCCTGGCTCGATCTTGCTGACATCCACTTTCACCGGTGCACCTGCGGCTTTCGCCTTGGCACTGGGAAACCATGACCCCACGAACGGGACCGCAGCCCCCACCGCTCCTGCAGCACCCACCACGGATGTGGCTGCTACCAGGAAGCGACGCCGGCCTGCATTCACGCCGTCATTGCTCATTCAGTCCTCTCCCATCAGCTTTGTGGCCTGTTAAATCAGGCGTCTACTAAGTAAAAATCTGAACTTATAAAAATTTTGCCGAATGGTAATGAAAAGCCCCAGTTCTGACAAGGTAATTACCAAGCGACCCAACCGCCAAGCCTTGTAGTATAGGGGCTTCACGGATGTGGCAAGTTGTCACAGCATAAATCTTTCGCGCATAAAAAAACGCCCAGCTCCGTGAGGAACTGGGCGCCTTTTGAACGCGAAAGCGAAATTAACGCTTCGAGTACTGCGGACGCTTACGCGCTTTACGCAGACCGACTTTCTTACGTTCAACTTCACGAGCATCGCGAGTTACGAAGCCGGCTTTGCGCAGTGCACCGCGCAGAGTTTCGTCGTAATCCATCAGGGCGCGAGTGATGCCGTGGCGGATTGCGCCAGCCTGACCACTTACACCACCACCGATAACAGTGACGTAGATGTCGAATTTTTCGACGGTCTCGGTCAGTTCCAGCGGCTGACGAACTACCATGCGGGCAGTTTCGCGGCCGAAGAAGTTATCCAGGGAGCGGTTGTTGATGGAGATGTTACCAGTGCCCGGACGCAGGAAAACGCGTGCGGTTGCAGTCTTGCGACGGCCAGTGCCGTAATTTTGAGTCGCCGACATAATGAACTATTCCGTTAAAACTTCAGTTCTTGGGGCTGCTGAGCAGTATGAGGGTGAGCAGCGCCCGCATAAACCTTCAGCTTACGATACATGTCGCGACCCAGTGGGTTTTTAGGCAGCATGCCTTTAACCGCGGTCTCGATCACGCGCTCAGGGGCTTTGGCGATCAGCTTTTCGAAGTTGATCGACTTGATGCCGCCAGGAAAACCGGAGTGGGAGTAGTACATTTTGTCAGTGGTTTTAGCGCCAGTAACACGTACTTGCTCAGCGTTGATGACGACGATGTAGTCACCGGTGTCGACGTGAGGGGTGTACTCAGGCTTGTGCTTGCCACGCAGACGGCTCGCGATTTCGGTGGCCAGACGACCCAGGGTCTGACCAGCAGCGTCGACGACAAACCAGTCGCGCTTTACTGTTTCCGGTTTAGCAGTAAAAGTTTTCATTCTTTATAGCCTCAGGGGCCGCCCTGTAAATTAGACGGCGGATCTTACTGAATAGTGCGTACTTTGACAAGTCAAAGGCAGCCGGATACAGACGCTTTCGGGGGCTCGGGTCGGCGCGTCCGTTCAACGGCAAGATTCTTCGGCGGCGGCGCATCACTTCCACTGCAGAAAGAGGTGCGCAATTATGCAGATTGCGAAAAATAATTCAACCTGCTTTTATGATTGTTTTGCCCAAGGAGTTCCCGATGGATTATCGCCAGCTAGGCCGTACCGATCTAAACGTGAGCGCCCTGTGCCTCGGAACCATGACCTGGGGTGAGCAGAACAGCGAGGCCGAGGCCTTCGCCCAGATCGAACGCGCCAAGGGTGCCGGGATCAATTTCATCGACACCGCCGAGATGTATCCGGTACCGCCCAAGGCCGAGACCTACGCCACCACCGAGCGCTACATCGGCAATTACTTCAAGAGCCGCGGCGACCGTGCCGACTGGATCCTGGCGAGCAAGATCGCGGGCCCCGGCAACACCATCGACTACATCCGCGACAAAAACCTCAAGCACAACCGCCGCCATATCGTCGAAGCGGTGGACGCCAGCCTCAAGCGCCTGCAGACCGACTGGATCGATCTCTACCAACTGCACTGGCCGGAACGCAGCACCAATTTCTTCGGCCAGTTGGGCTACCAGCACAAGGCCGACGAAGATTTCACCCCGCTGGAGGAAACCCTCGAGGCCCTGGACGAGCAGGTGCGGGCCGGCAAGATCCGCCACATCGGCCTGTCCAACGAAACGCCGTGGGGCACCATGAAGTTCCTCGCCCTGGCCGAAGCCCGTGGCTGGCCGCGGGCAGTGTCGATCCAGAACCCCTACAACCTGCTCAACCGCAGTTTCGAGATCGGGCTTTCGGAAATCGCCATCCGCGAACAGTGTGGCCTGCTGGCTTACTCGCCATTAGCGTTCGGTTTCCTGTCGGGCAAGTATGAAGGCGGCGCACGGCCAGCCAAGGGCCGCCTGACGCTCTACAGCCGCTTCATGCGCTATTTCAATCCACAATCGGAAGCCGCATGCAGTCGTTATGTGGCCCTGGCGCGGGAACACGGCCTGGACCCGGCACAGATGGCCCTGGCCTTCGTTACCCGACAACCATTCGTGACCAGCAACATCATTGGCGCCACCACGCTGGAGCAACTGGACAGCAACATCGCCAGCTTCGACCTGAAGCTGTCCGATGAAGTGCTGGCGGGGATCGAGGCGATTCACAAGGATCAGCCGAACCCGGCGCCTTGATCAGTTCATAGCCCCCATCGCGAGCAGGCTCGCTCCCACATGGGCTCTGTGTCGATCACAATGTTGTGGTCAGACATAAATCCAATGTGGGAGCGAGCCTGCTCGCGATAGCGGTCTAACAGTCACTACGACATCAAAGCGACCGCGCAATAATTTCCTTCATGATTTCATTGGTCCCGGCATAGATGCGCTGCACCCGCGCGTCGGCCCACGCCCGGGCGACCGGGTATTCCCACATGAACCCGTAGCCGCCATGCAGCTGCACGCATTCGTCGAGCACCTTGCACTGCAGGTCAGTGCCCCAGTACTTGGCCATCGCCGCCGTCGGCACGTCGAGCTTGCCTTGCAGATGCAGTTCCAGGCAGCGGTCGACGAAGACCCGACCGATCTGGATCTCGGTCGCCATTTCCGCCAGTTTGAACCGGGTGTTCTGGAAGTCCGCGATGGATTTACCAAAAGCCTTGCGCTCGCGGGTGTAGTCCAGCGTCCATTGCAGCGCCGCTTCGGCCGACGCCAGGCCACCAATAGCCACCGTCAGGCGTTCCTGGGGCAGTTCCTGCATCAGGTAGGCAAAGCCCATCCCGGCCTGCCCCAGCAGGTTTTCCTTGGGCACGCGAACATCCTGGAAAAACAGCTCCGAAGTGTCCTGAGCCTTCATCCCGACCTTCTCCAGGCGCTTGCCTTTTTCGAAGCCAGGCGTACCCGCCTCCACCAGGAACAGACTGGTGCCCTTGGCGCCTGCTTTCGGATCGGTCTTGGCAACCACGATCACCAGATCGGCCAGAAAGCCGTTGGTGATAAAGGTCTTCGAGCCGTTGATGATGTACTCATCACCCTCCAGCACCGCCGTGGTCTTCACGCCTTGCAGGTCGGAACCGGCGCCCGGCTCGGTCATAGCGATGGCCGTGACCATCTCACCAGACACCAGTTTGGGCAGGTACTTGTGTTTCAGCGCTTCACTGCCGTAGTGCAGGATGTAGGGCGCAACGATGTCGGAGTGCAGCGAGAAGCCAATGCCCGTCAGCCCCAATCTTCCGATTTCTTCAATCACCACGGTGCTGTAGAGAAAATCGGCATCCAGCCCGCCATAAGCCTCTGGCAGATGCGAGCACAACATCCCCGCCTCCCCCGCCTTGTTCCACAACTGACGATCCACATGACCCTGTTTTTCCCACTGGCTGTGGTACGGCACCGCTTCTTTTTCGAGGAAGGTTCGTACGCTGTCGCGAAACAGTTCGTGTTCGGAACTGAACAGGGTTCTGGGGATCATGGGACACCTTTGCATTATTGTTCGATGGGGTTATCCAACAGAGCCTAAGCCTGCGAGGGATGACAGGACACTGGACACATCCGACAAAAAATAAGACGATCCAGCCGTCTGGTGACCACTTTCCCCTATAAAAATAAAGATCAACTATGTCCAAGCACATCTCCACGCCCTTGCGGCGCGTCAGCATTCTGGCTATCGACCGGGTTTTCGCTTCCACCCTCATGCAAGCCAAGGATTTTTTCCACCTGGCCAGCCTGCGCTACGGCAAACAACTGGGCCACGGCCTGACACCGGCGTTCGAAACGCGGCTGGTCAGCCCCGACGGCAAACCGGTGAACAGCTTCAGCGACGTGATCATGCCGGTGGACGGCGGCCTGGAAAATACCGATGTGATCATCCTCCCGGCTTTTTGGGATGATTTCGCCACCCTCTGCGAACGTTACCCGCAGGTCCTGCCCTGGCTGCGGGAACAGCATGCCCGTGGCGCAGTGCTCTGCGGCGAGGCGACCGGGGTGTTCTGGCTGGCCGAGGCCGGGCTGCTCGATGGCAAGGAGGCCACCACGTACTGGCGTTTCTTCAACGCCTTCAAGGAGCGCTTCCCCCAGGTCCACCTGAACCAGGACAAGCACCTGACCGACGCCGACAACCTGTTCTGCGCCGGCGGCACGACCTCGGCCTGCGACCTCTATATCTACCTCATCGAACGGTTCTGCGGCGCCAACGTGGCCCAGGCCGTGGCACGAGACATTCTCTATGAAGTGCAGCGCAGCTACTCACCGGGAAGAATCGGTTTCGGGGGCCAGAAACTGCATCAGGATGTGATCATCCTGCAGATCCAGCACTGGCTCGAAGAACACTTCGCCGACAAGTTCCGCTTTGAGGACGTCGCTCGGGAGCACGGTATGAGCATCCGCAACTTCATGCGCCGCTTCCAGACTGCCACGGGGGACAAACCGCTGCATTACCTGCAACGGCTGCGTATAGAAACCGCCAAGGGCTTGTTGTCCGGCAGCCGCAAAAGCATCAAGACCATCAGCTATGAAGTCGGCTACGACGATGCAAGCTTCTTCGCACGGCTGTTCCGCCAACATACCGAGTTATCGCCGAACCAGTATCGACAGCAATTTCAGCAGGCGGCGTGAATCAAGGGTTGAATACAGTCCAATGTGGGAGCGAGCCTGCTCGCGATAGCGGTGTGGCAGCCAGCATAGATGTTGACTGATACACCGCTATCGCGAGCAGGCTCGCTCCCACAGGGTTATGCGGTGCGCCGTTGAGCTCGCACGCGCAAAAAAGGCCTGCAATTGCAGGCCTTTTTTTATCCGAACCGGATTACGGCTTATGCGCCCGCGCCAGGAATTCGTGTGATTGCATTTCCAGCAACCGACTCAAGGTTCGCTGGAACTCAAAGGTCAGGCGACCGCCGGTGTAGAGATCCTTGAGTTCGACTTCGGCCGAAATGATCAGCTTCACGTTACGGTCGTAGAACTCGTCGACCATGTTGATGAACCGGCGGGCAATGTCGTCGGTGGTGACGCTCATTTGCTCCACGTTGCTGAGCAGTACCGCGTGGAAGATCTTGCCCAGCTCGATGTAGTCGTTCTGGCTACGAGGGCCATCGCACAGTTCACGAAAGTCGAACCAAGCCACGTCATCGCAGGTCCGCACGGCGCGGATCTGGCGATTCTCGATGACCAACACATCATTTTCGACCGCCTGGGTGCATTCCGGCGTCAGGGCCCGGAAGCTCTTGCGCAGGCTTTCTTCAGCCGCGGCGTCCAGGGGGAAGTGAAACAGCTCCGCCTGCTCCAGGTGACGCAGGCGATAGTCCACACCGCTGTCGACGTTGACGATGTCGGTGT
The DNA here is from genome assembly GCF_013283895.1 of Pseudomonas sp. MPDS. Lineage (NCBI taxonomy): Bacteria > Pseudomonadati > Pseudomonadota > Gammaproteobacteria > Pseudomonadales > Pseudomonadaceae > Pseudomonas > Pseudomonas sp. MPDS. The sequence goes on along the minus strand of NZ_CP054128.1, from coordinate 1,396,021 downwards.
GTTCCTTGATCAGCGCAATGGCCGGCAGGAAGCGCGCGCGTTGCAGGCCGTCCTTGTAAAGGCCGTCCGGCACGATGTTCGAGGTGGCGACCAAAGTCACGCCGTTCTTGAACAACTCCTCCATCAAGGTGCCGAGAATCATGGCGTCGGTGATGTCGGAAACGAAAAACTCATCGAAGCAGATCACCCGCGTCTCGTCGGAGAACCGCTTGGCGATGATGGTCAGCGGGTTCTTCTCGCCGCCCAGCGTCTTCATTTCTTCATGCACACGCTTCATGAAGCGGTGGAAGTGCGTCCGTGTCTTCTCCTTGAACGGCAACGCCTCGAAGAAGGTGTCGACCAGGTAGGTTTTGCCACGGCCGACACCGCCCCAGAAATACAGGCCCTTGACCGGGACCTGATCCTTCTTGCCGAACAGTTTGCCCAACAAGCCCGGCTTGTTGTTCGACGCGGCGACCAGATCGTCGTACAGGCGCTGCAAATGCCGCACTGCCGTTTCCTGGGCTGCGTCGTGGAAAAACTCCGGGCGTTTCAGATCAGCTTGATATCGTTCTAGGGGCGTCATATTCGTTAGCAAGGCAACAAAAACGGGCCGTCACTGTAGCGACGGCCCGCGGGAATGGCAATCGGCCCTTATTCGAGCCGATGGTCGGAATAGCCCCGGTTCAGTCCTGAACTGGCGTCAGGGCCACGCGCAAAGCCTCGATGGCAGCATCCCGAGCGGCGCTGTCCGCAAAGGCCGGACTGTCGGCCACACAGGCGCCGTCAAGCCAGACACTGAAGCTCAGCTCGTCGCTGCGCACGTCCAGTGGCTGGCCGGCTTGCAGTTGCTTGGTGACCTGGCCCGCGGTCTTGCCATCGGCAAAATTGCGCGACAACACCAATTGCTCGCCATCGGCGGCCAGCAGACGGAAGCGGAAACTGCCGTCGTCTTCGCGAAAGCTCACGAAACGTGCGGCTTTGGCCACTTTCTTTTTCGTACTGGTCGCCACCTGAACCTGGCTGACAAACGAACGCAGGCCGACGGCTTCGCGCAGTTCGTTGAGGAACGGTGTGGCCACGGCCCGGGCTTTTTTCGCACCCAGTTGCAGGATGTCTTCAAGGTCCGCCGGGCGTTCGATCAACTGGTGATAACGTTCGCGGGACTCGCCCAGTTCACTGTCGAGCAATTGGAACAGGCGGTTCTTGGCTTCGCCCCAACCCAGGCCCTGCAGCAGTTCGCTGCGGAACTCGTCGGACTGCGCTGGCGTGGCGAAGGCCTGGAACAAGGTGAACAGGTGGGAGTTGTCCGGATCCTTGGCTTCGCCCGGTGCGCGGGAGTCGGTGACGATCCGCGAGATCGCGTCCTTCATGTCCTTGGCGCTGCTGAACAACGGGATGGTGTTGTCGTAGCTCTTGGACATCTTGCGGCCATCAAGGCCCGGCAGGGTGGCGACGCTCTCCTCGATCAGCGCCTCGGGCATGGTGAAAAACTCCTTGCCCTGGCCGAACAGATGGTTGAAGCGCTGGCCGATGTCGCGGGCCATTTCCACGTGCTGGATCTGGTCGCGACCGACCGGCACCTTGTGGGCGTTGAACATCAGGATGTCCGCGGCCATCAGCACCGGGTAGCTGTACAGCCCCATGGTGATGCCGGCATCCGGGTCTTCGCCGGCCTCGACGTTTTTGTCCACCGACGCCTTGTAGGCGTGGGCGCGATTGAGCAGCCCCTTGGCGGCGACGCAGGTCAGCAGCCAGGTCAGTTCCGGAATTTCGGGAATGTCGGACTGGCGATAGAAGGTCACGCGGTCCACATCCAGGCCACCGGCAAGCCAGGTCGCTGCGATTTCCAGGCGCGAGCGCTGGATGCGCAACGGGTCATCGCATTTGATCAAGGCGTGGTAGTCGGCCAGGAAATAGAACGAATCGGCGTTGGTGTCGCGGCTGGCGAGGATCGCCGGACGGATAGCGCCGGCGTAGTTGCCCAGGTGCGGGGTGCCGGTGGTGGTGATGCCGGTCAGGATGCGGGTACGAGTCGTCATGGGTTATCGCTTGTCAGACTGCTGTCAATTCGAGAGGCGCGGCAGGAGCAGATCCTTGAGATCGGTCAGCTTGCCATGGAAAAAGTGCCCGCATTCTGCCACTTTCAGCAGCTCATGGGGGCGCTGGAGCGCGTCCGACCATTGGTAAACCAGCTGGGGGTCGACCACTTCGTCGGTTTCCGGCTGGATCACGGTCAACTCGCCGCTCATCGGCAAGGGCGATTGCGCGTCCAGGCGCATCACCGCCGGGGCCACCATGAACAGGTGCTTGGGTGGCTGGCCCTGGGCTTCCAGACGTCCGCCAAGGCTTGCGGCAACGAAGCCGCCAAACGAGAAACCGAACAGGGTGAGCGGCAGTTGCGGGTATTTTTCCCGCAACCAATCGGCTGCAGCCTGGGCGTCGTCGACTTCGCCGGTGCCCATGTCATGGCTGCCGGCACTGGCGCCGACCCCGCGATAATTGAAACGCAACGTAACCAGGCCAGCATCACGGGCAGTGCGTTGCAAGGTCGAGACGACTTTGTTGAGCATGGTCCCGCCCTGCACCGGGTTGGGGTGGCAGATCAGCGCCAGGCCACGGGGCGCTTCGCTGTCCAGGTACAAGGCTTCCAGTTGGCCCACGGGGCCATCAATGACTACAGGGGTTTCGCGCATAAGCAAGGGAAAGAACTCCGTGACCCCGAATAGGGTCGACTCGTCTAGCTAAAAGTCTGTGCCTGGCATGATTGCGATGTTCTTCGCGGTATACAGCGCAGGTCCGAGCCGTTAACGTAAAGCAAAGCCGTTTATAGAGGAAGGACTCGTGGAACACTCGCTCTTAGTTTGGCTGTTGCCGACTCTTGCCCTGGTTGCCGGTGTCGCCATTGGATTCCTGCTTGCCCGACTGCTGCCCAATGCGGTGCCTAACAGCACGCAACGTCAGCTGGACGACATTCAGGAACGTTTCGACAGTTATCAGAATGAAGTGGTCACTCACTTCAACAGCACCGCTTCTCTGGTGAAAAAACTCACTCAGAGCTACCAGGACGTCCAGGATCATTTGTCCGAGGGTGCCAATCGCCTGGCCCTCGACGAGCAGACTCGCCAACGCCTGCTGGCCGCCCTGCACGCTGATGCGGCGCAGACGCCTCGGGAACGCCTGACCCCGCCAAAAGAGGTCCAGGAACCGCCCCGGGACTACGCCCCCAAGGCCCCCAATTCACCCGGCATGCTCGATGAGCATTACGGTTTGAAGAAGTAATCTCCAAGCGACACCCAAAAGCCCGCCCGATCGCATGATCGGGCGGGCTTTTTTTGACTCCGACGCCTTGTGGGAGCGAGCCTGCTCGCGATGTCGGCGGCACATCCAGCATCACCGTTTCAGACACACCGCTTTCGCGAGCAGGCTCGCTCCCACAGTTTTGATTGGGGTGTTCACAAAGTCTGTGCCCGCACCCATCTCCTGTGGGAGCTGGTGTCACAGGTTCTGCGCCACCCTGCCCTCACCCCAACACTTCACCCGCCACCTGATCGATAGCCCCTTTGGTGATGTCGACGATCAGGTCCGCCTCTTCGCGGTTCAGGATCAGCGGCGGGGCGAAGCCCAGGATGTCGCCGTGGGGCATGGCGCGGGCGATCATGCCGCGTTCCAGGCAAGCGGCCGAGACCCTGGGGCCGACTTTCAGCGCCGGATCAAAAGCGCTGCGCTGCTCGCGATCAGCCATGAACTCCACCGCCGCAAGCATGCCATCACCGCGCACTTCACCCACCAGCGGATGGCCTTCGAGGCTTTCACGCAGCCGGCGGTTCAGGTAGCCGCCGACATCCTCGGCGTTGGCGGTGAGGTTTTCCCGCTCGAGAATGTCGAGGTTGGCCAGTGCCGCCGCCGCGCAGATCGGATGTCCTGAATAGGTCCAGCCGTGCCCCATGGCGCCTTCGGTCTGGGAGGCTTTTTCAATCACACTCCAGACCTTTTCCCCGATGATCACCGCCGACAGCGGTGCATACGCGCTGGTCAGGCCTTTGGCGGTGGTGATCAGGTCCGGCTTCATGCCGTAGCGCTGGCTGCCCATCTTCGAGCCCAGGCGACCGAAGGCGCAGACCACTTCATCGGCAATCAGCAACACGTCATACTTTTTCAGCACCGCCTGGATCGCGTCCCAATAACCGGCCGGCGGAACAATGATCCCGCCCGTGCCCATCAAAGGCTCACCAATGAACGCCGCCACGGTGTCCGGCCCTTCAGCCAGGATCATTTTTTCCAGCTCATCGGCGCAGTAGCGTACGAACGTGCCTTCGTCCATGCCCGCCGGGGCCTTGCGATACCAATGGGGGCACACGGTGTGCTTGACCCCTTCCACCGGCAGGTCGAAATGCTGGTGGAAGGTCGCCAGCCCAGTCAGGCTGCCGGTCATGATGCCCGAACCATGGTAGCCACGATCGCGAGAGATGATTTTCTTCTTCTGCGGCCGGCCCAGCACGTTGTTGTAGTAACGCACCAGTTTGACCTGGGTTTCGTTGGCATCGGAACCGGACAGGCCGTAGTAGACCTTCTTCATCCCTTCCGGTGCCCAGTCCATGATGCGACTGGACAGTTCGATGATCGCCTCGCTCGAGTGGCCGACGTAGGTGTGGTAGTAGGCCAGTTCCTTGGCCTGCTTGTAGATGGCATCGGCCACTTCGGTGCGGCCGTAGCCGATGTTCACGCAGTAGAGGCCGGCAAAGGCGTCGATGAAGTCACGGCCTTCATGGTCGCGAATGCGGATGCCCGCTGCGCTCTTGATGATCCGGCCCTTGAGCGCACCGCTGGCGTGGTCGTGGGCGTGGGTCGAGGGGTGCATGAAATGCGCACGGTCTTGTTCGAACAGCGTGTTGAATTCCTGGCTCATGCGGATTCTCCTGGGAACTGGCCTTGATGGTGCAGGCAAAAGTATTTGGTTTCGACGAAGGGCTCGAAGCCCTCGCTGCCACCCTCGCGGCCAAGGCCCGAGGCTTTCATGCCACCGAAGGGAATCGGATGGCCGGTGAACTTGACACCGTTGATCGCGACCATGGCGTGGTCGAGACGGCGAATCAGTGGATAAATGAGGTCCAGGCGGTTGGAGCAAATATAGGCTGCCAGTCCGTACTCGGTGTCGTTGGCCATTTCGATGGCTTCATCCAGAGTGTCAAATGGCATCACCCCGGCGATGGGCGCGAAATTTTCTTCGCGGTAGATGCGCATCTGCGGCGTGACATCAGCCAGCACCGTTGGCTGGTAGAACAACCCGCCCAAGGCATGGGCCTCGCCACCGACCAGGCGCTGGGCGCCAAGGGCCAGCGCATCGGCGACCCGGTCGGCAGTTACGTCGAATGCCGCCTGGTGCATCAACGGGCCAATATCCACATCCTGCTCCTGCTGATCGACCATGGCCGGGCCAACCCGCAACGCCCGAACCGCCGCGGCGAAACGGCTGAGGAACGCCTGATAAACCGGGCGCTGGACCATGATCCGGTTCGCCGCGCAGCAATCCTGGCCCGAGGTCTGGAACTTCGCCTCCACGGCGACTTTTACCGCCAGCGCCAGGTCAGCATCGGCGCAGACAATGAACGGCGCGTTGCCGCCCAACTCCAAGGCGACTTTCTTCACATCATGGGCGGCGGCTTGCAGCACCAGTTTGCCGACCCGAGTCGAGCCGGTGAAACTCACTGAGCGGACACGGCGATCCTTGACCAGGGTTTCCATGGTCATCTGCGGCTCACCCAACACCACGTTGAAGACCCCGGCAGGAAAACCCGCCTCCTCGGCCAATTGCGCCAAGGCCAAAGCCGAGTACGGCGTTTCGTGGGCCGGTTTGATGACCACGGTGCAACCGGCAGCCAGGGCAGCGGCGGCCTTGCGGGTGATCATCGCCGACGGAAAATTCCACGGCGTGAGCAGCGCGCAGACGCCCACCGGTTCCTTGAGGGTGCCCAGGTGGGCGTTGGGAATGTGGCTGGGGATATTCTGCCCGTACAAGCGCCGGGCTTCTTCGGCGAACCAGGGAATGAAGCTTGCGGCATAGGCGATTTCGCCGCGGGATTCGGCCAGGGATTTGCCCTGCTCCAGGCTGAGGATGCGCGCCAGGTCTTCACTGTGTTCGACGATCAACGCCGCCCAGCGTCGTAGAATCTCGCCCCGGGCATCCAGGCTCTGTTCACGCCACGCGGGGAATGCTTGCTGGGCCGCGTCCACCGCCGCGACAATCTGCGGCTGATCGAGCATCGGCACATGGCCGATCACCGTGCGGGTGGCGGGGTTGTGCACGGCAATGCTCTGGCCGCTGTCGCTGTGGACCCACTGGCCGTCGATGTAGCAAAGCGCTTTGAACAGCAGCGGATGTTGATAAGTCATGACGTTCACTCCAGACCGTGTGCGTGAAACCATGCTAGGGCAGCGGCACTTGGATAATCGGGTGTTTGCCGTAGGTCATTGCTTGGTTTTTTCTGAAACAAGGGGCTGTAAAAGTGATTTCTGCGGTGCTCAGGTTGACGGTGCCAGCTCCGCCGGCAAGGCGCCGCCGGTCTTGATGGTTTTGGTGACGATGTAGGTGAAATAGCGCTCGATGCCGAGGTCTTCGAGCAGCAGTTGATCGACAAAGCGCTGGTAGTGATCGATATCCGGAGACTGGATCATCGCCAGGTAATCCACCCCGCCGCCGGTGGCGTAACAGAACGCGACTTGCGGGGCGGTGGCCATGCGCTGCTCGAAGCGACGCATGTCCTGGGCGGTGTGTCGGGCCAGGGTGATTTCCACTAGCACCTGTTGACGCTTGAACACCGCGCCCCAGTCGATCTGCGCCCGATAGCCGGTGATCAGCCCTGCCATTTCCAGCTTGCGCACCCGCTCCCAGGCCGGCGTCACCGAAAGGTTGATCGCCTCGGCCAGACTCGACTTGGTGATCCGTCCATCCTCCGCGAGGATCTGCAGGATCTTGAGGTCATAGCGGTCGAGCTTGTGCATGGGCCGGGCTCCCGGTGATTAAAAACTCAAGGCATACATCAATTGTGGCGAGGGGATTTATCCCCGCTGGGTTGCGAAGCAGCCCCCAAGTTACTGACTCAATCTGTCTGCCATACCGAAGTGTCAGGTTGTAGGGTCGCTGCGCAACCCAGCGGGGGATAAATCCCCTCGCCACAAGTTCAGTGCCCAACCCGACTCACGCCAACACATCCGCAATCACTGCCAAGGTATCGCCACATCGCACCAGCCCCGGAAAGTGCCGGGCCGCCAGCAGTCCGCTGCGGGCGGCGCGGTATTCGATGGGGGCGACGCCGCTGCGGGTGGCGTCGTAGATACGCGCCACCACCTCGCCCAGGGTCACGTGTTCTCCCAGGTCGCGGCACATTTCCAGCAGGCCGTCGTGTTCGCTGGCGATGAAGCAACTGGCATCGGGCATGTCGAGCATCATCGATGGCTGTAGCTCGATTTCGCCGCGCAGGATGCCGGCGTGGATCAGCAGATTGCGTACGCCGCGCTCGGCAATCGCCACGCTGCGGGCCGTCGATGAGCCGCCACCGCCCAGTTCGGTGGTGACAAACACCTTGCCCTGGGATTCGGCGGCGGTGTCGTACATCGCCCCGGCGTCCAGTTCCAGCATGCGCATGCAATACGGCGCATTGAACGCCAGCATCCCCGCCTCGCAACGGGCCTGTTGCTGCTTGTCCGGCAACACGTGGCAGGCGGCGAACGGCAGGAAGTCCAGGGTCCGGCCACCGGAGTGGATGTCCAGGACGATGTCGGCCAAAGGCAGCAACGTACGGTTGAAATAGTCAGCGATTTTCTCAGTGACGGTACCGTCCGGCTTGCCGGGAAAACTGCGGTTGAGATTGCCCTTGTCGATGGGCGAGGTGCGGCGTGCGGCATGGAACGCCGGGGTGTTCATGAACGGCACGATAATCACCCTTCCGCTCACCTCTTGCGCGGTCAACCGTTGTGCCAGCTTGCTCAGGGCTACCGGGCCTTCGTACTCATCGCCGTGGTTGCCACCACTGAGCAACGCCGTCGGGCCGCTGCCGCGCTGGATCACGGTGATGGGAATCATCACCGCGCCCCAGGCCGAATCGTCTCGCGAATACGGCAGTTTGAGGAAACCGTGCTGTACGCCCTCGCGGGTGAAATCGACCGTGGCGCTGATGGGATTGGCAGGCAAGTCAGTCATGGCTCAATCCTTCACGAACAATTGACGAGGCACGTTGCACAGCGTCTCGACGCCGGTTTCGGTGATCAGGATGCTTTCAGTGATTTCCAGGCCCCAATCGTCCATCCACAATCCGGGCATGAAGTGGAACGTCATGCCCGGCTGCAACACGCTGGTGTCGCCGGGGCGCAGGCTCATGGTGCGCTCGCCCCAATCCGGTGGGTAACTGATACCGATCGGGTAGCCGCAACGGCTGTCCTTGTGGATGCCGAACTTCTCCAGCACTTTGAAAAACGCCACGGCGATGTCGCCCGTGGTGTTGCCCGGCTTGGCCGCGTCCAGGCCGGCGGCGATGCCCTCGACCACGGCTTTTTCGCCGTCGAGAAAATGCTGCGGCGGCTTGCCCAGGTAGATGGTGCGTGACAGCGGGCAGTGGTAACGCTTGTAGCAACCGGCAATCTCGAAAAAAGTCCCGGCGCCCTTCTCGAACGGCGAGTCGTCCCAGGTCAGGTGCGGCGCGCTGGCGTCGGCACCAGTGGGCAGCAAGGGCACGATGGCCGGGTAATCGCCGCCATGACCATCGGCCCCAAGGATGCCGCTGCTGTAGATCTCGGCCACCAGTTCGTTCTTGCGCATACCCGGCTCGATCCGCTCCAGAATCCGACCGTGCATGTTCTCGACGATGCGCGCGGCGATGCGCATGTAGGCGATTTCCTGGGGGGACTTGACCGCCCGCTGCCAGTTCACCAGGCCCACCGCGTCCACCAGTTTGGCCTGCGGCAAATGTTTTTGCAGCGACAGGTATGCGGCGGCGCTGAAGTAGTAGTTGTCCATCTCCACGCCGATGGTCAGCGCGCCCCAGCCACGAGCGCTGATCACTTCCCGGGACAGGTAGTCCATGGGATGGCGTTCGCGCGACTGCACGTAGATGTCCGGGTAGCCGACGATATTCTCGGCCTGCATGAACACCGTGCGTTTGGCACCGTTGGCATCCTGGCCGCGACCGAACCACACGGGCTCGCCGTCCAGAGCCAGCAACACGCACTGGTGTACGTAGAACGACCAACCGTCGTAGCCGGTGAGCCAGGCCATGTTCGACGGATCGGTGACCAGCAACAGCTCCAGGCCCTGAACCTGCATGGCCACACGGACCTTCGCCAGGCGCTGGGCGTATTCCTCCCGCTGGAACGGAAGATTGACGACTATCTCTGACATCCACCTGCCCTCTGATCAATGACGCACGAATAAAAGATCGGTCAACGACCGAATGGGAAACCCTTGCCTGCCGCCCGCGCCCGCTCAAAGGCCAGGTTGGCGATGGCGGTGTCCTGGGCGCCGGTGCCGGTGAGGTCGCACAAGGTGACTTGCGCCTCATCGGTCCGCCCGGCCCGCTGCCCCGCCAGTACCTGGCCCAGCTCCAGCAACGCCGACTCATCGCCGACGACACCGGCCGCCAGGGCGTGATGCAATTCGCCGAGCACGCGGGTCTGGCTCAGGCGATCAGCGACGTAGCAGTCGACTGCCGCCAGGGCTTGCGGACAAATCTCGTTCTTGTTCTCCGCGTCCGAGCCCATCGCCGTGATATGCAGGCCGGGATGCAGATGCCGGGACTCGATCAGCGGCTCACGACTGGGTGTGCAGGTAATGGCGATGTCCACACCTTCCAGCGCGGCGTCGAGCGTTGCGCACGGTGTCACCGAAAGCCCCGTCTCACGTGCCAGTTCGGCACTGAAGGCCTGGGCCTTTTGTGCATCGCGAGCCCAGACCCGCACCTCCTCGATGGGCCGCACCAGACGCAGCGCCTGAAGCTGCAACGCGGCCTGCTCGCCAGCGCCGATCAACGCGACACTGCGGCTCTGCGGGCGGGACAGGCAGCGCGCCGCCACCGCCCCGGCCGCGGCCGTGCGCACGGCAGTGAGGTAGCCGTTGTCGAGTAACAGCGCCTCGAGCAAACCGGTGCGCGCCGACAACAGCATCATCATGCCGTTGAGGCTGGGCAGGCCGAGTTTCGGGTTATCGAAAAAGCCTGGGCTGACTTTGATCGCAAACCGCTCCAGACCCGGCAGGTAAGCGGTCTTCACATCCACCTCACCGTTATGTTCGGGGATGTCCAGCCGCAGGATCGGCGGCATCGCCACGGCTGCCGTTGCCAGCAGCACAAAGGCCTGCTCGATGGCGTCGATGCTGGGCAAGTCGAGGGCCACGCAACTGCGCAGATCCGCTTCGCTCAATAGGGTGACTTCACTCATGGCTGGCTCCGTTGCGGCTGAAGGTTATTGAGGGGCCCCGGCGATCACGCGGGCATGTTGTTCGGTGTCGACGTTGCGCCCGCTGATCACCAGCACAATGGGGCCACGCGGTTCGATCAGGCCGTCGAGCAAAGCGGCAATACCCACCACGGCAGCGCCCTCAAGCACCAGGCGTTCCTCGTGATAGGCGTGGCGCAAAGCATTGGCGATGGAAGCTTCTGAAAGCAGGTGCAGGTCATCGCTCAGTTGCCGGGTCATGTCGAAGGTGTAGCGGTTGTCCAGGCCGATGCCGCCGCCGAGGGAGTCCGCCAGAGTGGGCAACTCCTCGACTTCCACCGGATGCCCGGCGGCGAGGCTGGCGCCCATGGCGGCACCTCGGGCCATGCTGATGCCATGCACCTGAATCGCCGGATTCGCACTTTTGAGCGCCAGCGCCACGCCGGCGAACAGGCCGCCACCGGACAACGGCACCAGCACCTGGGCCACGTCCGGCTGTTGTTCGAGGATCTCCAGGCCGAGGGTGCCCTGGCCGGCGATGATCGCCGAATGGTCGAAGGGCGGCAGAAAGGTCGCACCCTGCTCTCTGGCGATGCGTTCGGCTTCGCGCTGGGCATCGTCCTGGGACTGACCGACGATGCACACCTGGGCGCCGAGGTCGCGGATCGCCTGGACCTTGTTAGCCGGCACCAGGTTCGACAGGCAGACAATCGCCTTGACGCCTTGTTGCGAAGCGGCATGGGCCAGCGCCCGACCATGATTGCCGGTCGAAGCGGTGACCACGCCGAGGGCCTTTTGCTCGGGGCTGAGCTGGGCCACGGCATTGCTCGCACCACGCAATTTGAAGCTGCCGGTGATTTGCAGGGATTCAAGCTTGAGGTACACCGCCACCCCCATCAGCCGTGACAGGCTGGGGGAATGCTCCATGGGCGTACGCCGCACCAGCGATTCGATGCGCTGGCGAGCGAGGTAGACATCCTGTAGCTGCAACACTGCCATGACCGCGTCCCGAGCTGATGTGTTGGGCGCAGTCTAAGAGGGCTGGATTGTGGTGATGAATGTACTAGGGCAATTTAATCAATGATTGTCCGGCCCTAAATCCTCGACCACTACAAATCCCCTGTGGGAGCGAGCCTGCTCGCGATGGGGACAGTACAGCCACAGTTTCTGTTGGCTGTTACGCCGCTATCGCGAGCAGGCTCGCTCCCACAGTTAAAAATCATGCACCTGCGGATACTGGTCAAACATCTCGCGCATGCCGATCAGCGCATGGCGCATTTCCTCATCGCTGCATTCGGCGCCTACGCATACTCGCACCGCACGAGGTTTGGGGGTGCCGCGCACGGTGAACGGGTCGGGAGAGGTTACGGCGATGTGTTTGTGCCGCAGCGCCCGCACCAGGCTGTCCACCTCCCACCGGGGTGGGATGCCTATCCAGGCATTCAAGGCGTGAGGATGCTGGCCCAGCAGATGCTCGCCCATGTACTCGGTCACCATCGCCTGGCGCCCGGCCAACAGCCGTCGTTGCAGCTGCACCAGCGACTCGGCGCGGCCATCGCGAATCCAGCGGGCGGCGATCTCCGAGACCATCGGCGTGGCCATCCAGCTGTTGACCCGCAGGATGCTCTCGGTGCGCAGCGCCAGGCGCTTGGGCACCACCAGATAACCGATGCGCAGCCCCGTGAGCACCGACTTGGTCATGCTGGTGCAATAGAACGACAGCTCCGGCAGGTAGTGGCTGATGGGCGGCGCACGGCGCTCGTCCAGCAGCGGACCGTATACGTCATCTTCGATGATGTGCACACCAAAGCACCGGGCAATCTCGGCGATTTCCCGCCGGCGGGTGTCGGGCATCAGGCTGGTGGTGGGGTTGTTCAGGTTCGGCGTGCACACCAGCGCGGTGATGCGCTCGTTGCTGCACATGTCCTCGAAGTGTTCAGGGTCGATGCCATAGCGATCCATCTCCAGGCCCTTGAGGGTGAAACCCAGCACCTGGGAATTGCCGATCACCCCGTGGTCGGTCACCCCTTCGCAGAGCACCACATCATCGGGGCCGGCCAGGGAAGCAAGAGCAAGGAAGATCCCATGGGCTGCGCCGTTGGTGATCAATATGTCGTTGCGATCAACCTTCAACCTCTGGCGGCCGATCCATTGGGCGGCCGCTTCGCGATGGGATTCAAAACCTGCGATCGGCCGAAAAGCATGAATCCACGGCTGGTCTTCTTCGGTACTCAATTGAAGGCAGGTGTCGCGCCAGAACTGGTCGTGCTCGCGGGTGTGCATGATTCGCGTGATGGAAAAGTCCACCAGCGCGCGCTCGGGGCTGTCGAGGATGTAGGTCGCGACCCGATCACTCATACGTCGCGAAACGAAGCTGCCGCGCCCCACTTCACAGCGCACCAGCCCCTGGCGCTCCAGCTCCTTGTAGGCATTGGTGACGGTCTGCACACTAATCCCCATGGCGTCCGCCACTTGCCGTTGCGGCGGCAGACGTTGGTCATTGGCCAGGGCGCCCTGCTCGATATCGTCAGCAATGGCCTGTACCAGAATCTTGTATTTGGACTCACCGCTACGGGCCGCGTCCAAGGCTGATTTCCACTTTTCCATGACGCTGCAACCCGCGTGTGTTCTGGTGCGCACAGCATCCCGCGGCAACGGCGACAAAGCAATTGTCCTAGTGCAATACAATCGGTGCCGGGGCTTTTGTATGCTCGGTCCAAGGTTGTCATCCAGGCGGGTTCACCACCCCGACAAAAAAGCCGGATCGACCTGTACCGGCGCCGCTCCCGATTCCAGGCCAAGGCCGGATCAGCCGCTGTACGCTTTGCTCTTGTAACACTGCCTCCTACCACAGAGCCGTCAAACGACGGATCCACAAGAAACAGGAGATTTTACCGATGAGCAATTTCCTTCCCGCCACATGCGCGCCCCTGCGTCGGCTCTTAATGACTTGTGCCGTACTTGGCCTGGCTGGCAGCGTTCACGCCGCCACCCTCGATACCGTCAAAAGCAACAGCAGCATCCGGATCGGCTACGCCAACGAAACGCCGTTCGCCTTTACCGAAACCGACGGCACCGTTACCGGTGAATCACCGGAAATCGCCAAGATCATCTTCGCCAAGATGGGCATCAAGCAGGTCAACGGCGTGCTCACCGAATGGGGCTCGCTGATTCCCGGCCTGCGCGCCGGCCGATTCGATGTGATTGCCGCCGGGATGTACATCACGCCGGCGCGCTGCAAGCAGGTATTGTTCACCGATCCGCAATACCAGTTGCCCGATGCCCTGCTCGTGGCCAAGGGCAATCCCAAGCAACTGCACAGCTATGAAGACATCGCCAAACAACCGGACGTGAAGCTGGCAATCATGGCCGGTACGGTGAACCTGGCGTACGCCCGGGATTCCGGGGTCAAGGATGAGCAGATCCTTCAGGTCCCCGACACCACCGCGCAGTTGCAAGCGGTGCGCGCCGGTCGCGCGGACGCTGCCGTCGGCACGCAACTGACCATGAAGGGCCTGGCCAGCAAGGGCGGTGACAAGGTTGAGGCGATGACCGAGTTCAAGGACGACCCGTCGCACATCGGCTACGGCGCCCTCGCCTTCCGCCCCGAAGACAAAGACCTGCGCGATGCGGTCAATGCCGAGCTGAAGAAATGGCTAGGCTCTGAAGAACACCTCAAGGCCGTTGCGCCGTTCGGTTTCGACAAGTCCAACGTGACCAGCAAAACCGCGGCCGAGCTCTGCGCTCAGCCATAGCCGAAACGGGCATGACGCGCAGTGCGTGATGCCTGTTCCCTGCTTCATCGGATATCGGGTTGAACCATGGGCGAATTACTTCCGTTATTGATTCAAGGGGCCTGGGTCACGCTTCAGGTGACCTTTCTCGGCTCGCTGCTGGCGATCGTCGCCGCGGTCCTGGCGGCCTTGGGGCGACTGTCACCGTGGCGAGCGCTGCGCTGGTTTTCCATCACCTACATCGAAGTGTTTCGTGGCACGTCGCTGCTGGTGCAGTTGTTCTGGTTGTTCTTCGTGCTACCACTGCCGCCGTTCAACGTTGAGTTGAGCCCCTATGCTGTGGCGATTGTCGGCCTGGGCCTGCACATCGGCGCTTATGGTGCCGAAGTCATGCGCGGCGCCATCAGCTCGGTGGCCAAGGGGCAATACGAAGCGTGCACGGCGCTGAATTTCAGCGGCTTCAAGCGCTTCAAACGGATCATCCTGCCCCAGGCCCTGCTGGCGGCGATCCCACCGGGCACCAACCTGCTGATCGAATTGCTGAAGAACACGTCGCTGGTGTCGTTGATCACGTTGTCCGACCTGAGTTTCCGCGCGCGACAGCTGGATCAGGCAACCTTCCAGACCCTGGAGATCTTCAGCCTGGCGCTGGTGATGTATTTCATCCTCGCCCAGGCCATTAACCTGGGTATGCGCCATGTCGAACGACGACTGAGCCGGGGCCGGATGCGTGGAGGTCTGTCATGACCCTGTTCGACTGGTCCTACGCCGCACAGATCCTGCCGGACTTGCTGCGCGCCTCGCTCAATACGGTGGGCATCACCCTGATCGGCTTTCTGATTGCGATTGTCCTGGGGCTGTTCCTGGCAATTGGTCGGCGCAGCCGAAAAGTCTGGCTGTCATGGCCGGCCACCGCCGTGATCGAGTTCATCCGCAGTACGCCGCTGCTGATCCAGGTGTATTTCCTCTATTACGTGCTGCCTAACTACGGCTTGAGCCTGACGGCCATGCAAGTGGGGATTCTGGGCATCGGCCTGCACTACGCCTGCTACATCGCCGAGGTCTATCGCAGCGGCCTCGACGCGGTGCCGCGGGCGCAGTGGGAAGCGGTGACGGCGTTGAACATCGCTCCGTACAACGCTTACCGCAACATCATCCTGCCCCAGGCGCTGCGGCCGATCATACCGCCGCTGGGCAATTACCTGGTGGCGATGCTCAAGGACACGCCGGTGCTGTCGGCGATCACCGTGGTGGAAATCATGCAGCAGGCCAAGAACATCGGCTCCGAGCATTTCCGTTACCTGGAGCCGATCACCATGGTCGGCCTGTTCTTCCTCGCCCTGAGCCTCGCCTTGGCCTATCTGGTACGGCGCCTTGAAACGCGCATGGAGCTACGCTAATGACTTTACCCCTGTCCTCGCCCACCGATTTGTCCCGGCGCAGCACGCTGGCGTCGCAGCAGGAGGCCCCGGCCATGCAAGATCAGACACCGTCCCGGCCGATCGTGAGTTTCCAGGACGTGACCAAAAGCTATGGCAGCTTTACGGTGCTCGACCATCTGAACCTGGATGTCGCGCCCGGTGAAAAAGTCGCGATCATCGGCCCCAGCGGCTCGGGCAAGTCCACATTGTTGCGGGTGTTGATGACCCTGGAAGGCATCGACCAGGGCCAGATCCGCATCGAAGATGACTCCCTGACCCACATGCCCAACCGCAACGGCGTGCTGGTGCCGGCCAACGACCGGCACATCCGCCGTGTGCGCGGCAAGATCGGCATGGTGTTCCAGAGCTTCAATCTGTTTCCCCACATGACCGCGCTGCAAAACGTGATCGAGGCGCCGGTGCAGGTGCTGGGCATGAATCCGAAGGAAGCCCGGGAGCGCGCCGCCGATTTACTGGAGCTGGTGGGGCTGGGCAGCAAGCTCGACCATTACCCTTCGCAGTTGTCCGGCGGCCAGCAACAACGGGTGGCGATTGCCCGGGCGCTGGCGATGCGACCCAAGGTGATGCTGTTTGACGAAGTGACCTCGGCACTCGATCCGGAACTGTGTGGCGAAGTGCTGAATGTGATCCGCAAACTGGGGGCCGAGCACAACCTGACCATGCTGATGGTGACCCACCAGATGGGCTTCGCCCGGGAATTCGCCGACCGGGTGTGCTTCTTCTACAAAGGGCAGATCCACGAACAGGGCACTCCGGCGCAGATCTTCGAAAACCCGCAGCAGGAGCGCACGTGCGCGTTCTTGAGTGCGGTGAAAGAGGCTAACTGAACCTATCTACTAAAGTGAACACTGTTGTGGCGAGGGAGCTTGCTCCCTCGCCACAAAGGTCCAAACGCTAGCCGCAAAAAAGGGGGCCCCTGTTTTCAGGGGCCCCCTTTCATTTACCGCCCAGCGGTTATGGGTATTGCTGGTAAGTCTGCCCCTGCTGCGGCGCTGTCTGGTATTGCTGGCCCGGAATGGCCTTGAGGTTGACTTCGACACGGCGGTTTTGCGCGCGGCCATTGACGTCGGCGTTGCTGGCCACCGGATTGTCCGGGCCGGCACCGCGGGCCGTCAGGTTGGCGCCACTGACACCTTGGGACGTCAGGTAGGTCGCCACGCTCTGTGCACGACGTTGCGACAGATCCATGTTGTGCTGGCGGCTGCCGGTGCTGTCGGTATAACCCACGATTTCGATCTGGTTCTGGTTGAACTCCTTGAGGGAGTTGGCCAGGTTGTTCAGCGGCTGGTAGAAACTGGATGCGATGTTCGCCGAGTCGGTGGCGAAGGTGATGTTGCCCGGCATGATCAGTTTGATCTGGTCGCCCTGGCGCTGCACTTCAACGCCGGTATTGGCCATGCTGGCACGCAGTTTCTTTTCCTGCTGGTCGGCGTAGTAACCGTAGCCGGCCGCGGAAGCCCCCACGACCGCAGCGCCGATCAATGCACCCTTGCCACGGTTATCGTGACCGATGGCCGCACCGGCCAACGCACCGGCCAGGGCACCGAGGCCGCCGTACTTGGCAGTCTTGCTCATGCCGGAGGACTCTGTGGAGGCCTGCCCCTGGTTGTCATAAGGATTAGGCGACGCGCAGCCGGACAGCAGGGCCACAGCGGTTGCGACAACAATCAAGCGACGCGAGGTGAACATGAAGGTGCTCCTGGTATTTTAATTCTGAAGTGCCAGTATCGACTCTGGCTGGCGTTGGAACACGGCAATTGGCAAAAATTCCGTCCAGCCGTGTCGCACTTGCCTTAATCCTGCGCCAGGCACCGGCTCACCCCCCTGACGATCATCTCCACTTCCCGCCCATCAATGGTCAACGGGGGCAGCAGGCGGATGGTCTTGCCGCGAGTGACATTGATCAGCAGAGCGTGGTCACGTGCGGCACAAAGGCTCAGGTCGCGGACCGGTTGCTTGAGTTCGACGCCGATCATCAAGCCCTGGCCGCGAATCGCCAGCACGTTCGGGTTGTCCGCCAGTTCGGCCGTCAGCCGGTTGAGCAACTGTTCACCCTGATGCCTGGCGTTGTCCAGCAAACCTTGCTCCTGGATGATGTCCAGCACCGTGCAGCCCACCCGGCAGGCCAGCGGATTACCGCCGAAGGTGCTGCCGTGGCTGCCAGGGGTAAACAGTTCGGCCGCTTTGCCCCGGGCCACGCAGGCGCCGATGGGCACGCCATTGCCCAAGCCCTTGGCCAGGGTCATGACGTCCGGCACGATGCCTTCGTGCTGGAAGGCAAACCATTGGCCGGTGCGGCCGATACCGGTCTGGATCTCGTCGAGCATCAGCAACCAGGCGCGCCGGGTGCACAGTTGACGCAAGGCCTTGAGATAGCCGGGCGGCGCCAGTTGCACACCGCTTTCGCCCTGGATCGGTTCCACCAGTACCGCAACGATGCGCTCGCCATGAACCTGCTGAATATTTTCCAGCGCCGCCAGATCACCGAATGGCACCTTGATGAAATCCCCCGGCAACCGATTGAAGCCCAAGCGCACCGCCGGGCCATCACTGGCGGACAAGGTGCCCAATGTGCGTCCGTGAAACGCATTCTCCATGACCACCACCAGTGGCTGCTCGATACCTTTGTGCCAGCCATAAAGGCGCGCCAGTTTCAGTGCGGTTTCGTTGGCCTCGGCACCAGAGTTGTTAAAAAACACCCGATCCATGGCTGAGAGCTGAGTGAGTTTTTTCGCCAACCGTTGCTGCCAGTCGATG
The DNA here is from genome assembly GCF_013283895.1 of Pseudomonas sp. MPDS. Classification (NCBI taxonomy): domain Bacteria; kingdom Pseudomonadati; phylum Pseudomonadota; class Gammaproteobacteria; order Pseudomonadales; family Pseudomonadaceae; genus Pseudomonas; species Pseudomonas sp. MPDS. Next base: position 1,377,684 of record NZ_CP054128.1, on the reverse strand, counting down.
CCGTACAGGTTGGAGGTGTGCAGCAGCAGGCCAGCCTGCTCGCTGATAGCCTCCACCAGTCGAGGGTGGGAATGGCCAACGTTGGTCACAGCCACGCCCGCCACCGCATCCAGGTACTCGCGACCGTCCTGATCCCACAGGCGCGTACCCAACCCATGGGTAAAATTCAGCGCCAGGGGTTGGTAGGTGGTCATCAGGCAGGCGGCGGTCATGGCTTCAAGCTCCATCAGGTGGTTTTTTCCAGTATGGTTAGCCACCCTTGCTGGATAAACGCTACATTCCTTCAATCATTTTAAAGCCAGGCTTGATAATGGATCTTTTTCAGGCAATGACGGTTTACGTCAAAGTGGTGGAAACCGGGAGCCTGACAGCGGCGGCCCAGGTGTGCGAAATGTCCACCACCATGGTGGGTAATCACCTTCGCGCACTGGAAGAACGTCTTGGCGTGCGCCTGATCAACCGTACGACGCGGCGCCAGCGCCTGACGGAATTCGGCTCTTCCTATTACCAGCGCTGCCTGGAAGTACTCGGGCTGGTGGCCGACTCCGAACGACTGGCCGAGCAGACGCAAGGCGAGCCCACCGGCACCTTGCGCATCACCGCGCCACTGACCTTTGGCACCGAGCGCCTTGCCCCGGCGCTGGCCGAATTCAGCCGGCTCCATCCCCAGCTTAAACTCGACGTGGTGCTGACCAACCAACGCCTGGACCTGCTGGATCATGGTTTCGACGTCGCCATCCGTCTCGGCCCCACCGACCCTAAGCTGATCGCCCGACCGTTGATGGACTACACCCTGACCATCTGCGCATCCAGGGCCTACCTGGCGCGCCGCGGCACACCGCAAAAACCCGCTGACCTGGAGCAGCACGACTGCCTGTCCTTCGCCTATTCCGCCGGCGACGAGTGGCGCTTCGCCCAGGATCACTGGCCCATCAACGGGCCGGAAGGTGAAATCAAAGTACCGGTGACTGGGCCGATGCTGATCAACAGCTCCTCAGGACTGCATCGCGCGGCCCTGGCCGGCATGGGCGTGGTGATGCTGCCCGATGCACTGGTGGCGCAAGACCTGGAGGAAGGCCATCTGGTCGCGCTGCTGCAGGACTATCAACTTCCCCACCGGCCAATGAGCCTGATGTATGCCCAGGATCGCTATCGGCTGCCCAAACTGCGCAGCTTTGTCGAATTTGCGATGCAGCAATGGGGCAAACCCCAAACCCAACCCGAATGACAAAGTAGGAGCTGACGCGTGCAACGAGGCTGCGATCTTCCCCCCAGCGCTTGAGTCCCACACAGACTGTCCACCCCCGGCCCTCGTCAGCGCCCCAACAGAGCGTAACCCCGCTAGTGCCACCCCGCCCCATCGGCTACTCTTCTTCCTTGGACGAGCATTTTGATATCAAGGCTGATTGAGGAAACGACGATGGGCGACGCCTCGAACATCGATATGCTGCGCCTCGACCTGTCCGGTCTGGACGAAGGTGTGCTGCACACCATCCTTGAGCTGGTCAGCGATGGCATCTGGGACTGGAACGCCAACACCGGTTTCGTCTACCGCAACCCTGGCTGGTACACGATGCTGGGGTATCCGCCTCACTCACTCGATAACACCGTGCTGACATGGGAAAGCGTGATCCATCCCGATGATTACCCGCAGGTGATGGCTTTGTTCGACGACCACCTGCAACAACGCTCCCATCACTACCAGGCCGAATACCGCTGTCGCACGCGCGACGGCTCCTGGATGTGGATCGAGGACCGTGGCTATGTGATCGCCCGTAACCCCGACGGCACGGTGGCGCGGATGATCGGCGCCCATCGCAGCATTGACGACAAGAAGCGTCTGTTCGAACAACTGGAACGGCGCAACAAATCGCTGGAAGCCGTTATCCAGGAGCGCACCCTGGAACTGTCCCGGGTCAACCATCAGTTGCAGATCCAGCTCGACGAAAACCGCAGGCTTGCCGAAACCGACGCCCTGACGCGGGTTGCCAACCGCTATCGTCTCGAACAGGCCCTGCCGCTGGCCTGCGAGCGTGCCCAGCGTTTTCGCGAGCCGTTGTCACTGATCGCCATGGACGTCGATGACTTCAAGGACATCAATGATCATTACGGTCATGCTTTCGGCGACGCAGCGCTGGTACAAGTGGTGCAAGCCGTTAAACGCTGCGAACGCGACGGCGACTTGCTCGCACGTTGGGGGGGGTGATGAATTCATCATGATTTTGCCCAATACCTCCCTGGCCGACGCCTGCCTGATGGCTGAAACCATTCGCCGTAGCCTGTCCGATCTGCTGCCGGTGGGCGATTTCCAGGTCACCATGAGTTTTGGCGTGGTGCAGCGGCGTGGGGATGAGCAGCACACGATGCTGCTGGACCGGGCGGACCAGGCGCTGTATCGCTCCAAGGTGGCCGGCAAGAATGTGATCTGCCAATGATGCGTATCTGAACAACAAATGCCGACCTGCCACCGGTTCAACCGTGACAACGCCGCCCGGGTCCAATAGATTAGGCGACCGGAAAAAAGCTCAACGCCTTTCTCGCCTCATCCAGCTAACAGAAGTAGTGAAATTTCAATGTCCGATTCCAATACCGCTGAATCCGTAGTCACCCTGTCGTCCAAAGCGGAATACGAAAACTCCATCAATCTTTCACAGCATCTGCCTCAGGCCAAAAGCATCAGTGAGATGGTTCTCGATGCGTTCCAGTCGAACCGCGAAAGCGATCAGATTCGCGAGCTGCGCAACGCCATCCGCCAGGCCCATGACGCGTTCGACGATGACAAGGCCTACGAACTGATGGGCCAGCTCAAGCAGCTCAAGGACGCCGAAGCCGCCGATTTCGCGGCACTGGAAGACCTGAGCAGCCGCTTCCCCATCAGCCGTATCCTGTCCAGCTACAAGGACGACCCGACCTTCCAGGAACTGGTTTATGGCCTGGCCCTGAAAGTGCTGAACCAGACCCACCAGGCCATCAGCAATCCGAGCGGCAGCAAAGGCAAAGCCTCGCGGCCCAAGAAAGAGGCCGAAGTGTTTGTCATCAGCAAGGACGGCATCAGCGTCACCCTGCCCTTGCGCACCCCACGCTCCAAGCCGAACGTCGACCGCGAGGCCTTCGAATTCCTGGGCTTCAGTTTCGTCGGCGAAGGCGACCAGGCCGAGCTGGAAAATGACATCTTCCTGGACAACGACGGCACCGAACAACCGGTCACCCGCAAAAGCATCGTCACCGCCCTGCAACAGCACAAAGCGTTCGACGGCTACAGCATCGCCCAGCAATAAGCCTTCTTGTTCGGCGGTTGTCAGTCCGCCGCCAGAACCTGTGGGAGCGGGCTTGCTCGCGATAGCGGTGGGTCAGCTTGCATCGATGTTGAATGGGCCGGCGTCATCGCGAGCAGGCTCGCTCCCACAATGGATCAGCGGCGTTCGCAGATTATGTGCTCGCCATAGCACCTGTGGGAGCGAGCCTGCTCGCGAATGCGCCCTGTCAGTCAACATCACCTCAGCTGACCCACCGCTTTCGCGAGCAAGCTCGCTCCCACAGGAATGTCGACAGTTCGAAGCAACACCCACAAAAAAGCCCCGCGCTTCTCTCGAAGGCGGGGCTTTTTGTGTGGCGTCTGAAGCTTAAGGCGCGTAAGTCAGCAACAACTCACTCGGCACTTTGAAGTCCAGGGACATCATGACGCTCAGGGCGGTGATGGTGAAGATCGAGAACACGAACAGCTTGCGTGCCCAGACCGTGTCATCCACCGCCTTGTAGCCGGTCCAGGCCATGTACAACCAGTACATGCCCATGGCGGCGGCGACGGCGAGGTAGCTCATGCCGGCGTAGCCGCTGAAGGTCAGCATCAAGGTCGCCACGAGGAAGGCCAGGATGTAGAGCAGGATGTGCTTCTTGGCCACCTGGATGCCGCGCTTGACCGGCAGCACCGGAATCGAGGCGGCCAGGTAATCGTTGAAGCGGAAGATCGCAATGGCATAGGAATGCGGCATCTGCCACAGGCTGAACATCACCAGTAGCGTCAGCGCCGCCATGTCGAAGCTGTTGCTCACCGCCACGTAACCGATCACTGGCGGCATCGCCCCCGACAGACTGCCCACCAGCGTGCCGTGGACCGACTTGCGCTTGAGGTACAGGCTGTAGAAACCGACATAGATGACAAACCCGATCACCGCGAACAGCGCCGCCAACGGGTTGGCCACCCAGTACAGCAGCGCCACACCGGCGACACCCAGCACCGTGGCGAACGCCAGGGCCAGTTGCACCGGGATCAGGCCCTGGACCAGGGCGCGGTTCTTGGTGCGCTCCATCTTGATGTCGATGTCGCGGTCGATGCAGTTGTTGAATACACAACCGGACGCCACCACCAGGGAAGTGCCGATCATCGCCGCCAGAAAGATGGCCAGATCGACATGCCCTTTCGAGGCCAGGAAAAACCCGCCTGCCACAGAAAGCACGTTACCGAAAATGATCCCCGGCTTGGTGATTTGGATAAAGTGCTTTAAGGACATCCGGACTTTCCTCAGTGCGCCATCATGTTGGTGTGGATGCTGAACATGATCCACAACGACAGGCCGACCAGCAGGACAATGACGATCGCGGCAAAGACAAACGCGACCACGTTGTTACGCTGGGCAGCGGAGCGGTCCAGGTGCAGGAAGTACACCAGGTGCACCAGTACCTGGACCACGGCGAAGATCAGGATGATCCACAGGGTCAGGCTTTTCGGCAGCGTCGGGTACATCACCAGGCCGAACGGAATAACCGTCAGGATCACCGACAGAATGAAACCGATGGCGTAGGACTTGACGCTGCCGTGGCCGGCGTCGTGGCCATCGTGGGAATGTGCGTTAGCCATTTACAGGGTCCCCATCAGATAAACAACGGTGAATACGCAGATCCACACCACGTCCAGGAAGTGCCAGAACAGGCTCAGGCAGCTCAGGCGCGTCTTGTTGGTGGCGGTCAGGCCGTTTTTGTGGACCTGGTACATCATGATCGCCATCCAGATCAGGCCGCTGGTCACGTGCAGACCGTGGGTGCCGACCAGGGTGAAGAACCCGGACAGGAAGCCGCTGCGGCTAGGGCCGTAGCCTTCGGCGATCAGGATGTGGAACTCGTTGATCTCCATGGCGATAAAGCCGGCGCCCAGCAGGAAGGTCATCGCCAGCCAGCCCAGTACCTGGGTTTTCTTGCCCTTGAACAACGCCAGCATGGCGAAGCCGTAGGTGATCGAGCTGAACAACAGCAGTGCGGTTTCGCCCAGCACATACGGCAGCTCGAAGATGTCGTGGCCCGACGGGCCACCGGCGACGTTGTTAACCAGCACCGCGTACACCGCGAAGATCGACGCAAACAGAATGCAGTCGGTCATCAGGTAGAGCCAGAAACCGAATACGGTCATCTCGCCCGAGTCGTGGTGATGGTCATCGTGCCCATGGTCATGACCATGGGCGTGTCCAACATTGGTCACTAAGTTCGACATGGTTTAAGCCTGTTCCAACGAGGTTTCAACACGGGTGGCGGTGGCTGGGACTTTCCCTGCCGCGACCAGACGTTTGTGCTGCTCGGCTTCGATGCGCTCGATGACATCCACCGGCACCATGTAGCCCTGATCGTCACGGGCGGCATGAATGGTGAAATACACCACGGTGCCGACCAGACTGGCGATGGCCAGCCACCAGATGTGCCAGATCATCGCGAAACCGAACACGGTCAACAGCGCCCCCATGACCACACCGGTCGCGGTGTTGTTGGGCATGTGGATCGGCGCGTACTTGGCCGGAGTCTGGTACGCGGTACCGTTTTCCTTGGCTTCGGTGAACGGGTCGATGACGTCGGCTTTTGGCAGCACGGCAAAGTTGTAGAACGGTGGAGGCGACGAGGTCGACCATTCCAGGGTATGGGCATTCCACGGGTCACCGTGCTCGCACATGTTCTCTGGCTTCTTGCGGTCACGCACGCTGACGTACAACTGGATCAGCTGGCAGGCGATACCCACGGCGATCATCACCGCGCCGAACATGGCGACGTACAGGTACGGCACCCACTCAGGGTTGGTGGTGGCGTTCAGACGACGGGTCATGCCCATGAAGCCCAGTGCATAGAGCGGCATGAACGCGACGAAGAAGCCCGAGATCCAGAACCAGAATGCAGCCTTGCCCCAGCCCTCGTGCAGCTTGAAGCCGAACGCTTTCGGGAAGTAGAAGGCGAAGCCGGCGATGTAGCCGAATACAGCGCCGCCGATGATCACGTTATGGAAATGCGCGATCACGAACAGGCTGTTGTGCAGCACGAAGTCCGCACCCGGGATGGCCAGCAGTACGCCGGTCATGCCGCCGATGGCGAAGGTCACCATGAAGCCCAGGGTCCACAGCACGTGGCTGGTGAAACGCAGACGGCCCTGGTAGATGGTGAACAGCCAGTTGAACAGCTTCACACCCGTCGGGATCGAAATCAGCATCGTCGCCAGACCGAAGAAGGCGTTGACGCTGGCACCCGAACCCATGGTGAAGAAGTGGTGCAGCCAGACCATGAAACCCAGCACCGAGATCGCGCCGCTGGCGTAGATCATCGAGTGGTGGCCGAACAGCTTCTTGCCGGAGAACGTCGAGATGACTTCGGAGAAAATCCCGAACGCCGGCAGAATCAGGATGTACACCTCGGGGTGACCCCAGGCCCAGAACAGGTTGACGTACATCATCGGATTTCCACCCAGTTCATTGGTGAAAATGTGGAAATCCATGTAGCGGTCAAGCGTCAGCAAAGCGAGGGTAGCGGTCAGGATCGGGAACGAAGCGACGATCAGGACGTTGGCCCAGGTGCAGGTCCAGGTGAAGATCGGCATGTCCATCAGCTTCATGCCCGGGGTACGCATCTTCAGCACGGTGGCCAGGAAGTTGACCCCCGTTAGCGTTGTCCCAAGTCCCGATAGCTGTAGCGCCCAGATGTAGTAATCCATCCCCACGCCCGGACTGTATTGCAGTCCCGACAACGGTGGATAGGCAACCCAACCGGTCTTGGCAAACTCGCCAACGCCCAGGGACAGGTTGATCAGTACCACACCGGAAACCAGCAGCCAGAAGCTCAAGGAGTTCAGGAACGGATAGGCCACGTCACGCGCGCCGATCTGCAGCGGCACTGCAAGGTTCATCAGGCCGGTGAAGAATGGCATCGCCATGAAGATGATCATGATCACGCCGTGGGCGGTGAAGATCTGGTCATAGTGTTCAGGCGGCAGGTAGCCAGGCGAACCCTCGGTGGCCATGGCCAACTGGGTACGCATCATGATGGCGTCGGCAAAACCGCGCAGCAGCATGACCATGGCGACGATGATGTACATCACGCCAATCTTCTTGTGGTCGACCGACGTCAGCCACTCGGTCCACAGGTAGGTCCACTTCTTGAAGTAGGTAATCCCCGCGAACAACGCCAGACCACCGAGCGCGATCACGGCAAGGGTCACCATGACAATCGGCTCGTGGAACGGGATCGCTTCCCAACTTAATTTACCAAACATCGTTTACTCCTCTGCCCCGGCAGCTGAATGCGAACTCATGTCCATCCCTTCCATGTTGTGGGCCACTTCCTTTTCGTTCTTCTCGTGGTGCATCGGCTTGCCCGGGTTCATCCCTTCATACTTGTCGATGATGGTCTGGAACAGGTTCGGCGTGACCGAAGAGTAGAGCTCGACTGGGTTGTTCTGGCTCGGTTTGGAAAGGGCTTCGTATTCAGCTTTTTCAAGCTGTTTAGGTGCCTTCTTCACATCGTTGACCCAGGCGTCGAACTCTTCCTGGGTCGTGGCGATTGCTTTGAACTTCATGCCGGTGAAACCCGCGCCGCTGTAGTTGGCGGAGATACCGTCGAGTTCGGCGTTCTGGTTGGCGATCAGGTGCAACTTGGTCTGCATGCCCGCCATCGCGTAGATCTGGCCGCCCAGGCCCGGGATGAAGAACGAGTTCATCACGGTGTCGGAGGTGACTTTGAAATTGATCGGCGTGTGGGCCGGGAACACGATCTTGTTGACCGTGGCGATGCCTTGTTCCGGATAGATGAACAGCCACTTCCAGTCCATCGAGACCACTTCAATGGTGATCGGCTTGACGTCGGAGTCCAGCGGACGATACGGGTCAAGGGCATGGGTGGACTTGTAGGTGATGTAACCCAGAGCAATGATGATCAGTACCGGAATAGTCCACACCGCCACTTCGATTTTGGTCGAGTGCGACCACTTGGGCGTGTACGTGGCACTGGTGTTGGACGCGCGGTATTTCCAGGCGAACAGGAAGGTCATGACGATAACCGGCACGACGACCAGCAACATCAACAGCGTAGCGGTGATGATCAGATTACGTTCATCCAGGCCGACCTGACCCTTGGGATCGAGCAAGGTCATGTTGCAGCCTCCCAGCAACAACGTGCCGAGCAAAGGCAACAAGCCTAGTAATCGGGGGTACCTGTTTTTACTCATCTCACGACCTCTAAAGCAGCTTGCGCAATGCAGTTGGGTTTTGATCGCCAACACTTCACCCTGCCAAGGGTTGGCATTTTTCTTGGATTGAATAAGGGCTGACCGTCGCAGCGTCAGACGCTGTTCGACACATCCCGGGCCAGCAGTGAGTTCTTATTCGAATTCGTAGGTCAAAGGCCTTGTTACAGCCCAATTCCATTTGGTGCGGGTAGTTGGAAGGCACCGACACCTGGGGTCGCATGGGGCCTTGAGCCCTTCGACCACCTCACGGGCTCAAGCTTGAGCCGGGTCGGAAATTCGGTGCGGGCGATTGTAGTGAGCTGAGGCGCCGGAGACCATGTCTTATCCTGAAATAATTTTCATCAAATCGAGCAACAATCTTTCGCAGAATTCGAAACAAGCCGGCATCTTATCGAAATTCATTCTCAACAAGAACCCCAGAAAACGTAGGTCTACTACGCCCGATTTAGACAGCTTGCGCTGATTAAAGAGGCTTTTTACGCCCGTAGAGCCCCCGTCATTCGGGGGCTGAGCGGCAAGACGCCCGATTGTTAGAAATGCCTGCTCCGGGGGGAGCCAGTTAGCCGGATGGAGCCTGCAACGGCTGATTTTTCATTGCAGAACGAGGTGCTTATTCGCGCAGCAAGTGGCCGAATGACAGCAAATGTGTGACAACGTGTCGCACGCTGTCGCGGCTCATTATTGTCTCGGATCAAGGCTGGCACACAGTAAGACTGAAACGCAAAACGCCCCGGCTTCCTACAGAAAACCGGGGCGTCTGATTGAGGCGCTTTAGGGCAGTTGTTTGCGATTGCGCGACACCAGCAACGGCACCAGGATCGCCGTGAGGACGAACGCCACCAGTGCCCATTGTGCCAGGGACAAGCCCAGGATCGGCGGATACGGGGTGGAGCAAAAGCCGTCGACCTGGAAGCCCAACGGGAAGATCTTCGCCAGCGGGAGGTCATCGACAATCGGTTGCAGCACGTCGACGCCACAGCTGACCGCCGGGAAGAACTGGGTGTACACGTGATGCCCCGCTACCGCCGCACCGGCCAGGGCACTGAGCACCACCAGGCCTTCGAAAACCGTCAGGCTGCGACGGGTACGCATGGCCGCACCAATGAAGGCAAAAATGGCGATCAGTAACAGTGCATACCGCTGCAGGATGCACAGCGGGCACGGCGCCTCGCCGAGCGCCACCTGCATGTACAGCGCACCGCCGATCAGCGCCAGACAGATCAGCCCCAACAGCACCAGATAGCGCCGTTCACGGCCTAAGCGCAGCATTTGCTCATTCATTGCGTTTCCCTTTGTATGCATTGGATCGACGCGCAACCTGGAGAAACCCGGCGCACTGTCGGATGGCCAAAGTCTACACGCTGACCATGACAGAGAACGAGCGGCTGCCGCCCACATTGAGGGGAATAAACAGGAGGGAGGTTAAGTACGGATTAATTTTGCTTGGAGAAGTCAGGCGGGATGGGGTGAACATGGCGCCGCTATCGCGAGCAGGCTCGCTCCCACAGTTGTCTTTGCGTTGATCACCCAATCGTGCCCGCCGCAAATCCATTGTGGGAGCGAGCCTGCTCGCGATGCAGACGAACCGGGTCACCCCGGCTCGCCCCGCCGTTACTCCAGCGCCGCCGCCGGGCCGAAGAATTCGTAGCGGCTTTGCCCGTCCGGCACGCCCAGTGCCTTGAGGTGGCGCTTGACGGCGGCCATGAAGCCTTTGGGCCCAAGGAAGTAGGCATCCAGGTCACGCTGCTGCGGCAACCATTGCGCCAGTTGTTCCTGGCTCAACAAGCCGACCTTGTCAGCTGCCGGGCTCAAGCCGTCATCTTCGTCGTAGCAATAGAAGCGCTTGAGTTGTGGATGCCGCTGGGCCAGGTCATCGATCCAGTCACGGAACGCGTGCGCGCCGCCGTTACGTGCACAGTGGATAAAATGCACCGGCCGCTCGGTTTGCAGTGCGGCCTGCAACATCGCCAGGGTCGGGGTGATGCCGACGCCGCCGCTGATCAGCACCAGCGGTTTGTCGCTCTGGGTCAGGAAGAAGTCCCCTGACGGTGGAAACAACTGGATGCTGCTGCCAATCGGGAAATGATGGTGCAGGTGGTTGGACACGCGCCCGCCCGGCTCGCGCTTGACGCTGATGCGATACTGACCGTTGTCCGCCAGGGCCGACAGCGAATAATTGCGGCGCACCTCCTCGCCATCCAACACCAGTTTCATGCCGATGTACTGGCCTGGTTCGGCCACCAGGATCGCGCCCTTGTCCGCCGGCTCGAAGTAGAACGAAGTGATTTCCGAGCTCTCCTGCACCCTGGCTGCCAGGATGAACTCACGCTCGCCCCGCCAGCCGCCCGGCGCTGCGGCTTTCTGCTCGTACATGCCGGTTTCGGCACCGATCAGGATATCGGCCAACTGGTTATAGGCAGCGCCCCACGCGGCAATCACTTGCGGCGTGGCGATCTCTTCACCCAGCACCTCGGCGATCGCCCGCAACAGGCAGGCCCCCACAATGGGGTAATGTTCCGGCAGGATTTGCAGGGCGACGTGCTTGTTGACGATTTTGGCCACCAGGTCGCCCAACTGATCGAGCTGGTCAATGTGCCGGGCGTACATCAATACGCCGTTGGCCAGGGCACGGGGCTGATCACCGCTGGCCTGGTGAGCCTGGTTGAACAACGGGCGCACTTGCGGGTATTCGGACAGCATCATGCGATAGAAGTGAGTAATGAGCGCTTCACCACCGCTTTCAAGCAAGGGCACGGTGGAGCGGATGATGGCGCGTTCTTCTCGGCTGAGCATAAGGTGACTCCTGGCGTATTACGAAAAACTGATACCTATGCCTATCAGGTTTCATGCCATAAAAATTATTCATATTTTTCAATATCTTATGAATTTTATAGTCATAAAGACACGACACGCCTTATAGTCTTAAGGACCACATGGAGTCATTATGACCGCAACCTCCCTGCTGACCTCGCTGCTTCCGCTGGTGGCCGACCTCTCCCGCGAGTTGCCGGAAGGCGAGCGCTATCGTCGCCTGCTTGGCGCGCTGCGAGCCCTGTTGCCCTGCGACGCCGCCGCGCTGTTGCGCCTGGACGGAGACTGTCTGGTGCCGCTGGCGGTGGATGGCTTGAGTACCGATACCCTGGGCAGACGCTTCCGGATTAGCGAACACCCCCGCTTCCAGGCACTGCTGGCCAGCCCGCAGCCCACTCGCTTTGCCGCCGACAGTGACCTGCCCGACCCGTACGACGGATTGGTCGAAGGTCTGGAGGAGCACTTGGAGGTCCACGACTGCATGGGCTGCCCACTGTTCGTCGACGAGCAACCGTGGGGCCTGCTGACCCTCGACGCGCTGAACCCCGAACGCTTCGAGCCGATCGACCTGAGCGCCTTGCAGGCCTTTGCCAGCCTGGCCGCCGCCACCGTCAGCGCAGCCGAACGCATTGATCGGCTGGCCTTGAAAGCCGAAGACGAACATCGCCGCGCCGAGGTCTACCGCCAGGCCAGCGGCCAGCTACCTCGCGACATGGTCGGCCAGAGCAAGGCCCACAAGCGATTAGTGGAAGAAATCAACCTGGTGGGGGGCAGCGACCTGACGGTGCTGATCACTGGTGAAACCGGGGTTGGCAAGGAGCTGGTCGCCCAAGCCATACACGCGGCCTCCAAGCGCGCCGAGCAGCCGCTTATCAGCCTAAATTGCGCCGCACTGCCGGATACCCTGGTGGAAAGCGAACTCTTCGGCCACGTACGCGGCGCCTTCACAGGGGCCACGAACGACCGGCGCGGCAAATTCGAACTGGCCGATGGCGGCACGTTGTTCCTCGATGAAGTGGGCGAGTTGTCCTTGACCGTGCAGGCCAAGCTACTGCGAGTGTTGCAGAGCGGCCAGTTGCAACGGCTGGGCTCGGACAAGGAACATCGGGTCGATGTACGCCTGATTGCGGCCACCAATCGCGATCTGGCCGAAGAAGTGCGCAACGGGCGATATCGGGCCGACTTCTATCATCGCCTGAGCGTGTACCCGTTGCTGGTGCCGGCACTACGGGATCGTGGGCGCGATGTGCTGCTGCTCAGCGGGTTTTTCCTGGAGCAGAACCGTTCGCGCATGGGCCTGGGCAGCCTGCGCCTGACCAGTGACGCCCAGGCCGCATTGCTGGCGTATGACTGGCCGGGGAACGTACGTGAACTGGAGCACCTGATCGGCCGAAGCGCCTTAAAAGCCTTGGGCCGGTGTCCGGTGCGGCCAAAGATCCTCAGCCTCAGCGCTCAGGACCTGGACTTGCCCCGCAGCCCGGAAGAACACCCGCCACCTTCATCCGCCAGCCCCGCACCTGCCCTGGAGGGGGTCACGGGGGACTTGCGTGAAGCCATGGACGATTTTCAACGCAAGCTGATCATCGCCTGCCTGGAACGGCATCAGCACAACTGGGCCAGCGCCGCTCGGGAACTGGGTCTGGATCGGGCAAACCTGGGGCGGATGGCCAAGCGGTTGGGACTCAAATAAACCTTCTGTACCACCGACGCCCCATGCGGCGAGGGCATTTATCGCCTGACCATAGCGTATGCATTCTCAGGCCACTGAGCTGAAATCGATTGTCTGTGGGTTTCGCCCTAAAGCCAGCCCCCATCGGGTCGATAACCCAATATCAAAAGCTGTTTTGGCGTTCTTCACGCTCGCCCCACCTTTTTCCACAGAAGGTTTTTATGTCTTCCAACAAAGCCCGCGCAGACTCACTTTCGCTTCTGCTGTTTACCTTGCGCAGCGGCAAGCTGATGGCAATCAACCTGCTCAAAGTCAGCGAAATCATTCCCTGCCCGCCGTTGACCAAACTGCCGGAGTCGCACCCGCACGTCAAAGGCATCGCCACCCTGCGCGGGGCCTCGTTGTCGGTGATCGACCTGAGCCGCGCCATCGGCGAACGCCCTCTGGAAGATCCGGATGGCGGCTGCCTGATCGTCACCGATGTGAGTCGATCCAAACAGGGTCTGCATGTGCAGGCGGTGAGCAAGATCGTGCATTGCCTGACCACCGACATCAAACCCCCGCCTTTCGGCTCAGGCGGCGTACGCGCCTTCATCACTGGCGTGACGTCGGTGGATGGCACGCTGGTGCAGGTGCTGGACATCGAAAAAGTCATCCACGGTATCGCCCCGGCGCAGATTGAAACGGCGCCCACCGAGCTGAGCATGGAAGACGCCGAAGTCCTGGGCAACGCGCGGATCCTGGTGGTCGATGACAGTCAGGTGGCGTTGCAACAATCGGTACACACCTTGCGCAACCTCGGCCTGCAATGCCACACCGCTCGCAGCGCCAAGGAAGCCATCGAATGCCTGCTGGACCTGCAAGGCACTGCACAGCAGATCAACCTGATCGTTTCCGACATCGAAATGTCGGAGATGGACGGCTACGCCCTTACCCGGACCCTGCGGGAAACGCCGGACTTCGCCCACCTCTATGTGTTGCTGCACACCTCGCTGGACAGCGCCATGAACAGCGAGAAGGCTCGGCTATCCGGGGCCAATGGCGTGCTGACCAAGTTCTCCTCACCGGAGCTGACCAAGTGCCTGATCACGGCCGCCAAGGCGGTTGCCGAGCAAGGCCACTGAGTCATGCCTGATGATCATTCCCATGCGTATAGGGGAATGATCATCCCGGCACCTCAGGCATACTCCTGTCCTGGCTTCCCAGAACAAGGATCTTGCTGATGAAAATCCACGCACTCATGTTTTTGGGCTTCACGGCCCTCGCCGCCCAGGCACACGCCTCCAGCCCAGAAGCCTGGGCCACCCATGACAAAACCGTGCTTGCCAGTTGCATCAAGGCCAGCGGCTTGAAGAACGCCGAGCCTGTGGGCACTGCCGCGCAGTTCGATGACCGGGTGGGTTATACCGCGCTGTTGCTGCAAGGCCAGTATCCGCAGAAACACATGAAAGGCGCGACGGGCACCGAGCTGTGCCTTTACCGCAAGAAATCCAAGACCGCCTACGTGACCGAGTGGGACTCCATCCGCCCCGCCGACAACAGCCGGTGATGGCGCACAACTTGCTTCGCATCGGTTAATCGCGGCGTTTTTCTGTCGCCGCCTTCCAGCTTTTGACCGGGCGCTCAATGAACACAACGTTTTCCTGCGTAGGCTGTGGCAAATGCTGCACCGATCACCATGTCCCCCTGACCCTCGACGAGGCCCGGATGTGGGCTGACGACGGCGGCCAGGTGATTGTCCTGGTGGAAGCCTTCCTGCCCAACGGCCTCGGCCTGCCGGCGGCGCAACGCGAACACGCTGAGCGCCGTTCGGCGCGGGTCCACAGCGGCACCACCGAGGCCTTGGTGGCAATCACCTTCGCCGCCTATAACGCCGGGCGCTGCCGCAATCTTGACGAAGAAAACCTGTGCCGCATCTACGAGCGCCGCCCCTTGGTGTGCCGTATCTATCCGATGGAAATCAACCCGCACATCCCGCTCAACATTGCCGTAAAGGAATGCCCGCCAGAGTCGTGGGAGACCGGACCGCAACTGATACTCGGCGGTGAACTGGTCGACAGGGAACTGGCGCAGTTGATCGAACGCTCACGTCAGGCCGATCGCGAGGAAATCCGGATCAAGGAGCGCATCTGCGCTTCGCTGGGCATCCTCACCACCGCGCTGAAGGGCGACGGGTTTACCGCGTACCTGCCGGACATGAGCGCATTCGCCGCAGTCATTGATCAGGTCCGTTTGCAGCCACTGGAGCAAGCGGCCAGTGAATGGCAGTTCCATTTGTCCGGTGATGACGTGGCCTGCCAGGTCCTGGCCAGTGGAGCACGGGTTGCCACTGAGGCACCGGTCAACTACGCGTTTATTTCGCTGCGGGCGGCGTAAACACCCCAGAGATGAAATAGAAATCCCTTGTGGGAGCGAGCCTGCTCGCGATAGCGGTGGATCAGTTTGCAGTGATGGTGGATGTGCCGCCGTCATCGCGAGCAGGCTCGCTCCCACATCCAACATAGATGCTCTCCCATAGGTACTGCCCATAAGTACTCCATTCCTGCCACTGACTCGCCTCAATCGACGCTCCCCTCTCGCCTAACCCACATCCAGAATGTTAGCGTGCTTGGTATTCCTTGCCTGATGAGCCTTCTGCGATGAAAAAAACCGTACTTGCCTTCAGCCGTGTCACACCCAAGATGGTCGAACGACTGCAACAGGATTTCGACGTGATCGTGCCCAATCCGTCGAACGGCGACATCAATGCACAGTTCAACGAAGCCTTGCCCCACGTGCATGGCCTGATCGGTGTCGGACGCAAGCTCGGCCGCGAACAACTGCAGAGCGCCGCGAATCTGCAAGTGGTGTCCAGCGTGTCGGTGGGTTACGACAACTATGACCTGGCCTACTTCAATGAGCGTGGAATCATGCTCACCAACACCCCTGACGTGCTCACCGAAAGCACCGCTGACCTGGCCTTCGCCCTGCTGATGAGCAGCGCCCGGCGCGTCGCTGAACTGGACGCCTGGACCAAGGCCGGCCAATGGCAGGCGACGGTCGGCCCTCAGCTGTTCGGCACTGACGTGCACGGCAAGACCCTGGGGATTGTCGGCATGGGCAACATCGGCGCCGCCATTGCCCGGCGTGGCCGGCTGGGGTTCAACATGCCGATTCTCTACAGCGGCAACAGCCGCAAGACCGAACTGGAAGATCAGTTGGGCGCACAATTTCGCGAGCTGGATCAGTTGCTCGCCGAAGCGGACTTTGTTTGCCTCGTGGTGCCATTGAGTGAGAAGACCCGCCACCTGATTGGCCAGCGCGAACTGGCCCTGATGAAACCGAGTGCCATTCTGGTCAATATTTCCCGCGGCCCAGTGGTGGATGAGCCGGCGCTGATCGAAGCCTTGCAGAAAAACCGCATCCGCGGCGCCGGGCTGGACGTTTACGAGAAAGAACCATTGGCCGAATCGCCGCTGTTCCAGCTGAAAAACGCCGTAACCCTGCCCCATATCGGCTCGGCCACCCACGAAACCCGGGAAGCCATGGCCAATCTTGCCGTGGAAAACTTGCGCAGCGCTTTGCTGGGCGAGCGACCGAAGAACCTGGTCAACCCACAAGTCTGGAAGTAAACCATCGGGCAGGCGCCGGGTCCGGGCCTGCCATACCCTGGCTCAGCGTGCGCCCAGGGCGGCTTGCGTCGCCACGGGCCGGGGTTTGCGAAACACCAGCACGTTCCCCAACATCACCAACACCAGCCCGAGCAGTGCCGGCGCCGTCCATTGGTAGCCCTCGACCAACGCCGAGACGTTCAACGCCACCACCGGAAACAGCACCGTGCAATACGCCGCCCGCTCCGGCCCCATGCGCCCCACCAGCGTCAGGTAGGCGGTGAAGCCGATCACTGAACCTGGGATCACCAGGTACAACAGCGAGCCGACATAGCGCGCGTTCCATTCCATATCGAACGGGATGCCTTTGAAGAGGCACCACACCGCCAGCATCGCCGCCCCATAAGCCATGCCCCAGGCGTTGGTGGTCAACGGTTTGAGACCGGCCTTCTGCTGCAAACTCGAGAGCATGTTGCCCGCCGAAAAGCACAAGGTTCCCAGCAACGCCAAGGCCAACCCGAGCAGCGTTTGCGGGCTCGCGCTATGACCCGCCAGCTCCGGCCAGAACAGCAGCGCCAGCCCCAGCAAGCCCAAGGCGCCGCCCAGCAAGACGTTGCGGGCGATCCTTTGACCGAAGAATACGCGGGCATTGAGGGCATTCCAGAGCGTGGCGGTGGAGAACACCACCGCGACCAACCCGCTGGGAATCCATTGGCTGGCAGTGAGGAAACACATGAAGTTGATGCAAAACAGGCACAGGCCCTGGGCCACGCAAATCAAATGACCGCGCCGGTTCATGGCTTGCAGACGTCGGCTGAGCAAGAGCATCACAAACAGAATCAGCGCCGCCAGGCCGAAGCGATAGACAATCGACACGGGGATGGCGACCACGCCCAACTGCAATTTCAGCGCAATCCAGGTAGTGCCCCAGATGAGCACGGTAAGTAGATACAACGAGAGGTTCATGACGGCAACTCCTGACAATGACCGCCAGTGTTGCGCCGCCCGCCACCGGGCGCTTGCGTAAACTTGCGGTTTTGTCGCTTTGCAGGCTGGCATGAGCCGACCGACGGAGTAGGATGCAAGGCGTTGGAGAGACCCGATCATGCCCACACTGCAAACCCTGCAAGTCTTTCAAGCCCTCAACAGTTCGCCCAATGCTCGCCTTGAGCACAGTGCCGAGCTTGGAGACGGCATGGCGGCCGCTTTGTGGAGCAACCATCACGACGCCCAAGACTACGAGGCGCCGACTCACCACACGCTGTCGTGCTACATCGCCGGTGGTACCGGCACGTTTCGCCGCGAACGCCCCGACACCACCGGGGCACCTGGCAAACTCTGCGTCCTGCCGGCCGGGCATGAATCGGCCTGGGTCATCAATGGCGACATTCGCCTCGCGCACCTGTACTTCAGCCCTGAGCAATTCGCCCTCGGTTGCGTCACGCTACTGGATCGCGAGCCGCGGCAAGTGCAACTGCGCGAAGCCACCTTTCTCGACGACCCGCAACAGGCACAGCGCTTTCGCCAGTTGATCGCCCTGAACTGGGATGAGCCCGGTGAACGCCTTCTGACCACCAGCCTGGCCCATGACTTGCTCAACCATCTGCTATTGAGCCAGGTCGGCCAGCGCCAGGGGCTTCGCCTCAAGGGCGGGCTGGCCGCTCACCAGCGGCGAATGCTGGTGGACTACATCGACAGCCATCTGGCCGACGCCATCAGCCTCGGCCAACTGGCGGCGCTGTGTGCGCTGTCCGAATACCACTTTGCCCGGATGTTCCGCGAAAGCTTCGGCCTGCCGCCCCATCAATACGTACTGGCACGACGTCTGGCCCACGCGCGGCACTGGCTGCGCAGCACGTCAAAACCGCTGGGTGAGGTCGCGTTGGCCTGCGGGTTCGCCAGCGCCAGCCATTTTACGAATCGTTTCCGGCAGGCCCTCGGCGCGACACCCGGCGAGTATCGACAGGCGTTTTTGCGCTAGGTATCAGCGTGCCCCGGTCAAATGAAACAAGCAGGTACTGATCCCGATTGCCGTAGCCACCGCCGCGCCCCTACAATGCGAACAATTCTTGTTCTCTAGCACAGCTCATCGCTGTCGGGATGCTCCTCGTTGCCGCCTGCACACACCGTCGAAGTGCTCTACAACGCCCATCACAGTTGGCTTAACGGCTGGTTGCGAAGAAAACTCGGCTGCCCCGACAGTGCCGCCGACTTGGCCCAGGACACGTTCATACGCGTACTGACTGCGCGCGACCCGCAGCCTGTCCTGGAACCCCGGGCGTTTCTTACGACCATTGCCAAGCGCGTACTGTTCAACCACTACCGACGCCAGGACCTTGAGCGCGCCTACCTCGATACCCTCGCCCAACTGCCGGAGCAGGTGGTGCCGTCGGAGGAAGAACGGGCAATCATCCTGCAAAGCCTGATGGAACTGGACCAACTGCTCGATGGTTTGCCACGAGCGGTCAAGCAGGCGTTTCTGCTGGCCCAGGTCGATGGCCTGACCTACAACGAAATAGCCCGTGAACTGGGAATTTCATTGGCGACGGTCAAGCGTCATTTGAACAAGGCAGCGATGCGCTGCTACTTCGCCTTATGACCCCAGCGATGAACAGCGCACCAGATGTCAGTGCGAAAGTGGCCGAACAGGCCGTGCACTGGCTTTTGGAAATGCAGCAAGGCCCACTCGATACTCGCCGGCAGAAAGCCTGGGAGCAATGGCTCAATGCTCACAACGAACATCGCCGCGCCTGGGAGCATATCCAGCGGGTCAATCAGCGGCTGCGCAGCGTGCCCTCTCCGTTGGCCCATGCGGCCCTCAATGCACCGAAGTCCGCTGCGCGGCGTCGAGCGCTCAAAATGTTGTTGGTGCTTGGGGCCGGTTCAGCGTTGACCTGGAGCCTGCGTGAACGCCAACTGCTACCCCCATTGATGGCCGATTTTCGCAGCCCGGTAGGCGAACGGCGTCGTCTGACGCTGGATGACGGCAGTCAGTTGCAGCTCAACAGCGGCAGTGCGGTAGACGTTCGCTTCGACGCTCAACGCCGCTTGATCCACCTGCTGGAGGGGGAACTGTTATTGACCGCTGCCCGCGACCCAAGGCCCCTGCAAGTGCTGACCGCCCATGGCCTGCTGGAAAGCCGCAACGCCCGGTTCAACGTACGCGAGTATCCGGACCACACCCAGGTGGCGGTGTTTGAAGGCCAGGTGGACATTCGTAGCCGACACGGCCCGGCGTTGTTGCTGGCGACGTCACGGCAACTGAGCCTTGGCATCAACGGCGCCGGGCCCGCCACGGCCCTGGATGCCAACAGCGGCGCCTGGACAGAGGGCATGCTGGTAGCGGCGCACATGCGCCTGGCAGACTTTCTCGACGAGCTAGGCCGCTACCGACGTGGCCAATTGCACTGCGACGAGGCGGTCGCCAACCTTCTGATCTCCGGAACCTATCCGCTGGACGACAGCGAGCGAATCCTCGATCTGCTGGAAGTCAGCCTGCCGGTAAAAGTGCGTCGTTTCACCCGCTATTGGATCTCGGTCGAAGCTCGAGCCTGAACCACGGCCACCCCAGCTGAAAAAAAGTGATGCACCAGTGAGCCGTTTTCCACACCTGGGGTGACAGAGAAGGAAAGCACTTCGATACAACCTTCTCGGGATTCTCATCCATGCCGCAACAACCCACCCGTCTCACCCCGCTCGCCCGTACCGTGCGTCAATTGCTCCTGGGGGCCAGCTTGAGTTTCGTCGTACTGCCTTGCGTACAGGCTGCAGATGCCAAGCCCTATCACATCGCGCCGTCGTCACTGGAAAATGCCCTCAATCAATTCGGACGCGAGGCTGGGGTGTTGATTTCCTTCAGCTCACAGACGACCGCAGGCCTGCAGAGTCGTGGCCTGGAAGGCAGCTACAGCCCAGAGCAAGGGCTGAGCGCGCTGCTCGAAGGCACAGGCCTGCAAGCCCGCCCTGAGGCAGACAACGCCTTCAGCCTGCAACCGGCCGCCAGCACCGCGCTGGACATCGGCACCACCACCGTGGTCGGTGACTGGCTCGGCGATGCCGCGCCGACCAATGTCTTCGAACACGCCGGTGCCCGAGACGTCATCCGTCGTGAGGCGTTCGAACGCCAGGGCGCGACCCAGGCCCGGGATGTGCTCAATCGCATTCCTGGCGTCAACGCACCGGAAAACAACGGCACCGGCAGCCATGACATGGCGCTGAACTTTGGTATCCGCGGGCTCAATCCTCGCCTGGCCTCACGTTCCACGGTGCTGATGGACGGCATCCCGGTGCCTTTCGCACCCTACGGCCAACCGCAGCTATCGTTCGCGCCGGTCAGCATGGGCAACATGGACGCGGTGGATGTCGTGCGCGGAGGCGGCGCGGTGCGCTACGGTCCGCAAAACGTCGGTGGCGTGGTCAACTTCGTGACGCGGGCGATTCCCGAGGCGCCGACGGTAAAGGGCGGCTTCCAGACCGAGACCAGTCCGTCTTCCAGCCACGACGGCTTCAAGACATCCGCCAACCTGCTGGCCGGCGGCACCGCCGACAACGGCCTTGGCGGTGCCCTGTTGTACTCCGGCACTCGCGGCGGCGACTGGCGCGAACACAGCGACACACAAATCGACGACTTGATCCTCAAGGGCAACTACCAACTGGACGAGGCCAACAGTTTTAATGCCATGGCCCAATACTACGAAGGCGAGGCCGACATGCCCGGCGGCCTGAATGTGGCCGACTACGACGCCAACCCGTATCAGTCCACCCGTCAGAATGACCGCTTCTGGGGCCGTCGCACCCTGGTCAACTTCGGCTACCGCTACCAGCAGGATCGACGCGAATTTACCGCCAGCACGTTTTTCACCAAGACTTTGCGCAGCGGCTACCTGGACCAGGGCTCCTTCCTGTCCCTGTCGCCTCGCGAATATTGGGTACGCGGCCTGGAAACCCGTTTTGCCCAAGGTTTCGACCTCGGGCCGACCAGCCACGAGGTCGGCGTCGGCTATCGCTACATCAACGAGGCCGGCCATGAACTGCGCTATCGCACGCCGATCGCCAGCAACGAATTGCCGACAACCTCCAGCCGAAACGACCGCGATACACGGGGTGGAACTGAAGCCAATGCAATTTTCATCGATGATCGGATCGATATTGGCAAATGGACGATCACGCCCGGTATTCGTTACGAAATGATCGAATCGCAACAGACAAACAATCTGACCAACGTGAAATACAAGGGTGACTACAACACCGCCCTGCCAGCGCTGAATGTGCTGTACCACCTGACCGATGAATGGAATCTGTATGCCAATACCGAAGGTTCATTCGGCAGTGTGCAGTACAGCCAGATGCCTAACCGTGTGAGCAGCGGTGAAGTGAAACCGGAGAAAGCCCGCACCTGGGAACTTGGAACCCGCTATGACAATGGCAACCTGCGGGCGGAGATCGGTGCGTTCCTGATCAACTTCGACAACCAATACGAAAGCAACCAAACCAACGATTCGGTGATTGCCCGTGGCGAAACCCGCCACCAGGGCATCGAAACCAGCATCAACTACGCCCTCGACGGCCTGAGTCCGGCGCTGGCCGGTTTTGACGTATATGCCACGTATGCCTTCGTCGATGCCACCATTCGGGAAGACGGACCGAACAAAGGCAACCGCGTGCCATTTTCTTCCAAGCACAAAGGCACACTGGGCGTGGGTTACACGGACGGGCCGTGGAAATTGAACCTGGACAGCACCTATCAGAGCGCGCAGTTTGCCGACAACGCCAATACCCGCGCCGAAAGCGCCGACGGCAGTACCGGCAATATCCCTGGCTATATGCTGTTCAGCAGCCGCGCCGCCTATGATTTCGGCCCGCAACTGTCGGACCTGAACGTGGCGGTGGGTGTGAAGAACATCTTCAATACCCAGTATTTCACCCGCTCGTTCGACGATAACAACCGGGGCAAATACGTAGGGGAACCGCGCACGCTGTATGTGCAGACGTCCGTGGCGTTCTGATCAGGGGCTGCGATGGATCGCTGAAACAAGACGGGCCTGCGATTGCAGGCCCGTCTGTTCGGTGGGTAATTTTAAATGATCGGGCTCAGCCGTTGAGTGCAGCCCGTTCGTTCTCCAGGAATTCTTCTTCCAGCATCGCATCGGCCAAGGCCACCGACTCGGTCGGTTTCTCAGCGGTGGCGCGTTTGACGCGCAGTTTGCCGAACAGATGCTCCAGGGCATGTTCAAGCTTGGTGGCCGCCCCTTCGATGGCCAGTTCCAGCGTATCGGCCTTGTGTGTCACCGAGACCGGTTGCAGACCCTTTGGCCGTGCTTCCAGCTGACAACGCAAGTCATGGGGACCGGGCTTGTCGCCGTTCTCGTCCCGCAAATGGACCTCGACCCGTGTCAGGTCTTCTTCATAACGTTCGAGCGTGCTTTCGATGGTAGTACGTACCCACTCCTCCAGTCGGATGCTGCTTTGAATATGGTTATCGCTGTTGACTTGGATTTGCATAGTTCATCCCTTATTTCGGCTAGCTCGCCAGGGGCCAATCGACGGTAGCGCGACGACCCCTTGAATACAGAGTCGGGCTGGCGGCAGAACAATTCAACCCCTTCGAAAAGATAAATATTCATACGCAAATAAAGCCGGACAACGGACAAAAGCGCTGTTAATGTCGGGAGTTGCCTCGCCTTGCTTACCCCATGAAAATTCTGCGCTCACCCTGCACCGTCAACGACCATTCGCCCATTCCTGCACAGAAACGGGCAGCCTCCCGGGCCGCATGCCAAGGCCTTCAGCGCCTATGCGCCGTGATCATTGTCCGACAGTTTTTCCGGCATGCCCCTTGCTACCTCTCTGCTGGAGCGGTCGCAGGTTGGGATCTTCCGATCCAGCCTCTGCCTGGCTCTGGATGAAGCACGATCATGGAATGGCCGGTGGTCCGGTATCGCGAACTAATCCCGATCACGGCCGGTCAACAACTGCACGTTCAATCAGGCGGTGACGCATCATGGACAACCCTTTTCAGCTCATTACCGACGCTTTTGCGCCGCAGTATCAAATCAATCTGAGCATCCAGGGCCTGGACGGCAGCATCATGCTGACCCTCTCCAAGGCCGGGCGCATCGTCGCCAAGCGCATGATCAGCGCCCAGCAACGCAATGACCCGGAACGCCTGCGGCGCCTGGTCCAGAGCATCCAGTTCGGCATCGCCATCGAGCAGGGCCACAGCGCTGTGGCGATCCTCGAAGCCATGACCGGCGGTGACAACGTCAAGCTGCCACCACCGCAGACGCAGGGCGCGACATCCGCCCCCGCCGGTTTCTAGATCTCGCCCTTCTCCACTTCGGCGTGCTCGCTGGAACCCGCGCCAACCTTGCGGTGCGGGTGCTCGATTTTCACCGAAGGGAACTGTGAGGAAGCGTAACGCACCACCAGGATCGCGAACGCCAGCAGCAAGATGCCGCCGCACAAGTAGATGATGCCCAGGTCAGGCGGACTGTGGTGGGAGACGTTGGAAATCAACAAGCGCGTCAGCGCCGTGATCGCCACGTAGATCAGGAACCGCACCGGCATGTGGTTGGTCTTGAAGTAGATCCCGACCATCGCTCCCAATTCCAGATAGATGAACAGCAGCAGGATGTCATCGATCTTGATGTGCCCCTGCTCGAGCATCTGCAAAAACTCCATCACCGCCGCCCAGGCGGTCACCGCTCCGATGGCAAACAGTGCCAGGTAATGGAACGTCTCGACGAACAGATTGCCCAGGGATTCGGCCAACTGATGTACGTTCTGGCGCAGGTTCTCGGCCCAGTTGATTTTCACGATGTAGTTTCCTTAGGTCGACTCGACCGGATGATGCGGGTTGGACGTGACGGTTGTTCTGCATGCAGAAAAAAGGCCAGCGGCTGAGGGTGAGATGGCGATGGGCCGCAACCCGACACTTTTGCGATGCTGATGCCGCCCTGTCGTGAGCAGGCGGGCTCCCACACCAGCGCTCGCGACAAATGTGCAAATACGTCTACATTAAAAAGCCACTATCCAAAGGGAAGGGATTCGCTTATCCTTTTGGCTGTATATAAATACAGTAGTCACAAAGATAACCAATGTGAAGGCATGTGAGGTGGTGAATGGCCGTCGAAGTGGTATACCGCAGCAGCCGAGATCTGGAGCGCTTGTTCATGGATAAAGCCGAAGCTGACCGTCATGACAAAATGCTGGAACTCGCCGAATTGCTGGCCGAAGTGTTGCAAAAAGCCGTTCCCTCGCTGAGCGAGAAACAGGTTGAGGAAGCCGGCATCTACATGGCGAAAAATCGCGATGTATTCGCCAAGGCGTTCAAGAGTCAACCGGACGCCTTGTCCGAACTGCTCAATGCCCCTGCTGAATAAGCCTTGAAAAGATCGCAGCCTTCGGCGGCTCCATGGAATCCACCCAGGAGCCGCCGAAAGCTGCGATCTTTTTTATCGGTACAACAAACGCTCTGCCAATTCATCGGCCACCCTGGCCGGTGAGCGTTTTTCTGCCTGGGCGTGGGCAAAGACTTCCGTAAGCCGGGCGCCGATCTTCGACAAATGCGCGGTGATCGTCGACAGCTCTTCGCCGCGATGCTTCAAGGCGACATAGATCAGGCCTCCGGAGTTGATCACATAATCCGGCGCATAGAGGATCCCACGCCGTTCCAATTGATCGGCCACCTGCAGGTTGCTCAACTGGTTATGGGCCGACCCGGCAACCGCCGAGCAGCGCAGTTGCGCCACGCTCTGGCTATTGAGCACCCCGCCCAGGCCACAGGGGGCGAGGATGTCGCACGGGGTACTGAGCAGTGCATCGTTGGCGATCGGATGCGCGCCCAGTTGCTCCATCGCCAGTTGAACCTTGCCAGGGTCAATGTCGCTGACCAACAGTTCGGCGCCTGCGGCGTGCAACTGTTCGGCCAGGGCGAAACCGACATTGCCCAGGCCCTGGATCGCTACCCGCAGGCTTTCCAGGTTATCGCTGCCCAGGCGGGCCATGGCCGTGGCACGGATGCCGGCGAATACCCCCATCGCCGCGTGAGGCGCTGGGTCTCCCGAAGCCGTGGTGCTGGTCACATGACGGGTCTGTTGGGCGATGCAGTCCATGTCCGCCACCGAGGTGCCGCTGTCGATGGCGGTGATATAGCGGCCATCCAGTTGCTCGATGCAGCGCCCAAATGCCTCAAACAGCGCAGCGCGGCTTTCGACATGGGCCGGACGCATGATCACGGCCACGCCGCCGCCCACCGGTAAGCCGGCCAGTGCGGCCTTGTAGCTCATGCCCTGGGCCAGGCGCACGGCGTCGACCACGGCACTTTCATCGTCGGGGTAGGACAGATAACGACATCCACCCAGAGCAGGCCCAGGACGGCTGCAATGAATGGCAATCACCGCCTTCAACCCGGTGGCCGGGTCTACGCTCAGGTGCAGCGATTCAAGGCGGGAGCTTTGCATGAGAGCAAACATCGACAGGCTCCCGAATCACTTTTGTTTGTTCCGCCAGTATAGGCGTGCGCTCAAAATTTGCTGGAGCGCGCCGGAATAAGTCGACCGGACGGCCAGTCTTTTGGGCATAACCTGATTCCTTCCCCGGACGAGACTGGACGAAAGCCCGCAGCAGAGCTAAAAACGAGGCATAGCCCGGAGACTGTGATGACACCGCGCCAAGCCTTTTTTGATTGCCTGCACCGCTCCCCACCGGCGCTGTTCGAAGCAGCGTTGTGGATTGCTGCCGAACATGATCGCGAAGTGGACGTACCGGCGTTGCTGAAGGATTTCAAGGATCTGCAACAGCGTGTCAGCCATGACCTGCCGATGCTGCCCGTCAGCGAACTGGGCCAACCCTTGCTGCGCCGCCTCAATGACCTTGGATTCGCCCAGGACGATTTCACGCCCCTGCGCCCACGGGCCGCGTTGCTCGACAAGGTGCTGACGCGTAAACGTGGACAGCCCCTGGCCCTCGGCCTGATCGCCCTGGAGCTGGCTCGTGGCCTGGAGATTCCGATGGTCGGTGTCAATTTCCCCGGTCACTTCCTGTTGCGGGTCCCCGGTGCCGATCATCTGCTCGACCCGTGTGGCGGACGCCGGTTGTACCCCAACGACTGTCGGGAACTGCTGCAACGCCAATACGGCGCCAACATGCCCCTCAAGGCCGAGCACCTGGTCAGTGCCGAGCCCATGCAGATGCTCCAGCGCCTGTCGCGCAATCTTCGCCAATTGCATCTGACCAACGACGACTACATTGCTGCACTGATCGACGCCGAACGGGTGCTTGAACTGGGCAACGCCAGCGCCGCCGATTACCTGGCCCGCGCCAGCCTGTACCAACGGCTCGACTGTCCCAACGCCGAACGATTCGACTTGGAGCACGCGCTGATGCTCAGCGAAGACCCGATCCAGCGAATCCGGCTGACGGAACGGCTGGGGCATCTGCCGCCCAATTCAATTGTGCATTGAGCGGGTGTAGATCGCGGAGGACGAGGTGGTAACTCAAGGGCTCGCCCCCTCTCCTTCTGTGGGAGCGAGCCTGCTCGCGATAGCGGCGTGTCAGACAACATGTTTGTAAGCTCAACCACCGCCATCGCGAACAGGTTCGCTCCCACAGGGGGATCAAGGTGTATCAGGCTGATTTGCCGGATGCGCCTGTTGAAACGCTGGATGCGCAGCCGCCAACGCCGCAACGCGACGGATCCGTGGATACGCCTCCAGGGAGACATTGAACCGTTCTGCCGCGTACACCTGCGGGATCAGATACACGTCCGCGACCCCGGGTGCTGCACCGAAGCAGTAGCCGTCATCCCCAATCAACTGTTCCACCGCCGCCAGTCCCTGGCTGATCCAATGCCCGATCCACTGCGCCACCTGCGTTTCATCGTGGCCCCACTGCCGCAGCTGGTTGAGTACGCTGACGTTGTGCAGCGGATGAATATCGCAACCGATCAATGCCGCGACGCCTCGCTCATGAGCCCGAACCGTCAGGTCGGCGCTGAGCAACGGCACCTGTGGATAACGCTCCTCCAGGTACTCGATGATGGCGGGTGACTGCACCAGCAACGCGCCTTCGTCGGTACGCAGCGCCGGAACCCGGCCCTGAGGGTTGATCGCCAGATAGGCCGGCTGACGATGTTCGCCCCCAGGCGCAGCGATCAGGTTGACCGGCAAGGCCTGGTAATCCAGGCCCTTGAGCGCCAGGGCAATGCGCACCCGGTAGGACGAAGTGGAGCGGTAGTAGGTGTAGAGTTCCATGCCCTGTCCCTCACCGCGCCGGCAGGATCTTGCCCCGGCATTCGCCAAAGCCGATGGACGCAACACCTTCGCGGCTGCAACGGGCACGCAGGATGATCTCGTCACCGTCCTCAAGGAATTTGCGCACTTCGCCAGAGGCCAGCTCGATTGGCTTTTTACCGCCCTCGGTAATCTCCAGCAGGCTGCCGAACTGACCGCTCTCAGGCCCCGACAAGGTGCCCGAACCGAACAGGTCACCGGCCTGCAACTGGCAACCATTGACGCTGTGGTGGACGACCATCTGCGCCACGGTCCAGTACATGTACTGGGTGTTGCTCAACGTCAGGCGATGGGCCGGCAGGTTCTGCTCGCGCATGGCTTCGGTCAGCAGCAGGACTTCCAGTTCAATGTCGAAGGCCCCACCGGCCTGGTCACGCTTGTCCAGCAGATATGGCAACGGCTGCGGATCGCCTGCCGGACGCGCCGGTTGTGGGCGACGGAACGGTTCGAGGGCTTCGGCCGTCACCACCCATGGCGAGATACTGGTCAGGAAGCTTTTGGACAGAAAGGGCCCCAGCGGCTGGTATTCCCAGGCCTGGATATCCCGGGCCGACCAGTCGTTGAGCAGGCAGAAACCGCCAATGTGCTCGGCAGCATCACCGATGGCGATGGGTTCGCCCAAGGCGTTGCCCTGGCCGATCCAGATGCCCAGTTCCAGCTCATAGTCCAGTCGCGCGCACGGGCCGAAGGTCGGCTCGGTCTGGCCGGCGGGCAGGGTCTGGCCCTTGGGACGACGCACATCGGTGCCGGACGGGCGAATGGTCGAGGCACGCCCGTGATAACCGATGGGCACGTACTTGTAGTTGGGCAACAGCGGATTGTCGGGACGGAACAACTTGCCGACGTTTTGCGCGTGTTCGATACCGACGTAGAAGTCGGTGTAGTCATTGATCCTGGCCGGCAAATGCATCTGGCAGTCCGCTGCGCGGACCAGCAGTTTCGCGCCCTGGGCTTCGATCTTGCCCCGCAGCGAGCTGTCTTCGCGCAGCAGCTCCAGCAAGCGTTCACGCAGGGCCACCCGGGCGCTGCGGCCGAGGTCGAAGAATGCATTCAACTGGCCGTCCTTCATGACTTCGACGGCTTCGCGCGCCGCGCCGTCAAACAAGCCCGCCTGCAACGCGGCCTGCAAATCGAAAATCTGCTCACCAATCGCCACGCCGCTACGGGGAGCACCGTCATCGATACTGAAGATGCCCAGCGGCAGGTTCTGCAGCGGGAAGTCGGCATGGCCATTGGCGGAGGCGACCCAGCTACGGGCAGGGGAAAGTTGAGTCATGGGTTATCTCCGGGTCGGGTCGAAAGTGACCGGCAGCGAGGCCCAGCAGGCGTCGTAGTCAGTTTGCAATTGTGGGCAGTCCAGGGCGAAACGGCTCGGGCGCAGGACCTGGCTGGTTTCGAACATGAAGGCCATGGTGTTGTCGATTTTCGCAGGCGTCAGCTCGGCGTTGATCGCCTTGGTGCAGGTCTCGCCGTCCGGGCCATGGGCACTCATGCAACTGTGCAAGGAGGCGCCGCCGGGCAGGAAACCTTCGGCCTTGGCATCGTAGGCGCCCTGGATCAGGCCCATGAATTCATTCATCAGGTTGCGATGGAACCACGGCGGACGGAAGGTGTTTTCAGCCACCATCCAGCGCGGCGGGAAGATCACGAAATCGAGATTGGCCAGGCCGTGGACGCTGGTGGGTGAGGTCAATACGGTGAAGATCGACGGGTCCGGGTGGTCGAAGCTGACCGTACCGATGGTGTTGAAACGGCGCAGGTCATATTTGTAAGGCACGTTGTTGCCATGCCAGGCCACCACATCGAAGGGCGAATGATCCAGCTCGCAACCCCACATCTCACCGAGGAATTTCTGCACCAGCGCAGTCGGTCGGGCGAGGTTTTCGTAATGAGCGACCGGCGCCAGGAAATCCCGCGGGTTGGCCAGACCGTTGCTGCCGATCGGCCCAAGGTCCGGCAGGCGCAACGGCGCGCCATGGTTTTCGGCGATATAGCCGCGGGCTTGTGGATCAATCAGCTCGACGCGAAATTTCAGGCCCCGGGGGATCACGGCAATTTCCAGCGGCGCCAGTTCCAGCACGCCCAGCTCGGTGGCAATCCGCAGCCGTCCCAGCTGCGGCACGATCAGCCATTCCCCGTCAGCGTTGAAGAACACGCGTTCCATGGAACGGTTGGCGCAGTAATGGTAGACGCTGATACCGGCCGGTTTGTCCGAGCCGGCATTGGCCGCCATGCGCACCAGTCCATCGATGAAATCGGTTGGCTCGGCAGGAATATCCAACGGGTTCCAGCGCAGGCGATTGGGCGTGACCTCACCCAGAGGACCGCCCGCTATCTGATGTTCAAGCTTGACGAAGGCCGGATGATTGGCCGACGGCCGGATGCGATACATCCAGGTCCGCCGCGCTTCGCTGCGAACCATGGTGAAGGCAGTGCCGGAGAATAATTCGGCATAGAGACCGTAAGGGGCTTTTTGCGGGGAGTTCTGGCCAACGGGCAAGGCGCCGGGCAGCGCCTCGCTGGCAAATTCATTGCCAAAGCCTGACTGATAGGCCAGGTCCGACACTGTGGAATCGAGGGTCATGGAGCCTCCTGAACACAGGACTGGGTACGACCTCGTCGTTCCACGAAGAAACGTCAGGCGCACAGGTTATTTTTATCGTAATTCAATTACGCATAACGTAATTTGCTCGACAGCGACCGTCAAGCTATAAAGACGCCCATTCGCCTCTGGACTCAGCGCCTCCATGGAAACCCCGCTCAGCAACGGTAAACAGAAAGTCCGCTCGGCCGAAGTCGGCACCGACATCCTCAAGGCCCTGGCCGAACTGTCGCCCTCCACGTCGCTGTCGCGTCTGGCCGAACACGTGCAAATGCCGGCGAGCAAGGTTCATCGATACCTGCAGGCCTTGATCGCCAGCGGTTTCGCTGAACAGAACACGTCCACCAACCACTACGGCCTCGGGCGCGAAGCCTTGCGCGTGGGCCTGGCGGCGTTGAACGGCATGGACGTGTTGCAAGTGGCCGCCCTGCCCTTGGCCGAACTGCGCGATGACTTGAACGAAACCTGTTTCCTGGCGGTGTGGGGCAATCACGGCGCCACCGTCGTTCGGATCGAACCCGCCATACGGGCAGTGACCGTGGTGACGCAACTGGGGTCGGTATTGCCGCTGCTCAGCTCGTCCACGGGGCTGGTGTTCAGCGCCTACCTGCCGACGCGCGAAACGATCGGCTTGCGCGAACAGGAAGTGAGCGCTTCCACCGCCCACGCCCTGGCCGACGACCAGGCCTATGCCACCCTGTGCCAGCAAATACGCAGTCGCGGCCTGCACCATGTGCATGGCTTGCTGATGCCCGGCGTGGATGCCCTGTCAGCCCCGGTATTCAATGCTGTCGGCCAAGTGACGGCGGTGATGACCATTGTCGGCCCGACTTCCCTGTTCCATGCCGATGAAAACGGCCCGGCGGCGCAACGACTGTTGGCCGCGACCCGGGCCGTGAGCTGGCGGATGGGGTATGAGGCAGGCGCAGGATCGGATCAGCCAACGGGCCAATCCTGATCACACCATTGATGTGAGCGGTGATACGTAGCGGCGGCAGCTAATCGTCTTGCCCTTGGGAATTCTTTATCTCATCACGCCCATGACTTTGGCCTTGGCGACCGCCTGCGTGCGCCGCTGAACGCCTAACTTGCTGTGTATCCGCCGCGAATGGGTTTTTACCGTGTGCAAGGATATGAACAAACGTTCGGCAATCTGCTGATTTGAATAGCCCTGCGCAATGAGCTCCAGCACTTCCAATTCCCGATGACTCAACAACGTGTCTTCGACTGCCACCGCCGGCTGCTCGATGTGCTCAGCCGATTGCGCCCAGCCCGACAGATCGGGCTGACGCGCGCGTAACTCGCACAAGGCTTGCTGGGCGCGCCAACAGGCAACTCGCTTGAGGCCCTCTTGCACGAGCGATCGTGCCTGGGAACGATCAGCGGACAGCCAGACGACTTCAGCCAGCGCCAGATACAGTTCGGTCTCCAGGCCATGCATTTCACAGTGCTGTGCCCGGTCGATCATTGCCTTGAGTTGCGCTTGCGGGTCTTGCGCCCGATGCAGATAAACCTCGGTCAGTACCAACAGGTACTCAAGTCGCGGAATCAACTCCAGGGTCGCAGGTGGGGCATGCTTGGCCTGCGGCCCGTGAAAGTGACGCAAGACCCGGGTCAGGGCCTCGTGAGCCAGTTCCGGGCGTCCCTGTTGCAGCCAGAACTGGCAACTGGTTTGCAACAGCACGCCACGGTACACCGTGTCGGGGATGTGCCGCTGTTGCATGATCCGCTCGGCATCGCGCAGTTGCAGGAAAGCCTCGCCATAGTCGCCACCATTGGCCGCCAGGGTGGCCTTGCCGAGAAAACCATAAAGCACTTGTTTGTCCTGGCAATGCAGGCCCGTTTCCAGGCCCGCCTGGAACTGCTCGGCAGCCTGCTCGGCCAACCCCATGCGCAAAGCCAGACGGCCACGGCGCAAGGCAATACGTCCCAGCAAGGCAGAAAAGTCCTGGCCAGGCTTATCGAGCAACCCCTGAACTGCGCTCAACAGATGATCGGCCCGGTGAGGAGCGCCGCGTTGCTCCAGGACTTGGGCGTGATCCAGTTCCAGCAAGCCCTCGAAGACCAGTGAGCCTTGGGCGCGCGCCAGGCACAGGGCCTGGCGGTTGATCCATTGCGCAGTGGCCAGTTCCCCCTTGAGCAGTGCCTGCTGTGTCAGCCCCAACTGGCACAACAGGCGCAAGGCCCAGGCCTCTGGGTCGAGGCTCGCCTGGGCCTGGAGCAAGTGCTCGCGGGACTGCTCGCCATCCCCCGAAAGGTGCAGCAGCCAGCCCAGCAGAACCTGCCACCGGGCCAGCAGTTGCCGCTGCAGGCAGGCCGAAGGTTGCGGCATGAACCTGGCCAGTTGGTCGATGCACACCGATGCCTGATCGAAGCGTCCGGCGAACAGCAACGCAGCCGTGACCAACCCCACCGATTGCGGTGTACCGAGTGTCAGCGCTTCACCTTGTTGATCATGCAGCTTCAGCAACAGCGTCACGTTGCTGCGCTGCAGTACGTGTTCAAAATTCAGATGCTGCAGGAAACTGACGGCAGCCTCGAACTCTTGCGCTTGCATGGCCTGCTCGAATGCCATTTGCCAATCCTGCTCGGCGGCAAACCACTGGCAAGCCCGGCGATGCCAGGAGCGTCCCTGCGGCCAGGGCTCGTCACGCACCAGTCGAGCCAGCGCCGGGAAAATCTGCAACCAGTCCGAAGACTGCTCCCACGGTTCGATAAAACAGCCCAGGTCCAACAACAAGGGCAGGCATTCGGCGCCTACCGTGTCACCAAACAGATGCTCGCAGAGCCGGGCATTGAAGCGCGGCAGATGCGCCAGCACTCGCCAGGCCTGCGCCAGGTCCGGGGTCAGCGTACTGAACAGCTCATATTCAAGGTAGTCATGCAGGGTCCCGGGTCGCCCCGGCGACGCGTGGCTGCGCGCCCATTCACAACGTTCAAGCAGGGCGATGCGCACCCCGGCGCACCAACCGCCACTGCGCTGTATCACCTCGCGCGCGGTGCGAGCGCCCTGGGGACCGGGCAAATGTTTGAGCAACTGCTGGACATCGTCATGGGTGAAGACCAGCGCCTGGGCATCGAATTC
The DNA here is from genome assembly GCF_013283895.1 of Pseudomonas sp. MPDS. NCBI lineage: Bacteria > Pseudomonadati > Pseudomonadota > Gammaproteobacteria > Pseudomonadales > Pseudomonadaceae > Pseudomonas > Pseudomonas sp. MPDS. The sequence continues at coordinate 1,344,145 of NZ_CP054128.1, read as the reverse complement.
ATGCAGTTCGTCATCAAGTAGCAGGCGCGGCCAGTTACAGTGAGGACGGCGACGACCATTCAACCAAAGGTGAAGCGCCGGACTGCTGATGCTCAACAGACGATCGAGAAACTGATCCAGCTCGGGGTTGGGTACCCGACAGTAATCATCCAGGAACAGCCAGGTCGGTGCTTGCAAGCCCGCCAGGTGAGCCAGCAGCCCCCCTTCATCCAGCAACGGCAGCCCGAGGGTCTGCGCCAGACGCTCGCACATTTGCGCCGCGTCCAGCATTGCGCCCCCAAGCGGCAACCAATGCAACCGGCAAGCGGCGGGGGCTTGCAGGAAACACTCAGCGAACAACGCACTCTTGCCACTGCCCGCTGGTGCGCAAAGCAGTTTTACCCGCGCCTCGGAGGCCAGCAAGGGCTCGCTCAAGGACCTGCGCGGCACATGGGTCGAAGACAGGCGGGGCAGCAATCCAGGACGGTCCGGACACGGGGTCATGGCGGTCATGTGCGAAGTCCAGTTTATTATTGTTTCATCACCCTAGTCCTGTGGCGCTCACCTTTGGAGAAGTATTCAGCGCGCTGATTGGCGCCCATAAAAAAAGACCGGCAAATCGATTGCCGGTCCTCACGATTATCTAACGGCAGCCACAGTCAGCTTCAAACCGCCAGGTCTTAACGAACCCCCGTCGAGCGCAGCGCCGCTGGCGTGAAGTCCGCAGCCCTGGCTTCGAAACCGTACTCGTAGCTGCGCTTCTCTTCGTTCTTCATCCCCAGCGCAATGTAGCGGCCGGCGATGATGTCGTAGAGCGCCTCAAGGGTGTAGCCCGGGTTCTGGTTGGCGTAGTAGAACTGGGCATGACCTTCGGCCACCCGCCACAGTTGACCGCGACCGTCATAGTGATCCACCAGTGCCGCCTGCCAGCTGTCCTCATCGAAATACATGTGGCGCTTGGCGTAGATGTGACGTTCGTTTGGTTTGACCGTACCGACCACTTCCCAGACCCGATGCAGTTCATAGCGGGTCAGATCCTGATTGATGTGGCCGGCCTTGATCACGTCGTCATACTTGAGGCTGGGGGAATCCAGTTTGTAGCTGTTGTAGGGGATGTACATTTCCTTCTTCCCCACCAACTTCCAGTCGTAGCGGTCCGGCGCGCCGGAGAACAGGTCGAAGTTATCGGAGGTACGCAACCCGTCAGCGGCGGTGCCCGGGCCGTCGTAGGCCACTTGCGGGGCGCGACGCACACGGCGCTGGCCGGCGTTGTAGATCCAGGCCAGGCGCGGCTCCTTCACCTGGTCAAGCGTTTCATGCACCAGCAGCACGTTACCGGCCAGACGTGCCGGCGCGGTGACCGACTGTTTGAAATAGGTCAGCACATTGCTGGCCTTTTCCGGATCGGCGTCTTTGATCAGAAACGGCACGGCGATCTCTTCTTCGAAGCGGATCGGGGTGAAGCTGCCGTTGGTTTGTGGGGTGGCCTGGGTGATGATGCGCCGCACGTTGCCGCCGTGATAGCGGGTGACGTGGTTCCACAGCACTTCCACGCCGTTCTTGGGGATCGGGAATGCGTAGTAACGGTTACCGGTGAAATTGGCCAGGCCGTTGCCGTCATTGATGGTGGTGACGTTGAGGGCGCTGCGCCTGGCCGACTCGTAGATCTCGGGCGGTAGCGAGACACTACGATGGGTCGGATAGACCGGAATCTTGTAGGTTTGCGGATAGCGCTTGAACATCGCTATCTGGCCTTCGGAAAGCTTGTCCTTGTACTTGTCCACGGTCTCGGCGGTGATGGTGAACAGCGGTTTTTCCCCGGCAAAGGGATCGGCCAGAAAGCCTTTGCTGTCCACCGCCCCGGCGTTTTTGGCGATGCCACCGGTCCAGGCCGGAATCGAGCCATCGGCATTGCCTGCCTTTTCCGCGCCCAGCGGCGTAAGGCTGGTGCCCAATTTGTTTGCTTCATCCGGCGAAACTGCCGCCATCACGTTCGCGGCCAGCAGGCTCAGGGCCAGGGCGCCGCATTGCAGAATCATCTTGCGCATTGGTTTTTCCTTGTCAGCCAGATCAGAAGTTCACGCCAAAGCTCAACGCGAGGAAGTCGCGGTCTTCGAGGACGTTGTAGTCGCCGCCGAAAAAGTCGGTGTAACTCAGGCTGGCGGTATAGGTGTTGCGGTAGTCGGCATCGACACCCAGGCTGATGGCCTTGGCACCTTCGTTGAACAAGCCGTTGGGGCCGTAGCCGGCCACGTCATGGGACCAGGAGACATTGGGCTTGAAGTTGATACCGGCAACGACGTTGGAGTAGTCAAGAATTGCCCGGGCGCGATAGCCCCACGAGGTCGAGGTGACGAAGCCGTCGGTGTCACCGCCAAACCCGTACTGGCCGTAGACCGAGTCACGGCCATAACGCAGCTTGTCCTTGGATTCCAGGCCACCGACGTGCACCACCGCCGCCTCGCCCACCACGGTCAGGCGATCAGCGCCCAGCACCTGGTCGAAGAAGTGCGTCAGGGTGCTCTGGATCTGGGTCAATTCCTTACGACGATAACCGGTGTTATCGGCCCCGGGCGAGGTCGCGATGGGCGAAGCTGCACCGCCTGCGATCGGGTTGAGCAAGGCCAGGGTCAGATCGTTGGTGTTGAGCTGCACAGGTGCGTTGGGGCGGTAGCTGATTTCCCCGGTCCACGCGGTGCCGGTAGGCAGCGTGGTGGCGAAGCTGGCACCGTACAGACGGATGTCCTCGGGGTATTCAAGGTAATACTGACCGCGCCCCAGCATCACGCTTTGCGCCAGCCCCGAACCGCTGCCAGGGGCAAGCCCTTCTGCAATCGCGACCATTCCCGGCAATGCCGACAATGTAGACAGGCCGGCGGTGGTGGTGCCCACGGTTGGCGTGCGGCTGTGGTAGTTCATGAAGTACAGGCCGTACTCGGTGTCGTCACCGAGCCAGCGCAACGCCGTGCCCCACTGGCCGGAATCACGGGCGTCACGGTCACCGCTGCGAGCAATGACAACGCCTTCGTCATTCACCTGGATGCCTTGGCCAAAGGCCTGAGTCAATGGTACGAATGGCGCAATCGCCGGGCTGCCCACGGTGTAGCCGCTGGTGCAGCCATCGGCTACCACGTCGTTGCCAAAGAAAGTGCCGCAGTTATCGACGACCGTCTGATCCCATTCCAGTTGGTAGAAACCTTCGATGGTGAGCTTGTCGGTCAAGCCCTGGGAGGCGAACAGCATGTTCACCGGGATCAGGCCTTCCTTGATCTCGGCACCCGGCCGGCGGAACGCGGAGACGTCCACCGGGTTGATGCTGTTGATGGAGTTGCCGATGAAGGTACTTTCACCCCAACTGACCACCTGCTTGCCCGCACGCACCGTACCCGGCAAGTCGGCGATGGAGTAATTGTGATAGACAAACGCATCGAGAAGCTGCGCCCCTGACGACTTGGAGCCTTCCTTGCGGTTGCTGTCGCTGATGTCCTTGAACGGCCGGTTTTCGTCCTTGAGTTCGAAGTCATACCAATACTTGCCGCGCACGAACACGCCAGTATCACCGTACTTGAGTTCGAGATCGTGCAGGCCTTTGAATATCTTGGAAAAGGTCTCGCCCTTCTTGAAGTTCAGCCGCCCATCGTCACCGGTGGACGACTGCCCCGTACCGCCGTTGACGCTGCCGACCAAGTCCCGGTCGGCGTCGCGCATGCCCCAGCTCGCGCCCACGGACAACGAGGAGTCGAACTGCCCCTCGATCTCGCCAATGTTGAATGAAACGGCCTGCGCCTGGGCAGAGCAACCCAAGGCCACCGCGACGGCCAGCGCCTGCGGTTTGAAGATGGCGCGCATTGTTATTGTTGTCATGCGTCTTCCCCGGTGAGTGACAGAGCCTTCACCCTACTGCCGCACGACATGGGCGATAAGCGCACCAAGGAGGTATTCGCGCTGTACCCCGAAAGGATTACAGGTCATGGAATACGGGGCTTTGCGCCGCGTATGGACGCATTGGATGATGGGTCATCAGCGCCGCGCATATTCATCGGGCCTGTTAACTGTTGCGCGCCCTGCAACGGTGCATGTCTGGATCCGGGCTGTTTCCGACGATGGCCAATCCCTATGCTGGCCGGGCTTTCAGGGCAACGGGCCTGCAGGCACAAGCCGCCATCGCGTCCCTCACGACCGGCGCACCGTCATTCGGATGGATTGGCGCATCGGTCCATCACCTCCCGTGTTCACTGACGTTGGTTTTCTGCTCCTTTGCAACGTCATTTTCAGGCCGCTGCTTTTTGCAGCGGCCTTTTTTTATGCGTAGTTACTTGCGAGTTAAAACTTCTTTCAAACGGGAGCAAGCGCCCTCGCCACGCAATCATTCACCCGCGTATGCGTCGTCTCGTTTAACGGCTGTTTTACTCTGTAGATTATCTCCAATTAAACTTTCTCAATTCCTACATCACCGTCAGCTTTCGCCATAGGAAATGGCAGCCACACCCTGTTTCCACTAACGATTAATTCCCGGACATCCAAACGCCTGTTCCTACAACAAAGCAAGAATCCCACTACGGCCCCATCAAAAACTCACTGTTAGGCTGAATGTCAGTCACAGCATTCTGTTTTGACTTTAAACCTCAGTGAGTTTTTATGACACTTATCAACTACAACAGCTATCGCTCGGTAAAAGGCTTCAACAATAGAATTCGTTTTCTAGTCTTTCATTACACCGCCGCGAACTTTTCATCCTCCATCAACGCACTGACCGGTTCCTCTGTCAGCGCCCACTACCTCATCCCGGACTTCAGCGACCCGAGTTACTTGAAAGCAGGTTTCCAGGAACCGCAGATTTTCAATCTGGTCGACGAGAACCAACGAGCCTGGCACGCGGGGGTGAGCAGTTGGGGTGGTCGCACGAATCTGAACGACACTTCGATCGGTGTTGAAATCGTCAACCTGGCCACCGATAACCACGGGCAATTCACTTTCCCGCCTTATCAACCTCAGCAAGTCGAGGCGATCGAATACCTGGCGTTGAACATCCTCAAGCGCTATCCGGACATCAGCCCGGTCAATGTGGTGGGGCACTCGGATATTGCCGCTGGCAGGAAAAGCGATCCCGGCCCGATGTTCCCTTGGCATACGCTGTATCTGAAGGGCATCGGCGCATGGTTCGATGAACCCACGCAGAAAGCTTACACCCGCGCCTACCAATGCAACGGCCTGCCGACTCGCGAGCAACTGCTCGGCTTGTTCCGCAAATATGGGTATGACACGTCGGCAGCCGCCACAAGTGCGGGTTTTCAGCGTTTGGTGCGAGCCTTTCAGCTGCACTTTCGTCCAGCGAAATACGACGGTGTGATGGACATCGAGACTGCCGCGAATCTGGCGGCGCTGGTGAAGAAATACGTCCCCTGACCACCGTTGCCGCGCGTGACGGCAACGGGTCGAGGCCGCAAGGTCAAACGGTGTAGCGCTGCAAGTTCGCCATCATTTCCTTCAACGCTTCAAGGTTGTCATTGGGGTGTACCGCCCCCTCGAAATCACAGATCTGCTGCCAGTGGGTCGCGACGTCTTCGGGCGAGAAACCTTTGCTTGGATCGAAGCCGGCACCCAGGCTGCGCTCCCAACGCACCTTGCCCATCCAGCCGCCGCCCACTTCAAACAACCCGGAGGTTTCCTGGCAGGTCTCGCTGGCCAGGTACACCACCAGCGGGCTGACGAGTTCAGGCTTGAGCTGTTCGAACACCTGCGGCGGGATCAGGCCTTCGGTCATGCGGGTGCCACCGGTGGGCGCGATGGCATTGACCAGAATATTGTTCTTGCGACCTTCGATGGCCAGGGTGCGCGTCAGGCCATAAAGGCCGAGCTTAGCCATGCCGTAGTTGGATTGACCGAAGTTGCCGTAGATGCCGGACGTGGAGGCCGTAAAGATCACCCGCCCGTAATTCTGCTCACGCAGGTATGGCCAGGCGGCGCGGGTGACTTTGTAGGCGCCCTCGACATGGACGCGGTAGACCAGATCCCAGTCGGCGTCCTCCATTTTGTGGAAGGTCTTGTCCCGCAGGATCCCGGCGTTGTTGACCACTACATCGACCCGGCCAAACACGTCGAGCGCGTTTTGAACAAGCTTGTCGCCATCGGTGACGGAGTCGTGGTTCGCTTCGGCAATTCCGCCGGCTTGGCGAATTTCAGCGACCACCCGATCCGCCGCCGAGGCGTTGGCCCCTTCTCCCTGGGCGGAGCCGCCGAGGTCGTTGACCAGCACTTTGGCCCCCTGCCTGGCGAACAACAGGGCATGGGCCCGCCCCAGGCCACCGCCGGCTCCCGTGACGATCACGACTTTATCTTCGAAGCGCACAGATTCACTCATGGGCAGAACTCCAGCAGGCAATAGGACAATGCCCCGAGTGTCGGGCACAGGGCGGTTGGTCACAATCAACAGGGTTGCAAGTGAATGGTGGCCAATAAGGTGAGGGGATGATACGAGCCGGATCTGCTGTGGGCTCCGCGACCCTCACCAGAGGCGGGACCGAGTCGCTGCCATCGCGAGCAGGCTCGCTCCCACACAGGCCTGCGTAGACTCGCCTCTCCGTGGGAGCGAGCCTGCTCGCGATAGTGCTCCAACCTTCAACACTTATGAGCAGACCACCTGCCTGACCGGTGCGGCCATGTTTTCGCGAAACTCCAGGTAATGCTTGAGTACCTGCACCGGGGCTTCGGTGTGCGGGTAGTGGCCGATGTCGGGCAGCAGTACGGTGTCGGGGCTGGGGATCAGCGCCTCGTAGCGCGCCACCATGTGTTCACCGGAAATCGGATCGACCGCGCCGTCGATCACCCGCAGCGCCACCTCGCCGCGCTGCATGGCCTGCACCCAGCGGTCACGCTGCACACGCCGTTCGGGAATGTAGGCAATGAGTTTGTGCATGATCCGCGGTCCATTATGGGTTTCGACCAGGCTCCAGTAATCGTCCAGCTCGCTTTCGGTCGGGCCAGTCCTGGGGCCGAATATCTGGCGAAAACTCTTGACCAGGCCTTCTCGGGAAAAAGCTCGGCCCAGTAGCCAGCCCAAGGGGCTGAGCAACAGTTTTTGCATCAGCACCGGACGATGGGTTTCGGGAAACAGACCGCCGTTGAGAAAGACACAACTGGCGAGTTCGATGCGCGCCTCGTAGTGACGGGCGATCAGTTCCTGGGCCACGCTGTCACCATAATCATGGGCCAGTACATGCACAGCTTGCTTCACATTCAAATGCGCCAGCAAAGCCTGCTGCAGGTCAGCCTGCTCCAACAGGCTGTAGACATGATCCGTCGGCTTGGCCGAGTCGCCAAAACCGAGCATGTCACAGGCGATCACCCGATAACGCTGTGCCAGCGGCTGCCACAGGTAATGCCAGTCCCAACTGGCGGTGGGGAAACCATGGATCAGCAACAACGGCTCGCCGTGCCCCGCCACCCAATACCGGATAGCGTGGCCACGGAACATCAATGTCTGGCCGCGCTGGCGCCAAATACGCAGGGGAATCTGGACCAGAGGCATCAGCATCTATAACCCGAATCTTGTTGATCCAGCTTGCGCAGCAACGCCGGCCATGCCAGCGCGCCTCCCATGCCTTGGGCGCTTTTGGTCACCCCGGCAATCATCGCCCGGGCGCCGGCCAGTATCTGCGGCTCGATGGCGATCAGTTCAGCCCCACCGTTGAGCGCCAGGACCTGGATGTCACAGGCTCGCTGGAAGGTGAACATCATCAGGAAGGTGTCGGCAATGGTGCCGCCGCAGGTCAGCAGACCGTGATTGTGCAGCATCAGGAAATTATTGGCGCCCAGATCCGCCTGCAGGCGGGCCTTCTCTTCGTGATTGAGGGCCACGCCTTCATAGGCGTGATACGCCAGACTCGACAATACGAACAACGATTGCTGGCTGATAGGCAACACACCCTGCTTCTGTGCCGACACAGCAACGCCGGCCGCCGTGTGGGTATGCAGCACACACACCACATCGTGCCGCACCTCATGCACCGCACTGTGGATGGTATAACCGGCCGGATTGATCTCGTAGGGGCTGTCCATCAGCTTGTTGCCGGCCTGATCGACCTTGACCAGGCTCGAGGCGGTGACCTCATGAAACATCAACCCGAACGGGTTGATCAAAAAATCATCGGTCCCGGGCACCTTGGCGGATATATGCGTGAAAATCAGGTCATCCCAGCCATACAGGGCGACTAGCCGGTAACAGGCGGCCAGATCGACGCGGGTTTGCCATTCGGCGGCACTGACCTGATCCTTGATGCTGAGTGTCGATGGGACGGGCGCTACGCTCACGGCTCTGACCTCTGCTTTCTAGTTATAGATGCTTGTTCTGAAACAGTCATGAACAAGCTAACCAGTCTAGTCAGCTCCCGCGAGGTCGGTAGTTGCATTGGCAGCCAGCTTACTGGCCGAGCGAGTCATCCGGGGGTGGCCGTTCACCTCACATTGCGTTAGCGACGCAGCGCGTCGATCAACGCCTCCAGCCAAGGTTCGGCATCGGTTTCCGGGGTGACGCTTTCGCTGGCATCCAGACGCAACATGGGCAATACCTCGCGCACGCCCAGCTCGGCGAACAACTCGCGCATCTGCTCGCCACCGCCGCAGAAGGTATCGCCATAACTGGCGTCTCCCAGGCCTATCACGGCACCCGGCAGGTCACGAAAAGAGGCTGGCAATTGGTCGCGAATCGTCGAATATAAGGGCATCAAGTTGTCCGGCAACTCTCCCATGCCCGTCGTGGAAGTCACGGCCAGCAAGGCCGCCGGGCCAAACGCCTGAATGTCCGCAAGGCTTGCGCGCGGGTTGTGCAGCGTTTCAAAACCCGCTTCACCGAGCAGTTTGGCGGCGTGCCGAGCGACTTCTTCGGCGGTCCCGTAGACGGAACCCGAAAGGATGGCGACTTTCATCAATCTGATCCTGAACCTGAATAAAAAAGAGCGGCGATAGTAGCAGGCTCAGACGCAACGCTGCGATTGACTCTCAACATCCAATAATGGCCAGTAGACATCGCGGTAGGTTCTTCTAAAATGCAGCGCACACAGGGATGTTCAAGGGATGTCGCCCATGATTAATGCTCAACTGATGCAACTGGTCATCAACGCCTCGAACGACGGCATTGTCATCGCTGAAAAAGAAGGCGATGAAGACAATATCCTGATCTATGTAAACCCGGCTTTCGAACGGCTGACCGGCTACAGCAGTGAAGAGATTCTTTATCAGGATTGCCGATTCCTGCAGTCAGGTGATCGCGACCAGCCGGCCCTGGAGCAGATTCGCACGGCCCTCAAGCAGAACGGTGCCTGCCGGGAAATTCTGCGCAACTACCGCAAGGACGGCAGCCCTTTCTGGAATGAGTTGTCTCTGTCGACGGTGAAAAACGAGGCTGACGGACGCACTTATTTCGTGGGCGTGCAAAAAGACGTGACCGCTCAGGTCAAGGCTCAGCAACGCGTCGCCCAGCTGGAAAAGGAGCTGGCCGAAGCACGAGCAACCATTGCCCGACTCGAAGCGACGAACGGCGCAAACAAACCGGCGAATTAGCGGTCAGTCACTACAATCACCAGTGAAAGTGTAAATCCTCTTTTCGAGCACATCATGCAGCGCGACGCCCTACTGACGCAGGATGAATTGGATTTCATCCGGACCATGCAGCACAACCCGCAACTCAACGAGCGGGATGTAACGTCGAGCTTGCTGGTAAACGGCGGGTCGCAGATTCGTGACTTGCTGACGCGTCTGGCGGCCAACGAACAGGTGACGCTGCAAGCCAACTTCGAAAACCAGCAAATGACTTTTCCGTTGCACCTGGTGGAAGACGAATTCCACGCAATGCACCTGCGTCTGGGTGTGCCCAGCATCTACGAAGATGGGCCGAAAATTCGGCCATGGCGCCTCACGCTTGACGAGCCGGTGGCGCTGGAAAATGCCAAAGGCCTGCCCGGGCCGCTCTGGGCCCATGAGGTGTCCTGCAAAGGAATCCTGTTGCAAAACCGCAGTCGGACCAAGCCGCCAAAGCAATTTGCCTTGTGGTTCAGCCCGTCAGGTTATGAAAGGATTTCCTTGCGCGGCACACTGGAACGGGAAACCGATCAGGGCTTATACGCCTACCACCTGAGCCAGAATGACGAGGATGAGACCGAACGCCTGCGCCAATACATCCTTCAGCAACACCGTCTGACCCATCCGGCCATGCACATCTGATGCACGGCTTGACCTGCCGGTTATCAGGTATCCAGATTTCCCGCCAATAGCTGTCGCAACCGCTGATGTATCAAGGTCCCTTCACTGCCCAAGCAACCGATCGACGACCCGGCGAGGCTGTCCTGAAGCAGATCGGACGCGTCACCGGCCAGCATCAGCGGGCAGTCCAGGCCCATCGCCAACTTGTTCAGGCGCTTAGGTAACTCGGCAGGCGGTGCATGGTTGGAAACCAGCACCAACGCCAACGGCTGGACCTTTTGGCACACCAGGGTCAGTTCGTCGAATGGCAGCCCAATGGTCAACACCCTGACGCCGACTTCCGCCTTGGAGACGAACAGCGCCGTGACCAGCAACTCCAGCTCTCGACATTGACCGACAATGCCCACGACCAACACCCGTCGCGACTGGGCTTCGCGCTTGAGCAGGAGTCGCTGGATAATGCGTGAGCGCAGGAACCCATCGAAAAACACCCATTCGCTGGTTTGTCCGAACTCCTGCTGGCGTTGCTGCAACTGCCGCCAGACCGGCATCAGGATGTCCTGAAATACGATCGGCACGGCGTAGGTGGAAAATATCTGCCCGTAGATACGGTCCAGCTCTATATCGTCAAAGTTGCCAACCGCGCCAGCCACCTGTTGTTGCCACTGGGCATAGTCGGCTTTCACCAGATCTGAGGAAATAAGCGCGGAAACCGGTTGCACCGATTCGGTCTTGGTCAGGATCTTTCCCACTTTGCTCACGGCCACCCCGCGCTCAATCCAGGCGAGGATGCTGCGCACCTTTTCGATATCGCCGACGGAGTACAAGCGATGCCCGCTTTCAGTGCGCGTGGGCTGGATCAGACCGTAGCGACGCTCCCACGCGCGCAAGGTCACGGGGTTCACGCCGGTCAACCGCGCAACTTCGCGAATGGGGAACAGTTCCTCCTGTCTCAAGGCAGTGGATGCCTGGAAAACGAAGTTATCCTCTGTGATTACGCTCATTTTGGCAGACAAATCCGGCTGGCAAATTGGATCCCAGTGTACTCCCTCTGAGTCATAGGATGACAAGAACAAACACCACTGATGCGCGATTTTGTTGCTTTTCACTCAAGAAGGAATAAACCTTGCGTGCTTTTTGGCGAACGGACGCGCCCCACCACCCTGGGGCGTTCCCGCGAATCTCCTACCCGGAGTACCGCACCTGTTTTACGGAGATACATAATGTCTACCTCACCCGTCACCTTGATGGTGGCCCGTCGTGTCGCCAATGGGCGCTATCAGGACCTGATCGTCTGGTTGCGCGAAGGCGAACAATTGGCCACCGACTTTCCCGGCTACCTGGGTTCCGGTGTACTCGCGCCACCGCCTCAGAGCGATGAATTCCAGATTATTTTCCGCTTTGCCGACGAGCAGACCCTGCATGCCTGGGAGCACTCGGCCTCGCGCACGGCGTGGCTGGCGCGAGGCAGCGAGCTGTTTGCCCACCCTTCGGAACACAGGGTGCGCGGTATCGACGGTTGGTTTGGCGCCGGCGATCAACGGCCACCGCGCTGGAAACAGGCCGTGGCCATCTGGCTCGCGTTCTTTCCGGTGTCGCTGCTGTTCAACTTTCTGCTGGGGCCATTGCTCAGTGAGCTGGGAATGATGAGCCGCGTGCTGATCAGCACACTCATTCTGACGCCATTGATGGTCTATCTGTTTATTCCGATGTCGACTCACCTGCTGGCGGGTTGGTTGAACGGTGCAGCGCCCAAAGCACTGCCAGCCAAGCCGGCTACGCAGAATCAGTGATGCCGGGCCGCTCTCGTCGGCCGCAGCGTTCGCGTTCAACAAGGGTCACTGTGGGAGAGGGCTTGCTCCCACAGAGTCGTCGCCACCTTGCGTCGCTGTTATAGTTTTGCGATTGCCGTGAACCGAGCCTTCCTATGCCCAGCGCCACCGCTCCGATCCTGATCACTGGCGCAGCCCAGCGCGTCGGTTTGCACTGCGCCCGTCGATTGCTCGAAGACGGTCATCCGGTAATCGCCACTTTCCGCACCGAGCGCCCGGGCGTGCAGGCGTTGCGGGATCTGGGGGCGATCGTGCTGTTCGCTGACTTTTCCAATGAAACCGGGATTTCGGCCTTCATTGATCAGCTCAAGCAGCACACCGACCGATTGCGCGCCATTGTCCACAACGCCTCGGCATGGATGACCGAGACGCCCGGCCACGAAGCCGCTGCGTTCAACGCCATGTTCGCCGTGCACATGCTCGCCCCCTACCTGATCAACCTGCAGTGTGCCGAGCTGCTGCAACGCTCAACCCCGGCGGATATCGTGCACATCAGCGATGACGTCACGCGCAAGGGCAGCAGCCGGCATATCGCCTATTGCGCCACCAAGGCCGGGCTCGAAAGCCTGACCCTGTCGTTCGCGGCGAAATACGCGCCACACATCAAGGTCAACGCAATTGCCCCGGCCCTGCTACTGTTCAATCCCGAAGACGACGCGGCCTACCGTGCCAAGGCCCTGGCCAAGTCCGCGCTGGGCATCGAGCCCGGCAGCGAAGTGATCTATCAGAGCCTGCGTTATCTGCTGGACAACCCCTACGTCACCGGCACGACCCTGACCGTCAACGGCGGCCGGCACGTCAAATAGCCTTGCTTCGAGGATGCACCATGGCGCTATCGCCCCAGAACTATCGCGAGATCCTCATCGGCCTGGGTGAAGACCCGGAACGCGAAGGCCTGTTGGATACTCCGGTGCGCGCGGCCAAGGCCATGCAGTACCTTTGTCACGGCTATGAACAAAGCGTCGAACAGATCGTCAACGGCGCCCTGTTCGCCTCCGACAGCGATGAAATGGTGATCGTCGCCGACATCGAACTCTATTCCCTGTGCGAACATCATCTGCTGCCCTTCATTGGCAAGGCTCATGTGGCTTATATTCCTACGGGCAAGGTCCTGGGGCTGTCGAAGATCGCCCGGCTGGTGGACATGTTCGCCCGCCGCCTGCAAATCCAGGAAAACCTCACCCGGCAAATTGCCGACGCGGTGCAGCAGGTCACCCAGGCCGCCGGCGTTGCGGTGGTGATCGAAGCCCAGCACATGTGCATGATGATGCGCGGTGTCGAAAAACAGAACTCGACCATGAACACCTCGGTGATGCTCGGCGTCTTTCGCGAATCCAGCACCACCCGCCAGGAGTTCCTGCAATTGATTCGACGGAGCAAGTAAATGCCACAACTTCAACCCGCCATGGCGCGCATCAAGGTCAAGGACTTGCGCTTGCGCACGTTCATTGGCATCAACGAGGACGAAATCCTCAACAAACAGGATGTGTTGATCAACCTGACCATCCTCTACGCGGCCCAGGATGCGGTGCGCGACAACGACATCGACCACGCTCTGAACTACCGCACCATCACCAAGGCGATCATCGCCCACGTGGAAGGCAACCGTTTCGCCCTGCTCGAACGCCTGACCCAGGAACTGCTCGATCTGGTCATGGCCAACGAATCGGTGCTGTATGCCGAAGTCGAAGTCGACAAGCCCCACGCCTTGCGATTTGCCGAGTCGGTATCGATTACGCTCGCCGCCAGCCGGGCTACTTCGTAGCCGCTAAAAGCTACAAGCTGTAAGCTTCAAGCCTGATGACCGCAAACCCACTTGCAGCTTGAAGCTTGCCACTTGAAGCTGTCTCGCAGAGACCACCATGAACGACCAACAACGCCTCGAACTTGAAGCCGCCGCTTTCCGTCGGCTGGTTGCCCACCTGGACAGCCGCAAGGATGTGCAGAATATCGACCTGATGAACCTCGCCGGCTTCTGCCGTAACTGCCTGTCCAAGTGGTACAAGGCAGCTGCCGATGAACGCCAGATCGAGGTCAGCCTCGATGACGCCCGCGAAGTGGTTTACGGCATGCCCTACGCCGAGTGGAAAGCCCAATACCAGCAAGAAGCCAGCGCCGAACAGCAAGCGGCGTTCGCCAAAGGAAAATCCGATGCCTGACCTGAACACCCTGCGCGCCAGCCTCAAGAGCGGCGAACACATTTTTGCCGACACCCTGGCGTTTATCGCCAATGGCTACGACTACCAGCCTCAGCCTTTTAAAAACGGTGACGTCGACAACGCCGCCGGGCAGAACGAAGGTTCCTGCAAGACCCTGGGCCTGGCGCTGCTCGAAGGCTTGAGCGATGAAGAAGCGCTGCTGGCGTTCGGCGAACATTACCGGTCGGTACTGGCCACGCCTGAGGGCAGCGACCACGGCAATATCCGGGCGCTGATGGCCCATGGCTTGGCGGGTGTGAAGTTCGAAACACAGCCGTTGCGGCGGCGCTGACCCAACGCGCCTCCCCTCTGTGCCGAGGTCCGCTTTTCTGTGGCGAGGGAGCTTGCTCCCGCTGGGCTACGAAGTAGCCCCCAGACGGCCCCGGCATGTGAACTGATGCTCCAGGCGTGCTGATTTGGGACTGCTGCGCAGTCCAGCGGGAGCAAGCTCCCTCGCCACAGAAACAGTTCTCGCCAGACTCACTGATCTCACATCCCGACTTTTAAGATTGACCCGGCAACTTTATTTCGTTTGCCGGCCACCTCTGCTCGCGGCTTAGATAAAGGGAATCTCTCCTTCCCCCGAGCCGTCATCCATGAGCAGTGAAACCATCAGCCAATCGATTTCCACCGTGCACCCTGTCAGCCTCAGCCACGGCAAAAATGCCGAGGTCTGGGACACCGACGGCAAACGCTACATCGATTTCGTGGGCGGCATCGGCGTGTTGAACCTTGGCCACTGCCATCCCCGTGTCGTCGAAGCCATCCGCGAACAGGCAACCCGGCTGACGCACTACGCCTTCAACGCCGCCCCGCACGCACCCTACATCGAATTGATGGAGCGTCTGGCAGCATTTATCCCGGTGGATTACCCGGTCAGCGGCATGCTCACCAACAGCGGCGCCGAAGCCGCGGAAAACGCCTTGAAGATCGTGCGCGGTGCCACGGGGCGCACGGCCGTCATCGCCTTTGATGGCGGCTTCCACGGCAGAACCCTGGCCACTCTCAATCTCAACGGCAAGGTCGCGCCCTACAAACAGAAAGTCGGCGTACTGCCCGGACCGGTCTATCACCTGCCCTACCCCAGCAAGGACAACGGCGTCACCTGCGAAGAAGCGTTGAAGGCCATGGAGCGGTTGTTCAGCGTCGAAATCGACGTGAATGACGTGGCGTGTTTCATCGTCGAACCGGTGCAGGGCGAAGCCGGTTTCCTGCCGATGGATATTGCCTTTGCCCAGGCCCTCCGACAGTTCTGCAACGAGAAAGGCATCGTGCTGATCATCGATGAAATCCAGTCCGGCTTCGGTCGCACCGGCCAGCGCTTTGCGTTCTCGCGACTGGGCATCGAGCCGGACCTGATCCTGCTGGGTAAAAGCATTGCCGGCGGCGTCCCCCTGGGCGCCGTGGTGGGGCGCAAGGCGCTGCTGGACAATCTGCCCAAAGGTGGCTTGGGCGGCACTTACTCAGGCAATCCCATCGCCTGCGCCGCCGCATTGGCAACCCTGGAGGAAATGACCGACGCAAACCTGCAAGCCTGGGGCACGCAACAGGAAGAGGCGATAGTCAGCCGCTACGCGTCATGGCGCAGTCGCGGGCTGTCCCCTTACCTGGGCCGCCTGACTGGCGTCGGGGCAATGCGCGGCATCGAACTGGCCCATGCCGACGGCAGCCCGGCTTCGGCACAATTGACGCAATTGCTGGCCTTGGCGCGGGAGTCTGGTTTGCTGCTGATGCCCAGCGGTAAATCGCGGCACATCATTCGGCTGCTGGCGCCGTTGACGACCGAGGCGGCGGTGTTGGAGGAAGGGTTGGATATTCTGGAGACGTGCTTGGCGAAGCTGTCTTGAAATACAGATTCCCCTGACCACACAAAAACCTGTGGGAGCGAGCCTGCTCGCGATTCGGTGGCACATCCAACACTGATGCAAGCTGACCCGGCGCCATCGCGAGCAGGCTCGCTCCCACAGGGGGTTGTGGTGAACAAAACATCTTGTCCACTGAACAGAAAAATCCCGCGCATAAAAAAACCGGCCGAAGCCGGTTTTTTTGTACCTGTTGAATCAGAACGAAGCGTTCTGCAGACCATCCAGGTAACGCTCGGTGTCCAGGGCTGCCATGCAACCGGCACCCGCCGAGGTAATCGCCTGACGGTAGACGTGGTCCGCCACGTCGCCGGCCGCGAAGATACCTTCGACGCTGGTGGCGGTGGCGTTGCCGTCGCGGCCGCCCTTGACCACCAGGTAGCCGTCCTTGAGTTCCAGCTGGCCTTCGAACAACGAGGTGTTCGGAGTGTGGCCGATGGCGATGAACACACCGTCGACTTTGATCTCGTCAAAGCTGCCGTCGTTGTTCTTCAGCCGGGCACCGGTCACGCCCATGTTGTCGCCCAGCACTTCATCCAGGGTGGCGTTGAGCTTGAGGATGATCTTGCCTTCAGCCACACGAGCATTGAGCTTATCGATCAGGATCTTCTCGGCGCGGAAGGTTTCGCGACGGTGGATCAGGGTGACCGTGCTGGCGATGTTGGCCAGGTACAGGGCTTCCTCGACGGCGGTGTTACCGCCACCCACCACAGCCACTGGCTTGTTGCGGTAGAAGAAGCCGTCGCAAGTGGCGCAGGCGGAAACGCCTTTGCCCATGAAGGCTTCTTCCGATGGCAGGCCCAGGTAACGAGCGCTGGCGCCGGTTGCAATGATCAGGGCATCACAGGTGTAGGTCGCGCTGTCACCGGTCAGGGTGTACGGCTTGGCGGCGAAATCCACGGCATTGATGTGGTCGAAAACGATCTCGGTCTCGAAGCGCTCGGCGTGCTCTTTCATACGCTCCATCAACACCGGGCCGGTCAGACCGTGGACGTCGCCCGGCCAGTTGTCGACTTCGGTGGTGGTAGTCAATTGACCGCCGGCTTGCATGCCGGTAATCAGCAACGGCTTGAGGTTGGCACGGGCGGCATACACCGCAGCGCTGTAACCGGCAGGGCCGGAACCGAGAATAATCACTCGCGAATGACGCACTTCAGACATGACCTGCTCCTGTTGACCGGCCCTTGCGGGCCGGAACGCCGGGTGAGCGGCGCGAATAAAAGGGACTGTTGACGCACTTGGGGAAGGCTTGGGTTCGACAGTCCTGAAAAGAATGGGTGCAGCGTATCGAGGGAGCGAAGATTAAGGAAATACGGTTTAACAATCCAGCTCATAGGTGAGCTCTATCCAGATCAGTCAGTTCAATAAACTCGGCAAACGTTGTTACACGCCATGTCGATGCTTTCCCGAGCCCGGCAAAGCCGGTATGGTCGGCGCGTTCATCTTCGCTCGGAGCCTCTTATGCCCGCCCCCGTCCTGTCCGGCCCGCAATATTTGCGAGAAGGACTCAAACTGGTCTTAAGCCCGGGTCTGCGCTTGTTTGTGCTGTTGCCATTGGTGATCAACCTGGTGCTGTTCGTCGGATTGATCTACCTGGCCGGCCATCAGTTCAGCCTTTGGGTCGACACGCTGATGCCGTCGTTACCGGATTGGCTGAGCTTTCTCAACTATGTCCTGTGGCCGCTGTTCGTGGTGCTTGTGGTGCTGATGGTGTTTTTCACCTTCACCATGCTCGCCAATGTCATCGCCGCGCCGTTCAACGGTTTTCTCGCGGAGAAAGTCGAAGTGGTGATCCGTGGCACCGACGACTTCCCGGCCTTCAGCTGGGGCGAGTTGATCGCCATGATCCCTCGCACCTTGGCCCGGGAGGCACGCAAGCTCGGCTACTTTCTGCCCCGCGCCCTGGGCCTGCTGGTGCTGTCCTTCATTCCGGTGATCAATATCGTCGCCGCGCCGTTATGGCTGCTGTTCGGGGTGTGGATGATGGCGATCCAGTACATCGACTACCCGGCGGACAACCACAAGCTGGGCTGGAACGAAATGCTCGCCTGGCTGCGGGAAAAACGCTGGCAGAGCCTGGGTTTTGGCGGCAGCGTGTACCTGGTGCTGCTGATCCCGGTGGTCAACATCCTGATGATGCCGGCAGCGGTAGCCGGCGCGACCTTGTTCTGGGTGCGCGAGCAAGGCGCCGAGACCGCGTTGGCCCGCCAAGGCTGACCCGTCACAAATCCATCATTCAAGCGTCACAATGGCGAAATGGCCCCGGTCGACACTGGGGTCATGAGCACACACCTGCATATCACCCTCATCACCGAAACCTTCCCGCCGGAAATCAATGGCGTGGCCAATACCCTGGGCCGCCTGTGCGACGGCTTGCGCGCTCGCGGGCATCAGGTGGAATTGATACGGCCCCGTCAGGCTGGCGACCAACGCCAGGCCAGCGACGAGCAGTTGTTGCTGTGCCGAGGCTGGCCGCTACCGGGGTATCCGGGCTTGCAGTGGGGCCAGGCTTCGATGCACAAGCTGCTGCGGCGCTGGAAACGTCATCGCCCGGACGTGCTGTATATCGCCACGGAAGGGCCGCTGGGTTTATCGGCATTGCGGGCGGCCCGGCGCCTGGGCATCTCGGTGGTCAGTGGCTTCCACACCAATTTCCAGCAATACACCCAGCAGTATGGCCTCGGGTTGTTGAGTCGTGTCCTCACCCATTACCTGCGCTGGTTCCACAACAGCTCCAGCCTGACCCTGGTGCCGAGCCTCAGCCAGCGCATGGAGCTGGAACGCCGGCATTTCGAGCGCGTGGCGCTGTTGTCCCGCGGTGTGGACAGCCAACTGTTCCATCCGATCAAACGCTCGACAACCCTGCGTGAGGCCTGGGGCTTGGGCGATGACGATATTGCGCTGATCCACGTCGGGCGTCTGGCGTCGGAGAAGAACCTGGGTCTGCTCAAACGCAGTTTCAACACACTGTGCAGCGCTTTCCCGGAGCGGCGGCTGAAACTGGTGGTAGTAGGCGACGGTCCACAACGGGCCGCGCTGCAACAGGAACTGCCCGACGCGATCTTTTGTGGGGCCCAGCGTGGCGAATCGCTGGCCTGCCACTATGCGTCCGGGGATGTATTCGTCTTTCCGAGCCTGACCGAAACCTTCGGCAATGTCGTGCTGGAGGCGCTGGCGTCCGGGTTGGGTGTGGTGGCCTATGATCAGGCCGCGGCGGCGCAACACATCCGTCACGGTCACAACGGCGTGCTGGCCATGCCGGGGGATGAAGAGGCGTTCTGCGACGCGGCCCGGTGGCTGCTGGAAGAGCGTGAAACCTTGCGTTGTGTGCGGCTCAATGCGCGCCAGCATGCCAGTCGCCAGGGCTGGCCATCGGTGATCGAGCAGTTCGAGACGCAGTTGCGCGGGGTTTGTGTCGGTGAACAGGTGATGCCAGCTGCGCCGACGGTGCGCTGATTTTTTCAGTGATGCTGGGGCCGCCATCGCGAGCAGGCTCGCTCCCACAGGGTGTTGTGTTGATCACACGTTCGGTGAACAACCCAAATCCGGTGTGGGAGCGAGCCTGCTCGCGATGGCAGGCGCCGCTTAAACCAGTGTCATCAACGCCTCACGGCTGAACGGCAAGATCTCCTGCTCCCGGCCTTCACGCACTTTTTGCGCCCAATCCGGGTCTACCAGCAGGGCTCGCCCCACCGCCACCAGGTCGAACTCATCATTGTTCAGGCGCTCCAGCAGTTTCTCCAGGCTGGCCGGCTGCGCGACTTTGTCGGTGTTGACCATAAACTGCAGGAACTCGCCATCCAGGCCAACGCTGCCGACGGTGATGGTTGGCTTGCCGGTCAGCTTGCGGGTCCAGCCCGCCAGATTCAGCTCGGAGCCTTCGAATTCAGGCTCCCAGAAGCGACGTGTCGAGCAATGGAAAATATCCACACCGGCCTCTGCCAAAGGCTTGAGGAATTCGCCCAAGGCCTCTGGCGTTTGCACCAGGCGCGCGGTGTAGTCCTGCTGCTTCCATTGGGAGAAACGGAAGATGATCGGGAACCCTTCACCTACCGCAGCACGCACGGCGCGGATCAGTTCGATGGCGAAGCGCGATCGGTTGGCCAGACTTCCACCATAACCGTCGGTGCGCTGGTTGCTGCCCTCCCAGAAGAACTGGTCCACCAGGTAACCATGGGCGCCGTGGATCTCCACGCCGTCCATGCCGATGCTCTGGGCGTCTTTCGCCGCCTGGGCGAACGCTGCGATGACTTCGTCGATATCCGCCTGGGTCATGCCGTGAACCACGACCTGGCCGTCCTTGAGTTTTTCCGAAGGACCATAGCCCGGCACGCTCGCGTCCGGCTCGGTCCCCAAGCGCCGCACGTTACCTACGTGCCAGAGCTGCGGAACGATCTTGCCGCCTTCGGCATGCACGGCATCAACCACTTGTTTCCAGCCGGCCAGCGCGGCCTCGCCGTAAAAATGCGGCACGTTCGGATAACCGTTGGAGGCCTTATGCCCGACGGTCGTGCCTTCGGTAATGATCAGACCGACGCCGGCCGCCGCGCGACGGCGGTAATATTCCACGACCTTGGCGTTCGGCACGCCGCCTGGGGAAAAGGAGCGAGTCATCGGCGCCATCACGACCCGGGTCGGCAGCTCCAGCGCACCGAGATGGAAGGGTTTGAACAAGGCTTTTACAGGCATGGGACACTCCACGGAAACAGGGTCGCAGGTCGAATATGACAGCGATAATATGGACCGTGGAAAGCAATGGGTAGCACTATTGATTTGAATGATTGTGGATCAAAAGGAAGCCGAGAGGAGTGTGCCCGCACACAACAGGGTGATGGTTGCTCCAGAGGTTCAGCTCAAGGCTTTTTCGATAGCCTGGATCACGGCCGGATCATCCGGCGCCGTGCGCGGTGAGAAACGCGCCAGCACCCGACCGTCCTTGCCCAGCAGGAACTTCTCGAAGTTCCAGGTGATGTCCCCCGGAAACTCGGCCCCCTCGCCTGCCAGCAGACGGTACAACTGATGACGGTCGTGCCCGTTCACTTCCAGTTTGCTGGACAACGGGAACGTCACACCATAATTGAGGCTGCAGAAATCCTGGATTTCCTGTTCCGTCCCCGGCTCTTGTCCGGCGAACTGGTTGCAAGGCAGGCCCAGCACACAGAACCCCTTGGCCTTGTATTGCTGATAGAGGTTTTCCAACGCAGCGTACTGAGGTGTCAGGCCACATTTGGAGGCGACGTTGACCACCAGCACGACTTGCCCCTTGAACGGCGCCAGATCAAGTTCCTGACCATCCAGGGCTTTAAGTTTAAGGTCGTGGAAAGCACTCATGACGAACTCCAGGTTTGCGGATCTTTTCGAACAGCCATGGACGATGCTAACAGCAACAGACTAAAAAGGCGCCGTAAGGCGCCTTTCCAGTTCACTTGAGCGTAGCGCACAAATCAGTGGTGATGACCACCTTCGCCATGGACGTGACCATGGGCGATTTCTTCCTGGCTGGCATCACGAATGTCGACGATCTTGACCTGGAAGTTCAAGCGCTGACCGGCCAACGGGTGGTTGCCGTCAACGGTGACGTCATCGCCTTCCAGGTCGCGGATGGTGACGATCTGCATCTGGCCATCGGGGGCCGAAGCGTGGAACTGCATGCCTACTTCCAGCTCATCCACGCCCTCGAACATGCTGCGGCTCAGGGTGCTGACCAGCTCGGCGGAGTATTCGCCATAAGCATCTTCCGGCTCAACGGTAACGTTCAGCTCGTCACCGGAAGTTTTACCTTCCAGGGCTTTTTCCAGACCCTGGATGATGTTGCCTGCGCCATGCAGGTAGACCAGCGGAGCGCCGCCGGCAGAGCTGTCGATGACCTCACCAGCGTCGTTGGTCAGGGTATAGTCGATGGAGACAGCCTTATTGGCGGCGATCAGCATGGGGCGAGACCTTTTGCATAAGAATGAAGAACGGACAAGTCTAAACAAGGATTTGCCCGAAAGCGAACGGAACCCGGACAAACGGGCTTGTTCGAACAGACCGACGGTCACCGGTTTTCATCAGGATGAGGACGGGCACTGGGTGGCCGAGCTGTCCTGTGGCCACACCCAGCATCTGCGCCACCTGCCGCCGTGGCAGTCCCGGGCCTGGGTGCTGGACCCGGCGCAACGTATTGAAAAAATAGGCCAGTCCTTTGACTGCGGCTGGTGCGCACAGGCCCCGGTTAGCGATAACCTTGGCGCCTGAATTGACGGTAGACGGCAGTTATAGCCTCGCCTTTGCCATGCACCTTTAGAGAATCCGCATGCAAACTTTTTTTATCGCGCCCACCGATTTTGGTGTGGGTCTGACCTCCATCAGCCTCGGGCTGGTGCGCACACTCGAACGGGCCGGGCTGAAAGTCGGTTTTTTCAAACCTATCGCCCAGCCCCATCCCGGCGATACCGGACCGGAACGCTCCACCGAACTGGTGGCCCGCACCCACGGCCTCAAGCCGCCGCAGCCACTGGGCCTGGCGCACGTCGAACGCATGCTCGGCGACGGCCAGCTCGATGAGTTGCTGGAAGAAATCATCACCCTCTACCAGCAGGCTGCCATCGGCAAGGACGTGCTGGTCGTCGAGGGCATGGTCCCGACCCGCAACGCCAGCTATGCCGCGCGGGTCAACCTGCACCTGGCCAAGAGCCTGGACGCCGAGGTCATCCTGGTGTCGGCGCCGGAGAACGAAGTGCTGACCGAGCTTTCCGGTCGCGTCGAGCTGCAGGCGCAGTTGTTCGGCGGGCCCAAAGACCCGAAAGTCCTCGGCGTGATCCTGAACAAAGTCCATACCGAGGAAAGCATGGAGGCCTTCTCCGCGCGGCTCAAGGAGCACTCGCCGCTGTTGCGCAGCGGCGATTTCCGCCTGCTGGGTTGCATCCCGTTCCGCCCCGAACTCAACGCCCCACGCACCCGTGACGTGGCCGACCTGATGGGCGCGCAGGTGCTCAATGCCGGCGATTACGAAACCCGGCGCATGAGCAACATCATTATTTGCGCCCGCACCATGCGCAACACCGTGGAGCTGCTCAAGCCCGGCGTGCTGGTGGTGACCCCGGGTGATCGCGACGACATCATCCTGGCCGTGAGCCTGGCAGCGCTCAACGGCGTACCGTTGGCCGGCCTGCTGCTGACCAGCGACACCCTGCCCGACCCGCGCATCATGGACCTGTGTCGAGGCGCCTTACAGGCGGGGCTTCCGGTGCTGTCGGTCAGTACCGGGTCTTACGACACCGCCAACCTGCTCAATGGCTTGAACAAGGAAATTCCGATCGACGACCGCGAACGTGCGGAGATCATCACCGATTTTGTCGCCAGCCACCTGGATGCCAAATGGCTGCATCAGCGTTGCGGTACGCCACGGGAAATGCGCTTGTCGCCGGCCGTGTTCCGCTACCAATTGATCCAGCGCGCCCAGGCCGCCGACAAACGCATTGTGCTGCCTGAGGGCAGTGAACCGCTGACAGTCCAGGCCGCCGCCATTTGCCAGGCCCGAGGCATCGCTCGCTGCGTGCTACTGGCCAAACCGGCGGACGTCGAGGCAGTGGCTCGAGCCCAGGGCATCGAACTGCCGCCGGGGCTGGAGATCCTCGACCCGGATTCGATTCGTGAGCGTTACGTCGAACCGATGGTGCGGCTGCGCAAGAGCAAAAGCCTGAACGCGCCGATGGCCGAACAGCAACTGGAAGACACCGTGGTGATCGGCACCATGATGCTGGCGCTCGATGAAGTCGACGGGCTGGTATCCGGTGTTATCCACTCCACCGCCAACACCATCCGCCCGGCCTTGCAACTGATCAAGACCGCCCCGGGATGTTCGCTGGTGTCTTCGGTGTTTTTCATGCTGTTCCCCGAAGAAGTGCTGGTCTATGGCGACTGCGTGATGAACCCGCATCCCAGCGCCGCGGAGCTGGCGGAGATTGCCCTGCAAAGCGCCGACTCGGCTGCCGCGTTCGGCATCACGCCACGGGTGGCAATGCTCAGCTATTCCAGCGGCGAGTCGGCCAGCGGTGAAGAGGTGGAGAAAGTCCGCGAAGCCACCCTGCTGGCCCACGAGGCGCAACACGGCTTGCTGATCGACGGGCCGCTGCAATACGACGCCGCCGCCAACGAAACCGTGGCCCGACAACTGGCGCCCAATAGCCAGGTGGCCGGCCGGGCGACGGTGTTCATCTTCCCGGACCTGAACACCGGCAACACCACCCACAAGGCCGTGCAACGCAGCGCCGATTGCGTCAGCCTCGGGCCAATGCTGCAAGGCCTGCGCAAGCCCGTAAACGACTTGCCCCGCGGCGCTCAGGTCGACGACATCGTGTACACCATCGCCCTGACCGCGATCCAGGCCGCCAACCGACCCATGGATATTTAAATGCTGGATTTCCTGCCTGCTCCTGTGCGCGGCGTCATTGCCTCGCTGCTGTTGGCGTTGAACACCATCGCCTGCTGCACCCCGCTGTTCATCGTGGCAATCTTCAAGCTGTTGCTGCCCTTCCCCGCCGCCCAGCGTTTCACCGACTGGCTGATGGGCCACATTCATGAAGCCTGGATCAGCAACAACAAGGCCTGGATGAACTTGCTGCGCCGCACCCGCTGGCACCTCAGCGGCCTGGAAGGCCTGGACTACCAGCACTCGTACCTGATCACCAGCAACCACCAGAGTTGGGTCGACATCATGGTGTTGCAGTACGTGCTGAACCGGCGCATTCGCCCATTGAAGTTCTTTCTCAAGCAGGAACTGATCTGGGTACCGGTGATCGGCCTGGCTTGGTGGGCCCTGGGGTTCCCGTTCATGAAGCGCTACTCCAAGGCTTACCTGGAGAAGTACCCGGAAAAGAAAGGCAAGGACCTGGAAACCACCCGCAAGACCTGCGCGAAATTTCGCAACAACCCCGTGGGCATCTTCAACTTCGTCGAAGGCACACGCTTCACCGAAGGCAAGCATGCCCAGCAACAGTCACCCTTTCGCTACCTGCTCAAACCCAAGGCCGGTGGGATTGCGTTTGTGCTCGATGCCATGGGCGAACAGCTGGAGTCGATCATCAACGTGACCATCCACTATCCCGGCGGCCGACCGGGGTACTGGGATTTGCTCTGCGGAAAAGTTGACGAAGTGGTGGTGCATTTCCAGGAACTGAAGATTCCGCCGCAGTTCATCGGCAGGAACTACGACCAGGACGGCGCCTATCGCCTGGAGTTCCAGGGCTGGATCAATCAGTTGTGGCAGGACAAGGATGCGTTGCTGGAACAGATGCATCGGGAGTATCCAGACCGCCATTGAATCCCTTGTGGGAGCGAGCCTGCTCGCGATTGCGGTGTCTCAGCTTGGATAAATGGAGACTGACCCACCGCTATCGCGAGCAGGCTCGCTCCCACAGTTGACCGAGTTGTTCCTTGAAATGAAAAAGCCCGCAGATGATCGCTCATCTGCGGGCTTTTTCTTGTCGCTTGAAGCTAGAAGCTTGCAGCGGCTTCCCTAGATCGCCCCACGCTTGCGCAGCAGATCCAGCACTTGCTTGACGCTCTCTTCCAACGACAGCGACTGGGTGTCGATCACCAGATCGGCGTCCAGCGGCACGTCATACGGGAAGGACTCACCGGGGATGTTGTCGCCGGCAGCAGCGTACAAACCTTGCGGATCACGCTGGGCGCAGACGATTGGCGAGGCCTGGACATAGACCGTCAGCAGACGTTCCTTGCCGATCAGGTCTTTGGCCTGCTCGCGCCCTTCTGCATTCGGCGCGACGAACGCGGCGAGGGTCAGCAGCCCGGCTTCGTTGAACTGACGGGCAACGTGGGCCGCACGACGCCAGTTCTCGGTACGTCCGGCACGGTCCTGTGGCAAGCCCTTGTTCAAGTCATGACGCAGGTTCTGGCCATCGAGCACGAAGACCGCACGACCCATGTCGAACAGCTTGCGTTCCACCGCATAGGCCAGCGTGCTTTTGCCAGCACCCGACAGGCCGCTGAACAGCACCGTGGCCGGTTGCTGGCCGAAGCGTTGGGCGCGCTCTTCCACCGACACATGAGCCAGTTTGCCGTGGTGCGTGCTGCTGCCGTGAGCCAGCGGCTGGGCGACGATCATGCCGGCGCCGACAGTGCCATTGGTCAGGCGATCGATGACGATGAACGCGCCGGTGGTGCGGTTGCTCTCGTAACCGTCCAGGGCGATCGGCGCATCCAGGGCGATCTTCACCTTGCCGATTTCGTTGAGCTGCAACGCGCTGGCCGGTCCCTCTTCCAAGGTGTTCACGTCGACCTTGTTGACGATGCTGGCAATCGAGCCCGGCACATAACTGGTGGCGCGCTTGATGTCGTATTTCTTGCCCGGCAGCATCGGCTCTTCGGCCATCCACACCAACATCGCTTCGAAGCTGTCGGTGACCGGCGGCACGCTGTCGGCATGCACCAGCAGGTCGCCACGGGAGATGTCGATCTCATCTTCCATGGTCAGCGTCACTGCCTGGCCAGGGCCGGCGTGTTCCAGCTCGCCTTCGAAAGTGACGATGGACTTCACGCGGCTGCTCTTGCCCGAAGGCAGCACCACCACTTCGTCGCCCTTGTGCACGATGCCGCTGGCCAGGGTGCCGGCGAAACCGCGGAAGTTCAGGTTCGGACGGTTGACGTACTGTACCGGGAAACGTAGGTCGGTGAAGTTGCGGTCACCCGCCACTTCCACGGTCTCGAGGATTTCCATCAGCGACTGGCCGGTGTACCACGGCGAGCGCTCGGACTTGTTCACCACGTTGTCGCCCTTGAGGGCCGACATCGGCACGAAGTGCATGCTGGTGGGCTTCATCTTCAAGCCTTCGGCGAACTTCAGATAGTCGGCCTTGATCGACTCGAATACGCCCTGGTCGAAGTCCTTGAGGTCCATCTTGTTGATGGCCACGACGATATGCTTGATGCCCAGCAACGAGGCGATAAAGCTGTGGCGACGGGTCTGGGTCTGCACGCCGTAGCGGGCATCCACCAGAATGATCGCCAGGTCACAGGTGGAGGCACCGGTGGCCATGTTGCGGGTGTACTGCTCATGGCCCGGGGTGTCGGCGATGATGAATTTGCGCTTGGCCGTGGAGAAATAGCGGTACGCGACATCGATGGTGATGCCTTGCTCGCGCTCGGCCTGCAAGCCATCGACCAGCAACGCCAGGTCGATGTCGTCACCGGTGGTGCCGACTTTCTTCGAATCGCGGGTAATGGCTTCCAGATGATCTTCGTAGATCATCTTGGAGTCGTGCAGCAGGCGCCCGATCAGGGTGCTCTTGCCGTCGTCGACGTTACCGCAGGTCAAAAAACGCAGCAGCTCTTTGCGCTCGTGCTGGCCCAGGTAAGCGAGGATGTCCTCGCTGATCAAATCAGATTGGTGCGACATGACAACCCCTTAGAAATAACCCTGACGTTTCTTATCTTCCATCGAGCCTGCGCCATCGTGGTCGATGACCCGGCCCTGGCGCTCGGAAGTTCGCGTCAGGAGCATTTCCTGAATGATGTCCGTCAGGCTTTCGGCCTCGGACTCCACCGCGCCCGTCAACGGGTAGCAGCCAAGGGTGCGGAAACGCACTTTCTTTTTGACGATACGGGCTTTGTCTTCATCGGACAGGTGCTCGAGGATGCGCTCGTCGTCGATCATGATCAGCGTGCCGTTCTTCTCGATCACTTCGCGCTCGGCGGCGAAGTACAGCGGCACGATCGGGATACCTTCGAGGTAGATGTACTGCCAGATGTCCAGCTCGGTCCAGTTCGACAGCGGGAATACGCGGATCGACTCGCCTTTGTTGACCTTGCCGTTGTAGACGTTCCACAGCTCGGGGCGCTGGTTCTTCGGATCCCAGCGATGCTTGCTGTCGCGGAACGAGTACACGCGCTCCTTGGCGCGGGACTTCTCTTCATCGCGGCGGGCACCACCAAAAGCGGCGTCGAAACCATACTTGTCCAAAGCCTGTTTCAGGCCTTCGGTCTTCATGATGTCGGTGTGCTTGGCGCTGCCGTGAGTAAACGGGTTGATGCCTTGCGCCACGCCGTCCGGGTTCACGTGAGTGATCAGGTCCAGGCCCAGCTCTTCAACCATGCGGTCGCGGAACTTGTACATTTCCTGGAATTTCCAGCGGGTGTCGACATGCATCACCGGAAACGGCAGCTTGCCGGGGAAGAACGCCTTGCGTGCCAGGTGCAGCATCACGGCGGAGTCTTTACCGATGGAGTACAGCATCACCGGGTTATCGAACTCGGCGGCCACCTCGCGGATGATGTGGATGCTTTCCGCCTCCAGCTGTTTCAGATGCGTCAGTTTGTCGACCATGGCTACTCACGAAAACTTTCTTATGAACGGCCAGCGGGCCGTGTTCGAGCGGGGAATCCTAGCACAGCGACCTCTTCTAATCAGGGCGCCAACTAGATCGAAACAGCATATGGATATGCCTGCCGGTTCGGGCGTTGCAACAGCCTTTTGTGGGAGCGAGCTTGCTCGCGATAGCAGTGTATCAGTCGGCATTGAAGTTGACTGACCCTCCGCTATCGCGAGCAAGCTCGCTCCCACAGGGGATTACACGTGATCAAATGGGATTCGGGCAATCTATGAAGATATGCTCCAAAGCAAAGCGCCGCGCCAGGTAATCGCCCAATGCCTGCACACCATAGCGCTCGGTCGCATGGTGCCCGGCGGCGATGAAGCTGATGCCGTTTTCCCGGGCGCTGTGAAAGGTCTGCTCGGATGCCTCGCCACTGAGAAACAGATCAACCCCGGCCAGCACGGCCTGATCGATGTAGCCCTGGCCTCCGCCCGTGCACCAGCCGACCCGGCGGATCATCTGCTCGCCTTCGATCAACAAAGGTTCGCGGCCCATGACTTCCTGCACTTTACGGGCGAAGTCCCGAGGCGTCATCGGTTCGGACAAGGAGCCCACCAGGCCGACGACCTTGGGGTTGTCCGGGTCCAGCGGCCCTTCGACGGTAATGTCCAACTGGCGAGCCAATTGCACGTTATTGCCCACCTCGGCATGCAGATCCAGCGGCAAGTGGTAGGCCAGCAGACTGATATCGTGCTTGAGCAAGGTTTTGAGGCGACGTTGCTTCATGCCGGTGACGCACGGATTTTCGCCTTTCCAGAAATACCCGTGATGCACCAGCACCAGATCAGCGTCAGCCTCCACTGCAGCATCGAGCAATGCCTGGCTGGCGGTGACACCGCTGACAATGCGCGTCACCTGAGGGGCGCCTTCGACCTGCAAACCGTTGGGGCAGTAATCGGCAATCCTGGCGGCGGCCAGGTAACGATCCGCTTCTTCTACCAGGGTGTTCAGGGCTACGGCCATGAAAAGACTCCTAAATATCCCGTTCAGAGGCGCGCGCGGCCTCGTATAATGCGCGACATTATGGGCGGTCTCACACCGCCTGCAACCTTTGTAGGACGTGCTTAATGCTCAAGGCGCTGCGTTTTTCCGGCTGGCCTCTGTTGGCCGGCGTGCTTGTCGCTCTACTGATTATCCAGCGTTATCCGGAGTGGGTCGGCCTACCGAGCCTCGACGTCAACCTGCAGCAGGCGCCACAGACCAAGGCACTGCAACAAGGGCCGGTGTCCTACGCCGATGCCGTGACGATCGCGGCACCGGCCGTGGTCAACCTGTACACCACCAAGGTCGTCAACAAATCCAGCCATCCCCTGTTCGAAGACCCGCAGTTCCGGCGCTTCTTCGGCGACAACTCAC
This sequence comes from Pseudomonas sp. MPDS, assembly GCF_013283895.1. Lineage (NCBI taxonomy): Bacteria > Pseudomonadati > Pseudomonadota > Gammaproteobacteria > Pseudomonadales > Pseudomonadaceae > Pseudomonas > Pseudomonas sp. MPDS. The sequence goes on along the minus strand of NZ_CP054128.1, from coordinate 1,314,347 downwards.
CCAAGCAGAAACGCATGGAGTCGAGCCTGGGTTCGGGCGTGATCATGAGCCCTGAAGGTTATATCCTGACCAACAACCACGTCACCAGCGGCGCCGACCAGATTGTGGTGGCGCTCAAGGATGGTCGCGAAACCCTGGCCCGGGTGATCGGCAGCGACCCGGAAACCGACCTCGCGGTGCTGAAGATCGACCTGAAGAACCTGCCGGCCATCACCATTGGGCGTTCGGACAGCATCCGCATCGGCGATGTCACCCTGGCCATCGGCAACCCCTTCGGCGTCGGCCAGACCGTGACCATGGGCATCATCAGCGCCACTGGGCGCAATCAGTTGGGCCTGAACAATTACGAAGACTTCATCCAGACCGATGCCGCGATCAACCCCGGGAACTCCGGCGGCGCGCTGGTGGATGCCAACGGCAATCTGACCGGGATCAACACGGCGATCTTCTCCAAGTCCGGCGGCAGCCAGGGCATCGGTTTTGCGATTCCGGTGAAGCTGGCCATGGAAGTGATGAAGTCCATCATCGAACACGGCCAGGTGATTCGCGGCTGGCTGGGTATTGAAGTGCAGCCGCTGTCCCAGGAGCTGGCGGAGTCCTTCGGTCTGTCCGGGCGTCCCGGGATCGTGGTAGCAGGCATTTTCCGCGATGGCCCGGCCCAGAAGGCCGGCCTGCAACTGGGCGACGTGATCCTGAGCATCGACGGCGAACCCGCCGGTGACGGCCGTCGCTCGATGAACCAGGTGGCGCGGATCAAACCCACCGACAAGGTCGCCATCCAGGTGATGCGCAACGGCAAGGAGCTCAAGCTCACCGCAGAAATCGGTTTGCGCCCACCGCCGGCACCGGTGGTGGTGAAGGAAGAAGAGTAACTGCGCGATAGCAACGGCCTTGCTGGCCAAGAGTCCCTTGTGGTGAGGGAGCTTGCTCCCTCGCCACAAAAAACCGTGTTCGCCGCGGTTATTTTAGTCGGCCAGGAATAGCATAAATTCTCATTAGTAGTGTTATATTGTTTCAATACTAAAAATTGGAACAAGATAACATGTCATCTCTAAAACGGATTTCCCTCGCCAGCCTGGCCTTGGGTCTGCTGGGTGACCCGGTGATCGCCGAGGAAATCCAGCCGATGGAACTGGACGCCATCAACGTCTCTGCCGACTACGAATCCCCTACCGGGCCGGTGACGGGCTATCGCGCCACTCGCTCCGCCAGCGCCACCAAAACCGACACCGCCCTGCGGGACATCCCGCAATCGATCAGTGTGATCCCCGCCAGCGTCCTCAATGATCTGGGCAGCACCAACGTCGAACGGGCCCTGGAATATGCCGGCGGCGTGTCAAAGCAAAACAACTTCGGCGGCCTGACACTCTACGAATACAGCGTGCGTGGCTTTACCACTTCGGAGTTCTACAAGGACGGCTTCAGCGCCAACCGCGGTTATCCGAGTACGCCGGATGCGGCCAACATTGAACGCATCGAGGTGCTTAAAGGACCGGCGGCCAGCCTGTACGGGCGCGGCGACCCCGGCGGTACGGTGAACATCGTCACCAAGAAGCCCCAGCCCGAAGCCTTCACCACCCTGCAAACCAGCGCCGGCAGTTGGGATCGCTACCGCACCGCGCTGGACGTCAACACACCACTGGACGCTGAGGGCAATCTGCTGTCGCGGGTCAACTTGGCGATCGAGGACAATCACAGCTTTCGCGATCACGTCCAGAGCAAGCGCGTCTTCGTCGCCCCCTCCCTCAGTTGGCAACTGAGCCCCGATACGCGCCTGCTGGTGGAAAGTGAAATCGTGCGTCACAGCTCAACGTTCGATCGCGGCATCGTGGCGCCGAACAACCGTTGGAGCGGTGTTTCCCGCTCGACCTTTTTGGGCGAACCCAACGACGGCGACATCGACAACCACAACAACATGCTCCAGGCGGCCCTCGAACATCAGCTCAACGACGCCTGGCAACTGCGCCTGGCCAGCCATTACAAACAGGGCGAACTCTGGGGATTCGCCTCCGAAGCGCGGCCGCTGAACGCCGACGGTCGTACGGTGAACCGCCGCTACCGCGAGCGCGACAACAATTGGCACGACAGCATTACCCAACTTGAATTACGCGGGCTGTTTGACCTCGGGCCCTGGCAGCACGAATTGCTGATCGGCACCGAATACGAGGACTATCGCAAGAACGAGCGCGTGACCACGATCAACGGTGGCACTTACCCCATCGACATCTATCAACCGGTCTATGGCCAGCCGAAACCTGATGGTCAACGTACCGGCACCGATTTTTTCGAGCGTGTGAAAAGCCGTGCGCTGAATCTTCAGGACCAGATCGTCTTCACCGACAAACTGCGGGGCATGCTCGGCGTGCGTTATGAGCATTTCGAGCAGAGCATTGACGACCACACCACGCAGCTCACCAGCCGCCAGCGTCATGACACCTTCACGCAACGGGCCGGCCTGCTGTACCAACTGACACCCGAGGTCGGACTGTTCGCCAACGCCTCCACCTCGTTCAAGCCCAACAATGGCCTGGATGCCGGGGGCAATACCTTCGATCCGGAGGAAGGCGTTGGCTATGAAGTGGGGATCAAGAGCGAGCTGTTCGATGATCGCCTGAGCACCACCCTGGCGGCGTTCCATATCGAAAAGGAAAACGTCCTGGCGCGGGACCCGGCCACAGACTCCAACCGCGCCATGGGCAAGGCCCGCAGCCAGGGACTCGATCTGCAGGTCACCGGGCAGGTAACTGACGCCATCCGGGTGATCGGCGCCTTCGCCTACATCGATGCCGAAGTGACCAAGGGTGACGAAACCATTCCCACTGGCAGCCGGATTCTTGGCGTCGCCAAGCACAGCGGCAGCCTGCTCGGCGTCTACGAATTCCAGGACGGCCACCTGCGCGGCTCCGACGTGGGTGCGGCATTCACATACGTCGGAGATCGCTCCGGCGAAGCCGGCAAGGACTTCGAACTGCCGGCCTACCACACCGTGGATCTGCTGGCCCATTACAAAGCCAGCGACAACGTCACCGTGGGCCTGAACCTGAACAACGTCTTCGACGAAAAATACTACGAGCGCTCGTACAGCAACTACTGGGTCAACCCCGGCGAGCCACGCAACTTTACCGTCAGCCTCACCCTTGATCTGTAAAAAGGAAAATCAATGAAATACCCCAAGACCTTCGCCCTTCTCAGCCTGTTCCTGGCCACACAAGCCTCGGCCCATGGCCTGTGGACCGAACAACGGCGCGGCAACATCGAAGTGATCTACGGCCACGGCGCCGAGGACAATGCCTTCAAGGCGCAGAAAATCAGCGGTGCGTGGGCCTATGACCTGGGCGGCAAGATGATCCCGGTCACCGTCGAACGCTTGCCCGACCATGCTCGCTTGCAACCCCTCAAGCCACCGGCCGTGATGGCCGTGGAACTGGACAATGGCATGTGGTCCCAGACCGCTGACAAGAAATGGATCAACGAAGGCCGCACGAAGGTGCCCGGGGCGATTGAATCGACCCACACCTTCAAGTACAGCCTGGCGATCTACGAGCCGGGAGCGAAGTTGCCGAAACTTGATCAGGTCAAGTTCCTGATCCTGCCGGAAGTCGACCCGCTGACCGTAGGCCCGGGCCAGTCACTGCCGGTACGGGTGCTGCTGGACGGGAAACCGGCCGCCGGGGTGAAGCTGGTGGGTGATTACCGCAGCGCACCGGACACCGTATCAGCAGAAACCGACGCCGAAGGCCGGGCCAAGGTGCTGGTGCGTAACGAAGGGTTGAATGTGATCGCCGCGCAGATGGAAATTGCGCTCAAGGACAACAAGGACGTGGCCACGCGCGGGGTGTTCACCTCGCTGACCTTCCTGGGTGAAGAGCATCACGAGTAAGGCCCAACAACTGTGGGAGCGAGTCTGCTCGCGATGGCGGTGGATCAGCCAGATGGATGTTGACTGACACTACGCCATCGCGAGCAGGCTCGCTCCCACAGGGTGCCTCTGCTGGTTACAAAATTTGTATTCGCAACGACTCTACTGTGGGAGCGAGCCTGCTCGCGATAAGGCCATCAGCCCCCTTCCTAACTTTAGAGTTCACCCAGGGCTTCGATCAGCGCCTGGTTCTGCTCCGGCGTGCCGATGCTGATTCGTAGGAACTGGGCAATCCGCTCCTGCTTGAAGTGCCGCACGATCACGCCTTGTTCGCGCAATTTCGCCGCCAGCCCTGCCGCATCGTGCCGGGGGTGACGGGCGAAGATGAAGTTGGCCGCCGAAGGCAACACGTCAAAGCCCTTGGCCTGCAACTGCGCCACCACCCATTCACGGTGCTCGATGACCAACCGGCAGGTCTGCTCGAAATACTCCCGATCGTCGAACGCCGCCGCGCCCCCGACATTCGCCAGGCGATCCAGGGGGTAGGAGTTGAAGCTGTTCTTGATCCGCTCCAGCGCTTCGATCAGGTCCGGATGGCCCACCGCCAGGCCCACCCGCAATCCTGCCAATGAGCGGGACTTGGACAGGGTCTGGGTCACCAGCAGGTTCGGATAGCGGTCCACCAGACTGATGGCGGTCTCGCCGCCGAAGTCGATATAGGCTTCATCAACCACCACCACCGAGTCCGGGCTGGCCTTGAGGATCTGCTCGACCGCTTCCAGGGCCAGCAGGCAGCCGGTGGGAGCGTTCGGATTGGGGAAGATGATCCCGCCGTTTGGTTTGGCATAGTCCGCCGGGTCGATCTGGAACTGCGCGTCCAGCGGCACTGCGTCGAACTGGATGCCGTACAGCCCGCAATACACCGGATAAAAGCTGTAACTGATGTCCGGGAACAACAGCGGCTGATCGTGCTGCAGCAGCCCGTGGAAAATGTGCGCCAGCACTTCGTCCGAACCGTTACCCAGGAACACCTGGTTGCTCTGCACGCCGTAATAGCGGGCCACGGCATTTTTCAGCAGGTCGCTGTTGGGATCCGGGTACAGGCGCAGGTTGTCGTTCAGCTCGGTTTGCATCGCCGCCAGGGCCTTGGGCGACGGGCCGTAGGGGTTCTCGTTGGTGTTGAGCTTGACCAGGCGGGTCAGCTTCGGCTGTTCGCCCGGCACGTAAGGCACCAGGTTCTTGACGAACGGGCTCCAGAATTTACTCATTTCAGTTTCCCCTGCCCTTCAATGGAGCGCTCATCAAGGATGCGGTATTCGGCACTGCGGGCGTGGGCGCTCAGCGACTCGCCACGGGCCAGCACCGAAGCGGTCTTGCCCAGTTCGGACGCACCTTGCTCGGAGCAGAAGATGATCGACGAACGTTTCTGGAAGTCATACACCCCCAGCGGCGACGAGAAACGCGCCGTACCGGAAGTCGGCAAGACGTGGTTGGGACCTGCGCAATAGTCACCCAGGGCTTCGCTGGTGTGGCGGCCCATGAAGATCGCACCGGCGTGGCGGATCTGCGGCAGCCAGGCCTGCGGGTCAGCGACCGACAACTCCAGGTGCTCCGGCGCGATGCGGTTGGCGACCTCGATGGCCTGTTCCATGTTCTCGACCTTGATCAGCGCGCCACGGCCGTTGATCGAGGTGTTGATGATCTCGGCGCGGTCCATGGTCGGCAGCAGCTTGTCGATGCTGGCAGCCACTTTGTCGAGGAACTCGGCGTCCGGGCTGACCAGGATCGCCTGGGCGTCTTCGTCGTGCTCGGCCTGGGAAAACAGGTCCATGGCGATCCAGTCCGGGTCGGTCTGGCCGTCGCACACCACGAGAATTTCCGAAGGCCCGGCGATCATGTCGATGCCGACCTGGCCAAACACGTGGCGTTTGGCGGTGGCGACATAGATGTTGCCAGGCCCCACCACCTTGTCGACCCGCGGCACGCTCTCGGTGCCATAGGCCAGCGCAGCCACGGCCTGGGCGCCACCAATGGTGAACACCCGGTCCACCCCGGCGATGCAGGCAGCGGCCAGCACCAGTTCATTGATTTCGCCGCGCGGGGTCGGCACCACCATGACCACTTCGGTCACGCCGGCAACCTTGGCCGGAATCGCGTTCATCAGCACCGAGGACGGATACGATGCCTTGCCACCCGGCACGTACAGGCCGGCGCGGTCCAGCGGCGTGACCTTCTGGCCCAGCACCGTGCCGTCGGCTTCGGTGTAGCTCCAGGAGTCCTGTTTCTGCCTCTCGTGATAGTCGCGCACCCGCGATGCGGCTTTTTCCAGGGCTTCGCGCTGCGGCACCGTGATCCGGGTCAGGGCCAGTTCCAGGCGCTCGCGCGGCAGGATCAGATCAGCCATGGATGCCACTTGCAGGCCATCGAATTTTTGGGTGAATTCCACCAAAGCTGCATCGCCACGCTCGCGCACAGCCTTGATGATGTCCAGCACCCGCTGATTGACCGAGTCGTCAGACACACTTTCCCAGCTCAGCAGATGATCCAGATGATGTGCGAAATCCGGGTCGGCAGCGTTGAGTCGGCGAATCGAAGTGGGAGCGGTCATAGCGAGGGCCTCATTAATGGCAAATGCTCAGGCGCCCTAAGCTACCAGTCCATTCGCGTGGGCACCTGAGAAAATTGGCTATGACACGGATAGACGGGCGCGACTCAAGGTCGCGCAGGTGAATCAGCCGCGGTGTCGCGATTCCACTGCCTTGCGCAGGGTATCGATCAGAGCCTGGATACGGGCGTGCTGCATTTTCATCGAAGCCTTGTTGACGATCAGCCGGGAGGTGATGTCGGCAATGAAATCCTGGGGCTCCAGGCCATTGGCCCGCAGGGTGTTGCCGGTGTCGACCACATCGATGATCTTGTCCGCCAGGCCGATCAGCGGCGCCAGCTCCATCGAACCGTACAACTTGATGATATCGACCTGACGGCCCTGCTCGGCGTAATAACGCTTGGCAATGTTGACGAACTTGGTCGCCACCCGCAAACGGCCCTTGGGCTCTGGCGCACCGACTTTGCCGGCGGTCATCAGCTTGCAGCGGGCGATCCGCAGGTCCAGGGGCTCGTACAGGCCCTGGCCGCCGTACTCCATCAGCACGTCCTTACCGGCAACGCCCAGGTCGGCGGCACCATGTTCAACGTAAGTCGGAACATCGGTGGCGCGCACGATCAGCAAGCGCACATCGGCTTGAGTCGTAGGAATGATCAGCTTGCGGCTCTTGTCCGGATTCTCGGTCGGCACGATGCCCGCTTCAGCCAGAAGCGGCAAGGTGTCATCAAGGATGCGGCCCTTGGACAGTGCAATGGTCAACATGGGAAACGTCAGTCCTTATCAAGGTACTCATGCCCGGTCGCAAGCGGCGCCGGACACACATCGAGGGTGTTACCACCCTCGACCTGAAACGAAATCAACAGGCGCGTCCCTGCGCCCATGCAGCCGGACCTAGCCCGGTACGCGACGGATCTTGGCGCCGAGCATCTGCAGTTTCTCTTCGATGCACTCGTAACCACGGTCGATGTGGTAGATACGGTCGATCAGGGTGTCGCCTTCGGCAACCAGGGCCGAAATCACCAGACTGGCCGAAGCCCGCAGGTCGGTGGCCATCACTGGCGCGCCCTTGAGTTTCTCGGTACCGGTCACGATGGCGGTGTTGCCTTCGACCTGGATCTTGGCGCCCATGCGGTGCAGTTCGTAGACGTGCATGAAACGGTTTTCGAAGATCGTCTCGATCACCGCACCGGTGCCTTCGGCAATGGCGTTGAGGGAGATGAACTGCGCCTGCATGTCGGTCGGGAACGCCGGGTACGGGGCGGTCCGCACGTTGACGGCTTTAGGCCGCTTGCCGTGCATGTTCACTTCGATCCAGTCTTCGCCGCAGGTGACTTCGGCACCGGCTTCCTTGAGTTTCTCCAGGACGGCTTCAAGAATGGTCGGATCGGTGTCCTTGACCTTGACGCGGCCACCGGTGACAGCAGCAGCCACCAGATAGGTGCCGGTTTCGATCCGGTCCGGCATCACTTTGTAAGTGGCCGAATGCAGGCGCTCAACACCATCGATGGTGATGGTATCGGTGCCGGCGCCGCTGATCTTGGCGCCCATGGCGATCAGGAAGTTCGCCAGGTCGACCACTTCAGGCTCGCGAGCGGCGTTTTGCAGCACGCTGCGGCCCTTGGCCAGTGCGGCCGCCATCATGATGTTCTCGGTACCGGTCACACTGACGGTATCGAAGAAGAAGTGAGCGCCGCGCAGGCCGCCTTCAGGCGCCTTGGCCTTGATGTAGCCACCCTCGACGTCGATCACCGCACCCATGGCTTCCAGGCCGCGGATATGCAGGTCCACCGGACGCGAGCCGATGGCGCAACCACCCGGCAAGGCAACTTCGGCTTCACCAAAACGGGCGACCATCGGTCCCAGTACCAGAATCGACGCACGCATGGTCTTCACCAGTTCGTACGGGGCGATCAGGGTCTTGATGGTGCGGGGGTCGATCTCGACGCTGAGCTTTTCGTCGATCACCGGTTCAATGCCCATGCGACCGAACAGCTCGATCATGGTGGTGATGTCGTGCAGGTGCGGCAGGTTCGCCACGGTCACCGGGCCATCGCACAGCAACGTCGCGGCCAGGATCGGCAGGGCGGAGTTCTTTGCCCCGGAGATGCGGATTTCGCCATCAAGACGAACGCCGCCGGTAATAATCAGTTTATCCATAAGAATCTCGACGCCCTTGGGCTCAGGTGCGCTCGGCCCAGGCCGCGCGGCTGAAAAATTTCATAGTGACCGCATGGATGCTGCCATCGGCGATCCACGGGTTCAAATGGGCATAGATCTGCTGCTGACGCTTCACCGGGCTCAACGCCGCCAGTTCATCGCTGATCACGTTCAGCTGAAAGTTGCAGCCTTCGCCCTCAACTTCAATGACAGTTTCGGGCAGCTTTCCTTCAAGGAAGCTCTTCACTTCTACGGCCTGCATGCTCAACCTCTATCGGCGCCCTGTGCGCACGGGTCGCACATCATACAAAAAAGCCCCGCGCCTGCGAACCCCGCGAAGCAGGACTCTGACGGGGGGCTTTTTCAGGGATGTGGGTCAGGAGTGCACCAACAGCTCGGTCAGTTCGCTGACCTGGGCTATTTCGCGCATGTCTTCGGGCATCCCACGGATGCTCCAGGTTTTTCCGGCAGCTTTGGCGTCACGCATGAAGCACAGCAGCAGGGACAGGCCGACACTGCTGGACTTCTGCACCGCCGAGCAGTCAATGACCAGCTCTGCGGCGCCGGCAGAGCCGATCAGCGCCTGGCCCTGCTTGCGCAAGACCGGGCCAGTGCGATAGTCCAGCACGCCACTGAGCAACAGCTCGCCAGATTCGCCCAAACGAACGGCCGACTCACTCGCCAACTCACTCATTGCGCCTGCTTCTCTTGAGCATCCTGGGCAACTTCCTTGGCCTTGGCGACTTCACCGGCCCAACCGTCGATGGTTTTGTCCAGATCATTGCCGTTTTGCTGCATCGCATCAGCGAACTGATCGCGGAACAGCTTGCCGATGTTGATGCCATTGATGATCACGTTACGCACCTTCCACTCGCCGTTGATTTTCTCGAGCGTGTAGGACACAGGGTAGATCGCGCCGTTATTGCCCTTGACCTGCATATCGACGCTGGTGCGGTTGCCGCTTTCGTCCTTGGCCGGCGAAACGGTGATGCCCTGGTTGTTGTATTCGAGCAAGGCGTTGCCATAGAACTGCATCAGGCTGCGCTTGAAGTTTTCCTGGAAGCGCGTCATCTGCGCCGGGGTCGCCTTGCGCGAGTACTTGACGGTCATGATGCTTCGGGAAATACCGTCGGCATCCACCACGGGACCGACGATGCCGTTCAGCGCGTCGTAGAACGCCCCCGGATCCTGCTTGTATTTCTCTTTGTTGGCGGCCAGGTCTGCCAGCAACCGGGTGGTAGTGTCCTGGATGATTTCATGGGCCGAAGGCGCGGCCACGGCGTTGGCCATCAGCGGCAGCGCCGCGAGCAGCACCAACAGGCTACGTCGCAAGATAGAGATCATTCAAAAGCTCCTCATTTGGCGTCTTTGCTAACGGTATTGAGCAGGAATTTACCGATCAGGTCCTCAAGCACCAGCGACGACTGCGTATCGTGGATGGTCCCGCCATCCTTGAGCAAAGCTTCTTCACCGCCAACGCTGATACCGATGTATTTCTCGCCCAGCAGCCCAGCAGTGAGGATCGATGCAGTGGAGTCAGTCGGCAGGTTATCCACGCGCTTTTCCAGCTGCAGCGTCACCCGACCGGTGAAACTGTCGCGGTCCAGATCGATTGCCGTGACCTTGCCGATGGTTACACCAGCCATGGTCACTTTGGCTCTGACCGTCAAACCGGCGATATTGTCAAAATAAGCATAAAGTTTATAAGTGTCGGTGCTTGCGGTCGGCGCCAGGCCACTGACCCGCAGGGCCAACAACAGCAAAGCCAGGATGCCAGCCAGCAAGAAAAGGCCGACACCGATTTCCAGGGTGCGGTTTTGCATCAGAAATCTCCAAACATCAAGGCGGTCAGAATAAAGTCAAGGCCCAGGACCGCCAGCGAGGCGTACACCACGGTCTTGGTTGTGGCACGGCTGATCCCCTCTGACGTGGGCTCACAGTCATAGCCTTGAAACACGGCGATCCAGGTCACCACGAAAGCGAATACGGCACTTTTGATAACGCCGTTGAGCACGTCGTCGAGAAAATCGACACTGTTCTGCATGTTGGACCAGTAGGAACCTTCATAGACCCCCAGCCAGTCTACAGCCACCCACGAGCCGCCCCAGATCCCCACGACGCTGAAAATGATCGCCAGCACCGGCAGGGAAATGAAACCGGCCCACAGGCGCGGGGCAATGATGTACTTGAGCGGGTCGACACCGATCATTTCCAGACTGGACAACTGTTCGGTGGACTTCATGTTACCGATTTCGGCCGTCAGCGCCGAACCGGCACGCCCGGCAAACAGCAGCGCGGTCACCACAGGTCCCAGCTCACGCAACAATGTCAGCGCGACCATCTGTCCAACCGCCTGCTCCGAACCGTAGCTGGACAAGATGTTGAACCCCTGCAGCGCCAGGACCATACCGATGAAGATCCCGGAGACCACGATGATCACCAGGGACATCACGCCCACCGAGTGCAGTTGCTTCACCAGCAGCCCAAACCCGCCACCCGTCGTGTTGCGCCCCAGCAGGGCATGCATCAGAAACAGCGAGGAACGGCCCAGCACTGCCACCACATCGATGCCGGAACGACCAAACAGGCGAACTCTTTCTATCAGTGATTTCTTGCGCATCAGCGCTTCCCCAGCAGATCGGTGCGGTAATCCGTGGCCGGAAAATGGAACGCCACAGGCCCGTCCGGATCACCCTTCATGAATTGACGAATGCGCGGGCTGTCCGAGGCCTTCAATTCCTGGGGCGTACCCTGCCCCAGCACCTGGCCATCGCCGATCACGTAGATGTAGTCCGCAATGCTCGCGGTTTCGGCCAGGTCGTGGGACACCACAATACTGGTAATACCCAGCGCATCGTTGAGCAGACGGATCAGGCGCACCAGCACGCCCATGGCGATCGGGTCCTGGCCGACGAAGGGTTCGTCATACATGAGGATCTTCGGATCAAGGGCAATCGCCCGGGCCAGAGCGACGCGGCGCTTCATGCCACCGGACAGTTCGTCCGGCATCAAGTCCAGGGCACCCCGCAGCCCGACCGCCTGCAATTTGAGCAGGACGATGTCGCGAATCATCTCTTCCGGCAGGTCGGTATGGACCCGCAAGGGGAACGCCACATTCTCGAACACGTCGAGATCGGTGAACAGGGCCCCGCTCTGGAACAGCACGCCCATGTGCTTGCGCGCATCGAACAGATCGCTGCGCGACAGCTTTGGAAGATTCTGCCCATTGACCCAGACTTCGCCGGCACTGGGGCGCAACTGTGCACCCATCAGCCGCAACAGCGTGGTCTTGCCGCACCCGGAAGGCCCCATGATGCCGGTGACCTTGCCACGGGGAATGCGGATATCGATGTCATTGAAAATGCTGCGCGCCCCTCGCTTGAAGGACAATCCCTTCAGCTCGACCGCGTAGGCGTTGTCGGCACTCATCTAAACTCCTTGCGATGCAGCCTCACATCCGAATGCCCTGGCCAACCGACAAACGCCGGACTGCCGGGCACCCGAACCGGCGGCGAACTATATCACTGCAACACCCAAGCGCCCAAGGCCCAAGCCCGCGCCCGTTCAGTCCGGATACCGCTAAAAGAAGAGACTTTGTATCAAGCCATGTGAATCGCTCGAACAAAGCATGACGAACTAACGTGAGGGAATTGTTCATTGCCGCTATAATCGCCGCCTTTTCATCGAGCCATGCGATCTCTGACATGAACCAAACCAGCGACCTGATTCAATCGGCACAACGTACCATCCGCCTCGAGCTCGAAGCCGTACAAGGCTTGCTGCCCCATATCGACGCTGATTTCGTACGTGCCTGCGAGATGATTCTGGCCAGCAAGGGTCGGGTGGTCGTGGTCGGCATGGGAAAATCCGGACACATCGGCAACAAGATCGCCGCCACCCTGGCCAGCACCGGCACTCCGGCATTTTTTGTCCACCCGGCCGAAGCCAGCCACGGTGACATGGGCATGATCACCCGGGAAGACATCATCCTGGCCCTGTCCAACTCTGGCTCGACCAATGAGATCATCACCCTGCTGCCGCTGATCAAGCGCCTGGGGATCCAACTGATCAGTGTCACTGGCAATCCGGATTCGCCCCTGGCCAAAGCCGCCGAGGTCAATCTCAATGTTCATGTCGAGCACGAAGCCTGCCCGTTGAACCTGGCGCCGACCTCTTCCACCACCGCCACCCTGGTCATGGGTGATGCCCTGGCCGTGGCGTTGCTGGAAGCCAGGGGGTTTACCGCTGAAGACTTCGCGTTCTCCCACCCCGGCGGCGCCCTGGGCCGTCGCCTGCTGTTGAAAGTGGAAAACGTGATGCACGCAGGTCAGGAGCTGCCACAGGTGCCACGCGGCACGCTGCTCAAGGATGCACTCATGGAAATGACCCGCAAGGGTCTGGGCATGACGGTCATTCTCGAAACTGACGGCAAACTCGCCGGGATCTTCACCGACGGCGACCTGCGTCGCACCCTGGACCACTCGATCGACATTCACAGTGCGACCATCGAGCAGGTCATGACCCCCCACGGCAAGACTGCCCGCGCCGAGATGCTCGCCGCCGAGGCCTTGAAAATCATGGAAGACCATAAGATCAGCGCCCTGGTGGTGGTCGACGACGAAGACCGCCCAGTGGGCGCCCTGAACATGCACGACTTGCTGCGTGCGGGAGTCATGTAAATGAACACAGACCTGCTGCAACGTGGCAAAGCGATCAAACTGGCCGTGTTCGACGTGGACGGCGTCCTGACCGACGGCCGCCTTTATTTCCTCGAAGACGGCAGCGAATTCAAGACCTTCAACACCCTCGACGGCCAGGGCATCAAGATGCTGATGGCCGCCGGCGTGCAGACCGCCATCATCAGTGGCCGCAAGACCCCAGTGGTCGAGCGGCGCGCGAAGAACCTCGGCATCCCCCACCTGTATCAGGGACGAGAAGATAAACTGGTGGTGCTGGACGAGCTTCTGGGGCAACTCAACCTAAGCTATGAACAGGTCGCCTACCTCGGTGACGACCTGCCGGACCTGCCGGTGATTCGTCGGGTCGGCCTGGGCATGGCGGTGGCAAACGCGGCCGGCTTCGTGCGCGAGCACGCCCACGGCATCACCACGGCGCGAGGCGGCGAAGGGGCCGCTCGTGAATTCTGTGAACTGATCCTGCGCGCCCAAGGCCGCCTCGAGGCGGCCAACGCCGCGTATCTGTGAGCCATTTATGCTAAGCAAGAAAATTCGCACCATCGTGGTGTTCGGCTGCATCGCAGCGATTTTCGCGGCGGTCGGCTATTGGAACATCAGCCCGGAACGCTTCCTCGACCGCCCTGCGGTCAAGGTCCAGGAAAATGATATCGACTGGTATGCGACCAACACGCATACCCTGCAATACCTGCCCGATGGCAAAGTGCAGTATGAAATGACGTCCGACAAAGTCGACCACGTCAAGGCCAGCGAAATCACACTGGTCACCAAGCCAGACCTGAATATGTTCAGGGGCACCGAGTTTCCGTGGCACGTGCAGAGCGAACGCGCCGAGGTCAATCCCGACGGCACCGAAGTGGAACTGATTGATTCGGTACGCATCGCCCGGACCGATGAGAAGAACCGTACGACCATCATTACCAGCAGTCGTATGACAGTCTTCCCGCAGCGAGAATATGCGCAGACCGAGCAACCCGTTAGAATCGACGGCGCCGGTGGTGTGTCGACCGGCACGGGAATGAAAGCGTATTTGAAGGAAAGCAGGATACACCTGCTATCGAACGTAAGAGGACAGTATGAAGCTCGCTAAAACCCTCCCTATTTTGCTCAGTCTGGGCGCAGCACTGGGAAGCGCGAGCGCCTGGGCCCTCCCCACCGACCGCGACCAGCCTATCCGCATCCAGGCCGACGACGCCCAACTGGACGACAAGAACGGTGTAGCCACCTATAAAGGTGACGTGATCATCACCCAGGGTTCGATGAAGGTCACCGGCAACACCGTGACCATCACCCGCACCCAGTCCGGCGACATCGACGTCGTCACCTCGGTGGGCAACCTGGCCTACTTCGAGCAGATGCAAACCGCGGGCGACACCAAGCCGGTTCAAGGCTACGGGGTAACCATTCAGTACCACGCCGCCAAAGACCGCGTGGTGCTGATCGATCGCGCCAAGGTCATCGACAAGGACGGCAACACCACCCAGGGCGAGAAAATCGTCTACGACACGAACAAAAAGCTGGCCAGCGCCGGTCGCGCCACTGGCAGCAAGGTCACCGAGCAGCGTCCACGGATCGACATGGTCATCCAGCCGAAAAAGAAAACCGACGAGCAGAAGGCCCAGTAATGGCAACTCTGAAAGCTCAGCACCTGGCCAAGAGCTACAAGAGCCGCCAAGTCGTGCGTGATGTCAGCCTGTCCATCGACAGCGGCCAGATCGTCGGCCTGCTCGGCCCCAACGGCGCGGGCAAGACCACCTGCTTCTACATGATCGTCGGCCTGGTTCAGGCCGATCAAGGCCGCGTCCTGATCGACGACCTGGACGTCAGCCACCAGCCGATGCATGGCCGGGCGAAGGCCGGTATCGGCTATCTGCCGCAAGAAGCGTCGATCTTCCGCAAACTGTCGGTTGCCGACAACATCATGGCGATCCTCGAGACCCGCAAGGAACTCGACAAAGCCGGTCGCCGCCAGGAACTGGAAAGCCTGCTGCAGGAATTCCACATCAGCCACATCCGCGACAACCTGGGCATGAGCCTGTCCGGTGGCGAACGGCGCCGCGTGGAAATCGCTCGCGCCCTGGCCACCGCACCGAAATTCATCCTGCTGGACGAACCATTCGCTGGCGTGGACCCGATTTCGGTCGGCGACATCAAGCAGATCATCCACCATCTCAAGGCCAAGGGCATCGGCGTATTGATCACCGACCACAACGTTCGCGAGACGCTGGATATCTGTGAAACCGCCTATATCGTCAATGATGGCCAGTTGATTGCCGAAGGCGACTCCGCGACCATCCTGGCCAATGAACTGGTCAAGGAAGTGTATTTGGGCCATGAGTTCCGCCTGTAAGCGAAAAGTGTCTGGTCAATCACCTCGGCGTCGCTAATTTTATTACGTGACGCCCTAGGCAAACACTTCAGTTTCAGGCATATAATTTGCTTAAGTTTGGCGCTTCGGCGCCCTGTAGTGGATGGCGCATGTGCGCCGGCGAATAAGGTGTTAAGCCCCAGCCATGAAACCATCGCTAGTCTTGAGAATGGGCCAGCAGCTGACGATGACACCGCAGCTGCAACAGGCCATCCGCCTGCTCCAATTGTCGACCCTGGACCTGCAACAGGAAATCCAGGAGGCCCTGGAGTCCAATCCGATGCTCGAACGCCAGGAAGAAGGCGACGACTTCGACAACACCGATCCGCTGGCCGATAACGTCGAGCAAAAGACCAACACCGAAATCCCGGAACCGTCCTATCAGGAAACCGCCCCGACGGTGGATAACCTTGAGGATGGCGAATGGAATGAACGCATCCCCAACGATCTGCCCGTGGATACTGCCTGGGAAGACGTCTACCAGACCAGCGCCAGCAGCCTGCCCAGCAGCGATGACGACGAGTGGGACTTCACTACCCGCACCTCCACCGGCGAAAGCCTGCAGAGCCACTTGCTGTGGCAACTGAACCTGGCGCCGATGTCCGATACCGATCGTCTGATTGCCGTGACCCTGATCGACTGCATCAACAATCAGGGCTACCTGGACGAGACGCTTGAAGAAATCCTCGAGGCCTTTGACCCCGAGCTGGACATTGAGCTGGACGAAATCGAAGCTGTCCTGCACCGCATCCAGCAGTTCGAACCCGCCGGCATCGGTGCTCGCAACCTGGGCGAGTGTCTGCTGTTGCAACTGCGTCAGTTACCCGCCAAGACGCCTTGGCTGGCCGAAGCCAAGCGACTGGTCACCGATTACATCGACTTGCTGGGCGGTCGCGACTACAGCCAGTTGATGCGTCGCATGAAGCTCAAGGAAGATGAACTGCGCCAGGTGATCGAGCTGGTCCAGAGCCTCAACCCGCGCCCAGGTTCACAGATCGAGTCCACCGAACCCGAATACGTGGTTCCCGATGTGATCGTGCGCAAGCACAACGACCGCTGGCTGGTGGAACTGAACCAGGAATCGGTGCCCAAGCTGCGGGTCAACGCCCAGTACGCCGGTTTCGTAAAGCGCGCGGACACCAGCGCCGACAACACCTTCATGCGCAACCAGTTGCAGGAAGCGCGCTGGTTCATCAAGAGCCTGCAAAGCCGCAACGAAACCCTGATGAAAGTAGCCACCCAGATCGTCGAGCATCAGCGCGGCTTCCTGGAGTACGGCGACGAAGCCATGAAGCCGTTGGTCCTGCACGACATTGCCGAGGCAGTGGGCATGCACGAGTCGACGATTTCGCGGGTGACCACCCAGAAATTCATGCATACCCCCCGGGGCATATATGAACTGAAATACTTTTTCTCCAGCCACGTCAGCACCTCCGAAGGCGGTGAATGCTCGTCCACAGCCATCCGCGCGATCATCAAAAAACTGGTGGCCGCGGAAAATCAGAAAAAGCCGTTGAGTGACAGCAAGATCGCTGGTTTACTGGAGGCACAAGGCATTCAGGTGGCCCGCCGTACCGTCGCCAAATACCGTGAATCCCTCGGGATCGCACCTTCGAGCGAACGCAAGCGGTTGATGTAACAGGCCACGCCACAGCGTTCCAGTGGCAGGCATTTCTGCCTGCCGCTTTATGCACTGGCAACGAAGGAGAAGCTGTATGCAAGTCAACATCAGTGGACACCAACTGGAAGTGACCGAACCTCTTCGCGAATACATCGGCGAAAAACTCGAACGATTGGAGAGGCATTTCGACAAGATCACCAACGTGCAAGTCACGATGAACGTCGAGAAGCTGCTGCAGAAAATCGAAGCCACGTTGCATATCCCCGGCGGAGAGGTGGTTGCCAATGCTGCGCATGAAGACATGTATGCCGCGATTGACCTGCTGACCGACAAGCTGGATCGCCAACTCAAAAAGCATAAGGAAAAGACCCAGAGCCTCCTCCAGGGCGCGACCGGTCGTTAACCCCCCTAATCCATGATCCGACTAGAATCCATCCTGACCCCCGGCCGTTCCCAGGTGAACGTGCCGGGTGGCAGTAAAAAGAAAGCCCTCGAACAAATTGCCAACCTGATCCACCGAGAGGTACCGGATCTGGAAATGCAGGATGTCTTCGAGGCCCTGTTTGCCCGTGAAAAACTGGGCTCCACCGGCTTTGGCAACGGTATCGCCATTCCCCATTGCCGCCTCAAGGCCTGTACAGCGCCGATCAGTGCGCTGCTGCACCTTGAAGCCCCCATAGATTTCGACGCCATCGACGGCGCACCGGTCGACCTGCTGTTTGTACTGCTGGTACCGGAAGCGGCGACCGATGCGCACCTTGAGCTGCTGCGCCAGATCGCCAGCATGCTGGACCGCAAGGAAGTGCGCGAGAAATTGCGCAGCGCGCCGAGCAACGAAGCCTTGTATCAGGTTGTCCTGGACGAGCAGAACGGTCATTAAACATGCGCATGATCATTGTCAGCGGACGCTCCGGCTCCGGTAAAAGCACGGCGCTTAACGTGCTTGAGGACAGCGGCTACTACTGCATCGACAACCTGCCGGCCGGCCTGCTGCCGGAACTGGCCGAGCGCGCCCTGATCCACACCGAACTGGCGCAACCGCTGGTGGCGGTCTCCATCGATGCACGTAATCTGCCGAGCCACCTGTCGCGGTTCCCGGAGCTGCTCGCGGAAGTGCGCAATCGGCACATCCAGTGCGATGTGCTGTATCTGGATGCCGATGAGGAGACGCTGCTCAAGCGTTTCTCCGAAACCCGTCGGCGTCATCCCCTGAGCAACGCAAGCCGCTCCCTGGCCGAAGCCATTCATGACGAGAGTCAGCTGCTGGGGCCGATCGCCGACCTGGCGGACCTGAAGGTCAATACCACCCACCTGAACCTGTATCAACTGCGCGACACCATCAAGTTGCGTCTGCTGAACCAGCCGGAGCCAGGCACGGCATTTCTGGTGGAGTCGTTCGGTTTCAAGCGCGGAATGCCGGTAGACGCCGACCTGGTGTTCGATGTGCGCTGCCTGCCCAATCCTTATTGGAAACCGGAGCTGCGCGAACAATCGGGGCTCGACCAGCCGGTGATCGACTACCTGGCCGCCCAGCCGGATGTCGAGGAAATGTACCAGGACATCTCCAGCTACCTGCTCAAATGGCTGCCGCGCTTTGCCGCGAGCAACCGCGCCTACGTCACGATTGCCATTGGCTGTACCGGTGGCCATCACCGCTCCGTCTACCTGACCGAACGATTGGGTCAGCTCCTGCAACAGTCCCTGAAGAACGTCCAGGTTCGCCACCGCGACCTCAGCTAAAGGATTCACATCGCGATGCCCGCTCTGGAAATTGAAATCATCAACAAGCTGGGCTTGCATGCCCGCGCGTCAGCCAAGTTCGTCGGTGTGGCAGGTCAGTTTCCTTGCGAGATACTCGTGGGCCGTGACCCCGAGAAAATGATCAATGGCAAAAGCATCATGGCCATGATGATGCTGGCAGCCGGCCAAGGCACCAAAATCCATCTGCGAACCGAAGGTGAACAGGAGCAGGAGGCGCTGGATGCGTTGGTGGGGCTGATCAACAACTACTTCGATGAAGGCGAATAGCCTTAAGCTCTGAAGCAGATTCATTGTGGCGAGGGGATTTATCCCGGCTGGGGTGCGAAGCAGCCCCAAAACCTGACACGGCGATGAGTCAGGCAGTTTGAATGGGGCGCTTCGCACCCCAACGGGGATAAATCCCCTCGCCACAAGGTTCCTCTAAATATAAAAAGGCGCGTCATCCACTTGGATGACGCGCCTTTTTTACTGCGCTGAAGGTCAGCTACCCGCTACCGTCATTCGCTCGATCAACACCGAGCCGGTGCGGATGTTGCTGCGCAGTTCCAGGTCGTTACCCACCGCCAGGATCTGCTTGAACATATCGCGCATGTTACCGGCGATGGTGACTTCCTGGACGGCAAACTGAATCTCGCCGTTCTCGACCCAGAACCCCGCCGCGCCGCGAGAATAGTCCCCGGTGACCATGTTCAGGCCATGCCCCATCAGTTCCGTCACCAGCAGGCCACGGCCCATGCGACGCAGCAAGGCTGCCTGGTCCTCTTCGCCATGGGTCACGAACAGGTTATGCACGCCACCGGCATTGGCGGTGCTGGGCATGCCAAGCTTGCGACCGGAATAGGTGCCGAGAATATAGGACACCAGTTCGCCATTCTCCACGAATGGCTTGGCGTAGGTGGCCAGGCCATCGCCGTCGAAGGCCGAGCTGCCCATGGCCTGCATCAGGTGCGGACGCTCATCGATGGTCATCCACTCCGGGAACAGTTTCTGGCCGAGTGCCCCTTCGAGAAACGATGATTTGCGATACAAATTGCCGCCGGAGACCGCCGACAAAAAGCTGCCAAACAACCCGCCGGCCAGTTCGGCGGCAAACAGCACCGGCACTTCACAGGTCGGCACCGGCCGCGCACCCAAGCGGCTGGCCGCCCGCTGCGCGGCTTTGCGGCCAATACTCACCGGATCTGCCAGACGATTGCCCTGGCGGTTCACGTCATACCAGTAGTCGCGCTGCATCTGGCCGTTGGCTTCGGCGATCATGACGCAACTGAGGCTGTGCCGGGTCGACGCATAACCACCGATAAAACCGTGGCTGTTACCGTATACACGGCAGCCCTGATGGGTATTGAGGGTCGTGCCGTCGGCGTTTTTGATTCGCGGGTCGGCGTCGAAAGCCGCCGCTTCACAGCGCAACGCCTGCTCGATGGCTTGTTCCGGGGTGATGTCCCAGGCGTGGAACAGGTCGAAGTCTCGCAGTTCCTTGCACATCAGCGCAGCATCGGCCAGGCCCGAAGCTTCGTCCTCGGAGGTGTGCTGGGCGATCGCCAGCGCAGCGGCAACGGTTTCACGAATGGCGTCAGGACCACTGGCCGACGTGCTGGCCGAGCCCTTGCGCTGGCCGGCGTACAACGTGATGCCAAACCCCTGGTCGCGATTGAATTCGACGGTCTCCACCTCGCGCTGGCGTACCGATGTCGACAAACCTTGTTCCAGAGAGACCGCCACCTCACACGCGCTGGCGCCCTGTCGCTTGGCTTCGGCAAGGATCTGCTCGACTTGTTCCTGCAGTGCCGGCAATGCTTGCGGGCCGACGCTCTGAACTGCACTCATGGTGTATCTCCACTCAAATTCTGCTTTCGGTCAGGGTTTGTACGAATAGTGCCTTCGCGACTTTGCGTACAAACCTGAGGCCTTCGAGCGACCGGGCCGGACAAGCGGCCCCCGACTGGTTATCATGGCGGCGTTTCTTTGCGGACTGCCACCATGGTTGATTCTTACGACGACTCCCTCTACGAGGGTGAAAAAAGCAAATCCCAGGTCAAACGCGAGCTGCATGCTCTGGTTGACCTCGGCGAGCGCCTGACAACACTCAAGCCTGACTTGCTGGCCAAACTGCCTCTGACCGACGCCTTGCGCCGGGCCCTGGCCGATGCGCCCAAGCACACCGCGAATATCGCGCGTAAACGGCACCTGCAATTCATCGGCAAACTGATGCGCGACCAGGACACTGACGCCATCCTGGTTCTGCTCGATCAACTCGATGCCTCTACCCGGCAGTACAACGAACGCTTCCATAACCTGGAGCGCTGGCGCGATCGCCTGATCGCAGGCGATGACGGCGTACTGGAAAAATTCGTCATCGACTACCCGGAGGCTGACCGTCAGCAACTGCGCTCCCTGATCCGTCAGGCCCAGCACGAGTTGGCGCAAAACAAGCCACCGGCCTCGAGCCGTAAAATCTTCAAATACATTCGTGAGCTGGACGAAACTCAACGCGGCCTGCGCTGAGTAACGACCGTGGGTGGAGGCCTCGCACTCCACCCAGCGCTCCCGTCATGCGCCCGTGCCACCCACGGTAATCGCATCAATCTTCAGGGTCGGCTGACCGACACCCACCGGTACTGACTGCCCATCCTTGCCGCACGTCCCCACGCCGCTGTCCAGCGCCAGATCGTTACCGACCATCGACACCTTGCTCATCGCCTCCGGCCCGTTGCCGATCAGGGTCGCGCCCTTGACCGGCGCAGTGATCTTGCCGTCTTCGATCAGGTAAGCCTCACTGGTGGAAAACACGAATTTGCCGCTGGTGATATCCACCTGGCCGCCGCCGAGGTTGGCGCAGTAAATACCCTTTTTCACCGAAGCGATGATTTCCGCCGGATCGCTCTGACCGCCCAGCATGTAGGTGTTGGTCATGCGCGGCATCGGCAGATGCGCGTAAGACTCGCGGCGACCATTGCCGGTACGGGCCACGCCCATCAGGCGGGCGTTGAGCTTGTCTTGCATATAGCCCTTGAGCACGCCGTTCTCGATCAGGGTGGTGCATTCGGTCGGGGTGCCTTCATCGTCGACGCTCAGGGAGCCGCGACGCCCGGCCAGGGTGCCATCATCGACGATGGTGCAGAGTTTCGAAGCGACCATTTCGCCCATGCGGCCGCTGTAGGCCGAGCTGCCCTTACGGTTGAAATCGCCTTCCAGACCGTGCCCCACCGCTTCGTGCAGCAGCACACCGGACCAGCCGGAGCCCAGCACCACCGGCAATGTGCCGGCCGGCGCCGGGATCGCTTCAAGGTTGACCAGGGCCTGGCGCAGCGCTTCGCGGGCGTAACCCATGGCGCGATCTTCGCTGAGGAAATAACGGTAATCGGTGCGTCCGCCGCCACCATGGCCGCCGCGCTCGCGACGACCGTTCTGCTCGACGATCACACTGACATTGAAACGCACCAGCGGCCGGACGTCCGCCGCCAGACCGCCGTCGGTGGACGCCACCAGGATCCGCTCCCAGACCCCGGCCATGCTCACCGATACTTGCTGGATGCGTGGATCAAGGGCGCGAGTGGCGACGTCGATGCGCTTGAGCAGCTCGACCTTTTCGGCGCGGCTCATGACTTCCAGCGGGTTGTCCGGCGCATACAACTGCGTCACGTCCCGGCTGCTGAAGGCCTGTACCTTGCCGTTCTGCCCGGCCCGGGAAATCGAACGAGCGGCACGGGCTGCGGCGCCCAGTGCTTCAAGGGTGATGGCGTTGCTGTAGGCAAAGCCGGTTTTTTCCCCGGACTGGGCACGCACACCCACACCCTGGTCAAGGTTGAAACTGCCTTCCTTGACGATGCCGTCTTCCAGCGACCAGGACTCGGAGATCATCCCTTGGAAATACAGGTCGGCTGCATCGATGCCCGGGCCGGCCAAGTCGCCCAGCACCCCTTGCAGGCTTTCGAGGGTGACGCCACCGGGGGCTAAAAGGTGTTCACTGACTGAGGATAACAACCCGCTCATATGTTCTACGCCTTGAATTCGTCGTCTTGGACAGGCCGCTGTCGAGCGCCCTGCGAGAAAAAGCGCCGATGGCTAGCCACCGGCATACGCGCCCGGATGGACGCCTGTTCGCTGCTGTCGCGCTCGGCCAGCAAAACGGCCTCGCCTTGATCCTGTTGCGCCAGCACGCGGCCCCATGGATCGACTATCGCTGCATGGCCAAAGGTTTCCCGTGGCCCTGGATGCAGCCCGCCCTGAGCGGCTGCCAGCACATAACACTGGGTCTCGATGGCCCGGGCGCGAATCAACACCTCCCAATGGGCAGCGCCCGTCACTGCGGTAAACGCCGAAGGCGCGGTGATCAATTCAGCCCCGGCGGCGCGCAGCTCGCTATAGAGTTCCGGGAAACGCAAGTCATAACAAACCGTCAGACCAACCCGCCCTACAGGTGTATCGGCCACTACCACGTTGTAGCCATAAGCATAGTCATCAGACTCGCGATAACGACCGCGATTGTCTGCCACGTCCACATCGAACAGGTGCAGCTTGTCGTAGCGCGCGACAATCTGGCCCTGATCATCGATCAGCAACGAACAGGCATGCACCCTGGCGTCCGGTTGTTCCATCGGCGGCAACGGCAACGTGCCGGCCACAATCCATAACTTGAGGTCACGGGCGGTCTGTTTCAACCAGGGCAGGATCGGTCCCTGACCAAAGGCCTCGGCACGACCGATGTCCGCCACATCCCGCCGGCCCATGGCCGCGAAGTTTTCAGGCAGCACCGCCAGCCTTGCGCCGCCAGCGGCAGCCTGTTCCAGCAGCACACGAGCGCGGGCCAGATTGGCGAGCACATCGCTTTGACTGACCATCTGAATCACTGCCACTGGCATGGTGCTTCCCTCTTTTTTATCCTCGCTCGAGGCGGCTGTGGGAGCAAAGCTTGCTCGCGATGAGGCAGTTACATCCAACATATAGGCTGGCTGATACACCGCAATCGCGAGCAAGCTTTGCTCCCACAGGCTCGCTCCCACAAGGGGGATGTCATCGCCTGTCAGAACGGCTTGTCGAAGGTTATCTTCGGTTCTTTCCACGGCCCCTTGACGTCGTATCTTACGCTGGCAAAGCGCGCCACACGGTCGCCAATCAGTTTGTCGATCAGAAACAGCGCCCCACCCACCGCTGGCGCGCCGACAATCAGCGCAGCAATCGGCAGGTTGTTGGTCACCGGCAGCGTCACCTGCAACTTGGCGTCGACCCGATCGGCCACCATGTCCAGTGTGCCGTTGAGCTCCAGGTTGCTCGACGGTCCCGTCAGGGTGATGGGTTCACGGGTCACGTAAACACCGTCGCTCGCCACCAGCAGCCCCTTGACCCGATCGTAACTCAAGCCTTTGCCGAACAGGTCAGAGAAGTCCAGGCGCAATCGGCGGCCGATGGAGTTGAAGTTCAGCAAGCCAAATACCCGCAGCGCCTGGGCGCCGCCTTCCAACTCGACGAACTGGCCCTTGCTCAGCGACGCATCCAGACTCCCGGAGAAGCGCTTCGTGGCGACCCACGCTGGCGAGCCAGGCCAGCGACCATCGACGTCCAGGCGGAATTTCTCGCTGGTCACGCTCGGCGCATAGCCCCAGCCCTTGAGCACATCGGCCAGGTTCTTGCCACCGATGCGGCCTTTGTACCAACTGCTGGTGGAGCCGGGGACGCCTTCCCAGCCACCGTTGCCGCTCAAGACCATGCCCTTGAGGCCCATGTCCAGGTTGTTCAAGGCAATGCCCTTGCCTGTCGGACGCACCTTCAACGACCAGGCACCAATGAGGTCGGGCCCCTGGAACAACTGGTCAATGACAATATCCATGGCCGGAATGTTGCGAGGATCGACCGAAGCCAGCGGGTCCGGCGCGTTTTCGTCGGTCTGGACCGTCGGGTCGGCGGCCGGCAGGCGAATGTAGTCAAGCTTGATACCGATCGGTGCGGCCTTCGCGTCCGGCAGACTGGCGGTGCCCTTGGCCTGCTCGCTGGCAAGTCGCAAAGCCCAGGCGTCAGGCTTGCGGTCCAGTTGCACCGAAGCCCGGTCCAGGGTCGTGCCCATGGCGGTGAGCTTGCCGATGTTCAGATCGACGCTGCTAAGCAGTTGTTTGGCGCTACCGCCCGGATCCTGCCCCGCATACTTGCCCACCAGCTCCTGCCACGGACTCACATCCAACTGCGACAGCGTCCCGCGCAGGCGCAGGCCCTTGCCTCCCGGCAGAATCGCATCACCGTTACCGAGCAAGAGTTCACCGCGACCGTCTGCAACCTGTCCGTTCGGCGCCGCGTAGGTGAAGCTGGCCAGGTCGCCATAATCCACCCAGTAACGGCGCTCCGCGCCTTGCAAGGTCATGCGAAACACCGTGTCACGCCCGGCATCGGGAGCCAACCCGAAGGGCGCGGGCAGATCCACGGCCACGCCCTTGAGACTGGAACTGACCGACAGTTGGCTGTCGGCACCGTCGAGGATCACCTGCAACTGATACGGCACCACGCCAGTCACCGGCAATGGTTGTGTAACCTTCAGCCAGTCAGTGAGTTTCTTGACCTCCACCTGTCCGGAGGCGGCCACCCGCGTAGTCAGTTCACCGGCACGGCCTTCGGCAAAAATCTGCGCGGTCACGGGCCGGTCGAACGCTCGGGCCGCGATATTCTTGCCGCTCAGTCCTTTGTTGCTGTCGAAGCGGAAATCGCCCTTGAGCTGCGTCAGCTCCAGCACCGGCTCGCTGAGCTTGAGCCGGGCCTTGTCGGTCTTGAAGTCCACCAGAATCTTCGGTTGCTCGCCTTTCGCCAAAGGAATATCCAGCTTCACACTGCCTTGCAGGTCGCCCTCGCCTTCCCAGCCGGCGAATGTCTGCGCCGTACCGATCGGCGCCGTCTGCAGGATCTTCAAACCGTCGCCCAAGCCACCGGCGAACTCGCCGTCCAACAGCAGATGGGAATTCTGGCCGCTGGGCACATGGGGGATGTTCACCGAAACATTCCTGACCTGGGTGTCCAGCAACTGCCCCTGGCTGGCAAAGATGCGCACGCCGCTGTCTTCGACGAAAACATCCCCGCTGACCTTGCTCACCGAAGGCCACCCCGGCTGGAAGGCCAGCTCGGCATCATGCACCTTGAAAAACAGGCTGATGCTGCGTGCCGCGTCTTCGGCACCGTGGTTCAGCGAACCTTGATACTGGAAAAAACCCTGATCCACCGCGCCCTTGACGATTGCCGTGCGCAGCCACTCATCCAGCGCAGGGCTCAGGACAGCAGGCAGATACTTGGCGGTATAGCGACCGTCGCCATCCACCAGGCCGACCCGCAGGTCCATGTAGTCTTCCTGGCTGTGGTCGAAATGCAGGCGAATCAGGAAGTCACCGGCAATCCGGCCCTCCTCCCCCAGTACCTTCAGGTACGGCGCAATCAGCGTGAAACCCTGCTTGTCCAATTTCCAGGTCAGCCGGGCGTTAGCCTGCAAGTATTGCCAGGGCTTGGCGAAGATCGGGTCCAGGTGCAGGGAAAAATCCTTGCTGTCCATGCGCAGCTCACCGCCGCCCAGGTCGCCGCTCAGGCTCCCGGACACGTTGCGCGCCGCCGGGGCGCCGCGATAGGCATCAAAGCCTACGGTGTCCAGGTTGGTGGCGAAGCTGACTTTCTGATCACCGCTGTTCTGCGGGCGGTAGTCCACCAGCACGTTGCGCAGGCCGCCCGTGAACTTGAGCCGGTCGATTGCCGTGGCAACGCCTTCGGGCAACGGCGCCAGGGCATGGAGCAACGGCGTCAGCGGCGTGAGGTCGAGGCGATCAGCCTGCACGTGCCAGAGTTCTTCGGTTTTTTCGGTGGCGTTGTTCTGTTGCAACTGCAGGCGCGATTCCCAACGGGTTTCGCCCAGGCTCATTGCCAGGGAATCGAAGGTTGCGCTGAATCCCTGGTCGCTGCGCTGGAAATACCCGTTGAGCGCCAGGTTATGGATCTGCACCGGCTTGCGCTCGGCATAGGCGCCCTGGATGTCCGGCGCGTTCAGTCGAATGGCCGCGCTTTGCACGGTGCCCGCGCCCCAGCTCAGCCAGAACTCTGCGCCAGCCTTGATCCGGGAAAAATGCCATTGTCGGGTCAGGCGTTCCGGCAGCCATGTGGACCAATCGCTTTGCGGCAGACTCAGGTAGACATCAGCCTGGCCGTTCTGCCAGTCGCTGGCACGGATACGGGTGCGCAGGTTGATCGCGACGGGTTGGCCGTCAGGCAGGGTCAGTCGGGCATCCAGACGCTGACGGGCAACACCAGTGCGCAGGCTCAGGCCAACATAGGTCAGGGTCAGCGGTGGTTGTTCCAGCGGCTGCAAGGTCACCTGGCTGTCGAGCACCGACAGCTTCGAGATCATCTGCATGCGCTCGAGCAGTTGCTGGGGATCCAAGGGCTGATCGTCCTGCACTGGCAGCCCCTCCAGGGCCCACTTGCCGTCGGCGCCTTCCTTGAGGCTGATCTTCAGGCCGCTGACTTCCAGGTGAGCAATGCGCACCTGACGCGCCACCAGGCTGCCCCACAAGTCCGGCACGGCCCGCACCTGATCCAGATGCAAGGCATTGGCGCCCTCGCCGACCATCACGTCGTGGGCCAGCAGGATGGGGGCCAGGGCGCTCCAGCTACCGTCCAGGCTGCCGATATGCACGGGGATGCCCAACGCTTCGCTGGCGCGGGTCTGGACCTCGGCGCGGTATTCGGCCACCAGCGGAGCCAGTTCTCGCCCGAGGCTGACATACAGTGCCACCAGCACCAACAGCAGCGCGCACAGGCCCAGGCCCCAACGGGTCAGCGCGGCCAAAATGCGTGTCAGACGCTCCATGTCAGCGGGCTCCCCTGGCAAAAGTATTCAAATCCGCGGGGCTGCCGCTCATGAAGCCACTTCAGAGCAGCACCACGTCGTATTGTTCCTGGGAATACATGGTTTCCACCTGAAAGCGAATCGTGCGACCGATAAAGGCCTCCAGTTCCGCAACGTTCCCTGACTCTTCATCGAGCAGGCGATCCACCACTTTCTGGTTCGCCAACACTCTATAACCTGTGGCCTGGTAAGCGCGTGCCTCCCGGAGGATTTCCCGGAAGATTTCGTAACACACGGTTTCCGGGGTCTTGAGCTTGCCCCGGCCCTGGCAACTGCTGCACGGTTCGCACAGCACCTGCTCAAGGCTCTCGCGAGTGCGCTTGCGGGTCATCTGCACCAGGCCCAGTTCGGTGATCCCGATGATGTTGGTCTTGGCGTGGTCGCGCTCGAGTTGTTTCTCCAGGGTCCGCAGCACCTGGCGCTGGTGCTCTTCATGCTCCATGTCGATGAAGTCGATGATGATGATTCCGCCCAGGTTGCGCAGGCGCAGCTGACGAGCGATGGCGGTGGCCGCTTCCAGGTTGGTCTTGAAGATGGTTTCTTCGAGGTTGCGATGGCCGACGAACGCCCCGGTGTTGACGTCAATGGTGCTCATGGCCTCGGCCGGGTCCACCACCAGGTAGCCGCCGGACTTGAGCGGCACCTTACGCTCCAGGGCCTTCTGGATTTCGTCTTCGACGCCGTACAGGTCGAAAATCGGCCGCTCGCCGGGGTAATGCTCGAGACGATCAGCGATTTCCGGCATCAGCTCCGCCACAAACTGGGTGGTTTTCTGGAAGGTTTCCCGGGAATCGATGCGGATTTTCTCAATCTTGGGGCTGACCAGGTCCCGCAGGGTCCGCAATGCCAGACCGAGGTCTTCGTAGATCACGCTGGGGGTGGCGATGGTCTTGATCTGATCGGCAATCTGGTCCCAGAGCCGGCGCAAATAGCGGATGTCCATGAGAATTTCATCGGCCCCGGCCCCTTCGGCGGCGGTGCGCAGGATGAAACCTCCAGCTTCCTTGATGCCCTCTTTCTCCACGCAATCGCTGACCACCTGCTTGAGGCGCTCGCGCTCGGCTTCATCTTCGATCTTCAGGGAAATGCCGACGTGAGCGGTACGCGGCATGTACACCAGGTAGCGCGACGGAATCGACAGCTGCGTGGTCAAGCGCGCGCCCTTGGAACCGATGGGGTCCTTGGTGACCTGGACCACCAGGCTCTGGCCTTCATGAACCAGGGCACTGATGCTCTCCACGGCCGGGCCTTCACGCATGGATATTTCCGAGGCATGAATGAACGCCGCACGATCCAGGCCAATATCGACGAACGCCGCCTGCATGCCCGGCAACACCCGCACCACCTTGCCTTTATAGATATTGCCGACGATGCCACGTTTTTGCGTGCGCTCGACGTGAACTTCTTGCAGAACACCGTTTTCAACCACCGCCACGCGCGATTCCATCGGCGTGATGTTGATCAGGATCTCTTCACTCATGGCAGGGTCTCGTTCAGGCGTGTTCACGATAATGGCCGCATCAAGTCAGACGGCGCTCAGCGCGCGCTCAGGGTTTGCCAACAGGGTATGCCGAAATGGCCCAACAGCTCCGAGGTTTCGCACAGCGGCAGGCCGACCACAGCTGAATAGCTGCCTTCAAGCCCGGCGACGAATACCGCCCCCAAGCCCTGAATACCATAGCCGCCGGCCTTGTCCCGGGGCTCACCGCTGTTCCAATAGGCTAGCGCTTGTTGCTCAGTGATGGAGCGAAAGCTGACCCGGCTGCGCACCACACAGGATTCACAACGTTGTCCGTCCAGTACCGCAATGGCGGTCAGCACCTCATGGTCACGACCGGACAGGCTCAAAAGCATCGCCATTGAGTCGGCCTGATCCAGCGGCTTGCCCAGAATCCGCCCGTCCAGCACCACGGCGGTGTCGGCACCCAGCACGCAGCCGTCCATGCCTGCGGGCAAAGCACGTCGCCCGGCCTCAGCCTTGCCGCGCGCCAGACGTTCGACATAGGCCGAAGGGGTTTCGTCATCCAGGGGAGTTTCGTCGATGTCTGCGCTGACGGCGGTGAATGGCACACCGATCTGCGTGAGCAACTCACGCCGACGCGGCGAGCCCGAGGCGAGGTAAAGCGGTTTCATCAAGACATCTCCCTCTCAAGGTGCGGGCCAATGCCTGACCGAATCAGTTGATTTTGAAACGCAGGCGCAAGCCACGCAAACCGAAGCTGACCCACGGCCAGAGCAAGGCACTGACCAGTGCCGGCAACACCAGCGCCAGGGTCGGCTGGCGATTGCCGGTCAGCGCGCTGAGCCACAGCTGCACCAGCTGCGCCAGGCCGAAAATCACCAGGATCACCAGGCACTGCTGCCACATGGGGAACATCCGCAGGCGTTGTTGCAGCGATAGCACCAGGAACGTGATCAGCGTCAGGATCAGCGCGTTCTGCCCCAGCAACGTGCCATAAAGCACGTCTTCAGCCAGCCCCAGGCACCAGGCGGTGACCATGCCGACCTTGTGCGGCAGCGCCAGCGCCCAGAATGCCAGCAGCAGCGCCAGCCACAGCGGGCGCAGGATTTCCATGAATTGTGGCAGCGGCGAAACGCTGAGCAACAGGCCGATGGCGAACGTCAGCCAGACCATCCAGCCGTTACCGGAATGTGTACTGCTCATTATTCTCGTGCTCCCCTGGTGGCTGGCGCGGTGGCCGGCGTGGAGACAGGCGGTTTGGCCGCGGGCCTTGCGGGTTGAGTCGCCGGGGCTTGGGTGGCCGGCGTTGGCGCCGGGGTCGTTGCAGCCGGGGCAGGTGCCGGTGTTGTGCCCGGGACTGTAGCCGGGGTAACCGGGGTCGCGGTCGAGTCGATGTTCTGCCGGTCCTCGGCCTCCTGGGCCACGGCGGCGTCGTTGGCGCGCTCTTCCGGGGTGCGGTTGTCGCTGAATACCAGCAGCAGGTATCGGCTGCGATTCAGCGCAGCCGTTGGCACCGCACGCACGATGGCGAACGGCTGACCTGAGTCGTGTATGACCTCCTTGACCGTCGCCACCGGATACCCGGCCGGGAATCGCTGACCGAGACCGGAACTGACCAGCAGGTCGCCTTCCTTGATGTCGGCGGTGTCTGCGACGTGCCGCAGCTCCAGGCGCTCCGGATTACCGGTGCCGCTGGCAATCGCCCGCAAGCCGTTGCGGTTGACCTGCACGGGAATGCTGTGGGTGGTATCGGTCAGCAACAGCACGCGAGAGGTGTAGGGCATCAACTCCACCACCTGCCCCATCAGGCCGCGAGCATCGAGTACCGGCTGGCCGAGGACAACACCGTCGCGCTCACCCTTGTTGATGATGATGCGATGGGTAAAGGGGTTGGGGTCCATGCCGATCAACTCGGCCACTTCGACCTTCTCGTTGACCAGCGCCGAGGAATTGAGCAGCTCGCGCAGCCGCACGTTTTGCTCGGTGAGGGCCGCCAGCTTCTGCATGCGTCCCTGCAACAGCAGGTTCTCGGTCTTGAGTTTTTCGTTTTCGGCCACCAGCTCGGTCCGGCTGCCAAACTGGCTGGCCACACCCTGCCACAAGCGCTGCGGCAAATCGGTGATCCAGTAGGATTCCATCAATACCAGCGACATCTGGCTGCGCACTGGCTTGAGCAGCGTGAAACGGGCATCGACCACCATCAGCGCGACCGACAGCACGGTCAGCACCAGCAGGCGCACACCCAATGAGGGGCCTTTGGCGAAAAGCGGTTTAATAAGCCGCTCCTCCCAGGCAAATGTTTTCTTTATTCATACGGCATCAAACCGGCCTGGATACGAATGACAGAAGATAAACGTCAACGGGCAGCACTGCAAAGTGCTGCCCGGGGAGCGAACAACATAGACCATCCAGGCGGGCTTATTCGCTGGAGAGCAGATCCATGGTGTGCTTGTCCATCATTTCCAATGCACGGCCACCGCCGCGGGCAACGCAAGTCAGCGGGTCTTCGGCAACGATCACCGGCAAGCCGGTTTCCTGAGCCAGCAGCTTGTCGAGGTCACGCAACAGCGCGCCACCACCGGTCAGCACCAGGCCGCGCTCGGCGATGTCCGACGCCAGTTCCGGCGGCGACTGCTCCAGAGCACTCTTGACCGCCTGCACGATGGTCGCCAGCGACTCTTGCAGTGCTTCGAGCACTTCGTTGGAGTTGAGGGTGAAGGCACGTGGAACGCCTTCAGCCAGGTTACGGCCGCGAACGTCGACTTCACGTACTTCGCCGCCCGGATAGGCCGTGCCGATTTCCTGCTTGATGCGCTCGGCGGTGGATTCGCCGATCAGGCTGCCGTAGTTGCGGCGCACGTAGGTGATGATCGCTTCGTCGAAACGGTCGCCGCCCACACGTACGGACTCGGCGTAGACCACACCGTTGAGGGAGATCAAGGCGATTTCAGTGGTACCACCACCGATGTCGACGACCATCGAACCACGGGCCTCTTCGACCGGCAGGCCGGCACCGATGGCAGCGGCCATCGGTTCTTCGATCAGGAACACTTCACGGGCACCGGCGCCAAGGGCCGACTCACGGATGGCACGACGCTCCACCTGGGTGGATTTGCAGGGCACGCAGATCAGCACGCGAGGGCTGGGCTGCAGGAAACTGTTTTCGTGAACTTTGTTGATGAAGTACTGCAGCATCTTTTCGCAGACGCTGAAGTCGGCGATCACGCCGTCCTTCATGGGGCGAATGGCTGCAATGTTGCCCGGAGTACGGCCCAGCATGCGCTTGGCTTCGGTACCGACAGCCACGACACTCTTCTGGTTACCGTGGGTGCGGATGGCCACGACCGAGGGTTCATTCAGGACGATACCGCGCTCGCGCACGTAAATAAGGGTGTTGGCAGTGCCCAGGTCAATGGAAAGATCGCTGGAAAACATGCCACGCAGTTTCTTGAACATGGGAAAGGGACCCTAGGCAACGCGTGGGTAAAAAAGTGCGGCAAACTCTAACAACGACAGGGATTTTGGGCAAGGCGCCAATATGTTAAATTGGCCGCTTTTCTGTGCACCAAACCCCGAAATCGCGGCCAATGCCCTGTTTCGCAGATACGTTCCTTTGTTGACGACAATAGAGGCCGTCAAAAAGGAACAGTATTTGTGATACAGGGCACTGGACCGTAGAAATGCGGTAGTGTTCCGACAATCTAACACACGGACAGATTGCGTCCGTTTTGTTTTCCACTGGAGAATCCCATGGCGCTTGAACGCTCCGACGTGGAAAAAATCGCTCACCTGGCCTGTCTGGGCCTCGATGAAGCCGATCTTCCACACATTACTTCTGCCCTGAACAGCATTCTGGGGCTGGTCGACGAGATGCAGGCGGTCAACACCGACGGCATCGAACCCCTGGCCCACCCACTGGAAGCCAGCCAGCGCCTGCGCGCCGACGTCGTGACCGAGTCCAATCACCGCGAGGCCTACCAGTCCATCGCACCAGCGGTCGAAAACGGCCTGTACCTGGTTCCGAAAGTCATCGACTAAAGGGAAAGAGCCTCTCATGCATCACATGACCCTGGCCGAGATCGCCCGCGGACTCGCCGATAAAAAGTTTTCTTCCGAAGAGCTGACCCAGGCCCTGCTGGCGCGCATCGCCCAGCTCGACCCGCAGCTCAACAGCTTCATCAGCCTCACCGAAGAACTGGCCCTGAGCCAGGCCAAGGCCGCCGACGCCCGTCGCGCCAACGGTGAGAGCGGCGCCCTGCTCGGCGCACCGATTGCCCACAAGGATCTGTTCTGCACCCAGGGCATCCGCACCAGTTGCGGCTCGAAGATGCTCGACAACTTCAAGGCCCCGTACGATGCCACCGTGGTCGCCAAACTGGCCGCAGCCGGCGCCGTGACCCTGGGCAAGACCAACATGGACGAATTCGCCATGGGTTCGGCCAACGAGTCAAGCTACTACGGCGCAGTGAAAAACCCGTGGAACCTGGAACACGTACCGGGTGGCTCGTCCGGTGGTTCCGCCGCCGCCGTGGCCGCGCGCCTGCTGCCGGCCGCCACCGCCACCGACACCGGCGGTTCGATTCGCCAGCCGGCGGCGTTTACCAACCTCACGGGCCTCAAGCCGACCTATGGCCGCGTATCGCGCTGGGGCATGATCGCCTACGCCTCCAGCCTCGACCAGGGCGGTCCGCTGGCCCGCACCGCCGAAGACTGCGCGATCCTGCTGCAAGGCATGGCTGGCTTCGATCCGAACGACTCCACCAGCATCGATGAACCGGTGCCGGACTACAGCGCCAGCCTCAACGGCTCGTTGCAGGGCCTGCGCATCGGCGTGCCGAAGGAATATTTCAGCGCCGGCCTGGACCCGCGCATCGCCGAGCTGACCCACAACAGCATCAAGGCGCTGGAGAAGCTCGGCGCGGTGATCAAGCCAATCAGCCTGCCGAACATGCAGCACGCGATTCCGGCGTACTACGTGATCGCCCCGGCGGAAGCGTCCTCGAACCTGTCGCGTTTCGACGGCGTGCGCTTCGGCTATCGCTGCGAAAATCCGGACAACCTGATGGACCTGTACAAGCGTTCCCGTGGCGAAGGCTTCGGCGCCGAAGTGCAGCGCCGGATCATGGTCGGTGCCTACGCGCTGTCCGCCGGCTACTACGATGCCTACTACCTCAAGGCGCAGAAAATCCGTCGCCTGGTGAAGAACGACTTCATGGCCGCCTTCAACGAGGTCGACATCATCCTTGGCCCAACCACGCCGAACCCGGCCTGGAAACTCGGCGCCAAGAGCAGCGACCCGGTCGCTGAGTACCTGGAAGACGTCTACACCATCACCGCCAACCTCGCCGGCTTGCCGGGCCTGTCCATGCCGGCCGGTTTCGTCGATGGCCTGCCGGTGGGCGTGCAGTTGCTCGCGCCGTACTTCCAGGAAGGCCGCCTGCTCAATGTGGCGCACCAGTATCAGTTGAACACTGACTGGCACACCCGCACCCCAACCGGCTTCTGAGGAGAAACACATGCAATGGGAAGTCGTGATCGGGCTGGAGATTCATACCCAGCTCACCACCCGGTCGAAAATCTTTTCCGGTAGCTCCACCACGTTCGGCTCCGAGCCCAACACCCAGGCCAGCCTGGTCGACCTGGGCATGCCCGGCGTGTTGCCGGTGCTCAACGCCGAAGCCGTGCGCATGGCGGTGATGTTCGGTCTGGCGATTGACGCCGAGATTGGCCAGCACAACGTATTCGCCCGCAAGAACTACTTCTATCCGGACCTGCCCAAGGGCTACCAGATCAGCCAGATGGAGTTGCCGATTGTCGGCAAGGGCCACCTGGACATCGCCCTGGAAGACGGCACGGTCAAGCGCGTTGGTATCACCCGTGCGCATCTGGAAGAAGACGCCGGCAAGAGCCTGCACGAAGAATTCAACGGCGCCACCGGCATCGACCTGAACCGTGCCGGCACGCCGTTGCTGGAAATCGTCTCTGAACCGGACATGCGCAGTGCCAAGGAAGCCGTAGCCTACGTCAAGGCGATCCACGCTCTGGTGCGCTACCTGGGCATTTGCGACGGCAACATGGCCGAAGGCTCGCTGCGTTGCGACTGCAACGTGTCGATCCGGCCCAAGGGCCAGGTTGAATTCGGCACCCGCTGCGAGATCAAGAACGTCAACTCGTTCCGCTTCATCGAGAAAGCGATCAACAGCGAGATCCAGCGCCAGATCGAACTGATCGAGGACGGCGGCAAGGTCATCCAGCAGACTCGCCTGTACGACCCGAACAAGGACGAAACCCGTCCGATGCGCAGTAAAGAGGAAGCCAACGACTACCGTTACTTCCCCGACCCGGATCTGCTGCCGGTGGTGATCGAGGACTCGTTCCTCAATGACGTGCGTGCCACCTTGCCGGAACTGCCACCCCAGAAACGCGAGCGCTTCCAGGCGCAGTTCGGGCTGTCGAGCTATGACGCCAACGTCCTGGCCACCAGCCGCGAACAGGCCGATTACTTCGAAAAAGTCGTGAGCATCGGCGGCGACGCCAAGCTGGCGGCCAACTGGGTGATGGTGGAATTGGGCAGTCTGCTGAACAAGCAGGGCCTGGAGATCGACCAGTCGCCGGTATCGGCCGAGCAACTGGGCGGCATGCTGTTGCGGATCAAGGACAACACCATTTCCGGCAAGATCGCCAAAATGGTCTTCGAAGCCATGGCCAATGGTGAAGGCAGCGCTGATGAGATCATTGAGAAGCGCGGCCTGAAGCAAGTCACCGACACCGGTGCGATCAGCGCCGTACTCGATGAAATGCTCGCGGCCAACGCCGAGCAAGTCGAGCAATACCGTGCGGCAGACGAAGCCAAGCGCGGCAAGATGTTCGGTTTCTTCGTCGGCCAGGCCATGAAAGCCTCCAAGGGCAAGGCCAACCCGCAACAGGTCAACGAACTGCTTAAAAGCAAGCTCGAGGGCTGATGACCATGGAGCCAGATTTCAAGCCTGGCTCCACTCTCCCTTGTGGGAGAGATCCTGTGGGAGCAAAGCTTGCTCGCGATGAAGACACCTTGATCCATCAGTGGACTGCGTTATCGTTCGTCGCGAGCAAGCTTTGCTCCCACAGGCTTTTCTCTCACTGGCCAGCGCCCCTATCTGTAGTTGGAAACCCCTACATGAAGCGTCTCCTCGGCGCCTGCGCCCTGCTGTCCCTGTTGGCCGGTTGCGCCAGCCAGAGCGGGACGGTCGATCCACACGGCTATGACCAGACCGGCGTCGCCTCTTATTACGGTGCCAGGCACCATGGCAAGCGCACCGCCAGCGGCGAGCGCTTCAACCAGCATGGCTTGACCGCCGCCCATCGCCGGTTGCCGTTCGGCACACGGGTGAAAGTCACCAACCTGAAAAACAACGACAGTGTCGTGGTCCGCATCAACGACCGTGGCCCCTACACTCGTGGCCGCCTGATCGATGTATCCCGCGCTGCCGCCGAGCAACTGGGCATGCTACGCAGCGGCACCGCACGGGTGCGTGTGCAAGCCCTCGACAATTGATAGACGGAGCCCGGACATTTCCCTACTCAATGCCATCCCGCTGCTGAGCCTGATCGAACTGTTCGGTGGCCTGCTGTTGTTGATCGCCGGGGCCGAGCTGCTGGTGCGCGCCGCCGTGGGCCTGGCGGCACGTTTGCAGGTGCGACCGCTGATCATCGGCCTGACCGTGGTCGCCTTTGGCAGCAGCGCCCCGCAAATGGCCGTCAGCCTGCAAGCGACCCTGGCGCAGAACGCCGACATCGCCGTGGGCAGCGTGATCGGCAGCAGCATCTTCAACATCCTCGTCACCCTCGGGTTGTCGGCGCTGATCATTCCGTTGCGCGTCTCGCGTCAACTGGTGCGCCTGGACATCCCGCTGATGATCGGCGCCAGCCTGCTGGTGTTCGTGCTGGCCTGGAACGAGGAACTGACGCAACTGGACGGCGCGTTGCTGTTGATGGCCCTGGCGGTGTACCTGGGCCTGTTGCTGCGCCAGTCGCGGCATTCGGGGCGACCGCATGGGATGGGCGTGGACGTGGCGCAAGTGTCATGGCCCAAAAGCCTGTCGATGATGGTCGTGGGCCTGGCGATGCTGATTTTCGCCGGGCACTTGCTGTTGGGCGCGGCGGTGGAAGTGGCGACGGACCTGGGGCTGTCGGAACGCATCATCGGCCTGACCATCGTCGCCGTCAGCACCTCGCTGCCGGAACTCGCCACCTCGCTGATCGCCGCGCTGCGGGGCCAGCGAGACATTGCCGTGGGCAACGTGATCGGCAGCAACCTGTTCAATCTGCTGGGCGTGCTGGGGGTGACGGCCCTCGCCGCGCCCTCGCCGCTCTCGGTGTCCCCCAATGCTCTGGATTTCGACCTGCCGGTGATGCTCGGCGTGGCGGTACTGTGCCTGCCGGTGTTTTATTCCGGCTACCGCGTCACCCGCGCCGAAGGTCTGCTGTTTTTGGGCTTGTACCTGGCCTATGGGCTGCATGTGGTGTCGTTCACTACCGGCATGCCTCTGGCCGGCCAACTGGAACGACTGATGCTGTTCTATGTGCTGCCGGCCCTGCTCGCGTTTTTGCTGTTCAGCTCCTTGCGCGCCTGGCGCCGTCAACACCACAAGAGGGATTTGCCATGACCGACACTCCAAAGACCGGCCTGGACATGCGCCGCCAGGTGATGGGCGACGCGTTCGTCGACCGTGCCTTGGGCAACGCCACCGAATTCACCCAGCCGCTGCAGGACTTCGTCAACGAGCACGCCTGGGGCAGCGTTTGGAGCCGCGAAGGCCTGCCGCTCAAAACCCGCAGCCTGATCACCCTCGCCGCCCTCACCGCCCTCAAATGCCCGCAGGAATTGAAAGGCCACGTGCGCGGAGCGCTGAACAATGGTTGTACGGTTGAGGAGATTCGCGAGGCGTTGCTGCATTGCGCGGTGTATGCGGGGGTGCCGGCGGCGATTGATGCATTCAGGGCGGCGCAGGAAGTGATCGATAGTTATCAGAAATCTGAGTGACTGTTAGATCGCTATCGCGAGCAAGCTCGCTCCCACAGAGATCGCAGGCGGACTGGAAACTTGTGTACACCGCCATCTACTGTGGGAGCGAGCCTGCTCGCGATGGGCCCTCAAGAACACCGCCACCCCAGGCTTCAGATCCACCCACCCCACTGCAACACAAAAATCCCCAAGTTGGTGGTAATTGCCGCCATCAGCGTGGTGATGACGATGATCGCCGCGGCCAGTTCATGGTTGCCATCGGCCGCGCGGGCCATGACGTAACTGGCGGCGGCGGTGGGGCTGCCAAAGTACAGGAACAGAATTCCCAGCTCCGCCCCACGAAAACCCCAGAGCCAGGCGCCGAGGGTGGCCAGCAGGGGCAGGCCGATCATTTTCACCAGGCTCGAACTCAGGGCCATCTTGCCGCTTTTGCGCAGCGCCGCCAGCGACAGCGTGCCGCCGATGCAGATCAACGCCAGCGGCAAAGTCATCTGGGCAAGGTATTTGGCCGAGGTTTCAAACCAGTTCGGCAGGCCTATCTGCCAATAGGCCAACGGCGCGGCTACGACCACACTGATGATCAGCGGGTTGCTGACCACGCTTTTGCAGATGCTCCAGGGGTCGGACTTGATCACTGGGCTGTAGACCGCCAGCACGATGGTCGACAGGGTGTTGTAGAACAGGATCACCAGCGCCGCGAGTATCGACCCCAGGGAAATCCCGTAGTCGCCATACATGCTCGCCGCCAGTGCCAGGCCGATCACGCCGTTGTTGCCGCGAAAGGCGCCCTGGGTATAGATGCCACGGTCCTCACGCGGGCAACGCCAGATCGCCCAGCCCCAGGCCACGGCAAAGCACACCAGGGTGGCAATGGAGAAATAGATCAGCAGGTCCGGCTGCAATGCCGCGTGGAGATCGGCATGCAGGATGCCGAGGAACAACAGCGCCGGCATGGTGACGTTGAACACCAGGGACGAGGCGATGTGAATGAAATTGTCGTTGATCCAGTAAATGCGCTTGAGCAGTGTCCCCAGAAACAACATGGCAAACAC
The DNA here is from genome assembly GCF_013283895.1 of Pseudomonas sp. MPDS. Lineage (NCBI taxonomy): Bacteria > Pseudomonadati > Pseudomonadota > Gammaproteobacteria > Pseudomonadales > Pseudomonadaceae > Pseudomonas > Pseudomonas sp. MPDS. Next base: position 1,274,898 of record NZ_CP054128.1, on the reverse strand, counting down.
CGGTGCGGTGATGTTCAGGGTTTCGAGGAAAATTGCCAGCATGCCGGGGACCTTGAGAAGGGTGTCGTTAGGTGGCTAATGATAGCCACTAACGACACTGGCGTCTGGTAGACCGCTATCGCGAGCAGGCTCGCTCCCACATTTGTTCCTGGGTGAACACAAAATCCATATTCACCACAACCCCTGTGGGAGCGAGCTTGCTCGCGATAGCGGTGTGTCAGCTTGCATAAATGCTGAATGTACCGCCGTCATCGCGAGCAAGCTCGCTCCCACACTGGATCTCCAGCGATCACAAGTACATCAGGTAATCGGCGCCGGGTTGAACAAGGTGATGTCGTTGTACAGCTTGTGCCGCTCGGCCCAGGTCTGTTTCTTGCCGCTGGCCACGTCCAGGTAGTAATGGAACAGTTCCCAGCCCAGTTCCTCGATGGAGGCGCGCCCGGTGGCGATCCGGCCGGCGTCGATGTCGATCAGGTCCGGCCAGCGCTGGGCCAGTTCGGTGCGGGTCGAGACCTTTACCACCGGCGCCATGGCCAAGCCGTACGGCGTGCCACGGCCGGTGGTGAATACGTGCAGGTTCATCCCCGCCGCCAGTTGCAACGTGCCGCAGACAAAATCACTGGCCGGCGTGGCGCAGAAGATCAGGCCCTTTTGCTTAAAGCGCTCGCCCGGCCCCAACACGCCGTTGATCGCACTGCTGCCGGACTTGACGATCGAGCCCAGGGATTTTTCGACGATGTTCGACAGCCCGCCTTTCTTGTTGCCCGGCGTGGTGTTGGCACTGCGATCGGCCTCGCCCTTGGCCAGGTAACGGTCGTACCAGTCCATCTCGCGTACCAGCTCCTGGGCGACTTCCCGGGTTTGCGCCCGGGAGGTCAGCAGGTAGATCGCATCGCGCACTTCGGTGACTTCGGAAAACATCACCGTCGCCCCGGCCCGCAGCAGCAGGTCCGAGGCATAGCCCAGGGCCGGGTTGGCGGTGATGCCGGAAAACGCATCGCTGCCGCCGCACTGCATGCCCAGGATCAGCTCCGAGGCCGGCACGGTTTCGCGGCGGCGCTGGTCGAGTTTCTTCAGCCGGGTTTCGGCCAGTTCCATGATCTGCTCGATCATTTCGGTGAAACCGTGACTGGAATCCTGCAAGCGATACAGCCACGGCTCGCTGAGGTCCACCGAGCTGTCGTTCTCATGCATCACCTGCCCGGCCTGCAATTTCTCGCAGCCCAGGCTGATTACCAGCGCTTCGCCCCCCAGGTTCGGGTTGCGTGCCAGATTGCGCACGGTGCGGATCGGGATGTAAGCGTCGGTGGCGGTGATCGCCACGCCGCAGCCGTAGCTGTGGGTCAGCGCCACCACGTCATCGACGTTCGGGTACTTGGGCAGCAATTCGTCCTTGATGCGCTTGACCGCATGGTCCAGCACCCCGGTCACGCACTGCACCGTGGTGGTGATGCCCAGGATGTTGCGCGTGCCCACGGTACCGTCGGCGTTGCGATAGCCCTCGAAGGTGTAGCCTTGCAACGGCGCTTCGGCCGCCGGCACGTCGGTGGACAGCGGCAGGCTGTCCAGCGGCGGCGCGGTGGGCATGCGCAGTTGGTCTTCCTTGACCCAACTGCCACGGGGGATTGGTTGCAATGCGTAGCCAATGACCTGGCCGTAGCGAATCACCTCGCCGCCCTCGGGAATATCTTCCAGGGTGACCTTGTGGCTCTGCGGTACAAAGTCTACGGTGACCAGGCCATCCGGGAACTCAGTCCCGGCTGGCACGCCCTGGTCGTTCACCACAATGACCACGTTGTCCCGCTCATTCAGGCGGATGTAACGGGGCGAATCGGCATGTTCAATCAGTTGCATCGACATCGCTCCTTCAGGATTTCGCTTCAGACAGGCTGGAAAGTTGATCATCCCGGGCCGCGGGCTCTTTGAGCACGACACGCTTGATCGGCCCGACGATCACCAGGTAACTGAACACCGCCATCAGCGCGTTGCAGCCCACGAACACCAGCGCCCATTTGAACGAACCGGTGGAGCTGATGATGTAGCCGATGACGATCGGCGTGGTGATCGATGCCAGGTTGCCGAAGGTGTTGAACAGGCCGCCACTCAGACCGGCGATCTGTTTTGGCGAAGTGTCGGACACCACGGCCCAACCCAATGCGCCCACGCCTTTACCGAAGAAGGCCAGGGCCATGAAGCCGACCACCATCCATTCGATGTCCACGTAGTTGCACGCCACGATGCTGCTGGACACCAGCAGGCCGGCGATGATCGGCGCCTTGCGAGCGAAGGTCAGCGAGTGGCCCTTGCGCAGCAGGTAGTCGGAAATCACCCCGCCGAGCACGCCGCCGATGAAGCCGCAGATGGCCGGCAAGGAGGCGATGAAACCAGCCTTGAGGATGGTCATGCCGCGCTCCTGCACCAGGTACACCGGGAACCAGGTCAGGAAGAAGTAGGTGATGCCGTTGATGCAGTATTGGCCCAGGTACACGCCGAGCATCATGCGGTTGGTCAGCAGTTGGCGGATGTAATCCCACTTCGGACCGTCGGTCTTCTTACCCCTGCCCTTGTCCTGGTCCATGTCGACCATCGCGCCGTTGGCGGCGATGTGATTGAACTCGGCCTCATTGATCATCGGGTGCTGACGCGGGCTGTGGATAACCTTCAGCCAGACCAGCGAGAACACGATACCGACCACGCCCATCACGATGAACACGTGCTGCCAGCCAAAGCGGTAGACGATCCAACCCATCAGCGGCGCAAACAACACCGTGGCGAAATACTGGGCGGAGTTGAAAATCGCCGAAGCGGTGCCGCGTTCAGCGGTGGGGAACCAGGCCGCGACGATGCGGGCGTTACCCGGGAAGGAAGGCGCCTCGGCCAGCCCCACCAGAAAACGCAGCATGAACAGCGCCACCACGGCGGTGGAGACACCGAATTCACCGACATAGCCTTGCAGCACGGTGAACAGCGACCAGGTAAAAATGCTCAAGGCATAGATTTTTTTCGACCCGAACCGGTCAAGCAGCCAGCCGCCCGGGATCTGCCCGGCCACGTAGGCCCAGCCGAAGGCGGAGAAGATATAACCGAGGGTAACGGCATCGATGCCGAGGTCTTTCTGCAGGCTGGAGCCGGCGATAGCGATGGTTGCGCGGTCGGCATAGTTGATCGTTGTCACCAGAAACAGCATGAGCAGGATCAAATAGCGGACGCGAGTCGGCTTGGTTTCTTGCATTTAAATCTACTTCCACTATTTATTTTTATACGGGAAATCTGGTTGTACGGCCGGGCGGGTTGTCCCGCTCCGGCCGGTGTCGCAATTACGATCCGATGTAAGAAGTTTTCACCACGGTGTAGAACTCTTGCGCATAGCGACCTTGCTCGCGCGAGCCATAGGACGAACCTTTGCGGCCGCCGAACGGTACATGGTAATCCACGCCGGCGGTCGGCAGATTGACCATCACCATGCCCGCCTGGGAATGACGCTTGAAGTGGTTGGCATATTTGAGCGAGGTGGTGGCGATACCGGCGGACAGCCCGAACTCGGTGTCGTTGGCCATCGCCAGCGCCGCTTCATAATCGGCCACACGCACGACGTTGGCCACCGGGCCAAAGATTTCTTCGCGGCTGATGCGCATCGAGGCTTCGCTGTCAGCGAACAGTGTCGGCGCCAGGAAATAACCTTCGGTGTCACACGTCACCAGGCCGCCACCGCTGACCAGCCGCGCACCTTCGCTCTGGCCGATGTCGATGTACTTCAAGTCCTGGTTGAGCTGGGCTTCGGAAACCACCGGCCCGATATCGGTGCCTGCCTTCAAGGCATGACCGACCTTGATCGACTGCATGCGCTCGGCCATGGCAGCGACGAACTTGTCGTGGATGCCGGCGGTCACGATCAGGCGGCTCGAAGCCGTGCAACGCTGGCCGGTGGAGTAGAACGCGCTCTGCACCGCCAGTTCGACAGCCTGTTTGAGATCGGCGTCGTCGAGGATGACCTGCGGGTTCTTGCCGCCCATCTCCAGTTGCACCTTGGCCTGGCGCGCCACGCAATTGACCGCGATCTGCCGCCCCACGCCCACGGAACCGGTGAAGCTGATACCGTCGACCTTCGGGCTGTTGACCAGGACTTCACCGACCACACGGCCGCTGCCCATCACCAGGTTGAACACACCGGCCGGGAAACCGGCGCGGGAAATGATGTCCGCCAGGGCCCAGGCACAACCTGGCACCAATTCGGCGGGTTTGATCACCACACAGTTGCCGTAGGCCAGCGCCGGGGCGATCTTCCAGGCAGGGATCGCGATCGGGAAGTTCCACGGCGTGATCAAACCGACCACACCCAACGCTTCACGGGTGACTTCGACGTTGACGCCCGGGCGCACCGACGGCAGGTAATCGCCCGACAGGCGCAGGCACTCGCCAGCGAAAAACTTGAAAATGTTGCCGGCGCGGGTCACTTCGCCAATGGCTTCGGGCAGGGTCTTGCCCTCCTCCCGGGCCAACAGTTGGCCGAGTTCTTCGCGACGGGCGAGGATCTCGCTGCCGACTTTGTCCAGCGCATCGTGACGGGCCTGGATGCCCGAGGTCGACCAGGCCGGGAACGCGGCGCGGGCGGCTTCGATGGCGGCATTGACTTGAGCTGCATCAGCCTTGGCGTATTCACCAATGACATCGGACAAGTCAGACGGGTTGATGTTGGTGCAATAGTCGGCACCGGCCACCCACTGACCGTTGATGTAGTTATCGAAACGCTTTGAATCTGCCACGGAGCTACTCCTTCTACAATAGCTGTCTAGGAACGCAGAGCGTCCCTGGCTGCGTGCCCACGCGGAGCGTGGGAACGATCAAGCCTTACGCAAAAAGCCGCTGATTGCTCAGCGGCTTTGTCGGGTCTGTTACTGCTTGCCTTGCTTGTCGATCAGCGCGGCCAGGGCTTCGTATTCTTCCGGCAGCAGATCGGTCAGCGGCGTACGCACAGGACCTGCGTCGTAGCCGACGATCTTCGCGCCAGCCTTGACGATGCTCACGGCATAACCGGCCTTGCGGTTACGAATGTCCAGGTAAGGCAGGAAGAAGTCGTCGATGATCTTGCCGACGGTCGCGTGATCTTCACGGGAAATGGCGTGGTAGAAATCCATCGCGGTTTTCGGAATGAAGTTGAACACCGCCGAGGAGTAGACCGGCACGCCCAGGGCCTTGTAGGCCGCGGCATAGACTTCTGCGGTCGGCAGGCCGCCCAGGTAGCTGAAACGATCGCCGAGACGACGGCGGATCGACACCATTAGTTCGATATCGCCCAGGCCATCCTTGTAGCCGATCAGGTTCGGGCAGCGCTCGGCCAGTTGCTCCAAGTGCGTGGCGTTCAGGCGGCAGACGTTGCGGTTGTAAACCACCACGCCGATCTTCACCGATTTGCACACGGCTTCAACGTGGGCGGCTACGCCGTCCTGGCTGGCTTCAGTCAGGTAGTGCGGCAGCAGCAACAGGCCCTTGGCGCCCAGACGCTCGGCTTCCTGAGCGTACTCGATGGCCTGACGGGTAGCACCGCCGACACCGGCGAGGATTGGCACGCTGGTGGCGCAGGTATCAACAGCTGTCTTGATGACTTGCGAATACTCGCTGGCGGCCAGGGAGAAAAACTCACCGGTGCCACCGGCCGCGAAAAGTGCCGAGGCGCCATACGGGGCCAGCCACTCGAGGCGCTTGACGTAGCTGTCGCGATTGAAATCGCCTTGAGCAGTGAAATCGGTGACCGGGAAAGACAGCAGGCCAGACGAGAGGATGGACTTCAGTTCTTGTGGATTCATTATTCGAACACCCTGGACGCAAATGTTGTGTTGTAGGAAACGGTTCAGCTTCAAGAGAAGTTGTAAGTCATCGTACAACTTAAAATACGAACGTCAACTGCATTTCGTCTTTTGTCGGGGGTCAGGTGCGCGGAGTTTGGCGAAAAGCCTTTGAGATCGGGCCTTTGAGGTTTGCTGGCAAACTGAGGAATCTTGCCCTGCGAGGCAGCGGACCGCTCTTCAAGTTGCGGATTAAGGTGTAGGGCTTATTGAACTCGAACCAAACACGGGACCGCTGTGGCGAGGGAGCTTGCTCCCGTTCGACTGCGAAGCAGTCGCCAACCTGTTGAACGGCGATCGACCGAAAGAGCTGAGGGGCCGCTTCGCAGCCCAGCGGGAGCAAGCTCCCTCGCCACGACAGCATCCTTGCCAGCAGAGCAGTGAGCGATTCAGCCCTGCGCTTGCGCCTCTTCATGAGCTTGGCGCAGCCGTTCGCGGCTGTTGGTCAGGTGCAAGCGCATGGCCGCACGGGCCGCGTCGGAGTCCTGGCGGGCGATGGCTTCGTAGATTTCCTCGTGCTCACGGCTCAGGCGGTCCATGTAGTGCTGGTGGTCGTCGTGGGCCAGGCGCGCCGAATTCAACCGGGTGCGTGGGATGATGCTGGTGCCCAGGTGGGTCATGATGTCAGTGAAGTAGCGGTTGCCGGTGGACAGGGCGATTTCCAGGTGGAAGGCGAAGTCCGAGGCCACCGCGTCGCTGGCGTGGGCGGCGCTTTCGTTCAGCGCATCCAGGGCTGCGCGCATCGCAGCCAGTTGCTCGTCGCTGCGGCGCTGGGCTGCAAGGCCTGCCGATTCCACTTCCAGGCTGATGCGCAACTCCAGGATCGCCAGCACGTCACGCAAGGTGACCACCGTCGCCGGGTCGATGCGAAAGCCGCTCGGGCTGGGCGTGTCCAGCACGAAGGTGCCGATGCCGTGGCGGGTTTCCACCTGGCCGGCGGCCTGCAAACGGGAAATCGCCTCGCGCACCACGGTGCGGCTGACGCCATGGGCTTCCATGATCGCCGACTCGGTGGGCAATTTATCGCCACGCTTGAGAAGACCGTCGCGAATCTGCTCGGTCAACACCGTCACCAGCTCCTGCGCCAGGCTGCGGCGCTTGCGGGGAAGGCGTGGTACGTCGATCGGTCTTTCCATGTGTCTGTGTCTCGGCAAGCGGCTGAATGCGCATCATGATAGCGCAACGTGGTTGTACGATCACCGTGCTCCCTGGCGGTCTTGGCAAAGTTTGCCGCCATGCACCGTTGTGGCGAGGGGATTTATCCCCGCTGGGCTGCGGAGCAGCCCTCTTGATCTACCAGCAGATCAATATCGTTGACCTTTGATTTTGAAGGGGCGCTTCGCACCCAACGGGGATAAATCCCCTCGCCACAACGGTGTTCGGCAATGACAATCAGGCGACTACAGCTTGCTCCACCAGTTGGCCATTTTCGATACGCACATGTCGCGGATGGAACCGTTTCAAACTGCTGCGATGGCCAACGCTGACAATGCTCAGCCCCGGCAACTGGTCAATCAGCGCCTGGTACAGCGTCGCTTCATCTTCTTCGTCCATCGCCGACGTGGCTTCGTCCATATACAACCATTGTGGTGCGTAGAGCAATGCGCGGGCGAACGCCAGGCGTTGCTGCTCGCCGGGCGAGAGCATGCGCTGCCAATGGTTGGCTTCGTCCAGTCGCGCCACCAGATGCGGCAGGCGACAGGTTTCCAGCACTTGGGCATAACGCTCTGGCGGGTACGTGTCGCCCGGTTGTGGATAACTCAGCGCTTCGCGCAAGGTGCCAATGGGCAGATAGGGTTTTTGCGGCAGGAACAGATAACGCGCCGCGGGCAACCGGATCGCGCCGTGGCCATCCGGCCACAAATGCCCCATTGCCCGGAACAGGGTGGATTTACCGCTGCCCGAACGCCCGCTGAGCATCACCCGCTCGCCCGGCTCAACGGTCATGTTGGTGTGGCTGAGCAGATGGCGGCCATCGGCCAGGTCCAACCCCAGGTTTTGCACTTTCAATGCATGACCTTGGTTCTGCACATCGATGGCCGGTACGCGGTCTTCGTTGTCGCTCATGGCCTGGCGGAAGCTCAGCAGACGGTCACACGTGGCGCGCCACGCGGCGAGGTCGGTGTACGCGCTGATGAACCAACTGAAATTCTCCTGCACATTGCCGAACGCCGAGTTGATCTGCATAAGCTCGCCCAGCTGGATTTTGCCGGCGAAGTAGCGCGGCGCGGCGACGATGAACGGGAAGATGATCGCAATCTGGCCGTAGCCGGAGGTGAAGAAGGTCAAGCGCTTGGACACCCGCATGATGTCCCAGAAGTTATGCCAGACCAGACCAAAGCGGCCACTCAAGCGGCGGTTCTCGTTGGGTTCGCCGTTGTACAAGGCAATGCTCTCGGCGTTCTCACGCACCCGCACCATGGAAAAACGCAGGTCGGCTTCAAAGCGTTGCTGGTTGTTGTTCAGGCTGATCAAGCGACGACCGATCAGGTGCGTCAGCCAACTGCCCACCGCCGCATACACCAGCGCACACCAGAACATGTAGCCGGGGATGGTGTAGCCAAATACCTGGATGCTGCCCGACACGCCCCACAAAATGATCGAGAACGACACCAGGCTGACCACGGTGCGCAGCAGCCCCAGGCCCAGGCCCAAGGTGTTGCTGGTAAAACTGTTGAGGTCTTCGGAGATCCGCTGGTCCGGGTTATCGGTGTAACCGCCCTGCTCCAGCCGGTAGTAATTCTTGTCATTGAGCCAACGGGCGAAGTGTTTCTCCGTGAGCCAGGCCCGCCAGCGAATGGTGAGCATCTGCGTGAGGTACAAGCGATACACCGCGCCCAGGATCGCCACCGCGGCGATGCCGCAGAAATACAGGATCAACCGCCAGAACGCGACGCTGTCCTTCTCCTGCAAGGCGTTATAGAAATCCTTGTACCAACTGTTGATCCACACCGAAATCGCCACGCTGAACAACGACAGCACGATGACGGCAATTAACAGCGTCCAGGCCTTGCCCTTCTCCTCACTGCGCCAGTACGGCGTGGTCATTTGCCAGACACGGCGGAAAAACTGCCCGCGCACCGCATCATTGACCGCGGAATATTCAGCGTTCTGATTCATGGTTAAGGCTCTGTAAAGAAAAAAAACTCGGGCCGATCATAGAACAACGGCCCGATTTGCCGCGAGGGTGGACAACATCTGTTCAGCGCAGGTTCAGCGACGCACGGGGCGCTTCTGCAATTTGCGCTGCAAGGTACGCCGGTGCATGCCCAAGGCGCGGGCAGTGGCGGAAATGTTGCCTTCGTGCTCGGTCAGCACCCGCTGGATATGCTCCCATTGCAGGCGGTCCACCGACATGGGGTTTTCCGGCACCAGGGTGTCCAGATCGGCGTGTTCGGACAACAGGGCGGCCAGCACGTCATCGGCGTCGGCCGGTTTGCACAGGTAATTGCAGGCGCCGCGCTTGATCGCCTCGACCGCGGTGGCGATGCTCGAGTAACCGGTGAGGATCACCACGCGCATTTCCGGGTCCAGCTCCAGCAGCTTGGGCAACAGCACCAAGCCCGAGTCGCCGTCCATTTTTAAATCCAGCGCGGCGTAGTCCGGCAGGTCGGCCTGGGCGATGCTCAAACCTTCCTCGGCGGAACCTGCGGTGCTCACGCGAAAGCCCCGACGGGACATGGCCCGGGCCATGACGCGGGTGAAGGTGGCGTCGTCGTCCACCAGCAACAGATGCGGCAGTTCTTCGCCGTCGACTTGGATCTCGTCACTCATGTTCGTCTCCTCGGTCGGCATGGGGCAGGCGCAGCTCGGTGAGCGTGCCGCCCTCCTCATGGGGGTAGAGTTTCACCGAGCCGCCGGCGCGTGTCACGCTGGCCTTGCTCAAAAACAGGCCCAGGCCGAAACCTTTGCCCTTGGTGGTGTAGAACGGCTTGCCGATTTGCTCGGCAATCGCCAGCGGCACACCGGCGCCATGGTCGCGGATGCTGATGGTCAGCTCGTAGGCATTCCAGTCCAGCGCCACTTCCAGGCCTTCGGGGCAGGCGTCGGCGGCGTTGTTCAACAAGTTGAGCAACGCCTGGGTCAGGTCCGGCGGCGGCGCCATGCGCGGCACCGGTCCTTGACCCAGACGCTGGAAGCGATAACTGGCCTCCGGGCGCATCAGGTGCCAGCGATTCAGGGCCTCGTCGAGCCAGTCGGTGACGTCCTGCATGTCGATGGCCAGCCGGCGATTGGCCTCGGCGGCACGCACCAGGTACTGCAGGGTTTCCTTGCAGAGCTGGACCTGATCCTGCAACACACCGAGGTCTTCCTGCAGCGCCGGGTCGTGATGATCCTGGCGCATCTCCTTGAGCAGTACGCTCATGGTGGCCAACGGCGTGCCCAACTCATGGGCGGCACCCGCGGCCTGGGTCGCCACGGCCAGCAATTGCTCGTCCCGCAGGCCCTCTTCACGGCGAATGGCCCGCAGCTCTTCTTGACGACGCAACTCTTCGGCCATGCGCGCAGCAAAAAACGTAATGACCGCCGCCGCCAGGGCGAAACTCAGCCACATGCCGTAGATCTGCAGGTTTTCCCGAGCGATAGGGAAAGTTTCCAGCGGATAGAAGCGCGCCAGCAACAAGGTGTACAGCGCCAGGGCGATGCCGGACAGGATCAGCGAATACCGCCACGGCAACGTCACCGCGGCGATGGTCAGCGGCACCAGGTAATAGGACACAAAAGGGTTGGTGGAGCCGCCGGAGAAATACAGCAACGCGCTGTGGATAAACAGATCGCAGGCCAGTTGCACGGCGTATTCCAGCTCAGTTACCGGCCACGAGGTGCGCAGACGGATGGCGGTCAGCGCGCACAGTATCGAAGAGCAGGCCAGGGTGATCGCCAATTGCAGCCACGGCAGCGGCAGCAGCTCGAACCAATAGGCGAGCCCCACGGACCCGGCCTGGGCGGCCAGGACCAGAATGCGGATAAACGTCAGACGCCAGAGGTTCTGGCGAGAGGCGGAAGTCATTTGCAAAGGGGCGAGCATGAGCTCTCCTGATGAGCGCTCCAGGCGGATCGCACGGAGTATAACCAAGGCGCGACGTGCACAGGCAGCTATGCGGCAAAGCGCCACAGCCCCGAAATGACACACTAACCATTGTGGCGAGGGGATTTATCCCCGCTGGGGCGCGAAGCGGCCCCCAAAATAAGGTCGGGCACCACGCTGAGCTAGATCATGACAATTCTGGGACTGCTGCGCAGTCCAGCGGGGATAAATCCCCTCGCCACAAAAGCTCCCCTGACCTTCGCATCTGTATAGAAGTTGTAACTGTGCGAACCCGCCCATAAAAGCTAGAGTCTTACCGTTCACGCAGGCCCGGATCTCACCCCTGCGCCTCATCCCAAGGAGCTTTCATGCAAACGTTCAGTCGTCACGCCGCCCTGCTCGCCCTCAGCCTCGGCACCGTCGCCAGCCTGCCGGCCCTGGCCGCCGATGAGCTTCACTACAACCAGATTTCCCTGCGCGCCGAAGCCAGCCAGGAAGTCGCCCGCGACCTGATGATCGTCACCCTCTACACCGAGGAACAAAACACCGACCCGGCCAAACTCGCTGCGGCCGTCACCACCACGCTGAACAAAGCCATCGGCCAGGCCAAGCAGGTCAAGGACATCACCCTGCGCCAGGGCAGCCGTAACAGTTACCCGGTCTACGACAACAAAGGCCAGAAAATCACCGGCTGGCGCGAACGCGCTGAACTGCGCCTGGAAAGCGCCGACTTCGCGGCCCTGTCCAAACTCACCGGCGAGTTGCTCACCGACCTGAAAATGGGCGGCATGGACTTCACCATCTCCACCGCCACCCGCCAGACCAGCGAAGACGCCCTGCTCAAGGACGCCGTCAACGCCTTCAAAGCCCGCGCCCAACTGGCCACCGAAGCCCTGGGCGGCAAGGGTTACAAAATCGTCAACCTGAACCTCAACAGCAACGGCTACCCACAGCCCTACATGCGCCCGCAGATGATGATGAAAGCGGCGTCCATGGATGCTGAATCCGTCACGCCGGAAGTCGAAGCAGGCACCAGCAAAGTGAACATGACGGCGGATGGGGTGGTTGAGGTGTTGATGCAGTAACCCGCCTGATCGTTGCCGATCGTTCCCACGCTCCGCGTGGGAATGCCTCCACGGACGCTCCGCGTTCGGCTTTGGAAAGGGACGCAGAGCGTCCCGGGCTACATTCCCACGCGGAGCATGGGAACGATCAACTTCCGTGGCGAGGGGATCAAGGTGCCGGACTGGCCGGCACTTCAAGCTGATCCAACGCCTTGTCCACCAGCAACTGGCACAACTCCACCAACTGATGAATCCCCAACGCCACACTGCGCCGCGTGCCCTCCACTTCAAAGGCCAGGTCCTCGGCCATGGCTTTTATCGAGGCCAGGGTTTCGGAGGTGCTGGTCAGCAGCGTGTCAGCGTCGGCTTTGGCGGTGACGGAGAACAGGCTGTCGATGCGCGGATCGGTGCTTGGCTCTGGTTTTTTTGGATTGAGGTAATGATTGAGTGCCCGCTCGGCGGCGGCTCGGTCTTTGAGTAGGTCTTCGATGGAGTCGAAGCCGGAAAGAGGGTTGGTTTTGTTGAAGGGTGGGTCGGGGACTGACTTATCCATATTCAATGCTCCTGCTTAAAAATTGGAGCCATCTCTGTGTCGTTTCCACGCGACAATAGGTGGCAGCGGTACGCGGGGTGGAAATACCGGTTAGCAGGACCCGGCCAGACCGAAGTCTGCCCACGCACAGCCGCCAAGACGCAGTTTGCAGACGAAACGAGACGTCGGCAACACGATGTTCAGCCATGCCCTACTAAATTCAGGTTTCCACACCCGGTCGCTGATTAGGCAGCGACGTTCAAAGGTTAGAGAGCGCATTTCCGAGCGGCAACCCTAAAAAACTGTGGGATGTTTCGGTTCGGGGCCGGTGATCCTTCCGACACAAATGAATGACTCGTGCCGCTTCGCTTCCTGACACCACAAACCCCGTGGCGAGGGAGCTTGCTCCCGCTGGGCTGCGCAGCAGCCCCAAACCAGACTCCTCGGTGTATCAAAGCCGAAATCAAAAATATCCTTTGACACCATAAAAAAAAGCGAACGCCACTTGTCCACGTTTGATGAAATGTGGACAACCGGAGATTAATCCGCCGTAAAAAATTAAGGCGCCTTGCTCATATCCAAATGATTTACAACAACTTATTTATCTTTTACAAAACTCACATAAACTGTCTCTATCACAGCTTCCTCTTCACCGATATCAAGATCAGGCGCATAAACTCTAAGACCCAATCCGTTCACATCAAACCCTGAGCCATTAAAGTTCAGGGCCTCACCTTCCGCAACCATGTACTGCTGAACTTTAAGTACATCTGCACCGGACAAACGCTGTCCGCGCCAACTGAGATCGCTCCATTTCAAGAACTCCACGCCGATGACCCTGTAACCCTCATCAAAATAAACGTGTACTCCTAAATCATCGTACGCGTCAGTTGGAACTGTAGAATCAGCAGCTTTTAAAAACTCCTCAAAACCGCGCCCCAATAATGCCCTCGATTGATCGCGAGTCATACCGATATGCACAGAACCTAAATCACCAAAACCCAACAACTCGAAACTCATCATTAGCTTTCCGAAAGTTATCTGGGTTTAACTTTGACGCACAATCCATCAGTGCATCTAGGGATAGAGCACGCTCCCCACTTAAGAAACGGTATGGACAACGCGCCCCCCGTGACTCCCAAACCAATTAACAGAAAAGGGTCAGATTAATTCCTGCCTCTTCGCCTGAGAAGGAACACAAGCCAATCGACCTCTCCCACCATAACCGCACGAACGGTAACCATCGCACAATTACACAATAACAATTAACGCTCTATCAAACTAAATGGAACATCTGCCTGCTTAAACAGATAAACCTTCTCAACAGGGCAGTCGGGATATATCCATTTAGCCCAGTTTTTGACTACCCACTCCCTTGAAAGGCCCCAAGTACCTGGCAAACGACTTTCCACAGGCAAACGCACCACTAAAAGCCCCGCCTTATTACCTGAAGCAACGGCTATAGAATGCCCGTATTGCTCGTCGGGAATATCGAGAACCATAAAATCTACAATTTCTTCATACGGCCATCGGGCAGGGAGTCGGAATATCTGCCCTCGGGTTATCGCCGAAGCCAAACTATCGACCAACTTAATGCCTTCCATTATTCAACCTTAAACCATGTCCACGAAACGAAAACAGTAAAAACGGGGACAGACCACGTCACCCTTTAAAACCCACCCCCTTTCTCGCGCATCTTTTTGATTTTTTCACAGACCGCTTTCAAAATCTAGAAAAAAAACGATTACGTATAGAGTGAAAGAGAATATCGCTAAAGCAGCTCGCCACTCAGGATCAGCATCTTCGCCCAAGCTGCTAGGTCCGATAGCGATCCTAGCCCCTCTCAAATAATTCCAGACAGCTTGCACAAATAACAGCTGAACTACAATCATTAGAAAAAAACGCCCCCATCCACCATTAAATTTTAGAACAGCATTCAAGACCGAAGCAAATAACAGCCCAATTGCGACATAATTCCGGTACCTAAACAAAGCATCAATCACAACCCTTGACCTTAAAAACATCATAAAACCCCGTTACCCTTTTATCGAACTCCACAGAAAAAAGGGGACACCCATTAGCCGGTAAAGCGGTCGGCCAGCTCTTTCTCTATTCATTTCGTAATAACCACCGGAATGAACATCGGAGAGGGCCCCGCTGGTGGGCTGATCATGCCTTCGCTTTTAACCACCGGCACACCCTTGCGTTTAATTGCCTCAAACAGTTCCTTGGTAGCTGCCGAGTCGATATAGCCCCCCTCATCTATAGACGCGCTCAACGCCAATTGACGCCGTTCTTCCGTCATCTGGAGCTGACTGGTCCGAAAAATCGTGTGCAAGGCGATGTTTTTAAGCGTCGATATATCCACATGAGCGATCTCGACGTATTTCAACGCCTTGGCGTCCCAACCCTGAACGTACAGATCATTGGCGGTCAACGCGTAGGTGCAGAAATAGTAGGTGCCGGTATTCGAACCCGGGGTAGATACGATCAGAGAGCAACGGCCATGTTGCAAAACGGGGCTGCTCAGTCCTGGGTAGTCCTTGACAAGTTGTGCAGGAAACTGTGTTCGGTCGTAGTAGATGGTAGCCTTGTCGTAGGGGGTAGTGTTGCAGGCTGACAAGAGCAATGTCATGGATAGTAGGAGGGACGTGCCGAAATAGTGCATTGAATAATCCTTAAAAACCAAGAAACTAATAGAGCTCTTCTTGGAGCAGGTTTTCCACCTAAGAGAGCAAGGCCAAACTTCGTCATTTTTTATAGATACATCAGCTAGTTAGCCGTTAAGTAAGTGCCATTCAAATCTACCCCTTCCTTCTCTTTCTTTCCGCTTTTCTAAAAAGCTTCACTCATTGAATTTTTCAAGATTTTTATTAGACCCAAAGAATCTCTTAGCAACTCCGCATCATTAGTCAATTGGATAACCTCATGCAATGCTTGAACAATCTGTGGCACCACACTTGAGTTCTCCCGAAAAAAACTCAAATCCAAGCCCGCAATAGCAGAAATCAGTTCACCATCATAGCGTTCGCCTGCCAACACATCGTTATTTAGTATCTCTACAGCCACGTGTAATATTTCACAAACGAACAAATTTTGTCTTAACGAACGACAAATATCTCCCACCCCCAACTGAGCAAGAGGAATGTCACGTACTGAGAGATACCATTCCGTTAGCGCGGATGGATTTTGCTCTGACAACCAACCAACAGATTCATTTCTTTCTAGGTCACGAAAATTCATATACCTACACCATTTAAAGCCGATTCAATACGATAAATAGAATCTAAAGCCCTTTGACGTGCGGCTTGTGCAGCGGGATCATTCATACCTTTGATGGAATAAGGGGACAGATTTATTTTCTCAAATCAATCCTCCGTCTACCCTGACCTCGCCGCTCTTGGCCACGTTGCACAACGTGGTGCGGATGACTCATCCGTCCGTGGAAGCTTTCAGCGTAGCAAAAGAGAAAATAAATCTGTCCCCTTTTTCTCAAAAACTAATAAAGCTCTTCTTGGATCAGATTTTCCACCTAAGAGAGCAAGACCAAACTTCTTAAGTTTTTACAGACCCATCAGCTAGTTAGCCGTTAGCCTGTCTCCGCTTTCCTTCTATACTGGCCCCCAATAGCCATGAAATGGATCTTGAGGGAAAACCAATCTCCATGCTTCACTTGACATCATGCATTTGAACCACTTCTCTTCAAATTCTGACCCCGTATAGTTTTCCTGAACGAGAGTCTGCTCTACGACCCCAGCTTTAACCTGCTCAGTGATCCAGGCAAGAAATCGCTCATACTCCTTTGGCGATGAAAAACTCTCTATAACTTCCCAGTTACACTCATACATTCTCTTATCCAGAATGTATCATTTTTGCAGAGAAAGGAGACACCCATTAGCCGGCCTCAAGTCAAGGCTAAAAGCCAACTCGCCCTACAGCTTTTAATTGCAGGGCTTCCCTTATTACCCCCTACTACGAAATCCCGAATGCAATTTTATATGCCATTTCCAGCTCGAATGACTCAAGCTCCCTATATTCGGCTGACAAATCAGAGCCTAGAAGCAATCCTGCTTTATCGCTATAAACGGCATATACACTTCCATCCCACTGATCATCATCGACACAAAAAACCTTAATAGACGGACTGCTGTATTCCGTACCGCACCAAGCAATCGTAGCACCACGACTAACGAACCACTCAAGTGATGCCTGAATAAGAAGAGGCCATACACTCTCAGCCGGCCAGGATCTTATCCTAAGTTCTATTGATAGATCACTCAGCGTCTCACCCTTCCACAATCGCGACTTAAATTCTGCGCCTCCACTCCAAATAGCTTCAAAGGAAGGGAGGTCCTTAGCCAACTCCTCAGTAAAGCCCGAGGACCAATAGCCATAAAAAACCAAACCACTGACTTCGCCTTGATAAACTTCGCCAGTTATCGCGTCTTTAACACTCCAAAATATCACCAGACTATCTAAAGTTTTCATAATCCAAAATTCGCCATTTGCTGAGGTGAAGGTTGTATAGCTGTTACAAGGTCGCCGTTTTTTATTTTACCCCTGACAGAAACGGGGACAGACCACGTTTTTACATCACTGAAAACGTGGTCTGTCCCCGTTACCGCCCCTGATATGTATTCCGATCATTTTTAGTCAATGAAAGATTTGACTCGACTTTCTCAACGCGGCCCAAGCCATCTGTTTGGAAGGTTTTATTCCCATCGACTTTATATACGGTATTCGGCACAGGCTTATTCAGCTCTTTATTCCATGCACCTTTACCACCAGAACTAATCTCGTCTTCCCGTAAAGCTTGCCCTGTTCCTTTTGGACCATCAACTTACCCAGGAAATGTGATCTCCATCTAAATAATATAGTCCTTCAAGCCTTCCTGAAATTTTAGGCAGCTCGAGAAGAGACTCTGAAATATATGAAAAAGGAAGCCCACTCCTTAGCTCTTGAGCTCTTGCAGAGTAGTCTGCCCAAGAAGGCTCAATCATCCCATTCCAGAATGTAACAAAGGAGCCATCCTCAAGAAGAATGACAGGTTTTAAGTACTCAACTTCCCCACCATCATCCCAGTACAGATAACCTAAGTAACTAGAACCATTTTTCCCAACAAAACTAGCGCGAACGATTATTTGAGCGTCAGTACAAGTCTCCTTATCAAGGAGAGGACGGGCTGTTAGCTCATCTTCCGCAGATTCATCCATAGGAAAGTACCAAACACCAAAACTAGCAAGATCACCAATGGTTAATTCATATATTTGTTTATCAGTCATGCTTGCATACCTATTTAATCAGGTGCTTGATTGAGTCAAACAATTCGGGCCGCCCTATATCGCCATAGGCTTTCTGCAACCCCGAGCTTATTTGCCCAGGAGTATACGTAGCCGGCTTACCACGTACCATGGGTGGCAAATACTTACTGATAGCTTTATGCATAGCATCAGGATTCACCTTTCCCGTATGAGAGTACTGGGTAGAGTCGCAGGGTGATCTAGCATGTCATTTTTCGAGAAAAACGGGGACAGACCACGTTTTTTACATCACAGAAAACATGGTTTGTCCCCGTTACTCCCCTTTTTTTCCACAGAACCTATCCCCTTTTTTGCTTATGGCAACTTGACTATAACGACTTCATTAGAGCCTTTGGGTAGTTCCAGAAGGTACTTCCAGTGCTCCAGGATCGCGCGCCACTCCTGCAAAGTAAACTTACCTTTCGGCTGCCCGATCCATTCGTCATTAGCCAGAATATCGACCTGTACACCTGAAGCGTTAATACGCAATAGGACATCATCCCCCCTCAATGGTTGAAGCCTGAACCCCCTCCTCGATCGAGGCAATAGCCTCTAGCATTCGATCACAATGCTTCGGTATTTGAGCGATTGCGTCCAGTACACTACAAACATAAAGATCGTAACGTTGCGCGTCCTTCTGACCGAAAGCCACCTCGGCTACAGTATCAAAAACCTGCCCCACAGGAGGGGGGTTTACCCCCCTTCAACATGATAAAATTTCAATTCCATTTGGCGCCCTCAAGGGTTGTGTAAAAACGGGGACAGCCCCTGAAGGATCCCCACAAATTCACTCCAGGCTCTGCGCCCGATTGGAAAAACGGGGACAAACCACGTTCTTACATCACTGAAAAATGGTCTGTCCCCGTTATCCTATCCCCTACACATTAGGTGCACCGACTAAAAGCCAAGCGTAAGGCCGCACCTACATCAGAAGGGCTACTGCCACTGGGGATAATGACATAGTCACTCTCACTTACTCCCTTACCACTCCAGGCTTCTAGCTTTTCATGATAGCTAGGACGAATAGTTATCTGCCCCCTATTACTTTCGATACTGCATTTCTTCATATCTTTAAATAATGCACGTTTAGTCTTGTAGCCATAGCGCTCCAAAGTACTGCCAACCCATTGATCATATCGTTGATTGGTCAAGTTGTAGTCGTATAACTCCATATCAAAAGTAGCTTCAGGATGAATCCAAACATCCTTTCGCGGCTCGGGAAGCACAAATCGGCTATGAGCCAAGGCGTCAAGCACAGCAAAGCCTAGCTCTTTATCGGCAACGTCAGGGCTTAAAAAATGTTCCACACCTTGCGGGTCCGCTTGGCTACTTCGATAGCCAGAAAAAGTCTTTATGGAAATAAAATCCTTATTTATTTTCGCATCTGCCCAAGCTGTTTTCACGACATCATTCATCTTAATCCACCTTGGTAATTTTTACCGTAACGCCTTTACCCTGACCATACTCAATAGCTCTATTAATTTGATCCCACTGAGCACTCGTCGTAGATTTTGGAACTGCCACTTGCAATTCACGACTAGTAATTTGACTAGAGGATACTGTTACATCCTTCAAACCGTACTCAGTAAACCCTGCGGCTGTATCAATATTTCCTTTGAGCGATGAATAAACCTGACTTGGATTGGCAATTTTAGCCGCTGTGGTCGTATCAAGTGTTTTTGCACTGGTCGCAACACCGGTCGTTCTATCAAAAAAGTCAAACGTCTTGAAGTTCGGCGGTAGTCGAGAGCCCGCTGGCAGTTGCGTCCCAAGGTAATCCTCCCAAGGCATTCCTTGACCTTGGATACCCTTACCCCACTCAATCCCAGTAGTAGCACGATCTACCGCCCCGCCAGTTGCTTTTGTACCTACCACCAGAGCATCAGTACCACCAGTTGCTGCACCCAAACCTACATCATCAACGATCGCTCCAGCGCCACTCAGCCCCTTCGGAGCAGTTAATATCGGCGCCAAGGCCCCCGCGATAGCCCCTCCATCACCTAAGGCGTCGAGAAGAAGCTTACCCCATTGTTCTTGCGCCAGGTATTGTGATTTTTGAATAGAACCAGCGGATTCACGCAAACAAGAAATAGTCCCACACTCTAAACCCGCCCGCTGCATTTCTATCAACGTGAAAGTTTTGCAAAAACTTGTCTGGCAATTTTCAAGCAACTTACTGCCCAGAATGGTCTGAGCCTGGTCATATTGTGCTTGCTCGGCTACTGAGAATCCATTTTGGCTATCCGCCAAAGGTTTCGCTTTATTTAGAACATCTTTAATACATCCGACTTCGCCCTTACAAGCCGAGTCAATTTCTTTGGCTAGCTTCTCTCTTTGTTCATGTGTTAGGTAATTATGAACGGTGGCAAGTTGCGATACCCAACCCGCGACCTGTTGATCCTTATCGCTACCACCAGCGCCAGCAGCGACGACCATGCCCAGGAGTTGAGATGTCATGGCTAGAGCCTGATCATGCGCAACACCAGGGAAAATTTTGTCCCCAACCATCTGAATCAAGGCTTTATTGGCTCCGGCAGCCAACGCTGAAGTAGTGAAATCACCTCCGGCGGCCTCTCCAATCAGACCACCTACGATGGCGTGAACCGCGACTTTGGTGGGGAGACCACTTCCTAAAAGACTGTCCCCTACTTGTGCATAAATGGCACCTGCCAACATATCAGCGGCCAACGCCACCGCAGCCTGTCCCAAGTTGTCCTTAAACTTCCCGCCGTCGACAATGGTTTTCAAAGCCGCATTGACCGCTAGGCGGGCACCGACATTTGCCCCTCCTAGACCGCCACTAATGCCTGCGACCGCAATATTTTTGAGGCTATCGCTAGACGTAACATCTTTAACAACAGCACCAAGGTCGCCCTTATTATTGATAGTGCTGATCGCAGCACCACTGGCCGCCGTGGTGATCATGGAAGTGACAGCGATATTGCCCCATCCTGCTGCTGCAGTGGAGCTGGCCGCAGCCATTGCCGTGCCGGAACCCGCCGTCGCACTGGCTGCGGAACCCACCGCCGCACTGGCGGTTCCCGCCGTCAATACGGTAACAATAATAATAATCGCCAGCATCGCACCCTGCCCAAGGCTCGAGCTGCTGTACTTGAACGACTCGTGAGTTTCCTTGATCAACCGCCAATCCACATCACCGCGCTGCTCGGCCTCCTTGAGCCAGGCCAGTTGCGGGTCAGCCTTGACCATGGCGTCGATGGTTTGACTGACGGTCTTCTGATTGATGTGCTTGATATCGATGTTTAAGCCATCGACAGCCTTAATGACCAAGTCGCCTTGAGCCACCAGTTGGCTCTGGCGGAGGTTTTCATCAGTGTGACCTTTACCCTTCATCGAGTTCCAGGCCAAGCTGGTGTTGCTCTTGGTATGGCTTTCCTGATCTAGATCCTTGACGCCCTCGAAGGTGATCGCCCCCCCGCTGTGTATTGTCAGGTCATCGCCACTGTTCAGCTTGGCGACTTGATAGCGCTGGTCACTTCCACTGAGCAAAATCAGATCCCCACCCGTGGTGATCTGGCTCCCAACATGGGTGACCTTGGTCAGCTCATCACGCCGGAACTGTTTCTTTCCCCAACTGCCGTTTTTCTTTTTCTGATACAGCGAGTAATCACTGTCTTGCGCAGCCAACAAGTCAAGATTTTCGCCAGCCACCAAGTAAGCTTCATCACCGGCGGTGACGCGGCTGGAGATGAGCGCCATGTTTTTTTCGGCACTCATCGACACATTACCCCCAGCGCTGATGGTGCTGCCGATCTGTTTGACGTGATCTTTCTGGGACGTGACCTTTTTCGACTTGTAGTAATAGTGTGATTCGTCGGCGCCGGAAGAGACCGTCATATTCTCGTTGGCGGCCAGGGCTACGTTGCGATCAGCGCTGATCTGGCTGGCAATGGCGTTGAAGTCTCGGCCAGCATTCACAATAACGTCACGACCGGCGTCGACGTTCGAACCCAGTTGAGTGATCGAGCTTCTGCGAATCCCACCCGTACTGGAGCTTTGCTGTTGAGCCGAGACGATATTGACATCCCGTCCAACATCGATCCGGGTATCACGACCGCTGACCATGACGCTGCCAACGCTCTTGTAGTCCCGACCGGCGCCCATGGTCAGGTCATTGGCGGCTTCGATGCGCGAAGCGCTGTCCGTGTAGTCCTTTAGCTGGTTGTAGCCTTTGTTGCTGAAGCTGGCAGTGGTGATGGTGCGCTCGTTAATCACGTCTCCGACTATCGCGTTCATGCTGATGTCACGCCCGGCGATGATCCCGCCGGACTTATTGACGATGTCGTTGCCAGCCAGCATGTCGAGACGGTTTCCGGCTTCGATCAACCCGCTGTTGGCGAGGTTCTGGCCGGCGGTCGCGGAGAGGTTATTGGTGGCCCGGAGGGTGCCAGCATTCTCAAGATCCTTACCGGCGATCAACGTGACGTTCTGGCCGGCAATCAACGCACCATTAGGCGCCAAACGATTGTTGGCCTGCGCCATATACAACACCGGCACCAACACCTTCTCACCGTTCACTTCATGCTCTTCAAGCCAGACGATGTCGTGGGTCAGCGCGGCGACTTGCTGGGCGGTGAGGGTGACGCCCATCGACAGGTTGAGGGCGTCTTTGCTGGCGAGGGCGTTGTTCATCAGGTACTTGAACATCGCGTCGTCAGAGGTCTGGCCCTCGATGAAGCGTTGGCCGGTGCGGGCGACGACGGCTTGCTGGATCAGACGTTGTTCGAACAGACCGTCGCCCAGGCGTTTGGCGCTGATGTCGGGGTCGTAGCCGAGTTTGGTCAGCAAATAATCCGAGCTGGTAAATGACTTGAGATTGGTGAGGACCGGGTTGGTCTCGATCAGGTATTTATGCGGCTTCGAGGTAACCGTTGCGCTCGGCAGGCCCGTGACTCGTGCCAGGGCCTGGCTGGTCGGAGGTGTTGGGGTTCCTGCAGAGGCACCGCCTGCTGGAGAGGTTATCTGGAAGGCGGACCCGCCAGTGTTGTCACCAGTCAATGGCTGCAACTGACGATCAGAGGCCGAAAGCTGAGTGGCGTCGGCGACCTGAATGTCGCGCACATTAGCGATTGGGGCGGCGGTGGAGCGATCTGATGCGCTCACGCTGGCGTTGCCAATTGTCCAGTTCTGCGGCACGGCCGGAGCCGGAGATGCCGAGGCATTGCTGGAACCCTGCCCGCTCAATCGGAACAGGCCATTTTGCCCGGTCGGGAGGCTGAAACCGGGAAGTGTCAGGGGGTTTATCTGTTGTTGAGCCAGGTCCGGTGGGAGTTGGCTGTTCAGTGTGACGACCGTGGTTCTGCCTGATCCTGACGCGGCGGTTGTGGTGTTACGGGATGAAGTTGATATGCCGGCGGAGAAGGGACGCTCTACGCCGTTGGTGATTTTGTTTGTTGCGGTGATGGAGACGTTGCCGCCGGCTTGGATGATGGCCGGAGCAAAGTTGTCGGATGAGGTGGAGGAAACAACTATTTGATCAAACGGAGTGGAATTTTTTATAAAGCTTGGCAACGCACTTTTAATGCCAGTCGAATACTGGGATGCGGCAAACTCTATTTCAGGGATACGTTTACTCACATTTCCGCCAAGCGCTATAATGATCGGGCCAAAAATCTGAAAGTATTCCTTTTCAAACGGCTTCGCCCCTAACACTCCGCTCTGAGAATAGATAATAGTCTCAGTGCCAGACGCATTCCAAAAATGCATGCCACCACTGTAATCGGCATCATTATAGACATTATATTTTACAAATTCAGCCATTTCATTATATGTAGGCTTGTAGTACGAGTAATACTCCCTACTTACATAATCCCCCAGAGCAGTGTCGGAATTTTCAAAATTACCCACAGAAATGTCTATATCACCTGCTGCAGCAACCGATGAGTTTGAGTTCAGAAACGACCCACCTCTAACTAAAAAATCACCAGATGAACTCAAGGAGGCGGCAGGGGCTGTTGTATCCCCTGAAACCACTACTCGGTATTTCTGTTCATGCACATAATAGGAGGCCGGCTGTTGGCGTTGCCAATAACGAGGAAGCGAATCACAGCTATAACACTGAATCCCTATCGCCGAAGAATACAACTCCGCCTCAGTCTTAAAATCCCCGCGTTTATTAATAATGGAATCCGCATTAATAGAAAAATCCCGTCCACTCTCCATAGTGCCCGAATCATTCTCCATCAGCGCCGACCGTCCACCCAGGTCATTGCGCGCTACATCAATATCCCCCAACGCATAAACATCCGACTTACGGTTGGTCAAACTCCCCACCCGAAACTTCAAATCCCCACCGCTGAACAAAAACCCACCTTGGTCGTTCAGCAACGTCGAAGCCGTCAGTTTCAATCCATCCGCGCCAGCCACGGTCCCATAGTTATTAATGGTGCCCGCATTGATATTCAACGCACCCGCCGATGTCAGCCGCCCGTAGTTATTCAGGCTGCTCAAGCCACCGCGGCCACCAATCGTCGTGGTCCCGCCGCCGGTAATGCTTGCCATGCTGCTCAGGTCGATCGCAGCGGCATCCACCGTCATGGAGCCCAAGCTGGTGACGCGGCCATTGCCGCTATACCGCCCGGTCAACTGCAAGCCCATGCTGCCATCACTGGCGATCAACCCATGGTTGATCCAGTTCCCGCCCTTACCCTCCAGCCGCGTCGAGGCCAGCAGTTGCCCGGTCGCGGTCTGGGTGAAGTTCTTGACGTTGACGTTCAATCGCCCGGCCTGGATGACGCTGGTGTTGGTCCAGGTGTCGGCGTTGAGTGTCAGGCCGCCGCGGGTGACGATGGTGCCGCCTGCGCCGGTGACGTTGGGCAGGGAGATGTCGAACGTGCCGTCGCCCAGATGCAGCAATTGGCCGCCGCTGTTAAGGAAACTGTTGGCGGCCAGGGTCAGATGAGTGTTGGCGGTTTCCAGGTTGCCGTTACGGTTGTCGAAGAGGCTGCCGACCTGGAAGTCGGTTTTGCCGCTGGCGCCCAAGGCGCGCAATTTGCCGCTCTGGTTGTCGAGGTTCGCAGCGCGCACGGCCAGGGTGCTATCGCTTTCGAGGATGCCGCTGCGGTTGGTCAGGGTGCCGCTCAGGCCGAGGTCGATGCGGTTGCCGGCGATCTGGCCAGCGGTGTTGTCCAGGCTGGTGCCGATGGCGCTGAGCAGTCCGGTGGCGTAGAGGCCGCCGTTGCGGTTGTTCAAGTCGGCGGTGTTGATGACGACATCGCCGGTTTGGGCCGCGATTCGGCCACCGTTGTTGTTCAGCCCCGCCAAGGCGCGAATGTTCAGGCTCTGCGCCTGGATCACACCGCCCTTGTTGTTCACATCGAAGCCGTTGCGCAATACGCCCACGGTGCGCGTTTCAAGGGCGCCCTTGAGGGCGGCAAGGGTGCCGCCGCGGTTGTCGATGTTGGCCGCGGTGAGGCTGACATCGCCGGTCTGGGCGATGAGTTTGCCGCCCTGGTTGTCCAGGTTACCGCTCAGTTCAACAGTCAGGCCGCTCTGGCCTTGCATCTCGCCCTTGCCGTTGGCCAGGCTCGCGGCTTTCAGGTTGACGTCGGCTGTCTGGCTGTAGATCAGGCCGTTGGTATGGTTCTGCACGGCGCCAGTGGCGGTGATTGCCAGGGCGTTTTTGGCGGCGACGGTGCCGGTGTTGCTGTTGTCCAGGGAGCCGGAGGTCAGGGTCATTTGATCTTGGCTGGCGATTTGACCGCCCTGGTTGTTGATCGCCGTCGCGCCCTTAACGGTCAGCGGGCCGGCGCTGGCGAGCTTGGCGCCGCTGTTATCGAGGGCGCCGTTGAGGTTCAGGTTGACCGCCGCGTTACCGATCAGGTTGCCTTGGCGGTTATCCAGTTCGTCGGCGTTAATGGTCAGCGCTTGTTGAGCGTTGATGGCACCACTGGCATTGTCCAGGGCCGTGGTCTTGATGGTCAGGCCGGCACCGCTGTCGATCAGGCCACCCTGGCCATTGTCGAGGGCGCCGCTGAGGATGAGGTTCTGGGCGCCGCCGCTACTGAGCACCCCTTTTTGTGAGTTGTTCACCGCAACGGCCTTCACATCAAGGGTGCCCAGGCTTACCAGCGCACCGCCGTTGCTGTTGAGCAGGTTGCCCAGCAGCGTCAGGTTCACGTTACCGTTGCGGCTGGAAAGCGTGCCGTTGTTGCGGTTGTCCAGGCTGGTGCCGTTGACCAGCAACCCTTGCCACCCGGAGATCAAGCCGTTCTGGTTGACCAGGGTTTTGCCGTCGAGACTCAGGTTCTGGCTGCTGATCAGCTTGCCGCCGCTGTTGTCCAGCGTCCGGCCGCGCAGGTTGAAACTTTGGCTGCTGGAGATTTCGCCGCCCTGGTTGTTCAGGTCACGCAGGGCGTTGAAGGTCAGCGGGCCTTTGGCGGTGATCAAGCCATTGCGATTATTCAGGTCGCCGTTGCCCAGGTTCAGGGTGACGGCTTTTTCGCCCAACAGGCGGCCGCCGTCTTGAGTCAGCGATGCGAGGGTCAGGCTGATGTCGCCCTTGGCCGACACTTCACCGCCGTCGCTGGAATCCAGGGACTCGGCACCGAGGGTAAGGTCGCCCTGGGCATTGATCAGGCCATCGGCGCTGTTGTTCAGGGCCATGGCGTTGAGGACCAACGCGCCGCCCGCCAGCACGCTACCGCCCTGGTTGTTCAGATCACCGCTATTGAGCGTGAGCAGTTGCGCGGCGCTGATCAGGCCTTGCGCCTGGTTATCCAGTTGCTGATCGACGGTCAGGTCGAGGTTGCCGCGACTGGTGAGGGTGCCGCCGTTGTTGGTCAGGCTTTGCGCCGTGGCATCCAGGGTCGCCGCGCCGATCAGGCCTTTGACGTTGTTCAACGCCTGGGCGATGCGCAGGGTCAGGCCCTGGCTGCTGAGTAGCCGGCCACCGTCGTTGTTGAGATTATTGGCCGCCAGGGTAAAGGCTTCGGCGCTGGAGATTTCACCGCCCTGGTTGTTCACGCCGTTGAGGTTTTTCAGCAACAGCACGCCGGGGGCGTTGATCAAACCGCTCTGGTTGTTGAGCTGGCCATTGTTCAGGTCCAGGCTCAGCGAGGTGTTGCTGAACAGCTTGCCGCCCTGCTGATCCAGACCGGACACCGACGCGGTCAACGCGCCTTGGCTGCCGATGCTCCCGCCATCCTGGTTGGTGACTTGGCCAGCCACGAGGTTCAGCGTGCTGCCGCTGTTGAGGCGACCGCTCTGGCTGTTATCGAACGCGCCAGTGGTGACACTCACCGTGCCTTTGCCGCTGATGTTGCCCTGCTGACGGTTGTCCAGCGCCGCGCTGGTGAGCAGCAACGCGCCGTCGGTGACCAGTTCGCCGCCCTGGTTGTCGAGACGCCCCAGGCTTTTCACGGTGAGGTCGGCGGCGCTCGACAGACTGCCGTCGGTGTTGGTCAGGTTGGCGGCGCTGACATTCAGCGTGCCTTCGCTGCTGAGTTGGCCTTGGGTGTTGAGCAGATCGCGGCTCAGGTTGATGCGCTGGTTCTGCTGGCTGATCAGGTAGCCGCCGCTGTTGTCGAGGGAGCCGCCATCCAGCTCGAGTCCAGCCTTGGCGCTGAGCAGGCCTTTGGTGCGGTTGAGCAGTTTATCCACGGTCAGCTTCAGCGCCTGACCGGCGAATACCTGGCCGCCATCGCTGTTGTCGAGGTTCTGGCTGATCAGGGTGACGTCTGCGTTGCTCGACAGCTCACCGCCACGGTTGTCGAGGTCGTCGACATCGAGATCCAGCGCTTTTGTCGCGCCGATCAAACCGGCCTGACGGTTGTCGAGACTGGTCGCCTTGAGCGTCAAGGCATCGGTGCTGATCAACGTGCCTTCGCGGTTATCCAGCGAGGTGACGGTGGCCTCAAGCCCGGTCTTGCCGGCGATGCTCCCGGCGCGGTTGTCCAGATGATCAGCGGCGAGCAGCATCGCGCCATCGGC
The DNA here is from genome assembly GCF_013283895.1 of Pseudomonas sp. MPDS. NCBI lineage: Bacteria > Pseudomonadati > Pseudomonadota > Gammaproteobacteria > Pseudomonadales > Pseudomonadaceae > Pseudomonas > Pseudomonas sp. MPDS. The sequence goes on along the minus strand of NZ_CP054128.1, from coordinate 1,247,179 downwards.
GATCAGCGAGCCGCGCTGGTTGTCGAGCAGGGTGTCGACAGTCAGGTCGAGCTGATCGCGGCTGCTGATCAGGCCATCGCTGTTGTCCAGGCTGTTGCTGCGACTGTCCACGGACGCCGCCGAGATGACGCCCCGGGCGTTGTTGAGGAGCTGGGCGATTCTGAGCACCAGACCTTGATTGCTCAGCAATTTGCCGCCGCTGTTATCGAAGTTCTGCGCCGCCAGGGTGAACGCTTGTTTGCTGGAAATTTCCCCGTTCTGGTTGTTCACGTCCTTGAGGTTGTTCAGCAGCAACGCACCCGAGGCATTGATCAGGCCGCCCTGGTTGTTCAACTGGCCCTGGTTCATGTCCAGGCTCAGGCTGGTGTTGCTGAACAACTCACCTTGTTGTTGATCCAGACCGGTAACACTAGCATCCAGAGCTTTTTCACTGGCAATGCGGCCAGCGGCGTTATTCACCTGGCCGGCCTTTAGCAGCAGCGTGTCTCTGCTGATCACGCTGCCGTCGACGTTACTTAGTGTCGCGGCGCTGTCGATGCTCAACGCTCCCAAACTGGAAAGCTGACCACCGTCATTATTCAGCTCGCCCGTTTTGACGCTGGCCGTGGTGTCGCTTTTCACGCTGCCTTGGGCGTTGAGCAGTTGTCCGCGCAGGTCCAGATTCAGCCCTTGCTGTGCATAAAGAGATCCCTGGCGGTTATCCAGTTGCTCCCCATCAATAGCCAGAGCGGCGCGGCTGGAGATCAAACCCTTGGCCTGGTTGTTCACGCGTTCGAGAGTCAGGCTCAGGTCGCCATAGGCAATCAGTTTGCCGCTATCGCTGTTGTCCAACTCGGTGCCGGCCAGCGCCAGGACGCCCTGGCTCGACACTTCACCGCCCCGGTTATCCAGACTGCCTACGTTAAGACTCGCTGCCTGGGCGGTAGTAATGACGCCGCCCTGACGGTTGTCCAGGCTCGCCGCATTGAGGGTCAGCAGCCCGGTCGATGACAGCAACCCAGCCTGATTGAGCAGGTGCGCCGAGATGCTGGCGGTGAGTGCGTCACCGCTGAGCAACCGACCTGCGGTGTTATCCAGCGAGGCGACATTCAAGGTGACGTCACTCAAGCTGTTGAGCTGGCCGTTGCGATTGTTCAACTGCCCAACATTGGCCGTCAGGTTGCCGTTGCTGCTGACCACGCCTTGAGTGTTGAGCAGCTTGTCGGCCGTCACGCTCAACGCACCACTGCTCAGCACCCGCCCCTTGCTCTGGTTATCCAACGTCCCGGCTTTTACCGTGCCGGTTTGCCCGGCGCTCAAGGTCCCGCCCTGGTTTTTCAACGTCTGCGCAACATTGGCCGTCAGATTGCGACTGGCGATCACACTCTTGCCGTTGTTGCTGAGGTTTTGCGCCGTGAGGCTCACATCCCCCGCCGCATTGCGCGAGTTATCAGCATTGACCCCAGCCTCAATAATGCCGTTGTTGCTCAACTGCCCACCGGCATTCAGGGTGATGGAGTTGCGCGCCGCGAGGGTTTTCTGGTTGGTCAGGTTGCCTTGGGTTTGCGCGTTCAACGTGGTGCCGGCGTAGACCGGACCACGGGCGTCGAGGCTGGCGGCCTTGAGCTTGACGGCGCCGCTGGCCGAGCTATCGACCATGCTGAGATGCCCATTGGCATCGAGCTGAATATCCCCACCACTGGCGATCAGTTTTCCGTCCAGCTTCACGCCAACACCGGCCTCGGTGCCCACCAACTTGATCGCCCCGGCGTACATCCCGCCCAGCGCCGAGGAGTCGATGGCCAGTTCCGGTTTAGCACTGCCGTCATCGGCGCGGGCGGTGGCGCTCAAGGTGTCGGCGTTGACGTCATTGCGTCCGGCAATAATCGTCAGGTTCTTGCCCTGGATCTCGGCGTTGATCTTGGCGCTGCGGGTGATGATTTCGAAGTGGTCGACGTTGTTGGCGTTGAGGCCTGCGCCTTCGATGGCGACGCTGCCTTTATCTACCTGATAACGATCCAGCCGACCGTTTTCCACCACCGGTTTACCGGTGCTCAAGGTCACTTTGGGGCTGTTGATAAAACCGCAGCCGTTGCAGGTGATGCCGTACGGGTTGGCGACGATGACGTGGGCCGATTGCCCCGCCACTTCGGTGTAGCCGCGCAACTGGCTCGGGTTGCCGCCGTTGACTTCGTTGAGGATGGTCTTGGCCGCCGTGCCATTGAGGTTCGGGTTGCCGAGGATGATCCCGCCCAACTGGGTGGACTGGGTGCGGGCGGTGGCGTTGTTGAGAATCACACCGTTGCTGCCGACGTTGTAATCCTTGAACTGGTTGTGGGACAGGCCGCTACCGTTGGGCTTGGCGATGTTGACGACGGGCACGCCGTTGCCGGCCCGGTCCAGGCCAGTGCCCGGTGCGCTGACTACGATGCCGTCAGCCTGGGCCCACAGCGGTTGCCAGAACATGACGTTGGCCAACAGGAACGCCAGGCCGCGTTTGGGCATGCCCCAGAAGTGCTCGCGGGTTTGCAAGGCAGCAGAAGGCTGGCGGGCCAGAAAGGCGTGTTGGCGGTCGTCCATGATCGAGTCTCGTCGCAGCAGGAATTTAAAGAAGCACTTCCATGCGAATGTCGAGCGGCGGCAAAACCAGACACGACTTTGCTCCAGGGGTGGGTGAAGGCAGGTGCTTACCCCCGGGCCAGAAAGTGACATCAAAATAGTGGCGCGATATTAGATAGCCATTATTCTGGCGTCAATGAATGAATACGCAAAGAAGGGGCTGTACGGACCACCGGTCTGGAGATGGAGGGGTAATTGTCAGGCTGCCATCGCGAGCAAGCTTTGCTCCCACAGAGGATCAGTCACATGCAGTAGCGCGCAATACACACAAAGGCCGCGTGGTTAAACACACAAGGCCCCTTGGGTTGCACCCCTCTATCTCGCGGGTTTCATGGGGTGATACCCGCCCCAATGCGGTGCACAAATACCTTCGAGGCGCACAGGAATCGGGCGCAACTTGTATCAAAAACGGCCCCGCAAACGATCAAATGCGTCAGAAGTTACACAGATGCGACATTAAGGTACGTTCGTGCCACTGTTTCAGGCCTGTAACCGCTCTGGATCTTGCATTGGGTATGGGGCCTGCATAAGTATCCGCAGGACGACTCACGAGGTCGCCCTCAAATCCAAAAATGACAACAAATCATGAGGCCAACATGCTTAAACACGCGGTCATTCCGTTTTTAGTCGGCGCAGGCTTGTTAGCCAGCGCACCTTTCGCCCATGCGGCGACTAACCTGGTGTTCTGCTCCGAAGGGAGTCCGGCCGGTTTTGACCCTGGTCAGTACACCACCGGAACCGACTTCGACGCCTCTGCAGAAACCATGTTCAACCGCCTGACCCAGTTCGAACGCGGCGGCACCGCTGTGATTCCTGGCCTGGCGACCAAATGGGACATTTCCGAAGACGGCCTCACCTACACCTTCCACTTGCGTGAAGGCGTCAAGTTCCACACCACCCCGTATTTCAAGCCGACTCGTGAATTCAACGCCGACGACGTGCTGTTCACCTTCAATCGCATGATCAGCAAGGATGACCCGTTCCGTAAGGCCTACCCGACCGAATTCCCGTACTTCACCGACATGGGGATGGACACCAACATCACCAAGATCGATAAAGTCGACGACCACACCGTCAAGTTCACCCTCAAGGATGTTGATGCCGCGTTCATCCAGAACATGGCCATGAGCTTCGCCTCGATCCAGTCCGCTGAGTACGCGGCCCAACTGCTCAAGGAAGGCAAGGCCCCCGACATCAACCAGAAGCCGGTCGGCACCGGCCCGTTCGTGTTCAAGAGCTACCAGAAAGACTCCAACATCCGCTACACCGGGAACAAGGATTACTGGAAGCCTGAAGACGTGAAGATCGACAACCTGATCTTCGCCATCACCACCGACCCATCGGTACGCATCCAGAAGCTGAAGAAGAACGAGTGCCAGGTCACCCTCTTCCCACGCCCAGCCGACCTCAAGGCGCTGAAAGAAGACAAGGCACTGAAGATGCCTGACCAGGCGGGTTTCAACCTGGGCTACATCGCTTACAACGTGATGGACAAGATCAAGGGCAGCAACGAGCCGAACATTCTGGCCGACCTGAAAGTTCGCCAGGCGCTGGACATGGCGGTCAACAAGCCACAGATCATCGATTCGGTCTACCAGGGCGCTGGCCAACTGGCGGTCAACGCCATGCCGCCGACCCAATGGTCCTACGACACCACCATCAAGGACGCCAAGTACGACCCTGAAAAAGCCAAGACGCTGCTCAAGGAAGCCGGCGTCAAGGAAGGCACCAACATCACCCTGTGGGCGATGCCGGTACAGCGTCCGTACAACCCGAACGCCAAGCTGATGGCTGAAATGCTGCAGTCCGACTGGAAGAAGATCGGCCTGAACGTCAACATCGTCAGCTATGAGTGGGGCGAGTACATCAAGCGCTCCAAGGGCGGCGAGAACCAGGCCATGATCATTGGCTGGAGCGGTGACAACGGTGACCCGGACAACTGGCTCAACGTGCTGTTCGGCTGCGACTCGCTGGCCGGTAACAACTTCTCCAAATGGTGCGACAAGAAGTTCGACGACCTCGTCAAGCAGGCCAAGCGCACGACCGACCAGGCCAAGCGCACCGAACTGTACAAACAGGCGCAACACGTCCTCAAGGACGCTGTGCCAATGACACCTATCGCTCACTCGACGGTGTATCAACCCATGCGCGCCAATGTGCAGGACTTCAAGATCAGCCCGTTTGGCTTGAACTCCTTCTACGGCGTCAGCGTCAGCAAATAAAGGTAGGCAACGGCGGCGTTTCTGACGGCGCCGTTGCTTTACCTGCCGAGACCAAGACTCAGGAAAACGCCTACATCCAAAAGCACTGCGTACCACAGCAGCTGGTTTAGGACGTATCGCCTTTTCCCACAAGTCTTTCAGGCGTTACGCATTTACTGCCTGGCCCGCGGCCCATACCGTCGGGAGCCAGGTCGATCTGCTGACGCTGCGGCATCGCTGTTCGCAATGGATTGAACTCAGTGCCCGGACAGGTCCTGCAAGGGCGCCGGTCTCTGTTAAACACCCCATAGAGAGAGGGAGCGTCATGCGCCATACCTTGGTTTTATCCGCATTGCTGGGCACCGGCCTGCTGGCCGCCACTTCCATGGCCCAGGCCGCCGGCGGCAGTCTGGTGTTCTGCTCCGAAGGCAGCCCCGCCGGTTTCGACACCGCGCAATACACCACCGCCACTGACAACGATGCCGCCGAACCGCTGTACAACCGCCTGGCCGAGTTTGAAAAGGGCGCGACCAACGTCGTACCTGGCCTGGCGACTAGCTGGGACATTTCCGAAGACGGCCTGAAATACACCTTTCACCTGCGCGAAGGGGTGAAGTTTCATACCACCGATTACTTCACGCCGACCCGGGATTTCAACGCCGACGACGTGCTGTTCACCTTCAACCGCATGCTTGACCCGCAGCACCCCTTCCGTAAGGCCTACCCGACCGAGTTTCCATACTTCAACGGCATGAGCCTGAACAAGAACATCGCCAAGGTCGAGGCCACCGGGCCGCTGACCGTGGTCATGACGCTCAACAGCGTGGACGCCGCGTTCATCCAGAACATCGCCATGAGTTTCGCCGCGATCCTGTCGGCCGAATACGCCGATCAGTTGCTCAAGACCGGCAAGCCCAGCGACATCAACCAGAAGCCGATCGGCACCGGGCCGTTCGAGTTCAAGAGCTACCAGAAAGACTCCAACATCCGCTATGTCGCCAACAAACAGTACTGGGCGCCGGAGCGGGTCAAGCTGAACAACCTGATCTTCTCCATCAACACCGATGCCTCGGTACGGGTGCAAAAACTCAAGGCCAACGAATGCCAGGTCACCCTGCATCCGCGTCCAGCCGATGTGCCGGCCTTGAAGAACGACCCGAAACTGCAACTGATCGAGAAACCCGGTTTCAACCTCGGCTACATCGCCTATAACACCCGTCACAAACCGTTCGACCAGGTCGAAGTGCGCCGGGCGCTGGACATGGCGGTGAACAAGCAGAGCATCCTCAACGCCGTGTACCAGGGCGCGGGGCAACTGGCGGTCAACGCCATGCCGCCGACCCAGTGGTCTTACGACGATACGATCAAGGACACCGCCTACAACCCGGAAAAAGCCAAGGAGTTGCTCAAGGCTGCCGGGGTCAAGGAAGGCACCGAAATCACCCTCTGGGCCATGCCGGTACAACGCCCGTACAACCCCAACGCCAAGCTGATGGCCGAAATGCTTCAGGCCGACTGGGCGAAAATCGGCCTGAAGGTGAAGATCGTCAGCTATGAATGGGGCGAATACATCAAGCGCACCAAGAACGGCGAGCACGATGTCAGCCTGATCGGCTGGACCGGTGACAACGGGGACCCGGACAACTGGCTGGGCACGCTGTACAGCTGCGATGCCATTGGCGGCAACAACTACTCCATGTGGTGCGATCAGGACTACGACAAGCTGATCAAGCAGGCCAAGGTCGTCACCGATCGCGACCAGCGCACCGTGCTCTACAAACAGGCCCAGCAATTGCTCAAGCAGCAAGTGCCGATCACCCCTGTCGCTCACTCGACGGTCAACCAGCCGCTGAGCGCCAAAGTCGAAGGGTTCAAGGTCAGCCCCTTCGGTCGCAACGTGTTCTCGGGCGTCAGCCTGAACCCATAACTGATTAGCCATACAGCAGGGCCCCATTTGGGGCCCTCACGCAGACGTCTTGCCGAAATTCACCGTTCAGGCGTAATGCAAACGTTTGCGAAGCCAAGATGAGTTGTAAAAACCGATAGCCGTATCACTAAAAAAGACCGGCATTAAAAAGAAAGAAAAGGAGCGTTACCGATGAAACTGAGCAACACCGCGTTACTGGCCTTGGCCATCAGCAGCGTTACGGCCACGGCGTACGCAGAATCACAGAGCCAGGCGTTCACTCCGGTGACCGTGAAAGAAAAAAACGCCCAGAGCGAAGCCACCGGCTTTCTGGAAGGCCAGTCGGTGACGGGGTCTACGCGTAACTGGTACGCGAACGAGCAGCTCAAGCGCGGTGCCAAGTTTGGCTACATCAAAAATGGCGCTCTGGCCGAAACTGATCGTCGTATCAACTGGGTTCAGGGCACTATCGTCAATTACAATTCGGGCTTCACTGAAGGCACTGTTGGTTTCAGCACTGAAATCGCTGCCTACAACGCCATTGCACTAGAGCGGGATCGCGAGAACCTGGCCGCCGGCAACGGTGGCGCGCCAAAGACGGGCACTGCTTCGGGCAACAACCGCACCCTGACCGAAAAAGGCGGTGACGCGGTAGGCCAGTGGAGCAAACTGGGCTTGGCCAACGTAAAGGCGCGGGTCTCCAGCACCACCCTGACGGCCGGTCGCCAGAGCTATAGCAGCCCGCAAGTCGACACCATCGGCAACCGTGCCCTGCCGTCGAGCTTTCAAGGGGTGAGCCTGAATGTCGCGGAGCTGGAAAACCTGACTTTTGACGTAGCAACTTTCGACCGCGTATCTCCTCGTTCGGAACAAAGCCTGCGTAAATTCCGCGCCGAGTATGCTAACGGTCGGCAAGAGTCCGATCACATTAACACCGCCGGCATCACTTACACGCCACTCGCTAGCCTGACCACGAGCCTCTGGGCCACTAAGGCCGAAGATCTCTGGAATCAATACTATTTCGGCGCCACTCATGTGCTGGGCGACAGTTCGGTACTGAGCCTGACCACCGGGCTGAACTATTACAAAACCCAGGAGGAAGGCAAGGCGCTAATCGGCGACATCGACAACGACACTTACTCCTTATCGTTTGGCCTCGCGCACCAGGCCCACAGCCTGACACTCTCCTACCAGCAAGTGAACGGTAACGAGTATTTCGATTACCTGAACGAAACTAACGGCATCTATCTGGCCAACTCCCTGTTGTCGGACTTCAATGGCCCGAACGAAAAATCCTTCCAGATCGCCTACGGCCTGAACATGGCTGAATATGGCGTTCCAGGTCTGAAGTTCAACATCTACCAAGCGCGCGGCTGGGGCATCGACGGCACCCATTACAAAGGCAACAACGGTGTGATCGACAAAGGCTACGATGGCATTCAGATTCAAGACGGTGAACATCACTACGAATACGGCATCGGCGCGTCCTATGCCGTACAAAGCGGCCCATTGAAAGCTACCGCGATCCGTGCGACCTACACCGCTCACCGTGCCAGCGAAAACCAGTCTGATGGCAGCATCAACGAATTCCGCCTGGTCACCACCATCCCGTTCAACATTCTCTAAACCATCCACCGAACGGCCGACTCACGAGGTCGGTCGTTCGGTTTTTGCCATTTAACCGATTGCAGAGGATTGCCGATGAACATGAATCCCCTACGCGCAGCCATCGCCGCTGCGTTGCTGAGTGTCGCCGTAGGCGCCACGGCCAAACCCCTGGTGGTTTGCACAGAAGCCAGCCCGGAAGGCTTCGACATGGTCCAGTACACGACTGCAGTCACTGCCGATGCCGTGGCAGAAACCATCTTCAATCGCCTGGCCGACTTCAAGCCCGGCACCACCGAAGTGATTCCGGCCCTGGCCGAATCCTGGGACATCAGTGACGACGGCCTGACGTACACGTTTCATCTGCGCAAAGGCGTCAAGTTTCACACCACCGATTATTTCAAGCCGACCCGCGACATGAATGCCGACGACGTGGTCTGGAGTTTTCAGCGCCAGCTGGACCCGAATCATCCCTGGCACAAGCTGTCGAGCGTAGGCTTCCCCTACTTTGAAAGCATGGGCTTCAAAGAGCTGCTCAAGAGCGTCGAGAAAGTCGACGAGCACACAGTCAGGTTCAGCCTGACCCGCCGCGAGGCGCCATTTCTGGCGGACATCGCCATGGCCTTCTCCTCGATCTACCCGGCCGAATACGCCGACCAGTTGCTCAAGGCAAACAAGACCGGCGACCTCAACAGCAAGCCGATTGGCACCGGCCCGTTCATTTTCCAGCGCTACAACAAGGATGCCCAGGTTCGTTTCAAGGCCAACCCGGACTACTTCCGTGGCAAGCCACCGGCCGATGCGCTGATCCTGGCCATCGCCACCGACAACAACGTGCGCATGCAAAAGCTCAAGACCAACGAGTGCCAGATCGCGCTGTATCCAAAACCCGATGACATCCCCAGCATCAAAAAAGACCCGAACCTGAAGGTGACGGAACTGGACGCGATGACCGTTTCCTACACCGCCCTGAATACCAGCCACAAATACATGAGCGATGTGCGGGTGCGCAAAGCCATCGACCTGGCCTTCGATAAGGAAGCCTACGTCAACGCGCTGTTCGGCAAGGGCAATGCCACCGTGGCGGTCAACCCGTACCCACCGACGCTGCTGGGCTTCAATCATGATCTGAAAAATCCGCCCCGGGACCTGGACAAAGCCCGTCAACTGCTCAAGGAAGCCGGCGTACCTGAAGGCACCGTGTTCACTCTGTTCACCCGTAACGGCGGCGGCCCGACCAACCCCAACCCGATGCTCGGCGCGCAGATGATGCAGGCCGACCTGGCCAAAGTCGGGATCAAGGTCGACATCCGCGTGATGGAATGGGGCGAAATGCTCAAGCGCGCCAAGAACGGCGAGCACGACATGGTTTCCGCCGGATGGGCGGGCGATAACGGCGACCCGGATAACTTCCTGACGCCTATGCTCAGTTGCGAAGCGGCCAAGAACGGCGAAAACTACGCGCGCTGGTGCAACGAGCAATTCCAGGCGCTGATCGACCAGGCCCGCGCCACAGTGAACCCCGAGGAGCGCACCAAGCTCTATGAACAGGCCCAGGTGCTTTTCAACCAGGACCAGCCGTGGATCAGCATGGCCCACACCCGAATGTTTACCGCAATGCGCAAGAACGTAGAGGGCTATGTGATTAGCCCGCTTACGACCAATAACTTCGCCACCACCCAGGTGAAGTAGATAAGAAAACGCCCGACAACTCTTATCCAGGAGCTGTCGGGCACGCCTAACCGGCTGATGAGGTACACCTTAAGATGTTTAGTTTTATTGCCCGCCGACTGGGATTATTGATCCCCACGTTCTTCGGCATCACCTTGCTGACTTTCGCGTTGATTCGCATGATCCCCGGCGACCCCGTGGAAGTGATGATGGGCGAACGTCGGGTCGATCCCGAAATGCACGCTCAGGCAATGGAACGCCTTGGCCTGAACAAACCGCTGTATGCCCAGTACCTGGACTACATCGGCAAACTGGCCCAGGGCGATCTCGGCGAATCGCTGCGCACCCGCGAAAGCGTCTGGACCGAGTTCAGTTCCCTGTTTCCCGCGACCCTGGAACTGTCCATGGCCGCCCTGTTGTTCGCCGGTATCCTGGGCCTTTTGGCCGGGGTGATCGCGGCACTCAAGCGAGGATCCCTGTTCGACCACGGGGTGATGGGCATCTCCCTGGCGGGGTATTCGATGCCGATCTTCTGGTGGGGCCTGATCCTGATCATGTTCTTCTCGGTGTCCCTGGGCTGGACGCCGGTGTCGGGACGGATCGACCTGCTCTACGACATCGAGCCGAAAACCGGCTTCATGCTGATCGACACGCTGCTGGCCGATGAGCCGGGGGCATTCCTCGACGCCCTGCACCACCTGATCCTGCCGGCCATCGTGCTGGGTACTATTCCGCTGGCGGTGATCGCCCGCATGACCCGCTCCTCGATGCTCGAAGTGCTGCGTGAAGACTACATTCGCACCGCACGCGCCAAGGGCCTGTCGCCTTCGCGAGTGGTATTCGTGCATGGCCTGCGCAACGCGCTGATCCCGGTGCTGACCGTGGTCGGCCTGCAAGTCGGCACATTGCTGGCCGGTGCGGTGCTGACCGAAACGATCTTCTCCTGGCCAGGTATCGGCAAGTGGCTGATCGAAGCCATCGGCGCCCGGGACTATCCCGTGGTGCAGAACGGCATCCTGTTAATCGCCTGCCTGGTGATTCTGGTCAACTTCGTCGTGGACGTGCTCTACGGCTTTGCCAACCCACGTATCCGTCACCAGCGCTGAGATCAAAACCATGAGTACTCCAACTACCTCGGTAGCAGTCGATCAAAGCCTGCTGTACCCGTCCCCCTACAAAGAATTCTGGCAGGCGTTTTCCCGCAACAAGGGCGCCGTGGCCGGGCTGATGTTCATGACCCTGATCGTGTTCTGCGCGATCTTCGCCCCGTGGGTCGCCCCCCATGACCCGAGCGAACAATACCGCGACTTTTTGCTGACACCGCCGGTCTGGCTCGAAGGCGGTCAGATGCAATTTTTGCTGGGCACCGACGAACTGGGGCGCGATTTGCTGTCGCGGCTGATCCAGGGTTCGCGTCTGTCGCTGCTGATCGGCTTGTCGTCGGTGGTGATGTCGCTGATCCCGGGCATCCTGCTGGGACTGTTCGCCGGGTTCTTCCCGCGTCTGCTCGGCCCGACCATCATGCGTTTGATGGACATCATGCTCGCCCTACCCTCGCTGCTGTTGGCCGTGGCGATTGTCGCCATCCTCGGCCCTGGCCTGATCAACACCGTGATCGCCATCGCCATCGTGTCGCTGCCGTCCTACGTGCGCCTGACCCGCGCCGCGGTGATGGGCGAACTCAACCGTGACTACGTGACCGCCGCCCGCCTGGCCGGTGCCGGCCTGCCGCGCCTGATGTTCATCACTGTGCTGCCCAACTGCATGGCGCCGCTGATCGTGCAGGCAACCTTGAGCTTTTCCTCGGCGATCCTCGACGCCGCCGCCCTGGGCTTCCTCGGCCTGGGCGTCCAGCCGCCAACCCCGGAGTGGGGCACCATGCTGGCCTCGGCCCGAGACTACATCGAACGCGCCTGGTGGGTGGTGAGCCTGCCTGGCTTGACCATTTTGCTCAGCGTGCTGGCAATCAACCTGATGGGCGACGGTTTGCGCGATGCGCTGGACCCGAAACTCAAGAATGCCGCCTGAGGAGATTCCCATGTCACTGCTAGAAATCAAGAATCTCAACGTTCGCTTCGGCGACGCCACCGCCGTGCCGGTGGTCGACGGCCTGGACCTGAGCGTGGAAAAGGGTGAAGTACTGGCCATCGTCGGTGAATCAGGCTCGGGTAAATCCGTGACCATGATGGCGCTGATGGGCCTGATCGAGCACCCGGGCATCGTCACCGCCGACGCGCTGAACTTCGATGGCAAGAACATGCTCAAGCTGAGCAACCGCCAGCGTCGGCAGATCGTCGGCAAGGACCTGGCGATGGTGTTCCAGGACCCGATGACCGCGCTCAACCCCAGCTACACAGTGGGTTTCCAGATCGAAGAAGTGCTGCGCCTGCACCTGAAGATGTCCGGCAAGGCCGCCCGCCAGCGCGCCATCGAACTGCTGGAGAAAGTCGAAATCCCGGGCGCCGCCAGCCGCATGAACGCCTACCCGCACCAACTGTCCGGCGGCATGAGCCAGCGTGTGGCGATTGCCATGGCGATTGCCGGCGAGCCGAAACTGTTGATCGCCGACGAACCGACCACCGCCCTCGACGTGACCATTCAGGCGCAGATCATGGACCTGCTGCTGGCCCTGCAGAAAGAGCAGGACATGGGTCTAGTGCTGATCACCCATGACCTGGCCGTGGTGGCTGAAACCGCCCAGCGTGTGTGCGTGATGTACGCCGGCCAAGCGGTGGAAGTGGGCAAGGTGCCGGAGCTGTTCGACATCCCCGCCCACCCGTACAGCGAAGCACTGCTGGCGGCGATTCCGGAACACAGCATGGGCGCCGAGCGCCTGGCGACGCTGCCAGGTATCGTCCCCGGTCGCTACGACCGTCCGCAAGGCTGCCTGCTGTCGCCGCGCTGCCCGTATGTGCAGGACAACTGTCGTCAACAACGCCCGGCCCTCGATCCGAAATCCAACAGCCTCGCCCGCTGCTTCTACCCGTTGAACCAGGAGGTGGCGTGATGGCCGTCGTACTTACCGCCCGTGACCTGACCCGTCATTACGAAGTGTCCCGTGGCATGTTCAAGGGCCATGCGACCGTGCGCGCCCTCAACGGCGTGTCGTTCGAACTGGAAGCCGGCAAGACCCTGGCCGTGGTGGGCGAATCCGGTTGCGGCAAATCCACCCTTGCCCGGGCCCTGACGCTGATTGAGGAACCGTCCACCGGCTCCCTGAAAATCGCCGGCCAGGAAGTGGCCGGCGCGAACAAGGCCGAGCGCAAGCAGTTGCGCAAAGACGTGCAGATGGTGTTCCAGAGCCCGTACGCGTCCCTCAACCCACGGCAGAAAGTCGGTGATCAACTGGCCGAGCCCTTGCTCATCAACACCAACCTGTCGGCCACCGAGCGGCGGGAGAAAGTCCAGGCGATGATGAAGCAGGTGGGCCTGCGCCCCGAGCATTACCAGCGCTACCCGCACATGTTCTCCGGCGGCCAACGCCAGCGCATCGCCCTGGCCCGCGCCATGATGCTGCAACCCAAGGTGCTGGTGGCGGACGAACCGACGTCGGCGCTGGACGTGTCGATCCAGGCCCAGGTGCTGAACCTGTTCATGGATCTGCAGCAGGAGTTCAACACCGCTTACGTGTTTATCTCCCACAACCTGGCGGTGGTGCAGCACGTGGCCGACGACGTGATGGTGATGTACCTCGGCCGTCCGGTGGAAATGGGCCCTAACGAGTCCATCTACAGCCGTCCGCTGCACCCGTACACCCAGGCGCTGCTCTCGGCCACCCCGACCATCCACCCGGACCCGAACAAGCCGAAGATCAAAATCGTCGGCGAACTGCCCAACCCGCTCGACCCACCGTCCGGCTGCGCCTTCCACAAGCGCTGCCCATACGCCACCGAGCGCTGCCAGACCGAAGAACCGGCCTTGCGGTTGCTGGATAACCGGCAGGTGGCGTGTCACTACGCCGAGCAATTCCTCGACGGCGCGGCGTAAACCCGTCAAGGACTAGGCGCGCCCCTGTGGCGAGGAGATTTATCCCCGCTGGGGCGCGTAGCGGCCGCAAATCGACCACCTCGGTCTATGAGGCCGGAACACAACTAACCCCTTCCCTCCGATCAACATCGATCGGCCGGAAGGGGTTTTTTGTTATCTGAACTCTACGTCTGGCTATCACCTTCATCACCATCATCGGCATCAGGATCATCAATCGTCGAATCGTCATCATCCTGATCGCCGGGTTGCTGTTCTTCATTGGCGGCAAGGATCAATTCGCCCTGCGCCACGGGCCCGTTCGCCGCTTGCTTTTCATGCTCATCGCACTCGGCCCAAGCCGCTGACGAACCGAGGGACAGCATCAGCAAAACCTTCAACAAAATCATCGCGCGTAGAAATGCGTTCATAGCCGATTCCTTTTTTTCTCTGGTTAAAGCCCAAGCCTGACGGCGTTCAAGAAACGCTGATCCTGAACGGTCGGTTCCTCAGATAAGACGCCCATGCACAGGCAGAAATGCCATGCGGGCACAGAATGGTTTCGAATAAGGATTATCCCGAACGGTTATGAAGTGGACCGACTATCAGCTCACCCCACAAACCTTGTGGGAGCAAGGCTTGCCCGCGATGGCGAAGGCACATTCAACACCCCCGCAACCAGACCCACCGCTATCGCGAGCAAGCTTTGCTCCCACAGAGGAATCTGGGCCGAACACAATTTTTTTGCCCGCTGAAGTTCCTGTGTGGGAGCGAGCCTGCTCGCGATGGCGGTGGGTCAGCAGCTTTGAGATTGACTGACACTCCGCTATCGCGAGCAAGCTTTGCTCCCACAGAGGAATCTGGGCCGAACACATTTTTTTGCCCGCTGAAGTTCCAGTGTGGGAGCGAGCCTGCTCGCGATGGCGGTGGGTCAGCAGCTTTGAGATTGACTGACACTGCGCCATCGCGAGCACGCTCGCTCCCACCGGGGGTTGGTGGTGCCCAGTCGTTAAGTGGAAATAAAAAACCCCGCAGCTTTCGGTGCGGGGTTCTGGGTGTAAAGCTCAGCGCTTAGTGATGCTCACGCGTCGCACGGAAGTTCACATCCGGCCAGCGCTCTTCCATCAGCGCCAGGTTTACCCGGGTCGGGGCCAGGTAGGTCAGGTGACCGCCGCCATCCAAGGCGAGGTTTTCCACGGCCTTGTTGGAAAACTCTTCGAATTTCTTCTTGTCGCCACATTCGACCCAACGAGCGGAGTACACGGTGATCGGCTCGTAGGAGCACTCGACCTTGTATTCCTCCTTCAAACGGCTGGCGACGACGTCGAACTGCAGCACACCGACAGCGCCGAGGATGATGTCGTTGCTGCGGGTCGGGAAGAACACCTGGGTGGCGCCTTCCTCGGCCAGTTGCTGGAGGCCCTGGCGCAGTTGCTTGGATTTGAGCGGGTCTTTCAGGCGCACGCGGCGGAACAGCTCCGGGGCGAAGTGCGGGATGCCGGTGAAACCCAGGGCTTCGCCCTCAGTGAAGGTGTCGCCGATCTGGATGGTGCCGTGGTTGTGCAGGCCGATGATGTCACCGGCAAAGGCTTCTTCCAGTTGCTCGCGTTCCGAGGAGAAGAACGTCAGGGCGTCACCGATGCGTACGTCCTTGCCGGTGCGCACGTGGCGCATCTTCATGCCTTTTTCGTATTTGCCCGAGCAGATGCGCATGAAGGCGATGCGGTCGCGGTGCTTGGGGTCCATGTTCGCCTGGATCTTGAACACGAAGCCGGTGAACTTCTCTTCCACCGGCTCCACGGTGCGCTCGTTGGCGACACGGGCCAGCGGGCGCGGTGCCCAATCGACCACGGCGTCGAGCACATGGTCGACACCGAAGTTGCCCAACGCCGTACCGAAGAACACCGGGGTCAGTTGGCCGTCGAGGAATTCCTGCTGGTCGAACTCATGGCAGGCGCCTTGCACCAGCTCCAGCTGCTCGACAAAACGGTCGTACTCGTCGCCCAGGTGGGCGCGGGCCTCGTCGGAGTCGAGCTTCTCGATGATTTTGGTTTCGGTGCGTTCATGACCATGCCCGGCGGTGTAGACGATGATGTAATCGTCGGCCAGGTGGTACACGCCCTTGAAGTCGCGATAGCAGCCGATCGGCCAGGTGATCGGCGCGGCCTTGATCTTCAGGACCGCTTCGATCTCGTCGAGCAGTTCGATCGGGTCGCGGATGTCACGGTCGAGTTTGTTGATGAAGCTGACGATCGGAGTATCCCGCAGACGGCAGACGTCCATCAGGGCGATGGTCCGTGGCTCGACGCCTTTACCGCCGTCGAGGACCATCAGCGCCGAGTCCACCGCCGTGAGGGTGCGGTAGGTGTCTTCGGAGAAGTCTTCGTGGCCCGGGGTGTCGAGCAGGTTGATCATGTGATCGCGATACGGGAACTGCATGACCGACGTGGTAATGGAAATACCCCGCTGTTTTTCCATTTCCATCCAGTCGGAGGTGGCATGGCGGTCGGACTTGCGAGATTTCACCGTGCCGGCCACTGCAATCGCCTTGCCCATCAGCAAGAGCTTTTCAGTGATGGTGGTCTTACCGGCATCGGGGTGGGAAATAATGGCGAAAGTGCGGCGTTTCGCGACTTCGGCGGCCTGTTTGGTCATGGGAAATCGCCTGGCAGGTGATTCAAAAAAGGGCGGCGATTATAGCCCAGAACCCCCTCTATGGACCACCTGCGCAAGAGCAGCCTAACGACTCGCCCCCCCCTCGACGGCACACGTCCAACGCAAGAATCAGACATCTTCATCACCGCTGCCCAGCCCCAGAGGTTCAGGATGAGATAGCCTGATCAGCGGGAATAAACTCAAATCTCGCATCATTTGCGGCCGTTTGGGGAAGCGTAATCTTGATCATGGGGATCCAAATGCCGGTCTGCGTTTTAAAGTCCCGTTGATCATATTGAGCGCCAACCTTACCCGTATCATTGATGTAAAAAACGGCCTCAATCGGAAGGGTCTGACCAATATTCTGAGCCCACTTTCTCACGCGAAATTCATTCTGCGTACCAAATGCGGAGGCTGGAAGTTGCCCCTGGGCCTTCACGCCCTCGGTGAACGCAACGGCGCCTCTTTCATCCAGCTCGTCACGAACATCGAAGCCACACAATGCACCGTACATACCTGCGTTAGCGTTGAAATGGGCAATATAGTGCGCGGCTGTGGTAATACCTTGGGATTGGCAAGGTCGGCTGTTGGGGCGATTGGGATATTGACCACAACCTTCGTCAGGTCGATGGTCAGTGGCGCCGTCGACTGGAAAGAAGCACAGCACCGCCAATGCGATCTTCCCTGTCGGTTTAAAAAAATCGGGATAAAGAATAAAGCCGTTATTGTAGCCAAATACTAATTTGCTGAACTTCGCGTCTTTACGCAGCCAGGAAAAAGAAACGCCCGTCGATGCTGGGTTGGGATTCCAAAAATGAAACTGCGTGGAGTGTTGGGTTGCCCGTAGCGTCACCCCTGTGCATAAAAACGACGGCGCCGAGGGGTTGTTGCGACACATGGTCAAGACGTTGTTATAGGCTTCCGTGAGATAGGCCGCTATTTCTGGACCGGTACCTGCGCCTTGGACGCCAACAGCCTGTCCTGACGGCTCATCAATAGTGCTCCTATCCAATTCATGTGTTGCACAGCCAGCCGTCAACAATAAAAACAGCACAATGCAAAATTGTCTTTTCATTTCAGACTCCCATACATGAACAGACAAGGCTCTAAGTAAGCTATGTCTTTTTCAGGCTTTTTCCGTTAACAGTTTTATCTACGCTACAAGAGCGCTCCCCTTCGAACACCTGTCAACTTTCACAGTGCTCAATACTTATTTGAAATAAAAAACCGAGTGTTCCTTCTTAATCCACCAGAGAAGAAGTGATCAGCGAGAGCAATCAGAACAAGGCCCAGGGTTTTGTACGACGCCGCGACTTGCACCGTCAGAACGGCGCCTGCTCGCAGTACCTGAGCGAATGAATCGATGCCGAGTACCTAAGCTCCGGCAAGTCCCGTGGGGTAAGACCAGTATTGTTTCGCCAGCCGAGACAGCGTTGGCCTGACGTTTATAGCTGGACCCGGAGCACTTGGGAAAACAACCACTGCGGGCTGAGTTTGGTAAACACCGAATAATTGATCAGCACCGTTTTTCCCTTGTGTTTCGAGACCCAGGTCGGGTCAAGAACGAAAGAATTGGGCTTACCGGCCGTAACCAGCTGATGGGCCGTATCAAGGAAGGTTTCCCCTATGACACGTACGCGCAGGGTCGAGCCCGACGGATCTGGAGAGTTGACTGTGACTGTCCCCGAGGCATAACTGGGTGCCGGAAGCACCAGCGCCTGGGGATCGATGGTCAGAAACCGCACCCCAGACTCCAGGGTTTCACCGGCACCGCTTTTCTTGATGGTGTAGCTCACCGGTACGGTGAGCCCGATGCTATCGACGACCTCAGTGCGGGGAATCAGCACCTGTTTGTTCGCGGGAAGCTCGCCGTATGCGACCGGCGGACTGCTGTATGGCACCCGGCCTCCCCACCGAACGCTCAAGATATCGGAGGCGGCAATTGCTTCGGTGGGCAATTGCACGATGAGGTATTCATCCCTATAGATATCCTGAGTGTTCAGACGGTCGCCAGAGACTGTGCTGTAAGCCTTGGGAATGGTGGGTGCAGCAAAAGCGGGCATCGGGATAACCGGGGAGATCGCTTGGTCCGCACTCACATATTGGAAACTGAAATGACCTTGTGGGCTGGGAGGCAATGTGACACGAACGATGGGGATAAAAAGACCGTTGGTGCGCTCATGATATTTTTTTTGGTCGATTCGGGAGGTTTCCAGATCGTTTGAGCCGGTGATCCAGAAAAACGCCTGGATGGGCAGCGCAGCCGGATTTTTTTCCGGCCAGGCTTCGATGCGAAGCTCGTTGTGATTCTTGAAATTAAAATCGGCGCCCCCGGCCTCAAGCTCAACAAGTTTTCTGACTTGCAATCCCGCATTGAAGTTAGCCACGGCTTGCTCATTCAACGCATCGTTGAGCATCCACGCGCAACTGGCAGGATTTCCGTAACTGACCCTTCGAAAATGGGTCAGCCAGGCCCTGGCAGTGAAAATATTCTGTTCATTACAGGGTTTACTAAGGGGATAGACGAACTGAGTAATGCTGTCACGGCAACCGTGGGCGCCCGGTTTGCTGCGATAGATCGTCGCGCCATCGTAGGGAAAATAACAGATGATCGAGGGCCTTATTTTTCCCTGCGGAACCCGGAGGGTGGGATAAAAAATATAGCCATGCCGGGCTTCGTTGTTGCCCCATGGCGCACCACCAAACTTGGCGTCGGCCCTCAGGTAGGAAAATGAAACCGCGCCGCTGGTCCTGGAAAATTCGCTATGGTCCCAAGGATCGAAGTTTCCTGCGTTGGTTGTGCGTGCCACGACACCCGTGCATAAAAAAGCCGGTGCCGTGGCAGCGCCACAGTTGACCGCGGTGTCGTAGTAGTTGCGGGTCAAGGCGGCTGCGGTTGCTTCTCCTGATTGCACGCTCGTGGCCACGAGCGCTTCGCTAAAGGACAGCGGCGAAACACAAAGACTGCCCAGTAGAATCAGCAGCTTTGCTGATTTTTTAAGCGTGAGAGTTGCCATGTTCGTCGCCTTGAGTATCCCGGTCGGGTCAACAGGCTGATCTGACCCTTTCAATGAGGATTACACCGGTTATCACCCGGCAATTTAATAATCACATCATGGGCCACATAGGGACGAGCGGGCTCAAGGCTCCACGTAGGTTTATTCTCGGCGATATCGGGGGAATCAAGATGGCAGGCCAACTGACGGCGCATGCTGCTGCCCATGTTATCGAAATTCCAGTCCTTGCGATTCGGATCAAGGGCAGCAGCCTTGATCGCCAGCTCGGCCAGCACGACATTGGTTTTCCCTACGCCGGCTTTTCTTCCGCAGGCCGTGGGCGTGACCTTAAGCGATGAAATTTTTCCCAATACGGGTTCTACATAATTGTTATCCCACTCGATCTTTTCTATGTAGTTATCGCAGGAACGACTATCCACCGGGGCTTGAACATGCTGATCGGCGGGGTAGTAAGCAAATTTCGCGTCCTCAGCGATCGAGTTCGGAAATTGTATTTTTATGATCGGCTTCCACGTATTGCCTTGCTCTACCCATCGGCGCTGATCATCTCGAGCAAACTCACGAGACGTAAAAGTCTTTGTAGTTCTGTCAATGTAATCAATACCACTCTCATAAATAAAAGCAGCGATAGGGAGCTCCAGGTACGTGGCTTTTGCTGAGTCGCTGTCACTGGCGACAGGCGCATCAAACTTCACCCGTTCCTGACTGCCCCAGTCCCTTTTCCAGTATTTATTATCCGGCCAGGTTTCAATTCGCAGCTCCGACTGGGTATGGATCGCATCGTCCTTTTCCTCAGGATCATTGGCCAAAATTTTTCGTGCTTCGACAAACGTATTGAATGCATCAGCCTTGTTATAGGTACCGAAGTAGTCTCTCGTGGTATCAAAGCCGCATTGAAACTTGTGCGCTTTCGTGGCTTCAGGGTCTCGGGTTTGACGGTCATAGTGCTCCATCCACGCCTTGGCATTGCTGATGCCCAGCTTCTGGCAATAGTCCTCGACAACGCCGAGGGAGTTCCCATTCTCCTGATAATCGCCGCAGCCGCTGTTGTTTCGATAATTCGTCCAGGAATCAATAGGAAAGGCACACAACACTTTGATTTTGAATTGCGTCTTTTCATTCACAAAATCATTGGGCACCAAGGCAAAACCATTGAACCTGAGCATGCCAAGACCATTGAACTCCACATCTTTTCTTAAATATGAAACCGATGTACCTCCGGCCGCTATACCGGTGCCTCCCGCTTCCAGGCTATGCGATAACGGGCTGGGATCCCACGGCAAATAACTTTGTTTACTGGCGATCCCTCGAAGTATCAACCCAGAGCAATCAGACGCCAACCTGCCACTTCCACAATCCCGTGCGGTCAATCGATACCAGTACTCCATCAATTTGGCCGTATCGGTGCCAGGGCTTGCCTGCAACAGGCTGGAGCCCGATACAAAACCGAGAAACAAAGAAATGTTTAATATCCGTATGACCCGACGCTTGCGCATGACTCTCTCCTAGAGCTTTTCATCGCTCAGCTCAATCAGTTATGCAATCTCGCCTAATAACCTGCGTTCCCGGCATAAACCCAACACCGGTTTTATTCAGCGGCGAGTACAACTGGAGTCTTGAGTATTCGATGATCGCTTCGTCGCGCCCACTGTCGACACTTACAGTTTTTTAGATCTGTTTAAACGATTTCCTCATAACCGGCCGCCAATCAGTCAACAAATGATCTGCCATGAAACACCCTTCCAAGCTGCCATGTGCAAATGGCCAGCCTGGAGGCCTGTGTCGCATTGCCGAGGAACATCTGACTGTCACACAGGTCGGTTACATCAGGAGCTGTCGCGGGCCGCACGACGAATGAGTGCAAAAACGCGACATTTTTTGTTGATCTCAGGCCCCTCACGCCCTAAAGTTCGCGCCGAACGTCCATGCTGGAAACGATCCATCCGGCTCAAGTACTGACGACGAGACAGCAAGGCCAAGGGAATCAAGCATCCCGTGGCCTTTTTGCTTTCGGCGACATGCCTTGGGAAGTAGGCGAACCAAAGTGGGGATACGGAGGACGTTCACGAGGGCTGCTTGCCCTTACACCCATTGATCCTGATGTTTGCCAGTAGGAGTCCCAAGTATGTCGATCCAGGTCGAAGATTATTTCGCGCGCGAGACCTTTCAGAAAATGAAGGCGTTCGCCGACAAGCAGGAAACCCCGTTCGTGGTGATCGACACCGCGATGATCTCCCAGGCCTACGATGACCTGCGCGCAGGTTTCGAATTCGCCAAGGTCTATTACGCCGTCAAGGCCAACCCGGCAGTGGAAATCATCGACCTGCTCAAGGATAAAGGCTCGAACTTCGACATCGCTTCGATCTATGAGCTGGATAAAGTCATGAGCCGTGGCGTAGGCCCGGATCAGATCAGCTACGGCAACACCATCAAGAAATCCCGGGACATCCGCTACTTCTACGAGAAGGGTGTGCGCCTGTATGCCACCGACTCCGAAGCCGACCTGCGTAACATCGCCAAGGCCGCGCCGGGCTCGAAAGTCTATGTACGCATCCTCACCGAAGGCTCGACCACCGCTGACTGGCCGCTGTCGCGCAAGTTCGGCTGCCAGACCGACATGGCCATGGACCTGCTGATCCTGGCCCGCGACCTGGGCCTGGTGCCGTACGGCATTTCCTTCCACGTCGGTTCGCAACAGCGTGACATCAGCGTCTGGGACGCGGCCATCGCCAAGGTCAAGGTCATCTTCGAGCGCTTGAAAGAAGAAGACGGCATCGTGTTGAAGCTGATCAACATGGGCGGTGGCTTCCCGGCCAACTACATCACCCGCACCAACAGCCTGGAAACCTACGCAGAGGAAATCATCCGTTTCCTCAAGGAAGACTTCGGCGACGAACTGCCGGAGATCATCCTGGAGCCGGGCCGTTCGCTGATCGCCAACGCCGGCATCCTGGTCAGCGAAGTGGTGCTGGTGGCCCGTAAATCCCGTACCGCCGTCGAGCGCTGGGTGTACACGGACGTGGGCAAGTTCTCCGGCCTGATCGAAACCATGGACGAAGCCATCAAGTTCCCGATCTGGACCGAGAAGAAAGGCGAGATGGAAGAAGTGGTCATCGCCGGCCCTACTTGCGACAGCGCCGACATCATGTACGAAAACTACAAGTACGGTTTGCCGCTGAACCTGGCCATCGGTGACCGTCTGTACTGGCTGTCGACCGGTGCCTACACCACCAGCTACAGCGCGGTGGAATTCAATGGCTTCCCGCCGCTGAAGTCGTTCTACGTGTAATTCGCTGGTCGCTGGACCCGAAAGCCCGTGACTGTGTCACGGGCTTTTTTGCAATAGCGCGAAACGCGCCCATCAGCGCAATGCTATTGACTTCAGGCTTGTCTGAATCATGTGGCTTTTATGTGTGTTTATGAATGGTTCTCGATAACATGCGCGCCATGATGAACAGCAATGACTGAAAGGCGAGTGACGTGTTTAAGAAAACCCTGTTCCAGTTGCACTGGTTTTTCGGCATCAGCGCCGGGCTGGTCCTGGCGTTTATGGGCATTACCGGTGCCGCGGTGTCGTTTCAGGACGAAATCCTGCGGGCGTTGAACCCCCAGGTGTTGATGGTCCCGAAACAACCGGAAGGCGTCCTGCCGCCTGCCGAGCTGGTGCAACAGATCGAGGCCGCTTCCGGTAAAACCGTCGCCATGCTTTGGGTCGAGACCGACAGCGGCCACGCCGCACGGGCAATTTTCGCCGCCCCGCCTGGGGAAAAGCGCGGGCCCATGCGCTATTTCAACCCGTACAACGCACAATTCATGGGCGATGTGGTGGGCCAGGATCTCTTCGCTCTGATACTCAGGCTGCATCGCGTCCTGGCCTTGGAGGATGTGGGTCGACAGATTACCGGTGCCTGCACGCTGATCCTGGTGTTTTTCTGCCTGTCCGGGCTGTACCTGCGCTGGCCACGCCAATGGAAAAGCTGGCGTGCCTGGCTGACCCTCGACTGGGCGAAAAAAGGCCGCAGCTTCAACTGGGACCTGCACTCGGTGGCGGGCACCTGGTGCCTGGCGTTCTATCTGCTGGCGGCCCTGACCGGCCTGACCTGGTCCTACGATTGGTACAACAAAGGCGTGACCCACCTGCTCTCCGATTCCCCCGAAGAAGAACGGGTGCGCAACCGCGGCCCAGCGCCGAGCGGCCCGCCGCCGGTGGCCGATTATCGGGCCATGTGGAGCAGCATCTACAGCGCCGCGGGCCCTGGCCTGATCGCCTACAACGTGCGCATGCCGCCGGTGGCCGGGCAACCGGCAACGGTGTTCTACCTGCTGAAAAACTCACCTCATGACCGGGCGCTGAACCAGCTCATCCTCGACCCGGCCACCGGTGTCATCAGTGGTCACAGCCGCTACAGCGACAAGAGCCTCAAGGCGCAGTTGCTGACCAGCGTCTACGCCTTGCATATCGGCAGCTATTTCGGCCTGATCGGGCGGATCCTGGTGACGGTCGCCGCGCTGACCATGCCGCTGTTCTTCATCACCGGCTGGTTGCTGTACCTGGACCGTCGCCGCAAGAAGCGCCAAATCAAGAATGCCCGCCAGGAGCTGGGTGCCAACCGCAGCGATGCGCCCGCCTGGCTGATCGGGTTCGCCAGCCAGAGCGGTTTCGCCGAGCAACTGGCCTGGCAGACCGCCGGCCAGCTCCAGGCTGCCGGTTTGCCGGTGAAGGTCCAGCCGCTGGCCGGTGTCAGCGAGCAGGAGCTGAGCAATTGCAGCCACGCCTTGTTCGTCGTCAGCACCTTTGGCGACGGCGAAGGACCGGACAGCGCCCGGGGTTTCGAGCGCAACGTGTTGGGTCGGACCATGAGCCTGGAGCGCCTGCAGTATTCAGTGCTGGGCCTGGGCGATCGGCAATACGAAAACTTCTGCGGCTTCGCCCGACGCCTGCACACCTGGCTGTCGGAGCACGGCGGCAAGACCCTGTTCGCTCCGGTGGAAGTCGACAGTGGCGACCCTTACGCCTTGCGTCACTGGCAACAGCAATTGGCCGAACTGACTGGCCAGGCTCCGCTGGACACTTGGCAGGCGCCCAGTTTCGAGAACTGGACCCTGCACCAGCGCACCTTGCTCAACCCCGAGAGCAGCGGCTCTGGCGTGTATCTGTTGGGCCTCACCGCGCCCGGCCCGAGCAGTTGGCTGGCCGGTGACCTGGTGGAAATCCTGCCGCGCAATGACCTGTCGGCCATCGACCATTTCCTGGAGGGCCTGGGCATCGCCGGCGTTGCTCGCGTGCAGGTCGATGGCTTGCCCCAGCGCCTCGATCAGGCCCTGGCCAACCGCCAACTGCCGGAAAATCGCGCCCATCTGGTGGGCATGCATGCCCAGGCCCTGGTGGATGCCCTGGCGCCACTGGCACTGCGCGAATACTCCATCGCTTCGATTCCCGCCGATGGCCTGCTGGAACTGATGGTGCGCCAGGAACGTCACGCCGACGGCAACCTGGGTATCGGCTCCGGTTGGCTCACCGAACATGCGCCGCTGGGCAGTGCAATCAGCCTGCGGGTACGCCGCAACAGCGGCTTCCATCTGCCGCCTCAGGGCGTGCCCATGATATTGCTGGGCAACGGCACCGGTCTGGCCGGCCTGCGCAGCCTGCTCAAGGCGCGCGTGGCCGAGGGCATGCAGCGCAACTGGCTGCTGTTCGGCGAGCGCCAGCGCGAGCATGATTTCCACTGCCGTGATGAGTTACAGGAATGGGTGACATCCGGCGATCTGGAACGCCTGGACCTGGCGTTTTCTCGGGATCAGGAACAGAAAATCTACGTCCAGGACCGCCTGCGCGAATCCTCGGCCCTGCTCAAGCAATGGCTGGCCGACGGTGCGGCGATCTATGTCTGCGGCAGCTTGCAGGGCATGGCGTCGGGCGTGGATCAGGTGCTCAACGACGTGCTCGGCGCCGCGGCAGTGGAGCGCTTGATCGAACAGGGCCGGTACCGGCGGGATGTCTACTGACAAGCCACCCGCTAAAACACTGCCCTCTGTGGGAGCGAGCCTGCTCGCGATGGCGGAGTATCAGACGGCACTTTTGTCGACTGACACAGCGCATCGCGAGCAGGCTCGCTCCCACATTGATTGGTGGCGTACTTGAAACTCAGACCGGCTGCAACTTCTTCTCGAACACTGCCAAACCTTCCAAGTCCCGCAACACCACGCTCATCTCCCCGCTCTGGCCGTCGATGTTCACCTCGCCAAAGAACTGATATCCGGCAAACGGCGACGTGTTCTGCGCCGGGGGGGCTTTCTGGAACACCACTGCGGGACCGAACGTCTTGTCCAGAGGATTAGGCCCGAAGCTGCCGGCATTCAACGGCCCGGCGACAAACTCCCAGAAGGGTTCGAAATCCTGGAACGCGGCCTGTTCCGGGTGGTAATGGTGGGCGGCGCAATAGTGCACGTCAGCGGTGAGCCAGACGTAGTTGCGCACCTGATGCTTGCGCAGGTAGCCGAGCAACTCGGCGATCTCCAGCTCACGGCCCTGGGCCGGCCCCGGGTCACCGCTGGCGACCGCTTCCCAACGCGACACGCCGGGGCTGACTTCGCCGTCGGGCACACCCAGGCCGATGGGCATGTCGGCAGCAATGACTTTCCACTGGGCACGGGACTGCTTCAGTTCGCCCTTGAGCCAGTCCAACTGCTCGCGACCGAGAAAGGGTTTGGCCCCGCCGAGGTTGGCGTCGTTGGCTTCGCGGTAGCTGCGCATGTCCAGCACGAACACATCCAGCATCGGCCCGTAAGCGAGCTTGCGGTAGATCCGCCCGCCGCCGTCGGCCTTCTGCAAGCGCATGGGGGCGTATTCCAGCCAGGCCTGCCGCGCACGGCCCACAAGACTGTGGATATCCTTGGTCTGGTAACGTTCATCCAGTTGCTTGCCCGGCGACCAGTTGTTGACCACCTCATGATCGTCCCATTGCCAGATCTGCGGCACTTCGGCGTTGAAGCGGCGCACGTTCTCGTCCATCAGGTTGTAGCGGTAGTTGCCACGATACTCGTCCAGAGTCTCGGCGACCTTGCTCTTGGCTTCAGTGGTGAGGTTGCGCCAGATGCGCCCGCCTTCGGTGGTGATCTGCGCCGGCACCGGACCGTCCGCGTAGATGGTGTCGCCGCTGTGGATAAAAAAATCCGGCAGGCGCAAACGCATGGCTTCGTAGATGCGCATGCCGCCAATATCCAGGTTGATCCCGAAGCCCTGGCCGACGGTGTCGCCGCTCCAGACAAACCGGATGTTGCGCTTGAACTGCGGCACGCTGCGCAGGTGACCGAGCCAGGGCTCACTGGCGACACCGGTCTGGGCGTCTTCAAAATGCACGCGGTAGAAAATTGCCTGGTCAGGCGGCAGCCCGGTGAGCTCGACCCGAGCGGTAAAATCGCTGCGGCTGTCAACCAGTGGCGAGACAAAACGCCGCGGGTTGGGCAACTGGCTGCGGGTGTCCCATTCCACCACCATCCGGGCCGGGCGGTCGCAGCGGCTCCAGATCATCGCCCGGTCGCCCTGCAAATCGCCAGACTGCACGCCATCGGTGAGCACCGGGCGATCCTTGACTGAGGCAATCACCGCCGGCGCCAGCCCCGGCAACAACAACCCCGCCCCCACGGCTTGCATCACACGGCGACGGCCCAGGTCAAATTCGCTCATGGTGTTTCCCCCAAATGGGGAAACTTAAGCATGGCAGTGTTAATCAGGCGTGACAGGGATCTTGTGAACACCCCAAAACCACTGTGGGAGCGAGCCTGCTCGCGATTGCAGAGTATCAGGCAACCCATTGTCGACTGATACACCGCTATCGCGAGCAGGCTCGCTCCCACAGGGAATTTTCATTGTTCAAACTTAAGTGATCAGGCCTTGGCCGGCTCCAACGCCATCTCCACCACTTCCGGCCGCTTGAGCAGCGCATAGGACACCGCCGTCAGCAGGCTCCCCGCCACGATCGCCAGCAAATACAACAACGCGTGGTTGATGGCGTTAGGAATCAGCATCACGAACAGCCCACCGTGAGGCGCCATCAGTTTGCAGCCGAAGTACATCGACAGCGCACCGGTCAGTGCGCCACCGGCGATGCTGGCCGGGATCACCCGCAACGGGTCCTTGGCGGCGAACGGAATCGCCCCTTCAGAGATGAAGCACAGCCCCAGCACCAGCGCCGCTTTACCGGCCTCGCGTTCGGTCTGGGCAAACTTGCGACGGGCGATAAAGGTTGCGATGCCCAGGCCAATCGGCGGCACCATGCCAGCGGCCATGGCCGCCGCCATCGGTGCATAACTTTGCGACGCCAGCAGTCCCACGGAAAACGCATAGGCGGCCTTGTTGATCGGCCCGCCAAGGTCGACACACATCATCGCCCCCAGCAAAACACCCAACAGAATCGCGTTGGTGGTGCCCATGCTGTCGAGGAAATGGGTCAGGCCATCCAGCATACCCGCCACCGGTTTGCCGACGATGTAGATCATCACCAGACCGGTAAACAGGCTCGCCAGCAGCGGGATGATCAGGATCGGCTTGAGCGCTTCCAGGCTCTGGGGCAGGCGCGCGTAGCGGTTGATCGCCTTGGCCGCGTAACCGGCCAGGAAACCGGCGATGATCCCGCCGATGAACCCCGCGCCCAAGGTGCTTGCGAGCATCCCGCCGATCATGCCGGGCGCCAGGCCGGGACGGTCGGCGATGGAATAGGCGATGTAGCCGGCCAGCAACGGCACCATCAGTTTGAACGCGGTGTCACCGCCGATCTGCATCAGCGCCGCCGCCAGCGTGCCGGGCTCCTTGAACGCGGTAATGCCAAACACGAACGACAAGGCGATCAACAGACCACCGGCCACCACCATCGGCAACATGAACGACACGCCGGTCAGCAGGTGCTTATAGACACCGGTCTTCTCCGTTTTTGCCGCAGCACTGGCACCGCCCGACGCGCTTTCCTGGCGGCCTTCGGCAAGCGCCTTGTTCAGCGTGGCTTCGGCCTGCTTCAAGGCAATGCCGGTGCCGCAGCGATAAATTTTCTTGCCGGCAAAACGCTCGGTGGCGACTTCGATGTCGGTGGCCAGCAGCACCACGTCGGCCTCGGCGATGGCCTCGGGGCTCAACGGATTGCGGGCGCCCACCGAGCCCTGGGTTTCCACTTGCAAGTCGTAACCGAGCTTCTTCGCTGCCTGCTGCAACGCCTCGGCGGCCATGAAGGTATGGGCCACGCCGGTTGGGCAAGCAGTGATGGCGACCAGACGAGGAGCCCGCTCAGCCGAAACCGCAGGTGCCTCTTCCAGCACATCCGACTCGACAAAAACCTTGGCCTCTTCGGCGCCGCGACGCAGCACCGAATCGACATCCTGCAAGGCCTGGGCCGGGGTGCTGCGGAACAGACGTTTGCCGACGAACCGCGACATATCCACCGGGCCGCTGGCTACCAGCAACACCCACTCGGCCGCTTCCAGGGTCGCCGCCGATAATTGGCGCTCCGGATGGGCCGCGTCATGGACTTCCACGCTGGTGCTCCAACCCTGGCGCTGGGCTGCCGCGTCCAGCAGGCGGGCGCACAACACACTGGTGACCATGCCGTTCGGGCAGGCCGTCACAATGGCTAATTTCATTCTTGCGAACCCTCTTATTGTTCGGTCAGGGGGCGCACGCGCACGCCCTGTTCAAGCGACGCCAGCAACGCGGTGTCATGGATGCCAAAACCGATCTGCGTCACGGCCATGGCGGCGATGGCCGTGGCGGTGCGCAGGGTCTGTTGCGGCGTATCGGCGCTGAGCAGGCCATGCAGCATGCCGGCCAGCAGCGAATCGCCGGCCCCCACGGTGCTGGCGACAGTGACGCTGGGCGGCGAGGCATGCAGCGCCGAACCGACACTGAACCAGTTCACGCCGTCGGCGCCGTGGGAAATCACCACATGCTCGATGCCTTGGGCGTGCAATCGTTGCGCCGCTTCCGCCTGGGCAAATTCGCTCACCACGTCGCAACCCAGCGCATCGGCCAGTTCCTCGGTGTTTGGCTTGATCAGCCACGGCCCCGCCGCGAGGGCGACGCGCAAGGCTTCGCCGCTGGTGTCGAGGGCCACGTTCAAGCCCAGTGCCTTCAAGCGAATGATCAGCGCCTGCAACCATTGCGGGCTGACGCCCCGGGGCAGGCTGCCCGCCACTACCACGGCATCGTGGCCCGGGGCGATGTGTTCCAGTCGCTCAAGCAACGCTTGCTGCGCGGCGTCATCAACCACCGGGCCTGGACCGTTGAGGTCGGTGATGCGTCCGTCCTGCTCGGCCAGCTTGATGTTGCTGCGGGTCTCCCCTGGGACGCGAATAAAGGCGTCGACAAAACCGCGCTGGGCGAACAGCGTTTCGAATGCCTGGGCGTTGTCTTCACCGAGAAAGCCACTGACGGTCACAGTGTGGCCGAGGTCAGCCAGCACCTGGGCCACGTTCACGCCCTTGCCGGCGGCGTGGCTGTGCATGGCATCGCTGCGGTTGACCTGACCGGGTTCCAGGCGCGCCAGTTCCACCGTGAGGTCGAGCGCCGGGTTGAGGGTCAGGGTAAGGATCTTGGCCATTACAGCGCCTCCACTAATGCGCGCACGTCATTGGCGCTGCCCACGGCCAAGGCCTCTTGGGCGAGGATTTTTACCTGCGCCAGGCTCACTTCGCGTACCCGCGCCTTGACCTCGGCAATGCTGCGTGCCGAAACACTCAGCTCGTCTACGCCCAGGCCCACCAGCACCGGCACCGCCAAAGGGTCGGCCGCCAGCTCACCGCACACGCCGACCCACTTGCCATGCGCATGGGCGGCACGCACGGTGATGTCGATCAGTTGCAGCACCGCCGGGTGCAGGCCGTCAGCCTGAGCCGAAAGGGTTGGGTGACCGCGGTCAATGGCCAGGGTGTATTGCGTCAGGTCGTTGGTGCCGACACTGAAGAAGTCGACTTCCTTGGCCAGCACCGGCGCCAGCAATGCCGCGGACGGCACCTCGATCATGATCCCCAGTTGCAGGTCCGCCACCGGGATCTCCAGGCGCAGGCGCTCGGTCATGTCCCGGGCCTGACGCCACTCATCGACGCTGCCCACCATCGGGAACATGATCCGCAACGGACGGTTGTCGGCAGAACGCAACAAGGCGCGCAATTGCGCTTCCATGACCTGCGGACGTTGCAAGGTCAGGCGAATGCCTCGCACGCCGAGAAACGGGTTTTCCTCTTTCGCGATCGGCCAGTACGGCAGCGGTTTGTCGCCGCCCACATCGAGGGTACGCACCACCAGCGGTCGCCCGGCCAGGCCATCGAGCACCTTGCGGTATTCGGCTTCCTGAGTCGCTTCATCGGGAGCCTGGGTATGAGCCATGAAAATCAGTTCGGTGCGCAACAGGCCAATGCCTTCGGCGCCCTGCTCCACCGCACTGGTGACACCGGCGCTCTCGCCAATGTTGGCGAACACTTCCACGGCGTGACCGTCACGGGTCAGCGCCGGTTGATGACGTTGTTCGGCTGCGACCTTGAGACGTTGCTCACGGGTGTCGCGCTCTTCGGTGGCCCGCTGCAGCGTAGGCGCGTCGGGGTCCACGTGCAGGCGACCGCGCTGGCCGTCCAACAACAGTGAAGTGCCCGGCGCCAGCAGCAACACCGCCGCACCGGCCCCCACCAGCGCCGGGATCCCCAGGGCTCGGGCGACGATGGCACTGTGGGCGGTGGCGCCGCCGCGCGCGGTGAGAATCCCCGCTACGCGGGCGGGATCCAGACGGGCGACGTCGGACGGGCCAACCTCGTCCATCACCAGAATGTAAGGTTGCTCGGGTTCGCTCGGGGTTTCGACGCCGCACAATTGCGCCAGCACACGCCGACCGACGTCCCGCAGGTCGGCGGCACGTTCGGCGAGCAGTGCATCCTGCAGCGCTTCCTGTTCTTTGGCAGCCGCTTCGATCACGCCCATCCACGCCGCTTGCGCACTCTCGCCCAGCTTCAATCGAGTGTCGACCTCATCGGTCAGCGCCGGGTCGTCGAGCATCTCCTGATGGGTGATAAAGATTTCGCGGATGGCCTTGGCCTTGGCGCGTTCGACCAGACCTTCGATGTCGCGGCGCACTTGGTTCAAGGCGTTTTGCAAGCGCTCACGCTCGATGGCCGCTGATTCGCCGCGCAATGGATACTCGAAGGCCTGCAACACCTGGATGTGGGCCGGGCCGATGGCAATGCCCGGAGCGGCGGCAACGGCCTGGATCAAGCTGCCGGATTCAGGCGCCAGCACGACGGCAGCAACCTCGGCCATGGTGGTTTGCTGTGGCGCACTCGGTGGCGGCAGCGGCTCGACTTCTTCGCCAAGGCCCTCTTCGATGGCGGCCAGCAGCGCCGGCAAGGCGTCAGCGGCGATGCTCGGTTCGGCGATGAACTCCAGGACCTGGCCGCGACGAGCGCCCAGGCTCAGCAATTTGCTCAGGCTCTTGACCGACACGGCGCTGTCCTGGCCGTCGACGATGCGCACGCGGATCTCGCCTTCGAAGCTTTTCGCCAGTTGCGCGAGGATCTTCGCCGGACGCGCGTGCAAACCATGGGCATTGGCTAGGCCGATGCGGGCGCTGGGCCAATCGGCGGGCAGTTCGCCGCCCAACACTTCCAGCACCTTGCGGCTGCTGGTGGCGCGCCCCAGTTCATGGCCGCGGCCTTCGATCAACAACGCGCAGAGCCTTTCGAGCAAAGCCTGGTGAGCCTCGCCGAGGCTGGCGAGACAGAACAGACCGCTCAAGGGCTGACCGAGGTAACGGATGGGCTTGTCCGGCGTGACGAAGGCCAGGCCCGGACGCTTGACCGTCTGTTCGCTGTGCAGCCACCACAGGCCATCGCCCAATGGCAGCGCCTCGACCTGCTGCAACACTCCAGCAAAGCCGTTGCTCACACAGTCTGCCTGGCGCAGCAGACGGGCACCGCGCCAGACCAGCTCTTCGAAATCGTCGGCCGACACGCCGAGGCCGATCATCTGCGCATCCAAGGCCAGTTCCTGTGGCGCGCCTTGCAGCAGCTTCAACAGCGCTTCGGCCGAACCTGCGCGGCGCAGGGCCTGGCCCAGGTCGGTCTCGCCGAGGGCGCGGGTCAGCAGTTGCAAAAGACGCAAGTGTTCGTCGGACTTGGCCGCGATACCGATCGCCAGGTAAACGATCTGACCGTCACCCCAGTCCACACCGTCGGGGAACTGCAACAGACGCACACCGGTGGAGTACACAAGATCGCGGGTTTGCGGGGTGCCGTGGGGGATGGCAATACCTTGGCCAAGAAAGGTCGAGCCCTGGGCCTCGCGAGCCTGCAAGCCGGCCAGGTAACCCTCGGCTACGAGGCCATCGGCCACCAGTTTGTCAGCGAGCAATTGCAGCGCGGCGTCTTTATCCACAGCCGTCTGGGCCATGGATATCTGCTCTAGAGTGAGCTCGAGCATGCTTTCTCCTTTTTGGCGTCGGGTTGGCGCCAGGTATTGTTTTGAATGAATCAGCTTAGCGTTACAGGACGGCATTTGGCGCTATCGCGGCAGACGGGCCAAAAAATCCTGCTAACCTTGAAAATACGCCTGCTGAAACGTTTAATCTAGAAAGATTGGCACGTTACTCGATAATCTCTCATCCTTGAAGTGCAACTTGTCGCCGCTGTCGCGACAGTAACCGTCGTCCTGAATCGGGTAGGATGCCCCTCATTGTCGGGGCAAACTCGAAAAAACAAGGAAAACCGGGTTGAAACTCAGTGATATCGCCCAGTTGGCCGGTGTGTCCGTGACCACCGCCAGCTATGTCATCAATGGCAAGGCCGAACAGCAACGCATCAGCAGCGCCACCGTCGAACGTGTACGCGCCGTGGTCGAGGAGCATGGCTTCACGCCCAACCCCCAGGCTGCCGGGTTGCGCAGCCGGCATACGCGCACGCTGGGTTTCATCCTGCCGGACCTGGAAAACCCCAGTTACGCCCGCATCGCCAAACTGCTGGAACAGGGTGCCCGAGCGCGGGGCTATCAATTGCTGATCGCCAGCTCCGACGATGCGCCCGAGAGCGAACGGCAACTGTTGCAACTGTTCCGCGCCCGACGTTGCGATGCGCTGATTGTCGCCAGTTGCCTGCCTGCCGGGGACGACAGTTATCGCCAGTTACAGGCCAAGGGTATCCCGATCATCGCCATCGACCGGGTGATGGAGCCTGCGCACTTCTGCTCGGTGATCAGCGATGACCGCCAGGCCAGCCTGCAACTGACCCGTAGCCTGCTGGAAACCAATCCCCGCCAGATCGCGCTGATCAGCGCCCGGCCCGAATTGAGCATCAGCCAGGAACGCACCGCCGGGTTCAACGAAGCCCTGGCCGGGTTCGAAGGCCAGGTGCTGATCGAGCACGGCGAGTCGTTCAGCCGTGAATGCGGTCGCCAGTTGATGGACGAATTGCTCGCGCGACTGGGGCACCTGCCTGATGCGTTGATCACCACCTCCTATGTGCTGCTGCAAGGGGTGTTCGACGCCCTGCACGACTTCCCGCTCAAGTCGCGCCCACTACGGTTGGGCACCTTTGGTGATACGCAACTGCTGGACTTCCTGCCGCTGCCGGTCAACGCCATGTCCCAGCAGCACCAACTGATCGCCGACAAAGCCCTGGCGCTGGCCCTGGCCGCCATCGAAAACGATGATTACCAACCCGGTGTGCAGGCCATCCCACGCACGTTCAAGCAGCGCATTCATCAGGGCTGAGCATTCTTCAGGATTGAAGCATGGAACTGATCGATACCCACACCCATCTGGATTTCCCCGACTTCGATGCGGATCGCCCGGCGCTGCTGGCCGAAAGCCGCGCCTTGGGCGTGCGGCAGATGGTGGTGCTGGGGGTGTATCGGGATAACTGGCAACGGGTGTGGGATCTGGTGCAAAGCGACCCGGACCTGCACGCCGCGCTGGGCCTGCATCCAGTGTATCTCGACCAGCATCGCCCCGATGATCTGGGGCAATTGCGCCAATGGCTGATCCGCCTGGCTGGGCATCGGCAGTTGTGTGCGGTGGGGGAAATCGGTCTGGACTACTTCATCCAAACCCTGGATCGGGAGCGCCAGCAGGCATTGTTCGAGGCGCAACTGCAACTGGCGGCGGAATTCCAATTGCCGGCGCTGATCCATGTGCGCCGCAGCCACGCCGCCGTGATCGCCACCCTCAAGCGCATTGACCTCAAGCGCGGGGGGATTATCCACGCCTTCGCCGGCAGTTTTGAGGAGGCTCGCGAGTACATCAAGCTCGGCTTCAAGCTCGGCCTTGGTGGCGCCGCCACTTGGCCTCAGGCCCTGCGCATGCATCGGGTACTGGCAAAACTGCCGCTGGACGCGGTGGTGCTGGAAACCGATTCGCCGGACATGGCCCCGGCGATGTTCCCCGGCCAACGCAACAGCCCGGCGCATTTACCGGCCATTTGTGAAGCACTGGCTGGGATCATGACAATCAGCCCTGAGCAGCTGGCAGAGGCCAGCACGGCCAACGCCCGCCAATTGTTCAATTGGTGACCCCCTGTGGGAGCGGGCTTGCTCCCACATCGGATCGGTGGTGAGCACCATCCTTTAACTACACCCGAAACGCATTAATCAACTGCTTGAGCTGCACCACCTGGGCGGACAACTCACGGCTGGCGTCCTCGGTCTGGTGCGCCCCTTCGGCGGTGCGTTCACCGGCGCGATTGATCTCGACGATGTTCTGGTCGATGTCATGGGCCACGGCCGTCTGCTGCTCCACCGCTGCAGCGATCTGCTGGTTCTGGTCGACGATCATGCCGACGGCGCCGAGGATATTTTCCAGCGCCTGCTGGACCTTTTCCGACTGCCCCACCGTGCCACTGGCCATCTCATGGCTGGTGCCCATGGCTTTGACGGCAGCACCCACACCGCCGTGCAGGCGGGTGATCATTTCTTCGATTTCTTCGGTCGATTGCTGGGTGCGCTTGGCCAGGGTCCGCACTTCGTCAGCCACCACCGCGAAACCGCGCCCCTGCTCTCCGGCCCTTGCGGCTTCGATCGCGGCGTTGAGCGCCAGCAGGTTGGTCTGTTCGGCAATGCTCTTGATCACGTCCAGCACACGACTGATGGCCTGGCTGTCAGTCGCCAGTTGATTGATCACCTGCACCGACTGATCGATCTCGCTGGCCAAGCGCACGATGCTGCTCTGTTGCGACTCCACCAGCCCGCGCCCGCTGAGGGTTTCGTCGTTCACGCTGTGGGCGCTACTGACCGCCGCGGCGGCGCTACGAGCCACTTCCTGGGCGGTGGCCGACATCTGGTTCATCGCCGTGGCGACCAGTTCGATCTGGCTGCGCTGCCCGGACACGGCCTGGTTGCTCTGGGCCGACACCGCCTCCACCTGCCCGGCCTGGCGCTCGACCTCGGCAACGGTCCGGCCGACCTGTTCGATCAGGTCATGGATCTTCGCCACCGTGCCATTGAACACTTCACCCAACTCCCCCAACTCATCCTTGCTGCGCGCCACGAAGTTGACCGTCATGTCGCCCGCTGCGACCTTGTCCATCATCTCGCCGAGATGTTTGAGTGTGGTGCGGGTTGAGGCGTAGAAACCGGCGTACAGGTAAAAGATCAGCAGAAATACGGCGACCAGCGCAACGGCTTGCAGCACCATGTGGCTGCGGTTCTGCTCCAGGCGATGCTGCAACTGAACATCCAGAAAACCCAGGGTTACGTCGTTCAGTCGGTAGGTTTGCTCCATCAGACTGCTGACCTGCTCGTAAAACGGCAGCCATGGAGCATCCAGCGTGTCAGCCATCACCACCTGATCTTCGATCAGCTCACCGGCTTTCTTCAAGGTTGCCTTGCTGCCTTCGGCCTGACTGGCAAGCGCCTGCTCGGCCGCCTGGCTGGAACCCAGGGCGTCCTGAAGCTTGAGGTCATATTCACCCTGCAGCTTTTCGATTTGCCCCAGCAACTCGTCGAACCGGGTGCTCGACGCCGAATTGAGAAAGCCCAGGCCCAGGGACGCAGCGCCCAGCGCACGGCCTTCACCGAGGGTTTGGGTCACGTTGGGGGTCACGCTGATGATCAATTCGCTCAGTTGGCGGATGTCGCCCTGGTTGTCGCGGCTCAGGCCAGCCTGGCTGGCGATGATTTGACTGAACATCTGCGCGCTGTTGAGCAGCTTGCCAATCAGTGCGCTTTTGCTTTGCAGGGAGCGCTCGGCCTGCTGGGCCTTGAAAGCGGCAATCATTTCGTCGCGCTTGGCATCGAAGGCGCTGACCTGTTCAGGATCGACGGCCATGGCTTTCAAGCTCTGCAACCGCGCCAGCACCTGCTTTTCAAGGGTGCCGATCTTCGCTTCCACGTCCCCGGCCTTGCCGGACTGACCGAGGCTGGCATTGATCTGCACCAGATTGTTCAGGGTTTCCAGGTCGCGCCGCAGGGTCAGGCTGTTGCCCAGCAGATCGAGGCTTTGCAGCTCCACTTGCGTGCCCTGGAATTCGCGATAGGAATCGCGCACCAAAAAGAAATTGGTCACCAGCATCGGCAGCAGGAACAACACGCTGATCAGGCTGAACTTCATGCCGAAGCTCAGGCGGTTCATCAGCGCGACGGCGGGCCAGAGCAAACTCTTCACAAGGAAGTCTCCCGGTTGTATTTCTTGTTTTTATGGGCAGGCGCACAGAGACAGCAGATAGCCACTATTTGGGCGCTGTCCCTGTATAGCCTAAATCGGCGGGAAGATTTGTAACTTAAGGTTAACGACGAGCCGTGGCACGGTTCTTGTGGCGAGGGGATTTATCCCCGCTGGGGCGCGAAGCGGCCCCTAGCTATCTTAAAGCCCGCAAT
This sequence comes from Pseudomonas sp. MPDS, assembly GCF_013283895.1. Classification (NCBI taxonomy): domain Bacteria; kingdom Pseudomonadati; phylum Pseudomonadota; class Gammaproteobacteria; order Pseudomonadales; family Pseudomonadaceae; genus Pseudomonas; species Pseudomonas sp. MPDS. The sequence continues at coordinate 1,209,730 of NZ_CP054128.1, read as the reverse complement.
CAATGGGGCTGCTGCGCATCCCAGCGGGGATAAATCCCCTCGCCACAGAGCGTGCGTTTGCCTAAGCCAGCACTGTCCACAGTGCAAACCCGGCATACCAGAGCACCGCCGCACGCAACAACAGCTCCCACAGCCGATCCAGGCTGTTGATGCCGTCCGGGCCCGCGACAGGGTCGGGAATCTCGCCGGCCACCAGCCCGACCTTGCCGATCAGGTCTGCTGCGCTGATGTTCCAGTTCAGCAACTCATGCAGCATGACCCGGCTGACTGCCACGAAGTTGCCCACCAGGGCGAAGCTCGCGGTCAGCAACCGCACCGGCACCCAATCGAAGGCATGGCGCAACTGCGTCGCCCGCTCGGCCACGCCGGGGTTCTGACTGTGCTCGGCGGCCAGCGCCAGCAGGCGATAGCTCAGCGCCGCGACCGGCCCCAGCAGGAAATACCAGAAAATCACCGCGAAAAAACTCTGATAGGCCTGCCACAGCAGATGCCCCTGGACCCGCTCCAGCAACTGCTCGCCGCTATCGGCCTCGATATTCAGGTCGCGCTTGGCCACATGGTCGGCCGCTTGCAGGTCTTCCCGTCGCCAGGCGTCACGAAACGGCCCCAGGTCAGCGAGCAGATCCCCTCGACCGAGGCTGTAAATCACCACCAGCAGATGCACCGGTAGTGCCAGCAGACCATAGGCCACCGGCTCCAATACCCACAGTAACAAGGCCAGTAGCGCCACGGGCAGCAGGACCAGCACAACCAGCACCAGCCAGGGCCGGTTGACCCAGCGTGGGTTCGTCTCGAGTTTGTTCAGTTCGCGCAGCCAACCGCCGTCACGCTGGACCCGATGGCGCAACGCCGAGAATTTCTCGATCCAGATCGCCAGCAGCAGCACCAGAAAACTCATTGCCCTTCCCCTTCTATCAAGGCAGCGCGGTAGCGCGCCCAGTCGAATGCCGGTCCCGGATCGGTCTTGCGACCCGGGGCGATGTCGCTGTGCCCGCAGATGCGCTGCAGCGTGATCGCCTTGAACGCCGCCTGCAACTGCCGGGTCAGGCAGACCAATGCGGCATATTGCGCGTCAGTGAAGGGCAGATCGTCGGTGCCTTCCAGCTCGATGCCCAGGGAAAAATCGTTACACGTCTCCCGCCCTTCAAAGCACGAAACGCCCGCGTGCCAGGCACGATCCAGACAGGAGACAAACTGGGTAATCGCGCCGTCACGCTCGATCAGAAAATGCGCAGACACACGCAGATCGGCGATACCGGCAAAATAGGGGTGTTGCGTGACATCCAGACGATTCTGGAAAAACTCCTGCACCTTGCCCGTGGAAAACTGTGCCGGCGGCAGGCTGATGTTGTGGATCACCAGCAGTGAAATTTCGCCTTCGGGGCGCGCATTGAAGTTGGGTGATGGGCAATGCCGCACGCCATCGCACCAACCACTGGCGGGGTCCAACTGCATACAGGTTCCTTCGATGACGTCAGTGAATGCCGCCAGTATGCCGCGATCGGCCCTGGCTGTGCGATCACTTGCCGCGATTGAGCTGACGCAGATTGCCCAGCACCGATTCCAGCGCCCGGTCGAACAGCAAGGTGTCGTCCAACAGACGCGCCGTCCCTCGGCGAAATTCCAGGGCCAGGCTGGTGCGGCTGTGCTCCAGCACTTTGAGGCCCGTGCGGTTGACGAAGACATATTTGCCGGTGGCCTCGATGATCGCCGCCAGTTTGCAACGCAGGCTGTTGTCATCGTCCTCCTGGAACTCAACCCAGCTTCCCAATCGCAACTGATCGACCTGAAGCAGGCCCACATCATCGGCCGGCAAGTGCACCGCCGCACTGTCTTCCGGGGCCTTTTGAGCGGTGCGCAGGACAATTTTCTCCGAAACCTGGACCATGACCGGCGAATTGAACGACTGGGTTTGTTCCGTTGCCTGTCCCATGCGTTCGAGGGCCAGCACGTGGAGGGTTTCCAGCTCGCTGAAAAACTCGCTGGTGGCAAACGGGTCGAACGCCGAACGGCTCAGGCCTTCACGCAAGGCTTTGAGCAGCTGCGGCACTATCGTCAGCAAGCGCAGGCCGGCATCCGGTTCTTCGTGATGCTGGACGCTCCAGATCAGTTCTTCCAGCGTCAAAACGTCGGCCTGCCACTCGGCTGAATATTTGCCGTGCTTGAAGCAGGTCAGCAATAACACCTGGCTCCAGGCGTGCTGCACGAACTCCACCACCGCTTGCGGCAACACTTTGCCCAGCATGACCTGGTTCAGCACGCCTTCGACGCGCAGGCGCGCCAGTTCGGCCTTGGCCCGACCTTCTTCGGCGTCACGAATACGCTGTTCGAGCAATTCGCTGCGACGTCTTTCATCGCTGGTGAAGGCCAGGAAATCGGCCAGCAATTCAGAGAAGATCGCCGGGTCATCGACAAAGTCATTCAACAACCGCTGCACCACCTGTTCGATGCGCAGATAGAGGCTGTCGCGCTGATGGTCGTCGCAATCGCCCCAGCCGGTGGCAGCAGCGGCGATTTCATTGAGCAGCCGTCGGGCCGGATGATTGCCCCGACTGAAAAAGCTCTTGTCCTGCACCGCAACCTTGAGCATCGGAATCTGCAGACGGCCGATCAACGCCTTGAAGGAGTCCGGCAGGTTATGGTCGTCGAGGATGAATTCAAACATCATCGAGATCAGGTTGATCACGTCTTCATCGGCGTCGTCGACCACCCGCGACTTGCCGCTTCTGACGCTGACCCGGGTCAGCAGCTGTTCGAGTTGGCTGCGCAGGTCGAACTCATCCTCGATGGCAGGCGCCGGCACGTACTGCTGCAAATGGGAGAGCAGGCGCAGCAAATCACGGGTCGAGATCGGTTGAGCCGGTGCGCTGGCCTCCAGAGTCGGGGCCACGCTGCCACGCACCTGCATCAATAGTTTCTGCAACGCAGCAAATACTTCCTGCACGCTGTCATCGACTTCGGCGGCCTTGGGGCCGGCACTTTCAGTCTTGGTACGCGGGGCCTCATCGGCGCGATCCGACGCTCGTCGCGAGGGTGAAATCTTGAGATCCGGCAGGATGCCCGTAGCGGCCAGCAACTGGTTGGCCTCGGTATACAGTTGATCGCACTCGCTGAGCACATAGCGCTCGAACAATTTGAGCAGGATCAGCTTGACCTTGATCTCCACCCCCAGGTTGCGACCGGCCTGTAGAAAGTTTTCACACAGCAGCGCCGGGCTCAAAGGGTTCTGCTGGTTTGCCAGCGGCCTGGTGAGCAAGACGCTGAGCCGTGCAGTCAGCTGCTCAAGAGCCACGCTATCGCGACTGAGCACACGGGTGACCATGGCCTCCACCGCCAGATGACGCTCCAGGTCATCATGCGTGCGCTGAACCTGAGGGCCGGAGGTATGGGTCGGCGCCAAGGTGGCTTGGGTCGGGTCGTATTGGGCGAGGCTGACGAACGCTTCGAAAAACTGCTCGATAAATTCGCGCTCAATGCTTTTGCGCTTGAGGCGCAAGTCCCGCATGGCTTCGAAGAACAGGTTCTGATCGACATCGTTGCGCGCCCGATCGGCCATTTCAAACAGCGTGTCGTCGGCATTGTCGAACAGCCCCTGCAAACCAAGGCGCAACTGCTGGGCGGCCTTGTCGCGCACCTGAAGCAGAATCACAGGCAGGCGGGCGAGCGGCGAACGGTTCGCCTGATCGGTAGAAACCTTGTGCAAGGGCACTACATTCCCGTCGTTGTGCATCCTGGTCTCCTGAAAGGGTGCTCTTGCGCTCGAAACGTCAAAGCCATGACGTCAATCGAAAGGCGGATTATCTGGTAAAAGAACCCGGTCATGCCAGCAGACTCTGTGACCCAGGTCGAAATACTCCGCAATAAGTGACCGGACAATCGGGGAAATGTTGCGAGGATGCGACCAAATGCAGGTTTCGATGCCTGGCGCAGACGTCCGGCGCCGTCCCCCCATAAGGAACATTGTTTGTGAGACAAGCCACTGGCCCTATAATCGGGCCACTTTGTTTGTGGAGCCCGTTATGCCGAATCTACGTCTCGCCGATCTGACCGCCGAAATCGAGGCCAACGTGCGCCGCGCGTTGCTCGAAGACATCGGCAGCGGCGACATCACCGCGCAACTGATCCCCGCCGAACGCCTGGCCAAAGCCACCATCATTACCCGGGAAGCCGCAGTCATCAGCGGCACGGCCTGGGTCGATGCCGTGTTCCGGCAACTGGATCCGCGCGTCGCCGTGCATTGGCAAGTACGCGATGGCGACCGGGCAAGCCCCGACCAGGCGCTGTTCCACCTCGAAGGCCCGGCCCGCTCGCTGCTGACCGGCGAACGCAGCGCGCTGAACTTTCTGCAGATGCTTTCTGGCGTGGCCACCCGGGCCCGCTACCTGGCCGACTTTGTGGCCGACACCCAGGTCAAGCTGCTGGACACTCGCAAAACCCTCCCTGGGCTGCGCCTGGCCCAGAAGTACGCCGTCACCTGTGGCGGTTGCCATAACCACCGCATCGGCCTCTACGATGCCTTCCTGATCAAGGAAAACCACATCGCAGCCTGCGGCGGCATCGCCCAGGCCATTGCCGCCGCCCACAAGATCGCACCGGGCAAACCGGTGGAAATCGAAGTGGAAAGCCTGACTGAATTGAAAGAAGCGCTGGCGGCCAATGCCGACATCATCATGCTCGACGAACTGAGCCTGGATGACATGCGCGAAGCCGTACGCCTGAACGGCGGCAAGGCGAAGCTGGAGGCCAGCGGCGGGATCAACGAAAGCACGTTGCGCCCGATTGCCGAGACCGGGGTGGATTACATCTCGATCGGGGCAATGACCAAGGATGTGAAAGCGGTGGACCTGTCGATGCGGCTCAGTCTCTGACAACAAAAAACGCCAGCCTCAAAAGGCTGGCGTTTTTATCAGACCACCAGATTATTCATCTCGCAGTATTCATCCCATTCCACACCCAGTACCTCGGCCGCTTCCTTGTGCAAGGCAAGGCGCTGTTCCTCGAACTCTTCAGGTGTGCTGGTGTACTTGAGCGTCAACTCCCAAGGCTGTAATCCCTGGGCTTCGGCCTCATCCTCGAACGCCCACTGGATCTGGTCTTTTTGATCGTCGGCGCTCAGGTCCTTGATCTCTTCGAGCAACTGGGGCGCATCCAGCACGTACTTCTTCAGTGCTTCTTCGTGTCTGGCTTCCTGGGTCAATGCTTTAGCAGTCATGGCGTTCTCGTTGATCTGGGGAATGGAAGATGGATCTGGATCATCAAGGATCTCTCTGACGCAAAAAACCGTGTGAAGCCCGGTTTATCTGGCCTTCAGAACCATTCGGGGATCATCTGAAAACAAATGTGTGTGCTTTTTGGGACAAGGGAATCCTAACAGAGACACAAGCCTGTGCAACAACCGCAAGTGAGAAGAACCTGGTGCCCGAGACAGGAATCGAACCTGCGACCTTCGCGTTACGAGTGCGCTGCTCTACCGGCTGAGCTACACGGGCGGTGGGCTAAACCTAGCACTGAGCTTATGGCCAGGCAACCTGCGACACGGTGATTTCCCGCACACAGCAAAACGCCCCGAACCAGTCGGGGCGTTTGCTTGTTCAGCGGCTAAGCGAGGGGGTGATTAAACGCCCGACGCCTTGGCTGCCGCTACGTCCTTGATGGACAGCTTGATACGACCGCGGTTGTCCACGTCCAGTACCAGCACTTCCACTTCCTGACCTTCTTTGAGGATGTCGGTCACTTTCTCGACGCGAGCATCGCTCAGCATGGAGATGTGAACCAGACCGTCCTTGCCCGGCAGGATGTTGACGAACGCGCCGAAGTCGACGATGCGCTCAACCTTGCCCACGTAGATCTTGCCGATCTCGGCTTCTGCGGTGATGCCCAGGACGCGCTGACGTGCTGCTTCTGCCGCTTCCTTGGTTTCGCCGAAGATCTTGATCGAGCCGTCGTCTTCGATGTCGATCGAAGCCTTGGTTTCTTCACAGATCGCACGGATGGTCGCGCCGCCTTTACCGATGACATCACGGATTTTGTCGGTGTCGATTTTCATCGCGATCATGGTCGGAGCGTTTTCCGACAACTCGGTACGCGACTGACCAATGATCTGGTTCATCTGGCCGAGGATGTTCAGGCGCGCTTCCAGGGCTTGGCCCAGGGCGATTTCCATGATCTCTTCGGTGATGCCTTTGATCTTGATGTCCATCTGCAGTGCGGTCACGCCTTTGGCGGTACCGGCCACTTTGAAGTCCATGTCGCCCAGGTGGTCTTCGTCACCCAGGATGTCGGTCAGGACGGCGAACTTCTCGCCTTCTTTCACCAGACCCATGGCGATACCGGCAACCGGAGCCTTCATCGGCACACCGGCGTCCATCAGGGCCAGGGAAGCGCCGCAGACCGAAGCCATGGAGCTCGAACCGTTGGACTCGGTGATTTCCGATACCACGCGAATGGTGTACGGGAACACGTCAGCGGCTGGCAGCATGGCCTGGACCGAACGACGGGCCAGACGGCCGTGACCGATTTCGCGACGACCGGCGCCACCCATGCGACCACACTCGCCCACCGAGAACGGAGGGAAGTTGTAGTGCAGCATGAACGGGTCTTTTTTCTCGCCTTCCAGGGTGTCCAGCAGTTGCGCGTCACGGGCGGTGCCCAGTGTTGCAACGACCAGGGCCTGGGTTTCGCCACGGGTGAACAGCGCCGAACCGTGGGTCTTTGGCAGAACGCCGACTTCAATGTTCAGCGGACGCACGGTGCGAGTGTCGCGACCGTCGATACGTGGCTTGCCGTTGACGATGTTTTCGCGAACGGTGCGGTATTCGATTTCACCGAAAGCGGCTTTGACTTCAGCGGCAGTCGGCTGGCCTTCTTCACCGGACAGCTTGGCAACTACCTGGTCTTTCAGCTCACCCAGGCGCGCATAACGGTCGGCCTTGACGGTGATGGTGTAAGCCTGGGAGATCGCTTCGCCGAACTCGGCACGGATCGCGCCCAGCAGTTCGGTGGCTTCGGCTTGTGGAGCCCAGGTCCAGGTTGGCTTGGCGGCTTCGGCGGCCAGTTCCTTGACGGCGTTGATCACCACCTGGAACTCGTCGTGGGCGAACAGTACAGCGCCCAGCATCTGGTCTTCGGTCAGCTCTTTGGCTTCGGATTCAACCATCAGCACTGCTTCGGAAGTACCGGCCACGACCATGTCCAGGCTCGAAGCTTTCAGTTGCTCGTAGGTCGGGTTCAGCAGGTAGCCGGTGCTTTCGTGGAACGCAACACGGGCAGCGCCGATCGGACCATCGAAAGGAATGCCGGAGATCGCCAGCGCGGCCGAAGTACCGATCATCGCAGCGATGTCCGGATCAGTCTTCTTGCTGGTGGAAACGACGGTGCAGACAACCTGCACTTCGTTCATGAAGCCTTCTGGGAACAGCGGACGGATCGGACGGTCGATCAGTCGGGAAGTCAGGGTTTCCTTCTCGGAAGGACGGCCTTCGCGCTTGAAGAAACCGCCAGGGATCTTACCGGCAGCGTAAGTCTTTTCCTGGTAGTGGACAGACAGAGGGAAGAAGCCCTTGCCTGGATCGGCTTGCTTGGCACCGACAACGGTCACCAATACGCTGACGTCGTCGTCAACGGTGACCAGCACTGCGCCGGAGGCCTGACGGGCGATACGGCCAGTCTCGAGGGTAACGGTCGACTGACCGAACTGGAATTTTTTGATTACCGGGTTCACGGTGTCCTACCTTCTTTGTGGCTCTTGGGGAACTTGTCTTCTTGCGAAATTCTTGGGCAGTGCGGGGAATCGGCCCAACGACTGTCCAGATAAAACTTGAGGCTGGGAGCCTGCCGGCTGCCGGCGCAAAACGCAGGCAACAGGCAGACAACCAACCTCATAGCGCAATCGCTGATTAGCGACGCAGACCCAGGCGACCGATCAAGGTGCTGTAACGACTTACGTCCTTACCCTTGAGGTAATCCAGCAGCTTACGACGCTGGTTTACCATGCGGATCAGACCACGACGGGAGTGGTGATCTTTACCGTTGGCCTTGAAGTGACCCTGCAGTTTGTTGATGTTGGCGGTCAGCAGTGCAACTTGCACTTCTGGCGAACCAGTATCACCAACAGCTTGCTGGTAGTCGGTCACGATCTGAGCTTTTTCTTCAACGCTGAGTGCCATGTGGCTTTCCTCTTGTAAGGTACCGTTCCCAAGGAAACCGTACCAACAGGCCAGGGACAAATCCCTGTATCTATAAATGAGTAGTGACCGTGCCTGTTAACAGCCACACTCGCCAACCTGCTGTTACACAGGCTGGTTCCGGTCATTCCGACCGAATCAGTCGACGCGGCGCAATGCGCCCGTCTTCGCTCACTTCACCGATACCGATGAAGCGGCCATTGTGATCCTGTACCCGTACCATGCCGAACTTCGGTGCATCCGGAGCACGTACCGGTTGGCCGTTGAGCCAGTAGAACGCGCTGTGCTCGGAGAACTGCAACAGTGGCCAGTCCAGCAGGCCGCTGTCCGATGGCATCAGGAAACGGTCAACCGCTTCGTTGCCGCCTTCGGCATGTACCGCTTCGAGCTCTTCCAGCGTGACCGTCTGGGCCAGCGTGAAAGGTCCGGCCTGGGTCCGTCGCAGTTCGGCCACGTACGCACCACAGCCGAGCTTTTCACCAATATCCTCCACCAGGGTGCGGATATAGGTGCCTTTGCTGCAATCGACTGCCAGCCGCGCAGTATTACCGTCAAAGGCCAGCAATTCCAAGCGCGCAATAGTAACAGAACGCGGTTCACGCTCCACTACTTCGCCTGCACGGGCCAGCTTGTATAACGGCTGGCCATCACGCTTGAGAGCAGAGTACATCGGCGGTATCTGGCTGATTTGTCCGCGAAAACCCGGCAACACAGCCTCGACATCAGCCTGACCAACGGTCACCGGTCGCTCCAGCAACACCTCACCTTCGGCGTCCGCCGTGGTGGTGGTCTTGCCCAGTTGCGCCAGGGTTTCGTAACCCTTGTCCGAATCGAGCAAATACTGAGAGAACTTGGTCGCCTCGCCAAAACACAGTGGCAACACGCCGGTAGCCAGCGGATCAAGGCTGCCGGTGTGCCCGGCTTTCTCGGCATTGAGCAGCCAGCGAACCTTCTGCAACGCCGCATTGGAGGTGAACCCCAGCGGTTTGTCGAGCAGGATGATGCCGCTGACGTTACGGCGGATACGTTTGACCTGAGCCACCGATTACTCCTTGGTGTCTTCGGGTTCAGCCGCAACCGGGTGCTGACTGTCTTCAGCCACGGCGCGCTCGATCAGGGCCGACAGATGCGCGCCCCGCACGACGCTTTCGTCGTAGTGGAAGTGCAACTGTGGAACGCTGCGCAGCTTCATCTCCCGGGCCAACTGCATCCGCAGGAAACCGGCAGCCGAGTTGAGCACCTTGATGCTTTGGGCGATTTCTTCGGCGCTGTCCTGCCCCATCACGGTGATGAAAATCTTTGCATGACCGACGTCACGGCTGACTTCCACTGCGGTAATGGTGACCAGGCCGACGCGCGGGTCTTTGACTTCGCGACGGATCAGTTGGGCCAGCTCGCGCTGCATCTGATCGCCGATTCGTTGGGTACGGCTATATTCTTTTGCCATGTCTTGTTACCTGTTACTGCCCCACGGTCAAACCCGTGAGGTCTGAAAGCGGCAAACGCCCGGCCTGACAAAAGCCAGACCGGGCGTTGCGTTTAGAGTCCGCCTGAGAGGCAGCGCATGTTCATGCAACTGCCCGGTGCGGCTCTTGAAGTACGCGAGTCAGAGGCTGCGAGCAACCTGGACCTTCTCGAAGACTTCGATCTTGTCGCCGACCTTGACGTCGTTGTAGCTCTTGACGCCAATACCGCATTCCATGCCAGCGCGGACTTCCGAAGCGTCATCCTTGAAGCGGCGCAGGGATTCCAGCTCGCCTTCGAAGATAACGATGTCTTCACGCAGTACACGGATTGGACGGTTACGGTGAACGACACCTTCGATCACCATGCAACCGGCGATCGCGCCAAACTTCGGCGAACGGAACACGTCACGCACTTCAGCGGTACCCAGGATGTTCTCGCGAACATCGCTGCCCAACATACCGGTCAGGGCTTTCTTGACGTCTTCGATGATGTCGTAGATCACGTTGTAGTAACGCATATCCAGACCTTCCTGCTCGACGATCTTGCGAGCGCCGGCATCGGCACGCACGTTGAAGCCAAACAGTACAGCGTTGGAGGCCAGTGCCAGGTTGGCGTCGGATTCGGTGATACCACCGACACCGCCACCGACCACGCGCACTTGCACTTCGTCGTTACCCAGGCCATTCAAGGCGCCGTTCAACGCTTCCAGCGATCCACGGACGTCGGATTTGAGGACGATGTTGAGCGTCTTCTTCTCTTCCTGACCCATGTTCTCGAAGATGTTTTCCAGCTTGCCGGCGTGAGCACGAGCCAGTTTGACTTCGCGGAACTTGCCTTGACGGAACAGAGCCACTTCACGGGCTTTCTTCTCGTCAGCCACAACGCTCATCTCGTCGCCAGCGTCCGGAGTGCCGTCCAGGCCGAGGATCTCGACCGGGATAGCAGGACCTGCTTCCTTGATGGGCTTGCCGTTCTCGTCGAGCATGGCGCGCACGCGGCCATAGTTCGAACCGACCAGCACCATGTCGCCCTGGCGCAGGGTACCGTCTTGAACCAGAACGGTCGCAACCGGGCCACGGCCCTTGTCGAGACGCGATTCGACGACCACGCCACGGCCAGGAGCCGAAGGTGTAGCAGTCAGTTCCAGAACCTCGGCTTGCAACAGAACGGCTTCGAGCAGTTCGTCAACGCCGGTACCCATCTTCGCAGAGACCGGTACGAATGGAGTGTCGCCACCCCACTCTTCGGAAGTCACGCCGTGAACCGACAGTTCGCTACGGATGCGATCGAGATCGGCGCCCGGCTTGTCGATCTTGTTCACCGCAACCACCAGAGGGACGCCAGCTGCCTTGGCATGCTGAACGGCTTCGATGGTTTGTGGCATCACGCCGTCGTCCGCTGCTACCACCAGGATCACGATGTCGGTCGCTTTGGCACCACGGGCACGCATTGCGGTAAACGCAGCGTGACCCGGGGTGTCGAGGAACGTCACCATGCCGCGGTCGGTTTCAACGTGGTAGGCGCCGATGTGCTGGGTGATACCACCCGCCTCGCCTGCCGCAACCTTCGCACGACGGATATAGTCGAGCAGGGAGGTTTTACCGTGGTCAACGTGGCCCATTACGGTCACGACCGGAGCACGGGAAACCGCCTCGCCTTCAAACTTCAGGGACTCGGCCAGGGAATCTTCCAGGGCAGTGTCGCTGACCAGGGTCACTTTGTGGCCCAGCTCTTCAGCAACCAGTTGGGCAGTTTCCTGATCCAGTACCTGGTTGATGGTGGCCGGCGTACCCAGCTTGAACATGAACTTGATGATTTCAGCAGCCTTGACCGACATCTGCTGGGCCAGATCGCCCACAGTGATGGTCTCGCCGATTTTCACTTCACGCACGACAGGGCCGGTAGGGCTCTGGAAACCGTGGGCGTTGCGTTTCTTCAGCTTGGCCTTGCCGCGACCGCCACGACGGAAGCCATCGCTTTCTTCGTCGGTGGTACGTGGCGCAACGCGTGGTGCTGGCGCCTTTTCCTTGACCGAAGCACGATGAGGAGCGTTTTTGCGCTCGCCATCGCCACTGCCCCGACGGTTGTCGTCGGCACGTGGTTTGTCCGGACGACGCTGTTCGTCGCGCTTGCGGGTATCGGCCGCAGGTGCTGGAGCGGGTGCCGGGACCGGCGCGCTTTCACGCACAGGCTCGGCTGCCGGGGCTGGAGCCGCAACGGCTTCGGCCGGAGCGGATTGCGCAGCAGCAGGCTGGCGACGCGCTTCTTCTTCGGCGCGACGCTTGGCTTCTTCTTCAGCCTTCTGACGTGCAGCATTTTCTACTGCGCGACGTTCTTCCAGTTCGCGTTTGCGCTCGGCTTCGATTTCTTCCGGGCTGCGCTGTACGAAGACTTTCTTCTTGCGTACTTCAACGCTGATGCTTTTGCTACCGGCAACACGCAGGGTGCTGGTGGTTTTACGCTGCAGAGTGATCTTGCGCGGTTCCTCCACTTTCGCCTTGTGACTGCTCTTCAAGTGAGTCAGCAGGGACTGCTTCTCACTGTCGGTCACATGTTCCTCGGCGGCGGTGTGCGGCAGACCTGCCTCACGCATCTGCTGCAACAGGCGCTCTACCGGTGTTTTGACCTCATCGGCCAGTTGTTTCACCGTGACTTGCGTCATGCACTTCTCTCCTCAGGCCGCGCCTAATTACTCGAACCAGTGGGCTCGGGCGGCCATGATCAACTTGCCGGCACGATCATCGTCAATGCCGTCGATGTCGAGCAGATCGTCAATAGACTGCTCGGCCAGGTCTTCGCGGGTAATTACGCCGCGCACCGCCAGTTCCATCGCCAAATCCTTGTCCATGCCCTCAAGCGAGAGCAGGTCTTCGGCCGGATGGGCGTCTGCCAGCTTTTCCTCAGTAGCGATGGCTTTGGTCAACAAACGATCCTTGGCCCGAGCGCGAAGCTCGTTGACGATGTCCTCGTCAAAGCCGTCGATGTTGAGCATTTCCTCCACCGGTACGTAGGCAATCTCTTCCAGGCTGGTAAAGCCTTCATCCACCAGCACCTGCGCCAGTTCTTCATCGACTTCAAGCTCTTCGATGAAGTTGCGCAGGATATCGCCGGTTTCAGCTTGCTGCTTAGCCTGGATGTCCGATTCGGTCATCACGTTCAGTGTCCAGCCAGTCAATTGGCTAGCCAGACGCACGTTCTGACCACCGCGACCGATGGCCTGAGCGAGATTGTCTGCGCCAACGGCGATGTCCATTGCATGGGCATCTTCGTCGACGATAATTGCCGCCACTTCAGCAGGCGACATGGCGTTGATCACGAACTGAGCCGGGTTGTCGTCCCACAGGACGATATCCACACGCTCGCCGCCCAACTCGCCGGATACGGCCTGGACACGCGAACCACGCATGCCAATGCAGGCACCTTGCGGGTCGATGCGCTTGTCCTTGGAGCGGACCGCGATCTTGGCACGCGAACCCGGATCACGGGAGGCGGCCATTACTTCGATCAGGCCTTCAGCAATTTCCGGCACTTCGATGCGGAACAACTCGATCAGCATTTCCGGCGCGGTACGCGACAGGATCAGCTGCGGGCCCCGGTTCTCGGTGCGGATTTCCTTGAGCAGCGCACGCAGTCGCACGCCAACCCGGAAAGTTTCGCGAGAAATGATGTCTTCACGAGCCAGCAACGCTTCAGCGTTGTTGCCCAGGTCGACAATCACGTTGTCGCGGGTGACTTTCTTCACGGTGCCGGAGATGATTTCACCCAGGCGCTCGCGATAAGCATCGACGACTTGCGCACGCTCGGCTTCGCGAACTTTCTGCACAATGACCTGCTTGGCGGTCTGCGCAGCAATACGACCGAACTCGATGGATTCGATCTTCTCTTCGACTACATCACCTACCTTGGCGCCAGGATGCGTTTCTGCAACCTTGCTTGGCCAGGTTTCGATAGCCGGATCGTCCAGGTCGGCTTCTTCGACGACCGTCCAGCGACGGAAAGTCTCATAGGCACCGGTGTGGCGATTGATTTCCACACGCAAATCAACTTCGTCTTCAAACCGCTTCTTGGTAGCAGTGGCCAGAGCCAGCTCCAGCGCTTCAAAAATAACGTTAGCCGGTACGCCCTTTTCATTGGATACCGACTCAACAACCAGCAGTACTTCTTTGCTCATCGTACGCCTCGCCTTTCGCAAGCCATTGGATCCGCGGGATCCGCAGTATCTGGCACGTATCAGTCAAAACTGGGAATAATGTTGGCCTTGTCGATCATATCGATCGGCAACAGGAACTCATGGTCTTCTACCTGCACCACGACATCCTGCTCTTCTACACCGCGCAGAAGGCCTTGAAAGTTGCGTCGACCCTCGAAGGGCGAGCGCAGCTTGATCTTCACTTGTTCACCGGCAAACGAAGCGAACTGTTCAAGGGTGAACAGAGGGCGTTCCATGCCAGGCGAGGAAACTTCAAGGGTGTATTCGGAAGTGATTGGATCTTCGACATCCAATACACCGCTGATCTGACGGCTGACGATGGCGCAGTCATCCACCAATACGCCGCCTTCCTTATCGATATAAACGCGCAACAGTGAGTGGCGACCTTGAGCCGAAAACTCAATACCCCAGCATTCATAGCCAAGGGCCACGACCACCGGGGCCAACAAGGCCTGCAACTGTTCTAGCTTGCTCGACACCTGAACCCCCTCGTGCATGTTTGTGCATGCTGTGCAAATAAAAAAAAATGGGCGAATAGCCCATCCCTGAAACGCCGTTGAACAGCGGCGTTATAAAGTGTCCAGCTAACAAAAAGCCCCTTGGAAGGGGCCCCTGAAACTGGTTGCGGGAGCCGGATTTGAACCGACGACCTTCGGGTTATGAGCCCGACGAGCTACCAGACTGCTCCATCCCGCGACAAAGCTGGGGCGGAAGTATACGACCGATCCCTTACAGGGTCAATGTAACCCTTCCACCTACAAGAAAGCCCGCAATCGCGGGCTCTCCTGATAATTGGTACCGAGAAGGGGACTCGAACCCCTACACCCTATGGGCACAACCACCTCAAGGTTGCGTGTCTACCAATTCCACCACCTCGGCAATACAGCGTTTGAAACCTTCTTACTTCTGCTCTTGAGCTGGAGGCACGTCAGTCGCCGGATTGGCCGACTGTTGCTCTTGAAGCACCGGTACATCATCAGAAGCCGGTTGTTGCTTTGGTACTTCCAACACTGCTGGATTTGGCAAACCTACTTGAGTCAGCTCTTGAGCCTTCTCTTTAGCAAAGTAACCTAACCCCAAGCTGGTTATGAAGAAACCGGCGGCAAGTATAGCAGTAAACTTACTAAGAAAGGTAGAGGAACCTTGGCTTCCGAACACAGTATTTGAAGCACCTGCACCGAAAGACGCACCAGCATCCGCACCTTTACCCTGCTGCAGCAATACCAGGGCAACTACACCCAATGCACCCAGCAGATGAAAAACGACTACGACTGTTTCCAGCATTTTTTCAGTTTCCCGCGGCGCGACAGATCGCACCGAACTCATCTGCATTCAGGGACGCTCCACCAATGAGCCCCCCATCGATATCCGGCATGCCGAACAGTTCGACCGCATTGGCCGCCTTCACGCTGCCGCCGTATAGAAGCCGCACACCTCGTGCCACTTCAGAATTCTCTGCCGCCAACTGCGCGCGGATGGCGGCGTGCACATCCTGCGCCTGTTGCGGCGAAGCAGTCAGCCCGGTGCCAATGGCCCAGACCGGCTCGTAAGCAATGACCGCCTTTGCAAAAGCACCGACACCCAGCTCCTCGATGATGCTGCCCAGCTGACGCTCGACAACTTCAAGGGTCTTACCGGCTTCACGCTGCACAAGGGTTTCACCTATGCACAACACCGGAATCAGACCACAGGCCTGGGCCGCAGCAAACTTGCGGATCAAGGTCTTGTCCTGCTCGCCCATGATCATGCGGCGCTCGGAATGCCCGACCAAAACCAGGGAACAACCTGCATCCACCAGCTGACTCGGCGCAATTTCACCGGTCAACGCGCCCTGCATGGATTCCACCGCGGAATTCTGCGCACCAACCGCAATCGACTTACCTTTCAAACCATCAACCACTTGATTGATATACAGGCAAGGCGGGAATACCGCGACGTCAACACCGCTTGACAAAGCCAGATGACGAAGGCCTTTGATCAGCTCAGCGACGCTGGCGCGGGTACCGTGCATCTTCCAGTTACCAGCTACCATAGGGCGACGCATGCTGTACCTCGTCGGTCAAAGTGGGCGCAGATGTTACCCAACCGATTGATGACTGGCAAGCCGAATTCAGGCAGAAACTTCACTAACAAGCTTCGCCAGCTCTTCAGCATAACCGCGGACCTGTGCTTCATCCTCGCCTTCGACCATGACCCGCACCAACGGCTCGGTACCAGACTTGCGCAATAGCACGCGCCCACGCCCGGCCATAGCCTGCGTTACGCGCTCGCTGGCTTGCTTGACCGTCGCATGCTCAAGAGGGTTCGCACCACCGCCGAAACGCACATTAATCAGCACCTGCGGACATTTGCGCAATGCCTGACGCGACTGCGCAAGCCCTTCATTGCGCGCCTTGAGTGCCATCAACACTTGCAAAGCAGCGATAATCGCATCGCCAGTGGTGGTGTGGTCAAAACAAACAATATGCCCGGAGTTCTCGCCACCGATCACCCAATTGCGCTCCAGCAGCTCCGAGATCACATAGCGATCACCGACGTTGGCCCGTACGAAGGGAATATCCAGGTCCACCAGGGCCAACTCGAGCCCGAGATTGCTCATCAACGTCCCGACCACGCCGCCCTGCAGCTTGCCGCGCCCGTGCAGATCGCGAGCAATGATGAACAGCAGCTCATCACCATCGACGACAGTGCCGGTGTGATCGACCATCAGAACCCGGTCACCGTCACCATCAAAGGCAATCCCGAGATCAGCCTGCTCGGCCAGCACGGCCGCTTGCAGCGCCTCGGTATGAGTGGAGCCGCAGTTGTGGTTGATGTTCAGCCCGTTAGGCTGGGCGGAGAGCACGACAACCTCTGCTCCCAATTCGCGAAATACGCTTGGCGCGACTTTATAGGTCGCACCATGAGCACAATCGACGACGATTTTCAGACCCGAAAAGCTCGTACCGGTGGGCACGCTGCCTTTGCAAAACTCGATATAACGACCTGACGCATCGTTGATCCGCGACACTTTACCGATCTTGCTGGACTCAACCACAGTCATCGGCGCGTCCAGCAGCTCTTCGATCATCAGCTCGATATCATCCGGCAGCTTGGTACCCTGGCCGGAGAAGAACTTGATGCCGTTGTCATCATGCGGGTTGTGCGAAGCACTGATTACGATGCCTGCCTGGGCCTGGAACGTACGCGTCAGGTAGGCAATGGCCGGCGTCGGCATCGGACCGAGCAGCATCACATCGGCGCCCGCCGAAGTCAGGCCGGCCTCGAGCGCCGATTCGAACATGTAGCCGGAAATTCGCGTGTCCTTGCCAACCAGCACTTTGCAGGCGCCCATCTTGCGGAATGCCATACCGGCAGCCCAGCCGAGCTTGAGCATGAAATCAGGGGTAATGGGGTATTCGCCGACCCGACCACGAATACCGTCGGTGCCAAAGTATTTCTTGCTCATAAGTGCTCCGTCATTCTTATTCGGCTGAATCCACTGCTGCGATCATCCGCACAACATCCATCGTTTCGACCACATCATGCACCCGCAATATGCGTGCGCCTTTTGTAATAGCCAGGGCCGCCAGCGCAAGACCGCCGTACAGGCGCTCCCCCACGGGACGACCCAGGGCATTGCCAATCATGCTCTTTCGCGAAACCCCGACCAACAGGGGCCGCCCCAGGGTATGCAAGGCTTCCATATGTTTGAACAGGCTCAGATTGTGAGCCAGCGTCTTGGCAAAGCCGAACCCGGGATCAAGAATGATCCGCTGCGCAGGAATACCTGCGGCGGCACATTGATCCAGGCGCTCCACCAAAAACTCTCCGACTTCCCTGGTCACATCATGATAGTGCGGGTCGTCCTGCATCGTTCCGGGCTCGCCCAGCATATGCATCAGACACACCGGCAACCCCGTAGCCGCTGCGGCATCCAGGGCACCATCGCGCCGCAAGGAGCGAACGTCGTTGATCAACCCCGCTCCAAGCCGCGCAGACTCACGCATGACCGCAGGCGTGGATGTATCCACCGAGATTATGACATCAAGCTCACGGTGGATGCGCTCGACAATCGGCGCCACCCGCTCCAGCTCTTCGGTGGGCGAGACTGCCCGCGCGCCTGGCCGGGTCGACTCACCGCCGACATCGATCAGCGTTGCGCCAGCGACGACCATCGCCTCGGCATGCCGCAACGCAGCATCAAGCTGACTGAATCGACCGCCATCGGAAAAGGAATCGGGAGTGACATTGAGAATGCCCATGACATGTACACGGGACAAATCAAGAACCCGGTTGCCGCAAGGCAACCGGGTTGAGGACTGAACAGAAGTCATTTCAAGCCTTAAACGTCAGCAGCCGGACCGCCAATCGGTGTCTCCGGACGCTCGCCCTGTACCGCCGGAGGCGTACCGGACGTACCGGTGCCGCCGCCCGACCAGTCACGAGGCTCGCGAGGCTCGCGACCTGCCATGATGTCGTCGATCTGCTCGGCATCAATGGTTTCATACTTCATCAGGGCATCAGCCATGGCGTCGAGCTTGTCACGGTTATCCGTGAGGATCTGCTTGGCGGTGCCATAGCACTGGTCGATGATGCTGCGTACTTCAGAGTCGATCAGCTTTGCCGTCTCGCCAGAGAAGCTTGCGTGCTGGCCACCGCCACCACGACCGAGGAACACTTCACCCTCTTCTTCGGCGTACATCAGTGGGCCCAGTTTTTCGGACAGGCCCCACTTGGTGACCATGTTCCGGGCGATCTGGCTGGCACGCATAATGTCGTTGGACGCGCCGGTGGTTACACCGTCGAAGCCCAGCGTCATTTCTTCGGCAATACGGCCGCCGTAGAGCGAACAGATCTGGCTGATCAGCGCCCGCTTGGACAGGCTGTAACGATCTTCTTCCGGCAGGAACATGGTCACACCCAAGGCACGACCGCGCGGAATGATCGAGACCTTGTAGACCGGGTCATGTTCGGGCACCACACGACCAACGATCGCGTGACCCGCCTCGTGGTACGCCGTGTTCTGCTTTTCTTTCTCGGACATGACCATGGATTTGCGCTCCGCGCCCATCATGATCTTGTCTTTGGCCAGTTCGAACTCTTTCATCTCAACGACACGCTTGCCGGTACGAGCAGCGAACAGCGACGCCTCGTTGACCAGGTTCGCAAGGTCGGCACCGGAAAAACCCGGTGTACCACGAGCGATCACTGCCGGAGCGACGTCGTCACCCATCGGCACCTTGCGCATATGAACCTTGAGGATCTGTTCGCGACCACGAATGTCCGGCAGCCCCACCACGACCTGGCGGTCGAAACGGCCTGGGCGCAACAGCGCAGGATCGAGCACGTCCGGACGGTTGGTGGCGGCAATCACGATGATGCCGTCATTCATTTCAAAACCGTCCATCTCGACCAGCAACTGGTTGAGGGTCTGCTCGCGCTCGTCGTGACCACCACCCATGCCGGCGCCACGATGGCGACCGACAGCGTCGATTTCGTCGATGAAGATGATGCAAGGCGCGTGTTTCTTGGCCTGTTCGAACATGTCACGCACACGACTGGCGCCCACACCGACGAACATTTCCACGAAGTCGGAACCGGAAATCGTGAAGAACGGCACTTTGGCTTCGCCGGCAATCGCCTTGGCCAGCAAGGTTTTACCGGTACCCGGAGGACCAACCATCAGCACGCCGCGTGGGATACGGCCACCCAGGCGCTGGAACTTGCCCGGATCACGCAGGAACTCAACCAGCTCGCCAACCTCTTCCTTGGCCTCATCGCAACCGGCGACGTCGGCCAGGGTGGTTTTCACCTGGTCTTCGGAGAGCAGTCGGGCCTTGCTTTTGCCGAAACTCATCGGCCCGCCCTTGCCACCGGCACCGCCCTGCATCTGGCGCATGAAGAACATGAACACCGCGATGATCACCAGGATCGGGAAGCTGGCCACCAGAAGCTGGGTCCAGATGCTCTGCTGCTCAGGCTGCTTGCCTTCGACCACGACATGATTGTCCACCAGGTCGCCGATCAGGCCGTTGTCCTGAATCGCCGGACGAATGGTCTTGAAGCTGTCACCATCGGTGCGCTTGCCGGTAATCACATAACCATCGACGGCAACGCGCTCGACCTTGCCATCCTTGACTTGCTGGATGAAGTCGGAATAGTTGAGGGTCTGCGGCTCGTTAGGGCTGGAGAAGTTGTTCATCACGGTCACAAGGACAGCGGCGATGATCAACCACAGGATCAGATTCTTTGCCATATCGTTCAATTAACTACCCTCTGAAGCAAGCTCCGCTACTGGCGCGCGCTTCGCATGATATTCACCGGCCTAACTTACTACATTACCTACGACTCTGGCAGGCGCCGTCTGTAACCCTTTGTGAAACTCTGACCGCGTAATTTTCGTAACACGGCTCTTGCAAGGCGAGACAAAAAAAACTATCGGCCTTTATCAAAGACGCTCATCACTGGCTGCGCCTTCAATTCCCCGGAAGCCTCGCGCCAGCAGATACTGCTCACGAGAGCGATCGCGCGACGACAATGGCTTGCGCATCTGCACTTTGTCGAACAGCTTGCGCATCCCCTTGTGGTACTCATCAAAACCTTCACCCTGGAAGACCTTGATCAAAAAATCACCACCTGGGCGCAACACCCGCCCGGCAAGATCCAGGGCCAGCTCGCTGAGGAACATTGCTCGAGGCATGTCGACAGCCGCCAATCCACTCATATTGGGGGCCATATCGGAAATCACAAGGTCAACCTGCGTATTTCCGACAGCCTCGAGAATCTGCGCCAGCACGGCGTCTTCGGTGAAATCGCCCTGGATGAAGGTCACGTCGGGGATGCTGTCCATTTCCAGGATGTCGGAAGCAATCAATCGCCCCTGACCGCCGATCAGACGACTGGTCACCTGAGACCACCCCCCCGGCGCGGCGCCAAGGTCGATCACGGTCATGCCAGGGCGGATCAGACGATCCTTTTCCTGGATTTCGAGCAATTTATAGCTGGCACGAGAACGATAGCCGTCTTTTTGCGCCATTTTGACGTACGGATCGTTGAAATGCTCTCTGAGCCAGTTCTGGCTAGTCTTGGAACGGGCCACGGGCCACCTCTAAAAGATAAAACGGGTCGTGATTAACTGGGCGGTCCCGGACTCGCTCGGGTAAACTGGCCGCCGCTTTTTACAAGATCAGACGCAGGGGTCAGATTATGCCGCTCACTCAAGAGCAGAAGAAACAATACAAATCCATTGGCCACCATCTGAAACCGGTTTTGACTGTGGCTGACAACGGTTTGACTGAAGGTGTTCTAGCTGAGCTGGAACGCGCCTTGGGCGATCATGAGCTTATCAAGATCAAGCTCAATATTCTCGATCGCGAAGCCCGCCTGGCTGCCGTTGCCGAACTGTGCAAGACCGGCAAGGCAGACCTGGTGCAGGTCATCGGCAAGATGGCACTGATTTATCGCAAGAATTTCAGCGTCAACAAGCAACTGTCGAACGTTCACCGCTTCAAGTAATGCCAAAGGGTCAAGGGTGTGCTTCGCGCACCCTGCTGCTCCATCCGGGTACCGGTTGCAACACCAGCACCAACCCGGAAAAACCCAGCACCAGGTAGCTGAATACCTGCCACAGGCTCGCATCCGGCCAGCCGAGACGTACAGCAAGAAACATCCCGCACGCATACAACGACATGAGCAGCAACTGCCCACGAATGTCGCGCCATAGACTGTCAAGGCCCTCGGCCTGAACCAGCACCAAAGCCTGAAACACTACGCATGCCGAGGAAAAACCCACCAGAAGCGACGTCAGCATAGCTGCGATTTCATCGATGAGCAGCGGTGCCAGGCCGATTCGACCCAGCACCGGCAGCAAACCGACGTGCAACAACCAGACGCCGCCCACCCACAACATCTGGGTGAGCTGCCAGATCATGGCGCCGGCTCGCAGCGGACGCCTTCGCTCAGATGTGACGGACTTCGACAATCTCATACTCGATGACACCACCCGGCGTCTTCACAACCACTACATCGCCCTCTTCCTTGGCAATCAAGGCACGAGCAATGGGGGAGCCGACGGAAATCTTGCCAAGCTTGATGTCCGCCTCGTCCTCACCAACGATCTGGTAAGTGACGCTTTCATCAGTCTCAACGTTGGCGATTTCCACTGTGGTGCCGAAAATGACCTTGCCAGTGTGCGGGATCGTCGTGACATCGATGATCACGGCATTCTGCATGCGACCTTCGATATCACGGACTCGCGCCTCGACCATACCCTGCTCCTCGCGGGCAGCGTGGTATTCGGCGTTTTCCTTGAGATCGCCCAGCTCACGCGCTTCGCCAATCGCCTGGCTCAAGCGCGGACGCTCGACCTTGGTCAGGAAAGCGTGTTCTTCTTCCAGGGCCTTCGCGCCCTGAACCGTCATCGGGTACTTGGTTATGCTCATGCCTTCAATCCTGCATGTAGATCCTGCAAGCGACGCACGGTCTTCTCGGGACCGAACTTGAGCGCTTCGCAGATAGCTTCGCCCGCAGCAATGGTCGTGGTGCAGTAGATCTTGTGCTGCAGCGCGTTGCGACGAATGGAATACGAATCGGCGATCGACTGGCGACCTTCGGTGGTGTTGATGATCAGCGTGACTTCGTCATTCTTGATCATGTCGACCACGTGCGGACGCCCCTCGGTCACCTTGTTCACGCGGCGCACCTTCAAGCCAGCCGCCTCGATCAGCTTGGCGGTACCGGCAGTGGCGACCACTTCGAAGCCCAAGTTGATCAGATCACGGGCCACGCCTGCAACCAGCGGCTTGTCGTCATCACGCACGCTGATGAACGCCGTGCCGCCAGTTGGCAGAACTTCGCTGGCGCCCATCTGGGCCTTGGCAAAAGCTTCGCCGAAGGTATCGCCCACGCCCATGACTTCGCCGGTGGACTTCATTTCAGGGCCAAGGATCGGGTCCACGCCAGGGAACTTGGCGAACGGGAACACCGCTTCTTTGACGCTGTAGAAGTTCGGAATGATTTCCTTGGTGAAGTTCAGCTCTTTCAGGGTCTTACCGGCCATGACCCGTGCAGCGATCATCGCCAGGGACACACCGATGCACTTGGAGACGAACGGTACGGTACGGGACGCGCGCGGGTTGACTTCGATGACGTAGATGTCCTCGCCCTGCAGGGCCAGTTGCACGTTCATCAGGCCGACCACGCCCAGCTCCAGGGCCATTTTCTTGACCTGCTCGCGCATTTCGTCCTGGATGTGGGCCGGCAACGAATAAGGCGGCAGCGAACAAGCGGAGTCACCGGAGTGAACACCGGCCTGCTCGATGTGCTGCATGATCGCGCCGATCACCACGTCCTTGCCGTCACAGACCGCATCCACGTCCATTTCGATGGCGCAGTTGAGGAAGTGGTCCAGCAGCACCGGGCTGTCGTTGGACACCTGAACCGCTTCGCGCAGGTAGCGCTTGAGTTCGTCTTCCTGGTAAACGATTTCCATCGCCCGACCGCCCAGCACATAGGACGGCCGCACCACCAGCGGGTAACCGATCTTGGCGGCGGCGCGAATCGCTTCGTCTTCGCTGCGCACGGTAGCGTTAGGCGGCTGACGCAGGTTCAGACGCTCAACCATCTGCTGGAAGCGCTCACGGTCTTCGGCACGGTCGATGGCATCCGGGCTGGTCCCGATGATCGGCACACCGGCCGCTTCAAGGGCACGCGCCAGTTTCAGAGGGGTCTGGCCACCGTACTGGACGATCACGCCTTTTGGCTTCTCGACACGGACGATTTCCAGCACGTCTTCCAGGGTCACTGGTTCGAAATACAGGCGATCGGAGGTGTCGTAGTCGGTGGACACGGTTTCCGGGTTGCAGTTGACCATGATGGTCTCGTACCCGTCGTCGCGCAGGGCCAGTGCCGCGTGCACGCAGCAGTAGTCGAACTCGATGCCTTGGCCGATCCGGTTAGGACCGCCACCCAGGATCATGATCTTGTCACGCGTCGACGGCGCGGCTTCACACTCTTCCTCGTACGTGGAGTACAGGTAAGCAGTGTCGGTGGCGAATTCGGCGGCGCAAGTGTCCACGCGCTTGTAGACCGGGAACACTTCAAGCTTGTGACGATGACTGCGCAGGCTCTTCTCGGTCACACCCAGCAGTTTTGCCAGGCGCATGTCGGAGAAGCCCTTGCGCTTGAGGCGGAACATCGTGTCGTGGTCAATGCTGGACATGCCCAGGGTCTTGACCTTCTCTTCTTCCTTGATCAGATCTTCGATCTGCACCAGGAACCAAGGGTCGATCATGTTCATGCCGAAGATCTGCTCGACGGTCATGCCGGCACGGAAGGCGTCCGCCACGTACCAGATCCGCTCGGCGCCCGGCACGGTCAGCTCACGCTTGAGCTCGCTCATGGCGTCCGGGTGGCTCAGGTCCAGCTTCGGATCGAGGCCGCAAACACCCACTTCCAGGCCGCGAAGGGCTTTCTGCAGGGATTCCTGGAAGGTCCGGCCGATGGCCATGACTTCACCGACCGATTTCATCTGAGTGGTCAGGCGGGCGTCGGCCTTGGCGAATTTCTCGAAGGCGAAACGTGGCAGCTTGGTGACGACGTAGTCGATGGACGGCTCGAAAGACGCCGGGGTCTTGCCACCGGTGATGTCGTTCGACAGTTCGTCCAGGGTGTAACCCACAGCCAGTTTGGCCGCGACCTTGGCGATCGGGAAGCCGGTGGCTTTCGAGGCCAGGGCCGAGGAACGGGATACCCGCGGGTTCATCTCGATGACCACCATGCGACCGGTGTTCGGGCAGATGCCGAACTGGACGTTGGAGCCGCCAGTTTCCACGCCGATCTCGCGCAGTACCGCCAGGGAGGCGTTACGCAGGATCTGGTATTCCTTGTCAGTCAGCGTCTGGGCGGGTGCGACGGTGATGGAGTCACCGGTGTGCACGCCCATCGGGTCGAAGTTTTCGATGGAGCAGACGATGATGCAGTTGTCCTTTTTGTCGCGGACAACTTCCATTTCATATTCTTTCCAGCCGATCAGGGATTCGTCGATCAGCAGCTCTTTGGTCGGCGACAGATCCAGACCACGGGCACAGATTTCTTCGAATTCTTCACGGTTGTAAGCGATGCCGCCACCGGTGCCGCCCATGGTGAAGGACGGACGGATGATGCACGGGAAGCCGAGGCGTTCCAGGACGGCGTTGGCTTCTTCCATGCTGTGGGCGATGCCCGAGCGTGGGCAGTCCAGGCCGATGGATTTCATCGCCTTGTCGAAGCGCGAACGGTCTTCGGCCTTGTCGATGGTGTCGGCGTTGGCGCCGATCATTTCCACACCGAACTTCTCCAGGACGCCTTCACGCTCCAGGTCCAGGGCGCAGTTCAATGCAGTCTGGCCACCCATGGTCGGCAGCAGTGCGTCCGGGCGCTCCTTCTCGATGATCTTGGCAACGGTCTGCCACTTGATCGGCTCGATGTAGGTGGCGTCGGCCATGGCCGGGTCGGTCATGATGGTGGCCGGGTTGGAGTTCACCAGGATGACGCGATAGCCCTCTTCGCGCAGGGCTTTACAGGCCTGGGCGCCGGAGTAGTCGAATTCGCAGGCCTGGCCGATCACGATCGGGCCAGCGCCGAGAATCAGGATGCTTTTTATGTCTGTACGTTTTGGCATGGGTTTGTCACTCAAATCCGCAGGTCAGTCGGCTAGGCCGTCGAACAATCTTTGCAGCGCCCAAGGGGACCACCGGTTTCGGGGCCGCCCTCAGGCTTCACGCGGTCAGCGTCGCTTGGCCATCTCGGTGATGAAGCGATCGAACAGCGGCGCTACATCGTTCGGGCCAGGGCTCGCTTCAGGGTGGCCCTGGAAGCTGAATGCGCTCTTGTCGGTACGCTCGATGCCTTGCAGCGTGCCGTCGAACAGCGACTTGTGGATCGCCCGCACGTTTGCCGGCAGGGTCGCCTCATCCACCGCAAAGCCGTGGTTCTGGCTGGTGATCATCACCACGCCAGTATCCAGGTCCTGGACCGGGTGGTTGGCGCCGTGGTGGCCGTGCCCCATTTTCAAGGTCTTGGCGCCCGAAGCGAGGGCCAGCAACTGATGACCGAGGCAGATGCCGAACACCGGGATCTCGGTTTCCAGCACGTCCTTGATCGCCTGGATCGCGTAGTCGCAAGGCTCGGGGTCACCCGGGCCGTTGGACAGGAACACGCCGTCAGGATTGAGGGCCAGGACATCTGCCGCCGGAGTTTGCGCCGGCACCACGGTCACGCGGCAACCACGCTCCACGAGCATGCGCAGGATGTTCAGCTTGACGCCGTAGTCGTAAGCAACCACGTGGTACGGCAGCTCGGAAGCCTCGATCGTCGCGTGGCTGTCGGTTTTCAAGTCCCAGACCGTGGAGCGCCACTCATACTGCTTCTTGGTGCTGACGACTTTCGCCAGATCCATGCCTTTAAGGCCAGGGAAGCCCTGGGCAGCGGCGATGGCGGCTTCTTCGGTGATGTTTTCACCAGCCATGATGCAGCCGTTCTGCGCGCCCTTCTCGCGAAGGATGCGGGTCAGGCGACGGGTGTCGATACCGGCGATTGCCACAACGTTGTTGGCTTTCAGGTAGTCGGACAGGGACATGGTGTTACGCCAGTTGCTCGCTACCAGCGGCAGATCACGGATGACCAGGCCGGCGGACCAGACACGATCGGACTCGGCATCTTGCGGCGTGGTGCCGGTGTTGCCGATGTGCGGGTAAGTCAAAGTAACGATTTGCTGGGCGTAGGAAGGATCGGTAAGAATTTCCTGATAGCCGGTCATTGCGGTGTTAAACACCACCTCACCAACGGTCTGGCCGTCGGCTCCAATGGCTTCGCCGCGAAAAATGCTGCCATCAGCAAGGGCGAGTATGGCTGGCTTAGTCAAGAAGACCTCCCGTAAATAAAGCCTGAAAGGGCGATCGCAGGTTGTAAAAAAGCGGAGTGACGTATGGACACGTCACCCCGCTTGTTCACTGAATTATTCTGCGCGCTTTTAGTGGACACACTAAAGCTGTAGCTTACAGAAAAAGGCTTTTTTGGTCCACCGCTAATGAGCCTTAAAGGCAGGGGAATGCGACAGGTCGTCGCGAGGCGGTGTAAAACGGGGCTCAGTATAACCTGAACCCCGCTTTCTGGCGCTGCGTCTGGCAAAAGGTTTGCCAGACAGCACACCGCAACATCAACGCAGGTCGAGAACATCCTGCATGTCGTACAGACCAGCCGGGCGGCCATCCAGCCACAACGCGGCACGCACCGCACCCTTGGCGAAGGTCATGCGGCTTGACGCCTTGTGAGTGATCTCCAGACGCTCGCCCTCTGTGGCGAACAGCACGGTGTGATCCCCCACCACATCCCCACCACGAACCGTGGCGAAACCGATGGTGTCGCGCTCACGGGCACCGGTATGCCCTTCGCGTCCGTAGACGGCCACCTTCTGCAGATCGCGACCCAAGGTATCGGCAATCACTTCGCCCATGCGCAGGGCCGTGCCCGAAGGCGCGTCGATCTTGTGCCGGTGGTGAGCCTCGATGATTTCGATATCCGCATCGTCACCCAGAACCCGAGCCGTCATCTCCAGCAGCTTCAACGACAGATTCACACCCACGCTGAAGTTCGCCGCAAAAACGATCGGAATATCGTTGCCAGCCTCGGCCAATAACTGCTTTTGCGCAGCATCCAGCCCGGTCGTGCCAATGACCATGGCCTTGCCATGCTTGCGGCAAATGGCCAGATTTTTCAGCATCACTTGCGGCAGGGTGAAATCGATCAGGACATCGAACTCATCCAAGACCTTTTCCAGGCCACCGGACATCGGCACCCCGATACGCCCCAGGGAGGCCAGCTCGCCCGCATCAGCACCGACCAGCGTACTGTCGGGCCGGACGATAGCGGCTGTCAGGCCCGAGAGCGGCGAGCGCTGCTGCACCGCCTCGACCAACGCCTTGCCCATGCGCCCGGCAGCGCCCATCACAGCTATACGTCGCATGCGAGCTCCTTACAGATCGCCGAAGAAGCGCTTCACGCCTTCGAACCAACCGGTGGTTTTCGGGGAGTGGCTGTTATCGTCCGCCAGCGAGCTGCGGAACTCTTCCAGCAATTCGCGCTGACGCCGACTCAGATTGACCGGAGTCTCCACCGCAACACGGCACATCAGGTCACCCGCACCGCCGCCACGCACCGGCGCAACACCCTTGCCGCGAATCCGGAACTGCTTGCCGGTTTGCGTGCCCTCGGGGATTTTCAGCTTCACGCGACCATCGAGAGTCGGGATCTCAAGCTCACCGCCCAAGGCCGCATCGACGAAACTGATCGGCACCTCGCAGAACAGATGCTTGCCGTCGCGCTGGAAGATCGCGTGCTCACGCACGTTGATGACCACGTACAGGTCGCCAGTCGGACCGCCCTGAGCACCCGCCTCGCCTTCGCCAGACAAACGGATGCGGTCACCAGTATCGACACCGGCCGGCACTTTCACCGACAGCGTCTTGTACTCTTCGACGCGCCCTTCGCCGTGGCAGGAATCGCACGGATCGGAAATGATCTTGCCCTGGCCATGGCAACGCGGACAGGTCTGCTGCACAGAGAAGAAACCCTGTTGCATGCGCACCTGACCGATGCCGCCGCAAGTCGGACAGGTGACGGGCGAGGACCCCTTCTTGGCGCCCGAACCGTCACACGGCTTGCAATTGACCAGCGTGGGAACGCGGATGTTGACGGTGGTACCGCGCACCGCCTCTTCCAGGTTCAACTCCAGCGTGTAGCGCAAATCGCTGCCACGCTGGGCGCCACCACGAG
This sequence comes from Pseudomonas sp. MPDS, assembly GCF_013283895.1. NCBI lineage: Bacteria > Pseudomonadati > Pseudomonadota > Gammaproteobacteria > Pseudomonadales > Pseudomonadaceae > Pseudomonas > Pseudomonas sp. MPDS. The sequence goes on along the minus strand of NZ_CP054128.1, from coordinate 1,181,077 downwards.
CACCACCGCGACCACCACCGAAGAAGTCGCTGAACACATCGCCGAAAATATCGGAAAAGTTCTGCCCGCCAAAACCGGCACCGCCGCCGCCCATGCTCGGGTCGACACCGGCATGACCGTACTGGTCGTAAGCCGCACGCTTGCTGGAATCGGACAGTACTTCGTAAGCCTCGTTGGCTTCCTTGAACAACTCTTCCGACGCTTTGTCGTCGGGATTACGGTCCGGGTGGTGCTTCATTGCCAGACGACGGTAGGCCTTTTTCAGGTCCGCGTCGCTTGAACCACGCTCGACACCCAATACTTCGTAATAGTCACGCTTTGCCATTAGTCTTTGCACTCTTATAGGACGTCCGGCAAACCTCTCCTGAACCTTGCCAAACTCGTTGAGCCCCAATACAGGCCCGGACCCAACTCACGTCAATTCAACGATCCTGGTCTTGGGCCCTGTACGAAAAGTGGCTGAGCGACGATTCGTACAAACCCACATCTTTCAGCCAGGGAACCGGCCAAAACGCGGCGTCTCTCGCTCGGAAAGCAGGAGCATTCCCGATCACGCCGCCAGCATCCGAACGCTGTCGCATGCTGTAAAAATTCACTGACTCCAGACACGCCAACGCGGGAGCAAGCTCCCGCGCGGCGACATCCTACCAGTCACCGCACAAATGCAGTCAACCGGCCGACCAACAAGCGATTACTTGTGGTCTTTCACTTCTTCGAACTCGGCATCAACGACATCATCGGCTTTTTCGGCCGACTCGCCTTGCTGCGCTGCGCCTTCAGCCGGCTGAGCCTGCTCGGCGTACATCTTCTGAGCCACTGGAGCGGAGACCTTGGACAGTTCTTCGATCTTCGCCTCGATGGCCGCCTTGTCGTCACCTTTGACAGCCGCTTCAAGAGCAACCACAGCTGCCTCGATGGCGGTTTTCTCTTCAGCGGTCACTTTATCGCCAGCATCAGCGACCATCTTGCGAGTCGAGTGCACCAGGGCATCACCCTGGTTGCGGGCACTGGCCAGCTCTTCGAACTTGCGGTCTTCTTCGGCGTTGACTTCAGCATCGCGAACCATCTGCTGAATTTCTTCCTCGGACAGACCGGAGTTGGCCTTGATCACGATCGACTGGGTCTTGCCGGTGGCCTTGTCTTTCGCACCAACGTGCAGGATGCCGTTGGCGTCGATGTCGAAGGTCACTTCGATTTGTGGCACGCCACGTGGAGCTGGCGGAATCTCGGCCAGGTCGAACTTGCCCAGGGACTTGTTCTGCGCGGCTTGCTTGCGCTCACCCTGCAGCACGTGAATGGTCACGGCGTTCTGGTTGTCATCGGCGGTCGAGAACACTTGGGATTTCTTGGTAGGAATCGTAGTGTTCTTCTCGATCAGCGCAGTCATCACGCCACCCATGGTTTCGATACCCAGGGTCAGCGGGCTGACGTCGAGCAGCAGAACGTCTTTCACGTCACCGGCCAGAACAGCACCCTGAATGGCGGCACCCATGGCAACGGCTTCGTCCGGGTTCACGTCTTTACGCGCTTCTTTACCGAAGAAATCGGTTACCAGCTTCTGAACCAGCGGCATACGGGTCTGGCCGCCGACCAGGATCACGTCGTTGATCGAGCCAACGTCGATACCGGCGTCCTTCATTGCAATGCGGCAAGGTTCGATGGTGCGCTGAACCAGGTCTTCCACCAGCGCTTCGAGCTTGGCACGGGAGATTTTCACGTTCAGGTGCTTCGGCCCCGTGGCATCTGCAGTGATGTACGGCAGGTTCACGTCGGTCGACTGGCTCGAGGACAGCTCGATCTTGGCTTTTTCGGCAGCTTCTTTCAGACGCTGCATGGCCAGCGGGTCACCCTTGAGGTTCATGCCGCTTTCTTTCTTGAATTCGTCGACGAGGTAGTCGATCAGACGAATGTCGAAGTCCTCACCACCGAGGAAGGTGTCACCGTTGGTGGCCAGTACTTCGAACTGGTGCTCACCATCGACTTCAGCGATCTCGATCACGGAGACGTCGAAGGTACCGCCACCCAGGTCATAAACGATCACGGTGTGATCGCCCTTGGCCTTGTCCATACCGTAAGCCAGAGCGGCCGCGGTTGGTTCGTTGATGATGCGCTTGACGTCCAGGCCCGCGATGCGGCCGGCGTCTTTGGTCGCCTGACGCTGGCTGTCGTTGAAGTAGGCCGGAACAGTGATGACCGCTTCGGTCACCGCTTCGCCGAGGTAGTCTTCGGCGGTTTTCTTCATTTTCTTCAGGATTTCCGCCGAGATCTGTGGCGGCGCCATTTTCTGGCCGTTCACTTCAACCCAGGCGTCGCCGTTGTCAGCCTTGGCGATTTTGTAAGGCACCATCTTGATGTCTTTCTGAACGACTTCTTCGTCGAACTTGCGACCGATCAGACGCTTCACCGCGTAGAGGGTGTTATGCGGATTGGTCACTGCCTGACGCTTGGCCGACTGGCCAACCAGAATTTCGCCATCGTTGGCGTACGCGATGATCGACGGCGTAGTACGCGCGCCCTCAGCGTTTTCAATTACTTTGGCCTTGCCGTTTTCCAGCACGGAGACGCACGAGTTGGTGGTCCCCAGGTCGATACCGATAATCTTGCCCATGTTAACTCTCCCGGAACTTGGATTTTGTTGCCGCAGCAGTGGTGGCTAACTGCGGTAGCACTTAAACGCTTGACTTCTAAATGGGGCCGCTGCGCTAAATTTCAAGCCTGCTCATCAATAGAAGGCGAAACCGGCGCCGGCGTCTTGCTGACCACAACCATGGCCGGGCGCAGCAAGCGACCGTTGAGCAGGTAGCCCTTCTGGAAAACCTTCAATACGCTGTTGGGCTCGACGTCCGCACTTTCCTGCATCGCCATGGCCTGATGGTGCTCGGCATTGAAGGGCTCGCCATGCGGATCAATGGCTTCAAGCTGATAGCGCTTGAGCGTGTCCTGGAACATCTTCAGGGTCAGCTCGATACCTTCACGCATCGGACGAATGTTTTCGTCGTCCGGATTGGACAGCTCCAGGCCGCGCTCCAGACTGTCGATGATCGGCAACAGGTCGCCTGCGAACCGCTCCAGGGCGAATTTATGAGCTTTTTCAACATCTTGCTCGGCGCGACGGCGGACATTCTGCAGGTCGGCGGCTACACGCAGCGCCTGATCCTGCGCACCGGCCAGTTGCTCTTCGAGCACTTGTACACGTGCCGCCAGGTCGTCACCCGAATCCTGGGGAGCCTGATTGGCGTCTAGATTTTGCGTGTCCTGCGTCTGTTCGTCAGCCATAGATTTCTCCTTTCAACTTCGTCCGCGAGCTCAACTCGCGCTTCTGCCCCGGTATATGGGGCCGTGTTTTCCAGCTTCAAGGGCGGTCCGACGAATTAACCTTACAAAAAACCCCTGCATATTCATTCCTCCCGGCGCTAAGAAAGTCTTCCACCCAAGCAAATCGAGCTAAGCGAAGGCATTGTCAGGCCGAAACAAAACACTGTATAAATAACCAGACCTAAGCCTGGGAGCGGCCTTTATGCTGGTGCACCTGTCCGTACACAACTACGCCATCGTCGAACACCTCGACCTCGAGCTCGATCGGGGCATGAGCGTGATCACCGGTGAAACCGGTGCCGGCAAATCGATCATGCTCGACGCCCTGGGCCTGACGCTGGGCGATCGCGCCGACAGCGGCGTGGTACGCCCCGGTGCGGACAAGGCCGACATCCTGGCCACCTTCGACCTGATCGACATCCCCGAGGCCAGCGCCTGGCTGGCGGAACGTGACCTGGATACCGACGGCCTGTGCATATTGCGCCGGGTCATCACCGCCGAAGGCCGCTCCCGGGGTTACATCAACGGTACGCCCTGCCCCCTCGGCGACCTCAAGGCCCTGGGCGAGCTGCTGATCGACATTCACAGCCAGCATGAACACCAGTCCCTGCTCAAGACCGAGACCCATCGCCGCCTGCTCGACGAATACGCCGGCGCCACCGATCTGGCCCGCCAGGTTCAACTGGCCGCCCAGCGATGGCGCCAGACCCGCCAGGAACTGGATCGCCTCTCCAACTCCGGCGACGAACAACGTGCCCGCCACCAGTTGCTGAGTTATCAGCTCGAAGAGCTGGAGAACCTGGCCCTGGGTGAAAACGAGCTGGCGGAACTGGAACAGGAACACAAGAACCTCACCAATGCCGAAACGCTGCTGGGCATTTGCCGGCAAGTGGTCGAGCAATGCAGTGAAAGCGACTCGGGGAACGTGCTCAATGCGCTGACCGCCAGCCTGAACCGGCTGTCCAGCGTCAACAATTCGGTAGGCGCCCTGAGCGAAGCGACCAATCTGCTCACGAGCGCACAGATCCAGGTCGAGGAGGCCGTCGGGGAACTGAACCGGTTTCTGGATCATTTCGACGCCGACCCGGCGCGCCTGCAATATCTGGAAGAACGCCTGGACACTATCTATACGCTGGCGCGCAAGCACCGCGTCCAGCCAACCGATGTCGCCGAACTGCAGCAGCGCCTGCTTGAAGAGCTGGAAACCCTGAACGCCAACGACGAATCCATTGAGCGCCTGGGAGACGAACTGGCGTCCTATGCCCGTCATTATCAGGAAAAAGCCAGGGAGCTCAGTGAGCTGCGTCAGCAGGCCGCGACCGGGCTGGCCAGTGCCGTTGAGCAGGAGATCCAGCGCCTGGGCATGCCCGGCGGGCGCTTCACCATCGAGCTGCACCCCAACGCGGGTGACGACCTTCAACCCAACGGGCTGGAGCAGGTGGAGTTGCTGGTCAGCGCCAACCCCGGGCAACCGCTCAAGGCCCTGGCCAAAGTCGCCTCCGGCGGCGAGTTGTCACGCATCAGTCTGGCCATCCAGGTCATCACCGCACAAACCTCTCGCATACCGACGCTGGTATTCGACGAAGTGGACGTGGGTATTGGCGGCCCTACGGCGGAAATTGTCGGCCAGTTGCTGCGTCGACTCGGGGAGCGCGGCCAGGTGCTGACAGTGACTCACCTGCCCCAGGTCGCAGCCCAAGGACACCAGCATTTATTTGTGCACAAGGTGCGTGACGAGGACGCCACTCGCACCGCCGTGTCCAAGCTGAACAAGAACGAGCGCGTGGAAGAAGTGGCACGGATGCTGGGCGGCATCGACCTCACCAAGGAGTCCCTGGCTCACGCGAAAAAAATGGTCGTCGCGGCAAAAATCTGAACAGCCCAAACGCAAAAAGGCGACCCTGGGGTCGCCTTTTTGCGTTTCAACAGCTTTAAACCGGCTTTCTCTTGCGCACATGCAAGACGAGATGGTGATCGATCAACTCGAAGCCATGCTCTTCAGCAATTTCCTTTTGGCGCTTTTCGATTGCCGGACAAGTGAATTCGACGACCTCACGGGTTTCCACGTCCACCATGTGGTCGTGATGTTCCCCATCGGCCAATTCAAAGACCGCATGACCGCCATCGAAATTGTGACGAGCCACCAGCCCCGCCGCCTCGAACTGAGTCAGGACACGGTAAACCGTGGCCAGACCGACGTCCTCGCCAGCTTCCATAAGCGCCTTGTAGACATCCTCGGCACTCATGTGGCGTTGCTCGGCGGAATCGAGCATCTGCAGAATTTTGACCCGTGGCAGGGTCACTTTGAGGCCGGCTTTGCGTAGTTCGCTATTTTCAACCATGGTCAGCTTTCTCGCGATGCTGCTTCGCAGCTTCTCTTAATGCGGGTATGATCGGCGTTTACGTTGTCCCAGCCAAGATAGTGGAAGTCGCCCACCGATGCAAAACACCAAGCTCTTGCTAACCAGTTTCACCTTTGTGGGACTGCTCGCACTCGCCGGTTGTTCATTCCCCGGGGTTTACAAAATCGACATCCAGCAGGGCAATGTCGTCACGCAGGACATGATAGACCAGTTACGCCCGGGAATGACCCGTCGGCAAGTACGGTTTATCATGGGCAACCCTCTGCTGACCGACACGTTCCATGCCGATCGCTGGGATTATTTGTACAGCCTGCAACCAGGTGGTGGTGAACGCCAACAGGAACGCATCAGCGTTATCTTCAACGCCAATGACCAACTTGTCAGCCTGTCTGGCGATTTCATGCCCGGCGTGAGCCGCGACGAGGCCATTATGGGCCAGGACAGCGGCACTACGGTGACCGACCCAACCCAGAATGCCGAGCAGCCGAAACCGGAAAAACCGGTCAAGCCAGGCTCGTTGCTCGATCAGATCCAGAAGGACGTGGACAACGTCGAGACCGTACCGGTCCCGACGCCAGAACCACTGGATACTTCGCCGCAATAAATTGCTCAATAAAAAACCCGGCTTACCGGGTTTTTTATTGCCTGCAATTCAGAGCTGACTATTGATCAGCTTGGCGCGCCTGGGCGGCCTTGGCGGCACGCAGCCGCCGAATCTCTTTTGGATCTGCCAATAACGGTCGATAAATTTCAAGTCGATCAGCCGCCCGCACCACCTGGCGATCCGGATCGGCAACCACCTTGCCAAAAATCCCCACCGGGCAAGTGGCCAGATCCAGTTGCGGAAACTCAGCAGCAATGCCGGACGCCTCTAACGCCGCCCGAACACTGGTGCCTTCCGGCACGGAAAATACGCGCAAGACCTGACGATCGACGCCGGCATACACCACTTCCAGCTCAATCAACGGGCAAGCTCGGCGTTTTGCTTGGCGCGCTGGCAGAACGCGTCGACCAGGGTATTGGCCGCCTGATTGAACAACGGCCCCAGCGTGGCTCGCACCAACGGACCTGCATAGTCGAACGACAGATCCAGGCTGATCTTGCAGGCCTTCTCTCCCAGCGCCTTGAACACCCAGACGCCGTGGAGCTGATTGAAAGGCCCCTCTTCCAGGTTCATTTCAATGGACTGTCCAGGCACCAGGGTGTTGCGCGTGACAAAGTGCTGGCTCAATCCGCCCTTGGCGACATTGAGCCTGGCGCGCATATGGGCTTCAGAGCTTTCGAGCACTTCGGCGGACGAGCACCAAGGCAAAAATTGCGGGTAACTTGCCACATCGTTGACCAGGTCGTACAACGCCTGCGCCGGATAGGGCAGCAAGGCCGAGCGTTGAATATGTGTCGTCATGTAAGCGTCACTTCCACAGCTGGGCGGCAAACACTACAAGAATGCCGATGGGCGCTACATAGCGCATCAAGAACAGGCTCAAGGTAAACAGTACAGGGCTGCGCAACGACAATTCGTCACGCACCGCCTCACGCCCCATGACCCATCCTGCAAACACCACGAAACACAAACCACCCAGCGGCAGCATGATCCGTGATGTGAAGAAATCAATCACGCCGAAGAAATCCAGCCCTCCGGTTGCTCCCCACTGGTAGAGATGGAACATCCCGCCTTCGTTCACGAAAAACTTCGCTTGCTTCCATATATTGAAGGAAAACACCGTCCCCAGGCCAACGAACCAACAGGTAAAGGCCAGCCAGAACGTCACCCAGGCGCGACTGAGCCGGGTTCGCTCCACCAGATAAGCGACCATGGGTTCCAGCAGGGAGATGGCCGAACTCCAGGCAGCAATGGCCACCAGGAGAAAAAATACCACCCCCATGAATTGACCAAATGCCATGTTGCCGAAAGCGAATGGCAGGCTGACGAACATCAGCCCCGGCCCTTCGCTGGGGTTCAGGCCGGCGGCGAAGACAATCGGAAACAACGCCAGCCCGGCCAGCAACGATACAAAGGTATCCAGCAGCGCGACACCTACAACGGTCTTGGTCAGCGAGGCGCTCTTGGGCATGTAGGCACCATAGATCATGATCGAGCCCACCCCCACGCTCAGGGAGAAAAACGCATGCCCCATGGCCGGCAGCAGGCCATCCATGACTTTCTCCGGCTGGAAATCGAACATGAAGTGAACGCCTTCCATGAAGTGCCCGGTGGTCATGCTGTAGCCCAGCAATACCAGGATCATCACGAACAGCAGCGGCATCATTATTCGCAGGCTGCGCTCAAGCCCCGCAACCACCCCGCGGGCAATCACTACCGCAGAAAGCAGCATGAAAATCGTATGCCAAAGTGTCAGCCGCCAGGGATCGGAGATCACATCACCAAAGTAGGCGCCGACCTGATCGGGTGTCACCCCCTGAAAGTCCCCACGCCCCATATCGATGATGTAGTCCAGCGACCAACCGCCGACCACACTGTAGAAAGACAGGATCAGCAGCGCCGTGATCATTCCGGCAAACGCGCCCCACGACCACTTGGCCGAGTGCCCGGCCTCCACTGCCAGCACCTTCAGGGCATTGGCCGGGCTTTGCCGGGCGCGACGACCGATGAGGGTTTCGGCCAGCATCACCGGCGCGCCGATGAGCGCGATACACGCCAGAAACATCAATACAAAGGCACCGCCACCATAGACGCCGACCATGTAGGGAAATTTCCAGATACTGCCCAACCCCACGGCCGAACCGGTTGCGGCAAATATGAAGACCCAGCGGCTAGCCCAACTGCCGTGGACAGAAACCTTGTCTGTCGACATCGTGATCACGCCCAAGCGTTCGAAAAAGAGGCCGCATTGTCCGGGATTCATTCAACCTGCTCAAGCACGTAGCTTCACCGTAGCCGACACGCCCGCAACTGCCTATAATGCCGCCCCTATGGCTAAACAGAAGAAACACCCCACAGGGACCATCGCGCAAAATAAAAAAGCGCGACACGACTACTTCATCGAACAACGTTTCGAGGCTGGCATGGTCCTGGCCGGCTGGGAAGTAAAGAGCTTACGTGCAGGCAAGGCGCAACTGGTCGACAGTTATGTGCTGCTCAAGGACGGCGAGGCCTGGCTGCTGGGCAGCCATATCACGCCCCTGACCACCGCCAGCACCCACGTGATCGCCGATCCGACACGCTCGCGCAAGCTGCTGCTCAACAAGCGCGAGCTGGAAAAGCTCTTCGCGTCCGTGCAGCAAAAAGGCTATGCCTGCGTCTGCACGTCGTTGTACTGGAGCAAGCATTTGATCAAATGCGAAATTGCACTGGGCAAAGGCAAGAAGGAATACGACAAGCGTGATACCGAGCGCGAACGCGACGCCGGTCGCGAGCTGCAACGCGCGGTACGCAACAAGGGCAAGGAAGACTGATTCTTTCGCCTGGGTTATGCGTTCGCTGAAGATCCAATGTGGGAGCGAGCCTGCTCGCGATGACGGAGGCACATGCAACCTTGATGTGTCAGACAGACCGCTTTCGCGAGCAGGCTCGCTCCCACAGGGGTCCAATCACTATAGAACCCACTGACTACATCCCCTTGCGCCGCTCTGCCCGCGCCACCCGCTGCACTTCCTGACGCACCTCTTCCAACACCTCCTGCACATACAGAATATGCCGGCTGGAGACTTCCCGCGCCTGCTCGGCGTGCCCGCCCATAATGGCCTGGTACAACTCCCGATGCTGACTGATCAGCATGTCTCGGGTTTCGCTGCGCTGTTTGTACATGCCGCCAATGTTGGTGACGACGTTGCGCCTGAGCAGATCGAACAGACCCCGAATCGTATGCAGCAACACTGCATTGTGACTGGCTTCGGCGATGGCCAGGTGAAACCGCGCATCCGCCGCGCCCTCCTCAGCCCGACTCACATTTTCATGGCGTGAATAGCAATCCTGAAGCTCCTCGAACGCCGCCGTCAGCCGCTCGCGGTCCACGTCCGTGGCCCGCTGTGCCGCGTAGTAAGCGCAGGAAGCTTCCAGCGTATGGCGAAACTCCAGCAAATCACGTTGCGCTTCAGGATTGCTTTCCAACAACTGCAACAGGGGATCACTGAAGGTTGAGCCCAGCGACTCCACCACATAGTTGCCACCGCCCTGGCGGCTGACCAGCAAGCCCTTGGCCGCCAGTTTCTGAATCGCTTCGCGCAACGAAGGGCGTGACACGCCGAACTGCTCGGCCAAGGCACGCTCGGCGGGCAGGCGTTCGCCGGACTTCAGCGTGCCTTCAAGGATCATTCCTTCAAGCCGCTCGACAATATCGTCAGACAAACGGCGCTGACGAATCTGATCAAACCCCATAACTCGACTCTCCACGATCCCGACGGCTCGCCGGGCTCTCTATTCTCGCCTATCCGCGCCCCGCCGACACCCTCCACAAGCCACTTCGACCCACAGATCAGATGCCATCGGCCGCACTCATTCGACGAAAGTTTCAGAGCGGCAAATTGACATGCGACAACCAAGGCTTTTACCCTAGCCGACAGCGCTTGTAAATTGGTCTTACCAATTATCCAAAATCGCTGACCAGTGCCTGACCAACAACAATTAGGGGCCCACCCACTATGCAAACCTGGCAACAGCTCTACAGCCCGCTCGGCAGCCTCGGCTTGTCCGCACTTGCGGCCGTCATCCCCATCGTATTTTTCTTCCTGGCCCTGGCGGTGTTTCGCCTCAAGGGACATGTGGCCGGCAGCATCACCCTGGCCTTGGCGATTGCCGTGGCGATCTTCGCGTTTCAAATGCCGGCGGACATGGCGTTCGCTGCTGCCGGTTATGGTTTTGCCTATGGCCTGTGGCCTATCGCCTGGATCATCGTCGCGGCGGTGTTTCTGTACAAACTGACCGTCAAGAGCGGCCAGTTCGAAGTGATCCGCAGCTCGGTGCTGTCGATCACCGATGACCAGCGCCTTCAGGTGCTGTTGATCGGCTTTTGCTTCGGGGCATTTCTGGAAGGTGCCGCCGGCTTCGGCGCGCCGGTAGCGATTACCGCGGCGCTGCTGGTCGGCCTGGGCTTCAATCCCCTGTACGCCGCCGGCCTTTGCTTGATCGCCAACACCGCCCCCGTGGCCTTCGGCGCCCTGGGCATTCCGATTATCGTGGCCGGCCAGGTCACCGGGATCGACGCGTTCAAGATCGGCGCCATGACGGGCCGTCAATTGCCATTGCTGTCGCTGTTTGTACCGTTCTGGCTGGTGTTCATGATGGATGGCCTGCGCGGCGTTCGGGAAACCTGGCCGGCGGCGCTAGTGGCAGGCTTGAGCTTCGCCATCACCCAATACTTCACCTCCAACTTCATCGGCCCGGAACTGCCGGACATCACATCTGCCCTGGCCAGCCTGGTTTCCCTGACTCTGTTCCTGAAAATCTGGCAGCCAAAACGCACCGCAGGTGCCCAGATTGCCGGCGCCACCTCCAGCGCAACCATTACCGCCAGCGTCGGCGGTTTCGGCCAGCCACGCAGCACCGTGGCGTCCCCTTACAGCCTGGGAGAAATCCTCAAGGCCTGGTCACCGTTCCTGATCCTCACCGTGCTGGTGACGATCTGGACGCTCAAACCGTTCAAGGCGATGTTCGCCCCGGGCGGATCGATGTACGGCTGGGTGTTCAATTTCGCCATCCCACACCTGGATCAGATGGTGATCAAGGTCGCGCCGATCGTGACCAATCCAACAGCCATCCCGGCGATCTTCAAACTTGATCCGATTTCCGCCACCGGTACGGCGATTTTCTTTTCCGCATTGATCTCGATGCTGGTGCTGAAGATCAACCTCAGAACTGGTCTTACCACTTTAAAAGAAACCTTCTACGAGCTGCGTTGGCCTATCCTGTCCATTGGCATGGTGTTGGCGTTCGCCTTCGTCACCAACTTCTCGGGCATGTCGTCCACCATGGCCCTGGTATTGGCCGGCACGGGCGCGGCGTTCCCATTCTTCTCGCCCTTTCTGGGGTGGCTAGGGGTGTTCCTGACCGGTTCCGATACCTCGTCCAACGCGCTGTTCGGCTCGCTGCAAGCCACCACCGCGCACCAGATCGGCGTCAACGACACATTGCTGGTGGCAGCCAATACCAGCGGCGGCGTGACCGGCAAAATGATTTCGCCACAGTCCATTGCCGTGGCCTGCGCTGCGACCGGCCTGGTGGGCAAGGAATCGGATCTGTTCCGTTTCACCCTGAAACACAGCCTATTCTTTGCAACGATCGTAGGCTTGATCACCTTGGCCCAGGCCTACTGGTTCACCGGCATGCTGGTGCACTAAGCACAACAGCTAACACCGAAAAAGAACGACGCCGAACCACGATTCGGCGTCTGCTATTGATAACCGGGTCTGCAAGGCTGCTGAAAGATTCCTTATCTATATTCAGCAGCCTCAGCGGACGGATAACCGGGACCACCCGGAGACACGCCTGATGAGCGAGCTTTTTTACAACGCCGTGCCGAATGCGACCCGTGTCGCCCCGCCATTGCCCGAGCCTCGGCAGTACCCCAGCAACAAGCCCGAACGGGTTTACCTGTTCGGAACCTGCGTGGTGGACCTGTTCTATCCCGAAGCCGGGATGGATGCGATTCATCTTCTGGAACGCGAAGGGATCCGGGTGGACTACCCGCAAGGGCAGACCTGTTGCGGGCAACCGGCATACACCTCCGGTTACACCGAGCAGGCCCGGACGGTAGCGCGGGCGCAATTGGCGTTGTTTGCCGGAGATTATCCGGTGGTGGTGCCGTCGGGCTCCTGTGCCGGCATGCTGCGCGAGCATTATGCCGACCTGTTCAAGGACGAGCCCGATACGCTCAAACAGGTCCAGGCCCTGGCGGCCAGAACCTATGAATTGGCCGAGTTTCTGCTGTTTGTCTGCAAGGTGCAGTTGAACGACAGTGGCGAACCGGTGAAGGTCGCGCTGCACACCTCCTGCTCGGCACGACGGGAAATGAACACCCACCTGCATGGCCGCGCCTTGCTGGCGCAGCTGGACAACGTGGAGCGCGTCGAACACAGCCATGAAAGTGAATGCTGTGGGTTTGGTGGGACGTTCAGCGTTCGCATGCCGGATATTTCCGGCGCGATGGTGGCCGACAAAACCCGCGCGCTGAAGGAATCCGGCGCGCACCAGGTCGTCAGTGCCGACTGCGGTTGCCTGATGAATATCAATGGCGCCCTGGAGAAACAGCAGCAAGCATTACGGGGGCAGCACCTGGCGAGCTTCCTCTGGCAGCGCACCGGGGGTGTCGTATGAGCACACCGACGCTGATTCCGACCGTTGAGGTGCAGGAAGATTTTCGCGCCAGGGCCCACAAGGCACTGGACGACACGCAACTGCGAAACAACTTTCGCACAGCGATGGATTCACTGATGACCAAGCGGGCAGCGTCCTTCAGCGATGCCCACGAAAGAGAACATCTGCGAGTGCTGGGCAATGCCGTCCGCGCTCGTGCGTTATCGAAGTTGCCCGACCTGCTCGAGCAGCTTGAAACCAACCTGACCCGCAACGGTGTGAAAGTACACTGGGCGGAAACGGTGGACGAAGCCAATGGCATCGTCCTCTCGATCATCCGCGCTCACGAGGCGCGGCAAGTGATCAAGGGCAAATCGATGGTCAGCGAAGAGATGGAGATGAACCATTTCCTCGAGGGTCGGGACATCGAATGTCTCGAGTCCGACATGGGGGAATACATCGTCCAGCTCGACCACGAGAAGCCTTCACACATCATTATGCCGGCGATCCACAAGAACGCCGGTCAGGTCGCGTCCTTGTTCCACGACAAACTTGGCGTGGAGTACACCAAGGACGTTGACCAACTCATTCAGATCGGTCGCAAGGTCTTGCGGCAGAAATTCTTCGAGGCTGACATCGGCGTATCCGGCGTCAACTTCGCCGTGGCCGAAACCGGCACGTTGCTGCTGGTGGAAAACGAAGGCAACGGGCGGATGTCCACCACCGTGCCACCGGTTCACATTGCCGTGACCGGCATCGAAAAAGTCGTGGAGAACCTGCGGGACGTGGTGCCGCTGCTCTCGCTGCTGACCCGCTCGGCCCTCGGCCAGCCGATCACCACCTACGTCAACATGATCTCCGGCCCACGCAAGGCCGACGAACTGGACGGCCCCCAGCAAGTGCACCTGGTCCTGCTGGACAACGGGCGCAGCCAGGCATTTGCCGACAGCGAACTGCGCCAGACCCTGAACTGCATTCGTTGCGGCGCCTGCATGAATCATTGCCCGGTCTACACCCGCATCGGTGGTCATGCCTATGGCGAGGTTTACCCGGGGCCTATCGGAAAAATCATCACGCCGCACATGGTGGGCCTGGCCAAAGTGCCGGACCACCCAAGCGCCTCTTCTCTGTGCGGTGCCTGCGGCGAAGTGTGCCCGGTGAAGATTCCAATTCCGGCGCTGTTGCGGCGCCTGCGCGAAGAAAACGTCAAGGCACCGGACAGTCCAAACCCGGTGATGCGTGGCCAGGGCAGTAAGTATTCGCCCAAGGAGCGCTTCATCTGGAATGCCTGGGCCCGACTCAACAGTTCGCCGCGCCTGTATCGGCTGTTCGCTTTCCTCGCCACGCGCCTGCGCGCCCTGACGCCCGACAACGTCGGCCCATGGACGCAGAACCACAGCGCCCCCAAACCCGCCGCCCGCTCATTGCATGACCTGGCCCGCGAACACCTGAACCAGCAGGGAGACCGTCGATGAGCGCCAAGGACAATATCCTCGCCAAACTGCGTAAAAGCCTGACCGGCACCACACCAGTGGCCGACAACTTCGATGTCGACCTGGTGACGAAAACCTATCGCTACGCCCCCGAGGAGCGCATCGCTCAACTGCGCAAACTGATGGAAGCGGTGCACACCGAGATCCATCTGACGTCTGGCGAAGGTTGGCCGGCGCTGCTGGCGCAGTTGCTGCGCGACCGTCAATTACCCAGCCTGCTCATCGCCCCGACGACGCCTCACGGGCAAAAAATCACACAGTTCTGGGCGAACAATCCCGAGCTGCCAACGCTCAAGGCCTACGACCGGCCTGTCGAGCAATGGAAAGCCGAACTGTTCAACGACACCCCCGCCAGCCTGACCGGGACCCTGGGTGCCATCGCGGCAACCGGCAGCCTGATTCTCTGGCCGACGCGGGAAGAACCGCGGTTGATGAGCCTGGTTCCGCCGGTGCATTTTGCTTTGCTCAAGGCCAGCGAAATCCGCGACAACTTCTATGAAGTGCAACAGGAATTCGCCTGGGCCCAAGGCATGCCCACCAACGCGCTGCTAGTCTCGGGTCCCTCCAAGACGGCCGACATCGAACAGGTGCTGGCCTATGGCGCCCATGGTCCGAAGGATCTGGTGGTTCTGATTCTGGAGGACCAATGACGCTTCCGGCCCCTTTCCTGCGCGACGTACAGCAGCTGATCCCGCAAAAGCGCCGTTTCGACGACCCGCTGTCGACCTTGGCCTTCGGCACCGACGCCAGTTTCTATCGGCTGATTCCGAAACTGGTGGTACGCGTCGAATCCGAAGATGAAGTGATCGCCCTGCTGAAACTGGCCCAGCGCGACCAGGTCCCAGTCACCTTCCGCGCCGCCGGCACCAGCCTGTCCGGGCAAGCCATCAGCGACTCGGTACTGATCGTGCTGGGGGATAACTGGAACGCTCGCGAAATTCGCGGCGAGGGCATGCAGATCCGCTTGCAGCCCGGCGTGATCGGCGCCCAGGCCAATGCCTGGCTGGCACCGTTCGGCCGCAAGATCGGCCCCGATCCGGCATCGATCAACGCCTGCAAGATCGGCGGCATCGTCGCCAACAATGCCAGCGGCATGTGCTGCGGCACCGCGCAAAACACCTATCACACCCTCGCCGGCATCCGCCTGGTACTGGCCGATGGCACCCGTCTGGACACTGAAGATGAAACCAGCGTGGCGACCTTTCGTACAAGCCATGGCGAACTGCTGGAACGTCTGGCAACCCTTGGCCGCGAGACCCGCGCCAACACCGAACTGGCGGCTCGAATTCGCCACAAATACCGTCTGAAAAATACCACCGGCCTGTCGCTCAATGCCTTGGTGGATTACGACGAGCCTGTGGATATCTTGAGCCACCTGTTGGTGGGTTCCGAAGGCACGCTCGGCTTCATCAGCGCGGTGACCTACAACACCGTCATCGATCACCCGAACAAAGCCTCGGCGCTGATCGTCTTCCCGGACGTGGAAACCTGCTGCAATGCAGTCACGGTGTTGAAAAGCCAGCCGGTATCGGCGGTGGAGCTGCTGGACCGGCGCAGCTTGCGTTCGGTGCAGGACAAACCGGGCATGCCGGATTTCGTACAGCATCTGTCGACAAATGCCTGCGCCCTGCTGATTGAATCCCGCGCGGCTTCGTCATCTTTGCTGCAGGAGCAACTGGCCCGGATCATGGCATCGCTGGCCGGTTTCCCTGTGGAAAAACAGGTCGACTTCACCGAAGACCCGCGAGAAAACGCGCGACTCTGGGCCATCCGCAAAGACACTTTCCCAGCAGTGGGCGCGGTACGCAAAACCGGGACCACGGTGATCATCGAAGACGTGACCTTCCCGGTCGAGCAACTGGCCCTTGGCGTGAACCGCCTGATCGAGTTGTTCGACAAACATCACTACGACGAGGCGATTCTTTTCGGACACGCCCTGGAAGGCAATCTGCATTTTGTCTTCACCCAAGGCTTCAATAACGCCGAAGAAGTTGCGCGCTATCAAGCGTTCATGGATGACGTGGCGCAGTTGGTGGCGGTGGAGTTCGGCGGTTCGTTGAAGGCCGAACACGGCACCGGCCGCAACATGGCGCCATTCGTCGAGCTGGAGTGGGGCAGCGACGCCTACCAGTTGATGTGGCAACTCAAACGCCTGCTCGACCCTAACGGCATCCTCAACCCGGACGTGGTGCTCAGCGAAGATCCACAAATCCACCTCAAGCACCTCAAGCCGCTGCCGGCGGCCGACGAGATAGTGGACAAGTGCATCGAGTGCGGCTTCTGCGAGCCGGTCTGTCCGTCCAAAGACCTGACCTTGAGCCCGCGCCAACGCATCGTGATCTGGCGGGACATCCAGGCGAAAAAGCGCGCAGGCATCGACACTTCAGCGCTGGAAACGGCCTACCAATACCACGGCATCGACACCTGCGCCGCCACCGGGTTATGCGCACAACGTTGCCCGGTCGGCATCAACACCGGCGAGCTGGTGAAAAAACTCCGTAGCCGCAGCGCAACACGTACGAAAACCGCCGATTGGCTGGCAAGCAATTTCGCCATCGCCCTGCAAGGCGCACGCTTTACCCTGCACGTCGCCAACGGTGCCCGAATGCTGCTGGGCGCGCCGCGACTGGCCCGCCTGTCAGCCGGCCTGACCCGGCTGTCGAAGGGTCAGGTTCCCCAGTGGGACAACGCCATACCGCAGCCGGAAAAAGCCATCCGCTTCAGCCCTGCCGTCTGCGACGAACGCCCGCGCGTGGTCTATCTGGCCGCGTGTGTGTCGCGCGCCATGGCGCCGGCAGCGGGTGACAAAGAACAGATGTCGCTGTACGAAAAAACCCAACGACTGCTGGAAAAAGCCGGTTATCAGGTGGTCTTTCCAGACAACGTGGACAGCCTGTGCTGCGGCCAGCCTTTCGCATCCAAAGGCTACGCGGAACAGGCCGAGCACAAACGCCAGGAGTTGATCGGCGCCTTGCTCCACGCCAGCCGTGGCGGGATCGACCCGATCTACTGCGACACCAGCCCTTGCACGCTGCGTCTGGTCCAGGACCTGGGAAATGTTCGACTGGACCTGTACGACCCGGTGCGCTTCATTCGTACGCACTTGATGGACCGTCTCGAATTCACCCCGCAGGATGCACCGATTGCCGTACACGTCACGTGCAGTACCCAACACTTGGGCGAGAGCCAGGCACTGATCGACCTGGCGCGCAAATGCAGCAAGCAAGTCGTGATCCCCGAAGGCATCCACTGCTGTGGTTTTGCCGGAGACAAAGGCTTCACCACACCCGAGCTCAACGCCCACTCACTGCGAACCCTCAAGGATGCGGTGCAGTATTGCAGCGAAGGCGTCTCCACCAGCCGCACCTGCGAGATCGGTCTGACGCGCCATGGCGAAATCGACTACCACGGCCTGGTGTATCTGGTGGATCGCGTCACCCGGCCCAAATTCGCCGACGCTGAGGGGCTCCCCATCGCACCCGAAGAAAAATCGAATTCCTGCGTTTCGCTGTAGTCACTTGAATAGGCCCGACGCCGTCGGGCCCTTTATTGACTCGGGCCTGGCCACGTCCATCCGCCAGCACCGAGACCATACGTTCAAGGAGATCCACATGAAGCACACCGCATTTGCTGGCTTGTTCATTTCCGCGGCACTGTTGGCCTCTCCGGTGTTCGCAGATAACCAGGCAGACCTTTGCCAGATCAATCTGCAGAAAATCAAAGACGCCCAGGTCAGCACCGAGCAGATGAGCGAAGGCATGAAAACCGAAATTGACGCCACCGTCGGACAAGCCACGGCGGAACAGGCCAAAGGCACCGAGGAAGGCACCAAGAACTGCATCTCGCTGACCACTCAGGCCATTCAGAAATTGCAGAACAACACCAAAGGCGATCAGTAGTAACCTCGCGTCAGGCCAACCTTCGGGTTGGCCTCAGCCGCGTATTGGCGTACACTGCACAGGCTTGTCGCTCCAGCTGATTCACGGAGCTACAGGCTCGGGGCCGTTTAGGATTCGACGCCGGTTGCGAAACTTTAGGTGCATGCCGAGTTGGTAACAGAACTCGTAAATCCACTGTTGCAACTTCCTATAGTTGCCAATGACGAAACCTACGGGGAATACGCTCTCGCTGCGTAAGCAGCCTTAGCCCTTCCCTTCTGGTACCTTCGGGTCCAGCAATCACCAGGGGATGTCCGTAAACCCAAAGTGATTGTCATATAGAACGGAATCGCCGTGCAGTACGTTGTGGACGAATCGGCTAAAACTTACACAACTCGCCCAAAGCACCCTGCCCGTCGGGTCGCTGAGGGTTAACTTAATAGACACGGCTAAGCATGTAGTACCGACAGCGGAGTACTGGCGGACGGGGGTTCAAATCCCCCCGGCTCCACCATTTCATCATCTAAAGACGTCCATGGACGTCTTTTTTTGTGCCTGAAATCCAGTAAATGCGGGGGTTTCAGGGCTATTGGGGGCTTTCGAGGTTTTTTGAGTTCCAGGCGATTTGGTATTCCCAATGGTATTCCCGGCTACCCGGCGCTAATCTTGGGAATACCAAAAAGTGTCATGGAGTACTTCTCATGTGCGCTCAAACCACCCGCCTCTCCGACCGCCAGCTCAAGGCGGTCAAACCGAAAGACAAGGATTACGTCCTCACGGATGGCGACGGGCTCCAGCTGCGAGTCAGGGTCAATCGCTCGATGCAGTGGAATTTCAACTACCGACATCCCGTAACCAAGAACCGAATCAACATGGCACTCGGATCCTATCCCGAGGTTTCTCTTGCGCAAGCCAGGAAGAAAACCGTTGAGGCCAGAGAGCTGCTTGCACAGGGCATCGACCCAAAAGCTCAACGCAATGAGCTGCTGGAAGCCAAACGGGCGGAAACGGAACACACGTTCGAGAATGTGGCCACAGCCTGGTTCGAATTGAAGAAGGATTCCGTCACGCCCGCGTATGCCGAAGACATCTGGCGATCGCTCACACTGCATGTATTTCCAAGCATGAAATCAACGCCGCTATCGGAAGTGAACGCCCCGATGGTCATCAAGCTGCTTCGCCCGATTGAGGCCAAAGGCAGCCTCGAGACGGTTAAGCGAGTGAGCCAGCGCCTTAACGAGATCATGACCTACGGCGTCAACTCCGGAATGATCTTTGCCAACCCTCTCAGCGGCATTCGAGCGGTGTTCAAGAAACCCAAGAAAGAGAATATGGCCGCGCTACCTCCTGATGAGCTACCGGAGCTCATGATGGAAATCGCGAACGCCAGCATTAAGCGGACGACCCGCTGCCTGATCGAATGGCAACTTCATACCATGACACGCCCTGCCGAGGCGGCCACCACTCGATGGGCAGACATCGACTTCGACAAACGCATCTGGACCATCCCTCCGGAGCGAATGAAAAAGCGTCGTCCGCACACAGTCCCGCTGACCGAACATGCACTCTCGTTATTGGAGACGCTTAAGCCCCATAGCGGCCACAGGGAATATGTGTTCCCGTCAGATAGAAATCCGCGCACCCACGCGAATAGCCAGACAGCCAACATGGCATTAAAACGAATGGGCTTTCAGGACCGCTTAGTCAGCCACGGCATGCGCTCCATGGCCAGCACAATTCTGAATGAGCATGGATGGGATCCGGAGCTAATCGAAGTCGCGCTGGCGCATGTCGATAAAGACGAAGTTCGAAGCGCCTACAACCGGGCGGATTACATCGAACGCCGGCGTCCGATGATGGCCTGGTGGAGTGAACATATCCAGAAGGCAGCCACCGGCAGCCTGTCGGCATCCGCCATCAATCAAACCAGGGATCGTAACGTCGTGCCGATACGCTGAGCAGGCGACAATTCGTGCCGTGCAGCAGGGCGACTGAAGTGGCGACTGTCGCTAAATCAGCCGCATGCCTGCGCTTCTTCGGCCAAGCCCCTAAGTATGGGAAGGCTCCGCATTCCCATACTTAGGGGCTCACGCTTAAAGATCTATCAGACAACCACGAGTTGCGCCTTTCTGCGGCGGATCAGCTCTGCTGTTAACTCATAGTAATAGATGGTCGCTGGTGCTGAGCAACGCAGGTAGTGCTCTAAAAACCATCTGGTGTGCTTTTCCTTCCAGGACCAAGGGGTCGCACAACTCCAGCGCTCACGAATCGCCTCGTGCATCCTTTCTGCCTGCCTGATATGCCGCTGCCGCGTGGCATGCGCACCTTTGAGCACGGGGTTCAGAAACAACGCCATATCGAACTCGGACTTCATCGACGACCTCCGATGTAGGCACTCACCACGTCGATGCGGTTATGCCCTAACTCGTGGCTGATCTGCTGACGTGCACGCTGATCGAGTGCTCGATCCTCTCGTTGACCACGACCGCCATTGATGGGCGCGGAGAAGCCGGTCAGTTGTTCATAGCGCTCACAGGCGTAAGCCGCCCGGAGTTCATGAAAGCCTTTCAATCCACGCTCATGCATGATTTCCCGCGCCGGTCGTACGATTGTCTGTAAGAAATCTTTGTAGCTTTCATCAGGTGTTAACAGATTCCGACTGCCCTTGGGTGAGGCCTCGCTGGCCATGTCGAGGGCGCCACGAACTTGATCCGTGACCGCAATCCAACGCGGTGCCGATGCGCCTGATCGACCGCCTTTGGTGCCGTCCTGGATATTGATCTTGCCCAGTTGCCGAGCTTCACGTTGCAGCCGGGGCAAGTCCGCCAAGATCGCTTCACGCAGGCGCATGCCGGTCTCCCGAGCGAGGAGCACGATGGCACTCACCCTCAGTTGCTGTCGCTCTGACAGCGCTTGCGCAATCAGCCTGACCTGCACACGGTCTTGGCCTTGTGGCGCCTCACTACGTACGCCTGAGCGCTGCAAGCCAAGCGCCTTGCTCGGACTCGGGATTTTGACGTATTGATCACCGCGCAGCGCAGCCATCGTTCGGTTCACGCTGGACAGTCGGTTCTGCGCGGTGGCGATGCCGACATAGCCCTGATCAACCTGCCCCCGCACGTGGGCGGCGTACCGCATTAGGACTTCGCGGTCGATCTGTCGCGCATCATTGAGCCTCGGCCCTTCCTCGGATAGACACCAACGCACGAACGCCTGCCAGCGATCACTATGGGCTTTGACGGTAGTAAAATGACCGTCGCCAAACAGGTCTTTCAGTGCTTGCGGTCCAGCATAGCTAAGCTGGCGACCGAAACCGAAATTGCGCCCCGCTCGCTTACCGACCCGAGCCATTTTTCTGTTCCTGATCGACTGCCGCGAGATCATGCAAAAGGGCTCGCCAGTGCGCACTTACAATCGCGAACTGAGCCCAATCAGTCGGGCGAAAACACAGCGTGTTGTCGGTGACGTAAAGATGCGCACCCTGCTCTTTCAACCATTGAATAATGGCTGTCGTAGAGGCGATAGCTTTATGGGTGGTGGCGACACTGGCGACAGCGGCGACAACCCTTGTCCTGCCTGGTTTTGAGCATGGCGACAAAGTGGCGACAGTTGCGGCGACAAATCGCGCTTTGGGCTCCTTTTGACGCTGAGCCAGATGGTTGCGCAGCGCTTCATCAAGATTAAACATGGCGCACCTCGAAGGTGTGGCCATCGGTGATCAACCACTGATGATCAATCAACTCGACCAGCAGCTTGGCGGCATGACGACTGCTCTTGCGGGCAAAGCGGGGACCGTTGCGATTCAATTCACGAATACTGAAACGCTTCCAATCTTTGACCTGTAGCCATCGCAGCAGCCGGTCTGCCTCCTCTTTTACTCGACACACTGGCTCCTGCTCAGTCAGGCGCTGGATCTCGGTGAGGTAGTAGCCGACTAAAGCGGAGGCACGTTGGATATGGTCGACCTCCACGACGCTGCTCTCCTCCACAACTGCAAGAATGCCGGCGACGCGCAGCAGGTTATCGGCGGCCTTTGATCCGCTGGGCCGTACGCTGGCCAGCTCGCCAAACTCCCCCAGCTGAGCTTCGATAGCATCATGCAAATCAATCCAGCGACGACGCGCCAGCGGACTGAGGCTCAGCTTTGACAGTTGCAAGGCTCCGCCAGCGGAAAGTGACCAAGGCTGATAAAACAGAGCCGAAAGACGGTGGTGATATCGAATTAGGGCGGGGTCTTTGGACAAGTCGACAGACTGGTAACTGCGTTGTCCGGCCAGGCTGGTGGGCCAGGTGATGAGGCAGCGACCGAGAATGCCTTGCCCCTGCAGCAATGGGTCACTGAGTAACTGCATGGCTAGATACGGTTGCAGCATCAGGTGCAGGCTTAAGCGTCGATCGTAAGCTCGCAAGCTTTCACCCGCCATAGACCGCGCGCGATCTATCGGACTGCCGTCCCAGAGTGACGACAAGGTCGTAACCGCTTTCAAACGGTTATCTCGACTCATGGTGCTGCTGCCGAGGAATTGTCCCCCTTCATCGCAGAACAACCCCATACTCGGCAGGTCATGGCAGAGCCCTTTGATCAGAGCTTCAATAGTTGGGTCCGTGGTAATCAGCCTCGGTGCAGAGGGCTCCGCTTCGAGCGGTACACCGTTCGCGGAGTCGGGATCGGCAGGGTTGATACGCTGCATCTGGCGCTGTGCGGCGCGGTACCGGGCAAGCTGTTCGCGGTAGCGCTGCCACTGCTCACGCTCCCATTGGCGTGCTGGCAGCAATGCAGATCGGTCTGCCGCCGTTTTACGATCCCCCGAAGCTGCCACCGTGATCAGGTACAGCGAGAGGGGATAATTTCTCCCGTCGAGCTGTAGGCCGGCATGACCTTGGGTAGCCAGCGCCGAGGCAGCCAACACCGATTGTGCAGCCAATGCCTGGGGCACGCCAATGACCTCGGCCATGCGCACCACTGCAGGCCCAAGAATCCCACCCAGTGCCTGCACCGGATAAGGCTGGGCCACGGGATTCGAGTCAATCAACGGTCGAGGTGGTCGTGGTAGTTCAAGCTTCGGATCTAACTGCTGCATGGCCCTCTCCTCGTTCATTGCTGGTTGTCCTCACGTAGTCCCGCCACGGTTGTTGAGTGTTATCAGGGATCAAGGCCCCTGCGGCCTGTGAGGCGCTCACTGACGCGGAACGAACGGCTCCTTACAACCGGGAGCGATGGCATAACCCCATGAATCTGGCCTCCTTAGTCGCATCCGAAGATGCGGGCGGGTGGAGGCTGTGCCGACTGACGAGTTCGGCACCTGGAGATCCTGGGTGGGAGAAAGCAAAGACCTGGACACCTGGTGCATGCCTGACTGTCAGTCAGGTGCAGCCCTTCCGTAGGCTGCGGCCCCGGTGTCTGTGTCGTTGCGGATGGCGACGAATCGGATTTGTCAGGCCGATTGTCACGAGGAGAGTTGCGGCAATGCCATGCACGACGTGGCTTGCAGCAGTGGTACGAGCGCCCGTCTCTTTCCAAAAGAAAGAGACGGGCGAGGTCTGGCGCAGCGACGTGTGCCGAAAAGGTGAGGTTGCTGCAGTGCAGCGAGGTCGGTCCATTGTCTGCCGCAGTGGGCAGATTGGTAGAGTAGGCATCCATCACTCTTGAGGAGTGGCCGTGCGAGCCGCCGGACGCTAATCGCACTTGGGGAAGAACCACCACGCAAGTGGCGTAGCCTTAAAGGTTCTGGCTACCTGGGCTGGTGCTGTCAACGACAGCGGTCCGTACGCCAATTTTTATACCCACTCGAAAAGGCGGTCAAGGGTCACGGCCAACACGCTCAAAAAGTGGCGACTGTCGCCACTTTTGTCGCCATGTCCCAGGCCACGTTCTACGTGGGTTGTCGCCGGCGTCGCCGCTGTCGCCCCCCCTATATCCATGCTCAACGAAAAGATTCGCACACACACTTAATGGCACTGCGTTCAAAGGGAATCGCGGAGTAATTACTGACGGGTGAAAGCAGGCGTGGCGTTAATCAAATATGAAAATGGAATGGTGGAACGCGGCGGCTTCGAGAAAAAACGAGTGAACCCTCCGATCAGCGCGATCAAAGATCGCTTGATCGGAGGGTTTGGCGGGAAAAGCAAAGCCTCAAATGTCAACTAGGCGCGCCAGCTTAGCCGCACGACTGCCCTTACGGGCAGGAATTCATTATGATGGCCATCGAACTCTGCTCACTCGGAGACAAATGCGCCAGCCAGGAACGCAAACGAGGAGCTAGGAAGGGATATGGCAGAGACACAGATCGAGTGGACGGACTCTACTTGGAATCCAGTAGCTGGCTGCTCCATCATTAGCGCCGGGTGCAAAAACTGCTATGCCATGGAGATGGCACGTCGCCTCGAGGCCATGGGCACTCCAAAGTACGTTGGGCTGACCCGCAAGAAGAATAAGCGCATCGTCTGGAACGGCTCAATTGTCGAAGATCGCGACGCTTTGGCCATCCCGTATCGATGGAAGAAGCCGAGAAAAGTGTTCGTGAACTCCATGAGCGATCTTTTCCATGAGAAGGTCAGTGACGAGTTCATCGTTGCAGTCTGGAAAGTGATGCGGGAGACGCCACATCACAACTACCAGATCTTGACCAAGCGTCCTAAGCGCATGAGGCAGATCCTCAACGAAGTCATCGCTGAGGTACTTCCGAACGTATGGTTGGGCACCTCCATTGAAGATGCTGACGCGGCTAAGCGAGTCCTATATTTGAAAGAAACTCCGGCCCAGATTCGGTTCATTTCCTTCGAGCCCCTCATTGGCCCTGTGGGCAGTATCGATCTTTCGGAAATCGACTGGGCAATAGTCGGCGGTGAAAGCGGAAACAAAGCGCGTCCAATCGAAGAGAGTTGGATCGATGAAATTTATACTCAGTGCCTAGAAAGCGGGACAGCATTTTTCTTTAAACAGTGGGGGACATGGGGTAAAGACAATGTTCGCCGCTCTAAAAAAGCCAACGGTAGAGAATATCGTGGCAAGACTTGGGATGAAATGCCTATTAAATTGGTAGGCATGGCCCAATAGATCGACCGTCGCCTGACAAGGAAAATCCATGGCTGAGAAGAAGTACGCTTGGGAGGAAGGCGCAACCCTAGCTGAGCACTCAAGGAAGAAGCATCAGATTCTTCGCGAATATTTTTATAACTATGTAAAAATTCGTTGCACATCACCACTTGTCAGGAAATTTCGTTTGGCGGTGGTCGATGGATTCAGTGGCGCGGGTCGCTACAATTGCGGCGCCGCTGGCTCTCCTATTATTTTTGTAGAGGAACTGAACCGCGCAATAACTGACATCAATCTACGTCGAGCGATGAACAATATGCCGCTGGTTGATATCGAATGCAGCCTTATCCTAAACGACGCAGACAAAAACGTCATAGAACTATTGAAGGTCAACCTGGCCCCTACACTCACACATACCAAGCTCAACAACAACCACCTAAAAATAACCACACACTACTTTAGCAACTTCTTCGAAGAAGTTTACCCAACAATAAAGTCTTTAATTCGCTCCGAACGACATAAAAGCATAATTTTCAATCTTGACCAATGTGGTCATAGCCATGTTCGAACTGAGACCCTGATTGACATGATGGGCCTAAATGAGTCCGTTGAGGTATTCTATACGTTCGTCATTACTGCTTTGCTGGCGTTCTTGGAGCAAAATAATCCGAAAGCTCTGGCAGCACAGCTGTCTTATCTGCAACTTACCGAGCAAGATTTTGAGGCTCTGGTCAAGCAAGCCTCGAAGCGAGAGTGGCTCGGAATTGCTGAACGGATAGTTTTCGACACCTTTCAGAAATGTGCAAAATTTGTCAGCCCCTTTTCGATAAACAATCCGGATGGCTGGCGATATTGGTTAATACATCTTGCTAACTCCCATAGGGCCAGACAGGTATACAACGACATCCTGCATCAGAATAGCGAGACACAGGCACACTATGGTAGGTCGGGACTTAATATGCTAGCCCATGACCCGAATGAAAATAAGACGCTCTACCTCTTTGATGCATCGGCCAGAGACCAAGCAAAAGATGAGCTTCATGAGGACATCCCGCGCTTCATTTGCGATTCTGGCCAGCCGCTTTCTGTAAAAAGCTTCTATGAAATGATCTACAACCACACCCCGGCTCATAGTGATGACATCAATTCCGCGATAATCGGAAGCAATGAATTACTGGTAAAAACCTCCACTGGCGGCACTAGGCGAAAATCAAGCCAAATCAACACTATGGATTATATTGAATTCAAAAAGCAGAGAAGCTTCATGTTTAAGTAGTTAGCAAATCAAGGCGTGTCGCTGTGAAATTAATGTCACCCGTGTATAGGCCGCTCCCGCAATGACGCGATGTGTCTACACGACTGTGACCCCAGTCAGACGCGCGATATCGTAGAAAATTAATCCGAAAAGATCGCAGTAGGGATGGCAGTTGCCTGCCCCCCGTATAGATCCGTACGTGCGGAACTACCGCATACCATCCCGAATAGCCAGCGCGTTGTACGCATTCGCGTCTTGACCGTCAGCCGCAGCATTTGATATCACCACCTCTGTTGGTACTGAAACAAGGCGGGAATGCCCGGACGAATACGGGACTATCACTCACTGGCGGCGACTCTCAACCCAAAGGAAACGTAGTTAAACGCCCTGTTTCCCAGTTCGGGAACAGACAGGTTTGTTCCCGAAGCTGACTGTTGAGCTTTAACTGACCAGACGAGCTGTTTGCGGGTCGTACGTAAAATTGGTAATCGATCCATCACGAATGCGCTCAACCGCTTCATCGATCACATGCAGCGGCACTAGGAACCACTCCCTAGGTTTGACCGGATGGCCGAAGCGGTCTTCGATGGTTAGGTCCAGCTGCACCGCACCGAACAGGCGATGGAAGATGTTTTCCAGCCTGGTCCGGTTCAGGTTGTGCAGCTTGTAAGTAGCGACCACCTCCACATCTGCCAGCAGGTAAGTGGCATCTTTATCCGCCGCGGCGATGCGGGTTTCTACTTTTCCACCGGTCACGCCGATCTTATGGATCAGCTCGCGATGCTTAGCTACGAATGGGTGACTAGACTGGCTGCGCAGTACATAGATAGTGCCAGCCTCGATGTCGTCCGGCTCGGTTATGTCGCTGAACAGTGGGCCGGAATCTACCTTGACGATCCGAGACCCTGCACGCCCATCACTGTCTTTGTAGAGCGCACGCTGCAAGGATCGTAATAGCAGATCGCTTTCTGTTTCATTGGAGTAGATGACGCGCAACCGCCCATTCGTCTCCGCATTCGGCGTCTTGTAGGTATCTCCTACCTCGGCGACATAGGCAATGAGTCCGCTCAGAATGAAGAAGTCCCCGGCCTCGATGCTGGCGTTCTTTCCAAAGGGCTTGGTTACCCATAGTTTTCGTTTGAGGCCTGCATCCACCTCATCAAACAGTGGCTTAAATCTCTCAAAGTCTTTACATGGGTTCCGTGCGGCAATCTCTTCTGCCGCCTTTATTGCCGCACTGGAACGCACATGCCGCAGCACGGTGATGTCGTCTTGGTGGACCGACTCACTGCCGATGCCCAGTTCGGCGAGCAAGGCGTCCTCATCTAGGTCATCCACATTTACCGTGGCTACCGCGGCACCTGACAGTAAGCCGTGGCTATCCAATTCTGCCAGTAGGGTTTGTGCCTCGGGTAACTTTCTCAACTGATCCAGGCGCACGGCGTACAAGCGCTCGAAGATGTCGCGGTCTTCGCCATGCAGGGGGGCGCGGCCATGGGTCTGATGGAAGCGCTGAATGTCCTCGAAGCCAGCGATGATGCGCTCTTCACGAGGGGTTCGAGTGGCTGTCTTAAGCGAGGGCACTTCTACCCCTAGCGCATTTAGCAGGTCGTCATCATTCATTTTAGCCATTGGCGGATTCCCCCTGCGCCGCTTTGGCTTGGGCGCGATAACGTGCGAACGCAACCACGCCTTCAGCCATTCGTTTCTCCCAGGAATCTGCGGAGTTGATTTCTGGCAGCCGGCCACGCTCGTTTTTGAACTGCAGGGCGCGCATTGCCAAGTCTCGTGCTTCGCTTTCAGGAATACTCACCTTCTTGGCTGCAATGCTGGCCTGCACCTGGCGTAGGGATTTTTCATCCATCGCCTTAGCCAGCACCGCATAGGCGGCTTCAAAAGGGTTGATGCGGTCGATCAGATCAATGTCTAGCTCGCGCACGTTGACGAATTTGCGCACGCCTTCCAGCAGAGACGTACTGCCTGGTAAGGCGCCACTCTCGTTGGCATCGGTCTGAGCCAACATCAATTTGGCCTGTTGGGTAATGTTCATGGCCGCGATAGCATGCTGACGGATTGCTTCCTGGTCGACGTCGCTCAAGTCGGGGTAACGCTCGCGCACGATCTTGCCCATGCGCAGTTGGGTCAGCTCTTCGGGCAAGGTGTTTTCCTTGTCGAATAGGCCGCGTTCCAGCACGGTTTTGTCCTGCAGGAAGCTGGTTACCACTTCGTTCAAATCTTCTATGCAGATGCGCGAGGCTTCTGTGCTTTGCGGCGTGGTCAGACCGTTGATTTCGACATGGTACTGGCCTGTGGCTTCATTCACGCCCAGATTGGCGCCACCTGATTGATAGCCCTCCCCACCGTTGTAAATGAAACCGTCTTTCGGCCCGGTATCTTTCGGACTGAACTCATAGCGTGGGGCGAGCACCTGCTCCATCAGCAGGCTGGCGGAAATGGCCTTAAGCATATCATTCACTGCTTCGGCTACAGCCGCTTGGTCGGCCATAGGCTCAGCGATCAGGTTGGTGAAGCGCGAGCGCTCCTTGCCCTCGGCATCACGCGTGGCGCGGCCAATGATTTGTACAATTTCGGTCAGGCTCGAACGGTAGCCGATGGTCAGCGCATGCTCGCACCAGATCCAGTCGAAGCCTTCCTTCGCCATGCCCAGTGCGATGATCACATCCACGTTGTCGCGGTTGTTCTTCTGCGCAGGGTCTTTTAGTGCGCTGAGCACTTTGGAGCGCCTGGACGCGTCGCTGTCATCCACCAGGTCGGCCACTTTCAGTGTGCGACCATCTTTGGTTTTGATGAGGTGGAAGCCGGTAACTGGGTCGACGCCCTGCCAATCACCCAGCGAACTCATGATCTCGTTGACCTCGCGCTCCTTGTCTTTGAGGCTTTCACGCGCAGCAGGATGAGGAATATGTACGATGGTTTTCAGCACTGGGTCCAGCACCCTGGCGACAGCATCCACATACTTGCCCGTGTAGAAGAAGTAGCCGATGTCCAGCGACTTGAGCCAGCGGTAGCCGTTGAGCTGTTCGTAGTAGGTGTAAGTCACCGTCTCAAACCTGCTTTCTTCCGCCGGTACCAGCACGGCTTCGCTGTCACCACGAAAATAAGAGCCCGTCATGGCGACCAAATGTATTTTATCGCGACTGATAAACGCACTTAGCTGGCCACCCAACTTGTTGTCCGGGTTAGCAGAAACGTGGTGGAACTCGTCGATGGCGATCACGCGGTTGTCGAAAGCTTCGATATCCAACTCTTCCACAGCAAAACGGAAGGTGGCATGGGTGCAGACCAATATTTTGTCGGGGCTATTCAGGAAAGCACGTACGGCCTCGACCTTGGACTTGGCCACTCGCGGCTCGTCAATGCCAGGTGCATTGCATAGGTTCCACTGCGGAGCTACTTGCCAGTCCCAGTAAAAACCAAACTTGCTCAGCGGCTCATCGGCGAAACTACCGCCAATGGAGCGCTCTGGCACGACGACAATTACCTGTTGCAAGCCCTGGTTATGCAGCTTATCCAGCGCGATAAACATCAGGGCGCGGGACTTACCTGATGCTGGGGGCGACTTGATCAGCAAGTACTGTTCACCGCGCTTGGCATAGGCACGCTCCTGCATGGTACGCATGCCCAACTCGTTAGCCTTGCTGGATGCTCCAGTGTGCGCTGTAGCAATGGATACCGACGGCACCGTATAGCTGTTGGTCGGGTTGGTAGTGTTAATCACTGTGATTCATCCTCCATGAGGGTGCCGTCGCCCGCTAGTTCACGTTCAATTTGTTCAATGCTGGGCAAGCTGGTTTGCAATTCGGCAGGCAGAGATTCGAGCAATTTGTATTCGGCAATGCCCATGGGCTGGGTCTTATCGCCCAACGCATATTCGGCCACGATCTTGTTTTTGCTCTTGCAGAGCAAAAGGCCGATGGTGGGGCTGTCGTGTTCACCTTTGACCTGGCGATCCACGGCCGTCATATAAAACCCAAGCTGCCCTAGGTGCTCGGGCTTGAACTTGCCGGTCTTGAGCTCGATCACCACATAGCAACGCAGCTTGAGGTGGTAGAAGAGCAAGTCGATGAAGAACTCGTCGCCACCTACATCCAGCAGTACCTGCCGCCCGACAAATGCAAAGCCTGCGCCCAGTTCCAACAGAAACTCGGTAACGTGTTTTACCAGTGCGTGTTCGATCTCTCGCTCCTGCGCCTCATCGCGCAAACCGAGGAAATCAAAGCGATACGGATCTTTCAGAGACTCGCGGGCCAGGTCGGACTGCGCCTTGGGCATGCTGACATCGAAGTTAGTGACCGCCGTACCACTGCGCTCCAGCAGGCGAGTTTCGATATGGATGTTCAGCACATTGCGTGACCAGCCGTGTGCAATTGCGCTTTGAGCATAGGCTAGGCGCTGTTGTGGATCCTTCAGTCGGGTCAACAGCACCAAATTATGCCCCCAGGGCAATTGTCCAACAGCCTGTTGGACAATTGCGGCATCTTGCCAGGCCTCGGCGAAAGCACGCATATACATCAGGTTGGCGCGGGAAAATCCCTTCATATCAGGAAAGGCGGTGCGCAGGTCATGCGCCAGCCGCTCGATCACCTTGGCCCCCCAGCCTTGTTGTGCCTGGCGGGTCAAAATATCATTTCCGATCTGCCAGTACAGCTGCACTAGTTCGCGGTTCACAGCTAGCGTGGCGCGCTGCTGGGCGCTGTGGATGCGGCTTTTGAGGTCGGCCAACCACTCGCCGTAGCCCTCGGGTGGGGTTGTCAGGCTGGCAGGTGTGTCGCTCATGCCATTTTCCCTCGTGTCTTTTTCGGTATGGCCTTCGCTGTATCTGCTGTCATCTTAGTGTAGAGGTCAAATAGCTTTTCCAGCCGTTCGGTGTCGTTTCTAAAACGGCGACCGATATAGATACGCTCCAGTACTTCGTCGTTGCGCTCGTGGGCTCGGCGCAAGTTGTCCGGCATGTTGTCCGGGTCGTATAGGTCGGCAATGGTGGCGGGGAAATGCGCTTCTCGCGCCAGCAGAATGCCCTCGGCACAGGCGGTCAGGTCGGCCTTGTTTTGCTCCGTGAGCAGCGGCACAGGAAAGGTGTTCCAACCAAGCGTATTAGAGTAACGGTAATCCGTTTTAATTTTGCCGCAGACCGTAGCTATCCAGACAAGATGTAGGCGTGAGGCAAGCAGGGCCAAGCAAACCTGTGAGACATCGTAAATTGCAAAAGCAGCATTGGAGACTATCGCCCCCTTCGGCAGCAAGCCAACAGGAAGATACTGGCGAGATTCGCTGGAATGAATGGGGACAACAATGGACTCATTGCCAGGCGAACCCTGTATCTGCCGAAACCTGTGCGGATATTTGCTTGATGGGCGGGTTTCCTTTGCCTTGCTCGACAATCGAAATTCCCTGACTTGCTCAAATCTAGCGCGCAGACTCGCGAGTTGATTTGCCTGCTCCACTTCAGAATCATCAACCCACAGGCACGTGCGCGACTTCCCGCTGATGAACTCCACCGAGCCGTAAAACGGGCGCAAGTAGGGTAATGCCTCCGGCTCAGCTCTTATCAAATCGCGAGCTTCATCCTTGGTCATCAAAAGATGGCCACCGTCAACGGGCTTATTACCCCAAAACATCACGGGAAGATCAAATAAAGGTTTCGATTCAGCGTCAACGTATATATCTGGGCCAGCGACAAGATAAGCATTTACATTAGGGACAACTTTTTGGCTTACCTCTCCAGAATTTTGTGTTGAAAACAGACGAATCGTTTTTTCTTCGGAGTTTGACAAACCAATAATCGCCACGGTAACACCAGCGTTATTTGCGGCCAAATTATTCCATTTAAATGATGTATGAGCAAAAAATATTCGTGCTCCATCTCTAAGAATCATGGGCCAAAACATCGAAACAAGTTGCCCTTGGCAAATTGAATTCGTTGACACGAATGCAGCCTTGGCCGTCTGCCCACGCATGAATTCATTTGCCTTCCAGAACCAGGCCATCACATAATCAAACGATTTCCAGTATGTGGTCTTTCCATCAAAAAGACTCTTCAAATCATCCTTTTGCTTGTTCGTTTGAGAGCTCAATCCAGCATAGGGTGGATTCCCGCAGATGTAGGTCTCACCACCTTCGTTCTCGAAGTCGATTTCCGCCTGATTGAGCGGCGCGCCGAACAAGTCATCTGCCACCAGCTTTACGCCAGTCCCCGTGGGTGGGCACACACTTAGCCAATCCAATTGCAAAGCGTTGTGACAAACAATCCAGTTCTGCGCATCCAACGGCAGAAACTCGGCCAGCGCGTCCTTCTGCCCGCGATACAGTACATCGCACTGGAACTCGGCAATGATCAGCGCCAAGCGCGCAATCTCTGCTGGGAAGTCGCGCAGCTCGATACCTCGGAAGTTGGTTAGCGGGATCTCGCTGCCCAGATGTGGCTCTCCCCTACGGCGGTTAACTTCCGCCTCAATCTCGCGCATCTGCTTGTAGGCAATTACTAGAAAATTGCCTGAGCCACAGGCCGGGTCAAACACACGGATACGCGCCATGCGCTTGCGCAGGTTCAACAACTTGCGATCGTTATCACCTGCCTCATTCAACTGTGCACGCAGGTCATCCAGAAACAACGGGTTCAACACCTTCAGGATGTTGGGCACGCTCGTGTAGTGCATGCCCAATGCGCTGCGCTCTTCATCATCGGCCACGGCCTGAATCATGCTGCCGAAGATATCCGGGTTGATCTGTTTCCAGTTCAAATTGCCAGCGTGCATAAGGTAGGTGCGTGCCATGCGCGTGAAGCGTGGCACGTCAGTACTGCCAGAGAACAGACCGCCATTCACATAAGGGAAGCCCTTGATCCAGTTCGGCAAACGAGGTTCAGCATTGGCGCGCTCGGCAACCTTGATGTTCATAGAACGGAAGATCGCTTCCAACACCTCATGGGTATCAGAGCCGTCGCGCTCGCTCATTTGCTCCACAGTCTGGGTGAACAAACCCTCGCCATCGAAGATGTCGGTGTCTTCGGCGAAAAAACAGAAGATCAGGCGTGCCATAAAATGGTTCATATCATGGCGGCGTTCGGCCTTCGCCCAGTCTGGGTTTTCGCTCAGCAGCTCAACATACAGCTTGTTCAGACGGCCCGTCGCACGCACATCGATGGGATTGTCCTTGATCTCCTTGATGGTGGAGATGCCGGCCAAGGGCAAAAAGAAGCCGAAACGGTTGGGGAAGTCCGGATAAGCACAGGTGATGGTTTCGCCGCTGGCTAATTGTTCGGCCTCAAGAGTCTGACCATCGGTGGCGAGGATGAACTTGGCTTTGGATTTTGTGGTGGCCGGACTGGCACGCAATGCCTTGAGGGTTTCGCCTACGGTGCCGGCTTTGCATACGGCGATATGGATGTTACTGCGTAGTAGCACGCCACCGGGTACATCTGAAGTGTTATTGTTGCCTGCTCGCAAGCGCTTGAGAGCCGTATCCTTACTGCCAAAAGCGGCCAGGAAGGCGAACGGGAACTCCGCCGCGTCGAAGGGCTGGAGGGCCAGCTCCGATATTGCGGACTCAATTTCTACTGCATTCATGGTTTACCACTGTCCAGATCACTAATGAGCGAGTGCGGCGACTTTAGCCGTCAATTTTGTGGTTGTGGCTAGACCACTGAGAGCGTCTGCCTTCGTGCCGGCCACGGTTTGGTCATGATACCTCCGACTGCCCTCAAGCGAGGGGGGGATCGCATATGGCGACAACAGCGTTACTGGCAGCGGCGATGGCCACATTGCAGCTGGATCAGGATGCCCCTAGTTTAATGCAGGAGCCACCAGCAATGGCAGAAGAAAAGCTCTAGTCAATGTCGGCGGTGATTAGTAGGGGCCGGATGTTTTGTCTGAGAGCAGAACAAACCAGGAGATTGGTCCCGCCCACAGCCGTGTAGAGAGCGAGAACTCGACTTCTTTTACGCGCTTGAAGCGAGCCAGCCTTTGCCAGGGTGGTAGGCCGCACCGCTGCCCGGAAAACGTTGTCGACATTTGGTGACCCCTTGCTGGTCGCGGCTCGAGCGGCTCGATGCCAATCTTGGTTACGAAGCGTGCAGGCCAACTCCGATGCAATCTGTGATTAGATCGAATACAAAAAGAATTCGCACGGTATTCCAATTGGTATTCCAAGTAAGAAAATCAACCCGATATTAACTTTATGAATCAATAGCCTACCGAGCTGATTCAAATTACCCCGGCTCATTGTTTCGAACTCCGCAATTTGAATGAGCGCTGACGGCAAGCCCCTGCGCTTCGATATCCGGGGCGATAGCCCTGCGCTATGCGTTGCACGCTGAGGCCCTGACAATGGCCAGTGTTCTGGGGGTGGAACTGGTCTGTTCCTCGTATAACCCGGCATCGCACAAACGTCGCCAGGTCTGAGGTGTAACCCCGATCTGGCGGCGGAAGGTACGGATGAAATGGGATTGGTCACAGAATCCGTGGCTGTGGGCGATGTCGGTCAGCGAGGAGTCGGTCGTGAGCATGATCTGACGCGCAGATTCGATGCGACGACGTGCGACGTAGACCAGCGGCGTTACACCAAAGGTATTTTTGAAAGCATGCGAGAAGTAACTGACACTCAAGCTGAGAACAGCGGCCAACTGATTTGTGCGTATTGATGAGTCGAGGTTAGCGTCGATGTAGTCAACCACCCGTTTGGCTTGCCAACTGGATAGGCAGCCGTGGCGGCTTTTTAACTGACTATCGCTCTTTTGCAACATGACCAGGGCGCGGGTCAGGCATAGGCAGGCTGAGTCACGGTCAATGCTCAGGTGCGCTTGAGCATCTCTAAGCAATTGCATGACGCCGTCATAAGCCTCGTCGGAAATACAGCGCTGAGTCTGGCTGTCTACTGCAGTTGCCGGGGTAACGGCATGCAAGGTGGCACGCATGGCGGTGCTCCACTGTGGATCTTTATGTCCATGGCACCATGCTACGCCGTGCTCTGATCGCACATAAGACAACAATGGGGGGCGCGCGCGCCCCTCAAAAGTGGGGTATTACACAGTGATGATGCCGCGCTGAATGCCGAGAGTGACCGCATGGGTGCGATTGCTGGCACCCAACTTGTCCATGATATTTCTTAAATGCCCCTTGATGGTGTCTTCCGTGATCATGAGTTCCGCGGCGATTTGCTTGTTGGGTTTGCCCATAGCCACACATTGCAGAACTTGGATTTCACGAGCGGTCAGGCAGTCGTGGCTTAGGTGATCAGCCAGTTCAACAGCTATCTCTGCCGGGAAATGGTTGTTGCCTGCAGCAATAGAGCGGATGGCATCCAGCAACTCCTTGCGTAGACTACTTTTCAATAAGTAGCCGATAGCTCCCGCCTTGATCGCATGTAATGCCCGTACATCACCCCGATAGGTGGTCAGAATGGCAATGCGTGCGCAAGGAAACTCGGCGCGAATGGCATGAATCGCCTCGATGCCATCCATCTCGGGCATTTGTAGATCCATCAGGGTGACGTCCGGGCGCAGCAAGCGAAATAGCTGAAGCGCTTCGTGCCCATTGGTCGCCTCTCCGACCAGCGCTATGTCTGATTGGGCTTCAAGGACGGCGGCTATACCCTCGCGCAGCAGAGGGTGGTCATCGACGACCAGCACGCGTATCTGTTCATTCTCTGGGTGCACACTCAGGGCCTCAATTGGGTCAATACACGTAGCCACTGGCTAAGACGTCGCGGGATACGTCGATAGGCCATTACCGCGGGTACAGTCAGTTGAATTTCAGTGCCGCTGTGGGCTCCTCTTTGAATAGACAGCCGCCCGCCTATTTTTTCGGCCCGCTCCAGCATGCCGTGTAAGCCCCAGTGATTGGGGCGGATATTGGGCGGCAGATACTGTGGGTTGATGCCGCTACCATTATCGCCAACGCTCAGCTGAAATGCGTGTTTGGTGTAGACGATCTGGATTTCCACATTCTGCGCATTGGCATGTCGAAAGGCGTTCATGATCGCTTCACAGCCTATCCGGTAGCTTTCTTCACCGACTATAGGGTGCAGCGGCAGTGGCGTGCCGTGGCTGCTCAGGGTAAAGCGCGTACTGCCTTCTAGCTGCAGCTCACTCGTGACAGCGGCAAATGCATCGATCAGGTTCAGAGCCGGCTCGTTCAGATCACGCAGATTATTCACCCGCTCTCGTGCCTCCACCAAAACCTGATCTGCGCGGTCTAGCGCTCTCTCCATTCTGCCTCGAGCCGGATGAGTACTGGGTATTTGCTCAGTGGCGGCTTGGAAACTCAACATAAGGCCCTGCACACCCTGGAGTAGGGTGTCATGCAGTTCACGGGCGATTCGCTCGCGCTCGGCGTGTCGCTCCTCGAGGCGGTCCCGCAGATTCTGGGCCGAACGGCGAATATTGAAGCGATGCAGCATCCACAAAACGCTTACCACTGCTAGACCGCTCAATACGATAAACAGTGGGGTGTGGTAGAAAACGGGTCGAATACTGAAGCTCAGCACGGCCTCTTCGGTGCTCAGTAGCCCATCCTGATTGGAGGCTAATACGCGGAACCTATAATCTCCGGGGCCGAGCCCCGTATAGATGGCGCTACGTTTTGAACCCGCCTGCTGCCAGTCTGTGTCGAATCCCTCCAACAAATAGCGAAAGTGCAAGCCTTGCATGCCTGAGAGGCTGAGCGCTGTGTAAGAAATTTCGATGCTTCTTGGCTCTGCTCCCAGCCGTGACAACTCACTGGGTGGGGGTTCCTTACCATCGACATTGAATGATTGGATAACTACCTTGGGGGCGGCTTTACTCTGCACGTAGCGAGTTGGATCGATCCAGGTCACGCCCTTACTGGTGCTAAACCATAGACGTCCATCCGTACTACGCACTGCAGTGGGTAATGGGAGTACTTGGTGGGGGTCGTTGGCCAGGCCACCAATCACCTCATAGCTGCGGTAACCTATCTGGTATAGCGGGTCAGCGATGGCGCGCTTTAATTCACGAGCGGTCAACTGATAGACCCCGGCTTTGCCGTGGAGCCAGAGATCATAGCTACCGTCACCTTCAGGTTCTCTGGGAGGTACGGCTAGAATCGCGTAGATATTGTCGAACAGTCCATTGTCCGGTAGGTGAAGGCTGTGGAAGCGCTCACCATCGAAGAAGGCCACTCCACGCTGGCCACCAACCCAGGTGAGATGGCCCTGATGTAGCATCGCGGTGACATGACCAACCTTTAAGCCTTCGTCCGCCCCCCAGTGTCGTTGTACCTTGCCGTCGTGAGTCACAATCAGGTTATTGCGGTAGCCGAACCAGAGCCTGCCAAGAGGATCAGTGGTAGCGCTGACAGGCATTAACTGGCTTGGATCAGCATTAGGCGGGGCAACGATTGACCAACGTCCGTCTCGAAGAACAAACAACCCTTTGCGGTTGATCGAAACCCACAGGTCGCCCGCCTGATCGAGAGTCATCGCGCGTACGGCTGAGTCAAGCGCATCCTGAGTTGGTAATGAGGCAACTCGCTCGATTTTGTCTCCTTGCGCACGCCAGATACCATTGCTGCCAGCCATCCAGATATCACCGTTAGCATCACCAAAGGCATTACTAATCGGTGCCGGTATATCCAGAGTGGTCAGCCCCGTACTGCTCAGGCGCATTGCAGGTAGGTTGCTGGTACCTGCCCAGACACTGCCTGCCGCACCGGCAACCAATGCGAAATTCTGGGCGTTGTGTGGAAATGCGGCCGAGACCATAGCACTTGGCCGAAAACGGTCTAGTCCGGCGCTAGTGCCCACCCAAATATTGCCGTCGACATCTTCGAGTATTGGAAGAACGTTATCTGCACTCAAGCCATCCTTGGCCATAAACGCTTCTTGGTGATCGAAGGCGTCAGTTATCGATAGCGCGTTGAGGCTGGCAGAGGCTGGCACATAGCGAACGCCCTTACCGCTGGTACCCACCCATATCGCCCCGGCGCTGTCGAATAACAAACCATTAGCACCGTCGATTACGGTCACCTGGGTCGCCGCATCGCCTTCGCTTGGCACGATTCGGCGCAGCGAACCGCCATATCGTTCGGCCATCCAGATGGCCCCATCTGGAGCCTGAGCCATTTGACTCACCCAACCCACCGCAATGCCTGCATCGACAAACGCTCGGGCACCCGACGGCAGGTAGAACAGGCGATCTTCATTGGCTGCCCATAGCGTCCCATCGCGGTCGAGGAGTACCGCGCGAGCATGTCGTCCCGGAAAGTTCCAGTCGGTACCGATACGTTGCCAGGCGTTACCGTCAAACCGTGCCAAGCCATCATTTGCGGCGATCCAGACTGCGCCACTGTGATCCTTGGCGATGCTATAGACCACTCCGCCAGGCAACCCAGCGCTGACTGGGTAAGTGGTTATGCCCGTGTCGGTGATCAGGCTTATGCCCCCAGTACGGAGACCGGCCCACAGGCCCTCATCCTCCGCCTTGAGTACGGAAATGATGCCAAGCGGGTTACCGTCTGGCGGGGTATAGCGCGCGAAGTCCAGACCATCAAAGCGATAGAGCGAATCGTTGGTTCCGAGCCAGAGATAACCGTCTCGGGTCTGGGCCAAAGCCCCTACCTGGCTAGGTCCCTCATCAGCGACGGTCCAACGGTGGTGCTCCAGCGTGTCCAGTAAGTAGTCGGAGGCCGTTGCCGTCGTACTGAACCATGGCAGGCAAACCAACAGCATATGGATTGCCAACGCCGTGCATGTGCGCCAGCGATTTCCTGGGGTGAACATCTGCTGTTTGGTTGGGTAAGATCCCAATACGCTAATCACCGCGCGAACCTGAAAAAAATCAAAAACGACCCAGCTGAGTTTGCGCCCATTCAATTGTGTAGTCAGCTACTTGCTCCCAACCTGGTTCGGTGATGAGCCAATGGCTGAACCCGGCAAAGCACTTGAGCGAGGTGCTGGCCGCAGAGCGGTTGTAGTGCCGATAGTTCGACGTCACCACGCATGGCCGTACGCTGTGATCGTTCTCGGCGGCGATCAACAGCAGCGGTGCTCTGCGGTCATTGGCAAAATCGACATAGGTGCCAATACCGAAAGCCGCTTCAAAGAAAATCCGCCCCGGTGCTGGCACGATATGGTTTGCATATAGCAGCGCAATATCCTGGATCGCCATAGCCTGGGTAAATTGTTGGGTAAATTCTGGTAGCGGAAAATACATGACTCGCTTCCAACTGCCCCAAGCCATGCGCATGGGTATCGCCCTGGAGAGAACGCTCAAGCGCGGTATTACCCCGCGCGGGGGTATCGCTGCAATCGCAATGCCGGCACAGCCAAGACCACGATCCAACAGCATCTGAACGAGCAGACCACCCAGCGAGTGGCCAATCAGCAAGGGCGGCTGAGGCATGCGCCGAATCAGCGCTGCATAGTGCTCAATAATTTGTCTGATCCCAAGCCGTGGGAAATCGGTATGTGGCGCGCTGCGCAGCCTCTCTGGCGGCCCCTCCGATAAGGGCCAAGGTGGCGCAATACAGGTGTAGCCGCATGCCCGATAGCGACTGGAGAAATTATCCCAGGCGGCGGCAGACAGCCATTCGCCATGTATGAATAGCACGGTTGTATTCATCCCTGATCCCATAACAAGCGTTTTTCCGAGGCGCGAGTGAGATTGCGCTCGTGCATCAACGCCTCAATAAGAATCAGCAGATTGAGATCCACCTTGCGCATGTCACTGCGGCTCATGCGTTGACTCCTTTGTGAATGCGCTCAGGTGTGGGACTTAGTGGGGGTCAGGTAGTGATGAATGCGTATGGCGACCCCGACCGCTTGGAACTGGCGAGCCGCAGCCTCGATGCGTTGTTCGGCACGGGTTACCCGGCCGTGGTGGCGCAGATGTTCAAGCCAGGACTCATCAAAGAAAAACTCCAGCCAACGTTGCGGATGCTCACTGTCCTGGACCAGCCCCCAGGAAAAGGCACCATTGCGCATTCGCATGCTGCGTACATCCTGCATGGCAAGGCGAAACTGTTCTGCCTGCGACGGGTCGACTTGATACTCAAGGGTGATCATCACTGGACCGCGTTCCTGGTCCTGGTCATCGGCAAGGATCGGTGCAGGCCAGTGCAGGGACGGGGCCAGGTCTTCGGTCTCGGTGACCGGCAAATGGAAGTGCAGGGTCAGTACGATGCCCACCAGCAGAACCCCGCCTGCGATCAGCAGGGTGAGGCTGATCGACAGGTGGCTGGCGACGAAGCCCCACAGCGCGCCGCCGGCCGCCATGCTGCCGAAGAACACCAGGATGTATACCGACAGTGCCCGCGCCCGCACCCAGTTGGGTACGGAAGTCTGTGCTGCCATTTGCAGGCTCGACAACACGGCGATCCAGGCCGCGCCACTGATCATCATCACCGGTATCAGCCAGTACAGGTTGCGCACCCCGGCCAGCGCGGCAAGCACCAGGGCGTAGAGCAGGCTGGAGCCGGCCACCAAGTGATCGGGGTTCACCGCATCACGGATGCGCGGCAGTAAAGTAGCGCCGAGCACTGCACCGACGCCGACACTGCCGAGCAGCAGACCGAAATCGCTGGCGCTGCCGTTCAGTTCAGCGCGTACGATCAGCGGCAGCAGCGACATGCCAGCACTGGCACCGACGAAGAACGCCGCCGACCGCACCAGCACCGCTTGCAACGGCTGGGAGCTGCGGCTGTAGCGCCAGCCTGCGCGCATGGCACCGAGCAGCCGTTCCGCCGGGAACAACGCAGGTGTCTGCTCGCGCTTCCAGGTATACAGCACCGCCATCACCGCGAGGAACGATACGGCGTTCAGCGCGAAGGTGGCCCAGGGGCCGGTGAGGCTGACCAGTACCCCGGCAATCGCCGGTCCGATGGCCCGGGCGACGTTGATGCCAAGGCTGGACAGGGCGATGGCCGAACCGAGGTCGCGCTTGTCGACCAGTTCGGGCGTCAAAGCTGACCAGGCCGGCATCATCAGTGCAGTCCCCACGCCCATGCTCAGGGTCAGGAGGAGCAGCAGCGCGACGGTCATCATGCCGTTTAGCGTGAGCAGAGCCAGGAGCATCGCCACCGCGGCCATCCACACTTGCACCATAAGCAGGTAGCGACGCTTGTCGACGATGTCGGCCATGGCTCCCGCTGGAAGAGCAAGAAAGAACATCGGCGCGGAGCCTGCAACCTGCACCAAGGCAACGTGCATGGGGCTGGCTGAAAGCGTCGTCATCAACCAGCCGGCCCCTACTTCGTGCATCCAAGTGCCGATATTGGAGGCAATGCTGGCCAGCCATAGCCAGCGGAAAGTGCTATGGCGCAGCGCGCTCCAGGGGGAGCGCTTTTCGATAGTCGTGTCCATGTTCAGAAAGCGAAGCAGGAGCAGCCGAAGGCACCCCAGAAACCTTGGTAGTTACTGACGGGTACGGATGACCGACGCACCTTGTCATGGCTATGCGCATGCACCGCGCAGGGGCCTGAGCATTGATGCACCTGAGTCAGTAGCGGTGAAGCGGGACGCCAGTGGCCGGGGACCTTGGCAACCGGTGACCAGTCCGGCATGACCGGCAGGCTCGGCGGCGACAGCTGGTCGAATTCCGCGGCGCCGTAGACCACTTTGCCATCGACGACGGTCAGCACCGACTCGATCCACTTGATCGCCTCTTCCTCGACACTGAAGAAGTCCGCCGACAGGGCCGTGAGGTCAGCCAGTTGCCCGACCTTGATCTGGCCCTTCTTGCCTTGCTCTGACGAAAACCAGGCACTGCCATGGGTAAAGAGCTGCAGGGCGGTGTCACGCGAAAGACCGTTGGGGTACAGCTCCAGCCCTCCAACGGTTCGGCCGCTGACCAGCCAATAAAGCGAGGTCCAGGGGTTGTAGCTGGAGACGCGAGTTGCATCAGTCCCTGCCCCAACTGGTACGCCTTCAGCCAGCATGCGTTGAATTGGCGGGGTCTGTTCAGCGGCCTTGCTGCCGTAGCGGTCGACGAAATACTCGCCTTGGAAGGCCATGCGGTCCTGAATGGCAATGCCACCGCCAAGGGCGCGTACCCGCTCGATGTTCTTCGGACTGATGGTTTCAGCATGATCGAAGAACCATGGCAGGCCATTGAACGGAATGTCGCGATTGACTCGCTCGAACACATCGAGCATTCGCGAAATGGATTCGTCGTAGGTCGCGTGCAGCCGGAACGGCCAGCGCTGCTCGACCAAGTGACGGACCACGGGTTCCAGGTCCTGCTCCATAGTCGGCGCAAGGTCTGGCCGAGGTTCGAGGAAGTCTTCGAAGTCTGCGGCAGAGAACACCAGCATTTCACCGGCACCGTTGTGCCGGAAGAAGTTATCGCCATCGCCAGGCTTGACCATGGCGCTCCAGTTCTTGAAGTCGGTCAGCTCTTCCTTGGGTTTCTGGGTGAACAGGTTGTAGGCGATGCGCACGCTCAACTGGTTGTGCTTGGCCAGCTCGCGGACCACTTCATAGTCGTCCGGATAGTTCTGAAAACCACCACCAGCATCGATGGCACTGGTCACGCCAAGGCGGTTGAGTTCGCGCATAAACTGGCGTGTCGAGTTGACCTGGTATTCCAGCGGCAGCTTTGGCCCCTTGGCCAGGGTCGAATAGAGAATCATCGCGTTGGGTTTGGCTACCAGCATGCCGGTGGGTTCGCCATTGCTGTCGCGGACAATCTCTCCGCCCGGCGGATTAGGCGTATCGCGGGTATAGCCGACAACGCGCAGTGCCGCCCGATTCAGGAGGGCGCGGTCATAAAGGTGCAGAACGAATACCGGCGTATCTGGTGCGGCCTTGTTCAATTCGTCCAGGGTAGGCAGGCGACGCTCGGCAAACTGGAATTCATTCCAGCCCCCCACGACCCGAACCCATTGCGGAGCAGGCGTGCGATCAGCCTGATCCTTGAGCATCCGCAACGCGTCAGCGAGAGATGGAACACCCTCCCAGCGCAGTTCCAGGTTGTAATTCAGGCCACCACGGATCAGGTGCAGGTGCGAGTCATTGAGACCTGGGATCACCGTACGCTTTTGCAAGTCGACAACCTGGGTCGCATCTCCGCGGACCGCCATGGCCTCTGCGTCGCTGCCCACGGCAATGAACTTTCCGTCCTTAATGGCCACAGCTGTTGCTTGCGGCTTTTCACGATCCACGGTGTGCAGACGGCCGTTGTAAAGAATCAGATCGGCTTCCATGGAACCTCCCGCAGGGTTGGCGAAAGAGCTGCCGGCGGAGCCGGCAAAAGGCAGGGCAGACCAGAGTGCTCCCGCGGCTCCGAGAACGGAGCTGGTAGCGAGAAACCGGCGACGGCCTTTGTCTGACAGATCTTCACTCATGATCATTCCTCGTGGCGTTGTGGGTTGAGCCAGGCGCCTGGCGATCACTCGAATCCAGCCAGCTCCGTTACGGCGGGTAGACCCGAACTGATTTGAAGTCGGGTCGACCTATAGTGCCGACCCGACAAAGGTCAGATCTTCGCCGCAACAGGCTCCAGCGTCGGCCCGTGTGTTACCCGCTCAGGAGCCTTGTGCACCATGGTGTAGGCGTAGTCGACGCCCATGCCATACGCGCCAGAGTGCTCTTTGACCAATGCCATAACGGCGTCGTAGGTATCGCGGTTCTTCCAGTCACGCTGCCACTCCAGCAGAACTTGCTGCCAGGTCACTGGGACAACTCCAGCCTGAATCATGCGTTGCATGGAGTAATCGTGCGCAGCTTGGCTGGTACCGCCAGAGGCATCGGCCACCATATAAATTTCATAGCCGGCATCATGCATCGCGGACAGTGCGAAAGTCGTATTGCAGACTTCGGTCCACAAGCCAGAGACGATCACCTTGTTACGGCCATTCTTTTTCAGCGCATCGCGTACTTTCTGGTCGTCCCAGGAGTTCATCGAGGTACGCT
Source organism: Pseudomonas sp. MPDS (assembly GCF_013283895.1). Classification (NCBI taxonomy): domain Bacteria; kingdom Pseudomonadati; phylum Pseudomonadota; class Gammaproteobacteria; order Pseudomonadales; family Pseudomonadaceae; genus Pseudomonas; species Pseudomonas sp. MPDS. The sequence continues at coordinate 1,136,599 of NZ_CP054128.1, read as the reverse complement.
CAAGGATCGGTGCCTCAGGAAAAACGGCCAGTAATTCCGGATAGGTATGACCCGAAAAGCTTTCTGTTTCGACCGTGGTGATGATGGTTGGAATAGAGAAAATCTTCGCGGCCTTGGCCAGGCCCACGGTGTTGTTCTTCAATGTCTGCCGATCAATGCTTTGTACCCCAAATGCCATTTGCGGCTGTTGATCGATGAAGATCACTTGGCAATTGCTTGGTGTCAGCACTTCGAGTTTTGGATTGGTCATTTCAATCACCTGGTGTGTTCGCGCGTGAATGCTGATGATCGCCATGGCGTAAACGCAGTGCTGCAGTCATGGCGATGTCGTAGATAGGCCAATTTTTAGTAGGCCCTCAGTCCCTCAATCTTGCTGAAAGCCATGGGTACTATCTCCAGAGCGGCTGCCTGCGAATTGGACAGGCTTACGGTTCTGGAACATTTATGAGGTGAATGTGTGGCTTTAGGGCCGTTGGTTTCTACAGGCCCTTCTTGACAGGGTCCATGCCTGACGTGGCCAGCCCACTCGCATGCCCCAGTAACCAGTGCTCGCATCGTGCGCCACGGACTTCGGGATGAAACTGCAGACCGAGTACGTTTGGCCTCATGAGAGAAGGCCTGATTGCGGCACAGTGGCAAGGTACGCAGGGTCAGGATGGGGGTTGCGAAAGAGATGAATACCGAGCAGTCCTGGCCATGAGGATGTGTTCGAGGTCCTTCAGCGCGGCCGCTGCGGTGGCGATCGGCTCAGCGCCACAGCCGATTGCCAGCGTCTCGCCCATTGCGTCGCTGCTGATACGGATCGCCTTGCTCTTTGCGCTGACGTGGGCGAACGGATCGGACAGCGGATAGGCCTTGATGCCGACGCTGGCGCGGATAACACCGTCTGCGCGGGTGAGGCTGGCGATCAGCTTGGGAACGAGCCCCCTCTCGCGCCACGCCTCGATGCGCTCTGCCGTGACCGACTGAATACCTTCGACCACCAGGTCGTCCATCGTCAGATCGGCACCAAGACCGAAGTTGGCCAGTAGCAGGAGCTTGCACGCGGTATCCCAGCCTTCCGTGTCGTTGCGCGGGTCAGCTTCGGCGAACCCTCCTGCCTGCGCTTCACGCAACGCCGCATCGAAGCTGAGGCCCTGTGTGCCCATGGCGTCAAGCAGGTAGTTGGTCGTGGCGTTGAGGATGCCCTCGAGGGCGAGCACCTTGCAGCCGGCCAGGCTATGGTCGAGAAGATCGAGTGTCGGCAGGGCGGCAGCGGCTGCACCACTGAGTTTGAGCATCGCCCCCGAGGCCTGCGCGAGTTCGCGCAATTGTCGCCCGCTGTGGACCAGAGCGCCCTTCGATATAACGATGCAGTCCAGACCGGCCGACAGCGCCGTACGAAGGTAGGCAAGACCCGGCTCGCCGCTGCGAAAATCGCTCGGCCCTGCCTCGATAAGAACGTCTGCGCCGCTCGCCATCACGAAATCCGGCCCTGAAAGACCCGCCTGCAGTGCATTCAACTGATGCGGGTGCAGGCCGTTCGCGTCAGCCAGGCCTGCACGTGATCCGCACACCGCGACCAGGCTAACGTCCACGCCGTAAACCTGGCGATAGCGCTCGCGTCGGGACAGGAGCAGGTCGGCTGTGGCACGTCCGACGCCGCCGAATCCGGCGATTGCAACTTTGAGCGTTTGCATGAGTTCGCTCCTTTGGCCTCTGCTTGGCATGGTAAGCCGCTCGGTTGCCGCTTGCCACAGCCAACGCTTCCCCCACAAACCCCGGCATCACCAAGCTTTTGCATCATCCGCTACAACTCAAGCATCAAGGCTCCTCACCTCATTCCCCAACCGCACCGGCGCCTCCCCAGTAATCTCGTGCAGCAGTGCGGTGACGGTCTCTCCCTCGATCGCCCCCTGCTCCTGCAAAAGGTCCGCCACCGCGCGGACGGCAAACCAGTAACGATGCACAAGGCAACTGCTACGGGCGATGGCTCGGGATTCGGCGTCGAGCAACAGGCGTGGGGGCAGCAGGCTGATCAGTTCATGCCCGCGGACGAGGTCTGCGCGGCCACTGCTTCGGAACAGCCGGTCGGATTGGCGATGTCGGTAGATCGCTTCGGCCACAGGCCCTGAAAAGCAATGGATCAGGTCGCGCTCAATAAAGTCGACCATCGATGGCAAATATTCAGCAATTCCCCGGGCGGTGAAGGCCGGGCGCAGGACGAGGTAATCGGCCTCCACTAACCCTTCGGCGTGTTGCGGGTGACCGAGCAGGTCGAACATCGGTCCCGCACGGGCTTCAGCCCGGGTGCGTACGGTGACGCGTTTTATAGGCTGGCCGTTCCACCAAAAAGCCAAGGCGTGGCCGGCTTCGTGGATGGCCGTGCTGCGAGGGCGTTCGTTCATGGTCCGGTCCTCTCCCGTAACCAAGCGCTGGCCCTATCATCTGCCTCGACCGGCAAGCCGGGTAAAAGAATCTGCCTATTAACCATTAATACTGCGGCTATTAGCGATCTGCCACAGAAGGACTAGCCTTGATTCAGCGCCAGCGTAAGCTGGCCGGATCAGACCTGATAAGAGATACGAAAGCGTTCGAAACGTACTGGGCTTGCCGTGGGCCACGATGCGGGCAATCGACGTCGATTGCCGGAAGGCCGAACGATCAATGAGCGAACTGTGAGCCCTGCATCTACGTATTGATTTTCACCTGTCGCTATAGAGCCCGCTCGGGCTGGATAGCTGGATGAATACGACCAAGGTAGCTCCTCATGGCAAACGAATCGAAATGCCCGTTCAATCATGCTGCGGGTGGTGGCACCACGAACCGTGACTGGTGGCCCAACCAGCTGAATCTGAAAATCCTGCACCAACACTCCCCGCTGTCCGACCCCATGGGCGAGGATTTCAACTACGCCGAAGCATTCAAAAGCCTGGATTTCCAGGCCCTGAAAAATGACCTGAATGCGTTGATGACCGACTCCCAGGACTGGTGGCCGGCGGACTTCGGGCACTACGGCCCGCTCTTTGTCCGTATGGCCTGGCACAGCGCCGGCACTTACCGCACCGGCGACGGGCGCGGTGGCGCAGGCTCCGGCCAACAGCGTTTTGCGCCCCTCAACAGCTGGCCGGACAACGTCAGCCTCGACAAGGCGCGCCGGCTGTTATGGCCGATCAAGCAGAAGTACGGTCGCAACATATCCTGGGCCGACCTGATCGTGCTCACCGGCAACGTCGCGCTGGAATCCATGGGCTTCAAGACCTTCGGTTTTTCCGGCGGTCGTCCCGACGTCTGGGAGCCGGACGAAGACGTCTACTGGGGTTCCGAAAACAAATGGTTGGGCGGCGACACCCGCTACGGCAAGCCGGATAAAGCCGCGATGCAAGATCCCGGCGAAGGACAACTGGTGGCCGAGCCGGGCAATGAAGAAAGCCGTACCGATCTGGGGCGCAATCTGGAGAACCCGCTGGCCGCCGTGCAGATGGGGCTGATCTACGTCAACCCGGAAGGCCCCGAGGGTCAACCGGACCCGGTCGCTGCGGGGCTGGATATCCGCGAAACCTTTGGCCGCATGGCGATGAACGATGAAGAAACCGTGGCCCTGATTGCCGGCGGCCATGCCTTTGGCAAGACCCACGGCGCAGGGCCTGCGGACAATGTCGGCGCCGAGCCTGAAGCCGCCGGCCTGGAACAACAGGGCCTGGGCTGGAAGAACGCATTCGGCACCGGCAAAGGCCCCGATACCATCACCAGTGGTCTGGAAGTGACCTGGACCACCACGCCCACCCGCTGGAGCAACAATTATCTGGAGAATCTGTTCGGGTTTGAGTGGGAGCTGACCAAGAGCCCGGCCGGTGCGCATCAGTGGACACCGAAAAACGGTGCTGGCGCGGGCATCATCCCAGACGCCCACGATCCGTCCAAGCGGCGTAATCCAACCATGCTGACCACCGACCTGGCGCTGCGCTTCGACCCGATCTACGAAAAAATCTCACGGCGCTTCCTGGAGAACCCGGACCAATTGGCCGACGCCTTCGCCCGGGCCTGGTTCAAGCTGATCCACCGCGATATGGGCCCGCTCTCGCGCTACCTCGGCCCGGAACTGCCCAACGAAGAGCTGCTCTGGCAGGACCCTATCCCGGCAGTGGACCATGCCCTGGTCAACGACAGCGACATCGCGTCCCTTAAAAGCAAACTGTTGGCCTCGGGCCTGTCGGTTTCACAACTGGTGTCCACCGCCTGGGCGGCCGCGTCCAGCTTCCGTGGCTCCGACAAGCGCGGCGGTGCCAACGGTGGCCGGCTGCGTCTGGCCCCGCAGAAAGATTGGCCGGCCAACCAGCCGGAACAATTGGCGCAGGTGCTGGCGACTCTCGAAAAAATCCGGGACGAGTTCAACGGGGCCCAGTCCGGTGGTAAAAAAATCTCCCTGGCGGACCTGATCGTGCTGGCTGGCAGCGCCGGCATTGAACAGGCGGCGAAGAATGCCGGGCTCAGCGTGACGGTGCCTTTTTCGCCGGGGCGCATGGACGCCAGCCAGGAGCAGACCGACGTCGAGTCGTTCGGCTTTCTTGAACCCATCGCCGATGGCTTTCGCAACTACCTCAAGGGCAGGTATAGCGTATCCGCCGAGGCACTGCTGATCGACAAGGCGCAACTGCTGACCCTGAGTGCACCGGAAATGACCGCACTGATCGGCGGCCTGCGCGTACTCGATACCAATGTCGGCCAAACCCGGCATGGGGTTTTCACCCAACGGCCAGGTGCGTTGACCAACGACTTCTTCGTCAACCTGCTGGACATGGGCGTGGAATGGAAACCGCTCTCAGACGACCAGCAAACGTTCGAAGCCCGCGACCGCAAGACCGGTCAGGTCAAATGGACCGGTACTCGTGTCGATCTGGTCTTCGGCTCCAACGCCCAACTACGGGCCCTGGCCGAAGTGTATGCCAGCGCAGATGCGCAGGAGCAGTTCGTCAGCGACTTCATCGCGGCGTGGGTCAAGGTGATGAACCTGGATCGGTTTGATCTGAGGTGAGGTTGTCAGGCGCAGAGAAGCCCTCAATCTGATCCAGGTTGAGGGCTTCGTTCTCTGCTCATTGCCACCCGCCTCTCATGAACTTTTCTTCACCCCACGCGTTCGCGTGATTGGGTAAAGTCCCCTCGCTCATTCAAGAAACTAAGGTTTTAGCCCGCCCTCCCGCGGGCTTTTTTTTGCCTGGAATTCAGGATAACCCTGAGGCGCGCAGCAAGTTCTCCAGCCAATGCCTGACACTCCAAAAAAATCCTTTCAGATCCAGAGTCGGCAGCCGATACAGCCCTGTTACACGTTTTAGCTGGCTCAAAAACAACAATCTTCCAGCGTACCGACGATCAAGCAGCACAACGTTCCTGGAGGAATATGATGAATAGCTGGTTTGGCAACATTAGCGTCAACATGAAACTGGGCCTGGGCTTTGGCCTGGTGCTGGTACTGACCTGCGTCCAGGCACTGACCAGTTGGACCAGCCTGGGAGGGCTGATCGACCGCAGCAACTGGATGAGCGACATCACCAAGCTCAATGCCGGCTTGACCAAGCTTCGGGTCGTGCGCCTGCAATACATGCTCACCAATGGCGACGAGACCGCCGCACAGAATGTGCAAACCACCCTCGATAGTTTCGTTGCGCAACAGAACGCGCTGCTGAGCAGCTTCAAGAGCCCGGAAAACGTCAAGCTGCTCAAGGAGCAGAGCGCGACGATCAGCGCCTATCAGGTGTCCCTGAACAAAATGCGCAACGCCTACCGCAGCGCCAACACCGCCCGCGACGCGATGACTGCCAACGCCGGGACCGCTTACCAGCTGATCGAGACGATCAATACCGACGTTCAGCAAATGCTCTCGAGCGACCAGCGCCTGGAACAGTACCAGGCCATCACCGAGGCCAAGCAGGCGTTCATGTTGGCCCGCTATGAAGTGCGCGGCTACACCGCCAACAGCAACCCCGAAAACGAACGCAAGGCCGTCGCCCAACTGGATGCCGCCCTCGCTTCGCTCCAACCGCTGAATGCGTATTTCGCCAGCACCCGGCAAGGTGAGCTGCGTCAGCTCGAAGCTGCCCTGACTCAATACCGCAGCTCCGTCCAGGCTTTCACCCAGGCCATTGCCGAGGCGGTGCAGGCCCGCAAGGAAATGACCGACCAGGGCACGACCATCGTCTCCCTGAGCGAACAGCTGTATCAGATCCAGCTCGACCGTCGCGATGCCGAAAGCGCCCAGGCCCGCACCCTGCAACTGGTCAGCACGTTGTTGGCGTTGCTGGTAGGCATCATCGCGGCGGTCATCATCACTCGCCAGATCACCCGACCGCTGCGCGAAACCCTGGCCGTGGTCGATCGCATTGCCAGTGGCGACCTCTCGCACAACCTCATCGTTACCCGTCGCGATGAGCTGGGCGTACTGCAACAGGGCATCGCACGCATGGGCGTGACCCTGCGCGATTTGATCAGCGGCATCCGTGATGGCGTGACCCAGATCGCCAGTGCTGCCGAACAATTGTCCGCAGTAACCGAGCAGACCAGCGCCGGCGTCAACAGCCAGAAAGTCGAGACCGATCAGGTGGCGACCGCCATGCACGAGATGACCGCCACGGTTCAGGAAGTTGCCCGCAACGCCGAAGAGGCATCCCAGGCAGCCGCCGCGGCAGACGGTGAAGCCCGTGCCGGCGACCAGGTGGTCAACGAAGCCATCGCCCAGATCGAGCGCCTGGCCAGTGAAGTGGAGCGCTCCACCGACGCCATGACCGTGCTGCAACAGGAAAGCGACAAGATCGGCAGTGTCATGGACGTGATCAAGGCCGTCGCCGAACAAACCAACCTGTTGGCCCTGAACGCGGCAATCGAAGCGGCGCGCGCCGGTGAAGCCGGTCGTGGCTTCGCGGTGGTTGCCGACGAAGTCCGTGGCCTGGCCCAGCGCACACAAAAGTCCACCGAGGAAATCGAAGGCCTGGTGGCCGGTCTGCAGAACGGCACCCAACAAGTGGCCGCCGTGATGAACAACAGCCGCAGCCTTACCGACAGCAGCGTAGCCCTGACCCGCAAGGCCGGTGTATCACTGGAAAACATCACCCGCACAGTGTCAAACATCCAGTCGATGAACCAGCAGATCGCCGCCGCTGCCGAAGAGCAAAGCGCCGTGGCCGAGGAGATCAGCCGCAGCATCATCAACGTACGCGACGTGTCCGAACAGACCGCCGCCGCCAGCGAAGAAACCGCAGCGTCCAGTGTTGAACTGGCCCGCTTGGGTAATCAGTTGCAGATGATGGTGAGTCACTTCCGGGTTTGATCATGGCAGGCGCCCATTTCCCGGAAGAAATGGGCGCTTTGCGCAATGTCATTACAATCAGTCAAAAAGATCCATCACCTTGGCTCTTTCGTCACATGGCGGCAGATCTAGCCCAACGCCCCTGCTCGCCCATCAATGTATCCAACCTCGTTACACACTAATCCCGTTGGTAAACACCAACCGATTGCCAAACGGATCCACCACCGTCATGTCCTGGCTACCCCACGGCATAGCCTGAATCTGAGGGCGGGCGAAGGGGTATTGCTTGGCCAGCAGTTGCGCCTGGAAAGCTTCCAGTTCATCCGTTTCGATACGCAGTGCCGAGCCCGGGGTGCAGTCGCCATGATGTTCGGACAGGTGCAGCACGCATCCGTCGCGAGAGACTTGCAGGTACAGCGGAAAATCGTCACCAAAGCGATGTTGCCAGTCGACGGTAAATCCCAGGAAGTCGACATAGAACGCCAATGCCTTGGTTTCATCGAAGATCCGCAGGATCGGGGTGGTTTTACCGAAGCTCATGGGTTGCTCCCTGGCTGAAAAGACCCAGTTTAGATGGGTTGAACTCATTGCTTCGGCTATATCACCGGCTTCTTTAATATCGCAATGCCACCACTGAGAAGCAGATCACAAGGGCATTCCATTGTGTTTCCACCTCTCAAGCGCCGGGTGACGAACTGAATCCACGGCGTAGATCCCCTTCTCGCGCCAGAAACCGCCCGTGCCTGCGCCCATTCGCCCGGCCCTCGCGGTAGCTCAAGACGCCGTTGACCCAAACCCCATCGATACCTTCGGCGGCCCGTTGCGGCTCGTTGAAATCGGCGACATCCCTGATGGTATGAGGATCGAACAACACCAGATCCGCCCAATGCCCTTCCCGAATTTCCCCACGGTCCTTCAGGCCGAAGCGCGCCGCCGACAGGCCGGTCATCTTGTGCACGGCGGTGTGCAACGCAAACAGCCCGATGTCTCGGCTGAAATGCCCCAGCACCCGCGGGAAAGCCCCCCACAAGCGCGGATGCGGAAACGGATCCTCCGGCAAACCGTCGGAGCCGACCATGGACAACGGGTGGGCGAGGATTCGTCGTACGTCGCTTTCGTCCATGCCGTAGTACACCGCGCCGGCCGGTTGCAGGCGCCGCGCGGCCTCCAGCAGCGGCACATCCCATTCGGCGGCGATGTCAGCCAGATCGCGCCCTCCCATGTGCGGATGAGGCGTCGACCAGGTGATGGTGATGCGATGGGCATCGGTCACCTGCTTGAGATCCAGGGTCGAGGAGCTGGCCGCATAGGGGTAGCAATCACAACCGACCGGATGGGTTTTCGCCGCATTCTCCAGCGCCGCGAGCACCTGCGGACTGCGCCCCCAATTACCGGCACCCGCACATTTGAGGTGGGAAATGATCACCGGGCTGCGGGCGTGACGGCCGATCTGGAACGCTTCGTCCATGGCCTCAAGCACCGGTTCGAATTCGCTGCGCAGATGGGTGGTGTAGACCGCACCGAATGCGCTCAGCTCTTGGGTCAGTTGCATGACTTCGTCGGTGGAGGCCGAAAAGGCGTTGGCGTAGGCCAGGCCTGTGGATAACCCCAGTGCGCCGGCCTCCAGGCTTTCGCGCAGTTGCTGACGCATGGCGGCGATTTCTCTCACACTGGCGGTGCGCAACAAATCATCCATGTGGTTGCTGCGCAGCGCCGTGTGCCCCACCAGCGCCGCCACGTTGACCGCCGGCGTGGCTGCTTCCACCGCCGAACGATAATCATCGAAACGCGGATAGACGAACGCTTGGGCCGTGCCGAGCAAATTCATCGGGTCCGGCGGCTCGCCCCGCAAACTCACCGGCGAAGCGCTGATACCGCAATTGCCGACAATCACCGTGGTCACGCCCTGGCTGAGTTTGGGTAGCATCTGCGGTTGGCGAATGACCACCGTGTCGTCGTGGGTGTGCACATCGATGAACCCTGGAGCCAGCACCCGGCCGGCGGCGTCTATTTCTTCGATTGCCCGGGCATCGCGCAGCTCGGCGATGCGCTCGATGCGACCGGCACGGATCGCCACGTCGGCGCTGTAACCGGGGGTGTTGCTGCCATCGATGACCCGTGCGTTGCGGATAAGCGTGTCGTACAGCATCTCAGTCTCCCAGCGGCAAGTGATCGTCGCCGCCGCGGTAATCGTCCAGGGCGAGTTTGACTCGCCGCAGACGCTCTTGATTGTCTTCGGGGTGGGCCAGCGCAAGCTCGGTGGCGAGCACATCGATGGCCAGCAGCATGCCGTAGCGCGCCGCCGTGGGCTTATAAATGAACGAGGTTTCCGCGCCTTGCAGCGGCAGCACCACATCGGCCAGCCGGGCCAGCGGCGAGTCGGCGCGGGTGATGGCCAGGATGGGCGCACCATAACTGCGCGCCAGTTCCACCGCGCCGAGCAGTTCCGGGGTGATGCCGGTGAGTGAACAGGCGATGACCAAATGCTCCTGGCTCAATGAGGTGGCGGTGATGCGCATCATCACCGGATCCCGGCAGGCGGCAATCGAGTAGCCGAAACGCACCAGCCGTACCTGCAACTCCTCGCCGCACAACGCCGACCAACCGCCGAGCCCGAACGCATGAATCATCCGCGCCTTGCCGAGCATCCGCACCGCGTCGCTGAACCGAGACTCTTCGAATGCCGACAGGTGCTGACGCAGGGTCGTCTCGATATCGCCGACGATCTGCCCATAAAACGCCGATTGCTCGGGCGCGCCGGCGGGGTCGAGAAACCGGCTGCCGACGCCACTGGCCTGGGCCAGTTGCAGGCGCAAGTCCCGCAGGTCGCGGCAGCCAACGGTACGGGCAAACCGTGACAGCGTGGCGCTGCTGACTTCGGCCCGCTGGGCCAGTTCATCCAGGCTGGCCGAGGCGGCGAACCCTACGTCGTCGAGCATCAGCCGGGCGATTCTTCCTTCGCCGGCGCTGAAGGAATCCTGACGGGAGCGAATCTGGTAAAGGATGTCCATGACGGCACCTGTGTTGGAGCGCTGCGATTAAAGCAAGCGCGCAAGTCCTAGGGTCAGGCCGAACGCAACCAGGGAGATCAGCGTTTCGAGTACGGTCCAGGTCTTGAAAGTTTGAGTGACGGTCATATTGAAGTATTCCTTGATCAGCCAGAAGCCGCCGTCGTTGACGTGGGAAAAGATCACCGACCCGGCGCCGGTGGCCAGCACTAGCAGCTCGGGATGGGGATAGCCCAGACCGATCGCCACGGGGGCGACGATACCGGAGGCCGTGGTCATCGCCACCGTGGCCGAGCCGGTGGCGACACGCATCAGGGCGGCGAACAGCCAGCCCATGACCAGTGGCGATAATTGAAATTCCTGGGCCAGGCCGACGATTTGTTGAGTGACTCCGGCGTCCACCAGGATCCGGTTCAAACCACCGCCAGCGCCCACCAGCAACGTAATGCTGGCCGTCGGCGCCAGGCATTCATTGGTGAACTTGAGGATCGACTCACGGTTGAAGCCCTGGGCCAGGCCCAGCGTCCAGAAGCTGAGAAGGGTCGCCAGCAGCAAGGCAATCACCGAGTTGCCGATGAACAGCAGGAACTGATTGAAGCCGCTGCCCGGCTCGGAAATCAGGTTGGCCCAACCGCCGATCAACATCAGCACCACCGGCAGCAGGATGGTCCCCAGGGTTATCCCGAAACCTGGCAGATTGGCGCGGGGCTCGCGGTCGAGGAATTGGCGCTCCAGCGGGTTATCGTCCGGCAGTTGGATGCGCGGCACGATGAATTTGGCATACACAGGGCCGGCAATGATCGCGGTAGGAATACCGATCAGGATCGCGTACAGCAAGGTTTGCCCCACCGAGGCCTGGAACGCCTGCACCGCCAGCATTGCCGCCGGGTGCGGCGGCACCAGGGCATGCACCACCGAGAGACCGGCGACCATCGGCAACCCCACCATCAGGATTGACACGCCCACGCGCCGGGCAATGGTGAACGCGATGGGCACCAGCAGCACGAAACCGACTTCGAAAAACAACGGCAGCCCCACCAGGAAGGCAATGCACACCATCGCCCAATGGGCGTTGCGCTCGCCGAAGCGCTCGATCAGCGTTTGCGCCATGCGCTCGGCCCCGCCGGACTCGGCCATCATCTTGCCGAGCATCGTGCCCAAGGCCACCACCAGCGCGATGTGCCCCAGGGTCTTGCCCACGCCCGCCTCATACGCCCCGACCACACTGGACGGCGGCATCCCGGCCAGCAGCGCCAGGCCAATGGACACCAGCGTAATGACAATGAACGGATTAAGCCGATATCGGGCGATCAAAACGATCAGCGCAATGATGGCGATGGCCGCGTAGACCAACAGCCAATAACCGAATGCAGGGGCCATGCGTTACTCCTCGAATGGGGTCACGTCGTTGTGTTTGTGAAACTCATAAATCATTTCGAGGATTAATCTTCAAACGCGCTGAAAGTAATTTTCGTACACAGACAAGAAATGTCGCTGACGGACATCGCTCACCACCTGCCATGTAAATTCAGCGCAGGATTTTCATCCCTGGCCGTCTCCCGTGGCGAGGAAGCGTGCGCCTTGCGCACTGCGAAGCCGCCCCGAAATCATCCACACGACGACCAACCACTGGCCGCACCGCACTCAATTCCGTACCATCCCCACCCTGTTTTTGCACCACGCCCACGGCAGTCGACTCTCAGGCGCTGCCCCGCCAGGACAATCATGAAACCAGCACGTCTTCGCGCCGACGCCCTCGCCGGCCTCACCACTTCTTTTGCCTTGCTGCCCGAATGCATCGCGTTCGCCCTGGTGGCTCATCTCAACCCACTGATGGGGTTGTACGGCGCTTTCATCATCTGCACGCTGACCGCGCTGTTCGGCGGGCGGCCAGGCATGGTGTCTGGCGCGGCGGGATCGATGGCCGTGGTGATTGTCGCGCTGGTGGTGCAACACGGCGTGCAATACCTGCTGGCCACTGTGCTGCTGGGCGGGTTGATCATGATGGCGTTCGGGCTGTTGCGGCTGGGCAAACTGGTGCGCATGGTGCCGCACCCGGTAATGCTCGGTTTCGTCAACGGCCTGGCGATCATCATTGCGCTGGCGCAACTGGAGCACTTCAAGAGTGGCGAGACCTGGCTCAGCGGCGGCCCGTTGTACCTGATGATCGGCCTGGTGGCGCTGACCATGGCCATCGTCTACCTGTTGCCACGCCTGACCCGCAGTGTTCCGCCGGCCCTGGTGGCGATCCTGGGGGTTGGCCTAGCGGTGTACTTTTTCGGGCTGCCGACCCGCACCCTGGGTGATATGGCGCATATCGCCGGCGGCCTGCCGGCTTTTGTCTGGCCGGACATTCCCTGGAACCTGGATACCTTACGGATCATCGCGCCCTATGCGGTGGTGATGGCGATGGTCGGCCTGCTGGAAACCCTGCTGACCCTGAACCTGACCGACGAGATCACCGAGAGCCGCGGCTACCCGGACCGCGAGTGCGTAGCGTTGGGCGCGGCCAACATGGCCTCCGGACTGTTCGGCGGCATGGGCGGTTGCGCAATGATCGGCCAGACCGTGATCAACCTGAGTTCGGGCGGGCGCGGCCGGTTATCCGGCGTGGTGGCCGGGGTGATGGTTCTGCTGTTCGTGTTGTTTCTGTCGCCGTTGATCGAACGCATCCCATTGGCCGCGCTGGTAGGCGTGATGTTCGTGGTGTCCCAGCAGACCTTTGCCTGGGCCTCGCTGCGGGTGATCAACAAAGTGCCCGTCAATGACGTGTTGGTGATCATCGCGGTGACGACCATCACGGTATTCACTGATCTGGCCACCGCCGTGCTGTGCGGCATTATCATTGCGGCGCTCAACTTTGCCTGGCAACAGGCCCGGGAACTGTATGCCGATGCGCATCTGGAAGCGGACGGCAGCAAGCTCTATCGCCTGCACGGCACCCTGTTCTTCGCCTCGACCACGCCCTTTCTCAACCAGTTCGACCCGGCCAACGATCCGTCCCAGGTGACCCTGGACTGCCGTCACTTGAGCTTTGTCGACTATTCGGCCATCGCGGCGCTCAAGACCCTGCGTGAACGCTATAGCAAGGCCGGCAAGCACCTGCGGGTGTTTCACTTGTCCGAACGCTGCAAACAGATGCTCAAGCGGGCCGGTGTCCACCACGACTGAAGAGAACACCGCTGCGTCAGCCCAGGCGATGAATAGCTGCGACACACCGTCGCAGCCCAATCCTTCGCCCTCTTTCCATGCCGTATACTCGCCCCGCCTTTTCAACCTCGCCCACGCCGGAGTGTTTCGATGGATCCTGTGGTTTTCGAAGAGTGGATGATGACTGGCCTTGTCAGCATCCTGATCATTTTCATGGGTTTCATCGTCTGGGATCTGGCGAAGAAGTCCAAGGCCGGGCGTTTTGGCTCGTTCATCCTGTTTTTTGTGCTGGGACTGGGCGTGGCGGCATTCGTCATCAAGAGCGTGGTGATCGGCCTGATCGAGACGGGCACCTTATAAACGCGCCGGCACTTCCTTCCACTGTCCCTGATCCAGCCCGTCGAGCGTCCAGTCACCGATCCTGACCCGCACCAGACGCAATGTCGGCAAGCCCACCGCGGCGGTCATGCGCCGTACCTGACGGTTGCGCCCTTCGCGAATCACCAGTTCCAGCCAACTGGTCGGCACGCTTTTACGAAAGCGCACCGGCGGGTTGCGCGGCCATAGCTGCGGCTCATCCAGTTGCCGCGCTTGTGCGGGCAAGGTCATGCCGTCGTTCAGTTCCACGCCAGCGCACAGTCGCTGTAATTGCTCGGCACTGGGCTCACCTTCTACTTGCACCCAATAGGTCTTGGCCAGTTTGTGTCGGGGGTCGGCGATGCGGGCCTGCAACTGCCCGTCGTTGGTGAGCAGCAGCAACCCTTCGCTGTCGCGATCCAGCCTCCCGGCGGGATAAATGCCGGGCACGTCGATAAAGTCCTTGAGCGTCGCCCGCCCTTGATCGTCACTGAACTGCGTCAGCACATCGAAGGGTTTGTTGAACAGGATCAGCCTCGGCTCGGCCGGCGGGGCCTTGGCCACACGACGCGGGGCGGATGCGGGAGGTTTCGCGCCAGGGCGGCGGGAAGCGGGACGTGGCGGACGAGGCATGGCAAACACAACATCTAACGGTCTGGGCCCACCATGCTAGTGGCCCGACCGTTAAATAACCACTGCCCCTTCAACCGGGATCAGTTCATCAGCGGAACGGCGGCTCGTCGAAGCTGCGCAACTTGCGCGAGTGCAGCGAGTTGAGTTCGTTGCGCAACAGGTCCAGCGCCGCGATGCCGATCTTCAGGTGCTGGTTGACCGCCCGTTCGTAAAACGCGTTGGCCGAACCCGGCAATTTGATCTCGCTGTGCAGCGGTTTGTCCGAGACACAAAGCAACGTGCCGTACGGCACACGCAAGCGGTATCCCTGAGCGGCGATGGTGCCGCTTTCCATGTCCACCGCCACGGCGCGGGACAGGTTGATCAACGGACGCTCCTGGGCCCAGCGCAATTCCCAGTTGCGGTCGTCGTAGGTCAGCACAGTGCCGGTGCGCAGGCGTTTCTTCAGCTCGTCGCCCTTTTCACCGGTGACATTGGCCGCCGCTTGCTGCAAGGCCATCTGCACTTCAGCCAGGGCCGGGATCGGAATATTCGGCGGCACGACCCGGTCGAGGATGCCGTCGCGACGCATGTAAGCGTGGGCCAGCACGTAGTCGCCGATGGTCTGGGACTGCCGCAGCCCACCGCAGTGACCGATCATCAGCCAGCAGTGGGGGCGCAGCACGGCCAGGTGGTCGGTGATGTTCTTGGCGTTGGACGGCCCGACGCCGATGTTCACCAGCGTCACGCCGTGGCCGTCGCTGGCCTGCAGGTGATAGGCCGGCATCTGGTAGCGGTGCCAGACCACGCCCGCGGCGATCGCCGAGGCTTCACCGTGGTCCATGCTCTTTTCGATGATCACGTTGCCCGGCAGGACCATGCGCACAAAACGCGGGTCACTGCGCAGTTGCTCCAGGCCATGGACAATGAACTGATCCACATAACGGTGATAGTTGGTCAGCAGGATCCACGGCTGCACATGGCGCCAGTCGCTGCCGGTGTAATGCACCAGCCGACGCAGGGAAAAGTCCACCCGCGCCGCGTCAAACAACGCCAGCGGCAGCGGGTCGGTGTTTTCCCAGTCGTAGAGGCCGTCGGCAATGCCATCGGTGGCGGCCGACAGGTCGGTACTGGGGAACACTCGGGCCAGCACCGCGGCAGTCACACCGGAGCCGGCCAGTTCATCACCCTGCTCCACCACGTAGGGATAGGGGATGTTCTGCTCGCTGACACCCACTTCGACGGTGACGGTAAAGTCGTGCATCAGCGGGACCAACTGCTCCAGCAGGTATTTACGGAACGCAGCCGGATGGGTGACGGTGACACTGTAGGTGCCCGGCAACTGGACCTTGGCGTAGGCGCGGGTGGTTTGCGGGACTTCGCCATGGCAGTGATAGGTCAGGCGCAGGGCGGGATAGCGAAACAACGCCCGCTGTTCGGCATCCGGCTCGATGCGATCCTTGAGGTACCGCTTGAGCGCCTGGTTCAGCGCAGTGGTCGCACGCTCGTGCAGGGCCGCCAGACGATCCACGGCTTGTTCGGCGGTTTGAACGACAATAAACGCTTCGGTCACGATCAGCTTCCTGTGTTCTGACTTGCAGGCCTTCATCTTGCCTGCATCGTCGGCCGACGGGAACAGTGGCGTATTGGGCGCGATCGATCATCCACCACAAATCCCCATGTGGGAGCGAGCCTGCTCGCGATAGCGGTGTATCAGTCACCAGAGATGTTGAATGTGCCGACGCCATCGCGAGCAAGCTCGCTCCCACCCTTGATCGCCGCCAGCCGCAGATTCTTCATTCACCGCAAATCCCCTGTGGGAGCGAGCCTGCTCGCGATAGCGCTGTATCAGTCACCAGAGATGTTGAATGTGCCGCCGCCATCGCGAGCAGGCTCGCTCCCACCCTTGATCACCACCAGTCGCAGATTCTTCATTCACCGCAGATCCCCTGTGGGAGTGAGCTTGCTCGCGATAGCGCTGTATCAGTCACCAGAGATGTTGAATGTGCCGCCGCCATCGCGAGCAGGCTCGCTCCCACACTTGATCGCCGCCAGCCGCAGATTCTTCACTCGCCGCAGATCCCCTGTGGGAGCGAGCTTGCTCGCGATAGCGCTGTGTCAGTCAGCAAAGATGTTGGATGTGCCTACGCCTTCGCGAGCAAGCTCGCTCCCACCCTTGATCACCACCAGCCGCAGGTTCTTCATTCACCGCAGATCCCCTGTGGGAGCGAGCCTGCTCGCGATAGCGGTGTATCAGTCAGCAAAGATGTTGAATGTGCCGACGCCATCGCGAGCAAGCTCGCTCCCACCCTTGATCACCACCAGCCGCAGATTCTTCATTCACCGCAGATCCCCTGTGGGAGCGAGCTTGCTCGCGATAGCGGTGTATCAGTCAGCAAAGATGTTGAATGTGCCGACGCCATCGCGAGCAAGCTCGCTCCCACCCTTGATCGCCGCCAGCCGCAGGTTCTTCACTCGTCACAGATCCCCTGTGGGAGCGAGCCTGCTCGCGATAGCGGTGTATCAGTCACCAGAGATGTTGGATGTGCCTACGCCTTCGCGAGCAGGCTCGCTCCCACCCTTGATCGCCACCAGCCGCAGGTTCTTCATTCACCGCAGATCCCTGTGGGAGCGAGCCTGCTCGCGATAGCGGTGTATCAGTCAGCAAAGATGTTGGATGTGCCGACGCCATCGCGAGCAGGCTCGCTCCCCCCCTTGATCACCACCAGCCGCAGATTCTTCATTCACCGCAGATCCCCTGTGGGAGCGAGCCTGCTCGCGATAGCGCTGTATCAGTCACCAGAGATGTTGAATGGGCCGCCGCCATCGCGAGCAAGCTCGCTCCCACCCTTGATCACCACCAGCCGCAGATTCTTCATTCACCGCAGATCCCCTGTGGGAGCGAGCCTGCTCGCGATAGCGCTGTATCAGTCACCAGAGATGTTGGATGTGCCTACGCCTTCGCGAGCAAGCTCGCTCCCACAGGTTCGGCGTTTAGAAACCTTGGGGCGTGGAGCGTGCCACGATGGCCTCGACATTCAGGCCTCGGGGCAAGGCGCCGTATGCCCGGCCAGCCGAACCCAGGCGGCTGGCGATGAAGGCATCGCTGACGTCGCTGTTGCCCGCTTCCAGCAGCAGCTTAGCTTGCAGGCCGATGGCGATCTCTTCAGTCAATTGCCGGGCGCGGTACTGGATGTCAGCGGTATCCTTGAACGCCGCGTGCAACCGATCGATGTGGGCAGCCAGGCGTTTGTCGCCGTGGCCGTCACCCAGCTCGGTGAACAGCACTTCAAGCACGCCCGGTTCCTTGGACAGGGCCCGCAACACATCCAGGCACTGCACATTGCCGGAGCCTTCCCAGGTCGAGTTCACCGGTGCTTCACGATAGAGGCGCGGCAGGATGCTGTCTTCGACATAACCCGCGCCGCCCATGCATTCGGCGGCTTCGTTGATCATCGCGGGGGCGCGTTTGCAGATCCAGTATTTGCCCACCGCAGTCACCAGCCGCGCGAACTTGGCCTCGTGTTCGTCACTCAAGTGGTCCAGCGCCCGGCCCATGCGCAGGCTCAGGGCGAGGGCCGCTTCGCTTTCCAGCGCCAGGTCGGCCAGCACGTTTTGCATCAGTGGCTGTTCGCTCAACAACTTGCCACCGACCTGGCGATGCGCGCAGTGATGGCTGGCCTGGGTCAGGGCCTGGCGCATCAGAGCACTGGAACCGACCATGCAATCGAAGCGGGTCATGGCGACCATCTCGATGATGGTCGGCACGCCTCGCCCTTCTTCACCGACCATCCAGGCCAGCGCCCCACGGAATTCAACTTCGCTGGAGGCGTTGGAACAGTTGCCCAGCTTGTTCTTCAGCCGCTGGATATAGAACTGATTACGGGTGTCGTCCGGGCGATGGCGCGGCAGCAGGAAACAGCTCAGGCCCTTGTCGGTCTGGGCCAGGGTCAGGAAGGCATCGCACATCGGCGCCGAGCAGAACCACTTGTGGCCCACCAGCTCATAGGCCTGGCCCGGACCGCTGGCGCCCACCGGATAAGCTTTGGTGGTGTTGGCCCGCACGTCGGTGCCGCCCTGCTTTTCAGTCATCGCCATGCCGAGGGTCACCCCGGCCTTGTGGGCCATGCCGACGTTTCGCGGGTCGTACTCGGTGGCGAGCGCTTTGGGCACCCAGAGCTCGGCCAGGTCCGGTTGCAAACGCAACGCCGGGACGCTGGCGAAGGTCATGGTCAGCGGACAACCGGTGCCGGCTTCAGCCTGGCTGTGCAGATAAGTCATCGAGGCTCGGGCGACGTGGGCGCCGGGTTGCGGGTCGGCCCATGGCAGGCTGGGCAAGCCATGCTCGACGGCGGTGCGCATCAACTGGTGGTAAGCGGGATGGAATTCCACCAGATCGATGCGATGGCCGTAGCGGTCGTGGCTGGAAAACACCGGCTTGTTCTGGTTCGCCAGAAACCCCGCTTCCATCAGCGGCCCGCCGGCCAGTGCGCCATACGCATCGATCCGCCCTTGCGCCCAGCCCGCACCGAAACGCTGCGACCACTGCTGCAGCGGCAGGTCGATGCGATAGAGGTTGGCGCCATCCAGGGACGGTGGCTGATTGGTGACCTCGTGGGTTTCGGCGAACTGATGCAGGTTCATGACAGGGCTCCTTGGTCGGCCAGCAGAGGTTCAGTTAAGCACCGCCCCAGGGCCGAACAAAGTGTCATACCCGCCTAAATATCGGCGCTTTCACCCTGTTTTGGACAAAGTACCCGTCGTTGCAGAATCGTGCGCAACACCTCGAATTTCACCGGTTTGCTCAAGTAATCGGTCAACGCGCCCGACGTGCAGCGCTCGTGATTCGGATTGGGACTGACCACAAACACCGGCAAGTCCTCACAGCCGGCGAGCGTACGGATCTGACAGCAGACCGACACCCCGTCCAGCGGTGGCGACTGGCAATCGAGCAGCACGGCATCAACACTCTCGCCCTGCAGCATATCCAGTGCCGCGCGGCCGCTGTCGGCGGTACGCACCCGGTAACCGAGCTTGAGCAACATGCCGCGCATCACCAGCAGATCAATGCTGTTGTCGTCAGCCAGCAACACCGTGCAATCCTGGGGCAACCGCGCGCTTTCTCGCGGGCTGAACGAAAATGGCGTGGGCGCCTCCACGGGCACGGCCATTTCCACCTCGACATCCAACTGGAATCGGCTGCCGCGACCGGGTTCGGAGGTGTGAGTCAGGCGTCCGCCCAGCAACTCCACCAGCTGCCGACAGATCGCCAGCCCCACGCCGAGACCGCCGTATTCCCGAGTCATGGAACCGTCCAGCTGGAAGAAGCGCTGGTACAAGCTCGCCTCTCCAAGGTCCGTGAAACCAATACCGGTGTCGATCACGGCAAAGGACAGCACCAGCCGATCGAGCCCCGACGGTCTGCCACTGACCCGCAGCGCCAGGCCCCCTGTGCGGGTGAACTTGACGGCGTTGTCCAGCAGGCATTCCAGGCATTGGGCCAGCTTGCCACTGTCACCGATCAGCCGGTCCGTCAGGCCGGGTGCCACGTCGACCTTGAAATCCAGGCTCTTGACCGCCGCATTGGCACCGAACTGCACCTGCAAGGCGTCGACCATCGCGCGCAGACTGAACGGCGCCGGGTAGGCCTTGAGCTTGCCGGCCTGCAACTCGGTAAGGGTGAGGATGCCGTTAACCATGCGCATCATGTCCCGCGCAGAACCTGCGGCGGTCTGTTGATACTGGGTCAGTTCCTCGTTCATTTCGACGGTTTCCATCAACTCCAGCGAACCGATCACGCCATTCATCGGCGTGCGCAGCTCATGGGTCAAGGTGGCGAGGAATTCATCCTTGAGTTTGTTGCCATGGGCCAATTGCTGGTTGAGCACTTCAAGTTTCTGCCCGGCGTCGAACAGCGTCTGGGCCTGCTGCTCGCGCATGGCATTGATACGGTCGGCCAGGGCCAGGGACAACAGCGCTACTTCGATGGCCGAGCCAATCTGGCTGGCGTACATGGTCAGGAATACGTTCGGCAGATAACCGAGCACCATCATCGTGTTGACCACGCCCCCCAGCAGAAACGCCGACCAAGCGATGATGAAATAACGCGCCACCCGCAGGCCACGCCACCAGGCGAACAGCCCGGCGGCGAAAATCACCACGGTAAACACCAGCGCCAATGCCGTCGCCAGGCGCAAGGCCAGGGCGTAACTGGTCATCAGCGACAGGCCCACCACTACCGCGCTGTAGGCGATCAGCGCCAGCAGCAGCCGGTCAAGCCAACGACTGTGTTGCGCGGTTTGCAGGAAGCTGCGCGCAAACTGGCTGCCGAACAGACCCGCACAGCCGATGAAAAAGGGGGTTGCGGCATTGGCCCACCAGGGGTTGTCCGGCCAGAAATACTCCACGGCCGCTCCGTTGACCGACAACTGATACAAGCCGAACGAGGCGATATAAACGATGTAATAAAGGTAACTGGTGTCCCGCACGCTCAGGTAAATGAACAGGTTGTAGACCAGCATCCCCAGCAGTACGCCATAGATGGTGCCCAGCACGTACAAGCGCACAGGTTGTTGCTCAAGATAGGCCGTGCTCGACCACAACGTCAGCGGCGCCTGGATCGACCCCTGGCTTTGCAGGCGCAGGTACACGACCTGACGTTGTTCAGGTTTGAAGTCCAGGCTGAACAGGTAGTTGTTCTGGCGAATTTCACGGCTGGCGAACGGCAAGGCATCGCCGGTCTGGCGAACCAGGCGATACGCCCCGGCGCTGTCAGGCAGATACAAGTCCAAATGGTCCAGCGGCGGATAGGCCAGCTCCAACAACCAGGTGCGTTGGGCGTCCGGATTGCCGGGACGGTAGTGCAGGTCTATTTTCAGCCAGAATGCCGAGCGCGAATAACCAGCGTTCAGCGTGGCTTTGTCATGGGGCTTGAAGTGACCCGCCGCGGCCTCTGCCAGGACGTCGTCGATGGTAGCCGTACCGTGGGTGTCTTCGAACACCTGCAGGGCATGGCCCAAGGGCAGGCTTTGGGTGAATTCATCGAATTCGAGGGCGCTTGCCAAAGCGGGCAAGCACAGCAGCAGCATCAGCAAATAGCGCATTTAAGCCCCAGCGTGGCCTGTCCGGTTGAATCAGGAAGCCCCCCATTCCCTGAGTAGACGTAAAACCGGCATTACCTGTTATTGGTTGGATCCATTTCTAGCATAGCCGCTGATGGCCAATTTGCACCATTGAAATTTTTCCTACAGATGGCTCTAGAACGGGCGTTCCAGCGCCAAGCATTGAGATAGAGCTGTTGCTTTGGTCAGGTCGGCAACGGGTGGGTCAAAAGCAATCATCAGAGCAAGCAGTCCAGCATAAAACCCTCAGAGTCCGACCACCGACAAAACAGGTTTGGTGGTAAGCTCGCGCACCATGAATATCTACAGCTCTCGCCCCGTTGTCCTCTGTCTCTCCGGCCACGATCCCAGTGGTGGCGCCGGTTTGCAGGCAGATATCGAAGCCCTGCTCGCCCAGGGTTGTCATGCCGCCCCGGCCGTTACCGCGTTGACCGTGCAGGACACGGTTAACGTGAGCGATTTCCGCGTGCTCGATCGGGAGTGGGTGCTGGCGCAAGCCAATGCCGTGCTCAACGATTCGCAGGTAGCGGCGGTCAAGCTGGGGATGCTCGGCTCACTGGAAATGGTCGACACGGTAGTCGAACTGCTGCAGGCGCACCCGCATTTGCCCATGGTCTGCGACCCAGTGCTGCGAGCCGGTGGCGGCGGACGATTGGGCAAGGATGAAGTCGGCTACGCCATGCGCGAACGCCTGTTACCCCTGGCAATCATCGCCACCCCCAATCTGCCGGAAGCACGCATCCTCGCCGAACTGCCAGAGGGCAGCGCCGATGAATGCGCCGAAAAACTGCTGCCCTTCGTCAAGCACCTGTTGATCACCGGTGGTCACGGCGACGAACATGAAGTCCACAATCGCCTGTACAGCCGCGATGGTCGCCGCGAAACCTTCACCTGCCAGCGCTTGCCCGGCAGCTACCATGGTTCCGGCTGCACCCTGGCCAGCGCCCTGGCTGGACGACTGGCCCAGGGCGAACACCTCGCCAGCGCGGTCAAGACAGCACTGGATTACACCTGGCGCACCCTGCGCGATGCCGAACAGCTGGGCAAAGGCCAGTTCGTCCCGCGTCGCCTGCCGCTGGATTTCTGCTCGTAGCCCCGGAGGCTGTGGAATGAAACTACATGGCCTTTACGCCATCACCGATAGCCAACTGCTGGCCGGCAAATTCCTCGCGTATGTGCAAGCGGCACTGGAAGGTGGCGTCACCCTGCTGCAATACCGTGATAAAAGCAGCGACGAAGCCCGCCGTCTGCGCGAAGCCGAAGCGCTGCGCAATCTGTGCGAGCGCTACAAGACCCGATTGATCATCAACGACGACGCCGAACTGGCCGCGCGCCTGGGCGTCGGCGTTCACCTGGGCCAGACCGATGGCCCTCTGGCGCCAGTACGGGCGCTGCTGGGGCGCGACGCAATCATCGGCTCCACCTGTCATTCCAGCCTGGAGCTGGCCGAACAGGCCGCCAGCGAGGGCGCGAGCTATGTCGCGTTCGGACGCTTCTTCAACTCCAACACCAAGCCCGGCGCACCCAGTGCAAACCTTGAACTGCTCGACCAGGCCCGGATCAAACTGCATATACCGGTGTGCGCCATCGGCGGCATCACCCTGGACAACGCCGCCCCGCTGGTGGCTCACGGTGTCGACCTGCTGGCCGTGGTCCATGGTCTGTTCGGCGCCGACAGCCCCCAGGAAGTGACGCGCCGCGCCCGTGCCTTCAACGATCTGTTGCAGATCAAATAATTTTTCGATTTCGAGAGCCCAACCATGTCCCGTTCCGAAACCCTGTTTGCCAATGCCCAAAAGCACATCCCCGGCGGCGTGAACTCCCCCGTTCGTGCGTTCAAGAGCGTTGGCGGCACCCCGCTGTTCTTCAAACACGCCGAAGGCGCGTACGTGACGGACGAAGATGACAAGCGCTATGTGGACTACGTCGGTTCGTGGGGCCCGATGATCCTCGGCCACAGCCATCCGGACGTGCTGGAAGCGGTGCGCAACCAGTTGCAGCATGGCCTGTCCTACGGTGCCCCGACCGCCATGGAAACCGAGATGGCCGACCTGGTCTGCTCGATCGTGCCGTCGATGGAAATGGTGCGCATGGTCAGCTCCGGCACCGAGGCAACCATGAGTGCGATTCGCCTGGCGCGGGGCTTCACCGGTCGCGACAGCATCATCAAGTTCGAAGGCTGCTACCACGGCCACTCCGACAGCCTGCTGGTCAAGGCCGGTTCCGGCGCGCTGACCCAAGGTGTACCAAGTTCGGCCGGCGTGCCCGCAGCGTTTGCCAAGCACACCCTGACCCTGCCGTTCAACGACCTCGAAGAAGTCGAGAAGATGCTCGGCGAAGTCGGCCAGGAAGTGGCCTGCATCATCGTCGAGCCTGTGGCTGGCAACATGAACTGCGTACCGCCGGCGCCGGGTTTCCTCGAAGGCCTGCGCAGCCTGTGCGACCAGCACGGCGTGGTGCTGATTTTCGACGAAGTGATGACCGGTTTCCGCGTAGCCCTCGGCGGCGCCCAGGCCCACTACGGCGTGACACCGGACCTGAGCACCTTCGGCAAGATCATCGGCGGCGGCATGCCGGTCGGTTGCTTCGGCGGCAAGCGTGCCATCATGGAATGCATCGCGCCGCTGGGTCCGGTCTACCAGGCCGGTACGCTGTCAGGCAATCCGCTGGCCATGGCCGCCGGCCTGACCACCCTGCGTCTGATCAGCCGCCCGGGCTTTCACGCCGAGCTGACCGACTACACCACCCGTCTGCTCGACGGTTTGCAGATTCGTGCCGACGCAGCGGGCATTCCGTTCGTGACCACCCAGGCCGGTGGCATGTTCGGCCTGTACTTCAGTGGCGCCGATGACATCGTGACCTTCGAAGATGTGATGGCCAGCGACGCTGACCGCTTCAAGCGTTTCTTCCACCTGATGCTCGACGGTGGCGTGTACCTGGCACCGAGCGCGTTCGAAGCCGGCTTTACCTCCATCGCCCATGGCGAGGCCGAGTTGAAGATCACCCTCGACGCCGCTGAGCGGGCCTTCGCCGCGTTGAAGTAAGGCTGTGGATAACTGACGCCGGCTGACGCTGGCGTCAGTGATTGACGACAACCTCTTGCCCCTTTTCCTACGTATTACCCCTCGAAGCTGCCGTTAGCGCTCCCTCGCAGCAGAAAAACGAGTAAAGACTTTGTAAGGATGGCCCTGCTTATTTCATAATGCGCGCTTATTGGATCCCCCGGAGGGTCCGCGTGCCCCTCAGAGGTAAGTCGATTCCCATGAACCGCACCGGCCGCACCCTTGCCCTGGGCTGCCTGTTGCTCCTTCAGCCGCTGCTGGCGAACGCACAAGCAGGCGGCAACTCGTTGTTGATCCCGGCGATGGGCCGTTGCACGCTCAACACCCAGCCACAAGATCTCGCACCGGCACTCGACGCCTGTCAAAAAGCGGCGGACGCGGGCGATGCACAAGCGCAATACGAGTTGGGCGAGTTCTACTACGACGGCAAGGCTGCGCCGCGCGACCTCAAACTGGCCCTCAGCTACTTCGAAAAAGCCTCACTGCAAGGCCATGCCCAGGCGCAATACAAGCTGGGCGGCATGTTCTTCCATGGCGAAGGCGTGCCGGCCAACAACGTGCAGGCCTACATTGTCTTGAAGATGGCAGCGGTCAATGGCGCCGAAGAAGCCCTGGACACCGCCGACGAAGTCGCCGAACAGATGCCCCGCGACGAACTGGAAGTCGCGACCCAGGTGCTGGGGCAGATCTTCCGCAAATACCTGATGGAATTGCAGAACGCCGACGGGCGCACGCCCTTCTCGCCACTGCCCTGAATCCACCACGGCCTTGAGAGCCTAATCGCGAGCAGGCTCGCTCCCACAGTTAATCCCCGGTGTTCACAAATAATGTGCACACAGAAGATCCAGTGTGGGAGCGAGCCCGCTCGCGATTGGGGGCAACTCAGTCTTGGCGCTTACTTCTCAGGCATCGGCATCGGAAACGGCATGACATTGCCGACCGCGCCGCGGGCTTCGCTGATTTTCGGGGTGCCCAGGCGCTCGACCTCGTCGATACGCACGATCGAATGCATCGGCACGAAGCTGCGCACCACGCCTTCGAACTGCGCCTTGAGCTTTTCTTCGCTCGGATCGACGACCATTTGCGTGCGCTCGCCAAAGACGAATTCTTCGACTTCCAGGAAGCCCCACAGATCACTTTGATAGATCTGCTTGGCGTACATTTCGAACACCTGGCCCTGGTTGAGGAAAATCACCTTGTAGATTGGAGCTTCACGTTTGGTCATGGCAGGCGAAACACATCGGCGGGTAAAAATGAGGGCGCGAACTATAGCATAGCCACTGCTCGCGCAGCGGTAGGAACCGGGTGACTTGTTCCCTATAATGCGCGGTTCTTTGAATCACGTGATGACTCCGTCCATGGCCAAGAAGCTTTACATCGAAACCCACGGTTGCCAGATGAACGAGTACGACAGCTCGCGCATGGTCGATCTGCTGGGTGAACACCAGGCCCTGGAAGTCACCGCCCGTGCCGAAGACGCCGACGTGATCCTGCTCAACACCTGTTCGATTCGCGAGCGCGCCCAGGACCGGGTGTACTCCCAGCTCGGCCGCTGGCGTGAACTGAAACTGGCCAACCCGGAAATGGTCATCGCCGTGGGCGGTTGCGTGGCCAGCCAGGAAGGCGCTGCCATTCGTGACCGCGCGCCCTACGTAGATGTGGTCTTCGGCCCGCAGACCCTGCACCGCCTGCCGGAGATGATCGACGCCGCGCGCATCACCAAACTGCCGCAGGTCGACGTTTCGTTTCCGGAAATCGAAAAATTCGACCACCTGCCCGAACCCCGTATCGACGGCCCGAGCGCCTATGTGTCGGTGATGGAAGGTTGCAGCAAGTACTGCACGTTCTGCGTGGTGCCCTATACCCGTGGTGAAGAAGTCAGCCGGCCGTTCGACGACGTCATCGCCGAAATCATCCACCTGGCGGAACACGGCGTGCGGGAAGTGACGCTGCTGGGGCAGAACGTCAACGGTTATCGCGGCCTGACCCACGATGGGCGCCTGGCGGACCTCGCCGAGCTGATCCGCGTGGTGGCGGCCGTGGAGGGCATCGACCGAATCCGCTACACCACCTCGCACCCACTGGAGTTCTCCGACAGCCTGATCCAGGCCCATGCCGAAGTGCCTGAGCTGGTCAAGCATCTGCACCTGCCGGTGCAATCGGGCTCCGACCGGATCCTGGCGGCCATGAAGCGCAACCACACGGCGCTGGAGTACAAATCCAAGCTGCGCAAACTGCGGGCGGCGGTGCCGGGAATCTGCATCAGTTCGGACTTTATCGTGGGTTTCCCCGGCGAAACCGAGAAAGATTTCCAGCAGACCATGAAGCTGATCGAAGACGTGGGTTTCGATTTTTCCTATTCCTTCGTCTACAGCCAGCGTCCCGGCACTCCGGCCGCCGATTTGGCGGACGAGACACCAGAAGAAGTGAAAAAAGAACGGCTCAACGCCTTGCAACATCGCTTGAACCAGCAAGGTTTCGAGATCAGCCGACAGATGGTCGGCTCCGTCCAGCGGATTCTGGTGACCGATTACTCGAAAAAAGACCCGGGCGAATTGCAAGGACGGACCGAAAACAACCGCATCGTCAACTTCCGCTGCGACACTCCGGCCTTGATCGGCCAGTTCGCCGACGTACACATCGACGCCGCGCAACCGCACTCCCTGCGCGGTTCGTTGGTCCAGTGACCCCGCACTTCCTGTGGGAGCGAGCTTGCTCGCGATAGCGGCATGACAGTCAATACTTATGTTGAATGTGAAGCCCCCATCGCGAGCAAGCTCGCTCTCACAGTGGTCGTGCCATGCCCTGTGATCAGATTCGCCTCTTTAAGAGCTTTCGCACCCAGCCTACTGGCGTTATCCTTGATTTCATCTTAATTGCCCCAGGGCGGCTAAAAACGACCTTGAACGCACCCATCGAACCACATCGTTTCATTCTCGAGCCCTTTGAGGCTCGCCGCTTCGCCAATCTGTGCGGGCAATTCGACGAGCATCTGCGCTTGATCGAACAGCGCCTGGCCATCGAGATCCGCAACCGCGGAAACCAGTTCGAACTGATCGGCGAACCCAAGCACACCTCCTCCGCGGAAAACTTGCTGCGCCGCCTCTATAGGGAAACCAAGGGAAGCGAGTTGTCGCCGGACACCGTCCACCTGTTCCTGCAGGAGTCGGCCCTCGAAGAACTCGAGAACCACGCTCCGTCGGAACCTGCCGTGGCCTTGCGCACGAAAAAAGGCATGATTCGCCCTCGCGGCTTGAATCAGCAGCGCTACGTGAAGGAAATCCTGGGCAACGACATCAACTTCGGCATCGGTCCGGCCGGTACCGGCAAGACCTATCTGGCCGTGGCCTGCGCCGTCGATGCGCTGGAACGCGAACAGGTGCGCCGCATCCTGCTGGTGCGCCCGGCGGTTGAAGCGGGGGAAAAACTCGGTTTCCTGCCCGGCGACCTGGCCCAGAAAATCGACCCGTACTTGCGTCCGCTGTATGACGCGCTGTACGAAATGCTCGGCTTCGAATACGTCGCCAAGCTGATCGAACGCCAGGTCATCGAGGTCGCGCCGCTGGCCTATATGCGTGGCCGTACGCTGAACAACAGCTTCATCATCCTCGACGAAAGCCAGAACACCACGGTCGAGCAGATGAAAATGTTCCTGACCCGGATCGGCTTCGGCTCCACCGCGGTGATCACCGGGGACATCACCCAGGTCGACCTGCCCCGTGGCACCAAATCCGGGCTGAACCATGTGATCCAGGTGCTCAAGGACGTGCCGGGCATCAGTTTCACGCATTTCATGCCCAAGGACGTCGTGCGCCATCCATTGGTGCAGCGCATCGTCGAAGCCTACGAGCGCTTCGAGAATCATCAGGATGAGCTGGCGACCGCTGAGAAGGGCAATCGCCACGATGCTTGAACTTGACCTGCAACTGGCCAGCGAACGCCCCGCTCCCAGCGAAGCTCAGTTACGCCAATGGTGCGAGCTGGCCCTGCGCCAGCGCAGCGCCGACTCGGAACTGACCATCCGCCTGGTGGACGAGCCCGAAGGCCGCGAGCTGAACCACACCTGGCGGCAGAAAGACTACGCCACCAATGTGTTGTCGTTCCCCGCCGACGTGCCCGACGAACTGCTCGACATTCCGCTGCTGGGCGATCTGGTGATCTGCATCCCGGTGGTGGAGCGCGAAGCGGCCGAACAAGGCAAGACCGCTGAGGCCCACTGGGCCCATCTGGTGATTCACGGCTGCTTGCATCTATTGGGTTACGACCATATAGAAGATGACGAAGCCGAGGAAATGGAATCGCTGGAACGAACGTTGCTTGCAGAGCTGGGTCACCCCGACCCCTACGCCGGCGACGAACACTGATACATCAACCTGTAACGACAAAGGATTCAGAGTAATCGCTATGAGCGAAGATCGATCGAGCAACGGGCAGAAGTCATGGCTGGGCAAGCTCACCCAGGCTTTTGCCCATGAGCCGAAAAACCGCCAGGAGCTGCTGGAGCTGCTGCGCGATGCACACCAGAACAAACTGCTGGACAGCGAAGCGCTGGCCATCGTCGAAGGCGCCATCCAGGTCGCTGACCTGCAAGTGCGGGACATCATGGTCCCCCGTTCGCAGATGGTCAGCATCAAGGCGACCCAGACACCTCGCGAATTCCTGCCCGCCGTGGTCGATTCCGCTCATTCGCGCTACCCGGTAGTCGGCGAGAGCCATGACGACGTCATGGGCGTGCTGCTGGCCAAGGATCTGCTGCCGCTGATCCTTCAGGAGAACGGCGACAGCTTTAACATCAAGGACTTGCTGCGCCCGGCCACCTTCGTGCCCGAGTCCAAGCGCCTGAACGTGCTGCTGCGTGAATTCCGCGCCAATCACAACCACATGGCCATCGTCATCGACGAATACGGCGGCGTGGCCGGGCTGGTCACCATCGAAGACGTGCTTGAGCAGATCGTCGGCGACATCGAAGACGAGCACGACGTCGAGGAAGACAGCTACATCAAGCCGTTGCCCAGCGGCGACTTCCTGATCAAGGCCCTGACGCCGATCGAAAACTTCAACGAGTTCTTCGACAGTCAATTCTCCGACGATGAGTTCGACACCGTCGGCGGCCTGGTGATGAGTGCTTTCGGGCACCTGCCCAAGCGCAATGAAACCACGGAAATCGGTTCCTGGCGCTTTCGCATCCTGAACGCCGACAGCCGTCGGATTCACTTGCTGCGCCTGTCACCCATTGCCCGATAAACCCTGCGAGACCCGCTAAGGACACACATGCGCTGGACAACCCGCCCCGGCTGGCCCGGTAACCTGCTGGCCATGGCGGCTGGCGCGATCACCACCCTGGCCCTGGCGCCGTTCGACATCTGGCCGCTGGCACTGCTGGCGGTCGGGCTGTTCTATGCCGGTCTGCGCGAGCTTTCACCGCGCCAGGCCCTCGGCCGTGGCTGGTGCTTCGGTTTCGGCCTGTTTGGCGCCGGCACCAGCTGGATCTACGTCAGTATTCACAATTTCGGCGGTGCCTCGGTGCTGCTCGCCGGTTTCTTGATGCTGCTGTTCATCGCCGCCATTGCCTGGTTTTTCGCCCTGCCCGCCTGGCTCTGGGCCCGGTGGTTGCGGCGTAACGAGGCCCCGCTGGCCGACGCCTTGGCCTTCGCCGCCCTGTGGCTGGGCCAGGAAGCCTTTCGCGGCTGGTTCCTCACCGGGTTTCCGTGGCTGTATTCCGGTTATAGCCAACTTGACGGCCCCTTGGCCGGCCTCGCGCCGCTGGGCGGGATGTGGCTGATTTCCTTCACCCTGGCCCTGACCGCCGCGCTGCTGTACAACGCGCCACGGTTGATCCGCGCCAGGCGCAAAGGCTTTATCGCAGCGGGCGTGATCCTGCTGATCGGCCCGTGGGTCGCCGGCATGGCGCTCAAAGACCATGCCTGGACCAGCCCTTCGGGTGATGCGCTGAGCGTCGCGGCGATCCAGGGCAACATCGAACAAAGCATGAAGTGGGACCCCGAGCAGCTCAACGCGCAACTGGCGTTGTACCGCGACATGAGTTTTGCCTCCAAACGGGTCGACCTGCTGATCTGGCCGGAAACAGCTGTGCCGGTGCTCAAGGAATCTGCCCAGGGCTATCTGGACATGATGGGCACCTTCGCCGCCGAGCGAAATTCAGCGCTGATTACCGGCGTTCCGATTCGCCAACTGGTGCACCAGCAGAAGCGTTACTTCAACGGCATCACCGTGACCGGTGAAGGTGACGGCACTTATCTGAAGCAAAAACTGGTGCCATTTGGCGAATATGTGCCGTTGCAGGACATTCTGCGGGGGTTGATCGCGTTCTTCGATCTCCCCATGTCGGACTTTGCCCGGGGCCCGGCCGACCAGCCTTTGCTGCAAGCCAAGGGTTACCAGATCGCACCGTTCATCTGCTATGAAGTGGTCTACCCGGAGTTCGCCGCCGGCCTCTCGGCGCGCAGCGACCTGCTGCTGACCATCAGCAACGACACCTGGTTCGGCACCTCGATCGGCCCGCTGCAACACCTGCAAATGGCACAGATGCGCGCCCTGGAAGCCGGTCGCTGGATGATCCGCTCCACCAACAACGGCGTCACCGGCCTGATCAACCCCTTCGGCCAGATCACCGTACAGATCCCGCAATTCGAGCGTGGCGTACTGTACGGCGAAGTCGTGCCGATGCACGGGCTGACGCCCTACCTGCAATGGCGCTCGTGGCCGCTGATCATCGTGTGCGTGTTGCTGCTGGGCTGGGCGTTGATGGCGGGACGGATGGCCAAGACGGTTTAAGGTTGCTCGTTCCCACGCTCCGCGTGGGAATGCAGCCCGTGACGCTCCGCGTCATTGGTGGCCGACGCCAGCCCGCCTTGGAACGCAGAGCGTCCCTTGAGGCGTACCCACGCAGGAGCGTGGGAACGATCCGGGAACACTTCAACGATAAAACAACCTATACCCCACCTGCCCCACCGCCTCGTTCATCAACTGCCCCGATTGCCAGATCGACTTGAACTCCGGCATCCAGCCGCCCAGCGGGCGGGCATTGTCCTGCCCCAGAAAGCCCACCGGTGCAGGAACCACTTCAAACCCCGAGCGCTCGAAACTCCAGACTGCCCGTGGCATGTGCGACGCATGGGTCACCACCACGACTCGTCTGATGCCCTGCGGCAGCAACATCTCGGCGCTCATCTGGGCGTTTTCCCAGGTCGTGCGACTGCGCCCTTCCTGCCAGCGCACGGTGACACCAAAATCATCGAGCATCGAATCGGCCATCAATTTCGCTTCACTCGGCGGGGAGCCATAGTGCAAGCCGCCGCTGGTCAGCACCGGCAATCCCGATGCCTTGGCCAGTCGCGCCGCATACCGCTGGCGCTCCAGACCGATGCCGGTGGGCTGGTCGGTACCCCAGGCCAGGTCACCGCGATCGCGGCCCGAACCAAGCAACACGATGGCATCGGCACGTTGCGCCAGCGTCCCCCATTCGCTGCGAGGCAGCGGTGGCTCGCGCTCCAGCGCCTTGGCGCTCCATTGCACCACCACAGGCAAACTCATCAGCCAGAAACCGCCCACCCCTGCAATGAAACACAGGCGAGCCAGGCGCGGCCGGGAGTTGCGCCACCACCAGGCAAGCACCAACAGCAGCAAAAGAATGCCGGGCGGCAATAAAAGTTGTTTGATGAAATAGCGAAACGGCATCGGGCATCTCCATAGATGCCCGAAGCCTAGGTGGGTTGACGCAAAGCGACAACAGATTCGAAATAACCTTGAACCAAAAAAAGCGACAAGCGTGAATCCGGCTTTACTTGAACTGCAGTGACCGGACTTTTACAGCATCCCTGGTGGGCGTCCGATCCTTGAGCCATACAACCTTGGCCGAACGGGGCGTATCGAGGCGCTTGAGTAGCTGAGCCCCACTTGTGGGGGCTTGATGCCCGACCTGCTCAAGGTAAGCCTTGACCAGCTCGAACTCTGCGGGGGTCAAGCCACGCAGTTCCAGCTCTGCCGGGCGTTCATCGCGCAAGCGACCGGCGGTTCTTGCAGCGTCCAGGGCCACCCCGAGACGATCGATCAGTTTTTCGTACAACTCAGGTGTAGTTACTTTACGTTGTGATTCAACCATCCCTCACCTCATTGAAGATAAGACTCACTCCCCATTGAGAAGCTTAGCTTCGCTGGGCAAACCGGCAGGGCGCCGCGACCAACGGCCCTGAACAGCGGCCGTCACCGGGTATCGACAATGCCCCGGCACGCAATCAGGGTTTCCCTCGGCAGAGCACGGTCATGTATGCTACGGCGCTTCCTGTAACTCCACTTCCAGCTCGGCTGGGCATCGAAAACGCCGCATCAGGCGTCGTCTGCGTCCAGCATGGCAACGAAGAGGATTGGGCCACCCCATTCAGTACAAAAGTAGCCATGCACGAACACTATCAGCCCCGTGAAATCGAAGCCGCCGCCCAGTCGTTCTGGGACGAGCAAAAGTCCTTTGAAGTCAGTGAACAGCCAGGCAAGGAGACTTACTACTGCCTGTCGATGTTCCCTTACCCCAGCGGCAAGCTACACATGGGGCATGTGCGCAACTACACCATCGGCGATGTGATCTCCCGCTACCAGCGCATGCAAGGCAAGAATGTCCTGCAACCCATGGGTTGGGACGCTTTCGGCATGCCGGCGGAAAACGCCGCGATGAAGAACAACGTGGCCCCCGCCAAGTGGACCTACGAAAACATCGCCTACATGAAGACCCAGCTGCGCAGCCTGGGCCTGGCGGTGGACTGGTCCCGCGAGGTCACCACCTGCAAGCCTGATTACTACCGCTGGGAACAATGGCTGTTCACCCGCCTGTTCGAAAAAGGTGTGATCTACCGCAAGAACGGCACCGTGAACTGGGACCCGGTGGACCAGACCGTACTGGCCAACGAGCAAGTGATCGACGGTCGCGGCTGGCGCTCCGGCGCGCTGATCGAAAAGCGCGAAATCCCGATGTACTACTTCAAGATCACCGCCTACGCGGATGAACTGCTGGAGAGTCTCGACGAGCTGACCGGCTGGCCTGAACAGGTCAAGACCATGCAGCGCAACTGGATCGGCAAGTCCCGGGGCATGGAAGTGCAGTTCCCCTACGACGTCGCCTCCATTGGCGAAGCGGGCAATCTGAAAGTCTTCACCACCCGTCCGGATACCCTGATGGGCGCTACCTATGTCGCCGTGGCCGCCGAGCATCCGCTGGCGACCCTGGCCGCCCGCAACAACCCCGAGCTGCAGGCGTTCATTGCCGAATGCAAAGGTGGCAGCGTCGCGGAAGCCGATGTCGCCACTCAAGAGAAGAAAGGCCTGCCGACCTCGCTGTTCGTCGAGCATCCGCTCACCGGCGAAAAACTCCCGGTATGGGTCGCCAACTATGTGCTGATGCACTACGGCGACGGCGCCGTCATGGCTGTTCCGGCCCACGACGAGCGCGATTTCGAATTCGCCCACAAGTACAACCTGCCGATCAAGGCTGTGGTGCGTACCAGCGCCGGTGACCAGACCCCGGCGCCATGGCAGGACGCTTATGGCGAACACGGCGAACTGATCAACTCCGGCGAGTTTGACGGCCTGGACTTCCCCGGCGCGTTCGACGCCATCGAAGTGGCCCTGATCAAGAAAAACCTCGGTGCCTCCCGCACCCAGTTCCGCCTGCGGGACTGGGGCATCAGCCGCCAGCGCTACTGGGGCTGCCCGATTCCGATCGTGCACTGCGATACTTGCGGTGACGTACCGGTACCGGAAGATCAACTGCCCGTGGTCCTGCCCGAAGACGTGGTACCCGACGGCGCCGGCTCGCCCCTGGCGCGCATGCCCGATTTCTACGAGTGCAGTTGCCCGAAATGCGGCGCGCCGGCCCGGCGTGAAACCGACACCATGGACACGTTCGTCGAGTCCTCGTGGTACTACGCCCGCTACGCCTCGCCGCACTATGAAGGCGGCCTGGTGGAAAAATCCGCGGCTGACCACTGGTTGCCGGTGGATCAGTACATCGGCGGCATCGAACACGCCATTCTCCACCTGCTCTACGCGCGCTTCTTCCACAAGCTGATGCGTGACGAAGGCCTGGTGAGCTCCAACGAGCCGTTCAAGAACCTGCTGACCCAAGGCATGGTGATCGCCGAGACTTACTATCGTCGCGAAGCCAACGGTGCCTACACCTGGTACAACCCGGCCGACGTCGAACTCGAACGCGACAGCAAAGCCAAGGTCATCAGCGCCAAACTGATCGCCGACGGCCTGCCGGTGGAAATCGGCGGCACCGAGAAGATGGCCAAGTCGAAGAACAACGGCGTCGACCCGCAGTCGATGATCGACCAGTTCGGCGCCGACACCTGCCGCCTGTTCATGATGTTCGCCTCGCCACCCGACATGAGCGCGGAATGGTCCGACTCCGGCGTCGAAGGTTCGCACCGCTTCCTCAAGCGCGTCTGGCGTCTGGCTCAAGCCCACGTCACTCAGGGCCTGCCGGGCAAACTGGACGTCGCCGGCCTGAACGACGAGCAGAAAGCCGTTCGCCGTTCGATCCACCTGGCCATCAAGCAGGCCAGCCATGACGTCGGCCAGAACCACAAATTCAACACCGCCATCGCCCAGGTGATGACGCTGATGAATGTCCTGGAAAAAGCCGCGCAAGGCACCGAACAGGATCGCGCCCTGGTTCACGAAGGTCTGGAAGCCGTGACGCTGCTGCTGGCTCCGATCACGCCGCACATCAGCCACGAGCTGTGGAACCGCCTGGGCCACGCTGACCCGGTGATTGACGCCAGCTGGCCGGTGGTGGACGAAACCGCGCTGGTGCAGGACAGCCTGACCCTGGTCATCCAGGTCAACGGCAAACTGCGCGGCCAGATCGAAATGCCGGCCGCCGCCACTCGCGAAGAAATCGAAGCCGCCGCACGGGCCAATGAAAACGTGTTGCGCTTCGTCGATGGCCTGACGATCCGCAAAGTGATCGTCGTGCCCGGCAAACTGGTCAACATCGTCGCAAGCTAATTGGATCGGGCGCCGGCTTGGGCCGGGCGCCGAATATAACCTGCGGGGTCGCACTGTCGAGCCATAGGGTTTCAAGGGGAGCAACAAGATGATCAAACGTAATCTGCTGGTAATGGGCCTGGCGGTCCTGTTGAGCGCCTGCGGCTTCCAGCTGCGCGGCACCGGCACCACCGAGCTGGCCATCACGGAGCTGGACCTCAGCGCCCGGGACGCTTATGGCGAGACCGTGAAGATGCTGCGCGACTCACTGGAAAACAGCGGCGTGAAGGTCTACAACGGCGCGCCGTACAAACTGGTGCTGACCAGTGAACAGCAAAGCCAGCGCAGCCTGAGTTACGCCGGTGCCGGTCGCTCGGCCGAGTACGAACTCAACAACGTCCTGAGCTATGAGATCCGCGGCCAGAACAATCTGGTGCTGCTGGACGACAAACTGCAAGTGCAGAAGGTCTACCTGCACGATGGCAACAACATCACCGGTTCCGACCAGGAGTCGAGCGAAGTACGTGTCGAAATGCGTCGTGACCTCGTGCAACGCATGATGCTGCGCCTGCAACAACTGAGCCCAGCCCAACTGGACCAGTTGCAGCAGACCGCCGACGCCCGCGCCAAGGCAGAAGCCGACGCACTGGAAGCGGCACGCAAGGCTGAAGCGGAAACCCCGCAACAGTCGCCGATGCAAATCCCCTCTGAATAAGCCTTGCGGGGCGCTCCGGCGCCCCGCTCGCCTTCTCTTATGAAGCTCGCTCCCGCCCAACTCGGCAAACACCTGCAAGGCGCCCTCGCGCCGGTCTACATCATCAGTGGCGATGATCCGCTGCTGTGCCAGGAAGCCGCCGACGCCATTCGCTCTGCCGCCCGTCAGCAAGGCTTCGACGAACGCCAGGTGTTCGCCGCCGACGCCAGTTTCGACTGGGGCACGCTGTTGCAGGCTGGGGCGAGCATGTCGCTGTTCGCGGAAAAACGCCTGCTGGAACTGCGCTTGCCATCCGGCAAACCCGGTGACAAGGGCGCCGCCGCGCTGATCGAATATTGCTCACGACCGGCTGAAGACACGGTGTTGCTCATCAGCCTGCCAAAACTCGACGGCAGTGCGCAAAAAACCAAATGGGGCAAGGCCCTGGTTGAAGGTCAGCAGACCCAGTTCGTACAGATCTGGCCGGTGGACGTCAGCCAGTTGCCCAGCTGGATCCGCCAGCGCCTGTCCCAGGCCGGCCTATCGGCTAGCCAGGATGCGGTGGAACTGATCGCCGCCCGGGTCGAAGGCAACCTGCTGGCCGCCGCTCAGGAAATCGAAAAGCTCAAGCTGATGGCCGAGGGCGGGCAGATCACCGTGGAAACGGTACAGGCCGCTGTGGCCGACAGTGCGCGTTTCGATGTGTTCGGGCTGACCGATGCGATCCTCAACGGTGAAGCCGCCCACGCCCTGCGCATGCTCGAGGGCTTGCGGGGCGAAGGCGTCGAGCCTCCGGTGATCCTCTGGGCCCTGGCCCGAGAGTTGCGCCTGCTGGCCAACCTCTCATTGCAATACAGCCAGGGTGTACCGTTGGACAAGGCTTTCAGCCAAGCCCGTCCGCCGGTGTGGGACAAACGCAAGCCGCTGATGAGCAAGGCCCTGCAACGCTACTCGGCACCGCGCTGGGCACAACTGCTGCTCGAAGCCCAGCGCATCGATGCGCAGATCAAAGGTCAGGCGGCAGGGTCGCCATGGATGAGCCTGAGCCGCTTGTCGCTGTTGATGGCTGGGCAGCGACTCCCTTTGCCCGCTGAGTAGTCACTCGGCAGAAGCACACTGCATACCTGTGGCGAGGGGATTTATCCCCGCTGGGTTGCGAAGCAACCCCAAAACTAGGCGCCGTGGAGTGTCAGGCAGTTTGTAATGGGGACGCTTCGCGCCCCAGCGGGGATAAATCCCCTCGCCACGGGTCATCTTCCACCACAAGTTGCGTGTCCGTCTGATGACACTTCTTGCACACCCCAGGGACTGGACAACCTCCCGACTCTGCCCCATGATTTGCTCCGCAAAACCACCCCACGAGAGATCCCATCATGAGCAACAAGCCATCCAAGCATGGCCCCAACAAGGCCAAATCCATCATCGCCCAGCCCCTGTTCCGCAGCCGCCAGGAACGACCCGCCAAGGGCAAAGGCAGCTACCGCCGCGAAGCCTTCCAGTCTGACAACTGGGAGGCTTCTTGCTTTGTGGCGGCTTGAAACACCCGGACCAGCCCTATTCTCCTTTGCGCATGATAAGGTCAGCATCTGATTTGTTTATCTGGACCCGTGCATGCCCTTTTGTCTTTCCCGTCGTTGGCCCCTGCGCCAATTGATTGCAGCCACAAGCGTCGTTCTGCTTGTCGCCTGCGCAGAAAAACCTACCGCCGCCGACGCCCAACCGCTCAAGACCGTCCCTGCCGTGCCTGCTCCTGCCATCGTGCCGCCCGTGGTCCCGACCGGTGACAACCTGGTCATCGCCCCCACGCAAACTTTCGCCGAATGGCAAGCCGGGTTTCGCAAGCAAGCCCTGGCCGCGGGAATCCGTGCCGACCTGTTTGATCGCGCCTTTATCGGCGTCAGCCCGGACATGAGCGTCATCAAAGCCGACCGCAGCCAGCCGGAATTCAGCCGTCCGGTGTGGGAATACCTCGATGGAGCGCTGTCGCCGCTGCGAGTACGCCGGGGCCAGACACTGGTCCAACAGCATGCCGACATCCTGCAAAGCATCGAGCAGCGCTATGGCGTCGACCGCCAGGCCTTGGTTGCGGTGTGGGGCATGGAAAGCAACTTCGGTCAGTTCCAGGGCACCAAGTCGGTGATCAACTCCCTGGCGACCCTGGCCTATGAAGGGCGACGCCCGGGGTTTGCCCATGCGCAGCTGATCGCCGCACTGCAGATCCTGCAAGACGGCGACATCGCTCCGGAAAAAATGCTCGGTTCCTGGGCCGGAGCCATGGGCCAGACCCAGTTCATTCCCACCACGTACAACACCCACGCGGTGGATTTCGATGGTGACGGCCGCCGCGATATCTGGGGCAGCGCCACCGACGCCCTGGCCTCGACCGCGCACTACCTGCAAAGCTCTGGCTGGCAGCGCGGACAGCCGTGGGGCTTCGAGGTACAGCTCAAAGAAGGGTTCGACTACCCGCTGGCCGACGGCGCGATCCGCAAACCCGTCTCCGAATGGCTGCAACTGGGCGTCAGCCTGCCCAACGGCAGCCAGGTCCCAGCCGGCGCCGAACACTTGTCGGCAGCCCTGCTGCTGCCGGCCGGCTATCGCGGGCCGGCCTTCCTGGTGCTCGATAACTTCCGCGCCATCCTCAAGTACAACAATTCCTCGTCGTACGCCCTGGCGGTGAGCTTGCTGTCAGAGCGCTTCGCCGGCGCGGGGCTGATCAGCGGGCAATGGCCAAAGGACGATCTGCCCTTGAGCCGTAGCGAACGCTTCGAACTGCAAACCTTGCTAGGCAAACACAACTTCGACGCAGGCACGCCCGACGGCATCATCGGCGCCAACACCCGCAAGGCCATACGCAGCGCCCAGCAGTCGTTCGGCTGGCCCGCGGATGGTTATCCGACGCACAAGCTGCTGGAAGGGTTGCGTAACCGCTAGATCGCCTTATGGCCGCTGCCCTCATCGCGAGCAGGCTCGCTCCCACAGCTGACTACCAAACGCGGTCCAGTGTGGGAGCGAGCCTGCTCGCGATGAGGGACTTTCAGGCAACAAGCGCTCGGCTGACCACCACATCCTGCTCCAGCACCAACCTCTTCTCCCCCGCATCCAGCGTCACCAACGCGCCCATGGGCAACGTCAGGTTCGGATCGCAATGCCCACTGCGCCAGCCGGACAACACCGGGATACCAAACGGCTCGAAGGTCTGCTGGAACAGTTTGTTCAACGCCTCAAGGTCCACCCCGGCGACATCCCCCAGCAATACACCCCGCAGCTTTGCCAGCGTGCCAGCCAGCCGTAACTGGGTCAGCAGACGGTCGATGCGGTAAAGCGGCTCGTTGATGTCTTCCACCAACAGGATCACGCCTTCGGCGTCGATTTCGTAGGGCGTGCCCATGGTCGCGGCAATCATCGACAGATTGCCCCCCAGCAAACGCCCGTAGGCGATGCCGGGTGCGACGGTAGTCAATGGATAAGCTGCGGGATGGCTCAGCACACTGCCGGCCTTCAACTGCCCACGCAACAGGCTGAAAAAAGAAGTGACGGTGGAGGGTTCCTTGTCGCCGAGAAGATCGGCGTTGAGCAACGGGCCATGAAAGGTGACAAACCCTGCATATCGGCTGATGGCCAGGTGCAAGGCGGTGATGTCGCTGTAGCCGACGAAGGGCTTGGCGTTGCGCCGCAACAGGTCGAAATCGATGCGGTCCAGCAAACGCGGGGTGCCGTAGCCGCCGCGCAGGCAAATGATCGCTTTTACTTCTGGGTCGGCGAAGGCGGCATGCAGGTCGTTGAGGCGTACTTCGTCGCTGCCGGCCAGGTAGCCGTCCTTTTCGTACACACCTGGGAATATACGCAGCTCATGGCCCCGGGCGCGCATCCATTGGATGGCTTTGTCCGTTTCCAGGTTTGCTGGACCGGCGGGGGCGATCACGGCGATCAGGCCTTCGGTCGGGAGTGCTGGGACGGGGTGATGTGGATTTAGGGTGTGAGTGGGTTCCATGAGTCTCCCGGTTTTTAGGCATGCTTATGGGTGTATATCCGTTTTTTGCGTAACGGCGGCTGGCGGTTCCGCTCTTACAGCGGGTCACTTTTGGAAGAGCCGGATGCCGGACCAACCAAAAGTAACCAAAAACGCTTTGCCCCACCACTCGGCACCTCGCTTAGGCTCGGTGTGCCCGAACGCAGGCATTGCTCCGTGGGCCCGCCGCGAAGGGCCATCCATGGCCCAGCGCGGCTATCCCGGCATCCATGCCGGGATGCCCACTGCGCAATACCTGCGTTCGGCCAGCGTGGTTTAACGGGGCGTCAAGATCAAGATCAAGATCAAGATCAAGATCAAGATCAAGATCAAGATCAAGATCAAGATCAAGATCAAGATCAAGATCAAGATCAAGATCAAGATCAAGATCAAGATCAAGATCAAGATCAAGATCAAGATCAAGATCCAAAGCAAAGCAAAGCAAAGCAAAGCAAAGCAAAGCAAAGCAAAGCAAAGCAAGAGCTGGGCATGTCCAGCATCTATGTGGCAGAACCACCACTATCGCGAGCAGGCTCGCTCCCACACTTGATCTTCAACAGCCACAACGCTCATATAACCCCCAGCCCCCCTGTGGGAGCGAGCCTGCTCGCGATGAGGCCAGCAAAGCCAGTATCCATGCAACTGAACCACCGCTTTCGCGAGCAAACCCGCTCCCACAGGGGAAACGCGATACCCCCAAACCAGGCCGGCTGTCAGGCCGCCTCGCGGTGGACGTTGATCTGGGGCGCCCCGTTAACCACGCTGGCTGAACGCAGGCATTGGTTCGTGGGTAACCCGGCATGGATGCCGGGTTAGCCGCGCTGGGCCATGGATGGCCCTTCGCGGCGGGCCCACGAACCAATGCCGGAGTGAAGGCATGCCGAGCCTAGGCGAGGCACCGAGTGGTGGGGCAAGAGCGTTTTGGTTACTTTTGCCTGGGCCAGCTTCCGGATTTTCAAAAGTGACCCGCCGTAAGGGCGGAACCACAAGTAGCCGTTACCGAAGAAACGGATATACACACCACTCCAAAAAACAACGCTAGAAAATCAAGACCCGAGCAACTCAGCCTTGACCAACTTCGCCTGCTCATCCGCATGATACGAAGACCGCACCAACGGCCCGGAAGCAACGTTCTTGAAGCCCATCTTGTACCCTTCCTCAGCAAACCAGGCAAAGGTATCCGGATGCACAAAACGCTGCACCGGCAGGTGACTACGCGAAGGCTGCAGATACTGACCCAGGGTCAGCATGTCGATGTCATGCTCACGCATGCGCTTCATGACCTCGATGACTTCTTCGTCAGTTTCCCCCAGACCCAGCATCAAGCCGGATTTGGTCGGAATGTGCGGCATCATCTGCTTGAAGCGTTGCAGCAAGGTCAACGACCACTGGTAGTCCGACCCCGGACGCGCTGCCTTGTACAGGCGCGGTACGGTTTCCAGGTTGTGGTTGAAGACATCCGGCGGCTCGGCGGCGGTGATTTGCAGTGCAATGTCCATGCGACCGCGATAGTCCGGCACCAACGTCTCAAGCTGCACGTTCGGTGACAGCTTGCGGATTTCGCGGATGCAATCGGCAAAGTGCTGGGCACCGCCGTCACGCAGGTCGTCGCGGTCCACCGAGGTGATGACCACGTACTTGAGTTTGAGGTCGGCAATGGCGATGGCCAGGCTTTCGGGTTCGTTCACGTCCAATGGCTTCGGCCGACCATGGCCGACGTCACAGAACGGGCAGCGACGGGTGCAGATGTCGCCCATGATCATGAACGTAGCGGTGCCGCCGGAGAAGCATTCCCCCAGGTTCGGGCAGGACGCTTCTTCACAGACGCTGTGCAGTTTGTGTTTGCGCAGCAGCGCCTTGATGCGGTCGACTTCCGGCGAAACCGGGATGCGCACGCGGATCCAGTCGGGTTTCTTCGGCAGTTCGGTGGTTGGGATGATCTTGACCGGGATGCGTGCAACTTTCTCGGCGCCGCGCAGCTTTACGCCGGCCTCGACCTTGGCACGCGGGGCCGGACGCTCGGTAACATCCAGCGTCGGGATCATGGTTTGCACAGCATCAGTAGTCATATCAGTCGATTCCGCCCGTGAGGGTCGTCTGCTCAGCGTAGTCGAGGTGTTTGACGAGCTGCGCGCGCAGCCGGGCACTTACCTCGGCAAATTCAATCGATCCTGTGTGATCGCACAGCTGGGTCATCGCCAGCCCCGCATAGCCACAGGGATTAATCCGTCGAAACGGCTCCATGTCCATGTCCACGTTCAACGCCAGGCCATGAAACGAACAACCATGGCGGATGCGCAAACCCAGAGAGGCAATTTTCGCCCCGTCGACGTAGACACCCGGAGCATCCGGCTTGGCCGCTGCTATCACACCGTAGCTGGCCAGCAGTTCGATCAGGCAGGTCTCCATGCGGGTGACCAGCTCGCGTACACCGAACCCCAGCTTGCGTACGTCCAGCAACAGATAGGCCACCAATTGACCGGGGCCATGGTAGGTCACCTGGCCACCGCGGTCGGTCTTCACCACCGGGATATTCCCCGGCAGCAACAGGTGTTCGGCCTTGCCGGCCTGGCCCTGGGTGAACACCGGCGGGTGTTGCACCAGCCAGACTTCGTCACCGGCGGTGGTGCCGCGGTCGTTGGTGAAGCGTTGCATGGCATGCCAGACCGGCTCGTAAGCCATCTGGCCCAGCTCGCGAAAGCCCAGCGTGCCCGGCATCACAACACCATGTGCACGAACCCGGTCGCTCGCAACTCGCTGTTGATGTCGTACAGCTGCTCCTGACCGGTGGCAATGATGTGCAACTGAATCGTCGTGTACTTGCCGTTGGTACTCTGGCGTTCGGCCAGGGTCTTGTGATCAACGGTGGCGTGTTTTTCAAGAATCGCGATGATCTTGTCCTTGAATCCCACACCGGTGTCGCCAATTACCTTGATCGGATAATCCTCGCAAGGAAACTCGATCTTTGGCGCCTTTACTTCTGAGTCTGTCATGGCGTAACGGCCTCGTAAGCCGTGATAACGCACATGGCCCCGCACCGGAAAGGAACGGGGCCATGCAGGTCAACACTTCAATCAGTTGAACAAGCCGTAGAAGAATAGACGGATGCTATCCCACATGCGGCGGAAGATACCACCTTCCTCGACCGCGTCCAGCGCAATCAGGTCGGCGCTGTGCACCACTTTGTCGTCCAGTTTGACTTCCACCTTGCCGATCACGTCGCCCTTGGCGATTGGCGCGATCATTTGCGGATTCATGGTCATGGTCGCAACCAGCTTTTTGAGCTGGCCTTTTGGCAGGGTCATGGTCAGGTCCTGAGCCAGACCGGCCTTCACCTGATTGGTGGTGCCTTTCCACACCTGGGCCTGGGCCAGTTCGGTGCCCTTCTGGTAGAAGGTCTGGGTTTCGAAGAAGCGGAAACCGTAGGTCAAGAGCTTCTGGGTTTCGGCGGCACGGGCCACTTCGCTGTTGGTGCCGAAAACGACGGCGATCAGGCGCATGCCGTCACGAACGGCCGAAGACACCATGCAATAGCCGGCCTCTTCGGTGTGGCCGG
This sequence comes from Pseudomonas sp. MPDS, assembly GCF_013283895.1. Lineage (NCBI taxonomy): Bacteria > Pseudomonadati > Pseudomonadota > Gammaproteobacteria > Pseudomonadales > Pseudomonadaceae > Pseudomonas > Pseudomonas sp. MPDS. The sequence continues at coordinate 1,092,747 of NZ_CP054128.1, read as the reverse complement.
TCTTCAGGCCATCGACGGTCTTGTCGCGCCACAACAGCAGGTTGCGGTTAGGCTGCTTGATGTTGTTCCAGAAGAATTCCTTCTGGGAGTAGATGGCGTAGTGCGCCGGGTCTTCGTGAATGATCGCTCGCGCCAGAATCGCCATGTCGTGAGCCGAGGAGTAGTGCTCCGGGTTCGGCAAGCCGGTCGGGTTCATGAAGTGGCTGTTGGTCAGACCCAGGTCGCTGGCAGTCTTGTTCATCATGTCGGCGAACGCATCTTCGCTGCCGGCGATGTGCTCGGCCAGGGCGACGCTGGCGTCGTTGCCGGACTGGATGATGATGCCGTGCAGCAGGTCGCTGACGGTCACTTGCGAACCGACCTTGATGAACATCCGCGAACCGCCGGTGCGCCAGGCGTTTTCGCTGACGGTCACCGGATCGTTTTCACCGATCTGGCCACGACGGATTTCCAGGGTGGCGATGTAGGCGGTCATCAGTTTGGTCAGGCTGGCCGGTGGCAGGCGCTGGTCACCATTGCTCTCCACCAGGACCTCGCCGCTGCTGGCATCCATGAGCACAAAGGATTTGGCGGCCAGTTGAGGGGGCGCGGGCATCATCTCGACCGCGAACGCGGCAGGTGAGAGCAGCAGCGGGACTAGCAGGCAAAGGCGTTTGGCAAAGGTGGTGATGTTCATCCGTCTCTCGAAATCGCTAATGGAAACTGCCCGAAGGCAAAACTAAACAGGCAACCTTCTAACGGGTCGCCGCGTATTTAAGTTGCTCACTCACATCCCTTGCCGGGCTTTTGTTATTCGTAGAGCCAACAACCTGGCCCGCTCCAACCGCTAGCGGGCCTTCAATCAAATCATTCCGCGCTGACCAGGCTCGGCGAACCGAGATTGGCCAGGCGCACACTGTTCTGCACCTGCTGGACTTCATCCGGAGAACCGATCGGCCCCAGGCGTACCCGATGCAGTGTCTGCTGGTTGCGCACGATGGAGCTGATGAACACCGGCGCGCTGACCATCGAGCTGAGCTTGGATCTCAACAGTTCGGCAGCGTCCGGGTTGGCGAACGCGCCGACTTGCAGATACTGGCCAGACGCTGTTGCAGAAGCGTTTTTTTTTGCGTCGAGCGGCACGGGCACCACGGCGGCGGCATGTTGCTGCGGCGGCGGGGACCATTGCTCGACCGTACCGGTGGAAGCCGTCACGGTCGGCGCGGCATTTTGCGCCACTTTTGGCTCGTTGAGCATCAAAGGCGCCGGACGGCCTCGCTGGGCCCACCATTCCTGCGGATCGATGCCTTCGACCTTGACCCGCGCGGTGCCGGTTTCAGCGTAACCGAGTTTTTTTGCCGCCGCATACGACAGGTCGATGATGCGGTCGGAATAGAACGGCCCGCGGTCATTGACCCGCAGGATCACAGCCTTGTTGTTGTCCAGGTTGGTCACCCGCACATAGCTGGGCAGCGGCAAGGTCTTGTGGGCCGCGCTCATGCCATACAGGTCATAAACCTCGCCATTGGCGGTGTTCTGGCCGTGGAACTTGGTGCCATACCAGGACGCCGTGCCCGAAGCGACGTAACGCTTGGATTCGGCCATCGGGAAATACGTCTTGCCCAGCACCGTGTACGGGTTGGCCTTGTACGGGCCGGTGTGCAGGGTTGGCGTGGCGTCGGGAATGCGCGAAACATCCACGTCCCACCACGGCGCGCCGTCCTTGTGGGCCCGGTTGATGTCCAGGCCTGGCGTGGCGCGCACGGCAGTGGAGGTTTTCTGGGCCGGCGGGCGACTGGTGGAGCAACTGACGACCAGCAACGACAGCGCAGCCAGCGCTACCAGCTTCAGGGGTCCGGCTTTCAGGGGTTGATAGGTAGGCAATGCCTGCATTATTTGACGCCCCGTGCTTTGACCAGCTCTTCAGACAGCTGATGCACGGCCATGGCGTACATCACACTGCGGTTATAACGCGTAATCGCGTAGAAATTCTTCAGGCCCATCCAGTACTCAGGGCCTTGTTCGCCTTCCAGGCGAATCGCGGTGACTGGCATGTCGTCACGCAGCGCATCATGACTCGACCACCCCAGCGCCCGCAACTCCCCGACGGTCTTCGTCGGCTCGATGCCTGTGGTCAGGCCTTCGTCTACCTGGTCGCCACGCACGTCTGCACGGCTGACCACCGGCTCGCCAGGCTCCCAGCCGTGGCGCTTGAAGTAGCTGGCAACACTGCCGATGGCATCGGTCGGGTTGGTCCAGATATTAATGTGGCCATCGCCGTCGAAGTCCACCGCATAGGCGCGGAAACTGCTGGGCATGAACTGTGGCAAGCCCATGGCTCCGGCATAGGAGCCCTTGAGGGTCAACGGATCGACCTGTTCCTCACGAGCCAGCAGCAGGAACTCGCGCAGCTCCTTGCGGAAGAACTCGGCGCGCGGCGGATAGTCGAAGCCCAGGGTCGACAGCGCATCGACCACCCGGAAATTCCCGGTATTACGACCAAAAAACGTCTCGACACCAATAATAGACACGATGACCTGAGCCGGCACGCCATACTCCTGCTCGGCGCGAGCCAGCACGGCCTCGTGCTGGCGCCAGAAGTCCACGCCCCGGGCGATGCGCGCCTCGGAGATGAACATCGGCCGATACTCGCTCCACTGCTTGACCCGCTCGGCGGGCCGGGAGATCGCGTCGAGAATCGACTGCTTGCGCTGGGCCTCGCGGAACACCCCCATCAGCTGTTCACCGGCAAAACCGTAGTCGCGGGTCATTTCACCGACGAATTCGGCCACTTGCGGCGAGCCTTCATATTCGCCGGCCAGGGCGTGCGACGCACCGCCCAGGAGGCCGAACAGGCCGACCCACGGCGCAAATCGCGTCGACCAGCCACGCATTGCTTGCATTGAACTCTTCACCTTATTCAAACCTGCGCGATCCACTTGCGATGGGTATGGATCGACATCAAAACCCCAAACGCTGACAGTAGCGTCACCAGCGAAGTTCCTCCGTAGCTAATGAATGGCAACGGCACCCCCACGACCGGCAACAGGCCACTGACCATACCGATATTGACGAAAACATAAACAAAAAACGTCATGGTCAGACTGCCCGCGAGCAATTTGCCGAACAATGTCTGGGCCTGGGCGGTAATCACCAGGCCACGGCCGATCAACAACAGGTAGATCAGCAGCAGCACGCAAATACCCACCAGACCGAACTCTTCGCCCAACACGGCGATGATGAAGTCGGTGTGGCTTTCCGGCAGAAAGTCCAGGTGCGACTGGGTACCCAGCAACCACCCTTTGCCGAACACACCGCCGGAGCCGATGGCGGCCTTGGACTGGATGATGTTCCAGCCGGTGCCCAGCGGATCGCTCTCCGGGTCGAGGAACGTCAGGACCCGCTGCTTCTGGTAGTCGTGCATCACGAAGTACCACATGGCCACGGACACCGGCACGGCGGCAGCGATCACGCTGAGGATCCAGCGCCAGCGCAACCCGCCCATGAACAGCACGAAGGCGCCGCCGGCCAGGATCAGCAACGAGGTGCCGAGATCGGGCTGGCGCACGATCAGGATAAACGGGACCCCAATCAGCAGCAGGCTGATGCCCACATGCTTGAGCTGTGGCGGCAAGGTGCGCTTGGACAGATACCAGGCGATGGTCGCCGGCATGATGATTTTCAGGAACTCGGAAGGCTGGAAGCGGATCACCCCGGGGATGTTGATCCAGCGTGTCGCCCCCATGGCGTTGTGGCCCATGATGTCCACGATCACCAACAAGACCACGCCGCCCACATAGGCCAGTGGCACCCAGCGCGCCATGAACCGAGGCTCCAGTTGGGCGATAAAGATCATCGACACCAGGCCGATGCCGAATGAAGTGGCCTGCTTGGCCAGCAGGTCCCAATTCTTGCCGCTGGCCGAATACAGCACGAACAGGCTGCCGGCGGCCAGTGTCAGCAACAGGATCAACAACGGACCGTCGATGTGCATGCGCTGCAACAGAGTGGCGCGACGACGCATCACATCTTCGCTGGAGAGGATCCGGTCGAAATTATTCTTCACGGGCCGTAGCCTCCGCAGTGATGGGGCTTGCGTATTCGGGCTTGAGCTGGCCGTGTTCATCCAGCAGCCAGGCGTCCATGATCTGGCGCACCACCGGCGCGGCAACGCCGGAGCCGGACTCGCCGTTCTCGACCATCACCGACACGACGATCTTCGGGTTTTCGGCCGGTGCGAAACCAACGAACAAGGCGTGGTCGCGGTGGCGCTCCTGAACCTTGGAACGGTCGTACTTTTCGCCCTGCTTGATCGCGACCACCTGGGCCGTACCACTCTTGCCGGCAATCCGGTATTGCGCGCCGATGGCAGCCTTGCGCGCGGTGCCCCGGGCGCCGTGCATCACCTGCTGCATGCCGATATTGACCTTCTGCCAGTCCGACGGATTACGCAGGATGATGTCCGGCACCGGGTTGGGGTCCACGGGCTTCTGGCCTTCGATGGTCTTGGCCAGGTGCGGGCGATACCACTTGCCTTTGCTCGCCACCAGGGCTGTGGCCTGGGCCAGTTGCAGCGGCGTCGCCTGCATGTAGCCCTGGCCGATCCCCAGGATCAGCGTCTCACCCGGGAACCACGGCTGGCGGCGGGTCGCCCGCTTCCACTCGCGGGATGGCATCAGGCCCGGCGACTCTTCGAACATGTCCAGGGACACTTTCTGACCGAGACCGAACTTGCCCATGTAGGACGCCAGCCGGTCGATCCCCAGCTTGTGGGCCAGGTCATAGAAGTAGGTGTCGTTGGACCGCATGATCGCCGTTTCCAGATCCACGTACCCGTCGCCGGAGCGATTCCAGTTGCGGTACTTGTGGTCGTAGTTCGGCAGTTGGTAATAACCGGGGTCGTAGACCCGGCTGGAAGCGGTGATCACACCCGCGTCCAGCCCGGCAATGGCTACCGCCGGCTTGATGGTCGAACCCGGCGGATAGAGGCCGCGCAGCACGCGGTTGAACAGTGGCCGATCGATGGAATCGCGCAACTCGGCATAGGCCTTGAAACTGATGCCAGTGACGAACAGGTTCGGGTCGAAACTCGGCTGGCTGACCATCGCCAGGACCTCGCCGGTGTTCGGGTCCAGCGCCACGACAGCGCCGCGTCGGCCGCCCAACGCCGCTTCGGCGGCTTCCTGCAATTTGATGTCCAGGCTCAGGACGATATCCTTGCCGGGGATCGGGTCGGTGCGCTTGAGCACCCGCAATACGCGGCCACGGGCATTGGTCTCGACTTCCTCGTAGCCCACCTGGCCGTGCAGCTCGGCCTCGTAGAAGCGCTCGATGCCGGTCTTGCCGATGTGGTGGGTACCGCTGTAATTGACCGGGTCGAGGTTCTTGAGCTCTTTTTCGTTGATCCGCCCCATGTAGCCCACCGAATGGGCGAAGTGCGCGCCCTGGGGGTAGTGACGCACCAACTGCGCCACCACCTCAACGCCCGGCAGGCGGAACTGGTTCACGGCGATCAGGGCGATCTGCTCTTCGGTCAGCTCGAACAGGATCGGCACCGGCTCAAACGGGCGCCGGCCCTGGCGCATGCGCTTCTCGAAAATCGCCCGGTCCTCGGGGGTCAGTTGCAGCACTTCGACGATCACGTCGAGCACCTTCTGCCAATCCCCGGACCGCTCACGGGTCATGCTCAGGCTGAAGCTGGGCCGGTTATCGGCCACCACCACGCCGTTGCGGTCGAAAATCAACCCGCGAGTCGGCGGAATCGGCTGCACATGCACGCGATTGTTTTCCGACAGGGTCGAGTGGTACTCGTACTGAATCACCTGGAGGAAATACAGGCGCGCGATCAGCACACCAATCAGCGCCACGACCGCAATTGCACCGAACACGACGCGACCACGCACCAGGCGGGCGTCTTTTTCGTGGTCCTTGATGCGGATCGGCTGAGGCATGAGGGCAGGATTACTTGTGGTAAGGGTGCCCGGACAGGACTGTCCAGGCACGATACAACTGTTCGCCGATCAGAATCCGCACCAGCGGGTGCGGCAACGTCAAAGGCGACAACGACCAGCGTTGATCGGCCCGGGCACAGACTTCCGGTGCCAACCCTTCCGGGCCACCCACCATGAGGTTGACCGTGCGCGCGTCCAGCCGCCAGCGATCGAGCTCGACCGCCAGTTGCTCGGTGCTCCAAGGCTTGCCGTGCACTTCGAGCGTGACGATCCGCTCGTTCGGCCCGACCTTGGCCAACATGGCTTCGCCTTCCTGACGGATAAAGCGCGCCACATCGGCGTTCTTGCCGCGGGTGTTGAGCGGAATTTCCACCAGTTCCAGGGCCAGCTCGGAAGGAAGACGCTTGGCATATTCATGCCAGCCTTCTTCCACCCACTTGGGCATGCGGGAACCGACGGCGATCAGGCGCAGTCGCACAGCGATCCCTTATTGCTGGTCTTTGTTGAGCTTGGTGAAGTGCTCATGGGTGTTTTCCGGGCTGTGGTGCGCGGCGCTGGCCGAACGGCTTTGCTCGGCACCGGCCCACAGGCGCTCCAGGTCATAGAACTGGCGCGCCGAGGCGGTCATCATGTGCACGATGACGTCGTCCATATCCAGCAACACCCAGTCGCTGTCGCCCTTGCCTTCTTCACCCAGTGGCTTGACGCCCTGGGCCTTGACCGCTTCGCGAACCTTATCCAGCATCGCGCCGATCTGGCGGTTGGAGGTACCGGTGGCGATGATCATGTAGTCCGTGATGCTCTGCTTCTCGCGAACGTCGATCACCTGGATGTCCTGGGCCTTGACGTCTTCCAGGGCCGCCACGGCAACCTTGACCAGCTCTTCGCCGGCCAGTACCACGCCAGTATGAGCTTCTACGGGAAGCGGGGCGCTCTTGAATGTGCCCTTGCGCTTTACTTTGTTTACGTCTTTGTCAGTCATATAAAACTCGTTTTGCTCGTATGTTCGGGCGCTTCGCTACACGCATTCACGTGCCTTGAAGCGCGCCCTTTTTTCAGTTCGACGCACGGTACAGCCCGTGCGCATCGATGTAGGCCAGGACCGCGTCGGGCACCAGGAAACGTACCGACTTACCGCTGGCCAGCAGTTGACGGATCTGGGTGGCGGATACCGCGAGCGGCGTCTGCCAGACGAATGCAATCTGTCCGCTCGGCCCTTTCAGGGCCAGCGGGTCGCTCACCGAACGCGCCGCCAGCAGGTTGCGCAAGGCATCCGGCGGCTCGCTGTCGGCATCCGGGCGTTGCAACACCAGGATGTGGCAATGCTGGAGCAACTCTTCCCAGCGATGCCAAGTGGGCAGGCCGCAAAATGCGTCCCAGCCCAAAAGCAGAAAAACCTGGGCGTCGGCGGCCAGTTCGGCGCGCATCAGCTCCAGGGTATCAATGGTGTAGGACGGTTTGTCCCGCAGCAATTCGCGGGCGTCCACCACCAACGGCGCCACACCGGCCACCGCGCACTCGACCATCGCCAGACGGTCCTGGGCCGATACCTGCGGCGTATCCCGGTGAGGCGGCCTGGCGCTGGGCGTCAGGCGTAGCTCATCGAGGGCCAGGGCATCAGCGACTTCCAGCGCACCGCGCAAATGGCCGATGTGCACTGGGTCGAACGTGCCGCCCAGGATACCGATGCGCTGGGGCGCAGTTGTCGTCGTCACTGCGGCTGACGGGTCAAGGTCGCCCAAGTCAGACCGGCTCCTGTCCGCGCAACTGGCCGTCACCGACCACGATGTACTTCTCGCAGGTCAAGCCTTCGAGGCCCACCGGGCCACGGGCGTGCAGCTTATCAGTAGAAATGCCGATCTCGGCACCCAATCCGTATTCGAAGCCGTCGGCGAAACAGGTCGGGGTGTTGATCATCACCGACGCCGAGTCCACTTCGGCCACGAAACGCCGGGTTTCGCCCTGGTGTTCGCTGACGATGGAGTCGGTGTGGTGGGAACCATGGCGATTGATGTGCTCGATGGCCTGGTCCAGCCCGTCGACCACGCGGATCGACAGGATCGGCGCCAGGTACTCGGTGTTCCAGTCTTCTTCGGTGGCCTCGGCCGCCTCAATGATTGCCCGGGTACGCTGGCAACCGCGCAGCTCGACGCCTTTTTCGCGGAACTGGGCGGCCATCGCCGGCAGGAAGTCCTGGGCAACGGCCTGGTCCACCAGCAGGGTTTCCATCGCGCCGCAGATACCATAGCGGTAAGTCTTGGCGTTGAAGGCAATGCGCTGGGCCTTGGGCAACTCGGCGTGGGCACTGACGTAAACGTGGCAGATGCCGTCCAGGTGCTTGATCACCGGCACGCGGGCGTCGCGGCTGACTCGTTCGATCAGGCCCTTGCCGCCACGGGGCACGATGACGTCGACGAACTCGGGCATGGTGATCAGTGCGCCGACCGCGGCGCGGTCGGTGGTTTCCACCACTTGCACCACGGCCGCCGGCAGATCGGCTTCGGCCAGACCGCGCTGGATGCAGGCGGCAATCGCGCGGTTGGAATGAATGGCCTCGGAACCACCGCGCAGGATGGTCGCGTTGCCCGACTTCAGGCACAGGCTCGCAGCATCGATGGTCACGTTCGGCCGCGACTCGTAGATGATGCCGACCACGCCCAGGGGCACGCGCATCTTGCCGACCTGGATACCCGACGGCCGATAGCTCATGTCCCGGATCGCCCCGACCGGGTCCGGCAGCGCCGCGACTTGGCGCAGACCGACGATCATGCCGTCGATGCGTGCCGGGGTCAGCGCCAGGCGTTCGAGCATGGCCGGCTCGAGGCCGTTGGCCCGGCCGGCGGCCAGGTCCAGCTCATTGGCGGCGGACAACTCGGCGCGAGCAGCGTCCAGCGCATTGGCGGCGGCCAGCAGGGCGCGGTTTTTCTGCGCGGTGCTGGCACGGCCGATGATGCGCGACGCCTGGCGAGCGGCGCGACCCAGGCGGGTCATGTAGTCAAGAACGGACTCAGTCATGGTCTGTGTGGTCTTGGCAAAGGGGAAAGCGGCAGATTATAGCTGTCGTATCCCTCGACTAACAGCGTGGACTCACAGTGGTGACCGGCGGAAGAGCAAAACCTGCGCAAATAGTCGCTGTTCAGCGCCGATTAAGCTTTCCATTGCTATCATCGCGCTTCCTTTGGCCTCCCTTCGTCTCACGCCATGACCGATTCGCCCCCACTGCCAAACGCCCTGCCCGACGGTTTTTTTGATCGCGATGCCCAGGTGCTCGCCCGGGACCTGCTGGGCAAAGTCATTCGCCACAAGGTCGGTGACCTGTGGCTCAGCGCGCGGATCATCGAAACCGAAGCCTATTACTTCGCTGAAAAGGGCAGCCACGCTTCGCTGGGCTACACGGAAAAACGTAAGGCTTTGTTTCTGGATGGCGGCCACATCTATATGTATTACGCCCGGGGTGGCGATTCGCTGAATTTCAGCGCCCATGGCCCCGGCAATGCGGTGCTGATCAAATCGGCATACCCGTGGGTCGATACTGTTTCCGGCCCGGCAAGCCTGGCGCAGATGCTGCTCAACAACCCCGACGCCCAAGGCCGCCCGCGCCCCTCGCAAAAGCTTTGCGCCGGCCAGACGTTGTTGTGCAAGGCCCTGGGGCTGAAAGTGCCGCAGTGGGATGCCAAACGCTTCGACCCGGAACGATTGCTGGTGGAAGACGTGGGCGTGCCGACAGTCAATGTGATCCAGACCACCCGCCTGGGCATCCCACTGGGACGGGATGAACACCTGCTCTACCGCTTCGTCGACGCGGCCTACGCCCCCTGGTGCACGCGGAACCCGCTGCGTCGCGGACAGGTCGAAGGGCGGGATTATTTTTTGCTTTCCTGAACGCCACACTGCCCAACCCTGTGGGAGCGAGCCTGCTCGCGATGGCGCCAGGTCAGTCGAATCAGAGGTTGGCTGATACACCGCTATCGCGAGCAGGCTCGCTCCCACAGTAAAAAATGCATGCCGCTTAATGCTCAATGGAAATGGAGTTGTTTTTATGGGCCCATGGCTCGATAGCATCACTGGCTGGCTGACCGCCAACCCGCAATGGCTGGCGGCGGCGGTGTTTATCGTTGCGTGTGTAGAGTGCCTGGCCATCGCCGGGTTGCTCGTGCCGGGCACGGTGCTGCTGTTTGCGGTCGCGGTCCTGGCCGGCAGCGGCGCGTTGTCCCTGGGCGAGACTTTGCTGCTGGGCCTGCTGGGCGGTTTGCTGGGGGACTTGGTGTCGTATTTCCTGGGCAGGCATTTTCACCAGAACATCCGGCGCCTGCCGGGGCTGCGGCATCACCCCGAATGGATGAGCGCGGCGGAAAGCTATTTCCAGCGCTACGGCATCGCCAGCCTGCTGGTGGGGCGCTTCATTGGCCCGCTGCGGCCCATGTTGCCGATGGTGGCCGGGATGTTCGACATGCCCTTCCCGCGCTTCGCCGCCGTCAGCCTGTTGGCCGCCGCCGGCTGGAGCGTGGCGTACCTGCTGCCCGGCTGGGCCACTGGCGCAGCGATCCGCCTGCCGTTGCCCGAGGGTTTCTGGCCACAGGCCGGTGTCGTGATTGGCAGCATCGCGGTGATGATCGCATTGAGCGTCAACAGCAGCCTGCGGCGCCATCGACATGCCTCAGCGCTGATCGCAGGTCTGGGCCTGGTGATCCTGATCGGGCTGTTCATCGGCTTTCGCTACCTCACAGCTTTCGATCAGGGGCTGGTGGCTCTGGTCCAGGAACATCGCAGCCCGACAATGGACGAAATCGCCGTGACCTTCACGCTGATCGGCGAATTCCACTACATGCTGATTTTCAGCGCCCTGCTGACCGGGTTGCTATTGCTGGCGCGCCAATGGCGCCAGGCAATCTTTGCCGGGGCCACGATGCTGTTCACCGCATTGGCCAATACCGGCACCAAGCACTTTTTCGCCCGTGTACGCCCGGAAGTCCTGAGCGAGCCGCTGACCAGCTACAGCATGCCCAGCGGTCATGCCTCCGGCGCCTTTGCCCTGTTCCTGGCGCTGGCCATCCTGGCCGGTCGCGGGCAACCGCCACGCCTGCGCCTGACCTGGCTGTTGCTGGGCTGTTTGCCGGCGCTGGCCATTGCCCTGTCGCGGGTGTACCTGGGCGCCCATTGGCCGAGCGACATCGTCGCCGGCGCCATGCTCGCCGCCTGTGTCTGCGCAGCGATGCTCTGGCTGAGCCAGCGCCAGACCCCGCTGCCGGCCATGCCGCCGAAAATCTGGTGGTTGATTCTGCCGGCGATGGTGGCGGCATTCAGCTTCTTCGCACTGCGCCACCTGCCCAATGGGATGCTGCGGTATGCCTATTGAGGCCGGCAGCCAGCTATCGCGAGCAGGCTCGCTCCCACAGGGAATCGGCCGTGAAACGCCCCTTTGTGGTCACTGAAGATCAACTGTGGGAGCGAGCCTGCTCGCGATGACGTCGGTACATTCAGCATTGATGCAAACTGAGCCACCGTTATCGCGAGCAAGCTCGCTCCCACAAGAGATCAGCCTGGTCAGTGATGAGCGCCCTCAGGCGAACAGTTCGCCCTGCAACTCATCAAGCAACGCCTGGATTGCATCCAGCCGCTGCTGAGGATCATCGAGTTGCAGCAGGTCGAGCTTGTCCAGTTCATTGAAGGGCAGCAGGTAGGCCAGTTGATTGGCGAGCGACTGCTGGCCGGTGGCTTCGGTGCCCATGTTCAGGGCCTCGACCATCGGGTGTTCGGCCAGGGCCTTGAGCAGCGCCACCAGGTCGGCATCCTCATCCTGCAGCGGTTGTTCCGGCTCATCCTCCAGCCACTCGACTTCAGCGACGGTCAGTTGATCGGCCTGGACACTGCTGCTGTGCACGATAAAACGTCGTCCACCCTGCACGCGAATGCCCAGCAGCCCGTTGTCCTGCTGGGAGAAATCGGTGATTCGCGCTTCACAGCCCACCCGCGCAAAGCCGTCGGGGGCGATGCCGACTTCCTCGCCATCGAGGATGCACACCACCCCGAACCCCTCGCCCATTTTCATGCAGCGACCGATCATATCGAGGTAACGCGCCTCGAAAATCTGCAAATCGAGGATGCAACCGGGGAACAGTACCGTGTTCAACGGGAAAAGCGGCAAGCTCATAAGCAGTTCCTTAAACCGTCATCGACACCACCAACGGCAGCAACACCGCCGTGGCCACGCCCATCAGACTCATCGCCAGCGCCGCAAAGGCGCCGGACTCTTCGCTTTCCTGCAACGCCACGGACGTGCCGACCGCGTGTGCCGTCAGGCCCAGGGCCATGCCACGGGCTTCTGGGCTATGGACCCCAAGCTTGGTCAGAATGCTCGGGCCCAGAATCGCCCCGAGCACCCCGGTGATCAACACAAACACCGCGGCCATGGCCGCTACGCCGCCGATCTGCTCGGCCACCAGCATGGCGATCGGTGAAGTCACCGACTTGGGCGCCATGGTCATCAGGATCATGTGTTCGGCGCCAAAAGCCCAGCCCAACACCACCGCAGAGCCCGTGGCGAACACCCCGCCTATCACCAGCGTAGTAAAAATCGGCCAGAACAATTGCCGGATCCGTCGCAGGTTCAGGTACAAGGGCACCGCCAGCGCGACGGTGGCCGGCCCCAGCAGAATGCTGAGAATTTCCGTGCTCTCACGGTACTCGGCGTAGCTGATGCCGCAGCCGACCAGCACACCGATCAGCAGCAACATTGACATCAGCACCGGCTGCAGGAACACCCAGCGGGTCTTTTCGAACGCCGCCAGCACCAGTTGATAGGCGCCCAGGGTGATGCCGATACCAAACAGCGGATGATGGATCACCGAACTCCAGGCGCCCTGCCAATCAAGCATCATTGCCCATCCTCCGACTCGGGGGCGTGACGCCGGGCCAGGCGCTGCATCAGCACACCGGTAAACGCCATGGACAGGATCAACGACAGCACCAGCGCACCGACAATGGCCCAGAAATCGGCAGCGATGGCCCGGGCGTACACCATCACCCCCACCGCCGGCGGCACCAGCAGCAACGGCAAGTAGCGCAGCAGGCTGCCGGCCGCCAGGTTCAATGGCTCGCCGACTTCACCACGGATGACCAGATAGCCCAGCAGCAACAGCAGGCCAATGATCGGCCCCGGCAGCACCGGCAGGAACAAATGATTGATGGCGGTGCCCAGCAATTGGAACAGCACCAGCCAGGTCAGGCCCCGTAGCAACATCCTTCATCCTCCCCAGCAACACGTACGCAAACAATGCGCGCGCATTATAAGCACGCCCGCGCTATGGGTCGGCATTCGTAAAAAGCATGGTCGATGACCTGCCCTGCCCGTCATGTTGATCTACAGTGGTTCTCCGGGGACGCCGATCCCCGTTCCAAAAAAGACAAAACCGATGAACCCAAGGAGAGTCTCAATGCCCTACGTTCCCGTTGCAGCGCTCAAAGATTATGTCGGCAAGGAACTTGGACGTTCCGAATGGCTTACCATCGATCAGGATCGCATTAACCTGTTCGCCGAAGCCACTGGCGACTTTCAGTTCATCCACGTCGATCCGGTCAAGGCCGCGCAGACACCGTTCGGCAGCACCATCGCCCACGGTTTCCTGTCGCTGTCGCTGATGCCCAAGCTCATGGAAGACATCCTGATCCTGCCCGAAGGCGTGAAGATGGTCGTCAACTACGGACTGGACAGCGTGCGTTTCATTCAGCCCGTGAAAGTCGACTCCAAGGTCCGTCTCAAGGTCGACCTGGTGGACGTGACCGAGAAGAAACCCGGCCAATGGCTGCTCAAGGCCACCGCTACCCTGGAAATCGAAGGTTCGGACAAACCGGCCTACATCGCTGAGCCCCTGTCGCTCTGCTTCGTGTAGCCCCTCGCGGATGCGAAGCCGCTGCGGCAGTTTCGCATCGCTTCTCCTGACGCGCATTGCTACGGCATACTCGTGACCTGATTATCTGGATCCCGTTATGCGCTCATTTCTCCCTTTGGCCCTGACCCTGCTGCTCACCGCTTGCGGCGACGGCGAATCGCTGTTGCCTCCCGACGCGCGCCTGCCCGACGGCGGACGCTATCGCGGCGACCTAGTGGACGGTTTGCTGCAAGGCCAGGGGCGTGTCGACTACCCCAACGGCAGTTGGTACGCCGGGCAGTTCGACAAAGGCCAGTGGCACGGCACCGGGGAATGGCACGGCAGCAATGGCGAGGTCTATCGCGGCCAGTTCCAGCAGGGCCTGTTCAACAGCCAGGGTAGCCTGACCACGCCCACCAGCAGCTACACCGGCGGCTTCAAGCAAGGCCGGCGCGACGGTGAAGGCACGCTCAAGGAACACGGCATGGTCTACCGCGGCGAATTCAAGGCCGACCGCTATTCCGGCTTCGGGCGCCTGGAGCTTGAGGACGGCAGCCAATACCAGGGGCCGTTCGTCAACGGCAAACCCAACGGTGAAGGCCAGCGCTTCGATGCCAGTGGCAACCAGTTCACCGGCAATTTCGTCGACGGCCAGCTCCAGGGCAAAGGCACCTTCAACAGCGCCGAGGGCGATGTCTACATCGGCGGGTTCAAGAACAACCAGCTCAGCGGTCGCGGTCGTTATGAAAATGCCGACGGCGATGTCTGGATTGGCCAGTTCAAGGAAGGCGCGCTCACCGGCAAGGGCCAACTGATCGGTGCCGACGGCAGCCACTACCTCGGTCAATTCAATGACTGGCGCTTTAGCGGCGAGGGCCGGCTGAACCTGCCCGACGGCAGCTTTTATATCGGCCAGTTCGAGAACGACACCTACCACGGGCGCGGCACCCTGGCGCTGACCGATGGCACCGTGCAAAGCGGCACCTGGGCCAACGGCCTGCGAGTACGCGACGCTGGCGGGCGGCTACTGCCGGATGTGCTCGAGCTCGGCCTTTTGGCCCAGGGGCGCCTGTTGGAAAATGCCCTGGCCAATATCCCGGCCTCGACCCCTGCGGTGGAGCTGTACAGCCTGACGGTGGGCGGCGACGGCAAGCAGAGTGTGTTCCTGCGCGAGTCCGACTACGTCGCCAATATGCTCACCAGCCGTTTTGGCGCGTTCGGCCAGATCCGCCTGGTCAACCACCGCGATCACCTCGGTGACCGGCCCATGGCCACTCGCGAAAGCCTGCGCCGCGCCGCCAGCGCCCTGGCCGAACGCAGCGGCCCGGAAGACCTGATCTTCATCTACCTGACCAGCCACGGCACCAGCGAACACGAACTGGTGCTCGACCAGCCGCGCATGGAGCTGGCCGACCTGCCCGCCGATGAACTGGCCGTGGTGCTGGCGCCGCTGAAGGATCGCGACAAGATCGTGGTGATTTCGGCCTGTTATTCCGGCGGCTTCATCCCGGCACTCAAGGATGAACGCACCTTGATCATGACCGCTTCCCGCGCCGATCGGGTGTCGTTCGGCTGCTCCGAGGAGGCCAACTTCACCTACTTCGGCGACGCCCTGTTCGCGCAGGCACTGAACCAGACCGACGATCTTGAGCAAGCCTTCAAGCGTGCCAAGGCCACCGTGGCCGAGCGGGAACAGGCGGACAATTTCGAAGCTTCCGAGCCGCAGATCTGGGCGCCCAGGACCGTCCTTTCCCATTGGCAGCTATTGCGCAAGCAACAGGCGCGAAAAGCATTACAAAGTACGGCATTGAACGACGAGGCCCAAAAGAGCAACTAAGCTGAATCGTATCAAGGGGGAAACACTATGTACTTGACGCCTCAGCATGTTTTGCTTGCCGGAGCTTCCGGGTTGACCGGGGAACATCTACTGGACCGGCTGCTCAACGAGCCGACCATCACACGTGTATTGGCGCCTTCACGTCGGCCGCTGGCCGAGCATCCACACCTGGAAAACCCGGTCGGTGAAACAGCCGAACTGCTGCCCCGCCTCAGTGGCCAGGTGGACATCGCATTTTGCTGCCTTGGCACGACCATCAAGAAGGCCGGCTCAGAACAGGCGTTTCGCGCGGTGGACCTGGACCTGGTGGTGGCCTTCGCCAAGCGTGCCCGTGAGCTGGGCGCAAGGCACCTGATCGTGATCAGCGCGCTGGGGGCTGACCCGAGTTCTTCGATTTTCTACAACCGGGTCAAAGGCGAAATGGAAGCCGCCCTCAAGGCCCAGGACTGGCCACAGCTGACCCTCTGCCGCCCTTCCCTGCTACTGGGCGAACGCACCGAACCGCGGTTGGCCGAACAATTGGCCGGCCCCTTGTCGAGGCTGATCCCCGGCAAGTACCACGGCATCGAAGCCTGCCAACTGGCCCGCGCCATGTGGCGCCTGGCCCTGGAAGAACAGGAAGGGGTGCGGGTGGTGGAGTCGGATGAGTTGCGTAAGTTGGGCAAATAATTGCGGCGCCTGGGCGGACGCCATCGCGAGCAGGCTCGCTCCCACAGTTGACCGAGTTCTTCAGAAGGAATGCGTACCAATGTGGGAGCGAGCCTGCTCGCGATAGCGGTGGCCCAGCTTACATCCATGTTGGATTGTAGCGCTGGTTACAACCCACCCGTAGCCTGAAACCCCACGCCAATCACCGTCAGCAACGACAACGGCAATAACAAGGTATCGAGCAACGCACTGGCCGGCAGATCCACGCCTGGGTAACGCGGCGCTTCGGCGCCAAAGCGGTCCTTGGCGCAACAGCCACCGTTAAGCGCATACAAGTCCAGGCGCGTGCCCGCATACACCACCGGCGCGCCGGGTTTGGCGGCGTCCAGGGTACGGGCGGTGGCGCAGCCGGTCAGTTGCAGCGCCAGCAGCACCACCAGCAGCTTATTCATCACTGCTCAAATGGTACTCGCCCCAGCGCGGCAGCATGTCCTGGGGGATGTTCAGCAGATTGAGAATCCGCGCGACCACAAAATCGATCAGGTCATCGATAGTCTGTGGCTGGTGATAAAAACCCGGAGAGGCCGGCAGAATCGTCACGCCCATGTTCGACAGCTTGAGCATGTGCTCCAGATGAATACTCGAATACGGCGCCTCACGCGGCACCAGGATCAACTGGCGACGCTCCTTGAGCGTCACGTCGGCGGCGCGCTCGATCAGGTTGTTGCAGGCACCGGTGGCAATCGCCGAGAGCGTACCGGTGGAACACGGCACCACCACCATCGCCGCCGGCGCCCCGGAGCCCGAGGCCACCGGCGACATCCAGTCTTCCTTGCCATACACACGTATCTGCCCCGCCGCCGCACCGGTGTATTCGGTGAGGAAGGCCTGCATCATCTGGGTCTTGGCCGGCAGGGTGACGTCGGTCTCGGTGGCCATCACCAATTGCGCCGCCTTGGAGATGAGGAAATGCACCTCGCGGTCTTCCCGCACCAGGCAATCGAGCAGGCGCAAGCCGTACTGGGCGCCGGAAGCACCGGTCATGGCCAGGGTGATGCGGTCGGGGCCGTTGCTCTCCAGGCGCGTGTTCATTTCAGTGCCTCGGCCAGCTTGCCGTGCAGGCCGCCGAAGCCGCCGTTGCTCATGATCACCACGTGAGTACCGGGCTGGGCCTGGCTCTTCACGCGCTCGATGATGCCTTCCAGGGAATCGCTGACAATCGACGGCACCGTGCACAACGCGGCGGTGGCGCCCAGGTCCCAGCCCAGGTTGGCCGGTGCGTACCAGATCACCTGATCGGCATCCACCACGCTTTCCGGCAGGCCGTCGCGGTGGGCGCCGAGTTTCATGGAGTTGGAACGCGGCTCGATGATGGCAATCAGCGGTGCATCGCCGATGCGCTTGCGCAAACCGTCGAGGGTGGTGGCGATGGCCGTCGGGTGGTGGGCGAAGTCGTCATAGATGGTGATGCCGCGCACTTCCGCGACCTTTTCCATCCGCCGCTTCACGCTTTTGAACGCACTCAGCGCGGCGATGCCCAGGGACGGCACCACGCCCACATGACGGGCCGCCGCCAGGGTGGCCAGGGCGTTGGCGACGTTGTGCTGGCCGGTCATGTCCCAATCGACCACACCTTGGGCCACGCCTTCGAACATGACTTCGAACTGCGAACCGTCGTCCTTGAGCAACTTCACTTGCCACTGCCCGCCGGCGCCGGTGGTTTGCACCGGGGTCCAGCAGCCCATTTCGATCACCCGTTGCAACGCGGGCTCGGTGGTCGGATGGATGACCAGGCCTTCACTTGGAATGGTGCGCACCAAATGGTGGAACTGCCGCTCGATGGCCGGCAGATCGGGGAAGATGTCGGCGTGATCGAACTCAAGGTTGTTGAGGATCGCGGTGCGCGGGCGGTAGTGGACAAACTTCGAACGTTTGTCGAAGAACGCGCTGTCGTATTCATCGGCCTCGATCACGAAGAACGGCGTGCCGCCCAGGCGCGCCGACACCGAGAAATTCTGCGGCACGCCGCCGATCAGGAAGCCTGGGCTCATGCCCGCGTGTTCCAGCACCCAGGCGAGCATGCTGCTGGTGGTGGTCTTGCCATGGGTGCCGGCCACGGCCAGGACCCAACGGCCCTGCAACACATGGTCGGCCAGCCATTGCGGGCCGGACACGTAAGGCAGGCCTTTGTTGAGCACGTATTCAACCGCCGGATTGCCACGGGACATGGCGTTGCCGATGACCACCAGGTCCGGCGCCGGGTCCAGTTGCGCCGGGTCGTAGCCTTGGGTCAGTTCAATGCCCTGGGCCTCCAGCTGCGTGCTCATCGGCGGGTAGACGTTGGCGTCGGAACCGGTCACGTGATGGCCCAGCTCCTTGGCCAAGACAGCCATCGAGCCCATGAAAGTGCCGCAAATACCGAGAATATGGATGTGCATAGTCGACCTCGTAAACATGGCCGCAGGTTAGCGTAGGGAGGGGGAAATCGCACCTTGTGTTTCGAACTGCAACCATCAGAACAGCGCAAATCCTCTGTGGGAGCGAGCTTGCTCGCGATAGCGGTGGGTCAGTTTGCATTGATGCTGAATGTGCTGCCGCCATCGCGAGCAGGCTCGCTCCCACAGTTGACCGAGCTCTTTCAGGAAGAATGCGGTCAGAATGTGGGAGCGGGCTTGCTCGCGAATGGCCGCGACGCGGTTCAGCGGGCGATGGCGTGCTTGCGCAGCTTCCGGTAGAGAGTATTGCGGCTGATGCCCAGTTGTTCGGCGGTGTGGGTCATGTGCCAGCGCTGGCGCTCCAGGGCATCGAGCAGCGCCAACCGTTCGGCATCTTCCAGCGGGCGTTCCGCCACGGTTTCAACCAACGCCACCGGACACTGGCGAATCATCGCCGGCAGATCCTCCAGCCCGATCCGCCCGCCGTCGCACAACGCAGCAAGGGTGCGCAGCACATTGCGCAGTTGCCGCACGTTGCCCGGCCAATCAAAACTCAACAATGCCTGGCGCGCCGGTTCGTCGATGGCAACTGCTTCGGCGCCCGCTTCTTCGGCCAACAGAAAATCCAGCAACTGGGACTTGTCGCTGCGCTCGCGCAACGCCGGCAAAGGGATCTCCAGGCCGTTGAGGCGATAGTACAAGTCCTCGCGAAAACTGCCGTCGCGCACCCGATCAAGCAACTGACGGTGGGTGGCGCTGATGATGCGCACGTTCACCGCTTCGGGTTCGCCACCGATGGGCACCACTTGGCGATCTTCCAGCACCCGCAGCAAACGGGTCTGCAAGGCCAGGGGCATGTCACCGATCTCATCCAGAAACAGCGTGCCACCGTCGGCCTGTTGCAGCTTGCCGCGCATGCCTTCCTTGCGCGCACCGGTGAAGCTGCCGCCGCGATAACCGAACAGCTCACTCTCGATCAGGCTTTCCGGGATGGCTGCGCAGTTAAGCGCCACGAAGTTTTTCCCGGCACGCTGGCTGGCGTGATGCACGGCTTTGGCGAAGGCTTCTTTACCAGAGCCGGTTTCGCCATGGATCAGCAGCGGCACATCGCGCTCGAACACCCGCAGCGCCTTGCGAAAATGCTCTTGCAACACCGCATCCCCCAGGCAGATGCCCGGTAACCGGGCGGGCTCGATGGCTTTAAACGCAGGGACGACCGGGACCGGCACACTGCGCGGCTGCCCCCGCAACACGGCAAACAAGTGCCGCCCGTCACGGGTGCGCAACGGCCAACTGGCGCTGGCCTGGGTGCTGGCCCGTCCGAGCAGCTCATCCAGTGAACAATCGAAAAAGTCTTCCACCCGCTGACCCAGCAAGCCACCGCGAATATGCCCCAACAGGTTCAGCGCGCTCTGGTTGACCGCGCTGATCCGCCCTTCGCCGTCGAACGCCAGCAGCCCCTCGCTGAACAACCCCACGGACTCGGCCTGCAAGTGAAAACGCAGCAGCCATTGATTGTCGAAGCAGCGCAGGAAATAGCAGCTCTCGATCATCTTCGCCGAGAGGTTGACCAGGGCCATGGTGTGGAACTGGCTCTGGCGCGACACGTCCGGCCGGGCCGATGACACATCCAGCACCGCGAGCAGTTCGCCATGGGGATCGAAAACCGGGCTGGCCGAGCAGGTCAGGCCGGTGTGGCGGCCGCGAAAGTGTTCTTCCTGGTGAATGGTCAGGGCCTGGCGCTCCACCAGGCAGGTGCCGATGCCGTTGGTGCCTTCGCAGGCTTCGCTCCAGTCGGCGCCGAGCCAGAGGCCGGCCCGTTCGAAAATCTTGCGCTCGCTGGGGGCGGTGACACAGTTGAGGATCACGCCGCGCGCGTCAGTCAGCAGCACCGCGTGGCCGGCGCCGGAGAGTTGTTGATGCAGGCTGGTCATTTCCGTGCCGGCGATGTGCAACACCTGTTGCAGGCGCTCGCGGCTTTCCAGCACCCGGCCATGCTCAAGCACCGTCGGCGCCAGGTTTTGCGCCGGGTCGAGGTGATAGTCCTCAAGGCAGCGCAGCCAGGAACGGGCAATCGACGGATCGCTGCCAGGGCCCTGCAAATGGGCCTTGCCCTGGGTGACCGTCAGGACTTGTTGGGCATGGCGACTCAAGTGGTTGCTGTGCATTTCTTATTATTTCTCCTCGAAGGACCTGCCTCACTGGAGCAACTGTTTAACATTTAACCAATGTTCAACACTTAACCTGTGGCGAGGGGATTTATCCCCGCTGGGCTGCGAAGCAGCCCTGAAACCTAAGCATGCGGTGTATCAGATTGATCGAGTTGGCTGCTTTGGGGGCTGCTTCGCAGCCCAACGGGGATAAATCCCCTCGCCACAACTTTGCTGGGCAGGCCAACTGGTGAGGCCCAGCATCCTCCAGCCCACCCACCTTTGCAATGCTGGCGCGACCTGTCAGTCACAGACTGTCTCGCATCTGGCACAAACTGTCACACCCGCTGTATCGCTATCGTCACGCAGGGCATCCGTTTGTCCGACGAACTGCTCCTAAAGTCTTGATTTACGGGCCCTGCAAGGCAGTGGCCCGACCTTTGCTCTAGGCTTAATTACCAGCGCTCAATTTTGCGCGGCCTCCCGTATAAGCACAAAAGCCAAGGAGAACTCATCATGCGTTACGCTCACCCCGGTACTGAAGGCGCTATCGTTTCGTTCAAGAGCAAATACGGTAACTACATCGGCGGCGAGTTCGTCGCGCCTGTCAAAGGTCAGTACTTCACCAATACTTCCCCGGTCAATGGCCAGCCCATTGCCGAATTCCCGCGTTCCACGGCCGAAGACATCGAAAAAGCCCTGGACGCCGCCCACGCCGCTGCCGATGCCTGGGGCGCCACGTCCGCCCAGGCCCGTTCGCTGGTCCTGCTGAAAATCGCCGACCGCATCGAAGCAAACCTTGAGGTTCTGGCGATCACCGAATCCTGGGACAACGGCAAGGCCGTGCGCGAAACCCTCAACGCCGACATCCCCCTGGCCGCCGACCATTTCCGTTACTTCGCCGGTTGCCTGCGCGCCCAGGAAGGCAGCGCCGCCGAGATCGACGGCAACACCGTGGCCTATCACATCCATGAACCGCTGGGCGTGGTCGGGCAGATCATCCCGTGGAACTTCCCGCTGCTGATGGCCGCGTGGAAACTCGCCCCGGCCCTGGCCGCCGGTAACTGCGTGGTGCTCAAGCCCGCCGAGCAAACCCCATTGGGCATTTGCGTGCTGATGGAGCTGATCGGTGACCTGCTGCCGCCTGGCGTACTGAACGTGGTGCAAGGCTTCGGCAAGGAAGCCGGTGAAGCTCTGGCCACCAGCAAGCGCATCGCCAAGATCGCCTTCACCGGCTCCACCCCGGTCGGCTCGCACATCATGAAATGCGCGGCTGAGAACATCATCCCGTCCACCGTGGAACTGGGCGGCAAGTCGCCGAACATCTTCTTCGAAGACATCATGCAGGCCGAGCCGAGCTTCATTGAGAAAGCGGCCGAAGGCCTGGTGCTGGCGTTCTTCAACCAGGGTGAAGTCTGCACTTGCCCTTCCCGCGCCCTGGTGCAGGAGTCGATCTACGACGAGTTCATGAAAGTTGTGATGAACAAAGTCCTGCAGATCAAGCGCGGCGACCCGTTGGACACCGACACCATGGTCGGCGCCCAGGCGTCCGAGCAGCAATTCGACAAGATTCTTTCGTACCTGGAAATCGCCAAGGGCGAAGGTGCCGAACTGCTGACCGGCGGCAAGGTGGAAAAACTCGAGGGCAACCTGGCCACGGGTTATTACATCCAGCCAACCCTGCTCAAGGGCACCAACAAGATGCGCGTGTTCCAGGAAGAAATCTTCGGCCCGGTGGTGAGCATCACCACCTTCAAGGATGAAGCCGAAGCCCTGGCCATCGCCAACGACACCGAGTTCGGCCTCGGCGCCGGTCTCTGGACCCGCGACATCAACCGCGCCTATCGCATGGGCCGGGCGATCAAGGCCGGTCGCGTCTGGACCAACTGCTACCACCTCTACCCGGCTCATGCGGCGTTTGGTGGTTACAAGAAGTCCGGCGTGGGTCGTGAAACCCACAAGATGATGCTCGACCATTACCAGCAGACCAAGAACCTGCTGGTGAGCTACGACATCAATCCGTTGGGGTTCTTCTAACCTACGGGAAATTTGTGCCCGGCCGATCGTTCCCACGCTCTGCGTGGGAACGCCTCTACGGACGCTCCGCGTTCGGCTCTTTGGGACGCGGAGCGTCCCTGGCTGTGTTCCCACGCAGAGCGTGGGAACAATCAAGCTTGCATCCCTGCTGTATGCAACACACCGGTTCCAAGAGCAGCCCCGCTCCAACAGGGCCAAAAAACAATAAAAACAGGTAAACCCTTATGCCAAGCGATCAAGCAAACCCGCAACCGGCAACGTCCTCGGTCGACTTTGAAAAAGTCGGCTCCGAATACTTCCAACAACGTGAACTGAAAAAAGGCGCGGCGGGCTGGGTCCTGCTGGTGGGCCTGGGGGTGGCGTATGTCATTTCCGGGGACTACGCCGGCTGGAACTTCGGCCTGGCCCAGGGCGGTTGGGGCGGGATGTTTCTTGCCACGCTGCTGATGGCCGCGATGTACCTGTGCATGTGCTTTTCCCTGGCCGAGCTGTCCTCGATGATTCCTACCGCCGGCGGTGGTTATGGCTTTGCCCGTAGCGCATTCGGGCCCTGGGGCGGGTTTCTCACGGGCACGGCGATCCTCATCGAATACGCCATCGCCCCGGCGGCGATTGCCGTGTTCATCGGCGCGTATTGCCAATCGCTATTCGGCATTGGCGGCTGGATGATCTACCTGGCGTTCTACATCATCTTCATCGCCATCCACATATTCGGCGTGGGTGAAGCCCTCAAACTGATGTTCATCATCACTGCCGTCGCTGCCCTGGCACTGGGCGTGTTTCTGGTAGCGATGGTGCCGCACTTCGACGTCGCCAACCTGCTGGACATCCCGGTCACCGCAGCCACGGGCGCCAGCCCATTCCTGCCGTTCGGCTATGTCGGCGTGTGGGCAGCCATTCCGTATGCCATCTGGTTTTTCCTGGCCGTGGAAGGCGTACCGCTGGCGGCTGAAGAAACCAAGAACCCCAAGCGCGACCTGCCGCGCGGCCTGATCGGCGCCATGCTGGTGCTGGTGGCGTTTGCCCTGCTGATTCTGGTGATCGGCCCAGGCGGTGCGGGTTCCAATGCGCTGATGGCTTCGGGCAACCCGCTGGTGGAAGCCCTGGCCAAGGCCTACGGCGGCTCGACCTGGATGGGCAACTTCGTCAACCTGGTGGGCCTGGCGGGCCTGATCGCCAGCTTCTTCTCGATCATCTACGCCTACTCGCGGCAGATCTTCGCGTTGTCTCGCGCCGGTTACCTGCCACGCAAGCTCTCCGAAACCAATAAAAGCAAAGCACCGGTATTGGCGCTGATCATCCCCGGCATCATCGGTTTCGGGCTGTCCCTGACCGGCCAGGGCGATCTGCTGATTCTGGTGGCGGTGTTCGGCGCCACCATCTCCTACGTGCTGATGATGGCCGCGCACATCACCCTGCGCATCCGCCGCCCCAAAATGGACCGGCCATACCGCACACCGGGAGGCATCTTCACCTCGGGCGTGGCCCTGGTGCTGGCGTGCATCGCCGTAGTAGCGGGCTTTCTGGTGGATCCGCGGGTGGTCATCGGCGCGGCGATCATCTATGGAGTGTTAATTGCTTACTTCGCGTTCTACAGTCGGCATCACTTGGTAGCAGGCACGCCCGAAGAAGAATTCGCGGCCATTCAGAAAGCTGAAGAAGCCTTGCACTAAGTTGTAAAACGCCGAAAACCACGGCGCCGCCCAGCGGCGCCGTCACGGAGAACCTGTATGGCCAGTTTTGCACACACGGTCGGCGCCCAGACCTACCGCTTCGACAGCCTCAAAGACCTGATGGCCAAGGCCAGCCCGGCGCGTTCCGGGGATTTTCTGGCCGAGGTCGCGGCGCTCAACGATGGCGAACGCGTAGCAGCGCAAATGGCCTTGGCCGACCTGCCCCTCAGCCATTTCCTGCAAGAAATGCTGATTCCTTACGAGGACGACGAAGTCACCCGACTGATCGTCGACACCCACGATAAACAGGCCTTCGCCGCCGTCAGCCACCTCACCGTCGGCGGTTTTCGCGACTGGCTGCTCAGCGATGCGGCCGACGAACACAGCCTGCGGGCGCTGGCCCCGGGCCTGACCCCGGAAATGGTCGCCGCCGTGTCGAAGATCATGCGCGTGCAGGACCTGGTGCTGGTGGCGCAGAAAATCCGCGTGGTGACGAAATTTCGCGGCACCCTCGGCCTGCGCGGGCGGCTGTCGACCCGCCTGCAACCCAACCACCCCACCGACGAACCCGCCGGGATCGCCGCGAGCATCCTCGACGGCCTGCTCTTCGGCAATGGCGACGCCATGATCGGCATCAACCCGGCCACCGACAGCACAGCGTCGATCTGCGCCATGCTGGAAATGCTCGACGCCATCATCCAGCGCTACGACATCCCGACCCAAGGCTGCGTGCTGACCCACGTCACCACCTCCATTGAAGCGGCGAACCGTGGCGTGCCCCTGGACCTGGTGTTCCAGTCCATCGCCGGCACCGAAGCGGCCAACGCCAGTTTCGGCATCAACCTGAACGTCTTGCAGGAAGGCTACGACGCCGGGCTGAGCCTGAATCGCGGCACCTTGGGCAACAACCTGATGTATTTCGAAACCGGCCAGGGCAGCGCCCTGTCAGCCAACGCCCACCACGGCGTCGATCAACAGACCTGCGAAACCCGGGCCTACGCCGTCGCACGGCATTTCAAGCCGTTTCTGGTGAATACCGTCGTAGGATTTATCGGCCCGGAATACCTGTACAACGGCAAACAGATCATCCGCGCCGGCCTCGAAGACCACTTCTGCGGCAAGCTTTTGGGCGTGCCGATGGGTTGCGACATCTGCTACACCAACCACGCCGAAGCCGACCAGGACGACATGGACACCCTGCTGACCCTGCTGGGCGTGGCCGGGATCAACTTCATCATGGGCATCCCCGGCTCCGACGACATCATGCTCAACTACCAGACCACCTCGTTCCACGACGCCCTCTACGCCCGCCAGACCCTGGGCCTGAAGCCGGCGCCGGAATTCGAAACGTGGCTGGCGAACATGGGCATTTTCACCCAGGCCGATGGCCGGGTGCGGTTCGGCGACAACCTGCCACCGGCGTTTCGTCACGCATTAGCTCATTTGGGATAAGCCGCATTTGGGATGAGAGAACTGCCCATGGATAAAAAACCTGTAGATCCACAAAACCCTTGGCTGAATCTGCGCAACCTCACCCCGGCGCGCATCGCCCTGGGCCGCACCGGCACCAGCCTGCCGACCTCGGCGCAACTGGACTTCCAGTACGCCCACGCCCAGGCTCGGGACGCCGTGCACCTGGCCTTCGACCATGAAGGCATTCGCACGCAACTGACTGAGCGCGGCCGTGAAAGCCTGCTGCTGCACAGCGCCGCCAGCGACCGCAACAGCTACCTGCAGCGCCCGGACCTGGGCCGACGGCTCGACGAGTCCTCCGTACAAATCCTGGAGGACTACGCAGCGGCCAATCCCGGCGGCGTAGACCTGGCCATCGTGGTGGCCGACGGCCTGTCGGCGCTGGCGGTGCATCGGCATACCTTGCCGTTCCTGGCGCGGCTGGAAGAACAGACCGCCGCTGATGGTTGGTCAACCTCGCCGGTGATTCTGGTGGAACAGGGCCGCGTCGCGGTGGCTGATGAGGTGGCGCAGCGGCTCGGCGCAAAAATGTCGGTGATCCTGATCGGCGAACGCCCCGGCCTCAGTTCCCCCGACAGCCTGGGGTTGTATTTCACCTACAACCCCAAGGTCGGCCTGACCGATGCGTATCGCAACTGCATCTCCAACGTCCGGCTCGAAGGTTTGAGCTACGGCATGGCCGCCCACCGCCTGATCTACCTGATGCGCGAGGCCTGCCGCAGACAGCTCTCGGGGGTCAACCTGAAGGACGAAGCCCAGGTCCAAACTCTAGACTCGGAAAACACCGCCGATATGAAAGGTAACTTCCTACTGATGCCGCCCCGAAGCTGATCCGTTTACAAGTTTGCGTTTTTGATCCGCTTTCAGGCAGCATCGAAGCACGGCAGAACGCCGTTGTTGTCCGAGTATCTGTCGACCTTTGCAGACGAGACCTACTATGCGGATTATCCAAGCGACCCTGGAACACCTGGACCTGCTGACCCCATTGTTCGTCAAATACCGGGAATTCTATGGCTCGCTGCCCTACCCGGATTCGTCCCGAGCCTTCCTCGAAAAACGCCTGCGCCGCAAGGAATCGGTGATCTACCTGGCGTTGCCCGATGACGATGACAACCGGTTGCTGGGCTTCTGCCAGCTCTATCCAAGCTTCTCGTCACTGTCGCTCAAGCGCGTGTGGATCCTCAACGACATCTACGTCGCCGAAGACGCCCGCCGCCAACTGGTGGCCGACAACCTGATCCGCACCGCGAAAAAAATGGCCAAGGAAACCAACGCCGTACGCATGCGCGTCTCCACCAGCAGCAACAACGACGTGGCGCAGAAAACCTACGAGTCCATCGGCTTCAAGGAAGACACCGAGTTCAAGAACTACGTGTTGCCGATCAGCGAAGAGCTCTGACCCGATTACCGCGGACTGATCGTTCCCACGCTCCCGCGTGGGAATGCCGCCAGGGACGCTCCGCGTTCCGCTTGACGCAGAGCGTCACGGGATGCATTCCCACGCGGAGCGTAGGAACGATCGATAACCCCTGTGGTTGGGTGAAATGTTGTGGCGAGGGGATTTATCCCCGCTGGGCTGCGCAGCAGCCCCAGAACCTGAGCACGCGGTGCATCAGGCAGACCGGGTTGGCTGCATTTGGGACCGCTTCGCGCTCCAGCGGGAGCAAGCTCCCTCGCCACAGAGTTCTTCACCCAGCCAGAAGCCTCCCGACATCCCCAGCTACAAACTCACCACGCACACCACCCTCGACCTCGTATAATGCCGCTCTTCCCGGCTTGTAAGAAAAAGCTACACGCGCTGTAGCCTTACTCGAAGCCCGACCCACAGGCCCCACCCAGTCAGGCCGCGACCACAGGTGCTTTGCATGGATTTCAACCCCCTCGACCTCATTCTGCATCTCGATGTGTACCTCGACCTGCTGGTGACCAACTACGGGCCGTGGATCTACGCCATCCTGTTCCTGGTGATCTTCTGCGAAACCGGCCTGGTGGTGATGCCCTTCCTGCCGGGCGACTCCCTGCTGTTCATCGCCGGCGCGGTAGCCGCCGGCGGCGGCATGGACCCGGTGCTACTCGGTGGCCTGCTGATGCTGGCGGCGATCCTCGGCGACAGCACCAACTACATCATTGGCCGCACCGCAGGCGAACGGCTGTTCAGCAACCCGAACTCGAAAATCTTCCGCCGCGACTACCTGCAACAAACCCACGACTTCTACGACAAGCACGGCGGCAAAACCGTGACCCTGGCGCGCTTCCTGCCGATCATCCGCACCTTCGCCCCCTTCGTCGCCGGCGTTGCAAAAATGCCCTACCCGCGTTTTTTCGCCTTCAGCGTCCTGGGCACCATCCTGTGGGTCGGCGGCCTGGTCACCCTCGGGTTCTTCTTCGGCAACGTGCCATTCATCAAGCAGAACCTGTCGCTGCTGGTGCTGGGCATCATCCTGCTGTCGCTGGTACCAATGATCGTCGGCGTGATCCGCAGCCGCCTCGCCGCCAGCGCCTCGAAAGCCCATCCGCGCTGATCGCCCCATGTGGTCCCTGAGCGGCTGGCGCCGGCAACGCACCCTCGCCAAACATCCCGTCAGCGAGGAAACCTGGCAGCGGGTGCGTCACCAGTTGAGCTTTCTCGACGGCATCAGCGCCACCGAGGACCAATGGCTGCGCGAAGCCTGCGTACTGTTCCTGCATGACAAACACCTGAGCGCCCTGCCCGGCGTCGAACTGCTCCAGGAACAACGCCTGCTGCTCGCCGCCCAGGCCCAATTGCCGCTGATGCACCTCGGCGACTTGAACTGGTACCAGGGCTTCCACGAAATCGTGCTCTACCCCGACGACTTCCTCAGCCCCCAGCGCTACCGTGACGCCAGCGGCATCGAGCACGAATGGGACGGCGAACACAGCGGCGAAGCCTGGCCCCAGGGCCCGATCATCCTGGCCTGGGACGGCGTGCTCGCCAGCGGCGGCTGGGACGGCTACAACCTGGTGATCCACGAACTGGCGCACAAACTCGACATGCTCAACGGCGACGCCAACGGCCTGCCGCCACTGCACGCCGACATGCGCGTCCAGGATTGGGCCGACGCCATGCAACAGGCCTTCGACGACCTCAACCGGCAACTGGACCACAACCCCGACGCACAAACCGTCATCGACCCCTACGCCGCCGAAAACCCTGCGGAATTCTTCGCCGTCACCAGCGAATACTTCTTCAGCGCCCCAGACCTGCTGCACCAGGCGTACCCGCGGGTCTATGAACAGCTCAAGGCGTTCTACCGCCAGGACCCGCTGGCCCGGCTGCGGCAACTTCAAGCCGAAGATCCGGTCTATCAGGCGTCATACTAAGGTCTCTAAGACCCTTGTAACGTGGCATCGACGGCCGAATATGCCTATAATCGCCGCCACTTTTTGGTCAATCCGACCAGTCATTTGGTCAACTAACGGGGGCACCGCCCAATGAGCTACAGCAAGATTCCGGCTGGCAAAGACCTGCCGAACGACATCTACGTCGCGATCGAAATCCCGGCCAACCACGCCCCGATCAAATACGAAATCGACAAAGACAGCGACTGCCTGTTCGTTGACCGTTTCATGGCCACCCCCATGTTCTACCCGGCCAACTACGGTTTCATCCCCAACACCCTGGCCGACGACGGTGACCCCCTCGACGTGCTGGTCGTGACCCCATACCCAGTGGCCCCAGGCTCGGTCATCCGCGCCCGTCCAGTCGGCATCCTGAACATGACCGACGACGGCGGCGGCGATGCCAAAGTCATCGCAGTGCCACACGACAAACTGTCGCAACTGTACGTCGACGTGAAGGAATACACCGATCTGCCACCGCTGCTGATCCAGCAGATCGAGCACTTCTTCGCGAACTACAAAGATCTCGAAAAAGGCAAGTGGGTCAAGATCGAAGGCTGGGCCGGTGCAGACGCCGCCCGCGAAGCGATCACCAAATCGGTTGCCGCCTACAAAGGCTGAAACTGAATTTGCAGAAGAACCCCGGTTTGCACCGGGGTTTTTTTATGCCTTAATGATGCTTAATACCAACTTGTATTAATACTGTTTAACAGCGTTTAGCCCGCCCCTTTCAGATCCTGCAAACGGAAAGATCGTCTTATATATTTGAACGACATGTTTATTGCCGAAAACACAGTCGCCCCTAAACTTTCCGTTTATGAAAAAGATCTCCAGTGGCGACCGCTTCAGAGCCCTTCTAAAAGAAGCCCATATTCGTTCCGCCGACTTCGCGAAGTTATACGGCGTGAAATCCCAGCACGTGAACAACTGGTTCAACCGTGGCATCCCGCCCGGGCGCATCCACTCCATCGCCAGCCTGCTGACCGTCAGCCCGGAGTGGCTCGCCCACGGCGAAGGCCCCCAAACCCCATTGGGCCTCGGCCCCGGCACCACCTATGAAGCCGCCGAAAACGACGGCGTCTACACCGTGCTGGAACCCACGGACATCGAACTGCCTTTCTACAAGGAAGCCCCCATCGCCCCCGGCGAAACCAAAACCCACATCGTCGAAATCCCCGACCAATCCATCCGCCTGCCCCGCAGCCACCTCGAATCCCTGGAAATCGACCCCGGCGACGCCATCTGCATCACCATGGTCGGCGACAGCATGGCCGAACGCATCGAAGACGGCTCCACCCTCGCCATCGACCGCGGCCTGACGCAAATCGTCGACGGCCATATCTATGCGCTTGAACACGACGGCATGCTGCGCATCAAATACCTGCATCGCGTTCCCGGTAATCGGTTACGGCTGCGTAGTCATAACTGTGCTGCGTATCCTGACGAGGTCTTCAGCGCTGAACAGATCGATGCGCAGAACATACGGGTGATTGGCTGGGTGTTCTGGTGGTCAACCCTGAACAAACGGAGACCGCCGGTGTTCGACTAACCCACCCAAGACCAGAAACCGTGGCAGGAACTGCAGTAGGAGCTGCAGTAGGAGCTGTGGCAGGAGCTTTTGTGGCGAGGGGATTTATCCCCGCTGGGCTGCGCAGCAGCCCCCTGCTTTTCACCTGAATCACCCCTAACCCAATGATTCCACACCACTTACCACTGGGATTCTGAAGCAAACCCGCGTATCCTCCGCCCCACATTTGCGAGCCCACGCTTCGCACCGACAAGGCAGATCACTTTCTGACCAAGTCCCACAGCCGGCCGCAAGAGCCGGATGTACGTTTTGAAGGCTGGTGAGGTTTGTCAAAAACGAACTGAGTTAGTCAACGAGAAGCCGGCCATAAGCCGGCTTTTTAATTGACTAGTCATGGTTAATTAACGTCTTTTCATGCCATCTTTAGTAGCAACTCCCGCTGGGCTTACTATGCAGAAGAAGGGCATTCTTTATCCCTTCTTCAATAACTTGCTAAACGGTACGCAACTGGCTTGCGTGCCCCCTACTCCACAATCGCTTTCAATAACGCATCCCGTGCATCCTGGTAGAACTGGATGTCGATTTTGGTTGCCATGTCATCCGACAGGTCATACAGCTGGCGCCTGGCTGTGACAGGCATGAGCAGCACACTCGCGCCCTTTTCTACTGCCAGCTCAGCAATGTTCACTGCGCTGCTGATCGGTTCGATAGAGCCGCCCAGGTTAATTTCGCCGACGACGATTACTCCGCCCTTCACCGATTTTTTTAGCAAACTGCTGCACATAGCAATCAGCGCGGCCATC
Organism: Pseudomonas sp. MPDS; assembly: GCF_013283895.1. Taxonomy (NCBI): domain Bacteria; kingdom Pseudomonadati; phylum Pseudomonadota; class Gammaproteobacteria; order Pseudomonadales; family Pseudomonadaceae; genus Pseudomonas; species Pseudomonas sp. MPDS. Next base: position 1,061,005 of record NZ_CP054128.1, on the reverse strand, counting down.
CCCAATTTAGAACCGCGTTTGGCGGCGTCGTAGGCTCGGAGCTGAACGGAGAACTCATGGGCGCGTGGGTCGCGGGCCCCGATAAGCTGAGTTGCGCGAGCATACAAATTCTGCTCGGCATAGCGCAGCGACTCCTTGAAGGCTGCGGGTGCAGGATTGTTGAGGATGCGTACTCCAGAGCCAGGGCCTTCATTCACTTCGATGCGATACAGGCCAGCGTTGTCGTCGATGTCCGCCCCACCTTCGCTGATGGTCCAAATCTGGCCCGGTTCCAATGGGTCATCACCGATTTCGTTGTCGGCGCGCAGCTCCGGCGTAGCCACGAACTTCTCGACCCCGTCATCACCAATGAAGTAACTGAAGTGGGTGTTACGAAACTCGGCGGCTCCGACTCGCTTTTGCTGCTCCTTGACCCGACGCCGTACCTCAAGCCCTAAACGAGTAGCCCATTCCAAATCTTCGTCGGACACAACCATGTCCTGACCTGGATACATCAGCTTGAGCAAGCCGGAGACGGTTTTGTTGACCGCATTGGTATCGCGACCACTGAGTGCTCCGCCCAGGTGAACGCGATTCTGCATGGCAGACACGCGGCTCTGGAAACGCAGGCGACTCATACATTCGGAGAAGAAGTCACTGACCAGGCCAAAGTGGTCAGTGGTCAGAGTCTTGTTCATTTTAGGTACATCCCAACCAGGGAGATAGCAATGGATCCGGTCCATCCAGGCGGTGTCATCACGCATTTCCGCTGGGAGTGGGCCAAACAGATGGCCTACGCGTTGTTGGTGTTCGACATCGACATCGAAGTTGCCGACAAACACCATGGAGCCATCGGCTCGAATGCTTTCCTTCCCACGGCTGAACTCGCCGGACTCCATGTAGCCCTTCATGATGTTGATCCCTTCCTTAGTATCGAAGGAGATCCCGCTCACCTCATCAAAGCAAACCACATCGTACTGGCACACCAAGCCGCGCTGCCCGCTGGCGTTGTTGACGAACATCTTGGCGATGGTCGCCTTGCCGCCTGAGATCAAATGCGCGTAGGGCGATATCTGCTGAAATAGGTGACTCTTGCCCGTGCCCCGCGGCCCCAGCTCGACCATGTTGTAGTTGCGCTCCACGAACGGCACCATGCGGAGCATGATGGCGTCTATAGCTCGCGGTGACAGCGCGCTTGGCTCCAGGCCGATGGAGCGGGTGAGGAAATCCCGCCACTCTTCGCTGCTAAATCGGGTACGCGCCTCTGCCATGATATCCAACACATTGCGCTTGGACATTTGGATGGGGCGCAACTCTGCAATGCCAAAGGCGTGCCCCTTTTCTTCAGCAATGATGCTGTCGTACTCCAGCGTCACCTCAGCATAAAAGCCACCGGTCAGCAGACGCTCGTTGTCATCAACAATTTTGTCTGGGATGCGCACACGATTGAGATTCAAGCTGGGCAACGACGCCAGGTAGCCACCTTCCTTTTCTACAAACCGCACGCTGACAATATCGATCAGTTTGGCAGAGCCGGTTTTATAGGCGCGTGCCTTGAACAGCTCTTCTTCGCCGGCACGCACAGTACGATCGGACAGCTGCCGCTGAACGATTTCCAAACCCTCTTCGATTTCAATGGGATCGGTTGAGGCGCAATATCTACCCAGCATGAACTCGACGACATAGGTCGGAACCGGAAATTGACGCGCAAAAGTGCGCACCAGGTCTTTGCGAACCAAGTACCCCTCAAAGACCTCCGCGGACTTACGGTCCAGCGTATCCATTTCCAATTACTCATCTCCTACCAGAGTTGGTTTTTTCGCCAGCACATTGCCCTGGTCATCCAGCAGCACCAATACAGCAGTAGTGCCCTCATACTGATCATCTACCAATAGAGTGCACTTGCCTTCTTTCAGCGGCTTGCGCTTGGTGATCTCTGAATCCGGGTCAGCCGGGTGCGCTCTGAGTACCGCTAGTACCCCTCCAGCACTGGTTTGCGCCTGGACTTTACAGGTCAATCCCACCCAGCGCAGATCCGAAAGTGTTGCAGAGATCGCGGAGGTCTTGACTGGAGCTTGTGTGCTCCGTACCTCTAGCACCGGCGTCAAACACTCCTGCAGGCTTAGGCCACCGTGATCATAGTGCTGTCCTGACTTGAAACTACAGGCACCTGGAGCCATGGCAATGCTGACAGCACCGTTCCAGTACCAACCTACCTGCTGATAACCGCTGTCCACAGAGTCCTTGATGACCGCGCAGCGGCCCCAGCGCGTTTCAGTCAAATGCTTGGCCAATTCGACCTTAACCATAGGTGCGGGCGTCAGCATCCAACCGTGATCGGTGACGATACGAATTTTGCGCCAGCCTGCAGCAAGGAGTTCTTCAACCCGCTCAACGACTTCAGCCAGTAAGGTATCAACTCGCGCCGCCAACTTGAGCCCCTTCACATGGCCTTCTTTGTCAATATCGCCGCTTTGAACCCAAGCATTGGATGTTGGGTCGCCTGAATCGCCCTCATCCAAATATTGCCAGCCTTTTTCCTGCAGAAACTTCTTCAGGTAATAAGCTGAAAAGTCCTTATCTTCGTCCAGCAAGCTGGGCTCAAAATCCCGGTCGGTGGTTCTGCCAGTCAACCGGTTATGCACCGGTGTCACGGCTGCTTTCGCGGTAGACGTCACTGAAGGCAAAGCTGCCCAGTTTGTCGAAAGCGTTACTGTTCCCAATCCTTGCAGAGCCTGATTCAGGCGCTGGGCGATGTCGTAACGTAGGCCGTCTACGAAAAATACCACTTCACCACCCACGGCATACTCAGCCGTCGCTTCATTCACCTGGTTGCTACCCGGATAGCCCTTAGATTTGATCACACCTTGGAAATTGCGCGTCACCTCATCCAACCATGGCGTGTAGATCAGCGCGAGGATCTGCTGCACAAGAACTTGCTGGCTTGCGGACAAGGGTGAAGCCAAGGCTTGGAGCATCTGATCATCAACCTGCCAATAGTGCTCCCGATACTGCGCCGCCATTTCCTCTGCATCAACGCCGGAGAAGACCTTTGTGGTCTTCTGAGCCACTTGGCTCAGGTGGCCAAGAACGCCTGCCAACGGAGCCAGATCAAGCTCAAACCAAATCCAACTACGCCGTTGTGCATGTCGTTGCTCAAGGGTCTGCAGGTTTTGGCGAACCAGGGCCGCATCTTGCTCAAGCAACTGCTGTAGCGTCTGCTCCAGATATCCCTCTTCACTCAAATTGATAGCCGGATAGCTTTCACCGCTGGAAGCCAAATCAGGCTGGACCTTGAGCAATAAATGCGGCAAGAACGGGTAGTGGCGGCAAGACTCAGCATAGCGTTGCCATACGCTCTCCCAAATCCCCTGACGTTGACACAGCAGTTCGGCAGCCGTCAGCTCCCCGTCCTGCTCAGGATTGAAGTGATATTCGGTTTCGCAGATGCCAACCAGTGCTTGCCAGCGTGACCCGTCCCAGCGGCCACGGCAGCTTTTGCTGTCATTCATCCAACTGAGCAAATCACGCACCGGGTCGCTGCTCACTAACTTATTGAAATCTGCTGCCTCGAGCCGGCGGTTGCACAGCTCATCACGCTCACTTTCCAGAATCTCAGGTAAAACACGTAGCATGGCTTGTTGGGATTTCTCATCCTTGGCAACATCCAGCCCTGCTCCGCCGTTACTGGAGATCAAAAAGGCGTTCACCGTCCAATCACGGCCAGAGTTGTTGTAGATCCACCAACAACCTCGATACTGCAGCTCAGCCAGCGGTTTGAGGTAGTCCGAGCAAGCACCGATTGCACGCAGGTCACGGCGTTCCACACCCGGTAAATACAGGATCGGTGTTCGATCGGCTGGGAGCTCGATGCTGGGCAGCGCATTCTCCACAACACATTTGATCCATATGGCAGGACCTACTTTCTTTTCGGGGGCGTAGTCACCCAACACGATCAGTTCCGGCATTGCAGCTTGCAGCAATGGCAATGCTGGCTCCCATTGGCGCAGGGTGTCCGTCCACAGAATTACGCTGGGAGCAACTTGCACGTTGGAGTTGTAGGCAGCGCTGTTCCGGATTTCGGTTGCCAGCAAATCAATCAGTTTCATATCAATCCTTGGGATTCATTAAGCAGGCTTGATCATGCGACCGTAATAACCAATGGATACTTCGCCTGCACTTCCAGCACCAACTGTACCGTTCTCGCCTTTAGCTTCTCCACTGTCCAACTGTCCTCAGTGGCCAGTGCTTGATTCAGATAGAGGCCGTTGTTGTAGCCAACCTCTCGGCCCTGGCTGTCGGTGCGGTTTTGCTTCTCCCCAAAGCTCTTGTTGCCCAGAGCGCTGTTGTAGCCCGAGATGGTTAGGTTACCCAGGCAGTGGGCGTATGTCTGACGGTGTTGCTCGGCCACGTTCGCATCCCCATCGGCAATCATCTGCACCCAACTGTCAGGAATGTTTTCACCCTGGGGAAAGATATGCTCGATGGTCCATACGTACTGTTTACCTTTCAGCGCCCACAGATCTACTTGGGTTTCCCGGGTCATGCGGCTTTCTTCAAGGGCGCAGAGCACAAAGCGACAGACTGCCTTATTGTCTTCATAAATCGGACCTTTGAGGCTTTTCTCGAACTGCTCATCACTGGCACTTTCTGCTTTAAGTCTGTGCTGAATATGACTGACCACATCGCCGGCACTCAGCTCCCGGATGGTCTCAGCCACATCCATGAAGATACGGGTCAAATCACGGGTAGGCGGCAAGTCGGTCGTATTGCGCCTAACAAAGAAGGCAATCAGAAAACTCACGACCTGTTCAAGGTGCTCATGCTTCAGCTCCAGCTCAGCTTGGCGCTCCATCAACACCATCAGCAGCAAATATGCGGCGGCACCCTGAATGCGGTCCAGCGAAAGCAGTAGGCTGGAGAGTTTTGGCTGCTCAGGCACAGCACGGTAGCCGACAATTTGAGCATAGCGGCTGGAAAGACGAATCATTGCGTGCAAAAAGCCCTCAGCATCATGAGCGATCAACTTTTCATACACCTGCATAAGGTTCGACTTAGTAGCCACTGGTACTGAAACGACATCCTTCAAATCGGTCTTGAAGCCGTTATAGTACTGGCGGAAGAAACGCTCCTGCACGGCATAGTCATCACCCAGGGCGTCAATCACCTTCTTCCAGCGGTTGTATTGCGTATCGATACTGCCGGGGTCTTTGGACTCCAAAACTGCCAGTAACTTGTTCTTGATCAGGTCAATGGCCGTAAGCGGTACGCCGCGATTGTTCAGCGACTCAAACAGGGTATAGGCGTCGGAATGCCCGGCGACCTCAATCTTTACCAGGGTGGCGGTGTTTACCTTCTCCAGCAGGGTTTGCAAGCTGGCGATGGGGTCAGTGCTGTGCTCCAAGTACAGTTCAATACGACTGACAAAATGCCGGAAGGCTTTCAACACACGACGGTTACCCGCATTCGGAACAGTATCCACATCGTCTAAAATGCCGGTCTGTCCGAGCACCGCAAAGTAGTCTTGCTGGTTGTTGTTTTGCACCTGGGGAATCAGGCGCGGCTGATCCGTCTTTTTCTTCAGCACCAGTTTGTGCTTGAGGTTATAGAGCTCAATCTGCTGCTCCACACCCAGATTCGGCAGAGTACGGTGACTCTGATAAATAGCCGCCAGCAGCAAAGACAGCGTGGTCATGCGCTGTTGTCCGTCTACCAGCTCCAGGCTTTGCACCGTCAATGCATCTTGCGACTGGTTGATACAGATGATCGAACCCAGGAAATAATGCAACTCGTTGTCCAGCAAATCCTCGAATAACGCATCCCACTGCGCCCGACTCCAGGTGTATTCACGCTGATAACGGGGGATGGCATAGACCACCCCGCTCTCGATATCGAGCAGCGTGGAAACCGGGTAATTGTATACGGACTTAATCATGGACTAGCTCCTTGCCGCCTGCTTTTCAGCCAAGGACAAATGGTGATCGTTGATCCGTGCACCTTCGCCTTCGTCATATTGCAGACCGAGGGTGTACCAGGGGGTGGACTCGACGTCCTTGCCGCGATCTTTGGTCCATTTGATGTTGGGTGTCCAGCGCAGGATGCCGGCGCCTTTTTTGCCGACGTCGCGGGCGTAGATGAACGGGCGGATGTTGAGGCGCACGCCGTCGTTGAGGTCGGGGGTCCAGCCTATAGGTTGCTCGGCCTTGGACTTCCAGCGCACGAAGATGTCGTAAGGTGCCTCACCTTCGAGGATGGCCTCCAGCTCGCACTGGAGCGCTTCGGCGACTGCGAGACGCTCCTGAGCACCGTCTTCACCGTTGGCCATGCCAGCTTGCTGGGTGCGGATCCAGTCGCCCAGATAGGTGTAGATCAGGCGTTCGAGGCCCGCTTTGTCGAGCTTGTGGTAGTTGATCAGTGCGCTGAAGCCGTCCTTAAGGCCATCCCAGATATGCCAGATAAACGGCCGGTGCTGGAACTGTTTGCAGTGCTGCTCGAAGAACTTGTCGCGCAGCCACAGGCTTAGGGATTTGCTTCCGACAGTTTCCAGCAAACGGTTTTTCAGCGGGGTGGTCCAGGCGTCGCCGTAGGCTGCTTGCAGCAGAGCTTCAAGGCGTTGGTCGGCCGCCTTTTCCCCGCGCACAGCAGGCAGGCAGACGATGCCATCATCATCCGAATAGGCATCCAGCTGCTGGCATCGCTGTACCCATTCACGCTGCTCTGTAGCCAACTCCATCTGCGAGTCCAACTCTGCCGGCCAGCGGTAACCAAGCAGACGGGCGACGGCTACTTGCAGCACGCTGTCATCTACGCGGAGTTCGTCGTGGACGGTCCATCTGCTGTATTCGTCCCAGATTACCGAGCCGCAAGGATGACCGTGGAATATCCATTGGGTAGGATCGTTGGTGTAGGGCAGAGGCAGCCCGTTGGGGTATTGCTTTTCGGCGACTTTGGTCCAGTAGTCAAGGTCGAAAGGCACTTTGACTAAGGTTGCATTTGTGACCTTTAGTGACTGATCTATTTCACGTACGATACTTGGGTATTCTTGAGACGAGCAAAAACACCAAAGAGCCGCAAGATACATTTCTTTTTTGGGTATGAGAGTTGCGCAATTCATGTCCCATGGACTTCCTAGGTTAAGCGTAGGCGCCAAATTGCTCATCTGGCTTACTGCCACCCCTTTGACACCCCATGCACCCTGCCCCTGAATTCTAGCGGCCGGAGATGAAGATAAATATCCCCCGCCGTTCTCCCAAAGAAATACTTGATGCCTCCCCGAGTAGTGCTCGGGCACATCACCAGTAGACTGGAACGTAGACCATTGGCTCTTGATGCTGTTGGTTTCCCAAAACGTAAAAATAAACCGGGGATTATCCCCGGTTGTGATTCCCTGGTACGAATTGGCACACTCACTTAACAACGAAACTTCCGAACAACCATCCATAGTTATTCTCGAGTCTGGATTCTCCAGTTGCTTACCCTGTTCTATACTTTTCAGTTCGTTCGCAAGTAGCGCTGCGGCCTTGTCTGATGCCGTGCGTGACTCAGATACATCAACTCCACGAATCCAGTTAACCTGCTCGTTGTTGCGCAGCAGATCCAACGGCTGCTCCGTCCCACACCCGCGGCTCAGGGCGATCAGAATGGCTTTAACTACCTCGCCACTGACGGTATCGAAGGCTCCAGCGCCTAGGCGGGCAATCATGTGCCAACTATCGTTCTGTAATAGTTTCTCCCGAAACTTGCGATAACTGGTTAGAAAGAGCCAGTTCTGCGGTAAGACAACACTGGCGGTGCCACCATGAGCACAGAATTCAAGACAGCGATCTAGAAACACAGTTGCCAGATCATTTTTTCCTTCAGAGAAATAAGCTTCGCAATACTCCTTAAGAGCATCGTTCTGCTTACTCCGAAGTAGATACGGTACATTGGTGAACACCAAGGTGTACTGACCTGATAGCAATGCGGCAGCCTTGGCCAGCCCTTGGGCAATGATGCCGGCCTCTAGACGACTTTGCTCTGCATTTGTGTCCGCTTCACTCTGTTGCGCCGAGACATATTCCCGAGAAAGCACTTCGCCCAACAGTTGCTGCAATTCGCTCCATTGGGCGATTTGCGCGGCTTTACTGCGACGAGGATTGATCAAGCTGCCTAGTACCGGCGCATCCTGGAAGATCTGGTACATCCAGTCCAAGGCGATAGTCAGGTTCTGTTTGCCAGCTTTGCGGCTGAGTTCTTTCCACTCGTCGCGAGCGGCGGCGATGGACAGGCCGCTGCAGGCCAGATGCAACTCGGGCAGGCTGCGGTAGCCTCCGGCCTGCGGGTAACGCCAAGCCTCCAGTGCAACAGCAAAGGCCGCCAATTCTACACAGCGCTGATCCAGTTCCAGGCCGTGCAAGTTTTCACGCAGCACGCTGTCGATAGCTTGCTGCGCCGTGAGGCTTTCCGCCTGCATGCGCATGGGCACCAACATCAAAAAAGCGGCGACCAGAAAGTGGCCGGAGCCGCAACAGGGATCGAGAGCTTTCAGTTCACGGAGCCGTTCAGGCCAAGCGTCAAAGGTGCCGGAGGCGGGCTGCCATTGCTGGGTGGCTTCATCTTTTACAAAACGCAGATAGCTCAGAGGCACGCCAGGAATAGCAGCTTTGTCGCGCAGCTCCTGTTCACTATTGGCGCGCTGCCAGTCGCAGTCGCTTAAGTGCTGGCCGGCCCACCAGGCACCTAGACTGTTATCCAGCAGAAAGCTGACCATATAAGGTTCGGTAAATAGCTGGGTAACCGGAGAGAGCTCGTCAGCACCGATCTTAACCTCGGACTTATTAACCTCTTCCTTACGCTTGCTCTGCCAGAACTGGTAGACCCAGCCAAGGCTATCCTGGGCCTGAAAGGTTTCTAAGGCCAGGCAAGTCACCAGTTGCTCCAGACTGCGCTGATGCTCTGGGGCCAACTCCAACTCGAATACAGGCGAGTCGACGCGGAAGATCTGCGGCAGCATCTTGGAGGCCAGCACCCCGGCTAGCTCCCAGCCGCTTTGGCAGCGACGCTCAAGATCGTCACGGGCCACATCCGGGTCTTGCACCAACTCGCTGCACTCGGCCAGAGTCAGCTGGGTGTGCTCGTCGTACATAAGCAGACCGTTCTGCTCCAGAAAACGCGCGAACAACATGCGATGCCAGTGTTCGTAGGCGACCTCAGTGACCAGCTTGTGGATCGACTGCTGGCCGTTGTCGTCTTTGCTATCACCCAACTGGCGCCCGTGGGCGCGCAGGCGGGTGCGCAGCTTACGCTGTTCATCGCTGAGGTAGTCGGCCGGCTTAGCATCGCCCACGCCAAGTCGTGTGACGGCTTGGGTAGATGCTTGCTCGGCGATGTCGCGGGCTTTGACGACGGTGGCTTCCAGCGCACGGCGCAGGGACTTACCAAGGGGCTGTCGAGTCATCAGAAAGTCACCGGTCCATCGTTGAGTTTGTCGAGAATCTGCTGCTTCACTTCAGCCATCCAGGCGTCAACGTCGGCCTCGGTCTCAAAGGTTTTACGCGGCAGGCTGATGCGCTGCAGTTTGGGTTGCAGCAACTGAACGGCTTCCATGCGAGCGCTATCGAATTTACTGGCCAGCGATTCGGTGCGATCGCTCCACTGCTCCAGGCTGACATCATTCAGGCTGTCGATGATGGCGTCGGCGTCGTTCAGCACCGGTTGCGCCAAGGTAAGCAGTTTGCGTTTGCCAAGGATGTCGCTCTGTTGCTGCTCGCTGAGTTGCAACCAGTGGCTGTCGGCATGCAGTTGAGCCAGGCACTCGGTATACCGATCTTGATAGGCCTGCAGATGGAACTGAATAGCATCGCGCAGCTTATTGACCAGCTGCTGAACCAGGCCGGATACCGGATTCGGATCATCCAGCAAAGACCGGTGGCTGACTATGGCATTCACCTCGGTCTGGATAGCGGCATGGAAAGACAAACCGCGACTAAGGTCGAGCAGGTTTTTCAGCAGCGCCCAGTCACCGCGCCGCGCTTCGATGCGCTGAGCAATGTCGGTCCAATCCTTGACCGCCTGCTTAATAGTGTCTTGCTCATCCAGCACATGCTTGAGCTGTGCGTTACCAGAGTGGCGCGCTAGCTCATCGAAAATACGGCTGTCCGGGGTTTTGGGCAGAGGAGCTTCCCCCCCTGCTCGCTTGGCCAGTTCACGGCCCTTTTCAGCTAGAAGAGGCAATTTGGTAGCTTCTTCACCGGGCTGGCAATCGATACCACTGCTGCTGAGTACACCGCGTATTTTGATCAAGTCTACCGGGCGGATGGTGATGCTTTCCGGCTTAAAGCTGGTTTGGGTGATCTGCTTGCGATCCAGCGTTGTGGCAGTAACTGGATTGTTGCGGTTGTCGTAGGCGATGAGAACACCAGTGGCCATCAGAATGGCTAGGCCTCCGTCGATAGCGTCCTGCGGCCAGCCGTAAGGTGCCGCCAAAAAGTGCTCACGAATCTCGCTGCCCTTTTTCGAAACCCCGATATAGCGCTTAATGGCAGCGCACACGGGATGCTGCTCGGCATCACCGCTGTAGCTCAGTGCTTCCAAGGCATTTTGCCCACCCTCTTTACTGGCGCGGTCATAAACTTTGCCCCAGCCGGTATGGTCAGCGGCATCGAAGTCGCGGTAGAGGCGAATCAGCGAGGCTTTAGCAGCAGTTTCTACCCGGTCCGCAATAGTGCTGCCATCTACTTCGTTACCCCCGGCCTGAAGCACTTGCACACCGTCGAAAATTTCGCGCAGCAGAGCTTGTACCTGCTTTTGCGCATCGCGGTAGCGAGTTTCCATCGCGCTGCGGGCATCTTTGCCGGCATCAGTGTTGGGGATGCCGCGCTTTTCCAGAGTGGCGTGAGCGGCGTTCTCAGCAATGATGGCGCTGGTCAGCTCGGAGCGATTGCGCGCGGGGACAAAGACGAAAATAGTTGGTTCGCCCGGCTGGCGGCTGCGGGCATCGGCGAGGAAGCTCTTCTCATCGATACTCCAGCCGTCCTGTATCCAGGCATAGACCTTTTCTTTAGCGTCTTTGGGCAACTCGGGGTCAAAGCAAGGGATAACTTGGCGTGGCTCGTTGCACTTGCCCTGGGTGAGACGCACCTGGGCTACCTGGCGGCGTAGTTCTTTGTGCAACAGGTCCACGCGGATATTTTCGATACGCTGCATATTGCCGCGCAGGTCGGCTTCTTCCTGGCGAAGTGTGTCGTACCACTGCGCACTCTCCTGAGTTTGCAAACGGAACTCGGTGCCAGTGCTGGTTTGCATAGACATCACCAGACCTTCGTCGGCCAATGCCTGCAGCAGTTTAGGCACGCTGGTACGAATAGAATCTTTACCGCTATTGAGGTCATCAATCAGCAGGTCAGCCAGCATGTCCGCGGTGGCCCGCACTCCGCAGTCGGCGGTGGGATCTGAAGGCAGTTTACCGATCAGCAGCACCAGCCCGAGAATACGCGACTTGAGCTTTTCGTCAGCATCTCCGGCGGACAGGCGACCAATGGTTTCAGCGATTTCTTTGGAAATTACGCCAGTCTGTAGCAGGTTGACTGCGATCTGGTTGTATATGAAGTCCGCGGGCACCACATGGCCCAACGGGAGATCGGCGGTGGCCTGTGCGGCCTCGTGGATGACCTTGAGCTGGTTACGCAATTGCGAAACAGTGCCGGTGGTGTCGACAATACGCAGCACCCGCTCCCAGAAGCGGCGGCGCACAGGAAGCAGCGGGTAATCGGCCAACATGACTTTTTCGTCATCTTGATGATGCTCGATTTTGGTACCACGCAGCTGGCGCGAGATCTCGCCCAAATGCGATTGCAGCATCTGCTCCAACTGCGGCTTGGCCGAGGCTTTTTTCTGCAGGATGACCTTACGAATCACCGATTCGACATCGGTATCGGATAGCTGAATTGGAATCTGGAAGCGACCAAGCAGACGCTGCAGATTAGGCATGCCCGACAGAGCGCTCTGGCCGGTGGCAACAAACAGCAGCTTGTTCTGGAAGATGGAATGCTTGCAGCAGGTTTCTACTACTTCTTGGACTTGGTGCGCTTTGTCGGTATCGGAGCCGACGTACTGTTGCACCTCATCGAGCACCACCAGGGTTAGCGGGAACTGACCTTCTTTGGATAGGGCGTCGTAAATAGCATCAACCATCTGCTGGTTGGTGACATCCTGAACGTTTGGGTACTGCTCGCGCAGTAGCTGGCGCACACCTTTGACGTCATCGCCCAAGGTGCTATCTACCTCAAGCAGCGCCCCGGCAATACTTCGGGAGACGTAGAGGTCTTCTAGCTCGTCGTCCCAACTGTCGCCCGCAGTTTCGACCTTGTCTTTGATCTGATCAAAAATACCCTGCTTTTTCAGCCACAGCACAAAGCGAGCCTGATGGTACTGCTCGGGAAGACCGGCGGACTTGAACACAATGTTGAGCAGCGCCAGACGCACGTTGTTGTTAGCACCGGAGCCCAAAGTACCAGAGGCGGCATGCAGACCGCCATGGCGTTTTGCGGCGTTGCTCAGCTCTTTAAAGTGATCTTTGACCTCCTGCGGCAAATCGGCAATATCACGAGCAGAAACTCCATCGCTGAACGGCTGGTTAGTCCACAGTGCGCGTAGCATTTTGGCCAGGTGCGATTTACCTGAACCGAAGAAGCCAGATATCCACACGCCGGGCTGTTCGTGCTGGCCGCCCAAATTACGCAGGTAGGCAGACAGGATTTTGTCGAGCCCGGCTTGGTACTCACCATCGCAGACAAAGGTTTGCAACTCGTAGCGCAGGGTCTTGAGTGCCTGGGCTGACTGGTCGTCCTTAACTTCAGCAACACCATTGTTTTCCAGGCGATTCTGCTGGGGGTCGAGCTGGTAAATCTCGCGGTTCAACATCCTGGGCATGCTCCCTTTGCGCCTACTGCGCCAATCTATGCGTTAGTGTCTTTATACGACTGAATTCAATTATCAGCAGTGATCGCCGTAGCCTGGTAACCCCAGCCGTCGCGGGCATCGAGCAGGCGGTAGCCGTTATTGATGTACTCGCCAGGGAAAAGCACCAACAGGCGGCCAGGAACATGCTCCGCAAGCTGCTTAACAAAGTCCGAGACGGAGGCAAAACCAAACAGGGTGCCGCAGCCCATGAGCGCCACGACGGTTTTTTCATCGGCTTGGCTGTTAATTCGCGCAGCCAGTTCTTCGACGGACTGGCGGACAAAGGTCTTGTACTTGGGAGCCAGGGTATCCGGATCTTCAAAGTAGTCTTCGCGGTACTTCTGCTTGGCCATCCAGTCAGAGAACAGACGGGTAACATCCAGCTCTAGCCAGGGGTGGCCGGCGCTTTCAGTGGCCAGTCGAAACTCTTCAACCCTGGCACGCAGTTTGAGTTCGTCCTCTTTGTGATAAACGGCAAATAACACCCGCTGTTCATTGGCCAAGCCCTTCATCCAAGGCAGGCTGATATGGTTGGCGTAGCTCTTGATCAGGCGATTCAGTCGGTTACTCATGCAACCAGGACTCCTCTTCCTTGCTCAGGTAGTCGGGGAAGGTCACTTCCACCACTTCACTGGAGTGTTTGAAATTAATCATTCCGCTGTAGCTGGCCTGACGGGCCAACTCCAGCAATCGCTCCTGGCGGCGGCTAAGCAGGAGGGTCCATTTGCTGGTAAACAGTCTGTTGCCGGTGGCGCCCTGCAAATAAGCGAGAAACAAGGCAAACACCACGTTGACCGGGCGCACGTCGGGTTCGTCACGATGCTTTCTTATGCGCCCTTTCAGAAAACCGGCATTCGTCCAGGTCCCGTTCACATTCTGCGCCAGCGACTTGAGCATCGCTTTGCTGTAGCGATCTGGACATTGCTCGTCCAGCGCCAGCTCCATCTCCTCACGAGACAAACATTGACCTAACGTCAATGAAAGGATTTTGTCCTGGGACAGTTGCAGCAGCGGGTCCCGAGCCAATGCCATTTGGCAAGCAAGCATGGGCCTTGCGGACTCATCGCTTTCCCATAAACGGCGAAAGGTCCGGAACAGCGGGATGGTGATATCCATTCCATAGAGATCGATAAGATGACGCCAGGTCAACTTCCTTGCCTTCTCGGTGGGCTTATGCAACACATTGAAGAGTTCTATGTCTTCCTGGTATTGGGCAAAAGTCGCATCAACGCTACGTCCATGAAACAGCTCCCTAATCTCAGCGAGCATCATGGTACGGGCGGAGTGGGCACCACTGCGGCCGAACTTGAAGCCGAATTTTTGTTGGGATTCAGTCGAGCTCATCAGAGACCTTTCTCATTCTTAAAGCCTGGGGCAATTTGCAGGCTGACTTGGTTTGCGATCCAATCGGGGGCACGCAACGCCAGTTGATACTCGTCAGGCTGCAATGTTGCATTGGGGCTGCAGTCGACACCCCAACACCGCAGCAAATAACCGGCCATTACTGCTCGGACTGACAGCTTGATGGATTGTCCGGATTCGAGACCATAATCCAACTCAATGGCTCGAGAATAGGTTGCGCGTGGGTGCGGGACCAGCTCCAGCTCCACTTCACGGTTCCACTCATGATCCTGAGCCAAAGACTCAACCGCTGCATTGATTAAACCGTCTAATTCATCTGCAGCGGTGATGCGGGTTAGCACAAAATCCCTAAACTTGGAATGCACCCTACAGTAGGCACGCGTATGCCAGCGCTGGCCTGTATTAACCAAGCTGTGCGGCACAATCTCACGTACAGACTCACCGCTGCCAACAGACACATACCGGATTGTTAGCGCCTTAGCTGCATACATAGCGCGGGATATCGCTGCCAAAATATCCAGGTCCGGCTGACTCAGTGTTGGCACAGACTCAACTAAAATCGGCTGGTTACAAACTTCCAATCCCACGCCTTGACCCCAAGTCAGGGTTTGCAGCGTATGAGCGCAATCGTAAATGAACAGTGGCTGAAACCCTTTAGCCCGACGATATACTTTGTCACGGTGATCATACTTAAGGTTATCAGGTGCTAATTGACGATAGAGAGTGAAGTCCCGCGTGGCGTTTGACAGTGCAATACCAAACCGGAGCACTAAGTCCTGCCGGGTTACCTCTCCACGGAAACGCGTTAAAAAATCGATCTGCCATAATCGTTCGCGTTGATTAGAAGAGGCTCCGCCTGGGGCCAGGTTCGGCATTGTTTGATCCTTTAGTAGTGCTAAAAATGATGATAACAGGCCAAGACGGTGTCGAAAAAAATATTTCAGTACAGACGGCACTCCATTGATTACAGGTGCGCAGCCGCCTTGTCGCAGAGGACAGTAAAGGCATGAGAGACCGTCAAGCTCTCAAACAAAAAAGGCCTTGCGATGCAAGACCTTTTTTCAAACCCGGGGCAAGCGATACCCCTTGCTACCTCACCTCAACAATATCCAAAGCCCGATTCGCCAACAGCTCACTCACCTCAATCACCTGCAAAATCCCCAGCGCAAAATGCCGTCGTGATCCCTCAAGACCAAACGCCAAATCACTGATCATGGCATTCGCCGAAGCCAGGTTTTCACTGAGGTTGGCAAGCAGACATTCCGAATCAACATCCGGTGCGATACGAAAGATGGTGTTGGGCTTGTCAGACGTTTCGCTCTTCGGCGTAGGCTTCAGATAGTAATCCAACGCCCGGTTGGCAGCCTCATCAAGCTTATTGTTACGAGCCGACTGAGCGCGAGACACATGCTCATCTGCAGTCGGAGGGTTCGGTGTAATTTTGACCATAGCCTTAACTCTCTTTGGTGAGGCCACGACCCTCTCGCTGCTAAACGAGTGGGTGGCAGCTGTACGCGGGTTAGCAGACCGACGAGTTAAGAAATCGGCGCGCCCGGGGGCGCCCCACGCACAGCCACCATCAAGTGCAGGGATGGGGATACCTGACTGATGAAGCTTGATACGACTCAACTCGACGGGCTGCTAAACCCGATCACTGATGGGCAGTGACAGGATCAAAACTACCGACGCGGCCAAGGACGCACAAGCCGGCGGATTCTGGCGTAGTTGTAGGCAATGGCGCAAGGCGATGTCGGTCGTGACTGGTCTCGTGGAGTCACGATAAACAGCTGGCCGGAATGTTGCTGATATACCGCTATCGCGAGCAGGCTCGCTCCCACAGAGGAGCTCGTGCACATACGTCGCTGTGGAACGCACTCGCGACTGGCTGCATCCTTGCAGCCAGTCGCGAAGAGGGTTACGACTCATTGTTCAATGGAGCTTGCGAGCAACGTCGCAATGAATCAGGCGGGATATCTCGATCATATCCACAACGGTTTTGTCATCGACCGCAAACCCGTTGCCTGAAACCCCTGCGTCGCTATTACTTGAGTGTGACGTCGAGCATCGGCGGGATGTAGCCGTAGTCGTACTCAGCCACCACGAAGGTCTGCTGCCCTTTTATTTTCATGCCCACCGTGGGTGCCTCAGTGCCACCAACCCGAATCTGCGTGCCGGTTTCGTCGGTCGGTACGCTGTCGATGAAGGAGGTCACCAGGCCGTTTGGCATTACATAGTGCGAGTAGGTCTGGAATGGCTGGGAGGACGGGTTGCCCAGCACCAGGCCGGAACCGTTCAGCGGCACGTAAGGGCCGAACAGCGAGTCCGCGACGAAACCGTACACGCCGTCCGGCCCGGTCACGCCGTCGGCGTAGGTGAAGGTGTGGCTGATCGTGAACAGGTAGTACTTGCCATCCTGGAACACGAAGTGCGGGCGCTCGGTCTGGTCGTTGACTCCCACAGCGGTCAGCAGTGGCGGCAACATTTCCCAGTCGTCACCGTCCGCGTCGCGGGCCACGGCGATGCCGATACAGGCGGTCTGGTAGCGCGAGTTGCCGACATCTTCATAACCCGGCGGCACATCGCCGATTTCTGCCTCTCCCACTTTGTGCGAGCCGCGCTCACCGGCCACATTGCCCTCGAACAGCATGTACAGCTTGCCGTCTTTCGGGTCGCGGAATGGCCATGGGTCGCGGAAACCCCAGAACGCGTTTTGTGCTTCGGTCTGGTACATGTTGCCGTCGGCCTCGAACAGCGG
Source organism: Pseudomonas sp. MPDS (assembly GCF_013283895.1). NCBI lineage: Bacteria > Pseudomonadati > Pseudomonadota > Gammaproteobacteria > Pseudomonadales > Pseudomonadaceae > Pseudomonas > Pseudomonas sp. MPDS. The sequence goes on along the minus strand of NZ_CP054128.1, from coordinate 1,043,970 downwards.
CTTGACCTTCTCGAAACCGACCATGCTGACACCGTGTTCTGTGGTCACCACCCGACCGCGCACCTTGACGATGGTCGCGCCCGGGGTGACGGCGGTGTAATACAGGTCCACTTCACCTCGGTCGTTCAACAGAATCGGCGTACCGGCCCATTCGCGAGCGGTCGGCGAAACCCCTTCGGCCATCACGCGGCCACCGAATTCCCAGTTCTTGCCGGTACGAGAGAACCAGTAGTACATCTTTGCCCGACCGTGACGATCGTTCCAATCGCGGAGGATGTCGTAGTTACCGTCCTCGTCGAGGTACTGCGGGTCGTTTGGATGACGATCGGCCGTGAGGGTGAAGATCACCGACCAGCCATCGACGGACGTCACGTTACCGTCCAGGTCGCGCAGGGGCATGGTGTCCCAGATGAACACGTCGTTGTTCAGTACCGGGAAATCCGCGCGGACCAGCGGCTGAGTGGTGGTGGGATCATCCGCCCGGACTTTCAACGCGTCAGCGCGGGTCCAGAGGCTCGGTTGATGGGGTGTTACACCGAATTTTTCAGTGTTGGTTTTCATAAGGTAGTGCCTCGTCCATGAATGGATTCAAATAAATAACGCTTTAGAAATACTGTATGTGCATACAGTGAAACCACCTTATAGAGGCTCACCCATGTGGGTCAAGCGAAAAAATGCATTTGTGCATATTTTGGTTTTTTGTTCGAGCTGATACGTTTCAGCCATGAACGTTTGCAGAAGTTAGTTCCAAGGGAGATCGGCGACGTTGCCTGCACGCTCGGTGCTTTGAATCGCTGATTGGTGGAAGGCGCGCGTAACTGCGCAATGGGAGGCAATGCATGGAGGGAGCGGATCGTCGGGATCTGCTCGCGAGGTGGCGAATCAGTGGCGCTGAGGTTGACTGGTGTATCGCTATCGCGAGCAGGCTCGCTCCCACAGGGGTGTGCGAAAGGACTGCTATGGCGGTGGGTCAGATGCTTGATGGGGCTCGGCCACAAAAAAAGGCCTTGCAGAGCAAGACCTTTTTTCCTACCTGGGGTAAGCGCGGCCCCTTGTTACCTCACCTCAACAATATCTAAAGCCCGATTCGCCAACAGTTCACTCACCTCAATCACCTGCAGAATCCCCATCGCAACACGCCGCCGCGAGCCGTCCAGATCAAACGCCAAATCACTGATCATGGCATTCGCCGACGCCAGGTTTTCACTGAGATTGGCCAGCAGACATTCGGAGTCAACATCAGGATCAATACGGAAGATGGTGTTGGGATTGTCAGACGTTTCCTTCTCAGGCGTGGGCTTCAGGTAGAAATCCAAAGCCCGATTGGCAGCGTCATCAAGTTTCTTGTTACGAGCAGACTGAACACGAGACACGGTTTCGTCTGTAGCTGGGGGGTTGGGTGTAATTTTGACCATAGCCTTAGCTCTCTTTGGTTGAGGCTACGACCCGCTCGCGACTAAACGATTGGGAGGCAGCTGTACGCAGGTTAGTCGACCGACGAGCTAAGGAATCGGCGCGCCCGAGGGCGCCCTGCGCACAGCCACCATCGAGTGCAGGAATAGGGATACCTGACTGATGGACGCTTGAGCGACTTAGCAACGACGGGCGACTAAACCCGATCACTGATGGGCAGTGACAGGATCCAAATTACCGACGCGACCCAAGGCGCACAAGCCGGCGGATTCTGGCGTAGTTGTAGGCAATGGCGCAAGGCAGCGTCGGGTGGCTGTTGGGGTTGTGTCGGGGGTTGCTGGTTGGTGGGCAGGCTGTTGCCTTGTTTGGCTGATAAACCGCTATCGCGAGCAAGCTTTGCTCCCACAGAGGATTGCGGCGGGCATAGGTTCGGTGGGAGCGGGCTTGCTCGCGAATGCGGTGGGTCAGCCACCATTGATGTTGACTGACATACCGCATTCGCGAGCAAGCCCGCTCCCACATTGGTTATGTTTTGCGCAGGGAATTTCGTTTTAGGTGCCTACCCGCGCGCATTCTGGAGAATTACCCCTCCAACCAAACCCCAACTATCGTAATCTCGCAGCTGAACAAGCCCAGCCCTGCAACCGGCCGAGATTTCATTCCCATGCCCTCCATCTACCAGCTCAAACCCGCCTTCCAGAACCTGCTGCGCCCCATGGTCCAGCGTCTTTACGACAAGGGCATCACCGCCAATCAGGTCACCCTGCTCGCCGGCGTTGTCTCTGTGCTGGTGGGGGCCGTGGTGGCGTGGTTCGCCAATCATCCGGGGGTGTTTATCCTGGTGCCGATCTGGATGCTTCTGCGCATGGCGTTGAACGCGGTGGATGGCATGTTGGCGCGGGAGTTCGGGCAGCAATCGCATCTGGGCGCCTACCTCAATGAGCTATGCGATATCATCGCCGACGCTGCCTTGATCCTGCCTTTTGCCCTGTTTGCCGACGCCAGTCTGTTGCTGGTGTTGTTGGTCACGCTGTTGGCGTTGTTCAGCGAATACGCCGGTGTGCTGGGGGCGATGGTCGGGGCTTCGCGGCGCTATGACGGGCCGATGGGCAAGAGTGATCGCGCCTTTGTGTTGGGCGTGCTGGCGACCGGGATTGCCCTGGGTTGGCTCGGGACACTCTGGGTTGATGGTGTGATGGCGATGGTAGCCGCCCTGCTGGTTTATACCTTGGTCAATCGGGTGCGTCATGGCCTGAATCAAGTGACGGAAAACGCTCCCTCAGCATAAGGAAGTTGCAATGCGCGAAGCCCAGGAACTGACGTTTACCACCTTTGACGGCGTGGATTTGTTTTACCGGCATTGGCCGGCCGTCGATGCGGCGCCGGGTGAGCCTCGTCAGGCGGTGTTGTTGTTTCATCGGGGTCATGAACACTCCGGGCGCATTGCGCATCTGGTGGATGAGCTGGATTTGCCCGGGTTCGACTTCTTTGCCTGGGATGCACGGGGTCATGGCCAGTCGCCGGGCGCGCGCGGCGACAGTCCGAGTTTTGCCACCAGTGCGCGGGATGTGCAGACGTTTTGCGATCACATCGGCGCAACGCATCAGATCGACGAGCAGAACATCGCCGTGGTGGCGCAGAGTGTCGGGGCGGTGATTGCGTCGACCTGGGTTCACGATTACGCGCCGCGCATTCGCTCGCTAGTGCTGGCGTCGCCGGCGTTCAAGGTCAAGCTTTACGTGCCTTTCGCTCGTCCGGGCCTGGCGCTGATGCGTCGGTTTCGCGGCAACTTTTTCGTCAACAGTTACGTCAAGGCGAAATTCCTCAGCCATGACCCGGAGCGGGTGGCGTCCTACGACAGCGATCCACTGATCACCAAGGCGATTTCGGTGAACGTGCTGCTGGGTCTGTACGAAGCCGCCGACCGCGTGGTGGCCGACGCCCAGGCGATTCAGGTGCCGACGCAGTTGTTGATCTCAGGTTCCGACTTTGTGGTGCAGCGCAAACCCCAGGAGCAGTTCTTCGAGCGGTTGGGCAGTGTGCACAAGGAGAAACACATTCTGCCGGGGTTCTTCCACGACACCCTCGGCGAGAAGAACCGTGCGCCGGCCATTGCCAGTGCCCGTCGGTTCATTCTGCAAAACTTTGCCCGCCCGCTGGACCGCCCTTCCCTGCTGGACGCTGATCGCCTGGGTGCGACCTGCGCCGAGTCCGAAGCCTTGGCGACGCCGCTGCCGCACAATTCATTGCGCGACCTGTACTGGCGCATGACCCGCGCCAGCATGCGCTTTGGCAGCAAGTTGTCGGCTGGGGTGAAGTTGGGTTTCGACACCGGCTTCGATTCCGGCAGCACGCTGGATTACGTTTACCGCAATCGCCCCACCGGCACCTCGGCCGTGGGACGGATGATTGACCAGAATTACCTGAACTCCATCGGCTGGCGCGGGATTCGTCAGCGCAAGTTACACGTCGAGGAGCTGCTGCGTTTGGCCATGGGCAGGTTGCGCGAGCAGGACCGCGAAGTGCGCATTGTCGACATCGCCGCGGGTCATGGCCGTTACATTCTCGAAGCGCTGCAAGGCGTCAGTCCGTTGCCGGAGTCGATCCTGCTGCGCGACTACAGCGACATCAACGTGCGGGACGGCAGTGCGCTGATTCTTGAGAAGGGCTTGGGCGATATCGCTCGGTTCGTCAAAGGTGATGCCTTTGATCGCTCGGATCTGGCGGCGCTGGAGCCCAAACCGACGCTCGCGGTGGTGTCCGGGTTGTATGAGTTGTTTGCCGATAATCAGATGGTCGGTGACTCCCTCGCCGGCCTGGCCGAAGCGGTGGAGCCTGGCGGGTTCCTGGTCTACACCGGGCAGCCGTGGCACCCGCAACTGGAACTGATCGCCCGCGCCCTCACCAGCCACCGCGCCGGGCAGGCCTGGGTGATGCGCCGGCGCACGCAGGCGGAGATGGATCAACTGGTGGAGGCGGCGGGTTTCCGCAAGATCACTTTGCGGGTCGATGAGTGGGGCATCTTCAGCGTTTCGCTGGCTCAGCGAGTGCAGTGATGAGCGCCGTCATCGCCCCAGCCCGCGAGCCCGGCCTGCTGAAACCGGCGGTGCTGTGGTTGCTGCTGTTGGCGCCGTTGTTTTTCAGCACCTATGGCTTCGCCACTTGGGTGACGTCTCAGCGGGACGACGTGGGCAGTTTGGTGTTTGGTTGGGAAAGCTACATGCCGTTCATGGCCTGGACCATCGTGCCCTATTGGTCGATTGACCTGCTGTACGGCCTGTCGTTGCTGTTGCCCAACAGCCGCGAAGAACTCAAACGCCACGCCTTGCGCCTGCTCACGGCCCAGGCGATTGCGGTCAGTTGTTTTCTGATCTGGCCGTTGCGTTTCACCTTCGCTCGGCCGGAAATGGATGGGGTGTTCGGTTGGCTGTTCGACGTGCTGGCCGGGTTCGACAAGCCGTTCAATCAGGCGCCGTCGCTGCACATCGCGTTGTTGGTGGTGCTGTGGGTGTGTTATCAGCGGCACCTGCAAGGGCTCTGGCGTTGGCTGATGCACGGTTGGTTCGCACTGATTGGCGTGTCGGTGCTGACCACGTACCAACATCACTTTATTGACCTGCCCACAGGTGCGTTGGCCGGGTGGTTGTGTGTCTGGTTGTGGCCGCTGGATCGGCCCAGCCCGTTGAAAAATGCGCGTGTGACCACGGACCCGGCTCGTCTGCGATTGGCTTTGCGCTATGGTTTAGGGGCTGCGGCGTTTTTTGTTCCGGCGTTTGCCTTGGGTGGCGCGTGGCTCTGGTTGATCTGGCCGGCGGTGGCGGTGCTGGGGGTGGCGCTGAATTACCTGGTGTTCGGTGCCGATGGCTTTCAGAAGCGCGCGGATGGCCGATTGAGCCCGGCGGTGCGCTGGCTGTTGGCGCCTTATCTGGCGGCGGCCTGGGTCAATTCCCGATGGTGGACGCGCAGGCATCCGCAGGCCGATCAGGTGGCCGATAACGTCTGGCTGGGGCGCATTCCCACGCCAATGGAATTGAAGGACAGTGCGTTTACCGGCGTGCTCGACCTTTGCGCCGAAATGTCCATGGACAGCACCGGCATCGCCTATCGCGCGTTGCCAGTGCTTGACCTGACCGCGCCCAGTGCCGAGCAGTGCCTGGAAGCTGCACGGATGATCGAGAACCTGCGTCAGCATGGGCCGCTGCTGGTCTGCTGCGCCCTGGGTTATTCACGCAGCGCCAGCGCTGTGGCAGCGTGGTTGTTGCACACTGGCCGGGCCGCCAGCGTCGATGCGGCCATCGTCCAAATCCAGCGGGTCCGCCCGCAGGTTGTTTTGCATCCGGCGCACCGTCGGGCGTTGGAACGGTTATCCACAAGCACGAGGAATGACCATGATCAGTGATATGGAACTCCACACGGTGGCGAGCCTGTTGCGCCGAGGTCACTCGCTGGATCAGCTTTCCACGGGGCTGACCCTGTTGGCGGCGCTGCTGGGGCTGGCTCAACTTTTGGTCGGTAGCGTCAATCCGTGGCTGCTGTGCTTTAGCGTCGTGATATTCATGCTTGGCGTGCTGCAAAAGTACTGGGCGCAGCGCGTGGCGTTTGATGCCGACCTGTTCCAGCGCATGGCGGACAGCACCCAATCGCTGGCCGAACGAACCTATACATTGGATCAAGCCCTCACCGCCCTCGGCCTGCAACCGGTCGAACGCAGCGGTCGCCTCTGGACCGAGCGCCGGCATGGCGCGTTGTTACTGCTGCGCCGCCAGTCGTTGTTGCTGGCCACGCAAGTTGTCTTGACGCTGGGCGTGATCCTCGCAAGTCCCTGGCTAACTTCAGGTATCTAGATAGCTTTTGTGGCGAGGGAGCTTGCTCCCGCTGGGCTGCGAAGCAGCCCCAAAACCAAGCACTGCGGTGTATCAGATTGATTGTGTTCAGCCTCTTGGGGGCTGCTGCGCAGCCCAGCGGGAGCAAGCTCCCTCGCCACAGTTACGCTTATGTTTCTCAGGACAAGGAATCCTCATGTTCGAACCCGTGGTCGCCAGCCTCATCACCTCCGCCGCCCGCATGGTCACGGGCGCTCGCAGCCTGTGGCTCGGTTGCGCGCCGCAACCGGTGCAGCGGATCTACTTCGCCAATCACAGCAGCCACGGCGACTTCGTGCTGCTGTGGGCCTCGTTGCCGCCGGCGCTGCGCAAGCTTACCCGGCCGGTGGCGGGCGCCGATTATTGGCAGACCAGCCCGCTGCGGCGCTACATCATCAACCGGGTGTTCAACGGCGTGCTGGTGGACCGCGAGCGCAAGGCCCCTTCGTACAACCCTTTGCAGCCGATGCTCGATGCCTTGGAAAACGGCGACTCGCTGATCATCTTCCCCGAGGGCACGCGCAACCCGGAGGACGGCCTGCTGCCGTTCAAGAGCGGGATCTATCACTTGATGAAAAGCCACCCTGAAGTCGAGGTGATTCCAGTGTGGATCGCCAACCTCAACCGCGTCATGCCCAAGGGTCGAGTGCTGCCGCTGCCGCTGTTGTGCACCACCAGTTTCGGCGCGCCTCTGTGCATCGAAGAAGATGAAGGCAAAGAGCAATTTCTTGAACGCAGCCGGGCCGCGCTGCTGGCACTGGCCCCGGAGCACGTCTGACATGGATAGACATACCCTGATGCTGTTTAGCGGGATCGGCGCAATTCTGCTGCTGGCCTCCGTGATTGGTTTCATTCTCAAACTGCGGACAAAAGGCGCGCCGAATTCGGTCATCGATAACCTCAACGCACGGATCAACGCCTGGTGGGTGATGGTGCTGGTGATCGGCACCGCGTTCTGGCTGGGCAACGCCGCGGTCATCCTGTTGTTCTACGCCGTGTCGTTTTACGCCCTGCGGGAGTTCCTGACCCTGACACCGACCCGGCGCAGCGACTACCCGGCCTTGGTGGCGGCGTTTTACCTGGCACTGCCGCTGCAATACCTGCTGATTTATTTTGATTGGTACGGACTGTTTTCCATCTTTATCCCGGTGTACGTGTTCCTGCTGCTGCCGATCCTGGCGTCCCTGGGCGGCGACAGCACGCACTTTCTGGAGCGCGCTTCCAAGGTCCAGTGGGGGCTGATGATCGCGGTGTTCTGCATCTCCTTTGTGCCGGCACTGCTGACGTTGGACATCGCTGGTTTCGAAGGGCGCAACCTGTTGCTGATCGCTTACCTGGTGATCGTGGTGCAGTTGTCGGATGTGCTGCAGTACGTGTGCGGCAAGTTGTTCGGCAAACACAAGATCGCCCCGAACCTGTCACCGTCGAAAACCGTCGAGGGTTTTGTCGGCGGCATTCTGCTGGCGTCGCTGATCGGTGGCGCGTTGTGGTGGATCACGCCGTTCAATCCGTGGCAGTCGTTCCTCATCGCCTTGCTGATCAACTTGCTGGGGTTTGCCGGTGGGATTGTCATGTCGGCCATCAAGCGCGACCGTGGCGTCAAGGATTGGGGGCACATGATCGAAGGCCACGGCGGCATGCTGGATCGGCTGGATTCGGTGTGCTTCGCCGCACCGATCTTCTTTCATTTGGTGCGGTACTGGTGGACCTGAAAAAATCTGTGGTGAACACCTGACCAGTGGGAGCGAGCCTGCTCGCGATAGCGGAAAGTCAGTCGACATTGATGTTGGCTAATCCACCGCCATCGCGAGCAAGCTCGCTCCCACATGGGTTCAGCGCCTAGCCCACTGACACACCGCCCTTGTGGCGAGGGAGCTTGCTCCCGCTGGGTTGCGAAGCAGCCCCAAAACCAAGCACCGCAGACTGTCAAGCTGATTGAATTGGCTGCTTGGGAGCAATCAGTCGAGAATCAAATGCGGCAGAAACCGGCTCGAATCCTTGGTGATCAAGCTATTGTCTTCCCGCACGCCGATGCCGGCGGCCTGGTCGCCGATGACCCAGGAGCCGATCAATGTGTAGCTGTCGCCAAACTTCGGCAACGGGGCGAATTCCTGGAGGATGAAGGGGGCGTCGGTGTAGGGGCCGTCTTCTTTGACGATCAGGCCATCAGCGGTTTGCAGCTCGATGTTGGCGCCTTCCCGGGAAAAGAACGGTTTGCGTACCCAGCCCTTGGGTACGGCTTTGCTCGAGTCAGTGTCGAGATGGGCTGCGAGCAGGTTCGGGTGACCTTTGTTGAATTCCCACAGCAACGGCAGGATGCCTTTGTTGGAGATGATCGACTTCCAGGCCGGCTCGAAAAACTGCGTGTCGCTCTGGGCAATCGCCGCACCAAAAGGCTCGTGGAAGATGAACTCCCAGGCATGCAGCTTGAACAGGTGAGGGATCCAGCGATCTTCCAGATCGACGAAACGGCCCTCACCTGTGAGGCCGATATCCTCGATATCGATGTGCCGCGATTCGATGCCGACTTTTTCCGCGATCAGGCGCAAGTAGTCGGTGGTGCCTTTGTCTTCGATCGAGTCTTTCATCGACGCAAAGTAAAAAGGCTGCTTGAGTTGCAGTTGGGCAAAGACCTGATGCAGCTTGGTGTCGATGCTGTTGAACTGGTCGGCATGCCCAGGCAACAGTCCGCGCTCGATGCATTGCTCCAACCAGCCCCACTGAAACGCCGACGCCTCATACAGGCTGGTCGGCGTGTCGTAGTTCAGTTCCAGCAGCTTGGCGGGGCCGCTGCCGTTGTAGGAGAAGTCCATGCGCCCATACAGGTGCGGATGCCCTTCGAGCCATGAGGTGCGAACCATGTCGAAGAACGGCGCAGGAATGCTCAGGCGCTCCAGCAGCTCCTCGCTCTGAACCACTCGGGCCACCAGGTCCATGCACATCTCATGGATCTCGGTGGTCGGGTCTTCCAGATCGTCTTCGATCTGCTTGAGCGTGAACTGGTAGTACGCGCTCTCGTCCCAATAGGGTTCGTCGTCGATGGTGTGGAACAGAAAGCCGAGACTCTCGGCGGTCTGTTTCCAGTCATGACGTTCGGCGCAATGGACTTTCTTCATGACGCGCGTTCCTTAACTGCTCGATCGCCCGGAGCTGCTCGATCCGCCCCAACCGCTGCGGGCGCTGGCTTTGCTGCCGAAACCGCCACGGGAGGTGGAGGAAGCAACAGAGATCGGCTTGCTGGCGGACCGGACCGTGTCGGTGTAGTTGCCATACCTCGCCTGATTGGACTTGGTAAAGGTCGAACCTTTGGAAATCCGCTGGGCAAGCGTTGAGGACGCGTAGTTGCCGCGATCATCGCGATAGCGGTAGACCGGTTGGGAGTAATAGCTGTTGCGGTTGCTGCTCAGCATGTTGCCGATCAGCAACCCGGTCAGCAGGCTGGTGCCGGAGAACCCTGAGCCTTGCGCATTGGCTTCGGAGGCCGGCAGTTGTGCCTTGGCCGCGTCCACCTGGGCTTGGGTAACCTGGCCATCGGCGGTCAGTTCGAAACCACCCAGCCTGGGGATGAACTGGCCGGTGGAATCCTGTTGGCACCAATCGGCAACAAAGTCGGCATCGCAATCGGCCTGGTTGCTGTACGTCGGTGCGATGCGGCGATGCTCGGCCATGGCGGTCATGTAGGCGTCGGAGCACACGTCTACCGGGAGTTTTTCATCGGCACATTGCTGCACGGACTGGAAGTTGTACTTCTTCTGTACCGGGTAGGTTTTTTCCGTCGGGCCGCAGCCTGATATCGCCATGGCGACCGACGCGGCCAGCGAGAGCTGAACGTACTTGCTTCGTTTCATGGGATCTCCGTGGCGCAATCAGTTCTGGGAAGGCGTCATGCACGCGGCGTTCAACATGCCGACGCTGATGGCCACTGCCGCGATATAAATACCCGCGGCGAGTTCACCCTTTTTAATGCGTTCAGAGGCGCCTTTGAGCACCAGGCTGGTCACCAGGAACGCCAGCAGTTGCACGAACGCTGCGATCACGGCCCAGACGACGAAGTCCAGAATGCTGACGGAATAGGCAATCACATTGCTGGCCGGGATGGCGAAACCGATGATGGCGCCGCCCAGCGCGATGGCGGCGGCCACGTTGCCCGAACGGATCAGTTCGAATTCCTTGTGCGGCGTGATCCGGGTGTAGATGAACTGGTACAGCGCGAACAGCACGGCCGCACCGAGGATGTACAACACAAACCCGAGCACGGCGGCTTTGTTCAGGGAAATCGAGAGCGCTTCAAGCATGGACTTCTTCCTTTTTTAAAAAGTGTTCAGGTCAGTGGTGTACAGCGAAATGCCCAGCGACGTGCTCAAGCTGATGGTGCCTTCGGCATCTTCTTCGACGGAAAACAGCAGGAATTCCCGGCGATCGGTCAGGCCGGTTTCGCGGGCATACAGCATTGAGCGGTGCTCGACGCTGTAGGACTCATCCGGATTGCTCACGCGCTCGCTCAACGCCACCAGTTCTGTCTGGCCTTCCTCGGTGCCCCATTCGCGGCTGTACTCGACACCGTCGTGGTTGTAGGTCGGCAGGCCGATCAGGCTTTCGGGCCCGGCCAGGCGTCGCAACTCCGCTTCACTGTTGAGGGTGACGTAACTGAGGTAATTGAACAGGATCACCGACTCGACCTGCCCGGCGACATCGCCGCTGGTGTGCACTTGCAACCAGTAGTCCTCGTCGTTCATGTAACAGCGCGTCAGCCAGTTCGATTGCCCGAGGTCGACGATGCCGGTGCTCCAGATCTGCTGGGCATCCGGGATGACCACGCCGGTGTTGCCGTCGAGCAACAACTTCAGCGTGCTATCGAACCTGAGTTCTTTGCCAGATGCCAGGCCCAGCGGCCCGACGGAGGCCGGGATTGGGTTGGCGACCCATTTGGAGTCCTTGCCCGAGTTCGGCGCCTCCATGCCCATCAACCGTTTAAACCAGCCCATTGGAGATTTCCTTGAGACGCGCGGAGGCGATATAGAAGAGGTCGCCGCCGCCCCCGACCCGCGTGTCGCAGGGCGGGTTGATCGACGGGTGCCGGGCGCCTTTGGCGCGGTAGCCGATGAGAATGGCGTTGTGGTGCTCTTTCATCTGCACATACAGATCGCCGAACGCGGCATCAAACGCTTCGGGCAGTTTCATCAGGTACTGAGTGGCGCCCTCGCCCACGCAAAGCAATTCATTGATGACCACTGACGAACCCGGATCCTGTGAAGCACGCACCAACATCTCGATGGCCATGCTGGAGGTGCACTCCAGGCTGGGCGCGTAGGCGCTGGCGAGGGCGGCCACTTCACTGTCATTGAAATGGGCGACCACATGCCCGACCGGGTTCAGTTGATTGACCGCCAGCACGGTGGACAGGGTCAGATCGTCTGAGTGGGTGCGCACCAGGACGCGTTCGGCACCCGGCACACCGGCACGCTGCAAAAGTGCGACAGAGGACAGGCTTTCACCTTTGATAAAAGTCGTCTTGCCGGGCATGGGGTTTTCTTCAAGCACGCAATCGCAGATGACAATCAGGTTGTCATTGGACGTCTCGTCCTGCAGGAGCAGCTCGATGACCCGTTCGCTGGAGGCGCCCTCCCAGCCGATGAGAACGGTGTGGCCGGTCTTGCCGGTGAAATCGCCTTTGCCCTTCATGCCTTTTCTCCATACATCAATGACGCTGCTGGTGGTTTTGCCGATGACCGTCGTCAACAGGGCAATGCCCCCGAGCATGATCCAGGTGGCCACGAAAATTCGCCCGGCGGATGTCTGTGGCAACAGATCGCCATAGCCGACGGTGAGCGTGGTGGTGAGATAGAAGTAGATAAACGTGGCGGCAGCGATGAGGTGCTGTTCGCCCAGAAGCACCAGGCCGATCCAGGCGATGGACAGGTGTATGCCCAACGCAATGGCCAGGCCCGCCCAGCCGAACCGATGGAAGAAGGACGAGGCGTAGGTTCGCAGCAAAAGGAAAATCGACATTTCGTCCCTGACTCCGTGGGTTCATTCCTGGCGACGTCATCGCACGGGCAGCGGAGTGCTCAAGTGCGGTCACGGGGCAGCATTAAACCTGCTGCGGGGATTGGATAGAAGAGCTTTGGTGACAATAAATCCGGGAATTTTCAGGAAAACAGGACTAAGACACAAAACCTGAAGCTGAACACAAATCCCTGTGGCGAGGGGATTTATCCCCGCTGGGCTGCGGAGCAGCCCCAATAACAGCGAACTCGACCCAACTGACACACCGAGGGTGTCAGGTTTCAGGGCTGCTTCGCAGCCCAACGGGGATAAATCCCCTCGCCACAAGGTCTGTGCCTGGCTGCCTTGGCCTGTCCCCACCAAGGCAAAGCCCAGCCGATTACTCCGCCGATTTTTTCTTCAGGCGTTCCAGAATCGCATTGGCGCTGCCTTCGTTCGGCGTGATGCCGGCATCGCGCAGTTTGCGCTCCAGGTCGTTGCCGGTCGAAGCCTCGGCCAGTTCGTCCTGGGCTTGCAGTTCAGCGGCACGTTGCTGTTGCTTGGCCTGCAGGCGGTTGAGCGTACCGACGGCGGTTTCCAGCTTGCCATTGGCGCCGCCGCTGGCAATCGAAGCACTGACCTGGGCTTTCTGCACGCTCTCACGGGCCTTGGCCATGTCCACTTGCTGACGCAGGCTTTTGATGCGGTTCTCGGCCTTGACGATGTCCTTGCGCATGTTTTCAGCGTAACCACCGAACTCGGTCGCGTGCTTTTGCTCGGCGTCCAACTCAGAGGTCAGGGTCGAAATGGCTTCGGCCACTTCCAGTGCCAGGTCTTCACGGTTGGCCTGGATGGCCGCCAGCGCCTTGGACTCCAGGTCCTGGATCTTGGCGTTGTACTCGCTGACGCGGTCAGTCGACAGTTTGTGTTTGGCCATGATGGTGACCAGCTCACGCTTAGCGTTGGCCAGCGCGCTGTCGGCATCGCGAATTTCCTGGTCGAGGATGCGCAGGGCCTGTTGATCGACGATCGACTCGCCGACTTCGTTGGCACCACCACGCAGCGCGGTGAACAATTTGCTCCAGATGGACTGAGTCATTGGATATTTCCTGTTCCCGAAAAATTAGATGAAGAAACGTTCGAAGGCTTCGCTGGCGCGCTGGACGTTGTCGACGAGGGTTTTGACCTCGGTCACGACGTTGGTCAGGCTGGAGTCGGAACTCAGTGCGCCAAACATGTTGTAGACAATCTGCCCGTTGGGCATGGACTCGATACCGATCGAGGACAGCGGGAACATTTCCCGGCTGCGCAGCACGGCATCATTGAAGGCCGCGACGTCATTGATCGATTCGACATCCACCAGAACGGTGTCGACGATGATCTGATCACCCACCACTGCGATGTAAATCGGCAAGCCGCCAAAATCGTTCATTTCCAACTTGATGCTGGACTCGGAGCCTTGAACAAGGGAAAGCGTGATGTCGTTCGCCACCACTTCGTCGAGGGCCTGAAGGGCACTGAAGAGGCGATCAATGTTCCAGTTGTTACCTGCGCTCATGTAATTCTCCGACATGAATGAGCCAGCCAGAATCGGTTGGCGTAGCTGTTTCTCCATCTGCTTGAGCAGGCTCCGGTTTTCGGGAAGCACCCAAGTTTCGTGTTTCACATACCCGGCGGCACTCAAGCCCGCGCGCATCTGCTTCATGTAAAAGCTGGATGGTTTTTTCACGGACGGTTTCGAGCGCTCTCCCTTGCGGCTCGCTGAATCGGTAGCAGACCCCGCAGGATCTGTTGGAGAGCGGCTGTTCATGGTGCTGACCTCACTGCGAAAAAACTCACGCGTGAGAAACACTACAGGGAATACCCAGCCCCCTCAATAGCTCACGCGTGAGATTTCTAATTGTCACAAACCACGGACACCCCCTGTGGGAGCGAGCCTGCTCGCGATAGCGACAGCACGTTCAGCATCAGGGTGTCTGACACACCGCTATCGCGAGCAGGCTCGCTCCCACACTCACAAACGACTCTGGCGCGGCCTTAGGGGTAACTGAAGCTCTTGACCAACATCAACTCCCCCGCCGTGCGCATCGGTACCACGAAGGTTTCCATCTTCTCGCTTGGCGTGCCCTCTTCGGTGATGACGGTGATCTGCGCCGTGGTCAGGGCTTGTGCCGCTTGTTGCTCGCCGTCCTCGTCACTGCGGTAACCGCCGCCGTAGTAGTTCACGTACACCAGGTACTGGCCTTTGATCGGCGCGGGCATGGCGATGATTTCCGGGCCGTAGCCGGTGGTGACATCGACGTCGAGCGCGGCGCCGTTGGGGACGACGCGGTCGCCGTACCAGATGTGGGCGCCGTCCGGGGTGACGAGGTGCAGGTCCAGGTCGGTGCCGTCGCTGTCCCAGGTCAACAAGACCCGCAGTTTGGCCGGGGTGGCGCCGCCGCTGGTGTTGAGAAATTGCGTACGGTGGCGTTGCTGGCCGTCGGGGCTGCGCACTTCGATGCTGTTGCTGCCATTGGGGAACGAGAACGGTCGGTCGAAGCGCCCTTGCGGGTCGAGTTTCAGCGGCAGGGTCACGCCATTGATGATGAGTTTGCCCGGCTCGTTACTGTCCTTGGGCGTGCCTTTGATCTGGCCACTGATGCGGGCAGTATTGGCCTGGCCCTGGGGTGTGTTGACCGACGAAGCCGGGTAGTTGACGGTCTGGCTGAAGCTTTCGCCTTCACCGCCCGGCGCGCCACTGCGCCAGCCGCCAACCGGGGTGTCGAGTTTGATGCCCTCGCCCGCAATGGCCGGCGGCAACACGGCCAAAGCGCAGAACAACAGCAAGGCCTGTGGATAACGGAGTGTCATGGTCTATTCCAGCAAGAGGTGACGGGCGAGCCCTTCGATGTAGGTTTCGTCCTGACCATTGGGGTGAGCTTCAAAGGCCAGGTGCAAGTATTCGTGGGTCAGGTCGAGGCGGTCTTGCAGCGACAGCACACCGCGCACGTAGATGCGCCGGCGTTCGCGGTCGACATAGGGCCGGCCGAAGGCAACACGGCAGACGGCGAACGTGCTGATTTCGTTGTAACCCACTTCACCTGCCAGACGGGGGCGCCAGCCGCGTCGCTGTTTCAACAGCCAGTCCTGGGCGGCGGGCAGCGCTTCACAGGACGCCACCGGATTGTCCCAGCGGCTGAGGCTGGCGCGCGGGTAGGCATGCAGCAGGATGGCGTCGTAGCGCTGGCCGGCGCTGGCCTGCTCCACGGCTTGCGCCCAGGACAGTTTGTCCGGGGCGGATTGGTCAGAGTGGTAGGTCACGTCGGTGCCCGCCAGCACCAGATCGCTGGTCCAGGCGGCGATGGCGCGGGTTTGCGGCGCCGCCGGACGTGGGGCGACGCGCTGGCGATGACTGCTGTCATCGATGCTCAGGCAATCGCCGTGACGCTGGGCGTTTTGCAGCAGGTAGCTGCGGATCGCCACGGCCAGGGCCTTGGCCGCTTCGACGGGTTCAGCCTTGGCTTCGCGCTGCAGGACCCGGGCGACGTACTCTTCCCGATCCAGTCGCGCCACCAGTTTGCCGGGCAGCAGAAACAGCTCGCCGTCGCTGTGGATATCCAGTTGGTTGCCATTGGCGAATTCGACACGGTAATCGCCGCGCAACGGGCCTGGGGTGGCCGGCCCGTCACCCGCCATCACCCGCTGCAAGGGATACCGGGCGAACAGCTCAACTTCCACACATCGCCCCGTTTCCGCCGGCCAACGGGACGGCAGCGCCGCCGCCAATCCATCACCGTATGCCTTCAATATCTGCTCGCTGGTGCCACGCCCACCGGCCCACACCGGCGTGCCGTCGGCCAGCCACCCAGCGAAACCACCCTGACGCGATGAAGGATCCTGCTCACCCAGCCAACTCCAAGTCTTGACCCGCAGACGACTGCCCAACTGGCCGACGAGACGCCCATCCGCCGCGTTGAGCACCACGTCCAGCAGTACCCGACGGGCCTGATCCTGAGCCGGCAGCATCGCCAGTGCCTTGAGCAGTTCAGCCACGCGTACCTGTTTTTGCGGTTGCAGGCTCGGCAGGTCCAGCAGCCACGACGGCGCTTGGCGGGCCTGCCAGTAATCGCGCCAGTTCGAAGCCGAAAGCCCAAGTCGCTGCGGCTCGAAATACAGACCGCAGGATTTCACCAACGCCTGATCGCGACCGATGCTCTGCCCGGCGCTACAGCAATAGACTTCCTCTTTGGACTCACCGCGACATTCATATGCCGGTTCGCGAGCGCCGGTGTCCACCAGCCATGCGTAGACAAATAGCTTCCACACACTGCCCAGCGGCGCCTGCAAGGCCTCGGGCAAGGGCTGACGGTCCAGCACCTGGGTCTGGCTCACCCGCAGCAACTGACCATCGAAAGCCAGGCGCAACGGTTCCTCCTGCGCTGTGCCCAGCGCAGGGATCAAGCACAACAACCACCCAAGGCGCGGCCAGCGCATGTCAGTTGACCGTGACCTGACCGAGCGCAGGTTTCTGTTCCAGAGCCTGATGCTGCGGCGCATAGACCTGGGTGAAACGCACCGGCGGCAAGCTGAACTGGCCCTTATGGGAGAAGCGCACCAGATGCCGCAGGCGCAGCTCGCCACTCAGGGCGTCCAGCGGCACCGCGTAACCCATCTGACCCGGCTCGAAGCGCGCCTTCTCCAGGGAAGTCGGCTCACTGCCGGCCTTGCCCAGCAACTGGATGCCCCAGGTGGTGCGCTCCACATCGGCACCCGGCGGCAGCGGCACTTCGAGCATGCCGTAGCGCAGCGGCGTAGGCGCCTTGCTGTTGATGATCACTTCATCCAGATAAAGGCTGTCACTGGACAGCGGCTTGCTGCCCACGGCTTCGAGCTTGAAGGTGAAGGCCTCGTCGCCCGGTACCAGGCGGGACAAGCGCCGGGTAATGGTCACCGCCATCGGCGTCACGGGCGCTTGCTGGCTCTGGAAGCTCAGTGCCGCTTGCAGCGGGCGCTCCTCGGCGCCGCTTAAGGTCAGCAGGGTCGGTAGCTGCGCGCCCTGCCATTGCCAGTAGGTTTCACCGGTGGCGCCTTGCCGGGCCTTCCAGCCTTCGCCCGGGGTCAGGGCCACGGCGGGCGCGGCCTGCTCGATGCTGCGTTGCAGCCAGGTCAAGGCCAGGGCCCGTTCAAGGGTCGATTGCTGCGGCAGCAGACGTTCGAGCAATGCCTTGGCACGCGCCTGATCGAAGCTTTGCAGTGACAGGCTCAAGGCCTCGACGAACGGCTGGGAGCTGACGTCCAGTTGCTGTTGTGCGGCGTCGAGTTGCCGGCTGAAGGCCTCCGGCAGCGGCACCTTCACCTGCCTGGCGAGGGACGCCGTCAGC
Source organism: Pseudomonas sp. MPDS (assembly GCF_013283895.1). Classification (NCBI taxonomy): domain Bacteria; kingdom Pseudomonadati; phylum Pseudomonadota; class Gammaproteobacteria; order Pseudomonadales; family Pseudomonadaceae; genus Pseudomonas; species Pseudomonas sp. MPDS. Next base: position 1,026,347 of record NZ_CP054128.1, on the reverse strand, counting down.
ATGCGGGCGCTGGCCAAGCCCAGGGCCGAATCCGGCGCGCTCATGACCAGGCTGTCTTCGCCACTGTCCATCACGCTCGAATCGCCGCCCTCGCCGGCTTTCGCCAGGTCGTCCATCAAGCCGCTGAGCAAGGTGTTCACCGGCAGTTGCATCTGTTTGGCGAACGACAGGATCAGCGCACGCTGCAGCAACGGCGTATCGCCGGCCTGTTTGGCGTAGACCTCCAGCACCCGCTGCCAGTGCTCCGGCGGCAGGCTCAGGTCCAGGGCCTGGCTGGCGTGCCAGTCGGCGTAATAAGCGTAGGCCGTGAGGAACGCATCCGGTTCGCCAGCCTGGCCCCACCAGGTGAAGCTCGCCGCAGGCCCGGCCATTTGCACCAGGCGCAGGCGACTGTTTTGCATGATCAGCCGCAAGCGATCGCGAATCTGCGGGTTCGCCGCCAGGGTCGGGTAGGCGATGCTCAGCGGCAGCAGACGACTGGCAGTTTGCTCGACGCCGCCGTAGGGGTAGCTCAACAAGTCATCCAGGGCCGAACGGAACAGCGCTTGCGGGCTGTCGTCCAGGCGCAGGCGGATATCGCTGGCATCAAGCGGCAGGCTCAGCGGTGTGTCACCGCTCGCCACGTCAAGGCGCTGGCTCTGGGTGACTTGCCAACCGTTGCCAATGGCATTGAGTTGCACGGCCAGGGTGTCCTGGGTTTCGCCATTGACCTGCAACTGCACGTTCAAGTCGCCGTTGCTCAACTCCAGAGACGGTAGCGCCACATAGTTGATGCCGTGCTTCAGGTCCGCCACCACGCGCTGTTCAGTACCGGCGTAACGGATCAGCAGTTCGGCCTTCAACGGCTGTTCGGACTGGCTGAAAGCGAACAGGCCCATTTGCGGTTTGTCACCACTGCGGAACCGGGTCGGGCCGCTCCACTTCAGGTACAGCGGTTTCTCTGAACCGATGAATTGCTTTTTCTGCCCCACCTGACCGTCGTCGGCGATGGCCCTGGCGGTGATGCGCCAGCGAGTCAGGGAGTCCGGCATCTTGAAGGTGAAGCGGGCCTTGCCGTTGGCGTCGGTGACCAGCTCCGGTTGCCACGCGGCAGTGTCGACATCTTCACGACGAGGCCGCTCCAGCACTTTGACCCCGCGCTCGCTGCGGTTGGCCTTGCCCGGCGCGCCGGGGCTGCCCGGCAGGGCGACGTCGTAGCTGATGAACGACAGGCTGGCGCTGGTGCGCACGTTGTTGCGGCGCGGATGGTAGAAAAACTGATCGATGGTGGGCGCCACTTCCGGTTGCAGGGCGTAGATCATTTCATCCACGACACTGACGGTCAGGTGCGCCGGGATCGCCTTGCCGACGAACTGGGTGCTCAGGTCCACGGTCACCGTGTCGCCAGGCCGATAAGTGGCTTTGTCGGTAACGATGGCGACGTCGATCTGCGGCGCGACCACCTTGATACCGGCGTTCTGGAAGCTGTATTGGCCGCCCTTGGTGTACAGCACCGAGAAGGTCAGGTTTGGCGCAAAAGCGTCTTTCACCGGGATGCGCGCGCGGTATTGAGTGTCGCTGAGCTTTTCCATTTTCAGCCAGTCGCCGCCCTTGGACAGCAGCGCCGTGGCCTCGACCTTGTCCCGCTCCAGTGACAGCAGCGCATCGCTGACCGGCTCCGGGAAGGTGATCAGCGCCAGGGCTTCGTCACCGGCCTGATACTGGGCTTTGTCGAGGACGATCTCGACCGTGCCCGGCACGGCCTTGATACCTTCGCCGGTCACCGAATGGCCAGTGGCGCCAATGACTCGACCGTGGTCATCCTTGAGGGTCAGGTTGTAGGTGCCCGGACGCTCGAAGGTCAGGCTGAAGCCCTTGTCCTTGGCCGCCAGTTTGCCTTCGCCGGTGGTCTGGTCTTCCAGCCGCACCCAGGCGTAGCTGCCCGGCGTCACGGCGTTGCTTTGCGCGTTGCCACCCTCGTTGGTGTAGCTGAACGAGACGTTCTCGCCGGCGGCGCTGAAACGCTGGGGCGCGCTCAGGCGAAAGTTCGCCGCGCCACGGTCGATGAGAATTTCCTTGGTGGTCTTAACTCGATACGCCGCGCCATCGCTGGCAAACACAGTGAGCGTATAGCGACTCGGCTTGTCGGCGGCCGGCAGTTCGAGGGTGGCGCTGCCCTTGGCATCGGTGGTCACTTCGCTGCTGGTCAGCTCCACCGGGAATTGCCCCAGATATTGCAGCTCGTTATCCACCATCGACAGTTGCTGGGCCCGCAGGCTCAGGCTCACCTTGGCGTTGGCCACCGGTTTGCCGTCCGGGTACAGCAGCACGAGAGCGCCCTTGACCGGCTCGCCGGTGCGGTAATCCTGCTTGGCGAGGTTCAGCGCGATCTCGAAGTGTGGCTTGATGTATTCGGCCACGCGAAAGGCACTGCTGTAGAGCTGGTCCTTGTAGCCAAAGCGCAACTCATAACCACCGGCCACGGCGTTTTCCGGCAGCTGGAAACGGCCTTGGGTGCCGGCCTTGGAGTCCAGCTTCAGGGCCAGGGTCTGCAGCTCGGTGCCGGTGGCATCCAGCACGCTGACATTGACGTCGGCGGCCGTCGGCTGCACCGAGTCCCGGGCATTCTTGAATTCACGGCCGACGATTTTCAGCGACACCCAATCCCCCGGCCGATACAGCGGCCGGTCGGTGAAGGCGAACAGCTTGGTGTCGTAGATTTCGCTGTCGTAGTAGAAGTTTTCCGAGACGAATACCCCGCCCTCCTCGTCCTCGCCGATGACAAACGAACGCTCCGGGCTGACGTGCTTGAGGCGCAGCAAGCCGTCTTCATCGGTGGCGCCGCTGCTCATCACGCCCAGGCCGTCGGTCCACAGCACGTTGACCTTGGGCACCGAACGACCTTCGTGTTTACGCGCGGCCCAGACCAGCAGCTCGTCCCCGGCGATCTTGCTCACCGCTACGGTGTTGGAGACAAACACCATGGTGGTGGCCCGGTATTTCCCGATCAGTGCTTCCACCAGATACAGCCCCGGTTTCAACTGGCCCAGCGGCACGTAGACGTTGCCTGGCGCGACGCTGATGAATTCACTCGACGAACCCGCCAGGTTGACCCCCGCTGGCGGTTGGATCGGCTTGGCCTGCCAGAGCGGATAACGGAACTGGCTGACCACCGGCAAACCCGGAATCAGGGCGAACTGTGGTTGCGCGTCGTACGGCGTCGGCGCGGCGATGGCGCTGCCCATTTTCAGTTCCGGCACTTGCTCGGTGACTTGCTGACGCGACTCGTAGGAAAACGCCCGCTGCATCACCCGACGGGATTTGCGGTACCAATTGTCCCACAGGTACGCCAGGGTGTTCGACAGCCCTTCGCCCTTGAACTGGCCGTCGCTGACCACCCGGTGCAGGTTCTTCTGGCGCTTGAGGAAATCCAGCGGTTTTTCGATGCGATAAACGCGGATATCGGCACCGCCGTACGGCTCCATGCGGAATTTCCGATAGTCGCGCCCCGGCGCTTCGAGGCGGACCATGGCTTGCTCGTCACTGGCAAAACTGCTGTCGGCCAGCAGGAAGAAGCTTTCACCGGCCAACGGTGTGTAGCCGCTGGGCTGCACAGTGTCTTCGGCATGAACGATCGGCGCCAGCAACAGGGCCAACAGCAGGGGCAATTTTGAACACAAGCGCAGCATGCGGGCACCGGTCATTGGGAGAGAAAGTTGAGTCGATAGACGCCGATGAAGTTGGGGTTGGCTGCGTCGGGTATCCATCGGGTGTCCTTCCAGTTCATGAGTTGCTGCAGGCTTGCGGAGCGCATGCCGTTGTCGGTTGGGGTGGTGGTGCCGGTGTGATAGGCGATGTTGCGGCCCATCCAGATCATCAGGTGCTGGTCATCGCCCTGATCGAAGAACATCAGATCGCCCGGACGGGCCTGGGTGACATCCCGGCTCACCAGATGGCTGTTGAACTGGATCAGCTTGATGGCGTTGACGTAGGGTCCGACCTTGCCGCCGCCCTGTTGCCACTGCTGGGCCAGACGTCGCTGGGCATCGCTCAGTTCAAGCTCTGGCGGCAGGTAGCGATTGGACAGGCCATTGCTGCGCAACCACTTCTGGTCGTGGACCTTCAGCGCTTCATTGGCCGCAAAGCGCACCAGCCCGGCGCAGTCCTGTTGGTACCAGCGCGGGCTCGGGCCTTTGGTCAGTTGTTCCTGGGCAATGCGCACGAACCAGGCACGAAAGACCTTCGATTGCTGCACATCCAGCGCGGGTGTCTGAGCGGCAAACGCCTGCCCGCCCAGCAGCAGCGCCAGCATCAATACCCATCCAGGGCGGCGGATCAACCCGGTCACAGCGCTTTCCATTCCAGTGGCAACCACTGCCAGTGGCCGTCCGGTTCGCTGCCTTCAGGCAACGTCAGGGCGTATTTGCCGTATCCGCCAAGGGTGCGCAGCTTCGGAATCAGGTAGGTTTGCGCGGCGTTGTAGAACACCGGTTCCATGTCCTGGGGCAAGCTGTCGAGGGTTTCGCGTTGCATCAGTTGCGCCATGGCATCCGGGCCGAAGTAGACCGGCATCAGCAGGTCCTTGGGCACCACGTCGGCCATGGGCGGGAAACGTTTGTCGAGGGTGCCGAGGGCCTTGTCTACCAGTTTGTCGTCGAAGGAAAACAACAGGGTCGAACCGTGCCGCGCCAGGCTGACTTGCATGAACGCCTTGCCGGTGATCGACTCGGGCTGCGCGGCGTCCTTGGCCGGGTAAGGGCCGAAGTTGGAGCTGACCTGGCGTTGCCAGCGGTGCATCGGGCCTTCCTGTGTCTCAACAACGGGAAACGCATGTTCGGCCACGTTGTTTTCGTAGGCGCCCACCATCGAACCGAACAGGTTGCCCAGGTCGGCATCGAGCTTGCCGCCGTCATCGTTCAGGTTCGCCACCAGCAGTGGAGTGTAAAGCCGCGAATCGGCGTACCAGCACAGCCCCGCCGCGCCGGCCATGTGCTCGATCATGGCCTGGGCCGCGTTGTCGTCGGCACCGAGTTTCACCAGCAATGGCTTCTGTTGTTCGGCGGCCAGGGGCAAAGCGACACAGGCGCTGGCGCCCATGGGCATGGCTTGCCAGATTGGCTTGAAGTCGAAGTCTGGCTGGTCTTCCAGCTCGTCCATGGCCAGGAAGCTGTGCCAGCCCTTGTCGTCCATGTCGAAACGCAACCCGGCGAAGTTCGGGATGAATCGCTGGTAGCCCATGGCGAGCACGCTGGCATTGACCGAGATGCGTTGCTTGACCTCAGGCGCCTTGGGCAGCAGGCCAAAGGCTTCGGGGAAGAGTTTTTCACCGGCCAGCAGCGCTTCGAGGGCCTGGGTCGAGACCATGCCGGGTTCGTCGGTGGGGCCACTTCCCAGGTCGTAGAGTCTGGTCGGATTGGACAACACCACCAGCTTGTCGCCATGGGAAGCGAATATCAGGGCTTTGCTGGCGTTATAGGTGAGTTGATAGACCGGCACCACGTCGCCGGCCACGTTCATCTCACCGAGCTGGCTGAGTTGCGAATCATCCAGCGCCACTTTTGCCAGCGGCTCCAGCACCTTGGCCAGGCCACCGCGATCCATCACCAGCAGAAAATCCTTGAGCCGCCCGTCGGCGCCGCGCCATAGCGCTACATCGGCCGGCTGGTCGAAAAGCTGCTCGATCAGGCTGTCCTGCAGTTTGAGATCATGCTCGTAGATGATCCGCCGCAGGCTGCCGATCAGCCCGAGGCGGTCGGCATGGGTTTCGTAATAGAAGACGAAATCCTCGGTGAGCGTGGCCTTGAGGAACGGCACCGCCAGCAAGTCCTTGGGCAACTGGCTCAGGGAGTGGGCCTCGAGCAGGCCGTCGGGGCGGCTCAGGCCGAGTTTTTCCAACGCCAGTTCCATGGGCGGTGCCTTGGGCTTGGTCATGAACCAACCCAGTCCGGCGGCGACACCGGCCACCAGGCACAGCCCGATCAGCAGCGCCGGCCAGCGGCGCACAGGTTTGGTGGCGGGGGCCGGCGCGGTCGGGGAAGCAGTGTTGTCGCTCATATTCACAAGGGCCTGTTCATCCGTGGAGCGGATACTTAGTAGTTGAAAGTCTTGACCAGCAACAGATCGCCGATGGCGCGCAGGGGCACGACAAAGGTTTCGCGTTTTTCATCGACGGTGTTTTCGTTGAGCACCAGGTTGATCTGCGAGGTGATCACCTCGTTCTGGTTGCTGGTTTCTTCGAAGTTGTAGCCACCGTTGCTGTAGTTGCCCCAGTAGTTCACGTAGACCAGGTAGGTACCGTGCATCGGCGCGGTCATGGTGAACATCTCAGGGCCAGGGCCATCGACGCCATCGGGGTCGAGGCCGCCGCCGTTGCTCAGCGCCGGCCGGCCGAAGAACGCATGCTGGCCGTCGGGGGTGACGATGTGCAGGTCCAGCTCGGCCTTGGGATCGTCCCAGCCCAGCACCACGCGGATCTGCGCCGGGGTTCGCTGATTGTTGGCTTCATAGAACTGCACGCGCTTGAGGGACTGGCCTGCGGAACTGCGTACCTCGACGCTGTTGGAGCCAGCACCAAAGGCATACGGGCGGGCGAAACGCCCTTCATCGTCGGTATAGAGATTCAGTGGATTGCCGTTGACGGCCAGGCTGTGGGGCGCCCGGGCCGTGCCCATGGCCTTGAGCCGACCCTCGATCATCGTGCGATTGCGCTGCACGCCGCGGTCGATGGGCGGCGTGGGATAGGCCACGCGTGGGTTTTCAGTGCGATCGAGCAAGCCGCTGTAGCGCCAGCCGCCCACCGGTTCCGACAGCTCGGCGGCAGGCTCGGCCCACGCCAGTGGCGCGCCCGCCAGCACGATCAACAATGAAAGAAAACGCATGTCTGCCTCCTGCCATGCATGACCCAACCCGGCGCCCTTCCTCGGCGCTGCCTGTCATTATTCGGGTTACGTCTGAAGGCCCCGCCACAAGGGGCCCGTAGATGCGGCGAAGGTTAGCGATTCGGCGGATTATTCACAATCAGGGAACGCGCGAATCTGTGTGGGAAATCACGTACTGAGGGGGGCGTGAGCCGATTAGCGCGGCTATTCGGCTCACGAAATGAGCCGAATACGGAAACTGACGTAGCTTCGGAGGTAATCCCGTTGCCTCTATTGGCGCTGGCGAAGCCTGCGATCTTTTAACTTTCGCTCAAGATTCAATTGGCAGGGGGAAGATCGCAGCCTCGTTGCACTCGACAGTTCCTACAAGTCCAGCAGGAGCTTGCCCCTTACCAAAAAGCAGTGTTTCACAGACCGCGCAGGTCCTGCTCTGATTGCCCCAATACCCCATGTCTGCTAGTGTCGCGCCCGTTTAACAGTCAACCGGAATCGCCGCCATGGCCCGCAAAAAAGCTGCACTGGACTTCGAACAATCTCTGGCCGACCTGCAAACGCTGGTCGAGCGGCTGGAGAACGGCGAGTTGTCGCTGGAAGACTCGCTGACCGCCTTCGAGCAGGGTATCGGCTTGACTCGCGACTGCCAGGCGGCGCTGGCCCAGGCCGAGCAAAAGGTACAACTGTTGCTCGAACGCGATGGTGAGCTGACCGAAGAGCCTTTCGACGCGGACCAGCCTGAATGATCGGCGCTTATCAGGCCGGCAGTCAGGCCCGGGTCAACGCGGCACTGGACACCCTGTTCACCGCCCCAAGCCCTGAGCTGGCGCGGCTGTACGAGGCCATGCGCTACAGCGTGATGAACGGCGGCAAGCGCGTGCGTCCGCTGCTGGCCTACGCGGCGTGCGAAGCCTTGGGCGGTGCGCCTGAACAGGCCAACGGCGCGGCCTGCGCCGTGGAGCTGATCCACGCGTATTCGCTGGTCCATGATGATTTACCGGCCATGGACGACGACGATTTGCGTCGCGGCCAACCCACCACCCACAAGAAATTCGACGAAGCCTGCGCGATCCTGGCCGGTGACGGCTTGCAGAGCCTGGCGTTCAGCGCCCTGCTGGAGCCGACGCTGAACGATTGCCCGGCGCAGATTCGCTTGGACATGGTCAGCGCCCTGGCGCTGGCGGCAGGCCCGGCCGGAATGGTCGGCGGCCAGGCCATCGACCTCGGTTCGGTGGGCCTCAAGCTGGATCAGAGCGCGCTGGAATACATGCATCGGCACAAGACCGGCGCCTTGATCGAGGCCAGCGTCAAACTCGGTGCCCTGGCCAGCGGTCGGGCCACGCCTGACCAATTGCAAGCCTTGCAGACCTACGCCCGGGCCATTGGCCTGGCGTTCCAGGTGCAGGACGACATCCTTGACGTCGAAAGCGATACCCAGACCCTGGGCAAACGCCAGGGCGCCGATATCGCTCGCGACAAACCGACCTACCCGGCCCTGCTCGGCCTCGACGCTGCCAAGGCCTATGCCCTGGAGTTGCGCGACCAGGCCTTGAGCGCGCTGCGACCCTTTGACGCGGCGGCCGAGCCGTTGCGCGAGCTGGCCCGATATATCGTCGAACGCCGTAGCTGATACGGGGTCAGACTGCGTATCGGCCAAGTTCCGGCCTACGCGTGGGCAGCTTGCGATGCATAAGGTAAACTGCCGCCTCTTTCTATACCTATAACGATTCGCCTGATGCCCACGACGTTTCAAGAGATTCCCCGCAAACGCCCGACCACGCCGCTGCTGGACCGCGCCAACACGCCGGACGGCTTGCGTCGCCTGGGTGAAGCCGAGCTGGAAACCCTGGCCGATGAGTTGCGCCTGGAGCTGCTCTACACGGTCGGCCAGACCGGTGGCCACTTTGGCGCCGGCCTTGGCGTCATCGAGCTGACGATCGCGCTGCATTACGTATTCGACACCCCGGACGACCGGCTGGTGTGGGACGTCGGTCATCAGGCCTATCCGCACAAAATCCTCACCGGCCGTCGCGAGCGCATGGGCACGCTGCGCCAGAAGGACGGCGTGGCAGCATTCCCGCGGCGCTCCGAGAGCGAGTACGACACCTTTGGTGTCGGCCATTCCAGCACCTCCATCAGCGCCGCCCTGGGCATGGCGATTGCCGCCCGTCTGCAAAACAGCGAGCGCAAGGCGATTGCCGTGATCGGTGATGGCGCTCTGACGGCAGGCATGGCTTTCGAGGCGCTGAACCACGCACCGGAAGTCAACGCCAACATGCTGGTGATCCTCAACGATAACGACATGTCGATCTCGCGCAACGTCGGCGGGTTGTCCAACTACCTGGCGAAGATTCTTTCCAGCCGCACCTACGCCAGCATGCGTGAAGGCAGTAAAAAGGTGCTCTCACGCCTGCCAGGCGCCTGGGAAATCGCCCGCCGCACCGAGGAATACGCCAAGGGCATGCTGGTGCCCGGTACGCTGTTCGAGGAGCTGGGCTGGAACTACATCGGCCCCATCGACGGCCATGATCTGCCCACTCTGATCGCCACCCTGCGCAACATGCGCGATCTCAAAGGCCCGCAGTTCCTGCATGTGGTCACCAAGAAAGGCAAAGGCTTCGCCCCGGCGGAAGTCGACCCGATCGGTTACCACGCCATCACCAAGCTTGAGCCGGTGGACGCCCCGGCCACCGCCCCGAAGAAGGCCAGCGGACCGAAGTATTCCGCGGTGTTCGGCCAATGGCTGTGCGACATGGCCGCCGCCGACCCACGCCTGGTGGGCATTACCCCGGCGATGAAGGAAGGCTCGGACCTGGTGGCCTTCAGCGAGCGCTACCCGCAGCGCTACTTCGACGTGGCGATTGCCGAGCAGCACGCTGTCACCCTCGCCGCCGGCATGGCGTGTGAAGGCGCAAAACCGGTGGTGGCGATTTATTCGACCTTCCTGCAACGCGGCTACGACCAGCTTGTTCATGACGTCGCGGTGCAGAACCTCGATGTGCTGTTCGCCATCGACCGTGCAGGTTTGGTAGGCGAAGACGGCCCGACCCACGCCGGCAGCTTCGATCTTTCGTTCCTGCGCTGCATCCCCGGCATGTTGCTGATGACGCCGAGCGATGAAAACGAGTTGCGCAAAATGCTCACCACCGGGCACCTGTTCAATGGCCCGGCGGCGGTGCGCTACCCTCGCGGCAGCGGCCCGAACGCGACCATTGATGCTGATCTTGAGCCGATCGAAATCGGCAAGGGCGTGATTCGCCGCCAGGGCAAGCAGACCGCCCTGCTGGTGTTTGGCGTGCAACTGGCCGAGGCCTTGAAGGTCGCCGAAACCCTGGACGCCACCGTGGTGGACATGCGCTTCGTCAAACCCCTGGACGAAACCCTGGTGCGCGAGATGGCCGGCAGTCACGAACTGCTGGTGACCGTCGAGGAAAACGCCATCATGGGCGGCGCCGGAGCGGCGGTCAGCGAGTTCCTGGCCCGGGAAAACATCCTCAAGTCGGTGCTGCACCTGGGCCTGCCGGACATCTACGTCGAACACGCCAAACCGGCGCAGATGCTGGCTGAATGCGGGCTGGACGAGGCCGGGATCGAAGCGGCCGTGCGCCAGCGGTTGCAGGTGCTGGGCCGGTAAATCTTCAGACCACACAAATCCCTTGTGGGAGCGAGCCTGCTCGCGATAGCGGTGCGTCAGTCAATATAGATGTCGACTGGTCTTACGCCATCGCGAGCAGGCTCGCTCCCACAGGGGTATGCGTGGAGCCATATTTCTCGGAACACCCATGAAACTGCGCCTCGCCCTGACCTTCTCACTGCTACCAACCACCGAGCTGCTGGCCGACACCTTCGAACGCGACCAGGCCCTCAAGCTCCCCGACGTGGTCATCAGCGCCAATCGCCAGGTCGAGGCCCGCAACGACAGTAGCGCCGCCAACACGGTATTCACCCGTGACGACATCGAACGCCTGCAACCGGCCAGCGTGACCGACCTGCTCAGCCGTGTGCCGGGGGTTCAGGTGGCGCCGCTGGGCGGGCGTGGCAGCCTGCCGGGGATTTACATTCGCGGCACCAAATCGGCCCAGAGCCTGGTGCTGGTGGACGGCCAGCGCATCGGCAACTCCACCTCCGGCGACAGCAACTTGCAACGCCTGAACATCAACCAGATCGAACGGGTGGAAGTGCTGCGCGGTTCGCGCTCAGTGATCTACGGCGCCGACGCGGTGGGCGGGGTGATCCAGATCTTCACCCGTCGCGGTAACGAACAAGGCCTGCAACCGCGCTTGCACCTGGGTTTCGGCAGCCACCAGACCTGGGAGCGCAGCCTGGGCCTGTCCGGCGGTGATGATCGAACACGCTTCAGCCTCGGCGCCAGCCTGGATGAAAGCGATGGGACCAATCGCACCCATGAGTCCTACGCCAGCGACCGTGACCTTGATGCCAACCGCAACCAGTCCTTGAGCCTGAGCTTGAGTCATGAGCTCAACGCTGACCTGGAAGTGGGCCTGAACCTGCTGGATAACCGCGGCAAAAGCGAATACGACAACCCGTTCGGCCGCTTCGACCCGAACACCTTCGAGTCGTTGCCCCAGCAGCCCTACAGTGAATTTGCGGTGAGCAGTTTCAGCACTTATGTCGATGGGCGCATAAACGACGCGTGGAAATCGCGCCTGGAACTGGGCCACAGCGAAAACCGTGAAAAAACCTTCGACAAGCTCAGCGATGTCCGGGAAGTGTTCAACACCTACCGCGACTCGCTGACCTGGCAGAACGATGTAACGCTGGACGATCGCAACAGCCTGATTGTCGGTGGTGATTGGTATGAGGATCGGATCAACAGCAGCACGCCGTATGACGAAGACAGCCGCTGGAACCGTGCGGCGTTTATCCAGCATCGTTTCCGGGGCGAAACGTTCTCCACCGAACTGGGCGTGCGCCGCGACCAGAACCAGCAATTCGGCGCCCAGAATAGTTGGAGCGGCACGTTCACCCTGCCGGTGAATCCGGACAATGATGTACTGCTGACCTACAGCGAAAGCTTCCGCGCACCGACCTTCAACGACCTGTACTACCCGGACTTCAGTAACCCGGACCTTGCGCCCGAAACCGCCAAAAGCTACGAACTGCAATGGCGCAGCCAACTGAGCGACAGCGCCCGCCTGGAGACTTCGCTGTACCGCACCGACCTGGAAGACGCGATTATTTTCGGCAGCAACTCACGCCCACAAAACGTCGCCTCGGCACGAATCAACGGTTTCGAAGCAGCCCTGAGCCAGGAGTTATTCGGCTGGCAGGGCAATTTGGGCCTGGCCATCATCGACCCACGGGACCGCGACAGCGGCCACACCCTGGCCCGCCGCGCCCGCCGGACCTTGAGCCTGGACCTGGACCGCCAGTTTGACCGCTTGAGCCTGGGCGCCACCTGGCAAGCGGTGAGCAGCAGCTACGACGATGAGAACAACCGCAATGCCCTGGGCGGATACGCCCTGCGCGCGGCAGTTGGACGTTGAACCGCGAGGTGAAGCTGGAGATGAAGGTCGATAACCTGCTGGACAAGGGCTACAGCCGGGCGCTGTATAGCCATGAAGGTGGGCAGTATGGGTATCGTGAGGAAGGCCGGGCCTGGTTGTTTGGGGTAACCTGGACGCCGGCGCTCTGATCCAGAGATTGTGGTGCCGGGACTGACCTCATCGCGAGCAGGCTCGCTCCCACAATTTGATCCGATGTGAGTACAAAATCAGCGGTGCCACAAATCCCTGTGGGAACGAGCCTGCTCGCGATTGGGAGCACCGCGGTTTATCTGTCCGGCGCAATTAGCCCGCACAACCGCGCCGTCGCCTCGATCATCTGCCCACTGGGTCGCTCCAGCCCCTTGTCACTGACCAACAGCAGCCGCCCCTGCGCCACCGCCGCCAGCTGCGGCCAGGCTTTCCACGCGTCGAGCTGGGCCTGGTCCGTGGCCAGGATGATCTGCGGATTGCGCTGCAACACTGACTCCACACTCACCTGCGGCGCCGGCAAGGTCAGGTCGGCAAACACATTGCGCGCCCCGCAAACCGCCAGCGCATCACTGATGATCTGCTCGCCGCCAACGGTGTACAGCGGCCGGTCCCAGACCTGATAGAACACCGGCAACGGCGTGTCGCGCCGGTAGCGCTGACGCAACGCCTCAAGACGCCCGCGCAACTGCGCCGCTCGCTCCACGCCCCGTTCCGGGCGGCCGAGTTGCGTGGCGATGGCTTCGATTTGGGTGATGAGCTGGTCGAGACTGTGGGGTTCGGCGACGTAGACAGGAATCTTCAATCCCTTGAGCTGCCGGCGCTGGGCGTGGCCGACACTGCCGGGCCAGAGCAGGAGTAGATCGGGCCTGAGACTGAGCAAGCGCTCCATGTCCAATTGCCCATAACGCCCCACAGAAGGCAGGTCTTTCAACGCCAAGGGCCGATCGCCGCCATCCAACACGCCCACCAGCAGATCGGCGGAGTCCAGTTCAACCACGATTTCAGACAGGGACGGAGCCAGGCTGACCACACGCTGGGCCGCCACCGTCGAGGCGCTGACGGCCAACAGCAGGACCGCCAGCCAGCGGATCATCAACCGAGCTGACGCGGGATGCGATACAGGTAGAACAAGACCGTCGTGGACAATGCCAGCAGCATCAACGGCACCGCTTCCAGGCCCACGAACACCGCCAGGGCGCCGATCCAGGCCGGCAGGCCAGCAGCGAGAAAGGCCACACGCCGCCGGGCCGCCAAGGCGATCCAGGCTTGAGGCTCTTCGGGGGTGTCGAGGGCTTTTTGGGTGGCGATCAAAGCGTGTTTGTAAGCGCCAAAGAAGCGCAGGCTGACGAACATGGAGGCCACGCCAGCGATAAACAGCGGCATCGCCAGCACCGGCAGAATCGCTTCGCCCTGGCCGAATACCGCGTTGATCACGAACAGCGGCAGCAAGGCCAGCGCCAGGTATTGCCACCAACTGACGGACAGTCGCCGCCGAACCTGACCGCGCGTCACGCCCGATCAACCTCGCCCTGGTGCTCGTTGCCCATCATGTGGTCGAGCTTGCTGGCCTTGGTCGCCAGGTAAAGCTTGTTGTGGGGGTTGTGCCCGGTGTGCAGTGGCACGCGTTCGGCCACCACGATGCCCATATCGGACATCGCCTTGACCTTGCGCGGGTTGTTGGTCATCAAGCGCAGCGACTTGACGCCCAGATGCTCGAGCATCGGCAGGCAGATGCTGTAGTCACGCAGGTCGGCCGCAAACCCCAGGCGCTCGTTGGCTTCGACCGTGTCGGCGCCGCCATCTTGCAGCTCATAGGCGCGAATCTTGTTCAGCAGGCCAATGCCGCGGCCTTCCTGGCGCAAGTAAAGCAGCACGCCACGCCCTTCGCGGGCAATGGCCCGCAGCGCGGCCTCAAGTTGCGAGCCGCAATCACAGCGCTGGCTGAACAAGGCATCGCCCGTCAGGCATTCAGAGTGCAGGCGGCCCAGTACCGGGGCACCGTCGGCGAAATCACCCAGGCTCAGCACGACGTGCTCGCGGCCAGTGGCTTCATCGAGAAAACCATGCATGGTGAATTGCGCAAAAGGCGTTGGCAGCTTGGAAGCGGCAACAAAAACGACAGGCACCGGTGTGCTCCTGATCTATTACTGGAGATTCGCAGAGGCGGGCATTGTAACAGCACGTCCCGACCGACGCTCAGGCTGAATTATCGGCCATAAACATCGAAAAGATTGATTACGGCTTTGGTGGCCTGCCGTGCTCGTCGAAGGGATAGGGTTGTTTCCAGCGTGCAAAAATCGGCTTCAGTCGACCGTTCTTCACCAGCTCAGCCATGCGCCGGTCAAACAGGCCCCGTAGCACCCGACCGTTTTCGGTGTTGGCAAACCCCAGATAGAGCGGCAGATTGATCAGCGGCGAAAGTTTGAATTGCTGTGGGTTCTCGGCCTTGGCAAGTACGTTCTCGATTTCCATCAACGCATCGATATAAAAATCGGCGCGATCATGGACCAGCATCGGCAGGATGCCCACAGCACGGTGAATTTCGTTGAATTTGCGGATGTTAGGCAGGTAGCTGTCGTATTCGTAGCCACGCATCCACACCAGCCGATAGTTGCCGACCGTTGCCAATGTAGGAGACGGTTTGGAGGCCAGCCCCAAGGCGTAGATGTGATCGACATCGTAGTGCCATTGAGGATAAAGCACCCCCTCCGACTCATCGAGATAAGCGCCCACCTGCACATCGACCTCACCGCGCTGCACCAGCCCGATTGAACGGGTGTACGGCACGCTGCGGGTTTCCAGCCTCACGCCTGCGGGCTCGAACACTTCACGCAAGATGTCCCACGCCATGCCCTTGCCATCAGCCTGGGAGTAATCCGCCCATTCCTCGCTGGCCGCGCGCACCTTGTCGGGCAGTGCCGTCGGCTCGGCCGCCCGCGCGCCGAAGCAGCCCACCAGACACAACAGCAGTAAGAGTGCGCGGCTTGCGCCCATGCCTGAATCCCTCAGGAGAAACACCACACCAATCCTTGCATCGCCAGCCAGGCGAAGACACCGGCCAATACATCGTCAAGCATGATGCCTACGCCTCCATGCACCTTGCGGTCGATCCAGCGGATCGGCCATGGCTTGAGGATATCGAAGAAGCGGAACATCAGAAAACCCGCCAACAGCCAATACCACCCTTCAGGCACCAGCCACAGGGTAATCCACATGCCGACCATTTCGTCCCAGACGATGCCCTCATGATCGTGCACCCGCAGGTCATCCGCCACCTTGCCGCACAGCCAGAAGCCGAACAGCATGGTGATGCCGAGCATCAGCCAGTAGCCCCAGTCCGGCAACATCTGCCACAACGGTATAAAGGGTAGCGCAACCAGCGAGCCCCAGGTGCCCGGAGCTTTAGGTAAAGTGCCCGAACCGAAGCCGAACGCCAGGAAATGCCAGGGATTACGCCAGACCGAGGGCGGAACGAATTCCGCCGGGACCTGGTTGGGATGATCTGTCACGGTGTCTCCCGAAAATGTTGATAGCCCCGGATTTGCGGGGTGATGTCGTGTCCATCGCTGTCGAGCAGCGCAACACCTTGCCCGGCCACCACGCGACCGATCACATGGATCGGCCAGCCCTCGGCCTGCAACGCCATCAGTCGGACAGATGGCAAGGTGAATAGCAACACGTAATCGTCACCACCGCTCAACGCGGCGTGCGCGGCATTCGCTCGGCCCAGGAACGCTACCAAAGCCTTGGACAATGGCAGGCGGTCACGTTCAACGTGTAACGCCACACCTGACGCCAGGGCGATATGCCCGCAATCGGCCAGCAGGCCATCAGAGATATCCATCGCCGCGCCAGCCTTGCCCCGCAGCGCCAGGCCGAGGTCGATTTGCGGGCGTGGCGACCAATAATGCGCCAGCAGCGGCTCGGCGATATCAGGTTCGGCGGTGCGCTGCCCCAGCACGAGCGGCAATGCGCCAGCGCCATTGCCCAACTCGCCACCGACACATAGCCAATCACCGGGCTGCGCGCCGCCGCGAGTCAGGGCCTGGCCGCACGGCACGCGACCGAACACCGTCAGGGTCATGCTCAGCGGCCCACGTGTCGTGTCACCGCCCACCAGCGCGACATCACACGCCTGGGCCATCTGGTTCAAACCACGGGCATAGCCTTGCAACCAATCGGCGGTCACCGTCGGCAAGGTCAGGGCCAGGGTAAATGCAAAAGGAGTAGCGCCCATGGCGGCCAGGTCACTGACCGCCACGGCCAGCGAGCGCTGGCCGAGCAGGAACGGGTCGCAAGGGTCTGGAAAATGCACACCGGCCACAAGGGTATCGGTGGACACCGCCAACTGCTCCCCGGGTGGAACGGCCAGCAAGGCGCAGTCGTCGCCGATCCCGAGCGCAACGCCCTCGCCGCCCTGCGCACAAGACGCGGCGGCGAAGTAATGACGGATCAGCTCAAATTCGCCCATAGTCGCTGCAAACGCCGGTCAGCGCTTGAACGCCTTCACTTCAGCTTCACGCAGACGCGGGGCCAGCTTGTCGAGTACACCGTTGACGAACTTGTGCCCATCGGTGGACCCGAAGACTTTCGCCAGCTCGATCCCTTCGTTGATCACTACGCGGTACGGAACGTCGACGCGCTGCATCAGCTCCCAGGTGGACAAGCGCAACACGGCCAGTTCAACCGGGTCCAGCTCTTCGATGGTCAGGTCCAGGCAAGGAGCCAGGGCAATGTCGATTTCGGTCTTGTGGGCCGGGACGCCATGCAGGATCTCGCGGAAGTACGCGCCGTCAACGTCACTGAAATCGTTGTCGACCCGAAACTGCGCTTCGATCTCGTTCAGCGATTGCTTGGCCATGTGCCATTGATACAGCGCCTGGGTCGCGAGCTGACGGGCTTCGCGACGCTTGACGCTCTTCGAAGGCTTGCCGGCATCGGCTGGCTTGGGATCGCGCGGGTTGAAACGATCGCTTTCGTCGCTAATCACTTGGCCTCCAACTGCGCCAGCAGGCTGACCATTTCCAGGGCGGACAGGGCAGCTTCGGCGCCTTTGTTACCGGCCTTGGTGCCGGAACGTTCAATGGCTTGCTCGATGGAATCAACGGTCAGCACGCCGAAGGCGACCGGCACGCCGAATTCCATGGACACCTGGGCCAGGCCCTTGGTGCATTCGCCGGCCACGTATTCGAAGTGCGGAGTACCGCCACGAATGACCGCGCCCAGAGCGATGATCGCCGCATATTCGCCCTTTTGAGCGACTTTCTGCGCAACCAGCGGAATTTCGAAGGCGCCAGGCGCACGGATGATGGTGATGTCGCTTTCGCTCACGCCATGGCGAACCAGGGCATCGACCGCACCGCCAACCAGGCTCTCAACCACGAAGCTGTTGAAACGGCCCACTACCAGAGCGTAGCGGCCTTGAGGGGCGATGAAGGTACCTTCGATGGTCTTCAGGGTCATTCGTCAGATCTCTTAAAGAGCCAGAGCGCGTTCGAATACGCGCTCCTTAGTGATATTAGCCGCGAATACTGAGCCGGAAATCCCGGGCCATTATTCGGAGGGCACGTATTCTACAACTTCCAGGTCGAAACCGGATATCGCATTAAATTTCATCGGTGCGCTCATCAGGCGCATTTTTCGTACGCCCAGGTCCCGCAGGATCTGCGAACCGGCGCCGACGATGCTGTAGGTGGTCGGTTTTTTCACGATGGTGTTATCGCCGGTTTCACGGATGTGCGCCAGCAACACGTCGCCATCGAGCGGGTGTCCGAGCAGCAGGACCACGCCGCTGCCGGCCTCGGCCACCGCGGCCATGGCGGCCCGCAGGCTCCAGCGGCCGGGCTGCTTGACCATCAGCAGGTCGCGCAGCGGGTCCATGTTATGCACGCGCACCAGGGTCGGTTCTTCGGCGCACACGGTGCCCAGGGTCAGCGCCATGTGCACGTCACCTTCCACCGAGTCGCGGTAGGTCACCAGGTTGAACTGGCCCAGTTCGCTGTCCAGCGGCTGCTCGGCAATCCGCTGAACGGTACGTTCGTGGATCATCCGGTAGTGGATCAGGTCGGCGATGGTGCCGATCTTGATGTTGTGTTCGGCGGCAAAGGCTTCCAGTTCCGCGCGACGGGACATGGTGCCGTCGTCGTTCATGACTTCGCAGATCACGCCGCTGGCTTCGAAACCAGCCATGCGCGCCAGGTCGCACGCCGCTTCGGTGTGGCCGGCACGGGCCAGGGTGCCGCCGGCCTGGGCCATCAGCGGGAAGATGTGGCCGGGGCTGACAATGTCTTCGGCCTTGGCGTCTTTCGCAGCGGCCGCCTGCACAGTGCGGGCACGGTCAGCGGCGGAGATACCGGTGGTCACGCCCTCGGCGGCCTCGATGGACACGGTGAACTTGGTGCCGAAGCCGGAACCGTTGCGCGGCGCCATCAATGGCAGCTTCAAGAGCTCGCAGCGTTCGCGGGTCATGGGCATGCAGATCAGGCCACGGGCGTGCTTGGCCATGAAGTTGATGTGTTCGGCCTTGCAGCACTCGGCGGCCATGATCAGGTCGCCTTCGTTCTCGCGGTCTTCGTCATCCATGAGGATGACCATCTTGCCTTGGCGGATGTCTTCAACCAGTTCTTCGATGCTATTGAGCGCCACGCGGCACCCCCTTGGGTCAGGATTTGAGGTAGCCGTTGGCGGCCAGAAAGCTTTCAGTGATGTTACCGGCTGCAGGCGTTGCTGCCTTGTCACCCAACAGCAGGCGCTCCAGATAACGGGCCAGCAGGTCAACCTCCAGGTTGACCCGGCGACCGGGCCGATACGAGGCCATGATGGTTTCGCTCAAGGTGTGCGGAATGATGGTCAGCAGGAACTCGGCGCCATCCACCGCATTGACCGTCAGGCTGGTGCCATCGACGGTGATCGAGCCTTTATGGGCGATGTACTTGGCCAGCTCTTTCGGGGCGCGGATGCGAAACTCCACGGCCCGGGCGTTATCGCTGCGCGCAACCACTTCACCCACGCCGTCGACATGGCCACTGACCAGATGTCCACCCAGGCGGGTGGTAGGGGTCAGGGCTTTTTCCAGGTTGACCGGGCTGCCGCTCTTGAGATCGTTCATGGCGGTGCAGTCGAGGGTTTCGCGGCTGACGTCCGCCAGGAAACCATTGCCCGGCAGTTCGACGGCGGTCAGACACACGCCGTTTACCGCGATGCTGTCGCCCAGTTTGACGTCGCTCAGGTCGAGCTTGCCGGTTTCGACATGAACCCGCACGTCGCCGCCCTTGGGGGTCAGTGCACGGATGCTGCCGATGGATTCGATGATGCCGGTAAACATGGAGTCCTCCTCGAGAACGGGCCGCCGCTTGAGCGAAAGCCGGGAATTATACGCGGGCCTGCGAAACGGGAACGGCGATGACTCGCCAGTCATCGCCCACGGCACGGATTTCGGTGATTTTCAGCTCCGGGGCATCTTTCATCTGCGCCAGCGGCCAATCCAGTAACGGTCGTGCCGAAGAGCCAAGGAACTTGCCGGCGATGAAAATCTGGAACTCATCCACCAATCCTTGCCGGGCAAAAGCCCCCGCCAGGCGTGGGCCGGCTTCCACCAGCACTTCATTGACGCCGCGGCCCGCCAGCTCCATCAGCAGGCGACGCAGATCGACCTGGCCATCGTCGCCCGCCACGATCATGCATTCTGGGCCATTGGCGTATTGTTCTTCCACCGCCATGCAGGTAGCGACCAGCGCCGGGCCAGCCTTGAAGAAAGGTGCGTCCAGCGGCACGCGCAGACGACCGTCCACCAGTACCCGCAACGGCGGACGACTCATGATCAGCGCGGTCTGCTGCGCATCCAGGCCCAGTTCATCGGCGCGCACGGTCAGCCGGGCGTTGTCGGCCAGCACCGTATCGGCACCGGTCAGCACCACACTGGCCTGGGCGCGCAGGCGTTGCACCGCCGAACGTGCAGCCGGGCCGGTGATCCACTGGCTTTCGCCGCTTTCCATGGCGGTGCGGCCATCGAGGCTCATGGCGAGCTTGACCCGCACGAACGGCAAGCCGTGCTCCATGCGCTTGAGAAAACCTTCATTGAGCTTGCGGGCTTCGCCTTCCAGCACGCCGCTTTCGGTGGCGATACCGGCCTGGGCCAGCCGCTGCAGGCCGCGCCCGGCGACTTCCGGGTTCGGGTCCTGCATCGCCGCCACCACCCGCGCCACGCCGGCATTGACCAACGCATCGGCACAGGGCGGCGTATGCCCGTGATGACTACAGGGTTCGAGGGTCACGTAAGCCGTGGCGCCCCGAGCCTGTTCACCGGCGGCGCGCAGGGCATGGACTTCGGCATGGGGTTCGCCGGTGCGAATGTGCCAACCTTCGCCGACAACCTGACCGTCACGCACGATCACGCAACCTACCCGGGGATTGGGGTGCGTGGTGTAGTGACCGCGCCGCGCCAATTCCAGGGCACGGGCCATGTGTTGGGCGTCGAGGACCGCCTGCTGCGCCGGGCTGGTCATTCTTTCACCGGTTCGCGGGCCAGGCGGTCGATTTCTTCGCGAAATTCGTTCAAGTCCTGGAAACGGCGATAGACCGAGGCGAAACGGATGTAGGCGACTTCATCGAGCTTCTGCAGCTCGGCCATCACCAGTTCACCGACCACCAGGGATTTGACCTCGCGTTCGCCAGTGGCCCGCAGCTTGTGCTTGATGTGCACCAGCGCCGCTTCCAGGCGCTCGACGCTCACCGGGCGTTTTTCCAGGGCGCGCTGCATGCCAGCGCGCAGTTTGTCTTCGTCGAACGGCTGACGGCTGCCGTCGGTCTTGATCAGGCGCGGCAACACCAGTTCAGCGGTCTCGAACGTCGTGAAACGCTCGCCGCAGGCCAGGCATTCGCGCCGGCGGCGGACCTGTTCGCCCTCGGCGACCAGTCGCGAGTCGATGACCTTGGTGTCGTTGGCACCGCAGAAGGGACAGTGCATGGTGGCAGGCAACAAAAAAAGGGAGGGCCATGGTAGCGCATCCCACTGGCAAGACAAGCCATAGGGTTTACGGTATACAGACGGGGTTACCGTCAGCCCCCTGGAATTTACCTTGCTGGAGCCACACATGCCGCTACGATCGCTCGTTTTGCTCAGTCTATTCAGCCTGCTGATGGCGTGCAGCAGCGACGCCCCCAAACCCGATGCCCCCGCCCCGGCCAAGCCCCCTGCGCCGAAACAGGCCCAGGAAAAAGCCCGCCAGGCCGCCGAACTGGGGCCGCTACCGGCGCACCAGCGGGAGTTGAGCGGCACCCTGCAAGGGATACCGGCCGGGGCCGAGGTCGAACTGGCGCTGCTGGTGATCGATGACAAGGACCGTCCGCAACAATTGCTCGCCAGCTCCAGCCTGATCGGCACCAACCAGGCGCTGCCCTTTCGTCTGCGCTTCAACCCCGAAGCCTTCCCGGTTGGCGCCCGTGTGGAACTGCGCGGCCGCGCCAGCCAGTCGGGCCAGTTGATCCTGCATCTGCCGGAGCAACGCATCAGCCAGCCGACCACTCAGGCGCTGGGCGCGCTGCAATTTGTCAAAGCGCCATGAATTCACCGCAAGACCTGCAACACGCGTTGGGCCAGTTGCTTGGAGACGCGCGCCTAGTGGCTTGCCCACTGCCTGAGACTGAGCTGAAACTGTGGCTGATCGACGGCGACAACATGGACCGCGCGTTCAGCCCGGAAGAAACCCGGCGCATTCTCCACGAACCACCTTACTGGAGCTTCTGCTGGGCCAGCGGCCTGGCCATGGCACGCTATCTGGTCGAACAGCCGCATTGGGTCGCAGGCAAGCGAGTGCTGGACTTCGGCGCCGGTTCCGGCGTGGCGGGTATTGCCGCGCTCAAGGCCGGGGCGCTGGAGGTGGTGGCCTGTGATCTGGATCCTCTGGCGCTTGCTGCGTGCCAGGCCAATGCCCTGCTCAATGACGTAACGCTTGGGTACTCGGAGGATTTTTTCGCCGAGGACGATCGCTTCGACCTGATCCTGGTCGCAGATGTGCTTTACGACCGCGCCAACCTGCCGTTGCTCGACCAGTTCCTCAGTCGCGGCCGCGAGGCCCTGGTGGCCGACTCCCGGGTGCGGGATTTCCAGCATCCGCTGTACCGGCGCATCGAAATGCTCGAAGCCATGACCTTGCCGGATCTGGCCGAGCCCGAGGAGTTTCGGCATGTGAGCCTGTACCACGCGCGGCGTTAGCCTCAAGAGCATCGCGAGCAAGCTCGCTCCCACAGGGTTTTGTGTCGAATACAAAATGTGTGTTCATCACAAATCCCATGTGGGAGCGAGCCTGCTCGCGATAAGGCACCGCAACCCCCCGCTTTCAGCCGCCCCCCACCAAGCCATATAGTTGCCCCATTCAAGCGTTCTACGAGATTCCCCATGACCCAGGACACCCCGTACATCTTCGACGCCACCACCGCCGACTTCGACCAGTCGGTGATCGCCAACTCTTTTCACAAACCGGTGCTGGTGGATTTCTGGGCCGAGTGGTGCGCACCGTGCAAGGCGTTGATGCCGATGCTGCAAGGCATTGCCGAGAGCTATCAGGGCGAACTGCTGCTGGCCAAGGTCAACTGCGACATCGAGCAGGACATCGTCGCCCGCTTCGGCATTCGCAGCTTGCCTACCGTGGTGCTGTTCAAGGACGGCCAGCCCGTCGACGGTTTCGCCGGGGCCCAGCCGGAGTCCGCCGTGCGGGCGATGCTCGAACCTCATGTACAGATGCCGCCTCCGGCCGCCGCCGACCCGTTTGAACAGGCCCAGGCGCTGTTCGACGAGGGGCGTTTCGCTGATGCCGAGGCCGTGCTCACTGCACTGCTGGGGGAAGACAATACCAACGCCAAGGCGCTGATCCTGTATGCCCGCTGCCTGACCGAGCGCGGTGAGCTGACTGAGGCACAAACCGTGCTCGACGCGGTGAAAAGCGACGAGCACAAGGCCGCGCTGGCCGGGGCCAAGGCGCAGATCCAGTTTCTCGGCCTGGCCAAGGATCTGCCGGACGCCGCCGATCTCAAGGCCCGCCTGGCGAAAGATCCGCAGGACGACGAAGCGGTGTATCAACTGGCAATCCAGCAATTGGCCCGCCAGCAGTACGAGCCGGCCCTCGACGCGCTGCTCAAGCTGTTCATCCGCAACCGCAGCTACAGCGAAGGCCTACCTCACAAGACGTTGCTGCAAGTCTTCGAATTGCTGGGCAACGACCATCCGCTGGTGACGACCTATCGCCGCAAGCTGTTTGCGGCGTTGTACTAGAGGTGCCGTTGCAAGCTGCAAGCTTCGAGCTGCAAGCGGCGATTCGTTTCAGCTTGGGGCTTGCGGCTCAATCTGCGTGCCAGCTGTAGAGCGGTGTATCGCCGCCGCTGATGACTTTCACGTCCGGACTATGGCGCAAGCGCACTAACAGGCGTTTGCCGGCCGGGGCGCTGCCGGTCAGGCCTTCGAGCTGTTCCAGCAGGTCCGGACCGCTCAGTTGCCCGGCCTTGCGCAGCAATTCCCTGGCGATCTGCCACAAGGCATCGTCCTGGTTGGCCGGCCTGGCCGCAGCCGTCGCCGTGTTATCGGGCCTGACCGTTTGCAACTGCGCGCCGAGCTGCGCCCAGTCGCCCTCATCCATGTCGATCGACAAGTCCACCGGCCAATCACCGACGGTTCCGCGTATCCGCAACATTACCGTGCTCCTGAAAATTTCATGTGCCCATGCTCCCATGGGCCTTGCGCGACGCCAAGCAGCCGGTCAAACTCTGCGCACTTTCGTTATAAGATTACATAACAGAACACTCATTTTATCTGGAGACTCGTCATGCGCCGTCTGCTTCTCGCCCTGCCGTTCGCCCTGCTGCCCTTGGCTGTCGCCCATGCGGCGGTCGAGCATGACCACGATCATGATCACGAGCACGGCAGCCTCGGCGCCCATGAACACGGAGTCGGCCGGCTGAATGCCGCCCTGGATGGCCAAACCCTGGAACTGGAGCTGGAAAGCCCGGCGATGAACCTGGTGGGCTTCGAACACGCCGCCACCAGCGATGCCGACAAGGCCAAGGTCGCCGCCGTGCGTGCGCAACTGGACAAGCCGCTGGCGCTGTTCAGCCTGCCCGCCGCCGCCAAATGCACCGTGGCCCAGCAGGAACTGGAGAGTCCGCTGTTTGGCGATGAACCGGACCACGATGACCACGACGAAGATGAGCATGGCGACGAACACCACGGCGAACACAGTGAAATCCATGCCCACTACCAGTTCACCTGCGCCACCCCGGGCGCGTTGAAAAACCTGGACCTGGCGACCCTGTTCAAAACCTTCCCGGCGACCCAGAAAATTCAGGTACAACTGATCAGCCCGAGCGGCCAGCAAGGCGTGGAAGTGACGGCCAAGGCACCCACCCTGAAATTCTGATTGACCGCAAAACCAATGTGGGAGCGAGCCTGGTGGGAGCAAAGCTTGCTCGCGATGGCGGTTCGATTGTCGACACCCAAGTTGAATGTGACGGCCTCATCGCGAGCAAGCTTTGCTTCCACCGGTATTCCCACAGGTATTCATCTTTTGAACCCGCAAACATGACTCAAGCACTCATCGAACTGTCCGACCTGGGCTTCAGTTGGCCCGGACATCCACCCTTGCTGGATATCCCGGCGTTTCGCCTGGAAGCGGGAGAGACGCTGTTTCTCAAAGGTCCCAGCGGCAGCGGCAAGACCACGCTGCTGGGGCTGCTGGGCGGTGTGCAGACACCGGACCGGGGCAGCATTCGCCTGCTCGGCCAGGAACTCACCGAACTGGGCGCCGGGGCCCGTGACCGCTTTCGCGTCGACCACACCGGCTACATCTTCCAGCAATTCAACCTGCTGCCGTTTCTCTCGGTGCGCGAGAACGTTGAACTGCCCTGTCACTTCTCGAAACTGCGTGCACAACGGGCGATCCAGCGTCACGGCAGCGTCGATCAAGCTGCTGCCACGCTGCTGGCGCACTTGGGCCTGACCGACACGAATCTGCTTAGGCGCCGCGCCGACTCGCTGTCCATCGGCCAGCAGCAACGGGTAGCAGCCGCCCGGGCATTGATCGGCCAGCCGGAACTGGTGATCGCCGACGAACCCACCTCGGCACTGGACTACGACGCCCGGGAAAACTTCCTGCGGCTGCTGTTCGCTGAATGCCGCGAGGCTGGATCGAGCCTGCTGTTCGTCAGCCATGACCAGAGCCTGGCGCCGCTGTTCGACCGCAACCTCTCGCTGGCCGATCTCAATCGCGCCGCCACGCCACTCGAGGTCTGAGATGTATTTGTTCCGTCTTGCCATGGCCAGCCTGGCGAACCGCCGTTTCACCGCGATCCTCACCGCATTCGCCATTGCCCTTTCGGTGTGCCTGCTGCTGGCGGTAGAGCGGGTACGCACCGAGGCGCGGGCCAGTTTCGCCAGCACCATCAGTGGCACCGACCTGATCGTCGGTGCCCGCTCGGGTTCGGTGAACCTGCTGCTGTATTCGGTGTTTCGCATCGGCAACGCCACCAACAACATCCGCTGGGACAGCTTCGAGCAGTTCGCCAGTAACCCGAAAGTGAAGTGGGCGATCCCCATGTCCCTGGGCGATTCCCATCGCGGCTACCGGGTGATGGGCACGACCGAGGCCTACTTCGAGCATTACCAATACGGTCGCCGGCAACACCTGGCGCTGGCCGAGGGCCGCGCCTTCGCCACCGATCCATTCGAAGTGGTGCTCGGCGCCGAAGTGGCCGAGGCGCTGCATTACACGCTGGGCGACAAACTGGTGCTGGCCCACGGCGTGGCGGTGGTCAGCCTGGTCAAGCACGATGACAAGCCCTTCACCGTGGTCGGTATTCTCAAGCGCACCGGCACCCCGGTGGACCGCACGCTGCACATCAGCCTCGGCGGCATGGAAGCGATCCACATCGACTGGAAAAACGGTGTGCCGGCCCAGGGCAAGGGCCGCATCAGCGCCGACCAGGCCCGCAACATGGACCTGACGCCCAAGGCGATCACCGCGTTCATGCTTGGCCTCAATAGCAAGATTTCCACCTTCGCCCTGCAGCGCGAGATCAACGAGTTCCGCGGCGAGCCGTTGCTGGCGATCCTGCCCGGCGTGGCGTTGCAGGAGTTATGGAGCCTGATGGGCACGGCGGAAAAAGCCTTGTTCGTGATTTCGCTGTTCGTGGTGCTGACCGGTCTGATCGGCATGCTCACGGCGATTCTCACCAGCCTCAACGAGCGGCGGCGGGAGATGGCGATCCTGCGCTCGGTGGGCGCGCGGCCGTGGCACATCGCGACCCTGCTGGTGCTCGAAGCCTTCGCCCTGGCGCTGGCCGGGGTCGCCGCCGGGCTGGCCCTGCTGTACATCGGCATCGCCGCCGCGCAGGGTTATGTGCAGTCGGCCTATGGGTTGTATCTGCCATTGGCCTGGCCAAGTGAATATGAATGGACGCTGATGGCTGGCATTCTGGTCGCCGCTCTACTGATGGGTAGCGTGCCGGCCTGGCGCGCCTATCGCCAATCGTTGGCCGATGGCCTGTCGATCCGTTTATGAGGACGTTGAAGATGCCCCGCGCTTTGCTTGCGCTGTTGATGACGGTCGCCCTACCGCTGTGGGCGGCCGAACCGAGGGACTTGTCGTGGCAGGAAATGATCCCGCCGGACGCACCGCCGGAAGTGCCGAACATGACGCCGCTGCACGACCTGTCGCAGATGAGCGATGCCCTGGCCGCCGAAGCGGCCCCCGCGGCCAAGCAGGATCTGCCCAACGCGCCGGTGGTCAAGGAACTCGACGGCCAGCAGATTCGTTTGCCGGGTTACATCGTGCCGCTGGAAGTCAGCGAAGAAGGCCGCACCACGGACTTTTTGCTGGTGCCGTATTTCGGCGCTTGCATCCACGTACCGCCACCGCCGTCGAATCAGATCGTGCATGTGAAAAGTGAAATCGGGGTCAAGCTCGACGAGTTGTACCAGCCGTACTGGGTCGAAGGGCCGATGCAGGTCAAGCCGTCCACCAGTGAACTGGCCGATGCCGGGTATCAGATGGCGGCTGAGAAGATTTATGTGTATGAGCTGCCGGAGTGAATCTGGTGGTGATGTGTTGGCAATGGAATAGCTATCGCGAGCAGGCTCGCTCCCACAGTTGACCGAGTTGCTTCAGAAGGAATCCGGTCCAATGTGGGAGCGAGCCTGCTCGCGATGGGGCCCTCAAGATTTCCTCATCATCATTTTATTGAGCTGAGTCAATTAATAGACCCAGACTCATTGAGCTGAGTCAAAAGACCGCCCTAGAGCGCTGCGTACCATGAGACATCAATTTTAGATGCCCTCTGGAGCCCCCATGCAAAAGTCTCTGCTCAGCGCTTCCCTCGTGGCCCTCGCGCTCGCCTCCCCGCTCGCCCAGGCTCATACCGCTGGCGACATCATCGTTCGCGCCGGCGCCATCACCGTCAACCCGGAAGCCGACAGTTCCAGCGTCAAGGTCGATCGTGGCCCGCTGGCCGGCGCCGACCTGGGCGGCAAGGCAACCATGAGCAGCGACACACAGCTAGGCCTGAACTTCGCCTACATGATCACCAACAACCTGGGCATCGAACTGCTGGCCGCATCGCCGTTCGAGCACGATGTGAAGATCAAAGGCACCGCCCTGGGTGCGGCCAACAACAAGCTCGGTACCCTCAAGCACCTGCCGCCAACCCTGAGCCTGGTCTACTACCCGCTCGACGCCACGTCGGCCTTCCAGCCTTACGTCGGCGCCGGCATCAACTACACCTGGATCTACGATGAACACGTCGGCAGCGAAGCCAGCGCCAACGGCTTCAGCAACTTCCGGGCGAGCAACAGTTGGGGCATGGCGTGGCAAGTGGGCGCCGACTACATGCTGACCGACAACATCATGGTCAACGGCCAGATTCGCTACATCGACATCGACACCACCGCCTATGTGGACAACAACGCCGTGGCCAGCGGTACCCGGGCCAAGGTGAATGTCGATGTGGACCCTTGGATCTACATGGTGGGGTTGGGTTACAAGTTCTAACTCATTCTTGAGAGTAAGAAAAAACCTGTGGGAGCGAGCCTGCTCGCGATTGCGTTGGATCAGCCGGCATTGATGCCAGCTGACAAACCGCTATCGCGAGCAGGCTCGCTCCCACAGTTTTTGGTGGCGTAGGATTCAGCGTCCCAGCAGCCGCGCCAGCCCCACGCTCATCGGCGTCTGTTGTGGAAAGCTGAAGCGCTCCAACAGCCGGCGATTGTCAGCCCGGGAATGGCGGATGTCGCCGGAGCGCGCCGGGCCGTAGCTGATCGGCGGCAGATCGCCCACCACCGTGGCCAGGGCCTGGAGCAATTGCTTGAGGGTCGTGGCCTGGTTCCAGCCGACGTTCACCGCGCCCACTTGCACCTCAGGTGTTTCGATAGCCTGCACCAACAGGTCCACCAGATCTTCGACGTAGACAAAATCCCGGGTCTGCTCGCCGTCGCCGAACACCGTGATCGGCAGGCCTTTCTGTGCCCGTTCGCTGAAGATGCTGATGACCCCGGAATAGGGCGAGGACGGATCCTGGCGCGGGCCGTAGATGTTGAAGAAGCGGAACACCACCGGCTCCAGTGCGTGCTGGCGGCGGTAGAAGTCCAGGTAGAACTCGCTGGCCAGCTTGTCCGAAGCATATGGCGTGAGCGGAGCCTTGGGCGTGTCTTCGTCGATGGACTCACCTTCGCCGTTGTTGCCATAGACCGCTGCGCTGGAGGCGAACAGCACCCGCTTCACCCCGGCCTGGCGCATGGCTTCGCAGACATTGAGGGTGCCGATGAAATTGCTCTGGTGCGTACGCACCGGGTCGTCCACCGAGGCCTGCACCGAAGCCACCGCTGCCAGGTGCGCCACGGCGCTGCAACCGGCCACGGCCCGGGCTACCAGCGCCGCATTGGCCACGTCGCCTTCGATCAGTTCAACCAGAGGGTTGTCCAGCGGCAGGTTACTGCGCTTGCCGGTGGACAGGTCATCGAGGATGCGCACCGAATGGCCCTTGGCAAGCAAGGCGTCGGTCAGGTGCGAACCAATGAAACCAGCGCCGCCGGTGATTAAAACAGGACCTTCAGCCATGACGATAAAACCTATCCAGTAAGCCCGGGAGTGCAGCGCGCCAGGCGCGGGGCTTGATCCCGAACGTGTGCAGAATTTTCTTGCAGGCCAGCACCGCATGCTGCGGTTCTTCCGCGGCGTCCGGCCGTGCGGCGTGTGCCTGGGGAGTAGGCGATTCGATTGCCAGGGGATGCAGGGCCCGGGCTTCGGTGAGGATCGCCTGCCCCAGCGCCAGCGGCGTGGTCGCCTCATGCCCGGCATAGTGGTAGGTGCCCCACAACGGCGCGGCGCAATCGAGTTGCTTGAGCACCGAGATGATCACCCGCGCCGCGTCGTCCACCGGCGTCGGATTGCCCCGACGGTCGTCGGCCAACAGCAGGTCTTCGGGTTGTTCGGCCCGGGCCAGGAAACGTCCCAGGATGCCGTCGGCGCTGTCGTCCAGCAGCCAGCCGAAACGCAACAGCACATGTTGTGGACAGGTGGCGCGCACGCTCTGCTCAATCCGCCACAACGCCTGCCCGCGCAGCCCCAAGGGCACAGGTTCGTCCTTTTCGCTGTACGCCGTAGCGCGGGATCCATCAAACACGCGATAGCTCGACGGTTGCAGCAAAATGATGTTGTGATGCTGGCACAGCTCGGCCAGCCGCTCGACGGCGCGCTCCTGGCTGGCCAGGCGCTGCTCGCTGACGGTCTCAGCCTGGAACCAGTCGAAGTAGTACGCCAGGTTGATCAAGGCGTCCGGTCGAGTGTCGTCCAGCAGCTGCGTCAGGCTCGCGGCATCCCAGCCGTCTTCGGGGGGGCGGGGGGCAAGAAAACCGATGTCTTCTTCCGCACCGAGGCGAATCAGCGCCTGCCCAAGGGCATTTCCGCCGCCCAGTAACATAAGGCGCATTCGCATAAAGTCAGCAGGCCCGGTCTGTTGGCAAAAGAATTGGGTCGACAACGCCCGCAGGCGTTGTCGGAATCGTTGCATTTTGCGGGTTTAGTGCGCAACCGTCATCCGTAAAGTGCAGATCCGGTATTTGTGTAAGGTTCACAGGCTCTATCGCGAGCAGGCTCGCTCCCACAATGGAGCGAGTCTCTTCAGAAAGAATGCGGTGGGAGCGAGCCTGCTCGCGATGAGGCCCTCCCAGGCCAGGCATCGCTCAGAGGTACTTGCATCTTCCCCATCCCACCCGCATAACTGCCCATATGAATCTGCCCTTCCCAGCCGACCACGCCATGGCAGGCTTTCATCCCGCCGTTCGCGCCTGGTTCAGCCAGACATTCCCGGCGGTCACGGCCGCTCAGGCCCGGGCGTGGCCGCTGATCGGGCAGCGCCGTTCGACCCTGGTGGCTGCGCCCACGGGATCGGGCAAGACCCTCACAGCATTTCTTGCCGTACTGGATGACCTGGTACACCGAGGCCTGGAACAGGGCGGTCTGCCGGACCAGACCCTGGTGGTCTACGTCTCGCCGCTCAAGGCACTGAGCAACGACATCCAGATCAACCTGCAAAACCCACTGGCCGGCATTACCGAACAATTGCGGCAGATGGGCCTGCCGCCGTTGCACATCACCACCGCCGTGCGCACCGGAGACACGCCACAAAAAGACCGCACAGCGATGCGCAAGACCGCGCCGCATATTCTGGTGACCACTCCCGAATCGCTTTACGTGCTGCTCGGCTCCGATTCCGGCCGGCAAATGCTCGCCAGCACCCGCACCGTGATTGTCGACGAGATCCACGCCATCGCCGCCAGCAAACGCGGCAGTCACCTGGCCTTGAGCCTGGAGCGTTTGCAAGCGCTGTGCGCCGAACCGTTGATGCGCATCGGTCTGTCCGCCACGCAAAAACCCATCGAAGCGGTGTCGCGTTTTCTCGTTGGCCAGGGGCGCAGCTGTGAAATCGTCGACATCGGCCACGCCCGCCCCCGGGACCTGGACATAGAAGTGCCACCCGTGCCGCTCTCGGCGGTGATGGCCAATGATGTGTGGGAACTGGTCTACAACCGCCTCGCCGAACTGGCCCGGGAACACCGCACCACCCTGATTTTCGTCAACACCCGGCGACTGGCCGAACGCCTGAGCCGTCATTTGAGCGAACGCCTGGGCAAGCACGCCGTGGCCGCCCACCACGGCAGCCTGGCCAAGGAGTTTCGCCTCGACGCCGAACAACGGCTCAAGCGCGGCGAGTTGCAGGTGTTGATCGCCACCGCGTCCCTGGAACTGGGCATCGATATCGGCGACGTCGACCTGGTGTGTCAGATCG
The DNA here is from genome assembly GCF_013283895.1 of Pseudomonas sp. MPDS. NCBI lineage: Bacteria > Pseudomonadati > Pseudomonadota > Gammaproteobacteria > Pseudomonadales > Pseudomonadaceae > Pseudomonas > Pseudomonas sp. MPDS. The sequence goes on along the minus strand of NZ_CP054128.1, from coordinate 994,672 downwards.
CCTCGCCGCGGTCGATCTCGGCGTTTTTGCAACGGGTCGGCCGCTCGGGCCATCAGGTTGGCGGCACGCCCAAGGGACGCCTGTTCGCCACCACCCGCGACGACTTGATCGAATGCGTCGCCCTGCTCGATTGCGTGCGCCGGGGAGAGCTGGACATTCTGCACATCCCCAAGGCGCCACTGGATGCGCTGGCCCAGCAGATCGTCGCCGAGGTCAGTTGCCAGGAATGGCCGGAACAGGCGCTGCTGGAAACCTTTCGCCGCGCCGCGCCCTATGCCGAGTTGGACGACGGCCACTATCAGGCGCTGCTGCACATGCTCGCCGAGGGCCTCAATGGTCGTCAGGGCGTGCGCAGTGCGTACCTGCATCGCGACGCCGTCACCCGCACCCTGCGCGGGCGCCGGGGCAGCAAGCTGACCGCCGTGACCAGCGGCGGCACTATCCCGGACAACGCCGACTACAGCGTGCTGCTCGAACCCCAAGGATTGAACATCGGCAGCGTCAACGAAGACTTCGCCGTGGAGAGCATTGCCGGCGACGTGTTCCAACTGGGCAATACCTCTTACCGCATCATTCGCGTGGAGACCGGTCGGGTGCGGGTCGAGGACGCCCAGGGCCAGCCGCCGACCATTCCGTTCTGGCTTGGCGAAGCCCCCGGCCGCAGCGCCGAGTTGTCCCTGGCGGTAGCCCGCCTGCAAGCCCAACTGGACCAACTGCTCGGTGCCACGCCGGGCAACTTGCAACCGGCCCTCGACTGGCTGACCGGCACCTTGCAACTGAACCTGGCCAGTGCCGAACAACTGGTGGACTATCTGGCCCCGGCACGCCTGGCCTTCGGCGCCCTGCCGTCCCAGGACACACTGGTGATGGAGCGGTTTTTCGACGAGTCCGGCGGCACGCAACTGATCATCCATACGCCGTTCGGCAGCCGCATCAACCGCGCCTGGGGCTTGGCCCTGCGCAAGCGTTTCTGCCGCACCTTCAATTTCGAATTGCAGGCCGCCGCCAGCGAAGACGCCATTGTGCTGTCGCTGTCCACCAGCCACAGCTTCGAGCTGGACGAGGTCTGGCGCTATCTCAATAGCCATAGTGCCGAACAGATATTGATCCAGGCAGTGCTGGATGCGCCGCTGTTCGGCGTGCGCTGGCGCTGGAATGCCAGTGTCGCCCTGGCCTTGCCGCGCTATTCGGGCGGACGCAAAGTCGCTCCGCAGATCCAGCGCATGAAAAGCGAAGACCTGATCGCCAGCGTATTCCCGGACCAGATCGCCTGCCTGGAGAACCTCGCCGGCGAACGGGAAATCCCCAATCACCCACTGGTGGAACAGACCCTCGACGACTGCCTGCACGAAGCCATGGACAGCGAAGGCTGGCTGACGCTGTTGCGGCGCATGGAAGCCGGCGAGGTTCGCCTGATCAGCCGCGATCTGCCGGCGCCCTCGCCCCTGGCGGCGGAAATCCTCAGCGCCCGGCCCTACACCTTTCTCGACGACGCCCCGCTGGAAGAACGCCGCACTCAAGCGGTGATCAACCGGCGCTGGAGCGACCCGCAGTCTACCGACGACCTCGGTGCACTCGACGCCGACGCCATCCAGGCGGTACGGGACGAAGCCTGGCCGGCCCCCACCAACCTCGATGAAATGCACGAAGCACTGATGAGCCTGGCCTGCATCGCCGACAGCGAGGCAGGTGCTCAGCCGTCGTGGCTGGACTGGCTGCAGGCCCTGGCCGAGCGCGGCCGCGCCAGTCATGTACAGATCAGCGCCGAACGAGGTGTGTGGGTGGCGCTGGAACGACTGACGTGTCTGCAAGCCATTTATCCACAGGCTCAATGGCGACCGCCGCTGACGCCGCTGGCGGGTTTCGATGAACCCTGGGACCGCGATGAGGCCATGGTGGAGGTACTGCGCGCGCGGCTCAGCGCCTTTGGTCCACTGCCGCTGGAGGCCATCGCCTACCCGCTGGGGCTAACGCCCCCGCCCATCACCCAGGCCCTGGCGCAACTGGAACAGCAAGGCTACGTGCTGCGTGGCCGATTCACCCCCGGCAGCGGACAGGAAGAATGGTGCGAGCGGCATTTGCTGGCGCGTATCCACCGCTACACCGTCAAGCGCCTGCGCCGGGAAATCGAGCCGGTGATGTTGCAGGATTTCATGCGGTTCCTGTTCGACTGGCAGCATCTGTCGCCGTCCACCCAAGGCCGGGGCAACGCGGTGCTGCCGTCGATCATCAGTCAGTTCGAAGGCTATCCGGCCGCCGCCTCGGCGTGGGACAGCGACCTGTTGCCGGCGCGGATCAAGGACTATTCCCCGAACTGGCTCGATGAGCTGTGCCGCAGCGGCAAGCTGGTGTGGACTCGCCTGAGCGCTCGTCAGAAGCAATCTTCCAGCGCCTTGCGCAGCACGCCGATTGTGTTGCTGCCGCGCAATCAGGTCGCCCTCTGGAGCAGCCTGACTGAACAGACCCCACCCAGCGAGCTGTCACCCAAGACGCAAAAAGTCCATAAGGCCCTCAGCGAACACGGCGCGCTGTTTTTCGATGAGTTGTTGCACGAGGCGCACTTGCTGCGCAGCGAGCTGGAAATCGCGCTACAGGAACTGGTAGGCGCCGGGCTGGTAAATGCCGACAGCTTCGCCGGGTTGCGCGCGTTGATCACCCCTGCCAGTAAGCGCCAGGCGCGCAGCAGTCGGCGCGGGCGCGGGGCATTCGTTGGCGGCATGGACGATGCCGGACGCTGGGCCTTGTTACGCCGTAGCACACCAGAGCCCGAGGAAGGAAACCGGCCAGCGGCGATACCACCCGACACCCTCGAACACATCGCCATGACCTTGCTGCGCCGTTATGGCGTGGTGTTCTGGCGCCTGTTGGAGCGGGAGGCGGATTGGTTGCCGAGCTGGCGCGAGTTACTGCGCACGTTTCATCGCCTGGAGGCGCGGGGAGAGATTCGTGGCGGACGTTTTGTCAGCGGTCTGGCGGGCGAGCAATTCGCCCTGCCCGAAGCCATTCCATTGCTGCGGGAAGTGCGCCGCCGCCCCAGCGACGGCGCCCTGGTCGCGGTGTGCGGTGTCGACCCGCTGAACCTGGCCGGCACCTTGTTGCCGGGAGCGAAAGTACCGGCGCTGGCGAGCAATCGGCTGGTGTATCGCGATGGCCTGCCGGCGGCGGCGCAGATCGCGGGCAAACAGCATGTGTGGCTGGAGCTGGATGCGCAGGGCATGACTGAGGTAAGGAACAAGCTGATCCAGAGAAGTTGAGGGTGTCTGGACGGACCTCATCGCGAGCAGGCTCGCTCCCACATTTGATCTGCGCTGGGGGCCCATTCAGCAACTACTGAAACACAGCGAACAAGACTGCAGGACTTCACCTGCCCTCACCGTCGGTAACTCCATCGAAACTTTCTACCCCGCGCGACAGTCATCAAAAGACACAGGCGGTACGAGGTCATTGGCACGGGAGGGACACATGACGGCGATCCACATTGGCATTTCCGGTTGGCGTTATACGCCTTGGCGGGGGGATTTCTACCCCAAGGGGCTGACCCAGAAACGGGAATTGCAATTCGCCTCGCGAGCGGTCAACAGCATCGAAATCAATGGATCGTTCTACGCCCTGCAACGCCCCGAACGGTATGCCCAGTGGTACGCCGAGACCCCGCCCGGCTTCGTCTTCAGCGTCAAGGCGCCGCGTTTCATCACCCACATCAGACGTCTTCGGGACATTCACAAGCCGTTGGCCAATTTCTTCGCTTCCGGCGTGCTGGAGCTCAAGGAGAAACTCGGCGCGATCCTCTGGCAGTTTCCTCCCAGTTTCAAATTCGATCCCGAGTTGTTCGAAGACTTTCTCAAGCAACTGCCCCACAACACCGAAGATGCCGCCGCCCTGGCCCGGGAGCACGAACCGCGCCTGAACGGCCACGCCAGCACCCAGGCCGACAAGAAGCGGCCGCTGCGTCACGCGGTGGAGATCCGTCATGAAAGCTTTATCGATCCACACTTCATCACCTTGCTCAAACGCTACGACGTGGCACTGGTGATCGCTGACACCGCGGGAAAATGGCCGTATCGCGAAGACGTTACCAGCGACTTTGTGTACTTGCGCCTGCACGGAGCCGAGGAGCTATACGCCAGCGGCTACACCGATGCGGCCTTGAAACGCTGGGGCGAGCGGATCGAGGCCTGGAGCCACGGCACACAACCGCGCGATGCCCATTTGATCGACCCGAAAAAGAAACCCCGCGCCCGCAAGAGCCGGGAGGTGTTCTGCTATTTCGACAATGACATCAAAGTCCGTGCGCCCTATGACGCGCGTCACTTGTTGGAGCACTTCGACCTGGACAAGGACCTGGCCACCACGCCCGGCGAGCGCCCGGCCGAGGGGGTATTGCCATGAGCATCCCGGAGTTCACCGAAACGACCCGCGATCCAACCCAGGAACGGACGCAAGACCTCGACCGGATCAATCGCTTCACCGTCCTGACGGTCAACACCCATAAAGGTTTCACCGCCCTGAACCGGCGCTTCATCCTCCCGGAACTGCGCGAGGCGGTGCGCAGTGTGTCCGCCGACGTGGTGTTCTTGCAGGAAGTCCACGGCACCCACGAACACCACCCGCAGCGCTATTCCAACTGGCCGAGCATGCCGCAATACGAATTCCTCGCCGATAGCCTCTGGCCACAGTTCGCCTACGGGCGCAACGCGGTGTACCCGGCGGGGGACCATGGCAACGCATTGCTGTCCAAATTCCAGATCATTCGCCACGACAACCTGGACGTGTCTATCAGCGGCCATGAAAGCCGCGGCATGCTCCACAGCGTGCTGCGTCTGCCGGGCGGCGATGAGCGGGAAATCCACGCCATCTGCGTGCACCTGGGGTTGCGCGAGGGGCATCGTGTCGAGCAATTGAAACTGCTTTGCCAGCGTTTGAGCGAACTGCCGCCCGAGGCGCCGGTCATCGTCGCCGGGGATTTCAATGACTGGCGCGGCAAAGCCAGCGAGCTGCTTGAACCCAGCGGCCTGCGGGAGGTGTTCGCCGAGCAATGGGGCAAGCCGGCCCGCAGCTTTCCGGCGCGCCTGCCGGTCCTGCGTCTGGACCGCATCTACGTGCGCAACCTCAAGGCCCGTCATCCCAAGGTATTGAACGTACGCCCCTGGTCGCACCTTTCCGACCATGCACCGCTTTCGGTGGAGATCGAATTATGAGCGCGACTATGAACAAGGCGACGGTGGAACAGGTAGAGGTTCCGCCGACCGAGCGCAATCCGGCGCTGGTGGACATCGAGTACGGTTGGCACGGCAATAACCGGGTCACGCTTTTGGAGAACGGCGAGGAATATTTTCCCAGGGTCTTTGAGGCCATACGCCGGGCCGAAAAGGAAATCCTCCTTGAGACCTTCATTCTGTTCGAGGACAAAGTCGGTATCGAACTACGGGACCTGTTGGTCGACGCGGCCGGACGTGGCGTGCGCATCACCGTCAGCCTGGACGGTTTTGGCTGCGGCGAGCTGACCCCGGAATTTCTGGCGACATTGAGCGACGCCGGGGTGCGTTTGCAGATATTCGATCCCGCACCCCGGCACCTGGGCATCCGCACCAACTGGTTCCGGCGCCTGCACCGCAAGATCGTCGTGGTGGACGGTGTGATCGCGTTTATCGGCGGGATCAATTTTTCCGCAGACCATCTGGGCGACTTCGGTCCCGAGGCCAAGCAGGATTATTCCGTGGAGGTCAAAGGACCGGCGGTGGTGGATATCCATCACTTCGCGCTGTTGCAGAGCGGTCGGCCCAGCCGGGCCAAATATTGGTGGCAACGCCGCCGCAGCCGCCGCAACGAGTTGGCCTTCAACGATCATGATGGTCAGGTGCGGCTGGTCTATCGCGACAACCATGAGCATCAGACCGACATCGAAGAGGTGTACCTGCAAGTATTGCGCAGCGCCCAGCGACGCGTGGTCATTGCCAATGCCTATTTCTTCCCCGGTTTCCGGCTGCTGCGCGAGATCCGCAATGCCGCGCGGCGTGGCGTGGAAGTACGACTGATCCTGCAGGGCCAGCCGGACATGATGATCGCCAAGCTCGCAGCGCGGATGCTGTACAACTATCTGCTCAAGGCCGGCGTGGTGATCTACGAGTATTGCGAACGGCCGTTGCACGGCAAAGTCGCCTTGGTGGATGAGGACTGGAGCACGGTGGGCTCAAGTAACCTCGACCCCCTGAGCCTGTCCCTGAACCTGGAAGCCAATGTGCTGATCCGCGACCGGGCCTTCAACCGTGAATTGTTCGAGCGCCTCGATGATCTGAGCCGCAACCATTGCACCGTCATGCCGGCCAACCCTGCCCCTCGGGGCCTGCTGTGGCGCATGACCATCGGCTTCATGGTGTTTCACTTCCTGCGCCACTTTCCGGCCTGGGCCGGCTGGCTGCCAGCCCATAAGCCGCGCCTGAAACCTTTTTCGCCGCCCACGGCGGTTCGGAGCGAACCCCATGAACCACTCTGACGCGCACACGGCGCCAAGTGATGCCCACGCATCTGATGCCCACGCGGCCGAACACAGCAAACCCAAATCACGCTGGAGCCGCTGGAAACGCCCACTGACCCTGGCCTTCTTCCTGCTGCTGATCGTGTTGTTCACTGCCCTGGCCCGGCGCATTGACTGGGCCGAAGTGTTCGCGACCCTGGCGGACTTCAAACTGCGCACGTTGCTCATTGCCGCTGCGCTCACCGTTACCAGTTTCATCACTTACGCTTGCTACGACCTGATCGGCCGCACCTACATACGGCAGAAACTGGGCTGGCGGCAGATATTGCCGGTGGGGGTGATCAGCTACGCCTTCAATCTGAACCTCAGTGCCTGGGTCGGCGGCATCGCCATGCGCTACCGGCTGTATTCACGGCTGGGGGTCAGCAACGGGAACATCGCCAAGATCCTCGGCCTGAGCCTGGCCACGAACTGGTTTGGCTACATGACGTTGGCCGGGGTGGTGTTCAGCAGTGGCCTGGTAACGATGCCGCCGGGGTGGAAACTGAGCAGCACTGCGCTGCAAGGCGTGGGCGTGCTGCTGCTGTGCATCAGTGCCGGTTACCTGGTGGCCTGTCGGTTTTCCAAACGTCGGGCCTGGACCATCCGCGGCATGGAAATCAACCTGCCGTCGCTGCGCATGGCGGGGCTGCAACTGGCGCTGGGGGCGTTGAACTGGTCGCTGATGGCGGCGGTGATCTTCACCCTGCTGCCGGGCAAGCTGGATTATCCGGTGGTGCTCGGGGTGCTGATGATCAGCAGCATTGCCGGGGTCATCACGCACATTCCGGCGGGATTGGGGGTGCTGGAGGCGGTGTTCATTGCCCTGCTGCAGCACGAGGTTTCTCGCGGAGGCCTGTTGGCGGGGCTGATTGCCTATCGAGCGATCTACTTCATCTTGCCGTTGTTGATCACGGTGGTGATGTACCTGGTGATCGAGGCGAAGGCCAAGGCGTTGCGGGTCAAGCCGGGGCCTAAGTGACGGGGTTCTGAGTTATGGGTTGTCTGAGCGGGCCTTATCGCGAGCAGGCTCGCTCCCACAATTGATCTGCGGCGAACATAGGATTCCTGTCCACCAAAGATCTCCTGTGGGAGCGAGCCTGCTCGCGATAAGGCCCGCATGAACACAGCGCAATCACCGCGCCTGAATAATGCTCAACCGCTCACCCACTACCATCTCGGTGATCCAGTCCACCAGGATTGAGGTGTAGGCCTGTTGGGACACTGGGTCGCTCAAGGCATGGTCGGCGCCGTCGATGATCCGGTGCGTCAGCGAATGGGTCTGCTGGCACGCCGCTCGGTAGCTCATGATCGTCGCGTGGGGCACATGGTCGTCGGTCTCCGATTCCACTAGCAACACATCACCGGTGAACTGCGAGCACGCATGCAAGGCGCGATTGGTGTCGGCGTGCACCAGGGTACTGCGATAATCCAGCAGGTCAGTCTTGTCCAGGTCACGCTTGGGCGTGTGCCATTGCTCGTCGCGATACAGCGCCGGCACTCGTAAAGCCAGCCAGCGCACTGGCCGCAGCAACGTCAGGATCGCCGCCAGGTAACCGCCGTAGCTGGTGCCCACCACGGCGATCGCCGAGGTGTCCAAGGCTGGATGGGCGAGCAGCCGGTCATAGGCGGTGAGCAAATCCCGCAGGTTATCTTCCCGTGTTACCCGGGATAACGGAATGCCAGCCCCGCCGGTATGCCCGCGCAAGTCAAAGGTCAGACAGACGCAACCCAGACCGGCAATGCCTTTGGCGCGTTCCAGGTCACGCTCCTGGCTACCGCCCCAACCGTGGACGAACAACACCCCTGGAACCTTGGATTTAGGGCTCAGAAAGGTGCCGTTCATGTATTCGTCGTCGATCTCGATCTGAATGGTTTCGCTTCTAGCCGTCATAGGAATGAACCGTTACGTATTTAAGAAGAAAGTCACCATTGTGCGCCGGGCCGCGATAGACCTCCCTGGCCCCAGGAGGCAGGGGCTGGTCAGTGTAGGTCTCCACCGAGGACACACGGACCGCGCTGGACGTAGGATCCTCAATGAACGCCTGCAACGCCGCGAGCTCAGCACTGCTGGCGCCGCCCATGCGCCATGACTGCTCCAGCACACCACCGCGAGGCTGACCACTGACGTCAATGCCCTGGGCGATGTCGTAGTTGCGCCGCGAGGCAAAGAACATTGGAAAAGCCTGATTGGCGGCATCGTCAAACACCTGCGCCAACCGCACCGCCTCACGCACATCGTCGGGCAGCTCAAGCTTGAGCAATTCAATATAGCCGCCCTGCACCGCCAACAGGTCCGAGCCGCCGTAAACCTCCAGCCCTTCACTGTCCCGCGTCAAATGTTGCACACCGCAATAGCTCAAGACCTTGCCGTTGATGAAGCTCTGGCCGACGCTCTGGGTCTTGACCTGTTCGAGGTTCTGCTCAAGCACCACACCGTCGCGAAACAGCGCTTGAGCCTCGGGGCCGGCGGCGATTTCATCGAATTGCGCCAGACTCTTGATCACCCGCTGATCGCGTCCGGCACAGGCATGGATAGGCTTGAAGCGGATCGTTCCGGTGTACAGCAGGTGCTCAGCCGCCTGGCGCGCATCCTGAAGCGCAAACACAGTCACGCCATCGAGCACCGCCCCCCGAGTCAACTTGGCAAACAACGGCGACCAGCCCAAGGGCGCGACCGCGTGCCTGTTCAGCAGACCGTGGGTGATTGCCTTGGTGCAGATAAAATCATGCTCGACGTAACCGCCCCATAGATCCTCCGGCCCTTTGACGCCCAAGCGCAGGGCGGCTTCGGCACCTATGACGGTTTGCGTGGGCAGCAAGTACAGATCATGACCCGCATGATGCTGTTGGTCATAGCTGCCGCCGTATTCAAGCCCGAGAATCTGCGCCAGCCAGCGGGCCAGCGCCCGATTGGTTTCGACTTCATGAAGCGGCGCGTGAGGGTTGATCGAATGATCCACTACCAGTTTGTTGCGATTGACCGTCGTCATGCGGTGCCCTTTTAACTGCGCTCGATGGCTTTAGGTAAAGGGGTGCAGAGATCAGGCCAACGGTGTTGCGAGCCAGGACGAGCAGCGAAACGGGCGTCGGAGGGAGAATTGATAGCACCGGGCCTGTTTCATTCTGCACGACACCCTGAGGACATCCGGCAAATTGCACGACGGCTGCGCCGGTAACAGCCCCTGTGGCGAGGGATTGATGACTACTTTGGCGCATTCATCGGGCTGACCCCAAACCTAGCCCGATAATCACTGGGCGCCAACCCGGTAATTTTCTTGAACGTCGTGCGAAAAGCCCCCGGGTCCTGATACCCCACCGTCCAGGCAATGTGGTCGATGGTGCCATTGGTGAACTCCAGCATTTCCCGGGCCTTGCCGACGCGCAAGTGCTGACAGTATTCGGTGGGCTTGAGCCCGGTGGCGGCGCGAAACCTGCGCAGGAAGGTGCGTTCCTCCAGCCCGGCCTGTTCGGCCATGGCGCCGAGGGAAACGTCCACTGCGCCGCTGCCTTGCAACCAGTGCTGGACCTTGAGAATGGCCGCGTCACCGTGTCCGAGGATGGGCGCAAAGTTACTGCCACATTGGCTGGCGCTGTCGCTGTGTTCGATCACCAGAAACTGCGCCGTGCGCGTGGCGATGCTGGGGCCGAGCAGGCGGTCCACCAGTCGTAGCCCCAGCTCTGACCAGGCCATCAGCCCGGCCGTGGTAATCAGGTCGCCATCGTCGACGATGGGTTTATCAGCGTCGAGCTTGATCTTCGGATAACGCGCGGCAAAGGTCTTGGCCGAGGTCCAGTGGGTCGTGGCGCTGCGCCCATCGAGCAGGCCGCTTTCGGCCAACAGCATCGAACCGACACACACCCCACCCAGCACCGTGCCGTCGGCATGCCGCGCTCGCAACCAGGTCATCAGCGCCTGCGACACCAGCCCCTCACTGAAACCGGCGATGGACGGTGGAATCAGCAGCGCAACCAGTCTGCCCTGAGGACCGGCGAAACTCTCGAACACCCGGGTCGGCACTTCTCCCTCCTGCGCTCGCCAATGACTGACCCGCAGGCGCGGCAACTGAGAACTGGCTTGCTCGTCGGCAATCCGCTGCGCCACGGCGAACAGATCGGTCAAGCCATGCACCGCCGCCAGTTGCGCGCCGGGGTAGATGAGCACCCCGAGCTCAGCGACTGCCCTTTGCTGCGTCATTGTCAGTTTTCCCTCGCTTATTGTCGTTACGGCCCATTCTGAAACCGGTGGCATGAGCCAATACTGGCTTCAGACCCCACTGATCGAGGAAGCCTTATGTCCAAGCAAGCGCTCATCGTAGTCGATATCCAGAACGACTACTTCCCCCAGGGAAAATGGCCATTGGTCGGTGCCGAAGCGGCCGCCGATAACGCCGCCAGACTGATCGAAGCCTTTCGCCAGGCCGCGGATCAGGTGGTGCACATCCGTCACGAATTCACCTCCGATTCCGCACCGTTCTTCACCCCAGGCTCTGAAGGTGCGCAACTGCATCCCAAAGTGCTCAACCGCACCGACGAACCGGTGGTGCTCAAGCACTTCGTCAACTCGTTTCGCGAAACCCAATTGCAAGCCATCCTTGACCGCCACGACATTAAGCACCTGGTGATCGTCGGCAGCATGAGCCACATGTGCATCGACGGGGTCGCCCGAGCGGCGGCGGACATGGGCTATGAGGTCACGGTGATTCACGATGCTTGTGCCAGCCGCGATCTGGAATTCAATGGGCTCGTCGTCCCGGCGGCTCAAGTACATGCGGCCTTCATGTCGGCCCTGGGTTTTGCCTATGCGGATGTGGTGAGCACTGAACAGTTTTTGGCTGCCCGCCACTGAGTGATGCCCCAAGCGGCAAATTCAAGGCTAAAAAAAAACCGCGCCTCGTAAACCGAAGCGCGGTTTTGTTTTTAGCTTGAAGCTCGCTGCCTGGAGCTTCCAGCGGCTTTAGAACGGAATATCGTCATCAAAGCTGTCGAAGTCCGGAGCCGGTTGTGGCGCGGCCTGTTGCGGAGCCGCTGGACGTTCACGCTGTGGCTGAGGCGCCGACTGCGGGCGAGGTGCTTGCTGACGCGGAGCAGCCTGCTGGTAGTTGTTGCCACCTTGCTGCTGGTCACCCTGTGGACGACCGCCCAGCAGTTGCATGGTGCCTTGCATGTCGACCACGATTTCGGTGGTGTAGCGCTTGATGCCGTCTTTTTCCCACTCGCGGGTCTGCAGCTTGCCTTCGATGTACACCTGCGAACCCTTGCGCAGGTATTCGCCGGCGATTTCGGCCACCTTGCCGAACATCGACACGCGGTGCCATTCGGTCTTCTCGACCTTCTGGCCGGTCTGCTTGTCGGTCCACTGTTCGCTGGTCGCCAGACTCAGGTTGGTCACAGCGTTGCCATTGGGCAGGTAGCGAACTTCGGGATCCTGGCCGCAAGTACCGACCAATATGACTTTGTTAACCCCACGGGCCATAACGTTCTCCTAGGCTTCGCACGTGGTCGGGGCCGGGTTGTTCACCAGGCGCTCGAGCGTCGCGCGATCCAATAATTCGGTGTCCAGTTTGATATAAACGGCCGCTTCGTCGGCGACCACCACTGCATCGGTTACTCCAACGACGGCCTTAAGGCGCTCGGTCAGGCCTGCTTCGCGGATGGCTTCGGGCGACAACGGCAAGCGCAGGCTCGTCACATACGGAGGTTCGCGCATGGTAACAGCAAAGACCAGCCAAAGTGCAGCCAGCGCGGCGCATCCCAGGAACACAACCGACAAACCGCCATGCTGGAACAACCAGCCGCCGAGGATCCCGCCCAACGCCGAACCGAGGAACTGGCTGGTGGAGTAAACCCCCATCGCCGTGCCCTTGCCACCCGCCGGTGAAACCTTGCTGATCAGCGACGGCAGCGACGCCTCCAGCAGATTGAACGCGGTGAAGAACACCACTGTGCCGATCACCAGGGCCCGCAGGCTGTCGCCGAACTGCCAGAAGAATAGCTCAGTGAGCATCAGCGTCACGACGGCGCCGAGCAAAACTCGTTTCATTTTGCGTCGCTTCTCGCCGTAGATGATGAAGGGAATCATGGCGAAAAACGAAATCAGCAGCGCAGTCAGGTAAACCCACCAGTGCTGCTCCTTGGGCAGGCCGGCCTTCTCCACCAGCGCCAGCGGCAAGGCAACGAAGCTGGACATCAACATGGCGTGGAGCACGAAGATGCCCAGGTCCAGACGCAGCAGGTCCGGGTGCTTGAGCGTCGGCATCAGCGCCTGGCGAGCCACCCCTGATTCGCGGTGCTGCAACGGCCCGGTGGAGCGCGGCACCATGAACGCCACGATCAGGATGCCCACCAGCGCCATGCCCCCCGTGACCAGAAACAGCCCCGACAAGCCAAAGGCGCGGGTCAGCAACGGCCCGACGACCATGGCGACGGCGAACGACAGACCGATCGTCATGCCGATCATGGCCATGGCCTTGGTCCGATGCTGTTCGCGGGTCAGGTCCGACAGCAAAGCCATGACGGCTGCGGAAATCGCCCCGGCGCCTTGCAGGATGCGTCCGGCGATCACGCCCCAGATCGAATCGGCATTGGCCGCCAGCACACTGCCCAGGGCGAAGACAATCAAGCCCAGGTAGATGACGGGACGCCGGCCTATGCGGTCGGAAATGACCCCGAACGGGATCTGGAAAATCGCCTGGGTCAGGCCGTACGCGCCAATCGCCAACCCGATGAGGGCCGGGGTCGCGCCTGCCAGATCCATCCCATAGGTCGCCAGCACCGGCAACACCATGAACATGCCCAGCATACGGAAGGCGAACACAAGAGCCAGACCGCTTGCTGCGCGTGTCTCGCCGCTGCTCATGCGTTCGCTGTGGGGATCGTGCATGGAAAAACCTCGTGTGAACCGGCGGCGATTCTACCAGTCCCATCGATTGAGGGGGTATATCGCGACCGTTTGCCGCGCAGTCTTCATGTATGACTGCAAACTCACTTTCAATAGTGTGCATCCATCCAGTATTTGCCCGTATACTCCTACGTTTTCGACGCCCGCCGAGCGAGGCCACTTTGGACAAGATCCTGATTCGTGGGGCCCGTACCCACAACCTGAAGAACATCGACCTGACCCTGCCACGGGACAAGCTGATCGTCATCACCGGCCTGTCCGGATCCGGCAAATCATCCCTGGCCTTCGACACCCTGTACGCTGAAGGCCAGCGGCGCTATGTCGAATCGCTGTCGGCCTACGCCCGGCAGTTCCTGTCGATGATGGAAAAACCCGACGTCGACACCATCGAAGGCCTGTCGCCGGCGATTTCCATCGAACAGAAATCGACTTCCCACAACCCACGCTCAACCGTCGGCACCATCACCGAGATCTACGATTACCTGCGTTTGCTGTATGCGCGGGTCGGTATTCCGCGGTGTCCCGACCACGACATCCCGCTGGAAGCCCAGACCGTCAGCCAGATGGTCGACCTGGTGCTGGCCCAGCCCGAAGGCAGCAAGTTGATGCTGCTGGCGCCGGTCATCCGCGAGCGAAAGGGCGAGCACCTGATGGTCTTCGAAGAACTGCGCGCCCAAGGCTTCGTTCGGGCACGGGTCAACGGCAAGCTGTGCGAGCTGGACGAACTGCCGAAGCTGGATAAACAGAAAAAGCATTCGATCGATGTGGTGGTCGACCGCTTCAAGGTCCGGGCCGACCTGCAACAGCGTCTGGCCGAATCCTTCGAGACCGCGCTGAAGCTGGCCGACGGCATCGCCCTGGTAGCGCCGATGGACGACGAGCCCGGCGAGGAAATCATCTTCTCGGCGCGCTTCGCCTGCCCGATCTGCGGCCACGCCATCAGCGAGCTGGAACCCAAGCTGTTCTCCTTCAACAACCCGGCCGGCGCGTGCCCGACCTGCGATGGCCTGGGGGTCAAGCAGTTCTTCGACACCAAGCGCCTGGTCAATGGCGAACTAACCCTGGCCGAGGGCGCGATTCGCGGCTGGGACCGGCGTAACGTCTACTACTTCCAGATGCTCGGGTCGCTGGCGGCCCACTACAAGTTCAGCCTGGACAAACCCTTCAATGAACTGCCCGCCGACCAGCAGAAATTCATCCTGCACGGCAGCGGCTCACAAAGTGTCGACTTCAAATACCTGAACGACCGTGGCGATATCGTCAAACGCTCCCACCCGTTCGAAGGTATCGTGCCGAACCTGGAGCGGCGTTATCGCGAGACCGAATCGGCCAGCGTGCGCGAAGAACTGGCCAAGTTCCTCAGCACCCAGCCCTGCCCCGATTGCCGCGGTACCCGCTTGCGTCGGGAGGCGCGACATGTGTGGGTCGGCGAGAAAACCCTGCCGGCGGTGACCAACCTGCCGATTGGGGACGCCACCGACTACTTCGGCGGCTTGAAGCTCACCGGCCGCCGGGGCGAAATTGCCGACAAGATCCTCAAGGAAATCCGCGAGCGCCTGCAATTTCTGGTGAACGTTGGCCTGGACTACCTGACCCTCGATCGCAGCGCAGATACCTTGTCCGGCGGCGAAGCCCAGCGTATTCGCCTGGCCAGCCAGATCGGTGCCGGCCTGGTGGGGGTGATGTACATCCTCGACGAACCGTCCATTGGCCTGCACCAGCGGGACAACGATCGACTGCTCGGGACGCTCAAGCACCTGCGGGACATCGGCAACACGGTGATCGTGGTCGAACACGACGAGGATGCGATCCGCCTGGCGGATTACGTCGTGGACATCGGTCCGGGTGCGGGGGTGCATGGCGGGCATATCGTTGCCCAAGGCACAGCCGCCGAAGTCATGGCGCATCCCGACTCCCTGACCGGCAAATACCTGTCGGGCCGGGTGAAGATCAAGGTGCCGGCCAAGCGTACGCCGCGCAACAAGAAGCTGTCGCTGAGCCTCAAGGGCGCCCGTGGCAACAACCTGCGCAACGTTGACCTGGACATCCCGATTGGGCTGCTGACTTGCGTGACCGGTGTGTCCGGCTCCGGCAAATCGACGCTGATCAACAACACCCTGTTCCCCCTCAGCGCTACGGCCCTGAACGGCGCCACGACCCTGGAGGCCGCCGCCCACGACAGCATCAAGGGCCTGGAGCATCTGGACAAGGTCGTCGACATCGACCAGAGCCCCATCGGTCGCACACCGCGCTCCAACCCGGCGACTTATACCGGGCTGTTCACGCCGATTCGCGAGCTGTTCGCCGGCGTGCCGGAGTCCCGTTCACGCGGCTATGGCCCAGGGCGTTTCTCGTTCAACGTCAAGGGCGGGCGCTGCGAAGCCTGCCAGGGCGACGGCCTGATCAAGGTCGAGATGCACTTCTTGCCGGACATCTATGTGCCGTGCGACGTGTGCAAGAGCAAGCGCTACAACCGCGAAACCCTGGAGATCAAGTACAAGGGCAAGAATATCCACGAAACCCTCGAGATGACCATCGAAGAGGCCAGGGTGTTCTTCGACGCGGTGCCGGCCCTGGCGCGCAAGCTCCAGACGCTGATGGATGTGGGGCTGTCGTACATCAAGCTTGGGCAATCGGCAACCACGTTGTCCGGCGGCGAGGCCCAGCGGGTCAAGCTGTCTCGCGAGCTGTCCAAGCGTGATACCGGCAAGACCCTGTACATCCTCGACGAGCCGACCACGGGCTTGCACTTCGCTGATATCCAGCAATTGCTCGACGTCCTGCATCGCCTTCGCGACCATGGCAACACCGTGGTGGTAATTGAGCACAACCTCGATGTGATCAAGACGGCGGACTGGCTGGTGGACTTGGGGCCGGAAGGCGGCTCCAAGGGTGGTCAGATCATCGCGGTGG
Source organism: Pseudomonas sp. MPDS (assembly GCF_013283895.1). Classification (NCBI taxonomy): domain Bacteria; kingdom Pseudomonadati; phylum Pseudomonadota; class Gammaproteobacteria; order Pseudomonadales; family Pseudomonadaceae; genus Pseudomonas; species Pseudomonas sp. MPDS. Next base: position 978,344 of record NZ_CP054128.1, on the reverse strand, counting down.
GTACCCCCGAGGAAGTGGCCGAGATGAAGCAGTCGTACACTGGCTACTACCTCAAGCCGTTGCTGGAGCGTGACCGGGACTGATTTTTCCCCGGCCACGAAAAAGCCCCTGTCATCTCATCAATGACAGGGGCTTTTTTGTTTGATTGTTCCTACGCTCCGCGTGGGAATGCAGCTTGGGACGCTCTGCGTTCCCTTTCCCTGCAATCAGAACTGCGACTGCAGGTAATTTTCCAGGCCTATCAACTTGATCAGGCCCAGCTGCTTCTCGAGCCAGTAGGTATGGTCTTCTTCGGTGTCGTTGAGCTGGATGCGCAGGATCTCGCGGGTCACGTAATCGTTGTGCTGTTCGCAGAGCTCAATGCCCTTGCACAGCGCGGCACGGACTTTGTATTCCAGGCGCAGGTCGGCCGCGAGCATGTCTGGCACCGTGGTGCCGATGTCCAGATCATCAGGGCGCATGCGTGGCGTACCTTCGAGCATGAGGATCCGGCGCATCAACGCATCGGCGTGCTGGGCCTCTTCTTCCATCTCATGGTTGATACGTTCGTAGAGCTCGGTAAAACCCCAGTCCTCGTACATCCGCGAGTGGATGAAATATTGATCACGGGCTGCCAGTTCGCCTGTCAGCAGCGTGTTGAGGTAATCGATTACGTCTGGGTGACCTTGCATCGCCCTACATCTCCACAAGCTTTGAAGGCTCTAGTTTGAACCAAGCTGACCGCAAGGTCACTCGCCTATCGCGATAAAAGCGAAGAAAATCCGAGAAAAGCCGGTTAAATAACGCAAAAACCGCCCAATTGAGGGCGGTTCTGCTTCTCGTTTAGACTTAGTTAAGCTGTACGCCCAACGCTTTCGCGATGCCTTCACCGTAAGCGACATCCGCTTTGAAGAAGTGCTGCAACTGACGATCGACGACATCCGCCGATACACCGGCCATCGCACCCGCGATGTTGCTGATCAGCAGCGCTTTCTGGGCATCATTCATCAAGCGGAACAGCGCACCGGCGTGACTGTAGTAGTCGGTATCTTCGCGGTGATCGTAACGGTCTGCCGAACCACCGAGCGCCAGCGCCGGTTCAGCATAACGCGGAGCCTGCTTGGGGGCCTCGACGTAGCTGTTGGGCTCGTAGTTCGGTGCTGCACCGCCATTGCTGCCGAACGCCATGGCTCCGTCGCGCTGGTAAGTGTTGACCGGGCTGCGCGGGGCGTTGACTGGCAATTGCTGGTGATTGGTACCCACACGGTAGCGGTGTGCATCAGCGTAGGCGAACACACGACCTTGCAGCATGCGGTCTGGCGAAAGGCCAACCCCTGGAACCATATTGCTCGGCCCGAACGCCGCCTGCTCAACTTCAGCGAAGTAGTTCAGCGGGTTACGGTTGAGTTCCAACTCGCCGACCTCGATCAACGGAAACTCCTTCTGCGACCAGGTCTTGGTCACGTCGAACGGGTTCTCGTAATGGGCCGCCGCCTGGGCCTCGGTCATGATCTGGATGCAGACGCTCCACTTCGGGAAATCGCCACGCTCGATCGCATTGAACAGATCACGCTGAGCGTAATCCGGGTCGGTGCCCGCCAGACGTGCAGCTTCAGCCGGCGTCAGGTTCTTGATCCCTTGCTTGGTCTTGTAGTGCCATTTCACCCAGTGACGCTCACCCTCGGCGCTGATCAGACTATATGTGTGGCTGCCGAAGCCGTGCATGTGACGGTAGCCATCGGGAATGCCACGATCAGAGAACAGAATGGTGACCTGGTGCAAAGCCTCGGGCGAATGCGACCAGAAATCCCACATCATTTGGGCACTTTTCAGATTGCTTTGGGGCAGGCGCTTCTGCGTATGGATGAAGTCGGGGAATTTCAGCGGATCGCGGATGAAGAACACAGGGGTGTTATTACCCACGATGTCCCAGTTCCCTTCCTCGGTGTAGAACTTCAGGGCGAAACCGCGTGGATCGCGCTCAGTATCGGCAGAGCCACGCTCGCCACCCACGGTGGAAAAACGCAGGAACGTCGGGGTCTGTTTGCCGACCGACTCAAACAGCTTGGCGCTGGTGTACTGGGTAATATCCCGGGTTACGGTAAATGTGCCGTAAGCGCCCGATCCCTTAGCGTGTACACGGCGCTCGGGAATGTTCTCGCGATTGAAGTGAGCGAGCTTCTCGATAAGGTGGAAGTCGTCGAGCAACAGCGGGCCACGCGGGCCAGCGGAGCGAGAGTTCTGGTTATCGGCGACAGGAGCGCCGCTGGCGGTCGTAAGCGTTTTGGTCTGGCTCATGCTCAATCTTCCTAGGTCGGTCTTCAAACTGCCGGCTAATCGGCTGGAAAGGAGTATTGATCATGTTAATGACAGTATCCAAATTCATTAAATCATGGACATCGATAGTCATTATCTAATGCTGTCGCATTGCCAAGCGCAAGCCAGCCATCAGAGGTGACTGCCACTTTTTGACCGGGCACAAAAAACCGGGCACAAGGCCCGGTTATTTGTATGTTGCCGACTTACTCAGCGGATACAGCTTCACCGCTGGTAGCACGATCAACCAACTCGACGTACGCCATAGGCGCGTTGTCGCCAGCGCGGAAACCGCACTTGAGGATGCGCAGGTAGCCACCCTCACGGGTAGCGTAACGCTTGCCCAGGTCGTTGAAGAGCTTACCAACGATAGCTTTCGAACGAGTACGGTCGAAAGCCAGACGGCGGTTAGCCAAGCTATCTGTCTTGGCCAAAGTGATCAGCGGCTCAGCAACGCGGCGCAGTTCTTTGGCTTTCGGCAGTGTAGTTTTGATCAGCTCGTGCTCGAACAGCGACACCGCCATGTTTTGGAACATGGCCTTGCGGTGCGAGCTGGTGCGGCTCAGGTGACGACCACTTTTACGATGACGCATGGTTCATTCCTTACCAAACACAACGTTCGGTGATTACGACGATCAGGCAGTCGCCTTGTCGTCCTTCTTAAGACTTGCAGGCGGCCAGTTGTCGAGGCGCATGCCGAGGGACAGACCGCGGGAGGCCAGAACGTCCTTGATTTCAGTCAAGGATTTCTTGCCAAGGTTCGGAGTCTTCAACAGCTCTACTTCGGTGCGCTGAATCAGGTCGCCGATGTAGTAGATGTTTTCCGCCTTAAGGCAGTTAGCCGAACGTACAGTCAGTTCCAGATCGTCAACCGGGCGAAGCAGGATCGGATCGATCTCGTCTTCCTGCTCGACAACCACTGGCTCACTGTCACCCTTGAGGTCGACGAACGCAGCCAACTGCTGTTGCAGGATGGTTGCAGCGCGGCGAATGGCCTCTTCAGGATCCAGGGTACCGTTGGTTTCCAGATCAATAACCAGCTTGTCCAGGTTGGTACGCTGTTCGACACGGGCGTTTTCCACCACGTATGCGATACGGCGAACCGGGCTGAACGAAGAGTCGAGCTGCAAGCGACCGATGCTGCGGCTTTCGTCTTCATCGCTCTGACGCGAGTCTGCCGGTTCATAACCACGACCACGAGCTACGGTGAGCTTCATGTTCAGGGCGCCGTTAGACGCCAGGTTAGCGATTACGTGATCGGGGTTAACGATCTCGACATCATGATCCAGCTGAATATCGGCAGCGGTAACCACCCCCGAACCCTTCTTCGACAAGGTCAGCGTAACTTCGTCACGACCGTGCAGCTTGATAGCCAGACCTTTAAGGTTCAACAGGATTTCAATTACATCTTCCTGTACACCTTCGATGGCGCTGTACTCATGGAGCACACCGTCAATCTCGGCCTCGACTACTGCACAGCCGGGCATTGAGGACAACAGGATGCGGCGCAGCGCGTTGCCCAGGGTGTGGCCGAAACCACGCTCGAGAGGCTCGAGTGTGATCTTGGCGCGGGTTGGACTGACAACCTGCACATCAATATGGCGGGGTGTCAGGAACTCATTTACCGAAATCTGCATGGATGCACCTATTTTCTAGCCCTTACTTGGAGTAGAGCTCGACAATCAGGCTTTCGTTGATGTCGGCGGACAGATCACTGCGAGCAGGAACGTTCTTGAAAACGCCCGACTTCTTCTCAGTGTCTACTTCTACCCATTCTACGCGGCCACGTTGGGCACACAGATCGAGAGCTTGGACAATGCGAAGTTGGTTCTTTGCTTTCTCGCGAACAGCAACCACGTCACCAGCACGAACCTGGTAGGACGGAACGTTTACGGTCTGACCGTTAACGCTGATCGACTTGTGCGATACCAGCTGACGGGATTCGGCACGAGTAGAACCGAAACCCATACGGTATACAACGTTGTCCAGACGGCATTCGAGCAGTTGCAACAGGTTTTCGCCGGTTGCGCCCTTCTTGCCAGCTGCTTCTTTGTAGTAGCCGCTGAATTGACGCTCGAGAACGCCGTAGATACGACGGACCTTCTGCTTTTCACGCAGTTGGGTGCCGTAATCGGACTGGCGACCGCGGCGTTGGCCGTGGATACCAGGTGCTGCTTCAATGTTGCACTTCGATTCGATCGCGCGCACGCCGCTCTTCAAAAAAAGATCGGTGCCTTCGCGACGAGCGAGTTTGCATTTTGGACCAATGTAACGAGCCATTCTTTACAATCTCCTGGATTACACGCGGCGCTTCTTCGGCGGACGGCACCCGTTGTGCGGGATTGGCGTCACGTCGGTGATGCTGGCGATCTTGTAGCCACAGCCGTTCAAAGCGCGGACTGCGGATTCACGACCCGGACCTGGACCCTTGACGTTAACGTCGAGGTTTTTCAGACCGTATTCCAGCGCAGCTTGACCAGCACGCTCAGCAGCTACTTGAGCAGCGAACGGGGTGGACTTGCGGGAACCGCGGAAACCCGAACCACCGGAGGTTGCCCAGGAAAGAGCGTTACCTTGACGGTCGGTAATGGTCACGATGGTGTTGTTAAAAGAAGCATGGATGTGGGCGATGCCATCAACCACTGTCTTTTTAACTTTTTTACGAGGACGAGCAGCAGGTTTTGCCATGATTAAATTCCTGTCGATTCGCTGGGGCGATTACTTGCGGATCGGCTTACGCGGACCTTTACGGGTACGCGCGTTGGTCTTGGTACGCTGACCGCGTACTGGAAGACCACGACGATGACGCAGACCGCGATAGCAACCGAGGTCCATCAAGCGCTTGATTTTCATGTTGATTTCGCGACGCAGGTCACCTTCAGTGGTGAACTTCGCCACTTCGCCACGCAGCTGTTCAATCTGCTCGTCGCTCAGATCTTTGATCTTTGCCGCTGGGTTTACCCCAGACACTGCACAAATTTTCTGTGCAGTAGTGCGACCAACACCATAGATGTAGGTCAGCGAGATAACAGTATGCTTGTTATCTGGAATGTTAACGCCTGCAATACGGGCCATTCAGTGGGACTCCAATTGACAGCTACCTACGCCCCGGAAGCCAAGAAATAGGGCGCGAGATAATATCGCTGTAATAACAAATAATCAACCCGGCAGCGCACTAGCTGCCGGGCTTAAAGCACAATCACACTCAGCCTTGGCGCTGTTTGTGACGCGGTTCCGCGCTGCAAATTACCCGAACAACGCCTTCGCGGCGAATAATCTTGCAGTTACGGCACAGCTTTTTCACCGATGCACGAACTTTCATCACCAACTCCTCGAACCTTATGGACGCTACTCAGCGCAACATGCCGCTGCCGTAGCCCTTCAGGTTGGCTTTCTTCATCAGGGATTCGTACTGGTGCGAAACGAGGTGCGATTGTACTTGGGACATGAAGTCCATCACAACCACGACCACGATCAGCAACGAGGTCCCGCCAAGGTAGAACGGAACGTTTGCCGCAACCACCAGGAACTGGGGAAGCAAGCAGACGGCCGTCATATAGAGAGCACCGAACAAGGTCAAACGAGTCAAAACGCCATCAATGTAGCGCGCCGACTGCTCGCCTGGACGGATACCCGGAATAAAGGCACCGGACTTCTTCAGGTTTTCCGCTACGTCTTTCGGATTGAACATCAACGCCGTATAGAAGAAGCAGAAGAAAATAATCCCTGCACTAAACAGCAGAATATTCAACGGCTGACCAGGAGCGATCGACTGCGAGATGTCCTGCAGCCAGCCCATACCTTCAGACTGACCAAACCAGGCACCCAGCGAAGCCGGGAACAGCAAAATGCTGCTCGCAAAAATAGCCGGGATAACACCGGCCATATTCACCTTCAGCGGCAAGTGGCTAGTCTGCGCAGCAAATACCTTGCGGCCCTGCTGACGCTTGGCGTAGTGAACAGCAATACGACGCTGACCACGCTCAATGAACACCACGAAACCGATAATCGCTACTGCCAGCAAACCGATCGCAACCAGGGCAAAAATGTTGATGTCACCCTGACGCGCAGACTCGAAAGACTGCCCGATCGCTCTCGGAAGACCGGCGACGATACCTGCGAAAATCAACATCGAGATACCGTTGCCAACACCACGCTCAGTAATCTGCTCACCCAGCCACATCATGAACATCGCACCCGCCACAAACGTGGTTACTGCGACGAAATGGAAGCCAAAGTCACCAGTGAACGCTACGCCTTGCCCTGCCAGACCGATGGACATGCCAACAGCCTGGACAAGAGCAAGGACGACGGTGAGGTAGCGGGTGTACTGGCTGATCTTGCGACGGCCAGCTTCACCTTCCTTCTTCAACTGTTCCAGCTGTGGGCTGACGGCGGTCATCAGTTGCATGATGATCGATGCCGAGATGTACGGCATGATCCCCAGAGCAAAGATACTCATCCGTTCCAGCGCACCGCCGGAAAACATGTTGAACAAGCTAAGAATGGTCCCCTCATTCTGTCGAAACAGGTCCGCGAGTCGGTCCGGGTTGATCCCTGGAACCGGGATGTGTGCGCCTATTCGGTAGACGATAATCGCCAGGAACAGAAAACGCAGACGAGCCCAGAGTTCAGACATACCGCCTTTGCCGAGCGCAGAGAGAGCACCTTGCTTAGCCATTTATTCCTCGAACTTGCCGCCAGCTGCTTCGATAGCCGCACGCGCACCTTTGGTGGCGCCGATTCCCTTTCCGATGGTGACAGCGCGAGCAACTTCGCCCGACAGCATGATTTTCACACGCTGTACGTTCTGGTTGATCACGTTGGCATCCTTCAGGGACTGCACGGTGACGATGTCGCCATCCACTTTAGCCAGCTCGGACAGACGCACTTCTGCGCGATCCATGGCCTTCAGGGAAACGAAACCGAACTTCGGCAGGCGACGATGCAGCGGCTGTTGACCGCCTTCAAAGCCTGGAGCAATGGTGCCACCGGAGCGGGAGGTTTGACCTTTGTGGCCACGGCCACCGGTCTTGCCCAAACCACTACCGATACCACGGCCCGGACGATGCTTTTCGCGACGGGAACCCGGCGCTGGACTCAGATCATTGAGTTTCATCGATTAACCCTCTACACGCAGCATGTAGTAGGCCTTGTTGATCATCCCGCGATTCTCGGGAGTATCCAGGACCTCTACAGTGTGACCGATGCGACGCAGACCCAAACCCTTAACGCACAGTTTGTGGTTAGGGATGCGGCCGGTCATGCTTTTGATCAGCGTAACTTTTACGGTAGCCATGATCAGAAGATCTCCTTGACGCTTTTGCCACGCTTGGCGGCAATGGATTCAGGAGACTGCATTGCTTTCAAACCCTTGAAAGTGGCGTGAACCACGTTTACTGGGTTAGTCGAGCCGTAGCACTTGGCCAGAACGTTCTGAACGCCAGCAACCTCGAGGACAGCACGCATAGCGCCGCCAGCGATGATACCGGTACCTTCAGAAGCAGGCTGCATGTACACCTTCGAAGCGCCATGGGCGGACTTCATTGCGTACTGCAGAGTGGTGCCGTTCAGATCAACCTGGATCATGTTGCGGCGAGCAGCTTCCATTGCCTTCTGGATCGCAGCAGGCACTTCACGCGACTTGCCACGGCCGAAGCCAACACGCCCTTTACCATCACCAACCACGGTCAACGCGGTGAAAGTGAAGATACGGCCGCCTTTAACGGTTTTGGCTACGCGGTTAACTTGAACCAGCTTCTCGATGTAGCCTTCGTCGCGCTTTTGGTCGTTATTTGACATAACTTAGAACTCCAGCCCAGCTTCACGAGCAGCATCAGCCAGCGCCTTGACGCGGCCGTGGTACTTGAAGCCAGAGCGGTCGAAAGCCACCTGCGAGACGCCAGCGGCTTTAGCACGCGTAGCGACCAGCTGGCCAACCTTAGTGGCCGCGTCGATGTTGCCAGTGGCGCCATCACGCAGTTCTTTATCCAAAGTCGAGGCACTCGCCAGGACTTTGTTGCCGTCGGCCGAAATGACCTGGGCGTAGATGTGCTGCGACGAGCGGAACACGCAGAGACGCACGACTTCGAGTTCGTGCATTTTCAGGCGTGCTTTGCGAGCGCGACGCAGTCGAGTAACTTTTTTGTCGGTCATTTGCTATGCCCTACTTCTTCTTGGCTTCTTTACGACGGACGACTTCGTCCGCGTAGCGCACACCTTTGCCTTTGTACGGCTCTGGTGGACGGAAGTCGCGGATCTCGGCGGCCACTTGACCTACCAGCTGCTTGTCGATGCCCTTGATCAGGATATCGGTCTGGCTAGGAGTCTCAGCGGTGATGCCTTCCGGCAGTTCATAATCCACTGGGTGCGAGAAGCCAAGAGCCAGGTTCAGCACTGTGCCTTTTGCTTGCGCCTTGTAACCAACACCGACCAGCTGGAGCTTGCGCTCGAAGCCTTGGCTTACGCCTTGGACCATGTTGTTTACCAACGCACGAGTGGTACCAGCCATTGCGCGAGTCTGTTGATCGCCATTGCGAGCAGCGAAACGCAGCTCACCAGCTTCTTCAACAATCTCAACGGACGAATGGATGTTCAGTTGCAGAGTGCCCTTGGCACCCTTCACCGAAAGCTGTTGGCCTGCGAATTTGACTTCGACACCGGCTGGCAGCTTAACGGGGTTCTTAGCGACGCGTGACATGCTTATCCCCCCTTAGAACACAGTGCAAAGAACTTCGCCGCCGACACCGGCAGCGCGCGCAGCACGATCCGTCATCACACCTTTGTTGGTGGAGACGATAGACACACCGAGACCGCCACGAACTTTTGGCAGATCCTCGACGGACTTGTACTGACGCAGGCCTGGACGGCTAACGCGCTTCACTTCCTCGATGACCGGACGGCCTTCGAAGTACTTCAGCTCGATGGACAGCAGTGGCTTGATTTCGCTGCTGATCTGATAACCCGCAATGTAACCTTCGTCCTTCAGGACTTTGGCAACAGCTACCTTCAAAGTAGAAGATGGCATGCTTACGACGGACTTTTCAGCCATCTGGGCATTACGGATACGAGTTAGCATGTCCGCTAACGGGTCCTGCATACTCATGGGCTAGACGCTCCTAATACACAAAAAATTAGCCTTTCGGCTACTACGTGTCGCCGAGTACATCCGCGCGATAAAAGCACGGGCTCAGGCGAGCCGGGTATTCTAGACACACCCCACAAATGAATCAAGCCCCAAAAGGGGCTTGATTCAAGTTCAAGGTCACCGGCGGTCAGGATCTTGCGACCCCGAACACCGAGACATTGACAGTGCTTACCAGCTGGCTTTAACCAGACCTGGAACGTCACCACGCATTGCAGCTTGACGCAGCATGTTACGGCCGAGGCCGAACTTGCGGTACACGCCGTGCGGACGACCAGTCAGGCGGCAGCGGTTACGCATGCGCGAAGCGCTTGCGTCACGTGGCTGCTTCTGCAGTGCTACGGTAGCTTCCCAACGCGCTTCTGGACTTGCGTTCAGATCAACGATGATAGCTTTCAGCGCTGCACGCTTGGTGGCGTACTTGGCAACGGTGAGCTGACGCTTCAGCTCACGGTTTTTCATGCTCTTCTTGGCCATTTTCCTACTCCAATCAGTTGCGGAACGGGAATTTGAAAGCGCGCAGCAGTGCGCGACCTTCGTCATCCGTCCGAGCAGTGGTGGTCAGGGTAATGTCCAGACCGCGGAGAGCGTCGATCTTGTCGTAATCGATTTCCGGGAAAATGATCTGCTCTTTAACGCCCATGCTGTAGTTACCACGACCATCGAAGGACTTGGCATTCAGGCCGCGGAAGTCGCGAACCCGAGGCAGGGAGATCGACAGCAGACGATCCAGGAACTCGTACATACGCTCACGGCGCAGGGTCACTTTGACGCCGATCGGCCAACCTTCACGGACTTTAAAGCCAGCGATGGATTTCCGAGCGTAAGTCACAACGACTTTCTGACCGGTGATCTTTTCCAGGTCAGCAACAGCGTGCTCGATGACTTTTTTGTCGCCGATCGCTTCGCCCAGACCCATGTTCAGGGTGATTTTGGTAACGCGCGGAACTTCCATCACGTTCGAAAGCTTAAGTTCTTCCTTAAGCTTCGGTGCGATTTCCTTCCGGTAAATCTCTTTTAGTCGTGCCATGGTCTTCTACCTAGCAGTGTTCAAGCATCAACCGCTTTTTGGGTCGACTTGAAGACACGAATTTTCTTACCGTCTTCTACTTTGAAACCAACGCGGTCAGCCTTGTTGGTTTCGCCGTTGAAAATGGCGACGTTGGAAGCGTGCAGTGGCGCTTCTTTCTCGACGATACCGCCCTGTACGCCCGACATCGGGTTAGGCTTGGTATGGCGCTTGACCAGGTTCAAGCCACCAACAACCAGACGGTTGTCAGCGAGAACCTTCAGCACCTTACCGCGCTTACCCTTGTCCTTGCCGGCGATCACGATGATCTCGTCGTCACGACGAATCTTTTGCATGTCGGATCTCCTTACAGCACTTCTGGGGCGAGCGAGACGATCTTCATGAACTTCTCAGTACGAAGCTCACGGGTCACTGGCCCAAAGATACGGGTGCCGATTGGCTCTTGCTTGTTGTTCAACAGAACAGCAGCGTTGCCATCAAAGCGGATGATGGAGCCGTCAGCGCGACGAACACCGTGGCGAGTGCGGACTACAACAGCAGTCATCACTTGGCCTTTTTTCACCTTACCGCGAGGAATTGCTTCCTTGACGGTAACTTTGATGATGTCACCAATACCAGCGTAACGACGATGGGAGCCACCCAGCACCTTGATGCACATAACACGGCGAGCGCCGCTGTTATCGGCCACATCGAGCATGGATTGAGTCTGAATCATATAATTTCTCCGACCCCTAGCCCTTAGACTTCCACAGCGCGTTCGAGAACATCAACCAGCGCCCAAGACTTGGTCTTGGCCATCGGACGAGTTTCACGAATAGTGACTTTGTCGCCGATGTGGCACTGATTGGTTTCGTCGTGCGCGTGCAGCTTAGTCGAACGCTTAACGTATTTACCGTAGATCGGGTGCTTAACGCGACGCTCGATCAGAACGGTGATGGTTTTGTCCATCTTGTCGCTGACAACACGGCCAGTCAGCGTACGGACAGTTTTTTCGGCTTCAGCCATGATTACTTACCTGCCTGCTGGTTGAGCACAGTTTTCACGCGAGCGATGTCACGCTTAACTTGCGAGAGCAGATGAGACTGCCCCAACTGGCCAGTTGCTTTCTGCATACGCAGATTGAACTGGTCGCGCAGCAGGCCGAGCAGTTGCTCGTTCAGCTGCTGTGCTGATTTTTCACGAAGTTCATTCGCTTTCATCACATCACCGTCCGTTTAACAAAGGAGGTGGCGAGCGGCAGCTTTGCAGCAGCCAGGGCGAAAGCCTCACGCGCCAGCTCTTCAGAAACACCCTCGATTTCATACAGGACTTTGCCTGGCTGAATCTGGGCAACCCAGTACTCCACGTTACCCTTACCTTTACCCATCCGAACTTCGAGTGGCTTCTTGGTGACAGGCTTGTCCGGGAATACACGGATCCAGATCTTGCCGCCACGTTTTACGTGACGGGTCAGAGCACGACGCGCTGACTCGATCTGACGAGCGGTGAGACGACCACGAGCAACAGACTTCAGCGCGAACTCGCCGAAGCTGACTTTGCTACCGCGCAATGCCAGGCCACGGTTGTGACCGGTCATCTGCTTGCGGAACTTCGTACGCTTTGGTTGCAACATTTGGCGTACCCCTTACTTAGCAGCTTTTTTACGAGGCGCTGGTGCTTGTGGCTTCAGCTCTTCTTGGCGACCACCAATTACTTCGCCTTTGAAGATCCAAACCTTTACACCGATCACACCGTAGGTGGTGTGAGCTTCGTAGTTGGCATAGTCGATGTCGGCACGCAGGGTGTGCAGTGGCACACGACCTTCGCGATACCATTCAGTACGTGCGATTTCAGCACCGCCGAGACGACCGCTCACTTGGATTTTGATGCCTTTGGCACCAATGCGCATTGCGTTCTGTACAGCGCGCTTCATAGCGCGACGGAACATTACACGACGCTCCAGCTGCTGAGCTACGCTCTGCGCAACCAGCATACCGTCGAGCTCCGGCTTGCGGATCTCTTCGATATTGATGTGCACAGGCACACCCATTTGCTTGGTCAGGTCCTGACGCAGCTTCTCAACATCTTCACCTTTCTTCCCGATAACGATACCTGGACGAGCAGTGTGGATGGTGATGCGTGCAGTCTGCGCCGGACGATGGATATCGATACGGCTTACGGACGCGCTTTTTAGTTTGTCTTGGAGATACTCACGCACCTTCAGATCAGCGAACAAGTAGTCCGCATAAGTCCGACCGTCTGCGTACCAGACGGAGGTGTGCTCCTTGACGATTCCCAGGCGAATGCCAATGGGATGTACTTTCTGACCCATCTCTTCGACTCCGTTACTTGTCAGCAACCTTGACAGTGATATGGCAAGACCGCTTGACGATGCGATCAGCACGGCCTTTGGCACGTGGCATGATGCGCTTCAGCGAACGCCCTTCGTTGACGAAAACGGTGCTGACCTTCAGGTCATCAACATCTGCGCCTTCGTTATGCTCGGCGTTGGCTACGGCCGACTCCAGCACTTTCTTCATGATCTCGGCGGCTTTCTTACTGCTGAAAGCCAACAGGTTGAGCGCTTCGCCCACCTTCTTCCCGCGGATCTGGTCGGCGACCAAGCGGGCTTTCTGGGCGGAGATTCGAGCGCCCGACAACTTAGCGGCTACTTCCATTTCCTTACCCCTTAACGCTTGGCTTTCTTGTCAGCCACGTGCCCACGGTATGTGCGGGTACCGGCAAACTCGCCCAGTTTGTGGCCGACCATGTCTTCGTTAACGAGAACTGGGACGTGTTGGCGACCGTTGTGTACTGCGATGGTCAGACCGACCATTTGTGGCAGGATCATCGAACGACGCGACCAGGTCTTAACTGGTTTGCGATCGTTCTTTTCCGCCGCCACTTCGATCTTCTTCAGTAGGTGAAGATCAATAAAAGGACCTTTTTTCAGAGAACGTGGCACTGTCGTATCCCTCTATTTACTTGCGACGACGGACGATCATTTTGTCGGTACGCTTATTACCACGAGTCTTCGCGCCCTTAGTCGGGAAGCCCCATGGCGATACCGGATGACGACCACCAGAGGTACGACCTTCACCACCACCATGTGGGTGGTCAACCGGGTTCATGGCAACACCACGAACGGTTGGGCGAACGCCACGCCAGCGCTTGGCACCAGCTTTACCCAACGAACGCAGGCTGTGCTCGGAGTTCGAGACTTCGCCCAGGGTCGCACGGCACTCAGCCAGTACTTTACGCATCTCACCAGAACGCAGACGCAGGGTCACGTAGACACCTTCACGAGCGATCAACTGAGCCGAAGCACCAGCGGAACGAGCGATCTGTGCGCCTTTACCTGGCTTCAATTCGATGCCGTGTACGGTGCTACCAACTGGAATGTTACGCAGCTGCAGAGCGTTGCCCGGCTTGATCGGTGCCAAAGCACCTGCGATCAGCTGGTCGCCAGCACTCACGCCTTTAGGGGCGATGATGTAGCGACGCTCGCCATCTGCGTACAGCAGCAGAGCGATGTGAGCAGTACGGTTTGGATCGTATTCGATACGCTCGACGGTGGCAGCGATGCCATCCTTGTCGTTGCGACGGAAGTCGACCAGACGATAATGCTGCTTATGACCACCACCGATGTGACGAGTGGTAATACGGCCATTGTTGTTACGACCACCAGACTTCGATTTTTTCTCGAGCAGCGGTGCGTGAGGAGCGCCTTTATGCAGCTCCTGGTTGACCACCTTGACCACAAAACGGCGGCCAGGGGAAGTCGGTTTGCATTTAACGATTGCCATGATGCACCCCTTCCTTACTCAGCACTGCTGCTGAAATCGAGATCTTGGCCTGGCTGAAGGGAGATAACTGCCTTCTTCCAGTCATTACGCTTGCCCAGACCGCGAGCAGTGCGCTTGCTCTTACCCAGAACATTCAGGGTAGTAACGCGCTCTACTTTCACGCTGAACAGGCTTTCGACGGCCTTCTTGATTTCCAGCTTGGTTGCGTCGGTAGCAACCTTGAAAACGAACTGGCCTTTCTTGTCTGCCAGAACCGTAGCCTTCTCGGAAACGTGCGGGCCAAGCAGAACTTTAAATACGCGTTCCTGGTTCATCCCAGCAGCTCCTCGAATTTCTTCACGGCCGACACGGTGATCAACACCTTGTCGTATGCGATCAGACTGACCGGATCGGAACCTTGCACGTCACGAACATCAACGTGTGGCAGGTTGCGAGCAGCCAGGTACAGGTTCTGATCAACAGCGTCAGACACGATCAGGACGTCAGTCAGGCCCATGCCGTTCAGCTTGTTCAGCAGATCTTTGGTTTTCGGTGCTTCAACAGCGAAGTCCTGAACCACGACCAGACGATCAGTACGCACCAGCTCAGCAAGGATGGAACGCATTGCTGCGCGATACATCTTCTTGTTCAGCTTCTGGGAGTGATCCTGAGGACGAGCTGCAAAAGTGGTACCGCCGCCACGCCAGATTGGGCTACGGATAGTACCGGCACGAGCACGGCCAGTACCTTTCTGACGCCATGGGCGCTTACCGCCACCAGAAACGTCGGAACGGGTCTTTTGCTGCTTGCTACCTTGACGGCCGCCAGCCATGTAGGCCACGACTGCTTGGTGAACCAGCGTCTCGTTGAATTCGCCGCCAAATGTCAGTTCGGAAACTTCGATCGCTTGAGCGTCATTTACATTTAATTGCATGTCAGCTTCCCCTTAACCGCGAGCCTTGGCTGCTGGACGTACAACCAAGTTGCCGCCAGTAGCGCCAGGAACAGCGCCCTTGACCAACAACAGATTGCGTTCAGCGTCCACGCGCACTACTTCGAGGGACTGCACGGTCACGCGCTCAGCGCCCATATGACCGGACATTTTTTTGCCCTTGAATACACGACCAGGAGTCTGGCACTGGCCGATAGAGCCTGGAACGCGGTGGGATACGGAGTTACCGTGGGTGTTATCTTGCCCGCGGAAGTTCCAACGCTTGATCGTACCCTGGAAGCCTTTACCCTTGGACTGACCGGTTACATCAACCAGTTGACCAGCAGCGAAGATTTCAGCGTTGATCAGATCGCCGGCCTGGTACTCGCCTTCTTCAAGGCGGAATTCCATTACGGTACGACCAGCGGCAACGTTCGCCTTGGCGAAGTGGCCAGCTTGAGCAGCTGTTACACGCGAAGCACGACGCTCGCCGACAGTGACTTGCACTGCACGATAGCCATCGGTCTCTTCAGTTTTGAACTGGGTGACGCGATTCGGCTCGATCTCAATGACCGTGACCGGAATGGAGACACCTTCTTCGGTGAAAATACGGGTCATACCGCATTTACGACCGACTACACCAATAGTCATGTTGTAAACCTCATGAGTGTACGGGGCTTTCACCCGCTATGGCCGCCCATTTCAGAGCGTTACACGACCAAGACCGAGTCTTAGCCGAGGCTGATCTGCACTTCCACACCGGCCGCAAGATCAAGCTTCATAAGTGCATCAACGGTTTTATCCGTTGGCTGGACGATGTCCAGAACGCGCTTATGAGTACGGATCTCGTACTGGTCACGCGCGTCTTTGTTGACGTGCGGGGAGACCAGAACGGTGAACCGCTCTTTACGGGTAGGCAGTGGAATTGGACCACGCACTTGAGCACCAGTACGTTTCGCGGTTTCCACGATTTCCTGGGTGGATTGGTCGATCAGGCGATGGTCAAAAGCCTTCAACCTGATACGGATTTGCTGATTTTGCATTGGATTTCAGACTCCGGCTGCTATTCCCACCGAGCGCAATACGCCCGTTAAAAGGAGGCGCAATTCTATAGACGCCCCTGATAGGTGTCAACCCAATAAAAAAGCCCCCGCTAGGCGGGGGCTCTTCAACTCATCAAGCTGACTCTACAAGAGACTTACTCGATGACTTTGGCTACGACACCAGCGCCGACGGTACGACCGCCTTCACGGATAGCGAAACGCAGACCGTCTTCCATCGCGATGGTCTTGATCAGAGTGACAGTCATCTGGATGTTGTCACCTGGCATTACCATTTCAACGCCTTCTGGCAGCTCGCAGTTACCGGTCACGTCAGTTGTACGGAAGTAGAACTGTGGACGGTAGCCTTTGAAGAACGGAGTATGACGGCCGCCTTCTTCCTTGCTCAGAACGTAAACTTCTGCAGTGAACTTGGTGTGCGGCTTGACGGTGCCTGGCTTGACCAGAACCTGGCCACGCTCAACGTCGTCACGCTTGGTGCCGCGCAGCAGTACGCCGCAGTTCTCGCCTGCACGACCTTCGTCGAGCAGCTTGCGGAACATTTCAACGCCGGTGCAGGTAGTTTTCTGAGTGTCGCGCAGACCGACGATCTCAACTTCTTCCTGGATGCGGACGATGCCACGCTCAACACGGCCAGTCACAACAGTACCGCGACCGGAGATCGAGAATACGTCTTCGATTGGCATCAGGAACGGCTTGTCGATAGCACGCTCTGGCTCTGGGATGTAGCTGTCCAGAGTTTCCACCAGCTTCTTGACAGCGGTGGTGCCCATTTCGTTGTCGTCTTGGCCGTTCAGAGCCATCAGAGCCGAACCGATGATGATTGGAGTGTCATCACCTGGGAAGTCGTAAGTGCTCAGCAGATCGCGCACTTCCATCTCAACCAGTTCCAGCAGCTCAGCGTCGTCAACCATGTCAGCCTTGTTCAGGAAGACAACGATGTACGGAACGCCTACCTGACGGGACAGCAGGATGTGCTCACGGGTTTGCGGCATCGGACCATCAGCGGCCGAGCAAACCAGGATCGCGCCGTCCATCTGGGCAGCACCAGTGATCATGTTTTTTACGTAGTCGGCGTGACCTGGGCAGTCAACGTGTGCGTAGTGACGCACGGCCGAATCGTATTCAACGTGAGCGGTGTTGATGGTGATACCGCGAGCTTTCTCTTCCGGGGCGCTGTCGATCTTGTCGAAGTCAACCTTGGCCGAACCGAAAACTTCGGAGCAGACACGGGTCAGAGCAGCGGTCAGCGTGGTTTTACCGTGGTCGACGTGACCGATGGTGCCAACGTTGACGTGCGGTTTGTTCCGTTCAAATTTTTCTTTAGCCACGACAATTAACTCCTAGCTTAAAGGGCTGAATCAGCCTTGCTTTTTGGTAACAGTTTCGACGATATGCGACGGAGCTGTATTGTATTTTTTGAATTCCATAGAGTAGCTCGCGCGACCCTGAGACATGGAACGAACGTCGGTTGCGTAACCGAACATTTCACCCAACGGAACCTCGGCACGAATGACCTTGCCGGAAACCGTATCTTCCATACCCAGAATCATGCCACGACGACGGTTAAGGTCGCCCATGACATCACCCATGTAGTCTTCAGGCGTAACAACCTCTACCGCCATGATCGGCTCAAGCAACTCACCACCGCCCTTCTGGGCCAGTTGCTTGGTCGCCATGGAAGCAGCCACCTTAAACGCCATCTCGTTGGAGTCGACGTCGTGGTAAGAACCATCGAACACAGTCGCCTTCAGGCCGATCAGCGGATAGCCGGCAACAACGCCGTTCTTCATCTGCTCTTCGATACCCTTCTGGATCGCCGGGATGTATTCCTTAGGAACCACACCACCTACGACTTCGTTCACGAATTGCAGACCTTCCTGACCTTCGTCAGCCGGCGCAAAACGAATCCAGCAGTGACCGAACTGGCCACGACCACCGGACTGGCGAACGAACTTGCCTTCAATTTCACAGTTCTTCGTGATGCGCTCACGATAGGAAACCTGAGGCTTGCCGATGTTGGCTTCGACGTTGAACTCACGGCGCATCCGGTCAACCAGGATGTCCAGGTGCAACTCGCCCATGCCAGAGATGATCGTTTGACCGGTCTCTTCATCAGTCTTGACGCGGAAAGATGGATCTTCCTGAGCAAGCTTGCCCAGAGCGATACCCATTTTTTCCTGGTCATCCTTGGTTTTTGGCTCAACGGCAACCGAAATAACCGGCTCCGGGAAGTCCATGCGAACCAGGATGATCGGCTTGTCAGCGTTGCACAAGGTTTCACCGGTGGTGACGTCCTTCATGCCGATCAAGGCCGCGATGTCGCCAGCGCGCACTTCCTTGATCTCTTCGCGGGCGTTTGCGTGCATTTGCACCATACGACCCACACGCTCTTTCTTGCCTTTAACAGAGTTGATCACGCCGTCGCCGGAGTTCAACACGCCCGAGTAAACCCGAACGAAGGTCAAGGTGCCCACGAATGGGTCGGTAGCGATCTTGAACGCCAGGGCCGCGAAAGGCTCGTCGTCGCTTGCATGACGCTCCATTTCCTCTTCCTCGTTATCAGGGTTGGAACCCTTGATAGCAGGAATGTCGGTTGGAGCAGGCAGGAAGTCGATCACAGCATCGAGAACCAGGGGAACACCCTTGTTCTTGAAGGAAGAACCGCAAACAGCCAGAACGATCTCACCAGCGATGGTACGCTGACGCAGAGCGGCCTTGATTTCCTCGTTGGTGAGCTCTTCACCCTCAAGGTACTTGTTCATCAGCTCTTCGTTGGCTTCGGCCGCAGCCTCAACCATGTTGCCGCGCCACTTCTCGGCTTCTTCCAGCAACTCTGCCGGGATGTCCTTGCGAACAGGAACCATACCCTTGTCAGAATCGTTCCAGTAGACAGCTTGCATGTTGATCAGATCGATCTGACCCTGGAAGTTGTCTTCGGAACCGATAGCCAGCTGGATCGGCACCGGAGTGTGACCCAGACGCTGCTTGATCTGACCGATCACGCGCAGGAAGTTGGCACCAGCACGGTCCATCTTGTTTACGTAAACAAGACGTGGAACACCGTATTTGTTGGCCTGACGCCATACGGTTTCCGACTGAGGCTCAACACCCGAGGTACCGCAGAACACAACCACAGCGCCGTCGAGTACACGCAGGGAACGCTCAACTTCAATGGTGAAGTCCACGTGACCCGGGGTATCGATAACGTTGAAGCGATGCTCGTGCGGATACTGCTTCTCGGAACCCTTCCAGAAGGCGGTAATGGCAGCAGAAGTAATGGTAATACCACGCTCCTGCTCCTGCACCATCCAGTCGGTGGTCGCGGCGCCATCATGCACCTCGCCCATCTTGTGACTTTTGCCAGTGTAAAAAAGGACGCGCTCAGTGGTGGTGGTTTTACCAGCATCCACGTGGGCAACGATACCGATGTTACGGTAGCGATTAATCGGTGTAGTACGAGCCATAAAGCCCTCGCAAATTGAGTGACGCTAGAATTAGAAGCGGTAGTGCGAGAAAGCCTTGTTGGCTTCAGCCATACGGTGCACGTCTTCACGCTTCTTAACTGCAGCACCTTTACCTTCAGCAGCGTCCAACAGTTCGCCAGCCAAACGCAGAGCCATGGACTTCTCACCGCGCTTGCGGGCGAAGTCTACCAACCAGCGCATTGCCAGGGCGTTACGACGGGACGGACGAACTTCGACCGGAACCTGGTAAGTAGCACCGCCTACACGGCGCGACTTCACTTCGACCAGCGGAGCGATGGCGTCGAGAGCTTTCTCGAAGATTTCCAGGGGATCGCTGTTCTTGCGTTCCTTAACTTTGTCCAGTGCGCCATAAACAATACGCTCGGCAACGGCTTTCTTGCCGCTTTCCATTACGTGGTTCATGAACTTGGCGAGAATCTGGCTTCCGTATTTCGGATCGTCCAGAATCTCACGTTTGGCTGCTACGCGACGTCTTGGCATTGATAAGCCCTCAAACGGTCTTCAGGTTAGCCCGGGACAGCTAATGCGTGCCCGACCTTACTCTTATCGACTCAATAAAATGAAAAACTGCAAAACGGCCGATTACTTCGGACGCTTGGTACCGTACTTCGAACGACCCTGGTTACGACCTTTAACGCCGGAAGTATCCAAAGAACCGCGAACGGTGTGGTAACGAACACCTGGCAAGTCTTTTACACGACCGCCGCGGATCAGTACCACGCTGTGCTCTTGCAGGTTGTGGCCTTCACCACCGATGTACGAGGAAACCTCGAAACCGTTGGTCAGACGCACACGGCATACTTTACGCAGTGCCGAGTTAGGTTTTTTCGGCGTGGTGGTATACACACGGGTGCATACGCCACGACGTTGCGGGCAGTTCTGCAGCGCAGGCACGTCGGATTTCTCGACGATACGCTTACGCGGCTGACGTACCAGCTGGTTGATAGTTGCCATCTACTAGCTCCACTGTTGTCTTGCGACGCTATTGTCTTACAAGAAAAGCAAAATGGCAGGAACGAATTCCCGCCAAATTTAGGGGATCAAGAGTCTAAAGAGGATCTTGTTCCCAGTCAAGGCAAGGCCCCGACCTCCCCGCCCGCCGGATCTCGACATTTTGTCTCGATCCAGCAAACGGGATGACCAGGGCCAGGCACTTAATTACCGCAGAACTCAGTTACCGCTCGAGTTCAGTGCTTCGGTCAGTGCAGCTTCCACTTCACTGGCGCTTACGCGCAACGGCTTGTCTGCATCACGACGACGCTTGCGCTCGCTGTGATAGGCCAAACCGGTACCAGCCGGGATCAGACGACCCACGACCACGTTTTCTTTCAGGCCGCGCAGGTAATCGCGCTTGCCGGTTACCGCCGCTTCGGTCAGTACACGGGTGGTTTCCTGGAAGGAAGCCGCCGAGATGAACGATTCGGTGGACAACGACGCCTTGGTGATACCCAGCAGCACGCGAGTGAACTTGGAGACGAACTTGTCTTCCGTCGCCAGGCGCTCGTTTTCCACCAGTACGTGAGTCAGCTCCATCTGGTCGCCCTTGATGAAACTCGAATCGCCGGATTCAGCGATCTCAACTTTACGCAGCATCTGACGCAGGATGGTCTCGATGTGCTTGTCGTTGATCTTCACGCCTTGCAGACGGTAAACGTCCTGGATCTCGTTCACGATGTACTTGGCCAGCGCACTCACACCCAGCAGACGCAGGATGTCGTGTGGATCGCTCGGGCCGTCGGAGATAACTTCGCCGCGGTTTACCTGTTCGCCTTCGAAGACGTTCAGGTGACGCCACTTCGGAATCAGCTCTTCGTACGGATCGCTACCGTCGTTCGGCGTGATGACCAGACGGCGCTTGCCCTTGGTCTCTTTACCGAACGCGATGGTGCCGCTGACTTCAGCCAGAATCGAGGCTTCTTTCGGACGACGGGCTTCGAACAAGTCGGCAACACGCGGCAGACCACCGGTGATGTCGCGGGTTTTCGAAGTTTCCTGCGGGATACGAGCGATAACATCACCGATCGCGATCCGCGCACCGTCCGCAACACCGACCAGGGCGTTGGCTGGCAGGAAATACTGAGCGATTACGTCAGTGCCTGGCAGCAACAGATCCTTGCCGTTGTCGTCGACCATCTTCACGGCCGGACGGATGTCCTTGCCAGCAGCTGGACGATCTTTCGCGTCAAGTACTTCAATGTTGGTCATACCGGTCAATTCGTCAGTCTGACGCTTGATCGTGATGCCTTCTTCCATGCCCACGTAGGTCACGGTACCTTTCATTTCGGTCACGATCGGGTGGGTGTGCGGATCCCACTTGGCCACGATAGCGCCAGCGTCGACCTTGTCACCTTCCTTGACCGAAATCACAGCACCGTACGGCAGCTTGTAGCGCTCGCGCTCGCGACCGAAGTCGTCAGCGATCGCCAGCTCACCGGAACGGGATACAGCCACCAGGTGACCGTCCACGCGCTCTACGTGCTTGAGGTTGTGCAGACGGACAGTACCGCCATTCTTCACCTGAACGCTGTCAGCTGCGGAGGTTCGGCTGGCCGCACCACCGATGTGGAACGTACGCATCGTCAGCTGGGTACCCGGCTCACCGATGGACTGGGCAGCGATAACGCCGACCGCTTCACCGATGTTCACCTGGTGACCACGAGCCAGGTCGCGACCGTAGCACTTGGCGCAGATGCCGTAGCGGGTTTCGCAGCTGATCGGCGAACGTACGATCACTTCGTCGATGCTGTTGAGTTCGATGAACTCGACCCACTTCTCGTCAACCAGGGTGCCGGCAGGAACGATTACGTCCTCGGTACCCGGCTTGAATACGTCACGGGCGATGACACGACCCAATACGCGCTCACCCAGCGGCTCTACAACGTCACCGCCTTCAATGTGCGGAGTCATTACCAGGCCGTGTTCGGTGCCGCAATCGATCTCGGTCACGACCAGATCCTGCGCAACGTCTACCAGACGACGAGTCAGGTAACCGGAGTTCGCCGTTTTCAACGCGGTATCCGCAAGACCCTTACGAGCACCGTGAGTGGAGATGAAGTACTGGAGTACGCTCAAACCTTCACGGAAGTTCGCGGTAATCGGGGTCTCGATGATAGAACCGTCCGGCTTGGCCATCAGGCCACGCATACCGGCGAGCTGACGGATCTGCGCAGCAGAACCCCGTGCGCCCGAGTCGGCCATCATGTACATCGAGTTGAAGGACTCTTGGTCGACTTCGTTGCCATGACGGTCGATGACCTTCTCTTTCGAGAGGTTGGCCATCATCGCCTTGGACACTTCGTCGTTCGCCTTGGACCAGAGGTCGATCACCTTGTTGTACTTCTCGCCCTGGGTTACCAGGCCGGAGGCGTACTGACTTTCGATCTCTTTCACTTCCTCGGTAGCAGCACCGATGATGCGGGCTTTTTCGTCCGGGATAACGAAGTCGTTAACACCGATGGAAACGCCGGAAATGGTCGAATAGGCAAAACCGGTGTACATCAACTGGTCAGCGAAGATCACGGTCTCTTTCAGACCAACCACGCGGTAGCACTGGTTGATCAGCTTGGAGATCGCCTTTTTCTTCATCGGCAGGTTGACGACGTCGAAGGACAGACCTTTTGGCACAACCTGGAACAACAGCGCACGGCCGACGGTGGTGTCGACGATACGGGTGTTGGTCACGCTGCCGCCATCACGATCGTTCACGGTTTCGTTGATCCGCACTTTGACCTTGGCGTGCAGTGCGGCTTCGCCGGCACGGAACACACGGTCAACTTCCTGCAGATCCGCGAACACACGACCTTCGCCCTTGGCGTTGATCGCTTCACGAGTCATGTAGTACAGACCCAATACAACGTCCTGCGACGGAACGATGATTGGCTCACCGTTGGCTGGCGACAGGATGTTGTTGGTCGACATCATCAGCGCACGCGCTTCGAGCTGGGCTTCCAGCGTCAGCGGTACGTGCACGGCCATTTGGTCGCCGTCGAAGTCGGCGTTGTACGCAGCACAGACCAGAGGGTGCAGCTGGATGGCTTTACCTTCGATCAGTACCGGTTCAAACGCCTGGATACCCAGACGGTGAAGGGTCGGTGCACGGTTGAGCAGCACTGGGTGTTCGCGAATCACTTCGGCGAGAACGTCCCAAACCTCTGGCAGCTCGCGCTCGACCATCTTCTTGGCGGCTTTGATGGTGGTCGCGAGACCACGCATTTCCAGCTTGCCGAAAATGAACGGCTTGAACAGCTCCAGAGCCATTTTCTTAGGCAGACCGCACTGGTGCAGACGCAGGGTCGGGCCTACGGTAATTACCGAACGACCGGAGTAGTCAACACGCTTACCGAGCAAGTTCTGACGGAAACGACCCTGCTTACCCTTGATCATGTCAGCCAGGGACTTCAGAGGACGCTTGTTGGAACCGGTGATAGCGCGGCCACGGCGACCGTTGTCGAGCAATGCGTCGACAGCTTCCTGCAACATACGCTTTTCGTTGCGCACGATGATGTCCGGAGCGGACAAATCGAGCAGGCGCTTCAAGCGGTTGTTACGGTTGATCACTCGACGATACAAATCGTTGAGGTCGGAAGTCGCGAAACGACCGCCATCGAGCGGAACCAGTGGACGCAGGTCTGGCGGCAGAACCGGCAGAACGGTCAGCACCATCCACTCAGGCAGGTTGCCGGAACCCTGGAAGGCTTCCATCAACTTCAGACGCTTGGACAGCTTCTTGATCTTGGTTTCGGAGTTGGTTTGCGGAATTTCTTCACGCAGACGGCCAATCTCGTGCTCCAGGTCGATCGCGTGCAGCAGTTCACGGACAGCTTCGGCACCCATGCGGGCATCGAAATCGTCGCCGAACTCTTCCAGCGCTTCGAAGTACTGCTCGTCGTTGAGCAGCTGACCTTTTTCAAGGGTGGTCATGCCCGGGTCGATAACGACATAGCTCTCGAAGTAGAGAACGCGCTCGATATCACGCAGGGTCATGTCCATCAGCAAGCCGATACGGGACGGCAGCGATTTCAGGAACCAGATGTGGGCAACCGGCGAGGCCAGTTCGATGTGCGCCATGCGCTCACGACGAACTTTTGCCAGCGCGACTTCAACGCCGCACTTCTCGCAGATCACACCACGGTGCTTCAAGCGCTTGTACTTACCGCACAGGCACTCGTAATCCTTTACCGGGCCAAAGATCTTGGCGCAGAACAGGCCGTCACGCTCGGGTTTGAACGTACGGTAGTTGATGGTTTCCGGCTTTTTAACTTCACCGAACGACCACGAACGGATCATCTCAGGCGAGGCCAATCCGATACGGATGGCGTCGAACTCTTCGACTTGACCCTGGTTTTTCAGCAAATTCAGTAGGTCTTTCAAGGCCTTTCCTCCTGGCGGAGCAGAGAGCGGGCAAAACAGCCCCGCTCTCGATTCGCGTCACGTGTTATTCGGTTTCCAGATCGATATCGATGCCGAGGGAACGAATTTCCTTGATCAACACGTTGAAAGACTCGGGCATGCCCGGCTCCATACGGTGATCGCCGTCCACGATGTTTTTGTACATCTTGGTCCGGCCGTTCACATCGTCCGACTTCACTGTGAGCATTTCTTGCAGAGTGTATGCGGCACCGTACGCTTCCAGTGCCCAGACCTCCATCTCCCCGAAACGCTGACCACCGAACTGCGCCTTACCACCCAGCGGCTGCTGGGTAACCAGGCTGTAAGAACCGGTAGAACGAGCGTGCATCTTGTCGTCTACCAAGTGGTTCAGCTTCAGCATGTACATGTAGCCAACGGTAACCGGGCGCTCGAACTTGTTGCCGGTACGGCCGTCGAACAGCTGCATCTGGCCGCTTTCCGGCAGGTCTGCCAGTTTCAGCATGGCCTTGATTTCGCTTTCCTTGGCACCGTCGAACACCGGAGTTGCCATTGGAACGCCGCCGCGCAGGTTCTTCGCCAGATCCAGGATTTCCTGGTCGGAGAAGGTATCCAGCTCTTCGTTGCGTCCGCCGATCTCGTTGTAGATCTCGTGCAGGAACTTACGCAGATCAGCAACCTTGCGCTGCTCTTCGATCATACGGTTGATCTTCTCGCCCAAGCCCTTGGCCGCGAGGCCCAGGTGGGTTTCAAGGATCTGACCAACGTTCATACGCGAAGGTACGCCCAACGGGTTGAGGACGACGTCGACCGGGGTGCCATTGGCATCGTGCGGCATGTCTTCAACCGGCATGATCACGGAGACCACACCCTTGTTACCGTGACGACCGGCCATCTTGTCGCCCGGCTGGATGCGACGACGGATTGCCAGGTAAACCTTGACGATTTTCAGCACGCCTGGAGCCAGGTCATCGCCTTGCTGCAGTTTGCGCTTCTTGTCTTCGAACTTGTCGTCCAGCAGACGGCGGCGATCAACGATATAGGCCTGGGCCTTCTCGAGCTGCTCGTTCAGAGCATCTTCAGCCATGCGCAGTTTGAACCACTGACCATGCTCAAGACCGTCGAGAACTTCGTCGGTGATTTCCTGACCTTTCTTCAGACCGGCGCCGCCTTCGGCTTTGTGGCCGACCAGAGCGGAGCGCAGACGCTCGAAAGTTGCGCCTTCAACGATACGGAACTCTTCGTTCAGGTCCTTGCGGATCTCGTCGAGTTGAGTCTTCTCGATAGACAGTGCACGAGCGTCACGCTCTACACCGTCGCGGGTGAAGACTTGTACGTCGATGACGGTACCCTTGGTGCCGGTAGGCACACGCAGGGAGGTGTCTTTAACGTCGCTGGCTTTTTCACCGAAGATGGCACGCAGCAGTTTTTCTTCCGGAGTCAGTTGAGTCTCGCCTTTCGGAGTGACCTTACCAACCAGGATGTCGCCTGCGCCTACTTCAGCACCTACGTAAACGATACCGGCCTCGTCCAGCTTGTTCAGTGCGGCTTCACCCACGTTAGGGATGTCCGCAGTGATTTCCTCTGGGCCAAGCTTGGTGTCACGAGCCACACAGGTCAGTTCCTGAATGTGAATCGTGGTAAAGCGATCTTCCTGAACAACACGCTCGGACAGGCAGATGGAGTCTTCGAAGTTGAAGCCGTTCCATGCCATGAACGCGATGCGCATGTTCTGGCCCAGTGCCAGTTCACCCATATCGGTGGACGGGCCGTCAGCCATGATGTCGCTACGCTGAACCCGATCACCCTTGCTCACCAGCGGACGCTGGTTAATGCAGGTGTTCTGGTTGGAGCGGGTGTATTTGGTCAGGTTGTAGATGTCGACACCGGCTTCGCCAGTTTCAACTTCGTCATCGGCAACACGAACCACGATACGGCTGGCGTCGACGGAATCGATCACGCCACCACGACGAGCCACGACGCAAACGCCGGAGTCACGGGCAACGTTACGTTCCATGCCGGTACCTACCAGCGGCTTGTCGGCACGCAGGGTCGGTACAGCTTGACGCTGCATGTTCGAGCCCATCAACGCACGGTTGGCGTCGTCGTGCTCGAGGAACGGAATCAACGATGCCGCCACCGAAACAACCTGCTTGGGCGAAACGTCCATCAAGGTGACGTCTTCTGGCGCCTTGACGGTGAACTCGTTCAGGTGACGAACAGCTACCAGCTCGTCGATCAGCTGACCTTTTTCGTTCATGGTCGCCGAAGCCTGAGCGATCACGTGATCGGCTTCTTCGATAGCGGACAGGAACACGATCTCGTCGGTCACCAGACCTTCTTTCACCACACGGTACGGGCTCTCGAGGAAGCCATACTGGTTGGTGCGAGCATAGGCTGCCAGCGAGTTGATCAGACCGATGTTCGGACCTTCCGGCGTTTCAATCGGGCATACACGACCGTAGTGAGTCGGGTGTACGTCACGAACTTCGAAGCCTGCGCGCTCACGGGTCAGACCGCCCGGGCCGAGTGCAGATACACGACGCTTGTGGGTAATCTCCGACAGCGGGTTGTTCTGGTCCATGAACTGAGAGAGCTGGCTCGAACCGAAGAACTCCTTCACCGCAGCAGCCACTGGCTTGGCGTTGATCAGATCCTGCGGCATCAGGCCTTCGCTTTCAGCCATCGACAGACGTTCCTTGACCGCGCGCTCTACACGCACCAGGCCAACACGGAACTGGTTCTCGGCCATCTCGCCTACGCAGCGGACACGACGGTTACCCAGGTGGTCGATGTCATCGACGATGCCTTTGCCGTTACGGATGTCGACCAGGGTCTTGAGCACCGCAACGATGTCGTCCTTGTTCAGCACGCCCGAACCTTCGATTTCGGTACGACCGATACGACGGTTGAACTTCATCCGGCCGACCGCAGACAGGTCATAGCGCTCAGGACTGAAGAACAGGTTGTTGAACAGGGTCTCGGCTGCGTCTTTGGTTGGCGGCTCGCCTGGACGCATCATGCGATAGATCTCGACCAGGGCTTCCAGCTGGTTGCCGGTGGAATCGATCTTCAGCGTGTCGGAGATGAACGGACCGCAGTCGATATCGTTGGTGTACAGAGTTTCAATGCGAACAACCTGGGCCTTGGCGATTTTTGCCAGGATCTCGGTGTTCAGCTCGGTGTTGCACTCTGCCAGGATTTCGCCGGTAGCTGGATGCACGATGACCTTGGCCGTGGTGCGACCCAGAACGTAGTCGATCGGCACCTGCAGCTCTTTGATCCCGGCTTTTTCCAGCTGGTTGATGTGGCGAGCGGTGATACGACGACCCTGCTCGACAATAACCTTGCCTTTGTCGTCCTGAATATCGAGGACAGCGATTTCACCGCGCAGGCGCTGAGGCACCAGTTCCAGGCTGAGATTCTCACCCTGCACATGGAAAACGTTGGTGGTGTAGAACGCGTCCAGCACTTCCTCAGTGGTATAGCCGAGCGCGCGCAGCAGTACCGATGCAGGCAGCTTGCGGCGACGGTCGATACGCACGAATACGCAGTCTTTCGGGTCGAACTCAAAGTCCAGCCACGAACCGCGGTAAGGAATGATGCGCGCGGAATAAAGCAGTTTGCCGGAGCTGTGCGTCTTGCCACGGTCGTGGTCGAAGAACACGCCCGGAGAACGGTGCAGCTGGGAAACGATTACACGCTCGGTACCGTTGATTACGAAGGTACCGTTCTCAGTCATCAGGGGGATTTCACCCATGTAGACTTCTTGCTCTTTGATGTCCTTGATCGCTTTGTTCGACGATTCTTTGTCGAAAATGATCAGGCGCACTTTTACCCGCAAAGGTACGGCGTAAGTCACACCGCGCAATACGCATTCTTTGACATCAAATGCCGGTTCGCCCAGGCGATAACCGACGTACTCCAGCGCAGCATTGCCGGAGTAGCTGATGATCGGGAAAACGGATTTGAAGGCCGCATGCAGGCCCACGTCGCGGAACTGATCTTTAGTCGCTCCCGCTTGCAAGAATTCACGATACGAATCCAGCTGGATGGCCAGGAGGTACGGCACATCCATGACGTCCGGCAACTTGCTAAAGTCCTTGCGGATACGTTTTTTCTCAGTATATGAGTAAGCCATCAGCGTTCCCCAGCTTGGTCACCTGCTTGTTTGGCCCCTCCCGACGGGAGCAGCCAGAAAATCGTGCAAACCCCATGGTTTGCGCCACCACATCGGGTGGATACAGCGCGCTATAAGCACCGACCCAGTCGGCTGCCAATAACGGAAAAAGGCCGGTGGCAAAAGCCACCAGCCATCAGCCTGTCGCTTAACGCTCGGGCTGGAGACGCAAAGTCGATGCTTACTTCAGCTCGACTTTAGCGCCTGCTTCTTCCAGAGCGGCCTTGGCTTTGTCAGCTGCGTCTTTGGCAACAGCTTCCAGAACCATGGCAGGAGCGCCGTCAACTACAGCCTTGGCTTCTTTCAGGCCCAGACCGGTCAGTTCACGTACTGCCTTGATCACGTTTACTTTCTTCTCGCCAGCTTCGGTCAGCATGACGTTGAATTCGGTTTGCTCTTCAACAACGGCGGCAGCAGCAGCTGGACCAGCGGAAGCAGCGGCAGCGGAAACGCCGAATTTCTCTTCGAAAGCTTTGATCAGCTCAACAACCTGCAGAACCGACATTTCAGCTACGGCGTTGAGGATATCGTCTTGGGAGATAGACATTACTGTATTTCCTGAATTGGGGGACGGCCTACGCGGCCATCGAAATAAACAAAAAAGCGCGAGAGGAAGTGCTCAGCCTTAGGCTGCGGCAGCTTCTTTTTGCTCGCGAACTGCAGCCAGAGTACGAGCCAGCTTGCTGGTAGCGCCTTGAATCACGCTCATCAGCTGCGAAATGGCTTCGTCGCGGGTCGGCAGTGTTGCCAGTACATCGATCTGATTAGCTGCGAGGAACTTGCCCTCGAACGCAGCTGCCTTGATCTCGAACTTGTCCTGACCCTTGGCGAATTCCTTGAACAAACGGGCAGCAGCGCCTGGATGATCTTTGGAGAACGCGATCAGGGTCGGGCCGGTGAACACGTCGTTGAGAACACTGTATTCAGTGTCAGCAACTGCGCGCTTGAGCAGGGTGTTACGTACGACACGTACGTAAACACCAGCTTCACGGGCCTCTTTACGGAGTCCGGTCATTGCGCCTACTGTTACGCCACGGGCATCAGCCACGACAGCGGACAGAGCGACTTTGGCAGCCTCGTTGACTTCAGCGACGATGGCCTTCTTGTCTTCGAGATTAATTGCCACGGGTTTAACTCCTGCTTGTTACCGTTTCATTCGGTCGAAACCGAATGTCGTTTTGGTGTCTGATTCGGTAAGGAACCGGGAGCACCATCTGCGTAGGCTTGTGGTTTAAGACTTGCGTCGCCTACGGTCTTGGACAGCCCCCGCCAGGCAGGGACCCCAATTTTTCGATTGGCGCAATCGCTTGCGCCAATCTGAGTCTTACGCGTCGAGCGAGCTCTGATCGATGACCAGACCTGGGCCCATAGTGGTGCTCAGGGTAACGCGCTTGACGTAGATGCCTTTCGAAGAAGCTGGCTTGATACGCTTCAGATCAGCGATCAGGGCTTCTACGTTTTCCTTCAACTTGACGGCGTCGAAGCCAATCTTGCCAACGGAGGTGTGAATGATGCCGTTCTTGTCGGTGCGATAACGAACCTGACCAGCCTTGGCGTTTTTAACCGCGGTAGCTACGTCTGGCGTTACGGTGCCGACTTTAGGGTTAGGCATCAGACCACGTGGACCGAGGATCTGACCCAACTGACCCACAACGCGCATGGCATCCGGGGATGCGATAACTACGTCATAGTTCAGGTCGCCGCCTTTCATTTCAGCAGCCAGATCGTCCATGCCTACGCGGTCAGCACCAGCAGCCAGAGCAGCTTCAGCTGCTGGGCCCTGGGTGAAAACAGCTACACGAACGGTCTTGCCAGTGCCGTGTGGCAGCACGGTAGCGCTACGAACGACCTGGTCGGATTTACGCGGGTCAACACCCAGGTTTACAGCAACGTCGAACGACTCGCTGAACTTGACAGTCGACAGCTCGGCCAGCAGAGCGGCGGCGTCTACAAAGTTGTAGGCCTTGCCTGCTTCGATTTTGCCGGCGATAGCCTTTTGACGCTTGGTCAGCTTAGCCATTACACACCCTCCACGTTAAGGCCCATGCTACGAGCAGAACCGGCGATAGTACGCACGG
The DNA here is from genome assembly GCF_013283895.1 of Pseudomonas sp. MPDS. Lineage (NCBI taxonomy): Bacteria > Pseudomonadati > Pseudomonadota > Gammaproteobacteria > Pseudomonadales > Pseudomonadaceae > Pseudomonas > Pseudomonas sp. MPDS. The sequence continues at coordinate 947,006 of NZ_CP054128.1, read as the reverse complement.
CTGCATCCATATCAGCTGCAGTCAGATCCGCGTTTTTGGTTTTCGCGATTTCTTCCAGCTGGGCACGGGTAACGGTGCCAACCTTAACGGTGTTTGGACGAGCGGAACCGCTGGTCAAACCTGCAGCCTTCTTCAGCAGAACCGAAGCAGGGGTGCTTTTAGTTTCGAAGGTGAAGCTACGGTCGCTGTAGACAGTGATGATCACTGGAGTTGGCAGACCTGGCTCAAGACCCTGAGTACGGGCGTTGAAGGCCTTGCAGAATTCCATGATGTTCACGCCGTGCTGACCCAGGGCAGGACCAACAGGTGGGCTTGGGTTAGCCTGAGCGGCCTTCACTTGCAGCTTGATGTAAGCGGTAATTTTCTTGGCCATGAGGCACTCCAATTACGGGTTCTAGCGCCTCGAAAGGCTCCCCGGTTACTTGCGCGTTTATCCCAGTGACGACAAAACCCCACAGCCTAGGGCTGCGGGGTTGGGATGCCTGTTCAATCAGACCTTTTCGACCTGACTGAACTCTAGCTCTACCGGAGTAGAGCGACCGAAAATGAGCACTGCCACTTGGATCCGGCTCTTTTCGTAGTTAACTTCTTCAACCGTGCCATTAAAGTCAGCGAATGGGCCGTCAGTGACCCGAACAACTTCACCTGGCTCAAACAGTGTTTTTGGCTTCGGCTTATCGCTACCATCAGCGACGCGACGCAGAATCGCTTCTGCCTCTTTATCTGTAATCGGTGCAGGCTTGTCAGCGGTACCGCCGATGAAGCCCATCACCCGAGGGGTATCCTTGACCAAGTGCCAAGTCCCTTCGTTCATATCCATCTGTACCAGCACGTAGCCTGGAAAGAACTTGCGTTCACTTTTGCGCTTCTGGCCATTACGCATCTCAACCACTTCTTCAGTGGGGACCAGAATCTCGCCAAAGCCATCTTCCATGCCAGCCAGCTTTACGCGCTCTACCAGCGAGCGCATGACATGCTTCTCGTAACCCGAGTAAGCATGCACAACGTACCAACGCTTAGCCACGGGACACCCTTAGCCAACAATCAAGGAAACAAGCCAGCCGAGCAGGGAATCGAGCCCCCACAACAGCAACGCCATTACCAGAACAACAGCCACAACGATCAACGTGGTCTGCGTGGTTTCTTGGCGAGTCGGCCATACGACTTTACGAATCTCGGTGCGAGCTTCCTTAGCGAGTACAAAGAAAGACTTGCCCTTAGCCGTTTGCAGCCCCACAAAGGCAGCAACAGCGGCAATGGCAAGCAATGCAAGTACACGGTACAGGATCGGCGAAGCAGAGTAATACTGATTGCCAACAACGCCAACAACCACCAAAGCGACTACCACTAGCCACTTGAGCAGATCGAAGCGAGAGCCTTGAGCTTCAGCTTTAGGAGTCATCTATGAAGATCCTGTGAAAAGAAAGCCAGACACACCAAGTGAATCTGGCAGGTCAGGAGGGAATCGAACCCCCAACCTACGGTTTTGGAGACCGTCGCTCTGCCAATTGAGCTACTGACCTAAAACAAAATCAGGCCGACCATTATGCCGGCCCGAAAAAGACATTACAACTGTTTACTCGATGACTTTGGCTACGACACCAGCGCCGACGGTACGACCGCCTTCACGGATAGCGAAACGCAGACCGTCTTCCATCGCGATGGTCTTGATCAGAGTGACAGTCATCTGGATGTTGTCACCTGGCATTACCATTTCAACGCCTTCTGGCAGCTCGCAGTTACCGGTCACGTCAGTTGTACGGAAGTAGAACTGTGGACGGTAGCCTTTGAAGAACGGAGTATGACGGCCGCCTTCTTCCTTGCTCAGAACGTAAACTTCTGCAGTGAACTTGGTGTGCGGCTTGACGGTGCCTGGCTTGACCAGAACCTGGCCACGCTCAACGTCGTCACGCTTGGTGCCGCGCAGCAGTACGCCGCAGTTCTCGCCTGCACGACCTTCGTCGAGCAGCTTGCGGAACATTTCAACGCCGGTGCAGGTAGTTTTCTGAGTGTCGCGCAGACCGACGATCTCAACTTCTTCCTGGATGCGGACGATGCCACGCTCAACACGGCCAGTCACAACAGTACCGCGACCGGAGATCGAGAACACGTCTTCGATTGGCATCAGGAACGGCTTGTCGATAGCACGCTCTGGCTCTGGGATGTAGCTGTCCAGAGTTTCCACCAGCTTCTTGACAGCGGTGGTGCCCATTTCGTTGTCGTCTTGGCCGTTCAGAGCCATCAGAGCCGAACCGATGATGATTGGAGTGTCATCACCTGGGAAGTCGTAAGTGCTCAGCAGATCGCGCACTTCCATCTCAACCAGCTCCAGCAGCTCAGCGTCGTCAACCATGTCAGCCTTGTTCAGGAAGACAACGATGTACGGAACGCCTACCTGACGGGACAGCAGGATGTGCTCACGGGTTTGTGGCATCGGACCATCAGCGGCCGAGCAAACCAGGATCGCGCCGTCCATCTGGGCAGCACCAGTGATCATGTTTTTTACGTAGTCGGCGTGACCTGGACAGTCAACGTGTGCGTAGTGACGCACGGCCGAATCGTATTCAACGTGAGCGGTGTTGATGGTGATACCGCGAGCTTTCTCTTCCGGGGCGCTGTCGATCTTGTCGAAGTCAACCTTGGCCGAACCGAAAACTTCGGAGCAGACACGGGTCAGAGCAGCGGTCAGCGTGGTTTTACCGTGGTCGACGTGACCGATGGTGCCAACGTTGACGTGCGGCTTATTACGTTCGAACTTTTCCTTAGCCATCGAAATCACCCCTAGGAGAAGAATTTAGCAAGTCACACAAACCATTAAAACAAAGGCAGATATTTTCATATCTGCCTTGTTATATGGAGCTCTTGAGCGGATTTGAACCGCTGACCTCACCCTTACCAAGGGTGTGCTCTACCAACTGAGCTACAAGAGCGAAACACTATGCACAACCTGCAAACTTGGAGCGGGTAGCGGGAATCGAACCCGCATCATCAGCTTGGAAGGCTGAGGTTCTACCACTAAACTATACCCGCGGAGCTTGCAGCTCACGCTAAAACTGGTGGAGGGGGAAGGATTCGAACCTTCGAAGTCGTAGACGTCAGATTTACAGTCTGATCCCTTTGGCCGCTCGGGAACCCCTCCTAAGCGAGCCGGCATTCTATATCATGCCAGCCTTCTGTCAAGCATTTTCTCATAAAAAACCTGAGGTTAGCTGCGTTGACGCCGCTTCGTGGCGCTAGCCATTGAAGGCCTTCGCTGCGAAGCGGGCGCCATTCTATGCAAACTACCCTGCGGGTGCAACCCCCTCACAGGGCATTATTTTATGTTTTAACTCATTGAATTCTTTAGAAAGGTTTTGAAGCAGCGTTTCATTCACCTTCATCGCGCTATCTGGCGAAATCAGAACCCAAAATCCTTCTCCCTCAGGCAGATTCGGTGAGCCCTGCGCAATGGAGCGAGCCGCGATCCCGGATGCCGCGAGCCGCTGCTCCAGCTGGCGCGCCATTTCAATCCGGGTGAAGCCACCAAGATAAACACATGCGCCTCGACCAGCAGACTTGCCTGAATCCCGCCTTACAAGCGCATCTGCCGTTTCGCTCAAGAGATGAATATCCTGCTGCGAGCCCCGGTACAAACTCAACGGAGTCACATCTTTTGCCCGAAGCGGAGCCTCCTGTTGATGCCAGACGTAATAAAAGACATTCAAAACCACCAACAGCAGAAAAAGCCACCGCATAGGAACCTCAAGACAAAGGACAGGCCATCGCCAAACCAACAAAAACCAGATCAGGCACTACCTTGGCATCAGGCACAACACCGGATACCAAATTGGCATCTCCTCCCGTGAGAAATACTACGAAGTCGTTCCCCCAATATTCTTTAGCCAGTTCAAGCTGAGTCAGGACAAATCCTCTGAGCATGAGCATGCAACCGCGCTCCACCGCCTCTACAGTCTCGCGACCAGGGGCGAGGCTCTCGTGAGCCCGCTCGGCAGCCGTATCGTCATAGCGAATCCGTCGGGTATGAGTGCGCAACTGATTACGCATCAAAGGCATACCAGGACAAATGAACCCCCCTAGATGCTCACCGTCCGCAGCCACGAAATCCGCTGTAACGGCCGTACCGAAATCGAGCACCAGGCAGGCTCCCGAAGCAAGATGGAAGCCCCCAAGCAAAGCCAACCATCGATCGAGCCCTAGCCGCTCGTAATCGTTGTAACCGTTCTTAACACCGGCCAACTCCCGAACAGGCACAGCGCGTGAGACAGACACTCCAAAAACATCAATTAGTAGAGCAACCAACGAATCCGTCTCTTGCGGAGTCCTCACGCTAACGAGACGGCATTTCTTGAGCTTAAATTTATCGGCGTCACTCAAGCTTGCCAGCAGGGCACTATCGGTACCAACCACCCCTCCTTCGATCGGTGTTACGCCGTCGAAGTCAAGGACACGCCACTTGATAAAGCTATTGCCGCAATCGAGCTCAAGAATCATCACGCAACCTCAAACTGAGCTCACCACCGCTAAAGATTTTTTCCACGCCATCTACCTTCAAACGCAGCGCGCCCTGACGATCAATGCCCATCACAACCCCGTCAACCTGGTTGATACCGGCAATCAGGGAAACATTCCGCCCCTGCCACAGATGGTATCGCTCCCATTCCTCCTGGATCGCGGAGAAACCCGACACCTGGTGGAGCCTGAGGTAATGCTGAAACTTCGCGGCCAGCCGTCCAACCAGCTCGTTTCGATCAAAATCCCTGCCCGCCTCAAGGCACATGGACGTCCATTGCTGGTCGACCTCATCGGTCGACCGCATATTCACATTAATCCCTACGCCGAGAACAACGTGGCAAACGTCTGCTGGATCCCCCACCAATTCAAGCAAGATGCCCGCGATTTTCTTATCACCTACCAGGACATCGTTAGGCCACTTCAGCCCAGCCCCCGCGATCCCCATATCATGCAAGGCGTGCATAACTGCAAGCCCCACAACCAGGCTGAGCCCCTCAATTTGGCGCATGCCACCATCAATTCGCAGCACCAGACTGTGGTAAAGATTGTCGGCAAACGGACTCACCCACTTGCGACCACGACGACCACGACCGGCTGTCTGTCGCTCGGCCAAAATCATAAATGGCGCGCCCATTCCACGCTCTATGGCGCGAAGCGCTTCAGCGTTGGTCGAATCAATGGAGTCAAATATATGGATGGGCCACTCACAGGACTCTTTGGCGCTAATCTCAGCCGAGTCCAAAAGCAGCAGCGGCTTAGCCAGCTGATAACCTCTACCTCGAACCTTATGAACAGATAGCCCTAACTCCGCCTCCAGGTGCTGCAACTGCTTCCATACAGCACTACGACTGATACCCAGCGCAGTACCCAGCGCCTGACCCGAGTGGAAGCGGCCATCTTTCAGAAGTTTAAGCAACGTGAGCATGCAAACTGCACCTGATAATGAGGCCCGCATGATAGCGATGCGCAAGACCGTTGCATAGAAACACAAATGGTCTTTCCTGCGGGCAAAACAAAACCCCTACCTGCGTCAGCAGATAGGGGTTTCGGAATTTAATCTTGACGATGACCTACTCTCACATGGGGAAACCCCACACTACCATCGGCGATGCATCGTTTCACTGCTGAGTTCGGGATGGGATCAGGTGGTTCCAATGCTCTATGGTCGTCAAGAAATTCGGTAGCCAGCGCGTGCCTTGCGGTCACGTTCCAGCGAATGGGTATGTGATAGGTTTGTGTGTTGTGCGAACTTTCGGTTCATAGCGTCTTCACACACCGCAATCTGGTGCCCTGTATCGGGTCAACAAATTGCTTGGGTGTTATATGGTCAAGCCTCACGGGCAATTAGTATGGGTTAGCTCAACGCCTCACAGCGCTTACACACCCCACCTATCAACGTCGTAGTCTTCGACGGCCCTTCAGGGGACTCAAGGTCCCAGTGAGATCTCATCTTGAGGCAAGTTTCCCGCTTAGATGCTTTCAGCGGTTATCTTTTCCGAACATAGCTACCCGGCAATGCCACTGGCGTGACAACCGGAACACCAGAGGTTCGTCCACTCCGGTCCTCTCGTACTAGGAGCAGCCCCTCTCAAATCTCAAACGTCCACGGCAGATAGGGACCGAACTGTCTCACGACGTTCTAAACCCAGCTCGCGTACCACTTTAAATGGCGAACAGCCATACCCTTGGGACCGGCTTCAGCCCCAGGATGTGATGAGCCGACATCGAGGTGCCAAACACCGCCGTCGATATGAACTCTTGGGCGGTATCAGCCTGTTATCCCCGGAGTACCTTTTATCCGTTGAGCGATGGCCCTTCCATACAGAACCACCGGATCACTAAGACCTACTTTCGTACCTGCTCGACGTGTCTGTCTCGCAGTCAAGCGCGCTTTTGCCTTTATACTCTACGACCGATTTCCGACCGGTCTGAGCGCACCTTCGTACTCCTCCGTTACTCTTTAGGAGGAGACCGCCCCAGTCAAACTACCCACCATACACTGTCCTCGATCCGGATAACGGACCTGAGTTAGAACCTCAAAGTTGCCAGGGTGGTATTTCAAGGATGGCTCCACGCGAACTGGCGTCCACGCTTCAAAGCCTCCCACCTATCCTACACAAGCAAATTCAAAGTCCAGTGCAAAGCTATAGTAAAGGTTCACGGGGTCTTTCCGTCTAGCCGCGGATACACTGCATCTTCACAGCGATTTCAATTTCACTGAGTCTCGGGTGGAGACAGCGCCGCCATCGTTACGCCATTCGTGCAGGTCGGAACTTACCCGACAAGGAATTTCGCTACCTTAGGACCGTTATAGTTACGGCCGCCGTTTACCGGGGCTTCGATCAAGAGCTTCGCGTTAGCTAACCCCATCAATTAACCTTCCGGCACCGGGCAGGCGTCACACCCTATACGTCCACTTTCGTGTTTGCAGAGTGCTGTGTTTTTAATAAACAGTCGCAGCGGCCTGGTATCTTCGACCGGCGTGGGCTTACGCAGCAAGTGCTTCACCCTCACCGGCGCACCTTCTCCCGAAGTTACGGTGCCATTTTGCCTAGTTCCTTCACCCGAGTTCTCTCAAGCGCCTTGGTATTCTCTACCCAACCACCTGTGTCGGTTTGGGGTACGGTTCCTGGTTACCTGAAGCTTAGAAGCTTTTCTTGGAAGCATGGCATCAACCACTTCGTCACCCAAAGGGTAACTCGTCATCAGCTCTCGGCCTTAGAATCCCGGATTTACCTAAGATTCCAGCCTACCACCTTAAACTTGGACAACCAACGCCAAGCTGGCCTAGCCTTCTCCGTCCCTCCATCGCAATAACCAGAAGTACAGGAATATTAACCTGTTTTCCATCGACTACGCTTTTCAGCCTCGCCTTAGGGACCGACTAACCCTGCGTCGATTAACGTTGCGCAGGAAACCTTGGTCTTTCGGCGTGGGTGTTTTTCACACCCATTGTCGTTACTCATGTCAGCATTCGCACTTCTGATACCTCCAGCAAGCTTCTCAACTCACCTTCACAGGCTTACAGAACGCTCCTCTACCGCATCACCTAAGTGATACCCGTAGCTTCGGTGTATGGTTTGAGCCCCGTTACATCTTCCGCGCAGGCCGACTCGACTAGTGAGCTATTACGCTTTCTTTAAAGGGTGGCTGCTTCTAAGCCAACCTCCTAGCTGTCTAAGCCTTCCCACATCGTTTCCCACTTAACCATAACTTTGGGACCTTAGCTGACGGTCTGGGTTGTTTCCCTTTTCACGACGGACGTTAGCACCCGCCGTGTGTCTCCCATGCTCGGCACTTGTAGGTATTCGGAGTTTGCATCGGTTTGGTAAGTCGGGATGACCCCCTAGCCGAAACAGTGCTCTACCCCCTACAGTGATACATGAGGCGCTACCTAAATAGCTTTCGAGGAGAACCAGCTATCTCCGAGCTTGATTAGCCTTTCACTCCGATCCACAGGTCATCCGCTAACTTTTCAACGGTAGTCGGTTCGGTCCTCCAGTTAGTGTTACCCAACCTTCAACCTGCCCATGGATAGATCGCCCGGTTTCGGGTCTATTCCCAGCGACTAGACGCCCTATTAAGACTCGCTTTCGCTACGCCTCCCCTATTCGGTTAAGCTCGCCACTGAAAATAAGTCGCTGACCCATTATACAAAAGGTACGCAGTCACCCAACAAAGTGGGCTCCCACTGCTTGTACGCATACGGTTTCAGGATCTATTTCACTCCCCTCTCCGGGGTTCTTTTCGCCTTTCCCTCACGGTACTAGTTCACTATCGGTCAGTCAGTAGTATTTAGCCTTGGAGGATGGTCCCCCCATATTCAGACAAAGTTTCTCGTGCTCCGTCCTACTCGATTTCATGACTAAGAGATTTTCGCGTACAGGGCTATCACCCACTATGGCCGCACTTTCCAGAGCGTTCCGCTAATCTCAAAGCCACTTAAGGGCTAGTCCCCGTTCGCTCGCCACTACTAAGGGAATCTCGGTTGATTTCTTTTCCTCAGGGTACTTAGATGTTTCAGTTCCCCTGGTTCGCCTCTTGCACCTATGTATTCAGTACAAGATAACCATCTTATGATGGCTGGGTTCCCCCATTCAGACATCTCCGGATCAAAGTCTGTTTGCCGACTCCCCGAAGCTTTTCGCAGGCTACCACGTCTTTCATCGCCTCTGACTGCCAAGGCATCCACCGTATGCGCTTCTTCACTTGACCATATAACCCCAAGCAATCTGGTTATACTGTGAAGACGACATTCGCCGAAAATTCGCATGCTCTAAGAGCAACTCACAAATTTTACCTTAGCCTGATCCGTTACCAGTGAAAGTAACGTCCAGTCTATCTTTCTATCACATACCCAAATTTTTAAAGAACGATCTAATCAAAAGACTAGAAATCAACATTCAGCACCGTCTTGGTGGAATGCTCATTTCTAAGCTTTAAACGTTGGTGCCAATCTGTAATGGTGGAGCCAAGCGGGATCGAACCGCTGACCTCCTGCGTGCAAGGCAGGCGCTCTCCCAGCTGAGCTATGGCCCCGTATCGCTACAGGGAACACCATGAAATTGGTGGGTCTGGGCAGATTCGAACTGCCGACCTCACCCTTATCAGGGGTGCGCTCTAACCAACTGAGCTACAGACCCAATCGTCTTCTTCAATGAATCAAGCAATTCGTGTGGGAGCTCATGAAGCAGCTGCGGTCGTCGATTAAGGAGGTGATCCAGCCGCAGGTTCCCCTACGGCTACCTTGTTACGACTTCACCCCAGTCATGAATCACACCGTGGTAACCGTCCCCCCGAAGGTTAGACTAGCTACTTCTGGTGCAACCCACTCCCATGGTGTGACGGGCGGTGTGTACAAGGCCCGGGAACGTATTCACCGCGACATTCTGATTCGCGATTACTAGCGATTCCGACTTCACGCAGTCGAGTTGCAGACTGCGATCCGGACTACGATCGGTTTTGTGGGATTAGCTCCACCTCGCGGCTTGGCA
>NZ_CP054128.1:0-935000 GCF_013283895.1 Pseudomonas sp. MPDS | reverse complement strand
CGGCTGACTGGTTTTATAGCGCTTGTCAAAATCATCGCGCTCGAGCATACGAGCCACGGTGTATTGGGAGGTCAGGCGAATGAAATCCGCCGGCCCCATCTGATCCATCCAGGTGGAGTTGAAAGCGACTTCGGTCTTGGCCGGATCAAGGATCTTGAAGACCTGAGTCTTGTAGGTCTCGGCATTATCAAGAACCTGCTCGCGCGTCAGCGGTGGGCGCGTCGCGCTCTTGCCACTCGGATCACCGATCATCCCAGTGAAGTCACCTATCAGGAAGATGACCTGATGCCCCAGGTCCTGGAACTGACGCAGCTTATTAATAAGCACGGTATGACCCAGATGCAGATCGGGTGCCGTCGGGTCGAAACCAGCCTTTATACGCAGCGGCTGCCCACGCTTGAGCTTTTCAATCAGCTCGGACTCGACCAACAACTCTTCTGCACCACGCTTGATCAGCGCTAGCTGCTCTTCAACCGACTTCATAACAGACCCGCAAGGCTCAGATTCAAAGGGACCCAACCATACAAGATCGCGCACCAAATACAAGGTTTGCCGGGTGCGCGGACACCAATCCACGGACAGAGTGTCCGCGGGCTTGCTTCGCAGGTGATTTGGTTATATTTTATACAGTTATTTCATCTTCATCATGTCATTCATCTTTTCCAATTCATCTCTTCAAAAGTCAAATTACCTATGACCACAGAACCATCCAAAGCGCCGCCGCTTTACCCCAAGACCCACCTGCTCGCTGCAAGTGGTATTGCCGCCCTTCTTAGCCTGGCGCTCCTGGTGTTTCCCTCCAGCGATGTTGAAGCCAAAAAGACGACCCTAAGTCTCGAACTGGAAAGCCCTGCTGAACAACTGACACAAGATCAAGACGCTGCCGAAGCCGTCCAAGCCACAAACGAGGCCGCAGCCTCCCCCTTCGCGCAGATCGAAAACAACGCTGAAGACACGCCCGCGTCCGCCCAAGCGGAGTCTGCGATCGAAGAAAAGAAAGACCCGGGCCACCATGAGGTCATAGTTGCCAAAGGCGACACGCTCTCCACTCTCTTCGAAAAGGTTGGGCTGCCGTCGACCCTGGTCCACGAGGTCCTGGCCAGCGACAAGAAAGCCAAACAGTTCGCTCGGCTCCAGAGGGGTCAGAAACTCGAGTTCGAACTCAGCCCAGACGGACAACTGACCAGCCTGCATACCAAACTAAGTGACCTGGAAAGCATCACCCTGAGCAAAAACGACAAGGGTTATGCGTTCAACCGCGTCATCACCAAACCAACCGTGCGCTCAGCCTATGCTCACGGCGTCATTAACAGCTCATTGTCGCAATCGGCCGCACGCGCCGGCCTTTCCCATAGCCTGACAATGGACATGGCCAGCGTGTTTGGCTACGACATCGACTTCGCTCAGGATATTCGCCAGGGCGACGAGTTCGACGTCATTTACGAACAGAAAATGGTCAACGGAAAAAGCGTCGGCAACGGCCCTATTCTTTCCGCCCGCTTCACCAATCGCGGCAAGACCTACACGGCGGTGCGCTACACCAACAAACAAGGCAACAGCAGCTATTACACTGCCGACGGCAACAGCATGCGCAAGGCATTTATCCGTACGCCGGTTGATTTCGCCCGCATCAGCTCAAGATTCTCCGTAGGCCGCAAACATCCAATCCTGAACAAGATCCGCGCCCATAAAGGCGTCGACTACGCAGCTCCCCGCGGCACCCCAATCAAGGCCGCCGGAGACGGCAAAGTGCTGTTGGCCGGACGCCGGGGTGGCTATGGCAACACCGTGATCATCCAGCACGGCAACACTTACCGTACGCTGTATGGCCATATGCAGGGCTTCGCAAAAGGCGTGAAAACCGGCGGCAGCGTCAAGCAAGGCCAGGTGATTGGCTATATTGGCACTACCGGTCTGTCCACCGGGCCGCATTTGCATTATGAATTCCAGGTCAACGGCGTTCACGTTGATCCGCTGGGCCAGAAGCTCCCCATGGCCGATCCGATTGCCAAGTCCGAGCGCTCACGCTTCCTGGCTCAGAGCCAACCCTTGATGGCTCGCATGGACCAGGAAAAAGCCACCATGCTCGCCTCAAGCAAGCGCTAAACCATGGCGCACTATATCGGCGTGATGTCTGGCACCAGCCTGGATGGACTGGATATCGCGCTGATCGAACTGACTCCGGCGATCAAGTTGATCGCCACGCACTACATCCCCATGCCCGCCTCCCTGCGCACCGAAATGCTCGAGTTATGCAGCAGCGGGCCCGATGAGATCGCTCGCTCAGCCATTGCCCAACAAAACTGGGTAAGGCTGGCTGCGCAGGGCGTCCACACGCTGCTCGACGCACAGAAGCTCAAACCTGAAGGTATCCGGGCAATCGGTAGCCATGGTCAGACCATACGACACGAGCCGGCCCGTGGCTTTACCGTGCAGATCGGCAACCCCGCATTGTTGAGCGAATTGACCGGCATTGCCGTCGTCAGCGATTTTCGCAGTCGCGATGTCGCTGCTGGCGGGCAAGGCGCCCCGCTGGTTCCTGCGTTTCACGAAGCACTGTTTGAAGAACGGGCCGGCAATCGCGCCGTACTGAATATCGGCGGCTTCAGCAATCTCAGCCTGATAGAACCCGAAAAGCCCGTAGCCGGTTTCGATTGCGGCCCTGGCAACGTATTGCTGGACGCCTGGATACATCAGCAACGGGGCGAGCACTTTGATCGCGATGGTCTGTGGGCTGCCAGCGGAAAAGTCGAACCGGCTCTGCTAAAGGCTCTGCTTGGCGACCCTTTCTTTGTCACTCAAGGCCCTAAAAGCACAGGGCGCGAAGTGTTCAACCTGTCCTGGCTGACCCAGCACCTGTCGCACCTACCGGTCTTCGCCCCTGAAGACGTGCAGGCAACGCTACTCGAACTGACGGCCCTGACCATCGTCCACTCACTGCAGAATGCCCAGACCAACACTCAAGAGCTGCTGGTTTGCGGCGGCGGCGCGCACAACCGCACACTCATGAAGCGGCTGGCCGACTTACTGCCAAACACCCAAGTCAGCAGCACGGCCACTTACGGTGTAGACCCGGATTGGGTCGAAGCCATGGCCTTTGCCTGGCTGGCCCATTGCTGCCTTGAAGGCATTTCAGCGAATCGCCCAAGTGTCACCGGCGCACGGGGTTTGCGCATACTCGGCGCAATCTATCCCGCCTGAATCCATTTTTCGCCGCACAGCAAAACGCCGCAGAGCCGTAAGGCGCTGCGGCGTTCTTATTTAAAGCCTCAGATCGAAAACGAAGAACCGCATCCACAGGTTGTGGTGGCGTTAGGGTTCTTGATGACGAAGCGCGACCCTTCCAGCCCTTCCTGATAATCCACCTCAGCACCCGCCAGGTACTGGAAGCTCATCGGATCGACCACGAGGCTGACACCTTCGCGTTCGACGATGGTGTCGTCATCAGCCACTTCCTCATCGAAAGTGAAGCCGTATTGAAAACCCGAACAACCGCCGCCCGTCACAAAAACGCGCAGCTTTAAACGATCATTCCCCTCCTCATCGACCAGGCTCTTCACCTTGTGCGCGGCACCGTGGGTGAATTGCAAAGCCGTGGGGGTGAAGGTTTCGACGCTCATGCTGAATATCTCCCGGCGCTTACGCCGCCATAATGCGTGATGACGCGCATTATCCGCTTCTCCTAGAAAATCGGTCAACTATTTGAGAGGCAGGCGCAAACTACACGTTATGAGCTGCAAGCCTGGCGCTTCAAGCTTGCAGCCTCAGATTGGAGTTAAGGCAACATCCCAGCGTGGGACAGACCCAGACGCTCATCCAGCCCGAACAGGATGTTCAAGTTCTGCACAGCCTGGCCGGACGCGCCTTTGACCAGATTATCGATGACCGACAACACCACTACCAGATCGCCATCCTGTGGGCGATGCACCGCGATCCGGCAAACGTTAGCGCCGCGTACGCTACGAGTTTCAGGGTGGCTGCCAGCCGGCATCACATCGACGAACGGTTCGTTGGCGTAACGCTTCTCGAACAACGCTTGCAGGTCTACGGAACGGTCGACGACGGTTGCGTACAGCGTGGAGTGAATGCCCCGAATCATCGGCGTCAGGTGCGGCACAAAAGTCAGGCCGACATCCTTGCCTGCCGCGCGACGCAGCCCCTGGCGGATTTCCGGCAGATGACGGTGGCCTTTGACGGCATACGCCTTCATGCTTTCCGACGTCTCGGAGTACAACGAGCCGACACTGGCACCACGGCCGGCACCGCTGACACCCGACTTGCAGTCGGCGATCAGACGCGACGCATCAGCAAGCCCCGCCTCGAGCAGCGGCAGGAAACCCAGTTGCGTTGCCGTTGGATAGCAGCCCGGGACAGCGATCAACCGTGCCTGTCTGATTTTCTCGCGATTGACTTCCGGCAGGCCGTAGACCGCCTCGTCCAGCAGATCTGGCGCACCGTGTGGCTGACCGTACCATTTGGCCCACTCTTCAGCGTCCTGCAGACGGAAATCTGCCGACAGGTCGATGACCTTGGTCCCGGCGGCCAGCAGCTCGCCTGCCAGGGCATGGGCAACACCGTGAGGCGTGGCGAAGAACACCACATCACAGGCCCCGAGGGTCTTGATGTCCGGAACGCTGAACGCCAGGCCGTCGTAATGGCCCCGCAGGTTCGGATACATGTCGGCGACGGCCAGTCCAGCCTCGGATCGGGAGGTAATGACCACCACCTCAGCCTGCGGATGCTGTGCCAACAGACGCAGCAGTTCGACACCGGTGTAACCCGTGCCGCCGACGATACCGACCTTGACCATATACCTGCCCTCAACGAACCCACTGGAAAGCTGTCGATGATAGGGGCCGCGCGGCCCGGCGACAACCGCCAAGGTGACGTGTGGCCGCTCTAGCCTCTACTATCGGGCTACCGTGAATCTGGGAATACAAAAAAATGCTCTATCTATGGCTCAAAGCACTTCATATCATCAGCATGGTCTGCTGGTTCGCCGGCCTGTTCTACCTGCCTCGCCTGTTCGTCTATCACGCCCAAAGCGAAGACAGCGTCAGCAAAGAACGCTTCATCGTCATGGAGCGCAAGCTGTATCGCGGCATCATGGGGCCGGCGATGATCGCCACCCTCGTATTCGGCATCTGGCTGCTGAGTCTCAACGCCAGTGCCTACTTCACTCAAGGCGGCTGGATGCACGCCAAGCTGACCCTGGTGGTATTGCTGATCGGCTATCACCATATGTGCGGCGCGCAATTGAAGCGCTTCGCCCGTGGCGAAAACACCCGCAGCCATGTCTTTTATCGCTGGTTCAATGAAGTGCCGGTTCTGATATTGCTGGCTATCGTAATTCTGGTCGTGGTTCGGCCGTTCTAACTTTCAATCAGCACCACCTTATCCGGGGTACTTCCGATGTCGCTGCCCGCTCTGCTTGAACAACGTTTGCGCCTGCCCGTCGTGGCAGCGCCGATGTTTCTGATTTCCAATCCACAGCTGGTACTGGCCTGCTGCCGCAACGGAATCGTCGGCAGCTTTCCGGCGCTGAACCAGCGCGAAAGCAGTGGTTTCAAGGCTTGGCTGGAAGAAATCGAAGCGGGCCTGGCAACAATGGAAAACCCGGCACCCTATGCCGTGAACCTGATCGTCCATCATAGCAACCCACGGCTTCAGGCCGACCTGGCCATCTGCATCGAACATCAGGTGCCGATTGTCATCACCAGCCTGGGCGCCGTGAAAGAACTGGTGGATGCGGTTCACAGCTATGGTGGGCTGGTATTCCACGATGTCACCACGCGCCGTCATGCCGAGAAAGCTGCCCAAGCCGGTGTCGACGGTTTGATAGCGGTCGCCGCCGGCGCAGGTGGCCACGCCGGGACCTGGAGCCCTTTCTCACTGGTCGCCGAAATCCGCCAGTTCTTCGACAAAACCCTGCTGCTTGCGGGATGTCTGAACCACGGCCATCAGATTCTGGCCGCCCAACTGCTTGGCGCGGATTTGGCCTACTTCGGCACACGCTTTATCGGCACGACCGAAAGCCATGCGCCTGACGCTTATAAAGAGATGTTGCTCACATCCAGAGCCGCAGACATCGTGCATACTCCTGCGGTGTCTGGAGTGCCGGCCAGCTTCATGCGCCAAAGCCTGGAAAACGCCGGTTTCGACCTGGCCGCCCTGCAGGGCAAGGGCGAGGTGGATTTCGGTTCCAAACTCAAGCCACTGAACGACGAAGCCAAGGCCTGGAAAACCGTATGGTCCGCAGGCCAGGGCGTGGGTGAAATCCATGATCTGCCAAGTGTCGATCAGCTAGTGACACGCCTGGATGAAGAATACCGGCAAGCGCTGGCCCGCGCGACACAACTCGGCGGCCAATGGCCCCGCTGAAATCAACCGGATCAAAACCATTGCTTAACCTTATGAGACAAGGATGCCTGGCATGAGCGAAACCCGTTTCAATATCGTATTCGATGGAGCCCTGCTGCCGGGTGTCGAAACCACCACAGCCAAGCTCAACCTGGCTGAACTGTTCAAAAGCGATGTCAGTGCCATTGAGCGGTTGTTCAGCGGGCGCAAGGTGGCGCTTAAAAGCAACCTGTCCCAGGCCGAAGCGCAGAAGTACCTGGAGGCTCTCAACAAGAGCGGGATCGATGCACGAATCGAAGCCGAACCTTCCCTCGAACTGAACCTGGACGAGGTACAGCATTCGCCGCCGTCGAACGGACGCCACCCGGACTCCATCATCGACCCGGTATCGCCCTACGCGCCACCCCGAGCCGAGGTGGGTGAGGCAATGGCCGAGTACAGCACGCTCAAGCCCTTCAGCTTCGATGGGCGCATCGGACGACTGCGCTTCCTGGGCTGGACCATGGCCTTGACGCTGGTCATGCTGTTTGTGGTGGGCACAGCCTTTTCATTGGGCGTGACCTGGTTCCTCGCCTCCAGCTCCACAGCGGCAATGATCGTCGGCGGCCTGCTGGGACTGATCATCGCACTGGGCTTTGCTTATGTAAGCATCCAGTTCAGCGTCCAGCGCCTGCACGACCTGGGTTGGTCCGGGTGGTTGTGGCTGCTCAACCTGGTGCCGTTCGTGGGCAGTGTCTTCCCCTTCGTACTCATGGCCTTGCCCGGCAACACCGGCGCCAATCGCTATGGCCCCCCGCCGCCGCCCAACAGCACTGCGGTCAAGGTACTTTCGTCACTGTGGATTGTCATGATCGTGGTGGCTTTCCTTGCCGCAATGGCCGGTGCATTCAGCGGCATCACAGAGGAATACGACAGCAGTTCCTTGAGCAGCTATGAGAGCAGCGAGCTCATTGATGAAGACACTGCAGAACCAGCCGTCGAAGCAGCCGAGCCTGCTGCGCCTTCTGTAGACTATGAAGAGGAACAATAAGCGCGCTTCGTGCCGGTGACAGCTCAGTACACTGGTGACGGGCCGTTGCGATGGAGAACTGCATGACCCGTTACGCTCTGATCACTGGCGCCTCCAGTGGCATTGGCCTGGCAATGGCCGAAGCACTCGCCCGCCGCGGTCGCGACCTGATATTGGTGGCTCGACAGCGTGATCGGCTGGAAAGTATTGCAATCGAACTGACTCAGCGTTTTGGCGTGGAGGTGTTGTTCCGGGCCTGTGACCTGGGAGAACCGCTGAGGCTTTCAGGCTTTCTGCTCGAGCTGGAAGAAGGCGAGCGACAGATCGACCTGCTGGTCAATTGTGCCGGTATCGGCACCAGCGGGCCGTTCCTGGGCCAGGACTGGATGACCGAGCAGGACCTGATCGAAGTCAACATCCTCGCCTTGACGCGGCTCTGTCACTCGGTGGGCAACAGCATGGCGCTGCAGGGCGGTGGCCAGATCCTGAACGTTGCATCGATCGCCGCGTTCCAGCCTGGCCCCTGGATGAGCACCTATCACGCCAGCAAGGCTTACGTGCTGCATTTCTCCGAAGCCCTGCGGGTCGAGCTGAAAAAAAGCGCAATAAAGGTATCGGTGCTTTGCCCTGGCCCGACACGAACCGGCTTTTTCGCCCGGGCGCAGCTCAATGAACAGAAATTCAACGACAGTCAAACCCTGATGAGCCCGGAGGAAGTCGCGCTGTATGCCGTGCGCGCACTGGAAAAAAACCGGGCGATCATCATTCCTGGGCGCCGCAATCGCTGGCTGGCGGCGTTGCCGCGACTGGGCCCGCGATGGCTGGTTCGCACGATTGCCGGCATGACCAACAAGGCCTGCTGCCCCCGCTGAATGCCTTTTCCCGTGAAAAACCGGGCTCGCCAATCGCGCCTTAAGTACACTCAAGCTCGACTAACCCAATGGAGAAACAGCTGTGGATACTCTGTTTACCAAGATCATCAACCGGGAGATTCCGGCCAAGATCATTTACGAAGATGATCAAGTTCTGGCGTTCCACGACATCGCCCCTCAAGCACCTGTGCATTTCCTGGTCATCCCAAAGAAACCGATCCGCACGCTCAATGATCTGACCGAAGAAGACAAAGGCTTGGCCGGGCATATCCTGTTCACTGCCCAGCGCCTGGCGCTTGAACTGGGCTGCGAAGAAGGTTTTCGTGTGGTGATGAACTGCAATGAACTTGGGGGACAGACCGTCTATCACATTCATATGCATCTGCTTGGGCAGCGCCAGATGAACTGGCCGCCGGGTTGATACCCTGACCCAACGCAAATCCTGAGCGGCCGATTGAGTTAAACTGGCCGCCGAGATTTTTCCCGGAGGTAAGCATGACTACCCAACGTCACTACTCACCGATTGACCGTCTACTGCTGCAAGCTGATACCGCGATGCGTACGCTGCTGCCCTTCAGTGGTCAGCCCTACCGTCCATCGCCGGCTATCGTGCAGCCAGACGTGCAAATGAGTGACGAGCAAACCCGCCATGTCGCTGGGCTGATGCGCATCAACCACACCGGTGAAGTCTGCGCCCAGGCGCTGTATCAGGGCCAGGCGCTGACGGCGAAGCTGCCCCAGGTACGTGAGGCGATGGAGCATGCCGCCGAGGAAGAAATCGACCATCTGGTCTGGTGCGAACAACGCATTCACCAACTGGGCAGCCATACCAGCGTCCTGAACCCGTTGTTTTATGGGATGTCATTTGGAATCGGCGCAGTGGCCGGGCTGATCAGCGACAAAGTCAGCCTCGGCTTTGTGGCGGCCACTGAACATCAGGTGTGCAAACACCTGAATGAGCACTTGGAGCAGTTGCCGGCCGAGGACGAAAAGTCCCGGGCGATTCTCAAGCAGATGCGCGAGGATGAAGAGCAGCACGCCGAAAGTGCGCTCGAGGCCGGAGGGTTTCGTTTTCCAGCGCCGGTGAAGTTCGGCATGAGCCTGCTGGCCAAGGTCATGACCAAGAGCACCTATCGAATCTGATCGTGCAAGGGTGGCGAAGGGGTTATACCCACGCCACAGCGTTGCAGGCCTGTGCGTTCATCCACGTTCTACAGAAACTAAAAAAGGCGACTCCCATGGGGAGCCGCCTTTTTTGTAGCTGAAACCTTCAGCGTGGCATGTTGCGCGCGTAGAAAATTTCCAGCATTTCGTGTTTCACACGGTCTTCCACCTGATCCCGCTGTTCAGCAGAGAGGTTGCTGGTAGCGTCCCCGAACAAGTAGTTATCAAGCTCGAAGTTCTTGAGCAGCATTTTGGTGTGGAACAGGTTTTCCTGATACACGTTCACGTCGGTCATCTGATACGCGTCGCGAGTGTCTTCGGAGAGATAGTTCTGAATCGAGTTGATCTCGTGATCAATAAAGTGCTTGTGGCCTTCAACGTCGCGGGTAAAGCCACGCACGCGATAATCCACCGTCACGATGTCCGAGTCGAACTGGTGAATCAGGAAATTGAGTGCCTTGAGCGGTGAAATGACGCCACAGGTCGACACGTCAATGTCCACACGGAACGTCGCAATGCCATCCACCGGGTGGATTTCCGGGTAGGTATGTACCGTAATGTGGCTCTTGTCGAGGTGGGCCAGGATGATTTCCGGCAATGGGCCCGGGGACTCTTCGATCTGGCTGTCGGTCGGTGTCACCGGTTCTTCCGAGATCAGAATGGTCACGCTGGCGCCTTGGGGTTCATAGTCCTGACTGGCGATGTTCAGGATGTTGGCACCAATGATATCGACAACTTCCGTGAGGATCTGCGTGAGGCGCTTGGCGTTGTACTCTTTATTGATGTACTCGACGTAGGCCTGCTGGTCCTGCGGGGTTTCCGCATAGCAGATGTCATAGATGTTGAAGCTCAAGGTCTTTGTCAGGTTATTGAACCCATGGAGCTTGAGTTTGCTTTTCACCGTTTGAAAACTCTCTATGTATTGCGGCCTGGCCGCGTGATCAAGCATGCCCGTCAGATGCGAACGACGCACCTGCGTAGGACGGTTAACACCTCTTCGCGATGGCGATTTTGGTTGTCTGTCCAGACAAGGGACCGGCCGGAGGACCGATCACTGCCCTGAAAAAAGTGGCGCATTATGCAGAGGTCGGCTTCTGATCGCCAGAGCTTGCACTGCTTTTATGATGGTTGGATGTCGATTCAACCCAATTCGATGATTTCATAATCGTGGGTGATTTCAACACCGGCGGCGCCGAGCATGATGGAAGCCGAGCAATATTTCTCGGCTGACAGCTCAATGGCGCGCTTGACCTGGGCTTCCTTCAAGGCACGCCCCTTCACCACGAAATGCATGTGAATCTTGGTGAACACTTTCGGGTCTTCGGTGGCGCGCTCCGCTTCCAGGAAGGCTTCGCAACTTTCGACGGCCTGGCGCGATTTTTTAAGGATGCTGACCACATCGAAATTACTGCAACCACCCACGCCCAGCAGGAGCATTTCCATCGGCCTTACACCCAGGTTCCGACCTCCGGCTTCTGGCGGGCCATCCATGACGACCACATGACCGCTACCTGACTCACCGAGGAACATGGCTTCGCCAGCCCATTGGATGCGTGCCTTCATCGCCAAGACTCCACTGTCTGAAAAAAGGGTCGCCAGCTTAGCACAGCCCCCCGCCACGGCGGCTTCTGCCTTAGGACGCATGACAAATACGTGTAGGTAAATTCTCAAATCAATTAAGGACGCCTCTGTTAAGCTGGCGCCAATTAGCTGGCGTATGGCCAGCTATAGCGATTGCCATTCGCGCCCCACAAAAAATCCAAATCAATACACCGCGCAGTCTTTCGGGATACAACCATGGTTGCCATTACTCCCACACCCAAGATCAAGAATCTCGACAAACTCTTGATGCATTGTCAGCGTCGCCGCTATCCGGCCAAGCACAACATCATCTGCGCGGGCGATCGCTCCGACACCCTGTCGTTCATCATCAAAGGGTCGGTCACGATCCTGATCGAGGATGATGACGGTCGCGAAATGATCATCGCCTATCTCAACGCCGGGGATTTCTTCGGCGAACTTGGATTGTTTGAACAGGCAGGCAAAGAACAGGAACGTAGCGCCTGGGTACGGGCCAAGGTCGAATGCGAGGTCGCGGAGATCAGCTATAGCAAGTTCCGGGAACTGTCGGTGCAGGATCCCGACATTCTTTACGTCCTCAGCGGACAAATCGCACAGCGCCTGCGCAACACTACCCGCAAGGTGGGCGACCTCGCCTTCTTCGACGTGACCGGTCGCGTCGCCCGCTGCTTGCTGGAACTGTGCAAGCAACCCGATGCCATGACCCACCCGGACGGCATGCAGATCAAGGTGACGCGCCAGGAAATCGGCCGGATTGTGGGTTGCTCGCGGGAGATGGTCGGTCGTGTGCTCAAGGATCTGGAAGAGCGCAACCTGGTCAGCGTCAAAGGCAAGACCATGGTGGTCTTTGGGACGCGCTAGGCGAGCAGCCTGGTCAGCAGTTCCCGGTACAGCGCCTCAAGCCGCTGCAACGCGTGAGGCGCCGGAAATTTTTCATGCAAGGCAATATGACTCTCGGCGCGCACTCGCTGCGCCAAGCCACAGGCTTCATTGAAACGATTGACCGCGGCAACCATCGATTCGCGTTCGTTCTCCAGCAACAGGGCTCCATGCACCAGACCCACCGGGCGTTGGCCGCCCTTGCTCTGACGCCAGCGCTGAGCAGTGCCGACCATTTTCCGGCCGTCGAGATTGACGTTGAATCGACCGTCGCAGAACGCACCCTCGACTTCACCCAACGAAGCCACCCCACCCAGCTCATCCAATAACTGGCAGATCGGATCACACAACCGGCGATAACCGGTTTCGATGCGGCCATGGTCGCCTTCACTACGCGGCGGAGCGTAAACCAGGGCGATATTGACGGTGGCGGCAGACTGCGGCACCGGCTCACCGCCGGTTTCGCGCAGCAGCACTGGCCAGTCGTGGGCCGCCGAGATTTGGCAGGCGTGTTCGAACCCCGGTAAACGACTCAAACGACGAGGCATGACCAGCGCGCGATCATTGGGCTGCCAGAACAACAAGCCGAACTCAGCGTCGCCTGCACAGATGCTGGCCAGCAAATCCTGTTCGGCTTGCAGACCGGCTTCGACGGTCAGGGAAATCACCGGCGACATTGAATCAATCCAGCGTCGAACCGCTTATCGGAACGCCGCGTTCAGGGAAGAACAGACGTTGCAACTCGGTACCCGGATTTTCCGCGCGCATGAACGCTTCGCCCACCAGAAACGAATACACATCGCTGACTTCCATCAGTTCGACATCGGCCCGGTTCAGGATCCCGCTCTCGGTGATCACCAAGCGATCACGCGGAATACGCGGCAACAAATCCAGAGTCGTTTCCAGGCTGACTTCGAAAGTATGCAGGTTACGGTTGTTCACCCCGACCAGCGGAGTATCGAGGGTCTTCAAGGCCCGCTCCAGCTCCTCGCCATCGTGGACCTCCACCAGGACATCCAGGCCCACGCCTTTGGCGACCGCCGCCAGCTCGGCCATTTTCACATCGTCCAGGGCGGACACAATCAACAGCACGCAATCTGCGCCCAGGGCTCGGGCTTCAACGATCTGGTAAGGATCGATCATGAAATCCTTGCGAATCACCGGCAGCTTGCACGCCTCCCGCGCCTGTTTGAGGTATTCATCGGCGCCCTGGAAAAAATCAATATCGGTCAGCACCGAAAGGCAAGTCGCACCGCCCTTCTCATAGCTCTTGGCGATGTCGGCGGGGACGAAGTGTTCACGAATCACGCCTTTGCTGGGGGAAGCCTTTTTAATTTCGGCAATCACCGCTGGCTGCTTTCTCTTGGCCTGATCGATCAGCGCCTTGGCAAAGCCACGCGGCGCATCCGCTGCCCGCGCCAAGGTTTCCAGCTCTGCCAGACTGACCCGAGCACTGCGTTCGGCAACCTCTTGAGCCTTGCGAGCCAGAATGTTTTCCAGAACCGTTGGCACACTCATCCTTCGTTCTCCACTTTGAATACGGCGGTAAATGCACCCAACTCTTCGAGTTTTTCCCTGGCAAGGCCGGTGTGCAACGCATCATGGGCCAGTTCCACGCCCTGCTTGAGGCTGCTGGCGTGATCCGCCGCATACAACGCGGCGCCCGCATTGAGCACGATCATCTCGGCGGCCTTCTGGCCATTTTCAGTCTTGCGGCGCCCCAAGGCATCGCGAATCAGCTCCAGCGACTGGGCCGGCCCATCCACCGCCAGCCCATGCAGGCTCTGGCTCTTCATGCCCAGGTCTTCAGGTTCGACCCAATACTCGCTGATCTGATCATTTTTTAATTCAGCCACGTACGTGGGTGCAGCCAGGCTGAATTCGTCCAGGCCATCCTTCGAATGGACCACCAGCACGTGCTTGCTGCCCAGACGTTGCAAGACCTCGGCCAGGGGCCGGCACAATGCCTGGCTGAACACACCGACCACTTGATGCTTCACGCCGGCCGGATTCGTAAGCGGGCCGAGCATATTGAACATCGTCCGCAGGCCCAGATCACGACGCGGCGCGGCGGCGTACTTCATGGCGCGGTGGTGGGTCTGGGCGAACATGAAACCGATGCCCACGTTATCGATGCAACGCGCCACCTGTACTGGCGTCAGGTTCAGGTAGATCCCGGCCGCCTCCAGCAGGTCGGCGCTGCCACTCTTGCCGGAGACCGCACGATTGCCATGCTTGGCAACGGTACAACCGGCCGCGGCGACGACGAAGGCCGAGGCAGTGGAAACGTTGAAGATATTGGCGCCGTCACCGCCGGTGCCCACCACATCCACCACGCCATCCAGGGTCTTGAGTTCGACCTGGTCCGCCAGCTCGCGCATGACCGAAACCGCGCCGACGATCTCATCGATGCTCTCGCTCTTCATGCGCATGGCCATCATGAATGCGCCGATCTGCGCATCCGAGCATTGGCCGGTCATGATTTCGCGCATCACATCGCGCATTTCGTCGGTGCTCAGGTCGAGATGGCCGACGATACGGCTCAGGGCTGTCTTGATATCCATGAAAAGTCCTTAGCGCGTGCCGCCGGTTTGTTTGAGGAAGTTGGCGAACAGCTCGTGACCCTGTTCGGTGAGAATAGACTCGGGGTGAAATTGCACGCCTTCGATATTCAACGTTTTGTGACGAAGCCCCATGATTTCATCCACAGAGCCGTCCTCGAGCTGAGTCCAGGCGGTCAGTTCCAGACAATCTGGCAGGGTTTGGCGCTTGACGATCAGGGAGTGGTAGCGGGTGACGGTCAGCGGAAGATTCAGACCTTCGAACACGCCCTTGTTCTCGTGAAATACCGGGCTAGTCTTACCGTGCATGACTTGCCGGGCGCGCACCACGTCGCCGCCAAAGGCCTGGCCGATCGACTGGTGCCCCAGGCAGACACCCAGGATCGGCAGCTTGCCGGCGAAATACTTGATGGCTTCGATGGAAATGCCCGCTTCGGTCGGCGTGCAAGGACCGGGAGAGACCACGATGCGCTCGGGCTTGAGGGCTTCGATTTCGGCGATGGTCAGTTCGTCGTTGCGCACGACCTTGACCTCGGAGCCCAGCTCGCCCAGGTACTGCACAACGTTGTAGGTAAAAGAGTCGTAGTTATCGATCATCAGCAACATGGCGTAAGCAACCTATTGAATTCACTGACTTGAAATACAGCCTTCGGAGAGTGACCCGCGCGGTGTTGCGCTTGGCGAGGCGTGTGATGGGCCAGCGAAGCGACTTTCAAGCGGGTAAAGAAGGCAAATCGGTACAGGTCCGGCCAGGCCGGCAGAGAACGTTCAGGCGCGCCAACGCCAACGGGCGTGTGCCTTGATCAATTGATCCAGAAGTTTGCTGACAATCGACACAGGGGAAGTCTCGTTCATACGTTCCGGCACAGTAGCTTAGCTGGACGGTGCACGCAATATGACGACCCCCGAAGGGCTTTGAAACAATCGCGACGAACCTGATGGATGGCAAAACGCCGGAAGTTTTTGGTACTGTCGTTTCGTTTTCTAACAACAATAAGATAAAAACGGACTTTCTCATGCTAAGAAAAACGTTATTCGTACCAATGGCCGGCTGTCTGCTGGCAATGGCCTGCGCCCAGGCGAGCGCCGCGCCCAATCCCTACTCCAGCTTCATCGTGTTTGGCGACAGCCTCAACGATGCCGGCCAGTTTGCCGACCCGAACGGTCCGTCCGGGGCCACGCAACGCTTTACCAACCGCACCGGCCCGCTCTATCTCGACGGAAGCGGCGAATCCTATTCCCTCAATTCCACCCAACTGCTGGGCGGACGGTTGGGCTTTTCCGATGATGAAACCGCGGCATCCACCTCGGCGGTTCGTGCCAGCGAAGGCCAGGCCGATGGCAACAACTGGGCCGTGGGCGGGTATCGTACCGACCAGATCCTCGAGTCGATTACCGGCGTTTCCGACACTGGCGAACGCAGCCGTGACGGATACCTGCTGTCCAACGGCCTGCGTGCCGACCCGAACGCGCTGTACTACCTTTCCGGGGGCGGTAACGACTTCCTCCAGGGTCTGGTACTGACCCCCGCCCAGGCGAACGCCGCCGCGGACCGCCTGGCCGACAGTGTCCAGGTGCTGCAAACCGCCGGAGCCCGTTATGTGATGGTCTGGCTGCTGCCCGACCTGGGCCTGACCCCTGCGCTCAATGGCACGCCTTTGCAAGACGCCGTTTCGCAGCTCAGCAACCAGTTCAACCAGCAACTGGTCACGCGGCTGCAAGGCATTGATGCCGAAATCATTCCACTGAACGTTCCGCTACTGCTGCAGGAAAGTTTCGCCGATCCAGCACGATTCGGCCTCGCCACCGGCGAGAACCTCACCGCCACCTGCTTCAGCGGCAACGGCTGCACGGAAAACCCCACCTATGGCATCAACAGCGCGACGCCAGACCCCACCAAGCTGATCTATAACGACTCGGTCCACCCCACCGAGACCGGACAGCAACTGATCGCCGATTACGCCTTTTCCCTGCTCGCGGCGCCATGGGAGCTGACATTGCTGCCGGAAATGGCCCACTCGACCCTGCGCGCCCACCAGGATGAATTACGCAGCCAGTGGCAATCGGACTGGGAGAACTGGCAAGCCGTCGGCCAATGGCGGGCGATCGTCGCAGGCGGCGGCCAGCACCTGGACATCGACAGCCAAAGCAGTGGCGCCAGCGCCGACGGCAGCGGCTACAGCCTGAACGTCGGTGGCAGCTATCGTCTCAACGAGGCTTGGCGCGTGGGTGTAGCCGCCGGTTTCTACCGCCAGGACATGGAGGCAGGCAGCGCCGATTCGGACTACAAACTCAACAGCTACCTGGCCACCGCTTTCGCCCAGTTCCAGCAGAACCGCTGGTGGGCCGATGCCGCGTTGACCGGCGGCAAGCTCGACTACGACAACCTGGAGCGCAAGTTCGACCTGGGCGTCAACCAGGCGCAAGAGAAAGGTGACACCGACGGTCACCTGTGGGCATTCAGCACGCGCCTGGGCTACGACATTGCCCAGCCGGGCAGTCAGTGGCACCTGTCACCGTTTATCAGCGCCGATTATGCGAAGGTGGAAGTCGACGGGTATTCAGAAAAGAGCAGCCGCTCCACCGCCCTGACTTTCGATGACCAGACCCGCGACTCGAAACGCTTGGGCATTGGCTTGCAAGGCAAATACAACTTCACCCGTCAGACCCAGGTGTATGGCGAATATGCCCACGAACGCGAGTACGAAGACGACACCCAAAAAGTGAACATCGCCCTCAACAGTCTGCCGGCCAATGATTTCACGCTTGAAGGCTATACGCCGCAGAGTCATTTGAATCGCCTGAGCCTGGGGGTCAGCCACAAGTTGACCAACGATCTGGCCCTGCGGGGCGGTTATACGCTGCGCAAGGACGATGACTTTACCCAGCAGGGCGTGAATGTCGGGGTCAGCCTGGATTTCTGATCGAGATAACCCTGTGTGGGAGCGAGCCTGCTCGCGATGAGGCCGGCATGTTCGACACATGCATCGCCTCGCGAGCAGGCTCGCTCCCACAGTTGATCAGCTTCCATTCAGTCGCTTGGGGTCTGCTCGGCCAGCGCCACGGCACGGAACATTGCCCGGCGCTTGTTCAGGGTTTCTTCCCACTCCAGCACCGGCACCGAGTCGGCCACGATCCCGCCGCCGGCCTGCACGTGCAGCTCACCGTCCTTGATGACGGCGGTGCGGATGGCAATGGCAGTGTCCATGTTGCCGTTCCAGGCAAAATAGCCCACGGCCCCGCCGTACACCCCACGCTTGACCGGCTCCAGTTCGTCGATGATTTCCATGGCGCGGATTTTCGGGGCGCCAGACAACGTTCCTGCCGGCAGGATGGCCCGCAGGGCGTCCATCGCCGTCAGCCCGGCCTTCAACTGGCCCGTGACGTTGGAGACGATGTGCATCACGTTGGAATAACGCTCGATGACCATCTTTTCGGTAAGCTTCACCGAACCGACTTCCGAGACGCGCCCGGTGTCATTGCGGCCCAGGTCGATCAGCATCAGGTGCTCGGCGATTTCCTTGTCATCCGACAGCAGGTCCTCTTCCAGCGCCCGGTCGGCCTCCTCCGTGGCCCCACGAGGGCGGGTGCCAGCGATAGGCCGCACAGTGATCAGGTTGTCTTCGACCCGCACCAGCACTTCGGGTGAACTGCCTACAACGTGGAAGTCACCGAAGTTGAAGAAGTACATGTAAGGCGTCGGATTGAAACAGCGCAGTGCCCGGTACAGGTCGATGGGCGCGGCCTTGAAGTCGATGGACATCCGTTGCGACGGCACCACTTGCATGCAGTCGCCGGCCAGGATGTATTCCTTGATGGTATCGACGGCCCTTTCGTAATCGTTCTGAGTGAAACTGGAACGGAACACCGGGTCGGCCGCCGACTGTTTGCTGAAATCCAGGCCAGGACGCGGCGTGATCGGCTGCCGGAGTTTTTCCAGCAGCGCCTGAAGACTTTTCTGACCTTGCTCGTAGGCGTCTTCCCGGGACGGATCAGCCAGGACAATCGCGTGCATCTTGCCGGCGAGGTTATCGAAGACGACCACTGCGTCAGAGACCATCAGCAAAATGTCCGGCACGCCCAGCGGGTCCGGGTTCGGGCAGGTGCCCAGACGCTTTTCCACATAGCGTACGCAGTCGTAGCCGAAATAACCCACCAGGCCCCCGTTGAACCGCGGCAGGCCGGGGATGGTAGGCACGTTGTAGCGAGCCTTGAAGGTTTCGACGAAGGCCAGCGGATCTTCGACCTCCAGGCTTTCGATCTCGACGCCGTCATGGGTCACGCTGACACGATGGTCATGGACCCGCAGCACCGTGCGGCACGGCAGGCCGATGATGGAATAACGGCCCCATTTCTCACCGCCCTGCACCGATTCGAGCAGGTATGCGTTGGGCTCATCGGCCAGCTTGAGGTAGATCGACAGCGGCGTGTCGAAGTCGGCCAGGGTTTCGCAGGCAAGCGGGATACGGTTATAGCCGGCAGCGGCTAGACGCAGGAATTCTTCGCGGATCATGGTGTGCCTCGTGGCAGGAGGAGCTGACAGTCAGGTATGCAAACGCGCCGGATAACCGGCCAGGATCAGGTCAGGCGCGCCAACGCCAGCGGGCCAGGGCCTTCATGACTTTCATCCAGAGTTTGCGAGTGACCACCACGATGGCGTTTCCAGAAGAGGATTGAACAGCGTCGGGCAACGTTATCTCAGCGGCCGGGTCCAGGCAACCGGGAATTAACAGGCGCAAATCGTCGATCACCAGCGCGGGAAACTCTTCGGCGATCGGCCGGCCATGGTTGTAGCCGTAGCTCAGTGCCACACATTTGACCCCGGCGGCTTTCGCCGCCAACACATCGCTGCGCGAGTCGCCGACGAACAGCGATTGAGAGGCCGGGATGTTGGCCATTTTCATCACGAAAAACAGCGCGGCCGGGTCAGGTTTTTTCTGTGGCAGGGTATCGCCACCGATGATCCAGCGAAAATAACGACCGATTTTCATCTGATCCAGCAGCGGCGCGACAAAGCGCTCCGGCTTGTTGGTGATCAGGGCCATTTCCACGCCTTGCTTGTGCAGCCACTTGAGGGTGGAACGCACACCGGGGTAGACGACCGTCAGTTCGTGATTGCCTTCATAGGCTTCGTTGAACAACTCCAACGCCCGCTCGGCCTCGGCGTCATCGACGCCCTGGGCATCGATATGGTTGGCCAAGGCCCGCCGCACCAGCATGGGCGCGCCGTTGCCGACCCAGTGGCGCACGGCGTCAATTCCGGCGGCCGGACGACCGAGCTTGAGCAGCATGTTGTCCACGGCCGCCGCCAGGTCCGGCACCGAGTCGACCAGCGTGCCGTCGAGGTCGAACATCACCAGACGCGGCAGGCTGCCGGGGAACAGCTGCTCAAAGCCGCTCATAGACGGGCCAGGGCCAGTTCGGCACGCATCTTTTCAATGACCTCTTTGTAGTCCGGCGCATTGAAAATGGCCGAGCCTGCGACAAAGGTGTCGGCACCGGCCTCTGCGATTTCGCGGATGTTATTGACGTTCACGCCACCGTCGATCTCCAGGCGGATATCACGGCCCGATGCCTTGATCAGCGCGCGGGCTTCGCGCAGCTTGTCGAGGGTACCAGGAATGAACTTCTGCCCGCCGAAGCCGGGGTTGACGCTCATCAGCAGGATCATGTCGACCTTGTCCATCACGTACTTGAGCACGTCCAGGGGCGTGGCCGGGTTGAACACCAGGCCGGCCTTGCATCCGCCTTCGCGAATCAACTGCAGGGAGCGGTCGATGTGCTGGGTGGCTTCGGGGTGGAAGGTGATGTAGGTGGCACCGGCCTCGATGAAGTCGCCGACGATGCGATCCACCGGACTGACCATCAGGTGCGCGTCGATCGGCGCCGTGACGCCGTACTTGCGCAGCGCTGCGCAGACCATCGGGCCGATGGTCAGGTTGGGTACGTAATGGTTGTCCATGACATCGAAGTGCACGATGTCGGCGCCGGCGGCCAGAACGTTGTCCACTTCTTCGCCCAGGCGGGCGAAGTCGGCGGAGAGAATCGACGGAGCAATAGCGAAGGGCTGCATGACGCACCTGTTTTGAGCGAAATCACGATGGCGCGCATTGTATACCTCAAGATTTGGCGCGCCCACCGTGGCAGACGATCAATACGCCGCGCGGTAGATCTTCTCGATATCGCTGGCGCTCAGTTTGCGTGGGTTATTGCGCATCAGTCGCTCGATCCCGGCTGCTTCCACCGCCATGGACGGTATCACTTCGTCCGTCACCCCAAGGCTGCTCAGGCCCTGGGGGATTTCCACGGCAGCACACAGCGCAACCATGGCCTCCACGGCTTCGTCAGCGGCTTCAAGGTCACTCAGGTGCGCGGTCTTTATGCCCATGGCTTCGGCAATGTCGCGCATGCGCTCGACGCAAGCCATCTTGTTCCACGCCATGACATACGGCAGCAACAAGGCGTTTGCCACACCATGGGACACGTGAAAGCGCCCCCCCAGCGGATACGCCAGCGCATGTACCGCCCCGACCCCGGCATTGCCGAACGCCATGCCGGCCATCAGGCTTGCAGTGGCCATGTCTTCGCGAGCTTGCAAATGAGCGGGGTTGGCGTAGGCCTTGGGCAAGGCGCGGGTGATCAGTTTTATTGCGCCGATAGCCAAGGCATCGGTGATCGGCGAGGCATTGAGCGACAGGTAGGACTCGATGGCATGCACCAGTGCATCGACGCCACTGGCGGCGGTCACGCTCCGGGGACAGGTGAGGGTCATCTGCGGGCTGACCAGCGCCACGTCCGGCAGCAGATAATCGCTGACGATACCTTTCTTGAGTTGCGCGGCCTTGTCGGAGAGGATGGCCACGTTGGTGACTTCAGAGCCGGTCCCGGCCGTGGTGGGGATGGCGATCATGGGCGCGCCTTTGCGCGGGACCTGATCGACCCCGAACATATCCTGCAGCTCGCCGTGGTAACCGGCGTAGACCCCCACGCATTTGGCAATGTCGATGGCACTGCCGCCGCCCAGGCCGATCAAGCCATCATGGCCGCCGTCACGGTAGGCCTGCATGCAGTCTTCAACGATGGCGATTTCCGGGTCCGGCATGACCCGGTCGAAAATTTCGTAGTCGCGCCCGCCCAGATGCTGCAGCGCCAGCTCCACGGTGCCGGACTTGACCAGCGCAGCGTCGGTGACGATCAGCGGGTTATCGACATCCAGCCGCGTCAGCTCGGCCGCCAGTTGCTCGATGGCAGCCGCACCGGTGATCAGTTTGTGGGCGATCTTGAATGAGGAAAGACTCATGTGCGCGGCCTCTTATTCGCGTATGGGCTGGCACAAGGATAGCTCGGTATTTAAGGTTGTCTTCCATTCAGCCCATGAATACACCGCAAATCCCCTGTGGGAGCGAGCCTGCTCGCGATGGCGGTAGAACATTCGACATTTTTATCGACTGACACTCCCGCTATCGCGAGCAGGCTCGCTCCCACAGGGTACAACACTGACCGTCAGACCTGCGCAGTACGCAGCTTCTCGCTACGCCCACGCAACCACTCCAGAGTCAGCAACAGGATCACCGAAAAGGCGATCAGCAGCGTCGCGGCGGCGGCGATGGTGGGGCTGAGGTTCTCGCGGATACCGCTGAACATCTGCCTTGGCAGAGTTGCCTGCTCGGGACCGGCCAGGAACAGCGTCACCACCACTTCATCGAACGAGGTCGCGAAGGCGAACAGTGCGCCGGAGATCACGCCCGGGGCGATCAAAGGCAAGGTCACTCGACGAAACGCCGTCAACGGCGAAGCTCCAAGGCTGGCGGCGGCCCGAACCAGGTTGTAGTTAAAGCCCTGCAGAGTCGCCGATACCGTGATGATGACGAACGGCACGCCCAGCACGGCATGGACCACGATCAGCGAGAAGAAACTGTTGCCCATTCCCAGCGGCGCGAAGAACAGGTAACTGGCCACCCCGATGATCACCACCGGCACCACCATCGGCGAGATCACCAGGGCCATCACCAGCGCCTTGCCTGGGAAATCACCACGGGTCAGGCCAATCGCCGCCAGGGTACCGAAGACCATCGCCAGTACCGTCGCCGCCGGGGCGACGATGACGCTGTTCCTCAGCGCCCGCATCCACTCCGCCGAAGCGAAGAAATCGTGGTACCACTGCAACGAAAAGCCTTGCAACGGGTACACCAGGAAGCTGCCGGAGTTGAACGACAATGGAATGATCACCAGCACCGGCAGGATCAGGAACAACAGGATCAGCCCGCAGAATATGCGCAAGCTGTAGAACCACACCCGCTCGACGGGGGACATGTAAGGACTCAGCATTTCAATCTCCCCTCAGCTCAGGCGCAGGCGGCTGGCGCCCACCAGCCAGTTGTAAATCAGATAAAGCACGACGGTTGCCAGCAACAACAACCCGCCGAGCGCCGTGGCCATACCCCAGTTGATGCTGGTGTTGGTGTAGAACGCGACAAAATAGCTGACCATCTGATCGCTCGGGCTGCCCAGCAGCGCCGGAGTGATGTAGTAGCCGATGGCGAGGATGAACACCAACAGGCAACCGGCGCCGACACCGGCATAGGTCTGCGGGAAATACACGCGCCAGAAGCTGGCGAACGGATGGCAGCCCAGGGAAATCGCCGCACGCATGTAAGTCGGAGAGATGCCTTTCATCACGCTGTAAATCGGCAGGATCATGAACGGCAGCAGGATATGGACCATGGAGATGTAGACACCGGCGCGGTTGAACACCAACTCCAGAGGCTTATCGATAATGCCCATGGCCATCAGGCCACTGTTGATCAGCCCGCCCGATTGCAGCAGCACGATCCACGCCGCCACCCGCACCAGGATCGACGTCCAGAACGGCAACAGCACCAAAATCATCAGCAGGTTGCTTTGGCGCGACGGCAGGTTCGCCAGCAGGTAGGCCAACGGATAGGCCAGCACCAGGCAGATCGCGGTAATCACCAGGCCCATCCAGAACGTACGGGCAAAAATATCCAGGTAGATCGCCTGGTCGGGGGTGGCCGGGGCCAGTTCGCCAAGATCATCGATGCGATGATCGACGGCCGCCAGCAGGTAATACGGGGTGACATCACTGGTGTTGCGGCGGATCACCTGCCAATACGCCGGATCCCCCCAGCGTTCGTCGAGGCTCTCCATCGCTTCTTTATAGGAAACCGGCTCGGTGGCGAACGGCAGCGCACGGGCGGTCTTGGTCAGCAGACTGCGATAGCCGGCCAGTTCCATGTTCAGGCGCTTGGACAAATCGCCCAAGGTCTGATTCTTGCGCGCTTCGGCCAGGTCTTCGCTGGCGGCTTTGTATACCGGCTCGCCTGGCAACCCACGTCCGTCCCAGGCAGCGACCGCGGCGACAGTGCGCGGCATGCCGTTGACCACTTCCGGGTTGCTGACGCTTTTGAACAGCAGCGCCACGATTGGCACCAGGAACACCAGCAACAGAAACAACACCAGCGGCGCGATCAAGGCCTGGGCCTTCCAGCGGTTGACCCGCTCGGCGCGCTTGAGCCGTTGCTTCAGGGTGGGGCTGGTGCCCGCGTTCAGTGGAACGGCGATGGCCATGGCGAACTCCGCAAATCTTTTTGATCGTTACAGAAGCGGCGTGCCGCTTCTGTTCTTTTGAAACGTTGGCCTCTGAGCCGATCGTTCCCACGCTCCGCGTGGGAATGCATCCAATGACGCTCTGCGTCACAAAGGACGCGAAGCGTCCTGGGCGGCATTCCCACGCGGAGCGTGGGAACGATCTCTGTCAGCGGTTACTTCGCCGCCCAGGAGTTGAAGCGCTGCTCCAGTTGCTCACCGTTGTCAGCCCAGAAGCTGACGTCGATCTGCACCTGGTTGGCGATGTTTTCCGGGGTGGTCGGCATGTCTTTCAAGACATCCTTGGACAACAGCGGTACAGCCTGGGTATTGGCCGGGCCGTAGGCGATGTTTTCCGAGTAGATCTTTTGCTGCTGCGGTGCCACCGAGAAAGCGATGAATTTCTTCGCAGCTTCGGCGCGGGTCTTGTCCAGACCGCGTGGAATTGCCCACGCGTCGAAGTCGTAGATGCCGCCGTTCCACACCACTTTCAGATTGCTTTCCTTCTGCACCGCAGCGATCCGACCGTTGTAGGCCGAGCTCATGACCACGTCACCGGAAGCCAGGTACTGCGGCGGCTGGGCGCCGGCCTCCCACCACTGGATGTTCGGCTTGAGTTCGTCGAGCTTCTTGAAGGCACGATCCTGGCCATCTTTGCCGGCCAGCACTTTGTACACGTCTTTCGGCGCGACGCCGTCAGCCATCAAGGCAAATTCCAGGGTGTACTTGGCGCCTTTGCGCAGGCCACGCTTGCCTGGGAATTGCTTGGTGTCCCAGAAATCCGCCCAACTGGTCGGTGCGGTTTTCAGTTTGTCGGCGTTGTAGGCCAGCACGGTGGACCACACGAAGAAGCCCACGCCGCAAGGCTGGATGGCGCCCTTGACGTAGTCTTCGGCCTTGCCGAACAGAGCCGGGTCCAGTTGCTCGAACATGTCTTCGTCACAACCTCGGGACAGCTCCGGGGACTCGACTTCCACCAAGTCCCACGAAACGCTCTTGGTGTCGACCATGGCCTTGACCTTGGCCATTTCACCGTTGTATTCGCCAGCGATGATCTTGCCGTTGCCGGCTGCTTCCCACGGCGCGTAGAAGGCTTTGGCCTGAGCCGCCTTGTTCGCCCCACCGAAAGACACCACAGTCAGGTCCGGGCCCGCCGCCATCGCGCTTGCCGCACCCATCATGCCCAGGGTCAGGGCTGTGAACTTCAGGGATCTCAACATTTATTGTTCTCTCCACGTGCAGGGTTGGTGTTGGTACAGCAGGGGGCGATCAATTCGCCTCTAGAAGGGGATCGAGCGCACGCACATGCTCGACTTGCCAGCCAAGCGGAACCACGTCCCCAACAGCGAGCCCGGGATCGAGTTCGGCAATCGGTTGTTTCACGAAGAAGTCATTCTTGCCACAGACCTCCAGGCGAACCCGGACGTGGTCGCCCAGATAGATGAATTCCGCCACCCTCCCTGAGAAGCGGTTGACACATTGTTCGCTTGCGCCGTTGAGGCTCACCCGCTCCGGGCGGATCGACAGGGTCACCGGCTCGCCGGGTTTGCCGACGTTCACCGCCAGGGCCTCGACCTTTTCACCACGCCCCAGCTCCACCAGGCAACGATCGCCGGTCTGGCTGTGCAGGCGGCCGTTGAGACGGTTGTTCTCGCCGATGAAGTTGGCGACGAAGGTGTTCCTTGGCTCTTCGTAGAGGGTGCGTGGCGGGGCAATCTGCTGGATTTCGCCTTGATGGAACACCGCTACCCGGTCGGACATGGTCAAGGCTTCGCCCTGGTCGTGAGTCACATAGACCACTGTCACACCGAGGCGCTGATGCAGATGCTTGATCTCCATCTGCATGTGTTCACGCAGTTGTTTGTCCAGGGCGCCAAGGGGTTCGTCCATCAGCACCAGTTGCGGTTCGAACACCAGCGCCCGGGCCAGGGCCACGCGCTGTTGCTGGCCGCCGGACAACTGAGCCGGGTAGCGTTGGGCAAACGTGTCCAGCTGGACCATGCTCAAGACGCGCTTGACCCGATCACTCACGTCGCTTTTGTTCAAGCCGCGCACGGTCAGCGGGAAGGCCAGGTTCTCGGCAACGGTCATGTGCGGGAACAAAGCGTAGTTCTGGAACACCATGCCGATGTCACGCTTGTGGGGCGGCACGTTGTTGATGGAGCGTCCGGCCAGCTGGATCTCACCGGCAGTGGGTGTTTCAAACCCGGCGAGCATCATCAGGCTGGTGGTTTTGCCGGAACCGGACGGCCCGAGCAGAGTCAGGAATTCGCCTTTGCGAATGTCCAGGTTGAGGTCCTTGACGATCAGGTTCTCGCCGTCGTAGCTCTTTTGCACACCACGAAAGCTGACCAGTACATCACTGGCCCCCGCGCTTGAATCGACCTGGCTCATACCCACACCTTTTGTATTGATGACTGCTTGTGAATCAAGCCTAGTGGAGCCTGGGGCCTGCGCAAATCGGGGCGCAGGAGAGAATCGCCTCAGCCGGATGGAAGAGTCGGTGTAGGGATTTCCCTACAAGGATGGCGGGATTGGATAAGGACAGTCGTGAGTTATGAGCTGCAAGCTGCAAGCAGGGACAAAAGCGGTGTTGGGGCGTGTCGCAAATGGATATGCCGACACACTGCCCGTGTGGGAGCGAGCCTGCTCGCGATGGCGGCGGATCAGCCAGCATCGTGGTTGACTGACACACCGCCATCGCGAGCAGGCTCGCTCCCACAGGGGATTGTGGTGGGCTTAGAGCAACTTATGCTCCATCGCATACTTCACCAGTTCCGCCAAGGAAGTGATGTTGAGTTTCTGCATCAGCCGCGCTTTGTGAGTGCTGATGGTTTTGCTGCTCAGGGCCAATTGCTGGGCGATGTCGTTGACGTTGGCCCCTTGGGCCAGGCGCTCGAAGACCGAGAATTCGCGCTCGGACAGCAGCGAGTGCAGCGGTCGGCTGTCGGTCAGGCCCACTTCGAAAACCATGCGGTCGGCCAGTTCCGGGTCGATGTAACGTCCGCCGGCCGCGACCTTGCGAATCGCCATGAGCAGCAAGGCCGGGTCGCTGTCCTTGGTCGCGTAGCCGGCGGCACCGACCTTCAGCGCGCGCGCCGCCATTTGCGCCTCGTCGTGCATCGACAACACCAGGATGGCCGGCGGATTGTTCAACGCACGGATCCGCGGGATCGCCTCCAGACCATTGACGCCAGGCATGGAGATATCCAACAGCACCACTTCGCAGGGCACATGCCGCAGGGTCTCCAGCAATTGTTCGCCATTGCTCGCCTCCCCCACGACCACCAGGTCCTTCGCCAGGCCGATCAACTGCTTGATGCCTTCGCGCACGATGGTGTGGTCTTCGGCTACCAGTACACGGATCACGTTTTTCTCCAGATTCAGAATCTCATCGCGAGCAGGCTCGCTCCCACAGGGTTGTGCGTGTGTGCATCTCAATCAATGTGGGAGCGAGCCTGCTCGCGATAGCGTCAGCCAAGCCAAGCCAAGCCAAACAAAAATCATCAGGCCTCATTCACCGGTACCCGCACCGCCAGGGTCGTCCCCTCCCCAGGCTCACTTTCCAACGATAACTGCCCGCCCATGATCAACACCCGTTCCCGCATGCCGACCAGACCAAAGGAGGTCGGCCGCCCCGTGGCGGGAACGAATCCTACACCGTCGTCGCTCACCGTCAGACAAAGCTGGTCGTCTTCCTGCACCAGCGTCAGTTCTACAGTATGCGCCTGAGCATGGCGCATCACATTGGTCAGCGCTTCCTGGAGAATTCGAAACAGACCGATGGCCTTGGCGTCGCTCAAGGGCGGAAGATTGTCCGGCACCTGTACCAGGCATGGGATCTGCGTGCGCGCCTCGAAACGCCGCGCCTGCCATTCGATGGCCGAGGCGATGCCCGCATCAAGGATCGGAGGTCGCAATGCCGTCGCCACGTCCCGCACCAACTGGAACAACTGGGCAATCAGGCGCTTCATGCTGTTGAGCCGCTCTTGCAGGCCCGGATCGAGCTGCGCATAGGCCAGTTCGCACATGGACGTTTCCAGCTTCAAGACGGTCAACATTTGCCCCAACTCGTCGTGGACTTCCCGAGCTATGCGCGCCTTTTCCTCTTCCCGCACGCTCTCCAGGTGCGCCGACAATTCGCGCAGTTGCTCCCTGGAGCTGGCCAGTTCCAGTTCGATGCGCTTGCTTTCGGTGATGTCCCAGACGATACCGTCCCACACGTAAGCGCCGTCTTCGAGACGACGGGTAATGGCCTTGATCTCGGCCCAGCGCTCCCGGCCTTCGCGGGTCAGGATACGCCCCTGCCACGACCAGTCGCTGTCGCTGTCCAGCGCCTGATCCTGAGTGCGGTGATAACTGGCCTTGTCCTGGGGGTGTACGAGGCTGCGCAGGCCGGTGTCGCTACGGGCCAGGGTCGCGGGCGAATACCCCACGAGGCTTTCGCTACCCTCACTGATGTAGGCAAAGTCGATCTGCCCGGTTACCGGCGCCCGCTCCAGGCGAAAGACCAGGCCCGGGACGTTGGCAGCGATCCCCTGCAAGCGCGCCTCGCTTTCGCGCAGCGCCGCCAACGCGCGACGGCGCTCGGTGACGTCGTTTATGTAGACCACCAGGTATTCGGCATCGCGAAAGCGCAGGAAGCTCAAGGAAACATCGGCCGGAAGGATGCTTCCATCAGCCCGCACGCATTCGGTTTCGAAACTCTGTGGCCCCTCCTCGCTGGCCCGGGCGCGTTTCCACAGGTTCAGCCAGCGATCCATGTGCAGGCCCGGTTCGAAGTCGATCAAGGGGCGCTCAATGATCGCGCCCGGCGCATAGCCCAGCATGATTTCGGCGGCGCGGTTGGCATACCGTACATGGCTATCCCAATTGACCCAGAGAATGCCGACAGTGCTTTGGTCGATGGAAAATTGTGTCAGGCGCAGGGCTTCCTCGCTGGCGGCCCGCTGGGCGATGTCATTTCGCGCATTGCGCAGGCGCCGCTCCAGCGCCCTTTGCTCGCGGCGCTGCCAGAACACGATGGCCACGCAACTCAAGAGCAGGGCCAGCAGCAACAGGGTCAGGTTTTGCCAGAAACCCGGGGTGTCGGTCAGACGTGGATATTTGGGCTTGAGCCAGCGACTGTGCAGTTGCTCAAGTTCCTTGGCCGGGATCGCCTGCAAACCGCTCTCGATGATGTCGGCCAACTCAGGCCAATCCCGGCGAGTGGCGACGCGCAACAGTTGCGGCAGGCCGATATCGCCTACGACCACCAGCCCGGCGAATTCAGGCTCGACCATCAGTCGCCCCAACTGCGCCTCATCGACCACCGCGTAACCGGCCTGCTGGCTCAACAACAGTTGCAACGCCTGACGCTCCAACGGTACGCCTTGAAGATTCAACGTCGGGTAGTTGCTACGCAAATAATCGGCCGTGGTACTGGGCATGCGCACCGCCACCCGCACTTGAGCATCGAGCTTTTCCAGCTCGACCCCTTCGGCGCCCTTCTTCTGGCCCACGATCAATTGCGGCACGCGCATGTAGGGGTCGGAAAACCGCCAGAGTCGCAGCCCGGCCGGGGTCTGGGTCAGCCCTGGGGCAATATCCACCTCACCGGAGCGCAACGCGGCTTCCAACTGCGCCACGTCCTGGAAATTGCGCCAGGTCAGTTCGACATTCAACGCCTTGCCCAACCACTGCATCAGCTCGACATTGGTGCCGGACAGACGCTGCAAGCGCCGGTCATATTGCGCATAGGGCGCCTGCAACACGAGGCCGACGCGCAGTTGCGGATGCTGGAGCAGCCATTGTCGCTGGCCCGCGTCCAGTTGCACCCCAGTCAACGACGGTGCGGGCGCGGCCCACGCCATCAAGGGAAGCCATAAACAGCCGATAACCCACAGGCAGCAAAAACGCATCATCGAAGTCTCATGCACTGACAAATACTGACCAACCCATTAGGCTGCCGGAAATACTTCTGGTCATGGAATATCCGATGCCCTTTGTTTATCGCCTGGCATTGCCAGCATTGTGCCTGTCGCTGATCCTGCCGAGTGCCTTTTCTGTACAGGCTGAAGAACCGGCGCCCGCGGCGGCGGATCAAGCCACCGAGGAAAAACCGGTCGAACGTCCGCCTTTGCTCGAGCGCAGCGAAGAAGAAGCGACAGCGCTTGAACGGGAGATCCCGGCCCAGGAGCAACAACAGCTACAAACCGGCAGCGACACCTTCCTGGCTCTCTGGAAGCCGGCCAACACCAGCGACCCCAAGGGCGCGGTCATCATAGTCCCCGGCGCCGGCGAAACCGCTGACTGGCCTCAAGTGATCGGCCCGATGCGCAAAAAGTTACCGGATATCGAGTGGAGCAGCCTGAGTATCACCCTGCCGGACCTGCAAAGCGACGTCATCGCACCGCGCGTGGTGGAAACACCGCCCGAGACCAAACCGGCCGACGTGGCTGGCGCGGCACCGGACGCCACGACCGCAGCACCGATTGAACAAGTGGCGGGCGGCGAGGCTGACGCTGTGGATCCGGTCGTTGCCCAAACCAGCGAGGAACACCTCCTGGCCGATGCCGAACGTATCTTTGCCCGCATCGATGCGGCACTGGCCTACGCCGAACAGCAGGGCGCCCGCAGCATTGTTCTGCTGGGCCACGGCACCGGCGCCTATTGGGCGGCACGTTACCTGAATGAAAAACAGCCCTCGCAGATCGAGCGTTTCGTGATGGTCGCCGCCCAGACCCCGCTCGCAGTCAAGCCCGCCCTGGCCGAACTGACTCCCACCTTGAAACTGGCCACCGCCGACATCTTCTACATGGACAAACCGCAGGATCGCAATGCAGCGCTGGAGCGTTTACAGGCCAGTAAGCGTCTTAAAGGGTCGAGCTTCAGTCAGGTGTCACTCAAAGCGGTGCCCAACTCATCGGCGCAGCAAGAACAGCTGTTTCGTCGGGTACGGGGTTGGTTGAACCCGCAGAAGCCGGGGGAGTGAGGCTTAGACAAGCCCCAAGCCAGCCACCGTGGTGATCCCCTTCTAGCGAAAGTCCCGGCGCTCGCGGATCAACCGATAGGCGTTGTGCAACTCCCGGGTCTTGTCGGTGGCGTCACGCACTTGCAACGGCGTCGCCCCACTGCCGGCAATCTTGTCCGGGTGGTGACGACTGAGCAGACGGCGATAAGCCCGCTTGATCTGCGACGGCTCGCTGGTGGCCGAAACTCCCAGCAAGCGTAACGCCTCCTGATAGGTCGCGCCGCTGTTGGGCAACGACTGTTTGTGTGGTTCGTAATCCGCCGCCAGTGCCTGGACCTGTTGCGGCGTCCACCCCAGCCATTTGCCCCACTGAGCAAGCAACTCACGCTCGGCTATGCCCGCGCGACCGTCGGCCCAGACCATCCGCCAGCAGGCGCGCAGCACACCCTCAGCCGCATGGGGCTGGGTCGCAAGGCGACGCAAATAACCGCGCAAATGGTCGTTTCCGGTTTTGCCCCGGTTGAATGCGGCGACGGCCCGGCGTTGCGCTGGCTCGCTCAGGTCCAGCGCGCGCATCTCCTGACGCGCCTGCTGGATGTGCCCATCCACCACTCGTCCATCGCTCTTGGCCAGCCGGCCCAGCAATACAAACAGCAACTCATCGTTGCGTAATGCCGGACGGCCACCCAAACGCTCGCGCAGCTGCGCCCAGCCTTGCAGATTAAGTCGCCGATCCAGCGCCTGTCCTAATAACGCTCCCAGCATGGCCCCCGGAATGCTGGCTATGGCAAAGCCCGCCCCGGCTCCAATCAGAGTCCCTGGCCACCACATATCAACGGCTCGCTTCTATCAAGGTTTCAACCTGCGCCAAACGTTCATGAGTCCCCACATCCACCCAGTGTCCCTTCAGGTGCTCGCCGCTGACCTGGCCCTCGGCCATGGCCTTGCGTAGCAGCGGTGCGAGTTTGAACGCGCCGTCCAGGCAACCCTCGAACAACCGCGGATGCAAGACGGCAATGCCGCTGTAGGTCAGTTTGTCGGCAGCCGCCCCGCCATCATGAATCTGTCCGTCGGCCAGGAGGAAATCGCCGCCCGGATGGTGTTCGGGATTATCCACCAGTACCAGGTGCGCCAAGCCGTCCAGAGGTCGGCGCAAGGCGCTGAAATCGTAATCGGTCCAGATGTCGCCGTTGACCACCAGGAACGCCTCGTCGCCCAACAACGGCAGGGCGCGGAAAATGCCACCGCCGGTTTCCAGCGGCTCACCTTCGGGCGAGAAATGAATGCTCACGCCAAAACGTGAACCGTCCCCTAGATAATCTTCGATTTGCTGACCGAGCCAGGCGTGATTGATCACAATGTCCTTGAACCCGGCCCGAACCAAGGCACGCAGATGGTATTCGATCAAGGGAACACCGCCGGCACGAACCAGCGGCTTGGGCGTGGTGAGGGTCAAGGGCCGCATCCGCTCCCCTTTACCCGCCGCCAGGATCA
This sequence comes from Pseudomonas sp. MPDS, assembly GCF_013283895.1. Taxonomy (NCBI): domain Bacteria; kingdom Pseudomonadati; phylum Pseudomonadota; class Gammaproteobacteria; order Pseudomonadales; family Pseudomonadaceae; genus Pseudomonas; species Pseudomonas sp. MPDS. The sequence continues at coordinate 902,522 of NZ_CP054128.1, read as the reverse complement.
TCGCTTTCATGCCGTCGCTCCGGCCGACTGACGCAGGCTGGAGAGCAACTGATCCAGTTCCGCCAGTTCAGGGCGACGGGCAATGACCGCTTCTATATAGGCAAAGAAGCGCGGCACATCGCCCAGATAGCGCGGCTTGCCGTCGCGGTGGCAAATACGCGCGAAAATCCCGATGACCTTGAGATGGCGCTGCACGCCCATCAGGTCGCTGGCCCGCAGGAAATCCTCGAAGTCCGGCTGGACCGGGATGCCAAGCGCACCGGCCTGCTGCCAGTAATCCTCGAGCCAGCCACGCACGCGCTCCTCGGGCCAACTGAGAAAGGCATCCTTGAACAGACACGTGACGTCATAGGTCACCGGGCCGTAGACCGCATCCTGAAAGTCCAGTACGCCGGGGTTCGGTTCGCTGAGCATCAGGTTGCGCGGCATGTAGTCGCGATGAACCAGCACTTTCGGCTGAGCCAGCGCGCTGTTGATCAGCAGGTCGCTGGCCTGCTGCCAGAGCGCTTGTTGAGCAGCATCGAATTCGATACCCAGCTCATGCTTGACGTACCACTCAGGAAACAGCTCCAGCTCCCGGCGCAGCAAAGCGACGTCGTAGCTGGGCAGTGGCGCGACCATCGGCAGTTGCTGGAAAGCCAGCAGGGCCTGCAGGGCGTCACGGAATAATGGGTCGGCATTGTCGCCGTTGATCACGTCCAGATACGTCTGATTGCCCAGGTCATTGAGCAAAAGAAAACCGCGCTCAAGGTCTTCGGCATAAATTTTTGGCACGTTGATGCCGGATTTAGCCAGCAAAAAAGCAATGTCCACGAAGGGTTTGCAGTTTTCCTGGGGCGGTGGCGCATCCATCACGATCAAACTGCGGCCCTCGCCTTCCCAGCGGAAATAACGGCGAAAACTCGCGTCGCTGCTGGCCGCAGTCAACGTGGCCGGGGGTACGGCGCCCCAGCCCTGCTGAACAAAAAGGATCGGCAGCTGCTCATCGAGCCAAACTTTCAGGTGTTGCAGGCGTACATCTTGGTCAGGCATTGCAAGGGTCTCCGACGGCGCTAGCCGTCAAGCGGGTCATGCTTTATTATCCAGCATCTTTTTCAGACCATCGAGAGGCGTGCGGCCCACACCGCGGGCAGATGGCACGCAGGAAGCCCGGACTAATAAGATGGCATTGAAATCCCCCGCGTTTCGTAAAAAATTTCCGTTGCTGGTCACCGGCAGTCTGCTGGCCCTGCAACCCTTGGCCTCTTCATTCGTCGTCGCGGCAGAGCAGTATGACTGCTCCGTCTCCGCTTCGGGTGCCTGGGACTGTTCGCCCAAGACGCCGGCTGCTGCATTGCCGCCACGTCCGGTGCATGACGGCAGTGCGGTTTCCGCCAGCGGCGAGGCCCCGGCCGACAGCAGCTCGGGCGAAGAAGCCGGCGACAAGCCCGTGCTCGTCACCGAAGCCAAAGGCCGCGGCCTGAAGTCTCGCAGTGCGGACTACAGTCACCTGGACTGGGTTCCACGGGAGAACCTCACCCCTGCCCAATTGGCCGAAACCGGTCCTTATTGCGCCGGCGCCTATATCGAGCCCGTTCGTCCTGGCATGAATGACAAGACGGACAAAAGCGACGCTCCGACCTTCCTTGGCGCCAAAGCATCGCGCTACCAGCAGGAAGAGCAGGTGGCAACGCTGGCCGGCGACGTGGTCATGCGTCAAGGCAGCATGCAGGTCGAGGCCGACGAGGCCAACCTGTACCAGGCTGAAAACCGCGGCGAGCTGAGCGGCAACGTGCGCGTTCGCGATAACGGTGCGCTCATCGTCGGCGACCACGCCGATGTGCAGTTGGACACTGGCGAAGCCAAGGTCGACAACGCCGAATACGTGATGCACAAGTCGCGCATCCGCGGTAACGCGCTGTACGCCAAGCGTGCTGAAAACGCGATCATCCGCCTCAAGGACGGTACGTACACCACGTGCGAGCCGGGCAGCAACGCCTGGACACTCAAGGGCAACAACATCACCCTGAACCCGGCTACCGGCTTCGGCACCGCCACCAACGTGACGCTGCGGGTCAAGGACTTCCCGGTCCTGTATACGCCGTACATCTATTTCCCGATCGATGACCGCCGCCAGTCCGGCTTCCTGCCGCCGACCATCGGCACCGGCAGCGATACCGGCTTTTTGCTTGTCACCCCGTATTACTTCAACCTGGCACCCAACTACGATGCCACGTTGTACCCACGTTACATGAGCAAGCGCGGCCTGTTGATGGAAGGCGAATTCCGCTACCTGACCAAGTCCAGCGAAGGTCAGTTCGGTGCGGCGTACCTCAACGATGAAGAGGACGAACGTAGCAAGCAGTCCGACTACAGTAAGACCCGTTACATGTATAACTGGCAGCACAAGGGCGGGCTCGACTCGCGCGTGCTGACGGAAGTCGACTACACCAAGATCAGCGACCCTTATTACTTCCAGGATCTGGAGTCCGACCAGATTGGTGTCGAGTCCAATGACTATGTCAACCAGCAGGGCGCCGTCAGCTATCGGGGTGACAACTACGTTGCACGTGTGAATGCCCAGGCTTACCAGATGGCGACGATTTCGAAGATCACGCCGTATAACCGCCTGCCGCAGATCACCTTCAACGGCGAACTGCCGCAGCACCCGTATGGTCTGGATTTCGCCTACAAGACGGAGCTGGTGCGGTTTGATCGGGATTTGCGCGACGGGCTATACCGCAACGAGGAAGGCGCCACGAGGCCGTGGCTGGATACTCGCGTGTGGGGCCTTGCCCGGGCGACCGGCAATCGCTTGAATCTTGCACCTGTCGTCAGCCTGCCGATGACCGCCAGTTATGGCTATATCAAGCCGTCGCTCAAGTACCAGTACACCCAATATGATCTGGACTTGGATGGTGAAGGCAAAGGTGATATCGCTGGGCAGACCGCAGAGCAGGATCGCCTGCGCGGCACCTACAGCAGCAACCAGAGCCGAGGCGTTCCGATCGCCAGCATCGACAGCGGTCTGTATTTCGACCGAGATACCCAGTGGTTCGGCTCCAACTATCGCCAGACTCTTGAACCTCGCCTGTTCTACCTCTATGTACCGGAGAAGGATCAGAGCGATATTCCAGTATTCGATACCAGCGAATCGACCTTCAGCTATTCCTCGCTGTTCCGGGATAACCGCTTCACCGGCTCCGACCGTGTCGGCGACGAGAACAAGCTGTCATTGGGCGTGACCAGCCGTTGGATAGAAGAGAACGGCTTCGAGCGCCAGCGCATCAGCGTCGGTCAGGCCCTTTATTTCAAGGATCGCGAAGTCCAACTACCAGGTATCGACTTCAAGACACGTGAAGACGCCAAGTCAGACGTCTCCCCGTATGCCCTCGAGTACGAATACCGTTGGAACCGCGATTGGCGAACCACTGCCACCTACAACTGGGATCCGGACAGTCACAGCCCTCGCTCGGGCAGCGCAATGTTCCATTACCAGCCTGAGGACAACCCGAACAAGGTCATCAACGCCGGTTATCGCTATCGCAACGATCAGGTTCGTTATGACGAGGCCACGGGACAATGGCAAGTGGGTGGCGGCGACTATGGCACTCCGGGCACTCCGGGCTACGTGAAGGACTACTACAAGATCCAGCAGCACGACTTCTCGGTCATCTGGCCGGTCGTGCCGCAGTGGAATCTCATCAGCCGCTGGCAGTATGACTACAACCGCAACCGCACCCTGGAAGCCTTCGGTGGTTTCGAATACGACAACTGCTGCTGGAAACTGCGCCTGATCAACCGTTACTGGGTCGACTATGAAGAGTTCAGTCAAGCCGCCCCGGAAAACGAGAAGGGCGACCACGGCATCTTCCTCCAAATTGTCCTGAAGGGACTCGGCGGCCTCACCGGCGCCAAGGTAGAGAGCTTCCTCGACAAAGGCATCCAAGGTTATCGTGAACGTGAAGACCAAGCTTTCTGATTGTCTGCGCCCGCTGATGCTGGGCGCGCTGTTCCTGGGTACTGCGGCCAACGCCGCGGTACAGCCCATCGACAAAGTGGTGGCTATCGTCGACAACGACGTGGTCATGCAAAGCCAGCTGGACCAGCGCGTCCATGAAGTGCAGCAGACCATCGCCAAGCGCGGTGGTGGCCTGCCGCCTCCGGGCGTATTGGATCAACAGGTGCTCGAACGCCTGATCGTCGAAAACCTGCAATTGCAGATTGGCGAACGCTCGGGCATCCGCATCACTGATGAAGAATTGAACCAGGCCGTCGGCACCATTGCCCAGCGCAACAACATGAGCGTCGATCAGTTCCGCGCCGCCCTGGCTCGCGACGGCCTCTCTTACGAGGACGCTCGCGATCAGATCCGCCGCGAGATGATCATCAGCCGTGTGCGCCAGCGTCGTGTAGCCGAACGCATCCAGGTGTCCGAGCAGGAAGTGAAAAACTTCCTCGCCTCCGATCTGGGCAAGATGCAGCTTTCCGAGGAACTGCACCTGGCGAACATCCTGGTTCCTACCCCGGAAAGCGCCAACTCCGAAGCCATCCAGAATGCTTACCGCCAGGCGATGGACATCTACCAGCAGCTCAAGCAAGGCGCCGACTTCGGTCAGATGGCCATTGCCAGGTCTGGCAGTGACAACGCCCTGGAAGGTGGTGATATGGGCTGGCGCAAAGCCGCCCAATTGCCCCCTCCGTTCGATCGCGAACTGAGCAGCATGGCCGTGGGTGACATCACTCAACCAGCCCGCACGCCCGGCGGCTTCATTATCCTCAAGCTGTTGGAAAAGCGCGGTGGCGGTGCTCAGGTGCGTGACGAAGTGCATGTTCGTCATATCCTGATCAAGCCAAGCGAGATCCGCAGCGAAGCCGAGACCCAGCGTCTGGCGCAAAAGCTTTATGAGCGCATCGAAGCGGGTGAAGATTTCGCCGAGCTGGCCAAGAGCTTCTCGGAAGACCCGGGTTCAGCCCTCAACGGCGGCGACCTGAACTGGGTTGACCCGAACGCACTGGTGCCCGAGTTCCGCCAGGTGATGGCCGAGACACCACAAGGCCAGTTGTCCAAGCCGTTCAAGAGCCCTTATGGCTGGCACGTACTGGAAGTCCTTGGCCGCCGCGCCACCGACAGCACCACCCAGGCTCGTGAACAACAGGCGATGACCGTGCTGCGCAACCGCAAATACGACGAAGAGCTGCAAACCTGGCTGCGTCAGATTCGCGATGAAGCCTACGTCGAAATCAAACTCCCTGGTGCAGACCAGGCAGCGCAGTGAAACCCAAGCGTTTCGCGCTGACACCCGGCGAGCCTGCCGGCATCGGTCCCGACCTGTGCCTGCTGCTCGCCTCGCAACCCCAGCCACATCCCCTGATAGCCATCACCAGCCGCGACCTGCTCCTCGAGCGGGCTGCGCAGCTGGGGGTGGTCGTCGACCTGCTGCTGGTGACACCGGGAGCCTGGCCGGATGTCCCGGCACCCGCCAACAGCCTGTATGTCTGGGATACGCCACTGGGCGCCCCGGTGGTTATCGGGCAACTGGACAAGACCAACGCGGCATTCGTCCTGCAAACCCTGACCCGCGCTGGCCAGGGCTGCCTGGACGGGAGTTTCGCCGGCATGATCACCGCTCCGGTGCACAAGGGCGTGATCAACGAATCCGGGATTGCCTTTTCCGGGCATACCGAGTTCCTGGCGGACCTGACCCACACCACGCAGGTGGTAATGATGCTCGCCACCCGCGGCCTGCGCGTGGCACTGGTGACCACGCACCTGCCCTTGCGGGACGTCGCCGAGGCCATCACCCCGCAACGCCTGGAGCGGGTCACGCGGATATTGCACGCCGACCTGCAGGAAAAGTTCGGCATCGCCCGGCCCCGTATCCTGGTGTGCGGGCTCAACCCCCATGCCGGTGAAGGCGGACATCTGGGCCATGAAGAAATCGACACCATAGAACCCACCTTGGAGCGCTTGCGCAGCGAGGGCATGGACCTGCGTGGCCCGCTGCCTGCCGACACTCTGTTCACCCCCAAATATCTGGAGCACTGCGACGCGGTGCTGGCGATGTACCACGATCAGGGCCTGCCCGTACTGAAGTACAAAGGCTTCGGCGCGGCAGTCAACGTAACCCTGGGCCTGCCGATCATCCGCACATCGGTGGACCATGGCACCGCCCTGGACCTGGCCGGCAGTGGCAGGATCGATACCGGCAGCCTGCAGGTCGCCTTGGAAACCGCCTACCAGATGGCCGAGACCCATTTATGACCGAGCAATACCAACACCGCGCGCGTAAGCGCTTCGGCCAGAACTTCCTGCATGACGCTGGCGTAATCGATCGCATCCTGCGCTCCATCAATGCCAAACCCGACGATCGCCTGCTGGAGATTGGCCCGGGCCAGGGCGCGCTGACCGAAGGCCTGCTCGGCAGCGGTGCGCAACTGGATGTGGTGGAACTGGACAAGGATCTGATCCCGATCCTCAACCAGCAGTTCGCTGGCATGAGCAATTTCAACCTGCACCAGGGCGACGCGCTGAAGTTTGACTTCAATAGCCTGGAGGCTGCGCCCAATAGCCTGCGGGTGGTGGGGAATCTGCCGTACAACATCTCCACGCCGCTGATCTTTCATCTGCTGAGCAACGCTGGCCTGATCCGCGACATGCACTTCATGTTGCAAAAAGAGGTGGTCGAACGGCTCGCTGCTGGCCCTGGCGGCGGTGACTGGGGTCGCCTGTCGATCATGGTTCAGTACCATTGCCGGGTCGAACATCTGTTCAACGTAGGCCCCGGGGCATTCAACCCGCCCCCCAAAGTCGACTCGGCCATCGTCCGCCTGGTACCCCATGCCGTCCTGCCGCACCCGGCCAAGGATCATCGCCTGCTGGAGCGCGTCGTACGCGAAGCTTTCAATCAGCGTCGCAAAACCCTGCGCAACACCCTGAAGCTATTGCTCAGCAGCGCCGAAATCGAAGCCGCCGGCGTTGACGGCAGCCTGCGTCCCGAGCAATTGGACCTGGCGGCGTTCGTGCGCCTGGCCGACAAACTCAGCGAACAGGTAACGCCCAAAGCCGACGCCATCTGACAAGCTCATCGCTATCGGGTGGGACGTCTGGTCTACTACCCGATACATGGCCTAGACTGATCTTCTCAGCTACGCCCGCGTCCCGCTTCGCTTTTAAGGCCTTTTTGCATGTCCGATCTTCGTTATCAGGTCGACGTCAGCGTCGCCACCCGCTTTCTGGCAGAACAGTCGCAACCTGAGCACAACCGTTTCGCCTTCGCCTATACCATTACCGTGAGCAACAACGGCTCATTGCCAGCCCGCCTGCTATCACGCCACTGGGTCATCACCGACGGCGATGGTCATGTTGAGCACGTGCGGGGCGAGGGTGTGGTCGGTCAGCAACCGCTGATCGACGCTGGAAAAAGCCACAGCTACAGCAGCGGGACGGTGATGACGACCAAGGTCGGCACCATGCAGGGCACGTACCAGATGCTGGCGGAGGACGGCACGCGTTTCGACGCGATCATCAAGCCGTTTCGCCTGGCGGTACCCGGAGCCCTGCACTGATGGCGACGTATGCGGTCGGCGATCTGCAAGGTTGCCTGGACCCGCTCAAATGCCTGCTGGAACGGGTCGCCTTCGACCCACAGAAAGACACGCTGTGGCTGGTGGGCGATCTGGTCAATCGCGGCCCACAATCGCTTGAGACCTTGCGCTTTCTCTACAACATCCGCGATTCGCTGGTCTGCGTGCTCGGTAATCACGACCTGCACCTGCTGGCCGCCTGGCAGAACATCGAGCGCCTGAAAAAATCCGATACCTTGAGCGAGATCCTCGATGCCCCCGATTGCGTCGAGCTGCTGGAATGGCTGCGCCTGCAAAAGCTCATGCACTACGACGAGCAACGCAATCTGGCGCTGGTGCACGCCGGCATCCCACCCCAGTGGTCCTTGCGCAAGGCGCTCAAGTACGCCGGCGAAGTCGAACACGCGCTACGCGACGACAACCTGTTCGGCCCCTACCTGGATGGCATGTACGGCAATGAACCGGTCAAATGGGACAACGATCTCACCGGCACCGCCCGTCTGCGAGTCATCACCAATTATTTCACCCGCATGCGCTTCTGCACCCGCGACGGTAAGCTGGACCTCAAGGGCAAGGAAGGCATCGAGACCGCGCCACCTGGCTACGCCCCTTGGTTCAAACACAAAGAGCGCAAGACCCGTAATCTGAAGATCATTTTCGGACACTGGGCGGCACTGGAAGGCCAATCCGACGAACCTGGGGTTTTCGCCCTCGACACCGGATGCGTATGGGGTAGCGCGATGACGCTGATGAACGTCGACTCGGGCGAGCAACTGCGTTGCGAGTGTGACGAACAGGGTCACGCCAAATCCCTTCATCATCCGACCATTGCATCAGTAACGGCCGCTACCATCGTTTGATCGGTGCCGCGCGTCAGGCTACAGGAGTCCCAAATGACCGCTTTTAAACGCATCCCCCCAGAGCAGGCCCAGGCCCTGCGTGAAACAGGCGCGGTTGTCGTCGACGTTCGAGATCCGGCCACCTTCGCCGCCCTGCACATCAGCGGCTCGACCCATCTGGATAACCACTCCCTCTCCGATTTCATCCGCAATGCGGACCTCGATGCCCCCGTGGTGGTGGTCTGTTATCACGGCAACTCCAGCCAGAGCGCAGCCGCTTACCTGGTCAGCCAAGGCTTCTCCGATGTCTATAGCCTGGACGGCGGTTTTGAACTGTGGCGCACGACTTATCCTGCAGAAACAGCCCCAGGTAACCCGGAATAATTTTTATGACGCCCAAGCCCACGTGAACCGCGGGTTTGGGTGATGGCGGACGAACGGTCTGCCACAACTAATTACGCATTCAACCTTTACCTCTCCGATTCCGAACTATCCTTAGCCTCAGGCCATCCAAAACAGGGGAGAGCCGGTACACCGGCGCGCGGGTTCATCGGGAGACAGCTTTCAGGAGACGGCATTTCTGAAAGCATTCTGGGGGGTAAACGGCAGCTGGGTTCCCAGCGGCCGACCAGCATCGACTGATTGATCCGACACCGGCTCCACGTATCGAGCGAGGTGACGTCATGAGTATTTTTAGCCACTTCCAGCAACGTTTCGAGTCCACGCGGCAGGAGGAATACTCGCTGCAGGAATACCTCGATCTCTGCAAGCAGGACCGCAGCGCCTACGCATCGGCTGCGGAACGCCTGTTGCTGGCAATCGGAGAACCGGAACTGCTGGATACCTCGGCCAATTCGAGGCTTTCGCGGATCTTTTCCAACAAGGTGATTCGCCGCTATCCGACCTTCCAGGACTTCCATGGCATGGAAGAGTGCATCGACCAGATCGTGTCCTATTTCCGCCACGCAGCTCAGGGTCTGGAAGAAAAGAAACAGATCCTGTACCTGCTTGGTCCCGTCGGTGGCGGTAAATCGTCCCTGGCCGAGAAGCTCAAGGAACTGATCGAAAAGGTGCCCTTCTACGCCATCAAGGGTTCTCCCGTGTTCGAATCCCCCCTGGGGCTGTTCAACGCTACCGAAGATGGCGCGATTCTGGAAGAAGACTTCGGTATTCCGCGCCGCTACCTCAATACCATCATGTCGCCATGGGCCACCAAGCGCCTGGCCGAGTTCGGCGGTGACATCAGCCAGTTCCGGGTGGTCAAGCTCTACCCTTCGATCCTCAACCAGATCGCGGTGGCCAAGACCGAACCGGGGGATGAAAACAACCAGGACATTTCGGCCCTCGTGGGCAAGGTCGATATCCGCAAGCTGGAAGAGTTTCCTCAAAACGACGCCGACGCCTACAGCTATTCGGGTGCGCTGTGCCGGGCCAACCAAGGCCTGATGGAATTCGTCGAAATGTTCAAGGCGCCCATCAAAGTGCTGCACCCCCTGCTGACCGCAACCCAGGAAGGCAACTACAACAGCACTGAAGGCCTCGGGGCGATTCCGTTCAGCGGCATCCTGCTGGCGCACTCCAACGAATCGGAATGGCACACCTTCCGCAACAACAAGAACAACGAAGCCTTCATCGACCGGATCTACATCGTCAAGGTGCCCTACTGCCTGCGAGTCACCGATGAGGTCAAGATCTACGACAAGCTCCTGTTCAACAGCTCGTTGTCCAAGGCCCACTGCGCCCCCGACACACTGAAGATGCTTGCCCAGTTCACGGTGCTGTCGCGCCTGAAGGAGCCGGAAAACTCCAACATCTATTCGAAGATGCGCGTCTATGACGGTGAGAACCTCAAGGACACTGATCCGAAGGCCAAGTCGATCCAGGAATACCGCGACAACGCGGGAGTCGATGAAGGGATGAATGGTCTGTCCACACGTTTTGCCTTCAAGATTCTGTCCAAGGTCTTCAACTTCGATCCACACGAGATCGCAGCCAACCCGGTTCACCTGCTGTATGTGTTGGAACAGCAGATCGAGCAGGAACAATTCCAGGCGGAAACCCGCGAGCGTTACCTGCGTTTCCTGAAGGAGTATCTGGCTCCGCGTTATATCGAGTTCATCGGCAAGGAAATCCAGACCGCGTACCTGGAGTCCTACAGCGAATATGGGCAGAACATCTTCGATCGCTACGTGCTTTACGCGGACTTCTGGATCCAGGATCAGGAATACCGCGATCCGGAAACCGGCGAAATCCTCAACCGCGTGGCGCTGAACGAGGAACTGGAAAAAATCGAGAAACCGGCCGGGATCAGCAACCCCAAGGATTTCCGCAACGAAATCGTCAACTTCGTCTTGCGGGCCCGGGCCAACAACAACGGCAAGAACCCGACCTGGCTCAGCTACGAGAAGCTGCGGGTGGTCATCGAGAAGAAAATGTTCTCCAACACCGAAGACCTGCTGCCAGTCATCAGTTTCAACGCCAAGGCCAGCAAGGAGGACCAGCAAAAACACAACGACTTCGTCACACGCATGGTCGAACGTGGCTACACCGACAAACAGGTACGACTGCTCTCCGAGTGGTACCTGCGGGTCCGGAAATCGCAGTGAGGCAGTGAAGCAGCGGCAAGCTTCAAGCCTTGAGCTGCAGGGGCGCTCACCGTCCCTGCGCTTGCGGCTTGCAGCTTGAAGCTGAGAACTTGAAGCTGCCCAGAGGGCCACCTATGAGCTATGTGATCGACCGACGCCTTAATGGCAAGAACAAAAGCACGGTGAACCGCCAGCGGTTTCTGCGGCGTTACCGCGACCATATCAAGAAGGCCGTCGAAGAGGCGGTCAGTCGCCGTTCCATTACCGACATGGAACATGGCGAGCAGATCAGCATCCCCGGACGCGACATCGACGAGCCGGTGCTTCACCACGGGCGTGGCGGCAAACAGACTGTCGTGCACCCCGGCAACAAGGAATTCACTAGCGGCGAACACATTCCGCGTCCGCAAGGCGGAGGTGGCGGGAGAGGTCCGGGCAAGGCCGGTAACTCCGGCGAGGGCATGGACGAATTCGTGTTCCAGATTACCCAGGAGGAATTCCTGGAGTTCATGTTCGAGGACCTCGAGCTGCCGAATCTGGTCAAGCGCAACCTGACCGGCACCGATACGTTCAAGACGGTGCGCGCCGGCATCAGCAATGAAGGCAATCCTTCGCGTATCAACATTATCCGTACGCTTCGCTCGGCCCATGCCCGGCGCATCGCGCTGTCTGGCAGCAGCCGGGCAAAGTTGCGCGAGACAAAGGAGGAGCTCGCCCGCCTCAAGCGCGAAGAACCCGACAATTTTGGCGATATTCAGGAGCTGGAAGCGGAGATCGAAAAACTTAGCGCGCGGATTCACCGTGTGCCATTTCTCGATACCTTCGACCTCAAGTACAACCTGCTGGTGAAACAACCCAACCCCAGCTCCAAGGCCGTGATGTTCTGCCTGATGGACGTGTCGGGGTCCATGACCCAGGCCACCAAGGATATTGCCAAGCGTTTCTTCATCCTGTTGTACCTGTTCCTCAAACGGAACTACGACAAGATCGATGTGGTGTTCATCCGCCACCACACCAGCGCCAGGGAAGTCGACGAAGAGGAGTTCTTCTATTCCCGGGAAACCGGCGGCACGATCGTTTCCAGTGCCCTGAAGCTGATGCAGGAAATCATGGCCGAACGCTATCCGGCCAATGAATGGAACATCTACGCCGCCCAGGCGTCCGACGGCGACAACTGGAACGATGATTCACCCATTTGCCGCGACATCCTGATCAACCAGATCATGCCGTTCGTCCAGTACTACACCTATGTGGAAATTACTCCACGGGAACATCAGGCCTTGTGGTACGAATATGAACGCATTGCCGAAGCGTTTTCCGACACATTTGCCCAGCAGCAACTGGTCTCGGCCGGGGACATCTACCCGGTCTTCCGTGAACTCTTCCAGCGCAGGTTAGTGACATGACCGCCAAAAAAGAGCAGAAGCGTCAACCCATCTCCACCGGCTCCGAATGGACGTTCGAGCTGATCCAGGCCTACGACCGGGAAATCAGCCGTATCGCGGACCGTTATGCCCTGGACACTTACCCGAACCAGATCGAGGTGATCACCGCCGAGCAGATGATGGACGCCTACGCGTCGGTCGGCATGCCTTTGGGCTATCACCACTGGTCCTACGGCAAGCACTTCCTCAGTACCGAGAAGTCCTACAGCCGCGGCCAGATGGGGTTGGCCTATGAGATCGTGATCAACTCCGACCCTTGCATCGCCTACCTGATGGAAGAAAACACCATCTGCATGCAGGCCTTGGTGGTGGCCCATGCTTGCTACGGCCACAACAGCTTCTTCAAGGGTAATTACCTGTTTCGCACCTGGACCGATGCCAGCTCAATCATCGATTACCTGGTATTTGCCAAGCAATACATCATGCAATGCGAGGAGCGTCACGGCATCGATGCCGTGGAAGACCTGCTGGACTCCTGCCACGCGCTGATGAACTACGGCGTGGACCGCTACAAACGACCGTATCCGATTTCCGCCGAAGAAGAACGCCGGCGTCAAAAGGATCGCGAAGAACATCTGCAAAAGCAGATCAACGATCTGTGGCGCACCATTCCCAAAGGGGCCGACAAGTACAGCGAGAAAGACAACGCGCGCTTCCCTGCCGAGCCTCAGGAAAACATCCTCTATTTCATTGAAAAACACGCTCCGCTGCTGGAGCCGTGGCAGAGGGAGATCGTGCGCATCGTGCGCAAGATCGCTCAATATTTTTATCCGCAACGCCAGACCCAGGTCATGAACGAAGGCTGGGCCACGTTCTGGCATTACACGCTCATGAACGACCTGTACGACGAAGGCCTGGTCACCGACGGTTTTATGATGGAGTTCCTCACGTCCCACACCAGCGTGGTGTTCCAGCCCGGTTTCGACAGCCCGTATTACAGCGGCATCAACCCTTATGCACTGGGCTTTGCCATGTACCGCGATATCCGGCGCATGTGTGAAAACCCCACAGAGGAGGATCGGCGCTGGTTCCCGGACATCGCCGGCTCGGACTGGTTGTCCGCTATCAAATTCGCCATGAGCAGCTTCAAGGACGAGAGCTTCATCCTCCAGTACCTCTCGCCCAAGGTCATCCGCGACCTGAAACTGTTCAGCATCCTCGATGATGACCAGAAAGATGACCTGCTGGTGCCTGCCATCCACGATGAAAGCGGTTATCGCGTCATCCGCGAGACACTGGCGGCGCAATACAACCTGGGCAACCGCGAACCCAACGTTCAGATCTACAGCATCGATCGCCGGGGCGATCGCTCGCTGACGCTGCGCCATCAGGCGCATGATCGCAAACCGTTGGGCGACTCAACCGATGAAGTCCTCAAGCACCTGCACCGCCTCTGGGGTTTCGACATCCATCTCGAAACCCTGCAAGGCGAGCAGGTGATGAAAACCCATCACGTGCCCCCCAGAACCGAGCAAACCGAAGGAGATTATGGCCGGTTGGACTTGGCTGTCATTCATCTTTGAACCCGTTTTCACCTCCGAAGGCCTGGCGCAAAGGTTATCCTGTCAGACCAACGGAGGTTTTTTATGCAGATCTATAAAGTCGGCGGCGCCGTTCGCGATCGCCTGCTGGGCATTCCTGTCACCGACATTGATTGGGTCGTGGTGGGGGCTACGGCCGAGGATATGCTCGCCAAGGGCTTTCGCCCGGTGGGAGCTGACTTTCCGGTATTCCTTGATCCCAAGACCGGGGAGGAATACGCCCTCGCCCGCACCGAACGCAAAAGTGGCCGCGGTTATGGCGGCTTCGTGTTCCATGCCAGCCCTGAAGTGACCCTCGAAGAAGACCTGATCCGCAGGGACCTGACGATCAACGCCATGGCCGAAGATGACCATGGCAATCTTACCGACCCGTATCACGGCCAACGCGATCTCAAAGCCCGCCTGCTACGCCATGTTTCCCCCGCGTTCGCCGAAGATCCACTCAGGGTCCTGCGGGTTGCCCGCTTTGCCGCGCGCTATGCTCCGCTCGGTTTCAAAGTGGCGGACGAAACCCTGGAACTGATGCGCCAGCTCAGCGACTCGGGCGAACTGCAAGCCTTGACCGCCGAACGCAGCTGGAAAGAAATTTCCCGCGCCCTCATGGAAAAACAACCGCAGGTGTTTATCCAGGTCCTGCGCGATTGCACAGCCCTCAAAGTCTTGATGCCCGAGGTGGATGCACTGTTCGGCGTGCCGCAACCCGAGGCCCATCACCCTGAAATCGACACTGGCGTCCACACCCTGAGCGTGCTGGAGCAGGCCGCGCTGCATGAACAGCCCCTGACGGTTCGTTGGGCGTGCCTACTGCATGACTTGGGCAAAGGCCTGACGCCCGCGCACGAATGGCCCCGGCATATCGCCCATGAACACACGGGCCTGAAGCTGATCAAGGCGGTCAATGAACGTTTCAAGGCACCGCGCGACTGTCAGGAGTTGGCTTTATTGGTCGGTCAATACCATACCCACGGCCATCGTGCGCTTGAGCTGAAGGCATCCACTTTGCTTGAGCTGTTGCAGAGTTTTGACGTGTATCGCCGCCCTCAGCGCTTCGAGGAGTTCATCGCCGCGTGCGAGATGGATGCGCGCGGCCGCAAGGGCCTGGAGAGTCGAAGTTATCCACAGGCGGATTACCTGCGTGGAGCGGCAGCGGCCGCACGCGGAGTAGCGGTGCAGCCCTTGCTGGAAAAAGGCTTCAAGGGACCTGAATTGGGCGAGGCGATCAAGCGTGAGCGTCTTCGGGCATTGAAAGCGTATAAAGACGCGGCGAGCTGAGAAAGCTTTGTGTCGGCTTGCATCTCGGCCATCGCGAGCAGGCTCGCTCCCACAGGCATCGCGGGCCGCTCAGGCGCAATGTCGGAGCGAGCCTGCTCGCGATGACGTCAGAGGCCTGACAGCAGCTCCAAAGGCGTGAGCGGTACACCCCGCCATTCAAAAGCCACCGGAGCCAACACCTGGTCAATCTGCGACTCATCCCACAAAGTCGCGAAGCTTTTGCCTACGCCAGGATGTATCCGATCGGGTGCAATCAACGACAATGGCCACAGGACAAAGGCGTTCTTGAGAATTTCGGCGCGGGGCAGGATCAAGCCGTCGAAATTGCCGACCTGCTCGCCATACAACAACACGTCGATATCCAGCGGCAGCCCTTTACGGTCCGGCGCATAACGACCGTTGTCTGCTTCGATGAACTTGAGGCGACGGTCCAGCTCCATCAGCGGCAGATCCGTGTAGGCAGCTACGACGAAATTGAAAAAAGGCCCGCTCTTGATCCCCACCGGCTGGCTCTCGAACACCGCCGAACAGCGTATGTCCACCAGGAAACCGGCAAGGGCTTCAAGACCTGCGCACAAGTGGGCTTCGCGCTCGATATTGCTGCCGAGCCCGAGAAAAACCTGAGTCAGCGACATCCGCGCTCGATCTCCACGCCCACGCCACTGGCGGCCGGCACAGCGCCGGGCTTGGTCACTTTCAGACGCAGCCAGGTAATCTTGAACTCGTCCATCAGCGCCTGAGCCAGTCGTTCGGCAAAGGTCTCAACCAATTGGAACTGGGCTTGCTCGGCAAATGCCTGGATGCGCGACGATACGCTGGCGTAATCGAGCGCCAGGGTCAGGTCATCGCCGGCGGCGGCCGGACGGTTATCCCAGGCGAAACTCAGATCCAGCCGCAGACACTGGCGGATGCCGCGCTCCCAGTCGTAGGCACCAATGACCGTGTCGACTTCCAGGCCTTCGATAAACACTCTGTCCAAGCACTCTTCTCCGCAGCACGACAAGGGCGCAATGCGCCGTTAGAATCAGGGCGTCCTCGCCCGGAATAGTTAGCATGTTTTGGTTACTGGCGACTTTCGCCTACCTGCTTGGCTCGCTGTCCTTCGCCATTTTGCTCAGCCGCCTGACCGGTCGCCCGGATCCGCGAATGAGTGGCTCGGGCAATGCCGGCGCCACCAACATGCTGCGCCTGGCCGGACGCAAACTTGCCATCCTGACCTTGCTTGGCGACCTCTGCAAAGGCCTTGTCCCGGTTCTGCTCGCCAATCTTGCAGGACTTTCGTTGCAGCAACAGGCCTGGATCGGTGTCTGCGCCGTCATCGGTCACTTGTTCCCGCTGTACTTTCGCTTTCGCGGCGGCAAGGGCGTCGCCACCGCCGCCGGCATGCTGCTGGGTCTGTATCCCCCCGCCGCCCTGCTGGCCGTCGCTGCCTGGCTGCTGACGTTCTACCTGACCCGCACCAGCTCCCTGGCCGCCCTGATCGCCACACCGCTGATTCTGCCATTGCTGGCCTGGCAGGAGCCGGCGGCCTTGCTGCCGGTGACGGCACTCGTTGCACTGATCGTCTGGCGCCACCGGGGCAATCTACGCGACCTGTTTGCCGGGCGCGAACGGCATTTTTAATCCAATCGCCCTACAGCGGTGACAACTGCTCCATGGGCCAGCGCGCCTGCACGCTGATTGCCAGGCTTTCGTGCTGGCCGGCTTGCAAACGCTGGCATCCGGCGAAGGCAATCATCGCCCCGTTATCTGTGCAGAACTCCGGCCTGGCGTAGTAAACGTCGCCGTTCATGCTGCCAAGCATGTTCTCTAGTGACACGCGCAAAGCCTTGTTCGCACTGACTCCGCCAGCGATCACCAGACGCTTGAGTCCGGCCTGTTTCAGGACGCGCTTGCACTTGATGGTCAAAGTCTCCACCACCGCCTGCTGGAACGCCAGCGAGATGTCGCAACGGGCTTGCTCGCCGTCGTCTCCGGCGCTGACGCATTGCTGCCAGGTGTTCAGGGCGAAGGTTTTCAGGCCGCTGAAGCTGAAATCCAGGCCGGGGCGGTCACACATCGGCCGCGGGAAGACGAAACGCCCCTCCACTCCGTGGGCCGCCAACCGTGCGATTTCCGGTCCGCCCGGGTAATTGAGGCCCATCATCTTCGCGGTCTTGTCGAAGGCTTCACCGGCAGCGTCGTCCAGGGTTTCCCCCAACAGTTCGTATTGGCCGATGCCATCGACCCGGACCAACTGGGTATGACCGCCAGAGACCAACAAAGCGACGAACGGAAACTCAGGCGGTTGCGGCTCCAGCATCGGCGCCAGCAAATGACCTTCCATGTGATGCACACCCAAGGCCGGGATACCCCAGGCGAAGGCGAGCGCCTGGGCACAGGAAGCACCCACCAGCAGCGCGCCCACCAGGCCCGGCCCGGCGGTGTAGGCAATGGCGTCGATCTCGGTCGGCACACAGCCGGCCTCGGCCAGGACCTGGCGAATCAAGGGCAGCATGCGCTTGACGTGATCGCGGGACGCAAGCTCGGGCACCACGCCGCCATAGGCGCGGTGCAGGTCGATCTGGCTGAACAGCGCATCGGCCAACAGGCCGCGTTCACTGTCGTATAATGCGACACCGGTTTCGTCGCAGGAGGTTTCTAATCCCAGTACTAGCATGGGTTTGCGCCTTGTAGAGGCTGAATTCGAAGGCGCGCATAATAGTCGTCGCGTTGTGCCCCGACCAGCGGTTTTCGATCAGAGGCTTTGCATTCCGAGCGATGAGGGGTTAACATCCGCAACCCTTAAAAACCGACGTCTTCAAGTGCTCTTTTGCCGCGAGGATGTTGACCCCGGTAATGAATGAAGGTAGCTCTGGATGCCAGCCGTCAAAGTAAAAGAGAACGAACCCTTCGACGTAGCTCTGCGTCGTTTCAAGCGCTCCTGCGAAAAAGCCGGTGTTCTGGCTGAAGTTCGTAGCCGCGAATTCTACGAGAAGCCGACTTCCGAGCGTAAGCGCAAAGCAGCAGCCGCTGTTAAGCGTCACGCCAAGAAAGTTCAGCGCGAACAGCGCCGCGCCGTACGTCTGTACTAATACACAGACGTCCGTAGCAAGCTTCTGCCAAGCCCGGCCCTCAAGCCGGGCTTATGGCATTTGCGGAAAACGCTTGATGCTTCACTGTCAAAGTCGCACATGCGACCGAGACAACCTGCTTTACCACGTCAGACCTGGCTCTTTTGCCAGCGGTGCACGTCTCTTCTGACGAGCCTTCCAAGGCTACTGACGAGCACACCCTGATTCCTCTAACGACGATCAGCCCAAGGCACCTGCTTGCGTGCCCGCCTGATGATCCGTGGCCTGAACGGCCGTTACCGGACTCAGCGCAACATATTCAAACAGTCGAATACTGATTAGTGATTAACGTCAGTGGACTATCGGCAGATACACTTCCCGACAGCGATGATGCAGACGACCCGGTCGAGCCACCGTTTTACCGTGCCTCAAGACCAAGAGTCGGTTACGCCTGCTGATTTCGGGTCCATATTTCGCGCAGTGATGATGAGAACGCCATGGCCGGGCTGATTCCCCAGAGCTTTATTGACGACCTCCTGAACCGCACCGACATCGTCGATGTGGTCAGCTCTCGCCTGCAAATGAAAAAAGCCGGCAAGAATTACACGGCCTGCTGCCCGTTCCACAAGGAAAAGACCCCGTCCTTCAGCGTCAGCCCCGACAAACAGTTTTACTACTGTTTCGGCTGTGGCGCTGGCGGCAATGCCCTCGGCTTCATCATGGACCACGACAACCTGGACTTCCCCCAGGCTGTCGAAGAACTGGCCAAAGCCGCCGGCATGGAAATTCCCCGCGAGGAAAGTGGCCGAGCGCACAAACCGCGCCAACCCACCGACTCGCCGCTCTACCCATTGCTAACCGCGGCGGCCGATTTTTATCGCCAGGCCCTCAAAAGCCATCCTGCCCGCAAGGCAGCCGTGGATTATCTCAAGGGCCGCGGCCTGACCGGGGAAATCGCCCGGGATTTCGGCCTCGGCTTTGCCCCACCCGGCTGGGACAATCTGTACAAGCACTTAAGCAGCGACACCTTGCAGCAACGCGCGATGATCGACGCCGGCCTGCTGATCGAGAATGCCGAAACCGGCAAGCGCTATGATCGCTTCCGCGACCGGGTAATGTTCCCGATCCGTGACACGCGCGGACGGATCATCGCGTTTGGCGGCAGGGTCCTGGGCGACGACAAACCCAAGTATCTGAACTCCCCGGAGACCCCGGTATTCCATAAAGGACAGGAACTCTACGGGCTGTACGAAGCGCGCAAGAACAACCGCAACCTCGACGAAATCATCGTCGTCGAAGGTTACATGGACGTGATCGCCCTGGCCCAGCAAGGTTTGCGCAATGCCGTTGCGACCCTGGGCACCGCCACCAGCGAAGAGCACATGAAGCGCCTGTTTCGCGTCGTGCCCAGCGTGCTGTTCTGCTTCGACGGTGATCAGGCCGGCCGCAATGCCGCCTGGCGAGCACTGGAAGCGACATTGCCATGCCTGCAGGATGGGCGGCGAGCGCGCTTTCTGTTTTTACCCGAGGGCGAGGACCCGGATACCCTGGTGCGCTCCGAAGGCACCGATGCTTTCCGTGCGCGGATCAACCAGCACGCGCAACCGCTGGCCGATTATTTTTTCCAGCAGTTGACCGAAGAAGCCGATCCACGCTCCCTCGAAGGCAAGGCCCATATGGCCACCCTCGCGGCACCGCTGATCGACAAGGTACCCGGCGCCAACTTGCGCACACTGATGCGCCAGCGTCTGACCGAAATCACCGGCCTGAACAGCGAAGCGGTCAATCAGTTGGTCCACAGCGCCCCCCAGGAAGCACCGCCGGCTTACGACCCAGGCATTGATTACGACGCGATGCCGGATTTCGCCGACTATCATCAACCTCAGCAGGACTACGCACCTGCGCAGGAATGGACACCCAAGAAACCGGGCAGCGGCGGCAAGAAATGGGACAAAAAACCCTGGGACAAGAACGGTAAGCGCGGCGATCGCGACCAGCCACGTGCCCCGCGCGTGCCGGCCGCCGTCGAACCACCAACACTGGCCGCCCTGCGGACTTTGCTGCACCACCCGCAACTGGCTGAAAAGGTCGAGGACGCTGGGCACTTCGCCGCCGAGGACCACAGCAATACGCAATTGCTGATCGCACTCCTTGAAGCCGTGCAGAAGAACCCCAAACTTAACTCTTTCCAGTTGATCGCCCGGTGGCACGGCACCGAACAAGGGCGCCTGTTGAAGGCCCTGGCCGAGAAGGAATGGTTGATTGATGGAGACAACCTTGAACAACAGTTTTTCGACACCATTACTAGCTTGTCCGCCCGCCAACGCGAGCGAAATCTGGAACAACTTCTGCGAAAAGCTCGCCAGAGCGAGTTGACCAGCGAAGAGAAAAACCAATTGCGCGATTTACTCAGCCGCAATGTTTGCGCATCAAACCCGACCTCAACTGGCGCGTGAGGTCACAGCTCAGGTATAATCCTCGGCTTGTTTTTTGCCCGCCAAGACCTTCAGTGGATAGGGTGTTATGTCCGGAAAAGCGCAACAGCAGTCTCGTATCAAAGAGTTGATCCTATTGGGTCGTGAGCAGGGCTACCTGACTTACGCGGAGGTCAACGACCACCTGCCGGAGGATATTTCAGATCCGGAACAGGTGGAAGATATCATCCGCATGATCAACGACATGGGGATCAACGTATTCGAGGTTGCTCCAGATAAGGATGCCCTTATGCTGGCCGACGCCGATACCGACGAGGCGGCCGCTGAAGAAGCGGCCGCAGCGTTGGCAGCGGTCGAGACCGACATTGGTCGCACCACCGATCCCGTGCGCATGTACATGCGTGAAATGGGTACGGTAGAGCTCCTCACGCGTGAAGGCGAAATCGAAATCGCCAAGCGCATTGAAGAAGGCATCCGCGAAGTGATGGGCGCAATCGCGCACTTCCCTGGCACGGTTGACCATATTCTCTCCGAGTACACCCGCGTAACCACCGAAGGTGGCCGCCTGTCCGACGTCCTGAGCGGTTACATCGACCCGGACGACGGTATCGCGCCGCCTGCAGCCGAAGTGCCGCCGCCGATCGACGCGAAAGCCGCCAAGGCCGACGACGACACCGATGACGACGACGCCGAAGCCAGCGACGACGAAGAAGAAGCCGAAAGCGGTCCGGATCCGGTCATCGCTGCCCAGCGTTTCGGCGCTGTGGCCGACCAGATGGAAATCACCCGCAAGGCGCTGAAGAAGCATGGCCGCAACAACAAGCAGGCAATTGCCGAGCTGTTGGCACTGGCCGAGCTGTTCATGCCGATCAAACTGGTGCCAAAGCAATTCGAAGGCCTGGTCGAGCGTGTCCGCGGCGCCCTGGATCGTCTGCGTCAGCAAGAGCGCGCGATCATGCAACTGTGCGTGCGTGATGCCCGCATGCCACGTGCTGATTTCCTGCGTCAGTTCCCTGGCCACGAAGTCGACGAAAGCTGGACCGATGCACTGGCCAAAGGCAAAAGCAAATACGCTGAAGCCATTGCCCGCCTGCAACCGGACATCATTCGTTGCCAGCAGAAGCTGACCGCGCTGGAGGCCGAAACCGGCCTGACCGTCGCCGAGATCAAGGACATCAACCGTCGCATGTCGATCGGTGAGGCCAAGGCCCGCCGCGCGAAGAAAGAGATGGTCGAAGCGAACTTGCGTCTGGTGATCTCCATCGCCAAGAAGTACACCAACCGCGGCCTGCAATTCCTCGATCTGATCCAGGAAGGCAACATCGGCCTGATGAAAGCGGTGGACAAGTTCGAATACCGTCGCGGCTACAAGTTCTCGACTTATGCCACCTGGTGGATCCGTCAGGCGATCACTCGCTCGATCGCCGACCAGGCCCGCACCATCCGTATTCCGGTGCACATGATCGAGACCATCAACAAGCTCAACCGCATTTCCCGGCAGATGTTGCAGGAGATGGGTCGTGAACCGACTCCGGAAGAGCTGGGCGAACGCATGGAAATGCCTGAGGACAAAATCCGCAAGGTATTGAAGATCGCCAAAGAGCCGATCTCCATGGAAACCCCGATCGGTGATGACGAAGACTCCCATCTGGGTGACTTCATCGAAGACTCCACCATGCAGTCGCCGATTGATGTCGCCACCGTTGAGAGCCTCAAGGAAGCGACTCGCGAAGTACTCTCCGGCCTCACTGCCCGTGAAGCCAAGGTACTGCGCATGCGTTTCGGCATCGACATGAATACCGACCACACCCTTGAGGAAGTCGGTAAGCAGTTTGACGTAACCCGCGAGCGGATTCGTCAGATCGAGGCCAAGGCCTTGCGCAAATTGCGCCACCCGACGCGAAGCGAGCACCTGCGCTCCTTCCTCGACGAGTGATGTTAAAAACCCCCGGCCCTGCCGGGGGTTTTGTTATGTGCAGATAAAATCCCCCCGCTACGCCCCCCCGCCCTATTGCCCGTCTACACTCGAAACATCCTCCCCAAGCCATGACGAGACCGTGATGCCCAGACTGACGGCCGTGATTTTGCTGTCATTGATGAGCTGGACCGCAACGGCTGGCGCGCTGACGCTCACCGACGAAGAGCGCCGCTGGCTCAAGGACCACCCCGACCTGCGCCTGGGTGTCGACGCCTCCTGGCCACCGTTCGAATTTCGCGACGATCAGGGGCGGTATCAGGGCCTGGCCGCCGACTACGTGGATGTTATCCGCGAGCGGCTGGCTGTCACGCTCACGCCTATCGAGCCCGTCAGCTGGACGATGGTGCTGGAGCAGGTCGCACAGGGCAAAATCGATCTTTTACCCGGCATCATGTCCACGCCCGAACGTCAGAACTACCTGGCCTTCACCCGCCCATATCTGGACTTCCCCATCGTCATCCTGGCCCATCATGGCGGTGCAGAACCTCATAACCTTGAGGATTTGTACGGGCTGAAAATCGCCGTGGTGGAAAACTATGCGCCCCACGAACTGTTGCGCAACCACCATCCAGACCTGAATCTGGTGGCGCTGCCCAATGTCAGCTCAGCCTTGCAAGCCTTGGCCACAGATAAAGTGGATGCGGTGGTGGGCGACCTGGCTTCCAGTGTCTGGAGCCTGCGCCAACTCAAGCTTGACGGGCTCTATGTCAGCGGAGAAACACCCTATCGCTATCAACTGGCCATGGGCGTCCCCCGGGAGAACAGGATACTGGTGGGTATCCTGGACAAGGTGATAGCGGACATGAGCCCGGCCCAGATCAGCGAAATCCAGGAGAAATGGGTCGGCAATGTCCGAGATTACCGAAGGTTCTGGTCAGACCTGCTGGTTTACGGCTTGCCTGCGCTGCTCCTCTTGAGCGGTGTCCTTGCGGCGGTGATTCGCATCAATCGCCGCCTCAGCTCAGAGATCGCGCGACGAGTCGATCTGGAACAAGAACTGCGCAGCAGCGAATACCACTACCGCGGGCTGGTGGAGAGCCTTTCAGCAATTGCCTGGGAGGCAAGGGTCAGTGACTTCACCTACAGCTACGTGTCGCCTCACGCCGAAGATCTGCTCGGTTATCCCCTCTCCCACTGGCTGATTCCAGGGTTCTGGCGCAACATCATTCATCCTGCCGACCTGATCCGCGCCCAGAGCTATTGTGAGCATGAAGTGCTGGCGGGCCGGGACCATTGCATTGATTACCGCGTGATCACTGCTGACGGCCGCTGCCTGTGGGTGCGCGACATTGTCAGCCTGATCGAACACGGCCACGAACCGGTGATGCGCGGGTTGATGATCGACATCAGCGAAGCCAAACGCACCGAGGAAGCGCTGCGCCTCTCCGAGCAAAAATTCGCCTCGGTATTCCGTCAATGTCCGGACATCCTGGTGATAGCGCGCCTGATGGACGGTTGCCTGCTGGAGGTCAACAAAGCCTTCGAGGAGCAGATTGGCCTGAGCGCCGCAGAGGTGGTGGGCCAAACCGCGACCGAACTGAACATCTGGGGCATCCAGGACGTCGGCCCGGGCCTGCTGCAACGATTACAGGCCGGCAGTATCCGCAATCTGGAGATGCCTTTCCGCCGCAGCAATGGCCAGGTGTTCACCGGGCTGATCTCGGCCGAACCCTTCGACCTCGACACCACCCCAGCCCTGGTCGTGGTAGTCCGTGATATCAGCCAGCTCAAGGAAACCCAGCAGCAGTTGCAGACTTCCGAAGAGAAGTTCGCCAAGGCCTTTCATGCCTCGCCCGACGGCCTGCTACTGTCCCGGCAAAGCGACGGCCTGCTGATTGAGGTCAACGAAGGCTTCAGCCGTATTACCGGTTTCAATAGCGCCTTGTCGGTGGACCGTTCCACCCTGGACCTGGGTATCTGGGTCAACCTCAATGAGCGCAAACAGATGCTCGACCAATTGCAACGAGACGGTTATGTCAGGGACTTCAGATGTCATATCCGCCGTAACGATGGGCAGATAAGGCTCTGCGAAGTGTCCAGCCGCCCTCTGCCCATCGGCAACGAAGACTGCATGCTGACCATCGCCCGGGACATCACCGAACGCCACCTGATGCAGGAAAAACTGCAACAGGCAGCCACCGTGTTCGAAAGCACTGCCGAAGGCGTGCTGATCACCGATACACAACAGCACATCAGCGCGGTGAACCGCGCCTTCAGCGAGATCACCGGCTATAGCGAAACCGAAGCCTTGGGTCACACGCCGCGGCTGTTGGCTTCCGGCCTGCATGACAGTGCGTTCTATGCCGCGATGTGGCACCAGTTGACCGCCGAGGGACACTGGCAGGGGGAGATTTCCAACCGGCGTAAAAACGGCGAGTTGTATCCCAGTTGGCTGACCATCAGCGCGGTGCGTAACCGGGATCGGGAAATCACCCATTTCGTTGCGGTCTTTGCCGATATTTCCAGCCTCAAGCACGCCCAGGCCCGACTCGATTACCAGGCGCACCACGACCCGCTCACCGGCCTGCCAAATCGCACATTGTTCGAAAGCCGATTACTGACGGCGCTCAACAGCCAGCAGGAAGATGGCGGCCAGGGTGCGGTGCTGTTCCTGGACCTGGACCGCTTCAAGCACATCAATGACAGCTTGGGACACCCGGTGGGAGATCTGCTGCTCAAGGGTATCGCCGTGCGCCTGCGCGAGCAGTTGCGCGATATCGATACCGTGGCGCGCCTGGGGGGTGACGAATTCATCATCCTGCTGCCAGGCCTGCAACAACCCAGCGACGCCGAACACATTGCCCAAAAACTGTTGAATTGCTTTGCCGCACCGTTCCAGGCCGGGGAACATGAGTTTTTCATCAGCGCCAGCATCGGCACCAGTCTTTACCCACAGGATGGCTGCGACGTCGCCACGCTGGTCAAGAATGCCGACGCGGCGATGTACCGCTCCAAGGCCAAGGGCCGCAACCGGGTTGAAAGCTACACCCGCGACCTCACCGCCCAGGCCAGTGAGCGGGTGGCACTGGAACACGAGTTGCGACGCGCCATCGAGCGCAACGAATTATCGTTGTCCTTCCAACCCAAATTCAGCCTTGCCGACAATCGCCTGGTGGGCGCCGAGGCGCTGATTCGCTGGACCCACCCCACATTTGGCGACGTACCGCCGGAGCATTTCATCCCGCTGGCCGAAGAAAACGGCATGATCCTGCAGATTGGCGACTGGGTACTGGAACATGCCTGTCGACAACTGTCCGAATGGAACGACGCCTACGAAAGCCTCGGCCCGCTGTCGGTCAACCTTGCCGGAGCCCAATTGCGCCAACCCAACCTGCTGGGGCGTATCGAACAGTTGCTGCGTGAGCACCACCTCAAGCCCGGCTTGTTGCAACTGGAAATTACCGAAAACTTCATCATGAGCCAGGCCGAAGAAGCCCTCGCGGTGCTGCACCAGCTGAAAAAACTCGGTGTGCAACTGGCGATAGACGACTTCGGCACCGGCTACTCCTCCCTGAGCTATCTCAAGCGTTTGCCACTGGACTTCCTCAAGATCGACCAGTCCTTCGTCCGTGGCCTGCCCGATGACCCGCACGACGTGGCCATCGTGCGGGCAATCATCGCGCTGGGCCGCAGTATGCAATTCACCATCATCGCCGAAGGCGTCGAGACCCTGGCCCAACAACAATTCCTGGCTGAAGAAGGGTGCGAACAGATCCAGGGCTACATCGTCAGCCTGCCCCTGTGCGCCGAAGAGTTCGCCGCAACGTTTCTTCGTATGACCGTATCGGATTTTTCGGATAGCACAGCCGAGAAACCGTCGCTATAATCCGCGGCCTACTGAGGGCCTATAGCTCAGTTGGTTAGAGCAGAGGACTCATAATCCTTTGGTCCACGGTTCGAGTCCGTGTGGGCCCACCATCTTGAAAGCCGCGCATTGCGCGGCTTTTGCGTTTTTGAGCGGCGAGACTGGGCGCACTGGCCAAAGGTCTTCATAAACAACCGCTGCGCAATAAGCACGTCATCCATGCGATGTATACCCGCCCAGCTATAGTGAATTTCGCCTATACCGGACGTTTAGAAGATCAAACTGGCAGTAGCACTCAACTGAACAGACATTGGGCAGCCCCTGAGGCTGATTAAGCACAACTCTCAGGGCGCCGAAAGTACCGCTCTGTAGTACAGTTGCGCCCGCCAGGGCCCGGCCACTGCCAGCGATAAAGGCCGGTTTAGCCCTCGAACGACTCGACGGTGCCATATAGCGGGTTTTCGGATCGGGAACGATCGGCGGCACCGAAACGTCCGAAGACGCGAAATCGGATGTAAAACCAGGCATAAACTGATCGCGGGACGCTCAAGAGAGCGATTCCGCCGATAATAAGAAATATAGGAGAAACAGATGGAATTCCTGCAAACGCTGTTTGGGTATGTCGACAGCCTCACGTGGGGGTGGTCGCTCATACCCATTCTCGTGGTCTTCGGAGTGTTCATCACGATCATGTCGGGTTTCGTCCAGTTCGAATTCTTCGGCCGGATGTTCCGCGTGCTGTCAGGGAAGAACCAGAACAGCGACCCCAATAACCTCAGCGCGCGACAGGCGCTACTCGTATCCGTGGGCGGCCGCGTGGGCGGCGGAAACATTGCCGGTGTAGCCGTCGCGATCACGCTCGGTGGGCCCGGCGCGGTTTTCTGGATGTGGTGCATCGCGCTCGTCGGCATGGCGACAAGTCTCGTCGAATGTACGCTTGCCCAGATCTACAAGCGCACCGACGGGGAGCACTCCTTCCGTGGCGGCCCAGCCGACTATATCCGGCACGGCCTCGGCTCGAACTACAACTGGCTGGCGATAGTTTATGCAGTCTGCCTGCTGGCAGCCTTCGGCCTTGGCTTCAATGCCTTCCAAGGCAACACTGTGGCCGGCGCGATGCAGGATTCGTTCGGGATCAGCCGCCTTGTGACCGGGGCACTCCTGGTGCTTGTCACCGGTTTTGTGATCTTTGGTGGAATCAAGCGCATCGCCAAGGCGGCCGATGTCGTGGTGCCCGTCATGGCGCTGGGTTACCTGGCGCTTGCCCTGATCGTCATCGTGATGAACATCGGTGAAATTCCGGCGCTCTTCGTACGCATCGTCTCTAGCGCCTTCGGCTATGAAGAAGCCATCGCCGGTGGCATGGGGGCTGCGATTGCACAAGGCTTGCGCCGCGGGCTGTTCTCAAACGAGGCGGGGCTTGGTTCCGCACCGAACGTCGCGGCAACTGCGCTGGTGCATCACCCGGTCAGCCAGGGCATCACCCAATCGTTCTCGGTCTTCATCGACACGATCGTGATTTGCTCGTGCACGGCTTTCATCATCCTGCTGGGTGATGTCTATGTTGCCGGTGCAACAGGCATCGACGGTGTCGTACTGACACAACAGTCACTGGCCAGCCATTTTGGTGAGTGGTCGCGCTACGCGTTGACTCTGGCGATCCTGCTCTTCGCCTTCTCGTCCATCATCTACAACGTCTATCTGGGTGAGAACGCACTGGCGGCCATCACCAAATCCAAACCGGCCCTGCTGGTGCTGCGCGTGTTTATCCTGGGCTTGATTTTCCTCGGCGCTGCGGCCCCGAACGCCACCTCGGTGTTCTTCTTCTCAGATCCGATGATGGGCATTCTGGCACTGGTGAACCTGATTGCGATTTTGATGCTGTTCCCTACCGCGATACGGGTGATCAACGACTTCCGCGCGCAGTTGAAAGCCGGTGTGGCAAGGCCGGTCTTCGATCCGGCAAATTTCCCCGACCTCGATCTCGACCGCAAGGCATGGGATACCAATCGCTGGAAATGATCCCGGCCCGGTCGCAGCCTGGATTGGGCTGCGGCCGCATCTGAAACGGGCTGATGCCAGCATCGTCAAATCTGCGGATACTGCCACCATGACCAACGTCATGGTGGCAGGCATTCCCGAGCGCATCCCAATGGAGTAGGTGGCAAAGGCATGCGAGCCTGTAACATGCCAGCCACCGATATCCACGCCGGAGCCCATCTTGTCTGACACCCGCCCTCCCGTCCTCGACGAAATCGACCGCCAACTGATCGCCGCCCTGCAAATCAATGCCCGGGAAAGCGTCGCCATGCTCGCCCGACAATTGGGCATCGCCCGCACCACCGTGACTTCGCGGCTGGCACGGCTGGAAAAAACCAAGGTCATCACCGGGTACGGCGTGCGTCTGGGGCAGCGGGTGATAGACGGCGGGTTACAGGCTTACGTCGGCATCAAGGTTCAACCGCGCTCCGGCAAGGACGTGCTGCGGCGCTTGAGTGCGATGGCCCAGGTCCAGCAACTGTGTGCGGTCAGCGGCGAATTCGACTATGTGGCCTGGCTGCGCACGGATTCACCGGAGCAGCTGGATCAGTTACTGGATCAGATTGGCAGTGTGGATGGGGTGGAGAAAACCACCACTTCGATCATCCTCAGCAGCAAGATCGATCGGGGGCAGCCGGTCTAGAGGGGTGCGACTTACCTGTCAGAGCGGGCTTGCTCACGAAGACCCGAGCACAGCCAGCCTCCCCAGTAACCGCCCACCGCCTTCGCCAGAATACCCATACTCACCAGGCTCAGACTCGTCACTACGACCAACCCACACATCAAAATGACTGATAACAATCCAGAACGACGACACATTGCGTCTTATTAACGTGTTTCACCCTCTCTAGAATGGCTGGCATCTTTCCTATACTCAGACGCGAAAGCCGCGTCGAGTCGCCCAATCAAGGTCAGCCATGAACAAGAACAATCGCCACCCAGCAGACGGCAAGAAGCCCATCACCATTTTCGGGCCGGACTTTCCTTTCGCTTTTGACGACTGGATCGAGCATCCCGCCGGCCTGGGCAGTATTCCCGCCCACAACCACGGGGCAGAAGTCGCGATTGTCGGTGCCGGGATCGCCGGTCTGGTGGCGGCCTACGAGTTGATGAAGCTGGGCCTCAAGCCGGTGGTCTACGAAGCGTCGAAAATGGGTGGGCGCCTGCGCTCACAAGCGTTCAACGGCGCCGAGGGTGTCGTTGCCGAGTTGGGGGGCATGCGGTTTCCGGTGTCGTCCACGGCGTTCTATCACTACGTCGACAAACTGGGCCTGGAGACCAAACCGTTTCCCAACCCTTTGACCCCGGCCTCGGGCAGCACGGTCATCGATCTGGAAGGCCAGACCTACTACGCACAAAAGTTGGCCGACCTGCCGGCATTGTTCCAGGAAGTGGCCGACGCCTGGGCCGATGCGCTGGAGGACGGTTCGCGCTTCGGCGATATCCAGCAGGCGATTCGCGACCGCGACGTGCCACGCCTCAAGGAACTGTGGAACACCCTGGTCCCCCTGTGGGACGACCGCACTTTTTACGACTTCGTCGCCACGTCCAAGGCGTTTGCCAAACTCTCGTTCCAGCACCGTGAAGTGTTCGGCCAGGTGGGTTTCGGCACCGGCGGCTGGGACTCGGACTTCCCCAATTCGATGCTGGAAATTTTCCGCGTGGTGATGACCAATTGCGACGATCATCAGCATCTGGTGGTCGGTGGCGTCGAGCAGGTGCCCCATGGCATCTGGAAGCATGTGCCGGAGCGCTGCGCGCACTGGCCAGAAGGTACCAGCCTCAACTCCTTGCACCTGGGCGCCCCGCGCAGCGGTGTGAAGCGCATCGCGCGCGCCGACGATGGCCGGTTCAGCGTGACCGACGTGTGGGACAACACCCGCGAATATGCCGCGGTGCTGGTCACCTGCCAAAGCTGGCTGCTGACCACTCAGATCGAATGCGAAGAGGCGCTGTTCTCGCAAAAAATGTGGATGGCCCTGGACCGCACCCGCTACATGCAATCGTCGAAGACTTTCGTGATGGTCGACCGGCCCTTCTGGAAGGACAAGGATCCGGAAACCGGCCGCGACCTGATGAGCATGACCCTCACTGACCGCCTCACCCGTGGCACCTATCTGTTCGACAATGGCGATGACAAGCCAGGGGTCATTTGCCTGTCGTACTCGTGGATGAGCGATGCGCTGAAAATGCTCCCCCATCCGGTGGAAAAACGCGTGAAGCTGGCGCTCGACGCCTTGAAGAAGATTTACCCCAAGGTGGACATCGCCGCACGGATCATCGGCGATCCGATCACCGTCTCCTGGGAAGCCGACCCGCATTTCCTCGGCGCATTCAAAGGTGCTCTGCCCGGCCACTATCGCTACAACCAGCGCATGTACGCCCATTTCATGCAGGACGACATGCCGGCCGAACAGCGAGGGATCTTTATCGCCGGCGATGACGTCTCATGGACACCGGCCTGGGTTGAGGGCGCGGTACAAACCTCACTCAATGCCGTGTGGGGAATCATGAAGCACTTCGGCGGTGAAACTCACCCCGAGAACCCGGGGCCAGGTGACGTGTTCGACGAAATCGGTCCGATCGCCCTGCCCGAATAAAAGGAGTTTTTGATGCGTGTAGCCCTTTACCAATGTTCACCGCTGCCGCTGGACCCGGCCGCCAACCTGCAACGCCTGCATCAGGTGGCGCTGGAGGCCAGGGGCGCCGATGTGTTGGTGTTGCCGGAAATGTTCCTGACCGGCTACAACATTGGCGTCGACGCGGTGAATGTATTGGCCGAGGTCTACAACGGCGAATGGGCGCAGCAGATCGCTCGCATCGCCAAGGCGGCCAGTCTGGCGATCGCCTATGGCTACCCGGAACGCAGCGAAGATGGGCAGATTTACAACGCGGTGCAACTGATCGACGCCCACGGCGAACGCCTGGCAAATTATCGAAAGAGTCACCTGTTTGGCGATCTGGACCACGCGATGTTCAGCGCTGGCGATAGCGAGCTGCCCATCGTCGAGCTTAACGGCTGGAAGCTCGGCTTTCTGATCTGCTATGACCTGGAGTTTCCGGAAAACGCCCGGCGCCTGGCCCTGGCCGGCGCCGAACTGATCCTGGTGCCCACCGCCAACATGCAGCCCTATGAGTTCATCGCCGATGTCACCGTGCGCGCCCGAGCCATCGAGAACCAGTGTTTTGTGGCTTACGCCAACTATTGCGGTCATGAAGGTGAATTGCAGTACTGCGGGCAAAGCAGCATCGCCGCCCCGGATGGCAGCCGCCCTGCCCTTGCCGGGCTGGACGAGGCCTTGATCGTGGGGGAACTGGATCGGCAACTGATTGAGGATTGCCGTGCGGCCTACAACTACCTGCATGACCGCCGCCCTGAGCTTTACGACGACTTGAACAAACACTGATTGAGAACGCTCCCTAATCCGCTAGCATGAGCGCTTCTCTGTTCTGGAAACGCTCATGTCGGCCGTCGATTCCTTCTGCCCCCACACTGAAACCCTGGCCAACGGCTTGCGAGTGACATTGCGCCATGTCCCCGGCCTCAAGCGCAGCGCTGCGGTGCTGCGGGTGGCGGTCGGCAGCCATGATGCGCCGCTCGCCTGGCCGGGACTGGCGCACTTGCTCGAACATCTTTTCTTCCTCGGCACTGAGCGGTTTCCCACAGAGCAGAACCTGATGACCTACGTGCAACGGCATGGCGGCCAGGTCAATGCCCGCACCAGCGATCGCACCACCGATTTCTTCTTCGAATTACCACCGGCTGCCTTTGCCGGCGGCCTGGAGCGACTCGGGGACATGCTCTCCCATCCGCGCCTGGATGAAACCGTCCAATTGCGCGAGCGAGAAGTGCTGCACGCGGAATTCATCGCCTGGTCTCAGGACCCCACGGCCCAGCGACAAGTGGCCCTGCACGAAGGACTGTCCGCAGCTCATCCACTGCGAGGTTTCCATGCGGGTAATCGCGACAGCCTCGCGGTGCAGCGGGCCGAGTTCCAAATGGCACTGCAAGACTTTTATCGAAGGTTCTACCAGAGCGGCCAAATGACGCTGAGTCTAGCCGGCCCGCAAAGCATCGAAGCCATGAAGGCACTGGCCGAGCAGTTCAGCGGCGATGTGCCTGCGGGTGAAGCGGTCACCCGACAGCCGGCGCCAGAGCTGATGGCATCGCACCAGTCCGGTTATCAACAGGTCAGCCCAGGACGTCTCGATCTGCTGTACGCCTTCGAAGGTTTGCCCGTCGCCTCGCCGCAAACCATGGATTTTCTCTGCACATGGCTGAATAACAGCAAACCGGGGGGCCTGCTCGCCACCTTGCGTCAACGCGGTCTGGCTGACAGCCTCAAGGCATCGGCGCTGTACGAGTTTGCCGAGCAGGCGCTGTTGCACATCGAGTTCAAACTCGACAACGATCACGCACTGAACGACATTCAGCCATTGCTGCACGATTGGTTGGGATTTTTCGCCGCCCAGGACGACTGGGCGCCCTTGCGCGATGAGTTCAGCGCCCGCCTGCAACGTCGGCAGGAGACCGCGACGGCGTTGCAACTGGCCCGTTGGGACAATGAAGAACGTGATGTTCAACTGTCGGAAAACGATCTGTCGCGGCTCAGGGAAATTCTCAAGCAATTGCACCCGGCGGAGCACGTCACCGGGCAATGGCAACTGCCCGCGCCCAACCCGTTCCTGCAAACGGCAAGCGAACCACCCCGTACCGGGTTGAT
Organism: Pseudomonas sp. MPDS; assembly: GCF_013283895.1. Lineage (NCBI taxonomy): Bacteria > Pseudomonadati > Pseudomonadota > Gammaproteobacteria > Pseudomonadales > Pseudomonadaceae > Pseudomonas > Pseudomonas sp. MPDS. The sequence continues at coordinate 869,239 of NZ_CP054128.1, read as the reverse complement.
ACGCGGCCAGACCAGCGCCCATCGCGGTCTGCGCACCTTCGCCCAGGACCGCTCCCGGGGCCGGCGGGAACGTTCCCCCATGCAGTTCAGCCAAGGGCTGGCGGACAACACCTCGCAAGGCGCGGTGTATCTGCGCTGGCGCCTGGCGACGCTGCCCCCGCTCGACCTCTCGGCCAGGCTTGATCGGCACCTGCAGGATCTGCGTGAAGATGCGCAGCAGGCCGGCGTGGAAGTCACCTTTGAGCCCTGCGCCGACCAATGGCTGCTGAAGCTGGTTGGCCTGCAGGCACCGATGCCCTTGGTGCTCGAGCACATCCTGACGAAGCTGGGACAACCACTGCCGCCGGCGCCAGCGAAGAGCGAACCTGCACTGATACCGATTCGACACCTGTTGAAGGAGCTGCCGATTCATTGCCAGCAAAACTCCTCATCGTCAGCCTTGGCGCTGCCCGATCGCGACAACAGCGTGTGGACGACGGCGCATTGGGACGCACTGGCCATCGGTCTCTCGGCCGCCACCCAGGGAGCAATGGGCCCGGTGCTGGCCCGGGTGCCCGGCATTGCCGGCCAGCAAGCCCAACCGGCCTCCCCTTGCGGGCAGCCGATCTGGCACACCCTTCAGACCCACGGCGACGAACAGGCCGTGTTGTTGTTTTGTCCCACGCCTACCCGAGCCCTGCGCGACGAAGCCGCATGGCGGTTGCTGGCACAGCTGTGTCAAACAGCGTTTTACCAGCGCCTGCGGGTCGAGTTGCAGTTGGGTTACGCAGTGTTCAGCGGTGTGAAGCAGATCGATGGGCAGACCGGTTTGTTGTTCGGTGTCCAATCACCCAGCGCCTCGGCGGCCCAGTTGATCGCCCATATCGACCAGTTCCTGAGCGGCCTGCCGGACCTGCTCCAGCAGCTCGACGATTCGACGCTGGCCAGTCAGCAGCAGGCCCTCGCCGCCCAATTCCAGAGCGCCGTCCTGCCCTGCGCCCAAGCGGCCGAACTGCTCTGGCAGGGCAAACTCGCTGGCCACCCGTCGGATTATCTTGAGCAATTGCCCGACGCCATCATGCGTGTGAATCGAGAACAGCTGATGGACGCCGTGCGGCATCTGACTAGCGCCGAAAGTGCACGCTACTGCCTGACCAATGGAGCCTGCCCTGGAGAGCCCTGGCACGCGGTGCCATGATCATTACAGTCTGTGCAATGAGCTTTCTTGGAGAATTGCAGCCAACGAATATGTCAGATTTAGTAACATAGCCGCCTAAGCATCTGAACATCTCCCTTCGGAGGTGGACTATATGTATAGGTCTCAACCGACCCATCCTGATGACAGCATCCCACCTAAAGGAGTATTTCCATGTCTTGGTCCAAACCCGCATATATCGACCTGCGTATCGGTTTCGAAGTCACCATGTACTTCGCCAGCCGTTGATTGCTGCAGGCGGTTGAACGCGCAGCACAACGCCTCGGTCAGCCGGGGCGTTTTTTATTTCGGTTTGCAGATGGAGCGGCCATGTTTGTCCAGATTCTAGGTTCCGCCGCCGGCGGCGGTTTCCCCCAGTGGAATTGCAACTGCGCCAATTGCGCAGGTTTTCGCAACGGCAGCCTGCGAGCCCAGGCACGCACTCAGTCGTCCATCGCGATTTCCGATGATGGCGTGAACTGGGTGCTGTGCAATGCCTCCCCGGACATTCGCGCCCAGCTCCAAGGATTCGCCCCGATGCAACCGGGTCGGGCACTGCGGGACACCGGTATCGGCGCCATCATTCTGATGGACAGCCAGATCGACCACACCACCGGCCTGCTCAGCCTGCGCGAAGGCTGCCCGCATCAAGTCTGGTGCACCGACATGGTCCATGAAGACCTGAGCACCGGTTTTCCGCTGTTCAACATGCTGACCCACTGGAACGGCGGGCTGAGCTGGAACCGCATCGAACTCGACCAGCCGTTCACCATCCCGGCCTGCCCGAACCTGCGCTTCACTCCCCTGCCGCTGCGCAGCGCAGCGCCGCCCTATTCACCGCACCGCTTCGATCCGCACCCAGGCGACAACATCGGCCTGATCGTCGAAGACCTGCGCACCGGCGGCAAGCTGTTTTACGCCCCAGGCCTGGGCAAAGTCGACGAGCCTTTGCTGGAGATCATGGCCGGCAGCGATTGCCTGTTGGTGGACGGCACGATGTGGGACGACGATGAAATGCAGCGTCGTGGCGTCGGCACCCGCACCGGTCGCGAGATGGGCCATCTGGCACAGAACGGGCCTGGCGGGATGATCGAAGTGCTGGAGCAACTGCCCGAGCCGCGCAAGGTCCTTATTCATATCAACAATACCAACCCGATCCTCGACGAAGACTCGCCCGAGCTGGCCGAGCTTGTACGTCGAAAGATTGAAGTGGCTTACGACGGAATGAGTATTGAGTTGTAGGACGGGCGCGACGATTGTGGGAGTGGGTGTGCGCTGAGTCAGCCAATCGCTGCTGGCTGATGAGACGCCATCGCGAGCAGGATCGCCCCACAGAAGTTTGAGTCGTACCGGATATTTCATGCGTTACAGATCAAGTGTGGCAGCGAGCCTGCTCGCGATGGGGCCAACCCTGACGCCACAGAATCCACGGGAATTGCCCGGAGAACCGCAATGACTGACACCCCCCTGTCCCCCGCCGAGTTCGAAGCGGCCCTGCGTGCCAAGGGTGCGTATTACCACATCCATCACCCGTATCACGTGGCGATGTATGAGGGCCGCGCCACTCGCGAGCAGATCCAGGGCTGGGTCGCGAACCGTTTTTACTATCAGGTGAACATCCCGCTCAAGGATGCCGCGATCCTGGCCAACTGCCCGGACCGGGAAATCCGCCGCGAGTGGATCCAGCGCCTGCTCGACCATGACGGCGCGCCCGGCGAAGACGGCGGCATCGAAGCCTGGTTGCGGCTGGGTCAGGCGGTTGGCCTGGATCCCGATCAACTGCGCTCCCAGGAACTGGTGCTGCCGGGCGTGCGCTTCGCGGTGGATGCCTACGTCAACTTCGCCCGCCGCGCCTCTTGGCAGGAAGCCGCCAGCAGCTCCCTGACCGAAATGTTCGCACCGCAGATCCATCAGTCGCGCCTGGACAGCTGGCCGCAGCATTACCCCTGGATCGACCCCGCCGGCTACGAATATTTCCGCACCCGCCTGGGCCAGGCCCGGCGTGACGTGGAGCACGGCCTGGCGATTACCTTGCAGCATTACACCACCCGCGAAGGCCAGGAGCGCATGCTGGAGATTCTCCAGTTCAAACTGGACATCCTCTGGAGCATGCTCGATGCCATGAGCATGGCCTACGAATTGAACCGCCCGCCCTATCACAGCGTGACCGGGCAACGGGTGTGGCACAAAGGAATTACCTTATGAGTTTCGATCGCAGCAAGACCCCACGCTGGCGCCCCGGCTATCGTTTCCAGTACGAGCCGGCACAGAAGGGCCACGTGCTGCTCTATCCTGAAGGCATGATCAAGCTCAACGACAGCGCTTCGCTGATTGGCGGCCTGATCGACGGTGAACGGGATGTGGCCGCCATCATTGGCGAGTTGGCCAAACAGTTCCCCGACGTGCCGGAACTCGGTGACGACATCGAGCAATTCATGGAGGTCGCCCGTGCAGAGCATTGGATCGAACTTGTCTGACGCCACAAGCCTGCCGCCCAAGCCTGAAGTCGGCCTGCCGCTGTGGCTGTTGGCCGAGCTGACCTACCGTTGCCCGTTGCAATGCCCGTACTGCTCCAATCCGCTGGACTTCGCCGAACAGGGCAAGGAGCTGAGTACCGAGCAGTGGTTCAAGGTGTTTCGCGAGGCGCGTGAGATGGGCGCCGCGCAATTGGGCTTTTCCGGCGGCGAGCCGCTGGTGCGCCAGGACCTGGCCGAACTGATCGCCGAGGCGCGCAGGCTGGGTTTCTACACCAACCTGATCACCTCAGGCATCGGCTTGACCGAGCAGAAAATCAGCGATTTCAAAAAGGCCGGCCTCGACCACATCCAGATCAGTTTCCAGGCCAGCGACGAACAGGTGAACAACCTGCTGGCCGGCTCAAAGAAAGCCTTCGCGCAAAAACTGGAAATGGCCCGGGCGGTCAAGGCCCACGGCTATCCGATGGTGCTGAACTTCGTCACCCATCGGCACAACATCGACAAGATCGACCGCATTATCGAGCTGTGCATCGCCCTTGAAGCCGACTTCGTCGAACTCGCCACCTGCCAGTTCTACGGCTGGGCGCAGCTCAACCGCGTCGGCCTGCTGCCCACCCGGGAACAACTGGTGCGTGCCGAACGTATCACCAACGAATACCGCGCCAAACTGGAAGCCCAAGGGCATCCGTGCAAGTTGATCTTCGTCACCCCGGACTATTATGAAGAACGCCCCAAGGCCTGCATGAACGGCTGGGGCAGCATTTTCCTGACCGTCACGCCGGACGGCACCGCATTGCCCTGTCACGGCGCCCGTCAGATGCCCGTGCAATTTCCCAACGTGCGTGACCACAGCATGCAGCACATCTGGTACGACTCGTTCGGCTTCAATCGTTTCCGCGGCTATGACTGGATGCCCGAGCCGTGCCGCTCGTGTGATGAAAAAGAAAAGGACTTCGGCGGCTGTCGCTGCCAGGCGTTCATGCTCACGGGCGATGCGAGCAATGCCGACCCGGTGTGCAGCAAATCCGAGCATCACGGGATGATTCTTCAGGCTCGGGAAGACGCCGAGCATGCCACTCAGACGATTGAACAACTGGCCTTTCGCAATGAACGAAACTCACGCCTCATCGCCAAAGGCTGATTCTTTCAGCGCAGCCCAGGCCGTTGCGGCAGGCATCGACTTCACTGAGCTGCAAGCCGGGCCCCTTGGACTGTTCTGGAATCAATACCGTCCCGAAGACGGTGCCTGCCGGATCTGGCATTGGCAGGATGCCAAGGCCCGATGCCTGACCCCGGACGGGTTCAGTGTCCGCAGCCGGGTTTATGAATACGGCGGCGGTTCGTTCTGCCTGAGCGACGACAGTGTGCTGTTCGTCAATGAGGCCGATCAGCAGGTGTATCACCAGTCGCTGGCCGGCGAACAACCCGTGGCGCTGACCTCAGGTGATTGTCGTTATGGCGATCTTCACTTCGCTTGCGGCCAGGTGCTGGCGGTGGAGGAGCAGGCCAATCAGCATCGCCTGGTCTCGATCGGCCTGGCAGATCATCAGCGACATCTGCTGGCCGAAGGTGCGGACTTCTACGCCGCGCCGACCTTGAGTCCAGATGGTCGACGACTGGCCTGGATTGAGTGGAGCCGCCCCCATCAACCGTGGACGTCAACGAGACTGATGCTGGCCGAGCGCAACGCTGGCGCCTGGAATGAGCCGCGTTGCGTCGCGGGCAGCGGTCACGAGGAGTCCATTCAGCAACCGCGTTTTGATGATTCCGGTCGCCTTTATTGCCTGAGTGATCGTGACGGTTATTGGCAGCCCTGGATTGAATCCGCCGACGGCCTGGAGCCGCTGCCCGCCGCCGAAGCCGATCACGCCCCAGCACCCTGGCAACTGGGCGGCTGTACCTGGCTGCCGCTGGGCGAAAGCGCTTACCTGGCGAGCTGGACCGAGGCGGGGTTCGGGCGACTGGGCCTCTGCCGCAGTGACGGCGTATACGAGGATTTCAGCGGCTCCTATTCGCGTTTTCGCAGCCTGGCACTCGATGAGCGGTTCATTTATGCCATCGCCGCTTCGCCAATCAGCCCGTCGGCGGTGATAGCCATTGAGCGGCAAAACCATGCAGTGGTGGTGCTCGCCGGTGGCGTTGCGCCGTTGCCCGTCGAACACATCAGTCGCCCCCGAACCCTGCGCTATCCCTCGGCTTCCAGCCAAGCCCATGGGTTCTTTTACCCGGCCATGAACGCCGAAGAGAAGCCGCCATTGGTGGTGTTCATCCATGGCGGGCCGACCTCGGCGTGTTATCCCATTTTTGATCCGCGCATCCAGTACTGGACCCAGCGCGGCTTTGCCGTAGCCGATCTCAATTACCGCGGCAGCAGCGGTTATGGCCGGGCCTATCGACAGGCGCTGTGTTTGAATTGGGGGGTGGTGGACGTCGAGGATGCCTGCGCGGCGGTCACGTACCTTGAGGAACAAGGCTTGATCAATGGCCGTCGCGCGTTCATTCGTGGCGGCAGTGCCGGCGGCTACACGACTCTTTGCGCCCTGGCGTTCCATGACGTGTTCCGTGCCGGCGCCAGTCTCTATGGTGTCAGCGACCCCGTCGCCCTGGGCCAGGCCACGCACAAATTCGAAGGCGATTATCTGGACTGGCTGATCGGCGACCCGCAACAGGACGCCGAACGCTATCGGGACCGCACGCCACTGCTGCACGCTGATCAGATCCGCACCCCGGTGATATTTTTCCAGGGTGAACTGGATGCCGTGGTCGTGCCGCAGCAGACACGCGATATGGTCGAGGCATTGCAGAACAACGGCATCGCGGTAGAAGCGCATTACTACGCCGATGAGCGCCATGGCTTTCGCAAGGCGATCAACCAGGCTCATGCGCTGGAACATGAATGGTTGTTCTATCGCAGGGTGATGGATGGCCCCCTATAGGGCAAATGCAAAACCAAATGTGGGAGCGAGCCTGCTCGCGACAACGGTGGATCAGTCCATGGAGATTTTGACTGGATCTACTGCTATCGCGAGCAGGCTCGCTCCCACAGGGGATTTGTGCAAACCAACAAATTCAGCGCTTGGCGATGATGTACACCGCATGCACGATACCCGGGATGTAACCCAACAGAGTCAGCAGGATGTTGAGCCAGAATGCCCCGCCGAAGCCCACTTGCAGAAACACACCCAATGGCGGCAGCAGGATGGCGATGATGATTCGAATGATATCCATGGATGACTCCTGATTGGCGATGGCCACATTGCCATATAGCACATGGACACCCGACCGCTCGTCAGGGTTCAGTGCGAAGCCATCCAGAAGGGATAAAGCGCGGGAAGATAAAAACGCGGACAAAAGAAAACCCCGCCGAAGCGGGGCTTTGCAGACTGTTTCCCTGACATCCATTTCGCTCCGCCATCCTGGCAGAATCCTACGTGTCCGTGTTTTTGCTTTGCGCATCCTGCGCGACGTCCATGTGAAGTAGATTAGCTCTGGATCCAATCAGCCGATAGAGGGAAAACGCCAGCACGGCGTGTAAGCATTTGCTTACACGCCGTCAGATTTCAAAACTGCCCAGCGTCCAGCAGGAACAGTGACTCGCTACCCGCCTTCACCGAGGCACTCAGGGAGTGGATGCGCGGCAGCAGACGGGCGAAGTAGAACCGCGCCGTGCCCAGTTTGCTCGCATAGAAATCATCCTGCGCTTCTTTGCCCAAGGCCGCCTTGGCCATCAGTGCCCACATATAGGCGTAGGCGGTGTAGCCGAACGCCTGGAGGTATTCCACCGAAGCCGCGCCGATTTCGTTCGGGTTGCTTTTCGCCCGGTCCAGCAGCCATTCGGTCAGCTCATCCAGCGTACCGACAGCGTCGTTCAACGGCTTGGTGAACTCGGCCAGATCACTGCTCGCGGTAGCCGTGAAGTGGCGGATTTCGTCAGCGAACAGCTTGTAGAACACCCCGCCACTGCCGACGATCTTGCGCCCTACCAGGTCCAGCGCCTGGATACCGTTGGTGCCTTCGTAGATCTGGGTGATGCGCACGTCACGCACCAGTTGCTCCTGACCCCATTCGCGAATGTAGCCGTGGCCGCCGAAAATCTGCTGGCCATGGACAGTGGTTTCCAGTCCCAGATCAGTCAGGAACGCCTTCGCCACCGGGGTCAGCAAGGCCACCAGATCTTCGGCACGCTTGCGGGTGGCCGGGTCTTCGCTGAACTTGGCGGTGTCCAGTTGCATCGCCACGTAGGTGGAAAATGCCCGGCCACCTTCGTTCGAAGCTTTCATGGTCAGCAACATCCGGCGCACGTCCGGGTGGACGATGATCGGGTCAGCGACTTTGTCTTTGTTCTGCGCACCGGTTGGCGAACGACTTTGCAGGCGGTCACGGGCGTATTCGATGGCGTTCTGGTAGGAGCGCTCACCGGTGGCCAGGCCCTGGATACCCACACCCAAACGCTCGTAGTTCATCATGGTGAACATCGCCGCCAGGCCTTTGTTCGGCTCGCCGACCAGATAACCCACGGCGTCGTCAAAGTTCATCACACAGGTGGCGGACGCCTGGATGCCCATCTTGTGTTCGATCGACCCGCAATTGGCCGCGTTACGCGCCCCCAGGCTGCCGTCGGCGTTAACCATGAACTTGGGCACCAGGAACAGCGAGATGCCTTTAGGGCCTGCCGGTGCGTCCGGCAACTTTGCCAGCACCAGGTGGATGATGTTTTCGGTGAGATCGTGTTCGCCGCCAGTAATGAAGATCTTGGTGCCGCTGACCTTGTAGGAACCGTCGGCCTGAGGTTCGGCCTTGGTGCGAATGATGCCCAGGTCCGTACCGGCATGCGGCTCGGTCAGGCACATGGAACCGGCCCAGACGCCGGCGTACATGTTCGGCAGGTAGGCTGCTTTCAGCTCTTCACTGGCGTGAGCATTGATCGACAGGCAAGCCCCGGCGGTCAGCATGGGGTACAGGCCGAAGGACAGGCTGGCGGAGTTGACCATTTCTTCGACCTGAGCCGAAACAGCCTTGGGCATGCCCATGCCGCCGTAGGTCGGATCACCACCGACACCGACCCAGCCGCCTTCAGCGTAAGTCTTGTAGGCCTGTGGGAAACCGGCTGGCGTGGTGACGGCACCGTCAGCCCAGTGGCAACCTTCTTCGTCAGCTGCACGGCTGAGGGGGGCAACGCTTTTGCTGGTGACTTTGCCGGCTTCCTCAAGGATCGCCTCGACGGTTTCAGCGTCTACGGTCTCGGCCAGCGCCGGCAGTTGAGCCCAGAGCTTCGCGACCTCGAACACTTCATTGAGGACGAAGCGCATATCGCGCAGGGGCGCTTTGTAGTCAGCCATGGCAAACCTCGCAAGATCTAAACAATTGGTTCGTAAGAAAACGGTTTTTGCAGTGGCCTGAGTGTACCCCAACAACTTTTGCGACACATAGGGTCAGCCAGTGACTGTTTTGTTATTTTTAGTCACCGCAGAAAAGATCGCAGGCTTCGCCAGTTCCTACAGGGAATATGCGCACGTCTGTAGGCGCTGGCGAAGCCTGCGATCTTTGTCCCCCTCACATCAAAGGGCAAACAACTCCGCCGGCAACTTCATCAAGCAATCGCTCCCCGCCTCCACCGCGGCCCGATGGGCAGCGGTCCTTGGCAGCAGGCGCTTGAAGTAAAACTCACAGGTCGCCAGTTTGCCCCGGCAGAAATCAGCGTCACCTTCGCCTGCATCCAGTTGCGCCTGGGCCACCAACGCCATGCGCAACCACAGATAGGCCAGGATGATGTAACCGCTGTACATCAGATAGTCCACCGAAGCGGCGCCGACTTCATCGGGGTTCTTCATGGCCGCCATGCCAACCCGGGTGGTCAGTTCGCCCCATTGCTGGTTGAGCCCGTTGAGTTGCGCGACGTAATCCTTGAGCTGTGGATGTTCAGCGTTGGCGGCGCAGAACTTATGGACGATTTTGGTGAACCCTCGCAGCAACTTGCCCTGGCTGCCCAGCACCTTGCGCCCCAATAGATCCAAGGCCTGGATGCCGTTGGTGCCTTCATAGATCGGCGCAATACGGCAGTCGCGCACCAGCTGTTCCATGCCCCACTCACGAATGAAACCATGGCCGCCAAACACCTGCATGCCGTGGTTGGTTACTTCCAGGCCAGTATCGGTCATGAAAGCCTTGCAGATCGGGGTGAGGAACGCCAGCAGGTCTTCGGCCTCCTGGCGGGCGGTTTCGTCGCTGCTCAGGTGTGCGATATCCAGCAGTTGCGCGGTGAAGTAAGTCAGTGCCCGGTTGCCCTCGTTGAAGGCTTTCATGGTCAGCAACATCCGGCGCACATCGGGGTGGACGATGATCGGATCGGCGGCTTTTTCCGGCGCCTTGGGGCCGGTCAGCGAGCGCATCTGCAAACGGTCGTTGGCATATTTGATCGCGCCCTGGAAGCTCGCTTCCCCGAGGCACAGGCCCTGCATGCCGGTGCCCAGCCGGGCATGGTTCATCATGGTGAACATGCAGTTCAGACCCTTGTTCGGCTCGCCGATCAAGAATCCCTTGGCCCCGTCGAAATTAAGCACGCAGGTGGCGGACGCCTTGATGCCCATCTTGTGCTCGATCGAGCCGCAGGAGACGCCATTGCGCGGTCCCGCTTCGCCACTGGCGTCCGGCAGGAACTTGGGCACGATGAACAGCGAGATACCTTTGGTCCCGGCAGGCGCATCCGGCAGTTTGGCGAGCACCAAGTGAATGATGTTGTCGCTCATGTCGTGTTCGCCGGCGGAAATGAAAATCTTGCTGCCGGTAATCGCGTAGCTGCCATCGGCCTGAGGCAAGGCTCGGGTCTTGATGATGCCCAGGTCCGTGCCGCAATGGGCTTCGGTGAGGCACATCGTGCCGGTCCATTGACCGGCCGTGAGCTTGGTGAGGTAGGCCTGTTTCTGCTCTTCGGTGCCGTGGGCATGAATGGCCGACATCGCACCATGGGTCAGGCCCGGGTACATGCCCCAGGAGGTGTTGCTGGAGCCGACCATTTCGCTGATGACCAGGCCCAGGGAACTGGGCAATCCTTGGCCGCCGTAAGTCGGGTCCGCCGCCAGCCCGTGCCAGCCGCCCTCCACGTACTGTGCGAAAGCCTGCTTGAAGCCTGTAGGCGTGGTGACCACGCCGTTGTCGAAATGGCAGCCTTCTTCGTCACCGGAGCGATTGAGCGGCGCCAGCACATTCTCACAGAACCTGGCGCCTTCCTCGAGGATCGCGCTGACCATGTCCGGGCTGGCATCGCTGGCGCCCAGTTCGGCATAGCGGCCAGGGAAATCGAAGACGTGATCGATCAGAAAGCGCATGTCGCGCAGCGGGGCTTTGTACTCGGGCATGGTGGTTTTCTCCGGTAACAGGTCGTTGAAACCTACTGCCGGCCACCGAGGCTCACAATCACAGTCCAGACGCTGAATGCGCCATCATCACTCAACCCGCGGCCGCTTCCATGCGCACCGCACCGCGACGGTTCTGCCCATAGGCAATCACACAGTTACGCCCGGCTCCCTTGGCGTTGTAGAGAGCCTGGTCAGCGGATTTGAGCACTTCTTCGGGGGTGCGCTGTTCGATGCGCTCGGCCACACCGATGCTGACCGTCACCGATACACTGGATGCCCCGGCACCGGCACGACGCTGGCGACCTTGTTGATCATCCTGGGGACGACTGTCGGGATTGCGTAGCTGGATGCTGTAGTTCGCGATGGATTCGCGAATGACTTCCAGATGAGGCATGCACTCTTCGATGGTTTTTCCTGCGAATACCAGCGCAAATTCCTCTCCACCGTAGCGATAAGCCCTACCGCCACCGCTGATTTTCGACAGTTTGCTGGCGACCAGACGCAACACCTGGTCGCCCACGTCGTGGCCGTGGGTGTCATTGAATTTCTTGAAATGGTCCACGTCGCTCATCGCCAAGACATAATTGCGACCCAGGCGCTGCATGCGCTCATTCAGCGCCCGACGCCCCGGCAGGCCGGTCAGTTCGTCACGGAACGCCATCTGATAAGCCTCGTGGGCGACCGCCGCCGCGATCATCAGCATCACCTGGCTGCACATGATGTTCAGGGTGAATGGCAGGATGAAGGTCTTGGGCAACATCCAGAACACGCCGAGCAAACCCACCAATTGCGCGGCATGCAACGGTCGCGGATGGCGCCAGTATTGCCAGGCCAGCAACACAAAGGCGGCGATGAACACCGGGTAGGACAACTGGATCAGGCTCATCCAGGCACCGTGCAACGCTGGCCAGCGGATCTCCGAAAGCCACAACAGCAGTGCCTGGGGAAAACTTTGCTCCAGGGCCAGCGCCACGCTTCCAAAGATCAGCAGCACCGCGAACCGCGCCACCATGTCCTGGAACAAATGAGTCCGCTCCTGCCACGCGGCGAACAGGCCAAACAACAGCGGCAACAACAGGCAGACGAGGTGAAACACCACCGCTGCGTCATCGCGCACCTTGCCGTTGTCGCGATAGAAGTCGGTCTGGGTGTCCAGCAGGAAATAGGCGATGTACACCGTGATCATCAGAAACAGCTCACGCTGACGTCGGTAAACGGCGCAGTACGCCCCTCCGAGCAACAACACCAATGTAGGAAGAACGTTGAACAGGGAGGTGAAAAAGACATTGAGATCCTTGACGTAGGCAGCCGCAAGCCCCGCCAGCAATAGCACCAATGACGGTAGGAAATGACTGAGACGTACAGCGGAAGAACGCGGCAAGGGTAAAAGCTCCGACCCGGCTGATCAAAGATGGCATTGTGCCTGCTACTGGGGCATTAAGGCACGCGAGATGTGACAGATGTCACACTGCCATCCTTGTAACGGCAGGGGGGGATGTTTTCTTAGGGTTTTGTTGGATGAATGTTGTTCCACGATTGCCAACAACTCCTGTGGGAGCGAGCCTGCTCGCGATAGCGGTGGGTCAGCCCACAATGATGTTGGATATGCCGCCGTCATCGCGAGCAGGCTCGCTCCCACAGGGGTTGCGGTCAGACGCAAAAAAGCCGCTGCTCCCGAAGGAAGCAGCGGCTTTTTTAGAAGAACCGCGTAAGGCTTAGTAGCCCAGTGCGAAGTCTTCTTCTTTCATGTCCATCAGGTTGTTGGCGCCCGACAACATGGTTGCCACGTGAGTGCGGGTGCGTGGCAGGATGCGCTGGAAGTAGAAGCGCGCGGTCTGCAGCTTGGCGGTGTAGAAAGCTTCTTCGGTGGTGCCGGCGGCGAGTTTTTCCGCCGCCAGGCGCGCCATGTCAGCCCAGAAGTAGGCCAGGCAGGCGTAACCGGAGTACATCAGGTAATCCACCGAGGCCGCGCCAACTTCTTCGCGGTCTTTCATGGCCGCCATACCGACCTTCATGGTCAGCTCGCCCCATTCCTTGTTCAGCGCAGCCAGAGGTTCTACGAACTCTTTGACCGCGTCGTTGCCTTCGTTGCTTTGGCAGAACTTGTGAACGATCTTGGTGAAGCCCTTGAGCGCTTCGCCCTGGGTCATCAGCACTTTGCGGCCCAGCAGGTCGAGGGCCTGGATGCCGGTGGTGCCTTCGTACAGCATCGAAATGCGGCTGTCGCGAACGTTCTGCTCCATGCCCCACTCGGCAATGAAACCGTGACCGCCATAAATCTGCACGCCGTGGTTGGCCGATTCGAAGCCGACTTCAGTCATGAACGCCTTGGCGATCGGCGTCATGAACGCCAGCAGTGCATCGGCTTTTTTCTTCTCTTCTTCATCGACGCCGTATTTGACGATGTCCACTTGCTTGGCGGTGAAGTAAACCATCGCCCGGTTACCTTCGGCGAAGGCCTTCATGGTCAGCAGCATGCGACGCACGTCGGGGTGCACGATGATCGGGTCGGCAGCCTTGTCCGGCGCTTTCGGGCCAGTCAGGGAACGCATTTGCAGACGGTCACGGGCGTACTTCAGGCCACCCTGGAAACCGATTTCGGCATGAGCCAGACCTTGCAGCGCGGTGCCCAGGCGTGCGGTGTTCATGAAGGTGAACATGCAGTTCAAGCCTTTGTTCGCCGGGCCAATCAGGAAACCGGTGGCCGCGTCAAAGTTCATCACGCAAGTGGCGTTGCCGTGGATGCCCATCTTGTGTTCCAGCGAACCGCAGCTCACCGCATTGCGCTGACCGATGGAGCCGTCGGCGTTAGGCAGGAACTTGGGAACGATGAACAGCGAAATACCTTTGGTACCGGCCGGTGCGTCTGGCAGGCGTGCCAGAACGATGTGGACGATGTTGTCGGCCATGTCGTGTTCGCCGGCCGAAATGAAGATCTTGGTGCCGCTGACCTTGTACGAACCGTCGGCCTGAGGCTCGGCCTTGGTGCGCAGCATGCCCAGGTCAGTGCCGCAGTGCGGCTCGGTCAGGCACATGGTCCCGGTCCATTCGCCGGAAACCAGCTTGGTCAGGTAGGCCTCTTGCTGCTCGGGCGTACCGTGCTCGGAAATAGTGTTCATCGCGCCATGGGACAGGCCTGGGTACATGCCCCACGACCAGTTGGCTTCGCCGACCATCTCGCTGACCGCCAGGCCCAGGGACTCCGGCAGGCCTTGACCACCATGCTCAACGTCGTGGGCCAGGCTTGGCCAGCCGCCTTCGACGAATTGCTTGTAGGCTTCCTTGAAGCCGCTCGGGGTCTTCACACCGGATTCGCTCCAGGTGCAGCCCTCGATGTCGCCCACACGGTTCAGCGGTGCCAGCACCTGCTCACAAAACTTGGCGCCTTCTTCGAGAATGGCGTCAACCATGTCTGGCGTTGCGTCCTGGCAAGCCGGAAGGCTCTGATAGTGCGCTTCATAGCCAAGCAGTTCGTCACGAACGAAGCGAATATCACGCAAGGGGGCCTTGTAGTCAGGCATAGCGATAAACCTCTGCTGATGTAACCGGGAATGAACGACCGCATGGATTTGTTGTGACGGTCAAACAGTTGTTTGAAACATACGTTTACGCCTAAATCTTGTCAAGCGTCGATCTTTTGCCGTTCGTCATCGTCCCTGAAAAAATCCCAGGCACAGCAATTCACCGCAGCGAAACACTCACAGCGTCCGTAGGAAAAGATTAGTTGAGCCAGAAGGAGTTAGAGACGAAAACGCCGCGAATAATCGCGGCGTTTTGACAAACCTGAAGTAGAGAATCAGACGAAAGTGTCGATCAACGTACCGAGCATTTCATCGGAAGCCTTGGCCACGTTCACGCCCAGTTCGACCTGAAATTTGCCCTGGGACATTTCAACCATGTTGCTGGCCAAGTCCGATTGCTGGCTGCGATCCACCGACCGCAAGCGATCGGCTTGCAGTTCGGACGACTGGCTGGTGACCGAACGCTCGATCGTATTGTTGGCAATCTGGCTAGAGGCCTGATCGACACGGTTCTGCCCTGTCTGAATAGTGCTCAGACCGGCATAGAACGCGGTATTTCCTGAGATTTCCATGGCAGAACTCGTCTTCTTGAAGGGTAGACAGCGGACATTGAAACAGAAGCCTGGGGAAAAGGCCCGACAAAAACACTAATGGCACAGTGCCTTGTCATAGTGAAAACCTTAGTAGTCCAGCAAATCCAGGTGCAGATGCGCAGCTACGGCTTCGGCGGTGATGCCCTTGATTCTCGGCACACGCCCCAAGCACGGCGCCGGCAGGCGTTCGGCCAGGGTCGCCAGATTTTCTTCCAGCCGCGATGTCTTGGGGTCGATGATATTGGCCACCCAACCCGCCAGTTGCAGGCCGTCCCGGGCGATGGCTTCGGCGGTCAACAGGGCGTGGCTGATGCAGCCCAGGCGCACGCCCACCACCAGGATCACCGGTAGCCCCAGCGCCATCGCCAAGTCCGAGAGGTTGTCCTGATCGGCCAGCGGAACGCGCCAGCCGCCCGCGCCTTCGATCAGAGTGAAATCGGCCTCCAAGGCCAACACTTCACGCATCGGCCCCAGCAACGATTGCACAGTCAAGGCCACGCCGGCTTCCCGAGCGGCCAGGTGAGGCGCGATGGCCGGCTCGAACGCCACCGGATTGACCTGGGCATACTCAAGCGGCACCGAGCATTCGGCCAACAGCGCCAAGGCATCGGCGTTGCGCAGGCCCTTGGGCGTTACTTCACAACCAGAGGCCACGGGCTTACCCGCGGCGGTGCACATGCCAGCCTGTCGCGCAGCATGCAGCAGGCCAGCCGCGACGGTGGTTTTGCCCACGTCGGTGTCGGTACCGGTGATGAAATAAGCCTGGCTCATAGCGGTTTCTCCAGCACGGCGTAAACCACCCGGTAGGTCGCGGGCAAACCCTGTACCTGACGAAACTGTTCGTAAGCGTCAACCAGTGCGAGGATCCGCGCCCTACCCGTCAACCCGCCGGGCCGGCCGGGGTTCAGATTGTGGGCGCCGAGGGCTTTCAATTCATGGGTCAGACCGCGCACGTCCGGGTAATACATCACATGGGGACGGTTTTCCAAGCTGATAACGTTCAGCCCGCTGGCCTCACATAGCTGTTGATACGTTTCGAACCCGCGAAAACGGTTGACGTGCACTAGGCCATCCACCTGACGCCAGCTGTCGCGCAGTTCGTACAACGTGCCGACGCAAAGGCTTGTAAAGGCAAACACGCCACCGGGTTTCAAAACCCGATGGACTTCGTTCAACACCGAGGCAAAATCCGCGCACCACTGCACCGCCAGGCTAGAGAACACCAAATCGCAGCTGGAGGCCTGCAAGGGCAACCGCTCGGCATCACCGGCTATAAAGTGCGCAGCCCCGCCCTGAGGGCGAGCATGGTTGAGCATACCTTCGGCGATATCCAGCGCCAACCCGGTCACCTCGCCGAAGCGCGTACCCAGCGCCCGCGTGAAATAGCCGGTGCCACAACCCAGGTCCATCCAGCGCTCAGGCATGATCGAAGCAGGCAGCCGGTCCAGCAACTGCTGGCCTACGTCGCGCTGCAGCTCGGCCACGCTGTCGTAACTGGTCGCCGCCCGGGAAAACGAGGCCGCCACCTGGCGCTTGTCCGGCAAGGCACCGGGCAATTTGGCAACAGACAAATCAGTCATCATCGGACTCATGCAAAAAAGCCTGAATCGCCCCCGCCACACCGTGGGGGTCTTCCAGAGGGAATCCGTGGCCGGTCTGTTCGATCAGACCGATTTCAACATCGGGCAGCAACACCAGCAATTCACCCGCTGCCTCAGCCGGTACCAGGGCGTCGAGCCCGGCAAACACGTGGAGCTGCGGGCCGCCGAAGCCCTGCAAGGCGGCGCGGGTATCCAGTTGCGCCAGCAGCTCGAGCCCGGCCATCAACACATCGGGCGAAGTGACAGGCGCACCCGCCAGCAACAATCGCGACAAGCCGCGCGGATCGCTGCAACCCTGGGCACATAACAAACTGAAGCGCTTGAGGGTCTGGCGCGGGTCGGCGGCGCACCCGGCGAGAAACCCATCAAAGGTTTCACCGGCCATCGCGCTCGGCCATTGATCGTGGGCCACGAAAGAAGGGTTGCTCGCCAGGGTCAACAAGCCGCAACAGCGCTCGCCCCGACGCGCCGCCAGCTCGCCGGCCAGCATGCCGCCCAGCGACCAGCCACCCAACCAGGCATCCTGGGGCAATGTGGCATCCAGCTCATCGAGCCATTCATTGAGGTCGCTTGAGGTCAGTGCCGGCAACGGCTCGATCTCGACCCGCAGATGTTCATCGAGCCCTTGCAGCGCAGCCGCCAGAGGCTCCAGCGGGGAAACGCCCAAGCCCCAACCAGGCAGCAATATCAGTCGATCACGCATGGCTTGGCTCCGGTCCCAGTTGTGCAAAACACTCGGCCAATGCCTCCAGCAGTAGCTGCACCTGAGCCTCACTGTGAGCGGCGGTCAAGGTCACGCGCAGACGAGCGCTGCCGGCCGGCACGGTGGGTGGGCGGATCGCAGTGACCATCAGTCCCCGCTCACGCAGCATCTGCGACAAGCGCATCGCCCGCCCCGCATCGCCGATCAGGATCGGCTGAATCGGCGTGAAACTGTCCATCAATTGCAGGCCGATCTGCTCGGCACCGTGGCGAAACTGGCGGATCAGCACCTGCAAATGTTCGCGCCGCCAATGCTCGCTGCGCAGCAGCTCAAGGCTCTTGAGCGTAGCGCAGGCCAGAGCCGGCGGTTGACTGGTGGTGTAGATGTAGGGACGAGCGAACTGGATCAGGCTTTCGATCAGGTCTTCACTGCCGGCGACAAAAGCACCGGCAGTACCGAAGGCTTTGCCCAGGGTGCCGACCAATACCGGCACGTCATCCTGGCTCAGGCCAAAATGTTCGACGATCCCGCCGCCATTGGCCCCCAACGGGCCGAAACCGTGGGCATCATCGACCATCAGCCAGGCGCCCTTGGCCCTGGCTGCACGGGCCAGGGCCGGCAGATCGGCGATGTCACCGTCCATGCTGAACACACCATCGGTAACCACCAACGTATTGCCGGTGGCTTTCTCCAGACGGTTGGCCAGGCTCTGGGCATCGTTGTGCAGATAACGGTTGAAGCGCGCGCCGGACAGCAACCCGGCGTCGAGCAACGAAGCGTGGTTGAGTCGATCCTCCAGCACCGTATCACCCTGCCCCACCAATGCGGTGACAGCGCCAAGGTTGGCCATGTAGCCAGTGGTGAACAGCAGTGCCCGCGGGCGGCCAGTCAAGTCAGCCAGGGCTTCTTCCAGGGCATGATGAGGCCCGCTGTGGCCGATCACCAGATGGGAAGCACCGCCACCCACTCCCCATCGCGCCGCACCGGCGCGCCAGGCTTCGATCACTTGCGGATGATTGGCCAGGCCCAGGTAATCATTGTTGCAGAACGCCAGCAGCGGCTGGCCGTCCACCACCACCTCTGGCCCCTGTGGGCTTTCGAGCAGCGGGCGCTGGCGATAGAGGTTTTCGGCACGACGGGCAGTCAGGCGTGCGGCGAGATCGAAGGGCATGCAGGCCTCGGGGTGAACCGCTATTTAAAGACTGGAGGAGATCCCCCTGTGGGAGCGAGCCTGCTCGCGATAGCGGCGTGCCAGTCAACATAAATGTTGAATGCTCCATCGCCATCGCGAGCAGGCTCGCTCCCACATTTTTTTTGCGTCAGCTCAGAGGGCGGCGTTGTAGAACTGCTCGCTGCTCTTCTGCTCCACCAGCGCCTGTTCAATAGCCGCCTGATGCACTTCATCAGCATGCTCTTCGCGGGCCTCCGGCTGGATGCCCAGGCGAGCGAACAGTTGCATGTCCTTGTCGGCTTGCGGGTTGGCGGTGGTCAGGAGTTTGTCGCCATAAAAAATCGAGTTGGCACCGGCGAAAAATGCCAGGGCCTGCATCTGTTCGTTCATCGCTTCGCGGCCGGCGGACAGGCGTACATGGGACTGGGGCATCAGGATCCGCGCTACGGCGAGCATGCGAATGAAATCGAACGGGTCGACGTCTTCGGCGTTTTCCAATGGCGTGCCGGCGACTTTTACCAGCATGTTGATCGGCACCGATTCCGGATGCTCCGGCAGGTTCGCCAGCTGGATCAGCAGGTTGGCGCGATCGTCCAGGGACTCGCCCATGCCCAGGATGCCGCCGGAGCAGATCTTCATCCCCGAATCTCGCACGTAAGCCAGGGTTTGCAGACGCTCGCTGTAGGTACGAGTGGTGATGATGCTGCCGTAGAACTCCGGCGACGTGTCGAGGTTGTGGTTGTAGTAGTCCAGGCCGGCCTGGGCCAGGGCCTGGGTCTGGTCCTGATCGAGGCGGCCCAGGGTCATGCAGGTCTCCAGGCCCATGGCCTTCACGCCTTTGACCATCTCCAGCACATAAGGCATGTCCTTGGCCGACGGATGCTTCCACGCCGCGCCCATGCAGAAACGGGTCGAGCCGATGGCCTTGGCACGGGCGGCCTCTTCGAGGACTTTCTGCACTTCCAGCAACTTTTCTTTTTCCAGCCCGGTGTTGTAGTGGCCGGACTGCGGACAATATTTGCAATCTTCCGGGCAGGCGCCGGTCTTGATCGACAGCAGCGTGGACACCTGGACGCGGTTGGCGTCGAAATGCGCGCGGTGCACGGTCTGCGCCTGGAACAACAGGTCATTGAAGGGCTGGACGAAGAGAGCTTTGACTTCGGCCAAAGACCAGTCATGACGCAGGTTGGCAGTGGTGCTGGCGCTCATGGGCATTTCCTTGATTATGCTTGGCTGGCACCTGGGGACATGGAATACCCACAGGCGCGACACGGATGTTCGGCATATTTAAGGAAGAGTCATGCGCTGTCAACCACGATACGATGGGGCGGTTTACATCTGGTTAAAAAACAAACAATCTTGTCTGTTGTGTGGCGAAACCACCGATACGCCCCAACCCATTTGCACCCCCTGCGAGAGCGAACTGCCCTGGCTCGGTGACCAGTGCAGTATCTGCGCCTTGCCACTGCCCATGGCCGGGCTGCGTTGTGGCCAGTGCGCCACTCAACCGCCAGCCTTCGAGCGGGTCCTGGCGCCATGGGCCTACGACTTTCCTATCGACAGCCTGATCGCACGCTTCAAACATCAGGCCAAATGGCCGCTCGGTCGGTTGATGGGCGAACTGCTGGCGCAGTCCCTGCAGCATCACTTCAATGAAGGACTGGAGCCACCCGACGCACTGGTGCCAGTACCGCTTGCCAATCGGCGCTTGCGTCAACGGGGTTTCAATCAGGCCTCGATGCTTGCACGCTGGCTCAGCGCGACATTGAAGATCCCTTGCGAAGAACAATTGCTGCGGCGCGTCCTGGACACCCCCGCCCAGCAGGCACTCGATGCCAGGGCCCGGCGCCGAAACCTGCGTCAAGCCTTTGCCATCACACCCGACGCCGTGCTCGGCAACCGTCATCTGGCGTTGGTCGACGATGTGCTCACGACCGGCGCCACAGCCCAGGCGCTGGCTCGCCTACTATTGGATGCCGGCGCCGCCCGGGTCGATGTGTATTGCCTGGCCCGCACGCCGAAACCCGGTGAGCCGGCTTGACGCGCCGCCTGCGAGGCGCCAACGTCCGCTCATGATTCCTTGGCGCAGTTCTCCATCATGTCATTGCCCCCGCTCCTGACCCAGCACATCGTCCGGCGCCCACAACGCATCGCCTTGTTGCAGCACATTGCCGAACAAGGCTCGATCACCCGCGCCGCCAAGAGCGCGGGCCTGAGCTACAAGGCGGCGTGGGATGCCATCGACGAGTTGAATAACCTGGCGGACCAGCCGCTGGTGGAACGCAGCGTCGGCGGCAGGGGCGGTGGCGGCGCCAAGCTGTCAGAGGAGGGGCAACGCGTGCTGCGTCTGTATCAGCGCTTGCAAGCGCTGCAGGCGCAGTTACTGGAAGCCAGCGAGGACGCCGGGGATCTGGGCCTGCTCAGTCGCTTGATGCTGCGCACCAGCGCGCGCAATCAACTGCATGGCAAAGTCCTGGGGATCGAGGCCCAGGGCCACAATGACCGGGTACGCCTGGAACTGGCCCGGGGTCTGGTCATCGAGGCGCAAATCACCCATGACAGCACCTTACGCCTGGAGCTGGCTATCGGCACCGAAGTGGTGGCCCTGATCAAGGCCGGCTGGTTGGAGTTGCACCCCATCGAGTCAGCGGAGCAATCGGGAATCAACACGTTGCGCGGCGTGATCGAGCAGGTTGCCGCCGCCGAAGACGGCCCCAGTGAAGTGCGTATCGGCCTGCCCAACGGCCAGACATTGTGCGCCCTGGCCGATCCGCTCCAATTGCATGAGCGAAACCTCGCTACCGGTTCTGCGGTGCACGTCGCGTTTTCACCGACAAATGTGCTGCTCGGCACACCGCTGTAGCGCGCTGCAACAATAGTTTCATCGACCCGCTTTAAGGTGACTGCCAAAACCAGCAGGGAGCCTGATGATGAGCCTATTAGAAGAAAACCAATCCACCGACCTGGAAAAGATCGTCGGCCTGAGCCGTCGAAGCTTCATCAGCGCCGGCGCCCTGTGCGGCGCGGCGATGTTCCTGGGCGGCAACCTGCTGAGCCGCAGCGTGCTGGCCGCCGCCGTGAGCGAAGGCAACAGCAAGCTGCTGGGCTTTAAAAGCATCGCCGCCGCCACGGCCGACACCATTACCCTGCCTCCGGGCTACAAAGCCTCGGTGCTGATCAGTTGGGGCCAGCCACTGCGCAAAAATGCACCGGCGTTCGACCCCAGTGGCAATGGAACAGCCCGCGCTCAGGAAGAGCAGTTTGGCGACAACACCGACGGCATGAGCCTGTTCGAATTCCCCGGCGACAAGAACCGGGCGCTGATGGCGATCAACAACGAGTACACCAACTACCAATACCTGTTCCCTCACGGCGGCCAGCCGCAGTCGGCCGAAGACGTGCGCAAGGCCCAAGCCGCCGAAGGCGTGTCGGTGATCGAGATCCAGCGTCGTCGCGGCCAGTGGCAGTTCGTCCAGGAATCGCGCTACAACCGCCGGATCCACGGCAACACGCCGATTCGCCTGCGTGGTCCGGCAGCCGGCCACGACCTGCTGAAAACCAGCGCCGACAAGAGCGGCAAAAAAGTGCTGGGGACTTTCCAGAACTGCGCCAACGGCATGACGCCGTGGGGCACGTACCTGACCTGCGAAGAGAACTTCACTGACTGCTTCGGCAGCAGCAAGGCGGACCTGCAGTTCGACGCGGCACAAAAACGCTATGGCGCCACTGTCACCAGCAGTGAAATCAACTGGCACCTGCACGACCCGCGTTTTGATCTGGCGAAGAACCCCAACGAACTCAATCGCCATGGCTGGGTGGTGGAAATCGATCCGTTCGACCCGCAATCCACCCCGGTAAAACGCACTGCTCTGGGCCGTTTCAAACACGAAAACGCCGCCCTCGCGCAGACCAATGACGGTCGCGCCGTGGTGTACATGGGCGATGACGAGCGCGGCGAATTCATCTACAAGTTCGTCAGCCGCGAGCGCATCAACCATCGCAATGCCAAAGCCAACCGCAACCTGCTGGACCACGGCACCTTGTATGTGGCGCGCTTCGATGCCGGCGACGGCAACCCGGACCACCCCAAAGGCAAGGGCCAGTGGATCGAGCTGACCCACGGCAAGAACGGCATCGACGCCAGCAGCGGTTTCGCTGACCAGGCCGAAGTGCTGATCCATGCGCGCCTGGCCGCCAGTGCCGTTGGCGCCACGCGCATGGACCGCCCCGAGTGGATCGTGGTCAGCCCCAAGGACGGCCAGGTCTATTGCACCCTGACCAACAACTCCAAGCGCGGTGATGCCGGTCAACCGGTGGAAGGGCCAAACCCTCGGGCCAAGAACGTCTACGGGCAGATCCTGCGCTGGCGCACCGACCGCGACGATCATGCCTCCAAGACCTTCTCCTGGGATCTGTTCGTGGTCGCCGGCAACCCGGCGGTACACGCCGGCACGCCGAAAGCCGGCTCGTCCAACATCAACGCCCAGAACATGTTCAACAGCCCCGATGGCCTGGGCTTCGACAAGGCCGGGCGGCTGTGGATTCAGACCGACGGTGATTTCAGCAATACCGGGGACTTCGCCGGCATGGGCAACAACCAGATGCTCTGCGCCGACCCCGACAGTGGCGAAATCCGTCGATTCCTGGTCGGGCCGGTGGGTTGCGAAGTGACCGGCATCAGCTTCTCGCCAGACTACAAAACCCTGTTCGTCGGCATCCAGCATCCCAGCGGCAGCTCGACGTTCCCTGAGCACCTGCCCAACGGTAAGCCGCGGTCGTCGGTGATGGTGATTACTCGTGAGGATGGCGGGGTCATCGGCGCCTGATAGCCCTCACGCTGATCGTTCCCACGCTCTGCGTGGGGATGCAGCCAGGGACGCTCCGCGTCCCAAAGAGTAACGCGGAGCGTCACATGAGGCGTTCCCACGCAGAGCGTGGGAACGATCACCGACAGCCGTCACCTATCTCCCTCCGTCTGCGCTACCATGCTGGGCCGGACGCGGCAGCCCTGCCGCTGCGCAGGAGTCAGCATGTCCCATCCGTTTGAAACCCTCACACCCGACCTGGTGCTCGATGCCGTTGAAAGCATGGGCTTGCTCAGCGATGCCCGTGTGCTGGCCCTCAATAGCTATGAAAACCGTGTCTATCAGGTGGGTATCGAAGACGCCGAGCCGCTGATCGCCAAGTTCTATCGCCCTCAGCGCTGGACCAACGAAGCGATTCTGGAAGAGCACCGCTTCACCTTCGAACTGGCCGAATGCGACGTGCCGGTGGTAGCGCCGCTGATTCACAACGGCGTCAGTCTGCACGAACACGCCGGGTTTCGTTTCACCCTGTTTCCCCGGCGCGGCGGCCGCGCGCCTGAGCCGGGCAACCTCGACCAACTCTATCGCCTGGGGCAATTGCTCGGGCGTCTGCACGCGGTCGGGTCGACCCGTCCGTTCGAGCATCGTGAAGCGTTGGGCGTGAAAAACTTCGGCCACGATTCGCTGGCCACCGTGCTGCAAAGCGGTTTCGTACCCCGCAGCCTGCTTCCGGCCTACGAGTCGGTGGCCCGGGACCTGCTCAAACGGGTTGAAGAGGTTTATGCCGCCACGCCTCACCAGAACATCCGCATGCACGGCGACTGCCACCCCGGCAACATGATGTGCCGCGACGAGGTTTTTCATATCGTCGACCTGGACGACTGCCGCATGGGCCCGGCGGTACAGGATTTGTGGATGATGCTCGCCGGTGATCGCCAGGAATGCCTGGGGCAGTTGTCGGAATTGATGGACGGCTACCGCGAGTTTCATGACTTTGACCCGCGTGAACTGGCCTTGATCGAGCCACTGCGGGCCTTGCGCCTGATGCACTACAGCGCCTGGCTGGCGCGCCGTTGGGACGATCCGGCGTTCCCGCGCAGCTTCCCGTGGTTCGGCAGCGAACGCTACTGGGGCGACCAGGTGTTGGCGTTGCGCGAGCAACTGGCGGCGCTCAATGAGGAGCCGTTGAAGTTGTTCTGATTTGCCACTGCCGCCCCCCTGTGGGAGCGAGCCTGCTCGCGATCGCGGTAGGTCAGTCGATGTCCATGTTGAATGGGCCGTCGTCATCGCGAGCGAGCTCGCTCCCACAGGGGCCGGCGATGGCGCGCATAAAGGTTCACAGCACAATCTGACAAATCTCCTTACAATCACTCTTTTGTTAGCTGCCTAAGCAAGGATTCTGCATGCAAGCCGCCAACCCGCGTCGCGGGTATATCCTGGGCCTGAGTGCCTACATCATCTGGGGTCTGTTCCCGATCTATTTCAAAGCCATCGCCAATGTGCCGTCCGTGGAGATCATCATCCACCGGGTGCTGTGGTCGGCGCTGTTCGGCGCGGCGTTGCTGATGGTCTGGAAACACCCGGGCTGGTGGCGCGAACTGCGGGACAATCCACAGCGGCTGGCAATCCTGGCCCTGAGCGGTACGTTGATCGCGGCCAACTGGTTGACCTATGTCTGGGCGGTGAACAACGAGCGCATGCTCGAAGCGAGCCTGGGGTACTACATCAACCCGCTGGTGAACGTATTGCTCGGCATGTTGATCCTGGGTGAACGGTTGCGACGCATGCAGTGGCTGGCGGTGGGGTTGGCCGCGGTCGGTGTGGCGCAGCAGGTCTGGCAAGTGGGCAGCCTGCCTTGGGTGTCGCTGGTGCTGGCGCTGACCTTCGGCTTTTATGGGCTGATCCGCAAGCAGGCGCCGGTCAAGGCTTTACCCGGACTGGTAGTGGAAACCTGGATGCTGGTGCCGATCGCCATTGCCTGGTTGTTGTTCAACCCGGCGGCTACCAGCGCCCAAGCCGTTTTCTGGACCACCTCCGAAGCCTGGTGGCTGGTGGCGGCAGGGCCCGTGACGCTGGTGCCGTTGGTGTGCTTTAACGCTGCGGCGCGGCATTTGCCCTACACCACCCTCGGGTTCCTCCAGTACATCGCACCGACGCTGGTGTTGTTGCTCGCCGTGCTGCTGTTCGGTGAGCACCTGTCGTCCAGCACATTGGTGGCGTTCCTGTTTATCTGGGCTGGGCTTGCGGTGTATAGCGTCGATGCCGTGATCAGCATGCGCCGGCGCAACTGATCAAAAAACGTACGAACCTCCACAGGCCACGTCTGGCGTGGCCTGCGCTTATCCTTCCCAAGGTTATCCACAGCGTGATCCCCGCCGTTTGTGCACAAGCCCTTGAAAACTGGTGATTTTTTAATCATATCCCGCCAGCGCCCGGCGGACGTGGGCTGGCGAGGTGTCTCTACAGGTTATCCACAGGCAGGCGCAGTTTTTCCTTGGATAACCCGTATCAGTTCTCGTCGCTGAGTTTCAGCTCCACCATCAACTCATCGGCCAGGGTTTCCAAACGTTCCTGCAAAGTGTCCAGGGACAAGGTCACCGGCACCCCGAGGATCGCTTCGGCATGAAACAGCAACTCGCTGCTCATCGGCGCCGGCCGCACGTCCGTGACCAGTCGCTCGACGTTGACGCCCTGCTCACTCAGCAAGCGCGTGATGTCGCGCACGATCCCCGGGCGATCATTACCCACCAGCTCCATCGCGATAGGCTTCCAAGTGCAGGACTCTTCGACGATGCCCTCGGCGATCAGCACGCGGATGTTGTGGGCCGACAGGCCTTGCAAGGCTTCGATCAATTCATCATGGGATTCAGCCGGAACGCTCAGGCGCAGGATCCCGGCAAATTGTCCCGCCAGACGGGACATGCGGCTTTCCAGCCAGTTACCGCCGTGCTCGGCGATGCAAAGGGCGATCTGCTCGACCAACCCGGGCTTGTCCGGGGCGAAAACAGTGATGACGAGATGGTCCATGGCGCGAGCCCTCTTGTTGTGGAAAGAAGAGTATAGGCAGGTGGTCGCGAGCAGACTGATGGCCTAAAGATATATACCTCGCTCCTGTGAGAGCAAAGCTTGCTCCCACAGGATGAAACCAGACACATCGTGTACAAAGATCAAGATTTATATGGAACAATCCATACGTTTTTTGAGAACATCCCGTGCCTCGTCGTGACCGTAACACTTTAGTGGGTCGCGGAACGACGCAATTAGTCTAATTTTCACAACCGCAATTGATCATGTAGTATGCCGCAGCGCGCACTACATAATGTTGGACCAATGACTGTTCAAGGCGCGGTCGCATCCCTGAAAGCCCCGTCAGCAAGGCTTAACGCCCGTGACAGGTCCCACCCAGCCGCCAGCGATGGCATGTACTGGTTCCGGGGTTTGTGGTTTAAATGTCCCGAGGCTTCATTGTCAAAATCGAAGAGCTGAAAAGCGAAATAGCTGAGCAGAGTGAGGCAAGCAATGACTGAACACGTTCAAGTCGGTGGCCTGCGGGTCGCCAAAGTCCTGTTCGACTTCGTGAATAACGAAGCTATCCCCGGAACCGGCCTCACCGCCGATGCGTTCTGGGCCGGTGCCGACAAAGTCATCCACGACCTGGCCCCGAAGAACAAAGCCCTACTCGCCAAACGCGACGATTTCCAGGCACAGATCGATGCCTGGCACCAGGCCCGTGCCGGCCAGGCCCACGACGCCGTGGCTTACAAAGCCTTCCTGCAAGACATCGGTTATCTGCTGCCAGAAGCGGCGGATTTCCAGGCCACGACGCAAAATGTCGATGACGAAATCGCCCGCATGGCCGGCCCGCAACTGGTCGTGCCGGTGATGAATGCCCGCTTCGCCCTCAATGCCTCGAACGCCCGCTGGGGTTCTTTGTACGACGCGCTGTACGGCACCGATGCCATCAGCGAAGCCGACGGCGCGGAGAAAGGCAAAGGCTACAACAAGGTACGCGGCGACAAGGTCATTGCCTTTGCCCGCGCCTTCCTCGACGAAGCCGCGCCGTTGGCCGCCGGCTCCCATGTCGATTCCACCGCTTACAAGATCGTCGATGGCAAACTGGTGGTTGCCCTCAAGGGCGGCAGCAACAGCGGCCTGCGTGACGACGCGCAACTGATCGGTTTCCAGGGCGACGCTTCGGCACCGACCACCGTGCTGTTGAAGCACAACGGCCTGCACTTTGAAATCCAGATCGACGCCAGCACCCCCGTCGGCCAGACCGATGCCGCCGGCGTCAAAGACATCCTGATGGAAGCGGCGCTGACCACCATCATGGACTGCGAAGACTCGGTCGCCGCCGTCGATGCCGATGACAAAGTGGTGATCTACCGTAACTGGCTCGGCCTGATGAAGGGCGATCTGTCGGAACAGGTCGCCAAGGGCGGTCAGACGTTTACCCGCACCATGAACCCCGATCGTGCGTACACGACGGTCGACGGTTCGGGCCTGACCCTGCATGGCCGCTCGCTCCTGTTCGTGCGCAACGTCGGTCATCTGATGACTATCGACGCGATCCTGGACAAGGACGGTCAGGAAGTACCGGAAGGCATCCTGGATGGCCTGGTCACCAGCCTGGCGGCAATCCACAGCCTCAACGGCAATACTTCGCGCCGCAACAGCCGTACCGGCTCGGTGTACATCGTCAAGCCGAAGATGCACGGGCCGGAAGAAGCGGCGTTCACCAACGAACTGTTCGGTCGCGTCGAGGACGTGCTGAACCTGCCGCGCAACACCCTCAAGGTCGGGATCATGGACGAGGAGCGCCGGACCACGGTCAACCTCAAGGCCTGCATCAAGGCCGCCAGTGAACGCGTGGTGTTCATCAACACCGGCTTCCTGGACCGCACCGGCGACGAAATCCACACCTCCATGGAAGCCGGCCCGATGGTGCGCAAGGCTGATATGAAAGCCGAGAAGTGGATCGCCGCGTATGAGAATTGGAACGTCGATATCGGCCTGAGCACCGGCCTGCAGGGTCGCGCACAGATCGGCAAGGGCATGTGGGCCATGCCGGACCTGATGGCAGCGATGCTGGAGCAGAAAATCGCTCATCCCATGGCCGGTGCCAACACCGCGTGGGTTCCGTCGCCGACCGCTGCAGCGCTGCACGCGCTGCATTATCACAAGGTCGACGTGTTCGCCCGTCAGGCCGAACTGGCCCAACGTGCCCGCGCCTCGGTGGACGACATCCTGACCATCCCGTTGGCCGTGAACCCGAACTGGACGCCGGAGCAGATCAGGAACGAACTGGACAACAATGCCCAGGGCATCCTCGGTTACGTGGTGCGCTGGATCGACCAGGGCGTAGGTTGCTCCAAGGTGCCGGACATCAACGATATTGGCCTGATGGAAGACCGTGCGACGCTGCGTATTTCCAGCCAGCACATCGCCAACTGGCTGCGCCATGGCATCGTCACCCAGGACCAGGTGATGGAAAGCCTCAAGCGCATGGCGCCGGTGGTGGACCGCCAGAACGCCAGCGACCCGCTGTACCGTCCACTGGCGCCGGACTTCGACAGCAACATCGCCTTCCAGGCGGCAGTGGAGTTGGTGATCGAAGGCACCCGGCAGCCTAACGGCTATACCGAGCCGGTGCTGCACCGTCGTCGTCGCGAGTTCAAGGCAGCCAATGGGCTGTGATTGAAGGGTAAAACGCAGCACAAGAAAAAGCCCTGATCGAAAGATCAGGGCTTTTTCATTGCAAAATCACCAAGCCCTAGCTGATGCTCTAGTCATTGTGGGATTCATCGGCTCCCACAGACAATTTTAAAGATCCATCCCCAGCTCATGCTTGACCAGACCCAGCAATTTTTCCGTATCAATAGGCTTGAGCAAAAAATCCACTACGCTCAGGTGCATCGCTTCGATGGCGTCCTTCACGTCGGCATCGCCGGAGACGAGGATGATCGGCAGCGCTGCCCGCTCCGACTCACGGACCAGGCGGACCAGTTCAAGGCCATCGACATTGCCCATACGCAAGTCAGTGATCAATAGGCCAATCGACGGCTTGGTTTCCAGCAACTTGAGCGCCGTTTCACCGCTGGCGGCGGTCATGCAGTGAATGCCGTCCAGGGCCAGAATTTCCGATAGCAGCTCACGGGCGTCCTTGTCGTCATCGACAATCAAGACTCGTTGCGGCGGCAGGTCGGGTTCCAGCATGACGGCACTCAGCGCCTCGCGCTCGGCGTCACTCAAAATATCGTGGTCGGACATGATGCTCTCTACGTTCTTTAATCGATCCCCTGGCACAGTGGTCAGACATCGTTCTGCGTCGCTTCAATGTGCACTTCGTCGGATTTTTTTCCAAGTACATTTATTGCAGGCTTCGGATAGACCACACGAGGGATTTTTCTATCGTTCCCAGCCTTTTGCGTTGACCTAGACTTACGTCCAATGGGCACCCTACCCTCAGGGGTTGACCATGGGGACAGATCCGACCACAACAATTCAAAAAAGACTGCGCCATGGTTATGAAAAAAACGGACGCCTTTACCCAGGCTGGGAAAACCGCGGTGTTGCAGAACATCCAGGGAACGCTGCAATTCCTTCAGCGTTTTCCCCCGTTCAACCAAATGGAAAACGCTCACCTGGCTTATCTGGTGGAGCAATGCCTGCTGCGTTTTTACGCACCGGGGGACACCATCATCAAACCGGCCGACGGCACGGTGGAACACTTTTATATCGTCAAGCAGGGCCGGGTCGTGGGCGAGCGTCCGCATTCGGCAAAAGGTGGCACCGAGACCACCTTCGAAATCACCACCGGCGAATGCTTCCCCCTTGCCGCGCTGCTGGGCGAGCGGGCCACGCGCACCGAACACCGTGCCGGCGAGGACACCTTCTGCCTGCAATTGAACAAGCAGGCATTCATCAAGCTGTTCGCCCTGTCGAGCCCGTTTCGTGATTTCGCGCTGCGTGGAGTTAGCAGCCTGCTCGACCAGTTCAATCAGCAAGTCCAGCAGAAGTCCGCGCAAACCCTCGGCACCCAATACTCCCTCAACACCCGGCTGGGCGAGCTGGCGATGCGTCATCCGGTGAGTTGCAACCCCGACATGCCCCTGCGCGAAGCCGTGAAACTGATGCACGAACAGCAGGTCGGAAGCATTGTGGTGGTGAACGAGCAAAAAGCGCCGGTAGGGATTTTTACCCTGCGCGACCTGCGGCATGTGGTCGCCGACGGCTCCGGGGATTTTTCCGAAGCCATCGCCGCGCACATGACCCCGACACCCTTCTATCTCTCGCCGGACCACAGCGCCTTCGACGCGGCCATCGCCATGACTGAGCGCCACATTGCCCATGTTTGTCTGGTCAAGGACCATCGCTTGTGCGGCGTGGTGTCCGAGCGCGATCTGTTTTCCCTGCAGCGGGTCGACCTGGTGCATCTGGCACGGACCATCAGCAGCGCCCCGAAAGTCGAGACCCTGGTGGCCCTGCGCGGCGAGATCGGTCAATTGGTCGAGCGCATGCTGGCCCATGGTGCGTCGTCGACGCAGATCACCCAGATCATCACACTGCTCAACGACCACACCGTGTGCCGGGTCATCGAACTGACCCTGGCCGACAAGGGTGACCCGGGCGTGCCGTTCAGTTGGTTGTGTTTCGGCAGTGAAGGCCGGCGCGAGCAGACCCTGCACACCGACCAGGACAACGGCATCCTGTTCGAAGCCCGGGACGCCGCCCATGCGGCGCAGATCCGCGGGCTGCTGCTGCCCATCGCCCAACAGATCAACCAGAGCCTGGCCCTCTGTGGTTTCACCTTGTGCAAGGGCAACATCATGGCCGGCAACCCGGAGCTGTGCCTGTCCCGCGCCGAATGGGCCCGACGCTTTGCCGCATTCATTCGTGAAGCGACGCCGGAAAACCTATTGAGCTCGAGTATCTATTTCGACCTGCGGGTGGTCTGGGGCGATGAGCAAGGCTGTGAGCAGTTGCGCCAGCAAGTGCTCGAACAGGTGGCCGATAACCGTTTGTTCCAGCGCATGATGGCCGAGAACGCGCTGCGTCATCGTCCACCGGTGGGACGCTTCAGGGATTTCGTGCTCAGCCGCAAGAACGGCGAAAAAGCCACCCTGGACCTGAAAGTGCAAGGCCTGACGCCTTTTGTCGACGGCGCTCGCCTGCTGGCCCTGGCCAATGGCATCGAAGCCAACAATACCCTGGAGCGCTTGCGGCAACTGGTCATCAAGGACGTGATCCAACCGCTCGATGGCGCGGCCTATGAAGAGGCCTACCACTTCATCCAGCAAACCCGCATGCAACAACATCAACTGCAGACCCGCGAAAACCTGCCCTACTCCAACCGGGTCGACCCCGACAGCCTTAATCATCTGGACCGGCGCATTCTGCGCGAATCCCTGCGCCAGGCCCAACGGCTGCAAAGCAGCCTGACGCTGAGGTACCAGTTGTGAGCATTTTTTCCTGGTTACGCCCGGTCCAACCGATGTTGCCTGAAGACGTGCAACAGCGCCTGGAGCGCCTGCCGGCCCCTGCGCCCCTGGGTGAATGCAGCCTGAGGGAGCAACGCTGGGTGGTGCTGGATCTGGAAACCACGGGGTTGAACCTGAACAAGGATCAGGTGCTGTCCATCGGTGCGGTGGTCATAGAAGACGGCGCCATCGACTTCAGCCAACAGTTCGAACGCACCTTGCAGTGCGACAAGCAGAAGCTGGGACCCAGCGTATTGATCCATGGCCTGGCGCCGAGTGAAATTGCCGCCGGCAGCGACCCCGCCGAGGCGCTGCTGGCGTTCATGGAATTCGTCGGCGACAGCCCTCTGCTGGCATTTCATGCGCCGTTCGACTCCCACATGCTGGGGCGAGCACTGAAGGATTACCTCGGTTATCGCTTGCAGCATTCGTTTCTGGATGTCGCTGACCTGGCGCCGATGCTCTGCCCTCAAGCGCACCTGCGCAAGGCCGGCCTGGACGACTGGATCGACTGGTGCAAATTGCAAGTCTTCGACCGTCATAACGCCAGCGCCGACGCCCTGGCCACCGCCGAATTGGCGCTCATTCTGTTCAGCCGTGCCCGTCAGCAGCAGATCCATAGCCCGCTTGAGCTGCAACAGCACCTGAGCCAATGGAAGCGACGGCAACGGGCGCCTTCGCTTTAGCCCAAGGTGGTTGACCTGTGGGAGCAAGGCTTGCCCTTGATGCAGGCGACTCGGCCAGGCTGCCAGTCCCGGCGATGCCATCGCGGGCAAGCCTTGCTCCAGACTCTCCTGAATCTGCGGATCGTGCTCCGACCAGCGCCAATTGCTTTCTCTCCCCCGCCTCTGCGACAATCGCGAACAATTCTCGTTACTTAAAACGTCGGTGATGCTTCGTGTCGTCAGTCCCAAGCCCCCACAGTGATCTGGTTGGTGCGTTGTACCGTGACCATCGCGGGTGGCTATTGGCATGGCTGCGCCGCAACGTGGCCTGCCCGCAGCGGGCCGAAGATCTGAGCCAGGACACCTTCGTGCGCCTGCTGGGCCGGGAGGAACTGACAGCGCCCCGAGAGCCCAGGGCGTTTCTGGTGGCGATCGCCAAGGGACTGCTGTTCGATTATTTCCGTCGGGCGGCGCTGGAGCAGGCCTACCTCACCGAGCTGATGCTGATCCCGGAAAACGAACAGCCGTCGTTGGAAGAGCAGCAACTGATCGTCGAAGACCTCAAGGCTATCGATCGGCTGCTTGGCAAATTGTCGAGCAAGGCCCGCGCCGCCTTCCTTTACAACCGCCTCGACGGCCTCAGCCATGCAGAAATCGCCGAGCGCCTGGGGGTTTCCGTGCCCCGGGTGCGGCAGTACCTGGCCCAGGGCATGCGCCAGTGCTACATCGCGCTTTATGGTGAGCCGACATGAGCACGCCTTCTTCCAAACCCGTCTCGACCGGGGTTCTGGATGCGGCCATTGCCTGGCAACTGTCCCTGGACTCAGGCGGCGGTAGTGCCCAGGAGCGGGAAGCGTTCGCCCAATGGCATGCCGCCGACGAAGAACATGCCCGGGCCTGGCGTCAACTGGGCATGCTTGACCAACGCTTCAGTGTCGCCAACGGCCCTGGGCGAGCCGCGTTGTTGCAATCCAGAGCAAACATCCGTCGCCGGGTGCGCAAGCTCGGTAGCAGCCTGGCCAGCATTGTTGCAGTGATCGGCCTGGCGTTGTTTGCCGGAGATCGTTACTTGCCGCTGGATTACTGGCTGGCCGACCAGCGCACCGCCACCGGCGAGCAACGCGTCCTGCGCCTGGCCGACGGCACGCTGATCAACCTCAACACCCACAGTGCGCTGGACGTGCGTTTCGATGACAAGCAGCGCCGCATTGTCCTGCAAGAAGGCGAGATCCTGGTGGAAACCGGCCACAACGATCCGCGTCCGTTTATCGTTGAAACCCGCGAAGGCAACATGCGCGCCCTGGGCACCCGTTTTTTGGTCAAGCGAGAAGCAGAAGGCACGCGCCTGAGCGTGTTGAAGTCGGCAGTGGCGGCGCATCCGCAGGCCACCGACGAAGAGCAGATCCTGCGCGAAGGCCAGCAGGTGTTGATGCGTCGCGACGGCCTCGGGCCGACGATGGCCCTGAATCCGGGTGCCGATGCCTGGACCCGCGGCATGCTGGTGGTGGACAACGCCCGCCTCGAAGACCTGGTCCATGAGCTGGGACGCTATCGTCGCGGCTACCTGGGTGTCGAGCCACAGGTGGCAGACCTGCGCATCACTGGCAGCTTCCCGCTGCACGACACCGATCTGGCACTCAGCGCCCTGCTCCCGACCTTGCCGGTACAGGTCGAGCATCACACGCGCTGGTGGGTGATGGTGGGGCCGAGGGCCGAGACCAAGCCTTGAGGCCCCATCGCGAGCAGGCTCGCTCCCACATTTGATCTTCAGTGATCCGCTGTGGGAGCGAGCCTGCTCGCGATGAAGCCGTCCCGATCCGAAGACCCGTTGGACACCTCACCCCAACCTGAATCTAAATTATTTTCATCCAGCCCTATCACTTTTGAATTTTCATCCGGCACCAAGGCAATTGAGAAATATTTCCATTCAGGAGCCGCCGTATGTCCCGCCCGCTAGACACCCTGTTGCGCCCCAGTCTGTTGGCCGTTGCCATCGCTTTTGCCGCCCCGTTGGTCAGCGGCCCGTTGCTGGCCGCCGAACAAGCCTCGAGCGTGCGCACCTACAACCTGCCCGCCGCACCATTGGCCAGCACCCTGAACCAGATCGCCAGTCAGGCCGGGCTCGCCCTGAGTCTGACCCCGTCCCTGGCCTCGGGCAAAACCTCGGCACCGGTCCAGGGCCAGTTCGATGCCATTGGCGCATTGCGTGAGGCGTTGCGCGGCACCGGTCTTCAGCTGCAACAAAGCAGCGCCGGCACCTACAGCCTGGTGGCCGTGCCCGAAGGCGTCATGGCTTTGCCGGAAACCAGCGTGATCGGCGCCGGCCTCAGCGAGACCGCGTGGGGTCCGACCGATGGCTATGTCGCCACTCGCACGGCAGCCGGCACCAAGACCGATACGCCGATTGTCGAACTGCCGCGCTCGGTTTCCGTGGTCACACGCCAGCAGATGGAAGATCGCTCGGTCCTCAACCTCAATGACGCCCTGCGCTACACCGCTGGCGTGCAGAGCAGCGGCTACGGCTCGGACTCACGCAACGACTGGCTGCTGGTGCGCGGTTTTGTACCGACGCAGTTCCTCGATGGTCTGCCGCTGCCCAAGGGCAACTACGTCACGCCGAAAATCGAGCCCTGGAACCTCGAACGCATCGCCGTGCTGCGTGGTCCGGCGTCTTCGATCTACGGCCAGACGCCACCCGGCGGCATGCTGGACATGGTCAGCCGTCGCCCGCAAGCTCAAAGCAGCCACGAGGTCGAACTGCAAGCCGGCAGCTACGAACACAAGCAGATCAACTTCGACAGCACCGGCAAGGTCGATGACGAAGGCCAGTTCCTGTATCGGGTCAGCGGCACGGTGCGCGACAGCAACGCCCAGGTCGATCACATCCCGGACAAACGCTACAACATCGCCCCCAGCCTGACCTGGAACATCAACGACGACACCCGTCTGACCTTCCTGTCTCAGTACACCCGCGACGACACCGGCATCACCGGGCAATTCCTGCCGCTGCAAGGCACCAAGCTGTCGTCGCCGGCCGGCAAGATTTCCCACCACAAAAACCTGGGTGACCCGGACTGGGAATTCTACGACCGCACCTACTACGCCCTCGGTTATGCGTTTGAACATCGTCTGAACGACACTTGGCAGTTCCGCCAGAACCTGCGCTATACCAAGAGCGACCTGGAGTTTCAGGGTGTCACTGCGGGCGGGCAGATCTGGCCGGCCGGCCCCGACGAAGCGGTCAGCGCCGACGGAACCGTGCAGCGAACAGCGGGTATCGTCGATGAAGACGTCAGCCAGTTCGCCGTGGACAACAACTTCCAGGCCGACTTCCAAACCGCAGCCCTGAGCCACACCTTGTTGCTGGGCCTGGATCACCAGCGCTCCAACAGCAACTCGCGCTGGCTGTGGGGCTCGACTGGCGTACCGGCCAGCAATATCCACAACCCGACCTACGGACAGGATTTCTCCAACGTCCAGTACTTCACCATGTACGACTACAACCAGAAGACCCAGCAAACCGGTCTCTACATCCAGGACCAGATCGCCCTGGACAACTGGCGTCTGACCCTCGGTGGTCGTGAAGACTGGATCCACACCGGCACCGAGTTCCACAACCAGGCCGGCGCGACCAACACCCAGCGCGACAAGAAATTCAGCGGTAACGCGGCGCTGAGCTACGTCTTCGACAATGGCGTGACGCCGTACATTTCTTTCGCCCAGTCCTTCCAGGCAGCGGCCGGTACCAACGTCAACAGCACCGATGCATTCAAGCCGACCGAAGGCGAACAGTACGAAGCGGGCATCAAGTACCAGCCACCCGGCACCAAAACCCTGCTGACGGCGGCGGTGTTCGACCTGACCCAGAAAAACAACTCTGTCACCGAAAACAACGTCACCCGCCAAGTGGGTGAAGTACAGGTACGTGGCCTGGAGTTGGAGGCCTCGGGCGACGTGACCGACAACCTGAAGCTCATCGGCTCCTACACCTACAACGACAGTGAAATCACCAAAGGCACGACGGCGGAAAAAGGCAAGCGCATGGCCCAGGTGCCGCGTAACCAAGCCACCGCCTGGGCGGACTACACCTGGCACAACGGCCCGCTGGACGGCTTTGGTGTCGGTGCGGGTGTGCGTTACGTCGGCGACACCTATGGCAACACCACCAACACCGACTGGGGCCATGTCGGTTCCTATACCGTGTATGACGCCTCGGCCCATTACGACCTGGGTCGCCTGAACAACTCGCTCAAAGGGGTATCGGTGGCGGTGGATGCAAAAAACGTCTTCAACAAGGACTACCTGTCCACGTGTGACGGTTTCTACTGCTACTACGGCGATCAACGCAGCGTCGTCGCCAGCGTGAATTACAAATGGTAAACGGTTAGCATTTGCGTAAACCTTTTGAAGGGCCACCTGTGGCCCTTTTTGCATTCGGATCAATCATGAAAAGCAAAACCATCCGTCGCTGGTCCTTCGTCCACACCTGGACCAGCCTGATCTGCACGGTATTTCTGCTGATGCTGGCAATCACCGGGCTGCCGTTGATTTTTCATCACGAAATCGAGCATCTGCTGGGCGACGCCCCCGAGCTTCGCGAAATGCCGGCCGACACACCGCCATTGGACCTTGCGCAACTGGTGGAAAAAGCCAAGGCCCATCGCCCCGGTGAGGTGGTCCAGTATTTTGGCTGGGACGAGGATGATCCCAACGGTGTCATCACCATCATGGCGCCGACGCCGGGCACCGAACCCAATTCCTCCCACACGTTCATGCTCGATGCCCGCACCGGCGAGGCCCTGGAAATGCCCTCGGCCAACGGCGGTTTCATGATGGTGATGCTGCGCCTGCATGTGGACATGTTCGCCGGCTTGCCAGGCAAGTTGCTGTTGGCGTTCATGGGCCTGTTGTTCGTGATCGCCATCGTTTCCGGTGTGGTGTTGTACCTGCCGTTCATGCGCCGCCTGAAATTCGCCACGGTGCGCCAGGACAAATCCACGCGCCTGCGCTGGCTCGATTTGCACAACCTGATCGGCGTGGTCACGCTGGTCTGGGCGCTGACGGTGGGCGTGACCGGCGTCATCGCGGCGTGCGCCGACCTGATCATCGCCGCCTGGCGCAATGACAGCCTCAGCGCCATGGTCGAGCCCTATCGCGACGCCCCGCCGCTGACGCAACTGGCCCCAGCGACCCGCTTGCTGGACATCGCCAAAGAGGTTGCGCCGGGCATGGAACCCAGCTTCATCGCCTTCCCCGGTACGCTGTTTTCCAGCGAACACCACTACAGCGTGTTCATGAAAGGTGACACCCACCTGACCTCCCATCTGCTGACACCCGTATTGATCGACGCCAGCACCCTGGACGTCACCGCCGTGGCTGAACGGCCGTGGTACATGGATATGATGAGCCTGTCCCTGCCGCTGCACTTCGGCGACTACGGCGGTCGGCCGATGCAGATTTTCTGGGCGACCCTGGACGTGCTGACCATCATCGTCCTCGGCAGCGGCGTCTACCTTTGGGTCGTGCGGCGAAAAGCGGCCAAGCGCGCAGCGGTCGCAGCGCAGGTGGTCTCGTGAGGCCCCGGCAGTCGAGTT
Organism: Pseudomonas sp. MPDS; assembly: GCF_013283895.1. Lineage (NCBI taxonomy): Bacteria > Pseudomonadati > Pseudomonadota > Gammaproteobacteria > Pseudomonadales > Pseudomonadaceae > Pseudomonas > Pseudomonas sp. MPDS. The sequence goes on along the minus strand of NZ_CP054128.1, from coordinate 831,100 downwards.
TCTGGAAAGTGTTTGGTATTCCCGTGGCAATCGGCGTGCTGAGCGCGGCGGGGTTGTTTTCGGCATTGCTCGGCGATGGGGCCTGGGATGCCGTGAGTTGGGTGGGTTTGGGCGTGCCGACGGTGCTGGGAACCTGGGGGCTGATCAAACGCAGATAACTTCAGCCCGACGCGGACCCAATGTGGGAGCGAGCCTGCTCGCGATGCGGTGAACCAGTCACATTGATATCGACTGACACTGCGCTATCGCGAGCAGGCTCGCTCCCACACTGGCATCCAATCGGCCTCGCCAGCCGAACCGGAACTGTCTAGGCTAAGCCCTTGCCCGTTAATCGAGGATACCTGCATGTCGGCCCCCAGCATGACGTTGTTCCACAACCCCGCTTCGCCTTTCGTGCGCAAGGTCCTGGTGCTGCTGCACGAAACCGGCCAGCAAGACCGCGTGGCGTTGCAGCTCAGCCAGCTCACGCCGGTCAGGCCGGACCAGGCACTCATTGATGACAACCCCCTGAGCAAGATCCCGGCCCTGCGCCTGGCCAATGGCAATGTGCTCCACGACAGTCGCGTCATTCTTGATTACCTCGACCACCAGCACGTCGGCAATCCGCTGATTCCCCGGGACGGCGCAGCCCGGTGGCGACGCCTGACCCTGGCGTCCCTGGCTGACGGAATCATGGATGCCGCGGTGATGATTCGCTACGAAACCGCCCTGCGACCTTCAGAAAAACACTGGGCCGAGTGGCTCGATGCGCAACGAGACAAGATCCGCCGCGCCCTGGGCATGCTCGAAGCCGAGGCAATAGCCGAACTGGCCTGCCATTTCGACATTGCGTCCATCAGCGTGGCCTGCGCCCTGGGTTACCTGGACCTGCGCCATCCCGATCTGGAATGGCGCAAGGCCAATCCACAATTGGCAGCGTGGTTTGCCGAAGTGAGCTTGCGGCCTTCGATGGTCGAGACAGTGCCTAGAATCTAGCCCTGCGTTAGCCATACTGGCCTTGTCGCGGGCAAGCCTTGCTCCCACATAGACCTTGCTCCGCCTGTGGGAGCAAGGCTTGCCCGCGATGGCAGCGCAGCGGATCCAAGGGAAACAACTGCCCTATGCGCGTCACCAGCACTGCTCGCCATTGCCGGTCCTCGCGCAACCCCAGCGACCGGCTCATTTCACCTCTCCCAGATCGAACGTCATCGCAGCCGTCGGCTTCGCTCCCACCCGGTACCAGTCCAGCTTACGGGTCAATACCATGAACACACCGAGCAGACCGAACAGCAACAGCGAGCCCATCAGCAACGCGTAGTCCTCGGCACTCAACAATCCATAGAGCAAACCGTACAAGCCCGCCAACCCCGCCGAAAACCCCAGGCCGTGGCTCACGCTGCGCAACACATGACAGACATAGAACCCGATCAGCAGCACACAGGCGCTGGCTGACAGCAAATACGCCAGGGCAAAACCGATGTGTTCCGACAGGGACAGCAGCAACAGGTAAAAGAACGCCAGAGCCACGCCTACCAAGGCGTACTGGACCGGATGCACCGCCAGGCTCTTGAGCACTTCGAAGAGAAAGAACCCGGCAAACGTCAACGCTATGAACAGCAGTGCATATTTGATCGCCCGGTCGCTCTTGAGGTATTGGTCCACCGGGTCGATGAAACTCACACCAAAGGCACGGCTGCGAAACGCTTCACAGCCATCGCTTGGCTCGCAGGCTTGCAAGGTTTCCAGCAGGTTGGTAGAGAAAAACGAGGTCTGCCAGTCGGCACTGAAGCCCTGCTCATTGATGTCGCGCTGGGTAGGCAAGTAGTTGCCGATAAAGCTGGGGTGCGGCCAGTCGGCCGACAGGTGCACTTGGGTGGACTTACCTACCGGCAGAATCTGGAACTGACCGGTGCCTTGCAGCCGCAGGTCGAAACCGAAGGTCAGCTCAGTGCTGCCCTGGGCCGTGACCATTGGCAGCGGCACATGCACGCCCTGCCCCAGCCAGCCGATCCGCGAGCCGGGCAGGAAATCGACGGTCTGCTGGTTGAGCTTCAGGGTCAGTGCATTCTCGATACCGCGGATGTCGCTGATGCCCACGCTCAGATAGGGCTCGTCAAAGCGGTAGTCGGCAAAATCCTTGGTGGCCACGCCGAAACGCTCAGGCACCTTGAAGTGGCCGTCGATCCGGTTGTCGGCATGAAACAACCGCGCCTCGTAGATCCCGCGTGCACGGGTTTCTGTGCGGATCTGGCCGTCGACGTCCAATTGCTCCGGCAGAAAATACAACTCACCGCTTTGCTCGACAGTTTCCAGGAAACGCGCGCCGGTCTTCTCGTTGGTATTCCAGACCCGCACATCCTTGCGAAACGGCACCACGATCATCGGCCCGATGAGTTGCTGGCTGTGACTGGAACTGCGGGCGATGTCCTGCAGTACACCGTCGCGCAGTTCCTGACGCTCGTCGATGAGGCCGTTGATCATCAACAACGGGATCATCAGCAGGAGGATCAATAGGGCAATCATGCCCAGTTTTACGGCGAGGCTGCGGTTCATGTGGGGCTCTCCCTGTTCGAATGAGGGAGAGCTTGAGCCGGCTGTGTGCTGGGGTTATGGAGAGATTGTGGAGATTGTGTGGAGACTGCCCAAGGCTCGCTCCCACAGGGTTGTGTTCTGTCAGGCGGCAGAGGCGGTTTCAAGGCAACCGCAAAACCACCTCAACCCCACCCTCGACATTGCCAATACTGAACTCCCCGGCATGCAACTGCACCACTTCCTCCACAAAGTTGAGGCCCAACCCGGTGCTCTTGCGACCGCTGTCCGGACGCGGCAGGGAGTAGAAGCGTTCGCTCAGACGCGGCAAGGCGTAGTCGGGAATCGGTTCGGCCTGATTGAACAGCCGGATCTCGACGCGGTTGCCGACACGCTCGGCACTCATGCGCAACAACCCGTTGACGGGCGTGAAGTCCAGGGCGTTTTCCAGCAGATTGCCCAGGGCCTGACGCAACAGAAACGGCTCCCCCGTCAATGTCAGGTCCACGGCAATGTGCCGCTCGATCTGCAACTGCCGGCTTTCGATCCAGCCACTGCGGGCCTCCAGCAGTTCGTCCATCAATGCCGCCAGCGGCACGGCAACCTCTTCTTCCAGTCCCTGTCGCTGCTCGACCTGGGCCAGGTTGAGCAAACGCTCGATCAACTGCTGCATGCGCACGCTTTCGTTGTCGATGTTGCTGACGAAACGCAGACGCTGGGCCGTCGGCATGTCGCTCTGCAGCAACTCGGCGGCACCACGGATTGCCGCCAGCGGGCTCTTGAGTTCGTGAGTCAGGGTGTGCACGTAGCGCTCGACGTAAGCCTTGCCTTCCAGTTGGGTGCGCATGTGTTCCACCGCACCGGCCAGTTGCTCGAACTCGCCACCGCGATAATGCGGCACCTCTACCCGTTGCCCTTGGCTGACGGCCTCGGCATAAACAGTCAAACGCCGTAGCGCCGCGCTCAGCCACCACGACAACAAGGCGCCCAACAGCAGCCCCAGGCCGATCAACCCGGCGCCGTAAGCCAACAGGCGCCGCTCGGTGCGGTCGACATAGGGTTGCAGCGAACTGTTGGGCTTGGCCACGGTGACCACGCCGATAATCCGGCCGTTGTCGCGAATCGGCGCGCCAACGTGCATCACCGAAGACGTCGGATCATCGGCAACGCTGCGGGTCGAGCGTGCGCCGTATTGCCCGCGCAGGGTCAGGTAGACGTCGTTCCAGCGCGAATAATCCTGGCCCACCGCCACACCGCTGGAGTCGAGCACCACAATCCCCTTGGCGTCCGTGACGTAGATGCGATGGTTGACCTGGTTCTTTGGCAACCCCCAGATCGATGCTGCAGGCTGGCGCTCACCGTAAGCCTTGAGCAGTTGCGGCCAGCGGTTCTGGTTGAGGGTGCCGGCCTTGAAATCGTCCCGCAGGATCTCGGCCATCAGGTTAGCGGTGTCCACCAGGGTTTCTTCGGTGGACTGGCGCACGCCGGGGCGTATTTCTTCCATCACTGTGTTGAGGACGAAATACCCGGTCAAACCGATGAACAGCACATACACCAGGAAAATCCGGATGCCCAGCGACATCAGCTCTGCCCCGGGCTGTAGCTGTAGCCGAGGCCACGGTGAGTCTGGATCGGTTCAGCCTCGGCCCTGACCAGACGCAATTTGGCGCGCACGCTCTTGATGTGGCTGTCGATGCTGCGCTCGTAGCCGGCATCACTGGCCACACCCAGGGCGTCGAGCAGTTGTTCGCGGCTGAACACACGCTCGGGTTGCTCCAGCAGACAGTTCAACAGGCGGAATTCGTGACGGGTGAGGTTCAGCGGTCGGCCACGATAGTGGATCTGCACCCGCTCTGTGTCGACCTGAAATAGCCCGGCGCCCAGATCCGTGGGCGGTCGCGGCGCGACGCGCTTGAGGATGGCGCGGACCCTCGCCGCCACTTCCCGAGGGCTGAACGGTTTGACCACATAATCGTCGGCCCCGATCTCCAGCCCCACTACCCGGTCGATCTCAGCATCCCGGGCTGTAAGAAAGATGACCGGAACGTCGCTGAAACGTCTGAGATTTTTGCACGTCTCGAATCCACTGATATCCGGCAGGCCCACGTCGAGGATGATCAGGTCCGCCGGGGTGCTTTTCTGATGCTCAAGCGCAGCCGCGCCAAGGCTCAGCCAGGTGGTGCCGAAACCCTCCCCTTGCAGGGCAAACACCAGCGTATCGGCAATGGCGGCTTCGTCTTCGACAATCAGAATGTGAGGCATGGCGTCCGCGCCCGACAGTAAAGTTGCCGGAACGGTGCCCCAACCCCGGGGGCACGTCAATCAGGGAAATCAGCAGTCGGGCTTGTCAGCGGTAAAACGTCGGGCCGGGTTCACCGCCGCATCAAACTCGCGCAGGGCCTTGGCGCCGATCAGCAGCGGGTAGTTGAAGCTGCTGCGGTCCGTCAGGTTGACCTCAACGGTCCGCTTGACATCACCCAGGCACATTTCAAGCTCCACCACCGGACGTTTGCTGGGGGCAGCCGATTCGTCGTCTTCATCTTCTTCCGAACGGGTCTTGATCTTGCTGATGCGTGCGACCTTGTGCTCAAAGAGCTTGTTGCTCGCACCTTTGGTCGCCAGGCGGAAACGCACCCAGTCCTCGCCGTCGCGAGTAAAGGTTTCGATGTCCTTGGCCGACAGCGAGGCCGTCAGGGCGCCGGTGTCCATCTTGGCCTTGAGCACCTCACCGCCGATTTCCGGCAGCGCGATGTATTCGTAGCGCCCGTAAAGAGTCGGTTCGGCGGCCAGCACTGGAAGGGCCACCAGGGAAAGCAGAGCGAGAAGGGATTTCACGTAATGGACTTCCTTTGTATGGGTGGGCAGCGGGATTTTAGACCGTGGGCTGTGAATTCGTTCGGTTGGCGTCAAGAACATCTCTGCCGGGGAAAGGGGGTCTGTGGGAGCAAAGCTTGCTCGCGATACGGCCACCACGGTTCCAGAGAAATAGCGTTACTTTCATCGCGAGCAAGCTTTGCTCCCACAGATCACTTCGCTCGCCACAGGTTGCTCGTTTCACCTCGATTTGGCCTGCCGCCCGAAGCTGCTTATCATGGCCCGCCCACCTGTTTGCAAGAGTTATTTATGCGCCGCCTGCTCACCGGCTGTTTTGTCACCCTTCTGCTGTTACTCAACACCCTGGTGCTGTTCGGGCCGTTGATGGTGTTCGCGTTGCTCAAACTGGTCCTGCCCGGGCGTCTTCGCGACTGCGCCTCGTGGGCAGTGATGTGGATCGCCGAAACCTGGGCCGAAATCGACAAACTGATCTTCGCCCTGTGCATCCCCACCCGCTGGGACATACGCGGCGGCGGCGACTTGCGCCGCGACACCTCTTATCTGGTGATCAGCAATCACCAGTCCTGGGTCGACATCCCCGCGCTGATCCAGGCCCTCAACCGGCATACGCCGTTCTTCAAGTTTTTCCTCAAGAAAGAGCTGATCTGGGTACCGTTCCTGGGCCTGGCCTGGTGGGCGCTGGATTACCCTTTCATGAAACGCTACACCAAGGCCTTCCTGGCAAAAAATCCGGAGCTGGCAGGCAAAGACCTGGAAATCACCCGTCAGGCCTGCGAGCTGTTCAAGCGCCAACGAGTCACCGTGGTGAATTACCTCGAAGGCACACGCTTCACCGCCGCCAAGAGCCAACAGCAACAGTCTCCCTTCACACACCTGCTCAAACCCAAGGCCGGTGGCGTGGCATTCGTGCTGGCGGCGCTGGGCGAGCAACTGGACGCGGTGCTGGACGTGACGGTGGTGTACCCCCAGGAACGGACGCCGGGGTTCTGGGATTTAATCAGCGGTGCGGTGCCGAAGGTCATTATCGACATCCAGACCCGCGAGCTGGACCCGGCGCTGTGGCAGGGCGATTACGAAAACGATCCGGTGTTTCGCCAGCATGTCCAGAACTGGGTGAACCAGCTCTGGATCGAAAAAGATCAGCGCATCGCTGCCTTGCGCAACGAGCGCGGCTGATCAGATACCCGCGCCTGCCCCCCAGATGCCACCCAGGTTCTGCAGCAGCGAACTGGCCACGCCCTGCTGGCCGAGGTATTCAAGGATCACCGGGGCAAACTGGCCGATCATGCCGCTGTCCATGCCCAGCGCGCTGAAGGCGTTGTTCAGGTCGTGGGTGTCCTTGACGTTACCCAGCAGGCCGTCGAGCAAGGCGTTCTTGTCCGACCCGCCACCGAGCAAACCGCCCAGGCCACCCAAGCCATTCAGCCCACCGATAGCGTTGTTGCCAGCGATCTGATCCAGGCCCGGCACGCTTTTGCTCAATTCGGAAAACTGCGGCTCACTGAGTCGGTTCTTCGCCAGCCCCAGCATCGCACCAGCACCGCCGATGGCCTGTTCCGGGGTGATCTTGAGCTCCGAGCCCAGGGTATTGAGCAACCCGGCGGCTTGCGGCGCAGCTGCCACCGCGCCCTCCCCCGGCTGATCGCCCTGCATCGCCGCCACCGCATTGGCCGCATCACTGAGGCTGAACTGCGCGAAGGCCGGGCTGCTTGCCAGCGCGAGCAGGCAAGACAGTGCAAAACCTCGTGAAACCTTCATCCGGGACATCCTCTTGAGCATGAAAAAACCGCTCATAAAGAGCGGCGTAAAGCGTGCGTTGGACTGGGGTCCAGGGGGATTGTTCCCTGCTGCCCTGCTCATCGCCCCCAAGCCCTCGACGTCCTCCACGACTTCGGTATTGCCTACTGTCAATGTTGACAGTAGGCAGCTGTTCATACGGACTCTAAGCTGCAGCCGTGACAACGAAAAACAAGGCTATGGGCAAACCACAGTCCCTGTGCCTTTCTTCATTCGGGCAAGCAGGAAGAATAAAAATGAACGACCGAATCAAAGGAACCGTTAAATGGTTTAACGATGCAAAGGGCTATGGCTTCATTACCTGCGGCAAAGGAGGCGAGGAGTTGTTCGTTCATTACTCGGCAATAGCTGGCGAGGGTTATAAAACATTGAAACAGAAACAGACTGTTTCGTTTGAAATCGAGAAGGGTGATAAAGGCATGCAGGCTCTGAGAGTGACGCCGGAATAACCCTCGGTTTATTCAGGTCCTTCCCCTGAAACGTCGCATGAAAACCCGCAAGGCTATTTCCTTTTAGTCTGACCCACTGTCATTTCTGACAGTAGGCCCAAGCACGACGCTCAGCGATCATCGTTGCTCCAATCAACAAGCGAGTACCTGAAATGCGCGGTTTAATAGTTTGCTTACTTTCCGTCGCTGGACTCCTGGGCGTGACCCATGCTGCGAACGCAACAAGCTGTCCCGCCGTAGGGGAAATTGTGTTTCGTTTAATGCCAGAGACCATTCCCGGCCGACCGGTCTACGAGGAGTATTCTGTGAAGGACTCCTCTGGAAAAGTTATCTGGCGGGGCGAGGCCGTGGGCCCTAACTTTCTACAACCGATGTACCAAATGACGTTAACAACGCCCACGCCTGTAGCAAACACCTGCTTATATAGTTACCGGGAGCAGTATGTGGATGAGGGCCCTCCCCCTCAGCAGGCTTGGAGGAATAAACAGCTGACACTCAATAAACAACCTTGAGGGCAACCTATCAAATAAAAAGGGCGACATCACTGTCGCCCTTTTTCCGTCTTGCCTACCGCTTAGGCCGCACTGAACATCTTGTGCGGATCGATCACAAACTTCTTCGGTACGCCTGCATCGAACTCGCCGTAGCCTTTAGGCGCGTCGTCCAGGCTGATGACCTGTACGCCGACGATTTCTGCGATGTTGATGCGATCCCACATGATGGCTTGCATCAGTTGGCGGTTGTACTTCATCACCGGGGTCTGGCCGGTGTGGAAGCTGTGGGACTTGGCCCAGCCCAGACCGAAACGGATGCTCAGGCTACCCATTTTTGCCGCGGCATCGACCGCGCCCGGGTCTTCGGTGACGTAGAGGCCGGGGATGCCGATCTTGCCGGCTACGCGAACCACACCCATCAACGAGTTGAGCACGGTGGCCGGAGCTTCGTGCTTGACGCCTTCATGGCCGTGACCACGGGCTTCGAAGCCCACCGCGTCAACGGCGCAGTCGACTTCCGGTTCGCCCAGCAGCGCGGCGATCTGTTCGTGCAGCGGGGTGTCTTTGGACAGGTCGGCGATTTCAAAACCCTGGGCCTTGGCGTGGGCCAGGCGGATCGGGTTGACGTCACCGATAATGACCACAGCGGCACCCAGCAGGCGGGCGGAAGCGGCAGCCGCCAGGCCAACCGGACCGGCACCCGCGATGTAGACGGAGCTGCCAGGACCAACGCCGGCGGTGACGGCGCCGTGGTAGCCGGTCGGCAGGATGTCGGACAGGCAGGTCAGGTCGCGGATTTTCTCCATGGCCTTGTCGCGGTCCGGCAGCTTCAACAGGTTGAAATCCGCGTATGGCACCAGCACGTATTCGGCCTGGCCGCCGGTCCAGTCACCCATGTCCACATAACCGTAGGCACCGCCGGCACGGGCCGGGTTGACGGTCAGGCAGACGCCGGTGTGTTGTTCTTTGCAGGAACGGCAGCGCCCGCAGGCCACGTTGAACGGAACAGACACCAGGTCGCCGATCTTCAGGTTTTCGACGTCGTTGCCCTTTTCGATCACTTCACCGGTGATTTCGTGGCCCAGGACCAGGCCGGTCTGAGCGGTGGTGCGGCCGCGCACCATGTGCTGGTCGGAGCCGCAGATGTTGGTGGATACCACGCGCAGGATGACGCCGTGCTCGATCTTCCTGCCACGCGGGTCCTGCATTTTTGGATAGTCGATTTTCTGTACTTCGACCTTGCCGTTGCCGAGATACACGACACCACGATTGCCAGACATGCTTTCACCTCGCTGTTGTTTTTATGAAACTGCGTTGCCCAGGCAGGCAGCGCGTTGATTGCTCGGGTAGTGCTTGTGTCTTGTTTCTTTGTTGTCTGTAAGGGCCTCATCGCGAGCAAGCTCGCTCCCACAGTGGATTGTGGGTGTCATCAGAATCTGTATAACGACGCAGATCCTGTGGGAGCGAGCTTGCTCGCGAATGGGCTGCGAAGCGGCCCCAAAAATCTAAAGAACGACCGTGCGATTGGCGTTCAAAAACACCCTTTTCTCAATGTGATACCCCACCGCCCGGGCCAGGGTCAGCCCTTCGATGTCCCGGCCCTTGGCGATCAGGTCTTCGGGATAGTGGCTGTGGTCCACCACTTCCACGCCCTGGGCGATGATCGGGCCTTCGTCCAGGTCGTTGTTGATGTAGTGCGCCGTGGCGCCGACCAGTTTCACGCCTTTGTTGTAGGCCTGGTGATACGGCTTGGCGCCCTTGAAGCCCGGCAGCAGCGAGTGATGGATGTTGATCGCCTTGCCGTCGAGCTTGCGACACAGCTCCGGCGACAGCACTTGCATGTAGCGGGCGAGAATCACCAGCTCGGCGCCGGTGTCTTCGATCACCTGCCACACCTGCCGCTCCTGGGAGGGCTTGTCGTTCGGGTCCAAGGGGAAATGGTAGTACGGAATCTGGTGCCAGTCGGCCAGCGGCTTGAGGTCCGGGTGGTTGGACACCACGGCCACGACGTCCATGGACAACTGGCCGATGCGCTGACGGTAGAGCAAGTCGTTGAGGCAGTGATCGGCCTTGGAGACCATGATCACCACTTTGGGCCGGTAGTTGGGTGGCGTCAGTTCGAAGATCATGCCAAAGGCTTGCGCACGTTCGGCCAGGCCGGCCCGGAAGTTTTGCTCATCAAAACCGTCGGGTTGGCGGAACTCCACACGAATGAAAAAACGCGCTGAGAGCCGGTCGTCGAAGGAATGATGCTCGGTGACGTAGCAGCCCTGCTCGAACAGAAAGCGCGTCACCGCGTCCACCGTGCCGAGCACGCTGGGGCAGTCGGCAGTCAAGATCCATGTGTCTGGGGCGCGGCTCATTGCAGTGACTCCTGTGGCGAGGGGATTTATCCCCGTCGGGCTGCGAAGCAGCCCCAAAAAGCTTGATGTGATCGGCCTGACGTACTGAGGTGGCAGGTTTGGGGTCTGCTGCGCAGCCCAACGGGGATAAATCCCCTCGCCACAAAAGGACAGCGTCCAACCCTAGTCAGGCCTGCACGCTCAACCCATACTCAGCCGCGGCATCCTGCAACCACAGCCACCAGTAATCGGAGAAGCTGCGGCGAATCACCAGTTCCCAGGTGTCTTCGCCCGTGTGGCGGATCACCAGTTGCGACTTGGCGAACACCGTGCCCACGGCTTTGCCCACCGGGAAATTGCTTGGGTGTACGTCATAGCTGGTGGATTTCATCAGCACGTCGCGCACATTCGGGCCGGACAGTTCGAGGATCTGCTGACCGCCGCTGACGTTGACGATCTGGATATGCAGATCGCCCAGGGCTTCGCGCAGGTTTTTCTCGGCGGCAAATTCTTCGCCACTGGGCACCACCAGCAGCCACTCGTCCGGGCCGAGCCATTGCAGGCTGGTTTCGCCCTTGACGATGACGGTCAGCGCGCCCGGCAGCTCCAGGCCCAGGGCCTTGTGCACGCCAGCAGCGAACGCAGGGTCATGACCATCGCCACGGATGGTCAAGTGGCCCAGGAGTTTCTTCTCGCGCACGGTCACGCCGGCGTTCTTGCGACCCTTGCCCACCAGGCTGGCGAGGTCGGCATGGTGCAGCGACGACTCGGCCTTGGCCCCGGTGGTTGGGCGTTGTTGGTACACGTTGACTGCGGTCATATGGAGCACCTGTCTCGTAGATTGATCGTTCCCACGCTCTGCGTGGGAATGCCGCCATGGACGCTCTGCGTCCGCTTTTGGGACGCGGAGCGTCCCGGGATGCATTCCCACGCGGAGCGTGGGAACGATCAGGTATCAAATATTCTGCCGATCCCCCTTCGGATCGAAGAACACCGAAGAAACAATCTCTGCCTCGATCACGCTGCCGTCGGCCAGTGGCGCGAACACGCGTTCGCCCATCCGCTTGAGGCCGCCCTTGACCACGCCCATGGCAAATGAATAACCCAGGGAGTTGTGGGCGTAGCTGGACGTCACATGACCGACCATGGTCATCGGGATCGCCTGCTTGGTGTTGAACACCAGTTGCGCACCTTCCGGCAGCCAGACATTCGGGTCGATCGGCTTGAGGCCCACCAGTTGCTTGCGGTCCTCACGCACACAGTCTTCGCGATTCATGCCACGCCAGCCGATCCACGAGAACGGTTTGGTCCGGCCTACACACCAGCCCATGTTCAGGTCGTCCGGGGTCATCGAGCTGTCAGTGTCCTGACCGACAATGATGAAGCCCTTCTCGGCCCGCAATACGTGCATGGTCTCGGTGCCATACGGGGTCAGGTTGTATTTCTTCCCGGCCTCGACGATCTGCTCGAGCACGCCCATGGCGTAGTCGGCCTGCACGTTGACTTCGTACGACAGTTCACCGGTGAACGAGATACGGAACACCCGCGCCGGTACACCACCCACCAGGCCTTCTTTCCAGGTCATGAACGGGAAAGCGTCCTTGTCCAGGTCGATGTCGGTGACTTCGCTCAGCAGCTTGCGGCTGTTGGGGCCCGACAGAGTCATGGTCGCCCAGTGGTCGGTAACCGAAGTGAAGTACACCTTCAGGTCCGGCCATTCGGTCTGGTGATAGATCTCCAGCCATTGCAGCACGCGCGCCGCGCCGCCAGTGGTGGTGGTCATCACGAAATGGTTGTCCGCCAGACAGGCCGTCACGCCATCGTCGAAGACCATGCCGTCTTCCTTGCACATCAAACCGTAGCGGGCCTTGCCCACGTCGAGCTTGGTCCAGGCGTTGGTGTACACGCGGTTAAGGAACTCGCGGGCGTCCGGGCCCTGGATATCGATCTTGCCCAGAGTCGAGGCATCCAGCAGGCCGACGCTATCGCGCACGGCTTTGCATTCGCGCTTGACAGCAGCGTGCATGTCTTCGCCGTTCTTCGGGAAGTACCAAGGGCGCTTCCACTGGCCGACGTCTTCGAATTCAGCACCGTTTTTCACATGCCAGGCATGCAGCGCGGTGAAGCGTACCGGTTCGAAGATGTGCCCGCAGTGCCGCCCGGCTATCGCGCCGAAGGTCACCGGCGTGTAGTTCGGGCGGAACATGGTGGTGCCCATCTGCGGGATGCTCACGTTCAGCGAGCGAGCCGCGATGGCCAGGCCGTTGACGTTGCCCAGCTTGCCCTGGTCAGTACCAAAGCCCAGTGCGGTGTAGCGCTTGACGTGTTCGACCGACTCGAAGCCTTCGCGGGTGGCGAGTTCGATGGCGGCGGCAGTGACGTCGTTCTGCAGGTCGACGAATTGCTTCGGCGCCCGTGCAGTGGATTTTTCATGCGGCACCTGGAACAGCGCCAGGGTCGGTTCTTCCTGGCGGCTCAGGGCTTTGGGCAACACACCCTCCACCGCTTTGAAACCGGCTTCGTTGGCCGCGCGCACGCCACCTTCGAAACCATCGGCCAAGGTGTCACCCAGGCTGTAGACGCCATTCACGCCGCCGACGCACACGCGCTTCTGCGGTGCTTCGCCCGGTACGAAACCAAGGATGTCTTCGCGCCAGATCGGCTTGCCGCCCAGGTGCGAAGCCAGGTGAACCACTGGGCTGTAGCCGCCGGAGCTGGCCACCAGGTCGCAGTCCAGCCATTCGCCGGGACTGGTGACCTTGTGCGCCTTGACGTCGATGGCGGCGATGCGGGCCCCGGTGACGCGCTTGCTGCCACGAGCCTCGATCACGGCGCTGCCGGTGAGGATGCGGATGCCTTTGGCACGCGCCTCTTCCACCAGCGCACCACGCGGGTTGCTGCGGGCGTCGGCGATGGCCACCACTTGCAGGCTGGCGTCGAGCCAGTCCAGCGCCACGCGATAGGCGTGGTCGTTGTTGGTGCTCAGTACCAGTTTCTTGCCCGGTGCCACGCCATAGCGGCGCACGTAGGTGGAGACCGCGCCGGCCAGCATGTTGCCCGGTACGTCGTTGTTGCCGTAGACCAGCGGCCGTTCGCAGGCACCAGTCGCCAGCACCACGCGCTTGGCGCGGACCCGGTTGATGCGCTGGCGGACCTGGCCGATTGGCGCGCGATCACCCAGGTGGTCGGTGAGGCGCTCGTGGATGGTCAGGAAGTTATGGTCGTGGTAACCGTTCACCGTGGCGCGCGGCAACAGCACCACATCTGGCATCGACTTGAGCTCAGCAACAACAGCAGCCACCCATTCGGTCGCCGGTTTGCCATCCAGGCTCTCGCGGGAATCGAGCAGGCTGCCGCCGAACTCTTCCTGCTCGTCGGCCAGGATCACCCGCGCACCGCTGCGGGCCGCGGCCAATGCGGCGGCCAGGCCAGCAGGGCCGGCGCCGACAACCAGCACGTCGCAATGACGGTTCATGTAGTCGTAGGTGTCCGGGTCGTTCTCGGTCGGCGAGCGACCCAGGCCCGCGGCCTTGCGGATGTACTTTTCGTAAGTCATCCAGAACGATTGCGGGTACATGAAGGTTTTGTAGTAGAAGCCCGGCGGCATCAGCTTGCCGCCGACCTTGCCGAGAATACCCATCATGTCGTTGTTCACGTTCGGCCAGCCGTTGGTGCTGGTGGCGACCAACCCTTGATACAGCGCCTGTTGCGTGGCGCGCACGTTAGGGATCTGCGTGGCTTCGGTGGCGCCGATCTGCAGTACCGCGTTCGGCTCTTCGGCGCCGGCGGCAAAGATGCCACGCGGACGGGAATACTTGAAGCTGCGGCCGATGATGTCAACGCCGTTGGCCAGCAGTGCAGCGGCCAGGGAATCGCCCTCGAAGCCTTTATAGGTCTGACCGTTGAAGGTGAAGCTCAGCACTTTGTTGCGGTCGATCCGTCCGCCGTTGGACAGGCGATTGATCTGGCTCATACCTTCTCTCCCAGAGCCTGCGCGGCCGCTTTCGGACTGTCAGCCTTGTCGGTGAATTGCGGCTTTTGGCCGATCTTGTAGGTTTCCAGAATCTCGTAGGTCACGGTGTCACGGGTCACGTTGAAATACTGGCGGCAGCCGGCGACGTGGTCCCACAGCTCATGGTGCAACCCGCGCGGGTTGTCACGAAAGAACATGTAGTCGCCCCACTGCTCGTCGGTGCAGGCATTCGGATCCAGCGGACGCGGGATGTGCGCCTGGCCGGATGCATGGAATTCCTCTTCGGAGCGCAGTTCGCCGCAGTGAGGACAGAAGATGTGCAACATAGGGATTTCTCCTGTTAGTGGGCGACGGCAGCAGCGCCGTGTTCGTCGATCAGTGCACCGTTGTGGAAACGGTCGATGGAAAACGGCGCGGCCAGCGGGTGCATTTCACCCTTGGCCAGGCTTGCAGCGAAGACGTTGCCCGAGCCCGGGGTGGCCTTGAAGCCGCCAGTGCCCCAACCGCAGTTGAAGAACATGTTCGGCACCGGGGTCTTGGAAATGATCGGGCAGGCGTCCGGCGTAGTGTCGACGATGCCGCCCCATTGGCGGTTCATGCGTACACGGGACAACACCGGGAACATCTCGACGATGGCCTGAACCGTGTGTTCGATCACCGGGTACGAGCCACGCTGGCCGTAGCCGTTGTAGCCGTCGATACCGGCACCGATCACCAGGTCGCCCTTGTCGGACTGGCTGATGTAGCCGTGCACCGCGTTGGACATGATCACGCTGTCGATAATCGGCTTGATCGGCTCGGACACCAGCGCTTGCAGCGGGTGGGATTCGATCGGCAGGCGGAAGCCCGCGAGCTTGGCCATGTGTCCGGAGTTACCGGCGGTGACCACACCGACGCGCTTGGCGCCGATGAAGCCCTTGTTGGTTTCCACACCGATGCACACGCCGTTTTCCTTGCGGAAACCGATCACTTCGGTCTGCTGGATCAGGTCCACGCCCAACGCGTCCGCCGCCCGGGCAAAGCCCCAGGCCACGGCATCGTGACGGGCCACGCCGCCGCGACGCTGGACGGTGGCGCCCATCACCGGGTAGCGGGTGTTTTTCGAGCAATCCAGGTACGGAATCTCGTCGGCCACTTGTTTGGCGTTGAGCAGCTCGCCGTCCACGCCGTTGAGGCGGTTGGCACTGACGCGACGCTCGGAATCACGAATGTCCTGCAGGGTATGGCACAGGTTGTAGACACCACGCTGGGAGAACATCACGTTGTAGTTCAGGTCCTGGGACAGGCCTTCCCAGAGTTTCATCGCATGTTCGTACAGGTGGGCCGATTCGTCCCACAGGTAGTTGGAGCGCACGATGGTGGTGTTGCGCGCGGTGTTACCGCCGCCCAGCCAGCCCTTCTCGACCACGGCCACGTTGGTGATGCCGTGTTCCTTGGCCAGGTAGTAGGCGGTCGCCAGACCATGCCCGCCACCGCCGACAATGACCACGTCGTAGACCTTTTTCGGGGTCGGCGTGCGCCACATCCGCTGCCAGTTTTCATGATGGCTGAGAGAGTGTTTGAAGAGGCCGAAGCCCGAATAGCGTTGCATAGTGATTACTCCAAAACCGACTCAGCGATAAACCGGGAAGTCCGCGCACAGCGCCGCCACTTGCTGGGCAACATTGGCCTCGACATCGGCGTCGCCGAGGTTGTCGAGGATGTCGCAGATCCAGCCGGCCAGCGTCACGCACTGGGTGACCTTGAAGCCGCGCGTGGTCACCGCCGGGGTGCCAATGCGCAGGCCCGAGGTCACGAACGGCGATTGCGGGTCGTTCGGCACGGCATTCTTGTTGACAGTGATGTGCGCGCGGCCCAGGGCGGCGTCGGCGTCCTTGCCGGTCAGGCCCTGACGAATCAGGCTGACCAGGAACAGGTGGTTATCGGTACCGCCGGACACTACATCGTAGCCGCGCTTGATGAACACGCCAGCCATGGCCTGGGCGTTATCGATTACTTGCTGCTGGTAGGCCTTGAAGCCTGGCTCCGCCGCTTCCTTGAAGCACACCGCCTTGCCGGCGATGACGTGCATCAGCGGGCCGCCCTGGGCACCGGGGAATACCGCAGCGTTGAGCTTCTTCTCGATCTCTTCGTTGGCCTTGGCCAGGATCAGGCCACCACGCGGACCGCGCAGAGTCTTGTGAGTGGTGGTGGTGACCACGTCGGCGTAAGGCAGTGGGTTCGGGTACAGACCGGCAGCGACCAGACCGGCGACGTGGGCCATGTCGACGAACAGCAGGGCACCGACCTTGTCGGCGATCTGGCGGAAACGTGGGAAATCCAGGGTCTTGGAGTAAGCCGAGAAGCCGGCGACGATCATCTTCGGCTTGTGCTCGACCGCCAGGCGCTCGACTTCGTCGTAGTCGATCAGGCCGGTGGTGGTGTCGATGCCGTACTGAACCGCGTTGTAGAGCTTGCCCGAAGACGACACCTTGGCACCGTGGGTCAGGTGACCGCCGTGGGCCAGGCTCATGCCCAGGATGGTATCGCCGGCCTGCAGCAAGGCCAGGTACACGGCGCTGTTGGCCGAAGACCCGGAGTGCGGCTGGACGTTGGCGTAGTCGGCGCCGAACAACTGCTTGGCGCGCTCGATAGCCAGGGCCTCGACTTTGTCGACGTGTTCGCAGCCACCGTAGTAGCGCTTGCCCGGATAGCCTTCGGCGTATTTGTTGGTCAAGCCGCTGCCCTGGGCCTGCATCACACGCTTGCTGGTGTAGTTCTCTGACGCGATCAGCTCGATGTGATCTTCCTGGCGTTGCTCCTCGGCATTCATCGCCGCCAGCAGTGCATCGTCGTAACCCTGGATCTGGTCTTGCTTGCTGAACATCGCGTCTCTCCCAGCGGCGGCGGTGCGCCTTTCGTCTCGGTGAGGCACTGACCACCGTTCGGTCGTGCCCTTTGGAAGCGATGGTATGGCCGGCGCAGGCAGGTCAAATGCCTATGGACGCCACGCAAAGGTGCGTTTACGACATGCGCTCAAAGAGTCGGGGAGCAAGGCCTGTGGGATAGCACTGTGTTATCCCACAGGCCTTGCTCCCATAGGGCTATGCGGCGATCTGGCGAACCGCGAGCAACAGCAGGAAATGCGCGGGATACAGACCGTAGGCCCAGCGCCGCATGGGCGGAGGATGAAAACGACCAGCGTGTCGCAAAAGCACCAGCCCAAGCCATGGCGCAAACAGACACGCCACCAACCCGCCGATCGCCACCGCATCCCCCAGCCAGGCCGCGCCATACAGCACCCGCCACTGGTTGGCCGCCAGGCACACCAAGCCTGGCAACAACGCGAAATACCAGGGCCGGCGAAATACCAGCAACATCGCTAGCGGCAGCAGGACGCCGAAAAAACCGAACATCAGCCGCGAGGAAAACAGCGCCGCCAGCAGCAACGCCCCCGCCGCCAGCAAATGCGCTTCCAGCGTATGGGTTTGCCAACTACGCGCCACCAGCAACCCGAGGGTCAGGGTCGGCAGCACGTTCAAGGTAGCCGGCACAGGAATAAATAACCGATAAGGAATTTCGCTCACTGAGCTGAACAGCAACAGCCAGCCCAGGTAACGCCATGAGCTCGCACTGGCCCCGTTGCGCGCCAGGTTCGCCGCCATCGCCAGGCAGAACCAGGGAAACGCCAGACGTCCCGGCACATACAACCAATCGGCGGAGTAACCGACATATCGCAGATGATCGAGCACCATCGCCAACAGAGCCAACCACTTGAGCAGGTCCAAGGCTCCGTCGCGTCGGTTCATGGGTACAGCCGCCCTAGCGGTTTTGTGAGTTTCTGACAGAAACATCCAGTGTGTTCCCCCGCGAATCTTGGGTAAAGTGCGCACCACTATCGACCACCGCGTGCCGGACTCAAAGCACGCCGGACCACGGAATTCTCCATCCGGGAATTCTGTCAGGGATCTCTTACCCAGGACTCTCTATTTCAGGAGCAAGGCCATGACCGACAAGAGTCAACAATTCGCCAGCGACAACTATTCCGGCATTTGCCCCGAAGCCTGGGCGGCCATGGAAGAAGCCAACCAGGGTCATCAGCGCGCCTATGGCGATGATGAGTGGACCCACCGCGCGGCGGATGATTTCCGTGCCTTGTTCGAAACCGACTGCGAAGTATTCTTCGCGTTCAACGGCACCGCGGCCAACTCCCTGGCGCTGTCCTCGCTGTGCCAGAGTTACCACAGCGTGATCTGCTCGGAAACCGCCCACGTCGAAACTGACGAATGCGGCGCGCCGGAGTTCTTTTCCAATGGTTCCAAGCTGCTGGTGGCGCGCACCGAAAATGGCAAGCTGACCCCGGACTCGATCCGCGAGATCGCCCTCAAGCGCCAGGACATCCACTACCCCAAGCCCCGCGTTGTGACCCTGACCCAGGCCACGGAAGTTGGCAGCGTCTATACCCCGGAAGAAATCCGCGCCATCAGCGCCACCTGCAAGGAACTGGGGCTGAACCTGCACATGGACGGCGCACGATTCTCCAACGCCTGCGCCTTCCTTGGCTGCTCACCGGCAGACCTGACCTGGAAAGCCGGGGTGGATGTGCTGTGCTTTGGCGGGACGAAAAACGGCATGGCGGTGGGTGAAGCGATCCTGTTCTTCAACCACGACCTGGCAGAAGACTTCGACTATCGCTGCAAACAGGCCGGGCAGTTGGCCTCGAAGATGCGCTTTCTCTCGGCGCCCTGGGTCGGCCTGCTGCAAAACGACGCCTGGCTCAAGCACGCCCGGCACGCCAACCACTGCGCCCAACTGCTGGCGCAACTGGTAAGCGACATCCCAGGCGTGGAACTGATGTTCCCGGTCCAGGCCAACGGCGTATTCCTGCAACTCTCGGAACCGGCCATCGCCGCGCTGACCGCCAAGGGCTGGCGCTTCTACACCTTCATCGGCAAGGGCGGCGCGCGGTTCATGTGCTCGTGGGACACCGAAGAAGCGCGAGTGCGGGAATTGGCGGTGGATATTCGGGAAGTGATGAGCGCCTGAGGCAACGACTGACATGATGATCGTTCCCACGCTCTGCGTGGGAACGCCTCTACGGACGCTCCGCGTTCGGCTCTTGGGGACGCAGAGCGTCCCTGGCTGCATTCCCACGCAGGAGCGTGGGAATGATCATCGAGGGTGTGCGGACTATTCCCACCCGCCTCGTGCCCTCTTCGTCTATCGCCAAACGTCTCGAAGACTGCAACATGGTCATTCCCCGCAGCAAAGGAATGCATCCCATGGGCCGGAGCCGCTACGTCATCACCGAACCCGACAAGCCCCACTTTCTCACCTGCACATTGATGGAATGGCTGCCGCTGTTCATTCGCCCCTACCTCGTCGATCACTTGCTCGGGTGCTGGCGCTATCAGCAAACCCATCAGAATTTGCAACTGTTCGGCTATGTCGTTCTGGAAAACCATCTGCATTTCGTTGCCCAGGCTCCGAACCTGAGCAAGTGTCTGCGTCAGTTCAAATCCTTTACGGCACGCCAGATTATCGACGACCTGCAAAGCAAAGGCGCTGAGCGAGCTTTGCAACGCCTGCGGTTCAGCAAACGAGCCCATAAGCAGGACAGGGTTTATCAGCTCTGGCAAGAAGGCTCACACGCGGAGCAGATTTATAGCGAAACGGTAATGCGCCAGAAGCTGGACTACATCCATTTCAACCCGGTGAAACGTGGATATGTGGAATTACCGGAACATTGGCGCTATTCCAGTGCGCGTAATTATGCGGGAATGGAAGGGTTGATTGAGATTCAGCGGTGGTATTAGCCCATAGACAGCAGACTGCGACGAAGCTGGGACGCAGAGCGCCCCTGGTTGCATTCCCACGCAGGAGCGTGGGAACGATCAGGTCGCGATGGCTGTGAAATCGATCGTTCCTCACGCTCTGCGTGGGAATGCAGCCCGGGACGCTCCGCGCTCCCCTTGCGCCGAGCATGTGTCAGAACTCGATCCGCACATCCCCCTTCGGCACGCTGCAGCACGACAGGATGTAACCTTCGGCCTCGTCGTCTTCGGTGATACCGCCGTTGTGGTCCATCTCCACTTCCCCGCCCAGTTTCAAAACCTTGCAGGTGCCGCAGATGCCCATACCGCAGGCTTTGGGAATCATCATGCCGAGCTTGGCGGCGGCGGCGTGGACGGTTTCTCCCGGCCCCACGCGAATACTCTTGCCAGAGGCGGTGAACTCCACCAGATGTAGGTCCGCCACATCGACTTCCGGGGCGTCGGCAGCCTGTTCGGCCTGTTCCACCGCGTCGGCGCGAGCTTCCGGTGGCGTGGCGCCGAAGGACTCCTCGTGGTAACGCGTCATGTCGAAGCCAGCGGCTTCCAGCAGGCGCTTGACCGCGTTCATGTAGGGCGTCGGGCCACAGCAAAACACTTCGCGCTCCAGGAAGTCCGGCGCCATCAGCTCCAGCATCTTGTGGTTCAGATAGCCGCGATACCCGGCCCAAGGCTCGCCCAGCCCATGTTTTTCGCAGATCAGGTGCAGGTTGAAGTTATCGATCCGCGACGCCATGTGTTCCAGCTCGCGGTGATAGATGATGTCCTTGGGCGAGCGGGCGCTGTGGATAAACACCATGTCGACGTTGGCATTGGTGTCGTAGTACCAGCGCGCCATGGACATCACCGGCGTGATGCCGACACCGCCACTGAGGTAAAGCACCTTGGGGTTGGAGAAGTCGATGGCATTGAACAGGCCGACCGGCCCGTGCACCGCCAGCTCCTGGCCTTCGTGCAGGGTGTCGTGCAGCCAGTTGGAAACCTTGCCCCCCGGTACGCGCTTGATGGTCACCGAAAAACTGTAGGGCACCGACGGCGAGCTGGAGATGGTGTAGGAGCGCATGATCGGCTGACCTTCGATTTCAAGCTCCAGGGTGACGAATTGCCCCGGCTTGAAAAAGAACAGAATCGGCTGATCAGCCATGAAACAAAAGGTGCGCACATCCCAGGTTTCCTGGATGACTTTGACGCAACGGACAATGTGACGACCATTGGCCCAGGTCTGGGTGGTTACCGGGTTCAGGAAGCTGTTGGACATGCTGATCTCCACGGCCGACTGTCGGCCTCTTATGAGGCGATTCTGCGTATAGCGCGAATCGCCCATTTACCTATCTGCGACATTCACATGCTTACCGCGACCAGCCCCCAACGACCGGACCTTGCGCGTCGGGAACAGATTGGGCCATGTCGCCCATGGATAAGGTTCGCCCCCTGCGCGGCCCCACACTCGCCCCAACAGATAAATAATATTTTCTGCCTTGCGTAGCACATTTGATTAGCCACTTTCGCCGGCCACGTAGAGGGCCATGAGGATAAAACGATGGACGTCACCGCAACCCTGAGCCTGGGCGATCCGCTGGAACCCGCACGCAAGGCCACCGCGCAAATGCTGCAGGAACGCGAGCGCACTTTCTCGCTGCCGCAGCCGTTCTACTCCGATGAGCGCCTGTTTGATATCGACATGCAGGAAATCTTCCAGAAGGAATGGTTGATCGCCGGCATGACCTGCGAAATTCCGACCAAGGGCAACTACCTGACCCTGCAGGTTGGCAAGAACCCGATCATCGTGATTCGCGGCGCCGACGGCGTGGTGCATGCGTTCCACAACGTCTGCCGGCACCGGGGCTCGCGGCTGTGCACCAGCGACAAGGGCAAGGTCGCCAAGCTGGTCTGCCATTACCACCAGTGGACCTACGAGCTGGACGGTCGCCTATTGTTCGCCGGCACCGAAATGGGCGCCGATTTCGACATGAACCAGTACGGCTTGAAGCCAGTGAACGTGAAGACCGCCGGTGGCTACATCTTCATCAGCCTGGCGGAGAACCCACCGGCCATCGACGACTTCCTGGCGACCTTGACCCATTACATGGAACCCTATGACATGGAAAACACCAAGGTGGCGGTGCAAACCACCTTGATGGAAAAGGCCAACTGGAAGCTGGTGCTGGAAAACAACCGCGAGTGCTACCACTGCGGCGGCGCGCACCCGGAACTGCTCAAGACCCTGCTGGAATGGGACGACGTCACCGACCCACGGGCCGACCAGGCATTCAAGGACCATGTAGCGGCCTCCGCCGCAGCCTGGGAAGCCGAGAAAATCCCTTACGCCCACGCCAGTTTCGGCCTGCGCAACCGTATCGTGCGCATGCCGCTGCTCAAGGGCACCGTGTCGATGACCATGGACGGCAAGCAGGGCTGCGCCAAACTGATGGGCCGCATCAAGAACCCGGACCTGGGCTCGATGCGTATCCTGCACCTGCCCCACTCGTGGAACCACTGCATGGGCGACCACATCATCGTGTTCACTGTGTGGCCGATCAGCGCCCAGGAGACCATGGTCACCACCAAGTGGATCGTACACAAGGACGCGGTCGAAGGCGTGGACTACGACGTGGCACGCATGCGCCAGGTCTGGGACGCCACCAACGACCAGGACCGTCGCCTGGCCGAAGAAAACCAGCGCGGCATCAACTCCACCGCCTACCAGCCAGGCCCGTACTCCAAGACTTATGAGTTCGGCGTGGTGAACTTCGTCGACTGGTACAGCGAGCGCATGCTCAACAACCTGGGGGCGGAACCTGCGCCGTACCTCAAGGGCGTTCCGGTCCAGGGCTGACAGCAAAAGCATCGCGAGCAGGCTCGCTCCCACAAAGGATCTTTGGCGCACCGAAGATCAAATGTGGGAGCGAGCCTGCTCGCGATAGCGGCCTCACATTCACCCGATTACTGTGAAGACCACCGCACCGACCCATCCTCCCCATAAAACGTCTCGACAATCTCCTCCCCCACCAGCCGCACCTTCACATACCCGTTCAACACCCGTTCCGGGTACGCCTCATCCCCCGCCAGTTGCGTTTCCGACCACAACACCCCGGCATGTCCGTTCAACTCGCTGGTGGTGCCGTAGGGAATCGCTCCGTGCCCGGCACAGCGTGCGTGCAGCCCGCCTTGGGGCGCGTAGCAGATGCCATTGTGCAGATGCCCCCAATACCAGTAGTCCGGCTCACGCCCCAGTGCATCGCAGACCGGTTGGTAAAGCGCGGTCTTGTGGTGCCCGGAAATATCGAAGCCCTGGTGATGACTGAGCACCATCAGCTTTTTGCGCTTGGGCAGGTTTTTCATCCAGTCGATCTGTTGCGCGTTGAGGGTGCCATCCATGTACAGATTCATCGCGTCCGAGGCGTAGGCACTGTCGAGGCCGACCACCAGCCAATCGTCGTTGTACAGGGCAAAGTAACTGGTGCCCTGTTGCACCGGGAAACGCTTGGCCAGCTCCTTGAAATAACCGTGGGCGCCGCTGTACATCTCGTGGTTGGAATTGAGCGTGAACGAGCCGTGCTTGCCCTGGGGCCAGCCGACCATGTCGACGTCCTCCTGGGAATGGGTGCCGGCGTAATACACATCGCCCAGATGGATGGTGAAGTCGGCCTCGGCCAGTTGCATCTGATTGGCGACAGCCACGGCCGGAGCATGACTGTCGAACGGTCCGGTGCCCCAGTCGCCGGCAATCGCCAACACCACGTCGCTGTCCATTTTCACCAGCGCCGGGTTAGTGGCGAACGGCGCGTGATGGCGCAGGTTCTCGATCCACTTGAGCAACGCCTCACTCCACAACAGGTCGAGCAACTCCCATTTGCGGCAACCGAGCAAGGTGCCGTCCTTGAGCACGCGGGTCGGCAGCTCGTCCTCGGTTTGCGGCAAGGCGCTGGCATTGCCAATCTTCAGGATCGAAAGACCGTGGGCCAGCTCCCACGGCACGGCCGGTTCGTCATCCGGCAGGTCGCCGTGATCGATGACGTGCCGGGCCTGATCGTGGCCACGCTGGAGCAGCTTGACGATGGCCTCGAACTCTTCGGGCTCCAGGTCGTTGACGAGTTTTTTCCAGGACATCTCCAGCCGCGTGACCAACCCGTGCAGGCGGACTTTGACCTTGTCGAACTCATGTTCCCAATGGTGCAGTAATGACATGTGAACGCTCCTTCGCAGTGCCCTGGGCTACAGGGTTTTCATGAATTCGATCAGGGCCCGTTTGTCGACATCCGACAACTGCGTGCCATACAGGTGGCCGCCGTTGTGGTTGCCTTCCAGGCGGGTGTCGTATTTGAAATCCGCCGACGCCTTCATCTGCGCGCCGCTGGTGATGAAGCCGACCTTCTCCTGGTCGTAGATATCGGAGCCGGTGTAGAACACTTGCGGCCGCAACTCGGGCGGTTGCAACAAGTCCCACAGGGTCGGCACCGAGCCGTTGTGCAGGTACGGCGCCCTTAGCCAGATGCCGTCGGTGGGGGTGTTGCTGTAGCTCTGGGTCTTGCGGTACGCGCCGAAGTCGAACGGCGGTTTCTTGAAGCCGTGGAACGCCGTCACCAGCCCGACGGTGAAGGAGTTCAGGCGATGGGGATCGGTGCCCAACTGGTCGATGTTGGTAGTGACCTGTCCTGTGTCGGCACGGCCGAAGTCGTGGCAAGCGGCACAGTTCTGCTCCCAGATCGGTTTGCCCTGGGCGACTTTCGCCTGGTCCAGGGCGAACGGCCACGCCGGCGCCTTGTGGCCCAGCAGCCAATTGGTCACCCGGTTGAAACTCGGCGGCAGCACCGATTGCGGTGTCGCGCCCACGGCCATGGCCGCCGCGTAGTTGCGTTCGTGAATCTTGTTGTTATTGCCGTCCCAATGCAGATACATCGACTCACGGGGTTTCTGGTTCCAGACCTGCGGCAAGTCCACGGTGCCGATGGTGGAGTCATCCGGGAAGCCGAACACCACCATTTTGGTCGGGTTGAAGGTATCGGTCCGCCCCGGACCTTGGGCCGGGCGCAGTTTCTGCCAGGCGTAGGCCTGCTTCTGCTTGAGTAGCGCGCTCTTGGCCATCGGGATGATCAGGTAACGGTTGTACAGTTTTTCGAAAAAACCGAGCTGGAACTTGCTGTTGATCGCCGCCATGACCGCATCTGGGGTGAATTTCGGGTCGCTGGCACAATCGTAGGCAAACCACTGGAAGGCCTGCAGTTGCAGGGTGTTGGCCGGCGCGCTGGCGACCGGAACCGCTATGTCACTGGCATTGGCCCGGTACGAGCCGGTGTGGCACAGCGCGCAGTTCGGCTCCACGGTGGGGTAGCCCAGTTGCCGCTTGGCCATGCCAATCGGCAGGTCGTTGCCGTTCTCATAGAGAAACCCGAACACCTCATAACCGCCGGGCTTGGGCAGTTTTTCCGGGCACATCTGCGGCAGCACGGCGAACAGGTAATAAGGGATCCGCGCTTCGATGCCCAGGCCGATGGCGGCGTATTTGTAGTGGTCCTCGTCGGAAGCGAAGTCTGGCTGGGGCACCTCTCGTATCATCTGGTACCAGGTCTGGTAGCCGATGAAACCCAGCAGCAATACCACCACCAGCGTGCCGACCTTGAAACCATGACTGTGCCAGCGCCGCGCCCAGCCGGCGCGCCACTCCCGCCAACCGGCGCAGAGCAAGGCCAGTGGACGATGGGCCACCGGGCTGCCCAGGTACAGCAGCACGCCCAGAATCAGGAACATGCTCAAGTCGCCCATCAACATCGGCACGAACAACTGACCCTGGTTGTTAGTGTTGATCAGGTAGATCCAGAACACCACCGCCACCAGCCGCGACAGCACGCACAACCACGAATGCACCACGAAACGCGGCGCGTTGAACCCCGAGGGCATGTAGAACAGGCTGATCCCCACCAGCAACATGCCGGTGTTTTCCAGCCAGGGATCGGACAGCACGGGCGGCAGGCCGAGCATGGACGTCAGCAACGCCGGCGCGAACAGCGCCGGAATCGCGAAGACCATGTTCATCACAATGCCCACCCAGATGATGCGTTGGAACCAACGGATGTAAGTGTTCATGGCATCCTTTTTCCTTATTCCTGACTCACGAGATGCAGCGTCCAGACGATCGCATCGCGAGCGGGCTCGCTCCCACATTGAACGGTGTGGGCCACCGAACCTGCGTACGGCACAAACCCCGTGTGGGAGCGAGCCTGCTCGCGATGCGGTCTAGAACTAGCCCAGCGCCGTCTTCTCCAGGTGTTCAAGGATGATCGGGTACACATCCACCACCGCGTCCTTGCCAAAAATGCAGTCGATGTGGCCGTAGCCCGGCACTTCGTGACGGCTGAACAGTTGCGGGCCGTGCATATCGCACAGTCGCTCGTAGGTCTTGAGGGTGCTTTGAGGGAGGTAGCACTGGTTCTCGGCGCCGCTGATGAAGCAGATCGGCAATTTCAACCGATCGAAATGCGGCATGTAGACGTCGTTGCCCTTGAAGTCCACCAGGTGCCCCTTGCGCACGATCAGCGCCAGGTGCTCGAAGGTCTGGATGTTCGACTCACCGAACAATTCATGCAGGTTGTCGTGCAGGGTTTCGTTGAGGGTGTCGTGGCGGTACAGCGACGCATACATGAACGTGATGCGGTGGCAGACCGGGTTGGTGCAATAGCCCTGGGCCTCGATCCGGGCATAACCGTTGAGGGCCTTGTCGTAGAGTTTGTTGAACCAGCTTTCCTTGGTGTCGGCGTAGGCCGTGAGGGACTTGATGCCGATGGCATCGAGCATCCCCGGCAAATGCAAACCGGCCTTCAGTCCGGTGGCGGTGGCGACCACCGTGTCGGCGGCGATCTGCGAGCAGACCACCGAGCGAACCCCTTGCAGCCCCGCCAGCATCGACATGAAGAACGTCGTCGCACCGTAGCAATGCACCACGCACTGCACGTCACGGGCCAGCGTGGCCTGCTGGATCTGCTTGATAGCAGCCTTGAAGTCGTGCTGGGCCACCTGGTCGCCGTTCCATTCATGCTTGCTGGCCGGCAGCAGGATGCTCACCCGCAAGTCCAGCAACCAAACGTCGTACTCGTGCTTGCACAGGTACTCCAGCAAGTTGGTCTGGATGGTGTCGGTGGAGAAAATATTCGACCCCACCCCCAGGCCATGCACCAGCATCACCGGGCCTTTGCTGCCCGCTTGATAGCGAGTCAGGCGTAGCTCGACGTTGTCCTCGGTCTGGAAGAAATGCACGGTCGGCGCCGGTGCGTCCAGCGGCCGCTTGCTGCGAGGCGGCGCGTCCGGGTTGAAGTACACATCGCCTGCAAACACCCCGCCGTAGCTCTCCCACAAAATGCCGGCGAAGAACTTGCCGAAGCGGGCCAACGCTTCCACTCGCTCACGCTCGTTACGTGCGTTGAGCACTTTCATGGTGGTCATCTGCTTGGCGAAGTCGGCCGGCAGAATGTGCATCCCCCCCGAGCCGATGACCTCGCCGCTCTTGTCCGGCCCGCGATACAGCGTGACATAGAGCGTGCTGGTGTCGTGCCAGATGTTCAGCACCCCGTTGTCCTCGGGCACGGTCTTGAAGGCGCTGAAGTAATAATCGCTGCCATCCTCGGCGGTCAGTTTCATGTCGTAGTTCATGTGCCGCACATCCACCTGTTCCTGGTATTGCTCGAACAGGTTGAACACTCCGTTGCTGGCGACCAGCGGCTTGGGCGAAAGCATCGGCGCATCCAGCGTACCCACCAGGGTGGCGGCGTGTTCCGGTTCCTTGATCAGGCGATTGAGATCGGCGGCAGTGATGGTCAGGGTGAATTCGATGGGCGAGTTATCGGCTTTGCCGCGCTTGGCCGCGGCTTCGTAAAGCGAAAGATCAGTGCCCTGAGGCTGGGTGAAGGCTGTGGAAAAGTAGCCCTTCATGGTTTCAGTGAACTGCACGCCAAGGGTCGGCGCCGCCACCGGTTTGCGCGGGGCCGAAGGCAGGGTGTAGTCGATGATCCAGCCACGATCGGCCGCCAGCAGCCCCATGTTGCGCTCGCTCACCGCCGAGATGGTCAACAACGGGTTCACCGCCAGGGAAGTCGGGATCACCGCACCGTCCGTCACGTACAGACCGGGATAGACATCCGTCCCGCTGGCACCACTGAATACCTGGCCCTTGTGGTTGACCACGCCTTGCGTCGCGTCTTCCCCCATCACGCAGCCGCCCAAGGGATGGACCGAAACGATGCTGTGCTTGAGCAGCTTGGTCCAGATCGGATTTTCGACCCAGATCCCGCCCAACGCCTTGGTGCTCTGGTGCAAACGCTCATTGCCCAGGGTCACGTTTTCCTGCTCGCCGACGCCGGGCCAGTCGATGCGCAGCTGGTCCTTGTTGTCGAGCACCATGCGCCCCTTGCCGTTGTCGTGACTCATGATCAGGTAGGTCTGCATGTTATGCAGCGCGCCATAGTACGGGCCGCGCAGAAAGCTCTCGGCTTCCCGGGCCTTGTACTTGAGGCTGGCACCCAGGCCCGTGTCGGTGGGCACGCCGATCATCCCGGCGAACGCCGCCATGCTCGGCACCATGGGCCGACCGAGTGCGCCGGGGATCGAGCCTTCCTCGATGACCATGCGGCTGCGCCAGTCACCCTCGGTACGCATGTCGATGATCGAGGTGATGCACGGTCCCACCGGCTCCAGCTCCTTGGCCGAGTGGGCGCCGAAACCGATACCGTTGATGGTCTGGTCGCAGTTGTGGCCAAACCCGAGGATGTCGCCGTTGCCGCTCATGTTCTCGCCCAGTTGACTGGACATCGACAGGCCTTTGTCCCGGGAACGCAGCATGATCTCGGTAGAGCCCAGGGTGCCGGCGGACACCACCACGATGTCGGCGCGCACGAACAGGGTTGGCGCCGAGAACAGCTCACGGCCGCTGTCCAGGTACTGGAAATGCACGATCCAGCCGTCGCCGTCGCGCTCCAGGTGCCGCACCTGGGCCTGACAGAAAATCTCCGCACCATGGTTCCAGGCATCCGGCAGGTAATTCATCAGCGTGGTGTTCTTGGCCTTGTTGTTACAGCCCGAGACGCAATCCCCACAGCCGTTGCACGGCAACTGCTCGACGCCGACGTGGTTGAGGTTGTTGGGCAACTTGTCGAATGTCACGTTGATGGGCGGTTTGTAGAAATGTGCGTCCTGCTTGAGATAACTCGCCGACTTGCGGTTGGCGTCGAGCTTGGGCAGGTTCGGCGCCGCATCTGGGTAAGGGTTGGGCTTGAGCATTTCCCGAGCCCGCGCATAACCGTCCTTGAGCAGCGTGTCGCAATGGTCACGCACCGCCTGCGGCCAGCGGGAGTCCTCGAACACACCGGGCTCCGGCTCCAGCGAAACGTTGGCATTGATCAGCGAAGTGCCGCCCAGGCCGCAACCGACCACCACGTTCTGCTGGGCGTTGACGTGCAGGTCGAACAGTCCGGTGCGCGACCCGATGTGACCGTCCGGGTCATGCACCTGCAACTCTTCGGTGGCCGCAAGCATGGTGTTGGGGTATTCGCCGGGCTGGATCTCCCGGCCCCGCTCCAGCAGACAAACCTTGCGCCCAGCCCGGGACAGGCGTGACGCAGCAATGCCACCGCCGTAGCCGGAACCAATGACGATAACGTCGTAATGCTCCTTGATTTCGCTAATGGGGGTCGAGATCCGTGTCATGTTCAAGTCCTCTCAGGCAGATGGGGCAACTCTGCGGTTGCCTGCAAATCGACAGGCGCACGAACGCCTGGCCACTATCCCGTACGGGTTGGAGCGGCAGTCAACGGTGTTACAGGGGAAACTCAGGGCTCAACGAGGCGCTATAGACGCGCACGCTGATTGGTGGCACGACGACGTCTGCGTTTGGGTAACCGGGTGGGAGGGGTCGGAGTACAGGTCGCAGCCGAGATCGGGTACCAGCAGGGGGGCTTGCTATCCATCATGCGTTCTCCCTGAACCAGATGTGGATAAAGTGGCGGTGTCCTTGTGCCATGAGTGAAGACAGCTGCCAGGGCCACGTCAAGGTGGATCCTTAGAACTGTATGAAATTTGATCTATAGCGTCTGGGCCTATACCCGCCGTGGCCCCTACGCTTTCGCAAACAAGTTATCCACATGTCCACCCACAGCTAATGGGGACAAGTGCATCATTGCGACTGATTTTTTTAAGTAAAAGCTAAAGAAAAACCGTGACTTATGAACAAAGAGCGTTTCCTTTCCATATAGGTCAAAAACTGATCAGCCACCTGAAAGCCTTATCTAGCCTGGCTTCTGGAGGAGAGCGAACACCTTATCCACAGAAGCGCCAACAGTGTTTGGGGGTAATTCTGACGGTTCTGTGGAAAACCGCGACTATGGCCGGTAAATCGAGGTTTTAGCGGAATTTTCCGGATAAAAATGACCAATTGATCATTTTATGATCAACCCCATGAAAGCCCCGTTCCGTATGGCCTGTAGAGGGTAGCGAACATCTTATCCACAGAAGCGCCAACAGAGATTGGGGGCAAGTAGCGTCCTGCGCTCACGCTTATTCACAAACAAAATCCAGGAAAAACCGTGAGTTAGGCTGGTTGTTTTTTAAGCGAGGCTTGGGGAGCTTGATCTGCGTGGGGTGTGGCGAGGGGCGAACAGGTTATCCACAGAGGCGCGCACAGGGATTGTGGGTAAACCTCAGCCCCTTGTGGGAGCGAGCCTGCTCGCGATAAGGCCATGCCAGTCAACATGGAGGTGAATGGAAGACCGCTATCGCGAGCAGGCTCGCTCCCACAAGGGTGTCTGGTGAGGCCGTCGTAATGGTTAAGGCCGATGCATCAAATACGCCTCCCCCGTCACCCGAATCAGCGGATGCGGGACGACCTGGCAGGTTTTGACGATGCCAAAACCGTGGCGCTCATAAAAGCGCCGGGCGCCGGTGTTCGCTGCGTAGTCGATCAAACTGAGGCCTTTGAGCGCCAGTTGATCGGCACGTTGTTGCGCTCGCTCGAGAAAGCGCACGCCGAGCCCCTTGTTACGCCACCCTTCATGCAGGGCCAGGCTCGATATATAGAGGGTATCGGGGACTTCCATGTCGGCGTAGGGCGCCAGGATCGGATCAGTGACGGGAGTCGCCAGCGGATCCTCACGCGTCACGTAACAATGCATCATGCCGATGACCTGTCCGCCGGCTTCTGCAATAAGGCAGTTCTGGTAGGAAAAATCGACATCCTCACGGGCATAGCGAGCAGCCCCTACCTCCAGCAGATCCTGCCCGGACTCCGCCAGCTGGCTCCAGATGTAATCCGACGCGCCCTCTGAGGAAATCCGGAACAGACGAGCGATCTCCCGTGTATCCGTGGGCAACGCCGGACGAAATTCAACTTCCATTGATGTGGCTCCATTAGCTATCAAATAGCTTTTTTTAGGCGCAGGTTTGAGTCACGACAACATGCCAGGGCAGCGGTTTTATGGCTGGATGTTGCAGCGGGTCAGATTGGACGTTTTTTGAGCGAAGGCTTGAAAGGCCTGATTTGCGCGGTGTCTGGATAGGATCGAACAGGTTATCCACAGAGGCGCGCACAGGGATTGTGGGTAAACCTCAGCCCTTGTGGGAGCGAGCCTGCTCGCGATGGGGCCATGTCAGTCAACCTGGAGGTGAATGGAAGACCGCTATCGCGAGCAGGCTCGCTCCCACAAGGGACAAGGTGAGCCTGGATTTAGCGAACCACCCCTTCCTCAATCAGCAACTTGAGAATCGCCTCGGCGCCCGCCTCCGGGCTCACGCCTTTGAGCACCTGCCCACCTCCGCCGCTGGCCTTGGCCGTGGCGGCTTTCATGCGGTCGGCGCCGCTCTTGGCCTTGATCACTTTCAGGCGTTTGGGCCGTGGTTTGGCCGGTTGCAGGGTCGCCACCGCCAACAGGGCGTCGTCGATCACCTCGACTTCTTCAGCGTGCAACGCCCCGCGTCGGGCCGGGCCGTAGGCGCTTTGCCGGGGTTTGGGGGCCGCGTTATCCACCGTGGCGAGGAACGGCAGGCGCACTTTGAGACGTCGCCGCTGGCCGCGGGGCAAGGCTTGCAGAACCAAGGCTACGCCACTGTCGATGGATTCGACCTGGGCCAACCCCACCACCAGCGGCCAGCCGAGATTTTCTGCCAGCAGGAACGGCAACATGCCGGAACCCTCGCCGGTTTCCGCCTGACTGCCGGTGAGCACCACTTGGGCTCCCGCGTCACGCAGATAGTCGGTCAGGGCCGGCAGTGCGTCGGCGCCTGCGGGGTTGTCCAGTACGTAGAGTTCGTCCAGACCCATGCCCAGATAGGCGCGCAGGGCCGGTTCAGCCACGTCGCCTGCGTGCAGCACTTGCAGGTCGTTGCCAGCCAGTTGCAGGCCCAGTTCCACGGCCCGCGCATCCTGCTCGGCGCGCCGGGGCCGACCGGAAGTGGGGTGGGCGCCGATGGACACCAGGCTGATCACTTGAGTACTCATGGTTGAATCCTTAGCTTAAGCCGCATCGCGCTTGGCTTCGTTGCGGTACGCCTCTACCGCCGCGATCAAGGCCTGGAGAATCGCCGCGCTGTCGCCAATCACCGACAGGTCTGCCCGTTTGATCATGTCGCAGCCCGGATCGAGGTTGATCGCCACCACCTTGTCGCAGGCGCCGATGCCCTGCAGGTGCTGGATAGCCCCGGAAATCCCCACCGCGACGTAGACCCGCGCCGTAACCCAGGTGCCGGACGCGCCAACCTGGCGATCCCGCGCCATGAAGCCATCGTCCACCGCTACCCGCGAAGCACCCTCGGTGGCGCCCAGGGCCGCAGCGGTCTGGTGGAACAGCGCCCAGTCCTTGACCCCGTTGCCGCCGGAAAAAATGAATTCGGCTTCGGCCATCGGAATCGCGCCCGGGTCCACCGCCACCGCGCCCAGGTCTTCGATGCGCGACAAGCTGCGGGCCACGCCTGTGGATAACTCCACCGGCAAGGCTTCGTGGCGGGTTTCGCTGACCGGTTCGGCGCATTCGGCCGCGGCCAGGATCAACCGCGCCAAAGGCCGCGCCAGGTCTTGCAGGCCGGCACCGGCCCGACCGATGCACTCCTCACCCTTGACCTGCCAGACCCGTGTGGCCGGGCGCTCGCCCAGGGCTGCGGCAAACCGCCGGCCCAGTTCGCCGCCACCGGTGCGGCTGTCAGGCAGCAGCCAATGGCGTGGGTTGAATTGGTTATCCACAGCCCGCAGACCCTGGACTCGCTGTTCCGGTGCATAACCGCTGAACGCCTCGCCTTCCAGTACCAGCAAGCGGTCGACACCGGCCGTGGCAAAGGTGCTTTCCTTGTGCTCGCCGAACACCACCGCCAGCACCGCGCCGTCGGTACCGGCCAATTGATGGGCCAGGCCCAGCAGATCGCGGTCGTGGCTGCTGAGACGACCGCCCACCATGTCCGGCACCACGCAGATATAAAACGCCGGTTGCGGCACCTGATGCAGCGGCAATTGCACTTCAATTGCCGCGGTGCGCTTGGTCGCGCCGCCCTGCTGGGCGCCGCTGCGGTCGATACGCTTGATGCCGTTGGGGCCGATGAATCCGACACCATGAACGTTCTTGCGGATGACACCGTTGGGACCCATCCAGCTGTGCTGGACCGGTTGCATGGCCGCGTGCAGTGGGTGCAGGCGGTTACGGGCGATCCACTCGGCGCGAGGGTCGCGGCGGATGATGTCGCTCATTAGTGCACCTCCGCAGGTTCACGTTTGGCCGGAGCCGCTGGTTTGTTCGCAACCGCGTCTTCGAGCAGAGCGTCGGCCACCAGTTCAGCGATGTCCTTGATCATCGGGCGTGGCTCAACCACACCCTCAAGCATCGCGGTGCACTGTGGACAACCCACTGCCACCAGTTCGGCGCCGGTTTCGCGGATGTCTTCCATGCGCATATCGGGGATACGCTGCTTGCCCGGAATGTCAGTGATCGGCGCGCCGCCGCCACCGCCGCAGCAACGGGAGCGGAAACCGGAACGCTGCATCTCCTTGATCTCGATGCCCAGCGCACGCAGCACCTGGCGTGGCGCCTCGTATTCGCCGTTGTAACGGCCCAGGTAGCAGGGGTCGTGATAGGTCACGCTGTCGCCCTTGTGCTGGCCGAGGTTCAGGGCGCCGGCCTCGATGACTTCTGCCAGGTAGGTGCTGTGGTGCTGCACCCGGTAGTTGCCATCGAAGGCGCCGTATTCGTTTTTCAGCACGTGGAAGCTGTGAGGGTCGCAGGTGACGATCCGGTTGAAGCTGTATTTGCCCAGGGTCTGGATGTTGCGCTTGGCCAACAGCTGGAAGGTCGCTTCATCACCCAGGCGCCGGGCCACATCGCCGCTGTCGCGCTCTTCGAGGCCGAGCACGGCGAAGTCGATGTTCGCCGCCTTGAGCACTTTGACGAAGGCGCGCAAGGTGCGTTGGTTGCGCATGTCGAAGGCACCGTCGCCGACCCAGAACAGCACGTCGGTGGATTTCACCTCGCTGAGCAGGTTCAGGTTCAGGTCCGCCGCCCAGTTCATCCGCCCGCCCGGGGCGAAGCCGCCAGGGTTGTCGGTGGCGATGAGATTTTCCAGTACTTCAGCGCCCTTGTTCGGCGTGGCGCCTTTCTCCAGGGTCAGGTGACGACGCATGTCGACGATGGCATCGACGTGCTCGATCATCATCGGGCATTCCTCGACGCACGCCCGGCAAGTGGTGCAGGACCACAGCGTCTCGGCGTCCACCAGGCCGTTGACGATCGGCTGGTGTGGATTGCCGCTGTGTTCGCCCACCGGTTTACCCCTGCCGTCAAGGGATGGGTAGGGGCTGCCGGCGAATTTCGCATCGGTGCCGCCGGCCAGGCCGACGACCATGTCCTGGATGAGTTTTTTCGGGTTCAGCGGCTGGCCGGCGGCAAAGGCCGGGCACGCGGCTTCGCACTTGCCGCACTGCACGCAAGCGTCGAAACCGAGCAACTGGTTCCAGGTGAAATCCTTGGGCTTCTCAACGCCCAGCGGTGCAGCGGGGTCGTTCAGGTCCAAAGGTTTGAGACCGGTTGAGCGGCCGCCACCAAAGCGTTCGGCGCGGCGGTGCCAGGCCAGGTGCAGGGCCCCGGCAAAGGCATGTTTCATCGGCCCGCCCCAGGTCATGCCGAAGAACATTTCCGACACACCCCAAAGCACGCCCAGGCCCAACAGCGCCACCAACACCCAGCCCCCGAAGTCCGCCGGCAAGATCCCGGCGACCGGCAAGGTCACCAGAAAAAAACTGATGGAAAACGCGAACAGGCTCTTGGGCAAGCGCATCCACGGCCCTTTGGACAGCCGTGACGGTGGATTGCGACGACGCAGGGCAATGAAGATCGCGCCGCTGAACATCAGCAGCGTGGCGAACAGCAAGGCATAGCCCAGAATGCGGTTCTGCAGGCCGAAACCATGCACCAGAATCGCCAGCAGCGCCGCCAGCACAAAACCACCCGCCGTGGCGACGTGGGTGTTGGCGATGTATTTGTCCCGCGCCACCACATGGTGCAAATCCACCATGTAGCGCTTGGGCATGGCGAAAAGACCACCGATCAGGTCGACCTTGGACGGTCGCCCCCGGCGCCACATGTTCACCCGCCGCAAAGCGCCAAGGACCGCAAGGCCCAGGGCAGCGAACAGCAGGATGGGAAGAAGGGTGTTCAGCATGGTGAAGCTCCCAAAGACCTCAGGTCTTGCAGGTCGAGATGCCTTACTCGGTTCCCGTGGGAGCGAGCCTGCTCGCGATTCAGGCGCCGCGGTGCCTCAGGCAGACCGCGTTATCGTTCATCGCGAGCAGGCTCGCTCCCACAGGGCTATGTGCAAGCCGTTAGAAATCCTTGCACAACCGCAGCGCGTCGTAGATGGCGGCGTGGGTATTACGCTGCGCTACGCAATCACCGATGCGGAACAGCAGGTAACCATCGCCGCTCTGCTCCAGGCACGGTTGGGGCTTGATCGCGAACAAGGCTTCGACGTCGATCTGGCCCTTGTTGCGCGAACCTTCCTTGAGCGCGTAGTAGATTTCTTCATCCGGCCGCACGCCGTTTTCCACCACCACCTGATCCACCACGCGCTCTTCCTTGGCACCGGTGTATTCGTTCTCCAGCACCGCCACCAGCTTGTCGCCTTCGCGGTAGACCTTCTCCAGCATCATGTCCCCGGTCATGATCACTTCCTTGGGGTACATGCTGCGGTAGTAAGTGGGGAACGAAGTCCCGCCAATGGCCACGCCCGGCTTGATGTCGTCGGTAACGATTTCGACCTGGCTGCCCTTGTCGGCGAGGAAGTCGGCCACCGACATGCCGGTGAATTCACAAATGGTGTCGTAGACCAGTACGTTCTTACCCGGTGCAACCTTGCCATCGAGCACGTCCCAGCTGCTGACCACCAGCCCTTCGGCGGCGCCCCAGTGTTCGTTCTGCTCGAGGAATGGATGCCCGCCGACGGCCAGCACCACCACATCCGGACGCAGGTCCATGATGGTCGCCGCGTCCGCCGCCACGCCCAGGCGCAGGTCGACTTTCAGCCGGGCCAGTTCCAGCTGGAACCAGCGGGTAATGCCGGCGATCTGGTCCCGTTGCGGGGCTTTCGAAGCGGTGGTGATCTGCCCGCCGATGAATTCCTTCTTCTCGAACAGGGTCACGTCGTGGCCACGTTCGGCGGCCACACGCGCCGCTTCCATCCCGGCCGGGCCGGCACCGACGACGACCACTTTGCGCTTGGGCCCGGTGGATTTTTCGATGATGTGCGGCACGCCCATGTATTCACGGGAGGTCGCAGCGTTCTGGATGCACAGCACATCCAGGCCCTGGTACTGGCGGTCGATGCAGTAGTTGGCGCCGACGCACTGCTTGATCTGGTCGATCTGGCCCATCTTGATCTTGGCGATCAGGTGCGGGTCGGCGATGTGGGCACGGGTCATACCGACCATGTCGACGTAACCGCCCTCGAGGATCCGCGTGGCCTGGTTCGGGTCCTTGATGTTCTGCGCGTGCAGCACCGGAACCTTGACCACTTCCTTGATACCGGCGGCCAGGTGCAGGAACGGCTCCGGTGGATAACTCATGTTCGGGATAACGTTGGCCAGGGTGTTATGGGTGTCGCAACCCGAGCCCACCACACCGATGAAATCCAGCATGCCGGTGTCGTCGTAGTACTTGGCGATCTGCTTCATGTCCTCGTGGGACAGGCCGTCCGGGTGGAACTCATCACCGCAGATGCGCATGCCCACGCAGAAGTCGTCGCCCACTTCGGCGCGTACGGCTTTGAGCACTTCCAGGCCGAACTTCATCCGCCCCTCGAAGCTGCCGCCCCATTCGTCGGTACGCTTGTTGACCCGTGGGCTCCAGAACTGGTCGATCATGTGCTGGTGCACGGCGGACAGCTCGACGCCGTCCAGGCCACCGGCCTTGGCACGCCGTGCCGCCTGGGCGTAGTTACCGATCACCCGCCAGATTTCTTCCGGCTCGATGGTCTTGCAGGTCGCACGGTGCACCGGCTCGCGCACGCCGGACGGCGACATCAGGGTCGGCCAGTTGAAGCCGTCCCAGCGCGAGCGACGCCCCATGTGGGTAATCTGGATCATGATCTTGGCGCCATGCTTGTGCATGGCGTCGGCCAGGTTCTGGAAGTGCGGGATGATGCGGTCGGTGGACAGGTTCACCGAACTCCACCATTCCTGCGGACTGTCGATGGCAACCACCGACGATCCACCACAGATCGCCAGGCCGATGCCGCCCTTGGCCTTCTCTTCGTAATACTTCACGTACCGGTCGGTGGTCATGCCGCCGTCAGTGGCGTAGACCTCGGCGTGAGCGGTGCTGAGCACGCGGTTGCGGATGGTCAGTTTGCCGATCTGGATCGGCTGGAACATTGCTTCAAAAGCCATGGCGCGATCCTCGACTTACAACGGCTTGACGATAAACAGGCCGTCGTCGTGGCCTTCTTCGGAACCGCCGTAGACCTGCTCGGCCACGGTGCGGATCGAACTGCCACGGGCGGCGAGAATCTGGTCCATGGCGCCGGCAAACCAGCCGGTGAACATGTAGTCGACCTTGCGCCCGACCTTGCCGTACACGTAGACGAACGCCGAGTGTTCCAGCTTGACGCTGGCGGTGCCTTTATCCAGGTCGATGTCCTGGATCTTGAACAGGCCCCAACCGCGCTGGGACAGACGCTTCATGTAATGCTCAAACACCGCGACGCCTTCCAGGCCATGGCATTCGGCTTCTTTTTCACACCAGTGCCAGGCGGATTTGTAGCCGGCCTTGTAGAGAATCTCGGCGTAGGCGTCGGCGCCCAGCACTTCTTCGATGCCCATGTGGTTATTGACGAAAAAGTGCCGCGGCACGTAGAGCATCGGCAGGGCATCAGAGGTCCAGACACCGGTTTCACTGTCGACTTCGATAGGCAATTGAGGGGCGATTTTGGCCATGGAAACTTAACTCCGAAAATTCGTGGTATGCCTGCGGCGCTAATGGCCGCAGGTTAAGGATTCAGTGATGCGGCGGCTTTATTCGCCCCAGACGTCTTTCAGGACGTTGACCCAGTTCTCGCCCATGATCTTGCGCACCACCCGCTCTGGATGGCCGCGCTTGAGCAGCGTCTCGGTGAGGTTCGGGAACTCGCCCACGGTGCGGATGCCCAGGGGGTTGATGATCTTGCCGAAGCTGGTCAGCCGACGGGCATAGCCTTTGTCGTGGGTCAGCATTTCGAAGAAATCCTGACCGTGACCCTGAGTGAAATCGGTGCCGATGCCGATGGCGTCCTCACCGACGATGTTCATGGTGTATTCGATGGCCTCGGCGTAGTCGTCGATGGTCGAATCGATGCCCTTGGCCAGGAACGGCGCAAACATGGTCACGCCGACAAAACCGCCGTGGTCGGCGATGAACTTCAGCTCTTCATCGGATTTGTTGCGCGGGTGCTCCTTCAGGCCCGAGGGCAGGCAGTGGGAGTAGCAGACCGGTTTCTTCGATTCGAGGATGACCTCTTCGGAGGTCTTGGAGCCGACGTGGGACAGGTCGCACATGATGCCGACCCGATTCATCTCGGCGACGATTTCACGACCGAAGCCCGACAGGCCGCCGTCACGCTCGTAGCAGCCGGTGCCCACCAGGTTCTGGGTGTTGTAGCACATCTGCACCACGCCAACGCCGAGCTGCTTGAAGATCTCGACGTAGCCAAGCTGGTCTTCGAAAGCGTGGGCGTTCTGGAAGCCAAAGATGATGCCGGTCTTGCCTTGAGCCTTGGCGCGCTGGATATCGGCGGTGGTTTTCACCGGGATCACCAGATCGCTGTTTTCGCGGATCAGTTTCTGGCTGGCCACAATATTGTTGATGGTGGCCTGAAAACCTTCCCACACCGACACCGTGCAGTTGGCGGCAGTCAGGCCGCCCTTGCGCATGTCTTCGAACAGGTCACGGTTCCACTTGGCAATGATCAGCCCGTCGATAACGATGCTGTCGGCGTGCAATTCGGCTGGGCTCATCAGGCAGTCCCCTTTTGTCAGCGATTCATGCGCCGAATCGTGTGCCGGCGCTTTGGGGCCAGCATATGCCTCGGTGCATTGGCGACCGGGTGCAAAAACGACAGGGGAATTGCCGAAAGCGTCAATCCACGACAAAGGGCTATGAGCGGGCCACCCTACCCGTCTGTTCTTTACCCGAGGCTTACGCCAGAATCCGCCGCATCACTGGTTTTCACTGGACTCGAGCGGCAACGCAATGAAATCAATCATCCTGGCTTTGGCCCTGATCAGCACCGTCGCCCACGCGACCGAAGACACCGAACACAACCCCTGCGACGCCGTGGAAAACGACGTCCAGACCCTGGCCTGTTCGGCCTACGGCAAAGCCGCCGCCGAACAACTGCTCGCCGACAACCTGCAGAGCCTCAACGAACGCCTGCAAACCCTCTACGCCGACAACAAGGCCCAGCTCAACGACATCACCAGCAAAATCAGAGTTGCCCAGCAACTGTGGCAAAAACAACGCGATGCCGACTGCGCCATCGCCGCCTTCCCGGCCAAACCCGGCAGCGAAGCCTACAAAATCGCCGAAAACGACTGCATGGCCCAGGTGAGTGATGACCGGTCGGAGTTTTTGGAGTCGATTGGGCAGGAATAAAGGGCCGCTTACGGAGCAATATTCAGACACCGTTCATACGTTGGTCCTAGAGAAAATATAAGTCAGGATTAGCAAATCTTATAAAAGACTTATATTCTTCCATGAACACTATTCACTGGACCAGAAAGGCCGTTAAGCAGCTTCTGAAAATGCACTCTCTGCATCAGGCCCAGGTTCGGGACGCCGTTACGGCGCTCGCCGAGATGCCTGACGTGGTGAATGTCAAAGCACTTGTCGGCCATGACTACGCGTACCGCCTACGGGTGGGTAGCTATCGGGTCATGTTCGATTGGGACGGGGCGATCAAGGTCGTCAGCATTCAAGAGGTCAAGAAACGCGATGAACGTACCTACTGATATTCAGATCATAAACGACGCAAACGGGAATCCTGCATTCGTGGTCATTCCGTATGCCCAATACGTTGCGCAAAAAAAACTGGAACCTGATCTGATTCCTCATGAAGTGGTCAGTCGTATCGTCGACGGCGCCACGCCCATCCGCGCATGGCGCGAACATCTGAACTTGACCCAGGATGAGGTCGCCAGGCGCCTGGGTATTTCTCAACCGGCGTTTGCCCAGCAGGAATCAGTCGCCAAACCTCGCCGGGCAACTCGCGAAAAAATTGCCGCCGCCTTTGGTATCCATGCCGATCAGTTGGAGCTGTAAGCTGCACGCCACTATCGAGCAAAGGAATTCACATGAAAATCTGCGGCATCGAAATCAAAGGCAGCGAAGCGATCATTGCCGTTGCCTCGCTGGATCCACAGGCGTTGAGTCACGTCGCGCTGAATACCAAGAAAATCGCCCTGGACGATGATGACGAGGCCGCCAACGTCAAGGCGTTCGCCGCCCAGGTCCGGGCGTTCGTGGTGGATAACGGTATCGACCGCATCGCCATCAAGAAGCGCAGCAAGAAAGGCGAGTTCGCCGGCGGGCCGACCACGTTCAAGATCGAAGGGGTTTTCCAGTTGCTTGAGGGTTGTGAGGTGACGCTGCTGTCGCCGCAGACCATCAATGCGCAGAACAAGAAACACGACTTCGCATTGCCCGCGACGCTGAACAAGTATCAGCATGAGGCTTATAAGGCGGCGTGTTCGGCGCTGGTAAAGAAGTAAGCCTCTTTCAGCCAAACACTGGACTTGCGGCAGTTTTGTGTGTGGGAGCAAGGCTTGCCCGCGATACAGGCGCCTCGCTCTCCCATGCACCGCGCCGCTTTCGTGGCGGGCAAGCCTTGCTCCCACAGAGGTCCGAACGAGCTTGTCGCGATTGGAGCCGGTGAACA
The DNA here is from genome assembly GCF_013283895.1 of Pseudomonas sp. MPDS. Taxonomy (NCBI): domain Bacteria; kingdom Pseudomonadati; phylum Pseudomonadota; class Gammaproteobacteria; order Pseudomonadales; family Pseudomonadaceae; genus Pseudomonas; species Pseudomonas sp. MPDS. Next base: position 789,475 of record NZ_CP054128.1, on the reverse strand, counting down.
TGGCGTTGCCCCCTGCCTCGGTGGTCAACGCATGCTTTCATACTCAATTATGGCGACAGGTGTAATTTATAGTCGCGAACATAGTTGAGTATAAAAACCTGTCAAACCACCTCCCGCCCATCCCCTTGGCGCCGCCGATCTTCCCGCGGGCACCGTTCAAACCTCGCCCGATAACTGCGGGTGAAGTACGACGGTGACTCGAAACCGCAGGCGATGCTCACTTCCAGCACACTCATGTCGGTCTGGCGCAACAGTTGCCGGGCCTTTTCCAGGCGCAGGCGCAGGTAGAAGTTGCTGGGAGTGTCGTTCAGGTGCAGGCGGAACAGGCGTTCGAGCTGGCGGCGGGTGACGTTGATGGATTCGGCCAGGGCCAAGGTGCTCAGGGGCGGCTCGCTGTGGGTTTCCATCTCGCCGATGACGTGCACCAGCTTCTTGTTGCGAATGCCATAGCGGCTGGCAATTTCCATGCGCTGGTGGTCTTTGCGCGGACGGATGCGGCCGAGCACGAATTGTTCGCTGACCTCAATCGCCAGTTGCGGGCCATGGGCCTGGCCGATCAGGTCCAGCATCAGGTCGATGGACGCAGTGCCGCCGGCGCAGGTGATGCGCCGGCGGTCAATTTCGAACAGTTCCTGGGTCACACTCAGCTGTGGATAAGATTCCTTGAACGCCTCGATCGCTTCCCAGTGCAGGGTTACGCGATGGCCTTCCAGCAGCCCCGCCTCAGCCAGGACCACACTGCCGGTGTCGATGCCGCCCAGGGTGACGCCCTCGTTGTCCAGCCGATGCAGCCAGCGCTCCAACGCCGGGGTCACGAACTTGAGCGGTTCGAACCCCGCCACCACCCAGAGGGTCGCGCCTTTCTTCAATGGCTCCAACGCGGCATCGGCGTTGACCGACATGCCATTGCTTGCCAGCACCGCCCCGCCATCGGCGCTCAACACATGCCAACGATACAACTCACCGCGAAAGCGGTTGGCGACCCGCAACGGTTCGATGGCCGAAATGAAACCGATGGCCGAAAAACCCGGCATCAACAAGAAGTAGAAATCCTGGGACATGTAGCGCACTCGGTTGGCGGGTAGCGTGCGGTCCTTGATACGCCACAGGTCGCTGCAGTGCAAGAGCGAGTCGCCGCTGTGCGTTTTGCCGGCGGGCTGGCTGCGTAACTTGGCATTACCGGCGCGCAGATGCCGGAACCCATAACAAAGACTGCCGAGGAACCCGACATGAAACGACTGATCAGCTCCTGCGTTCTTGCACTCAGCACCACCACCTTCCTGAGTTCCGCTGCGATGGCGGCCGATCCCGCCGCGTGCCAGAACGTGCGCCTGGGTGTGGTCAACTGGACCGATGTCATCGCCACCAGCGCCATGACCCAAGTGTTGCTCGACGGCCTCGGCTACAAGACCAAACAGACCAGCGCCTCCCAGCAAATCATTTTCGCCGGCATCCGCGACCAACGCCTGGACATGTTCCTGGGCTATTGGAACCCACTGATGACCCAGACCATCACCCCGTTTGTCGAGGCCAAACAGGTCAAGGTCCTGGAGCAACCCAGCCTCAAGGACGCCCGCGCCACCCTGGCCGTGCCGACTTATCTGGCCGACAAAGGGCTGAAGACTTTCGCTGACATCGCCAAATTCGAGAAAGAACTGGGCGGCAAGATCTACGGCATCGAACCCGGTTCCGGCGCCAACACCCAGATCAAGGCGATGATCGCCAAGAACCAGTTCGGCCTGGGCAAATTCCAAGTGGTGGAATCCAGCGAAGCCGGCATGCTCGCCGCCGTGGACCGCGCCGTGCGGCGCAAGGAAGCCGTGGTGTTCTTCGGCTGGGCGCCGCACCCGATGAACGTCAACGTGCAAATGACCTACCTCACCGGCAGCGAAGACGCCCTCGGCCCGAACGAAGGCATGGCCACCGTATGGACCGTCACCGCGCCGGACTACGCGCAAAAATGCCCGAACGTCAGCCGTCTGCTGAGCAACCTGACGTTCACCGCCGAAGACGAGAGCCGGATGATGCAGCCACTGCTGGATCACAAGGACCCGCTCGAATCGGCCAAGCAATGGCTCAAGGATAATCCGCAAGACAAGCAACGCTGGCTCGAAGGCGTCACCACCTTCGATGGCAAGCCTGCCGCCGACAACCTGAAACTGACCAGCAACTGAACAAACGCCATCCATCTGCGCAGCGCCAATCGGCTGCGCAGTGACTCATCACGCCTGTAAGGAACCTGCACCATGAACCACGACGTCATCATCACCTGCGCACTCACCGGTGCTGGCGACACGACCGCCAAAAGCCCACACGTGCCGGTCACCCCGAAACAGATCGCCGCAGCCGCCGTCGAGGCCGCCAAGGCCGGCGCCACGGTGGTCCACTGCCACGTTCGCGATCCGCAGACCGGCAAGTTCAGCCGTGACGTGGCGCTGTACCGCGAAGTGATGGAACGCATCAGAGAGGCGGACGTGGACATCATCGTCAACCTCACCGCCGGCATGGGCGGCGATCTGGAGATCGGCGGCGGCGAAAATCCCATGGAGTTCGGCCCCAATACCGACCTGGTGGGCCCGCTGACCCGCCTGGCCCACGTCGAGGAGTTGCTGCCGGAAATCTGCACTCTGGATTGCGGCACTCTGAACTTCGGCGACGGCGACACCATTTATGTTTCCACCCCGGCGCAACTGCGGGCCGGGGCCAAGCGCATCACCGAACTGGGGGTCAAGGCCGAGCTGGAGATCTTCGACACCGGCCACCTGTGGTTCGCCAAGCAGATGATCAAGGAAGGCCTGTTGGACAACCCGCTGTTCCAGCTTTGCCTGGGCATCCCGTGGGGAGCGCCGGCCGACACCACCACCATGAAAGCCATGGTCGACAACTTGCCGGCGGACGCGGTGTGGGCCGGCTTCGGCATCGGCCGCATGCAAATGCCGATGGCCGCCCAGGCCGTGCTGCTGGGGGGCAACGTGCGGGTCGGCCTGGAAGACAACCTGTGGCTGGACAAAGGCGTGCTCGCCACCAATGGCCAACTGGTGGAGCGCGCCAGCGAAATCCTCAGCCGCCTCGGCGCGCGCGTGCTCACGCCGGCGGAGGGGCGCAAGAAGATGGGGCTGACCACCCGCGGCTAAACCCAACCGACACCTTCCCCTGTGGGAGCGAGCCTGCTCGCGATAGCGGTGAAACAGGCGACTGATGTGCCGACTGACACAGCGCCATCGCGAGCAGGCTCGCTCCCACATTTAGATCAGCGAACCCTTTCAGGAAATCACCATGAGCTTTATCACCGACATCAAGACCTTCGCCGCCCTGGGCAGCGGTGTTATCGGCAGCGGCTGGGTCAGTCGCGCCCTGGCCCATGGCCTGGACGTCGTGGCCTGGGACCCGGCGCCGGGTGCCGAGGCAGCGCTGCGCAAACGCGTGGCCAACGCTTGGGGCGCACTGGAGAAACAAGGCCTGGCACCCGGTGCCTCCCAGGATCGGCTGCGCTTTGTCGCGACCATCGAAGAATGCGTGCGCGACGCCGATTTCATCCAGGAAAGCGCCCCCGAGCGCCTGGAGCTGAAGCTCGAGCTGCACGGCCAGATCAGCGCCGCCGCCAAGCCCAATGCGCTGATTGGTTCCAGCACATCGGGACTGCTGCCAAGCGAGTTCTATGAAGGTTCCACCCACCCGGAACGCTGCGTGGTCGGGCACCCGTTCAACCCGGTCTACCTGCTGCCGCTGGTGGAAGTCGTCGGCGGCAAAAACACCGCGCCCGAAGCGGTGCAAGCGGCGATGAAAGTCTACGAATCCCTCGGCATGCGCCCACTGCATGTACGCAAGGAAGTGCCCGGTTTCATTGCCGACCGGTTGCTCGAAGCGCTCTGGCGCGAAGCCCTGCACCTGGTCAACGACGGTGTGGCTACCACCGGCGAAATCGACGATGCCATCCGTTTTGGCGCCGGCTTGCGCTGGTCGTTCATGGGCACGTTCCTGACTTACACACTGGCCGGTGGCGATGCCGGAATGCGCCATTTCATGGCTCAATTCGGCCCTGCGTTGCAGTTGCCGTGGACCTACCTGCCGGCGCCGGAGCTGACCGACAAGCTGATCGACGATGTGGTGGACGGCACGAGCGAGCAACTGGGCAGCCGCAGCATCTCGGCCCTGGAGCGCTATCGTGATGATTGCCTGCTGGCAGTGCTGGAAGCGGTGAAGACCACCAAAGAAAAGCATGGGATGGCCTTCAGCGAGTAAACCTTGGCTTTTGGATCAGCAGGTCTGGCCCCATCGCGAGCAGGCTCGCTCCCACAGGATTTGAGGTGTGAATGCGATCTGTCTCACCCAGAAGTTCATTGTGGGAGCGAGCCTGCTCGCGATAACGCCAGCCCAGTCACCACAACTGTCGGAACCAGAAACATGCCCACCCTCACCACCTACCAAACCCGCATCCTCCCCGAATGGGTCGATTACAACGGCCATCTGCGCGATGCCTATTACCTGTTGATCTTCAGCTACGCGACCGACGCACTGATGGATCACCTGGGCATGGACAGCCAGAACCGCGAAGCCAGCGGCCACTCGCTGTTCACCCTCGAACTGCACTTGAACTACCTGCACGAAGTGAAGCTCGACGCCCAGGTCGAGGTGCGTACACAGATCATCGGCCACGACGCCAAACGCCTGCATCTCTACCACAGCCTGCACCTGGTCGGCGGCGATAAGGAACTGGCCGGCAACGAGCAGATGCTGCTGCACGTCGACCTGGCCGGCCCGCGCTCGGCGCCCTTCACGGAACAGACCCTGGGCAAGCTCAAAGCCCTGCTCACGGAGCAATCCGACCTGTCGCCGCCGGCCTATATCGGCCGGGTCATCGCATTGCCGCCGGCCCGATAAAACCCGAACAGGAGATCGCCATGAACACCGCCGCCGCTTTTGCCGACTTCCGTCGTTACCCCCTGATCTGTGCATTGACCGCAGTGACGCCCTTGACCGACCGGGTGCGGGTCACCTGGGCCGACGGTCGGATCAGCCCCTTCCATCATCAGTGGCTGCGGGACAACTGCCCCTGCCCGCAATGCGTCTACACCGTGACCCGCGAGCAGGTGCTGGAAATCGTCGATGTACCTGAAGACCTGGCCCCCGGCGCGACCCGCCTCGACAGTGAAGGCTGCCTGTGCGTGGATTGGCAGGACGGCCACCAAAGCCGTTTCGACCCAGGCTGGCTGCGTGCCCATGCCTACGATGATCAGTCCAGGGCTGAACGCCTGGCGAGCAAGCCCAAGCGCCAGCTCTGGCGGCACGATCTGCAACTGCCGGTGTTCGATTACCAGGCACTGATGGACGACACCGATACGTTGTTGCAATGGTTGCTGGCGGTGCGCGACATTGGCCTGACCCAGGTGCGCGGCGTACCCACCGAACCCGGCTCGCTGAAACTGATCGCCCAGCAGATTTCGTTCATCCGCCAGAGCAACTTCGGCGTGCTGTTCAACGTGCAATCCAAGGCCGATGCCGACAGTAACGCCTACACCGCTTTCAACCTGCCACTGCACAGCGACCTGCCCACCCGGGAGCTGCAACCAGGATTACAGTTTCTGCATTGCCTGGTGAATGACGCCGACGGCGGCGAGAGCCTATTTGTCGACGGTTTCGCCATCGCCGAGGCGCTGCGCCAGGAAGACCCCGAGGCCTTTGCCGCGCTGTGTGAAATCCCGGTGGAGTTTCGCAACAAGGACCGCCACAGTGATTACCGCTGCCTGGCGCCCATTATCGCGCTGGATGCCCTGGGACAGGTCTCGGAGATCCGCATGGCGAACTTTCTGCGCGGGCCGTTCGACACCTCGGTCGAGCAGATGCCCAGGCTCTACCGTGCCTACCGCCGCTTCATAGCGCTGACTCGCGAGCCGCAGTTCCGCCTGATGCAAAGGCTTGAACCCGGCCAACTGTGGTGTTTCGACAACCGCCGTACCCTGCACGCCCGCAATGCGTTCGACCCGGCCACCGGAGCTCGACATTTCCAAGGGTGCTATGTGGATCGCGATGAGTTGCTGTCGAAGATTCTGGTGTTGCAACGGTAGACCGCGTCATCGTTCATCGCGAGCAGGCTCGCTCCCACAGACCTTGTGCACGACACAGAGCGCCTGTGGGAGCGAGCCTGCTCGCGATAGCGGTCTGTCCAACACCCCATCACCCTCTGATTCACCCAGGCAAAAAAATCCCCGATCAAGCCGTGACTGGATCGGGGCAGTTGCGTTACTGGAGGAGCTGTTGCGCGAGGGTGACCAAACCGTCGTGATTCAGCTTGGGGCCAGTGTGCCCAGTCCAGGCCTGGGCAAGTTAGCCGAAAACGACGCCCCCATAGTCATTCATGACATCGCGACCATTTGCCCTTGCCGCCGCTTCGGCCGGCTACCAGAATCGAGTCACGACCCCAATCCCTGAACAAGGAAAAGCGTCATGATGTACGCCGATTTGATCGACCAGGAAGACCTGCTGGGCCAGCTCAAGGCCCTGGGGCTGCAAATACCCAGCGGCTCCACCGCCGAACAGGCCTGCGAGTGTGCGGTGCGCGGGCTGGACACGGCCCGCGCCAATGAACTGCGCAAGATGGTCAAGGACATGTACATCAGCGGCGCCACCATCCTGCCCGCCGTGCGTCGGGCGATTGATCTGCAGCTGCTGCCGGCTTTGGCGGAGTATCAGAAAAACCAGAACGTCTGAAAAACCTATCGCGAGCAGGCTCGCTCCCACAGTGATTCGGTGTCGATCACAGAACCTGTGGGAGCGAGCCTGCTCGCGATTGACGGCGCCTCGGTCTTAAAGCCTCACACTGGCAAACGTCGACTCATTACGCGCCTGGCTCAACGCTGACAACGGGCCAGACAATGGCGACAGCACCAGCGCCTGTGGCAGCGGCATCATCGCCACCTGCTGCGCGGTGTTGGAGCCGACGCGCTCGTCGCGCGGTGGAATGCCGAAGTATTCGCGGTAGCACTTGGAGAAGTGCGGCGTGGAAACGAAACCGCACACCGACGCCACTTCGATGATCGACATCGGCGTCTGCTTGAGCAGTTGCCGCGCCCGGATCAGCCGCAGCTTGAGGTAATAGCGCGACGGCGAGCAATGCAGGTATTTCTGGAACAAGCGCTCCAACTGGCGCCGGGAGACGGCGACGTACACCGCCAGTTCGTCCAGGTCGATCGGCTCTTCGAGATTGGCTTCCATCAGCGCGACGATTTCCTGCAACTTCGGCTGATTGGTGCCCAGCATGTGCTTGAGTGGCACGCGCTGGTGATCCTGCTCGTTGCGAATGCGCTCATAGACAAACATTTCGGAGATCGCTGCCGACAACTCGCGGCCGTGATCGCGGCTGATCAGGTGCAGCATCATGTCCAGTGGCGCGGTGCCGCCGGAACTGGTGAAGCGGTTGCGGTCGAGGGTGAACAGACGGGTACTCATCGATACCCGCGGAAAGGCTTCCTGCATTGCCGCCAGACATTCCCAGTGCACACTGCAATCGAAGCCATCCAGCAGACCCGCGCAGGCCAAGGCCCAACTGCCGGTGCAGACCGCGCCGAGGCGCCGGGACTGACGGGCCTGGCTCTGCAGCCATGACACGTGTTCACGGGTGACGGTGCGCTGAATGCCGACGCCGCCACACACAATGACGGTGTCGATGGGCGGCGCTTTGTGCATGGCCGCGTCCGGCGTGATTTGCAAGCCATCACTGGCCCAGACCTGGCCGCCATCAACAGTGAGGGTGGTCCAGCGATACAGCTCACGACCGGACAGCTGGTTGGCCATGCGCAGCGGCTCCACCGCGGACGCCAGGGAAATGAGCGTGAAATTGTCCAGCAGCAAAAAGCCGATGGATTGAGGCGCACGGTTCTGGGGTTGGGCCCCTGAGTTGGACGTCGTCATCGCGGTATCTCCTCACACAAAGCAAGTGATGGCCTCAGGCGGAGGCTCTTTTTATTGGTTGTTGCCCTCGGTCTCTACGCAAGAGACGGGCTTTGCATCGATAGAGCAATTGCCATGCCTAAATTGAATGCGTGTTCAATAAATCCTGAAAACGACATTGCGGCCAGTCTAAATAAGGCACGCAATGAGTGTGGGTTATAGGTGCCATCAGGGGCGGCAGGCACCCGCCACCGTTGGCCGTGAGCAGAACGGTAGCACTTGTGGGAACTGGGCTGCGCCACCTGCGCAACCGGTATCACCACAGGTGCGAATGACGAACGGTCGAGGGACGAACAGCGGTGGGTCCGACAAACGCTGTCATGTCTGTTTGCGACGCGCTAAAAGGTGGCGCGTTTGTGGATCGGTGGGCATTTTGTGAGCGATATGCGATCGCCTCGGGCGAGGCGATCAGCACTCCACCGCACTGACCGCCAGTCCACCGCGCGATGTCTCTTTATATTTGTCATGCATGTCGGCGCCGGTATCGCGCATGGTGCGGATCACCCGGTCCAGAGAGATGAAGTGCTGGCCGTCTCCGCGCAGCGCCATCTGCGCGGCGTTGATGGCTTTCACCGCGGCTATCGCGTTGCGCTCGATACACGGCACCTGTACCAGGCCGCCCACCGGATCGCAGGTCAGGCCAAGGTTGTGCTCCAGGCCGATTTCCGCCGCGTTGCACAGTTGCTCAGGCGTCGCACCGAGGATCTCCGCCAGGCCGGCCGCCGCCATGGCGCAGGCCGAGCCCACCTCTCCTTGGCAACCGACTTCGGCACCGGAGATAGAGGCGTTCTTTTTACACAGGATGCCCACCGCCGCCGCGCCGAGGAAGTAATCCACGACGTGGGCATCGGTGACCGCTTCGCTGAATTTCATGAAGTAATGCAGCACCGCCGGAATGATCCCCGCCGCACCATTGGTCGGGGCCGTGACCATGCGCCCACCGGCGGCGTTTTCTTCATTGACCGCCAGGGCGAACAGGTTGACCCATTCCATGGCGCTGAGAGTCGAGCCGATGACATTGGGCTTGTTCAGCTCTTGCAGGCTGCGGTGCAGCTTGGCCGCTCGCCGGCGCACATTCAAACCGCCGGGCAAGATGCCCTCATGCTTGAGACCCTGCTCGACGCAATCCTGCATCGCCCGCCAGAGTTTCATCAGGCCGCTGCGGATCTCCTCCTCCGAGCGCCAGACCTTTTCGTTGGCCATCATGAGCTCGGCCACCCGAAGGTTGTGGGTGCTACACAACTGGAGCAGTTCTTCGGCACTGGAAAAATCGTAAGGCAGTTCAGTGACGTCCAGATCCACCACGCCGCTGGACGCCTGGGCCTGATCGACGACGAAGCCACCGCCGACTGAATAATAGGTGTCGCGGTGCAACTCGCCGTGGTCACCCTCGGCCACCAGCGTCATCGCGTTGGGGTGGAACGGCAGGTTTTCGTCGAGCAGGCGCATATCCCGGGACCAGACGAAAGGCACCGGCAGGCGACCGTCCAGCAGTAGGGTCTGGGTTTGGCGCAACAACTCGATGCGCGGGCCAATCTGCGACGGATCGATCGCGTCTGGCCACTCGCCCATCAAACCCATGATCACCGCGTTGTCACTGCCATGGCCGATGCCTGTTGCTGACAACGAGCCGAACAGCTGCACCTCGACCCGACGCACATCGCGCAGCAACGACTTCGCGCGCATCGCTTCAACGAACAACGCTGCAGCGCGCATGGGCCCCACGGTGTGGGAACTGGACGGGCCGATACCAATTTTGAACAGGTCGAACACGCTGATTGCCATTGCCGAGAACCTCCAGAACAGGCACATCCGGGCGCAGGAGCGCCCGGTGGCGGAGCTGCTACGCTCAACGCCGGGATGCCCGCATCATCCGGCTTTTGCCAGGGCGTTCGACGTCTGACACCGACGCAATCATGCCCACCGACGTCGCCCGCCCTTTGCCCCGGTTTTACGACGTTTTTTGCGTATCAGAGGCCAGCCAAGGGTGAAAAAAATCTGTAAACGACGTCACTGACACTGGATGCGACCCTCCCTGTACTGGATACGACGCACCCTGTAGGCGACAGATTTGCACTGGTACATGATCGGTTACGGCTCGTTTGCAAGGCCGCGTGTCGAAGAGTGCCCACGCGCCACCAACCGCAACCCCAATAAGCGCGGTGGTCCTGACCGGACACCGCCGATAAAACACCAGGAGTCCACCCATGAAAGGTTCCACGCCGTTGTTGTTGGCCGCCATGCTGAGTCTTCCGATGCTGGCCAACGCTGCTGAACCCGCGCAGTGCAGCACCGTCAACTTCTCCGATGTCGGCTGGACCGACATCACCGTGACCACCGCCACCACCAGCGTGGTACTTGAGGCCCTGGGCTACAAAACCAAGACCACCATGATTTCCGTACCGGTGACCTACAAGTCCCTGGCCGACGGCAAGAACATGGATGTGTTCCTCGGCAACTGGATGCCGACGATGGAAAACGACATCAAGGCCTACCGCGAAGCCGGCACCGTGGATACGGTGCGGGCCAACCTGGAGAACGCCAAGTACACCCTGGCGGTGCCCGAAGAGCTCTATAACAAAGGGCTGAAGGATTTCGCCGACATCGCCAAGTTCAAGAAGGAACTGGACGGCAAGATCTACGGCATCGAACCGGGTAACGACGGCAACCGCCTGATCCAGAGCATGATCGACAAGAATGCCTTCGGCCTGAAGGACGCCGGCTTCAAGATCGTCGAGTCCAGCGAAGCCGGCATGTTGTCACAGGTCGATCGCGCCGAGCGCCGCAGCACCGCCGTGGTGTTCCTGGGCTGGGAACCTCATCCGATGAACACCCGCTTCAAAATGAAGTACCTCACCGGTGGTGACGAGTACTTCGGTCCGAATTTCGGCCAGGCAACCATCTACACCAATACCCGCAAAGGCTACGTCCAGGAATGCAGCAACGTAGGTCAGTTGTTGAAAAACCTGACCTTCACCCTGGACATGGAAAGCACGCTGATGGGCAACGTGCTTGACGACAAGATGAAGCCTGACGCAGCCGCCAAGGCCTGGCTGAAGAAAAACCCACAGGTACTCGATACCTGGCTCGCTGGCGTGACCACCATTGACGGTAAACCCGGCCTGGAAGCCGTGAAAGCCAAGCTTGCGCAGTAATGCTTTTATGCCGGGCGGGTTCGCTCGTCCGGGCTGTTTATTCCTTGCATGCGGATGTTCACTACCATGCTGATTGATCAGAAAATACCCTTGGGCCAGTACATTGCGGGCTTTGTCGACTGGTTGACGCAACACGGCGCCAACACATTCGATGCCATCGCCTTGTCACTGGAAACGATGATTCACGGCGTGACGTTTGCGCTGACCTGGTTCAACCCGCTTGTCTTGATCGGCCTCATCGCTCTACTGGCGCATTTTATCCAGCGCAAGTGGGGCCTGACGGTCTTCGTTATCGCAGCCTTTCTGCTTATCCTGAACCTGGGTTACTGGCAGGAAACCATGGAAACCCTGGCCCAGGTGCTGTTCGCGACCCTGGTCTGTGTCTTGATCGGCGTGCCGCTGGGCATTGTTGCCGCGCACAAGCCGCTGTTCTACACCATGATGCGTCCGGTGCTCGATCTGATGCAGACCGTACCGACCTTCGTTTACCTCATTCCTACCCTGACCCTTTTCGGGCTGGGTGTGGTCCCCGGTCTGATCTCGACGGTGGTGTTCGCGATTGCCGCGCCCATCCGCTTGACCTACCTGGGTATCCGCGACGTTCCGGACGAACTGATGGACGCCGGCAAAGCCTTCGGCTGCTCCCGTCGCCAACTGCTGTCCCGTATCGAACTGCCCCATGCGATGCCCAGCATCGCGGCCGGTATCACCCAATGCATCATGCTGTCGTTGTCGATGGTGGTCATCGCCGCGCTGGTGGGTGCCGACGGCCTGGGCAAACCCGTGGTCAACGCACTGAACACCGCTGATATCGCCCTGGGCTTCGAAGCAGGCCTGGCGATCGTATTGCTGGCAATCATGCTCGACCGAATCTGCAAGCAACCCGACGCCAAAGTAGGGGGTGACGCATGAGCATAATCCGCTTCGAAGAGGTCGACGTGATCTTCTCCAAAGATCCACGTGAAGCCCTCAAGCTGCTCGACCAAGGCATGACGCGCAACGAAATCCTGAAGAAAACCGGGCAAATCGTCGGTGTGGAAAAAGCCAGCCTGGACATTGAAAAAGGCGAAATCTGCGTACTGATGGGGCTGTCCGGCTCCGGTAAATCCAGCCTGCTGCGTTGCATCAACGGCTTGAACACCGTCAGTCGCGGGAAGTTGTTCGTCGAGCATGAAGGCCGGCAGATCGACATCGCCTCCTGCAGCCCGGCCGAACTGAAGATGATGCGCACCAAGCGCATTGCCATGGTGTTCCAGAAGTTCGCCCTGATGCCCTGGCTTACGGTGCGCGAAAACATCAGCTTCGGCCTGGAAATGCAGGGCCGGCCGGAAAAGGAACGCAAGAAGCTGGTGGATGAAAAACTTGAGCTGGTTGGCCTGACCCAGTGGCGCAACAAGAAACCGGACGAGTTGTCCGGCGGCATGCAGCAACGGGTCGGTCTGGCCCGCGCCCTGGCGATGGACGCCGATATCCTGCTGATGGACGAACCTTTCTCGGCCCTCGACCCACTGATCCGCCAGGGCTTGCAGGACGAATTGCTGGAATTGCAACGCAAACTGAGCAAGACCATCGTGTTCGTCAGCCATGACCTGGACGAAGCCTTGAAGCTGGGCAGCCGGATCGCGATCATGAAAGACGGCCGGATCATCCAGTACAGCAAGCCGGAAGAAATCGTGCTGAACCCGGCCGACGATTACGTGCGCACCTTCGTCGCCCACACCAACCCGCTCAACGTGCTCTGTGGCCGCAGCCTGATGCGCACCCTGGACAACTGCAAGCGCATCAACGGTTCGGTGTGCCTGGATCCGGGCGGCGACTCCTGGCTCGATCTGGCCGAAGGCAACACCATCAAGGGCGCCCGCCAGAACGGAGCGGTGCTGGACCTGCAAAACTGGGCCCCGGGCCAAGCCGTCGAAGGCCTGGGCCGTCGTCCGACCCTGGTGGACTCCAACATCGGCATGCGCGACGCGCTGCAGATTCGCTACCAGACCGGCAACAAGCTGGTGCTTCACGACAACCAGCAGGTCGTCGGGATTCTTGGCGACAGTGAGCTGTACCACGCACTGCTCGGCAAAAACCTGGGCTAAGCGAAACCGAAAAAAACGCCGTGAGACGATCGCGGCGTTTTTGTTTGGGTGATTCTGAACTGCTGACCAGCTTGACTTGGAATGCAAATCCCCTCACCACAACAGTATTCCAGCTATCAAGCGCATTTGGCCTACATGCCAACCGACGAGTGTTATAAAGACATCCCCAAAAGTCCTCGCCCCGGCAAATAGCGACGACTTGTCATAGAACTTATTTTTGTTGATTGAACGTTCAATCAAAACAAAATAGACTGGCCTTCATTCCGATAGACAACACTCATCCATCGGATGGCCTAAGGAGATGTACCAGATGCCCAAGGTCGGTATGCAACCCATCCGCCGCCAGCAATTGATCGAAGCCACTATGCAAGCGGTCGATCAGGTCGGGATGGGGGACGCCAGCATTGCGCTGATCGCCCGTTTGGCCGGTGTCTCCAACGGCATCATCAGCCACTACTTCAAGGACAAGAATGGCCTGATCGCGGCCACGGCCCAGTACCTGATGAGTGTCCTGAGCGAGAACGTCACTGCACGCCGTCAGGCGCTGGAGGACCCAAGCCCACGGGCTCACCTGCAGGTGATCATCGAAGGCAACTTCGACGCCAGCCAGGTCAATGGCCCGGCAATGAAAACCTGGTTGGCCTTTTGGGCCACCAGCATGCACCACCCGTCTTTGCACAGGTTGCAGCGGATCAACGATCACCGTCTGTATTCCAACCTGTGTTGCCAGTTCCGCCGCGTGTTGCCCCTCGATGAGGCACGTAGCGCGGCACGGGGCCTGGCCGCGTTGATTGACGGTTTGTGGCTGCGCGGGGCGCTGTCGGGAGACGCGTTCGATACCGCCCAGGCGCACCGGATCGCTTACGAATACATGGATTTCCAATTGGCCAAGGCAGGGGTAACAGAGCACACAGAACCGCTCGGCTCCTGAACCGCCACCGAACCGCGTAGTCAGCTGTAGACGACACGCCCCGGTGGTCAGCCAACCACTCATGCACTTGCGAGGACTTTATGGCCCGTTTCGAACTGCAAAAACTCTACATCGATGGCGCGTACAGCGATGCCAGCGGCGACGCCACTTTCGAAGCCATCAACCCGGCCAACGGTGAAGTACTCGCCCAGGTGCAGCGGGCCACCAAAGAAGACGTCGAGCGCGCCGTGGTCAGCGCCGAAAAAGGCCAGAAAGTCTGGGCCGCCATGACCGCCATGCAGCGTTCACGCATCCTGCGCCGCGCCGTAGAGATCCTGCGCGAGCGCAACGATGAGTTGGCCGCCCTGGAAACCCTCGACACTGGCAAAGCCTATTCCGAAACCCGCTACGTCGACATCGTCACCGGCGCCGACGTGCTGGAATACTACGCCGGCCTGGTGCCCGCCATCGAAGGCGAGCAGGTGCCGCTGCGCACCACTTCGTTCGTCTACACCCGTCGCGAACCCCTGGGCGTGGTGGCCGGCATCGGCGCGTGGAACTACCCGATCCAGATCGCGTTGTGGAAATCGGCCCCGGCCCTGGCCGCTGGCAACGCGATGATCTTCAAGCCGAGCGAAGTCACCTCGCTGACCACCCTGAAACTGGCCGAGATCTACACCGAAGCCGGCGTTCCAGCGGGGGTGTTCAACGTGCTGACGGGCAGCGGCCGTGAAGTCGGCACCTGGCTGACCGAGCACCCGCGCATCGAGAAAATCTCGTTCACCGGCGGCACCGACACCGGCAAGAAAGTCATGGCCAGCGCCTCGAGCTCGTCGCTCAAGGACGTGACCATGGAACTGGGCGGCAAGTCACCGCTGATCATCTTCGACGACGCCGACCTGGATCGCGCCGCCGACACCGCGATGATGGCCAACTTCTACAGCTCCGGCCAGGTCTGCACCAACGGCACCCGGGTGTTCGTGCCGAGCCATCTCAAGGCAGCTTTCGAAGCCAAGATCGCCGAGCGCGTGGCACGTATTCGCATCGGCAATCCAGAAGATGAAAACACCAACTTCGGGCCGCTGGTCAGCTTCGCCCACATGGAAAGCGTGTTGGGCTACATCGAGAAAGGCAAGGCCGAGGGCGCGCGCCTGCTGTGCGGCGGCGGTCGTTTGACTGAAGGCGAATTGGCCAAGGGCGCGTTCATCGCCCCGACCGTGTTCACCGATTGCACCGACGAGATGACCATCGTGCGCGAAGAAATCTTTGGTCCGGTGATGAGCATCCTCACCTATGAAACCGAAGAAGAAGTGATCCGCCGCGCCAACGACACCGACTTCGGCCTGGCCGCCGGCGTCGTGACCCGCGACCTGAACCGCGCGCACCGCGTGATTCATCAGCTCGAAGCCGGCATCTGCTGGATCAACGCCTGGGGCGAATCGGCCGCCGAAATGCCGGTCGGCGGTTACAAGCAATCGGGCGTGGGCCGGGAGAACGGCATCAGTTCGCTGAACAACTTCACCCGTATCAAATCGGTACAGGTCGAACTGGGCGATTACGCGTCGGTGTTCTGATCTGACATGAGGCCTTGAGTGAACGCCGTTGTGGCGAGGGGATTTATCCCCGTGGGGCTGCGTAGCAGCCCCCTCCCCAAGGCCCCCCATTCTTCAGACAAACCCAGTCGCTGATTTACGACTGCTGCGCAGCCGAACGGGGATAAATCCCCTCGCCACAGGTTGCGCGGCGTCAAGGCAATCGCGACCTGAACCCAATTCAAAAAGAGGGTGCATTTCATGTCCCAAGAATTCGATTACATCATCATCGGTGCCGGTTCGGCCGGTAACACCCTGGCCACCCGCCTGACCGAAGACGAAGGCGTCACCGTCCTGCTGCTCGAAGCCGGTGGGCCGGACTATCGCCTGGATTTCCGCACGCAAATGCCCGCCGCCCTGGCGTTCCCGCTGCAGGGTCGTCGCTACAACTGGGCCTACGAGACCGACCCGGAGCCGCACATGAACGGCCGTCGCATGGAATGCGGTCGCGGCAAGGGCCTGGGTGGGTCTTCGCTGATCAACGGTATGTGCTACATCCGCGGCAACGCCCTGGACTACGACAATTGGGCCAAGCTGCCGGGCCTGGAAGACTGGGCCTACCTGGACTGCCTGCCGTATTTTCGCAAAGCCGAAACCCGCGACATCGGCCCGAACGACTACCACGGTGGTGACGGCCCGGTCAGCGTGACCACGCCCAAGGCCGGCAACAACCCGCTGTTCCATGCCATGGTCGAAGCCGGCGTTCAGGCCGGTTACCCGCGCACCGAAGACCTCAACGGTTATCAGCAGGAAGGTTTCGGCCCGATGGACCGTACCGTCACGCCCAATGGTCGTCGCGCCAGCACCGCGCGCGGTTACCTGGACGTGGCCAAGAAGCGCTCGACACTGACCATCGTCACCCATGCCCTGACCGACAAGATCGTGTTCGAAGGCAAACGTGCGGTCGGCGTGCGTTATCTGGTGGGCGCTGCTGAAGAGCGCGTCGAGGCCCGCGCCCGCAAGGAAGTATTGCTCTGCTCCGGCGCCATCGCCTCGCCGCAGATTTTG
Source organism: Pseudomonas sp. MPDS (assembly GCF_013283895.1). NCBI lineage: Bacteria > Pseudomonadati > Pseudomonadota > Gammaproteobacteria > Pseudomonadales > Pseudomonadaceae > Pseudomonas > Pseudomonas sp. MPDS. Next base: position 772,776 of record NZ_CP054128.1, on the reverse strand, counting down.
CAACGCTCCGGCGTCGGCCCGGCCAAACTGCTGGAAAGCCTCGACATCCCGGTGGTCCATGACCTGCCAGGCGTCGGTGAAAACCTCCAGGACCACCTGGAGCTGTACCTGCAATACGCCTGCACCCAGCCGGTTTCGCTGTACCCGTCGCTGCTCTGGTACAACCAGCCGGCCATCGGTGCCGAATGGCTGTTCAACGGCACCGGCATCGGCGCCAGCAACCAGTTCGAAGCCGGCGGTTTCATCCGCACCCGCCCGGACTTCGATTGGCCGAACATTCAATATCACTTCCTGCCGGTGGCGATTAACTACAACGGCAGCAACGGCGTGAAGGAACACGGTTTCCAGGCACACATGGGCTCGATGCGTTCGCCAAGCCGTGGCCGGATCCAGGCCAAGTCCAAGGACCCGCGCCAGCACCCGAGCATTCTGTTCAACTACATGGCCACCGAGCAGGACTGGCAGGAGTTTCGCGACGGCATCCGCCTGACCCGCGAGATCATGCAGCAGCCGGCGCTCGACCCGTTCCGCGGTCGCGAAATCAGTCCGGGCATCGAGGTGCAGACTGACGAGCAGTTGGACCAGTTCATCCGCGAGCACGCCGAAACCGCTTTCCATCCGTCCTGCTCGTGCAAGATGGGCACCGACGACATGGCGGTGGTGGACGGCGAAGGCCGCGTGCATGGCATGCAAGGGCTGCGCGTGGTCGATGCCTCGATCATGCCGATCATCACCACCGGCAACCTGAATGCGCCAACGATCATGATCGCCGAGAAAATCGCCGACAAGATCCGTGGCCGCCAGCCACTGCCACGTAGCACCGCGCCGTACTACGTGGCCGGCGACGCGCCGGTGCGCGGCAAGCCGATGCGCGAAGTCGGGCCTCTGGCGCAGTAAGGCATTACACCGCTATCGCGAGCAAGCTCGCTCCCACAGTGGATCTGCGGCGGACACAGATCTTGTGCCCGACAACCGTCAACTGTGGGAGCGAGCCTGCTCGCGATGGCGTCCGGCCTGACACTCCATATTCCCATCTGCCTTGATCCCTCCCCCGCCCAGGCCTAATCTAGAGCCGTCGCGTCAATGCGCCGCACCTCGCTGCACCGCCACTCCAGACAAGGAGGTTCCATGTTCGATGTCCACCCCCAGCTCAAGCAGCGGTTTGCTGCCTTGCGCACGGGCGCTGAGTTCTTTTCCCTGCGCTACGTGCGCGAGTCCGGCCAGCATCTGTCGGTGCGCAAGAACATTGCCGAACCGCCCAGCCTGGGCCGTGACGAAGGGGCGATGCTGACCGTGCGGGTCAACGGTGTCGAGGCCTATGCGGCCACCAACGACCTGTCCCAGGCCGGCCTGCAAGCGGCGCTGGAGCGGGCCGAGCAACAAGCCCGCCGGCTCAAGCCACACGCCCTGCTCGACTTGCGCGAGCAGGCGGTCTCCAGCGACCGCGCCGATTACTTCTCGCCTCACTTCGACCAGGCGTTCCCGTCCCTCAACGACTGCTATCAGTTACTGGGCGACGAATCCGCCGCGGTGCCCAAGGATGAGCGCCTGGTGAACTGGCAGGTCAGCATCGGCCTGACCCAGGTCGAGCAGATCTACCTCAACAGCGCCGGCGCCGAACTGCGCCAGGCCCAACGCTTTGTTTATCCGGCCCTGGACGTCACCGCCTTCGACGGTAACGACAGCCAGACCCGCACCCTGGGCCGTGAGAACTTCGGCCAGCAAGGCGGCTTCGATGTCATCCGCCGCTGCGGCCTGATCGGTGCCGCACCAAAGATCGCCGACCAGGCCCTGCAATTGCTCCTGGCGCCGAACACCCCGCAAGGCCCCCGTGACCTGCTGTTGATGCCTGACCAGATGATGCTGCAGATCCATGAGTCCATCGGTCACCCGTTGGAACTGGACCGCATCCTGGGAGACGAGCGCAATTACGCCGGCACCAGTTTCGTCACGACCGGCGACTTCGGGCATCTGCAATACGGCTCCCAGCTATTGAACGTGACCTTCGACCCGAACGTTCCCGAAGAGCTGGCCAGCTACAGCCATGACGACGACGGCACCGCCGCCAGCAAAGAATTTCTGATTCGTGAAGGGCTTTTGCTGCGCCCCCTGGGTGGTGCGCTGTCGCAATTTCGCGCAGGCCTGAGCGGGGTCGCCAACAGCCGCGCCTGTGGCTGGAATCGCCCGCCCATCGACCGCATGGCGAACCTGAACATCGAGCCCGGCGACCAATCGTTGGAGCAACTGATCCAGGGCATCGAACACGGCGTGCTGATGCGCACCAACCGCTCCTGGTCCATCGACGATGCCCGCAACAAATTCCAGTTCGGTTGCGAGTGGGGTCAATTGATCGAAAATGGCGAGCTCAAGGGCGTGGTGAAAAACCCCAACTACCGAGGCATTTCCGCGCAATTCTGGAAAAGCCTGCGGGCGGTGGGCGACGCCAGTACCGCCCAGGTACTGGGCACGCCAAATTGTGGCAAGGGCGAACCGAACCAGGTCATTCGCGTCGGCCATGCCTCGCCGGCGTGCGTATTCAGCAATGTCGCAGTGTTTGGGGGAGATGCCTGATGAGCACCGGCAATATGAGCACCGGCAACAATCAGGCCGAGGCCTTCAAGGCGTTGGTCGACTGGCTGCGCAATGCACTGCGCGAAGCCGAGCAGTTCACCCTCGGCTACGCCGCCGAATCCTCTGCTTTTGTGCGTTTCAACCATGGCAAGGTCCGTCAGGCCGGGCAGGTGCAGCAGGCCAGCGTCAGCTTCAAACTGATCAACGACGGGCGCCACGCCGACTTGCAGATCACCTTGTCCGGCGAAGTCGAAACCGACCTGCATCGCCTGGCCGAAGGTCTGCAACAGTTGCGCGAAACCCTGCCACTGCTGCCACCCGATCCGTACCTGCTGCTCAACCACAATCACTGGCAGAGCCACAACGTGCAGGACCATCCACTGCCGGACACCGACCAGGCCGTGGCCGAAATCACCCGCGCCGCCGACGGTCTGGATTTGGTCGGTTTCTATGCCGCCGGCCCCATCAGCCGGGGCTTTGCCAGTTCTTCGGGGGCGCTCGGCTGGCATCAGGCCAACAGCTTCAACTTCGATTTCAGCCTGTTCCATGAAAACGGCCAGGCGGTAAAAGCCAGCTACGCCGGGCACGAATGGAGCAGCGAAGGCTTTGCCAGGCGCTTTGAACAGGCCCGCGAGCAGTTGGCGTTTTTGGGCCGCCCCTTGCGCACCCTGCCGCCCGGTGAATACCGCGCCTACCTGGCACCAGCGGCGATGGAAGAAATCATGGGCATGCTCAGCTGGGGCGGGTTTTCGGCCCGGGCGATTGCCAGCAAGCAAAGTCCGTTGCAGAAGTTCTACGCGAACGAAGCAAGCTTGAGCCCCGACGTATGGCTCAGTGAGCAGGTCAGCGGCTCTTTGAGCCCGGCGTTTTCCGACGAAGGTTATCCGCGCGATGACTTGGGCCTGATCGTCAAAGGCATGGCCGGTGCACAGTTGATCAACTCCCGCAGCGCCGCCGAGCACGGCCTGAACGCCAACGGCGCCAGCAGCTACGAATACCCCACGGCGCTGGTGATGAACGAAGGCCAGCTCGAGCAGCAAGACATCCTCGAGCACCTTGGCACCGGGCTGTACATCAGCAACCTCTGGTACCTGAACTACTCGGACCAACCGGCCGCGCGCATGACCGGCATGACCCGCTTCGCCACGTTCTGGGTCGAGAACGGCCAGATCGTCGCGCCGGTCAGCACCATGCGTTTCGACGACAGCGTCTACAGCCTGCTCGGCTCGCAACTCGAAGGCCTGACCCGGGAGCGGGAACTGCTGCTATCGGCCAGCACCTACAGCCAGCGGGCCACGGCTTCGATGCTGTTGCCGGGGGCATTGGTCAAGCGCTTGACCTTGACGTTGTAGCCAACCAAACACAGGACCTGTGGCGAGGGGATTTATCCCCGCGGGGTTGCGAAGCGACCCCCAAAGGGTAAATGCGTTCTGCCTGACTCACCGAGGCGACAGTTCTGGGGCTGCTTCGCAGCCCAGCGGGGATAAATCCCCTCGCCACAACAGCGGCATCTGTTCCTGATCAACACTCCGTACAAGAGGTCCCATGCCCAACCGCGCACCGCTCGACGCTGTCACCGCCCGCTGGCTTCCTTGGGTCGTGGCGATTGCCTTCTTCATGCAGTCCCTGGACGGGACCATCCTCAACACCGCCCTGCCCGCCATGGCCAGCGACCTGGCGGAAAACCCGCTGCGCATGCAGGGCGTGATCATTGCCTACATGCTCACCGTGGCGCTGCTGATCCCGGCCTCTGGCTGGATCGCCGACCGCTTCGGGACCAAGAAGATTTTCTTCGGCGCGATCCTGCTGTTCAGTTTCGGCTCGTTGCTCTGCGCCTTGTCCAATTCGTTGTCCATGCTGATCGGCGCCCGGGTGATCCAGGGCCTGGGCGGCGCGCTGATGCTGCCGGTGGGCCGGTTGGTCGTGCTGCGGGCCTACCCACGCTCGGAACTGGTGCGGATCATGGGTTTCATCACCATTCCCGGCCTGCTCGGCCCGCTGATCGGCCCGACCATGGGCGGCTGGATGGTGGAGTACCTGACCTGGCACTGGATCTTCATCATCAACCTGCCGGTGGGCGTGCTGGGTTGCTACGCGGTGTGGAAATTCATCCCGGACCTGCGCGGCAGCGAGCGTACCCGGTTCGATGGCCTGGGTTTTCTGCTGTTTGGCGCGGCCATGGTGCTGATCACCATCGCCATGGAAGGCCTCGGTGAACTGCACCTGCCGCACTTGCGCGTGATGTTGCTGTTGTTCGGCGGCATGGCCTGCCTGGCCGCTTATTGGCTACGGGCCGGGCACATCGAAAACCCGCTGTTCGCACCGTCGCTGTTCAAGACCCGGACCTTCGCCGTGGGGATTCTCGGCAATCTGTTCGCGCGCCTGGGCAGCGGCGCCCTGCCGTTCCTGGTGCCGTTGCTGCTGCAAGTGGCCCTGGGCTATTCACCGTCCCAGGCCGGGATGAGCATGTTACCTCTGGCCGCGGCGGCGATGGTCGCCAAGTCCGTGGCCCGGCCGTTGATCGAGCGCTTCGGCTACCGCAGCGTATTGACCGCCAATACCCTGGCCCTGGGCCTGATGCTGGCGAGCATGGGCCTGGTCAGCGAACAGACGCCGTACTGGCTGCTGCTGGCGCAACTGGCGGTGCTGGGGGCGATCAACTCGTTGCAGTTCACCGCGATGAACACCGTGACCCTGATTGACCTGGACGACGCCAGCGCCAGCAGCGGCAACAGCCTGCTGTCGGTGGTGGCGCAACTGTCCCTGAGCCTGGGCGTGGCCTGTGCTGGTGCGCTGCTCGGCGGTTTTACCGCCCAGGTCGGCAACGACGGGGTGGACACCGTGCTTGGCGCGTTCCAGTTGACGTTCCTGACGGTGGGCATCATGGCGATGCTGGCGGCGACGATTTTTTCGCAGCTGTCGAAAGAGGATGGGCGGCGGGCCAAGCGGCCGGATGAGCATATCGAGCACTGACTAAGAGGCGTCGTGGCTTGGCGCTTTTTGTGGGAGCAAGGCTTGCCCGCGATACAGGCGACTCGGTTTCCTGAAATAGCGCGCCACCTTCGTCGCGAGCAAGCTTTGCTCCCACAGTTCCAGAGCCCCACAGTTTCTGGATCCACCAGCCCCCAACACAAGCGTGGCCCTCACAGCTCGTCCAGAACTTTCGAGAAAAGTGGCACGAGGCTGCTACACTGCGCGACATTTTGTTTTGCAGGCCAGTCCCGTGACCACCATTGCCACCGCTTTTAATACTCTGCCGCTGTCCGCCGCCATGCTGGCTAACCTCGAATCCCTCGGTTATGCCCAGATGACGCCGATCCAGGCGCAGAGCTTGCCGGTGATCCTCAAGGGCATGGATCTGATCGCCCAGGCCAAGACCGGCAGCGGCAAGACCGCGGCCTTCGGCATCGGCCTGCTGAACCCGATCAACCCGCGCTTCTTCGGCTGCCAGGCACTGGTGATCTGCCCGACTCGTGAGCTGGCCGATCAGGTTGCCAAGGAAATCAGGCGCCTGGCCCGCGCCGAAGACAACATCAAGGTCCTGACCCTGTGTGGCGGCGTGTCGTTTGGCCCGCAGATCGCTTCCCTGGAGCATGGCGCCCACATCATCGTCGGCACGCCAGGGCGCATCCAGCAGCACCTGCGCAAGGGCTCGCTGGTGCTGGACGGCCTCAACACGCTGATCCTCGATGAAGCCGACCGCATGCTCGACATGGGCTTCTACGACGCCATCGAAGACATCATCCAGCAGACCCCGGAACGCCGTCAGACCTTGCTGTTCTCCGCCACCTACCCGGTGGGCATCAAGCAACTGTCGTCCAAGTTCATGCGCAACCCGCAGCAGGTCAAGGCCGAAGCCTTTCACTCCGACGCGCAGATCGAGCAGCGTTTCTATGAAATCTCCCCCGAGGAGCGCATGGACGCCGTGGTCAAGGTGCTGGCGCATTTCCGTCCGGCCTCCTGCGTGGCGTTCTGCTTCACCAAGCAGCAGGTTCAGGAAACCGTCGACCATCTGACATCCAAAGGTATCTCGGCGGTCGGCCTGCATGGCGATCTGGAACAGCGCGACCGCGATCAGGTGCTGGCGATGTTCGCCAACCGCAGCACCTCGGTGCTGGTCGCCACCGATGTGGCGGCCCGTGGCCTGGACATCGACGCACTGGACATGGTGATCAACGTCGAACTGGCCCGTGACTCGGAAATTCACATTCACCGCGTCGGCCGCACCGGGCGTGCGGGTGAAAAAGGCATCGCCATCAGCCTGGTGGCGCCGTCCGAAGCCCACCGCGCCCAAGCGATCGAACAGTTGCAGAAGTCGCCACTGAGCTGGGACCAACTCGACAACCTCAAGCCCCAGGGCGGCGGCCCGCTGCTGCCGGCCATGAGCACCCTGTGCATTGGTGCCGGGCGCAAAGACAAAGTCCGCCCCGGCGACATTCTCGGCGCCCTCACCGGCGAGGCCGGCATCCCCGGCGCCCAGGTCGGTAAGATCGCGATTTTCGACTTCCAGGCCTATGTCGCCGTGGAGCGCGCAATCGCCAAACAGGCGCTGCAACGCCTGAACGATGGCAAGATCAAGGGCCGTTCGTTGCGGGTGCGGATCCTGTAACTCCAACAGAGATCAAACTGTGGGAGCGAGCCTGCTCGCGATGACGGACTGTCAGACAACATCAATGTTGAATGTACCGGCCTCATCGCGAGCAGGCTCGCTCCCACAATGGGTTTTGTGGTGACATTTAGAGGGACACCGTTTTGCGCTCTACCGAAGTCGTGATCATTGGCGCTGGCGCCGCGGGGTTGATGTGCGCGTTGACCGCCGCAGGGCGCGGACGGCAGGTGATGTTGCTGGACCACGCCAACAAAGCCGGCAAGAAAATCCTCATGTCCGGCGGTGGGCGCTGCAATTTCACCAACATGTACAGCGAACCGGGCAATTTCCTCTCGCAGAACCCACATTTCTGCAAGTCGGCCCTGGCCCGTTACACCCAGTGGGATTTCATCGCCCTGGTGGCCAAGCACGGCGTGCCCTATCACGAGAAAAAACTCGGCCAGTTGTTCTGTGATAACAAGTCCAGCGACATCCTCGGCCTGCTGCTGGACGAATGCGACCAAGCCGGTGTCAACCTGCACCTGGACACCTCGATCGAGCGCATCGAGAAAACCGAGAGCGGCTACCTGCTGCAAACCACCCTCGGGGCCATCACCTGCCAATCCTTGGTGATTGCCACGGGCGGGCTGTCGATCCCGACGCTGGGCGCGACCGGTTTCGGTTACCAGGTGGCCAAACAGTTCGGCCACCAACTGCTGCCCACCCGCGCTGGGCTGGTACCGTTCACCATCACCGACCAGCTCAAGGCGTTGTGCACCGAACTTTCAGGCACTTCAGTGGATTGCCTGGTGAGCTGCAACGAGCAGAGTTTTCGCGAGAACATCCTGTTCACCCACCGCGGCCTCAGCGGCCCGGCGATCCTGCAGATTTCCTCGTTCTGGGAACCGGGTGACACGGTGCAGATCAACCTGCTGCCGGACCACGACGTGCCGAGCTGGCTGCAACAGCAACAGGCCGAACGCCCCAACAGCGAACTGAAAACCCTGCTGGGCGAATTGTTCACCAAAAAGATGGCCACCCTGCTGGCCGACACTTGGTTCGTCTCCAAACCCATGAAGCAATACACCCACGCCGAACTGGCAGACATTGCCGAGAAACTGTCGAGCTGGAATGTCGTCCCGGCCGGCACCGAAGGCTACCGCACCGCCGAAGTGACCCTGGGCGGTGTCGATACGCGGGAAGTCTCGTCCAAGACCATGGAATCACTGAAAAGCCCGGGCCTGTATTTCATTGGCGAAGTACTGGACGTCACCGGGCACCTGGGCGGGTTCAACTTCCAATGGGCCTGGGCGTCGGGGTATGCGGCTGCGCAATACGTCTGATTGAAGGGATGCATAGAATCCAATGGGGATGATGATCCTGTGGGAGCGAGCCTGCTCGCGATGGCGGACTATCAGACAACATCAATGTTGAATGTACCGGCCTCATCGCGAGCAGGCTCGCTCCCACTGGGGTTTGCTGGAGCATCCCGGAACACTTTTTGCTGCCGGATGTGATCGCCGCCATTGCGTCGGCGTCATTACTGCCTCAATTTAGCGTCATTGCCCGTCAGGCCCGTGCACTTCATGTCATCGACCTCGTTTAGTCAGTCTCTGCGTCGCCTTTGGGCGTTGGATAAATTCAGTTATAGCGTGCGGGTGTTCATCGCCCTGACCGGCAGCATGGCGCTGTGTTGGTATCTGGATGAGATGGCGCTGTTGATCCCGCTGTTCCTGGGCATCATCGCCAGCGCCCTGGCCGAGACCGATGACAGCTGGCAGGGCCGCCTCAACGCGCTGGCCGTGACGCTGGTGTGCTTCACCATCGCAGCGCTGTCGGTGGAATTGCTGTTTCCTTATCCGGTTCTGTTCATCGTTGCCCTGGCGCTGGCGAGTTTCGCCCTGACTATGCTCGGTGCGCTGGGCGAGCGCTATGGCGCGATTGCCTCGGCCACGTTGATTCTCTCGGTCTACACCATGATCGGCGTAGACCAGCGCGGTGGCGCGGTCACCGATTTCTGGCACGAACCTTTGCTGCTGGTGGCCGGTGCGGCTTGGTACGGCCTGCTCTCGGTGCTGTGGCAGGCGCTGTTTTCCAACCAGCCGGTGCAGCAAAGCCTGGCGCGGCTGTTCCGCGAGCTGGGACGCTATCTGAAGCTCAAATCATCGCTCTTCGAGCCGATCCGTCAACTGGACGTCGAAGCCCGACGCCTGGAACTGGCCCAACAGAACGGCCGGGTCGTCGCCGCGCTTAACGCGGCGAAGGAAATCATCCTGCACCGCGTAGGCAATGGGCGACCAGGCTCGAAGGTCAGCCGCTACCTGAAGCTGTACTTCCTCGCCCAGGATATCCACGAGCGCGCCAGCTCTTCCCACTACCCCTACAACGCACTGGCCGAGGCGTTCTTTCACAGCGACGTGCTGTTCCGCTGCCAACGCCTGCTGCGCCAGCAAGGTAAAGCCTGCCAAGCGTTGGCCGAGTCGATCCAACTGCGCCAGCCATTCGTCTATGACGCCAGCTTCGCCGAGGCCTTGAATGACCTGCACGCCTCCCTCGAACACCTGCGGATCCAGAGCAACCCGGCCTGGCGCGGATTGCTGCGTTCGCTACGGGCCTTGTCGGCGAACCTTGGCACCATGGACCGCCTGCTCAGCGACGCGAGCAACCCCGACGCCCTGGCCGACGCCACCGATAGCAGCCTGCTGGATCGCTCACCGCGCAACCTGAAGGACGTCTGGGTCCGCTTGCGCACACAGCTCACGCCCACCTCGCTGCTGTTCCGACATGCCCTGCGCCTGCCCCTGGCGCTGAGTGTGGGTTATGCCATGGTGCATCTGATCCACCCGTCCCAAGGCTACTGGATCATTCTCACCACGCTGTTCGTGTGCCAACCCAACTACGGCGCCACCCGGCGCAAGCTCGGCCAACGGATCATCGGCACCGCCATCGGCCTGACGGTGGCCTGGGCGCTGTTCGATCTGTTTCCCAACCCGCTGGTGCAATCGTCTTTCGCCATCGCCGCCGGGGTGGTGTTCTTTACCAACCGCACGACCCGCTACACCCTGGCAACCGCCGCGATCACGATCATGGTGCTGTTCTGCTTCAACCAGGTGGGCGACGGCTATGGACTGCTGCTGCCACGCCTGTTCGATACGCTGCTCGGCAGCCTGATCGCCGGCCTTGCGGTATTCCTGTTCCTGCCGGACTGGCAAGGCCGCCGGTTGAACAAGGTGCTGGCCAACACGCTGACCTGCAACAGCATTTACCTGCGCCAGATCATGCAGCAATACGCCGCGGGCAAAAGCGACGACCTGGCCTATCGCCTGGCCCGACGCAACGCCCACAACGCCGACGCCGCATTGTCCACCACCCTGGCAAACATGCTGATGGAGCCGGGGCATTTCCGTAAGGAAGCCGATGTCGGGTTCCGCTTCCTGGTGCTGTCCCACACCCTGCTCAGCTACTTGTCAGGCCTGGGCGCCCATCGGGACACCCCATTGCCTGCGGACGTGCGCGAACACCTGATCGACGGCGCGGGGGTGAAACTGGCCGCGAGCATCGACGAAATCGCCCAGGGCCTGGCGAGCAAACAACCGATAGCGGTCCAAAGCGACGAGGAAGAAGCCTTGGCCAGTGAGCTTGAGCAGATGCCCGATGAAATCGACGAGGGTCAGCGGCTGGTGCAGACGCAACTGGGGTTGATCTGCCGTCAGTTGGGGCCGCTGCGCACGTTGGCGGCGCATCTGGTCAAGGATACTAGCGAGGCTTGAGGAGTGTGGTGCTCGCACCACAGCCATCGCGAGCGGGCTCGCTCCCACAGTGGACCTCAGCCGTACAAAATTTAAGTGTCCGCTCTAGATCAACTGTGGGAGCGAGCCTGCTCGCGATAGCGCCAGTCCAGGCACAGCAAGATCACATCCCGTGCGCCTTCAATAACCGCGCATAACTACCATCGGCCTTCATCGCCGCAATCTCCCGATCGAATCCCGCGACAATCTGCTCGTGCTGCGGGTTCTTCAGGCTGACCAGGATGTGCAGGCTGTTTTCACTCAGTGGCTTGGGCATGAACTCCACGGCGTTGCGCACCTTGGCCGACTCACGAGACAAGTAATAACGGGCGACGAACTCATCTTCCAGGGTCAGCTTCACCCGACCGGCAGCGAGCATGCGCACGGCCATTGCAAAGTTATGCACAGGGACTTTCTGCAATTGCTGATCCTCATCGAACGCCTTGGAGTAGGCGTATCCGCGGACCACGGCGATGGGATAGGCATGCAGCTGCTGCAAGTTCTCGTACTGGATGGGTGCGTCCTTGCGCTTGATGAAGCGCACGCGGTTGAGCAGGTACTCAGCCGAGAAACGGCCCACATGGGTACGTTCTTCGCTGTACCAGGCATTGATCAGCACGTCATAGCGCCCCTCGCCGATGCCCAGCATCGCCCGGGCCCAAGGCACCTGCTCAAAGTCACTGGCATAACCGGCTCGCGCCAGAGCGGTACTGACGATATCGGTCGCCAGGCCACCATTGACCAGCGTGGTGTCGGTAAAGGGTGGCCAGCCATCTGCCACCAGACGCAACTTTTGCGCGCAGGCGTTGTGGCTCAGCAACAGCAACCCGACCAAAGCAAGAGCTCGATGCAATCGCGGCATGCCAAACATCCTTGACGGGTTCAAAGCCCGGTTTGTTTTTAGCCGAATCTCAAGAGATGTCGTCAGACATCCGGTCCTAACATTAGCTCAGTGGAACCGCTGCGCAGCGTTGAATCGAAGATTACACAAAGAAGGCCACGCCGCGACAATTCGATGATGGCATTTTGGCCTTTGTCACAGATTTTTACAGTTGTCCAAGAAAGAGACTTCCGCAGCCAGCCCGCTTAATATCGGCATCAGGTTCTTCTGGAAATTCAAAAAATGGATATCGACTGGGTCTGCAAACATCACAGTGACCTGAGCAAGGAACAGCTGTACGCCATCCTCAAATTGCGCGCCGAAGTATTCGTCGTGGAGCAGAATTGCCCCTACCTGGACGTCGACGGCCTGGACCTGGAGGGCGACACCTGCCACCTGATGGCCTGGCAGGACAATCGTCTGGTGGCTTACCTTCGCTTGCTCGATCCGCACTCGCAAAACAGTGACGTGGTCATCGGGCGCGTGGTCATCGCCCCCCAAGCACGGGGACAGGGGCTGGGCCACAAACTGATGGAACAGGGTCTCAAGCAGGCCGAGAAGCACTGGCCCGGTACATCGATCTCACTGTCGGCACAGGCGCATCTGCAGGGGTATTACTCGCGGTATGGGTTTGGAGTGGTGGGTATCGAGTACATGGAAGACGGGATTCCACACATTGGCATGCACCGGCCTTGATGCCCTCTTCGCGAGCAGGCTCGCGATAACGCCTCCCCAGAAGCCGCCAATGTTCAGGGATACTCCAACACCGCTTTAATGCGCGGCAAATTCCCCTCGATCCAGCGCCGATCAATCGCCCCCCAATCACGGATCCGATAATGCCCGGCATGGTTACGGGCGCCCTCTAGCTGCTCGAATTCACACACGATATCCAGGTCCGCCAGCGCTGCCACGGTGTCCTGGGCGGTGCGTCGCGGCATGCCGGTGACTTCGGTGAGCGAGGGAATGTTGCTGGCCACGCCGCTATCAATCAGGTAAGCCACATACAAACGACGATAGAAGCTGCTTTTGGTCTTGCTGACGTCCATTCGGTCATTCCTTGGGGGGTTGCAGATCGCGCCAGGTCAGGTACACCCGCAAGTCGAATTCCAACTGGTGATACCCCGGCAGCATGTGCTCGCAGAGTTGGTAGAACGCTTTGTTGTGGTCCGACTCCTTGAAGTGAGCCAGTTCGTGCACCACGATCATTTTCAAAAACTCAGGTGCCGCGTCCTTGAACAGCGCAGCGATACGAATTTCTTTCTTGGCCTTGAGCTTGCCGCCCTGCACCCGTGAAATGGCAGTGTGCAAGCCCAGGGCGCGGTGAGTCAGGTCCAGACGATTGTCGAACAGCACCTTGTCGATAGCGGGCGCGTTACGCAGGTATTGTTGCTTGAGATCCAGCGCATAACCGTACAGGGCCTTGTCGCTCTGGACCGAATGCCGGTCGGGATAGCGCTGCTGCAAGTAGTCGCCCAGCCGATCCTGGGCAATCAGTTGCTGCACTTGGGCTTGCAGGGCGGCGGGGTAAGCCTGGAGGTATTTGAGCGCGATCATCGGCGGCAACACAGTCACAAAAGCCGCCAGTGTAGCGAATTCAGACCTGCATCGCGCTCCAGTCAAATGGCCGGGCAAAGGCATCGGTGTCTTCGGCCATCAAGGGCCGCGCTACCAGGAACCCCTGCACATATTCGCAGCCGTGGGCCTTGAGCCACTTATATTGCTCAGGCGTCTCTACGCCCTCGGCGATCACCCGCAACCCCAATTGCTTGCACAAATCGATGACCGACGCCGCCAGTGCCGCATCCCGGGGCGAATCCGGCAGACGGGCGATCAGGTGTCGATCAAGCTTGAGGGTATCGAGTTCCAGGTCGCGCAGGTGCGCCAGCGAGCAAGGCCCGGAACCGAAATCATCCAACGCCACTCGCACCCCGAGGTTATGCAGCAACCGCAGTTGTTTATGGGTTTCGTCGGGGTTGCGCATCAGTGCATCTTCAGTCACCTCGACCTCAAGTTGCCGCGGTTTGAGGGCATGTCGCTCCAGGACCTGGCGCAATTCGGTCACCAGATTGGGCAAACCGAACTGGGTGCTGCTCAGGCTCACCCCCAGTACCAGATCATCAGCGAACAAGCGCTCCCAGACTTTACGCTGGGCCGCGCTGCGATGATAAATCCAGCTCCCCAGCCGACTGATCAACCGGGCCTCTTCCAGTAATGGCAGGAACAACCCCGGCGGCACATCACCGACGCTGGGGTGCTGCCAGCGCAACAGCGCCTCGAAGCCACGGATGCGCCCGTCGCCCACCCCCACCTGGGGCTGGTAGACCATATTGAAATCGCGGTTTTCGATGGCCGAGCGCACACTTTCTTCGAGCATCAGCCGTGAACGGGCTCGACCGTTCATTTCGTGATCGTAAAACCGGTATTGCTGACGGCCAGCGCGCTTGGCCTCGTACATGGCGATGTCGGACGCGCGCAGCAGACCGTCGAGATTGGCGCCGCAGTCGGGGTAGGTCGCGATGCCGATGCTGGCCCCCAGCGCTACGTCCATGCCCTCGATCTGTTGGCAGATAGACACTCGTTCGATGAGTTTCTCGGCAATCTTGGCCGCTTGCTCGGGCACTTCCAGATCCAGCAGGGCGGTGAACTCATCGCCGCCCAGACGCGCCAGAATGTCGAACGGGCGCAGGCACGCCTTCAGTTGTTCCGACACCCAGCGCAACACGCGATCACCGGCATCATGGCCCAACGAATCATTGACCCGTTTGAAGCCATCAAGATCCAGGTACAGCAGCACCCAGTTGCTTTCCAGCCGCTCGCTGCGCATCAGCAGGTTTTCGGCTGTCTGATAAAACCCCCTGCGGTTGAGCAGACCGGTCAGCGGGTCAGTGACGGCCTGGTATTCGAGTTGCTGGTGCAAGTGACGCACCACCGACATGTCTTGAAGCGTTACCACCATGGCCTTCTGCTCCGCAGGCAGGGGCGCACAAGACAAGGCCACCGACACCTGCTGGCCGGGCGCGGTGCGCAAGACCGCATCGTGCAGGCGCCAGGTCTGCCCCCGGCAGTAGGCGACATGGATATCGGAGCCGGCCCACTCGGGGATGTGGGGTTTTTGCAGGAAATCCAGGAGCGGCATTCCCTGCAACTGCTCGGCGGTGGCATTAAGCAGGCGACAGGTAGACGGATTGGCGAAGCGAATACACCCGCTTTCGTCCACCACGAGGATGCCTTCGGCGGCGTTATCCAGCACCGAGGCGTTGAAAGCCCTGGCGGCTTCCAGATCCTGGCTCAGGCGCTGCAAGGCCCGGCGATTGCGCTGGTGTTCGAGCAGGGCATGAACCTTGGGCTTGAGAATCTGCGGATCGAATGGTTTGAACAGGTAATCCACGGCGCCGCTGGCGTAACCCTTGATCACCGCATCCTGGGATTGCTCGTTAGCGGTCAGGAAAATGATCGGGGTCAGCCGTGTCCGCTGGCTGCCGCGCATCAGACGCGCCACTTCAAAACCGTCCATGTCGGGCATCTGCACATCCAGCAGGACCAGGTCGATGTCATGTTCGAGTAGAAGGTTAAGGGCTTCGACACCCGAGGACGCGGTCATCACCTTCCAGTCCTGACGCTGCAACAACGCTCGCATGCTGAGCAGGTTTTCAGGGTAATCATCAACTATCAAAAGGACGGAACTGTCTTCGCCAAGCGGTGGTTGCACGCATTCCATGCTGCTTCTCTTATCGGGCGTCACGTCCGACCTGACGTAGCAAGGCGGACAAATACTGTGATCTCACTCTAGACCGTGATTCTGAAAAGCAGTAGGTGTCATCCCGCCATCATCCAGACAAAGCCCAAAATAGCCGACTAACGGTCACCCACCTCGGGCACAAAACCTGCAATGACACCTTCGACGGACAATTGACGTCAATCATCCGCTGGGCGGTCATTAAAAAATTTCTCCCTGCGTGATTAACACGCCCAAAAAGCTTGAGCTAGAGCCTCTGGCTGGGCGTTCAGCATTTTCACTCCGTTACGTAGGATCCGACCATGATTGATCTCGCCACCTGGAACCTGAGCATCCCCGAAGGCAGCCCACCAACGACCATCGAAACCTCTCAACTGGTGCAGGGGTTCCAGAACCAGTATTTCCACGCCGACTCCGGTACGGTGTTTTTCTGGGCACCGGTCACCGGCGCCAAGACTGCCAACGCGATTTACCCACGCAGCGAACTGCGGGAAACCTATAGCAACGGTACCCAGCGCAACTGGTTGTACTCAGCGGCGGATAACAAGCTGGCCGCCACGCTGACCGTCAACCAAGTCCCCAGCACTGGCAAGCTCGTCATTGGTCAGATCCACGCCAAAGACAGCACCAGCCCCATGGTGAAACTGGAGTACCAGTACAAAACCTACAGCTCCACCGGCAACATCGTCGCCAAAGTGCGCATGCGTCCCGACGACGAATCGGGCCAGGTCATCACCATCGCCACAGGCATAAAGCTCAATCAGTCCTTCTCTTACCTGATCCACCTCAGCCCCGCCGGCGTCCTGACCATCAATGGTGCGGGTTACCAGTGGAGTTCCCCCATCAGCTCCACTTGGAGCGACAAGCCGCTGTACTTCAAGGCGGGCGTGTACGTGCAGGACAACACCGGTTATCCCACCGAAGGCGGGACCGTGACGTTCAGCCTGCTGGATATCGATCACATCTAGACGCTTTGCATGGCGCCATGGCAGCAACGCAGCGCTGCCCGCCCAGGCGACCCTATCAATGCGAAATCGTTCAGGGAAAATTCGAACTGCCGACTAACGGTTCACCATCCAGGCACAGATGCTGCAAAAGATCCATTCGACGGACAATTGACGTCAAACATCCGCCGGATGGTTATCCAAAAAACTCCTTCCTGCGTGATCAACACACCCCAAATGCTTGGAGTAGAGCCTCCCGCTTTGGTCCTCAGCACTTTTACGCCCGTTACGCAGGATCCGACCATGATCGATCTCAGCACTTGGAACTTGAGCATCCCCGAAGGCAGCCCCGCCATCACCATCGAAACACCGCGGCTAGCCCAGGGCTTCAAGGACGACTATTTCCACTCCGACACCGGCACGCTGTTCTTCTGGGCGCCGGTGACCGGCAGCAAGACTGCAAACGCCATTTACCCGCGCAGCGAACTGCGGGAAACCTACAGCGACGGCACCCTGCGCAACTGGCTGTATCCGGCGGCGGACAACATCCTGCGTGCCGCCGTAACCGTCAACCAAGTACCCAGCACCGGCAAGATCGTGATCGGTCAGATCCACGCCAAAGACAGCACCAGCCCCATGGTGAAACTGGAGTACCAGTACAAAACCTACAGCTCCACCGGCAACATCGTCGCCAAAGTGCGCATACGCCCCGACGACGAAACCGGCCAAGTCATCACCATCGCCACCGGTGTGAAACTCGACCGCAGCTTTACCTACATGATCCATCTCAGCCCCAAGGGCGCGCTGGGCATCAGCGCGGCGGGTTACAACTGGAGAACCACTATCGACCCGTCCTGGAAGGTCAAACCGCTGTATTTCAAGGCGGGCGTGTACGTGCAGGACAACACCGGCTACACCACCGAAGGTGGAAAAGTGACGTTCAGCCAGCTGGATATCGATCACAACATCTGATCGCTTTTCCTGGCGCCATAGCAGCACGGATGCTGCCTGCCCCCCTCAGCCCCGCCTTCGAGCACAGGCCATGTGCGCGGTGCCATATCGCCATCGTTCAAAAAATTTTCCTGCCAGCCGACTAACGGTCACCTGTCTCGGGCACCAAAGCGGCAAACACAACTCTGACGGTCTGCTGACGCCAACCCGCCGCCGGATCTACGTGACAAACGTTCGATCCATTTCCTTGTGGCGTCGGCGAAAGCGCGTCCTAGAGCCTTCGGCTGTGGCGTAAATCATTTCTTATGTACAGAAAGGATCCGAACATGGTCGATCTTGCAACCTGGAACCTGAGCATCCCCGAAGGAAGCCCACCCAAAACCATCGAAACCCCTCGACTGGTGGACGGTTTCAAGAACAAATATTTCAACTCTGAAGGCCAGACGGTGTATTTCTGGGCACCGGTGACCGGCGCCAAGACGGAAAACGCCATATACCCGCGCAGCGAGCTGCGGGAAACCTATAAAGACGGCACCTTGCGCAACTGGCTGTACCCCGACGCCGACAACTATCTGCAGGCGACCCTGGCAGTCAATCAGGTGCCCAGCAGCGGCAAGATCGTGATCGGTCAGATCCACGCCAAGGACAGCAACAAACCCATGCTGAAATTGGAATACCAGTACAAGGACGACAGCAAGACCGGCAACATCGTCGCCAAAGTGCGCATGCGCCCCGATGACGACGACGGCCGGGTCATTACCGTTGCCACGGGGGTGAAGCTTGATCGGTCCTTTTCTTACCGGATCCATCTTGATCGTACCGGCGACCTGGGCATCACCGCGGCGGGTCGTAGCTGGTACACCACCATGAGCGCCAAATGGAAGGTCAAGCCGCTGTATTTCAAGGCTGGCGTGTATGTGCAAGACAATACGGGCTATACCAGCGAAGGCGGGAAAGTGACGTTCAGCAAGCTGGATATCGATCACAACACCTGAGATTTTCAGCTCCGAAAATCTCGTAGGAATTTACCTTTGTGGCGAGGGGATTTATCCCCGCTGGGCTGCGCAGCAGCCCCCTCCTTTCGTCAGACCAACCGCATGCGCCGGTTTTGCAGCGGCTGCGCCCCCGAGCGGGAGCAAGCTCCCTCGCCACGTGGGCGCGGTGCGTCCTACAGGTCGATTTTGGGCTCGAAAATCTCCTCTATAGTTCGGGTTCGTCTGCTGGCTTTGGTCAGCGGGCACGGGTTTCGCAGCCCACTGACAGAACAGAGACTTTGCGCCGTCAAATGAAAATTCAGGCAAACTCGCCTGCGTTCATTTTATGGCGGTTGCGCGCGGGAGACCTTCGGGTCTGCCGGGTTTGGTCTCTATCTCGGTCTGCGAACCCGCGCGCAACTGCCACCCATTTGTTTCGCAGCAAGAAGGTGGCAATAAATTTTATTAATAGAGCCCAAACCTTATGACGACGACTCAATCACTCAGCCGCTTCACCCCGCTCACTCCAATCGCCACCACCCAACCCATCCTGTTCATCGACAGCACTGCCCCACTGACTGAACTCCACGCCTGCGCCAGTGAACGCCTGCACGCCACCCTTGATTACCTGACGCTCATGGCCTGCGCCACCCTGCGCGATTCGGCCGCCAGCGACCTCAATACCCTCACCAATGTCGCCCGGATCCTGGTTCAGGATGTCACCGATGTGTTCGGCGTCATTGAACAACGCGGCCTCGAAGACCAATAGAGCCCTCCCGGCGGGAGATGATCCCCTGTGGGAGCGAGCTTGCTCGCGATAGCGCTGGGTCAGCAGCATGGATGGCGACTGACACAGCGCTATCAGGATCTGTGTGTATATCCATTTCTTTGGTAACGGCTACTTAGGGTTCCGCCCTTACGGCGGGTCACTTTTGAAGAGCGCAAAAGTAACCAAAACGCTCCTGCCCCACCACTCGGTGCCTCGCCTAGGCTCGGCACCGAGTGGTGGGGCAAGACCTTTTGGTTACTTTTGGGGCGTTTGCCAAAAGTGACCCGCCGTAAGGGCGGAACCATAAGCAGCCGTTACCCAAAAAACGGATATACACACAAATCCCACACATAAAAAAACCCGCATCACTGCGGGTTTTCTCACAACCACAACGCTGAAGCCTTAGTTAACCTTAGCGTTCAACTCACCCTTCAAATACCGCTGATACATCGCTTCCAAAGAGATCGGCTTGATCTTCGAAGCATTACCCGCAGTACCGAAAGCTTCGTAACGCGCAATACACACATCACGCATCGCCGTCACGGTCGCACCGAAGAACTTACGCGGATCAAATTCGCTCGGATTGGTCGCCATCAAACGACGCATGGCACCGGTAGAGGCCAGGCGCAGGTCGGTGTCGATGTTGACCTTGCGCACGCCGTACTTGATACCTTCGACGATTTCTTCAACCGGCACGCCGTAGGTTTCTTTGATGTCGCCGCCGTACTGGTTGATGATCGCCAGCCACTCTTGCGGAACCGAGGAAGAACCGTGCATCACCAGGTGAGTGTTGGGGATGCGTTTGTGGATTTCCTTGATGCGGTCAATGGCCAGCACGTCGCCGGTAGGCGGCTTGGTGAACTTGTAGGCGCCGTGGCTGGTACCGATGGCGATGGCCAGGGCGTCGACCTGGGTCTTCTTGACGAAGTCCGCGGCTTCTTCCGGGTCGGTCAGCATCTGGCTGTGGTCCAGCACGCCTTCGGCGCCGATGCCGTCTTCTTCACCGGCCATGCCGGTTTCCAGCGAGCCCAGGCAACCCAGTTCGCCTTCCACCGAGACGCCGCAGGCATGGGCCATGGCGACGGTCTGCTGGGTGACGCGAACGTTATATTCGTAGTCGGTCGGGGTCTTGCCGTCTTCGCCCAGGGAGCCATCCATCATGACCGAGCTGAAGCCCAGTTGGATGGAGCGCTGGCAGACGTCAGGGCTGGTGCCGTGGTCCTGGTGCATGCACACCGGGATGTGCGGGAATTCTTCGATGGCAGCCAGGATCAGGTGACGCAGGAATGGCGCGCCGGCGTATTTGCGGGCGCCGGCCGAAGCCTGGACGATCACCGGGGAGTCAGTCTTGTCAGCGGCTTCCATGATGGCGCGCATCTGCTCAAGGTTGTTGACGTTAAAGGCTGGGACGCCGTAGCCGAACTCGGCTGCGTGGTCCAGCATCTGACGCATGCTGATAAGTGCCATTAGTGTGTCTCTCCCGGTCGAGGGTCGTTAATCGTGCCAGCCTGCCGGAGCGGCGGCGGCTATTCAAGTCATTGCAGGTCGGGGGTGGGTCCGCCCTGTGTGTTCGGTGAAACAAAATCTCGAAACTATAAGAGGCCCCTGTGGGAGCGAGCCTGCTCGCGATGAGGGCCCGACAGTCAACATCACTGATGCCTGATACATCGCTATCGCGAGCAGGCTCGCTCCCACATTGGATCTCTATTGAATCAGTCAGCCTTGCAGCCCCGGCCAATCAAGTCATTGGTGGCGACCCAGTAAACCAGGCCTTCCTCACCTTTGACGTGAAACGCCAGCATGTCGTCGCTGTACAGCGTACCCGATGCGCCCGGCTCTTCCTTCAGGTGATAGACCTGCTCGGCACCGCCGAGGCGAACGTCGACTTCCTTGCGGGTGTCATCGGTATAGCGCCACAGCACCTTGGCCTGACTGTCACAGGTCCAGGTTGTCCAGCCCTCTACGACAGGCTCGGACGAACGAAACCGATCCAGCTGCGCACAACCGGCCAGCATTGCCAGCGCCACAACGGCGATAAAGCCTTTCATCCGTGTTCCTCGACTGACGACCCGTGCCGCCAGCCATGAGTTAAAGAGTCTGACCCGTCAAGGACAACCATGTTCCTTGGCCGGGTTTTGCGTCTCATATTTATCCAGGCCATCCGGCCCCGAACGCTTGTTCAGCACCGGATTGGTCTCGGCCTGCCAGTCGGCCTGGTAACAGCCGCCTTCAGGCGTTGGCGTCCCGGTTTCCGGAGCCGTGGCCTTTGGGCTGCTCGAACAGGCCACTAACAGCGTCGTCGTCAACAGCAACGTGAACGTCTTGACCATCACAACACTCCTTTGCCTGGTCAACGAAACCTCAGGCCTTGGCCCGGCTTTCCAGGACTTCCACGGCTGGCAGTACTTTGCCTTCGACGAATTCGAGGAACGCACCGCCGCCGGTAGAAATGTAGGAGATCTGCTCGGCCACGCCATATTTATCGATCGCCGCCAGGGTGTCGCCGCCGCCAGCGATGGAGAAAGCGTCACTCTCGGCGATGGCCTGGGCCAGCACTTTGGTGCCGTTGCCAAACTGGTCGAACTCGAACACGCCGACCGGACCGTTCCACAGGATAGTCTTGGAAGATTTCAACAGTTCGGCGAAATTGGCTGCGGTTTGCGGGCCAATGTCGAGGATCATGTCGTCTTCGGCCACGTCAGCGATCAGCTTGACGGTGGCGGTGGCGCCTTCGGCAAATTCCTTGGCAACCACCACGTCCACCGGCAACGGCACGCTGACCTTGGCGGCGATTTCCCGGGCGGTGTCCAGCAGGTCCGGCTCGTACAGGGATTTGCCGACCGGGTGACCGGCCGCAGCAAGGAAGGTGTTGGCAATGCCGCCGCCGACGATCAACTGGTTGCACACCTGGCTCAGGCTGTTAAGCACGTCGAGCTTGGTGGAGACCTTGGAGCCGGCAACAATGGCAGCCATCGGCTGGGCCGGGGAGCCCAGGGCCTTGCCCAGTGCGTCCAGTTCGGCGGCCAGCAGCGGGCCAGCAGCGGCCACTTTGGCGAACTTCGCCACGCCGTGGGTCGAACCCTCGGCGCGGTGGGCGGTGCCGAACGCGTCCATCACAAACACGTCGCACAGGGCTGCATACTGCTTGGCCAGTTCGTCAGCGTTCTTTTTCTCGCCTTTATTGAAGCGCACGTTTTCGAACAGCACGACATCGCCAGCCTTCACGTCCACACCGCCCAGGTAGTCAGCCACCAGCGGTACATCACGGCCCAAGGCTTTGCTCAGGTAAGCGGCGACCGGCTTGAGGCTGTTTTCGGCCGAGAATTCGCCTTCGGTCGGACGGCCCAGGTGGGAGCAGACCATCACGGCCGCGCCTTTTTCCAGGGCCAGCTTGATGGTCGGCAGCGAAGCCAGGATACGCGCGTCGCTGGTGACAACACCGTCCTTGACGGGGACGTTGAGGTCTTCGCGGATCAGTACGCGCTTACCTTGCAGATCGAGGTCGGACATCTTCAACACGGTCATGGGTCGCAATTCCTGGGTAACTGTTTAGAGAGCAGGTTTTTTAGAAGCGGTTTGCAGGTAATGCTCGGCAACGTCCAGCATTCGGTTGGCAAACCCCCATTCGTTGTCGAACCAAGCCAGGATGTTCACAAGCCGTGGCCCGGAAACCCGGGTCTGGCTGGCATCGACGATGGCCGAATGTGGGTCATGGTTAAAATCACAGCTGGCATGGGGCAACTCGGTGTAAGCCAGAAGGCCTTTGAGCGGACCGCTGGTGGCGGCTTCGCGCAAGATCCGGTTGACCTCGGTGGCGTCGGTATCGCTCACGGTCTGCATCGTAATGTCGAGGCAGGACACGTTGACCGTCGGCACCCGCACGGCTTTGGCCTGAATTCGCCCCGCAAGTTCCGGCAGCAGCCGTTCAATGCCGCGCGCCAGACCAGTGGACACCGGAATCACCGACTGGAACGCCGAACGGGTCCGCCGCAAGTCTTCGTGGTGATAGGCGTCGATCACAGGTTGATCGTTCATCGCCGAGTGAATGGTGGTGATCGACACGTATTCCAGGCCAATGGCCTGGTCCAGCAGGCGCAATAGCGGCACGCCGCAGTTGGTGGTGCAGGACGCGTTGGATACCAGCAGCTCGTCGCCGCTCAGGCAGTCCTGGTTCACGCCGTAGACGATGGTCGCGTCGACATCCGCTTCGCTGGCCATCGGCTGGGAGAACAACACCCGCGACGCGCCGGCCGCGATGAAACGCTGGCCATCTTCACGGGTGTTGTAGGCGCCGGAGCATTCAAGCACCAGGTCGACACCCAAGGATGCCCAATCGATACCTTCGGGGGTGGCACTGCGCAGGACTTTCACGCAATCGCCATTAATGTGCAGACAATCGCCCTCGACCCGCACCTCGCCCGGAAACCGGCCGTGGGTGGAGTCAAAGCGTGTCAGGTATTCGATGCTGGCCATGTCGGCCAGATCGTTGATCGCCACAATCTCGAACCCGGCCCTGGCCCCTCGCTCGAACAACGCACGCAAGACGCAACGACCAATCCGGCCGTAGCCGTTGAGTGCAACTTTGTAGGGACGCGGTTGGGGCATGGGGTTCTCTGACTTGGGTGAATCCATCAGGGCAGCGTTGCCTGAGCCATCGCCATCGCGAGCAAGCTCGCTCCCACAGGGTCGGTGGAGATCCTTGTGGGAGCGAGCTTGCTCGCGATGGCGTCAGCCCGGACGACGCGACTTCGGATCAGTCTTCCAACAGCTCTTCAGCCTGACCCAGGATGTTTTCCAGGGTAAAGCCGAACTCCTCGAACAACGCCGGCGCGGGCGCCGATTCGCCGTAGGTGGTCATGCCGATCACGCGACCTTCCAGGCCGACGTACTTGTACCAATAATCGGCGTGAGCGGCTTCGATGGCGATCCGGGCGCTGACTTGCAACGGCAATACCGCTTGCTTATAGCCGGCGTCCTGGGCATCGAACACGCTGGTGCACGGCATGGACACCACACGTACGTTGCGGCCCTGCGCGGTCAGTTTGTCGTAGGCCTGGACGGCCAGGCCGACTTCGGAGCCGGTGGCGATCAGGATCAGTTCAGGCTCGCCAATGCAGTCCTTGAGCACGTAGCCGCCGCGGGTGATGTCGCCGATCTGGTCGGCATCGCGGTTCTGGTGCTGCAGGTTCTGGCGGGAGAAGATCAGCGCCGATGGACCGTCGTTACGCTCGATGGCGTATTTCCAGGCCACTGCCGATTCCACGGCGTCACATGGGCGCCAGGTGTCCAGGTTCGGCGTGCAGCGCAGGCTTGCCAGTTGCTCGATCGGCTGGTGAGTCGGGCCGTCTTCGCCCAGGCCGATGGAGTCGTGGGTGAACACATAAAGCACGCGCTTCTTCATCAGGGCCGACATGCGCACTGCGTTGCGGGCGTATTCCATGAACATCAGGAAGGTAGCGCCGTAAGGCACCAGGCCGCCGTGCAGAGCCACACCGTTCATGATCGCGCTCATGCCGAACTCACGAACACCGTAGTACATGTAGTTGCCGCTGGCATCTTCGGCGCTGACGCCTTTGCAGCCCTTCCACAAGGTCAGGTTGGAACCGGCCAGGTCGGCCGAACCGCCGAGCAGCTCCGGCAGCAGCGGGCCAAAAGCGTTGAGGGTGTTCTGGCTGGCCTTGCGGCTGGCAATGGTTTCGCCTTTGGCGGCGACTTCCGCGATGTAAGCCGAGGCTTTTTCAGCGAAATCGGCAGGCAGCTCGCCGCTGAGGCGACGCACCAGTTCATTGGCCAGCTCAGGGAATTGCGCGGAGTAGGCGGCAAAGCGCTGGTCCCACTCGGCTTCGGCGGCACGGCCTTTTTCCTTGGCGTCCCACTCGGCATAAATGTCGGCCGGGATTTCGAACGGACCGTGTTCCCACTTCAACGCAGCGCGGGTCAGGGCGATTTCCTCGGCACCCAGTGGCGCGCCGTGGCAGTCTTCCTTGCCTTGTTTGTTGGGCGAACCGAAACCAATGGTGGTCTTGCAGCAGATCAGGGTCGGCTGGGCGCTCTTGCGCGCCGTCTCGATGGCGGTCTTGATTTCTTCCGGGTCGTGGCCGTCGACATTGCGGATGACCAGCCAGTTGTAGGCTTCGAAACGCTTGGGGGTGTCGTCGGTGAACCAGCCTTCGACTTCGCCGTCGATGGAAATGCCGTTGTCATCGTAGAAAGCGATCAGCTTGTTCAGGCCCAAGGTGCCGGCCAGGGAGGCGACTTCGTGGGAAATGCCTTCCATCATGCAGCCATCACCCAGGAACACGTAGGTGTGGTGATCGACAACGTTATGGCCTGGGCGATTGAACTGCGCCGCCAGGACTTTTTCCGCCAGGGCAAAGCCCACGGCGTTGGCCAGGCCCTGGCCCAGTGGACCGGTGGTGGTTTCCACGCCTGGGGTGTAGCCATATTCCGGGTGGCCCGGAGTGCGGCTGTGCAACTGGCGGAAATTCTTCAGGTCATCGATCGACAGGTCATAACCGGTCAGGTGCAGCAATGAATAGATCAACATCGAGCCGTGGCCGTTGGACAGCACGAAGCGGTCACGGTCGGCAAACGACGGGTTGCTCGGGCTGTGCTTGAGGTAGTCGCGCCAAAGCACCTCGGCGATATCCGCCATACCCATAGGGGCACCGGGATGGCCGCTGTTGGCTTTTTGCACGGCATCCATGCTGAGTGCACGGATGGCATTGGCACGCTCACGACGGCTGGGCATCGCTGATCTCCTGGGTTTTGAATTGTGAAACTGAAAAAAGGCGAGCATTTTCCCTCACCCACCCGCCCCGGGGCAATGACAGATAGTCATCCAGAGGCTTTTTTCCGGTGGATAAAGTCGCATTCGCCAGGTGAAACCTTTCCGCTGAAGGTTTGTAGAGTCAAGCACGCCTTGGGAAGTGCCATTTATCGAGCAATATCAAAACTTTTTGATATTGACCTTGCGGTGATCCATCCCCCTCACTAGACTGCCGCCCTATGAATTTACGCGTGCCTTCCATTCGCCATGACGATTGCGATGAGCTGGCGGCCCTTTGCAAGGCCGGCGGCGATCCGCTGCGGCTCAATGTATTGCGCGCCTTGGCCAACGATTCGTTCGGCGTGCTGGAACTGGCGCAGATCTTCGGCATCGGTCAATCCGGCATGAGCCACCACCTCAAGGTCCTGGCCCAGGCGGACCTGGTGGCGACCCGTCGTGAAGGCAATGCGATTTTTTACCGCCGCGCCCTGCCCCATACCGATCTGCTGGGCGGCAAGCTGCATGCCGCGTTGCTCGAAGAGGTGGATGAGCTGGACCTGCCGGCAGACGTGCAGGCCCGCATCGCCCAGGTACACGGGCAGCGAGCCGCTGCCAGCCAGGATTTTTTTGCCCGGGTGGCCGAGAAGTTTCGCGCCCAGCAGGACCTGATTGCCGGGTTGCCGCAATACCGTGAAAGCGTCGTGGCGCTGCTCGACAAACTGGGATTCGAGCCCACCGCCACGGCCATTGAAGTCGGCCCTGGCGACGGCGCGTTTCTGCCGGAGCTGGCGCGGCGTTTCAGCCAAGTGACGGCGCTGGACAACAGCCCGGCCATGCTCGAGCTGGCACGCCAGGTGTGCGAACGTGAAACACTGGCTAATGTCAGCCTGCAACTGGCCGATGCCTTGAATGGTGTGAGCCTGCAGGCCGATTGTGTTGTATTGAACATGGTGCTTCACCATTTCGCCGCGCCGGCCGATGCGCTCAAGCACATGGCCGACTTGCTGCAACCGGGCGGTAGCCTGTTAGTGACAGAGTTATGCAGCCACAACCAGAGTTGGGCCAAGGAGGCCTGCGGTGATCTCTGGCTGGGGTTTGAACAGGACGATCTGGCCCGTTGGGCCACCGCTGCGGGCCTCGTGCCCGGGGAAAGCCTCTATGTGGGCTTACGTAATGGTTTCCAGATCCAGGTCCGCCATTTTCAGCGACCGGCTGGCGACACTCACCATCGGTAACTTGTAGGAAAACATCGAGATGAGCGAATACTCCCTTTTCACCTCCGAGTCCGTGTCTGAAGGGCATCCGGACAAAATCGCCGACCAGATTTCTGATGCGGTGCTGGACGCCATCATTGCTGAAGACAAGTTCGCCCGCGTGGCGTGCGAAACTCTGGTGAAAACGGGCGTGGCGATCATCGCTGGCGAAGTCACCACTTCAGCCTGGGTCGACCTGGAACAGATCGTCCGTGACGTCATCCTGGGCATTGGCTACAACAGCTCCGACGTCGGCTTCGATGGCGCGACCTGCGGCGTGATGAACATCATCGGCAAGCAGTCCCCCGACATCAACCAGGGTGTTGACCGCGCCAAGCCTGAAGACCAGGGTGCCGGCGACCAGGGCCTGATGTTCGGCTACGCCAGCAACGAGACCGACGTGCTGATGCCAGCACCGATCACCTTCTCGCACCAGTTGGTTCAACGCCAGGCTGAAGCCCGTAAATCCGGCCTGCTGCCTTGGCTGCGCCCGGATGCCAAGTCCCAGGTGACTTGCCGTTACGAAGGCGGCAAGGTTGTCGGTATCGATGCCGTCGTACTGTCGACCCAGCACAACCCCGAAGTGTCCTATAAAGACCTGCGTGAAGGCGTGATGGAGCTGATCGTCAAGCACGTACTGCCTGCCGAGCTGCTGTCCAAGGACACCCAGTTCCACATCAACCCGACCGGCCAGTTCATCATCGGTGGCCCGGTAGGCGACTGTGGCCTGACCGGTCGCAAGATCATCGTCGACAGCTACGGCGGCATGGCCCGTCACGGCGGTGGCGCGTTCTCCGGCAAGGATCCATCGAAGGTCGACCGTTCGGCAGCCTATGCCGGTCGTTATGTGGCCAAGAACATCGTGGCCGCCGGCCTGGCCGAGCGCTGCGAGATCCAGGTTTCCTATGCCATCGGCGTTGCTCAGCCTACCTCGATCTCGCTGAACACCTTCGGCACCGGCAAGATCGGCGATGACAAGATCATCAAGCTGGTTCGTGAAGTGTTCGATCTGCGTCCGTACGCCATCACCACCATGCTCGACCTGCTGCACCCGATGTACCAGGACACTGCCGCCTACGGCCACTTCGGTCGTACGCCGCAGACCAAGACGGTCGGTGACGACACCTTCACCACCTTCACCTGGGAAAAAACCGACCGCGCCGACGCCCTGCGCGCCGCTGCCGGCCTGTAAAAACTGCGGGTACGAAAAGCCCCTGGCGACTGGGTCGTCAGGGGCTTTTTCATGTCCGGCTCATACCCATTCAGGGGGGTTTAAGCCATGCAAGGATTTGTCGCTTGGGCACTTATCTGTGGGAGCAAGGGACCATCGACTTCAGGACCGTCGCGCCACCAGCAAGAACGAAGCCGCACTGGCCAGCAGCCCCGCACACAGGCGATTGAACAGACGTTTGCCGCTCGGCCGGGCAAACAGCCGCCGCGCATAAATCCCCATGTAGCAATACAACCCGATGGCAATGCACTCCAGCGCCAGGAACAGGCCGCCCAGCACGGCGAACTGCTGGGTGACAGTGCTGGCGCGGTCGACGAACTGCGGCAGGAAGGCGGTGAACAACAGGATCGCCTTCGGGTTGCCGATCGCCACCAGAAACTCCTGGCGTGCCAGGCGGGTCACGCTCATCGAAGTGACCGCCGTTTCAGCTCCGGTTTCTGGCTGCGCCCGCCACAATTGCACGGCAAGGTAGAACAGATAAGCGGCACCCACGAACTTGATCCCCAGGAACAACAGTTCCGAGGTATGCAGCACAGCGGTCAATCCCACCGCTGCCAGGGCAATCATGAGTGCAAACGCCAGCAACCGGCCAATGCCACCGCTGCACGCCCGGACGAAGCCATAACGCGAGGCGTTGCTGATGGACAGCAGGTTATTCGGCCCCGGCGCCATGTTCAGCGCGAAGCAGGCCGGGATGAAAACAGCGAGGGTCGTCAGGTCCATAGGGATGCACGCCTGGCAGAGCGGATCGAGCCCCCATTCTGCACTCGCCCATGATGGGTTCAAGGCACAGTTGCACAACCAAATCACCCTGCACTGTACCGCCGCGACTTCGCCATCACCCCTCGCAAAATCCGGTAACGCTCCCAGCCTCGCACGTTCTGTGGCAGTGACTAGCCTTCAAGCACACCACCAAGCAAGGATGCTTCGATGCTGCCGTTATCACGCCTATTGGCCTGTTTTATATTCATCTGCTCCCCTGTCATCGCCGCGCCTTGTCCCGACTGGCCCCTCGGACGCGCCCAGGCGGAAATCACCGCCCTGCAACAGCGAATCGATTCGTGGGATGACAGCTATCACCGTCTCGGCCGATCACTGGTAGCCGATGAACTCTACGATCAATCCCGCATCCAGCTGGGCCATTGGCGCGACTGCTTTGACCTTGTGACACCCAGTTTCCCCCTGCGTACGGCGGGCGGGAAAGTGCCACACCCGGTTGCACACACCGGCCTGGACAAACTCAAGGATGCCGCCGCGGTCAAGGCGTGGCTACAAGGCCGAGAAGACCTCTGGGTCCAACCGAAAGTCGATGGCGTGGCCGTGACTCTGATCTATCGCGGGGGGCGCCTGCATCAGGCGATCAGCCGCGGTGATGGTGTCCAGGGGCAAGACTGGACCTGGGCTGCGCACAAAATCAACGTCATCCCGCAACGGCTGAATCAGCCATTGGACCTGGTCGTTCAGGGTGAGCTGTACTGGCGGCTGATTGCCCATGTCCAGGCCAGCAACGGCAGTCTCAACGCCCGGGCGACCGTGGCGGGGCTGATGGCGCGCGCGAATTTGACCGCGCAAGAAGGGGCGGACATCGGCCTGTTTGTCTGGGACTGGCCTGACGGACCGGCCACGCTGCCCGAACGGGAGGCGACCCTGCAGGCGCTGGGCTTCGCCGACACCATCGGCTACAGCCAGCCCGTTCAGGCATTGGCCGACGTCGAGCACTGGCGCAACCACTGGTATCGCACGCCCCTGCCCTTTGCCAGCGATGGCATCGTCCTGCGCCAAAGCCGCCGCCCACCGGCTGACCGCTGGCAAGCCCGGGCGCCGTTCTGGAGCGTGGCCTGGAAGTACCCCTATGCCCAGGCCCTTGCCGAGGTGCGCAACGTGCGCTTCAAGATCGGTCGTACCGGGCGCATCACGCCCGTGCTGGAACTTGAACCTGCCATGCTCGACGACCGACGAATCCGCCGCGTGAGCGTCAGCACCCTCAAACGCTGGGAGCAAATGGACATTCGTCCTGGCGACCGGGTCGCCATCAGCCTGGCCGGGCTGACCATTCCACGCCTGGACAGCGTCGTGTTGCGTAGTGTCGAGCGCCAGGACGTGAACGCCCCAGCGGCAGCCGATTATCACTTTTTAAGTTGCTGGCAGCCGACACCCGGCTGCGAAAGCCAGTTCCTGGCGCGCCTGGGCTGGCTCAGCGGCAAGCACGGGTTAGCCCTGCCCCATGTCGGCCCGGGCACCTGGGAAAAACTCCTGGCCGCCGGTCGACTCAATGGATTGCTGGATTGGATGACCCTCGATGCCGACGAGCTTGCTAACATTGCCGGCTTCGGCGAACGCAGCAGCGCCCGCTTGCTCGACAGCCTGCACAGCGCCCGTCAACGTCCGTTTGGGCAGTGGCTCAAGGCTCTTGGCCTGCCACCCACCGGCGAGGTCCGGCTGGAAGGGCCATGGCAGGTGCTTGCCGAGCGCGACATCGAACATTGGCAAGCCGAAGCCGGTATCGGCCCGGGACGCGCCGCGCAACTGAGGGCTTTTTTTCGCGACCCACAGGTGCTGGCGTTAAGTGAAGTACTAAGGGGTGCCGGGGTCGACGGTTTTTAATCCAGGTCCCACAGTTGAACCCAAGGGGTAAACATGCGCTCCAACAGCGCATCTATACCAACCGTTCGCGAGTTTTCACGGAGTTGCTATGAATTTCCTGTCTCCTATCGCACTGCTGACACTATGCAGCGCTATGGCCGCCCCCCTGATGGCAGCCGAGCAAACACCGGAGCTCACCGGCTGCGCAGCCAAGCGCCAGGGCATCATCAATCAAATCGAGCTGGCCAAGTCCCGCGACAACAAAGACCAGCAAGCCGGCCTGGAAACAGCATTAAGCCAGGTCACCACCCATTGCACCGACGCGTCCCTGCGCAAGGAACGTGAAAACAAGGTTCTTGAAGCCAAGCACGAAGTCAACCAGCGTCAGGCCGATCTGGACAAAGCCATGAAAAAAGGCGACGCGCAGCGGATCAACAAACGCAAGGACAAGCTGGCGGCTTCGCGCAAAGAGTTGCAGGAAGCGGTGGATGAGTTGGATAAATAAGCGGCAAGTTTCAAGCTGCAAGCCCCAAGCTTCACACTTGCAGCTTGCAGCTTGCAGCTAAAAACTTGCAGCTGCCCCTACTCAATAATCCCGAAACTCTTTATGGCAGGCACTGCACGCGTCCTCTACTTTCTGCACCGCAGGCCCCAGGTTGCTGGCCCTGTACGGCTGGACCTTGCTGGCGGTTACCAACTCACCGGTGGCGGCTTCAAGGCTGCGGGCCAGTTCCTGGAAACGCGCCTGTTTTTGCCAGACCTCATCCCGGGCACTGGTGTGGTCTTCTTCACGCACTTGCGGGAAATGCTTCCACGGCTCGCGGGACAGTTGATCAAGTTGCACCGCGCCCTCGGCAAAGCGCGGGCCGTCGAACGGGATGCGACCGCGCAGCATGCCACCGAGCTCTTCGTTGGTCTTGAGCATCTGCTTGAAGATCGCTTTGCGTTGGCCCAGCGGGGAATTGGGATCGACACCGCCACAGGCGGACAACATCAGGCAGGCCAGCACGGCCATGGAAAATCGTTTTACAAACATCTTGGCCTCGGAGCAGGAAACGGCGGTTAGTATCCTCGGGTCATCGGCAAAGACCAATAGCCCTATTATCAATACGGGTTGTCTGGACGCCTGGAGCGTCCGTACGACCGGCAAGGAAATCTCATGCACAGTTTCAAGACCTGGCACAAAGGCCTGGCGCTGACCCTACCGCTTATCGCGCTGTTGGCCGGTTGCAATCGCGGCGACAAAGCCGAAGAGCCCCAGACTCACGCCGTCGCTACTTATGTCAGCGCACCGTGGGAAGCCTTGCCATCGGTGTCCGACGAGGACCTGCTGGCGGGCTTTGGCTCCTGGCGCAGCGCCTGCAACCGGCTCAAGGCCGACGCGGTGTGGGGTGCCACCTGCGCGGCGGCGGCCAATGTGCCGCTGACCGCTGTAGATGTGCGCAGCTTTCTGAAGCAGAACCTGGATGTCTACGGCCTGCGCTCGGGTGACAACAGCCCCAACGGTCTGATTACTGGTTACTACGAACCGGTCTACCCCGGCAGCCTCACCCAGACTGCCAGCGCCAACATCCCGGTGTACGGGGTTCCGGAGGACATGATCATCGTGTCGCTGGACAGTATTTACCCCGAGCTCAAGGGCAAGCGCCTGCGCGGTCGCCTCGAAGGCCGAGTGCTCAAGCCCTACGACGACGCGGCCACCATCGAAACCAACGGGGTAAAGGCGCCGGTGATCGCCTGGCTGACAGACCCGATGAACCTGCAATTCCTGCAAATCCAGGGCTCGGGCCGCATTCGACTCGATGACGGCCGCCAGTTGCGCATCGGCTATGCCGACCAGAACGGCCACCCCTACCGGCCCATCGGGCGCTGGCTGGTCGAACAGGGCGAACTGAAGAAAGAAGAGGTGACCATGGGCACCATCAGTGCCTGGGCAAAAGCCAACCCGAACCGGATTCCCGAATTACTCGGCAGCAACCCCAGCTACGTGTTTTTCAACCGCAACCCCGACAGCAACGAAGGGCCACGGGGCTCACTGAATGTGCCGTTGACCGCCGGCTACAGCGTGGCGGTGGATCGCAAGGTGATTCCTCTGGGAAGCCTGTTGTGGTTGTCCACCACCCGCCCTGACGGCAGTGCATTGAACCGCCCGGTCGCGGCTCAGGACACCGGCGGCGCAATTGCCGGCGAAGTACGGGCAGATCTGTTCTGGGGTACTGGCGAAGCAGCAGGAAACCTGGCCGGGGATATGAAACAACAAGGGCAGATCTGGATGCTGTGGCCCAAGGGCATGGCATTGCCGCAGGTGCCGCAGGTTGCCAATACGGTCACCGCCAATCCCTGAGAAGTGGGCTGACTGTACCGGCCCCATCGCGAGCAGGCTCGCTCCCACATTGGATCTAGTCGTACACAAAACATGTGTCCACTGGAGATCAACTGTGGGAGCGAGCCTGCTCGCGATGGGGCCAGCACAGACAACGGGACTCAACCGCCAGGCTCAGACCGAAACGAAGAAGAAACTCAACACCAACCCTACCCCCACGAACCACACCAGCGAACGCAAGATCGCCCAGTCCGCCAGATAGCAGATGATGTACAGCAGACGACTGGTGATAAACAGCACCGCCAGCACGTTGATGGTCACAAGCTCGGCATTGCCGGCCAGGTGCGCGACGATCACGGCAGCGGCGAAAAACGGGGCGATTTCAAAGCTGTTCAGTTGCGCGGCGTATGCACGCCGGGGGGCTCCTTCGAGCGAGTCCAGAAAATCCCGAGGGTCGTGGTTGTCGCTCAACCGGTACTTTCCACCGGCCTTGGCGATCGCAATGCACAGGTAAGGCAGGAGAAAGGCAATCAAAATGCACCACAGGGCAACCGTCATGAAGCAGTTCCTTCTTTGAGTGTTATAGAAAAACAAGAATCGAGGCACTGGTCAGAATTTCATCACCAACATGCCAATCAGCACCAGCCCGCAGGCTAAGAGCCGCGGCCGGCCGAAAGGTTCTTTCAGGTAGCGCATGCCAAACAAGACTACCAGGATCACGCTGATCTCCCGCAGCGCAGCCGCTTCGGCAATCGAGCCCAGTTGCATGGCCCACAGCACCAGAGCGTAGCTCAACAATACGCAAAACCCGACCGCCAACCCCAGCCGCCACTGTTCACGCCAGAACAGCATGAACGCAGGTCGTTTGCGCACCAGCGCCAGCAACGGAAAGGGCCAGGCACTGAGCAGCGTGACCCAGGCCAGGTAATCCAGTGGCCGGGGCCAGCGCCGCAGGGCATGGCCGTCAATAAAGGTGTAGCAGCCGATGCACAGGCCGATCAGCGCCACCACCGGTAGCATCGACCAGGGCAACCGTTCGCCACCACCGCCCTGCCACAACAGGCACAGCATGCCGAACGGGATCAGCAAGATGCCGATGATCTGATGGGTTGTCAGCACTTCTCCGGCGAAGATCAACGTCAAAGCCAGCACCACCAATGGCGACAGACCACGCATCAGCGGATAGACCAGCCCCAGGTCACCCACCCGATACGCCTGAATCAACAGATAGCGGTACAACAGCTCGAATGCCGCCGACGCCAGGATCCACGGCCAGATCTCCAGCGGTGGCAACGCCAAGAAGCCCAGCGCCAGCACCACTAACAGCAACGCGACGCTGTCCATGCACGCCACCACCAGCAAACGCTCGCCACTGAACTTGATCAGCGTATTCCATGCCGCATGCAACAGCGCGGCGACCAATACCAAGGCCGTTGCCAGCACAGCACGCTCCTTATTGCGTCCAGAGAATTGATTCGCCATCCATCAGCGCCCGTTTATACTGCAAACGACCACGCCGCACTCAGTTGCGCATAAACCAATTCCAATAATTTTGCTGCTGCCCCGTTTCATCCGAACCGGCGCATCGGCATGCGTATGCCTGATCAGAGCGTCAAGACTACAGACAGAGACCTTGCGCATGCCACTCGCCTTGCTTGCTTTGGCCGTCGCCGCTTTTGGCATCGGCACCACCGAATTCGTCATCATGGGGCTGTTGCCCGATGTCGCCCGTGACCTGGCCGTGAGCATTCCCCAGGCCGGGCTGCTGATTACCGGGTACGCCCTGGGCGTGGTGTTCGGCGCGCCGATCCTGGCCATCGGCACCGCCAACATGCCGCGCAAGGCAACGCTGCTGGGCATGACGCTGATGTTCATCGTCGGCAACGTGCTCTGCGCCCTGGCGCCGAACTACGCCACGCTGATGGCCGCCCGGGTCATCACCGCACTGTGCCACGGGGCATTCTTCGGGATCGGCTCGGTGGTCGCGGCCGGACTGGTGGCACCGAACAAACGGGCCCAAGCCATTGCGATGATGTTCACAGGACTGACCCTGGCCAATGTACTGGGCGTGCCCTTGGGCACTGCGTTGGGCCAATATGCCGGCTGGCGCTCGACCTTCTGGGCGGTATCGGTCATCGGGATCATTGCCGCCCTTGCCCAATGGGTCTGGCTGCCCCGGGAAATTCCCATGGAGAAGGCCAATCTGGCCAGCGAGTTCAGAGTGCTGGGCAAGGCCAACGTGCTGCTGGCCCTGGGCATGAGCGTGCTGGCCTCCACCAGCCTGTTCAGCGTGTTCACCTACATCGCGCCGATCCTGCAGGACATCACGGGGGTCAGCCCCCACGGCATCACGCTCATGCTGCTGCTGTTCGGTGTCGGCCTGACAGCGGGCAGTTTCCTCGGCGGACGGCTGGCGGACCGACGCCTGCTGCCTTCGCTGGTAGCCATGGCCCTGGCGGTGGTGCTGGTACTGGCCGCGTTCAGCCAGACCAGCCGGTCGGTGGTTCCAGCAGCGATTACCCTGGTCCTATGGGGTGTGTTCGCCTTTGCACTGTGTCCGATCCTGCAATTGCTGATCATCGACCAGGCCCAAGAAGCGCCAAACCTGGGCTCGACCCTGAACCAGAGCGCGTTCAACCTTGGCAACGCGGCGGGTGCCTGGATTGGCGGCCTGGTGGTGGCCAGCGGCGCCGACCTGGCGGACCTGCCATGGACCGGCGCTCTGGTGGGCGGGCTGACCGTGTTGACAGCACTGTATTTTATTTATCGTCAGCGTCGTCAGGACGCCCTGGTGGGTGTGGCCGACTAGGCTGGCCGGTCTCGCTCCGCACCTGGGCATGACTCAGCAGCGCAAAGATGAAACTGCCACCAATGATGTTCCCTGCCAGGGTCGGCCCGGCAAACACCATCCAGAAGTCCTCCCACGACAGCTGGCCGGCGAACACCAGATAGGACACTTCGGCCGAGCCGACGACAATGTGGGTGAAATCCCCAAGCGCCATCAGGTAGGTGATGAGGATGATGATCCACATCTTGGCGCTCTCCATGGACGGGATCATCCAGACCATGGTGGCGATCATCCAGCCTGAAATGATGCCCTTGGCGAACATCTGGCCAGTGTCGTTTTCCATGACCTTGCGACCGATCTCCAGAAAAGCCATATCGGTGCGGCGGTCGAAAATCGGCAGATGCAGCATCACATAGGCCACCAGCAAGGTCCCGCACAGGTTCCCCACCAGCACCACCCCCCACAGGCGGAACAGACGGCCGAAGTTGCCCAAGGTGGGTTTGCTCATGATGGGCAGCACGGCGGTCAAGGTGTTTTCGGTGAACAACTGCTGGCGGGCAAGAATCACCGCGAGAAAACCGGCGCAGTAGCCGAAGCTGGCGATCACCTTGAAGGCTTCACCCTCGGGCAAGCGGGAATTGAGCAGCCCCATCGCCATCAGCGACAGGCCCATGGTCAACCCGGCGGCCAGGGCCGACCACCAAAGCGCGGCGACACTGCGCTCCAGTTCCTGATTGCCCTGGGTCCGGATAATTTCATGCAGCACTGCGGCCCGCGGTGGCTGATTGCGGTCGACTTCGTGCTTTTCCTGTGCCGAAAGATCAGGTGTCTTGCCGTCTTTACGAGTGTCCATGGAGCTCCTGAACCGGTGGCGTGATGTACCTACGACACGCGGCCTTCGGAGCTGTTCAGTGGCGGATGAAATCCAGGAGCTTGAAGCACTGCCGTCGCGAGTAGGCTCGCTCTCACAAGGGATGGGTGGTAGACAACAATGCTGCGACCGACCGCAAGTCCATGTGAGAGCGAGCCTGCGCGCGATTGGCGACGCCGCCGATCTCATGCACTGGCAATATCGTCCTGGAACTGATCCTTGACGTACTTGATCTCGGTCCGGCCGTGCGGCGCCGGCAGGCCATCTTCCCCAAGATTGACGAAGACCATCTTCTCCACGGTGAGGATGCTTTTACGGGTGATCTTGTTGCGCACTTCGCAGGTCAGGGTGATCGAGGTGCGGCCGAATTCGGTGGCGGTGATGCCCAGTTCGATGATGTCGCCCTGGCGCGAAGCGCTGACGAAGTTGATTTCGGAGATGTATTTGGTAACCACACGCTGGTTGCCGAGCTGGACAATGGCATAGATCGCCGCTTCCTCGTCGATCCAGCGCAACAGACTGCCGCCAAACAGCGTGCCGTTGGGGTTGAGGTCTTCGGGCTTGACCCACTTGCGGGTGTGGAAATTCATGTTCACTCCTGAGCGTCTGGCCGATGGATGCCTGCATCATGGCAGACCGGGCAGCGTGGCTCTATGTCGGGGTCCCAATAACGATCATCGGCAATTTTGATTTGCCGACAGAAACCCTTTGGAAGATCCGATTAGCCCGTTATAATCGCCACCGCTTTATCTCGGTCCTCGCTTTGGACCGTTCCCGCCACCTGTCCGAGGGGCGCTGCAGCAGGTTCGACCTGTCAGGCTCGGATGGGGCGTTGTTTGTACGGGGCACCCCGCACGGACACTAAACGCACAACGGCGCCCATTCGCATACATTACGAATGGAGGCTCTTCATGAGCGCTGTTATCACGCCTGCAGATTTTACCGATTACAAAGTCGCCGACATGTCCCTGGCTGCCTGGGGTCGTCGCGAAATCATCATCGCCGAATCCGAAATGCCAGCCCTGATGGGCCTGCGTCGCAAATACGCCGGCGAGCAACCGCTCAAGGGCGCGAAGATCCTCGGCTGCATCCACATGACCATTCAGACCGCCGTGCTGATCGAAACCCTGGTTGCCCTGGGTGCGGAAGTGCGCTGGTCGTCCTGCAACATCTTCTCGACCCAGGACCAGGCCGCTGCCGCCATTGCCGCTGCCGGTATCCCGGTATTTGCCTGGAAGGGCGAGACCGAAGAGGAATACGAATGGTGCCTGGAGCAGACCATCCTCAAGGATGGCCAGCCATGGGCCACCAACATGATTCTTGACGACGGCGGCGACCTGACCGAACTGCTGCACAAGAAATACCCAGCCGTACTGGACAACGTCCACGGCGTGACCGAAGAGACCACCACCGGCGTACACCGCCTGCTGGACATGCTGGCCAAGGGCGAACTGAAAATCCCGGCCATCAACGTCAACGACTCGGTGACCAAGAGCAAGAACGACAACAAGTACGGCTGCCGTCACAGCCTCAACGACGCCATCAAGCGCGGTACCGACCACCTGCTGTCGGGCAAGCAGGCGCTGGTGATCGGCTACGGTGACGTGGGCAAGGGCTCGGCTCAGTCCCTGCGCCAGGAAGGCATGATCGTCAAGGTGTCGGAAGTCGACCCGATCTGCGCCATGCAGGCCTGCATGGACGGCTTCGAGCTGGTTTCGCCATTCATCGACGGTAACAACGATGGCACCGAAGCAAGCATCGACAAAGCGCTGCTGGGCAAGATCGACTTGATCGTGACCACCACCGGTAACGTCAATGTCTGCGACGCGAACATGCTCAAGGCCCTGAAAAAGCGCGCCGTGGTCTGCAACATCGGCCACTTCGACAATGAAATCGACACCGCTTTCATGCGCAAGAACTGGGCATGGGAAGAAGTGAAGCCACAGGTCCACAAGGTGCATCGCACCGGCGCCGGCAGCTTCGACCCACAGAACGATGACTACCTGATCCTGCTGGCCGAAGGCCGCCTGGTGAACCTGGGCAACGCCACCGGCCACCCAAGCCGCATCATGGACGGCTCGTTTGCCAACCAGGTCCTGGCGCAGATTTTCCTGTTCGGCCAGAAATACGCCGACCTGTCGCCAGCCCAGAAAGCCGAGCGCCTGACCGTGGAAGTGCTGCCCAAGAA
Organism: Pseudomonas sp. MPDS; assembly: GCF_013283895.1. Taxonomy (NCBI): domain Bacteria; kingdom Pseudomonadati; phylum Pseudomonadota; class Gammaproteobacteria; order Pseudomonadales; family Pseudomonadaceae; genus Pseudomonas; species Pseudomonas sp. MPDS. The sequence continues at coordinate 733,569 of NZ_CP054128.1, read as the reverse complement.
ACTCGACGAAGAAGTGGCCCTGGAAATGGTCCGCGGTTTCGGCGGCGTGGTCACCAAACTGACCAAGCAACAGGCTGACTACATCGGCGTGACCGTCGAAGGCCCGTTCAAGCCGCACGCTTACCGCTACTGATCGGCGCTGTCTCGTTGGTGGAGCGGACCTGTGGGAGCGAGCCTGCTCGCGATGCAGACACCTTGATCTGACTGTCAGACCGAGGTGATGCCAATCGCGAGCAGGCTCGCTCCCACATGAGTCCGCTTCCACAAGGGATATGCAAGCCTCACCGGCCTACGAGTTTCCAAGGATATGACCATGTCCCAAGACCGTCGCTACAGCTTCGAGTTCTTCCCGACGAAGACCGATGCTGGGCATGAAAAACTGATCGCCACTGCCCGTCAGTTGGCGAGCTACAACCCCGACTTCTTCTCCTGCACCTATGGCGCTGGCGGTTCGACCCGTGACCGCACGATCAACACCGTGTTGCAGCTCGAAAGTGAAGTCAAAATCCCCGCCGCCCCGCACCTGTCCTGCGTGGGTGACAGCAAAGCCGATCTGCGCAGCCTGTTGAGCCAGTACAAGGCTGCCGGCATCACCCGTATCGTGGCCCTGCGCGGTGACCTGCCCTCGGGTATGGGCATGGCGAGCGGTGAACTGCGCCACGCCAACGACCTGGTTGAATTCATTCGTGAAGAAACCGGTGAGCACTTCCATATCGAAGTGGCGGCCTACCCAGAGATGCACCCCCAGGCACGCAACTTCGAAGACGACCTGCTCAACTTCGTACGCAAGGCCAACGCCGGCGCCAACAGCGCGATCACCCAGTACTTCTTCAACGCTGACAGCTACTTCTACTTTGTCGACCGCGTACGCAAGATGGGCGTCGACATTCCTGTCGTGCCGGGGATCATGCCGATCACCAACTACAGCAAACTCGCGCGTTTTTCCGACGCCTGCGGGGCAGAAATCCCACGCTGGATCCGCAAGCAGCTGGAAGCCTACGGCGACGACACATCCAGCATCCAAAGCTTCGGAGAGCAAGTCATCACACAAATGTGTGAACGTTTGTTACAGGGCGGGGCACCGGGGCTGCATTTCTATACCCTGAACCAGGCCGAGCCCAGCCTCGCAGTATGGAATAACCTCAAGCTGCCGCGTTAATGTCTTAATTGGGCGGTACAAAGAGGCCTTGGCGAAAACCCAAGGCCTTTTTTCTACCCGAAATATCTGGAGGGATGCAGTAGATGCCTATTGGTCAAAGGTTAACGACCCCACAACTCATTTATCTGGTCTACGGGGCCGAGACCTATCATCAAGAAGCCGTGTTCAGCATTGCCAGCGCCTTGGCCGGACTGCGCGAGAGCCCGGGTGAGGCATTGGACATCCAAGTATTTACCGACAATCCCATGCCCTACGCTGGACTCCCGGTGCGCGTACGCCACCTCGACAACGAAACCCGTCAGACCTGGATCGAGCCGCATGGCTATCACTTTCGCGCAAAGCATGTAGTCATGCAAAAGGTGCTTGAGGAAGTCGAGCTGGCACTGCTGATCGACACCGACACCTTCTTCCACTGCTCTCCTCTGGAGCTGTTTCGGCGCATTCAGCCCGGCACGTTGCTCTGCAACGCGGTAGATCTGAACTATGGCGCCAACAAGGATGCCGTACTTTACGTAACGCTGGCGCAAGCCCTGCAACGACGGCAACTGGCGGATGACAACATGCCGCAGTTGAACTCGGGCGTGATTGGTCTTCATTGGACCGACGCATCAGTTCTGGATCGCTCGATTGCCCTGATGGACGAGTTTTATCCCATGGCGAACGGAGCCTACACGCTGGAAGAGTTTTGCCTTTCGGTGGCGGCCTATCGTTCGGTACACGTGCGCGAATGTCCGGACCTGATTCACCATTACTGGAGCCGCAAACAGCTGTTCCGCGCCAAAACCAAGGCTTGGCTCGACAAACATCATGCCGCGCCCATGTGCCAATCGGCCCTGGATGAAACCCGACAAGTCACCGCGACGTTACCCCGACCGCCCACATTGCAACGTCTGGCTTATAAATTGATTACCGTGGCGTTACCCAGCCATAAACGGCAATTCATGCGCGAAATTCTCTACGGCTGCTACCGTCACACCAACCCGTTCGACCAGGCCTGCGCGCCGGTCTGGTGGGAAAAGGCCAGGGAGAACGTTGAAAATCGCCTGAAAGAGCCTTTGAAAGACCATGAACTCAAACGATGGCTCAACCACCCACTGATTCGCTGGGTGCTGGGCGAGCGCCGCGAAGCCATCTATCGGCACCTAATGCAGGCAAAAGGCAATTAAGCCGCGGGCCAGAGGGCTCTAGCTATTTGATGAGCTCTCGTCGTAACCTCAGGCCATGCCCTTCATCACCCGGTTACTGACCACCTTTGTCCTCCTGTACCTGAGCATGGATGCCCGGGCCGAGAAGTTGCGCATTGTCACCGAACCCTGGGCGCCTTATGTCTACGAAGAGAACGGCCAGGTCCTGGGACTCGACTACGAAACCACCGCCATTGTGTTCAAGCGCCTGGGCATTGATGTGCAATGGCAACTGCTGCCGTGGAAACGTTGCCTGGCGATGCTTGAGCAGGGCCTGGCGGACGGTGCGCTGGACATTTTCCACAGCAACGAACGCGACGCCATGCTGCTTTACCCCAGCGAACCGCTCTCGGACGTGGAGTTCGTGATGTTCTACGCCAACGCCCGCCCCCATCCCTTTCGCACGCTCGATGACTTGGTCGGCCTGACCGTGGGCACCTCGCCCGGTTATCTGTACAGCCAGGCCTTCAGAGAATCGCCCCTGTTCAAACGTGAGACGGCACCCACCCATGAAGCCAACTTTGGCAAGTTGCAACTGGGCCGGATTGACCTGCTCATCACCGACCGCCGGGTGGGTCGGCACGTACTCAAGCAAATGCAACTGGGCGACCAGATCACCGAAAACCCCGTGGTTGTGAGCCGTCAAAGCCAATACCTGGCGGTGCGGCGCAACGCCGGGATGGATCTGCTGGTGCAGCGCTTCAGCGCCGAGCTCAAGCGCTTCAAGCGCGAACCGGCCTATGCCGAGCTGATCGCCCGCTATGGCGCCGTTCCGTCTGCCAGGACCGAACCGTCCAGCCCGGTGCAGCGTTGAAATAAACCGTTGAGCAGCAGGAAAGCGGCGCACGGCGTTTGCTCTGTTATACTCCGGCCTTCCCGCCAGGCTCACGCCCGGACGCCCGGTCTTGCAAAAGGCATCCCGACACCGCTACAGCGCAGCTTCCAGCCCGCGCGAGCCCTGTCCGGACCTGCCTTCCAGACTCGGCAGGACCGGACGGGATGACGTCTTTTTGTTGAACGTCATTCGCGCCCGGCAAGACTATCCCATTGGGCCAGGCCCTCACTAAAACAGGATTACTCATGTCCTTTGCTTCCCTCGGTCTCTCCGAGGCTTTAGTCCGCGCCATCGAGGCTGCCGGCTACACCCAGCCTACCCCGGTGCAACAGCGGGCCATCCCCGCCGTGTTGCAAGGTCGCGATCTGATGGTCGCGGCGCAGACAGGCACTGGTAAAACCGGTGGTTTTGCCCTCCCTATCCTGGAGCGGCTTTTCCCCAACGGTCACCCAGACAAATCCCAGCGTCACGGCCCGCGCCAACCGCGCGTCCTGGTCCTGACCCCTACCCGCGAACTGGCGGCCCAGGTACACGAGAGCTTCAAGATCTATGCTCGCGACCTGAAATTCGTCAGTGCCTGCATTTTCGGCGGCGTTGGCATGAACCCTCAGGTCCAGGCCATGGCCCGTGGCGTCGACGTGCTGGTGGCCTGTCCGGGTCGTTTGCTCGACCTGGCCGGCCAGGGCAGCGTCGATCTGTCCCACGTGGAAATCCTCGTGCTGGACGAAGCCGACCGCATGCTCGACATGGGCTTTGTCCATGACGTGAAGAAAGTGCTGGCCCGCCTGCCCGCCAAGCGTCAGAACCTGCTGTTCTCGGCGACGTTCTCCAAGGACATCACCGACCTGGCCGGCAAGCTGCTGCACAACCCGGAACGCATTGAAGTCACACCGCCAAACACCACGGTCGAGCGCATCGAACAACGTGTGTTCCGCCTGGCGGCCAGCCACAAGCGTGCCCTGTTGGCGCACCTGATTACCGCCGGCGCCTGGGAACAGGTCCTGGTGTTCACCCGCACCAAGCACGGCGCCAACCGTCTGGCCGAGTACCTGGACAAACATGGCCTGCCGGCCGTGGCGATCCACGGTAACAAGAGCCAGAACGCCCGCACCAAGGCCTTGGCCGACTTCAAGGCCGGCGAAGTGCGCATTCTGGTTGCCACCGACATCGCCGCTCGCGGTCTGGACATCGACCAGTTGCCCCACGTGGTCAACTTCGAGTTGCCGAACGTCGATGAAGACTACGTACACCGTATCGGCCGTACTGGCCGGGCCGGCCGTTCGGGCGAAGCGATCTCGCTGGTCGCGCCGGACGAAGAGAAACTGCTCAAAAGCATCGAGCGCATGACCAAGCAGAAAATCGCCGATGGCGACCTGATGGGCTTCGATGCCAGCACCATCGAGGCCGAGAAGCCTGAAGTGCGTGAACGTCCGGACGTGCGCAACCCACGCAATGCCCGTGGCCCTCGCGGTGACGGTCCAAATGGCGGCGGCGGTGGTGGTGGTGGCCGTAAAGACAAAGGCAAGGACAAGGGCAAGGAAAAATCGGCCAGCACCAGTCGCGGCGAACGCCCAGCTCGCGAGCACAAGCCTCGCGAAGGTACCCCGGCCCGTGAACAGCAACGCCCGGCACCACGTGCCGCTGCCGATCGCGCACCGGACGAGTTCCTGGACGACGATATCGATAACTTCGGCAACCGCGTCGATTACGTGCCGCAGCAGAAACCCGCCCAGGGTCGCGGACGTCGTCCTGGCGCACCGGCACAGGGCGCGGCGGGCGCAGGTGCTCCTCGTGGCCAATCCCAGGGGCGTCAGAACGGCCCGCGCAACAGCAACGGCTCGTCCACCGGCACCCCGCCGGCCAAGCGCAGCGGCCCGCGCAACGGCGCACCTCGTGACGGCCAGGCCCGCCGCGAAGACTCCCGCCCTCGCCGCCCGGCACGTGACGAGCAGCCTCGTCAGGAACCTGCCGTGCAAGCCCCTCGTGGTAACCAGCCGAAGATCATGCACAAGGAATCGAAGATCGATCGATTCCCGACGCCTGAACAGCTGGATCAACTGCCAAGCCGTCCACGGGGCGAGAAGCCGGCACTGCTGACCCGCAATCGCTGAGTTTCTCCAAGCCGTAAAAATGCCCCTGATCTCGCGATCAGGGGCATTAATGAGATGGTCACCCCCACACCCTGCGAGGGCTACGCTTTCGCAGGGTGTTTTGTTTTCGGAGGCCATCATTATGAGCGAGTCAGCGCTGATCGGGATCGATCTCGGTAAACACAGTTTCCACCTGCACGGCCAAGACAAATTGGGCCGAGAGGTGTTTCGCAAGAAGTTCTCGCGTCAACAGATGATGACGCTCTTCGGCAATCTGCCGGCCTGTACCGTGGTGATGGAAGCTTGTGCCGGGGCGCATTTCGTCGCTCGCCAGCTGATGGCCATGGGGCATGAAGCCAAACTGATTTCCCCGCAATTCGTCCGCCCCTTCGTCAAAGGCAACAAAAATGACTTCGTGGATGCCGAAGCCATTTGCGAGGCGGCTTCGCGTCCATCGATGCGCTTCGTTTCGCCTAAAACCGAGGCACAGCAGACGCTTTCCGTTCTGCATCGCCTGCGCGAGTCGCTGGTACGCGATCGCACCAAAACCGCCAATCAAATGCATGGTTTCCTACTGGAGTTCGGCATCAGCCTGCCCAAGGGCCTGGCGATCATGAAGCGGTTGGCGAGTATTTTGGCTGAGCATGAGTTGCCCGTTCGGTTGACAGTGCTGTTACAGCGCTTGCATGAGCATTTCTGTTATCTGGATGAACAGATCAAGGCGCTGGATAAAGAGCTGGCAAGCCAACTGGCCGACGATGATCTCGGCAGCCGCTTGCTGAGCTTGCCGTGTGTCGGGCCGATCACCGCCAGCCTGCTGGCTGTAGAGATGGGGGACGGCAGGCAGTACCGATGCAGCCGTGACTTCGCCGCCTCCGTGGGCTTGGTACCCAGGCAGTACAGCACCGGCGGCAGGGCTAATTTGCTGGGTATCAGCAAGCGCGGCGACAAGCACCTCAGGCAGTTGCTGGTTCAATGTGCTCGGGTCTATATGCAGAGGCTAGAACACCAGAAAGGGGCTCTGGCCGACTGGGTGCGCTCATTGCTTGGGCGACGACACTCGAACGTGGTGGCCTGCGCCCTGGCTAACAAGCTGGCGCGGATCGCGTGGGCGCTAGCGGCTCACCATACGCAATATGAAGCAGGGCCAGACGCGCTGAACGCCTGACCCTGCGGTTGTTGCAGTACCACGAATCACCCTTCAGGTTTTGCGATAGCTGAACAACGGATGACGTGAACGGCCCACCGGCCTGACGAAGAACCTGACATAAAAATCGGCTTCAGAAGCCGCGGCATTTTTCAGGATCGTCAGGCGCGACTCTCATCGTGGCGCGGGGCATGCCCTGGATCGACGCCGGATAGATTTAAGCAAGCCAACCACTTCACCCATTAATCAGTATTGCAAAAATGGGGGTGACCATAGATTTTTTTGAGTGACGCCGACTTCACCCTGTGGGAGCGAGCCTGCTCGCGATTGCGTCGGTTCAGCCAGTACAGAGGTTGACTGACCCATGGCAATCGCGAGCAGGCTCGCTCCCACAAGGGGTCATGTGCGGTTCACAAGATTCCATACGGCAATAAAAAACGCCCCTGATCCAAGATCAGGGGCGTTTTTTGTCAGGCGCGAATGTTATTTCGCTTTGACACCTTCAAACGAAACGTACAGCTCGACCACGTCGGACGTTGGGCCCAGGTCTTTCTGCTTGCCGAAATCGGAACGCTTGATGCTGGTGGTCCCTTCGAAGCCGGCACGGTAGCCGCCCCACGGGTCCTTGCCTTCACCCAGGAAGGTGGCTTTGACCACGACAGGCTTGGTCACGCCCAGCAGGGTCAGGTCACCAGCCACGTCGGCGGTTTCCTTGCCATCAGCGTTCTTGCCGGTGGATTTGACGCTGGTGGACACGAAGGTGGCCTTGGCAAATTTGCTCGCGTTCAGGAAGTCAGCACTGGCGATGTGCTTGTCGCGCTCGGCGTGGTTGGTGAACACGCTGGCGGTGTTCACGTTGAACTCGATCTTGCTGTCTTCAGGCTTGGCGGCGTCGAAGCTGAACTTGCCGTCGATGTCCTTGAAGGTACCGGTGATGTAGCTATAGCCCAGGTGGCTGATCTTGAAGTCGACGAAGGCGTGTTGGCCTTCCTTGTCGACCACGTAGTCGGCAGCCATGGCCTGACCGGCCGACAGCAGGGCAGAACCGATTGCCAGGGCGGCGAGCGTTTTTTTCAACATGCTTTCTATTCCTTTGGAGTCGAGGTTGAACATCAGGCTTGGCGTCCCAGCATGCGCTTGAGGGTCGCGTCACGATCGATAAAGTGGTGTTTCAATGCTGCCAACGCATGGAGGCCGGAGAAAATTACCAGCGCCCATGCCAGGTAGAAGTGAATCTGGCCGGCAACGTCTGCCTGATCGGGCAGTCCGGACACCAGCGCGGGTACTTCAAACAGACCAAACACCGGAATCCCGACACCGTCTGCGGTGGAAATCAGGTAACCGGCAATCATCACGGCGAACAACCCGAGATACAGTGCGCTATGGCCAAGCTTGGCGCCGACGCGGGTCAGGCGGCCATAGGTTGACAAGGTCGGTGGTGGCGGACTGACAACCCGCCAGATCACCCGCAGCAACATGACCGCCAGCAGCACCAAGCCAATGCTCTTGTGCAGGTCCGGCGCGTCTTTACGCCAAGTGCTGTAGTAATCCAAGCCGACCATCCACAGCCCCAGCGCGAACAGCCCGTACACCACCAGTGCAATGCCCCAGTGCAAAACGATGCTGACCCAGCCATAGCGAGAAGAAGAGTTGCGTAGCTGCATTGCTCATATCCTGTGAAAACTGCGACCAAGACTAGCGAGTTATCTATCGATTTAAAGCGGAAAATTTTGCTTTGAAATATCGAGAAATACGATCATCAGTCTGGAGGGGGTGGGTTAAGGAAAGATTAAAGGGGAAACGGCGGGTGATGGCGAGGCGATCAGGCAGCCTTTGGGGCCTGTATGGACCTCATCACGAGCAGGTTCGCTCCCACAGGGGACCGCACCGGAGCCGTCACCGCCGTCCAACTATTTGTTCCATTCAATATATATCTATCGCCATTTTCACTTTCACCCTTGATCAAATGAGCGCTCCACAACTCATTGAACAAGGTGAACAAAATGGCTGTTCGTTATACCCATTTTAAAGCTAACGGCTCGCCGCAATTACCCCCTAATCAAACGATGTCCCCGGGGCAATACCTAAAATCCAGTAATGGGCGGTTCCGATTGATATTGCAGGCCGATGGAAACTTGGTAATCAAGGACCGCGAGGCAATTATCTGGACCGCTGGTGATAAACAACCTCACAGCGTCACGTTGTATCCAAGGAGAATGCGTGAACCTCTACAATTCGTCGTCAGCAACAGCGGCTTTCTTTATGATCCGTCCAGACGGCGATTGTGGATCGCCGAAAGCACCCACAGTACTGATAAGTCACTTTGGTATAACACTTGTATGACCATGCAGGACGATGGAAACCTAGTCATTTTTGACATGCGAACAGGCAACCTCTGCTGGGCCCGCTTTGGCTTCGTTCCGGGACGTATGTCGAAGCCGAAGCGGGTCAGGATCCTGTTTGAGGACGTGCCAATTCATACGTGGTCATTTTCGTTACCCCCCCTCTAAAAATTCTCTTAGGTAATGTTACTTAATGGGGTACTCGGACCTGTGGATCCATATCGCATCTGTACGCCAATTGAGGGTCGTATTTTTTAAGCGTCATACGACCGTCAGTAAAGCCTCTACTGGCGAGCATTATAAAGAACATCAAAGCTTCTATCGGTTTCATGGTCGCTCCAGTTTACGAGCCTGAAACTTGAAGAATTAGTTTACCGAACACTCAGGCTTATATGGATCGATGGAGCATTTGTGTGCTAACTGCGGATCTCTTTTTGGAATCATCGGAATTGTCAAAGGATCCCGGCATTCGCCATACACACATCCATATATCGAAACCAATACAACCACTGCCATTAGTATTTTCATACGCGCTCCTGTTTTTCGAGGAGCCTAGACTTATGGCTTGGTAAGCGCTATAGCCTGCTTCTGGTTAAAGGGTGGGAAGTTTCCGATATATCGCCAAGGCGTGTAGGACGTAGCGCTTATTAAGCGACGCCGGGCTTTGAGTGGCGCCGCCGGTACGCTTGATACTGGATAAAAAACGCGGCCCTTGAGCCGCGTTCTTTCCACCTGATCGTTACTGAGCCTTGGTTTCAGTAGTCGTCGTCGGTTTGACTGCCGGCTTCTTCGCCGGCGGGGCCTTTTTCACCGGAGCCTTGGCCGGGGCTTTTTTGGCCGGGGTCTTGGCGGCTGGTTTTTTCACCGCTGGTTTGGTGGTTGCTTTCTTGGCGGGCTCAACTTTCGCCGGGGCTGGCGCGGATGGTGCCACCGGTGCAGGCGCTGGGGCGGGTGCCGGCACTGGAGCAGGCGCTACCGGCTCCGGAGCCTTGACCGGCTCCGGCTTCTTGTCGTCATCCGAGCCACCAAACAGGTTGGAGAAAAAATTACCCTTCTTCGCCGCCACCGCACCGGCAGCTGCTGCCGCTGCCACCGGCACGACCTTGGCCGGTTCAAACGATTTGCCCGCCGCCAGGTCTTCAACCTGGCTGGCTGCCCGCTGACCGCTACGCAACGCGCCCTCCAGGGTGCCCGGATACAAGGTATCGGTGTGTTCGCCGGCAAAGGCTACGCGCTGCAACGGCATTTCCCACAGGCGCCAGTACTTGCTGATCTGGCCCGGTCCGAAGGCCAGGTACGCGCCGCCCATGGACGGGTCGGTGCTGTAGCGGCGAATTTCATAACCGGTGAAAGCACCCCGGGCCTGCGGGTAAAACGCGTGCAAGCGAATCAGCACCTGATCGGCCATCTGCTTGTCACCAAAGGCCTGCATCACCCGGGCGTTGTCGCCGGACAGATTGATGACCACATTGGCGCCGCCCTTCATGGCCGGCTCGATCCACATCATGCCCAGACCGGTGTTGCTGTAGATCTCACCCGACATGCGCGCCTTGCTGTCCCAGACCGGGGTCTTGAACTTGAGCATGATCTGGTCGCGCCAGCCGTAGTTGGTGCCCTTGATCGCGCCCTGATGCCGGGCGTCCAGGGCCGGGGTCAGCTGGATTTTGTTCAGGGCTCGCAACGGCACCGCCAGCACTACGTAGTCAGCTTGATAGCCGACGCTGCCAACCTTGACGGTAACGCCGTCCTTGTCCTGGGAGATGGCCGAGACGGGCGAGCTGGTCTTGATGGTTTTCAGTTGCTTGACGAAAGCCTGGGCCAACACAGGGCTGCCACCCAGCAGGCGCGCGGCGCGCAGGTCACGGTCGGACACACCACGGTAGACCCGGGTTTGCTGGGCAAAATACAGCAACGACAGTCGCGACGGCTCGTCATAGCGGGTGCGGATCTGCTGGTTCACCAACTGCCGCGCGGTGGTCGGCAATTGCAGACGGTCGAGCCAGTTGGAGACACTGATCTGGTCCAGTGCGTGCAACGTGTTGTTGGCCGACGGGTTCTGTGGGTCTTCAATGGAACGGGCCAGGTCGTCCAGGGTGGTTTCGTAACGTTTGAGGGCCTCAGCCGTGGCCGGTTGCTTGGTCGCCAGGTCAGCGGCGGTGAGGTAGGTGCCGTCGATCAAATAGCTGGGGGTGCGCACGAACTCCGGGGCCGGTGTGGTGCTCAGCTTGAAGGTCGAGATGTACTTGTTCAGTACCGGCTGAGTTTTTTCGTTGCCGATCCATTCACTGGTGGCCATGCCCGAACGACCGCCCAGGCTTGGCTTGGCTTCCAGCAGGGTTACCTGCCAGCCTTTGTTCTGCAGCTCGTAGGCCGCCGTGAGCCCCGCCAGGCCGCCGCCGATGACGATCACCGTCGGTTGCTTGTCCTTGGCCAGCGCACACACGCTGAACAGCCCTATCACCACCAGCGCACAGGCGCGCAGCCAACCAACAGACATTCAGCGAACTCCGGAATAAAACGCAGGAACGATCAGTTTTTCGAGCCAGACGGCTCAGAGAACGGCGAAGAATACGTCAGCCACCCCAGCGCCGCCAGCGGCGTCTATCGCCTTACTCAAGGTAGCAGGAATGACACAATGGGTTGTCCCCGGGGCTGCCATTGCATAGGCTTGCCCGATTGTTTTGCCCGCGCCCGCCGCGAGCCGCCTCGAGGAGACTGTATATGGGCCTGAATAACCAGTGGATGCAACGCGACCTCGCGGTGCTATGGCATCCCTGCACCCAGATGAAAGACCACGAAAAGCTGCCGCTGATCCCGATCAAGCGCGGTGAAGGCGTGTGGCTGGAAGACTTCGAAGGCAAGCGCTACCTCGATGCCGTCAGTTCCTGGTGGGTCAACGTGTTCGGCCATGCCAACCCGCGGATCAACCAGCGCATCAAGGACCAGGTCGATCAACTGGAGCATGTGATCCTCGCCGGATTCAGTCACCAGCCGGTGATCGAACTGTCCGAGCGCCTGGTGAAGATGACACCTGAAGGCCTGACCCGGTGTTTCTACGCCGATAACGGCTCGTCCTGCATCGAAGTGGCGATGAAGATGAGCTTTCACTACTGGATCAATCGTGGCCAGCCGGCCAAGAAGCGCTTCGTCACCCTGAGCAACAGCTACCACGGCGAAACCATCGCAGCGATGTCGGTGGGCGACGTGCCGCTGTTCACCGAAACCTACAAGGCGTTGCTGCTGGACACGATCAAAGTGCCGAGCCCCGATTGCTACCTCCGCCCCGAAGGCATGAGCTGGGAAGAGCATTCGCGCAATCTGTTCGCGGCCATGGAACAGACCTTGGCCGAACACCACGACACCGTGGCCGCTGTAATCGTCGAGCCGCTGATCCAGGGCGCCGGCGGCATGCGCATGTATCACCCGGTGTACCTGAAGCTGCTGCGCGAGGCGTGTGATCGCTATGGCGTGCACCTGATCCACGACGAAATCGCCGTCGGCTTCGGCCGCACCGGCACGATGTTCGCCTGTGAACAGGCCGGTATCACCCCGGACTTCCTTTGTTTGTCCAAGGCCCTGACCGGCGGCTACCTGCCGCTGGCGGCGTGCGTGACGACCGATGAGGTCTACAGCGCGTTCTACGACGACTACCCGACCCTGCGCGCCTTCCTGCATTCCCACAGCTACACGGGCAACCCGTTGGCCTGCGCGGCGGCCCTGGCGACGCTGGATATCTTCGAAGAAGACAACGTCATCGAAAACAACAAGGCCCTCGCCCAACGCATGGCAAGCGCCACCGCGCACCTGGCCGATCACCCGAATGTGGCCGAAGTGCGCCAGACCGGCATGGTCCTGGCCATCGAGATGGTCAAGGACAAGGCGAGCAAGACCGCTTACCCATGGCAGGAACGTCGCGGCCTGACGGTCTTCCAGCATGCTCTGGAGCGCGGCGCATTGCTGCGGCCGCTGGGCAGCGTGGTGTATTTCCTGCCGCCGTATGTCATCACCCCCGAGCAAATCGACTTCCTGGCTGAAGTGGCCAGCGAGGGCATCGACATCGCCACCCGGGACAAGGTCAGCGTGGCGGTGCCGAAGGATTTTCATCCCGGTTTCCGTGATCCGGGTTAAACCCCGGTGTTCTTGTTGGAATACTGTTGTGGCGAGGGGATTTATCCCCGCTGGGCTGCGCAGCAGCCCTAAAACCGGACACTCCGATACTTCAGGCGAATCGCGTTGTAAGCATTTGGGGTTGCTTCGCAGCCCAGCGGGGCGGTGCGACGTTTCGCTAAATCCCCTCGCCACAGGTTTAACTTTTTCAGAGATTCGAAATGAGACTGTCCCGCTTCTTCATCGACGCCCCCCTCAGCCTCGGCGCTCACGAACTGCCCGAAGCCCAGGCCCACTACATCGGTCGGGTGCTGCGCATGGCCGAGGGCGATGCGGTGCAGGTGTTCGACGGCTCTGGCCAGGAGTTTCGCGGCACCCTGGCCGAAGTCGGCAAAAAACGCGTGCTTGTGCAGTTGAACGAACAATTCGCCGGGCAGGTTGAATCGCCCTTGCGCATCCACCTCGGTCAGGGCCTGTCCCGGGGCGAGCGCATGGACTGGGCGATCCAGAAAGCTACCGAACTGGGCGTCAACGAGATCACGCCGATTTTCAGCGAGCGCTGCGAAGTGCGCCTCAAGGACGAACGCGCCGACAAACGCCTGTTGCACTGGCGCCAGGTGGCGATCAGCGCTTGCGAGCAGTGCGGGCGCTCCACCGTGCCGGTGATCCACCCGCCGCTGCTACTGGCCGACTGGCTGAAGCAAACCGACGCCGAACTGAAACTGGTGCTGCACCCGGTGGCCGAGCCGCTGGTCAGCCATGCCAGACCGTCGAGCCTGGCCTTCCTGATCGGCCCCGAAGGCGGTTTGTCGGATGCCGAAGTGGCACAAGCCAAGACCGCCGGCTACCACGCCGCCCGCCTCGGCCCGCGCGTGCTGCGCACTGAAACCGCACCGGTGGTGGCACTGGCCGTGGCACAGCAGCTGTGGGGGGATTTCTAAAGTCGAATGAAGAAGCCGTGTGGGAGCGAGCCTGCTCCCTCCCACAGGACCAGCGGTGGTTATGAGCTAGAGCACATAGAACAAGATCGCCACAAAATGCAGCAAACTGCCGGCGATCACGAACAGATGCCAGATGCCATGGGCGTGCCGCAACCGATGGTCCAGCGCGAAAAAGACAATGCCGACGGTGTACAACACACCACCCGAAGCCAGCCAGGCAAAGCCGGCGCTGCCCAAGGCGGCCAATAACGGTTTGACCGCCACCAGCACGATCCAGCCCATCACCGCGTAGATCACGATCGACAGGATTCGTGCTTCAGAGCGCGGCTTGATCTCCTGCAAGATCCCGATCAGCGCCAGCCCCCAGACAATCCCGAACAAGGTCCAGCCCCACGGCCCGCGCAGGGTGACCAGGCAGAACGGCGTATAGCTGCCGGCGATCAGCAGATAGATCGAAAAGTGATCGACCTTCTGCATGATTGCTTTCTTGCGCCCGCGCACACTGTGGTAAACCGTCGAAGCGCTGTACAGCACCAGCAAGGTGAAACCGTAGATCGCCACGCTGACGATTTTCCACGCATCGCCCGTCATCCCGGCAATTACCAGCAACCACACCGCCCCGATAAAAGCCGCCACCGCCCCGACCAGGTGGGTCCAGGCGTTGAGTCGCTCTCCGTGATACATCCAGTCCCACCTCACATTCCAAAACAGACGCCAAGGCTCAGGCTTGGCGCTACAAAGTGCAATGTTTAGCTCTCTGTGGGAGCAAGGCTTGCCTGCGATGAAGATAACGCGGTGCCTCAGGAGCCTAGTCGCCTGCATCGCGAGCAAGCTTTGCTCCCACAGATCAACATCCTCCTACCGATTGGGGCACAATCGGGCGATACGAATAAGAGTCCACCCCATGCTGATCGACGAAGAATTGACCCTGAAAAAACTCGAGGTGTTCCTGGCGTTCATGCGCACCGGCAATCTTGCGCGGGCGGCGGCCGAATTGCAGACCAGCAACGTCAGCGTACACCGGGCCATTCACTCGTTGGAAAGCGCCTTGCGTTGCCCGTTGTTCAAGCACGAGGGCCGCAACCTCACCCCCCTGGAAAGCGCTTACGTGCTGGAAGAACGCACACAGAAGCTGATTCAGGACGTGATCGAAAGCGTGCGCCTGACCCGTGAAGCCGCCGGGTTTTCCGCGGAGCGGTTCAAGCTCGGCTCGCTGTATTCACTGACGGTCAAGACCGTGCCGCAGTTGATCATGGGCCTGAAAATCCGCCGCAGCGAACTGAACATCGACCTGATCCTGGGCTCGAACATCGACCTGCTGTACAAGCTCAAGAACATGGAGGTGGACGCCATCCTGATCTCCCTGGACGACAGCGTGAACGACCCTGACTGCGAGCATATCGAGCTGTTTTCAGACGACATTTTTCTCGCCACGCCAGCCGATTCCGCCTTCGCCCAACGCAGTGAAGTGGACTTGGCCGAAGTGTGCAACGAAACCTTCATCACCCTCACCCAGGGCTTCGCCACCCATCAGGATGGTAATCGAGTGTTCAAGCAGGCGGGGTTCGAGCCGAAGGTGGCGATGCAGGTCAACGACATCTTCACCCTGCTGAGCATGGTCAGCTCCGGGGTCGGTTATGCCTTGCTGCCGGGACGGATTGCGGCGGTGTATGAAAACCGGGTGAAACTGATCCCGTTGCAGGAAAAGTATCGGCTGCAGCAGCACATCGGCGTGGTATTCCTGAAGGCCAAGGAGCGCGATCCGAATTTGCTGGCGTTGCTGGCGGAGTGCCGGATGTATGCCAATCGCCAGGCTTGAGACCCAGTCGCCTTCATCGCGAGCAGCCTCGCTCCCACACAGGATGGCGAACACCGATCCAATGTGGGAGCGAGCCTGCTCGCGATGAGGACAGCCCGCTCAGCGAAAATTCAAAGCCTTAGCCCAACAACCCCCGCATGATCAGATACAACAGCGAAGGCCCGAGCAAGCACCCGAGCGCCGTGTAGAACGCCGCCGTCAGGCAACCATACGGCACCAGTTTCGGATCGGTGGCCGCCAGGCCGCCGGCCACGCCGCTGGATGTGCCCATCAACCCGCCAAAGATCACCGCACTGCGCGGATTGTTAAGGCCGATAAAAGGTGCCACGAACGGCGTCGCCACCATCACCAGGATCGCCTTGATCAAACCGGCGGCGATGGACAGCGCCATCACCTCGGAACTGGCACCGATCGCCGCGCCAGTGACCGGCCCGACGATGTAGGTCACCGCTCCGGCGCCGATGGTGGTCAGGCTCACCGCGTCGGTGTAACCGAAGGCCATCGCCACTCCGACACCGGCGATGAACGAGGTGGCCACCCCGACGAACAACGCCAGCACCCCGACGAACCCGGCGCGCTTGAGTTCCTCGACACTCACCCCAAACGCCGTGGCGACAATGGCGAAGTCACGCAGCATGGCGCCGCCCAGCAGGCCGATGCCTGAGAGCAGCGGAATGTCTACTACACCCTTCTGCCCGCCGGTCATCGCACCGCCGATGTACGACAGCACCAACCCCAGGAGAATCGCGATGGCCGAACCGTGCAGGCGGCCCTTGGTGAACGTGTCGCTGATCCAGTACGACACCCACATGGTGATGCCGACAATCGCAAAGCCACTGAGCAGACCGTAGCCGGTGATCACTTTCATCATTGATTCGTACATGGCAATCACCCGACTGTCTTGGCGGAAACATCGGTTTCAGGCCCTTTGTTGCCGATGCGCACCAGCACCGGCACCATCGCAAAGGCAATCACCACCGCCAGGGTCCCAGCCAGAATCGCCATTGGCCCGCCCTTGAGCGCGCCATAGACGTTTTGCTGGGCCGCCATCGCGACCACGATAGGAATGTAGATCGCACTCCAGAATTCCACGCCGGCTTCGGACTTGCCCTTGAACAGGCCGCGTTTGCTCAGGTAACTGCCCAGGCCGATCAACAGCAGCATCGCAATGCCGACACCGCCGACGTTGGCCGGCACGCCGATCAGTTTGCCCAGCAGCTCACCGATGAAAATACCCGCCAGGGTACAAAAGGCCAAAAACGCCACACCGTAAATAATCATTGTTGTAGTCCTCAAAGTGCATCGTCGAAGTTGTTGTTTTTGTGCTTCGCCAGCTTGAGTCGGTGGTTTAGGGTCGGCGGCGTCCCTCCTCTCTGAGCAGCGTCTGCAAGGTGTCCAGGCGCGCACCGTCGAAGGCAATGACGGTGCCCTGCTCGAACACCCGACGCGCCAGTCCCGTCAAAACCGCACCGGGTGGCAGTTCGATCTGTAACCGCACGCCTCGCTCGTAGGCGCTTTGCACGGTGCCGCGCCAATCCACCACGCGGCACATGTTGAAGGCCAGGTCCTCACGCAAGGCGTCGGTGTTCACCACGGGCCGGGCACGACTGCCGCTCAGATAACCCAAAGCGGGCGCTTTCAACGACACGTCGGCAAACACCTGGGCCAACGCCCGGGCCGGGACCTCCAGCAACGGGCAGTGGGACGGTACGCTCACCGCCAGCCGACACGCTTTCGCGGCGCCCTGGCGGCGTGCTCTCTCGGCAACGCTGGCCATGGCCTCGTCACTGCCAGCGATGACCACCTGGTTATCGGCATTGATGTTGGCCAGGTAAACCGGCGTCATGGCGCTGTGTACCTGCGCGAGCAACGCCTCCACTGTCGCCAGATCAAGGCCGATGATCGCCGTCATGCCGTAGCCTCGCGGATACGCCTGCTGCATCAGTTCGCCACGCAGGCTGACCAGGCGCAATGCATCATCGAACCCCAGCGCACCAGCCACCACCGCCGCCGGGTACGCGCCGATGGACAGGCCCGCGACGTAATCCGGCACAGGTGCCTGTTCCAACAATTGCCGGGCCGCCGCGACACCCGCGATCAACAGACACAGTTGTACGGCTCGGGTCGATTGCAACGCCTCGGTGCTGTCCAGCTGTCGTACGTTTTCGCCCAGCACTTCACAAGCCAGTTCCAGCAGTTGCGGCGACACGCCCTGGAGCATGCCCGCTCGCTGCGCACCCTGGCCGGGGAATACCAAAAGGCTGCTCACGCCACTTGCTCCAGCGCCGGTTGCCATGGATCGGTCACCAGACGCGCCTGAAGATTATCCTTGAGCAATACCCGCCGCGCCGAGCCGGCCCACTCGCGCAGGGCGACGGCGCCGAAGGGGGTTTGCAGTTGCATGTCCACGGCGCACGTCGAACCGTCCAGTTGTGCCAACAAATCCCTGGCCTGGATACGATCCAGCGGATCCGGTGTGCGCAGGATCAAGTCCAGATCGCTGCGTGCATGCAGCGCCTGGATGCCACTGGCCAGTTCAAATCCGGCGCTGCCGCTGACGCCCCAGATCCAGCCGCTGGCATCCAGCATTGGCCGCACTTGAGCGAGCGCCTGCAACGCCGGCAAGTCACGGCGCAATGCGACATGGCAAAGGTCCTCCGGGCGCACCCGGCGCTGGATCGCCGCCACCGGCATCGACGTGGCGTAACGCTGTTCCCGCGAGACGCCTCGCACGCCCACGGCAATGTGTCCCGGCGCGGTGATCGCTCGCCGCACCACCACCGGCTGCTCAAGGCTCAAGGACTCAATGACCCACGCCGGCGCATCCGCAGGCAACGCCTGTGGAGTCATTCCCCATAGCAGGTCGTGGGCCAGGAAGGTGCTCACCACTGCGCTCTCAACAATTGGCGAACGGTGCTGGAAGCCGCACGATGCGTCGCCCCGAGACGGCTGCTCAGGTCCCGAGGCGCACCTGCCACTTCGTTGATCGCCTGTTGCAGACAATCCCTGACCCGTGCCAGATCCGCCGCGTTTGGCTGTTCGATCTGCTCCACCGACAGGGTTTCCCAGAGCAAACCGAGGCTGGCGAAACTGTCGATGTCGTAGGCCATCGGCGGCACGCTGGCGGCCAGGGCCTCAAGCTCTTCGACACTGCGCAGGGTCACCCGCGCCGCCGAGGCCTTGCCCATGGCGTGGACCATCACACCCGGATCACGCAAGGCGATCAACCGGTTGGCCTGATAACCGTGGGCCAGGAACGCCCCGGACATCGCCTTGCCCACCAGCAAACCAATCACCGGATGCCCGGCCAGCCGCGCTCGGGCATAACTGTCTGCGGCACCGGCCAGGGCCTGATGAATGCCGAGGGCTTCTTCGCGACGACCATAGGCCTGGCTCGGCACATCGACGATGGCAATCAGCGCGCGCTTGCTGGACGCATCACGGTCGGCGTCAATAGCCTCATCCACGGCCTTGGCCAAGCCCCAGCCTTCCAGCAAACCGACTTCGCCGTTGCGGGCACGAGGGAAACGGCTATCGGGATCGGCCACGACGGCCAACAGCCGCACGTTCTGCTCGCCCAGCGTGACGTCGGCCACTTTCAGAGAAGCGGGCAATCCTGCCAACGGCGTGGCGCCGTCGCTCAGAGCCTCGAACCAGCGCAAGCCTCTCAACGAATACGAATTCATGGGCGTTCTCCCTGATACAGCTGGCGAACCGCGGCCGGTTCGATTTGCACTTCAGTGTCCAGTCGGGCCAAACGTTGCAGGAACACTTCGGCCTGACCGCTGCGGTGCTCGGCGGGTACACCCAACTGCAACAACTGGCTGACTTGCTCGCGGATCTGCGCCACGTCATCAGCCACATAGCGGTCCACCAACCCGGTGGCGAAGCGTTGCTCACCGCCGGTCAGGCTCCAGATGAACGGCCGATCACGCGAGTCGTACTCGTCGATCCCGGCTTCTTGCTCGATCACTTGCGGACCGTTCAGGCCCAGTCGCGCTTCCTGGGTCACCAGCAGATAGCTGCACAGCCCGGCGGCGATGGACATGCCGCCAAAACAACCGACGCTGCCGGCCACCACGCCGATGACGGGCTGGTACTGGCGCAAGTCGACAATCGCCGAATGAATCTCGGCAATCGCCGCCAGCCCCAGATTGGCCTCTTGCAGACGCACGCCGCCGGTTTCCAGCAGCAACACGGCGCGGGTCGGGATGCCCTTGCGGTTGTCTTCAGCGGCCAGCTCCAGCGCGCCGGCGATCTTCGCCCCGCCGACTTCGCCAAGGCTGCCGCCCTGGAACGCGCCTTCGATGGCCGCGATCACCACCGGCAGGCCATCCAGCAAACCCTTGGCGATCACCACACCGTCGTCGCTTTGCGGCACCACGCCCTGGCGCAGCAGCCACGGCGACATGACTCGCTGAAAGGGGTCGAGCAGTTCACGGAATGAACCGTTATCCAGCAAGGCCTTGGCCCGTTGCCGGGCACCCAGCTCGACGAAGCTGTGTTTGTTGAGCAACGCGGCGCTGTCAGTCATGGCCGATCTCCTCGAAGCCTTGTTCCAGGCGCAACCGCACCACCCCGGGGGTGGCGCCGAAATCGTGGATGTCGATCGCCAGGGCCGGCGGCATCTGGCCGTCGAACATGCGGGCGAACAGGTGTTGCCAGCGTTGTTCACTGCCGTTGACCGAGGTCTGCACCTGAATGGTCAACTTGCCCGCCAGGCCCGGCTCGATCAGCACTTCCAGGTCGCCCGAGCCGACACAGCCCACCAGCGCCCGGCCCCGTGGCGGCTGCCCGGCGGGAAATTCAAAGGATAAGGTTTGCATCAGCACACTCCTGGGAAGAGGCCATCGCCGCGCTCGATACGGTCGAGGAACAGGCAGGCGGCGAGCAAGTCAGCAGCGCCGCCGGGCGAGGCGTTCATGGCAATCAGTTGTTGGTCCAGCGCATGCAACTGGCGACGACCGCCCAGGCTGGCACTGCCACCGGCGTCGAGCACCGCTCTGGCACCGTGCTGCATGGCCTGCAAACCCGGCTCACCGGCGCGGTAGAGCACGCAGGTGTCGGCCAACGTCGTCATGATCGCCAACAAGGCATCGAGCCGAGCGTTCTGTTCTCCCGCCCCCGCCGCGCGACTGCGCTTGAGTTGTGGCAGGCCCAGGCCGGTGACGGCCGGGAATGCCAGTTGTGCTTCTTCCCGGGCACCGCGCACGCCGTAGCGTTGGGCCACTTGAGCGCCATGGCTGAAAGGTTTGGGGGCGTAGCGATCGTTGAGCAAGGCCAGACGGGCGGCACGTAAGGTGACGGCGCTGGCGACGCTGGATTCAGGTTCCAGCGCGGCCGCAGCTACCAACAACCCCAACGCCCAGATCGCGCCGCGGTGGGTGTTCACACCATCGGTGGTAGCGAGCATCGCCGCTTCCCCCTCACGGCCGATCCGCCCAAGGGCTTCGCGCAACGGCAGGCCGATCTCGCCGCATTCAAGGGCGGCGTCGGCCATTTCCTTGAATGCCGGCCACAGCGACAGCGCCGAAGCGTGCATCAGCCCCAAGTGCAGATCAGTGTGGGCGCCATTGCCGCGCCGATCCACCAGGGCCGGTTTGGGTGACAGGTCGGCTTCGTCGATCAGCGCGTCCACGGCCATATCCGCCAAGCGCTCGGCCAAGGACAATTTTTTCGGTTGCAGGTTGAAGGCGTGCATTTACCAACTCCTGAACTTGGCGGGCGGGTTGTAGAGACCACCGGACCACTCCACCAGATCGGCCACGCTCTTGGCGGCGAGCAACTCGCGGGTGGCATCGGTGCGACGAATGCCGAGGTCTTCAGGCAGGGCAATCAAGCCTTCGCGGCGCATACGGGCAGTGTCTTTCGGGTTATGGCGCAAACCGATGGCAGTGACCCCGGCCACGGCCGCGATCATTGCCTGACGCTCTTCCAGCGAGCGGGCCTTGTACAGGTAGGCGATGCCTTCTTCGGTGAGCAAATGGGTGACGTCGTCGCCGTAGATCATGATCGGTGCCAGGGGCATGCCGGCTTTTTTCGCCACCTCCACCGCGTCGAGGGTTTCGACGAAGGTGGGTTTGCCGCCCTCCTGGAAGGTCTCGACCATCTGCACCACCAGTTTCTTGCCGCGCTCAAGCAGCGGCGCCTCACCATCGCCGTGGCGCATGTCGAGCCAGGCCGACGTGCCGTGACGGCGCCCCCGCGGGTCGTGGCCCATGTTCGGCGCACCGCCGAAACCGGCCAGTCGGCCACGGGTCACCGTCGAAGAATGTCCGTCACCGTCCACCTGCAAAGTGGCGCCGATGAACAGGTCCACCGCGTATTGCCCGGCCAGTTGGCAGACCATGCGGTTGGAGCGCAGCGAGCCGTCATGACCGGTGAAGAACACGTCCGGCCGCGCGGCGATGTAGTTTTCCATGCCCAGTTCGGTGCCAAAGCAATGCACGCTTTCGACCCAGCCGCTTTCGATGGCCGGAATCAGGGTTGGATGGGGATTGAGGGTCCAGTTACGGCAGATCTTGCCCTTCAGGCCGAGGGACTCGCCGTAGGTCGGCAGGATCAGCTCGATGGCGGCGGTGTTGAACCCGATGCCGTGATTGAGGGACTGGACATTGTGTTTTTCGTAGATCCCGCGGATGGCCATCATCGCCATCAACACATGCACCGGCTTGATGTGGCGCGGGTCGCGAGTGAACAACGGTTCGATGTAGAACGGCTTGTCGGCCACCACCACGAAATCGACCCAGGACGCCGGGATATCAACCCGTGGCAGGTCGCTGACATCGTCCACCAATTGGTTGACCTGGACGATGACGATGCCATCGCTGAAGGCCGCCGGCTCGATCAGCGCGGGGGTATCTTCGGTGCTGGGGCCGGTGTAGATATTGCCGGCACGGTCGGCCATGAACCCGGCCGAGAGCACCACGTTGGGAATCAGGTCCACCACCAACCGGGCATAGAGCTCGATGTAGGTGTGGATCGCGCCGACTTCCAGCAGACCGTCTTCGAGCAACTGGCTGATGCGCAGGCTCTGGGTTCCGGCGAAGGAAAAATCCAGCTTGCGGGCAATGCCGCGTTCGAACAGGTCCAGGTGTTCGGAGCGACCGACGCTGGGCATGATCATGTGCAGGTCGTGCAGCTTCGCCGGATCGACTTTGGCCAGAGAGCGTGACAGGAAATCCGCCTGCTTCTGGTTATTGCCTTCCAGCACCACGCGATCGCCCGGAAGGATCAACGCCTCCAGCGCCGCAACGATCTTGTCGGTGGGCAACACCACACCGTCGGCAAGCCCCTTCACCAGCTCGAGACGCCGCTGCTTTTCGCAACGCCGCCGCGTCCAGCGCGAGTCGGGGGATATTGTTGTTGTCATGACCACTCCACGGGTTCGCTGTCGTGGAGGCCACATTAGGAGTGTTGTGGCGAGGGCATCAATCAAGCTAAGTGGCGAACTGTTACGGTTAGGGTAATGGTCTGCGCATAGGGTCCATTCGGGCGGTATTCACATACTCAAACAGCCCCCAACAAAAAGCCCCGCTTCCTTTCAGAAGCGGGGCTTTTTGCGTATCAGGCCAGTTGAGGCTGTGCGCTCATGGGCTGAAGCGGCAGTAACGGAGCGTGGGGATCGGCCTTGACCGATGCACGCCACGCCGACAGCCATTCGGTATGCCCCTCGCTCCAGACCTGCTCATGCAGGCGGGACAGGGCCACCGGGTCGCTCAGCAGCGCCAGTCGCTCGCTGTTGTTCAGGCCCGCCGGGCCAACCTTGAGGGCATGACGAACCCGTTCGATCCGCAGCCATTCGATCGGCTCGGCCTGGCCGTGACGCGAGGTGGCCAGCGCAAAGGCCAGGGCGTTCTGTTGCGGATCGACCACTGCGCGGATGAAACCGTCGTTCAGCGCGTGCCAACGGTTTTCATGGGTGTACTGGTCGGTCGACAGCAGTTCCTGTGGCGGTGCGTATTCCTCGGGGATCAGGAACAGGCTTTCATCGCGGGACTTCAAGCCAAGGCCCACTCGGCTGGAGATCACCGACACCGGAATCGACAGCATCAGCGAACCGACGATCGGCACCAACCACCACAAAAAGCTCGGGTTCAGCCAGATCACCAGCAAGGCCCAGAAGAAGCCCAGCAGGGTTTGCGGGCCGTGGCGCTTGACGGCTTCGCTCCAGGGCGTGGAGTCGTCGTCACGCTTGGGTGAATTCCAGGTAGCGGCCCAACCCAGGAAGGCGGCGAGCACGAAGCGGGTGTGGAAAATCATCCGCACCGGCGCCAGCAGCATGGAGAACAACATCTCCAGCAGCATCGACATCGTTACCTTGAACTTGCCACCAAACTCTTTCGCGCCCTTGGCCCAGATCAGGATGATGCTCAGCAGCTTGGGCAGGAACAGCAACACGATGGTGGTGGAGAACAGCGCGATGGCTTTTTCCGGATGCCACTGCGGCCACAACGGGTACAGCTGGCGTGGCTCGAGGAAGTATTGCGGTTCCATCAGCGTGTTCACCGCCAGCAGCGCGGTGGATAGCACCAGGAAGAAGAACCACAGCGGCGCCGACAGATAGGACATCACGCCGGTCAGGAATACCGCGCGATGCACCGGGTGCATGCCCTTGACCAGAAACAGCCGGAAGTTCATCAGGTTACCGTGGCACCAGCGACGGTCACGCTTGAGTTCGTCCAGCAGGTTCGGCGGCAACTCTTCATAGCTGCCCGGTAAGTCATAGGCAATCCAGACGCCCCAGCCGGCACGGCGCATCAGCGCTGCTTCAACGAAGTCGTGGGACAGGATGGCTCCGGCGAACGCCCCTTTACCAGGCAACGGCGCCAGGGCGCAGTGCTCGATGAACGGCTTCATGCGGATGATCGCGTTGTGACCCCAGTAGTGGGATTCCCCCAACTGCCAGAAGTGCAGGCCGGCGGTGAACAGCGGACCGTACACCCGGGTGGCGAATTGCTGCATACGCGCATACAGCGTGTCCATGCCCGAGGCGCGTGGCGCGGTCTGGATGATGCCAGCATCCGGCGTAGCTTCCATCAGGCGCACCAGGCTGGTCAGGCACTCGCCGCTCATCACGCTGTCGGCGTCGAGCACGACCATGTACTTGTAGTCACTGCCCCAGCGACGGCAGAAGTCGTCGAGGTTACCGCTCTTGCGCTTGACGCGACGACGGCGGCGGCGATAGAAAATCTTGCCAAAGCCCCCGGCTTCACGGCAGACGTCCAGCCAGGCTTGCTGCTCGGCGACACAGATATCGGTTTCGTTACTGTCGCTGAGTACGAAGAAGTCGAAACGATCCAGGTCCCCGGTGGCCGCAACCGACTCGAACGTGGCGCGCAAACCGGCGAACACTCGCGGCACGTCCTCGTTGCAGATCGGCATCACCAGCGCGGTGCGGGCGTCCTTGGGAATTGGCTCGTTGCCGGCACTGGCACCGGAGATGCGGTACTTGTCGTGACCGGTCAGCAACTCGAGAAAACCCATCAGCGCCGTCCAGAAACCGGCCGATACCCAGCAGAACAGGATCCCGAACAGAATCAGGATGCTGGTCTGCAATGCATAGGGCAGCACCTGGGTAGCGGTCTGCAACAGCGGCTGGTGCAGGACTTCGTCCAGGTCCACCAACGACCAGCCCTGGTACGGCATGATGCCCTTCATGTACCAGCCGGCGACGATGGTCTGGCCGAGCATCAGGATCAGCAGGATATAGCGACGGATCGAACCCACGGTGCGCCAGCGTGCGTGCGGCAGCACGCGCTCGTCCTTGGGTGGCTTCGGCGGGTTGGTGCGACCTGTCAGGCGACGCCAGGCGCGCACCAGGATATTGGTGCGCCACGGCTCCGGTACCACCTTGGTCCGACGAATCGGCGGCGTGGCTTTGAGACAGACACGCCCGCTGGCGTCGAGCGCCAGCATTTCGGCGTCTTCGAGTTCTTCGGCGGTGCTCAGGGTCAGCCGACGACCCACCGAGGCTTGCGCCGCCTCGGTGGGTGCATCGAAGGTCGACGACGAAAGGCGCTCGTGCAACTCGCTGAAAGACTTGCAGCCCGCCAGCTCGGCACGCTGCGCATCGGTCATGGGCAAATGGGCCAGATACTCGCTGAGCGTCTCTGGCTGTACTGGAGTATTACTCATCGGCTGGCAACTGATAGCTCCAGGTCTCGGTCAGGACTTGTTCAGTCGGTTCCGGTTCCTGCGGGGTTGGGGTCGACTCAGCGGCAGTGGACGCGTTGTCGGCCTTGGCTTCTTTTTCCTGCTCTTTCTCTTGCGCGGTTTCCTTATCGCTCTGCTGCCTGGCGACCTTGTCAGCCTTGGCAAGGGTCGTGGTCACCGCATGGGACGCGGCCGGCGCTTCAACCGGAACCAACGGACGGACCAGCGCGGCGCGCAATTCAGTGGACTGTTTCGGGTCTTTGATCTTCAGTCGCAGGGTCAGGCGCCAGCCCTTGGTTTCAGGGTTGTAACGCACATTATTCTCGACGATCTCGCCGTTTTCGCCGACGCTCACCTGACTACGCACTTCGGCGTCTTCCGGCAGGGCTTGCAGAGAAGGACCTTCGAAGTCCACCAGATAAGCCACGCTGCCGTCCGGCTGACGGATCAGGTTGGACTGCTTCACGTCACCGGTCGAACGCAGGGTCTGCTTGACCCAGGCGCTGTCCGGCGAATGCAGGTTGGCTTCGTCGAGGGTCCAGTGCAGGCGGTAG
The DNA here is from genome assembly GCF_013283895.1 of Pseudomonas sp. MPDS. Lineage (NCBI taxonomy): Bacteria > Pseudomonadati > Pseudomonadota > Gammaproteobacteria > Pseudomonadales > Pseudomonadaceae > Pseudomonas > Pseudomonas sp. MPDS. The sequence goes on along the minus strand of NZ_CP054128.1, from coordinate 707,236 downwards.
GCGAAGTCCAGCGGCTGACCTGGCTCAGGCAGCTTTTCCGGGCTCCAGAACGCCACGATGTTGTCGTTGGTTTCGTCAGCGGTCGGAATTTCAACCAGATCGACGGAGCCCTTGCCCCAATCGCCTTTCGGTTCGATCCAGGCACTTGGACGCTTGTCGTAGCGGTCATCGAGGTCTTCGTAGTGGCTGAAGTCACGACCGCGTTGCAGCAGGCCGAAACCACGCGGGTTTTCTACCGAGAAATTGCTCACGGCCAGGTGTTTCGGGTTGTTCAACGGGCGCCAGATCCACTCGCCGTTGCCGGCATGGATCGACAAGCCGCTGGAGTCGTGCAGCTCTCGACGGTAGTTCAGGATCTTGGACGGCTGGTTGGCGCCGAACAGGAACATGCTGGTCAACGGAGCAATGCCCAGCTTGGTGACGCGATCTCGCAGGAACACGCGCGACTTCACGTCGACGACGGTGTCGGTGCCCGGACGCAGGATCATGCGATAGGCACCGGTAGCCCGTGGCGAATCCAGCAGGGCGAAGATCACCAGGTGCTTATCGGTCGGCTTCGGACGCTGGATCCAGAACTCGCGAAAGCGCGGGAATTCTTCACCCGATGGCAGGGCGGTATCGATGGCCAGGCCACGGGCGGACAAACCATAAACCTGGCCCTTGCCGATGACGCGGAAGTAGCTCGCGCCCAGCATGGTCATGATTTCGTCTTGCTTGTCAGCCTTGTTGATCGGGTACAGCACGCGAAAACCCGCGTAGCCCAGTTTCTCCGTGGACTTGGGATCGAACTTGACGTCACCGAAATCGAAGCGCGTCGGGTCATACTTGATTTCATCGACGGTGGTCGCGGTGATCTCGTTGATCTTCACCGGCGTGTCGAAATGCATGCCTTGGTGATAGAAGGACAGCCTGAACGGCGTCTTCTGATCGGCCCACTCGGCTTTTTCGGTGCGGAAACGGATTTTTTGATAGTCAGCGAATTTCATTTCGCGGAATTCGTTCGGCAGATTGCTGCGCGGGGCTTCGAATTTTTGCCCGGCCAGTTCTTGAGCCTTCGCCGATACATCATCCAGGCTGAATGCCCACAGTTGGCCCGCGCCAAACAGGCACAGCAGGGCCGAGCCCGCTACCAGAGCGTTTCTAAACCGTTTGGCAGTCATTTTTGGTGCATTACAGGGACTAACAATCACGAGCAACCCTCGCCGAAAACAGATCAAAAAACCAACGGCCAGATAAAGTATCTGCAAGGTATCGGCATTGAAATCCGCACCTGCAGGCCACTCTTGCCAAGTTGGCGAGCATTGTTCCGACTCCGATGGGACAAAATGATTCCCCAAACGGCCCAGGACAAGTCTCTACCTAAGTCAAATGGACCAGCGAACGCTGGTCCCCCGTAGCGCGCGATTATCTAGTAGCCCGCGTGACAACGCATCAGGGGTAACAAAGTATTTATCGAGAAAACTCCCTGTTTTGCCTCGAAACAGGACCGAAAAGATGTTTCAAACACTTTCAGACCTGTAACAGGAAGGTTACCGGGCCGTCGTTAACCAGATGCACCTGCATGTCGGCGCCGAATCTACCTGATGCCACAGTGCCATGCACCTGTTTCGCGTGGGTGAGCAGGTAGTCAAAGAGTTCCTCGCCCAAGGCCGGAGGTGCGGCCGTCGAAAAGCTCGGGCGTAATCCGCTTTTGGTGTCCGCCGCCAGGGTGAACTGCGACACCAACAGCAAGCCACCGCCGACATCTGCCAGGGACAGGTTCATCTTGCCATCAGCGTCGCTGAACACCCTGTAGTTCAGCAGCTTGTGCAGCAGCTTGTCGGCGCTGGCCCGGGTGTCCTCGGGCTCGACCGCTACCAGGACCAGCAGGCCTTGGTCCACCGCGCCAACGACTTCCCCTGCGACCTCGACCCGGGCGCCGCGGACCCGTTGCAACAGCCCCTTCATGCTTCTTCGGGCGGCAGGTCGAGCAGGCGCCGGGCCATTTGGGCGGCGGCGCGCACCAACGCATCGGTAATACCCGGCTCCGAAGCGGCGTGACCGGCGTCGCGGATCACCTGCAGTTCGCTGTTGGGCCAGTTCTGATGCAGTTCCCAGGCATTGTCCAGCGGGCAGATCACATCGTAGCGCCCGTGCACGATGACGCCCGGTAGATGGGCGATCTTGCCCATGTCTCGGATCAACTGGTTGGGTTCAAGGAATGCGTTATTGGTGAAGTAGTGGCACTCGATCCGGGCAATCGACAGCGCGCGCTGCGGCTCGGAGAAGCGATCGACCACCAGCGGGTTCGGGCGCAGGGTCGCCGTACGGCCTTCCCAGGTCGACCAGGCCTTGGCCGCGTGCATCTGGGCGATCTGGTCATTGCCTGTCAGGCGTTTGTGGAAAGCAGCGAGCAGGTCGTCGCGCTCGTCCAGGGGGATCGGTGCGATGTAATCCTGCCAGTAATCGGGGAACAGGCGACTGGCGCCGGCCTGGTAGAACCACTCGATTTCCTGCGGACGGCAGAGAAAGATCCCACGCAGAATCAGGCCGTGTACCCGCTCGGGATGGGTCTGGGCGTAAGCCAAGGCCAGGGTCGAGCCCCAGGAGCCGCCAAACAGCACCCATTTTTCGATGCCCAAATGTTTGCGGATGCGCTCCAGATCTTCGACCAGATCCCAAGTGGTGTTGTTTTCAAGGCTGGCATGAGGGGTGGAGCGGCCACAGCCGCGCTGGTCGAAGGTAACGATGCGGTACAGGTTCGGATCGAAGTAGCGACGGCTCTGGGCATCGCAACCGGCACCCGGGCCACCGTGAATGAACACCACAGGCAGGCCTTCCGGGGAACCGCTTTCATCGACATAGAGCGTGTGGGTGTCATCGACAGCCAGATCGTGCCGGGCATGAGGTTTGATCTGCGGGTACAAAGTCTGCATTGCGCGCTCCGTAAGGGGTCGAGTCATCCCTGGGGGGACTTCTATTTAATCTGCCGTCCGGCATCATAAACCCGAATTACCCGAATGAGCATGTCCCCTGCGCAGTCAAAGCGTGTCAGCCAGATACGCCAGCAGTGTGCGATACATCTGATCGACCTCCGGCACTTGGCCCCGGCCACGTAAACAGCCGTGAACCAATCCTCCCCCGACATACAGCACAGCATCCACACCTGCGCTGTTCAGCCGCTCGCTATAAAGGACGCCGTCGTCGCGCAACGGGTCCCATTGCGCCACGACGACCAGCGCTGGCGGCAGGCCGCTCAGGTCATCGGCGAGCAACGGCATGGCGAGGGAAGACGGTTGAGCGTCGCTCAGATAGAGGGCGTGATAACTGTCCAGATCGCTGCTGCTCAACAGTGGCGCATCGGCACATTCGCGCCGCGAGGGCAGATGGGCCGGGCCACCGAGGGCGGGATAAATCAGCACCTGACCCCGTGGCAGCGCTTGCCCGGCATCGCGCAAGGCCAGGCATAACGCGGCGGCGAGATTGCCTCCGGCGCTGTCACCGGCCACCAGCCGACGGCGAGGGTCGATGGCAAAGGGGGTGGCCGCCAGGTGATGCCACACGGCGAGGCAGTCTTCAAAGCCGGCGGGGAACGGATGCTCCGGCGCCAGTCGATAATCTACCGCCAGCACCAGCACGCCGAGGGTCGCGGCCAGTTCCATGCAGATGAAGTCGTGGGAGTCCAGATCACCCACCACCCAGCCGCCACCGTGCAGATAAAGGATGCATGGCCAGCCTTCGGACGGCGGCGCGCTCCGAGGGCAGTAAGCCCGCACGGCTACCCCGGCCAGCTCGAAATCCTCGACTGCCAGCGCTTGCGGGCATGGCGGGGTGAAGGCCCGGCACATCTGGCTGTAGGCCTGGCGTAGACCAGGGAGGCTGTTGTCCGGGGCGTTGAAGCTCAGGGTTTGGTCGATGAAGGCGGACATTGCCTGGGAGAGTGGATAAGTAGCCATGGAACGACGCCAACATAGAGGATCGGGATGGGCGCTGATTATGAGACGAGGGGATCTAAGTGGGAGCAAGGCTTGCCCGCGATGACGGCGGTACATTCAACATCAGTGTCGACTGACATATCGCCGTCGCGGGCAAGCCTTGCTCCTACAGATAAATCCCCTCGCCACGATCATCTAATCGTCAATTCTTGAGACTGGCCTGCACCGCCGCCACGCCATCCTTGCCGTCAAAACTGGTCACCCCGGTGAGCCAGCGCTGAAGATCCTCGGGGTGCTCACGCAGCCATTGCCGGGCGACGTCCTGGGGTGTCTTGCGCGCCATGATCGGCACCATCAACTGACTTTCCTGGGCGGCGGTGAAAGTGAGGTTTTCCAGCAAGCGGTTCACGTTCGGACAACGCTGGGCGTAGTCCGGCGCGGTGACGGTGGAGACCGTCGCGGCGCCTTCGTTCGGGCCGTAGACGTCTTCGCTGCCCGTCAGGTAGGTGATGTTCATATTGATGTTCATCGGGTGCGGGGTCCAGCCGACGAACACCACGAACTCCTTGCGATTCACCGCCCGCTGCACCGCCGCCAGCATCCCGGCCTCACCGGACTCGATCAGCTTGAAGTCCTTGAGGCCAAAGTGATTGGTTTCAATCATGGTCTTGATGGTGGTGTTGGCGCCGCTGCCCGGCTCGATGCCGTAGATTTTTCCGCCGAGCTGCTCCTTGAACCGGGCGATGTCGGCGAAAGTCTTGAGGCCCGCTGCGGCCACGTAGTCCGGCACCGCCAGCGTGGCTTGGGCATCGGCAAGGCTTGGCTGGTCCAGGACTCTCACCTGGTTGGCCGCCAGGAACGGAGCGATGTTGTTGTCCATCGCCGGTTTCCAGTAGCCCAGGAAGATATCGAGGCGCTTGTCACGAATGCCAGCGAAGATGATCTGCTGCACGGCGCTGGTCTGTTTGCTTTCATAACCCAGACCGGTGAGCAACACATCGGCCATGCCACTGGTGGCGATCACGTCGGTCCAGTTGACCACGCCCATGCGCACCGTCTGGCAGGACGCCGGCTCGGCGGCCATTGCCCCGCTGCTCAGGATGGCGGTACCGCAGAGGATCGACAGACAGCGTTTGAACAGTCTTTTCATCGGGAAGGTCTCGTGCGGCAGCGATTATTGTAGGTCGGTGTCTTAGTGCACCGTGACCGGAACATTACGCAGCGTCGAGGGGCTGAAGATGAACTGTGGCGACCCGGTTTTGCACGGTGGCGACCGTTCCCCTGCGAGGCTCAAGGCCACATCTATCTGAGGGAGCAAGGCTTGCTCCCACCCCCCCCTAGCCCCAGGAAACAGGCATTATTTCTTGTAGGCCTGCTGCCCCCACGCCAGCAAGCCTTCCAGCAATTCCCTGAGCACCACCTGGGTCGGTTCCGCCAGATCCGCACGGTAGTTGAACGGCTCGAACTCTTCCATGTAGGTGCTCTGGCACAGTTCCAGTTGCACCGCGTGGATGTCCTCAGCCGGGTTGCCGTAGTGCCGCGTGATATGTCCGCCCTTGAAACGTCCGTTGAGCACGTGGGTAAATTCGCCGTGGCGGGCGCAGATGGCTTCGAGCTGGCTGGCCAGCGCCGGGGCGCAACTGGCGCCGTTGAAGGTGCCGAGGTTGAAGTCCGGCAACTTGCCGTCGAACAGGTGTGGGATCACCGAACGGATCGAGTGGGCGTCGAACAGCAAGGCATAGCCGAATTCGGCCTTGAGCCGCGCCAGTTCCTGCCGCAGGGTCTGGTGGTAAGGCACCCAGATCTGTTGCAGATAAGTCGCCCGCTCCGCGGCGGACGGCTCCAGCCCCTGGCGAAACAACGGTACGCCATCGAACAGGATCGAAGGATACAAACCGGTGGTGGCACCGACGTACATCGGCTTGTCATCGTCGGGGCGGTTCAGATCGATCACGAACCGTGAATATTCAGCGGCCAGGGTGCTGGCGCCCAGTTCGGCGGCGAACTCGTAAAGCTTGGGAATATGCCAGTCGGTGTCCGGCAAGCTCTGGGCCTCAGGGATCAAACCAGCCTTCACCGCCGGGGTCAGGCGCAGGCCGGCGTGGGGCATGCTGATCAACAGCGGCACGCGCCCTTGCTTGAAATTCAGGACCTTCTCCACAACCGTTCTCCTTAATCGATTTCCACGCCGTGACGCACGACGCGTTTATCCAGATCGCCACCCAGCCAGTACGACAGGTCGGCCGGGCGGTCGATGTGCCAGGCGACAAAGTCCGCGACTTTGCCGACTTCCAGCGAACCGTGAGTGGCAGCCATGCCCAAGGCCTGGGCCGCATGAATCGTCGCCCCCGCCAGGGCCTCCTCAGGGGTCATGCGAAAGCAGGTGCAGGCCATGTTCAACATCAAGCGCAACGACAGCGCCGGCGATGTACCGGGGTTGAGGTCGCTGGCCACGGCGATCTTCACGCCGTGCTTGCGCAGGGCATCCATGGGCGGCAGCTGGGTTTCGCGCAGGAAATAAAATGCCCCCGGCAGCAGCACCGCCACCGTGCCGGATTCGGCCATGGCCCTGGCGTCGTCCTCGGTCATGAATTCCAGATGATCGGCCGACAGCGCCTGATAACGGGCCGCCAGGCTTGAACCGTGCAGCGACGACAATTGTTCAGCGTGCAGCTTCACCGGCAGGCCCAGTTGTTGGGCGGTGATAAACACCCGTTCGACCTGCGCCGGGGAAAACGCCAGGTACTCGCAAAATGCATCCACCGCATCCACCAACCCTTCGGCGGCGAGGGCCGGGAGCATTTCGGTGCAAATGTGCTCGATGTAGTCATCGGCGCGATCAGCGTATTCCGGTGGCAAGGCGTGGGCCGCCAGGCAGGTGCTGCGCACGCTGACCGGCAGCTGTTCACCCAGGCGACGGATGACCCGCAGGATCTTGCGTTCGCTGGCCAGGTCAAGGCCGTAGCCGGATTTGATTTCCACCGTGGTCACGCCATCGCGCATCAGGCTTTTCAGGCGTTTGGCGGCGCTGTTGAACAGTTCATCTTCGCTGGCGGCCCGGGTAGCGCGCACGGTGCTGGCGATGCCCCCGCCGGCCGCTGCGATCTCGGCGTAGCTGACGCCCTGCAGGCGCTGTTCGAATTCACCGCTGCGGTTGCCGCCGAACACCGTGTGGGTGTGACAGTCGATCAGCCCAGGAGTGACCCAGGCGCCCTTGAGGTCGTTGACGGCCGGATAGTCACCGACCGGCAGCTCGGCGCGCGGGCCGATCCATTGAATCAGCTCGCCGTGGGTGACGATGGCGGCGTCTTCGATGATCGAGTAGACGCCCTGGGCCATGGTGGCGGCGTGGCAGTTTTGCCAGAGGGTTTTCATCCCGGTTTCCTCGAATTATTGAAGATCGAATCGCGAGCAGGCTCGCTCCCACAAGGACTTCTGGTGTACCGGGGCTCTACACCACCCCCTGTGGGAGCGAGCTTGCTCGCGATGAGGTCCTTACAGGCTCGGCAACAACTGCGCCGTGACCAGTTCATTCAGGCAACGACTGGCCAACAACTCGCTCGCCGCATTGATGTCCGGCGCGAAGAACCGGTCTTTCTCATAGAACGGCACTTCTGCGCGCAAGAGGGCGCGGGCCTGCTCCAGCTTGGCAGAGGTCTTCAAACCGCCGCGCAGATCCAGCCCCTGGCACGCCGCCAGCCATTCCACCGCCAGAATCCCCCGGGTGTTCTCGGCCATTTCCCACAGCCGCTTACCGGCGGCGGGGGCCATGGACACATGGTCTTCCTGGTTGGCCGAAGTCGGCAGGCTGTCCACCGAATGCGGATGGGACAGCGCCTTGTTTTCACTGGCCAGGGCAGCAGCGGTGACCTGGGCGATCATGAAGCCGGAGTTCACCCCGCCATTGGCCACCAGAAACGGCGGTAGTTGCGACATGTGCTTGTCCATCATCAGCGAAATACGCCGCTCACTCAGCGAACCGATTTCGGCGATTGCCAGGGCCATGTTGTCAGCGGCCATTGCCACCGGCTCGGCGTGGAAGTTGCCACCGGAAATCACGTCGCCCTCGGCGGCGAACACCAGCGGGTTATCCGACACGGCGTTGGCTTCGATCACCAGCACCTCGGCGGCCTGGCGGAACTGGGTCAGACAGGCGCCCATCACTTGTGGCTGGCAGCGCAGGGAATACGGGTCCTGGACCTTGTCGCAATTCTGGTGGGAAGCGGAGACTTCGCTGCGCTCGCCCAGCAGATCGCGATAAGCAGCGGCGGCATCGATCTGGCCTTTCTGGCCGCGCGCGGCGTGAATACGCGCATCGAATGGCGAACGCGAACCGAGCACCGCTTCTACCGTCAAGCTGCCCAGAGCCAGGGCGCCGGCGAACAGGTCTTCGCCTTCGAACAGGCCACGCAAGGCAAACGCCGTGGACACCTGGGTGCCGTTGAGCAGCGCCAGTCCTTCTTTTGCAGCCAGGGTCAGCGGCGCAAGGCCGGCCACTTTCAGCGCTTCGACAGCCGGCAACCATTCACCTTTGTAACGGGCCTTGCCTTCGCCCAACAGCACCAGGGACATGTGGGCCAGCGGCGCCAGATCACCCGAAGCGCCGACCGAGCCTTTCAACGGAATGTGTGGATAGACCTCGGCATTGATCAGCGCAATCAGCGCATCGATCACCTGCCGACGGATGCCGGAAAAACCCCGGCTCAGACTATTGACCTTGAGCACCATGACCAAGCGCACCAGCGCATCGCTGATCGGCTCGCCCACGCCAGCGGCATGGGACAGCACCAGAGAGCGTTGCAGGTTTTCCAGGTCTTCACTGGCGATGCGGGTCGAGGCCAGCAAACCAAAACCGGTGTTGATGCCGTAGGCCGTGCGATTCTCGGCGAGAATCTGCTCCACGCAGGCGACGCTGGCTTCGATCTGCGCCGACGCGCTGGCGTCGAGGCTCAGGGTCACGGGTTGCTGATAAATGTCACGCAATTGAGCCAGGCTCAATTGGCCGGGAATCAGGTTTAAGGCAGTCATGTATTGCTCCTTTTGAGAGTTTTGTTTTCACCCGCCAGTCGCTCCGGAATGTTCCGTTATCCGTCACCCTCGCCTTTTGGGCGGTGGATGCCTTGGCACGCTGGCGGTTTTTTGATCAATTCAAATTCGGTAAGGCGTTGTGCAACACGGCTGGATCTTTAAGCAGCGCGGCAGCGCTGGCGATGTCCGGCGCCAGCCAGCGGTCCTGGTCGTAGGCCGGCACATGCTCACGCAGCAGTTTCCAGGCAACGTCAGTGCCGGCACCGAAGCGTTGCGTCTTGAGAAACTCAAAAGCCTGGGCGGCCAGCAGGTATTCGATGGCGAGGATCTGCGTGCAGTTTTCCAACGCCCGGTGCAGCTTCAGGGCGGCGTTGGTGCCCATGCTCAGGTGATCTTCCTGCAAGCCCGAGGTGACAAAGTTGTCGAGCACCGCCGGCTGGGCCAGCTGGCGATTTTCCGCACACAGCGACGCGGCGACGTATTGCACGATCATCATCCCCGAATTTACCCCGGGGTTGGCCACCAGAAAGGCCGGCAGGCCGCTGACGTGGGGGTTGATCAAACGGTCGAGACGACGTTCGGCGATGGAGCCGATTTCGGCCATGGCAATCGCCAGCAGATCCGCCGCCAAAGCCACCGACTGACCGTGGGGGTTGGCCTGGGACATGACCCGGAAGCTCTCGGGCGTGCCCAACAACAGCGGGTTATCGGTGCTGGCGTTGAGTTCGGTTTCGATCTGTTGCCGGGCATGGGCCAGTTGGTCGCGAGCGGCACCGTGGACCTGAGGAATCGAGCGGATGCTCAACGCATCCTGGGTGCGAATGCCCAGGCTCGAAGCGATGACTTCGCTGCCGTCCAGCAGTGCCCGCAAGTTGACGCCGACCTGTTGCATGCCAGGGTGCGGCTTGAGGGCGATGATCTGGGCATCGAACGCCGCGATCTGCCCGCGCTGGGCCTCGAAGCTCATGGCGCCGATCACGTCGGCCCATTGCAGCAGCCGCGTCGCATCGGCCAGGGCCAGGCAACTGAGGCCGGTCATGCACGGCGTGCCGTTGACCAGGCACAAACCGTCCTTGGCCCCCAGTTGCACCGGTTGCAAGCCCTCTGCGGCCAGAGCCTGTTGCGCCGAGACGATTTGCCCGCGATAGCTGACATTGCCAACGCCCAACAACGCGATGCTGATATGGGCCATGTGGGTCAGGTAGCCCACCGAACCCTGGGACGGCACTTGCGGGGTGATGCCGCGATTGAGCAGCGCCAGCAGGGCTTCGACCACCCGGCGATGAATGCCGGACTTGCCCTGGCTGTAGTTGAGGATGGCCGCGCAGACAATCGCCCGGGTCTGTTCATCGGCCAGCGGCGCGCCAACGCCACAGGCATGGCTGAGCAGTGTGTTGCGCGACAATTGGCTGAGCTGTTCGTCCTTGAGCGAGACATTGCACAGGGCACCCAGGCCGGTGTTGACGCCATAAGCGCGCTCGCCGCTTTCGACGATGCGCTGGACGATGGCCTGGGCATTGTCGATCCGCGCCCAGGCCTGGGCCGACAGCTCAAGCTCGGCACCGAAGCGGGCGACCGCGACCACATCCTGCCAACGCAACGGCGCGTCGGCGATTACGATTTTTTCAGCCTGGGACATCTTCAACCTCATGCCTATAACCTGAACATTGATGCAGCTTTACCGGCGCCATCGCGAGCAGGCTCGCTCCCACAGGGATTTGCTTTGGACACAAAATGGGGTGAACAAAAAAGACCCCATTGTGGGAGCGAGCCTGCTCGCGATGGGAGCAGCCCAGCCACCACAAATCCCTCAAACCACCGCAGCCCTGCGCTGCACAAACCGATCAACATACTCATCCGCCGGCGAGTGCAGGATCTCTCGGGGTGTGCCGACCTGGATCAGCTTGCCATCCTTGAGAATCGCGATGCGGTTGCCGATGCGCACGGCTTCGTCGAGGTCGTGGGTGATGAACACGATGGTCTTGTGCAGGGTCTTTTGCAGTTCCAGCAACTGGTCCTGCATTTCCGCGCGGATCAGCGGGTCGAGGGCGCTGAACGCTTCGTCCATCAGGATGATGTCGGTATCCGCCGCCAAGGCACGGGCCAGGCCCACGCGCTGGCGCATGCCGCCGGAGAGCTGGTGCGGATATTTGTTCTCGTAGCCCTTCAGGCCCACGGTGTTGATCCAGTGCAGCGCACGCTCAGTGCAGACCTGCTTGCTCTCGCCACGCACTTTCAAGCCATAGGCGACGTTGTCCAGCACGCTCTTGTGGGGCAACAGGCCGAAGCTCTGGAACACCATGCTGATCTTGTGCCGGCGAAATTCGCGCAGGGCTTCCATGTCCAGTTGCAGAATGTCTTCGCCGTCCACCAGGATCGCGCCGCTGGTAGGATCGATCAGCCGGTTGAAGTGGCGCACTAAAGTGGACTTGCCGGAGCCGGAAAGCCCCATGATCACGAAGATCTCACCGGTGCCAATGCTCAACGACAAGTCGTTCACACCGACCACGCAACCGGTTTCGGCCAGTACCTGGTCCTTGGTCTTGTTCTGGCGGATCAGCTCCAAAGCCTCCTTGGAGCGATTGCCGAAAATCTTGAAGACGTTCTTGACTTCGATCTTGCTGATGGCTGCGTTGTTCATTTGCTCACCTCATGCCGAGGACGACCATAGGCCTGGGTAATGCGGTCGATGACCACGGCGAGAATCACGATCGCCAGCCCGGCTTCCAGGCCGCGTCCGACGTTGAGGGTCTGGATGCCCACCAGCACATCTTCGCCCAGGCCACGGGCGCCGATCATCGAAGCGATGACGACCATGGACAGGGCCATCATGGTGGTCTGGTTGATCCCGGCCATGATGCTTGGCAGGGCCAGGGGCAGTTGCACGCCGAACAGCTGTTGCCAACGGTTGGCGCCGAACGCATTGATGGCTTCCATCACTTCGCCGTCCACCTGGCGAATGCCCAGGTCGGTCAGACGAATCAATGGCGGCGCGGCGTAGATCACCGTGGCGAAAATCGCCGGGACCTTGCCCAGGCCAAACAGCATCAATACCGGAATCAGGTACACGAAGCTCGGCATGGTCTGCATGATGTCCAACAACGGCATCAACACCGAACGCAGGCGATTGCTGCGGGCCGAGAGGATGCCCAGCGGAATGCCGATCAACACCGAAATAAATGTCGCCACCAGCATCAGGGCGAGGGTCTGCATCAGTTTGTCCCACAGGCCCACCGCGCCCACCAGGAACAGCAGGCCGACAATCACCGCCGTAGTCGCGACCTTGCGGGTGGCGTGCCAGGCTATGCCGCCGACGATGGCCAGCATCAACCACCAGGGTGCCATGCGCAGCAGGCCTTCGAGGTTGACGATGGCCCACAGCAAGGTGTCGGAAATGTGCCGGAACACATCGCCGTAGTTGGTCACCAGGGAGTCGACCCAACTGTTGACCCAGTCGGCGATGGAGAAGGTAAAGCTTTCGGGAAACATAAGAGACTCTCGATCAAGTGGATGCAGTGAACGTCCCGGCCAGCCCTAGGGTTGGCCGGGTGTATTCGACCTACAGAGCCGCGTCGATTTTCTTGGCCGCGTCTTCACTGACCCAGGCGTGCCAGACTTCAGGATGTTCCTTCAGGAAGATCTTCGCCAGTTTCGGCGACTCGATCCGCTCCTTGGCCATGCGCCCGAGGTTCTGGTTCAGGATATCGATGGGCAGATTGACCTTTTCCAGCACCGCCACCAGTTCAGGCGCTTCGTCGTGGAAGGTCTTGGACAGGCCGACCTTGATGGTCACGCTTTTGTCCACGCCCGGTTTTTCTTCCAGTTTCACCAGGTCCACCTGACCCATGAGCGGGGTTGGCGACCAGTAGTAGAACAGGATCGGCTCGCCGCGCTTGTAGCTCGACAGCACCGCCGCATCCAGGGCCGGACCGGTGCCGGGGCGGAAGTTGGTGTAGGTTTTTTCCAGGCCATAGCTTTTCAGCATTTCGCTGTTGTCCAGCTCACAGGTCCAGCCGGCCGGGCAGTTATAGAAGCGGCCCTTGGATGGCTCTTCCTGGTCCTTGAACACAGCGGCGTACTGGCCCAGGTCGGCGATGTTCTTCAGGCCCGGCGCCTTGGCTTCAAGCTTACGCTTGGCGTCACCCTCGATCACATAGCGCGGCACGTACCAGCCTTCGATGGCGCCTACGACCGGGGCGCCGACGCCGACGACCTTGCCGGCCTTCTCGGCCTTGTTCCAGACTTCACTGCGACCGACCCATTCTTCGGCGAACACCTGAATGTCGTTGCTGCTCAAGGCGTTCTCCATGGTGATGGAGTTGCCTGGCAAACTGTCGGTCTTGCAGCCGTAGCCTTTTTCCAGCACCACTTGCATGACGTCGGTCAGCAACATGCCGCTTTCCCAGTTCAGACCGGCGAATTTCACCGGCTTGCCCGACTCGCACCAACCCGCCGCTTGCGTGGCGCCGGCACTGGCCAGCAGGCCCATGCAAAGCAATGTGGTCAGCAGGGTCTTGTTCGATTTCATTATGTGACGCTCCTAATCAGTGAATTGGCTTACGGCAGTCAAGAGGCATCCAGCCCTGTCAACATCCCATCAGGCCGCTTGGATGCGACCCGCCCTGCTCGGTTGTGCGTCAACCGCGTCCTGCTCGACCGGCAGGATCAATTGATCGGGTACAGCGCTGTGCCACTTCCTGGCGGCGAGGTAATACAACACCGCCGGAACCACCAGGCCGATGATCCAGGAAATATCCACACCCCCCATCGCTTCCACCAGCGGACCGGTATAGAACTTGGTGGCGATGAACGGCAGTTGAACCAGTACACCGAAGACATAGACGCTGATACCAAGGGCATTCCAACGACCGTAGCGACCGTTCGGGTCGGCCAGCGCCGGCACGTCATAGCGCTCGCGAGTGATGCAGTAGTAGTCCACCAGATTGATCGCGCTCCAAGGCGTAAAGAACGCCAGCAAGAACAGGATGAAAGACTTGAACGCACCGAGGAACGAGTGCTGACCGAGCAGCGCGATCAGGGTCGCCGCGCCGACGATGACCAGCACGAAGCCTAGACGCTGCAAGCGCGTGACGTTCAGGTGACCCCGAAAACCACTGATGATGGTCGCAATGCACATGAAGCTGCCGTAGGAGTTCAGCGTGGAGATAGTGACCTTGCCAAAAGCGATGCTGAAGTACAGCAGCGCAGCGGTGGCACCGGTACCACCCAGGCCAACGATGTAGGCCACTTCGTGACCCGCGAACTGCCCATTGGCCGAGGCGGCGGCAAACACGCCAAGGATCATCGCCACCTGCGCGCCGATGACTGAACCTGCGCCTGCGGCAAAAAAGGTTTTCACCGAGGAAGTCTTGCTCGGCAGGTAACGCGAATAGTCCGCCACGTAGGGGCCGAAGGCGATCTGCCAGGAAGCCGCGAGCGACACCGCAAGCAGGAAACTGCTCCAGCTGAAATGGCGGATTTGCAGGAGTGCGCCAACGTCCGTCTGGCTCATCAGGCGAGCGAACAGGTAAACAAAGGCGATCACACCAATGACGCTGGCGACACGGCCAATGAAGTGAATCACCCGATAACCGAGCACCGTGACCAGCACGATGGTACTGGCGAAAATGAGGATGCCGACACTGTCGCTGACACCAAACAACTGGCCCAGCGCCTGGCCGGAAAGCACGGTTCCGGTTGCGGTGAAACCCAGGTACATCAGGCACACCAGCACGATCGGGATGGCCGCGCCGTACACACCGAACTGCACCCGGCTGGAGATCATCTGCGGCAGGCCAAGCTTGGGCCCTTGCGCGGCATGCAACGCCATGACGCCACCGCCGAGCAGTTGGCCGATCAGCAAACCGATCAACGACCAGAACACATCACCACCCAGCACCACCGCCAATGCGCCGGTGACAATGGCAGTGATTTGCAGGTTGGCACCCATCCAGAGGGTGAACTGGCTCAACAATCGGCCGTGTCTCTCCGCTTCCGGTATGTAGTCGATCGAACGCCTCTCGATCAACGGCTTGCTGCTTGCGCGTGTGCGGGTGACGGCCATGGTTCAACCTCTGTGGATTGTCCTAGTTCGAGCGTTGCTTTTTTGTGGGAGCGAGCCTGCTCGCGATGGCGGCCTATCAGCCAACACAAGTGTTGAATGTGCCGGCCACATCGCGAGCAAGCTCGCTCCCACATGGGCTCCGGGGTTACTTGCCGGTGATCATCGGCAGGTTCAGCCCCTGTTCCTTGGCGCAATCAATCGCGATCTGGTAGCCAGCATCAGCATGGCGCATCACCCCAGTACCCGGATCGTTGTGCAGCACGCGGGCAATTCGCTCGGCCGCTTCGTCGGTGCCGTCGCAGACAATGACCATGCCCGAATGCTGGGAGAAGCCCATGCCGACGCCGCCGCCATGGTGCAGCGACACCCAGGTCGCGCCGCTGGCGGTGTTGAGCAAGGCGTTGAGCAACGGCCAATCGGACACGGCATCGGAACCGTCCTGCATGGCTTCGGTTTCGCGGTTGGGGCTGGCCACGGAACCGGAGTCCAGGTGGTCGCGGCCGATCACGATAGGGGCCGACAATTCGCCGCTGCGCACCATTTCGTTGAACGCCAGGCCCAGCTTGGCACGCTGGCCCAGGCCGACCCAGCAGATACGCGCCGGCAGACCCTGGAAGCTGATGCGCTCGCGGGCCATGTCCAGCCAGTTGTGCAGATGGGCGTCGTCGGGGATCAGTTCCTTGACCTTGGCGTCGGTCTTGTAGATGTCCTGCGGGTCGCCCGACAGCGCAGCCCAGCGGAACGGACCGATGCCACGGCAGAACAGCGGACGGATATACGCCGGCACGAACCCTGGGAAATCGAAGGCATTTTCGACGCCCTCTTCCTGGGCCATCTGACGGATGTTGTTGCCGTAGTCGAAGGTCGGCACGCCTATTTTCTGGAAGGCCAGCATGGCTTTGACGTGGACGGCCATCGATTGTTTGGCCGCTTTGACCACGGCAGCAGGCTCAGTCTTGGCGCGGGCGCGGTACTCGTCCCAGGTCCAGCCGGCCGGCAGGTAACCGTTGAGCGGGTCGTGGGCGCTGGTCTGGTCGGTGACCATGTCCGGGCGCACACCGCGACGGACCATTTCCGGCAGGATTTCGGCGGCGTTGCCACAGAGCGCGATGGAGATCGCCTTGCCTTCTGCGGTGTATTTCTCGATACGGGCCAGGGCGTCGTCCAGATCAGTGGCCTGTTCGTCGACATAACGAGTCTTGAGGCGGAAATCGATGCTCACCTGCTGGCATTCGATGTTCAGCGAGCAAGCACCGGCCAGGGTCGCGGCCAACGGCTGCGCACCGCCCATGCCGCCCAGGCCGGCCGTGAGGACCCAGCGCCCCTTGAGGTTGGCGTCGTAATGCTGGCGACCGGCCTCGACGAAGGTCTCGTAGGTGCCTTGGACGATGCCCTGGCTGCCGATGTAGATCCAGCTGCCGGCGGTCATCTGGCCGTACATGGCCAGGCCCTTGGCGTCCAGTTCGTTGAAGTGTTCCCAACTGGCCCAGTGCGGCACCAGGTTGGAGTTGGCGATCAACACGCGAGGAGCGTTGCTGTGGGTTTTGAACACGCCCACCGGCTTGCCGGATTGCACCAGCAGGGTTTCGTCGTCGTTGAGGTTGGTCAGGCTTTCGACGATCTTGTCGTAGCACTCCCAGTTACGCGCCGCACGGCCGATGCCACCGTAAACCACCAGTTCCTTGGGGTTCTCGGCCACTTCGGGGTCGAGGTTGTTCATCAACATGCGCAGCGGCGCTTCGGTCAGCCAGCTCTTGGCGGTCAGGGTGTTACCGCGTGGGGCACGGATTTCAACGTCACGGTATTTTTCGGGTTTGCGGGTAGCGTCGGTCACAGCAAGAACTCCTCAGCGATCAATCCAGACCAGCCCAGGCAATGGGCGCGATTTCCAGGCACGTTACGTTGAGCAATGGTGACTCATACGCATACGTCTTTACTTGTATGTACAAGCATATGCAATCAGGCGGCCAACTTGATGAATGCGCGCCCAAGGAAAACGACGAGCATGGTTGTGAGTCCCGTAATTAAAGGGCTCTAGCGGAAAATGAAATTTCTGAAGGGGATTTTTGGTACTGGAAGGAAGGGCCAATAAAGCGTGGCGTTGCGCCACGCTGGGGCATTCGGTAACAAGTTGGTGCGAGTAGAAGGAACAACGATCAGGCTTTTGTGGCGAGGGGGCTTGCTCCCGCTGGGGTGCGAAGCAGCCCTATATTTTTTGCGACTGCTGCGCAGTCGAGCGGGAGCAAGCTCCCTCGCCACAATGGCCTACACGTCTGAGGTCAGTGAGCAGTCAGCTCGATCACACAGCACTGGCCAGCAGTTGATATCTCCAGCAATCCGGTGTTACCGCTCAGTTGCAGGCAGTCGTAAAGCCCCAGTGCCTCGACAGCCGTATCAATCTTGACCCTCAGCGTCGGAGCCGCACTGAACACCAACACCGTCCCCGCCTCACTGAAAAACCGCTGCTGGCCGCCCATCCACTGCAACCGCGCGCGGTAACGCAGTGGCGCGTAGATCAGGTTGAAATCACGAATCGGCCCGCCCAGCAACGTACAGTGCACATGGCTCTCGCCGTTGAATGCAAAAGGGTCCAGCGGATGCAAAGCCCGCGTAACCTGACCATCGACGTTCAGCGTCATGCCGTCACCCTGCAAGACACTGATGACCCGCTCGTAACCGGCGAAGCTGGAAAAGCCACCCGACTCAGCAATATCGGCAATCGACAGGCGCCAGCCGAAACCGTCCAGGCCGGTACCCGCATCACGGGTAATTTCTTCGGTGCTGCCGCCGCCGTTTTTCCATGGCATGCGTGGATAATCGGCGGCGCGCAGAACTTTCATCTGCTTGATCATTTATGAAAGCGTCCTTCCAGACGATGACGGGAACCGGGGTGAATCAGGCGCGCGGCGGTTACCGGCTGACGCCCCGACCAGGTGCGGCGGCGAATCAACAGGCATGGCTCGCCCCGTTCGATCTGCAGCAGCTTGCACTCGCTCGCCTCAGCGAGAATCGCTTCAACCACGTGCTCGCCTTCGGTCAGCGGCGCAACCTGATTGAGGTAGGCGTAGGGCGTTTGCAGGGTGAAGTCCTGCTTGAGGTAGTCCGGGGCCACCAGGGCATTGACGAAACGGTCCTCGATTTGCACGGGGATGTCGTTTTCGAAATGAACGATCAGCGAATGGAATACCTTCTGGCCTTCGCGCATGTCCAGGGCCAGGGCGCGCTCGGAACCGGCGGCCTCTTCCTCCAGTGTGATGACCTTGCACGTATGGCGATGGCCTCGGGAGGCGATCTCGTCGGCAATGTTATGCACTTCGAACAACGCCGACTGGCTCTTGGGCTCGGCCACGAAGGTGCCGACGCCCTGCATGCGCACCAACAGGCCGTCGGCGGTCATCTCACGCAGGGCACGGTTGATGGTCATGCGGCTGAAACCCAGTTGGCTGACCAGTTCGCTTTCCGATGGCACGCGGTAATGCGGCGGCCAGTTTCCACTGTCGATCTGCTGGGTGATCATCTGTTTGACGCGGGCGTACAAGGGCGCCGGACTGTCGCCCATGTTTGCGGCCAGCGGCGGTTTGGCAGGCGGAGTCGGCACGGCGGTTCCTTGTTCTGCAAAAGAAGGGTGCTAGCTTGCCGGAGTTTACCGGGCAGGCAAACGTCTGTATATGTATATACAAATTACGCACGATGAGGTTGAACCATGTCCGCCTTCTTTGCCGAACGCGCGCTGCTGCCTAGTGGATGGGCCCATGATGTACGTTTTGAAGTCGACGCCAGCGGCGTCTTGACTCATATCCAGGCCGATTCCCAGGCAAACGGCGCCGAACGGCTGGGCGGGCCACTGTTGCCTGGCATGCCGAACCTGCACTCCCACGCCTTCCAGCGGGCCATGGCCGGGCTGGCGGAAGTGGCGGGCAACCCCAACGACAGTTTCTGGACCTGGCGCGACCTGATGTACAGCCTCGTCGGAAAAATCAGCCCCGATCAGCTCGGCATCATCGCCCGACAGCTGTACATCGAAATGCTCAAGGCCGGTTACACCTCGGTCGCCGAATTCCATTATGTACACCACGACACCGACGGCACGCCTTACGCCGACCCGGCGGAACTGGCCCTGCGCATCAGCCAGGCCGCCAGCGCCGCCGGCATCGGCCTGACCCTGCTGCCGGTGCTCTACAGCCATTCCGGTTTCGGTGGCCAGGCCCCCAATGACGGGCAACGTCGATTCATCAACAGCACCGAAAACTACTTGAAACTTCAGTCACGCTTGCAGCCGATCCTGGCCGGGCAACCAGCCCAGGCGCTGGGTTTGTGTTTCCACTCGCTGCGCGCCGTGACCCCCGGGCAAATCCAGGAAGTGCTGGCCGCCAGCGACCGCCATTGCCCGGTGCACATCCACATTGCCGAGCAGCAAAAGGAAGTCGACGACTGCCTGAGCTGGAGTGGCGCCCGACCGCTGCAATGGCTGTACGAAAACACCGAGGTGGATCAGCGCTGGTGCCTGGTCCACGCCACCCACGCCAATGCTCACGAAGTCAGCCTCATGGCCAGGAGCCAAGCGATTGCCGGCCTGTGCCTGACCACCGAAGCCAACCTGGGTGATGGGATTTTCCCGGCGGTGGATTTCCTCGCCCAGGGCGGACGTCTTGGGATCGGTTCCGACAGCCATGTGTCGTTGAGCGTGGTGGAAGAGCTGCGCTGGCTGGAATACGGCCAGCGCCTGCGAGATCAACGGCGCAACCGCTTGTATCGGACCGATCAACCGATGATCGGGCGCACCTTGTTCGATGCCGCGCTGCAAGGGGGTGCCCAGGCGTTGGGACAACCGGTCGGCGCCCTCGAAGTGGGCAAGCGCGCCGACTGGCTGGTGCTCGATGGCAACGATCCGTACCTGGCCAGCGCCAACGGCGATGGGATTCTCAATCGCTGGCTGTTTGCCGGCGCAGATCGTCAGGTGCGGGATGTGATGGTTGGCGGGCAATGGGTCGTGCGTGACGGGCATCATGCCGGGGAGGAGGACAGTGCGCGGGCGTTTACTCAAGTCTTGCGCGAACTGTTGGGTTGACCACAAAAACTGTGGGAGCGAGCCTGCTCGCGATGGCGGTCTATCAGTCAACATCTGTGTTGAATGTGACGACCTCATCGCGAGCAGGCTCGCTCCCACATTTGATCGGTGACTATCAATCCGAAGTCTTGGCCATCTGCCGATCCGAGGCACGCCAGATCAACCGTGTTGTGTCGTAACCCTGCTGGCGCGCCTTGCTCAGCAGTTCTTCGCGCACAACGCCATTGACCGTCGGGGTTCGGGACAGCAACCACATGTAGCGACGACTCGGGTCACCGACGATGGCGGTCTTGTAATCATCGCTGACATACAGGACCCAGTATTGCCCCTTCGCTACACCCGGCACGATCCGCGAAAACCAGTTATCAAACTCGACCCAGAGCTTGTCGGTCTTGCCCGGCACTTGAGGCGTTGCAGTGCCCCTGGCTTCTTCCCACTGCCAGTCCGAGGTCAGGCAGCGGTTGAACACATCCACATTGCCGTCAGGCTTGAGGGTGTAGTGGGCTTCGGATTGCGCGCAGTTGCGCTGGAAGTACATCGGTAGACGGGCCAACTCGTACCAGGTCCCTTGGTAACGCTTGAGGTCGACGCTGTTGACAGTCTTTGGCGCCAACGGGTCTTCGCCAGAAGTGGCACAGCCAGCCAATACCAGGCCGGCAAAAAGCACTAACAATAACCGCATCATTATTTTTCTCCCGCGGGCCGGTGGCCCCGGTTTACTTCAGGCCTTGGCCGGAAAACATCAACACTTTGTCACCGGCGTACTGCACGCTGATAAAGCTCTTCTGGTCGCCCCAGGTGCAACTGGACATGCCGAGCGCGCCCGAACAATCGGTCGGTTTCCCCAACAACGCTTCGACTTCGGCCTTGGGCATGCCGGCAGACAGTTTCGAATAGTTTTCCTGGTTGACCTTGCTGCATGCCGTCAACAAGACGCACAAGGACAACAGGGCGATAGATCGCAGCGACATGGTGTAACTCCTGGAACGG
Source organism: Pseudomonas sp. MPDS (assembly GCF_013283895.1). Lineage (NCBI taxonomy): Bacteria > Pseudomonadati > Pseudomonadota > Gammaproteobacteria > Pseudomonadales > Pseudomonadaceae > Pseudomonas > Pseudomonas sp. MPDS. The sequence goes on along the minus strand of NZ_CP054128.1, from coordinate 686,172 downwards.
AAGGGGGTGGCAGGGTGCCAACCAGAACCTTAGAAGAGAAAACCCCTATCTGGTTCCCCGACAGACCCAGTATTTGTTGGGCTTTGGGCAGGTGTTTCATGGATGAATCAACCCGTTTGTGACGCCGTCGTGTATTTCGTCGGGTTTAGCCTGCGCGCACCTGATTCAAAGCGCTGTGGAGCCGATAAAAAGAGCAGCGCGATGCCAGGTGTTATGGCAAATTGACGCCCCTTCCTGACCAGCTCCTCTGCGGTAGCGTTCTTAATGACCAGAAACATGAAATTCAGCCACAAAATCCTGCTGGCTGCTGCGCTCGTGGTAGCCGTTGCATTCGCTTGCTTCATCCTGTTCAACGACTACCGTCAGCGCCAGGGCTTGCAAGCCAGCACCGAGACCTCCATGCAGGAGCTCGGCAGCCTGACCAGCCGCAACATTCAAACCTGGGTCGAAGGCCGCACCCAATTGCTGCAATCGTTGGCCCAGCAGATTGCCGTGGACGGCAGCAGTGCCGATAGTCTCAAGCGCGCCGTGGGCCTACCGGCCTACACCGGCAACTTCCAGCTCAGCTATTTCGGTGGCACCGACGGCGTGATGTTCTCGGTACCGGCCGGCAATCGTGCGGCCGACTACGATCCCCGCGCCCGTGGCTGGTACAAGGCCGCCAACAGCGCCCAACAAACCATCGTCACCGAACCCTACATCGCCGCCTCGTCGGGCAAACTGGTAATAACCGTCGCCACCCCGGTACAACATCAGAACCAGATGATCGGCGTGGCCGGTGCGGACATCGACCTGTCCAGCGTCAGCGCCATCATCAACTCGCTGAATTTCGGCGGCCACGGCCATGCGTTCATCGTCAGCGCCGACGGCAAGATCCTCATCCACCCCGACAGCAAGCGCGTACTCAAGACCCTGGCCGAGGCCTACCCTGACGGTGCACTGCACGTCAGCCCAGGCATGAAAGAAGTCGAGCTCGACGGCAAGACTCAATACCTCTCCTTCACGCGGGTCAATGGCGTACCGGGGGCCGACTGGTACGTGGCGCTGGTGCTCGACAAGAACACTGCCCTGGCGATGCTCAGCGAGTTCCGTACTTCGGCGCTGATCGCCATGGTGATTGCCGTGGTATTCATCATTGCCCTGCTGGGCATGCTGATCCGCGTGCTGATGCAACCGCTGCTGACCATGGGCCGCGCCATGCATGACATCGCCGAAGGCGAAGGCGACCTGACACGCCGTCTGACCATCCATGGCCAGGACGAATTCGGCGCTCTGGGCACGTCCTTCAACCGTTTCGTGGAGCGTATTCACACGTCGATCCGCGAAGTGGCCTCGGCCACCGGTCTGGTCAACGAAGTCGCGCTGCGTGTGGTCAGCGCGTCAAACTCGTCGATGGTCAATTCCGATCAGCAGGCTTCACGCACCAGCAGCGTGGCCGCGGCGATCAACCAGCTCGGTGCCGCCGCCCAGGAAATCGCCCAGAACGCCGCCCTCGCCTCGCAACATTCCAGCGATGCCCGCAGCCTGGCCGAAGACGGTCAACACGTGGTGGATAAAACCATCACCGCCATGCAGCAATTGTCCGCCAAGATCAGCGATTCGTGCGGCAACATCGAAACCCTGAACAACAATACGGTGAACATCGGCCAGATCCTTGAGGTGATTACCAGCATTTCCCAGCAGACCAACCTGCTCGCCCTGAACGCCGCCATCGAAGCCGCCCGGGCCGGTGAAGCCGGTCGCGGCTTCGCGGTGGTGGCCGATGAAGTGCGCAACCTGGCTCATCGCACCCAGGATTCGGCGCAGCAGGTGCAGAAGATGATCGAGGAGCTGCAAGTCGGCGCCCGGGAAGCGGTCCTGACCATGACCGACAGCCAGCGCCAGAGCGAAAGCAGCGTCGGCATCGCCAACCAGGCCGGCGAACGCCTGGGCAGCGTGACCCAGCGCATCGGTGAAATCGACGGCATGAACCAGTCCGTGGCCACCGCCACAGAAGAGCAGACCGCCGTGGTGGAATCGATCAACGTCGACATCACCGAAATCAACACGCTGAACCAGGAAGGCGTGGAAAACCTGCAAGCGACATTGCGGGCCTGTGCCGACCTTGAACAGCAAGCGGCGCGGTTGAAGCAGTTGGTGGGTAGTTTCCGAATCTAGTGCCCGGGCGGGCCCATCGCGAGCAGGCTCGCTCCCACACCGATCTCTGTCGGACACAAAATCCGCGATCACCAAAGATCAACTGTGGGAGCGAGCCTGCTCGCGATGGCGATAGTAGCCGCGACGCAATCTAGAACCTGGACCCAGGCCTGTTCAAAAACTCGATTTCATCAGCCGTGGACTCACGCCCCAACACCGCATTGCGATGGGGGAAACGTCCAAACCGCGCAATGATCTTCTGATGCCGCTCGGCGTAATCCAGGTTGTCTTCGAACACCGCCCGATCCGCCTCGGGCTGCTCGCGGGTCAGTTCGATGAAACGGGACACCGCTTCATTCTGCACCGCCAGGTTTTCGCAATGTTCGAGCACCAGGTAGATGAACACCCGCTGGATAGGTTCGAGTTGCCGGTCGAAACCCGCCGCCATGCCTTGGGCCACCAGCGCTTGGGCACGCAGGTCACCGGAAAAAGCCTTGGGAGAGTCGCGAAAGATCATCCGCGGGAGCTGATCAAGCAGCAGCACCAGAGCCAGCCAGCCTTCGGGGCGTTGCGCCCAGTCGGTCAATCCGCCGGCCAGTGCCTGCTCGACCTGATCGCCGAAGCGCTCTTGCGCTTGGCGATCATGCCGTTTGCCGAACCACAGCTTGCCCTTGTCAGCGGCTATTTCGTCCGGCGATCTGGCTGAGCCAAACCACCAATCGAGCAACGGCTGCCAAGGTGGGGCCATGATTTATTCCTTGTGGTAGGCCGTGGCGCGGGCGACCTCTTCCTTCGAGCCAAGGAACACCGCCACACGCTGGTGCAGGCCTTCGGGCTGGATGTCGAGAATACGCTGGTGACCGTCAGTGGACGCACCGCCAGCCTGTTCCACCAGGAACGACATCGGGTTGGCTTCGTACATCAGACGCAGTTTGCCCGGCTTGGACGGCTCGCGGCTGTCGCGCGGGTACATGAACAGACCGCCACGGGTCAGGATGCGGTGTACGTCCGCGACCATCGCGGCGACCCAGCGCATGTTGTAGTTCTTTTTCAGCGGACCTTCTTCACCGGCCAGCAATTCGCCCACGTAGCGTTGTACCGGGGCTTCCCAGTGACGCTGATTGGACATGTTGATGGCGAATTCCTGGGTGGTTTCAGGAATGGTGATGTCTTCGTGGGTCAGGACGAAGCTGCCCATCTCACGGTCCAGCGTGAAGCCCTTGACGCCGTCGCCCAGGGTCAGCACCAGCATGGTCTGCGGGCCATAGATGGCATAACCGGCGGCGACTTGTTCGGTGCCTGGCTGCAGGAACGCCTTTTCATTCAAGGCTTCATTCTGGCTCAGGTATTCGTTCGGGCAACGCAGTACCGAGAAGATGGTGCCCACTGGCGCGTTGATATCGATGTTCGACGAACCGTCCAGTGGGTCGAACACCAGCAGGTAGGCACCCTTGGGGTATTTGCCTGGGATCTGGTAGGCGTTGTCCATTTCCTCGGACGCCATGCCGGCCAGGTGGCCGCCCCATTCGTTGGCTTCGAGCAGGATTTCGTTAGAGAGCACGTCGAGCTTCTTCTGCACTTCACCCTGCACGTTTTCGGTGCCCATGCTGCCCAGGACACCACCCAGGGCGCCTTTGGATACGGCGTGGCTGATCTCCTTGCATGCACGCGCCACCACTTCGATCAAAAAGCGCAGATCGGCAGGGGTGTTGTTGCTGCGGGTCTGCTCAATCAAATAGCGACTCAAGGTAACGCGGGACATGGACGGCTCCGAAGAATAGGGGGCGGAAAAACCTGCGCAGTTTAGCGCGAGTCGGGACTTAATTCCTCCTATGAGACGGGGAATGGAGGATTGAGTTCACGGGGTCGCGCCTCGCTTGGGTATTTCTGTTGTCGAGAGGACGCTATCGCGAGCAGGCTCGCTCCCACATTTGATCTTCTGCGGACACAGTTTTTGTATACGCCATAAATCCAGTGTGGGAGCGAGCCTGCTCGCGATGGGTGCGCAGCACCTCAGTTTTTGACCGGCGGCTTGCGCAGCAAGCTCAATGCCATCGCCGCGAGGACCAGTACGCTGATCAGCAACACCGCCCACAAGCCGATCTTCTTCCAGTTGGTCTCGACGGTCGCAGGCGTGGCGGCGGTAACCGGTGTCGAGGTGGCCGCACCGCTCAGCGTCGCCGTACCCAAGGTCGCCAGGCGTGACGGCTTGTAATCGGGCACCAGCGTGGCCAGTGGCAGGCTGGCCGCTTTCGCCGTCGCATTGCCCAGCGCCAGGCTGTAGGGCCCCTCGCCCCGCGCCAGGAACACCACTTGGGTCGGGCGCACGGCAAAACGCAAGGCTGGCGCTTGGGCACCGAGGCCACCGCCACGTTCGTCCACCGTCAGCTTCAATTGCTGCACGGTCTGCCCCGACAGCTGCAGTTGGTTCTGCAACACATCCTGGCCGTTCTGGGTCAGGCGATACAGCAAGCCGCTGCCCAGCGATTGCCACGGCTGGCTGCTTTCACGCCGTCCGGCCAGGGTCACTGGTGCCAGGCTGTTGGCCTGGCTCAGTTCGACCTGCACCTGTTCGACATTCAACCCCATGGGCAACTGCCAGGTGTATTGTCCAGCCTTCGTGGTGCTACCGGCCAAAGGCTGCGACCAGACCAACGGCAACGGCAGGCTCTCGCGACTGCCGCTCTGCAACTGGGCCGAGGTCAACACCGGCGCCGATGACGGCGATTCCCACAACAACCGCAGATAACGCGCCGGCTGTCCTGGCAAGCTGACCTCATGTTGCTCCACCCGCTCATCAGCAAAGGTCAGCCGCGCCACCTGGCCTTCGCCCCATGCCTGCCAGTGCTGCAGGTCGTCACTGGCTTCGATGGTGAAGCGCTGGAAGCCGTCGCGCTCGCTGGTCCAGTCGAGGATCAACTGTTGCAAGGGCGCCTTGATCGCACTGGCATCCAGCAGCCAGCCGCGCAGTTCCTCCTCCCCCGCCTCGAGCCGGCTGGACGGTTGCACCTGCACCAGCGTGCCGTTGGCGCTCGATTGCACCCGTACGCTGGGCGCGCGCTCGTTGTCATCGGCGGCGTTGTACAACGGGAACCACTTCACGTCGGTGGTGCTGTTTTCCCGGCTCCGGGCCGTCTCGCGAACCAATGCGTAGGCCTGTGCCTGCCCGGCGGCGTTGAACACCCGCAGGTCGCTCAGATCGGTCTGGCGCGCTTGCAACTGAATCTCCAGGGGCAACGCCAGGCGATACCAGGGCCCCTCGCCGCTCAAGGCCAATGGCACCTGATGGGCAAAGTCCGCCGGCTGTTCCTGGGCCGTCACCGACAAGGCCACCCACAACCCCACCACGCCCAACCCGATGCGACTCAACTTGTGACTCAAGACGACACTCCCTCACTGACAGGTATTGGCGGCTCGGTCCGCGAGCCCCCTTCCGGGCGTTTTGGCGGCAGCGGCGCGAAGTAGCCCACCACCAACAGCAATACACCCACGCCGATAAACGACACGATCCGCGCCAGACCGCCACGGTTGCTCAATTCGACAAAGAACAGCTTGGCCACCACCACGGCGATCAACGCCGCACCGATCAGCCAGACCTCACGACGATGGCGCAGATGCCCGCCGATCATCAGGCCCAGGGCAATCAGGGTCCAGACGATGGACAGCCCGGCCTGCACAAACATGGATTCGAGCAACGCATCCAGCTCGAACGGCACGCCGATCCAGTGGTGGGCACTGCGCATCACCACGGCGGTGAAGAACGCGAACAGCGACACGCCGGCGATCAACTGGGCGACGTGTCCGGCATGACCCCATCGGATTGCCAGTTGCGCCACCGCGCTGCGGGTCCATGCGTAGACGCCAAACAAGGCGAACAGCAAGCCCAGCTCCAACGGGTTGAGCAACGGCACATAGGGCAACGGCTCGGCGCTGCCGTCGCTGAAGGTGTTGGCCAGCCAGAACCAGCCCAGCATCAACAGGGCCAGGGGTGCCGCCGCGTACACACGATATTCGCGTGGATGGGCCGAGACCGGCCACGGCCAGGCCCGCGGCGCGGCCATCAGCACCAGGTACAGGCTCGGCAGCATCGCCCAACCCAGCCAGCGCCAGGCGTTGTACTGCTCGGACAACAACAGCAGGCCGTAACGCACCTCCAGCGCCAGCACACCGATCAGCAGCCAGCAACCGAGCACATGGGCGGTGCTGCGCGCCCGGGCCGGTAGCAGCGGTGCCAGACGTTTCAGGGAAAGCAAATGCACGGCGAACACGGCCAACCAGGCCAGCCAGCCGAAATCCGCCGCCGGGTGATAACGGTTGTGCCCGGTCGCGACCAGCACACAGCCGGCCACAGGTATCAGCAAGGTGCATAGCAACCCCATCGCCGGCCATTTCAAACGCAGCGCCAGCAATGCCCACAGCGCCACACTGATTGCCGCGACGATCAGCATCAAATGACCTTGCAGGTGCTGCGGTGCAAAGCGCAGCACTTCGCTGCCCCACGCCAGCGCCCACCAGCCTGCGCCCCAGACCAGCAGCAACTCGGACAACCGCTGCAAGCTCAAGGCCTGGAACACCACCGACGGATGACCGCGCTGCAATCGCCAGGCGCCTACCAGCGCCGCCAGTCCCAGCACCAGCGGCGTCCAGAACCCGCTGTGAGCCAGGGGCCGCAGATCCTCGGCACTCAGCGGCCCAAGCAGCGCCGACCCGGCGGCAAGAAACGCCGCGCCGCCGATCAACTGCAACAACAGGCCAAACACGAAACTCACGCGCTGCTTCAGGTACAGGCTCAGCCAGATGATCAACAGGCCGCTGGCCGCCCATACACCGCTCGCCGTTTGCCAGGGCAGGACGAAGAGCACGGCGAGGTTGATCAGCACCAACCCTGCCAGCAGCACCACCGACAGCCCGCGCAGCAATCGGACATCGTTGCGCACCATGTCATCGCGTGCCGCCAGCAGCATGCCGCCAATCAGCGCCAGGCCGATCAGGGAGGCGCTGAGCAAACCGCTCCAGCCAGCGCTGAACACGGCGGTCGAATCCCCTTCGGCCCCCTGCAAACGCAACAGAAACAACGCGCCACCCAGCAGTTGTACTGCGAACGCGGTAAACAGGAAGCTGCGCGATTGCAGGCGCAGGCCCGCGAACAGCGTCACCAGACCGGCCAAGGCCCAGGCGATGGCAGTGCCGTGAGTGAAGAAGAACAACGGCGCCAGCAGATAGAGAAAACTCAAGCCCAGCACTGCCAGCACCGGCAGGCCTTGGCGCTCCCAGCGTGTGGCGTGCTCAGGCGCGGTCTTGCGCAACTGGTAGAAACTGAACAGCAAGGCGCCACCCAGCATCAACGCCCCCAGCGGGGCGCCATCGATCAGGCTGCTGTCGCCCTGACGCAACTCGCTGACAAAAGCCAGCGCCGAGCCCAGTTGCAGCAGCAAGGCAAAAGCCCGAGCCAAAGGCCGCTGCTGACGCAGGCCCAGCCAGAAAATCCCCGCCCCTTCCACGGCCCATGCCGCCGCGGTCCACCGAGCATCGAGGCCCAGGGGAATCGCCAGGCTGGCAAAAATCACCCCCAAGGCCAGGCAGGTTTCGGCCAACAGGACGGCGCGCCCCCCCATCAATACCCGCGCCAGCCCCATGTAGATGATGCCCAGGGCCAGGGCGCTGAACGCTGCGGCGAACTCCAGATGCTGCACCAGCGCGAACTGCAGACCGAACCCCACCAGGGGCGGGCCGAACAACAGGGTGCCGTCCACGTAGTCGCCCTTGCGGGCCGACCAGCGCAATAGCGCATCGCGGCCTTCGTCCTCGGGCCCGTCGCCCATTTCCAGCAGCTTGCGTCGGGTAAACAACAAGCCGATCGCCAGGTACATCAGGAAGAAAACAATCAGGAACGGCTCGGTGCTCCAGAGCAGTTCCGGCCCATAAGAGCGCAAGCCCCAGGCGAAACCGATGCCGAAGGTGCCGACAAAACCAATCAGGTTGAGCAGGCGCCAGGCCTTGAACCAGGCAATCGCCAGAATGCCGGCATTGAGCAGGATGAAGTAGCTGAACAGCGCGACATGGTTACCGCTGCCGGTGGAAGTCAGGATCGGCGCGGCAAACCCGCCCAACGCTGCCACCGCAGCCAGGCCGAGGGCATTTTGGGTGACCGCCAGAATCGCCGAGAACACCGTGACCGCCACCAGCAAGCCCAAGGCCGCTTTCGAGTCGAGCAGCGGATGCAGGCGCATGGCGGCGAACACGGTCAGGTACAGCACGGCGATCCCGGTGCCCTGCAACATCAGCGCGTAGTTGCTGTTGCGCTGGCGCAGCCACCAGCCTAGGCCTAACAGGCCCAACGCACTGGCCGCGACGCCGGCATAACGCAACTCGATGGGCACGACCATGCCTTCAGTGGCATAGCGCAGCAGAAACGCCAGGCCGAGGAACAACAGCACCACCCCGACCCGCAATACGGTATTACCGCCAAACAGCCAGTTACGCGCCCCCGCGACGGCACGCTCGAACAGATTCGGACCACGAGGGGCAGCCGGTTCCGGCTGGACCGGTTTGGGGGCGGCCGGCGCAGACTTCCATACGTCGTCGGGCAACGGCTGACTGGCTTGTGTGGTCATCGCCGGAAGGGCTTCAAGGTCAGGCGGCAGTTCCCAAACCAGCTCCGGCTCAGGTGGGATTTCGGATTCCGGTGCCTGGGCCACGACGATCTCGGGCGATGGCGGCGGTTCGGAGGCTGCGACCGTGCTGCGCTCAAGCGCGATCAGCCGCTGCTCCAGTGCGCTCAAGGTGCGCTGGGCCGTTTGCAACTGGTTCTGCTGTTCGGCGGCGTGGGCGCCGAGGCGACGCAGACCAATCCCCTGAGCGATGCCAAGGCCCAGTAACGCGCCTATCAGCGCATCGGCGAACGACTCATCCACCACCCAGCCAAATGCCAGGCCCAACAGCATCAAAATCCATTGCATGGTCGATATCCCTAAGCGGCCCTTTGCGGGCGTAACCGGGGTGAAGCGGTGTCTGGTTCAGTCTAGTGGAACCACACAAACCTTGTGGGAGCGAGCCTGCTCGCGATAGCGGTCCGTCAGTTACCAAACAGGTTGGCTGACACACCGTTATCGCGAGCAGGCTCGCTCCCACAATGGATTGCTGGCGCCTCAAGCACTAAACCGGCCACACAGCCCGGCGAAACTGGCGCTTAGTATATCTACCAAGCCCAACCACCGTTGGGCTTCGCTCACATTTCCTGCAACTGCTACTCCAGGGCTTTCCAGATGTCGGTGGCGTATTCCCGAATGGTCCGGTCGGAGGAAAACCAGCCCATGCGCGCGGTGTTGAGCACCGCCGAACGCCACCAGTGCTGGGCGTCGTGCCAACGTTCTTCGACCCTGGCCTGGGCATCCCAGTAAGAGTCGAAGTCGGCGCAGACCAGAAAGCGATCGTAATCCACCAGCGAATCGACAAGCCCGGTGTAGCGCATCGGATCGTCCGGCGAAAACACCCCGCCGCGAATAGCCTGCAACACATCGTTGAGGCGATGGGACGCGGCAATGTCCGGCGCGGCACTGAACTCGCCGTTCTGCTTGCGGGCCTCCACCTGCTCGGCCGTCAGGCCGAAGATGAACATGTGCTCACCGCCCACGCGCTCATGCATCTCCACGTTGGCGCCGTCCATGGTGCCGATAGTCAGCGCACCGTTAAGACCGAACTTCATGTTACTGGTGCCTGACGCTTCAAAACCGGCCGTGGATATCTGCTCGGAAAGGTCCGCCGCCGGGATGATGCTCTCGGCCAGGCTGACGTTGTAGTTGGGCAGGAACACCACTTTGAGCAGGCCACGCACGGTCGGGTCGTTGTTCACCACACGGGCGATATCGTTGGTCAGCTTGATGATCAACTTGGCCTGGTGATAACTGGCGGCGGCCTTGCCAGCGAAGATTTTCACCCGTGGCACCCAGTCCACTTCCGGTTCGGCGCGGATCGCCTGGTACAGCGCCACCGTGTGCATCAGGTTGAGCAACTGGCGCTTGTATTCATGGATCCGTTTGACCTGCACGTCGAACATCGCCGCCGGGTTCACGGCAACCCCCAAACGCTCGTGAATCAGATGCGCCAAGGCCTTTTTGCTGTGCAGGCGCTGTTCGGCGAACTGTTTGCGGAACGCCGGCTGATCCGCGAACGGCTCCAGCTCGATCAGGCGTTCCTCGGGGTTGTCGAGCACGCTCGGGCCCAGGGCATCGACCATCATCGAGGTCAGTTCAGCGTTGGCCTGAAACAGCCAGCGGCGGAACGTGATGCCGTTGGTTTTGTTGTTGATCCGCTCGGGATAGAGCTTGTGCAGCTCGGAGAACACCGTGCTGCGCATCAGTTGCGTGTGCAACCCGGACACACCGTTGACGCTGTGGGAACCGAGAAAGGCGAGGTTGCCCATGCGCACCCGGCGGCCATTGTCTTCTTCGATCAGCGACACCGCGCGCAGCACGTCGAAATCGTGCACCCCCTTGGACCGCAGAGCATCGATGTGCTGGGCGTTGATCAGGTAAATGATCTGCATGTGCCGGGGCAACATGCGCTCCATCAGCCCCACTGGCCAGGTTTCCAGGGCTTCGGGCAGCAGCGTGTGGTTGGTGTAGGAGAGCGTGTCCTGGGTGATCTGCCAGGCGGCGTCCCAGGCCACGTCGTAGACGTCCACCAATTGGCGCATCAATTCGGCCACGGCGATCGACGGGTGAGTGTCGTTGAGCTGGATCGCCGCGTGATCGCCCAAGGTCAATACCGAGGTGTGCATGTTGCGATGACGGCGCAACAAATCCTGCAGCGAGGCGGCGACGAAGAAATACTCCTGGCGCAGGCGCAATTCCTGGCCCGCCTCGGTGCTGTCGGCCGGGTACAGCACGCGGGAGATACTCTCGGCCCGGGCCACTTCCGCCACGGCACCCAAATGGTCGCCGGCGTTGAAGCGTTCCAGGTGCAGCTCTTCCATGGCACGGGCGCGCCACAGACGCAGGGTGTTGACGCTGGCACCGCGCCAACCCACCACGGGGGTGTCATAGGCGATGGCTCGCACGGTTTCGCCCGGAGACCAGACTTGCTTGGTATTGCCGGAGGCGTCGGTCACGGTCTCGACGCTGCCGCCGAAGCCGATCGGGTAAACCACTTCCGGCCGCTCGAACTCCCAAGGGTTGCCGAAATCCAGCCAGTGTTCGGTTTGCTCCTGCTGCCAGCCATCAACGATGGCCTGGCGAAACAGGCCGTGCTCGTAACGAATGCCGTAGCCATGGCCGGCAATGCCCAAGGTGGACATGCTTTCCATGAAACATGCCGCCAACCGGCCGAGGCCGCCGTTGCCCAACGCCGCATCGGGTTCGAGCAGGCGAATGCGCTCCAGATCCACGCCCAGTTCGGTCAAGGCTTCGCGCGCAGTGTCCAGCAGGCCGAGGTTGCTCAGGCTGTCATAGAGCAAGCGGCCGATGAGAAATTCCAGGGAGAGGTAATAAACGCGCTTCTGGCCCTTGCGGTAAATCTGCCGCGTGTGGTCCATCCAGTGCTCGACCATATGGTCGCGGGCGGCCAGGGCAATGGCTTCGAACCAGTCGTGATCAAACGCATGATCCGGGTCCTTGCCGACGGCGTAAGTGAGTTTGGTCAACACGGCATCGCGAAATGCAGCCACTTCGGCTTCGCGAACAAGTGGTTCTTGAGTCATTGATGAGACCTCGAACGAGCATGAAATTGTCTGAGCCTAGACGGTCTGACAGGCACTACAGGCGCAGGTTCGTTGGTTTTTCCATGGCGACGGAGAATCGCCGCCAGGGAATTGCCGTATGGGCGAATGAATGCAGGGGCCGTGCCGGTCCTGGGAGAGTTTTACCGGGCTCGAAAAAAAACCGGCAGATGGTCGTTCAAAATTTCACCAGTCCCGGTATGATCGCGCGCCCTGATGCATGCTGGTAAACCTTGATGATGAAGCCCAACCTGATCGCCGCCGCGGAGATCGACCGAATCGATACCTGGGCCAAGTACTCCGCGCCAATGTGCGGTTCCTGCGTGTCGAGCTGCTGCACACTGCCGGTGGAGGTCAAGATCAAGGACCTGATCCGAATCGGTATCGTCGATGAATTCGAACTGGGGGACCCGCCGAAAAACATCGCCAAGCGCCTGCAAAAGGAAGGGATCGTCGAGCGCTATAACCAGAAATCCGAAATCTTCACGCTCCAGCGCATGAGCAACAATGATTGCCTTTATCTGGATCGCAAGAGCCGGTTGTGCACCATTTATGAGAAACGCCCGGATACCTGCCGCAACCATCCGCGGGTCGGGCCGCGCCCGGGGTACTGCGCCTACAAGCCCAAGGAAGTGGAGCGCGAGCGTAATCCGCGGACGTTGGACAAGTTTTGATCTACAGATGGTTCAGCGGTGCCTGAACCACTGTCATCGCGAGCAGGCTCGCTCCCACACTGGATTGATGCCGGACACAACATCTGTATCCGCTGAAAATCCACTGTGGGAGCGAGCCTGCTCGCGATAGGGCCCTAAGAAGCGACGCACAAATTCCGGGCATAAAAAATCTATGGTCACCCCCATTTTTGCAATACTGATTAATGGGTGAAGTGGTTGGCTTGCTTAAATCTATCCGGCGTCGATCCAGGGCATGCCCCGCGCCACGATGAGAGTCGCGCCTGACGATCCTGAAAAATGCCGCGGCTTCTGAAGCCGATTTTTATGTCAGGTTCTTCGTCAGGCCGGTGGGCCGTTCACGTCATCCGTTGTTCAGCTATCGCAAAACCTGAAGGGTGATTCGTGGTACTGCAACAACCGCAGGGTCAGGCGTTCAGCGCGTCTGGCCCTGCTTCATATTGCGTATGGTGAGCCGCTAGCGCCCACGCGATCCGCGCCAGCTTGTTAGCCAGGGCGCAGGCCACCACGTTCGAGTGTCGTCGCCCAAGCAATGAGCGCACCCAGTCGGCCAGAGCCCCTTTCTGGTGTTCTAGCCTCTGCATATAGACCCGAGCACATTGAACCAGCAACTGCCTGAGGTGCTTGTCGCCGCGCTTGCTGATACCCAGCAAATTAGCCCTGCCGCCGGTGCTGTACTGCCTGGGTACCAAGCCCACGGAGGCGGCGAAGTCACGGCTGCATCGGTACTGCCTGCCGTCCCCCATCTCTACAGCCAGCAGGCTGGCGGTGATCGGCCCGACACACGGCAAGCTCAGCAAGCGGCTGCCGAGATCATCGTCGGCCAGTTGGCTTGCCAGCTCTTTATCCAGCGCCTTGATCTGTTCATCCAGATAACAGAAATGCTCATGCAAGCGCTGTAACAGCACTGTCAACCGAACGGGCAACTCATGCTCAGCCAAAATACTCGCCAACCGCTTCATGATCGCCAGGCCCTTGGGCAGGCTGATGCCGAACTCCAGTAGGAAACCATGCATTTGATTGGCGGTTTTGGTGCGATCGCGTACCAGCGACTCGCGCAGGCGATGCAGAACGGAAAGCGTCTGCTGTGCCTCGGTTTTAGGCGAAACGAAGCGCATCGATGGACGCGAAGCCGCCTCGCAAATGGCTTCGGCATCCACGAAGTCATTTTTGTTGCCTTTGACGAAGGGGCGGACGAATTGCGGGGAAATCAGTTTGGCTTCATGCCCCATGGCCATCAGCTGGCGAGCGACGAAATGCGCCCCGGCACAAGCTTCCATCACCACGGTACAGGCCGGCAGATTGCCGAAGAGCGTCATCATCTGTTGACGCGAGAACTTCTTGCGAAACACCTCTCGGCCCAATTTGTCTTGGCCGTGCAGGTGGAAACTGTGTTTACCGAGATCGATCCCGATCAGCGCTGACTCGCTCATAATGATGGCCTCCGAAAACAAAACACCCTGCGAAAGCGTAGCCCTCGCAGGGTGTGGGGGTGACCATCTCATTAACGCCCCTGATCTCACAATCAGGGGCGTTTTTTTCAGCCATTAACTAAGTCGAAACTCAGTTACCGCTTTTCTTGGCAGCGCGGGTACGCTCGCTTTCGCCAAGGATCTTCTTACGCAGGCGAATCGACTTAGGCGTCACTTCGCACAGTTCGTCTTCCTGCACGAACTCCAGCGCTTGCTCCAGGGTGAACTTGACCGGCGGAACCAATGCGATGGTTTCGTCTTTGCCCGAAGCACGCATGTTGTCGAGCTTCTTGCCTTTGGTCGGGTTCACGCCCAGGTCGTTGTCACGGCTGTTGAGGCCGACGATTTGACCTTCGTAGATGTCCTGGCCGTGCTCGACGAACAGCTTGCCGCGCGCTTGCAGGGTTTCCAGCGAGTAGGTCAGTGCCTTGCCGGTCGCAACCGATACCAGAACACCGTTCTGACGGCCGGACATGTCGCCGGACTTCATCACGTCATAACGATCGAAGATCGAAGTCAGGATGCCGCCACCGGAGGTCAGGGTCAGGAACTCGTTACGGAAACCGATCAGGCCACGGGCCGGGATGTTGTACTCAAGGCGCACACGGCCCTTGCCATCCGGAACCATGTTGGTCAGGTCGCCTTTGCGCAGGCCCATTTGTTCCATGATCGCGCCCTGGGATTCTTCCGGTAGGTCGATGGTCACGTTTTCGTACGGTTCGTGCTTGACGCCATCAACCATACGGATGATCACTTCAGGACGACCTACGCCCATTTCGAAGCCTTCGCGACGCATGGTTTCGATCAGAACCGAGAGGTGCAGCTCACCACGGCCGGAAACCTTGAACTTGTCGGCCGAGTCGCCTTCTTCAACGCGCAGTGCCACGTTGTAGAGCAGCTCCTTGTCCAGACGCTCCTTGATGTTACGGCTGGTCACGAACTTGCCTTCTTTACCGCAGAATGGCGAGTCGTTGACCTGGAAGGTCATGGAAACGGTTGGCTCATCGACGGTCAACGGCTTCATCGCTTCGACGTTCAGTGGGTCGCACAGAGTGTCGGAGATGAACAGTTGCTCGAAGCCGCTGATGCAGACGATGTCGCCGGCAGCTGCTTCTTCAACGTCGATACGGTGCAGGCCGTGGTGACCCATCAGCTTGAGAATACGACCGTTGCGCTTCTTGCCGTCGGCGTCGATAGCCACGACCGGCGTGTTCGGCTTGATGCGACCACGGGCGATACGGCCAACACCGATAACACCCAGGAAGCTGTTGTAGTCCAGGGCCGAGATTTGCATCTGGAACGGACCGTCACGGTCGACTTTCGGCGCAGGTACGTCGTCGACGATCGACTGGTACAGCGGGGTCATGTCTTCGGCCATGTTGGTGTGGTCCAGACCGGCAATACCGTTCAGGGCCGAGGCGTAGACGACTTTGAAGTCCAGCTGTTCTTCGGTGGCGCCCAGGTTGTCGAACAGGTCGAAAATCTGGTCCAGAACCCAGTCCGGACGCGCGCCTGGACGGTCAACCTTGTTGATGACCACGATCGGACGCAGGCCGGCTTCGAAAGCCTTCTTGGTCACGAAACGGGTTTGCGGCATAGGGCCGTCCTGGGCATCGACCAGCAGCAGCACGGAGTCGACCATCGACATTACGCGCTCTACTTCACCACCGAAGTCGGCGTGGCCCGGGGTGTCCACGATGTTGATGTGGTAGCCATTCCAGTTGATGGCGGTGTTTTTCGCCAGGATGGTAATACCGCGCTCTTTTTCCTGGTCGTTGGAGTCCATCACGCGCTCGTCGTTGAGCTCGTTGCGCTCCAGAGTGCCGGATTGACGCAAGAGTTTGTCTACCAGGGTGGTCTTACCATGGTCAACGTGAGCAATGATGGCGATGTTGCGTAGATTTTCGATCACTTGTGTATCTCGATCAGAGGATTCGGTGTGCTGACAGGTCGTGGCAGCGATTTACGTTGAGTCCGACAAAGCCGTTACAGCCTGTCGGCGGCGTCGGGGGGCCGGTGACGCAGGCCACAGGCAAACAGCCCCGGGCACTTAGCTCGGTCGATAAACGCGCACATTGGCATGCCCCTCACTGAGCAAATGGTGGGCATGCAGGCGACTCATCACGCCTTTGTCGCAATACAACAGGTACTGGCGAGTAGGGTCCAGTTCCTTGAAACGCGCGTTCACTGCATAGAACGGCATCGTTTGTACCTCGATACCGGCGATACTCAGCGGGTCGTCTTCAGCGTCGTCCGGGTGACGGATGTCGATGATGATCTGACCGGCCAGCGCTTCGCCGACTTCTTCAATCTGTATGTCCTGGCCCAATTCATCGATCACCCGATCGATTGGCACCAGCCTGGCGTTTTCGAGCGCACGCTCGAGCACCGCCATGTCGAATTCTTTCTCTTCATGCTCCACACGCCCGCGCTTGGCCGCAGTCTTCGGATTGACCGAGATGACCCCGCAGTATTCCGGCATGTGCCGGGCAAAATCGGCGGTGCCGATCTCGTTGGCCGTGTCGATGATGTCCTGCTTGTGGCTGGCGATCAGCGGGCGCAGCACCAGCTTTTCGGTCACGCAGTCGATCACTGACAGGTTCGGCAGCGTCTGGCTCGACACCTGGGAGATAGCCTCGCCGGTGACCAGCGCATCGATGTGCAGCCGATCGGCGATGCTGGATGCGGCACGCAACATCATACGCTTCAAAATGACGCCCATATGACTGTTATCGACTTTGCCGAGAATCTCGCCCAGGACTTCCTCGAACGGTACGCTCACAAATAACACGCGTTGGGAGCTGCCATACTTCTTCCAGATGAAGTGCGCCACTTCCATTACGCCCAGTTCATGGGCGCGCCCGCCAAGATTGAAGAAGCAGAAATGGCTCATCAGCCCGCGCCGCATGATCTGGTAGGCCGCGACCGTGGAATCGAAGCCGCCGGACATCAGCACCAGGGTCTGTTCCAGCGAACCCAGCGGATACCCGCCAATGCTGTCGTGCTGACTGTGGATCACGAACAACCGCTGGTCGCGAATTTCGATGCGCACTTCAATTTGCGGGTCTTTCAATGAAATTCCGGCGGCGCCACACTGCTTGCGCAACTGGCTGCCGACGTATCTCTCCACGTCCATCGAGCTGA
The DNA here is from genome assembly GCF_013283895.1 of Pseudomonas sp. MPDS. NCBI lineage: Bacteria > Pseudomonadati > Pseudomonadota > Gammaproteobacteria > Pseudomonadales > Pseudomonadaceae > Pseudomonas > Pseudomonas sp. MPDS. Next base: position 669,013 of record NZ_CP054128.1, on the reverse strand, counting down.
ACGGGTGTTTGCCGGCGCGCTTGCAGCGCACCGAGAAAATCTTGCCGGCCAGGGCATCACCATAATGCAGCTTGCACTTGGCGAGGATGTCGTCGAAATCCCCCAGCGGGTATTCGTCGACCTGCAGGAAATGCGCGATGCCCGGCATGCAGCTCAGGCGCTCGGTCATTTCCTTGAGAATCTTGGGTTCGCTGACGCGGGTTTCCAGCTCGAGGTTGTCCCACACGCCGTTCACCACCACAGCCGGGTCCAGATCGCGGAGCACGGCACGGATGTTCTTGGCCAACTGGCGGATGAAACGCATCCGTACCGGGCGGCTCTTGATGGTGATCTCGGGGAAGACTTTTACGATTAGTTTCATGAAAACAGCGCGCGAACGGCCAGCCGAAAAAGGGGGGCGCGGATTATAGCGGAAATTGCTCAAGGTTTAACCAGTTAATGTGCACTCGGTTTTCAGCGCACCAAAACAGGTCATCTCTCGCAAGTTACGCCACATTGCAGTGCGCAATTGTTCGACAATCCGCGAATACAGGCTATAAAAGCGTGGATTTGGTGCAAAAAACCCATGCTGGGGCACTGGCATGCAAATTGCTCCCTTGTGAGGCAGGTTGCCTTGGCAGAGTATTCGCGCCGGCATCACCCATATCTAAGGGCACACCATTACCCGCCCGAAGCCACCCGGAGGACATATGTCGAAGTCGGTTCAACTCATCAAAGATCATGACGTCAAGTGGATTGATCTGCGCTTCACTGACACCAAAGGCACTCAACATCACGTGACCATGCCGGCCCGTGATGCGCTGGACGACGAATTCTTTGAAATCGGAAAGATGTTCGACGGTTCCTCCATCTCTGGCTGGAAAGGCATCGAAGCCTCCGACATGATCCTGATGCCGGACGACGAAACTGCCGTCCTGGACCCGTTCACCGAAGAGCCGACCCTGATCCTGGTCTGCGACATCATCGAACCTTCGACCATGCAAGGCTATGACCGCGACCCACGCGCCATCGCCCACCGTGCCGAGGAATACCTGAAGTCCACCGGTATCGGCGACACCGCTTTCTTCGGCCCTGAGCCTGAGTTCTTCATCTTCGACTCGGTCAAGTTCAAGTCCGACATCTCCGGTTCCATGTTCAAGATCTTCTCCGAACAAGGTTCGTGGATGTCCGATCAGGACGTGGAAGGCGGTAACAAAGGCCACCGTCCTGGTATCAAGGGCGGCTACTTCCCAGTTCCACCGTTCGACTTCGACCACGAGATCCGTACCTCCATGTGCAACGCACTGGAAGAGATGGGCCAGACCGTCGAAGTTCACCACCACGAAGTGGCGACTGCCGGCCAGAACGAAATCGGCGTGAAATTCAACACGCTGGTCAAGAAGGCTGACGAAGTCCAGACCCTGAAGTACTGCGTACACAACGTTGCTGATGCATACGGCCGCACCGCGACCTTCATGCCGAAGCCTCTGTACGGCGACAACGGTTCGGGCATGCACGTGCACATGTCGATCTCCAAAGACGGCAAGAACACCTTCGCCGGCGAAGGTTATGCCGGCCTGTCGGACACTGCCCTGTACTTCATCGGCGGTATCATCAAGCACGGTAAGGCCCTGAACGGCTTCACCAACCCGTCGACCAACTCCTACAAGCGTCTGGTACCAGGCTTCGAAGCACCGGTCATGCTGGCCTACTCGGCTCGTAACCGTTCCGCCTCGATCCGTATTCCTTACGTCAACAGCCCTAAGGCTCGCCGTATCGAAGCTCGCTTCCCGGATCCGGCTGCCAACCCGTACCTGGCCTTCGCTGCACTGATGATGGCCGGTCTGGACGGTATCCAGAACAAGATCCACCCTGGCGATGCCGCCGACAAAAACCTGTATGACCTGCCGCCTGAAGAGGCCAAGGAAATCCCACAGGTTTGTGGCAGCCTGAAAGAAGCCCTGGAAGAGCTGGACAAGGGCCGTGCGTTCCTGACCAAGGGCGGCGTATTCAGCGATGACTTCATCGACGCTTACATCGCACTGAAAAGCGAAGAAGAAATCAAGGTTCGCACCTTCGTACACCCACTGGAATATGAGCTGTACTACAGCTGCTGATCCGGTAGCGTCGCCCCACGGGGCGTGAATAAAAAGAGGCCTCCTTCGGGAGGCCTTTTTTATGGGCGCAGGTTACGTGCATGATTGTCTGCGCCCTCCACGATTCGAAGACGAGATCACCCATGACTTCGCGCGTTTCATTCTGCCTTGCTCTGTCTGCCGCGTTGTTGGGCACCGCCGCCCAGGCCGCCACCGCACCCACCACCCTCGCCCCACTGCTCGGCACCATAGGCGAGCGCCTGGCCATTGCCGATCAGGTCGCCCTGAGCAAGTGGGACAGCCGCAAACCGGTGGAAGACCGCCAGCGCGAACGCGAGGTGATCGCCGCTGCCGTCGCCCAGGCACCAGCTTACAAACTGAGCAGTGAAGCGGTAGAGGCGTTTTTCGCCGCACAAATAGAAGCCAACAAACTGGTGCAATACGCGCATCTGTCCGACTGGCAACTGCAAGGCAAAGCCCCGGACGCACCGCGCCCGGACCTGGTTAGGCAGATCCGCCCGCAGCTGGATCAACTGCAAAAACGCCTGCTGCAACAACTGGCCGACTTCAGCCCCTACCGCACCGACCCGCAATGCCCGCAATGGCTGGCCCAGGCCACCCATACCGTCAGTAACGACCCGTTGCGGCAAATGGCGCTGGTTCGGGCGACCGCAGAGCTGTGCGTCCTCACAAAATCCTGAGCCCACACATCTTTCCCCTGTGGGAGCGAGCCTGCTCGCGATGAGGCCAGCCCATCTACCACTTGTGTGACTGACACTCCGCCATCGCGAGCAGGCTCGCTCCCACAGGGGTCCAGTGTCGAACCTGGAGGCTGTGAACACCGCCCCCACAAGGGATGGCGTGCAACAACTTGGGCCAACCGCCTCCCCTGACCTATGCTGCAATCCAACACTTTCGGTTTTCGGTTGATTTTATGGGTCGTGGCTTTCCAGGAATACTGTTGTTGCTGTTGGCGCTGCCAGCCGCCGCACAGATCTACAAATACACCGACGCCGACGGTAACACCGCCTATAGCAACCAGCCGCCCGATGGCATACCGGCCCAGGCAGTGGAGCTGCCGCCACTCAACAGTGTCGAACCCCAGCCCCCGACCAACCCGAACGCTGCTGCGCCCGCCGCGAACCGGGACGAGCCAGGCAACGCCTACGAAACTCTGGAGCTGACAGACATCCCCAGCGAAGAGGCCCTGCGCGCCAACAACGGCACCTTCACCGTTGGCGTCCTGGCTCGGCCGCGTCTGCAAAGCCCCCATCTGTTCAGGTTGTTGCTGGACGGCCAGCCCTATGGCCAGCCGAGCAACGTGCCGCGCCTGCAATTGGTGAATATCGACCGGGGCGAGCACAGCCTGGCGGTACAGGTCATCGACGGCGAACATCTTGTGCAACAGAGCGAAACCGTCATCTTCACCGTGCAACGGGTGCACCGCCCATGATCCGCTGGCTGCTCGTGCTGTGCCTGGCCGTGCTGCCAGGGCTGGGGGCAGCGCAGGTCTATACCTACATCGACGCCCAGGGCAATCGCGTCTTCACCGATCAACCGCGTCCCGGTAACGCACAGAAAGTGCAACTGCCGCCCGCCAACCGGATGGCGACACCGCCCTCCGGCGCAGCCTCGGCGTCGGCGCCTGCAAAAAAGCCCGATCCCATGTTCCGTTACGAAATGCTGCGACTGTTGATCCCTGAACCGGATGCCACGATACGCAGCACAGCGGGGGAACTGATCGTCACGGTCACCAGCGAACCCGGTTTGCAAAAAGGCCACCGCTACCGACTGCTACTGGATGGCAACCCCACAGGCGAACCTGGACCCAGCCCAGTGTTCGCGCTGAGCAACATTGATCGGGGCAGCCATCATCTGGCGGTAGAGATTCTCGATGAGCAGGGCCGCATCGTCGAACGTACCGCCAACCAGCCCTTCCACATGCAGCGCATTTCCCTGGCGCAGAAACGCCGCATCAAACCCTGCGCCACCGCCGACTACGGCCAGCGTCCCGAATGCCCCCTCACCGACAAGCCCGCAGAAGAGCAAAGCAGCATCCTGCCGTTCTTCTAACGCCCGCCTGGATGGCGCACTATATTGGTGCAAGTGTCTGCACCCTACTCAAATTCCAGCCCATTTTGGTTCGAAAGTACCCGAAAAAGCTGGCAGAACGCTACGCAATCGGGCGAAAAAGGTTCGTTTGAGGCTCTAAACGCTTCTTTTCGGAGCCTTGGTTTGGTTTTTGCATTTTCCTTGTATCGGCGCGTCATACGCGTGCTTGCTTACGCTCCAAAAGAGGTCCTGATGACCATTAGCGACGCACTACACCGCTTGCTACTCGATAACCTCACCACCGCAACCATCCTGCTCGATGCCGAACTGCGGCTCGAGTACATGAACCCGGCGGCAGAGATGCTGCTGGCCGTCAGCGGCCAGCGCAGCCACGGGCAGTTCATCAGCGAGCTGTTCACCGAATCGGCCGAGGCGCTCAACTCCTTGCGCCAGGCAGTGGAACAGGCGCACCCGTTCACCAAGCGCGAAGCGATGCTCACCGCCCTGACTGGCCAGACACTGACCGTGGATTACGCGGTAACACCGATCCTGAACAACGGTGCCACGCTGTTGCTGCTGGAGGTGCATCCCCGTGATCGCCTGCTGCGCATCACCAAGGAAGAGGCTCAGTTGTCCAAGCAGGAAACCAGCAAGATGCTGGTGCGCGGCCTGGCCCATGAGATCAAGAACCCCCTCGGCGGGATTCGCGGCGCGGCGCAACTGTTGGCCCGGGAGCTGCCCGAAGAAAGTCTCAAGGACTACACCAACGTCATCATTGAAGAAGCCGACCGCTTGCGCAATCTGGTGGATCGCATGCTCGGCTCCAACAAGCTGCCGTCCCTGGCGATGTGCAACGTTCACGAAGTGCTGGAGCGCGTCAGCAGCCTGGTGGAAGCCGAGAGCCAGGGGTGCATCACCTTGGTGCGCGACTACGACCCGAGCATTCCCGATGTTTTGATCGATCGCGAGCAGATGATCCAGGCGGTGCTGAACATCGTGCGCAACGCCATGCAGGCCATCAGCAGCCAGAACGAGCTGCGCCTGGGCCGCATCAGCCTGCGCACCCGCGCCATGCGCCAGTTCACCATCGGCCATGTGCGTCATCGCCTGGTGACCAAGATCGAAATCATCGACAACGGACCAGGCATTCCCGCGGAGTTGCAGGAAACCATCTTCTTTCCCATGGTCAGCGGCCGCCCTGACGGTACCGGGCTGGGCCTGTCCATTACCCAAAACATCATCAGTCAGCATCAGGGCTTGATCGAATGTGAGAGCCATCCCGGCCACACCACCTTTTCGATCTTCCTGCCACTGGAACAAGGAGCCACATCGACATGAGCCGTAGTGAAACCGTGTGGATCGTCGATGACGACCGTTCTATCCGTTGGGTCCTGGAAAAAGCCTTGCAACAGGAAGGCATGACCACCCAGAGCTTCGACAGCGCCGACGGAGTGATGAGCCGCCTGGCCCGTCAGCAACCGGACGTCATCATCTCCGACATCCGCATGCCCGGCGCTAGCGGTCTGGACCTGCTGGCGCGGATTCGCGAGCAGCACCCACGGCTGCCGGTGATCATCATGACCGCCCATTCGGACCTGGACAGCGCTGTGGCGTCCTACCAGGGCGGCGCCTTCGAATACCTGCCCAAGCCCTTCGACGTCGATGAGGCCGTGTCACTGGTCAAGCGCGCCAACCAGCACGCCCAGGAGCAACAGGGTATGGAAGAGGTGCCAGCGCTGGCACGCACCCCGGAAATCATCGGTGAAGCGCCGGCAATGCAGGAAGTGTTTCGCGCCATTGGGCGCTTGAGCCACTCCAACATTACCGTGCTGATCAACGGCGAATCGGGCACCGGTAAAGAACTGGTCGCCCATGCCCTGCACCGCCACAGTCCACGGGCGGCCTCACCGTTCATTGCGCTGAACATGGCGGCGATTCCCAAGGACCTGATGGAGTCCGAGCTGTTCGGTCACGAGAAAGGCGCGTTCACCGGCGCCGCCAACCTGCGGCGCGGGCGCTTCGAACAAGCCGACGGCGGCACCTTGTTCCTCGACGAAATCGGCGACATGCCGGCTGACACCCAGACCCGGCTGTTGCGCGTGCTGGCGGACGGCGAGTTCTATCGGGTGGGCGGTCATACACCGGTCAAGGTCGATGTACGCATCATCGCCGCGACCCACCAGAACCTGGAAACCCTGGTCCACGCGGGCAAATTCCGCGAAGACTTGTTCCATCGCCTGAATGTGATCCGCATTCATATCCCGCGCCTGGCGGACCGTCGCGAAGACATCCCGACCCTGGCCCGGCACTTCCTCAGCCGCGCGGCCCAGGAGCTGGCGGTAGAGCCCAAACTGCTCAAGAGCGAAACCGAGGAATACCTCAAGAACCTGCCGTGGCCCGGCAACGTGCGCCAGCTGGAGAACACCTGCCGCTGGATCACGGTGATGGCGTCCGGTCGCGAAGTGCACATCAGCGATCTTCCACCGGAGCTGCTCAGCCTGCCGCAGGACTCGGCCCCGGTGACCAACTGGGAACAGGCCCTGCGCCAGTGGGCCGACCAGGCCCTGGCCCGCGGCCAATCGAACCTGCTGGACAGCGCCGTACCGAGTTTCGAACGCATCATGATCGAGACCGCCCTCAAGCACACCGCCGGCCGCCGTCGCGACGCCGCGGTGCTGCTGGGCTGGGGCCGCAATACCTTGACCCGCAAGATCAAGGAATTGGGGATGAAGGTTGATGGCGGGGATGATGATGAGGGGGATGAGGGCTGAGCAGCCTTTAGCCCTTCACTGATCTTGAAGGCCAATCGCGAGCAGGCTCGCTCCCACAAAGGTTTGCGGTGTCGCGACTATCTTGTGGGAGCGAGCCTGCTCGCGATGCTTTTGAAGGCTTGATGCACCGCATCGATGCACTGAGAACCGCAATGGCACATGCGCCCCCCCGTCAAAACCAATCAGCCCAACTCGAAGAAACCGCACAAACAAAAGCAAAAGCCCCGAAATACGGGGCTTTGCGCATCATCAGCAGATTTTTTGTGACAAGCCATTTAAAACTGGCACGCCCCCTGCAATAACTCAATCACTACCCAGTTTCGGGGACCTTGGTACAGGCAGGCCGGGGATTCCCCATTTTATATCGGGCTCATCGAGCCCACTGTTTTGGGGGCCTTGATACAGGCAGGTCAAGGTTTCCCTTCTTTACACCTGGGCTGCGCGTTTAACGCAAGCCCCTCCCGTTTGGGGACCTTGGTACAGGCAGGCCGGGGATTCCCTCTTTTATTGCTCTTGGAGACGGATCTCCAGCCGCCAGCGGTCATCGACCTCGCTACCGGCCCACTCCCCCCGCAATGGACGCGCCGCCACCAGCGTCAGCAACAACCCTTTGTCACTCAAACGCACCCGCCAGTTCACGTCCTTGCCATTGAGTTTGAGCTGGCCCTTCTGCGGACGGCCCTCTGCCTGGAGCAACAGCGCCACTGAGCCGTCGATGATTTCCCCGTGCAGCTTGGGCTCGTTGTTGAACCAGGCCACCAGCGTCCCGTCGATCACTTCGACCTGTTGCAGCACGCTCGGCTCGGGCGTGGTCAGGCGACCGATCATCAGGCCGACCATCAGACCGAAGATCGCCAAAGACCCCATCACTCGAGGTAATAGCTTCGAACGCTGATCGGTTTGCGGCGTAGAATGCCGCTCATCTTTATCTGCGGAGCCGTGCATGTTTCACGTCATCCTTTTTCAACCGGAAATTCCGCCGAACACCGGCAACGTCATCAGGCTGTGCGCCAACAGCGGCTGCCACCTGCATCTGATCGAACCACTGGGCTTCGAGATGGACGACAAGCGCCTGCGCCGTGCCGGTCTCGACTACCACGAGTATGCCACCCTGCAACGCCATGCCGATCTCGCCAGCTGTCTGGAGAGCCTGGGGCATCCGCGCTTGTTTGCCTTCACCACCAAGGGGTCGAGGCCATTCCATGATGCCAGCTTCGTCGCGGGCGATGCGTTCCTGTTCGGCCCGGAAAGCCGTGGCCTGCCGGCCGAGGTACTGGACGCCCTGCCCGCCGACCAGCGTCTGCGCCTGCCGATGCGCGAAGGCTGTCGCAGCCTGAACCTGTCCAACACCGTGGCAGTGGCCGTTTACGAGGCCTGGCGGCAGAACGGTTTCCGGTAACCCTGGCCAGAAACTTCTGTGGGAGCGAGCCTGCTCGCGATAGCGCTGTACCAGTCAACTCAATACTGACTGACATGACGCTATCGCGAGCAGGCTCGCTCCCACAGGTTTATACCTTGTGCTACAGCCGCGATACCGCTTACTGAACGGTCGCGGCGCCTTCTTGCTGCATGCGCTGCAGTTCTTGCGCGTACAGGGCATCGAAGTTCACCGGGGCCAGCATCAGGGCCGGGAACGAACCGCGGGTCACCAGGCTGTCCAGAGTTTCGCGGGCGTACGGGAACAGGATGTTGGGGCAGAAGGCACCCAGGGTGTGGCTCATCGAAGCGGCATCCAGGTTCTTGATCAGGAAGATCCCGGCTTGCTGCACTTCGGCAATGAACGCCACTTCGTCACCGTTCTTCACGGTCACCGACAGGGTCAGCACCACTTCGTGGAAATCATCTTCCAGGGCTTTCTGGCGAGTGTTCAGGTCCAGGCCTACGCTCGGCTCCCACTGCTGGCGAAAGATCGCCGGGCTTTTCGGGGCTTCGAAGGACAGGTCACGCACATAAATACGCTGCAAGGAGAATTGCGGTGCGGTTTCTTCTTCGCTGGCAGCTGTGTTCTGTTGGTCAGTCATCGCAGATCCTTCTTACTTTCAGGTTCTTAGTGGGGAATTCAGGCCTTGAGCATCGCATCGAGCTTGCCGGCGCGATCCAGGGCAAACAGATCATCGCAACCGCCCACGTGGGTGCTGCCGATCCAGATCTGCGGCACGGAGGTACGTCCGGCCTTTTGAGTCATTTCGGCGCGCAGTTGCGGCTTGCCGTCGACCTTGATCTCTTCGAAAGCCACACCTTTGTTCTTGAGCAGGAACTTGGCTCGGGAGCAATAGGGGCAGTAATCGCTGGAATAGACAACAACGTGGGTCATATCACTTCACCAGGGGCAGATTGTCGGCTTTCCAGCTTGCAACGCCACCGGACAGTTTGGCGGCGGTAAAGCCGGACTTCATCAGCTCGCGGGCATGAGTACCTGCGTGCTGGCCCTGAGCATCCACCAGGATCAGCGTCTTGGCCTTGTGTTTTTCCAGTTCACCGATACGAGCGATCAGTTTGTCCTGGGGAATGTTCACCGCGCCGACAATGTGACCAGCGGCGAAATCCTTGCTCGGGCGGATGTCTACCACCACGCCGGTGTCCTTGTTGACCAGTGCCGTCAGCTCGCCAGTACTGAGGCTGCGACCGCCGCCCTGCATCGTATGGGCAACCAGCAACGCCAGCAGTACGACGAAGATACCGACGAGAAGGTAGTGGTTAGTGGCAAATTCAATCAGGTGAGCAACCATCGAAGGAGGTTCCAGGGCGTTAAAATGTCGGCCAGTATACACAGCACACAAGGCCGGCCAAACCCCGCCCGGCGGTGACGGCACCGGAACTTACCTTTAAACTGCCCGTCCCTTTTCCATCGCCTTCTTTTAATCAGCCACGAGTGGATTCCATGACTACCACGCCTAAACCTTTGGTCCTGATGATTCTCGACGGCTTCGGTCACAGTGACAGCCACGAATCCAATGCCGTGTACGCGGCCCGCAAGCCTGTGCTGGACCGTCTGTGGGCCACCGTGCCGAACGGCCTGATCTCCGGCAGCGGCATGGACGTCGGCCTGCCCGACGGACAGATGGGCAACTCCGAAGTCGGCCACATGAACCTCGGCGCGGGCCGCGTGGTGTATCAGGACTTCACCCGCGTGACCAAAGCGATCCGCGACGGCGAATTCTTTGAAAACCCGACCATCTGCGCTGCTGTGGATAAAGCCGTAGCTGCTGGCAAAGCCGTGCACTTCATGGGTCTGCTGTCCGATGGCGGCGTGCACAGCCATCAGGACCACCTGATCGCCATGGCCGAACTGGCCTTCAAGCGCGGTGCCGAAAAAATCTACCTGCACGCGTTCCTCGATGGCCGCGACACTCCACCAAAAAGCGCCACTTCGTCGATCGAACTGCTCGACAGCACCTTCCAGGCTCTCGGCAAGGGCCGTATCGCCAGCATCGTCGGCCGTTACTACGCCATGGACCGCGATAACCGCTGGGACCGGGTGTCCCAGGCCTACAACCTGATCGTCGACGGCAACGCCGAGTTCAACGCCGCCACGGCCCAGGAAGGCCTGCAAGCCGCCTACGAGCGGGGTGAAAGCGACGAATTCGTCAAGGCCACCACCATCGGTGAACCGGTCAAAGTCGAGGACGGCGATGCCGTGGTGTTCATGAACTTCCGCGCCGACCGTGCCCGCGAGCTGACCCGCGTGTTTGTCGAAGACGATTTCAAGGAGTTCGAACGCGCCCGCCAGCCGAAACTGGCCGGCTTCGTGATGCTGACCCAATACGCCGCCAGCATCCCCGCGCCGTCGGCCTTCGCCGCCGGCAGCCTGGAAAACGTGCTGGGCGACTACCTGGCGAAGAACGGCAAGACCCAACTGCGCATCGCTGAAACCGAGAAGTATGCCCACGTGACGTTCTTCTTCTCCGGTGGCCGTGAAGAGCCCTTCCCCGGCGAAGAACGCATCCTGATCCCGTCGCCGAAAGTCGCCACCTATGACCTGCAACCGGAGATGAGCGCACCGGAGGTCACCGACCGCATCGTCGATGCCATCGAGCACCAGCGCTACGACGTGATCGTGGTCAACTACGCCAACGGCGACATGGTCGGCCACAGCGGGGTGTTCGACGCCGCGGTCAAAGCGGTGGAATGCCTGGACACCTGCGTCGGGCGCATCGTCGAGGCGCTGGAAAAAGTCGGCGGTGAAGCGCTGATCACCGCCGACCACGGGAATGTCGAGCAGATGTCCGACGAGTCCACCGGCCAGGCCCACACCGCCCACACCACCGAGCCGGTGCCATTTATCTATGTCGGCAAGCGTGACTTCAAGGTCCGCGATGGCGGCGTACTGGCTGACGTGGCGCCGACGATGCTGATGTTGCTGGGGATGGAGAAGCCGGCGGAGATGACCGGGACGTCGATCCTGGTCTGACCCAACACTTACCAATGTGGGAGCGAGCCTGCTCGCGATAGCGGTATTACAGTCAACATCTATGTTGGATGTTATGGCCTCATCGCGAGCAGGCTCGCTCCCACAGGGTCAAGGTGTTTTTTGGGCCAGTTATCACACAGCCCCAAATGGGCGTTTTTTTTGCAGCGTGGGGCGGGCATACTAGGCCGTCCCTTTCCCTGGTGTCGCCCGCCTCTATGCTTCGCGTTCTGATAGCCCTCGCTCTGACCTGCCTGCTCCAACCGGCCTTCGCTGACGAGCGCGCACAAACCCAACAGCAGTTGGACGCCACGCGTCAGGACATTGCCGAGCTGAAAAAGCTGCTGGGCAAGTTGCAGGAAGAGAAGTCCGGCGTGCAGAAAGATCTGCGCGGTACCGAGACCGAGATGGGCAAGCTGGAAAAGCAGGTCGACGCCCTGCAACAAGAGCTGAAGAAAAGTGAATCCGAGTTGCAGCGACTCGATACGGAGAAAAAAAAACTCCAGAGCGCGCGCACTGAACAGCAAAAGCTGATCGCCATCCAGGCCCGCGCGGCCTACCAGAACGGCCGTCAGGAGTACCTCAAGCTGTTGCTCAACCAGCAGAACCCCGAGAAATTCGCTCGCACACTCACGTACTACGATTACCTGAGCCAGGCACGCCTGGAGCAACTCAAGAGCTTTAACGAAACCCTGCGCCAGCTGGCCAATGTCGAAAAAGAGATTGAATTGCAGCAGGCCCAGTTGCTGGTGCAGAAAAGCAGCCTCGACACCCAGCGCGAAGAACTCGAGAAGGTTCGCAAGGAGCGTCAGGTCGCCCTGGCCAAGCTCAATGAGGACGTGAAGGCCCGCGACAGCAAGCTCAAGGCTCGCGAGCAGGACCAGGCTCAACTGGCAAAAGTCTTGAAGACCATCGAAGAAACCCTGGCACGCCAGGCTCGAGAGGCGGAAGAAGCGCGCCAGAAGGCGCTGATCGCCCAGCAGGAAGCCGAAAAAAAGCGCTTGCGTGAGGCCCAGGCCGACGCCAGCGATGCACCGCGCAAACCTGCCCGATCAAGCCCTGGCCCCCTGGTTTCGGCAGGGGGTGAAACCTTCGGCGGCGCCTTTGCTTCGGCACGGGGCAAACTTCCATGGCCGGTCAATGGTCGATTGCTTGCACGCTTCGGCCAAACCCGCGGCGATGATACCCGCACCAAATGGGACGGCGTGATGATCAGCGCCACTGCCGGCAGCCAGGTGCATGCCGTGCATGGCGGTCGTGTGGTGTTCGCCGACTGGCTTCGCGGCGCCGGCCTGCTGGTGATCCTGGATCATGGTAACGGCTATTTGAGCCTGTACGGCCATAACCAGACGCTGCTCAAGGCGGCCGGCGATGTGGTCAAGGCCGGCGAGTCCATCTCTACGGTTGGTAACAGTGGCGGGCAGGATACGCCAGCGCTGTATTTCGCTATTCGTCAGCAGGGTCGCCCCAGTGACCCGACCCAATGGTGTCGTGCGCAAGGATAAGCGCGCCCATCCAACTCAGGAGTTCGTTCGACATGCTGCATTTGTCCCGCCTCACCTCGCTGGCCCTGACGATCGCCCTGGTGATCGGTGCGCCCCTGGCGTTCGCCGCTGAACCGGCCCCCTCGTCGACCGCCGCTACGGCCGCGACCACCAAGGCCCCGCTGCCGCTGGACGAACTGCGCACCTTTGCCGAAGTCATGGACCGGATCAAGGCCGCCTACGTGGAACCGGTGGACGACAAGCTGCTGCTGGAGAACGCCATCAAGGGCATGCTCAGCAACCTTGACCCCCACTCGGCCTACCTGGGGCCGGAAGATTTCGCCGAGCTGCAGGAAAGCACCAGCGGCGAGTTCGGCGGCCTGGGCATCGAGGTCGGCAGCGAAGACGGCTTCGTCAAAGTGGTTTCGCCCATCGACGACACGCCTGCTTCCAAGGCCGGCATCCAGGCCGGTGACTTCATCGTCAAGATCAACGGCCAGCCGACTCGCGGCCAGAGCATGACCGAAGCCGTGGACAAGATGCGCGGCAAGATCGGCCAGAAGATTACCCTGACCCTGGTGCGCGATGGCGGCACGCCGTTCGACGTGACCCTGACCCGCGCGATCATCCAGGTCAAAAGCGTGAAGAGCCAGTTGCTGGAGTCGGGCTACGGCTACATCCGCATCACCCAGTTCCAGGTCAAGACCGGCGAAGAAGTCGCCAAGGCCCTGGCCAAGCTGCGCAAGGACAACGGCAAGAAGCTCAACGGCATGGTCCTGGACCTGCGTAACAACCCCGGCGGCGTGCTGCAATCGGCCGTGGAGGTGGTGGACCATTTCATCACCAAGGGCCTGATCGTCTACACCAAGGGCCGCATCGCCAATTCCGAGCTGCGCTTTTCGGCCACCGGCAACGACCTGAGCGAAGCCGTGCCGCTGGTGGTACTGATCAACGGTGGCAGCGCTTCGGCATCGGAAATCGTCGCCGGCGCCCTGCAGGACCAGAAACGCGGTGTCGTCATGGGCACCACCAGTTTTGGCAAAGGCTCGGTGCAGACCGTCTTGCCGCTCAACAATGACCGCGCCCTGAAGATCACTACTGCGCTGTACTACACCCCTAACGGCCGATCCATCCAGGCCCAGGGCATCGTCCCGGACATCGAGGTGCGCAAGGCCAAGATCACCAGCGAGCAGGACAGCGAGTACTTCAAGGAAGCTGACTTGCAGGGTCACTTGGGCAATGGCAACGGCGGCGCCGACAAACCGACCGGTTCCGGCGCCAAGGCCAAGCCCATGCCGCAGGATGATGATTATCAGTTGGCTCAGGCCCTGAGCCTGCTCAAAGGACTGAACATCACCTCCGGCCGCTGAGATGGGCCTGCGCTTCATCCTGGTGGGCCTGGTGTGCTGCCTGGCTGGCGCGGCCTTTGCCGCGCCCGCCACACCGGCACCGGCACCGCACAAGGCCTACCTGAGCCTGATCATCGATGACCTGGGGCAGAACCTGCCCCGGGATCGCCGCGTGCTGGCCCTGCCCGGCCCGGTCACTGCGGCGATCATGCCCGACACGCCACACGCTGCCGAACTCGCCCGCGAAGCCCATCGCGCCGGCAAGGTCGTCATGCTGCACATGCCCATGGACCCGGCCACCGGGCCGTTCGCCTGGCATCCGGAACTGCCCCTTGAAGAGTTGGGAAAACGCCTCGACGCCGCATTCGCCGCCGTGCCCTTCACCAGCGGGATCAATAACCACATGGGCAGCCGCATGACTTCCCAGCCGCGGGCCATGGCGTGGTTGATGGCGAACTTGCAGCAGCGACACAAGTTCTTTGTCGACAGCCGCACCAGCGCCCAGACAGTCGCCGCCGCCGAGGCGCAAAAAATCGGCCTCGCCAGCGTGTCACGCGATGTGTTCCTGGACGATGAGCGCACCGAAGCGGCCATCGCCCATCAGCTTCAGGTCGCCATAGAGCTGGCTCGCCAGCAGGGTTCTGCGGTGATGATTGGCCATCCCTATCCGCAGACCCTGGCCGTGCTCGAACGCGAACTGCCCAGGCTCAAGGCCCAGGGCATCGAATGGATCGACATCAAGTCGATGATCAGCTTGCGCAGCAATCGGGCGATGGCTGGGCATGGCAAAGATGGGGTTTATCGGTAGCGGTTAAACCGCGCCGCCGCTATCGCGAGCAGGCTCGCTCCCACAGGGTCTCGGGTTGTTCGCAAGTCATGTGCCCACCGCAGATCCAGTGTGGGAGCGAGCCTGCTCGCGATGGCGGTGGCGCAGTCTTCAGAGATACCGCGCCATGATCGCGTCCACCGCACCTTCCTTGCGCAGTTCATCCAGGGCCGCTTGAAGGCGGGCGACCACGTCGTCGGGCACGTTTTTGTTCAACGCCAGGTACAACTCGGCACTGTTGAACCGTAGCACGGTCTTGAGATCGCTCACCCCTTCCTCACGCGCCAGATAGCGCCCGGCCGGATCCCCGGTGGCCCACAGATCGATTTGACCATTGACCAGCTTCCTGGCGTTGTCCTGATCGCGCAACACGACAATCGGGTTCAGCCCTTGCTTGGCCAAGGTCTCGGCAATCGCGTCACCCTTGTAAGCCCCGATCCTGTATTGACGCGCCTGCTCCAACGAGTCCAGGGAAATCTTGCTGTCAGCCTTGGCGAGCATGATCCAGTCGTCCGGGCCAATCGGGCCGACCCATTTGAAGAGCTTTTCACGCTCGGGCAATCGCGCCGTGACAAACACGCCGTACCCGGGATTATCCAGGGCCAGTTTATAAATTCGCTCCCACGGGAAACGCAGTGTCAGGCTGTAGCTGATATCGGCACGTTTGAATATCTCGCGGACAATATCCACCGCGATGCCATTGATGTTCTCGTCCTGAGCGAAGTTTTTGCCATTCTTGGCCATGTTGTAGGGCGGGAAGTTTTCCGTCAGCAACACCAGGCCGACGTCACGGCGATCTTGAGCTTGTGCCCCGTTGACGAACAACAAAGAGGCACTGGCAATAACCAAAAGAATGCGTCTGAACATGTCTGCTACCCGAATCCATGGCGTGCCCAAGAGTGCCTCGGGCCTGCGAGCATGTCCACAGCCCTTTGCTGCCCAGGCGGCTCAACGACTCAAAATATAAAACAGCACTCTCACCGTTGAGGTAACTATTTACCGCCAACCGTCAGCCCCTACCTGATTAATTGGAGAACACCGGCCACTGCCGGTTTTCATTCAACTAACCAAAGGTACTACTCGATGAAATCGATCTCCTTTCTGCTGACCGGCCTGCTCTGCTCGCTGAGTTTGCAGGGTATCGCCCACAGCCAGGACTTTGGCGAAGGCATGCAAAATTTTACGGCCTCTAAGGTCCTTGAAAACGCGGATGGATCACACAACCACTGGCGGGGCGTCGGACGCCTGTTTATCGACGGCTCTTGTACCGCGACGCTCCTCGACACTCAGGATGCCTCGGTACCCCAACCAACACCCGCCTATGTACTCACTTCAGGACACTGTATCGAAAAAGGCAACGGCAACATCGTGACGGATAAACCGGTCAGCGGGGTCATGCAGTTCGATTACTTCGCCGACACCGAGTTATTCAAAACCTACGCGCTGAAAAAGGTGGCATGGCGCAGTATGCAAGGCGTTGATCTGGCGATCATAGAATTGGACGTCAGCCTTCAGAAACTCATTGAGGAAGGTATACAGCCCCTGGAGCTGGCCCGACAAAAGCCTGCCGACGGGACTGATGTGCTGATCGTGAGTGCCCCGCAGGGTTTCGACAAAGCCACATTGCGCATGGCTGCCTGCACTTTGCAGCCTGCTCGGGAAATAGTGGAAGGCCCATGGGTGTGGCGAAACAACGTGATGACGCGCTGTCAGGATATAGCCGGCGGCAGTTCAGGGGGGCCGATTCTTGATCGTTACTCCAACGAGATAATAGGCGTAATAGGCACCGGTAACCTGGCGGCCGGTTTCGCTCCATGCGACGAACATGCACCCTGTACGCGGGTTGGGGATGTCTATAAGGCCATTCCCAAAAACGTTTATGGGAACCCGACGATCTTTCTCAATGGATGCTTTGTACAAGGCCACATTGCCAATGAGGCAACTTCCTCTTGTCCGCTTTATCCAGCGTTTACCGTGAGTGCTGATGCCAACGAGCCCGCAAGGTACAAGAGGCTCAAAAAACGGGATGACGGGACGATGGAAATTCCGACATGGGATTACCATTTCTCCATCAGCACCGCTTTTTATCGCCACAAGACCGTGCGCACTGCGAAGGACTGCGAAAGTGGCCATTATTACAGCGACGCAATAAGTTCTAACGACGCGTTTATCAACAGCGAGATCGGCGCCCAGCCCGGTTTCTATTTCCTTTGCATTCTTGGCGTTGATTCCGCGACTCAAGGAGCGCAGGTCGGACTCATCAAGAATGGACTGTCCCTTGTGGTGGAAGTCCTTGATGACACGCCGACGGCGCAGCCTGATTTGTCGATCAGTAGCGGAGTCGGCGTGGAGCTGGCACGCGGTAGCGAGTACCGGACCTACGCCGTCAAATTTGGCCCGCTGGACACCACAGATTGCTCAAGGGATGAGCAGTATCTGACCCACACCTACATGGATTTCTGGTTTCCGGATGCAGAACTGCCGCTGAAATTCTGCACAATCGCCTACGACAAATCAGGCCAGGCATCCGAGCCGAGGATTGACGTACTGAGCCCTGCGACAGGGGCGCAGAACACACCCCCCGTCGCCCCCTGAGGTGAGCATCGGGGCTCGGTTGTGCGCGCTTATCGAATGACGATTCCGCGCTGCGCCATGTAAGCCTTGGCTTCCGGCACGGTGTATTCGCCGAAGTGGAAAATGCTCGCCGCCAGTACCGCACTGGCATGGCCTTCAAGGATGCCATCGGCCAGGTGCTGCAGGTTGCCGACGCCGCCGGAGGCGATGACCGGAATGCCCAAGGCATCGCTGATGGCGCGGGTGACGCCCAGGTCGAAACCGTTTTTCATGCCGTCCTGGTCCATGCTGGTCAGCAAGATCTCACCGGCCCCCAGGCCTTCCATCTTCTTCGCCCATTCCACGGCGTCCAGGCCGGTGGGTTTGCGCCCACCGTGGGTGAAGATCTCCCAGCGCGGGGTTTCGCCCGGGCCGGACACTTTCTTGGCATCGATGGCCACGACAATGCACTGCGAACCAAAACGCTGGGCCGCTTCGCCGACGAATTCCGGGTTGAACACCGCGGCGGTGTTGATCGACACCTTGTCCGCACCGGCGTTGAGCAGGTTGCGGATGTCCTGCACGGTGCGCACGCCACCGCCCACGGTCAGCGGGATGAACACCTGGCTGGCCATGCGCTCGACGGTATGCAGCGTGGTATCGCGGCCGTCGACGCTGGCCGTGATGTCGAGGAAGGTAATCTCGTCCGCGCCCTGCTCGTCATAGCGACGGGCGATTTCCACCGGGTCGCCGGCGTCGCGGATGTTCTCGAACTTGACGCCCTTGACCACCCGGCCGTTGTCCACGTCCAGGCAAGGGATGATGCGTTTGGCCAGCGCCATGGTCAGTCCTCAGCCTTTGTAGGAATCGCAGAAGGCCTGGGCCTCAGCGACATCCAGCGTGCCTTCGTAGATCGCGCGACCGGTGATCGCGCCGATGATGCCTGGCGCCTTGGCGTCGAGCAGCGCCTTGATGTCGCCCAGGTTATGGATACCGCCGGAGGCGATCACCGGAATCTTCGTGGCGGCGGCCAGGGCGGCGGTGAACGGAACGTTGCAACCCTGCATCATGCCGTCTTTGGCGATGTCGGTGTACACGATGGCAGACACCCCGTCGGCCTCGAAACGCTTGGCCAGGTCAATCACCTGCACGGTGCTGACTTCAGCCCAACCGTCAGTGGCGACGAAACCGTCCTTGGCATCCAGGCCAACGATGACCTTGCCCGGGAAGGCGCGGCAAGCTTCAGCGACAAACGCCGGGTCTTTCACTGCCTTGGTGCCGATGATCACATAGCTCACGCCAGCCTTGACGTAGTGTTCGATGGTTTCCAGCGAGCGGATACCGCCGCCGATCTGGATCGGCAGGTTCGGGTAGCGCTTGGCAATGGCTGTGACCACTTCGCCGTTCACCGGCTGCCCTTCGAAGGCACCGTTCAGGTCAACCAGATGCAGGCGACGGCAGCCACCCTCCACCCACTTGGCGGCCATGCTCACCGGGTCATCGGAGAACACCGTGGAGTCTTCCATCCGGCCCTGACGCAGACGTACGCAAGCGCCGTCCTTGAGATCGATAGCGGGGATAATCAGCATCTGGCAAACCTTCAAATTCGAATGTTCAGCTTGGCTCGGAAATCAGTTTTTCTCGAGCGCCCACAAGTCGCTTTCGATACTTTCGAACCTTTCTTTAAGGTGCGTCTGCACATCGAAAATCGCCCTGTTGTAATAGTGCGGAGCAATTTCGCGGGTAAACAGCTCAAGAATTTCCGCCGCCTCGAACGAACCCAGGTCCAGTTCGAAACGATCCTCCATGAACCGTTGGATCTTGAGGTTCGCCTCACTTTCCTGCTCGGGCGTGAGGGTGAGGATCGGCGGTTTCTTGCGGGCCATTACCAGCGCCCGTCCCACGCGGCGAAGTTCTGCAGCAACTGCAGGCCATGGGTATGGCTCTTCTCCGGATGGAACTGCACGGCGAAGCGCGAACCGTCGGCCAGGGCCGCGGCGAAGTCGACGCCATAGTGACCGCCGCCCACCACCTGCCGGGCGTTACCGGCCGCGATGTAGTAGCTGTGCACGAAGTAGAAGCGCGCCAGGTCCGGAATGTTGTGCCACAGCGGGTGATCCACCGTCTGCTTCACCTCGTTCCAGCCCATGTGCGGGACTTTCAGGTGCTCGCCGTCTTCGTGCAGATCCTTGCCGAAAAACTTCACCTGGCCTGGAAACATCGCGATGCAATCGACGCCGTCGTTCTCCTCGCTGCTCTCGAGCAAGGCCTGCATGCCCACGCAAATGCCAAGGAACGGACGATCCTGACTGACTTCATGCACAAGCGAATCGAAGCCCAGGCGACGGATCTCGGCCATGCAGTCACGAATCGCACCAACACCGGGAAAGACCACCCGGTCGGCTTCGCGAATCACGTCGGCATCGCTGGTGATCAGTACCTTGCCGGCGCCCACGTGCTCGAGGGCCTTGGCCACCGAGTGCAGGTTGCCCATGCCGTAATCGATAACCGCGACCGTCTGCATTACAGGACGCCCTTGGTGGAGGGCATTTGCCCGGCCATGCGGTCATCGAGCTCCACGGCCATGCGCAGCGCGCGGCCGAAAGCCTTGAACACGGTTTCGATCTGGTGGTGGGTGTTGTGCCCGCGCAGGTTGTCGATGTGCAGGGTCACATTGGCGTGGTTGACGAAGCCCTGGAAAAATTCCTGGAACAGGTCCACGTCGAAGCCGCCAACGGTGGCACGGGTGTACGGCACATGCATTTGCAGGCCCGGACGACCGGAGAAGTCGATGACCACACGCGACAGTGCCTCATCGAGCGGCACGTAGGCGTGGCCGTAGCGACGGATGCCTTTCTTGTCGCCGATGGCTTTGGTGAAGGCCTGCCCCAGGGTGATACCGACGTCTTCCACCGTGTGGTGGTCGTCGATGTGCAGGTCGCCCTTGCTGACGATATCCAGGTCGATCAGCCCATGACGGGCGATCTGGTCCAGCATGTGCTCAAGAAAAGGCACGCCGATATCAAACCGGGCCTTTCCGGTGCCATCCAGGTTGATCGAGGCTTTGATCTGGGTTTCCAGAGTGTCGCGCTCGACAGACGCCTTACGTTCGGCCATCACCAGCTCCGCAAAATCATTGGGCGAAAAAGGCAGCCATTATAGGGGCGCGAGCGGCAAACAGAAACACGGGAGGTGATATCCCTGACGGGTTGTCGGCGATAGACATGTCCGTACAAGCAATTGTGGCCATCACCCAAAACAAATGTGGGAGCGAGCCTGCTCGCGATAGCGGTGGATCAGCCGACAATGATGCCGGCTGACCCTCCCTCATCGCGAGCAGGCTCGCTCCCACAAGATTCGCCCTCACCCCAGCGGGTTCGGGCTAGCGCATTACTGGAACAACACCGCCGTCTTCTGCAGGGTTACCCAGACACCCCACGCCAACGGAATGCCCACCACCAACCAGGCGGCGATCGCCAAAGGCTTGGTGCCCGGCGCGGCTTTCCACTCCAGCGAAGTGGTGCTGTCAGCGCCCTTGTCATGGCCCAGTGCCTGTTCGGCGGCCAGTTCGGCGTCGGTCATGAAGTACTTGTCGGCGACCGGACGAACCATCAGGTTGCACAGGAAGCCCAGCACCAGCAGGCCGGCGAGGATGTACAAGGTGATGTCATAGGCCGCAGCGCGTTCAACGCCGATGCTCAACTGATATTCACGCAGGTAGTTCACCAGTACCGGACCCAGCACGCCTGCCGCGGCCCAGGCGGTCAACAGCCGACCGTGGATCGCGCCGACCATTTGCGTACCGAACAGGTCCGCCAGGTAGGCCGGCACGGTGGCAAAACCGCCGCCGTACATCGACAGGATGATGCAGAACGCCGCCACGAACAGCGCGACGCTGCCCAGATGACCCAGGTTCGGGATCAGCGCGTACAGGGCAAAGCCCAGGGCGAAGAACACGAAGTAGGTGTTCTTGCGACCCAGGTAATCCGAGCAGGATGCCCAGAAGAACCGCCCACCGATGTTGAACAGGCTCAGTAGACCAGTGAAACCGGCCGCAATGGCCGCGATCTGACCCAGTTGCGCAGCATCCAACTGACCGAAAGGCAAGTCATTGCCGAGCAACTTGCCGCCGAACACTTCCTGCAACAGTGGCGATGCCATGCCGATGATGCCGATACCGGCGGATACGTTCAGGCACAGCACCAGCCATACCAGACGGAACTGCGGGGTTTTCCAGGCCACGTTCACGTGAACGTGACGATGGGTGATCATCGCGTTCGCAGCTTTCTTCGGTGCAGGGGTCCAGCCTTCAGGCTTCCAGCCGGTCGGCGGGACGCGGTACGACAGGGCGCCACCGACCATGAACACGAAGTAGATCGCGGCCATGACCAGGAAGCTTTGCCATACGCCCACTTCAGTCGGCGAAGAGAAATGGCTCATCAGCGCTGCAGCCAGCGGTGCACCTACCATCGCGCCGCCGCCGAAGCCCATGATCGCCATGCCGGTGGCCATGCCACGCTTGTCCGGGAACCACTTGATCAGCGTCGAAACCGGGGAGATGTAGCCCAGCCCCAAGCCGATACCACCGATTACCCCGGAGCCGACCCACATCAGCCATATCTGGTGAGTGTAAATACCCAGCGCGGAAATCAGCAGACCGCCGCACCAGCACAAGGCCGATACAACGCCAGCCTTACGTGGCCCGGCGTGTTCCAGCCAGCCGCCCCAGATGGCTGCCGAGCAACCCAGGAAGATGAAGAACAGGGTGTAGATCCAGCCGAGCATCGAGATCGGCCAGTCACATTGGGATGAAAAGACTTGTGCGATGAAGCTCATGTCCGGTGCACAGGCTACAGGCTTGGTGACGCCCAGTGCCTTGGACAACGGCAACCAGAACACCGAAAAGCCGTAGGCCATGCCGATGCAAAGGTGGATGGCCAGTGCGGCCGGTGGAACCAGCCACCGGTTGAATCCGGGCTTGGCGATAATGCGTTCCTTGGAGAGGAACGCAGGCTGGGCGGCAAAGCCGTCCGCCGTGATGCTCGTGCTCATTATGTATCCCCCAGTTATTGGTATGGCTCGCCAGCCATGCATCACCCTCAGCCTTATTGCACGCAAAGCGCGACTGTATTTTCTGGTGAAGCTTCATTTTGGTGCGACATTGAGTCGCAGAAGGACGGGCGAACGGGTAAAGGTTACCATTTGCTTATGACAGAAAAGCCAAAGTGCTATCACCTTTTTTACATCTTCTGTCTTATCGCGCCATTGCACGTTTTCTGTAGGGCGTGAATCGTTTATTTTTCAGGAATTTATATGCCCATCGTTGTCGAGCAGTTGAATGACGCCACCTGTCGGGACCGGCAGGACCTGCACAAAATCTACCAGGATGCCCCGGCCTGGCTGTTCGAGCCGTTCACTGACGGCACACAATTGATACACAAATGCCTGGAGGACGGCGCGTTGATCGCAGCCCGCTTCAATGACCGGTTGCTCGGTGCCGCACGGCTGCAACGGCACCAGGACGTCTGGCACTTGTCCCAAATGTGCGTGCGAAACGTCACCCGTCGTCGTGGGGTGGCGGAACGATTGGTCAGCGAAGCCCGGAAAATGGCTACGCAACACGGTGCCGAACTGAAGCTCTTGGCCCCATCCGGTCATCTGGAAGCCCAGGCGCTGGCGGCCAAATTGAAACTGGCACTGGAGCAGGCCTAGATCCGGGAGCTCAGCGCGGCCCTCGCCACGGTTCCATGGCCCACAGGCCTGTCAGAAAGAACGATCACCCAACGCGCCATCAGGTCAGGGCGTTATACTCCCAGGCTAAATTTTGAACTCAACCTACAAGGACTCGCCCATGAAAGCGTTCGGCAAAATCCTGGGTCTGGTACTTCTCGGGCTGTTGCTGGTCATTGTGGCCTTGGGCTTTGCCCTGACCCACCTCTTCGATCCCAACGACTATAAAGAAGAGATCCGCCAGATAGCCCGCGACAAGGCCCACATTGAGCTGACCCTCAATGGCGACATCGGCTGGAGCCTTTTCCCGTGGCTGGGTCTGGAATTGCACGAAGCCAGTGTCGCCACCCTGGCAAACCCGACACAACCGTTCGCCGACCTGCAGATGCTCGGCCTTTCCGTGCGCGTGATTCCACTGCTGCGCCGCGAAGTGCAGATGAGCGACGTGCGCGTCGAAGGCCTGAACCTGCGACTCAACCGTGACAAGAACGGCCACGGCAATTGGGAAGACATCGGCAAGGCACCCGCCTCTAAAACCACGGCAAACGCCCCGGCACCGGCCGAACAGCCTGCCCCTGGGGACAGCGCCCCGGCCCAGAAACCGGCCCAGCCAACCCGCCTGGACATCGACAGCCTGACCGTGAACAACGCCCGGGTCGAATACACCGACGAGCAGGCCGGCCGGCAGTTCACCGCCGAAAGCATCCAACTGAGCACTGGCCCGATCCATGATTCCACCAACATTCCGGTCACTCTCACCGCATTCCTGGCCAGCAACCAGCCAGCCGTGCGGGTGCGCACCGAGGTCACGGGCGAGCTGCGCTTCGAGCGCGCCTTGCAGCGCTACAAGTTCGAAGACCTGAAGCTGTCCGGCGAAGCCACGGGCGACCCTTTGCAAGGCAAGACCGTGACGTTCGCGGCACACGGGCAGCTACTCCTGGATAAAGCGGCGAACGTCGCCGAATGGACCGGCATCAAGCTTTCCATCAATCAACTGCGGGCGTTGGGCGAACTGAAGGTCAATGATCTGGACAAGACCCCGCAACTGAGCGGCGGCATGTCGATCGCCCAATTCGACCTGGCGAAATTCGTCGACGGCGTCGGTCAGAAACTGCCGGCCATGGCCGAAGGCAGCTTGAGCAAAGTCGAACTGGTCACCCGTATTGCGGCCACGCCGACCAGCGCCGAATTCAATAGTATCAATCTGAAAATCGACGACAGCACCTTCAGCGGTCGTATCGCCGTGGAAGACTTTGCCAAGCAGTCACTGCGTGCGCAGCTCAAGGCCGATACCTTCAACGTTGACCGCTACCTGCCGCCAAAATCCGCCGAGGCCGACAGTTCCAAGGCGGCCCGAGAGGCGGAGGTCAGCAACACCGAAGCCAGTGCCATGGCGGGCGCCGGCAGCACACCGTTGCCGAGCGCGCCCACCCAGGGCGCCTGGAGCAACGACCGGCTGTTTCCGGTCGAACGCCTGGGCAAACTGGACCTGGATGCCGACCTGACCTTCGGCCAACTGACCCTCGATAAACTGCCGATCCAGAATGCCGCGCTCAAGGCCACCGGCCAGGGCGGCCTGCTGACCCTGGAAAACCTGCGGGGCGATTTGTACAACGGCAACTTCGAAGTCAAAGGCACGCTGGACGTGCGCCAGCCCACGCCGCAGTTGAGCCTGCAAACTCGCATCAACCGGGTACCGGCCGAGAAAATCATCGAAAGCCAGGGCAAGAATCCGCCCGTCAAAGGCCTGGTGACACTCAACAGCGCCGTGACCGCCAGTGGCAACAGCCAAAAGGCCCTGATCGACAGCCTCAACGGTACTGCCGGGTTCGTCATCAACGACGGCGTCCTGCTCAATGCCAACCTCGAGCAGCAGTTGTGCAGGGGCATCGCCACCCTCAATCGTAAAACCCTCAGTGGCGAGCCCCGGGGCAAGGACACCCCATTCGAGCAACTCAACGGCAATCTCACCTTCCGCAGCGGCGTGGCCAGCAACCCGGACCTGAAGGTCCGTATCCCTGGCATGACCGTCAACGGCAACGGCGATATCGACCTGCGTGTGCTGGGCATGGACTACCGCGTCGGCATCATCATCGAAGGCGACAAGAGCGACATGCCCGACCCGGCTTGCCAGGTCAACGAACGTTACGTCGATGTCGAATGGCCGTTACGCTGCCGCGGTCCGCTGGAGCTGGGCGCGAAGGCATGCCGGCTGGACAACGAGGGTCTGGGCAAAGTCGCCGCGAAACTGGCCGGCGACCGCCTCGGTGACAAGCTCAATGAGAAGATCGACGAGAAGCTCGGCGACAAGGTCAGCCCCGAGCTGAAGGACGCGCTCAAGGGGTTGTTCAAGCGATGACAGCCGAGCAGTTTTCCAGCGCCGTACTGGACTGGTTCGACCGCCACGGGCGCCACGACTTGCCTTGGCAGCAAGACATCACGGCGTATCGGGTGTGGGTCTCGGAAATCATGCTGCAGCAGACCCAGGTCAGCACCGTGCTCAATTATTTCGACCGGTTCATGGCCTCGCTGCCCACCGTGCAAGCCCTGGCCGCCGCGCCGGAAGACGAAGTGCTGCACCTGTGGACCGGCCTGGGCTACTACACCCGCGCCCGTAATCTGCAGAAAACCGCGAAGATCGTAGTCGACCAATATGGCGGTGAATTCCCCCGCGACGTGGAAAAACTCACCGAATTACCGGGGATCGGCCTGTCCACAGCCGGCGCCATCGCCAGCATCAGCATGGGCCTGCGGGCACCGATCCTCGATGGCAACGTCAAGCGGGTGCTGGCGCGCTTCACCGCCCAGGAAGGTTACCCGGGCGAACCGAAGGTCGCGAAGCAACTGTGGGCGACTGCCGAGCGCTTCACGCCTCAAGACCGGGTCAACGCCTACACCCAGGCGATGATGGACCTGGGCGCCACGCTCTGTACCCGCAGCAAACCCAGCTGCCTGCTGTGCCCGCTTAAAAAAGGCTGCCAAGCCCACATGCTTGGCCTGGAGACCCGCTACCCGATCCCCAAGCCACGCAAGGACGTGCCCAAAAAACGCACCCTGATGCCGATGCTGGCTAACCGCGAAGGCGCGATTCTGCTTTATCGTCGCCCCTCCACGGGCCTGTGGGGCGGTTTATGGAGCCTGCCGGAACTCGACGACCTCGACGACCTGCAACACCTGGCCCTGCAACACTCGCTGGAGCTGGGCAATCATCAGCAGATGCCGAGCCTGGTGCATACTTTCAGCCACTTTCAGTTGGCGATCGACCCCTGGCTGGTCCGGGTCCGGGAAACCGGCCATCACGTGGCCGAGGCCGACTGGCTCTGGTATAACCTCGCCACCCCGCCGCGCCTGGGCCTCGCCGCCCCGGTCAAGACCTTGCTCGAACGCGCGGCCGCCGTATTGAACGCAGGAGAGTTGCAATGATCCGCACCGTGATGTGCCGCAAGTACAAAGAACAACTGGAAGGCCTGGAGCGCGCGCCGTTCCCGGGCGTCAAAGGCCAGGACATCTACGACAATGTCTCGGCCAAGGCCTGGGCGGACTGGCAAAAACACCAGACCCTGCTGATCAACGAAAAACGCCTGAACATGATGAACGCCGAAGACCGCAAATACCTTCAGGGCGAAATGGAAAAGTTCTTTTCCGGCGAAGAATACGCCAAGGCCGAAGGCTACGTGCCGCCGTCCGAATAGGCCACCCAGAACCGGGGCGGATCGTAAGCGACGGTAATAATTAAATATTTTTTGATAACGTGCTTGACGACCCCCTGAAAAACCCGTTTAATGCGCCCCGTTGCCCAGATAGCTCAGTCGGTAGAGCAGGGGATTGAAAATCCCCGTGTCGGCGGTTCGATTCCGTCTCTGGGCACCAAATACCGAAAACCCCGATCAAGAAATTGATCGGGGTTTTTTATTGCCTGGGATTTACGGGAGCTGTGACAGCGCGGCGAGTTCTTCAACCTCATTGGGTGCCACATTGTTTGTGGTGGATTGAGATTCGAAGTGGTTGCCCTGAAGCTGTAGGATAGATCGCCTTATTTTCATGCCAGGAGTCTGCCCCCCCATGTCATCGGCAAACAAACAGCAGAAACGAAACCAGCGCGCCAAGGCGAAAGCCAAGAAGAACCGCATTCAGCGTGCTGCTGCGCCGAACGATTTCCTGGACCCGAACGATGAGCGCATCGATCTGGAATCCGTGGACCTGACGGAGCTGTTCCAAATCATGAGCTCAGCTGAAAAGGTCAGCCAGAAGGCGATGTGCGAAGCGTTCCTGGCCTATCCATTGTTGACGCTGGTGCTGGAACAGGAAGGTGAGGACGAAGCAACCGACTTCATCATTACTGCATTGATCGAATACCGTCGCCTGACCAAAGGCGTCGATGAGCAGACCGCGCTGGATTGGGTGGAGAGTGAGCAGTTCCAGGCCGATTATGTCGCCGCGTCCAAGGCGCTAGCCCAAGATCCGATCTGATGATCGTCCTCACTATGAGGACGTCGGCAGTGGATGACGCCATCCCGGGATAGCTCCTACAAGCCAGGGTCAGCCAAGATCAGGCGGCGTCAAACCCGTCCTGCAAGAATCGGACGGCTTTCCTCCCACCTAATCAGACTCGCCCTGCATCATCGAAACGTCGTCCAGAGCATCCTTTTGGTCCTCCCGTTTGGGAAAGGCTTTGATGAACGCAACCTGCGCCACATGCGGGACTTTTATCAATCGTTTCCAATTTGGAACGCAGTGCGTTCCGAATTGAGCTGGACCCATTACCGCACACTTCTGCGGGTAGAAGCCCCAAACGCCCGCCATTGGTACATGAACGAGGTAGCCATCCAAAACTGGTCCACCCGCGCCCTGGAACGTCAGATCGGCACCCTCTACTACGAACGTCCGCTGGCCAGCCAAGACCGCCCGGCGGTGAAACAGGAAGCGACCAGCCATATTGAAAGGCTCAATCTCAGCCCGAGGGACATCGTCAGGGATCCCGTAGTTTTGGAGTTCCTCGGAATGCCCAATGCCGGCGCTTTGCTGGAGACCGACCTGGAACAAGCCTTGAGGCTCGACAACCAAGCCTGACGACGGGCGAACTGAAAGCCAACGGCTGATGGCCGCTCTGGCCGAAAAATCTGTGTAAGATTGATGCGCTTTTTTTCCAGCAACGCTCCAGTCAACGAGCTCTATCCCGCATGTCACCGGCCGCGCCTCCCCCTTCTCTGATTCAGGCATTGCGGACCGAAACCGCTGAGCTGCACGTCGCCCTGGAAAAACGCTTGCCGTTTTTCTCCGAACAGTTGGACCTCGACCTGTACCGGCGCCTGATGGCCGCCTACTACGGTTTTTATAAACCGCTGGAACAGCGACTTCATGTCCTGACGCTGACACCGACGGGGTTGGACCAATCCCTGCGGATCAAGCTTCCCGTACTGCGGGCGGATCTCACGGCACTGGGCCTGGATGACCACGCTATCGAGGCACTGCCCACCTGCCGGGATCTGCCGCAGATCGATTCCCGTGCCGCCGCCCTGGGGGTTTCCTATGTGCTGGAAGGTGCAACCCTCGGGGGGCAGATCCTGCGGCGCAGAGTCGCCGAACAGCTCGGCCTTGATGCCTCCAGCGGCGCGGCGTTTCTCAATGTGTATGGCGAACTCACCGGTCGGCGTTGGAAGGACTTCCTTCAGTATTTGGGCGACAGGAACCTTGGCGACGCCCAAACGCTCGAAGTCACACGTGCCGCCAAAGCGACGTTTACTCATTTTGAACACTGGCTGGACAGCCAAAAGGTATTGTTATGACCCCGGAAAACCAGGAAGCCTTCGAAGAACTGCTGGCCAATTGTGCAGACGAACCGATTCGCTTCCCCGGGGCCATCCAGCCTCATGGCGTGCTACTGATGCTGTCCGAACCCGACTTCGTCATCCGACAGGTCAGCGCCAACGTATTGCAATTGATGGGGCACGATTCTCACGGTCTCCCCGGCCAGACGCTGGACGCACTGTTCGGGCAGCAGCAGGCCCAAGCCGTCCTCAAGGCCTGTCGCGCCGATGCGGACGGGGACAACGCGCCCGTGGAGATTGTCGTGAACCAGTTGCGTTTTGACGCCCTGGTCCACCGCCATCAAGGCGCCCTGATCGTCGAACTGGAACAGCACCTGAGCGACTACCGTCCCGAAGGTGTCAGCGGCGAAGCCAACCTGGGGCGCATGCTGCAACGCCTGCAAAGCGCGAAAAGCCTCCAGGCTCTGTACGAAATCAGCGTTCGGGAAATTCAGGCCATGACCGGTTACGACCGGGTGCTGATCTATCGCTTCGAAGAAGAAGGCCATGGCCAGGTGATCGCCGAGGCCAGCGCGCCGTCGATGGAGCTCTACA
This sequence comes from Pseudomonas sp. MPDS, assembly GCF_013283895.1. NCBI lineage: Bacteria > Pseudomonadati > Pseudomonadota > Gammaproteobacteria > Pseudomonadales > Pseudomonadaceae > Pseudomonas > Pseudomonas sp. MPDS. The sequence goes on along the minus strand of NZ_CP054128.1, from coordinate 639,403 downwards.
AAGGCCTGTTTTTTCCGGCATCGGATATCCCTGAACAGGCCCGGGAGCTGTATCGCACCAACTGGCTGCGGATCATCCCCAACGCTGACTACACGCCGGTACCGCTGGTCCCGCAGTTGCGCCCCGACACTCAGACACCCCTGGACCTGAGCTTTTCCACCCTGCGTAGCGTCTCGCCGATCCACCGCCAATACATGAAAAACATGGGTGTGCTGTCGTCCATGAGCATTTCCCTGATGGAAGGCGACCGACTGTGGGGCCTGATCAGCTGCGGCAACCGTCACCCCCTGCTCGTGCCCCATGAAATGCGCATGGCCTGCCAGACCATCGGCCAAGTGCTGTCGCTGCAGATCAGCGCCATGGAAGCACTGGATCTGACCCGTCAACGGGATGCCAAGCTTGAGGACCTCAAGGTTCTCGCCACGGCCATGGCCGAGTCCAGCGACAATGTCTTTGACGGCTTGTCCCGCGAACCCCAAAGGCTGATGGACCTGACCGGCGCCACCGGCGTCGCGATCCTCGAGGACAACAAGCTGCACCGCCATGGCCAGTGCCCGGAAGCGGAGCAGATCCGCGAGCTGCATAAATGGATGCTGGAGACCGACCAGCCCGTTTTCTCCCACCACAACCTGAGCAGCGTTTTCGCTCCAGCCCAGGCCTATCAGGACGTGGCGAGCGGTGTGCTGGCGATCCACCTGCCCAAGCCTGTGGAAAATGGCGTGCTGTGGTTCCGCCCCGAGGTGAAGCAAACCATCCAGTGGAGCGGCGACCCGCAAAAACCTCTGGACCTGGAAAGCAGCGAGACAGGTTTGCGCCTGCGACCGCGAACGTCTTTCGAAATCTGGAAAGTCGAAATGGCCGGCATCAGTACCAAATGGACCCACGGCGATCTGTTTGCCGCCAACGACCTGCGCCGCTCAGCGCTGGAAAACGATCTGGCCCGGCAAGTCCACAAGGAGCGTCAGGCGGTGCAGGCGCGTGATGAGCTGGTGGCGGTGGTGTCCCATGACCTGCGCAACCCGATGACGGTCATATCCATGCTCTGCGGCATGATGCAAAAGTCCTTCAGCTCCGACGGCTCCCATAGCTCCAAGCGAATTGCTTCAGCCATCGACACCATGCAACAGGCCGCCAGCCGCATGAACGTTCTGCTCGAAGACCTGCTGGACACTTCGCGCATCGACGCCGGGCGCTACACCATCCATCCCCAGCCGCTGGACGTCAGCCAGATATTCGAAGACGCCTGCTCGCTGCTGACGCCGCTGGCAACCGCCAAGGCCATCGATATTTCGTTCCACGCCGAACCCAATCTCAAGATCAATGCCGACCCCGAGCGGTTGTTCCAGGTGCTGTCGAACCTGATCGGAAACGCCATCAAGTTCACCCCCCAGCAAGGTAGCGTGGGCATCAGCGCGATGTCGGTGGGTGACGAGATCGTGTTCAGCGTTCGTGATACCGGCGAAGGAATCAAACCGGAGCAGTTGCCTCACGTGTTTGACCGCTACTGGACAGTCAAGGAAGGCAACCCGAACGGCACCGGACTGGGTTTGTATATTTCCAAGGGGATTGTCCAGGCCCATGGCGGTAAACTGCACGCCGAAAGCCAGCCAGGCAAGGGCAGCGAATTCAGCTTTACCGTGCCGAAAATCAACTGAGCCGGGCATCGCCCCCTAACAAACTGGAAACCGAAGCCCAATGGCCTCACTGAACAAACAGCAAAAACGCGCCAAGCGTGCCAAAGACAAAGCCAAGCAAATCCGCATGAGCGGGCGTAAATCCATCCCCATGTATGGCGACCCGGCCCACGCCACCGCCCAGCCACCGGTCTACGTGCTCGAGCTGTTCGCCAAGCTACGCGAAGCCGAGGCCATCAGCCGTAGCGAAATGCTCGACACGCTGCTCGCGTCCCTGAGCGTGATGATCAGCGAACGCCCCGGCCTGCTGGACCTGAAAAACGCCGAGAACGAAAGCATGGCCGCCACCAACCTGGCCGCGGACATGCTGGTCGACTACCGCATGTGGGCCGACGACATGGATCGCGAGACGGCCCAGCGCTGGCTCAGCACCCCGGAGTTCATCAAGGACTTCAGCGAGGCGCTGGATCGTTATCGTCAGTTGATGGAAGAGCCCGCCAGCGAATAGAACGCGATCAGCCTCACGGAGAAGAGGACAGCCAGCTAAAACTTCCTATGGACGATAAAAACGCACAACGGCAACACTCATCCGATTAACCCTTCCAACCCCCAGCCAAAGCTGGCACCATCGCGCCTTTTTTTACGCGACTCCCCGGGATTTTTACCGGTAAACAGAGTTCGAACGGCCGTTCGGTTGTTGATGGCGCGACAGTCTGCTGCGCCGATGCGACAACCTGCCGCACATTCGCGGTTTACCACCCGTAGCGCTGTTGGCTGCCATTCGGACGCTATGCTAGCTTGGCCGCCTCGCCAGGAAGGCCGCCAACAGCAAGGGAGCACACACCATGAGGACCGCACATGGCCCAGGCCACGCCCGCGCTTGAAATCCGCAACCTGCACAAACGCTACGGAAAGCTGGAGGTGCTCAAAGGCGTCTCGCTGACCGCCCGCGACGGCGATGTGATCTCGATCCTGGGTTCCTCCGGTTCCGGCAAGTCCACATTCCTGCGCTGCATCAACCTGCTGGAAAATCCCAACCAGGGCCAGATCCTGGTGGCCGGCGAAGAACTCAAGCTCAAGGCCGCGAAAAACGGTGAACTGGTGGCCGCCGATGGCAAACAGATCAACCGCATGCGCAGCGAAATCGGTTTTGTGTTTCAAAACTTTAACCTCTGGCCGCACATGAGCGTGCTCGACAACATCATCGAAGCCCCGCGCCGGGTGCTCGGCCAGAGCAAGGCCGAGGCCGTGGAAGTGGCTGAAGCCCTGCTGGCCAAGGTCGGCATCGCCGACAAGCGTCATGCCTACCCTGCCGAGCTTTCCGGTGGTCAGCAGCAGCGCGCCGCCATCGCCCGCACTCTGGCGATGCAGCCTAAAGTGATTCTGTTCGACGAACCCACCTCTGCCCTTGACCCGGAAATGGTCCAGGAAGTACTTAGTGTGATCCGCGCCCTGGCCGAAGAAGGCCGCACCATGCTGCTGGTGACTCACGAAATGGGCTTCGCCCGTCAGGTTTCCAGCGAAGTGGTGTTCCTTCATCAAGGCTTGGTCGAGGAGCAAGGATCGCCACAGCAGGTCTTCGAAAACCCGCTTTCGGCGCGCTGCAAACAATTCATGTCCAGCAACCGCTAACGGAGCAGTACATATGCAGACCTACAAGAAATTTCTCCTGGCCGCTGCCGCCAGTCTGGTCTTCTCGGCCAGCGCCATGGCCGCGGAAACACTGAAGATGGGCATCGAAGCGGCCTACCCGCCGTTCAATAACAAAGATGCCAGCGGCAACGTGGTCGGCTTCGACAAGGACATTGGCGACGCCCTGTGCGCCAAGATGAAAGTCGAATGCAGCGTGGTGACCTCCGACTGGGACGGCATCATTCCGGCCCTGAACGCCAAGAAGTTCGACTTCCTGATCTCCTCGCTGTCGATTACCGAGGAACGCAAGCAGGCCGTGGACTTCACCGAACCGTACTACTCCAACAAGCTGCAATTCATCGCACCGAAGGCCACCGAAGACTTCAAGACCGACAAGGCCTACCTGAGCGGCAAGACCATTGGCGCACAACGCGCCACGCTGGCCGGCACCTGGCTGGAAGACCGCAACATGGAAGATGACTACAACGTAAAGGTCACGCTCTACGATACCCAGGAAAACGCTTACCTGGACCTGCTCTCGGGCCGCGTTGACGCCATCCTGGCGGACAAATACGTGCAATACGAATGGCTCAAGAGCAAAGACGGCGCCGCCTTCGAATTCAAAGGCGACCCAGTGGTGGAAAGCGACAAGATCGGTATCGCCGTGCGCAAGGGTGACGACGAACTGCGCAACAAGCTGAACGCCGCGCTCAAGGAAATCGTTGCCGACGGCACCTATAAAAAGATCAACGACAAGTACTTCCCGTTCAGCATCTATTGATACTGACGTGCCTGGCCGGCGCCGCTTCATTGCGGCGCCGGCCCTTAGCAAAGCCTGCCGCGATATGAACACACACCCATGATGATCGATCTCTACGGATTCGGCCCGGCGCTCGCCGCTGGCGCGCTGATGACCGTCAAACTGGCGCTCTCGGCCCTCTGCCTGGGGCTGGTGCTCGGCTTGCTCGGCGCCTTGGCCAAGACTTCCCCGTACAAGCCGCTGCAATGGCTGGGCGGCACTTATTCGACACTGGTTCGCGGCATCCCCGAATTGCTCTGGGTGCTGCTGATCTACTTCGGCACCGTCAATCTCATGCGTGCCCTGGGCGAATACTTCGGTAACCCGGACCTTTCCCTCAACGCCTTCGCCGCTGGCGTCATCGCCCTGGGCCTGTGCTTTGGCGCCTACGCCACGGAAGTATTTCGCGGCGCGATCCTGGCCATTCCCAAGGGCCATCGCGAAGCTGGCGTGGCGCTGGGGTTGTCCAAGTGGCGGATCTTCACTCGGCTGATCATGCCGCAGATGTGGCGCATCGCCCTGCCCGGGCTGGGCAACCTGTTCATGATCCTGATGAAAGACACCGCGCTGGTGTCGGTGATCGGCCTGGAAGAAATCATGCGGCACGCGCAAATCGGCGTGACCGTGTCCAAGCAACCGTTCACCTTCTATATGGTGGCCGCGTTCATGTACCTGGGCCTTACCGTGCTGGCCATGATCGGCATGCATTTTCTGGAACGACGTGCCGCTCGCGGCTTTGCCAGGAGCACCCAATGAACTGGGAAGTCATCATCAAGTGGCTGCCGAAACTGGCCCAAGGCGCGACACTGACCCTGGAGCTGGTCGCCATCGCCGTGATCGCCGGTCTGCTGCTGGCGATTCCGCTGGGCATCGCCCGCTCCTCACGCCTGTGGTACGTGCGGGCGTTACCCTACGCCTACATTTTCTTTTTCCGTGGCACGCCGTTATTGGTTCAGCTGTTCCTGGTCTACTACGGTCTGGCGCAGTTCGACGCCGTGCGCAGCAGTTCGCTGTGGCCCTATCTGCGGGATCCGTTCTGGTGCGCCACGGCCACCATGACCCTGCACACCGCCGCCTACATCGCCGAGATCCTGCGCGGCGCGATCCAGGCCATCCCCCGTGGTGAAATCGAGGCCGCGCGAGCCCTGGGCATGTCCCGACCCAAGGCGTTGTTCTACATCATCCTGCCTCGCGCCGCGCGCATCGGCCTGCCGGCCTACAGCAACGAAGTGATCCTGATGCTCAAGGCCAGCGCCCTGGCGAGCACCGTGACCCTGCTGGAGCTGACCGGTATGGCCCGGACCATCATTGCTCGGACCTACCTGCCGGTGGAAATCTTCTTCGCGGCCGGCATGTTCTACCTGCTGATGGCGTTCGTGCTGGTGCAGGGCTTCAAACAGCTGGAACGCTGGTTGCGCGTCGATGCCTGCCAAGGACGCTGACAGCGGCGTGTTGACGGGCGAGGCGTTACTCGCCCGTTTCACCGCGCTGGATGCTTTTCTCACAACGCACCAGGCATTGTGGAAACCGCGTCCGTTCACCCATCTGCAGCTGCCATGGGAACGGTCCTACCCTGAGCTGGCCCAATGGCTACGCCAGCGTTCGCTGGAAGACGCGGAAAACGACCATCACCAACCCTGGCTGATTCAACATGCACCCGCGCCATTTCCAGAACTGGCGGGCATTTCCCATGCGTTGAGCGTCGTCGCAGAACTGCCGGGCAAAGAGCTCGAAACCGCCGCCCATCGCCTCAGCGTCGACGTGCCAGGGCGCAAATGGCAGCAAATCGAAGCCTTCGCCAGTCGCCTGCACTTCGCTACCAAACCGACCCACTGGCTCGATTGGTGCGCCGGCAAAGGTCATCTTGGCCGACGCTTGCTGCAGGCTGAACAACAGCTGACTTGCCTGGAATACGACCCAGCCCTGGTCGCCAGCGGCCAGCAACTAAGCCAACGCAACCGTCTGCCCGCCACGCACTTGCAGCAAGACGTGCTGGCGGCAGAGGCAGTCCTGGCGATCCGCCCTGAACACACACCGGTAGCCCTGCACGCCTGCGGCGACCTGCATGTGCGCCTGATGCAATTGGCGAGCGCCGCTGGTTGCACGCAACTGGCAATCGCCCCGTGCTGCTACAACCGCATCAGTGCTGAACGCTATCAACCGCTGTCCGACGCCGCCAAGGGTTCGGTCCTACAGCTAACGCTCGATGATCTCAGCCTGCCACTGACCGAAACCGTCACCGCCGGCGCCCGCATCCGGCGGCAACGGGACCACTCCATGGCTCGGCGCCTGAGCTTTGACCTGCTGCAACGACAGATCCGGGGCCGCGACGACTATCTGCCCACCCTCTCGCTCCCCAGCGCCTGGCTGGAAAAATCCTTCATCGAGTACTGCACCGATCTGGCAGCCCTGAAAGACTTATCCACAGTCGGCTCGCCTGACTGGTCGGCACTGGAAGCGGCCGGCCATCAACGCCTGGCCCAAGTGCGCAACCTGGAATTGGTCCGCGGCCTTTTCCGGCGGCCTCTTGAGCTGTGGCTGGTGCTGGATCGGGCGCTTTTCCTCAGCCAGAAAAACTACCACGTCCGCCTCGGCACCTTCTGCGAAACGCCCCTCACGCCGCGAAATCTGATGCTGCTGGCCGAACGTCGCTGACATGAAACAGCCTGTGGATAACTCTGTTGATGAAATTGTCTTGGATCCAATTAATCCGCGATTTTCTGCTGGAAGCGAGGCTGGTCATTTTTTATTCATATGGATAAAAAACCATTAAAACAGGCATTTGCGAGCAAACGAGAAAACTGTCACAAAATCGCAAGATGGCAGTCGCCCCACCCCGCCCGTTGTGCATAAGCGTTCAAGCAAAACGACATAACCGCCGAACTCAGTGCTCCCACACGCCAGCAATTGCGCCCATCGCGCCTGTGCAGTACAACAGCCTTTCGTATCGTGATTGACACAATGCCGACACACACAAGGACTGGCCGTGACGTTCATTTCCTACGCACAGAACTTCGAAGACATACGCCTGTGGCGCGCCCTTCAATCGGTGGAAAACGGCTTTTATCTGGACATAGGCGCCAATCATCCAACAGATGATTCCGTGACCCGGGCGTTCTACGATCACGGCTGGCACGGGATCAACATCGAACCGGTGCAGGCCTACTACGACGCTCTCTGCCAAGAACGGCCAAACGACATCAACCTGCAATGCGTAGCCGGCGAAAACGCCGCCAGCCTGACCTTCTACACCATCGCCGACACGGGCCTGTCCACCGTCGAAGCCAGCGTCGCCCAACAGCACCGCGACGCGGGCATGAAGGTAAGCAAGCAGACCGTCCAGTCCCGCACCCTGACTTCGATCTGCGAACAATACGCCCAGGACCGCCCCATCCACTTTCTGAAAATCGACGTCGAAGGCCACGAAGAAACCGTGCTGCGCGGCATGGACTTCACCCGCTGGCGCCCCTGGATCATCCTCATCGAAACCCCATGGGCCCGCGACCAGACCTGGGAAACCCTCGTCACCGACGCCGGCTACCACTCCATCCTGTTCGACGGCCTCAACACCTTTTACCTCGCCGAAGAACACCTGGCGCTCAAACCCGCTTTCGACATCCCCCCGTGCAACCTCGACGGGTTCCAGTTCTGCAAAGGCCACAAATTCAGCCACCCCCTGAGCGAACCCGACCAGCAACTCACCGCCGCCCTGCAACGCGCCGAACGGGCCGAAGCCCAACTCCATGCCCTGCAAAACAGCCGTACCTGGCGAACCTTGCAGAAAGTGCGCAACCTCGTGCGCCGCGCCTGAGCCGAGGCCCTGCAAAAATAGTCAGAATTCAGGGGTTTACAGAACGCACCCAATCGCTATAATCGTCGCCCACACGCCGGTATAGCTCAGTTGGTAGAGCAACTGACTTGTAATCAGTAGGTCCCGGGTTCGACTCCTGGTGCCGGCACCATACAAAACGAAGCCCTCGCAGAAATGCGAGGGCTTTGTTGTTTCTGGAGGTTGAACCTTCCTAGGAGCTGGATAAGACCAATATCGCCTTATCAGCATCCACAGACCAAACCTTGCCTGCGCTCCTACTCGTTACAATTTCACGTCAGTACAACGTTGACGGTCGCTTGCACCGACCTATAATGCACCCCAACACACCCGCCAAGCCTAGGTTGACCCAGTCAGCAAGCTCAAATCGTGCGGGTTTTTTTTGCCTGGAGAAAACTACATGAGGCCCTTCGACAAGCCGGCCCTCAGCGTAGAACAGCAATTGGAACTGCTAAAGCAACGAGGTTTGCACATCGCCAACGATGATCGGGCCATGCGTTTTCTCGAAGTGGTCACGCTGTTTCGTCTGAGTCCCTACATGCGCCCCTTTCAGGAGCCAGACCCTGAACATACTTTCAAGCCTGGCAGCACACTGAAGGCAATCGTCGATATCTACCGCTTCGATGGTTCGTTGCGGCGCATCGCCATGGATGCCATCGAACGTGTCGAAGTCGCCATACGAGCGACTATCAGCAATCATATGTGCCCTAAGTACGGGCCTGACTGGATAGCTGACGCGTCAGTCTTCTCCTCGTCATACTCACACCCCGATCTGTTGCGTCCGTTGCGGGAGCAATTGATTAAGGAACGCAGCAAACTCAGACGTGATATCGACCGCATCAAAAAGGGTCGGCAAGCCGATGGGCTCCAACAACAGCGGATAGAAAACCGCATGCGTGACAACTACTTCCGATATTACGGTGCAACCTATGCCTCCCCTGAGCTGCCACCCGCTTGGGCGGTCCTGGAAGAGCTCAGCCTTGGGACGGTATCTACCCTCTTCAATGCCATAGGCAAAAGCGCCGACAAGAAAGCTATCGCCACCAGATTCAGCTTGCCCTTCGAAGTATTGGCCTCCTGGCTCCACACGCTGACCTTCATTCGCAACTGCTGTGCCCACCACTCACGGCTATGGAACCGAGAACTCTCGATTCGACCATCCTTACCTAAAGAATGGGCCATTCCCACTGCCCCCGCCGACCAGCCTCAGCCCAAACAGCGGCTCTACGTCGTATTGACGATGCTGGCCTACCTAACCGACTTGATCAGCCCAGACAGCCAGTGGAAGCTTCGCCTGGCCGAAATCATGGATCAGCAGGAACTGGATTATTTGAGGCTCATGGGATTTCCAAATGATTGGAAAGATCAACAGCAATGGCGCCTAGCGTAGAGAAACTAGAAACAGACTGCGGTTAATTCCCTGTTTCATCATTCCAGCCAAAAATCGTGGTCGGCCCCAACAAATTCCCAGAACCTTTAGGGCTACGCCACACAGTGGTGGCTCTCCCAAAGTGCGATTAGCGTCCGGCGGCTCGCACGGTCACAGCGATGTGATGGATGCCTACTTTTACCAGTGTGCCCACTGCGGCAACTCACCCCCTTTCATAGCTGCCCTGCAGCAACCTATCCGCTTGGCCATTTCCTTGCGCCAACCTGCGCCCGTCTCTTCTTCCGGAAAGAGACGAGCGCTCCTACCGCTGCTGCAGCCCACCTCGTACAAGGCTTTGCGGCATTTCCCCTCGTGACAATCGGCGTGCCAAACACCGAAGTCACCAGCAACAGCGATGCAGATGATGGTGCCGCAGCCCATGGAATGGACTACACCTGACTGACAGTCAGGCACGCCCCGGTCATCGTATCCCTGCCTTCACCCGACTCAGGATCCCGCGGCGCAGGTCTCGTCGGCCAGCGCAGCCTCCACCCGCCCACTTCCTCGGAAGTGCTCAGGAGGCCAGATCATGAGATGCCCAAGCTCCCGGTCGTAAAGAGCCGTCAGTCCCGCGTTAGTGGACAACCCTCACAGGTCGCAGGGGCCTTGATCCCTGATAACACTCAACATTCTTGGCGGGATGACGTGGGGCGAGGATCGGAGAAAAGTCGATGAGGTAACCGACATGGCATTAGTGGGTAGGCGCGATGGCCGCAACTTCGGCTACGGCAGGCAATTGAGCTACGCAGGGCCGCAGGCATTGAAAGACATGTTCGGCGGTGGCCATTACGGCACGGTCAAGGCGCATTCTGATCGGTTGCAGGCATTTGTGAAGTGGTGCCGATCCGAACAGGGGCCCGGTATCAATGATGCGCGGAAGATTGATCGGAAGGTGTTGGCTAACTATGCAGCGTATCTCCGTAACCTAGTTGGACTCGGTGACCTCGCCATCAGCACTGTGCAAAATCGGCTATCCAGCGTTAACAGGACCATGGCGGCGCTTCGCGGTGATCAGTGCGTGAATTGCCAAGTCCGAGCAAGGCGTTGGGTATGCAGCGCACCGGGGTTCGACACTCGGTGCCGCAGGGCCAGGACCACGGACAGGTTCAACAGATCGTCGATGCGCTTTGCAGCCATCATCAGCTGAGGGCCGCCGCTATCGTTCTATTGGCGCGAGCCACCGCATGCGCTTGCGTGAGGCCATCTTGGCGGATCTACCACGGCTAAGTCGGGAGGCTAGAGAATTCGGCAAGATCAACATCCAAGACGGCACCAAAGGCGGCCGTGTCGGTGCATCGGCACCCCGCTGGATTACGATGGACGAGCAAGTTCGAGTATCGCTTGGATTTGCGAAGCAGGTGTCGCCTGCGGGTAGCCGCAACCTGATTGCGCCACACGAAAGTTACTTCAACGTTCTACAGGAAATAGTCCGCCCTGCGCGGGACATTCTCCACGCATACAACCTCAAAGGCTTCCATGAATTACGAGCGACTTACACATGTGAGCACTACGAGCAAATCACCCAACACGGCGCCCCTATCAACGGTGGTCAATGCCGCCAGATGGATCCGCGTCTTGATTATGAAGCACGAAGCCAAATCGGCTATGAGCTGGGGCACGGTAGGATTGATGTGGTCGCTGCCTACATCGGAGGACTGACATGAGTAAGCCCTTCGATATGGAATTGTTTCTGACCGGCGTCCTGACCGGATCGCACGCAACGCGCAAACGCCATTTGCGTCAGGCGAAACTGATTCAATCTGAAATCGCAGAGCGCTGGCAGCGAGATACGCCTTGGGCTTGGCAGAAAAAGCATATGGTATGGTTTCTCAACAATCGCCTATACGGGCGTAGTGAATCGACGAGTTATTACTATCTACTTACCATTCGGCTGCTCGCAAGGCGTCTAAAAGCTTCATGGGTTTTCAAAAACTGTAAAGCGCAGGAAACTGAAAGTCGAGCTCTGCGGGGCTGATTAGGCCCCGCAGATCTATTTATTCAGTCTTGTTGGCCGCCTATTAATCTGTTGTACACCGGAGGCCCAAAATATACTATTTTTCCGCCATCAGGCCCCGCTCCCGGTCCAAATTCCAGTAGATAATCACATTCATTCAGGATTTCAGGCTTATGGTCAATGACCAAAATCGCCTTAAAGCGTTCGGCATACTGATGTATATGGCGTATAGCATTTATTGCGGATAGCCTGTCAAGGCCTGCTCCAGGCTCATCTATAATTAGAGTTTTCTCTTTATTTGGTGAGACTAACGCCTGTAATAGTTTAACTCGGCGAGATTCGCCACCGGACAAGCTCCCAATTTTTCTGCTTACGCTTAGATGAGATATTCCTAACGCTTCGGATATTCCTACAATGCTTGCAATTTTCTTACTTTGCCCTACAAGCTCCTTTGGCAAAGAATGAAGAGCACTAAAATAGAAATCCTTAATATTCAATCCTGATATACAGATATCATCAACTTCATTTGAGAACAACGCACCTTCACAAGTCGGGCATGAAATTTTTACGGTTTTTTCGAAGGTTCTCGTGAACTCAATAACGCCTGTGCCTCCACACTCATCGCAGCAACCGGGTTTACCTGGCTGCAGGAGGAATAACTCTTTGGACGCACCCGTATTCTTTGAGTAAATGTTTGCAATCGTGCTACTCAAATCTAACGCGGTTGAAATTGTTGATCTAATATTTCCGCGCATTTGTTTTTGCGATACGTAATTAACTTGTGGCAAGGATTGGGATATAGCGGACGCGAATGAAGACTTACCTGAACCTGAAACACCACATACGCCTGTGATAGAGCCCCTCGGTACTGAAGCAGACACACCTACGACATTGTTATTAGATACTTTAGGGAGTTGAAAAAAATCTCTTTTTTCTAATACTTTATGATTTCGAGGTTCTATGCGTTGAGGAGGTAGGTACGGTACTATATATCCGCCCTCCTCTCCTGGACCTGGTCCTACACAGATTACCTGATCTGCAGACGCGATGAAGTAATCGTTGTGCTCAATCAGTACAATCGTGTTCCCGCGATCACAAATCTCCTTCATTTTTTGGATGAGAAGTTCGTGATGGTTTTTGGAGACCTGTGAAGATATTTCATCAAGGACAAATAATACGCCTGAAATTTGAGTGTTGCATATTTGGGCGAACCGGAGTTTCTGTAATTCTCCACCGGACAGGCTTGGGATCTGGCGAGCTAACGTCAGATATCCAAGTTCAAGCTGCATCAACGTGTCCAGTTGATGAATCAGGGAGTCGAGAGCGGGAGAAAAATTTTGACAAGACACCTTCAAAATTTCAAGGCATTCTGAAATTGGAAGTCTTAAAATATCAAAAAGTGACATTTCGCCAATTTTGCTTCGTTTGAACTTTTCACGATCAACTCCCGTAGAATCACACATCATGCAGGGGGAAGGAGTGGAAAACTTTCTATAAGCATCGTATTGAGATATGTTTTTGCTTTGAGAGAATTCTTGCAAAGTTCTCATTGGTCCGACATACCGTTCCTCTCTACTTCTTCTCTTGCCGGAAAAGGTAAAACTTATTTTATATTTTTTAGCGGATTCCCCCTCCAATATCTTTTTTTTGTGAGCCGCTGGTAGCTCTCGCACGGTCTTCCTTATGTCGATTCCCTCATCCTCACAAAAAGCACTAAGGAGAGCCCCATATTTGGAGAGATTGGCGCCTGTCCAGCATTTAAATGGCGTATCCTTCAAAGATTTTGAGTCGTCGATTAAGAGGTTCTCACTCAGTGAAAGCGTCTCTCGGCTTCCTCCACAATGAGGGCACTCATTTCCGGGCTTGTTCAAGCGAAGAATTGACTGGTCAATATTCGTGTCATTACTAGGAGTGATTGAATAAAGATAGCTTGGTATATCTAAATACGAATAAATTGTGGATCTGGGATTGGAGTTAAAATTGTTTTGCGTTAGCGCTATTGCTGGAAGCGCACCATGAAACTCATCGACATTGTATACCGCATGATCGTACGTCCCGGACTCAAGCTGGCTAAACTGTTGCTTACAAATCGAGTACAATGTACCGTACGCTAATGATGATTTCCCCCCTCCGCTAATACCAGTTATAGCTGTTATGGAGTTCAATCTGATCGTCACATTTAGACTTTTCAGATTATTGGTCTTTGCACCATTAACGACAAATAGCCTCTCTTTTGAACTTCCGTGCATGAGTGACTCCAGTATTAAAAATCCGCGAGTGACATGACTGTGCCATTATGGTATTGTTTTTGCTCTGTGTCCATAACGTAAACGGAGTTAGCAATGGTCAAAAAGAAGGTAAGTTTAAAGTTTTCTGAGGTAAATCAACATCCTGAAGCTGGGACAAAGTACACTACTACTTGTTCCGGCAGCAGAAGCGATTGCTGCACTAGGGTATGCACTCGCCCAGATATCGGGTCCGACGATGGCAGCTTGGATTCGTGGGATGAGTACCTCGAGGCGAATGCTGGCGTACTGCAATATTGATTATGGAGTGGTGCCAACATTTTGGCACCCATTCCCTCTCGGTAGGATGAAGAATGGACGCTTTCACACTGAATCCTGTCTTAAAGATAAAAGACAGCGTGGATGTTTACGTGTCTATGACTGAAACTGATGTTTGTACCATTCAGTTTTATCATATTAACACTAGGCAAAAGCTATCTATCCAGATTGATCCTGCTTTCAGCGAATTATTGTCAGTCTTTGATGGAATTCATTCGCTTTCCACCCATTTAGAACGCCTTGATTTTGAGTTGGATGCCGACGAATTAAAATCGACGTTGCAATACTTGATCGACAATGGCGTGCTAGAGCATCCATCTCATATAGACCAGAACTCTCGATACTCAAGGCAGATTAATTTTCTGTCGGATTGGATTTTTGGAGTGCCTGCAGAAGTTGCTCATAAGCGAATTTTGGATACCCACTGCGTTATTTTTGGGATTGGTGCAATTGGCTCTTCAATTGCCATCAGCTTAGCCAGAGCAGGCGTTTCAAAGCTCACGCTTGTAGACGATAAAAAACTTGAACAGCACTCTTCCGAAAGACATCCGTATTTTTCAAAGTCGGAATTAGGGCAGCCGAAAGTTCATGCCCTAAAACGCTACCTTCTCAGAATAAATTCAGAAATTGATGTAATTGGCATACAGGACAAACTACTGCCGCTCACTGATCTTTCTGGCCTTGTAGATGACGCCTCGTTAGTTGTTAATACGGCAGACGAACCGTATATCGGCCATACATCAGCCAAGCTCGGGCGATATTTGTGGAGAAAAAACATTCCTCTCTATGTAGCGGGAGGCTTTGACGCGCACCTAATGAGCACGGGAGACTTTTATATTCCCGGCGAGTCCAATTGTGTTGATTGCTCTACTAATTTCTTTACCGTAGCGTTAGCGGATTGGAAGCCGTCCTATAAGATACATGAATCTAGCATCACGAAAACTCATGTTATCGGAGGTAGTGGTGGGCTTTACAGCATGTCTCTCTTTTCAGCGTCGTACGGCTGCGTGCAACTACTGAATTACATTGCTGGCGGCAATGCCTATAAGTCGAGACTTTCTAAGCGAGGAGAGTTTATGACGGGAAAAGGTGAAATTGAATGGATTGAAATTCCAGCTAGGGATGTTTGCGATGTCTGTGGAAAATAAAGTTTATAGGCTTAGAAGCTGCATTGCATTAGTGCGTCGCGGTGCGCTTATTGAGTTTTTCGATAGTAATCTAAGAGTTGGATTTTCACTCGACCTCAAGTACTCAAACATCGTTGAATTACTTCAGCAATTTGATGGCTTGATGACAGTGGCGTCAATCGGTGCTCTATACCCCGAAGTACTGCTTAACGAGCTTAGTGATCTAGTTGAATTTCTTCATTCAAAATATGTACTGATTGAGATTGATGAAGAATATGAACAGTCGAGCCTGCACTCATTTCCCAGACTAATAAATACACTTGAGAGTTATTTCCACTCTACTTCAGCCATCAACAATTCACTCCGGAAAGGATGGGGTGGAAATGTGCTAATTGTGGGGCTTGGTGCAGTAGGCACATGGGTTTTACATAGCTTGGTCAAGGCAGGCGTAAAGAACATTACTGTTATGGATGATGATATTGTTGAGGAATCCAACCTCCATAGACAGGATCTTTTTTTTGAGGCAGATATTGGGACTCCAAAGGTGTCCGCCGCTTATAACAATATAAAAACCTCGTATGGAACCGGACTATATACACATATCAAAAAAATGCAGTCCATTGAAGACTTGGAGCAACTTCCATGTATACCTGACATGATTATAAATTGCGCAGATTATCCAAGCGTTGACCACACGTCCAAGATTGTTTCCGACTTCTGCCTGAAGAATAGAATATCGCATATCATTGGAGGAGGTTATAATCTGCATCTAACGCTAGTCGGCCAAGTCGTAATCCCCGGAGTTACAGCTTGCTTTCATTGCTTTGATAAGGTCCTCACTCCAATCAATGCCGCAGAGCTATTTGGTGTCAAAAAGCTTAACAGGAAGTACAGAAAAATAGGAAGTCTGGGGCCTCTGTGCAGCATTTCTGCATCGATTACAGCTACAGAAGCAATAAAATTAATTTTTGGAGTCCCGTTAGAATTTATGGGCGTGATTAATAAGCGTCTAGAATTTAACCTTAAAGATTTTGATTTTGGTGCATTTTCTGTCCAGAGAAATGTAGATTGCGAATATTGCTCTTAGTCCATTGCAACCACTTCACGCTACAAGCTCCATCTACAGTTAGCCGCATAAGTCCGACTGACAGACTCACCAGATAAAGGTCTTTTGACTGAAACCAGGGTACTTTTAGAGATAGCGTCATTTTTATTACGAGCATTTATTGAATGAAATCAATATATTGGAATACGATTTGACTCCTGGTGCCGCACCATACAAAACAAAGCCCTCGCAGAAATGCGAGGGCTTTGTTGTTTCTGCACGCCCACTTTCTGTCCAGATACTGAATTCTGTGGGAGCGAGCCTGCTCGCGATGAGGCCATCACCGCCACCGACACTCTGCCATACAGACGCAAGCTCGCTCCGTCCGCCCCAGATGCGTTAATCCCGGACACACAATTTCTAACCCCGCCAGCATGGCGCCACGATTGTCCCCTATCCAATCGACCGCTACCTTCCAACTGTCGCTGCCAACTCAGCGACCGGGCGTAAGAAACCCGAAGTACATCAAGGCGTATCAGCTGCGCCTCGCTTACTAATGCTGGCGTTTTTTTGTGTCTGCGATATGCGTTATGGCGGCTTTGTGCGGGACGCCTTCGAGTGTGCGGGAGCCTTGATTCCCGGTTTTCCTCCCCGTGCATGGCCGCCACCCAATCCCGGACAAGTACGGGGACAGGCCACGATTCTTGGCTGAAATGAATATGCAGACGCCAAATTAATCGTGATCTGTCCCCGTTTTACCTTCCTGGGGCGCCTGCGCTGCCAATGCAGGGATTCCGCAAGGCAGGCTGCGTGGGCAGCCTAGAGGGTTGCGACGAGAGGACTGAGTGAACCTGCTTCCTCCCTTGACGTTTTATCAACAGATGATAAGGTTTGTGACATGCAAAGGGACTATGGGCTCGACACGTTACTGAGCCTGCACCAAGAAATTTTAGCTCAGGAGGGTGGCTACTGGGCCAAGATCGAGGCCTACCAAGTTGAGCCTTCTGAGCATATCCCGCATGGGATTAAATACTCGCTCACCCTGCATGATCGAGGTGGAACCAGGGTGCTTGGTTATGACAATGCCCACTTGGTGAAGCCCGCCAAGTTCAAATATGCGGGCCAGGTCCTACCCTACGACCATAAGCATCGGTCGAGTACGGATAAGGGCGTGCCCTATGAATTCAAAGACGCTCAGCAGTTGCTACAGGATTTTTTCGCAGACGTTGACCGTGTGTTGGAGCAGGTGAAGAAATGAAAACATTAAAGATTGGCATCATGTCGCAAGCGCAGATGCGTGCCCGTGTATTGGCGATTGCCTGTGGCGAGTACAAGCCCAAGGCAACCGAGCCCAAAATTTGGTTCCCGTCCATGAAGTCGCTGGCCGAGGTGCTGAGTGACGAAAACCGGGCGCTGCTCAAGCTCATCAAAGAAACTCAGCCAGAATCTCTGACCTCGTTGGCCGAGGCTACTGGGCGAAAGGTAAGCAACCTGTCGCGGACGCTAAAAACCATGTCTGGTTACGGGCTGGTTGAAATGAAGCGCGAGAATAATCACGTCAGGCCGATTGCCAAGGCCACGGAATTTCAGATCATCGCGGCCTGAGCTTCCAGGCAGACGCCCCCCGCGCGACGGAGGGACCCAGGACCTATTCGAGTACCTTCTTTTTATTCTGAACACGCTTGATCCTTTATTTTAAAGGGTTCTGCGCATTGTGTTTTACTCCTGGTGCCGCACCATACAAAAACGAAGCCCTCGCAGAAATGCGAGGGCTTTGTTGTTTCTGCACGTCCACTTTCAATCCACACACTGAATACTGTGGGAGCGAGCCTGCTCGCGATGAGGCCATCACGGACACTTAGCTGGCCAGGTTGGGAGCTGTCCGTCCTAAAGCACCACGACCGAAGCAACCTCAACCAAACAAAACCTTTAGCCAATGATCCTCACCCACAATGGCGATCGAAGCGCCCGCCTCCCGCAATTCCACTGCCTTCATGATCTTCGTTCCGTAGGTACTGTGGCGCCACTGCTCATTACCCACGCTACCGACCACCAGGTAATGCACCTTCTTACTCACACCGCCCCCAATCAAACCACCCCGTTCCTCGACTAACGCCTGGCAATCTTTGCGCGGCCCAAAGGCCATGACCCCCGTAAACACAAACATCCGGCCGTCCCAAACCAATTCAGGAGCCGGCGTGTTGAATGGAAGATCCGTAGGCGCAACGGCAACAGCACCGCCGGCCGTTGGCCTCTCTATGTCCAATCCAGAAAAACCATGCAGGATATTAAGCAGCTCAAGAGACTCATCCGGGTCCAGAACATCGTCCTGAAGCATGCACGCCAAACGCGAATACAGCAGATTAATCACTGGATCGTTCAGGTGCGCCAGATTGCTTTCCAACCATTGCTTCAGGAACACCGCTTCAGTGGTATTCACCACACCATCTGCAGCAATCCCGGCAGCCAGCCCGACCAATGCGTCAGCAGCGCGTCGATCAATACGGGCGCGGTGGAAGAATTTGCTGTTTTCGAATTCGTTATGTAGGTCCATTACGAGCTTTCCTTGGAGAGTGTTGGCTCGGCGCTAAGCGTGATCGTTTACGGCAACGCCAGTAAAGCTAGCACTCTGCCATACATGCGCAAGCTCGCTCCGTCCGCCCCAGATGCGTTAATCCCAGACACATAATTTCTAGCCCCGCCAGCATGGCGCCACGATTGTCCCCTATCCAATCGACCGCTACCCTCCAACTATCGCTGCCAATTCAGCGACCGGGCGTAGGAAACCCGAAGTAAATCAAGGCGTATCAGCTGCGCCTCGCTTACTATTGCAGGCGCTTTTTTTGTGTCTGCGATATGCGTTATGGCGGCTGTGCGCGGGACACCTTCGGGTGTGCCGGGTGCCTTGATTCCCGGTTTTCCTACCCCGTGCATGGCCGCCACCCAATCCCGTAGGAAAGGAAGGTTGCGGCTCTCACAGTCAAGGAGCCAGACAATGCCAAACCCGCAAGACCTCAAAACCCCAGGCCTAACCCCCTTCTCCTACCACTCCGACCGTCCCCTCTTCCGCGTCAACAGCGGCATTCCCATCGGCGAAGCCTTATCCCACGCCTCCGACCTGCTCCACGTTGCCAAGCTCTTGGCCGAGGACGCGGCGATGATTCGCAGCACGGATCGGTACGCCTGGGCGTCGTGTTATTTGCAGGATATGAGCAAAGCCGTCATCGATGACGTGGTGAAGGTGCTGGAGGCGCCGGGGAGTCATTCTGCTTAAGAGCCGCGGGGGCAATGCTGCTCCAAGGGGGCAGCATTGAATTGTATTTGCAGGAGCGGATTAAAGAAGGGCAGCTTCGCAGCCCAGCGGGAGCAAGCTCCCTCGCCACGGGGGCTACGGACAGAGCACGATTACCGGCTGCAATGAGTAGGCGGACACTAAATCAACCATGGTCTGTCCCCCGTTTTCCTACGAGAACGCTCTGGCGCTGCGGGCCTAATACCCACGCAAGCGCATCATGTCGCCAAGCGATAGGTAGACTGCACCAACCCCGAAGCAAACCAGCGGCTGGATACCAGTTTCAGATCTACGTCCTGCCCAAGAGCCCCGAACAATGGCCTTCCGGAGCCGATCAGCACAGGTACAGTGGTAATCACCATGTCGGTGATTAAACCATCGCGCAGGAATGACTGCACCACCTGTCCGCCATCGACATAGACCCGACGTACGCCTTGTCTCGTCAGTTCCTCCATCACGTCCTTGGGCGCGAGGCTAGAGAACCGGAGCTTGCCCTTCAGCGCTTCGGGCACTGGCGCATCCAACAGGCTTTCAGACAGCACCACCACGGGGCGCTCGTAGAACCAGGTGTCGAAGGTCCGGACCTTCTCATAGGTTCCGCGCCCCATCACGATCACGTCCTTGTCAGCGATGAAGTCTGAGTATCCATGGTCCTCGGTTTGATCATCGCGCTGTAAAAGCCAGTCGATGTCACCGTCGGGCCTGGCGATGAAGCCATCCAGGCTGGTGGCGATGAAAACATGTGCAGTGGCCATCAGGATCTCCTTATTCATACGGGGTATTTCGATGCCCGGCGTCGAGAAACACCTGCTGGCATTGATCATCCATTGTGCAATCGCTCCCATCGC
This sequence comes from Pseudomonas sp. MPDS, assembly GCF_013283895.1. NCBI lineage: Bacteria > Pseudomonadati > Pseudomonadota > Gammaproteobacteria > Pseudomonadales > Pseudomonadaceae > Pseudomonas > Pseudomonas sp. MPDS. The sequence continues at coordinate 619,250 of NZ_CP054128.1, read as the reverse complement.
TTGTCTTCGGGCCCGCAGGTCGTTGGCGTTATCGGCAAGCGGGCGTGAGCGCCCGAAGCAATCAAAGCGAACCTCCGAGCGCTCCGCCGGCCCTCAACTACACTTGCCCTGAAATCCCGCCCCCTCTGGAGTAGTAGGCGATGAAGATCAGGACCAAGATCATAGGCTCGGGGTTGATCAGCCTTTTCTTTGCCCTCGTGCTCGGCGGTATCGGGTTGTGGGGCTATATCAGCATGACCAGCGCCCTGGCGCGTAGCGAGACCAGTATTTCGGCCATGCGCAAGCACATGGAGGCGGACATGATGCACGACGCCATTCGTGGCGATGTGTTGGCCGCTTTGCTGGTGGCGCCGGGGGATGCCGCGGGAGCCAAGGAGGTGAGAGAGGCGCTCGATGAGCATGCGCAACGGATGCGCAAAGTCATCGCCGAGAATGCCGAGGCCCAGTTGCCGCAAGCGATCGCTCAGGCTATTACCGAGCTGAAGCCGCAAGTGGAAACCTATATTGCATCGGCTCAGCAGGTGATCGCTAAGGCGTTGGAGGGTGCCCAGGATGGCCGGGCGCTGCGGACGGAGTTCGACGGGGCGTTTTCGGCGCTGGAGGAGCGTAACGAGGCGGTGAGTGAGTTGATCGAGAGCCAGGCCCATGCCACCCGCGAGCATCAGGACCACAGCATTCAAACGTCGGAGCGCTGGTTGGTTTTCACATTGCTGGCCACCTGTGTGGCGTTGGCGCTGTTGTCCTGGAGCCTGCTCAAGGCGGTGCTTACGCCGCTGAACAAGATCATCCTCAATACCCAGGCTATTTCCCAAGGGGATTTGCAGCGCTCGATGGGGGCTCAAAGCAAGGATGAGCTGGGTCAGTTGCAGGGTGTGATCGAGCAGATGCAGGTCAATCTGCGGCAAATGATCGCCACGATCCGCAGCCAGAGTGACGAGTTGCATGGCACGTCGCGCGTATTGGGCGATACGGCGCGGCAGATTGTGTCCAGCGCCGATCAGCAGGCTCAGAGCGCCACCAGCATGGCGGCGAGCATGGAGCAGATGATGGCGAACATCAGCCAGATCCATCAGCACGCCGACAGCGCCCGGACGATTTCAGCGCAGTCCGAACAACTGGCCAGCAGCGGCGGGCAAGTGATTCTTGGGGTGGTAGAGGGCATGAGCCGGATCGCCGAGGTGGTCAATCAGTCGTCCAGCAAGATCACCGCGCTGGATGCGTCGTCCGAAGACATTCATTCCATCATTCAGGTGATCAAGAGCATCGCCGAGCAAACCAACCTGCTGGCCCTCAACGCCGCCATCGAAGCCGCCCGCGCCGGTGAGGCGGGGCGGGGCTTTGCGGTGGTGGCCGATGAGGTGCGTAACCTGGCAGCGCGCACCACCCAGTCCACTCAGGAAATCACCGCAATGATCGAGCGCATTCAGACCAGCGCCCGGGATGCGGTGGCGAACATGCAGGCTTGCGTCAGCCGCGTGGACGAAGGCGTCTCACTGGCCCAGCAGGCCGGGGTGTCCATCAGCGAAATCCGCACCGGCGCCCGGCACGCGGCAGAAGTGGTGGAGGAAATTTCCCAGACCATTGCCGAACAATCGAAGGCCAGCGATGAAATGGCTCAGAGGGTGGAGTCGATTGCCGCGCAGTCCCGCGAGAACACCCGCTCGATTCACAACCTGACGCAAACAGCGGATCAATTGAACGATGCGGCGGGGTCGATGCAGTCTTCGGTGCAGCAGTTCAAGATTTGATCAGTCGGCCGGACCCACTTTTGTGGCGAGGCCGCTTGCTCCCGCTCGGCTGTGTAGCAGCCTGTGCTTTCAATACTCGCGAATTATTGAAAATTTCGGCTGGGCAATAATTATTGCCCAGCCATAAAACACGCTAAAAACCTGACTCACACCTCGCTCACCTCAAACACAAACGAAATCTCCCGCTTCTGGGCGCTCCAGACGTAACGGATATGCTTGCCCTGCACCGGAATCGAAACCGCCGGTGGGCGAAACGCCGCCACGCATTCGTGGCCGGGCAGGCGGACGCTGTTGTACAGCAAGCCCCAGGACAAGGTTTCGCGCAGTTGCCGGGCGAACACCTGGGACGGACCGTAGGCGGTGGGGTCCGGGTCGTGCAGGTGCGGGTAGTCCTGGCGGATGTCGTGCAGCGGCTTAATGACCTTGTTGACGTAAGTGCGCATGGTCAGTTCCAGATCCGGCTCGTTGGTCGCTCCGAGGAATCGCGCCTGGTGGTAGCAGGTCTCGGCAATGGCCGCTTCCTGGCTGCTGGCGGCGTAGTAGACGCCGAAGGTGCCGTCACTGAAGCGGCTGCTTTTGCCGATATGGGTAAACGCGGCCATCACCGGCGAGGAGCCGGGCCCGGAAATGCGGTCCTCGGGGCGTACCCGGGACAGCACCCCGGCTTCTTCCATGAGCCTATCGTTGGTCAGTGCTTCCAGGGCATACGCGGTGGGCAAGTCCTCGGGATCGAGCACGTCTTCGAACAGCGCAATCGGTGGGAAGCTGCTGTTGACGATCCGGTAGGCACGCTTCCATTGCGGGTCCGCCAGTGGTGGCGTCATCAACCGCGCACTCCGTCGAGGTAACGCCGCACGTCGGCAATGTCCACCACCCGCCCGGCAAGCATGTAGGCCAGTGCCGACTGGCCGTTGAAGGGCGCAGCGGTATTAGGGCTGTTGACCCACTGGTAAGCGCGGTCCCGGCTGTTGCTGAAGATGATGCTCAGCGCCTTGTGAATACCCATGAGGTAGGAAATGCGCTCCAGTGTGTCGTGAGGCAGCCTGACGTTTTCCGGTAATTGCTTGTACTTATAGAAAGTCGTGTTGCCTACCTTGCCCAGCAATGTGCGCTGCTGCTCGACACTGCAGCCCCACAACGCCATAAGATTGAAGAAAAACTTCAACGCGACCCGACCCGCGTCCGGGGAGTCCAATTGTTGCTGCGCGTTGAGGGTGATGGAGGAGGTTGCCATAAAATTTGGGCTCCATTGGTAGGGGGTGACACCTAGAGAGTAGTACAAATACGGATAAATTATTATTTTTTATTCGCAAACGGATTTTTACCACCCTCTACCTGAACCATTCAGCAAGCTGTGTGCAGGAATTTTCTCTGCTCCAGCCACTTACGGACTCGCTGACCGCCCCGATTACCGTTGATCAGGCAAAAAACCCAAATCCCGCATAAGCTCCAACCATCGTCTGCCGGAGCTTTTCGCCACAAAACCGCGACAACCGTGGCAAGGTACATGATGATAGCCGGCATGCACTGCCTGACCGGGCCAGGTGCACAACAATAGCGAGCCCACTTAAGCAGAGGGCATTACCTCATGGATAGCAGAACCTTACGCAACCTCATGCGCATCGTGCAGACCGGCTCCTTGTCGGCGGCGGCGGAACATTCGTGCCTCACGGTGCAGGCATTGGCGGCACAGTTGAACAAAGTTGAGGAGCAGTTCGGCTTCCGGTTGTTCCGGCGGTCGAACAAGGGCCTGACGTTGACGAGCCAAGGCTCGGAACTGACGCCGTTCATGGATCAGGTGCTGGTTGCCACGCGGCAGTTGGAAGAGAAGGTCGCGGCGCTGAAGACGCCTCGGCAGCGCACGCTGAGAGTGGCGCTCAATACCACGCTGCCGGCGGAGTTCAACCGGCGGATGATCGATCGGCTGATCGCCGTGTTTCCCCAGTATCAGTTGGAGTTCAGCTACGCCGAGTCGATGGAGAACCTGAGCAAGCTCAAGAACGAAGATTTTGACCTGGCGATCCTGATCGGTCCGCAGCAGAGCGGCTTTTCCAGCATCACAATGCCGGACGTCCAGGTGCAGGTGGTCGGCGCCCATTGCGGCGAAGAGGACGACTCCCTCGGCTTGCTCGGCGATAAGTTTCAGGTGCGTCCGGCCGAGGAATGTCCGTATTCCCACAGTTTCCTTCGCTTCCTGGATGCCGGCCTGGGCGAGTACGGCTCGAGTCAGCGGATGGTGTATTCCTGCAGTGAAACGCTGACATTGTCGTTGATTACCCAACTCGATGGCCTGGGGCTGGTGTCCCGGGAAGCGGCACTGCGTAACGACTTGACGATTTTCCCGGACTTCGAGGATTTCCTCGAGGTCCGCCTGGCGGTGAATAATCCAGAGTTGTCCGGCCAGGCGCTGCACGATGTTGTGGACCTGACGCTAAAGGAACGAACCGAGCGCGATGTACGCCGCCGTGCCCACCGCCACACTGAGAAACAGGTTGCGGCTGAAATACGCACATAACAGCGTCGGAATCGCGGCATAGAATTCCGGGCGGTCGAGTTGTATCTGCTGATCCTTGATCAACAACGGGGTGAGGCTGATGGCAGCGACGATCGCCACCGGCAGGTATTCCAGGGCGCGGGCGACGAACGGTGGCCAGTTTTCAGTATTGACCTGCAGCGGCAGGGCCCGTGGCAGAAAGGTCACCGCCATCATCAGGGCCACGACCAGGATCAGGAACGTTTGGTCAGGCATACGCCCACCCCGCAGCCAACGAACGTGGCAATGAAGACATTGAACGGCGAGCTGCCCAGCAGGCTCAGCCCGCCCATGCAGACGACCGCCGCCAGGGCAGCGATCAGTTTGTTACGGGTATTGCACAGCGAAACCAGCACGTAGAGCATCATCGCGGTCAAGGCGTAGTCGAGCTGGTATTTGATCAGGTGCGCCGCGTATTGCGCACACACCGCTCCCAACAGGCCACCCAGCACCCAGGAGGTGTGGCAAAAGAGGTTGAAGCCGATCAGGTAACGCACGCTGACCGGCGCACCGGTGCCGAGCTTGACGCTGTGGAAAGCGAATGACTCGTCCGTGAGCCCCGCCGCGTAGCACCAGCGCTCGAAACGACTGAGCCCCAGCGCACGCAATGCCTTGGCCATGTAGACCGACATCAGCATGTGTCGCGCGTTGATCAGGAAGGTGGTGAGCACGATAGTGGTCAGCGATGCTCCACTGGAAATCAACGCCAGCGCCGCAAATTGCGAAGCGCCCGCGTAAACGAACAGGCACATCGCCACCGGCAGCCACAAGGGCAACCCGGCGTTGACCGCCATCAGACCGAACACAAACGAAACCGTAAAATAACCCGCTACCACCGGACTGGCTTCAGCAAAGGTACGCGAGGCTTGTGGTTCGACCACCAGCGGCTGGCTGGAAGTCTTGCTCATAGATCCCTCTCGAAAGTGATTTCACCCCGAGGCTCACAAAAGCCTTGGGCTGCCCAAAACCGTTTGCCGGCCAGATTAGCATCGTCGACGAACAGGAACATGCGCAGTACGCCGACCCGTTTCATGTCGGCCGATGCAGCCTCCACCAGACGCTGGCCCAAGCCTCGGGTTCTATGCCCCGGGCTGACGGCCAGGTGATTGATGGTGCCACGGGTGCCGAGCATGCCGCCAATCACCGCCCCCACCACTTCACCGCTGACATCGACGGCCAGGTACGCGGTGGTGGTGTCCTGCAACAATACCCCGCGCAAGAATCGGGCATCCTGCCACTCGCAGAACGACACTTCGTCGAAACCGCGAAAAAACTGCTCCAGTCGTTCGGCGTCCCTGACCATTGCCCGGCGCAACAGAACCTGTTGCTCCAGATCGTCCATGGGTTCGAGCTGTTCAGCGAACAATGTCGAAAGCGGTCCCGGGCCGCGAGAAGGAAATCGCCAGGATCTGCCTGAAAGCCATTTCATGGCTGTGGACGTTCCGGGCCGGGGTGACGTAATGGCGCATGTCGCGGTCGAGGAAAAACGTGGTGTCGAGAATGTCCTCGTAGGTAATCGCCGCCAGTTGTTCTTCCTGGGCGGTGTACAGACGACTCTCTGCGCCGGCCACATTATGACGGCCCCAGAAGTGCACGCCGCTGAACGGATACCCGTCGCAATGGATCCCTTCAGGGGTGATTTCCAGTTGCTTGCCCGGCTTGATCTCGATACGGATCTGGTGGATCTGGCACTGCCAGATTTCCTCGTGCAGCTCCTGGGGAAGGACGTTCTTGTACACCTCAAAGTCCGTGTCGATCAGACTGCGCATCACCGGTGAGTTGATCACTTCGTTGGAAAAGTCCTGGAAGTGCCGCTCCAGTCCACCGACATAGCTGTTGTTGGCCTTGGACTGAATGTAGGCCCGATGCTCGAGCTGCGTAAGGTCGCGGGTCCTGGGGTTGTATTCGAAGTCGCTATAGCGGCGAAAACGCATGCCTGACTCGGCCTGGCCGTAGTAGCTGTCGGGCTCCATGTTTTCCCAGCTCTTGGTCAGCCGGACAAAGTCGCCGAAATGACCGTAGAGATTGAAGTCTCCACCGCGGACGTTGACGTATTTGTCACGCCTCAGCGCTTCGCCTACTTCCCTGTTCAGAACGATCATTTTTCATAGGTCTCCACTGCATTGAGCAGCCTAATCTAGTAGGTACAGGATTTACGTCCATGAGAAAGTATTTGAGGCATTTCAAGCCATGCTTGAAACGGTGGACAATGTTTCATTAGTACGACTTTTTCTCGGGAAAACAGACTGTTCCAACGTTTTTTTTGCCGTCCAAAGAAAAAACCCCGAGTTTGCGCTCGGGGTTTTTCATCAGACGCTTGTAACGTGATCAGGCATCAGAAGACGCTGATCGGATAATCCACGAACACCCGCAGCTCATTGCCGCTGACGTTGTACTCGCTGGATTTCTGCGAAACACGCAGGAAGGAACTGCGCAACCGCACGCTCAGGTCTTTGGCGGGACCGTTCTGGACTACGTACTTGAACTGGTTGAAGATCTCGCGCTCGGTGCCACCTTCGCTGGTGGAGGTGGTGATGTTATCGCCACGCACATAAGCCACGTTATACGTCAGACCGGGAACCCCGAACGTGGTGAAATCCAGGCCATAACCCAGTTGCCAGCTGCGCTCGTCTTCAGCATTGAAGTCGGACCAGTAGGAGTTGGCCAGGTAGATCGTATTGCCGCCGTCCCCTACACGATTCTGCCCGCGCTGATAACCGCCATAGGCGTAGCCCAGGTTGCTGTCACCAGTGCTGCGCTGGTGAGCGAGGGTGAAACTGTGCGGGCCGGTGGCGAAGGTGGCGGCCAGGCTCCAGATCTTGTTGTCGTCGCCGGTAACGTTGTTTTCGCGAACATAGCTGTTGTCCAGCTTGGTGCGATAGCCGTTGAAGTCCAGGGTCAGGGATTGATCCTTGGCCAGCGGGAATACGTAGTTGGCGTTCACGTACTGCTTCTTCAACACGTCCTCGACATCCGAGGCGTAGAGCGAAGCCTTGAACTGCTCGGTGAACTGATAGCTGCCGCCCAATACGTTGATCGACTTCAGGCCACCGCTGTCACGACCCTCGGCGCTCTTGCGCGACTCGGCGGTGAAACGTCCAGCGTTCAGCTCCAGGCCCTTGATCTCTTTGGAGGTGATCAGCGTGCCGGTATAGCTTTCCGGCAGCAGGCGCGAGTTGTCGTAGCTCAGCACCGGCAACGCCGGCATCTGGTCACCGTAGGCCAACACGGTATTGGAAACACGGAATTTGACCGCCGCACCAAACTTGGACAGGTCATCGGCCGCGTTGCCGCTGTCGCCTTGCTTGAAGAAGTCGATGCCGCCCGCACCGCTGCGACCTTTGCCGCCATCCAGACGCAGCGCGTACAGTCCGAAGGCGTCCACCCCTACACCGACAGTGCCTTGGGTAAAGCCGGACGAGAACGTTCCGATGGCGGCCTGCCCCCATTCGGCTTTGTCTTCATTACCGTTTTTGTAGTCGCGATTGATATAGGCGTTGCGTAACAGCACGTTCAGGCTGCTGTCCTCAACGAACCCCTTGGACTCAGCCTGGTCGCTGGCCATGGCATATGTCGTGTTTAAAATCCCCAGTGCGATCAGAGCAATGCGCTTGTTCAACATGATTATTTTCCTTATACGGGTTGATACGCACTGCGACGGCAGCCGAAACGGCGCTTTTGCGCTCTTTTTCGGACTCTTGCTCCTGAAAATAATGAAAAGGCCCGCCCACGAATGATCGTGGCGGGCCTTTTTATTATTTAAGAGTCATGGCTGTTAGCCACAGGCGTGGACGAATCCTAGTCCCGCCTTCAATGATGTGTCAATTTCGTGAATCGTCTGTAATCAGGCGAAAAACTTCTAAAAACAACCTTCAAATGGGCTCAGTGTTCAACACAGAACCATCAGCCACAAAAAAAGCGCTGCCATCCTGGCCAGCGCCTTTTCTCAATCCGTCGAATTCTATCCTTGCATCACGTCCCACAGTGCTTCCAGCTCAGCCTCACTGAACAGGCCATCCGGGTAGCGTTCCATGATCATCCGACGCGGGTCGGGTTCTCTGGTCTGACGCGTTCCGTTGGACTTCAACCACTGTGCCAAAGCTTTAAGCGACTCACCATTGACAACGGCCAAGGGATGGTATGTGCGCTCGCTTATCATATTCATTCCAGCGCCCTCTCCTGGTTGATGAGCGGCCAATTTATCCAAGGTTTATGACAAAACAACTCAGCTCCGCTCCCCAGAACTGCCGGGATACAGATACAAGAGCTATGCCAATGTGCCTGCACTGCCGATCTGCAGACATAAAAAAGCCCGCATCCCCAATCAGGCCGCGGGCCAAAGCAAAATGGATCCAAAAAGCCCGGCGCAGAGCTGCCGCCAGCGCTATTACCTGGCTGTTACATCACCACTCATTTTGTGCGCGGCGCAGGCTGTTGTTGGGTAAGGCAGTGGATGTTTCCGCCCCCCAGTAACAGTTCGCGCCCCGGCACCATGACCACTTCGTGCTCTGGAAAAAGCCCTTGCAGAAGCGCCTTCGCCGGGCCATCCAGTGGATCGTCGAAACTCGGTGCGATGATGCCGCCGTTGACGATCAGGAAATTCACGTAGGAACCGGCCAACCGCACGGTCGGATTGCGCTCCTGGGAACCCTGCACCGCGTCCACGCCGGCGCATTCCTCTTCAGTGGCATACAACGGCCCCGGAATTGGCATTTTGTGCACTGTGAACGGGCGTCCCTTGGCGTCAGTGCTGTTTTGCAGGACGTCCATCGCGGCGTGGCAGCGGGCGTAGTTCGGGTCCTGCGGGTCATCGGTCCAGGCCAGCAATACTTCGCCAGGGCGCACGTAGCAGCAGAAGTTATCCACATGCCCGTCGGTTTCGTCGTTGAACAGGCCGTCCGGCAGCCAGATGATCTTGTCCACCGCCAACTGCGCGCTGAGCACAGCCTGGATGTCTTCGCGGCTCAAGTGCGGGTTGCGATTGCGGTTGAGCAGGCATTCCTCGGTGGTGATCAGGGTGCCCTCGCCATCGACGTGGATTGAGCCGCCCTCAAGCACGAAGCCTTCGGTGCGGTAACGCGGGCTGCGTTCAATCTCGAGAATCTTGCTGGCCACTTGCGAATCCCGGTTCCACGGCGCATACAGGCCACCGTCAAACCCACCCCAGGCGTTGAAATCCCAGTCGACGCCGCGCACTTCGCCACTATCATTGATGACAAACGTCGGGCCGGTGTCCCGGACCCAGGCATCGTCGCTGGACATTTCCACCACGCGGATATTCGGCACGTCGAGATGAGCCCGGGCATTTTCGTATTGGTTCGCGGACACCGCCACGGTTACCGGTTCGAAGCGGGCGATGGCTTTGGCGACCGCCACATGAGCGGCCTGCGCGGGCTTGCCGCCCAGGCGCCAGTTGTCAGGGCGCTCGGGCCAGACCATCCAGACCTGGGTCTGGGGTGCCCACTCGGCAGGCATGTGGAAACCATCCGCGCGGGGAGTGCTGTTCAACGTTGTCATAAATCAGGACTCCAGTGAGCCATCGAGGGTTTTGATCGAGCCGTACAGGTCCGCACGACGATCACGGAAAGTGCCCCAGGCACTGCGAATGTGTTCCAGCTCGTCCAGGTCAAAGCTGTGCACCAGCACGCCTTCTTCGGTTTCGTTCAATTCCTGGACCTTTTCACCGAACTGATTGGCGATGAACGAGGAGCCGTAGAACGTGATGTCGTAGCCATCCTGCTCTTCGTTGCCGATGCGGTTGCTGGCCACCAGCGGCATTACGTTCGCGCCGGCATGGCCTTGTTGCACGCGCTGCCAGTGATCGCGGGACGAAATGCTCTTGTCGTGCGGCTCGCTGCCAATGGCGGTCGGGTAAAACAGGATTTCCGCACCTTGCAGCGCCATGCTGCGGGCGCACTCGGGAAACCACTGGTCCCAGCAGATGCCCACGCCGATCCTGGCGTAGCGGGTATTCCAGACCTTGAAACCGGTATCGCCAGGGTTGAAATAGTACTTCTCATGGTAGCCAGGACCGTCCGGGATGTGACTCTTGCGGTATACCCCCAGGTTACGGCCGTCGGCATCAATGATCGCAATACTGTTGAAACGCGCACGACCGGCCCGTTCAAAAAAGCTGATGGGCAAGACGACCTGAAGCTCCCTGGCAACTTTCTGAAAATGCCTGATGGCGACGTTATCTTCGACCGGAGTCGCCAATTGCAGGTAGTCCGGGTTGGGCTTCTGGCAAAAGTACGGCGTCTCGAACAACTCCTGGAGCAAGATGATCTGCGCCCCTTTGGCGGCGGCCTCGCGAACCTGCTGTTCAGCGATCTCGATATTGGCCTCCAGATCCCAGGAACAGGCCATCTGGGTGGCGGCAACGGTGACGATACGACTCATGAAGGGAGCTCCAGAGCATGTGTGGTGCCGACTTTATAACCGATAAAAATCGACTTTAGAAGCGATACAGATTTAAAACCACACGCCAGTCGCAAAAAATACCGACAAAAATCGAACTATTAACCACGCAAAACCTTGTGGGAGCGAGCCTGCTCGCAATGCGATCCCCCATCTGACATCGCTGCAGACGGGTTCACCACTATCGCGAGCAAGCCCGCTCCCACAGGGAAAGCGTTTGCCTCAGTTAGTCAAAGCCCCTCGTCCAACACCTTCGCCAACATATCGACAAAGAAATCCACGCTCTGGCGGGTGGTGACCATCGGCGGTTTGATCTTGAGGATGTTCAGGTAGTCGCCGGTCGGTTGCATGAAAATACCCAGCTCCCGCAGGCGATTGCACAGCGCCGTGGTTTCTTCGGTGGCCGGCTCGAGGGTGTCGCGGTTGCGGATCAGTTCCACGCCCAGGTAAAAACCGGAGCCATGCACCGCACCGACCAACGGATATCGGTCGATCAAAGCTTGCAGGCGGGCCTTGAAATGCCCACCCACTGCCCGGGCGTTTTCCCACAGTTTTTCTTCTTCCATGACGTCCAGCACGGCCATGCCGATCTGGCAACTGACCGGGCTGCCGCCGGCTGACGAGAAAAAATACCCTTCTGCTTCCAGCGCCTCGGCGATTTCCCGGCGGGTGATGACCGCTCCCAGCGGCTGGCCGTTACCCATGCCCTTGGCCATGGTGATGATGTCCGGTACTACATCCTGTTCTTCGAAGCCCCAGAAAAATTCTCCCATGCGCCCGTAGCCGACTTGCACTTCGTCAGCGATGCAGACGCCGCCGCGCTCGCGCACCAGCGCGTAGACCTGCTTCAGATACCCCGGCGGCAGTGCGATCCCGCCAGCATTGCCGTACACCGGTTCGCAGATGAAGCCGGCGAGCTGGCGCTTGTGTTCGGCGATTTTTGCCAGGTTGTGCTCGACGCTGCGCAGGTAGTCCGGCGCGCTGTTGGGGCCGCGGAATTCACCGCGATAAGTGTTTGGCGCGGTCACCGGATGCACCCAATCCGGGCGACTGCTCAGGGCCTGAGGGTTGTCGGCAATGGACGTCGAGACCGCATCGGCCGCTACCGACCAGCCGTGATAGGCCTCCAGCACACTGAGCATGTCCCGGCCGCCGCTGTAGGCCCAGGCCAGGCGGATCGCCAGGTCGTTGGCCTCGGTGCCACTGTTGACCAGAAATACCCGATCCATGCCGGACGGCGCCAGCGCCAGCAAGCGCTCGGAAAATTCGGCAATCGCGGCATAGTGAAAGCGGGAGTTGGTGTTGAGCAGCGACCACTGCCGGGCGGCCACCGCCGCCATACGCGGATGCCCGTGCCCCAGTACCGCGACGTTGTTGAGCATGTCCAGGTAGGAGCGGCCCTGCATGTCGATCAGGTGATTGCGCCAGCCGCGCTCAATGCGCGGCGGATCAACGTAGTAGTGCTTCTGCGAACGGGCAAAGCTCGCATCGCGACGGGCCAGCAACTGCTGGGGGTCGATCTCTGGCTCGGCATCGCAGGCCAGTCCCAGCAGCACCGCTGGTGAGGGGCAGAGCGCCTGCCAGGCCGGCGCCCTGGATGGCGTGCAGAACAACGGCGGATTGAGCTGAGCGCCACGACACAACTGCACCCGCAACGGTCCATCGACTTCGCCCAAGACCTGGCCCTTGACCAGCGCAGCCCCGGAATGCAGCGGCGATGTCACGCCCCACAGCCGAATGCTCAGTTGCACGCTGTCCAGTTGCAACATGCCGTCGGCGGCTTTGTGCACCACCCCGGCGAACGGCGATTCCAGCGGCGTGCCCCGCGGCACCTGCAACTCTACGTGTAATGGATAAGTATCCGGTTCAACGGCGCTGTCCGGCCGGGTCCGAGACAATCGGTACTGCCCGTAGCGGCTGGCGGCCAATCCATGGACCGCGGCGGCTTCGCTCAGCAGACGCTGGTCGATCCCCTCCTGCTCCCAGTTACCGGCTTCGAAATGCGGGCTCAGGACACCCAGGTCGATCAGGGCGAACTCGCGGCCCACCAAGGTCGGCAACAGCGGCACAAAGCCTTCACTGGCAACGGGTGGCAGATGGTGGCCCACGGACGTGAGGATCGCCGCTTCCATCAGTTCGAACGGGACCGACTGAGCAATCCGGAAAATCTCCCACTCATGGTCCAGGTTGTCGCGGCTGTATTGATTTTCCGGGTCAATGGATACCTGCTGTTCACCGCTGAGCACCAGCACGGCAGCGCGGGCAACGATCAGCGGCCAAAGCGCCAGCAGCTCCTCATATTGCAGCGGGTTGAGCGCGTTGTAAGCCTTGATCGCCGGCAGGATGAAAAACGGATCGCCGTCGGCATGGTGCAACAAGGCTGCACAGGTCACCGACAGATCGGTAACGCGCCAGGTGCGGATCAGGTCGCCGAAGTCGATGACGCCCTGCAATTGCCATTGGCGCTGGGCATCGCGCTGCCAGACCACGTTGTCATCGGTGATGTCCATGTGGATCGCCTGCACCGGCAGGCTGGCCTTGAGCGGCTGCAAGCGGCGTTCGGCCTGTTGCGCCGCCTCGGCGATCAGGTTGCGTTCTTGATCATCGTCGATGACGGGCAGCAGATGGCCGACCAGTGCATTGGCGTGGCGGGCGTCCCATTGCAGGGTGCGCTCCAGGCCAGGGTGATCGAACGTGGCCAGCGCCAGGTCGATTTGTGCGCACAAGCGCCCCAGCCCCGTGACCAGTTCAGGTCCCCAATGGTTAAGCTGGGTGAGCGACTGGCCGTCGATGTACTCCAGCAGTCGTACATGAACCGCTTGCCCTGCGAGCTCCAGGGTCAACAGATCCTGGCCATTATTGGCGGCGATCACCCGCGGCACTTTTACCGCGCCGTGCTCGGCCAGGTGCTTGAGGGCGGCATGCTGGGCCTGGAGTTCCTGGACGGCATAGTCACCATGGCAAATCTTCAGCACAAACCGTCCGCGCTCGCTGTCGACGCGATAGTTGAGGTCCTGCTGGCTGCCCAAGGGTCGCAGGTCACCGCTGAGTCCGTAATTCGAGCGCAGCAGCACCAGCGCCTGTTCGGCACTGATCTGTGGGCTTGGCAAACTGGCACGGTGAACCAACGTAGCGAGTGGCATACAACGACCCCTGAGGTGGTTTTATCGGATGTCTATCTCGCCATTGAGTCGGGGGATAAGCAACCCCTTTGCCGCAGGTGAATTGCCAAGCGCGTGAGCGTGCCCGGAAATATCCTGCTTGCACCGCCCTCGCCATGCCGACAAGCTATGCTCCAATGCTTTGTTGTTCCACGGAAAAAGGCTTGATCGGATGCGCATTCTCATCACTGGCGGTGCCGGTTTTATCGGCTCGGCGCTTATACGGCACTTGATCCTGGATACCGGACATCAGGTCCTGAACCTCGACAAGCTGACCTATGCCGGCAATCTCGAATCGCTGAGCAGCATCAAGCACGACAGCCGCTACGAGTTCGTCCAGGCCGATATCGTCGATCAACCGACGGTCAGCGCGATACTGGCAAGGTTCAAACCTGAGGCCATCATGCATCTGGCGGCCGAGTCCCACGTCGACCGCTCCATCGACGGCCCGGCGGACTTCATCCAGACCAATATCGTGGGCACCTACAGCCTGCTGGAAGCCACCCGCGCCTATTGGCAGACCCTGGCCGAGCCGCAGAAGCGCGCGTTTCGTTTCCATCACATTTCCACCGACGAAGTGTATGGCGACCTGCACGGCGTGGATGATTTGTTCACCGAAACCACCGCCTACGCCCCCAGCTCGCCGTACTCGGCGAGCAAGGCGGCTTCCGACCATCTGGTACGCGCCTGGCAACGCACTTACGGCTTGCCCGTGCTGCTGACCAACTGCTCCAACAACTATGGGCCGTTTCACTTTCCCGAGAAGCTGATTCCGCTGGTGATCCTCAATGCCCTGGCCGGCAAGCCGTTGCCGGTATACGGCGACGGCCAGCAAGTGCGCGACTGGCTGTACGTCGAAGACCATGCCCGGGCGCTGCTCAAGGTCGTGACCGAAGGTGCCGTGGGCGAGACCTACAACATCGGCGGCCATAATGAACAGAAGAACATCGACGTGGTGCGCGGCATCTGCGCCCTGCTCGAAGAACTGGCGCCCCACAAGCCCGACGGCGTGGAGCACTATGCCGACCTGATCACCTTCGTCAAAGACCGCCCCGGTCACGACCTGCGCTACGCCATCGATGCCGGCAAGATCGAGCGTGAACTGGGCTGGACGCCCCAGGAAACCTTCGAGACCGGCCTGCGTAAAACCGTGCAGTGGTACCTCGAAAACCTGCTGTGGTGCCGACGTGTCCAGGACGGTAGCTATCAGGGCGAGCGCCTGGGCTCGCTCGACAACAAGGATGCGATTGCATGATGAAAGGCATTGTTCTGGCCGGCGGCTCCGGCACCCGACTGCACCCGATTACCCTTGGGGTTTCCAAGCAGTTACTACCGGTTTACGACAAGCCGATGATCTATTACCCGATTTCGGTGCTGATGCTCGCCGGCATCAAGGACATCCTGGTGATTTCCACCCCTCAGGACTTGCCGCAATACCGCAATCTGTTGGGCGACGGCAGTCAGTTTGGCGTGCAATTTCACTACGCCGAGCAGCCATCGCCCGATGGCCTGGCCCAGGCGTTTCTGATCGGCGAGCAATTTATCGGCAACGATCCGGTGTGCCTGATCCTGGGCGACAACATTTTTCACGGGCAGCATTTCGGCGAACAACTGCAGACGGCCGCCACCCGGCAGACGGGCGCAACGGTATTCGGTTACTGGGTCAAAGACCCTGAGCGTTTTGGCGTGATCGATTTCGATGCTCAAGGGCGGGCCATTTCCATTGAAGAAAAACCTACCGCGCCCAAATCCAGCTACGCGGTAACCGGCCTGTATTTCTACGATAACGACGTGATCCAGATCGCCAAGACCATCAAACCCTCCAAACGAGGCGAACTGGAAATCACCGACGTCAACAACGCCTACCTGCACCGCGGCGACCTGCACGTCGAGCGTTTCGGCCGTGGTTTCGCCTGGCTGGACACCGGCACCCACGACAGCCTGCTGGAGGCTTCGCAATATGTGCAAACCATCGAGCACCGCCAAGGTTTGAAAGTCGCGTGCCTGGAAGAAATTGCCTACCAACAGGGCTGGGTCAGCCGCGAGCACATCCTTGAGCGCGCCCAGTACTTTGGCAAGACCGGCTACGGCCAATACCTGTTCCAGATCGCTGGAGAGACACGTTGAACGTCATCGCCACCCGCCTGCCTGAAGTCCTGATCATCGAACCGAAGGTTTTCGGTGATGATCGCGGCTTTTTCTATGAGAGTTTCAACGCTCGGGCGTTCGCCGAGGCCACCGGCTGCGCGTTGCAGTTCGTCCAGGATAACCACTCGCGCTCGGCCAGGGGCGTGTTGCGCGGCCTGCATTATCAAATCGAACAGGCCCAGGGAAAACTGGTGCGGGTCATTGCCGGGGAAGTGCTCGACGTGGCGGTGGACATTCGTCGCAGTTCGGCCACTTTCGGGCAATGGGTGGGCGTACGCCTGTCAGCGCAGAACCATCGGCAACTGTGGGTCCCGCCAGGCTTCGCCCATGGCTTCGTCGTGCTCAGCGATTGCGCTGATTTCCTCTACAAGACCACCGACTACTACGCGCCCTCTGCCGAGCGCTGCATTCGCTGGGACGACCCGGACCTGGCCATCGACTGGGAACTGGAGAGTGCGCCGTTCCTCTCACCCAAGGACCAGGCCGGCAAGGCTCTGCACGAGGCCGACCTGTTCCCATGAGTACCTCCTTGCGCATCCTGATCATCGGCCAGAACGGCCAGGTTTCCCGAGCACTCCAGTCGCGCCTGGCCGGCATGGCTGAGTTGATCGTGCGCGGCAGCGACCAAATCGACCTGGCGCGCCCCGATCACCTTCGTTCGCCCATCACTGCGCTGCGGCCTGACCTGATCATCAACGCCGCCGCCCACACCGCCGTCGACCAGGCCGAGAGCGAACCGGAACGGGCCTTCGCCATCAATGCCACGGCGCCGGGCGTCCTGGCTCAAGTGGCAGTCGAGTTGGGTGTCCCGCTGATCCACTACTCCACCGATTACGTCTTCGATGGTCGCAAGCCCGAGCCCTACACCGAGACCGACCCGCCCAACCCGCTGAGTGTCTATGGGCGCAGCAAGCTGGCCGGCGAGGACGCCATTCGCCACGTCGCCGGGCAGCACCTGATTTTGCGCACCAGTTGGGTGTACTCCAACGAAGGCCGCAACTTCCTGTTGACCATGCAACGCCTGCTGCAGGAAAAATCGCACCTGCGGGTGGTGGACGATCAGATCGGCGCACCGACCTGGGCCGGGACTATCGCCGACAGCACCGCCCACTTGATTGAACGTTGGCAGGCCGGCCGGTGCGGCGCCTGGGGGACTTACCACCTGACGGCGCAGGGTGAAACGTCCTGGTTCGGCTTTGCCCAGGCCATCGGCGAGCACCTGATCGAGCAGCACAAACCCTGCGCGGTGCTTGAGCCCATCCCCTCCAGTGCTTACCCGACCCCGGCCCCACGCCCGCTGAACTCGCGTCTGGATTGCACACGCCTGCTTCAGCAATGGGGTGTAAGTCAGCCAGACTGGCAAAGCGCGCTGCACCAGTGCCTTGCCGCCGGACACTAGGCATAATGCGCCTGTCCCCACAGGCGCCTGATGCTCATGAATTCCACTCTTCCCCGCAGACCCCGCTGGCGCAGCCTGGCCTTGCTTGCGCTGTGCCTGGCGCCGTTGCTGTGGCCGCTGGAACATCTGGCCGAGCGTTACTACCGCAGTGAACTGGCTGGGCAGAACCGCCAGACCCTCGATCTCTACGTCGCCAACCTGTTGGGCACCCTGCATCGCTATGAAGTGCTGCCACAGATTCTCGGTGAGCTGCCGGCCCTGCGCGCCACTTTACTGGCACCGGACGACGGCATCATCCAGGGCAATGCCAATCGACTGCTGAAAAACATCAGCGCCCAGACCGGCGCAGAAGTCATGTACCTGATGGACCCCACCGGCAAGACCCTCGCGGCATCGAACTGGGATAAACACGACAGTTTCGTCGGACGCAATTTTGCCTTCCGGCCGTATTACATCGAGGCGATGGCCGGGCGGCTGGGACGCTTCTTCGGCTTGGGCACCACCTCGGCCAAGCGCGGCTACTTCTTCGCCGCTGCCGTGCGCGACCGGGAAAAAGTGATCGGCGTACTGGTGGTCAAGGTGGATCTGGACCACACCGAAAGCCTCTGGGGCAAAACCCCCGAACAACTGCTGGTGACCGACCACAACGGCGTGGTGATCCTCACTTCGCGACAAGAATGGCGATTTCGCGCGACCCGCCCCTTAAGTGACGAGGAGCGCCAGTCCATCAGCGCCGTACAGCCCTACCCGACCCGCGACCCCAAGCCGCTGAATCTGGATGCGAACGCCTGGCTGATCCAGACCCAGTCCATTGAGGAGACCCGCTGGAGCGTGAGCATTCTCGCCCCGCGTACCCTGATCGACCGTCCGGTGCGCACCGTGGTGGTCATCGGCGGTGCGGCCTTGCTGGTCCTGATGCTGTTGCTCGGGTTGATGATGCAGCGCCGGCGGCATTACCTGGACCGCATCGCCTTCGAAGGCAAGGCCCGTCAGGAGCTGGAAGGCCGGGTAGCCGAGCGCACCAGTGACCTGGAAGGCCTGAACCGGCGACTCAAGCAAGAGGTGCTGGAACGCGAGCAGGCCCAGCAGGAACTGGTCCGCGCCCAGGATGACCTGGTGCAAGCCGGCAAGCTGTCAGCCCTGGGCACCATGTCGGCCAGCATCAGCCACGAACTCAACCAGCCGCTGGCGGCGATCCGCAGCTATGCCGAAAACGCCGAAATATTGCTCGATCACCAGCGTACCGAGGACGCCCGAGGCAACCTCAAGCTGATCAGTGAGCTGACCGCTCGCATGGCCTCGATCATTGCCCACTTGCGCGCCTTCGCCCGCCGCGACCGTCACGCCCCGGAAAGTGTCGCCCTGCAACCGGCGCTGGACGATGCCCTGGCACTGCTCGCCAAGCGCCGGCGCAGCATGGAAGTGGAACTGATCCGCGACCTGCCGGCCGCCACTTTGTGGGTCGAGGCCGGGGAAACGCGCTTGCGCCAGGTGCTCGGCAACCTGCTGGCCAACGCTCTCGACGCCCTGACTGAAAAAGGCCCGCCGCGCAAACTCTGGCTCAGTGCCGAAGCCACCGAAACCGGCGTCAACCTGTACATCCGCGATAACGGCCCGGGGTTTTGCATGGAAGCCCTTGGTCGCGCGGGCGAGCCCTTCTACACCACCAAGACCCGCACCCAGGGCCTTGGCCTGGGGCTGGCGATTTGCGACACCCTGATGCGCGCCTTCGGCGGTGAACTGTCGTTCGCCAATCACAAGGAAGGCGGCGCCCTGATTACCCTGAAGTTGCGCGCTGGCGCGCCCGGTGTGAGCCTGCAACCGTCCGAGGACCGTAGCGTATGACCATCGATAACCGGATTGAGGTGGTGTTGATCGACGACGATCCCCACTTGCGTCAGGCCTTGAGCCAGACCCTCGACCTGGCCGGCCTGAAGGTCCTGTCCCTGGCCGAGGCCAAAGGCGTGGCCGGGCAACTGTCTCGCGACTGGCCGGGTGTGGTGGTCAGTGACATTCGCATGCCGGGCATCGACGGCCTTGAGTTGCTGAGCGAACTCCATGCCCAGGACCCGGAGCTGCCGGTGTTGCTGATCACCGGCCATGGCGACGTGCCGCTGGCAGTCCAGGCCATGCGCGCCGGAGCCTATGACTTCCTTGAGAAACCTTTCCCCAGCGATCACCTGCTCGACAGCGTGCGCCGGGCCCTGGCCTTGCGGCGCCTGGTACTGGACAACCGCAGCCTGCGCCTGGCCCTGAGCGACCGCCATGAACTCAGCGCCCGGCTCGTCGGCCAATCACCCTCGATACTGCGCCTGCGCGAGCAGATCGGTGCGTTAGCGGCGACCCGCGCCGATGTGCTGATCCTCGGAGAAACCGGGGCCGGCAAGGAGGTAGTCGCCCGAGCCCTGCACGATCTGTCGGGCCGGCGCAACGGCCCCTTCGTCGCGATCAACGCCGGAGCCCTGGCCGAGTCGGTGGTGGAGAGCGAGCTGTTCGGTCATGAGCCCGGCGCTTTCACCGGCGCGCAGAAGCGCCGCATCGGCAAGTTCGAGTTCGCCAACGGCGGTACGCTGTTTCTCGATGAAATCGAAAGCATGAGCCTGGACGTTCAGGTCAAACTGCTGCGGCTGCTGCAAGAGCGGGTAGTGGAACGACTGGGGGGCAATCAACAGATCCCGCTGGACATCCGCGTCATCGCCGCCACCAAGGAAGACCTGCGTCAGGCCGCTGATCAGGGTCGTTTTCGCGCCGACCTGTATTACCGCCTGAACGTCGCGCCGTTGCGTATCCCCCCGCTGCGTGAACGCGGTGAGGATGCCCTGATGCTGTTCCAGCATTTCGCCGACGAAGCCAGCGCCCGTCACGGCCTGCCGCCCCACGAGTTGCAACCGGCCCAACGGGCATTGCTGCTGCGCCATAGCTGGCCGGGCAACGTGCGAGAATTGCAGAACGCCGCCGAACGGTTCGCCCTGGGTCTAGAACTGGCCCTGGACAACAGCGCGCCCGACGGTAGCCCCGGTGCCCCGGTCGAAGTGATCAGCGGCGGCTTGAGCGAGCAGGTGGAGAACTTCGAGAAAACCCTGATCGCCGCCGAACTGGCCCGCCCTCACAGCTCGGTGCGCAGCCTCGCCGAAGCCCTGGGCATTCCGCGCAAGACCTTGCACGACAAGTTACGCAAGCATGGGCTGAACTTCGGCGATAGCCAGGGCCATGCCGATGAGTCCGATTGAGTCTGCTTGAGTGATTGCCATCTTCCCTTTCAAAAGAGGCCCAGCATGAACCGCGACAGCCGCTACCTGGAATCGATCCTGCACCACGACATCCCGTTGACGCGGGACATGGGCCTGAAGGTGCTCGACTGGCAGGCCCGGCAACTGCGCCTGTTTTTACCGCTGGAGGCCAACGTCAACCACAAGAGCACCATGTTCGGCGGCAGCCTGTACTGCGGCGCGGTGCTGGGTGGCTGGGGCTGGCTGCACCTGGCCCTGCGCGAAGAGGGCATTGAGGACGGGCATATCGTCATTCAGGAAGGGCAGATCAGCTATCCACTGCCAGTCACGAGGGACGCCACAGTCATTTGCCAGGCTCCCGAAGAAAACGTCTGGAAACGCTTCCTGGCCACCTACCGGCGCTACGGACGCGCACGACTGACCTTGCAGACCCAGGTGATAAATGCCGGGAGCGAAGCTCCAGCGGTGCAATTTGTGGGGCAGTACGTGTTGCACCGCTGACCCCCGAGCATCACAAAAACCCCTGTGGCGAGGGAGCTTGCTCCCGCTCGGCTGCGCAGCAGACGCATTGGGGCCGCTTCGCAGCCCAGCGGGAGCAAGCTCCCTCGCCACAACAACTGTCCCAGGTCCAGCAAGGGGCAGTCGATTCAGGAGCGGGCCAGTTCCAGCAGTTTCCCACGCCACGCCGCCTTTGCCGGCAACGCCAGGAAGGATTCATTCAACAGCGACTCCCGCGGCGGATAGCAGAACGGCTCGCCGCGTAGGTCCAGCACCTCGCCGCCTGCCCCCTCCAACACGCCTTGGGCGGCGGCGGTGTCCCACTGGGACGTCGGCGCCAGTCGCGGATAGCAATCCGCCGCGCCCTCGGCCAGCAGGCAGAATTTCAACGAACTGCCGATGCTGGTCAGTTGCAACTCACCCAGGCTCTCGCTCAAGCCGCCCAAGAGACGCTCTTGCTCCGGGCTGGTATGGCGACGGCTGGCGACCACCGTAAAAGCATCACCCGGCGCCGGCACGTTACGCACTTCGATCGGCAAAGGCTCGCCCCCCTTGTCGCCACGCCAGGCGCCGAACCCCGCGCCACCGACGTAAAAGCGACCATTGGTGGGCATCGACACTACGCCAAACACCACCCGCCCCTGCTCGATCAGTGCGATATTGACGGTGAACTCTTCGCTGCCGGAAATGAACTCCTTGGTGCCGTCCAGCGGGTCCACCAGCCACCAGCGTTGCCAGCCGGCGCGCACGCTTTGCGCAATATTGGCGTCCTCTTCGGAGAGGATTGCAATATCCGGCGCCAACGCGGTCAGCCCGGCCACGATCACATCGTGAGCGGCCATGTCCGCGGCGGTCACCGGCGATGCGTCGGCCTTATGGTTGACCTGCACATTGGCTCGCCAGAACGGCAGGATCGCCTCACCGGCCTTGAGCGCCAGCTCGACCACAGGGGCCATTAGAGGGTGGGGGAAATTCATGACAGGAACGCTCCGCGCTGGGTCAGCAGGTCACGGGCCAGGTACAGCGCCGCCAAGGCCCGGCCCTCCGTGAATTGAGGGTTTTGCGCCAAGGCCGACAACTCACGCAGGTTGACCTTGTCCACGCGCATCGGCTCAGGCTCGTCGCCTTCCAGCCGCTCTTCATAGAGATCGGTCGCCAGCACCACCTGGATCTTCTGGCTCATGTAGCCGGGGGACAGGGACAGTTCAGTCAGGTGTTCCAACTGACGTGCACCATAGCCGGCCTCTTCTTTAAGCTCCCGCTCAGCCGCCGCCAACACGTCTTCACCCGGCTCGATCAACCCCTTGGGCAGGGACAATTCGTAGGCATCGGTGCCGCCGCAGTATTCTTCCACCAACACGGCGTGATCGGCGTCGAGCATCGCCACGATCATTACCGCGCCGTAACCTGCGCCCTTGCCCGCCAAACGCTCATAGGTGCGCTCCACGCCGTTGGAAAACCGCAGTTTCAGTTCTTCCACGCAAAACAGGCGGCTGGTGGCGACGATCCGTCGATCGAGTATGGTGGGTTTCTGGCGCATAAACGGCTCCCTGGGCGATAGCGGGCTACTATACCCGGCCTATTCTGATTGTTTGTGTCGGATATCCGATTACCGCTGGAGAAGTTTTATGGCCTTGCTGCCCTGGCACGAGATCGATACGGTGCTGCTGGACATGGACGGCACCCTGCTGGACCTGCATTACGACAACCATTTCTGGATGGAACACTTGCCCCAACGCTACGCCGAACTGCATGGCGTGAGCCGGGCCATGGCGGAGCTGGAGTTGCAGCCGCTGTTCGAGCGCAACGCCGGCCAATTGCAGTGGTATTGCCTGGACTTCTGGAGCACCGAGCTGAAACTGCCGGTGCGCGAACTGAAGCTGGAAACCGCGCACCTGATTGCCCTGCGCCCGGACGCCGACACGTTCCTGGCGGCGATCCAGCGGGCGGGTAAACGGGTGGTAATGATCACCAACGCCCATCGCGACTCATTGTCCCTGAAGCTGGAACGCATCGAACTGGCCCCTTACTTCGAACGTTTGATCAGCTCTCACGACTACGGTTTTCCCAAGGAAAGCCCGCAGTTCTGGGATGCCCTGCAAGCCGATCTGAACTTCGACCCGGCCCGCGGCCTGTTTATCGACGACACCTTGCCAGTGCTGCGCAGCGCCCGGGAATTCGGCGTGGCACACCTGCTGGCGGTCAGCGTACCGGACAGCCGCAAAGGGCCGAAGGATACGGGGGAGTTCGAGGCGTTGGGGGATTATCGGGATTTGATTGCCGGGCTTTGATAGCCGGCAGTTTGCACCGCGAGCAGGTTCGCTCCCACAAGGGTTCCTTGTTCGCCACAGATCCAGTGTGGGAGCGAGCCTGCTCGCGATGAAGACAATGCGGTCCTCAAGCTTTATTCGGGAATGCGCAGCACCTGCCCCGGATAGATCTTGTCCGGATGCGACAGCATCGGTTTGTTGGCTTCAAAAATCTTGTTGTACTTGTTCGCATCACCATATTCGGCTTTGGAGATCGCGCTGAGTGTGTCGCCCTTTTTTACGGTAACAAAGCGAGCGGCCTGGGCGACTGGCCCGGTTACCGTGATCTGATCATCAACACTGCCCACACCTGCGATGTTGCCTACCGCCAGCAGGATTTTCTCCTTCTCCTCCTGACTACCCACCTCACCAATAACAGTAACTTTATCGCCCTCAATGGTCGCCTGAACATTCGGGTTACCAAGACCAACCTTGCTGATGTGTTCTTTCAGTTGCTCACTGGCGTTGGCATTACCGGGAGTCAGCAGATCGATCAGTTTTTCGCCGGCCTCCTTCACAAAACTAAAAATACTCATGGTGCACGCTCCTTGGGTTTAAGTGTCCAGACGCAAAAGCCTAGACCAAGCCAAACGAACCCGGTTCCCAGCCGACCAATGACCCTGCCGCGCACAAAGCGCTAGAATCCCAACCTTCCCGCGCCCTGGAACGAAGATGGACATCAAGCAGCTGAAATTTCTCATCGCGCTCGACGAAACCCGCCACTTCGGCCAGGCGGCCGCGCGCTGCCACATCACCCAACCGACCCTGTCAATGCGCCTGCGCAGCCTTGAAGAAGAGCTGGGCCTGCCACTGGTCAATCGAGGCCAGCGCTTTGAAGGTTTCACCGCTCCGGGGGAGCGGGTGTTGGCCTGGGCACGCACGGTCATGGCGGCCTATGACGGTCTACAGGCCGAAGCGGCGGCCTGCCGTGGCAACCTGGTGGGTACCCTGCGCCTGGGTGTGGTGCCATTGTCGGACTTCGATCCGTTGTCGATGATGCAGCGCCTGCACAGCGAGCACCCTAACCTGCATTTCGAATTGTCATCCTTAAGCTCCGAACGCATCCTCGAACAACTGGCGAACAACCGCATCGACCTGGGCATTTCCTATCTGGAGCGCCTGGACACCGAGCGCTTCGACGCCCTGCCCTTCAACCATACGCGCATGGGCTTGCTCTTTGACCAGCGATACTTCTATTTCGGCGAGCAGCCGCTGAGCTGGGAAGCGCTGATCGAGTTGCCCCTGGGCATGCTCACCAGCGGCATGCATTTTCGTCAGTCCATCGACCACAACTTCCACAGTCGGGGCCTCACACCCCGCCCTCTGCTGCAAACCGACGCGGTGCATCAATTGTTACAAGCCGTACACGGCGGACTGTGTTGCGCCGTGATGCCGCTGAACAGTGGCCTGGGTATGCTGACCCGAGACTTGCGCATCCAGCCCATCGAAGACGCGCAAACTCTGGTCCCGCTGGGTCTGATCATGCGCCGCGGCGCTCCACGCTCGGCTTTGGCGGAAGCTTGTTTCGCCCTCTATCAGAAATCATCAACGACATCTTGATCGACGTCATCTATTGATAGATCAGTAATAGCGATTAGACGTGGCAGATTGCCGCATTTAGTCTTATCACTATTCCCACTGTCAGTGATGCCTATGAACGACAAGCCTCCGGTCTGTTCTGCGCCTGCGGAGAAAATACCCGCGCCAGCCGCCAGCCAGAGCTATCGCTACTGCAACCTGGACCATTCCCAATCGGACAGCACCGCGCTGGCCGAGGAAGTGGCGCTGGCGATCGCCTATAACGGCATCAGTCAGGCCGTCATGCTGGTCACGCCGTCTGACCTTGAAGACTTCATCGTCGGCTTCAGCCTAGGTAGCGGCATCATTGAAGACCCTGCGGACATCTATGACGTGCAACTGAGCGGCGACGGTTCTGCGCAATACGCCCAGGTAACCATCGCCAACCGCGCCTTCTGGAACCTCAAGCAACAACGCCGACAACTGGCCGGCACCAGCGGCTGCGGGCTTTGCGGGGTGGAAGCGGTGGAGCAGGCATTACCGAACCTCAAGGCACTGCCCGGCACGCCACTGCCACCGGCCCAGTGGCTCGAAGGCCTGCGTCAACGCATCGGCCAGTTCCAGCCCCTGGGCCAGCATTGCGGCGCGGTCCACGCGGCCCTGTTCATGAACGCCCAAGGCCAATTGCTGCTGGGACGCGAAGATATCGGCCGGCACAACGCGCTCGACAAACTGATCGGCGCGCTGATCCGGCAACAGATCCCGGTGAACGGAGGCGTGGCGATCGTCACCAGTCGTTGCAGCCTCGAATTGATCCAGAAAGTGTTGCGCGCCGGCATCCAGACCCTGGTCAGCCTGTCGTCACCCACCGGCCTTGCCGTGCAGTGGGCCCGCCAGCACAACCTCAATCTCATCCACCTGCCGCAGAAAAGTGCGCCGCGGGTCTATAGCCCTGCGATGGAGAATCAAGCGTGAGCAATCATCAACAAGCCGATCAGAAACCCGTACCGCGCTACAAGCCCTACAAGGGTCCGGCCGGTGGTTGGGGCGCGCTGATCAGCGTCGCCCAGGCCTGGCTGACCAGCGACAATGCGCTGAAGAACCTGCGCATGATGCTCAAGACCAACCAGAACGGCGGCTTTGACTGCCCAGGCTGTGCCTGGGGCGACTCGCCGGAAAGCGGCATGGTCAAGTTCTGCGAGAACGGCGCCAAAGCGGTGAACTGGGAAGCGACCAAGCGCCGTGTCGATGGCGCATTCTTCGCCAAACACAGTGTGACGTCGCTGCTGGAGCAGAGCGACTATTGGCTGGAATACCAGGGGCGCCTGACCGAGCCACTGAGCTACGACGCCGAAACCGACCGCTACAAACCCATCAGTTGGGAAGCGGCATTTGCCCTGATCGGCAAACACTTGCAGGGGCTCTCCAGCCCGAACCAGGCTGAGTTCTATACCTCGGGCCGGGCCAGCAACGAAGCAGCCTACCTCTATCAGTTGTTCGTGCGCGCCTACGGCACCAACAACTTTCCCGACTGCTCGAACATGTGCCATGAAGCCAGTGGCGTGGCGCTGTCTCAGAGTGTCGGCGTAGGCAAAGGCACCGTGACTTTCGACGATTTCGAACACGCCGACGCGATTTTCGTCTGGGGCCAGAACCCGGGCACCAACCATCCACGCATGCTCGAACCGCTGCGCGAAGCAGTGAAACGCGGCGCCCAGGTGGTGTGCATCAACCCGCTCAAGGAGCGTGGCCTGGAGCGTTTCCAGCACCCACAAAACCCGATCGAGATGCTTACCAACGGGGACAAACCGACCAACTCCGCCTATTTCCGTCCGGCCCTGGGTGGCGACATGGCCGTGCTGCGGGGCATGGCCAAGTTCCTGCTGCAATGGGAACGTGAGGCGCAAAACACCGGCGCTGCTGCAGTGTTCGACCACGCGTTCCTGAACGAACACAGCATCGACGTACTGGATTACCTGGCCGTGGTCGATGACACGCCATGGGAGCAGATCGTTGAGCAGTCGGGCTTGACCCTGGTCGAGATCGAACAAGCGGCGCGCATGTACGCCATCAGCAAGAACGTGATCATGTGCTGGGCGATGGGCATCACCCAACACCGCCATTCGGTGGCGACCATCCAGGAAATCGCCAACCTGATGCTGCTGCGCGGCAACATCGGCCGGCCGGGCGCCGGTCTGTGCCCGGTTCGCGGCCACAGTAACGTGCAGGGCGACCGGACCATGGGCATCAACGAGCGTCCGCCGGCGGCGTTCCTTGACTCGCTGGAGCGTCGCTTCCAGTTTAAGGTGCCGCGCGAGAATGGCCACAACGTGGTCGAAGCGATCCACGCCATGGCTGACGGCCGGGCGAAGGTCTTCATCGCTCTGGGCGGCAACTTCGCCCAGGCCACCCCGGACAGTGATCGGACGTTCCAGGCCTTGGGCAATTGCGACCTGACTGTGCAGATCAGCACCAAGCTCAACCGCAGCCATCTGGCTCATGGAAAAGAGGCGCTGATCCTACCGTGCCTGGGCCGTACCGATATCGACCTGCAAGTCGAAGGCGCACAAGCGGTGACCGTGGAAGACTCCTTCAGCATGGTCCATGCATCCAATGGCCAATTGCAGCCGCTGTCGAACCAGATGCGTTCCGAGCCTTGGATCATTGCCGGCATCGCCGCCGCCACACTGGGCCACCACCCGGTGGACTGGAACTGGCTGGTGGCGGACTACAACCGCATCCGCGACCTGATCGCCGATACCATCCCGGGGTTCAAAGACTTCAACGAAAAGCTCCAGAACCCCGGCGGCTTCTATCTGGGCAACAGCGCCGGTGCACGTCGCTGGAACACCGCCTCAGGCCGCGCCAACTTCAAGCCCAACCGGCTGCCGACCGACCTGGTGCATGAACGCACCCGCGCCACCGGGCAGTTGCCTGACCTGATCATGCAGTCCATGCGCTCCCACGATCAGTACAACACCACCATCTATGGCCTCGATGACCGCTATCGCGGCGTGAAGGGCCAGCGTGACGTGTTGTTCGTCAACGAAGCGGACATCATTCGACTGGGCTTCAAACCTGGGCAGAAGGCCGACATCGTCTCGCTCTGGGATGACGGCCGCGAGCGACGGGTCAAAGGCTTTACCCTGTTGGCATTCGACATTCCCGCCGGACAGGCCGCCGCCTATTACCCTGAAGTGAATCCGTTGGTGCCGTTGGAGAGCACCGGCGACGGCAGCCATACCCCGACTTCGAAATTCGTGGCGATCCGTCTGGAAGCAGCGAGCGAGAATGGGCTGATTCTGGCCAAGTCGGCCTGACACAACGTGCCAGGCGATTAGGTTGTGTGGGAGCAAGGCTTGGCTCCCCACAATCCTGCTTTTCAATCGCCCACAAAAAAGGCCGTTTTCCATAGAAAACGGCCTGTCCGAAGTAGCTAAAGACCGGCGAAAATCTGTTAAGTTCCGCTCAAAAAACAATAACTTATCGAATTGTGCACAAGTCGTGTTACTCGTCGGATTTCGATTGTAACCAAGCGAAGCCAGCCTCAGGATCGCGCCGTCATCCCTTTGAGGCTCCTCTATGAAGTTCTCCTCGATTCTCTTGTTGTCCCTTGGCCTGATCAGTGGCGCAGCCTCTGCCGGTGGCACCACCGAAGCAGGCGTGGGCGGCGCATTGGGCGGGGTTCTGGGTTCTGTGGTCGGCCAGTCCTTGGGCGGCAACACCGGGTCCACCATCGGCGCAGCCTTGGGTGGCGCGGGTGGCAGTGCGGTCGGTGCGGACAAACGCAGCCGCGGCGAAGCAGCGATTGGCGGTGCGCTGGGCGCAGCCGGCGGTAACGTAGTCGGCCGTAGCGTAGGCGGCACCACCGGCAGCCTGATCGGTGCAGCAGCAGGCGGCGGCGCTGGCGGTGCACTGGGCAACTATATGGGCAAGGACGATGACGACGATCGTCGTTATGACGGTCGCCGTGGTGATCGCCGCTACTACCGTGACGGCCATCCAGGTCGTGGCCATGCCTACGGGCATCGCAAGCACAAGCACAAACATCGCTATCACGACGATTGATCACTGGCTCTAACCAGTAGTCGATAGAAAATCGCAGTCTTCGTCAGCGCTTCTCAAGCGTCTGACAGGAGACTGCGATTTTTCGTTTAAATCACCAGCCGCTCCAAAGCGGCGCGCAACCGATCCGGAATCGCCACTGGCCGATTCGAAGACCGCTCCACAAAAACATGCACAAAGCGCCCCGCCGCGCAGGCCTCCTCCTCCCCCGCCTTGAACACCGCCAGCTCATACTGCACTGAACTGCTGCCCAGCTTCCCCACCCGCAGACCGATTTCAATCCGGTCGGGAAAGGCGATCGAGGCAAAGTAGTCGCAAGCCGAACTCACCACGAACCCCACCACCTCCCCATCGTGGATATCGAGGCCGCCGACCTCGATCAGATAAGTGTTCACCGCCGTGTCGAAAAAACTGTAATAAGTCACGTTGTTGACGTGACCGTACACGTCGTTGTCGTGCCAGCGTGTGGTGATCGGTTGCAGGTGCGGGTATTCGCTACGTTGGGGCATCAGGTGTCCTTTACGGTTGCTCAATGGTTCATGCGTTGTTCAGGATTTTGAGGCCTGGTGTTGTGCGAATCCCTTGCCCTGGGCCGCCAGCTCCCCGATCAGACGCGCGGGCTTCCAGTGGTCCCCCTGCTTCGTTTCGAGTTCCAGCAGCCGTGCATGGATGTCTTCAAGTCCCTGATGGTCGGCCCAGGCCATCGGGCCGCCCTTGTCCGCGGGGAAGCCGTAGCCGTTGAGATACACCAGGTCGATGTCGTGAGCCGACTCGGCAATACCTTCCTGCAGGATTTTCGCGCCCTCATTGACCAGCGCCAGCAAGCAACGCTCGAGGACTTCCTCGGGGCAGATCTCGCGACGCTGAAAACCCAACGTTTCACTGACTCGCTGCACCAGCGCATCGACCTCTACATCATGCTCGGCCTGGCGACTGCCGGCTTCGTAGTGATAGTACCCGTCGCCGCTTTTCTGGCCGAACCGACCCAGTTCGCACAAACGGTTGTCCACTTGCACCTCGGGTGCATCCTGACCTTTGCCCGCCAGTTCCCGAGCGCGCCACTCCAGGTCGATGCCGACGACGTCGTACATGCGAAACGGCCCCATGGCGAAGCCGAAACCCTGCAATGCCGCGTCAACCTGATGGGGAAACGCCCCTTCCAGCAGCATCTTGCGCGCCTCCAGCACATAGGGATGAAGCATCCGGTTGCCGATGAACCCGTGGCAATTGCCCGACACCACGCTGACCTTGCCCATGCGCTTGCCCAATACCAGGGCTGCGTCCAGCACCGCTTTGGAGGTTTGCGCACCACGAACGATTTCCAGCAACTTCATGATGTGCGCCGGGCTGAAGAAGTGCAGACCCAACACCTGGGTGGGGCGGCGGGTGACGGCGGCAATCGCATCGATGTCCAGCGCCGAGGTGTTGCTCGCCAGAATGGCTTGCGGCTTGAGCAAGCCGTCCAGCTCGCGGAAGATCTTCTGCTTGAGCTCAAGGTTCTCGTAAACCGCCTCGATGACCAGATCCACATTGCGGATCGCCGCGTAGTCATCTGCCCGCGTCACCCTGGCGATTCGGGCATCGGCCTCACCCTGGTCGACACGGCCCTGGCGCACGTTGTGGGCATAAGTATCGGCCACGGCAGCCAACGCCTGTTCCAGCATCTGCGGGTTGTTGTCGACCCACTGCACCGTCACGCCGGCGTTGGCCAGGCACATCACGATGCCCCGCCCCATAGTGCCTGCACCGACTACGGCGGCGCGCTGAATATCGAAGGGTGTCTGGCTCATGTTTGCTCTCTTGTTGGCGATCCAAAGACAGCCCTCACCTTAGTCAGCCGCAGAATATTTTTGAAATTTATTCGTGTGATGGCGGGCATTCATCGGATGGATGCGGATTACAAAGCCGCTTGAACCCAGCGGCGAACTTCGGCGTACGGGTAATCCTCCAGCTGCGCATATCCTGGAATCGTCCGTGCCTTCAGTTTGGTGAACAACGGCACGCTGATGCCGCAGAGGAACCGGGTCACCCGCTCCGCAGAGGGTGCACTGCCGGTATGCTGCTCGTGCCTGTTGATAAAGTCGCCACACAGTGCGTTGAAGTCTCTGTCCACCAGTACTGGTAATGGTGGTGGCTCCGGCAGACGGGCAACGTGTCCATGGCACACCGAACAATGACCACAGCGCTGCGGTGCACTTTCATCGCCGAAATACTGGGCCAACCGATAACCGAGGCAATGATCGGTGGCGAACAGTTCGAGCATCGCGTGGATCCGCGCGATCTCCCCACGCTCGTGCCGGGTGAAATAGTCGTGCAACTCTGCACTCAGTGCCTGAACGTCGAACCCTGCTTCAAGCACGTTATACACCTCGGTCATCTGTTTGCTTTCCAGCTCGATCCAGCCCTTTTCCTGAAAGTAATCCAGCGCCTTGACCACGCGGTTCCGCTCGGCGTGATACAGCTGGTACATCCCGTCGAAATCCACCGTGGCCCAGGTACGAGCACGGCTGGAGGTCTGGATGATGGCCGAGACGAACGCCTGACGCTCCCCTTCGAAGTGCTCGAGCAATGCCTGCGGCTCGATCAGAAACTTGAAGCGATACTCCGCGAAATAGGCATAACGCGGCGCGATCAGCCGGCGCAGTTCCAATTGCACCAGCAGCGTCTTGAGCGGCAGTTGCCGGATGTTGCTCTTGTCCGCCAGCGGCCCCAGCAAAAACTCCCATTGGCCATCGGCAGCTGCAGCCTTCAACTCATCAAGCACGCACCGAATACCCGCCAGCTCCGGCGTATCGCCATAAACAAAGTTTTCCAGCACGTTGAGGCTGTCACGGTTGGCCAGGACCAGACAATCGGACGGTAACCCGTCACGCCCCGCCCGGCCGATCTCCTGGCTGTAGTTCTCGATGGATTTAGGCAGGTCGAAATGCGCCACGTTGCGGATATCACTCTTGTCGATACCCATGCCGAAGGCGATGGTCGCAACGATGCAATTGCACTGCCCGCCCATGAACCGGCGCTGGATGGCTTCGCGTTGTTCATGAGGTAAGCCGGCGTGATAAGCCTGGGCCTCAATCCCATGCTGGCTCAGGTGCTCGGCAATCTGCTCGGCGGTTCGCTGCAAGGTGACATAGACGATGCTCGGCTGCCCGGCTCGCTCGCCCAGCCATTGCACCAGTCGCCGCCGTTTATCCGCGCCGCGCACCGGTTCCACCAGCAGGTTGAGGTTAGGTCGATAGAAGCCGGTGGTGACCACATCGTCGGGGGCGATGGCGAACTTCGCCTGCATGTCCGCGATGACTTTGGGCGTTGCGGTGGCCGTCAACAGCAACACCTGGGGAATGTCGAACTGACGCTGGTAGTCGGGGAGCTTGAGGTAGTCGGGACGAAAGTTATGCCCCCATTCGGAGATGCAGTGGGCTTCATCTACCACCAGCAACGAGATCGGTACCTGCTGCAGGAAATTGCGAAAGCGCTCGTTCTTCAGCCGCTCCACCGAAATCATCAGAATCTTCAACTCGCCCGAACGGGCCCGTGCCATGACCTCGCTGGCTTCGTCACGACGCTGGACTGAATCGATACTCGCCGCCGCAATGCCATGGCGATGCAGGAACGCCAGTTGGTCCTGCATCAGTGCCAGCAGCGGCGAGACCACCAGGGTCAGATGCGGTAATAGCAGGGCCGGCAATTGATAGCACAGGGACTTGCCCGAGCCGGTAGGAAAAATGGCCGCTGCCGACCGACCGGCAAGTACTGCGCTGACGGCAGCTTCCTGACCGGGGCGAAACTGCGGATAACCGAAAACCTGTTCCAGGGTGCTGTGCATAGGCGGTCACTCCTTGACTGCTGCGATGCCAAAAGCCTAGCCGGACGGCGCAGGGAGTCGAGAAAAGGTTTGGGGGGAAAGCGATACCGGATGATACAGCCTCAGCGCCTTTGTGCTTTGCCATGAGGCGATACAAATCCAGGCACTTTGATGCCTCGTTCCCGTTTCGCTTGCAAGGTAAGGTGCGCCATCCACTCATGCGTTACAGGCCTGGAAGCCTGGCGCTCAAGACTCCGTTCAAGGACTGAACCATGTCACATCCATTTTCCGCGCTACGCACCCTGGCGCTAACGTCGGCCTCACTCCTGGCCGGTTGCTTGACCATCCCAGCACAACCCGACATGCGAACCACCGTGTTCGAAACACCGGAATACCGCGCCCAGCAAGGTCTGGCCATCGTCAAAGCCTCAGCTCTGTATGCCCGGGGTGGCACCGGCCGGAACGTGACCGTGGCGCTGATCGACTCTGGACTGAACAGCAGGCTGACGGAGTTCGAGGGCAGGCTGGGTGACCCCGGATTCGACCATGTCGAAAACCGTCCCGGTACCCTTGACCGGGTCGGGCACGGCACGCAAATGGCCGGTATCCTCGCCGCCAACAAGGACGATCAGGGCATGCATGGCATCGCGTTTGAGGCCAGGTTGATCCCCTTCCGTTTCGGCGACGACAACGAACCGTTTTTTTTCGACAGCGAAATCGCACAGTCCTGGCAAAGCGGTTTCGACAAGGGCGCGCGCCTGTTCAATAACTCGTGGGCCAACGCCATCCCCGCCACCGAAATCACTGAAGCACGTTACAACCAGGTGATGCCCGACTCCCTGACCGCTGCCCGAAAACTGGTGGAAGACGGCGCCGTATTTGTCTTCCCGACCGGCAATGAGCTCAAGCGCGAGCCCTTGGCCGAACCTGGGTTACCGGCAGCATTGCCGGAACTGGAGAAAGGCTGGATCGCGGTCGTGGCGTTGAAAAACGATGGCAGTACCATCAATGGAAAATCCAACTATTGCGGCGTCGCAGCCGCCTGGTGCATCGCCGTACCCGGCGGCGACGCAGGTCCACAGGCAGGCCTGCTTACCGTGGGCAAGGATGGCCGTTACGTGCAAACCGCCGGCACATCCCCGGCCGCCGCGTTGGTCAGTGGCGCACTGGCCGCGCTGCAAAGCCTCTACCCGCAGCTCAACGCACAGCAAGTGCGCGAACATCTGCTGGCGACAGCCAACCGCACTGGCATCTACGCCAACAGCGAAGCCTACGGCAGAGGGTTGATGGACCTTGAGGCGGCCTCACGACGCGCCCCAGGACCGCTGGCTGACTGAATCAGGAGCCGCTACCGCTCGCGGCTGTCGAAGCCTCCCGGACAGTTCCTAGACGGTCGTGGGATATTTCTTCTTTTTCCAACGGGCAAAGATTTCGCCCTAAACTTTCCACCTATACAGACGCCACCCTCACCCCGGACATTTTTTCATGTACCTCGCCCCAGATTTTCCTGACGACCACGCCATGCGCCAGCTCATGGAACTGCTCCATGAAGAAATCGGCCTGCCGGAGCGCAAGACAATCCGTCTGGACACCGCCATCAATCTCGACTTGGGCTGTGACGGCGCGGACGCTCGGCATCTGATGGAAGCATTGGAGGAGCGGTTCGCCCTTGACCTCATTGACTACGACGCGTACCGCTACTTTCAGCCGGAAGGATTTGATGTGTTTCAAAAGCGCAGGGCCAAGGGCCGTGGCAGCAAGGTGCCACTGACCATTGGGATGCTCTACAAGGCAATCAAGGCTCAGCGCTGGGAGACGCAGGAAGTGGAAGGGGTGTAGCCGAACGGCACGCATTAAGTGGCATTATTCTGGCTGTTTACCGTGATTCCAGGTGGAATAATGGCTGCTTTCGAGCCGGGAGCAGCACAGCATTGCATCCGCCCCCTCAAAACCCGTCCATAAAAAAACCGCCCTGAAAAGGGCGGTTTTTTTCATTCGCGAACCAAGCCTTACAGCTGCGGCCCAGCGGCCTTGATCGCGTCGCTCACTTCAAACTTCTTGAAGTTCTCGATGAACAAGCCAGCCAATGCTTTGGCGGCTTCGTCGTAGGCAGCCTTGTCGGTCCAGGTGTTGCGTGGGTTCAACAGGCCAGTCTCAACGCCCGGAACAGCCAACGGCACGTCCAGGTTGATGATGTCCAGGTGCTCGGTTTCAGCACCGATCAGCGCGCCGCTCTGAATTGCCGCGATCACCGCACGGGTGGTCGGGATGTTGAAGCGCTTGCCGACGCCGTAGCCACCGCCGGTCCAGCCGGTGTTGACCAGGTAGACCTTGGAGCCGAAGCCGCGGATACGCTTGATCAGTAGCTCAGCGTATTCACCGGCAGGACGTGGGAAGAATGGAGCGCCGAAGCAGGTGGAGAACGTCGACTTGATGCCGCTGCCCGAACCCATTTCAGTCGAGCCCACCAGTGCGGTGTAACCGGACAGGAAGTGGTAGGCCGCTTGTTCTTCACTGAGGATCGACACCGGCGGCAGTACGCCGGTCAGGTCGCAAGTCAGGAAGATCACTGCGTTTGGCTCGCCACCAAGGTTTTTCGGTGCGCGTTTTTCGATCAGTTCACGCGGGTACGCGGCGCGGCTGTTCTGGGTCAGGCTGTCGTCGGCGTAATCGGCTTTCTTGGTGACCGGGTCCAGGACGACGTTTTCCAGTACGGCGCCGTGCTGGATGGCTTTCCAGATAACCGGCTCGTTCTTCTCGGACAGGTCGATGCACTTGGCATAGCAACCGCCTTCAATGTTGAAGACCACGCCAACACCCCAGCCGTGCTCGTCATCACCGATCAGGTAACGGCTTTCATCGGCGGACAGCGTGGTTTTGCCCGTGCCCGACAGACCGAAGAACAGGGTTACATCGCCCTCTTCGCCCATGTTGGCGGCGCAGTGCATAGGCAGTACGTCAACCGCTGGCAGCAGGAAGTTCTGGACGGAGAACAGCGCTTTCTTCATTTCACCGGCGTAACGCATGCCGGCGATCAGTACTTTCCTGGCCGCGAAGTTGATGATCACGGTGCCGTCGGAATTGGTGCCGTCGCGCTCAGGCTCGCAGACGAAGTTCGGCGCGTTGAGAATCTGCCATTCATCCTTGCCACCGGCGTTGTACTGCTCGGGGTTGATGAACAGGCAGCGGCCGAACAGGTTGTGCCAGGCAGTCTCGGTGGTCATCTTGACCGGCAGGTAGTGCGCAGGGTCGGAACCTACATGAACATGGGAGACAAAACGCTCACGCTCGCCCAGATAGGCTGCTACGCGGTCCCACAGGGCGTCGAACTTGTCGGCCGGGAACTTGCGGTTGATCGGGCCCCAGGCAATGGCGTCCTGGGTGGTCGGCTCTTCAACGATGAAACGGTCAACCGGTGAACGACCGGTACGATGACCGGTGCGAACAACCAGCGCGCCAGTATCGGCAAGCTCGCCTTCACCGCGACTGAGGGCTTCTTTGACCAGATCATCGACACTCAGATCGGTGTACACGGCGTTATTGGCTTGCGTCATGAGATTCCCCGTCGGCCTGTGGCCGAGTGCTCCAAACGTTTTGTAGTAGGAAGTCGCGCACTACTACCCGAAAAAAGTGGGCCGGATTATGCCAGAAAAGCCCAAAAAAAGTAGGGCCCTCCCGTCAGTACGGCGTAAATCCGGCGTTTGCCAGGAGATTTACCTGCGCTGAACCGTTTTAGTGACGAGTATCTGACGGTGTGTCGACACCCGCACCGGCGAACAATTGGGCGATGTCCGCAGCGTCGAACAGGTAGCGCTCGTTGCAAAACTGGCAATCGATCTCGATGGCGCCACCATGCTCGATCACCAATTGCTGCGCATCTTCCAGACCCAGACTGACCAGCGCATTGCCGGAACGTTCACGAGAGCAGCTGCATTGGAAGCGCAACGGCTGAACGTCGAACAGGCGGACCTGCTCTTGATGGTAGAGACGATGCAACACGGTTTCGTTGTCCAGGCTCAATAGCTCATCGGCGCTCAGGGTGCTGGCCAGAGCGGTGATGTGCTGCCAGCTGGCGTCACGTTCTTGCGGGTCGCGAAGGCGATCGGCGGGCAACTGCTGCAGCAGCAAACCACGGGCACGCCGCCCGTCGGCATAGAGCCAGAAGCAAGTGTTGGTCTGTTGCGACATGACGAAGTAGTTGGTGAAGCATTCAGCCAGAGACGTGCCATCGAGATCGACAATACCCTGGTAGCGCTTGCCGTGGGTTGGATCGACCGTCAGCGCCAGCACGCCATCGGGCATCATGTCGGCCAGGGTCGCGTCGGGGGCGATCTGCTCGGCGTGATAACGGGCCAGGCCACGGATCTCGCGTTCGCTGGAGCATTCGATCATCAACAATGGCACCGGGCCTTCGGAACGGGCCTGGAGAATCAGCAAGCCATCGAATTTCAAGGTGCCGACCAGCAGCGCCGCAGCCGCCATCAGTTCACCGAGCAGTTGGGCGACCGGTTCCGGATAGGGATGCTTGGCAAGAACTTCGGCGTAGCTACGCTCCAACGCCACCAGTTCGCCACGAGTGTCGCTGTCATCGAAGATGAAGCGTTGGGTGTAGTCGGTATCCGGCAAATCAGTCATAGGGTCTGGTATCTGAGGTGATGACAAAGGATGACGGGCATTTTATGGACATTCCGGGTGGGTTCCAAGCAAGGCCAGGGTTTGTCGGACGGGATGGGGCTGACTGCGCATCCGAGCCACAGGCACTGCGGCCTCAAATTGCCGATCTTTTATTCGCTATTGCTGCCATGAAACTTGAACAGATCCCGACGCTGCTTCTTGCTGGGCTTGCCATCGGTGCTGACCCCCAAGGCGCCGGCCTTGCGCTGGGCGGCTGCGGTTTCGCGCCGGGCGATACTGGCTTCGGTCTCGCGATACAGCGCCTGCGCTTCCGGCGCGCCGCGGCGCACGATCGACAGGGCTTGGACAACCACGGTTTTTTCGTCGAACCCGGTGCGAATGACATATTCGTCGCCGATGCGAGGCTCCTTGCCCGGCTTGCAACGTTCGCCCCGGTGATGGACCTTGCCGCTTTCGATGGCGGTCTTGGCCAGGGCGCGGGTTTTATAGAATCGCGCTGCCCACAACCATTTATCGAGACGGACCTTGTCGTCTTCTTCCTTTTTTTGTGCCACTGCAATTCCTCTTTCAGCCAATAGTCAGAACTGTACTACCGTTTTTGTCGAGCGCACGAATTCGGTCCGACAGATAGAATGTCGGCCGAACTGACTTGCGGCACGATGCGGGCCGGTATCGGTTACGAGCGGAAACAGGTGTGTAGATAACTGTCGCCATTTTGTGATTATTCTGCGTGAATACCGCGATTCGCGGGCTCCACGATCCGATGTACTGATCGCAGGTTTTTTTATTGAAGACTTTTGACCATCTGACCGTTGTCGGTCTACGCGAGTGGGTGGCGCTCCCGGATCTGGGTGTCGCGGGCCTGCGGGCAAAAATCGACACCGGCGCCAGCACCTCCAGCCTGCACGCCACCGACATCGAGCC
This sequence comes from Pseudomonas sp. MPDS, assembly GCF_013283895.1. Classification (NCBI taxonomy): domain Bacteria; kingdom Pseudomonadati; phylum Pseudomonadota; class Gammaproteobacteria; order Pseudomonadales; family Pseudomonadaceae; genus Pseudomonas; species Pseudomonas sp. MPDS. The sequence goes on along the minus strand of NZ_CP054128.1, from coordinate 580,860 downwards.
GTTCGAGCGCGACGGTGAAAAATGGGTGCGCTTCACCGCGCATCTGGGAACGGTGGTGCAGTTGCGCCATCGTCGCTGCGAAGCCCCATTGGTGGCGCGCAAAACGATAAAAAGCTCCAACGGCCACGCCCAGGTTCGCTACGTGATCAGCACGACGCTGGCACTGGGGGATCGGATCTGGCGAGTCGAGTTCACGCTTGCCTGCCGCAAGTCCATGCGATATCGCCTGTTATTGGGTTCCAAAGCCTTGATCGACGGCCAGTTGGTGGTCAATCCGGGCATCAAATACGTTCAAGACAAGCCGGTGTTCCCGGTGTCCACTACCTCTGCCACAGGTGTTGCATGAAGATCGCTGTGCTGTCGCGTAATCCGCGTCTGTATTCCACTCGTCGCCTGGTTGAAGCCGGGACCGAACGTGGCCATGAAATGGTGGTGATCGATACCCTGCGCGCCTACATGAACATTGCCAGCCACAAGCCGCAGATCCACTACCGTGGCAAGCCGCTGGAAGGGTTCGATGCGGTGATCCCGCGCATCGGTGCGTCGGTAACGTTCTATGGTTGCGCCGTGTTGCGCCAGTTCGAAATGATGGGAGTATTTCCCCTCAATGAGTCCGTGGCCATCGCCCGCTCCCGGGACAAGTTGCGCTCGCTGCAATTGTTGTCGCGCCGTGGGATCGGCTTGCCGGTGACCGGTTTTGCCCACTCTCCCGACGACATTCCCGACCTGATTGCCATGGTCAACGGCGCGCCACTGGTCATCAAGGTGCTGGAAGGCACCCAGGGTATCGGCGTAGTGCTGTGTGAAACCGCGACGGCCGCCGAGTCGGTGATCGAAGCGTTCATGGGCCTGAAGCAGAACATCATGGTCCAGGAATACATCAAGGAAGCCGGCGGCGCGGACATTCGCTGCTTCGTGGTCGGCGACAAGGTGATCGCTTCGATGAAGCGCCAGGCCAAACCCGGGGAATTTCGCTCCAACCTGCATCGCGGCGGTAGCGCGAGCCTGATCAAGATCACGCCGCAAGAGCGCATGACTGCCCTGCGCGCCGCTAAAGTCATGGGCCTGGCCGTGGCGGGTGTAGACATCCTGCGTTCCAATCACGGGCCGCTGGTGATGGAGGTCAACTCCTCGCCGGGCCTGGAAGGGATCGAAACCACCACGAGCAAGAACGTGGCGGGGATCATCATCGAGCATCTGGAAAAAAACGGCGGGCCGAACATGACCCGGACCAAGGGTAAGGGTTAACTCATAGGTGGGAGCGAGCCTGCTCGCGATGGCGGCGTGTCAGTCAACATCAATGCTGCTGATCCACTGCTATCGCGAGCAGGCTCGCTCCCACATCAGTTCTTGAGCAAACGGGTGTATCCCTATACCGCATCCCTAGGCAACAACAGCCCCAACGGCAACCTCACCCGCGCTTCCAGACCACCGCCGGCGCGGTTGCGCAATTCGACATTGCCGCCGTGCATCGAAGCGATGCGCTTGACAATGGCCAGGCCCAATCCCGTGCCTTTTCCGCCCCGGGCACGGTCGCCCCGGGTGAAGGGGTTGAAAATGGCTTCCAGTTCCGACGGATCGATCCCGGCACCACGGTCCATGACGCTGAGCACCACATAAGGTGCGCTGGTATCACCGGAAACATAAGCCGCCACTTCGACGCCCGTGCCGGCGTGATTCAAGGCATTGCCGATCAGGTTGTTCAGCAATCGCTTCATCGACACCCGGCGCAGCGGGAACGGCTGGATCGGCTCCAGGCGCAGGTGCACTTTTTCGCAGTTCTGGTTATAGGGCGCGGCCACTTCCCGTACCAGCTCGCTGAGATCGACTTCTTCCACGGACTCGTCCCGACCGTCGCGAATGAACGCCAGGAACTGATCGAGAATCGCGTCCATGTCTTCGATATCGCGGACCATTTCATCGGTCAGGTCGGTGTGCTCGCCCATCAACTCCAGCGACAGCCGTAAACGGGTCAACGGTGTGCGCAGGTCGTGGGAGACGCCCGCAAGCATCAGTTCACGCTCGCGTCCGGCCTGCTCGACGTCCTCGGCCATCTGGTTGAAAGCGCGGTACACCTCGGTCATTTCACTGGGAGTGTCGCTGATGGGCAATCGCACGCTACGGCCCTGGCCCAATTGTCGGGCCGCGTAGACCAGACGCTTGAGCGGCTGATTGAGCTGGCTGACGAAGATCCACGCCGAAGCGGTCGACAACAGGCCGATGGCCAGGAACCAGCCAAGCACGTTCCAGATTTTCTGGCCGCGCAACGGGTGGGGGTACAACGGTACCTTCAACCAGCCATCCCCCAGGCTCGGCGCACGGACCCACAGCGCCGGAGGCGAGTGCATACGCAAGCGCACTTCGGTATCGGCGCCGAGTTCGTCCTGCATCTGCCGTTGATAGATCTCGCTGTAAGGCCAGTGTTGTTCGCCTTCCGGCACGCCAGCGCCAACCACCCGGATCAGGGTCGCCGCTTCGGCGATCTTCTCCCGGTTGGCTTCGTCGGCGGCCCAATAGGCTCGAAGGGTCAAGGCAACGCCGTGGCTGTACTGCCGGTCCACCAGCACATCTTCGTTCATCAGCAAGTAGACGAGCGTCAGTGCCTTGGAAAAGAGCACGACAATCAGCACCAGCCAGAGGGTGCGGGAGAAGAAGCTCTGGGGGAACCAAACGGGGGTTTTCATGAATAGCCGCTACACACTTGCAGGAGCGAGCGATGCTCGCACAATAACGGACCGCGAGTCGCCTGCAGGAAGAAATTCAACCCGCCAGGCCACCCGCTCCTACAAATCACCGATCACTTGCTGGCGGCGCCATCCGGCACGAATACATAACCCACGCCCCAGACAGTCTGGATATATCGCGGCTTGGAAGGATCAGGCTCGATCATCCGGCGCAGACGGGAAATCTGCACGTCGATGGATCGCTCCAGCGCATCCCATTCACGGCCACGGGCCAGGTTCATCAGCTTGTCGCGGGTCAGCGGCTGACGGGCGTTCATCACCAGGGCCTTGAGCACGGCGAACTCACCGGTGGTGAGCATGTGTATTTCATCGCCGCGCTTGAGCTCGCGAGTGGCCAGGGACAGTTCATAGTCGCCGAAGGTCACGCTTTCATCTTCGCTGCCCGGGGCGCCAGGCACCGGGGCCGACTGACGACGCAACACCGCCTTGACCCGGGCCATCAGCTCGTCCGGGTTGAACGGCTTGGCCAGGTAATCGTCAGCGCCCAGTTCCAGACCCTTGATACGGCTCAGCTCATCGCCCTTGGCCGTGAGCATGATGATCGGGATCTGGTTGTTCGCGCCACGCAGGCGACGGCAGGCTGTCAAACCGTCTTCACCTGGCAGCATCAGGTCGAGGACCACCAGGTTGAAGACCTCACGGGCCAGCAGCCGATCCATTTGCTCGGTGTTCGGTACGGTGCGGGCACGGTAGCCCTTGCTGACGAAAAAGCGCTCCAGCAGGCTGCTCAGCCCCGGATCGTCGTCAACAATAAGAATTTTTTCGCCTTCAGCAGTTTGTGCAGTGCTGCTCATAGGAAGCTCCTTTGATCTCGGCGCGCATTATGGCCTAGCTGCCGTTATACGCACCGTGTGCATTGTTAGCAGATTTTTCCTCTATCTCCAGTCATCCGGGTATCGAGCCTACAGACCACGACGCCCCCTAAGAACGCAACGCTGGTTATAATGCGCGGCCTTTTGTGCCAGGGAATGTCGGATCGTGATCCCGACCCATCGTTTTTTCCCTTGCCAGGCAGCACTTTCTGAATTTCGCGGGTCAACAGGCAGCCTTTTGACCCAGGCAGCGGCGCACGCCAGGCCGCTCAACCAGTCTCGCCGAGCCCGGTTTCTGCGGTGACGAGTCTGATTTCACAATTTTTCAGGTGGTTTTATGGACAGCATCAACAGCCGCATCGCCGAGGAACTCGGCGTACGCCCACAACAGGTCGAAGCGGCCGTCGCGCTACTGGATGAGGGCTCCACGGTGCCCTTTATCGCCCGTTACCGCAAAGAAGTGACCGGCAGCCTCGATGACACTCAATTGCGTCATCTGGAAGAGCGCCTGCGCTACTTGCGAGAACTCGACGAGCGGCGCGTCAGCATCCTGGCCAGCATTCAGGAACAGGGCAAGCTGACCCCGCAACTTGAGCGTGACATCAAGCTGGCCGACACCAAGACCCGTCTCGAAGACCTGTACCTGCCCTACAAGCAAAAACGCCGCACCAAGGGCCAGATCGCCCTGGAGGCCGGCCTCGGCGAGCTGGCCGACGGCCTGTTCAACGACCCGACCCTGTCCCCGGAAACCGAAGCCGCGCGTTTCGTCGATGCCGAAAAAGGTGTGGCGGACGTGAAAGCCGCGCTGGAAGGTGCCAAGTACATCCTTATGGAACGCTTCGCCGAAGACGCCAACCTGCTGGAAAAACTGCGCAATTACCTCAAGCAGGAGGCTACCCTCAGCGCCCGCGTGATCGCCGGCAAGGAAGAGGAAGGCGCCAAGTTCCGCGACTACTTCGAGCACGACGAACCGCTCAAGAGCATGCCGTCCCACCGCGCCCTGGCAATTTTCCGCGGCCGCAACGAAGGCATTCTCAGCTCCGCGCTGAAGGTGGGCGATGAGTTGCCCGGCACCATGCACCCGTGCGAAGGCATGATCGGCCAGCAGTTCGGCATCCAGAACCAGAACCGCGCCGCCGACAAATGGCTGGCCGAAGTGGTGCGCTGGACCTGGAAGGTCAAGCTCTACACCCACCTGGAAACCGATCTGCTGGGCGAGCTGCGCGACAACGCTGAGACAGAAGCGATCAACGTCTTCGCTCACAACCTGCACGACCTGCTGCTGGCCGCACCGGCCGGGCCGCGCGCCACCCTGGGCCTGGACCCGGGCCTGCGTACCGGTTGCAAAGTGGCCGTGGTGGACTCCACCGGCAAGCTGCTGGACCATGCCACGGTCTACCCCCATGTGCCGCATAACAAGTGGGACCAGACCCTCGCCGTGCTCGCCGCGCTATGCGCCAAGCATTCGGTGGACCTGATCGCCATCGGCAACGGCACCGCCAGCCGGGAGACCGACAAACTGGCCGCCGAACTGATCAAGAAATACCCGACCATGAAGATGACCAAGGTCATGGTTTCCGAGGCCGGCGCTTCGGTTTATTCGGCGTCGGAACTGGCCTCCAAGGAGTTCCCGGACCTGGACGTGTCGATTCGCGGGGCGGTGTCCATCGCCCGTCGCCTGCAGGACCCGCTGGCGGAACTGGTGAAGATCGATCCGAAATCCATCGGTGTCGGCCAGTACCAGCACGACGTTTCCCAGTTGAAACTGGCCCGGGGCCTGGACGCCGTCGTGGAGGATTGCGTGAACGCCGTGGGCGTGGATGTGAACACCGCTTCGGTAGCGCTGCTGGCGCGCATCTCGGGCCTCAACGCCACGCTGGCGCAGAACATCGTCACCCACCGCGACGAACACGGTGCGTTCAAGACCCGCGCCGCATTGAAGAAAGTCCCGCGCCTGGGTGAAAAAACCTTCGAACAGGCCGCCGGCTTCCTGCGGGTCATGAACGGCGACAACCCGCTGGATTCGTCGGCTGTCCACCCTGAGGCCTATCCGCTGGTGCAACGCATCGCCGCCCAGACCGACCGCGACATCCGTTCGCTGATCGGTGACGCCGCGTTTCTCAAGCGCCTGGACCCGAAAAAATTCACCGACGAAACCTTCGGCCTGCCCACCGTGACCGACATTCTTCAGGAACTGGAGAAACCCGGCCGCGACCCACGCCCCGAGTTCAAGACCGCCGAGTTCCAGGACGGCGTCGAAGACCTCAAGGACCTGCAGCCGGGCATGATCCTCGAAGGCGTGGTGACCAATGTCACCAATTTCGGTGCCTTCGTCGACATCGGCGTGCATCAGGATGGTCTGGTGCACATCTCCGCCTTGTCGGAGAAGTTCATCAAGGATCCGCGCGAAGCGGTGAAGGCCGGTGATGTGGTGAAAGTGAAGGTCATGGAAGTCGACATCCCGCGCAAACGCGTCGGTCTGTCGATGCGCATGAGTGACACACCGGGCGAGAAGGTCGACGGTGCCCGCGGCGCTCGTCCGGGCTCGACACCGCGCCAGTCGCAGAACACCGCGCCGCGCAAGGAAACCGCCACTGCGGCCCCGGCGAACAACGCCATGGCCTCGCTGTTCGCCAACGCCAAGCAGTTGAAGAAACGCTGATGGACGCGCCAGCCGGGTTGGTGGAAAGCGCGTTTTTCAAGCTGCTCGGCTGCCGTCTGCACAGCCTGGGGGACGGGGTGGCGCAAGTCGCCCTGAGCCTTGAGCCACCGCTGCGCAACCGTGGCGGCAAGCTGCACGGCGGCGCGCTGTTCAGCCTGGTGGACATCGCCATGGGCCTGGCTTGTTCCAGTGTCCACGGCTTTGACCAGCAGAGTGCGACGGCCCGGGTCATCCACCCGGGTCGGCGCACGCTGGTGGTTGAGGCCGAGGTGATGCAAGGCGACAAACTGGTCGCAAAAGCACAAGGCACGTTCGCAGTCCTATAGCTCCCTGTCATCGATTTGGGTTAATTTCGGCGCTGCGAATGCGGCATCGATATCCCCTGTGGGAGCGAGCCTGCTCGCGATAGCGGTGGAGCAGTCAATGTAAAGTTGACCGACATACCGCTATCGCGAGCAGGCTCGCTCCCACAGAGGGGCCGCGACGAATTGTCTTTGGCCACACAAAAACCAGGCGAAAACGCCAGTTTTAACTTCACCCTTGTAGACCGTCGTGACCACCCCCATATTGGGGCGACTGACGCGTGAAGGAATTCAACTTGAGCGACCTTTTAAACCGCCGCCTGGCTCTGCTCGGCGAGCGCGCCAACCTCTCCCTGCTCGAGCAGTGCCTGCACGGCATCGAACGTGAATGCCTGCGCGTCACGGACACAGGGCATCTGGCGCAGACCCCGCACCCCGAAGCCCTGGGCTCGGCGCTGACCAACGAGCAGATCACCACCGACTATTCCGAGTCGCTGCTGGAGTTCATCACCCCGGCCCAGGCTGACGTGGCCGATACCTTGCGAAGCCTCGACAAGATCCACCGGTTTGCCTACAGCAAGCTCGGCAACGAGTACCTGTGGAGCCCTTCGATGCCGTGCCCGCTGCCAGCGGAGGAAGACATCCCGATCGCGTATTACGGCACCTCGAACATTGGTCGGCTCAAGTATGTCTACCGCCAGGGTCTGGCCCTGCGCTATGGCAAGACCATGCAATGCATCGCCGGGATCCACTACAACTTTTCCCTGCCGGAAAAACTCTGGCCGCTGCTGCGTCAGGCCGAAGCCGTTGAAGCGAGCGATCGTGATTTCCAGTCATCGGCCTACATCGCGCTGATCCGTAATTTCCGTCGCTACAGCTGGTTGCTGATGTACCTGTTCGGTGCCTCGCCGGCTCTGGATGCCGGCTTTCTGCGCGGCCGTCCGCACCAGTTGGAACAATTGGATCCGGACACCTTGTACCTGCCGTACGCCACCAGCCTGCGCATGAGCGACCTGGGTTACCAAAGCAACGCCCAGGCCGGCCTGACCCCCTGCTACAACGACCTGGCAAGCTATACCGACAGCCTGCGCAAGGCGGTGGCGACACCGTACGCGCCCTACGTCGAAGTCGGCACGCATAAGAATGGTGAGTGGGTGCAGCTCAACACCAATATTTTGCAGATCGAAAACGAGTACTACTCCAACATCCGCCCAAAACGCGTGACCTATACCGGCGAGCGCCCGATCCAGGCGTTGATGGCTCGAGGCATCCAGTACGTCGAAGTCCGTTGCCTGGACATCAACCCCTTCCTGCCGATGGGCATCGACCTCACCGAATCGCGCTTCCTCGATGCGTTCCTGCTGTATTGCGGTCTGAACGACAGTCCGCTCCTGGAAAACAACGAATGCAGCAATGCGACGAACAACTTCCTGACCGTGGTCAAGGAAGGCCGTCGGCCAGGTTTGCAATTGCAACGCCAAGGGCAATCGGTGGACATGCAAGCCTGGGCTATCGAGCTTCTGGAAAAGATCGCGCCATTGGCCTCGCTGCTCGACGAGAGCCAGGGGGGCGACGCCCACCGCCAGGCACTGGACGCGCAATTGGCGAAGGTGCGGGACCCGTCACTGACCCCCTCCGCCCAAGTGCTGGCGGCCATGGCAGAACACCAGGAAAGTTTCGCCCAGTTCTCCCTGCGCCAGAGCAAGGCCCACGCCGAATTCTTCCGCGCCGAGCCGTTGCCTGCCCAGGAACAGAGCGCATTCGAAGAAAACGCTCGTCAATCCCTGGCTCAGCAAGCCGAGCTTGAGCAGAACGAAGTGGGGGATTTCGATGTGTTTGTAGGGGCGTACCAGGCGAGCATCCTGGCGATCAGTAACTAGGCACACCTCGCCGACGAGCGAACACCTGTGGGAGGGAGCAAGCTCCCTCCCACAGGGTTTTGTGTACAGCCGGCCATTTCTGGCGGATCGGCTGATTGGCTCAAGTCACTACTCCGCCGACGAAGGCTTCTCCCACAGATTGATCCCGCCCTCCTGGGCAAACCGGTCGATCTGCGCCAGTTCTTCAGCGCTAAAACTCAGGTTCTTCAACGCCCCGACGTTCTCGATAATCTGCTCCGGCCGACTGGCGCCGATCAGCGCAGAGGTTACCCGTGCGTCGCGCAGGGTCCAGGCCAGGGCCATTTGCGCCAGGCTTTGCCCGCGACGCTGGGCAATTTCATTGAGGGCGCGTACATGGGCGATGTTCTCCTGCGACAGGTGCGAAGCCTGCAACGAACCACCACCCGGGCGATTGACCCGCGCATCGGCCGGAATGCCTTTGAGGTACTTGTCGGTCAGCAGGCCCTGGGCCAACGGCGTAAAGGCAATCACACCCGTGCCCAGTTCATCGGTGGCGTCCAGCAGGTCCTTTTCCACCCAGCGATTAAGCAGGTTGTAGGCCGGTTGATGGATCAGCAGTGGGACCTTCCACTCTTTGAGTAGCGCAGCCATTTCTCGAGTCTTCACCCCGGAATACGAAGAGATGCCAATGTACAACGCCTTGCCCTGCTGCACAGCCGTGGCCAGCGCGCTAGCGGTTTCTTCCAGCGGGGTGTCGGGGTCGAAGCGGTGGGAATAGAAGATATCCACATAGTCCAGGCCCAGGCGTTGCAGGCTCTGGTCCAGACTGGCCAACACGTACTTGCGCGAACCACCACCCTGGCCGTAAGGACCCGGCCACATGTCCCAACCGGCCTTGCTGGAGATGATCAACTCATCGCGATACTGCTTGAAGTCTTCGCGCAGCAACCGACCAAAATTGATCTCGGCGCTGCCGTAGGGCGGGCCGTAGTTGTTGGCCAGGTCGAAGTGATTGATACCCAGATCAAACGCCGTACGCAGCAGCGAACGCTGCGTGTCGATCGGCGTGCTGTCGCCGAAGTTGTGCCACAACCCCAACGACAGCGCCGGCAGCACCAGCCCGCTGCGACCGACACGGCGGTAAGGAATGGACTCGTAGCGGTTTTCGGCAGCGGTGTAGGTCATCGAAAGGCTCTCTGTTCGGGTGGCTGGTACAAGGGGCAAGCTAACACCTCACAGACGCATTCGTCAGGCCGAAAGTTCGCATATCAGGTGTGGGGGCTGGATGCCGGCGCAGGTGATCTGCCGCAGATTGGCCACGCATCGGCCAATCAACGAGGCGTCATGCAGCGCGCTTATTGTTTGTAATTACTGAACAGTCAAGGCAGCCGTCGGGCATTTATCGCTGAGGGTAAACATGTGAATCTGGCGTCATCCACTTCAAAAGGAGCCCTCTTATGCCCTCTCCAACCGCCAAAGTTGCCATCGTAACCGGCGCCTCCCGCGGCATCGGTGCCGAAATCGCCAAGCAATTGGCTCTCGATGGCTATGCCGTCGCCATTAACTACGCCAACAGCGCCGCCGAAGCCTCGAAGCTGGTGGTGCAATTGCGCCAGGCCGGTCACCAAGCCATAGCGATCAAGGCAGATGTGTCCTCTGCCGTCGACGTCCGGCGGATGTTCGATGAAACCGAAGCGCAACTGGGCAAGGTGGATGTGCTGATCAATAACGCGGGTACCCTGCAAGTGATGCCCTTGGCCCAGCACAGTGACGAGTTGTTCGACCAGACGTTCGCCATCAACACCCGCGGCACCTTCAACACCCTGCGCGAAGCCGCAACCCGTTTGAACGACGGTGGCCGGATCGTGAATTTTTCCAGCAGCACCGTTGGCCTGAACCTGCCCGGTTATTCGGTGTACATCGCCAGCAAGGCCGCCGTCGAGTCACTGACACAGGTGTTTGCCAAGGAACTGCGCGGCCGCCAGATCACGGTCAACGCCGTGGCGCCCGGCCCGGTTGCTACCGAACTGTTCCTGCATGGCAAGAGCGAAGAACAGATCCAGAACTTCGCCAAAATGCCGCCCCTGGAACGCCTCGGCCAGCCGGAGGACATCGCCAGCATCATATCCTTCCTGGTCAGCCCGGCCGCCGGCTGGGTGAACGGGCAAATTCTGCGAGCCAACGGCGGCCTGGTCTGAGGTTTCGCCCGATCAGCGCACCAGATGCAGGAACTGCATGTGCCGCTCGTATTGGTCGAGGATGTCGTTGATGACCTGCTCCTTGGTATAACCCACCAGATCGTAGTCCTGGCTGCCTTCGCTCAGGTGCACTTCGGCGCGGTAGTAACGGCGGTTGTTGAGTTCCTTGGAGCCCATGCCGCCGCGGGCGAAGGACGGCGTGAAGTAGCCGCGCATCTGCACCTGGTAGATGAACGGATGCTGCTCGCCGTGGCCGATTTCCAGGCTGACGCTGTCGTTGGCCGGGTCTGGCTGGGTCACCACTGTCAGACCTTTCTCGGCGAACACCGCCTTCACCTCTTCGATGGCCGGGCGCACCGTGGTGTCGAGAAAACGGTACACCTCATCGCGGGACGGGAAATGCACCGCCTGACTCAAGCGCTGTCGCCAGCCGCCCGTACCCCGTCGAGAAGCTGACACCGGCGCCAGCGAATGCAACTGCGCAATCTGCTTCTGGGACTCGAGGTAAAACGCCTTGTGCAGGCCCCACATCATCAGCAGCAGAATCAGCGAGAACGGCAAGGACGTCAGCACCACTGCCGACTTCAAGGCATCGATACTGCCGGAGAACAGCAATGCGCTGGTCACCAGGGCAGTCATCGCCCCCCAGAACACCCGCAGCCATTTGGGCCCGTCTTCATCGGGGTTGCCGCCCTTGGCCGACAACGTGGAAAGCACCACGGTGCCGGAGTCGGCTGACGTGACGAAGAACACAAAACTGATAAACACGGTGACCGCGATGACGGTCTTGCTCCATGGATAGGTTTCCAGCAGCAAATAAAGGCTCATCGACGGGTTTTCCAGGGCCGACATACCCAGGGCACTCATGCCGTGGTTCAGCACTTGGTCAATGGCGCTGTTACCGAAGATCGACATCCACGCCAGGGTGAAGCCAAGGGGAATCAGCAGCACGCCAAACACGAACTCACGGATAGTGCGCCCACGGGAAATGCGCGCAATGAACAACCCCACGAACGGCGACCACGCAATCCACCAGGCCCAGTAGAACACCGTCCAGCCGCCCAGCCAGTCGCTGGGCTCGTCGTAGGCATACACGTCAAAACTCTTCATCGGCAGGGCGCCGAGATAATCGCCGATGTTCTGGATCAACGTGTTGAGCAAATGTTGGGTAGGTCCGGCAAACAGCACGAACAGCAGCAATGCGCAGGCCAGCAGCATGTTGATGTCGGACATGACCCGCACGCCTTTATCGACACCGGCCACCGCCACAATGATTGCCGCGCCCATCATCAGCACGATCAGGCCGACCTGAATCCACTGGGTATGGGCGATGCCGAACAGGTAATCGAGCCCGGAATTGAGATGCAGCACCCCAAACCCCATGTCCGCGCCGAGGCCGAACACGGTCGCGATGATGCCGAAGCCGTCCACCGCGTAGCCGATGGGACCGTTAATACGTTTACCGATCAGCGGGTACAGCGCTGAACGCAGGGCCAGCGGCAAATTGTGCCGGTAGGCAAAGTACGCCAGGGCCATGCCGACGAAAGCAAACACGCCCCAGCCGTGCAGGCCCCAGTGCAGAAACAGGATCTGCATGGCCTGGCGCGCGGCATCTGCGGTACCGGCCTCGCCTTGCGGTGGCTGAACCAGATGGGTCAGCGGTTCGGAGACACAGAAAAAAAACAGCGTGATGCTGATACCGGCAGCGAACAGCATGCCAGCCCAGGACAGGTAACTGAATTCGGGCTCGTCGTGGTCGGCACCGAGCTTGATCTTGCCGTAGCCGGACAAGGCGGTGACCACCACGAAGACCAGATACAGGGTCATCGCCAACATGTAATACCAGCCGACCGTATTGGCCGCCCAGTTCTGCGCCGCCAGCAGCCAGGCACCCGCCTGCTCCGGCACGGCGATGACCACCAGGCCGAACAGCAGAATGAAGGTCGCGGCAAAGTAAAAAACCGGCGGATTCATGCGGACCAGGCCGCTGGGTGGAAGGGACGAGGCACTCATGAGCGATGTACCCCGGAAAGCGGAATCGTGAAAATCGAAAACGGACTCGGCAAAGGCAAGCCTCCTGTTGTGAGCGGGCAGCAAACCGACGGTTTAACTTGAATGAACGTTCAAGTTAAACATGAATAGGTAGCTAAGGACTAATCGCACGGCTGGATGGCATGTTTCCTACGCTAGCCTACGGGAGGGTATGACGTTGCCTGGAGAGCATTCGTTCAGTGTTCAACAGACATAACACAGCCCCTGTGGGAGCGAGCCTGCTCGCGATCGCGGTGGTTCAGTGGGTACATCCATTCGCTGACACACCGCGATCGCGAGCAGGCTCGCTCCCACAGGTTTTCGCTGCTCATCTCTCATGCGTCCCCATTTACGCCCCGGCAAACGATTGGCGGTTGCCCATCAATATCGGCGTGCCTATAGTCCATGGATTTCCTGCAACCAGTACGACCCCATGATCAAACAACAGCTGGCGCGCTTTAACCGTCTCGACCTGCTCGGTCATCCAACTCCCCTGGAAAAACTCGACCGTCTTTCCTCCTGGCTCGGTCGCGATATCTATATCAAGCGCGATGACCTGACGCCTCTGGCGCTGGGCGGCAACAAGCTGCGCAAGCTCGAATACCTGGCCGCCGACGCCCTGGCTCAAGGTGCCGACACCCTCATCACCGCCGGGGCGATCCAGTCCAATCATGTGCGCCAGACTGCCGCGCTGGCGGCAAAGCTGGGCCTGGGCTGTGTGGCCCTGCTGGAAAACCCCATCGGCACCGAAGACAGCAACTACCTGAGCAACGGCAACCGGCTGCTGCTGGAGCTGTTCGACGCCAAGGTCGAATTGGTAGAAAACCTGGATAACGCCGACGAGCAGTTGCAAGCCCTCGCCGCACGCCTGCGCAGCAACGGGAAGAAGCCCTATCTGGTACCGATTGGCGGTTCGAACGCTCTGGGTGCGCTGGGGTATGTACGCGCCGGGCTTGAGCTGGCCGAGCAAATCAAGGACACCGGCCTGAATTTCGCTGCCGTGGTGCTGGCTTCGGGCAGCGCCGGGACGCACAGCGGCCTGACGCTGGCGCTCAGTGAAACGCTGGGGCAACTTCCCGTGATTGGCATAACTGTGTCTCGCAGCGAAGAAGACCAGCGCCCCAAGGTCCAGGGCTTGGCCGAACGCACCGCCCAGTTGCTCGATGTATCGCTTCCAGAGGCCTTCAAGGTGAACCTGTGGGACGAATACTTCGGCCCCCGCTACGGCGAACCCAATGCCGGTACGTTGGCGGCAGTCAAATTGCTGGCTGGCCTGGAGGGCCTGTTGCTGGACCCGGTCTACACCGGCAAGGCGATGGCCGGCCTGCTCGATGGGGTGGGTCGCGACCGCTTCGACGAGGGCCCGATCATCTTCCTGCATACCGGCGGCGCACCGGCGTTGTTTGCGTATAACGCGGCGTTCCAGGCGTAGTGAAGTTCTCGATGTGGGAGCGAGCCTGCTCGCGATAGCGCCGTGTCAGCCAAAACAATATTGACTGGTTATCGCGAGCAGGCTCGCTCCCACAGGGGACTTTTTTCATTCCATACTCGAATATTTGAATGATTTAATATTATTTTCCAATCTATAAACACCACCCTATAGTCTCGCCACAGGCGCATTTGCTGCGAGACGCCCAGGCTGCTTTAAGGCAGGATGTGGCAATCTTTTCGGATCGCGGCTACGCCTTATCTCAGCCAAAATAACCTCTTCATAAGAAAACACAGGGGCTTGTCATGAATTTTTCCGCATTACGTCGCAACCTGTTGGTGGGTTCGCTGGGCCTGGCATTGAGCGCCGGCCTGCTGGGCCAGGCCGTTGCCGGTGAGCAGCTGCAAAAGATCAAGGACGCGGGCGTGATCAACGTCGGCCTGGAAGGCACTTACCCACCGTTCAGTTTCGTGGACGCCGACGGCAAGCTGGCCGGTTTCGAAGTGGAGTTTTCCGAAGCCCTGGCCAAGGAGCTGGGCGTGAAGGTCAAACTGCAACCGACCAAATGGGACGGCATTCTCGCAGCGCTGGAATCCAAGCGCCTGGACGCGGTGATCAACCAGGTCACCATCTCCGAGGAGCGCAAGAAGAAGTATGACTTCTCCCAGCCTTACACCGTTTCCGGCATCCAGGCGCTGGTTCTGACCAAGAACAAAGACGCCATCAAGACCGCCGATGACCTGGCCGGCAAAAAAGTCGGCGTTGGCCTGGGCACCAACTATGAGCAATGGCTCAAGGAAAACCAGCCAAAGGCTATTATCCGCACCTACGACGATGACCCAACCAAATACCAGGACCTGCGTGTAGGCCGCATCGACGCCATTCTGGTAGACCGGCTGGCTGCTCTGGAGCTGACCGCCAAGGCCAAGGACACCGCTGTAGCCGGCGAGCCGTTCTCCCGCCAGGAAGCCGGTATCGCCCTGCGCAAAGGCGAGCCTGAGCTGCTGGACGCAATCAACAAGGCCATCGACAAACTGCGGGCCGACGGCACCCTGGCGAAAATCTCGCAGAAGTACTTCAACGCTGACGTCACCCAATAATGGAAGAGGCTTTTCAACTCGCGCTGGACTCCGCGCCCTTCTTGCTCAAGGGCGCGTATTACACGGTCATCCTCAGTTTGGGCGGCATGTTCTTCGGCTTGCTGCTGGGCTTCGGCCTGGCGTTGATGCGCCTGTCGCGCTTCAAACTGGTGAGCTGGATCGCCCGCATCTACGTGTCGTTTTTTCGCGGCACGCCGCTGCTGGTGCAGTTGTTCGTGATCTATTACGGGCTGCCCCAACTGGGCATCGAGCTGGATCCATTGCCGGCGGCGCTGATCGGCTTCTCGCTGAACATGGCGGCCTATGCGTGTGAAATCCTGCGGGCCGCCATCAGCTCCATCGAGCGCGGCCAGTGGGAAGCCGCGGCCAGTATCGGCATGACCCGCGCCCAGACCCTGCGCCGGGCCATCCTGCCGCAAGCGGCGCGAACGGCCTTGCCTCCTCTGGGCAACAGCTTCATTTCCCTGGTCAAGGACACCGCACTGGCGGCGACCATCCAGGTGCCGGAGCTGTTCCGTCAGGCGCAGTTGATCACTGCCCGCACTTTCGAAATCTTCACCATGTACCTTGCCGCCGCGCTGATCTACTGGATTCTGGCCAGCGTGCTGGCGCACCTGCAGAACGTCCTGGAAGCCCGGGTCAATCGGCATGACCAGGAGTCCTGACCCATGATTGTCGTGGAAAAACTGACAAAGCAGTTCAAGGGTCAAGTGGTGCTCAATGGCATCGACCTGGAGATCGAAGAAGGCGAAGTGGTGGCGATCATCGGCCCCAGCGGTTCGGGCAAGACCACCTTCCTGCGCTGCCTGAACTTCCTCGAAGAACCCAGCAGTGGCCGGATCAAGGTCGGCGACATCGAAATCGATGGCAGTCGCCCGCTGAACCAGCAACAGAACCTGGTGCGTCGTTTGCGCCAGCAAGTGGGTTTTGTGTTCCAGAACTTCAATCTGTTCCCCCATCGCACCGCGCTGGAGAACGTCATCGAAGGCCCACTGGTGGTGAAGAAGATCCCCCGTGCCGACGCTGAGGTTTTAGGCCGTAAACTGCTGGCCAAGGTCGGGCTGGCGGGCAAGGAGGACGCCTACCCGCGGCGTCTTTCCGGTGGCCAGCAACAGCGCGTGGCGATTGCCAGGGCGCTGGCGATGGAGCCCGAGGTGATTCTGTTCGACGAGCCAACGTCGGCCCTGGACCCGGAGCTGGTGGGCGAGGTGCTGGCGACGATTCGTGACCTGGCCGAAGAAAAGCGCACCATGGTCATTGTGACTCACGAAATGGGCTTCGCCCGGGACGTAGCGAACCGCGTGGTGTTTTTCGACAAAGGTGTGATCGTCGAGCAAGGCGAAGCCAAGGCCTTGTTTGCAGCCCCCCGGGAGGAACGCACTCGACAGTTCCTCAGCAAGTTCCTCTCGGCCGGACACGGCGACCAGTAAATTATTGATATTGTCCCCACTTCCAAGGATGGAAGTGGAACAACTAACAGCCCAGCGTAACAAACTGAAACTTCCAGTTGACTTAACACAGCCACCCCGTTGACGTGCGGTATATACATATCTCGGGCAACACTTCTCTTTGGGCTACGCTATTTATCCGACTTCCTGCCGCACCTCCCTTCCAAACCAATGAACCCGAGGAAAATGGCGCACAACGCAACGTATTCTTAACTTCGATGCGTAGGACATTTCTGAAGCCTTATACAATTAATTATTAAGCAAGTTCCTCTATTGACACTGAAACTGCTGAACCCTTATCTAGTGACCCACAGGCGATGCGAACTATTTTAGTTCTGCGCGATGAACCGCAGACAGGGTCCATGCTGCGCAATAAAAATATATCGCGATGATTAAGCGCTTTTGATCTTCCCGAAACGGACTTCGTTTTAAAGCATCAAGGAGAACACCATGACATGTACGTCGAATATTCCTGAACTGGCTGCGCCTACCCTGGTCAACGCTCTGCGTACCCGCATCAACATCACCAGCGCTGCGCACCTGCAAGTGGCAATTGCCCCTTACCCCGGCATGGACGCGGGCGATCTGATCGAGCTGTTCTGGGACAACTGCTACGTCGGCTCCCGTCTGTTGTCCCAGGCCGACGTGCAAACTAGCGTTACGTTGCGGGTACCCGAGAGCTTCATCGTCAATGGGACTTCGCGCATCCATTACCGCGTGATGCAAGTGGGGCGCGGCCCGGCGCTGTCAGCACCGCAACGGGTGCAGGTCAAGCTCGATTGTCCGGGTGGCCAACCGTCGGCCCTGAGCGGTGATGAAAACCAAGGCCTGGCGCCAGTGCGGATTCCTGATGCGATTCGCCGCAAGGGCGTGAACCCGAGTCAGGTCAAACGCGGTGTACCACTGACCATAGAGCCCTATCTGAACATGGCTGCTGACGATGCGATTACCTTGCGCTGGGGCGACGTGCGCATGGACCTGCCCCGCATCAAGCCCTGCGAGGTTGGCCTGCCGATCAACATCTGGGTACCGCCGCAGATCATTCTGGAGGCGGGAGAAGACCTGCGCCTGGAAGTGACCTACTGCATCCTCGACCGCGTGGGCAACAACTCCCACTGGGCGCCGCCGCGAACGTTGAAGATCGGTTGCGCCAACCCCTACCTGAGCACTTCACCGAAAGAGGCGCTCATGGCCGCCGAAACGCGCCGCCGAACATGAATACTCTGAGCAAGCTGTTGTGGCGAGGGGATTTATCCCCGCTGGGCTGCGAAGCAGCCCCCACTATGCAATCGCGGTGCAGCAGGTTGCTGTGTTGACTGCTTTGGGGCTGCTGCGCAGCCCAACGGGGATAAATCCCCTCGCCACAACATCGCTCGGCACAAAGCCCTCTATTGATATTCCTAAAAGTTAGTTCAAAAATAAATTACACACGTTTAGGGTATATAAACCGGACCACCGGACATTCTTGATTTTCGCTCGCCGCATTCATCGCGGCGTTTCTTGAGATGTGAGGTGGGTATGGAACGGAACACAATCACCCCAGCGCAGTATGCCAGGGCACTACCTGCAGCCACGGAGTGGCTGTAATGTCGGATTTGGCGCAAGCAAAGATCCAGAGCGACCTGGACATCGCACCGCAGCTGTTGCCCGCACAGGTGTTGCGCAACGATGCCGAGGCCATCAAAGCCGCCCATGAACTGGCGCAGGTCGCCCGTCAGCAGGCCGCGCGTCGTGACCAGCAACGCAAGCTACCCTGGGCAGAAATCGAGCAATTCACCCGTAGCGGACTGGGCAGCATCGCCATTCCCCGGGCATACGGCGGCCCGCAGGTTTCTTTCGTCACCCTGGCCGAGGTGTTCGCGATCATTTCCGCCGCTGACCCGGCCCTCGGGCAGATCCCGCAAAACCAATTCGGCGTACTCCAACTGATTCTCGGCACCGGCACCGAACGGCAGAAAAAAATCCTGCTGCAGAGCGTGCTCGAAGGCTGGCGCATCGGCAACGCAGGGCCGGAACGTGGCACTCGCAATACCCTTGAACTCAAGGCCCGGATCACCGCTGACGGTGACGGGTTTGTCATCAATGGTCAGAAGTTCTATTCCACCGGCGCGCTGTTTGCCCACTGGGTCGCGGTCAAGGCGCTGAATGACGAGGGTCGGCAGGTGCTGGCGTTCGTGCGGCGCGGCACCCCGGGCCTGCGGATCGTCGACGACTGGTCAGGGTTCGGCCAGCGCACCACGGCCAGCGGCACCGTGTTGCTGAACAATGTGCGAGTGGATGCCGACTTGGTGCTGGAGAACTGGCGCATCAACGAAACGCCCGGCGTGCAAGGCGCGATTTCCCAACTGATCCAAGCCGCCATCGATGCAGGCATCGCCCGTGGCGCCATCGACGATGCCATCGCCTTCGTCCGAGAACGAGCCCGGCCCTGGATCGATGCCAAGGTCGACCGGGCCAGTGACGACCTCTATGTGATCGCCGACATCGGCAAGCTGAAAATCGAACTGCACGCCGCCGAAGCGTTGTTGCGCAAGGCCGGACAAGTGCTGGACCAGGTCAGCGCCGCGCCCATCACCGCGCAATCGGCTGCCCGCGCCTCGATTGCCGTGGCCGAGGCCAAGGTGCTCACCACCGAGATCGCCCTGCAAGCCAGCGAAAAACTGTTCGAACTGGCCGGCAGCCGCGCCACCCTCGCCGAATTCAATCTCGACCGCCACTGGCGCAACGCACGGGTCCATACCCTGCACGACCCGGTGCGCTGGAAGTATCACGCGGTAGGCGCCTACCACCTGAACGGCACCTTGCCGGCCCGGCATTCCTGGATCTGACGACCCGACCTCTGGAGCAGTACATGACGTTTTCTCAACACGTCGCGGTGATCACCAGCGATGAACAAGCCCTGATCGTGGCCAGCGACCTGGCCGATGACTTCAAGCGCGACAGCGCCCTGCGCGACCGTGAGCGCCGCTTGCCGTACCCGGAACTGGAGGCCTTCTCCCGCTCTGGCCTGTGGGGCATTAGCGTGCCCAAGGCCTATGGCGGCGCCGGTGTGTCCAACGTCACCCTGGCCAAAGTCATCGCGCTGATTGCTCAGGCCGACGGCTCGCTGGGGCAGATTCCGCAAAATCATTTCTACGCCCTGGAAGTGCTACGGGTAAACGGCAGCCAAGCGCAAAAACAACGCCTGTATGCCGAAGTCCTGGCCGGCCAACGTTTTGGTAATGCATTGGCGGAGCTCGGCACCAAGACCGCCCACGACCGCATCACGCAACTGCGCCGCGACGGTGAGAGCTACCGCATCAGCGGTCGCAAGTTCTACGCCACGGGGGCGATCTACGCCCAGCGCATCCCCACGTCGGTGGTGGATGAAAACGGCGTGCAACAACTGGCATTCGTCCCGCGCAACAGCCGAGGCCTGACGGTGATCGACGACTGGAGCGGTTTCGGCCAGCGCACCACCGGCAGTGGATCGGTGGTGTTCGAGGACGTTTATGTCACCGCCGAAGACGTCGTGCCCTTCCAGAGCGCCTTCGAACGCCCAACGCCGGTGGGGCCGCTGGCGCAGATTCTTCACGCCGCCATCGACACCGGCATCGCTCGCGCCGCCTATGAGGACGCCTTGCATTTTGTCCGTAGCAAAACCCGGCCCTGGATCGACGCCGCCAGCGACGTCGCCACCGAAGACCCGCACACCCTCAAGAGTTTCGGCCAACTGAGCATCCGCCTGCACGCCGCCGAAGCCCTGCTGGAACGTGCCGGTGAGTTTCTCGACCGGGCCCAGGCCGACACCCAGGCCGACACGGTCGCCGCCGCCTCGATTGCCGTAGCCGAAGCCCGCGCCATCAGCACCGAGATTTCCCTGGCCGCCGGCAGCACCCTGTTCGAATTGGCCGGCAGTCAGGCGACCCTGGCCGAACATGGCCTCGACCGCCACTGGCGCAACGCCCGGGTGCACACCCTGCATGACCCGGTGCGCTGGAAATACCACGCGGTGGGCAATTTCTACCTCAACGATGAAAAACCGCCGCTGCGGGGGACTATCTGATGGCGGCCGACAGGAAAAAGATCCTGCTCAACGCGTTCAACATGAACTGCATCGGGCACATCAACCATGGTTTGTGGGCTCATCCCCAGGACACCTCGACCCAGTACAACACGATTGAATACTGGACCGCCCTGGCGCAGTTGCTCGAGCGTGGATTGTTCGACGGGCTGTTCATCGCCGACATCGTCGGGGTCTACGACGTGTACCAACAGTCGGTGGACGTCACGCTCAAGGAGTCGATCCAACTGCCGGTCAACGACCCGTTGCTGCTGGTCTCGGCGATGGCCGCCGTGACGAAAAACCTCGGCTTCGGGCTCACCGCCAACCTGACCTACGAACCACCCTACCTGTTTGCCCGACGCATGAGCACCCTCGACCATCTGAGTCGCGGCCGGGTCGGCTGGAACATCGTCACCGGCTATCTGGACAGCGCCGCCAAAGCCATGGGGCTTACCGCGCAGGTCGAGCATGACCGCCGCTACGACCAGGCCGATGAATACCTGCAAGTGCTCTACAAATTGTGGGAAGGCAGTTGGGAAAACGACGCGGTGCTCAACGACCGCGAGCAGCGGATCTATGCCCGGCCGGAGAAAGTGCACAAGGTTCGGCACCAGGGCGAGTTCTACCAGGTCGAGGGCTATCACCTCTGCGAACCCTCGCCCCAGCGCACGCCGGTGCTGTTCCAGGCCGGTAGTTCCGAGCGCGGCCTGCTGTTTGCCGGGCGGCATGCCGAGTGCGTGTTCATCAGCGGCCAGAACAAACCCGCGACCAAGGCCCAGGTGGACAAGGTTCGCGCCAGCGCCGCCCGGGCCGGACGAAACCCCGGGGACATCAAAGTGTTCATGGGCCTTAACGTGATCGTCGGCGAGACCGAAGCGGCCGCCTGGGCCAAGCATGCCGAGTACCTGAGCTACGCCAGCGCCGAAGCCGGGGTGGCGCATTTTTCCGCCTCGACAGGAATCGATTTTTCCGCGTACGAACTGGACGAACCGATCCAGTACGTGAAGAGCAACGCCATCCAGTCTGCCACCAAGATCCTGCAGAACAACGACTGGACCCGGCGCAAATTGCTGGACCAGCACGCCCTGGGCGGTCGCTACATCACCCTGATCGGCTCGCCCGAACAGGTGGCCGATGAACTGGAGGCGTGGATCGCCGAAACCGGCCTCGACGGCTTCAACCTGACCCGCATCGTCACGCCGCAAAGCTACGTGGACTTCATCGACCTGGTGATCCCCGAGTTGCAGCGACGCGGTTCGTACAAGACCGAATACGACAACGGCACCCTGCGCGAAAAGCTGTTTCACGCAGAGGCCCATTTGCCCGAACGACACACCGGTTCGACCTACCGACACTGACCCTGTGGGAGCAAAGCTTGCTCGAGATGCAGACACCTCGGTTTTTGAGAGACCGCATCAACTTCATCGCGGGCAAGCCTTGCTCCCACAGAGCTCTGTTCGCCACAAAAAATATGCACCGCCCATTAATGACTGGAATATCCGACATGACCAAGCAACTCCTGACCCTGCCAGTCAAAGCACTGGCCCTGGCCCTCGGCCTGTTCAGCTCGACGCTGTTTGCCGCCGACGCACCGTTGAAGATCGGCACCACCGCCGCGTTTGCCATTCCCCTGGAAGCCGCCGTAGAAGAAGCCGGCAAGCAAGGCTTGAAGGTCGAGTTGGTGGAGTTCAGCGACTGGATCGCGCCCAACGTCAGCCTGGCCTCCGGTGATATCGACGTGAATTACTTCCAGCACATTCCGTTCCTGGAAAATGCCAAGGCCGCCGCCGGGTTCGACCTGGTGCCCTTTGCGCCGGGGATCATCAACAACGTCGGGCTCTATTCGAAAAAATACAAAAACTTCGACGAGCTGCCCGAAGGCGCGAGCGTCGCCATTGCCAACGACCCGATCAACAGCGGTCGCGGCCTGCAACTGCTGGCCAAAGCCGGGCTGATCACCCTCAAGCCGGGAGTGGGTTACAAGGCCACCGAAGACGATATCGTCGCCAACCCGAAAAAAATCAAAATCCTGCAAGTCGAAGCCGTGCAACTGGTGCGCGCCTATGACGACGCCGACTTGGTACAGGGCTATCCCGCCTACATCCGCTTGGCGAAGACCTTCGACGCCACGTCTGCCTTGCTGTTCGACGGCCTCGATCACAAGGAGTACGTCATCCAGTTCGTGATCCAACCCAAGAGCAAAACCGACCCAAGGCTGATCAAATTCGTCGACATCTATCAGCACTCACCTGTCGTGCGCGCTGCCCTGGACAAGGCCCATGGCAAGCTCTACCAGGCCGGATGGGAAGGCTGACCATGAACGCCGTCAATGCTCGACTCAGACACGAAGCTCCCACGCCCCAAAGCGCCGACCAGACCGAGCTGCATCCGGAGTTGAACCGCGCCCTTGTGCGCTTCATCGGCCTGGGCAAGACCTACAACGGTGCCCAGGGTCCGGTGGCCGCGCTGCAAGGGATCGACCTGGCGATCCAGCGCGGCGAGGTGTTCGGCATCATCGGCCGCAGCGGCGCCGGCAAGTCGTCGCTGATCCGCACCATCAACCGCCTCGAACAACCCACCAGCGGCAGGGTGTTGATTGATCAGATAGACATCGGCGAGTTCGATGAGGACCGCCTGGTGGAATTGCGCCGGCGCATCGGCATGATCTTCCAGCACTTCAACCTGATGTCGGCCAAGACCGTCTGGCAGAACGTTGAGCTGCCGCTGAAAGTCGCCGGCGTGCCCAAGGAACAGCGCCAGCGCAAAGTCCGCGGGCTGCTGGAGCTGGTCGGCCTGCAAGGCAAGCACAAGGCCTATCCGGCGCAACTTTCGGGCGGTCAGAAGCAGCGGGTGGGGATTGCCCGGGCACTGGTCCATGACCCGCAGATCCTGTTGTGCGATGAAGCCACATCGGCCCTTGACCCGGAGACCACCCAATCGATCCTCGGTTTGCTACGCGAGATCAATCAGCGACTGGGCCTGACCATCGTGTTGATCACCCACGAGATGGCGGTGATCCGTGAAGTCTGCGACCGGGTGGTGGTGCTCGAGCAAGGACGCATGGTCGAGCAGGGCCCGGTCTGGGAAGTATTCGGCAACCCGCAACACGAGGTCAGTCGGACGCTGCTGGCGCCGTTGCAACACGCCATACCGCAAGAGCTGCAAAGTCGCTTGCAGGGGCAGCCGGCATCGGCGGATGCGGCTACCGTGCTGCGCCTGCAATTCAGCGGCATAGATCGAGAAGAACCGGATCTCGCCGCCTTGTTCAGTGCCCTCGGTGGACGGGTGCGGCTGCTGCACGGCGGCATCGAGCGCATTCAGGGCCACGGGCTGGGGCAATTGCTGCTGGCCGTGAGCGGTTCGTCATGGGCCGCCGAGGAATTGCGTCAACGGGCGGGCAATTGGGCACAACGGGTAGAGGTGCTGGGTTATGTGGTTTGACCGGTTGTTGCAGGGTTTTATCGATACGTTCCTGATGGTTGGCGTGTCGTCGCTGATCGCCTTGCTGGCGGGCATACCGCTGGCGGTGATCCTGGTCACGAGCGGCAAGGGTGGAATTTATGAAGCGCCGGCCTTGAACCGGGCCCTGGGCGCGTTCGTGAACCTGTTCCGCTCGATACCGTTCCTGATTCTGATGGTGGCGTTGATCCCATTCACCCGGCTGATCGTCGGCACCACCTATGGCGTGTGGGCAGCGGTAGTACCGCTGACCATTGCCGCCACGCCGTTCTTTGCCCGCATCGCCGAAGTCAGCCTGCGCGAGGTCGACCATGGCCTGATCGAAGCGGCCCAGGCCATGGGTTGCCGACGCTGGCACATTGTCTGGCATGTGCTGCTGCCCGAAGCCCTGCCGGGCATCGTTGGCGGTTTTACCATCACCTTGGTGACCATGATCAACTCCTCGGCCATGGCCGGAGCGATCGGCGCCGGCGGCCTGGGCGACATCGCCTACCGCTACGGCTACCAACGTTTCGACAGCCAGATCATGCTCACGGTGATCGTGTTGCTGGTGGCATTGGTCGCCGTGATCCAATTGGGTGGTGACCGCCTGGCGCGCGTCTTGAATAAACGCTGACCTATGGGAGCAGTTGACCTGTGGGAGCAGTTGACCTGTGGGAGCAAAGCTTGCTCGCGATAGCAGTATTCCATCCAACATGGATACCAACTGGACGACTGCAGTCGCGAGCAAGCTTTGCTCCCACAGGCAGATCAGCGGGCTTGCGGTATAGTCGGCTGACACTCCTCACCCAAACCCACACCCATGAAACACACCACCGACGACCTGCACGCCATCACCGCCACGACCCTGGGCCATTACAACGCCGTGGCAGAGAGCTTTCGCGACGGCACCCGCGACCACGATGTCAGCCAGAACATCGACGCCCTGCTGCGCCATATCCAGGGCCAGGCACCGCTGCACATCCTGGATTTCGGCTGCGGCCCGGGGCGCGACCTGCGCACATTCACGGCCATGGGCCATGTCGCGGTCGGCCTCGACGGCTCGGAGGAATTTGCCCGAATGGCGCGCCAGGACAGCGGTTGTGAGGTGTGGCAGCAGGACTTCCTGGAACTCGACCTGCCGGTCGAACGCTTTGACGGGATTTTCGCCAACGCGGTGCTGTTTCATGTCCCCGTCCAGGAACTGCCACGGGTGCTCAAGCAATTGCACGCCACCCTCAAGCCCGGCGGCGTGCTGTTCAGTTCCAACCCCCGGGGCGAAAACCAGGAAGGCTGGAACGGCCAGCGCTTCGGCGCCTACCACGACCTTGCGGCCTGGCGCACCTTGCTCACAGAAGCGGGCTTTGTAGAGCTTGAGCATTACTACCGACCGGCTGGGCTGCCGCGAGAGCAGCAGCCTTGGTTGGCGAGTGTCTGGCGTAGACCTGCTTAGGATTTGAGGGCGCCATCGCGAGCAAGCTCGCTCCCACACGGGTCAACTGCGAACATAAATGGCGAACCATCAATGATCCAAATGTGGGAGCGAGCCTGCTCGCGATGACGGCGGATCAGCAACATTGATGCGACTGACACACCGCCGTCGCCCACCGCCCCATTGTTACTCCTGCTTGACCAACCACTTCTGTGACAACTGCTCAAGCCGCCCGTCGTCCTTGATACGCGCCAAAGCGTTGTCCAGGCTGGCCTTGAACGCCGGATTGCCCTTCTGGAACGGAATCACCAGGCTCGGCGGCGGGCCGCTCTTTTCTTCCGGCTGGAACGACTGTGCCATGACCATCGGGCGTTGCGAGTCGTCCTTGCGCGCCAACAGTTGCGCATCCGGTTGGCTATAAGCGGTGCTTGTGTCGAAACGTTCGGCCAGTTCCGGGGTCATTGCTATGTGGTTGATGGCAACGTCGTACTTGCCACTTTCCACGCCGGCCAGCAGATCGCTGGCATCGGTGACCACAAAGTCGGCGCGAACATCGAGCTCGCCGGCCAGCATCTGACCCAGTTCCACTTCGAAGCCGGTGAGCTTGCCGTCTTCCTTGAAGTTGAAAGGGCTGGTGTTGGCTTCCAGAGCGATGCGCAATTCGCCACGGTCGTTGATGTCGTCGATCAGTTCGGCATGGGCCAGAGGGCTCAAGAGGGGTAGCAGGCAGATCAGCCCAGGCAGAAAACGCATGGTCACTCCTTTGTATTGTTACAAGCGACGCTCGTTTCAGGTTCGCTTTGCTATGGTTGTTGCAGGCTTCGACAACGAATGGTCATGAAGTTGTCATGACCACGCGGATTTCATGGAAAAACTGGAGAAAAAAATGAAAAGCTTTATGTCACGTGCCGCCTTGGCCGGCCTGTTGCTGGGAGCTTCGATGCTGGCATCCGCCGCAACCCCTGCTCCCCAGGGTGCAGAGGTATTCATCGTTTCCCCGGAAGACGGTGCCACCGTTGGCCAGGAGTTCAAGGTCAAGTTCGGCGTCAAGAACATCGCGCTGGCCCCGGCGGGTGATGTAACCAAAAATACCGGGCACCATCATTTGCTGATTGATGTCGACAAACTGCCTGCCGCAGGCGCGCCGATTCCCACCGATGCCAACCACATGCATTTCGGCAAGGCGCAAACCGAGGCTACGATCAAACTGGCACCGGGCAAGCACACCTTGCAGCTGATCCTGGGCGACAGCGGCCATATGCCGTTCGATCCGACGATCGTGTCCGAGAAGATCACGGTAAACGTGAAATAAACCGGCACAGGTCGACACAACACAAAACCCTCCCACAGGTTATGTGTTCGACAGAAAAAAACGGGAGCCCCCTGCGAGGCTCCCGTTTTTTTGTTGCACGCCAGGTCTGCTTAGAACAACACCCGGCTACGAATAGTGCCGTTGATGTGCTGCAGTTTCTCTTGCGCCAGATCGGAGTATTCGGCATCGACGTCGATCACGACGTAGCCGACTTTCTCGTTGGTCTGCAGGAACTGACCGGAAATGTTGATGCCGTTTTCGGCGAAGACCTTGTTGATCTCGCTCATCACACCCGGGATGTTCTCGTGGATGTGCAACAGGCGGTGCTTGCCAGGGTGAGCCGGCAGGGCCACTTCCGGGAAGTTCACGGACGATACCGAAGTACCGTTGTCGCTGTACTTGACCAGCTTTTCCGCCACTTCCAGGCCGATGTTGGCCTGGGCTTCGGCAGTAGAACCGCCGATGTGCGGGGTCAGGATCACGTTGTCCAGGCCGCGCAGCGGGCTTTCGAAGATATCGTCATTGGAGCGCGGCTCCACCGGGAATACGTCGATGGCGGCGCCGATCAGGTGTTTGTCCTTGATCGCTTCGGCCAGGGCGTCGAGCTTGACCACGGTGCCACGAGCGGCGTTGATCAGGATCCCGCCTTTCTTGATGGCACGGATTTCCTTCTCGCCGATCATCCACTGGGTGGCGGCGGTTTCCGGAACGTGCAGCGTCACGATGTCGGACATGCCCAACAGCTCGTGCAGGTCGTTGACCTGGGTGGCATTGCCCAGCGGCAACTTGGTCACGGTGTCGTAGAAAAACACCTGCATGCCAAGGCCTTCAGCCAGCACCGACAACTGCGTGCCGATCGAGCCGTAACCGACGATACCCAGCTTCTTGCCACGGATTTCGAAGGAGTTGGCCGCGCTCTTGATCCAGCCGCCACGGTGGCAGGAAGCGTTCTTCTCGGGAATGCCGCGCAGCAGCAGGATCGCTTCGGCCAGCACCAGTTCAGCAACGGAACGGGTGTTGGAGTATGGCGCGTTGAACACCGCGATACCGCGCTCGCGCGCCGCATTGAGGTCCACCTGATTGGTGCCGATGCAGAAGCAGCCGACCGCCACCAGTTTCTTGGCGTGGTCGAAGATCTCTTCGGTCAATTGGGTACGGGAGCGAATACCGATGAAGTGAGCATCGGCGATCTTTTCCTTGAGCTGGGCTTCCGGCAGAGAACTGGTGATGTACTCGATGCTGGTGTAGCCCGCCGACTTGAGGACGTCGACAGCCGATTGGTGGACGCCTTCGAGAAGAAGGAACTTGATCTTGCTCTTATCGAGAGAAGTCTTGCTCATCTGCGTAAACCTGTGTCCCGGAGAAAAATGGCAGGGAATCGGACAGCGCATGCTGGTCCGACCGGCATGACAGCCGTCGCCGCAGAACAGCC
This sequence comes from Pseudomonas sp. MPDS, assembly GCF_013283895.1. Lineage (NCBI taxonomy): Bacteria > Pseudomonadati > Pseudomonadota > Gammaproteobacteria > Pseudomonadales > Pseudomonadaceae > Pseudomonas > Pseudomonas sp. MPDS. The sequence continues at coordinate 552,634 of NZ_CP054128.1, read as the reverse complement.
AATGGGCACTACGCTGCGGGGTCGGTATGCTAGCATACGCACCCCGCTAAACACTCATTCCTGCGACGTGAAGCGTTCTCAGGATGACCATGAATTGTTCGAGAGTTCTGTCGATGACCAATCCTGCCGTGATAGATGAGCTGAAGACCCTGGTTGAGCCTGGCAAAGTCTTGACCGATGCCGACTCCCTGAACGCTTATGGCAAGGATTGGACCAAGCACTTCGCCCCGGCGCCGAGCGCCATCGTCTTCCCCAAGACCACCGAACAGGTTCAGGCCATTGTGCGCTGGGCCAATGAGCACAAGGTCGCGCTGGTGCCATCGGGCGGGCGTACCGGGCTTTCCGCCGCGGCCGTGGCGGCCAACGGCGAAGTGGTCGTGTCATTCGACTACATGAACCAGATTCTCGACGTGAACCTCACCGATCGCACAGCCGTCTGCCAGCCAGGTGTGGTCACTGAACAACTGCAGAACAAGGCTGAAGAGCACGGTCTGTACTACCCAGTGGACTTCGCCTCGGCCGGTTCCAGTCAGATTGGCGGCAACATCGGCACCAATGCCGGCGGAATCAAGGTCATTCGTTATGGCATGACCCGCAACTGGGTAGCCGGCATGAAAGTCGTCACCGGTAAAGGTGACCTGCTGGAACTGAACAAGGACCTGATCAAGAACGCCACTGGCTACGATCTGCGGCAGTTGTTCATCGGCGCCGAAGGCACCCTCGGGTTCGTGGTCGAAGCCACCATGCGCCTGGACCGGGCTCCGAAGAACCTCACCGCCATGGTCCTGGGCACCGCCGATTTTGATTCGATCATGCCCGTACTGCATGCCTTCCAGGGCAAGCTGGACCTGACGGCGTTCGAATTCTTCTCCGACAAGGCCCTGGCCAAGGTCCTGGATCGGGGCGACGTACCGGCGCCATTCGAAACCGAGTGCCCCTTCTACGCCCTGCTGGAGTTCGAAGCCACCACCGAAGAAGTCGCCAACCACGCCCTGGAAACGTTCGAACACTGTGTCGAACAGGGCTGGGTGCTCGATGGGGTGATGAGCCAAAGCGAAACCCAACTGCAAAACCTGTGGAAGTTGCGCGAGTACATCTCGGAAACCATCTCCCACTGGACACCGTACAAGAACGACATCTCGGTCACCGTTTCGAAAGTCCCGGGCTTCTTGCGCGACATCGACACTATCGTCGGCCAACATTACCCGGATTTCGAGATCGTCTGGTTTGGCCACATCGGCGACGGCAACTTGCACTTGAACATCCTCAAGCCAGAGAACCTGAGCAAGGACGAATTCTTCGCCAAGTGCGCGACCGTGAACAAATGGGTCTTTGAAACCGTCGAGAAATACAACGGCTCGATCTCCGCCGAACACGGCGTAGGCATGACCAAACGCGATTACCTGACCTACAGTCGCTCGCCGGTAGAAATTGAATACATGAAGGCCGTCAAGGCAGTGTTCGACCCGAACGGCATCATGAACCCGGGCAAGATTTTCGCGGTTTAATGCAAAAAATACCTGATGAATCCCAGAAGCAGGAGTCGGTAATGAGCTATCAGCACCAGTATGTCGACGGTACCCGTATTCATTTCCCGGTGGGAAAAATCGTGTGCATTGGCCGCAACTACGCCGAACACGCCAAGGAACTGGATAACCCGGTACCTACCGAACCCCTGCTGTTCATCAAGCCCGGCAGCTGCGCGGTGCCGCTGGAAGGCGGTTTCAGCATCCCCGCCGACCGTGGTGCGGTGCACTACGAAGCTGAAATTGCCGTGCTGATCGGCAAGCCACTGTCGACCCGGCCCAGTGCCGAGGAAGTGCTGGATGCCATCTCCGGCTTCGCCCCGGCCCTGGATCTGACCCTGCGGGACAAGCAAGCCGAGCTCAAGGCCAAGGGCTTGCCCTGGGAAGTCGCCAAATCCTTCGACGGTGCGGCGGTGCTGGCACCTTTCGTGTCCAGCGGCACCTTTGCCGACCTGACCGACATCCCGGTTCGCCTGACCATCAACGGTGAAGTGCGCCAGGACGGCAACAGCAGCCTGATGCTCAACCCCATCGTGCCGATGATCCAATACATGGCTGGCTGCTTCTCATTGCAGGCCGGCGACGTAATCCTCACTGGCACTCCGGCGGGCGTAGGACCGTTGAACGTCGGGGATGAACTGGTACTGGAATTGCCAGGCGCGAGCCGTTTCGAAAGCAGCGTTCGTTAACCGCAAGGCGCTGTCCCGCGTGGGCGCGAGCCGGCTCGTGTCCACATGGATGGACGGCTCTCGCCATTTACCATTTTTTTCACATGCCATCCGGATAATTCCAGGGAATACGGCGTCTGAGCCATTCATTTTCCTAACCCGAATACCTGGAACACATCCCCTGATGGCCACTCCTCTAGCTCGGCCCTCCTCCAGCCCCGTCCGCCGCGCTCGCTTCTCGCTGCCCTGGTATGCCTGGTCGCTGTTAGCAGCCGGGGCCTTTTACTGGCTGGCGTATGCCATGCACTGGGATGACCGGGGCCTGCTGTGGGCATCGGAACGTCTCGAGAGCCCCGCCCAGCGCCAGGAAAGCATCTGGCTGCCGGACTACCACGCGGTGATTGATGCCAAGGTCCTGCCAGGAATGGAAGAGGATGAAGCGTCCGACCTGACCTATAACCCACAGACCAAAACCCTGTTCGCGATCATGGGTAAGCATCCGTTTCTGGTGGAACTCACCCTGCAGGGTGACGTGCTGCGCAAAATGCCGTTGGTGGGCTGGAGCAATCCTGAAGGCGTGGCCTACATGGAGAATGGCCTGATGGCTATTACCGATGAACGAAAACACACGCTGTCGATCATCCAGGTCGATGCCGATACTCGCGAACTGAACAGCACGGATTTCCCCCACTACGATCTCGGCCCGTCCAAGAACCAGAACAAGGGCTTCGAAGGCGTCGCCTGGGATCCACGCAACCAGCAATTGGCCTTGGGTGAAGAGCGTCCGCCAGCGTTGTTCACCTGGAAAAGCGACGGCAGCCAACTGCTCAAGGGCGACAAACAGATCCATTCCAGCGACGAGCTGGACCTGCGCAACCTGTCGGCGCTGGCGATCGATCCTCGCACGGGGCACTCGCTGCTGCTGTCGGCCGACTCCCATCTGTTGCTGGAGCTGGACGATGCAGGGGAACAGGTCAGCTTCATGACCTTGCTGGGCGGTTTCAACGGCATCAAAGATACGATCCCCCGCGCAGAAGGCGTAGCCCTCGATGAGTCCGGCAACCTGTACATGGTCAGCGAGCCGAACCTGTTCTATCGTTTCGAAAAACAACGCTGATAGCGCAACTCTGTAAGGTAATTCATCCTTCGCCGTAGGGTGTGGCATCCGGCCATTAAGCTTCAGTTCAGGCAGCCGTGGTATTTCCAACCACCTGTTCTCATCCGAGCCCACCCACATGCGTCGACTTGCCCGCCCGAAGCCCTTGATCCTGCTGCTGATCATGATCGTACTGATCGCTTTGATCGCAGCAGCTCAATACCTGCGCCTGTTCGAGCGCGCCTGGTTCAACTTCAACACTCTCTGGCAGCCCCCCAGCGAACAGGCCATTGCCCTGGACCACTATCGGGTGACGGTCGAGGCGCGGGTGATTGAAGGCCTGGACAATGACGTTTCGGCGCTGACGTACGATCCGATCCGCAAGAGCCTCTTTACCGTTACCAACAAGAATGCCGAACTGATCGAGCTGTCATTGGACGGCAAGATTCTTAGGCGCATCGCCCTGATTGGCTTCGGCGACCCGGAGGCGGTGGAGTTCATCAGCGAGGACATTTACGTCATCACCGACGAGCGTCAGCAGCGGCTGATCAAGATTCACTTGGACGACGATACCCAATTCCTCGACGCCGCCGACGCAGAGCAAATGACGCTTGGCCTGCACCTGAACGGTAACAAAGGGTTTGAAGGGTTGGCCTACGACTCAGTGGGCAAACGGTTGTTCGTGGCCAAGGAGCGCGATCCGATGCTGATTTATGAAGTGCGGGGCTTTCCCCATCACAAACCGGACAAATCCTACGCTGTCCATGTAATCAACAACCCCAAGCGCGATGCCGGACTGTTCGTACGCGATCTTTCTAGCCTGCAATACGACGAGCGCAGCGGCCATTTACTGGCGCTGTCCGATGAGTCGCGATTGATTATCGAGCTGGACATCGACGGCCGGCCGTTGAGCACGCTGTCGTTGAGCAAGGGCCGTCAAGGGCTGCAAAAAACCGTCCCTCAGGCCGAGGGCGTTGCCATGGACGATGATGGCAACTTGTATGTGGTGAGCGAACCGAACCTGTTCTACGTCTTCAAGAAACCGCAGCCTTGATCCCCAAAAAACCTGATGTGGGAGCGAGCCTGCTCGCGATGGCGGTGCGTCAGCCAACATGGATGTGTCGGGTAGACCGCTATCGCGAGCAGGCTCGCTCCCACAGGGGCTGAATCACTGAAAGAGCAGGTTATCTGGCCGGCTTACTCAGCCCGCAGGGTCTTCACCCCTTCAGGCGTCCCCAGCAACAACACATCCGCCGGGCGAGCCGCGAACAAGCCATTGGTGACCACACCGACGATGGCGTTGATCTGGCTTTCCAGTTCCACCGGGTTGGTGATCTGCAGGTTATGGACATCCAGGATGATGTTGCCGTTATCGGTCAGCACGCCTTCGCGGTACACCGGGTCACCGCCCAGTTTCACCAGTTGGCGGGCCACATGGCTGCGGGCCATCGGAATGACTTCCACCGGCAGCGGGAACGCGCCGAGGACTGGCACCAGTTTGCTGGCGTCGGCGATGCAGATGAAGGTCTTGGCCACGGCCGCGACAATCTTCTCGCGGGTCAGGGCCGCGCCGCCGCCCTTGATCAGGTTCAGGTGCGCGTCGCTTTCATCGGCGCCGTCGATATAGAACTCCAGGTCGCTCACGGTATTGAGCTCATAGACCGGAATCCCGTGGCCCTTCAGGCGCGCGGCGGTGGCTTCGGAGCTGGCGACCGCGCCGTCGAACGCACCTTTGTGCTGCGCCAGTGCGTCGATGAAGCAATTGGCCGTCGAGCCGGTGCCGACCCCAACGATGCTCTTGTCATCCAGTTTCGGGAGGATGAGGTCGACAGCGGCCTGGGCCACGGCCTGTTTGAGTTGATCCTGGGTCATGCGGGCTCCGAAAGCGGACGGGGAGTAAAGAGGGACGCGAGTATAACCCAACAAAACCTTGGGATTCGTGTGGTCGCCCAGCCAAAAGCCGGGTTAGACTCCTTGGCCCTGCCCAACCCGCTCAGTGATGCTTTCCGATGCTTGAACAGTACGTCAAAAAGATCCTCACCTCGCGCGTTTACGACGTTGCCGTGGAAACCCCATTGCAGACTGCCCGCCAGCTCTCCGAGCGGCTGGGCAACAACATCTGGCTCAAGCGCGAAGACTTGCAGCCGGTGTTCTCGTTCAAGATTCGCGGCGCCTACAACAAGCTGACCCAGCTCAGCGACGAAGAGCGCGCACGCGGCGTGGTCACGGCTTCGGCGGGCAACCACGCCCAGGGCCTGGCCCTGGCGGCCAAGGTGCTGGGCGTCAAAGCCACCATCGTGATGCCCAAGACCACTCCGGAAATCAAAGTCGAAGGCGTACGTTCCCGAGGCGGCAAAGTGGTGTTGCACGGTGATTCGTTCCCCGAAGCCCTGGCCTATTCGCTGAAACTGGTCGACGAAAAGGGCTACGTCTACATTCACCCCTATGACGATCCCCACACCATTGCCGGGCAGGGCACGGTGGCGATGGAGATCCTGCGCCAACATCCGGGGCGTATGGATGCGATTTTCGTCCCGGTGGGCGGCGGCGGGCTGATTGCCGGGATCGCGGCCTATGTGAAATACCTGCGGCCTGACATCAAGGTGATCGGCGTCGAGCCGGACGATTCCAATTGCCTGCAAGCCGCCCTGGCCGCTGGCGAGCGGGTGGTGCTGCCGACCGTGGGGCTCTTTGCCGACGGCGTTGCCGTGGCTCAGATCGGCCAGCACACGTTCGACATCTGCAAGCACTACGTGGATGAAGTCATCACCGTCAGTACCGACGAGATCTGTGCGGCCATCAAGGATATCTACGACGATACCCGCTCGATCACCGAACCTGCCGGCGCCTTGGGCGTGGCCGGGATCAAGAAGTATGTGGAATCGCGCGGCGTCAGCGGGCAGACCCTGGTGGCCATCGACTCCGGCGCCAACGTCAATTTCGACCGTCTGCGTCACGTGGCCGAGCGTGCCGAGCTGGGCGAAGGCCGCGAGGCGATCATCGCAGTGACCATTCCCGAGAAGCCAGGCAGCTTCAAGGCCTTCTGCGAAGCCGTCGGCAAGCGCCAGATCACCGAATTCAACTATCGCTACAACACGGGCAGCGAAGCGCACATCTTCGTGGGCGTGCAGACGCACCCGGAAAACGACCCGCGCAGCGCGCTGATCGCCAGCCTGACCGAGCAAGGCTTCCCGGTGGTGGACCTGACCGACAACGAACTGGCCAAACTGCACATTCGCCACATGGTGGGCGGGCATGCGGCCCACGTCATCGACGAGGTCGTGCTGCGCTTCGAATTCCCGGAACGTCCGGGGGCGCTGTTCAACTTCCTCAACAAGCTGGGCGGACGCTGGAATATCTCGATGTTCCACTACCGCAACCATGGTGCGGCGGATGGTCGTGTGGTTGCGGGCCTGCAGGTACCGCACGATGAACGTCATCTGGTACCGGCAGCCCTGGAAGAAATCGGCTATCCGTACTGGGATGAAAGCGATAACCCGGCGTATCAGCTGTTCCTGGGCTAAAGCAGAGCTAGACTGCCCGGCAAGACTCAAGGAAATCCAACGATGGAAACGTTAACCGCGCTGAAGATCGCCCATGTCGTCGCCACAGTATTGCTCTTGGCGGGCGCCTTGGGGCTGGCCATCTGGGTCTGGAGGACGCGCCGCAACGGCGATGCCACGGCGGCCGCGCGCACATTGCAACGCCCGCGGGTGTTTGTCTGGCTGGTGATGGCCCTGGCGCTGGTGAGCTTGCCATTCACGGGGTGGTGGATGGTGCATCAGATCGGCTGGCCACTGGGGCAGACCTGGTTGCTGGCTTCCAGTGTGCTCTACACCGTGGCGGCGCTGGCGGGGTTCTGGCTGTTGGTACGGTTGAACAAACTGCGCAAGCTGCCGGCGGCGGGCGCTGGGAAGTTTACGTTTGCCTTGGCGCTGTTCAGTTTTGTCTGCTTTATCGCCATTGCGGGGTTGATGGGGGCCAAGCCGGTTTAAGGCGTTAGACCGCGTCGACCCTATCGCGAGCAGGCTCGCTCCCACAGGGGTTTGTGAACGATGCACATCCAGTGTGGGAGCGAGCCTGCTCGCGATGAAGATATCAGCCGCGCAACGAAATCACCGGCCAACCCCGCTTCTGGGCTTCGGCCCTGAGGTTCGGGTCTGGATCCACGGCCACCGGATGGGTCACCACTTCCAGCAGCGACAGGTCATTCATCGAGTCACTGTAGAAGTAACTGCCGTCCAGCGAATGGCCGGTCTCCTCCAGCCAACGATTGAGCCGCATCACCTTGCCCTCACGAAAACACGGAATGTCGGTACTGCGCCCGCTGTAGCGCCCGTCGATCATTTCGCACTCGGTGGCGATCAGGGTCTCGACTCCCAAGCGCTCGGCGATCGGTGCGGTGACGAAGCGATTGGTAGCGGTGATGATCACCAGCTTGTCACCGGCCTCACGGTGTTTACTCAACAGCTCGATCGCCTGGGGCAACACAATCGGTTCGATGCAGTCGCGCATGTAGTCCAGATGCCACTGTGCCAGCACCTCCATCTCCGTGCGGCCAAGGATTTCCAGGCAAAAATTCAGGTACTCGGCGTTGTCGAGCTTGCCGGCCAGGTAATCCTGATAGAACTCGTCATTGCGCGCCTTGTACGTAACGGCGTCGAGGAAACCGCGCTCACACAGGTAATCGCCCCAGGCGTGGTCACTGTCGCCGCCCAGCAAGGTGTTGTCCAAGTCGAATAAAGCCAGCCGCATTGCAGTTACTCGCTGAAGAATCTGAAGAAAGGCGTCCAGAATACGGACTTTTCACAAGAGTGCACATAAGGTAGGAAGGCTCGTTGCTGCTTTCACAACCTTTGTGGAACAATGCGGCGACATGCGTTTGCGAGGTTGTTGCCGTGATCGATCCCGATGGTTTCCGACCCAATGTGGGGATCATTCTTACGAATGATGCAGGGCAGGTGCTATGGGCTCGCCGTATCAATCAAGACGCCTGGCAGTTTCCCCAGGGTGGGATCAACCCTCAGGAGACGCCCGAAGAGGCCTTGTACCGCGAGTTGAACGAAGAAGTGGGGCTTGAGCGAGAAGATGTCGAAATACTCGCCTGCACCCGGGGCTGGTTGCGCTATCGTTTGCCGCAACGCCTGGTCAGAACGCATAGCCAACCGCTGTGCATCGGCCAGAAGCAGAAATGGTTTCTCCTGCGCCTGATCTCCAACGAGCAGCGGGTGCGGATGGATTTGACCGGTAAACCGGAGTTCGATGGCTGGCGCTGGGTCAGCTATTGGTATCCGTTGGGCCAGGTGGTGACATTCAAGCGCGAGGTATACCGACGCGCCCTCAAAGAGCTTGCCCCGCGCCTGCTGACGCGCGACTGACGACGGAGTTCGACCCCGAGCCATGCTCAATACGCTGCGCAAGATCGTCCAGGAAGTTAACTCCGCCAAGGATCTCAAGGCGGCGTTGGGGATTATTGTATTGCGCGTCAAAGAGGCCATGGGCAGCCAAGTCTGCTCGGTCTATCTGCTGGACCCCGAGACCAACCGTTTTGTGCTGATGGCCACCGAGGGCTTGAACAAGCGCTCGATCGGCAAGGTCAGCATGGCGCCCAATGAAGGTCTGGTCGGCCTGGTCGGCACGCGCGAAGAACCGCTGAACCTCGAAAATGCCGCGGATCACCCGCGCTATCGTTATTTTGCCGAGACCGGCGAAGAACGCTACGCCTCGTTCCTCGGCGCGCCGATCATCCACCACCGCCGTGTCGTCGGCGTGTTGGTCATCCAGCAGAAGGAGCGTCGCCAGTTCGACGAAGGTGAAGAAGCCTTCCTCGTGACCATGAGCGCGCAATTGGCCGGGGTTATCGCCCACGCCGAAGCCACCGGGTCGATCAGCGGCCTGGGCCGCCAGGGCAAGGGCATCCAGGAAGCCAAGTTCGTCGGCGTGCCAGGCTCACCCGGCGCGGCAGTGGGTACAGCGGTGGTCATGTTGCCGCCCGCCGACCTCGACGTAGTGCCGGACAAGACCATCGTCGACATCCCCGCCGAACTGGGCCTGTTCAAGACAGCCATCGAGGGCGTGCGGGCCGACATGCGCGCCCTGTCGGCGAAACTGGCGACGCAACTGCGCCCCGAAGAGCGCGCGCTGTTCGACGTTTACCTGATGATGCTCGACGACGCCTCCCTGGGCAGCGAGGTCACCACAGTCATCAAGACCGGCCAGTGGGCCCAGGGTGCGTTGCGCCAGGTGGTGACCGACCACGTCAACCGTTTCGAACTGATGGACGACGCCTACCTGCGCGAGCGTGCCTCCGACGTCAAGGACCTCGGCCGCCGGCTGCTGGCCTACTTGCAACAGGAACGCCAGCAGACCCTGGTCTATCCCGATAACACCATCCTGATCAGCGAAGAACTGACCCCGGCCATGCTCGGCGAGGTGCCTGAAGGCAAGCTCGCGGGGCTGGTCTCGGTATTGGGTTCGGGCAACTCCCACGTCGCGATCCTGGCCCGCGCCATGGGCATTCCGACGGTCATGGGCGTGGTGGACCTGCCGTATTCAAAGGTCGACGGCATCCAGATGATCGTCGATGGCTACCACGGCGAGGTCTACACCAACCCCACCGAATTGCTGCGCAAGCAGTTTGCCGATGTGGTGGAGGAAGAAAAGCAACTGTCCCTGGGCCTGGATGCGCTGCGGGACCTGCCTTGCGTGACGCTCGACGGCCACCGCATGCCGCTGTGGGTCAACACCGGCCTGCTGGCCGACGTGGCCCGGGCGCAGAAACGCGGCGCCGAGGGTGTGGGCCTGTACCGCACCGAAGTGCCCTTCATGATCAACCAGCGCTTCCCCAGCGAAAAGGAACAGCTGGCGATCTATCGCGAACAGTTGGCCGCTTTCCATCCGCAACCGGTGACCATGCGCAGCCTGGACATCGGCGGGGACAAATCCCTGTCCTACTTCCCCATCAAGGAAGACAACCCCTTCCTTGGCTGGCGCGGGATACGCGTGACGCTCGACCATCCGGAAATCTTCCTGGTCCAGGCCCGCGCCATGCTCAAGGCCAGCGAGGGTCTGAACAACCTGCGCATCCTGTTGCCGATGATTTCCGGCACCCATGAGCTGGAAGAAGCCTTGCACCTGATCCACCGGGCGTGGGGCGAAGTGCGCGATGAAGGCACCGACGTGCCGATGCCGCCGGTGGGGGTGATGATCGAGATTCCGGCGGCGGTGTACCAGACCAAGGAACTGGCGCGCCAGGTTGACTTCCTGTCGGTCGGCTCCAACGACCTGACCCAGTATTTGCTGGCCGTGGACCGCAACAACCCGCGGGTCGCCGACCTGTACGACTATCTGCACCCAGCGGTGCTGCAAGCCCTGCAGAATGTGGTCCGCGACGCCCATGCCGAAGGCAAGCCAGTGAGCATCTGCGGTGAAATGGCCGGGGACCCGGCGGCGGCGGTGCTGCTGATGGCGATGGGCTTTGACAGCCTGTCGATGAACGCCACCAACCTGCCGAAAGTGAAATGGATGCTGCGTCAGATCAACCTCAGCAAGGCCCAGGAACTGCTGGCCGAAGTGATGACGATCGATAATCCGCAGGTGATCCACAGCTCCTTGCAACTGGCGCTGAAGAACCTTGGGTTGGCGCGGATGATCAATCCGGCTTCGAACAAGACGCTCTGAATCTTTAGCGACCTCATCGCGAGCAGGCTCGCTCCCACAGGGGATCTCGGTTGTTCACAACGTTTGTGTTCACTGAAGATCTACTGTGGGAGCGAGCCTGCTCGCGATGGGGCCAGAAATGACAGCACAAAATCAAACCTTAAACTCCACCTCCCCCAAATGCCCCCCAAGCGGCCCATAACTGCGCTCGACCAGATGCCGCGTCCCATCGGCATGGACAATCAGCGCCGTACTCGCTCGCGTCCCGTAAGCAGGGCTGGCGATGAACACACTCGACAACAGTGTCTCGGTCGCCAGCCCTACGCCGGTGTTCGGCAGTTCGGCTACCGGGGCCGGCTGCGGGTCGTTCAGCAGCGCCAACAAGGCCTGGGGCTGCGGGTCGTCCAGTACCTCGACCAGCGCCGCCCGGGCCTTGAGCAGCTTGGGCCATGGCGTGTTCAGCCCGGCGTTCGACAAACCGTAGACACCCTCGGCCAGTCGCTGTGGCCGGGCATCGCGGGCATTGTGGTGCCACAGTTCGGTGCCATCGCCCAACAGCAAGTTGAACCCGCCGTACTCACCGGCACGGGGCACCACTTCGCTCAAATAATCGGCAATTGAAAGATTTCCGCTCAAAAATCGCGCCACCAGTTCACCACGGGACTTGAAGCCGGGCGGCTGGGCCGGGTCGCGAATGTTGGTCAGGGCAGCGAAGCGGCCATCGGCGCCGACGCCAAGCCAGGTCCCCCCGGCTTCCAGATCGCGGCCGGCATGGACATCAGGGGCGTCAGGCCATTGCCCCAGGGGCAAGGTCGGGCGCGCGTAGAACTCATCGCGGTTGGCCGCCACGATCAGCGGCCGGGCGTGGCCGGGGCGCCAGGCAAATACGATCAGGCACATCAGATAGTCCCATTAAAAATAAAGCCGAGCACAGCTGTTGTGGGTTTCACTCTACCCAGACATCGCCCCGGCATCCATCGCCTTGAGTGGAGCCCAAGGCCATGGATCCGTTACCATGCCGCTCTTGTTTCTAGGATGGGCGAGGGACGCTGGTGGAATTTGTGCTCTATCTGCTGCTCGGCGCCTGTGCCGGCGTGCTGGCCGGACTGTTCGGCGTGGGTGGCGGGATCATCATCGTCCCGGTGCTGGTATTCAGTTTTACCTTGCAGGGCTTCGACCCACTGGTGTTGACGCACCTGGCGGTCGGCACGTCCCTGGCATCGATCATCTTCACTTCGGTCAATGCCGTGCGCGAGCATCAGCGCAAAGGCGCGGTGCGCTGGCCGATTTTTGCCTGGATGACCGTTGGAATCCTGATCGGTGCCGGTTTCGGAGCCGTCACTGCCGAAGCGATTTCCGGTCCGAACCTGCAAAAAATCATCGGCGTGTTCGCCCTGATTGTCGCCGTACAACTGGGCCTGGACTTGAGGCCCAAGGCCAGCCGCACAGTTCCGGGCAAGGTCGGGTTGACGGTGGCGGGGACGGTGATCGGCTGGGCCTCGGCGATTTTCGGCATCGGCGGCGGCTCGCTGACCGTGCCGTTCCTGACCTGGCGCAGCGTGCCGATGCAACAGGCGGTGGCGACGTCATCGGCCTGCGGTTTGCCGATTGCCCTGGTCAGTGCATTAAGTTTCATGATTCTGGGCTGGCAAGAGCCGCGGCTGCCGGCTCATAGTCTCGGTTTTGTTTATTTGCCGGCGCTACTGGGCATTGCCCTGACGAGCATGGTCTTCGCCCGCTTCGGCGCGCGACTGGCCCATCGCCTGTCACCGCGCTTGCTCAAACGGCTGTTCGCCGCTTTGCTGTTCAGCGTGGGCTTGAGTTTTCTGCTCTGACGCAATCCTGGCTTAATCCCGAGGTGGCAGCGTCGCCCGGATATTTTTGACGTTTACGAGGAATATCAATGCTGCCTTACCCGCAGATCGATCCGGTGGCCCTGGCCATCGGCCCGCTGAAAATCCACTGGTACGGCCTGATGTACCTGATCGGCATCGGCGGCGCCTGGCTGCTGGCGTCGCGCCGGCTCAACCGCTTCGATCCAACCTGGAACAAGGAAAAGCTCTCGGACCTGGTGTTCTGGCTATCCATGGGCGTGATCGTTGGCGGACGCCTGGGTTACGTCTTGTTCTACGACCTGAGCGCGTACCTGGCCAATCCGACGCTGATCTTCGAAGTCTGGAAGGGCGGCATGTCGTTCCACGGCGGGTTCATCGGCGTGATGCTGGCAGCGCTGTGGTTCGGTAAACGCAACAACAAGTCGTTTTTCGAGCTGATGGACTTCGTCGCGCCAATGGTGCCGATTGGCCTGGGGGCCGGGCGCATCGGCAACTTCATCAACGCCGAATTGTGGGGCAAGGCCACCGACGTGCCATGGGCGATGGTCTTCCCGCCGTTCAGCGACCCGGCGCAGCTGCCCCGTCATCCTTCGCAGCTGTACCAGTTCGCGCTCGAAGGCGTGGCACTGTTTGCCATCCTGTGGCTGTTCTCGCGCAAGCCACGGCCGACCATGGCCGTGTCGGGCATGTTCGCGCTGTTCTACGGGATCTTCCGTTTCATCGTTGAATTCGTCCGCGTACCAGACGCCCAACTCGGCTATCTGGCGTGGAACTGGCTGACCATGGGCCAGTTGCTGTGCCTGCCAATGATCATTGGTGGCCTGGCGCTGATCTGGCTGGCCTATCATCGTGCGCCGGCTGCGGCGGCCAAGATTTAAATTCGAACCCCGGGGCGCTGGCCCCGGGTTCAAGGACACAGGTAACCCATGAAGCAATATCTCGATCTGGTGGCCCACGTCATCAAGAACGGCACCAAGCAAGCCAACCGCACGGGTGTAAACACCATCAGCTTTCCCGGCGCCACGTTGCGCTATGACCTGAAGGACGGATTCCCGGCCATCACCACGCGCAAAATGGCCTTCAAGTCAGCCATCGGTGAGATGTGCGGTTTCCTCCGTGGGGTCAACAACGCCGCCGAATTCCGTGCCCTGGGCTGCAAGGTCTGGGATCAGAACGCCAACGAAAACGCCCAATGGCTGGCCAACCCGTTTCGCCAGGGCGAAGATGACCTGGGTGAGATCTATGGTGTGCAATGGCGCAAGTGGCCAGCCTACAAGCAGATCCCGTTGAGCAACCCGGCCGCCATCGAGCAAACCCTGGCCCAGGGCTACCGACAAATCGCCGAGGGCGAAGAAAACGGTCAGGCCTACGTGGTGCTGTACAAAGCCATCGATCAGGTGCGCCAGTGCGTCGACACCATCATCAAGGACCCGGGCAGCCGACGGATCCTGTTCCACGGCTGGAACTGCGCCCAGCTCGATGAAATGGCCCTGCCGCCCTGCCATTTGCTCTACCAGTTCCACCCGAATGTCGAGACCAAGGAAATCTCCCTGACCCTCTACATCCGTTCCAACGACCTGGGCCTGGGCACACCGTTCAACCTCACCGAAGGCGCCGCGCTGCTGAGCCTGATCGGTCGCCTGACCGGCTACACGCCACGCTGGTTCACCTATTTCATCGGCGACGCCCACGTCTACGAAAACCACCTGGACATGCTCAACGAGCAGCTCAAGCGCGAGCCGTTCCCGATGCCCAAACTGGTGATTTCCGAGCGCGTGCCGGAGTTCGCCAAGACCGGTGTGTACCAGCCTGAGTGGCTGGAGCTAGTAGAGCCGAGCGACTTCTCCCTCGAGGGCTACCAGCACCACGCGCCGATGACGGCGCCGATGGCGGTCTAAGCCACACCACCTCTCCCCCTGTGGGAGCGAGCCTGCTCGCGATAGCGTCTTCACATGCGAAATCCATGTGACTGACACTGCGCTATCGCGAGCAGGCTCGCTCCCACATTGGATCTTCATATGTTCAAGATCGGCTCAATGCCCATGACTCCTGCCCACATGTGAATGCTCCACCTCCGGCGCCACCGCGCCACTCACTTCCAGGCGCTGCAAAATCCCGCATTGATCCGGGTCCGGCCCTTCGCCACAACGATGGCGCAGGTCGATCAGTTGTGTCTGCAAGGCCAGCAGACCGTCGATGCGCGCCTTGACGTGGTGGATGTGTTCGTCGATCAGCGCGTTGACGTTTTCGCACTGATCCTGAGGGCTGTCGCGCAGGGCCAGGAGGCTGCGGATTTCTTCCAGGGTCATGTCCAGGGTGCGGCAGTTGCGGATGAACGTCAGCCGCTCGGCATGAGCCTGGGTGTAGACCCGATAATTACCATCACTGCGGGCCGGCTCCGGCAGCAAGCCTTCGCGCTCGTAGTAGCGAATGGTTTCGACCTGGCAGTCGGTGATTTTTGCCAGTTCGCCGATCTTCATGGCGTTACCTCCAAAACAGGTGCTTGACCCTATAGTGGCTACAGGGTCTTTACTGTGCAACAGGCACTTTTCACGGACGTAACCCGATGAGCGATTCCATTCATACCCACAAGCCCGACCACGGCCATGACCACGGGCATTCCTGCTGCTCAGCCAAAGCGGCACCGTCGGTGGTCAACCTCGGCAAGGCGCCGACGGACGGCGCTCGGCTGAGCAGTTTTCGCATCCAGGCCATGGACTGCCCCACCGAACAGACGCTGATCCAGAACAAGCTCGGCAAACTTGAAGGCGTGCAACAACTGGAATTCAACCTGATCAATCGCGTGCTGGGCGTGACTCACGACTTGCCCAACGACTCGCCGATCATTGATGCGATCCAGTCCCTGGGCATGCAGGCCGAGCCGTTGGCCCCGGGCCAGGAAAAAGAAACCAGCGAATTGCCCGCCCCGGCCAAGCCCTGGTGGCCGCTGGCGCTGTCGGGTGTCACCGCACTGGGTGCCGAGGTGATCCACTTCACCAGCGCCGCGCCGGAGTGGGTGGTCGCGCTAATGGCGTTGGTGTCGATCCTCAGCGGCGGTCTCGGTACCTACAAGAAGGGCTGGATCGCTCTGAAAAACCGCAACCTGAACATCAACGCACTGATGAGCATCGCGGTGACCGGTGCGGTGCTGATCGGCCAATGGCCGGAAGCGGCGATGGTGATGTTCCTGTTCACGGTGGCTGAATTGATCGAGGCCAAGTCCCTGGACCGGGCGCGCAACGCCATCAGCGGCCTGATGCAGATGGCCCCGGAACAGGCCACCGTGCAACAGGCCGATGGCACCTGGCAGGTGCAAGCGGTCAAGGCCATCAACCTCGGCGCACGGGTGCGGGTTCGCCCAGGCGAACGGGTGGGTCTGGACGGGGACGTCGTCGCCGGTCGCTCCACCATCGATCAGGCGCCCATTACCGGCGAGAGCCTGCCGGTGGAAAAAACCGTGGGCGACAAGGTTTTCGCCGGCACCATCAACCAGGCCGGTGAACTGGAGTACACCGTGACCGCCGCAGCCGACCACTCCACCCTGGCGCGAATCATCCACGCCGTGGAACAGGCCCAGGGCTCCCGCGCCCCGACCCAACGCTTCGTCGATCAGTTCTCGAAAATCTACACCCCGGCGGTGTTCGCCCTGGCGTTGGCCGTGGCAGTGATCCCGCCGCTGTTCATGGGGGCAACCTGGTTCGACTGGATCTACCGGGCGCTGGTGTTACTGGTCGTGGCCTGCCCGTGTGCGCTGGTGATTTCCACCCCGGTGACTATTGTCAGCGGCCTCGCCGCAGCGGCGCGCAAAGGCATTCTGATCAAGGGCGGCGTGTATCTGGAGGGCGGCCACAAGCTCGACTATCTGGCCCTGGACAAGACCGGCACGATCACCCATGGCAAGCCGGTGCAGACCGACTACGTTCCACTCGACCCGACAGTGGAAGCGACGGCACCCGCTTTGGCCGCCAGTCTTGCCGCCCGTTCCGACCATCCGGTCTCCCACGCAATCGCCAACGCAGCTGTGGATAAACAGCAGGCGCCGCACGCTGTGGATAACTTTGCAGCGCTGCCGGGACGCGGGGTGCGCGGCGATATCAACGGCCAGACCTATCATTTGGGCAATCACCGTCTGGTGGAAGACCTGGGCCTGTGCTCTGCCGAGCTGGAAGAGAAGCTCTTCGCCCTGGAAAAACAAGGCAAGTCCGTGGTGCTGTTGCTCGACCACTCAGGCCCCTTGGCGCTGTTTGCCGTCGCCGACACGGTGAAGGACTCCAGCCGCGAAGCTATCCAGCAACTGCATGAGCTGGGTATCAAGACCCTGATGCTCACCGGCGACAACGCCCATACCGCCGAAGCGATTGCCGCACAGGTGGGCATGGATCAGGCGCGAGGCGATCTGTTGCCAGGCGACAAACTGCAAGCCATCGAGGATCTGTATGCCTTGGGTCACCGGGTCGGCATGGTGGGCGACGGCATCAACGACGCCCCTGCCCTGGCGCGCTCGGAGATCGGCTTCGCCATGGCGGCGGCGGGCACCGACACCGCCATTGAGACCGCCGATGTCGCCCTGATGGACGATGACTTGCGCAAGATCCCGGCGTTCATCCGCCTGTCGCGGCAGACTTCGAGCATCCTGAAACAGAACATCGCTTTGGCGCTGGTCATCAAGGCGATCTTTCTGGGATTCACCTTTGCCGGGTTTGCCACCATGTGGATGGCGGTGTTTGCCGACATGGGGGTGAGTTTGCTGGTGGTGTTCAATGGGTTGCGGTTGTTGCGTAAATAGAGGTGATGAGGCACCCGCATCGCGAGCAGGCTCGCTCCCACATTGGATCTCGGTTGTACACCACGTGTGACCGCTGAGATCTACTGTGGGAGCGAGCCTGCTCGCGATGGGGCTGCACCGCAGCCCCAATGATTCACCGCCTGTTCAGTCGCGCTTGGGCTCGCGAATCTTGTACCAGGCCACATACAGCGCCGGCAGGAACAACAACGTCAGCAGGGTGGCGATGATGATCCCGCCGATCATCGCGTAGGCCATCGGCCCCCAGAACACTTCCCGGGCAATCGGGATCATCCCCAGGCTCGCGGCGGCCGCGGTGAGCAGAATCGGCCGACGCCGATGTTCGGTGGCTTGCACCACCGCATCCCAGGGCTCGTACCCGTCACGTTCATACTCATCGATCTGGGTCACCAGGATCACCGAGTTGCGGATGATGATGCCGATCAGTGCCAGTATCCCGAGGATCGCCACAAAACCCATGGGCGTGCCCGTCGGCACCAGCGCCAGCACCACGCCGATCAACCCAAGGGGCGCGACGCTGGCCACCAGGAACATCTTCTGCACACTGTGCAGCTGGATCATCAGGAAGGTCGCCATCAAAAACAGCATCAGCGGCACGACGCTGGCGATCGGCCCTTGGGCTTTGCTGCTTTCTTCCACCGTCCCCCCGGTGGCGACCTTGTAGCCCGCCGGCAGACCGGCAGCGAATTGATCGATGGCCGGTTGCAGTTGCTTCACCAGATCGGTGGGCTGGATTTCATCGCGCACCGCGGCCTTGATGGTAATGGTGGGCTTGCGGTCGCGACGCCACACCAGGGGTTGTTCCAGTTCATAGCGCACTGTGGCGAACGCCAGCAGCGGGATGGAGGTGCCGCTCGGCGTGACGATCTGCAAGTTCTGCAGGGTCTGCGGCGAACCGCGCTCGGCGTCTTCGGCACGACCAACCACGTTGATCAGGTATATGTCGTCATTGACCTGGGTCACCGGCGAACCGCTGACGATACTGTTCATCAGCCTGGCCACGTCCTCCGAAGACAAGCCCAGTTGCCGCGCCCGGTCTTGGGCAATGTCGATACGCAGCACCTTGCCCGGCTCGTTCCAGTCATAAATGATTTCGCCAATGTGGGTGTTCTTGTCCAGTTCGCTGGCAAGTTCGATGGCGTGCTTGCGCACCTGGTCGATGTCCTTGCCGCTGACCCGGTACTGGATCGGCCGCCCCACCGGCGGGCCCATTTCCAGGGCCTGCACGTAGCTGCCAATGCCGACGAAGTCCTCGCGCAGACGCTTTTGCAGGCGTTCGGTGAGGGCCGTGCGCGATTCCAGGCCTTTGCTGACGATCACCAGTTGCGCGTAGTACGGATTCTGCAACTGCTGGTCCAGCGGCAGGTAGAAACGAATCGCGCCCTCACCGATGTAGGTGCTCCAGCGCTCGATGTCCGGGTCGCCCTTGAGCGTCGCCTCCAGGCGATCGACCGCCTTGCGGGTCTCGTCCATCGAAGCGTTCTGCGGCAGGTTCAAGTCCACCAGAATTTCCGGGCGGTCCGAAGACGGGAAGAACTGGTTCTGCACAAAACGCATGCAAAACACCGACAACGCAAACAGCAGCACGGTGATGCCAATGGCCCACCAGCGATTGCGCATCGCCCACAGCAAGCCGCCGTTGAAAGCCCGGCCGATCCGTCCTGGCTCGTTGCTGTGGGGTTTCACATTGGTACTGAGGATGTGCACGCCGATCACCGGGGCGAACAACACCGCGACGATCCACGACACCAGCATCGCCACGGCAATGACTGCAAACAGGGTAAAGGTGTACTCGCCGGCGGAGCTGGCGTTCAGGCCGATGGGCACGAACCCGGCCACGGTCACCAGGGTCCCGGTGAGCATCGGGAAGGCCGTTGAGGTGTAGGCGAAGGTCGCGGCCTGCTCCTTGGTTTCACCTTTCTCCAGGCGCGTGACCATCATTTCCACGGTGATCATCGCGTCGTCCACCAGCAGACCGAGGGCGATGATCAGCGCACCGAGGGAAATCCGCTGCATGGTGATGCCGCTGTATTCCATGAACACAAAGACCATCGCCAATACCAGCGGAATCGAGCAGGCCACCACCAGCCCGGCCCGTAAGCCAAGGCTGATAAAGCTGACCACCAGCACGATAATCACCGCCTCGAACAACGCGCTGGTGAAACCGCCGACCGCTTCCTCCACCACTTCGGCCTGGTCCGACACGGTATGCACGTCGACGCCCACTGGCAGATCGGCGGTCAGTTCGTTCATGCGCGCGTGCAGTGCCTTGCCGAATTCCTGGATGTTGCCGCCCTTCTTCATCGCAATGGCCAGGCCAATGGCCGGCGTGCCATTGAAGCGAAACATTGGGGTCGCGGGGTCGACATAACCGCGACTGATGTCAGCGATGTCGGCCAGGCGATAAAAACGATCATTGAGCCGCAGATTGACGTTGGCCAGGTCCTTTTCCGACTGGAACTGCCCGGAAGTGCGTACGGAAATCCGCTCCGGCCCGGCGTCGATCACCCCGGCGGGAGTCACAGCGTTCTGGGATTGCAGGCTCTGCACCACCTGGCGCTGATCAATACCCAGCGCGGCGAGCTTGCGGGTCGAAAAATTCAGGTACAGGACTTCATCCTGCTCGCCCACCATCTCGACCTTGCCCAGGCCCGGTACCTCACGGATTTCGGCGCGCACTTGCTCCACATAATCGCGCAACTGACGCATCGAAAGCCCGTCGCCGGTGAAGGCATAGACCGACCCGTACACATCGCCGAATTCGTCGTTGAATCCCGGGCCCTGCAGGCCCTGGGGGAAGTCACCACGGATGTCGTCGATCTTCTTGCGAACCTGATACCAGATCCCGGGGATTTCCTCGGCGTCGGTGGTATCGCGCAGGTACACGAACACCGTCGACTCCCCTGGTCGGGTATAGCTTTTGACATAGTCGAGAGAGTCGAGCTCTTCGAGTTTTTTCTCGATGCGGTCGGTGACCTGCTTGAGGGTTTCCTCCTGGGTCGCGCCAGGCCAACGAGTCTGGATGACCATGGTCTTGATGGTGAACGAGGGGTCTTCTTCGCGCCCCAGGTTCATGTAGGAAAACACCCCCATCAACAGGGCGACGAACATTAAGTACCAAACAAACGACTGATGCCGCAGGGCCCATTCGGATAAGTTGAAAGGCCCTTTCATCGTACGTCCTCGTCGAGTTTCACTTTCTGCCCCGGCTGGAGGCTGTTCACACCGGCGCTGACCACACGGTCGCCGGGCTTGATGCCATTGGCCACCAGCACCGAGTCGGTGGAGCGGCTGAGAATCCTCACCTCTCGGGGGGAAACGGTCTGACTCTGCGGATCGACAAGCCAGATCCGCGTTGTGCCATCAACCTCTTGCAAGGCACTGAGCGGCAGCTCGATGCGCGGCTCGATGGTTGAGCTCAGGGTCACGCTGATGGCCGTGCCCAGGCGAAAGCCTGGCGGTGTATCGCCCAGGGTCAGCCGTGCGCGGCGCGTGCGGGTGGCGCTTTGGGCCTGGGGTTCGATCTCGCGCACGGTGGCGGTCGTGCGGATGCTCGGGTCCAGTTCCCCGGCAACCTCGAACACGACATCGGCGGGCAGGCGCTCAGCCAGGCCGGCCGGCAGGTCGATCACCGCTTCCTTGATGTCCGGGCGCGCCAGGGTCACCACTTGCTGGCCGGCAGTGACCACCTGCCCGGCCTCGGCATTCCAGGCCGTGACGACGGCATCGTGGTCGGTGTGCAACTGGCTGTAGTTGAGTTGGTCGCGAGCCTGCTCCACCGATGCACGGGCCTGTTCCAGGGAAGCCGCGGTGGTTTTCAGATCGGTCTGGGCAATGTCCAGTTGCGCCTGCGCGCCGACACCACGGTCGAACAACTGCTGCTGGCGACGGGCATTAGCCTGGGCATTGATGTACTGCGCCTCGATCCGCGCCAGGTCGCCCTGGGCGGCGCGCAACTGGTTCTGTTGATCGGTGGGGTCGAGGGTAGCGAGCAAATCACCCTTCTTCACTTCGGCGCCGACATCGACGTTGCGGCTGGCGATCCGTCCCGGCACGCGGAACCCCACATTGGTCTCGTAACGGGCCTGGATGCTGCCCGCGAAGCGCCCAAGGGCTTGCTGGTCGAGCGCGCGAACCTCGATGGACAACACCGGGCGCACCGGCTCAGGTGGCGGCTCTTCCTTCGAGCACGCCGCCAGCAACAGGCCAGTCGAGACCATCCATAAACGCTTCATGGCTGGACTCCCGTCGGGGATTTCTCATGGGTATTTTCAGCGATCTCTACGCGCACGCCGGGATGCAGCAATTGCCCACCCGCGGTGACCACTGTCTCACCCCCCTTGAGCCCGTCGCTGATGATGACCTTTCCGGTGAGATACCGGCCGACGATGACATTGTGCAACTGCGCCTTGCCTGCATCGTCCACCAGCCACACCGCCGGATCGTGAAGGTTCTTGGTCAGCGCCGACCAGGGCAGTTCCACGGCGGTCTTGCCGGCAGACTTGGCGGTGGCACTGACCACCGAACCCAGGCGCATGCCTTCGGGTAACTCACTGAGCGTCACCTTGACCTGCACGGTGCCGGTTTCAGCGGAAACCGCCGGGGTGATCTCGCGCACCGTACCGGTGGTCTTGATGGCCGGGTTGTCCAGCAGGCTGATGACGATGGCGGGATCCGAGGGCGGTTCGCGCAACAGTGACTCGTAGATATTGAACACGGCGTCGCGCTCTCCGTCCTGGGCCAGGCTGAAGATCGGTTCCGTGGCCTGCACCACCTGGCCGACCTCCGCCTGCCGTGCCGTGATGATGCCCGGAGCCTCGGCGATCAGCGCGGTATAGCTCAGTTGTTCGCGGGCGTTGGCCAACTGGGCCTGGGCAGCGGTCAGCGCACTCTGGCTGCTGCGCAGTTGCGCCTGGGCCGTGTCATATTCGCTCTGGCTGGTATAACCCTTGGGCAAGAGTTTTTGCTGGCGCACGAACGCCGCCGCACTCTGCTTGACCCGCGCCTGTTCGGCAGCCACCTGAGCCTGGGCGGAGTCGACACGAGTCTGCAGATCCTGGGGGTCGAGCCGGGCGAGCACCTGTCGGGCCGAAACCCGATCACCGACATCCACCTTGCGCTCGACGATCTTGCCGGCCACGCGGAACGACAGATCGGTCTGCACCCGAGCCTGGACGTCACCGGTGAGGGTCACCGAGGCGGCATATTCGGTGGGCACGGCCTGTTGCACGAAAACCCTCGGCAGGGCCTTTTCCTCGGTTTTTTCATCACCGCATCCGGCCAACACCACACACAAGCCAAGGCCAACCAGAACTTTACTTCGAGGACCAGCCATGCAGACTCCTTTGCGTTGTACGGACGTACCAGTGACGATACGACTGTGAGCTTAGAACAGGGTTCAACACCTGCCACAGGATCACAATGGATACACCCATCAGGCAGACTAGTGCCTTTGCGGCAGCGGGAAAAATTTGCACATGCTCAAGACACTGGCGGTGGCCAACTACCGCTCGATCAACAAACTGGTGATCCCCCTGGGCCGGCTGAACCTGATCACCGGCCCCAACGGCAGTGGCAAATCCAATCTGTATCGTGCCCTGCGCCTGTTGGCGGAGACCGCCCAGGGTGGCGTGGTCAACGCCCTGGCCCGCGAAGGCGGGCTGGACTCGACCTTCTGGGCCGGGCCGGAAGTGATCAGCCGGCGTATGCGCAACGGCGAGGTGCCCATCGGAGCTACGGTGCGGCTCAGCACGAAACGTCTGCGCCTGGGTTTTGCCGGGGAAGATTTCAGCTATTCGATTTCCCTCGGCCTGCCGGAACCGAGTTTGTCCGCGTTTTCGCTGGACCCTGAAATCAAGCGCGAATGCATCTGGGCCGGCCCGGTGTTTCGTCCCGCCAGCCTGCTGGTGGATCGCAACGGGCCCATGATCCGTGCCCGGGACGGTCGCACCTGGGACGTCCTGGCTCAGTACACGCCCACCTTTGACAGTTTGTTCGACCAGGTCGGCAGCCTGCGCACCTCACCGGAGGTGCTGCAGATGCGCGAGTTCATTCGTCGCTGGCGCTTCTATGACCACTTTCGCAGCGACGCCGACGCCCCGGCGCGCCAGCCGCAACTGGGCACCCGCACGCCGGTGCTGCACCACGACGGGCGTGACCTGGCCGCTGCCCTGCAAACCATTCTTGAGATCGGCGACGATCAAGCCCTGCACTCGTCCATCAGCGACGCATTCCCCGGTGCCCGGCTGCATATCGAGAAACTGCAAGGCGGGCGTTTCGGCATCGAGTTTCATCAGCATGGCTTGCTGCGCCCGCTGTCGGCTGCCGAACTTTCCGACGGGACCCTGCGCTATCTGCTGCTGATAGCCGCACTGCTCACCCCGCGCCCACCCTCGCTGATGGTGCTCAACGAACCGGAAACCAGCCTGCACCCGGACCTGTTGCCGGCCCTGGCGCGGTTGATCATCCGCGCTTCAGCGCACTGTCAGGTCTGGGTGGTCTCCCATGCCCGGCGCTTGATCACCGCCTTGCAGCAGGACAACGACTGCAATTGCATCGTGCTGGAGAAAGATCTGGGCCAGACCGGGATCGTCGGCCAGGGAATACTGGATGCGCCGGCCTGGAGCTGGCCGGATTGATCGACGGTATTTGCAGGGGCCAAGTAAGAAGGCTATTTTTCCACTGGCTGTAGGACGGGTCTATTTCTCGACGGACCTCTCCAAGGAACCGCAGCTTATGGCCAGACTGCCTGGCCCCCATCACAAGGAAGATCACAATGGCTGACGTGAAAGCCCCGCAACACCTCGACCCACGCGACATCGTCAAACTGCTCGTGGCCCTGCGCCGCGCATTGAAAAAACCGCCTGCATAGCTACATCGATCAAGACGGGTTCTGAGCGTCGGCACAAAAAAAACGCCGACGCTGGCAAAGCCGTCGGCGTTGAAACTTAAAATCCTTGCTGTTCGATCAGAACGCCGGCAGTACCGCGCCGCTGTATTTCTTCTCGATAAATGCCTTCACTTCCGGGCTGGTCAGGGCCTTGGCCAGTTTCTGCATGGCCGGGCTGTCCTTGTTGTCCGGGCGGGCCACCAGGAAGTTCACGTAGGGCGAATCCGAACCTTCGATCACCAGCGCATCCTTGGCCGGGTTAAGACCCGCTTCCAGGGCGTAGTTGGTGTTGATCATGTCCAGGTCGACCTGATCCAGCACACGCGGCAGCATGGCCGATTCCAGCTCCTTGAACTGAAAGTTTTTCGGGTTCTTGGCGATGTCCTTGGGCGTGGCCAGGGCGTTTTTCGGGTCCTTGAGCTCGATCAGGCCCGCCTTCTGCAACAGGATCAGGGCACGACCACTGTTGCTGCCTTCGTTGGGGATGGCGATGGTCGCGCCGTCCTTGAGTTCGGCCAGGCTTTTGACTTTCTTCGAGTAACCACCGAACGGTTCCACATGCACGCCGATCACGGTCACCAGATCGGTGCCTTTGCCTTCGTTGAAGCTCTTGAGATACGGCAGGGTCTGGAAGTAGTTGGCGTCCAGGCGCTTCTGATCAACCTGTACGTTGGGTTGAACGTAGTCGGTGAACACCTTGATTTGCAGGTCCACGCCTTCTTTGGCCAGGGCCGGCTTGATCAGCTCAAGGATTTCAGCGTGGGGCACCGGGGTGGCCGCCACGACGAGTTTCTCCGCCGCCTGGGCCAGACCCGAGGTCAGGGCTGCTGCCAACGCGGTGAATAACAGAACCTTTTTCATGCAGTGTCCTTATCGAAGATCACCGTCGTCATGGACCACGGTCAAACAATGGAAGTGCCAGCGAAGTGCTATCGCTGGCGTGATGTGGACGATACCGATATTTTTTATGCCTTAACAATATCTTTTATTGAGGTGCTTATACCCATAAGCCATAAATGAGCAGGCGTAATTTCCTCGTCAGGCAAATCGGATATCGGCGCTTCGCTTCCTGACGTCACCATAGATTTCGTCCTGTGCCTGCCAAAGCGACTGGCTGCCGAAAAATTCGTCCGCGCGCTGGAGATACTCTTTGGCTTTTTCGATGTACCGGTCTCTATCGATCGTGTACCTGACGCCGTCAACCGGATACTTGACGTAACCGACCACATCCTTGGCTGTCAGTACATTCCTCAGGTCGTTTTGCACAGCGATGAAGTTACGCCGCCCGCCTTCAGGAACCAGACGGCTCGCGGCCTTGGCATATTCCCCAACACGTACCGCACGCAAGGCATTGCCACGATTCAATGTCACGGTATCACCGAGTGCCTCGACGGTTTTCTGCAACGCGACGCTTGTGCCTTTGCCCAATACCTTGCCCGCCAGGGAAGCCCCGCCAGACACGACACCCAGCGCAATACTGGTGTAACTGAGAATCTGCGTGGCGACGGCATCCGGGGCTGCCTCCGTCAACACCACCGATGCAATCGATGCCGCGCCTGACACCACTTCCAGCGTCAACGCCGCCGCAGCCGAAAATGACACCCCGACCAAAGGTGCGGATGCGCCAAGGGTCGCAAGGGTCAATGCGACGGAAGCCACAGCAAAAGCAGCAGTAAGACCTATCTTGACCCAACCCCAGGCAGAAATATGGCCTGTCGGGTCGCTGAGATTGATCGGGTCTCCCAGACAATAGGCATAAGGATTGAGGCCGCCGCCATCGAACGGGCTCCAACTGTCGGGCCGGTGGAATCGCATCAGTACCGGATCGTAAGCCCGGTAGCCATTACCCAGCAGGTAACATCCCGTCACGGGGTCCAGCGGCTCGCCATTGAAACCGAACAGGCTACCCAACCCGTCGGACACCGGGCGTTGCCCATAGGGTGAATAAGCCTGCGTGGTGGTGTCTGCACCGGAAAGTGCCTGCAGGACGTTGCCGTAAGCGTCGGTGCAAAACAGCGCCGTCTCCTGGCCTTGCAACAGGGCCAGCAACTGCCGCCCTTCGCGCACGATGCTGCGCCTCTCGTCACCCGCCACTTCGCTGCACAACTGCTCTTGATGGTGGAAACGCCGGTATGCCTTCTCCCCCGTCAGCTCAAAGGCATGGAGCCAATCCGCGGCGTCATACCGATAGCGGGCCAACGTCGATCTGGAGTCCGCCGACGTCACGCTTTCCAGGCGGCCCAACTCGTCATAAAGCAGCCTGCGCCCTTGCCCATCGTTGAGCAGATTGCCGTCCGCGTCATAACTGAAGGTTGTATTGCCCGCCACATAGTCGGGATGACTGTGGATGACGGCACTGAGTTGCGTTTTGTCAGCCAGGTCATACCGATAGTTCGCAATGTTCTCGCCACCTACGAAACGGGTGGTGACCTGACGAATGTTATCGAGATAGTCGTAAGTGAAATCCTGGGAAACGATAACTTTTCCCTGCGTATCCACGGGCGCCTGCTCACCCTTGCAGGCGTAACGCTCCAAGCGGCCACGCAGATCATAGGTGAACGATTCCAGGCGCAGGAGAACGTTCCCGACCTTGAGCGTGCGCTGGCTGAGCTTATCGCCGGGGCCGAACGACTGGGCCAACTCCAGGACGTCTTTTTCCTGGGAGGAGGAACGTCGAAGAACCTCGCGGCCAAACTCGTCGTACACCAGGTCGGTGACCATCGACAGGCCCGATTGAGCGTCGGTGACGGTGATACAACTGAGTTGCTCTTGAGCGTTGTACGAGTAGGCGACGCAGACTCGGCCTTGGGTGATGCCCGACAACCGTCCTGTCTCGTCATAAAGACAGGTGCGATCCGCGCCGTTGACGTCTGTATGGCAAATCGGCTTTCCCATCAACGAGTGGGTTTGCGAACTTTCGAACCGGTCGAGCGCAGTTACCCATTTCTCCTGCTTGAGCCGACCGGACGCAGAATATTCCATGCGTCGCTGCACCAGCGCGTTGGCCGACTCCTGGAGCAGGCCGGTGCGCGGATCAAAACGATGCCTTGTCGAAACCGGCGCCTGGCTGCCTGCGCGCTCGGTGACACAATCATCGAGCAACGGATCAAGGGTGAACCGCAGGACTTTGCCGGCCGCAGTGATCCTCTGCGAAGCGTTCCTGCTGGAGCCTTCATAGACCAATCGTTCAGTGCGACCACCTGAGCGATTGAGCGTAATACGCATCAGCCCATCGTAGGTTCGGCTACCCACCACGTAGTCATTGGCGCTGATTTGCGTGGGATGGTCACCCTGGCTGTGTACCGCGTACTGCTTCTTGATGACCGTACCGTCGGGCAAAACCGTACTCAGAACCCTCCCCGCCAGATCGTAGCTGAAGCGAGTCACCGCCCCGTCAGAAGCCCTTTGCCTGATGCACCGTCCCAGCCCATCGTATTCGTAGGCGGTGACCTCTCGAATAACGCCTGACAGGTCCACCCGTTCGATGCGCGACGGTTTGCCAAAAACGTTCGTGAACGTACGCGTCTTGCCGGCGCCTTCCATCCACTGTGTGCGAGTGAGCGCTACCGGGTCGACCTCATCATGCACGATCACCTGTCCACGGCGACGGACGCGGCTCTGATGTCCCCACGGGTCATACTCGTACAGGGTTTTCAGTGATTTCGCCTGGCCCTCGAACCAGTCGGTTTCTTCATCCGCCTTCAGGCGCCCGAGGCTGTCGTATTCGGCCTGATAGATCAGGCGCATGGGCGCGCCAGGCATATCGACATCCTGCTTCTGGACGCTGATGGTGCGGCCGACGCCGTCACTGCGGGTCGCTGTCTGGACACCCCGCGAATCCGTGACGATGACCGTGACAAACGGATCTTCGGGTGTGAACGGTTGATAGGTGAATTGACGCGACGCTGCGCTGTCGGTGCCTGGCATCACCGTTTCACGGATCAGTTGCCCCAGCGAATCGTATTTCATGCTGACGCTGCTGCCCCCGGATTCACGGGTCTTGATCAGCCAGTCACACTCGTCATGCCAGCTCTGTCGCAAGTGCCTCACGCCTTCGGCGCTAAAGGTCTGGTCGGTGCGGACATGCCCGTTTTCACGCTGGTAGGCATAATGGTATTCAGTCCGCACACCGCCTACCGTTTCAACTTTGCTTTGCAGCCTCGCATGGAAGACGTCATTGACGTCATTGACGTACTTTAATCGACAGTCCACCCGTGGCTCGCTGACGCCGTCTTCGTACAGTGTTTCACTGGCGAGCTGCACACAGCGGCCGCCACCGGGACGTAACGAGGGCAGCTCAGCGTAGGTGTAACGGACCACCGTTGTAGGCGCGGCAGCGAAGTCAGGGGAAGCGAAAATGGACTTCTGTTTGAGAAAGGACGGCACGCCCAATGGACTGGCAGGGCAGTCAGCATCCCCTTGTGCGGGGAAGTATTCATAGACTTCACGCACTCCGCTCGGACTGGTCTTTTCCAGCAGATTCCCATGTTCATCATAGGACGTGCGGGTGACCTCGCTTCTGATTCTACTGCGCCCCGCATCCGCGGCATCGCTGCTGTCAAAGAAGCTGTCGCGCACCACGCGTTGCATCTGGAACTGTGGGGGCTGATCCTCGAAAGCCCTATTGGGGACATCGTGGTATTCGATCTCCCGCAGTTGCATCTTGCCGCCACTGATCGTTCTTTGCGAAATCATCGAGTGAAAGCGGTTGTAGGTACGCGTGACGCGAGACGCCTCACGCTGACCACCTTCATCCAGGGCGATCTGTATCTGGGTGCAAGCGTACTCGTACTGCCCGCTCAAGCCATAAAGCACATCACTGTCAGCGGTCCAGAGCGCGCGCGAATCGAACCCGAGAAAGTTTCTGCGCGAGTATTCATATTGGCTCATCATGGCCGGCTGCCCCCCGCCGGGGGACATGACCGACTGGACGACAACCGGCAACGAAGAGACCGGCGCCCCCGTAGGCAAGCGATGTCCCTCAGGCCTGTAACTGAGCGTTTCCTGCGCGCCGCTTGGCTGTTGGACGTTGGTCATCAGCAAAAAACCATTGATTCGCCGATAACCAAAGGACCACATCAACTGATTATTTTCGGCCGTGACCAGAATGATGCGCTGGAGTAGTTCATTGTTGAGCGCGAACCGGTATTGGAGTCTTTTTGAAGGCATATCCGGCCACAAGGTAATGGTCGGTGGCGTTCCTCCGTTCTGGGCATAGTCGATACTCAACAGGCGGTGATGTTGGTGATAAACCTCCGTCAGACGTCGCTGTCCGGAGATGAGCCTGTAGGCATAGCGCGTTTGCTTGCCATTGGGGCAATACGCATGCGTCAGCAGCCACTCCTCAGCCGTTGCAGAGGGGCGCGAGAGTATTTCGGTCCGCCCATCGATGTGCTCAATGACAAGTTCATCGCCTTGCACCGTAACGTTCAGGTTATCGAGCTTTTTATCCTTGAACGTGGCCTGGCCTTCGCTGACCAGAAGCTGATAGGTCACGCCGTTCGACAGTGTCAGCTTGCGTCGGCGTTGCTCATAGCTGCAGGTGCGCAGGGACCAGCCGATGCCTAAACCCATGTTTTGATTATTGAAGGAATCATATGAAAGGGTAAGCGGCACCTTCGACCCGCCGGCTGCGTCAGTGGGCGCTGCATCCAGCGCCACGCTGCAACTATAACTACCGGTACGAGGATCAACACCCGAGCGAATGAAACTATCAAACCTGAAGGCAGCCGAAGTTAACTGCTCTTTGAATGGAACTGAGCGACTCATCTATTCTTCCTTGAACATGGTTTCTGATTTACCGGGCGACCCAGACCGCCAACGTCTCTTCAGTTATCCCGACGCGCAGTTGATGGAAATTTCCAAATACATCACGCATTTCCAGTGCAGCACTGTTTCTATTCTCTCGGACCCACACCGGCCCACCCTTTTTTCCGAACGCGAGAACGAATGCAACCGCGCCCTTTTCGCTTAAATTCCTTCCTACCGCATCCGGCCGTTCCCAACTCAAATAGGCTGACGTTCGTATTGCGCGGCCATCGCCATAGCCCACCACGTAATAACCCGAGTATCGATTGTCCGAGCTTCCTATCTGAAGATGCGTCCTCATATAAAAGTCCGCCACAAATTCCATTCGCTGCTGGTCAACGATCAACTCCAGGACAAAACCCTCGACTTTCGCGATATCAGGCGATTGGCTGGAATAGTAGGCGGGGATGGCGCGAACAGAGTACTGCTCACTTCGGTAAACAGCGGGCGCCAGTGGAATCAATACCAGAGAGCCAAACTCGCTGGCCTTGGAAGATAGAAATCTTTTGCCATCGGCCCGCGTGATGCACAGCTGTAAATCTATCGGTGTGTCGGAACGGGTCGTGACATAAAAATCTTTGGTGTAAACAAACTCACCCGACGGCACCGAGCCTTGGATAGGGCCATTCGGAGGAAGCTGGCGAAAACGGCTGTCCTCCCGCTCGGTGTACCTCCAGTCTTTGATGTCTTCGCGGTGCCGGTCTTTGGTCAATGCCAATCCGGTCAATGCATCGACCAGAACAATGGAGTCCAGCTCGGACTGGCTTAGAGCGACACTGCCCCAGAGCCAGTCTTCGACCTCGACAACCACTTTAACCTTCAATTGCTGATAACCGTTGCGGTACAACTGATTACCGCCCGAGACTGAAAAAATCTTAAAGGTTTTCAGGTCCGACCATGTCGCCACGCCAGGTTCATTATTCTTAAGTTCCATTTTCAAATCCTTAGTCCGTTACTTGATTGATAAGTGGCAGCCTTCCAGTTTTGTCGCCACATTGCTTGCGCCATTTAATTAACCATCACTACGGCGCCACCAATCAAGATCAAAACCCAGACAAATTATTTGAATGACAACTTATAACTGGCCGCAAAATGAAACAGCCCCAACATTTACGGGATCCGCGCAACAACAACGCCGACAATATAAAAATCATCAGTACTCAAATGATTCAGTAACATTATTGACGCAGGCATCAGATCCCGGCGATCCATGTCTTTAATCGCTCAAGTTGTTGCCGGTCACCTTGCCTGATCAACTCAAGAACCATTTGCTCAATCACCGTTGCGGGTGTCGGTTGATGCGGTAAATTGAGATGTTCTGGCAATATTTGATCGCCGGTGCTCACCAGCAACGCAAAATGAATGACGTTCTCCAACTCGCGGGTATTGCCCGGCCAGTCGTGCCGTTCCAGCGCGTGCTGCGCGGCTTCGCTGATCAGCGGCACCGCCAGGCCGAGGCGCTGGCTGTAGATGCCCAGGAAGTACTCGGCCAGGGACAGGATATCGCCCACCCGCTCGCGCAAAGCCGGCAACTCGAGTTGACCTTCACTGAGATAGTCATAGAGCCGTTGGTGGAATTTACCGGCAGCCACTGCTTGCGCCAGATCGATGCTGGTGGCCGCAACCAGGCGCACATCCACAGGGCTGGGCTGGTGGGCGCCGACGCGGATGACTTCGTGGTTCTCCAGAGCCGCCAACAATTTTAGCTGGATCGGCAGCGGTAAATCGCCGATCTCATCCAGATAAAGGGTGCCGCCATTGGCCGAGCCGAACCAGCCGGCGCGGCTACTGGCCGAGCCGTTGTGGCTGCCGACGGCATAACCGAACAATTCGGCGTCGGCGTAAGTCGGGCTGATCGCAGCGCAATTGACCGAAACGAACAGCCCACCGCGAGCGCTTTCACGATGCAGGTAACGGGCAAGCAACTCCTTGCCCGTACCGGTTTGGCCGCGAATCAGTACCGCGATCGAGCGCGGCGCCAGTTGCTCCAATGCGTGGCGTAGTTGCCGCGAACGCGGGTCGACGAACACCAACGCCTTGGCGCGAATGCTCAGGGGGCTTTTTTGTGCGTCGGGAAACGTCAGCAACGGCTGACCCAGTGTTTCATGCAAGCTCATGGCAGACTCCCGCCCCAACCGCCGGGAGACGGGAGGGCAAAAAAATTCAGGCGCGACGCAGGGCGTGGTGCTCCATGCGGGTTTGCAGACGATAGAGATAGGCGAACCCCTGCTCCCAACGCTGATGGCCAGACTTGACATTGATATGCCCCGCCCCGGCCAGAATCCCGGCCTCGGCGCCCCAATGACGCGCCAGTTCAAGCGCGCGCTCAACGCTTACGGCGGGGTCATTGTCGGAACTGACCACCTGGCTCGCAAATGGCAGCAGATCGGTGGGAATCGGCGCGAAATTGCGCAACGCAGGCGCGCAGGCCGGCCGTTCGACATCCGCCGGCGCCACCAGTAACGCCCCGCGCACCTGCTGCAGAAACTGCACCGGCGCGCTGGCCGCCCAATGGGCAACCGTGATGCAACCCAGGCTATGGGCAATGAGGATCACCGGCCTGCTGTCGGCGGCAATGGCTTGGGCCAGCGCCGCCACCCAGTCTTCACGCCGAGGGGTCAACCAGTCGGCCTGCTCGACCCGGGCACTGTTGGGCAGGCTGTTCTGCCAATGGGTTTGCCAGTGGTTTTGCGGCGATCCTTGCCAGCCCGGCACAATCAGGTAGCGAATCGATTCGTTGCGCATGGGTGCTCTCCCGCGTGTCTGTTGCAGGCGAGTATAGGGAGGTGAGCCAGATTGATTAAGGAATAAGAAGCTATTTATTAATAACAGTAAAGAATAACAACCTTTCTCTGTGGGAGCGGGCTTGCTCGCGAAAGCGCTGGGCCAGTTGTCGGTGATGCTGGCTGATACGACGCATTCGCGAGCAAGCCCGCTCCCACAGGTTCTGCTTCCGTGTCACTCGTTGCGTCCCTTGCGCAGCAACACATTCAACTGGTCCACCACTTCCGCCCAGTCCGCGTCCTCAAGGATTTCTTCACGCAGTAACTGCTGCTGGCTTGTGCTCCAGAAAAACGCGTCAGCCAAGTGCAGTTCAGGCTTGAGGGGTGAATGGGTCGTGATGAATTTGTCGATATCAACGGGGTCGTCAGACAGGCCCAATTGTTTGAACAGCGCGGGCAGGCTGTGGATCGGGGATTGCATGCGGGACTCCTGAGCATAGATCGGATGGCTGGGTTACTCCCCGCAGTCTAGCCTCTTGACGACCGCCAGACTGATCAAAATTCGATCAAACCACGCGTGAACTAGACTCTAGATAGAGTTCCCAATCACATCGCGGAGGATCCAGTGAACATTCGCTGTTTGATGGTCGCATTGCTGGCCATGAGCGGGCCCGCATTGGCGGCTGACGGACTCGCGCTACTGACGGCCAATCCCTTGGGTTTCTGGCTGATTGCCGCGGGCGTGGCCTTGCTGATCGCCGAGGCCGCCCTGCCCAACTACGGAGTCGCCGGGTTGGGCGGCATCATTCTGTGCGTCATTGGCGCGATCATCCTGACCAACGCCGATATACCGGTCCCACTGATGATCGTCCTGGGTCTGATCAGTGGCTTTTTGCTGATAGCCCTCCTGGTCCGCGCATTGAAAACCCGACCGCGCCAACCCGTCAGCGGCGATGCCGCGTTGTTGGGCAGCGTCACGGCGGTGACAGCGTTACAGGCCGGCAATAACCATCATGGCTGGATCCAGCTGGAAGGCGAACGCTGGCAGGTGACAAGCGCGATGCCGCTGCGGCCTGGCCAGGCCGTGCGGGTCATCGCACGCAAGGGTCTGCTACTGGAAGTGGCCGCCGCTGATTCACAAGGAGCCTGATATGGGTATGCAAATCGGTTTCACGATGCTGTTGTTGCTGTTAATAGCACTGGCGGCTTCAACGTTCCGGATCCTGCGCGAATACGAACGCGGGGTGGTTTTTCAGCTCGGCCGGTTCTGGCAGGTCAAAGGGCCCGGGCTGATCCTGCTGATTCCCGTGGTGCAGCAGATGATCCGCGTCGACTTGCGCACCATTGTCCTCGACGTACCGGCGCAGGACGTGATCACCCGCGACAACGTCTCGGTGAAGGTCAACGCGGTGTTGTACTTTCGCGTGCTCGATCCACAGAAGGCGATTATCCAGGTCGAAAACTTCCTCATGGCGACCAGCCAACTGGCCCAGACCACCTTGCGCGCCGTTCTCGGCAAACATGACCTGGACCAATTGCTGGCCGAGCGCGAGCAACTGAACAGCGACATTCAGCAAGTGCTGGACGCCCAGACCGACGCCTGGGGTATCAAAGTGGCCAACGTGGAAATCAAGCACGTGGATCTCAATGAATCGATGATCCGCGCCATCGCCCGGCAAGCCGAAGCAGAGCGGGAACGACGGGCCAAGGTGATCCACGCCGAAGGCGAGTTGCAAGCCTCGGAAAAACTCATGCAAGCCGCCGAAATGCTCGGTCGCCAGCCTGGCGCCATGCAACTGCGCTACATGCAGACACTGGGCTCCATTGCCGGGGACAAGACCTCCACCATCGTTTTTCCGCTGCCGATCGAGTTGCTCAAGGGGATGGCGGAGTTGTCGCCCAACAAGTCTTGATCAATTGCGCAGGGCATGGAATTCCAAGCGAAAGATCAAAGGATCGCAGTCTTCGGTAGCTCCTACATCCACTTCTGTAGGAGCTACCGAAGACTGCGATCCTTTGATCTTTTCCCCGCCAAACCCTCGGACATTTCCTTCAATACGCAGCGTTGTTCATGAACTAGGCAGCGATTTCGAGCGCCGCTAACCTTTGTCCGTCATCGCAAAAAACGGTGACACGGACGTGCAAGTCCGATCTAGGAACGCATTCGTTATGGCTATTCGCCGAGCATTTTTCTATGCTCGCCGACTGTTATGGCGGCTGCGCGTGGGAGACTTTCGGGTCTGCCGGGTTCCTGGACCGGTCTTGCACACCTACGTACAGCTGCCACCTTTTTCGAAGTGCAATCGATGGGTGTCAGCTCCACCTCCAGGGAAATCATTATGTTCAAAGCAACACCGAATCCGCCGCAAAGCGGCCATAAATCCCGCGTCGAAGCCCTCGAAGAAAAAAAGCTCGAAGACGCCGCCACCCGCGCCCTCGATTACTACCTCAAACCCCAGCCTTCCTCACCGTCCGAACCTGACAAAAACCAGCTCTTCATTGTCGCCCCCCACATCGACACCGAAACCCTGCTCGCCAACGCCTCAGAAGACCTGCTCTCCATCAGCACCATCGCCGCCGACCTGGCTGACGATGTCGATGACTCACGCCGCTGTGTAGCCCTGGCGATCAGCCGCATGGCCGATGGGGTTCAGTTGTTGGTTGAACGGGCGTTGGATCATTTGGAAACGAAGGAGATGGCGGCGCCTGGGACCAAGGGGTAGAGCTTTGCTTTGATGCAAACTGTGCCGACGCCATCGCGAGCAGGCTCGCTCCCACAATTGGATTGGAGTACGACCGGGAGAACCAGGCCGGCTGTCAGGCCGCCTCGCGAGCAAGCTTTGCTCCCACAAGTGCCTGCTCAAACAGGTCCGATTGATGCACAGCCGCATGAGATAGGTCGGCTGTCAGGCCGCCTCGCTTTTGATTTTGATCTGGGGGCCCCGTTAACCACGCTGGCCGAACGCAGGTATTGCGTAGTGGGCATCCCGGCATGGATGCCGGGATAGCCGCGCTGGGCCATGGATGGCCCTTCGCGGCGGGCCCACGGAGCAATGCCTGCGTTCGGGCATGCCGAGCCTAGGCGAGGCACCGAGTGGTGGGGCAAGACCTTTTGGTTACTTTTGGGGCGTTTGCCAAAAGTGACCCGCCGTAAGGGCGGAACCGCCAGCAGCCGCTACCGCAGCAACGGATATGTACCCAGTCAACCAAATCCTGGCCGGCTATCAGGCCGCCATCGCGAGCAGGCTCGCTCCCACAGTTTGATCGACGTACAACCGAGAGAGCCAGGCCGGCTGTCAGGCCGCCTCGCGAGCAAGCTTTGCTCCCACAGGGGATTGAGAGCAGTCGCGGATATTCAAACCAACACAAAACAAATGTGGGAGCGAGCCTGCTCGCGATGGCGGCGTATCAGTCCACATTGATGCCAACTGAACCACCGCTATCGCGAGCAGCCTCGCTCCCACAGGTTTTTGTGCATTGATCACTCCCTCGAGGGAATGATCAGCAACAGTCAATCAAACATTCGGGCAAGGCACCGGTGCCCAGTCACCCAGGTCCGGGTTTTTGCACATGCTGTTGACCTGGCTGGTGCCGGCGCTGGCGACCTGCTTGCTTTCATCCTGCTTGGCCTTGGCGGTCTGCAGGGTTTTCTCGGTGGTTACCGCTTCTTTCGGCACGGTTGGCAACACCGGTTTTTTCGCCGGTTTCACCGCTTTTTTGGTCTTGGTCGAAGCCACAACCGGCTTGGTTTCGGCGGTCGCTACGGTCACCACGTCAGTACGCTGCACACCCACTTGTTGCAGGTCTTTTTCATAGGCCTGGGTGTAGTTGTTCAGGTCTTCGGCGGCTTTGCCGTTGACTGCGACGATCAGGTCGTTGGACTCTTTCAGGCCGGAGACGATTTCTGCCAAGCGCTTGCGGCCTTCAGTTTCGTTGACGGTCTTGGCCTTGCGGTCGGCCACCAGCTTGGTGAACGCGCTCTGGTAGCACTGCTGCGAAGCCTTGGCGTACGCGGTGCTGCGATCGATATCGGCGGCGCTTTTGTTGACGTCAGCGGCGTAGGAGGCGATGCGCTGGTTGTCATCGGCGATCTGCTTCTGACGCTCGGTGTAGTAACCGGTTGCGCCACCGGCCAAGGCACCACCGGCGGCGCCGATGGCGGCGTTGCGGCCACGGTTTTCCGAATCGGTCAGCGCACCCAACAGGGCACCACCGACCGCACCGACGGCTGCGCCGGTGAGTACCGATTTGGTCATGTTCCCCTCGGTGGAGCGCAAGTGCTGCACCGGCTCGTAGCAGTTAGGGTAGTACTCGACCTTGGTGCTCGACGCGACCTTGGAAGTCGGCGACGTAGCGCAGCCGGTCAGGACGGTGCTGAAGCCGACAGCGACCATCAGCAGGTGACGCTTGGAAACCGAAGCAAAAGGTTTACGGGAGAAAAGCATGATTGTGTTCTCTTTTTAAGTGTTGACCAGCTCAGCACGGCCCACCGCCGTCTGAGTCCCTTCCAAGCTCGCTGACAATCAACGATCAAGACCGCTGACTGCTCGATGCGAGCAGTTCCTTCAATATCGCCGCCGGGTCGGCTCGTTTTTGCTGACGATACTGACCGACATGGCGAACGAATAACGTTGCGCGCGCCACCAGGCTCTTGCCCAGCACCGGCTTGCGCTCCAATTCCTCCTTGATGCGTTGAAACTGCGCCTGGATCACGGCATCGGTGTAACGCGTGCCGGTGGCCAGGTTGTCGATGTAAATCGCCACGGCGCCCTCGAGCGCGCTGCGGCCGTTGTTGATGGCCGTGGCGAACAGCTTGGCGCTGGCCTCGTCCTTGGCGTCCAAGGCCTGCTGGCGACTGTTCTGCAAATTGGTCAGGCGAATGTTGTAGTTATTGATGGTCTCGACCACCAGGGCCGCCGACTGGATCAGGTTGCCCGCCGCTTCCTCGCGCTGCTGGGCGATGAGCGAGACGTTGCGCTTGAGCTCTTCGTTGACCAGCCCTAGCTCGGCCTGCAGGCGTGGGTCGACGCTGGCGGCGATGATGCTGTCCAGGCGCTTGGTCGGGTCTTCGGCTTCATCGATGGCATCAGTCAGGGATGCGAGGCGGCCTTCTTTCTCCCATTGGGCGAACAGCTCTTTGTAACGTGAGCGCGGCGCCGACAATGCCCCGACCGCCACGCGGAACCCGGTGGTTTCGTTGCTTTGCTCGGTGCCGTCGGCGGCGAACAACGGATACTCGCGGCGCATTCCGGTGAACAGCGTGCCTTCGCCTTCCAGGTAGTTACCGCCCTTGACCACGAAGCCACCGTAGGCGCCCTGGCGGCGACCGGCATGCACCAGTTGGAAGGACTCCTGAACCATCTCGGCGGCGTTGCCGATCACGTCGAACAAGCCGATGGGATTTGGCAGTTTGATCCCGACGGGCATCAGCCGCGCCGCCTGGCCGGTGCCGCCAGCGACCTGATTGAACACCGCCCAGTCGGCCAGTGGCCCATCGCTTTCACTGCCTTCCAGACGTCGGGGAAACAAGCGCCCCTCCAAGTCCTGGCGGCTGACGGCTTGCCCGCCACGGGCGGCGAATTCCCACTCGACTTCGGTGGGCAAACGCACGAAGCCCAGCCCGCCGTCTTCGGCGGAGGTGCCGCGACCGCTCACCGGCAGCAGATCCTTGTGGTATTTCATCAGCCAGGCGCTGTACACCGCCGCAAAACGTTCGGCCTCGAACTTGGACAGTTTCACCTTGGGCAAACGCCCGGCCATGCCTTGGGGCAGCTCGGTTTTGAGGGTCTCGCAGGCCGGCGCGGGTTCGCCGCTGGCCAACGACTGCGCCTGGGCCATGACCTGGACGTATTGGCGAGCGGTGACCTCGTATTTGCCGATGAAGTACAGCATCGGTTTGAGCGGGGTCTTGGCGTCAGCCTTGGGCATCAACGGCGCGATGGTTTTGTTCCAGTCCTTGGGCAGGTCCTTGAGGGTGAACTGGCCGTTGATGAAGTCCCGACGGTAACCGGAAATGAACGACTGCTTATAGCCGGCCTCGCCCTCGCTGAACGGGTAGCCAAGGCTGATCTCCCGATCATCCAGGGTGCCTTGGGCGAGGATGTAGACGTAACGGAACACCATTTGCCCTTCGCACGGCAGCGGCAGGCTGACGTCACCGGGCAGCGGTTTGGGGTTGTCCAGTTTGTCGGTGCTTTCGTCGGCCCAGGTTAAACCGGCCAGGCTCAGCGCCACGGCGGCGCCCAATAACTTATACATCGCGAATTCCTTCACACGCCTGGATGCGCGCCACCCGCCAGCCACCACAAGCCGCCGCCACGGCGCTGACGCCGAGCACGGCCACCAGAGCCAAGGTGTAGTGACGCGGCAACAGATGGCTGGCGTACTCGCCCGGCAACTGCGCAAATAAATAATTGAGGCCCGACTGCGCCAGGCCATACAGTCCGGCACTCAACAAGGCCGCCAGTGCGGCGCTGTAGAGCGCCTGCAACACCACGAACAACAACAGCGCCGCCGTAGAAACCCCCAGCAGGCGCAACACCGACAGTTCCCGGCGCTTACGCTCGACCGCCGCCAGGGCACCGGCAAAAATCGCCGCGAACGCTCCCGCCAACGCCAACCCAGCGATGATCCAGAACACAATCGACAGGTTGCGGCTCAGCGATTGCACCTGTGCGATGGTCTGGGCCTGGGTGGACACCAGCAGGTTCTGCGCCGCGAAATACTCGCGCAGCGGCTCCACATCACCCAGGTTGCGGGCGTACAGGCGAAACGCCGGGTAGACCCGCTGCGCGCTCTGCCCCACCGCGTCGCCCGGCCAGCCGAACGCGGGCACGGCGCGACCGTCGCGGTAATCCTCGGCCGCTTCCAGCAGCGCCAGCGGCGCGAACAAACCATCCCGGGCAAAGGCTTGCAGCGGCAGTACGTGCAACACCTGCACGCGCGTGCGCTGCGCCTCGCTACGACCGGCCACCTGCCGACCGAAACTGGCCTGCAGCCAATCACCGGCCCTGGCGCCGAGTTTTTCGGCGGCGGTGTGGCTGAGCACCACTTGATCCAGGCCTTGCGGCACCGGCAGGCGCTCAAACAAAGGATCATTGGCCGCCGTGGGGATCATCTCGACGGTGACGGGCTCAGCCTCGCGGCTCAAATCCGCAGTGGCCGCAATCTGCCGCGTGCGGGCCAGGGCAAACGCCACGTCGTTGCGCCGGCCCAATTGCTCGACGAACTCAGCGCTGAACCGGCCGCCACCCAACGGGATGATTTCCCGGGTAGCCGGATCATTCTCGAGGCGCTCGGTGAGGCTGCTGACCAGACCGAATTTCAGGCCGAACAACACCAGCAACGGCGCGACCACCGCCACCAGCGCCAGCACCGAACAGGCCGACAGCCAGGCGTCGTTGCGGTAATCCTGCCAGGCCAGGGAAGCCACCAGCGCGCCGCGCATCAGCAAGCCTCCCCGAGGGTTGCGGTGACGCCACCATCGGCGTCGCGACGACAACTGATGCGCCGCACCTGCAAACCGCTGGCGCGGGCCAGTGACTCATCGTGGGTGGCGACCACACAACACACACCGTGATCGCGGGCCTGGGCCACCAGCAACTGCATGACCCGCTCAGCGTTCAGTGGGTCGAGGGCTGCGGTGGGTTCATCCGCCAGCAACAGGCGCGGCCCATGCGCCAAGGCGCGGGCGCAACTGACCCGCTGGCGCTGGCCGACGGACAAATCCGCCGGCTTCTTGCCCAGTTGGTCGGCGATGTCCAGTTGACCGACCAGGCGCGTGACGCTGCCGTCATCCGCCATGCCAAGCAGTTTGCGCGACAACTCGATGTTGCCGCGCACGTCCAGAAAACCCAGCAAACCACCGGTTTGCAGCACATAACCCAAATGCCGGCTGCGCAGGTCCGCCAAGGTGCCCTGCTGCCCCGCACGCCACAGCGCGGCGATGTCCAACGGCGTGTTGGCCGGTATGAAGTCAAACTGCCCGGCCTGATCCGGCGCCAGCACCAAGGCCAGCAGATCCAGCAAAGTGCTCTTGCCGCAACCGCTGGGGCCGACCACCGCCAGTTGTTCGCCGGCACGCAATTGCAGCCGTGGAATCACCAGGCTGTAGCGCTGGCTGCCGACGCCCCGGCTTTTGTGTACGGCGCTCATATTCAGCATCACGGCAGCGTCGACAATGGAACGCGGTACAGGGCATCGCCCGGCTCGGCATCGCCGAACCGCACCCAGTTGGCCAGATCGTTGTGGAAGGTCTCGTAGAGGCGGATTTTCGAATCCAGCTCGTCGATGAAATCTTCCTGCTCGGCCACGCTCAGGGACAGCCACAAATCCTGGGTCATGTTCAGCGACTTGCTGCGGTACGGCAGCCCTTCGAGGTACTCACCGAGAATCCCGCCATCAGCCAGGTTGCCGCCCTTGCGCAACGCCGAAGGATCACGGCTCATGTAGGCACTGGCGCTGGCGATTTCCTGGAAGAAATCCTTGGGCGAAGTCTGGGTCTTGCGCGCCGCATCGACGATCAGCTTCAGCGACTGCTGCAAGTCGTTGAGTTGCAGTTTGGTCAGCATCACGCACACCTGGAACGCCGGCAGCGCCGGGTTGGTCAGGTCACGGTCGGCAGTCCAGGCGCTGACCAATTGCGGGGCCTGGCTGGCGGATTTGCGTCCCAAAAAGTCCATGTGCATCGCGTAGCCCACCGCCGCCGATTTATCGCTCAGGCTCGGCGCCGCGCCCAACTGCGGCACGCTTTGCGGTTTGTTGCTGCGCACCTGGTGCACCAGGTCGGCGAACACCGAGCCGATCTCGTCGACGCGCTCACCCAACTTGCGCACATCGGCGCCCGGCACCGGAATGTACAGGTCACCGATCTGCGGGTTGGCGTCGGCGGTCAGGGTGCGATATTGGCTCTGCGCACCGCCGTGTGTTTTCTTGCCAGCGTCGCTGAGCAGGTGCAGGGCGTAGATCTTGATCTGTTTACCCAGCGCCGCCTGCCGCACTTCGGCCTCGTTCATTTGCGTGGCGGCAAACGGATCGTTCTTGCGCAGGGCGCCAGCGTCGGTGACCAACAGAATCAAGCGCCCGCCATAACCGGACCAGTCCATGCCCTCCACCGCTTCCATGACGCCGGCAAACGCATCCTCGTTGAACGAATGGCTCGACACCGTGGACGCCTTGACCTGTCGCGCCATCTCCATGAAGCGTTGCGGGTCGCGGCCCTGCTCCAAGGTGATCAGGGTCTTGGCGACGTATTCCAGGCCGGGGGTTTTCTGGGTGCTGCTGCGAAAACCCACCATGCCGAAGCTGACACTGTCCAGCTCGCCACGCTCGGCGATGCGGCTTTGCAGCTCGTGGACCACGTCGCGGACCTGATCGATGTAGGGCTGCATCGACACGGTGGTGTCCACCACCAGCACCACGGCGGTACGGAACGCGTCGGCGCTGGCGGTGCTGATGGGCGTGTTGGGGGTAGCCTTCGGCGTGTTGCCGGGATCGATGGAGGCCACGTTCAGCAGCTGCACCGGTTGGCCGGTCTCATCGAAGCTTTCGCGGGAATCGAAGATCGGCAACAGGTAGAACTGATTCTGCGGCACGGCGCTGGCGGCCGGTTCCAGGGCCAGCACTTGCTGATTGTCTTCACGGTTCTGCTGGGCCTTGAGCAAGACATTCCTGGCCGCCGAAGGGTCGGCCAGCAGCTTTTCCACTTCGCCGGGCTGGCGCAGGAACATTACCGGCGCACGGCCGGAACGCTCGGTGAACTTGAGCACCAGGCTTTGCTTCCAGTCGCTGACCTGCGTGGCCGGCAACCAGCCGTCGCTGCGCCCGTCCGTGGCCGCGCCGACCCGCAACCAGGGGCTGCCATCGAGGTCTTTACGCTCATACACGTACAGCACGGAAAACGCCGGCAACGCCTTGCCCGGCGCAGCGCCCGCTTCTTCAGTGAGCTTGGCGCCCGGTTTGCTCAGCACTCGCTGGAACAGGGTTTTCTTGCCAGCCATCAACAATGGACGCTGGCCGCCATCGGCCTGCGTTGCCACAGGCGGTTTTGCCGGGGGCACTTCCGGAGTTTTCACCGGTGGTGGATTTACCGGCGGCGTCGAGACAATCGGCGGCTTCGTGGCTTCTCCACCATCGCCCGACAGCCACCAATAAGCCCCACCCCCCAACGCCAGCGCCACGGCCACCGCGACGGCGGCCAGGGCGAATAGCGGGGTCTTGGGCTGCGACGAAACGCTAGAGCGTTGAGTCGGGCTCACCGGCGGCGGGGTTGGCTTGGGCTGGGATTGCGGCTGTGCCGGCCCTGTCGGAATATCGATGGACACCGG
This sequence comes from Pseudomonas sp. MPDS, assembly GCF_013283895.1. NCBI lineage: Bacteria > Pseudomonadati > Pseudomonadota > Gammaproteobacteria > Pseudomonadales > Pseudomonadaceae > Pseudomonas > Pseudomonas sp. MPDS. Next base: position 509,301 of record NZ_CP054128.1, on the reverse strand, counting down.
AGTCAATCCAGCCAGGTCATCGCCGCTCGGTGGCGTCGACACGGGCAGCGGCAACGGCCGGATCAGCGTCGCTTGCGCCGACTCCTCGGGCAGATTGTCCAGCGCCCGCAAGAGAGCCGCTGCATCCGGGAAACGCTCCGCCGGGTCTTTGGCCAGCAGTTTGCGCAGTACGTCCTGGTAATGACCGTGATGCACCGGCAACTCCGGCAGCGGTTCGGTCAAGTGCGCCAGGGCCGTGGACAGCGCGTCGTTGCCGGTATACGGCAGTTTGCCGACAAGGATTTCGTAGAGCACCACGCCCAGGGCATACAGGTCGGCCCGACCGTCGATGTCTTGCCCACGGGCCTGTTCCGGGCTCATGTAGCTGGGCGTGCCGACGGCGAAACCGGCCTGGGTGAATTGGGTGCGGTCGTCCAGGGACTTGGCGATGCCGAAGTCCGAGAGCACCGCCGTACCGTCAGCGCGGAACAGGATGTTGGCCGGCTTGACGTCACGGTGCACCAGGCCCAAGCCATGGGCGTAGCCCAGGGCCGAGGCAATCTGGCGGATGTAGATCAGGCCCTGCTCCGGCGACAGGCCGGCGGCGATGCGCTCCTTGAGCGTGCCGTTGGGCAGGTATTCCATGGCCATGTAATACAGCTCACCGACGTTGCCGATGTCATGGATGGTGACCGTGTGCGGATGGGACAGACGCGCCAGGGTCTTGCCTTCGCGCAGGAAGCGCTCGCAGAACGTCGGGTCGGCCGCCAACGCGGCCGCCATGACTTTCAGCGCCACCTTGCGCTCCAGCGAGCGCTGGGTCGCCAGGTAGACGCTGGCCATCGCGCCTTCACCGATCGGCCCTTCGATGTCGTAGCCAGGGATGACAATGTTCAAGGTCAAGCTCATGACGGCACCTTCACGACAACCACAGTGATGTTGTCCGGCGCGCCACGCATCAGGCCCAGGGACACCAGGCTGCTGGCGATCTCACCGGGATCGTCGTGGTTCAGGACTTCACGGATTTCATCGTCCTCGACGGTCTTGGTCAGGCCGTCGCTGCACAGCAGGTAGCTGTCGCCGGGCACCAGCAGCAACTCGACCATCGCCAGATTCAGTTGCGCCTCGACCCCGATGGCACGGGTAACGATGTTGGCCCGTGGATGCACCCGGGCTTCGGCTTCGCTGAGCAGGCCACTGTCCTGCAGGTCCTGGACGTAGCTGTGATCGCGGGAGATGCTGTCGAGCTTGCCGTCGCGCAGGCGATACAAACGACTGTCACCGGCCCACAGGCACATGCCGCGCAGGTCCCGCGCAACCAGCACCACCACAGTGCTGCCCATCATGGTCACGCCACGGTTGGCGGTTTCTTCACGCACGGCGGCGTTGACCCGCAGCAAGTCGCTGTGCAGCGCGGCGACGTATTCGTCCAGCGAACGGCCCGCGGCAATGCCGCGCAGGCTGTCGACGATCAGACTGCTGACGTAGTCGCCCGCCGCGTGCCCACCCATGCCATCGGCGACCACCCACAGGCCGTTTTCCGGCAGTTCCAGGCACGCGTCTTCGTTGACCTGGCGAACCATGCCGACATGGCTCTTGCTTGCAGACTTGAAGGCTTTCCCAGCACTTGGACGCATCTACACAACACCTTCTTGGCCGAGCAAAAATTGCGCAAAATCAGCGGCGGCCGGCAAACCCTGGCAGCGCATCAGACCGGGCGCGATACGTTCCGAACCCTGGCCCCACCACACGCTCACGCCTTCGCAGGCCGCTTCGGCCAGGGCGCTCATGCGCCGCTGCGGGTCGGTGGCGTCGAAGCGATGCAGGCTGGCAAAGCGGCTGCCCGGCGTGCGCGGCAGATACATCGGGCTGCCGAGGGTCTCCAACTGTTCGTTGAACGCTTCGAAACTGGCCTCCACACTCAACGTGCTCAGCAACAGGTTCTCCACCCGCTCAAACCACTCGTCCGCACCGCCCACCACGGACGCCGGGTCCGCGTCGGGGTCCAGCAACACCGCGACGGTCAGCGGAAAATAACGGCCGACCCGATCGATACTCGGCATCACCACGCCCACGGCGGCGTCGGGCCCACAGACCCCGGGCGCGACCATGAAGCGCCACAGCGGGCTGACCAGATAGGCATCCAGCCAACGCTCGCCCAGGCCGGTCTGGCTGGCGAGCAATCCCGCCGCCAGCCACGAATCCCACGGGCCGATAAAACTCTGGGGCAAGCCCCGGCTGACGAAGTCCCCGCGGCTGGCCAACTTTCCATAGAAGCCCGGTGTACTCATAGACGCTCCGGCAGGCTGAAGCCGCTGAGCACGCGGCTCTTGAACGGGTTGAAGGCACTGTTGGCCCGCAGCTCGTAAGAGGCGCTGGCGCCGTCGACCCGCAGCCGCAGGTTGAAGCGGTCTGGCGAGTTGCCGGCGGTCAGGTCCGATTGTTCCAACAGGCGGAACCAGGCCCACGGGCCGTCCAGAGTGATACCAGAACGACCATTGGTCGAGGGCGGCAGGATCGAGATCCGTACCACGCCGATGCTGCCGGGGTTGGGCCACTGCATGGCGGTCGGACGACTCGGGCCGTGGTCGTAGCTCAGTTGCTGGCCGTCGAGGTCGAGCAAAAACTGGGTGATGGTCGAGTCCATCGCCACCGGCTTGAGCTCGAAGCGCACCATCGGCTGGGTGCCGCCGGAACGGAAAAACGCATCGCGGATGGTGGCCGCACGCTGGAAGGTTTGCAGCACGCCAGGGGCGATACCGAGCTTCTGTGCCGCACCCGGCTGCCAGCGCCAGGCCGGGGTCGAGGTGTCGACGTAGGGCTGCAGGTATTTGCGGAAGTAGTTGTCCATCACCCCGCCGACGCCGAAGAACTGACCGAAGTCGTCCAGGGTTGCGTCCCGCGCACTGCCCGGCGACATGGGATAACGACCGGCCAGGGACTGGCGGTAGATGTTCACCACTTCGCTGGTCCAGGCGGCGTTCAGTTGATTGCGCACCCCGCCCATCATGCTGTTGGTGGTGGAGTTGACCACCGATTTGACCAGGCCTTGCACCAGCGGCGGCTGGCGTTCGGCGTTGAGGCTGACCCGTGTGGCAGCAGCCTGGGCCTGGTTCTTGGCTTCGCCGAGCAGGGCGTCGCCGCTGGCGCCGACCATGGCGCTGACCTGCACGTACAAGGCATTCATGTCGGCGAGCAGGCCATCGATAGCCGCCGGTTCGCCTTCATTTTTGCTGACGATGCTGTTGAGCTCGGCGAAATGCGCAGTGACCGGATCAACGCTGGCCTGGGGTGCGTTTTGCGCCGCTTGCTCCTGGCCGAGCAAGCTGCCCAGGCGCTCCTTGAGCTTGTCCACACCGCCTTCGACCTGCTCGCCTTGGGCCGCCAGCAAGCGTTCCTCCTGTTGCAGGTCGGTCTCTTTCGCCACCGCCACCAGCAGTTTTTTCAACGGCGAACTTGGCCCGGACAGGACCCGCAAGACATCGGCGGCCTGGGCCACGCTGGTGATCGGCACAAAGTCGATGTCGGCCAGCAAGGCGTCCCATTGGCGCTGATAGTCCTGGAAATACAGGCGGCGCACTTCGGCGGCCAGGCTGGCGACGTCCTGCTGCCCGGCCTCGTCGCGACCCAACACCCATTGCTCTTCAGCCAGCGTTCCAGCCTGGTTCAAGCTGGTGAGCAAAAAGCCCTGACGGTAGCCCTTGACCGTGAAGAACCCGCTTAGTGGCTCGCCCAAGGGTTTGCCGCTCTTGCGGCTGAACACCAGCGCAGCGTCGCGCCCGGCGGCTTCGTTGAGGCGAAAATCGGCGATGCCCTCGGGCAGTTTCTGGCGCTTGACCCGGTCATAGACGCGCTGGGCCACGGGCAGTTGCTGCAATTGCCGGCGCAGGTCTTCGATCAAGCGCGGGTCCAGGCGGGCGGTGGGCGGACGACGCTCGAACAGCGCCTGTAAATGCTCGCCCAGGGCCAGACGTTGATCGGCCGGCAGGTCACGCGGCAGGCTGCGGTCCCAATCCAGAGCAACCCAGGCCTTGATGAAGTCGGCATCGTAGTGCTCGTTGTCAGCGAGCATCAGGTAGGCCTTCAATCCTTCATAGAGGAAATCCGAACTGCCGCCGCTGTGCAGTTGCTCTTCGATACGTGTCAGCAAGCGTGGCGCGAACACGGCGATCAGCAACTTGCGATAGACACTGCCGGACTCGGCTTCGAGCATGTCGCCCTGATACAGACCCAGGCCCTCGGCCCAATCGGGCGCGTCGTCGGCCAGGTGCTTCACGGCGTTGAGCAATGGCAATACGGCGAGGACATCGCGTTGTGCCGGACTGAGGCTCTGCACGGCCTGACCCAGCGGCGCGACTTTCTGATCGACCTGGGTGATGTACGCCTGGTTGGCCCGACAGCTGATCCACCACAACGTCGAAACCACCAGCACCAAAGCCACAGTGGAGGCCAATACGCCCCGGGCGATCCACTTGCGTCGACGCTCGACCTTGGGATCGACGCCCACCAACCCACGCTCGGCGAACGCCACGGCGGTGAAGAGTTTTTCGATGAAGTAACTGCGCCCGGTGCCGGTCTGGCGTGCCAGGTGCTGACGGTCCAGATTCATGCTCTGGGCCATGGAGCCGATCAAGCGATCGATCGGGCTGCCTTCCTGGGTGCCGCTGGTGAAATACACCCCGCGCAGCAGCACACGCTCTTCGAAGGCATTGGGTTTGAACACGCCTTCGAGGAAACTTTGCAGACAATCTTTCAGCGCGCCGAACTGTTGCGGGAAACCGTAGATCAAGTCGCGCCGCGCCGGGTCGCGCTCTTGCTGCAAGCGTTCCACCAGGCGGTCGTTGAGGCGCTGCTCAAGGCCGGCGAATTCGCTTTGCAGATGCGCCAACGGGCTGTCGTTGCTCTTGCCATCGTCCAGGGCGAAGGTCATGCCCCAGACCTGGGCGCGCTCTTCCTTGCTCAGGCTGTCGAAGAACTCCATGAACCCGGGCACCAGGTCGAGCTTGGTCAGCATCAGGTAGATCGGGAAGCGTACGCCCAGTTGGGTGTACAGCTCCTGGATGCGCAAGCGAATCGCCGCAGCATGAGCCGCGCGCTCGGCGTCGCTGCCCAGCAGCAGGTCCGACAGACTGATGGCAATGAACGCACCGTCAATCGGGCGACGGGCGCGTTGTTTTTTCAGCAGCCCGAGAAAGCCCAGCCACGCGGCCTTGTCGACAGTCGCGTCGCTGTCCTGAGTGGTGTAGCGGCCAGCGGTGTCGAGCAGCACCGCCTGGTCAGTAAACCACCAATCGCAGTTGCGCGTGCCGCCCACGCCCCGTACCGCGCCGGCGCCCAGTTGCGCGGCCAACGGGAAATGCAGCCCGGAGTTGACCAGCGCAGTGGTCTTGCCCGAACCCGGCGGGCCGATGATCACGTACCACGGCAGTTCGTAGAGGTTGCGGCGCTCGTCCCCACCCAGCTTGGCTTTCTTCAACAGCGCCAAGGCTTCGTCCATGCGCTGGCGCAGGGTTTCGAGTTCTTCGGCCGTCGCGATGCTGGTAGGGTCGGGCGGGGTTTGTGCGGCCAGGCTGCGCATGACTTCGGCGGCCTGCCGGCGCGCCTGGATGATGCGAAACACCCGGTAGGCGATCCACACCGCAAACACCAGGATGATCAACGCCCAACGACGGCCTTCGGGCACCAGCCAGTCCAGCAACGGGCCGACGAACCAGATGATCAGGCTCAGGGCGATCAGCCCCAGCAGCGGGATGACCCAGCGGATCATAAAACTGAAAAACGCCTTCACTCGACCCCCTCCGCCAATACTGTGATTTCAACCCGACGATTGCGCGCACGCCCCCCTGCGGTGGCGTTGGAAGCCAACGGCTCGGTGTCGCTGCGGCCTTCGGCGCTGAAGCGCTCGGCCTGGCCGGTCTTGGCCGAAAGGATTTGCAGCACCGACTTGGCCCGCGCTTCGGACAACGCCCAGTTGGATGGGAACCTGAGGGTGGCAATCGGGCGATTGTCGCTGTGGCCGGTCACCAGGACCTGGCCCTTGACCTTGCGAATGGCATCGGCGATGCGCAGCATCAGCGGCTCAAGATCGTCGGAGATGCTGGCGCTGCCCGAGGCGAACAGTTCATCGCCACGGATGGTCACCACCGAGCGATCCACGGCATCTTCCACCGCGACCCGACCGGCCCGGATTTCATCGGCCAGGAAACCGGCCAGGCGTGGTCGCTCGATTACATTGGGCTGCACCACGGGGCGGTCGATGGCCTGCACCGGGATTTCTCCCAGGGCATGGATGTTCTTGAACACCGGCTCGGCATCGGAAGCCAGTTTCATGCGCAGACCGAACAGCAGCGCTAGCAACAAGGCCGCGCCGATGGCTACGGCGATCCACGGCGGCATGAATTGCGCCAGCCGATCCCGGGCCACGGTGACGCCGCGCCAGTGCGGCGACAGCTCACGCTCGTAGTCGCCACGGGCGCTGCGGATCACCGCGCTGGTGCGCTCGCGCAAGGCTTCCAGTTGGCTGCGCCCGTCGTTCATCACCCGGTAGCGCCCTTCGAAACCCAGGCACATGCACAGGTACAGAAGCTCCAGTAGGTACAAGCGTTCCCGTGGACTTTGCAGGCAATGCTCCAGAAGCTGGAACACCTTCTCACCGCCCCAGGCTTCGTTGTGCACGGTGATCAGCAGGCTCTGTTTGCCCCAGTCGCTGGTGCCGCCCCAGGGGGTACTCAACACGGCTTCATCCAGGGCGGTGCACAGGGCGTAACGAGCCAGCAGCACGTCATTGCGCACCACGCCGGCGGCTTCGGCGCGCTCCTCGAATTGACGCAGGTACGCCAACAGTTGCGCCCGCAGACTGGCCGGAGCCGGATGGGCAATGGTGTTGCGCAGGCGCGTCAACAGCGCCAGCAGCGGACCGGCCGCGCTTTCCAGCGGGTTGAGGCCTTGGGCCTTGCCGGTCAGGACCGGGGCGGCCGGCATCGATAGCGGTGCGGGCGCCGGCTGTGGACGACCAGGGTCCGGACGGCCAGAGTCCGGGCGGAATGGGTCGGCGCCACGGCCACCGGGCGTCGGCATGAACTGAGTACGATCGTCGTTGCTCATCGCGGTTTATCCTCGGATCGCCCAGAAAGCCAGATTCAGCCCCGGGAACTGGCCGGCGATGTGGAACGCGAACCCGCCGGAGTTGCTCAATTGCTGCCAGTGATCGCTACCGCGGTCGAGTTCGTAGTAAGTGGAGCCGGCGTGGTACGGAAGCTGGCGTGGCGCCACCGGCAACGGCAGCAGGCCGATGCCCGGCAGCTGCAGGTTGACCAGATCGCGAATGTGCTCCACCGAACCGACCTTGCTCTGCTGGCCGAAGCGACCGCGCAGGGTTTCGGCCGGGACATCGGCACGCACCACCAGGATGAAACTGGCGCTCTCGAGCAGGGTCTTGTCGGCCAGCATCGCCACGTGGATGCCGTAGGCTTTCTCGACAATCGGAATCGGCGTGGCCTTGCTGTCGATCAGCATCGACAGGGCCTCACGCAGGGCTTGCATGACCGGCGCGTAGCTGAGCGCCAGGTCATCATGCTGGTATTGCGGATATTCTTGCGGCCGACGCCCCGAGGCGGTGAAGGTCGAGAACTCACCGGCCAGGCTGACCAGCTCGCTGTAGAACCGTTCGGGGTGCAACGGGCTCAACTGGCTCAGGTGCTGGATCAGCGGCTGCGCGCGGTTGACCAATTGCAGCAGCATGAAATCGGCGATCTCCGAGGCGCCCCCGGCACCGGACGCCACCACCCGCCCGGCGAGGGCTTCGCCGCGTTGATGGAGCAGGCCCAACAGTTCGCTGCGAAACGCGGCCAACGGTTTGGAGGCGGCCACATCCAGCAGCGGCGGGATGTAGCTGTCGTCCAGCACCAGGGCGCGGTCGGCGCGTTTCTCCTTGATGCGTACCAGGCCGATGGCGGCGTAGTCACTGATGCCGTCCTGCGCGGTCAACAGGCGCAAGGCCCGCGAACCCAAGGCAACCGGCGCGCGGTTCTCGAACGGTGCGTTATCGTCACGCACTTCGCACACTTGGCTCACGTAGCGCGCAGCGCCGAGGGCTTCACCTTCGTCAACGGTGTCACGCGCACCGGCACGCTTGAGCGGCAAAGCCAGATACACCAGACCATCGCGCAGGTTGTCATCGACGTTCAGCGGAGTCGGCGCCAGGTCATCCTCGGGGATGTTGAACGGTGTGCCGTCCGGCAGCAGGCCCCGCGCCGAAACGATCGCCAGCTTGCCCTGGGCCAGCAGGCCCTGGTCGATCAGCAATTGGGAAAAACCCCAGGCGCCGGCCGACAGCGGACGGCTACGGGCGTCGATGAGGTTTTCCAGGTAACGGTCATGCTGCTGGAAGTGCTGCGTTCCAATGAACATGCCTTCCGACCAGACCACGCGATTGTTCCAGGACATGGGGGCTCCGATTGCTTATTGGGCAGGGCTGGATGGGGGAACGACGACGGCGCTGCGCACGGCGCGCACGTCGAGGCTGATCTGGTATTCGGTGTATTGGCGCGGCGGGACATTCATCACCGTGCGCCACAGTGACCGGTCCAGTTCGCGATAGCCCACCAGCACGCCGATATGGCGGGTAGCCGGATCGAGATCGCGTTGCAGGCTCAACTGCTGACCGGGCTGGACCAGCACTTCGTCCTGATCGATCAGGTCGGCACCGAGGGTCGCCTGGGCCCGTTCGGCCAGGGCGAAATAATCGGAGCGGGCGAAGGTGGCGGCATTTTTCAGTTCGAAAATTCGCACCCGGACCGGCGCCGGATGGCCGGTGGCGCCGGGGTTGAGGCCGGCAATGGCGTGAAAGTGCAGTTCGACGGCGGCGGTGTCAGCCTCTTCGGACTGTGGATCGGCCGCATCCTTGGCGCATGCCGTCAGCAGAAGCACGGTGGCGACTGCGAGTAAAAACCTGAAAATCATCCTGCGTCCTCAATGACGTTTGAGCTATCCGTTGATTGCTTTTAAAAGTGTTATAGGCGGCGCTGTCGCGCGCTGTGCTCTTCGTAGGCGCGACTGAATTCGCGTCCGAACAGGTCCTGGAAATCCTCCTGGGCTTCCCGGGAAATGTTGCTGTAGAGCTCGGTGAATTGCTGCCAGTACTGAGCCTGTCGCGAGCCGTTGAAAATGCTCGACAGACCAGCGGGTTTGCCCATGCGCTCTTCCAGTTGCGCCGGCTCAAAGCGCGCCAGCAAATGCTTGATGGCCGCTTCCACGCCGGCCATCACTGCCAGTTGGTGAGCGCGCAGGTCGTCGAAGCTGTCACGCACCGCCACATCCGGCGCCATGAACGCCTGATTGCCATGGCGCAGCAGCAACAACATGGCCTCCTCGACATTGGGGGCGAACTTCAGCGGGTTGTTTTCCACCGGCTGGATCATCGTTTGCTGAATGCGGAACTCGCCCTTGAGGCTGCTGCGGGCACGCAAGACATCGATCAAGCCTTCGACCATCAGCCGATAGCTGCGCCCGATGCTTTCCATCTGCGCCTCGGCCTGGGCCTGGTCCAGGCGCAACTGATCCAGCCCGGCGCCGCGCAGGAAGGCTTGCAACAGGTCGGGCTGGGCGGCGTCGAGCGGCTTGGGCGGCGTGGCCGGGGTTTGAACGCTGGTCACCGGCGCCTCGCGCAGCGGCGCAGGTTCGGCGGTGGCGTGGACCTGAGGCGGGGGTGTCGGCACCGGCTCTACGACAGGCGGCTCTACGACAGGCCGCTCGACAACGGGCGGTGGCGCAACCGGTGGCGCAGCGACAGGAATCGGAGCAACTGCCACGGGCGCGGGCTTGTCGCTGAACGGGTCCCAGTCCTCCGGTATCACCGAGGCCGAGGCCTGCGCCACAGGCTCGATCACCGGCGGCGGGCTGGGAGCAGCAATGGGCGTCGGTGGACGGAAATCATGCTGTTGGGCCGGCACATGGTCAGGCTGGGTGGCCGGCGGGACACTGCCCGGGCTCAGGAAGTCGAACAGGTCGGGCAAGGTGTCCATGGCCGAGGCGCCCTGGAAATGGGCCGGGGGAGCCACGGGCATCGGCGTAGGTGTATTCAAGCCGGCACCCTGATGTCCCATCAAGGCTTCGAAGCTGCTGGGCGCCTCAGCGAACGGATTGCTGTCGGAGACTGGCAGGTTGAAATCCACCCGCGCCTGGATTTCATAATCGCCAATGCGGATAACTTCGCCGTCTTGCAGCGGCTCACTGTTGCCCTTGCGCAAACGGACACCGGCCTTGACCAATTCCACACCATTAGTGCTGTTATCGGTTAAGTAATAACGCCCGTCTTTGTATTGAATAACGCAATGTTTGCCGGAAACCAGGCGCTCAGGGTCCGGTAATACCCAGTCATTATCGGAATTACGGCCAATTGCCATCACTCCCTGGTCCATGGACTTTTCAGAACACTGGCCCGGGGTAATCTTGTGATAACTAGTGATAGTCAAACACAGCGCCATCTTGCCTCCTTGCTGAACACTTGCGCATGCGATCGAGTGCCGGGATCTACGCCCGAACGACTCGCCGACAAACCTTTGCAACCGACTGCGAAACGGCTTTTTGCCAGCATGATTGCTGATATTAACCCGCCTGCATGACAAAAAACCTGCATCAGTGCCTGCCTTGACCTACTGGTCGCGCAGGTTGTTAAGCGCCTCACAACTGTCACACAGGGGAAATAGCTTACCTTGACAAGCCATAAGTACTACACCAAAAATGCACAACTTCTTGAATATACGTGATGGCACTTTAAGATCATTAAGCATCTAAAGAGCCATTAGCCTCAAGGAACATGTGGAGTTCCATTCGGAACTTGCGTGTGCACTGCCCGAGTTATTCAGCGGGCGATAGGGAGATCGAACGAAGTGGATGTGCCTCTGCTGCTCGCCGCCGTATCCGCGACTTCGCCGTGCGGTGAAGATTTGGAATATGACGCGGATTTCTTGCGCCTGGAACGCGATTCCCAAGGTCAGCCCGAGCGCAGCATGGGCGATTCGATATTGCCTGCCGAACCCCCTGAGTGGCGCAGCATCCAGCAGCAAAGCCTGGACCTGCTGCAACGCAGCAAAGACCTGCGCATCACCCATTTCCTGCTGCAAAGTTCCCTGGCCCTGGAAGGCATACCGGGCCTGGCCCGTGTGTTGACGCTGACCAGCGAATTGCTCAAGCAGTACTGGGCCGAGCTGCATCCGCGCCTGGACGCCGAGGACGACAACGATCCCACCGTGCGCATCAACGCCCTCGCCGGCCTGACATCCGATATCACCATTGGCCTGCTGCGCGAAAGCATTCTGGCCCGCTCGCGCACCTTCGGTGCCGTGAGCCTGCGCGCCGCCGCCAATGCCAGCGGCCTGCAAAGTTTCCCGAATGAAAGCCTCGGCGCTGAACAGCTCGCCGGAGCCCTGCTCGACAGTGATCCCGAGCAGCTGGAAATCACCCGCGCCGCCCTGCTGGAAGCCCGCAGCGCCGCCGAAGCCATCGAGCAACACGTCAGCGATCAAGTCGGTTCCGCCCAAGGCGTGGACCTTGGCCCGCTGAAGCAACCGCTCAAGATGGCCCTGCAGATTCTCGGCCAGTTCGCCCCACAGAGCGGCGACAGCGCCCTGCCCGAAGTCATCAGCAGCGGCGACGACAACACCGCGCCGGTTGAACACGCCACCGCGCCGAGCGCGGGCGCGCCACGCAGCACCGCCCCTGGCGAAATCAACAGCCGCGACGACGTGCTGCGCAGCCTGGACCGGATTCTCGCGTACTACGCCCGTCAAGAGCCCTCCAGCCCCCTGCCGGTGCTGTTGAATCGGGCCAAGATTCTGGTGAACGCCGACTTTGCGACCATCGTGCGCAACCTGATTCCCGACGGCATGAGTCAATTTGAAAACCTGCGCGGCCCAGACAGCGAATAAAAGCGAACGGATCACGCAGTCACGTCACCGGCACCCCCGATGACGCCAACACCGTCGCTCAAGCGACCAGGAGCAGCAACGTGGCGAAGCAAAGTTCTCAGAAATTCATCGCGCGCAACCGTGCGCCTCGAGTGCAGATCGAGTACGACGTCGAGCTCTACGGCGCCGAGAAAAAGGTCCAGTTGCCCTTTGTCATGGGGGTGATGGCGGACCTGGCTGGCAAGCCCGCCGAGCCTCTGGCACCTGTGGCCGATCGCAAATTCCTTGAAATCGATGTCGACAATTTCGACTCGCGCCTCAAGGCCATGCAGCCTCGCGTGGCGTTCCATGTTCCCAACGAACTGACCGGCGAAGGCAACCTGAGCCTGGACCTGACTTTCGAAAGCATGGACGACTTCAGCCCGGCGGCCGTGGCCCGCAAGGTCGACTCGCTGAACAAGCTGCTCGAAGCGCGCACCCAACTGGCCAACCTGCTGACCTACATGGACGGCAAGACTGGCGCCGAAGAAATCATCATGAAAGCGATCAAGGACCCTGCCCTGTTGCAGGCCCTGGCCAGCGCGCCCAAGCCCGCCGACAACGAGCCCAAGGCTTAATCAGGACGAATGATCATGAACGAATCAGCACGTGAAAATCAGTCCCAGGCCCTGGGCACCACCGAAGTACCCAGCGAGTTCGCCTCGCTGCTGATGCAAGAATTCAAGCCCAAGACCGAGCGCGCTCGCGAAGCCGTCGAAACCGCCGTGCGCACGCTGGCCGAGCAGGCCCTGGCGCAGACTGACCTGGTGTCCAACGACGCCATCAAGTCGATCGAATCAATCATCGCCGCCATCGACGCCAAGCTCACCGCCCAGGTCAACCAGGTCATCCACCACCCCGACTTCCAGCAGCTGGAAAGCGCCTGGCGTGGCCTGCACTACCTGGTCAACAACACCGAGAGTGACGAGCAGCTCAAGATCCGCGTGCTCAACATCTCCAAGACCGACCTGCACAAGACCCTGAAGAAATTCAAGGGCACCGCGTGGGACCAGAGCCCGATCTTCAAGAAGATGTACGAAGAAGAATACGGCCAGTTCGGCGGTGAACCGTACGGTTGCCTGGTGGGCGACTACTACTTCGACCAGTCGCCACCGGACGTGGAGCTGCTGGGCGAGCTGTCGAAGGTCTGCGCCGCCATGCACTCGCCGTTCATTGCCGCCGCATCGCCGACCGTGATGGGCATGGGCTCGTGGCAGGAACTGTCGAACCCGCGCGACCTGACCAAGATCTTCACCACGCCGGAATATGCCGGCTGGCGTTCGCTGCGTGAATCGGAAGACTCGCGTTACATCGGCCTGACCATGCCGCGTTTCCTGGCGCGCCTGCCGTACGGCGCCAAGACCGACCCGGTGGAAGCCTTCGCCTTCGAAGAAAACACCGACGGCGCCGACAGCTCCAAGTACACCTGGGCCAACGCCGCTTATGCGATGGCGGTGAACATCAACCGTTCGTTCAAACACTTCGGCTGGTGCTCGCGCATCCGTGGCGTGGAATCCGGCGGTGAAGTGGAAAACCTGCCAGCCCACACCTTCCCTACCGATGACGGTGGCGTGGACATGAAGTGCCCGACCGAAATCGCCATTTCGGACCGCCGTGAAGCGGAGCTGGCGAAGAACGGTTTCATGCCGCTGCTGCACAAGAAAAACACCGACTTCGCCGCGTTCATCGGCGCCCAGTCGTTGCAGAAACCGGCCGAATACGACGACCCGGACGCCACCGCCAACGCCAACCTGGCCGCGCGCCTGCCGTACCTGTTCGCCACCTGCCGTTTCGCCCATTACCTCAAGTGCATCGTGCGCGACAAGATCGGCTCCTTCAAAGAGAAGGACGAGATGCAGCGCTGGTTGCAGGACTGGATCCTCAACTACGTCGACGGTGACCCGGCGCACTCCACCGAGACCACCAAGGCCCAGCACCCACTGGCCGCCGCCGAGGTCATCGTCGAGGAGGTCGAAGGCAACCCGGGGTACTACAACTCCAAGTTCTACCTGCGCCCGCACTATCAGCTCGAAGGGCTGACTGTGTCGCTGCGCCTGGTATCGAAACTGCCTTCGGCCAAGGGTGCGTAAAAACCTGCTGAACGGTACGCGGTAAACATGTGGGAGCGAGCCTGCTCGCGATAGCGGTGGATCCGTCGCCACCTGCGTTGCCTGACACGCCGTCATCGCGAGCAGGCTCGCTCCCACAGGGGATCTTCAGTGGGTTAGAGATCGCCTTCGTAGCGTTCAGCAGAACAGATTTCGCAAGGTCGGCGTCAATCAAACAATGTGGTAGAGACCACACAGGGAGAAAACATGGCTGTTGATATTTTCATCAAGATCGGCGACATCAAGGGCGAGTCCATGGACAAGGCCCACAAGGACGAGATCGATGTCCTGAACTGGAGCTGGGGCATGTCCCAGTCCGGCAACATGCACGTGGGCAGTGGCGGTGGCGCGGGCAAGGTCAACGTGCAGGACCTGTCGCTGACCAAGTTCGTCGACAAGGCATCGCCCAACCTGATGATGCATTGCGCCAGCGGCAAGCACATCGACAAGGTCAAGCTGACCGTGCGCAAGGCCGGTGGTGAAAGCCAGGTCGAGTACATGATCATCAATCTTGAAGAAGTGCTGATCACGTCCCTGAGCACCGGTGGCTCGGGCAACGATGATCGCCTGACCGAAAACGTCACCCTGAACTTCGCCAAGGTGATGGTCGACTATCAGCCGCAAAAAGCCGACGGCACCAAGGAAGGCGGTCCGGTCAAGTTCGGCTGGAACATCCGTCAGAACGTCAAGGTGTGATCGAACACGCCCCCGGTGCCAGGCGCCGGGGGTGTTTGGTGCTTGCTCGAATCCAATCCTTTCCCACCCGGTATCTGAGTCATGGCCAAGCCTTCGTTTATCAATTTGTGGAACAGCTATCCGCCCTACCCGTCCGCCAGTCCGGCTTGCGACGGTCCCTATGTCAACCAGTGCGCTATTCGTATGAGCATCGCCTTGTGCGGAGAAAAGACCTTACCGGTCAACTCATCGACTTATACGCTGGATCCCAAATGCGCCCATGGACATGCCCGCGGCGCGGAGTCATTGGCCAACTGGCTATGGAGGAAGAACCGCCTAGGCCCACCGAAGGTCTACACCACCAGCGTGGCAGACCGCACAACACTGATGGGCAAAACCGGAATCATCTTCTTCAAAGACTGCTACCAACAGAACAGCGACACTGCCGGTCGACCTACTGGTGATCACATCGACCTGTGGAACCGTGGCCTGACCAAGAGCGGTGATCTGTTCTCAAGATCCAAGGCCATCTGGTTCTGGGAGCTTTCGTGATGCGCAGCCCTTTGTTTCTTTCGGCGCTGGCGGCAAGCCTCGTCAGTCTAAGCGCGTGCGCCGGGCAGGAAACAGTCGCTCCGGCAGCCCTGACGCAAGCAGTTTTCGTCGGACATCCGGTGAGCCTGATCGACGTTCAAGGTCGCTGCACGCTCGTTAAACCTGACCAGAGCCACCTGACGCTCGATATGGAATGGCCTTGCCAGTTCAGCCTGGGCCCGGACAAGCAACTGCGTGTGGAGACCTTCAACCAAGTGCCGATTTTCTTGGTCGAACGCAGCGAACACATGCCCGCTCCCAGCCGCGATTGCTTGACCAAAATTCAAGCAGTACGCCTGGTCAAGGAAACATTGGAGGTCTCGGATGTGAGCCAATTCGCCTCCTGCGGCCCTGGCCAATGGGATCAAAAAATGTATACGGCGCTCTTTCGGTGGTAACCGAAATCGCCACCCGCGATCGCCTGCAACCGTCCCTGTTGGACCGGTTGACCGACGACGATCCGAGCAACCCCAAGGAAAGCGCCGACAAGCGCGTGTTGTCGCTCACCCAGTTGAAAGCCTCGGTGCTGCGTGACCTGGCGTGGTTGCTCAACACCACATCGTTGCTCGATACCGACGCCACGCTGCACACCCCGGCAGGCACGTCTGTGGTCAATTTCGGGTTGCCGGCGCTGGCCGGCAACAGCGCATCGAACGTCGACCTTCCGGCCTTGGAAGCGTTGATCCACCAAGCCATCGCCACGTTCGAACCGCGCATCTTGCGCCACACCCTGAGGGTGCGAGCCCGAGCAACCGCCGAGATGAACCACAACGCCTTGAGTTTCGAGATCGAGGGTGACCTCTGGGCGCAGCCCGTGCCGCTGCGCCTGATGCTGCAAACCGACCTGGACCTGGAAACCGGCCACGTGCGCGTGGTCCAAGCCGACCAGCGGAGACGCCCATGAATCCGCGCCTGCTGGAGCTGTACAACCAGGAACTGCACCACGTGCGCGAAAGCGCGGCGGAGTTCGCCAAGGAATACCCCAAGATCGCCAGTCGGCTGACGCTGTCCGGGATGGACTGCGCCGACCCGTACGTCGAACGTTTGCTGGAAGGCTTCGCCTACCTGACGGCGCGGGTGCAGCTCAAGCTCGATGCCGAGTACCCGACCTTCACCCATAACCTGCTGGAAATCGCCTACCCCCACTATCTGGCGCCCACGCCGTCGATGACCGTGGTGCAACTGCAGACCGACCCCGATGAGGGCTCGCTGAGCGGCGGCTTTGCGCTGCCCCGGGACACCGTCCTGCGCGCCGCCCTGGGGCGTGAAACCCAGACCTGCTGCGAGTACCGCACCGCCCACGCGGTGACGTTGTGGCCGTTGCAGGTCAGCCAGGCCGAGTACTTCGGCAACCCGTCCGCCGTGCTCGGACGCCTGGCCGCCAGCGAACCGAAGGCCAAGGCCGGCCTGCGCCTGACCCTGCGTACAGGCGCCGAACTGCCGTTCAACAGCCTGCCCCTGGACAACCTGCCGCTGTACCTCAGCGGTGCCGACGAACAGCCCTTCCGTCTCTACGAACAACTGCTGAGCAATGCTTGCGCGGTGTTCGCCCGCAAGCCCGGCGGCGATTGGGTTGAACGCTTGCCTCAGGACGCGCTGTGCTCGCGGGGTTTCGACGATGCCGATGCCGCGCTGCCCGTGGTCTCGCGCGCCTTCCAGGGCTATCGCCTGTTGCAGGAATACTTCGCCCTGCCCCATCGGTTCCTGTTCGTCGACTTCACCCAATTGAGCCGCGCGGTCAAGCGCTGCGACGGTCAGGAGCTGGAGCTGATCGTGCTGTTCGACCGGCACGACCCGAGCCTGGAGGGCAGCGTCGGCGCCGCGCAGTTCCTGCCGTTCTGCACCCCGGCGATCAACCTGTTCCCCAAGCGCCTGGATCGCATCCACCTCTCGGAGCGGGTCAACGAACATCACGTCATCGCCGACCGCACCCGACCGATGGATTTCGAAGTGCATTCGCTGACCGCCCTCACCGGCCACGGCACCGGGCCGGAGCAGCCGTTCCTGCCGTTCTATGCCGTGCGCGATCCGTCCCGTTATGGCCGCGACCAGGCCTATTACACAATACGGCGTGAGCCACGAGTATTGTCCAGCGACCAACGACGCAACGGCCCGCGCTCGACCTACGTGGGCAGCGAAACCTTCGTCAGCCTGGTGGACAGCCAGCAGGCGCCCTATCGCCACGACCTGCGCCAACTGGGCGTGACGGCGCTGTGCACCAACCGCGACCTACCGCTGTTCATGAGTGTGGGCAACGGCAAGACTGATTTCACGTTGGCCGACAGCGCGCCCGTCGGCGCAATTCGTTGCGTCGCCGGCCCCAGTCGACCACGGGCCAGCCATGCCCACGACGCCAAGGCCTGGCGTTTGATCAGCCAGCTCTCGCTCAATTACCTGTCCCTGAGCGAGCAAGGCCAGGGCGCCGCCGCCCTGCGCGAACTGCTGCGCCTGTACGGCGACAGCAACGATGCGGCGGTGCAGTTGCAGATCGAAGGCCTGCGCGAAGTCAGCAGCAAGGCCTGCACCCGACGCTTGCCGATGCCCGGCCCGATCGTGTTTGGTCGGGGCCTGGAAATCACCCTGGAATTCGATGAAAACGCGTTTCGCGGCACCGGGGTGTTTTTGCTCGGCGCGGTGTTCGAGCGCTTCCTGGCACGCTACGTGTCGATCAACAGTTTTACCGAGACGGTGATCCGTACCACCGAACGCGGCGAGATCATGCGATGGAAAGCCAAGCCCGGACGTCGTCCGACCCTTTGAGTACCCTGGACGCGATGCACCAGGAGCCCTGGGAATACGACTTCTTCCAGGCCTTGCGCCGTATCGAGTGCGAATCCCCCGAGCTGCCGCGCCTGGGCCATTCATTGCGCCTGGCCGATGACCCGCTGCGCCTGGGGCAACAGGCCGAATGCACCTTCGCCCCGGCGACCCTGGCCTCGGTGCAACCGGGCCTCGACGGTGCGCCGGCACGCCTGGAGCAGTTCTTCTTCGGCCTCGGCGGCCCCAACGGCCCGCTGCCGCTGCACATCACCGAATACGTGCGCGAACGTCAGCGCAACAACGCCGACAGCACCAGCAAACGGTTCCTGGATGTGTTCCACCATCGCCTGCTCAGCCTGTTCTACCGGGCCTGGGCCGAAGCGCGGCCAACGGTCAGCCATGATCGCCCGGACGATGACTACTGGTCGGCGCGCCTGGCCGCCCTCAGTGGTCGGGGCATGCCGAGCCTGCTCAAGCAGGGGCTGATCCCCGACACGGCGAAGCTGCATTACAGCGGCCACTTGTCGGCGCAAACCCGCTACCCGGACGGCCTGAAGGCCATCATCAGCGAGTACTTCGGCCTGCCGGTGGAGATCGAAGAATACGTCGGCCAATGGCTGGAACTGCCAGAACGCAGCCGCGTGGGCGTCAGCGCCCATCAGTTGGGTGTGGACTTTTGCCTGGGCCGCTACGTGTGGGATCGCCAGCACAAATTCCGCATTCGCCTGGGGCCACTCAAGCTCGACGACTACATGGGCATGTTGCCCGGCAGCCAACCCTTCAACGAGCTGGTGGCCTGGGTCGCCGAATACCTGGGCCATGAACTGGACTGGGACCTGAACCTGATCCTGGAACAACCCGAAGTACCGGCGCTGCAACTCAACGGCAGTTTGCGCCTGGGGTTCAACACCTGGTTGGGACGCCCCGAAACAGATGCCAAGGATTTAATACTGGCCCGGCATTACGCCGAACAGGCCAACACCTCACAGACCTCAAGGAGCCATGAGCATGGGTGAAATCAGTCGCGCCGCGTTGTTCGGCAAACTCAACAGCGTGGCCTACAAAGCCATCGAAGCCGCCACCGTGTTCTGCAAGTTGCGCGGTAACCCCTACGTGGAACTGGCCCACTGGTTTCATCAGTTGCTGCAACTGCAGGACTCGGACCTGCACCGCATCATCCGCCAGTTCAATATCGAGCCGGCACGCCTGGCCCGCGACCTGACCGAAGCCCTGGACCGCCTGCCACGGGGCTCGACCTCCATCACCGACCTGTCTTCCCACGTGGAAGAAGCCGTTGAACGCGGTTGGGTCTACGGCAGCCTGATGTTTGGCGAAAGCCAGGTGCGCACCGGTTACCTGGTGCTGGGTATTCTCAAGACGCCAAGCCTGCGCCATGCGTTGCTGGGGCTGTCGTCGGAGTTCGACAAGGTCAAGGTCGAGGCCTTGAGCGAGCGCTTTGACGAATACGTCGGCGACTCCCCGGAAAACGCCCTGACCGCCAGCGACGGTTTCAACGCCGGTGCCGTGCCGGGCGAGGCCAGTGGCGCCATGGCCCCCAGCGCCATGGGCAAACTGGAAGCCCTCAAACGCTTCACCGTCGACCTCACCGAACAGGCCCGCAGCGGCAAGCTCGACCCCATCGTCGGTCGCGACGAAGAGATCCGCCAACTGGTGGACATCCTCATGCGCCGCCGGCAGAACAACCCGATCCTCACCGGTGAAGCCGGCGTGGGCAAGACCGCCGTGGTCGAAGGCTTTGCCCTGCGCATCGTCGCCGGCGACGTGCCGCCATCGCTCAAGGACGTGGAACTGCGCAGCCTCGATGTCGGCCTGTTGCAGGCCGGCGCGAGCATGAAAGGCGAGTTCGAACAGCGCCTGCGCCAGGTCATCGAAGATGTCCAGGCGTCGCCCAAACCGATCATTTTGTTCATCGACGAAGCCCACACCCTGGTGGGCGCCGGTGGCGCTGCCGGCACGGGTGACGCGGCCAACCTGCTCAAGCCGGCCCTGGCCCGCGGCACCCTGCGTACGGTAGCGGCCACGACCTGGGCCGAGTACAAGAAACACATCGAAAAAGACCCGGCCCTGACCCGGCGTTTCCAAGTGGTGCAAGTGGCCGAGCCGTCCGAAGACAAGGCGCTGCTGATGATGCGCGGCGTGGCCTCGACCATGGAAAAACACCATCAGGTGCAGATCCTCGACGAGGCTCTGGAAGCCTCGGTCAAACTGTCCCACCGCTACATCCCGGCGCGCCAGTTACCGGACAAATCCGTGAGCCTGCTGGATACCGCCTGCGCCCGTGTCGCCATCAGCCTGCACGCGGTGCCGGCCGAAGTGGACGACAGCCGTCGGCGCATCGAAGCGCTGGAAACCGAGCTGCAAATCATCGCCCGTGAACACGCCATCGGCATTGCCATTGGCAGCCGTCAGACCCAGAGCGAAAACCTGCTGAGCGCCGAACGCGAACGCCTGGCCGAGCTGGAAGGCCGCTGGGCCGAAGAGAAAGCCCTGGTGGACGAGTTGCTCGCCACCCGCGCCACCCTGCGCGAGCGCGTCGGCGTGGTGGACAGCGAAGACAACAGCGAAGCTTGCGACAACGAAAGCCACGCCCTGCGCGAGCAACTGGTGGACCTGCAACAGCGCCTGACCGCGCTGCAAGGCGAAACCCCATTGATTCTGCCGACCGTGGACTACCAGGCCGTGGCCTCGGTGGTCGCCGACTGGACCGGTATCCCGGTGGGCCGCATGGCTCGCAACGAACTGGAAACGGTGCTCAACCTCGACCAGCACCTGAAAAAACGCATCATCGGCCAGGACCACGCCTTGCAGATGATCGCCAAGCGCATCCAAACCTCCCGCGCCGGCCTGGACAATCCGAGCAAACCCATTGGCGTGTTCATGCTCGCCGGCACCTCCGGCGTGGGCAAGACCGAAACCGCCCTGGCCCTGGCCGAAGCCATGTATGGCGGCGAGCAGAACGTCATCACCATCAACATGAGCGAGTTCCAGGAAGCCCACACCGTGTCCACCCTCAAGGGCGCGCCACCGGGCTACATCGGCTATGGCGAAGGCGGCGTACTGACCGAAGCCGTGCGGCGCAAACCGTACAGCGTGGTGCTGCTGGACGAGGTGGAAAAAGCCCACCCGGACGTGCATGAGATTTTCTTCCAGGTGTTCGACAAAGGTGTGATGGAGGACGGTGAAGGCCGGGTGATCGACTTCAAGAACACCTTGATTCTGTTGACCACCAACGCCGGTACCGAACTGATTGCCCAGGTCTGCAAAGACCCGCAGAACGTGCCCGAGCCCGAGGACATCGCCAAGGCCCTACGCCAGCCGCTGCTGGAGATTTTCCCGCCGGCCCTGCTGGGTCGCCTGGTGACAATTCCGTACTACCCGCTCAGCGACGAGATGCTCAAGGCCATCACCCGCCTGCAACTCAACCGCATCAAGAAGCGCGTAGAGAACACCCACAAAGTCGCCTTCGACTACGACGACGCGGTGATCGACCTGATCGTCTCGCGCTGCACCGAAACCGAAAGCGGCGGACGCATGATTGACGCCATCCTGACCAACAGCCTGCTGCCGGACATGAGCCGCGAGTTCCTGACCCGCATGCTCGAAGGCAAGGCGCTGGCCGGCGTGCGGATCAGCGCCCGGGATAACGAATTGCAGTACGATTTCAGCGACGCGGCCTGACGGTAAGGAACACCGTAAAACCCTGTGGGAGCGAGCTTGCTCGCGATAGCGCAAGTACCTTCAACATCAATGTTGACTGATACGCCGCCATCGCGAGCAAGCTCGCTCCCACAGTGGCATCTTCCACAGTGGGGGTTGCGTTCCTTCAGCTATTACAACTTGCACGGGACACTCGATGTTATTCAACCAAGCCTCACGCCTGGCCAAAATCACCAGCCCCCTGGGACCTGAGGTGCTGTTGCTCAAGGACATGGGCGGCGGCGAAGAGCTGGGGCGGCTGTTCAACTACGAGTTGCAGTTGCACTCGCTGGACAACGCCATCGACCTCAACCAGGTGCTCGGCAAACCCATGTGCGTGAGCCTGCAACTGGACGGCGGCGGCGAGCGGCATTTCCACGGCATCGTTTCGCGCTTCAGCCAGAACGTTGACCAGGGCCAGTTCGCCAGTTACCAGGCGACCTTGCGCCCCTGGCTATGGCTGCTGACCCGTACCTCCGATTGCCGGATTTTCCAGAACCTGACCATCCCGCAGATCATCAAGCAGGTGTTTCGCGACCTGGGTTTCTCCGACTTCGAAGACGCCCTCAGTCGCCCCTATCGCGAGTGGGAATACTGCGTGCAGTATCGCGAAACCAGCTTCGATTTCGTCAGTCGCCTGATGGAACAGGAAGGGATCTACTACTTCTTCCGTCACGAACAGGGCCGTCATGTATTGGTGCTGGCCGACGCCTATGGCGCCCACACCACGGTGCCCGGCTACGGTTCAGTGCCCTACTACCCCAAGAACGAACAGCAGCGCGAGCGCGACCATATCCACGACTGGCACCTGGCCCAGGAAGTGCAGCCCGGCTCGCTGGAACTCAACGACTACGACTTCCAGCGCCCCAGCGCGCGCATCGACGTGCGTTCGGCCATGCCGCGCCCGCACACCGCCGGCGACTATCCGCTGTACGACTACCCCGGCACCTATGTCCAGAGCCAAGACGGCGAACACTACGCCCGCACCCGCATCGAAGCCTTGCAAACCCTGCACGAGCAAGTGGAGCTGGCCGGCAACGCTCGCGGTCTGGGCTCGGGCCACCTGTTCAGCCTCACCGGCTTCACCCGCCAGGACCAGAACCGCGAATACCTGATCGTCGGCGCCCGCTATTACGTGTCCCAGGAAAGCGGTGAAACCGGCGGCGGCGCGCCTTCGGCCCAGTTCGAAAGCAGCCTGACCTGCATCGTCGCCCAACAAAGCTACCGGCCGCTGCCCACGACCCATCGCCCCATCGTCAAAGGCCCGCAGACCGCGTTGGTGGTCGGCCCCAAGGGCGAGGAAATCTGGACCGATCAGTTCGGCCGGGTGAAGGTGCATTTCTACTGGGACCGTCACGACCAGTCCAACGAAAACAGCTCGTGCTGGATTCGCGTGTCACAGTCCTGGGCCGGGAAAAACTGGGGCTCGATGCAGATCCCGCGCATTGGCCAGGAAGTGATTGTCAGCTTCCTCGAAGGCGACCCCGACCGGCCGATCATCACCGGTCGTGTCTACAACGCCGAACAGACCGTGCCTTATGACCTGCCCGCAAACGCCACCCAGAGCGGCATGAAAAGCCGTTCGAGCAAGGGCGGCACGCCAGCGAATTTCAACGAAATCCGCATGGAAGACAAAAAAGGCGCCGAGCAGTTGTACATCCATGCCGAGCGCAACCAGGACATTGTGGTGGAGGTCGATGAAAGCCACTCGGTGGGTCACGACCGCAACAAGAGCATCGGCCACAACGAGACGGTGACCATCGGCAACAACCGCCTGCGCATCGTCAAGCAGGAAGACATCCTGTCGGTGGGCCTGCGCAAGACCGACAGCATCAGCCAGAGCTACGTCATTGAAGTGGGCGAGAACCTGCGCCTGGTCTGCGGCGAAAGCATTCTGGAGCTCAACGCCAGCGGCCAGATCAATCTGACCGGCGTGCAAATCAGCTTCTACGCCAGCGGCGATGCCGAATTCAACACCGGCGGCGTGCTGCACCTGAACAACGGCGGCGGTCCCGGTGCCACGCCCGACGGCCAGGGCGTCAAGGCCAGCATCGACGCCAACATCGCTGCCGCGTTCCCCAAGGGTTAACCTCGAGATTTATGCGCCATGACTTACCGCATCAATGAATTCCAGTTCCAGCTGCCGCCCAGCGAGTTGCTGGATGCAACGATCAACATCCTCAAGTTCCCTGAACTGGGCACCTCCTTGATCGTCAGCCGCAGCTTGCTGGCCGACGGCGAAACCCTGCAGAGCAACCTCGACGAGCAGCTCAAACGCCTGGAAAAACAGGTCCAGGACCTGCGCGCTCAACCGGGCGTCGCCGTGCGCCTGGGCGCCAATCAGGAAGTCGAAGGCATCGAGCTGCGCAGCCAGTTCAACAAGGGCAACGAAAAGGTCTTCCAGTTTCAGCTCGCCCTGGTACTGCCCGGCACGCGCAAGATGCTTGCCTTGAGCTACGTCAAAGCCGAGAAGCTCGGTGATGCTGAAGCAGCGCATTGGGCGACGATCAAGGGCTCGTTGTTGTTTGACGTTCCGGCTTGATGAGCGAACTGCATGTCTGACGCTCTCTGGGCCGCCCGGCTGGGCGATGCGCTGGACCACACCTCAATGATGGCTGACATTCTTGGAGGCGTGCTGGAGGTAGCAGCCAACATTGCGATTACCGCCCTAGCGACGGCTGCGGTGGTGGCGGCTACGGGCATCACAGTCGCCACAGGCGGGTTAGGTTGCTTCCTGCTCGGCGCCGTGGTGGGCGCCGTCGTTGGCCTTGCCATGAGCAAGACCGGGGCCGACGAAGGGCTGAGCAATATCTGCGAAGGCA
Source organism: Pseudomonas sp. MPDS (assembly GCF_013283895.1). Lineage (NCBI taxonomy): Bacteria > Pseudomonadati > Pseudomonadota > Gammaproteobacteria > Pseudomonadales > Pseudomonadaceae > Pseudomonas > Pseudomonas sp. MPDS. Next base: position 484,704 of record NZ_CP054128.1, on the reverse strand, counting down.
TTGGCAACGCGCTGTTCCCGCCCACGGTGCAAGCGAACATCCTCACCGGCTCAACCAACACCCTGACCAACAACATCCCAGCCGCTCGCGCCGCTGGGGCGATTCAATCCCATGTCGCACCAGCAGGCACCGAGCTTGAGGCACCTGAGCCGCAAGCCGAGCCCAGCTATCTGGACATGGCCGAGAACTTTTTCTCGCAGATGTGGCGCCCCACTGTTGCAACACCCGCGCCCGGCGCCGTACCCAAGCCGCTGGATATGATCGCGTGCATGAAACATCCGCCGATGCCGCCGCAGCTTTTGGCCGAAGGGTCGGACAAAGTCACCATCAACGGCCAGCCAGCAGTGCGCAGCGGCGACCGCAGCACCTGCGATGCCAAGGTCGTGTCATCCGGGCTGATTTCACCCGATGTCACCATTGGCGGCGGCTCGGTGGTGGTGCGCGAGATTCGCAGCGGCAAGACTCCGGGCGTCGGTCTGGCAGTCACCGCGCTGCTGATGCTCAAGGGCGGCAAAGGCAAGTTCCTGAGTAACCTGCCGTGCATGCTGGTGGGCGGCGCGGCGTCGATGGCGGTCAGCAGCGCGATGGGCGCCGCGGCCAACGCTACTATGGGTTCGTCGAACCCGGTGCATGCCGCCACCGGGGCCAAAGTTCTGGGCGATGTCGAGGAGATGGACTTCGTCCTGCCCGGCATCTTGCCAATCGACTGGCAACGCTTCTACAACAGCCGCGACGAGCGCCGCGAAGGTATGTTCGGTGCGGGCTGGAGCGTGGCCTACGAGGTGCGCGTCGAGATCCTGCCTCACCCCGAGGGCGGTGAAACGCTGGTCTACACCGATGAACAGGGCCGGCGCATCGACATGGGTTCCATCCCTCTGGGCGGCGCCGTGTTCAGTCCTGGTGAAGGGCTCAGCGTACGACGGCATGCCAATGGCCAATTGCTGATCGACAGCTCAGACGGCCTGTACCGGCTGTTCGAACCCACCCCGGGCCATGCATCGCTGCTGCGCCTGAGTCAGCTGGGCGACCGCAATGACAACCGCATCTACCTCGACTACGACGACACAGGTCGGTTGGTACAGCTGCGAGACACCTTTGACCTGACCAGCATCGCGCTGGCGTACCACAAACGCTGGCAGCAACGGGTCAGCCGGATAGACCGGCTTTACGCCGATCAACGCCGTGAAGTGCTGATGCACTACGATTACGACGCCCGGGGTGATCTGACCGAGGTCCGTCAATCCAACGGTTACGTGAAACGCCGCTACGCCTACGATGCCGGACGGCGCATGGTAGAGCACCAACTGCCCACCGGGCTGCGCTGCTTTTACGAATGGGCCTTAATCGAAAAGCGAGAATGGCGGGTTGTTCGCCACTGGACCGACGCGGGCGACACTTACGCCTTTGACTACGACCTGGCTGCCGGGACTACGCGCATCACCGACGGTTTGAATCGCATCAGCACCCGTCGCTGGGATAGGCGGTATCAGATCACCGAAGCCACCGATGCCCTGGACCGTACCTGGGTCTTCCAGTGGAACGACGAAAGCCAGTTGGTGGCGGCAACGGCCCCCAACGGCGGACAACATCAATTCAGTTATGACGAGGCGGGTAACCTTTGCCAGACGTCTGACCCACTCGGACGCAGCGAGTCAACACTGTGGCTCGAACACTGGGCGCTGCCCCTGACCGAAACCGATGCCGCGGGCAATACCTGGCAGTACCGCTATGACTCGCGTGGCAACCGCATTCGCGAAACCGATCCGTTGGGCAACGTCACCCGCTATCGCCATGACGCCCACGGTCAGGTGGTGGAAGTTGTCGACGCCATCGGCAAACGCAAAACCATGCGTTGGACGCCCCTTGGCCAGCTCAGCGAGCACACTGATTGTTCCGGCTACACCACACGGTTCAGTTATTGCGAGCGCGGGACGTTGCTCAGCAGCACCGACGCACTGGGGGAACGGACGCTTTTCAGCTATGACGACCAAGGCAGGCTGCTGACCAAGCAATTACCAGACGGACGTACTGAGCAATATCAGCGCGATGCGAGCGGCCAGTTGATCGGCTACAGCGACCCCGCCGGGCACACTACGCATTTCCAGCACACCCTCAATGGGCAACTGCGCGTGCGTACCGACGCGCATGGTCGACGGGTAGAGCTGAGCTACGACAACTACGGCCGCCTGCTGGCGCTGACCAACGAAAACGGTGAATGCTACCGGTTTGCCTGGGACGCTGGCGACCGTTTGACCGCCCAGCACAGCCTGGACGGCAGCCTCAAACGCTACGCCTACGACCCACTGGACAACGTCACCCGCATGGAAGTGCTCGCGGTTGCGGACAGCACCGACCTGGACCTCGCGCCGCAAGCATCGATCACCCATGAGCTGGAGCGCGACGCAATGGGTCGGCTGGTGGCCAAAGTCACTACAGACGGGCGCACCGAGTACCGCTATGACGCGCTCGATCAGGTCAACGCCATCACCTTCACCGCGCTTACCGGTGAGCAGCAAAGCATCGGCTTGAACTACGACGCTCTTGGGCAACTGATCGCCGAGCAAGGCTGGGCCGGACGCCTGGAGCATCGCTACGATGAGCTGGGCAATCTGACCCAGACGCGGCTCCCCGATGGTCGCTGGCTAAACCGACTGCATTACGGCAGCGGCCACCTGCACCAGATCAACCTTGACGGCCAGGTCATCAGCGACTTCGAACGCGACCGCCTGCACCGTGAAGTGCTGCGCACCCAAGGGCACCTCAGCACCCGCAGCGAATACGACCGCAGCGGTCGCCTGCGCGCACGCCAACGTCGGCAACAGGGCCAGTCCGCGCTGTTACCACCGGCGGCGCAATCACTGTTTGGCTATGACAGCAGTGATCAACTGGTAGAACGCTTCGACAGCCAGCCTGACGCCCCTCATCGCCATCTGCTGCACTACGACGCCACCGGACGCATTCTCGCCAGCCAGGACAACCTCCAGGGCCAGCGTGAAGGCTTCGCCTATGATCCGGCCGCCAACTTGCTCGATAGCCTGGGCACCGGACGGGTCGCTCATAACCGTTTGCTGACCTATCAGGACAAGCGCTACCGCTATGACGGCTTCGGCCGCATGGTAGAAAAGCGCAGCGCCCGGCGGGGTGTCCAGCGCATGCGCTACGACGCCGAACAGCGTTTGGTGGAGGTGAGTAACGATAATGGCTCGGTCGTGAAAATGACCTACGACCCGCTGGGCCGGCGCATCGAAAAAGCCGAATACGACCGCCATGCCACCCTGCTTAGCCGCACCCGCTTCACCTGGGATGCACTGCAACTGTTGCAGGAACACCGCGACAACCAAACCAGCCTGTACATCTACGCCGACGACAGCCACGAACCGTTGGCAAGGGTCGACGGCCTGGGTGACCACCAGAAAATCCGTTACTACCACAACGACTCCAACGGCCTGCCCGAACAACTCTCGGAAGCCGACGGACACACTCTTTGGCGGGCCCGTTACCAGGTGTGGGGCAACACCGTAGAAGAGCTACGCGAACCGTATTACATCGAAGAGCAGAACCTGCGTTTCCAGGGCCAATACCTGGACCGGGAAACCGGGCTGCACTACAACACCTTGCGCTTCTACGACCCGGACATCGGTCGCTTTACCACACCGGACCCCATCGGTTTGGCCGGTGGGCTGAACCTCTACCAGTACGCGCCAAACCCGGTGAGCTGGATCGACCCCTCGGGTCTGATGAAGTGCTCGACGCCACCTAAGGGCCGCAAGGTCAACCGGACGGTTTATCGCTTTGAAGAGCCAGGACGGATCAGCACAACCTGGACGGCGCACAAGTGGAACGTTGCCTCCAGACATCGTTACACCGCCCCCGGACTGGGTGGTGTCTATGGCGCCAACTCACGCAAGACCGCCATGGGCGAGGTCAACCACTGGGGTGTGGACCTTTCCACCCGGGTGTTGGTAAGCAAGAAAGTGCAACTCAACAACGTTCTGGATCTGACCCGGGCTGATGTGCGTAAACAACTGGGGGTTTCGCTAAAGAGCATTACCGGCAACAAATACACCCAGACTCATCAAATAGGCGCCTGGGCCAAGGCCAATGGTTATGATGGGATCCTGGCACCGTCGGCGCGAAACCCGACCGGCAGCAACTTGATTTCCTTTGCAGGTTTTTAAAATGGGACTGGAAGACGAATACGTCGGCGATGCCGATTGGCAAACTTTCGTGCGGTTGTACGAAGAGGACTACCTCGACGACAACGCCCGCACGCTGGCCAAGGCCATGGATGACAACCTCGACATGGCAGTGGTGCTCTACGGAAAAAGGGGGCTCAAGGAAGGGTTCTGGTGGCTGGAACAGACCGTGCCCGCCCTGGGTAACAAACGCCCGGCCGATTGTCTCAAGACCCCGAAACTGATCAAGCGTCTGAGAATGGCCTTGATGAGCATGCCCTGATACGCCAGTAGCGTGTTGGAGAACGTCACCCCGCGATGGCCTCTACCCCCTAAGAATTTCGCCGGAAAGCCCTCATGCTTTGGCCTACGAGAGACGCCATGAGCCTGAAACAAGAGTTCGTTGCCTTCACGGCAACCCGGCAGCAACAAACCTGCGCCGTGGTCTTGATCGCAGGTGGCGCATCCAGGTGAACGAAAGATCAGGATCAAAAGATCGCAGCCTTCGGCAACTCCGACACTGCACCCCGCCCTTCGTCGCCTGAAAAGGAACTTCGCCCCGAATCCCTTATCTCAAAGAGCACTTCGCCATACTGGCGGGCTTTGGAGCAAGCGCGTGCCAATCCACAGCAGTGCACGTTCTTTGAGATTTGTGCCGATGGTCGACAAGAACCTACAGGATTCGTCCCAACCTCACTGGCCCGAAGCGGCCCAGACGCTCATGGCGCTGATGCACGCCCAGGGCGAAGTCGCGCGCCTGAGCGAGCGTGAGCAGCTATTCAGCTCATTGCTGGTCAGCGTCAACGCGGTGCTCTGGGCGTTCAACTGGGAAACCCGACAGGTCCTGTATGTCAGCCCCGCCTATGAACGAATCTTCGGTCGGCCGGCAGGTCTGGTGCTGGCTGATTTCAATGAATGGCGCGACGCAATCTACCCCGACGACCTCGAATACGCGGAGCGCAGCCTGGCCGAAGTGCTGGTCAAAGGTGCCGTGGAGGATCGTGAGTACCGCATCATCGCTGCCAATGGCCAGATCCGCTGGCTGAGCGACAAATGCTTCATCAACCGTAAGGCTGAGTCGGGGCAACCGGTGATCGTGGTGGGCATTGCCGAAGACATCACTGAAAAGAAGCTGCTGGAAAGCGAACTGCAACGACTGGCAACCACCGACGTGCTGACCCAGAGCAGCAATCGCCGCCACTTCTTCGAATGCGCTCACCGTGAATTCGAGCAGGCACGACTGCAGGGCACACCCATGGCGTTCCTGTTGCTGGACATCGATGATTTCAAAGTGATCAACGACACCTACGGTCATCAGGAAGGCGATAACGTGCTGCAGAAAATCGCCGAAAGCGGACGTTCCGTTCTCAGACGCGGTGATCTGTTTGGACGAATCGGTGGTGAAGAATTCGCCGCGGTGTTCCCTGGCTGTGCCCCGGACATGGCACTGCAAGTCGCCGAGCGTCTGCAGCGCGAGATTCAGCGCCTGGCTTTCCGCAGCGGGGAGAAAGGCTTCGGCATCACCGTCAGCCAAGGCTTGACCAGCCTTACCGCCGAAGATCAGAGCCTCGACACCCTGTTCTCCCGCGCCGATGCGGCCATGTACGAAGCCAAGCGCCAGGGGAAAAATCGCATCATTGCGGCTTGAGCAATCTCGTCGCCAAGGCGTCAGCAAAACTCCAGTCATACCCCCTGTGGGAGCGAGCCTGCTCGCGATGGCGGACTGACAGCCAGCGCATCGGTGAATGGCACACCCCTCATCGCGAGCAGGCTCGCTCCCACAGGGTTGGTCAGCGGCCTTACTTGCGGCGCAATCGCATCAACTCCGGCAATCCGATCTTCAGCAAACGCGCCGTGCGCCCACGGGCCAGCTCTTCCAGCCCTTCATGCTCGGTCAGATGGGCCATTTGCGCCGCCATGTTCATCACCAGTGCCTCGCGGGAGTAAACCCCGCCGCCCAGGCCATAGGCCGCCGCAATCAACTCCCGCAGCTCCAGCGGCAGACGCCAGCGGGTGCGCAGCGCGGAACCGAAGCTGGCACCGAACTGATCGAGCAAATTGCCCACCTCCTCCGATTCGTCGAGCTCGCCGCCGGCCTGCGTCCATTCCTCCAGGCATCGCAACAACGCCAAGTCCCCCAAGCGATGCAACAACCCGGCGCAATAGCAGCGCTCCTGCTCCAGATCCAGCAGCCGCGCCAGCATCCGGGCGTACTCACCGGTGTGCAGCGACAACTCCCAGTAACGCTCGGCATAGTCTGCCAGGCACGGGACACTGAGTCGGGCACAGCGCTTGAGGGTCAGCCCCAGAATCAGGTTCATGCTCTGCCCGGTACCAAGCTGATGCAGCGACTGCGCGACCGTCTGCACCAGGCCGCCGCCCTGATGCTGCGCAGCGCTGTTGGCCGCAGCAATCAGCACGGCGGTAATTTGCGGGTCGGTGCGGATTTCTTCTTCCAGCAGTTTCAGGTCCAGACCGCCGGGGTTGAGGCTGCGCTTGACTGCCACTTGCACATCGGTCATCAGCGGCGCGCCTTCGGAAGAATCACGTCGACGCTCCAGAAAGGTTGTCAGGGTCTGCTCCGGGGCTGACACGGCGGTGGAGCAATCCTCTGCGCTGCTCAACAGTAGCCCCTGCAAACGCTGGGTCAGGTCTTCCCGGTTCAAGGGTTTGGTCAGGTAGGCCGCAGGCGCCAGCGGCAAGACCTCACGTACGCTGGCGCTGTCGTTGCGCCGGCTCATGAGAATGAACGGCAACACCGGTTTTCGATGCTGCTGGCGAAGGCCCCGCAGGATGCTCAGGCCATCGACGCCCGGCAATTCCCAATCGGCGATCACCAGGTCATAGGCGTTGTGCGCAAGCAGATACAGAGCCTGCTGGCCCTCGCCGCACGTATCCACCCGGGCATCGCAGCGTATGCCCGATAGCACCTGCTCAAGCAGCTCCCGAGACACCGGATCGGCCTCGGCGATCAACACACGGGGTACAGCGGGTAAATCCACGGCAGTCATGCAGCATCGCTCCCTCGCAATACTTGCACCTTAGCCAATGGTGGCCGTTGCAGACAGCTCCACCCCTGGGAATATGTTCCCGAATATGAAAAAACCCGCTGCGAAGCGGGTTTTTTGTGGGTCAGCGCACAGCTCAGGGCTCGTAAAATCAGAGCTCGGAGAAGCACTCTTCGATAATTGCCAAGCCTTTGTCCAATTGCTCGTCTGGCGAGGTAAGCGGTACCAGCACCCGCAGGACGTTGCCGTAGGTGCCGCAGGACAGCAGGATCAAGCCCTTGTCGCGGGCCTTGGCCACAACCTGAGCCACGGCCGCCGCGTTCGGCTTGTGGGTATCGCCATTTTCGAACAACTCCACGGCGATCATCGCACCCAGGGCACGGACTTCGCCGATGACCGGGTATTTCTTCTGGATGGCCTTGAGGCCAGTCACCAGACGCTCGCCCACCGCCTTGCAGCGATCCAGCAAGTGCTCTTCCTCAAACACCTCCATCACCGCCAGCGCAGCAGCGCAGGCAATCGGGCTGCCGGCGTAGGTGCCACCCAGGCCACCAGGGGCAATAGCGTCCATGTACTCGGCCTTCCCGCAGACACCGGCCAACGGGAAACCGCCGGCGATGGATTTAGCGAAAGTCGTCAGGTCGGCGGCAACACCCATTTGCTCCATGGCGAAGAAGGTGCCAGTACGACCGGCGCCGGTCTGTACTTCGTCAGCGATCAGCAGAATGCCGTGCTGATCACAGAGGGCGCGCAGGCGCTTCATGAATTCCTTGGGCGCCACGTAGAAACCACCCTCGCCCTGTACTGGCTCGATGATGATTGCCGCGATGTCACGTGGTTCGGCGTCGTTCTTGAAAATACGCTCGATGCTGGCAATGGAGTCGTCGATGCTCACGCCGTGCAGTTCGTTCGGGTACAGCGCGCGGAAGATGCCGCCGGGCATCAAGCCCATGCCGGCCGAATACGGCACGACTTTACCGGTCAGGCCCAGGGTCATCATGGTGCGGCCGTGGTAGGCACCGGTGAAGGCAATTACACCGGCGCGACCCGTGGCGGCGCGAGCGATTTTTACCGCGTTCTCCACCGCTTCGGAACCGGTGGTCACCAGCAGGGTTTTCTTGGCGAAATCACCCGGCACCTTCGCGTTGATTTTTTCGCACAGCTCCACATACGGCTCGTAAGCCAGCACCTGGAAGCAAGTGTGGGTCAGCTTGTTCAGCTGTTCGGTCACGGCGGCGATGATTTTCGGATGTACGTGGCCGGTGTTCAGCACCGCGATACCGCCCGCGAAGTCGATGAATTCACGGCCTTCAACGTCGGTTACCGTGGCATTCTTCGCCGATTCGGCGAAGATCGGGTGAATCTGGCCAACACCGCGTGGTACAGCGGCTTCGCGGCGTTTCATCAGGGAAGCGTTGGTCTTGTTGCTCATTGAATATGTCCTCATTCGCCGCTCATCGGTCGGCGTGGGTCAAGGCGTACATGGACGGGAGGCAACTGCGACAGCATGCGATGATCGACTGTCACAGCGTTCCGGCCACAAGAAACAGAACGGGTGAAACGCGCAAAGGGACAGCGCTCTCGTGCCCTTTGCGCTTGCAGCAGAATCAGATACCGAGGCAGAGGTATTTGATTTCCAGGTAATCCTCGATGCCGTATTTGGAGCCTTCACGGCCCAGGCCGGAGGCCTTGATGCCGCCGAACGGCGCGACTTCGTTGGAAATCAACCCGGTGTTGACGCCAACCATGCCGTATTCCAGGGCTTCGGCCACGCGGAACACACGGCCCAGGTCGCGGGCATAGAAGTACGAGGCCAGGCCGAACTCGGTGTCGTTGGACATCGCGATCACTTCGGCTTCGTCTTTGAAGCGGAACAGCGGCGCCAACGGGCCGAAGGTTTCTTCCTTCGCCACGGCGGCACTCGAGGGTACGTTGGTCAGGATAGTCGGCTCGAAGAAGTTGCCTTCCATGGCCTTGCCACCAGCCAGCACGGTCGCGCCTTTGCTGACCGCATCAGCGATGTGCTCTTGCACCTTGGCAACCGCTTTCTCGTCGATCAACGGACCGGTGGTGGTGCCGTCTTCCAGACCATTGCCGATCTTGAGCTTGGCGACTGCCACTTTGAGTTTTTCAGCGAAGGCGTCGTACACCGAATCCTGGATGTACAGACGGTTGGCGCAGACGCAGGTCTGACCGTTGTTGCGGTATTTGGAAATGATTGCGCCTTCGACGGCCTTATCCAGGTCCGCGTCGTCGAACACGATGAACGGCGCGTTGCCGCCCAGTTCCAGGGAGACTTTCTTGATGTCCTTGGCACATTCGGCCATCAACTGACGACCGATTTCGGTCGAGCCGGTGAACGACAGCTTGCGCACGATCGGGTTGCTGGTCAGCTCGCCGCCGATGTCGCCGGCACTGCCGGTAACCACGCTCAGCACGCCCTGCGGGATGCCGGCACGGTGGGCCAGTTCAACCAGCGCCAGCGCCGAGAACGGGGTTTGCGAAGCCGGCTTGATGACCATGGTGCAGCCCGCGGCCAGAGCCGGGCCGGCCTTGCGGGTGATCATCGCAGCCGGGAAATTCCATGGGGTAATGGCAGCAGTCACACCGATTGGCTGCTTGATCACGATCAGGCGCTTGTCGGGCTGGTGGCCAGGAATCACATCACCGTAGATGCGCTTGGCTTCTTCGGCGAACCATTCGATAAACGAGGCGGCGTAAACAATTTCGCCCTTGGCTTCGGCAAGCGGCTTGCCTTGTTCCATCGTCATCAGGCGGCCGAGGTCGTCCTGGTTTTCGATCAGCAATTCGTACCAGCGGCGCAGCTTGTTGGCGCGCTCTTTGGCGGTGAGGGCGCGCCAGGCCGGCAACGCCTTGTCGGCGGCTTCAATCGCCCGCCGGGTTTCGGCAGCGCCCATCTTCGGCACCGTGCCCAGCACTTCACCCGTTGCCGGGTTGGTAACCTTGATCGTCTGACCATTGTCCGCGTCGACCCAAGCGCCATCGATAAAGGCTTGCTGGCGGAACAACTGGGTGTCTTTAAGCTGCATGTCGGCTTTCCTTAACAGCACCGCGCGCGCGCGGAGCGAATTAGATTTGTAGAAAGGCGCCTCAGGGGCTGCCGTCAGGGAAATCATCCACCGGGCTGAAGCACAGAAATAACGCACATAAGCACAGACGTGCGGTTCAGCACCCAGACAAGAGCGTTTGAAATCTCAAACGAATCCTAGGGCCGATGGGGGGGAAGGACAATAGGCTGTTCGAAAAAAAGAACAAAAAACCTGAATTTGCCTGCTTTTTCTGATCAGCGTAGCCCATACCCACCTATGCTTATGAAAACACCGGCAAATCAGCAGCATGGACGCCCGCATTGCATATGAGTATCATGGCGCCCGCGTCGCACCAGTAGCTCAGCTGGATAGAGTACTGCCCTCCGAAGGCAGGGGTCGTGGGTTCGAATCCCGCCTGGTGCACCATCTGCAGAATCAAAAGCCCCAGGTCTTGCGACCTGGGGCTTTTTTGTGGACGCTGATTTCACTCAACGCTTGCGCAACGCCTCCAACCGCGCCGGCAAGTCCTCCTCGGGAAAGCGCTGATGCAGCGCCAGCAGCTTTTCATCAGCAGCCTTGTCCTCACCCGCCTCGCGCAAGCGCAGGATTTCCAGCAGTTCCTGCTCCAGCGACAGCCGTGCAGCGGGCACGCGTTTGCTCATTTTCGCCGCAGGCTTTTCCGCCAAGGCGTGGTCAGCGCTTGCCGGGGCTTGAGCGATTTCGCCCTGGGGTGCTGCCATGCGGGCTATCGGCGCGGGAGCGGACATGGCGGGCGGCGGTGCGGCGGCGACTGCGGACTCCTGTCGATTGGCGGAAAACTCCATCGGAGCTGGCGCGGACAGGTCGCTCTGAGGTACTGGCGAGCGAACCACCAGACCGATCATCAACGCGACCCCGGCAACCGTGGCGAATGCCATCTGCCAGCGCGGCCATTGGCAGGCCTGTAGCCAGCGTTTCCACAGACTGGGCGTAGGCGTCGGGGCTTCGCGACGGGCGGCAGCCAGGATGAAAGCGTCCAGGGACACGGGCGGTTCGCCGCTGGTGTGTTGGCGAAAATGCTCGATCAGCATTTCGTCGTCGGGGTCCGGGGTGTGTTTGGAATCAATCATGCGGGTACCTCCTCGGCCAGCAGTCGATGCAATTTCTGCTGGGCGTAACGCAAGCGGCTTTTTACCGTTTCCAGCGGGGCGCCGGTCAGGGCGGCGATCTGCGGCAGCTCCAGGTCGCCGTGTAGTCGCAGCAGGAAGACTTCCCTCTGGTCTTCGGGCAAGGCTTGCAACGCGGCGTCCAGGCGGGCCTGATCGCGACTCAGGCTCAACTGCTGTTCGGGGTTGCTGGTGTCGTCGGGCTGGACATGAACCTGTTCGTCGTAACTGTCGTGCAGCGGGTTGCGGACACCGTGTTTGCGCCAGTGATCAATCAAGCGGTTGCGGGCAATCTGGAACAACCATGTACGAAAACTCGCCCGTCCTTGTGGCTGGGTAGTGCTGCGGATCAGGCTGAGCCAAGTGTCCTGGAAGACTTCCTCGGCCAGTTCGGCTTTGTTGCTCAAGGACACCAGAAAACGATATAGCCCCTGTCGATGGCGGGCGTACAGGACTTCAAAACACGCCCCGTCGCCATCGCGGTAGCGGGCCAGCAGCGATTCGTCGCTGGGACAATCATGCGGAGCGGGCATGTTGGTGACGAACTCCTTTGCGGTTAACACAGTTCTGGCAGGCGACAAGAGAGTACCGTGGGAGCGAGCCTGCTCGCGATTGCGTCGGATCAGTCAATAATGATCGTGATCGATCCACCGCTATCGCGAACAGGCTCGCTCCCACATTTGATCCTCGTCGTGGTCAGGATCAGCGCTCAAGGCTCTGCGCGAGTTCCACTAACTGGACAAATTCGGCACGCAGCCCAAACGGATCATCGCCCCGGGCGGAACGGGCCAATTGCGCGGTGTCCTTCAAGCTCATCGTCCCAGTGTAGCGGCCATCCCCCTTGAGCTGTTGGGCGAAGGCGGCCACAGCGGCCGAGAAGCGCAAGTCATCGCTGGCCTTGTCATTTTTTTGCGTGCTGCCGACAGGATGCTCGATCAATCGGCTGCTCCCACCTTCAACGGGCTTGTAGCGCACGCGCAGCATCGCCAACTCCCCTGCCTTGCCCTCCAGCTTGGGTGTGCTCGCATAACGCAACGGTTCCAACCAGCCCTGCTCGCCTTTCGGAACAATTTCATACAAGGCGGTCACCGTGTGTCCGGCGCCTATTTCGCCCGCATCAACCTTGTCGTTGTTGAAATCCTCACGCTTGAGCGCGCGGTTCTCATACCCCAACAGCCGATACTCACTGACCTGAGCGGGGTTGAACTCCACCTGCAACTTCACATCCCGCGCCACCACCGCCAGGGTGGAGCTGAGCTGGTCGACCAATACCTTGCGCGCTTCAAGCAAGTTGTCGATGTAGGCGTAGTTGCCGTCACCGGCATCGGCCAATTGCTCCATCAGATGCTCATTGTAGTTATCCACACCGAAGCCCAGCGTGGTCAGGGATACACCGCTTTTACGCCGGTCCACCGCCATTTGCTTGAGGCTGTCGAAGTCACTGACGCCGACATTGAAGTCGCCATCGGTGGCCAGCAGGATGCGATTGATGCCTTTGTCGATAAAGCTTTCCTGAGCCATCTGATAGGCCAGCTCGATCCCCGACGCACCTGCGGTGGAACCGCCGGCGTCCAACTGATCGATTGCGTTGCGGATCTTGACCTTGTCGCGGCCCGAGGTCGGCTTGAGCACCACCCGGGATTCGCCGGCGTACACCACCAGAGACACCCGGTCCTGCTCGCGCAATTGCTCCACCAACAACTTCAGGGTGCTCTTGACTAGCGGCAGGCCCTCGCGTCGGTCCATGGAGCCGGAAACATCCACCAAAAACACCAGGTTGGCCGGCGCCAGGTCCGCCACGGCGCGATCGCTCGCCTTGATGCCGATACGCAACAGGCGCGTGTGAGGGTTCCATGGCGACGGGGCCACTTCAGTGGTCACGCCGAAGGGAGAACCGTCGGTGGGCAAGGCATAGTCGTAAGGGAAATAGTTGACCATTTCCTCCAGTCGCACGGCGCCTTCGGGCGGCAGGCTACCTTGATTGAGGAAACGTCGCACATTGGCGTAGCTGCCGGTATCGACATCGACGCTGAAGGTCGAGACCGGCGTTTGGGCAACGCTATGAATGGGGTTGTCCGGCAATTTTTCATACTGCTCGCGGGGCTCGGCGCGGTAATCCCCCGCGACAGCATCGGTCCTCACCCTTGGCGAGGGCATCGAAGCCGGAGCGGCCATACGCTTGACCAGAGGCTCGCGCACGTTAGCAACTTCGCTTTGCCGTACCGGGGCGGGGGACGCAGACGGCGGTTCGGCCGGCTTGGCAGCCTCCCGGGACGAAGACAACCCACAGCCGGCCAATGCCACCAGCAAGGTCACGGCGAAGCCCTGGGCAGCAGGACGTAGGAATGAAGGAGGACAGGACATGGGTTGAACCTCGTGAATGAATGATCCGTTCACAGGGTCAGACGCGAGGCACTTGTGGTTCGGGTTAACGACCACGAGATTTTTAATATGCGAGCATGCCTAACGGGACGGAATGGCCCGAAGGTCGTCGGCGATAAAGCCGCTCAAGTGGCCGGTGTAGAAGCCTTCGACATCCGAGTTACCTCTGTTGGTCAGAGCGCCCACCATGCTTCTCATGTTCTGGAATTGCCCGATCGCGCCATGCTCGCAACCAGTTCACCACCAGGACGACTCAGCACCCAAGGCGTCACGCAACTGCGCCGCAGTAATGCGGCGCTGTCCCGGATCAAACGTCAGCGCCAAGCGCAACGCCGCCCAGCAACGCCTGGGCAAATTGCGCGGAGCTTTGAGTTCGCGCTCCATGCGGGCGTCTCGAGCTTGGGTTGAAGGTAAACGGCGGAACGGGTGTTTGCCGCTCGCCAGTTCATACAGTAAGCAAGCCACCCCATAGGCATCGGTCCCCTCTGACAACGGTGCGCCGTCAAGCAACTCAGGGGCGGCGTAGCTCGGGGTCCAGGCGTTGAGGCGATCTCGACTCAGGTTTGGCAGGCTCTTCAACGGGCCCTCTTGCGCCAGACCCAAGCCGAAATCGAACAAACGCACCCCCTCCTCACTGAGCATGACGTTGCTCGGCTTCATGTCCCCGTGCAGCACGCCCCTGCTGTGGGCATACGCCAAGGCGTCGAGCAGAGGCGCGGCGATGGCGTGCAGTTCATGCCAGGGCAAACCCAGCGGCCGCTCGCAAAGCAGTTGGTCCAAGGTCAAGCCACGCATCAGTTCCATGGTGATAAAAGCCCGTCGATGGTCAGCGTCCACTTCGAAGGTGTATGGACGCAACACGTTCGGGTGATGTAATCGCCTACTCAAGGCGAACTCACTGTAGAGCAGCGCGCTCGCGTCAGGCGAGCCATCGAATTGCTCACTGAGCATTTTCAACGCAACGTATGGATCGGGATCACCGTATTGTTCGTGTAGCAGGTCCCGTACGCGATACACGACCCCCATACCTCCTGCTCCGAGCAGGCGTTCTAGGCGATAGCGACCTGCGAGTATTTGCGGTAGTCGCTGACACGATACTCGCCCGATGCCATCGAAGGAGACGCATTGGCTAAGGCGGAATTCGGGGCATGGCTACCCTCCCCATCTATTTAGCACCGCTTTTCCATCAAACTACGCATCCTTGCGCCTTTGCCTACAACTACGCCAGAATCCGCCCGCTTGTGCGCCTTGTCCCCAGGTTCTATTGTCTTCCTGCCACTGCCCATCAGTGGTCGGGTTTAGTAGCCCTGGTTGGAAATACATAATGGTTGCATGAGTCTCATCAGTCAGGCGTCGCCTGCATTTGATGGTGGCTGTGCGCATGGCGCCTTCGGGCGCGCCGGGCTTTTATGTATTTTCCACCGGTCTACTAACTTGCGCACAGCTGCCACCCCTTCGTTTAGTAGCGAGATGGTTGCGGCCTACTAGAAGGAAAAATGCATATGTTCAAGATAACTCCGAATCCTCCAGAAACAGGCGCAACCTCTACTCATTCCAGTAGCAAAAATAAAAAGCACGACGAAGCCGCCAAACGCGCCTTGGACCACTACCTGCTACCAAAACCGGAAAAGTCCGAAGATGCATCCAAACCGGGCCAACTGTTCACCGTGGCAAAAAACGCCGACAACGAATGCCTGCTCGCCAACCTCAGCGAAAACCTGGCATCCGCCGACGCGATGATCAGCAATCTGGCGTTCGACCTCGAAGGCCCACGCCGCCACATCGCCCTCGGCGTCCAGCAACTGATCGAACTGAGTTCATTGCTGGCGAACCGGGTGCTGGATAACGTTGATCCGCGATAGCAAACCATCCGATATCAAACCCGACGTATTGCGTCGGGTTTGATGTATCTGTATCTGACCGCAACTTTCCTAACGAGCGAGTCTCATTCATCACTAGGCTATGCTCTCCCCAGCTAGCTTACTCCATGCGCATTCGGCGATAACTCGGAGCTGCGCTTTCGTTTCGATGCATCACGTGCCGACATCAAGCCAACAGTTCGAATACTGACTCTTGACCCTCGTCTGGTATCGGCCAAAAGCAACCGTTCTGCCTAATTCACTGCCTCAGAGGATGAAAACTGGGCTAGAGAGGCCAAATAGTTCGACGATTGGATACAGTCTGCAAAAAGCACATTGCTACGCTGATTTCAGAAGGCATAATGCCACTGAGATACTAAACGGATGGCTTAAGTGGCATCTGATGGAAACTCAACAGGGGTCGATGAGGGTAGAAATGAAGCTATTGGAATCGATACTCGCACTGCTCAAAGGCACCTCATTTGTTAAAAAAATGACACGCCGCTTTCAACCTGAACGACCTCTTAGCACCGGTTTTTTTGATTTAGCTCCTATTGACGCCGCAGACCAAAGTGGTCTTTACCAAGCAGCGCTTGAGTTTGCCTTGCGCAATCCATCGGTGCGAAACATCGCCATCACGGGCCCTTATGGGTCAGGCAAGACCAGTGTCATCAAGACCTTCGAAAAAAACTCTTGCTACCGTTTTCTGAACGTCTCTCTAGCTACATTTAGTGATCCCAACGAATTGAACGCTCAGGATAAAGACCAAGACCCAGAAAAGGATGTGACTGTAAGGGTCGAACGCAGCATTCTCCAACAAATGCTGTACGGGGCAGCTGCGGGAACCTTACCCTACTCACGATTCAAAAGAATTTCCAAACCTCAGTGGGTCGATCTCAACGCTATTTTGTTTGTTGGCTGGGCAGTCGCGATAGGCCTACTGTACCAACATCATGACAAGTTGCTAAAGGCGTTCAGCACCGACGCATTGGGTTGGCCTTGGATTTTCACCATTGCCTATACCTTGTTATATCTTGCAAGACTTATCTCAAAAGCCTTGGAAACTTCACACTCGCTTTCAGTAAAAAAGTTGTCTCTACAGAGTGGAGCGGTCGAACTGGACGGGATACCTGAGAGTTCGATACTCAACAAACATCTTGACGAGATTATCTATTTTTTCGAAGAGAATGATTACGATTTGGTGGTTTTTGAAGATCTGGATAGATTCGGGAATCCCGAGATTTTTATAAAACTACGGGAAATAAACAAAATAATAAATGACCGACCAAAGCGGGCGTCCCGATTTCTTTCTCTCAGAAGAACTCAGCCACTAAAATTTATTTATGCAATCAAAGACGACATATTCTTCAATAAGGACAGAGCTAAGTTTTTCGATTTCATCGTCCCCATCATCCCGATAATAAACAACTCCAACTCCAGGGAAATTCTTAAGCAGTGCTTTCATGCTGCGGGGTATACCGAGGAAATAAATGACAGGTTCATTGGAGAAGTAGCGCTCTACTTAGATGACATGCGCTTAATCAAAAATATAAGCAATGAGTTTTTAATCTACGAGAAGAAAATTGGATCAAGCAAGCTGAATTTCAGCAAGCTTCTAGCGGCCATTATTTACAAAAACTCTTATCCAAAAGACTTTGAAAGCCTACATCATGGAAATGGCGCGCTGCACGAAATTGTTCAGAAACGGACAAGCATATTGGTTCAGTCGGCAAAAAAAATAGATAGTGAAATTGAATATTTGAGGGAGCTCATTACAAAGTCTAACGAAGAACATTGCAACAATATCACAGAGTTAGTAAAAATTTTTTGGGGGCACTTGTGTAGTTCTTACACTGAATACGACATCATAGGCATTTATGCAGGAGGAGCCAACTTTTCAGCCGACCAAATACTTGAATGGAGTAATTTTGAGCAGATATTCCAAGAGAAGAATTTAGCTGTCCGCGCAAGGATCAGGAATAACCATTATGGCAACGAGCAAAAGATCCCTCTGTCGATGTCATTCAGAGCGCTTGAGGAAATTATCTCACCCGGCATTACCTTTAGCGAACGCCACAAAAACATCGTCAGCAAGACTGTCAAAAACAGACTCGAGATCAACTCCCAAATCGAGACATTGAAAGAGGAAAAATCTTCTTTAACACGACAGCCATTGCATCACCTGCTAAACCTAGCAGGATTCCAGATAGGTGATATAACGGAGCCACACCAGATTGTAGATGCCCGCCTACTGAACTATTTAGTCAGAAACGGTTATCTTGACGAGACGTATTATCTCTACATATCCATGTTTCACGAAGGCCGGATGTCTCGTAACGATTGGGATTTCATTTTAGCAATCCGCGACTTCAGGGCATCTGATCCGACTCTAACGGTCGATAATCCTTCAGAAGTAATAGATGAACTTCGCGAAGAGGATTTTGGTACAGGAAATACTTTAAACGTCGATCTCATCGATTACCAACTCAATGATGCACTTCCAGTTTCCCCAAGGACTCAGCTAGTCATCAACTACCTATCCAGACACCTCCCGGAAACCAATCAGTTCTTCGAGGCTTATTGGCTCATCGGTAAGTACCCATCGTCGTTAACTCAGGTCATAGCTACACATTGGTCAGGCTACGGAGCAAAAGCAATTGAGACGACCATAGCAATACAGCACGTCGCTCGGATCATAGCCTATATAGATCCATCGTATATATCTAACCAAATGAACGCCGACTCAGCGCTGACCAAGTACATCTCCGCCCACGCCGCAGTAATATTTTCTGAGAACTTGATTTTCGAAAAAGGGTTCGACGCGCTTCGGCTACTGAACGTAAAAGTTGAACAACTCAGCGACGTTTCCAGCCTCATCGAGCTATTTGAATATGTTCATCAGAAAGATCTATATCGACTCTCCGTAGCCAATGTAAAGCTTTTGCTGACTCATACTTTTACAACCACCACTGAACATGAAGAAATCACTGCTCGGTTCGACTCTGATAGGTCGAACTACACTGCAATCAGTACTTTTGGAAGTGCTCCATTAAAGGCTTACGTCGATAGAGAGATCAATACCTATTTGCGTGATGTTGCTTGCGCTATAGAGGCCAATGTACAAGAGTCTCCCCAGGCGATACTGAGCTTGGTCAATCATCCGAAAGTTGACGAAGGCTTGGCAATTCAATTCACGTTACAGCAAGATCATATTTTTTCGACCTTTGATGGGTTGCCAGCTTATCTTTGGAATGACCTCGTTTACAGCGAGCACATTGCCATCACGTGGGATAACATCCTATGCTTTCAAACTCTTGAAGGGCTCGATGAAGAGCTACTCAACGAAGTTCTTAATCGTGAAACAGTTTTTCGCACTCTTTCTGAAAATAAAATTCCACAATTAAGTGCCGATCAAACCGATAATCTGAGCAGGTTCATAATTTCCAATGCGACGATTAATGATGCAAGCTACCAGCACCTTTGTCGAAGCGTCCCTTATAATTACGCGAGCTTTCCAGATGATATTCCTGAGGAGAGGCGATTAATCCTAGTAAATTTAGGTATTGTTCGCCTAAATGAAAAGTCTTTTGCCGCAACCGAAACCTCAACAACACTCAGAATAGCTTTGATCATCCAAAACTTTGGCTCTTATAAAAGCTGCATAGACCAATACCCTCTAAGCCCCGAACTAAAAGCGCTACTTCTGGCTTCTAATCTGCCATTAGACCAAAAGTGCTTTTTGCTGAAGAGTTTAACCATGGACGAACTTAACTCAAGCGCATCGCTCACTCAGCGCGCCGGAAATTTACTTGGTCGAGAAGACCTCAGCGATAGAACATTTGATATTTCGACAATCTCACACTGCCTAACTCACTCCAAAGAGACGTCAAAGCGCAAAGATATTTTATATAACTTTGTTGATATATTATCCATCGAGATAATTATTGAAGTATTGTCAGGCTTGGACTATCCGTACTCGGATTTATCACAAAGTAAGAAGCGACCGAAGCTGGAAGGAACCGAGCGAAATAGACGCTTTGCAGAGTCTCTAGATAGGAGAGATATTATTTCGTCTATAAAGGAAGAAGGCTCATTTATTAGACTTCACACTTATCGATAAGCCATCGCCCATCAGCCTTCGGCCATTCCTATTTACTCAAGGCAATAATCATTGCGGACCACGTAATTTTACAAAGAACAGCCTGTTCGAAACCAGCGATGAGTCGCGCGTCATCTCTTAGACTCAGTTGAAGGACCCCTTCTGGGCGAACGGCCTTTCTGGATGGCAGCTTTCAGCCAGAAGCGGACGGTCGCGTTATATTCACTCTAGAGGAGGCACAAGGAGAGTTATGTCAAACCTATCGATTCTCAGTCGGCTGGAGGACTCGCTGGCAGCCTACAGCAATGGAGTGTTGGCTCGCGGTGTCTTCATAACCTCCCTTAGCAACAGCATTTGTGCGCTAGAAGGTGTAGCGCTTAGCGTTACCCATGAACTTCGAGAACATGAATACGCCATCGAGATGGAAGGTTATTTTGACGATGAAGGGTTCGAGTTCCAGCAAAATTTAGCTCAAGAAAGCCTGTTTGATTGGATACAGGAGCTCAAGCGTATTAACGGAGCCTAAGGTCTAGAACGCGATGAGGTCGTGTCCCGAATACGATGCAGCTTCCCCGCTGTATTCCTAGCGACGCGGCTCTCGTGTCAACTGTTAATCTCGCGGCCACTTTTTTTAATCTCATGCTTTATAAAGCAGCGCTTAGGTTGACCGACCTAAGCCTTAGAACAACGCAAGCGTTCACAACGTTTCTAGGCCGACGGTGGCCAGCTTCGGCCGGCTAGCCAGTCCCAGCGAGTAAGACGAGAGGCTTGAGCGCTTTGTCATGTATCATTGATTATCTATGGCGAGAACCCATTGAATACCGCTCAGCTCCCTGAACACACTCATGGAGACAATAGAAAATAGCAGTGGAAATCTATTAAGGCCTGCCTCGGAATAAATATTTAACTCACGCCTATATGCTGTGCCAAAAACTGAATCCTGCTTGGCGATATTCCGTACTGTATTTGCAGCTTCGATTACGCTCTCTTTTCCGTTAACACTTTTATTGTCCTTAAGGGCTTCAAGCTGCTGTAGCAAATCAAATCGCCCCATACCCTCTGGCTCGCTACAAGCAATGGAATATGTTCCTGCTTTAATATAGGTGTTTCGATGATGCCCAGTTAATTCAGCTGCGGGTCTAAAATTTGTATTTTCGATCAGGCATTTACGCCGCTTAGCATCTACAAGGTCGTTCACATTCTCTAGAGCAGGAGACGCATAAAGAACAAGCGCCTTGGCTCCAAACTTTAATGCTAAATGTACTAGTAGCTCTTGTTGTTCTTGATAAATGTCGTATCTGAAATATTTTTGGTGCCAGTGCGGCCACTCCGAGCCAAGTTTTGAGGTAATAAATTCTGGTCTTTTGTATTGAAAGAAAAGATTCGCTTTAATATTGGGGATATTGTTAATTTCTCGACCAATATGGATTTCCATCTCGTCGGCAGCTTCACGGATATCTACTCCTTCAAATGGCATGCGTAAAAAATAAGGATAGCCAAGACGCCACCAAAGCCAACGATTTCGAGAGAAACCTGAGGCATCTGCACCAATACCTCCTTCTTGCACCTGTCCAAATGGGAAGTAAATTGAAGCTCTACGATCAAGTTCGGTATTGAAATAGCTCTCGAATGTTTTTTCTTCGTACTTTGGTTGCATATTAAACTCGGTGACGGCTATGACATATAAAGTTTCGTTAAGGGGTTGACTTTAGCCGGCCCCGAGTGAGCGAAGCGAACGACTTGAGCTATTGGTTAGGGGTCAATTACCTAGATCCAGTGCTTTCCGTAGCTCACTCAAAATAGTGGATGAGTTAATCACAATGTGCTCGCTAACAACCGGCTCGGCGCCATGAATAATCGAGTTGCGAAGAGTTATTAAAGCTCTGATCTCACCATATAGCGACTCGGTAATTTTCTCGTTTCGGAAGAGCATTTCGGATAATTTTGCATTGGAAATATGCCGGCGAGGTCTACTGGTGTGCTCTATCGAAGATGTTGTTTGATATATTGATCCATACTTAGCAATGATTTCTTCAATTTGATTGTAGTTTTTCAAGAATTCTTCAAGGCTTCCTTTGTTTGTTTCCTCTCTTACAGGGTCCACCTGGCTTTGAAGCTTCCTGCTTTCTCTTTCAATTCGTTTGGGGGATATAACTTCAAAAATGAAATAGGTGACAGCCAGTAAAGTGGTTACAAATGCAGATTGTGCTGAGTTTATAATTATCGTACTAAGCGATGTTCCTGTGCTCTCGTAGGATATAGCCAGGTTTGAGAGTAACAACGTAACAACGGAAGATAGAGTTACAAATATTAATAAAGTAAAATATCTGTTTTTAAGGCTCTCTACAGCCTCGACTAAAGTTTCATCCTCAAGTTCTTCACGACTAAGCTCATTGCGGAAAAATATGAAACCTGTGAGAGTTAACCCATAGACCCCAGCTAGCACTTGTGCTGAAGTTGAAAACAGATAAAGAATTTGGTTCTCGTTCAATTTTAATATTGGATTGTTTGTGCCTACATAGCTTGTAATTACCGCCAAGATAATAAACGCAGTACCGAAAAGACCGATAACTCTTGATGGTGCCCAGTAGCTTTGCATTTTAACCCTAACTATTAAGTAGGCGACATAAATGGGGTAATGTTTTGCGCCATTTGTGTCTGGTAACGTTCCTTGTTCATGCATAACTCCTTGATCAGCTTGAGTAGCGTGCTAGCAAACGCGACATATAGCAGGGAGGTAGAAGCGACATGACTTTTGCGCACATTACGGAGTTACGGACGCGGTGTCTACGACCAGCCTACAGCTTTAAGTTCAGTTACTCGTCACCGGCTTCTATGGGTCGTTTTCAGCCGGTCACGACAAGCAAAAAACGACCCAGAACTGCCATCGCCGACTCAGCTTATGGCATGTGTAAAATAGCGGTTTCCCCATTTTCAAAGGAATGAACCAGTGATCACTTGCCACGTCAGGTATGTAATCGATCCCTACCAGATCCCGGCTTTCGAAAGCTATTCTCGCCATTGGATTCGTGTGGTGACCCGTATGGGAGGAAACCACCACGGCTACTTTCTACCAGCCGAAGGCGCCAACAACATAGCTTACTGTCTATTCAGCTTTTCCAGCCTGGCAGATTATGAGCAGTATCGTAGGGAGGCCGGAGTAGATCCTGAGTGCATCCAATTGGTGGCGCAGGCTACCGAGCAAAAATTCATCCTGAGCTATGAGCGCAGTTTCCTTCATCCAATTCTTAATTGAACTGACGTATTTGCGGCCGCGCCAAAGAGACCGCTTCTGGCTGATAGCTGCCTGTGGCGATGAAACGCTCAAGTCCGTACGCACGTTATAGATCCACGCAAATCACCTCTACGCGCCTTGATCGCCCTATCGTTCCCCAACTACAGAGTGCAGGGCCGGGGCCGAGCGTCTTGTAACCCAGCAGAAAAAAATATCAATATGCCACTATTGTTCTGCCCAATGCTGCCGACACAGGCAGCATCGTTTTTAAATCATAAGGACTTGATGCATGTCTTTTCACACCTTCCGCACCCTCGCTGCACTGACGTTACTCGCCTGCCTCACCCTCACCGGCTGCGCCCACGTTCAACCACCAGTACCGCTGGATCATCAATTCTGGGACGCCAAGGAGCCGACTATCGGCGTGGCGATTACTGTGGTGCCGGAGCCTGTGCTGGCGCTGACCGGCAATCAGGGCCTTCTGGATTTGGCCATCAACAAGGGCGTTAACAGCACGCTCAGCGACAATGTCGAGAAATGGCAAGTCAAGGACCTCAACACGCTGCCGGACGCCATCGTCGCCAAGTTGCAGGCCAAGGGTTACAAGGCCAAACGAATCGACGAGCCGGTGGATCTGAAGGTCTATAAGGAAGTCAGTTTCCGCGAAGGCTACACGGTCCGCGACCTGACGCCGCTCAAGGCGACTTACGGGGTGGATCGCCTGTTGTTGGTCAACATTCTGGCTACCGGCGCCACTCGCAGCTATTACAGCGTCGTGCCGACCAGCGTGCCGATGGCGCAGGTGGGCGGGCAAGGCATGGTGGTTGATCTGGCCGACAACAAGCTGCTGTGGTTCAAACCTTTTGCCGTTGTGCAGGCCGCTCAAGGTGAGTGGGACGAGCCTAACTACGCAAATCTGACCAACGCCTTCTACCAGGCGATGGATACCAGCCGCCAGCAAATGATCACCCCGTTCGAACAACAATGAAACGGGCGCTGTTAGCGGCCGGCACGCTGGCCCTGCTGGTGCTGGCCGGTTGCGCGCAGAAGCCTGCGCCGCCGGCCGGTTTCAAGTCGCAAGAGGCGGTGACTTACGTCCAGGCCCATGGGGTCAAGGTGGATGTACAACTGCCGCCGGCGTTCGTGGGGGCCAGCACTGTGGTCGACGCCAAGGCCGCGCAGCAGGCCGCGTCGTCGAGCCATAATCTGATCGCCAGTTCCGGCAACACCGCCGGTCTTGCCGGTTTGCTGGTCGCCAGCCTGATCAATACCCAGATGGGCGGCGGCAGCTTGCAGCGGGATGCGGAAAACGCTGCCGCCAAGGAGTCGCGCCCGCTGGCCGATCTGTTGGCGGGCGTGCCGTTGCAGGAACGTCTGCAACAGCGTTTCCAGCAGGCTTCGCTGGCGGCCGGCCTCAAGCAGGGAATGGGGCCCGTGACCGCGCGCCTACTGGTGGAACCTAAACTGATGCTCACCCCCGATCGCGGCAGTTTCGTGCTGATCAATCAGGTGCAGGTCCAGGATATTGCCGGTTCGGCGCTGTACCGCATGCGCATCGAAGTCACCAGCCAGCCGATTCGGCGTTGCGGCAGCCGCTGCATTGATGATGGCAGCCTGGATCTGACGCAAGTCACGGCGGTGCTGGACGAGTGCATCGACGAATCGATGCGCGTGCTGACCACCGACCTGATGCTGCCGACCCCACCGCCAGCCGCCCAGGAAACCTTGCGTTATGTGCTCGATGGTCAGCGCGTGGTCGAGCGCGGTTATCAACTGGCCCACAACGGCAGTTACTGGCGTTATCGCAACCTCTACGGCGCGGTGAAATCAGTGCCGGTGCCGTTCGAGGATGCGCTGACAGAGGCGCAGTTGCAGAAGGTATACGGGCGTTAATCTGGGTTGCGCCACCGAGCGGGGATAAATCCCCTCGCCCAACCAACAGGCGGCCTATCGCGAGCAGGCTCGCTCCCACATTGGCGGTTTGGGGCCTTCGACGTTCGGGAAAAAGCCATAAAAAAAGGGCATCCGACTCAATCGGCATGCCCTTTTTTTCTACCGCTTGCCCCCTAATCGGGGAACCCGCGGCGATTATGGATTGACGCTGGCCTTCAACATTTTGCCCGGCTTGAAGGCGACGGTGTTGCTGGCCTTGATCTTCACCGGCTCACCGGTCTGTGGGTTTTTGCCGGTACGCGCGCCGCGGTGGCGCTGCAGGAAGGTGCCGAAGCCTACCAGGGTGACGCTGTCCTTGCGGTGCAGGGCGCCGGTGATTTCTTCGAGAACGGCGTTGAGGACGCGGTTGGCTTGCTCTTTAGTGAGGTCAGCCTTTTCCGCGATGGCGGCGGCGAGTTCTGGTTTACGCATGAATGAAGCCCCTTTTGACGGTTTTTTTGTTGTTATGTCTGGGCTGTACTCATGGAAACAGCCCCTAAGGCGCCGCAGGCTCTACTCTGCGGCAGACGGGAGTGAGGATGGCACGGGGCCGCAGGCGGCGCCAGTGTCAGGGTGGCCTTTGTCGCGCCGAAAGCAGGGTATTTACGACAGAAGGACTGGCATTTACGCCAGCAGCGCTGGAAGCTCTTTGTTCAGTGCCAGTTTTTCCATCACCGCCGCGCCGGTCAGGGCGTAGCCCAGCAGGTTGCCGTTGGCGTCGCGGCACAGGGCCTTGATGTCGCTGCCCTGCCCTTCAACGCTCCACACGCCTTCGCTGCCCCGTGGTGGTGGCGAAACCACGAGTGGGCACACCGGGGTTTTCACGGTAATTGGCATGGCACCGTAGCGCACGGCGGTCGGGTTGCCGGCCAGGGTTTGGGCCAGGGCGCGGGCGCAGCTCATCAGCGGCATGACGTACAGCAGGTTCAGGCCGTCGACCTCGGCGCAGTCGCCCAGGGCGTAGATGTTGGCGTGGGAGGTTTTCAGGTGGCGGTCGACCACCACGCCGCGATTGACCACCAAGCCGGCAGCGGCGGCCAGGTCGATGCGGGGGCGCAGGCCGATGGCCGAGACCACCAGGTCGCAGGCGATCACCTGGCCGTCGGACAGGTGCGCCTCCAGCCCGTCGGCCACCCGTTGCAGGCGATTGAGCACCGGCCCCAGGTGGAAACGCGCGCCGAGGCTTTCCAGCCCGGCCTGTACCGCCGCAGCGGCCGCAGGGTGCAGCAGGGTCGGCATGACTTGCTCGCACGGCGCGACCAGTTGCACTTCGTAACCGCCCAGGATCAGGTCGTTGGCGAATTCGCAGCCAATCAGCCCGGCACCGAGCAAGAGTACCCGGCGCTTGCCGGCAGCAGCTGCGCGAAAGCGTGCGTAGTCTTCCAGATCGTTGATGGGGAAGATCAGGTCCGAGGCATCACCCTGCACCGGCACGCGCACGGTTTCTGCGCCCCAGGCCAGGATCAGGTCGCGGTAGTTCACCGTTTCTTCGCCGATCCACAAGCGTTTGTGGCCCGGATCGATGCCGCTGATGCGGGTGTGGGTGCGCACTTCGGCGTTCAGTTGCTCGGCCATGGCGCCCGGCTCGGCCATGCTCAGGCCGTCGGCGTCTTTGTTTTTGCCAAAGCCTGTGGAGAGCATCGGCTTGGAGTAGGAGCGACCGTCATCGGCGCTGATCAGCAGCAGCGGAGTTTCGCTGTCGAGTTTGCGAAACTCCCGGGCCAGGTTGTAACCGGCAAGGCCCGTACCGACGATGACGACAGGTGCACTCATGTTGCTCTCCATGTAGCTCTCCATGCAGGAAACGATCAGATAGCGATCATTTCGAAATCCGATTTACCCACGCCGCAGTCCGGGCAGAGCCAGTCTTCGGGTACGTCTTGCCAGGCAGTGCCGGGCGCGATGCCGTCATCCGGCCAGCCAAGGGCTTCATCGTAGATCAGGCCGCAGACAATACATTGCCACTTTTTCATTCAGGTACTTCCTCA
The DNA here is from genome assembly GCF_013283895.1 of Pseudomonas sp. MPDS. Lineage (NCBI taxonomy): Bacteria > Pseudomonadati > Pseudomonadota > Gammaproteobacteria > Pseudomonadales > Pseudomonadaceae > Pseudomonas > Pseudomonas sp. MPDS. Next base: position 457,831 of record NZ_CP054128.1, on the reverse strand, counting down.
GGTGTCGGCATTTGCCGGTATGGTTGGGTCGATGTAAAGCTGCCCCTTCCGGCTCAGGGCGTTTTGTACTGATCGGTCGCGAGAGATGCAAGCATGATCGACGCTAAGACCGCCCCGCTGAATCAAATTCGCCAACCGACATGGTAAGCTCGCGGCCTCATTTGCTGCCATTCAAGACCTCTGTGCCGCATACAAATTCGATATTTCCTACACTCCAATGGTTGCCCCAGCCCCTGCTGTCGCCTCGCCCTGACGCCTGTGTGCTCGACTGGCTGTTCGACGAAGGGTCCCTGACCCGGCGCCTGACGCGGCTGTCGGATGAGCGTTTCAGCGTGACGCCGCTGTTCGAAGGTTGGCAACCCTTGCGTGCCGATGAATGTGCCGCGCTGGATCTGGCCGAGGGCAGCGAAGGCTGGGTACGCGAGGTGTATCTGCGCGGCCATGGCGAGGCCTGGGTGTTTGCCCGCAGTGTGGCGGCGCGTAGCGCGTTGCAGGGCGACGGTTTGCAGATGGACGAGCTGGGCAGTCGCTCTCTGGGTGAGTTGCTGTTTTGCGACCAGGCGTTCCAGCGCCGGGCCATCGAGGTTTGCCATTACCCCGAACAATGGTTGCCGGCTGAGGTGCGCGCTCGTGAACTGTGGGGCCGCCGTTCGCGTTTTGATCGCGGAACGTTGAGTGTGCTGGTGGCGGAAATTTTCCTGCCGCGCCTGTGGACCGTCGCCCGCGCCTATTCGGAGAACTGCTGATGTACGTGCAACTGCTCAAATCCTTGAACCGCCTGAACCCGCGGGCGTGGGACTTCGTGCAACTGACGCGCCTGGACAAGCCCATCGGCATCTATCTGCTGTTATGGCCGACGTTGTGGGCTTTGTGGATTGCCGGGGAAGGTTCGCCGTCCCTGGCCAACATCGTGATTTTCGTGCTTGGCGTGGTTCTGACTCGCGCCGGTGGTTGTGTGATCAACGACTGGGCCGACCGCAAGGTGGACGGCCACGTCAAACGCACCGAACAGCGCCCGCTGGTGAGCGGCAAGATCAGTTCGAAAGAGGCGCTGGTGTTCTTCGCGGTGCTGATGGGCGTGAGCTTCCTGCTGGTGCTGTGTACCAATGCACCGACCATCTTGCTGTCCCTCGGCGGGCTGGCGCTGGCGTTCAGTTACCCGTTCATGAAGCGCTACACCTACTATCCGCAAGTGGTGCTGGGGGCAGCGTTCTCCTGGGGCATGCCGATGGCGTTCACTGCCGAAACCGGGCATTTGCCGGCGGCGGCTTGGCTGCTGTACATCGCCAACCTGCTGTGGACGGTGGGCTACGACACCTATTACGCGATGACTGACCGGGACGATGACTTGCGGATCGGCGTCAAGTCCACGGCCATTCTGTTTGGCGATGCCGACCGCGTGATCATCCTGACGCTGCAGGGCTTGGCCTTGGGTTGTCTGCTGCTGGCCGGGTCGAAATTCCACTTGGGCGGCTGGTTCCACTTGGGGCTGGTGGCCGCTGCCGGGTGTTTTGCCTGGGAATTCTGGTACACCCGCAGCAGAGACCGGATGCGCTGCTTCAAGGCTTTTTTGCACAACCATTGGGCCGGTTTGGCGATTTTCGTGGGGATTGTGCTGGATTACGCGTTGCGGTGAGACCGCTGACCCAACGCTGAACCCACGGTCATGAAAGTCTTTGTGGCGGGGAGATTGCTCCCCTGCCACAAAAGCGTTTTAGCACCGATCAGCTATTTGGGCTTGGCAACCTTCCAGGCACCGCCCATCACGCCGTCACCGGTCTTGTCTCCGGCTTTCTTGTCCTTCACGAAGGTGTACAGCGGCTTGCCGTCGTAGGCCCACTGCGACGACCCGTCGTCGCGCGTAATCACGGTCCATTTACCCATGGGCATGGCAGCGCTTTCAGCCTTGAGCGGTGGCCAGTTCTCGGCACATTTGGCAACGCACGCTGACTTGCCGCCTTGGTCTTTTTCAAAGGTATACAACGTCATGCCCTTGTGGTCGGTCAGCATGCCATCTTTGATCATCGCCGGTTCGTCAGCCGCGTACGCCAGCGCCGGCAGCACCAAGGCAACCGCCAGGCCCAGAGCCTTGATGGATTGGGTAAGGTAAGTCATGGAAACCTTCTTTTGCAGTTGTCAGGAATCGGACTCAAAAGCTTAGTCCAGGATCCTCTACACTGCCGGGTGCCGAGACAAGTGTCACACGACTGCAATAATTCCGTTATCTAATGCGGCGCAAGACAGTTAAATGACAAGAGGATTACCCCATGGTTGGCAGGAGCATTCTGATCGTCGACGACGAAGCGCCCATCCGCGAGATGATCGCCGTTGCGTTGGAGATGGCCGGCTATGACTGCATGGAAGCAGAAAACTCCCAACAGGCCCACGCCATCATCGTCGACCGCAAGCCCGACTTGATTCTGCTGGACTGGATGCTTCCCGGTACGTCTGGCATTGAACTGGCGCGACGCCTCAAGCGCGATGAGCTGACCGGTGATATCCCGATCATCATGCTCACCGCCAAGGGCGAAGAAGACAACAAGATCCAGGGCCTGGAAGTCGGCGCCGACGACTACATCACCAAGCCGTTTTCCCCTCGGGAGCTGGTGGCACGCCTGAAGGCCGTGTTGCGGCGCGCCGGCCCGACCGACGGCGAGGCACCGATTGAAGTCGGCGGCCTGCTGCTGGACCCCATCAGCCACCGCGTGACCATCGACGGCAAACCCGCCGAGATGGGCCCGACCGAATACCGCCTGCTGCAATTTTTCATGACCCACCAGGAGCGCGCCTATACCCGTGGGCAACTGCTGGACCAGGTCTGGGGCGGTAATGTTTATGTCGAGGAGCGCACCGTGGACGTGCACATTCGTCGCCTGCGCAAAGCCCTCGGCGATGCCTATGAGAATCTGGTACAAACTGTGCGCGGCACCGGTTACCGTTTTTCGACCAAGGCCTGACCCGAGCCCTTACCGCCCGACAAGCTGACAAGGACGCGCGTTCAATTGAATCAAAACTGGCATGGCACCCTGATTCGCCACATGTTGTTGCTAGTGACCGGCTGTCTGGTCGTGGGCCTGATCACCGGCTTCTACGGCTGGAGTCTGGCGGCGGGCCTGGCGCTGTACCTGGCCTGGACGCTCAAGCAATTGCTGCGCATGCATGAGTGGTTGCGCCTGCATAAACCCGACGAGGCCCCGCCTGACGGCTATGGCCTGTGGGGTGAGGTATTCGACAGCATCTATCACCTGCAACGGCGCGACCAGCGCGTGCGTGGCCGTTTGCAAGCGGTGATCGACCGGGTCCAGGAGTCCACTGCGGCGCTCAAGGACGCCGTGATCATGCTCGACAGCGATGGCAACCTGGAATGGTGGAACCGCGCCGCCGAAACCCTGCTGGGCCTCAAGACCCCCCAGGACAGCGGCCAGCCGGTGACCAACCTGGTGCGCCATCCTCGCTTCAAGGAATACTTCGAACAGGAAAACTACGCCGAGCCGCTGGAGATTCCTTCACCCACCAATGACCGGGTGCGCATTCAGCTGTACCTCACGCGCTACGGCAACAACGAGCACTTGATGCTGGTGCGTGACGTGACGCGCATCCATCAGTTGGAACAGATGCGCAAAGACTTCGTCGCCAATGTCTCCCATGAGTTGCGCACGCCGTTGACCGTGATCTGCGGGTATCTGGAAACCCTGCTGGACAATGTCGAGGAAGTGAACCCACGCTGGAGCCGGGCCTTGCAGCAGATGCACCAGCAAAGCGGGCGTATGCAGACCCTGCTCAATGACCTGCTGCTGCTGGCCAAACTTGAAGCCACCGATTACCCCTCGGACAACCAGCCGGTGCCTGTCGACGACTTGCTGCAAATCATTGTTGAGGATGCCCAGGAACTCTCCGGGCCCAAGCAGCAGACCATCACCCTTGAAGCCGACCCGAACGTGCAGCTCAAGGGCAGCGAGGCCGAATTGCGCAGTGCCTTCTCCAATCTGGTGTTCAATGCCGTCAAGTACACGCCGGAACAAGGCCGGATTCACGTTCGCTGGTGGGGCGACGGCCAAGGCGCACACCTGAGCGTGCAGGATTCGGGCATCGGCATCGACAGCAAACACCTGCCGCGCCTGACCGAACGTTTCTACCGCGTCGATTCCAGCCGCAACTCCAATACCGGCGGCACCGGGCTGGGCCTGGCGATCGTCAAGCACGTGTTACTGCGGCATCGCGGGCGCATGGAAATCAGCAGCGTGCCCGGCCATGGCAGTACGTTTACCTGCCATTTTGCCCCGGCACAGACGGTTCGCGCGCGCCTCACCCGCGCCGCCGATTGAGACCGGCCAGCACTCGCCACTAGGCAACGGCCCAGTCAGCCGCTACATTGGCTGACTTGTGCCTGCCTTTTCAGGCACTCATTTCCAATCCTTTCGAATATACGGAACCCGCAAAACTCCATCATGGACCCTTCCCCTGGCTTGTCCCTGGCAACACTCTTCGCCGAATTCGGCATGATTCTTTTTGCTCTGATCCTGGTTCTGCTCAACGGCTTTTTCGTTGCGGCCGAATTTGCCATGGTCAAACTGCGCTCGACCCGGGTCGAGGCCATCGCTGAGAAAAACGGCTGGCGCGGGCATATCCTGCGTACCGTTCACAGCCAGCTCGATGCTTACCTGTCGGCCTGTCAACTGGGTATCACCCTGGCCTCCCTGGGCCTGGGCTGGGTCGGTGAGCCGGCGTTCGCCCACGTTCTGGAGCCGCTGCTGGGCGCGGTCGGCGTCGAGTCACCGGAAGTGATCAAGGGCGTGTCGTTCTTCACCGCGTTCTTCATCATTTCGTACCTGCACATCGTGGTCGGTGAGCTGGCGCCCAAATCCTGGGCGATCCGCAAGCCCGAGCTGCTGTCGCTGTGGACCGCCGTGCCGCTGTACCTGTTCTACTGGGCCATGTACCCGGCGATCTACCTGCTCAATGCCAGCGCCAACGCCATCCTGCGTATCGCCGGCCAAGGCGAACCCGGCCCGCATCACGAGCACCATTACAGCCGTGAAGAACTGAAACTGATCCTGCACTCCAGCCGTGGCCAGGACCCAAGCGACCAGGGCATGCGTGTGCTGGCCTCGGCTGTGGAAATGGGCGAGCTGGAAGTGGTGGACTGGGCCAACTCCCGGGAAGACCTGGTGACGCTGGAGTTCAATGCGCCGCTCAAGGAGATCCTGGCGATGTTCCGTCGCCACAAGTTCAGCCGCTATCCGGTGTACGACAGCGATCGCCAGGAGTTCGTCGGCCTGCTGCACATCAAGGATCTGCTGCTGGAACTGGCGGCCCTGGATCACATTCCCGAGTCGTTCAACCTGGCCGAACTCACCCGCCCACTGGAGCGCGTGTCGCGGCACATGCCGCTCTCGCAGCTGCTGGAGCAGTTCCGCAAGGGCGGCTCGCACTTCGCCCTGGTTGAAGAAGCCGACGGCAACATCATCGGTTATCTGACCATGGAAGACGTGCTCGAAGTGCTGGTGGGCGACATCCAGGACGAACACCGCAAGGCCGAGCGCGGCATCCTGGCCTATCAGCCGGGCAAGCTGCTGGTGCGCGGTGACACGCCGTTGTTCAAGGTCGAGCGCCTGCTGGGTATCGACCTGGACCACATCGAGGCCGAGACCCTCGCCGGGCTGGTCTATGAAACCCTCAAGCGCGTGCCGGAAGAGGAAGAAGTGCTGGAAGTCGAAGGCCTGCGGATCATCATCAAGAAGATGAAAGGACCGAAGATTATTCTGGCGAAGGTGTTGATGCTCGATTGAGCCCCACCTTTCTACAAGGCATGCACAATCTCTGTGGCGAGGGAGCTTGCTCCCGCTCGGCTGCGAAGCAGTCGTCGCTTTTGGGGGCGCTTCGCGACCCAGCGGGAGCAAGCTCCCTCGCCACAGTAGATCGGCGCCAGCCGCTTACTGCTTGCCCAACGCAAAGTTGGGCAAGTCGCCCACCGGTTGATTGAACTGGTAGGGAATCGACACCAGCCCCAACCCGGTATTGCGCTGCACCACGAAATGCAGGTGCGGACCTGAACTGTTGCCGGTATTGCCCGACAGCGCCAACGGCGTTCCCACCATCACCCGTTGCCCTTCCCGCACGCTCACCGAGCCTTTTTGCAGGTGCAGGTACACGCCCATGGTCCCGTCATCGTGCAGCACCCGCACGAAGTTGCCCGACGGGTCGGTGCCACGGCCGGTCTGGTGGTTTTCCGTCTTGACCACCACGCCGCCGCGCGCCGCGATGATCGGCGTGCCCTCGGGCATGGCGATGTCCATGGCATAACGGTTTTTGGGGCCATAGTGGCTGTATTGACCGTTGGCCCCCTGGCTCAGCCGAAACGGACCACCACGCCACGGCAGCGGGTAGCGATAAGCCTGCGCCGTGCCTGCAGGGTCGCCCAGGGAGTATTCGAACCGTGGGGTGTACACCAAAGGCTTCCCGGGGCGCGTGGCCGTGAGCAGCGCCAGACGCAGGTTACTGCGCGCCGGCAGCACCCGCCGGATCGGCCGGCTCGGCGCCCCACTGACGTTGCGTAGCCCGGCAAAACTCAATTCGATCTCCACCGGCGCGTACAAGTCGTTGCGCACGAACACCGCGTCCGCGCCCTTCTGTTTCTTGATATCGAGAAACACCTGGCGCTCGAGACGTTCGACCATGCGATCACGGAACACGAACACCTGCGCGCCCTTGCTGGGGCGATCGCTGTAGGACACCACGCCATTGGCATCGGTGGATTTGTAGATCGTCATGGCCACGGCCGAGGTGGAGGCCAGGACAAGACCACAGGCAAACAGCAGGGGCAAAAACATGGGCAAAAATTCTGTCGAAATGAAGGCCTGTACAGCAGCCTAGCAGCTGGATGGACCAGCGTAGTCGACGGATGTTTCAAAATGGGTTGGCCGATAGGGCTCTAGTGCCGCTGGTGACCCCATCGCGAGCAGGCTCGCTCCCACACTGGATCTGCTGTGGACACAAATTTTGTGAACAACAGAGATCACTGTGGGAGCGAGCCTGCTCGCGATGACTGACAGAAGGACGCCGCCGAATCAGGCGCCAGGTACGAAGTGCTTCTGCGCTGTACCGCGGGCAATCAGGCGGGAGATGTAGTCGAGCTTCTGTGGGTCTTTATCGACAAAACGGAAGGTCAGTTGCAGCCATTCGCTGTCGGGGGTCTGCTCGTGAGCAACGATGGCGTGCAAGTAACCGTTGAGGCGAGCGGTTTCGGCGTTGTCGCCCTGCTCCATGTCCAGCACGGCGCTTTCCAGCACCTGTGGCAGGGTGTCGGTGCGTTTGACCAGCAGCAGCGCTTCCTTGAGGCTCAGGGCCTTGATCACGCATTGCTGGGTGCCGCTGGAGAGGCGCAACTGGCCCTGACCACGGTTGGCGCCAGCCGGGGCGGTGGAGGCTGAAGGCGCCTTGACCGGCGGGCTGTTGAGCATGCCGCGGGCTGGAGCAGCAACAGCGGCAGGCGCGGCAGCTGCAACGACAGCAGGCTTGGCAAACGGATTGACCGCCGGAGCCGCCGCAGCAACTGGAGCCGCCTTGCCGCCGGTAAGCGCGCTGAGCGAATCATTGCCGAACGCCGAGTTCATCTTGGTCGGAGCGCTGTTCATCAGGGTGTCGAGCTTGCCAACCTTGTGCAGGGCCTGCTTGACCTTGGTCAGCAGTTGCTCGTTGGTGAACGGCTTGCTGACGTAGCCGGAAACGCCGGCCTGGATCGCCTGGACCACGTTTTCCTTGTCGCCGCGGCTGGTGACCATCACAAACGGCATGCCCTTGAGATTGTCCTGCTGGCGGCACCAGGTCAGCAGCTCCAGGCCCGACATTTCCGGCATTTCCCAATCGCACAGCACCAGGTCGAACGCCTCACGGGCCAGCAGGGATTGGGCTTTCTTACCGTTCACCGCATCTTCGATGCGGATGCCCGGGAAGTAGTTGCGCAGGCACTTCTTCACCAGGTCACGAATGAACGAAGCGTCGTCCACGACCAACACACTGACCTTACTCATCCAGATACACCTCTAAAAAATCCCGGCAAGCATACCGCTTTTACTGATGGCATATTGCCAAAAAACCTTCAGTCACGCCGGGACTCTTCGTTCGCGGGGTGCTGCTATCGATTAAAAAAGCCGCAAAAAAAAGCCCGACCAGAAGGCCGGGCGCTTTTCTTGGGCAATCTTACTTATCGTCAGTTTCGCCCGGAACATTAGCGGTTTCGGACGAGGTGCCCTCCACTTCGGCCTTCATGCGCTTGAGCCCCAAGTGCCGCACGTCGGTGCCGCGCACCAGGTAGATCACAAGTTCCGAGATGTTGCGCGCATGATCGCCGATACGCTCCAAAGAACGCAGCACCCAGATGATGCTCAGCACCCGGGAGATGGAGCGCGGGTCTTCCATCATGTAGGTCGCCAGCTCACGCAGCGCGGTCTTGTATTCGCGGTCGATGATCTTGTCGTACTGGGCCACCGACAGTGCCAGGTCGGCGTCGAAACGGGCGAAGGCATCCAGTGCGTCGCGCACCATGTTGCGCACCTGGTCGCCAATGTGACGAACTTCGACGTAACCGCGCGGCGCCTCGCCTTCTTCGCACAGCTGAATGGCGCGACGGGCGATCTTGGTGCTTTCGTCGCCGATTCGTTCCAGATCGATCACCGACTTGGAGATGCTGATGATCAGGCGAAGGTCGGAAGCGGCCGGTTGACGACGGGCCAGGATGCGCAGGCACTCTTCGTCGATGTTGCGCTCCATCTGGTTGATCTGGTCGTCGATCTCGCGCACTTGCTGGGCCAGGCCGGAGTCGGCCTCGATCAGCGCGGTCACCGCGTCGTTGACCTGCTTTTCCACCAGCCCGCCCATGGCCAGCAGGTGACTGCGTACTTCCTCCAGCTCGGCGTTGAACTGTGCGGAAATGTGGTGAGTAAGGCCTTCCTTCGAAATCATCTTGTGCGCTCCGCGAAAGTTGCAAGCTTCAAGCTGCAAGCTTCAAGCAGTTGAATGTTGATCCTGATACCGCACCGCTTCTGTATCGCCGCGTCAAACGTGCGGCTTGCAGCGGCCTCGACTAGCCATAACGACCGGTGATGTAGTCTTCGGTCTGCTTCTTGGCCGGGTTGGTAAACAGGGTGTCGGTGTCGCCGAATTCCACCAGTTTGCCCATGTACATGAAGGCGGTGTAGTCGGAAACCCGCGCCGCCTGTTGCATGTTGTGGGTCACGATGACGATGGTGAATTTGGATTTGAGCTCGTAGATCAGCTCTTCGACTTTCAGGGTCGAAATCGGGTCCAGGGCCGAGCAAGGTTCGTCGAGCAACAAGACTTCCGGCTCAACGGCGATGGTACGGGCAATCACCAGACGTTGCTGTTGACCACCGGACAGGCCCAGTGCCGATTCGTGCAGACGATCCTTGACCTCGTCCCACAGCGCCGCGCCCTTGAGCGCCCATTCCACGGCTTCGTCAAGAATGCGCTTTTTGTTGATGCCCTGGATGCGCAGGCCGTAGACCACGTTCTCGTAGATGGTTTTGGGGAACGGGTTAGGCTTCTGGAACACCATGCCCACACGACGACGCAGCTCGGCCACATCTTCGCCCTTGCGGTAGATGTCGTTGCCGTAGAGGTTGATTTCGCCCTCGACGCGGCAGCCGTCCACCAGATCGTTCATACGGTTGAAGGTGCGCAACAAGGTCGACTTGCCACAGCCCGACGGACCGATGAACGCGGTGACGCGCTGCTTCGGGATGTTCAGGCTGACGTCGTACAGCGCCTGCTTCTGGCCGTAAAACAGGTTCAGACCGGGCACTTCGATGGCGACGGTTTCCTGAGCCAGGTCCAGGCTCTGCTTGTCGCGGCCCAGGGCCGACATGTTGATGCCGCGTGCTTGTGTCTCGTGTTGCATGGGAGGCTCCCTGTGCTAACAAATTCGGTTCGGTTGTCTGGGAGCGAGCCTGCTCGCGATTCAGGCAACTCGGTTTGGCTTTAAAACCGAGGTGATGCCATCGCGAGCAGGCTCGCTCCCACAAAAGATCAGTGTGAAATCAGCTATCGAGTGCTTTGTACTTCTCGCGCAGGTGGTTACGGATCCACACCGCCGACAGGTTGAGCGTGGCAATCACCAGCACCAGCAACAGCGCCGTGGCGTATACCAGCGGTCGCGCCGCTTCGACGTTCGGGCTCTGGAAGCCTACGTCATAGATGTGAAAGCCCAGGTGCATGATCTTCTGGTCCAAGTGCAGGTACGGGTAGTTGCCGTCCAGCGGCAGCGACGGGGCCAGTTTCACCACGCCTACCAGCATCAATGGCGCCACTTCACCCGCGGCGCGAGCCACCGCGAGGATCATGCCGGTCATCATCGCCGGGCTCGCCATGGGCAGCACGATTTTCCACAGTGTCTCAGCCTTGGTCGCGCCCAGGGCCAGGGAGCCTTCGCGCACAGTACGCGGGATACGCGCCAGGCCTTCTTCAGTGGCGACGATCACCACCGGCACCGCCAGCAGCGCCAGGGTCAGGGACGCCCAGAGCAGGCCCGGGGTACCGAATGTCGGTGCCGGCAGGGCTTCGGGGAAGAACAACCGGTCAACCGAACCACCTAACACATAAACGAAGAAGCCCAGGCCGAACACACCGTAGACGATGGCCGGTACGCCCGCCAGGTTGTTCACCGCGATGCGGATCAGGCGGGTCATCGGTCCCTGGCGAGCGTATTCGCGCAGGTACACCGCTGCCAGCACACCGAATGGCGTCACCACCATTGCCATGATCAGGGTCATCATGACGGTGCCGAAAATCGCCGGGAAGATCCCGCCTTCGGTGTTGGCTTCACGAGGATCGTCGCTGAGGAATTCCCAGACCTTGCTGAAATAGAAACCGATCTTGGTGAAAGTCCCCATGCCGTTCGGCTGGTAGGCATGCACCACTTTGCCGATCTCGATTTCCAGTTCTTTGCCATTGGCATCGCGGGCGGTCAGGCTGTCGCGGTTGAACTGCGAATGCAGGTCGCCCAGACGCGCTTCGATGTCTTTGTAGCGGGCATCGAGCTCGGCGCGGTCAGCGTCCAGGTCCGCTTGTGCAGCAGCGTCCAGCTTGCCTTCCAGCTCCAGCTTGCGGCCTTTGAGACGAATGCGCTCAAGCCCTGCGTTGATTGCGCCGATGTCGGATTTTTCCAGGGTCTTGAGCTCAGCCGCGAGTTTGTTGACCCGGGCCACGCGAGCTTGCAGTTCCGGCCAGGCCGCTTCGCCTTCGGCGATGACCTTGCCGTTCTCTTTGACGTTGACCAGGTAGCCGTAGAAATTACCCCACTCACGACGCTCGATGGCCATCAGCTCCGGCGGCGTGGTCTGGTTGGTCAGCCAGTCACCGACGATCCAGGTGAAATCCGTTCCGTTGAGGTCCCGGTTGCCGACCTTGATCAACTCGCGGGTCATGAACTCGGGGCCTTCGTCCGGCACCGGCAGGCCAGCGCTTTTCAGACGCTCGCGGGGCACTGATTCCTTCTGCACCACTTCGCCTACAACCAGATGCGCGGGCATGCCCGGCACGTTGTAGCTGGCGTGGATCAGGTCCGCCGGCCAGAAATGGCCCAGACCGCGCACGGCAATCACTGCCAGCAGGCCAATGGTCATGATGACCGCGATGGACACCGCACCACCGCTGATCCAGACGCCGGGGGCGCCGCTCTTGAACCATCCTTTCAGGGAGTTCTGTTTCACAGACTTCTACCTTTCTTAAAGCGACGAATATTTCTTGCGCAGACGCTGACGGATCAGCTCGGCGAGGGTGTTCATGATGAAGGTGAACAGCAGCAGCACCAGCGCCGACAGGAACAGCACGCGGTAATGGCTGCCGCCGACTTCCGACTCAGGCATTTCCACCGCCACGTTGGCCGCCAGGGTGCGCAGACCTTCGAACAGGTTCATTTCCATGACCGGCGTGTTACCGGTGGCCATCAGCACGATCATGGTTTCACCGACCGCACGGCCCATGCCGATCATCAGCGCCGAGAAGATGCCGGGGCTGGCGGTGAGAATCACCACGCGGGTCATGGTCTGCCACGGCGTGGCACCGAGGGCCAGCGAGCCCAGGGTCAGGCCACGCGGCACACTGAACACGGCGTCTTCAGCGATGGAGTAGATGTTCGGGATGACCGCAAAACCCATCGCCAGACCGACTACCAGGGCGTTGCGCTGGTCGTAGGTGATGCCCAGATCATGGGAGATCCACATGCGCATGTCGCCACCGAAGAACCAGGCTTCCATGTACGGGCTCATGTACAGCGAGAGCCAGCCCACAAACAGGATCACCGGGATCAGCATCGCGCTTTCCCAGCCCTCTGGCACCTTCAGGCGCACGGACTCAGGCAAGCGGCTGAAGACGAAACCGGCCACCAGGATGCCAACGGGCAACAACATCAGCAGGCTGAAGATACCTGGCAGGTGCCCTTCGACGTAGGGCGCCAGGAACAGGCCGGCGAAGAAACCGAGGATCACCGTCGGCATCGCTTCCATCAGTTCGATCACCGGCTTGACCTTGCGGCGCATGCCCGGGGCCATGAAGTACGCGGTGTAGATCGCGGCAGCAATCGCCAGCGGCGCAGCCAGCAGCATCGCGTAGAACGCCGCTTTCAGGGTGCCGAAGGTCAGCGGCGAAAGGCTCATCTTGGGTTCGAAATCGGTGTTGGCCGCGGTCGATTGCCAGACGTATTTAGGCTCGTCGTAGTTTTCGTACCAGACCTTGCCCCACAACGCGCTCCACGAGACTTCCGGGTGCGGGTTATCCAGCAGCAACGGTTGCAACTTGCCGCCTTGCTCCACGATCAGACGGTTGGCCCGGGGCGACATGCCGAACAGGCCCTGGCCATCGACCACCTGGTCCACCAGCAAGGTGCGGTGAGCGGTACTGTGGAACACGCCGAGTTTGCCGGAAGCGTCCAAGGCCACGAAACCTTTACGCCGTTCCTCGGCGGTGATCTCAACGATCGGCGCAGTGCCCATCTGGAACGTACGAATCTGTTTCAGGCGTTGCTCACCGTCCGCATCGCGGGCCATGAACCACTGAGCCAGGCCACCTGTGGAGTCACCAATGATCAGGGAAATCCCGCCTACCAACTGGGTGCTGGCGGTGACCTGGGCGTCGCCGTTCTCAAGCAGCTTGTAGCGGCCGTTGAGGCTCTTGTCCCGCAGGCTGAACACATCGGCCTGGGCACGCCCGTTGACTACATACAGCCATTGCTGACGCGGGTCGACGAAGATGTTTTTGACCGGCTCGGTCATCTGCGGCAGCTCGATACGCGTCTGCTCGCTGGTGACTTCACCGGTCATCATGTTTTCTTCGCTGGTGATCGACAGCACCTGCAGTTGCGCGCCCGTGGAACCGGCGAGCAACAGGGTCGAATCAGTGGCGTTGAGCGATACGTGCTCCAGCGGCGCGCCCTGCTCGTTGAGCACAATCGGCGTTTCGCCGTACGGGTACTCGATGGCCGGCGAAATGGTTTTCTTGCCGTCCGGATAGCTGACTTTATAGGTATGACGCACCACCAGTGCCTGGCCGTTGGACAGACCGATCACCACCAGCGGGCTGCCGGGTTGGTCTTCGCCGATGGAGGTCACGCTTGCACCCGCCGGCACCGGCAGGTCGACACGACGCAGCTCTGCCCCGGTGTCTACATCAAAGAACAGCGCCTGGCCCTTGTCGGAAATCCGCATCGCCACCTGGTTCTGCTCTTCGATGGCGATCATCAGCGGTTTGCCGGCGTCCTGCATCCAGGCAGGAGTAATCGAGTCCTTGGAGGTCAGGTCCGCGCCCTGGAACAGCGGGAGGACCACATACGCCAGGAAGAAGAAAATCAGGGTAATGGCCGCCAGCACGGCGAGCCCGCCGACCAGAACGTACCAGCGGGTCAGGCGATCCTTGAGCGCGCGGATACGGCGCTTGCGTTGCAGTTCAGGCGTATTGAAGTCAATGCGCTTGGGAGGGGAAGTCGTAGTCATTGTGGAATTGGCCAGATCATTCATGCGCACACCCTAGCGATCCTGTATGACAGAAAGATGACAATGCAGTGACGCAACAAATCCGCCGCCCGTGAATACCGGCAGCGGACAGAAATTGGGGTGTGGGGGGCTTGCTCGGGATGGGGTCATCACATTCAAACCTCAATGTTGACTGACCTACCGCTATCGCGAGCAAGCTCGCTCCCACAAAAGCCCGGGTGTGGCCCGGGCTCAGGTATTACTTCTTGGCGACGTTGGAGCCTTCGCCTTCGGACAGACCCAGGTCAGCCAGGGCCTTGGCGGCAACCTTGGCTGGCAGTGGGATGTAGCCGTCCTTGACCACAACTTCCTGACCTTGCTTGGACAGAACCAGCTTCAGGAACTCGGCTTCCAGCGGGGCCAGAGGCTTGTTCGGAGCCTTGTTGATGTAAACGTAGAGGAAACGCGACAGTGGGTACTTGCCGTTCAGGGTGTTTTCTTCGGTGTCTTCGATGAACTCGCCGCCTTCTTTCTTGGCAAGAGCAACGGTTTTCACGCTGGCGGTCTTGTAGCCGATGCCCGAGTAGCCAACGCCGTTGAGCGAGCTGCTGATGGACTGTACAACCGACGCCGAACCAGGCTGTTCATTGACGTTGGACTTGTAGTCGCCTTTGCACAGGGCTTCTTCTTTGAAGTAGCCGTAGGTGCCGGATACCGAGTTACGACCGAACAGCTGGATTGGCTTGTTGGCCAGGTCACCGGTCACGCCCAGGTCACCCCAGGTCTTGACGTCAGCCTTGGCGCCGCACAGGCGGGTCGACGAGAAAATTGCATCGACCTGAGCCATGGTCAGGCCTTTGATCGGGTTGTCCTTGTGTACGAACACAGCCAGGGCGTCCACGGCCACTGGAACAGCAGTAGGCTTGTAACCGTATTTGGTTTCGAAGGCCTGCAGCTCGTTGTCCTTCATCTTGCGGCTCATCGGGCCCAGGTTGGAGGTGCCTTCGGTCAGAGCAGGTGGCGCAGTGGAAGAACCGGCGGCCTGAATCTGGATATTTACGTTCGGGTATTCTTTCTTGTAGTTCTCGGCCCACAGGGTCATCAGGTTGGCCAGAGTATCGGAGCCGACGCTGGACAGGTTGCCCGACACACCGGTGGTCTTGGTGTAGCTCGGGATGGCTGGGTCGACAGCGGCAACCGCGTGGGCGGTCGCAACGCCAGCGGCGACAAAGGTCATTGCCGTCATCAAACGCTTCAGTTTCATGCCTTACTCCTAGCAGATAGGTGTGTTAAGTCGGCCAAGTATCGGTAAGCCGTGTGAACACTCTATGGCTGAAATATGACAATTGGATGAAAGGCCATTATTGAGATTTAAAAGACGATCGAGCAGGCCCAATCGCGAGCAGGCTTGCTCCCACAGGGGATGTGCGGTGAACGCAGATCCGGTGTGGGAGCGAGCCTGCTCGCGATGAAGTCAATACAGTCAATAACTGCTTAACGACCTTCCTTCCAGAGATACGCCCCCACCGCAATCCCGATACCGCAGATAACCGCCACGTAATAGGCCGGCCCCATCGGGCTTTCCTTGAGCAGCAAAGTGACGATCATCGGAGTCAGGCCGCCGAAGATTGCATAGGCCAGGTTGTAGGAGAACGACAGGCCGCTGAAGCGCACCACGGCCGGAAACGCCTTGACCATGACATAGGGCACCGCGCCGATGGTGCCCACCAGCAGCCCGCTCAGGGCATAGAGCGGAAAGAGCCAGTCGGGGTGGTTGAACAGGCTGTGGTAGAAGGTCCAGGAGGTGATCAACAGCAACGCGCTGCCGAACACGAACACTCGCCCGGCACCGAAGCGGTCGGCCAGCACGCCCGAGCCGATGCAGCCAAAGCTCAGGGATACGATCGCCAGGCTGTTGGCCTGCAACGCGGTGGTCGGGCTGAAGTGATACACCGTTTGCAGCACGGTCGGGGTCATCAGGATGATCACGATGATGCCGGCCGACAGCAGCCAGGTCAGCAACATCGAAAGGGCAATGGCGCCACGATGATCACGCAGCACCGCTCGCAACGGTACTTCCGCAGCCAGGGCCTTGCGCAGTTGCAGCTCGGCGAATATCGGGGTTTCGTGCAGCCAACGGCGCAGGTACACCGAGAACAGGCCGAACACACCCCCCATCAGGAACGGAATCCGCCAGGCGTAATCCGCGACCTCCACCGGCGTATAGATGCTGTTGATGGCCGTGGCCACCAACGAACCCAGCAAAATCCCCACGGTCAGGCCACACGTCAGCGTGCCGCAGGCGTAGCCGATGTGGCGCGCCGGAACGTGCTCGGAAACGAACACCCAGGCTCCCGGCACCTCACCACCAATGGCCGCGCCCTGGATCACGCGCATCAGCAACAGCAGAATCGGCGCCCACATGCCTATCTGGGCATAGGTCGGCAGCAACCCCATGATGAGGGTCGGCACGGCCATCATGAAAATGCTCAAGGTGAACATTTTCTTGCGTCCCAGCAGGTCACCGAAGTGAGCCATGATGATCCCGCCCAGCGGCCGGGCCAGATAACCGGCGGCAAAAATGCCGAACGTCTGCATCAAGCGCAGCCACTCAGGCATTTCGGCGGGGAAGAACAATTTGCCAACCACGGTGGCGAAGAACACGAAAATGATGAAATCGTAGAACTCCAGCGCACCGCCCAAGGCAGAAAGCGACAGGGTCTTGTAATCGTTACGGGTCAACGGACGAGCCGATTGAACGGGTGTCGCCGTGCTCGAAGGCGCAGTGGTCATGGCAAGGGCTTCTCTTATAGTCAGTTCTGCAACCCCGGACAACGGTGGGCAGGCTCGGCACGATAGCAAATTGTTCAAAAAAGCACATAGAGGTGCGTAATTGACAGTCAAAATCGGAACCGGGTGGTCGTCTCGACGTCTATCGCTCGATATACTCGCAACCTTGCAACACTCTGTAAGGGGTTGCTGTGCGAAAACGTCGTTGGTGGCGTAGTAACCTGCCAGCCGGTTTCGCAGAGTTTCCCTTTGGCACGCCTTTACGAAAAACGTGACGAACGCATGTTCGGGCTGAATCGTTTTTTTCAAAGACGGCTATTCACCTGATACATAAGACAGAGTTACGGGTCAGAGGCACCCCCGGCATGATAGAGCTCGAACAGGAAGATCCAATCCCGCAAGGCGACCTGGCCCTGCAAATCACCGCGCTTCCCCGCGAAACCAACGGCTTTGGCGATATTTTCGGCGGCTGGCTGGTTTCCCAGATGGACTTGGCCGGCACGGCCATGGCCAGCAAAGTGGCCGGTGGACGCGTGGCCACCGTGGCGATCGACCGCATGGCATTTCTGGTGCCGGTGGCCGTGGGTGCCCAGCTGTCTTTTTATACCCAAGCGCTGGAGATCGGCCGCAGTTCGATCCAGATGATGGTCGAGGTCTGGAGTGACGATCCGCTGTCCAGCGAATGGCGCAAGGTCACCGAGGCGGTGTTTGTGTTCGTCGCCATCGATGGCAGTGGCCGTACCCGCTCGGTTCCGCCGCGCGCCCGTTAAACACGGGGGCCGTTTTGCGGTCCATTGCAGTTCATGTTCCTGAGCGAGACTTGCAGTATGCCTACGCCCCATGTCGAAGCCGTCAAACTGGATGAACTGAACGGCTGGCGCATCCGCCACGGTCAGGCCGAGTTGCTGGTGGCCCAGCAAGGCGCGCACATCCTCAGCTATCAGGTCGACGGCCAGCCGCCGCTGATCTGGCTCAACGACCAGGCAACGTTCAAGGCGGGCAAGAGCATCCGTGCCGGGGTGCCGGTGTGCTGGCCGTGGTTCGGCAACCTGACGCGCAACCCCGACAGCGTGCAGGCCATGCGCGTGAGCAACGATCCGGCCACCGCTCACGGCCTGGTGCGGGCCATGGATTGGGAGCTCAAGGGCATCGAAGCCCAGGGCGAGAGCCTGAAAGTGGAATTCGTGCTGCCCTACCCCGAAAACGGCCTCTCGGGCTGGCCCCATCAGGTGGACCTGACGCTGACTATCGTGATGGACGAGCAGTTGCACATCCACCTCACCAGCCATAACCGCGGCAGCGAAACCGTCAGCCTGAGCCAGGCGCTGCACAGTTACTTCGCTGTCAGTGACGTGCGCAACGTGCATGTCGAAGGCGTGGATGGCTTGCGTTATATCGAAACACTGGACGACTGGAATACCGTGACCCAGGCCGGCGATCTGCACTTTGCCGGCGAGACTGATCGCATCTATCTCGATACCCCAGCGAAGCTGAGCATCGTTGACCCGCACTGGGAACGACGCATCGAACTGACCAGCAGCGGTTCACGCTCGGCGGTGATCTGGAACCCCTGGACCGAACGCGCCAAGGCCTTCAGCGACATGGCCGACGATGGCTGGCAGCGCATGCTGTGTATCGAGACGGCGAACGTGATGGACGATGTGGTAACGCTGTTGCCGCAGGCCAGTCATACCCTCGGGGTGAGCATCGGTAGCAAGCCGCTCTAAGCCACACCACAAAACTTTGTGGAACGAGCCTGCTCGCGATAGCGGACTGACCGTCAATATCGTTGAGACTGACCCACCGCTTCGCGAGCAGGCTCGCTCCCACATTGGGATTTGTATCAGGCCAGCCGGCCGTTACAGATCCGCCTCCTGCACCACCCTCACCTTTTCCGCTTCCATCGCGTACGCCGCACTGGCCAGGTCGTTGTCGACCTTTTCGATCTTCAGCGTGCCGGTCACCCAGAGCGGTGTGTAGATGTCGTCCAGCTTCAAACCCTTGGGATAGCGCACCAGCACCAGTTGATTGGGCGGTGGTGGCGGGACGTGAATGCAGGCGCCGGGGTAAGGCACCAGGAAGAACAACGTGCTGCGGCCCTTGGCGTCGGACTCCAGCGGCACCGGGTAGCCGCCCAGGCGGATATGCTGGTCGTTCATCGACGCCACGGTCTTGCTCGAATACATCACCGCCGGTAAGCCCTTGCTTTGTTTCAAGCCACCTTTTTCGGTGAAGGTGCCGCTGGCTTCGGGGGTGTTGTGGTCAATCTCGGGCATGGCCTCGAGGGCTTTCTGATCCGACTTGGGCATCAGTTCGAGCCAGTCGGTTTCCGGCAGTTCGGCGGCGTGGGCCAGGCCGCTGCCCAGCAGAAGGAGGGTCAAGACTAAACGGCGCATGAATGAGCTCGGCAATAAGTAGGAAGTACGACGCCGGGCATTCTAGCCCTCCCTGCGCGCCAACGCAGAGGGGGCTTTGTCACAGAATCAGTTTCTTTTGATCAGACCGTAGATCACCAGCAACACCACCGCGCCCACCAGGGCACCGATGAAACCGGCGCCTTCGCCAGCCTGGTAGATGCCCAGGGCCTGGCCGCCGTAAGTGGCTGCCAACGAACCGCCGATACCGAGCAGGATGGTCATGATCCAGCCCATGCTGTCATCGCCCGGTTTCAGGAAGCGCGCCAGCAGGCCCACGATCAAGCCGATAAAGATGGTTCCAATGATTCCCATGGCATTTCCCTCTGAGGTAAGTCGCTAGACCAAAGCCCGTTCGGGCTTTGGCACCTAGCCATCAGAGAAGTTAGCCGACCAATGGTTCCACCGACACTGAAGACTATTGTTCGGCGATCAGTGTCTCGACCTTGATGATCTGCTGGGCCAGCGTGGCCCGGTCAGCGCAGCGCAGGTTGGCGTGACCGACCTTGCGCCCGGCCTTGAACGCCTTGCCATAGTGATGCAGGTGGCAATCGGCAATCGCCAGGACTTTCTCGCTGTCCGGCACCTTGCCGATGAAGTTGAGCATCGCGCTTTCGCCGACTTTGGCGGTCGAGCCCAGCGGCAGCCCGGCCACCGCCCGCAGGTGGTTTTCAAACTGGCTGCATTCGGCGCCTTCGGTGGTCCAGTGCCCGGAGTTGTGCACGCGCGGGGCGATTTCATTGGCCTTGAGGCCGCCGTCCACTTCAAAGAACTCGAACGCCATCACGCCGACATAGTCCAGTTGCTTGAGCACCCGGCTGGAGTAGTCCTCGGCCAGGGCCTGCAGCGGATGATCGGTGCTGGCGACGGACAGCTTGAGAATGCCGTCCTTGTGGGTGTTGTGCACCAGCGGATAGAAACGGATTTCCCCGTCACGGGCCCGCACGGCGATCAACGAGACTTCCCCGGTGAACGGTACAAAACCTTCCAGCAGGCAGGCCACGCTGCCCAGCTCGGCGAACGTACCGGCCACATCCTCAGGATTGCGCAGGACTTTCTGGCCCTTGCCGTCGTAGCCCAGGGTGCGAGTCTTGAGGACGGCCGGCAGACCGATGGAAGCAACGGCGGCTTCCAGGTCGGCCTGGGACTGGATGTCGGCGAACGCGGGTGTAGGGATGCCCAGGTCCTTGAACATGTTCTTTTCGAACCAGCGGTCGCGGGCGATGCGCAAGGCTTCGGCACTCGGGTAGACCGGGACGAACTGGGACAGGAAGGCAACGGTTTCGGCAGGGACGCTCTCGAACTCGAAGGTCACCAGATCGACTTCATCGGCCAGTTGGCGCAAATGGTCCTGATCACCGTAGTCGGCCCGCAGGTGTTCACCCAGCGCGCTGGCGCAGGCGTCCGGCGCCGGATCGAGGAAAGCGAAGTTCATTCCCAGCGGCGTTCCCGCCAGGGCCAACATGCGACCCAACTGGCCGCCACCGATTACACCGATCTTCATTCGTCAACCACCTCAGGCAATGCGTGGGTCTGGATTGTCCAGGACGCTGTCTGTCTGCTCAGCACGGAATTTTTTCAGCACGGTATGAAATTGTGGGTGCTTGGCGCCCAGGATGCTCGCCGACAGCAGCGCCGCGTTGATCGCACCGGCCTTGCCGATGGCCAGGGTCGCGACCGGAATGCCGGCCGGCATCTGCACGATCGACAGCAGCGAATCGACGCCCGAGAGCATCGACGACTGCACCGGCACGCCCAGCACCGGCAGGTGGGTCTTGGCCGCACACATGCCTGGCAGGTGGGCCGCGCCACCGGCACCGGCGATGATCACCTCGATGCCACGCGCCTCAGCCTCTTCGGCGTACTGGAACAGCAGGTCCGGGGTGCGGTGGGCGGAGACCACTTTCACCTCGTAAGGGATGCCGAGCTTTTCCAGCATATCGGCGGTGTGGCTAAGGGTGGACCAATCGGACTTGGAGCCCATGATCACGCCAACCAGTGCACTCATCGTCGTGCCTCTTCTCTCTGGGCGCCCGCAGGCGCGTCAAAAAACAACAAGCCACGCAGGAAACCGGCGTGGCTTGTTGTACGAATTATGGCCGATCTGGACCGGCCGAAGGCCGCGCAGTATACCTCAATGAAATAGATAAACAGCCCCTGTCGCGACCATCTGTCATTTGTGGTTAAACGGCGGTTTTATTGACTCTCAGGTCAGCGAAAAAGCACCACAATTCCCCTGTGGGAGCGAGCCTGCTCGCGATAGCGGACTGACATTTAACATCATCGTTGCCTGACACACCGCTATCGCGAGCAAGCTCGCTCCCACAGAAGATCTTCGTGGTATCAGGTGCCAGTCACGCCTTGCGCCGCGCCGCCCTCGAGCTTGCGCCACAACAAGCGCACGTTGGCCTTGCGCACCAGCGCGCAGCGGTACAGGCGGATTTCCAGGGGCACGTGCCATTGCGCGCCGCCGCAGACCACCAGTTCGCCCCGAGCCAGTTCGGCGCGCACGCTCAGTTGTGGCACCCAGGCGATACCCAGGCCCTCCAGCGCCATGCTTTTGAGGCTGTCGGCCATGGCCGTTTCGTAAACCGTGGTGAAACGCAGGGCACGCTGGCGCAGCAACTGGTTCACCGAGCGTCCGAGAAATGCACCGGCGCTGTAGGCCAGCAAGGGCACGCTGGCCTCGCCTTCAAGGTCGAACAGCGGTTTGCCCTCAGCATCGGCGGCACACACCGGCAGCATTTCGGTCTGACCCAAGTGCAGCGAGGGGAAAATCTCCGGGTCCATTTGCATGGCCGAATCCGGGTCATAGAAGGCCAGCATCAGATCGCAACCCCCTTCACGCAACGCATGCACGGCGTCGCCGACGTTGGTCGCCACCAGCCGCGTGGCGATGTTCAAGCCTTCGTTGCGCAGTTGTGCAATCCAGCGCGGGAAGAAGCCCAGCGCCAGGGAGTGCGCGGCCGCCACTTGCATCACTTCGCCCTGCCCGCCTTCCAGATGGTGCAGATGACGCAGCACTTCACCCAGTTGCTCGACCACGGTGCGCGCCGTCACCAGGAACAACTGCCCCGCTGCTGTCAGTTCGATCGGTGTGCGAGAGCGGTTGACCAGGGTCAGCCCCAGCGCCGCTTCGAGGCTGCGGATGCGTCGGCTGAAGGCCGGTTGCGTCACGAAGCGCCGTTCGGCCGCCTGGGAAAAACTGCGAGTCGCGGCCAGGGCACTGAAGTCCTCGAGCCATTTGCTTTCTAGATTCATCACGTCCTCCCAAGGCACGCACCAAAACAGGTCACACGCTCGCCGTACCGTCGGCGTCACACCCGCATTATGCCGAATGTGCATAGGCCAGTGTTTAACAGCATTGGCCCTAATTTTTCTGAAAGCCTAGGATTCACAGCGTTCCGGCTCAGACCGGGTCCTTATCGAGATGATTTCTATCATGTCTTCCGCTGCATCATTCCGCACAGAAAAAGACCTGCTTGGCGTACTTGAAGTACCGGCGCAAGCGTATTACGGCATCCAGACCCTGCGAGCGGTGAATAACTTCCGTCTCTCCGGCGTCCCGATCTCGCATTACCCCAAGCTGGTGGTCGGTCTGGCAATGGTCAAACAGGCCGCCGCTGATGCCAACCGCGAGCTGGGCCAACTCAGCGAAGCCAAGCACGCCGCTATCAGCGAAGCCTGTGCACGACTGATCCGCGGCGATTTCCACGAAGAGTTCGTGGTGGACATGATCCAGGGCGGCGCTGGCACTTCAACCAACATGAATGCCAACGAAGTCATCGCCAACATTGCGTTGGAGGCCATGGGCCACAACAAAGGCGAATACCAGTACCTGCACCCCAACAACGACGTGAACATGGCGCAGTCCACCAACGACGCCTACCCGACCGCGATTCGCCTGGGTCTGCTGTTGGGTCACGACGCGTTGCTGGCCAGCCTCGACAGCCTGATCCAAGCCTTTGCCGCCAAGGGTGAAGAGTTCAGCCACGTCCTGAAAATGGGCCGCACCCAACTGCAGGACGCTGTGCCGATGACCCTCGGCCAGGAATTCCGCGCCTTCGCCACCACCCTGAGCGAAGACCTGGCACGCCTCAAAACCCTGGCGCCTGAACTGCTCACCGAAGTAAACCTGGGCGGCACCGCCATCGGCACCGGCATCAACGCCGATCCGCGCTATCAGGCCCTGGCCGTACAGCGCCTGGCAACCATCAGCGGCCAGCCGCTGGTACCGGCCGCCGACCTGATCGAAGCCACGTCCGACATGGGTGCCTTCGTACTGTTCTCCGGCATGCTCAAGCGCACCGCGGTCAAGCTGTCGAAGATTTGCAACGACCTGCGCCTGCTGTCCAGCGGTCCTCGCACCGGCATCAACGAGATCAACCTGCCGGCTCGCCAGCCAGGCAGCTCGATCATGCCGGGCAAGGTCAACCCGGTGATCCCCGAAGCGGTCAACCAGGTAGCGTTCCAGATCATCGGCAACGACCTGGCCCTGACCATCGCGGCCGAAGGCGGGCAACTGCAATTGAACGTGATGGAGCCGTTGATCGCCTTCAAGATCTTCGACTCGATCCGCCTGCTGCAACGGGCCATGGACATGCTGCGCGAACACTGCATCGTCGGCATCACCGCCAACGAAGCGCGCTGCCGCGAACTGGTCGAGCACTCGATCGGCCTGGTCACCGCCCTGAACCCGTACATCGGCTATGAAAATGCCACCCGTATCGCCCGTGTTGCGCTGGAAAGCGGCCGCGGCGTACTGGAACTGGTGCGCGAAGAAGGCTTGCTCGACGATGCCATGCTCGACGACATCCTGCGCCCCGAAAACATGATTGCTCCGCGTCTCGTCCCGCTGAAGGCGTGATCGACGCAATGACTGCTCACCAGGTCGAGGGACTAGACACCTCTCACCTTTTGAGGGCTTGGGGATTTATTCCCCAAGCCCTTTTTTTTAACTGATAGCTACAAACGATTAGAGAACCTGTAGGAGCGAGCCTGCTCGCGATAAACGATGACGCGCTGCCGTTTGAAAAAACCGCGTCGCCAGCCATCGCGAGCAGGCTCGCCCCCGCAAGAACCTGACCGCGAGGCCAGGTGATTCAAAGGTCC
Organism: Pseudomonas sp. MPDS; assembly: GCF_013283895.1. Taxonomy (NCBI): domain Bacteria; kingdom Pseudomonadati; phylum Pseudomonadota; class Gammaproteobacteria; order Pseudomonadales; family Pseudomonadaceae; genus Pseudomonas; species Pseudomonas sp. MPDS. Next base: position 433,533 of record NZ_CP054128.1, on the reverse strand, counting down.
GTTTCGTCGCACGCACCACAATCGTGCAGACGGGCGCCGCACTGGTAGGTATAGTGCCGCCCCTCTTCGCGTGAGCGGTCGTCAGAAACGAGACCCCCAACACATGCGAAAACCGAACTAATAACAAACCCGCAATATGGACCGGGACGAAACATCGCCTCACCTGTTGTGCCGCGCGCCGACCGATGTAACACGATGTTTCCAAATGGCCAGCATTTGCTTAAACAAAAAACAGCGAGGAATACTCATGCTCGAAGTCATCAACGACTTCCTCTCAGGGAAAGTGCTGATCGTGCTCATTGTCGGGCTCGGTAGCTACTTCACGATCCGCTCGCGTTTCGTCCAGTTCCGCCACTTCTTTCACATGTTCGCGGTGTTCCGTGACAGCCTCAAAAGCAGCGCCGGTCAGCTCAGTTCCTTTCAGGCCCTGATGCTCAGCCTGGCCGGTCGTGTCGGCGCGGGCAACATCGCCGGTGTCGGCATCGCCGTCACCCTCGGCGGGCCCGGCGCGGTGTTCTGGATGTGGGTGACCGCGCTGGTCGGCATGTCCAGCAGCTTCTTCGAATGTTCCCTCGGCCAGCTCTACAAGCGCTGCGACGCCGAAGGCCAATTCCGTGGTGGCCCGTCCTATTACATCCAGCACGGCCTGCAGAAGCGCTGGCTGGGCATGATCATGGCGTTCCTGCTGCTGATCACCTTCGGCTTCGCCTTCAACGGCCTGCAGGCCCATGCCGTGACTCACTCGCTGAACAACGCTTTCGGTTTCGACACCACCTACACAGGCATTGGCCTGGCGGTGCTGTTGGGCCTGGTGTTCATCGGTGGGATCAAGCGCATCGCCAAGGTTGCTGACCTGCTGGTGCCGGTCAAAACCCTGGCGTACATCGGCGTCACCCTCTACGTGATCGTGCTGCAGTTCGATCAGGTGCCGGCCATGCTGACCACCATCGTCAAAAGCGCCTTCGGCCTTGACCAGGCCTTTGGCGGCCTGATCGGCAGCGCCATCGTCATGGGCGTCAAGCGTGGCGTGTTCGCCAACGAAGCGGGCCTGGGCAGTGCGCCAAACGTCGCAGCCGTGGCCTCGGTCGAGCACCCGGTGGCTCAGGGTGTGATTCAGGCGTTCAGCGTGTTCCTCGACACCTTTCTGATCTGCACCTGCACCGCGCTGCTGATCCTGCTGTCGGGCTTCTACACCCCGGGCTTCGAAGGTGACGGCATTGCCCTGACCCAGAACTCCCTCGCCGCCGTGGTGGGTGACTGGGGGCGGGTATTCATCTCCGTGGCCCTATCGCTGTTCGTGTTTACCTCGATCCTCTACAACTACTACCTGGGCGAGAACAACCTGCGCTTCATGGTCGGCGAAAACCGCAAGGTGCTGATCGGCTACCGCACCCTGGTACTGGTGTTGATCTTCTGGGGTGCCATCGAGAACCTCGGCACCGTGTTCGCCTTCGCCGACATCACCATGACCCTGCTGGCGTTCGTGAACCTGATCGCGCTGTTCCTGCTGTTCAAGGTCGGCATGCGCATCCTGCGTGACTACGATGACCAGCGTTCGGCCGGCATCAAGGTTCCGGTTTTCGATTCCAGCAAGTTCCCGGACCTGGATCTGGACCGCAAGGCCTGGCCAGCCAACCCTTCGGCACCGGTAGCCGCGCCTGGAAAGGCTTCGGCAGGCGTGGCCGCCGCGCAACGCTGATCGGTAGGCTGATTGGAAAAAGCCGGGCGCACCCTCTGCGCCCGGCGTGACACAGCGTAAGGTCGGCGTCATGCTCGACCTTATGTTGTGACAGCCCGATGAGCTGTCGCTTTCGTCCTCGGAGAACACCCATGAATTTCTCGACCTACCCTGCCGCCCAGCACGTCATGGTGCTCTACACCGGTGGCACCATCGGCATGCAGGCCAGCGCCCATGGTCTGGCCCCGGCATCCGGTTTCGAAGCACGGATGCGCGATTACCTGCACAGCCAACCCGAACTCGTCATCCCGCAATGGCGTTTTCGGGAAATGTCGCCGCTGATCGACAGCGCCAACATGACCCCGGCCTACTGGCAGCAACTGCGCGAAGCAGTGGTCGACGCCGTGGATGTACAGGGCTGCGACAGCGTATTGATCCTGCACGGCACCGATACGCTGGCCTACAGCGCGGCCGCCATGAGCTTCCAGTTACTCGGCCTGCATGCGCGGGTGTGTTTCACCGGCTCCATGTTGCCCGCCGGCGTGACCGACAGCGATGCCTGGGAAAACCTCAGTGGCGCGCTGGTCGCCCTCGGCCAGGGGCTGGCGCCGGGTGTGCATCTGTATTTCCACGGCGAGCTATTGGCCCCGACCCGTTGCGCCAAGGTGCGCAGCTTCGGTCGCCATCCGTTCAAACGCCTGGAGCGTCAGGGCGGTGGCATCAAGGCAACCTCGCTGCCGGCACAGCTCAATTACGACCAGCCCAAGCAACTGGCGAACGTCGCGGCGCTGCCGCTGTTTCCCGGCATCAGCGCCGAAATTCTCGATGGCCTGCTGGGCAGCGGCATCCAGGGCCTGGTGCTGGAATGCTACGGCAGCGGCACCGGCCCGAGCGACAACCCGGCCTTCCTCGCCAGCCTCGAGCGGGCGCGGGACAGCGGCGTGGTGGTCGTGGCCGTGACTCAATGCCATGAAGGTGGCGTCGAGCTGGATATATACGAGGCCGGCAGCCGTTTGCGGGGCGCTGGCGTGCTGTCCGGCGGCGGCATGACCCGCGAAGCCGCGCTCGGCAAGTTGCAGGCGTTGATCGGCGCCGGGCTGCCGGTGGATGAGGTTCGCCGGCTGGTTGAGCTGGATCTGTGTGGCGAACTCACCTAATTCAAGCCGGGCATCAACTTGTGGCGAGGGGATTTATCCCCGCTGGGGTGCGGAGCGCCCCCACTGCCTCAACGCCGCGCTTTATCAGATAGAACTCAGGGGGGCCGCTGCGCGGCCCAACGGGGATAAATCCCCCTCGCCACAGATAAATTCCTTTGCCGCTGTGGTTCATGCTGAAAAACCGCCCGGCACACAACTTGCTCCATTTCCAGCCTCCTCCGGCCGGAAACGAACATGCTTCACTCCCACCTGACCACACTCAACGCCGTCTCCCTGGTACTCAATACCTTCAAGCACGAAGGCCTGCCCAGTGATGCATTGCTGACCGGCAGCGGCATCAGCGCGGCGGATCTGAGCCGGGCCGACACGCGCATCACCACCAATCAGGAGATGCAGGTCTGCGCCAATGCCGTGGCCCTCAAGCGCGACATCGGCCTGGAACTGGGCTTGCGCATGCACGTGTCGTCCTACGGGATGCTGGGGTATGCCCTGCTCAGCAGTGCCACTTTGGGTGACGCTTTGCGTTTGGCGCTGCGCTATCCGGCGCTATTGGGAACACTCTTCGACCTGCATCTGGAAGAAGGCCATGAAACGGTCTGGCTCAGCGCCAGCGATTATCGGGAGAACCCGGCCCTGGCGGTGTTCAACGCCGAGTTCTGCATGGTTTCGCTCAAAGTCATCTGCAACGACCTGCTCGGCCAGACGCTGCCCCTGCGCGCGGCGCGCTTCGAACATTCGGCGCCCGATTACCAGGCGCGCTACGCAGCGCTTTTCGACTGCCCGGTGCGTTTCGACAGCATCGATAACGCGTTCGCCTTCGACCGTCACTGGCTGGAACAACCGCTGCCCCTGGCCGACCCCATCACCCACCACGCCATGGCCGAACGCTGCCGTCGGCAGAACACCGAGTTCACCGGTCGCCAGGCCTGGCTGGGGCGGATTCGCCAACTGCTCAGTGCACAATTGAACGCCGCTCCTGGCCTGGAAGGCTTGGCAGAACAAATGAACTGCTCGTCGCGCACCTTGCGTCGTCACCTCAAAAATATGGGCTGCAGCTATCAAGAACTGCTCGACGAACTGCGCTTCGAACGGGCCAAGCAGATGCTGTGCGAGGATAAATTGCCGATCTATCAGATTGCCGAAATGCTCGGCTTCAGCGAAACCGCCAGTTTTCGACATGCCTTTGTGCGCTGGAGTGGGGTGGCGCCGAGTCAGTTCAGGTCCTGAGCTTTCGTTAATCGCCGCTTTCACGCACAACACCTAACCCTGTGGGAGCAAGGCTTGCCCGCGATGGCGTCCGCTCAGACACATCCGGCGTCCTAAAGGCTGACGCCAGGCAGACCGCAACAACCGGTCTACGACGGCTGCGCCGCCGAGCGGGAGCAAGCTCCCTCGCCACGGACCTCTTACATCCGTTAGACCAGGCTGCAATGTGCCGCCGCCATCGCGAGCAAGCTCGCTCCCACAGGGGTTCCATGCCCCAACCCCGCGCACACCCGCGCCACCAAGGGGCGATTTACGGTCAAACCTTTTGGCCATTTCGATCCCCTTTTGGCCTCTCCTGCCGTTCTCTGAAACGCCGCACACCGCAAGACTGTGTTCAAACCGACCAGCCTTGCGGAGAACAAAAAAATGCTGACGATCTATTCAGACGATCACCACCTGCACCACGGGCGTTGCGAGTTGATGGACGGGCAATTGATGCCCTGCTTCGAGATGCCGTCCCGGGCCGATCATGTGTTGGAGCGGGTCAAGGCGCGGGGACTGGGGCCGGTGGAGGCGCCGCAGGATTTTGGCCTGGGGCCGATCCAGCGCATCCACAGCGCGGCGTATCTGGAATTTTTCAAAGGTGCTTGGGACCGCTGGGCCAAGTACAACCGCGAGGGCGATTTGTTGCCCTTCACCTGGCCGGCGCGGACCTTTCGCACGGTCATACCCACGAGCCTGCACGGCCAGTTGGGTTATTACAGTTTCGACGCCGGCGCGCCGATTACCGCCGGCACTTGGCAGGCAGCCTACAGCGCCGCGCAAGTCGCCCTCACCGCCCAGGCCGAGATCCAGCGCGGCGCCCGCAGTGCCTTTGCCTTGTGCCGTCCACCGGGGCACCACGCCGCCGGCGACTTGATGGGCGGCTATTGCTACCTCAACAACGCCGCCATCGCCGCCCAGGCTTTTCTCGACCAGGGCCATAAGAAGGTCGCGATCCTTGATGTGGATTACCACCACGGCAACGGCACTCAGTCGATTTTCTACGAGCGCAGCGACGTGCTGTTCGCTTCAATTCACGGCCACCCGGAAGCCGAGTTTCCGTTCTTCCTCGGTTACGCCGACGAGTACGGTGAAGGCGCCGGTGAGGGCTTCAACTTCAACTATCCTCTGCCGGCCGGTTCAGGCTGGGACACATGGAGCGCGGCGCTGGAACAGGCATGCGGGCAGATCCAAGGCTACGACGCCGATGTCATCGTGGTGTCCCTGGGCGTGGACACCTTCAAGGACGACCCGATCTCGCAGTTCAAGCTCGACAGCCCGGATTACCTGGCGATGGGCAAACGCATCGCGGCGCTCGGCAAGCCGACGCTGTTCGTGATGGAAGGCGGCTACGCGGTGGCAGAAATCGGCATCAATGCCGTGAACGTTCTCGAAGGTTTTCAAAGCGCCCAATGAGGAAATAACAGCATGAACAGACTCAAGCGTTTGATGGTTCCCAGCCTGTGCGCCGCGCTGCTGTGCGGCGCTGCCCAGGCCGAAGAGCGCACCCTGCGTGTCTACAACTGGTTCGACTACATCACGCCCAAGGCCCTGGACGATTTCAAGGCGCAGAACAGCCAGGTCAAGCTGGTCTACGACATCTTCGACACCAACGAAGCGCTGGAGGCCAAGCTGCTGACCGGCAATTCCGGCTACGACGTGGTGGTGCCGTCCAACGTGTTCCTGGCCAAGCAGATCGAGGCCGGGGTGTTCCAGCCCCTGGACCGCAGCAAACTGCCAAACTGGAACCACCTCGATCCCAAGCTGATGAAGCTGATCGAAGCCAACGACCCCGGCAACAAATTCGCCGTGCCCTACATGTACGGCACCATCCTGATCGGTTTCAATCCGGACAAAATCAAAGCTGCCCTGGGTGACAACGCGCCGGTGGACAGCTGGGACCTGATCTTCAAGGAAGAGAACATCAGCAAGCTCAAGCAGTGCGGCGTGGCGCTGCTCGACTCACCGTCGGAGATCCTGCCCCTGGCCTTGCAGCACCTGGGCCTGGACCCCAACAGCAAGCAACCGGCGGACTATGCCAAGGCCGAAGCGCTGCTGATGAAGATCCGCCCGCACATCACCTATTTCCACTCGTCCAAGTACATGGCCGACATCGCCAACGGCGATATCTGCGTGGCGGTCGGTTACTCCGGTAGCTTCTCCCAGGCGGCCAACCGCGCCAAGGATGCCAAGAACGGCGTGACCGTGGACATGCGCCTGCCCAAGGAAGGCGCGCCGATCTGGTTCGACATGCTCGCCATCCCTAAAGGGGCGAAAAATCCGGACGACGCTTACACCTTCATCAATTATTTGCTGCAACCGGAGGTAATCGCACCGGTCAGCGATTTCGTTGGCTATCCGAACCCCAACAAGGACGCCACCGAAATGGTCGACCCGGCGATCCGCAGCAACCCCAACCTGTATCCGACCGAGGCGGCGATGGCTACGCTCTACACCTTGCAACCGTTGCCCAGGGACGCCGAGCGCGCGCGGACGCGGGCCTGGACCCGGATTAAATCCGGCCAGTAAAGGCTCTGCGGCAAGGGGTTTATTCCCAACCGGGCATTGTCAGGCGGCCTATACATAGTTACCACCTTCCCTGTCTTGTACCTCCCTAGCATGGAATCCCCGAAGCATTCAGCGGCGGGGATTCCACCTATCGCAAGACAGGGAGCGTCAGATGACCAGAACCTCTACAACCACGAACACTACACCTGAAGCCAGCCTCAAGAATGCTGTGCTCAACCAGCTACTCGCAGGGCCTACCTCCCCGGAAGTTGCCGCCGTGCTCCTGCGCAGGGCCCTCAAGAAAATGTATCCGACACTGGACCTCGATCCGCTCAACACAGTCGTTGGCGAGCCTCGCTGGGACATTGTCGACGGCGAAATCCTGGAACTGCCCACCCGTTACGAAACCCTCAGCGATATGGTGGCCGAACGAGTAGGCGCGAGCGATTCGACCATGCTGATCGAAGGCGTGCACTTTTTGACTCAGCTACCGATCAGCACCCCGGAGGTGCATCTGCCGGTACGTATCGAACAGATCGGAGCCCTGATCAACGAACTGGAGCCCGTCATGTTGTCCGCCTGCCAGGAACAACAACTGGCGTACTGGAACGCGCCAGTGGGCACATCCGGACCACGCTGGCATGAGCTCTCCAGAACGCTGCGCAAGATCTGGGACGTCAAAGAGGTCAATGGCTGGACCGCGACTGAGTGCGACATGGCCAGGCAATTGTTCCTTTACCCCAACCCGGAGGACCGCAAGCAACATGATCGCTACGACACTCACGCGTACCTGATCGACATCGATGAAGTTGACGGGACCAAAGTGAGCCGCCTGAATGAAAACTCGTTGGTGGTACTGATCGGAACCATCGCCAGCAAAGAGGTCATCCTTACGTACTCGCTGCGCGACAGCTATAAAAAATTCGATTCACAGCAAGCGCTGGGGCAATTTCTCCCGACGCAACTGGACACCACGTTCCGCAAGAAAATCCAGTGGCGGCTGTATGAGCCCACCGGCAACATCTTCGATCAAAAGGCCTGCGGCCTGATCGCCATGCAGGTCAAGATCCTCGGTTCCCCCAGCTTTCTGAAAAAAATTGCATCCATCGAAGACGAACAGCCAGTGACCAGCGGGCTGGACGCAGAAAAAGGTCTTGGCGCGACGTGGTTCGATAAAAAGATCCCCGACTGGCTGCTGGCAGCGTCGATATCCGATCAGATTCTGTTCGCCCAGCACATGAAAAACCTTTCGGCGTTGAGCAGTTCCCATGCCGGCAAGACCTACCTGGACGATATTGCTCCTATCAAGGAGTTTGCCTTGAACGCCCTCAAGAAGCAGATGCAAGCGGACCATGCCGACGCTGCGACACTCGATCCGGAAAAAATCGAGATCCAGATTCGCAGCCTCGTGGCCTGGGGGTCTTTTATCGTTCCGGGCAAATTCGAGACCACCCGGTTCAATCTCGTTGAGCTGGCCTTGCAAAACCTGATTGCACTGCCCCTGGGCAACAAAACCGTCAGGTCCCTCACCGGCAAGGTGTTGCCCACCTGGATGACGACCGACTACATCGAAACCCTGATCACCAAAATCGATATCGGTCGCGTCTATCCCGATCTGGTGAAGAGCAAACTGCTCGACGATCCGACCGAATCGGCCCGCCGCGAAGAGTTGTACACCTCCCAGTTGCGCATTCAACTGCCCATGCTGGCGCTGGAGGGAAAGATCCGAGGGCGTGGGAACATCGACGAACGAGGTTACCGTTATGTCGCCGCACTGATGGAGCCGGAGGAAGCCGATCGCAAGGTCGACGGACAACCCATCGTCTTGCGCAGGCTGGCCTTCATATCCCAACAGAAACTGATCCCCTCGGAAGACATCGTGACCAATATGTTCGTGATCGGTCCGAAGAATCCAGACGCCGGTCCCTGCCTGCTTTATCGACCGCTGCTTGAGCCGCAGTTGTGCCAGTACCCCTCCTCCAGCAACCTGTTGTATGCGATCAGGCAAATCCCTGAATTGCGCCAATCGGTCCTGGCCTGGCTGCCCGATGAGGTGCGCAGCAATTACAGCCGATACATTTTCTCGGGCCCGCTGCCCTCACCCTGGGTCATCGTTGAGTTTGCGACGGACCCTTTTACATCATGGCTCGATAGCGCCCCCGTCGGTTTGAGCGAAAAAAACCTGGGCCCCGATTTCCTGCCACTGTTGTTCAAGGCCAATGCCAATGCCCTGGTCGAGCTTGCAGACCGGCAATCGGTCTCGAACAGCGAAACCCGCTGGAGTACGTTCAAGCAGGCAGGCTGGCTGATTTTCAACTTGGCCCTGCCTTATCTGGGCGCTGCCGTGGGCACCGCCGTCTGGCTCTGGCAAATTCTGGATGACATTGAAACGCTGATGCAGGACAGCGAACACGCCAACGACCAAGCCACATGGGAGGCATTCGTCGACCTGCTGCTGAACCTGGCCATGGCGATCACCACCCACGCTATCGACCATGCCAGAGAAGGCACACGCAGTCGCAGGGCAGCGGCGCCGGAGGTGTTAGAGGAGCCGGTCAAGCTGGTTAAACCCAAGCTCATTATCGAAAAACTCGCGCCCTCCACCGCTAAGCAACCGCACCCCGAACACTATGAGTCCATCCATTCCAGCGGTGCCTTGACAGGCAAATCGGGAGAGGGTGCCAAGCTCCTTGAGAGTTTCAGTGTCGACGCGCCCGAAACACCAGGGCAGGCCCATACCGATGGCATGTCCAAAGGGCTCTATCAACGACAGGGGCGGTGGTACGCCAAAGTGGGAGAAAAATGGTTCAACGTGCTGATGGTGGGCGATAAGGTCTGCGTCGTCGACGGGAAGAATCCCTCGCGCCTGGGCCCTCCCCTGAGGCTGGATGTACACGGCAATTGGCATATCGACATCCGTCTGCGCCTGCGCGGAACGGGCTCAAAAGGTGCGATGGAAAAAGTCATCGCCGACACTCACCGCCGCAGCGTTCAACTGCTGGCCGAACTGAACCGCTTCGAAGAAAAAAAACCGGAGCACCAGGCACTGCTGACAATGAATGCGCAAGAATTGAACAGCGCCTCGGGCTCCGCCAAGGAGACCAAGCGCAACGTTTACTTGAGCACCTTGAAAACCCAGCGCGAAAGCTATGAAGAAGCGCTGAACATACTGACGCAATGGCCCGTCTTCCAATCAAGACCCGACGCGCCTAAAGCCAGGCTTGGCTACCTGAACGCACAGATCAACTTCACGTTCGAAGAGATAGACGCGCTGAAAGAGCGGTTTACCCCTGCCCTGAGAACAGCCATGGACATGGCCACCACCGGCGTCGCGGTCGTGGAGCAGCAGCACGTCGATGCAGCCGAAAGCATGATCCGGGTCGGCGAGGATATGAACGAGCGCCTGGATTACATGGAGACCCGTTTTTCCAGGCTCAAGATACTGGGGCGTGAAGGTTTTGAGTTTATCCGGCAGCACCGTGGAAGAATGCCGACCTACAAGAGCGACGGTATTCGTCTTATCCAGTTGGACATGTATCGCCACCTCTGCCTGTCGCTCGACAGCATCAATACAGTGCCCGAAGGTTGGGCCGTCATTAACCAACTGGTTGATAGCGCCACGATCGCCTTCCAAAGCCTGCACGACGCCATCGAGGAACGCAGCGTGATCCGGCTGGATGAGCAAATCGATGCATTTGGCAGTCTCACGGAACAGTTCACCGCCCTTGAAGAACAACTCGAATACGTGGGCACTGAATACAAGGACAGCGCCCGGCCGGCCGAACTCAATCGGCTGAACAAGCAGATCGGCGGCCTGAAAAAACGGGCACTGCAACATTTGGCCCAGGCCCTGGATGAGAGAAGCAACCGGCGCAGCATGGGCAACCCTTACGAGCCACGCCCCAGGTTCAGGAAGAAGTTCATCAGGGCACGCTTTTGGGGCCTTGTCAGTGGTGAGCCTCGTTTAACGAAAATGCAGGAAGAAACCGATTGGGTCGATGTGAAGAACCCGGTCACGGACAAGATCATCGCCACCTTCCACCGCAAGGGAACCGGTGAGTGGGTGCCCCATGCGCTCGCCGACACGCCGCAGATCGTCCCGCCACTGGCAACCAGCCTCGCAAAGGGCCAAGCCCTGATCGATGGGCTGGAGGCGTTCCAGGCGCAGGTCGAGGAGCACATGAATGCGCCAGGCCGATCGCCCACCGGTCTCGGAATGATCCTGAACGCCCATGCAAACAGGATGGAGAAAGTCGGCATTGCAATCAAAAAGGCAGTGGACAGTGCCTCGAACGAAACCGTTGAAGTGTCAGTAAAACAAAAGCGTACCGCCGAAGCCCTGCGCATGGCACTCAAGACGCAAGCGAAGGCCCTGTACGAGGAAGCCTTCGATGCCGTACTGAATGTCATCAAACATCGCCCTCCGACCATGGATGGCGTCATTTGGCTTAAAAGCCGCAACCGTATTTCCATCACCAAACTAAAGAACCGACAAAAAAACAAAGGCCCTCTTCGCGGCTATCTCGACCGGTATGAGATCAGGGACGTGAAGGAAAACAAAACGCTTTGGTTTGCCGATTTCCGTTACTCCACCGACTGGGTCCCCGCCCACGCCTACCTTTCCGGTCGCTTGAAAACACCGGAACAAGTCAACAAGGGAGCACGCGCCGACGCCACCCAGGATCTCACCCAGCGTCAATTGATCGATCTTTACCGCAGCGAAATTGCGGTGGATCAGGCCAGGGAAGTGTTCTTTCCAAAGCGGCCCTCATAACGGTCAGGGTCTGAATCTGTGGGAGCGGGCTTGCTCGCGAAAGCGGTGGATCAGCCAGCCGCCATGTTGGATGCGCCCACGTCTTCGCGAGCAGGCTCGCTCCCACAGGGATTGTGCCAGGCGCTCAGCCTCCTGTTCTCCAGGCCTTGGCCAGGCTCGCCAGCGCGGTGCCAATCGCTGCTGGCGGGACGGCCGCGAACCCCAGCACCAGCCCGGCTCGCACTGGCGTCGTTGTGGTGGGCAACCAATAGCCACTCAAGCCATTGATTTCGACACCGGCATGGGTCGCTCGGGCTATTAGCTCTTGCTCACGCTCGACGCTGTCCACCGGCACAGTGACGTGCAGGCCCGCCACCACCGTGGGCATGGCGCCAACCCCTGGAACCGCCTTCGGCCAGCCGGCCAGCAGCGCGTCACGCCGGGCCAGGGCGGCCCGGCGCATACGCCTGATGTGCCGCTGGAAATGCCCGGCGGCCATGAATTCGGCCATCACCGCCTGGGTACTGACTTCAGAGTGGCGTACATCCACCGCGCGACGTCGGGCGAAGGCGTCTACCAGGCCGGGTGGCAACACGAGATAACCCAGGCGCAAGGCCGGGAACGCGACTTTGCCGAACGTCCCGACATAAAGAACCCGCCCCTGGCGATCCAGTGCAGCCAGAGGCGCCAGCGGCGCACCGCTGTAGCGATACTCGCCGTCATAGTCATCCTCGACGATCCAGCCATTATTGCGCTCGGCCCAAGTCAGCAGCTCCAAGCGCCGCGCAAGGCTCATGACGACCCCGGTCGGGTATTGATGGGACGGCGTGACATAAGCCAGCCGACAGTGGTTCAACGTACCCAGCGCCGCGCAATCCAGACCATCGCCATCCACGGGCACCCCTCTGACCTCGGCACCGGCGACAGAGAACGCATGCCCGGCGGCGCGATAGCCGGGGTTTTCCACAGCCACGACGTCACCCGGGTCCACCAGTAGCTGTGCACAAAGGCTAATGCCCTGCTGAGCTCCGCTGGTGATCACAATTTGTTCAGCTGTGCAGTGCAGGCCTCGGGAGCTGCGCAGATACGCTGCGATAAGACCACGCAAGCGCATATCCCCTTGGGAATCGCCATAGCACAGTTGTTGCAGATCCGGCTTGCGCCAGAAAGCCGCATTCAGCTTGGCCCAAACCTCGAAAGGAAACAGATCGAACGCCGGAACACCGACCCGAAATGCCCTTGGCGGACCCAGGGGTGGTTGGGGCAAATGGTGCTTTTCGACCCGTTCCCATGCACCACTGTGGATAACTTTACTGGATGGACCCACAGGTAAATCCAGCCAATCTGTGGATAAACCAGTGGATAAGCCTGTTGAAAAGCCTGTGGATACTTTTGTGGATATGTTTTTCAGCGGCAGGGCCGTCGACGACAGTTTTGCCACATAAGTGCCGTCACCGACCCGTCCCTCGATGAAACCCTCGGCGTAGAGCTGGTCATAGGCCCGCACCACGCTATTGCGGGAAATCGCCAAGGCCGCCGCCAGATCGCGACTGGCCGGCAGACGCGTACCGCTGGCCAACCGCCCATCCAGCACCCGCATACGCAAAGCCTGGTAAAGCTGGCGACTGAGCCCCTGGCGGCGGTCCAGCTCAATGCCTGCGGGGTTGAACGACAGTGGCGGCACGGCATTGTTCATGAGCGCCCTCGCAAATGGACCTATCGAATTGGTCATAAGTGGCTCTTACAACAGACCAATAGCCTGCCTAGGATGCTCGCATTCGCCAAGGAAAATCGTCATGTACAACCCACAAGCCTTTGTCGTCGAAGACCTGCCCCAACTGCATGCCATGATGGGTGATTGCCGCCTGGCTGTATTGATCACTCACGGTGAATACGGCTTGCAGGCCAGTCATTTGCCACTGTTGCTGGACCCGCAACAAGGCCCCAATGGCAGCCTCTACGGCCACATGGCCCGGGCCAATCCACAATGGCATGACCTGGAAGCCGGTGCCGAAGCATTGGTGGTTTTCGCCGGGGCCGACGCCTACGCCAGTCCCGGTTTCTATCCCAGCAAGGCCGAACACGGCAAAGTCGTGCCGACCTGGAACTATCTGGCCGTACACGCCTATGGCCGCGCAGAGGTGTTCAGCGATCCCCATCGCCTGCGTAACCTGGTGGGCGCCCTGACCGACCGTCACGAAGCCGGCCGCGCCCAGCCCTGGAAAATCGATGATGCACCGGCGCAGTACATTGACAGCATGCTCAAGGCCATCGTCGGTTTCACCCTGCCCATCCAGCGCCTGGAAGGCAAACGCAAACTCAGCCAGAACCGCAGCCCCGCGGACATCAGCGGGGTACGTCACGGTCTTGCCGCCAGCCTGGACCCGCAGGACCAGGCCCTCGCACACCTGATGCATGACCTATCGTCCAAGGAGTGAACATGAGCCATCCCCAGATCCGCCTCGTCAGCGCTGACGATCACGCCGCCTGGTTGCCGTTGTGGCAGGCCTACCTGCGTTTCTACAACACCGAACTGCCGCAGGCCGTGAGCCAAAGCACCTGGCAACGTCTGCTCGATGACCGCGAACCGACCCACGGCGCCCTCGCCTGGAACGGCGACACGGCGGTAGGCCTGGTGCATTTCATTTATCACCGGTCGAACTGGAGCATCGAAAACTCCTGCTACCTGCAAGACCTGCTGGTGACAGAGCACAGCCGCGGCACCGGGGTCGGTCGCCAGCTCATCGAATTTGTCTACACCACCGCCAAGGCCGATGGTTGCTGCAAGGTGCATTGGCTGACCCACGAAACCAACGCGACGGCGATCCAGCTTTATGAGCGCATCGCCGAGCGCCCGGGTTACATTCAATTTCGCAAAGCCCTGTAAGGAGCACAGCATGTCGATTTCCCTCGCCGATTGGAAAGGCGCTCCGGCGCCGTCTACGCAGTTGCTCGAAGGGCGCTTCATCCGCCTGGAAAAACTCGATCCGGCGCGTCACGCCGACGGCCTGTGGCAAGCCCTCGAAGGGCCCGGTGCCGACCCGAAACTCTGGGATTACTTGCCCTACGGCCCGTTCAAGGATCGCAGCGCGTTCGATGCGTGGCTGGCCAATCACGCCGCCAACGTCGACCCGTATTTCTTCAGCGTGATCGACCGCGCCAGTGGCGAGGTGCAGGGCATCCTCAGCCTGATGTCGATCGTGCCAGCACAAGGCCGCATCGAGATCGGCCATGTGACCTTCGGCGCGCCGATGCAGCGCTCGCCGAAAAGCACCGAGGCGATTTATCTGTTGGCCAAGGAATCTTTCGCTCTGGGTTATCGGCGTCTGGAATGGAAGTGCAACAACGCCAATGCCCGTTCCAAATACGCTGCCGAGCGGCTGGGCTTCACCTTTGAAGGGGTGTTCCGCCAGCATATGGTGGTCAAGGGCCAGAACCGCGACACCGCGTGGTACTCGATGCTGGATTCGGAGTGGCCGGCGATCCGGGCAGGATTCGAGCGCTGGCTGAGTGAGGAGAACCAGAGCGCGGGTGGGCAGGTGCTTGGGTTGGTGGAGTGTCGCTCTTGAATTGTTTCGCCTGACAGTCAGCTATCGCGAGCAGGCTCGCTCCCACAGGAGCCCAGGGCGAATGCAGAATCTGTATTCGCCGCCAATCCCTTGTGGGAGCGAGCCTGCTCGCGATGGCTAGTGGGCAGTCGACACATTCGTCGCCTGCCCACCGTCAAATCACTCCAACCTCTTCACCTCACCAAACTGCTTGAGCGAGTCAGGGGTCACGCCCCGTCGTGCATACTGCCAGGCCCACTCCGGGATGCTCAGATGACTTTCCAGGTACACGGCAAAATCCAGACGGCTATGCCCCAAGCGGTTAGTTGGGAAGTTAAAGTTGTAGAGATAGAGCTGGGCCCGTCGTTGGCCGATGGCGAACAGGGTCTGGATGATTCGATTCGCACGGGCTTCTTCTGCCCCCAGGCTTTCTCTTAATGCCAATCCAAATTCCAGTCCAGTACGCAGCGACCCCGGTCGTCCAAGCGCCTGCCGAATAGTCGCATCGCTAAAATGCGGCCCAATCAGGTCAAGCCAGATCTGCATGGCGTAATCGGCTTGCAGACGCATAAGGTTCCCCACTAACCCCGGGGTATTTAACAAGATGGCCACCCGATTATTGGACGGCGACTCCCCTGGAGGGCTAAACAACTTCGCGACGGCAGGTACGTCTATGCTCTCAACGTTCTTCCGCGCCCCGCCCAGGAACTTCATGAACGCCATCAAATTAAGTCGATAAACGAGAATGTTTTGCAGGTTCTGATCATTGAACACCTGCATCCAGTCAAGGTCGATGCGTCCCGTACGCTCCAGTTCGGCATAACGGGCGTCTGCATACGCGGCAATGAGTTCAAAGCGCCTGTCGGACAGCGCCGGGTTACGGATCCACCTCGCGACGTCACTCACGGACAACATGCCACCGAGGTTGTGAGCGATAACGCGGGATCTCAGGATAATGTTGGCCCGCCGCAGCAGATCAGGGAAGCGCCCAAGGGCCGTTCTGAATAAATCAACGGTCCGCTCGACCATGTCGGCATACATGAACTGATCAAACAGCTCAGCATCGTCATCGACGAACTTGTCCCGAACGCGCATCAGCTGGTCTTTTACGTCATCCAAATCATTGCGATCCACGAGACGGGCACCGTCCAGCAGCCTTTCAAGCTCATCCGGGTCCAGATGATTATGCAGTGCCTCCTCATGCCTGACATAGGCCAGGCTATTGCGGGGATGATGACCGACCAACTGCCGGGCGGTGACCCCATACTCCAACATGATATGGGCCACGTCTTTGGAAACCAGCAGGTACTTGTCATCGAGCAGCCGGAGAATGTTCTGATCATCGACAGGCGGCAGCAGAATGTCCTCGAACAGTTGCTTCATGGTGACTTTTTCCTGCGCGGAAAAAGGGCCGCTGGTGCCCGCCGTCAGGTTCGCCGGAGACCGGGGCGATAACATGCGGCCGACTTCCTGCAGGATCTCAGGGGGTAACTTAGTCCCTGGCGCCCCAGTAATTGCCATACGAACAGTTCTGTTTGCATGCAGGTCCAAGTAATCCAAGGTCGGTTGGAACAAGCGCTGCGGGTTGGGCGTTCCGTAGACGATCCGGGTGAGATCGAGCATCGCCGCATTGTCCAGAAGATTGACCAGCGATGGCGCATTCTCAAAAAGCGCTTGCTGCACTCTGGAGACTGGCGGCGCCACGTATTGACTCAACTCCGGATGTTGGTCGACATGATCGGCTGCCGCATCACGCAGCCCCTGCATCGTGAACGTCTCCTGGGCCTGCCCTTCATTCAACCCAGCCGCCAAGGCCTTGAATAGGCAATCACCATCGGCATCGATATCCACCACGCGCTCACCCAAGAGCAAACTGTAATGGTCATGACCGGTTCGTCTCAAAACGACATCTGTATCTGCTCTATCCGGATGCTCGGCCACCGGATAAATCGTTTCATGTTGCCCCGGGGTAAAACGCACCGACCAGGCACGTTGTGCGGATATTTCATCAATGATCAGCAAGCTGCGGTTTTGTGGCCAGATCGCCAGGCGCGTCATGATTGACGGCACCAGGTCTATGATCCGATTGTTCCAACTGCCCGGCGTGCGTATCGAATTGGAAACAGCGGAAACCGATAGGGCAGGCTTCTTTGACGGGCCCGGTTGGGCAGGCGTCTGCGCCGGCCGTTTGCCGCCGCCCCGGCCAAAGCCCACGGCACGCCACTGCCCATCGGACATGCGCGCCACGGTGCTGCGCATCACCCCACTGGAGCGGATGTCCAGCCCCGTCATCGGGTTGACCAGGGTGGCTTCGGTTGCATCCAGCTTCGTGTGGTCATGCACACGGAACACCGTCCCGTCGGGTTGTCGCACATACACGGGGCGAGCCGTCACACTGCCGGTGGCCACATTGTTGATCGTTGCACGATAAAAGCCTCGCGCGTCCGCGGTCAGCCCACGGATCACCGAGACATCCTTCACCGCATAAGGAGCATAGATCGCCATGTCCAATGGCAACCCGGACAGCGCTTCATCCTGACTCTGGCGCGCGGTCACCGCGCGGAAAAAAGATTGGCCCCGGGAGGGCACGGTGCCTCGGGCAAGACGCGATCCGCCATGGTTCGCTACCGCATGCACAAGCGCCAGAGTCTTCAGGTTCAGCGGAATAGCCCCGGTCCTGTACACCAGCAAGCCGGTCTTGACGGCGCTCTTGAGCATCTGGAAACCCGGCGCCAGGAACATACCGGCCAACTCCATGACAACCTCGATCGCCATCTGCCCGAACCTGCCATAGGTTTGATGACGGACATCGCGGTTACTGTTGGAGCGTTGATCGGCATGGGCACTGTGAAAGTTGATGTGCGCCCGGTGGAGGGCTTCAAGAAGGTCGCCGGTGATCAACGAACCGCGAATCAGCGGACGCCCCCCTTGCTGCCCCAGCGTGCGTTTTATCTCGGAAGGGTTACGCGTGGAGATACGCGAACGGAAATACGCCTGCCAATCCTCCCGTGACAACAGCTCGGCAACGCCCTCGCTCAGATCGGCAAACTCGTGGAAGTCCTCGCCCTCGGGACTGTCGGGAAAATAAACCCCCACGGTGCCCTTGATATCCGGCCCTTCCTGATCGGAAAACACCAGCACACCATTGATGCTGACCGCATTGCCCATATGGGCGTGTCGGCCGCCGACGGCCATGCTTCCACCCAACATCAGACCGTACACATGCACGCTGCGCCCCATGACGGAGGCGCGGGCCTCTACCGACGGCGAGCTCAGGACAGCGTCCAGCCAGAGGGCGAGTTTCTTCGTTGATTTGGGTGGGTTGAAGGTCTTATCGACCACCAGGGCCTTGAACACTGTGTCGCCCTTGAGCGAGGCCTCATAGCCTTTGAATTTCAGATTGGCCAGGTACGCTGTCTGCCAGGCCTTCTTGTAGGCCGGTTTATTCATTTGCTCCCTGAGCATGGCCTCATAACTGCCACCGGCATCGATGCTCGTCACCATCTTGGCCAGTTCGCGCCCGCTCAACGTAATGAAATAGCCGTTGGCCGGGTTGCGGATACGTTCGCCGTCGGAATCGATCAGGTAAGCGCTCAGTACCTCCCTCATTGCATTCGGGTGCTGAGATGGTCGCAGGTTATCCAATAGCAACTGGGTCAGGCTGCTGACACGGGCCTGCCCCGGGTTGGCCCTCTTCCCATAGAAAAACGTAACCATGGACAGGTCCGGATCGGGGTCTATGTCCGCGTGCACGACCTTTTGCAGATATTGCCTGATCTTCTGGCGGGTGAACTGCAACAACGTCTGGATATCACTGGCTGCCGATTTATAGGCGGCTTCCAATACCAGCAGCTCCAGACCGCGATAATGCGATTTTTCCGCAGAGGTCGCCGTTTTAAAGAAATCAGGGCGATTGTCTTCAACCAGGGTTTCCTGGCGCGCAGCCAGTGGCCCGGCAAGGGACAGCATGGGCAGGTCCAGCGCATTTTCGACATTCAGGGCAAAGGCAGGCAAGGCGAGTGTTTCGTTTACAGGCGCATTCAGAAACGTTTCCAGCGCGGCACTTTGAAACCACAGCAGGTCATCTGCGGCGATTTCAAAGGCGTGTCCAGACAATTCAGAGGCGATATCCCGAATCCTGCGTTTTTGTCCCTCATAGACAGGGCTGACCTTATTGACCAGATCCTTGAAGGAACGGAATTTCTGGATTCCTCCTTCCAGCGAGTACAGGAACAATGCGGACTGATCGGCCCGCTTGATGGTCATTGCAGCGGGCCACTTGCGGGGCTCTGCGGCACCCATGTCGAGCATGACGGCATAAACATGGGGAATGGGCGCCCGCAACAGGCGGTTTCTGTCCGTCATGCGAGGATGGGTCGTGATGAGGTCCAGCAGGCGATCCTCATCGTTCTGCAGGTTGCGCTCACTCAGAGTCAATTGGAGGGCCGGATCCCGATCAGCCTTGTACAGATCGAACAAATACAAGAAGCGCCGGGACAGCAAAAAAGCAAGCGCCGCTTCAGCTGTGGATGGGCTTGGTGTATCGAGCCAGTCCGCTACGTACTTACCCGTGCGAAACGCAAGGAGGTCATCCTGAAACTGCCGCTTGAGACTTTCGTTGGTGGCCGGTTGAGCGACATAGAATGCCGACTCCATGATCGCTGCAGTTTTCCGATCCAATGGGCTGACAAATAGGCTGTCAGCCTCTTCCACCGTATCCGCACGACTGAAGAATCCCACGCCATCGACCGTGTAGGTGGGCCGTGTGTCCGTTGTCAGGCAGCTCAACATGACGTCGGTAAAGCGCTGCGAGGAGATCAACGCACGCTTACCCATCGAGTCGACGCTAAAGTGGTTCACGTAGCAGTGATCCGGGTCCAGGTGCTCAAACGCCGAGGCACGGAATTTCCCTTGCGCAAGCTTTGCCTTGATTCTGCCGACCAGCAGACTCTTGAGTACCGTGTCGAACGTTGGAAGCGCGGCGAGCAACCGGGCCAGCTTCACCTGATTGGCATCCAGAAGCCCCAATTGCCGGAGCTGCTCTTTTTCACGGGCGCCGAGCAGATTGCCGTGAGCATCCACCTCGGTGATGAGGGGCTGTCCAGTGCCCTGATAACCGGGCTCGATGCCGGCTCGCAATTGCTGCAGGACGTCTTGCGAGAGTGCTTTACCGTTGGCCCGCAGTGACGAAAAGTCCAGGGACATCTGACTTCGGTGGGGATAAACCCAGCCCTCTCGCGGGGACAAGGCGGAGGAGGAAGCCCGGCTTTGATGGGCTCTCAGAAAGCCTTGTGTCACGGCGTCCCGCAACGCCACCGCGGCGGTTTTGCGTTCAGCGGCCGAATCGACAGTCTCGACCTCCTGATAAGTGACCTGAACCTGCGCGTCGCCGGTAAGGCCCCATTGGGCTAACCATTGATCGGCAAATGTATGGGGTTGAAATCGGCTCCCGTTGGGTAAAAGGCTGATGGGTTTCAAGCGCGCGAAAGAAGGCACACCACGTTCATTTTCAGAGAAAACAGTCATTTCAGTGTCCGGTTGTGATCAGGGCTGGGACCCTATCGCGCCGTTCGAGCGGAAATGACATACATATGTATGGAGGGGTTAGAGGGTTCGGGGAAAAGCGTAAGTCCAAATGTCAGCAGAATCTCACGACTCCGTGGCGAAGGCGCTTGCTTGCGCTCGGTTGCGCAGCAACCGCAAGTTCTTAGGGCCGCTGCGCAGCCCCGCGCCACAGGGTTATTCCACAGAACGATGAACCAGGCTCAGACCAGCTTTTGCGCCAGCACCGCAATATGCTCCGGCCCAATCCCGCAGCAACCGCCCAGATGGCTTGCCCCGCGCTTGCGCCAGTCAGCCGCCCACTGAAGGTACCCTGGTGGATCAAGGTCTTCGCGCAGCGGGTCCAACCCGTCGTTGGCCGTCGCCTCCTTCGGCTGCGGTGGGAACGCGTTGGCGTAGGCTCCAATGTGGATCTTCACCCCCAGGCGCTCGAAGGTGTCCCGCGCGGCATCGATTGCTGCGCCGATCACTTCTGGTTGGCTGCAATTGAACAGCAGCGTTTCGACGCCGAGCTCGGCGGCCACTGCCGCCGCGTCCGCCACCGGCTCACCGGAACGCAGGCGCGGCACTTCATCGGTGTCTTCATCTTTCAGGGTGAATGACAGCCAGAACGGCTTGCCGTCCTTCGGCAGCCCGGCGTGGATCGCTCGCGCTTCAACCGTCGAGCTTTGGGTTTCGGCCAGCCACAGGTCAACATGAGGCGCCAGGCCTGTCACCAGCGGCGCCAACAATTCATTGGCACGGCAAGCATCGAACAAATCGGGTCGATAGGAACCGAACAACGGTGGCAGCGACCCGGCAATCCGTACTGATTTGCCTGAGGCCTGTACCGCCCGCTGCGCCAGCTCCCCAGCCAGCGCCGCCAATGCCTGGCCCTCGGCTGCAAAGCGCTCCTCTCCGATGTGAAACGGTACTACGGCGTAGCTGTTGCTGGTAATCACGTTGGCGCCGCTGGCGATGTAGGCCGCGTGTACCGCTTCGACCGCCTGGGGTGCTTCGCTCAAGGCCAGCGCCGACCACTCGGGCTGCCGGAACGGGGCGCCCCGGCGTTGCAGTTCGCGGCCCATGCCGCCATCAAGGATGACTATCGTTGCTGCGCCCATATGCGATTCACTCATAAGCTTATGAAAAATACTCACTACCGGAGTCCTTCTTATAACTATTTAATACGCACCCATCGGTTAACCACAACTTATTTTTCAGCCAGGGATCTCTCGTGAAATTTCAACCGCTGCTGGCCCTCGGCCTGACTCTACTGGCCGTTTCGTCACAAGCGCTCGCAGGCGCCACGCTGGATCGCATCGAGCAGAAAAAAGAACTGGTCGGCGTGCTGATGGAAAGCTATCCGCCCTTCTCATTCCTCAACGATCAGAACCAGCTCGACGGTTTTGACGTGGATGTTGCCAAAGCGGTCGCTGAAAAACTGGGCGTGAAGCTGCGCCTGGAAACCCCCTCCTGGGACGTGATTGCCGCCGGGCGCTGGAGCGGGCGCTATGACATCTGTATCTGCTCCATGACGCCAAGCAAGGCCCGCGCCGAGGTGTTCGATTTCCCGGTCCAGTATTACGCCTCGCCAGCGGTGATCGTAGTCAACGCCAAGGACGACAGCATCCATGGCGCCAGTGACCTGAGCGGCAAGAAAGTCGGCCTCACCAGCGCCTCCAGCTACGAGAGCTACCTGAACAAGAACCTGGTGATCGAAGGCGCCGAAGACACCCGTTTGAGCTACCCCTTCGAGGACGTGCAGATCGCCCCGTACGACACCGACAACGTGGCCTTCCAGGATTTGGGGCTGGGTGCCGGGGTGCGGCTGGACGCGGTGCTAACCAATCTGGTGACTGCGCAGCCGCGCCTGAGCGAAGACAAACGCTTCAAACTGGCGGGCGAGGCGCTCTATTCCGAGCCGAACTCGGTGGCCATCGAAAAAGGCGACGCCGAGTGGAACAGCAAGGTGCGTGAAGTGTTCGCCCAGTTGAAACAGGACGGCACCTTGAGCAAGCTTTCCCAAAAGTGGATCGGCGCCGACATCAGCCAATGACTTCCTTTCCATCCCCTTCTCGGCCACCGCAACCGGTGGCCGAGTCGCGCCTGAAAAAGATCTTCGGTTTTCGCACACGGTTGTACCTGACCTGGGCAGCCATGCTGGTGTTGTTCGCGAGTTTTTTCCTGAGCTTCGACCTGAAATTCTCCATCATCCTCGACAAGCTGCCGAATCTGCTGGGCGTGCACCTGGCACCCAACGGCTTTCTGCAGGGCGCGGCGCTGACGCTGTTTCTATGCCTGTGTTCGATCGTCGCTTCGTCCTTGCTGGGTTTCATCACCGCCCTGGCGCGGCTGTCCAGCAGCGCGGTAGCCTTCGGCATTGCCAGTTTCTACGCGTCGTTCTTTCGCGGCACACCGCTGCTGATCCAGATTCTGCTGATCTACCTGGGCCTGCCACAACTGGGGCTGGTGCCGGGCGCGATTGCCGCCGGGATCATCGCCCTGTCGCTGAACTACGGCGCCTACCTGAGCGAAATCTTCCGCGCCGGCATCCTTGGCGTCCCCCATGGCCAGCGCGAAGCCTCCCTTGCGCTGGGCATGGGTGAAACCGTGATCTTCTGGCGTGTCACCCTGCCCCAGGCCATGCGCACCATCATTCCACCGAGCACCAACCAATTCATCTCCATGCTCAAGGACTCGTCCCTGATCTCGGTGATGGGCGTCTGGGAAGTGATGTTCCTGGCGCAATCCTATGGTCGCTCCAGCTACCGCTACATCGAAATGCTCACCACGGCGGCGATCATTTACTGGTTGATGTCCATCGCGTTGGAGCTGATCCAGGCGCGGATGGAGCGGCATTATGGGAAGGCTTATCTCAAGCGCAGCTGACAGGACAGTTCCGAGGATCTTGTAGGGCGACGCTTCAGGTCATGGAAGCCAACACGACGATCTCTGGATCGCAACACGACCGGCCTACAGATTCCATCTGCTGTGGCTTGCCCAAGGCGCGGCGTTAGCTGGCAGCGTGACCGGGGGTGGAATTTTTAAAGTGCGGACTTCTTTCAAGAGAGGCCGCACTCGATGTCTATCCAACATTTACACCCACCCCAACACCTTGCCCTGGCAATCGCCTTGGCGCTCGGCTGCGCCGATGTTTCGATGGCTCAGCCATCAGCCGATATTCTCACAACCGCCGAGCAACAAGGGCACCTCAGGGCCTTCGCCGAAGCTAAGGATACCAAGCGGCAAAATGCCAACACCTCCCGTAAAGGCGACGCGAAATGGACGGGCAAAAATGACTGGGTCATCATCAGCGCAAACGCAAAATTCCCCGGGATCATTGATGGTGGCGGTGGAAAAAACGTTCTGCGCCTGGACGCCGCCAAGCATCCGATATTGGCTGAAACCCGAAACTTCATGGCTTTGCAGGTTGCGCAAGGTGAATGGCAACACACCGGGCATTTCGCAGGCTGGGGGGTGATCGAGCCAGAGGCCACGTTGCTCAATACTGGCCGAATCGACGGCCAGGTAGGGGTTCTCGGCAAGCTGGACAACCAGGGCGTGGTCGCCAATCGCGTGACTGTCGAGCCAGGTGCCAGCATGACGAACTCCGGCGTGGTCAATGGACAGGTTCATGTACGCGAAAGGGCCAGCTTCAGCGGCAATGGCACTGTGGAGTTCTTGAGTGTCGCGGGCCAGTTGGAAGTCGGCCCCGAAATAGGCGCACCCTCCATTACTCAGGACTTCTCGTTGGCGGAGAGTGCCGAACTGATCTACGGGGTCAATGCAGATGGTGGTAGCTCCACGATCAACGTTGAAGGCACCGCGCTCCTCAACAACGCGACGCTGACCGTCGCTGCCGTGCCGGGCGAATACATTGAGGCGCGCGAGCACACGGTCATCCGCGCGGGGAAGATCGAAGGAGCGTTCGGCACGGTCTCCAGCAATCTGGCCTTCATGACGGCGACGCTGAGCCCCACCGATACGCAAGTCAACCTGACTTACGCGCGCAACGATGTTCCCATCACGCAAGCAGCAACTACCGAAAACGGGCAAGAATTTGCCGCCCATATCGAAGCGCTGCAACCGGTCAAACCAACAACGCCCGCCCCCATCGACGTGCCTACCGTTGCACAGGCAGCTGGTGCCCGACCAGGGATCGAAGCCTCAGCAATCAAACCCGTCGAGCCACCCAAAATCACCAGCACCGCTCCCAAACCCGCCGGCCAATTGCAAACCACCCAGCCAGTCGCAAAACCCAACGCCGCCATCAACGCCTTGCTCGGCAGCGATATGATGACCGCCGCCAGCGCCATCGACCAACTGAGTGGCTACAACACTGCGGATCTGGGCAACGCCACCTTGAGCAGCATCGCGCCGATCTGCAGCGGAATGCTTTCGGCCATGGGCCAGAAAAACCCGGGGAACGTGCATGCTGACGGTCAAGTCTGGGTCCAGGCCATTGGTAACAGCGGCAGTATCGGCAAACAATTGGGCAGCTATGCCCTGAAACACTCGACCAGAGGTGTGATGCTGGGAACCGACTGGGCCATCAGCCCTGATTGGCGCCTGGGGATAATCGGCGGCAAGACGCAAACCCGGCTGGACGGCCAGCAGTTCGATGGTCGGCTCGACAGTTGGCACCTGGGCGCCTACGCCTTGCGCCAGGACGGGCCATGGGCGCTGCGCCTGGGCGCCGTTTACGGCAATCATGACGGCAGTACCAAGCGTCATGTGCTCTTCAACGGTTTCAGGGATCGCCTCAAAGGTCGCTACGATGCCAATACGCAGCAGGTCTTTGGCCAGCTCGGTTACAACCTGAACATCGGTCACTTCGATGTCGAGCCTTATATCGACCTTGGCTACCAACGCTACCAACGCGATCGCTATTCGGAGAACGGTGGCGACGCAGCGTTGCAGTTCAACGGTCAGGCCCAGGACTATTTCCACAGCAACCTGGGCCTGCACCTCGCCCGGTCATTCTCTCTTGACCAGGGCATACGACTGACGCCGCGCTTGAGTCTCGGTTGGAAACATCTCTACGGCGAGACCCGAGGCGCTTCCCGCCAGGGCCTGGTCGGCGCAGGCAAGTCGTATACCGTCGAAGGCGTCGAACTGGACCGTGACAGCCTGCTCTTCGAAACAGGGCTGGACCTGGCCGTTTCGCCCAGGCATACCCTGGGGGTGAGTTATAAGGGTGAAACCGGTCAGGACAACCGTAACGGGGCGTTGATGGGCCAATGGCGAATGATGTTCTGACAGGCAAAAAAAAGGGGAGCACATGCCCCCCCGAGGTTAAACGGTTGTATCGAGGCTGTTAGCTCAGCCTTCGATCTCGATCAGGATCTCGCCCGGATTGACCCGGTCGCCCTTGGCGACATGAATGGCGGTGACCTTGCCGGCGATAGCCGCCTGCACTTCGGTTTCCATCTTCATGGCTTCGGTAATAAGCACCGCTTGGCCGGCCTTCACCACATCGCCCTCCTTGACCAGCACATCGACGATGTTGCCCGGCATGGTGGTGCTGACATGGCCCGGCGCAGTGGCTTGTTTGCGCTTGCTGCTGCCGCCGCCGACAAACTCATTGAGCGGTTCGAACACGACCTCTTCGGGCATGCCATCGATGGACAGGTAGAAGTGACGCTTGCCTTCAGCCTTGACGCCCACGCCGGTGATGTCGACGCGGTAGGTTTCGCCGTGAACATCGATGACGAACTCGGTCGGCACGCCTTCACCACCCGCCGAGCTCACACTGCCCGCCTCAGGGATTGGCAACAGCACTTCCGGGGTCAGGGTGCCGGCTTCGCGTTCTTCGAGGAACTTGCGCCCGATGTCCGGGAACATGGCGTAAGTCAGTACGTCTTCTTCGGATTTGGCCAGTGCGCCGATTTCGCCACGCAGCTTGGTCATTTCCGGCTTGAGCAGGTCGGCCGGACGCACATCGATCACGTCTTCGCTGCCGATGGCCTGGCGGCGCAGCTTCTCATTCACCGAACCCGGAGCCTTGCCGTAGCCACCCTGCAAATAGAGCTTCACTTCGTTGGTGATGGTCTTGTAGCGCTCACCAGCCAGCACGTTGAAGAACGCCTGGGTGCCGACGATCTGCGAGGTCGGGGTCACCAGCGGCGGGAAGCCAAGGTCTTCGCGCACCCGTGGAATCTCTGCCAGCACCTCGTTCATGCGATTCAACGCGCCCTGCTCTTTGAGCTGGTTGGCCAGGTTGGAAATCATCCCGCCCGGCACCTGATTGACCTGGACCCGGGTGTCCACCGCCGTGAACTCGCTTTCGAACTGGTGGTATTTTTTGCGCACCGCATAGAAATACAGGCCGATTTCCTGCAGCAATTCCAGGTTCAGACCAGTGTCGAACTCGCTGCCCTTAAGGGCTGCAACCATCGATTCGGTGCCCGGATGGCTGGTGCCCCAGGCGAAGCTGGAGATCGCGGTGTCGATGTGATCGGCGCCGTTTTCGATCGCCTTGAGCTGGCACATCGCGGCCAGGCCAGCGGTGTCATGGGAATGGATGAATACCGGCAACGACTGCTCGGTCTTCAATGCCTTCACCAGCTCGCCAGTGGCGTACGGAGTCAGCAAACCGGCCATGTCCTTGATCGCCACCGAGTC
The DNA here is from genome assembly GCF_013283895.1 of Pseudomonas sp. MPDS. Classification (NCBI taxonomy): domain Bacteria; kingdom Pseudomonadati; phylum Pseudomonadota; class Gammaproteobacteria; order Pseudomonadales; family Pseudomonadaceae; genus Pseudomonas; species Pseudomonas sp. MPDS. The sequence continues at coordinate 406,473 of NZ_CP054128.1, read as the reverse complement.
GCAACCCATGGCTTCCATTTGCTTGGCCTGGGCTACGAAAGCCTCAATGGTGTGCACCGGGCTGGTGGTGTAGGCGATGGTGCCCTGGGCGTGCTTGCCGGCGGCTTTCACCGCCTCGATGGCGACCCGCAGGTTACGCACGTCGTTCATCGCATCGAAAATACGGAACACATCGATGCCGTTGACCGCAGCCTTGGCCACGAACGCCTTGACCACGTCATCGCTGTAATGGCGATAGCCCAGCAGGTTCTGACCACGCAGCAGCATTTGCAGGCGAGTGTTGGGCAGCGCCGCACGCAGTTGGCGCAAGCGCTCCCACGGGTCTTCCTTCAGGAAGCGCACGCAGGCGTCGAATGTTGCGCCGCCCCAGACTTCCAACGACCAATAGCCGACTTTGTCGAGCTTGTCGCAGATCGGCAGCATGTCTTCGGTGCGCATGCGGGTAGCGAGCAGCGATTGGTGAGCGTCGCGCAGGATCGTATCGGTTACGTGAATCTTCTTGGACATTGTTATTTTCCTTACAGGCCTGCGTGGGCGGCAATGGCGGCGGCGATGGCCAGGGCCAGCTCTTCGGGTTTGCGCTTGATCGAGTAGTTGGTCAGCTCAGGATGGCTTTCAACGAAGCTGGTATTGAACTGGCCACTACGGAATTCCGGGTTGCGCAGGATTTCCTGGTAATACGCCGCGGTGGTCTTGACCCCTTGCAGACGCATGTCGTCCAGGGCCCGCAGGCCACGGTCCATTGCTTCTTCCCAGGTCAGCGCCCAGACCACCAGCTTCAGGCACATCGAATCGTAGAAGGGCGGAATGGTGTAGCCGGTATAGATCGCTGTGTCGGTGCGCACGCCCGGGCCGCCCGGGGCGTAGTAGCGGGTGATCTTGCCGAAACTGGGCAGGAAGTTGTTTTTCGGGTCTTCGGCGTTGATCCGAAACTGCAGCGCGAAGCCACGGTGATGAATGTCTTCCTGCTTGACCGACAACGGAAGGCCGGAGGCGATGCGAATCTGTTCACGAACAATGTCGATGCCGGTGATTTCTTCGGTGATGGTGTGTTCCACCTGCACCCGGGTGTTCATCTCCATGAAGTACACCTCGCCCTCGGCGAGCAGGAACTCCACGGTGCCGGCGTTCTCGTAGCCCACAGCCTTGGCGGCGCGCACCGACAGGTCACCAATGTAGGCGCGCTGCTCAGGCGTCAGTTGCGGGCTGGGGGCGATCTCGATCAGCTTCTGGTTGCGACGCTGGATCGAGCAATCACGCTCGAACAGATGCACCACGTTGCCAAAACTGTCACCCAGGATCTGCGCTTCGATGTGCTTGGGATTGACGATGCATTTTTCCAGGAACACTTCCGCCGAACCAAAGGCCTTGGTGGCTTCGGAAATGACCCGCGGGAAAGCCTGTTCGAGTTCTTCGCGGCTGTTGCAGCGACGGATACCCCGACCGCCACCACCGGACGTAGCCTTGAGCATCACCGGGTAACCAATGCGGTCGCCTTCGGTCAGGGCCTCTTCGATGCCCGATACGTTGCCTTCGGTGCCCGGCGTGACCGGTACGCCGGCCTTGATCATGCTGCGACGCGCTTCGGTCTTGTCGCCCATGCGGCGAATGACTTCAGCCGACGGACCGATGAATTTGATCCCGCGCTCGGCGCAGATGTCCGCCAGCTCGGCGTTTTCCGAGAGAAAGCCATAACCGGGATGCAACGCATCGCAACCGGTTTCCACGGCCAGGTTCACCAGTTTGCGCGGGTTGAGATAGCCGGCCAGCGGATCGGCGCCGATGCTGTGGGCCTCGTCCGCACGCTTGACATGCAACGCATGACGGTCAGCGTCGGAATAGACCGCGACCGAGCGAATGCCCATCTCGGCGCAAGCGCGCACGATGCGGACGGCAATCTCACCACGGTTGGCGATCAGGATCTTTGTTATCAATTGGAGGTTCCCTTGAGCCGGTGGTACCACGACCTGGAGCTTCAGGTCGACGCGTGACCAGATGTAACAATCGGTCGCAGCACCACACTAGTCCTGGCTGTTGATTAACAAAAATGAATATTTATTGGGTCGTGCATAAGCAAAGACTTATAGTTGACTCATCCGCCCCGCTCGAGAGCCTATAGAAAATGCGTAAGTCATTGATGCGTATGACATTGCGTCAACTGCAGATTTTCAATGAGGTGTGCGACCTGAGGTCCTACAGCCGCGCAGCCGACGAAATGTCTCTCACACAACCGGCCGTTAGCCTACAGATTCGATCACTTGAGGAGCTGATTGGCCAGCCGCTGTTTGAGTACGTTGGCAAAAAACTCTACATGACCGAAGCCGCCGAAGCCCTTCAACGCGCCAGCCGGGACATCTTCGGGCGCCTGGAAAACCTCGACATGCAGTTGTCGGACATGCAGGGCTCGCTGCAAGGCCAACTGAAGCTGGCGGTGGAATCCAGCGCCAAGTACTTCGTGCCGCATCTGTTCGCCGCCTTCAAGCGCCAGCACCCGGAGGTCAACCTGAACCTCACGGTGGTCAACCGCGGCCAAGTGATCCGAAGGCTCTCGGACAACCGGGACGATCTGGTGATCATGTCCATGGTGCCTCAGGACATGGGCCTGGAATTCCTGCCATTTCTCAACAATCCAATCGTCGCTGTGGCGCCGCCCGACCATCCGCTGTGCCACATGGGCCCGTTGCGCTTGCAAGACCTTGAGCCGTATACGCTGCTGCTGCGCGAGCCGGGGTCAGGTACGCGGCTGGCCTGCGAGGAGTATTTCAAGGAGAAACGGGTGCATTTCACCCAGACACTGGAAGTGGCGTCGGCGGAGGCCCAACGCGAATGCGTTCTCGCAGGGCTGGGCGTGGCACTGTTGACGCGCCACGCCGTAAGCCGGGAGATGGTGTCCGGCGCTCTCATCGAGTTGCCGGTGGAGGAGCTGCCGCTGTACCGCAGCTGGTGCCTGGTGCAGGCCAGGGCTAAGCGCCTGTCACCGGTGGCTCACGCCTTCCTGGCGTTCGTTCGCGGCGAGCGTGCTCAGATCATTGGCCTGGTTGAGCGTTTCGACGGGAAGCCGCCGATGTTGCCTGCCAATAGTTGAATTCTGCTGCGTCCGGAAACTCGCTGATTTCGGCCAGCAGCTGGCGCTGCTCACAGCGGTCTTCGATGGCACGACGAAACGCCATGCGGCGCTGGTCTTCCTGCTGACGACGGGTTTTGACGGCGCTGCGTTCTTCGTAGGACTGGGTCATGTCGAGACTCCCAAGACGTATACGGGAGCTTTACGATGAAGGCGCGCGATGACGGTTTGGCGGCGCGAGCGTTACAGAACGATGAATTCGCAGATCCCCTCGCCACAGATGCCCTCAACTTCAAGACCAGCGGTCAATCGTCCAGCGCTTTCACCGACTTGGGTGACAACCGCAAGCTGCGCAGGCTGCGTTTCACGCTCTTGAGGTGATTGACCAAACTTGGGCCGCGCGCCATGGCGACGCCCATCGCCAGCACATCGATCACCACCAGATGGGCGATGCGCGAGGTCAACGGCGTGTAGATCTCCGTGTCTTCATGCACGTCGATGGCCAGGTTCACCGTGGACAGTTCGGCCAATGGCGTCTGGCTCGGGCACAAGGTGATCAACGAGGCGCCGCTTTCGCGCACCAGGTTGGCGGTGATCAGCAGATCCTTGGAACGGCCCGACTGGGAAATGCAGATCGCCACGTCGGTGGGCTTCAGCGTGACCGCCGACATCGCCTGCATGTGCGGGTCGGAATAAGCCGCGGCCGTCAGCAGCAACCGGAAGAACTTGTGCTGGGCATCGGCCGCCACCGCGCCCGAAGCACCGAAACCATAGAACTCGACACGCTGGGCCTGGGACATGGCCGTGACGGCTTTTTGCAACGCCACCGGATCAAGCTTCTCGCGAACCTCCATCAGCGTATGCAGGGTCGTGTCGAAGATTTTCAGGCTGTAGTCGGCGACCGAATCGTCTTCATGGATCGCAAACTGGCCGAAGCTCGCACCCGCGGCGAGGCTTTGCGCCAGCTTGAGTTTCAGGTCCTGGAAACCCGAACAACCGATGGCTCGGCAGAAACGCACAATGGTCGGTTCGCTGATGCCGACGCTGTGGGCAAGATCGGCCATGGAGCTGTGCATCACGGCCGCAGGATCAAGCAATACGTGATCGGCGACTTTCAGCTCCGACTTGCGCAGCAGATGGCGTGACTGGGCGATGTGTTGCAACAGGTTCAAGGGATTGGACTCTTGTTATTGGCAGAAGCCGGGATGTAGCAAGCTTGTAGTTATACTACAAGAATCGGCTTTTTGCCCGCCCAATCCGTAACTCAATCTCCCGGTTTCATGCCGCATGCACGCCATGTAGCAACGGCGGGCTAGCAATCATCCCGATTAGCCCATAACAGCGCGGCCAACCCTTGTGCTTCAACCGGTCGGCTGATGAGATAGCCCTGAACCTCATCACATTGTTCGGCTTTCAGAAACTCGAGCTGCTCTGGCCGCTCGACGCCTTCGGCCACCACTTTGAGCGACAACCCATGGGCCATTGCAATGATTGCCCGGGTAATGGCCGCGTCTTCGCTACCCTCCGTCAGCCCACGAATGAACGCCTGATCGATTTTCACGTAATCCACAGGGATGCGTTTGAGATAACTCAGAGACGAATAGCCGGTACCAAAGTCATCGATCGCCAGCTTGACCCCGAGGTCGCGCAATTGCTGGAACGTCGCGATGATGTGCTCAACGCTGTCGAGCAACTGGCTTTCAGTCAGTTCCAGTTCCAGGTATTGCGGCGCCAGACCGGTTTCCTCCAGCACTTGCCGAACCAGGCTGACCAGCTTGCCTTGGCGCAACTGATGAACCGACAGGTTGACCGACACCCTGATCGGCGCCAGCCCCTCACGCTGCCATTGGCACGCCTGCCAACAGGCCTGGCGCAACACGAACTCGCCGATCGGCCCGATCAGCCCGGTCTCTTCGGCCAGGCTGATGAAGTCTCCCGGCGGAACTCGGCCCATGACCGGATGATCCCAACGCACCAACGCCTCGGCGGCGTTAAGGCGGCCGGTCGCCAGGCACAATTTGGGTTGATAGAAAACCTTCAACTGCTGCTCTTCAAGGGCCTTGCGCAGCTGATTCTCCAGTTGCAGGCGCTCCAACGTGCTGGCCTGAAGGCTGTCGGTATAGAACTGGAAATTGTTGCCGCCCAGATGCTTGGCATGTTGCATGGCCATGTTCGCCTGACTGACCAGCGTGGAAATTTCCCTCGCATTGTCGGGCAACATGCTGATGCCGATCGAGGCGCTGACCACCAGTTCGTGGCCCTCGATGGTGAGCGGCAGGCGCAGCTTGGCGGACAGGCGGGTCGCCACCCGCGCCAGGCTGGAAAGGTTGCCGTAGGCGTCGAACAGCACCCCGAACTCATCGCCAGACAAGCGGGCGATGGTGTCCGCTTCGGGCAACGCATTGATCAGGCGGCGGGCCATCTTCTGCAACAGTTGGTCAGCAACATCATGGCCGAGGCTATCGTTGAGGAGCTTGAAACGGTCCAGGTCGATATGCAGCAGTGCCAGGCTGCGTCGTCCGCCCTGACGCACCCGCTGGTGGGCTTCGTGCAGGCGCTCACGGAATAACGAGCGGTTCGCCAGCCCGGTGAGTTCGTCGTAATGGGTCAGGTAGCGCATTCGCTCTTCGGACTCGCGCCGGGCCGAAAGATCGGCGAAGAAGCCCACGATATGGCTCACATTTCCCCGCGCATCGCGCACCACGTTCAGTTGCAGCCACTGGGGATACAACTCGCCATTGGCCCGGGCCTCCACCAGTTCACCTTGCCAGGTGCCGTGCTGCTTGAGCGCCTGGCGGATAATCGGGTAGTGCCGGCGGGCATCACGACTGCACGGCAGGTCGACGACATTGCGTCCCAGCATGTCATCGATATTAAAACCGGTGACCCGCGTGAACGCCTGGTTGGCGGCCAGCAGTGCGTAATGCGGGTCAAAAATCACAATGCCTTCGCTGGCGGCCTCGAAAACCGTGGCCGCCAATTGGCGCTGTTGCTCGAGTTCCTTGCTGGTGCTGATGTCTCGCCGGGTGCCGACCATGCGCAGCACGCGGCCACTCGGGCTGCGCTCCACGGCCCGACCGCGGTCTTCGATCCAGACCCAATGGCCATCGCCGTGACGTACGCGGTATTCGATCTGGTAGTCCTCGCTGCGGCCTTTGAGGTGCTCAACGAGGGCGCGTTTGAGGGCCGGCACGTCTTGAGGATGCAGACGCGGGGTCAGGTGACTGAGCATCGCTGTGATGTACTCAGGCTCCAGGCCGAACAGTTCCTTGAGCTGGGTGTGATGGACTTCGTCGGTTTGCAGGTTCCAGTCCCAGAGCCCCAACTCACTGGCCTTGAGCGCCAGGTCAAGACGGGCTTCGCTCTTGCTCAGGGCCTGGCTGGTCGCCTCCAACTCGAGGCTGCGCTGTACCACGCGCGCCTCCAGCCCTACCTGGGCCGACCGCAGTTTTTCCTCGGCGCTGCGGCGTTGTTCGACTTCCCGGCCGAGTGCCTCGTTGAGCTGTGCGCTACGCGCTTGCGCCTGCTGCAAATGCTCGATCAGCGCCTGATTCTGGAACCTTCGCAGCATGCCACTTTGTATCAACCGGTTGACCTGCCAGGCCACCACGCTGAGCGAGACGAGTACGACCAGTCCGAGCCAACCCCATCCGCGCTGTTGCTCATCGCCGCCCCAGAACAGATAACCGATGGCCGGCAACAGGCACGGTAAGGTAAAGGACAAAAACGCCGGAAGGCTCACGGCATAGGCAACGCTGGCTGACAAGGTGGCCGCGCCAATCAGGCCGAATACCCAGGCCTGTTGCTGAAAGCTGTCGGCCGGTACCAGTGCAATACCTGCTCCGGCCAATGTCAGCCCGGTCATCGCCGAGCCGAGCAAAAACATTCGCAACCATATCGGGTGCGCCTGGCGGCTGGGTATCGCCGAATCGAAGGCTGCCACCTGAATGACTCGTAGCGCTACCAGCGAGAGCAACCAGACCAGCCAGACGCTGACCTGAAAATGACGCGAAGGCCCCCACAACAACGCGGCGCAAACCAGGCCGTTGACCAACATGAACAGCGTGGGCAGCAGCGAACCCTGATACAACAGCCTTGTGCGTTCGACCGCCATTTCCGTGGCGTACTGCTTGCAGATGATCCGTGGCTCCACACAGGGGCCCGCCAGATCGGAATTTAGGGTCATAGGCACTGTTCTTGTTCTTATTCAGCGGAGCATGGAGAACCCGAAACATGCAGCGAGCATACACAAGGCAACGGCCATCCCACACTGCCCAAGCTCATAAAAATGCTGAAAAAGTCGCTATTTCATTGGGTCGCGAGCCCTTCAAGCGAGCCCGGCCAATGCCTGTGGCCCATGACCGACCGGTCATCACCGACCGGTCTTTTATCGGCTGGGGCAAAGCTCGGTTTGCCCGGGCTGCCGCCGCACCCTAGAATGCCCCGATGCGCGATGATCTCTCCCTTCTGCTGAACTCCCTCAACGATGCCCAACGCCAGGCCGTAGCGGCCTCCGTGGGTCGTCAGTTAGTCCTGGCCGGTGCCGGCTCCGGTAAAACCCGGGTGCTGGTGCACCGTATCGCCTGGTTGATCCAGGTCGAGAACGCCTCGCCCCATTCGATCCTGTCGGTGACGTTCACCAACAAGGCCGCTGCCGAGATGCGCCATCGCATCGAGCAACTGATGGGCATCAACCCGGCCGGCATGTGGGTCGGCACCTTCCACGGCCTGGCGCACCGCTTGTTGCGGGCGCATTGGCAGGAAGCCGGCCTGAGCCAGACTTTCCAGATTCTCGACAGCGACGACCAGCAGCGGCTGGTCAAGCGGGTGATCCGTGAGCTGGGCCTGGATGAACAGCGCTGGCCGGCCCGCCAGGCCCAGTGGTTCATCAACGGCCAGAAAGACGAAGGCCTACGTCCGCAACACATCCAGGCCAGCGGCGATCTGTTCCTGGCGACCATGCGCAGCATCTATGAAGCCTACGAGGCGGCGTGTCAGCGGGCTGGCGTGATCGACTTCTCCGAGCTGCTGCTGCGCGCACTGGACCTGTGGCGCGATCACCCAGGCCTGCTGGCGCACTATCAGAAGCGCTTCCGGCATGTGCTGGTGGACGAGTTCCAGGACACCAACGCCGTGCAATACGCCTGGTTGCGCCTGCTGGCCAAGGGCGGCGACAGCCTGATGGTGGTGGGCGATGACGACCAGTCGATCTACGGCTGGCGCGGCGCCAAAATCGAGAATATTCATCAGTATTCGGCGGACTTTCCTGACGCCCAAGTGATCCGCCTGGAACAGAACTACCGCTCCACCGCCGGCATTCTCAAAGCCGCCAACGCCCTGATCGCCAACAATACCGGGCGCCTGGGTAAAGAGCTGTGGACCGACGGCGGCGAAGGCGAAGCGATCAACCTCTATGCCGCCTTCAACGAACACGATGAAGCCCGCTACGTGGTGGAAACCATCGAAAGCGCACTGAAAACCGGTCTGGCCCGCAGCGACATCGCCATCCTGTATCGCTCCAACGCCCAATCCCGGGTGTTGGAAGAAGCCCTGTTGCGCGAACGTATCCCGTACCGCATCTATGGCGGCCAGCGCTTCTTCGAGCGCGCCGAAATCAAGAACGCCATGGCCTACCTGCGCCTGCTCGAAGGACGCGGTAATGACGCGGCCCTGGAGCGGGTGATCAACGTGCCGACCCGGGGCATTGGCGAGAAAACCGTCGAGGCGATTCGCGACCACGCGCGCCACAGCCATGTGTCGATGTGGGAAGCCATGCGCCAGTTGGTCACCAACAAGGGCATGACCGGCCGCGCCGCCGGTGCGCTGAAGGCGTTCATGGACCTGATCGACGACCTGGCCACCAAGTGCACGGACATGCCGCTGCATTTGATGACTCAGACCGTTATCGAGCAGTCCGGCCTTATCGCCTACCACGAGGCGGAAAAGGGCGAGAAAGGCCAGGCCCGGGTGGAAAACCTCGAGGAACTGGTCAGCGCCGCACGCAACTTCGAGAACACCGAGGAAGACGAAGAGCTTTCGCCACTGTCGGCCTTTCTGGGCCACGCCTCTCTGGAGGCCGGCGACACCCAGGCCGACGAGCATGAAGACAGCATCCAGTTGATGACCCTGCACAGTGCCAAGGGTCTGGAATTCCCCTACGTGTTCCTGGTGGGAATGGAAGAAGGCCTGTTCCCGCACAAGATGAGCCTGGAAGAGCCGGGACGCTTGGAAGAGGAACGACGCCTGGCCTACGTTGGCATCACCCGCGCCATGCAGAACCTGGTGTTGACGTACGCCGAGACCCGACGCCTGTACGGCAGCGAAACCTACAACAAGGTGTCGCGCTTCGTCCGTGAAGTGCCCAAAGGCCTGATTCAGGAGGTGCGGCTGTCCAACAGCGTCAGCCGTCCGTTCGGCGGCGGCCAGCAGCAAAGCACCAGCAGTCTGTTTGGCGGCAGCGACATCCCGGAAACCGGCTTCAGTCTCGGCCAGACCGTGCGACATTCGGTGTTCGGCGATGGCGTGATCCTCAACTTCGAAGGCGCCGGCGCCCAGGCCCGGGTTCAGGTGAACTTCAGCGAAGGCAGCAAGTGGCTGATGCTGGGGTATGCCAAGTTGGAAGCGATCTAGGCGTTCTGAAAGCTTTTTATGTGGGAGCGAGCCTGCTCGCGATAGCAGTGGATCAGGCAACATTGACAGTGACTGACCCACCGCGATCGCGAGCAGGCTCGCTCCCACAGGTCGGATTGCTCACGCCTGCTGCCTTTCCGATAGAACTTGTCCCCCTTTCCTACAGCCAAAAGCCAACAAGCCCTCTTGCGCGGCTGAAGCTGAACCTAACCTGTCACGCAAAAGCCCGAAACACTCTGCCGCTAGCCAGCAACAGTTCACCTGTGCAACATGGCGCGCGTGCTATCCACAAATGGGAATGCCCTTATATGAAACGTTTTCTTAGCATCGCCATGGCGTTATGCATCGGCCTGACGATGGCCATCGACGCCAATGCCGCCAAGCGCTTTGGCGGTGGTAAAAGTTCGGGCGCTGCCCCGACCCACCAGACCAGCCAGATGGCGCCGTCCTCTGCGGCCGGCTCTACCGCGGCTACTGCGGGCGCGGCCGGTGCGGCTGGCGCCGCCACCAAAGCCAGCGGTGCTTCGCGCTGGCTCGGCCCCCTGGCCGGCATCGCCGCCGGTGGCCTGCTCGCCTCCATGTTCATGGGCGACGGCTTCCAGGGCATGCAAATCTTCGACATCCTGATCATGGCGGTCATCGCCTTCCTGGTCTTCCGCTTCATTGCCGCCCGTCGTCGCAAGCAGCAGGAGCAACTGGCTCCGGCCGGTCATGCGCCGATGCAACGTGAGGTGTTCAACCAGCAACCGGCCAGTGGTTCGATCTTCGGCGGTTCGGCAGCACCGGTGGCTGCTCGACCGGTGATCAATGCGCCAGCCTGGTTCAACGAAGAGCGCTTCATCGAAGCGGCGCGCAACCATTTCATGTCCCTGCAGCAACACTGGGATGCGAACGAAATGGACAAGATCTCTGAGTTCGTGACCCCGCAACTGCTGGAATTCCTCAAGCGCGAGCGGGCCGAACTGGGCGATGGCTTCCAGTCGACCTACATCGACAATCTGCAAGTACAGCTGGACGGTGTCGATGATCGCGCCGACAAGACCATCGCCACCCTGACCTTCAGCGGTGTGTCGAAGGACTCGCGCTTCGACAAAGGCGAAGCGTTCAGCGAAAGCTGGAACATGGAACGTCCCCAGGGCGATGACCAGCCTTGGCTGGTGGCCGGTATCCGCCAGAACGGTTGAACCTCTGCGCGTTTTGCATGTTGAAATAAAAGAACCCCGGCTCAGGCCGGGGTTTTCTATTTCGCGGTTGCATCTATAGCGAGCTACTGTATAAACCGCTCCATATAAACCGCGCCATCGAGAAAGAGGATCCCGGACGTGGAAGAAATCATCGAACAATTGCGTGAAGCCAACGAACCCGTGCCGGTTCCACTGGAGTTACCTGACGAAGACTTGCTGGTGGAGATCGAAGAGCAGCTGTTCATCGATATTCCGTTCGTATTCAGAGAGTTTTTGCTGACAGTCAGCGATGTTGTCTACGGCAGCCTGGAACCCGTGACCGTCACCGATCCGCAGTCCCACACCTATCTGCCAGATGTGGCCGCCAACGCCTGGGATGCCGGTGTCGACCGTAGCCTGATCCCGATCTGCCAGGACGGCGACGACTATTACTGCGTCGAAGAAGACGGGACCGTGGTGTTGTGGCAGGCCGAAGAAGAGCTGATTGCCGAAGAAACCTGGGAATCGGTCTGGCACTGGGCCCGGGACGTCTGGCTGGAAAGCTGATCCGCCGCACGCCCGCCGCCGGTCAATGCCCGGACGATTCCTTGTGATTGTCCAGGGTCTCCAGCAAGGCCACCTGCATCCGCGTATGCAGGCGGACGAACCAGCGCCAGAGCAATGCCGCCACGACCGTGGCCACCACCGCGATCAGTACCAGCAACTTGTTGGTCGGCAGAATACTGGCCGACAAGGCTGCCAAGAGCAGGAAAATCATCAGCAGCGAGAGGATCGGGATCACTTCTGCGATCACTCGACGCACGCGCTGGGTGTGACGGCCGGCCATCTCCGGCTTCACGCCCATTTCCGCCAGCAGCATCGACAACGCCTTGAGCTTGCGATACGCGGCAATCAAAAACGGCAGCGACAACAACAACGCCCCGCCCCAGATCAGTGCTTTGTGCCAACTCGGGTCGCTGATCCAGGCTTGCAGGTAGGCCGACATCTGTTCGGCAAAGTAGCCACCGGCGATAAAAATCGCGATGACCAGCGCCAGATTGATGCCCACCTGCAGCAAAATCCGCCGGATCATGGCGGCCACCAGCGCCCCCTCCCCTTGGGGTTGAATGCTGCGAAGCCACTCGCCATACATTCCCAGTACCCTCGACAGCCGTTGTGGCATAACGGCAGCCAGCCTGACCGATAAAGGGTCGGCGGCCCGGATCAGGTACGGGGTCAGCAGAGTGGTCAGTACCGAAACCGCGACCGCTACCGGATAAAGGAAATCGCTGGTGACCTGCAAGGTCATCCCCAGCGATGCGATGATGAAGGAAAATTCGCCGATCTGCGAAAGGCCCATCCCGACTCGCAGCGAGGTCCTCCCGTCGTTGCCGGCAATAAAAGCACCGAGGCCGCAAGAGAGCATCTTGCCCAGCACCACTGCGGCGGTAATCACGGCAATCGGCCAAGCGTATTGGAGCAATATGACCGGATCGAGCATCAGGCCGATGGCGACGAAGAAGATTGCGCTGAACAAGTCGCGTACCGGCTCCACCAGCCGTTCGATTTTCAGCAACTGCCGCGACTCGGCCATGATCGCGCCGATCAGAAACGCTCCCAGCACCATGCTGTATTCCAGCTTGACCACCAGCAGGCAAAAGCCGAAACACAGGCCCAGCACGGTGATCAGCAACATCTCGTCGCTGTCGAACTTCGCCACGTAAGCCAGCAGCCTGGGCACCAGCAATATGCCGATCACCAGGGCGACAATCATGAATAACGACAATTTGCCGACCGTGGAGAACACTTCGCCGGAGCTGACCGTCCCGCTGACAGCGATGCTCGACAGCAAGGCGATAATGCCGATGCCCAGGATGTCTTCGACGATCAGGACCCCGAAGATCAGTTGCGCAAAGCGCTCGTTCTTCATCTTCAGGTCATTGAGAGCCTTGACGATGATGGTGGTCGAGGAGATAGCCAGGATCGCCCCGAGGAACAACGAGTCCATGGTGTTCCAGTCGAACCAGCGCCCGATTTCGTAGCCGATCCAGATCATCAACACAATTTCGAGAAACGCCGCGATGAACGCCGTGGCGCCCACCTTGAACAACTTGCGCAGGCTGAACTCCAGGCCCAGATAAAACATGAGGAAGATGACCCCCAACTCGGCCAGGGTCCTGATCGTCTCTTCGTCGTGGATAAAACCGAAAGGCGGCGTATGCGGGCCGATGATGAAGCCTGCAACGATGTAACCCAGCACCACGGGTTGTTTGAAACGATGAAAGAGTACCGTGACCAGCCCCGCTGCCATCATGATGATCGCCAGGTCTTGAATAAAACTGATGGCATGCATGGTGGGGCTCCCTGTTCATATGACTCATCACAGAGCTGGACGAGTCCGTTTCCTTTGTAGGAAATACCCTCGCAAGGGGCTTTTGAAGGGTACCACCGCGACTTCCGACAAAAAGACAGTGCAATATATGGAAACAGATCCACCGGGGCGTGACGGCAGCCACAGGCGCAGCGTCCCGATACTGGTAGTTTGAAAACCTTCCAGCACCCGCAGAGGTGCACTCCCGAAATTGCTGCCTTGAACCGTGAGTACGTTATGGAACCCGGAAACGCCCAGCTGTCGATGACGGTGCTGATGACCCCCGATATGGCCAACTTCTCTGGCAATGTGCATGGCGGCACCCTGCTCAAGTACCTCGACGAAGTCGCCTACGCCTGCGCCAGCCGCTACGCCGGGCGCTATGTAGTGACGCTGTCGGTTGACCAGGTGATTTTCCGCGAGCCGATTCATGTCGGCGAGCTGGTGACGTTTCTGGCGTCGGTGAACTACACCGGTAACACGTCAATGGAAGTGGGCATCAAAGTCGTGACCGAAAACATTCGTGAACGCTCGGTGCGCCACACCAACAGCTGCTTCTTCACCATGGTTGCGGTGGACGATCAGCGCAAACCCGCCGCCGTCCCGCCATTGCAACCGCAGAACAGCGAAGAAAAACGTCGTTACGAACAAGCCCAGCAGCGTCGGCAAATTCGCCAGGAGCTGGAGAGGCGCTATCAGGAAATCAAAGCCGACGGCCCTTAACAGATCCGCCCGGCTCGCACCCACAGGGATTCGCGTTGATCAGAGGCTGATCGGTACAGCTTCGAACCCTACCCTCGGATGGGTGATCCGGTCCTGGGCGCGTACCAGTTCCAGCTCGTAACTGGCACACGCCTGGGTTTCCAGCAGTACTTCATGTACGGCTGCGGCAGTGAATTCGAGCGCCGCCACCAGGCTGTCTCCCAGCACCACTCGCGCCAGGAACAGCCCCGAGGTCAAGTCTCCCACCCCCACCGGCTGACGAGGGAATGCGAGTAATGGACGACGCAGGTGCCAGCTATCGTCGGCGGTTACCAACAACATTTCGAAGCTGTCCTCGGGCTTGCCCGGATAGGCCAGGTGTTTGACGAGTATCGCTTTGGGTCCGCGGGTCAGGAGCGCGCGAGCCATGGCCAGGCAGTCCAGCAGCGACTGCGCCTTGCGTCCCGAAAAACTGTCCAGCTCCAGCTGGTTCGGGCACATGATGTCCGCCACACCAGCCGCTTCCTCCAGGAGAAAATCGCTCACCTCGGGCGCCACGATGCAACCCTTCTCCGGATGCCCCATGACCGGATCACACAAATAAATTGCCTTGGGATTGCACGCCTTGATTCGCGCCACGCCCGCCAGAATCGCCTGCCCTTGGGCGGCGCTGCCCAGGTAACCGGACAACACCGCGTCACAATTGCCCAGCTCGCCGATTGCGGCGATCCCCTCTACCAATGCCGGTATCTGCTCAGAGGCAAGCACGTCGCCGGTCCACTGTCCGTACTGAGTGTGATTGGAAAATTGTACGGTGTTGAGCGGCCACACGTTCACCCCCACCCGTTGCATCGGAAAGACTGAAGCGCTGTTACCGGCGTGACCGAAGACCACGTGGGACTGGATGGCAAGCAGATGAGGGGTACGTTTCATGCGGGATGTTTCCGTAAAACGAATGAAATTCAAGCCGCGCAGTATGCGACTAAACGCAACCTGTACGACAGACCGGGGACACAGTTAAGCTGACAGCAACTTGTAGGAGCACTTCGTTCATGCTGACCCTTGGAAATATTTTCGTGCTGATGCTGTTGGCTACCGCCGGCGCCTGGCTGTGGCACAACCATGGTTTGCGCGAACGAGCGTTGGCGAGGGTCATGCAACATTGCGCCAACCTCAAGATCGAGCTGCTGGACGGCAACGTGGCACTGAAAAAGATTGGGTTCGTCAAAGACGCCAGCGGACGCCGGCGCCTGGCCCGTATCTATAACTTCGAATTCACCGTTACGGGTGAATCGCGCCACTCGGGCACCATTACCCAGTTCGGGGCCCACAGCGCGCAAATCGAGCTGGCGCCTTACCCAATGCCGTTCGAAGAGTCAGCGCCGACACCGATCGAACCGGTCCAGACCAGGCCCAGGGCCGAAGTCATCGAGTTGAGTCAGTGGCGCCAGGAACACAACAAGTGGAAGCCTTGAAGCAAGGCTGACTCACGGGCACCGACAGTTCGCCAGGCCGGCTTGCAGCGCTGCCACGTCTTGAGGCTCATCAAAAATCAATTCGATTCGTGAGTCCTGGCGCCACTCGCTGGCCTGCCACCGCAGCGTCGCGCCCTCCAGCGCATTGGCTGAAACCCAGCCATCGGCGCTGTGGATAACCATCTTCGCCCGCTTCCAGCCCCAGCCTTGCAGCCAGCGCGTCAACGTCGCCGTGTCCAGTCGCTGACTCGGATGCCAGCGCCAGCCAATACTCCAGCCGCCTTCCTGTTGCTGATACAGGCAGATGGGCGATGTCGGGTCGGTCCAGACGGCCGGCATCTGTCCCACCTCCCTGGGCAGACTCACGTTAGCCACAGCCCCGCTTCCGCGAGCCGCAAGACCTGGCAGTCGATCGATCGGCAAGGCTGCCTGTCGGGTCCAGTACAGGGCAATCTCCGGCAGTTGCGCGGTGATGCCCAGGCGTTCGGTTTCGCTCAAGTGCTCGGATTTGTTCAGCACCACCAACCCTGCATCGGCCAGAGTTTGCCGTTGGGCGTCGGGCAACGGCGTGCCATCCGCCATCGCTCGGGCATCGAGCACCAACACGCAAGGCTGAACCGCCAGCACGCCGAGCCATGGCGTTTCGTTCAGTTGCCGCATCAACTGCGCCGGATGGCCCAGGCCGGAGGGCTCGATAAACAGTCGATCCGGGCGCGCCTTGCGCAGTAAACGAGCGAGGCCGATCTGAAATGGCGCGCCGTTGACGCAACACAAACAGCCCCCGGCCACTTCGCCCAGTGCGATACCATCGGCAGTCTGGGTCAGCAACGCCGCGTCCAGGCCGATTTGACCAAACTCGTTGATCAGCACCGCCCAGCGCTCATTCGCCGGGCGCTGCGCCAGCAATTGCTTGATCAGGCTGGTCTTGCCAGCCCCCAAAGGGCCTGCGATGACGTGGGTGGGAATGTTCTGCAACATAATCGGCGGCTTTCGAGGGAGGTGAACATGCGGTTGATTGGCTGTTTTTTATTGGCGCTGACGTCGAACCAGGCGCTGGCCCAGGCTTGTGTCGTGCATAGCCAGGCAGAACGGCTCGATGTAAAAGTCTGCCAGCAGAACCGCAATATTCCGCAGAAACTGTTCGCCGACGGCTTCTGCCAGCCAAACCTTGCCGGACAAAAAGTCGAGGTACAGTACGTCGATCAATGCCCTGGCGGCGCGTTTGGCATCTGCAGCAATGCCCAGGTCGCCAATATGCCCTACCGCCAGGATATTCACTATTACGGCGTAGCCAGCGATGCGGCCTATTTGCAGCCGTTCTGTGAAGGACAAAGTCAGGGCAACTGGCTCAAACCTTAAGCGAGCCAGTCCAGAGTCAGGATCAATCGCCGCTCCCCCGGCGCCAGCTGCGGCGAGCGATGGATCATGCCCATGCCCTCATTACCATGCCACTTCTCGCCTTTGAGCAGCGCCACATCGCCACAGGCAAACTGCTGAACCGCATGCGGGTCACCCGGTTCAGCGTCAGGTTGCCCCAGACATCGACGATCCATCACACCTTCCTTTAGCCACTGGCTGCCCGCGCCAGCGTACGTGGTGATCAGCCGTACCGGCACATGGTCGACGTGAAAACGCGGGCACATGGCCTTGTCCAGCGTTCGCAGGCGCAGACCGACACGTTTGGCGCCCAGCAGGCAGGCAAACGCACTGACCAGCCAGGAGACATCGGTGATGAAGCCTTCATAGCCGTGCAGATCGCCAAAGCCTGCGGCGAGACCGTCCAGTGCCGGTTGCGCGTCCTCGTGCGGCAGGTCGAGCACCCGCGATTCGGCCAGAGGCTGATCCATGGAAAGCACCATTGCCGCAAAATCACTGATGTGCGCCGGCAGTTGACGTTGCCAGACCGCCAGGTTGGTATCGTCGTCCAGAATTTGCGTCAGGATCCGCGGGGTATCGCCCTGAACCTGGCGTACCGGCACTTCCCGCTTCGGACTGGGCGCCAGCATCACGCTGCGGCCTCGTCATGCCAAGGGCCGAACGGATCCGGCAGCAAACGCCAACTGTCGACACCCAGGGCCATTTCCGCGTCACTGAGCAGGCAAGCGTCCAGCTCGGCGGTCAGTTGCGTGAAGTCGATATTCTGGCCGATGAATACCAGCTCCTGCCGGCAATCACCGGTGGCGGGAAGCCAGTTTTTCAGGATGGCTGCGGTGCTTTCCTCATCTTGCGGCCATTGGCTTTTCGGCACGAACCGCCACCAGCGCCCAGCGAATCCATGTCGCATCAAGCCGCCGGCCTGGGACCAACTGCCCGCTTCCTCATGTTTGCTGGCCAGCCAGAAGAAGCCCTTGGAGCGCAGGAGCTTGCCATTGGTCCACGGACGGTCGATAAAACTGAAAAAACGCTGGGGATGAAACGGCCTGCGCGCCCGGTAAGCTGCCGAAGCGATGCCGTATTCTTCTGTTTCGGGCACGTGCTCACCGCGCAGCTCCTGCAGCCAGCCCGGTGCTTGAGCCGCGCGCTCGAAGTCGAAAAGGCCTGTGTCGAGGATCTTTTCCAGCGGTACTTGGCCCATGACCATGGGAATGATCTGCGCCTGGGCGTTGAGCCGTTCCAGAATCGCGATCAACTCCTCCCGTTCGTGACGGCCAATCAGGTCGATTTTGCTGATCAGAATCACATCGGCGAACTCGATCTGCTCAATCAACAGATCAGTAATGGAACGCTCATCCTCCTCCCCCAGGGTTTCGCCGCGTGAAGCGAGGCTTTCGGCCGCCTGGAAATCCAGCAGGAAATTGACCCCATCGACCACCGTTACCATCGTGTCCAGCCGTGCCACATCCGCCAGGCTGCGGCCTTGTTCATCACGAAAAGTAAAGGTTTCCGCCACCGGCAAGGGTTCGGAAATCCCCGTGGACTCGATCAGCAGATAGTCGAAACGGCCTTCCCTGGCGAGCTGGCCGACTTCTTCCAGCAGGTCTTCACGCAACGTGCAGCAAATGCAGCCGTTACTCATCTCCACCAGTTTCTCTTCAGACCGGCTTAGGGTGACATCTCGCTGGACTTCGCTGCCATCGATGTTGATCTCGCTCATATCGTTGACGATCACCGCGACGCGCAGGTTGTCGCGATTGCGCAGGACGTAATTGAGCAGTGTGCTTTTACCGGCGCCGAGAAATCCGGACAGCACGGTTACAGGGAGACGATTGGGCACCAGGTATATCCTCATCGGGCGGGCCGCGCTGATGCGGTTGAATGCATGTCGCGGCTCTTTTCTTCAGGCTTGGGTTCGGTTCAAGGTCTAAGCCTTTTTAATGTTATAGTATAACAACAACATTTAACCAGCCTCTCGGCTCCACCGGTCTGAAGTAAAAAACATGCGCAGTTTTCTGAAATTCGTATTCGCAAGCCCGATGCTGCTATTGGCGCTAGATGCTTCAGCCCAGAGCCCTATGTTGGCAAACTGCACTCGCAGCGCGAATTTACTGGCCTGTGTCGATGGGCAAGGTAATGCCTACAGCGTCATGACGGCCGGAAACACCCTGTATCTCCGTGGATTTGAAGTAAATGGCCGCCGCTATTGGGCACAAACCACTAGCCGCTATGGCCAGCTGACGTTCTTTACCGGAATAGCTTCTGACGGAGAGACCTGGGTGGGATACAGCCGGCGCGTAGGTTGGACGACACTCAACCGTTTCTCGAGCTCGGGTGGAAGCACTGGGAAATTTTTATGCGGACGCATAAGCGGTTGCCAGGACGCACCACGCTGATGTTTCACGTGGAACGGTACGAAAAGCCCTCACACCCAGCAAAATGAAACTGCGTTCATGAACTAGTGCTCGTCGAGCACACTGTTATAGTATAACGTTTGTTGTGTACCTATGACGGACCTTGAATATGAATGCGTTCACTCTGCCGGACGTTGCCGCGCAGGCTTCGCGCCAGGCCTTGGCCCTTGACTGGGTAGGCATGTGCGGCATCGCGGTACCCGTATTGATCGACGGTCAGCGTCTTAACGCGATCGCTGATGCCGGTGTCAGCCTTGACGACGGTGAAGCCCGAGGCATCCATATGTCACGCTTGTACCTGGCGCTGGAGCTGCTCGAAAGCGCAGCGCTGTCTCCCATGCTGTTACGCCGAATCCTCCAGCAATTCCTCGACAGTCACGCCGGTCTGTCCGACGCCGCCTCGCTGAGCATTTGTACCGATCTACTGTTCAAGCGCCCTGCGCTAGTCAGCCCACTGGCTGGCTGGAAGCGCTATCCGGTCAGCATCGAGGCCCACCTGAAAAATGATGTGTTCCACGTGGAACTGACCATTCAGATTGCCTACTCGTCCACCTGCCCTTGCTCGGCCGCGCTCGCTCGTCAGTTAATCCAGCAGCAATTTGTAGACGACTTTGCCAATAAAGCGCTCGAGCACGCCGGAGTCCTGGCCTGGCTAGGCTCATCAAAAGGCATCCTCGCCACGCCTCACAGTCAACGCAGCACGGCCACGGTGAAGCTGAGACTGAACAGCGACGTCGACGAATTGCCGCTGCTGTCGCTCATCAACGAAGCCGAAGCAGCCCTCGGCACGGCCGTACAAACCGCCGTGAAACGGGCAGACGAACAAGCCTTCGCCCTCGCCAATGGTCAAAACCTAATGTTCTGTGAAGACGCCGCGCGGCGGCTGAGCATGGCTTTGAGGCGATCCCCCGATATCGCCTCCCTCGATGTGCGAGTGGTGCACGCCGAAAGTTTGCATGCCCATGACGCTGTGGCACAAAGCCGTTGGGTCAGGGAGGCACTGTGATTCGTTGCCAGTCATTGCGCTGGGGCGCCCCGGGCCACCCCCTCACACCCCCGTTGAACATAGAGCGGCCGGCGGGAAGCCTGACGGCCATCGTCGGAGCCAACGGTGCGGGCAAAAGCAGCCTGCTGAAAGTGCTGGCGGGCCTGCAAAAACCCCTATCCGGCAAAGTCGTGCTGGATGTTCCACGTCGCGGCAGCGTCTCGTTTCTGGCGCAACAGCAACATCTGGATCGGCAATTTCCAATCAGCTTGCAAGAGCTGGTGGCGGCGGGATCCTGGGGGAGCAGGCACACGCCAGCGATGCGCCGCCATCGCTTGAAAGCCGTACTGCAAGACTGGGCGTTGGATGGCCTGGAGCATCGCTCGTTAATGGCGTTGTCGGGAGGCGAGTTGCAACGCGCCCTTCTCGCCCGTTTGAGTTTGGCTGAAGCGCCCCTGCTGTTGCTCGACGAACCCCACGCCGCCCTCGACGAACAAGGCCAGGCGCTACTGTGGAAACACCTTCACGGCTGGCATGCCGAAGGCCGCACCCTGGTGGTGGTTTGTCATGATCTCGCTGCGGTGCGCCAACATATTCCTCATACACTATTGGTCAGCCAGGCCGGTTGCACGCTGGGCCGCAGTGTCGATTTGATTTCCCAACAACCCCTCACGCAGGTGGCCTGATGCTCGCGGCCACCCATCTCTGGCAACCCTTTCAGGAATTTGTCTTCATGCGCCGGGCGCTGCTGGGCGGCCTGGTATTGGCGTGCAGCACGGCACCGCTTGGGGTGTTTTTGATTCTGCGACGCATGAGCCTGATAGGCGACGCCGTCGCTCATGGCATCTTGCCCGGAGCCGCACTGGGTTTCTGGTTTGCCGGGCTGAGCCTGCCAGCCCTGACGCTGGGCGGACTCGGTGCAGGCTTGAGCATGGCCGGGGTGGCAGCCTGGATTACCCGTCGCACCGGTCTGCGGGAAGACGCCAGCCTTGCGGCGATCTATCCCATTTCCCTGGCCGCCGGTGTGTTGATTCTTGGTATGGCCGGCAAACGCCTGGACTTGCTGCACCTGTTGTTCGGCTCCGCGCTGGCGGTAGATGGCCCGACACTTACCGGCATGCTCTGGGTTTCGGGGGTCAGCCTGCTCGCGATGGCGCTGATTTACCGACCGCTGTTGCTCGACACCCTGGACCCTCTTTTCCTGCAAACCGTCAGTCGGCTGGGCCCACTGGCCCATGGCGTATTTCTGACCTTGGTCGTGCTGAATCTGGTCATCGGCTTCCAGGCCATCGGTGCACTGATGGTGGTCGGTTTGATGATGTTGCCGGCTGCCGCTTCACGATTCTGGAGCCGCCGTTTGCCGGTTCTGATGGGAGTCGCGGCGCTGCTTGGATGTGTGTCGGTGTGGCTCGGACTGCTGTTGTCATTCCACTTCTCGCTACCCAGCGGGCCGGCCATCGTACTGGTGGCGGGCGCGTTGTATCTGCTGTCCGTAGTGTTCGGTCCGGTGCACGGTTTGCTGCGTCGCCCGCCTTTACTCACATCCCAATGAGGTGTTTCCCGATGCGCGTTCTGCTCGTGCTGTTCAGTCTGATGCTGTCCTTATCCACGTCTGCAGCCGAAAAGCTCCAAGTGGTGACCAGCTTCAGCATCCTTGCCGACATGACCCAAGAGGTCGGCGGCGAGCATATCCAGATCACCAACCTGGTGGGGCCGGACGCGGATGCTCACACTTACGAACCCACCCCAGACGACGCCAAGGCGTTGCTCAGCGCCAAACTGATCATCAAGAATGGTCTGGGTTTTGAACCGTGGCTGGATCGCCTGGTCACCAGCACCGAAACCAGCGCACCGGTGATCAGCGCCAGTCGCGGCGTTATTCCTCGTTCGCTGGATGAAGAGGGCGAGACCGTCCCCGACCCGCATGCCTGGCATAACCTGGCAAACGCCGAGCTGTACGTCAGGAACATCACCAAGGCGCTGGAGACCGCCGACCCGGCCCACCAGGCCGACTACGAACGTAACAGCCAGGCGTATCTGAAAAAGATCTATGCGCTGCTCGCCGATGCCAAGGCCAAGCTTGGTGCCTTGCCACCGGGCAATCGCAGGATCGTGACGTCCCACGATGCCTTCGGCTACCTGGGACAGGCCTATGGCATTGAGTTTATCGCGCCCCAGGGGCTGTCCACTGAACGGGAGCCCTCGGCCGCCGATGTCGCGGCGCTGATTACCCAGATACGCCAAGCAAAAGTAAAAGCCGTGTTCATGGAGAACATCAAGGACGCGCGCCTGCTCAAGCAGATAGCGGCTGAAAGCGGTGCGCACATCGGCGGCACGCTGTACTCCGATGCGCTGGCGGCCAGCGGACCGGCTAGTTCTTTCATCGGGCTGTTCGAGTACAACCTGAATACGTTGTACGACGCGTTGCGCCGGCCATGATTTGCAAGCGCCCTTGAACGAACTTCCGTGGGAGCAAAGCTTGCTCGCGACGCGCACGAGCCTTGCTGCCACAGATCAACCAGGTCATGTACGCCAGAGCTGGATTCAAGCCCTCGGCTTGACCGTCCCGCAATCCTGCCCCAGCCACACGGCGCGAGTGTCCAGGCTGCCGTTCTGCTGGATACCGGTGGCATTGAATGTGCCGTTCACCGCCGTAGTGAATTCCCGATCACTCTGGAATGTTGCCACCCCATTGCCTTGGGCTTTCGGACAACTGAAACGAAACTTCCACTGATTGCCGGTGCGCTCGGTGATCTGCTGCTTGCACCCCGATTGCGGGTCTTGCAGCGGAATGTCATTGGTCTGGACCTGCTCCGGGGTCAGGCATACGCGAATACCCTTGCCACCCATGGTGATGCCCTGCTTTTCCAGCATCGCCCGTTGCTCCGGGGTGATCTGGTTTTGCAGTTGGCCAAGAATCAGTTGCAGGTCCGGCAGATTCTGGTTGTCGACCTTCATATTGCTTGTAGTCAGTTCCCACAACCCTGGTTGAAGCATCTGCGCCTGAGCCGCCACAGAAACCGACAAACCAATCGTCAGGGCCAAACCCAGCAGGCAAACTTTCATCACAAGCACTCCAGAGGACAGGTGGCCGTTAGACGTCTCCCACAGGCTTCGGTTCAGGCTCGGCAGGAGTGAATTAATTAGCGACATCCGTCGTGGAACATGGTCTGTTAAGCATTGAAACTTCAGGAGCAAGGCTGCCCCATGGATTACTTCGGCCCGCATGTTTTCGGTTACCTGATCGCACTGCTTCACACTCTGGGTTCCATCGCCGCCGTTCACGCGGTGCTTACGGTGCGTACCGCTCAGGGTTCCATCGCCTGGGCCCTGTCGTTGGTATTTATCCCCTACCTGACATTGATTCCCTACCTGGTTTTCGGCCGGAGCACGTTCGACGGCTATATCAAGGCGCGCCGGCAAGCCAACGAAGAAATGCGCAAAGCGGTTTCCGAGCTGAACTGGCGGCCATGGGTCGAAGAAGCCCTCGCCGCCCGCGCCTCTGAGGCCTACGCCTCGTTACGGGCGATGCCCAAGCTGGGCCGCACGCCGTGCCTGGCGAACAACCAGGTGCGCTTGCTCATCAATGGCTTCGCCACATTCGAGGCGATTTTCGAGGCCATTGAGAGTGCCCGGGAAGCCGTGCTGATTCAGTTTTTCATCATCCACGACGACCGCCTCGGTCAACGTCTGAAAACGCTGCTCCTGAAGAAAGCCGCCGAAGGTGTTGCGGTGTATCTGCTGTATGACCGCATTGGCAGCCATTCCCTGCCCCACCGCTACGTCCAGGCTTTGCGTGATGGTGGGGTCCATGTCAAAGCCTTCGCCACCCGTAGCGGCTGGCTCAACCGATTCCAGGTCAATTTTCGCAACCATCGCAAAATCGTCGCGGTGGACGGCGTCTTGGGTTTCGTTGGCGGCCATAACGTGGGCGATGAGTACATGGGTGAAAAGCCGCCCTTGGCGCCATGGCGCGATACCCATGTGGAAGTACGCGGGCCCGTCGTGGCGAGCATGCAAGAGTCGTTTGCTGAAGACTGGTTCTGGGCGGCCCGCTCATTGCCGCCGCTCATCCTGCCGGACGCGTACCCGGATGATGGCGTACTCTGCCAGTTGCTGGCCAGCGGCCCGGCCGACGCGTACGAAACCTGTTCACTGTTTTTTGTCGAAGCGATCCATGCGGCCAGCGAACGTGTCTGGATCACCACGCCGTACTTCATTCCTGATGAAGCGGTATTCGCTGCGTTGCGCCTGGCGGTATTGCGCGGGGTAGACGTGCGCATCTTGCTGCCCTCACGCCCGGACCATAAGGTCGTCTACGCGGCGTCGAGCCTGTACGCGTTCGAAGCCGTACGGGCCGGCGTGCGGGTGTTTCGTTATGAGCCGGGCTTCCTGCACCAGAAAGTCGTGCTGATTGACCGGGAAATCAGCGCCATCGGCAGCGCCAACCTGGACAATCGTTCGTTCCGGCTCAACTTCGAGGTGATGCTACTGACCGTGGATATTTCGTTCGCCACTCAGGTCGAGCAGATGCTCGAGGACGACTTCGCCCAAGCGCTGGAAATAGACAAACAGGAAAGCCGGGAGACCCACCGCCTGCAGAAGATCGGCATGCGGATCGCCCGGCTTATTTCCCCGATACTCTAAGTGGCACACATCTGATCAAGGGGTATAGATGTCGTCGCGAGTCCAGGGCAATTCATGGCTGCCATCGGCGTGCGTCTTCACCGCCAGGATCTGGTGCAGGTTGATCCACCCCTTGGCGAATGCGTAGGCGCATCCGGCCAGATAAAGCCGCCAGATCCGCAGCGCTTGCTCCGGCACTTCTTTGGCGGCGGCCTCAAGGTTGTCTTCCAGCCGCTCACTCCAATGATCGAGCGTGCGGGCGTAATGCATGCGCAGGCTTTCCACATCGACAATCTCCAACCCCGCTTCGCTGATCTGGGCGGAAATCATCGACAGGTGCGGCAGCTCGCCATTGGGGAACACATACTTCTCAATGAACTCGCCCGCGCCACGTCCGACCGGGCGGCCATCAGTGTGCTTGGCGGTGATGCCATGGTTCATCACCAAGCCACCCTCGCGAACCGCGCCGAAAAGCGTTTTGCAGTACTGCTGGAGATTGGCATGACCGACATGCTCGAACATGCCGACGCTGACCACCTTGTCGAAGCGACCGTCCTGGGGCAGGTCCCGATAGTCGAGCAACTGCAACTCCACTTGATCCTCCAACCCCTGCGCCTTGACCCGTTCCCGAGCGAGGGTCAGTTGCGCCTGGCTGAGGGTAATGCCGAAGACCCTGGCGCCGAATTCCCGGGCAGCGTAACGGGCCAAACCACCCCATCCGCACCCCACATCCAGCAGATAATCACCGGGTTGCAGACGCAGTTTGCGACACAGATGGCGGAATTTGGCTTGCTGGGCTTGTTCGAGGGTTTCGCTACCGGTCTCGAAATAGGCACAGGAATAAGCCATGTCGCTGTCGAGCCACAGCTGATAGAACGCGTTGGAAAGGTCGTAATGATAGGAAATCGCCTTGGCGTCGGTTTCCTTGTCGTGAACTGAACGCACGGGTTGATTCGCGCCATCGTCTTCCATCAGCGCCTGACTCAGTTCATCACAGACGCGAATGACTTCGTTGATCGAACCTTCGAGTTCCAGCTTGCCTTCTACAAACGCCGCACCCAGCGCGTTCAGACTGGGGTGGGTGAATTGCGCGACCATTTGTGGGTCCTTGACCACGATCGTGACGCTGGGGTCGGCACCCAACGTAAACTCATGGCCGTCCCAGAGCCGCAGCCGAAGCGGTAAATGCAGATTCTGTAAGGCCGGTGGAAGTTGCGCGAGCATGAGATATCCCCCTTGTTTCAGACGACTGAAATGAGGGTAGACCATCCTAGAAAAATAGCAGGCTATCGAATTTATAGCCTTTTTCTATCGCCTTCCACATCTACTGTTCTAACCAGTAACTCCCTGAAGGGGTACACCCTCTGCGTAGCTGACTATGAGTATGGCCTACAGTTCGCCGAAATTCCCCTTTGGTCGAGGGTCTCGATTTTCAACAGCGGTTCCTGAAACCGCAAAAGACGCCCGGCATTACCCAAGACCAGCAACGTGCTCACGTTATGCAGCAATGCCGCGATCATCGCCCCAGCCGCGCCAAGCCAACCAAACGCGGCGAAAGCGATGATCGCCAGCGTCCAGCCCAACCCGATGATCACGTTGACCTGCAACGTGCGCCTGCATCGACGACTCAGGCGCACGCAGGTGCCGAGGCGGCGCAGGTCACTGCCGATCAATACAATGTCCGCCGACGCAAGCGCGATGTCCGAGCCACCCGCCCCCATCGCTATGCCCACTACTCCGGCCTTGAGCGCCAGGGAATCATTGATGCCATCCCCCACCACCATGGGTCGCAAGCCGTGGTCGATCTCGGCCATGACCCGTTTAAGTTTGTCTTCAGGCAAAGCGTGAGCCTGCACTTCGCCAATACCGATTTCCCGCGCCAGTCTGTTGGCTACGCTCTGGCGGTCCCCGGTCAGCAACAACTGGCGCCCCAGGCCCAGCGCCCGCAACTCAGCCATGGCCTGGCGCGCTTCCGGCTTGGTGCTGTCGGCCAACAACAGCCAGGCGATGAACGTTCCCCCCAAGGCCAGGCCGGCAATAGGTCCGTCATGGTCAGGGATCGGCGAAGTCTCGATCCTCAACCGGGCGAACAACTCAGCCCGACCAAGAGCCGCCTCACCTTGGTCGGTCATCGCCACCACACCCAACCCTTGGTGTTCGTGGATTTCGGTCAGCGGCAGATATTTTTCCGGCGCCACCAACCCAGCCAACGCACGACTGACCGGATGGCTGCTGGCCGAACCGAGGCTGGCGGCCAATGGCAGCAGAAAGGATTCATGCTCGCGGACGCTGTCGATGGATTGCAGGCGAAGGATGCCGTGGGTGAGCGTGCCCGTTTTGTCGACGACCAGCGAGGTCAGGTCCGCCAGTTCCTCCAGGAAGGCCGCACTACGGATCAGGATTCCATGACGCGCCGCGACTGCGATGCCGGCAACCGCCGTCGCCGGAGCTGACAGGACCAGTGCGCAAGGACACGCTGCCACCAACACCGCCAGCATCGCCTGGGCGTCGTTTGTAACGAACCAGGTCACCGCCGCCAACAGCAACACCAGCACCAGATAGCTGGCGGCGTACCGTTCAAGCAACCGGGTGATGGGCGGCTTGGAACGCTCGGCGTTTTGCATCAGGGCAATGACTCTGCCCAGCGTCGACTCATCCCCCGTGCGAGTCACTTCCAGGCGTAGCAGGCCATCGAGGTTGATCGCGCCCCCAAAAACCTCAGTGCCCACCAGCGCCTCCAACGGCACCGATTCACCCGTAATGGGCGCGGTGTCGAGACTGGCCTGGCCAGACAGGACCCGACCATCCACCGGCACCCGATCACCGGCGCGCACCTCCACCACATCGCCGGGTTGGAGCGTGGCGTTGTCGACTTCGATTATCGAGCCGTCGGCCTGAACCTTGCGCCCCTGGCTTCGGGTCAGTTGGGCGAGGGCATCGATGGCTTCCTGGGAACCGAGGACGCTGCGCTCCTCCAGCACGTGACCAAAGGTCATGATGATCGGCAACAGCGCAGCCGTCAGCAAATCCCCCGTGGCCCAAGCGCCGAGCATGGCCAGGGCAATCAGTTGATCGGTGACGCCATGCAGGCTCGGATATCGCAGGCTGTACCAGGCCGAACGCATCACCGGTACAGCCACCAGCACGGAGGCCAATCCCCACAGTAATTGACTGACAGCATTCTGCTCTGGTGCCCATCCGCGCCATACCAGACCCAACGCGAGCAGACCGAGGGCAATCATCGCCAGCGTCAGTTGCCGCGCAACCGTACGCTGTTCACTGGAAGACAACATGGGCGCGGTGAGGGTTTCGGCGTTCATTGCTCAGCTCCCTGAATGATCAGGCGGGAATCGTCTTGCGGATCGACCGTTGTCACTGAACCGGCCTGGCGAAGAATCCCGGGGATACGTTCACGATAAAGACGTAGCAACATCTGAGGATCGCTCTCCTGAGTCTTCGCCAGGCTGAGGACCGTAGCAGTGTCAGCCGAGGCTTTGGCGAGCCGTTCACTGGCCTGAGCATGGGCAATCTGAAGGGCACGGTCGGCGTCCTCGCGGGCGGTCTGGGTCAGTTTCTCGGCTTCGGTGCGGGCGTTCGCCACGGCTTGGTCTGCCTGCTGGCTAGCGGTCAGTACCGCATTGAACGCACTCACCGCAGGGCCCGGAAGGCTCGATTGCACATCGACGCGCACCACCTCGATCCCTAGCCCCTGCCCTGTCGCGGCAAGATCGGCCAAGCGTCGATTGATGCCCTGGAGCAGATCACTGCGCAAGCGTTCACGACGTTCGGCCGCCTGGTTATCGCGGCCGATCAATTCGGGACGAGCCACGAGAATCGTATCCAGGTCCCGTGCTGCAGTAAGGCTTATGGCGCTGCGGGTGACCAACCGGTCCAGCGCCGGCAACACATGCTCGCCCTGTACAACGAAGGCATAGGGCTCGCTGACTTTGTAGAACACCCGCACATCCAGCTGCACCACTCCCGCGTCACCGGTCAATAGATAGCCAGAACCGGCCAGTGCATCGCTGACCGGGGAGGCAAAACTGGCGACGCGGTCAGCCTGCAGAGCCGCGTCCGAACGCAGCAGGTTTTCCACCCGCCGCTCCAGGACCCGATCCGCCGCCGGCAGCAAGATCACGTGTTCCACCGGACGAGGCCAAGCAAGCAAAAGGCCGGCATTCTGGACTCGATCCAGGGCGCCGAAACGCAGGATCACTGCACGACTCTGCGGATCAATCTGTCGCACATTTGAAAATGCCCAGGCCAGCGCGGCTAAAACCGTGACGGCATAGAGCGCCAGAAAGGCTAGCCGTCCGGCCTGAATCCAGGGGCTGACGGAGGTATTTGTTCCACGTGGAACCAAACTCATGGCCGTGTTCCACCTAAACGTTCCACGGATGGTGGGCCCTCTACCAAGGCGCGAAACGGTGCGGCGTCGGTGCGCAAAATCAGTTTCGTACCCGGGGAAACAATCGTTCCCAAGGTGTCCAGCGAGCGCAGAAGGTTGTAGAGCTGGGGGGACCCGGCGTATGCCTTGCTATAGATCCCGGCAGCTTCAACACGGGACTGCGCCTCGATCTCAGCCGCTTTCACCTTTGCATCGGCCTGAAGAATCCTCGCATCACGCTCTGCGGCAGAACGAATCTGCGCCGCTTCACGCTTGCCAATGGCGGTGCGCTCAGTAGCAATGGTTTCACGCTCAGCGCGCATGCGGTCCACCGTCGCAGTCAGCGTCACCGACGGTAAGGTCAAGCGCTCGATGCCAACTTGCAGCACCCGAACGCCGTAGGTGCTGAGCAATTGTTGATCAATCTGCTGCCGCAACTGAGCTTCAAAATCGGCGATGCGCACTTGGCTGGCATCGGTGTTGACCAGGCTGGCCAAATCAAAACTGGCGGCGGTGGTTTCCAAGGCTGAACCAACGAACGTGCGAATCTGCCGTGCAGCTTCATCCGGTTGATTCTGCACCGCACGCATAAAGCGCTGAACGTTTTGCGGGTCACCCTGCACCTGCCACGCCACGTAGGCCTGAACAATGATCCGCAATCCGTCGCGGGTACCCACGTCCTGAAGCCCGCTGGAGGTGGTGCGTAATCGCAGGTCCACCGGGATCGCCGCTTCGAACGGTGCCGGCCAGTGCCAGTTCAAACCTGGTTGCAGCAGCACCCGCGCCGGATTGCCGAAACGGGTAATGACCGTCGCCTCTCCCGAGCGCACTTGCACCAGGCTGGCGGCAGCGATAGCAAACGCCACCAGCAGCGCCGCCCAGCCCACCCGGCCCCAAGGAAACGGGCCGGCCACATGTGGATCGTCATGATGGTGATGATGCCCATGGTGATGGTGGTGGCCGGCATGAGCGTGACCGGGATGATCATGGTGATCATGTGAAGAAGACTGGCTCAATGGGCAGCTCCTGGCTGGACCGGGTTAGGCGGCGAGGCGGGATCCGCCGGCAGCGTGAACGTACGCAAATCGAGGGTGGGCGCGTTGCTCCCAGCCCCCAGGCGATGATCGAGAATCAGCAGCTTTGCATTGCCAAGTCCCTGGCTTAGCTGGCTGAGGTATTGCTCCAGCACAAAAGCATGGCCAGCCGTTGCGTAGGCTTGGCGTTCGGCGTTGAAGCGCAAGTCGGCGGCTTGGGCGGTCGCATTGATTTCTCGGGCGGTGGCTTGAGCCTGGTCATGGATGATGCTGGCTTGCAACTGCGCCTGGTTAGTCTGCTGCGCTGCGGCACCACGCTCCCGGGCGATCAGGGCCTGGGCGCCAATCTGCGCCGCTTGCACGCCGTGATAGGCATTGGCGGCGCCGGCCGGCGGATGAATCGCTTCGACCACCGTTGCCAGAATTTCCACACCGCTGTCGAGCCTCTGCAAGTCAGCCTGTACTGCACGGCCGATTTCATCCGCCAGACTGACCCGATCGACACCCAGCAAACCATCGAGCGTCCGCGAGGCGAACTCATGCACCAGAACGCGGCTGGCGGTGCTGCCGATCAGCGCGGGCACATCGGCACTGTTGTAGGTGGCCGCCAGTGCCGCCGCGTCGGTAAGGCCGATGCGATAAATGAAACGTACGTCCATATTGACGATCTGGAAGCTCTGCTGGTCGGCTCGGCGGCTGGCAATGACTTGGGATTTTTCGTTCACATGACTGGCGTCCCACAATCGATTGGCAGCCGCGGGTGCCGGTCCTTCCGCTGAATCAGCCTCGGTAACCATCCGGTTGCCGCCGACGCTGGTGGCCAGTTCATGCACGACGCCGTTCTCGACGTTCAACACCCTGCCCAACGGCCACGGCAAGCCGACTTGCAGGCCAGGGCCGAATACTTCCACCGGTTTACCAAAGCGCTCGTAGATGCCCCGCCCTTGCAACGCAACCTCATGCACACCAGTCAGCAGCCACCCCACCAAGGACACTAGCGCCACCACCGGCAAAAAGGCGCGACGCATGTAGCTGAACGCCCAGATCTGACGCAAGTCGACCCCGAAATGGCTGTGCAGCTCATGTTGCAGCGCCGACAACGGCCGTGGTGGCCAGCGCAGCAACTCGGCGATGACACTTCGGCCCAGCAATGATGGCTCTTGGGAATCCCGGCGCGGGCTGAACAACGACAGCAATGCGCGCAGTAACAATTCCGCCGCCACCAGAGCCGGCAGCACCCCCATCAGCACGGCCAGGCGCACTGGCCAGATGGACGTTTGTGCGGCGAACAGCACGCACAAGGCGCCCAGCACCAGTACGACAATCGCCACCCGGGTCAGCTGAGCCAGCGCCTGGGCCTCCGGCCATTGCTGAGGGGATTGCTGGACCCACTGACGCTCCAACACCAACAACCCGAACGCCAGCAGCAAAGAGAGCACCGCTCCCACACTGGCCGACACGCCGAGCTCGGTCGCAGGTAATTCCAGGTTCCAGGTTTGCTCCAGACTGAACAGCACCAGGAGTGCCCAACCGAGCAGCCACAATGTGGGGCCGCCGATGTGCTTGAGCAGGGCGATCCAACGGAGACTGAGTCGATCCAGCAGGCGCTCATACCAGCCATGGTCATCCACTGGCGGGGTTTCAGAAACCGGGATATCCATAACCGGCATCAGCGCCATGCCCCGCCACTGGGTGATCCACCAGGCCGATTGCAGACCCGCCACCAGCACCCATACTCCGGCACTTTGACTGACCAGCAGCGGCGGCCACATCGACTGCGGCGAGAACAACCCGATGAAAAACGCCACCACCAGACCCAGGCTCGCTACGCCACCCAACCCGAAGGCGATCCGCCTCAAGCGACGCCCCTGAAAGAGCGCCTGCTGGAACCGCGGCAACTGGGCTACCTCTGCCCCCTCGACATCAAGATCGATTTGCATACCACCCCGACGCGGCTCTGTTACATATCGTTACCTTATAACGACTCTTGTGAAATTTATGTTTGAGCACCTTCTCGCAAATTCTCGACCCTGGCCCTTGACCGAGATATTCGAGAACGCACATATTACGATCATAATTTTTCTCAAGCAGAGCGGGAGAAGCGCCATGAGCAACTACGACGTGATCATTCTGGGCGGTGGCCCCGGTGGGTATAACGCGGCGATTCGCGCCGGACAGTTGGGCTTGAAGGCCGCCTGTGTCGAGGGCCGAGCCACCTTGGGCGGCACCTGCCTGAACGTCGGTTGCATGCCCTCCAAAGCATTGCTCCACGCCTCGGAGCTGTACGAAGCGGCCATGGGAACGCCATTCGCCAATCTGGGCATCGAAGTCAGCCCCACCCTCAACCTCGCTCAAATGATGAAGCAGAAGGACGAGAGCGTGGCAGGCCTGACCAAGGGTATCGAGTTCCTGTTTCGCAAGAACAAGGTCGAATGGATCAAGGGCTGGGGCCACATCGACGGGCCCGGCAAAGTGACGGTCACTGGTGAAGACGGCGGCAAGACCACACTGAGCGCCAAGGACATCGTCATCGCCACCGGTTCCGAGCCCACTCCCCTGCCGGGTGTGGCGATCGATAACCAGCGCATCCTCGACTCCACCGGTGCATTGTCCTTGAGTGAAGTGCCGCGTCATCTGGTGGTGATCGGCGCAGGCGTCATCGGCCTCGAATTGGGTTCGGTCTGGCGGCGCCTGGGCGCTGAGGTCACGGTGGTGGAATACCTCGATCGCGTCTGTCCTGGCGTGGATGGCGAGGCCGGCAAGACCTTGCAACGGGCCCTGGGCAAACAAGGCATCCAGTTCAAACTGAGTTCCAAAGTCACCGGCGCCACGTCTTCGGCCAGCGGCGTGCAATTGCAGGTTGAGCCTGCAGCGGGCGGCGAGACGCAGCTCTTGGATGCAGATTATGTGCTGGTCGCCATTGGCCGTCGGCCGTATACCCAGGGGCTGGGGCTTGAGAACGTCGGCCTCAGCACCGACAAACGCGGCCTGCTCGCCAACAAGGGCCACCGCACCGAAGCGCCCGGCGTGTGGGTGATCGGCGACGTGACATCCGGTCCGATGCTGGCCCACAAGGCGGAAGACGAGGCCATGGCCTGCATCGAACAGATCGTCGGCAAGGCCGGCGAGGTCAACTATGACCTGATCCCCAACGTTATCTACACCCGTCCAGAACTGGCCAGCGTCGGCAAGACCGAAGAACAGCTCAAGGCTGAAGGCCGCGCCTACAAGGTCGGGAAGTTTCCGTTCACGGCCAACAGCCGGGCGAAGATCAACCACCAGACCGAAGGTTTCGCCAAAGTACTGGCCGATGAACGGACCGATGAAATCCTCGGCGTACACCTGGTGGGGCCGAGCGTCAGCGAGATGATCGGGGAATACTGCGTCGCCATGGAGTTCAGCGCCTCAGCCCAGGACATCGCGCTGACTTGCCATCCGCACCCTACCCGCTCGGAAGCCTTGCGCCAGGCGGCGATGAATGTGGAAGGGATGGCGACACAGATGTAATGCGTGAACTTATCCACAACACGCGGGGAGCAAGGCTTGCTCCCCGCGTATCTGGATGTCTACAAAGCTTAACGAGCCGAAATCCGGGCCTTGCGCTGGCGACGGCTGATCAATCCCAGCCCCAGCGCCACCACCAGCAGGCCACCGGCTATTTGCAGCCAAACCTTATAGGGCCGCAACACCGAACGAATCGGCTCCAGCGCCTGGGTAACGTAGCGTTTGTCCGCGTTACGAAAATCAGGATAAGGGCAGTGGCGGCCAAAATCCCAGGCCCACTCCACGTAAGGGCCGTGCTGCACATAACGTTGATACAACGCACGTTGCTCCGCCAGGTTGGAGTTGTACCCCACCGCGGCGCACAGCACCGCCGCAAACGCATGGCTGGTATGGGGCAGGTTGTCGGCCGCCTGGCTCGCCAACGCCGTGGCGACAAAACGGTAATGATAACGCGCGTCCGGTTGCGCGGCGCTGGCCTGCTGGCGTTGCCACTCGCCTTCGCTGATCAGCGGTCCAACCTTCAGGTCGGCGGGTTCAAGGCTATAGTTGCCGCCAAAGGTGGCGTAGTCCGGCGCCATCTCGTAACCGAGCAGTTCCATACCGTGGGTACGCGCGAACCAGGATGCATTGAAATACGCCTCGGCCCGTCGAGTGGGCCACCACCTGGACTCGGCCTCCTGGCGCAACTGCCCATACGCTCGGGCCTGGTTCTGTAGCTCGACGTTGTCGAAGTAGTCCGGCGCCTCGTCGTAACGTCCTTCTCGCAGCAAGCGACGCCCCAGCAGATTGCGCAGGTTCGCGGCCACCGGCAGTTGCACGTAATTGTCGCGATCCTGCTGGCTCAACGGCGGCACCGCCGGGACTTGAGCATCGACGTACTGCTTGAGCTCGTCGACGGTCAGCACCCGCTCAGCGACCGTAGCGGCGTCATACCAATAAATGCTCTGGCTGCGGTAGAGCTGATCGAAGGCTTGAAGGTAATCGCCCCTTTGCAAGGCCAGGATCGCGCTTTCGCCTTCGACCCGGCACTTGGGTTGCACGGACTCGTAATTCCAATCCGGCGTGCGTCGCTCGCCCCACGACTCGTCTTTGGGAAACGCCTGGGCGGCTTTGGCATAGGCCGCCGCCGCGGCGCCTTTGTCACCCTCGCGCACCGCCAGTTTGGCCCGCAGCCACCAGGCCAGCCCGCTATCCCCGGCCTTTTCCAGGAACGCCTTGGCGGCGGCATAATCGCCTTGCTGATAGTTCACCGCCGCCAGACGGTCGGCATTATCGAGGCTGTCACGGGTGCTGGCTTGCAGCAACTTGACCAGCCGCTTCTCGCCGGCCGGTTGCTCACCGAATGACCAACCGATACGGCTGAGCAACGAAGCGGTGAGCAGTTGCTGCACTGCTTTGCCTTTGAGCTGGCGCATCAACTGCTCGTCCGGCAGCTCGCTCAGGTCACCGACCAATTGTTTCAACGAACTGTAGCCGACCTCGGAGCCCAGCAGGTTCTGGCTGGCGTAGAGTTCAATGGCACTGTTCCAATCGTCACGGGTGTAGGCAACCCGGGCTTCTTCGCCGAGGCTGGCGACACCCAACTCCAACGGGTCACTGAAGCCACTGATGCTCAACTGACGAGCCTGACGGAACGCCTCTTGAGCCTGCTCCAGCAATACGGCCGGTTCACCGTTGCCCGCCTCGCTGCTCATGGCGAACAAGGCTCGTCCCAGGGAATACGCGGCCCA
Organism: Pseudomonas sp. MPDS; assembly: GCF_013283895.1. Taxonomy (NCBI): domain Bacteria; kingdom Pseudomonadati; phylum Pseudomonadota; class Gammaproteobacteria; order Pseudomonadales; family Pseudomonadaceae; genus Pseudomonas; species Pseudomonas sp. MPDS. Next base: position 371,014 of record NZ_CP054128.1, on the reverse strand, counting down.
TGTGCTGCGCAACCGGCGCTCGTGCGATGGCAACGCGAGCAACTGACGGAACGAATCGACCGCCAGCGCATGCTCGCCGGCGTTGAAGGCTGCCGCGCCGATCGCGTACAGCCGCAGTTCGGCAGGCAGATTCGCCGCTTCGGTGATGACCTGCTGAACGTCGGTCAGCGCCCGCACCCGCTCCACCACCGCTTGCTGCGGCGGGGTCAGGCCAAGCCGTTCGGCCTTGTTGCGTTGTTCGACGTAGGCAGGCACATCACCATAACGCTGATCCGGGTTGGCCGTCGCATCGGAGGCCGACTTGAGCCCGGCTATGGCGTGGCCGAGGCGACTGATCTCGAAGCGAAAGCTGCCTTCGGGCAGATCCGCCAGCGATTGGCTGCGGTTATCCAGCAGGCGCATCGGGAAATCCGGTCCGCAGGCCAGCACCTGGCCCAACGGCAGGCTGAGGCTCAGACAGAGCAGATGACTGGGCCACTTACGGGTGAACATTGAAACCTCCTTGGTCAATTTTCGTACAGCGCGCCCAGCCAACGGCACGCTGGGCGCCGGCGGCCAGGCGGCCTTCCTGAATGCGGGTGAAGGTAAGCAGTCCGGGAGTTTGTTGCAACGTGTACCCCGCCAGCGCATCGGCACCGTCGCAGGCGCCAACGACCAAGGTCAGGCGTTGGGGCCAGGGGCTGTCGAGATTGCCCTGGTTAACCAACTCAATATCGTAAAGCCCGTCCTGTTCACGCACACGCAAGGCCAACCGACTGTCCAGGCGTTCCCCCCGCGCAACGGCACCGAGGGTGGTCAAGCTCCAGGCACGTCGGTCATCCGCCAGCGGCAGACGAAACCAGATCAGCCCGGCCAGATGTGTCGGCGGGTCGGCCCGCAGTTCTGTCACCAGTCCGGCCACTTGCTGCGGGTCAGCCAGCAGCTCACGACGCTCGCCGCCTTGATCGATCGGCACTTCGCTTTCAACCACCGGCACACCACTCTCCTGAGTCAACAGCGCCATGCCGTAGGCTGGCAGGGCCAGATAGAACTGTCGCGTGGTAACACCGCTCCAGCGTTCGGCCCAGCGCAAAGCCTGTTTCGGGTCGAACAGCCCCTGCCGGGGATCACTGACCGCATGGACCTGCAACACGCTGCTGTCCACCGTCCGCAGCAGCCCTGGCAACGCAGGGCTGTCGAGCCAGGCAGGTAATGCCGTGATGCTCAGCCCCAGCGTGGCGGGCAGGGCTTGCCGCAAGCGGTTCAAAAATGCGCCATAGGCAGGCAGTCGCGCACTACCGGCGTCGTGGTCGATCTCGATCCCTACTGGGGCCAGGCCTTGCGCTTGCCAGTCGCTCAGCAGCTGCTGGATCTGCGCGATCACATCGTCCTGATCCAGAAATTTGAGCTGACCGTCCAGGCGTATCACTGCGATCAGCGGTCGACCGTCAGCCTTGAGCAGTTGCGCATCGATCCGCGCGCGGCTCCAGCCGGCCTGGGGAAAGGCCTGCAAGGCAAGAATGCGCAGGCTGGAAAAATCCCTGTGGCTTTGTTGCAGCGCCGGCACGTGAGCCGGCGTCCACTGGCGCTGCCAGACATAGAGTTGTTGATCGAGAGCCGGTGGCGGGGACTGTTCACAGCCGCTTAACAGCACTGCGGCAAGGATCAGCGATAGCCGGAAAAGAAAAGCCATGGAGTTTCAGCACCCAAAAAAGGCTGGCAGATTAACCCCTCCCGCGCCAGCCACAAATGAATTCATCCTCAGTCCCTGTCATCCAGGCTTACGCGCAATAATCACCTGACTCTTGGCCACCACCGCGTCCAGCGCCTGCTTGATCTGCGCGCCGCGTGGCGAATTGAGCACCGCTTGCCAGGTGTCGGCCCAATGGTTGAGCAACGGGTGGTCGGCATTGCTGAAATCGACTTTCGCTTCCCAGAACAACAGCATCCACATCGACCAGTAGAAACCGTACTGGCTGTGGCTCAACACCTCCAGCCCGGCCTCGCTGACCATCGCCTTGAACTGCTCTTCACTGATGATGCGAATGTGGTTGGGCTTCTGGAAATACTCCGGCGCGGCGATGTCTTTTTGCAGATCTTCGGAGCTGGGGTGCGGCACGCTCAACAGGTACAGCGCGCCGGGCCGGCCGACCCGGACCAGCTCGGCGAGAAACTGCGCCGGGTCGTCGACATGCTCAATAACTTCCGTGGACACCACGCGGGTGACCGTACCATCGGCAATGGGCAGCGGGTTGCAGTCGGTCACATGGCATTCGACGTCACGCGCCGGAGTGTCGCTCAAGCGCTGACGGGTGGCCTCGACCTTGGCCGCGTCGATGTCGGCGATGATGATCTTCGCCCCGCGCATGCCACAAAAATGCACGTTGCCACCGTCGCCGCAGCCAACGTCCAGCAATGTGTCCTCAGGCGCAACCGGGAAACCGCTGAACAGCTCTCCGGTTTGCTGATTGAACCAGCCGCTGAGCATCGCATCGTGCAGCCCGAGCATATAGGGATCGACCTTGTCGGCCGCTGGTGTTGCGGGCGCGGGCGTACCCGTGGTGAGTTTCTTCAAAAGGCTCAGCATGAAGGGGCTCCAGAGACGGGAAGGACGGGACGGGCGGCACGCAGGCGTTCAACCAGTTGAGTTCCGCGCTGGCGCATGGGCATTTCAACCATCCGGTAGTTGAGTTCGCTCAACAGCCCGATCAGCGTCAAGGCACAGGCAAGGGCCAGCCAGGGATCACTCGCCACGTCCGGCGACCCCAACGGGGCGAAACGAAACCACAGCTCGCGCAGCAGGAAAAACACCGGGATGTGGATCAGATAAATCCCGTAGGAGCGGCTGCCAACCCAGGTCAACGCGGTTTTCAAAGGGCTGCGAGGCAGCAGATAGTCCCGGTCATAGGAGGCCACCCATACCAGCACGGCACTGAGCAGCGCGATGACCCCAAGACGGTAGAACGACAGATTGAAGTGTTCAGTGGCAATCCACGCCATCACGCCCCCCAAAACGACGATCAGCAACATCCCCGCTCCGGGCCAGCGCAGCCACTTGGGCTCGAACCGCCCGTACCCGTGCCGCCAGCTCCAGATCGACAGCAGCACGCCGAGGGCCAGGGCGTCGGTGCGGATCACCGAGAGCCATACCGCACGCCAGGTGAAAAACTGTACCAGCACCACCGCCAGCAACACCCAGACCAGATACCGGCGCGAGACGAACACCAGCAGCGGCAGAATCAAATAGAACTGCTCTTCCAGCGAGAGCGTCCAGTAAACAAAGCTCGCACCATATTCATACCGCATGAATGCATCGGCAAAACGCAAATTGGCGAATTGCAGAAAACCGGCCAGGGTCGCCTGTACGTTGGCTTGCACACTGCCAAACGCACCGGAACGATTAAAAAACAACGCAGCCAGCAGCATCAGCAGCAACCAGAGCCACGCCGACGGCAGCAGGCGAAACGCCCGGCGAATCCAGAATTCGCGGGCGGTGGCCCAGAACTGCCGAGAATTGTCACAACCGCGCAGTTGCGGGATCAGACTGCGGCCAATGACAAAGCCCGATATCGCGAAGAACAGATCCACGCCCCACCATAGTTGGAAGCTACCGGAAAGAGCCGACAGACGCGGCCATCCGCCGGGAAACGGCATGCCTTGTACGTGATGAAACAACACGCCCATCACCGCAACGGCGCGCAACAACTCGATGTCCATGATTCGCTTGCTGCTCATGCTGAGCTCCGGGTGGCAGGATCAGGTTTGCGGGCAATGATGACTTGGCTCTTGGGCATGAATTGATCGAGGACCTGCTTGATCGCCAGGCCATCGGGTCGTGTCAGCACGCCCTGCCAGAGACTCGCCCAGCTCTCCATCAGCGGCGGATAAGGCGCCTGGATCCGGTCACGCACCGCCCCCTCGAGGGCTCGTCCGGCCGCGCGTTCGCTGGCCCAGAAAAAAATCATGCCCATGACCCAGAAAAAGCCGCTGGCCTGGCGATGCTCGATGACCAGCCCCGCGTCCTCCACCAATGCAGCGAATCGTTCGGCACTGAAAATCTGCACATGGTTGGGAGACTGGAAGTAACCCGGCGGTGCGATGCCCTGCTGTAAATGCTCGCCCACCGGGGCCGGCACGCTGAGCAGGTACTGCGCCCCTGGCCGGCCCATGCGCACCAGTTCGGCCAAGAACGGCTCGGGTTGGTCGACATGCTCGAGCACTTCCATGCACACGATTTTGTCAGCGCAGCCATCGGCCAGCGGCAGCGGCAGGCTATTGCTGACCAGACCCAGAAACGGCGCGCGGGTCTGGGCCTCGACCTGACGGGCCAGGCTGCGCACCTTGTCGTGCTCGCTGTCGGTAAAAATCACTGAAGCGCCTTGGCGTACTGCAAACAAGGTCGCCACGCCCTCCCCGCAACCAACGTCCAACAAGGTGTCCTGGGCGGTGATAGCAAAGCCTTTGAGCAGCTCGCCGCTGTCGTTGAGAAACCAGCCGTCGAGCATTGCATCGTAGAGGCCCACGTCACGGGGCGACACGGCGCCAGTCGATGGCAGCGCGGCAGGTACGACGGGCGGCCTGAGCCACGCCAGCAACCGCCCGATCATGGCTGCTGCGCGTTCCGGCGACGCTCCAATACCTGTTCAAAAAACACCCGCAGACGCTGCTCGGCGTTGGCCTGGCTGCAGAATGTTTCCAGACTGCGCACGGCATGGGCCGACATGCGGCGATAACGCTCGGGGTCGTTTTTGGCCACGTCGTAGCTGGCGCGATAGGCCGAGCACAGCGAGTCCCAATCGGTGACATAGCGCAGGGTTCGAAACGCTGCACGCGGGTCGTGGGGCCAGGCAGTCAGTTCCTCGGTGCACTCGACGACGAAGGCATTGTCGTGGTCGATGTAATCGGCCATCGCCGTGTTCACGGGTGCAATCGCCGGCCGGCCGCAGGACATGAACTCCATCAGGGGCAAGCATTGGCCTTCGCCGTAAGAGCAGTTGACCACATAGCGAGTGGCCTCCACCAACCGCTCGTAGTCCGCGTCCGCCAGGTAACCGTGGATCAGCACGATGCGGCAACGGTATGACTGGTTCTTGTAGACATGGTGCAGCATGTCGTTGAGAGCGGCGGTGACGTCGTGGTGGGTCAGCTTGAGTACCAGCGTTGCGTCAGGAACGTCGCGGAACGTCGCGCAAAATGCGCTTATCATGTCCTTCCAGTTCTTGCGTCCATCGTAAGGGTTGAAGACCGACGTATACACCACTCCGTCCAGAAGCAGCTCGCAATCCTGGGCCGGCGCATCAAAAACCAGCGCCGTACCGGCCTGGTGCGCTGGCGGGCCGTAGGGCCGCAGGTCGACGGTGCGGCTGTCGATCAACAGCCCGCGCAACTGCAGGCGCATGTGATCGACCGTAGGTCGCTGGGCCAGCACCGCACCGCGCGCGTAAAACCGGTCCCATACCGGAGCGGCAATGGCAACGATGGGGAAGTCCGCCCCCATTACCTCCCGCACGGCGTGGACGGTGAAGCTGGAATGGGTAATCGCCATGCCGGTCGCGCCAAGGACCACTCGCCAGTCGTGCCGCGGCTCACCCTGCCAGCTTTCGGTTGGAATGGTGCTGAACTCCCAGGCGAAGACGGGAATCGTCGGGCAGGCGTAGTGGGCATCTGTGCGATGGGGCGGGGAAAAGGACAGGAAGACACAATCCTCGCCGCGCCCCAGGCAATCGGCATATAGCTGATCGACTTCTTCTTCCGGCCGGGTCACTTCAATGACGTGTCCCAGCCGCTCCAGTACCGGGCGAAACTCCTTGAGCACGAAGTAATAGCTGTATTCGGGTTTGCCGAGGTTCGCCAGAATGTTGCTCTGATTGGTTTCCGAATAAACGATGATCAGCATGATGTGGAGCCCACCTGGGCCAGCAGCGGCGCATTCTCGGCACGGCCTTGCGGGGCCAGGAAATCCACCAGGCGCTGCTGCACCGGGGTAAAACCGCAATAGCGACGCATGCGCTCATTCGCCGCCACCGCCATGGCCTGGTAGGCCTGCGGCTGATGCCGGGCCATGGCGTAGCTCTGTTGGTAAGCAAGTTTCAGCGATCCCCAGTCGGGCCGATGGCGCAGGGTGCGGTACAAAATGCGCGAATCTTCCGGCCAGATGGTGGGTTCATGGCTGGATTTGACGATAAAGGCCACCTCGCTATCGATGTAGTCACGCATCGCCGTGTGGTCCGGCGCGATGGCCGGGCGCGCGCAAGACATGAACTCCATCAGCGGCAGGCACAAGCCTTCGCAGCGCGAAGCATTGACGTAAAAACTCGCCGCACCGTACAACCGGGCGAATTGTTCGTCCTCCAAATAGCCATGCATCACCACTACCCGACAGCTGAACGGCGATAGCTGGGACAGCAGCGTGAGCAACTCGACGTAGTAGGTCGACAGGTCGTTCTGGGTCATTTTCAGCACCAGCGTGGCGTCCTCGACGTCCCGCAGCGCCCAACAAAATGCCGTGATCAAGTGATGCCAGTTCTTGCGACCGTCATCGGGGTTGAACACGCTGACATAGACCACCCCGCTGACTTGGGTTTCCACCACCCGATGGGTATCCGGCAGCACCGCTTGGGGATGTTCCGGTGACGCCGACTCTGGAGTGGACTCGACGACACCTGGCACAGGCCGCGTCGGGCCTCTCATCAGTCGGCTCACCAAAATGCGCACCGGCACTGGCACCAGGTCGCGAACCGCTTCGCGATACCAGCACAACAGATTGTGCTTGATCAGCCACAACGGCCCTTGGGTAGCCTTTGCGGTCAAGGCGCGCAGCACTTCGCGCAGGTAATGCCGGGAGATGAAAGCGCGGCGCCGCCACGTCAGGGCCGCAGGTTCGCTGGACGCCCTCCCCGATGCCCCTTCGGCAAGCGGAGCGATCAAGCCATCTGCCGACAGCCCAAGGGGGCGGCTGTCGATGATGCAGCCCTTGATCTGCAGGAGCGTGCCCGGATTGACCGGTGTGATGGGATATTGCTCACGAACCGCAGCGAAGCGTTCCCACAGCGGCGTGGGCAAGACCAGCACCGGGAAATCCTCGCCCAACGTACGACGGATCGCCTCGGCCGTGTGGCTGGACAGGGTAATCACCCGGCCATGGCGCGCCAGCGTGCGGCTCCAGTCATGGCGCAGGTCGTCATCCCAGTGCTCGGCCGGGATCGAGTCGAACTCCCAGGCCACCACGCAGACCATGGGGCACAACAGATCGACGGGCGTCTTGTGGGGAGGTGAAAACGAGAGAAACAGACAGTCCTGCCCCGCCTGCTGCAACGTTTGATAGAGCGGATCGACCTCGGCGACCGATGACACCACATGCACCCGGCCCAGGCTTTCCAGCACGGGGCGATAAGCCTTGAGCACGAAGTAATAACTGTACTCAGGGCGGCCGAGGCTCTGGCTGATGGAGTGATCGTTTACGTCCGAGTAAAGAATGAAATTCATGGCATCCCATCATGGAGCGGCCATCCCGGCGACTCCACCTCATGACGGTCGACTCACGAACCGGCCCGGCCAGGAGGCCGTTGCTCGTCGATTGTCTGCGTACCCGTCTCGTTCTTGTTTTTAGTGGCCCTTGCCCCGTGGTTCGACTTGAAATCGACATCGCAGGGATCGTGACAAGGGGCATTCTAACCACATCAACCAAGGGTTCGTGAACAGGCGAATGAGAATAAACCGGCTATAAATATGAGAACTGACCGGTCACGATTTACATGGTTGAAATTGCTTCGAAATTGGCACAGATTGGCAACCAAACAACTACAACAAACGCTTCATCTGGGCTGACTTTCAACTGGGTTTCTCCGAACTTACGGAAATATCCTACTCAGATCCGCACCAGACGAAGTTTGCATCGAGAGGGCTGGTGCTTGAAAAAACGTCTGTTCGTAACAGGCCTCGGCGGTTTCGTAGGACGCCACATCAAATCTCGCCTGGATGCCCCCAATTCCAGTTGGCAGGTGATGTCCGTCCCAAGCCGTTATGACCTGACAGACGGTAGATCCCTGGAAGGTCTCTGGCCCGAGATCCCCGATGCCGTGATCCACCTGGCAGGCCAGACATTCGTTCCCGAAGCCTTTCGAGATCCGGCCCGCACCCTGCAAATCAACCTGCTTGGCACCTTGAATCTTCTCCAGGCCCTCAAGGCCCGGGGGTTCACCGGAACATTTCTGTATGTCAGCTCTGGTGATGTGTATGGCCAGGTCAATGAAACCCAGCTCCCCATTACCGAACTGCACGCCCCTGCCCCGCGCAACCCCTATGCCGTCAGCAAGCTGTCAGCCGAACTGCTGAGCCTGCAATGGGGCATGAGCGAAGGCTGGCCGGTACTGGTAGCCCGCCCTTTCAACCACATCGGCACCGGTCAGAAAGACAGCTTCGTCATCGCCAGCGCGGCCCGGCAGATCAGCCGCATCAAGCTGGGCCTGCAATCGGCCCAGTTGCAAGTGGGCGATATCGATGTCACCCGCGACTTTCTTGACGTAGACGATGTGATTTCAGCCTACCTGGCGTTGCTGGATCACGGCGCGCCGGGGCAGACCTACAACATCTGCTCGGGTCACGAGCAAAGCATTCGCAGCCTGATCGAACAATTGGGCGACATCGCCCAGGTCGATGTGCAATTGATCCAGGACCCTGCGCGTCTTCGCCGCGCAGAACAGCGTCGCGTCTGCGGTAGCCCTGCCAAGCTACGCCAGGCCACGGGATGGACGCCTGAAACAACAACACAACAATCCTTGCGGGCGATCCTGTCCGACTGGGAGATACGGGTACAACAAGAATGAAAAGTGCATTGATCACAGGGATCACCGGCCAGGACGGCGCGTATCTGGCCAAGTTACTGCTCGACAAGGGTTACAAAGTCCATGGCCTGGTAGCCCGGCGAAGCAGCGATTCGCGCTGGCGGCTACGCGAGACCGGGATCGAGAACGACATTGTTTACCTGGACGGCGACATGGCCGATGCCTGCTCGGTACAACGCGCCGTGATCAAGTCAGCGCCGGACGAGGTGTATAACCTGGCCGCGCAGAGTTTCGTCGCCGCTTCCTGGAACCAGCCGGTGACCACGGGAATCGTCGATGGCCTCGGGGTGACCCACCTGCTCGAAGGCATTCGCCAGTTCAGCCCTCAAACCCGTTTCTACCAGGCGTCCACCAGCGAAATGTTTGGCCTTATCCAGGCCGAGCAGCAAGATGAGCACACCCCGTTCTACCCACGCAGCCCCTATGGCGTGGCGAAACTGTACGGCCACTGGATCACCGTCAATTACCGCGAAAGCTTCGGTCTGCACGCCAGCAGCGGCATTCTTTTCAATCATGAATCGCCCCTGCGCGGCATCGAATTCGTGACGCGCAAAGTCACCGACGCTGCTGCGCGCATCAAGCAAGGCAAACAGCAGGAGTTACGCCTGGGCAATATCGACACCAAGCGCGACTGGGGTTTTGCCGGCGATTATGTCGAAGCCATGTGGCTGATGTTGCAACAGGACAAACCCGACGATTACGTGGTTGCCACAGGCGTGACCACCACTGTGCGCGAGATGTGCAGGATAGCCTTCGAGCATGTGGGCCTGGACTACCGTGACTTCGTGAAGATCGACCCGGCGTTTTTCCGCCCGGCTGAGGTGGACGTGTTGCTCGGCAACCCGGCCAAGGCCCAACGGGTTCTTGGCTGGAAACCCCGGACCGACCTCGACACCCTGATCCGCATGATGATGGATGCGGACATGAAACGCGTCGCCAAGGAGTAGGCCATGCTGATTCCCATGATTCTCTCCGGCGGTGCCGGCACGAGGTTGTGGCCGATGTCCCGCGAGGGCCATCCCAAACCCTTCATGATCCTGCCTGACGGCCAGTCGCTGCTGAGCAAGACCTACCGACGCGCCGCCGGGTTGTTCGACGGCCGCGGCGACATCGTTACCGTGACCAATCGCGAGTATTACTTTCAGAGCCGCGACCACTACCAAAGCGCACATCTGGCACGCCATCGCGGCCATTTCGTACTTGAACCGACAGGCCGCAACACCGCGCCGGCCATCGCTACGGCGACGCTCGCGGTGCAAGCCCTGCACGGTGACGATGCCATCCTGATGGTGATGCCCGCAGACCACCTGATCCAGAACGAGGCGGCCTTCAAGGCTAGCGTGGAGCATGCCACGCAACTGGCCAAAAGCGGTTATCTGGTGACCTTCGGTGTACTGCCCACGACACCCGAAACCGGCTTCGGTTATATAGAACGGGGTAAACCCCTGGATACCCAGGGCGCTGCCAAGGTCGTGCGCTTCGTCGAAAAACCCGACCTGCAAACCGCAACACACTATCTGGAAAGCGGCCGTTTCCTGTGGAACTCGGGCATGTTCTGTTTTTCAGTCAAAACCCTGTTGGCGGAATTGCAGAACCACGCCCCGGCGTTGCTGGAACAGGCTCGCGCCTGCATAGCCGCGAGCACGGCCGTGGAGACATCAGGTTGCGTACAACAGGAACTGTCCGCCGCGCATTTTTCCGAAATGCCGGACATCTCCATCGACTACGCCTTGATGGAGCGCTCCAGTAATGTGGTGGTGGTCCCTGCCGCATTCGACTGGAGCGACATCGGCTCCTGGAGTGCCGTCGCCGATCTGGTGCCCGCCGATGCACAGAACAACCGCGTCAGCGGTGAGGCGTTGTTCATCGACAGCCAGAACAACTATGTCCAGAGTGAGGGACGGTTGGTGGCCGCGCTGGGTGTGGAAAACCTGATCATCATCGACACCGCCGACGCCATCCTCGTCGCCCATTCCGACCGGGCCCAGGATGTGCGCCGCGTCGCGCGCCAGCTCAAGGACAAGGAACACGAAGCCTATCGCCTGCATCGCACGGTCAGCCGTCCATGGGGCAGCTACACCGTGCTGGAACAAGGCCCGCGCTTCAAGATCAAGCGCATCGTGGTCAAGCCAGGCGCGGCGCTGTCCCTGCAAATGCATCATCATCGCAACGAACATTGGGTGGTCGTCGAAGGCATGGCCAAGGTCACCAACAATGGCTCGGAGGCTCATCTGGTGGCCAAGAACGAATCGACGTTCATCCCCGCCGGGCACCGCCATCGGCTGGAGAACCCCGGTGTCATCGACCTGGTGATCATCGAAGTCCAGAGCGGTGAGTACCTGGGAGAAGACGACATCGTGCGCTTCGAGGATCACTACGGCAGGGCCGTCTGATGTTGCTGACCTTGCACCGTGCGCTGTGGAGCTACCGCGGTTTTGTCCTCGGCAGCGTCAAGCGCGAATTCCAGGCGCGTTATCGCAACTCTTTGTTCGGCGCGTTGTGGACCGTGCTCAACCCGCTGTCGATGATCCTCGTCTACACCGTGATTTTTTCCCACATCATGCGCGCCCGCCTGCCGGGGGTGGACGATGGCATGGCCTACAGCGTTTACCTCTGCGCTGGGCTGCTGACCTGGGGGTTCTTCGCCGAGATCACGACCCGCAGTCAGGGCATGTTTCTGGAAAACGCCAATCTGCTGAAGAAGATCAGCTTTCCCAGGATCTGCCTGCCGGTGATTGTGCTGTTCAACGCCGGGATCAACTTCGCGATCATCCTCGGCCTTTTTCTCGGTTTCCTGTTGATCACCGGCCGCTGGCCAGGGATGACGTTGCTGGCGCTGGTGCCATTGCTGGCCCTGCAGGTGATGTTCGCCGCCGGGCTGGGCATGTTGCTGGGGATTCTCAATGTGTTCTTTCGCGATGTCGGGCAACTGTTCGGCATTTGCCTGCAATTCTGGTTCTGGCTGACGCCCATTGTTTACCCGATGACCATCCTTCCGCCGTCGATCCAGCAACTGCTGGCCCTCAACCCCATGACAGCGCTGATGCAGAGTTACCAGAATCTGTTTCTCTACAACCAGTGGCCGGTCTGGAGTTCGCTGACACCGCTGTTGGTCATCGGCCTACTGATGTGCGTCACCGGTTTGCGGATGTTTCGACGCCGCGGCGGTGAAATGGTGGATGAACTCTGATGGGGCATTTACGCGTCAGTGGCCTGGGCAAGGCCTACAAGCAGTATCCGAACCGTTGGAGCCGGTTGTTCGAATGGCTGATTCCCTTTTCCCGCCCGCGTCATCAATTGCACTGGGTCCTGCAGGGCGTCGATTTCGAGATCCAGCCCGGTGAAGCCGTCGGCATCGTCGGGGTCAACGGCGCGGGCAAAAGCACGTTGCTCAAAATGATCACCGGCACCACCCAACCCACCTGCGGCCACATTCAATTGCGTGGCCGCGTCGCGGCGTTGCTGGAGCTGGGCATGGGGTTCCACCCGGACTTCACCGGCCGCCAGAACGCTTTCATGGCCGGGCAGTTGCTGGGCATGCAGGTGGAGGAAATCGAATCGTTGATGCCGCAGATCGAAGGTTTTGCCGAAATCGGCGCGGCCATCGACCAGCCGGTACGCACCTATTCCAGTGGCATGCAAATGCGCCTGGCCTTCAGCGTCGCCACGGCCCGCCGCCCGGATATCCTGATCGTCGATGAAGCCCTGTCGGTGGGTGACGCCTACTTCCAGCATAAAAGCTTTGAGCGCATCCGCAGTTTTCGCAAGGCCGGTACGACGCTGCTGATCGTGTCCCACGACCGCTCGGCGATTCAGTCGATCTGCGACACCGCCATCCTGCTGGAGCACGGGCGCATGGCCATGCGCGGCAAGCCGGAAGAGGTGATGGATTATTACAACGCAATGCTGGCCCAGCGCGAGGGCCAGATCGTCCGCCAGGAAATGCTCGCCAACGGCCAGGTCCGTACCATCTCCGGCACCGGCGAGGCCGGCATTGTTGATGTACAGCTGTTGAACAGTCAGGGCCAGCCGGTGGAAGTGGCCGAAATCGGCCAGCCGATGGTGTTGCAGGTGCGGGTCGAAATCCGCCAGGACATCGAGCGGCTGGTGCTGGGTTTCCTGATCAAGGACCGCCTCGGCCAGCCCATGTACGGCATCAACACCCATCGCCAGGATAAAGCCGTGACCGACCTCAAGGCCGGCGAACACGTCACCTTCCGTTTCAGTTTCGACATGCGCCTGGGCAAGGGCAATTACTCTGTCGCGCTGAGCCTGTCCCGACTGGATTCGCACCTGGACCGCAACTTCGAATGGCGCGACTACGGGCTGGTGTTCCACGTCATCAACAATCGCCAGGAAGATTTCGTTGGCTGTTCGTGGCTGCAGGCCCGCACCAGCATCCAGCGCACGGCATTACCAGCGGTTGAGGAACTGACGCAAAAGGAACTGCCATGACTCGCCTGCTGATGGAATGCACCTACGTGTATGAACATCCCAGAGCCAATTCCGGGATTCAGCGAGTAGTGCGCAACGTTATCCGCGAACTGCCGGCCAGAGAGGCAGAGCACGAATGCATCCCCGTTGTGATACTGCGGGGCAAGTTGTACGAAGTGAAGAGCCTCGCCCCGTTGCCCTCCAGGGGGCTGGATCTGGTCAGCCTGCGGGTACGGCTGGAGCAATTCGCCAGCCTGTTCTGGCTCAGGCATCGAACGCTCGAACGGCGACGCCCCTTCAGCCAATCGCGATGGGCGCGCCAGGTGTTGTACTTCGGCTGCCGGTTGTTTGCCCTGGGCTTTCTGAGCATTCCGATCCGGGTGCTCGATCGCTTGCTCAAACGCCAGCACGTCCCGACGCGCTGCGTACCATTGCAGCACCGGCCCGGCGATCAGCTGGTGTTGCTGGACTCTTCCTGGCACGCCGATTTCTTTCCTCTGGCCGAACAGCTCAAGCGCGATGGGGTCGGGATTGTATCGGTGATCTACGACCTGATTCCCCTGACCCATCCGCAGTTCTGCGACGCCGGCCTGGTCAAGGTATTCAATCATTGGTTCGACTGGATTGCCCGCACCGCTGACGGTTACATCGCGATCTCCAGCACCATCCGTGATCAGGTTCGGCTGGAGATGGAGCAGCGCGTTGGCGAACAGCAGGTCAGTGAACGTTGGTTCGACTATTTCCACTTGGGCAGTGAACTGGATTTAGTGGATGCCACCAGCGCCATCGACAGCAAACTGCTGCGAGTATTCACCCAGCCCGAACCAGTGTTCCTGATGGTCAGCACCATCGAACCACGCAAGAACCACGCTTACCTGCTCGATGCGTTCGAACGCGCCTGGGCTGCCGGCTCAAAGGCAAGGTTATGCATCGTCGGAAAAATTGGCTGGAAATGTGAGGACTTGATCGAGCGCATAAAGCGTCACCCGCAACTCAACAGCCGCCTGTTTATGTTCAACAATCTTTCGGACCATAGCCTGGAACACGCTTACCAAAATGCCACTGCGCTGGTGTTCCCCTCCTACGTTGAAGGCTTTGGTCTGCCGCTGGTGGAGGCCATGCAACGCGGCTTGCCGGCGATGGGCAGCGACATTGAGGTATTTCGAGAAATCGGCGGTGAATTCATGGCCTATTTCAATCTCGAAGATCCCCAGAGCCTGGCAGACCTGGTGACCGGTATGGAAAACAGCGGGGTTTTCCCGGCCAGTCGTCCCCTCGATAAATGGCACTGGCTGAGCTGGCGCCAGGCCAGTGCGCAATTGGTGGAGCGAATCGAGCGACACATCGATGAAGTGATCCTCGACAGGGAAACCGCATGCGAATAGCTCTGAACGCCCGGATTCTCCAGGCGCCACGCACCGGCATCGGCCATTACGTGGCGGAACTGGCTACTGCCCTGGCCCAGGAGCCGGATGTACAGCTGTCATTGTTCCACGGCTGGGGCTGGAGCTCGCAGTTGCCGCAAGCGGCCACGCCAGGTTACTCGCGGCTTACACCTTTGCTGCGCCAAGTACCGGGGGCCTATCGGGCGCGGCGCTGGCTGGAACAGAAACGCTTCGATCAGGGCCGTTCCCGCGCCATCGACCTGTATCACGAACCGAGCCTGTGGCCCCTGGCCTTCGAAGGGCCGACGGTGATGACGCTGCATGACCTGACGCACCTGCGCTACCCCGAGACGCAACCACCGGCACGACTGAGGGAAATCGAGCGTCGGCTCAGCCGTGCGGTAGAGCAGTCGCAGCTGATTCTGACGGACTCGCAGTTCATCGCCGATGAAGCCCGAGAACACTTCGGCCTTTGCGCGGAACGCTTGAGAGTCGCCCCGCTGGGGGCTGCTGCACGTTTCCATCCACGCGAACCCGAAGCCATCGATGGGGTTCTCAAAGCCCATGGGCTGGAAGCGGGCCGATATTTTCTGTGTGTCGGCACCCTGGAGCCACGCAAGAACCTGTCGCTGGCCCTGCGCGCCCACGCCAGGCTACCCGAATCCGTCCGTCAGACTTTCCCTTTGTTCATCGTAGGAATGAGCGGATGGCAGCGCGCACAACTCAGCGACGAGTTGAAAAATGCCCTGGCCGGAGGTCATGTTTGTCTCGCGGGCTACTTGCCCGACGAACAGGTTGCCCAGCTATTGGCAGGGGCACGTGCACTGATTTTTCCGTCGCGCTATGAAGGCTTTGGCCTGCCGGTGCTCGAAGCCATGGCCAGCGGCACCCCGGTGATTACCACCCGCTGCTCGGCGATGCCGGAAGTGGCCGGGGCGGCCGGCAATTATTGCGACCCCGACGATCCCCAAGGCATGCGCGAAGCCATGGGCCAGTTGATCGAAGATCGCCTGCATTGGCAGGCGTGTCGTGAAGCCGGGTTGCAACAAGCAGCGCTTTTTTCCTGGCAACGGTGTGCACAGGTGACCGCCCAGGCGTATCGCCAGGTTCTGGGAGGTTGAATGCGAGTCCTGCACTTTTACAAAACCTATCTGCCTGACTCCATGGGCGGCATCGAACAGGTTATTTTCCAGCTGTGCGACAGCAGTGACCGATTGGGCATCGATAACACCGTGCTGACGCTGAGCAACGATCCAGCGCCGGGTCCGATCAGCATCCGACAGCATAAGGTTCATCAGGCCCGGATGGACTTCCAACTGGCCTCCACCGGGTTTTCCTACAGTGTTTTCAAGAAATTCCGCGAGCTGGCTGCCGAAGCAGACGTAATCAACTACCACTTCCCCTGGCCATTCATGGACCTGGTGCATTTTTGCAGCGCCCTGAAAAAACCCTATGTGGTCACCTACCATTCGGACATCGTGCGTCAGCGGCACCTGCTGAAACTGTATCGCCCCCTTATGCGACGCTTCTTGAACGGCGCGGATCGCATCGTCGCGGCATCACCTAACTATGTGCATACCAGCGACGTGCTCAAGGAGTACCGCGATAAGACCCAGATCATTACCTATGGCTTGAACAAAGCCAGTTATCCACAGCGTGACGCTGAACGCATCGCGCAGTGGAAGGCGAAATTGGGCGAGCGCTTCTTTCTGTTCGTGGGGGTGATGCGTTATTACAAGGGCCTGCACATTCTGCTCGACGCCCTCAAAGGCGTGGATTATCCGGTGGTCATCGTCGGTGCAGGCCCGCTGGAGAAAGAACTTCATGCCCAGGCACAGGCGCTGGGCCTGCGCAACCTGCACTTCCTCGGACGCCTGGACGATGAAGACAAGGTGGCATTGCTGGAGCTGAGCTACGCCATCGTGTTCCCTTCACACCTGCGCTCTGAAGCGTTTGGCATCTCCCTGCTCGAAGGCGCGATGTATGGTAAACCGATGATTTCCAGCGAGATCGGCACCGGCACCAGCTACATCAATATCCACAATGAAACCGGCCTGGTGGTGCCCCCCAGCAACCCCGAAGCTTTCCGGGAAGCGATGCGTACCCTGTGGGACAACCCGGCACAGGCCAGGGAAATGGGCATCAGGGCCGAAGAGCGTTACCGGCAGTTGTTCACCTCCGAGGAGATGGGCCGCAAATGGCTGCAACTGTATGAGGCGTTGCTGGAGCAAAAGGCGCTTTCCTACGCGTAACACTCGCCGATGAGGCGAGTGGATAAATCCCCTCGCCTCAAGGCGGCTCAGTGCATTTCAGACGTGCTGTTGCAACCCGGCAACCGTACGCGGCATACCGACGAACCCGGGCAAGGCCTCGATCCGCCCCAGCCATGCACGTACGTGGGGGTAGTCTTCCAGCGACACATTGCCCTCCGGGGCATGGGCGATGTAGCTGTAGCCGGCAACATCGGCAATCGTCGCAACGTCACCTGTCAGATACGCGCTGCTGCTCAAGTGTTGATCAATGACCTTGAGCAGGCTGTGGGAACGGGCGATCACCTCCTCTGCGTTGTAAGGCGCGCCGAATACCGTAATCAATCGCGCCGCGGCCGGCCCCGCATGGAGCGGCCCGGCCGCCACCGACAACCAGCGCTGCACCCGGGCGACGCCGACCGGATCCGTTGGCAGCCAGTGGCCCTTGCCATACTTGCTTGCCAGGTACACCAGGATGGCGTTGGAATCGGCCAGCACCATACCGTCATCGTCAATGACCGGGACTTGGCCAAAGGCATTAATGGCCAGGAAATCTGCCTGTTTTTGTTCGCCTTTGGCCAGGTCAACAAAAACCACCTCGACGGGCAACCCGAGCAAGGAAAGCATCAACTGAACGCGATGCGCGTGGCCGGAAAGCGGAAAGTGATAAAGCTTGATGGGATTCATGGTCGACTCCGTTGCAAGTGACGCCATCAGCAGAACGGCGTCGATGGGGTCATCTTCCGCTTCGACTGAAGACTAGAGAATCACCCGAATATGCAATCCATTGTTTCAAACAGCGAAACAATGTCTCAGCCTTTCAAGTCCGGGTGCTCACGCAATGCACGGACGGTAAAGTCAACAAAACTGCGTACTCGCGCCGGCGCTTTGCGTCCACCTTGGTACACCACATGGATCGGCAGGGGCGGCAGTTCGAAGTCAGCCAGAACGATCTCCAGTTCCCCGTTGGCAACGTTGCCCGCCACCTGATAAGACAAGACCCGAGTCAACCCCAACCCCTGACAGGCCGCCGTGATTGCGGCCTGGTTGGCCGTGACCACCAGTCTGGGCGCGGGTCGCACAGAGAGCGGTTGCCCTGCGTCGATGAACGTCCAGTTTCTGATCTGACCGGTGGCCGATGAGGCGACTACCGGCATGTGCTCCAGATCCTGCGGGTGTGCGGGTCGGCCATGGCGAGCGAAGAGATCAGGGGAACCGCAAACCACCCGTCGTACTTCACCCACACGCACCGCGTGCTGGCTGCTGTCGGGCAACTCGCCAATGCGTATGGCAATGTCGATGCCCTCCTCGACCATGCTGACGATACGGTCCAGCAATAAGGCATTGATGCCCACCTCGGGGAATTGCTGCAGGTAATCGACCAGCACCGGCGTGACAAACAACTGACCAAACAGCACCGGGGCGGTAATCGTCAATTGCCCGCGAGGCTGGGCGTGACTGCCGACCGCTGAATCCTCGGCTTCCTGCAAGTCAGCCAGAATTCGGCGGCAGTCCTCGAGAAAGCGCTGACCCGCTTCGCTCAGGTATACGTTGCGGGTGGTGCGCACCAGCAAGGGCGTACCGATACGCTGCTCCAACGCCGCCACGGCGCGTGTGACGCTGGCCGCCGACAGGCCCAGGCGTCGCGCCGCCGCCGAGAAACCGGAGTCCTGGGCCACGGCGACAAAAACCTGCATTTCCTGAAACCTGTCCATTCATCCCCCGATGAGAAACCTTGATACAAGTTGGCTGCGCACCTCAAATCAGCGCCGCACCGCCATTGTAGGGGGCTGCGCCAGCGAACCACAGCGCAACGCGATCGGGCATCGGCACATCGACCCGGTCAATTGCGACTATGCTTGGTACCATTGAGCATACTTTCATGACAACTTAATGACTCGAACCATGGCGTAGGTCTTGTGGACACGGGCTTGCTCGCAAGCCCGTGTCCACAAGATGCGTGCCTGACTGGCGTCCATCGGAAGGCCCCTTTTTGTGAATGTTTTTTACCGCGGCTTCACGCACCCCCTTGCCCCTCTCATCGCCCTGGCCGGATGTGTATTAATCATCCCCATGGGCCTGCGCCTCTCGCTGGGATGGTCCGATCCGCTGGGCTATCTGTCTGACCTGGGCATGGGCGGGTTGCTGATCGTGCTGCTTTACCGTCGTCCCTGGTGGGTGGCATTACCCATTTTGCTGATCTGGAGCATGCTGACGCTGGCCAGCATCGAACTGGTCAGCGCTGTCGGGCGCATGCCCACCCCATCGGACCTGCATTACCTGACCGACCCGCAATTCGTCGAAAACTCCACCAGCGGCGGCTTCGCCCATCCCTGGCTGGCAGGGGTGCAACTGGCCGCGTTGATGGTCTGGCTGATCGTCCAATGGCCCCGCCGGTTGTATATGGCGCCTCGCTTGCCGCGCCACGCCTGGGCGCTGCCGGTAGTGCTTTTGCTGAGCCACAGTGTGGTGCAAACCTGGCGCCCCAGTGAGGCAGACCAATGGAACCTGTTCAATCTTCCCCACCAACTCGTCACGGCGGCCGTTGCCGCCGGGCAGGATCGTACCCAGCTATGGCTTGAAGATGATGCAGTGGTTCAAGCCCCGCCCATGGAGGGTCTTACCCGGCTCGATCTTGAAGGCCAGAAAATCCTGCCTGCACCGGGCCGGGCCCGCAACGTCCTGATCATCACCCTGGAAGGCGTTCCTGGCGCCTACGTGGGCGTCAACCGTCAGGCCCTGAAAAGCAGCTATCAGGAGGACCTGATGCCGCACCTCAGTGCCTGGGCCAAGCGCGGCATGAATACACCCGATTACGTCCTGCACAACCATCAGACCATTCGTGGTCTGTATTCGATGCTGTGTGGCGACTACGACAAATTCGACGACGGCACGCCCAAAGGCGTCGAGATGTTGAACCTGAGCCGGCGCAACCAGGCCTGCCTGCCGGCCCAGTTGCGCCGCAACGGGTTCTCCACGCACTTCCTGCAAGGTGCGGGCCTGCGGTTCATGGCCAAGGACCGGATCATGCCGCACATCGGCTTCGACACCACCCTGGGCATGGACTGGTTCATCAAACCTGCCTATCTGGAATTCCCTTGGGGCAAGGACGACAAGACATTCTTCGAGGGCGCGCTGGATTACGTCGGGCAACTGCAAAAGGCAAAGAAGCCCTGGATGCTTACGCTGCTGACGGTGGGCACGCACCAGCCCTACTCAGCGCCGGATGACTACCTGCAACGCTACGACACCACCAAGCAGGCGGCCGTCGGTTACCTGGATGACGCACTGGACAGCTTCATGTCGGGGCTGGAACGCCAAGGCGTGCTGAAAGACACCCTGGTGATCATCACCTCGGACGAATCCCACGGCATCGACGATGTACGCCTGGCGTCATCCTGGGGTTTCAACCTGACGTTGGCACCAGAGCCATTGCCCCAGGTCAAGTCGGGAGTCTACGGTCATGTGGACCTGAGCGCCTCGGTCCTCGATTACTTCGGTTTCAAAGTGCCCAAGTCATTGTCCGGTCGCTCGTTGTTCCGGGACTACGCAACGGGCCGGGAAATCATGTCGTTCACCAACGGCAAGCTGCGCTACCACGATGGCAAGAGCACTTTCACCGAATGCGATTTCCTGCAGCGCTGCCGCTATTACACCAGCGAAGGTTTCATCACGGAGCGCGCCACTTACGGCGGGCAATACAGCGGTCAACGGGCCAGGTTGATCAGCGCACGGGCCACGGCCCTGGACCGCACCCTGCTCCATACACCGCTCAACCAGCATTATCAGTTTGGCAGCGCCGATCAAATCCCGCTTCCGGCCCAGATCACCAACGACTGGACCGACAACCTGATCGGTGCCCAATACCTGGAGATGCCCAAGGGCTCACAGACCCGCGTCAGCCTGACCATCCGCGCCCTGGGTCCGGACAATGCGGCCTATATTTCCCTCAAGGCCAAAGAGTTCGAGCAGGATGTAGCGATCGACCTGCCGACGGAAGTGGCGGTGACGCCCGAACAGCCGCTGGTGATGAATATCCGTTTCGATAACCCGCAACCCCGCAAGGCCTTCTCTTTCCATCTGCTGGGGCACGGGGTGGGCGCCATCGAAATCAGTGACTTCAGTGTCGTGACCGAACTGCCGGAGCAGACAGAACCCTCGGATTACCTGAACCTCGTCCAGGAAGACAGTGACGCCCAGTCCAGTTGAATGAAATCGCGCAGCCAATGACCTACGCTGCGCCTTACATCGTCCTGGGCTGAATTGATCAATGAAGCAGGCTAATCCAGCAACCCATGCAGCTTGGCGTACTGCAACAGCATGATGGTCTTGCCGTCGCAGATATCCCCGGTTTCGATCATGCCCAGCGCCTTGTCGAGAGACATCTCCAACACTTCGATCTCCTCGCCCTCGGCTTCCAGCCCGCCGCCCTCATGCTGTTTATCTTCGTCGAAGTATTCGCCGACGAAAAAATGCAGGCGTTCTGTCACCGACCCTGGGCTCATGAATGCCTCGAACACCTTGCGTACATCCTGGACGATATAGCCGGTTTCCTCTTGGGTTTCCTTGCGGATGCAGGTGTGCGGGTCGTCGTTATCCAGCAGGCCGGCACAGGTTTCGATCAACAGACCATCGTGGTCATTGACGAAGGCCGGGAAGCGGAACTGCCGGGTCAGCACCACGGTTTGCTTGGCCTTGCTGTACAGCAGGATGGTCGCGCCGTTGCCCCGATCGTAGGTCTCGCGGGCCAGTTCGCGCCACTGGCCATCGCGGCCGAGGTAGTCGTAGGTGGTTTTGCGCAGCACGTACCAGTTGTCCGAGAGCACTTCGACTTTCTTGATGCGCACGCGATCTTTGGTGTTTGCCTGTGTCATTCAGCCGTTCCATGTCCAGTGTCTGAAAGCGGCAGAGTGGCCCTAAAGGCCGACGGCCTGCCATGGTTGAGGCAGGCTAGCAGAGGCAGGATCGATCACTCCAGCCCGGTGGCAAACACCTTGCCGGGGTTCATCAACCCGGTCGGATCCAGCGTGCGCTTGATGGCACGCATCAACTCGATCTCCAGCGGATCCTTGAAATGGGCCGCCGCGTCCGGCTTGGCTTGCCCCAGACCATGTTCGGCACTGATGCTGCCATTGAAAGCGCTCGTCATCTGGTAGATGACCTGCATGATCGCTTGTTCCTGGGCCTTGAACGGGGCATCGGCATGCCCCAGCGGCTTGCTGATGTTGTAGTGCAGGTTGCCATCACCCATGTGACCGTAAGAAACAATGCGAACGCCGGGAAACGCCTGTTGCAAGGCGCTATCGGTACGCTCGATGAACGCCGGAATCTGGCTGACGGGCACGCTGATGTCATGCTTGAGGCTTGGACCTTCATGATTCTGCGCCTCGGAAATACCTTCGCGCAGAGCCCACAATGCCGCAGCCTGAGTCTGGTTGCTGGCGATCACGGCATCGATCACCCACCCGGTCTCAAATGCATGGCCCAGGCCGCTTTCCAGCAACAGGTCCAAAGGTGCGTCGGGCACCGTGTCGCGCAATTCGATCAGGGCGTACCACGGGTGCGGCCCTTGCAAGGGGTCACTGCAACCGGCCACATGATCCAGGACGAACTCCAGGCTCTGGCGCGACATCATCTCAAAGCCCGTCAGACGGTCGGCGCAGAGGCTGCGAACATGCCCGATCAAGTCCACCGCGGCCTGCGGCGTGGGCAGTGCGACCCAAGCGGTGGCCGTGCTATGGGTGGCCGGAAACAACTTGAGTACCGCCGCCGTGATAATCCCAAGCGTACCTTCCGAGCCAATGAATAGATGCTTGAGGTCGTAGCCGGTGTTGTCTTTGCGCAAACCTCGCAAGCCGTGCCAGACACGTCCATCCGGCAATACCACCTCAAGCCCAAGGGTCAGCTCGCGCATGTTGCCGTAACGCAGCACGGCCGTGCCGCCGGCATTGGTGGCCAGATTGCCGCCCACCGTGCAACTGCCTTCGGCCCCCAGTGACAGCGGGAACAAGCGACCGGCCTGGCTAGCGGCTTCTTGCAACTGCCGCAGAATCACCCCGGCCTCGACCGTTATGGTTTCATTGGCCAGGTCGATTTCGCGGATGCGCTTCATCCGAGTCAAGGACAGCACCACCTGACGACCAGACGAATCCGGGATCGAGCCGCCGCACAATCCGGTATTGCCGCCCTGCGGCACCAAGGCAACCCCGGCGTCATGGCAAAGCCGCACCACCGCCGCCACTTCTTCGGTTGTGGCCGGGCGCACCACCAGTGCGGCCCGGCCTTGGTAAGCGTTACGCCAGTCAGTCAGGTAGCTGTGCATAAGTTCAGGATCACGCACCAGCCCCGCCGCGCCGACCACTTGCTCGACGCTTTGGATCAACGTCTCCCAGGCCATCGGGTCGAGATCGGCCGAAGAGAGAGAATTGAGGTTTTGCATGACTGTCTCCGGCGTTTGAATTCGGCTGCTGCAGCGCACATCGTGCGTTGCAGCAGTGGAAGCGACCGATTGAGATGAACTAGCTGCGCATCAGCTCAATGGCGGCACTTTTCTTGTGACGGATCACCGTCACCAGGTGCCAGGAGACAGACGCCGCTGCGAGGGCCAGGAAGACCGCCGAGATCGGCGTGGTGAGGAAACCACTGAAGTTGCCATCCGAGAGCATCAGACCGCGCCGCAGGTTGGTTTCAGCCATAGGGCCGAGGATGAAGCCAATGATGAACGGCGCAATCGGCAGTCCACCTTTGACGAAGCCATAGCCCATCAGGCCGAACAGCAGCACCGCCCAGACGTCGAAGATGCGGCTGTTGAGGCCGAACGCACCGACTACGCAGAGCACCAGGATGATCGGCAACAGAATGTGCTTGGGCACCGCCAGCAACTTGATGAAGATGCGCAGTCCGTAGAACTCCAGCACCAACATCAGCAACGAAGCCAGAATCAGCGCGGCAAAGATGGTGTAGACCAGCGATCCCTGACTGATGAACAACAGCGGGCCAGGCTGGATGCCGTGAATCATGAAGCCGCCAAGCATCACCGCCGTGGTGGTGTCTCCGGGAATACCCAGGGTCAGCAGCGGGATCATCGCACCGCCAATACCGGCGTTGTTCGCGGTTTCACTGGCAACCACGCCCTCGATGGAGCCTTTACCGAATTCTTCCGGGTGCTTTGAGCGCTTTTTTGCCGCGATGTAGGAAACAATGTTCGAGGTACCAGCGCCGATGCCCGGCAGGATCCCGATGCCCAGGCCGATGAACGCCGAGCGGGTCGCGTTCGGCAATTGGCTGATGAACTCCTTGATGGAAAAACCAAACCCTTTCACGCCTTTCATGCTGATGTTCTGTGGCTTGGCACGGTGGCTTGAGCGGGCGCTCTCGGCGAATTTCAGCACTTCGGAGACCGCAAACATGCCGATCATGACGGTAAGCATGGCGAAGCCACCGTTAAGACTCGGCAGGTCGAACGTGAAACGCCGAATGGCGTCGACCGGGGCGATCCCGACGGTTGAAAAGGCAAAGCCCAAGGCGCCGGCGAACAGCCCTTTGACCAGCGAACCGGTGGACAGTGTGGCAATCAGGGTCAGCGAAAAAACGGCAATGGAGAAATATTCATGGGGACCGAAACTCAAGGCCACGTCCGCCAGGATCGGGGCGATAAACATCAACGCCGCAATGCTGAAAATCGTGCCCAGGAACGAGAACACCACGCCAATGCCCAGGGCTTTGACGCCCTGGCCCTTTTTCATCATCGGCGAACCATCGAACGTCGTGGCGATGGAGGCCGGCGTACCCGGTATGTTGAGCAATATCGCTGAAATCAGCCCCCCCGAGGTGGCGCCGACAAACAGAGCAACCAGCAGTGACAGACCCGTGGCCGGGCCCATCGAATAGGTCAGCGGCAAGCACAGGGCGATGGCCATGGTGGCCGAAAGGCCGGGCACCGCACCAAAGACGATCCCCACTGCAACGCCGAGGGTGATCAGGACAAATACGTAGGGCGAGAATACGGCACCGAAGCCTTGTTGCAGGAGCTCAATCATCACCGTCCCCTAGAAATCCAATAGACCGGTGGGCAGCATCAAATCGAAGCCCTCACGGAAGATCACAAAAATCAACGCTGCTGAAACGACCGCGATCACGGCATACAGCCCGTGCTTGACCTTCTGATCCGCGGGGGTCAACACGATGAATTGGGCGTAGAGGTAAAGCGTGGTCATGATCACGAAACCGACAACTTCCAGCAGCGCGGTGAAGAGCGTCACCAGGGCGATGGATTTGATAACCGTCGGGTAATCGATCGATTCAGCGGCTTCGGCCGGCTCGACAGGCTCGGCACGTTGCTGGGGCAGTTTTCTCCAGGCCAGCAACTGCAACACGCCCAACAGGCACAGCGCGCCGGAAAGAATCCAGGGCACAAAAGCGGCGTCGACAAAACCGCGACGCGGCAGATTCGCGGTCAACAACATGTACGCCACACCAGCACCGAGCATCGCCAGGCCGGCGAACAATTCATTTCTTTTGTAGGTATCCATACAGGATCCTCTTTCACTTGAAGGGCCGAGCAAAGGGGCGCTGGCCAATTCGGTAAGCGCCCCATCCTGTTTCCCAGGATTTACTTGGCTTTACGCATTTCGTCCTTGAACTGCATGAAGTCGTCACGGGTCTTGGTCAGCGTAGCAATGGCTTCTTCGGTGCCCTGGAAGCTGACAGGCTGCTTGAAGGACTTCTTGAGCTCTTCAGCGTATTCAGGTTCTTCGGTGATTTTCTTCATGGTGTCAGCCATTTTCTTGACGATGGCCGGGTCTGTGCCTTTCGGGAAAGCGACGATGTAAGGCTTGTCCAGGACCAGGTCCACGCCTTGCTCCTTGAACGTCTTGACGTCACCCAGCAGCGGGTTGCGCTCTGCGTTAGGCTGCCCCAGAGCGGTCATCTTGCCGCTGGCAATGTAGTCCTGAACCGAACCATAGCTGATAGCACCCAGGTCAATGCGCTTGCCCAGCAAGGCCACCACTTTTTCCGAAACGGTGCCGCTGTCGACCATCTTCAGTTTGACGCCGGCGAGCTTCTCGAACATCAAGCCTTGCAGGTGCGAGAAGTTACCCATCTCGGTGCCGTAGGTGATGGTGCCTGGCTTGGCCTTGGCCTGTGAAATCAACTGATCGAGGGTGTCGATGCCCGAGCTTTTGGCAGAGACGAAAACAGCGCCTTTATCGACGCCCGCGATGCAGGAGACATCGAACGCATCGAAGCGATCTTCGGACAACCCTGCCACTTCGTTAACGATCATCTGACCGGTGTGGGTGAACAGAATGGTGTTGCCATCTGGCGCCGCGCTCTTGACCGCGTCGGCAGCGATGGTGCCGCCCCCGCCGGCCATGTTGGTGACGACCATGGACTTGCCGGTCAGCTTGGTGAAGTACTTGGCCATCATCCGTGCGTTGAAGTCGGTATCGCCGCCGGCGTTGGCAATGACCACCACCTGCACCGGACGTGTCGGCCAGTCGCTCGCATCAGCGGCAACGGCCGCTCCGGCGGTAAGGCTCAAGAAGGAAGCGACGAGAGAGGCGCATAGTGTTTTTCTCATTATTGTTCTCCAGAGATGCTGCCGTAGAAGGTGTTGGTAGGGAGTTGGGTATGGGTGTCGCGAGGATGAATCGGGCGTATTGCCAACCCGCGCGCAGTGGCAATGCCGTACTGGGGCGCAGCAGGAAGCGAACGATGCAAGGAATCTGGTTGAGTCGAACAAGTATGGCTGTCTGGAAAGCCATGGCCCGCTTGGCTGGGATGCATAAGCGAGAAGAGATGCGCCCTTCTACGGTTATGCAGAAAGGGCAGAGAGCGATGCTGATGAGCCGTCGGAGCGAATGGCATAGCAGGGCCTGCGTCGATTTTATTATTTTATGTCATACGTTGTCGTACGACTTGACCGATTATCGTCACCTAAAATAATTTTTGTCAACGCGGATATTCGTTGAATCGGTGAGAGAGGGAAGACGTGGCCTCATGTTTACGCTCATGAGGAGAAATGCGGGGGGTGACGATCAGACGAGCGGCGATCAGCGGTGCCGCTCAGGAGCCGGGGGGTGGAGGGCAGCAACCGGTGACGCCAGGGTGCAGAGGAGACGAAACCACCTCCGCTGGTTACCAACAACATAGTTTGACACAGTCCCTCGCGTAAATAGGGGCCTGTAGGATGATCCGGGATAACAACAACGGCAACATAGATTGACTCAAATGGGCTGCGCTCCAAATGCAGCGTCCAATTTTTCACAACATAGTTTGACACGAACAGCTTGAGTAAGCAGTCAGGAAGAAGTGGTACATGAGCTGCGGTCTCAGCACAAGCTCAGTGCGATGCCTAAATCTGTGCGCAACCTACGGCCGGCTCTCATAAGCACATAAACCGTGTTTTTCGTCTCAAATAAGCAGTTTTGGGAGAAGGAAACCTCCAACGTCGATCTAACCCAATCACCCGGTGCAAAGCGACCTTTACTATCTTGAATAACGGTCAATGCGTAAACCAGGGCCGGGATAAGCCCTCTATCGGTGATGGCTGTTCGCTGACGTGTAGTAACTTCCAGGTCCAGGATTACCCAATCAGCAACAAGGCAATAGGCACGAGAAGGAAAATGCCGATTTGCGAGTGCCACTGCATCTGAGTCAGTGAGTGGGAACCCGTTTAGATTCTCGCCTGCGGAAAGCAGCGAGGTAAACGCCGCCAGGTTCATTCATTCCTCCCGCCGGTCGGTAAACCGACTCGAACGTAAATCATTCCTAAGCATAGCTCTCAGCGAACAGCCTGGTACTGATGGCGACGAATAGTTAGTCGAGTCATCTCATACTCTCATTCCTCTGCTCTCCCTTTATCTCATTGAACGGGATGATTTCTATTGGCGGCGTCACAGCACAAAGCGGTTTACGCCAATAACCCACGCTGTGCCATTGGCCTTGCTTGTACCCAACCTCCGGGTAGGTGCCAATGTGGGTGAACCCGAGCGCTTCATGGATACCTATGCTTCCTGCGTTGGGTAAGGCAATGCCGGCATAGGCTGCATGAAACCCCTGTTTCTCTAAGACTGATAGAAGCTGCTTATAAAGCGCGCGGCCAACCCCCTTTCGTTGCACAACCGGGGCCACATACACGGTGACATCCACCGACCAACGATAGGCCTCTCTCGCTCGATGCTGGCTTGCATAAGCGTATCCAACGACCTTGTTTTCCATCTCGGCTACCAGATAGGGATAAGTCGGTAGTGTCGTAGATATTCGTGCTGTCATCTCATCGACAGTCGGAGGCGTCAGCTCAAAAGAGATGACCGTGTCCAAAACCATTGGCGCATAGATTGCCTGGATGTCAGAGGCATCCGCGGGCGTTGCAACCCTCACTCTGTAATTCATGTCCTCCCTGCTGCCCCCGTAAATGTATTATTTTAAGGGCTGAGGCACTTATGACTCACCCTTCAAAAGGTCGCATCGAATCCGCGTGCTCTCATCAAGCCCTCACCGCATCCACGAACCGCGGAGGGCACCGTTCATCACTGAACTGGGGAGCTTCTGCTAGTGGAGACCAAGCTGGGGGATAACCCCGACGACGGCTTTACCACCAAGAAAATGCTGCTGAATTAGTACATTGCTGCACCTCTTCCTCAAGTTTTTTCCGATTGTCCGTTGAAGACGTTTCAGAGCAAAATCACCTTAAGCGGACGCCCAACACAGCTCGGTGAGATTTTCGTGTTCTTCAATTTTGATGGCTGTTGGCTTCTACTATGGTTTTCCGACTGGCCTAAGAGCAGCAACCGGAGCGAGCCCCAGCAGCGGGTTCGAACAGTGACTCAACAATCGTGCAATCTGGGGTGTTCGATCCTAAGCATGATGACTCACACGTGCCTGCCATCGAGAGCAGCTCTATCCGGATCTGCTGGAGCTGAGCAACCTTCGACTCTACTTCTGCCAAGTGCTTCTTGACCACCGCCAAAGCGTCAGCGCATGGACGATCAGCATCTGCTGCAAGCGCGATGAGTTCTCGGATATCGTCAAGCGGGAAGCCTAATTCACGATTCTGCCGTATGAAGACGAGTCTTGAACGATGCTTTTCCGTGTAGATTCGGTGCCTGCCGGTCGACCGCAGGGCCGGAGGTAAAAGACCTATCTTTTCGTAGTAGCGAATCGTTTCAATGTGGCCCCCCCTCGTTGATTTAGACAACGCCCCGATTCCTGACATGCGAATTCCCCCAGCATTTTCTTGAACCTGTAGTAACTACAGATATTAACCTGCTCAATCGAAAAATGATTTCACGTGTTTTAAGGGCATTTCGTGGACAGAGAACAGCTAGAGAAGAACCAGATTCCCGTTTACTTCGTCGCGGTCATTATCGCGGCAGTCGGAGGTCTGCTCGCACCTGATGCCTCTCAAGTGTTAGGTGCGTTGGTGACACCGGCCATCGCTGTGCTGATGTACGCCATGTTTCTACAGATCCCGTTCCTGGATCTCCGTGAAGGGCTTTCCAACAAGCGCTTCATGACGGCGCTGCTGACGGCGAACTTCGTCACCATCCCCCTGCTGGTTTGGGCGTTGACCATGGGCCTAACCGATCACCCGGCTATTTTGGTGGGCGCATTGTTGGTCTTGCTGACGCCTTGTATCGACTATGTGGTGGTGTTTACCCATATTGGTAAGGGCGACTCCAAATTGACTCTAGCTGCAACGCCATTACTACTCTTGCTACAGCTTGTGCTGCTGCCTCTGTATCTGGCATTCATGCTAGGTAATGACTCGACAGTGGTTATATCTGTCGGCCCATTTGTCGAGGCCTTCGTAGTGCTGATCGCTTTGCCCTTGCTCCTAGCGGTAGCAACAGTTGCCTGTGCAAAAAAGTCACGCGTCGTTGAGGGTTGGAACAATGCTTGGGCTTGGATGCCTGTACCAGCTATGGCGGCTGTGATGGTCGTAGTGATCGGCTCTCAGATTTCAGCGGTGGTCAGAGACATGGACAAGCTGTTGCCCGTGATTCCCGTCTACATAGGTTTCATGATCTTGGCACCCCTGGTTGGTGCGCTGGTTGCGCGAGCATTCAAATTGCCGGCCATCACTGCAAGATCAGTGGCGTTCAGTAGCTCGACGCGCAATTCATTGGTCGTTCTGCCCTTGGCGCTTGCTTTACCCGAGGAAATCAGAGGGCTAGCGGCGGCGGCAGTCATCACCAAACGCTGATTGAGCTAGTTAGCGAGTTAATTTACATCCGGGCAATTCCTGCTTTGGTCTGGCGCAAAATCTAAATGGGTAGTTAAGCGTTAGCCAAAAATACTTTGTGTGATCAAACGATCATTCTACTGTGCGGTAACAAATCGGTAATCTTAATCGCGCACTGCGTAGGCTAACTTAGCCAGCGTGACGTGGGTCAGCAGGCCGGGCTTACGGATGCCTTTCTCGACGACGTGCGCGGGTCCCGGCGTCTCGCTAACCTCGCGGACAGGGTTAAGCGCGCTCTCCCCAACACATTCGCTTTACCGCATATTCGAATTATCATATATTCGATTTCCCATATGCGGGAGATGTGATCATGAGTGCCCCCATCAAAGTACTTTTTGTCTGCGTTGCCAATTCAGCTCGATCCCAGTTGGCTGAAGCATTGCTGAGAAACAGCGACGCGCGTTTTCAAGCGTTCAGCGCTGGTACCGAAGCCACTGAAATTGATTCACGGGCCCTTGCTGCACTGGAACACGTCGGCGTTGATGCAGAAGGGCTACGCAGTAAGTCCATCGAAGAGTTTCGTGACGAGCACTTCGACTACGTGATCACCCTCTGTGACAAATCTGCGCGTGAATGTCGGGCGATGCCCTCGGCCGGTGAATTGATTGCATGGGATTTCGAAGATCCGGTGAACAGTTCCCATCCCGATGCGTTCAAGCACGCACTTCACGACATCCACGAACGCATCAAATTATTTGTATTAGTGAAAACCAAACACCTGGAGGCCTCATGAACGAGCCAATCACTCCTACCGTTTTGTTCAAGAGCCTGGCAGATGACACTCGAACCAAAATAACGCTACTCATCGCCCGCGAGGGAGAACTCTGTGTATGCGAACTGACCGCCGCTCTTGAGCAGAGCCAACCAAAAATATCTCGACATCTCGCACTGCTGAGATCCTCAGGGTTACTGGCGGATCGGCGCCAAGGCCAATGGGTTTACTACCGACTCCATCCCGAACTGCCGACCTGGGTCACCGAAATGCTTAAGGGTGTTGTTGATGCCAACCAGCAGTGGTTGGACACAGAAACCAAACGGCTCTTTGAAATGAACGATCGTCCAGTCAATCAGACCGTGTGCGGCTGATCCAACCTTTCGAAACGAGCCGCTCGCATGCTAATCGCTCTACTTATTTTCATCGTCACCATCGTTCTGGTCATCTGGCAGCCCAAAGGGCTGGGTGTCGGCTGGAGTGCTTCATTGGGTGCCGCACTAGCATTGTTGAGCGGGGTGGTCAGCGTCGGCGACATCCCGGTGGTATGGAATATCGTTTGGAACGCGACGGCCACGTTCATCGCGGTGATCATCATTAGCCTGTTGCTCGATGAGGCTGGTTTCTTCGAGTGGGCCGCCTTGCATGTCGCTCGGTGGGGAGGTGGCAGCAGCCGCAAGTTGTTTGCCTTCATCATTTTGTTGGGAGCTGCTGTGTCAGCACTGTTCGCCAATGACGGTGCAGCGCTAATCCTTACTCCCATCGTGATTGCGATGCTGCTGGCTTTACGTTTTTCTCCGGCCGCGACTGTGGCATTTGTGATGGCCGCAGGATTCATTGCTGACACCGCGAGTCTGCCGCTGGTGGTTTCCAACCTTGTGAATATCGTTTCGGCCGATTACTTCAACATTGGCTTCAGCGAGTACGCCGCAATCATGGTGCCGGTCAACCTGGTCAGCATCGCTGCAACGTTGGGGATGCTCTTGTGGTTCTTCCGAAAGGACTTGCCCAAGACTTATGACCTAGCACAACTGCATGCCCCAGAGGATGCGATCCGCGATCGTGCAACCTTCGTGGCTGGATGGTGGGTGCTGCTCGCGTTATTGGTCGGCTTCTTCGTTGTCGAGCCACTGGGTATCCCCATCAGTGCCATCGCCGCCGCCTGCGCATTGGTGCTCTACGTCATCGCCGCCAAAGGTCACGCCATCAACACCAGCAAGGTGCTCAAGGGCGCCCCATGGCAAGTCGTGATCTTCTCGCTGGGCATGTACCTGGTGGTGTATGGCTTGAAGAACGCAGGACTGACTGACCACATTGCTCAATTGCTCAACGTATTCGCTGGATATGGCATTTGGGGGGCATCGCTGGGTACAGGACTTCTGACCGCCGTGCTTTCTTCGATCATGAACAACATGCCAACAGTGCTCATCGGAGCGCTCTCGATCCATGCAACGGAAGCGACTGGCGTAGTTCATCAAGCCATGGTCTACGCGAACATCCTTGGCTGCGATCTTGGTCCGAAAATCACACCTATCGGTAGCCTAGCCACACTGCTCTGGCTACACGTGTTGGCTAAAAAGGACATCACCATCAGTTGGGGTTACTACTTCAAGACCGGTGTGGTGCTCACGCTTCCAATCCTCATTGCCACCCTGAGCGCGTTGGCTTTGCGCCTCAGCTTTTGATTCCAGGAGATCACGATGAAAGTCCTATTCATGTGCACCCACAACAGCTGCCGGAGCATCTTGTCCGAGGCGGTGTTCAATCACCTTGCCCCTGAAGGAATGGAAGCCGTCAGCTCCGGAAGCTTCCCAAGTGGCCGGGTAAATACGCGAGCGATTCAAACGCTCAAAGCTGCTGGTATCCCTACTGAAGGCCTTAGCAGCAAAGCATCCGATGCATTTGAAGGGTCGCCACCAGACATCGTGATCACCGTCTGCGATCGCGCTGCCGGCGAAGCGTGCCCGATTTTCTTCGGCCCGGCGCTCAAAGCCCACTGGGGGTTGGCTGATCCATCCGAAGCTACGGGTTCGGAAGCGCAAGTCGAGGCGGCATTCCAGCAAACCCTGAGCAAAATCCAGGAGCGGGTAAACGCCTTCATTTCGTTGCCTATCGATACCTTGAGTACTGAAGACCTTAAAACTGAGCTAGCCCGCATCGGCACGTTGTAGGCCATGTCCCGCTGGTGCCAGGAGTCACTATGAAAGACCATTTCCCAAACATCGAAGCAGATCTCATCGACGTCCCAAGCATGGAACGACTCACTCCTCGTGAGCCGTCCACGCATAAACCGCGCATCCTTCTGATCTACGGGTCGACCCGCGAGCGTTCGTTCAGCCGGTTGGTTACCCAAGAAGCAGCTCGATTGCTGGAGCACTTCGGTGCGGAAACACGAATCTTCAACCCGTCAGGATTACCACTGCCTGATGATGCTCCGGATACCCACCCCAAAGTCGCGGAACTCCGCGAGCTGATGCAGTGGTCGGAAGGACAGGTGTGGTGTTCACCTGAGCGTCATGGGTCAATGAGCGCCGTCTTTAAAGCTCAGATCGACTGGGTGCCTTTGGCGATGGGCGCGGTACGTCCGACCCAAGGTAAAACCTTGGCAGTCATGCAGGTTTGCGGCGGCTCTCAGTCTTTTAACGTGGTGAATCAGTTGCGGGTACTGGGTCGCTGGATGCGCATGGTGACAATCCCCAATCAGTCCTCAGTGCCCAAAGCGTTTACCGAATTCGACGAGGATGGGCGTATGAAGCCTTCGTCCTACTATGATCGCCTGGTCGACGTAATGGAGGAACTGATGAAGTTCACCCTGCTATTACGTGACCGTCAGGATTACTTGGTAGACCGTTACTCGGAACGCAAAGAGTCGGCTGAAGAGCTGTCGAAACGGGTAAATCAGCGCTCCATTTAAACATCTATCAAATAAACACTCAGGGTACGTTGATGAAATGATGGTCGGTGACCGGCACCACGATGCTTGCCGGTCACCGACAGCATTAGTAACTCATTTCTTTATGGAGACAATCGTTCCTTTACCTCCCTCGACCCGAAAGGTGAATGACACACGATCTCCTACCTTCAACCCTGCCAACTGATCATCCGATACGGAAAAGGCCATGGTCATCGGCGGCCATTGAACAGCTGGAACGGCACCGTGAGCGAGTGTCACGGTATGTTTCGCAGGATCAATGGCCTTGATCGTGCCCTCGGCATTGGCGACAGCCATCTGCTTTGACTCCTGCTTCATTTCCATGCCTTCCATACCGTCCATTTTCATTGCTGACGTATCTTGTGCATGGGCAGCGAAAGAGAGCACAACCGCAGTGCTGGCAACTGTAATAAGGGTCAGTTTCATACGACATTTCCTTTCAGAGTTACGGGTTTGCTAGGTAGATTTCGACGACGCATTAAGCGATAGGCCGCCGGGATGACAAACAGGGAAAGCAAGGGCGCGGTTACCATGCCGCCGACCATTGGCGCGGCAATTCGGCTCATCACTTCGCTGCCGGTCCCACTGCCCAACAGTATGGGCAACAGGCCCGCGATGATGACAGCCACAGTCATAGCTTTGGGACGCACCCGCTGCACAGCGCCTTCACGAATCGACGCCACTAGTGCACGTTCAGAGTTATCGCCAATGTCTAAACGTTCGGCCCAAGCATTCTTCAGGTAGAGCAGCATAATCACGCCAAACTCCGCAGAAACTCCGGCTAGTGCGATGAAGCCGACCCCCGTTGCCACCGACAGATTGAAACCTAGCAAATAGAGGAACCATGCCCCTCCGGTGAGAGCAAAAGGGAGTGTGGCCATGATCAACAAGGCCTCATCGAATCGAGCGAATGTCAGGTAAAGCAGCACGAAGATGATCAATAGCGTGGCCGGTACGACCAGTTTGAGTCGTGCGTTAGCTCTTTCGAGAAACTCGAACTGCCCCGAGTAGCTCAGGCTCATACCAGGCTGCAACTTGACCTGTTGATTGACGACCTGACGAAGATCGGCGACCACGGAGGCAATGTCACGACCACGCACATCGATGTACACCCAGCCCGAAGGCCGCGCGTTCTCGCTCTTGAGCATTGGTGGACCGTCAGTGATCTTGATTTTTGCCACAGTACCGAGGGTGATCTGGATGCCTGACGATGTGTAGATGGGCAATTGTTCCAAGGCTCCCGGTGAGTCACGCCACTCTCGCGGATAACGGACGCTGATCGGAAAACGTGCGAGCCCCTCAACGGTCTCCCCGATATTTTCGCCTCCGATAGCACCGGCCACGATGGACTGCACATCAGCGATATTCATGCCGTAGCGGGCGGCTGCATTACGATCGATATCCACATCGATGTAGCGGCCACCGGTCAGGCGCTCGGCCAACGCGGAGCTGACACCCGGCACATTCTTGGCTGCCTTTTCAACCGCCTGTGTGACCGAATCGATTTCCGTCAGGTTAGTGCCGGCAACTTTCACCCCGATGGGACTTTTGATCCCTGTGGCCAGCATGTCGATGCGGTTGCGAATCGGGGGTATCCATATATTGGTCAGGCCAGGCACGCGTACCACGCGGTCCAGCTCCTCCACCAATTTTTCCTGGGTCATGCCTGGGCGCCATTGCTCTTGGGGTTTGAACTGAATTGTGGTTTCAAACATTTCCAACGGCGCTGGATCGGTAGCGGTCTCAGCACGACCGGCCTTACCGAAAACGTGTTCAACTTCAGGGACTGTTTTGATTAGGCGATCGGTCTGTTGCAGCAGTTGTGCAGCCTTCTGTGCCGACAACCCCGGCAGGGCTGAAGGCATGTAGAGCAGATCCCCTTCGTCCAGTGGTGGAAGGAACTCCCCACCCAAGCGAAACATTGGCCATAGCGCACTGACAAATACCAACAGCGCCACCAGCAGAGTGGTTTTCGGACGACGCAGAACTGCGTCCAACGCGGGTTGGTAGATCCGTATCAACCAGCGGTTTAATGGGTTCTGTTGCTCACTCGGAATTCGTCCCCGAATCCAGTAACCCATCAACACCGGCACCAACGTGACCGACAATCCCGCAGCTGCCGCCATGGCGTAGGTCTTGGTAAACGCCAGTGGGCCAAACAATCTTCCTTCCTGAGCCTCCAACGTGAACACCGGAATGAACGACAGAGTGATGATCAACAGACAAAAGAAAAGCGCGGGGCCGACCTCGGCCGCTGCATCGGTCATCACATGCCAATGCTGCTCACCCTTCAACTCCTGCCCAGGATGAGAGGTGTGCCAGGATTCTATTTTTTTGTGTGCGTTTTCAATCATCACCACTGCGGCATCGACCATGGCACCGATAGCGATAGCGATCCCACCCAAGGACATGATGTTGGCGTTGATGCCCTGGTATCGCATGACAATGAATGCAATCAACACCCCCACAGGTAGCGAAATGATTGCCACCAAGGATGAGCGCAGGTGCCAGAGGAAGATCCCGCACACCAGGGCAACGACGATGAACTCTTCCATCAGCTTGTAACTGAGGTTGTCTACTGCGCGGTCGATCAGCTTGCTGCGATCGTAGGTTGTGACGATTTCTACGCCTGCTGGGAGACTGCTTTTCAGCTCATCCAGTTTGCTCTTCACCGCCGTAATGGTCTCGCGAGCATTCTTACCGCTGCGCAAAATCACCACCCCACCGACGGTCTCGCCTTCCCCGTCAAGTTCAGTGATGCCTCGTCTCATTTCCGGCCCAAGCTGAATCGTGGCGACATCGCCAAGGCTTACAGGCACACCGTCTGACTCCAACTTCAGCGGGATCGTCCGAAAATCGTTGAGCGTCTTTAGATAACCCGAAGCTCGCACGATAAACTCGGTTTCGGCCATTTCCAGCACGGCACCACCGGTTTCCTGATTGGCCTTGCCGATGGCTTCAGTCACCTGTGCCTGAGTGATCCCGAGATTGGCCATCTTGAGCGGATCGAGCTGTACTTGGTATTGCTTGACCATGCCGCCCACGGTGGCCACTTCCGCAACATTGGGCAGCGTCTTGAGTTCAAATTTCAGGAACCAATCTTGAAGCGCACGAAGTTGCGCGAGATCGTGCCCACCAGTGCGATCCACCAGTGCGTACTGATAGATCCAGCCCACTCCCGTAGCATCCGGCCCCAATGCGGGCTTTGCGCTAGCTGGCAACCGGCTTTGTATTTGACTCAAATACTCCAGCACCCGAGAGCGAGCCCAGTACAAGTCCGTACCGTCTTCGAACAGCACGTAAACAAAGCTGTCGCCGAAGAAGGAGTACCCGCGCACGGTCTTGGCTCCAGGTACTGAAAGCATGGTAGTGGCCAGCGGATAGGTGACCTGATTCTCGACAATCTGCGGTGCTTGTCCCGGATAAGGGGTACGGATGATCACCTGTACATCGGAGAGATCCGGTAGGGCATCGATGGGCGTATTCTGAACTGACCAGATGCCCAAAGCTGTGACGAAAAGTGTCGCCAACAGCACCAAAAAGCGGTTGGCAACAGACCAACGGATGAGGGCAGCGATCATGGCTGACCTCCCGTTTTATCTAGACGCTCGACACGCAATCCATCGTCGGTTTGGCTCACCGCGACCCGAACCTTGTCGCCCGTTTTCAGACCCTGAATCAGGGTCGGATTGGCAAGTGGAAACGTCATCGTCATGCCCGGCATGCCCAGTGTCTTGAAGGGGCCGTGGGCGAGTGTGACTTCTTTATCGTCGATTTCGACGATCTGCCCATCTGCCTCATGCAAACTTAAGGCTGCTGCGATACGAGGTGGTTCGTCTGCTGAACTGGCCACGATACCCTTGAGACTGGCCTCCGAGTCGAGCAGAAATTGCCCCGAGGTAACTACCTTCTGACCTTCATCCAGACCTTTAACGATTACTGTCTTGCCACTGCTTTCCTGCCCGAGCTGCACTTCAACGGGGCGATAACGGCCAGCATCTTCGGCTAGCATCACCAAGGCACGTCGACCCGTGCGAATGACCGCCTCGCTCGGCACCCACAACACACTCTGCTCAGTTGAGCTGCTCAAGCGCACTTGCGCCGTCAAACCGGGCCTTAGGCGGCCGTCTGGATTGGGTAGTTCGACCCGTACGCGCAGGGTACGGCTGTCCGCATTGGTGTCCGGCAGAATTGTGCTGACAGTGCCATTGACCTTGGTCCCAGGGAAGGCCGGCAACTGCGCCTCGACCTTTTGCCCCTCGGCGATGGTGCCCGCGTCGGATTCAGGAACGGACACCGCCAGCCAGATACTGCTCAGACCATTGACTCGCGCCAGCGTCTCGCCCGCCGCGACGGTCATGCCTATGCGCAGGTTGAGCTCTTGCAGCACCCCGCCAATCGGGCTGGTCAACGTCAGATAAGGTTGGATCTTACCGCTACGTTCGACCTGGGCAATCACTCCCGGCGGCATTCCACTGAGCCGTAAGCGCTGCCGCGCGGCGGCGAGCAAGTCGCGATCACCGTTGTTTTTCAGGGCCAGGAACTCAGTCTGAGCCGCCGCCCACTCGGGCACCAGAATATCCGCCAGCGCCGCATTGGCTTTGAGCAGATCACCGGGTGCATGGGCGTAGACCCGCTCTACAAAGCCTGGAGTACGGGCTTGGATAACCGCGACATCCCGTTCGTTAAAGGCGAGGATGCCACTCACATCAAGGCTGGACGCAAACACTCCACGGCTGACCATCGCCGAGCGCAGACCGAGATTCTGCGCCACGCTCGGATCGATGCTGACCGTCGCTTGATCGTTGCCGCCACTGGCGTATTGTGGAACCAGCTGCATGTCCATGAAAGGCGATTTACCCGGTTTGTCGAACTTCTGTTGGGGATACATCGGGTCATACCAATACAGTGCTTTGCGTTCATTTGGTGCGTTTAGATTTTGCTCAGGCGAAGCGCCCTTCACTTCGCTGACGCGTTGAAGCGCCAGCCAGTAACCACCGGCGATGCCCACTGCCATGGCAACGCCTGCCAACAACACCCCACTCTTTTTAAGGCTCATTGGCTGGCCTCTCCATACGCAAAATACAGTCGTGCATTGGTCAGTGCTCGCTGTTCCTCCACTTCGACTTGTTTGAGGCGAGCCTCGATGAGTTCACGTCGGGCGGCGACAACCGCATTCAAATCGCCTTTACCGGCGCGATAGCTAGCCATGCTGAGTTCGACTTTTTCTTTGGCCAGCGGCAGCAGACTTTGCGCATTGCGCTGGACCGCACGATTGAGCCGTTCATAGTCAGCCAGTTCACTTTCCAGTTGTTCGGTATGCTCGCGTGACAAGGCTTCGCGCTCGGATTCGAGTTGGTTGACTTCGGCTTCCCGGGCGGCAATTTTGGGGTTCTGCCGGGTCTGCGGAGAAAGCGGCAGATCCCAGGAAAGTTGCACGCTGACCATGTCGCCGAACTGCCGATCACGGTGCTGATAATCCACCTCCCAACTCCAATCGGACTTTTTCTCCGCCTGCGCCTCGCGCACCTTGGCTTGTGCTTCACGGGTCATCGGCCCGTACGCGGCCAGCTCGGGATGGTGTTGCAGCTTATGGGGCAAGCCTGGCGTATCGATCGGCCACTGCGGAAGACTTCCCGCCGGCGTTGCGTTGGCGGCCGGACCAATCCAGCGTTTCAACGCCGCGCGCGCCTGAGCACGCTGGCGTATCAGATCGTCCTGCTGCTCGGCCAGTTGCGCCGCTTCCTGCTTCGGTGTCACGGCATCGGCCGGTTGTGCGCGACCGCCGGCAATTTGCGCACGGACGGTGTCGCTCAGCAGGCGGTTCTCCTTGTAGAAGTCCTGGAACAGCGCGTCTTTGCGTTCGATTGAATAGCTGCTGATCCAGGCCAGCGCGGTGGCTTGGCGCACGTTCAGGCGTTCGACCTGACGCTCGGCAGCGGCACGTTCAACCCCTGCTTTGGCCACCTCGATCCGCGCCCTGCGCTTGTCACTATTGGGCATGTCTTGCCTGACCCCGACCATTTGCATGGTCATGAAGTCATCATTGACGCTCCAGCGATCTGGGCCGCCTATGGGATAGTTCTGCAGACCGGCGAGCAACTTCGGGTCAGGTAGCTCACCCGCTGGAATGGCCGCACTGCTGGCAGCCAGAATCTTTGCGTCATGTGCAGACAGCGACGGCGCGGTGTTTTCGGCCAGCCGCAAGGCTTCGTCGAGCGTCAGCGAGGTAGCGAAGCTCGGCAAGGCCAGTACGCTTGCCGCCAGGCCGACCACTAGGGACCAACCTGTGCAAAAGCACTTGGGGTTCATGTTTGCGATTCCTGTGATGATCCGCTGAGCGCGTCAAAAGGCCTGCGCACAGCCAAGCCATCCCGTTAAAACAGGATGAGGTTCAATAACGGACAAGAATCAGACGCGGGGTGGTCGCCATACCCCGGATGGGGTGGGCAAAGGAACGGAATCGCTGGAAAAGGCCAGCACGACGGGGCTGAACAGAGTCACGGGCGGCTTGACGATCGAAACCTGCAGCATCCCGCCCGTCTTGCACTCCTGACCCGGTTTGCAGGGTTTCCCATGCTCGGTCGGGCTCTTCATGTCATTGCAACAATCCATGTGCGGATTCCACGCCATTCGGACACTCAGCCCACGAACATCCGGACACTCGTTCCACGCTCATTCGGACAGGCAGTCGGAGCGCAGCGACGCAGGTTCGCATTGTTAGTCTGAAGTCCCGGTTGCAGTCAATTTCGTTGCGCGCCTGCGCATCGATTCGCCCTTCAGTTCGATCCTATATGCGTTGTGCACCAGCCGGTCGAGGATCGCATCGCCTAAGGTCGGATCACCGATCAGCGCATGCCATTTGTCCACCGGCATCTGGCTGGTCACCAGTGTCGAGCGGTTGCCGTAGCGGTCGTCCAGCAGCTCAAGCATGTCGCGGCGTTGCGCGGCGGTAAACGGTGCCAGGCCCCAGTCGTCCAAGATCAGCAGGTCAGTCTTGGCATAGCCGGCCATCAGTTTGGCGAAGCGGCCGTCGCCGTGGGCCAGGCCCAGTTCCTCCAACAAGCGTGGCAGGCGCAGGTAGCGCACGCTGTAGCCGTCGCGGCAGGCCTTGTGGGCCAGCGCGCAGGCGAGCCAGGTTTTGCCTACGCCGGTTGGGCCGCCGATGATCAGGTTCAGGCCGTCGCGCAGCCACTGGCCGCTGCCCAGTTGCAGGATCAGCGCCTTGTCCAGGCCACGAGGGCTGCGGTAGTCGATGTCTTCCAGGCAGGCGTTATGGCGCAACCGCGCTGCTTTGAGGCGAGTGGTCAGGCGGGCGTCTTCGCGCTCGGTCAGCTCGCGATCGACCATCAGACCGAAGCGTTCGTCGAAGCTGAGATCATTGATATCGGGCGTTGCGTGTTGCTCGCCCAGCGACTTGATCATGCCGTGCAGGCGCAGGGTTTGTAGCTTGTCCAGGGTCGGGTTCGGTAGCATTTTGATGCTCCTTTTTCAGGTCAGTGGTAGTAGCCGGGGCCGCGCAGGTTGATGTGCTCGTCGGGCAGCAGCGGCAGGTTTTGCTGGGCCAGCGGCAGCCGCTCCAGCCCTTGGCGCAGGATCGATTCAAGGCTCTTGTAACTGCACGCTCCCAGTGCTAGCGCACGCTGGCAAGCGGCTTCCAGCCGCTCTTCGCCGTGCTGTTTGCTCAGGCGCAGGATGCCCAGGCAGGCGCGGAAGCCGTGCTGCGGATGGATTCGGCGTTCGAGGATGTAGGCGATAACGCCAGCGGTGTTCGGCCCTGTCTGCTCGGCCCAGCGGATCAACCGTTGTGGAGTCCATTCGGCGTGCTCGCGGTGGCTCTTGGGCATGTGCTCGGTTTGGGTGGTGTGGCGGCCTTTGTGCTGTGAGCGAAGGTGGCTGGCCACGCGCTGGTTGGCGTGGAAGCACTCGACGGTCTGGGCGGTGAGTCGTACTTCGAGTTGG
The DNA here is from genome assembly GCF_013283895.1 of Pseudomonas sp. MPDS. Classification (NCBI taxonomy): domain Bacteria; kingdom Pseudomonadati; phylum Pseudomonadota; class Gammaproteobacteria; order Pseudomonadales; family Pseudomonadaceae; genus Pseudomonas; species Pseudomonas sp. MPDS. Next base: position 329,269 of record NZ_CP054128.1, on the reverse strand, counting down.
TGCTTCACTAGTTGGTACGGCACCGAGTAGAAGTGGCCATCGACCTCGACGTGATAGTCGATGTGGACGCGCACTTTTTTCCATTCGGCATAGACGTAAGGGTGTTCCGGCAGCCCTTGCAGGGCCGGTTGGTCGAGGGCCTCGAAGGCTGACCGGCGTGAGCCGGGCAGCTTTTTGAAGGGCTTGTGGTTGAGGCGATCCAGCAGCAGCGCGATGGCTGTGTTGAGTTCGCCCAACGAGAAGAACTGCCGGTTGCGCAGCACCGCCAGGATCCAGCGTTCGACCACTTGCACGCCGACTTCGACCTTGGCTTTGTCCTTGGGCTTGCGCGAGCGAGCAGGCAAGACGGCGACGCCGTAATGCTCGGCCAGATCGCGGTAGCTGGGGTTGATATCCGGCTCGTAACGGTGCGCTTTAGTCACGCCACTGCGCAGATTATCGGGCACCAAGATCTGCGTTGTGCCGCCGAAAAAAGCAAAACATCGGACGTGCGAGCCCAGCCAGTCGGGCAGTTTCTGCGACCAGGTGGCCTCGGCAAAGGTGTAGCTGGACGCGCCGAGAACGGCGACGAAGATCTGCGCCTGGCGGATCTCGCCGGTTTGCCGGTCGATGACCGGCGCTGTTTGCCCGGAGTAATCGACGAACAGCTTTTCGCCAGCACGATGCTCCTGGCGCATGACCACGTCGACCTTGGCGGCCCAAAGGCGGTAGTGCTCGCAGAACCAGCTGTATTGGAAGCCTTGCGGGTGAGCGAGTCGATATTCCTGCCAGAGCAAGGCCAGAGTGACGCCGGGGCGGCGCAACTCCGCGTGTACCCACGCCCAGTCAGGCATCGGGCGCTGGTCGGTGGGCACCGGCACTGCCGGTGGAAACAGCCGTCGATTCAGCTCCGCATCAGAAATATCGATGGGCCACTGAAGCCCACTTGCGGCGAACCGGCAAAGGTAATCTCCTGCACTCGAATGGCCGATGGATAAGCTGGCGGCGATCTTGCGCACGGACAGGCCGGCGTCGAACTTTAGGCGTAGTACCTCTCGGATTTTACGCATGGATAAACGCTCCACGACGACCTCTTCGCTTCGATAAAAGAGGCCGATGGTAGTGAATAATCCTGCGTTGCTGCCTGCCTCAAAGTGTCCGGATGGCCGTGGAATCGGTGTCCGGATGCTTGTGGAATGAGTGTCCGGATCAGCGTGGAATCAGTGTCCGGATGTTGGTGGAATGGGTGTCCGGATGGTCATGGAATCCGCAATCCATGCCCATGTCGTCCATCATCACCATGCCCGTGGCTTTCATCGGGCACGGTTCTGTCGGTGCCTGCACCCCCGCCATCCCGCTGAGGGGAAGCGCCAGGCTGATCACAAAAATAAGACAAAACCGCAGGTAGCGTTTCATGGGGTTGGAGTGTAGCCGTCAGAATTGGCGCGAACAATTAATTAGACACAGGCTTTCAGCTAGCGCATGCAAGCCGCTTGATAACGCGCGATATAAGCCCATCAGCATTAAGCCTGCGTTATTTTGTTTTGACGCAAGACGCCCTATCTTCAGGGAAAAGCGATTCTCACGAATCGGCTGCGGCTGGATTACGATGACATGCCCTCAGCCACCTGAATCAGCATTTCTTCGACTAGATGTGTGCCAATAGTTGTAGTGAGCATCGCCGATGGGCTCTCTCCCACAAAACGGGCTTTGGGTTTTGAAAGCCATCGTTTGGCCTTCTCTTTGTCACCGAAGATCACCTCGGCCATTGCAGTAATGTGTCCAAACCGGAACAGGCGGTCGCTCTCATGCAACGTTAAGAGCTGATTGGCTGCCAATTTTTTTTTGAGCGTTTTGGGTTGAATGATTCTGTCGCGTTCTTCGTCGCTTAGGGTTCCATCATCACAGAGCACATTGATCAGGCTGGCCGAGAAGCCAGCTACAATCACGTCGTGAATGTCCAGATCCGAAGCATTGACCGAGATATGAAGAAGCGCCTCCAGACGCGTGCGGTAAGCATGATAGACATCATGACGCAGGACGCCAGCAAACATTGGCCGCACTGATGTTGCGTTGTCCAGGGGCATCAGCACTAATGTGCCATTCGCTACCGTTAGCTCCAGGTCGTCCCCAACACCTAACCCCATTTGGTCAAGCAATTCTGGAGGTAGGTCAATGATGATGTCGCCAGTACCGTCCTCAGTATTCTGGCACTTAACTATCCAACGCTCGCTCATGATTGTCCGGCCCTCATCCGCGATTAGAGAATGACACACATCATTATGCTCGGGCGCAGAGCTGACCAAAGGAACGTGCACTCCTCTAGTAGACATGCACTGCCGCTGCTCGAACGCCGGATAGCGAGTAAAACAGCAAAAAATGGGTCAATGGCTTTGCCGCCTTTCCACCGTCACATGGTTACGAGCTTGATCTGGCAACTACACGAAAAGGATATGACATGAACCCTGTTGAGCTTTATGTTTCCGTCGACGTCGAGACTTCTGGACCTATACCAGGCGAATACAGTCTGCTTTCCATTGGAGCCTGCCTTGTAGATCAACCTGCCACATCCATCTATCTTGAGCTACGGCCTGACAGCCCAAAACACGACCCAGAAGCACTGGCAGTATCGGGGCTGAGTCTGGAGAAGCTGGAGCGCGAAGGACTCACTCCGCAACAGGCGATGCTGACATTTGGTGAATGGCTGAAATCTTCCTGCCAAACGGGGCAGAAGGTCATTTTCGTAGGACTCAATGCACCGTTTGACTGGTCATTCGTCAACTACTACTTCCATAAATACTTGGAAACCAACCCCTTTGGTTTTACCGCTATCGACATGAAGGCCTACTTCATGGGAGCTGTAGGTTGCAGCTGGCAGGAAACAAAATCATCCAAGATGACCGCTGCGCTGAAGCCGCTCAGCGAACCGAACCATAACGCATTGGATGATGCTCGCTTTCAGGCAGAGCTCTTCGCACTAATGCTGGCGGGTAAAGGTAACCTCTGACGTGCCTCCCATGGCACCGACTTGAAGCTTATCTGAGCCAGGTTGCCTCAACATATCTGCCGCCCCTGAACGACCACGCCTTGATGCCTTCTGGTTTTTCGGACTTGCCAACGATAACGGCTATTGGGTGCGGCAGATCCTGCGTGTAACGCGCAGCAAATCTGGAGAAACTTCCTATGTCTGCCGGAGAAATCACCGGAACAGATTGGGGATGCGTATGCCAATAGCCCACCAGACGTAACCCTTGTTCGTTAGCAGCTTGGATCTCCTGGCAGCACCGCTCCGCATCCAACTCTAGCCAAGACCAGCCTGACTGATCGGCGCGATGAGGCAACGTGGCCAAGGCCAGCAGCAACCCTTTCGGATTAACCGGGTTGACGAATAACTGTCCCCCTAGCTCCACGCCAAAGAGGCCCTGCCGATGACTATCCAAAATGTCCGCGACAGCTTGCGACACCAATAGCTCGGAATCCACCTCCGCCCATCTCCAGCGCCAAGCGATATCCGTCATACCATTTCATCCTTAGGTTCCGGCCATCCGCGCTCGAGTAGGAGTTGCTGCGCCCCCTCTGGCAGTTTGGGCCCGTGGTATTGGCCTCCTAGGCTCGGCACATCTTCAGGCCTGTAAATACTGCTGACCCAAGATGCAGTGGCAATGTTGCCGGTCAATGCGCGTAAAGCCGTGTGCGACACCATAGAGGCAATATTGGTCATCCCCAGTGATCCGCCTGGAATAAAGCTCTCCCCACAAGCCGGCAGTGGAACCACACCTCCTCCCGGCCACTCTGTAAACTTATGAAGAAAATCGCCGATCTCCGTGAATAAATGACGGCCATCAAAGGTACCGGCTGGTGCGAATAGCGCGTGGCCTACCTGGGTATACGGTTCGCTCCAGGCTTGTAAAAGTCCCCAAGAAACGCCGCTGGATTTGGCTCGCCATACAGTGACCTCCGACTGCCAGTCTGCTGTCGTAATCACCACAAGATCTGCGTTATCGAACACTTCTGGTTTGCTGCTCATAACTACTTCGGCGAAAGTCGAATAAGCGGTGCATTCTGTAGTCGGAAGATCTAACAGAATCTTGTCCCTCAACGCTGAGGCTTTCAGCCTCCCTAGGCTATCCGCTCCCAGAACGTGCCTACCCAGATTGGCTGACACCAGAGTGTCAGGATCGATGAGGGTAAGGTGGCCGACACCGGAGCGTGCCAATTGTATTGCCACCGCACTGCCTAACGAGCCAACGCCAACACAAACGACCCGAGCATTTTCAAGGTGCTTTGCAGTGCCGCTTATATCGCGGGACAGAATAGACGCACGATCAAGCACGTCTAGGGGAGTTGCGCGGACAAGTGCCGGAGGATGTGCATTTGCGTTGGCTGGCCGGCGGCGCGCTGTGCGCAAGCCAAACTTTGCCCCCCGCTCTTGCTGTACGCCAAGCGAGCGCACATTGAGGCAATAAGTTGGAGCATCCGTCCCCCCGGGAAGCTCCAGGACAATCCATCGACTCGCCAACGTTCCATGCAGCTCAAACCATGCCAGCAATTGCTCGGCATCGTCTGGTTGAAGGTGTGGCGTGAGCCATAGCAATAAATCTTCTGGATCCGAGGTGCGGATATCCGGATAAGTCTGAAGCTTGACGTAAAAGCCAGGAGTTTCGGCCGCGCGAATGACAGCGGAGCGCCCGACAACCCGTCGGTAATGCCCTTTGAGTGCAGCTATGTTCGATGCTAGCCAAACCGTTTCCTGTCCGGATGGCAGAGCCCGGCGCGGATCGCTGAGAGCAAACAACTGCGAGGCAGCCTGAGGTCGACCCAAAAGTAAAAGGTTCTGGTACGACTGTCCGTGCTGAAAAGACCAGTAGGTAGTGATCTCATTCTGAAATTCGATATCGCGCGTTGCCTGACTTGATCCCATCTTGGACAACGAAACGATCTGGGCCAAACGAGCAAGGCTGTCCTCTACCACGACCTCCGGGGAGCCCATAATGGGGCGTTCCTGAAAGCCATGAAGGCAAAGCCCTGACTTGGTGGCATGCGGCCAAACCAACCATGGAGAGGGTTCGACATTCAGCCGCAAGAGGCCACGGGGAAAGTTGGAGGGGAAACCAATACGCAGTCGCCGCTCCTGCCCCGTGTAATCGATGGGCAAGGGAAAGTGAAAGGACGCCGCTTCGTCAGCCCGCATGGGTGCGGGCTGGAGCAATGCATCGGCGGCATCCTGACCTAAGGTATTTCGCAGTGCGGCGATTCCGCGCTGCAATGGCGTCTTAATAGGATCAACCAAGGCGTCCAACTGGCTTTACGCTCGACTGAGAGGTTCCGCCACCGCTGGCCCCTCCGAAGAGCGACCCCATCGAAGCAGAGTTTCGAGTGGTGCCATCCGGTCGGCCGGGCATCGTCCAATTCGCAGGGATCTCATTGTTCACTGTCGTAATGAATGCCGGTGCAATACCGAAATTCTTTTTCACTGCCTCGGCAAAAGAATCATTGGATTCAAAACTTTCCAAACCCAAGGAGACGGATGCACTGGCGTCCGCATGCCACTTGGCAAACGCTTGGCGAAAGCCTTGCCCCTCGCCCGGTCGATTCCATTTCTCTGCAAAGTTTTCGCCGTTATCGGCAGGGTTGCAGACAAAGCAATCGCTACCTCTATGCGCGATGTGCTGCGGCATTCTGCGAACGATTTCCAGAATTGCATCGAGCGGAGCCAAAGGCTTCGACTGCGATTCCTTCACGACATCCAGGTATGCGTGAGTGGCCAGGGTGGTGATGACCGCAGATATGGGGCGAGTATCAGCGCTCCTTGTGTTGATGGCCCATTCATCGCGATGACGCTTGAGCAGCTTTATGGTCGCACGCAGCGGATCTTGCTCAATGTAATCCTGATAATGCGGTAAAGGATCCTGTGTCGCGGCATCGAGCATCCGCTGGCTTTTGGCAACCACCAAGCTTTCCAGAGAGATTTCCTGGGCAGAAGCAACCTGTAACCAATTCGAGTAAGGGATAGGGCTGCTTGCTTTCCACCCTGTGACCCGATCCGGGACCTCCAGCTTACCCTCGCCGTTTGCTTCGCCATTTCCATTGATCGCGCGGGCAGGCGTGACATCGATGTGGAAACCCGGATTTTCGTCGGCATAAACGATCCGGATGCCACGACGTAATTGTTTAACTTCTTCCTGAACGCGAGAGCCTTCCCTAAAACGCTGCTCAATCGCTTCTAGAACTTCGATCGCACTAGCGCCTTGAGCGTGAGGGAGCCAGATAATCGCGTCCGCATCAATGGTGTCCAGATCCGCAGGCGCACCGGGGATTGGCTTGATGGTCGTTTTCAGCCGCATCGAGCCTTGAACAAAGATATGTGCCTCAGCGAGCAGCGGGTTGTCGGAAGCCGAGAGGATTTTTTCCAGTTGAGAGTAGCGGTCATTTATTTTTTCGTACTGCGCTTCCGACAGCGAGATTTCCCGCGCGGCGCGAAGCAGAAAATACTCCCAACTGCTGCGCTTGGTATGTTCGTTGTTCAATAGCATTTACCTAGCCTCCTGGGCCACCGAGCCCAATTGCAGTGTTTGCGTAAACCGATCTTGATTTTCTTTGTCCCGATCGAAGATCAGGTACGTATGTTGGTGCTGCGTTGTGAGCAACGCGCCAAACTCGATGGCCAATGCCGCAGGAATAGCAGCGAAGACGTGGATAGGGGTAGGAGTCAGAGCTTCAAGCTGGCTCAGTCGTATTTGAAGTGCGTCACGAAAGGCATGAATCACCCGACGGTTTTGTACCATCGCATAGCTTGGCTCCGGGATCGACAGCTCTGCTATACGTGCACCGGGCAGAGCGTCGATCACGTCTCGAACTGGAACTTGCGCAGAAATGGAGAGCACAAGCGCCAGTGCCCCTTCGCCGTCGGAGGGAGGTGTAAACAAAAAAACGGGCGGCTCAGCGGACTGATCGGGCCAGCGCAAAAGATGCTCGCGGTGAAAGGAGAAGATCAAGCGCTTGGAACGGTCGCCGATACTCTGGCCCAACATCATCAAAGCCGGAATGTCGGCCAAGCCTACCACTGCTAGCGCGGGCGAGTCGCCATAGGTGCCGCCGCGACGCTTGAGTTGCTGCTCAAGCTCATACTGCACATTGTCTTTGACGTTCTGCCAATAAGTGGTGTCTCTGCCGCGTGGTCCGGGCGCAGCGAAGGTGATTTTGATGCCTTGATCGAAGGCGGTTAATCCCTCAGCAGACATCGCAGTCAACAGATCGCGAACGGGAATATCGGTGATCGTCTGGAAATGCTGACTTTGGACGATGAGAGGAATGGCTCTGCCACCATCGGGGGTCGTTGCGGCGAGTCGGATGCGTTCCAGGTACGCTTGGTGTAAACCACTCAAATCATTTTCAGGGTAACCATCTGCGTCACGATCAATTTTGTCATGACAGCCTGGGCACAGGAGCATCAGGTTAGCGGTATCGTTGGTATGAGCCTCAGCGTCATGATCTGCGCGGCCCCGAGGCCCCTTCGGACTGGCGGGTAGGATATGCGCCACTTCGCCCCATTTCATCGGTTTGCCGACACGATAGTCGAACGTTAGATCTGTACCACACAGTTCACAATGACCAGCGGCCTGTATCCATACGATCCGCTTCGTCTCATCATTCGTGTTAAAGCGCCCGCCGGCGACTTTAGCGTCTTCTTGCTCTGCCATTTCGACCTACCCCCGAGAAACATCCATGAAAAAAACCGATGATGGCCAGATAAAATCATCTTAAGGTCATTCACCCCAATTACAAGAAAGATCTGAGAGTGGCGGATGCTGAATCGATTCTTAACACCGAGGTCGATTTGACCAACCGAAAGGGAATAATGGCGGCGTCGTTTTCTGGCAAATGCGATTGAGTAAGAGCGCTAGCCGCAGCGTATGTATCGAAATTAGCGAATTTATGCAAAAGACATAAACTCGCTAATATCGTTACATATCTGCTCAAAACCACATGAATTCGATCTCAAGGCGACTCTACAGCCGCTCACGAAGGGCCGCTAACAGAAGAATTAGCTGAGTGATCATTATAGTCGTACGTTTCCAAAGCTAGCGCCGAAACGGTGCGATCAGTTGCGCTCGATACCCAGTCGGATAGTCCCGCTCTTGGAGACCTACTTGGGCATCACCGAGCTTCTCCGCTCCCTCATAGAAGGTTCCGAATAGGTGATCCCATAAAAGGAAGAACTCCCCAAAGTTTACCTGGGCATCCTCGAACTCCCGCTTATGGTGCCAGCGATGTGACTCCGCGACTGCCATCACGTTGCGTAGCCAACCCAGCGAGTAATCGAGGTTTGAATGCTGAAAGGCCAAGTGAACGGTCAAGATGCTGAACCAAGTTGCGACAACCGCCGACGGCGCGCCTGATGCGAGCAGAATCACTAATCCCGGTCCGGCCATTAGCGCCGCATGTAGAGGATGTCTGCGCTCCCCATTCATCCAATACAGTCTATCTGCGCTGTGATGAATCATGTGCATACGCCACAGCCAATGCACCCGATGGCTGATGCGATGCATGACATACAGGCTTAAATCGAGGACGGTTGCGACCAGAACCAGCTGTAACCAGAGGGGACTCTCGCTGGGAAAAAGGCGAACTGATGCCGGCACCGCATCTCCAAGCTTGGCCAGGACTTCAGCAGTGAACTGAATGACGGAAAGGTTGACCAGCATATGCAATGCGTCGGTGGTGGTGTCTTGATGATCTTCGAGCCAAGACCTACGAAAAGGTTGGAATCGTTCCAATCCGGCGATCGCGAACAAGCTCACCATGACGATCAGGAGCGTAGTCGGCCATGGCGGAATGCCGGTGTAGAGCGCCCAGATCATAAAGGCAGCGCTGCCACCAAATATGAGCGGATAGCTCATCCAGCGTATGGCGTATCGGATAATAATAATCATCTTTCACCTCCTGAAGGAAGCGAAGACGATATGTCAGCGGCTGGAGTTTGAATTGAATGAAAGAGCTACAATCGAGGAATCAGCTTTTCCGCTTGACCTTATAATGGCTATAAGGTTTGTAATCGAAAGGACTAAATGCATTTGGAGGAGCGGTCCATGAGTTCTTGTGACAAATCCTGTGGCTGTGGCCCCGCTTCGAAAGGCCCAGAAGCAGCAGCAAAACCATTGAATGAAGGGACCTGGATCAGTAAGTTTTCGGTGCCAAAAATGGACTGTCCTTCCGAAGAAAGGATGATCAGACTCGCACTGAATGGCTTGCAGGAGATTGCTTCATTATCTTTTGATCTACCCGGTAGACAGGTAAGTGTATTTCACGAAGGGCCCGTAGATCAGATTGCTATCAAGCTGGAGTCACTTGGCTTGGGAGCAACGCTCCTGGGTACGCAGCCAGTCAGCCCTGAGTCCATATCGGCTAACAGTGCCAGTGAAGAGCTGAATGCTTCAAAGGAAGCCAGCACTCTAAAAATCTTGCTAGGCATCAATGGCGCGATGTTTGTCGCAGAAATGAGTGCTGGCCTCATTGCTCAATCGACTGGGCTGATTGCCGACTCGCTGGACATGTTTGCCGATGCGGCCGTCTACGGGCTGGCTCTCTATGCGGTCGGTCGCAGCGCCGGGATGCAGGTACGTGCGGCGCATTTGGCGGGTATGTTTCAGATCATCTTAGCCTTGGGTGTGCTTTTTGAAGTTGGTCGACGCTTTCTCTATGGCAGCGAACCTGAATCGATGTTGATGATTGGGATAGGCGCCGTGGCGCTGGTGGCGAACGTCACTTGCCTATGGCTGATCTATCGCCACCGCGAAGGTGGCGCCCACATGAAAGCGAGTTGGATTTTCTCAGCCAACGATGTGATCGCGAACGTTGGCGTAATCGCTGCGGGGGCATTGGTCGCGTGGACAGGGTCTTCGTACCCAGACTTGGTGATTGGTACGGTCGTTGGCCTGATCGTGCTGAACGGCGCACGTCGAATCCTGGCGCTGAAAGCATAACTATTCGAATCGGCAAGCGGCCTGTAGCTAAGGCCGCAAAGCTGGCGAGACACTCGCTTCGTGCAGGTTCACCTCGGCGAGTGCCGATGAGGGATCTATACCCAACAGCGAGCGAAAGGTTCTGGAGAAGTGGGCAGAGTCGGAGAATCCTGACTCGTGAGCGGCAGTGGTGATAGGTTGCCCGCACGCCAGATACCGAACTGCCTGGGTCAGCCTTAGCCACTTCGCATAACTACGCAGCGGCAAACCCGTCTGCTCCACGAACCAATGCGAGAATCGAGTTGGGGACAGGTGGACCAACGCGGCCAACTCTTCGCGTCGTACCTTGCCCTGATAAATGGCCGTGCTGACTACCGCCAGGCGCTGATCTTCGGCGGGAAGTACATCACCTATCTGTAAAGCTTTTCGCACTGCGGACCGAGTGTCTCCCGGGCCTCCCGTCAGGGAATTCGCAATTTCCGCGGCGTCACCCGGAGCAATCTTGATTGAAGTCGGCCACATACTCTTCGGCAAGACCTGAGCCTCTTCTGCCAAAACATCCAAGTAGACTGAAACAATGAGGGCTCCGCTGATTCGATGCCGAACTCCGGCAGGAATAAACACTGCGAACTCGGTGTGCTGACTTTGCAGGCACTCAACTGTTATGGGCGCGTCCAGACCTATCGTTATCTGATGAGCCTGATGGTGATGCCAATCCTGATGACCAGCACGGCCAGCGAAGACCGCCAACCCAGTCGTTAGCCACGCGCGACCAGACCACCTGACGGAACCAATTGGAAGGTGGCGCTCCATCGTCAGCGCTTACTTAAGGGCGCTGGGCTTTTCACGCTCGAGATCAATAAAAGCGATACCCCGCCCACGATGGCGATATCCGCGGCATTGAACGCTGGCCAGTGCCAGCCTTGATAGTGAAAATCCAGATAGTCCACGACAAAGCCTCGGACAGACCGGTCGATGAGATTTCCCACGGCACCACCCAAGACGAGACAATAGCCCAAGGCTTCGCTCCAGGGACGTTCTCGTCGAAGTACCGCGATGAGCGTCAATGCTACGGTCAGCGCAATAACAACAAAAAAGTAACGCTGCCAGCCTCCGGCGTCAGCCAAGAAGCTGAATGAGGCGCCAGTATTACGGGCATGCACTATGTTGAAGAATGAGCTTACGGCGACCGAGGAGCCCAGCTCATAGAGGTGTTCGATAGTGAACTTAAGCCCCTGATCGAGCAACGCCAAGGCAGCTGCGATTCCCCACCAAAGCCCAGGCCTGGAAGCCCGCCTGGTCGTAAGGTACGTGATCATTGACTGCCCCGTAATAAAACTTTCATTCGTCCGCTTCCCGCACCGTTTGTATGGCGCTGACTCGTGCTCGTCCGATTTTTCCCTCACGATTCGAGAAAAGCAAAGCAGCCGTATTACGCGCCGCTTGATCAACGCATCAGTCGCTCTCTCCCGGCCGTCCAAATTATCAGCCATAGCTGTAAGAATGGAGCTTAGGCACGGGCTGAGTAAGGTTTTTGAGCCGTTCCCTGCCATAGATAACCTTAGACGATTTCGTTTCTAGTAGATAAATGTCACTCGGATAGTATTCGTCGATAGCCGCTGGCAAGCCATGATTCGTCTCACTCTCATCTACGCAGTAAGCGTAAGCCATTCTGAATTACCAACAGCCTCCCCATCACCGCGAATACAGCTACCCACGTATTGGCTCGGTGGACATCATTAGCTCCGCAGTTGCGTCAAAAAAGGCGTTTCGTTGGACGGATACGATCTGAGCGCAAATCGTGTGTGAATACCCCGCTTGAGCTGCGGATCATAAGGCTCTCATAAACTGTAACGTAGCAAACAAGATCTGCACATCAGCTGACACGCCCCAAATAAAGCCAATCTTAAAAAGCAGAGATACATTACAAAATTGTAATTTTCTGATCATGTCCACGTTATCTCCAGATTGCAACGATACAGCTCGGCGACGATGCGGAAGGCACATCCTGCTTTCTGTAAACAATAATTCCAGCCGAAGAGCTTTCTAGTTCTGCCGAACCTAAGGAGTGATGTATGAATAACAACACGAAATTTTCGATGGCCGCGTTGGCGATCGTTGTCAGTTCTGGCCCTTCCACGGTATTTGCGGAAGAAAAGGCCGAAGGATTTGTAGAAGGCAGCAGCCTTACTGTTCTCAACCGAAACTATTACTTCAATCGTGATCATCGCAACGGTGAATCGAGTGCAACGGGCAACGGTTACTCAGAGGCTTGGGCACATGCCATCATTAGTAAATTCGAATCCGGGTTTACTCAGGGCACTGTGGGTGTCGGTGTTGACGCGTTCGCCATGATCGGATTGAAACTCGACACAGGTGACGGGCGTAATGGTGGCCGTAGTTCGTTCGATGTACTACCGGTCAATAGTGATGGGCAGGCTAGAGACGAATATACTAAAATTGGAGGTGCAGCAAAAATTCGCGCCTTTGACACGGTAGTAAAGATCGGCGACGTATTCCCAGCTAACCCAGTCGTTGCCGCCGGTGACTCCAGACTTCTGCCAGAAAGCTTCACAGGCGTAACGGCGACAAACACCAGCTTTGACGGATTGACTGTTCAGGCGGGCCGCCTTCACGCTATGAGCCAGCCAACTTCTAGCAATATGCGCGACAATTTCGCGACATTCTATGCCGGACCTGTTAACTCACCTTGGGTCGGTTACTTTGGCGGTGACTACAATCTAAACAAGAATGTGATTGTCAGCCTCTACTCCAGCCGCCTCAAAGACGCCTGGAATCAATATTATGCCGGCACGGGATTAAACTACTCGCTTTCGGACGAACTCTCCGTATTCGGCGGCTTGAACTACTACAAAGCCGTCGATGAAGGCAAAAAACTGCTAGGTGAATTCAACAATAATATTTGGAGTGCTAAAGTCGGCGTGAAGTATGGCGCACACTCTGTCGCGTTGTCTCACCAACGAAACAATGGTAACGACGACTTCGACTACCTGCGCCAATCGGATTCCATTTTTCTTGACAACTCAATCCAATACAGCGATTTCAACTCGCCTAAAGAGCGTTCATGGATGGTCCGATACGACTTGGATATGACGACATATGGCGTGCCAGGACTGTCGTTTATGACACGTTACGCCCGTGGCACCGATGCCGATTACTCCAACGCTAATGGAACCTATATGCGACGGGATGCAGAGGGAAATCCGCTGACCGATCAGAAACGCTGGGAACGCGATATTGAGGTGAAATATGTAGTTCAGACCGGGTCTTTGAAGGACATGTCTTTCCGCCTGCGCCAAGCAAACACTCGTGCAACAGCATTTGAATCTGACCTTGATGAAGTACGTGTGATTGTCGAGTATCCATTAGCTGTCCTGTGACATCGAACGGGATGACTCGCCCTGCGAGCGTCCCGTCCCCCGAAAAGTTACAGAAATGTCATTTTTCAATCATCTTCACGTTAGGTTATATTCTTTATACTTATCGTGAGTTGATAGAATTTTAGCTAGCGCATCTGGCTGGGGTTCTAAGGATGAGTAGCTAGATTGTGAAAATCCAAACTCAATGCTGTTCAGTTGTCATATCCATTCACCTTTGGAAGCTCCTTTGCTCCTTTGGTAAGGTGAATTTTGAGACGTCCTTCGGGACGTCTTTTTTTGCCTTTCAAAACTCGAACAAACAAAAACGCCCGACACCTTCGACTAACGAAGCGGGTCGCGCGTTTAATTGTTATGACAGCGCAGGTATTAACCGCCTCGCCTACGGCAGTCTCCAGCCACCGTGTAAGTGATCGTGTTTAGTTGCCCTACGGAGTCTTCATAAGTCATTGCGGCCGGCACTACTGCGCAGACTTTCGCAGGGCGCACCACACTGATCACCTTTACCACATCCACCTTCATTCCATATTCATATTGCTTCGGTACCGGCGCGCTTTTTCCTTGGCTGACTGCGTATTTCTCCATAGCTTTAGTGTTGGCAGCCATCATTTTTTCAAAAGCCTTATCTCCTCCCCCCTCTGCAAACACGCTTGACGAGAAAGCTAAAAGTCCGAACAAAGCTAAAATGTTAATAGATTTCATATTCAGCACCTTAACTAATACAGTCAAGAGGATATCAGGCTAATGATTGCGACCGGGTGGCGCTAAAATTACAAGTATGTAATCAAACCGGCAAAAAAACCCGCCACTAGGAGCCTAGGGGCGCTGATTCCAGACTGCATGGCTACGCTTACTTAGCCTTCTCATTCTTTTCGTCACTTGACACCATTGAGGCATTTTGTTTCGCTACATACTTCTCCATTGCCAGATCTTTTGCCGCCATCATCTTCTCGAATGTTCTGTCTCCGCCGCCTTCCGCCATAGCGAATGAAGAAAGGGCCAAAGCACCCGCAACAGCAAAGATTTTAGTAAGTTTCATTCTGACACCTCATATAGATAACGCTATTAGGGTATCAATTCGAACCTATCATCACGGTGGCACTCAGATTACATATTCGTAATCGTTCCTGGTGTAAAAAACCCGCTGGTGAACAACAGCAGCGGGCTCAAAACCAAAAGAACTATTGGGTTGTTATTCTGCCTTCTGCGGGTTCATCCTCATCGTGGCGGTGCACCCATTGATAGAGCGCAGGCAGTATTAACAGCGTTAATGCAGTCGAGGACAGGATGCCCCCAATCACAACGGTAGCCAGTGGTCGTTGAACCTCTGCCCCGGTGCCAGTGGCCAGAGCCATAGGTATAAAGCCGAGGGAAGCCACCAAAGCTGTCATCAATACCGGACGAAGCCGCGTGAGGGCTCCTTCATTGATAGCAGAATTTAACGAATACCCCTGCTCTCGAAGATTGCGAATGAACGCTATCATCACCAAACCGTTCAGCACCGCAACCCCCGACAAAGCAATGAAACCAACACCCGCCGAGATCGACAGCGGGATGTCACGTAGCCACAAAGCCATGACCCCTCCAGTCAACGCGAATGGAATACCGGTGAATACCAGGAGGCCGTCCTTGAGATTGTTGAACATCATGAAAAGCAGGGCAAATACAAGGAGCAGGGCCACCGGGACAACGATTTGGAGACGTTTCGCAGCCGACTGGAGTTGCTCAAATTGCCCACCCCAGTTAGTCCAATAACCAGCCGGCACCTGTACCTCTCGATCAATAGCACTGCTGGCCTCTTGAACAAAAGAGCCTATATCCCGACCTCGCACGTTAGCGCTTACGATTACCAGACGCTTACCATTTTCGCGACTGACCTGATTCGGCCCAAGCACCAGATCGAGAGTTGCTACTTCTGAGAGAGCAATGAAACCAATCTGTTCTGCATTGCCATTGACCAGCGCCGGTACTGGAATCAGCAACGTAGACAACCCTTCAATGTCCTTGCGCATGGCATCAGATAAACGCACAACCATATCGAAACGACGGTCTCCTTCATACATCGTACCCGCTTGGCGACCACCAACCGCTACCGCTATGGTGTCCTGTACATCACCAACATTCAGGCCATAACGCGCGGCCTTGTCACGGTCGATGTTAATGGTAAGTACTGGTAGCCCTGTGGTCTGCTCGACTTTGACCTCTGAAGCTCCTTCGACCTTCTGCATAGAGGCAGCGATTTTCGCAGCTGTGCTGTTAAGCACTGCCATGTCATCACCGAAGACCTTAACGGCTACGTCACTGCGCACGCCTGATATCAGCTCGTTGAAACGCAATTGAATAGGCTGCGAAAGCTCATAGTTGCTGCCGGGCATCGCGGCCGTAGCCTTTTGAATATCCGCGACTAACTCATCCCGGGATTTGTTCGGATCAGGCCATTGATCCTTAGGCTTAAGCATCACATAGCTGTCAGAGATATTCGGCGGCATTGGATCGGAGGCAATCTCTGCGGTACCGGTACGAGCAAAAACTCGTTCGACTTCAGGCACTTTTGCCAGCACTAGCTTTTCCAAACGCTGCTGCATTTCTACCGATTGCGTCAGACTGGTGCCCGGCACGCGTAGTGCTTGCAGGGCAAAATCCCCTTCGCTGAGGCTCGGTACAAACTCACTTCCCATTCGACTGGCGACAACCCCGCACACTGCAATGAGGCCAAGTGCCATGACAAAGGCCACTGATCGGTGGTTCATGACCCAATCCAGCGCAGGTGCATACATCCGACGCGCGCCACGCATGATCACGTTCTCTTCTTCCTTGACCTTGCCAGTTACGAACATGGCAATCGCCGCAGGAACAAAGGTAACGGACAGCAGCATGGCGCCCAGCAGGGCGATTACGACTGTAAACGCCATGGGGTGGAACATTTTCCCTTCAACACCGGTCAGGGCAAAAATCGGGAGATACACGACCATGATGATCAACTGACCGAAAATCAGTGGGCGGCGCGCTTCCTTTGCCGCTGCAAACACTTCATGCATCCGTTCGGAACGTGTGAGGATACGTCCATGGTGCTGTTGTGCATGAGCCAAGCGCCGGATCGCGTTTTCGACAATCACCACCGCTCCGTCAACAATGATGCCGAAGTCCAACGCGCCGAGACTCATCAGGTTGGCGCTGACTTTGTTGGTGAACATACCGGTGAATGTGAACAGCATTGCCAAAGGAATAACCATGGCAGTGATCAATGCGGCGCGAATGTTGCCCAAGAACAGGAACAGAATTGCGATGACCAGGATCGCACCTTCAATCAGGTTCTTTTTGACCGTGGCAATCGCCTTGTCCACGAGATTGGTACGGTCGTATACCGTGACCGCCACCACCCCCTCCGGTAGTGACCGATTGACTTGCTCCAGTTTGGCGGCAACGGCCTGAGAGACGGTTCGGCTATTTTCACCGATCAACATGAACACAGTGCCAAGCACGACTTCACGACCGTTTTCGGTAGCGGCCCCCGTGCGCAGCTCACGGCCGATATCAACTGTTGCCACATTCTTGATGCGGATCGGCGTGCCATCGACGTTGGCCATCACGATGTTGGCAATGTCGTCGGTGGTTGCCACCTGCCCGGGAGCACGAATCAGGAGTTGTTCACCACTGCGTTCAATGTATCCGGCACCGACGTTGGCATTATTCCGTTCCAGCGCCGTCACAAGATCAGTCAGAGTTAGCTTGTACGCGGCCAAGCGTTTTGGATCGGGAGCAATTTGATATTCTTTGGCGAAACCACCAATGGTGTTGATTTCGGCGACGCCGGAAACGTTGCGCAACTGAGGTTTGATAATCCAATCCTGGATCACCCTCAAGTCGGTCGGGGTGTAAGGGCTGCCGTCCTCTTTAACGGCGCCTTCTTTTGCCTCGACTGTCCATAGGAAAATCTCACCCAGGCCGGTAGAGATCGGCCCCATGACCGCTTCCACGCCCTCGGGTAATTGCTCCTTGGCCACCTGCAGTCGCTCATTGACCAATTGCCGGGCGAAAAACAGGTCGGTGCCTTCCTTGAATATCACGGTGACTTGCGACAGACCTGAGCGTGAGAGCGAACGCGTTTGCTCAAGAGCTGGCAAGCCGGCCATGGCGGTTTCGATGGGGAAGGTGATTCGCTGTTCTGTCTCCAGTGGCGAGAAACCTGCGGCACCCGTGTTGATCTGCACCTGGACGTTTGTAATGTCGGGTACTGCGTCGATCGGAAGTTTCTGATAGCTGGCGATGCCGAGGCCAGCCATGAGAAGAACCGCGAGCAGCACGATGATGCGTTGCTCGATTGCAAATTGGATCAGGCGTTCGAACATAAGAACCTTCTCGTGGAAATGGCGGATCAGTGGGAGTGTTCAGCCGAGGCTTTACCCAGCTCTGATTTCAGAATGAAGCTGCCGGCAGCAGCGACTTGAACACCGGGCTCCAGGCCCTCTGTGATCTCAACCAGACCCGCCGCACGACTGCCTATTTCCACCGGCTGCGCCTTAAATCCGTCATCAGTTCGAACGAAAACTGTCGGTTTATCCTCGACCGTCTGGATCGCCACTTCTGGCACCGCGACTTTCGTCTGCCGGGTATCGGTATCTACCAGCACGGTAACGAACAGTCCGGGACGCCAGGCGCCTTTCGGATTGGGTAGGGTCACGCGGACCGTGGCGGTACGGGTCTGCTCGCCCAACAAACTTCCTACGTAGGCCACGGTGCCGGTGACTTCGGCACTCAACTCTGGGGCATTGACGGTGACGGACTTGCCCACCAGCACCTTGTTCAAATCCTTGGGGGAGACGCCAAAAGTTACCCACACACGCGACAAGTCCGAGAGAGTGAAGGCATTGGTGGTTTCGCTGACAACCTCACCAAGGCCCAAGTGTTTCTCAACCACGACGCCATCGAACGGCGCACGCAGCTCATACCGGTTGCCGCCGCTGGCTACCGAGCTGCCACTGAGTACGCTGATTTTTTGACGGGCATTGCTGAGGGCGATTTCAGCTTCTTGCAGAGCCTGACGGGCTTGAAGGAAATCTTGTTCGGCAGAGATTTTGTCTTGCCATAACTGTCGCTCACGCTCGTAGGTGGTACGCGCCAACTCCAGACGACGTTGCGCTGCGGCTTGCTCACTACGCTGATCAGAAATTTGCTGGCTGGCGATGACGGCTAGTAGCTGGCCTTTTTTCACCGGCTGGCCAAGATTGACATGTACCGACTCGACGACGCCAGGCACTCGGGGCACGACATGGGAAGTCCGGTCGTCATCGAACCGGACTTCTCCTGGGAAGGGCAATGACAGGCTGATGCTGTGTGCCTTTGCTTCGACCAACTGGATGCCAGCCGCGCTAATCTGCTCCTCGCTAAGTGTCAGGTGACCTTCTTCCTCTTCGCCCTCGGCATGTTCGCCTACAGCTTTTGACCCACCGGCATCCTTGTTGCCGTCGTCATCGTGGCCATGCTCCTCATGAGGCGGAGCTTCGGCGGACGGTGCAGACGTTTTACCAACCCAGAATGAGCCGATTCCCATGCCCACCGTCAGGGTCAGCGCGATCACAAAAATTTGTTTTTTATCCATGAAAACTCCCTACGCAGCTCAATCGGGCAGTCACGGATTAGCGTGACAATGCAGTGCTGAGCAGCGGTACAAAAGCGTTATATGAAATTCACTGGGAACGAGTTAACTGAGTGACATCACCGAAAACTCGCTCAATGCGCACCCAGGCGTCTGTTGCCTCTGCAATGGCCTGGATGTATTGGTTACGTGCGCTGATCAACGTGCGCTGTGCATCGAGCACATCCAGGAAGTTGAACTTGCCCATTTCGAAACCTCGGGTCGCGGTGTCGACGGCATTTTGCGCGGCAGGCAGGATGGTTTGATTGAAAGAGGTAACTTCGGTGTTCGCCGTCATCCACTGATCCAGAGCGATCTGGATTTCTGTGCGCAGGCGTGACTCGCTTGAATTGCGAAGGTCGCGGGCCTGATCGGCTCGGCGGGCTGCGGCCAGTACATTGCCTTGATTACGATTGAACAACGGAATGGGCATCGACAGCCCTACAACGTTCACGCGCTCGCGTTCTCGTTCATCGTATTGACTGCCCACACTTACGGTGAGATCTGGAACACGCTGAGACTTCTCCAGATCAAGAGAAGCTTCACGCTGATCAATTTGTAGTTTTGCCAATCGTAATTCAGCAGTTTCACCGATGCGGTTGAGCAGCAGTGACGGTTCCGGAACGTTGGGCATTGGCCGGTCTGACTCACCGACGGATGTGAATGAAGGCAACGGTGCGCCCATTACTCGCGCAAGCTGCTGATAAGCATTTGCTTCGTCGCGCTCAGCACGGCGCAGTTCTAGGCGCACTTCAGATAACTGGACCTCTGCTCGTGTACCTTCGATGGGGGATGATTTACCACTATTAATCCGTCCTTGAGCAACACGAACACCGCGCTCGGCAAGCGCAAGAGACTGACGCGATAAGAGCAATCTCTGCTGGGCCGTCGAGGCGCTAGAAAAGGCCTGGATGACCTCTGCACGTAGAATATTGCGTTTACGCTCCAATTCAATACCAGCCGCGTCTTGGGCTCGACTGGCAACTTCTATCCTAGCTCCGCGCTTGCCGCCAAGCTCAATCGGTTGGTTGATCATCACCGTCGTAGTGCGCGAGCTCCGTCGGGTATCTTCAGCTTCCCAAGAAAGCTCGGGGTTGGGAATCAAACCCGCTTGTTTTCGATCTCCTTGGCTGATACCAATTTCCCATTGTGCTGCCGCCAATTCGGGATTGTTAGCAAAGGCCGATTCCAGTGCCTGATCCATGGTCAGCGTCTGAGAAGACGAAACTGCGGCAAAACTGGTGTCTGCCATTAAGAACATACAACTCAAGCCTACAACTAGTAAGGTCTTTTTTATGTTTAAGGGTGCAGTTAACTTTCTATGCGGACGCAATTTCATAGTTCCTTCAACGCCTATTCTCTATACGTAAATGTAAAGTTTCGCACTTATCAGCAAGGTGACTGAAAAATTACAAATACGTTATCCAACGATGCAGCTATTTTTTTTGCACTAGCATAGGAGGAATGAAAGACTCGAGCGTAAGGGCAGCAATATGCCGAAACAAATCCCAACCTGGTATCTGCCCAACAGCACTTGTCGATTTTGGTTAACCATGTGTGGCGCTTGCCTCATTGTTCGATTCAAACGCCAAAGTGCGACACGTTGTCGCAAGGAGTCGCTGTGATGGCTCAAGACCGGGGGTTCAAGCTTGACCCTGTAGCAGCTACAGGCTTTAATATTATTATTTAATACCAGTGCCGGACATCGGTAAGCGCAAAAAACTAAATGGTTTCAAATTATATAATTCTTCTCAGAAAATAAAACAACAACACTTCTGACCCAACTAGTTTCCTATTGAAGAGGGCGAAATATCATGCGAATCCTTGTAATTGAGGACGAGCCTAAAACTGCCGAATACTTGCATCAAGGGCTGACAGAAAGTGGCTATATAGTCGACCGTGCGGTAACCGGAGCAGATGGACTTCATCTTGCACGTCAACATGTCTATGATTTGGTGATACTCGACGTTAATCTTCCTGAACTTGATGGCTGGGGTGTTCTTGAACATCTGCGCCAAAGCAGCAATACCAGGGTGATGATGTTGACGGCCCGGGGACGGCTTGCGGACAAAATTCGCGGGCTCGATTTAGGTGCTGATGACTATCTGGTCAAACCATTTGAGTTCCCGGAGCTGCTTGCCCGAGTACGAACCCTTATGCGTCGAAGTGAGCACATTCCTGTGCCGCAGGTACTCAAAGTAGCCGATCTGGAGCTTGACCAAGGGCGCCACCGTGCCTTTCGTGGCGCGCAGCGTATAGATTTGACGACCAAGGAGTTCGCGCTTCTGCATCTGCTGATGCGTCAGACTGGAGAGGTACTCTCACGAACCCAAATCATTTCCTTGGTGTGGGACATGAATTTTGATTGCGACACCAACGTTGTAGAGGTTTCAATCCGTAGATTGAGGGCCAAAATTGACGATCCCTTTGATAACAAATTGATCCACACCCTTCGCGGGGTTGGTTACGTATTGGAGGCACGCGAATGAAGCCGGCGAGCCTGTCAATGCGACTTGGTTTGACGGTGAGTATCTTGGGGGCGTTGTTAGTGGTGTTCCTGGCTATATTGGCCTTTTTCGCGCTAACACATGAGCTGGATAAATTGGCGAAACATAGTCTGGAAAAGAAAATGGAGCAGGTGGAACACAGCCTCTCATTTTACGAGGATATGGCGGAGGTGAACTCGAAACCGCACTCCTTGCTGGATCAAGTCATGGGGCACGATAATTTAAATTTGTCCATCTATGACCTGACAAACCTCAGGACCCCAGTACTAAAATTCGGAACTGGTTTGTCGGATCCACGAATCGAATTGAAAGCTGCTAACGCCGCCATCGACAATCTTTCATATTCCTCAAATTCCGACAGCGATGGTCGACACTTCCTCACCGCATCCAAACTCATCCGATTGAAGAATGGTAAAAATGTCGCCGTATTGCTGTCCATGGATAGTGCGAACGATGAAGCATTGCTCAGCGCGTATCTTCGGTCGACGATTATTGCTCTACCGCTTTTACTGATACTCATTGGAATTAGCGCTTGGGCCGTGGTGCAACGAGGGCTCTCTCCCCTGAGAGAATTTCGAAAGGTCGCCGCCATGATCTCTGCCCAAGATCTCAGTCATCGTCTTTCAGTGGTAAAAATGCCTCAGGAACTGAGTGAACTGGCCCATGGTATCAATTTCATGCTCCACCGGCTCGACAGTGGTATTCAGCAGCTGTCGCAGTTTTCCGATGACTTGGCCCATGAATTACGTTCCCCAATCACCAATTTGATGGGAAAGGCACAAGTGACACTATCTCGGGAGCGACCTGCAGAAGAGTACAAAGCGGTGTTGGAGTCTTGCACCGAAGAGTTGGGCCGAGTCACCCGGATCGTCTCGGATATGCTCTTCCTCGCTCAAGTCAGTCATCCAGCGGCGCTCGTCCCGTTCGAGACAATTACCTTAGAAGATGAAGCATTGAAGGTCGTAGATCTGTTTTCACTGTCGGCGGAAGAAAAGCGGATCAGCCTAAGCGTCGCCGGAAATGGCAAGACCATTGGCGACAGGCTGATGATTCAGCGAGCAATATCGAATCTGCTGTCGAACGCTATACGCCACTGCCCGGCCGGCCAATCTATTTCAATTGTTATTGAAAGCCATGCCGAACGAGTCTCGCTACTTGTAGGCAATCCAGGCGCAGGGATCGAACCTCAGCATCTGACGCACTTGTTCGACCGTTTTTATAGAGTCGACACCAGTCGCTCCCGTGCGGAAGGTGGGACTGGTCTTGGCTTGGCGATTGTCAGATCGATCATGAGTCTTCATCAGGGAACAGCGGAGGTTCAGAGCATGCCTGGTAGCATTACTGTTTTCAGGCTGAATTTTCCAAACCTCGAAGGACAAACTTCCTGGCAGCAGGCAAGACGGGTTCAGGGGTGAGTTTCAATATCAAGCTTGCATAATCCGCACTCAAATCCCCCCATACCTCTAGAAATGCTCTGGTGGTGTAGGGGGCTTCCCCTTACGTGCCCTACCATTGACATGGGCTGTTCGCGACGTATCTTACTAGTGCTGCATACCTTCGTTTTCTTCGAGCCCTTCATGGAATCGCGAATTTTCTAATTGAAGCGTCGTATGGCTAATATGGAACGCTTCGCTCATGAGGTGCGTCACTTCAGCCAATATTTCCTGCTCAGTGCGGGAGAAACGTTGGACGACAAGGTGTGCACTCATGACATTCTTGCCGCTGGTCAAAGCCCAGATATGCAAATCATGAATATCTTCAACGCCTTCAACCGCCCTTATTCTTAGCTCCACTTCAGCGATATCGATGCCCTCTGGAACCCCTTGCAACAGGATATTCATGCTTTCTTTTAGCAAGATCCAAGTTCTGGGAAGGACCCATAACCCAATAGCTGCGGCAACGATCGCGTCAACCCAAGTCCATCCGGTAAAGCGAATGATCAATGCGGCTCCTATCACGCCTATGGAGCCTAGCATGTCACTCCAAACCTCCAGATAAGCACCTTTGACGTTAAGACTTTCGTCACTGGCAGACATCAGCAAGCGCATTGAGACAAGGTTCACAACTAGCCCGATCACTGCCACGATCAGCATGCCCATCGATTCTATTTCTGTCGGAGTCTTAAACCGCTCGTAGGCCTCGTACAGGATGTACACCGCCACCATGAACAACAGAATCGCGTTGAAAGCAGCTGCTAGAATCTCAAATCGTGCATATCCAAATGTCCGTTTTTTATCTGCAGCGCGCTTGGCGATCTGAATAGCGACCAATGAAATAGCTAATGCGGTGGAATCGGTCAGCATATGAGCTGCGTCCGATAACAACGCCAAGCTGCCGGTAATGAATGCCCCAATGACCTCTGAGATCATAAAACTCGTTGTTAAGGCGAGAGCGATCCACAGTTTTTTCTCGTGTCCTGCACGTGCTTGACCGTGACTATGACCAGCGCTCATATATCTCTCCAAAGATGTGTTAGCGGATGGGACAACGACTCAGACCGCGCATAGGGATCAATCTTCATTAAGAAGAGTTTCCAGCTCTTGAGAAAGTGGCATCACCTGAAAGGCACTGAGCCGGGCACGACCAGCATGCCCTATGGCACCCATATCCAAAGAACAGCAAAGCAGCCGGAAAACGCGCCGCTTGGCCAAGCATCTCTCGATAATACCTATCCTCCCAACCAGCCAGAAATATTAGCCAATGGCTGTAAGCATGGAGCGGAGGGATTCGCTGAGTAAGGATGTGAGCCCTTTCCAGCCACGGATAAGCCCGCTGAGGGGATTATTCCCCCAGGGCCTGCCTGGCATTCAGGAAGGACTCGTCGATTGCCGCTCGCAAATCGTGGTTCATGTTCGTCTCATTTACGCAGTAAGCGCAGGCCGTTCAGGACGACCAACAGGCTCACCCCCATATCCGCGAACACCGCCATCCACATCGTGGCATGGCCGGTGAGCGTGACGGCTAAGAAAATGACTTTAATGCCCAGCGCGAGGGCAATATTTTGCGTAAGTACCGCTCCGGTCTGGCGGGATAGGCGAATAAAGGCAGGAATTTTGCGCAAATCATCGTCCATGATTGCCACGTCAGCGGTCTCGATCGCCGTATCGGTGCCTGCAGCGCCCATGGCGAAGCCTACATCGGACCGAGCAAGCGCCGGGGCATCGTTTATGCCATCGCCCACCATACCGACGGTGCCATGATGTTCGATCAAGGCTTCGATGGCTTTAAGCTTATCGATCGGCAGGAGGTTGCCTTTGGCCTCGTCGATGCCTACCTGCGTGGCGATCGCCTGCGCTGTGTGTGGGTTGTCGCCCGTCAACATCAACGTCTTCACACCTAATGCGTGAAGTTCCTCGATTGCGACCCGGCTGGTGTCCTTTACCGTATCGGCGACTGCAAACAATGCCAGCGCCCGTGTGTCATCGGACAGGATGACGACAGTTTTCCCTTGCCGCTCAAGGTGGTCCAGGGCTACCTCGGTGTCGGGCGTGCAGAACCCCAACTCTTCCAACAAACGGTGGTTACCCAATTGGTAGCGCTTGCCCTCAATTACGCCGCGGACGCCGTGACCCAGTAGCGCTTCAAAGTTTTCCACTTCGCGCAAATGCAACGATTGCTGGGCCGTTTGTTTGGCAATGGCCTGCGAAACGGGATGATCCGAGCGTTGGGCAAGGCTCGCGGCGGCAACGCGATAATCTCCGGGAACTCCATCAGCCAAGGGCAGGAAATCGGTTTGTACCGGTTTGCCGTGAGTAATTGTCCCGGTTTTATCCAGCGCCAGATGGGTGATCTTGCGGCCGTTTTCCAGGTACACCCCCCCCTTGATCAGGATGCCCTTTCGCGCCGCTGCCGCCAAGCCACTTACAATGGTAACTGGGGTCGAGATCACCAGCGCGCAAGGACAGGCTACTACCAGAAGTACCAACGCTCGATAGATCCAGTCGGTCCATAATCCGCCCATAAACAGTGGCGGGAATATCGCAATGGCAAGGGCGAAAAAGAACACCGATGGCGTATACACCTTGGCGAACTTATCGACGACTCGCTGAATCGGGGCGCGTGAACCTTGGGCTTCTTCAACCGCATGAATGATCCGGGCCAATGTCGTATTGCTGGCTTCAGCCGTCACGTGGTACTCGAAGGAACCGGACTCATTGATCGAGCCGGCATACACCGGATCATCGACAGCTTTCTCGATGGGCAGGCTTTCCCCCGTGATAGGGGCTTGGTTGACGGTAGAGTTGCCGGAGGAAACATCGCCATCCAGACCAATACGTTCGCCGGGGCGTACTCGAACCAAGGAGCCGATCTGGATGGCTTTAACATCGACCTCCAGCCAACTACCGTCTGCCTGGCGCACGGTTGCACGCTCCGGAGTCAAGTCCATCAATCCCTTGATCGCATTACGCGCACGATCCAGCGACTTGGCCTCGACCATTTCGGCAACCGTAAACAAGAACATGACCATCGCCGCTTCTGGCCACTGTCCAATCAGAACTGCGCCCGTCACCGCAATGCTCATCAAGGCATTGATGTTCAGATTAAGGTTTCTGAGCGAGATCCAACCTTTCTTGTAAGTTGTGGGTCCGCAGAGTGTGATGCCGATTAACGCGACGGCAGCAACCGCCCATTCTGGGGCTGACTGGGTGAAGTGCAAGACTTCCGCGCCTACCGCTGCAACACCAGACACCGCTAGTGGCCACCAACTGCTTTTACGCGGTGATGTAGCGTCAGAATGGGCTTGCGGAGTATCTGCGTTGGCCACCTTGCCCTCAGCAGTCAACGGTTCAGCGTGCATACCAAGCGATGACACCGCCGCTTCAATTCCCAAGGTGTCCGCCAGTTCATGCCAGACGCCTAAAGTGCGGTTCATCATGTTGAATTCCAGTTTTTGAATTCCGCCCATCTTCGCAAGCTTGCCTTCAATCATCCCTTGCTCGGTAGGACAGCACATTTGTCCAATCCGGAAACTACTGAAGCGAGCCGTGTCGCTGGCAGCGGCTGAAGACACTTTGGGTGCGGACGCGCTTGGGCCACCCACTCCAGACGGCGAACAGCACGCATCGTTAACAACCGAAGTGGCGGGTTCGGTCGGTTCGGAAAGTGCATGTAAAGAAGATGTCGGAGCTGTAGTGGCGCAGCTTGTCTTGCTGAGATTCCCACCAGCAGAGCAGCAGTCCGCACTTTTGGTCGTTGAAAGCGCCGGATTCACGTCTAAGGTCTTTGAAGAACAGCAACTGGTGGCTTGATCTCGAACTGTCTCGCTCTCACCCGATGTTGCGGAAGTCGCACAGCAGCTCTTGGACGCGACAGGATCAAAAACGTCCACGCCGGTGTGATTTTCGGGTGCTTGCTTGTCATCGCAACAGGTTTTCATGAGAACGCTCTCCACTATTCATGGTGAGGAGTGAACACCCTATAGCCACTATAAGGTCAAGCGCTGATTCGATGCTCTGAAGCATTTCCCAGCGCGACCAGTCCTGTTCAACGTGACTGATTGACCTCGCTCCAGATCAGATCATAGAGCTGCTGAGCACCGAAATTGGTCAGTGGCTTGCCATTGACGAAAAATGTTGGTGTTCCGCTTACGCCTACAGTTTTGGCATCAACGGCATCTCTTTCTATCGTGGCGGTGATATCTGACGACATCATGTCCGCACGAGCCTTAGTTACGTCCAGGCCTGCCTGAGCCGCTGCATCCCATGCGGCTGAAGCTTGCGCATCATCATGCCACTGCGGTTGGGCCGCCAAGACTGCTTCAAGTACCGGCACAAATACGCCTTGTTTACGGGCAGTCTCAAGAATACGAATAGCTTCTTCTGACCCTACGTGAAGCCTCACATAGCGCAACACCAAGCGGGTATCGGCGGGGTGCTGAGACATCATCTTTTTGACGATAGGGTAGAAGGCACGGCAGCTTTCACACGATGGATCGAAGAACTCGACAATAGTCACCGGCGCGTTGGCTGGGCCGAAACTTGGCGAGTTGAACCGTTCCAGCGCGCTGTTTTGCGGCACCGGTGCCGTGGCCTGAGGAACCGTAACGGCGCGGTTATAAAAAAAAGCGGCGGCGGCAAAGCCAACAATGGCTAGCACGCTGACGGCGAGAACAGCGATGCGTCTGCTCATACGGTAAATCTCCGACGGATGAAGGCAAAAAGAACGATCAGAATGCTGAACACGCCGAGTGATAACAGTGGCAACGGAACCCCACTGAGGATAGTCATGTCAGCGCCAGAGCAGGATGGGCCGGCCCCACAGGGCTTGATGCTTTCAGGAATCAGTCCGAAATACAGCAAATTGTGATACAGCGCGATGAACCACCCCATAACGGCTAATGGCATCGCATAACGCCAGACACCCGCGTCCGATTGGTAGCAAGCTACGCCCAGCACCAGAACGAGGGGGAAGATGAATGCACGCTGAAACCAGCAGAGCACACAGGGCACCTGCCCCATAATCTCCCCAACGAACAACACTGACAGCGTTGCTATAAGGGCAAGCAGCCATGCGCAGAGCAGAAGCGGCCATACTTCGGACCGACGTACTTGATGTGTGGTTGTCATCGAATCAGAGCCCTATGTAGCGTTCGGAGGCTGAGCATGGATTTGCTTGTCGCCTAGCGCGAGTACAATGAGGGTTCTAGCAACTATAAGGTCAAGAGAAATGAATGCGCCCACGTACACGATCGGTGCCTTGGCGAAGCTGACCGATACCAAAGCCGTAACCATCCGCTATTACGAACAGTCGGGGCTGCTGCCTTCTGCTGGAAGGTCTTCATCGGGCTACCGCTTTTACACGGACGAAGAGCGCAATCGGTTGTTGTTTATTCGCCGCAGCCGAGCGCTGGGGTTCAGCGTGGATGACATTCGTGACCTGTTGGGCCTTGCTGATCGACGCGATGCTTCCTGCGCTGCGGTGGATGCGAAGGTGCAAGGGCAGCTACAACAGGTACGAATCCGTATTCAAGACTTACGAGGGTTAGAAGCCGAACTGACGCGATTGAGTGTTTGCTGCCAAGGAGGTGTTATAGAGCAATGTCGTATCATTGAATCTCTGTCGAATCGTAGTTAACGTGGCATAAAGATTTGTCTGCGAGAAAATCTGACTGAAGCCAGATTTTTTACTGCTCAGTTTGGTCCGCTATTATCGAGTCAATTACGGGACTGACGACTCCCGTGTCGTTCGCAAATCCACGTCCCATTAGACGTCGCAGGTAGCGATCATGGAGAAAATCGACCCAGCTGACTTTCGTATATCTTTTCGCCACCTTCATCAGCATCCGACCAACTTCTTACCAGGCTCATCCAATCTCTGAGCTCAAAGTGCATGATCGTGCAACAAGGAGATTATGACCATTGCCGCTGTAATTTTAGGGGCGTGCTACGGTGCTGAGCATTGACCACTACAGAATATCCCCGATGTGACCGTACCAAGTGATGACGGTTGATCGTGATTAACACAATCATCCCGGCAAGAAAGATAGCATTAGAAGCTAATCGCAACCGGTGGTCCTTCCCAATTCCTCGCTACGCCTGTCGACTTGAGCAAAGCCTCTGCATCCACGCCTGTTTTTGCCAAGCTATCCAGATCCCATTCAAAAAAACTGGAAAAAACTAGGAAAACCTTGCTTGCTACCGCTGAGGTCAATCTTACAGTCGAGTAGTTGACAGGTAGCTTCATCCTGATGAGTTCGGAGATGGTCCAGACCAAGCTCCTTAACCGGAAATGCCACACAGACTCTTGATGGAGTTTGATCTGTTGATAGGTGAGTGGAAACCTCTGTTTACGCAGGTCTAATTCATGAGGCAGCGATCCTGGGAGCAGCGTTTGCAAGTTTCGAATGTTCACCCTCTTCGGATCTTTTGTAAGCCTATAAAGCTCATTCACCCCCTCTTCGATAAGGGCTGCATAGGCAGCATCTCTTGAGTCGACAGACTTTTCGACTTTAACTACAACCTGTTTAGGTGCACGGAGTTTTGCCATTAACCATGCGTTATCATTTTCTATAATCCATTGCGTAGGCTTATACGCCTTCTTCCAGAGGTACTCTACATTGGCGTCGGAACGTAGCGCTAAGAGCAACTCAATTTTTTGGCGGTACCTAGTTTTTCTATTTGAATGCGGCTCTTCACCTTTGGGAGTGGACGGAGAACTAGAGGCACTCAGCAGAATGGACTCATTCTTTAGTGCCTCCTCAAAGTGATCTGCACTGGAAAATAAATGTTGAGCAATGATCAAATGCCGTGCAAGCGGCATATTTAGCTGACCTTTGTCTGATTTTAGCCGGATCCATTGCTCATGTTTCCCTGTGTTATAGGCTGGATCAATCTTTGATAAAAGCTCATCGCCGTAAGCATTTTGGATGCTCGAAAATAGTTTTGCGATACCCGCATTTTTTCCAAAAATGAATCCACGTTTCTTGCACTGGCGCACGTAGCAAGAACTTAATACCGTACTGCCTATGGGCGGAAGGTTGCGTATCAGGATATCGTGTGCAAATAGCGCGACTTTCTTTTCTAAATTTGAGCCTTTTTGATTTGTTGTCTCGTTTAATGGGCTCCAGCCGCATGCGCATGGCTCAGTCAGATTGGGAAGTAGCTTCAACTTTCGATAGAAGGGGTGGGAGCACTTGGGGCACGCATGGATCAAAGCGTCACCGTGACGCCAACAGACCCCGACACCAGGTATTTGGTGTGATCGATGCCAATAAGCAGAACCCCGGTCTATCAAATCCTCCTGAACGCAGGCTGGGCAAAGCTTGGCTTTGCCATGTGTCGACTCTTCTCTGCGGGGCACCCGTACCACCCCGTCGTACCCGAGCGGTCCTACGTTGTCCTCCGGTCCTTGCTTAACACCTAGGAAGGGCCTGTAAGCGGGAAAAGTAGTGTTGTTACTGATCAGCTCTGTGAGATTGCTCTCCGACTGCCCAGGCAGTCTGTCGGCGAGCCTCTCGATCTGCCTGGGTACGATGCCACCGATGCAAAATGGTTTGGATGCGAATAAATCGCGGTAGGTTTCTGCCGGGGTTCTATTGCCTGACAGATAATGATAGCGGGTGATACGAGAGTGAAGCATTTCATCCGGCATCGACACGGGGAAAAATAGTAGATCAGACATCATTTACCGACTTACAAAATAAGGCTCAGAGAACGCGTTCGAGGTGGAGTATATATCTAACTCATTCATTTCTGTACCGGGGACAGGATCTTGAAAATTACACACCCTGAGGCGCCACTTACCTTGGATGGCAGTGAATTCATCTTACCGTATAATGGCGGTACGCCTTCAATCCAAAACACGTATCGATATCCGCCGAACGGAAATTCAGGCTGTGGCGACTTAGATACTGTGTTGGTCTGGTCGCCATTTAGAAACTATCAAATTGTTAGGAAATCAGCCTTCAAACGTATCTCAATGCTAATTAGAAGGGGCGCAGTTTTTTCACTCATCGAAACTATGTGCACGAAGGGTTGAGGAGAACTTTTTAGATAAAGGTATTGCTGCCTGGACTACGGCTTGGGCCGAATGCTCGCAACCCTGTAGAGTGAAGAGCGTGAAATAGGCTTACCCTCCGAGAGCAATTTGTGCTTAGCCCACCGCAAACGCCGGTCGTGGAAGCCTTCGACAGACTCACAAACTTTGTTGAGCGCAGCTGCGCAGAGAGGAAGCTTGAAGAGCTGCTTTTCGAAGCGAGACAGAACATGAAGCTCCCGACCAATCTTGGTTCGCGAGATACGTACAGGCTTATCTGGCAAAGCGTAAAGGGCTTCAGCACATTGCCGGACTTCCCCGGCCAGTCTCTCGTCGAGGGTAGCGAACATCCGGGAGCTATTTATACGAGGTGTACGATGGATACTTGGGTTTACAGTTGATTTTGAAAGCCACTGCCTATCGTGGCGATACAACCAAGCATATCCCCTGCATGCATGGGCTTTGTAAATGCGATAATCAGCCTCGAAAGCCCTGCGCCTTGCACATAGCTCCGTTTGGAGCCTGGCCTCCCTCCAAGCATTTTTCCCGCCGGCGACGTTGCGGATGTGACGATAGACATACGCCAATGAAACGCCTAGAACCACGGCAATCTCTTTGGCATCAGCTCCCTCCAGAGCATGTTTCCACACAGTGGCAGACGAACTGTCCAGGTCTTCATTGGACATCAACGGTGGAACCGTCCTGGCTTGCGGGATGTGAGCTTTCGGACCGGAGGCCACCTCCAGCTCCAGCTCAAATTGGCGATGGACACGCAGCAAGCTCGCCATGTCGACGTCCAATGCTGCACCCAACAAAATGTATTTGAGCGGATGGTGTGAGGTGACCGACTTACGAAGTAGCTTCGTGACCCATGAGGCAGGTGTAGCCCCACGAACCTCTCCGAGTACAGAAAATTCCCAATTGCGCGGAAGTGCTGCAAAAAAGTTGGCCATGTGACGTGCAAGCACTTGCAGATGCAAGCGATGGTTTCCAGACGCAAGATTGAGCTGTGTTGCCCTTTGCAAAAGTGTGGAGCGCACCGCATCTGCCGACAAAGCATTGACTTCAGATTCGATGACCTGAAGTGAGCGCAAAGCTATTTCGCGGAGGGGCAGCATGCAGAGGGGCGGGATATCAAGAAGTACCGAGTGTGCTTGCACATCCTCGTCGCTTGGCAGATTGAGTTGGCGGGAGTTGCGGCTGGACCAGCGATGATCAAGAACCCTAAGCGACGTGCCGTGATGCGGACAGACCAGCACGCCTGGAAGCATGTGAACCCTATGCCAGTAAGCGACTCCCCATTGCACCTGATCTTGCGCCATACAATCTGCGCATAACCGCACTCTGGAGGCGAAGCCAATACGGCTCGCGTTGACCCCCAGCTTCAACATCAGGCCTTTCGCATCCGAGGTCATCATCGCCCGAGCATGTTCTACCTGGCTCTGGCTCAAAAACGTCGCATAGTAGGGTAATAACGTGTGGTGCTTAAGGATCGTGGCCACCGACAGGTCAGTACCACTGGGTAGTACCGCGACGAGATCCCCTATATGGCTCGGGAAGGCCATATTTTGCGAAAAAGCCGCCGCCGATCTCATTCCTGCAAACGCGGCCTGGCAGCTACGAACACCGCAAAGGCGTGCGTATCGAGAAATCACGCTGTGCAGCGTCTCGTCTGGGAACGCCATGGGAAAGAAATGGAGTTTAAGGTGCACTTCACCACCCGCGTCTCACTGTTTGTGATACATCGGTGAAAACTCAAATAAATCCTCGTTGAGCCAACCTGCCTCCCGTAGAGCATCGAGTGGGGCATCGTGTTCACTCAGCGCTCTAGCCGCTGATTCTTCTACCGCAACAGCAATTGGCGATTGGTGCTCGTTGGCGGAAACTGCTGGAGACGTGTCTGTCGGCTTTTCACGGGAAAAAACACCTCGGAGTAAAGAGAGGCGATCCGCTCGTGCCAACCCATCGAACACCATCATTTCGTTCAGTTGCTCTTCAATTGGCAGCAAATCGTCGAACTGTCGCATCCGCTTCGGATCCCGGCTACGCAGAGCTGAAAGAGCAGGCTTTAGAATCTGCATTTTCGAGTTGCTAACCTTCACAATGATCTCAGCGGTCAAACATTCCGATCCACTTTGGACAGCATATCGCTGACTCAAGACCAGCAGCTTGACAAGGAAATCTGTGACGCCTTGAGTCTGCTCGTACAGTGTGTCGAAAATCTCGTCGGTCAGCTCCGCAGTCTGCTTGCACCACTGATAACTCCAAAGGTTTTCAACTAACAGCCGCCACTCCTCATCATCTTTCTCGAAGCGTTTGAATTCGAGCGTACCGGCACCACACACTCGACGGGCCGTTCGCATGACCTCTGAGAACAGGCTAATCATCGAGTTCGTGCCACTGAAAACGACCGGAATACCAATGTTGTTCACCAAGTGCAGGAAAAAATTCAGCATGCTCTCCTTACCACCGGTTTTCGCCAAGTGAAGGTTTTGCAGCTCGTCGATCAACAACGCCCCGATGAAAAACGTACTAGCCACCTGCTCCATCTGTTGCAGCGCATCGTTGATGTTCCGGTGTCTGTAGCGCTTGTGATAATCCTTGTCCCCTAGGGCATCTCCAACTGCATAAAAAAATTGCTGACAAAATCCAGCCAGCGATCCATCCCGTGGGCAATCAAGCTTCAGCCAAGTGATTTGGGTATGAACAAATTGCTTCCCCTCATAGCGCTCATGCCGGATTGTCTGTGGATAAAGGCTCAAAATGGCGTGAAGTGCCGTCGACTTCCCAATGCCACTCAGGCCGACCACGGTGAACGTTTCTGCAGTGGACTTGAAGGCATCGTGATAACGCTGAGCCCCTGATAAAGAATGCAAATGCCGGACGGTAGCGGGCGACATCGGGTTACGCCCAACATACCCCCGACGGATGAGCAGCGAGAACAGAGCCTCCAGTTCCAAGTGCAACAAAAACGGCTGTACCACGGTTCTTAAACGGTCGATGCAGTGAATTCGTGTGGCCCCCTCAAGGGCCAGCTCTTCCGGATCTACCGGCTGAGGAAAATTCGAGATCAGCTCTATAGCCGCCACGTCCGACAAAATTGGAGGTAAAGCTTCGATAAGCGGATTACCTACATACTCGCGTATGTCCTGTTTTACGTAATTTGCAAACGTCTGCGCACCTTTCATTGTGCCCGTCCTGGTCGAATTCTCTTGAGCAGATCAATAACCTGCGCAGTGCGCTCGCCGGCATATGAGTCTGGCGCTTTGGATATTGATTCAGATTGCCGTGAACCTGGCTTTGTCCTAACGCCTTCGGGTACGACCGAATTTTCACGCTCGAGGAGACGTTCTTCCGCGCGGTTTTCGCGGATGTTTCCTGTTGCCTCGGCCTTGGTGGATGGAGCAGGTTCCAGTTTTCTTTCAGAGACGGCATTAGTGATGATCTGATGGACCTCATCGCTAAGCTGCACACGGCTCTCCAGTTCAGCTCGCCGGTGAGTAGGTGGTTTTTGGCGATAGGCTTCGAGCAGATCAAAGATCTCGTCCGAGCGATAATCCGCGTAACTGGCATCCGACTGCCGAAGATCGCAACGGACAAATTGCTTGTTATCACCCTGTATCCAGATGTGCGCCGCAGAGTTCGGATCGTACCAACACTCTATTGACCAAGCTCCGCCTTTGCGAGCCTTGGCGAACCAGTCTTTGTCTACAGCCATATCACAGACATAGTGCATGCCACGGAATGCCACTCCTCCCTTTTGAACGGTCGCGCGCTCCCGGGGCAAGAGGTGCAGATAAACCAACTCGTCGGGGCGTTTGTTGGGCTCGATCAGGTCGTTCTCGCAAGCCCACTTCCATATTCCGTTGGGTGTAGGTTCAACACCATCGTTCATCATCGCCTGAGTTAGCCGGTCAGGCTGTCGATGATGCCGGTTGTAGTGAAGTACGCATCTGATGAGGATTTGTGTGAACTCTTTTAAGTTCAGCGTGGCGTCGAGCCGGTAATCTCGCTCGCCTCGCTCTTTGTCGCGAGCAGCGACCCCGCCAGGTAGCCATCTGATCCCCGTTAGATCATTCAAAATACCGAACCTGCTTTCTACCATCGGCTTCCAATCTGGCCGGTAAGGCGGAGCAGTACCCATTTCAATTCCCAATCCTGACGAAAGCCCTTCTGCTGCCAGTGACAACATCTCCCCCCTATCGGCGTAAATCTGATGGGACAAGTGGTGACAATTCCAATCATCTGGGTTGAGTTCGACGCCGTTCTGACGACAAAAATCGACTTTAGAAGTAAATGCGTTGAACAGCGCTTGCCTCGCCCCATTCCAGCTGGGGCCTTCCAACCCTACATAGAGCCCGACAATCATTCCGGAAAAACTATCCACGACTATGTAAACTACGGGCCGACCTATGAGCATCCGTCTGGAATAACTGTTGACCAAATAAATATCGGCAATGGTCGCATCGATTTCGAACTGGTGACATGGCCCGCGCAGCCAGTCGCGAACGGTACCTGAAAGCGGTCGGCAGTCTTTGAGCCATCTTCTTAACCCTTTACGACCACGCTCAGTTTCAATTTCGTCGAAAAAAACTCGACCCCAATAACTAAATTGTCTCAAGCTGGGGATCTCTAAACTAGGAAGTAAACGCAGCTCTTCTTCGCTGTTCTTAGAGATATCTCGAACCGAATAGAATCTCCTCAACATCTCATCATAAGCACTTGAAATAGAGGATTTCTTATCCTTTACATAAAGGGCGTACCCAACTCGAATGCACCGTTTATCAACCGTATTGAGCATCTTGGAAGTATGGGTAAGAACTCCTTGAAATTTAGGCTTTCGGCCTGGTGGTCTACTCGGATCATATTTCCTATCGGCAACGCCTACCGCCGAATAATTGTTCAGCAATGCGTTTCGAACTTGACCGTAAAACCAATAACGGTAAAGAAGTCGATAAATCGTTTTGCGCTGAATCCCTAACTCTGACGCTCTAGCGCTGATCAACTT
Organism: Pseudomonas sp. MPDS; assembly: GCF_013283895.1. Taxonomy (NCBI): domain Bacteria; kingdom Pseudomonadati; phylum Pseudomonadota; class Gammaproteobacteria; order Pseudomonadales; family Pseudomonadaceae; genus Pseudomonas; species Pseudomonas sp. MPDS. The sequence goes on along the minus strand of NZ_CP054128.1, from coordinate 293,306 downwards.
GCCGGATTCCCCCCGTGCGAATATTTGCCCCGGATAGTCAGAATCTAGCAGGGGGGCGATGACGTCCCATTTTTTGTCTCGCTCCCGCTTGGTTGCTTCATCCAACTGATCCTCAAGCACCAGCATGAACTCGGGCGTGGTGATGGTTGCTGGTTTCGTGTGACCAGACGCTAACGAGCGACGCAGCTCCTCAAGGCCAATCGCGTGCGGTTGCCGAGGAGGGTCAGCTAGGTCTATCACAACTGCTAAGTCTTGCGTTTCATCTAGGTAAATGAGCCTGACCATCGTAGCAATGACCGACAAATCGGTGACTGGCTCAAATACGTCATTAACGAAAACGGTCATGACATGTTCTCCTTCCACGATACTTGGGCGGGGACTTGAAAAACTTCGAATTCGGGAACAAGACCAGTAAGGTGGAGAGGAGTGCTAGCCAAGTCGATTTTCAGTACCTTGTTCCAAATGAGATAAAAAAATACTGCTTGTGCGTCGACATAGGAAATTGAAAGATGGGACGCTATTTTCCTAAGGCATGTGGCCAAGGTCCATGAATATTCCCGGCTGTTTTCCAGACACTCGATGAAATTCGAATGCAGCTGCATTTTCATCAAGTCACGATGTAACACTGAGTATTTTCTGATTAATCCAAGGTTTTTTATAAGATCTCGTGTAAAAAACTCGTCTGTAACGATTTTCCAATCGACACCTTGGCTTTGCCAAAAGCGCTTTTCAATTTCAAGTTTCTCAAGCGTGCGTTTACTGCCTTTATCAAACAAATCCGAACGATACTTAACTGTTCTAGCTACCGACTTGAAATTTCCGTTCAAGTCTTTAACTGTTAGTAGGAAGTCTGTCGTCATCACATAAGGCAGTGTTGTTCTTGGGTATCTGGGATAACGTACATCTATTGACGACGCTATCGCTCGTGCACGCTCTGTGGGTAGTAGCGGGTATTGCTCACGGATATCCACGACGTCTTCAGAAAATTCACACACTAGGAAGTACGAACGCTCGAGATCTGACAGTAGGTGATGAATCCTGTCGACCTTCACACCTTGGATTTTGTGCGAGCGACCTATCGAAGGGACATCTTGTACCCGCAACCAAGGCACATAGCTTGCCCCGGCGCCTGCGCCAAATCCATTTGCAATGTGCCGTTCAATGTCCTGCTGTGATGCAAACTTACGACCTCGCAACCCACGCCTCCTCAGTTGATGCGGACCGCTTCACCTCTCGCCGAGAAAGAGCCGTAGAAGAACATGACCACCGTACCGACCATATTCAGAGCATTCCTAGACTACACCCGCTGAAAACTGAAGCGATGAATCCAGACCAAAGGGAAAGCCTGGAAAGAAAAAACCCCCGTAGATACGGAGGTTTAAGCCTTGTGTCAATCTATGTTTCCGTGTGTCAACCTTTATTGTTTAGTGTCAATCTATATTGTTCAAAACCATCCGCGACCCCGGCTGCCAAGGCTTACTCCACTGTCACGGACTTGGCCAGGTTTCGTGGCTGGTCGACGTCAGTGCCCTTGAGTACGGCGACATAGTACGACAACAACTGCAGCGGGATCGTGTAGAGGATCGGCGACAGGATGTCGTGGATGTGCGGCATGTGCACCACGTGAGTACCTTCACCATTGGTCATGCCGGCCTTCTCATCAGCAAAGACAATCAGCTGGCCGCCACGGGCGCGCACTTCCTGCAGGTTGGACTTGAGCTTTTCCAGCAGCTCGTTGTTCGGCGCCACGGTGACCACGGGCATATCGTTATCCACCAGGGCCAGCGGGCCGTGCTTGAGTTCACCGGCCGGATAGGCTTCAGCGTGGATATAGGAAATTTCCTTGAGCTTCAGGGCGCCTTCCATCGCCACCGGGAATTGCGCGCCACGTCCCAGGAACAGGGTGTGGTTCTTCTCGGCGAACAACTCGGCGATTTTTTCCACGGTGCTGTCCATCGCCAGGGCTTCGCCCAGACGGGTCGGCAGGCGGCGCAGTTCTTCCACCAATGTTGCCTCAACACCCTCGCCCAAGGTCCCGCGCACCTGTCCCAGAGACAGGGTCAGCAACAGCAGGCCCACCAACTGCGTGGTGAACGCCTTGGTCGACGCCACACCGATTTCACGGCCAGCCTGGGTCAGCAGGGTCAGGTCGGATTCGCGCACCAACGAGCTGATGCCCACATTGCAGATCGCCAGGCTGGCGAGGAAACCCAGCTCCTTGGCGTTACGCAGGGCGGCCAAGGTGTCGGCGGTTTCACCGGACTGGGAAATGGTCACGAACAGGGTGTCGGGTTGCACCACCACTTTGCGGTAACGGAATTCGCTGGCGACTTCGACCTGGCACGGAATACCGGCCAACTCTTCCAGCCAGTAACGAGCCACCATACCGGCGTGGTAGCTGGTGCCACAGGCAACGATCTGCACGTTGCGAACCTTGGCGAACAGCTCGGCGGCCTGTGGCCCGAACGCCTGGACCAGCACCTGGCTCTGGCTCATGCGGCCTTCCAGGGTGCGTTGCACCACGGCCGGTTGTTCGTGGATCTCCTTGAGCATGAAGTGCCGGAACTCGCCCTTGTCGGCGGCTTCGGCGCCGTCACGGTATTGAACGGTCTCGCGCTCCACGGCTTTGCCGTCGATGTCCCAGATCTGCACGCTGTCGCGGCGAATTTCGGCGATATCGCCCTCTTCCAGGTACATGAAGCGGTCAGTGACCTGACGCAGCGCCAACTGATCGGAAGCCAGGAAATTTTCCCCCAGGCCCAGACCGATCACCAACGGGCTGCCGCTGCGGGCAGCAACCAGTCGATCCGGCTGTTCGGCACTGATCACCGCCAAGCCATAGGCACCGTGGAGCTCCTTGACGGTGGCCTTGAGCGCCGCAGTCAGGTCCATCAACTCCTTGAGCTTGTGATTGAGCAGGTGGGCAATGACTTCGGTGTCAGTGTCGGAGGTGAACACATAGCCGAGTGCCTTGAGTTGCTCACGTAGCGCTTCGTGATTCTCGATAATGCCGTTGTGCACAACCGCCAGGTTGTCGGAGAAATGCGGGTGGGCGTTACGCTCGCACGGCGCGCCGTGAGTGGCCCAGCGGGTGTGGGCGATGCCCAGGCGCCCCACCAGCGGCTCGGCGTCCAGCGCTTGCTCCAGCTCACTGACTTTGCCTGGGCGTCGCATGCGCTCAAGCTTCTCGTCGTTGGTAAACACCGCCACACCGGCACTGTCATAACCACGGTATTCGAGGCGCTTGAGGCCTTCGAGCAAGATTGCAGTGATGTTGCGCTCAGCAACGGCGCCGACAATTCCACACATGCTATTTCTCCTGGCTGGCAGACGCGCAGATCACATTGATTCCACGGGCCTGAATCTGATCGCGGGCCTCCACGGGCAGGCGATCATCGGTAATGAGGGTATGGACGCTGCTCCACGGCAGTTCCAGGTTGGGAATTTTTCGGCCGATCTTGTCGGCCTCCACCATCACGATCACTTCGCGGGCAACCTCAGCCATCACACGGCTCAGGCCCAACAGTTCGTTAAAGGTGGTGGTGCCTCGGACCAGATCGATGCCGTCGGCGCCGATAAACAACTGGTCGAAATCGTAGGAGCGCAGGACCTGCTCCGCGACTTGGCCCTGGAACGACTCGGAATGAGGATCCCAGGTACCGCCGGTCATCAACAGCACCGGTTCATGCTCCAGCTCGCTCAGGGCACTGGCGACATGCAGGGAATTGGTCATCACCACCAACCCCGGCTGCAGTCCGAGCTGAGGAATCATTGCCGCGGTGGTGCTGCCGCTGTCGATGATAATCCGCGCATGTTCGCGGACCCGCTTCACCGCGGCCCGGGCAATGGCTTGTTTGTATTTGGAGACGGCTTGCCCGTTATCGGCGACCAGTTCCTGCGGCATGGGGACCGCTCCACCGTAACGACGCAGCAGCAAACCATTGGTTTCCAACGCGGCGAGATCCTTGCGAATCGTAACTTCCGAGGTTTCGAAGCGCTTGGCCAACTCATCGACACTGACTTCGCCCTGCTCTTGAAGCAAGGCAAGGATGTTGTGGCGGCGCTGTGGTGTGTTGCGCTTGGACATAAGGATAAGTTTCGATTCGAAAGATAACGTAAGTAATCAAAACCTATTGGAAGCATGTCGTCAAGACAAGAGCAGAAAAATTCAGAAACTGGGTGAACATGAACGCCATCGCGAGCAGGCTCGCTCCCACATTGATTGCAGCGTCCACGGGGCCCGTGTCAGCCGAGAATTCAGTGTGGGAGCGAGCCTGCTCGCGATGGCGGCGACCGGAGTTGTGGATAACTCAGGTTTTCTGGATTTTGACTGGGCGCTTCCAGCCATCGATGTTGCGCTGCCGCGCACGGGCCACAGCCAGTTGAGACTTATCCACATCCTGATTGATGGTTGAACCTGCTGCGGTGTTTGATCCATCACCAATGGTCACCGGTGCAACCAGCGAATTATTGGAGCCGATGAACACGTCCTCACCAATAGTCGTCTGATACTTATTGGCGCCGTCGTAATTGCAGGTGATGGTACCGGCGCCAATGTTGGTGCGTGCACCGATTTCAGCGTCACCCAAATAGGTCAGGTGACCGGCCTTGGCGCCTTCGCCCATGTGGGCATTCTTGAGCTCGACGAAGTTACCCACATGGGCGTGGGCTTCCAGCACGGTACCCGGACGCAGGCGAGCAAATGGGCCCGCGTCGCTGCCTTCGCCCATGACGGCGCCATCGAGGTGACTGTTGGCTTTGATCACCACGCCTTTTCGCAGGGTGCTGTCCTTGATCACACAGTTCGGGCCGATGACCACGTCGTCTTCGATGATGACCTTGCCTTCAAGGATAACGTTGATGTCGATGACCACATCGCGGCCGACGCTGACTTCACCGCGCACATCGAAACGGGCCGGGTCGCGCAGGGTCACGCCCTGAGCCATCAGGCGGCGGGCGGCGCGCAATTGATAGTGACGCTCCAGTTCGGCCAGTTGCCGGCGATCGTTGGCGCCCTGCACTTCCATGGCATCCAGCGGCTGCTCAGTGGCGACCACCAGCCCGTCGCTGACCGCCATGGCAATCACGTCGGTCAGGTAGTACTCGCCCTGGGCATTGTTGTTCGACAAACGACTCATCCAGTCGCCCAGGCGTTCAGCCGGTACGGCAAGAATGCCGGTGTTGCCTTCGGTGATCGCGCGCTGGGCTTCGTTGGCGTCCTTTTGCTCGACAATCGCTGTCACCTGGCCGTCGGCGTTGCGCACAATGCGGCCGTAACCAGTGGGGTCATCCAGCTCGACGGTCAGCAGGCCCAATTGCTGTGGAGCAGCATGCTTGAGCAGGCGCTGCAAGGTATCGACTTCGATCAGCGGCACGTCGCCGTAGAGAATCAGTACCGTATCGGCAGTAATAAATGGCACCGCCTGGGCCACCGCGTGGCCGGTCCCCAGTTGTTTATCCTGCAGGACAAAATTAAGGTCATCCGCCGCCAAACGCTCACGCACAGCATCCGCCCCGTGGCCGATCACCACGTGAATGCGCTGTGGATCAAGTTGCCGGGCGCTGTGGATAACATGACCGAGCATGGAATTGCCGGCCACCGGGTGCAATACCTTGGGCAGCGCCGAACGCATGCGAGTGCCTTGACCCGCCGCGAGGATAACGATTTCGAGAGACATGACTGGCTACCAATCCTGGGTGGTCAGCGGCTGCGACCAGATGATGAGTGTCGGAAAAAGAAAAAAGGGTAGCCGAGGCTACCCTTTTTAATCAATCGCACAGAAAGCAGACGGCTTAACCGCCGAACTTCTTGCGGATCTGCTGGACGGTGCGCAGCTGAGCTGCGGCCTCGGCCAGACGTGCAGCAGCAGAGCCGTAATCGAACTCGGCGCCGCGCTCATGCAAGGCCTTCTCAGCAGCCTTGACGGCTTCCTGAGCGGAGGCTTCGTCCAGGTCGGCAGCACGTTGCACGGTGTCGGCAAGGACCTTGACCATGTTCGGCTGAACCTCGAGGAAACCACCGGAGATGTAATACACCTCGGATTCCCCGCCCTGCTTGATCAAGCGGATCGGACCTGGTTTCAGATTAGTGATCAGCGGTGCGTGACCCAGAGCGATACCAAGATCGCCCAGCTCACCATGCGCAACCACCATCTCGACCAGACCGGAGAAAATTTCCCCTTCCGCACTGACGATATCGCAATGGACTGTCATAGCCATCTGATTGCCTCAACCTAAATTAGCGCCCGTTGCCGGGCGCCGGGATTACAGTTTCTTGGCTTTCTCGATCGCTTCTTCGATGCCGCCGACCATGTAGAACGCTTGTTCTGGCAGGTGGTCGTAGTCACCGTTGAGGATGCCTTTGAAGCCAGCAATGGTGTCTTTCAGGGAAACGTATTTACCCGAGGCACCGGTGAAGACTTCAGCCACGAAGAACGGCTGCGACAAGAAGCGCTGGATCTTACGAGCGCGGGATACCAACTGCTTGTCGGTTTCCGACAGCTCGTCCATACCCAGGATCGCAATGATGTCCTTCAGCTCTTTGTAACGCTGCAGCACGTACTGAACGCCGCGAGCGGTGTCGTAGTGCTCCTGGCCGATCACGTTCGGGTCCAGCTGACGCGAAGTCGAGTCCAGTGGGTCTACCGCTGGGTAGATACCCAGGGAAGCGATGTCACGGGACAGAACGACGGTGGCGTCCAAGTGGGCGAAGGTGGTCGCTGGCGACGGGTCGGTCAAGTCGTCCGCCGGTACGTATACCGCCTGGATCGAGGTGATCGAACCTTCCTTGGTCGAAGTGATGCGCTCTTGCAGCACGCCCATCTCTTCAGCCAGGGTCGGCTGGTAACCTACTGCCGAAGGCATACGGCCCAGCAGTGCGGATACTTCAGTACCGGCCAGGGTGTAACGGTAGATGTTGTCGACGAACAACAGTACGTCGTTACCTTCGTCACGGAACTTCTCGGCCATGGTCAGGCCAGTCAGGGCTACGCGCAGACGGTTTCCCGGCGGCTCGTTCATCTGACCGTAAACCAGTGCCACTTTGTCCAGAACGTTGGAGTCCTTCATCTCGTGGTAGAAGTCGTTACCCTCACGAGTACGCTCACCCACACCGGCGAACACGGAATAACCGCTGTGCTCGATGGCGATGTTACGGATCAGTTCCATCATGTTTACGGTCTTGCCCACACCGGCACCACCGAACAGACCGACTTTACCGCCCTTGGCGAACGGGCAAACCAGGTCGATAACCTTGATGCCGGTTTCCAGCAGGTCGTTGCCGCCTGCCTGTTCAGCGAAGGATGGCGCAGGACGGTGAATGCCCCAGCGCTCTTCGGTGGCGATCGGACCTGCTTCGTCGATCGGGTTGCCCAGTACGTCCATGATCCGGCCCAGGGTCGCTTTACCGACCGGTACGGAGATGGCTGCGCCAGAGTCGACAACATCCAGACCGCGCTTCAAGCCTTCGGTGGAGCCCATCGCAATGGTACGTACCACGCCGTCGCCCAGCTGCTGCTGAACTTCCAGAGTGGTTTCCGCGCCTTGTACTTTCAGCGCGTTGTAGATGCTCGGTACGCTGTCGCGTGGAAATTCCACGTCGATAACGGCGCCGATGATTTGAACGATACGTCCGCTACTCATAGCTGGATCCTCTGAATATTTGAACCGTTAAACCGCGGCAGCGCCGCCGACGATTTCCGAGATCTCTTGGGTGATCGCAGCCTGACGCGCCTTGTTGTAGATCAGTTGCAAATCACTGATCAGATCACCGGCGTTGTCGGTAGCGTTCTTCATCGCGATCATCCGCGCCGCTTGTTCAGCTGCGTTGTTCTCGACCACCGCCTGGTAAACCTGCGATTCCACGTAGCGGACCATCAAGCCGTCAAGCAGCTCTTTGGCATCCGGTTCGTAGAGGTAGTCCCAGTGGTGCTTGAGTTCCTGTTCCGGGGTCGCCACCAGTGGAATCAACTGCTCCACGGTAGGCTGTTGCGTCATGGTGTTGATGAATTTGTTGGATACCACGGACAGGCGGTCAATACGGCCTTCCAGGTAAGCATCCAGCATCACCTTGACGCTGCCGATCAGATCATTGATCGACGGCTCTTCACCCAGGTGGCTGATAGCAGCGACGACGTTACCGCCGAAGTTGCGGAAAAAAGCCGCACCTTTGCTACCAATCACGCACAGATCGATCTCGACGCCTTGTTCACGGTTTACAGCCATGTCCTTGACCAGGGCCTTGAACAGGTTGGTGTTCAAGCCACCGCACAGACCACGGTCACTGCTCACCACAACGTAACCGACGCGCTTGATGGCGCGGTCGATCATGAACGGGTGGCGATATTCCGGGTTGGCGTTGGCCAGATGACCAATTACCTGGCGGATGCGCTCCGCGTAGGGACGGCTAGCAGCCATGCGCATTTGTGCCTTGCGCATTTTGCTGACCGCCACTTTTTCCATGGCGCTGGTAATCTTTTGCGTGCTTTTGATGCTCGCAATCTTACTGCGAATCTCTTTTGCGCCTGCCATGTAACACCTATCAGGTTAGCAAGCGGGAGCCTTGCGACTCCCGCTGCGGCTTACCAGGTTTGGGTGGCCTTGAACTTCTCGATACCGGCTTTCATGCCAGCGTCGATTTCGTCATTGAAGTCACCCTTCACGTTGATCTTCGCCATCAAATCGGCGTGATCGCGGTTGAAGTAAGCAATCAGCGCTTGTTCAAAGCTGCCGACCTTGGCGATTTCGACGTCAGTCAGGAACCCACGTTCAGCGGCATACAGCGACAACGCCATGTCAGCGATCGACATCGGAGCGTATTGCTTCTGCTTCATCAGCTCGGTAACGCGCTGACCATGCTCAAGTTGCTTACGGGTCGCTTCGTCCAGGTCAGACGCGAATTGGGCGAATGCCGCCAGTTCACGGTACTGAGCCAGAGCGGTACGGATACCACCGGAGAGCTTCTTGATGATCTTGGTCTGAGCGGCACCACCCACACGGGATACCGAAACACCGGCGTTCACAGCAGGACGGATCCCGGAGTTGAACATGGCCGATTCCAGGAAGATCTGACCGTCGGTGATGGAAATCACGTTGGTCGGAACGAACGCGGAAACGTCGCCAGCCTGGGTTTCGATGATCGGCAGTGCGGTCAGGGAACCGGTTTTGCCGGTCACTGCGCCGTTGGTGAACTTCTCTACGTACTCTTCCGAAACGCGGGATGCGCGCTCCAGCAGACGGGAGTGGAGATAGAACACGTCGCCTGGGTAAGCTTCACGGCCTGGTGGACGGCGCAGCAGCAGGGAGATCTGGCGGTAAGCCACTGCCTGCTTGGACAGATCGTCATAAACGATCAGCGCGTCTTCACCGCGGTCGCGGAAGTATTCGCCCATGGTGCAACCGGAGTACGGTGCCAGGAACTGCAACGCAGGAGATTCCGAAGCACTGGCAGCCACGATGATCGTGTTGGCCAGGGCGCCGTTTTCTTCCAGCTTGCGAACCACGTTGGCGATGGTCGATTGCTTCTGACCGATTGCCACGTAGACGCAGAAAATGCCGCTGTTCTTCTGGTTGATGATCGCGTCGATCGCCAGAGCGGTTTTACCGATCTGACGGTCACCGATGATCAGCTCACGCTGGCCACGGCCGACAGGGATCATGGCATCGACAGCCTTGTAGCCAGTCTGTACAGGCTGGTCTACCGACTTACGCCAGATCACGCCTGGAGCAACTTTCTCGACCGCATCGGTCTCGGTGTTGTTCAGCGGACCTTTGCCGTCAACTGGGTTACCCAGTGCGTCGACTACGCGACCCAGCAGTTCCTTACCAACCGGAACTTCGAGGATGCGGCCGGTGCACTTGGCGCTCATGCCTTCAGCCAGAGACGTGTACGCGCCCAATACCACGGCACCTACAGAGTCTTGCTCCAGGTTGAGGGCCATACCGTAGACGCCGCCCGGAAACTCGATCATCTCGCCGTACATGACGTCGGCCAGACCGTGAATCCGCACGATGCCGTCAGATACGCTGACGACAGTGCCTTCGTTACGGGCTTGGGAGGTCACATCGAGCTTGTCGATGCGGCCCTTGATAATTTCACTTATTTCGGAAGGATTGAGTTGCTGCATTGCTCTGCTGCCCCTTCAAACTCAAGATTTCAATGCTTCGGCAAGTTTCGCGATTTTGCCGCGAATCGAGCCATCGATAACCAGGTCACCGGCGCGGATAACGACACCACCAATCAAGGCAGGGTCTTCCGTAACGTCCAGACGCACTTCCCGGTTGAGTCGTGCACTGAGAACCTTGGCGAGTTTGTCTTGCTGTTCTTGGTTCAATGCAAAAGCACTGGTCACTTCCACGTCTACCGACTTCTCTTGCTCAGCCTTGTACAGGTCGAACAATGCGGCGATCTCCGGCAGAAGCGGGAGACGGTCGTTTTCGGCAACGACGTGAATGAAATTCTGTGCCTTGGCATCGAACTTGTCGCCGCACACGTCAATGAACGTGGCGGCCTTTTCTGCGCTCGTCAGTCGCGGGGCCTTGAGCACGCGCTGCATGGTGTCGTCTTGCGACACCGCTGCTGCCAGGCCGAGCATGGCTGACCAATTGGCCAGTTGCTGGTGGGCCTGAGCGTGCTCGAAGGCCGCCTTAGCGTAAGGTCGGGCCAACGTGGTCAGTTCTGCCATGATCGCCCTCGCTTAAATTTCAGCAGCCAGTTTGTTTACCAGCTCTGCGTGCGCGTTTTGATCGATTGTGGCACCCAGGATCTTCGAAGCACCGCCAACAGCCAGGGCACCCACTTGGGCACGCAGGGCGTCTTTGACACTGTTCAGTTCCTGTTCGATCTCGGCTTGAGCCTGAGCCTTCACACGGTCAGCTTCGACGCGAGCCTGTTCACGGGCTTCGTCGACAATCTGGGTACCGCGTTTCTTGGCTTGCTCGATGATTTCAGCTGCCTGAGCTTTCGCTTCGCGCAGTTGCTGACCCACTTTCTCATGGGCCAACTCCAGGTCGCGAGCTGCACGGCTGGCAGCGTCCAGACCATCCGCGATCTTCTTTTGACGTTCGTGCAATGCCGCAATGACCGGAGGCCATACGAACTTCATGCAGAACAGTACAAAAATCAGGAACGCAACGGACTGGCCAATCAGGGTCGCATTAATGTTCACGCCAACACCTCGCAGTTACGTTGTCCATCACACCAATCTACTCGAGACATCCGAGTAATTAGCCAGCGATTTGACCAACGAACGGGTTCGCAAAGGTGAAGAACAGAGCGATACCAACACCGATCATGGTCACGGCGTCGAGCAGACCAGCCACGATGAACATTTTAACTTGCAGCATTGGAACCATTTCTGGCTGACGCGCGGCGCCTTCCAGGAACTTGCCGCCCAGCAGGCCGAAACCAATTGCGGTACCCAGTGCGCCCAGGCCGATCAACAGTGCAACAGCGATAGCGGTTAGACCAACTACAGTTTCCATCTTTCCTCCCGACTTTTACGTCGTATGGTTTAGGTTTTTTAGATTAAAGCGGTAAAACAAATCGTTTCATCAAGCCCGTTCGGGCCCCTTTCCGTGTGACCGGGAAGGACATCAGACTAGTCGAGACTGGCCTTAATGGTTTTCTTCGTGCGCCATCGACAGGTAGACGATGGTCAGCATCATGAAGATGAACGCCTGCAGGGTGATGATCAGGATGTGGAACACAGCCCACGCCCACTGCAGAACTACACCCAGGCCGCTGAGCCAGAGCAGACCGCTGCCGAACATCACGGCGATCAGGATGAACACCAGCTCGCCGGCATACATGTTGCCGAACAGACGCAGGGCCAGGGAGATCGGTTTGGCGATCAGGGTCACGAACTCCAGAAGGAAGTTCACCGGGATCAGCAGGGCCTGAACGAGAATGTTCTTGCTGCCGAACGGGTGCAGGGTCAGTTCGCCGATGAAGCCGCCGATGCCCTTGACCTTGATGCTATAGAAAATGATCAGTGCGAAAACCGAGAACGCCATGCCCAGGGTCGCGTTCGGGTCGGTAGTCGACACGGCGCGGAACGGGATGTGCGAATCGCCGGAGATCAGGATGGCCAGCTGAGGAATCCAGTCGACCGGTACCAGGTCGATGGCGTTCATCAGGAACACCCAGACGAAGATGGTCAGTGCCAGCGGTGCGATCACCGGGCTACGGCCATGGAAGCTGTCTTTCACGCTGCCATCGACGAATTCGACCAATACTTCAACGAAGTTCTGCAGTGCACCAGGCTGACCGGAAGTCGCCTTCTTCGCCGCCATGCGGAAAAGAAGCACGAAGATCAGACCCAGTGCGACCGACCAGCCGAGCGTATCGACGTGGAAGGCCCAGAAGCCCATTTCCTTGGCTTCTGCTGCGGTGTGAGCAAAGCCCCAGCCGCCATTGGGTAGCTGCCCGAAGGTCAGGTTCTGCAAGTGGTGCTGGATATAGCCCGAAGCGGTTGTCTCTGCCATGGTTGCCTCAAACGCCCTAAGGTCTCGAAAGTCTTGTTCTCATTAGCAGGGGAGCGAACCAGCTAACCAGTTGGGTCAGCACGAAGACGCTGAATACAGCCAGCGGCGACAGTGGCTTCACACCTGCGAACGTCAATGCAAACAGCACTGCCGTCAAAATCAGTTTCCCCGCCTCACCGGCATAAAAAGACCGGACGATGGCTTGGGCTGCTCGGGCGCCGGAAAACCGAAATGCCCTGTGAGCGAAATAAATATTGGGAAGCAAGGCTATCAGGCCTCCGCAAAGCCCTGAGTATCCGGCGACGACTCCCTTCCATTGCCAGAGCGCCAAAGCAGCGATCAGTACAACGACGAATTGGGTCATCAACACCGGGAAAACAGCCAGACGATGGAACGGCAAGCGGTTTGGCGTGCGTGTTTCCATCGCTTTTGCTCTCCAATGATCGGCCGCCATAATTCAATAACTTGGCATAATTTGTGCCGACAAAATGCGCGCAGAGTATAGGGGCGGTTCTGCCCCTATTCAACTGCCAGGTAGTGATTTCCGACTGCGCGCTACAAGAGCAATTGTTTCAGCGAATGTGCGCAAGGACACCTTGCAGCTCATCGAGGGAGTTATAACCGATCACCAATTGCCCTTTGCCCTTCTTGCCGTGGCGAATCTGCACCGCAGAGCCTAGGCGCTCGGCCAGGCGCTGTTCCAGGCGTGCGATATCCGGATCGGTTTTCGGTGCTTCGACAGGTGCCGGTTTACCACTGAGCCACTGACGAACCAGTGCCTCGGTTTGGCGCACAGTCAGGCCTCGTGCGACAACATGTCGCGCCCCTTCAACCTGTTGATTTTCCGGCAAACCGAGCAACGCCCGGGCATGCCCCATTTCCAGATCACCATGGGACAGCATGGTCTTGATGACTTCCGGCAACGCAATCAGGCGCAACAGGTTGGCCACGGTCACGCGGGACTTGCCCACCGCTTCGGCGACCTGCTGTTGAGTCAACTGGAACTCCTGCTGCAAACGCTGCAGGGCCACAGCCTCTTCGATCGGGTTGAGGTCTTCGCGCTGGATATTCTCGATCAGCGCCATGGCGATGGCGGTTTCATCCGGTACATCGCGGACCATCGCCGGAATGGTTTCCTGACCCGCCTGCTGGCTGGCACGCCAGCGGCGTTCGCCGGCGATGATCTCGAAGCGCCCGTTGGCGATCGGCCGAACCACGATCGGCTGCATCACGCCCTGGCTCTTGATCGACTGGGCCAGCTCTTCCAGTGCCTGCGGATCCATGTCCCGACGCGGCTGATACTTGCCGCGCTGGATCAGGTCCAGGGGCAAGTGTTGCAGCTCGCGCTGATCGACTTGTACGGCCTGCTCTTCCAGCGAACTGACAGTGGGGCCACTGAGCAGTGCATCCAGTCCACGTCCGAGACCTCGTTTCTTGACGGCCATGGGGTTTCCTTAAGTTGGCTGGGCAGCAGCGGTGCGTGGGTTTCGGCGCTGGCGGCGAACCATCTCGCCCGCCAGGGCCAGGTAGGCCAGCGCGCCTCGGGATTGTTTGTCGTAGGCCAGGGCCGGCATGCCGTAGCTCGGTGCTTCGGCCAAACGGATGTTACGCGGAATGACCGTATCGTAGAGCTGCTCGCCGAAGTGTTCCTTGAGCTGGGCCGATACGTCGTTCATCAGGCTCAGGCGCGGGTCATACATGGTCCGCAGCAGGCCCTCGACTTTCAGCTCCGGGTTCAGCAGTTCGGCAATGCGCTTGATGTTATCCACAAGGTCGCTCAACCCTTCGAGGGCAAAGTACTCGCACTGCATGGGAATAATCACCCCATCAGCGGCCACCAGGGCGTTGAGAGTCAGCATCGAAAGCGACGGTGGGCAGTCGATCAGGATGTAATCGTAATTTTCCCGAATCGGCGCCAAGGCGCTGCGCAGGCGGCTTTCCTTCATCTGCATTTCCAGCAGAACCACTTCGGCCGCCGTCAGGTCACGGTTGGCCGGCAGCAGTTGATAACCGCCGTGTTCGGAGAAATGCATGGCCTGGCCCAGATCGCATTCGCCGATCAGGACATCGTAAATGGAGTTTTCCAGGCCATGTTTATCCACACCGCTACCCATGGTGGCGTTGCCCTGTGGATCGAGATCGATCAGCAACACCCGGCGCTTGGTCGCGACCAGGGATGCTGCGAGGTTGATGCAGGTGGTGGTTTTACCCACACCACCCTTCTGGTTCGCTATCGCGAATACCTTAGCCATTGTTGCTTGTATTCCCAATCATGCCGTGCGGCGCAGTATCAGCAGATGGCGTTGGCCTTGGCAACCGGGTACGGCCAGGGCGTGTTCGCTATCGAGGTGGAAGTCTGCCGGCAATGCTACCAGCTCATCGGCCGGATGAACGCCCTTCATTGCCAGCCAGCGCGTATCGGCATCGCCCAGGTGGCGAGTCCAGTTGCTGAAGTTTTCCATGCTGCTGAACGCCCGGGAGATGATCCCGTTGAAAGGCTGGGCAGGCTGGAACGCTTCGACGCGGCTGTGGATAACTTGCAGGTTATCCAGTTTGAGTTCGAGTTTGACCTGCGTCAGGAAGCGGGTTTTCTTGCCGTTGCTGTCCAGGCAGGTCACTTGCGAGCCAGGAAACAGGATCGCCAGCGGGATACCCGGCATGCCACCGCCACTGCCGACATCGAGCCAGCGGCCGTCTTCGATGAAGGACATGACGCTGAGGCTGTCGAGCAGATGCCGCGAGACCATTTCATCCGGATCGCGCACCGCGGTCAGGTTGTAGGCCTTGTTCCATTTGATCAACAGGGCCAGATAGCCCAGCAACTGCGCGTGCTGGGCTTCGGTCAGGCTGACGCCGAGCTGACGGGCACCTGTGGATAACTCTTCGGCGTGTTGCGAGGTGACCATCGAACTCAAGCGCTTTGCTCCAACTGACGGCCCGCGCCGCGTTTTTTCAAATGAATCATCAACAGGGAAATGGCCGCCGGGGTCACACCGGGAATGCGCGAAGCCTGGCCCAGGGTCTCGGGACGAGTTGCACCGAGCTTGCTCTGGATTTCCTTCGACAACCCGGAAATGCCGGTGTAATCGATATCCACAGGCAGTTTGGTGTCTTCACTGGCGCGCAGACGGGCGATCTCGTCTTGCTGACGGTCGATGTAACCGGCGTATTTGGTCTTGATCTCGACCTGCTCGGCCACCTGCGGATCTTCCGCACCCTGACCGGTCACTTCCACCAGCCCGGCATAATCGATTTCCGGGCGGCTCAACAAGTTGAGCAAGTTGTATTCGTGGGTCAGCGGTGTGCCGAATTTGGTCGCGATGGCATCGCCCTGCTCGGTACCAGGACGAACCCAAGTGCTTTTCAGGCGCTGTTCTTCCAGCTCGATACTCTCGCGTTTCTTGCAGAACGCGGCCCAGCGAACGTCATCGACCAGCCCCAGCTCGCGACCTTTCTCGGTCAGGCGCAGGTCAGCGTTGTCTTCACGCAGGATCAGACGATATTCGGCACGGGAGGTGAACATCCGATACGGTTCCTGGGTACCCAGCGTAATCAAATCATCCACAAGCACACCGATATACGCCTCATCGCGGCGCGGGCACCAGGCGTCTTTGCCCTGGGCGCGCAGCGCTGCGTTGGCACCAGCCAGCAGGCCTTGGGCACCGGCCTCTTCGTAACCGGTGGTGCCGTTGATTTGTCCGGCAAAGAACAGGCCGCCGATGACTTTGGTTTCCAGGCTGTACTTGAGGTCCCGCGGGTCGAAGTAATCGTATTCGATGGCATAGCCCGGACGAACGATGTGGGCGTTTTCCATGCCGCGAATCGATTGGACGATCTGCAGTTGCACGTCGAACGGCAGGGAAGTGGAAATCCCGTTCGGGTACAGCTCGTGCGTCGTCAGGCCTTCGGGTTCGATGAAGACCTGATGGCTTTCCTTGTCGGCAAACCGATGGATCTTGTCTTCGATCGATGGGCAATAACGCGGGCCGATACCTTCGATCACGCCGGAATACATGGGCGAGCGATCCAGGTTGGCGGCAATGATTTCGTGAGTGCGGGCATTGGTATGGGTGATCCAGCAGCTCACCTGTTTCGGGTGCTGCGCTTTAGAGCCCATGAACGACATGACCGGAATCGGCGTATCGCCCGGCTGCTCGGTCATCACCGAGAAATCCACAGAGCGGCCATCGATGCGCGGTGGCGTACCGGTTTTCAAGCGACCGACACGCAACGGCAACTCACGCAGGCGCTGAGCCAGTGCGATTGAGGGTGGATCACCTGCGCGACCGCCGGAATAGTTCTGCATGCCGATGTGGATAAGTCCACCGAGGAAGGTCCCGGTGGTCAGCACCACGGAATCAGCGAAGAAGCGAAGGCCCATCTGGGTCACAACACCACGCACCTGGTCCTGCTCGACGATCAGGTCATCGGCTGCCTGTTGAAATATCCACAGGTTCGGCTGGTTTTCCAGGATTTCGCGGACAGCGGCCTTGTACAGGACACGGTCGGCCTGGGCACGAGTAGCCCGCACGGCCGGGCCTTTACGGCTGTTCAATACACGAAACTGAATGCCACCTTTATCCGTGGCCATGGCCATCGCGCCACCGAGGGCATCGATTTCCTTGACCAGATGGCTTTTGCCAATCCCACCAATGGCGGGGTTGCAGCTCATGGCGCCGAGGGTTTCCACGTTATGCGTCAGCAACAGGGTTTTAGCCCCCATGCGTGCTGATGCAAGTGCTGCCTCGGTACCGGCATGACCGCCGCCGATGACGATCACTTCAAAACGGGAAGGGAAATCCACCACGCACCTCGTGCCTGCTTAATTCAGGTAATTCGGAAAATAGGTTTGAGCCTGGCTTTGGGCGTTTTTCGAGCCAGGTCGGCAAGTATAGGGACTTCCCCTTTCCTAAAGAACCCTTTGCACAAAATTTAACCAGCTGTGGAGAAGTCGAGGTTAAAGAAATTAAAAAGAAAGAAATTTATAAAACCTTTGTTTTTATGTTTATTCTTACTGAGCCTCACTTCTGTGGATAAAGATCTGAAGGCCTTTATATTCAATATGTACAGAGATTCAAAACCCTGTGGTCAGGTGCGGCTGAGGGGCTTGGATAACCGGTGTAAGCCTGTGGATGAATGGGGTGGTTATCCACAGAGGTGGTTATCTTCAGTTTTGAAGGGGGTTTATCAACCGAGCTCAGGGCCAGTTATTCACAGGGCTTAATCCACAGGAAAACTGGCTTTTGATCCAGACACCGCCCACAGGCAAGCCGCCATGCAGGGCAATCGTTCCAGAAAAGGGAAAAAACCGGCTGCATGGACTCGTTGTAGGGTCGATAGCGGCCGGGTTCTTAAGGAATGGGTTATTTACCGATGCAGAAGCTGGAGAAGATTCGACCAAGCAGGTCATCAGAGCTGAAGGCCCCGGTAATTTCCCCGAGAGCTTGCTGGGCCTGACGTAAATCTTCGGCCAGTAGCTCACCGGCTCCGGCAAGGGTCAGTTGCGCGCGACCGTGCTCAAGCGCCGCGCTGGCATGGCGCAGCGCCTCAAGGTGCCGACGACGGGCGCTGAAGCTGCTTTCCGAAGTCTGCTCGTAACCCATGCAGGCCTTTAAATGTTCGCGCAGCAACTCCAGTCCCATATCCGCGGATTTCGCACTGAGGCTAATGGTGACATGGCCATCAGCGCTGACCTCCAGGGTCACGGGTTCCCCGGTCAGGTCGGCCTTGTTTCGAATCAGCGTGACTTTCGAAGGGTCAGGCCGGGTTTCCAGAAACTCTGGCCACAAAGCGAAAGGATCATCCGCTTCCGGGGCCGTGGCATCGACCACCAACAACACGCGGTCAGCCTCGCCGATGGCTTTGAGCGCACGCTCCACGCCGATTTTTTCCACATGGTCGTCGGTATCCCGCAGGCCGGCCGTGTCGACCACATGCAGGGGCATGCCATCGATGTGGATATGTTCGCGCAGAATATCCCGGGTGGTGCCGGCGATCTCGGTGACAATCGCGGCCTCACGGCCTGCCAAGGCGTTGAGGAGGCTGGATTTGCCGGCATTTGGCCTTCCGGCGATCACCACCGTCATCCCATCGCGCAACAAAGCACCCTGCCCGGCTTCGCGCAGTACTGTGGATAACTCATCGCGGACCTTGTCGAGCATGCTGAGCACGTGACCATCGGCGAGAAAGTCGATCTCTTCCTCGGGAAAGTCGATCGCGGCCTCGACGTAGATCCGCAGGCCGATCAGTTGCTCGGTGAGGTTATGCACACGCTGGGAAAAAGCGCCCTGCAGGGATCGCAAGGCATTGCGCGCGGCCTGTGCGGAACTGGCTTCGATCAGATCAGCAATGGCTTCGGCCTGGGCCAGGTCGAGCTTGTCATTGAGGAATGCACGTTCGCTGAACTCGCCTGGTCGCGCAAGACGACACCCCAGTTCGAGGCAACGCTTGAGCAACATGTCCAGGACGATCGGACCACCATGGCCTTGCAGTTCCAGCACATCTTCGCCGGTGAACGAGTTGGGACCAGGAAAATACAAAGCCAGGCCTTCATCGAGCACCTGCTGGTCATCACTGAAAAAAGGGCCGTAGTGAGCAAACCGAGGTTTGAGTTCTCGACCGCTGATGGCCTTTGCCGCGACGCTGGCCAACGGTCCCGAAATACGGACGATGCCGACTCCGCCGCGACCTTGGGCAGTAGCAACGGCGGCGATGGTTTCACGAGGTGCGCTCATAAACCGGTATCCAGACAAAAGTGGCAGATAGCAAAACGCCCCACTAGGGGGCGTTTTGTGTGGTTATCCACAGAGCAAGTTACGCCTCGGCTTTTTTCGTAGCCGCTTCGATCTTACGCGTGATGTACCACTGCTGGGTAATCGACAACACGTTGTTCACAACCCAGTACAGCACCAGGCCCGCAGGGAACCACAGGAAGAAGAAGGTGAAGATGATCGGCATCATCTTCATGACCTTCGCCTGCATAGGGTCCGGAGGCGTTGGGTTCAGCTGCTGCTGAATGAACATGGTCGCGCCCATGATGATCGGCAGGATGAAGAACGGATCCTTGATCGACAGGTCGGTAATCCACAGCATGAACGGTGCCTGGCGCATCTCGACGCTTTCCAGCAGCACCCAGTACAGCGCCAGGAACACAGGCATTTGGACAAGAATCGGCAAGCAACCACCCAACGGGTTGATCTTCTCTTTCTTGTACAGCTCCATCATGGCCTGGGACATTTTCTGCCGGTCATCGCCATGTTGTTCTTTCAGGGCGGCCAGTTTCGGTGCCACTGCGCGCATGCGAGCCATGGATTTGTAGCTGGCTGCCGACAATGGGAAGAAGATCCCCTTGATCAGCATGGTCAGGAAGATGATCGACCAGCCCCAGTTACCGACGATGCTGTGGATATGTTGCAGCAGCCAGAAGATTGGCTGGGCAATGAACCACAGGAACCCGTAGTCCACGGTCAGTTCCAGACCTGGGGACAACTCTTTCAACACCGCTTGGCTTTTTGGACCGGCATACAGAATCGCGCTGGTCTCGACTTTTGCACCTGGTGCAGCGGTCAATGCCGGGCCGGTATAACCGACGATGTAGTTGCCTTTGCTGTCTTTACGCGTCTGGACGACGTTGTTCTCGCCTTTCTGCGGGATCCAGGCGGTTACAAAATAGTGCTGCAACCAGGCAACCCAGCCACCTTGTACGGTTTCCTTGAGCTGCGCCTTGTCCATGTCTTTCATGGACACTTTCTTGTACGGCTCCGAACTTGTCCACAGGGCAGCGCCCAGGTAAGTCGCGGTACCGGTGGCGGTGCTGGAGGAAGGATCATCGCTGGCGTCACGCTTGAGCTGCGCGAACATCGCACCAGACCAGGGCTGTGCGCTCTGGTTGTCGATCAGATAGGAAACAGTCACGTCATACAGGCCACGTTTCAAAGTGAAACGCTTGATGTAATTGACGCCGTCCTTGCTGAACTTCAGGTCCACGACCAATTGGTCCTGACCGTCAGCCAGTTGATAAGTCTTCTTCTCGGAGGAGTAAACCGGGCGGCCGGCCGGGTTTGCATCCGGGCCGTTGGTGCCGATCAGACCACTTTGGGCCAGATAGGTCCGCTCATTGCCGTTATCGAACAACTGGAATGGAATTTCCGGATGGTCCTGGCGGCGCGGATACAACGGCAGCTTCAACTGAGCGACGTCACCACCTTGTGGATCGATTGCCAGCTCAAGCACGTCAGTCTTGATCTGGATCAGATCCTTGCTTGCAGCCACAGGGGCTTCGGCAGGAGCAGTGGTATCGTTTGCCGCGCGGGGGATGTCGTCATTACTGGCGGTGCTATTGCCAGTCGTGGTGTCCGGCAAGCTCGGTGCGGTATTGCTGGCTGCAACATTCTGAGTCGGCAGGGCAGCCTGGCCATAGTCCTGGTTCCATTTAAGAACCATTACGTAGGACACGATTGCCAGGGCGACGATCAGGATCGTGCGTTTGATATCCATGATTACTCGGCCATCGAAGAAGAACGGGAGGTAGGGATAGGCGGAACCGGGTCATAACCGCCGGGATTCCACGGATGACAGCGACCTAAACGACGAAAGGTCAGCCAGCCACCGCGCAGAAGGCCATGATTTTCTATGGCTTCATACGCGTAGCAAGAACAACTGGGGTAGAAACGACAGTGACTGGCCATCAGGGGACTAATGGCGTAGCGATAAAACTGGATCGGAACGAGTGCCAGTTTACGCATCGGGACTGTCTACCCCTACAGTTTCGGTGTTGACTGCTGGCGGTGCTGGCTTGTTACGAGCCAAGCGCTTCCAGAGTTTGCCGAAATGCTGAATCAATTCGGGGTTTTCTACGTCACCCAAACCTTTGCGCGCGACGATAACAATGTCCCAACCGACCAGAGAATCCTGGTTCAGGCGAAACGATTCGCGCATCAGACGTTTGAGGCGATTGCGCTGAACGGAGAGCTTGACGCTCTTTTTCCCGATAACCAGCCCTAGTCGGGGGTGATCAAGATCGTTGCTGCGCGCAAGGAGCAGGAGATTTTTCCCCGGAACCTTGCCGGTAGGGGAGTCAAAGACTGCCTTGAAATGCCGGGGTGTAAGCAGACGCTTTTCCCGACTGAAGTCCTGACTCACCTCCAGTGCCGGATTATCAAACTGCCAGACGCGCACGACCTTTGGCGCGACGACGCGACAGGACGGCACGACCGTTCTTGGTAGCCATGCGAGCACGGAAACCGTGGGTACGAGCGCGTTTGATAGTGCTTGGTTGGAAAGTACGTTTCATGTCGTGTTACCTGGGTTCGTCCACAACGGGCCGGAATGGCCCCCGTTTTAAGAGACCGGGGATTCTAGAGAAAGCAAGCCTCTAGGTCAATTTCCAACCAGCGTTTACTTCAAATAGATATCGCGCCTGGATAGCGGCTTCATCGCAGGACTCCAGATATAGAAATAAAAAGAAGGGAATTATTTAAAGCTTTTCTGTAAAGCTTATAAAAGCAAGGCTGGCACCTATCTGTGGATAACCATGCCTAGGCCTTGTAGTCCGCCATGTACAGAGAATGACAACTACAGGGGAAAGCGGTGTTCAGCCTGTGCTGCGCTGTCGGATAAGCTGTGTGTGGAATGGCTACTTATCCACAGGGAGGTTATCCACCGACTTCAATCCCCACTTGTGCAACGACCTCACGGGCGGTTATCCACAGAGCTTATCCACCGACCGCCTGTCGTCTTGCTCGTTGTTAAGGCATTGATAAATCATGGTGGATGAGCAACCTGCATGTGGATAAGTGGGCGTCCGCTCGCTACAATGGCCGCTTGTTTTTGCCTCACCGGCTTTCAACTTAGGGGATATCCGTGTCAGTGGAACTTTGGCAGCAGTGCGTGGAGCTTTTGCGCGATGAGCTGCCTGCCCAACAATTCAACACTTGGATCCGTCCGCTACAGGTCGAAGCCGAAGGCGACGAGTTGCGCGTCTATGCACCGAACCGTTTCGTTCTTGACTGGGTCAACGAAAAGTACCTGGGACGGGTCATGGAACTGCTCGATGAGCATGGCAATGGCATGGCGCCTGCGCTGTCCTTATTAATAGGCAGCAAACGCAGCTCTGCGCCGCGCGCCGCCCCCAACGCCCCGTTGGCCGCTGCGGCCTCCCAGGCCCAGGCTGTCGCGGCGCCGGTTAACCATGCCGCACCCGCCCCCACGCCGGCACCGAGCAAGCGTAATGCACAAAAAGTGGCCGAGGTCAGCGAAGAGCCCTCGCGGGACAGCTTCGACCCAATGGCCGGCGCCAGCTCCCAACAAGCTCCGGTACGCGCCGAACAGCGCACCGTCCAGGTCGAAGGCGCGCTCAAGCACACCAGTTACCTGAACCGCACCTTTACCTTTGAGAACTTCGTTGAGGGCAAGTCCAACCAACTGGCGCGAGCGGCAGCCTGGCAGGTCGCGGACAACCCAAAGCATGGCTACAACCCACTCTTCCTTTATGGTGGCGTAGGCTTGGGTAAAACCCACTTGATGCACGCGGTGGGTAACCACCTATTAAAGAAGAACCCGAATGCCAAGGTCGTGTACCTGCATTCCGAGCGTTTCGTGGCCGACATGGTCAAGGCGCTGCAGCTGAACGCGATCAACGAGTTCAAGCGCTTCTACCGTTCGGTGGACGCCTTGCTGATCGACGATATTCAGTTCTTCGCCCGCAAGGAGCGTTCCCAGGAAGAGTTTTTCCACACCTTCAACGCATTGCTTGAAGGCGGGCAGCAGGTCATTCTTACCAGTGACCGCTACCCGAAAGAAATCGAAGGTCTGGAAGAACGTCTCAAGTCGCGTTTTGGCTGGGGCCTGACGGTTGCCGTCGAGCCGCCGGAGCTGGAAACCCGGGTGGCGATCCTGATGAAGAAGGCTGATCAGGCCAAGGTCGAACTGCCTCACGACGCCGCATTCTTCATTGCCCAACGTATCCGCTCGAACGTACGTGAGCTCGAAGGCGCCCTCAAGCGGGTCATCGCTCATTCGCACTTCATGGGCCGCGACATCACCATCGAGTTGATTCGCGAGTCCTTGAAGGATTTGTTAGCGCTCCAGGACAAGCTGGTTTCTGTGGATAACATTCAGCGCACTGTCGCTGAATACTACAAAATCAAGATATCCGACCTGCTGTCCAAACGCCGATCGCGTTCGGTGGCTCGCCCGCGTCAGGTGGCGATGGCCTTGTCCAAGGAGCTGACCAACCACAGTCTGCCGGAAATTGGCGATGTGTTTGGCGGACGCGACCACACCACGGTGTTGCACGCCTGTCGTAAGATCAACGAACTTAAGGAATCCGACGCGGACATCCGCGAGGACTACAAGAACCTGCTGCGAACACTGACCACTTGATGACCACCAGCGCAGCTTATTAAGGCAAGGGACTAGACCATGCATTTCACCATTCAACGCGAAGCCCTGTTGAAACCCCTGCAACTGGTCGCAGGCGTCGTCGAACGCCGCCAGACCTTGCCGGTACTTTCCAACGTGCTGCTGGTTGTCGAAGGCCAGCAATTGTCGCTGACCGGTACCGACCTGGAAGTCGAGCTGGTCGGTCGTGTACAGCTTGAAGAACCGGCCGATCCAGGTTCCATCACCGTGCCGGCGCGCAAGCTGATGGACATCTGCAAAAGCCTGCCCAACGATGCGCTGATCGACATCAAGGTCGATGAGCAGAAGCTCGTGGTCAAGGCCGGTCGCAGCCGTTTCACCTTGTCGACGCTGCCGGCCAACGACTTCCCGACGGTGGAAGAAGGCCCAGGCTCGCTGACCTGCAGCCTCGAGCAAAGCAAATTGCGCCGTTTGATCGAACGCACCAGCTTCGCCATGGCGCAGCAGGACGTGCGTTACTACCTCAACGGCATGCTCCTGGAAGTGTCCGCCGGTATCATCCGCGCCGTCGCCACCGACGGTCACCGTCTGGCCATGTGCTCGATGCAGGCCGATATCGGTCAGCCAGACCGCCACCAAGTCATCGTCCCGCGCAAAGGTATCCTGGAGCTCGCGCGCCTACTGACCGAGCCGGACGGCAATGTCAGTATCGTGTTGGGCCAGCACCATATCCGCGCCACCACGGGTGAGTTCACCTTCACCTCGAAGCTGGTGGACGGCAAATTCCCTGACTACGAGCGCGTGCTGCCCAAAGGCGGTGACAAACTGGTCTTGGGTGACCGCCAGGCGCTGCGCGAGGCGTTCAGCCGTACCGCGATCCTGTCCAACGAGAAGTACCGCGGCATTCGTCTGCAATTGGCCAACGGTCAGCTGAAAATCCAGGCGAACAACCCGGAGCAGGAAGAGGCGGAAGAAGAAGTGGGCGTTGAATACAACGGCGGCTCTCTGGAAATCGGCTTCAACGTCAGCTACCTGCTCGACGTACTGGGCGTGATGACCACTGAGCAAGTGCGTCTGATCCTGTCGGACTCCAACAGCAGTGCGCTGGTGCAGGAATCCGATAACGACGACTCGGCCTACGTTGTCATGCCGATGCGTCTGTAATCAGCTAGATGTCCTTAAGTCGCGTCTCGGTCACCGCGGTGCGCAATCTGCACCCGGTGACCTTCTCCCCTTCCCCCCGCATCAATATCCTTTACGGCGCTAACGGCAGCGGCAAAACCAGTGTTCTGGAAGCTGTTCACCTGCTGGGGCTTGCTCGTTCGTTTCGTAGCACCCGTCTGTTACCGGTCATCCAATACGATCAGTTGGCCTGCACCGTGTTCGGACAGGTGGAGTTGGCGCAAGGCGGTCACAGTGCCTTGGGGATATCACGGGACCGGCAAGGCGAATTCCAGATCCGCATCGATGGGCAGAATGCCCGCAGCGCCGCGCAACTGGCGGAGATCCTGCCGTTGCAGTTGATCAACCCGGACAGTTTCCGTTTGCTGGAAGGCGCGCCGAAGATTCGTCGACAGTTTCTCGACTGGGGCGTGTTCCACGTGGAACCGCGGTTCATGGCCACTTGGCAGCGCTTGCAGAAGGCGCTGCGCCAGCGAAATTCCTGGCTGCGGCATGGTACACTTGACGCCGTTTCGCAAGCGGTTTGGGACAGGGAACTGTGCCAGGCCAGCGCTGAAATAGATGAATACCGCCGCGCTTACATCAAAGCCTTGAAACCGGTCTTCGAGCAGACCTTGAGCGAACTGGTTGAGCTTGAGGGCCTGACGCTCAGCTATTACCGAGGCTGGGACAAGGACCGGGAACTGAGCACCGTACTGGCTGGCTCGCTGCAGCGGGACCAGCAGATGGGCCATACCCAGGCTGGACCGCAACGCGCTGACTTGCGCCTTAGATTGGGCGCACATAATGCCGCGGACATCTTGTCCCGGGGGCAGCAGAAGTTGGTGGTGTGTGCATTGCGGATTGCCCAAGGCCATTTGGTCAGCCAGGCTCGACGCGGTCAGTGTATTTATCTGGTGGATGACTTGCCGTCCGAATTGGACGAAGCCCACCGCCGCGCACTCTGCCGCTTGCTGGAAGACTTACGCTGCCAGGTTTTTATCACCTGTGTAGATCACGAATTATTGAGGGAAGGCTGGCAGACGGAAACGCCAGTCGCTCTGTTCCACGTGGAACAGGGCCGTATCACCCAGACCCACGACCATCGGGAGTGAAGGCATTGAGCGAAGAAAATACGTACGACTCAACGAGCATTAAAGTGCTGAAAGGCCTGGATGCCGTACGCAAACGTCCCGGTATGTACATTGGTGACACCGACGATGGCAGCGGTCTGCACCACATGGTGTTCGAGGTGGTCGACAACTCCATCGACGAAGCCCTCGCCGGTCATTGCGATGACATCAGCATCATCATCCACCCGGATGAGTCCATCACTGTTCGTGACAACGGTCGTGGCATCCCGGTAGACGTACACAAGGAAGAAGGCGTTTCCGCAGCCGAGGTCATCATGACCGTGCTGCACGCCGGCGGTAAGTTCGATGACAACTCCTACAAGGTTTCCGGCGGTCTGCACGGCGTAGGTGTATCGGTCGTGAACGCACTGTCCGAAGAGCTTGTTCTTACCGTTCGCCGCAGTGGCAAGATCTGGGAACAAACCTACGTCCACGGTGTGCCTCAGGCGCCAATGGCGATCGTAGGCGACAGCGAAACCACCGGCACCCAGATTCACTTCAAGGCTTCCAGCGAAACCTTCAAGAACATCCACTTCAGCTGGGACATCCTGGCCAAGCGGATTCGTGAACTGTCCTTCCTCAACTCCGGTGTCGGTATCGTCCTCAAGGACGAGCGCAGCGGCAAGGAAGAGCTGTTCAAGTACGAAGGGGGCCTGCGTGCATTCGTTGAATACCTGAACACCAACAAGACTGCGGTCAACCAGGTGTTCCACTTCAACGTCCAGCGCGAAGATGGCATCGGCGTGGAAATCGCCCTGCAGTGGAACGACAGCTTCAACGAGAACCTGTTGTGCTTCACCAACAACATTCCACAGCGCGATGGCGGTACTCACCTGGTGGGTTTCCGTTCGGCGCTGACCCGTAACCTGAACAACTACATCGAACAGGAAGGTCTGGCGAAGAAGCATAAAGTCGCCACCACCGGTGACGATGCCCGTGAAGGCCTGACGGCGATCATTTCGGTGAAAGTGCCGGATCCGAAGTTCAGTTCCCAGACCAAGGACAAGCTGGTTTCTTCCGAAGTGAAGACCGCAGTCGAACAGGAAATGGGCAAATACTTCTCCGACTTCCTGCTGGAAAACCCCAACGAAGCCAAGCTGGTGGTCGGCAAGATGATCGACGCCGCCCGTGCCCGTGAAGCAGCGCGCAAGGCCCGTGAGATGACCCGCCGCAAAGGCGCGCTGGACATCGCCGGTTTGCCGGGCAAACTGGCCGACTGCCAGGAAAAAGACCCTGCCTTGTCCGAACTGTACCTCGTGGAAGGTGACTCTGCTGGCGGTTCCGCCAAGCAGGGCCGCAACCGCCGCACCCAGGCCATCCTGCCGCTCAAGGGCAAGATCCTGAACGTCGAGAAGGCGCGCTTCGACAAGATGATCTCCTCCCAGGAAGTCGGCACGCTCATCACTGCGCTGGGCTGTGGCATCGGCCGCGATGAGTACAACATCGACAAGCTGCGTTATCACAACATCATCATCATGACCGACGCCGACGTCGACGGTTCGCACATCCGCACCCTGTTGCTGACGTTCTTCTTCCGTCAGTTGCCGGAGCTGATCGAGCGCGGCTACATCTATATCGCCCAGCCTCCGCTGTACAAGGTCAAGAAAGGCAAGCAAGAGCAATACATCAAAGACGACGACGCCATGGAAGAGTACATGACGCAGTCGGCCCTGGAAGATGCGAGCCTGCACCTGAACGAAGAGGCCCCAGGCATTTCCGGCGAAGCCCTTGAGCGCCTGGTCAACGACTTCCGCCTGGTGATGAAGACTCTCAAGCGCCTGTCGCGCCTGTACCCACAGGAGCTGACCGAGCACTTCATCTACCTGCCGGCTGTCAGCATGGAACAGCTCTCCGATCACGCTGCAATGCAGGATTGGCTGGCCCAGTACGAAGTTCGTCTGCGCACCGTAGAGAAGTCTGGCCTGGTGTACAAAGCCAGCCTGCGTGAAGACCGTGAGCGTAACGTCTGGCTGCCAGAGGTCGAACTGATCTCCCACGGCCTGTCCAACTACGTCACTTTCAACCGCGACTTCTTCGGCAGCAACGACTACAAGACTGTCGTCTCCCTGGGCGCGCAACTGAGCACCCTGCTGGACGAAGGCGCGTACATCCAGCGTGGTGAGCGCAAGAAAGCCGTTACCGAGTTCAAGGAAGCCCTTGAGTGGCTGATGGCCGAAAGCACCAAGCGCCACACCATCCAGCGCTATAAAGGTCTGGGTGAAATGAACCCGGACCAGCTGTGGGAAACCACCATGGACCCAGGCTCGCGCCGGATGCTGAAAGTCACCATCGAAGACGCCATCGGCGCGGACCAGATCTTCAACACCCTGATGGGTGATGCGGTCGAGCCTCGTCGTGACTTCATCGAGAGCAATGCGTTGGCGGTGTCTAACCTGGATTTCTGATCCACACACCCTGCGCCAACGAAAAAGGCCAACGCATATGCGTTGGCCTTTTTTTTCGCCCGTTGGCCCTAACCCTAACTCGCCACCGAAGCTTCACTCCCCGCCGCCACACTCTCCAACCGATACCCATACCCATAAATCGTCAGCAACTGCCAACCCCGATCCGCCGTCAGCCCGAGTTTGTTGCGCAGACGGTAGATGTGGGTGTCGAGCGGGCGCGACGAGGTCATTTCCTCGTGGGTCCAGAAGCGCTCGTAGAAATACTCCCGGGACAGTGGACGGCCCAGGTTGGCGAACAGGCAGCGGGCCAGGCGGTATTCCCGTTCGGTCAGGCTGATGGGGATACCGGCGCGGGTGACGGTCAGTTCGGCGTCGTCGAATTCCAGGTCGTTGAATACCAGCACGTCGCTGGCTGGAGCACGTTGCAGGTTATGGCGTCGCAACACGGCTGTGACCCGGGCCTTGAGTTCGTTAGGCCTGAAGGGTTTGCTCACGTAGTCGTCGGCCCCGGCGTTGAGGGCCTGGACCACATCGTGCTCGCCGTCGCGGCTGGTGAGCATGATGGCGGCCGGGGGCGAGTCCATGTGCTCCCGCGTCCAGCGCAGCAGCGACAACCCGCTGATGTCGGGCAATTGCCAGTCGAGGATCAAGAGGTCGAAGGTTTCCCGGCGCAGCTGCCGCAACAGGTCTTCGCCGCGCTCAAAACTGTGCAAGGTCCAGGCTTGCTCGCCCCTGCCGGGGATTTGTTGCAGTGTCTGTTCCACCCGGCGCAGCTCGGCCGGTTCGTCATCCAGTATGGCGACACGCATGGGATGCGATTCCTTGATCTCGAGAGTAACGGACATCATCAGGGTGGCCTGCAATCTGAACAAATATTCCACTTGCCCGATGTAACCTCGGCGGGCCGATAAGTTGTCGGGTTGCAGGTCCCCTGTCGCTGGCAGTGACAATACCGGCTCATGACGCGCAGGGAAAGGTAGCAGCGCGCCACCTATCGAGTCCGCTATAGTCTTTGGTCTTCAGCCTGCTGGTGCGACACGCGACCCCCCATGAAAAAAATCCCCCGTTCCTATGTTCTGTCAGGGTGCTTATGAGCAACCAGCGTCGTCGTGAAAGCCGTGAACCGACCCAAGTCCAACGCATGTTTCGCCAATTGGTACGGGAATGGTTGTGGATAAGTCTTCTTCTATTACCGCTCACCGCGTTGTTGTCGTTCAGTACCCAGCCAACACGCCACGGGCCAGAAGCGGCGTTGTTGTCGGTGTTTGTGGTCGCTGTTGTGCTGGGGTTGCTATTGCTGCGCCCTCGCCTGGCGCTGTGGACGACAGTGGGTGGCATGAGCATGGCCCTGCTGATCAGTGTCGTACTTGCGGCTGAAGGTTGGTGGTGGTCGCCCATGGCGAGCGTGCTGGGCATCGTGTTTGGCTATCTGATCTGGAATTGGCGGCGGCTGAGCGTGGTGCTGGCCTACTTTGGCTGGGAACTGGCGCGCCTGGATGCGGAGCCCAAGGTGTTCCCCGAACGGCGTCGTGCGCCCTACACGGGCAGCGACCGCTTGCAGGGCCAGATCATGGCCCTGGAGCAAGCCATGGGGAGAACCCGGGACACCCGTCGCTTTATTGCCGATGGCCTCGAATACCTGCCGGTGGCAACAATGATCAGCGATCCCCAAGGCAAGATATTGCTGGGTAACCGCAAAGCGCGTGATCTCTTCGGCCATGGCTTGGCGGGGGGCGATGTATTGGAGCATCTCGCGCAGCTGGGTTACCCAGGACTGGAGCGCGGGGTGCCTCACCGATTATCCACATTGCCCCTGGTGGAGTTTCGCGACAGCCGGGAGCGCAGCCTGCGTCTGGAACGAGCCCCGCTATTGCCGGTTGATGGTGAGGCGCCGATAGGCTGGTTACTGAGCCTCATCGACCTGAGCGCGGAGCGCGAAGCCGAAGAGCAGCGCAGCGTCATGCTGCGTTTTTTGTCCCATGATTTGCGCGCGCCCCACTCGGCGATCCTGGCCCTGCTGGATGTGCAGCGGCATCAGAACGGAGCGAATAATCCGCTCTTCGATCAGATCGAGCGGCAGGTGCGTCGCGCCTTGGAATTGACCGACGGCTTTGTGCAACTGGCCAAGGCCGAGTCTGAGGCGTATCAATTCCAACCGACGCTGTTCGCCATGTTGGTCCTGGATGTACTTGACCAGGCGCTGCCCATCGCCCAGGCAAAACGCATCCAGTTGATTCATGAAATAGAGGATGAAGAGGCGATGGTGAGCGCGGATCAATCATTGCTGACCCGTGCCCTGTTCAATCTGCTGGAAAATGCCATCAAGTACAGCCCGCCCGACGCCTGCATTTCCCTGCAGGTTCATTGCACGTCGGGTTGGTTGACCTGCAACGTCGCCGACCAGGGCAAGGGCATCAGCGCCGAAGAACTACCGGACCTGTTCAGCCAGTATCGACGGTTTTCCTCGGCTCACGGTGTGGATGGCATTGGCTTGGGACTGTCGATGGTCAAGGCCGTGGTGGACCATCATGAGGGGAAAATCGAATGCCATAGCGTGGTAGGCAAAGGCACGACGTTCAGCCTGCGATTCCCGTTGTTGGCGGAGTAAAGATCGTCCGAACGGGGCCCGAGCCTTCGGACGATCTTGGTGCTATAAAAAACTTATGCACCTGTCGGCGGCTTTTATGTTTTTATGAAATATGTATTAAAAACAAAGACATAAAACAGAAAAGTTACGAATTTCGAAAAAACGGTGCACAGGTTATCCACAGATATCAAACAGCGGCTTGTTCCGTGGGCACTTCCGCGACAGGACCGGGTGGAAGCGAACCCATCTCCCGTTGGGTCTGTTCGTTCCAGGTTTGTACGCGTTCATTGAGCTCGGCAATGGCGCGGGGCCCGCTACCTTCGGCATACATGGGCTTGCCGATCACCACGGTGATGACGCCCGGTGTCCGGAGCCAGCCACCCTTGGGCCAGAACTTGCCGGCATTGTGTGCAATCGGCAGCACCGGCAGGTCAGCGTTTACCGCCAATGCGCTGCCACTGCGGGAGAATTTGCCGATCGTCCCGTAGGGAACACGGGTACCCTCTGGAAAGATCAAAACCCAAACCTTGTCCTTGAGCAGCTCATCACCTTTTTTCGCCACTTGCTTGAGAGCAACCTTGGGGTTGTCCCGGTCAATGGCGATGGGGCGCAGCATTGCCATGGCCCAGCCGAAGAAAGGTACGAACAGCAGCTCACGTTTGAGCACTTGGCTCAGGGGCTCGAAGTAAGCCGAAAGGAAGAAAGTCTCCCAGGTGCTCTGGTGGTTGGACTGGATCACGCACGGCCGCTCAGGCACGTTTTCGGCGCCTTTTACTTCATACCGTATCCCCAGAAAAACCTTGCTCAGCCACAGCGCGCAACGGCACCAGTACACATTGATAAAACGGTAGCGCGTCCTGAACGACATGAAAGGCGCTACAAAAAAACTCAACGTGCACCACAACAACGAACTGGTGCCCAGCAGCAGGTAAAAGAGAAAGGTTCTGATGGCCTGCAATATCGACATAGCGGCATTTACCGTTGCGGGCAGTGCCCGACTGTTTAAGCGCTTCCCGAACAGTCCTTGATCAGGATGTCTTGGGAGCTCTAATTGTGGATAAGTTCAGCGGCAATCGCCGCCAAGTCTTCAAAAATCAGGGTGCCCACCGGCAGGGTCTTGCCCAGAGTCTTCTCGCCTTTGCCGGTCTTTACCAAAACGGGCTGACAATCGACGGCCTTGGCCGCCTCCAGGTCACCCAGGCTGTCGCCGACGAACCACACTCCCGCCAGCGTTACATCGTAGTGAGCGGCAATGGTTTTCAACATGCCCGGCTTGGGCTTGCGGCAATCACAACCTTCGTCCGGCCCGTGCGGGCAGTAGACGATCAGCCCGACTTCACCGCCCTGCTCGGCCACCAATGCGCGCAAGCGCTCATGCATGGCCTCAAGGACCGCGAGGTCGTAGTAACCGCGGGCAATGCCCGACTGGTTGGTGGCAACCGCCACCGTCCAGCCGGCCTTGCTCAACTGCGCGATGGCTTCGATCGAACCGGGGAGCGGCAACCACTCCTCCACCGATTTGATATAAGCGTCGGAGTCGTGGTTGATCACTCCGTCCCGATCGAGAATCAGCAGTTTCAACAGCAGCCCCTCAACCCAGCATGGAAATGTCGGCAATATTGAGGAACAGGCCCCGCAGGCGCGCCAGCAGTGCATAGCGATTCTTGCGAACATCTTCGTTGTCCGCATTCACCATCACGGCTTCAAAGAACGCATCGACAGGATCGCGCAGTGCTGCCAGGCGTGCCAGCGCTTCGGCATACTCGCGCTTTTCCATCAGCGGTTGCACGGACGTAGACGCCTGCTGGATAGCCGAGTTGAGTGAGAACTCCACGGCGTTATCAAAGTACCGCGCCTCAGGTACGGCGAAAATTGTAGGCTCGGCCTTGCTCAGCAGATTCGACACCCGCTTGTTCACCGCCGCCAGCGCTGCTGCTTCCGGCAGTTGGCGGAAAGCCTGCACCGCTTGGACGCGCTGGTCGAAGTCCAGGGCCGAACCGGGCTTGAGGGCACGCACCGACAGATAGGTGGCGACATCGACGCCTTCGTCTTCATAACGCGCACGCAGGCGGTCGAAGATGAATTCCAGCACCGCGTCGGCCAGACCGGCAGACTTGACCTTGCTGCCGAACGCATTGACGGCGAACGCCACAGCGTCGTTCAGGTCCAGGTCCAGTTGCTTGTCGATCAGGATCCGCAGCACACCCAACGCCGCGCGACGCAGGGCGTACGGGTCTTTGCTGCCGGTAGGCAACATGCCGATGCCGAAGATACCCACCAGGGTGTCGAGCTTGTCGGCGATGGCCACGGCCGCACCGGTCAGGGTGGTCGGCAGTTCAGCGCCGGCACCGCGGGGCATGTACTGCTCGTTCAGCGCCAGGGCCACGTCTTGCGGCTCGCCGTCGTTGAGGGCGTAGTAGTAACCGGCAACGCCTTGCATCTCCGGGAACTCACCGACCATTTCTGTGGACAGGTCGCACTTGGACAGGATGCCGGCACGGGCGGCGCGCTGGGCGTCGCCGCCAATGCGTGGAGCGATGAAAGCAGCCAGTTTCGAAACGCGCTCGGCCTTGTCGTAGACGCTGCCGAGTTTTTCCTGGAACACCACGTTCTGCAGGCGTTCGTTGAAGCTTTCCAGCGGTTGCTTCTTGTCCTGCTTGAAGAAGAACTCGGCGTCCGTCAGGCGCGGGCGAACGACTTTCTCGTTACCGGCGATGATCTGCTGCGGGTCCTTGCTTTCGATGTTGGCGACGGTGATGAAGCGCGGCAGCAACTTGCCTTCAGCGTCCAGCAGGCAGAAATACTTCTGGTTGTCCTGCATGGTGGTGATAAGCGCTTCCTGCGGCACTTCAAGGAAACGTTCCTCGAACGAGCACACCAGCGGCACTGGCCATTCCACCAGCGCGGTCACTTCGTCCAGCAGACTTGGCGGCACGATGGCGGTGCCTTCCTGCTGGGTGGCCAACTCTTCGGTGCGCCTGCTGATCAGTTCGCGACGCTCGTTGGCGTCAGCCAATACGTAGGCGGAACGCAGGTCGGCCAGGTAATTGGCCGGCGAGGTGATGCGCACGCTCTGCGGATGATGGAAGCGGTGACCGCGGGAATCGCGACCGGCCTTCTGGGCCAGGATCGTGCAGTCGATGACTTGGTCACCGAGCAGCATCACCAGCCATTGGGTCGGACGCACGAACTCTTCCTTGCGCGCGGCCCAGCGCATGCGCTTGGGAATCGGCAGGTCGTTCAGGGAATCTTCGATGATGGTCGGCAACAGGCTGGCGGTCGGCTTGCCCTTGATGCTCTGGCTGTAGCGCAGCTTCGGCCCGCTCTGGTCGATTTCGCTCAGGTCCACGCCACATTTCTTGGCGAAACCGAGGGCGGCTTGGGTTGGGTTGCCGTCGGCATCGAACGCGGCCTGGCGTGGCGGGCCGTCGAGGTTGATGCTGCGGTCCGGCTGCTGGGTCGCCAGGGCGGTGATCAGCACGGCCAAACGACGCGGTGCGGCGTAGACATGCTTGGCTTCGAAGTTCAGGCCAGCGGCTTGCAGGCCCTTCTCGATACCGGCCAGGAACGCATCGGCCAGGGTGTTCAGGGCTTTGGGTGGCAGTTCTTCGGTGCCCAGTTCAACCAGAAAATCTTGAGCACTCATTGTGCAGCCTCCAGCTTAGCCAACACTTCATCACGCAAATCCGGGGTCGCCATCGGGAAGCCCAGCTTGGCACGGGCCAGCAGGTAGGCTTGCGCAACGGAACGCGCCAGGGTGCGTACACGCAGGATGTATTGCTGGCGCGCAGTCACGGAAATCGCCCGGCGTGCGTCCAGCAGGTTGAAGGTGTGGGACGCCTTCAACACCATTTCATAGCTCGGCAACGGCAGCGGCTGGTCCAGTTCGATCAGGCGCTTGGCTTCGCTTTCATAGAAATCGAACAACTCGAACAGCTTGTCGACGTTGGCGTGTTCGAAGTTGTAGGTCGATTGCTCCACTTCGTTCTGGTGGAACACGTCGCCGTAGGTCACTTTGCCGAACGGGCCGTCGGCCCATACCAGGTCGTAGACCGAGTCCACGCCTTGCAGGTACATGGCCAGACGTTCCAGGCCATAGGTGATTTCGCCGGTCACCGGGTAGCACTCGATGCCACCCGCTTGCTGGAAATATGTGAACTGGGTCACTTCCATGCCGTTGAGCCAGACTTCCCAGCCCAGGCCCCAGGCGCCCAGGGTTGGCGATTCCCAGTTGTCTTCAACGAAACGAATGTCGTGCACCAGCGGGTCGAGGCCGACGTGCTTGAGCGAGCCCAAGTACAGCTCCTGGAAGTTTTCCGGGTTCGGTTTCAGGACCACCTGGAACTGGTAGTAGTGCTGCAGACGGTTCGGGTTTTCGCCGTAGCGGCCGTCAGTCGGGCGGCGGCTGGGCTGCACATAAGCGGCGTTCCAGGTTTCCGGGCCGATGGCACGCAGAAACGTGGCAGTGTGGAAAGTGCCGGCGCCTACTTCCATATCGTAGGGCTGAAGTACCACGCAACCTTGCTCGGCCCAGTATTGCTGGAGGGCGAGGATCAAGTCTTGGAAGGTACGCACGGCTGGCGTAGGCTGGCTCACGAAATTCACCTGTTTCTTGGGCTGCGATTTAAAGAGCGGGAGTATACCCGATTCGTTCGTGCGCACGCCCCCTGGAGCCTTATGCCACGCTGCTTTTGGTGTTCTGACGATCCT
Organism: Pseudomonas sp. MPDS; assembly: GCF_013283895.1. Lineage (NCBI taxonomy): Bacteria > Pseudomonadati > Pseudomonadota > Gammaproteobacteria > Pseudomonadales > Pseudomonadaceae > Pseudomonas > Pseudomonas sp. MPDS. Next base: position 257,466 of record NZ_CP054128.1, on the reverse strand, counting down.
TTGTACATGGCTTATCACGATCAGGAGTGGGGCACGCCGCTGCGCGATGCGCAGGGTTTGTTCGAGTTGCTTTTGCTCGAAGGGTTCCAGGCCGGGCTGTCCTGGATCACCGTTTTGCGCAAACGCGAGCGCTACCGGCAAGTGCTGTTCGGCTTTGACGTCCAGCGCGTGGCGCAGATGAGCGATGCAGAAATCGATGAGCTGATGCTCGACCCCGGCATCATCCGCAACCGCCTCAAGCTCAATGCGGCCCGGCGCAATGCCCAAGCCTGGCTGGCCCTGGAGGATCCGGTGGCGTTCCTCTGGTCGTTCGTGGACGGCAAGCCGGTCATCAACCACTTCAAGGACCGCTCCGAAGTGCCGGCCATCACGCCCCAGGCCGTGCAGATGAGCAAGGGCCTGAAAAAAGCCGGCTTCACCTTTGTCGGGCCGACCATTTGTTACGCCTTGATGCAGGCCTCGGGAATGGTCATGGACCATACCCAGGACTGCGACCGCTACGCGGAGCTGGCAAACGGCGGTTAGAATAGCCGGCTCGCAACACGCCCATGAATTCAGGAGTGACCTGTGGATAAGTTGAAAGGCGCCTTGCTGGTCGGCGCTCTGCGGTTGTTTGCGATGCTGCCTTGGCGCGCGGTGCAGGCGTCGGGTTCGGCCATCGGCTGGCTCATGTGGAAGCTGCCCAATCGTTCCCGCGACGTGGTGCGGATCAACCTCGCCAAGTGTTTCCCCGAGATGGACCCGGCCGAGCGCGAACGTCTGGTGGGCCAAAGCCTCAAGGACATCGGCAAATCCCTGACTGAAAGCGCCTGCGCCTGGATCTGGCCGGCCCAGCGTTCCATCGACCTGGTGCGGGAAGTCGAAGGCCTGGACGTATTAAAAGAAGCGCTCGCTTCCGGCAAAGGCGTGGTGGGCATCACCAGCCACCTGGGCAACTGGGAAGTGCTTAACCACTTCTATTGCAGCCAGTGCAAACCGATCATTTTCTACCGTCCGCCCAAGCTCAAAGCGGTGGATGAATTGCTGCGCAAACAGCGCGTGCAACTGGGCAACAAAGTCGCGGCGTCGACTAAGGAAGGTATCCTCAGCGTCATCAAAGAGGTCCGAAAGGGCGGTCAAGTGGGCATTCCCGCCGACCCGGAACCGGCCGAGTCTGCCGGTATCTTCGTCCCCTTCTTCGCCACCCAGGCCCTGACCAGCAAGTTCGTACCGAACATGCTCGCCGGTGGCAAGGCCGTCGGCGTATTCCTCCACGCCCTGCGCCTGCCGGACGGCTCCGGCTACAAAGTCATCCTCGAAGCCGCCCCAGACGCCATGTACAGCACCGACACCGAAACCGCCTGCGCCGCCATGAGCCAGGTTGTGGAGCGTTATGTACGCGCCTACCCGAGCCAGTACATGTGGAGCATGAAACGCTTCAAAAAACGCCCGCCAGGCGAGGCGCGGTGGTACTGAAGGCCTGTTGCTGCATATGAGTGACACAGGGATTTGTGGTGAATGCAGGATATGCGAACACCCAAGAACCCATGTGGGAGCCGAGCTTGCTCGCGATGACGGCGGCCCATTCAACATCAGTGCAAGCTGAACCACCGCTATGGCGAGCAAGCTCAGTTCCCACGGGGATTTGTGATGGATGCGATATCTGTGAACAACCCGGAAAAACTGTGGGAGCGAGCCTGACAGACAACACATATCCAACCGAACGGCTCACCCTGTGGCGAGGGAGCTAGCTCCCGCTGGGCTGCGCAGCAGCCCCAACCAAGCTGACACATTCTTTCAGGCACAGAGGTCTATTTTTCCAAGCACAGTGCGGGCTGAATGTCCTAAGCTCGCCTATCCCCAATCAGCCAAGGACGCGTCAATGGGCATTCGAGGTAATGACCGCCAGATCGACAACATCGAGCTCAATGTCAGCGACATCGCCCGAAGCAAAGCCTTCTATGCGAGCGCATTCGGCTGGAGTTTCGTCGACTACGGCCCGACCTACACCGAATTCAGCGACGGTCGTCTGACCGGTGGCTTCACGACCGGTGAACCTGTGCGCCCAGGCGGCCCGTTAATCATCCTGTACGCGGATGACCTTGAAGGCACCCAACTCAGACTCAAGGCCGCTGGGGCGATCATCAGCCGTGAAGTGTTCGATTTCCCCGGTGGCCGACGTTTTCACTTTATCGATCCGGATGGCTATGAGCTGGCGGTGTGGTCGGCTTCCTGATGGCTGATTGATCACGAGGAGGCGCAAAGCCTCAATCGTGTCCATGATTAAGGACCTGCGATATCGGTGACGTTGGAATGGCAAAGCCATCTCTAAATCCGTCGGATTACCGTCCGTTCAGAAATATCGCACTTCCTCTGGTTCATTAATCAAGGAGTCCCCTCATGAAAATCGACTTCACCGGACGCCACGTCTTAGTCACCGGCTCCTCCAGCGGCATTGGTTTCGCCACAGCCAAAGGCTTCCTCGAGTCCGGCGCCCACGTGGTCATCAATGGTCGCAGCGAGAGCAGCGTGGAGGACGCGTTGCAGCGGTTGGGCGACCTTGCTTCAAATGCCGCTGGCTTTGTGGGTGACCTTAGTCATGAGGCTGGCTGCCAGGCACTGATCGCCAAGCACCCAAGCTTCGATATCGTCATCAACAACCTGGGCATTTTCAAACAGGAAGACTTTTTCGAAACGCCGGACAGCGAATGGCAGCGCTTTTTCGAAACCAACGTGATGTCGGGCGTGCGGGTTTCCAGGGCCTACGCGCCGGGCATGGTCGAGCGCGGTTGGGGGCGGATTGTGTTTGTCTCGTCGGAATCGGGTCTGAACATCCCCGCCGACATGATCCACTACGGCTTTACCAAAACCGCCCAACTGTCCATTGCTCGCGGCCTGGCCAAGCGCCTCGCCGGCACCGGCGTTACGGTGAATTCGGTACTGCCTGGGCCGACGCTTTCCGAAGGAGTTGCCCAGATGCTCCAGGCAGACGTTGAGCGTAGCGGGGAAAGCCTGGAAAAGGTCGCGGCGGATTTCGTCAACCAGCACCGTAGCACCTCGATCATCCAGCGTGCGGCGCGCGTCGAGGAAGTCGCCAACATGATCATCTATGCCAGCTCGGAACAGGCCTCGGCCACCACCGGTGCGGCGTTGCGTGTGGATGGTGGGGTGGTGGATAGCATCGTTTAGGGCCCTATGACACGTTGCAAAAAAACGCCGCTTCCTCATGAGAGATAAGCGGCGTTTTTTCTTTTGGAAGCAACATGGGTTGATTTGACCCGTTTTCGGAGCGTTGAAGGGTTTGTTCAGCCTACCCGGTTTTCGATCAAGCGATCCGAGCCGCCTTCGGCTAAACGTTTTTCGATCAGTCGATCCGAACCACCTTCAGCGACACGTTTTTCGATCAGCCGATCTGAACCACCTTCAGCGACACGTTTATCGATCAGCCGATCCGAACCGCCTTCGGCTACACGTTTTTCGATCAGCCGATCCGAACCACCTTCGGCGACACGTTTATCGATCAGCCGATCCGAACCACCTTCAGCGACACGTTTATCGATCAGCCGATCCGAACCGCCTTCAGCGACACGTTTTTCGATCAGCCGATCCGAACCACCTTCGGCGACACGTTTATCGATCAGCCGATCCGAACCACCTTCAGCGACACGTTTATCGATCAGCCGGTCCGAGCCGCCTTCGGCGACACGTTTATCGATCAGCCGGTCCGAGCCGCCTTCGGCGACACGTTTATCGATCAGTCGATCCGAACCGCCTTCGGCGACACGTTTATCGATCAGCCGATCCGAACCACCTTCAGCGACACGTTTTTCGATCAGCCGGTCCGAGCCGCCCTCAGCGACCGTAGGTTGAACAAAAGAAGTTGCGAATGCATTGCCGAGCGCCAGTGCGAGAAGCGAGCCAACAAGCGTTTTGTTGAAAGTGTTCATGTCCTGATCCTTTTTATTCGTAGATGAAGTGAGTTAGACGGTGACGTGCAAACGGACGTCGACGTTGCCGCGTGTCGCGTTGGAGTACGGGCAGACCTGGTGAGCCGCGTCGACCAGCGCTTGAGCATCGGCTTGATCCAGACCCGGCAGATTGATGTGCAGGTCAATGTCCAGACCGAAACCGCCAGGGATCTGGCCGATGCCGACGTGTGCCGTGATTGAGGCGTCAGCAGGGATGCTGCGTTTGCTTTGGCTGGCGACAAACTTCAATGCGCCGATGAAGCAGGCCGAGTAACCGGCGGCGAACAACTGCTCAGGGTTGGTGGCTTCACCACCGGCGCCGCCCAGGGCTTTTGGTGTGGCCAGTTTCACGTCGAGAATCTTGTCGCTGGAAACAGCACGGCCATCACGGCCACCAGTGGAGGTTGCGACTGCGGTATAGAGAACGTTCATGGTGTTTCCTCGCTTGCTGATTGGTTTGACCGATTTTGTTTGCGCTAAATGTTTGTGCGCTAACCAGTTGAGATAAAATTAACGGACAAATAGTTTGCGCGCAATATAAATTTTTGAAAATTTGCCGAATTTGAATTAACCAGTTGATCCGAAAGGAAATTTATTTTTAAGCGCCGCCGTGTCGACAGAGCGTGTGGGCCGCGAAGTGATTCAAGGGGAAGGAGGTGCTAGGGGGTATCAGCAGGGCCAGCGCAATTGCAGACCTTCGGAGAAAGGGCGTTCAAAGTAGAATGATGGGCTTCTCGATCATTCCCACGCTCCTGCGTGGGAATGCCGCCAGGGACGCTCCGCGTTCCGCTTTTGGAAGGTGATGCAGAGCGTGGACACGATCAAATTCCAACTGATGATGTAAGCCAATCCGACTAAGCAACAGCCACTCGATTACGCCCCAAGGCCTTTGCTCGATACAGAGCTTTGTCCGCATCGTTCATCAGGCTGTGAAGGTCCTTATTACAAGCCTCCGTCGACGCGACGCCGAGGCTGGCTGATATGCAGTGAACAGGCTCGATCATCAAACCCGCAATCGTATCGATGAGCTGTTCTGCAATTTGGGTAGCGACTTCGATGGAAGTGTCCGGAAGCAGGATGGCGAACTCTTCCCCGCCTAGCCGACCATGAATATCCGTTCCCCGAAACGACGAACTGATGACCGCCCCCATCTGGCGCAGAACCTGATCCCCCACCTGATGGCCGTAGGTGTCGTTGATGTGCTTGAAGTGATCCATGTCCAGCATGACGGCGCACAACCCTACCCGCTTGGCCTTGCATTCGTCGTAGAGCTGTTGGGCATGCTCGAAAAAAGCCCGACGGCTCTTCAGGCCGGTCAATTCATCGGTTTGGGCTGCGCGAGTTGAAATGCTGTTGGCCTGTTCCATTTCGCGGGTGAGTCGAAAAGCGGTTTCCAGTGCCTGGGACATTTTGTGTGTAGCGCGGGCGGCAAATGCTGCGAACACCAAAATCGAGAGTGCGATGCCCACTTGAATCGGCGACGGTTGAAACAGCAGCCAGGCGGTGCACGGCAACAGCACCAGGCCAATGGAGACGAGGGTCATATCACGGTAGGCGGAGTAGCAGGACACCGCGCTGACGGACATGCCGACAGTAAAAAGCATGACCAATGCCTGGGACAACAGATCGTCCGCCGGCATGACCGCTAATGCGCCTCCTCCCCAGATGCTGGCGGACAATACCAGTGTGATCCAGTATTTGCGCTCCCAGCGTTGGGGGGTGCGCTCGCTTTCGTCGCTGCGAACATAGGCAACGAACAACGAAATGCGCAACAGCGTCGAGCCAGTCAAGATGGCCAACCACCAAAAGATGACGCTGTGTTCAAAGCGATCCCAGCACAGCCAACACAGCATGATGGCAGCGAGGTAGCTCCCGAACACCGCAGAAACCGATTGGCGAAACAGTTGCTGCAGTCGGTCAGTTCGCACCTGCTCGGCTATGAAGAAAGCCTGGTCATTCCGAGATCCTGGGCAATCCATGTGATCCACCTGATCGTGACGCAACTGAAAGAGAGCGATTGTGGCACCCTGCCAGTAAGGCGAACAACTGAATTACACCCACAGTCCCGATATCCCGATTAAACCGAACCCCGTGGCGAGGGAGCTTGTTCCCGCTGGGCGGCGAAGCAGCGCCAACCATTCCTACAGACAAATCGCATCGTCTGCTTTACCGGATCAGGCAGGCATCAATCCCGCCTCCTGATAGCTCGATATCAAATCATCGAACAGGCTCACATCCGCCCGAGTTCGCGCGATTAACTGAGCACCCGCCACAGCGGTGTAAATAGCGAGGGCTCGGCGTTCACATTCTTGCGTGCCGCCAGTTCCGGCATCTGCCAATACCTGGGCAAGCCACGTTACGTTACCGTCCACAAAGGTCCTGATCTCTCGTGACACCTCATCGGGAAGGTCTTCGTATTCGGCTGCCATGAAGCTGGACAGACAAAGTTTGTTGCCGTCCTGAAGCGACGTTCGAAAAATGGCGGCGTACAGCTGCACGCACTCCTTAGGATCGGTATTGCCGGCCCGGATCCCTTCAAGCACCCGCTGCGTGTCCTGCCAGTAGCGTTCAGCAACCGCCGCGGCCAGGCCGGCCTTGCTCGGGAAGTGGTAATAAATGCTGGCGTTCTTGATGCCCACCTCTTCGGCAATGTTACGGAAATTTATCCCATTGTAACCGTGCAGTTGTGCAGCGGATTTCGCTGCCGCCAAGATGGCTTCTCGAGCATTTTCGTTCACGTTTTGGCCTCGTTTCGAAATTCGATTCACTCATGTCGTCGCGATTCTACGCCCGGATTTGCTTACCTGCCAATTGTCAGGTAGGGGATTGACAGCGCCCGATCTCCAGCTCAATCTTTTACCTACCAATTGACAGGCAGGTAACCGAATCATGACTTCTTCACAACAGAGCGCTGATGTTTACACCGTTCCTACGATGAAAATTTACGATTGGTTCAACGGCCCTTACCCCGCCCGAGTGCGCATAGCGCTGGCGGAGAAGGGATTGCTCTCGAAAATCGAATTCGTGTCGGTGAATCTCTGGAGCGGCGAACATAAGCAACCCGAGTTCCTGGCCCTCAATTACTCCGGGACACTGCCCGTGCTGGAGCTGAGCGATGGGACGCTGATTGCCGAGTGCACGGCGATTACCCAATACCTGGATAGCCTGGTCGGCGAACCGACGCTGACGGGCGAAACACCTGTTGAAAAAGGCCTCATCCACATGATGACCAAGCGCGCCGAGATCGAGTTTCTCGATGCGGTCAGCATGTACTTCCACCATGCAACGCCGGGCCTGGGCCCAAAGGTCGAGCTGTACCAGAATGCAGAATGGGGCGGCCGAATGGGCGATAAGGCGATCAGAGGCATGCGCTATTTCGACAACCTGCTCAAAGACCGGCCTTTTGTAGCGGGTGACAAGTTCTCGATGGCCGATATTGCGGTGCTGGGCGGCATGATCTTCGCCTCGCTGGTGCAGCTCTCCGTTCCTGAAGAATGTGTCGCATTGCGCGCATGGCATGCCAGGATGCAGGAACGTCCCAGCGTGCAGACATGGCGTGCCATGGTCGAGCGTGGCGTTGAGCCGCGATAGTGGGTAAACCCGCCAAAGAAAAACCCGACGCTTTAGGTCGGGTTTTTCCTGGATATTCCGACCCGCAAGTGAGTCACGGGTGGAAAAGGGGTGGAGCGTAATCTTGAAAGAGCACGAGCAAGCCTTGTTTACGGGTCACTCGACTTGCGACAGCTTAGCGTCGTCGCAACCGGCAGCACGGCACTCGCGCTCGACAGCCTTGAGTATGACGATACGCGCCTCGGTCTTCTCATTGGCACAGTCCAGGTAGAGCAGGCCATCGTTGGAACAGGCGTTGTCACGGATTTTGATCCACTGGATTTGAGCGGCTTTCACTTTTTTCTTTTGCTCCGGGTTCAGAGCACTCATCGTCTTCTTGTATTGCTCGTTGATTTCCTGATCCGACTGAACCATTTTCAGCGACGCGCAATAGGTCCTGTCATAGGCGTTTCTAGGGTTATCGCAACTCATCGCAGATGCCGATGCCGATGCCATTGCCAGCAATGTCCCAACCAACAAAGACTTGATCACTCACTTCACTCCCTGAATGCCCTCTATTCATTAGAGGTCGCGGCGGGGAATTTATCATGAGGGTTGTAGAACAATGAAGCAGATCCTAGGGCGTATTCGGCCTGAACAACGGGCAAATGCTGCTAGGCGGTCGGGAGCAAGTGATTGCTGAAAAAGGCTGCGTAGCTCTCGCCGCCCTCACCGATGCGACTGTCCCGACCAAAGTCGGCGCGCCCGTAGCCCCCTCCACCCCTGCGACTGCAAAGCGGACCCGAAAGACAAGCAACCACCACTCCCCGTCCGCCAGGCTACCCAACCTTGCGCCTTTGCCTACAACTACGCCAGCATCCGCCCGTTTATGCGCCTTGTCCTCGGGGGTCTACGTTCCGCTTCGGGCCGGCAACTAGCGCACTGTAACTTTCCTAAAGTTGCCGAGGCTCAGCCGCGCAGCCTCGATAATCTCAGGACTGTTTACTTCTTCTAAGATCCGTAGAGCATTATTTTAATACCGAGGATGACTACCAAATTCGAAGACCATCATGTTTGCAAAGTACTTGTCCAAATCAAGTAAGTCCCGACAGGTACTACCTTCATAATAAAGTAAGCCGGAGCCGCGATGGTTTGTATTGTTAAGTTTATCGCACTTTTTGGTGTTTCGGACTAAAGCTATACACAAAGCAGCCGATATTTTGCGTGAGCTTTATATAGTTGCATAACGAACGAAAAATCACATAGGGAGTACAAAATGTCGTGGGGTTCAGTCAATGCATTTCATATATATGCAACTGTTGGTGTGGGCATCTGCTCCGTATCCTTAATGTTTCTTATACGTGATCCAAAAACACCGAAGTGGTTAGATGTTGCAGTTGCAATTACCCTACTGCTATTGGCGGCACTTTTTTTAGGCTTGGTACAGTCTATTTTTAATATTTTGCCAGAGGACACAATTAGCGATAGAGATTTAAAAAGTGAGTATCAAGTAGCGCTTTATGTTATTCCGTTCTTCACGGCTGGTCTTGCGACTAATCTGTTATCAAATATTATTTTGAACCAGCGCGACTACACAGATACGATGAGCTTCTATGAGGCTGCACGAAGGACAGCTTGGTTTATCTGGATTGCTTTTCTCACTTCGACCTTTGTGGGGCTACTTATGTATGTGGGGTACAAGCAAATAGAGAAATGGTCTATAGCCGATAATTAAATAAGTTGGAAAAATGTTGCCTGTCCGATTTCTGATTATCGATGAAAATGGAACAGGTAGATTGTGGTGGGGGAATTGTATTTATACTTTGCCTCATTCGAACTGCAATAAACGATGTCGCAAGGATCGCTTATGAGAAACTCAAAAAAAGTAGCGTTGCTTTCAATTGCTTTATCTTCTTTTGCTTTAACTTGGGTCTGTTTTAAATCATTTCCTCTCTCAAGTGTAACCGCTGCTTGGTTAAATCTCGGGGCAGGCTTATTGGCTATACTTGCTATTATGTGTGTCGCTAGTGAGTATTTTTCACCTCCAAAGCCAGGAGATAATATACGAGCGCCGGATAAATTCACCCGAGTAACAGCTGGACTAACGGGTCTTGCATCAGGCGTATTTTGGGTTGCAAGTGCCTGGTATGGAATTTTTCCACCACCCGCGTAACTACTTGATCTATTCCTCTCACTGAGTGGAAGTAAACTTCCTGCCCATCGTCCCATCGACATTCCAAACCAAAAAACGGGCCTGCATTCCCACGCAGCCCCGTTTTTTTTTACCACCCGATCAGATCAAAACGCCGGCAAAACCGCCCCTTTGTACTTCTCAAGAATAAAAGCCTTCACTTCCGGCGTATGCAGCGCCGCCGCCAGCTTCTTCATCGCCTCACTGTTCTTGTCGTCCTCACGGGCAACCAGAATATTCACATACGGCGAGTCGTTCCCTTCAATCACCAACGCATCCTTGGACGGATCAAGCTTGGCCTCCAACGCATAGTTGGTATTGATCAACGCCAGATCCACCTGAGTCAGCACCCGCGGAATGGTCGCGGCTTCCAGCTCACGGAACTTCAAATCCTTCGGGTTCTCAACAATGTCCTTGGTCGTCGACAGGATGTTGTTGGAATCCTTCAGCGTGATCACCCCGTGCTTCGCCAGCAGCAACAGCGCACGGCCGCCGTTGGTGGCGTCGTTAGGGATGACCACGTTGGCACCGCCTGGTACTTCTGCCAGTGTCTTGAACTTGCTGGAGTACGCGCCCAAAGGTTCCAGGTGCACGCCGGTCACGCTCACCAGGTGGGTGCCCTTGGCTTTGTTGAACTCATCCAGGTACGGCTGGTGCTGGAAGAAGTTGGCGTCCAGGCGCTTTTCGGCGACTTGGACGTTCGGCTGGATGTAGTCGGTGAAGACTTTGACCTTGAGGTCCACGCCTTCTTTGGCCAGGGCCGGTTTGACGAATTCGAGGATTTCCGCGTGCGGCACCGGCGTCGCCGCGACGGTCAGGGTGTCGGCGGCGTGGACGGAAAATGCTGCGGCGGCAGCGAAGGCAACCAGTAGTTTTTTCATTCAGCTAACTCCTTGTGGGGCGCCCGCTCTTGGCGCCTGCCAGCGAATGGCCGGCTCATGGTTTATTGGCCGCGAGGCCTTACTTTCTAGAGAAATGCACAACCAGTTTGTCGCCCACGGTTTGCAGGACCTGGACCAGCACCAGCAGCAACACCACCGTGACCACCATCACATCGGTCTGGAAGCGCTGGTAACCGAAACGGATCGCCAGGTCACCCAAACCACCGGCACCGACCACACCGGCCATGGCCGTGTAGGACACCAGCGTAATCGCTGTCACCGTAATCGCGGCAAAAATGCCTGGACGGGCTTCCGGCAGCAAGGCGTTGACGATGATCTGGCGCGTGGTCGCGCCCATGGCCTGGGTCGCTTCGATGATGCCGCGATCGACTTCGCGCAAGGCGGTTTCCACCAGGCGGGCGAAGAACGGTGTTGCGCCGACCACCAGTGGCGGAATCGCGCCGGCCACGCCCAGGGAGGTGCCGGTGATCAATACCGTGAACGGGATCATCACGATCAACAGGATGATGAACGGCAGCGAGCGCAAGATGTTGACGATCAGCGACAGCAGCGCATAAACGCCGCGGGCTTCGAGCAACTGGCGCGGGCTGCAGAGGAATAACAACACGCCCAGCGGCAGGCCGAGTAGCACGGTGAAAAGCAGCGAGCCGAAGAGCATCAGCAGGGTGTCGCCGGTCGCCAGCCAGATTTCCAGCCAATCGATGTTGGCGAAGAATGAATTCAACAGTTCCATCAGCGCAGCACCTCCATGTGGACGTCAGCCGCGGTGAAGCGGGCGAATGCCGCCTCCATGTCACCGCCGGTGACGGCGAGGGTCAGTTGCCCGTAGGGGGTGTCTTTGATGCGGTCGATACGACCGGCCAGAATGCTGTAGTCCACGCCGGTTTCCCGGGCGACGGTGCCGAGCAATGGCGCGTAGGTCGCTTCGCCCTGGAACGTCAGACGCACGATGCGCCCTGGTACGTGGGCAAAGTCGTCGCGCTGTTCGCTTTCGTCGATCTGCTCGTCTTCCTGGACGAAACGCTTGGTGGTCGGGTGCTTGGGATGCAAGAAGACCTCGGCCACGGGTCCTTGCTCGACGATCACGCCGGCGTCCATCACCGCCACTTCATCGCAGACGCGGCGGATCACGTCCATTTCATGGGTGATCAGCACGATGGTCAGCTTCAGCTCGCGGTTGATTTCCGCCAGCAGTTGCAACACCGATGCGGTGGTTTGTGGGTCCAGTGCGCTGGTGGCTTCGTCGCACAGCAGGATCTTGGGCTTGGTCGCCAGAGCGCGGGCGATGCCGACGCGCTGCTTCTGGCCACCGGACAACTGCGCCGGGTATTTTTTGGCGTGTTCGGACAAGCCCACCCGCGCCAGCAATTCGGCGACGCGCTGGTCGATTTCGCTGCGGGACAATTCGCCCGCCAGCGTCAGTGGCAGCGCCACGTTGTCGGCCACGGTCTTGGACGCCAGCAAATTGAAGTGCTGGAAAATCATCCCGACCTGCTGACGGAAACGCCGCAAGCCGCTGGCGTCCAGGGCAGTGACTTCCTCGCCGTCGACGATGATCTTGCCGCCGCTGGAGTCTTCCAGGCGATTGATCAGGCGCAACAGGGTACTTTTTCCCGCACCGGAATGGCCAATCAGGCCGAAGACCTGACCGTTCTCAATCGTCAGACTGGTCGGGTGCAGGGCGGGGATATCCCTACCGGCGACCCGGTAGGTTTTATGGACGTTTTGAAACTCGATCACGTAGCGAACCTTGTGGGGCGCGTTGGAAAAGGATCAGCGGTTAGCCGGGCGCGCATTTTAGCCTGTCCGTATAGAGGTTCTTAGCATTTATTTGCGATTGAACCAGCCATTTGGCAATAAGGCGATCAAAGGACATAAAAAAGGAACGCGGCGAACCGGTATCGGTCACTCACTAAGCAACTCGAAAATGCCCGGGTACCGTGCCTGCGGCATCGAACTCAAGAGTCCTGGCCACGGCGGGGATCGCAACGAGGAGTTATGTCTGATGAGTACCAACAAGCCCACCGGCACCGAAAGCCAACTGGCCGGGACCGACACGCTGGATCGCGGCAACACCAACGCCAAGCTTGAAAGCCTGGAACAGTTTCGCTCCGACGCCACCGAGCAGGCGCTGCGCACCAATCAGGGCGTGAAGATTGCCGACAACCAGAACACCCTCCGGGTCGGGGCGCGCGGGCCTTCCCTGCTGGAAGACTTCATCATGCGTGAGAAGATCACGCACTTTGACCATGAGCGCATTCCGGAGCGCATTGTCCACGCCCGCGGCACCGGCGCCCATGGCTACTTTCAGAGCTATGAAGCACATTCGGCGCTGACCAAGGCCGGCTTCCTACAGGACCCGAGCAAAAAAACGCCGGTATTCGTGCGCTTTTCCACGGTGCAAGGTCCACGAGGATCCGGCGACACCGTGCGAGATGTGCGGGGCTTTGCGGTGAAGTTCTTTACCGACGAAGGCAACTTCGACCTGGTGGGCAACAACATGCCGGTGTTTTTCATCCAGGATGCGGTGAAGTTTCCAGATTTCGTCCATGCGGTGAAACCCGAACCCCACAATGAAATTCCCACGGGCGGTTCGGCCCACGACACCTTCTGGGATTTTGTCTCGCTGGTGCCGGAGTCGGCCCATATGGTGATTTGGGCCATGTCTGACAGGGCCATTCCCAAAAGCCTGCGGTCCATGCAGGGTTTCGGCGTACACACCTTCCGCATGATCAACGCCGAGGGCCGGAGCAGCTTCGTTAAATTCCACTGGCGCCCCACAGTCGGCACCTGTTCGCTGGTGTGGGACGAAGCGCAGAAGCTCGCCGGTAAAGATACCGACTACCACCGTCGCGATCTTTGGGAATCGATCGAGATGGGGGACTACCCGGAATGGGAATTTGGCGTACAAATTGTCCCCGAGGAAGACGAGCATAAGTTCGACTTCGACCTCCTCGACCCCACCAAGCTCATTCCCGAAGAGCTCGTTCCTATCACGCCCCTGGGCAAGATGGTATTGAACCGCAACCCGGATAACTTCTTTGCCGAGGTCGAGCAAGTCGCGTTCTGCCCTGGGCATATCGTGCCGGGCATCGATTTCACCAATGATCCGCTGCTGCAAGGCCGGCTGTTTTCCTACACCGATACGCAAATCAGCCGACTCGGTGGGCCGAATTTTCATGAGCTGCCGATCAACCGGGCGATTACTCCGGTGCATAACGGCCAGCGTGACGCCATGCACCGCACCACCATCGACAAGGGCCGCGCTTCCTACGAGCCGAACTCCATCGATGGCGGCTGGCCGAAGGAAACCCCGCCCGGCCCGCAGGACGGCGGCTTCGAAAGTTATCCAGAGCGCATTGATGCCCACAAGATTCGTCAACGCAGCGAGTCGTTTGGCGATCACTTTTCCCAAGCGCGGCTGTTCTACAACAGCATGAGCCCCCACGAGCAGGAACACATCATCGCCGCCTACAGTTTCGAACTGGGCAAGGTGGAGCGGGAGTTCATTCGGGCACGACAGGTCAATGAAATCCTCGCCAACATTGATCTGAAGTTGGCCGAGCGGGTGGCAATAAACCTCGGGCTGCCAGCACCGACCGCCTGCACCGTGGACGTACCGAAACCTTCGTTGGAACAATCCCCCGCCTTGAGTCAGGCGAACCTGCTGTCCGGGGACATCAAGACCCGTAAGGTGGCTGTGCTGGTGGCCAACGGTGTCGATGGAGCGATTATCGATGCGCTCACGCAAGCCCTGGAAGCCAAGGGGGCTCACGCCAAAGTGCTGGGGCCAACCTCCGCACCGGTCACCACAGCCGCTGGGCAAAAGCTGCCGGTGGATGCGTCCATGGAAGGTATGCCGTCCATTGCCTTTGATGCGGTGTTCGTCCCAGGTGGCGCGGAATCGATCAAAGCCTTGAGTGCGGACGGTGTGGCGTTGCATTACGTACTGGAAGCCTACAAGCACCTGAAAGCCATCGCGCTCAACGGCGAGGCCCGGCAATTGCTGGTGCTGTTGAAGCTGGAGGCGGATGCGGGGCTGATTCCTGACGCGGATGCCAGCCAGTTCCCGGCATTCTTCGACGCTATTGCCCAACATCGGGTGTGGGCGCGGGAGCCTAAGGCCAAGGCGATTCCGGCTTGATGGGCGGCTGACAGAGCTTTTGTTGGTAGGACGCTATCGCGAGCAGGCTCGCTCCCACAGTGGTTTTGTGTCGATCACAAAGCCTCATGTGGGAGCGAGCCTGCTCGCGATGCTTTTTAGGGATTGCGCGGTGTCAGCACCATTTGCGCCGGCACGTTGCGCAGAATCTGCTTCTGCAGTTTCAAATCAAACCCCGGGTCCAGTTTCTTGACCCGCTTGGTCAGCAAAGTCGCCAACCACGGATAATCGTCGGTGCGCGGCGCCTGGATGCTGACGTCACATTGAAAATTCACCACGTCGGCGGCAATGGCATCCAGTTGTCGACGCATTTTCTGGATATCGCCGATATTCAGCGCAACTGTCGTGCTTTCAGCACTCGGGTCGATCACTTTGGCGACCGGTTTGGCTTCGGCGGCCTTGAGGGCGGCCTCGGCTTTTTCCAGCTCGACCTTGCGGGCCTCGGCAATGGCGCTGTTGACCTCACCGGAGAGCGCCGGCGCCTTGGGCATCAAGGCTCGGGCTCGGCTCAGGGCGGTGGCGGCGGCGTTTACATCGCCTTTTTGCAGGTCAATTTGGCTGCGGCGCAGATACGCCTCGGCCAGTTGCCGTTGGTAGGGTTCCAGCGCCGGGTCTTCCGGCGACTGGGCCTGCAAAGCGGCCAGTTGGTCTTCAGCAGTGGCCAGCTCATTGCCGGCCAGACTTTGTTCAAACTGCACGAGGGCCGGGCCCCGGGTGTCGGGGGCTTCGGCGACTGGCGGCGAACTCTGGCAGGCGCCCAGCAGCAGGGAAAATGCGACAAGGAGCAGATAACGGGAGGCGAACGGCTTCATTCCTGCGACTCTCTATTTGCGCAAAAAGCGAGCAAGTCTACACCCCTCGGCGGGGCAGGACAAAACTCAGCAGAAATAGCGCGGCGGCGCTGACCACAATCGACGGCCCGGCCGGGGTGTCCTTGAACCACGATAGCGCCAGCCCACCGCACACTGCGAGCATGCCCAGCAGGCTGGCGCCCAGGGCCATCTGCTCCGGGGAGCGGGCGTGCCGCTGTGCTGCGGCCGCCGGGATAATCAGCAAAGAAGTAATCAGCAATACACCGACGATTTTCATCGCCACGGCAATGACTACCGCAATCAACAGCATCAACGCCAGCCGCAAACCCACCACGGGCAAGCCTTCGACCCGCGCCAGTTCCTCGTGCACAGTAACCGCCAGCAACGGGCGCCAGAGCGCTACCAGCAGCAGCAGGACGGCCGCGCTGCCACCCAGGATCCACGAAAGATCCATGGGGCTGATGGCAAGCAGATCACCAAACAGGTAGGCCATCAGATCAATCCGCACGTCATGCATGAAGCTTAGTACCACCAGCCCGAGAGACAGGGTGCTGGGCGCCAGAATGCCCAGCAGCGTGTCGGACGCCAGCGGTTGACGCTGTTGCAGCGTCACCAGTAGCACCGCCAGCAACAGGCAGCCGACGGTCACCGCCACTGCGGGGCTGACGTCCAGCAAAAAGCCCAGGGCCACGCCCAGCAAGGCCGCGTGGGACAAGGTATCGCCGAAATAGGCCATGCGCCGCCAGACCACGAACGAGCCCAGGGGGCCGGCCACCATCGCGAGGGCCAAGCCTGCGAGCAGGGCGTACAACAGAAAATCAGCCATGCTTGCAGCCATCTCCATGAACATGGGTAGAAACAGACGAGTCGCTGACCACCGAACCATGCAGGTCATGGGCGTGGTCGTGATGGTGGTGATAAATCGCCAGGCTTTGTGCGTTCTTTCCGAACAGTTCGACGAATGCCGGATCGCCGCTGACCTGCTCGGGATGCCCGGAACAGCAGACGTGGCGATTGAGGCAGACCACCTGGTCAGTGGTGCTCATGACCAGGTGAAGGTCATGGGAAACCATCAGCACGCCGCAGCGGTGACGGTCGCGCAGGCGGGTGATCAGGCTGTACAGCTCGGCCTGACCGGCCACGTCGACCCCTTGCACGGGCTCGTCGAGCACCAGCAACTCGGGTTCGCGCAGCAGAGCGCGAGCCAGCAACACGCGCTGCATTTCACCGCCGGAAACACTTTGTACCGGACTGTCGATCACCTGTTCGGCACCGACTTCGTTGAGCGCCGCCAGGGCCCGTGCGCGATCCACGCCAGGCACCAGGCGCAAGAAGCGCAGTACCGACAGGGGCAGCGTCGGGTCGACATGAAGCTTTTGCGGCATGTAACCGACCCGCAGCTTCGGCTTGCGCCAGACGCTGCCGCTGTCGGGTTTGAGCAACCCCAGCACGGCACGCACCAGGGTCGTCTTGCCGGCGCCGTTGGGGCCGATCAGGGTGACGATCTGCCCCGGCTCGACGCTCAGGTGGATGTTATCCAGCACGCTCTGGCCGGCGAACGTCACGCCTACGTGCTCGAGACGGATCAACGCATTGCTCATCAGGCCCCCTGGCAACCGGAGCAGAGCCCGACCACTTCGACGGTCTGGGTATCAACCACGAAACCCACTTCTTTGGCGCTGGCAACGATGGCATCGCTGATGGACTTCTGCTCCAGCTCGATGGCTGCGTGGCATTCGCGACAGATCAGGAACTGGCCCTGGTGCGCGTGTTCCGGATGATTGCAGCCAACAAAGGCATTCAACGACGAGATGCGATGCACCAGGCCGTTTTCCAGCAGGAAATCCAGCGCCCGATAAACCGTGGGCGGCGCGGCGCGGCGGCCGTCCTGCTCACTGAGCACCGCGAGTATGTCGTAGGCGCCCAGCGGCTTGTGGCTTTGCCAGACCAGCTCCAGCACGCGTCGACGCAAAGCGGTCAGGCGCAACCCTTGGCGCGCGCAGATGGCGTCGGCCTCGGACAGCGCGGTGTGCACGCAGTGAGAATGGTCATGGGGACGACTGGCAAGGGGCGTAATAGGCATGGGCAGCGACGATTTTAGTGAGAGACGTTATTATGTTACCCGTTCTCGCCTCTTCGAGTGGTCATCGTGTCCCGAAATTTTTCGATCTTTGTCGCTTTTGTCGCCAGTTTTCTGCTGATCGGCCCGGCCCAGGCCGAAGTCAAAGTGCTTACCAGCATCAAGCCATTGCAACTGATTGCCGCCGCGGTGCAGGACGGCGTGGCTGTTCCTGAGGTCCTGCTGCCGCCCGGCGCTTCACCTCACCATTACGCCCTGCGGCCTTCCGACGTACGGAAGGTGCAGTCGGTGGATTTGCTCTACTGGATTGGCCCCGACATGGAAAGTTTCCTGCCGCGCGTGCTGAACGGTCGTACGTTGCCGTCCGTCGCGGTGCAGGATGTGCCGGGACTCAAGTTGCGTCACTTCGCCCAGGACAGTCATTCCCACGCCGAAGATGAGCATGACGCCGATGAGCATGATCACGACCATCGCCCCGGCACCATCGATGCCCATCTGTGGCTCTCGCCAACCAATGCCCGGGTGATTGCCGCCAAGATGGCTGCCGACCTCAGCGCGGCCGATCCGGCCAATGCCAGCCGCTATCAAAGCAACCTCAAGGGTTTCAACCAGCGTCTCGATGCGCTGGATGCGCGTTTGAAGACCCGTCTGGCCGGCGTCGCGGGCAAGCCGTATTTCGTGTTCCACGAAGCGTTCGACTATTTCGAAGACCACTACGGCCTCAAGCACGCCGGAGTTTTTGCCGTGGCCACCGAAGTCCAGCCCGGCGCCCAACACGTGGCGGCGATGCGCAATCGCTTGCAGGCCGTGGGCAAGACGTGCGTCTTCAGCGAACCGCCCCTGCGCCCGCGCCTGGCCGAAACCCTGGTGGCCGGGTTACCGGTGAAATTGGCGGAGCTGGATGCGCTGGGCGGCTATACCCCTGCGACGGCGCAAGGGTATGAGCAGTTGCTGGAGAAGTTGGGGAATGATCTGGCGGGGTGTCTGGAGTCGCTATAACTGCCGAGCGCAAACCCTGTGGCGAGGGAGCTTGCTCCCGCTCGGTTGCGCAGCGACCGCAAAATCTTAGGGCTGCAGCGCACCCCAGCGGGAGCAAGCTCCCTCGCCACAGAGGCATTCAGTTGCGTCAGAGGGCGAACGGCAACATCGCACTGACCGTCTGCCGCTGCGCCAGGCGCTGCTGAAACTCCATTGGATCGTGGATCAGTACATCCTGCCCGGCAAAAGACTCGGCGGCGATCAACCGTGACAGCCAGAAGCGCACGCATGCCACGCGCAGCATCGTCGGCCATGACTCGGCCTCGGCAGCGGTGAATGGGCGCAGCGCAGCATAAGCCCCCAACAAGGCCCGCGTCCGTGGGCCATCGAGCACACCGTTGTCATCCGAACACCAGTCGTTCAGGGCGATGGCAACGTCATACAGCATTGGCCCGGAGCAGGCGTTATAAAAGTCGATCAGCCCGGTCAGGTGTGTGCCCTCGAACATCGCATTGTCGCGGAACAGGTCCGCGTGGATGTTGGCCCGGGGCAGCGCCAGAATTTTTTCCTTCTGTTGGGCGATTTCATCCAGCGCAGCCTCCAGCAACCGACGGGGTTCGGCATCCAGGTGCGACAACAGCTTCGCGCCCTCCTCCTGCATCCAGTCCAGGCCGCGATCAGTCTTGCGCTTGATCATGTTGTTCTTGGTCGCCAGGTGCAGATGGGCCAGTAACTCCCCCACCTGGGCGCAATGCTGTGCGTTGGCCTGCTTGATGTGCTTGCCGGCCAGGCGCGGTTGCAGCAGCGCCGGCTTGCCAGCCAGTTCTCGCAGCGCAACGCCGTCGGTGGTACGCAAGGCGTAAGGCACCGGCAGGTCGGCGTCATGCAGTACATCCAACAGCTCGATGAAGAAGGGCATTTCCTGCACCGGGCCGCGTTCCACCAGGGTCAGGACAAATTCACCCTGCTCCAGGCTGATAAAAAAATTGGTGTTTTCGCTGCCGGCGGCGATCCCCTGGAAATCAAGCAGGCGGCCGAGCCCATAAGGGGCGAGAAAGGTTTCCAGCTCGGGCCGAGCCAGGGGAGTGAACACAGACATGGTTAAAAACTGCCAGTACGGGCGCCCATCAGCGAGCGCCGGTTGAAGTCGAGAGCGGTATTACCACTCAAAGATTTTCCACGATGGAATCAGCATATCCGGCTGATCCGAGCGGATGAAATTCCCGTCGCTGCCATCGGCACGGACCAGGAAATAAGGCTTGCCGTTCTTGGGCGTGACCTTGATCGCGTACAGAAAGCCGTTTTGCCGGTACTCCTGAATGGTCCTATCGCCTTCGGTGCGGATGGTGACATCCGGGTCCGCCGAGGGGGCGTCGTCCGCCGCCATGACGGCCAGCGGGGTGATTGCAAACAAGCCAGCCAGTAACAGGCGATTTAGTGTACGCATGATAACCTTGTCCCTTTGTCGTCAACGGTCCCGCTATTCTAGCCCCGGACCCGCCGAAAAGGTTGATCCTGCTCATGAGCCAAGCCCCCCTCGTCCTGGTGGACGGTTCTTCTTATCTTTATCGCGCCTTTCACGCGCTACCACCGTTGACCACCTCCAAAGGCCTGCCGACAGGCGCGGTCAAGGGCGTGCTGAACATGCTCAAGAGCCTGCGCAAACAGTATCCGGACAGCCCGTTCGCCGTGGTGTTCGATGCCAAGGGTGGGACCTTTCGCGATGAGCTGTACGCCGAATACAAGGCCAACCGCCCCAGCATGCCCGACGACATGCGCGTGCAGATTGAGCCGCTGCATGCCAGCGTCAAGGCCCTGGGCTTCCCGCTGCTGTGCGTGGACAACGTCGAAGCCGATGACGTGATCGGCACCCTGGCCCGCAGCAGCGCCGCAGCCGACCGTCCGGTGGTGATCTCCACCGGCGACAAAGACATGGCGCAACTGGTTGACGGGCACATTACCTTGGTCAACACCATGACCGGTAGCGCCCTGGACGTGGCTGGCGTGAAGGAGAAGTTTGGCGTCGCTCCGGAGCAGATCATCGATTATCTGGCACTGATGGGCGATTCTTCCGACAACATTCCCGGTGTTCCGGGAATCGGTCCGAAGACCGCCTCGGGCCTGCTGGTGGGCGTCAATGGCGGCCTGACCGAGCTGTATGCGCAACTGGACATCGTCGCCACCTTGCCGATTCGTGGCGCCAAGACCCTGGCCGCCAAACTCGAAGAACACAAGGAAATGGCCCTCCTCTCCTACGAGCTGGCGACCATCAAGACCGACGTGCCGTTGGATGTCGGTCTCGACGACCTGCAAATGGGCCAGCCGGATCACGAGAAACTCGCCGAGCTGTATACGTTGCTGGAGTTCAAGAGCTGGTTCGAAGAAAACCAGCGCGATGCCAAGCGTGCCGGTCAGGAGATCGTCGAAGCTGCCGACGAACAACCCGGCGCCGCTGAGGCCAAGTACGAGATCATTCTCGACCAGGCACGTTTCGACGCCTGGCTCGCCAAGCTTGAACAGGCGCCGCTGTTTGCTTTCGTCACCGAAACCAATGGTAACGACGCCCAGCATGCGCAACTCGTAGGGTTGTCGTTTGCCGTCGCGCCCTTTGAGGCGGCCTACGTTCCCTTGACCCATTCCTACATGGGCGTGCCGGAGCAACTGGATCGCGACACGGTGCTCAAGGCGCTCAAGCCATTGCTGGAGAACCCGAACAAGCTCAAGGTCGGCCAGCATGCCAAATTCGAAACCAACATCCTGGCCAACTGCGCCATCGGTGGTGATCAAAACAACGGCATTCTTGTGCAAGGCATTGCCTTCGACACCATGCTTGAGTCCTACGTACTGGACTCCACAGCAACCCGTCACGACATGGACAGCCTGGCGCTCAAGTACCTGGGACAAAGCAAGACCGATATCCAGGACATCGCCGGCAAAGGCGTCAAACAGCTGACCTTTGACCAGATTGCCCTGGAACTGGCCGGCCCTTACGCCGCCGAAGATGCGGACGTGACTTTCCGCCTGCACCAGGCCTTGCAGGAAAAACTGGCTGCCACGCCAAGTCTGGGCAAGGTGCTCAACGAAATCGAAATGCCGCTGATGCCGGTCCTGGCACGCATTGAGCGCCAGGGTGCGCTGGTCGATGCCAACCTGCTGGGGGTGCAGAGCGTTGAGTTGGGCGAGAAGCTCGTGGCTCTGGAACGCGAGGCATTTGCCATCGCCGGGGAGGAATTCAACCTGGGTTCACCCAAGCAACTGGGGGTGATCCTCTACGAAAAACTTGGCTTACCGGTGCTCAGCAAAACCGCCAAGGGCCAGGCGTCTACCGCCGAAGCGGTGCTGGCCGAGCTGGCCGAGCAGGATTATCCGCTGCCCAAGGTATTGATGCAGTACCGCTCGCTGAGCAAGCTCAAGAGCACCTACACCGACCGCCTGCCAGAGCAGATCAACAGCCGCACGGGCCGCGTCCATACCAATTATCAGCAAGCGGTCGCCGCTACCGGGCGACTGTCCTCGATCGACCCCAACCTGCAGAACATTCCGATTCGCACCGCCGAAGGCCGCAGGATTCGTCAGGCATTCGTTGCGCCGAAAGGCTACAAGCTGCTGGCGGCGGACTACTCGCAGATCGAACTGCGGATCATGGCGCACCTGGCCAAGGATGAAGGCCTGCTCCACGCCTTCCGCAATAATCTGGATGTGCACCGGGCCACCGCCGCCGAGGTTTTCGGCGTAGAGCTGGACGCCGTCACTCATGACCAGCGCCGCAGCGCCAAGGCGATCAACTTCGGCCTGATCTACGGCATGAGTGCTTTCGGTCTGGCCAAGCAGATCGGTGTGGATCGCAAGCAGTCCCAGGCTTACATCGACCGCTACTTTGCCCGCTACCCAGGCGTACTGGCCTACATGGAGCGCACTCGTGCCCAGGCAGCCGAGCAAGGTTACGTCGAAACCATTTTCGGGCGTCGGTTGTACCTGCCGGATATCAACGCGAAAAATCCGGCTTTGCGCAAAGGCGCAGAACGCACGGCCATCAACGCGCCGATGCAGGGCACTGCGGCAGATATCATCAAGAAAGCCATGGTGGCGGTTGATCGCTGGCTGACTGCGTCGGGGCTGGATGCCAAGGTCATCCTGCAGGTCCACGACGAATTGGTGCTGGAGGTGCGCGAGGATCTGGTCGACCAGGTGCGCGAGGAAATTCGCCAGCACATGAGTGCCGCCGCCACGCTGGATGTGCCGCTCCTGGTGGAAGTGGGCGTGGGCAATAACTGGGATGAGGCGCACTGAGTCTCAACTGCTGAAATTGCGGGGACCTGTGTGGGTCAGGGAGATATGGTAGGCCCTGTGGCGAGGGAAATCCCCTCGCCAAATCGAATCCTGGCCTCATTAGTTCGGAAAATTCCTAAGGTTATTTCCAAAAATAATCTGAACTAAAACCGTGAATTGCTACTCAGAGTTTCTGAAAGGCTGGTGAAGCCCTTCAATGCTCCTATGTTGTGTTAAGTGTTGGCAGATATCTGGACCCCGCCCTAGCGGTCCGGAACTTGGACCCCGAACTTCCCCCTCCCCATACGAAGTCCGGGGTTTTTTTTGCCCGCGATTTGGCTTATTCCGCCTCTTCGCTGCCCTTGTCTGCCAATTCCATCCAGTCGGCCAATACAGTGTAGGCCTCTTCCAGGCCCATGCGCTTGGGCGCCGAGAACAACTGGATGGTGATCGTCTCGCCCCACCCTTTGCGAATTTCCGACTGCACTTTGAGCAGGGTGTTCTTGGCTGCGCCGTAGGTGAGCTTGTCTGCCTTGGTCAGCAGGATGTGCATCGGCATGCCGCTGGCGACAGCCCAGTCGAGCATCAGCAGATCGAAGTCGGTCATCGGATGGCGGATGTCCATCATCAGAATCAAGCCTTTCAAACTCTCGCGGCTGCCCAGATAGGCTTCCAAATGGCGCTGCCAATGCTGCTTGAGCGGAATCGGTACTTTCGCGTAGCCGTAGCCGGGCAGGTCGACCAAACGGCGTTCATCGTCTAGCTTGAAGAAGTTCAAGAGCTGCGTGCGGCCCGGAGTTTTCGAGGTGCGTGCCAGGCTTGCATGGGTCAGGGTGTTCAGCGCGCTGGATTTACCGGCATTGGAACGCCCGGCGAAAGCCACTTCAAAGCCTTCGTCGTCGGGGCATTGATCGACTTTGGCGGCGCTGAGCATGAAGGTGGACTGTTGGCACAGGCCAAGGATGGGGTTCTTCAGTTGCATGGGATTTCCGATGTGGGTGGCGTCGGGAATGGACGCGGCAAGCTGTGTCGTTTCCGTTTCAGTGACGCCAGTATATAATGCCGCAGATTTTGTGTGCGCTTTGTCCCAGCGTAGGATGAAGCTCACGGGAGCGACCGACTGAAATTGCGCACTAGAACGCAGCTCGCTCTCAACCCTGAAAAGGTCGTTTTATGACGAAATGGCTGCTAGCTGCCGGTGTCTTGATGCCGCTTTACAGCGCTCAGGCTACACAGGATCCGGAAGCTGTGTACAACCGTGTTTGTGGTGCCTGTCATTCCGGCCAACTCCCCATGGCACCCCGCAAGGGTGATCAGGAAGCTTGGACGCCGAGGTTGGCGAAAGGTATGGAGACGCTGGTGCAACACGTGACCCAGGGTTTCAAGGCGATGCCGCCGCGTGGTTTGTGCATGGACTGCAGTGCCGAGGATTACCGAGCCATCATCCAGTGGATGAGCGAGTAAACCCGGTCCATAACTCTTTAACCCTTAGCCGTAGTTGGATTAGCTGATGAACAAACTGATCGTGAGTCTGCTGTTGACATTGGGGATATCCGGCGTAGCCCATGCCGCTGGCGATGCCGCCGCCGGCCAGGCGAAAGCCGCCGTATGTGGGGCCTGCCATGGTCCGGATGGCAACAGCATGGCACCAAACTTTCCAAAACTGGCGGGCCAGGGCGAGCGTTACCTGACCAAGCAGTTGAAGGACATCAAGGACGGCAAGCGTGTCGTGCTGGAAATGACCGGCCTGCTGACCAACCTGAACGATCAGGACCTGGCGGACATGGCGGCTTATTTCGCCAGCCAGAAGGGCAGCGTTGGCGCCGCCGATCCAAAACTGGTCGCACGTGGTGAAGCGCTGTTTCGCGGAGGCAACCTGGAAAAGGGGCTTCCAGCTTGCACCGGTTGCCACTCGCCTGACGGCAAAGGTAACGCAGCGGCCGGCTTCCCGCACCTTGGGGGCCAGCACGCTCAGTACATTGCCAAGCAGCTGACTGACTTCCGCAAGGAAGCAGACGGTCGTAACAATGATGGCGAGGCGATGATGCGCACCATTGCCCGCAAGCTGAGCGACGAAGAGATCGCGGCGGTGGCCAGCTACATCCAGGGCCTGCACTAAGACCGTTGGCCGGGCGTTGTGAGGGTTTACATCTCTTGCAACGTTAACGCTCGATTAATCTGTCGATGCGAACATCAAAAGGGTGGCTTTGGCCGCCCTTTTTTGTGGCCGCTACCGTTACACTAGCGAACTTGAACCCGTCACGGCCTGTCTGAAAAACACGCCTCGCGAGGTCACCTCATTGTCCAGGAGTAAAGCATGCGTAATCTGATCATCAGCGCCGCGCTCGCCGCTGTCAGCCTGTTCGGCATGGCCGCCCAAGCCAACGCCGAGGAATCGAAAGCCCCTTACGTCGAATTGAGCAATCCCGTTCCGGTGGCCGTGCCTGGCAAGATCGAAGTGGTGGAACTGTTCTGGTACGGCTGCCCGCATTGCTACGCGTTCGAGCCGGTCATCAACCCATGGGTCGAGAAACTGCCTTCGGACGTTAATTTCGTACGCATTCCGGCCATGTTCGGCGGCCCATGGGACGCCCACGGCCAGATGTTCCTGACCCTCGAAGCCATGGGCGTCGAGCACAAGGTTCACGCTGCAGTGTTCAATGAGATCCAGGTTGAGAAGAAGCGTCTGACCGATCCTGAAGAAATGGCTGAATTCCTCGCCACCCAAGGTGTGGACAAGGACAAGTTTCTGGCGACGTTCAACTCCTTCGCCATCAAGGGCCAGATCAACAAAGCCAAAGAACTTGCCAAGAAATACGAGATCACTGGCGTACCCACCATGGTCGTCAACGGCAAATACCGCTTTGATATCGGTTCGGCCGGTGGTGCTAACCAGGCGCTGGAGCTGGCCGACCAGCTGATTGCCAAAGAACGAGCGGCAACCAAGGCCGCCGCCAACTAAGCGCGGCGCTGACCATGGCCCGCT
Organism: Pseudomonas sp. MPDS; assembly: GCF_013283895.1. Lineage (NCBI taxonomy): Bacteria > Pseudomonadati > Pseudomonadota > Gammaproteobacteria > Pseudomonadales > Pseudomonadaceae > Pseudomonas > Pseudomonas sp. MPDS. The sequence goes on along the minus strand of NZ_CP054128.1, from coordinate 231,590 downwards.
GGAGCACCGAACGCGTCGTTGGCCTGCATGAACCGCGGGTCAATGAGCATCATATCGCCTCCACGGGCCTGCCTGCCGACAACTGTCTGCGGCTGCTCAGTTTCAATATTCAGGTGGGCATCAGCACAGAGCGTTACCGGCATTACCTGACCCGTGGCTGGCAACATCTGCTGCCGCACACCGGACGCGCCGTCAACCTGCAGAAGATCGGCGACCTGCTGAAAGATTTCGACCTGGTGGCCTTGCAAGAGGCCGACGGTGGGAGCCTGAGATCGGGCTACGTCAATCAGGTGGAGCATCTGGCTCAACTGGGTGCTTTCCCCTACTGGTACCAACAACTCAATCGCAACCTCGGACGCCTGGGCCAGCACAGCAATGGTGTGTTGAGCCGCCTGCGGCCGTGGGCGATAGAAGACCACCCGTTACCCGGTCCCAAGGGACGCGGAGCGATCCTGGCGCGCTTTGGCGAAGGTCCGGAGGCGTTGATCGTGGTCATGATGCACCTGGCCCTTGGGGCTCGTACCCGAACGATGCAACTGGCCTACATCCGCGAGCTGATTGGTGACTACAAGCACCAGGTATTGATGGGCGACATGAATACCCATGCCAACGACTTGCTGCAAAATTCGCCGTTGCGTGATCTTGGGCTGCTCGCCCCCCAACTCGAAGCCACATTCCCCAGCTGGCGCCCCCAGCGCTGTCTGGACCATATTCTGTTGAGCCCCACCTTGACCCTCGAACGGTTCGAGGTGCTGGCTCACCCCATTTCCGACCACCTGCCTGTCGCGGTCGAAATTCGTCTGCCGGGTTCGCTCACGGCGGATGCATTCCCCGCACTGAGTCCTGCCCCTCGCGGATCCCATGAATGAGCGACGAAGCCGAACGCTGGAGAGAGAAGTACTTCAAGAGCATCGAACAGCAAGAAAAGCTCGAGCGCCGCTGGGCGGCTCGGCTCGACTTGCTGCGTCGCGGCCTGGTGCGCAGTACGCTGGCCGCCGAAGGCACTGACCGGGCGGTCGATCAGTGCATGAAAGAAATGCGCGAAGTGGTGCGCAGCGATGACATGGATGCCGCCCTCGCCGCTCTTTTGCCCCGCCTGGAAAAAGCTGTGCTTGATTCCGAGCAGCGTCGCGAGACTCGGGTCGAACAGGTGAGCGCCGCATTGACTTCCCTGGTCGCTCAGTTGCAAACCTTGCCGCTGCCAAAGGAAGTCAGCCGGCCCTTGAAAAAGTTTTCCAAGCAGTTGGAAGACCGGGTGGACCAGGCTCGGGAGATTCCTTTGCTGCTCAGTGAACTGAGCAGCTTGCAGGGCCAGGCGCTGAGTGTGCTGGAAGCACCCACTGAACCGAATCGTCCCGGCCTGCTGCAACGGTTGTTTGGTGGCCACGGCCAGGAAGAAGCGGCGCCTCAGCCGCACGAACCTGCCCAGCGCAGCGCGGTACCGGTTTTGGAAACGACACCGCCGGCACCGGCACAGTTAGCGACTGACGCTGCGCCTGTCATAACCCCAACTCCAGCCCCGGCAGTGTTAGCCGGACCCGCGGCAACAGTCGATGAAGCGCCTGAACCGGTCGCGTTCATTCCGCCAATGGTCGATCCCGATCCAGAACGCTCTCCGTCGCCGGTATCCGAAGCTGCCGAGCCGACTCTGGAGCGAGATGAAGCTACCGAGCAGGAGGAGTCAACCGAGCCGGCACCGATTCCCACGGAACAGGCGGTGCCGGTACCCGCCCTTGGGAACCCTGATGAGCTGATGCCCGAGGAGCCGCCGCAAGCGCTGGACGAGTCGCTGCCCCTCCCGGAAGAGCCCGTCGAACCCTCGGCCGCGGTCGAGCCGGCAGCGTCTGAGCCGGAGGACGACCATTATGAACTGCCCGACTCACCGGAGCCGTCCTACAGTTCGGTGGCCAGGCATATAGAAGACACCCTGTTGGGCCTGCTGGGCGATCTGACCCTGCCCGAGCGTCACCGTCCCCAGGCCGAGGCCATGCGCGAACGGCTGCAAAATGGCTTGAACTGGTATGAATTACTGCCAATTCTCGACGATCTTGCCGTACTCATGCTGGCAATTACCGACACCGGCCAACATGAATTCGAAGCGTACCTGCAGCGCCTCAATGATCGGCTTGAGTCCTTCCAGAGCAGTTTACGGGCAGCCAGTGAAGACCATGCCGATAACCAGTCGGCCTCCCGGGAAATGGACACGCAGATTCGCGAGCAGGTGGATGGCTTGCAAAGCAGCGTGCAGGAAGCTGATGACCTGGAAGGTCTCAAGCAAGTGCTGGAGAACCATCTTGAAGGCCTGCTTGGCACGATGGACCAGCACCAGAAGCAGCGCGATCAGCGCGAGCAGGAAGTGTCGGCTCGCCTCAAAAGCCTGGCCGAGCGCGTCGCGCTGATGGAGCAGGATGCCCAGGTTGTCCGGGATAATCTTGAAGAGCAGCGGCAAAAAGCGCTTATCGATCCGCTCACCGGGCTGCCTAACCGCGCCGCCTGGTCCGAGCGTCTCGAACAGGAAGTTGCCCAATGGCAGCGGCACGGCAACAGTCTGCTGCTGGCCATGCTCGATCTGGATCACTTCAAGCGCATCAACGATAACTACGGCCACCTGGCAGGTGATCGGGTGCTGAAGATCATCGCTTCGGTGCTGCGTAGACGTCTGCGTGGCAGCGATTTCATCGCCCGCTTTGGCGGTGAGGAATTTGTCCTGCTGGTGCCCGACACACCGCTGGCGGCCGGGGCAAGACTGGCCGAGTCCCTGCGCGCAGCCATCGAGGCCTGCCCGTTTCACTTCAAGGGTGAGCCGGTCACAATCACCGTGTCCGTGGGCATGACCGCGTTCAAAAGCGGGGAGCACAGCGATTCGGTGCTTAAAAGAGCCGATCAGGCGCTATATAGAGCCAAAAATGCCGGGCGCAACCGAGTGGAATGGGGCTGAAGGCAATTGTTCCATTTTGTGAATCCCGCTATACGAGCCAGATCATCGCAACGCGATACGTTACACTGTTGCATTACCCCAGCGCGTAATGCACCTGCCATGAAATTTTTTTCGCTCATTGCCTTCTTACTGGTTCTGGCCGGTTGCGCCAGCGGCCCCAGGCTCGATACCAGCCACCCTTCAGTCAATCATGACAACCGTATCCAGTTCGTGGTGCTGCATTACACTTCCGCTTCCCTGGAGCGGTCCCTGGCTCTGCTCACCCACGGCGAAGTCAGTGCGCATTACCTGATCGGCGATGATAAAAGCGCGACCGTCTACAAGCTGGTAGATGAAGGCCGGCGCGCCTGGCACGCCGGAGACAGTGAATGGGATGGCCGGACCTGGCTCAATTCCAGCTCCATCGGCATTGAGATCGTCAATCCCGGTTTCGTCGATACGCCCAACGGGCGCCTCTGGTATCCCTACAGCGAAGCTCAGGTCCAAACCTTGATCGCCTTGCTCAAGGACATCTCCCAGCGTAATGGGATCAACCCGCGCAACATCATTGGGCATAGCGATATTGCCCCGATGCGCAAGCTTGACCCTGGGCCGCTGTTTCCCTGGAAGCGCCTGGCGCAAGCTGGGGTGGGGATTTGGCCAGACGAGCAGGCGGTAATCCGCCAGCAGGCGGTTTTCGCGGCGCAGGTACCGAACGCCAGTTGGTTCCAGGCCGAGCTGGCCCGTTTCGGTTACCCGACGCCCCGCACCGGCGAATGGGATGTGGCCACTCATCATGTGCTCGCTGCCTTCCAGATGCGCTTCCGGCCGACCCGGTTCGACGGCATGCCGGATGCGCAAAGTGCGGCTATCCTGCAGGTGCTCAACCAGACAAAATAATGACGCCCGTCCGACGGTCAGGGCTAAATCCAAATCAGAAGCTATAACTCATTGGTAACTTTCGGATTACCAATGATGACGCCTGCCCGCGAAACTCTGCAAAGCTGGCTCCATCGCCCGTTTCTCCTGGCGATGATGGCGGCTGTCCTGAGTACCGTGCTATTGCTGGGCGCCAGTCTGTTCGTGGTGATGCAGCAAATCCAGCAGCGCGAAAGCGACCAGATGAATGCTCAGGGCGAGCGCTTTCTGCAGCGACTCGAGCAGCTTTTCGGACAGTTGCGCGAAAGCCTCGACGATCTGCAAAACCAGCCGTTGCGCAGATGCGACGACGACATGATCGCGACGTTGCAGCAGGTCAGCTTCAACTACCGTTTCGTCTACGAAGCGGCGTATATCGATAGCAGCGGGGTTTGTTCCAATCGTCCACGCCGCAGCGGGTTATCGGTGATCCGACCGCCTGACATCCGGGGCCCGACCTACAGCTACTGGCTCAATACCACCACCGAGCCGGATGAAAACCGTGCTGCATTGATGCTGGGGCGTGGCAATTTTCGCGTTGCGACTTCCCGCGGGCATCTGACCGACGTGGTCGACCTGCCCCCCGGCAGTAGCCTGCTTGTGGTGCTCGATCATGGCGAGCGGGCGATACCGGTGCTGGGCACCGATCAATACTGGCCGCCCACGGAGCCTTGGCCCTCGAAAAGCCGCAATGCATTGCAAGTGACGCAGAACCGCCTGATCTATCGGATGCAGACCGACAGCCCGGAATATCAACTGGTGCTGATTGCTCAACGCAATGGTTTCAATATTCCCTCCAACGCCTGGTGGTTGCTGCCCATCAGCCTGATGCTGGGCCTGGGGATTGGTTTCCAGGTATTCCTGCTGGCGCGTCAGCGCCAATCGATGGACGCCGAGCTGCACGGGGCCATCCGGCGCGGGGAATTGCAGGTGCTGTACCAGCCGATCTTCGACCTGCGCAGTCGCAATTGCGTCGGTGCTGAAGCCCTGTTGCGCTGGCGGCGCCCGGACGGCACCCTCACCAGCCCGGATCTGTTCATTCCGATGGCAGAGAACACCGGGCAGATCCGTCAGATCACAGACTTCGTGCTGCAACGCCTGTTCGACCAGTTGGGTCAGCTGCTGCGGGCCAATCCGCAGCTCTACATCTCGGTGAACCTGGCAGCGTGCGACGTCATGGTGCCACGTATCGGCGAAGTGATCGCCCGCCTGCTGGCGTTGCATCGGGTGTCGGCGCACCAGATAGCCTTTGAAGTGACCGAACGCGGATTGGTCGATGTCCTGGTCGCCCGGGATAATCTGCAATCGCTGCGCGATGTCGGGCATCAGGTGTTGATCGATGATTTTGGCACGGGCTATTGCAGCCTCGCCTATCTGCAAACCTTGCCGGTGGACTGCTTGAAAATCGACAAAGCCTTCATTGACGCCCTGGGGCACGATGCCGCCAGCAGCGGTGTGGCCCCGCATATTATCCGCATGGCCCACGCGTTAGAGCTCAAGGTGATTGCCGAGGGCATCGAGCATGAAGCCCAGGCGTCTTACCTGAGCAGCGAAGGCGTGACTTTCGGGCAGGGTTGGCTGTTTGCCCATGCGCTCAGTGCCGTGCAGTTGATCGAGCTGATTACCCGCGGCCGGCGCCTGTTGGGGCGACGCCTGGACGATGAGGCCTGAGCCGACTCAGACCGCCAGCGCCATATAGAACTGGGTGCCCTGCCCCGGCCGTGAATAAACGCCCATGCGCCCACCGTGGAGCTGGACGATTTCCTTGCACAGCGCCAGCCCCAGCCCTGCGCCGCCCTTTTTGCGACCGACCTGGACGAAAGGTTCGAAGATCCGTCCCTGCTGGCCGTAGGGAATGCCCTCTCCATTGTCCTCGACGCTGATGATCACCCGCTCGCCGTGACGACGGGCCTGCAGGCGGATCTGACCGTGGTCGCCCGTGTGACGCATGGCATTGTCGATCAGGTTATCCAGCACCCGGTCCAGTTGCGCAGCGTCGGCATGCAGGCGCGGTAAGGGTCCCTGGATCGCCACGAGCAATTGGATGCCCTTGGCCTGGGCCTGTGCGGCAAACCGCAGCCGGGCCGACTCCAGCAGTTCTTCGATGGAACAAGGTGCCAGCGTCAGCTTTTGCAGGCCGTTCTGGTAGCGGGAGAAGTTCAGCAGGTCATTGATGAGCTGCATCAGGCGCTGCATTTCTTCGTTGACGGTGTTGAGCAGATCGGCTTCGCGCGATTCCTCAGGAAAATGCACGCGCTCCTGCAACAGGCCGAACGCCATGTGCATGCCGGTCACTGGGGTACGCAGCTCGTGGGACGCGCGCAACACGAACTCACTGCGCACCCGTTCGAAAGCGCGTTGTTCGGTGACATCGTGCAACACCATCACCGCCCCGAGGATGTGCCCCTGGGTATGGCTGACGGGGGTGAGGCTATACGTCAGCAACCGCGACTCGCCATCCACTTCGATGCTCAAGTCGTCCGGCGCCCGCTCCAGCGTTCCCCCGCGCAGCACCAGTTGCAGTTCCTCATCCAGATCCTTGCGTTCCAGCGCCTCGCCCAATCCCTGGCCCAGGCGCTCCTCGTCCCAGCCCAATTGACGCTGGGCCACCGGGTTGAGGTGCTCCAGGCGACCCTGGCGATCGATCATCAGCAAGCCGTCGTCGATGCTGTCGAGTACCGCTTGCAAGCGTTGCTGGCCGGCGAGCAGCTCATCGACGTTGGTGGCCTGATGCTCGCGCAGAGCCTGGGCCATGATGCCGAAGCGTCGGGTCAGCAAGTTCAATTCCGAGGCCGAGGAGATCGGCAGCGTCACCTCGAAGTTGCCCTGACCGATATTATCCGCCGCCGCCGCCAGCGCCTCGATCGGCGCCCCGAAACGTCGGGCGATACCGTGGGCTGTGATGAAGCCGATGATCAGCACTGCCAACCCTACCAGCCCCAGTAATCCGGAAATCAGCAACGCGCGCTCGCGAGCTTTGTTCTGGGTGTCGCTGATGTTGTTCAGCGCCTGCCGATACGCGTCGATCAAGCCCGTGCGCAGCACGTTGAATTTTTCGGTGAGGTTCTGGATACCGGACAGTTGGGCCGGTAGCTGGCGAGAGGCTGAAAAAGCCTCCAGAAAACTGATGTAATCGGCTTTGGCCTTGCTGAAGCTGTCGGCTGAATCGTCCAGCACCTGTTCGTGGGCGATGCCCTCGTCGAGCAACTCGAAGTATTGCCGTTTGGATGCTTCCAGAGCCACCAGGTCGGGCTTCTCATCGAGCATGATCATCAACTGGTCGCCCAGGGTCTGACGCAGCTTGAGGCCCAGGTCGAGCAGGATGAAGTTGTCGCGCACCGATTGTTCTTGGGTATTGGCCATCTGCACCACGCTGACCAGGCCAAGCAACAGCCCCAGCAATGCCACGGTAATCAGCGCCGAGATACTCAGAAACAGCCGTGTGCGCAGCTTCATCGCCAGTTTCATAAGATGACGCTCACAGGTTGTACTGCTTGCGTTTGCGATACAGCGTGGAGGCATCGATTCCCAGAGTCTTGGCGGCCTGATCCAGCGTGTCGGCCGTGGCCAGCACTGCGCCAATATGCGCCTTTTCCAATTCGTCGAGGCTTAGCGCAGCCCCGATTCGCGGTGCATTGTTGACGGGTTGCTCGGCCATGCCCAAGTGGCTGATTTCGACTTTTTCCTGCGCGCAGATGATGCTGGCGCGCTCGACCACGTTGCGCAGCTCCCGGATGTTGCCAGGCCAGCGATAGCCTAGCAGCGCTTCACGAGCCTCGTCGCTGAAGCCGCGCGCCGGGCGGGCGTATTCCTTGACGAAGCGCGCCAGGAAGCGGTCGGCCAACGTCAGAATGTCTTCGGCCCGCTCGCGCAGTGGTGGCAGATGCAGGGTAATCACATTCAGGCGGTACAGCAGGTCTTCGCGAAAGCGCCCGTCGCGCACCATGTCCTCAAGGTTGAGGTTGGTCGCCGCGAGGATTCGCACATCGGCACGACGGGTCACCGGATCGCCGACCCGTTCGTATTCCTTGTCCTGAATGAAACGCAGCAACTTGGGCTGCAATGTCAGGGGAAAATCGCCGATTTCGTCGAGAAAAAGCGTACCGCCGTCGGCCTGGTTGACCCGTCCCAGCGTGCTTTCACTGGCGCCGGTAAATGCACCGCGGCTGTGGCCGAACAGTTCGCTTTCCATCAACTCAGCGGTCAACGACGGGCAGTTGATCGTGACGCAGGACTTCTTCGCGCGTTTGCTCCAGCCATGGATGGCTCGGGCCAGTTCGCCCTTACCGGTGCCGGACTCGCCAAGGATCAGAATGTTGGCGTCAGTGCTGGCGACCTGGCGAGCGGTTTCGAGCACGACTTTCATCGCCGGGCTGTGGGAGTCGAGGCCGTCATTGGGTTTGCGCACTTCCCCTTCCAGGGCTTCCAGTCGCGCCGATAACTGGCGCACCTCTAACTGTTTGGCGGTCGCCAGGCGCAGTTGATCGGGGCTGCAAGGCTTGACCAGATAATCGGCGGCGCCCGCCTGGATCGCATCAACGGCGGTGTCGACCGCCGAGTGGGCGGTGACAATCACCACCCGCATCCAGGGTGCCTGGATGCGCATTTGCGCCAGGACATCAAGGCCGTTGTCTTCTCCCAGGCGCAAGTCCAGAAAGCACAGGTCAAACACCTGCCGCTGCAGCAGGGTGTCCGCCTGGGCAGCGCTGTTGGCGGTGGCGACGCTGTAGCCTTCGTCTTCCAGGCAATAACGGAATGTACGCAGGATGGCGGACTCGTCGTCTACCAGCAGAATGCGGCCTTGATGCTCAGTGGCGGATTCCATTTTTCCTACGCTCCTTTAATGAATGATGTTGGTTAGTGTCAGAAAAATCGGGCAAGTTGCATGGTCGTTTCTGAGGGGATATTACCCACCGACAGCGTACTTGCGAGTGTCTGACTCCTAAAAGGTTGATTTAGGTCCCTTTTTTGCGCCCGCGGCCGCCTCGTACGGTATGGCTTGCCCATTCCGACATCTATTTCCGACGGGCAATTCAAAAAGATTCTATCGCGTCTATCTCCGCCGTTCGTGCATTACGCACGACCTTTGTCGTGGCCATCGTGCAGGATGCGCTCCGGCTGGCTCGCAAGTCATCCATAACTAATTGATTTTAAAGATATTTATATCGCCAAAAATTCTGGCATGCCGAGTGCAATGGTTAGCTCAACGTGGCGTCAAGGCGCCTCAACCAGGTCACCACTCGGGGTGGGGAGGAATTTCAGGATGAATCGTCAACGTGCCGCTCAGTTTCGAATCTCTGCCCTGCATGTTCAGCAGGGTTTGTGGGCAGCAGTGGCCCTGCTGATCACGCTTGTGGCTGGCCAGCAGTTGATGCTTTGGCATCAGAGCCAACAGCCTGAAGCGCCTCTGTTGTCAATTCAGCGCGCCCCGCAAACTCATTTCAGCGCTGTCAGCAGCCTCTCGGATATTTCCGCCTCGATGCGAATGATGGAAGTCGATCAGTCTGTGAACGGCATGCCCCACCAGGAGCGCTGGGTGTTTTAACTCGATGAACCGGTCGTCCACTGCGCCGGAACCATCACTGCAAGACCCTAACTAAATAGAAAAGCGTAAGGAGAATCACCATGTTGAGCTGGGCAATTACTTTCCTGATCATTGCCATCATCGCCGCAGTACTGGGCTTCGGTGGTATCGCAGGCACCGCCACGGGCATCGCCAAGATTCTCTTTGTCGTGTTCCTGGTGATGTTCATCGCTTCCTTCTTCTTTGGCCGCCGTGGCCGAGGCTGACCATGAGCGTCGCACTCAAAGGATTGGTCGCTGCCCTGCTGCTGGGCGGCGGCACCATGGCCATGGCTGCCAACGACGGACAGATGCGGGTCAATCAGTTGCTCAAGGCCGACCCGCAATATGTCGAGACTTGGCAGCAAGTGGTTAAAAAGGAAGAACGCCTGCCGGAATGGGTGATGAACCTGTCAGGCGATTCGCAGCAGATGAATGCTGTCGAGGAAGATGGCGACAAATACCTGGTCGGTCCGTTGTGCGAAACCCAGGCGACATGCCGCAGCAAGCGCTTGTTCGTCGCTTTCAGTTTCGACAAGGACGAGGCTTATGCATTGCTGGTTGAAGTCCCTGCCGGACTTCCGGCCGACAAGTCGCCGACACGTCATGCTGATTACCGGTTCCTCGGCAATCCTGATGAAGGTATGCAAGAACTGTTAATGGAGCAACTCAAGAAAGATCCGAACTGGTACTGATTCTGAAAGCGAGAAAAGCACGTTGTTTTTCTCCTCTGCACAGTCCGAAGAGGGCCGATGCATGACCAGGGGGCCGGGACGCTCTGCCCGTCTAAGGGCGCAGTGACCTACGGGCACAAGGGGTGCCTGCGAAAGGGCCGGGTCAGGAAAAAGCTTCCACGCAGGTTCGCACAGTCATGACGACTGGCGAACTTGCGTGGAGCTTCGTGCGTTGTAAAGTTCATGCCAGAGCGGTTGGCTATCCTGGCGTCTGCGCCACCCCTGCGTACCACCATCGTTTTTCCACGCTGCTCCACTCCCCCGCATCCGACCGTATATCGGAGATTTATCCGCCCGGTCCGCTCTTTCAAGTGTGCTTCATTCTTCCGTCCTTTGAGCGCTTTTTACGAGGCCGGACAAAAACCCCGTTGCGCGGAAAATGGCCGGTTCACGGCATTTTTGCCTGCCGAAATGGCGTATTCGAACCGATGGGTACGCACGTTTTATTTCAAAGACATCATGCCGATTCGGCATAGGGTAGGCGTTTACGGCATTAGACGCCCCTCCTTTGCATCGCAATAGTTGCGCCTTTTTTCGCCTGCCAGTGCGCCTTTGGCGCGTACTCGGGGTGACCTTATATGGGGGCAGCGGCACGCATTCGTATCGCCATCGGGTGGTTCGGTTTGTGGCAGTTGCCCGAGTCCAACTGAAGTAAGGGTAAAGATATGAAGAAGGCAAGACTAAGCCTCGCCTGGCAGATCCTCATCGGTCTGGTGCTCGGGATTGCAATTGGCGCGCTGCTCAACCATTTCAGTACCGAGAAGGCCTGGTGGATCAGCAACGTGCTGCAACCGGCAGGCGATATCTTTATCCGTCTGATCAAGATGATCGTGATCCCGATCGTGATTTCTTCGCTGATCGTCGGTATTGCCGGGGTCGGTGACGCCAAGAAACTCGGGCGTATCGGCCTCAAGACCATCCTCTACTTCGAAATCGTCACCACTGTCGCCATCGTCGTCGGTTTGCTGTTGGCCAATTTCTTCCAGCCGGGCAGCGGCATCGACATGAGCACCTTGGGTACGGTGGATATTTCCAAGTACCAGGCCACGGCCGCCGAGGTTCAGCATGAACATGCGTTCATCCAGACCATTCTCAATCTGATCCCGTCGAACATCTTCGCGGCGGTGGCGCGTGGCGAGATGCTGCCGATCATTTTCTTCTCCGTATTGTTTGGCCTGGGTCTGTCCAGCCTGCAATCGGATCTGCGCGACCCCCTGGTGAAAATGTTCCAGGGCGTCTCGGAAAGCATGTTCAAGGTCACCCACATGATCATGCAATACGCCCCGATCGGCGTGTTCGCCCTGATCGCGGTGACGGTTGCCAACTTCGGCTTCGCTTCGCTGTTGCCATTGGCGAAGCTGGTGATCCTAGTTTACGTCGCCATCGCGTTCTTCGCCTTCGTGGTGCTGGGGCTGATTGCACGTCTGTTCGGCTTCTCCGTGGTCAAACTGATGCGCATCTTCAAGGATGAGCTGGTGCTGGCCTACTCCACCGCCAGCTCCGAAACCGTGTTGCCACGCGTGATCGAGAAGATGGAAGCCTACGGTGCACCCAAGGCGATTTGCAGCTTCGTGGTGCCGACCGGTTATTCGTTCAACCTCGACGGTTCGACCCTTTACCAGAGCATCGCGGCGATTTTCATCGCTCAGTTGTACGGCATCGATCTGTCCATCAGCCAGCAATTGCTGTTGGTGCTGACCTTGATGGTGACCTCCAAAGGCATCGCCGGCGTACCGGGTGTCTCTTTCGTGGTGCTGTTGGCGACCCTCGGCAGTGTCGGTATTCCGCTGGAAGGTCTGGCGTTCATTGCCGGTGTCGACCGCATCATGGACATGGCCCGCACCGCGCTGAACGTGATCGGCAATGCCCTGGCCGTGCTGGTCATTTCCCGCTGGGAAGGCATGTACGACGATGCCAAGGGCCAGCGCTACTGGAATTCCCTGCCCCACTGGCGCAGCAAAGAGCCGATGCCGGCGGGAGAAACTGCCAGCCGTTGAGGCGCATGATCCCTGTGGGAGCCGAGCTTGCTCGCGATTGCGGTGTGTCAGCCAACATCAATGCTGACTGATCCGGCTCCATCGCGAGCAAGCTCGGCTCCCACAGGATCTGCCATAGGATTTTTGTAGCCCCTGCGCAACGCCAAACAAACCCCGGAGAAATCCGGGGTTTGTCGTTTCTGCCAGCCCCGCTATCATTCGCGGCATCTTCCGGGGGACTTAAACGATGCTCAATGGCCTGTGGCTTGGCTTCTTTATCGTGGCAGCCGTATCGGCGCTGGCGCAGTGGCTGATCGGCGGTAACGCCGGGATCTTCGCCGCCATGGTGGAAAGCATTTTCGCCATGGCCAAGCTGTCGGTGGAGGTGATGGTCCTTCTGTTCGGCACCTTGACCCTGTGGCTGGGGTTTCTGCGGATCGCCGAAAAGGCCGGTATTGTCGACTGGCTGGCCAAGGCGCTCGGGCCATTGTTTTTGCGGCTGATGCCGGAGGTGCCGGCGGGCCATCCGGCGATTGGCCTGATTACCCTCAACTTTGCGGCAAACGGCCTGGGGCTGGATAACGCGGCGACCCCAATCGGCCTGAAGGCCATGCGAGCCCTGCAGGACTTGAACCCCAGCCCGACCATCGCCAGCAATGCACAAATCCTGTTCCTGGTGCTCAACGCCTCATCGCTGACACTGTTGCCGGTGACCATTTTCATGTATCGCGCCCAGCAAGGGGCGCCGGACCCGACCCTGGTATTCCTGCCGATCCTGCTCGCCACCAGCGCCTCAACCCTGGCGGGGCTACTGTCAGTGGCGTTCATGCAGCGCCTGCGCCTGTGGGACCCGGTAGTGCTGGCTTATCTGATTCCGGGTGCGTTGGTACTGGGCGGTTTCATGGCGCTGCTGGCGACGCTCTCAGCCACGGCGCTGGCCGGGCTGTCTTCGATTCTCGGCAACCTGACGCTGTTCGGCTTGATCATGATGTTTCTGGTGGTGGGCGCGCTGCGCAAGGTCAAGGTTTATGAAGCCTTCATTGAAGGTGCCAAAGAGGGCTTTGACGTCGCCAAGACGTTGCTGCCATACCTGGTGGCCATGTTATGCGCCGTCGGCGTGCTGCGGGCCTCGGGTGCGCTGGACTTCGGCCTGGACGGCATCCGGCACCTGGTGCAGTGGGCCGGCTGGGACACCCGTTTCGTCGACGCCTTGCCGACTGCCATGGTCAAGCCATTCTCCGGCAGCGCCGCCCGGGCGATGCTGATCGAAACCATGAAGACTTCCGGCGTGGACAGCTTCCCCGCGCTGGTGGCCGCGACCATTCAGGGCAGCACCGAAACCACCTTCTATGTGCTGGCGGTGTACTTCGGCGCCGTCGGTATCCAGCGGGCGCGGCATGCGGTGGGCTGCGCGCTGCTGGCCGAGTTCAGCGGCGTCGTGGCGGCGATCGGGGTTTGCTACTGGTTCTTTGGCTGAACCATATCCCCTTGCCACAGGCCCGGATTGCAGTCACGGGCCTTTAGGGGCGTGCGGGTATCGCCAAGCGCTGGCCTTGTTCTACCGTCCAGTTCACAACCTCGGCGGTCAGTCGATCGCTGGCCTGGCCGAAACCTTGCACCACTGCTGGCACTTGCACGTCGCTCAAGGGCTGGCGGACTTCAAAACGATGACTGGCAAGGATGCGTTGGTCAAATCCCCGCACCAGCAATGCGTCCAGGCGAATCACCACGCTGGCCCCCGCGCCGTGATATTCGGTCTGGAAGGCCTGCAATTGGCCACCCAACTCCAAATCCGTTTGCAAGTTGCTGTCGGCGACACTCAATAGCCCGACACGTCCATCCTGTGCGAAGCCATCGAGCAAGCGATTGCGCAGCAACACCGGTGCCGGGTCGCTCCAGCGTGAGGCTGCGTAGCTGCTCAACAGATTGCCGTGGGGAATGACCGCGATTTTAGGGCTGTTGAGCACTTCGCTGGCCTGCGGGCTGGCCAGGCGCAACGACCACTTCACGGGCGTGCCCGGGGCTGCGGGCGCCTGAGTCGCGGGTAAGCGATAGACGTCCGCGGGCTCGGCCTGGGGCAGAATCGAGCAACCGCCCACCAGGACACATCCTGCCAGCAAGAGGATAGGGCGGACGAACCGAACAAACGGCTTCATGGCGTGAATTCCTTGTTCTTGTCATTGCCCAGCAAATAGCCGCTGGGGTTGGCATCCAGGCGCCGGGAAATACCCCGCAGCGCGCTCAGGGTGTCGCGCAGTTCCCGCACCGCCGGCGACAGGGCATTGAGCCCCTGCATGCCATTGTTCAGCGCGTCGCGATTGTCGTTGAGCAGTTTGTCGAGGGTTGCGGTGCTGCGGGCCAGCGATTGCATGGCCTGGTCTGCGCTGCTCATGACCTCTTTGCCCTGATCGTTGAGCAGACCGTTGGCGCTGCGCATCAATGCCGTAGTCTGCTCCAGGGTGGCGCTGGCCTGTTTGCCGACAGAAGCCAGTTGCTGCATGGCCTGGCGAATATCGCCGCGTTGATCGGCGATGACCCCGGTGGTTTGCTCCAAGTGTTCAAGGGTCTTGCCCAACCGCTGGACATTGTCCGAGGAAAACACCGCGTTGGCGTTATGCAGCAGCAGGTTGATGCTGGTCATCAGGTCATCGCTGTTGTTCAGCAGGCGGGCGATGGGCGAGGGCGCTGCGATGATCACTGGCGGCTCGCCATCGTGCCCGGTCAGTGGCGGGCTATTGGGGGTGCCGCCACTGAGTTGGATAATCGAGGTGCCGGTGATGCCGGTCAGTGCCAGTTTGGCCTGGGTGTCCTGCTTGACCGGTGTTTCAGCACTCAAGCGTACCCGCGCCAGTACCCGGCGCGGGTCATTCGGGTCCAGGCGCAGATTGACCACGTCTCCGACCTTGATGCCGCTGTACTCCACCGAGCTGCCTCTGGACAAGCCGCTGACCGCTTCGTTGAACACCACTTCGTAATCCTTGAATTCGCTGTCCACGCTGGACTTGGCCAGCCACAACCCAAACAGCAGGGCGCCGACCACCACGATCACGGTGAACAGGCCGATCAATACATGATGGGCTCGGGTTTCCATGTCAGACCTCGTTCAATTGTGTAGCGGCCGTCAAGGCCGCGCGGCCGCGAGGGCCGTGGAAGTATTCATGGATCCAGGCATCGTCGGTTTCCGACACTTTGTCGATGACATCGGCCACCAGCACTTTTTTCTGGGCCAGCACCGCCACCCGGTCGGTGATGGTGTAGAGGGTGTCCAGGTCATGGGTGACCAGAAATACGCTCAAGCCCAAGGCGTCGCGAAGCGTCAGGATCAATTGGTCGAACGCTGCCGCGCCGATGGGGTCGAGGCCGGCGGTGGGTTCGTCGAGAAACAGAATGTCCGGGTCCAGGGCTAGCGCCCGGGCCAGGGCTGCACGCTTGATCATGCCGCCGGACAGCGAGGCGGGGTATTTGTCCGCTGCCGATAGCGGCAGTCCGGCCAACGCCAGTTTCACCGCCGCCAGATGTTCGGCATCGGCCCGGCTGAGCCCGGCGTGTTCGATCAGGGGCAGGGCGACATTCTCTGTCACAGTCAGCGAAGAAAACAGCGCGCCTTTCTGAAACAGCACCCCAAAGCGTCGTTCCACTTGCGAACGCTGTTGCTGGGGCAGGCTCGGCAGATCCTGGCCGAACACTCGCACGGCCCCTTCACTGGGCCGGTTCAAGCCGACAATGCTGCGCAACAGCACCGATTTGCCACTGCCGGAGCCGCCGACCACCGCGAGGATCTCGCCCTTGTATACGTCCAGGTCGAGGTTTTCGTGCACGCTCTGCAGGCCAAAGCGATTGCACAAGCCACGTACCTGTATCACCGCCTCGGTGGGCGGCCTGGAAGGTCGACTCACCATTGCATCTCCATGAAAAACAGCGCGGCTACCGCATCGAGCACGATCACCACAAAAATCGACTGCACCACGCTCGAGGTGGTGTGAGCCCCGACAGACTCGGCGCTGCCGCTGACTTTGAAGCCTTCCAGGCATCCCACCGCAGCAATCAGGAAGGCAAAGATCGGCGCCTTGACCATTCCCACCACGAAATGCTGGACGCCGATGTCCGACTGCAACAGCGTCAGGAACATCGCCGGAGAAATATCCAGCGACAGGGCACACACCACACCGCCGCCGACAATGCCCGAGAGCATGGCCACAAAGGTCAGCATCGGCAACGCCACCAACAGGGCCAGCACTCGCGGCACCACCAGCAACTCGATGGGATCGAGGCCCAGGGTACGAATCGCGTCGATTTCTTCGTTGGCCTTCATCGAGCCGATCTGGGCGGTGAAGGCGCTGGCGGTGCGACCTGCCATAAGAATCGCAGTCAGCAACACGCCGAATTCGCGCAGAAACGAGAACGCCACCAGGTCCACGGTAAAAATACTGGCGCCGAAATCGGCCAGCACCGTCGCCCCGAGAAACGCCACCACCGCGCCCACCAGAAAAGTCAGCAGGGCGACGATAGGGGCCGCGTCCAGCCCCGTCTGTTCGATGTGAACAACCATCGGGGTAATGCGCCAGCGTTTCGGGCGAAACAGGCCCCGGGCCAGCGTTTCTAGGATCAAGCCGACAAAGCCCAGCAATTGCAGGGTATCTTGCCAGACCTTGTCCACGGCTCGACCGATGCGTGTCAACAACTGGGTCACGACACTCACCGTCGGCTCTTTGACCGGCACGCAGAAGTCGGTCAGCGAGCAATAGACCGTCTGCAACAGTGCCCGATCGGCGGACGACAACGTGCAGTCGCGGTGCTCGGCGGTCTTGCCCAGCCGCTCGGCGCCCAGCAGTTCCACCAGCAACGAGGCGCCAGCGGTGTCGAGGGCACCCAAGCCATTGAGGTCGATCAGGGTGTTGTCGTCGTACTGGCCGCGCAGCGAGTCGCTCAAACGCTTGAGCTGCGTGTAGTGAGCCAGTGTCCAGTCCCCGCTGATCCATAGCTGCGCCGGGGAGTGAGAGCGATCCAGTCGGGCACTGCCAGCCAGAGTGCCAGGGGTCATAAGCGCCATGCTCGTTCGGCTCGAAAAGTGTTACCTAATAGCACGCCCGGCATTATTTTGTCCCAGGCTCGAGCGCAGCGCTGACCTTGAAGCGCAATACACCAATCACCTGGCCATTTTCCGTCAGCACCCGCACCTGCCATTTACCGGTGGGGTCTTCCGGGAAGTTCTGCTTGTGGGTCCAGGCGCGATAGCCTTCCTTGCGCCCGCCATGAATGTCCAGGGCGATACGGTCCACTTCTTTGCCGTTGAATTGCCAGACGTGATAAATCCGCTCATCGAGCCCTCGCGGCGCATTGATAGCGGTGTAGGCATACAGACCGTTGCCGCGTATCTGGTCAGCGGTGACTTCCTTCAGGCTGGCGCCCGGCGTGCGGTCCTCCAGCTGGGTGCTGATCGCCACCTCGGTCATCCACAAGGTTGCCGGCGGCACCCAGGAGCGCAGCACCCACCCGGCCGCGCCGATCCCCACCGTGATGCACAGAATCGCCAGGGCGTTGCGCACGGTGCGGATCGGAAAGATCGAAGCCAGGCTGGGGAACGACAACAGCATGGCAGTGCCCAGCGCCAGCTTGAAGCTCTGGTCGGTGGTCAGGTGCAGGATGATCGGCAGTGCGGTGAGCAGGGCGGCAAACAGCGTCAGGGTGTGCAGCGCCAGGAACGCCCAGCGCCGGGGCGCCAGCCATTTGTAGTACAGCGGATCAATGATCGAGACCAGTGCCGAGGCCGCCAGTAGGCCGGTGAAAATCACTTGGCTGCTGTTCCAGGTGGTGGTGATGAAAAAGAACGGCAAGACGAAAAACAGGCTTTCCTGGTGAATCATCTGCGTGGCGTAACGCAGCAGCGGCTGGGGGATTTCCCGTTTGAATATGCGGGTAAAAAGCCGGGTCAGGCTGTTCTCCAGCATCAGCCAGAGCCAGCTCACCAGCATGATGATGGTGATCCAGGTCGCAAGACCCTGCTGGCGGTCCACCAGCATGAAACTGCCGACTCCAGAGATGAAGCCACCGAGTGCGATGACCCCTGGATAGCGCTTCATCAATTCGAGAAGGCGCTGGATGTAGTGAGTCAGGTTCGGCATTCGGCAGTTCACAGTGAGTCGTAGGAAATATCCCTGACAGAGTATCGCCAGGACATCGATGTGACGAGCGCTCTAAGCCCTGCGACGCAATCTCCACCCGACCAGGACCAACAGCAACCCCAGCAGCCCGGCCACGCCCCAAACCAGCTCATCGTCGCCGAGCATGGGTTTCTCGATGCGCAGGTAGCCCGGGTCCTTGAGCAGTTCACGCAGGGCCTGGTTGGCCTGTTCCAGGCTCACCGCCTGAAGGCGCACGGCCGGATTGGTGAAGCGGCCGTCGTCGTAATCGCCAAGGGCACCCCAATAGTAATCGGCCAGTGCGCTGTTGCCTTGAACCGCCCACGACTGATGGGCGATGGCGGCGCGTTTGATGCGCACGAAACTCTCCGGGTCGAGGCCATCCTTGAGCAACGTGGTGCGCATTTGCTCCAGCGCCTGCTCGGCCTGGGGCAGGTCATCACGGGCCAGGTCCGCGTTCAGGCTGAAGAAGCCAACGCCGCCAAACACCTCTCGCTCCACCCACGGCCCGTAGGACAGGCTGCGGGCCAGGCGCAGCTGGCGATAGAGCGCCCAGTCCAGATAGTCCTTGAGCAGGTCGAAGGTTTCGTCGTGTTGCTGTTCCAGCACCGGCTCCGGAAACAGCCAATGAAGCTTGGCGCTATTGCCCACCAGGCCGCGCATCAGGTTGCGCTTGGTGACCGCGCTGTAGCGGATCTGCGGTAACGCTGCGTGAGCGCTGGGCTCGACCGGCTCCAGTTCGCCGAAGGTCCGCTCCAGATAGGCCGGTAGCAACCGGTCCAGGTCGCCGACCACGATCAGCGTCATGTTGTTCGGTGCATACCAGGCCTTGCGTGCCTGCTCGATCCTGGCAAGGGTGAGGTGCCCGACTTCGGCGCGTTCGGCACAGCGCAGACCCAATTCCACTGCCAATTGATTGCCCGCCTTGTGGCCCAGGTCCTGATGATCGAGCCAGCGTTGCAGATGGGTGTAGTGGCCGCCATCCTCGCGTTCCACCACACGTTTGGCCGCCTGCAGGGCGTTGTCGTCGATGCGGGTACGAGTCAGCAGGGCGATCAACAGGTCCAGGACCTTGCGTTGATTGCGCGCCGGTGCCTCGATGACGAACGTGGTGTCGGCGTTGCTCGTGAAGGCGTTCCACTCGCCGCCCAGCGCCTGCATACGCTCTTCCAGCCCGCCTTCGCCGCCGTCATCGACACCGCTGAACAGCAAATGCTCAAGCAGGTGGGGCAGTTCCTTGTCGGCGCAGTTGAAGTCGTCCAGTCCCACGCCCACTACCAGCCGGATCGCCACATGCCCGCGCTCGCTGCCCGGCTTGAGCAGCAGTTGCATACCGTTGGGCAGCACATACCCCTCGACCTGGAATCGATCCAGCGCGACCGACGGCAGTGAACCGAGCAAAAGAACGGCGAGCAACAGACAACGCATAGCGAGCTTCCTGGCGGCTGATTGGAGGTCCATGTGCCGGGCAGGCCGTCATCGCAGGCAACTTCGCGCCCCACCTCGAACCCAATGGATCTCCATGGCGACGTGGGGCCGGCTTGCGTGCGAATGGTTTAAGCCCAGGCCAATCTTACTGACTGAGCAATGCGCCAGTCGTTCAAGGCGAATGGGTGACGTCGGAAATTTCATCAACCGCGAGCGCACCTGTCTCGGAAGTCCCCAGCACCACGTAGGCGCTGCCGCAGAACAGCGAGTTGAGGCGTTTCATGTCGGCGATCAGTTCTAAGTGCAGGGAACTGGTCTCGATGCTTTGTACGATTTTTCGCTGTAGACGGCTGACGTGTGCGTGGGCCAGTCGTCTTTCCTGCGCTCGAAAGCGACGTTTCTCACGCAACAGCTGACGGGCGCTCTCGGGATCGGCACTGAGGAACACCGACAATCCCAGCCGCAGATTGGCGATCAACTGGCTGTGCAGTGTCGCCAACTCTTCCAGGCCAACCTCGGAAAAGGACCGACGTTGCGCGGTTTTCTGTTGCTGGACCTTGCGCAACATGCGTTCGATGAGGTCGCTGGCCAGCTTCAGGTTGATCGCCAGCTCAATGATTTCCGCCCAGCGGCGGCTGTCCTGTTCACTGAGGTCCTCACGGGGCATTTGGGCCATATACAGCTTGATGGCGCTGCACAGCGCCTCGACGTCATCGCCCATGCTCCGTACTTGTTGGGTGACTGCGGTCTGCCCGCCGCGCAGTACGTCGAGCATGGCTTCGAGCATGGTTTCGATCAGATCACCGATGCGCAGGGTTTCCCGGGCAGCATTCGCCAGGGCCAGGCTCGGCGTGGCGAGGGCGGTGAGGTCCAGGTGGCGTGGCTTGGCCGTGCCGTTGGTGTCAGGACGCTCCGGCAGCAGCCAGGCACACAGCCTGGCCATCGGCCCGACGCTGGGCAGCAGCACCAGGCAGCGCACGGTGTTGTAGAGCAGGTGAAAACCGATCACCGTTTCCTGGTGGCTGAAATCCAGGCCGTCCAACCAGCCCACCAACGGATCGAGCACTGGAATGATCAACAACAGGCCGATCAACTTGTACAGCAGGCTGCCCAGCGCCACCTGGCGGCCGGCGGCGTTCTGCATGCTGGTGCTGAGAAAGGCCAGCACGCCGCTGCCGATGTTGGCGCCGATCACCAGGCCGATGGCCACCGGCAGACTGATTACCGCTGCGCCGGCCAGTGTCGCGGTCAACAGCACGGCGGCGAGGCTGGAATAGGAGATCATCGCGAACAGCGCACCCACCAGCGCATCGAGCAGGATGTCGCCGGTCAGCGAGGCAAAGATAACTTTCACGCCCTGGGCCTGGGTGATGGGCGCGGCGGCTTCGACAATCAATTGCAGCGCCAGGATGATCAAGCCCAAGCCGATGCCGACCCGGCCCATTTGCCCCAGGCGGGTCTGTTTGCGCGACAGGAAAAAAATCACCCCGAGGAAAATCAGCAGGGGCGATAACCAGGACAGATCCAGGGTCAGTACCCGCGCCATCAGCGCCGTGCCGACATCGGCGCCGAGCATGGTCGCCAGGGCAGGGGTCAGTGCCATCAGGCCCTGGCCGACGAATGAGGTGACGAGCATGGCTGTGGCGTTGCTGCTCTGGACCATGGCAGTGACCATGATGCCTGCGACGAACGCCAGCCAGCGCTTGGACATGTTTTGGCCAATGACATGGCGCAGGTTCGTGCCATAGACCCGCAGAATGCCGGTACGGACGATGTGCGTGCCCCAGATCAGCAGGGCCACGGCGGAGAGCAAGTTCAGCAGGGTCAGCATGAGAAGCCCCCTGTTAGCGTCCCAAAGGGACCAATTGACGGTGCCACATTTTTCTTCGTTGTACTTAAGCTGTAGTTGGCCAACGGTTCGAGCGCCAGCATTGCACAGCTAAAGACGGGTTTGAAACAAAACTGTCATAAAAAGCCATTGACCAAAGACCCCACGAAACCCAGTGGGAGCGAGCCTGCTCGCGATAGCGGTCTGTTAGCCAATGAAGATGTTGAATGTTGTGGCCTCATCGCGAGCAGGCTCGCTCCCACAGGTTTTGCATCCAGTTACTTTCCGGCAGGCATGAAAAAGGGGCTCGAAAGCCCCTTCGTTCATTGCCCTGTGCCGCTTACTGGCCTGGCATATCCTTACGCAGTTTTACCGGATCCTGCTGCTTGCGCTTGCGCGCCATGGCAGTGCGCATCTTGATGTTGAACGCTTCGACCGCCAGAGAGAAGGCCATGGCGAAGTAGACGTAGCCTTTTGGCACGTGCACGTCCAGGGACTCAGCGATCAGCACGGTACCGACCACCAGCAGGAACGACAGCGCCAGCATCTTCAGCGACGGGTGCTTGTCGATGAACGAGCTGATGGTGCCCGCCGCCAGCATCATCACCAGCACCGCCACGACGATTGCCGCGACCATCACCGGTACATGGGAGACCATGCCCACGGCGGTGATCACCGAATCCAGGGAGAACACGATGTCGATGATCGCGATCTGGACGATGGTGTAGATGAAGCTGCCGCCCGTGCCCGCAGGCGTCTCGCCGGTTTCGTCTTCGCCTTCCAGCGCGTGGTACATCTCCTGGGAGCTTTTCCACAGCAGGAACAAGCCACCGAAGAACAGGATCAGGTCACGACCGGAAATGCCCTGGCCGAACACTTCGAACAGGTCGGCGGTCAGGCGCATGACCCAGGTGATGGACAGCAGCAACAGGATCCGCGTGATCATGG
The DNA here is from genome assembly GCF_013283895.1 of Pseudomonas sp. MPDS. Lineage (NCBI taxonomy): Bacteria > Pseudomonadati > Pseudomonadota > Gammaproteobacteria > Pseudomonadales > Pseudomonadaceae > Pseudomonas > Pseudomonas sp. MPDS. The sequence goes on along the minus strand of NZ_CP054128.1, from coordinate 209,139 downwards.
CCAGGGCCAGACCGAAGATCCGGGTGCGTGCCTGCATGTGCTTGGGCATGCGGCTGACCAGGATCGAGATCATGATGATGTTATCGATGCCCAGGACAATTTCCAGGGCGGTCAGGGTGAAGAAGGCAACCCAGATTTCCGGGTTGGTCAGCCATTCCATGTGAGTTCCTTTAGCGAGTGTTGGGCCGCGCCGCGCCTTCGATTATCCAAAGGGGCGACGCAGCGGGCATTGCTTTTATAGAGTGCTGAACAGCGGAAAAATCCCCATCAGCAAGGCGGCAAACATTATGCACAGGCAAACCAATACTGCCCACTTCAAGGTGAAGCGTTGGTGATCGCCAAACTCGATCCCCGCCAGGGCCACCAGCAGGTAAGTCGATGGAACCAGTGGGCTCAGCAGGTGGACGGGCTGGCCAACAATCGAGGCGCGGGCCATTTCAACGGCAGTGATGCCGTAATGGCTGGCCGCTTCGGCCATGACCGGTAACACCCCGTAATAAAACGCATCGTTCGACATGAAGAAGGTGAACGGCATGCTCGCCAGCGCGGTAATCACTGCCAGGTATGGGCCCAGGAAATCCGGGATCACCGCCAGCAGGCTCTTGGACATGGCGTCGACCATGCCGGTCCCGGACAGGATGCCGGTGAAGATACCCGCCGCGAAAATCAAACCGACCACCGCCAATACGCTGCCGGCATGGGCCGCAACGCGGTCTTTCTGCTGTTGCAGGCAAGGGTAGTTGACGATCATCGCGATACTGAACGCCACCATGAACAGCACCGGCAGCGGTAACAGGCCGGCGATCAGCGTGCACATCAGGCCCAGGGTCAACGCACCGTTGAACCAGATCAGCTTCGGACGACGGGCGTCCGGGAACTGGGAAACGCTGATTTCGCTGTGGTCGATGTCATCACCGGCGAGGTGCAATTCACCCAGACGGGCGCGCTCGCGTTTACCGTACATGTAGGAAATCGCCAGGATCGCCGCTACACCCGCGAGCATCGCAGGAATCATCGGAACGAAGATGTCGGACGGATCGACATGCAGCGCGCTGGCTGCACGGGCCGTCGGGCCGCCCCAGGGGGTCATGTTCATCACGCCACCGGCGAGAATGATCAGGCCGGCCATGATCCGTGGGCTCATGCCGATGCGGCTGTAGAGCGGCAGCATGGCGGCCACGCAGATCATATAAGTGGTCGCGCCGTCACCATCGAGGGAAACGACGAGCGCCAGAACGGCGGTGCCGACCGAAACTTTCAACGGGTCGCCCTTGACCAGCTTGAGGATCTTGCGCACGGCCGGGTCGAACAGGCCGGAGTCGATCATCAGGGCAAAATAAAGAATCGCGAACATCAGCATCACCCCGGTCGGGGCAAGCTTGGTGATGCCTTCGAGCATCATCGGACCGATCTTCGGTGCAAAACCACCGAACAGAGCGAACAGGATCGGGATGATGATCAGGGCAATCAGCGCGGACAGGCGCTTGGTCATGATCAGGAACATGAACGTGATGACCATGGCAAAGCCAAGGAAAGTCAGCATAGGAAATACTCCAGGCGTGGCGCGACGGGCAAAGGCAGACCGAACAGGTCAGCGCAGAATGCAAAGCACGGGACGGACGGAGGGAGTGGGTTCAGCGGGGCGGGTAGCAGCGGACATCAGAATCACCATTGTTGTTGTTAAAAGGGCCTAACGAGCCTTAGCCGCTCGCTTCTGGCCACCGGTCTGTTGCCGGTAGTGGGGGCGATCCTAATCGCGCAAGCTTTCAGCCACCTTTCGCCGCTGTAATGGAGTTTTTCTGTAGGGCAAGGCTTACCTGTAGGAGCAAGCTTTGTTCCCACAGACAATCTGCGCTCCACCGATAAATCAAAACACCGAAAGATCCAACGGCCGCACCGCGCCCATCCAGATCGCATGCTCGGTGTGGTCCGTCAGGTCGTCGCCGGTGTCCGGGTGAAGAAATATCACCAGGCCTTTGCGATTGAGCGCCAGCCACGGCAAGACCACGCCGATGTGCTGTGGATCGAACGCCAATTGGCAGCTCCAGTCCGGGTGCGGCCCGACTGGGCGTTGGTGGATACGGCCCATTTTCAGCCCAAACAGTCGCGTTGCTTCCTCGCACAGTGCCCGCGCCTGGTCGATGGTGTTGGCGTCGAAATAGACATGGGCGTGGTAGCCCTTGATCCGCTGCATGTGCTTCTCCTCGAAAACTGGCCGAACCGAGGTTGTCTCCCGCGGGTCAGAGCCTTTACATGCGGGACAAAAAAGGAAAAACAGCCATGAAAAATGCCGAAACCCCGGTCACCAAAGTGGTGCTCTATGGTGCCATGAGTAGCCTCGGCAGTGCGTTGATGGCTGAAATGCTGCGGCGCCAGCACGAAGTCATCGCTGTTCTCGACGACCTTACGGCCCTGGCGCCGCGCCCCGGCCTGCGGGCCAAGACCGGCGACCTCTACGATCCCCAGCGGGTCAAGCAAAGCGTGGCCGGCGCCAATGCCGTGGTGTGTCTGTTGAACGCTCCAGGGTTGCCGATGAACAGCGAGCACGTGGAGCGCACGCTCATTCCCGGTCCCGTGGAGCAGGTGTTGGCGGTGGATGCGCTGATCGCCGGGATGGAGGCGGCGAGTATTTCCCGGCTGTTTCTGGTGGGCGATTTCGCCGTGCTCGACGAGGAGCCGGCAGACGATGTATTGCAGCGCCATGCCGCCGAAGAAGTCCTCGACGCCCTGAACAACAGCACGTTGCAATGGACCCTGATTGACTCACCCTACGCAACGCCCGGTTTGAGCATCGAGCACTTCAGCCAGGTCAGCACCAGCCTGGAGGCCGGCATGGCCGAATCACTGGAGCGGCTTGGCCGTGTGGCCGTCGGCATTGCCGATGAGCTGCGCTTGAACCTGCATGTGGGCCAGCATGTCAGTTTTGTCGCCGCCGATTAGCCTGTGCGGTCGCCGTCTCCCGAGTTGGCGCAGGGGAGGGCTGGTTACACCGCAATGGAAGGCAAGGCCAACCCCGTGAGCGATTCGGCGCTGTTGGCCTGCTCCTCCATCAACCAGTCCACAAACTGCCTGATCAATACCCCGCGCCGTTTACGCTGGGGCAAGACCACGTAATACCCTGACCGCGACAACACTGTTTCAGCGACCGGACGGCACAGCAGCCCTTGGGCCAATAAGTTATCCACAAGGTATCGCCAACCGATGGCAACGCCCTGACCGCCAATCGCCGCCTGGATGAGCAAGGTGTAGTTGTCGAACCGCAACTGCCCGGGCGCCGGGGGTGAGGTAATGCCCAGCTCACGGAAAACGCCACTCCAATCGAACCAATGGCTACTGTTTTCCCCGCGCAAATGCAGGAGCGGGAACTCCGACAAGGCTTGAGCCGACAAGGGCAGGGAGCGTTCCTTGAGCAACAGCGGGCTGCACACGGGAAAGACTTCTTCGCTGAAAAGCCAGCGACTTTCGCCTTGTTTGAAGCGACCGTCTCCAAATAGCACCGCAACGTCGATATCCGTGCGCAGCATGTTGTGATTGCGTTCGCTGGTCACCAGGCTGACGTCCACCTTTGGGTTGGCGGCGTGAAACCGATGCAAGCGGGGCATCAGCCAATAGGCGGCAAACGCAAAATCGGTGGCCACTTGCAGCACCTCATGCTGGTCATGGGCGGTGATCGCGCTCAATCCTGCGTCGATATTCTGCAAACCGGCCTGCACCTGCTCGAACAGGATTGTTCCGGCCTCGGTCAGCTCGATGCCGCGATAGATGCGATCGAACAACCGTGTACCCAGTTGTTCTTCCAGGCGCTTGATCTGCTGGCTGATGGCCGGTTGCGTGGTGCCCAGTTCGATCGCCGCTGCCGTAAAGCTGCGGTGGCGGGCCGCGGCTTCAAAGGCGCGGAACAGGTCAAGGGACAGGTCACCCAGGGCTTCATACATAAGCTGTGCTTATCCTAGTCATTGCCTTGCGTGGGCTTTACCCATAAAGGCGGGGGCTACATGCTCAATCGCAGCAATTTCGCATAACTGTTTACTATGGAATGCCGCGAATACATGAAGCGCAAGAACATTCTTTTCATCATGGCCGATCAAATGGCCGCGCCAATGTTGCCGATCTACGGTCCTTCGCCGATCAAGCTGCCGAACCTGTCGCGCCTGGCCGAGCAGGGCGTGGTGTTCGACGCCGCGTATTGCAACAGCCCACTCTGCGCACCGTCGCGCTTTACCCTGGTGAGCGGTCAGTTGCCCAGCAAGATCGGCGCCTACGATAACGCGGCGGATTTTCCTGCGGACGTCCCGACGTACGCCCACTACCTGCGGCGTCTGGGTTATCGCACGGCGCTGTCCGGCAAGATGCATTTTTGCGGGCCGGACCAGTTGCATGGCTACGAAGAACGCCTGACCAGTGACATTTACCCGGCCGATTACGGCTGGGCCGTGAACTGGGACGAGCCCGACGTGCGGCCAAGCTGGTATCACAACATGTCTTCGGTGTTGCAGGCTGGTCCGTGCGTGCGCACCAACCAGTTGGATTTTGACGAAGAAGTGGTGTTCAAGGCCCAGCAGTATCTGTTCGACCACATCCGCGAGGATGGCGACCAGCCGTTCTGCCTGACGGTGTCCATGACCCACCCACACGACCCGTACACCATTCCCAAGACCTTTTGGGATATGTATGACGACAAGGACATCCCGCTGCCGCAAACCCCGGGGCAAACAGAGCTGGACCCGCATTCCCAGCGCCTGTTGAAAGTCTATGACCTGTGGGACAAGCCACTGCCTGTGGATAAGATCCGCGATGCGCGCCGCGCGTACTTCGGTGCGTGCAGCTACATTGACAGCAACGTCGGCAAGTTACTGCAAACCCTGGAAGACACCGGCTTGATGGACGACACGATCATCGTGTTCTCCGGCGATCATGGAGACATGCTCGGTGAAAAAGGCCTCTGGTACAAAATGCACTGGTTCGAGATGGCGGCTCGCGTTCCCTTGCTGATCAGCGCACCGGGCCAGTTCGCCAGCGGGCGGGTCGGGGCGGCGGTGTCCACTGCCGACTTGCTGCCGACCCTGGTGGAGTTGGCCGGTGGCCGGCTTGAGCCCGGACTGCCGCTGGATGGCCGGTCGCTGGTGCCCCATCTGCAGGGGCAGGGCGGTCATGACGAGGTCTTTGGTGAATACATGGCCGAAGGCACCATCAGCCCGTTGATGATGATCCGTCGTGGACCCTGGAAATTCATCTACAGCGAAGACGATCCATGCCTGCTGTTCGATCTGCGCAATGACCCCAAAGAACTGGAGGACCTTAGCCAATCGGCTGAGCATCAGTCCCTGTGCGCGGATTTTCTCGCCGAAGCGCGAGCTAAATGGGATATCCCAACCATTCACCAACAGGTGCTCGCCAGTCAGCGACGTCGACGTTTCGTCGCCCACGCGTTGACCCTGGGCAAACTCAAGAGCTGGGATCACCAGCCGCTGGTGGACGCCAGCCAGCAGTACATGCGTAACCACATTGACCTCGACGATCTGGAACGCAAGGCCCGTTATCCACAACCCTGCCAAAACCAATAACGTAAGGGGAAGCACATGCAAAAGTTATCCACAGTACTGACCGCTGGGCTGTTGGCGCTTAGCAGTTCGGCGTGGGCCGAGCAAGGCTGCGAGACGGTAAAGATGGCCGACCCCGGTTGGAGTGACATCGCTGCGACCAACGCGATCACGGGTTTTCTGCTCGATGGCATGGGCTACAAGGCCAAGGTCGACACCCTCGCGGTGCCGATCACCTTCGGCGGCCTCAAGGACGGCCAGGTTGATGTATTTCTGGGTAACTGGATGCCGGCGCAGCAAGGGTTCTACGACAAGTTCGTGGCCACTGGCGATGTCACGCAGTTGGCCAAGAACCTGGACGGCACCGAATTCACCCTGGCGGTCCCGGATTACGTGTGGGATGCCGGTGTGCATAACTTCGCTGACCTGAACAAGTTCGCCGATAAGTTCGACAAGAAGATATACGGGATCGGCTCCGGCGCCCCGGCCAACCTCTCCCTGAAGGAAATCATCAAGACCAACGATTTCGGCATGGGCGAGTGGAAACTGGTGGAATCGAGTGAGCAGGCCATGCTCGCGGAAGTCTCCCGGGCGGTGAGGAAACAGAAGTTCGTGACCTTCCTTGGCTGGACGCCACACCCTATGAACGTGCAACTGAAAATGCGCTACCTCAAGGGCGGCGAGAAGTATTTTGGCGACACGGGCAGTGTCTATACATTGACTCGCAAAGGTTATGCACAGGCCTGCCCGAACGTAGGCAAGCTGTTGACCAACCTGAGTTTCACCCAGGAAATGGAAAACAGCATCATGGCCGAGGTGGTGAACAACAAGGTCAGCAATGCCGATGCGGCCAAGGCCTGGATCAAGGCGAATCCGGCGGTGCTGGATAAATGGCTGGATGGTGTGAAGACGCTGGATGGCAAGGATGCGTTGGCGGCGGTGAAGGCCAAGCTCTGACAATCATGTGGCGAGGGAATCTATGTGGGAGCAAGGCTTGCCCGCGATGAAGACGACTCGGTCTTTCAGAGACCGAGCTGCCTGTTTCGCGAGCAAGCTTTGCTCCCACATTAATCTCCTCGCCACAGGGAGAACGGTGCCTTGTCCTGATACTCTTGCGCCAAACCCCACCCTTGAGGCCCCATGGCATTGCCCACCCGCCATTCACTCTTTCCGTTCCTGAGCTGGCTGCCGCGGCAGACCCGCGCCAGTGTCGGCCGTGACCTGATCGTCGGCCTGAGCGGTGCGATTCTCGCGTTGCCGCAGTCGATTGCCTACGCCCTGATTGCCGGACTGCCGCCGGAATACGGCTTGTATGCGGCGATTGTGCCGGTGCTGATCGCCTGCTTGTGGGGTTCGTCGTGGCACCTGATCTGCGGTCCTACGGCGGCGATTTCCATTGTCCTGTATGCCAGCGTCAGTCCCCTGGCCATGCCGGCCACCCAGGACTACGTCACCTTGATCCTGTTGCTGACGGTGCTGGCGGGGGTTTTCCAGTGGCTGCTGGGGTTGTTGCGTTTCGGCGCGCTGGTGAACTTCGTCTCACACTCGGTGGTGCTGGGTTTCACCCTGGGCGCGGCGGTGGTGATCGCCCTGGGGCAGTTGCCCAACCTGGTGGGTCTTGATCTGCCCAACGAAGCCACGGCGTTGAAAGGGCTGCTGATGTTGGTCAGTCATATCGAGGCTGTGGATAAGCCTTCTCTGTTTCTCGGTTTGGGCACGCTGGTGCTGGGCGTGGTGCTCAAACGGCTGCTGCCGCGCTGGCCGAGCCTGTTGATAACTTTGGTCATCAGCAGCCTGGTGGTCTGGCTGTGGCCGGGGATGTTCGGGCATGTCGCGCTGGTCAGCGCCTTTGCCGGGCGCTTGCCGCCGTTCTCTGCGCTGCCGCTGGACCTGGATCTGATCCTGCGCCTGCTGCCCGGCGCGGTTGCGGTGGGCATGCTCGGGTTGGTGACCAGCCTGTCCATTGCTCGCTCGTTATCGGTACGCTCGGGGCAATTGCTGGATGCGAACCAAGAGGTCAGGGCGCAGGGGCTTTCCAATATTGTGGGAGGGTTCTTTTCCGGATCCTTGTCAGCGGGTTCCTTTACCCGTTCCGGCCTCAGCTATGAAGCCGGCGCTTGCTCGCCCCTGGCCGGGGTTTTCTCGGCACTGTGGGTGGCCTTGTTTGCGGTAACCGGTGCCAAGCTGATTTCGCACATTCCGATACCGGCCATGGCCGGCAGCATCCTGTTGATCGCCTGGGGGCTGGTGGATTATCGCGGCGTCCGGGCGTTGTTTCGCGTGAGTCGCGCCGAATTCGTGGTGATGAGCCTCACTTGCCTGGCCACGCTGCTGCTGGAGCTGCAAACCGCTATCTATGCCGGCGTGCTGGCGTCGCTGTTCTTCTACCTCAAGCGCACCTCGCAACCGCGGGTGCAACACGCCCGTGAGGGTGAAGCTGACATCCTGCGGGTTGGCGGTTCGATCTTTTTTGGTGCCAGCCATTACCTGCAAGTGCGTCTGCAACGGTTGCAGGCACAACGGGTGGTGATCGATGCCCAGCAGATCAACTTCATCGACTACTCCGGCGTGGAAATGCTGCACCAGGAAGCCCGGCGCTTGCGCACCCAAGGGCGCAGCCTGACGTTGCGCAGGGCCAGGCCCCATGTGGTGGAAGAGTTGAAGAAGCTGGAAGGGCCGGAGCACTGTCCGATCCATTTCGAAGACTAGGGCTTAAGGTAGACGCACCCTGTGGCGAGGGGATTTATCCCCGCTGGGGCGCGCAGCGGCCCTGGTTTTTTGGGACTGCTTCGCAGTCCAACGGGGATAAATCCCCTCGCCACAACAGTCTGTAGCCTACAGTGCGAGCTGGCGCCGCAATTCGGCCAGCACTGGCGCGGTGTCCGGGCGTACCCCGCGCCACAGGTAGAACGCTTCGCCCGCCTGCTCGGCCAGCATGCCCAAGCCATCCATCGCCACCGCCGCGCCGTGTTCGCTGGCCCAACGACAGAACGAAGTGGGCTCCTTGCCATACATCATGTCGTAGCAGAACGTCATGCCGGGCTCGATCAAACTTGCGGCAATCGGCGGTACATCACCGGACAGGCTCGCCGATGTGGCGTTGATAATCAGGTCCACCGGCTCTTGCAGCCAGTCGAAACCGCTGGCCGAGACCGGGCCCAGGTCCGCGAACAACTCGGCCAGCAACTCGGCTTTTTCCACCGTGCGGTTGGCGATGATCACCGAGGCCGGCGCTTCGGCCAGCAGCGGTTCCAAGGCACCGCGCACAGCACCGCCGGCGCCCAGCAACAGGATGCGTTTGCCCTTGAGGTTTAAACCTGCGTTGACGGTCAGGTCCCGTACCAGTCCGGCGCCATCGGTGTTGTCACCCAACAGACGGCCATCGGCCAGCTTGCTCAAAGTGTTCACCGCCCCGGCCCGCTGGGCCCGCTCGGTCAGGCTGTCGGCCAGGCGGAAGGCGTCTTCCTTGAACGGCACGGTGACATTCGCCCCACGCCCCTCGCGGAAGAATTCCCGCGCGCAGCCGGCGAAATCGTCCAAAGGCGCGAGCAGCGTGCTGTAGTCCAGTGTTTGCCCGGTCTGCTCGGCGAAGAGACGGTGGATCAGCGGCGATTTGCTGTGGCCGATCGGGTTACCCATTACAACGTAGCGGTCCATGGATAATCCTCGTTCAGGCCGTCGCCAGCCAATCGCGATCCTGCAGGAAATACTCGGTCAGCCGCGCCTCTTCGCTGCCCGGTTCGGCTTTCCAGTCATAGCCCCAGCGCACTTGCGGCGGTAGGGACATCAGGATCGACTCGGTACGCCCGCCCGATTGCAGCCCGAACAGGGTGCCGCGGTCGTAGACCAGGTTGAACTCCACGTAGCGTCCGCGGCGAAACTCCTGGAATTCCCTTTGTTTGGCGGTGAACGGGTCCTGCTTGCGGCGGCGCACGATAGGCAGGTAAGCCTCGATGTAGGCATCGCCGATGGCGCGCATGAAGGCGAAGCTAGTGTCGAAATCCCACTCGTTCAGGTCGTCGAAAAACAGGCCGCCAATGCCACGGGGCTCGTTGCGATGCTTGATATGGAAATAGCTGTCGCACCAGGCTTTGTAGCGCGAATACACGTCGGGGCCGAACGGGGCACAGGCCTGTTGGGCAACGCGGTGCCAATGCACGCAGTCTTCTGCCACGCCGTAGTACGGTGTCAGGTCGAAGCCGCCGCCGAACCACCAGACCGGCTCTTCGCCTTCCTTTTCAGCGATGAAAAAACGCACATTGGCGTGGGACGTAGGCACATGAGGGTTGTGGGGATGGATGACCAATGACACGCCCAGCGCTTCGAAGCCGCGCCCGGCCAGTTCCGGCCGATGGGCGCTGGCCGAGGGGGGGAGACCGCTGCCGAAGACGTGGGAAAAGTTGACGCCGCCCTTTTCGATCACCGTACCGTTTTCAATCACTCGCGTGCGACCGCCACCACCGGCGGGGCGGGTCCAGGCATCTTCGACGAAACGAGTGCCGCCGTCTTCGGTTTCCAGGGCCGCACAGATGCGGTCTTGCAGGTCGAGCAGGTAGGCTTTCACGGCCTCGGTGCGAGTGGTCATGACATCACCTTGATCAGGGCTACGCTACGCGGCTTGCAGCGGGCCGGTGGCAAATGGGCGCACAGGATACCACCGCACTTGCCTACGCCACAGTTGACGAAGGTCAAGCTTAGGAGTCCGATAGCAGGCTTGGTAAAAAGTCCACGACAAGGAGAAAGTGAAGATGGCCAAACGTATTCAGTTCAGTTCCCACGGCGGCCCCGAAGTGCTCGAGTACGTGGGCTACCAGCCTGCCGAACCGGGCCCGCAGCAGGTGCGGGTCAGCAACAAGGCGATCGGCCTGAACTTCATCGATACCTATTATCGCAGCGGTCTTTACCCGCCACCGGCCTTGCCGTCAGGCTTGGGGGCCGAGGGGGCGGGTGTGGTCGAGGCCGTCGGTTCAGACGTCACGCGGTTCAAGGTCGGTGACCGGGTAGCTTATGGCAGCGGTCCGCTGGGAGCCTACAGCGACGTGCATGTGTTGCCCGAGGCCAATCTGGTGCATTTGCCCGAGTCCATCAGTTTCGAACAAGCAGCCGGCGTGATGCTCAAGGGCCTGACCGTGCAATACCTGCTGCGTCAGACCTATGAGCTCAAAGGGGGGGAAACCATCCTGTTCCATGCCGCCGCCGGTGGCGTGGGCTCTTTGGCCTGCCAGTGGGCCAAGGCCCTGGGCGTGCGATTGATCGGCACCGTCAGCTCAGCGGAAAAAGCCGCCATCGCCAAATCCCACGGCGCTTGGGAAACCATCGACTACAGCAAGGAAAACGTCGTACAGCGTGTGCTGGAGCTGACCGACGGCAAGAAAGTCCCGGTGGTCTATGACGGTGTCGGCAAGGACACCTGGTTGACCTCCCTGGACTGCGTAGCGCCCCGTGGCTTGCTGGTGAGTTTCGGCAATGCTTCCGGTGCGGTGGACGGCGTGAACCTGGGGATACTCGCGGCCAAAGGCTCGCTGTACGTCACCCGTCCGACCCTGGCCACTTACGCCAATAACGCCGAGAACCTGCAGCGCATGGCCGATGAGCTGTTCGGCATGATCAGCAGCGGCAAGATCAAAGTGGATATCAACCAGCGTTATCCACTGGCCGAAGCGGCCAAGGCCCAGGCCGAGTTGTCGGCGCGGCGCACAACCGGGTCGACGATTCTTTTGCCCTGATTTAGAGGGTGCTAAAGAACCTGTGGGAGCGAGCCTGCTCGCGATAGCGGAGTATCAGCCAACATCTATGCCAACTGATCCGACGCTATCGCGAGCAGGCTCGCTCCCACAGGGTTTGACGCAAGATCCGGAAGGTGTGTTCGGGCTCAGTCCGGCCGCACCACGTTGCCGGTCGCTAGGTCGCGAATCACGCTGGGGTTCTTGCGCCCACCCAGGTTACCGCCCAGCACCAGGTCGATCTGCCCACGGAAATATTGCTCGACGCGAATTCGCGTGCGCGCCGCCGGGCGGCCCTGAGGGTTGGCCGAGGTGGACACCAGCGGCCCCACCAGTGAGCACAAGTCGCGCACGGTGGGGTGATCGCTGACCCGCAGCGCAACCGTGTCGTGCACACCGGTAATCCATTGCGGCAGCAGATTCTGGTGCGGCACCAGCCAGGTATTAGGCCCAGGCCAGGTGCTGGCCATTCGATCCATCCAGGTTTCAGGGAAATCTTCGAACAGAAAGTCGAACTGGTGGATGTTGTCAGCCACCAGGATCAAACCCTTATCGGGCAGTCGCGACTTGATCGCCAGCAGGCGCTCCACCGCGTCTTCGTTCCACGGGTCGCAGCCCAGGCCCCAGACCGCTTCGGTTGGATAGGCAATCACCGCCCCGGCGCGAATTTCTCGCGCGGCTTGTTGCACACGCCAACTGTTGACCATGAAAGACTCTCCACAACGCAAATAAGGCTGTGCGCAGTTTACCGATCTTCCCCATAAAACCTAGCGCGCAAACCAGCGCCCGTTGTCACAGACCGCCCGTCCCTCCATTTCCAGCTCAGTCAGCGCCGCCAGGACTTTGGGCAAGCTCCAGCCGCTGGCGGCGGCCAGCGCTTCGCTGCCAAGCGGCGCGGCATGGAGCAAGCGCAACAGCGGATGGGTGACGGGCGTCGGTTCCATGGACAGCGGCAACTGCTGCCAGCCCCGCAATGCTTCAAGGATGTGCTCGACGGTTTCCACCAGCGCCGCGCCGTCGCGGATCAACTGATGGCAGCCCTTCGCGCCGGGGTGATGGATCGACCCCGGAATGGCGTACACCTCGCGGCCTTGTTCGGCCGCCAAGCGTGCGGTGATCAGCGAACCGCTGGCGACACTGGCCTCCACCACCAGCACGCCGAGGGACAGACCGCTGATGATCCGGTTGCGACGAGGAAAGTTGCTGGCGTGGGGCGGCGCGTCCAGCGGGAACTCCGACAGCACCGCGCTGCCTTGGGCGATCATCGCGTCCGCCAGCCGACGATTGCGCTGTGGATAAAAATTTTCCAGCCCGGTGCCCAACACGCCAATTGTTTGCCCGCCCACATCCAGCGCCGCTTGATGTGCCGCCGCGTCGATGCCCAGGGCCAGGCCGCTGGTGATGACAAAACCGGCACCGGCCAGGCTTCGGGAAAACGCCGCGGCGGTGTCCATGCCCGGTCGCGATGCCCGGCGGCTACCGACCATCGCCAGCTGTGGTTTTTCCAGAATGGTCGCGTCGCCGGCGACGAACAACAGCGGTGGCGCATCGCTGATCTGCGCCAGCAGCGCGGGGTAGTCAGGCTGGTCCCACATCAGTAAACGCTGGGCCGAACCCTCCAGCCAGGCCAATGCATGGGCGGCGCCGTCACGCACATCCGGGTTGCGCCGAGCCTCGGCACACGCCGCGGGCAACCTCAGCGCTCGCCAGGCGCTGGCCGGTGCGCTGATGGCTTTGGAGGCCGAGCCAAAGGCCTCCATCAGGGTCATGAAACGTTTGGGGCCCAGTTCCGGCAAGCGGTGCAGGCGCAGACGGGCCTCCAGTTCCGCAGGGGAAACCGAAGCAGATTCAGGCAATGACATGGATCATCCTTGATCGTTATAAGCCCCGTCGAAACGGGAACAAGCTGTGGATAACTCTGTTGGTAACTTGTGAGACCCGTTATGGATTGCGCACTTTGTCGAGTACCGCCAGCGAGCGCGAGGCGTATAGCACCAAGCCATAGCTGAGCTTGTCGTAGGTGCGAAAAACCATCAGCAGGCCAGCACGTTCATCGGGAATTTTCACCTGCTCGCCGGTGATGCGGTCGCGCACGGTCTCGCCGGTCTTCATCACCGCCAGCACATTGCCTTCGGCCAGCCCGTCGCGACGGCCCTTGTTCAGGGTCACTACATCCAGGGCGCCGATCTGGGTGACGCCGCGGGGTACATCGAGGATCAGCCCGTTGATCTCCGATTTCGGTGCGCTGGGCATGAACGTCGAGTTGATCGAGCGTTCTTCCCCACTGAACAGGCGATCGCCCAGGCGCACCTCCTGGGTCGTGCGTTGCAGGGCCAGGGTTGTGATGTCGCCTTCGCTCGCCACGACTTCACCGCTGCCGATGTCATCGGCGTTGATGCCCAGGAACTCCTTGGTTTCGGGATCGGTGTAGACCTTGCCCTGCCGGAAGATGCCATACGCCGACTGGTTTGCGTCGAAGGGGCCGCGGGCAAAGATCCGGTCTCCCGTGCCGCTGAGGACCCGTTCGGCATCGCCGGCAACGATGTAGGGCGCCTTGTCGAAATCCTCGGCCGTGTCGACGATGCGGTTGCTCAGCAAAAAGCTGTTGATGGCCTGCAGCGGGATGCTCGGGATCGCGTCGGCCACCGGCGAACTGCGAATGCGCGGTGACAGCTTGATGGTGCCCCGCGAAGCGCCGCGATTGAGGGTCAGGCGCGGTTGGCCGTTGACGTAGACCAGCGACAGGGTGTCGCCGGGATAAATCAGGTTGGGGTTCTCGATCTGTGGGTTGGCTTGCCAGAGTTCGGGCCATTTCCACGGTTCACGCAAGTATTTGCCGGAGATGTCCCACAGCGTGTCCCCCGTCACCACTGTGTATTGCTGGGGAAAACCTTCCCGAAGTTGCACTTGCCCGTGCGCGATACCGGCCGAGGCCAGAAGCAGCAGGGCGAGTAGTGATTTCCTCATGCGGTGAATCCCTTTATTATGTGCGTTCGCGTAAAACGCCAGAGCCCCCGTGGCTCGCTCCGTGATTGAGGAGCAACGTTTTACAACGGTAGCCTGCATCCCAAGACACGCCAGGCCAGCCACCCGACTTTACTTCACACGTGCATTTATCAAGCTTATGGCCATTTTGAACATTCTCGAATTTCCGGACCCGCGCCTGCGCACTATCGCCAAACCGGTGGCCGTAGTGGACGACGAAGTGCGTCAGTTGGTCGATGACATGTTTGAAACAATGTATGAGGCGCCAGGCATCGGCCTCGCCGCGACCCAGGTCAACGTGCACAAGCGTATCGTCGTGATGGACCTTTCCGAAGACCGCAGCGAGCCCCGGGTGTTCATCAATCCCGAGTTCGAAACCCTGACCGACGAGATGGACCAATACCAGGAAGGCTGCCTCTCGGTGCCCGGCTTCTACGAAAACGTCGACCGCCCGCAGAAGGTCAAGATCAAAGCCCTGGACCGTGACGGCCAGCCTTACGAGCTGATCGCCGAAGGGTTGCTGGCGGTGTGCATCCAGCATGAGTGCGACCACCTCAACGGCAAGCTGTTCGTGGACTACCTGTCTACCCTCAAGCGTGACCGGATCAAGAAAAAACTGGAAAAACTTCATCGCCAGAATGCTTGACGCCCCCTTCAAAGGCTTGCCGCGGCAAGCCTTTTTCTTTTGCGACTGCTTTGTAAATGAGAGCTTCCCATGACTGAGCCACTGCGCATCGTCTTTGCCGGCACTCCCGAGTTCGCCGCCGAACACCTCAAGGCCCTGCTGGCCAGCCCCCATGAAATCATCGCGGTCTACACCCAGCCGGATCGGCCGGCCGGTCGCGGACAAAAACTGATGCCCAGCCCAGTCAAGCAACTGGCCTTGGAGAACGGTTTGCAGGTCTTGCAGCCGCCGACCCTGCGCGACGCTCAGGCCCAGGCCGAATTGGCCGCGCTCAAACCCGACTTGATGGTGGTGGTCGCCTACGGCCTGATCCTGCCCCAAGTGGTGCTGGACATTCCGCGCCTGGGTTGCATCAACAGCCACGCCTCGCTGCTGCCGCGCTGGCGCGGTGCGGCGCCGATCCAGCGCGCCGTGCAAGCCGGTGATTCCGAGAGCGGCGTCACCGTGATGCGCATGGAAGCCGGTCTGGACACCGGGCCGATGCTGCTCAAGGTCAGCACGCCCATCAGCGCCGAAGACACCGGCGGCAGCCTGCACGACCGCCTCGCACTGATCGGCCCGCCCGCCGTGGTCCAGGCCATCGCCGGCCTCGCCGCCGGCACGCTGGAAGGCGAAGTGCAGGATGACAGCCTCGCCACCTACGCCCACAAACTGAACAAGGACGAGGCGCGCATCGACTGGAGCCGCCCGGCCGTCGAACTGGAGCGCCTGGTGCGTGCCTTCAACCCGTGGCCGATCTGCCACAGCACCTTGAGCGGCGAGGCCCTGAAAGTGCTGGCTGCAAGCCACGCCGAGGGGCAGGGCGCGCCGGGTGAAATCCTTGGTGCCAGCAAGGACGGCCTCGTTGTCGCCTGTGGCGAGCAGGCCCTGTGTCTGACACGTCTGCAATTACCCGGTGGCAAGGCGCTGAACTTCAGCGATTTGTACAACAGCCGTCGTGAGAAATTTGCCGTCGGCACGGTGCTGGGCCAAGCGGCGGACGCTTCATGAACCCGCGTCTGGCCGCCGCCAAGGCGCTTGCTGCGGTCCTGAGCGGAAAAGCCTCACTCAACAGTTCCCTGCCGACCCAACTGGACAAGGTTGAAGACCGTGATCGCGGTTTCACCCAGGACCTGGCATTCGGCACCGCCCGTTGGCAGCCACGGCTGTCGGCCCTGGCGGCGAAGCTGCTGCAGAAACCGTTCAAGGCCGCCGATGCCGACGTCGAAGCGCTGCTGCTGGTGGGGCTCTATCAATTGCTCTACACCCGCGTGCCTGCCCACGCCGCCATCGGTGAAACCGTGGGCTGCGCCGACAAACTGAAAAAGCCGTGGGCCAAGGCCCTGCTCAATGCCGTGCTGCGCCGCGCCCAACGGGAAAGCGAAACCCTGTTGGCCGAGCTGGAACACGACCCGGTGGTGCGCACTGCCCATCCGCGCTGGTTGCAAAAATCCCTGAAAGCCTTCTGGCCCGAGCAGTGGGAGGCCATCTGCGCGGCCAACAATGCCCATCCGCCGATGATCCTGCGGGTCAACCGTCGCCACCATACGCGCGATGCCTACCTGGCGTTACTGGGCGAGGCTGGTATCCCGGCCATCCCGTGCCAGTACAGCCGCGACGGCATCGTGCTGGAAACCCCCGGCGATGTACGCGCGCTGCCGGGCTTTGCCGACGGTTGGATCAGCGTCCAGGACGAAGCCGCGCAACTGGCTGCCGACCTGCTGGAGCTAGCGCCCGGCCAACGCGTGCTGGATGCCTGCTGCGCACCGGGTGGCAAGACCTGCCACATCCTCGAGGCCGAGCCGAAACTGGCCGGCGTGGTGGCGGTGGACCTGGAAGCCAAGCGCCTGGTGCGCGTGAAGGAAAACCTCGAACGCCTTGGCCTGGACGCCGAACTGATTGCCGCCGATGGCCGCGACACCGCCAGTTGGTGGGATGGCAAGCCATTTCAACGCATCCTGCTGGACGCACCGTGTTCGGCCACCGGCGTGATCCGCCGTCATCCCGACATCAAGCTCACCCGCCAGCCGGACGATATCGCCGCACTGGCGGTGTTGCAGGGGCAATTGCTCGATGCGTTGTGGATAACCCTGGAAGTCGGCGGCATGCTGCTGTATGCCACGTGTTCGACGTTGCCGACCGAGAACACCGAAGTGATCGAAGCATTCCTCGCCCGTACCCCCGGTGCCCGGGAGCTGGACATTGCCAGCCAGGCCGGGGTGAAGCAGCCCCATGGTCGGCAGTTGCTGGCCCAAGAGGGCGGCCACGACGGGTTCTACTACGCCAAACTGATCAAGATCGCCGCCGCACGCGGTTAAAACCGATTCGATAGGAGTGACCGGATGAAAATCATCATCCTCGGCGCAGGGCAGGTCGGCGGTTCGCTGGCTGAACATCTGGCCAGTGAAGCCAACGACATCACCGTGGTCGACACCGACGGTGACCGCCTGCGCGATCTCGGTGACCGCCTCGACATCCGTACCGTACAGGGCCGTGGCTCCTTGCCTACGGTGCTGCGTCAGGCCGGTGCCGACGACGCCGACATGCTGGTGGCTGTCACCAACAGCGATGAAACCAACATGGTGGCCTGCCAGGTCGCTCACACGCTGTTCCACACCCCGACCAAGATCGCCCGGGTGCGCGAGGCGGCCTACCTGACCCGCGCCGACCTGTTCGACAACGAAGCGATCCCGGTGGATGTACTGATCAGCCCCGAGCAAGTGGTGACCAACTACATCAAGCGCCTGATCGAACACCCGGGCGCTTTGCAGGTGATCGACTTTGCCGAAGGCAAGGCGCAATTGGTCGCGGTCAAGGCCTACTACGGTGGACCGCTGGTGGGCCAGCAACTGCGCCAGCTGCGCGAGCACATGCCGAATGTGGAGACGCGGGTCGCGGCGATTTTCCGACGTGACCGGCCGATCCTGCCCCAGGGCGATACCGTGATCGAAGCGGACGACGAGGTTTTTTTCATCGCCGCCAAGGCCAATATTCGCGCGGTGATGAGCGAAATGCGCCGTCTCGACGAAAACAACAAGCGCATCGTGATTGCCGGCGGCGGGCAGATCGGCGAGCGTCTGGCCGAAGCCATCGAAAGCCGCTATCAGGTCAAGATCATCGAGATGAACCCGGCGCGCTGCCGTTACCTCTCGGATAACCTCGACAGCACCGTGGTGTTGCAGGGCAGCGCCTCGGACCGTGACTTGCTCCTGGAAGAAAACATCGCCGACGCCGACATCTTCCTGGCCCTGACCAACGACGACGAAGCCAACATCATGTCCTCGCTGCTGGCCAAGCGCCTAGGGGCGAAGAAGGTGATGACCATCATCAACAACCCGGCCTACGTCGACCTGATCCAGGGTGGCGAGATCGACATCGCCATCAGCCCGCAACTGGCAACAATCGGCACCTTGCTGGCCCACGTGCGGCGCGGCGACATCGTCAGCGTGCACTCCCTGCGCCGTGGCGCGGCCGAAGCCATCGAGGCGATTGCCCATGGCGATGCCAAGTCCAGCAAAGTCATTGGCAAGGCCATCCGCGACCTCGGCCTGCCGCCAGGCACCACCATCGGCGCCATCATCCGCGACGAACAAGTGCTCATCGCCCATGACGACACCATGATCCAGACCGGCGACCATGTGATCCTGTTCCTAGTGGATAAAAAGCATATTCGCGATGTCGAGAAGCTGTTCCATGTGGGGTTGAGTTTCTTCTGATCCAGAATTTGCGGTGATGGACCGGGCCTCATCGCGAGCAGGCTCGCTCCCACAGAGGATCTCCATTGCTCACAAATATCGTGGGCAACCCCAACCCCTGTGGGAGCGAGCCTGCTCGCGATAGCTATCTAGCAGCCAACGGATCAACCCCTGACACAACCGATAAGGACGCCGCCATGCTCGACTCCCTGGAAAAAATGCTCGCCAAAGGTGTGGATAACTCATTGCTGCGCTTCGGCCTGGGCAAGGGCTACCTGGACCTCGGCGAATTCGCCCGGGCCGCCGAACACTTCCAACGCTGCGTCGAACTCGATCCCAAGTATTCGGCTGCATGGAAACTACTGGGCAAAGCCCACCAAGGCCAAGGCGACCTACCAGCCGCCCGCCAAGCTTGGGAACAAGGCCTGGAAGCTGCCCGCGCCCACGGCGACAAACAAGCCGAAAAAGAAATGACCGTGTTTCTGAAGAAGCTGGATCGTCATCCCTGAATTCACACAAAACAGCTTTTTGTGGCGAGGGAGCTTGCTCCCGCTTGAGTGCGCAGCGCTCACAAAAAAGCCCTCCCAATCCACTGCCGATCCGCTAAAAGCTCAGCCGGCGCAAAATCTGTGGGAGCAAAGCTTGCTCGCGATAGCGATAGACCAGCCAAACCAGATGTCGACTGACCTGCCCCAATCGCGAGCAAGCTTTGCTCCCACAGGTTTGCGGCTTAACTGATCGTCATTGGCCAAGACCGACCCTTCGCTACCGGCGGCTCTCGTTGCGAAGTGGTTGCCGAAGCTTGCGGCATCCATTTGTCCTCCTGCTGACTCTTTCAATCCCACCTTCAAGGACCGAACCCGTGATTGCATCCCCCACCAAACTGCTCTTCCTACCCGGTGCCTCTGGTAACACCCAGTTCTGGCACCCGGTTGCCGAGCGCCTGGCCTACCCGGCGCAGCAGGTCCATATCGGCTGGCCTGGCTTTGGAGACACGCCGCCCATGCCTGGCATAACCGGCATGGAAGATCTGGCGACGTGCGTGCTGGCCGAGATCGACCGGCCGACAGCGCTGGTGGCGCAGTCCATGGGCGGTATCGTTGCTGTGCTTGCAGCGCTTGAACGCCCTGAGTTGATCACGCACCTGACGCTGACCGT
This sequence comes from Pseudomonas sp. MPDS, assembly GCF_013283895.1. Taxonomy (NCBI): domain Bacteria; kingdom Pseudomonadati; phylum Pseudomonadota; class Gammaproteobacteria; order Pseudomonadales; family Pseudomonadaceae; genus Pseudomonas; species Pseudomonas sp. MPDS. Next base: position 189,374 of record NZ_CP054128.1, on the reverse strand, counting down.
CACCTCTGGCGGGATGAATATGTCTGATCTGGATGCGCAGGACTGGCGCCCGGATTTTGCTGCCGCCAACCCGACACTGCCGAGGTGGTTTCTCGACGATCGCACCGACCTCACGCTCCGGTTGGCCGAGTTGCGTATGCCGGTCCTGCTCCTCTGGGGAGATGCTGACCCGATCAGCCCCGTTCGCGTCGGCCAGTGCCTTGCTGAACTGTTACCCCGTGCGCAGCTACACGTTTTCCCTGGCGCCGATCACAGTCTGGGCTGTACGCATGCAGATGAGGTGGCAAAGTTGATCGAGAGACATCTGGCCTGCGGGTGAGCGGGGGACTTGTTGCTACTGGGTCAGGGGAAAAGGAAGCAGGGGCATTTATGAAAATAAATCTGTCCCGTTTCTTCACGTTTCTTCACCCCTGACACCGCTCTCAAGTCTTGAAGGCTCGCCCCCCGTGGCGAGGGAGCTTGCTCCCGCTTGAGTGCAAAGCACTCACAGAAAAGCCCATCGCGTTCTCAATACCAGTCCGCCAAACAGCCAACACGCAACTTCAGCCAGCCTAGCGTTATCTTGCGCAGTTGCCGGAGACCGGTTGCATCGATAGCAGAAGGTCGCCCAAGAATCTCCCTTCGTCTCGTAAAGTGGCAACCTGACTGACCCCTGCCTATAGTCTTTGGCGCTAGACAGCTACCGGAGGCATGGACATGAGCCAGAGCATTTCGCCCGCCGCTTCACTTGTGCAAAAAACAGGCATGGTCGCCACGACCTTATGGGGCTCGGACAAAATCGCAGGTATCGCGGTCGATCCGGACGGTGCTATCTGGCTTGGCGCTTATAGTCGCCTGGGGTTAGGAGGTGAAGAGGATTCAGGCTTCACCGGCAGCCTGGTCCGGTTCAATGCCAACGGTAGCCTGGACCGCGACTTCAGCGGCGACGGTAAATCCCTTCTCCCGGTGTCGCTCGACATCGAAGACGGCGGCAATGCCGCCGTGCAGCCGGGCGGGGGCTACCTGGTGGCGCGCTACGTGAAAGTAGGCGACGCCTGGGTGTCGGGCGTCAGTCGTAACTTGGCGGACGGCAGCCTCGACACGAGTTTCGGGAACGGCGGCACCGTGACAGTGCCTTTCTATTGGAATGAAGATCTAGGCCAGCAAGCGTCGTTCTCCGTGCAACGCGACGGCAGCTTTTTCGCCAGCGCTGGATATCCCTCTGGGGAGATCTATATCGCCCGCTTCGACGCGACGGGGGCCTTGATTTCGTCTTTTGGAGAGGCCGGGGTCCTGCACCTACCCGCGTCCATCGGCATTCACCCCAGCGGCACGCTCGACGTTTCATTGCAGGGAGACGGGAAGGTATTGGTCACGGGGCAAGACACCCTGACCCGCCTCAACCCGGACGGTACGCTGGATAGCAGCTTTGCGAACGGCGGCAGCCTGGCCCTGGATGTCCATGCAGACGCCCTCGTCATCCAGGATGACGGCAAAATCCTGCTGGCGGGCGCCACGGGCGGCGTGGCGAGCGTAATCCGACTCAATGCCGACGGCTCACTCGACACCGGTTTCGGCGATCAGGGTCAAGTACGTTGGGGCTCGGAAAGCGCTCCTTTCGCAGTCGCCGACATGATCGTGCTGGCCGACGGCAGGCTATTGATTGGCGGAAGCCAAGGTACTAGCGCGGACGGCTATCTGGCCGCCTTGGTCCAGTTGAACCCCGACGGTCGCTTGGACCACAGCTTTGGCAATCCCGACGACGGCTATTACCACCTTGACGGTGGCCGCGACGATGACTTCTTGCTCGGGACCGCCTCGTTCGACGATGCGATCCTTGGCGGGGCCGGTAACGATCTGCTCGATGGCCAGCAAGGTCGCGACCTGCTGACGGGCGGTGCCGGGGCCGACACGTTCCGTTACCAGTCAGTCACAGACAGCTACCGAACCGCAACCGCGGCCCATAGCGACCGCATCACCGACTTCGACCCCAGCAGCGATACCCTCGACCTCTCCTCCCTGGGCTTCCTCGGGCTGGGTAATGGCCATGACGGAACGCTGGCGATACGCGTCAATGAAAGCGGGACGCGGACCTACCTCAAGAGTTTCGAGACCAACGCCGATGGGGAACGCTTCGAAGTGGTCTTCGACGGTAACTTGGGCCAAACGCTGAATGAAACCAACCTCCTGTTTCAGCAAGCCAGGTTGATGGGCACCGAAGGGGATGATCGTTTACAAGGCAACGCTCGAGGTGAAAGCATCGAAGGGTTCGCGGGCGATGATCGCCTTTATGGCGCGCTCGGGAATGATGTATTGGTTGGCGGAGAGGGCCGGGACCTGTTGGTGGGTGGTGGTAACAACGATGTGTTCCGCTTCGACGGACTGAGCGACAGCTACCGCACCGCCACCGAAAACCATACTGATCGCCTGATGGACTATACCGCGGGTGAAGACACGATCGACTTGTCCGCCTTGGGCTTTACCCGGCTGGGGAATGGTTACGACGGCACGTTGGACGTGATTTTCAATGAAGCCAAGAACCTCACTTATTTGAAGAGCTACGAAGCTGACGCATCGGGGGGGCGATTCGAGTTGAGCTTGGTAGGGGACCATTCCGGTTACCGTGATTTGAACATTGTCTTTGCCGAGCCTTCGGAAGAGGAGGCTATTCAATTGATTGGAGTGGCTAACGACGTCTGGGTGTAAAACGCAAACCAAGGCGATCTACCAGCAGCACGCCAAGCCGCCCGGGCCCACGGCGACAAGCAGGCCGAGAAGGAGATGATGGTGTTCCTGAAGAAGCTGGATCGTCAGCGCTGAACTCACACAAAACAGCTTTTGTGGCGAGGGAGCTTGCTCCCGCTTGAGTGCGAAGCACTCACAAAAAGCCCACCGCGTTTTCATTACCTGTCCGCCAAGCAGCTGACACATACAACCCTGTGGCGAGGGGATTTATCCCCGCTGGGCTGCGCAGCAGCTCCAAACAGTCAACGCGGTCTGTCTGATATACCGAGAACTACAGAGTCTTAATCTAGATGTCTGCTTTGGCCGAAACGCCGGTTGCGAACGACAGCAGTCGGCCAAGACCGGACGTTTGGAAAGCGGGATTATGACGAACAGCAATAAGCCGAAATACTGCACGATCTGCAGACGCTTACTCGACAACCCAGCAGATCCGCTATCAGGCAATTGCGGCGGAGATTGCTGGGGATGCATAGGCGCTATCGAGGCGGAAATGGGATGCGCAGAGTCGCTCGCCTACGTACGCAAAGAATACGAGGCAGGACTTCGGCCTGGCTGGATTGATCCATTCAAGCCCTGATTTGTAAGCTGCGTTACGACCGCTTCGGGTCGGTTTCTGCCTGTCGTCAACTCCCGTCCTAGCTGACTTTTGCCAGAGCTGATTGGTTCGCCTGATCCAGCACGGACATTCTAGGACCTGCCTTGAAAAAGCTGACAAAGGGTCATGGCAATTTGACATATCGAGTTTTCTAGCCTTAATTGTTGTAGTACTTTTATTACGGAGTACGGAGGCAGGGATGAAACTTAAATGTGGCTTTGGCGTGCTGATTATTGCGCTGTTAGTGTCAGGGTGTGCTTCTCAGCAAGATAATTATCAAGCATCAGATCCGTTAGCAGGTGCTTCGCCAACATCAGATGAAATTGATCCCGGTGTTGTTAAAGTGGTTGACGGGAATAATCATGGATTAGTGCGAGTGCTGTTTGCAACTAATCGTGAGCTCCTGGTCAAAAATCGTTGCCTGGGAGCATACTCCGGTAAAAGAGGGGTGTATGGCAGGCTAAACTATGGTCATTGCATGGTAAGTATTCCAGTGGGGCATGAAGTAGGCGAGATTGAATTGCGACGCTGGTATCAACTAGTCGAAGATCCTAACAAGCATGTTTCCATTTTGGGGGGTGGTACGATAAATGAAGCTGAATTCAAGGAGGTAGTGCGGCGCGGTTTGAATAATGGAGATGGAGCATCGCTGATATTTGTTCATGGATTTAATGTTAGTTTTGAAGATGCTGCGAGACGAACTGCTCAATTAGCTTATGATCTGAGTTTTAAAGGAGTGCCAGTTTTCTTTAGCTGGCCTTCCAATGGCAAGGTGTTGACTTACAACGGTGATGAGGAAAGCATCATCTGGTCTGAAGATGCTATATACAGCTTTCTGGTAGATTATCTTTCAAACCCCGAATTGAAGCAGGCGTTTTTGATAGCTCACAGCATGGGTGGGCGTGGTGTCTTAGAGGCACTGAAGAGGATCAGCGCGACTCGTCCTGAGCTAAGGGGCAAGTTGAAGGAAGTGGTTTTGGCGGCGCCTGATGTGGGGCGAGAGCTCTTTACTGATACCATCGCACCAATTATTCTCAACGAGAATTATCCAGTTACTGTGTACGGTTCAAAAAACGATAGGGCGCTAAAACTTTCTTATAAACTGAAAACATACGATCGGTTAGGCGGTGTTCCTGCAGTTGTGGATGTGTGGAAAGGTGTAGATTTTATAGATGCCAGCGACGTGAAGACTGATTTTCTAAATCATTCGTATGGGATTGGCTCAGATACTGTTCTTTCCGACATCGTTTCTTTGTTTTCCGGCAACCGGCCTCCTCAGAGAAATCGTTTAACAGCGGTGGAAGCGAATAATGGAATATATTGGAGACTCACCAAATAGTGAAGAAAGGGCGGCTTAGGTCGCCCTCTTTCTTTTCGTGCGCCCGGCAAGAGGAAGTGTTAGCTAGAGGCAAGGGTGTCGCGGGTGACTGCGAATCAGGATGAAGCCCGAGGCAAAGTAACGGGGGCATGGTATTGATGCTGATTGACCGCTCCTGGCCGTTTTCGGTCACTCTTGGAGGGCGGGAGGCAAAAAGAAACCCGACGCAGGACGCCGGGTTTTTTCATTGGCAAACGCTTACCTATTGCCGCGGCTCCACGTTATCCAACACCCGATTCGCCAGCAACGAACTCAGCTCAATCAACTGCTGAATCCCCTGCGCCACATGACGCCTCGATCCATCCAGATCAAACGCCAGATCACTCACCATGGCATCAGCCGAAGCCAGGGTTTCGCTGAGGTTGGCGAGCAGGCATTCGTTATCGAGGCCTTTCACGACGGTGTATAGCTGCCCCGGTTTGGGGTTGTCTTGGGATTTATCCGGTTTCGGTAGCAAGTAGTGATCGAGCACCCGTTTGGTGGTTTCGTCTTGCTGCTTGGCTTTGGATTTTGCGGATTTGGAAGTGGAATCTGCTTCTGGCGGATTCGGCGTTATTTTGAACATAGGTATGTCTTCTCAGTTAGGCCGCAACCATTTCGCTACTAAACGATAGGGTGGCGGCTGTGCGCAGGTTAGTAGACCGGTGACATACCTAAAACCGGCGCGCCCGAGGGCGCCATGCGCACAGCCACCATCGAGTGCAGGCGAATGCCTAACTGATGAGACTCATGCAACCGGATGTCATCCGGGCTACTAAACCCGACCACTGATGGGCAGTGGCAGGAAGACAATAGAACCCAGGGACAAGGCGCACAAGCGGGCGGATTCTGGCGTAGTTGTAGGCAAAGGCGCAAGGATGCGTGGCTTGATAGAGGGGTGTAGGTGGGGGCTGTAGGAGGAAGTTTTTTTGGTGATGCAGGTGGGGTGTTCGGCTCTGGAACTGGGGCGATTTCATCGCGAGCAAGCTCGCTCCCACAGGGGATTGGGGTTGTTGCAGATACTGTGTTCACACCTGTGTGGGAGGGAGCTTGCTCCCGCTGGCCTGTGCAGCAGGCCCCTGTATTTCTTCAGGCAAACCGCATCGTTCGGTTTTGCGTCTGCTGCGCAGCCGAGCGGGAGCAAGCTCCCTCGCCATGGGGGCTGACTAAACCGCTTTCCAAATCTTTTATGGCAGCTTGCCATTCGTTATAGATAATCTATCTGCGAATCATTAGCATTGCCTGCATTGGTTTCCCGTTTCCCCGCAGGTACTCACTCCATGCTATTTCCATCTCGCCTTACGCTGCTGGCTGCATGTTGCTCAGTCAGTTTTCTTGCCCAAGCGGCAGAGCCTATTGAATTGGGAGCGACCGACGTTACTGCCAGTGCGATCAAACCCAACTCCAACACGCTACCAACGCCCTATGCGGGTGGTCAGGTGGCGAGGGGAGGCCAGATGGGGGTGCTGGGGAATCAGGACAACATGGATGTCCCGTTCGTGATGACCAGTTACACCTCGCAGTTGATTGAAGATCAACAAGCTGAAGACGTGGGGGATGTGCTTCTCAATGATCCGTCGGTGCGTCAATCCTATGGGTTTGGTAACCAATCCCAAGTGTTCGTGATTCGAGGCTTGCCGCTTAACAGTGACGACATTTCCTACAATGGGCTGTATGGCGTCTTACCGCGTCAGATTCTGTCGACGGATGCTATCGAGCGTGTCGAGGTGTTCAAAGGCCCCAACGCGTTTATCAACGGTGTCAGTCCGACGGGCTCGGGTCTTGGGGGTGGCGTCAACTTGCAGCCCAAACGCGCAGAGGATGTCCCGACGCGTCGTTATACCCAGGACATCAGCACCGATGGTCGCATTGGCGAGCATTTGGATATCGGGCAGCGATTCGGCGAGGACAATCGGTTTGGCGCCAGGTTGAATCTGAGCCAGCGGGAAGGTGAAACAGCGATCGACAACCAGGATCAGCGCACAAAGTTGTTCGTTGCGGGCTTGGACTATCAAGGTGATAACTTCCGCGTTTCCACCGATTTCGGGTATCAGAAACAACGTATCAATGGACTGCGTAATTCGGTGAATATCGGGAGCGCCACCCGCATTCCCACTGCTCCGCACGCCAGCCACAATTATGGGCAGGACTGGACTTACTCCGAAACAGAAGACACCTTCGGCATGGTTCGGGGCGATTGGGATCTGAACGAAAACTGGACCGCCTACCTGGCTGGTGGTGTAAAGCACACCCGAGAAACCGGGGTATACGCCACACCGACACTGGTCGGCAATAACGGCGTCGCCACGATCGGTGGCTCAGAAATTCCTCACAATGAAGACAATACGTCGTTCAGTGGCGGGTTGAACGGGCGCTTTAACACGGGCCCTGTTTCCCACCAAGTTGCGATCGGGGGCTCAACGATTTGGACCGAGCAGGAAAACGCCTACACGTTCTATCGTTCCGTTACCGGGAACAGCAATATCTACAACACCCCGAAGCTTCCTAAGCCGACTGCGGTATCCAGCACGGGCGGTGAAATGGGGGATCCCGGGGTGACCGGCAAAACCCGCAACCGTAGTCTGGCGATTTCCGACACGTTGGGCTTGTTCGATGACACATTGCTGGTCACTTATGGTGTCCGTCGTCAGCAGTTGCGTGTCGAAAACTATAAGTACGATGGCACCACTTCAAACGGTGTAGCCAATCCAGCAAACGATGGCAGTCGTAGCGCGCTCTATGATGAAGCCATTACCACGCCTGTGTATGGCATCGTCTACAAGCCTGTGGAGAGCGTGTCGCTTTACGCCAACCGAATCGAAGGCCTTGCAAAAGGACCAGTGGCGTCCGGTACAGGCATCACGAACCTGGGCGAAGCCTTCCCCCCTGGCCGCACCAAACAGTTGGAAGCGGGCATCAAGTTGGACCTGCAAACCTTCGGTGCCAACCTGGGTGTTTTCCGTATCGAGAAACCTTCCGATGGGTACGTCGACAACGCGCAGAGGCTCTATGTGCGTGATGGTGAGCAGGTCAACAAGGGGCTGGAGCTCAGCGTTTTCGGCGAACCCATCGAAGGCCTCCGGTTGATGGCCGGCGGTACCCGCATGACGTCTGAGCTGAAAAAAACCGCTGGCGGTCTCAACGATGGCAATCACGCCATTGGCGTGCCAACGTTTCAACTCAATGCCAGCGTAGATTGGGATGTTCCGGGTATCGAAGGGGCCGCGCTCAGCGCAAGGATGTTGCGCACTGGTGGACAGTACGCTGATCAGGCTAACAACCTGAGCTTGCCTACCTGGAACCGTTTCGACGCCGGCGCACGTTACAGAATGAAATTTGTGGAGAAGGACCTGACGTTGCGCGTCAATGTGGAAAACATTACCGATAAGAACTACTGGGCCTCGGCAAACGGCGGCTACCTCTCGCAGGGTGATCCGCGCTTGGTGAAGTTTTCGGGGACTATCGATTTCTGAGTGAAAAGGGGATTTGAAAAGGGGAAAGCGTTGGCGAGTGCCCCAAGCTTTGAATGCTAGGCTTGGTCTCTGAGATATCTTGTGGCGTATCGCTGCTTTGGGTGTCTAAGCGCCCTGGTTGCTTCTGGTCGAGATATAGCGCCAACCCCCGCCGGGGTTTTCCCACGTTTCGTTAGCGAGCCTCCAAGCCCTTGTGTATGCGCATTGTAGTGCTGACCCTGGTCCTCACGCTGTTCGGCTGCGCTACCGCGTCGGACCCGCCGAGGAGTGCGGGTGGCGATTGGCGGTCCTTCTATGTAGTGAATCATGGCCTGCATACCGGGTTGGTCATTGCGCGCCCCGATCTACTTCAGGTGCTTCCCGCACTGGCTGAAGAGTTCAGCGACGGCGACTTCGTTGAGTTCGGTTGGGGCGACGAGGATTTTTACCGAGCCCCACAGGCCACCTTGAGCCTCGCCCTGCGAGCCTTGTTCGGGTCGACGGCAACCGTGCTACATGCGGTCAAGATTGACGGGGACCCCAGGCGGCGTTTCTCCGCAAGCGAGGTCATCGAGGTGCGGGTGACGGAGGACGGCTACCGACGACTGCTCGCGTTCGTGGCCGGGACCTTCACCCGCTCAGCGACGGGCACCTTGGTGGTGCTCGGGCCCGGCCTGTATGGAGAGAGCCGGTTCTACCAGGCCGAGGGTCGCTATTCGCTGTTTTATACCTGCAATACCTGGGTCGCAGAGGCGCTGGCCGCGAGCGGTTGCCCAATGTCGCCTACTGCAGTGATTACGGCGGGGAGCGTCATGTCGCAGTTACGCCGGGCGACAGCGGTCGGCGCATCCTGCGTTGACTGAAAAGGGGACAGTGCACGAAAGGGGATAGAATTTGCTGGAAATAAATCTGTCCCCTTTTTGGATATCTGAATTTTACAGTTCCTCTTTTCGCAGAATTCATGCGTCGCCAGGAATGAGGGCCTGTGTGGCGAGGGGAATATCTCCTCGCCACACAGCTTGATGGTGTTGCGGTTAACGTGGGTCGACGTTATCCAACACCCGATTCGCCAGCAACGAACTCAGTTCAATCAACTGCTGGATACCCTGCGCCACATGGCGCCTCGATCCATCCAGATCAAACGCCAGATCACTCACCATGGCATCAGCCGAAGCCAGGGTTTCGCTGAGGTTGGCAAGCAAGCATTCGTTATCGAGGTCTTTCACGACGGTGAATAGCTGGCCCGGTTTGGGGGCGTCTTGGGATTTATCCGGTTTCGGTAGCAAGTAGTGATCGAGCACGCGTTTGGTGGTTTCGTCTTGCTGCTTGGCTTTCGATTTTGCGGATGTAGAAGTGGAATCTGCCTCTGGCGGATTCGGGGTTATTTTGAACATAGGTGTGGGCCTCATATTAGGCCGCACCATCTCGCTACTAAACGAAAGGGTGGCGGCTGTGCGCAAGTTAGTAGACCGGTAACCCACACCAAACCCGGCGCGCCCGAGGGCGCCATGCGCACAGCCACCATCGAGAACAGGCAAATGCCTGACTGATGAGACTTGTACAACCGAAGTGGGACCCGGGCTACTAAACCCGACCACTGATGGGCAGTGGCAGGAAGACAATAGAACCCCGGGACAAGGCGCACAAGCGGGCGGATTCTGGCGTAGTTGTAGGCAAAGGCGCAAGGATGCGTGGCTTGGTGAAGGTGTGTAGGCAGGTTCTGTAGGAGCGGGGTTTGCCGGCGATGCGGGTGACTTGTTTTGGTCTGGAACCGCGTCGATTTCATCGCGAGCAGGCTCGCTCCCACAGGGGGCTGCGTTGGGCTGGATATTCGGTTCGACACAAACCACCTGTGGCGAGGGAGCTTGCTCCCGCTGGCCTGCGCAGCGGACCCCTGCATTTCTTCAGGCAAACCGCATCGTCCGGTTTTGCGACTGCTGCGCAGCCGAGCGGGAGCAAGCGCCCTCGTCATGGGGGTGTCTGGGCGGGCGTCATCGCGAGCAAGCTCGCTCCCACAGGGGATCGGAGTGTTGCAGATACTGTATTCCCGTGGGGGCCTCGCCTTGGCCTTATTTACGCTTGAGCATCTCCGGCAACTGCGCCACCAGTTTCTGGTTGTTCAGCGGTGCGCGGATGAACCCGCGTTGGGTGCCATCCGGGCCAATCACGGCGAGGTTGCCGCTGTGATCGACGGTGTAGTTGGGTTTGCTGGTGTCGGCCGGGATGAATGGAATGCTCACCGCGTTGGCCAGCTTCTGCAGGTCTTCGATCGATGACGGGGTCAGGCCGATGAACTGCGGGTCGAAGTAGCCCAGGTACTGCTTGAGTTGCTTGGGCGTGTCGCGGTTCGGGTCGACGCTCACCAGTACGATCTGCAATTTATCCACAGCCTCGGGCGGCAGTTCGCTTTTGATCTGGCGTAGTTGGGCGAGGGTGGTCGGGCAGATGTCCGGGCAGAAGGTGTAGCCGAAGAACAGCAGGCTCCATTTGTCTTTCAATCCGTCCATCGTCACTGGCTGACCGTCCTGATCGGTCATTTTCACGTCCGGCAGGTTGCGGCTTTGAGGCAGCAGGATGATGCCGGCGTCGATCAGCGCCGTGGGGTCGCCTTCGCCTTTGCCGGTCAGCACTTTATTGATGGTAAGGCCGAGGATCAGCGCGATCACGGCCACGAGAATGAAGACGGTTTTCTGGGTTCGAGTCATAGGCTCAACAGTAAGTAGTGATCTACAAGCAGGGCAATGAACAGCAGGAACAAGTACCAGATAGAGTACTTGAACGTGTTGATCGCCGCGTGCGGCCGACTGCCACGGTACAACACCACGGCCCATTGCAGAAACCGGGCACCCAGCACGAGGGCGCAAACCAGGTACAGCAAGCCGCTCATCTGGATCACAAAGGGCATCAGGCTCACTGCCAGCAGCGCCAGGGTGTACAGCAGGATATGCACCTTGGTGTAGTGCTCGCCGTGGGTCACCGGCAGCATCGGGATATCGGCCTTGGCGTATTCCTCCTTGCGATGAATCGCCAGGGCCCAGAAATGCGGCGGGGTCCAGGCGAAGATGATCAGCACCAGCAGCAGCGGTTCGGCGCTGACATGACCGGTGGCGGCCACCCAGCCCAGCAACGGTGGTGCCGCGCCGGCCAGGCCGCCGATGACGATGTTCTGCGGCGTCGCCCGTTTGAGGAAACCGGTGTAGATCACCGCATAACCGAGCAAGGAGGCCAGGGTCAGCCAGGCGGTCAGCGGGTTGGTGAACGCCAGCAACAGCGCTTGGCCGGCCACCGCCAGTGCCAGGGCGAAGGTCAGTGCTGCGGCCGGTGAGACTCGGCCTTCGGCCAGCGGGCGTTTATGGGTACGGGCCATCACCGCATCGATGCGCCGGTCCACCACATGGTTGACCGCCGCCGCGCCGCCGGCACACAGGGCGATGCCCAGGTTGCCGAACACCAGCACCGTCCACGGCACCCCGGCGCGGGTGGCGAGGAACATGCCCACCAGCGAGGTGATCAGCATCAGCACCACCACTTTGGGCTTGGTCAGCTCCAGATAATCGCGCCAGATCGCTTGGCTGTGGCGTTCACCGGTCAAGGTTGCCATGGCATCTCTCCTTTTATTGTTATGGGGCTGGGGCCGTGTTTATGCGGGTTGAAGCGCCAGCGCAGCGGGACTTGATGCTTGACCCGGACCAGACTGGTACGGGCGTGATAATTGACCAGCACCAGGCTCAACAACAGCGCGGCGCCTCCGGCGTTGTGGGCCACGGCGACCGGCAGCGGCAGGTGGAACAGCACGTTGCTGATGCCCAGGCTGATCTGGGCCGCCAGGGCTATCAACACCAGCGCCGCCAGGCGTGTCATGCCGACGGTCTTCAATTGCCAGGCCAGCCCCAACAGCACCACCGTCACCAGCAACGCGCCGATACGGTGGGTCAAGTGAATGGCGGTGCGCGCATCGCTGTCGAGCTGGCCACCCAGGTAGTTGGGGCCGATGTGCTGGGTCAGATGAAAGCCGTTGGCAAAATCCGCCGGTGGCAGCCATTGGCCGTGGCAGGTCGGGAAATCAACGCAGGCTACGGCGGCGTAATTGGAGCTGACCCAACCGCCGAGGGCGATCTGGCCGATCACCAGCAGTAACCCGGCGGTGGCCCAATGTTGCAGACGCTTGGGCACGGTCAGCGCCGGCAACACACCAGACAATCTCAACGTAAGCAGAAACAGCAGGCTGAGGGTCGCGAACCCGCCCAGCAAATGCCCGGTCACCACTTGCGGCCACAGCTTGAGGGTCACGGTCCACATGCCGAACGCCGCCTGGGCAAAGACCACCGCCAGCAGAAACAGGGGCAGCTTCAAGGGCAGGCCTGGGTGACGCCGGTTCATCCAGGCCCGGGCAGCCAGCACGGTAATCATCAGCCCCAGCAGGCCGGCGAAGTAGCGGTGGACCATCTCGTTCCAGCCCTTGTGGGCTTCCACCGGGGCGTCGGGAAAGTGCAGTTCGGCATGTGCCAGCTGGGCTTCGCTCTTGGGTACGCTGATGAAGCCGTAGCAACCGGGCCAGTCCGGGCAGCCCAGGCCGGCGTGGGTGAGCCGGGTGTAGGCGCCCAGCAGTACGACGATCAGTGCCAGCAACGTGGCAAACAGCGCGAGGCGAAATCCAGGTTTGGCCATGTCGTTGCCCTCATCCGATGTTCGACAGTTTCAACAGATGTCGCAGGTCGTTGAGCAGTGCCTTGCCCTTGACCCGGGCGTCATAGCGCAGCACCAGGTTGCTATGGGGATCGATGATCCACAGCTGCGCTTCGCCGCTGCCTTGGGCGCCTTTCTGATAGGCCGGCAGGTCCAGCGGGTAGCGTTGCAGTTGGGGGTATTCGCGTTGCAGTTGGGCGTCGTATTGCGCGTCCAGCGGCTGGGCGATGGCCAGGGCATGGCTGGCGCGGGAGGCGTCGCGACCCAGGCCGATCTGCACCTGACGGGCCAGGTAGACCAGTTGCCGGCAATCAGCCGAACATTCCTGCGGCGCCGTGACCAGGATCTGCCAGCGCTGCTCATCGGCTTGTACGCCGATCTCGGCGCGGGTCTGGCCGTTGCCGATCAGTTCGCCGTGGTAGCTGCGGCTTTCCGGGACCCAGAACTGGAATTTGTACATGCCGGTGGCCAGGATCATCGGGCCGATCACCCCGAGCACGATCAGCAGCAGTTGTAGGCGCCCCTTGCGACGGTTGCGCGCCGTAGGTGCCTCAGACGTGTTGGTTGGATTCATGGTGGTTCCCATGCTGTCTCCCTGCGTTATGCCATCCGAGATAAAGAAAGAGGCCGAACAGCGCCGCCGCCATGGCGAACCACTGCACGGCATAGCCGAGGTGTTTTTCCGGCCCCATGGCCACTACCGGCCAATCGGTCCGATAGGCGCCGGGGCCACTTTGCTGGCGTAATTGGTAGGCGAAACCGTTGCGGCCCAGTTCGGCCCAGAGCTTGTCCGGCTCGACCGCGGTCACCAGTCGCGGCCACGGCGCGTCGGCTGGGTCGGCGTGGAGCTGGAACGTGGTGCCCGGAGCAACGTAGACCCAGGCTTGAAGGTTCACCGCTTGTTCGGGGGTGCTGAAGGCCGGCGGAGTGCGCCGGTCAGGCCAGGGCAACCAGCCACGATTGACCAGCAGCCAGAGCCCGGTCGCCTGGTCGAGAAAGGGTTGGAGCAACTCCACGCCGACCTTGCCGTCGTGCTGGCGGTTATCCAGCAGGATGCTGTGTTCGGCGTCGAACTGGCCCCGCAGGCTGACCGGTCGAAAGGCCGGGTCCGCCGTGTGTTGCAACTCCACGCTTGCCATCGGCTGCGCCACGCGGCGTTCGGCGTAACTGTCCATGAGCACGCGCTTTTGTTCGCCCCGGCTCAATTGCCAGAACCCCAGGCACACCATCACCGGCAACAGCACGGCTACCACCAGTGACGGCACGATGCCTGGCCGGAAGCCTTTCATGGCGCCGTTCCAAAGCTGTCGAACGAGATAGCTATACTCACGTGCATCGCGTCCCCCCGGAGTGTCCCTAATGCTAAAAGCAGCCATCGTCCTGATGCTGATTGCCACGATTGCGAGCCTGTTCAGCGGCCTGTTTTTTCTGGTCAAGGACGACAGCAGTTCCAATCGCCTGGTCATCGCCCTGGCGATTCGGGTCAGTCTGGCCGCCGCCACCGTCGGCTTGATTGCCTGGGGTTTTTTCAGCGGCCAGTTGGTGTCGCATGCTCCTTGGTAAAGAGCCGCCTTGGTAACGGCTGCCTCAGAGGATGTAGACGAAGAAGAACAAGCCGATCCACACCACATCGACGAAGTGCCAGTACCAGCTCGCGGCCTCGAAGCCGAACTGATGCTCGTTGTCGAAATGCCCGCGCATGATGCGCATCAGCATCACGAACAAAATGATCGTGCCGATGGTGACGTGAGCGCCGTGGAAACCGGTGAGCATGAAGAACGTTGCGCCATAGATTCCCGAGCCCAGCGTCAGGCCCAGCTCTTTATAGGCGTGGATGTATTCCTCGGCCTGGAAGCCCAGGAAGGCGCAACCCAGCAGCACGGTGATCGCCAGCCAGATTTTCAGCGCGCCGCGATGGCCTTTTTTCAGGGCATGGTGGGCGATGGTCACGGTAACGCTGGAACTGACCAGCAGGATGGTGTTGAGCAGCGGCAAGCCCCAAGGGCTGATCACATCCTTGGGCGGAGGGAAGAGCTTGGGGTCGGGGTTGTTCAGCAACGGCCAGACGTATTCGAAGTTCGGCCAAAGCATCTCCGACAGGCCCTTGCTGCCTTCACCGGCCAGGCCCGGCGCCGAGATCATGCGCACATAGAACAGCGCGCCGAAGAAGGCGATGAAAAACATCACTTCAGAGAAGATGAACCAGCTCATGCCCCAGCGAAACGAGCGGTCGAGCTGCGCACTGTAGAGCCCGGCGCGGCTTTCCTTGATGACCGCGCCGAACCAGCCGAACAGCATGTAGGCTAGCAACAGGCCGCCGACAAAAAAGATCAGCGGGCCGTTGGAGTCGGGCCGGTCAGCCTTCAGGTCGTTGAACCAGGTCGCCAGGCCGTACACCGTGACGAACATCCCGACGGTGGCGATGATCGGCCATTTACTCTGGGCCGGAACGTAATAGTGTTCGTGAGTTGCCATTTATTGTTCTCCTTATCGGGCACGCTATCGGTCAGTGTTTACAGCCACCGGTGGATGACGAGCGGTGATATCGAACAGCGTGTAGGACAGCGTCAGGTGCTTCACTTCCTTGGGCATGTCCCGGTCAACGATGAAGCGCATGGGCATTTCGATACGTTCGCCGGGTTGCAGCACTTGCTGGGTAAAACAAAAGCATTCGGTCTTGTGGAAATAGGCCGCCGCGTTGCTCGGCGCGATGCTGGGGACTGCCTGGGCGCTCATCGGCCGATCGGTGGGGTTGTGGGCAATGAACACCATCTCGTTCACGGCCCCGGGCTGAACCACCAATTGGTCGGCTTTAGGATAGAAATCCCAGACCATGTCCACGGAGTTGGTCGACAGGAACTGCACGCGAACCTGGCGCGATTGATCGACGATTTGTTCACCTTCGTACTGCCCTGCGGTTTTGCCGTTGATGCCGAATACCCGGCACATCACGTCGTAGATCGGCACCAGGGCAAACCCGAAGGCAAACATGGCCACCACTACCACTAGCAGGCGCGTGACCAGTTTCTTCAGCGAAATCGAGTCAGCCATGACTCCTGCTCCTTGCACATAACCCTGTGGGAGCGAGCCTGCTCGCGATAGCTGTAGGCCTGGCACACCGCGTCGGGCCTATCGCGAGCAGGCTCGCTCCCACAAAAGCTTGCATGTTCATTTCACTTCCGGCGGCGTAGTGAAGGTGTGATACGGCGCCGGTGAAGGCACGCTCCACTCCAACCCTTCGGCCCCATCCCACGGCTTGGCCGGAGCCGGCTCGCCGCCGCGGATGGTCTTGATCACGATGAACAGGAAGAACAACTGCGTGGTGCCGAACATGAACGCGCCGATGGACGAGACCATGTTGAAGTCGGCGAACTGCAGGTTGTAGTCCGGGATCCGCCGGGGCATGCCCGCCAGGCCTACGAAGTGCATCGGGAAGAACGCCAGGTTCATGCCGACGAACGACAGCCAGAAGTGCAGCTTGCCGAGGGTTTCGTCGTACATGTGGCCGGTCCATTTCGGCAGCCAGTAGTAGGCCGAGGCGAAGATCCCGAAGATCGCGCCGGGCACCAGCACATAGTGGAAGTGCGCGACCACGAAGTAGGTGTCCTGGTACTGGAAGTCCGCCGGGGCGATGGCCAGCATCAGTCCGGAGAAGCCGCCGATGGAAAACAGGATCACGAACGCCACGGCAAACAGCATCGGCGTCTCGAAGGTCAGCGAGCCTTGCCACATGGTGCTGGCCCAGTTGAACACCTTCACCCCGGTGGGCACGGCGATCAGCAGGGTGGCGTACATGAAGAACAGCTCGCCCACCAGCGGAATGCCCACCACGAACATGTGGTGCGCCCAGACGATGAACGACAGGAACGCAATGGCGGCCGTGGCGTAGACCATGGAGGTGTAGCCAAACAACGGTTTGCGGGAGAAGGCCGGGATGATCGAGCTGACGGCACCGAAGGCCGGCAGGATCATGATGTACACCTCGGGATGGCCGAAGAACCAGAACACGTGCTGGAACAGCACCGGGTCACCGCCGCCGGCAGCACTGAAGAAGCTGGTGCCGAAGTGGATGTCCATCAGCATCATCGTCACGCAGCCGGCCAGCACCGGCATCACCGCGATCAGCAGGAACGCGGTGATCAGCCAGGTCCAGACGAACAGCGGCATCTTCATCAGGGTCATGCCGGGGGCGCGCAGGTTGAGGATGGTGGCGACCACGTTGATCGCGCCCATGATCGAGCTGATGCCCATCAGGTGGATGGCAAAGATAAAGAACGTCACGCTTTCCGGCGCATAGGTGGTGGACAGCGGCGCGTAGAAGGTCCAGCCGAAGTTCGGCCCGCCGCCAGGGGTGAACAGGGTCGACACCAGCATCAGGAACGCCGCCGGCAACAACCAGAAACTGAAGTTGTTCATCCGTGGCAGGGCCATGTCCGGCGCCCCGATCATCAGCGGGATCATCCAGTTGGCCAGACCGACGAAGGCCGGCATCACCGCGCCGAAGACCATCACCAGGCCATGCATGGTGGTCATCTGATTGAAGAACTCCGGCTGCACGATCTGCAGGCCGGGCTGGAACAGCTCGGCACGGATCACCATGGCGAACGAGCCGCCCAGCAGGAACATGGAGAAGGCGAACCACAGGTACAGCGTGCCGATATCCTTGTGGTTGGTGGTCAGTACCCAGCGCATCAGCCCTTTGGCGGGGCCGTGGGCGTGGTCGGCATGACCGTGGTCATCGATCACAGCACTCATGTCCTGTCTCCTTCGAACGAGTGGGCTGGGCGGCGCGCGGCGATGAGCTGCGACCGGTTGCGGGAACAAACGTCAGGCCGGCTCATTGGCTTTCTGCCTGTTTGAGTTCCAGCACTTGTTTAGGCGTAACCATGTCGCCCTTGTTGTTGCCCCAGGCGTTACGTTCATAGGTCACGACCGCCGCGATATCGACTTCCGACAACTGTTTGCCGAACGCCGCCATGGAGGTGCCCGGTTTGCCGTGGAAGACAATGTTTAGGTGATCAGCCACAGGGCCAGTGGCGATTTTCGAGCCCTTGAGCGCCGGGAACATCGGCGGCAGGCCCTGGCCTTCGGCCTGGTGACAGGCCACGCAGGTGGTGTGATAGACCTTGTCGCCACGTTCGATGAGCTCTTGCAGGGTCCATTCCTTGCTGGTCAGCTCTTTGAGTTGCGCCGCTTCGGCCTTGCGCTCGGCCAGCCATGCTTCGTAGTCGGGCTTGCTCTTGACCTCGACAACGATGGGCATGAACCCGTGGTCCTTGCCGCACAGTTCGGCGCATTGGCCGCGATACAGGCCGGGCTTGTCGACGCGGGTCCAGGCTTCGTTGACGAAGCCGGGAATCGCATCGCGTTTGACCGCGAACGCTGGCACCCACCAGGAGTGGATCACGTCGGCGGAGGTGACCAGAAAGCGCACCTTGGCATCGACCGGCAGCACCAGCGGCTTGTCGACTTCCAGCAGGTAATGTTCGCCCTTGGCGCTCTGGTTATTGATTTGTTCGGCGGGGGTGGCCAGGTTGCTGAAGAACTCGACGTCCTGCCCCAGGTACTTGTAGTGCCACTTCCACTGATAGCCGGTGACCTGGATATCGATGTCCGACTCGCTGGAGTCGTACATCTTGATCAGGGTCGCGGTGGCGGGAACCGCCATGGCAACCAGGATCAGGAAAGGCACGATGGTCCAGAGGATTTCGACGCGGGTGTTTTCGTGGAAATTGGCCGCGTTCTGGCCGGTTGAGCGGCGGTGCATCATCATCGACCAGAACATGGCGCCGAAGACGATGATGCCGATCACTACACAGATCCAGAAGATGGTCATGTGCAGGTCGAACACTGCATTGCTGATCTGTGTCGCTCCAGGCGCCATATTCACAGTCCAGGCCGCTTGCGCCTGGCTGAAAATCGACCACAACAGGAGGCCCATCCATACGTGTGGATGTCGCGTCATTGCGGGTTCCCCTTATCGTTCTTGTTATCCCGTCGGCGTAACGCCAGCGGCAAGGGATCGGCTACTTCAGACTACCAACTTGACTCGCCGCGCCTTGCTGCACATGCAATCGGGTGTCATCAGCTAACTCCATTCCAAACCGAGTATAGACAGCGACTGCAACCTCGCAACGCGATGGCGTAAATCGTTTGAAACAGGCAGGGCTTGCGCTAGAGCCCACGAATGGAGAAGGATGCGAACCTGAGTGATGGCAAACCGATATAACTGCGACGTATCAAGGATGAGTAGGTTTATGAAAAATAGGTCTTAGGAGTGTTTTTGCGCCAGCTAAGTTATGTCTTCCTTATTTCATTGCCTTGTTCCCTGGAGTTGTCATGAACACCGCCGCATTGCGCGAGCAGATCCAAAAAGCCCAACAACATGAGGCCGAGACCGGCCAACTGACGCGTCAGCTGGAAGCCCAGCTGCCGAACCTGCACGCCGCGATCCAACTGCCGGACATCGACGCCAAGGGCGTGATGACCCGCTTTGTCACCGCGTATATCGAGCAAGTGCCCGACCTGCTGGACGCAGCCAACGAGGTGGCCCGCGAAGCCGGCATCGAATCGCAGATCAAACCGGTGCTGAAAATCGCCGAGCAGTTTTTCCTCCAGCCACCCAAGGTCATGGAGGGTCACGTTGGCCTGGACAGCCTGCTGGACGAAGCCTACTTGGCCCATCGGCTGGTGGAGGAGGTCAACGACCTGTACATCAAGCACTTCGGCCAGCCGCTGATTCCGTTGGATATGACGGTGGCCAACCTGATCGCTCACCATTTGATCGGCGAACCCTTTGCCAATCAACTGGATGAAGCGGTGCATCACGCGGTCGATGAAATGCTCGACGAAGACAGCTTTGCGCTGGAGTCGGTGGAGTCTTACCGGGAAAAACTCAGCAACCCGGACACGGGCGCTGCCTGGAAACGCTGGCCGTGCCTGTCGCGGCAGTTGGGAGTAGGGCTGGAGCTGGATCAGCCGGCGGCTTGATCTGGCTGAAACACTCATCCCCTTGTGGGTGTTCACAGAAATTGTGTCCACCACAGATCCCTGTGGGAGCGAGCCTGAACTGGTCAAGTAATTCTGGACACCAGTTAAGGTTTCACGCCGCCAGTTTCTCCATGGCTACCGGCGACCGGTAGTCGTTGTAGCTATGGAGCCTGACGTTGTTGTATCGCATCACATAACGTTGCACATCCACGCGGGCTTCATGCTCCGAGCTGTAGCCATCGTCTGGCACCCACTCTGATTTCAGGCTCCCAAAGAAACGCTCCATCGGGGCGTTGTCCCAGCACTCACCTTTACGACTCATGCTGTGCAGGAGTCCATGCTTGCGCATCTCATTCCTGAATTTGTGGCTGGTGTATTGGCAACCTTGGTCAGAATGAAACAGCACCTCTTTTGGACAGCCTCGCAATTGAACCGCCATTCGCAACGCTTCGCAGGTCAGCGTGGCATCGGAAATCATTGAAAACGACCACCCCACGATCCGGCGAGCAAACAAATCCAACACTGCCGCGAAATACATCCAGCGCTTACCCACCTTGATGTACGTCACATCTCCACACCACACCTGGTTGATCGCCGTGACATCAAACTTGCGCTTGAGCACATGCGGCGCTACCAGCGCTTCCACGCCGGAAGATTTGTACTTGTGCCGCCGCCGCTGATGACTGGCAACACCGGCTTCGCGCATCAAACTGCGAGCCAGATGTCGCCCGACACGATGCCCCTTTGCTTGCAGTTCCTTGGAAAGGGTGCGAGACCCGGCGGATGCTCTGGATTCCTTGTGATGCTCGACCAGCACGGCTTTGAGTTTCTCCCGCTCAGGCTTCACCTTGCCTTGGCGCTGACGCCAGGCGTAAAAGCTGCTGCGGTTGACCCCAAACGCCCGACAGCAATTGTTAACGCCGTACTGCTCGTCCAGCTCGTTGATCAACGAGAATGATCTTTGGAGTCCAAAAGCAGGAGAGCACTGGCCTTTTTTAGGATTTCAATGTCCAGGTCTTTTTGCCTGAGCAACGCTTTGAGCTGCTGAATCTCTCGCTGATCGGCGGTAATCGCCTTAGCCCCCTCGGGGGTCGAACCCAAGCGCTCTTTGCGAACCTGGTCGACCCAACGGCGCAAGGCGGTAGGGCCAATATCCAGGCTGGCACAGACTTCGGGAACGGACTGGCCCTCGTCCAGCACCATGCTGGCAGCCTTGAGCTTGAACTCACTGGAATAAGATTTGCGCATATCCAAACACCTCAGATTTGGGCGCCATCATAGCGCCCGATTGAAGTGTCCAAAATCATTAGGCCAGTTCAGCCTGCTCGCGATAGCGGTTGAACCTGCAACATTAATGTCGACTGATTCACCGCTATCGCGAGCAGGCTCGCTCCCACATTTTGCTCAAGGTGTCAGGTTGCCGCTGCGCCCACCCCCACCGTGGTGCGCAAGCGCCCTTCCAGCCTGCGCTTGAGCCCACGGGATTCGATCAACAGCTTCGAGCCCTTGCTGGCATTCGCCCGGCCCCATTCTTCCAAAAGCTCCAGGCACGAATGGTCGATGTAGCTCAGGTTATTGAGCGGCACATGCACCGTCGCGCCTGTGGGAATGGTGCCCAGCACCTGGGTCAGCGCCGGAACCTTCAGGAAGGTTGCCGCCCCCACCAGTCGCAATTCCATCTCACCCTCCTGGGGCAGATCGATCAGGCTGATTTTCAGTCGGGAAGCTTTCCAGGCCAGTTTTGCCAGGGTCAGGCCGAAACCGATCAATACGCCGGTCAGCAGGTCGGTGAAGATGATCGCCAGCGCCGTCGCGGCATAGGTGAACATCGGCATCCGGCCATACCGTCCCAGCCCGCGAAACGCCTTGAGATCCACCAGTTTGAAACCGGTGTACACCAACACACCCGCCAGGCTCGCCACCGGAATGCTCTGGAGCACGCTGGACAGCAGAAGCACGAAGAGCAACAGCCACAGGCCATGGAAAATCGTCGACATCCGCGTGGTGGCCCCGGCCTGGACGTTGGCCGAACTGCGCACGATCACGCCGGTCATCGGCAGGGCGCCGAGCAGACCGCAGAGCATATTACCGATGCCCTGGGCGGACAGTTCCCGGTCGAAGTCTGCGCGTTCGCCGCTGTGCATGCGGTCCACGGCAGCGGCCGAGAGCAGCGTTTCGGCACTGGCGATGAAAGCGACAGCGAAGGCGGCGATCAGCAACGTGGGGTCGGCCAGGTTCAGCAGGTCCGCCGGGCGCAGCCAATCAATGGCTTCGGCAAGGTTTTCCGGGACCTCCACGCGCTTGACCTGCAAGGCCAACAGCAGGCTGGCAATGGTCGCCAGGCCCACGCCGAGCAAGGCACCGGGAACAAAGCGCAAGCTGTGAGGGCGAAACTTTTCCCACAACCACATCACCGCAATCGTCGACAAACCGAGCAGACCCGCCTGCCAGCCGAACGACGGCAACGCCTGGGCTACTGCCGCAGGGAACGCCGCCAGATTATCCAGCCCTGACGGCTTAGGCACCGCGTCGAGCATCACATGGACCTGGGACAACACGATCAGCACACCGATACCCGCCAGCATGCCGTAGACCACCGCGGGCGCGGTTACCCGGAACCAGCAGCCCAGGCGAAAGCGCCCGGCCAGTAACTGTAGGAGACCGGCCAACAGCAGAATCGGCCCGAGCATCGCGACACCGTGCTGGCGTACCAGTTCGAAGACCAGTACCGCCAACCCGGCGGCTGGGCCGCTGACTTGCAACTTGGAGCCGGCCAGAAAACCCACCACCAGACCACCGATGATGCCGGTGATCAGACCTTTGGCCGGTGGCAGGCCGGACGCGATGGCAATGCCCATGCACAAGGGCAGCGCCACCAGAAACACCACCACGGAAGCCAACAGCTCCCGTGGCAGAACAGCTTTTAATTGAGCAGCACGCATGGCGACTCTCCCGAAGTTTTCTTCAGGCATGGCAAGGCCCGACCGCTCAAATGGCAGGCTGGGCTTGTACCACGCAAGGATGTTTAGGAGTGGTTAGAAGCGCGCTTTAGGCGTCGCCACCGGTATCGGATGGCTGCCATCGAGCGGCAGGAAACAGCCCTGGTCCGCGTCGTAGGCTTTGATCTCGCTGGTCTCGATGTTGTACACCCAGCCATGGATGAACAATTGGCCGTTGGCCATGCGAGAGGCGACCGAGGGATGCGTTCGCAAATGCTGCAACTGCGCGATCACGTTCTCCTCGGTGAGGATGGGCATGATCTGTTTTTCGTCGCCGCACGGGCAGTTATCATGAACCATGGTCTTGGCCACTTCGGCGTGGCGCAACCAGGCTTTGACCGTGGGCATTTTTTCCAGAGTGTCGGGATTCAACACCGCACGCATGGCGCCGCAGTCGGAGTGACCGCAGACGATGATGTGCTGCACACCCAGGGCCAGCACGGCGTATTCGATGGCGGTGGAGACGCCGCCGTTCATCTGCCCGTACGGCGGAACGACGTTGCCGACGTTGCGGGTCACGAACAGGTCGCCTGGGGAGCTATGGGTAATCAGCTCGGGCACGATGCGCGAATCGGCGCAGGTGATGAACATCGCCCTGGGCGCTTGCGCCGTGGCGAGTTTCTTGAAGAGCTCTTCCTGCTGGGGAAAGATTTCGTGATGGAAATGCAAAAAGCCGTCAACAATATGCTGCAGCGCTGCATCGGCGGTTTCCGCCTCGGGTTGGGCTGAAGCCGACGCAGCCAACGGCTGTTTATCCTTGTCACTCATGATTCATCCTCTTTGACGGTATAGCGCCAGTGGCTGGTTAAAAAACATCCAGGTCGAAATGTTCGACTTGTCAGTCACTCGATGAACAAGGTAGCGACCGAAACTTAACTCAAACTGAATCAAAGGCTCTAGAACAACGATTACAGGTGTGGCCGGGAAGCAAGCGTCGCTCATGCCTGCCCATGCCCCACGTTCAACTTTAATCAAATCAAGGACATCTGTCGGCCCGGCGGACAAAAGGCGTCGCAATCGAGATTGTAACCTTCCCGGCGCTCAAGCCCCAGACGCTTGAGCGCCTTGGCGAAACGCTGCGCCAGCAGGTCGGCGAACGGGCCTTCGCCACGCATCCGAGAACCGAAGCGGCTGTCATACAGTTCGCCGCCACGGCTCTGGCGAACCAGGCTCAGTACATGAGCGGCGCGTTGCGGGTAGTGCGCCTGCAGCCATTCTTCAAACAGCGGCGCGACCTCCAATGGCAGGCGCAACATGATGTAGGAAGCACTCTGCGCGCCGGCGGCGTGGGCCTCGGCCAGCAGATTTTCAATCTCGCAGTCATTGATCATCGGGATCATCGGCGAACACAGCACTCCCACGGGAATGCCCGCCTCGCGCATGACCTTGATCGCCCGCAACCGCGCCTTGGGCGCCGCCGCGCGCGGTTCGAGGATGCGCTTGAGTTCATCGTCCAGAGTGGTGAGGCTGATCATGACCTTTACCAGGCGCTGTTGCGCCAGCTCGGTCAGCAGGTCCAGGTCGCGCAGAATCAGCGAGCCTTTGGTGACGATGGTCACCGGATGACGGTAGCGCAGCAGCACTTCGAGAATCCGGCGCGTAATGCGATGTTCGCGTTCGATCGGCTGGTAAGGGTCGGTATTGGAGCCCAGGTTGATTGGGGCGCATTGATAGCCACGCCTGGACAGCTGTTCCTCCAGTACGTCGGCGGCATTGGTCTTGGCGATCAGTCTGGTTTCGAAATCCAGCCCGGGCGACATGTCCCAGTAAGCGTGGCTGGGCCGCGCATAGCAGTAGATACAGCCATGTTCACAGCCCCGGTATGGATTGATGGAGCGGTCGAAAGGCAGATCCGGCGAGGTGTTGCGGGTGATGATGGTTTTGGCCGTTTCGATCCGCACTTCGGTGCCTTGGGTCGGCGGTACTTCCTGATACCAGCCATCATCTTCGACCACCGAGCGACTCGGGGCGAAGCGGTTGTGCGGGTTGGTGGCGGTGCCACGGCCACGGGGCGGAAGAGAGATGGACATTGGAAGGCTCCGTTGCTGTATGTGCATACAGTATTCGCTGGAATTCAATTAGGCCAGCGCCGTTCAGCAGCCCACCGCTATGGATCGTGTTCACGTCGTGTTGACGTCTTGCTCACAGGCCTTTAACCGGCTCGTGCCGAAACTGACCGTCTCGTTCTTCTTCGTTTCGGTCGTCCACGCATGTTCAAACTCTATTCCCGCTCGCTGCTCCTCCTGTCCTTGTTCCTGGTCTTTGCCGAGTCCCAAGCCCTGGCGGCCGATCTGGGCGAGGCAAGGTCTTCCGAATGGGCCCAGCCGGTGGAAAAGCGCTACAACCTTTATCAAATGTCGCCGGCGCTTTACCGCAGCGCCTTGCCGGACGCTGATGCCTTGCCTCTGCTGACGAGGCTCAACATCGGCACAGTCATCACATTTCTGCCGGATTCGGACGCCAGTTGGTTATCCACACCCGGCGTCAAGCAAGTGCAGTTGCCTTATCGCACCAATCATGTGGACGACAGCGACATCCTCGCTGCCTTGCGCGCCATTCAGGCTGCCGAAACCGATGGCCCGGTATTGATGCACTGCAAGCATGGTTCGGACCGCACCGGGTTGGTGGCGGCCATGTACAGGGTGGTCGTACAGGGCTGGAGCAAAGAGGAGGCCTTGAACGAGATGACTGAAGGCGGCTTCGGCAACAACCCGCACTTCAAGGACGGGGTTCGTTACATGATGCGGGCCGATGTTGAGAAGCTCCGTGTTGCGCTGGCCAACGGCGACTGCAGTACCAGCGTTTTTGCTCTTTGCTCGCTGCAAAGCTGGGTCGGTTCCGTCATCACGACTCGTCAGCCCGACCCACAGGTTATTCGCCCTTCACCCTGACGGCTGACATCCCTGCAAAGGCTGCCACGGACTCGGCCAGAGGCCTTGAATCGCCAGGGCCGAATATTGTTTCACGCAACGCCCGGCCTGTTGTCCCGTTGAACAACCCCTCCTGCTCAAACCTTTGGAACGCGGTGATTGCCAACGCTTTTGACCAGGCATAGGCGTAAATCCGGGCCGCATAACCGGTCACCATGTAATCCAGGCCATTGGGCCAGCGTTCGCTCCCCCATGCGGGCAGATGCCCGACTTGGGCGCTGACTTGATCGAATACCTGCTGAGCCGTGCGCCCATCGCCGTGGGTCAGGTGCAGTTCCATGTCAAACAGCGCGTTGCGCAGCAGCGAGGCGGTTTCCCAGCTGGCTTGAGTGTTGGCGAAGGTCAGCAACTGATCGGCGACGGCACCGGGCATGGCCGCGCCGGTCTGGTAATGCTTTGACAAACGGACCAGGCATTGCCGGGTAAAGCACCATTGTTCCAGTAGCACCCCGGCAAATTCCGAGGTGTCCCGGGAGAGCTCGGTGATGCCCGATACGTCGCGATACTCGGCGCGGGTCAACACATGGTGCAAGCAATGGCCGAACTCATGAAAGAGAATTCGCAGTTGCAGATGGTCGAGCAAGACCGGCGATGCATCTGAACTGCGCGCCAGCCAGCCGTGCAACACGGCGATGGGATGTCGGGGCCGGCCCTCGGCCGTGATGCGGCGGTTTCGCAGGGTGGTGGTGTTCGGGTAACCGTCTCTGTTCGCATCCTCGAACGGATCGAAATAGATGTAGCCGATGGTCTGGTCCCACTCGCGGACTTCGAAAAGACGCACGTCCGGATGCCAGGTGGCCGCGTCAGCGCGCTCGAGAATGTCCACCCCAAACAGATCCTTGGCGATCAGCAATAGCTGTGAAAAGGTGGACTCCAGCTCGAACCAGGCGCTGAGGGCCAGCTTCGAGATGCCGGCCGTATGCTGACGAAGTTTTTCTACCAGATACGGGTAATCCCAAGGTTGAAGCTCGGTGAAACCTTGCTTCCGGGCAAATGCCCTGAGCTGTTCAGCGTCACGGGCAAAGAGGCCTTGTTGCTGTTCAAGCTGATCGCGCAAGAACCCCATCACCTGTTCGGGAGACTCGGCTTGCTCAGGCTCGATGACCATTTGAGCGAAATTCGAATAACCCAGTAACGTCGCATACCGACGACGATCTTCCAGCAAGCGTCTGAGCACCTCGCTGTTATCAAACCGGCCAGCGTCGGGGCCTTGGTCCGAGGCGCGTGTGCTGTAGGCCAGGTACACCTCTTTGCGCAAGAGACGATTGTCCGCGTAGCTGGTGACGATGCCAAACGATGCATCACTGAGGGTCAGCAGCCATCCCGTGCGCCCGGCCTCGCGGGCCTGTTTGGCCAGCTGTTGTTTGAATTGCGGCGCCAGGCCGCTCAACTGAGCCTCATCGTCGAACGCTTTGCTCCAGGCCTTGTTGGCCTTGTGCAACTGATCGAGGAACAATTCCCGGCCCTGTTGAATGCGTTGCTGCAGGACTTTCAAATCTGACGGTGCGGTATGGGCCAACCCGTGCTGGCGAAACTGGCGCAGGGCCTTCTCCAGAACTCTTTTACGAGGCGGTTCGAAGTGCCTGGCAATCTCGCTGTTGGCCAAGCGCTCATAGAGTTGGAACAATTGGCGATTGTGTCTCAGCGCGCTCTGGAAATCGTGCACCCGTGCGCTGCAGTCGAGCGAAGCCTGGGCCCAGTCGTCTCCTGGCCGGGTGGACGCCAGCAGATCCAGCAGGTCGTCGAAACCCTTCAAGCGGGCGTGAATCTCGTCCATGGCCAACACCAGGTCGTCCCAGGTGGGGAAAGGAGTCTGAGTCTTGATGATGTCGGCCACTTGATCGCGGCTCTCGGCAAGGATCCGGTCGAGGGCCGGTGAAAAATGTTTGGCTTGGATCTGCGCAAAGGGGGGCAGGTCATAGGCCTGCAACAGCGGATTGTCATTGTCGGGCATGGCAGCCTTCCTGTCTGTCTGGACTGGGGAACAGTCTGGAGAGGAAGGCGTGACGCGTTGCGGTATATATGTATCGCTTCCGGGCCGGGCGGCCCGGAAGGTGATGCCGAAGATTTCAGTCGGTTTTTTTCTTCAACTTGGGATTGGGGAAAAACTGTACCGCCTGGACCTTGGCGTCCGGGACTTTGAGCGCCGATGTGTTGACCCGGGTGCCCAATTCCTTGGGCACCGACAGGCCTTGTTCGTTGAGCGTGTCGGAGTATCCGCAGGCCACACATTCACGGTGCGGCACGCCGTCTTCGTTCCACATCATCAACTTGTCCGGTTCGCTGCACGCCGGGCAGACTGCCCCGGCGATAAAGCGCCTTTTGGTAATCACAGGCCCCTCGCTCATGCTGCTGCGTCCTCGGTCAGGCCGCTGTGGCGCAAGAGTGCGTCAATCGATGGCTCACGGCCACGGAAGTCGACGAACAGCACCATCGGCTCCTGGGAGCCGCCACGGGCCAGGATCGCTTCACGGAAGGCGCGACCGGTGTCGGCGTTGAGCACGCCATCCTCTTCGAACTTGGAGAACGCATCGGCCGACAACACTTCCGCCCACTTATAGCTGTAGTAGCCCGCCGCATAACCGCCGGCGAAGATGTGGGCAAAGCTGTTGGGGAAGCGGTTGTAGGCCGGTGGACGCATCACCGAGACTTCGTCGCGCACGCCTTCGAGCACTTGCAGCACGCTGCGTCCATCGCCATGGGTGGCGTGCAGCTCGAAGTCGAACAGCGAGAATTCCAGTTGGCGGACCATCATCAGGCCGGACTGGAAGTTTTTCGCCGCGAGCATTTTTTCCAGCAGGTCCTGGGGCAGCGGTTCGCCGGTTTCATAGTGACCGGAAATCAGCGCCAGGCCTTCGGGCTCCCAGCACCAGTTTTCCATGAACTGGCTCGGCAGCTCCACGGCATCCCAGGCCACGCCGTTGATGCCGGACACGCCGGCATGTTCGACGCGGGTCAGCAGGTGGTGCAGGCCATGGCCGAACTCGTGGAACAGGGTGGTGACTTCGTCGTGGGTCAGCAGCGCGGGTTTGCCGCTGTCGGCCGGGGTGAAGTTGCACACCAGGTTGGCGACCGGGCTTTGCAGCACGCCATCGAAGGTGCGCCGACGGTCGCGGGCGCCGTCCATCCAGGCGCCGCCGCGCTTGTTGGCGCGCGCGTAGAGATCGAAGAAGAAGCGGCCGACGTGCTGGCCGTTCTCCTTGATTTCGAACAGGCGCACGTCCGGATGCCAGCTGTCGAAACCTTTCAGTTCGGCGATCTCGATGCCGTAGAGGCGCTGCACGATGGCGAACAGGCCGCTCAGTACCTTGTCGATCGGGAAGTAGGCGCGCAGGGCTTCCTGGGCCACGCTGTAACGCTGCTGGCGCAGCTTTTCACCGTAGAAGCCGCTGTCCCAGCTTTGCAGGTCGGGGCAGCCCTGTTCGGCGGCGAACGCCTTCAGCTGTTCCAGATCCAGGGCGGCGAATGGTTTGCTGCGCTTGGCCAGGTCGCGCAGGAAACTGAGCACCTGATCGCTGGATTCGGCCATTTTGGTCGCCAGGCTCAACTCGGCGAAGTTGGCGAAGCCCAGCAGTTGGGCCAATTCCTGGCGCAGGTCGAGGATTTCTTCCATCACTGGAGTGTTATCGTTCTGACCGGCGTTGGGGCCCTGGTCTGACGCGCGTGTGCAGTACGCGGCATAGACTTCTTCACGCAGGGCGCGGTCTTCGGCGTAGGTCATCACCGCGTAATAGCTGGGGAATTCCAGGTTGATCAGCCAACCGTCCAGCTCTTTGGCCTGGGCGGCCGCGGCCATTTGTGCCTTGGCCGAGTCGGTCAGGCCGGCGAGGGCGGCCTCAGAGGTGATGTGTTTGGTCCAGGCCTGGGTCGCGTCCAGCAATTGGTTGGAGAAGCGGCTGCCCAGTTCCGACAGTTTGCTTTGCACTTCGGCATAGCGTTGCTGCTGCTCGGGCGGCAGATCGATACCCGACAGACGGAAGTCCCGCAGGGAATGTTCCAGGATGGTTTTCTGCGCCACGTCGAAACCGGCGGCTTCGGGGCTGCTCGCCAAGGCTTCGAAGGCCTGGAACAGCTCGCGGTTCTGGCCCAGCTCCGTGGAGTAAGCACTCAGCGCCGGCAGGCAGGCCTCGTAGGCTTCGCGCAGTTCCGGGCTGTTACGCACGGCGTTCAAATGGCTCACCGGGCTCCAGGCCGCGCCCAGGCGATCATTGAGCTCGTCCATCGCCAGCACCAGGCCGGCCCAGGTAGGTTGAGTGCCCTGGGTCTTGAGGATCTGGGCAATGGCGGCACGGTTGTCAGCCAGGATCTGCTCGATGGCCGGTTGCACGTGCTCGGCACGGATCGCCGAGAACGGCGGCAGGTCGTAGGATTGCAAAAGAGGGTTGTTCACGCTCACGGTTGACACCTTGGCTGGAAGAAACATGGACCCATCTTAATTACAATCGACGTTCACCGCAGCTAGCAGCGCCTATCACCGGATAAGAGAGAGCCTATCGTGACCCTTCGCACGTACCAGAATCACAGCCCACGGCTTGCCCGCGGCGCTTTTGTCGACAGCACCGCGGTGGTGATCGGCGACGTTGAAATCGGCGAAGACAGCTCCGTCTGGCCGCTGACGGTCATTCGCGGCGACATGCACCGCATCCGTATCGGTGCCCGTACCAGCGTCCAGGATGGCTGCGTGCTGCACATCACCCACGCCGGCCCCTTCAATCCCGATGGCTTCCCGCTGCTGATCGGCGATGACGTGACCATTGCCCACAAGGTCATGCTCCATGGCTGCTCGGTGGGCAGCCGGGTCCTGATCGGCATGGGCAGCATCGTCATGGACGGCGCAGTCGTGGACGATGACGTAATCATCGGCGCCGGCAGCCTTGTACCGCCGGGCAAACGCCTGGAGAGCGGCTTCCTGTATGTAGGCAGCCCGGTAAAACAGGCCCGGCCGCTGACCGACAAGGAACGCGCCTTTTTCACCTACAGCGCGGCGAACTACGTGAAGCTCAAGGACCTGCATCTGGCCGAAGGCTACGACCGGCTCTGAATCGTCCCGCCCTTACCCAGGAATTTGCATGCATTACCAGACCGTACTCTTCGACCTCGACGGCACCCTCACCGACCCCCGCGAGGGCATTACCCGTTCGATCCAGTTTGCCTTGAGCCAACTGGGCATCGACGAACCCGACCTGACCCGTCTCGAACACTTTATCGGCCCGCCACTGTTGCAGGCCTTCATGCAGTTTTATGACTTCGATGAGGCGAAAGCCTGGGAGGCGGTGAATCTCTATCGCGAACGCTTCAAAGTCACCGGGTTGTACGAAAACCGCGTCTTCGACGGTGTGATGCCCCTGCTGGAAACCCTGGGCGAGCAGGGCCGGCAGTTGTACATCGCCACCTCCAAACCCTGGGTCTTCGCCCGCGAAATCGCCCGCCACTTTGACTTCGCCCGGCACTTCAAAGTGATCTATGGCAGTGAGCTGGACGGTACGCGCACCGACAAAGTTGAGTTGATTGCTCACCTGATGGCTGAAGAAGGGCTCGACCCGGCGAATACCTTGATGATTGGCGACCGCAAACACGATTTGATTGGCGCTCGTAGCAATGGGCTGGATGCCACGGCGGTGGGCTATGGGTTTGGCAGTTATGAGGAGCTGAATGCCGAGGGCCCGGCGTATCACTTTCAGACCCTGGATGAGTTGCATCGGGCATTTTTGCAGGGGTAGCCATATTGCTATCGCGGGCAAGCCTTGCTCCCACAGGCAGGGGCATGCCTTGGTCCTCAGGCATTCTGGTACTGCTCTGTGGGAGCAAGGCTTGCCCGCGATAAGGCCCTCATGGACACAGCCTGAACCGACTCATACCCATACAGCATCCCACAATGAATAGTCCCCAATTTTCCTGACTAAACCCGCCCGTAGCGGATTCGCCACGATATACCGTGCAACTGCTTGTAAGTCTTCCTCCTTACGAATGGCTCGGTCATGGAATCCCTCCTGCCAAAGCGATCCTTCCCGCTGCATCAATCGATTGAAGGTGACCGTGGTCCGAGACTTCGTTCTCGCCATCAGCTTTGAAAGTCCGATCCCCTGCAACTCGATCAACCAGTGAAAATGGTCCGGCATCACCACCCAGGCCAACGAATGGGCAAATTGCTCTTCCTGAGCCTTGCGAAAGGCATCAACCACCAAGCGTCCTGTCTTGAAGCGGCCAAAAAGCGGCTCGCGGTTGCGCGTATTCACTGTCAGCAAATAGATTTGCCCAGACTGCGAATAGCGCCCGAAACGCAACTGATTGGAGTGAGGCAGTGTCGTCATAAGTGATCCTCCTTGATCTGTCTTTTGTCTCAAGGCTAGGACAGCAGCAACGGATCTGACTTGGAATGTTGGAGCAGGATGTGTCTGGGCAGACGTCATCGCGGGCAAGCCTTGCTCCCACAGATGACACCCCTTAGCGCTTCATTCCGAATACTGCCCTGTGGGAACATAATTCCGAGCACTGCTCTGTGGGAGCAAAGCTTGCTCGCGATGAGGCCGGTTCATTCACCGGAAGTCTCCGATCCTGCCAACGCTTTCAGTGCCGCTTTGCGCTCATCAATCGGCAAACTGCCAAGCTTTTCCACTGCGGCATAAAACGCAACCCAGTCTCCGCCTTCCTGTTGAAACAGCGCCGCAAACGCTGGCACCCACTGGCTATACAACCCGAACGGCAATAGCCGTGCATTGTTCAGCGGCGCATAGACCCAGGCGTCGAAGTATTTGTCGCCCGCCCACTGGGTATCGCGCAGTTGTTCATAGTCGCTGCGCAGGCGCTGGAACTCTTCGGCCTTGCGCTGGCGCATCTGTTCGGCCGGCAGGGGTTGGGTATAGAGCTGTTCCAGCCGCTGACGCGTGTCCAGGACCAGTTGGATGAATTGCTCGCGCTGGCGCATCCGTTTGCCATTGTCCGGCGCCAGCCCGCGACTGGCGCGCCATTGCCGGGTGCCTTGCTGTTCGACGAAGGTGGCAAAGGATTCATTGAATTCGGTGTCGTCCTTTACGTAGAAGCGCTGGTGCGCCAGTTCATGAAAGATCAGCGTCGCCAGGCGTTCGTCGCCCCAGTGCATCATTGAGCTCAGGATCGGGTCGTTGAACCAGCCCAGCGTCGAGTAGGCCTCTACGCCACCAATCGCCACATCCATGCCCCGCAAGCGTTGCAAGGCTGCCTCGCCACGGGCGGCGCCCTGGCTGTAGTAGCCGCGATAGGCCACGCAACCGGCGATGGGGAAACAGTGGTTTTGCGGGGCTAGGGAAAATTCTGGCGTGGCGAAGACATTCCAGACCACGAATGGGCGGCCAATGTCCGCATACAGGCGGTAGCTTTTGTTGTCCGGCAGGTGCAGCTGCGCACTGGCAAACGTTCGTGCCGCACGCGCCTTGGCCAGATGAGCCCGCAATGTGGGATCACGGGCGGGGTCGGCAATCACTTGGTCGATTGGCTCGCGGGCCTGCAACAGCCGTAGCTGTCCACTGGCGAGCTGACTGTAGTAACCCACGCTTGCACAACCGTTGAGTAACAAAAGCAGGAGGCCTGGAAACAAAATCCGGAAAACACGGTCGAGTAACCGATGGCTTGGATGCGGCCTGATCAATTGGAATCACCCTGGGAAAGTCTGCCCACAAGACTATCCCGCCTGCCTGGAGCTTCGCTATGCGCGTATTGATGCTGACGAGTGGCCTGTTGCTGCTGAGCGGTTGCGCCGGTTTGCCCGATCCCGATCCGTCGCAGGCATGGATCGACCTGGGAAGCCATCAGGACACGGCGCTGCAAGCGCTGGAAGTCGATGACAAGACGTCTCTCGACCGACGTTATTTTGAAGTGCAGCCGGGCAGCCATGAGCTGACGGTGCGTTATCAATTTGCCGTCGAGCCCGGCAACATCGGCCCGAATGCCGAGCCACTGTGGCGCGATTGCCGGTTGAATGTGAAGTTCAAGGACTTCAACGCAGGCCAGCGTTATCAGTTGCAGGCTGGCAACATCGGTTTCCGTCCATGGGCCAAGCTCTATGATCAACAGCGAAAAGTCGTGGGCCAAGGCACGCCAGCAGGCTGTCAGCAAAGCTGATCGGCGCTATTCTCATTGTCTGACTTCAGGAAATCATCATGCGCCTACCTCTGCTGCTATTGGCCTTTGTCTCCATGAGCGGCTGTGCAACCAGCCCACCGCCCAAGGTTGATCCGAACAT
This sequence comes from Pseudomonas sp. MPDS, assembly GCF_013283895.1. Lineage (NCBI taxonomy): Bacteria > Pseudomonadati > Pseudomonadota > Gammaproteobacteria > Pseudomonadales > Pseudomonadaceae > Pseudomonas > Pseudomonas sp. MPDS. The sequence continues at coordinate 155,423 of NZ_CP054128.1, read as the reverse complement.
GGCCTGGATCGACTTCGCCACGCCCATGCCGGGCGGCAAGATGCTGATGGCTGAAAGCCTGGATGGCCAACGACTGCAGGACGGACGTTTCTTCCAGGTTTCTCCGGGCAGCCACGAACTGAAAGTGCGTTTCGACTTCGAGGTGCCTGGCGGTGGTGGGCTGGGTATGCAAGCCGAGCCGCAAGAGCGGCTGTGCTACATGCTTGTGCGTTACGACCATTTCGAGGCGGGCCAGCGTTATCGCCTGGAGGGTCGCAATCTGGCGTTTACCCCCAGCGCCCGACTCTATAACGCCAAGCGTGAAATCGTGGCCGAAGAACGGCAGGTCAATTGCGTTCCGTAGGACGGCTTAGCTATCGTTCTTCTGGTAGATGATCTTTTTGGTGCCGTTTTCGCAACTGCCCACGACCATATTTTCATCATGCACTTCATCATTGGTCACGATTTCCAATGTGTAGGAAGGCACGTTATTCGCCTGGATCTTCGCTTCGATTTCAGCTTTCAGTTCTTCACAGGATTTGGGGGCCGCGAGGGCCGACGTGGCCAATGCGCAACTGATGACCGCCAGGGCGAATCGTTTCATGCTCGAATTCCTCATGACAGCGCGCACTGCCTGTGCGCTGAAACTGCAGGTGTGCATTCGACCACAATTGCTGCAGGGTAAACAGATCACAGCCTTCAGCCGCAGTTGAAGGCTGTGATGGGTATCGCATCAGCTCACCAGCGTCGCATCCAGCGTAATCTTGGCGTTCAGCACTTTGGAAACCGGGCAACCTTCCTTGGCCTTGTTGCTCAGCTCTTCGAATTGCTCCTGGCTGGCGCCGGGGATCTTCGCTTTAAGCGTCAGTTTCACTGCCGTAATCGCAAAGCCGCCCTCGACCTGATCGAGGGTGACATCGGCGTTGGTATCGATACTGCTGGCTGTGAGCCCAGCCTCGCCAAGGATCATCGAAAACGCCATGGAGAAGCAGCCCGCATGGGCCGCGCCGATCAGTTCTTCCGGGTTGGTGCCCTTGCCGCCTTCGAAGCGCGCCTTGAAGCCATAGGGGGCTTCGCGCAGCACGCCGGTTTCCGTGGAGATGGAGCCGATGCCGGTTTTCAGGTCACCTTCCCAATGAGCCGATGCTTTCTTGATGATAGCCATGTCTGCCTCCTCAATATCCGGCGCGAGGGTTCGCGCCTGGGTGTTTTTCGTTGTCAGGGTTGTGAGGATAGACCGCCCGATAAAGTTCATCCTGTCGATTAGCCGACCGATTTAGTAGGAAATTTCATGGTAGCTATTGAAACTCGGGTATATGCCCACATTGCATGGAACACACCTATAGAAACGGCAGGCTTTTGCCCGTAGGAAAAGCCCCTCATGCCGTTGGAGATGCCGGCCCATGAAACAGCTGTCCGAAGTGAAGTTCTCGACCCTCGACCTCGTGCCTGTGCGCGCTGATGGCAACGCTGCCCAGTCCTTGCGCAACTCGCTGGACCTGGCGCAGCACGTGGAAAAATACGGCTACACCCGCTTCTGGGTCGCCGAGCACCACAACATGGATGGCATCGCCAGCTCCGCGACGGCGGTACTGCTGGGCTATCTGGCGGGGGGCACTTCGACCATTCGGGTCGGCTCCGGCGGCGTGATGCTGCCCAACCATGCGCCGTTGATCATCGCCGAACAGTTCGGCACGCTCGAAAGCCTCTATCCAGGCCGTATTGATCTTGGCCTGGGGCGCGCCCCCGGGTCCGATCAGATGACTGCCCGGGCGTTGCGTCGCGAGCGCTCCGGTAGCGCGGACGATTTCCCTGAAGACGTGGCCGAACTGATGCGCTACCTCGGCCCACGTACGCCGGATCAACGCATCATCGCCATGCCCGGCACCGGGACCAACGTGCCGGTCTGGCTGCTGGGCTCGAGCCTGTTCAGTGCGCAACTGGCCGGCGAGCGCGGCTTGCCCTACGCCTTCGCTTCCCATTTCGCACCGCGCTACATGCATGAGGCGATCCGTATTTATCGCAATCACTTCAAGCCGTCGGCGGTGCTCGACAAGCCTTACGTGATGCTCGGCGTGCCTTTGGTGGCAGCCGACACGGACGAACAGGCTGATTACCTGGCGACCTCGGTGTATCAGCGGATCCTGGCCCTGATGCGTGGCCAGAGCCTGGTGCAGCGCCCGCCTGTGGAAACCATGAACGGTCTCTGGTTGCCCCATGAGAAAGAGGCGGTTGGTGACTTCCTGGGCCTGGCCATGGTCGGCGGCCCGCAGAAAATTCGCGCCAAGCTCGAAGTGCTGATCGAGCAAACCCAGGCCGATGAATTGATCTTCACCAGCGACCTGTATGAGCATGCTGATCGCCTGCACTCCTATGAGTTGCTGGCGCAGGTCATGAAAGGCTGATCACGCGCATAAAAAAGCCGACGCATGCGTCGGCTTTGACCTTCCTGAAGTATCAGCCCTTCTTGTAGACGATTTCCTTCGTGCCGCCTTCGCAGGAGCCGACGACGTCTCCGTCAGTAGCCGTACCTTTATCGACAATTTCCAGCGTATAACCCGATGCACCTTTGGCATCGATTTTCGCTGCGATCTCGCTTTTCAGCTCCTCGCATGGCTTGCCGGCGGCAAACGCAGTACCCGCAAGGCTCAGCAAACCCAGGGCCAACATCAAATTTTTCATCGCTCGCACTCCTTGGTCGGATCAATAGGGCAGGGATCGAACAGACATGACGCGCTTGCCAGATAGCGCATCGCCATTCCCTATGGCACTCCGCCAGCGTGCAAGTTCACAGCCCGTCAGCTATTGGCAATGCGGAAGCCGACTTTAATGGTCACCTGAAAGTGCGCGGCCCGGCCATTTTCGATGTGTCCACGGGTTTCCGTGACTTCGAACCACTCCAGGTGCTTGAGGCTTTTGCTGGCTTCGGCCAGCGCATTGTTGATGGCGTCTTCGATGCTGGTGGGAGAGGAGCCGACCAGCTCGACTTTTTTGTACGTGTGATGATCACTCATGACGTTCTCCTTGGTTGTCTTTAACAGCCTAGCAGCGAATTTTCGCCTTACGTGTGTCGCCTTTTACCGGGTGAAAGTTCAGATTTACTGCACTTTCAGAAACGGCTGGAGTCCCAATTCACACACGCCACTCAACCACTGCAGGAGAGAGCCACCATGGCCAGCAATTCGTTACGTAAAGCCTCGTTGCAAAGCATGGAAGCGGAGATCGAGAGTCTGCTCAAGTCGTTGGAAAGCCTGAAGGACGACGCTTCGGACGAGTCGCGTAAGACCCTCAAGTCGCTGAAGGCAAACGCCGAAAACGCGCTGAAACATTCCCGGCATCTGCTGAGCGACGCGTATGAAGAGGTCAAGGTGAAAACCCGTGAAACCGGAATCGCCACCCGTGATTACGCTCAGGAGCATCCTTGGACCACCGCTGGCGTCGCGGTCGGGGCCCTGGGTTTGTTGGCGGCTTATTTGCTGTGCAAGCGCGGCGACTGAGTCGGCTGGTTCAGCTCATGCCTGAGCCATTGCGCCAATTGCCGAGCGCGCCCGTCCGCGGCGCGCTTGGGTAGCCACAACGCCAGTCGCGCCGGGGTTTCGTCAAAGCCCCACGGCGCGACCAGGCGCCCGGCGCGCACATCCTCGGCGACCAGCGGTTCGGGTGCGATGGCCACCCCGAGCCCCGCCACGGCCGCCTCCAGCAAGTAATACAAATGCTCGAAACCCTGCCCGAACTTCAGCGCCTTGGGTTCAAGGGCGTTTTGCCGTGCCCAAGTGGGCCACGCCTGGGGACGGGAGGTGGTATGCAGCAGCGCCTCGCCCAGGATTGCACTTGGCGGGGCGTTTTGCAGACGGGCGAAACCGGCGTAATGAGGGCTCATGACCGGGCCGATCCGCTCGCTGACCAGTTCATAGACCTGCATGTCTGCCGGCCACGGCGGTTCTGCGAATACCAGCAACGCGTCAAGCCCCGGTCGCCTCGGGTCCAGGTCGCCTTCGCCAGCGGAGAGATGCAAACGCAGATCCGGCAGGTCGGCGTTGAGCCGGCCCAGGCGAGGAATGAACCAGCGCGCCAGCAGACTACCGGAACAGCCCAATACGAATGGTGCATCTGCCGTGCTTTGCGTCAGCTGCGCACAGACGGTGCGTAATCGCTCGAACGCCTCGGCGCTGGCGTCCCGCAGACGCATGCCCGCGTCTGTGAGTTTAAGGCCGCGCCCCTCCTTGATGAACAGGCTGACGCCCAAGTGTTCTTCCAGCACCTTCAACTGTCGGCTAACCGCACCATGGGTGACATGCAGCTGTTCGGCCGCCTGACTGACGCTGTTCAGGCGGGCAGTGGCTTCGAAGGCGCGCAAGGCGTTGAGCGGAGGAAGGTCATGGCTCATTTTATCTGTGAGTTTTCCTGACAGGTTGCAGCGATCTTATCGGTTTTCAGCGCGAGATGTCAGGGGTAGAGTGAACCTCATTGTCTTTCTACGCATTCGCCTGGAGCGCCCGATGACCCAGCCTACAACCCCTTTCAACCTGCGCAGTGGCCCGGACGCCAACGGTCTGTTCGGTGCATTCGGCGGTCGTTATGTGGCCGAAACCCTGATGCCGCTGATCCTCGATCTGGCCCGCGAATACGAAGCGGCGAAGGAAGATCCGGCGTTCATTGAAGAACTGGCCTACTTCCAGCGTGACTACGTCGGACGCCCAAGCCCGCTGTATTTCGCTGAGCGCCTGACCGAATACTGCGGCGGCGCCAAGATCTACCTCAAGCGCGAAGAGCTGAACCACACTGGCGCGCACAAGATCAACAACTGCATCGGCCAGATCCTGCTGGCGCGGCGCATGGGCAAGAAACGCATCATTGCCGAGACCGGCGCCGGCATGCACGGCGTGGCCACGGCGACCGTGGCCGCACGTTTCGGTCTGGATTGCGTGATCTACATGGGGACCACCGACATCGAGCGCCAGCAGGCCAACGTGTTCCGCATGAAGCTGCTCGGTGCCGAAGTCATCCCGGTGGTCGCCGGCACCGGTACCCTCAAGGATGCTATGAACGAGGCGCTGCGCGACTGGGTGACCAACGTTGACAGCACGTTCTACCTGATCGGCACCGTGGCCGGCCCGCACCCGTACCCGGCCATGGTCCGCGACTTCCAGGCAGTGATTGGCAAGGAAACCCGCGATCAGTTGCAAGCCCAGGAAGGTCGTTTGCCCGACAGCCTGGTGGCGTGCATCGGCGGGGGCTCCAACGCCATGGGCCTGTTCCATCCGTTCCTGGACGACAAGAGCGTGGAAATCATCGGCGTCGAAGCCGCCGGCTACGGTATCGAGACCGGCAAGCATGCTGCCAGCCTGAACGGCGGCGTCCCCGGTGTATTGCACGGCAATCGTACTTTCCTGTTGCAGGACGACGACGGCCAGATCATCGATGCCCATTCGATTTCCGCTGGCCTCGATTACCCGGGTATTGGCCCTGAACACGCCTGGTTGCACGACATTGGTCGAGTCCAGTACACCTCTGTCACCGACGCCGAAGCCCTGGAAGCCTTTCACAAATGCTGTCGCCTGGAGGGAATCATTCCTGCCCTGGAAAGCGCCCATGCCCTGGCTGAAGTGTTCAAGCGTGCCCCGAACCTGCCCAAGGATCACCTGATGGTGGTCAACCTGTCCGGCCGTGGCGACAAAGACATGCAAACCGTAATGCACCACATGGAACAGTCCCAGCAGGAGAAACACTGATGAGCCGCCTGCAAACTCGTTTTGCCGAACTCAAAGAACAGAACCGCGCCGCCCTGGTGACTTTCGTGACCGCTGGCGACCCGGACTACGACACCTCGCTGGCGATCCTCAAGGGCCTGCCGGCGGCGGGTGCTGACGTGATTGAGCTGGGCATGCCGTTCACCGACCCGATGGCCGACGGCCCGGCGATCCAGTTGGCGAACATCCGCGCCTTGGGCGCACAGCAGAATCTGGCGAAAACCCTGCAGATGGTTCGCGAGTTCCGTGAAGACAATAGCGATACGCCGCTGGTGCTGATGGGGTACTTCAATCCGATCCATCGCTACGGCGTGCAGCGTTTCATTGGCGAAGCGCTGGACTCTGGCGTCGACGGGCTGATCGTGGTGGACATGCCACCTGAGCACAACAGTGAGTTGTGCGAGCCGGCCCAGGCCGCCGGTCTGGACTTCATTCGCCTGACCACGCCGACCACCGATGATGTGCGTTTGCCGACCGTGCTCAACGGCAGTTCTGGCTTTGTGTATTACGTCTCGGTGGCCGGCGTGACCGGCGCCGGCGCCGCGACGCTGGAACATGTGGAAGAAGCCGTGACGCGCCTGCGTCGTCACACCGATCTGCCGATCAGCATTGGTTTCGGCATTCGCACGCCGGAACAAGCTGCGGCCATCGCACGGTTGGCCGACGGGGTTGTGGTCGGTTCGGCCCTGATCGACCATATCGCCAGCGCTGAGACGCCGGAGCAGGCGATCGATGGGGTGTTGAGCCTATGTGCTGCCTTGGCTGATGGGGTGCGTAAGGCGCGGATTAGCTGATTGCCTGATTGAGTCTGCCAGTAATAAAAAAGGGGTTCAGAACTCGGTTCTGAACCCCTTTGTGGCTTCAAGGCAACTCCAACCCGCCACCCGCCTTGTGCAGCTTACGCAAATGCTCGCCTATCTCTTTGACGTTAGCCTCACTGGCACTGATTTCTGCCGCGCGGCTTGGCTCAAGCAAGGCCCTGACTTCCTTATCCAAATCCCCTGTCAGTGTTTGAAGCTGTTTCTGACGCAAGCTGCTTTCGGATTCCAGTCGCTGCCATTCGCTGGGCTGCGGCAGCCCGTAACCGCTGCTGCCCAGCAACTCGGCGGGACGGCTCAGGAAACCGCTGTTGGCGAGGATCTGTTGCAGTGTTGCGTTGGCCCTTTCCATGCCGCCGTTCTGCAACTCCCGGGCACCGAGGTAACGCTGTTTGACCTCATCCTGGGCCAATAACAGTTGTCGGCGATAGCTGGCCTGTTCCAGCAGGAGTAACGCCGCGCTGGTGCGCAGGTCGGCCCGTTCAAACCATGGCCGGCGTTCTGCGGCGCTCAGGGCCAGCCAGTCTTCCACGTTTTGTTGCTTGATCGGCAAGTGTTTCTTCAACACCTCGAACATGGCCTGGTACCGCTCGCGGAAAGAGTCGAAGCGGTAACCCAGGCGCAAGGCCTCCTTGGGATCATTGAGCACGCTGGTATCCGCCAGGCCGCGCCCCTTGAGCACTTCCAGCAAACCGTTGGGCATGATGCTGTCCAGCCCCTTGAGCTGCGCATTGTTGCTGCCGCTGCGCAGCAATTTCAGGCTTTCCACCGCGCAGTTGTTGGACAGGAAGTAATAGTTGCCGTCATAGCTCCAGTGCATTTCGGCGGCGTGTTCAACCGTGTCCTCGATTTCGGACCGTGTCAGGTTCAGCGGCACCGAGGCCAGGCTGCGCAGTTCGGTCTTGGTGTATTCATCGATGACCTGGGCCAGCGGCAGTACGAACAGGCGCGACGGGTATTTGCCCACCAGGCCATCCCAGCTCGACAGCTGCACATCGCCCACGAAGGCGCGGTATGACAGCACCAGGTGTTGATCCAGATCCAGCCGGCAATCCGGCCCACGGGGGCGGTCCGGCGCGCAGATCACCAGCCGCAGCATGCTGTGGCCCCAGCGGCTGACCCAGTTCTGGTTGGCTTCGGCCAAGAGGTAATCGATGGCGTAGACCCGCTCTGGATCAACCTTGCCCAGTGGCGTCTTGGCAAAGTCGTTGCCGGCGTTGAGGAACGCGAATGACGGGGCGCAGGTATTCTTGGCGGCGGGGGCCCAGCCAAAGTGTTCCTGATAATAGCGATACAGTGCTGGCCGTCGGCAGGCATAACTCGGGTCCAGGAGAAAGTACTCCATGTTGACCGCGACGAACTCCTTGGGGCTGCTCGTTTCGTAGATGTCCGGGCTGCGGGCGACCTGGCGATTATGCTGTTCCCGTTCACCACGACGGCCGACGTATTGCGGCCAGCCGGCGAGGTCCAGCAAGCGGGGATCATCACTGAGGGTGAAGCGGCGGTCGTTCTGGCCCCGGCATTCATCGGGAAGGCCGATCAGCCCGGCGCTGCTGGTGCGTCGGGTGCAGCGTTGGATCAGCGCGCGTTCGGCGTTTGGCCATAAACGCGAGCGATCATAAATGTGGGTCAGTTCATGCAGGACCGTGGCGAGCATTTCCCGCCGCACGGTGCCGTGGGGCCGATGGGTCTTTTGCGCGGCGGCACTGCCGTCGGTGAGGCTGTCGAGCAGGTTGCGATTGAGGTCCAACTGCGACACCAGCGAGGCCTGGCCGTAGGCGTTGGTGGGCATCCGGTCGGTCCAGCCCACATTGATGCGTCGGTCCAGCTGTTCGATGAATCGCGGCGGCAGGGCCTGCATCGCTTCATCGAGCAGCGCCTGGCTGGCCTGCTGTTGCGCCGGGGTCAGTCCTTCGTCGTTAAGGTGCAGTTGCAGGCCGGCCTGGGCGGTGCTGCTCAAGAGCAGCACGACCCCGGCCGTCAGCCAGACGGCGAACGGCCTCACAATGCGAGGATGGCTTCGGCGAGAACCTGGTCACTGGCGTCGCGGGCTTCCGGTACGCGGGTGCGCAAGGTGTCGAAGGCGGCCTCGAGGTGAGCGCCACGAATTTCCCCGTTACTGGCGACGAAACTGGCCGCATCGTCATGGGCTTCACGAACGATTTTCGAGTCACGGATGGATGTGGTGGTGTCGGAGGTGAAATCGATCGTGCGCTGGGAGGCGCGAACGACGATGTTACTGGTGGCTACCAGGGTTTGTGCCTGGGCCACATCGGCCAACACCAGCAGGCCTAGGGTGGCAGCAATCAGCGGGCTACGCATGGAACGACTCCGAAGAATAAAGATAACTATTGGACGAGAATTGCCTGTGCCAGTTCAAGGTCGCTGACGTGAAGTTTTGGTTGGGTCCGGTGTAGATAATCCAGGGCCGACTCCAGTTGCGCACCTCTCAACTGCCCATCGCTGGCAACGAATGCCGCAGCGTCATCGTGGGCGGCGGCGATCAGTTTATGGTCGAAGGGCGCGGAGGTCACCATGCTCGTGGCATAGCCGCTGATCACGACTTGCTGGGTGGAGACATCGAAAGCATGGGCCGGAACGGACCAGCATAAAGCGCTGAAGAAAAAAGCGAGGGACAGATCTGAGTAGAAACGCATGGGACTCGACTGTTGATGGTGAGTCCGAAGGCTAGCGCAAACCACTGCGCCAGAGCCAGCGCTGAAACATCGGAACACCATTGGCGTCCCGATGTTTCATGTCTGGAATCAGATCACCAGGATGGCTTGGGCCAGCTGTGCGTCGGAGGCGTTCAACTGCGGTGCCTGCTGACGGATGTAATCCAGAGCGCTTTCCAGTTTCACACCACGGATGGCGCCGTTAGTGGCGACGAAACTGGCAGCATCGTCACGAGCGGCCAGGACAATTTTGTCGTCGCGAAACGACGAAGTGATATCGGACGTTGCGTCGGAAGTGGCCTTGAGCGCACCCACGAGGGAGTCGGTGGTGACGATAAAACTACTGGCATTGGAGTGGGCGGCTACGGCCAGCAGGGCGGCGGCGCTGAGCAGACGAAGACGGATCATGATGAAACTCCTTGAATAATGAAGTGGTGCCGGTGCGTGTAGCTGGAAGAGAAGACGCATGCTCGACCCGCTTCGCCACGTTCGTTTCGATATTAGGTCAGAACGAGGTGGATGACAGCTTGGCCATTGGCAATTTCCACGCTTCTACAACAGCTCGATAAAACTGTACTGGTTATTTTCTAACTATTCTTAACTGTGCAGGTGCGTGGTTTTTGGCAAAACCAGGCCTCTGAAACGACAAGACCCGTCGCGGTTTCCCGCGACGGGTCTTGTTTGTTCAATTCGGTGCTGGCGGTGGACCCGATGGGTCAGGGCCAGCGACGCTGAGTTAGCGCCAGAACGGCTTGCTCAGCTCTTCGTAGCGTTGTGCTTCGCTGATACCGGCGTCAGCCAGCAGGCGTGCATCCAGACGGGCCAGTTGGTGGCGGCTGGCGATGCGGCGCTGCCACAACATCAGGTTAGCGATAACGCGAAGAGGCAGGGAAGCCTGGTTTTTTTCAGCTTTGTCTTCGAAGAACAGCTCGGAACTGAGTGTACGTTCCATGGTTGACATCCTTCCGCTTATGGCGGGATTAGGTAGTGGTTTAACTGGTGCCCATGATCCTCTCGTTTGGCCAGTCTCTCTAGATACAGTTCACCTGTAATGTGAGAGACCAGTTAACTGTTAAACGGTGGTGTACTGGTCAATATTGAGGCAACTGTACCTGTGTGCACTATTTTCGTGCGTTTTTGCTGTGAAAGCGGAGATGTGTAGGAGTTTGCTGTAGGAAATCACAGGTACAGTAGTACAGTTTTTGTGGTTTGTGGGCTGAAAGCGATGGCCAGTGAAAACTGTATTTGCTGCCAGGGTGATCCAGCTGTATTAAACCGCCAGCATCTGCCCGGTCTCTTCCAGATTCAGGTGCCAACTCAGTGCATCGCGCAGGATGTGCGGTGTATGTCCGCCCAAGGCGCACGCCGCTTCAAAATACTCGTTCAATGCCTGGCGATAGGACGGATGCACGCAATTGTCGATGACCACCCGCGCCCGCTCCCTTGGCGCCAGGCCACGCAGGTCGGCCAGGCCAATCTCCGTCACCAGGATGTCGACATCGTGCTCGGTATGGTCCACGTGGCTGACCATCGGCACGACACTGGAAATTGCGCCGCCCTTGGCGATCGACTTGGTCACGAAAATCGCCAGATGCGCATTACGCGCAAAGTCCCCCGAGCCGCCTATCCCATTCATCATCCGCGTGCCGCAGACATGGGTGGAGTTGACGTTGCCGTAGAGGTCGAACTCCAGTGCCGTATTGATGGCGATGATGCCAAGGCGGCGTACCACCTCGGGGTGGTTGGAAATTTCCTGGGGGCGCAGGACCAGCTTGTCCTTGTACTTCTCCAGATTGCCGAATACGTCGGCATTGCGCCGGCCCGACAGCGTAATGGAGCTGCCAGAGGCGAAGCTCAGTTTGCCGGCGTCGATCAGGTCGAATGTGGAGTCCTGCAGGACCTCGGAATACATGGTCAAGTCTTCGAATGGGGAGTCGATCAGCCCGCACATCACGGCATTGGCGATGTTGCCGATCCCGGCCTGTAATGGACCGAGTTTATTGGTCATGCGCCCGGCGGCGACTTCCTGTTTGAAGAAGCCGATCAAATGATCGGCAATGGCCTGGGTGTCGCTGTCCGGCGGCATGACTGTCGAAGGCGAATCCGGCTGATTGGTGATGACAATGGCGGCGATTTTTTCCGGCGGTATCGGGATGGCGGTGCTGCCGATACGGTCGTCGACCTTCACCAAGGGAATCGGTGTGCGGGTCGGGCGATAGGTCGGGATATAGATGTCATGCAACCCTTCCAGATCAGGGTTGTGGGCCAGGTTGATTTCAACAATGACCTGCCTGGCGAAAATAGCGAAGCTGGCCGAGTTGCCCACCGAGGTGGTGGGCACGATATGGCCTTGCTCGGTAATGGCCACGGCTTCGATCACTGCAATGTCCGGCAACTTGAGCTGGGCGTTACGCAATTGCTCGACGGTTTCCGACAGGTGCTGGTCGATGAACATCACCTCGCCAGCGTTGATCGCCTTGCGCAACGTGCTGTCGACCTGGAATGGCATGCGCCGGGCCAGTACGCCGGCTTCGGTGAGTTCCTTGTCGAGGTCGTTCCCCAAGCTCGCACCGGTCATCAGGCTGATTTTCAGTGGCGTGACCTTGGCGCGCTCAGCCAGGGCGTGGGGCACTGCTTTCGCTTCTCCGGCGCGGGTGAAACCGCTCATGCCGACGGTCATGCCGTCCTGAATCAGCAAGGCTGCTTCGGCAGCGCTCATCACTTTGTTCAACAACGAAGGCAGGCGGATGCGATCACGGTACATGGGTGGTTATCTCGGGCTGGAAGCTGGATGCGCAGTCTAGTGAATTCGCGCCGTGCCCGACCCGCTACAAAAGTCGCATTTAAGGCGTCTATTACGGGCGTTTCAGGCAAAACATTATTACCGGATCGGTAACGTTCGGCCTTGATACAAATCAAAACGCCCCGACAAGTCGGGGCGTTAGTGGCGAAGCAGTGAGCGTTATTCCACCGCTTTGACCATGTCTTCGATGACCTTCTTGGCGTCACCGAACACCATCATGGTCTTGTCGAGATAGAACAGCTCGTTGTCCAGGCCGGCGTAACCGCTGGCCATCGAGCGCTTGTTGACGATGATGGTCTTGGCCTTGAAGGCTTCGAGGATCGGCATGCCGGCAATCGGCGACTTCGGATCGTTCTTCGCCGCCGGGTTGACCACGTCGTTGGCACCCAGTACCAGCACCACGTCGGCCTGGCCGAACTCGGAGTTGATGTCTTCCATCTCGAACACCTGGTCGTAAGGCACTTCGGCCTCGGCCAGCAATACGTTCATGTGCCCGGGCATACGACCGGCCACTGGGTGGATCGCGTATTTGACGGTCACGCCGTGATGGGTCAGCTTCTCGGTCAGCTCTTTCAGCGCGTGCTGCGCCCGTGCCACCGCCAGGCCATAGCCCGGCACGATGATCACGGTATCGGCGTTGGTCAGCAGGAAGGTGGCGTCGTCAGCCGAGCCGGATTTCACCGGACGGGCTTCTTTGGAGCCTGCCGGGCCAGCGGCATCCGCCGTGTTGCCGAAACCGCCGAGCAGCACGTTGAAGAACGAACGGTTCATCGCCTTGCACATGATGTACGAGAGGATCGCACCGCTGGAACCCACCAGGGAGCCGGCGATGATCAGCATCGAGTTGTTCAGCGAGAAGCCGATACCCGCTGCAGCCCAGCCGGAATAGCTGTTGAGCATCGACACCACCACCGGCATGTCCGCACCGCCGATCGGGATGATGATCAGCACGCCCAGCACAAACGCCAGGGCCAGCATCAGGGCGAATGCCCCGAGGTTGCCGGTGAACATGAACATCAGGCCCAGACCCAGTGTTGCCAGGCCCAGGATCAGGTTGAGCTTGTGCTGGCCGCCAAACTGTACCGGTGCGCCCTGGAACAGGCGGAACTTGTACTTGCCCGACAGCTTGCCGAAGGCGATCACCGAACCGGAGAAGGTGATTGCACCGATGGCGGCGCCAAGGAACAGCTCCAGACGGTTACCGGCCGGAATTGAATCCCCCAGTTGCTTGACGATGCCCAGGGACTGCGGCTCGACCACGGCGGCGATCGCGATAAATACCGCGGCCAGGCCGATCATGCTGTGCATGAACGCCACCAGCTCGGGCATCTTGGTCATCTCGACGCGCTTGGCCATGATCGACCCGGCAGTGCCGCCGACCAGCAGACCGACGATCACATAGCCGATGCCTGCGGTAGCCAGCTCGGCGCCCAACTTATAGATGAGACCCACGGTAGTGAGCACCGCCAGCGCCATGCCGAGCATGCCGAACAGGTTGCCTCGGCGAGATGTAGTGGGGTGCGACAGGCCTTTGAGGGCCTGGATGAAGCAGATCGACGCGATCAGGTAGAGCGTCGTTACCAGGTTCATGCTCATTACTTGGGCGCCTCTTCTTTTACGGCTTTCGGGGCTTTTTTCTTGAACATCTCAAGCATGCGGCGCGTCACCAGAAAGCCACCGAACACGTTCACTGCGGCCAGGGCCACGGCGAGGGTGCCCATGGTCTTGCCCAGCGGGGTCACGGTCAGTGCGGCGGCAAGCATGGCGCCGACGATCACGATGGCCGAAATGGCATTGGTCACCGCCATCAGCGGTGTGTGCAGCGCGGGCGTTACGTTCCAGACCACGTGGTAACCGACATAAATCGCCAGCACAAAGATGATCAGGTTGTAGATACCGGGGGAGATAAGCTCTTCCATTGTCTGAATCCCTGCTTAGGCGTTTTTGCGGATGACTTGGCCGTCGCGGCACATCAGGCACGCGGCGACGATGTCGTCTTCCAGGTTCACGTCGAACTGACCTTCCTTGGTGAAGACCAGCTTCAGGAAGTCCAGCAGGTTACGGGCGTACAGCGCCGAAGCGTCTGCCGCGACTTCGCCGGCCAGGTTGGTCGGACCGCAAATGGTCACGCCATTTTCGATCACCACCTGATCGGCCACGGTCAGCGGGCAGTTACCGCCCTGGGCTGCCGCGAGGTCAATGACCACCGAGCCGGGTTTCATCTGTGCGACGGTTTCGGCACTGAGCAAAGTCGGTGCCTTGCGGCCCGGAATCAATGCGGTGGTGATGACGATGTCAGCCTGCTTGGCGCGCTCGTGCACGGCCTGGGCCTGGCGCTGCATCCAGCTGGCAGGCATGGGCCGGGCGTAGCCGCCAACGCCGACGGCGCATTCACGCTCTTCGTCGGTTTCGTAAGGTACATCGACGAACTTGGCGCCGAGGGATTCGATTTGTTCCTTCACTGCCGGACGCACGTCCGACGCCTCGATCACCGCACCCAGGCGCTTGGCCGTGGCAATCGCCTGCAACCCAGCCACGCCAGCACCGAGAATCAGCACCCGCGCCGCTTTCACGGTACCCGCGGCGGTCATCAGCATCGGCATGAAGCGTGGATAATGGTGGGCGGCCAGCAGCACGGCCTTGTAGCCGGCAATGTTCGCTTGAGACGACAGCACATCCAGGCTCTGGGCACGGGAGGTACGTGGTGCAGCCTCAAGGGCGAAAGCGGTAATGCCGCGTTCGGCCAGCTTGGCAATGGTTTCGTTATTGAACGGATTGAGCATGCCCACCAGAACGGTGCCGCTCTTGATCAGCGTCAGTTCGCTGTCGCTGGGGGCGACCACCTTGAGAATCAGTTCGGCCCCGAAAGCATCACTGGCGCTGCCAATGGTGGCGCCCGCTGCTTCATAGGCACTGTCGATAACGCTGGCCTTGATGCCGGCGCCGCTTTGAACAGTGACCTTATGGCCTTGGCCGATCAGCTTCTTGATGGTTTCCGGGGTTGCAGCAACCCGCGTTTCACCCGTCTGGGTTTCGAGAGGAACACCAATGTGCACGTCAAATCTCCTGCGTGATCTTATTGAGTAAACCCAGGCACTTCGGATGGTGCGGCTGGGGCGGCCGATCAGCACGATCCCGCCGAATCAGGCGGGGCGCGGCATTTTGCAGGCGAAAATTCAGCCCTTCAAGGGATTATGACGGGTGACGGAAAATTAACTACAAGTCACCCTGTGACCGAATGTCGCAATGATCGGCATATATCCCTTGTAGGCTGGGCTTTCCAGGGTTTCAGGCCAAATTTGACGATTTTTCCATTGGCGACGTGAATGAACCCTGATGAGCTGCGTAACGTGGCTCAAAGCCACGTATTTGAACGGTTATGAGACTACGGTACTGATTTCGTAACAGATTGACTGTATGCGACATAAATTTATATCTGTAGCGCTTTTGATTAGCTTACTACCGGAGTCGGATATAGAGTTTTTCCTTGTTAATCAAGGCTGTAGCTACTAGCTTGATTGACCAGCCAATCGCGAAAAGCCCTCAGAGAGGCCGATTCGACCTTTCGTTCGGGGATCATCAGGTAGTAGGCCTTGATGCTCGACAAGGCATTTCGATTGGCAACGACCAATCGTTTCTCGGCCAGCTCGCGCTGGATCAAAAAAGGTGGAATCAAGGCGATTCCCATGTCATGCATCGCCGCTTGGGCAAGCATGGAGAATAGTTCATAACGCGGGCCTGTCAGGTCTCGCGCGATATTGAGGTTTTGTGAGTTGAACCACTGGCGCCACGCATACGGGCGGGTGGTTTGCTGAAGTAGGGGCAGTTCGGCGATGGCTTGCGGTGTCAGGCTGTTCCGGTTGCCCAGTAAGGTAGGGCTGCACACGGGCATCGGGTTTTCTCCCATCAGCTTGTGGGATTCGGTACCGGACCAGTCCGCATCGCCGAAATAAATGGCTGCGTCAAAATCCGTATCCGCAAAGAGAAACGGCCGCGTGCGATTGGTCAGATTGACCGTGACTTCTGGATGCTGCTGTTGGAAGTCCTTGAGGCGCGGTAGCAGCCATTGAGTACCAAACGTCGGAACCACTGCCAGCTCTATCACGTTGGCGCCGGTATGCCCCATCACTGAAAGAGTATCGCGCTCCACGGCGTCCAGTTGAGTGGCAACGCGGCGGCTGTAGGAGAGTCCGGCCTCTGTCAGTTTGACTCCCCGCCGTGAGCGTCGGAACAACTCCACACCGAGGAAGTCCTCCAGGCTGGCGATCTGTCGACAAATAGCACCCTGTGTGAGGGAAAGCTCCTGTGCGGCCTTGGTGAAGCTCTCATGACGTGCGGCGGCCTCGAAGCTGACCAGGGCGGCGGTGCTGGGGATTTTTCTACGCATGTACATCAACCTCACTCGTCAGGGTCGTAAACGGGGTGCAGGGCGTTTACGGAGTGAGAAATTAGCACAAGAGCGTGCGTAATCCTCGTTTGCTCTGATAGGAAAGCGCGCCTAGGATCAATCCACGATTTTTAATCTGATTGGCGAGGATTCTTTCATGGCCGGTAAAGCGAGTTTCAACTGGATTGATCCATTGTTGTTGGACCAGCAACTCACCGAAGAAGAACGCATGATTCGCGACACTGCCGAGCAGTTCGCCCAACAGAAGCTCGCGCCGCGGGTGTTGGAAGCGTTCCGTCATGAAAAAACCGACCCGGCGATTTTTCGTGAGATGGGTGAGGTCGGCTTGTTGGGCGCAACCATTCCTGAACAGTACGGTGGCAGCGGCTTGAACTACGTCAGCTATGGCTTGATCGCTCGTGAAGTGGAACGCGTTGATTCAGGTTATCGCTCGATGATGAGCGTGCAGTCCTCGTTGGTCATGGTGCCGATCAATGAGTTCGGTACCGAAGCTCAAAAGCAGAAGTACCTGCCGAAGCTGGCTTCCGGCGAGTGGATCGGTTGCTTTGGTCTGACAGAGCCGAACCACGGTTCCGACCCGGGAGCGATGATTACCCGTGCGCGCAAAGTGGAAGGCGGCTACAGCCTCACGGGTAGCAAGATGTGGATCACCAACAGTCCGATTGCTGATGTATTTGTCGTCTGGGGTAAGGACGACGCCGGTGACATCCGTGGTTTTGTTCTCGAGAAAGGCTGGAAAGGCCTGAGTGCGCCGGCGATTCACGGCAAGGTCGGTCTGCGCGCTTCGATCACTGGCGAGATCGTCATGGATAACGTCTTCGTTCCAGAAGAAAACATCTTTCCTGATGTGCGTGGGCTGAAAGGGCCTTTTACCTGTCTGAACTCGGCTCGCTATGGCATCTCCTGGGGGGCCTTGGGTGCTGCCGAATTCTGCTGGCACACCGCGCGCCAGTACACCCTGGATCGGCAGCAGTTTGGTCGTCCTTTGGCTGCCACTCAGTTGATCCAGAAAAAACTGGCCGACATGCAGACTGAAATCACCCTTGCCCTGCAAGGATGCCTGCGTCTGGGTCGTATGAAGGATGAGGGTACGGCCGCTGTTGAAATCACATCGATCATGAAGCGCAACTCCTGCGGCAAGTCCCTGGATATTGCTCGCATGGCGCGGGACATGCTGGGTGGCAATGGCATCTCCGATGAGTTCGGCATCGCTCGCCATCTCGTCAACCTGGAAGTGGTGAACACTTACGAAGGTACTCATGACGTTCATGCACTGATCCTGGGGCGTGCGCAAACCGGTATCCAGGCGTTCAATTAATAGGGGGAACGGCATGGGCGCGCTTTCGCATCTGCGGGTACTGGATTTATCGAGGGTGCTGGCCGGGCCGTGGGCTGGTCAGATCCTGGCGGACCTGGGAGCTGAGGTCATCAAGGTCGAGCGGCCGGGTGGTGGCGACGATACGCGCGCCTGGGGACCGCCGTTCCTGAAGGATGCGTCTGGCGAGAATACCACCGAGGCGGCCTATTACTTGTCGGCCAATCGCAACAAGCAATCGGTGACCATCGATTTCACGCACCCCGAGGGGCAAAGGTTGGTGCGGGAGTTGGCGGCCAAGTCCGACATTCTGATTGAGAACTTCAAGGTAGGTGGGCTGGCGGCTTATGGCCTGGACTACGACTCGCTGAAGGCGATCAACCCGCAACTGATCTATTGCTCGATTACCGGGTTTGGTCAAACCGGTCCTTACGCCAAGCGCGCCGGATATGACTTCATGATCCAGGGGTTGGGGGGCTTGATGAGTCTCACCGGCCGGCCTGAAGGTGATGCGGGGGCGGGCCCGGTGAAGGTAGGGGTGGCGCTGACGGATATCCTGACTGGTGTCTATTCGACCGTGGCCATCCTGGCAGCGTTGGCTCACCGCGATCATGCCGGCGGCGGGCAGCATATCGACATGGCCTTGCTGGACGTTCAAGTGGCTTGCCTGGCGAACCAGGCGATGAATTACCTGACCACGGGCAACGCGCCGAAGCGGTTGGGCAACGCTCATCCGAACATAGTGCCTTATCAGGACTTTCCTACGGCTGACGGTGACTTCATCCTTACGGTAGGCAATGACGGTCAGTTCCGAAAGTTCGCCGAGGTCGCGGGTCAGCCGCAGTGGGCTGATGACCCGCGTTTTGCGACAAACAAGTTGCGGGTGGCGAACCGTGCAGTATTGATACCTTTGATTCGCCAGGCGACGGTATTCAAGACCACTGCCGAATGGGTCGCTCAGTTGGAGCAGGCTGGTGTGCCCTGTGGGCCGATCAACGATTTGTCCCAGGTGTTTGCTGATCCTCAGGTCCAGGCGCGTGGGCTGGCGATGGAGTTGCCTCATGCACTGGCGGGTAAAGTGCCGCAGGTTGCCAACCCGATCCGGCTGTCCGAGACCCCGGTGGAATATCGCAATGCGCCTCCTTTATTAGGGGAGCACACGCGGGATGTCCTGCAGCGAGTATTGGGGTTGGATGAGGCGATGGTGACGGGGTTGAGAGAGGCTGGGGTGCTCTGATTCTCTCTTCTATATAGAAGAGGCTTTTTGAGGGGCGCGGTGGCTTTTTCGAATGCCCTGCAACTTATTGATAGAAAAACGAAATTAAGGGTTGACGGCAAATTCTGGAAGTCTATAATTCGCCCCACTTCCGGCGCAGTCGAAACGAAAAACTCCTTGAGTTTCAATGAGTTAAACGATTTTCGGCAGCGCAGGGCTTCAGGTCATCGAAGCTTGGGAAGCAGTTGGTGGGGCGGTTTTCCTGGCTCCGTTAACGATTCGATCTTCTCGATCGAAAGCGGTCAAAAAGAGGTGTTGACAGCAGCGAGTAACGCTGTAGAATTCGCCTCCCGCTAACGAGAGATCGGAAGCGCAAGTGGTTGAAGTTGCAGAGGAAACTTTGAAAACTTCTTAAAATAACCGCTTGACAGATACACTGGGCGCTGTAGAATGCGCGCCTCGGTTGAGACGAAAGGCTCAACCCACCGCTCTTTAACAACTGAATCAAGCAATTCGTGTGGGTGCTTGTGGAGTCAGACTGCTAGTCAACAGATTATCAGCATCACAAGTTACTCCGCGAGAAATCAAAGATGTAACCAACGATTGCTGAGCCAAGTTTAGGGTTTTCTCAAAACCCAAAGATGTTTGAACTGAAGAGTTTGATCATGGCTCAGATTGAACGCTGGCGGCAGGCCTAACACATGCAAGTCGAGCGGTAGAGAGGTGCTTGCACCTCTTGAGAGCGGCGGACGGGTGAGTAAAGCCTAGGAATCTGCCTGGTAGTGGGGGATAACGCTCGGAAACGGACGCTAATACCGCATACGTCCTACGGGAGAAAGCAGGGGACCTTCGGGCCTTGCGCTATCAGATGAGCCTAGGTCGGATTAGCTAGTTGGTGAGGTAATGGCTCACCAAGGCGACGATCCGTAACTGGTCTGAGAGGATGATCAGTCACACTGGAACTGAGACACGGTCCAGACTCCTACGGGAGGCAGCAGTGGGGAATATTGGACAATGGGCGAAAGCCTGATCCAGCCATGCCGCGTGTGTGAAGAAGGTCTTCGGATTGTAAAGCACTTTAAGTTGGGAGGAAGGGCATTAACCTAATACGTTAGTGTTTTGACGTTACCGACAGAATAAGCACCGGCTAACTCTGTGCCAGCAGCCGCGGTAATACAGAGGGTGCAAGCGTTAATCGGAATTACTGGGCGTAAAGCGCGCGTAGGTGGTTCGTTAAGTTGGATGTGAAATCCCCGGGCTCAACCTGGGAACTGCATTCAAAACTGTCGAGCTAGAGTATGGTAGAGGGTGGTGGAATTTCCTGTGTAGCGGTGAAATGCGTAGATATAGGAAGGAACACCAGTGGCGAAGGCGACCACCTGGACTGATACTGACACTGAGGTGCGAAAGCGTGGGGAGCAAACAGGATTAGATACCCTGGTAGTCCACGCCGTAAACGATGTCAACTAGCCGTTGGGAGCCTTGAGCTCTTAGTGGCGCAGCTAACGCATTAAGTTGACCGCCTGGGGAGTACGGCCGCAAGGTTAAAACTCAAATGAATTGACGGGGGCCCGCACAAGCGGTGGAGCATGTGGTTTAATTCGAAGCAACGCGAAGAACCTTACCAGGCCTTGACATCCAATGAACTTTCCAGAGATGGATTGGTGCCTTCGGGAACATTGAGACAGGTGCTGCATGGCTGTCGTCAGCTCGTGTCGTGAGATGTTGGGTTAAGTCCCGTAACGAGCGCAACCCTTGTCCTTAGTTACCAGCACGTAATGGTGGGCACTCTAAGGAGACTGCCGGTGACAAACCGGAGGAAGGTGGGGATGACGTCAAGTCATCATGGCCCTTACGGCCTGGGCTACACACGTGCTACAATGGTCGGTACAGAGGGTTGCCAAGCCGCGAGGTGGAGCTAATCCCACAAAACCGATCGTAGTCCGGATCGCAGTCTGCAACTCGACTGCGTGAAGTCGGAATCGCTAGTAATCGCGAATCAGAATGTCGCGGTGAATACGTTCCCGGGCCTTGTACACACCGCCCGTCACACCATGGGAGTGGGTTGCACCAGAAGTAGCTAGTCTAACCTTCGGGGGGACGGTTACCACGGTGTGATTCATGACTGGGGTGAAGTCGTAACAAGGTAGCCGTAGGGGAACCTGCGGCTGGATCACCTCCTTAATCGACGACCGCAGCTGCTTCATGAGCTCCCACACGAATTGCTTGATTCATTGAAGAAGACGATAGAAG
The DNA here is from genome assembly GCF_013283895.1 of Pseudomonas sp. MPDS. NCBI lineage: Bacteria > Pseudomonadati > Pseudomonadota > Gammaproteobacteria > Pseudomonadales > Pseudomonadaceae > Pseudomonas > Pseudomonas sp. MPDS. The sequence goes on along the minus strand of NZ_CP054128.1, from coordinate 134,206 downwards.
CAGCTTTAAGCTCCAAGCTGATAGCTCAACGCTAACAGTTACGCGCTCGAAATTGGGTCTGTAGCTCAGTTGGTTAGAGCGCACCCCTGATAAGGGTGAGGTCGGCAGTTCGAATCTGCCCAGACCCACCAATTTTGTTATGGGGCCATAGCTCAGCTGGGAGAGCGCCTGCCTTGCACGCAGGAGGTCAGCGGTTCGATCCCGCTTGGCTCCACCATAAACTGCTTCTGAAAGCTTAGAAATGAGCATTCCATCGATGTGATGGTGAATGTTGATTTCTAGTCTTTTGATTAGATCGTTCTTTAAAAATTTGGGTATGTGATAGAAAGATAGACTGAACGTTACTTTCACTGGTAACGGATCAGGCTAAGGTAAAATTTGTGAGTTGCTCTTAGAGCATGCGAATTTTCGGCGAATGTCGTCTTCACAGTATAACCAGATTGCTTGGGGTTATATGGTCAAGTGAAGAAGCGCATACGGTGGATGCCTTGGCAGTCAGAGGCGATGAAAGACGTGGTAGCCTGCGAAAAGCTTCGGGGAGTCGGCAAACAGACTTTGATCCGGAGATGTCTGAATGGGGGAACCCAGCCATCATAAGATGGTTATCTTGTACTGAATACATAGGTGCAAGAGGCGAACCAGGGGAACTGAAACATCTAAGTACCCTGAGGAAAAGAAATCAACCGAGATTCCCTTAGTAGTGGCGAGCGAACGGGGACTAGCCCTTAAGTGGCTTTGAGATTAGCGGAACGCTCTGGAAAGTGCGGCCATAGTGGGTGATAGCCCTGTACGCGAAAATCTCTTAGTCATGAAATCGAGTAGGACGGAGCACGAGAAACTTTGTCTGAATATGGGGGGACCATCCTCCAAGGCTAAATACTACTGACTGACCGATAGTGAACTAGTACCGTGAGGGAAAGGCGAAAAGAACCCCGGAGAGGGGAGTGAAATAGATCCTGAAACCGTATGCGTACAAGCAGTGGGAGCCCACTTTGTTGGGTGACTGCGTACCTTTTGTATAATGGGTCAGCGACTTATTTTCAGTGGCGAGCTTAACCGAATAGGGGAGGCGTAGCGAAAGCGAGTCTTAATAGGGCGTCTAGTCGCTGGGAATAGACCCGAAACCGGGCGATCTATCCATGGGCAGGTTGAAGGTTGGGTAACACTAACTGGAGGACCGAACCGACTACCGTTGAAAAGTTAGCGGATGACCTGTGGATCGGAGTGAAAGGCTAATCAAGCTCGGAGATAGCTGGTTCTCCTCGAAAGCTATTTAGGTAGCGCCTCATGTATCACTGTAGGGGGTAGAGCACTGTTTCGGCTAGGGGGTCATCCCGACTTACCAAACCGATGCAAACTCCGAATACCTACAAGTGCCGAGCATGGGAGACACACGGCGGGTGCTAACGTCCGTCGTGAAAAGGGAAACAACCCAGACCGTCAGCTAAGGTCCCAAAGTTATGGTTAAGTGGGAAACGATGTGGGAAGGCTTAGACAGCTAGGAGGTTGGCTTAGAAGCAGCCACCCTTTAAAGAAAGCGTAATAGCTCACTAGTCGAGTCGGCCTGCGCGGAAGATGTAACGGGGCTCAAACCATACACCGAAGCTACGGGTATCACTTAGGTGATGCGGTAGAGGAGCGTTCTGTAAGCCTGTGAAGGTGAGTTGAGAAGCTTGCTGGAGGTATCAGAAGTGCGAATGCTGACATGAGTAACGACAATGGGTGTGAAAAACACCCACGCCGAAAGACCAAGGTTTCCTGCGCAACGTTAATCGACGCAGGGTTAGTCGGTCCCTAAGGCGAGGCTGAAAAGCGTAGTCGATGGAAAACAGGTTAATATTCCTGTACTTCTGGTTATTGCGATGGAGGGACGGAGAAGGCTAGGCCAGCTTGGCGTTGGTTGTCCAAGTTTAAGGTGGTAGGCTGGAATCTTAGGTAAATCCGGGATTCTAAGGCCGAGAGCTGATGACGAGTTACCCTTTGGGTGACGAAGTGGTTGATGCCATGCTTCCAAGAAAAGCTTCTAAGCTTCAGGTAACCAGGAACCGTACCCCAAACCGACACAGGTGGTTGGGTAGAGAATACCAAGGCGCTTGAGAGAACTCGGGTGAAGGAACTAGGCAAAATGGCACCGTAACTTCGGGAGAAGGTGCGCCGGTGAGGGTGAAGCACTTGCTGCGTAAGCCCACGCCGGTCGAAGATACCAGGCCGCTGCGACTGTTTATTAAAAACACAGCACTCTGCAAACACGAAAGTGGACGTATAGGGTGTGACGCCTGCCCGGTGCCGGAAGGTTAATTGATGGGGTTAGCTAACGCGAAGCTCTTGATCGAAGCCCCGGTAAACGGCGGCCGTAACTATAACGGTCCTAAGGTAGCGAAATTCCTTGTCGGGTAAGTTCCGACCTGCACGAATGGCGTAACGATGGCGGCGCTGTCTCCACCCGAGACTCAGTGAAATTGAAATCGCTGTGAAGATGCAGTGTATCCGCGGCTAGACGGAAAGACCCCGTGAACCTTTACTATAGCTTTGCACTGGACTTTGAATTTGCTTGTGTAGGATAGGTGGGAGGCTTTGAAGCGTGGACGCCAGTTCGCGTGGAGCCATCCTTGAAATACCACCCTGGCAACTTTGAGGTTCTAACTCAGGTCCGTTATCCGGATCGAGGACAGTGTATGGTGGGTAGTTTGACTGGGGCGGTCTCCTCCTAAAGAGTAACGGAGGAGTACGAAGGTGCGCTCAGACCGGTCGGAAATCGGTCGTAGAGTATAAAGGCAAAAGCGCGCTTGACTGCGAGACAGACACGTCGAGCAGGTACGAAAGTAGGTCTTAGTGATCCGGTGGTTCTGTATGGAAGGGCCATCGCTCAACGGATAAAAGGTACTCCGGGGATAACAGGCTGATACCGCCCAAGAGTTCATATCGACGGCGGTGTTTGGCACCTCGATGTCGGCTCATCACATCCTGGGGCTGAAGCCGGTCCCAAGGGTATGGCTGTTCGCCATTTAAAGTGGTACGCGAGCTGGGTTTAGAACGTCGTGAGACAGTTCGGTCCCTATCTGCCGTGGACGTTTGAGATTTGAGAGGGGCTGCTCCTAGTACGAGAGGACCGGAGTGGACGAACCTCTGGTGTTCCGGTTGTCACGCCAGTGGCATTGCCGGGTAGCTATGTTCGGAAAAGATAACCGCTGAAAGCATCTAAGCGGGAAACTTGCCTCAAGATGAGATCTCACTGGGACCTTGAGTCCCCTGAAGGGCCGTCGAAGACTACGACGTTGATAGGTGGGGTGTGTAAGCGCTGTGAGGCGTTGAGCTAACCCATACTAATTGCCCGTGAGGCTTGACCATATAACACCCAAGCAATTTGCTGACCCGATACAGGGCACCAGATTGCGGTGTGTGAAGACGCTATGAACCGAAAGTTCGCACAACACACAAACCTATCGCATACCCATTCGCTGGAACGTGACCGCAAGGCACGCGCTGGCTACCGAATTTCTTGACGACCATAGAGCATTGGAACCACCTGATCCCATCCCGAACTCAGCAGTGAAACGATGCATCGCCGATGGTAGTGTGGGGTTTCCCCATGTGAGAGTAGGTCATCGTCAAGATTGAATTCCCAGAACCCCTGTCTGCTGATGCAGACAGGGGTTCTGTCGTTTTGGGCCGGTAATCGGATCGCCCCTCATGATTGCTGTCCACACACGGCAAACCCTGTGGCCATTGCTATGCTGTGATAGTCGGGGCATCTGAAAAATGGCCCGCGACGTCACTGGTCATGGGGATTCCAATAATGAAAAACCCTTATGCTCCTGGCTTCTGGTGCGCCCTCGCAGCGTTGGTGTTGCTTTCGGCCACTTATTTCTATGGCGTCATGCTGACTCACCAGATCGACAAAGCACTGATCTTCCTCGATAGCGCGGCTGCGCTGATCGGTGTGATATCCATCGCAATCGTGGCCTGGGCATCGCTCCAAGGCCAACGCATCAAAAAAAAGCATCTTGAGCAGGGCAAGACTCTGGTGCTGATCTGGGATACCAAGGTTGCATTACGCCGGGTCGAAACGGTCTTCGATCGTTACTTCTGGGGCAGTTACTGGCAGCCTGGCCGCACATTCCAGGAAGTCATGGGTGAACTCACCGGTACTCCATTGGAAAAAAGTCTCGAGGCCTTGAAGACCCAATGTGCGGCATTGGACAAACAGGTCGCCGAAGACGACTGGCACTGGCTGAACAACGCTCGTGAGCTCTGCGACGTCGCTAACGCTATGGCGCGGGAGCGCTATCAACTGGACTTCTGCGATCCTCGCGCGGACTCATCGGGCGCGACGGTGATCAATCGTGATTTCGAAGTGTTGGTGTACACCTGGACGGCACGGCTGAAGACGTTCGACCATCAACTCGATGAGATTGAAGTTCAATATTCGTAGACCCTCTCTCAAGAAACGCTTCCCCCCTTTAAACATTGGGCCCGCTGGCATGCCTGATGGTAATCTCCCTCCACTTCGCGGCGTCGAGCCACACCCTTAGCGGTGTCAGGGAAGACGACGGCTTTTTCAACCATGGATATTGATCGGATCACTCATGAATAAATCAGCAAGCGTACTTCTGGGAATCGTTGTGGTCGTCGGTGCAATCAGCGCGGGTGGCGCCTGGTACACCGGAACGAAACTCGAAGGAGTGCTGCAAACCGCCATAGCCGACAGCAACAAGCAAATGCAAACGGCCCTGGCCGGGTCAAATGGCACGGCTTCGATCGAGCTGGTGTCATTGGACCGTGGGACTTTCAGCAGCACCGCCCATTATCGCCTCAAAGGTGAAGGCGAGATGTTTGGTGATGAACCGGTTGAATTGCTGTTCGTCGACAACATCGAACATGGCCCGCTGCCGTTCTCGCGCCTGATGACGCTCAAATGGTTGCCGGTCATGGCTACCAGCCACACCGAACTTGAACGCACGCCGTTGACCGAGAAATGGTTCGTCGCTGCCAAGGACAAGTCGCCGCTCAAAGGTGTGGTCAACTTGGGCTACGACCAGTCGACCCACGGCACGTTCGAGTTGCTGCCCCTGGACACCAAGCTGGATGAACAGTCCCAGCTCAGTTTCTCTGGTCTGAAGATCGACCTGGCCTCCAGCGCCCAGGCAGAGAAAATCAAGGCTGACGGTTATATGGACAGCTTCAAGCTGACCACTGTTGCTGAAGACCAGACGCCGGTGCAAGTCGAGCTCAACGGCCTGACGCTCGCCAGCAACCTGAGCAAGAGCACTTATGGTTATTACATGGGTGATAACGTTTTGATGCTCAGCAACAGCAAGACTACTTTTGGTGAGCAGAAGTCGGTCTTGGGCCTGAAGAACTTCGAAATGAAGAACAACAGCACCGAAAATGGCACCAGCGCATCGGGGCGTGCTGATTACAAGGTCGGTGAGTTGTCCTTCAACGATAAGGCTATCGGTTCTGCGCAGATGGCGGTCAGCCTGAAGAACCTGGACATCCCGGCCACCATGTCGCTCATGCAGGTCTATCAAACCAAGCTGCAACCCTACGAGCAGGCGGCGGCTGAAGCGGCAGCAGCCGGTGAGCCAGCGCCAGAGCTGGTGCTGAGCGAGGCTGAGGAGGCGCAGGTCAAGGCCGACCTGGAAAAACTCCTGGCCGGCGGCCCGCAAGTGGCACTGGAAAATCTGTCGTTCACTACAGCCAATGGCGAAAGCCGCGCGACGCTGGTCATCGACCTTACCAAGCCGCAATCCATGGACCTGCCGCCTGATCAACTGGGTCGTCAGTTGCTCGCCTTGCTGGATTTCAATTTGAAAGTCTCCAAGCCGATGCTGGTTGATCTGTTGACCGTGCAGGCGCAAATGGAAGGCCAGACCGACGCCAAGTTGATCGCCGATCAGGCCACTGCCACCAGCGATATGTTCAGCGCGATGGCGGTGGGCACAGAGCTGGCAACGCTTGAAGGCAACGATGTGGTCACCAAGCTGCACTACGCCAACAATCAAGTTGATTTCAACGGTCAGAAGATGACAGTCGAACAATTCACCGCGTTTGTGATGAACAAGTTGGGTGGCGGCGTAACCATCCAGTAATCGACTGGAGCAACATCCAAAGCCCGGCCTGTGCATTGCGCACAGGCCGGTTTTTTTTGCCCGCGAAAATCTGCATCGATTCTGAAGAATTATGGCGTTTTGGAAGAAGCGCGGCCCGAGAGTGCAAAACTAGGCCCATTAGAGCTTGGCTGGATTCCTTTGATCCGGCTTCCTGTTTGATGGGCAAGGGGGCACTGCGACCCGGCTGGCCATGTAAGGATGCTGACGAATGCCGCGTACTGTGGGTCCCTTTATTCAATGTGGTTTGCGCCCGTTGTTTCGCCTCGCGCTGTGCAGCCAATTGTGCTGGCCGGTGCTGGCGTTTGCCGATACCGCCTATGACCAGATGGTGCATGACGCTCGCGCCGGCCATTACACGCCTGCATTGACCGCCTTGCGCCAGGTCCCGGCCGATCAGGCCAGCACCGCGCAAATCAGTGACCATCTGCAGATTGCCAGCTGGGCCGGTTTTGATGCCGAGGTGGTGAAAGTCTATGAAGCCCAAGGCCGCTATCGCGACCTGCCCGTTGCGGCGCTGACTGCAACGGCACGTGCCTATCGCAATCTCAAGCGTTGGGACTCGGCCACCGCGCTCTATCGCCAGGCTTTGATAGTCGAACCTCAGAATCCCCATCTGCAACTGGGTCTGGCCTTAACCCAGGCCGACGCCGGTAAACCCGACGAAGCAGTCAGTCGTGCCAGGACTATGGTCGCAGCCAAACCTGAGGACCCGACGCGTCGACTGGCCTTGGGATATGCCCTGACCCGTGCCAACAGTCCACACGAGGCGCTGTTCGAATACGACCAGGCCTTTACTCGCGCCGGCAACAATCTCGAGGTCGCCCGCGAATACATCATTGCGCTGCAACGTGCCCGCTTGCCTGAGCCGGCCTTGCGCCTGGCTCGTCTGCAACCCGGGTTGATCGATCAGGGCGTGCAGCGGCGACTGGAGGGCGATGTTGCGGCTGAACGGGTGCGCCTGGCGGACATGGCGAGCCGCAGCGAGAAGGATCGCTTCGTTATCGCAGACCGCGCCCTGGCCGATTACGACAAGCTGCTCGCCACCTGGACTCCGGTGGCCGAGGCTCATGACGATGTACTGCGCTGGCGCATCGACCGTATCGGCGCCCTGAACGCCCGTGCTCGACGAGCTGAAGTGATTGCTGAATACCAAAGGCTGCTCGCTGAAGGGGTTGCCATTCCCACTTATGCCTTGCGCTGGGTGGCGTCCTCCTATCTGGAGCAGCGTGAACCGGAGATTGCCGTCGACCTGTACCGCCGGGTACTGACGGCACCTGACGCCGATCCGGCGGACCGCTTCGAAGACAGCACCGCGCTCTACTACGCACTGCTGGAAAGTGAAAAATCCGAAGAGGCCCGTGCCCTGGCTGAAGACTTGGCCAAATCCCAGCAACCACGCGTCGAGCTCAAGGGGCTGCCCATCGGCAACCCCAATGACGAATGGATGGACGCACAACAACTCGCCGCTCAGGCCGGCACATATGGCGCCGACCTGCCCACCGCCGAGACGCGTCTGGCGACCCTGGTCAATCAAGGCCCCGGCAACATCGGGTTGCGACTGGCCCAGGCTGATTTGTACCAGGCCCGGCAATGGCCGCGACGTTCTGAAAGCCTGCTCAAGGAAGTCGAGACCACGACCCCGCGTAACCGTGAGCTGGAAGTCGCCCAGGCCCGCGCCGCCATGGATCTGCAGGAGTGGCGGCAGATGGACGCGCTGACCGATGACGTGGTCGCCCGGTACCCGGAGAACGCCCACGTCAAACGCCTGCAACGCCAGCGCGAAGTGCACGACATGGCCGAACTGCGTATCGAAGCCTACACCGGCAAGAGTTATGGCGGCGGCAGCGGCGATGCCGGTGCAGTCACCGGTAGTCGCGACTTCGGCATTGAAACGCTGCTTTACAGCCCACCCATCAATGAAGACTGGCGGCTATTCGGTGGCGTCGGTTACGCCACCGGCGATTTCGAAGAAGGCACCGGCCACCATCGCTGGCAGCGTCTGGGTGTGGAGCGCCGCACCCGTGACATGACGCTGGAAGCGGAAGTCTCCAACCACTCGTACGGCTCCGGTGACAAGCAGGGGGCACGTCTGGCCGTGGCCCGGGACATCAACGATCACTGGCAGTACGGTGGCAGCCTGGATTACCTCTCGGCCGCCACCCCGCTGCGGGCGCTCAACAGCGGTATTCGCGCCAACGGCGGCAGTGGTTTCGTTCGCTGGCGTGCCCACGAAAGCCGAGAGTGGCAACTGGCGGTCAGCCCATCGCATTTCAGTGACGGTAACAACCGTCTCGAAACCCTGCTCACCGGTCGCGAAGGCATTTACAGCGCTCCGCGGCTGCAAGTGGAGCTGGGCCTGGAAGTGGGTGCCAGTCGCAACAGCGGCTCTGACGAAGTCCCCTACTTCAACCCCAAGTCAGATCTGAGCGTCATGCCGACCGTCAGCGCCAATCATGTGTTGTACCGCCGCTACGAAACGACGTGGAGCCAGCAGTTCCAGGCCGGCGCCGGTACCTACAGCCAGCGCGACCACAGCACCGGTGCCATGGGCCTGCTCAGCTACGGCCAGCGTTTTATCTGGAACGACGTGCTTGAGGCAGGTGCTGCACTGAGTTGGCTCAACCGCCCCTATGACGGCGACCGCGAAAGCGATCTGCGCCTGCTTGTCGACCTCACCTACCGCTTCTAGAAGAGTTTGAAGATGCCTGTCATTTCGCGATTCATCCTTCTGCTGGGGGTCTTGCTGATCAGCGCTTGTGCCCAGCAAGCCCCGGCGTTCACAGCGCCCTCACAGCGCCCGCTGGCGGCCAACGACGCCCCATGGCCGAAAAACCATGTGCTCGGCATCGCCTATCACGACGTGGAAGACCGCGACCCCGACCAGGCGCTCGTGGCCGTGCGTACCGAGCGCCTGATCGAGCAATTGGCTTGGCTGCGGGAAAACAACTACCAGCCGGTAACCGTGGACCAGATCATCACCGCTCGCAACGGTGGCCCGGAACTGCCGCCGCGGGCGGTGTTGTTGAGTTTTGACGACGGTTACTCAAGCTTTTACACCCGCGTCATGCCGATCCTGCGCGCCTATAACTGGCCGGCGCTATTGGCCCCGGTCGGTAGTTGGATCGACACGCCGTCGAACCAGCCGGTGGACTTCGCTGGAGTGCCGCGCAAGCGCTCCGAGTTTTTGACCTGGGAGCAAATTCGCGAGGTCTCGAAATCGGGCCTGGTGGAAATCGCCGCCCACACCGACGCCAATCACAAAGGGGTACTGGCCAACCCGCAAGGCAACCTGCAACCGGCGGCGACGACCCGGCGCTACGATCCCGCCACCGGTCGCTATGAAAGCGAAGCTGATTTCCAGGCTCGCCAGCGCAAGGACGTGGTGGCCATTTCCGAGAAGATCCGCAAGGTCACCGGCTACAGTCCGCGCGTGTGGGTCTGGCCCTACGGTGCCGCCGATGGCACCGCCTTGCAGGTGATTGGCAGCGAAGGCTACCAAATGGCCCTGACTCTGGAAGATGGTCTGGACAGCCTCAATAACCTGATGAGTGGCCCGCGTTTTCTGGTGGCCTCCGATCCGGATGGTGCGCACTTCGCCGAGAGCGTCGTCGGCGTGCAGACCATGGACCCCCTGCGGGTGGTCCATGTCGACCTGGATTACGTCTATGACCCGGATCCTGTGCAGCAGGAAGCCAATGTCGGCAAGCTGATCCAGCGCATCTACGACCTGGGCGCCAACACCGTTTTCCTGCAAGCCTTTGCCGATCCGAAAGGTGATGGTCTGGTGCATTCGCTGTACTTTCCCAACCGTCATCTGCCGGTACGGGCCGATCTGTTCGATCGGGTTGCGTGGCAACTGAAAACCCGGGCCAACGCCAAGGTCTTCGCCTGGATGCCAGTGCTCAGTTTTGGCCTGGATTCGAAACTGCCCCGCGTACAACGTTGGGACCCGGAAACCGGCCGCACGGGTGTGGACCCGGATCAGTACGTACGCTTGTCGCCCTTCGATCCGAGCGTGCGACGTGTCATCGGTGAAATCTACGAAGACCTGGCACGGATGAGTTCGGTGGACGGCGTTCTGTACCACGACGATGCCGTGTTTTCTGACTTCGAGGACGCCGGCCCCGCTGCCCTGAAAGTCTATGCCGCCAACGGCCTGCCGACGTCCATCGCCGCCCTGCGGGACGACCCGGCGGCGATGCAGCGCTGGACCCGTTTCAAGAGCCGCTACTTGATCGACTTCACCCACGAGCTCACTGCCAAGGTCCGCGCGATTCGTGGTCCGCAGGTGCTGACAGCGCGCAATATTTTCGCCGAACCGATGCTCAATCCCGAAAGCGAAGCCTGGTTCGCCCAGAACCTGGACGACTTCCTCGGTGCCTACAACTGGACGGCCCCGATGGCCATGCCGTTGATGGAAAAGCAGACCCGCGAGCAATCCGGTCCCTGGCTTGAGCGCCTGGTGGAGACCGTCAAGGCCCGCCCCGGTGCGCTCAAGCGCACGGTGTTCGAATTGCAGGCCCGTGACTGGCACAGCAAACCGGTCAGCGACATCGACGGCGAACAATTGGCCGAATGGATGGGACGCCTCAAGCGTTCAGGCGTGACCAGTTTCGGCTACTACCCGGACAACTTCATCGAAGACCAGCCCGCTGTGAAAACCGTGCGGCCGGCGCTCTCCAACAAGTGGAATCCTTGACATGCTCGACAGACTGCTCGCCCTGCTGGTGCTGGCGATCGTCCTTGGGGTGCCCCTGGGCCTGATCTTCCTGGTCACCGGGCAATTCCTGATGGACTTCGTGTTCTTTTACCCGCTGTTCATGTCCGGGCTGTGGATCGCCGGCGGCCTGTATTTCTGGCTGCACTGGGAGCGTCACTGGCCGTGGAAGGACGACACCCTGCCGCCGCCGCTGGCCGGGGAACCGCTGATCAGCATTCTGATTCCGTGCTTCAACGAGGGCGACAACGTCGCCGATACCATACACGCCGCGCTGGGCCAGCATTACCCGAACATCGAGGTCATCGCCATCAACGACGGCTCGAAAGACAACACCGCCCAAGTGCTCGACCAACTGGCGGCTGATGACCCGCGCCTGCGCGTGCTGCATCTGGCGGAAAACCAGGGCAAGGCCGTGGCCCTGCGCATGGGCGCCATCGCGGCGCGCAGTGAATACCTGGTGTGCATCGACGGTGATGCGCTGTTGGCACCCAACACTTGCGCCTACCTGGTGGCACCGATGCTGGACAATGCCCGCCTCGGTGCAGTGACCGGTAATCCGCGTATCCGTACTCGTTCGACTTTGATCGGCCGGGTGCAGGTCGGTGAGTTCTCCTCGATCATTGGCTTGATCAAGCGTACCCAGCGCGTCTTCGGGCGGATCTTCACCGTCTCCGGTGTGATCGTCGCCTTCCGTCGTACGGCCCTGCACCGGGTCGGCTACTGGAGCCCGGACATGATCACCGAAGACATCGACATCAGCTGGAAGCTGCAACTGGACCACTGGAGCATCTTCTACGAACCCCGTGCCCTGTGCTGGATCCTCATGCCCGAAACCCTGCGCGGCCTGTGGCGGCAGCGCCTGCGCTGGGCCCAGGGCGGGGCCGAAGTGCTGTTCAAGAACATCCGCGGCATCTGGCAATACCGCCACCGCTACCTGTGGCCGCTGCTGTTCGAATACTGCCTGTCCACCGGTTGGGCGTTCACGTTCCTGCTGTCGGTGATCTTCTGGGGCGCCGGTAAATTCGTCGAAATGCCAGCGGCCATCGCGGTCGATCACCTCATGCCGCCGGCCTTCACCGGGTTGCTGTTGGCGGTGGTGTGCCTGATGCAGTTCGCGGTGAGCATCCTGATCGATCGCCGTTACGAAAAGGGTTTGTGGCACATCATGTTCTGGGTGGTGTGGTACCCATTGGTGTTCTGGCTGATCAGTCTGTTCACCACCTTGGTGAGTTTCCCGAAAGTGCTGTTCGGGCAGCATCAGAAACGCGCGCGCTGGGTCAGCCCGGATCGCGGCATCAAACCGTTCGATGACGAAGAAGAGGAAGTGATCCGATGAAAATTATCAGGACCCGACAAAGACCTTTTCTGGTGGTCATCGATGCGCTCTTTACCGTGCTGGCGTGGCTGGGCCTGTTGTATCTGTTGGTCAACGGGCTCTGGCCCCTGTTTGACAGCCAGGCAGGCCCGCGCCTCGGTGGCTCGCTCATGGACACGCTCGGGACGTTGCAGATATATGGCTGGATCGCCTTGGTCAATGCGGTGATCCTGATTACCTGGGCGCGCTATCAGCAGCGCAAAAGCCGCAGCTTCGCCCAGCGTCGGCTGCCAGCGCCGGTGGTGGACGATCAAAGCTTGAGCGAAAGCTTCAAATTGACCGACGCGCGTCTGGACACGTTGCGCCGGCCCGGCTCCAAGATCATCCATAACAACCAGGACGGTGATATCAGCCACGTCGTGGCGCATTTCCATCTGCTGAGCCCGGAACTGCAACCGCCGCCACTGGCACCACTGGAAAGGCCCCGGGTGATTCACCTGCCGGTCGATCACTCGGTGTAAGCGCTGCCGCAGGCTGTGATTGTTGATCTTGTTGCTTTCCAGTTCCTCGGAGATTTCCTTCAAAACGCCGCGTTCGCTCCCACAGAGTACGGTCAGCACAAATCAAAATGTGGGAGCGAGCCTGCTCGCGATAGCGGTATTTCAGTCAACATGGATGCCAACTGAACCATCGCCATCGCGAGCAGGCTCGCTCCCACAGGGGGATGGGTGATGTCGCGAATCACGGTCAACGCAGATCGATGTGGCGGATTCGAAGTTCATCGTAATTGTCACTGAAACCTGGCAGGCGCTGCGGCTATAGTTCGCAGGCCGTCCATGGCCTGATCTGCATAAGGTGCCCGGTATGACTCGATCGACTTCCCTTACTCCCTGGCTGGCGGCCATCGCCCTCGTGCTGTGCGCACAAGGGGCGGCCCAGGCTCAGGAACGTTTCACCCTCAGCATGCCAGGTGTGTCGGATAACCGGCTGTTCACCGCGGCGGCCGCCAGTGACGCCAACAACTGCGGCGGTAAGAACATTTCCCCGGCCTTGAGCTGGACAGCGGGCCCGCCCGGCACCCTCAGCTACGCCATTGTCATGCACGACCCGGACGGCCAGAAAGGCCAGGGAGTCGACCACTGGGTTCATTACGGCATCAAGGCCAGCACGCGGCATATTCCGACCGGCATGGGCACCCAGTCCGCCCTTGAAGGCGTAAGCGGTACCAACAGTAAAAACACCCGCGGCTATATAGGCCCTTGCCCACCTATCGGCGACAGCGCTCACCATTACCTGATTCAGATATACGCGCTCGACCTGCCCCCGCACGCCTTGCCAGCCGGCCTCACACGCCCTCAACTGATGGAAAGAATCAACGGTCACGTCTTGCGCAACAGTAGCGTAGTGCGTCGCTACCACCGCTAATCCAAGCAACAGCTCCCTGTGGCCAGGGAGCTTGCTCCCGCTGGGTCGGGCAGCAACCCTCAACCACAAAATTGGCATCACGCGCCAAAAGCGAGCACTATCGAGCCCCTGTTCATTCATACCGGAGGATGGCGATGACGCAGAAACCCGACGGCATCGCCCGCCTCAAGAACTGCCCCACCAAAGGCGACGAAATACGCCGGGCCATCGCCCAGAGCCGCAAGGATTTCCTGCCTGCTGAAGAGGCCGAAGACGCTGAGCCAGACCAACCACCGGCACAGCCCATGGACGACGGCCAAGACGCCTGAACCGTCCTTCTCAAAAACTTTTCTTGTTTAAATCTGCCCATGACTGCCACAACTCATCTGCCAGACGCCCGATTCAGCCGATCCGACTACAAAACCCTGGGCCTCGCCGCCCTGGGTGGCGCGCTGGAAATCTACGATTTCATCATCTTCGTCTTCTTCGCCCTGGTGCTCAGCCAACTGTTCTTCCCGCCGCAAATGCCCGAATGGCTACGCCTGTTGCAAAGTTTCGGGATTTTCGCCACCGGCTACCTGGCACGGCCCCTGGGTGGCATCCTCATGGCGCACTTCGCCGATCGCCTGGGGCGCAAGCGGGTGTTCAGCCTGAGCATCCTGATGATGGCCTTGCCTTGCCTGCTTATCGGCGTGATGCCGACCTACGCGCAAATCGGCTATTTCGCCCCGTTGCTGCTGCTGGCGCTGCGCATCCTGCAAGGCGCGGCGGTGGGCGGCGAAGTGCCGAGCGCCTGGGTGTTCGTGGCCGAACATGCACCGCTGCAGCATCGCGGCTACGCGCTGGGTTTCCTCCAGGCTGGTCTGACCTTCGGCTATTTGCTGGGCGCCCTGACCGCCACGGCGCTGGCGCAGATATTCACGGCAGCAGAAATTCTCGATTACGCCTGGCGCTTGCCGTTCCTGCTGGGCGGGGTCTTCGGTGTAATCGGCGTCTGGCTGCGCCGCTGGCTGAGCGAAACGCCGATCTTCATGGCCCTGCAAGCCAAGCGCGAGGGCGCGACGGAACTGCCGCTACGCACCGTGCTGCGGGACCATCGCCACGCCTTGTTGCCCGCCGCCATCCTCACCTGCGTGCTGACGTCCGCCGTGGTGGTGTTCGTGGTCATCACCCCGACCGTGATGCAAAAAAGTTTCGGCATGACCCCTAGTCACACGTTCGCTTTGAGCAGCCTGGGCATCGTCTTCCTGAACATCGGCTGCGTTCTGGCCGGCCTCATCGTCGACCGCATCGGCGCCTGGCGCACTGTCATGCTCTACAGCCTGCTGTTGCCGATGGGCATCGCCGTGCTCTACGCCAGCCTGATCAGCGGCGGCGCCTGGCTGGGCCTGGCCTACGCTGTGGCGGGCCTGGGTTGCGGCGTGGTCGGTGCGGTGCCATCGGTGATGGTCAGCCTGTTTCCGCCGAAAATCCGCGTGTCCGGCATCTCGTTCACCTACAACATTGCCTATGCCTTGTGGGCCAGCGTGACGCCTTTGGTGCTGATCGCACTGATGCCGTGGAGCCCATGGGTGTGCGTGGGGTATTGCGTGGTGATGGGCGCGGTGGGTGTGGCTGCGGCGGCGTATTTTCCCGCCCGGCATTCGAAGACCGCGCAGGCCTCGTTGGCCTGTGAATCGTAAGGACTCTGCCCCAGGTGCACGACTACACTCATGAATGACCCCGTTTCCAACTTGAGGAGGACGGCCATCATGAAGGCGCACAAGCACGACCTGCTGGAACAAGTCCTGATTGCCCACGGCGGTCTCGAGCGCTGGAACACTTTCAACACTGTCCAGGTCACTCTTGTGACCGGCGGTTCGTTGTGGGCCATGAAGGGGTTAACGCAAGACAATGCTCCACGGCAGATGACTGTCTGGCTGCATGAACAGCGCGCCTCGGTCATGCCGTTCGGTGCGCTGAACCAGCGCACCGCCTTCACGCCTGATCGCATCGCCATCGAAACCACCGAGGGCAAAGTGATCGCTGAGCGTTCGGACCCCAGGGCTTCGTTCTTCAAGCACGAGCAAACCACTCCGTGGGATCCGCTTCACCGTGCCTACTTCAATGGATATGCGCTCTGGTCCTACCTGACCATGCCGTTCCTGTTTACTTTTCCGGGTGTCACCAGCCAGGAGCTGGAACCCTGGAAGGAAGGTGGCCAGGTCTGGCGCCGCTTGCGGGTGAACTTCCCGGACACCCTCGCCACTCACTGCCCGGTCCAGGACTTCTACTTTGGCGATGACTATCTGCTGCGCCGGCATGATTACACCGTGGACGTGAGCGGTGGCCTGCCGGCGGCCCAGTATGTGGAGGACTACATCAAGGCCGATGGGCTGTGCATGCCCAGCAAGCGCCGGGCGTATCGGCGGGATGCGGACGATCAGGCGGTGGAGGGGGAATTGCTGGTGGCGATTGATATCAGTCAGGTTCGTTACGCATAACCGGCTGCTCAAAGACGCTCGCGCAGAAAATCCACAAAGGCGCGAGTTCTTGCCGAGCGGCGCCGGTCTTGGCTGAACACGGCGCTGATGGGCAGCGCTACGGGTTGATAAGCCTCCAGCAGGCTGGACACGGTTCCCTGGCGAACATCCGCGGCGAATAACCACTGCGGTGAAAGCGAAATGCCCAGCCCGCTAAGAACCATCTCGCGAATTGCCTCGCTGCTGTTGCTGGTGACATTGCCCTTGATCGTCACGCGGTGCTGTTTGTCCTGCTGGTCGAAACGCCAAACGTCGTAATGCTCCAGCAGCGTGAAGCCCAAGCAATTGTGGCGGGCAAGATCCGCCGGCTCCAGCGGGGTGCCGTGTTGTTGCAGGTAGGCGGGAGCGGCATACACCCGGCGCGGACTATCGCCGAGGGAAACCGCGACCAGCCCTTCGTTTTTCACCACGCCGATACGAATGGCGACGTCGATGTTTTCTTTCAGCACATCTTCATTTTGGTCGTTCAGTTTCAGGTCGATTTGAACCTGTGGATGGCGCGCCAAAAACTCCCTCATCAAGGGCGCAATGCACAGCCGCCCGAAACTCACCGGGGCGGCCACACGCAAAGGGCCGGCGATCTGCTCCTGGCCACGGGTGAAACTGAGCCGGGCCGTGTCGAGGCTGCTGAGTATTTCCTTGCTGTGGATATAGAAACGCTGGCCTTGGTCGGTCAGCGCAAGATGGCGAGTGCTGCGGGCAAACAACGCACCGCCAAGGTGTTGTTCCAGCGCGCGGATCTGCTTGCTGACCGCTGGTTGACCCAGGTTCAGCTCCCGGGCGACCGCCGAGAACGAACCGCGCTCTACCACTCGCACGAACATCTGCATCGCGTCGAATAGATCCATCGGGATTTGGCCTCTGGTTGGAATAAATCCTATCCATAGTTGCTTACTTATCGGAATGCGTCGACGGCCGCAACATGTACTCACCCACTCATTGGAGGTTTACTGTCATGAACAACACCATGTTCGCCGCCATTGCCCAAACCGCTCAGGCTCCGCTGGTCGTTCGCTACATTCCCCGGCCTGTTCCCGGCAAAGGACAGGTATTGATCAGGGTTCACGCCGCAGGGATCAATCCTCTGGATACCAAGATCGCGGCAGGTGGCGGCGCTCATGCCCGCCAGCCGCTGCCCGCCGTACTGGGTATCGATCTGGCCGGAACAGTCGTTGAGCTGGGAGAGGGCGTGCACGATTTCGCCCCCGGCGATGACGTGTTCGGCATGGCCGGCGGCATCGGCGGCGCCCAGGGTGCGCTGGCCGAATACATTGCCGTCGATGCTCACCTGATTGTGCTCAAGCCCGGTTCGTTGAGCATGCGCGAAGCGGCAGCCTTGCCATTGGTCTTCATCACCGCCTGGGAAGGGTTGGTAGACCGGGCCAATGTTCGGGCCGGCCAACAAGTGCTGATCCACGGCGGCGCGGGCGGCGTCGGTCAAATGGCCGTGCAAATTGCCAAGGCCCGCGGCGCCGAGGTCTATGCCACCGGCTCGGCCACCAGCCTGGATTTCATCCGTGAACTGGGCGCGACCCCTATCGACTACCGGGCGCAGGACACCGACAGTTACGTGCGCCAGCACACCGGCGGCGAAGGCTTCGACATCGTCTACGACACCGTCGGCGGCTCGACACTGGATGCGTCCTTCAACGTAGTGAAAACCTATACCGGCCACGTACTCAGTTGTCTCGGCTGGGGACAACACAGCCTGGCACCGTTGTCGTTCAAGGGGGCGAGTTATTCCGGGGTGTTTACCTTGATGCCGTTGCTGACCGGCAAGGGGCGCGAGCACCATGGTCGGATATTGCGCGAAGCGGCGGCTTTGGTTGAGGCCGGGGTACTGCGCATCAAGGTAGACCCACATCGGTTTGGCCTGGGAGACGTGAATGAGGCGTTTGCGCAAGTAGCGCAGGGGCGTGGGCAAGGGAAGACGGTGGTAGAGATGGCGGGGGAGTGACGCGGTCTGCAACTGTTATCCGGAAGCCGCACCCATAAAATCGCCCCGGTCTGCAACGGCAGGGGTTTTGCCGCCATCCGCTGCCGCCAAAACTTGAGAACCCGTCCAAACTCCGTAGAATGCCGCTGTCACTATGCCACTACCTTTCAGGGACGAATTCAGACATGCGCGTTTTTGCCATATTCCTGGCCCTCTGCCTTATGGCGGGCTGTGCCTCCAAACCCGATTACTATGTCTCCGCCACTCCGGTAACGATTCCCAAAACCGCCACCTTCTGGATCGACACCTTCGACGTTGAAGTCGTAGGCAAGAACGATCGCTTTTTGTCTGACGAAAAGGTCCGTGAGCAATTGCACACCGACCTGATCGGCCGCCTGCTCGAGGACAATCGCTATGCCTCCAGCAAGGAAGCTGCCGACTATCTGCTGGACGTCAACAGCGTCTACGCGCGACGTATTCAAGACACCCAAGGCGGCTTCATGAGCAAAATCGTTGCCGATGGCACGCTCCTCGCCAGTGTCGATTTCAGCTATCAGGTCAAGGTGAAGAAGGCCGGCGCCGAGGTCTTGCACTTTGCCCAGGCCCGTCAGGGGCTGATGCCGGGCGGCGCGATCGGGCAATTCCAGAACATGAGAAGCATGGTGGGCGCTCTGACCAACAGAGGTAACTCGGATGTCGAAGGCTTCTACACCGGCCACTTGAGCGGCTTTATCGCCGACGACCTTCGGGCCATTCCGTCCCGCTAGGCATGCTCGCGTATTAAAAGAATATCGTGGTCGTTAACCCGAACCACGAGTGCCTCGCGTCTGACCCTGTGAACGGATCATTCATTTATGGCTGTCCCGGCAGCTATGCCAATGTGCGACGTCTGCTCAATCACAAGGCCCCCAAAAAAAGGCGCTTCCCCACTCAAGGAGAAGCGCCATCTTTTTAAGTGAACAGCATTCCGCCGGCTGGCGGGGTTGCTTATCAGGCCGTTGCAGGCCGTAGCGAGTAGGTCTTGAGCTGGTCAGCGAAGTCGCGCAGGGACTGGATGCCGCTGGCCTCGGCTTCGTGGATCCATTCCTTGATGGCCGCGAGCATGTCGTGGCCGTTGCTGCTGGTCTTGGCCCAAATCTGCTGCAAGGCCAGGCGTTTTTCGTAGATCACCTTCAACGCCTGACTGTGTTCCAACATGCTCTGGATGCGCGCGTGGTGACGCTCATCCAGCAGGCTGGTTTCCCGCGATAACAGGCGTTTGGCCCGGTGGAATTGGTGGCGGACCGAGTGATCGACCTTTTCCAGTTCCTGCTTGACCAGCGGCGCGATGACCAGCCTGCGGTACTGGGCCATGATCTGGAAACGGTTGTTGAGGATCGCCATGGCGGTGTCCATGTCCAGATGCCCCTTGCCCTCGACACGGTGGGCGATCGGCGCGACGCGCTGGACCTTGGCCAGGCGCAGGAAACTGAATACCTGGATCCAGGCCCAGCCCAGGTCGAACTCCCATTTGCGTACCGACAGCTTGGCCGAATTGGGGTAGGTATGGTGATTGTTGTGCAGTTCTTCGCCACCGATCAGGATGCCCCAGGGCACCAGGTTGGTCGCCGCGTCGCGGCATTCGAAGTTGCGGTAGCCCACGGCATGACCCAGGCCATTGACCACGCCCGCGGCCCAGACCGGAATCCACATCATCTGGATGGCCCAGATGGTGATGCCGATGGTGCCGAACAGCAGCAGGTCGATGACGCCCATGATCGCCACGCCCATGAGTGGGAAGCGGCTGTAGAGATTACGCTCGATCCAGTCATCAGGGCAGTTCTTGCCGTAGATGCGCAGGGTTTCGGGGTTTTCCGCTTCGGCGCGATAGAGTTCGGCGCCTTTGCGCAGCACGGTGGACAGGCCTTTGATCACCGGGCTGTGGGGATCATCGACGGTTTCGCATTTGGCGTGGTGCTTGCGGTGGATGGCGGTCCACTCGCGGGTGTTCTGCGCCGTGGTCAACCACAGCCAGAAGCGGAAGAAATGTTTGAGGCCGGCGTTGAGCTCCAGGGAGCGATGAGCCGAATAACGGTGCAGGTAGACCGTGACGCCAATGATCGTGACATGGGTCATCAGTAGGGTGACTGCCACCAGTGACCAGGGCGACAAGCCAAGAAAACCTTCGTACCACATAGGCTATAGGGCCCTCGATAAAGATAGAAACAGCCGTTGCATTATCACCTGCCGCACAGATAAAACCAGTCGGCCTTTCAGATAACAGTGGCAGGATGTTTCTTACTCTATAATTCCCACCTTTTTGTGGGGACATGGATCGCCGAATGACCGTCTATCACCGCAGCGCCATGCGTGGAGCGCTGCTTTATCTCGTGCTGTCGGTCGTCTGGCTGCAGCTGGTTGGTTATTTATTGAGCAGCTTTTTCGATCAATCTGCCGATCAGCTTCGCTGGCAGTTGATCAACGGATATGCCTGGGTCCTGGTCAGCGCCGGATTGGTTTTCCTGGCGGGTGTGCGGATATCCCGGCTTTTCGGAAAAGGCGAACACCGTGCCGACGGCGAACGTTTGCGCCAGGCCGCCGCCGTCTTCGATTGCACGCGCGAAGGGGTGTTGGTGACGGACCCGAACGGCCTGATCGTGCACGTCAATCGCGCCTTCATGACGATTACAGGGTATGCCCGGGATGAGGTGTTGGGCCGGCGGCCCAACCTGTTCAAGTCTGGCCGTCACGGGGCGGATTTCTACCAGGAGATGTTTGCGTCCCTGGGCAGCCGTGGCGAGTGGAGCGGCGAGATCTGGAACCGACGTAAAAGCGGTGAGATCTACCCGCAATGGCAGACGATCCGCGTCGTTCGCGACGATAACGGTCAGGTCAGCCATTACGTCGCGGTGTTTTCGGACATCAGCGCGATCAAGGATTCGGAGCACGAACTGGCGTACCTGGCCCACCACGATCCGCTGACCGGTCTGCCCAATCGCCTGCTGTTTTCTGATCGCGCCGAGCAGGCGCTGGCGTCGTCGCAGTTGCACAAACGCGGCTGCGCCTTGTTGCTGGTGGACCTGGACCATTTCAAGAACATCAACGACAGCCTGGGGCATCACGTTGGCGATCAATTGCTCAAAAGCGTGGCGGAGCGATTCCGGGGGTTGTTTGCGCCAGGCGTGACCTTGGCCCGGCTGGGGGGCGACGAGTTTGCGGTGCTGGTGGAAAATTGCTCGCAGCCGGCGCAGGCGGCGGTGCTGGCCCAGCGCATTATCGATGCCCTGAAAGAACCGTTGCGCCTCGAAAACCAGCTCTTGTTCATCAATGCCAGCGTGGGCATCAGCCTGTTTCCTGGGGATGCCCTCAGCGCGGGGCAACTGCTGCGCAATGCCGACTCCGCGTTGTTCAAGGCTAAGAGTGCCGGGCGCGATGGCTACGCCCTGTATACCGAAGAACTCACCGCTCATGCCCAACAACGGGTCGAGATCGCCTTCGAACTGCGACGCGCGCTCCAGCAGCAGGAGCTGCGGGTTCATTACCAGCCGGTACACGATCTGGCGACCAGCCGCCTGATCGGTGTCGAGGCTTTGGTGCGCTGGGAACATCCCGAACGCGGGCTGGTTTCGCCGGCCGAGTTCATTCCCATCGCTGAGCGCACCGGGCTGATCGCCCAAATCGATGCCTGGGTCATGGAGCAGGCCTGTCGACAAATGCGTCAATGGCAGGAGGCCGGGGTGGCGTTATCGTTTGTCGCGGTCAACGTTTCCAGTCGGCTGTTCGCCCGTCGCGAGTTGTACGAACAGGTCGCGCGGGTGCTGCACGTTTCAGGCCTGGACCCGGCCTGTCTGGAGTTGGAAGTGACCGAAAGCGCGGTGATGGACGATCCGGAAGTGGCCCTGGAGCAAATGCACCGTCTGCGGGAATTGGGGGTGCGACTGGCTATCGATGATTTTGGTACCGGTTATTCGTCGTTGCTGCGACTCAAACGCTTGCCCGTCCAGAAGCTCAAGATTGATCAGGGCTTTGTGGCCGGGTTGCCGTGGGATGAGGACGACGCAGCGATTGTCCGGGTAATCATCGCCCTGGCCCGCAGCATGGGTATGCAAGTGCAAGCCGAAGGCATCGAGCAGCGCGAGCAGGCAGCGTTTCTGCTGGAACATGCCTGTGGGATGGGGCAGGGCTACTGGTTCGGGCGACCCGTTGCCGCGCACCAGCTGGATTGGGATCGCGCGCCCGCAATCAATTAATTGCCTTTGCACATCGGCTGTTTGTGTTTTTGGTTATATAAAAATTCTTAAATAGTCTTTTTAAGAATATCTAAGCCTATCTAGTATTGCTCCTACGCCACAAACGGTGCCGCCCACTTCCAGGCATTCAAGGAGCAATAGCATGAGCGCATCTCTACGCAGCGTTGACGGTCAGGACGAAGCAACTCTGTTGCGCGAGATCCTCAATGCCTTACGGGACCTTCGTTTTGGTGCGGTGGAAATCACCGTGCACAACGCGCAAGTCGTCCAGATCGAGCGCAAGGAAAAATTCCGGTTGCAGCAGCCGAGCCACAAACCGGGTTGAAGACCAACACTTCACAAACATAAAAAACCGGAATTCCAGGAGTTTTCACCATGCCGTCAATTCGCCGTTATGCCTTGGCCGTCTTGGCCAGCGCTGTTTTTGCAGGTTCCGCTTTTGCCAAGGATTACGAGTTGCTTAACGTGTCCTACGACCCGACTCGCGAGCTGTACCAGGATTACAACGCCGAATTCGCCAGTTTCTGGAAGAAAGCGCACCCGGACGATAGCGTGAAGATCCAGCAATCTCACGGTGGCTCGGGCAAGCAGGGTCGGGCGGTGATCGATGGCCTGCGGGCTGACGTGGTGACCCTGGCTCTGGCTGGCGACATCGACGAAATCGCCAAGCTGGGCAAGTCCCTGCCGGCGGATTGGCAAACACGCCTGCCGGAAGCCAGCACACCGTACACCTCAACCATCGTGTTCCTGGTGCGCAAGGGCAACCCCAAGGGCATCAAGGACTGGGGCGATCTGATCAAGGATGACGTGTCGGTCATCACCCCGAACCCGAAGACCTCCGGCGGTGCTCGCTGGAACTTCCTCGCCGCCTGGGCCTATGGCCTCAAGGCCAACGGTGGTGACGAAGCCAAGGCCAAGCAATACGTACAAGCACTGTTCAAGCATGTGCCGATCCTCGATACCGGCGCCCGTGGCTCGACCATTACCTTCGTCAACAACGGTCAGGGCGACGTGTTGCTGGCCTGGGAAAACGAAGCTTTCCTGGCGCTGAAAGAAGACGGCGGCGCGGACAAGTTCGACATCGTCGTGCCGTCGTTGTCGATCCTCGCCGAGCCGCCGGTGGCGGTGGTGGACAAGAATGCCGAGAAAAAAGGCAACCTGGAGATCGCCGAAGCCTACCTCAAGCACCTGTACAGCCCGGCCGGCCAGGAAATCGCCGCGAAAAACTTCTATCGTCCACGTGACAAGGACGTGGCCGCCAAGTACTCCCGGCAGTTCCCGAAATTGGACCTGGTGACCATCGACAAGGACTTCGGTGGCTGGAAAACCGCCCAGCCGAAATTCTTCAACGATGGCGGCATTTTCGACCAGATCTATCAGGCGCAGTAAGCTGGGCAGGCCTGAATGAGCTGATTACAAGCTAAGGCCGGACACTGAATCTGTGGCGAGGGGATTTATCCCCGTTGGGGCGCGAAGCGGCCCTGAATCTGGCATGTCTTTATGCTCAGGTGAATTGAGTCGGCTGCTTTGGGGCTGCTTCGCAGCCCAACGGGGATAAATCCCCTCGCCACAGTTTTTGCGCGTTCTCAACCAAGGACCTTTATGTCGCGTCGCATATCCCCCGTCATACCCGGCTTCGGGCTGACGCTGGGCTACACCCTGGTGTACCTCAGTCTGATTGTGCTCATACCCCTGGCGGCAATGTTCGTACATGCCGCCCAACTTACCTGGGAACAGTTCTGGGCGATCATCTCCGCGCCACGGGTGCTGGCGGCCTTGAAGCTCAGCTTCGGCACTGCTCTGTGCGCGGCGATCATCAACGGTGTGATCGGTACGCTGTTGGCCTGGGTGCTGGTGCGCTACACCTTCCCCGGTCGCAAGATCATCGATGCAATGATCGATCTGCCGTTCGCCCTGCCCACCGCCGTGGCCGGTATTGCGCTAACGGCGTTGTATGCGCCGACCGGCCTGGTCGGCCAGTTCGCCACCGACCTGGGTTTCAAAATCGCCTACACCCCGCTGGGCATCACCCTGGCGCTGACCTTCGTGACGCTGCCGTTCGTGGTGCGCACGGTGCAGCCGGTGCTGGCCGATATCCCCCGTGAAGTCGAAGAGGCCGCCGCCTGTCTCGGTGCCAAGCCGTGGCAGGTGTTCCGCCACGTCCTTGTGCCGGCGTTGTTGCCGGCCTGGTTGACCGGCTTCGCCCTGGCTTTTGCCCGTGGCGTGGGTGAGTACGGGTCAGTGATTTTCATCGCCGGCAACATGCCGATGAAAACCGAGATCCTGCCGCTGCTGATCATGGTCAAGCTCGACCAATACGACTACACCGGCGCCACCTCCATCGGCGTGCTGATGCTGGTGGTTTCCTTCGTCCTGTTGCTGCTGATCAACCTGCTGCAGCGGCGCATCGAAACCCCATAAGGAGGCGCGAACATGTCCCAATCGTCTATTTACGCGGCCTCCACCAACGCCGCCCGCCGCGGCAGTGCAACATCGCGGCGAGTCCTGATCGGTCTTGGCTGGTTGATCTTTGCGCTGTTCCTGCTGCTGCCACTGTTCATCGTGGTCTCCCAGGGGCTGAAGCTGGGCCTGGGGGCGTTCTTCGCCGCAATCTTCGAACCCGATGCCCTGTCGGCGCTCAAGCTCACGGTGATCGCGGTGCTGATCTCGGTGCCGCTGAACCTGGTGTTTGGTGTCAGCGCCGCGTGGTGCGTGAGCAAATATTCATTCCGTGGCAAGAGCATGCTGGTGACCCTGATCGACCTGCCGTTCTCGGTGTCGCCGGTGATCGCCGGCCTGGTCTATGTGCTGATGTTCGGCGCCCAGGGCCTGTTCGGGCCGTGGCTGTCGGATCACGACATCCAGATTGTGTTTGCGCTGCCGGGCATCGTGCTGGCGACGATCTTCGTCACCGTGCCGTTCGTGGCCCGTGAGCTGATCCCGCTGATGCAGGAGCAGGGCACCCAGGAAGAAGAAGCCGCGCGGCTGTTGGGTGCCAATGGCTGGCAGATGTTCTGGCATGTCACCGTGCCGAACATCAAGTGGGGGCTGATCTATGGCGTGGTGCTGTGTACCGCCCGGGCCATGGGCGAATTCGGCGCGGTATCGGTGGTGTCCGGGCACATTCGCGGGGTCACCAACACCCTGCCTTTGCACGTCGAGATCCTCTACAACGAATACAACCACGTGGCCGCGTTCGCTGTGGCGAGCCTGTTGCTGATCCTGGCGCTCTTGATCCTGCTGCTCAAGCAGTGGAGCGAAAACCGAATCAACCGCCTGCGCGCCAGCGCCGCGGAGGAATAAGTCATGTCGATCGAAGTTCGTAACGTCAGCAAGAATTTCCACGCCTTCAAGGCCCTGGACGATATCAGCCTGGACATCCAGAGCGGCGAGTTGGTGGCCCTGCTGGGGCCGTCGGGTTGCGGCAAGACCACCTTGCTGCGGATCATCGCCGGCCTCGAAACCCCGGACCAGGGCAACATCGTGTTCCACGGCGAGGACGTTTCCGGCCACGACGTGCGTGATCGCAACGTCGGTTTCGTATTTCAGCACTATGCCCTGTTCCGCCACATGACGGTGTTCGACAACGTTGCCTTCGGCTTGCGCATGAAGCCCAAGAACCAACGCCCGAACGAAAGCCAGATCGCGACCAAGGTCCACGAGTTGTTGAACATGGTGCAACTGGACTGGCTCGCCGACCGTTACCCGGAGCAGCTGTCCGGCGGCCAGCGTCAGCGTATCGCCCTGGCCCGTGCCCTGGCGGTGGAGCCTAAAGTGCTGCTGCTGGATGAACCCTTCGGCGCCCTCGACGCCAAGGTTCGCAAGGAACTGCGGCGCTGGCTGGCGCGGTTGCACGAGGACATCAACCTGACCTCGGTGTTCGTGACCCACGACCAGGAAGAAGCCATGGAAGTCGCCGACCGGATCGTGGTGATGAACAAGGGCGTGATCGAGCAGATCGGCTCGCCGGGCGATGTCTACGAAAACCCGGCCAGTGATTTTGTGTACCACTTCCTCGGCGACTCGAACCGCCTGCACTTGGGTGAAGACCGGCATGTGCTGTTCCGCCCTCACGAAGTCTCGCTGTCGCGTTCGGAACTGGAGGATCACCACGCCGCCGAAGTGCGCGACATTCGCCCGCTGGGCGCCACCACCCGGGTGACCCTGAAGGTGGAAGGCCAGAGCGATCTGATCGAAGCTGAAGTGGTGAAGGACCACGACAGTCTGGTGGGCCTGGCGAAGGGCGAGACGCTGTTCTTCAAGCCGAAGGTCTGGCAGAAAGTCTCAAACCTTTAAGATCAAAAGCATCGCGAGCAGGCTCGCTCCCACAGTGGAATGGGCTTGACCACAAGTCTGTGGGCAACCCAAAAAACCTGTGGGAGCGGTGTCGGCCACAACATCTGCGGCCCAGCCCCAGTCTCCTGTGGGAGCGAGCCTGCTCGCGATGGCGGTCCCACTCACGCCCCGATCAGAATCTGAATAACCCCGCCCAACGTTGCTTCGATTGGTTCTACACCAATACCTTTTCCCATCTAAATCCCTACCTAGACTCTGACGTGCCAGGAGGCAGTGAGAGTTCATGACGGACCGGTGTTATCTCCTGGCGCCCTGATGCCAAGGAGATAAAGCATGAGAATGGAAGTCAGTCGGCATGGCCCGTTTGGCTGTGCCTTGCTAAGCGTTTTATTGAGCCCATCCGTCAGCGCCACCCCCTCGTTGTCACCGCAGATACCCTTCGATGTCACGGTTGCCGAGGAACATCCCACGCTGGCCAGCCTTCAGCGCGATTTCGATGACCTGTCATGGCAGACCTTCATTGCCCTGAACTGGCCGGCGCTGGACAACGGCAATCCAAATACCGGTACCCCCATCGGCAAACAGGATGGGGCAACGGTGTGGGAAAGCTGGAAAGAGAGCTACCAGATCTTCCGGGCCAAGGGTCAGGCGCCGTTGGCCTGGGACGCGCCGGCGACGCTTCCCGAAGCGTGCAAGTCGCTCAAGTCCGGGCGCCTGTTGCAGCAGATGGGCAAGGTGCCCGATGTGCTGGATGAGTTTATCCAGCCTTTCGAGAGCGGCCCGCTGGTGGATCAGAACGGTACCTATACGCGCAACGAAATCGTGGTCAACCGATCGATGTTCAATTCCATTGTCGACAATGGTCTGTACAGCATCGAAGGCCAGCAGAAGTTTTTTGCCGCAAACCCGACCAACGCCGTGGCTTTCAGTTGCGGCTCGGCCAAGACACAGGACGTCGGCGCGCTGATGGTGAAAGCATCGTGGAAAGTGCTGGGCGCCAATGATCGTCCGCAGGATTTTCACACCGTCGATGCGCTGGTCTATACACCGGGAAACAGCGACCCGAGCAAAGGACCCATTGTCGGGGAGTCGTGCAAGTCCGAACCGGTGGGGTTGGTGGGACTGCACATCGTTCACAAGACCGACAGCGCCGCGCAGTGGGTCTGGTCGACCTTTGAACATGTAAAAAACGTACCCGAACAGACCACCCCCCCGGCCCAACGGGTGGGACCTTATCTGTTCTACAACGCTGCCAGCCAAAGCGATATCAACCAGCCGCCGCCCCGGCCATGGAACCCGGCGGTCAAGGCAACCCCCTCGCAGATCGTGCGTGAGATACCGCTGACCGAAGCCACCAAAACCCTGAACGCCACCTATCAAGCGCTGTTGCGTACGGTCAACCCACAGAGCGTCTGGGCGAACTATCAATTGATCAGTACCCAGTGGCCGTCGGCACCACAGCCCAACTGTCAGATATCAGCCGCCAACCCGCTGGGCAATCCTGCCCCGTTGTTCCTGGCCAACGCCACGCTGGAAACCTACATCCAGGGCACCGTGCCCCAAGCGTCTTCCAGTTGCATGGCGTGTCATGGCAATGCGGCTACCCATGTCACCGAATCGCCGCGCACCAGCTTCGCGGATTTCACCTATTTGCTCGAACGCGCGCAGTCCACGACTGGACAAGGAGTCAAGCATGAGCAGTGATCTGGAAAATTTCGTAGGCCTTTCATCGGTCCTGACTGGCATTTCCACTGAGCGATTGGCACCGGCGATCGACCAGGTGGGTTTGCCTCCGCTGTTTCTTGAATTCATCACGCCAAGAATCACGCCTGATGTGCTCAGTACATTGCTGACTCAATACGCCAACCTGGCGGGGGACAATCAATCCCCGGATCAGATCGCCCAAGCGGTATTGATGGACGGAGCGCTACCGGCCGACACGCAGACCGCCAAAGCCGCGCGTTCGATCATGAAGCTGTGGTTGCTGGGCGTCTGGTACCAACCCTATGACGCGGCGAGTTTCAAAAAGGATGAGCAGACGGTGGTGTCCGACCAGGCTTATATCAATGGATGGGCCTGGAAAGCCGCCCAGGCTCACCCTATGGGCTACAGCGAGATGTTCTTCGGCTACTGGAACACGACGCCGCCCAGCCTTGAGGATTACACCGGGGTAGCCGCCAACGCGCAGCAAGGAGCTTCGTCATGAGTACCGAACAAGCAGAGGTGGTCATCGTTGGTGCGGGCCTGGCCGGTAGCATCATTGCCTATCAGTTGGGCATGGCTGGCGTGGATGTGCTGGTGCTCGAATCGGGCCCGGAGATCCCTGCCAATCGTACGCAGTATCTGGAGCGCTTCTACACGGCGACCCTGAAAACCCCGGAGTCGCCCTATCCTCCGGTATCGACCCTGGACACACCGCGCGACCCGACCAAGGAAAATGCCCCGCGGGCAACCATCGCCGATCTGATCCTGGGTTGGGACAAACCGGAAATCAGTTACCTGGTGCAGAAAGGCCCGTTGCCCTTCAACAGCACCTATGAACGGGTGGGCGGCGGGACGACCTGGCATTGGGTCGGAACGTGCCTGCGCATGGTACCGAACGATTTTCGCCTGAAGAGCAAATACGGCGTCGGGGTGGACTGGCCGGTCGGCTACGACGATTTGCAAAGTGCCTATTGCCGGGCCGAGGCGGAAATCGGTGTGTCGGCCAATGTCGCCGACCAGGCTTATCTGGGCATGACCTTTCCCGAGGGCTATTCATTCCCGATGCACAGCATTCCGCTGTCACTGGTTGACGGCAGTTTTGTCAGCGCCGTGACCGGGCAGACGTTCGACGGCTTGCCGCTGGTGGTCAGTCCGACCCCGGCGGGGCGCAATTCCCAGCCCTACGCCGGGCGCCGGGTGTGTGCCGGCAATACCAACTGCACGCCGATCTGCCCGATCCAGGCCAAGTACGACGCCACGGTGACCATGAACAAGGCCCGGGCCACCGGCAACGTCCGGGTCATGTACCGGACCGTGGCCAGCAAAGTGACCGTGGGCCCGGACAAGAACATCAATGGCATCGAATTCATTCAATATCAGCTTGGCGAGGGACCGAAGACGGGAAACGGTGTGGCCATCGGGCAGCGTTACGTGATCGCGGCCCATGCCATCGAAACCCCTAAATTGTTGCTCAACTCCAAAACCCCGGACTGGCCTAAAGGTGTGGCCAACAGCAGCGGGCAGGTGGGACGCAGCCTGTCCGATCATCCGATTTACCTGGCGTGGGGGCTGATGCCGGAAGGCAAGACGGTTTTCCCATATCGTGGCCCGGTGTCCACGGCGGGCATCGAGGGCCTGCGTGACGGTGCCTTCCGCAGCCAGCGAGCGGCATGGCGCATCGAAATTGGCAATGAAGGCTGGAACTGGCCGGTTGGCGATCCTTACGTCACCGTGGCCGATTTTATCGACGGGAAGAACATAAGTCGCACCAATCCATTGCCGGCGAAAGAGACACCGCCGCCGCCCACTGAAGCGCTGTACGGCACGGCACTGATCAAAAAACTCAACGAACTGTTCATCCGCCAGTTTCGGATCGGCTTCCTGGTGGAACAGGTGGAAGACCATCCCGACCAGTCCAATAGCTACATCGTGCCCTCGACGGATAACTACAAGGACGGGCTCGGCATTCTTCGGCCGGAAATCCACTACGACCTGTCCGATTACACCAAGGAAGGTTTCAGGCAGGCGAAGATACTGGCGAGCCACATCATCAAGGACCTGCTTGGCGCCGTGGAACTGACAGCACCCATTGGCAAAGGGACCTTCAACTACAAAGGCGAAGATTACAGCTTCCAGGGCGCCGGACACCTGATGGGGACCTATCGCATGGGCGATGATCCAGCCAAGTCGGTGGTGGACAAATACCAGCGCAGTTGGGACCACAAGAACCTGTTTCTGGTGGGCGATGGCGTGTTCCCCAGCACGGGCACCTCGAACCCGAGCCTGACGATTGCGGCGCTGTCGTTCCAAGCCGGGGACACCGTGGCCAACGACCTGAAGGCGGTGACCATGCAGGTCCAATCCAACATCGCCTGGCAGGGCACTGGAGTGCAGATCAACGGGTTGATACCGCGCGTGGTTCGCTACGTCAGGGGGTTATGGTGCGCGAGTCCGCAGGGCGGCAATGTCGATGGAAACGGTGGTTCGCGGCACATCGACTACAGCAGCTATGCCTTGCCCGGTGCCGCCGAAGGCGCCTTGATCGGTCGTGTGGGCAACGATGGAACGCCGTTCCTGGTGGGTGATCTGGCGCAGGTTCCGAGCGACCAGCAAGGGGAACTGCAACTGTGCATCAACGATGACCTGACCGGGCAACATGGGTCTGGCTTGAAAGATAACACCGGCGCGCTGACGATACGGGTCGAGTTTGGTGCGCTGTAACCTGAGCGGTAAGGCCTGACTCTTGTGGGAGCGAGCTTGTGGGAGTAAGGCTTGCCCGCGATGCAAACACCTCGGTGTAGCTTGATAGACCGAGGCGATGCCTTCGCGGGCAAGCCTTGCTCCCACAGATTCAGACGGCCGAGCGTTGGTGACGCAAGGCCACGGGCCCGGCGCGTTCTTCAATGGCCCGCTTCAGTTCGCTACGAAGCCCCAGCAGGAAACCCGCCTCCACCACCACGAACAGAGGCCCGACAATCAACCCGGTGAGGTCATCGACGAACGCCGGTTTACGGCCTTCGTAATAGTGACCGACGAACTGGATCACCCAGCCCACCACGAACATCCCCAGGCCACTGCCCAGCCACACCAAGGTGCTTTGCGCGGCGAGCACCTGGCCCAGCCATAGCGCCAGGGCCAGCAGTACCGTCATCAGCACCCCCAGGCGCAACTCAAGGCGTAGATAGAACCAGGCACTGGCTACCGCTATCAGCAGCGCCGGCGACACCAGGACCGCGCCCACCGGCCAACCCGGCCGTGACAGCAGTACGGCGACGGCGACGAAAATCAGCGGAATACCGATGAAGTGCGTGGCGATGTTGCGTGGGTCGCGGTGGTAGGCAGCGTATTGACTGAGATGATCAACGAGGCTTTTCATTGTTGTTCCTCCTGAGGTGATGCCTGCATGATGCCCGGGTTCCACGAGGCGTTCTGTCAGTTAGCCGACACTTGTCCCGGAGTTTCCATGAATACCCATCCCTGGCACTCGCACCTGTTGGCCGGTCACTGGTACAGCCACTTGCCCGCTGAGTTACAGAATAGTCTGTTGGGCATGTCGCGGGTGCGCCGCCTGGTGCCGGGGCATCGGCTGTTTCAGCGCGGTGACCCACCCTGCGGGATGTACGCCGTATTGGAGGGCGCGGTACGGATCGGCGCAGTGAACGAACAGGGCAAGGAAGCGCTGCTCAGTGTGGTGGAAGCCCCCCACTGGTTTGGTGAAATCTGCCTGTTCGATGGCCAGCCGCGCACCCATGACGCGGTGAGCGTGGGCCAGTGCACCTTGCTGCACTTGCCTCAGGCGCCGTTGATGGCGTTTCTGCAAGAACATCCGGTCTATTGGCGAGATATTGCGCGGCTGATGAGCCACAAACTGCGCCTGACCTTCATCAATCTCGAACACCTGAGCCTGATGCCCGCCCCGGTACGTGTTGCCAATCGCCTGCTGATGATCGCCGAAGGCTACGGCGAAATCGAACCGGCGCGACGGGTCTTGCAACTGCCCCAGGAGCAACTGGCGCTCATGCTCTCACTGTCGCGCCAGACCACCAACCAGATCCTCAAGGACCTTCAGGCCCAGGGCATTGTGCAGCTGGCTTATGGTGAGATTGAAATCCTGGATATCGAGCGGTTGCGGGCATTGACCACGATCTGAAGGCCTGTATCGACTGATCCACCGCTATCGCGAGCAGGCTCGCTCCCACAGCGTTGGTGGCGGGCCTGAATGTTGAGTTCACCTCAAGACAATGTGGGAGCGAGCCTGCTCGCGATAGGGCCGGCCCAGCCAACGCAAACCCCTAGCGCAACCCATCCCGAAACTGCCCCGGCGTCATTCCGGTCCAGCGCTTGAACGCCCGGCTGAAGCTGCTGGCATCGGCAAAGCCCAGAAGATAACCGACTTCACTCAGTGAGCACTGCGGGTCGCGCAGGTGCAGCAGTGCCAGGTTTTCCCGACATTCGTTAAGCAGCGTGTCGAAGCGGCAGCCTTCATCGGCCAAATGCCGTTGCAGGCTGCGCAGGCTCAGGTGCATGGCCTGGGCGATGCGCTCGGCGCTGGGTTCGCCTTCGGGCAGTTGGGCCTCGATAGCGGCTCGCACCTTGCGCTCCCAGGTCAGCGGCTGGAGCTGGGCGAGGGTGCGCTTGAGTACCGTCTCGTTGTGTTCAGCCAGCTCCGGATTGGCGTCGTCCAGGTGGCTGTCGAAATCGACGAGGCTGAATTCCAGGCAATCTTGCTCGGCGCCGAAATACACAGGTGAACGGAACACTTTATGCCAGGGGCCGGGGTCCGTCGGTTCCGGGCGCCGCAAGTACACCGCCAGCGGCGCGTAATCGCGGCCCAGTCGGTTGCGACACGTGCGCACGTAAATCGCGGCGAACGCATCGATGGCTTCAAAGGCCGGCGTCGCCCGGCCTTGGGGCACGTCGAGCGTGAAGCGGTATCGGTCTTCGCAGCGGCTCAGTTGCAGCATCAACGCATCGCTGACCACCGGGTGATAACGCACGATTCGCTCAAACACTTCTCGCAAACTGCCGCTGGCCACCAGGGCATAACCCAGAGCGTGGAACGTGGTGGGACTGACGAAGCGCGAAACCCGCAGGCCGATCGCCGGATCACCGCTGGCCTGCACGGCCAGTTCCCACAGGCGCGTGGTGGCCGAGAGCGGATAACGGGCATTCGGGTCGTCCATCAACTGCGGATCGAGCCCGGCCTCCAGGCACAGGGCATGGCTGTCCAGGCCCAACGCATCAAGCTGTTTGCGCAGGGCGCGGGTCCAACTGGCGAGGGAGGTGGGTTCAGTCATGGCGATTGGCGCTTGCGGTCAACAGGTTGGCGTTTACGGCTACCACCCTAGGGGGCATCGCCCGGCAGGATGAGCACATCGATAGAAGAGGATGTAAGCCATGCACGGCACTTGCGCAAGCCCCGAGCGATTGAATGCACAACAGCGATCGGCCCATATTCGCCAGGTAGTCTTGGCCCGAGGCGAAGAACTGCGCCAGCGCTACCCGATCCTGCGTCATCAGGATGCGTTGGGCGCGGGCATCCTGGCGTTCGCCCTGGCCGGGATGGTCGGTTCGGCGCTGCTCTACATCAACGGTCACCTGGCCGGTTGGGCATGCCTGCTGCTCAACGCTTTTTTCGCTTCACTGACCCACGAGCTGGAACACGACCTGATCCACAGCATGTATTTTCGCAAGCAACGCGTACCCCACAACCTGATGATGGGCCTGGTCTGGCTGGCGCGGCCCAGCACCATCAACCCGTGGATCCGCCGCCATTTGCACCTCAATCATCACAAAGTGTCCGGCAGCGAGGCCGACCTGGAAGAGCGGGCCATTACCAATGGCGAGCCCTGGGGGCTGGCGCGCTTGCTGATGGTGGGCGACAACGTGATGTCGGCCTTCATTCGCTTGCTGCGGGCCAAGACCTGGGCGCACAAGCGCAGCATCCTCAAGCGCACGCTGAAGGTGTATTTCCCGCTGGCGCTGTTGCACTGGGGCGCGTGGTACGTGTTTCTCGGTTTCCATGGGGCCAACGCTGTCGCCTATTTGCTTGGCACGTCGATTGATTGGTCGGCAACCACGCTGGCAGTGATGCACGTGATCGACATCGCAGCGGTGGTGATCATCGGCCCGAACGTGCTGCGCACCTTTTGCCTGCATTTCATCAGCTCGAACATGCATTACTACGGCGACATCGAGCCGGGCAATGTCATCCAGCAAACCCAGGTGCTCAACCCCTGGTGGCTGTGGCCATTGCAGGCGTTCTGCTTCAACTTCGGCAGTAGCCACGGGGTCCATCATTTCGTGGTCAAAGAGCCGTTCTACATCCGCCAGATGACGGTGCCGGTGGCCCACAAAGTGATGCGTGAGATGGGCGTGCGGTTCAATGATTTCGGCACGTTTGGGCGGGCGAACCGGTTTGTGCGGGAAGAGGGTGTGGTGCGGGAGGAAGGGGATGCGGTGCGGGTTTGACGCAAACAGGTTCGAGAAGTAAAAACCGAACCTTGTGGCGAGGGAGCTTGCTCCCGCTGGGTGGCGCAGCAGCCCCCCAAAAAACAGGGCCGCTTCGCGTCCAGCGGGAGCAAGCTCCCTCGCCACAGAGAATGAGTTACCAAAGAGAACGGGTCAGAACTGGTAACTCACCGTCGCCGCCACGTTGCGTTCTTCGCCCAGGTAGCAGTAGCTCAGGCTGGCGCAGGAGGCGACGTAGGTTTCGTTGGTCAGGTTGTTTGCGTTCAGGCGCACGTCCACGCCTTTCAAGCCGACCTTGCCCAGGTCATACCCCACCGACGCATCGAACAACGTATAGGACGGCACCTTCATGGTGTTTTCCGCATCGGCCCAGCTGTAGCCGACATAACGTACGCCACCGCCCAGTCGCAGGCCATCGAGCGCGCCGCTGTCGAACTTGTAGTCCGCCCACACCGAAGCCATGTGGCGTGGGGCCTGGGTCGGTGAGTTGCCCTTGTTTTCGATGATGTCGGTGGTGGTGCTCAACGTGCTGATCATCGATTTCGAATATTCGATATCGGTGAAGGTGTAGCTGCCCAGCACTTTGAACTGCTCGGTCAGTTGCAGGTGCGCTTCCAGTTCCAGGCCCTGGGAGCGAACGGCACCGACGGCGCGGTAGAAGTTTTCCTGGGGCAGTTTGGTCGCCAGGTTCTCCTGGTCGATGCGGAACAGCGAGGCGGTGTACAGGTCATCCGTACCCGGTGGCTGATACTTCAGGCCCAGTTCCCATTGCTTGCCATCGGTCGGCGACAGCGGGTTGCCGGCGCTGTCGGCGTAGGAGTTGGGGTTGAACGACTCGGAGTAGCTGACGTACGGCGCCAGGCCGTTGTCGAACAGGTACAGCGCCCCGGCACGGCCAGTGAGCTTGCTGCGTTTGTCGTTGATCTCGGTGCCTTCCGGGCGGCCGAACTCAGCGATGCGGTTTTCATCCGAGGTTTTCACCCAGTCCTGACGCAGGCCCAGGGAGAAACGCCATTTATCCATCTCGATCAGGTCTTGCAGGTAGACACCGGTCTGTTCCAGGCGTCGCAGGTAGCTGGTGGGGCTGAAGTAGGTGATAGCCGAGTTGCCATAGACCGGGTCGAAGGCGTTGATCGGGGCCAGGCTGCCGCTGGTCCAATCCACCACGGTCTTGCGCCGCTGATAGTCAGCGCCCATCAGCACGGTGTGCTTGGTCGCCCCGCTGAAAAATTCAGCCTGCAGCATGTTGTCGACGATGAACGAATGCAGTTTTTCTTCGGCACCGGTGTAGTAGCGGTTCAGCTCGTTGCTGGTCGGCGTGGTCCAGCCGTAGGCGTAGACCTGATCATTGGTGACTTGGGAGTCCAGGTAACGGAAGTTCTGCCGGGCGGTGAAGACATCGTTGAAACGGTGTTCGAACTGGTAGCCGAACGACTGCTGATCACGTTCATAGCCATCGACGCCCGGCTCGCCTTCGAAGAAATTTTCCGAGATACGCTTGCCGTTGCGCTGATGCAAGGTGCCGTCGGCTGGCATGCCGCCGTGATAACCCCCGTCGGGGTCGTGCTGCAGGTAGGCCTGAAGTGTCAGCGACGTGTCTTCGGTAAAGTCGATGCTCACCGTGGGGGCGAGGGCAAAGCGCTTTTCCTTGGTGTGGTCGAACTGCGTGTCGGACGTATCCGCCAGGCCCACCAGGCGATAGGCGATGCGTTTGTCGTCATCCACCGGCCCGGTAAAGTCGAAGCCCATGCCGCGTTGGCCCTGGGTGCCGACCGTGGCCTGGATTTGGTGATAGGCCTCGTACAGCGGTTTCTTGCTGGTGAGTGCCACCAGGCCGCCGGGCGAGCTACGCCCGTAGAGCACCGAGGACGGGCCTTTGAGAATGTCGACCCGCTCAAGGAAGTACGGGTCGACTTGCATGGAACTGTAGGTGCCGCTGTCGCCCATGGACTTGAGGCCGTCGAGGTAGATGTTGTCCACCGAGCCATCGTTGAAGCCGCGCATCGCCACGTAGTCGTAGCGATGGGTCGCGCCGTAGGGGTTGGTCAATACCCCTGGGGTGTAGCGCATGGCCTGGGAGACGGTTTGCGCGCCTTGGTCGTCCATTTGCTCGCGGGTGACCACGGAGACGCTTTGCGAGGTTTCCCGCAGGGCGGTACTGGTCTTGGTGGCGACCTGGCTGTGGGTGGCGTTGTAGCCCGCCATGCTGCCCAACGCGTTACCCAGGGCAAACCCCTTGATGTCGGTGGTCGGCAGCGCCAACGTGCCGCCCGAGGCCTCGGTTTGCAGCACATAGCTGCTGCCATCCGGGCTGACGGCGGTCAGGCCTGAAGCGCTGAGAAGATGGCTCAGGGCCTGGTCCGTCGAATACTCGCCGTGCAGTCCCGGGGACTGGATACCGCTCGTCTGCTGCGGAGTGCTTGCCAGGGTGATGCCGGCCTGACGAGCGAACTGGTTCAGCACATCGCTCAGGGGGCCGGCGGCAATGTTGTAGCTCTGGCGCGCGGTGGTGACACCGTCTTGCGCCGCGACGGCGAACATTGGCACGGCGCCCGCACTCAACACCGTGCAGAACAGTGCAGCACGGATGGCATGGCGCAACAGGCCTGTTTGCGAGGAGCAGCCAAAGGGGGTGTTGAGGTTTACGCACTCAGTCATTGTGGGTTTCCGTTGGAGTCGCTAAGGGCAGATAAGCGTTGCTTACTGTCCTAGCCGGACTTGCGCGCAAAACCCGCCAAAAAAAATCAGACCGATTCCTGCACCGTGACCCACCAACGGGTTCGATAGCGTAATTGAACGGGGAGCGTGCGCGGCAGGACGGCCAGCAACCTGTCGGTGTCTTCCAGGCGGAAAACGCCTGACAAGCGCAGGTCCGCAATCGACGCGGCGCATTTCAGATAGCCCTGGCGGTAACGTCCTACCTCGTTGAGGAAGTCCTCCAGACGCATGTTGCGCGTCACGAGCAAACCCTCCGCCCAGGCGCCGATGTCCATATCCAGCGGCGGCGCCATGGTCGCTGTCGATGAGCTGAGCAGATAGCTCTGCCCGGCGCTCACCTGTAGCGGGGCACCATCGGCGCCACGGTGTGAAAGGATCGCGACCCTGCCACGGGTGACGCTCAGGCGTGTGCAGGCATTGTCCTGCCGCACCACGAAGCGCCCGTCCAGCCCTTCGAACAGGCCATGTCGGCTGCGCACCAGCAGCGGCCGCGCGGGATCGCGACCGCAGGTGAGCATGATTTCACCTCGCGTCAGGCTGATCAGGCGATGCTCGGTCGTGTAGTCCAGGTCGGCGGCGCTGTCAGTGTTCAGTTCAAGCCGCGTACCGTCGGGCAACTGGAAACCTCGATGTTCGCCGGTGGCAGTGGCGAAATCCGCGCTCCACGGCTGCCAGCCCAGGTCCTTGCCCAGCCAGGCGGCGGAGCCTATCAGCGCCACCCCCGACAACAGTTTCAAGGCCTGGCGCCGACCGAGTCGCTGGGCGCTGTTTTCCAGGGTGTCGAGAGCGACGTGGGCGCCGGGGACCGCCCGCAGGTTCGAGGTCAACTCACTGTGCAGCGCTTGCACCCGCTGCCAGGCCAATTCGTGTTCGTGATGGGCGGCGCGCCAGACCTCGCATTGTTGGCGCAAGGCCGGATTGGCAGCATGGTTGCGCAGGCGCAGCAGCCAGTTGATCGCTTGCCTGACTACCTGTTGGGATGGGCCGCTGCGTCGATTCAACACGTTATCCACAGGCTCAGCTTTCATAGCGCAACACATAGCAGTGATACAGCGCATCGGCGACGTATCGTTCCACCGAGCGCAAGGAAATGCCCATCTGCTCGGCAATCTGCTTGTACGTCAGGCCTTCGCACTGGGCCAACAGAAATGCCCTGCGCACTTTCGGCTTCAGGCCCTCGAGCATTCTGGCGATGGCTTCCAGCAGCTCCAGGATCAAGGCCTGGGCTTCGGTGTCGGGGGCTTGGGCGGGTGGCAGGTGGGCGATGGATTCCAGGTAAGCGCGTTCGATTTCTTCCCGGCGCCAATGATCGATCACCAGGCCTTGGGCGATGGTGCGTAGAAAGGCGCGGGGCGACTTGAGCTCCAGGCGTTCGGTGCGTTGCAGCAGGCGCACGAAAGTGTCCTGGGCCAGGTCCGCTGCGTCGGCAGCATTGCCCAAGCGGCTGCGCAGCCATGTGTGAAGCCAGCCGTGATGGTTGCTGTAGAGCGTCTGTACTGCAAACTCGGGAGATGACATGAACGCGAAGGCCTGGATGTCGCAAATGATAATAGGTCGCATTGTCATCAGGGGTCAGTGAATTTGCAACCACCGTTCGACGCACCGTGTCCTTCCGTCGCCCATTTGTTTAAAGGGCTCATATTTTTTTAACTTTTGCCGACAGCGTTATATGCGTGCACCAAAGTGGAGCAGATCACAAGTCCGCCCGCGCTGTGACATGAATGCTGCAACCGGAATGCACCCCCACTCCCTGCATAAGAAGCCTGTCGATGAATCTGAAGTTCAGCCATAAAATCCTTCTGGCCGCCTCTGGTGTGGTCGTTCTGGCTTTTGCCCTGTTCACGCTCTACAACGACTACCTGCAACGAAAAACCATTGGCAGCAGTCTCGAATCCTCCATCCAGCAGTCCGGCGACCTGACGGCCAGCAGCATCCAGAACTGGATGAGCGGCCGGGTGCTGGTGCTGGAAAACCTGGCGCAGAATATTGCGCACCAGGGCGCGGGTGCCGATCTGCCGGGGCTGGTGGATCAGCCGGCGCTGACGTCGAATTTCCAGTTCACTTACGTGGGTCAGGCCAACGGCGTCTTCACCCAGCGCCCTGACGCAAAAATGCCCGACGGCTACGACCCGCGCCAGCGCCCCTGGTACAAACAGGCAGTCACCATCGATCAAACCATGCTGACCCCGCCCTACCTGGCTGCGGTCGGCGGCCTGGTGGTGACCATCGCCCTGCCGGTGAAGCACAACGGTGAGTTGCTCGGTGTGGTGGGGGGCGACCTGAGCCTGGAAACCCTGGTGAAAATCATCAACTCCGTGGATTTCGGCGGCATCGGCCATGGGTTTCTGGTCAGCGGCGACGGCCAGGTCATCGTCAGCCCGGACAAGGACCAGGTGATGAAGAACCTCAAGGACATCTACCCCGGTACGCCAGTGCGCATCGAGAAAGGTATCCAGGAGGTTGAGCTCAATGGGCAGGATCGCATTCTTTCGTTTACCCCCGTCGCAGGCCTGCCGAATACCCAGTGGTACATCGGTCTGTCGATCGACAAAGACAAGGCCTACGCACCGCTGAGCCATTTCCGTACCTCGGCGCTGATTGCGATGTTTGTGGCGGTGGCGGCCATTGCGTTGTTGCTGAGCCTGTTGATCCAGGTGTTGATGCGTCCATTGACCACCATGGGGCGCGCCATGCAGGACATCGCCCAAGGTGAAGGCGACCTGACCCGGCGTCTGGTGGTACAGGGCAAGGATGAGTTCGGTGAGCTGGGCAGCTCGTTCAACCAATTCGTGGAGCGGATTCACGCGTCGATCTCGGAAGTGTCTTCCGCCACTCGGCAAGTGCATGACCTGTCGCAGCGGGTGATGACTTCGTCCAATGCCTCGCTCATTGGCTCCGACGAACAGAGCGCCCGCACCAACAGCGTGGCGGCGGCCATCAACCAGTTGGGCGCCGCGACCCAGGAAATCGCCCGCAATGCCGCCGACGCCTCGCAACAGGCCAGCGGTGCCAGCGAACAAGCCGATGACGGACGCCAGGTGGTGGAAAAAACCATCCAGGCCATGACCGAGCTGTCACAGAAGATCAGCCTCTCGTGCACCCAGATCGAAACCCTGAACGCCAGCACCGACAACATCGGGCACATCCTGGACGTGATCAAGGGCATCTCTCAGCAAACCAACCTGCTGGCGCTGAACGCTGCCATTGAAGCGGCCCGTGCCGGTGAAGCCGGGCGTGGGTTTGCGGTGGTGGCCGATGAAGTGCGCAACCTGGCGCACCGCACCCAGGAGTCGGCGGAAGAAATCCACAAGATGATCACCTCGCTCCAGGTCGGTTCCCGTGAAGCGGTGACGACGATGAACGCCAGCCAGCTTTCCAGCGAAGAAAGTGTGGAAGTGGCCAACCAGGCGGGTCTGCGGCTGGTCAGCGTGACGCAGCGCATCGGTGAAATCGACGGCATGAACCAGTCGGTGGCCGCGGCCACCGAAGAACAGACCGCCGTGGTGGAAACCCTCAACATGGATGTCAGCCACATCAACCTGCTGAACCAGCAAAGCGTCGCCAACCTCAATGAAACCCTGAAGGATTGCGATGCCCTGTCGCAACAGGCCAATCGGCTGAAGCAGTTGGTGGACAGCTTCAAGATCTGATCTCAGCCGACCTCACCGCCAACCGTGCCGCCGCCATCGCGAGCAGGCTCGCTCCCACAGGGGATTGGCGGTGTGACTGGATCTTGCGGCCAACCGAAATCAGTGTGGGAGCGAGCCTGCTCGCGATGGCGACAGCACAGCCAACATCATCGCCAGCTGACCCGCCGCTTTCGCGAGCAAGCCCGCTCCCACAGGGGATTGGCGGTGTGACTGGATCTTGCGGCCAACCGAAATCAGTGTGGGAGCGAGCCTGCTCGCGAAGACGGCGGCACAGCCAACATCATCAGCCAGCTGACCCACCCCTTTCGCGAGCAAGCTCGCTCCCACAGGGGATTGGCGGTGTGACTGGATCTTGCGCCCACCCCGGAACCAAAACTGTGGGAGCGAGCTTGCTCGCGATGGCGACAGCACAGCCAACATCATCGCCAGCTGACCCACCGCTTTCGCGAGCAAGCCCGCTCCCACAGGGAATCGGCGGTGGGACTGGATCTTGCTGCCAATCGAAATCAGTGTGGGAGCGAGCCTGCTCGCGATGGCGACAGCACAGCCAACATCATCGCCAGCTGACCCGCCGCTTTCGCGAGCAAGCTCGCTCCCACAGGGGATTGGCGGTGTGACTGGATCTTGCGGCCAACCGAAATCAGTGTGGGAGCGAGCCTGCTCGCGATGACGGCAGCACAGCCAACATCATCGCCAGCTGACCCACCGCTTTCGCGAGCAAGCTCGCTCCCACAGGGGATTGGCGGTGTGACTGGATCTTGCGCCCAACCGAAATCAGTGTGGGAGCGAGCCTGCTCGCGATGGCGACAGCACAGCCAACATCATCGCCAGCTGACCCGCCGCTTTGGCGAGCAGGCTCGCTCCCACAAGGTTTACTTGAACATCACTTGCACATTCCCCATCGCCTCATCGGCAAACCCTTGCAGGAAATCTCGGAAGCCGGACGGGGTATGGGCATCGGTGTGGTCGGCGATGATGGTCCAGGTAGCGCGGCAGCGGTTGTCCGCCAGGGGCTCGACGCGCATTGCCGCCCACAGGTTATCGATGCCCAGGGTGTTGTAGATCAGCGTCCAGGTCATGTGCATGGCCTGGTCATCATGGCTGTTGAGCTGTTCCACCACCAGGTTCTGCCCGTCGCGGAAAAACTTCTTGCGCAGGGACCTCACGCCCTCGCCGGTCATTTCGATGTGCTCAAGTGCCGGGATGAATCGATCGAACCTTGCAAAATTGCCCACCACTGCCCAGACGCTCGCCGCGTTGGCGGGTACTTCCACTGACGTTTCGACCTCGCAGGCGTGGGGGTTCTTGATCAAGGTGTCGGGTTGAAGTGCATTCATGGTCTTGCTCCTTTTTTTACAGTTGAGGGGTGCTTCAGATGAAATCGATGGCCTTGAGGTAATCAGCGCCGCGGCGCAGCAGGGCCGGGGATTTTTCCGGGTAGCGGGCACCCATCTGCCGTACACCGGCCCGGGCGTTGGCGTGGTTGATCAACGAGATGTCGCCGATGTCTTCCTCGAAACCGTTGAGGTAGAAACCCAGTACGCCGAACAGCGCATTGTCAGCATCGACCCGGCCCAGTTGCCGTTGCCAGTCGGCGACGCTGACCAGGGAAAATTCCCGGCCGCTGTCACGAAACGACGCCACATAAGCGTCCCAGCTCAAGGGCTCGGGGTTGTGCAGGTTGAATACCGCCTGCGTCGGCTGATAACGACTGGCGTGGAAGGCGATGAAGCGCGCCAGGAAGTCCACCGGCATCAGGTCGAAGTTGAGGGACAGATCCGGCACCTGACCGAGCTGGATCGAGCCCTTGAGCATCAACATCAACCGGTTCTTGTGGGGCTGGCAGACCCCGGTCAGGCTGTTGAAACTGATGTTGCCGGGGCGAAACAGATTGACCCACACCCCGCGATCCCGAGCGCGCTGCAGGATCCGTTCGCCGACCCATTTGGACAGGTTGTAGCCGTTCTTGATGTAGATCGGCGGCGTCTCTGCGGCGGGCTGCTCCAGGACCTGGCCGTCGGCATCCAGCGCACTGGACGCCGACAGCGTAGAGACGAAGTTGAAGATCTTCTTGCTGCGCCCTTCACACAGGCGCAGGCATTCGAAGATCGGCTCCACGTTGTCCCGCGCCAAAGACTCGTAGTCGAGCACATGATTGACGTGGGCGGCGTTGTGCACCAACGCGCCGAAGG
Organism: Pseudomonas sp. MPDS; assembly: GCF_013283895.1. Taxonomy (NCBI): domain Bacteria; kingdom Pseudomonadati; phylum Pseudomonadota; class Gammaproteobacteria; order Pseudomonadales; family Pseudomonadaceae; genus Pseudomonas; species Pseudomonas sp. MPDS. The sequence continues at coordinate 90,936 of NZ_CP054128.1, read as the reverse complement.
TGCGGTCGATGCGGGCATAGACGTCGTCTGGCAAACCCAATTGCGGTTGGGTGATGTCGGCGGCGTAGACACTGACGCGGCTCAGGTCCAGGTGGTTCAGCCGATTGTCCCGCAGGGCCTGGGCAAAGCGTTCGGCCGCGCTTTGTCCGCCGGATTCGCGCACCAGGCACGCGACTTCGGTGGCGCCCCAGGCCAGCAAGGCCTCGACGATGTGTACCCCAAGAAAACTGTTGGCGCCGGTCACCACCACCTTGTGCACATCACCACACCGGCTGACAGGCAGGGGATCGAGGTTGAGTTCCGCTTGCGCATCGATCAAGGCCTGGGGGCTGAGGGTCGATGTGCTGTTTTGCGCAGGATCGTCCAGTAACTTCGCCAGCGTGATCAGCGTAGGTGCTTCGATGAAGCGATTGATCGACAGGCTGCGCCCGAAGGCTTCGCGGACCCCCAGCAACAGTTGTGACAGCAGGATCGAATGGCCACCGAGATTGAAGAAGCTTTCATCGGTGGCGATGTCGTCGACCGGCAGCTCCAGCAACTCGGCCCACAGTTGCCGCAGCTGCGTTTCCAGAACGTTCTGCGGCTGGCGCCGATGGCTGCCGACCTGCACTTGCACCGCCGTGGCGAGCAAGGCCCGGCGATCGACTTTGCCATTACTGGTGTAGGGCAGGCTGGGCAATTGCACGTAGGCCGCCGGGTGCATGTAGCTGGGCAGCGCGTTTTGTACATGCTCGCGCAAAGCCTGAAGGGCAGCGCCGGCCCGCTCTTCCCGAGGGTGAACCAGAAACGCCAGGATCCGCCGTCGGTCATCGACCCCCACCGCTACTTGGCGAAACAACTGGCTGTCGCGCAGGCAATGCTCGATTTCCTCGGGTTCGACCCGGAAGCCACGGATCTTCACCTGGTTATCGCGCCGACCACACAGTTCGATGCCGTGGTCGGTCCATTGGGCGATATCGCCTGTGCGATATACCCGCAGCGTTGGCCCGTCGGGCAGCGTCAGGTTGAGGTAGCGGCTCGCGGTCAACGTCGGGTCGTTCAGATAGCCGAGGCCGACCCCAGGCCCGGCGATGTACAGCTCGCCCGGTGTGCCTTGGGGCACCGGTTGCAGCTGCTCATCCAGAATCAGCACCCGGCCATTGGCGATGGGCACACCGAGGTTGCGGTTGTTGTCACCGACACCGAATTGCCGGGTGGTGACCAGCACCGTGGTTTCGGTGGGGCCGTAGATGTTGTGGAAACTGCACTGCGGTGCGAGCTGCTCGATCACGAACGGCTCACAGACATCGCCGCCGGTAATCAGATGTTCCAGCCCCAACGGTGCATCCAGCGGCATCACGCTCAGCAGCGCGGGCGGCAGGAAAGCATGAGTGACACGCTGTTGCTGAATCAGCGCCACCAGTTGCTGCGGGTCGCGACGCTGGTCTTCGCTGGGCACCACCAGCGTCGCACCCTGGATGAAGGTCGGCAGGATATCCAGCAGCGATGCGTCAAAGTTGATGGTGGAGAACTGCAATGCCCGGCTGTCACGCTGTAAGCGGACATAGTCGCTATACCAGGCGCAGAAATGGCTGAGGTTGCGATGACTGAGCAGCACGCCTTTGGGTTGGCCGGTGGTGCCGGACGTGTAGATCGCCACGGCCGGTTCGTCGCTGTCCACCACGCGGCGGATCAGCGAGGCCGGGATGCCGGGTTTGGGTGAAGGCAGCTTGCGTACATCCAGCGTCGGCAGCGACAGCTCGCCCAGGTCGCTGTCACCGTCGTGCAGCAGTAAGTCGGCGTTGGCGTTCTCCAGGATAAAGCGCCGTCGTTGCGCGGGGTGCTGCGGGTCCAGCGGCAGGTACACCGCCCCGCAACCCAGTACCGCCAGGATAGCTGCGTACAACTGTGCGGACTTGGGCAGGCAGACACCAATCACTCCAGGTTTTGCCCCGGCCAGTTGCTTGAGCATCGGCTCCTGCAAGCGCAACGCCAGACTGCGCAAGGACTTGTAGTCGACAAGCTGACCGTCGACCCATAGGGCCGCTTGCGTACCGTCATCGAGCATGCGCTGCTCGATGTCATGCATGACCGGCACTTCGGCTGCAGCCAGCAGCCAAGGCACCGCGGGCCGATTGAGGTGGTGTTCGAAGGCCAGCGACTCCAACACATCCAGTCCCTGCAACGATTCATCGCAGGCGTCGGTCTGCACCGTCGGCCAGTGATCGAAGCAGGCTTCGTCCCGGGAAAGCTGGCTGACCAGTCGCGCACCGTGCTCGACCACCGCCGCCAAGGCGCGCAGTCGCAAAGACTGGCCGTTGCCGCAGCCTTGCGGGGCGATCACTTCCTGGGACAACGGCCGATGCGCGCTGTCGCGGAAAACCACCACCGGCTGTGGCAATGCCTGGCCGGGAAAAGCCTGGAGCGCCACACGCACCTGAAGGTTTGAGCGGGCGTCTAGGGTGCAGGGCAGCGTCCCGTCATCAATCAACAGGTCTACCGCTGTGTGGTGGTTCGCTGATTCAAGATGCACAACACCGTGGCCGTGCAGTTCGAGCTCCTGGGCCAGGTCGGTCATGGCCTGGCTTGTGCCAGACACGGCAATTTCGAGGCGTCTCATGGGCGGATCCTCATGGGGTCAGGTAGTCGGCCAGGGCGTCACGCACGCAGGGGGACGCCAGCATCGAGCTGCTGCGAAAAAAGCGCGTGATATTGCCCACCAACGGGTGAAAACGATTGATGGGATACGCCAGCGCACTGGCCTCTTCGCGCAGTGACTGGCGCACGGATTCGTCGATGGGCAGGTGTGCGATCAGCTGAAAATCGAACGCCTGTTGCAGATCGCTCGCCAGGTACTGGCTGATGAAGCCGGGCATCAGTCGCGCAATCGCATCGCGGTCAGCTTCGGGCGCGCTGCGCCAGTAGATTTGCACCAGGCGCGTCCAGAATCCGGAGTGCCGTCCCTCGTCCAGCAAGTGGTCGGCCATCAGGCCCTTGATCGACGCCTTGACCGAATCATCCCGGGCGAAGGCTGCCACCTCGTTGGTCACGGTGTTCTCGGCGATGGCGATGCAGATCAACTCCACGGCGCTGCGCAGATGCTCCGGTGCCTGGGCCAGCGTCGCCGGGATGGCGCGGCTGAGCTCGATCTGATCGGGCAACGGGATCGGCGCAATGCCAGTCATGTCGATGGTCTGCTGCATGAAGTCCATCGCTACCAGTGCGTGATAATCCTCGTCCACAACCACCGTCATCGCGTCGTAGCGGCAGGCGAACGGGAACTCGATGCCGAAGCTGTTCTTGGCAATGCGCCGGGCGGTGTGGTCCACCAGCTCGGTCTCGAAGATCACCACATCGTTGATGAACTTGTAGAGGCTCTGGACCAGCACAAAATCGCGCAGTTGCGGGCAGTGGCTGAGGAAGGTCTGGCTGTGCACCAGAGGCTGACGGCTCATGGGGAAGATCAACTTGTCGTCGTCTTCGACCCGGCGCCGTGGCCGGGTGCGGATGGTCGCGCGGCTTTCCCAGGCGTCGGCGAAGGATTGGTATTCGACAGCGTTCATGGCGCCACCTGCGCAAGCGGTTGGGCCATGCTCTGGCGTAACCCGTCCCACAGCGCGGTGCGGCTTTGGACGGCGGCGAGTGCAGCGGCCAGCACCTCGGTTTCGCGCTGCGGGTCGCCATCGATCAGTCGGGCCAAGAGTTTTTCCGCTGCCGGGCCGTGGTCCTCGGAATCCACTTCGATGTGCCGCTGCAGGTAATAACGAAACGTCGGCGCCTGATCCAGGCCGATGCCCCAAGCGTCCAGCATGCGCTGGAACATCTGCGGGATGACGCTCTCGCGGCCATGCACGAAGGCGGCGGCCACGCTGTGGGCCGGTGCGTGCAGCGCCGTTTGCAGTGTCTGGCGGACGAACCGGGCCGCCGCCGGCTCCACTTCGACGCTCTCCAAGGCTGTTTCGGGACTGACGCCTTCCTGTTGCAAGGTGATGAACTGCTCAATGGCGCGAGTATCGGCGCCAACCTCGCGCATGGCGTCCAGGTACAGTTCGAAATGGCTGCAATAGCCGGCTCCGGGGCGGTCATCCGACTCCTCGCCCAGGACGATTTCGTTGATCAAACGTGCAGCGTGTGGGTCGGCCGGCGGTAACCAGGGCAAGTGGACACAGGTCAGCTCCCGTTGTAGCCGTTTGGTCAGTGACATGAAATCCCACACGGCAAAAACATGGCTTTGCATAAAGCGGCGCAGCAGATCGATTGATGTTATTTCAGAAAAAACCGGGTGTTGGCCAAGGGCGTGTTTTTTCAGAGATAGTTGTTCTTTGGTTGGCTGCATCGGAACGTCCTCATCAATGATGTTTGTTCGGAAAAGTCACCCGGGCTTTAATAAAAACGAGCGGGTTCCTGAACCGGAGTCCATAAGTTTCGAAAGTATTGAAGTGCTCGTCTTAACTGCGCATTCATGGCGTGCGGGCAAGGTTTTTCAGGCCCAAGCCATAAATGTAAGCGGTCGATAACAACTCGACGGATAAAAAGCTAATACACCGAACAAGTAAGCGGCAAGTGTTTTTTTAATTATTTAAATGGGGTTATTTATTGGGCGCGAAGAGGGGTATTAAAACTTTTAATATAAGTTTTATTCAGGCGAAGCCGCTCCTTCCGATAGAGAAGTATCAGAATCGAAGAAGTTGAGTGAATGCCTCACTCGGAGCACTTCAGGGGACAGGGAAATAAGAAGTTGTTGTTTTATGGGGGGGACATCGGACGGACTTCCGATCATCCCGCCGGTTGGGCGGTGCTCCTTGCGTGTTGGCTTCGATTCGCCTGGCTGCGGCCAGGCGCTGACTTCTTCAGGTCTGTTTTTTAATCGACAAACGCAAGAGTGGGCCCAAATCGATGGCAGTGCCATTGAACTGATGGGGGCGACAGGGCGCGGCTACGCTGCGGCCTCGTCGGGCGGGCGAGAAACCGTGTAGGAGGGATGTGTAAGAAAGTGATGCGCCCCTCGGGGCGCGGAGGGCAGGTCAACGGCTTGGTTGTTGTTCCAGATAGCGACGGATGGTGACGCAGGCTTTTTCCAGATGCAGCTCCAGCAGGGCAACCGCTCTGTCGATGTCCTGCGCCGTAGCGGCCTCCAGCAGCGCGCGATGATCGTCCTGGGTCAGTTTGCCCAGGCCCATGGACGACAGATGGAAGCGCAAGAAGCGTTCTTCCTCATTGAGCTCGCGCTCGATCAGGTCCAGCAGTTTGCTGTTGGGTGCCTTGTGATAAAGCGACATGTGAAACAGCCGGTTGAGCCTGCCGATTTCAGCGTGGTCGGTCTGGGCTTCCAGTTGCTCGATGTAATGGGCGGCCATGGCCAGGTCCTCGGCATCGAGGAGGGGAATGGACAGGCGCAATGCGAAAGATTCAAGGACCGAACGCAGGGCGTACGTTTCGATCGCATTGTTGGTGATCAACGGGGCTACCACGGCGCCTTTGTGCTGAACCACATTGAGCAGTGATTGCGCCTCGAGCTGGCGCAAGGCCTCGCGTACCGGCATGCGGCTGACGCCGAACAGGTCGGCCAGTTCCTGCTGGCGCAGGGCGGTGCCGCAGGGCAGGCGCCCGTCGAGTATGGCCTCGCGCAGGGATTCTTCGATGATTGAGCGGGCCTGGGCAGCGGGAATGGGCCCGTTGACCTGGATAGTGCTTAGCGGTTTGGGCTTCTGTGTCACGACAACGCACCCTGACTGGTAGTAACAAAAATTGGATCCAAGCCAACAGTAGTTACAGATTGCCAAGCCGTCAAAACCTCGCGGCCCCGGTTCCTGAACTAAAGTTTAGTCTGCTCGTGGTGATCGCACCTTGCCATTGTCTTTTGCCGGGCCAGGCTTCACCATCCAACGCATTTCCCACGGCCCTTTTTGGACGTATTTCCCTTGGCTGCACCTTTCCCTGTTCCCAGGTCCTTGCGCTGGCTGTGTTCGGCATTGTTGCTGGCCGGCCTCATGCTGGGCGGCCTGCAGGCTGACTGGGACTTTGCGCAGATCAGCCGGCGGGCGCAAGCGTTATATGGGCCGTTGGGCGAAGGGCAGCAACGGATCGATGCCTGGCAGCAATTGTTGGCGACCCAGAAGCAGACGCCGGAGCTTGAGCAGCTCAAGGTGGTGAACCTGTTTTTCAACAAACGGGTGCGCTACGTCGAAGACATCGACTTGTGGCGTCAGGTCGATTACTGGGAGACCCCGATCCAGGCCTTGTGGAAAGGGGCCGGGGATTGCGAGGACTACGCCATTGCCAAGTACTTCAGCCTGCGTCGTCTGGGGGTGTCCAGTGACAAGCTGCGCATCACTTACGTCAAGGCGTTGCGGCAGAACCGTGCGCACATGGTGCTCACTTACTACGCAACCCCCGATGCCATGCCGCTGGTACTCGACAGCCTGATCGACGGCATCCTGCCGGCCAGCCAGCGGACCGATCTGTTGCCGGTCTACTCTTTCAATGCCGAGGGATTGTGGCTGCCAGGCGCCAAGGGCAACAAGAAAGTGGGTGACACCAAGCGCCTGTCCCGGTGGCAGGATGTGTTGAAAAAAATGCAGGCCGAAGGTTTTCCGGTCGAGACGACTAACTAGGAGCGCGCGCTCAGATGTCCTTGTTCAAACAGCTGTTGATCGCTATCTGTCTGTTCCTGGTGGTTGCCTTCAGCGGCAGCTTCATGGTCAGTCTGGAAAGCTCGCGGGCCCAGTACGTCAACCAGTTGCGCTCCCACGCCCAGGACGCGGCCACGGCGCTGGCGCTGTCCCTGACGCCGAACATCGACGACCCGGCGATGGTGGAGCTGATGGTCAGTTCGATTTTCGACAGCGGCTATTACGCAACCATCCGTGTGGTCGATGTCGCCACCGACCAAACCCTCGTCGAGCGTACCGGCACGCCCGACGCCGGCAACGTGCCGCAATGGTTCATCAAGCTCATCGGCCTGGAGCCGGCCGGTGGCGATGCGATTGTTAGCCGTGGCTGGGAACAGGCGGCGCGGGTCGAAGTGGTCAGCCACCCGATGTTCGCCCTCGCCAAGCTGTGGCAGAGCGCATTGGGCAGCCTGGGCTGGCTGCTGCTGTGCGGCGCGGTGAGCGCGGTGCTGGGGGCCTTGCTGCTGCGTCGTCAGCTCAAGCCGCTGGATTACATGGTGCACCAGTCCCATGCCATCGCCCGTCGCGAGTTCCTGAGCCTGCCGGAGTTGCCGCGTACCCCGGAACTGCGCCGGGTGGTGCAGGCGATGAACCAGATGGTCGAGAAGCTCAAGGCGCTGTTTCAGGAGCAGGCCGAGCGTAGCGAAAAACTGCGGGTCGAGTCTTACCAGGACAATCTCACGGGACTGGCCAACCGGCGGTATTTCGAAATGCAGCTCCACGCCCGGGTGAGCAACCCCGAGCAGGCCAGTTCCGGTTATCTGCTGTTGCTGCGGGTCAAGGACCTGGCCGGGTTGAACCAGCGGCTGGGCGGGCAGCGCACCGACCAGTTGCTCAAGGCCGTGGGCGAACAATTGCAGCGTGAATGCGCCCGCTACCCTGAAACCCACAACATGGTGACGCGCATCCGCGGTGGGGAGTTCGCCGTGCTGGCGCCGGGGCTGGTGCGCGAGGAAGCGCTGCAACTGGCGCAGAACCTCGAAAGCGCGTTGGCGAGCCTGCATGCCACCGGTGCGACCGACGTGGCTTCGGTGGCCTCCATCGGACTGGCTCCATTCGTCCATGGCGACTCGCCGCAAGCCGTGCTCCAGCTCGGCGACCAGGCCCTTGCCCAGGCCGAAAGCCAGGGCGAACCGGGTTGGGCCTGCCTGGACCACAGCGCCTCGGCCAGCGTCGGTGACGATCATCATGCCTGGCACAATCTGCTCGACCAGGCCTTGAGCAATCAGCGCTTCGAGCTGTACTTCCAGCCGGTGGTGGCCGCCCAGGACACCCAGGTGGTGCTGCATTACAAAGTGCTGTCACGGCTGCTGGACGAGCAGGGCCAGACCATCCCCGCCGGGCGCTTTCTGCCATGGCTGGAGCGCTTCGGTTGGACCGCGCGTCTGGATCGTTTGATGCTCGAACAGGTGCTCAAGCAAATGGCCGGGCATGACCAGTCCCTGGCGTTGAACCTGTCTTCGGCGACGTTGGCCGATCCGCAGGCGCTGAACAAGGTCTTTGAGATCCTGAGGGCGCATTCCAACCTTGGGCCGCGCTTGACCCTGGAGATTGGTGAAGAGCAACTGCCGGAGCAAGCGGTGCTGGAGGAGTTGACTCGGCACCTGCGTGAGCTTGGTTTCTCCCTGAGCCTGCAGCGTTTTGGTGGGCGGTTCAGCATGATTGGCAACTTGTCGCGGTTGGGGTTGGCTTATCTGAAGATCGATGGCAGCTATATCCGTGCCATTGATCAGGAGAGTGACAAGCGCCTGTTTATTGAAGCGATCCAGCGTGCTGCTCACAGTATTGACTTGCCGTTGATTGCCGAGCGGGTTGAGACGGAGGGGGAGTTGGCGGTGATTCGGGAGATGGGGTTGTTTGGGGTGCAGGGGCAGTTGGTTGGGGAGCCTCGGCGTTGGGGGTGAGACGGCCTTGTATTCTTCTGACTGAGTACATATCCATTGCTGCGGTAACGGCGGCTTATGGTTCCGCCCTTACGGCGTGTCACTTTTGGCAAACGCCCCAAAAGTAACCAAAAGGTCTTGCCCCACCACTCGGTGCCTCGCCTAGGCTCGGCATGCCCGAACGCAGGCATTGCTCCGTGGGCCCGCCGCGAAGGGCCATCCATGGCCCAGCGCGGCTATCCCGGCATCCATGCCGGGATGCCCACTACGCAATACCTGCGTTCGGCCAGCGTGGTTGACGGGGCCCCCAGATCAAAATCAAAAGCGAGGCGGCCTGACAGCCGGCCTGGCTTTGGCGGGTGTACACCAATCAGACTTGTTTGAGCAGAACCTGTGGGAGCAAAGCTTGCTCGCGAGGCGGCCTTATAGCCGACCTGCTCTTGCGGCTGTGCATCAATCAAACCTGTTTGAGCGGGCACTTGTGGGAGTAAAGCTTGCTCGCGATGAGGCCGACACATCCAACATCTTCATCAACTGAACCACCGCCATCGCGAGCTAGCTTTGCTCCCACAGGATGAACGCGGTCATCAAAAAAACAGGTCGGCTGTCAGGCCGCCTCGCCAAGCTTTTGATCTGGGACGCCCCGTTAACCACGCTGGCCGAACGCAGGCATTGCGTAGGGGGCACCTCGGCATGGATGCCGAGGTAGCCGCGCTGGGCCATGGATGGCCCTTCGCGGCGGGCCCCCGGAGCAATGCCTTCGTTCGGGCACACCGAGCCTAAGCGAGGTGCCGAGTGGTGGGGCAAAGCGTTTTTGGTTACTTTTGGCGCTCTTCCAAAAGTGACCCGCTGTAAGAGCGGAACCGCCAGTAGCCGTTACCGCAGAAACGGATATACACCCCCTCTAAAAGTCAGGTCCTAGGAGATTTCCTTCGAGTTGTGGCGAACTTGGTGAACTTGTCCGGCGTCTGCCCCGTGGCTAGTCTGGGTTTGTCACTGAAAAAACGGTGACACCGGCGTGCAAGCCGGTTAGAAAGACGCCCAACAATATCACCAGCCACTTATCGTGCATTCGTGCTCATGTTTTATGGCAGCTGTGTGCGGGAGACCTTCGGGTCTGCCGAGGTTTTTGGGCGTTGTCTTACTCGGTCTTGCACACTCGCACATAGCTGCCACCCTTCATCGCGTGCAAGCGAGCCAGGGCGGCTCTGAATTGAATAGGAAGCCCAAACCATGTTCAAAGCTACGCCTAACCCTCCACAGCCCTCATCCAAATCCCGAGTCGAAACCCTGCAAGCAAAAAAACTCGACGAAGCCGCCGAGCGCGCTCTCGACTACTATCTCAAACCCAAACCCGTCGACGAGGCCCAAGCAGGCCAGCTCTTCATCGTATCCCCGAACATCGACACCGAAACCTTACTGGCCAATGCCTCCGAAGACCTGCTGTCCATCAGCGCCATCGCCGCCGACCTGGCTGATGACGTCGACGGCTCGCGCCGCAGCGTGATTCTGGCGATCAGCCGAATGGCCGACGGGGTGCATTTGTTGGTGGAGCGGGCGATGGATCGGCTTGAGGTTCAAACGTCGAACTGACAGGCCTGTGGCGGATTGAAGATGGCCATCGCGAGCAGGCTCGCTCCCACAAGAGGCCTGTTGGCGAATGGAAAATTGCGCCCTGACACAAATCCAATTGTGGGAGCGGGCTTGCTCGCGAAGGCGTCGGCACATCCAACATCATCGCAAACTGACCCACCGCTTTCGCGAGCAAGCCCGCTCCCACATAAGAACTGCGTGACGGCAATATCTGCGACTTGCCCCATCCCCCTGTGGGAGCGAGCCTGCTCGCGATGAGGGCAGCCCCGACACCGATGAACCAGGCTTAGATCAACCCCTTCTCATCATCATCGATCAACCGGCTCAACCCGCCCAAGGCTTCCCGGGCCTGGTTGCGGTCCATTAGCTTGGCCTGGGCCGCGGGGGGCAGGTCGGTGACGCGGATGACGCCTTTGCTGGTCAGCACCTGGATCAAGTCGTCGAGTACCCGGATCATTTCCAGGTCGCTCTGCTTGAGCTGCTTGAGGCTGTTTTCTACCGCCTGGTTGGCGAACCAGTCCTGGATTTCGTGGCTGTCGGCCGGCAGGGTTTCGGTGGCCTCCGCATAAGCGGTGGCTTCCACGCGCACCAGCAGGCCTTGTGCATCGCGTTGCACATAAAACATCGGGCATCCCTCATGTATGAAGCGGCGTCATGCTGGGCAGCATAGGCCAACTGTGCGCGAGTATGGAGGGTGGCGACAAAATCGTCATCCTGGGTGCAGCCCGGTACGACCGCCCCTAAGGGCGGCCGTTAAGCCACGGTCAGCTGTTGTTGTGATCGACCTTGATGGTCGGATCACTGCCGGCGATCAACGAGTTCAGGTTGATGTTCGACCAGTTGTTACCTTCCAGCTTGATCGTCACATCAGGGGTGGCCGCTGCGGCGTCGCCCGCGTTGAACTTGCCGGAGGTGCTGACCTGCAGCGACGACACGCCATCGACCGTGCTGATCTTCAGGAAGTTGTCGATGGTGCTGCCGGTTTCGCCCTGCAACAGATCCCGCAGGTCGATCCGGTCACCTTCGCTGGCCTTGAAGTCCTTGATCACGTCGGTGCCGGTGTCGCCGGACTTCCAGACGAAGGTGTCGCCACCCAGACCACCGATCAGGGTGTCGTTGCCCTGGCCGCCGATCAGCGTGTCGTTGCCTTTGCCGCCGAGCAGGATGTCATTGCCCTTGCCGCCGTTGAGCAGGTCGTTGCCGCCCTGGCCGAAGATGATGTCATTACCGGCACCGCCCAGCAGTGTGTCATTGCCATCGTTGGCACCGGACACATCGAAAGCGTTGTAGTGTTCGGTGATGTACTGGTGCACGTTGCTGGTGGTGACTTTGCTGACTTCCACACCGCTCTGCTGGGCCACGAAGGCCTGAATGGACTGATAACCTTCGCCGGCGATGCCATTGAAGCTCACCAGGTCGCCGAACAGGATGTCGTTGCCGTCTGCCCCGTTGACTGTGTCAGCGCCCGGCAGGGTCGCTTCGGTGTGTCCGATGATGGAGTCGGCCAGGTTCTTGGGATCGATGTTGGTCTGCGGAGTCTTGTCCGAGTCGTAGTCCTTCAGGTCATCCAGCGTCACGCCTTTGTTCAGGCCGATGGCTTCCACGCCAGATACCGAACTCAACAGCGCGAAAGCGCTCAGGGAGTTGCTGGTGGTGGTCGAGCCGGTGCTGCTGCCGGTGCCGTCGCGGTACGACAACTCATAGGTGCCGTCGCCTTGGGCGCGCAATGTGCCCAATTCCTCACTGCTCCAGTAACCGCCCCAGGATTTTTTCCAGGTGAGCAGGGTGAGATTGCCGGATGCGTCGACCTGAACGCGATGCGTGCTGTCGAGCTCGGCGCTGAACGTCTGGCCCAGCTTGTAGTTGGTCGTGGTGATCAGGCTGTCGAGCTTCACGTCGCCATACAAGGTCGGGTTCGTCTGCTCGCCGGACTGATAGTAGGTCGGCTGGCCGTCGGTGATGAAGTACGTCAGGTTCGTCGCGCCGGTGTTGCTCAGGGCTTCGCTGCTCTTGAACCAGTTGGCCGTGGTCTTGAACACGTCCTCGTAGTTGGTACCGCCGCCGGACACCATCGAATCCAGCACACTTTTGAGCAGCGCGAGTGCGTTCGGATCCTTGAGGTTGACCGATACGGTTTTATTCACCTGGCTGTCGAAGTCTGCCAGGAAAATGTTCACCGTCCCGGAGTTGCCGCCCATGCTCTGCTTGAGGGTGTTGAACACCGACGTCAACGAGTCCTTGGCGGCTGTGACGGACGCTGCGCTCATGCTGCCGGAGCTGTCGACCATGAAGGCGATGTTGTAGTTGACGCCTGGCACGACGGTCAGCCCGCCGATGTCGGCGACCACAATGTCGTTGCCGTCGGTGCCGGTGACGTTGTCACTGCCAGAGGTGGCCGTGGCGGAGTTGTAGACCGCCGGATGAACCGTGACCGGTATCTGCGCCGTGGTGGTTGCCGAGCCGCCGAGGGCTTCGGTGGAAGTCGAGGTTACGGTCAGGTTGAACTGGCCGTTGTAGTAGGTCGGTGGCGTCAGGGTCAGGCTGCCCAGATTCCAGCCGGTGACCGAGGCCTCGCCATTGCTGCCCACGGTCGCCGTGTGGCCGGCACCGTCGCTCAGCACGCTGCCTTCCGGGATCCCGCCGATTTTCACGCTCAGGCTTTCGGAGCCGTCGGTATCGGTCAGCGCCGTGGTGATCTTCGACAGGTTCACACTGCCGCCTTCGGCGCCTTCGTTGAGCTTGAAGCCGTCGTAGTAGCCTTCACCATTGGTGCCGTGCAGGTCCGAAACAGTCACGCCCGCATTCACCAGATCAGCCACGCCGGTGTACAGCGGCACGCCGGCACTGCTCAGGTCGGTCGGGGTGCTGCCGTTGACCGACAGGTTCACGTCATAGCTGCCCGGGCCGGTCTGGTTGTGGTGGTAGATGTCCAGGGTGTAGTAGCCGCTGGTGGTCGGGGTGAACGAGCCATTGAGCTTGCCGCCCGCTCCCCAGGTGATGCCCGCGACATCCTTGCCACCGATGGTCACCAACAGGCTGTCATCGCCGGTACCGCTGAAGGTGTAGGTCTTGCCAGCTTCGAGGAAAATCAGGCCCGAGGTTTTCGACGCGGTGCCCGGATTCACGTTGCTGTCGGACTGCACGTTGTTCACGGTGGTGCTGCTGTTGGGGGTTCCGGCGGCATCGATCACCGACTTCAGCGTACCGGACGGCGCGCCGCTGCCATCGGTGCCCAGGCCCGACAGACCGGTCCAGACTTCCTTGACCAGGCCAGTGGAGGTCACGGCGTTCCCGGCTACGTTGAGGGTCGGTGCGTCAGCGATCGGCGTGATGTCGATCTTCACGGTGCCGGTAGTGCCCAGCGCCTGACCGTCGGTTGGCTGGAACTTGATCTGCGCGTAATCGGATTTCTGATCGCCCACGCCGTTCGCGTTGCCGTTGGCGCCGGACTCATTGGTATCCGGTGTGAAGCGCAGTTTGCCGGCGTCGATGTCGGCCTTGGTGAAGGTCTGGTTGTTGGCCACGTCCTTCCACGTTGCACCGTCCAGATACTGCAACTTGCCGTCAGCGGGCAGTCCGGTGATTTTTACCCCAAGGCTGGATGCCGAACTGTCCACATCGCTGACACCAAAGGTCGACCAGCCAAGAATCAACGAGGTGTCTTCGGTACCGGTCACCGCGCCGCCGGTTGCGACCGGCGCATCGTTGACCCCGACCACGTTCACGGTGGTGGTGGCCGTGTTGGAGTAGTTTGTGCCGTCGGTCACCGTCACGGTGATGATGCGCGGCACGGTGCTCGGGTCGTCGCTGCTGTTGGTGAAGCTGATGTTCTTGATTTGCTGCATGTAGTCGGCCAGCGTCGCATTGCCCGACAGGGTCAGGGTGACCGTGCCGTTGGTGCTGTTGGCGTTGATGCTGATGCCGTTGACGCTGTTACCCAGGTTCAGCGCATCGCCGGGCTGACGGTTGGTCAGCACGATGGTGGCGCCGGTCAGCATCGTGCTGTCCGGGTCGGTGATTTTCAGGTCGGTGTCGCCGATGGACACGCCCGGACCGGTGGTGCCTTCGGTGAAGGTCACCTGGTAATCGGCGCCGGTCTTGCCGCTGGAGTTGTTGGCATCCAGGTCCAGTACCGGCGGTGCATCGTTGTCGATGATCGAGGTACTGACGCTGCCGTTGGTGCCGCTGACGGCCAGGTTTTCGAAGTTGCCGCCGGTGGCCGAGTCGATCTTGACCACGAAGTTTTCGGTACCTTCGGTGATCTTGTCGTCCAGCGTCGCCACGTTGAAAGTGGCGCTGGTGGCATTGGCCGGAATCTTCACGGTGTAGACGCCGGTGAAGTCCGTACCGTCGGCGGCGGTACCGCTGTAGACGATCTTGAGCGTCACTTCGGTTTGCGCCGGGTTCGTCAGGCTCACGGTGTACGTCGCGGCCTGGCCTTCGGTGACCGAGGTGCTGCCGGTGATGCTGACGATGGTGTTGTCGACGGTGTCGGTCACGTCGGTGACGGCTGGCGTGGTGCTCGGTACCAGGTTTTCGAAGTTACCGCCGGTGGCGTTGTCGATGCTGACTTCGACCTTGCCGGCGTCTTTGTAGACGTCGTCTTTTGGCGCATCGACAGTGACCGTGCCGGTGGTGGCGCCGGCAGCGATGTTGATTACAGCGCCGTTGCTCAGTGTCACGGTGACCGGAGTACCAGCAGCGTTGGTCAGGGTTGCGGTGTAGGTGATCTGACCGCCTTCAGCAACCGAATCGGTGGCGCTCAGGCTCAGGCCGGTCGAGTCCTGCACGTCGGTAACGGTGGTGTCCGCTGGAGTGGCGTCGATGTCCAGTTTTTCGTAGTTACCGCCCTGGGCATCGTCGATCTTCACGCTCAGGTTGTCGCCGCCAGCAAGGGCGTCGTTCTGGGTCACGAAGTTGACCGAACCGCTGCTGGAGCCAACCGGGATGGTGATGCTTTGACCGTTCGACAGGGTGACGACCAAAGGAGCGCCCGTTACCGGGGCGTTGACCGAAGCGGTGTAAACCACGGTGCCGCCTTCAGCCACGGAGGAAGTCGCGGTCAGGCTGACAGTCGACGTGTCGATGGTATCGGTGACATCAGTCACTGCCGGAGTCGTGCTCGGAACGAGGTTCTCGAAGCTACCTCCCGTGGCGTTATCGATGCTGACTTCGACTTTGCCGGCGTCTTTGTAGACGTCGTCTTTTGGCGCATCGACAGTTACTGTGCCAGTGGTAGCGCCGGCAGCGATGTTGATTACCGCGCCGTTGCTCAGTGTCACGGTGACCGGAGTACCAGCGGGGTTGGTCAGGGTTGCCGTGTAAACAATCGAACCACCTTCGGTAACCGAGTCGGTAGCGCTCAGGCTCAGGCCGGTGGTGTCCTGCACGTCCGTAACGGTGGTGTCCGCTGGAGTGGCGTCGATGTCCAGTTTTTCGTAGTTACCGCCCTGGGCATCGTCGATCTTCACGCTCAGGTTGTCGCCGCCAGCAAGGGCGTCGTTCTGGGTCACGAAGTTGACCGAACCGCTGCTGGAGCCAACCGGGATGGTGATGCTTTGGCCGTTGCTCAACGTCACGACCAACGGAGCGCCGGTGACTGGCGCGTTAACCGAAGCGGTGTAAACGACCGTGCCGCCTTCAGCCACGGAGGAAGTCGCGGTCAGGCTGACGGTCGAAGTATCAATGGTATCGGTCACGTCGGTGACGGCTGGCGTGGTGCTCGGTACCAGGTTTTCGAAGTTGCCGCCCGTGGCGTTATCGATGCTGACTTCGACTTTGCCGGCGTCTTTGTAGACGTCGTCTTTTGGAGCATCGACAGTGACCGTGCCGGTGGTGGCGCCGGCAGCGATGTTGATTACAGAGCCGTTGCTCAGGGTCACGGTGACCGGAGTGCCAGCAGCGTTGGTCAGGGTTGCGGTGTAGGTGATCTGACCGCCTTCAGCAACCGAATCGGTGGCGCTCAGGCTCAGGCCGGTGGTGTCCTGCACGTCAGTGACAGTCGTGTCCGCCGGAGTTGCATCGATGTCCAGTTTTTCGTAGTTGCCGCCCTGGGCGTCGTCGATCTTGACGCTCAGGTTATCGCCGCCAGCAAGGGCGTCGTTTGGTGTAACGAAGTTGACCGAACCGCTGCTGGAGCCAACCGGGATGGTGATGCTCTGGCCGTTCGACAGGGTGATCACCAGCGGAGCGCCAGTGACCGGGGCGTTGACCGAAGCTGTGTAAACGACAGTACCGCCTTCAGCCACATTCGCGGTCGCAGTGAGCGAAACGGTGCTGGTGTCGATGGTATCGGTGACATCAGTCACGGCCGGAGTCGTGCTCGGAACGAGGTTCTCGAAGTTACCGCCCGTTGCGTTATCGATGCTGACTTCGACTTTGCCAGCGTCTTTGTAGACGTCGTCAGTCGGCGCGTCGACGGTCACAGTGCCGGTAGTAGCGCCGGCAGCGATGTTGATTACAGCGCCGTTGCTCAGTGTCACGGTGACCGGAGTACCAGCGGGGTTGGTCAGGGTTGCGGTGTAAACAATCGAACCACCTTCAGCAACAGTGTCAGTGGCCGAGAGCGTCAGGCCGGTAGTGTCCTGCACGTCCGTAACGGTGGTGTCCGCCGGAGTGGCATCGATGTCCAGCTTTTCATAGTTGCCGCCCTGGGCGTCGTCGATCTTCACGCTCAGGTTGTCGCCGCCAGCGAGGGCGTCGTTTGGCGTAACGAAGTTGACCGAACCGCTGCTCGAACCGACCGGAATCGTGATGCTCTGGCCGTTGCTCAAGGTCACAACCAGCGGAGCACCGGTGACTGGCGCGTTAACCGAAGCGGTATAAACGACGGTGCCGCCTTCAGCCACATTCGCGGTCGCAGTGAGCGAAACCGTGCTGGTATCAATGGTGTCGGTCACGTCGGTGACGGCTGGCGTGTTACTTGGTACCAGGTTTTCGAAGCTACCGCCCGTGGCGTTATCGATGCTGACTTCAACCTTGCCGGCGTCTTTGTAGACGTCGTCTTTTGGCGCATCGACGGTCACGGTGCCGGTGGTGGCGCCGGCAGCGATGTTGATTACAGCGCCGTTGCTCAAGGTCACCGTCACTGGCGAGCCAGCGGCATTGGTCAATGTCGCGGTGTAAACGATCGAACCACCTTCGGCAACCGAGTCGGTAGCGCTCAGGCTCAGGCCGGTGGTGTCCTGCACGTCAGTGACAGTCGTGTCCGCTGGAGTGGCGTCGATGTCCAGTTTTTCGTAGTTACCGCCCTGAGCATCGTCGATCTTCACGCTCAGGTTGTCGCCGCCAGCAAGGGCGTCGTTCTGGGTAACGAAGTTGACCGAACCGGAGCTGGAGCCGACTGGAATGGTGATGCTCTGACCATTCGACAGGGTGATCACCAGCGGAGCGCCGGTCACCGGGGCGTTGACCGAAGCGGTGTAAACCACGGTGCCGCCTTCAGCTACGGAGGAAGTCGCGGTCAGGCTGACGGTCGAAGTATCAATGGTGTCGGTGACATCAGTCACTGCCGGAGTCGTGCTCGGAACGAGGTTCTCGAAGCTACCGCCGGTGGCGTTGTCGATGCTGACTTCGACCTTGCCGGCGTCTTTGTAGACGTCGTCTTTTGGAGCATCGACGGTGACGGTACCAGTTGTGGCGCCGGCAGCGATGTTGATTACCGCGCCGTTGCTCAGTGTCACGGTGACCGGAGTACCAGCGGGGTTGGTCAGGGTTGCCGTGTAAACAATCGAACCACCTTCGGCAACCGAGTCGGTAGCGCTCAGGCTCAGGCCGGTGGTGTCCTGCACGTCAGTGACAGTCGTGTCCGCTGGAGTGGCGTCGATGTCCAGTTTTTCGTAGTTGCCGCCCTGAGCATCGTCGATCTTCACGCTCAGGTTGTCGCCGCCAGCAAGGGCGTCGTTCTGGGTAACGAAGTTGACCGAACCGGAGCTGGAGCCGACTGGAATGGTGATGCTCTGACCATTCGACAGGGTGATCACCAGCGGAGCGCCGGTCACCGGGGCGTTAACCGAAGCGGTGTAAACCACGGTGCCGCCTTCAGCCACGGAGGAAGTCGCGGTCAGGCTGACGGTCGAAGTATCAATGGTATCGGTCACGTCGGTGACGGCTGGCGTGGTGCTCGGTACCAGGTTCTCGAAGTTGCCACCCGTGGCGTTATCGATGCTGACTTCGACCTTGCCGGCGTCTTTGTAGACGTCGTCTTTTGGAGCATCGACGGTGACGGTACCAGTTGTGGCGCCGGCAGCGATGTTGATTACCGCGCCGTTGCTCAGTGTCACGGTGACCGGAGTACCAGCGGGGTTGGTCAGGGTTGCCGTGTAAACAATCGAACCACCTTCGGCAACCGAGTCGGTAGCGCTCAGGCTCAGGCCGGTGGTGTCCTGCACGTCAGTGACAGTCGTGTCCGCTGGAGTGGCGTCGATGTCCAGTTTTTCGTAGTTGCCGCCCTGAGCATCGTCGATCTTCACGCTCAGGTTGTCGCCGCCAGCAAGGGCGTCGTTCTGGGTCACGAAGTTGACCGAACCGGAGCTGGAGCCGACTGGAATGGTGATGCTCTGACCATTCGACAGGGTGATCACCAGCGGAGCGCCGGTCACCGGGGCGTTAACCGAAGCGGTGTAAACCACGGTGCCGCCTTCAGCCACGGAGGAAGTCGCGGTCAGGCTGACAGTCGAAGTATCAATGGTGTCAGTGACATCGGTGACGGCTGGAGTGGTGCTCGGCACCAGGTTCTCAAAGTTGCCGCCCGTGGCGTTGTCGATGCTGACTTCGACCTTGCCGGCGTCTTTGTAGACGTCGTCTTTTGGAGCATCGACGGTGACGGTGCCAGTTGTGGCGCCGGCAGCGATGTTGATTACAGCGCCGTTGCTCAAGGTCACCGTCACTGGCGAGCCAGCGGCATTGGTCAATGTCGCTGTGTAAACAATCGAACCGCCTTCAGCAACAGTGTCAGTGGCCGAGAGCGTCAGGCCAGTCGTGTCCTGAACGTCGGTAACGGTGGTGTCAGCCGGAGTGGCGTCGATGTCCAGTTTTTCGTAGTTGCCGCCTTGAGCATCATCAATCTTGACGCTCAGGTTATCGCCGCCGGCAAGAGCGTCGTTCTGCGTAACGAAGTTCACCGAACCGCTGCTGGAGCCAACCGGGATGGTGATGCTTTGGCCGTTGCTCAACGTCACGACCAACGGAGCGCCGGTGACTGGCGCGTTGACGGAAGCGGTGTAAACCACGGTGCCGCCTTCGGCCACATTTGCGGTCGCGGTGAGCGAAACCGTGCTGGTGTCGATGGTATCGGTCACGTCGGTGACGGCTAGAGTGGTGCTCGGCACCAAATTCTCGAAGTTACCGCCGGTGGCGTTGTCGATGCTGACTTCGACTTTGCCGGCGTCTTTGTAGACGTCGTCTTTTGGCGCATCGACAGTGACAGTGCCGGTGGTGGCGCCGGCAGCGATGTTGATTACGGCGCCATTGCTCAGGGTTACGGTCACTGGCGAGCCAGCGGCGTTGGTCAGGGTTGCGGTGTAGGTGATTTGACCACCTTCGGCAACCGAATCGGTAGCGCTCAGGCTCAGACCGGTGGTGTCCTGTACGTCGGTAACGGTGGTGTCAGCCGGAGTGGCATCGATGTCCAGTTTTTCGTAGTTGCCGCCCTGGGCATCATCAATCTTGACGCTCAGGTTGTCGCCACCAGCAAGGGCATCGTTCTGGGTCACGAAGTTGACCGAACCACTGCTGGAGCCAACCGGGATAGTGATGCTCTGGCCGTTCGACAGGTTGATGACCAACGGAGCGCCGGTGACCGGTGCGTTGACCGAGGCGGTGTAAACCACGGTGCCGCCTTCAGCTACATTCGCGGTCGCAGTGAGCGAAACCGTGCTGGTGTCGATGGTGTCGGTCACGTCGGTGACGGCTGGAGTGGTGCTTGGCACCAGGTTCTCGAAGTTGCCGCCGGTGGCGTTGTCGATGCTGACTTCGACTTTGCCAGCGTCTTTGTAGACATCGTCAGTCGGCGCGTCGACGGTCACAGTGCCGGTAGTAGCGCCGGCAGCGATGTTGATCACTGCGCCATTGCTCAAGGTCACGGTGACCGGCGAGCCAGCGGCGTTGGTTAGGGTTGCGGTGTAGGTGATTTGACCACCTTCGGCAACCGAATCGGTAGCACTCAAGGTCAGGCCAGTCGTGTCCTGCACATCTGTAACGGTGGTGTCAGCCGGAGTGGCATCGATGTCCAGTTTTTCGTAGTTGCCGCCCTGAGCATCATCAATCTTGACGCTCAGCGAATCACCACCTGACAAAGCATCGTTCTGGGTAACGAAGTTGACCGAGCCGGAGCTGGAGCCGACTGGAATGGTAATGCTCTGACCGTTCGACAGGGTGATCACCAGCGGAGCGCCGGTGACCGGAGCGTTAACCGAAGCGGTGTAAACGACGGTGCCGCCTTCAGCCACGGAGGAAGTCGCGGTCAGGCTGACAGTCGACGTATCGATGGTGTCAGTGACATCGGTGACGGCTGGAGTGGTGCTCGGTACCAGGTTCTCGAAGTTGCCGCCCGTGGCGTTATCGATGCTGACTTCGACCTTGCCGGCGTCTTTGTAGACGTCGTCTTTTGGAGCATCGACGGTGACGGTGCCAGTTGTGGCGCCGGCAGCGATGTTGATCACTGCGCCATTGCTCAAGGTCACGGTGACCGGCGAGCCAGCGGCGTTGGTCAGGGTTGCGGTGTAGGTGATTTGACCACCTTCAGCAACCGAATCGGTAGCACTCAAGGTCAGGCCAGTCGTGTCCTGCACATCTGTAACGGTGGTGTCAGCCGGAGTGGCATCGATGTCCAGTTTTTCGTAGTTGCCGCCCTGAGCATCATCAATCTTGACGCTCAGGTTGTCGCCGCCGGCAAGGGCATCGTTCTGGGTCACGAAGTTGACCGAACCGCTGCTGGAACCGACTGGAATGGTGATGCTCTGGCCGTTGCTCAACGTTACGACCAACGGAGCGCCGGTGACCGGTGCGTTGACCGAAGCGGTGTAAACGACGGTTCCGCCTTCAGCCACGGAGGAAGTCGCGGTCAGGCTGACAGTTGACGTATCGATGGTATCGGTGACATCAGTCACGGCCGGAGTCGTGCTCGGAACGAGGTTCTCGAAGTTACCGCCCGTTGCGTTATCGATGCTGACTTCGACTTTGCCAGCGTCTTTGTAGACGTCGTCAGTCGGCGCATTGACGGTCACAGTGCCGGTGGTGGCACCGGCGGCGATGTTGATTACAGCGCCGTTGCTCAGGGTCACGGTGACCGGAGTGCCAGCGGGGTTGGTCAGGGTCGCGGTGTAGACAATCGAACCGCCTTCGGCCACTTCAGTGGAAGCTGACAAACTCAGGCCGGTGGCGTCCACCGAGTCGGTAATCGTCGTCACGGCAGGTGTAGTGCTTGGCACCAGGTTTTCAAAGTTGCCGCCCGTGGCACCGGTAATGGTGGTGCTGACGGTGCTGCCGTTGTTGTAGACGTCGTTGGCCGGGGTATCGACAGCGACGGTGCCTGTGGTCTGGCCCGCAGCGATGGTGATGACCGAGCCATTGCTCAAGGTCACGGTCACCGGCGTCTGGGCCGGGTTGGTCAGGGTCGCGGTGTAGGTGATCTGGCCGCCTTCAGTGATGGTATCGCTGGCGGTCAAAGTCAGGCCGGTGGCGTCCACGGAGTCGGTGATCGTCGTCACGGCAGGCGTGGTGCTCGGCACCAGGTTTTCAAAGTTGCCGCCCGTGGCACCGGTAATGGTGGTGCTGACGGTGCTGCCGTTGTTGTAGACGTCGTTGGCCGGGGTATCGACGTTGACGGTGCCGGTGGTTTGCCCGGCAGCGATGGTGATGACCGAGCCATTGCTCAAGGTCACGGTTACCGGCGTCTGGGCCGGGTTGGTCAGGGTGGCGGTGTAGGTGATCTGACCGCCTTCGGTGATGGTGTCGCTGGCGGTCAGGGTCAGGCCGGTGGCGTCCACGGAATCGGTGATCGTCGTCACGGCAGGCGTGGTGCTCGGCACCAGGTTTTCAAAGTTGCCGCCCGTGGCACCGGTAATGGTGGTACTGACGGTGCTTCCATTGTTGTAAACGTCGTTGGCCGGGGTATCGACATTGACGGTGCCGGTGGTTTGCCCGGCGGCGATGGTGATGACCGAGCCATTGCTCAAGGTCACGGTCACCGGCGTCTGGGCCGGGTTGGTCAGGGTGGCGGTGTAGGTGATCTGGCCGCCTTCGGTGACGGTGTTGCTGGCGGTCAAGGTCAGGCCGGTGGCGTCCACCGAATCGGTGATCGTCGTCACGGCAGGCGTGGTGCTCGGCACCAGGTTTTCAAAGTTGCCGCCCGTGGCACCGGTAATAGTGGTGCTGACGGTGCTGCCGTTGTTGTAGGCGTCATTGGCCGGGGTGTCGACGTTGACGGTGCCGGTGGTCTGGCCCGCAGCGATGGTGATGACCGAGCCATTGCTCAAGGTTACGGTCACTGGCGTCTGGGCCGGGTTGGTCAGGGTGGCGGTGTAGGTGATCTGGCCGCCTTCGGTGACGGTGTTGCCGGCCGTCAAAGTGACGGTGGTGGTGTCCACGGTGTCGGTGATCTGGGTCACTGCCGGTGTGGTGGGCAAGGTCACGGCAATGCCGGTGCCGCCAGTAGTGCCGGTGACGGTGACGCTGATCTGGCTAGGGTCGTTATAGACAGTGTCGTTCGGCGCCAGGGGGACGTTGACGCTGCCGGTCAGTTGCCCGGCGGGAATCACGATCACTGCGCCGTTGGACAAGGTCACGATCAGGTTGGTCTGAGGCGCCTGGGTGACGGTCGCGGTGTAGACCAGCACGCCGCCGGCCTCGGTCAGGGTCGGGGTGGCGCTCAGGGTCAACGTCGAATCAAGCACCGCGTTGGCAGTGGTATCGGCGTCGGTGTCGCCGCCGGTGATGTCATCGTCAGCGGCCACGGCTGCGCTCAAACCCTCAGTCGGGAACCCGATGGTCGGGTCGACGCTGCCAGCGGTGGCATCCAGCATCACAACGCTGTGGCCGCCACCGGCGGCCCCACCCGTACCTGCAGCAGTGGCGCCAGCGGCGGTGGCTTCAAGGGCGGTCGTCGGGTCGACGCCGGCGGCAATGGCCTGCTGCAGTTCTTCTACCGACGGCGCAGCCTGGGCAGTGGCCTGGGCGAGATCGGTGGAGGAGTCCGGGGCAGTGGCGCTCCACTGGGTGTCGCGACCCAGGTCCAGCGTGCGCCCATCGGCCAGTTCCAATGTAACGGCGCCAGCAGCGCCGGTGTCCAATTGATCGCCTGTGGACAGGCGGTCACCTTCAATGAGCACACGCCGGATGCCTTCGGGGGATACGACGAAAACCTGACCAACAATGCTTTTGACGACGGCAATAACACTGCTCATTGAAGACTCTCCGGGTGCCACGTTCAGTAGACTTCCATGTACCGAACAGCCTCTGGCTGCGCCGGTCTGGACGCTCTTGCTTCGCTAAATAAGGTTGTTTTGACGCTTCATGACGTCAATATTTTGGCTTGGTTTTTTTGATTTTTTTGTTTATGCCAAACTATTGACCTTCTGCTGGCCATCCTAAACAATCGCTTCAGTAATGTCACATTGATATTTAAGCGGCGACCTGTTCTTTCGGTGCATGATTCACTGCCTGTTTCGAACTTTCCGACATACGGTCATCCCGGTTGCCATCATCCGATGCAGCGCCACCTTTCGCTGTGATTCAAGACAAGAGTTTCGGGAATAATCCAACCATGCGTTTGCACCTGTTCAAGGCTTTACCTTTCGCCCTCGCCGCCAGTTTCGTACAAGCACAAACCTTGCCGCAGGCTATGCAACAGGCGCTGGATGTCCATCCTGAGATTCAGGCCGGTGTGAACAGCCGACTGGCGGCGGACTACCAACTCAAGGCCGCTAAAGGCGGCTACCTGCCTAGAGTGGACCTTGCGGCGGGGTACGGTCGCGAAGGTACTGACAGTGTGACGACCCGCTCGGGCAGCAATAATCATTGGGAAACCTTGAACCGTAGCGAGTCCAGCCTGCGCCTGACGCAAATGGTTTTTGACGGTTTTGCGACGTCCAGCGAAGTGGGGCGTCAACAAGCCACCGTGAATGCCCGTGCCTATTCCTTGCTGGACGCGTCCGAGCGCACCGGATTGACCGTGGCCCAGGTTTATCTGGACGTGCTGACCCGACGCGAGTTCGTACGTCTGGCCGAGGAAAACCTCAAGAGTCACGAGCGCATCTTCGATCAAATCAAGCTGCGCACAGACCGTGGCGTGGGCAGCGGCGCCGATCTGGATCAGGCTGAGGCGCGCATGGCCCAGGCCCGCAACAACCTGATCACCGAGCAGACCAATCTGGCCGACGCCGAGACCAACTACCTCAGCGCAGTGGGCCAGATGCCCGACCAGCTGGAACGTCCCGCCGATTTTCTGGCGCTGTTGCCGGCCAACCTGAACGAAGCCCGTGCCCAGATGCTGGAGAACAGCCCGGTGTTGCGTTCCGCCGAAGCCGACATCGCGGCCGCCGAGCAACAGTACGAAGCCGCCAAGTCGAGCTTCTACCCCCGCTTCGACGCCGAGTTGGGCCGTACCGCCGACAACGATCTGGATGGTCAGAACGGTCACAACAACGAATGGCAAGCCATGCTGCGCATGCGTTTCAACCTGTACGCCGGTGGTAGCAACAAGGCGGATCTGGAGTCCAAGTCGTATCTGTCGAACCAGGCCCTGGACATCCGCAACAACGCCCTGCGTCAACTGACTGAAGAGTTGGGCCTGGCCTGGAACGCCCTCAACAACGCCAACGCCCAGGTACCGATTGCCCAGCAGTACGTCGATCACAGCGCCAACGTACGCACCGCCTACCAGCGGCAGTTCGGTCTCGGCGAGCGGACCCTGCTCGACTTGCTCGACAGCGAAAACGAGCTGTTCAGCGCCTCCCGCCGTCTGGCGGAGATCAAGAACGTGCAGTTGTTCAGCCAATATCGGATCAAGGCAACCATGGGGCAGTTGCTCAAAAGTCAGGGGGTTGTCGCGCCGTTGGCATCCGTTGTGCAGAATGACGTCAAGCCCAGGGTCCAGTTGCCTGGGATGAATTGAGTCATCCATCCCGTTTTGATCAGCAAAGAGTGCCCAGCGTGGAATCAGAAGTCAGTCGAGCCGAACTCATCCATGATCCACGCACGCTGCACGACGACCCATTGCTGGACGGCTTGCTGGCGCTTTGCATGCTCCATCAGAAGCCGGCCAGCGCGGCGATGCTCACCACCGGCCTGCCGTTGCCCAAGCAACGGCTGAGCGTCGAATTATTGTCGCGAGCGGCAGCACGTGCCGGTCTGCAAGGCCGGGTGCTGCAACGCAAGCTCGAGCAGATACCGACCATCGCCATGCCGGCCCTGCTGTTGCTCAAGGAGGGTCGTAGCGCGGTGTTGCTCGGCTGGGTCGGCGATGACCAGGCGCGTCTGCTGCTCAGCGAAAGTGATGGCGGCGAAGTGACGGTCAGCCGTGAACTGCTGGCCGACGACTACAGCGGCAAAGTGTTCTTCGCTCAACCGCAACACAAATTCGACGTGAACCACGGCACGCTCATTCCTCGGGCGCGTTCGTGGTTCCGCGACACGCTCAAGCGCTCGCGCTGGCTGTACGCCGACGCCATCGCTGCCAGCTTGCTGATCAACATTATCGCCATGGCGGCGCCGCTGTTCGTGATGAACGTTTACGATCGCGTGGTGCCGAACCAGGCCGAGTCCACCCTGTGGGTGCTGGCGATCGGTATTACCGGCGCCTATGTGTTCGACCTGATCCTCAAGATGTTGCGCAGCCTGTGCCTGGACCTGGCCGGCAAGAAAACCGACCTGATCATTTCGGCGACGCTGTTCGAGCGCATCGTTGGCATGGCCATGAAGTATCGCCCGGCACGGGTGGGCAGCTTTGCCCAGAACATCCATGAATTCCAAAGCCTGCGGGACTTTCTCGCCTCGCTGACCCTTACCAGCCTGATTGACCTGCCGTTCACCTTGCTGATTTTCATGGTCATCGCGATCCTCGGTGGGCATCTGGTATGGATTCCGGTGCTGGCCTTTCCGATTGCCCTGCTGATCGGCTACGCCTTGCAAAAGCCCCTGGTGGCGACCATGGAGCGAACCATGGCCCTGGGCGCCGAGCGTCAATCCAGCCTGATCGAAACCCTGGCCGGTCTGGATGCGGTGAAGGTCAACAACGCCGAGAGCGAGCGCCAGTATCAGTGGGAACAAACCATCGGCACCCTCAGCCGCCTCGAGCTGCGGGTCAAGATGCTGTCCGGCCTGGCGATGAACATCACCTTGCTGATCCAGCAGTTGGCCGGGGTGATCATGATTGTCTTCGGCGTCTATCAGATCATTGCCGGCAACCTGAGCATGGGTGGGTTGATCGCTTGCTACATGCTCAGTGGCCGCGCCCTCAGCCCATTGGCGTCGCTGTCGGGTCTGTTGACTCGCTATCAGCAGGCGCGGGTGACCATGGTTTCGGTCGATCAGATGATGGAGCTGCCCCAGGAGCGCAACTTCGAAGAGCGCCCGTTGAGCCGTAAGGTCTTGCAGGGTGCCATCGAATGCCGTCAGTTGAATTTCACCTACCCGAACCAGCAGAACGCTGCGCTGAAGAACATCAACCTGGTGATCAAGCCCGGGGAAAAAATCGGCATCATCGGTCGTAGCGGCTCGGGCAAGAGCTCCCTGGCCAAGTTGCTGGTGGGTCTGTATCAACCGGACGACGGAGCGCTGTTGGTGGATGGCGTGGACATTCGCCAGATCGACGTCAGCGAGCTGCGCTACAACATCGGTTATGTGCCGCAGGATATCCAGCTGCTGGCCGGTACCCTGCGGGACAACCTGACCTCCGGCGCCCGTTACGTCGAGGACGAACTGGTGCTCCAGGCCGCCGAACTTGCCGGTGTGCATGAGTTCGCGCGCTTGCACCCGCAAGGCTATGAACTGCAAGTTGGCGAGCGCGGGCAGAACCTGTCCGGCGGCCAGCGACAGAACGTCGCCCTGGCCCGCGCGCTGCTGCTCAACCCGCCCATCCTGCTGTTGGATGAACCCACCAGCGCCATGGACAACACCGGTGAGGAACGCTTGAAACAGCGCCTGGCCGCCGTGGTGGAAAACAAGACCGTGCTGCTGGTGACGCATCGGGCATCCTTGCTGTCGCTGGTGGACCGCCTGTTGGTGATCGACCGTGGGCAGATCCTCGCCGACGGCCCGAAAGCCGCGGTGATGGAAGCGTTGAAGAAGGGGCAGATCAGTGTTGCTTAAGTCGGGTTTGAAAAATGCCGTGGGCCGCTATTTCAAGGGCTCGGACTCGCTGCATGGCCAGCCTCTGCCTGAGGTCAACAAAGCCCTGATCGAAGACGCTCCGCGAGTGGTGCGGCTGACGATCTGGGGGATCATCGGCTTCTTTGTCTTCCTGTTGCTGTGGGCCAACTTCGCGCAGGTCGACGAAGTGACCAAGGGCGACGGCAAGGCGATTCCGTCGTCCAAGATCCAGAAGATCCAGAACCTGGAAGGCGGGATCGTTGCCGAGCTGTTTGTCAGCGAAGGGCAGATCGTCGAGGCCGGCGCGCCGTTGATTCGTCTGGATGACACTCGGTTTGTCTCCAACGTTGGGGAGACCGAGGCTGATCGGTTGTCCATGTTGTTGCGGGTCGAGCGGCTGAGTGCCGAAGTCGATGACCGGCCGCTGAACTTCCCGGAGGACGTGCTCAAGGCGGTTCCGCGCCAGGCCGCCAGCGAAGAGTCGCTGTACATCAGCCGCCGCCAGCAACTGCACGATGAAATCGGCGGGTTGCAGGAGCAGTTGATCCAGCGTCAGCAGGAGTTGCGCGAGTTTGTTTCCAAGCAGTCGCAGTACCGCTCCGCCCTGTCGTTGCAACGCCAGGAGATCAACATGTCCGAACCGCTGGTAGCCCAGGGTGCGGTGTCACCGGTGGAAGTGCTGCGGCTCAAGCGGGCTGAAGTCGAAACCCGTGGGCAACTCGACGCCACGACACTGGCGATTCCCCGCGCTGAATCGGCGATCAAGGAAGTGCAGCGCAAGATCGATGAGACGCGCGGCAAGTTCCGCAGCGAAGCCCTGACCCAACTCAATGAGGCGCGTACCGACCTGAACAAGGCCCAGGCCACCGGCAAGGCTTTGGAGGATCGGGTAAGCCGTACACTGGTCACCTCGCCGGTGCGGGGTATCGTCAACAAGTTGCTGGTGAACACCATCGGCGGGGTCATCCAGCCCGGCAGTGACCTGGTGGAAATCGTGCCCCTGGACGACACCCTTCTGGTGGAAGCGAAAATCCGTCCCCAGGACATCGCCTTCCTGCACCCCGGCCAGGACGCCACGGTGAAATTCACCGCGTACGACTACACCATTTACGGTGGGCTGAAAGCCAAGCTGGAGCAGATCGGCGCCGACACCATCACCGACGAAGACAAGAAAACCACTTACTACATCATCAAGCTGCGCACCGAGCGCAGTCATCTGGGCACCCCTGAAAAACCCCTGTTGATCATCCCGGGCATGGTGGCTTCGGTGGACATCATCACCGGCAAGAAAACCGTACTCAGTTACCTGCTCAAACCCATCATCAAGGCGCGGGCCGAGGCGTTGCACGAGCGGTAGTGTTTGAGCGGGCCTCCTCGTCACAAATGCTGAGTTGTCTGGGCTGACGTCGTCGCGAGCAGGCTCGCTCCCACAGGGTGACTGGCTGTGTCGCGATAGTGCTTTGCCACGGTAGGACTAGAGGTATCGGAGCTGGGCGTCGGTATATCCGGCTGCAGGGGTTTACCAGTAATCCGGTTTGATAGCGGGGGCTTTGTGGGTGGGTACTCGGGTGGGGAACTGGTGGGATTGGAGTTCCTCACAGGTGACAACGCGGCGTGTCCAGTGGGCGTGCTGCTTTAGCGAACCTGGAGACGGGCGATTCAGCTCGGCTCTGTGGGGAAGAATGACGCCGACGGTTATTGCAGGAAAGTCTTCTCGTACGGCTCTCAAGGCCGGCGTCATGTCGGTGTCGCTGGATACAAGCACCAACTGCTCCAACCGTTCATGATGCTTCAGTTTCGTTTGCTTGGCAGCGGTTCGATACATGCTGATTGCTATGTGAACGTCCGTTTCTTTCTCCTCCAGCTTCCAGATGTCGACTTTGTCGTTGCGAGACGCTTTCGTCTTTCTATCAATAAAGCGAGGGGCCTTGGCAGGTTCAAGTTGATGGTGACCGTAATGGACACAGATATGGGTGCTCTTCAGGGCGCGAATATAAGTGTCTTGCGCTTCTTTTGATGCTTGACCCCGGGTGGCCAATGACGGTTTGACCGAGGAGGTGAAGTAATCAACCGAGGAAGTGGTGCTCTGCGGATTTTCGATATGCGCGATATGCGACAACAGACTTCGCAGATCCAGCCACTTGTAAGGTGTGTCCGCGAGCAGCCCATAGAACAGGTTGTAGCCATCTACAAAAAATGCGGTTCGCACAAGCTCAATCCCCAGAAACGAAAAAACCGGCCTAAGCCGGTTTTTTCACCCCAACGGCCAGAAAATTGAATCTCTGCGTACGGGGTTGAGTAAAGCCATCCTAAGTTGAGCGTGACATGGCGTCAACTGCTGTTTGGTTTACCTTTTTTCACCGGCAGATCAGTGTTGAGCGTATGTGCGGTGGGAGGTCAAACTTATTCTTTGTTTGATCTGTCAGCGTTTGTTACGAAATTGAGGGCTCCTGCGGAGAATACGAGAGATCCATCACCGAAAGCCGTTTTGTATGAGTGGAAGCTCTCAAGATTCTGTGGGATTTGATACCGACTCATCCCAGCAAAAACCGAGCGCTTTTTGATCTCCTCTTTGGTCTTTTTGAAACAAGAGATTGCTTCCTCCTCCCTGCTACTCCCTTGACGCCCCCCACCGCTGTCGTAGACTCCGCCCATCCGTCAGGGAGTAACGGTTATGCGGCGTTCAGGTAGTTGGGTTTGGGGGTTGGTCTTTGTAACGTGCTGGGTGCAGGCGCAGACGCCTGTTTCCGATGATCCGCTGCTCGAGAGCGGCGTCAGGGCCAGTGCACCGAGCGGCAATGAGGCGCGTGGCGTGCTTCGGGCACGGGATCAGGCGGTGCTTGCCAGTGAGTTGGCTGGACGAATTGTCGAGTTGCCGTTCAGTGAGGGGGAGTCGTTCAAGCAGGGCGATACCCTGGCGCGTTTCGATTGTTCAGCGTACCAGGCTCAGCTCAATGCAGCTCGGGCCGCGAGCCGTGGTGCCAGTGAAGAACTGGCCCATAACAAGCAATTGGCGGCGTTGAAATCGGTCGGGCGTTTCGAAGTGGCACGCGCCGAGGCCAGGCTCAGCGAAGCGCAGGCGCAGTCCCAGGTTTATCAGGTCCAGGTCAAGCGCTGCAGCGTGATCGCGCCGTTCGATGGACAGGTGGTGGCGCGCGAGGTCCAGCGCTATGAAAGCGTGGCCGCCGGCGCGCCGTTGCTGGACGTGGTGGACAACCGCACCCTGGAAATCCATCTGCTGGTGCCTTCGCGCTGGATGGGCAGGCTCAAGCCGGGCCAGTCCTTCACCTTTGTCCCCGATGAAACCGGCCAGCCGCTGCAAGCGACGGTCAAACGCCTTGGCGCGCGCATCGACGAGGGCAGCCAGACTTTGCTGCTGGTGGCGACGCTGCCTGACGCCAAGGGGCTGTTGTCCGGCATGAGCGGTACGGCGCGTTTCGCGGAGTTCAAGTGAACGCGCCGATCACGGGCAGCGCCGAACAGGTATTTGCCCGATTCCTCGACCTGGAGCGCCAGACGCGGGCTGCGCGTACCCCGGCGCAACTGAGTTACAGCCTGGTCAACGATGGTCAGGCCCTGTTCGGGTTCCGCCATGCCGCGCTGTTGATCGCCGGCAAGGTCCAGGCGGTGACCGGCGTCAGTGCCGTGGATCCGAACGCACCGTTCGTGGCGTTTGTCGAGCAGGCGGTGGCGCAGCTATTCAAAAAAGGCTTGCTGAACCAGGCCCGGGTAATTGCCGCCGATGGGGTGAGCGACTCCATTCAGGCGGACTGGCGAAGCCTGTCGGCGGGGCAGGTGTTCTGGCTGCCGTTGATCGATCATCAGGGGCAGGTGTTCGGCGGTTTGTGGCTGGCCCGTGACCTGCCATGGCCCCCCTCTGAACAAGTGCTGCTGTCGCAACTGGGCGACACCTATAGCCACGCCTGGTTGGCGCTGCAACCGCGCAAACCGTGGCGCTTGCGCTGGACCCGCAAGCGTCAGGTCGCCTTGGTGGCGGTGCTGCTGTTGGGCTTGCTGGTTCCTGTCCGACAGTCGGTATTGGCCCCGGCCGAAGTGGTGCCGCTGGGCGGGCAGGTGGTGGCGGCACCTTTGGACGGGGTGATCGCCCAATTCCTGGTCAAACCCAACCAGAGCGTCAAGAGCGGCGACTTGCTGTTGCGCTTCGAAAGCACCAGTCTCAAGGCCCAGGCCGATGTGGCCGAGCGCGTGTTGGGCGTGGCCGAGGCGGAACTCAAGGCTAACGCTCAGCGCGCGTTTGCCGATGCCGAGTCGAGCTCGAAGATTGATCTGTTGGCCGCTCGCGTCGAGCAGAAACGCGCCGAACGCGACTATGCAATCGAGTTGCTCAAACGCAGTGAAGTGCGCGCTGAACGGGACGGTATTGCGGTATTTGCCGATGCAGAACGTTGGCTCGGCAAGCCGGTGCAGACGGGGGAGCGGTTGATGGAAATCGCCGACCCGAACCAGGCCGAATTGCGTATTGAGCTGGCGGTGGGCGACGCGATTGACCTGGCCCCCGGTGCCCAGGTGGCGTTGTTCCTCGACAGTGATCCGTTGCAGCGACACCTGGCCAGGCTCGAACGTTCGGCCTACGAGGCGCAACCCACCGCTGCGGGGCAACTGGCGTATCGCCTGGACGCGCGTTTTGATGACGCGGCGCCGCGCATCGGTCTGCGGGGCACGGCGAAAATTTTCGGCGATCGCGCCCCGCTGGCGCTGTACCTGTTGCGTCGACCACTGGCCGGCTTGCGCCAGAGCGTGGGTCTGTAGCATGGGACTGCCGAGCCTGCGGCCAGACCTGCAATTGTCCCCTGCCGCCCCGGACCCGGACGGCTCCCCTCAATGGACCCTGGCCGATCCGGTACGCGGGCGCTATTTCAAGCTTGGCGCGGCGGCGATGCGCATGCTGCGGCACTGGTCCCTTGGTGAGCCGGAACAGGTGCTGCAAGCCGCGAACCGTGAGCCGGGCCTTCCGCTCAATAATGAATCGCTGGAGCAATTGCTGGGCTTTTTGCGAGGTCACGATCTGATCAGCGCCATGGACCCGCAACAGCGCGACAGCTATCAGTTCAAGACGGCCGCCCAGCGTCAGAGCCTGTGGCAGATCCTGCTGCACCAGTATCTGTTTTTTCGCATTCCGTTGTGGCGCCCGGATGCTTTTCTCAACCGCGCCTGGCCTTTTCTCGCGCGGTACGGGCCCGCCATCCTGCGGTATGGCATGCCGCTGACCCTGGGCGTGGGCATTTTTCTGGTGTCGCGGGACTGGCAGCGCTTCGTGGCGACGTTTCCGCACCTGTTCAGCCTGGGTGGCGCGCTGGCATTCGCGGTGGCGTTGTTCTTCGCCAAGTTGTGCCACGAGTTCGGTCATGCCTTCATGGCCAAGCGCGCCGGTTGCCGTGTGCAGAGCATGGGCGTGGCATTCATGGTGCTGTTGCCGATGTTCTATACCGACGTCAGCGACGCCTGGCGGGTCAATGATCGTCGTGCCCGGCTGCTGATCGGCGCCGGCGGTGTACTGGCCGAATTGCTGCTGGCGTGCATCGCGTTGCTGGCCTGGTCGCTGTTGCCCGACGGACCGGCCCGCACTGCCGCGTTCATGTTGGCCAGCGCCACCTGGATCACCACGTTGATCATCAACCTGAACCCCTTCATGCGCTTCGACGGTTATTTTCTTCTCAGTGATTTCTGGGCAGTGGATAACCTCCAGGGGCGAGCGTTTGCGTTGTGCCGCTGGCGTTTGCGTGAAGCCTTGTTCGGTTATGGCGCGCCGGCTCCGGAACCCTGGACGCCGACAATGCGTCGTCGCTTGCTGGTGTGGGGATACGGCGCCTGGTTATGGCGCGCGGCGTTGTTTTTGGGTATTGCCCTGGCGGTCTATCACCTGTTCTTCAAGGTGCTGGGCATTTTCCTGATGCTGGTGGAATTGGTGTGGTTCATTTTTATGCCCATCGTGAACGAATGGCGGCAGTGGTGGAGCCGGCGCGAGCAGGCCCATGGTCCGCGAGTGCTGCTCAGTGGCCTGGTGTTACTGGCGTTGGCGTTGGCGCTGCTGTTGCCCTGGCGCAGCGCCGTCGAGGTACCGGTCATGCTTGAGGCCGGTCGCGCCAGTGCCTTGCATGCGCCGGTGGCGGCACGGATCAAACAGGTGAATGTGCATGACGGCCAGACCGTGGCCCAGGGCGATGTGTTGATCGAGCTGGAGTCACCGGACATGGCTTCGCGCCTGGCGATTGTGCGGCGGGAAATCGAGATCCAGCAGTTACAGATGCGTCGCCAGGCCGGCCGCAGCGAAACCGCCGCCGATGCCGGTATCGTCGAACAACAACTGGCCGAAGCGGTGGCCGAATACCGGGGCCTGGTCGCCCAGCGTGAGCGCCTGCTGTTACGCGCGCCCCATGCCGGACAGGTGCGTGATCTGTTACCACAGTTGTCGGTGGGGCGCTGGTTGTCGCCCACACAGCCGCTGGCGCGGGTGGTACAGGCCGACTCCCGCTTACGCGGCTACCTGACCGAAGCCGAGCTTTGGCGGGTCGAACCCGGGGCCACGGGGCGTTTCATTGCTGACGATCCAATGCACCCCTCGATTGCCGTGCAATTGAACGAGATCGATACCAATGGCGTGGCCTGGGTCGAGCAACAGGCGTTGACGTCCGATCACCACGGGCCGATCGCGGTACGGCGTGACTCGCAGCAACGGGCGGAGCCGGTGCAGGCGCAATATGGCGTGCGTTTGAGTGCTGTTGATAACACGCCTGCGCCGGCGCAACCGCTGCGTGGCGTAGTGGTGTTGCAGGGGCACGGTGAGTCGGTGTTGGGAGCGACCTGGCGTCGGCTGGCGGCGCTGGGTGTCAGGGAAAGCGGGTTTTAAGGAGCGAGCATGAATTCAGTGGCGGCGGAGGGGTTGGTGGTACGGCCATCGCAGGTCAGCGATGGGCCGTTTCTGCAGAGTCTTTACCAGACGGCGCGAGCGGATCTGCAATGGATCGACGGCGAGCACGAGCAAGTACAGCAGGTGATCGCACAGCAGTTCCAGGTGCAGGAGCAAGGGCTTGGGGATAACTTCCCCAACGCCATGCATTACGTCGTGGAAAAGCTCGGCACCGCCATTGGCGCCTTGAGCACTGATTTTGGCCCCAATGAAATCCGTGTGCTGTACCTGGCGTTCATCCCCCAGGCGCGCGGGCAAGGTTACGGTCGGGCCGTGCTGCAAGGGGTACAGAAAGCCGCACAACAGATCCGCTGCCCGGTGGCGACCGTGGTCTGGAGCAGTAACCCGCACGCACGCCAGCATTACCTGGCATTGGGCTTTGAAGTGCAGGAGCGCAACCCGGCGGCGGAGCGGCTGGTTTGGTATCCGAAGGGGAACTGAGCTGCTTCTGGCTCGTGTGGGAGCGAGCCTGCTCGCGATAGCGGTGGTTCAGTTTGAAGTGATGTTGGCTATGCCACCGTCATCGCGAGCAGGCTCGCTCCCACAAGGGATCATCAGTCTTCAGTTAAACGCAATGTAGAAATACCCCAGCGCCGGATCCCGTCCCATGGGCGGTATCCGCGACACAAACACCCCTTCGAGTCTTCCCAGTTCTGGCACCTCCAGGCCACAGGGCCCGTCCACGAAGTCCGTGTTCTGCAGGCTGTTGAACTCCACGCTGAACGGCATGCGCTCAGCGTTCGGCATCTTCGCCCGAGGTGCTTGCTCGAGGGTTTCGAACCGCACGGGCAGGGTACTTCCATCGGGTAGGGTCAGGTTGCTGACCTGGCCCAGCAGCGGCTGGAAATGACGGCTTTGGACTTGCAGCAGCATCTCGGCGCTCCAAAAGGCCGGAGGACCGCAGCCCTCCGGCGGGTGATCAGTTACGGGAGGGGAAAAAGCCTTGCAGGGCGATGCTGAAGTTGATCGCCAGGAACGGGTTCATGATCGCCATCGGTGTACTGCTTCCCGCTGGGGACACCGTGCCGCTGATGGTGGTGGTCACGCCTTGCAGCGCTACCGGTGAAGCGCCGAGCTGGTCGGAATAGATATTCGCTGCGCCCGGTCCGGTGCCCGAGGTGCCGATGAACGAGTTGGTGGCCGTTGGAGTATTCACCGGATTGCTGGCCGGGTTCGCCAGCTGCAAAGCGGTCGCGGCGGTAGCCCCTGTGAGGGCGTGAGTGTGCGCGGGCAGGTTGGCCTGCGTCGCGGTGACGTTTTCGGTGCCGGAGATTTCGCCGATGACACGCGGCGTCAGGCCCAAACCGTTGCCCATGCCCATGGGCAGGCGACCCTGCAGGTTGGGGAGCATGAAGGTGGTCTGGCCGTTGCCCCCGTACGTCACGCCGATCAGGGCGAATAAGGTTTGGTACTGGGAAAGGGCAAGCGTCTGCCCGTTGCACAGGGCCCAATCTCTGGGCGCGAAGTTGAAGGCGAACGACTGGATAGTGCCGATGAATACTTCCATAGAATCCTCATCCATCAGGTTATTGGTATGGCGACTCGTCACGCACGGCTGAGCGTAGACCGAGATATTTCATTCTGCTGGGCTGGAAGGGAGGAAAAATGTTGTCCAGTGGCTTAATCGATTCAGGTTCGCATGGCGCCTATACCGTCCATCTTTTTTACAGATCTGGCTGGGTTTGATATCAAAGTAGTACTAGTCGCGGATTATTTCCTCAGCTACGCTTTGCGCTACAAATGGAATACAAACAAGGTGAAGGGATTGCCGCAGTTTCACTTTATCTCCGGTTTACCGCGCTCGGGCTCGACCCTGCTTTCTGCCATTTTGCTGCAGAACCCGCGCTTTCATGCCGGCATGACCAGCCCCGTCGGTTCGCTGTTCAGCAGCGTCCTGCAGCAATGCAGCGCCGGCAGTGAGTTTGGCTCGGTGATCGACACCGACCTGCGCCGTCGCCTGTTGCGCGGGCTGTTCGACTCCTACTACGCCGACAAGGCCGACAAACCCGTCATCTTCGATACAAATCGCCAGTGGTGCGCCCGCTTGCCTGCGTTGCAGGACCTGTTCCCCCAGGCCAAGACCATCGCCTGCGTGCGCAACGTCGCCTGGGTGCTGGACAGCCTGGAGCGGCTTTACCGCGCCAATCCGTTCGAGAACACCAAGCTGTTCAATGACGATGACGAGCGCAACACCGTCTACAGCCGCTGCGAAACCCTGGCCCAGCGCAACCGCCTGGTTGGCTTTGCCTGGACAGCGCTCAAAGAGGCGTATTACGGCGAAAACGCCGAGTCCATGTTGATCGTCGACTATGACCTGTTGAGCCAGGCCCCGGAGCGGGTGATGCGCCTGGTGTACGAGTTCATCGGTGAGCCCTGGTTCGAACACGACTTCAATCACTTGACCT
Source organism: Pseudomonas sp. MPDS (assembly GCF_013283895.1). NCBI lineage: Bacteria > Pseudomonadati > Pseudomonadota > Gammaproteobacteria > Pseudomonadales > Pseudomonadaceae > Pseudomonas > Pseudomonas sp. MPDS. The sequence continues at coordinate 54,170 of NZ_CP054128.1, read as the reverse complement.
ATGACGCACCGGCCTTCGACCAGGCCTTGGGCGTTGCCGGCCTGCACAAGGTCAAGCCCAAGGTCGCGCCGCAAGCCCGGCGGACCTTGTTGCCGCCGGATCTGTTTGAAAAGTATGCCGAGTTGTCGTTCTGGCGCGATGGGTCCGCCAGCGCTGCCAATGTCATTCGTATGAAAACCGACGCCGCGGTCAACTGATTCGCGGTTTTTTCATTTGCGTGTTTAAAAAGTTCGAGTCCAGGTGAACGTCATGTGGTGGAGCAAAGGCAAATCGCGGGTAACCGAGGGCGCACAGGCCCTGGCATCGCCAATGATCATGTCCCTGGAGCCGCGAATGCTGTTCGACGGCGCGGTGGCGGCGACCGTGGCCGATGCCGCACAGGCGGACGCCCAACCCACTGCAGACGCGGCCAAGACGCCTGCGGCTGACCAGGCTTCAGACAGCCACGCGCCTCAAGGGCAGACCGATGCCACCCAGGCCGCTGTGCCCGGCAAGGCCGTGGTGTTTGTCGATTCCCGGGTCAAAGACTCGGCCAGCCTGCTCGAAGGCGTCGCGCCCGGTACCCAGGTGGTGCAACTGGATGCCACCAAGGACGGCCTGCAACAGATCGCCGATTACCTGGACACCCACCAAGGCATCAGCTCGGTGCAGATCATCGCCCACGGCAACGCCGGCGATCTCTGGTTGGGCAGCAGCTACCTGTCGGCGGACAACGTTGAGGCCCGCAGCGAGGTGCTGGCGCAGATCGGCCAGGACATGAACGCCGGTGGCGATATTCTGATCTATGGCTGCTACACCGCTGAAGGTGACCGTGGCCTGAGCCTGGTCAATTCACTGGCGCAGTTGACCGGCCGCGACGTGGCGGCGTCCATCGATCGCACGGGCCTCGGCGGCGACTGGGACCTGGAAATCGCCACCGGCAACATCGAAAGCGCCAACGTGCTCTCTGCCAATGCCATGAGCGAGTACCAATGGGGCCTGGCCACCTGGACCGCTACCAACAACCTCAATTCCGGTATTGGTTCTCTGCGCGCCGCTTTGGATTCTGCGCAGAATGGTGACATTGTCACGTTCAATGCCGGCATGACTGTCGCGCTGACCCAGGTGCTGGTGGTCGACAAGAACGTCACCATCGATGGCGATCTCAACAACGACAACGTGGCCGACGTCACCCTCGATGGGCAATACCGCACCCAGATCATCAACGTGACGGCCGGCACCACGGCGACCCTCGATGGCCTGGTGATTACTCGCGGTATGGTGGCGGGTAACGGCGGTAATGGCGGCGACGATGCGCTGGTGTCAAAGGGGGGCGGGATCTATAACGCCGGCACCCTGACCCTGAGGAACGTCACCGTCACCGCGAACGCCGCTTCGGGTGGCGGCGGCGGTGGTGGTGTCACGCCGCAATACGCCGGCGGCGGTGGTGGCGGCGGTGGCGCGATCACTGGCGGTACGGGCGGCAAGGGCGGCGATACCCTCAACGCCACGGGCTCCAACGGCTCGGCCGGCCAGGGCGGCGCCGGGGGGGGCTTCTTCAACATGGGCGGGCGTGGTGGTTCCTCCACCGGCGGGGCTGGCGGTTCCGCGTATCCGGGCTACAGCACGGGCTCCGCAGGCGGTACAGCCGTCAGCGGTGGGCTATCCATCGGTGGCGGTGGCGGTGGCGACGGCTATAACGATATTGGCGGCGCCGGTGGCGGAGCGGTCGGTGGTATCTACAACGACACCGGCGCGACCCTGCGAATCATCGGCAACTCGGTCATTTCCAACAACGTCGGCGCGGGCGGCGGCGGTGGTGGCGGTGGCGCTGGTGGTGGTTACAACCACACGGGCGGTGCCGGCGGCGTCGGTGTCGGGGCCATCTGGAACAAAGGCTCGATCCTGATTACCGCCGCCAACTTCGCCGCCCTGGCCGGCAACGTCGGTGGCAGCGGCGTGGGTGGGACCAGTGCCGGCACCGCGGGTGTTTCGCCGGCGTCGGTGGCCAACGTCTACGGCGATGGCGGCACCATCAACACCAACTATGTGCCGGACGAGACGCCGCCCACCGCGACCGTCGTGGTGGCCAATACCAACCTGAACTCCGGTGACACGTCGCTGGTGACCATCACCTTCTCCGAAGCTGTCACCGGCCTCACTGCGGCCGACCTGACGGTGCAGAACGGCACCATCGGCACCTTGACCAGCGGCGACGGTGGCATCACCTGGACCGGCACTCTGACCGCGGCCAGCAACATCGCCGACACCACCAACATCATCACCCTGAACAACACCGGGGTTGCCGACCTGGCCGGCAATGCCGGCGTGGGCACCACCGACTCGAACAATTACGTGGTCAACGACACCGTGGCGCCCACGGCGTCCATCGTGGTCAGCGATACTGCCCTTCGGGTCGGTGAAACCTCGTTGGTGACCATCACTTTCTCCGAAGCGGTCAGTGGTTTTACCGCAGCGGACCTGACGGTGGCCAACGGCTCGATCAGCGGCCTGAGCTCCAGCGACGGTGGCATCACCTGGACGGCCACCTTCACACCGGACGCTGCGATCACCGACACTTCCAATCTCATTGTCCTGAATAACACCGGCGTGGCGGACCTCAATGGCAACGCCGGCGTGGGGACGACCAACTCCAACAACTACGCTATCGACACCCTGCGTCCGACAGCGACCATCGTGGTCAGCGACACTGCCCTCAGGGTCGGTGAAACCTCGGTGGTGACCATCACCTTCAACGAGGCGGTGAGCGGTTTTACCACCGCTGACCTGACGGTTGCCAACGGTTCGGTTACCGGGTTGAGCAGCAGCGACGGCGGTATCACCTGGACCGGGACACTGACCCCGAGCGCCAGCATCAGCGACACCACCAACCTGATCACACTGAACAACACCGGCATTGCCGATCTGTCCGGGAACGTTGGCACCGGCACCACCGATTCGAACAACTATGCAATCGACACGCTGCGTCCCACCGCCACCATCGTGGTGGCCGATACTGCGCTAAATATCGGCGAAACATCGCTGGTGACGATCACTTTCAGCGAAGCTGTCACGGGCTTTACCCTGGCAGACCTGACTGTGGCCAATGGCTCCTTGAGCGGGCTGAGCAGCAGCGACGGCGGCATCACCTGGACCGCGACGCTCACCCCGAGCGCCAGCATCAGCGACGCCACCAATCTGATCATCCTGGCCAATACCGGTGTGGCGGACGCGGCCGGTAACACCGGCAGCGGCACCACCAGCTCCAACAACTATGCAGTCGACACCCAGCGACCCACCGCTAGCATCGTTGTGGCCGACACCGCGCTGAGCGTTGGCGAAACATCCCTGGTGACCATCACCTTCAACGAAGCGGTAACAGGCTTTACCGCCGCCGACCTGACGGTCGCCAACGGTACGATCACCGGCCTGAGCAGTGGCGACGGCGGCATCACCTGGACCGGCACGTTGACACCAAGCGCTAGCGTCAGCGACACCAGCAACCTCATCACCCTGGATAACACTGGTGTGGCGGATGCGGCGGGCAACGTCGGTACGGGCACCACTGATTCGAACAACTACGCCATCGACACCGCGCGTCCGACCGCGACCATCGTGGTCGCCGACTCGACCCTTGGCGTCGGCGAAACCTCGCTGGTGACAATTACCTTCAGCGAGGCGGTGACCGGTTTCACCCTGGCCGACCTTACCGTTGCCAACGGCAGCCTGAGCGGGCTGAGCACCAGCGATAACATCACCTACACCGCGACTTTCACGCCGAGCGCGGGCGTCAGCGATAGCACCAACCTGGTCACGCTCAATAACACGGGCGTGGTGGACGGCGCGGGCAACACCGGCAGCGGCACCACCGATTCGAACAACTACGCCGTCGACACCCTGCGTCCGACCGCCACCATCGTGGTCGCCGATACGGCGCTGAGCGTCGGCGAAACCTCGCTGGTGACCATTACCTTCAGCGAGGCGGTCAGCGGGTTCGACAATTCGGACCTGAGCGTCGCCAACGGTACGCTGAGTGCGGTCAGCAGCAGTGATGGCGGCCTTACCTGGACCGCCACCTTCACTCCGGCCCTCGGCGTCACCGACACCTCCAACGTCATCACCCTGAACAACACCGGGGTCAGTGACGCGGCGGGTAACTCCGGCACCGGCACTACCAACTCCAACAATTACCAGGTCGACACCAACGTACCGACGGCGACCATCGTGATTGCCGATACCACCCTGAGCATCGGCGAGACGTCATTGGTCACCGTGACCTTCAACTCGGCGGTCAGCGGGTTCGACAATTCGGACCTGACCGTCAGCAACGGCACGCTCAGCACCATGAGCAGCACCGACGGCGGCGTCACCTGGACGGCCACCTTCACGCCGAGCGCCAGTATTTCCGACACCAGCAACGTGATCACGTTGGACAATACCGGCCTGATCAATGGCGCGGGCAACGCCGGTGTCGGTACTACCGACTCCAACAACTACACCGTCGACACGGTGCGCCCAACGGCGACTATCGTCGTGGCCGACACCGCCATTGCCGCCGGCGAGACCTCGCTGGTAACCATCACCTTCAGCGAGGCGGTGACCGCGTTCACCAGTGCCGACCTGACGGTTGCCAACGGCGTGATTTCCGGCCTGAGCAGCAGCGACGGCGGCATCACCTGGACCGCGACCTTCACGCCGACCGCTGGCGTCACCGACACCAGCAACGTCATTTCGCTCAATAGCGGCGGTATCGTCGACCTGGCGGGCAACGTCAACGTCGGCACGACCGACTCCAATAACTACAGCATCGACAGCCAGCGTCCGACCGCGACCATTGTGCTGAGCGACTCTGCGCTGAGACCGGGCGAAACCGCTCAAGTGACCATTACCTTCAGCGAGGCGGTGACCGGCTTCACCAACGCCGACCTGAGCGTGGCAAATGGCACATTGAGCGCGGTGAGCAGCAGCGACGGCGGCTTGACCTGGACCGCCACTTTCACGCCGGACCTGGGCGTGACCGACGCCACCAACCTGATCGTGCTGGACAATACCGGTGTGAGCGATGCGGCGGGCAATACCGGAACAGGCACCACCAACTCGGCCAATTATGCCGTGGAGACGCGGGTGCCAACGGCCACCGTCGTGGTGGCTGATAACGCCCTCAGCGTGGGGGAAACCTCGTTGGTGACCATCACCTTCTCGGAGGCCGTCAGCGGTTTTGACAATGCCGACCTGAGCGTGAGCAACGGCACACTGAGCAACGTCTCGTCCACCGACGGCGGCGTGACCTGGACAGCCACGTTCACCCCGACGAGCAATATCACCGATACCAGCAACCTGATCAGCCTGGACACCAGCGGTGTGGTCAACGTGTCGGGCAACAACGGTGTCGGCGTGGTGAACTCCAACAACTACGCCATCGACACGGTTCGCCCCGGCGCCACCATCACAGTGGGCGACACCAGCCTGGGCATCGGCCAGAGCACTACTGTGACCATCAGCTTCACCGAGGCAGTGTCCGGTTTTGACTTGTCGGATCTCAGCGTCGCCAATGGTGTGTTGTCCAACCTCACCAGCAGTGACGGCGGCCTGACCTGGACGGCGACCCTGACGCCTACCGCGGGCGTCAACGATGCCACCAACCTGATCCTGCTCGACGCCAGCAATGTGCAGGACCTGGCCGGCAACGCCGGCGTGGGCATCGCGATTTCCAGCAACTACGCACTCGACGCCACCCGGCCGACGGCCACCATCGTGGTCGCCGACCCGAACCTGACGGCGGGCGAGACGACTCTGGTGACGTTCACCTTCAGCGAACCGGTGACTGATTTCGATCTGTCAGACCTCAGCGTCACCAACGGTGAACTGACCAACCTGACCACCAGCGACGGCGGTAGGACCTGGACGGCAACGTTCACGCCCACGGTGAACCTCACGGACCCGAGCAACTTCATCGCTCTGGACACCAGTAACGTCAGCGACCTGACAGGCAACGCCGGAGCAAGCGTGGCGGTGTCCAACAATTACGCCATCGACACCGTGGTGGCCAACGATGTGAAGCCACCGCCGGAGTTCCTGACGTCCGACCCTGTCACGGTCGTGCCGCCCTCCGAGGTGCCGTTGCAGCCGATTGTCTTTACGCCGCCAACCGGTGACCTCGGCTCGCCGCTGGGCTTTCCACCGCTGTTTGAACAACGCGACGTGGGCGGCGGCATTCGGCCGATCGGCGACATTTTCATCAACCGTGGTGCACTGGCGCCGAGCTATATCGCCCAGGTATTCAGCTCCGACGCTGCGGGCGATGGCTCCGGCCAGGGCTTCCTGGGCTTCGGGGGTGGCGATGGCGGGGTGTTCGGCAGCAGCACGATCGCCGGTCTGTTCAGCCAGGATGCCGGTTCCGATGGTGAATCGCTGGACGCCTTCGACAGCCAGTCGATGCAGGGCGGTGATGGGTCTCAAGGGGTATTCGGCGCACCAACCCTGGGCCAGCAACTTCAACAACTCAAAGACACCGAGCAGCGTCAGGTCGACAGCCTGGCAATGGCATTGCAACAGGTCGGCATGAGCCAGGCGCAGGCCTGAACAACTAAAAAATTGGGGCAGCCAGGGGCAATCCAGGGAATGAATAGAAGTCAGAAGTTATTCGCAATGAGTGTGCTGGCGTTGACGGTCAGCGGATGTGCGGTCACCAGCGAGCCGATCGAGCGTAGCGTCAGCGAACAGCGCGCCCGGACCGACCTGCAGAATATGTACAAGGATCAGGAGCCCCTCAGCGGCCCGCTGACCCTGCACCAGGCCATGGCCCGTGCGGTGAAGTACAACCTTGAAGGCCGTTTGAAGATCATGGAAGAAGCCCTGGCCAAGCGTCAGCTGGACCTGGCCAGTTTCGACATGCTGCCGCGCATGGCCCTGGACGCGGGCTACGTGGGCCGCAACAACGTCAGCGCTTCCAGCAGCCAGAGTGTGGAAACCGGTACCCAGTCTCTGGAACCGTCGACCTCCCAGGACCGCGATCGCGAAGTAGCCGACCTGACCATGGTCTGGAACGTGCTCGATTTCGGCGTGAGTTACATCAGCGCCAAGCAGGCCGGGGACCAGCGGCTGATCGTGCAGGAGCGTCGGCGCAAAGTCATCAACACCATCGTCCAGGATGTGCGTTCGGCTTACTGGCGAGCCATGGCCGCCGAGCGCCTGCTCAAGCAGATCGACAGCCTGATGGTCCGAGTCGATACGGCCCGCGGCAACAGTCAGAGCATGAGCGAGCAACGCATTGGCGACCCAGTGCAGGCACTGGGTTACCAGCGTTCGCTGATCCAGGCCACCCGCCAGCTCGAAGAGCAGCGCCGGGCGTTGTCCCTGGCCAAGACGGAACTGGCGACGCTGATCAACCTGCCCCTGGGCACCGAGCTGACCTTGGCCACCCAGGATGAGTACGTCATCCCGGAACTCAAGGTCGACCTCGCGCGCCTGGAACAGGAAGCCCTGACCAGTCGCCCGGAACTGCGCGAGCAGGACTACCAGACGCGCATTACCGCCGCTGAAACCCGCAAGGCCATGCTGCGCCTGTTACCTGGGCTGGAGTTCTCCGCTGGGGGGCATTACGACAGCAACTCGTTCCTGGTGGAGCAGGGCTGGGCTGACTATGGCGTGAAGGTCACCTGGAATCTGTTCAACGTGATCTCCGCCCCGGCGGCCATCAACGTGGCCAAGGCCGGTGAAGAGGTCGCGGCGGCGCGGCGCCAGGCGATGTCGATCGCCGTGCTGGCGCAGCTGTACGTGGCCAATGCCAATTACCGCGAGGCGCTGCGCCAGTTCAAGACCAGCCAGCAGCTGTCGGAGATCGATGGGCAGATCGTGGGTCAACTGCGCAACCGCCATCAGGCCGCCGGCTTGGGTGAGCTGGACCTGATCCAGGGCGAACTCAATACGCTGCAGGCTGACTTGCGGCGGGATCTGGCCTATGCCGACCTGCGCAACGCCTACGGCCAGATCTTTGCCAGCGCTGGCCTCGACCCGTTGCCCGATGAAGTGCAATCGACCCAAGTGCAGTCCATTGCCACGGCGTTGGCCAACCGCGAAGCGGCGTGGGCCCAGGGCGATATCGCGGTGCCGACCGCGGCGGTGACCCAGTAACAGGCCGTACGCATGGTGCGCCCGGCGTTTTCCCGGCTGCCGGTAACGGTGAACCTGCCTTTGCTGTTGCAGGCACTGGCAGCCGTTGAGGACGATCATTGGCAAGGCCACTTCAACAGCGCGTACTACAGTGGTGACTGGAGTGGCGTGGCGCTGATTTCGGCGGTCGATGCCTTGACCCCGTTGTCTCCCGGGCGCGGTCAGCCCGTGCAGCGCGCGCTCTGGTCAGAGGATGACCGGTGGCACGAGGCGTTGCGCGACTGGCCGTTGGAGATCGTCTCGGCCCGCTTGCTGCGACTCGGTCCCGGCGGGTGTATCCACGAGCATCGCGATTATGACCTGGGTGGCGCGAACGCCGATCTGCGCCTGCATGTGCCGCTGCTCAGCCCGTCTGGCGTGGATTTCTGGCTGGATGGGCAACGCATTCCGATGACGGCGGGCGAATGCTGGTTTCTTGATCTGTCGCTGCCTCATCGCGTCGATAACCACAGCAGTCAGCCGCGGATTCATCTGGTGCTCGATTGCCGCCCCAGCCCATGGCTGCAACGGCAGGTCGCCGCCGGGCTGCTCAGCACACCGGCAATCGTGGCTGAGCGAAGTGATCTGGTGTGCTTTGAGCAGCTCGTTGAAACCGACCCTCACCTTGCCCGGACTTTGCAGAGCCTGCATGACGTAGACGCTTTCATTGAGTGCGCAATCGCGATGGCTGCCGCACGCGATTTACACGTTACCCGGGAGCAATTGCAGGCGACCATGCGCAACGGTCGCCGGCAGTGGAGTGATCAGTGGAAGGCCTGAACCTGGACGGCTGGCTGCCGATCCGCGTGTGGCAAGCGGCGGGGCAGTGGCGGGTTGACTGGTGCTGGTTCGGGGAGGAGCGATTGTCGCAACCGTTCTTCGGCGACGCGGTGGAACACGCCCTGCGGTTGCCCTTCAATCAGGCGTTCCGCCGCCAGACAGCCTTGAGCGCCCTGGACCAGTGGAGACAACAAAGCCCAGGCCTGCCCCCGAGTGCATTTATTTTCCATGCCTCCCGCTGTGGCTCGACATTGATCAGCCAGATGCTGGCGCAACTGGACGACCACATCGTCATTTCAGAACCGCCGCCTCTGGATACTCTGCTGCGCAGCGATATGGTGCACGCTGACCGCTGCGTGGCACTCAGGGGGCTGATGTCGGCCTATGGGCAGCGCCGCCGAGGCGTGGAACAGCGGCTGGTGATCAAGCTTGACGCCTGGAACATCGGTGAACTGGCGCTGCTGCGCGAATGTTTTCCCGACACGCCTTGGTTGTTCGTGTACCGCGACCCTTTGGAAATCGCCGTTTCCCATTGGCGTCGTCCCGGCATGCACATGGTGCCGGGGATGATCGGGACAAGCGTGTTGGACGACGGATTGCCCTTCGGCGGCCAGGAAGATTTCATCGCGCGCCGGCTGGGGCGGTTGTTGCAGGCGGGGTTGGAGCACTGCCATGAGTTTGCCGGGCTGGCGGTTAATTACGCTGAGTTGCCTGATGCGATGGCAGGGCGGCTGGCGGTGTTTTTCGGGCTGAATGACGCCCAGCGCCGGCAAGTGTTTGCCATGACGGGGCAGCATGCCAAGCAGCCGGGGCAGGCGTTTGCCGGTGATAGCGAGGACAAGCGTCGGGAGGCTTCGTCACGGCTGCGCAATCAGGTGATGCATTGGGCGCAGGGGGCCTATGAGGCGCTCGAAACCTGGCGCGTTGGCCGGCATCAATGTTGACTGACCCTGCGCAATCGCGAGCAGGCTCGCTCCCACATTTGTTTTGTGCTGGTTTGAGTATCCGCGACTGCCCTCAATCCCCTGTGGGAGCAAAGCTTGCTCGCGAGGCGGCCTTATAGCCGGCCTGGCTCTTGCGGGTGTACTCCAATCCAATTGTGGGAGCGAGCCTGCTCGCGATGGCGTCGGCACCGTTTGCATCAAAGCAAAGCTCTACCCCTTGGCCCCAAGCGCCGCCATTTCTTTTGTTTCCAGATGGTCCAACGCCCGTTCAACCAACAACTGAACCCCATCGGCCATGCGGCTGATCGCCAGGGCTACGCAGCGGCGTGAGTCATCGACATCGTCAGCCAGGTCGGCGGCGATGGTGCTGATGGACAGCAGGTCTTCGGAGGCATTGGCGAGCAGGGTTTCGGTGTCAATGTGGGGGATTCGGTGAAGGCTTGACCATATTCATGTACCAGAGTTGGGGTTGGCATCCTTTCTCTTGCATTCGAAGAGGCGGCAACTGTGCGTAGGTGTGCAAGACCGGTCCGGTACCGCCGGCAGACCCGAAGGTCTCCCACGCACAATCGCCATAACGGACGCGAGCATAAAAAATGCTCGGTCAATAGCTATAACCGATTGGGTACCAGTCCGGACTTGCACGTCCGTATCACCGTTTTTTGCGATGACGGACAAAGGTTAGCGGCGCTCGGAAGCACTGCCTAGTTCATGAACAGCCCGGTGTTTTGAAGGAAATCTCCGAGGAACCTGAGAGGAAACGAAAAACGTGAAAAGGTGACTTGGCAGTCATCATGCGAGAAAACTCATCCATCTCCCGTTAAAGCGATCCGATGATGGCGTTCCGCTGTGGAATCGCTAAACTGCTCCCGCCATTCATCTTTCTTACGAGGCCGTGCCCATGAAGTTTCGCTTTCTGCTGTGGATGCTGGGGTTGTTGATGGGCAGGGCCAGCCGGACCAATCCGGCGTTCCAGCAGCAGTTGGGCGATAAGGAGTTGGTGTTTCAACTGCAAACCCTGGACGGCAAGGTCGCCCGGCACTTCACGGTGAAAGACCAGCGCATCACCAGCCAGTCCGGCACTTACCCGACGCCTGCGTTCGCCATCGCCTTCAAGGACGCGGCTTATGGCTTTGCCACGATGCAGGCGAAGAACAAGCAGTTGGCGTTCATGACCGGGATTCAGGACAAGTCGATCCAGATCAAGGGCAACCCGGCGCTGGTGATCTGGTTTCAGGGGTTGATGCGGTATTTGAAGCCGAAGAAGGCCAAGAAGGTTTAGTCGAGAACCCTGTGGCGAATCAGCCAGGATACGCTCGATCGTTCCCACGCTCTGCGTGGGAACGTCGCCAGGGACGCTCCGCGTTCCGCTTCTGGGATGTGACGCAGAGCGTCACGGGATGCATTCCCACGCAGAGCGTGGGAACGATCAAAGCTCAGCGGCCTGCGTCAGCGGTCAGTGGCTGAACTGCGAAGCCAGTTCGCGCAACAACACCTCAGCCTCCAGCACTTTGCTGACCACTTCATTGGCTTTGTCGCGACTCAGGCCGACGCGTTCGAGCAGTGCGTCGGGAATCTCCTCGTCGGGACCCGAGCCAATGCCACGGGCGCGCAGCAGGCGTACGGCCAGGCACACCAGGTTCGGGTAGGCGGCGTATTCGCCGTCGTAATGTGGGTCGTGCTGGAAGCGCAGGGCGGTGGCCAGTTCGTCGGGCATGTCCCAGTAGCGCATCAGCCATGAACCGATCTGCTCGCGACTGATGCCCAAGAGGTGCTGCTCCACATAGCTGTGGCACAAGTGCGGGTTGACCTCCAGGTGCCGGCAGATCAACGAGAAGTGCGGCGGGAAGACGTGGGCCAGCAACAGGTAGCCGAAGTTGTGCAGCAGGCCGGACAGGTAGGTCAGGCCGCCTTCCGGGCGCTGGGCGCGCGGCATGGCGCGGGTCAGGCCCTCGATGACGGCGGCGGTGTAGATCGACTGATGCCAGTACGGCGTGGTGTGTTGCGGGTGGTCCTTAGGCAGGCTCAGGGTCTTGCCCAAGGCCAGGCCCAGTGCCAGGTTGATCACCAGGTCGAAGCCCAGTACCCGGACGATGGCGTCTTCCACCGAACGGATCTTGCCGGGCGAGGCGTAATAAGGCGAGGCAGCCCAGCTCACCACTTGCGCGGCCAGGGCCGGATCGGTTTCCACGACGCCGGTGATGTCATCGATGGTGGCGTCCGGGTCGACCCGCAGCTTGATGATCTTCTGCGCCGTTTCGGCCAGTGGTGGAATTTCGATGGTTTCTTCCAGCCGTTGCTGGATACGTCGGGCGGTGAACGCCTGCACAGCCTGAGTGATTTCCGCGCGGTCGTCGTGCGGGCGATCAAGGTTGGGGGTGATGTTGCTCACGGCTTCGCCGAAGGTCGCGGCACTGGCCTTGGTGAGCATGCTCTTGAAGGCTTCGCTGGTCACTTCCAGCAGCAGCCCTGGTTCGCCTGAGTTGATCAGCAGCTTCGGCTCGCGCAGCAGGCTTTCTTCATACAGGCAAGGGGAGCTGGTCAGCGCCGGCAGGCCGGGCAGCAGGCTCAGGCTATGTTTGCCGAGCATGCGCTCCAGACGGTCAGTAGGTACCGCCGTGAGTTTGCGACCGGTGAGTTCGGCCAAGCGGTTGAGGTCCAGCAGTTGGCTTTGCGGAAACAGCACCATGAGGGCGCCAACGGCATCGTGCAACAAAACAGCCTGCACTTTACGGGCGGGATTCAGGCCTGGTCGTTCGATTACTTCGTCAAAGCCGATGCCCAGTTTCTCGAGCAACAGCCGAATAACAGACGGAGCGTGCGGGGTTTCGGGGACGAGGGCAGCTTCTGTCATGGTCTGTATCCGTTTTCCTACAAGTTCAGCAGTATAACCAGCTTGCCGGGCAGGCGCGCCCAGAAACTGAGAGCGTGCTCACACTTGGCCGTATTGCTGCCCGTGACGCAACCAGCGATCCAGCAGCGGGCTGACATGCTCCGGCCAGCGCTCCAGCAGCGCCTGGGCGGCGTCGCGTACGGCGGGGAGCAGATCGGCGTCGCGCATCAGGTCGGCTACCTTGAATTGAAGCAGGCCGGTCTGGCGCGTGCCGAGCATTTCACCGGGTCCGCGTAATTCCAGGTCTTTTTCGGCGATGACAAAACCATCGTTGGTTTCGCGCATGATGCCCAGGCGCTGGCGACCAATCTGCGACAGCGGCGGGTGATACAGCAAGACGCAATGGCTGGCGGCACTGCCCCGGCCGACGCGGCCGCGTAGCTGATGCAACTGTGCCAGACCCAGGCGCTCGGGGTTCTCGATGATCATCAAGCTGGCATTGGGCACATCGACCCCGACTTCGATCACCGTGGTGGCGACCAGCAATTGCAGTGCCCCGGCCTTGAATTCGGCCATGACGGCGGCTTTCTCGGCGGGTTTCATGCGCCCGTGGATCAGCCCGACTTTCAGTTCGCCGAGGGCGGCGGTGAGGTCTTCATAGGTGGTTTCGGCCGCCTGGCAGGTCAGCTCTTCCGATTCTTCAATCAGCGTGCACACCCAATAGGCCTGTCGCCCTTCGGCGCAGGCACCGCGCACGCGCTCGATCACTTCGACGCGCCGGGTGTCGGTGACCAGCACGGTATTGACTGGTGTGCGTCCGGGAGGCAGTTCGTCGAGGATCGAGGTGTCGAGGTCGGCATAGGCGCTCATGGCCAGGGTCCGCGGAATCGGCGTGGCGGTCATGATCAATTGGTGAGGGCACATCCGCCCGCCCACGCCTTTCTGCCGCAGCGCCAGGCGCTGCTGCACCCCGAAGCGGTGCTGTTCGTCGATGATCACCAGCGCCAGGTTCTTGAACTGCACTTCGTCCTGGAACAACGCATGGGTGCCGACCACCATCGGTGCACCTTCGGCGATCTGCGCCAGGGCGGCTGCGCGATTCTTGCCCTTGAGCTTGCCGGCCAGCCAGGCGACTTCGATCCCCAGGGGTTCGAGCCAGCGCTGGAAGGTGATGAAATGTTGTTCGGCGAGAATCTCGGTGGGCGCCATCAACGCCACTTGATAGCCGGCTTCCAGGGCCTGGAGCGCGGCGAGGGCGGCGACCACGGTCTTGCCGGCACCCACATCGCCCTGGATCAGCCGCAGCATCGGTTCGGGCTGGCTCAGGTCGTAGGCGATTTCGTTGCCGACCCGCTGCTGGGCCCCTGTGGGTTTAAAGCCGAGGTTAGCCAGGTAACGGGCCGGCAGATCCTTGGCCTTGGGCATGGCCGGGGCGCGCAGGGAACGCAGGCTTTCGCGCAGGCGTTGCTGGGACAGTTGATGGGTCAGCAGCTCTTCAAAGGCCAGCCGGTGCTGGGCCCAGTGATGCCCCAGGGCCAGTTCGTCGACATCGGCATCGGCCGGCGGATGGTGTAGGTAGCGAATCGCATCCGCCAGCGCCGCCAGTTGATAATCCCGGGCCAGTTCGTTGGGCAGCCAGTCGGGCAGGCTGCTGGGGCCGAGCAGGGTCAGGGTTTGCTGGCAGAGCTGGCGCAGACGCTGTTGGGTCAGGCCTTCGGTGAGCGGGTAGACCGGGGTCAGGGTTTCATCCACCGGGGGCGGCTCGTCGCCGGTGATGGCGCGGTATTCCGGGTGATAGATCTCCAGCCCGGATGCACCGGGCCGCGCTTCACCGTAGCAGCGCACGCGGGTGCCACGCTTGAGGCCCTCCTTTTGCGCATTGCTGAAGTGATAGAAGCGCAGGCTCAGCCCGCCGGTGCCGTCCTGCAGGCGCACCACCAGGCTACGGCGCCGACCCATGACCACGTCGGCGCCGCTGACGGTGCCTTCGATCACGGCGTCCTGGCCCGGACGTAAATGCCCGATGGGCACGACGCGGGTGCGGTCCTGGTAACGCAGCGGCAGGTGGAACAGCACGTCCTGAAGGTTTTCCAGGCCAACCTTGGCCAGCTTCTCGGCCATGGCTTCACCGACACCCTTGAGTGCCGTGACCGGCACTTTCGACAGCTCAGTCATGGCCGGGGCTTACTTGGCAGTGGGCGGCTTGGCCACGGAACACAGGCGGATCGAGTCAGCGAGGATCTCGATGGCCTTGGGTCGCGGAAAGCTGGCGCGCCAGGCGATGGCAACGGTGCGGAACGGCACGGGCGGCGTCAGTGGGCGAACCTCGATCACGCCAGGGGCGTAATGATGGCTGTCCACCGCCGACAGCGGCAAAATCGAAATGCCCAGGCCCGAGGCGACCATGTGGCGAATGGTTTCCAGGGAGCTGGATTCCACCGTGGTGTGCTTGGCGCCTTCGCTGCCTTTGGTCAGGGTCGGGCAGGCTTCCAGCACCTGGTCGCGGAAGCAGTGGCCTTCGCCGAGCAGCAGCAGGCTCTTGTCGTTGAGCAGGCCGGCGTCGATGGATTTTTTCTGGGTCCACGGATGCTGGGCCGGCATCAACACGTAGAACGGCTCGTCGTAGAGCGGCAGGGTCAGGACATCGGCTTCGTTGAACGGCAGGGCGATGATGATCGCGTCCAGTTCGCCGTTGCGCAGTTTGTCGCGCAGCACATGGGTGAAGTTTTCTTCGATGTACAACGGCATCTGCGGGGCGACCCGGTGCAGTTGCGGAATCAGGTGCGGGAACAGGTACGGGCCGACGGTGTAGATCGCGCCGACTTTCAGTGGGGCGGTCAGCTGGTTTTTGCCGGCCTGGGCCAGTTCACGGATGCCCTGAGCCTGTTCCAGGACTTTCTGTGCCTGGGCAACGATGCCTTCGCCCACTGGGGTCAGGCGCACGGCGCTTTTGCTGCGCTCGAAAATCAGCACGCCGAGCTCGTCTTCAAGCTTTTTCACGCCCACCGAAAGCGTCGGCTGGCTGACATGGCAACGCTCGGCGGCGTGGCCGAAATGTTGCTCCTGGGCGAGGGTGACGATGTAGCGTAATTCTGTGAGGGTCATGGCGAGCGTCCGTGAAGTTGCGAGCCAAGCATACCGGCTGCAATCGATAGACGCACGTTATCAGACTGGGGGTGCGGTGTGACACTGCCTAATGTGGGTATGGTGAGGGGATTTAACGACGCATATGGATTATTTGTGGGAGCAAGGCTTGCCCGCGATGAAGCGAGCGCGGTCCTCTCCGGAACCGAGGTGCCTGTATCGCGAGCAAGTTTTGCTCACACAGGCCCCCTTGCTCTACAGATACATTCCCTTCACCAGAAACAATAAGCCCCTGTAACAGGGGCTTGCCAATGGGTTAACGCCGACGCTTGTCGATGGAGTACACGAACGGCGCGACGATTTCGATGGAGCCGTTAACTAGCATGTCGGCCGGAGGCTTGGGCAGCGGTTGGGCGCGGCGAATCATTTCCAGGGTCGCCCGGTCCAGGGCGGCGTTGCCGGACTTGCTCACCAGCTCGAAGGACAACACATTGCCTTCGGCGTCCACCACGAACCGTAAACGGTTCAAGCCTTCCTTGCCGCGCGACTGGGCGCTGGCGGGGTATTTCTTGTACTTGCCCAAGTGCGCAAGCAAGGTGCCTTGCCAACTGGCCTTGGCCGCCATTTGCGCGGGGGATGGGCCAGGCGCCGGTTGCGCGGATTTCTCGGTCGGAGCCTTGGTCGGTTGAGTATCGCTGGGCTTTTGCTCCGACGGTTCTTCCTTGGGCGGTTCCGGTTTTTTCTCCACGGGCTTGGGTTTGGGCTTGGGCGGTTTAGGCTTGGGCTTGACCGGCTTGGGCACCGAAATCTCCGGTTTCTCGGCTTCGGCGATTTTAGGCAGCGGCAGTTCTTCGACCGGCTCCGGAGGCTGCGGTGGCGTGACGACTTTAGGCGGTGCGGGCGGTGGTGGGGCCGGAACCGGCGCCAGCTCGACCATCATTGCCTGGGGCGGCAATTCAATGGGCGGGTTTGACGTCCAGTTCAGGGCCAGGGCAATGGCGAGCGCATGCACGCCCAGCACCACGGCCAGGCTACCGCTGTAACGCGTCAGCTTTTGGCGCGTCGTGATCATTTCTTGGGCGCCGTCTCAAGTCCGACCAGGCCGACCTTCAGGTATCCGGCGGCGCGCAGGGCGTCCATCACGCTCATCAAGTCGCCGTAATCCACGCCTTTATCCGCCTGGAAGAAGATCGTCGTGTCCTTTTTGCCTTGGGTCTTGGCGTCGAGGGTCGCGCCGAGGCTATCGGCCTTGACCTCGTCTTCGCCCAAGAACAGGCGTTGGTCAGCCTTGACGCTGAGGAATACCGGTTTTTCCGGCCGCGGCGAAGGCTTGGCCGTCGAAGCCGGAAGGTCGACCTTGATGTCCACGGTGGCGAGCGGAGCGGCCACCATGAAGATGATCAACAGCACCAGCATCACGTCGATGAACGGCGTGACGTTGATTTCGTGGTTCTCGGCCAGATCGTCGTCTGCGCCTTCTTTCAAATGCAGGCCCATGGCCGATTACCCCACTTTCACCATGTGCGGTTGCGAGCCACGCTCGGGTGGCAGGTGGTCGAGGTCGCGGCTGACCAGCAACAGGACTTCGGCCGAAGCGTCCGAGACCTGGGCCTTGTAACCGGCAATGGAGCGGGCGAACACGTTGTAGATGACCACCGCCGGGATCGCTGCGACCAGACCCAGAGCTGTCGCGAGCAGGGCTTCGGCGATGCCGGGCGCCACGACAGCGAGGTTGGTGGTCTGGGTCTTGGCGATGCCGATGAAGCTGTTCATGATGCCCCACACGGTGCCGAACAGGCCGACGAACGGCGCGGTGGAACCGATGGTGGCGAGCACGCCGGTGCCGCTGCTCATGTTGCGACCGCAGGCTGCGACCAGGCGCTCGAGGCGGAAACTCACGCGCTCCTTGATGCCTTCCTTCTCACGACTGTTGGCCGACAGGCGCATCTCTTCGAGGGCGTCGTGAACCAGCAGATTGGCCAGGGTGCCCTCTTTGGCCGCAGAGGCGCTGGCCTCTTTGAGGGTGGTGGCTTTTTTCAGGTTGGCGATTTCACCGCGCAAGCGGCGCTTGGCGCCCATCAGCTCGAAGCCCTTGGCGATCCAGATGGTCCAGGTGATGATCGAGGCGATGGCCAGGCCGATCATGACGATTTTCACGATAATGTCGGCGTTCTGGTACATGCCCCATGGCGACAGATCGTGGGCCATGCCCAAGGTATTGTCGGCTTCGAGCATTTGAGGTGCGTCTGCGGCGTCGGCTTCGACGGCCTGGGCCGGCTCGCTGGCCTGAGGAGCCGCTACAGGCTCGGCTGCATCGACCGGCGCCTGGCTGGCGGCGGGTGCGGTGGCCGGGGTCGTGGCTGGCGCTTGGGCATCGGCGAACGCGGCGGCGGGTGCTAGCAGCAGGCTTAGCAGCAGGGCTGCCATGGCACTCCAGGCGCGAGGTCGGTTGGTTGGCGAAGCGGAGGGGAGATAGCGTGTCATGCTGGCCGGACCTGAGAGAAAAAGAAGGTTGATGTTCTTCCAGGCCTCGTGGGCCGAGAACAAAACTGGCTCGCATTATTGCAAGTAATTCTTGTTAACAAAAGTAATACAGTATCTTTTTTTCCTGCATTGCTAGCCGCTCGTCCCCTCTGGCAGCTAGTCTGCGGCTTTACGAGAGGAGATTTTGATGTCCGCGCCTTCTGTTTTGATCGCCGGCTGCGGTGATATCGGTGGCCGCCTGGCGAGTCAGTTGCGGGCCGAGCAGTGGCAGGTCTACGGCTTGCGCCGTACGGTTTCGCAGCTGCCGGCCGGGGTTGTCGGGGTAGCGGGGGACTTGTTCAACGAGCAATGTCCCGCTGATTGGCCCACCGGTCCACTGGATTACGTGGTGTACAGCGTCGCCGCCACCGAGCATGACGAGGCGGGTTACCGCGCGGCTTATGTCCAAGGCTTACAGCATGTGTTGAGCTGGCTGAAGCAGCATGGACAGCAGCCAAAACGACTGCTTTTTGTCTCCAGCAGCAGCGTCTACGGACAGAAGGGTGGCGAGTGGGTCGATGAAAGCTCGCCCACCGTGGCCGGTGGCTATTCCGGCCGGCTGATGCTCGAAGCTGAACAGGTGGCGCTCGACAGCGGCATCCCGGCCAGCCGCGTGCGTCTGACCGGTATCTATGGTCCGGGCCGTGAATGGTTGCTGAGCCAGGTGCGCCAGGGCTATAGCGTGGTGGAAGATCCGCCCCTCTACGCCAACCGCATCCATGCCGACGACGCGGCGGGCCTGCTGGCCTTCCTGCTGGAAGCCGACCGCCAGGGCAAGCCCCTGGAAGACTGCTACATCGGCGTCGACGACACTCCCGCCGCGCTGGCCGAGGTGGTGGGTTGGCTGCGTGATTACATGGGCGTCACCCAATGGGCCGAAAACGCCAGCGTCCGCCGCGCCGGCAGCAAGCGCTGCAGCAATGCACGGGCGAAGGCCTTGGGCTGGACACCGAGGTATCCGAGTTTTCGTGAGGGGTATGCGGCGATTCTGGAGGGGCGCTGCTGATCTTTTAAGCACCCCAAAAACAAACGGTGGGAGCAAAGCTTGCTCGCGATAGCGGTTTTACAGCCAACAGAGGTGTTGTCTGTGACGACGTCATCGCGAGCAAGCTTTGCTCCCACAGGCTCGATCCCACAGGGAGTCCGACTTACTGCTTCTCCAACACCCACTGCCGGTCACCCGGCGTGAACGAAGGCATTTCATCCGCCAGTGCCGCATTCACGGTCTGGAAAATTTCCAGCTTCTTGCCGTCGCGAGAGAAGATCCAGGTGTTGCCCTGGCCGTTCTGTTGCAGCCAGATGTTGTCGTTGCCGCCGCTCATGGACGCGCAGTCGCCGGCCAGGCACAGGGCGTAGCGGTCGGCGCCTGGTAGTCCGCTGACCTGGCCGTCGGGTTGGAACTGCACGCTGGCGCCCTGGCCAGGGCCGTTGACGATGTTCCAGGTGCCGCCCAGATAAGCGGTATACAGCGCCCGTTCGAAACTGGCGCCCAGCGGCGCACCCTCGGGCACCTGGACCTGGGCGCGCTCGAACACTTGCTGCGGCTCGTTCTCGGTGGCGGATTGGTTCAACTGGTCGCCGTCGCGTTGCAGTTCGCTGGCGGAGCTGCCGTAGAAATCGACTTTCCACGCACCGTCTTCTTCGCCCAGCAGCTTGCCTTCGACATTCTCGAAACCGTTGGTGTAACGCGCCTGGCCGGCCCGGGTGTTGACGTCCCATTCCAGGTTCGGGCCATAGGCCTGCAGCGCCTCGCGCAGCGGGCCGCCCTTGGCGGCGGCGTCGATTGCCGCCTGGTTGATCCAGGTGCCGCTGATATCACGGTCGGCAGGGTCGCTGGCGCAGCCGCCCAACAGCAGGGCAGCCAGCGAAAGAGCAAGCGCTTTGCGCATGGTGGAATCCTTAAACGAAAACGGCGCAGCCGGGGGGAGGCTGCGCCGGGCGTGTTACTCGATGACCAGGATGGCGTCCATCTCAACCTGCGAACCCTTCGGCAGGGCTGCTACGCCGATGGCGGCGCGGGCAGGGTAAGGCTGGTCGAAGTACTTGCCCATGATCTCGTTGACCTTGGCGAAGTGGCTCAGGTCGGTGAGGAAGATGTTGAGCTTGACGATGTCCTTGAACGAACCGCCGGCAGCTTCGGCCACGGCCTTGAGGTTCTCGAACACCTGCACGGTCTGGGCTTCGAAGCCTTCTACCAGTTCCATGGTTTTCGGGTCCAGCGGGATCTGGCCCGACATGTACACGGTGTTGCCCGCCTTGATTGCCTGGGAATACGTACCGATGGCGGCCGGGGCTTTGTCGCTGGTGATAACGGTCTTGGTCATTTATGACTCCTTGTAATGGATGGGGAGCTATGCACGCATACGAGTGATACGGATGACGCCAGTCAGGGCGCGTAGCTTCTTGATCACGCGGGCCAGGTGCACGCGGTCGTGCACGCTGACCACCAGTTGGACGACGCTGATGCGGCCATCGCGCTCATCCATGCTGATTTTTTCGATATTGCCGTCGGCGGCGTTGACGCTGCTGGCCAGCAAGGCGATCAGGCCACGCTGGTGCTCCAGTTCGACCCGCAGCTCGACATTGAATTCGCCGGTGACATCCTTGGCCCAGGAGAGCTGGATGCATTTTTCCGGGTTGTGGCGGATTTCGCTGATGTTGCGGCAGTTATCCAGGTGCACCACCATCCCTTTGCCTGCGGACAGATGGCCGACAATCGGATCGCCAGGAATCGGCGTGCAGCACTTGGCATAGCTGAGCACCAGGCCTTCGGTACCACGAATGGCCAGGGGACCTTCGGGGCTAGGCAGCTGTTCGCCTTCGCCGAGCAGGCGGCGGGCGACGACGTAGGCCATGCGATTGCCCAGGCCGATGTCTTCCAGCAGGTCTTCGATCAGTTCCAGGCGGTACTCGCTGAGCATGATCTGCACGCGTTCAGCCGGGATCTTGTCCAGGGAGCTGTCGAAACCGTTGAGGACTTTGTTGAGCAAGCGTTCGCCCAGGCTGATGGATTCAGAGCGGCGTTGTAGCTTCAAGGCATGGCGGATGTGTGTGCGGGCTTTGCCGGTGACCACGAAATTGAGCCATGCCGGATTTGGCCGCGCGCCGGCGGCGCTGACGATTTCCACCGTGGAGCCGCTTTGCAGCGGTTCGGACAACGGCGCCAGGCGGCGGTTGATCCTGCACGCGATGCAGCTGTTGCCGACGTCGGTGTGTACTGCATAGGCAAAGTCCACCGCCGTGGAGCCTTTGGGCAGCTCCATGATCCGGCCTTTGGGCGTGAAAACGTAGACCTCGTCCGGAAACAGGTCGATCTTCACGCTTTCGATGAATTCCAGGGAGTTGCCGGCCCGCTGCTGCATTTCCAGCACGCCTTTGACCCACTGGCGGGCCCGGGCGTGGGTGCTCTTGGGTTGTTCGTCGCCGCTGGACTTGTACAGCCAGTGCGCAGCGATGCCATTGTTGGCCATCTCTTCCATTTCACGGGTGCGGATCTGGATTTCGATCGGTACGCCGTGCATGCCGAAGAGTGTGGTGTGCAGCGACTGGTAGCCGTTGGCCTTGGGAATCGCGATGTAGTCCTTGAAGCGCCCAGGCAATGGTTTGTACAAATTATGTACAGCGCCCAGTACGCGGTAGCAGGTATCGACCTTGTCGACGATGATCCGGAACGCGTAGACGTCCATGATCTCGTTGAAGGCCCGACGCTTGCCGCGCATCTTCTTGTAGATGCCGTAGAGGTGTTTCTGTCGGCCGCTGACCTCGCCTTCGATGCCGTCGATGGTCAGGCAGTGGCTCAAGGATTCTTCGATCTTGTTGACGATTTCCTTGCGGTTGCCCCGGGCGCGCTTGACGGCCTGGTTGATCCGCGCCGAACGCATCGGGTGCATGGCCTTGAAACCGAGGTCTTCGAACTCGATGCGGATCGCGTGCATGCCCAGGCGATTGGCGATGGGCGCATAGATTTCCAGGGTTTCCTTGGCGATTCGCCGGCGTTTTTCACCGGACAACACTTCCAGGGTTCGCATGTTGTGCAGGCGGTCGGCGAGTTTGACCAGGATCACGCGAATGTCGCGCGCCATGGCCATGGCCATTTTCTGGAAGTTTTCGGCCTGGGCCTCGGCCTTGGTCTCGAAGTTCATCTGGGTCAGTTTGCTGACCCCGTCGACCAGTTCGGCCACGGTTTCGCCGAACTGCGCCTGCAGCGCTTCCTTGGCGATGCCGGTGTCTTCGATCACGTCATGCAGCATCGCCGCCATCAGGCTCTGATGGTCCATGTGCATGTCGGCAAGAATGTTCGCCACCGCAAGCGGGTGCGTGACGTACGCCTCGCCGCTGCGGCGGCGCTGGCCGTCGTGGGCTTGTTCGGCGTAGAAATAGGCTCGGCGGACCAGGTTGACCTGGTCCGTGCCGAGGTAGGCCGATAAGCGATCGGCGAGGGCGTCTATGCTCGGCATGATAATGACTCCTGCCGTTTGCTGTGACCCCGCGCCGTGCTACGTCGACCAGGCATAGGCTTAGACCGCCTCGTTGGACTCGTCCTCGAACGCTGCGAACAGCGGTTCGTCTTCAACGATTTCAGCGTTGGCGATGAACTCGTAGCTCATCAGGCCTTCGGCGATTTCACGCAGCGCTACCACGGTAGGCTTGTCGTTTTCCCACTGGACCAACGGCTCTTTGCCACCGGTGGCCAGTTGACGGGCACGCTTGGTAGAGAGCATGACCAGCTCAAAGCGGTTTTCCACGTGTTCTAGGCAGTCTTCAACGGTTACGCGGGCCATGGTATTCCTCGGAGCGAATGCAATATGCGCGCTGCCCGGTTGGGCGAGCGGACTCAACAGTTTAAAAAAACGCCAGCGTTTAGGGAAGCGCTGATTTTTTGACCAGCCCCTCGACCCGCTACAAGCTCCAATGTAAAGCCGTCGCAGCGGTTTTGGGAAGGGCTGTTCAGCCCAGCAGTTCGGCCAATAATTTACCGAAACGTTGCTGCTGGCGTTTCTGCTGCAGCTGGCTGGCGCGGAAAATCGCCTTCAGATCGTCTAGCGCATGGGCGAAATCGTCGTTGATGATCAGGTAATCGTAGTCGACGTAGTGGCTCATTTCGCTGACCGCTTCGCGCATCCGGCCTTCGATGATGTCGTCGCTGTCCTGGCCGCGATTGGTCAGGCGCTGGCGCAAGGCCTGCTGGCTCGGTGGCAGGATAAAGATCGAACGGGCCTGGGGCATCAGCTTGCGGACCTGCTCGGCACCCTGCCAGTCGATTTCCAGGATCAGGTCGTGGCCTTCGTCCAGGGTTTGCTGCAGATAGCTTTGCGAGGTGCCATAGAGGTTGCCGAAGACTTCGGCGCGCTCGAGGAAGTCCCCGTGCTCGGCCATTTTCACGAACTGTTCGCGGTCGACGAAGTGATAGTTCACCCCGTCCACTTCGCCCGGGCGCATGGCGCGGGTGGTGTGCGAGACCGAGACGCGGATCTGCGGCTCGGCGTCGATCAGCGCCTTGACCAGGCTGGTCTTGCCGGCGCCAGAGGGCGCGGAAATGATGTAGAGAGTGCCGGTGCTGTGGGTCATGTCGGGTTAGCCTTACTCAATGTTCTGCACTTGTTCGCGCATTTGCTCGATCAACACCTTGAGGTTGACCGCAGCCTGGGTGCTGCGCGGGTCGAAGGCTTTGGAGCCCAGTGTGTTGGCTTCGCGGTTGAGTTCCTGCATCAGGAAGTCCAGGCGGCGACCGGCCGCACCACCGGATTTGAGTACCCGGCGAACTTCAATGATGTGGGTGCTCAGGCGATCCAGTTCTTCGGCCACGTCGCTTTTTTGCGCGAGCATGACCATTTCCTGTTCCAGGCGCTGCGGGTCCAGCTCGGCCTTCATGTCGACGAAGCGGTCGAGCACTTTCTGACGTTGGGTGGCGAGCATTTGCGGGACCAGTTCGCGCAGGGTGACGACGTCTTCCTCTATGGAAGTCAGGCGCTCGTCGATCAACCGGGCCAGTTCCGCGCCTTCGCGCTCGCGGCCGGCCTTGAGTTCTTTCAGGCCTTGATTGAACAACGCCAGCGCTTCGGCATTCAGGGCCTGCGGGTCGCTCGCATCACCAACCAGCACGCCGGGCCAGGCCAGGACTTCCAGCGGGTTCAGAGGCGCGGGGTGCTTGATCAGGCTGGCGACGGTTTCGGCGGCAGCCACCAGTTGCGCGGCGCGCTCGCGGTCCACCTGCAAGGCCTTGCCGGTGCTTTCTTCGGTGAAGCGCAGGGTGCATTCCAGCTTGCCCCGGGACAGGCCCTGGCGCAGGGCTTCACGCACGCTGCCTTCAAGGTCGCGAAAGGATTCGGGCAGGCGCAGGTGCGGCTCCAGGTAGCGGCTGTTGACCGAGCGCAGTTCCCAGCTCAGCGTGCCTTGGATGCCGGCTTTCTCGACGCGGGCGAAGGCGGTCATGCTGTGCACCATGGAGATTCCTCGCAATGCAGGCGGACGCAACGGTTAGTCGTAGCGCCTGGTATCTGTGGATAAAAGCCGAAGGGCAGCAAAGGCGCAGGATTGTAGCGCAGTGAGGTGCATGCCCCCAAACCGTGCATGTGACAAAGCGCTGCGGCTCGTCGGTCAGAGGTCAAAGGGGCTTGGCTCGTTGCAGCGGTTTTTTGGAACCGCGCGACGTTTAAACTGCCCTATGGCGGCCCACGGCTCTATAATGCTCGGCAGTTTTCCGTCCTCTGTACAGGTGTTCCCTATGAAACGTCCAAGTGGTCGCGCTGCCGATCAGCTTCGCTCGATCCGCATTACCCGCAACTACACCAAACACGCCGAGGGATCTGTACTGGTCGAATTCGGTGATACCAAAGTCATCTGCACCGTCAGCGTCGAAAACGGTGTGCCACGGTTCCTCAAGGGCCAGGGTCAAGGCTGGCTGACCGCCGAATACGGCATGCTGCCGCGCTCCACCGGTGAGCGCAACCAGCGCGAGGCCAGCCGCGGCAAGCAGGGCGGACGTACCCTGGAAATCCAGCGTCTGATCGGCCGTTCGCTGCGCGCCGCGCTGGACATGTCCAAGCTCGGTGACGTGACGTTGTATGTCGATTGCGACGTGATCCAGGCTGACGGCGGCACTCGCACCGCGTCCATCACCGGCGCCATGGTCGCACTGGCCGATGCCTTGAAAGTGATCAAGAAGCGTGGCGGCCTCAAGGGCGGCGATCCGCTCAAGCAGATGATCGCTGCGGTCTCCGTGGGCATGTACCAGGGCGAGCCGGTGCTGGACCTGGACTACCTGGAAGACTCCGCCGCCGAGACCGACCTGAACGTGGTCATGACCAGCGCCGGCGGCTTCATCGAAATCCAGGGCACCGCCGAAGGCGCGCCGTTCCAGCCGGAAGAATTGAGCGCTATGCTGGAATTGGCAAAGAAAGGCATGAACGAGATTTTCGAACTGCAAAAAGCCGCACTGGCTGACTGATCGTTTCGCGCTTCAGACAAGGAGAACGTCATGAGTGATGAGCAAACCCTACTGCCCCAGCCCAGCAAGGAGGCGCGCCAATGGGCGATGTTCTGTCACTTGTCCGCCTTGTTGGGCATCTGGATTCCGTTCGGTACGCTGATCGGTCCGTTGGTGCTCTGGCAGCTCAAGCGCGAGACTGACCCGTTCATCGATGCACAAGGCAAGGAAGCGCTGAACTTCCAGATCACTGTGGCAATTGCCTCGGCGATCAGCCTGCTCCTGATGATCGTGGTGATCGGCTTCTTCCTGTTCGGGCTGGTGGCTATCGGTGCGCTGGTGCTGACCATCATCGGTGGGGTGAAGGCCAATGAAGGGCAGCCGTATCGGTATCCGTTTACCTGGCGGCTGGTCAAATAACGATCAACGAGTAACCACTTGTGGGAGCGAGCCTGCTCGCGATAGCGGTTCATCATTCAACACAAATGTTGGCTGACCCACCGCCATCGCGAGCAGGCTCGCTCCCACAGTAGAAAGGGTTGCTCACAAAAAAACCGACATGGCTGTCGGTTTTTTTGTGGCTGCGAAACGACACTCAGATCGTCAGCGTCCAGTCGTAATCCACGATCAGTGGCGCATGCTGCGAGAAGCGTGGCTGGCGCGGCAGGCGAGCGCTGCGCACGAAGCGGCGCAGACCAGGCGTCAGCAACTGGTAGTCGAAACGCCAGCCGAGGTTGAGCATCTCGGCCTGTTCGTTGTCTGGCCACCAGCTGTATTGGTCGCCTTCACGGCTGACTTCCCGCAGGGCGTCAACATAGCCCATGTTGCCGACAATCTCGTCCATCCAGGCCCGTTCCGGCGCCAGGAAACCCGGGGATTGCTGGCTGTCGCGCCAGTTCTTGATATCCAGCTTCTGTTGCGCCACGTACAGCGAGCCACAATAGATGTACTCGCGACGTTTGCGCCGCTGTTTATCCAGATAACGGGCGAAGTCGTCCATCAACTTGAATTTCTGATTCAAATCTTCATCGCCGTTCTGCCCCGAAGGGAGCAGTAAGGTCGCGATGCTGACCTTGTCGAAATCGGCCTGCAGGTAGCGCCCGTAGCGGTCCGCCGTCTCGAAACCGAGACCGTTGATGACAGCCTTCGGTTGCAGCCGCGAGTACAAAGCCACGCCACCCTGGGCGGGGACTTCGGCATCGCAGGCATAAAGGAAGTAACCATCCAGTTGGAAGGCTGCATCGTCCAGTTCAAAGGCGGAGGCGCGGGTGTCCTGCAGGCAGATGACGTCGGCATTCTGTGCTTGCAGCCAACTGAGCAACCCTCGCTCCACTGCAGCCTGAATACCATTGACGTTCACACTGATGATCCGCATAAATGGCCCCAAAAATCACGTGCGTGTATGATACACGGCGTGTACCTATTTAGCTAAATCCGTGGTATTTGGGGCTTTTTTCATGCAGGCGTATCAGCGCGATTTCATTCGTTTTGCCATCGATCGCGGCGTTTTGCGCTTCGGTGAGTTCACCCTCAAGTCCGGCCGCACGAGCCCGTACTTCTTCAATGCCGGCCTGTTCAACACCGGTGCCGCCCTGGCGCAACTGGGCCGTTTCTATGCGGCGGCCATTGTCGAGAGCGGCATTCCGTTCGACGTGCTGTTCGGCCCGGCCTACAAAGGCATTCCTCTGGCCGCCACCACTGCGGTCGCCCTGGCCGAACACCACGGCCGCGACCTGCCCTGGTGCTTCAACCGCAAGGAAGCCAAGGCTCATGGTGAAGGGGGCAGCCTGGTGGGCGCGCCGCTGACCGGTGAAGTGCTGATCATCGACGACGTGATCACCGCCGGCACCGCCATTCGTGAAGTGATGCAGATCATCGGTTCCCAGGAAGGCGCCAAGGCCGCCGGTGTGCTGATCGCCCTGAATCGCCAAGAGCGCGGCAACGGTGAGTTGTCTGCGATCCAGGAAGTGGAGCGTGACTTCAACATTCCGGTGGTCAGCATCGTGTCGCTGACCCAGGTGCTGGAGTTTTTGGCCGACGACCCGCAGCTCAAGCAGCATTTGCCGGCGGTTGAGGCTTATCGGGCGCAGTTCGGCGTTTAAAGATTTGCACATTCCCTGGTGGGAGCGAGCCTGCTCGCGATAGCCATTCAACATTCATGTTGGCTGAATCACCGCTATCGCGAGCAAGCTCGCTCCTACAGTGCGTAAAAAAAGACCCCGCTCAGTCTGGCTGAGCGGGGTCTTTTTTCATGGGGTGTCGCTTACGGACGCTTGCGATTGCTGATCAACGTACCCACGCCGGTATCGGTGAAGATCTCCAGCAGGATCGCATTCGGTACCCGGCCGTCGATGATCAAGGAGCTGCCAACGCCGCCCTGGACCGCTTCCAGTGCGCAGCGGATCTTCGGCAGCATGCCGCCGTAGATGGTGCCGTCGGCGATCAGTTCATCGACCTGTTGAGTCGACAATCCGGTCAGGACCTTGCCGGTCTTGTCCATCAGGCCGGCGATGTTGGTCAGCAGCATCAGCTTTTCCGCTTTCAGTGCTTCGGCAACCTTGCCTGCCACCAGGTCGGCGTTGATGTTGTACGACTCACCGTTGGCGCCGACGCCGATGGGCGCGATTACCGGGATGAAGTCGCCCTTGACCAGCAGGTTCAGCAAGTCGGTGTTGATGCCGACCACTTCGCCCACATGGCCGATGTCGATGATTTCCGGCTGGGTCATCTCCGGCGTCTGGCGGGTAACGGTGAGTTTCTTCGCCCGGATCAGCTCGGCGTCTTTACCTGTCAGGCCGATGGCGCTGCCACCATGCCGGTTGATCAGGTTGACGATGTCCTTGTTGACCTGGCCGCCGAGGACCATCTCCACCACATCCATGGTCTGCGCGTCGGTGACGCGCATGCCGTCGATGAAGTGGCTCTCGATCGACAGGCGCTTGAGCAGGTCGCCGATCTGTGGGCCACCACCGTGAACGACCACCGGGTTGATGCCCACAGCCTTCATCAGCACGATGTCGCGAGCGAAGCCGGTTTTCAGCTCCTCGCTTTCCATCGCGTTGCCGCCGTATTTGATCACCAGGGTCTTGCCGACATAGCGTCGGATATAAGGCAACGCTTCGGACAGGACCTTGGCGGTATTGGCGGCGGCTTCGCGTTCGAGGGTCATTCAGGGCTCCGGTGGTGCTTCAAAAATCAGAACGGTAGTTGAAGATCAGGTGCAACACGTTTGAGTTGGGTGTGGAACACATCCTTGATGCGCTGCAGTTCGGCTTCGTTGTCGGCTTCGAAACGCAGCACCAGCACCGGCGTGGTGTTGGATGCGCGAACCAGGCCCCAGCCTTGGGGATAGTCGACCCGCACACCATCGATGGTGGTCAGTTCGGCCCCTTCGCCCCATTGAGCGTCGTGCAGTGCATCAATGATGCTGAATTTGCTCTCTTCGGTCACATGGATATTGATTTCCGGCGTAGAAATATCGTTCGGGAAGGTCGCGAAGAGCTCTTCGGCCGTGGATTTCTCTTTGCTGAGGATCTCCAGCAGGCGTGCGGCGCTGTAGATGCCGTCGTCGAAACCGAACCAGCGCTCCTTGAAGAAGATGTGGCCGCTCATTTCGCCGGCCAGCAGGGCGCCACTCTCTTTCATTTTCTTCTTGATCAACGAGTGGCCGGTTTTCCACATCAGTGGGCGACCGCCGTATTCCTTGATCAGCGGCACCAGGCGGCGGGTGCATTTAACGTCGAAAATGATTTCGGCGTTCGGATTGCGCGCCACCACGTCACGGGCGAACAGCATCAGCAAGCGGTCCGGGAACACGACGCTGCCGGTGTTGGTGACCACGCCCACGCGGTCGCCGTCGCCGTCGAAGGCCAGGCCCAGGTCGGCGTTGGTTTCCTCGACCTTGGCGATCAGGTCTTGCAGGTTTTCCAGCTTGCCCGGGTCCGGGTGATGGTTGGGGAAGTTGCCGTCCACTTCGCAGAACAGCGGGATGACTTCGCAGTTCAGGGCTTCAATCAGTTGTGGGGCGATCACGCCAGCGGCGCCGTTGCCGCAATCGACCACCACTTTCAGGCGGCGGGCGAGCTTCACATCTTTGACGATTTCATCGTTGTAGCGCTCCAGGATGTCCACCTTGGTGACGCTGCCCTGGCCGCTGCTCAGGTCATTGGTCTTGAGGCGGGTGTGCAAGGCCTGGATCTGCTCGTTGGCGAGGGTGTCGCCGGCGATGACGATCTTGAAGCCGTTGTAGTTCGACGGGTTGTGGCTGCCAGTGAGCATCACGCCGGATTTACCGGCCAGCACGTTGGCGGCGTAGTACAGCGCTGGCGTCGGCACCAGGCCCACGTCGCTGACATGGCAACCACTGTCGGCAACCCCTTTGATCAATTGTTCAACCAGCTCGGGGCCGGACAAGCGACCATCGCGACCGACGCACACGTTCGGTTCACCCTGGGCCAGGCTCTGGGAGCCGATGGCGCGGCCGATCCAATAGGCGGTTTCGGCGGTGAGGGTCTCCGGTACCACGCCACGGATGTCGTAGGCGCGGAAGATGCTGTCAGGAAAAATTGGGGCGATTGCGGCTGGGGTGTTCATGGGCGGGGCGCTCTATCAGGAAGATGACTGGACAGGCCGACGGTTCGCGTCGGCAGGCTCAAACTGAAGGGTATGACGGCGTTTTTGGCAGAGAGTTCGTGGTGGGAAAGTGCCATGAGACAGCGTTACCTCGCCTCTATCGCCTAATACATTGATTCCAAGTGGGAAACCTTGTAGCCAGCCTGTGGGCATTTTTCGTCCTGAAACAGAAGCTTAATAAAGGGGCCGGGCAAGGCGCCCGGCCTGAAACAGCTGGATCAGTGGCTGCCGGAATGCCCGAAGCCACCAGCGCCGCGCTGGCTCTCGTCGAATTCATCCACCAGTTCGAAGTGCGCCTGGACCACCGGTACCAGCACCAGTTGGGCGATGCGCTCGCCCACGGCGATGTTGAATGCCGTTTGACCACGGTTCCAGCACGACACCATCAGTTCGCCTTGGTAATCGGAGTCGATCAGGCCCACCAGGTTGCCCAGTACGATGCCATGCTTATGGCCCAGGCCCGAGCGCGGCAGGATCAACGCAGCCAGGCCTGGGTCGCCGATGTACACCGACAGGCCGGTTGGGATCAGCAGGGTCTGGCCGGGCTCCAGGACGGTGTCCTGCTTGAGCATGGCCCGCAGGTCGAGGCCGGCGGAACCCGGTGTGGCGTAATGCGGCAGCGGGAATTCGGTGCCGATGCGAGGGTCGAGGATCTTGGCTTGTAGAGCGTGCATGTCAATTAAACCTGGTTCAGCCGTTCGGCGATAAAAGTGATCAGCTGGCGGGCAATCTTGCTCTTGCTGGTCTGGGCGAAAAGGGTGGCATGCAACTGGCGGTCGATCACGCTGCAGGCGTTTTCTTCGCTGTTGAAGCCAATGCTCGGGTTGGCGACGTCGTTGGCGACGATCAAGTCCAGGTTCTTGTCCTTGAGCTTGCGCGCGGCGTAATCGAGCAGGTGCTCGGTTTCGGCGGCGAAGCCGACACTGAACGGACGGTCCGGGCGGGTGGCGATGGTCGCGAGAATGTCCGGGTTGCGCACCATTTGTAGTAGCAGGCCGTCGCCGCTCGTAGGGTCTTTCTTAAGTTTTTGCGGGGCGACTACTTCGGGGCGGTAGTCCGCCACCGCCGCCGAGGCGATGAACAGGTCGCACGGGATAGCCGCTTCGCAGGCCGCCAGCATGTCCCGGGCGCTGACCACGTCGATGCGGGTCACCCGATCAGGGGTTGGCAAATGCACGGGGCCGGTGATCAGCGTGACCCGGGCGCCGGCTTCCACGGCGGCTTCGGCCAGGGCGAAGCCCATTTTCCCGGAGCTGTGGTTGGTGATGTAGCGCACCGGGTCGATGTTTTCCTGGGTCGGTCCGGCGGTGATCAGCACATGCTTGCCGGTCAGTGCCTGGCGCTGGAAGCAGTCGGCGGCGCACTGGGCCAGGTCGTTGGCTTCGAGCATGCGTCCCATGCCGACATCGCCGCAGGCCTGGCTGCCGGAAGCCGGGCCAAAGACTTTCAGGTCGCGGCTTTGGAGCAATTGCAGATTGGCCTGGGTGGCCGGATCGCGCCACATGGCCTGGTTCATGGCTGGCGCGAGGGCAACCACGGCGTCGGTGGCGAGCACCAGGGTGGTCAGCAAATCATCGGCGATGCCTTGGGCCAGGCGGGCGATCAGGTCGGCCGTGGCTGGGGCGATCAGCACCAGGTCGGCCCACTTGGCCAGTTCGATATGACCCATGGCGGCTTCGGCCGCCGGGTCGAGCAGATCCAAGTGGACCGGGTGCCCGGACAGGGCCTGCATGGTCAGCGGGGTGATGAATTCACTGCCGCCGCGAGTCATGACGACCCGTACTTCCGCGCCCTGGTCGATAAGCCTGCGGACCAGCTCGGCGCTCTTGTAGGCGGCAATGCCGCCGCCGACGCCCAGAACGATGCGTTTCCGATACAGCCGCTGCATAGGCCTGCCTTTCGATTTCAATGGTCAGTGCAGGACGAACCCCACGGCAGCAGCCTGCCTGGGTGCAAATCGCCTGCAAAAAAGATGGGCTACGATATCACAGCGACCGCTACGGAACAGCGGCGCCCACAATCAGGGAGATGCTATGAGTATTCGCGACTGGCCGGTGGCCGAGCGGCCACGGGAGAGGTTACTGGAGTTGGGATCGGCGAGTCTTTCGGACGCCGAGCTTTTGGCGATTTTCTTGCGCACGGGTGTGTCGGGTAAAAGCGCCGTGGACCTGGCGCGACATCTGCTGCATCAATTTGGTGGCCTGCGGGTTTTGCTCGAGGCTGATCTGCGTACCTTCAACGCACATCTGGGGCTGGGCCCGGCGAAATTCGCGCAGTTGCAGGCCGTGCTGGAGATGGGGCGTCGGCATCTGGCCGAAAATTTGCGGCGGGAATCGGTGCTGGAGAGTCCGCTGGCCGTGCGGGACTACCTCAAGGCCATGTTGCGTCACGAGCCTCATGAAGTGTTTGGATGTCTGTTCCTCGATTCCCGGCATCGGGTGCTGGCGTATGAGGCGCTGTTTCGCGGTTCCATCGACAGTGCGAGTGTCTATCCCCGGCAGGTGGTCAAGCGCGCCCTGGCCCATAACGCCGCAGCGTTGATCCTGTGCCACAACCACCCCTCCGGCAACACCGAGCCCAGCCAGGCCGACCGGGTACTCACTGAGCGGCTTCAGGAAGCACTGGAGTTGATCGATGTGCGGGTGCTCGACCACTTCATCGTCGGCGATGGTGAGCCGCTGTCCATGGCGGAGTATGGGTGGATGTAGCCACGGTCAGGCTTGAATAATCCCTTGTGGGAGCAAAGCTTGCTCGCGATAGCGGTTTTACAGCCAACGGAAGTGTTGTATGTAACGACGTCATCGCGAGCAAGCTTTGCTCCCACAGGGGGGGCTGGCAGTGGTTACTTGATACTGACCTTGGAGTAATCCTGCCGCCCAAACGGGCTGACCGAGTAACCCTGCACATCCTTGCGGGTCAGGGCGAACGCGGTCGGGTGCGCCAGGGGCAGCCACAGGGCCTGTTGCTGGATCTGCGCCTGGGCCTGCTCATAGAGTTTGGTGCGCACGCCCTGCTCGCTCGTGGTTTTGCCGGCACTGATCACTTTATCCAGGTCCGGGTTGCAATAACGGGCGAAGTTGGTGCCGGACTTGAGTGCCGCGCAGGAAAACTGCGGCGTGAGGAAGTTGTCCGGGTCACCGTTGTCACCGGCCCAGCCCATGAACAGCAAGTCATGTTCGCCGGCCTTGGCGCGACGGATCAGCTCGCCCCATTCGATCACGCGGATCTCGGCCTGAATGCCGATCTGCGCCAGGTCGGCCTGCAGCAGCTGCGCGCCCAGGCTGGGGTTGGGGTTCAGCAGGCTGCCGGAAGGGCGGGTCCAGATGGTGGTCTGAAAGCCGTCCTTCAAACCGGCCCTGGCCAGAAGATCACGGGCCTTGGCCGGGTCATGGGCGTAACCGGGCAAGTTTTTGGCGTAGCTCCAGGTGTTCGGAGGGTAGGGGCCCTTGGCCGCTTCGGCGGTGCCCTCGAAAACGGCCTTGAGGTAGCTGGCCTTGTCGAAGGCCAGGTTGACGGCTTGTCGAACCTCGGGCTTGTCGAAGGGCGGGTGCTGGCTGTTGATCGCCACGAACGCGGTCATGAAGGCGTCGGTCTGCGCCACTTTCAACGTCGGCTCCTGCCTGGCGGCCTGGACGTCCTGCGGCTTGGGTGACAGGGCGATCTGGCATTCGTTGCGCCGCAGTTTTTGCAGGCGCACATTCGCGTCCGGCGTGATGGCGAAGATCAGCGGATCCACCTGGGGCTTGCCGGCGAAATAGTCGTGGTTGGCCTTGTAGCGAATCGAAGCGTCTTTCTGGAACCGGTTGAAAATGAACGGGCCTGTGCCGATGGGCTGATTGTTGAGTGCTTCTGGCGTGCCGGCTTTCATCAGCTGATCGGCGTATTCGGCCGAATAGATGGAGGCAAAGCCCATGCTCAAGGTGGCCAGGAAGGTCGAATCCGCATGATCGAGGATGAAGCGCACGGTCAGCGGGTCCAGCGCGTCGATTTTCTTGATCAAGCTCGGTAGCTGCATGGACTGGGCGTGGGGGAAACCGCTCTGGGCGATTTTGTGCCAAGGGTTTGCCGGGTCAAGCATGCGTTCGAAGCTGAACTTGACGTCCTCGGCGGTCAGATCGCGGCGCGGCGTGAAGTATTCGGTCCGGTGGAATTTGACCTGGGGGCGCAGCTTGAACACGTAGGTCAGTCCATCGGACGAGACTTCCCAGCTCTCGGCGAGGCTGGGGATGACCTTGCCGCTGGCGGTGTCGAAATCCACCAGGCGATTCATCAGCACGTCGGCGGATGCGTTGGTGGTGGTCAGCGAATTGTACTGAACGACATCGAATCCTTCCGGGCTGGCCTCGGTGCAAACGCTCAGGGCGGCGGCCTGGGCCAGCGGGCTGATCAGCAGAGGGGCGAGCAACAGTGGGAGGGCAGCGAGGCGCATGGTCGGTTTCCTGTGCAAGTCGAAGGCCCATCTGCATGTGCAGTCTGGAAAAGACCTACCCTAGTGGCCTCGTTGGAAAATAACTATCCCCTTTTTGCATTTTCCGGCACCCTGCGGCGCTGTATTAACGGCTCAAGCTCGGCATCGGTTAAAAAAACCGGCCTGCAGCGACGAGCGGTCAAAGGCGGCGCCAGCCTGTGCCCCAGCCGTTCGGGGGCGTTACGCGTCGCTTTCCAACGAAGACAAATCACACCGGCAGTTGTTGCACTGTGGTCTTTCTGGTATAAAGCAGCGCTCTTTTCTAGGGGCCCGGTTCCTTCACTGTAGGTGTAGCCGGTAAGACCCTTAAAGAAACGCGGCGCCTGGCGCCAAATGACTGAGAGATTAAGCGGCCAACCCATGCCGGGTTGGGCATGTGGTTTTAGAGGGCTGAGGCATGTCGAGAGTCTGTCAAGTTACCGGTAAGGGTCCGGTGACTGGGAATAACATTTCCCACGCAAACAACAAAACCCGTCGTCGTTTCCTGCCGAACCTGCAGCATCACCGCTTCTGGGTTGAAGAAGAGAAACGTTTTGTGCGTCTGCGCGTATCTGCCAAAGGCATGCGTATCATCGACAAGCGTGGCATCAGTGTCGTGCTCGCCGAACTTCGCCGCGATGGCAAGATTTAAGGGAGCTAATCATGCGTGAATTGATTCGTTTGATCTCGAGCGCCGGTACTGGTCACTTCTACACTACCGACAAGAACAAGCGTACTACCCCGGACAAAATCGAGATCAAGAAATATGATCCGGTTGTTCGCAAGCACGTGATCTACAAGGAAGGCAAAATCAAGTAATTGATTTTTCCCTACTTACGAAAAAGGCCCGTATCGCAAGATACGGGCCTTTTTTGTTGCCGGATTTTTGTTGCCTATTGGGGCCTCATCGCGAGCAGGCCAGGTCTAACGATGCAAATCCTCAAATCTTCTGTTCAAACACCACATAAATCTTGCGGCACGCCTCCAACACTTCCCAAGTGCCGGTGAACCCCGCCGGGATCACGAAGCGGTCGCCGGCCCGCAGGGTCTTGGCATTGCCATCATTGTCCCGCAGCACGGAAACGCCCTGGACAATCTCGCAGTATTCATGTTCGGTGTAGTTGACCGTCCACTGGCCGACCGCGCCTTCCCACACGCCTGCATTCATTTGCCCGCAAGGGCTGCTGTAGTGGTTGAACACCGTTTGTTCGGGATCACCCTTGAGTACCTTGGCTGCGTCCGGGCGATAGCGTTCGGCGGTGGTACTGGCCTGACTGAAATCGACGATGTCCTGGATGCTCATGCGGCAATTCTCCGGTAATGACGGCGCGAATGGCTGGAAGAGCCAAAGTCTATGTTTATTAAAACGAACATCGCAAGGCCGTTTGCCAGCGTTGTGTCAAATATATTGAAACATTACCAGCCGCTGGTTTAGGGTGGCGGGTGCCCCGCGCCGAAAACAGGCCGGCTGGGCAGAATTCGTGGAGCGCTGCGCATCGCGTGGCGTTCTTACTCAATAAGAGGAGGACACTCGCATGACCACCCTGACTCGTGCCGACTGGGAACAACGCGCCCGCGACCTGACCATCGAAGGCCGTGCCTTCATCAACGGCGAATACACCGACGCGGTGTCCGGCGAAACCTTTGACTGCCTCAGCCCGGTGGATGGCCGTGTGCTGGGCAAGATCGCCAGTTGCGACGTCGCCGACGCCCAACGTGCCGTCGAAAACGCCCGCGCCACCTTCAACTCCGGTGTCTGGTCGCGCCTGGCGCCGAGCAAGCGTAAAGCGACCATGATTCGCTTTGCCGGCCTGCTCAAGCAGAACGCCGAAGAACTGGCGCTGCTCGAAACCCTGGACATGGGCAAGCCGATCAGCGACTCCTTGAATATCGATGTTCCCGGTGCAGCTCAAGCGTTGAGCTGGAGCGGTGAAGCCATCGACAAGATTTACGATGAAGTGGCCGCGACCCCCCACGATCAGTTGGGCCTGGTGACCCGTGAACCGGTGGGCGTCGTAGGCGCTATCGTGCCGTGGAATTTCCCACTGATGATGGCCTGCTGGAAGCTCGGCCCGGCGCTGTCCACCGGTAACTCGGTGGTGCTCAAGCCGTCGGAAAAATCCCCGCTCACCGCTATCCGCATTGCCGCATTGGCAGTGGAGGCCGGTATTCCCAAGGGCGTGCTCAACGTGCTGCCGGGCTACGGCCACACGGTTGGCAAGGCCCTTGCCCTGCACATGGACGTCGATACCCTGGTGTTCACCGGTTCCACCAAAATCGCCAAGCAACTGATGGTTTACTCGGGCGAGTCCAACATGAAGCGTGTCTGGCTGGAAGCCGGCGGCAAGAGCCCGAACATCGTGTTCGCCGATGCCCCGGACCTGCAAGCCGCCGCCGAGTCCGCCGCCAGCGCCATTGCCTTCAACCAGGGCGAAGTCTGCACCGCGGGCTCGCGACTGTTGGTGGAGCGTTCCATCAAGGACACCTTCCTGCCGCTGGTGATTGAAGCGCTCAAGGGCTGGAAACCTGGCAACCCCCTGGACCCGGCCACCAATGTCGGCGCCCTGGTGGATACCCAGCAGATGAACACCGTGCTGTCCTACATCGAGGCCGGTCACAGCGACGGCGCCAAGCTGGTGGCCGGCGGCAAGCGGATCCTCGAAGAAACCGGCGGTACCTATGTCGAGCCGACGATTTTCGACGGGGTGAGCAACGCCATGAAAATCGCCCAGGAAGAGATTTTCGGTCCGGTGTTGTCGGTCATCGCTTTCGATACCGCCGAGGAGGCCATCCAGATTGCCAACGACACGCCGTACGGCCTGGCCGCGGCGGTATGGACCAAGGACATTTCCAAGGCTCACCTGACCGCCAAGGCGCTGCGTGCTGGCAGCGTTTGGGTCAACCAGTATGACGGCGGCGACATGACCGCACCGTTCGGCGGCTTCAAGCAGTCGGGTAACGGCCGCGACAAGTCGCTGCATGCGTTCGACAAGTACACCGAGCTGAAGGCGACCTGGATCAAGCTCTGACAGGGGCGGCCCCGGATCCTGTTCGGGGCTGCATGCAGTGCTGGTCCCCTGTGGGAGCGAGCCTGCTCGCGATAGCGGTGTGACAGTCGACGACTCTGTTGAATGTTGCGCCGCTATCGCGAGCAGGCTCGCTCCCACAGTGTTTTGTGGGGCCTGAAAATCGATAACTATCCACAGGAGCGTGGAAATGCGTTGGGCGACCTATTTCGCCGTGTTGGCATCTGTCCTGAGTGTCGGCTTGGCGCTGGGCGTGAGCATGCCGCTGGTGTCGCTGCGTCTGGAAGGCTGGGGTTATGGTTCGTTTGCCATCGGGGTGATGGCCGCCATGCCGGCCGTTGGGGTGCTGGTCGGGGCCAAGGTGTCGAGTCGGCTTGCGGCGCGGTTCGGCACGGCGGCGTTGATGCGCTTGTGCTTGTGGGGTGGGGCGGTGTCCATCGGGTTGCTGGCGCTGTTGCCCAGCTATCCGGTCTGGTTGGTGCTGCGGCTGATGATCGGCGTCGTCCTGACCCTGGTGTTCATTCTGGGTGAAAGCTGGATCAACCAACTGGTGATCGAACAATGGCGCGGACGGTTGGTGGCGTTGTACGGCAGCAGCTACGCCCTGAGTCAGTTGTCTGGTCCGTTGCTGCTGGGCGCGCTGGGGACTGATCACGATTATGGCTTTTGGGTGGGTGTCGGTCTTTTGCTGGTTTCGCCGTTGCTGTTGCTGGGGCGCAGCGGCGCGCCCAGCAGTGAAGCCTGCAGCGTCACTTTCAAGGATCTCTGGGCGTTTTGTCGTGGGTTGCCGGCAATCGCCTGGGCGGTATCGTTGTTCGCGGCGTTCGAGGCAATGATCCTGACCTTGTTGCCGGTTTACTGTTTGCGTCAGGGCTTCAGCGCCGACATTGCGCTGGCGATGGTCAGCACGGTAGTGGTCGGTGATGCCTTGTTGCAGTTGCCCATTGGCGCCCTTGCGGACCGCCTGTCGCGCCGGTCGTTGTTCACTGGCTGTGCGGTGGCGCTGATGCTGTCGAGCCTGGCGGTTCCACTGCTGATCGATACCTTGCTGATCTGGCCACTGTGGGTGCTGTTTGGCGCCAGCGCAGGCGGGTTGTTCACCTTGTCACTGATCCTGATCGGCGAGCGTTATCGCGACGATGCACTGGTGCGGGCCAACGCCCATATTGCCCAGTTGTGGGGGATCGGTTGTCTGATTGGCCCGCTGGCGGCGGGGGCGGGCAGTCAATGGATCAGTGGGCATGCGCTGCCCTTGTTCATGGCCGCGGGAGCGTTCGGCTTGGTGGTTCTGTTGTTGCGCCAAGGGGCGTTTGGCGCCACGCAACCTGCCTGAACAAAGTGAAGCCTTGGGAAACGTGCTGAACCCGGGGCTTCTACAGCATTCGCTCCAGCCCAACGGTGGTGGCGAACCAGGCGTTGAAGCGGCGCCACCAACTGCCGGGTTCGCGGTCCAGGTCATGCAGTTGGCCGTTGTCTTCGGTGGTCCATATCAGCTTCCCGTCCTTCAGGCGGGCCTGGTAACTCAAGGCCGGTGCCATGCCCTGCAAGGCCAGTTCGCGCACTTGGCCGGCGAGTTCGGGACTGTCGACCAAGACCCCCACTTCGGTGTTCCACAGCACTGAACGCGGATCGAAATTGAACGAGCCGATGAAGGATTTCTTCCGGTCGAAGATGATCGCCTTGCTATGCAGGCTGGAGTCCGATTCGCCGTAGGACTTGCTGTAGAACAAATGGGGGCTGCCACCCGTGTCCCCGGGCTGGCGACGCAATTCGTACAGCCGCACCCCATGTTGCAGCAAAGCCCTGCGATACGGCGCGTAACCGCCGTGCACCGCCGGTACGTCGGTGGCCTCCAGGGAGTTGGTCAAAAGACTCACCGCCACTCCGGCATCGGCGCGGCTGGTCAGGTAGACCAACCCTGGCTGGCCGGGTACAAAGTAGGCCGAAATCATGATCAGTTCTTCACTGACCCCCGTCAGCTCCGGGCCCAATTGCGTGGTCAGCAACAACTGCGGGTCAGGCTCATCCCTGGCCAGTACTTTGCTGGGTGCATCCCACAGCGCCTGGTTCCAGGCCCAGATCAATTGCCTGCGCCAGATGTCCAGGCGCGGTTGGGTCCGGTAGGAGGTCAACTGCTGGTAAAGCGCGTGATTTTCCTTGTGCGTCTGCTCCAGTGACTCTTGCAGGCGTAGGCGGCTGTTGGCCAGATCCTTGGGGGTTGGCCGACGGGACAGGAATTGTTCGATGGGTTTGCTCAGGGCGCTGTTCCAGTATTGGTCGAAGCTGTGCCCCAATTGTTCGGCCACCGGCCCAACGCCAAGCAGGTCGATGTCGGTGAAGTTCAGGTTGGGTTCGGCGTCGAAATATTCATCCCCCAGATTGCGACCGCCGACGATGGCCATGCTGTTGTCCGCCAGCCAAAGTTTGTTGTGCATGCGCCGGTGTTGCAGTGAGAGGTTGAGCAGCCGCCCGAGGCTGCGGGTTACCCCGGTGGCGCGCCCCAGATGAAGTGGGTTGAACAGGCGTATCTGGATCCGCGGATGAGCGGCGAGGGTCGCGATGATCTGATCCTGGCCATCGCTGGTGGTGTCATCCAGCAGGATGCGCACGCGTACGCCGCGGTCGGCGGCTTTGAGCAATTCATCCACCAGCATTCGCGTGCTGATGCCGTCATGAACGATGTAGTACTGCAAATCCAGGCTGCTTTGGGCGTTGCGGATCAACTCGGCCCGGGCGGAGAAGGCGTCGGTACTGTCAGATAGCAGGCGGAAACCCGAGCGTCCCTCGTGTGGAGCGGCCTGGGCCTGTACCGAGCGTCCGAACGAAGATTCGGTTGCCGGGAGCGCCTGGGAAGGTTCGCGGGTGATGTCAAAACTGGCACAGCCGCCCAGCAGCGAGGCGACTAGCAGGAGCACAGGCAGGATGGGTCTGGGTCTCACGTAGGCTCGTTCCGCTTGTTTGCGTTGATCGGCTTGTGGGTGCTGCTTCCCTGAGTAAAGCTCAGACGGCGTCGAGTCGGGTTTCGTTCAACAACGCAATGGCCGCGGCGCCGACCTTGCGGACGGCGTCCTCGATCTGTGCCGTTGGTTTGGCAGCGTAGTTCATGCGCAGGCAATTGCGGTACTTGCCCGAGGCGGAAAATATGCTGCCGACCGCCACCTGCACGCCCTGGTCATGCAGGACCCGATTAAGCTTGAGTGTATCGAAGCCTTCGGGGAGTTCGACCCAGAGCATAAAGCTGCCGCGCGGGCGGCTGGCGCGAGTACCCGCTGGAAAATAGCGGCTGACCCAGTCGATCATGACGTCGCGATTGCGTTGGTATTGGCTGCGCATCCGCCGCAAATGCGGTTCGAAGTGCCCGCCCTTGAGAAACTCCGCAATGGCTATCTGCGGTTGCGGTGCGGTGGAGCCGGTGCTGATGTATTTCATGTGCAGCACCCGTTCCAGATAGCGGCCGGGTGCGACCCAGCCCACTCGCAAACCCGGTGCCAGTGTCTTGGAAAAAGAACTGCAGAGTAGGACGCGGCCATCGTCGTCGAAGGATTTGATCGTGCGGGGGCGCGGGTAGGTGTAGGCCAGTTCCCCATACACATCGTCCTCGATAATCGCCACGTCGAAGCGCTGCGCCAAGGTCAGCAACGCGCGTTTGTTGGCCTCGGGCATGATGTAGCCTAGCGGGTTGTTACAACTGGGCGTCAACTGTATGGCCTTGATGGGCCACTGTTCCAGCGCCAGCTCCAGGGCCTCCAGGCTGATGCCGGTCAGTGGATCGGTGGGGATTTCCAGGGCCTTCATGCCCAGGCCCTTGAGGGTTTGCATGGCGCCGTGAAAGCTGGGGGAGTCCACCGCGACGATATCGCCTTGTTCACAGGTGGCGCGGATGCTGACCGACAGCGCTTCGTGACAGCCCGTGGTGACGATCAGGTCGCCGGCTCCCAGTTTGCAACCCGAGTCCAGCGACAGGCGAGCGATCTGTTCGCGCAGCGCGAGGTTGCCGTAGATGTTGTCGTAATACAGGCCCGGCATGTCTTGCCGGCGGCTGATCTGCGCAAGGCTGCGCAACAGCGGTTTCATGGTCGGCGAGTTGATATCCGGCATGCCTCGGCCCAGTTGCACCACGTCTTTGCGTGGTACCGAGCGTATCAGCTCCAGCACCTGGTCCCATTGGGAGATGTCCACCGGTCGTTGGGCTGGGCGACCCACTACCGGCAGGTCCGGCAGTTCACGGCTGGCCGGTACGAAATACCCTGATTTGGGTTTTGGCATCGCCAGCCCGCTGTCCTCCAACACGCGATAGGCCTGCTGCACCGTACTCAGGCTGACACCGTGCTCCATGCTCAGCGCGCGCACTGACGGCAGCCGGTCGCCGGGACGGTAGAAGCCCTGTTCGATGCGGGTGCCGAGCAATTCGGCGAGGTTCACATAAAGGGTCATGGCGCGCTCTCGATGAAGTGGACAACGGTAACCAATACAGTTGCGGCGGAAAAAGACAATTCAGTGTCGAAAAGCCGCAATCTGTATGCATGGAAAACACATTGTTTGAATCTGTATTGATTATGGCCGTCCGCGCATCATGAAAGCTCTGGCTACCCAAGTAAACAGGAGCGATCAAAATGAACGGCTTGAGCGATGTGCGGCTGACGTTACACAGCCAGGAACTGGCGGCGGGGCAGGAAAAGGAGCTACGCAATGCGATGTTGCACAGTGCCCCGTCCAGCCTGAGCCGCTGGGCCCTGTTCTGGCGTCGTCTGCATACACGCAAGGCCTTGTTGGAGCTCACACCGGAACAGTTGCGTGATATCGGGCTGAGCCGAGAGCAGGCGCGGGAGGAGGGCTTGAAGCCGTTCTGGCGGCTTTGAAGCGGTACCGGGCCTGAAACTGCTATCGCGGGCACGCCTTGCTCTTACAGCCCTCTTTCAATCTGTGCGAGCAAGGCGTGCCCGCGATAGCGTCACCAGTAGCGCTGGGCGCTTTAAACCAACTCTTTCAACCGATGCCACAGCATCCCCAGTGCCAACAGTGGCGAGCGCAGATGCTTTCCGCCCGGGAAGGTCATGTGCGGCACCTGGGCGAACAGATCGAAACCACCACTCTGTTGCCCACTGATGGCTTCGGCCAACAGCTTGCCGGCCAGGTGCGTGGCATTCACTCCGTGGCCGGAGTAGGCCTGGGCGTAGTACACGTTGGGCTGATCCTTGAGTCGACCGATCTGCGGCAAGCGGTTGGCGCCGATGCCGATCATCCCGCCCCATTGAAAGTCGATTTTCACCTGCGCCAGTTGCGGGAACACCTTGAGCATTTTCGGACGCATGTACGCGCCAATGTCTTGCGGGTCACGACCCGAGTAATGGCAGGCTCCGCCGAACAGTAAGCGTCGATCCGCGGAAAGCCGGTAGTAATCCAGCGCCACCCGTTGATCACAGACCGCCATGTTCTGCGGCAACAACGCCTGGGCCTGAGCCTCGCTCAAAGGTTCAGTGGCGATGATGTAGCTGCCGGCGGGCAGCACTTTGCCGCTGAGTTCCGGGTTGAGCCCATTGAGGTAGGCGTTGCAGCCCAGCACCAGGGTCTTGGCCCGGACCGCGCCCTGTTGGGTATGCACCTTCACTTCCGGGCCGTAATCAATGCGCGTGACCGCCGATTGCTCGAACAGCCGGACCCCCAGTTGCTGCGCGGCGCAGGCTTCGCCCAAGGCCAGGTTCAGCGGATGCAAATGGCCCGAGCCCATGTCGATCAGGCCGCCGACGTAGCGATCCGAACCCACCACACTGTGCATTTCGTGGGCTTGCAGCAGCCGGGTCTGATGGTGATACCCCAGGCTGCGCAGCTCTTCAGCGTCCTCAGCGAAACCTTCCAGATCGCTTGGCTTGTTGGCGAGGTCGCAATAACCCCAGGTGAGGTCGCAGTGGATCTGAAAGCGCTCGACCCGTTGACGGACGATTTCCACCGCCTCAAGGCCCATGAGCTTCATCTGGCGTACGCCGTCGGCACCGATGACCGGGGCGAACTGATCGAGGCCATGACCGACGCCGCGAATCAGTTGACCGCCGTTGCGCCCGCTGGCCCCCCAGCCGATCTTGTGCGCTTCCAGCAGCACTACGCTCATGCCGCGCTCGGCCAGTTCGATCGCTGTGTTCAACCCCGAGAACCCACCGCCTACCACGCAGACATCCGCCACCAGCTCGCCCTGCAGCAGCGGATGATCCGGTTGCGGCAAGCTGCTGGCGGCGTAGTAAGAGGCGGCGTGCGAATGGCTCGGGACAGGTTGCTGAACACGGGCGTTCATGTGCGTAATCCTGATTATTGTGTTTGAGAAATT
This sequence comes from Pseudomonas sp. MPDS, assembly GCF_013283895.1. Taxonomy (NCBI): domain Bacteria; kingdom Pseudomonadati; phylum Pseudomonadota; class Gammaproteobacteria; order Pseudomonadales; family Pseudomonadaceae; genus Pseudomonas; species Pseudomonas sp. MPDS. The sequence continues at coordinate 10,026 of NZ_CP054128.1, read as the reverse complement.
TTACGGAGCATAAGCCGGGGATTCGTCCATGGGCAACACCGGTCGGTTGGCGCTGTCTGGGACAGGGCTTTTCGTGCAAAATCCTGCCTTGTCCCGTCTCGGTAGCCGCTTCGATGAGCTGCAACAGTCAAAAAATCCGCACGCTGCGCCAACAGATTCCCTCGTTCGAGTGCGTACCGGGCTGCCATGACTGCTGCGGGCCAGTGACCACCTCGCCCGAGGAAATGGCCCGCTTGCCACGCAAGACTCGCGCCGAACAGGACGCGGCCATGGAAGCGCTCGACTGCGTGCACTTGGGACCCAATGGCTGCACGGTCTATGACGAGCGGCCGCTGATCTGCCGGTTGTTCGGCACCACGGCGACCTTGCCGTGTCCCAATGGCCGGCGGCCGGTGGAACTGATTCATCCGCGGGTCGAGAAGCAGATTCACGAATATATGGCCAGCACCCGGCAGGTATTGGTGTAGCCAAGAACGCCCCTCAATCCGGAATCGGCAGGTTCAAGCTCTCCTTCACTTCTTCCATCACGATGTAGCTCTTGGATTCGCGCACGTGGGGCAGCTTGAGCAGGATGTCGCCCAGCAGCTTGCGGTACGAAGCCATCTCGGAAATCCGCGCTTTCACCAGATAGTCAAAGTCGCCTGACACCAGATGGCATTCGAGCACGTGAGGCAATTTCAGCACCGCGCGCCGGAATTCTTCAAAGGTGTCGCCGGATTTGTAGTCGAGGCTGATTTCGACGAACACCAGCAGACTGCCCTTCAGATGCTGCGGATTGAGCCGGGCGTTGTAGCCCATGATGATTCCCTCGCGCTCCAGGCGACGAACCCGCTCGGTGCAGGGGGTGGTGGAGAGGCCGACCTTTTCCCCAAGCTCCGTAAAGGAAATCCGTCCATCCGCCTGGAGGATGCGCAGGATGTTGCGGTCGATCTTGTCCAGCTCACGTTTGGTCTGAGTGTTGGTCCGCACAGGTGATGCTCCTCCATGAAAAGGGTTTTTGCCGAGAATTCTCGCCAAATATAGGCATTTATATAGTGAAAAGCACTGCCTGATCTTTTCTAAACTGCGCACATTACGGTCTGTACAACAAAACGTCAGCGGTTATCCGCGATGAGGGCTTCAACATGCGCGTTCTGGTTTTAGGTAGCGGCGTCATCGGTACCGTCAGTGCTTACTACCTGGCCCGTGCCGGGTTTGAAGTCGTGGTGGTTGATCGTCAGCCGGCGCCAGCCATGGAAACCAGTTTTGCCAATGCCGGCCAGGTGTCGCCGGGTTATGCCTCGCCGTGGGCCGCACCAGGTGTGCCACTCAAGGCCATCAAGTGGCTGTTGCAGCGCCACGCACCGCTGGCGATCAAAGCCACCGCTGACATCGACCAGTACCTGTGGATGGCGCAGATGCTGCGCAACTGCACTGCCAATCGTTATGCCGTGAACAAGGAGCGCATGGTGCGTCTGTCCGAGTACAGCCGCGACTGCCTCGACGAACTGCGCGCCGAAACCGGGATTGCCTACGAAGGCCGCAGTCTGGGGACCACTCAATTGTTCCGTACCCAGGCTCAGGTTGATGGTGCGGCCAAAGACATCGCCGTGCTGAAAGAGTCCGGTGTGCCCTTCGAAGTGCTGGACCGTGAAGGCATTGCCCGCGTCGAGCCGGCATTGGCCAATGTCACCGACATCCTGGCGGGTGCCTTGCGTCTGCCCAATGACCAGACTGGCGACTGTCAGATGTTTACCACGCGTCTGGCGCAAATGGCCGTAAAACTGGGTGTGGAATTCCGCTTTGGCCAGGACATCCAGCGCCTGGACTACGCCGGTGATCGCATCAACGGCGTCTGGATCGACGGCAAGCTGGAAACCGCTGACCGCTACGTCCTGGCCCTGGGCAGTTATTCACCGCAATTGCTCAAACCGCTGGGCATTCGTGCGCCGGTGTATCCGCTCAAGGGTTATTCCCTGACGGTGCCGATCACCAATCCGGCGATGGCTCCGACCTCGACCATTCTCGACGAAACCTACAAGGTCGCGATTACCCGGTTCGATAACCGCATCCGTGTGGGCGGCATGGCGGAAATCGCCGGTTTTGACCTGTCTCTCAACCCGCGTCGGCGTGAAACCCTGGAGATGATCGTCAACGACCTTTATCCTCAGGGCGGCGATCTGGCCCAGGCCAGTTTCTGGACCGGTCTGCGTCCGACCACTCCGGATGGCACACCGATCGTGGGCGCCACCCCGTTCAAGAACCTGTTCCTGAACACCGGCCATGGCACCCTCGGTTGGACCATGGCCTGTGGTTCCGGGCGCTTGCTAGCGGACCTGATGGCGAAGAAAAAACCACAGATCAGCGCCGAAGGCCTCGATATTTCCCGTTATGGCAGTAAACACCAGGAGTCTGCAAAACATGTCAATCCAGCGCCAGCTCACCAATGACCGCATGAGTCAGGTCGTCCTGCACAACGGCACTGTTTACCTGGCCGGGCAGGTTGGTGACGACATGAGTGCCGGTATCGAACAGCAGACCCGTGAAACCCTGGCCAATATCGAGCGTTTGCTGGACCTGGCCGGGACCGACAAAAATCATCTGTTGTCGGTGACGATTTACCTGAAAGACATCGACGCCCATTTCGAAGGCATGAACGCGATCTGGGACAAATGGCTGCCCAAGGGCGTCGCGCCGGCCCGGGCCACTGTGCAAGCCAAACTGTGCGAACCGGAAATCCTGGTGGAGCTGTCCGTCGTGGCAGCGCTGCCCTAAACCCGGAAAACGATCCCTCTTGCGGTGCTGTTGGTGGTTCATGCCGTCAGCCAGCGCCGTTTTTTTTACCTAGTCCGCCTAGAAGCCTGCCGCCATGCGTCCTGCCCGTGCTCTGATCGACCTTCAAGCCTTACGTCACAACTACCAATTGGCCCGCGAAGTGACGGGGGCCAAAGCTCTTGCGGTGATCAAGGCCGATGCCTATGGGCACGGCGCAGTGCGCTGCGCCGAGGCTTTGCAGGACACGGCCGATGGGTTTGCCGTGGCTTGCATCGAAGAAGCGCTGGAACTGCGGGCCGGCGGGATTCGTGGGCCGGTCTTGCTGCTGGAAGGATTCTTCGAGGCCGATGAACTGTCGCTGATCGTCGAACACGATTTCTGGTGTGTGGTGCATTCGTTGTGGCAGCTCGAAGCGATTGAAAACGCGACCCTGAGCAAGCCGATTACGGTCTGGCTCAAGCTCGACTCGGGGATGCATCGGGTGGGGCTGCATCCGGCGGATTATCAGGCGGCCTATCGTCGACTGCTGGCCAGCGGCAAGGTGGCGAAGATCGTGTTGATGAGCCATTTCGCCCGCGCCGATGAACTGCACGATCCCAGCAGCACCGAGCAACTGGCCGTGTTCGAGGCGGCCCGCCAGGGGCTGGCGGCGCAGATCAGTTTGCGCAACTCCCCGGCAGTGCTGGGTTGGCCGCAGATACCAAGCGACTGGGTGCGGCCAGGCATCATGCTGTACGGTGCGACCCCCTTCGAGGAAGCCAACGCCGTCGCTGCGCGGCTGCAGCCGGTCATGACTCTGGAGTCCAAGATCATCAGCGTGCGTGAATTGCCCGCCGGCGAGCCGGTGGGGTATGGCGCCCGTTTTGTCACCGCGCAACCGACGCGGGTCGGCGTGGTTGCCATGGGATACGCCGACGGTTACCCGCGCCAGGCGCCGAACGGTACGCCGGTGCTGGTGCACGGGCAGCCTAGTCAACTGGTCGGTCGGGTCTCCATGGACATGCTGTGTGTCGACTTGACGAATATCCCCAACGCCGGGCTCGGTTCGACCGTGGAGCTGTGGGGCAAGACTATCCTGGCCAGTGATGTCGCGAAGGCGGCCGGCACGATTCCTTATCAGATTTTCTGCAACCTGCGCCGGGTTCCACGGCTCTATTCCGGGGGCTGACGCAAAGCGCAATCTACCGAAAGTCGCTTCACCGCACGGGATTGAGGTCAAAGTGTTGTAAATACTGAACGCTGTCGCCATGATAACGCTCACTTTCCACACAACCTGATTCCCTGGAGGCTCCAGCATTGGACGTCGGTGAACGACTGCAATCCATTCGTAAACTCAAAGGCCTTTCCCAGCGTGAACTCGCCAAGCGCGCGGGCGTCACCAACAGCACCATTTCGATGATCGAGAAAAACAGCGTCAGCCCCTCGATCAGCTCGCTGCGTAAGGTCCTTGGCGGGATTCCCATGTCCATGGTCGAGTTTTTCTCCGAAGAAATTCTGCAGGAGAAACCGACTCAGATCGTCTACAAAGCCAATGAACTGATCGACATTTCCGACGGTGCCGTCACCATGAAACTGGTGGGCCGGGCGCACCCCAGCCGGGCGATTGCCTTTCTCAACGAGATCTACCCGCCTGGCGCCGATACCGGTGACGAGATGCTTACCCATGAGGGCGAAGAGACCGGGATTCTGGTGGAAGGGCGGCTGGAGTTGGTGGTCGGCGCCGAAACCTTCGTACTCGAAGCGGGCGATAGCTACTATTTCGAGAGCACCAAGCCACACCGTTTCCGTAATCCGTTCGATGCGCCGGCGCGACTGATCAGCGCAGCCACACCGGCCAATTTCTAGGAAAAGAGGCGCCGTGCCCGGACGGCAAAGGCGCCCGAAGGATGAGCTGTCATGACAAACAAGACCCTTGCGACTTTGGGGTTGTTTCAGTGTGACGGCCTTCCCGCTATACTTGCGCCCGCCTGCAAACCGTGGCCGCAGGCGTGACTAGCCACCATTGAGGGTGTACGCGTGAATCTAATTATGAAAATGCTGGCTGCACCAGCAACCGTATTGGCCCTATGGGCAGCCAGTGTCCAAGCAGCGCCCAACGACGAAATCGCCAAGCGCCTTGAACCGGTCGGCCAGGTCTGCGTTCAGGGGCAGGAATGCAAGGGCATGGAGGTCGTGGCTTCGGCTGGCGGCGGTGGAGCCAAGACGCCGAAGGATGTTATTGCAAAACACTGCAATGCTTGCCACGGCACCGGCCTGCTGGGCGCTCCGAAAATCGGCGACACGGCTGCCTGGAAAGAGCGCGCCGATCATCAGGGCGGCCTCGACGGCATCCTGGCCAAGGCGATCACTGGCATCAACGCCATGCCGCCTAAAGGCACCTGCGCCGATTGCTCGGATGAAGAGCTCATGGGCGCGATCAAAGAGATGTCGGGTCTGTAATAGCCAGCATCTTCCGCAAGAAAGCCGCTTACGAGCGGCTTTTTTGTGCCCGGTGGTTTTACAAAGGCTGTTCATCGCAACCAAGACCCGGCAAGCTCGGTCCAACCCACATTCATGGAATGTCCCGGAGGGTCGGATGGTGCAGTTGTGTTCAATCGAACAGGCGGTGGATGACGTACTCGCGCGCCTGCCAGCGCACATTCATCTGGGCATGCCCCTGGGGTTGGGCAAACCCAATCTGTTCGCCAACGCCCTGTACCGGCGTATCGCGCAACTGCCTGAGCGACAACTGACCATCTACACCGCTCTGAGCCTGGGCCGACCCAATCTGGGCGATGGTTTGCAGAAGCGCTTTCTCGAGCCCTTTATCGAACGGGTCTTTGGCGATTATCCGGAACTGGATTACCTGGCCGATCTGCACCGTGACAGCCTGCCGGCCAACATCCACGTTCAGCAATTCTTCCTGCAACCGGGCAGCCTGTTGCACAGCGAGTCGGCCCAGCAGGATTACGTCAGCAGCAACTACAGCCACGCCGCGCGGGACATCAATGCCGCTGGCTTGAACCTGATCGCGCAACTGGTGGCCAGTGATGCGCAGCATCCTGACCGCCTGAGCCTGAGTTGCAACCCGGACATCACCCTCGACCTGTTGCCGATGGTCGCCAAGCGGCGTGCAGCGGGGGAGACCATCCTCATGGTGGGCCAGGTTCACAGTGATCTGCCCTACATGCCCGGTGATGCGGAAGTCGGCATCGACACGTTCGACCTGTTGATCGACGAAAAGGACAGCCACACGCTGTTTTCCACGCCGAACATGCCGGTGGGGTTTCAGGATCATATGATCGGCCTGCACGCCAGTGCCCTGGTGCGTGACGGCGGTACGTTGCAGATCGGCATCGGCTCCATGGGCGATGCGTTGACGGCGGCGCTGCTGGCGCGTCAAGCCGACAATGCCGCTTACCAGGCGTTGCTGGCGGAGCTGAATCTCAGCCAGTGGGCGCAGTTGATCGAGCGTGAGGGCGGGGTCGAACCCTTTGCCAAAGGGTTGTACGGTTGCAGCGAAATGTTCGTCAACGGCTTGCTGGTGCTGGCAGAGGCCGGAATTATCCGGCGCAGGGTCTATCCCGACGAGCCGACCCAGGAACGAGCCAACGCCGGCACCCTCGACGAGGCGGCGCAACCCGATGGCATCTGCATCCATGGCGGATTCTTCCTCGGCCCTCGCAGTTTTTACGAACGCTTGCGCGAGTTGCCCCAGAGTCGGCGCCTCGAATTCAACATGACCCGCATCAGTTACATCAACGAGCTGTACGGCCAGGAAAGACTCAAGCGCCTGCAGCGACTCGATGCACGTTTTATCAACACGGTTTTCACCATGACCTTGCTGGGCGCCGGGGTGGCGGACCAACTGGAAGATGGTCGCGTACTCAGCGGCGTCGGCGGGCAGTACAACTTCGTTGCCCAGGGCCATGCGCTGGAGGGCGGGCGCTCCATTCTGCTTCTGCGCAGTTGGCGCGAGGCGGGGGGCGAGATCAGTTCGAACATCGTCTGGGAATACGGCCATTGCACCATTCCCCGACACTTGCGAGACATCGTGGTGACTGAATACGGTATCGCTGACCTGCGGGGCAAGACTGATGCCGCGGTGATCGAGGCGCTGCTGAACATCAGCGACTCACGCTTCCAGCCGGAGTTGATCGAGCAGGCGCAAAATGCCGGCAAGTTGCCGAAGGATTTTCGCCTCGATCCGCGCTTCGCCGAGAACACCTCGGAACGCTTGCAGGCCATCCAGGCACGGCATCCGAATTTGTTCCCGGAGTATCCGCTGGGCAGCGATTTCGACGGGGTGGAGCGGGACCTGTTGCGGGCGCTGAACTGGCTCAAGAGCAAGTTCAAACTCACCGAAATGCTGGAGCTGGGCAAGGCTGCACTGGATGCGCCGCCGCCGTCGGAGTTTCCCGAGCATTTGGAGCGGATGCAGTTGGCGAGCCCCGAAGGGCTGAAAGAAGAGCTGGGTCAGCGCTTGTTGCTCGCTGGTCTCAAGATCACCGCGCCTTAACGGCCACTTCAAAGCCCCTGTGGGAGCGAGCCTGCTCGCGATAGCGGACTGTCAGTCAACATTGGTGTTGGATGTGCCGGCCTCATCGCGAGCAGGCTCGCTCCCACAGGGACGCAGGGCGATTATTCGATAAAGGTCACGACACCACCGGCCAGCGATTGCACCCGGGCCAACGATTCAACGCGATAGCCTTGGGCATCCAGCTCCGCACGTCCACCCTGGAACGATTTCTCGATCACGATCCCCAAGCCTGCCACGGTGGCGCCGGCCTGTTTGATGATGGAGATCAGTGCCTGGGAGGCCTTGCCGTTGGCCAGGAAGTCATCAATGATCAGTACCCGGTCGCTGCTGGTCAGGTGGCGCGGGCTGATGGCCACGGTGCTTTCGGTCTTTTTGGTGAACGAATACACGGTCGCGGACAACAGGTTCTCCGTCAGGGTCAGAGAGTGTTGCTTGCGGGCGAAAATCACCGGAACGCCCAGGTTCAGGCCGGTCATGATCGCCGGGGCAATGCCCGAGGCTTCGATGGTAACGATTTTGGTGATGCCCGAGTCCTTGAACAGCGCGGCAAATTCGTCGCCGATCAGCTTCATCAATTGCGGGTCGATCTGGTGGTTCAGAAAAGCATCGACTTTCAGAACCTGATCGGAAAGTACGATGCCGTGTTCACGAATTTTCTGGTGCAGGGCTTCCATCAAGCCTCCTTTAATGACGCCTTCGGCGCCCCTGGATTTGGTAAAAAGTTCGGTAAAAAGTAGTCGATTCTAGCGCTTGAGCATCGCTCGTATATCGGCCAGGGCGCTATTGCCGCGAACGGCCTTGACCTCGGTCGGTGTGTCGTCATTGCCTTCCCAGGCCAAGTCGTCTGGCGGCAGCTCATCGAGGAAGCGGCTCGGGGCGCAGTCGATCACCTCGCCGTATTGCTTGCGCTTGGCGGCGAAGGTAAAGGCCAGCGTCTGACGTGCGCGGGTAATACCGACGTAGGCCAGGCGCCGTTCTTCTTCGATGGTGTCGGCTTCGATGCTGGAGCGGTGGGGCAGGATTTCTTCTTCCATGCCCATGATGAACACGTAGGGGAATTCCAGGCCCTTGGAGGCGTGAAGGGTCATCATCTGCACGCCTTCGGCGCCGTCTTCCTCTTCCTGCTGGCGTTCGAGCATGTCTCGCAGCACGAGTTTGCCGATGGCGTCCTCGACGGTCATGTCGCCGTCTTCGTCCTTTTCCAGAGTGTTTTTCAACGCCTCGATCAAGAACCAGACGTTGCCCATGCGGTAGTCCGCGGCCTTGTCACTGGAGCTGTTGGTACGCAGCCAGTTCTCGTAGTCGATGTCCATGACCATGCTGCGCAGCGCCGAGATCGGGTCTTCGCCGGCGCACTGTTCGCGCACCTTGTCCATGAAGCGCTTGAAGCGCGCCAGACGGTCGGTGAAGCGGCTGTCCAGATGCTCGCCCAGGCCGATTTCGTCGGTGGCGGCGTACATCGAGATTTTGCGCTCGGTGGCGTAGTTGCCGAGTTTTTCCAGGGTGGTCGAGCCGATTTCCCGGCGTGGGACGTTGATCACTCGCAAGAAGGCGTTGTCGTCGTCCGGGTTCACGATCAGGCGGAAATAAGCCATCAGGTCCTTTACTTCCTGACGGCCGAAGAAGCTGTTGCCCCCCGACAGGCGATAGGGGATCTGGTGATGCTGCAATTTCAGCTCGATCAGCTTGGCCTGGTAGTTACCGCGATACAGGATGGCAAAATCGCTGTACGGCCGGTCCGTGCGCAGGTGCAGGCTGAGGATTTCCATGGCCACGCGCTCGGCTTCGGCGTCTTCGTTGCGGCAGCGAATCACGCGGATCTCGTCGCCGTGGCCCATCTCGCTCCACAGTTGCTTTTCGAACTCGTGGGGGTTGTTGGAGATCAGCACGTTGGCGCAGCGCAGGATGCGGCTGGTGGAGCGGTAGTTCTGCTCCAGCATCACCACTTTGAGCGACGGATAGTCTTCCTTGAGCAACATCAGGTTTTCCGGCCGCGCACCACGCCAGGCGTAGATCGACTGGTCGTCGTCGCCCACCACGGTGAACTGGTTGCGGATGCCGATCAGCAGCTTCACCAGCAGATACTGGCTGGCATTGGTGTCCTGGTATTCATCCACCAGCAGGTAGCGGACCTTGTTCTGCCATTTCTCGAGGATGTCGGCGTGGTCCTGGAACAGCTTGACCGGCAGCAGGATCAGGTCGTCGAAGTCCACCGCGTTGAACGCCTTGAGCGTGCGCTGGTAATGGGCGTACACGATGGCGGCGGTCTGTTCCTTGGGATTGCGGGCGTTTTCCAAGGCTTGGGGCGGCAGGATCAGGTCGTTTTTCCAGGCGCCGATCATGTTCTTGATCTCGTCCACGCCGTCGTCGCCCGAATATTCCTTTTGCATGATGTCGGTCATCAGCGCCTTGACATCGGTCTCGTCGAAAATCGAGAAACCCGGCTTGTAGCCCAGCCGTGCATGTTCCTTGCGGATGATGTTCAGGCCCAGGTTGTGGAAAGTGCAGACTGTCAGGCCGCGGCCTTCACCAGGGCGCAGCAGGCCGCCAACCCGCTCTTTCATTTCCCGGGCAGCTTTGTTGGTGAAGGTCATGGCGACGATGTACTGGGCGCGGATACCGCAGTTCTGGATCAGGTGCGCGATCTTGCGGGTGATCACACTGGTCTTGCCGGAGCCTGCACCGGCGAGCACCAAAAGAGGGCCGCCGACATAGTTCACGGCTTCTTGCTGCCGGGGATTGAGTCGGGACAT